>NZ_JACWFG010000001.1:0-84506 GCF_019749295.1 Neobacillus niacini
TTCCCCAATACACAATCTGCTTTTCGATTGATTGGTGCTGTTCTCATGCAATACCAGGAGGAATACTCCAAGAGAAAGATAATAATTAATAACAAATAAAACTCTTATTTTCGACTCACTTCCATCATGGAATGATTACATATCCGAGGAGGGTTGTCAAAGTGAAAAGCCTTTGACAACCCTCCCCGGATATGAAGATAAAAAACCATGGAAGTTTCGTCAAAAAAAATGTAAGGGTATGGATAGAGAATAAGCAAAGGTGAAGCTGAAAACAGGTACTTTTGAATTTACACAATTATCAGGACTTGACTTTTAACATGGAAAATAAGGGAGTCATGTTAAGCATCCGAGCTGATAATAGACGGAGAATTTCCGTTTAGTTCATAAATTTAATTAATAAAAGCATAAATAGACGGAGAATTTCCGTCTATCGACTCAATATATTTGAGATAAGGCGATTTTGCTTTGCATAAGCGGAAAACCTCCGCTTATTTACCCCGAAACGAGCTCCATAATCCAAATAAGCGGAAAATTTCCGCTTATTTTACTCTAGCTGTCACTCTGCCAACAAGCTTAATATTTGTCTATCTTTGTAGGTACAGATAAGTACCTCTTAAGTAACTCGTATTCTGCCAACTCTTCTATTTCGTATACGCTCATTATTATTCAATGCTCTTTGAGACTTTGGAGGAGGACCTTGAAATGATATGAGACCAGCCTTATACAGGACATACCCTATAAAGGCAGCAAAGATTGAACTTCCGATCAGAAACCAGATGAATCTTCTGCCAGCATTGCGTAACATATTTTCACCTCTTTAACCTCTCATTGATGATAAATATGATAAGATTGTCTGTTTTATGTCGTCTTATTCAACCCCGCACCTTTCATTCCCGAGATTTCTATTTCCCTATATAATAAGTTTCCGTCGGCCCCAGATAGCTATTTGCAGGTTTCTTCCCTTCCGGATAGATTACCAGCTTCTCCAATACAAATCCTGGGCTCACCGCATAAATTCGAAGGGTATTTAATCCTTCCTTACAATTTATGCTGCTGCAATGCCTGCGGATGTTATTCAGCACCCCTGCTGCCCAATTTTGATCATCAACTCGGTATCCTTCCGGGAGAATATTAACCATATTAATGTCATCCTCATTTGCCTGTATTCCACAGAATAACGTACTATCTTGAGTGACCGGATTAGAAGGCTGCATATATAACTCCAACTCATATGCTCCAGCTTCTTGTACTACAAAATGATACTCTAAATAAGGCGCGTCCTTTCCTGCAGTAAAATATCTCGTTGCAGGAAATGCCTTCAGGGCAGATAATGTCTTGCCATATCCGTGCAGCACCTCAAATCGGTTAACATCACCCTGCTGATTCGCTGCTTCTTTATTCATATAATAATGTTCAGCTTCTATGGATATATATCCATTGGTCATAACAAAAGTCATTTCAGGCAGTTTACTGAAATCAGCCTGTATGGCGTTTACAATGATGGTACAGGTACCACATGGCATCTCCACGACAATACTGCCTTCTGTCTCGTCATTCATTGCATTACGATTAATCTTCACTTTAATTACTTCCATTGTTTTTTCTTTGCCATCTAAGCTGCCGCTCGTCTTAGAAATTGTCAGCCACTGATTTTTGCTAGTAACCGTAAAATCCGCAGCCAAATCACTTAAACTCGAAATCGTAAATGAAGCTTCTTCAACATCCGGCTGCAGGAAGTCATTTAAATAAACTTTATTATTATGCCATGCAGGACCCTCTGTGTACTGTTCCGTCCCATCCACCGTGACCACAAGTCTTGGCTTACTAACAGGTAAGACGTTCAATAGAATTGGGTACTTGCATCCCTCTTCGTTCCAATTGATAAAACCAATGTGCTCAGAAAGTCCCATTCCGTACCAACGACCATTATCAATGGTATGATACTCTTCTACGAGCTCCCTATCTCTTTTCAAACATTCCCTAACCCGATCCGCCAGTCTGTTTGCTTCCATTTTACCCAGCTTGGCATCATAATGATTTTTGCCGGTTAACAGCCACATCTTCTGTAAATTCAGATTTCCTACAGCAGGATAATAAACGAGTGAGAAATAAGTTGGTAAGTTCTCAGGCTCCACAAGCTTATATAGTTCATCAGCAATATCCAAAAGGTAATCTATTTGCTGTAATGATTCCTCACTTTCCTTGTAGTTAACCGGATGATATACTTCTCCATTCATGTGCTCTGGTCTGCGATTATGAGCAATCTTTGTATAACCTGTAAGCAGCTCAAATACCTTTTGCCTATTATCCTCAGAGAAAACACTATCAAACTGTTTTTGAATCCATCGCTTAGTATAAAGTTCTGTTTTATTAATCGCACTTGTTCCCCATTTTTCAAAATCATAAGCCAAATCCATGAAAAAAGATAACGGGAATTCCTGTGTTGCAATATCACCTACATTCACAATCCATAAATCCTGGATTCCGAAGTCGTAAGCCATGCTCATTTGCTCCCATATCTTAGGAAGGTAAGAACTGTTTATCCATTCATACGAAATGGGTCCGCCGTGATAATCGAAATGATAATACATACCATATCCACCTTTATGGTTACGCATTTCTTCTGTTGGCAGCGTCCGCAGGTTGCCATGATTATCATCACAGAGCATCAGAATCACATCCTCAAGCTCCTCAGAGTTCATTAACCCTGGTGTATCCTTATCTCCGTAAAAGAATGGTTCCACCTCTTTATATAACGCCAGCATTCTTGGTACTTCTGAAAGATTAGGATTAATATTATCTCGTATCAGCTGGTTTTGTGTCTGCAGCACTTCTCGTAACAATTGGATATTGTCAGCCAGTGAAGCTTCTTTACCCATGATTGAAGTATCTGCCTCTCCGCGCATACCAACCGTAATGACATTTTCAAACTTGCCGCTGCGCTTCAAACCATCATCCCAGAACTTTGTAATCCCTTCTCTATTTGTAATGAAATTCCAAGCATCACCATAAATCGAGTTCTCTCCACGCAGATATTTATATTCCTCTCCATACCGGAGACAAGGTTCATGATGGGATGCCCCCATTACGACTCCATATTCATCCGCCAGTTCTGCGTTTGCCAAGCCAGGTCCATCATCACTGAAACGTGCTGACCACATGGCTGGCCAGAGATAATTTCCCTTTAATCTTAGCAGCAGTTCAAACACGTGGTCATACATTTCTGCATTAAAACCGCCAAAATTCTTCATCGTCCAGTTTCCAAAGGCCGGCCATTCATCATTGATAAAAAAGCCACGGTAACGTACAGATGGTTCTTTAGATACGTATTTTAAGTCTCCACTCAAAGAAAATGAAACTTTACACTGCGGCTTCACCCCGCACCAATCCACCAACGGAGAAACTCCAAGCAGCTCGGATAAATGGAATAGACCGTATATCGTACCACGTTTATCACTTCCCGCAATGACAAGTGCTTTTTCAACGCCTTCAAAGGGATGGTCAATCACTTGAAAGAGATATACTTCTCTCTTCCCTGTAACCTCTGATAAATCAATCATCTTTTTTTCTTCAAGTTCATGAAGTATCGGGCTATGATTCACCGTTCCATACAAAACTGCCATTTTTCCAAGCTTCTTTATGTCCGTGGCTGCTTGTGGTGCATATCCGAAAACTAACTCCACATCATGCATAACCTTGCTGGCTATTTTTTTGACACCGCTAAAAGCCTCTTTTTCCTGAAAAAATAATGAACCTAATATGGATGTATGATCATCTGCAGCAGATTCATTTTTTAACATTTCTTGAGTGATTACAAATTCCATCAAAAAACCCTCTCTTAAAATCTATATTTGTTCTATATTATAAATTCAGTCCTAGCAGGAGCAAGAAAAGCTACAAGGTATATCCGAATCCCAAAATGGTAAAACATTTGTCTTCATTCTTGGGAGCCATCTTGATTTCTACCTGATGTTCCCGGCGTACATTCTCCTGATACAGGATTACAGCATTGCAGTGAGTCCAGTTAACTTCATGAGGGTCGGCGGTTTTTATATGTTGGCCATCCACATAAATATCCGCAGTACCAAACTCACTATTTCCTGAATCCTTAAACACAAGAATGAGACTTTTGCTGTTTATCGTCAGTTGGAAACTTTCATTCCCGGTTGCAGCTGTACGCATCCAGTTATTCGGGAACTGAGGAGTAACGAAAGGGTTAGCATCCATCTCTACCATCTGCAAATCGTCATCTGTTTCTGAAAAACTGCCGAATTTTATCCTTGCATCAATTATGTTGTCTTTCCTGTCAAGCAACTGAACATCCTTAAAACTATTACCGATAACCGGCGATTTATCTATTACAATGTCATTTATATCTCTACTCGAATTCTTCGTTTCTAAAAATAGATAAGAAAGACAATCAGCCATAATAGAATGACCGTCATTTGTTGGATGATAGATATCATAGAAGAATTGCCTCTTGGTTATAATGTTTCCCTCTTCCTTTGTAAGCCTAAACTGTTCTGCCACGGCATCCTTTACACTTACCATTGGAAGGTCATAATGCCTGCCTATAGGAGATAGCCTATCTTGCAGATTCCAATCATTTTCAAACACGCTGAATAATAAAATAACCGCTGGTTTGTTTTCCGAAGTAAGTATTTTTAAACAGAGGCTCTCATAACAAATTCCATTTGTTTCGTCACCTGCATCATTGACTGCGAATTCAACAATCACGATATCCGGCTCTACTGTTCCATTTCTTAAAATATCCCGGTCATACCGAATCATCCCAAGCTCAGATGGTGTACCTCCTACTCCCGCCTTCACAAAATGGATATTCTCCCCTTCACCTTTTCCAAACATTTCTCTGAATTTCAAATAAGATTGATAAGCATAACATTGAGTATGGATTGGTTTTGCTCCAGCCCCCTGAGTAATGGAGCCGCCTATATATGCGATGGTAACATCCTCGCCTCTTTCTGCTTTTTCAATTGCCGCTTTTAATCTTTGATTGTTTCCCTTGCTTAAAAGGGACTTTCTAATCATAGCCTGGTACCCTTTAGAACCAAATGCGATCGGCGGTTCCGGCGATATCTCAGGTACCTTATAGGCATCATGCAGATAAAATTTGACACTTACTGTTGCTAGTTCACCCGGATGGTCAAATTCAAAAGCAAATTTACCGGGAACATCGTCATCCTGGGACCATTGGAAATCCCCGAGTTCTACTACCATTTCAGTTCCATCTGTTGGACAAGCTATTCTTAGTAGTGTTCCAGTTTCATATTTTTTTCGTTTTCCATAATTATGTAACACAAAATTGATTTTTCCTGCATTTTCATTTCCTGTTTTAATTACTATACCTATACTGTGAACCAGCTTATGAAATCCCTTACAATCGTCGAGGAGAGTTAAAATTTGCTCATCACTCACGCCACCTACAAGCTTTGCAATACTTTTTAATCTTTCTGCGTCTAAATAGATTTCCTGCGAGGGTTTACCTTCATTACGGGGAGTTGCCTCTATAACTTTCTCAAACATGACGAAAAAGCTATCCCGTTTTGCTGCTGGGTCTTTTGGTGCCTTGAAAACATCATTACTATCGTCATTTTTTATTAATCTACTTTCTGTCATCGTTACCTATCTCTCCTATGGATACAATTTATATGACATATAACTAGTGAAATCTTCATAAATGACACCTGCTGCCAATCTAATGAGAGCATTTTGGTTATAATTATAACCACAGGGTAGTATACCTGATTCTAATTCAACAATGTTTATTCATTCAACAAACAAAGTCTATATGTAATTATTTTATTATTATTTTCAGAAAGGTCAATGTATTTTTGAAATCGCTTTATATTATTATTTAATAGGCCACCTAAATCTGCACAAAAAAGACCCCTTCTTATTTAAGAAAGGATCTTTCTATAATTAATCTCTTGGTGCTAATTCAATTGCTGACTTTATAGCTGCTTTCATACTCCTTGAATCAGCAATGTTTTTTCCGGCAATATCAAAGGCCGTACCATGGTCAACGGATGTACGGATAACCCCGCCTTTTAATCCTACCGTAATGTTTACACCATCTTCAATCCCCATAACCTTAATCGGTGCGTGACCTTGATCATGATAACATGCCACAACAATATCAAAGTCGCCACGAGCCGCACGGAAAAATAGAGTGTCTGCTGGGTGCGGTCCAGAAGCATTAATTCCTTCTGCCTTAGCCTTTTCGATTCCAGGAATTAGTTTTTCTTCTTCCTCACCATTACCGAAAAGTCCATTTTCACCAGCATGTGGATTGATACCACAAACAGCAACACTTGGGTTTTTAATTCCTGCTCTTGATAGAGTTTCATGTGCTAATTTTATTACCTTATAAGTTCTCTCTGGATTAATCATTTCAATTGCTTTAATCAAACCGACATGAGTAGTGAGATGGATTACTTTTAAGTTCGGTGCTGTCAGCATCATTGAAAAGTCTTCTGTGTCTGTCAATTTCGCCAGTATTTCCGTGTGACCAGGATATAGATGACCACCTTTATGCATAGCCTCTTTGTTTAGTGGAGCAGTACAGATGGCATTGATTTCTTTTTCCTTTGCTAAGGCTACAGCTTTGGCAATGTATTGATAAGCTGCATTTCCCGCTTCACCAGATACTTGACCGAATGGCAAATCAACAGGAAGTAAGTCTAAATCAATGACATCAATGATACCAAATTCATTTTTTGCTTCAGATACAGTATGAATCACATTGATTTGTACATCAGCCTTAACAATTGGTTTTACTCTCTCTAGGATTTTCGCATCACCTATCACTATTGGTTGGCATTGATCATAAATATCCTTGTCCATTAACGATTTAACAATGATCTCTGGGCCAATCCCTGCAGCATCTCCCATAGTAATTCCTATAATTGGTTTCATTTATAACACTCCTTTTAACTTATCAATTGCGTGAACAAACACCGTTTCTTTTCCAAAACCACCAGCTTTTGTAATGACAAAGATGTCATCAATACCGATAAATGTTGAAATAGGCACACCTATCTCCAATTCATCATGCAGATAAAAGCCTTTTACACCCCATATTTCACATACTTGTTTTGCAGTGTCCCCGCCTGTCATTACAATCCCATTAAATAGCTTCTCCTCAATTAATGCGGCACTTATTTCACCCAGCATTTTGACGATTGCATTACTCGTCTCTGTATAATTAAAGCCATTTTCTTGACCAGTTTTTCTAGCTTTTTCTATATCTTCTGTTTTACCAGTAGAATATATGACAACATCAAAACCGTTTTTGACCGCATCTCTCGCTGCCTTTACCACGTTTGTGATTTCTGTTGTTCTTTCCTCTTCACACGAAACAGCTTTGTAGGATTCCACTTTAATTCCGGTAACTCCATCTTTCTTTAGTACAACACTTAACTGGTGTCTAGAATTTTTATTCACACTTCCAACAACAGTTAGTATAGGTTTATTATGTTTGGGAATGACTACTTGTTTATCTGTCTTTTCCATTTCGTAATACCCAGGAAGATAATTTGCTAGACCTGCAGAACCTACCCATGTGATGTAAAGGTTTAATCCTCTTGTATATTTTAAAATTCGTTCCAAATCTTCTTCTGTTTCAGAATCAACAACAACATAGGAAATATTTTTTCTTGCAAATTCCTCAAGGTGTTCTAGAATGATGTCCGACCCTTTTAGCAATATATCTTTCTCAATAAGACCAACAGATCGATTCGTTTGTTGCTTTAAAAGAGTAGGGATATGAGATTCAGTAACCGGCGTCTTGGGATCATTGGCGATTTCCGTTTCATTTAGAGGAATCCCATTTAAGTAATGATGACCGTTTAATACAGTCCTCCCATTTTTAGGGTACCCAGGAACAACGAAAACAAAGTCTGGTTTTAATGTATCGTAAACCGCATCAATCTCACTACCTAGATTCCCTCTCATTGTTGAATCAATTTTTTTGTAAATGTTTTTAAATCCTTGGTTTTTAAGGAATTCCATAATCTCGTAAACTCTATTATACGCTTCATTTTTCTCAATTGAACGGCTATCTGTATCAAAGACGACAGCTTCTGATTCATGAACAGCATTTTTGTCTAGTCCAAATAGTACAGATGTTTTCAAACCGAACTTGGCTAGCTGTACTCCACTGTCGTTAGCTCCCGTTAAATCATCTGCAATAATGGCTAATTTCATCGTTTGCACTCCTTACTGTCAATAAATAACTACAATTATCCTATATTTTAATAGATTGAAATAATAGAGAAAGCCATTCAGAAAAATGAATGGTTCCTCTAATTTATTTATTGGAAATTAGTTGATGCTGTTTTACCCTTTTTCTCTAAACGTTTCACAAGAAAAGCAACAAACAGTGGTAAAAGAATAGCTGTTGTTACTACACTAGCAGCAACCTGAACTGTCGCTAATTCAACGTTCGCGGCAAATGCTGGGCTTGCCGCTGCAATCGCAGCAGGTGTAGCAACCGCATTTCCTGCTGTGGATCCTTCAGCAGCACCTACAATTGGGTTCCATTTAAGTGCTTTGAAAACGAAGTATGATACTGAACCTGTTAGTAATACAGTCATGATTCCAATGGCAATACCAGCTAAACCACCTGAGATAATTGCTTGGAAGTTAATCCCCATACCTAATGCGAAGGCAAAGAACGGAATTAACATGTCACTACCTTTTGCAAAGAATTCTCTCATTTCCCCATCTAGATTACCAAGAATAAAACCGACTACGATTGGAAGTAACACAGAAATAAATGCTGTTGCTGAGAACATCCCTTCAACAAATCCCATTGTACCGAAAATCGTCAACGCTACCATTGTTAAGAAAGGACCATCATTTAGGGCTAAAAGTGAATAAGCTGCTTTGTCGTCTGCCTTACCATATTGACCAACTAAAGCCATGTATAAGCCACCGTTACTATTTGTCATGGCGGCAATAATAGCCATAGGAACTAATCCAAAGAACAAACCATTTGCATCTGCCATCATAAAGGCTAATAAACCAACAATTGCACCCACTACCCATTTAACAAAAAGAAGAGTGGCACCTTTACTAACTGATACTCCGATATTCCGAACATTAATTTGAGCCCCTGCACAAAGTAAGAACAGTGCAATAAGCGTTCCTGCTCCATTAACAAATAAAGCCTCTGTAAAATTACCAATTCGAAGTAGATTTGGAGCAAATGTATTAATAGTAGCAGCCAGCAATAAAGGTACTACCATCATTCCGCCTGGAATTCTATCCAACGTTTGTTTAATTTTCATTGTAATATCCCCTTTGTTTTTATTTGCGCTTACACTCTAATGAAAACGCTCTTTCCTATGATAAAAAAATAATAATAGATTAAAAATGCAACACTTTCGTTTTCCTTCAAAATGTAACGCGCTTACAAATGTGATTATATATACTCGTGTTCATTATTGCAATGGTTTTATGCGAAAAAATAATAAAAATAAATTAACGTTGCAAATTGCAACGTTAATTTATTTTCCTCCATAAGGTAGTACGATTAATTCCCAAACGCTTAGCAGCTTTGGTTTGATTCATATTTTCTTCTTTAAGAACTTTAAGAATTACTTCCTTTTCAATTTCCTCTAACGATTTAGTTAGATCAATTTCAGACCCCTTTTTAACCATAGAGTTATCAAGTGATAAGCTATTAATTACCTGGCTATCAATGTAATCCCCTTCCGAGGCAATGACCAAATCCTTCACGACACTCTTTAGTTGTTTAATATTTTCCGTCCAAGAAAAATTTCTGAGGTATTCTAGGGCCTCTTCCTTAATCCCCACCACTTGTTTTCCAAATTGAGCATTAAAAATACTCACAAACAAACGAATTAATTCTCCTAAGTCCTCGTTTCTTTCTTTTAAGGTCGGCATATAAATAGAGTTTGTATTCACTCGATTTATTACATCCTTATGGAATAGGCTGGTCTTTTTATTAGGATCGAATGAAAAAGAATAGATAACTCTCATTTGTTTATTAGTAAAGAGTTCCACAATCTCCTTTTGCCGTTCTTGGGAAATAAGTTCAAATCCTGAAACATAAACAGTTGTCCTTTGAAGGGTAGAAAGAAAAAACGCAATTTCATCGGTGACACTTGATGAATCATTTTGAATGAAAAGTTCCACAAATTGATCATTTCGATATTCACTCTCAGAATGGATAGAGGAAGCAAGAAACTTCTTTCCAACACCCTGAGCACCCCAAATAGCTAGAGGATCCTTCGTTTCTGCTGCTGCCTTTGCTTTTGATAACACATTTTTAATAATAGGACTTGTCGTTACTAATTGAGCGAGAGATGTTTTGGGGATACGACCTTTGTGTACTTCTATACTCTTTCTCCCCTCTAAATCTTTTTCATGAATTCTAAAATAATAAAATTTACCGTGGTCTATTCTTCCAGCTGTCACACGTAAACCCTCACCATCCAGTACGATATTTTTATTAATCTGCGAAAAAGGATCCTTTATCGCCAATAACTCATGGATTAACGGGAGAAATTCATCAGGCAGATTATAAATCGAAAGTTGATTGATTTCTTTATTTTTCTTATAAAGTTTTTGGATGAATGCTTGATTAGCAAAAACAATCTTTCCACTCTCCTGAAAGATTACAACGCAATCCTTCATAGAATGTATGAAATGTTTATATACGGAGTAGTCGCTTTCTAATTGCTTCATGACCCGATTCAACTGTCTTACTTGGTCAAAAACTTCTAACACTGATTCCTTTCCCGTTGTGATCATCATCCCCTGCAAGCCGAAACTTTCTGCTGTGTTTACAGTTATCGTATCTCCCAAGATAAGCTGAGCACCATTCATCCAAGCTTCCTTAACAGCATTCGCTACTTCTTCTTTTTGATGAACAATCGTATAGGATATATCGATATTTAATAAATTGGCAATGGATAAAACATCATTACAAATATTAGGAAAACCAATCATGTGGACCTTCATTTGATAATCTTTAATAAGGGTTAACGTTCTTAAGATATCATAACCAGATAACTTAATTTCAACGACCGGTATATTGGTGAATTGACTAATTAACTTTGCAGTCCCCCCACGGCTAATAATGAATTGTATTCCTTTATTTTCATATTCCTTTACAACAGGAATTGCATCTCCTAAATCCGCTTCTTCTATCACAATATCGAGGTCCGGTTGCTGTTTCGCTAAAACTGACGCTAATTCCTTAAGTCCTCTATATGGTGCAATAAATAATGTTTTTATCGCCATAACATTTTCCACCTCTGTTGCAGTTTGCTACAGTCATTATACAAAAAGAAATGATTGACTACCACTTGGTACTTCTAATCCGTATACGATCGTTTCTTTATACTTTGGCTTGCATATAGACAAAAAAGCCTTCTTCACTTGTCGGAAGGGTCCCTACAAAGCTAAAGAGGCTTTTAACCATAAAGTTATTTTGGTGGTATTGAGCGTGAAACTGTGCACTATTTTAATTTTGCTCATGACCGTGATGAGTATCTGCTCTGGTTTTCCAATATCGCTAAACGAATTAGCTTCAATTTTATTTCTTTGCTTAGTGAAAGCCATTCCGGTTTAAAAATTTTCATTTTCCATTCCCCCATTAGAGTATTGTTCGGTTTCAAAGTTTATAAACTACTTGCTATGCAACAATATTCAGCTGAGATGTATTTGTTTTGTATCATTCCCGCCCCCTCCAACTTTTTAACATTTTTCGTTTTCCATTTTATTTGAATTTTCTACATTTTTTTCGCGTTAAAAAAGATGAGAAGATAAATCAAAAAAGGATTTAGAGGCAATAATGGTTTATTCTCTTCGTTTAATGGGTACTGAACTAACATCCCAAATTTATAGGAGGTAATAGGATATGAATAATGAACAGTACCCAAGTAAATTGCCCGCACAAGAACAAAACCAGCAGCCAGGAATGGAGAAGGATATGATGCCGCTTCCAGACACGGAAAATCCGAACTACGAAGGAAGTAACAAGCTTAAAGGAAAGAATGCGATCATTACTGGTGGAGACAGTGGAATTGGACGTTCTGTAGCAATAGCTTTCGCAAAGGAAGGGGCAAATATTTCGATTATTTATTTAAACGAAAGCAAAGATGCCGAAGAAACCAAACAGCTTGTTGAGGAGGAAGGCGGCAGATGCCTCTTAATACCTGGAGACATCGGTGATGAATCCTTCTGTAAAGAAGCTGTCCAGCAAACAATAGATGAGCTTGGCGGCCTTGATATCCTGGTGAACAATGCCGGAGAACAGCATCCGCAGGAAAGTATTATGGAGATAGATTCAGAGCAGCTGGAAAAGACATTCCGGACAAATGTTTTTTCAATGTTCCATTTAACAAAATCCGCGTTACCTCACCTTAAAGAAGGAAGTGCCATTATTAATACAACGTCCATCACTTCCTATCAAGGACATCCAAAGCTGCTTGACTATTCTTCTACAAAAGGTGCCATTACAACCTTTACAAGGTCTCTTGCCCTTCAGCTGGCCGAGAAAGGAATCAGGGTAAATGGAGTCGCCCCAGGACCTATTTGGACACCACTTATTCCTTCTACTTTTACAGCAGAAGAAGTAAGTAAACATGGTCAGGATACACCAATGAAGCGCCCAGGACAGCCGGAGGAGGTTGCTCCTGCATATGTCTACCTCGCATCACATTCAGATTCATCCTATGTTACTGGACAAATCCTTCATATTAATGGCGGAAGAGTCGTTAATGGGTAGATAATCTCCTTATGTTTTTAGAGAGATGAAACCCCAAGTACCTAACCACCATCAAAAATAGTGCCTGCCCCCTGCATTTTACAGCGTTGAAGTCTTAGGGGACAGGCACTAAATAAACGGCATATGTTAATTTAACTTTATAGTTGAATAGTTATGGTGCGGGAAAAGACTATTATTCTTCCCTGCCCAATCGAAGCTTTAATAGAAAACCATACATACTCAGGAAAACCATAATCCCCATCGATTGAAAGGTTCCTACCAATATCTTAATCGAGAAACTTCCTCTTAGTTTATTCTTATAAGTAATAATATAATGACCATCTGCAGAGTTCGCCATGACTAAAAGGATCCAGCTAAGGACAAATAAAACAGCACCCAGTCCAAACAATACAGTATGTAATTTACTTTTATCCAAATAGATTAAGAGATTAGCGATCAGGAAGCCGAGGACTGCCGCAGCAACATAAACCCACCATAATGAATCAGCGTCTACTTTAATTAACAAAACCATATACTGAATAGTAAAGCCCAAACTCATTAGAAAAATTGGAACGCTATAGAAACAGGTTGGCATGAATTCGTTTTGGCTCTCTCTTACCATTAAGATTAAAAAAACAATGACACTAGGAATTCCAATGACCCAATGTAACAATGCCAAAGCATATACTGGGTTCGCATAACTCTCCTTTAAGGGCAGCTCCACGACTCCATGATAAGTTTCCCCATCTAAATGCCCCACCATCATATACCACCCTATAAACAATACAACCAAAAAACAGCCAAATAGCATTAGAACTGTACCAAACGTACCACTTTCCTTCTTCCTTGCTTTACGTTTTGATTTCTTTTTACTCAATGAATTACACCAACTTTTTTCTAAATTTCTACTAAACCATATCATAAAACACAAGAACAGAATAAGAGAATTCCCTACTATTTTTACTACATCCCGCTTAATTCCTTTATTTTTCTTTCCGTTTTGTTGCAGGCCCTTGTAACGATAGACACTCATCTCGTATATTTTGTTTGTAATTTATTGTAATTATCAATATAGTTAAAATAATATAACAGTAAGGATGGAGTGAGACTTGATAGATATGTATAGAAATTGGGCAGGTAATTTTCAATATAGTACGACTAATTGGCATACACCTGAAACTATTGAAGAAGTTCAACAATTGGTTTCAAGTTTAACAAAGCTGCGTGTGATTGGAACGCGCCACTCGTTTAATAGCATCGCAGATTCTAGAGAGAATATGGTATCCTTGCAAAATCTCAACAATGTCTTATCGATTGATCGAGAAAAGGAAACTGTAACCGTGGAAGCAGGAATAAAGTATGGAGATCTTTGTCATGTGCTACAGCAAAATGGTTATGCCTTACATAACCTTGCTTCCCTTCCGCACATTTCGGTTGCTGGAGCGGTTGCAACAGCAACACATGGTTCAGGCAATGGCAATCAAAATTTAGCTGCAGCGGTACATGCTATGGAAATAGTCACTGCCGATGGAAGCATTGTAACTTTTTCAAAGGAAAAATCAGAAGAGGAATTACATGGCGCGGTGGTTGGACTAGGTGGATTAGGAGTAGTCACAAAGCTCACACTTGACGTCCTTCCAAGTCATCAAATGAGGCAGGATGTATATGAGAACCTTCCGTTGGCACAACTAGAACATCATTTTGATACTATTTTTTCCAGCTCTTATAGCGTTAGTCTGTTTACGGATTGGCAAAATGAAAGGTTTAACCAGGTGTGGTTGAAGAGCAAACTGACGGATGATCAAACATTCTCATTAGGAGAGAAATTTTTCGGAGCAAAATCAGCAAACCAAAATCTGCATCCCGTGCCGGGAGTTGGAGCAGAGAATTGTACAGCTCAATTGGGTGTGCCAGGGAATTGGCTTGATCGTATGCCACATTTCCGAATGGATTTTATCCCAAGTAAAGGTCAAGAGCTTCAAAGTGAATATATTATGGCCCGCGAGCATGCATATGACGCTATTTGTGCGCTTGGAGAGATCCGTGAACAAATCGCACCGTATCTATTAATATCCGAAGTGCGGACTATTGCCCAGGATGATCTTTGGTTAAGCCCATCCTATAAGCAGGATTCTGTGGCCATTCACTTTACATGGCAGGATAAATGGGAGGATGTTCAGCAGGTACTGCCATTAATCGAGGCACAGCTTGAACCTTTTCAAGCAAAACCACATTGGGGAAAACTGTTTACTACTTCACCTGCAAAAATACAATCACTTTATGAAAAAATGACTGCATTTCAACAACTTCTTATAAAATATGATCCAAATGGCAAATTCCGCAATACCTTTTTGAATAAATATATATTTCATGCTGCAGAGTGAAAGTTAACGCGCTATTTATACAAGCCGATATTTCTAAGGAGGGGAAACTGTTTGAAATCTTTTGAAAAACTACATCCATTATTAAAAAGCTTTGTCGAAAAAGGTCCTGCTGGATGTGCCTGTTCCGTTACCTATCAAGGGAAAACAGCATTTGAAGATTACGTTGGATATGCCGACCTTGAAACGGAAAAACCAATATTACCAGATACGATTTATAGAATTTATTCAAACTCCAAATTGGTAACTTGTGTTGCTGCCCTTATTTTATATGAACGGGGTTTGTTTTTGCTGAATGATCCTTTGGAAGAGTATCTTCCGGAATTCAAAGAACCAAAAGTTTACCATAGAACTAAAAACGGAGAGTTGTCGACTTTACCCTCTTCAAAATCAATCAGGATTAAAGATCTCTTCATGATGACCTCCGGATTAACCTATGGAGGGGAAGGAAATGAAACAGAACGTCAGGTTACACTGGCGCTCAATAACTTTAATAACGACAAGGGTCTTGAGAATTTAGATGTAAGAACCCTCTCCCAAATACTTAGCAAGGTTCCACTTGCCTTTGAACCGGGCACACAATGGCAATATGGCTATAGCCATGACGTCTTAGGAGCACTGATTGAAGTACTGTCAGGTAAATCCTTTGGACAATTTTTAAAAGATGAAATTTTTGATCCATTAGAAATGAAGGACACATTTTTCAAGATTCCCGAGGAGAAAAAAGAGCGGCTTTGCAGCCTTTACAATCGCAGTGAAAATGGGGAGTTAACCAAAAATTCTTTAATGGATGGAAATTACCAGGCAGAAGCCAAGTTTGAAAGTGGAGGCGGAGGTTTGCTTTCTACGTTAGCCGACTATAGTCGATTTGCCCATATGCTGGCAAATGGCGGCGAGCTTAACGGTGTCAAAATTTTAGGAAGTAAGACAATTGAACTCATGTCCACCAATCATCTACAGCCAGACGTGCTGCCGTACTATAACTGGGAGTATTTGAAGGGCTATGGTTATGGATTGGGTGTCAGAGTCATGATGGATCCACCTTTAGGCGGCAGTAATAGTTCGATTGGAGAATTCGGATGGTGCGGTTTAGCGGGCACCTGGGTAATGATTGACCCAAAAGAAAAGCTTTCTGCTGTGTATATGCAGCAAATGATGCCTAACTTCGAGGCTTACCATCAGCCTCGGCTTCGCTCGGTTATTTATGGTTCGCTTTAAGAACATCCAAAACATAAAAAATTCCCAAATCCATAAGGAATGGGAATTTTTTGTTATAAACTGTTAATTATCAATACCCATTGGATAGCAGTTTTCGTTTTTTAATATATTTCAAGAAAATATAGTTTACAATCTACCATTCTGCAATTGTTCCATCTTTATGTCGCCATACAGGATTTTTCCAATTATGGCCAACTTCCACTTGTTTTTTAACATATTCTTCATTGACTGTAATTCCAAGCCCAGGTCCTGTTGGCAATTGGACAAAGCCATCCTTATAGTCAAATACAGCTGGATCTACAATATAATCCAGCAAATCATTGCCTTTGTTATAATGAATGCCTATACTTTGTTCCTGGATAAAGACATTATGAGATACAGCATCAACCTGTAAACATGCTGCTAATGCAATCGGACCAAGCGGGCAATGCGGTGCTACTGCTACATCGTAAGCTTCGGCCATTGCTGCTATCTTTCTGCACTCCGTTATGCCGCCGGCATGGGAAAGATCTGGTTGAATAATGTCTACATAACCATCGGATAACAGCTTTTTAAAGTCCCATCGAGAAAACATTCTTTCCCCCGTTGCAATCGGAATCGTTGTAGCGTGAGCAACTTCCCTCAATGCTTCATTATTTTCAGGTAGTACAGGCTCTTCAATAAACATAGGCCGGAATTGCTCAAGTTCTTTTGCTAAAACTTTGGCCATTGGTTTATGTACTCTTCCATGAAAATCAATTCCAATTTCCAAATCATTTCCGCAATACTCGCGAATGGCAGCAACTCGCTCGAGAACAGAATCAATTTTCTTATGAGAATCGATATATTGAAGCTCTTCCGTTGCATTCATTTTAATGGCGGTAAAACCGGCTTCCGCTTTTTCTTTAGCTTCTCTTCCAACTTCACTTGGCCGATCACCTCCAATCCACGAATATACACGGACAGAATCACGGCAAGATCCTCCTAGTAATTGATAAATAGGGGCATTAAAGTATTTACCTTTAATATCCCATAAAGCCTGATCGATCCCAGCAATCGCACTCATTAAAACCGGACCGCCCCGATAAAAGCCTGAACGATAGAGTGCTTGCCAATGATCTTCAATTCTCATTGGATCTTTCCCAATAAGATATTCTCCTAGTTCTTCAACTGCCGCCTTAACTGTATGAGCCTTTCCTTCAACAATTGGTTCGCCCCAGCCAACAATTCCTTCATCCGTTTCAATCTTTAAAAACAACCATCTTGGAGGAACAATAAAGCATTCTAGACTAGTAATCTTCATTACTAAATTCACCTCTTAGAGAAGTAATATTTTTTCTTTCATTTAGACCAAATTCAACGATACAATATCTCCAATTGCTTTAGAACCTATAACCGTGGAGAGTTCTACCTGTTCATCTGTTGCTTCTACCACTATATCCGACAACTCCATATGAGAAAAGATTTCTACAAATGCCTTTCGCAGAGGATTGGCTCCGCCAATAACGACCCAATTAAGGTCTTCAAACCTATTACTCTTTTGAATGGAATGAATATCGGAAGCTATCACAGCACCTGCAAAATAGTTGGATCGCTGGTTGTCATTCATTTGTTGATCAAACAAGTGTAATAGACGGACATGATATAATGACCGTGTTAAACCGAACTTCTTGCTAGACTTATAACCTTCGATAAGATACTCTCTTTCAATCCCAGTTATCAACTCTTCATTTAATGAACTGGATAGGATTGTATTCCTGCTTACAGCGAATAATATCTCCCCGCATAATGTAGAATAGCAGGATACAATTTGCCCATTATTCACAAAGACAAATTTAGTGTGGGAGCCCGGCAGAAGAATCATCCCTTTTCCTTTTAATCCTAATTGGTGTAAAAGTCCAAAGGTTTCAACTTCTTCCCCCCGCATAACATCATAAGAATCGATATTTTCCAATAGTTTTCCAGGGTAATCCTCTACTCTATTTTTCATACCTGGCACAAAAATGCATGGAATATTAAAATAACTTTCAACTATTTGTACAGATGAGGCTTTGGCAAACTTTTCAAGACCACATGGCCCTTCAATATGCTTAACCTCATGAAGGCCTAAGTTTGAGGTAATCATCCCCGTTGCTACAATATATTGAATGTCATTAAATTGGAGCTTGTTTCGATTTATTATCTCTTGCAGTCCTTCTGCTATACCGTTTTTCAATGCATCTATATTCCCATCTATGGCTGTATTTCTAACACCTACTGGTTTCTTAATAACGTCTATAACGGTGTTTTGCTTGTTTTCGATTAGTCGAATACGAGAATTGGTTGTGCCTGAATCAATGGTAATAATATACAATATTCTTCACCACTCGTATCTCTTTTATTTTTTACCTTTGCTTTACAGCTTCTATTAATCTTTTCGCACGATTATAAATCTCATTATAATTCTTCTGCTCAATCAGTTGATTATTCACCAATGGCGTTCCAATTCCAACCGCAAAACTTCCACTATCCAAATAATTCTTAGCATTTTCTATGTTCACACCGCCCACAGGGATGATATTAGCGTGTGGCAATGGTCCTTTTATATCTTTAATATACTGAGGGCCATATGAGCGAATCGGAAATACTTTTACCACTTGCGCACCCGCTTCGCTGGCCTTCAAAATTTCAGTTGGAGTTAGAACTCCTGGAATCATAGGAATGCTATAACGATTTGCCATTCTTATCGACCCTTCATCTAGAGTAGGTGCTAATAAGAAGCTGGCACCGGAAAGAATAGCTAGCCTTGCCGTTTCTTCATCCAACACTGTACCAGCACCAACTAGCATGTCAGGATACTTTTTTTGAATTATTTCAATACCCTGTAGTGCATTTGGGGTATTCATCGTGATTTCTACTAAGCGGATTCCTCCTTCAAACAAAGCATCAATTACCCCTTCTAGGTCGTTAGCATTCTTGAACCTAATGATTGAAACAATCTTTTCTTCTCTTATTTTTTGTAAAATGTCTAGCAAATGAAATCCCTTCTTTCAGACTATAGAGAATCCTATTGTACGGTTAAACACAATAGGATCTCATCTAGCTTTATACAAATTGTTTTTCGGTTATTCCTTCTAGTTGAACCTTACTCAGTTCTATAGGGGAAGATTGGTTTTTTGAATAAGGTTTAAACCTGACTTCAAATTCAAAACCTTCTGGTCTTAAACGATATTTCTCTAGCACGTCTGGACCGCAGCTAGAAGAACCAAGTCCATGCTGCTTGTGATCCAAATTAAAGGTAATGAAGTCCTGTTTTTTCAAATCATACGTATGATTAGCCTTTTCAAAATTTTCAATAGTATAGTAATGAGCACTAAAATCAATTTCAGGTTTGCCGACTGCTAACAGACCGAAACCATTCGCTTCTGTTAATGATACCCATTTAACTTGATGACGATTTCCATTTTCCTGCGGCCATACATATGGTGTATACAAATCATCCACTTTTCTAGACCATATACCCACACGATTAGCCATTTTACTGTCCACATATGCTTCACCTGGACCAAGACCATACCAAGAAACATTTTCAAATGCCTTTGGAAGCTTCATGGTTAAACCAATTCTAGGTAAAGTTTCTGGCAGGTCCCCATTTGGTGCTCCTTTTACTTTTAAGACAACATCACCACTGCCGAAAATAGTATAGGTATAAGTACTGCTGATACCCCAAGAGAGTCTTGGTGGTGCAATACGAACGTCCACATGAATGTCCACTTTCTTTTTGTCAGATGATTCAACATACGATACATCATTGATTCTGTGCTGCATCCAGTGCAGGCCATGTCTTTGCCATGCCTCTTTCGAACTAATGTCCTTCCATTTACCGCTGGCAAGTTTGTCATTATCAGTAGGCGCTCTCCAGAAGTTAAGTTTTGGACCTTCTTCAAGAACCTTCATTCCATCAACTAACCAAGAATCAATAACACCAAATACTTTATTAAAGACAAAATCAAAACCATTACCGGAAACTGAAATGAAACGATTACATTCTTTAACATGAAGTGGATATTGTAATGGAGTGGTTTCATCCACTTCAGCAGCAGCAACAGGCAGCTTAAATTGTGCCCATGCTGATTCATAGCCTGCTTGAGCCCATACCGTGTCTACTGTTGTACGGAAGCTTAAATTTAACCAATAGTCAGTGTTTAATTTAACTTGCGTTGGCAGCACAAATGGGATTACGATTTTCTTTGTCTCACCCGCTTGAATTCCTTGAATAGAAAGCAGTCCCTGATCAAGAATTTGATCATCACATACAACTGACCATGTTAATTGCAGCTGATCTAAGGAAATAAAATCAAATCTGTTCGTAAGTTCTACAATTCCTTTTTCTAGATCCACGGCATTTGCAACCACTGGTTCTATAACTTTTTTGTATTCCGTTAATGATGGTGAAGGTGTACGGTCAGGCATAACGAGACCGTCGATAACAAAGTTAGAATCATGAGGTGTATCTCCAAAATCTCCTCCGTAGGCAAAATACTCTTCACCGTTTTCACTAATTTGTCTGATTCCGTGGTCAATCCATTCCCAAATGAATCCCCCTTGTAATCTGCGATACTTGTAAAAAGTATCCCAATACTCCTTCAATCCACCTGCACCATTGCCCATTGCATGTGCATATTCACAAAGGATATGTGGTTTTGTCAAATCATCTCTTTTTCCTAATTCGTCAATAATCTCTACCGAAGTATACATCGTTGTATGGACGTCAGAGGCAATAGGATCTTTTGTTGGATTATTTTGATCTCCCGTCATGATAAAACGGCATTCACCTTCATAGTGAATTGGTCTTGTAGGGTCTTTTTCTTTTGACCACTCAGCCATCGCGACATGATTTCTACCAAATCCTGATTCGTTACCTAGTGACCACATGATAATAGAGGCATGATTCTTATCACGTTCAACCATTCGCTTCATCCGATCTACATAAGCCTCTTTCCAGGCAGGATCATCACTAATTTGATTAATGTCATCTATAACATGAAACCCATGGCACTCCAGATCTGCCTCGTCAATGACATATAATCCATATACATCACATAAATCATAAAAACGAGGATCATTTGGATAATGGGATGTTCTGACGGCATTAATATTATGAAGCTTCATTAAATGAATATCTTCAATCATTGTTTCCAACGGTACCGCTCTTCCAAGGTCCGGGTGATGATCATGGCGATTTACCCCTTTAATCATGATTGGAACACCATTGACTTGCAGGAGACCATCTTTTATTTCTACTGAACGAAAACCTACTCTCGTTGGAACAACTTCAATAACATTTCCTTTTTCATCCTTTAACGTTATCAGGAGATGATATAAATTAGGATCTTCTGCCGACCATTTATCTGGATTATCAACTGGGATTTCAACAGAAAGCTTTGTCTCATCGCCACCGGCAATTGATATATTTTTTAAATCGTGGACTATGACATCTTCAACACTTTGATTGAAAAGTTTCATTTCTACCTGATATTTGGAAACTGGAGAGAAATTCTTATTTAATAGATTTACGTCTATTTCTAATTGGGCGTTCTCATAATTATTATCCAGTATCGTTCTCACAAAATAATCTCGAATATGGACCTTTGGTCTGGCCAACAGATACACATCTCTAAAAATACCGCTCAGCCACCACATATCCTGATCTTCAATATAGCTTGCCTCAGACCATTGATAGACTTGGACTGCAATTACATTTTTACCTTCGCGGACAACTGAAGAAATATCAAATTCACTTGGTACCCGGCTGCCTTGACTATACCCGACTTCCTGACCATTTACCCACACATGAAAGGCACTATCAACACCTTCAAAGCGTAAGATAATAGCTTGGTTTATCCATTCACTCGGCACCTCAAATTCCCGTCGGTATGACCCTGTTGGATTTTCCGTTGGAACATGAGGAGGATCAATTGGAAACGGAAATTGAACATTCGTATAATGCGGTCTGCCATATCCATGCAGCTGCCAGTTAGAAGGAACATGCAGCTGATCCCAATCACTGGTGTCAAATGTTTCTTTGAAAAAATCACTCGGTGCGAAAGTCGGATTCTCTGCATAGTGAAAATTCCATAGTCCATTAAGCAGCTGAAAACTAACTGCCTTCCCCCTATCATAGGTCAGGGCAGATTGTTCATTTTTATATGGAAAAAAGTAGGCCCTTTCATCTAAACGATTTTTATGAAGAACTGATAAATTTTCCCAATTGTTTTTCATACGATTTCCCCCATCGATTAATAGTTTTATGTCGGTTCCTCAGTTGAAATTTGAAATAACCTTTAGCCTTTGACCGAACCGCCAAACACTCCAGAAACAAAGTGCTTTTGAAAGAATAGAAATAGTAAGAGCATCGGTACTAAACCTATAGCTGCGGCAACCATTACTTGGCCATACTGTACTACCTGCCCCGGCTGAACCATCATAGAAAGTAAAAGAGGCAGTGTATACAATTCTTCAGAAGAAACGACCACTAACGGCCAGATAAAATTGCCCCATGAATGCATAAATGTAACAATCCCAAGTGCCGCACACGCAGGTTTCATTACCGGAAGGACAATTCGAAAAAAGATCCCAAAATCTTTACAGCCGTCGATTTTAGCTGCTTCTATTAAGTCATCTGGAAACGCTAACATTTGCTGTCTCATTAGGAACACACCAAATGGAGTGACTAGATATGGAACGATTAAGGCAAAGTAGCTATCAATCCAATTAAAATTCATCATAATGATAAACATCGGTACCAGCATCACCTGAGTTGGTACCATCATGATTAACAGAACACTGATGAATAAAGGCTCACGTCCCTTAAACCTATATTTAGCGAATGCATACCCAGCTAGTGCTGAGAAGAAAATAGTAGTAATGGTGGTGATTCCTGAAACAACTAAACTATTTATTAATGCACTCCAAATTGGCCAGCCTTCTGTTAAATTATTTAAATTATCCATAAAGTTTCCATCTGGTACAAGGGTTGGCGGAACTTTAAATATTTGGGACTCAGTTAACGTTGAAGCAGTGAACATCCAATAAAAGGGAAATACAGAAATCGTTACACCAACGAGAGCAAAGATATAAAGTAATAATTTGTTAAATTCTCGTTTTTGCATGTTATATTTCCCCTCCCTTTGTGATACGAATTTGAAAATAAGATAAAATCGCAATGATCGTGGTTACAACATAAGCACCAGCTGAAGCTAACCCAAAATCAAAGTTACCAAACGCCTTATCATATAAATAGAGAATGACCGTAGTCGTTTCTTCTCTTGGTCCTCCACCTGTTAAAACAAAAGGTTCTGCAAATAGTTGCAACGTTCCAATGGTAGAGATAATACCGCAAAAAAGGAGTACCGGCTTTAACAATGGAACAGTAATCTTAAAGAAACTAGTTATTTTACTCGCTCCATCAATACTTGCAGATTCATATAAATCCTTGGGTACTGCCTGGAGGCCAGAAAGAATAATAACTGAATTATATCCAGTCCAACGCCAGGTTACTGCTAGAATGATTAATATCTTGGCCCACGTTCCATCGGAGAACCATTTAATGTCTCCAATGCCAATGGCGTTTAGGCCTTGATTAACCATTCCGTAAGTTTCATTGAAGAGTAATGAAAAAACTAGTGCATATGTAACCAAATCAATTAAAACCGGAAGAAAAAATCCTAATCGGATAAGTCCCTTAAAGCGGAGCTTTTCGGAATTGACGACAGTTGCTATGATTGTAGCTAAAATAAGCATAATCGGAACTTGAATGACTAAAATTAATCCCGTTGTTCCCAATGACTTCCAAAAAAATGGATCCGTTAATAACATTTTATAATTTTCTAAGCCAACAAAAGTGGTTACTCCTGCACGCCATTTACTAAAGCTCAATACAAAAGAATAAATTAAAGGATATAGCATAAATACAGCAAAGATAAGAAAATAAGGTGTGATAAATACATATGGACTTAAATTAAGAAGTGAAAACTTTTTCTTATTAACGCTGGGTTGCGTATAGTTTAAATTTTGCTTTTTCGTTTCAATCGACGGCACCTACTCCACCTCACTTCGTACCCCTGGAGAACCAGGGGTACTATGTTTTTATTTACTAATCTTTAACCCTGTATCTCTCGCAGCTTTTTCTTCTGCAGCTTTAAGTGCTTCTTCAATTTCCTTACCATCCATAACGTCACCAAGAGCACCCACAATTGCATTATTTACATCCATAAATTTAGAACCGTAATCAATAGTTGGGATGTCTGTTGATAATTCCCCAAAGAATTCTGATAATGCAACACCAAAATATTCATCCATTTCTTTAAATTTCTCAGTTTCATAGTAAGGCTGCCAAGAAGGGAACAAACCATATTTCATTTGTACGTCTTGACCTTCATTTGTCATTAGGGTGTACTCAATGAATTTCCAAGCTAACTCTTTATTTTTTGATTGAGTAGAGATAGCTAAAGTAGAACCGCCTGAATGGGATTGATTTGGACCACCTTCAGTGAATGCAGGCATTGGCATAAGCCCCCATTTGCCTTTTTGATTTTCTGCTTGGGTTTTGATTGTCCCTGCATACCAAACCGGATAGATGGCTGAAGCAATTTTATTGTTGGCAAATGCACGGATTCTGTCATCCCAAGTTGGAGCATCCACTACTAAACCTGCATCGACGATTTTCTTAAACATCTCAATTGCTTGAACATTTTCTTCAGTTGCAAATTGGATATTGCCATCCTTATCATAGTACTGTGCACCTAATTGGTTCATTAACATACGGTACACTTCAGCAATGTCTTTTGAACTCATACCTAATGCAAGCATCGATACATTATCGTTTGCAGATTGGATTTTCTTACCTGCTTCTATAAACTTATCCCAGGTAGTTAAAGTAGATGGGTCAACTCCTGCTTTTTCAAAGAAATCTTTTCGATAATAGATACCCACAGGCCCGATGTCCCACGGAAGACCCATAATTTTTCCATCTTTATCTTTTACTAGATTTAGAGCAACTTCAGCGAACTCACTTTCTCTACCATCTAATCTTGCAGTTAAATCAACAAACTGCCCTTCAAATACTTCTAAGAAGTTTGCAAAGTCACGCTGTTGAATCTGCATTACATCTGGAGCCCCTTTTCCCGATGTCAAAGGAGGGGTAATACTCTTATAGTCACTAGTAACATATTCAATATTAACTTTTGCTTTAGGGTACTTTTTCATGAAGTTTTCGGCTTCCTCTTTTAATGAATCAGCAGCCAGGTTCCAGCTTGCAACTGTAATTTCTCCTGATACTTCACCTTCAGGAGACTTTTTCTTCAGTTCTGCCTCCCCACCGGCAGTAGATTTCCCAGAACAAGCACTAAGTACCGAAAGTAGCAAGACAACAATTAAGAAAATGGAAAAATAGCGTTTTTTCATTCTTGGTTCCTCCTCGAATAGTAATAGCTAGTAATCCTTGTAGTGATGTTCTAGTTGTTACAATCCTCTTCAAAAAAAAACATTTTCTCATCCTCGTCTGATTGATTAACTAAGAGGTTTTCCAAGAATTCTTAGCTGGGTAACTTTTCAGAACACTAATTACTTTCTCATATGTAATTCCAGTTCATCATAATCAGAAGAGGATACTCCCTTGCCCCTTTTCTAGATCTAATCACCTCCTAAAAAGCTAGATTAATAATATTTAATACTTTTTTCCTCAACAGAATTTTATTAGTGCCTGTATCCCAAACCTCTTGAGATTTTACCAGCGCAATTAGTAATTTTCGCTGCATATTTATCAATCATTGTTGTTTCCAGGCGATTTATCGGTGCAGCTACACTTATCCCAGCTATAACTTTGTTTTTATGGTCAAAGACTGGTGCAGCTACACAACGTATCCCTAATTCATGTTCTTGTTCATCTATTGAATAACCAATATTACGAATTTCTTCTAAATTCTTCAAAAGTTCTCCTTTTGTCGTATGGGTATATTCCGTATACCTTTTGAGACCTCTATCAATAATGATTTGATTAATTTCTTCCTCATGTAAAAAGGCCATAATAGCTTTTCCAACGCCTGTACAATGTACAGGTGCTCTCTTGCCAATTCTGGAATACATTCTAATGGTTTTAGGTGATTCAATTTTATCGATGTAGACAATTTCAGAGTTTTCAAGAATCACTAAATGAACTGTTTCCCCTAATTCATTTACGAGTTCTTGCAGGAACGGTGAGGCAACGGTTCGTAAATCCAAAGACTCTAACACTGCTTCCCCTAATTCCACTACCTTTAGTCCTAAAAGGTATTTATCACTTTCAATGTTTTTTCTTACGAATCCAAATGAACATAATGTAGTAGTCAAACGATGGGCAGAACTTTTGGCCACATCCAATCTTTTTGCAATTTCAGTAATTCCCAAGCCATTTGGATTTTCTTTTAGTACATCTAAAATGATCAAAGCTCTTTCAACCGATTGAACTGAGGAATTACTTTTTGATGTTGCCATTTGACCACCCACTAATAGGATATTTTTCTTTTTGTTCCGTATTAAGGAATTGCGTTCCATTTACGTTTTTGAGTTTACATCCTAATGAAAGCGTTGTCAATTACATTTTTTGAAAAAAACTAAATATTTAGTATTTTCAATTATTTCTATATAACAATGTTTTTACTAGTAAAAGCACAGCTGTAACTAATCTATTACTTTTTGAAATTTTCCAGCTTGAAAGCCCATTTATCTGTCATACATCTTTTAATTAGTTAATTAATCCTACTTTTGTTGTATCCAATAATTTTAAGTTACTTTACATATAATTTTTTTACTCCCCTAGCCCTATAAATAAATTGGTACTTTTTGTTTATGAACTAAAGATTAAGAATTATCTTTTTTTGTTATCCAAGTCATTATAATTTCAAGTATTTACTCCAAAAACTTTTCGGAAATAACAAAAAAAAAAAAAATAATAATAATAATAAAAGAGACCCCATTAGTTCTCCATTTTTTGTAAGATCGCAACCTACACACGGTGCAAAATTGACTTTTTCAGATGATATACAAGTCCTTTTGAAAAAGTTAACGAAAATCTTGCTTAGACACATTTCTTTGCTGCCTTCTTTATTTATTCTATTGATTCAAACATTACTATACTTTAGTTTTAGTAATTTAATATTCTAACTATTGTTTTTATTCAAAAAGTATTCTATAATACTTTTCATTACATAAATTAAAAAAGTCAGAGGTGTAAAAAATGAAAGTTTTAGAGAAAGTGAGCCAGTTCGCCGGCAGTACCTTTGCCGTGTGGGTGCTATTATTTGCAGCCCTTTCGTTTTTTTGGCCATCCGCATTTACGTGGATCGCACCACATATTTCCCTCTTATTAGGGATCATTATGTTTGGAATGGGACTAACATTGTCTGCAGGAGATTTTAAAGAAGTTTTCAGACGTCCAAAGGATGTAGCGATTGGGGTTATTGGTCAATTTTTAATCATGCCTCTTCTTGCTTTTGTACTTGCAAAAGGATTACAATTACCACCTGAAATTGCTGTAGGAGTTATTTTAGTAGGCTGCTGTCCGGGCGGGACTTCATCTAATGTTATGACTTTCCTAGCGAAAGGTGATGTACCCTTAAGTGTAACCATTACCTCAGTGACAACACTACTAGCACCTGTGGTAACACCAGCACTTATATTATTACTAGCAAGCGAATGGATTCCTGTAGATCCAGGCAGCCTATTTGTTTCCATTGTAAAAATTGTGATTGTACCTATCGTCTTAGGGCTAATTATTAAAAAATTATTTAATCGTCAAGCACAGGCAAGTGTAAAGGTCCTTCCACTTGTATCCATTATCGGAATTGTTTCGATTGTAGCTGCAGTAGTATCTGTTAACCAACAAAATATTGCTAAAACGGGGTTACTCATATTTGCTGTTGTTATCCTTCATAATGTCCTTGGCTATTTAGTGGGCTATTTGTTTGGAAAGTTATTCAAGATGGATTTATCGAAGAAAAAAGCAGTTGCAATTGAAGTTGGAATGCAAAACTCTGGCTTAGGTGCTGCTATTGCCTCAGCACATTTCTCACCATTATCTGCTGTACCAAGTGCTATTTTCAGTGTTTGGCATAACATATCTGGTCCAATATTAGCGACCGTATTCAATCGGATGGATAACAATAAATCGCTCGATGCGGATTCAAAAAATTCACAATTAACAAGCTAGATAAACACACCTTCATTGTTGGAACTCAACGTCGACATGAAGGTGTGTTTTTTTGAAATTGAGAAAATGTGTTTGTCACCCAATTCCGCATTTTTCAAGATAACTACCTTACACCGCTTTTTTTGGCATAACCTTTGTTTCCATGAAAATCACCTCCAATTTTCCCAAAAACCAATAAAATCATATTCCTTCAAATCTCTCAATCTCTAATTTCTGCAAAGATATGGGGCTTTTCTTCTGGTTGTCTGCATAGATTGTAGACAAGGGTAAGTGATCTCTCAAATATAATAGTAAACCAGGAGGAAAATAACCTAATGCAATTTATTGAAGATGTTAAAGATGTGAAATTTAGTTTTTTGGAAAAACCGCCTGCGTCGTCGATGACTTATGCCTTTGTTTATGTTAATAATCACAACGAATACTATGCAGTTAAAAATGGAGAGCGTTTGTCACGCAGTGAATTACGGATTGGCAAATATAAAAGGGTTTATACAGTCAATATGCAGCAGCATACCATCACATACAAAGAGGAAGTCCCTTCTGCAACAAGAGGAAGAAGATTTTCTGTCAATCTATTTATCGACGTTGCCGTTGAACACCCTGAAAGGTTAGTTCAACAAAATGCAGGAGAATTTGGCGACATTATTAATAATAATTTGCCCTTCTGGGTAGAGTCGGAAGCAAGATTTTATCCTATTGAAGAGGAGCTGAGTTTTGCCCGGCATATTGAAGAATTTTTTCAAACCTCGCCATTAGTCAAGGTGTTACGAGAGGCTGGAATTGTTGTTCGAAATGTTCGTGTTATGATCCGGCAAGGTATTCGGGACCAACGCCACGATGAGGCGATTGCCGATTTAGACCGGAACGCAGAATTATCCGCCTATCAAGAGGCTCTAGACTTGGAGGAAGCGCGCCGGATTTCGGCCTCGATTAAAGATGCTCTTCAAGAAGGTGATTTTATCACTGCTGGTAAGCTTGGAGAAAAGAATGAAATGGCAAAGCGGTTAGTGGAATCGGAGTTTAACCAAAATCAAGCCTTCAAATTTGAGGTAAACAAACAACTTTTCAACATAATCAATGATCCCTCTATTGACCAGTTTGAGGCAGAACAAAGATTGGCCAAGCTGAAAAAACTATTTCCGTATCTCCCTGTCAACCTAGAAATCATCAATAGAAAAAAACAGATTTCTGGTCCAAAGAGAGAACTTCAATCCTATTTAAATAAAGGAGACTAGCGATTGTGGAATCCATTTTAAACCAACTGTTTTGGATTTGGTCAATAATTACTGTCCTGCCGGAATGGATGCGTCTTTTTTTGGCTCTCTTTGTGCTCTTGCAACTCGCAAGGCTGATATTGTTGTACATTGTTCCTCCCTTCTTAAACTTATTGTGCCGTTTGTTGAAAAAGATGATATATCCAATTTCTTACCCAATCATGGCACTTCTTTCCACGATACTAAGAAGGCGGAGAGAAGCAGGAATAGCGGGCATACCTGTATGGATTGAAATCATCGAAGGAATGTTTGCCTTGTCCGAAAATTTTTTCAACAAAATGATTAAGCTTTTCACGAAACGGAAAAGGAATAAGAGCAGGATTAATAGATGGACCTTCTATGCTGCCACGGCTGTAGTGATTTTTCTAACTGCTGCCATCATGAACAATCCAAATGAGTGGTATACACAAAAATGGAGGAAAGCGGAGGTTTGGTTAAACCAAGAACATGTGCACGTACAAGCAACTGGGGCTTCCCCTGATCAAAAAGAATTGATTTTAAATAAGAAATATGAAGATGGCGGAAATATTCGTGAGGCTCCCGCTCTAACTGCGCCCCGTCTATACACAATCACAAATGGAGAAATCATACACTTTTTGAATGAAGAACAAGTAGACTCCAAAGGAATAAAGTGGCTAAAAGTTCAAACTACAAACGGGGTCGAAGGATGGATATCGGCATTGATTGTCGTAGAAAAGCAATGACAATGAAAGAATAATCTGCCTGATTTTAAGTCCTCTTCAATTTAAAGATCTGCCGATTTATCAAAAGTTGACGTGCCAATTTTAAGTTTCCTGTCACCTGTTTTTCTATTAGATGTAACCTCAAGTACAGATAAATCAAGTTTTCTAGTTTTCAAATGTTTCCTTGTTATTTGTAATTCAAAAAAAATGGCACCATGCATGGCACCACTTAGACTTTAATTTATAACTTGAATTTTGCGAATTAGATTAATTTCACTCCATGGCGTTCAAATGCTGCCGCTTCTAGAATGGACATACCTTGTTCCTCGGCAGCCTTAGCCACTTTTTCTGAAACTATTGGTTCAAGATTCGCAGGAGCAGCATAGGACATTTCCCTTGCACGTGCAGCGTTTCTGCGTTGGAACGGTCCCCAAATAGCAAAGGTTTTGCCTGGGCTTTGAATATTAACAAACAGCGTGTTTCCGTCAGGTGAGAAGGTAGGACCAGCCAATTCAGAATCACTTAGTCGGTTTGCTGCAAAAGGATAAACTTTGCCTTCTGGGGTGATTCCCAACAATCGATCTTGACCTGAACCATCTTCTGCATACCAAAGGTCACCCCATGGAGTCATGCAGATATTATCTGGATATTCCATTTCTCGTGCATCATTTCCCTCATAGAAAAGCTCCAATGTATTCGTGTGAGGAATATAACGGTAGACTCGTCCAAGTTTTTTATCACCGGCAGAAGTATCGTCGAACCAGAAAACACCCTCTTGGAAGAACGCTCCTTCCAGTCTGCTGAACTCAATGCAGTTTTGTGCCTTTGCATCCTCGCGGCAAAGATGAGGATCTAGTTCCTTCCATACAATCTTAAAGGTTTGTCCTGTTTTAAATGTACTTGCTGATGGATCACTTACCGCTTCAATTGCCGCCGCATAAAGCTTACCGCCTTTTTGTAACGCTCCTGGCTTTTGGCTTAAATCATTTGGGACAAAACGGTAAAGATAACTAGGGCTTGCATCCTCCGTTAAGTATACATATCCTGTCGCTGGGTCAATCGCACAGGCTTCATGGGAAAAGCGGCCCATTTCCTTGATTGGAGTTCTGGACATTTCGTTCTCCGGCTGTCCTGGATCTACTTCGAATACATAACCGTGTGTCGCGGTACGCGTTTCCTCACAGGTTAACCAAGTACCCCATGGTGTCGCTCCACCGGCACAATTTCGGATTGTCCCTGAAGAGGTTACATATTCTTTGATAACCTCACGATTGGGTCCTACAACCAGCCCCGTAGTCCCCCCTCTTGCTGCCGCATCATAAGGATTGCTTCCAAATGCTGCCCCTGCACCCAATTCATGGTTCCGTACTAGAATGGTGGTATTGTTAGGACCCTCGAAAGCTGCCATCCCATCAAAGGCTCCCGGGATTTTTGCCCCGTTTGACATCAACTCTCCCTCTTTAGAAATAATTTTGTAATGAAACCCTTGTGGAAGATCGAGAATTCCATTTGGATCCGGAACCAAAGGACCATAACCCCCAAAACCGCTTGTTGGATTATTAGTACTATCCGCAAATGCTTTCGAACCGAGGGCTAACACACCAGTTGACCCAAGAGTAAGAGCAAGTGTACCCATTCCTCCTGCTTTTAAAAAGTCTCTTCTGTTTAAGGCATTTTTAGAAGTTTCATTATTCATTAACTATCTCTCCTCAATTATGTATATTTTGAATCTAGTAATAGATTAATTGAGAAATTTTAAGAAAAGATAGGTTTTATGTAAATATTCAGTAAACTATTGATAAAGAATTGTAAATAGTAATACATTTTGGTATATATCAATTCAGAGTGCTTATTCCTTTTCTGTTATATACCATCCATCAGGCTTTTTCTCTATATGGAATAAATCTTCATCGAATTTTTTTCGGAGCATTCTATATTCTTCATTTTCTATTTTAATTTTGGCTACTATGACTTTTTTTAACGTTATTTCAGGCTGCTTAACTTCGATGACCAAATCATTAATCATAAAAAACGTTCGTTGATATCTCATACTCCACTTCCTCTCCTGTTTCTTTTATTTACGTATAGAATTGAACTACCGCCATAAAAGCAACCGTATCCATAACCTCCACATCCATCGCCATATCCGGAATCTCAATTTTTCATCACCAACCGTATATCTGCGTGCTAACTCCTCCTATAATATTTTAAAACGCAAGGATGGATTGGACTATCATCATAAATTAGGATAAATCCGCGGTTTGATTACAAATACAAAGTAACGATTGTTTAATTCTATTATGTTTTCAAACGGATTATGAATAGGCAATCTAGTTATAAAAATTACACGTTAATATTAACTCAACATACCAAGGGCATGCACTAAAAAACCGCACAAGCGAGATCCACTGTGCGGTTTTTAGTTAGCGCCTAGAAAATACGCATACTCTTCCCTACCAAATTGAAGGTTCAATAAATCTATCATTACTTAAAGATCTTGGGTTCTGCTAGGAATTTTTTTACCATAAACGAAGCTGCACCTAGAGATGCGGCATTTCGATTGAGCTGGGAAATGAATATTTCACTTTTTACCGGTATATACCTTGAGACTCTCTTTGTAACCGCCTTCTTTATTGACTTTAAAATGATTGGGTTAGCCTCAATCAAGTTACTCCTCAAGATAATCGAGTCAGGGTTAAAAGTATTGTTCAAATTGGTTAGCCCAATGCCTAAATAATGACCAAATTTTTCTATTTCCATCAATATATCCCCATCGTTTTCCTGTATCATTTTATTGGCCATTTCAAGTGTCAGTACCCTTCCATCTTTTACCTTGGAAAGATTTTTGAAGAACGTACTTTCAGATGCATACAGTTCCCAACATCCTTGATTTCCGCAGTCACATTTTTTTCCATTTGATTCAATGGTGGTATGTCCCATTTCTCCTGAAACTCCAGCAGATCCACGGTAAAGTTCATTATTTACAATGATTCCAAGACCAATACCAGTTCCGACGCTTACAAAAATGCTGTTATGGGAATCCTTTATTGCACCATACAATTTTTCTCCATATGCGCCGGCGTTTGCTTCGTTATCAATAAAAACAGGAAGGTTAAAATGAACCTCGAGCAAATTTTTTATGTCAATTTTGTCCCAATTTGAATGGGGAGAATAAATTACAGTTTGATTCTCATTTACAAATCCATGGACCCCAACCCCAATACCAATAATGCCGTATCGAGATTCCGGTGCCTGATTGGTTACTAGTCCAATTCTTTCAATTAAAATGGATTTAAGCGTTTCCATTGATTCGTTTACAAATTCAAAATAGTCAGAGTAAAGCATATTCCCTTCTAGATCTATTAAAATCGTTAAAATATAATTGGCTGCTAGTTCCACTCCAATAGCATAACCGGCATTTTTATTAAAAACTAACAATATAGGCTTTCGGCCCCCATTAGATACTCCCGCTCCAATTTCGGAAACGAGATGTTTTTCAATTAATGAATTCGTTTGCAAAGAAATGGTTGCTTTGTTCAAATTCGTTAATTCCGTGAGTTTTGCCCTAGAGATTGGGTAGTGCTTCATTATAGTATTGAGAATTACTTCTTGACTATGCATTTTAATAGAGTTTGGGTCTGCTAATTTCACTAATTTTCCTCCTCTCTTATTTGTTTGTTTATCCTATCAAACAAAGGTCCGATTCCTTTATTTCATTTTATTATTTTATTATAACGTAAAAAAATATAAATTTGTATATTGTTCATCCCAAAAATATGTGCTAGTATAAATTCATCGCTTAGTTTATCCGATAGACAAACAAAGTTTCGAGCTAAATTTGTCTTTTCTGCAATGAAGTGTAGACGGTTTCAATGTGAGATTACTAGATTAAAAGAGGTGAAAAAAGGCTTTAAAAAAAGCAATTTAACGCAACACCTTAAGCGTTTGCATGAATTATTTTATTGTTTTTGATGATTTGAAATTAGCATAAAAGCATAAAAAGTATATTTAGTTTGTTTATTCAAATAAACTAAGGAATGCGGATATATGTTTATCAATTTCCCTATGTTAACATTTTATAGTTAGATAGTGAACACGATCACATTATCAAGTTTAACCAATTATGTAGTTTGCCTAATCCTATCTTTTTTTTAACCAACGTGAAAGCGGTTAAACCTTAAATTTATGTCTATGAAAATCGTGCAGCTTATTTTTTCAAATAGATTATTAACAATGTCTATTATTTATTGTAAGCGGATAAATCGGTTTAATATTGAAAGGAGAACCATACTCATGGCTTTAATGGAATCAACGGTCCAAGAAATGAACAATAATAAAAATACAGAAAACATTCAACGAGACGAGTATCGCGATGTCGGCCTTGCTGAACGTATCGGTTACGGTCTTGGGGACTTCGCCCAAAACCTCGTATTTGGTACAGTAGGAGGTTTCCTTGCCCTCTATCTGACTACCGTTAATGCCATTGGTACGGCAGCAGCTGGGTTCATCTTCTTGTTTGTCCGAATCGTCAACGTCGTCTGGGATCCGATGGTTGGTACCTACGTCGATAAACGAACGTTCAAGCACGGTAAATATCGTCCTTGGCTTCTATATGCAGGGATTCCGCTTGTTATCTTGTCTGCGATGCTATTTGTTCCTATACCAGCAATTCGGGGTTCAGTCGCAGTAGCCTTTATCACTTATTTGCTGCTTGACTTGGTTTATTCACTGGTAAACATTCCTTACGGTTCATTAAATGCATCACTAACACGGAACCCACAATCAGTAGATAAAATCACAACCACACGTATGATGCTGTCTAACGTTGCTAATCTAATGGTTTACACACTGTTCCCAATGTTTGTGCAAATGGCAGCACCCAAAGACCGCGAACTAAAAGACACAGGGTTCTTCGGTCTCAAGATTAACATGGGTACTTATACGGATGTATCAGCTGGTAATGCCTGGTTTTGGGTTTTCATGGTTTACATGGTAATCGGGGCTATCGCTTTGTTCCTTTGCTACCGTCTCACAAAAGAAACAGTTGTCGCAACTGCGGAACAATCAGCAGAAGTGAAAGCTTACGACCTGTTCGTTGAATTGAAGAATAATAAACCACTTCTTATTCTTGGTCTGTTCTTTATGCTTGCTTTCACCTTCATGTTCTTCATGAACACAGTAAACGGTTTCTTTAACCAATATACGGTTAACCACTCAGACTGGATGGGTGCTGTAGGTCTTATTGCTTCTATCCCTGGTATCCTTTTCCCAGTCTTCTGGCCAAAAATAAAGCATATCTTTGGTAAAAAAGGGTTTTTCTATCTCTTCCTTAGCATGTTTATTGTCGGTGAACTCCTTACTTGGGTATGGTCGTTAGAAGGCATGCACGATTCACTCGCTCTTGCATATGTTGCAACCTTCATCAAACAATGGGGTCTGACTTCTGCAACTGGTTTCATGTGGGCACTCGTTCCTGAAGTTGTCTCTTATGGTGAAATGAAGTCCGGCAAACGTAACGCTGCTATCATTAACGCCATCATGGGTCTATTCTTCAAAGTTGGATTTACACTTGGTGGTGCCATTCCGTTATGGGTGCTTGCAGCCTACGGTTTCGATGGAAATGCAATGAAGCAATCAGCAGGCGCCCTTGCCGGTATCAATTTAACAGCAATCTGGATTCCAATAGTGCTTGCGATCGTTTCAATGATTGTTATGGCTCTATACCCGCTTTCAGATAAAGACGTGGAAGATATCAATAAGAAACTTGATGCCACTCGTGCTAAAGCAAAATCTATCTAAAATAAGTTATTTGTATTTTTAATAAATTAAAGTAAAGGCTAGGTTCAATACCTGGCCTTTTTCTTTGTCTTGTCTCTAATATCCGCTTTAGAAATTCCAAATAAGCCATAGAACTGTTCACTCCATGATCATTTAACGCGACTTAATGAGAGCCGCCGGCGTTTGGCAATATCGGGACAAGCAGCGCTAACCTCACAACAAAGGCTAAACCAATTTTTTGGTTTAGCCTTTTATCATGAAAATTTTATTTAAGTAGCTTGTCGACTATTTCAAAAATACCCTTTTTCATTTTCCTCCCATTATAATCTTGATGCATCAAGATTCGCTTTTCTTCTATAAATATAGAGTAATGCCCCAACTGCAACTAATAATGAGCAAATTAACAGGTACGCCTACATATTTACTGCTGTATTTGGTAGCTTATGCGTTCCCTGTGAGGCTTTGGAACCGTAGCGAATATTAACTTGGAACTTGCAACATTTAAATCGATAAGAGCTGTATCTACTTCTACTTTAGATGAAGTTGGATTTGCAAGTACCGCTTTCGCTGATGCTAATGCCTTTTTAAAGGCCGTCCAGCTGGCAGCAGTATATTTTGATGCTTGTTTCTTATTAGCATCGGCCACTGCATATTCCAGCGCGGATTTATCAACTTCTATCACTATCGGTTTTTTTACAAGGTTTTCCGTTGCTTTTATTAAGGAATGGAGTGCTGCATCTACTTCTTCTTGTGTCGCTTCATTATTTCCTAATACTTGCCTAGCAAGACTTAGTGCAGTTGTAAAATCTCTCCAATTCTGTCCTGTGTAGTCAGACTTTACTTTTTTCTCGGCATCCGCCACTGCTTTTTCTAGTACAGATTTGTTTACTTCAACACTAACCATGATGTTTCTCGTTAGTGTTATTCCCCTTTCTTCATAAGTAATTTCAAGTTCTTGGTCTCCGATTTTACTTGAATCGAATCCCATAATATCCACATGTTCTGTAACGTCACGAACATACTGACTATCATATTGCGCATTAACAGTTAAATTTAATTCTTCACCTAAATAGTATTCTAGGTCCCCTTCAATGGCCAAATCTTCTAGTTTGGAGATAGGGAGATTACTAGCTCTAGGTACACCTGCAATGGAAGACATTCCACTGACTTTTAGGGACATTGGTTCTTCTGTTTTATCTGCTCGATACCAGCCTGCATTTCCTTGTCCTAAAAACTCAATCGGAGTTTTCCCAAGCTCTTTCACTTTCAAAAGTGACATGGTGTAATAGAATATACTAGCCCTTTTTAAATGATATTGGCTGCTTATAATAGAAGCGGTTTTTATATTATAGTCGTTGTACAAAGTATCATAGCTGAACGATGCATTTTGAACGGTATTTGCACTTTTGTTTTCTACAATGATTCTTTCTATCGGAAGTCCGTTAGCCAATAGCCAATCACGCATACGATCGCCTTCTGTCCAACCATTTTTCATTACTCCGCCAGTTACTAAGACATAAGAGTTGGAGTATTTGTTTGCACTATTTAGGGCAACTTGTAATCTACCAACTAATTCATCCGTCATTGTACCGTCGCTATTTAAAGCAAACCCAAGAACAATAAAAGCATGCGTATTATCTTTTGGAAGACCGTCTGGAGCCACATCTATATTTTCTTCCATATCATTCTCGATCCAATCCCAATAATTAGTGACCGAATTCCATAACTTATAATCTTCCAGAGATTGTTCTTCAATCAGTTCAAGAGTTCTTTGGACATCTGTACGTGCATCTTGTCCATAATAATAGATTAATTCACTTACTAGTGTTTTTATGTCCTTTGAGGCATCAGGAGTTTCTGCCGCGGCAGTAGAGAAAGGAATCAAACTAAATATCAATAACAAACTGAATAATATATTATTAACTTTTTTCATTACTATAAATACTCCTCCATCGTTATGAACTTATTTACTATTTCTGTCATCCACTTGGTTGTTAATAATCTTACTTAAATCAATCCACCTCCTTTAAATATTTTTACAGGTGATTACATAAAAAAGGCATGGTGGAAATTGAGGAATGGATACATTCCCTCATTTACCACCATGCCTAATCGCATTAGTAACATGTGATTCACTATGTAACTTCTATTTATATAGTAACCATTATTTTCCTTGAAGACAACCTTTTTAACTGATAATTTTTAATATTCAACAAATTAACAAAACCTAATGAATGAAAACGTCCTTCTGATTTTGGTCAACATGCAAAAAGAAGCGCTCATCAATTTGAGCAGCTTTCTAAGGGTCTATCAAAAAAAGAATCATTATTCGAAATTTTTCCCATTCAAATAATAAGCAGACTCTAGAAATACAGTAAAAGCAATTTCCACCTCAGGAATACCCTGTGAATGAATATGGTTCGTCATTATCTTTGCAAATTGGTCCTGAATTTCCTGGCCACGATCAAACCATTTCACTTCGATAAAAGGAAATCCAGGGACTTCCTCTTGATTAAAAACAAAAGAAGAGTGGATTATTTCTAATGTGAAATTGTCAGTTTCACATTTACAAAGGTCTGCTAGTTCCTGAACCAAAGCAGCACTAATTTTTTTTACTATATCAACTGTAATTCCTTTAAAAATTAATTGCGGCATTTCAATTCCTCCCATAATATTTATACTTAGTAGTATCAAGTATAAAGTTAGTTGTATTCAATCAAGTCTGAACAAATGTGCAGACCTCCGGATATAATGATGGTATACTTTTTAAATATCTAAAACTATATGGTGATAAATTTGATTTATTTATTGATATTAATTTTCCTTATGATTTGTATTATTTTATTTTTCACTTTTAATAAACTTTATATTAGAACTTCAGCCATGGCCATGGTTATGGCACTTGGGATTGTTACACAGGGTGTTCTATTAAACTATTTTGGAATCCAGTTCTTCCAACACATTTTTGGAAAAATTCTATGCATTATTAACCTCTCCCTTTGGTTTTCCTTTATTCTTTCTTTAATAATTGCCAGTCTGGATGGAAAATTTAAAGTCATCCATTATTCCAATCTAATCAATCGTTTTGGGATTGGTACATGGGTTGCTGGTACCTCTATTAGTGGCATTATATTTTATAAACAATTTTTCCAATGGGGATTTATTTCGGTCTTTATTGCGATTATAAATATTGTCCTGTGGATTATTTATATTGGGATAAGTGTAAAAACTTTTTTAGAAATTTCTCGGACAAAATCATATCAGAATGTCCATGGAATTCTGCTTCTAACTACTGTTAGCACACAATCGATAGTCCTGTTACTTAACACTGTTTTCAAAGAATTTCCTGATATCTTTAACCTATCCTTACTAATCATAGGGTTTTGTTTTTATCTTGTTTGTGTATTTTTTATCCTATATAGATACATAAAAAATTCTTGGTCAATTGAATTGGATTGGAACAATACGAACTGCATTTTACATGGGGCATTATCTATTTCCGGGATTGCCTGTTTAGTCACAGGCATTATTGGTATTGATACAATAAGATTGATATGGAGAGCAGCCTTTATTATTTTCATTATGGTTGAGTCTATTGAAATCTACAGGCTTTTTAAACGGATGAAACACTATGGTCTTAAAAAAGCTATCTTTATTTATGATGTTACGCAGTGGAGTAGAGTCTTTACTTTTGCAATGTTTTATACTTTAACATCCCTAATCCATACCCATTTATTTATTGGGTCCATCGTGATTGACACGATCTTAAACTTAGGCGTATGGGTAGTCATAATTCTTCTAATGTTTGAACTCATGCTTTGTTTTAGTGATCTAATAAAAGCTAACAAACAATCATCTAGACATATTAGTAAAGGAAACGAAGTAAGCTCTCCATTTTAAGTGGGGAGCTTTAATTTTGAATATGTATGTTTGGCTGCCCATTAAAACATGTGTCTGCCAGCAAAGTCTCGAAAGAGTTCCTTGGTTAGTGGTTGGAGAAACAATAAGGAGCGTTATATCAAGGTTGGCGGGACTGCGTGGGAATCGAACCCACCAGACCTGGCATGCAGGTCACAGGCAGTCTTGAAGACCGTTCCTTTTTATTGAGGAATTAAAAAATAGACTAGAAGATTATATTCATTATTATAATTACAAGCGAATAAAACAAAAATTGGCTGGGATGAGCCCGGTTAAATACCGTGTCCATACCAGCCAAATAGCTGCTTAATATAAAACTCTAACTTTCGGGGGGCACCTCATAATTGTAATAGAAGTGAAATCGATAATAGAGCGGTTCCAAGGAAATAACTCCATTTATGTAAGAAGAAATGCTCTAGAAAAGTAAATCCATTTTCTTCATATCCCCGCCTTCATAAAGGAATATGCTTAGACTAACCAAATGATTATCCAATAACAATGGATTTACCCATCATCTTTCATGGATTATCTTGTTTTATCCCGTTTACTGAGTTGCCAAAGGGGGAAACAAACATCCTTTCTACTTCTGTGATTTAAAAGGATACAGCTCGCGGTAATTGGTGGGTGTCATTCCTTCATGTTTTAAAAAGCGTTTGTTAAAATAACTGATACTCGGATAGCCTGCTTTTAGAGCAATTTCTTTTATGGTCATTTCTTTATGGTCAAGCAGTAATTGTTTACTCAGTTGAAGCCGGCATAATGTAATGAACTCCATTGGCGTCATTTGGGTATCCCGTTTAAAAAGGCGACAAAAATAATAGGTGCTCACACCTGCTTGTTCCGCCCAGTAATCCAATTCAAATGGTTCACATGCTTTACTTTGCATCATGGGCAGCAAGCCCTGAATTCGATTGTCCAACTCCTGCTTCCGGTCGGAAGTCCGGGGTACTACATTTGTTAGGAATTCCATTAAGAACGTATAGGTGAGAGTGGACAACCGGGACAAATACAAAAAACTATTTTTCTCCGCTTCAAGGAGCAGCTGCTCATGAGCCTTTTCTAATGGCTTCATATGTTGGATATTCCATAGTGAATGTCGGTAAAACCCTTTTTCTGATAAAAATGGATGGAGAACGCTTCCATAAAAATGCACCCAACGAATATTCCACGGGTCCTGATGACTGCTATAATAACGCTGTTCCTGCATCGGAAAATACAAAAAAGCATCCCCCCGCTTCAAGGTAAATTGTTTTCCGTCTATTTCTATATAGCCAGTTCCTGAAACAATAAAGTGAATACTAAAATTATTAAGCGTACCTACCTTTCTATCTACCTGATGTTCCGGCTCATCCCAATACCATCCGATCGATTCGGGGAGCACCATATATTCGTTATTATTGAGTGTAGGTAATAGATATTGTCGAAGCATGTTCTATCACTCTTTCCATAGCAATATTGTTTCATATGTAAGGCAAAAAGATTATATTTTTATTTTATTATGAGTTTAATATAATGACAATATAGTAATATTCTTACATAAAAGGAGAGGAACAGAATGAAAAAAATTCTTTGGGGAATTATTGGCTGCGCCGGCATCGCGAAGCACTCGGTTATACCTGGAATCCAGAAATCTGAAACCGGCGAAGTCGCTGCCATCGCTAGCCGCGGATTAGACAAGGCAAAGCAAACAGCGGAGGAATTGAATATACCGACCGCTTATGGAAGCTATGAAGAATTACTTGCTGATCCTACTATTGAAGTCGTTTACATTCCACTGCCCAACCATATGCATAAAGAATGGGTAATTCGTGCAGCAGAAGCTGGAAAACATGTATTATGCGAAAAGCCATTAGCGCTTACTGCACAGGAAGCACAAGAAATGGTAGCGGCTTGCGAAAAAGCTGGTGTTGCATTTGCCGAAGCGTTTATGTACCGATATCATCCGCGTTATAACGTCATTCACGACATTATTCAATCGGGTGAAATTGGCGAGATTCGCGGAATTCATGGCACCTTTACCTTTAACAACGCAAAGGACAAGAACAATATTCGATATAAACAAGATTGGGGCGGCGGTTCGCTATACGATGTAGGTGTATATCCAATTAGTGCAGCACGGATGTTGTTAAACGAAGAGCCGCAGGCTGCAACGGTTCATGCTCTATTGTCTGAAGAACATGATTATGTCGATATGATGGCCTCTGGCATTTTAGAGTTTAATAAAGGTGTTGCTTTAACGTTTGATTGCGGCATGTGGGCAGCTTTCAGAAATACACTTGAAGTCTTAGGAACAGATGGACGAATTGAAGTTCCGAGCGCCTTTGTGGTAAATCAGGATGAAAGAGATAACTTTTTTGTCCATACAAAGGATGGACGTAGAGAAGTAGAAGTTCCTCACTTGAACCAATATGCCTTGCAGGCAGATGCTATAGGAAGAAGTATTCGGAACGGAGAACCACTTCCTTTTCCAGCATCAGATGCCGTCCTGAATATGAAAGTGTTGGATGCTTGTTTGACATCGGCACGAGAACGCCGTCGTGTGGAAATTTAACAAATTGGAGGTTGAAATAATGAAAACGATTACGATTCCAGGGCTAACAAAACCAGTAACGACCCTTATTCAAGGCTCAGACTATTTTAGGCCAAGTGTGTATGAGCAAGTTTGCCAAGTGCTGGACCGTTTTTTCGCCATAGGCGGGAATACGATTGACACCGCCCATATTTACTGTGGCGGTGAGAGTGAAGTGGCAATTGGGCAGTGGATGACGGAGCGAAACAATCGTGAAGATGTGGTGATTTTAACAAAAGGGGCTCACCACGACCAGAACGGCACCCGTGTAAATCCTGAAGCTATTTCAAAGGATCTATTTGAGAGTTTAGAAAGGCTTGGAACAGATTATATCGATTTATATGCGTTGCATCGTGATGACCCGAATGTCCCGGTTAACCTCATTATTGATGCCTTAAATGAGCATATTGCCGCTGGAAGAATTAAAGCGATAGGCGGGTCGAATTGGACGGTTCAAAGGTTGCAGGAAGCGAATGAATATGCCGCAGCTAATGGGTTAGTCGGATTTACTTTCAGCAGTCCCAATCTAAGCTTAGCCAAAGCGAAAGAACCGTTTTGGGCTGGTTGTGTATCCGCTGATGCAGCTGATTGCCAATGGCATGAAAAATATCAGATCCCGCTTTTGTCGTGGTCTTCCCAAGCAAGAGGTTTCTTTACAGGTCGCTTCTCGTCAAATGATTACAGCAATGCGGATCTTGTTCGCGTATTCTACAGTGATGAAAACTGGGAACGTCTGCGCCGCGCTGAAGAGCTTGCAAAAGAAAAAGGTGTCAGCACCATTCAAATCGCACTTGCATATGTTCTCAATCAACCATTTCCTTCCTGTGCCCTTATCGGTGCTCAAAATGAAGCAGAATTGAACTCTTGTTATGAAGGATCCAAAATTGTTTTAACACAAGAAGAGATAAAATGGCTGGAAGATGTTGCAATAAGTGTGAGATAATGTGCTTTCTCTTTTTATTAAAAGATTAGAAGGTTTCCTTTTGTTAAAGAGGAAGCCTTGTTGGAATAAAGGTAATATGAAATTTCCCCCATTCCAAGTTACAAGTTACCATGGATATCTATTCGCATTTGACCGGTAACATGGAGTAATTAGGGTAGATACATTAGATACACTTCTGAAAAGACTTCGATAGCACAAATGGAAGTTTGGCACTTTTACAGCAATCAACAATAAAAAAGCCCGAGTGCCCTCAGGTCTATGTATGAAAGGATTTGCTTAAGGTCTTGATATGGTTGGCGGGACTGTGTGGGAATCGAACCCACCAGACCTGGCACGCAGGTCTCAAGCAGTTTTGAAGACTACGTAAGTTAATCCGGACAATCAATCGGCACAATCAGCGCCAACATCAACGTTCAATCATGCGGTCAATCAGTCTACGGTCAATCACCGTTACAGTTTTCATTCGTCCTTTACGGTTTTATGATAGTCGATAGGTTATGCGGTGTCAATAAAACTCGAAATATGTATAACCCCGGAATTACTCCGAGGGCCTTTCTTTATTTCAGCATGTCGTTAAGTTCTTCTAAGCCTTGCGCCACTTCTTCATCGGATAATCGGCGAGGACGATCTGTTTGCAGCTCGGTAAACTGCGTAACTTCCTTGCGCTCAACTAAGCGACCGCTAAGCTTATAGTAAAGCTCAATAGCTTTAATTGAAGGAATTCCGTTATTAGACGGACCCTTTTCGATTAGAGTCATTAACCTTGCGTCAACCAGTGAACGATAAGAGTCAAGCTTCATGTCCGTCAATGCTGCCTGGTAGCGGATAAAGTCGACGTCCTCTGTTCTCCAAGTATGAAGATGCTGACGGCTAATTCCGATTTCTTCCGCTAAGGCTTCTTGCGTGCGCTTTTCCTTACCAGCGAATTCATTCGCAATTAGCAAGTGAGCCGCCATTTGTTGCTGCGGAGTAAGATTCTCCTGCAATTCTTTTAATGTTGCCATTTAGTTTCCCCTCCTAGTATAAGTGTTTAATTGATTCGTAATGTTCTTTAAGTCGACTGAGCTCCGCGTCAAATAACGCTTCATCACTCTTGTATGCCTCGTATTTAGCCTTAACGTCTGCATAACCCCCGTGTCCGTATGCAACTTCGTTCAGAGACTTTTTGGCGTCAATACTCGCCAGTTTCAAACTTAGAAGTAAGGAACGAATAAACTTTTCCGGTGCGTTCTGATCTGCGGATTTTACTAATCGCATAGCGTTGCGCATCCCTACAGAGAAGGCATTGTAATTCCCGCCGATAGTTTCGCCGATTAATTCTAAGTCAGCCACGTAAGGCTCCAGCTTCGAATCATCAATCGGAGGAATCCTTTGGGAATCACCGCAAAGTTTTGCATACTTTACGAGAAAATCAAAAAGCGGTTTGCAGCGTTCGAAAAGTAAATAGCCAACTTCTACCGGAACGAATTCCGCTGGAGGGTCGGCAGGTAATCCTCTTGCAATTCGATCGGCTTTCATTGCCGCTATTTCCTTTTTCATCTTTTCAATGTCGTCCATATTCAACCTCCGTTTTTACTTTCTGATTCCGCCAAATCGCGCCTTTAAGTTAAACCGATCCGATAATCCGCGCTCAATCATGTCGAGCATACCTCGCGCATCATCTTCCGAACCGCTTCCGCTATAATTCAGCGTTAGATTAACTGTTGAGCTTTGCGTCGTTGTTTTCTCTGCCAGCGGTCGTGTGTAAGCATTGCCCGCAACTCCTGGCGTAGAGTAAGCAAGGGACGTCGGGACTGCAGCCGAAGCCATATCCCCGGTAGCTACCTTGACTTCGTTAATCATCGATTTTAGACCGTTTACGAAACCTTCTCCGGTAAATTCTCCGAGCTCCATAAGAACCCTTGAAGGAGAATGAATGCCGAGGAACGACTTGATCTTCGCAGGAATAGCGCCGGCAATTCCGCTGACCGCTTTAGAAACCGCAGAACCCATCGACTTAATACCGTTAACTAATCCAGCGATAATATTACGTCCTATGTCCGCTAAATTGATACTCTTGAAGATTGAAACGATATTCTGCCAGATTCGCGACGCAGTATTTTTCGCTGATTCTAGCGCTCCCTCGAAATCTCCGGTAAAAATCTTAGCAAAAAAGCCAATCAGTCCGAGCACGAAGTTTATCGCCGTTGAAAAGGCTGCCTGTATGACTGCCCAAGCAATCTTCACGACGCCCACAATTACCGGAAAAATCGTCTGGAAGATCATCGAAATAAAGCCCATCGCCGTTTGTATATAGCTCTTCAAGAATGTGAAGGCAAATTTCGCTACTTCCATAATGGCCGATCCGTTTTCCGACCACCATTTCGTAATGTCGCTTAGTCGATCGCCAATGAACGAAGCCACTGCGGACATGACCGACTTCACGATTCCGATGATAAATTCTAGCGCAACGCTAAAGGCCTGCTTGATCCATTCCCAGGCTGCGTCTACTGAATCCCGAAACCATGAAATATGTTGATACGCCAATACGAGCGCAGCACCAATCGCAGCAATGACGCCTACAACGATTAGAACGGTGGACGAAATACCCGCAATAACTCCTACGAGCCAGCTACCTGCCGTTGCTATAGCGGTAAAGCCTGCGACAATGGCAGGAATAAAGCCGATAATCATTAGAAGCGGTCCAGCGATTAGCAAGAAGCCTGCAGCAATAGCCGCTGTTATCGCAATCGTTGACTTTGTGCTTTCGCTCAAGTTGTTGAACTTGTCGATCATGCCTTGGACTGTTAACGTGATTGACTTAATTGCCGGTAGCAACGCAGTACCAAGCGAAATCGAAGCCGTCTCAAACGCGCCCTTTAATTGCTCGATTGCACCCTTAGTGTTATTCAAACGTTCTGTCGCAACATCTACCGCTTTGACCTTCGACATTGACTCGTACATCTTATCAATACCCGCTGCACCCTCGTTGTAAAGGATGTTGGCAGCACGAATTGCGTCCGTTCCGAACATCGTTTTCATTGCAAGCTGACGTTGCTCATCGGTCAAGCCGGACAATTGCGTTTTCAATAACTCCGCAATTTCAGCCATCGATTTAATTGAGCCGTTAGCGTCATAAAACTTACTGGTATTGTTCTCCGTAAGAAGTCCAAGCTCTTTCATTTGTCCGGCGGCAGCGTCCGTACTAGGCGATAAGTTAAGTAGCATCGTCTTTAGTGAGGTACCGGCATCGGATCCACGCAAGCCCCAGTTTGCAAACGCTGCGAGTGCCGTTGAGGTATCTTTAAACGATAGCCCAACTCCGGCAGCAACCGCTGAAGTCATACTTAAGCCGAATTTCAGTTCAGAAACTGACGTGGCGCTTGCATTCGCGGCTCCGGCAAGAAGATTTCCGGCGTCAGCTACGCTTAAATTGTCCTTTTTGAACGCATTTAGCGCAGTGGATGCGATTTCAGCCGCGTCAGCTAGTTCAAGTTCGCCAGCAACTGCTAAGTCGAGCGCACCTTGCAAGCCTCCGCCTAGGATATCTGCCGTGCTTACTCCAGCTTTCATTAATTCTTCAATACCTTGAGCCGCTTCAGTAGCGCTATATTTCGTTTTTGCGCCCATCTCGATAGCTAATGCGCTCAACTTTTCCATTTCTTGCGCTGTGCTTCCCGAAACTGCTTTAATCGAGGATAGCTGATACTCGAAATTCATTGCCGAGTTTGCTGCGAATCCGAGGCCACCGGCTATCGCGACGCCCAGAGCCGTCATGCCAGCGCCGATTTTTCCGAGCTCAGCGAATGTTTGTTGCGTACTACTTGAAAATCTAGAAACCTCGTTGGCAGCTTGAGTCAAACCAGATGAGAGGTTTGATATGTCTGCCCCGACGTTTACAAGAATTGTTTGATCTCCTGCCATTTACGTTGTCACCACCTTTAAATATCCTGATAATAATTCGCCTGACTTTGCGCCAAGTTGTTCCGCCTTTTGATAGCGTCCTTTTTGGCCAGCTTCGCATGCTCGAATCATCATTTCGAAACCATCTCGTAATAACCGGAAGCCTCTCCGGTCTTCTTGCGACAGTTTCAACTTTTTTAATTCCGCCAAGCCTTTGCTGTATTGCCGCTCTGCCTGCCGCCAAGTTGCATCAACTGGCAGTGCTTGCGCTTGTGCTGCGTTTTGCATCCATTGACCCGTCTTCGTGTAATACTCGTCAACAACGCGCTGAACATCGCTCAATGTGTTCATGTTTTCACCCCTCTAGTTTCGTTTGGCCAAATAAAAAACAGCCCGTTAGGACTGTCAGTTTTAAGATGTTCGCTCCGACAACGGAATGGCTGACCGTTGAATTCATCACGAGATATGTATAAAAAAGAACGCCCGAAGGCGCCCTATTACTTACTAAACTTTTCGAGATATGCTGCTTTTAGCACTTTGTATCTCTTGACATTATCGTGGGTCTTAATGACTTGTGGGTTTTCCACTCCGTCCTCTTTGACGTAGGTATAACGGGTAGATTGCGCTAGATTAAATAGCTTTGCAAGATCATCAGCGCTAACTCTAAAATCGCTAATGTCCACACCTTCAAGACTTTGCCCTTCGATTTTACTTAGCAGTTCCTCGTCGTTTTTTATAACAATTTTGCCTGTTTGAAGTGTAGTAATATTCATTTATATTCCGCCCCTTTTTATTGTTTTTTTTATTTAAGCCGATGAATAAAGTCGCCGGCCGTTATCTTATTCCGCTTCTGGCTCTTTTACTGAATCTTCTATAGCAAAATACATGTCCGGCTTGTTTACGTAGTCTGCATAACGACTTCCGTATGATCCCTTAATGTGATCCGTGACAGCAGGCTTGAATATCTTGGCCGAGAACATTGCGTCTGCTTGCTCCATTACCTGTTGCGCCTCTCGCTGGTCTTCCGTCTTAAAATCCGAATCCAATCTATCGTACAACTTTACTAAATCCGCTTTTGCCTCTGGTTTTACCTGCTGAATAATAGGCGTAATGACATCCGAAAAGTGTTCGCGGAATTGTCCGGCAATATAAGGATCGTCTATCCCTTCCGCAAACTCCTTCACAAGTTCCGCGGCCTTTTCCGGACGGAACGCCAGCATTACGCGAGTCTTTAAATCTTTCAAGCTACGTTCATATTTTTGCACAGTTGCGTCACTAGGCTTCTTATGCGGACTTTCAAGAAGGCGCTCAGCCTTGCCCTTTGCGCGAATGACTTCAATTTGAAACTCGTCTTTGGTCTTCTTTGCAAACTCCATTATTTGTCGACTGTGCTGCTTTTTAAGCTCCTCAATTTTTAATCTTTGACCGTGTGCAGAAAGGGTTTTGTCCTGTCTTATTTGCTGTTCTGCTTGACTTAGCTTATCTGCCAATTCCCTATATTGAGCTGTAGCCCCGTTCATAATTTCATGAGCTTTCGAAATGTGTTCTCTCATTATTAAATCCCCCTATTTTATAAGTAATTTTGTTACATCCATTATTAGCGACGTCGACTCTTCTTCGGGCCACTCCAAACTTTGATTCCTTTCTCGCAATACGTTTGCCAGCCTGCATCTTCGTACTTTTCTTTGCGCTCTTTTCGCAAACATTCCGATTGCAATGCACAATTAAAACACCTTAATTTAGTTGATTCCGCCATTCTCGTTAACCTCCTCAGCCTCTTTTATTTTCTGAAGCACTCGGTCCGTCCAATCGGTACCATCACGCCTCGGATTTTTGTATTTTTTATTTCGTTCTAATCTTCATATTTCGCGTTGGCTAAGGCCTTCATATCTTACTTGACCAGAATTTCTACGGCCCATTATTTCACTTCCTTTTCCATTTCCTCGCGAATCTTGCGTACTTCACTTATGGCGAAATCATCCACTAAGTTCACGAGCAATTCTTCGACCTTTTTATCAGCAGAAAGAGCAAGGTACTGGACTAAAACCTTTAAATTTTCATCAGTAAAACTTTCTTCGTCGAAATAGTAACCGATTACCGATTTATCGCTTTTCTTTGAATTGCATGTAGGACAACTAATTACCAAATTGTTAATATGATCCGCTCCGCCCTGGCTTCGAGCCCTTACATGTTCAACATGAAATGTCGGTCCGTTTGGCTCCTCTTTGGCTCCGCAATAAATACAGATACCTCCGAAGGCCTCCAGCAGTGCTTTTATCTCTTCAAGAGTTACAGCGACTTCATTTCCGGCCATTTCCGCACGTAGCTTTAGTTTGTAAAAGGCGTGGTAAGCGCGGTCTGTCGATTTCGCTTTACAGCTTTTGCACCTAGTGGTGCGACCACCTTCGTATCTTTTATCCCGTTCAAATTCATCCCGTGCCTTAACCTCGCCGCAAATCCTACAAGTCCTTAACGTTTGACTCATGCGCTCTTCCCCCTCTTTTTAAATCGGAAATCCATCCAAAGCCTCGGAATCATTTCAGTGATTTGGCGTTTAGTGCAATGCGGTCCGAACGTGAAATACCTTGCCTCTTCTCCGTCCGTGACTTTCGCAACTATCTGTTTTTGATGGTGCGGGTAATTTCCGCCAGGTATACAAAGGATTGTATGAATTGCCTTTTCTCCACTCAAAACTATTGCCATCCCCCTTCAATAGTGTTATATTTAAGGTTTAAACACTTTTTCTAAAACCATCGTAAAAAAGATCAAACTCTTCTGGCAGTCCAGCTTCTATTCGTACTAATTTGGCTCGAATATAATCGGTAATATCACGCTGATTTTTTTCTATAGCACAGATTGTCGATGCCGCAACACCGATTCTTTTTGCGAACTTTTCTTGCGATTCCTCTAAAAAATAACGAATAGCCTTTGCTTTCATCCCGTCCAATTCGATTACCTCCTATCTATTCCGTTTGAGCCCAAAAAAATTAACGAACTATTATGGGCTTTCCTATATATGCATTTTTTTACTGCGGCTAAATTCTAGCGCCCTCTTGCGCTCGAGTCTCAGGTGTCTCTCCGAATACTTTTCCGCAAAATAGTCTGGCTCTAATTGAGATACTTCAACGTCTCCATAACGATGCTTATGGCTGATCCCTCTGACGTAAACCTTATCACTTCCATCCGTTGGCGTAGCTTTGTTATTTCGCTTATACCCGCGTTGAATTGCCGCGTCAATTTGCTCGAGTTTGTCATTTGAGAATGGCGTTTCGTAACGATGAGCACGCTTAAGCATGTAGTGTTCCGAGACATAATAGGGATACTCAAGCCAATGCACGTGACATTCGTACATTTCGCGTTCGAATGATTTCTCCTTCTTCGGCTTCAATAGCTCTTTGTCAGCCTTCTTGACCGCCTTGGCGTGATTATCTTTCGCAAATTTGCAAGATGGGCCGCACACTTTCGAGTTATTCGGCTTTGTTTTGTCGCGATAAAAATACCCGCACCAGTCACATCGTTTAATCCGTTTGTCATTATTGTCGTTAAAATCTCCCTTGATTAGGCGATTAATTAGTAACAGTGCTTTGTCTCGAGTTATCTCTACGTTCAATTGTTCGAAGAATGAGCTTGCATATTCAATGGCTCCTTCGCCCGGGTTCTTAAAATTTATATTGGCTGTCATTTTCATTTCCCCTTTTGGCTGTTTTGTGTTACTATTAAATTGGATAAATGTGTACAAAATCGGTAACGTAATAACATATTTATATATATAGAGCTTTTAAACACCGCCCTATAACGCCCACTTATTCTCGTATTCCCTACGCTTTACATACCGCTTGATTTCCTTTACATCGCATAATTGTAATGCAACGTCGACGACTGATTGCTCATTTGATACTTCGACACTCGGCTCATCCTCCGCAACTTCCGGAAGTAATAGACGATACTTGTTAGGCTTATGGCGAAATTGGCCGAGCTCAAGACTCTTCGCAATATCTACCTCGCCCTTTCGCCGATATTCAACGTAACCTTTTTCCACCAGCGTCTTTATTGCATTCTGAACGGTCTCCCTCGAAGTCGTGCCAATCATAGCCATCGCTGTCTTAGTCTTCAGATAAAAAGTCGGCCCGTAGCGCTTGCTTGTTACGAGCATCGCGTAAAGCATTTGCTTTTGCTTGAAGGTGCCGCATTGCAGAACCGCCAGTATTTCGGACTTATAAATCGTAACCTGTTTGTCTGTGTTTCCGAGTTTCATATCTTTTTCGTAAGCATAAGCGACAAGCCTTTGCGCCTCTTTAAGCCAATGGTCCGGCGTGCTGCCTTTGCTGAAATACTGCGGAGGTGTGGCGTTAAGAATGTCCATAATCGCCTCGACAGCTTCTTCTGGCTCAAATCCTTGCGAATTATAGAAACACGCAAGCGTCAGCGTGGTCGAGTGCCTGCTGTTACTTTCGGTAAGTCTGCCCGCTTCGAGTATGCGACGTGCTTTTTGCAATGCTGCAGATACGTCGATCACGTTGGCCATGATATTCGTTTCAGCCGCTACCGCCTCGAATTCACTCGCCTGTTGGTCGGTAAGTCCGAAGTCTGACTCGGTTATTATCGTTGAGTCCATCGGCTGTACGTCGAGCAAATAGTCGAAGGATTTAATAGGAGTCAACGTTTCATTATCGCAAAACCAACAGCGATTGCCGGTCTTTTGGTGGACGCCGAGTGGTAATTTTATGCCTTGAGTCCATGAGGGTCGAAACTCTATTTGACCGTCCTGCAATTTGCCGACCGTGGCTATTACGTTGTCATAGAAGACGCGAATCTCTTTCACGGGTATCGGCTTATCGAAGAACATATCGACATGATAGCCTTTATTACCGCTAACGCTTACGTGAATGTCCTGCCGCTTAATATTAAACTCGTGAACTAGTACGTCGATCAGCTTTAGCGTTGCCCAGCGCGCAAGACCTTTGTCGTTAAAGTCAACGTCGAAGGTTATGAATTTGTTAAAATAGCCTCCGTTGAAAATTCCGTAGGTTAGGTCGCCATCAATATGCGTCTTTAACATACTGTCGTTTAGAACGACCACTCTGGCGCTATGCTTTTTATTAAACGTCACATAACTGTTTGGAAATTGGACTAAATACTTGCTACGTGTTTGGATGTAGAGCTCATTTATTTTTGCGTAAATAAGTTTGCGGCTGTTCTCTGTTGGCAGTTTTGGCAATCAACTCATTCCTTCCTCTCGAATCTTGCTAATTCTCCATCGAGCTCAGGCGTGTTTAAAAATACAAAGACCAATTTGCCTCGGTACCGTCGACTCGGCTCGATATCAACTAACTTAAAATCTTTTGCGACCAGTTCCTTCGCAACTCTTACACTTAGTACACACTTGTACTTTTCTTCCATTCGTTATCCCCTCCGTAATTTTGTTTTATGTGAACGCGGACTTGCCGCGGAAAAAATACCGCTTAATAATAGTGACGTATTAGAATGATTTTTCGGACACCTTACCTAATAATACGAATGAGTTTTAAATGTCGCGCACCCTTACTTAATAATAGGAACGAGATCCGAAAGTCGCGCAGTCTTCACTGTATAATAAGAACGAAATTTAAAAGTCGCGCACTTTTTAAAAAATACTTGCGAACATTTGTTCGGTATGCTATTATAAAAATAGAAAAAGGCCTGACCCGCATGCCACCACGAATCAAGCCTTACATATACTCGGCGCTACCTATTGGGTTGCCGCCAGTCACCGAGAGTCGGCCAGCAGACTTGTGACGGCTCCAAGCACAAATCTTTCGTGCCACCGAAGGAGCTCCACCTGGAGTCGTGCTGCTATTTAAAATCGCTTGCTGATACGCCCTTGCCTTCGACGTACCAACGTCACGATTACCGGTACAGCAATGCCGTACCCTTTATTTCTAAAGCGATTGCCGTCGCTTACCTAAAAACCACCGCTACCTGGATCGTGTACCATATGATATAATCGACTCCTAGAGTATTTTCGAGAGCTTGCCGGGACCTCCACAGTCATAAAGGCAGGCTCTTACTTTTTTGCAAGTTCATACATAACCTCGAGAAATGATGCAGTCGCAAGCCATTCCAAGCCCAAAGCGTCCAATCGTTCGTTATCTCCCTCGAGAAATTCTGCTTCAAGCATTCCGCATTCTGCACGGTCAATATAAACGGTATTTTGGTCATCGCTTATAGGCTCGTTAGGAATAAGTATTACTGCGTCGTTTTCGCTTCTCTCAAGAATGACGTTTGGCGCCAGCAAGAAAACTTCATCTTCGACTACTCCGAAATCCGGATCATCCGACACAGTGTAAACAGCCTTAATTTTGCGTACAGTCATGCGATTCTTCCCTCCTTTAGAGTTTCGCCAAATAGATTCGATGCTTGAAATGCGTTAATTTCTCCGCAGCCAAATCTTACTTTCTTAGAGATTTCCGGAAATAACTCCGACATTTTTGCTGGTGAGATTGTAACCGGAGGATTAGGATCCCCGTTTACCACATATAAGTTAAACCAGCCAACTATTGTTTTTACATAACGAATCTGAACTGTCATTTTATTTCCCTCCTATTATTTCTTACCTAATCGTGATTCCATTTCATTAATTTCATCAACTGAATATCCAGTGGTTAGTAGAATATCCAGGTATGCGTCGTAAAGCCCTTCACGGTAACCAACGTATTCATCGTCACCTGTATAATCTAGCCGACTCCGATGTTCATCTACTTCATTCCACGCCTTAACCATTTCAGAGACAATTCGTTCAACTTGGTTAAAACTTAACCCCATCCCATCACCTCCTTAAAATCATCAACTTGTACAAAATTAGCTAAAAAGGATGTCGGCATAATACCGACGTAAGTATTACGTGTTTTGCTCGAAAAACTCTTCAGCAAAGGCCTTATCCATTTTTACTATTCCGGCCTTATAACTAGTCGATGTGCCTGGAAAAAATCGCTTAAATTGCTTCGAACAAATAAAGATAGGTTTCCCAGTAGTTCCGATGATACGGAGGTCAAAGGAGCCGTCGGGCTTTCTGATAAAACGGACGTCAACAGGCTTAGTAATTATCGGGATGAACATTTAATCCGAGCCTCCCTCAACGTGACTAAGTATTCGAAAAACTCAATGGCTGACATTTTACTAACCTTTTCGATGTCTACCGTTTTACATGGATCACCGACGAGAAAAAAGTGTGCGAAAAATAATGAATAGGTGAAGTCGAGGTCGTTTGTCCCGTCTTTTAAACGAAAAATTGTCATTCCTTCCTCTTCAAAAACAACTGCAGCTCGATTTTTTAACATGATCGCTTGATAAGACTGAAAAATCTCTGAACCGTCGTTATCCTGTTCACGCAAATAAACCGTTTCTATCATTGCGCCCACTCCTTGTTGTTTAACTCCTGCGGTAATACCACTGGGTTAATTAGAGTATATAACTCCAGCAGTAAAACCGTCAAGGTAAAAATTAAAAAAATTTAGAAACTTTTTAAGAAACTTTTTCGTAAAAATAAGTTATAATAGAAAATACAGAAACTGAGGTTCGGGAGAGGTATATATGACACTAGAATTTAAATTAGGTGACGTACTAGAGGAATTAGAGATATCGATGAACGCCTTAGCGGTAGAAGGCAAGATCCGACCGGCAACTGTCTCATCCTACGTAAAAGGTGACGTCAGTCGAATCGAAGTCGAGACGTTAGTCAGCATCCTAGACACGGTCAATCGCTTGGCCGAAGAAAAGGGATTAAAGCACAGCTACAGCATCGAGGATGTAGTTTCATACGAATACAAATAAGCGACCCGTCAAGGTCGCCTTTTTCATGCGCTAATATCTACATGCCTCTTACACTTGCAGCATTGGAATACATTCGGACGTATTTCGCGGTGTCTCTTTAACTTGCGACAGGTCTGACAGCTCAGCGTCACATGTCTGCCACTTCCTTCGTTAATGACTAGGTCCGAATCTTCCGTAACCAGTTCCTCGTCCTCCTCAGCACCCGTAGAAAAGACAGCATACGCCATTATGACGGTCATGCCTCCGGTTATAAAACTGACCCAGCTCATCGGAAGTCCTCCCGGCCAGTTAATACGTAGTTCAGCTCTCCGTTATTATTGACGACGATCACGCGGTAGGCTGCTTGTGTACAATACTCGCGCTGCAGTTCCGAGACAAGTTCTGCGTCGTTTAACCCCTTTTCGATGAGTATTCCGGCCAATGTCGTCGGCTTCATGTTGCAAGCGGTCGCCAGGCGCCTGAGCTTCGAGTCTTGCTTATTGGAGAGCGAAACGTTCACTCGATTAACTTTCTTGCCACCCAATCCCTTTCCTTCTATCATTCCGGTGACCTCCCTTTTGAAATCGTCATGACAATTGACAACGTCAACCGCGTTACACTGTTACGCAAAGGGTCCGTCGAAGAGACGGGTATTACTTCCCTACGACTATTTTGATTCCACCGCTTGCACTACGTTTAACGATCTTGAGCGGAGCATTTCTGCGCTGCATATCCTCGAATATTAACGCCTTTACATACGGACTAAACTCGATATTCTCCTCTGCCAGACGGTCTAAGAACGCCCTATCTTGCGGATTGGTAATGTTAAAAGAAACCGACTTAACTCTCTTATTACTCATCCTTAACGCCTCCTATCGCTTGATAGTATATGGTATGAGCGGTAATATCGTCCTATCACAACATTTTTGGTAAAATTACAAATAATCTTGTGAGAGGATTACGGACAGCTCCGTCGAATTTATATGGTAGGTGATGTTGATGGTAGTTAGCTTAATAGGATCGTGGATAAAACAGTCGGAGTATAATCGGCCGGAAATATGCAAGAGGTTCGGAGTATCGCAGAATACTCTATCGAATTGGTGTACGGGCAAGACTTATCCGTCAATTCCGCAGGCCTTCGAACTGGCTACGTTGCTGGGCGTTAAAGTGGACGACTTATATGCGGTGAAAGACGAAGTAAAATAAATGTGCCGGTATTACGGCCTGGACCTGCATTATTTAGGAAATGGCCGCATAAGCTGACGTATAAGCGTGTCAGCGTCCGTAGAGGAGCTGCGTCTTTAAAAATACATACCGGTAATACCGCAAAAAACCCCGTGCTTAATTGCTCGGGGCTTGTTTATTATTTCTTATATTTTTCTAAAAGCCGCTCTACTTCCTTTTGGAGATAATCCTCAATTTTAAATTCACCTAAGAAAACTTGTTTTACAATTTTTACTTTGGGTGTCGTTTGTTTCTTTTTATTTGCCTTCATTTAACATCACCACTCTGCATTCGTTTAATATACGATTCGCGAACCAACCTCTGAAGTTCCAGCAAAACAGGATTACCACGTTCTAGTTCCTCTTGGAAATATTGGCGCCTTTCGTCCTGGGTTAGGCGGCATAACTCCGAATGGATGAAAAGAGTTGTGTTGCCAATTTTCATTACTTGTCTAAACACCTCTTTCCTCAATCCCAATACTCTAGATCGCTTAAAGGTTTTATTTTTATTAAGCAAGCTACTCCTAACAAACTTCGTCTTCCTTATTTCCATCGCTATTCCTCCCTTCTATTTCGCTTATTATATAGAAAGAGTATCTAGCGTGGTTAATCGTCAGTCTTGCGTCAGTTTGCGAAATCAAACGTAAAAGCCCCGGATATTTCTCCGGGGCCCTTTTTATTTCAACTTAATTTCGAATTCAAAATCTTTTGATTCACCGTCAAACTGATCTTCTGCGCCAACACGGCCATTAAAACTCATTTTAATCCAAGTTATATCTGCAGCATGACCGCGTTCAAGGTACCAAATGATATTTCCTTCTTTAATAACTCCTTTATCAATTTCACCACCGATACTATCGGAAACAAACATATCCGGCATGTCTATTTGTTCTCCAGTGCTCGTTACCAAGACTGCTTGATCCGGGTAAACAGTAAATTTTCCTTCCGTCGTATTCTCCATCTTGAACTTAACGCCAACTGCAGATGCCTTAGCATTTTCATCTTCCATAGTCGGTGCGATGTCACTTACAACGACTTTCTCGACGTCGAGCTTCAACCCGTTAAAATTATCAGACCATTTTGCGTTGTCATAATAAGTCCAGACGTCTTCTGACTTTTTCTCTTCACTGGTTGCAGCGTCCGTTTCTTTGTCTGCGGACTCTTCGACTTTTGCCTCCGCCTTTTTCTTGTCGTTTTTCTCGAGCTCATCCGTAGCCTTGTCCGCTCCGCAACCCGTCAGAGCAAACAAAAGAATAGCGAACAATAAAACTAGTAACTTTTTCATATGTAACCCTCCCTTAATATGGATATATCTATCTACGTATATTATAAGGGAAAAGTTTCCAGCGTGGTTAATTATTTTTATTTCGTGTGTTTTGCGTCCTTACATCGAACGTAATTCGTCTTGGCGTTGCTTCAGTTTTAGCCGCGCCATTTCCTCCGCTGCTTCCGGAGTGGTACCGAAGCAATTGTAAACTGCTACGCCATTCTTGCCGTCTCGTGCGTCCGCTCGGAAACCGTCATGCCATAACGTAACCTTTATTTTAATGCGTTCCTTTTTCATCTTGATCGCCTCACTTTCCTACGTTAATGAATTCGGCAATAGTCCGCCAGTACCTGCGGAGAAATGAGGACGTTGTGTGTCCGACTAACCTTGGGTTTTTAAAAAATTTTGCGCAATTATTTTTACCTTGAGAAAAACGAAATGGATTACGCGAATCTCTGGTGGCTGACGAATATTTTTTGGTTTTCATCCCCGCCGGGGGTATTTTGTTTCTGGAATAATGTCGAGTTGTACGTTGTCTGACGTTGCATATGAATGTATAACGATTCATCATCGGTTCGTATAATGCACATTATGCGTAATTAAGTCAAATACAAACCGCGTAGTATCAACGTTTATATGCACAGATAATTACGCAGTTATACGTACTCTTATACATTGCCGGTATATTGCGGTTCCTGGCGATCGTGCAGCTACCGTATGGCCTACCGCATTGCATAAACCAGCTCCTATTTCCTGCCGTTATTTCCGCAAGATGTCCGGTCCAACCCCGAGTTTTCAGAGGCACTCACGCCTGGCGACGCCACAGCTGGTAACGCCAAGATTTCGCCAATATGTAAAGAATCGTCAATAATCACCGCCATCACTACTATTCCTTACTACCTCTCGCTATCATCCCTATATAAATATATATGTAATACGTTACCGAAAACGTACACTTTCCGTTCAATTTACAACCTTTACTGCGGTCACATCTCCGAATTGAATGCGTTCATATTCGCCAGGTTTTACCTCCAGTCGCAGCTCATGCGTAATAGGATCAACGCGCTGTATTCGCCCAGTATAGTCCGTAGTGAATCCGTCAGACCAGACGGTTACCCTTATCGCATGTTTATATTCCATTGCGTACTTAATGCGCAGGTCAAACTCCTCCATCTGATATTCGTCCAGTATCGGCTTAGCTTCACGCTTCATATCCTGCCACAAGTCACGCTGCATTTTCACTTGTTCCGGCATAAAGAACGCTCCTTGCCACTTAATTTTACCGCGATCACGTATTGCCATCTAATCACTCCTTCGTATTTATACTACTATTATATACGAACAAACGTTCCGTATGTATAGAAAAATAAAAACGCCCTTCTATTGGACGCCTTTACTTTGTAAATTCAAAAATTTCCTTACGCTCCACCCTTACTGCGCAATTATTATCTCCTATTTTATAAAGATATAATTTTTCGCTCTTTTCTTGATGGAATTTATCAAACTTAATTTCGGGACTTAGGTCGTAATGATTTACAATTTCAGTAATTTTCTCTAAAATTTGTACTTTATTAGGCTCGTTTTTAGATACGATTTGAAACGGTAACTTCTGTTCAATCCCTTGAACCATAAACGAAATTAGAAATGCTGTTTTCACTATCAATTCCTCCTCATATTATTATCTTAATTTAACAGAAGGAATTTTGCACCTTATTTAAATACGTAATTAAGTGGAGAATGTGCGCTATGCTGATTTTGAACGTCCATATTCGTCATTTGTACATAACGACGCACCATGTTCATATGCGAATGTCCGAGAATACGCTGTAGACTAAACGGATCACCACCGTTAAGAATATAGAACAATGCGCCAGTATGACGCAAAGTATGCGGACTGACTCGTTTATTTGTTATCTTAGCGACCTGTCCATATACTCGCAAGTTATCCCGCACAGTTGCCTCGCCTATCTTTTCGCCTTCATACGTAAGGAATACGTACTCATTGCCGAAGTCTTCCGTCTCTTTCATATATTCGCTCAATAGCTTCGCAGTCCGAGCTGAAATCGGCACTACACGGCCTACACGCGTCTTAGTATCCGCAGCTTCTAAGCGTATCGACATCGTCTTAAAATCGATATTTTGCCGCTTTATATCAACCAATTCGCAGACTCGCACCATCGTATCAAGTAAGACAAACGTAATTACCTTCGTACGAAATCCGACATAACTCTCGTCATCTATGGCCGCAATCAATCTACGATATTCCTCCACCGTAAACGCCTCTACTACGTCTATTGGCGCCTTAATCGGCTTAAAGCGCTTATGTATAGGCTCGCTAATCCACGCCTTATCCTCGTAACAATAACGCAGGAATGCTCGCATTGTCCTAACGCGAATATTAATGGTTCCTGGCGTGTAGTCCATCTCGTCACGCATAAACGTAATCCAGCCCATAAATAACTCCGTCGTCATTTCATCCGCTAGTAACTCGCGGTTTATATAATCCTTAAAATATCCGAAGTTATTATAATGCTCGGTAATCGTTCGTTTTGCCAGACCTTCGCCCTTCTTAATCAGCATAAACTCCTCGAACATTTCCGTCATGCTTAGCGGTATTTCAGTCGTTGCTGTCCGCTTCCGTCTAGTTAAATTTTTCCGCAAAATAAAAATCCCCTTCCGCCAGTCTAAAATTAGCGTAAGAGGACGAATGAATAACTTAAACAGTTTCGCGCGACTATTAACACAGTCTTACGTCTCACCCTTATACAGTCTTGCGTTAGACTGGGCGAAAACTGTGTATGTAAACCGTCACAATCACCGGCAACAATCACCGGATCAATCAACGTCAAACCCTTGCGGGAGTAAGAACGTTGGCGGGACTGTGTGGGAATCGAACCCACCAGACCTGGCACGCAGGTCTCAAGCAGTTTTGAAGACTGTGGAGGACACCAGTACCCCATTCAGCCCCATAATTATTATTGTAGAAAGGTAATTCCTATTTGTAATTATAATACAATGGAATATAGTAAATATCAATAGAGTTGGGGATATTGTCATTTTTCCGACAACTTTTGCAACCTCCTTCTAATGATAACTCTTTCTTGATAGTAAAGGCATTACTTGTCTTTTACCCTCGTCACAGACTATAATAGATAGATGAAAATAGTATTTTGTAGGTGAATGATATGCAGCTAACTGGTTGGTTTTTATGGTTTATATTAATATGGATTTTTGTATTTGCTGGTTTAATGGGGATTGGCGGATTTTTTATGTTTCGGAAATTTCTCAAGAAAATGCCAAAGGAAGATGGCAAATCGGTGATGGACTGGGAAGAATTCTACGTGAATCAGACTCGTCATTTATGGGACGAGGAAGAAAAACACTTGCTTGAGGATTTAGTCAGCCCTGTACCAGAGCTTTTCCGTGATGTAGCTAGACATAAAATTGCCGGTAAAATTGGTGAGCTTGCACTTAACGAGAAGGTAACAAAAATCACCGAAGAAATCGTCATCCGCGGGTACATTCAAGCAACACCTAAGAGAGATCATAAGTTTTTACGAAAGAAACTATTTGAAAATCAAATTGATGTCGCTCCTTTCGAGCACTTATTCTAAACCGTCCTCTTGTGGCGGTTTTTTTGTGTTCAACAGTATTGATTAGGCTTTATTCGTTACCACTTACACTTAATTTTGAGGTAAACGGTAACAATTAGCCTTCATTCGTGCCCTTTAAACACACATTTGGGGGTAAACGGTAACGATTAGACTTTATTCGTGCCCTCTAAACACACATTTGGGGATAAACGGTAACGATTAGACTTTATTCGTTCCCTCAAATACTCATATTTTGGGTAAGCGGTAACGATAACGATGGGTCTTGTAAATAATTAATTAATTCAAATAACTGGTTCACTAAACAAAAAACACTGACTCTAAAAGAATCAGTGCTGTCCTTGAAGCTGCCTATATAGCTTCTTATAATCTAAATACATCGCAATCCGCCACGGAACAATCATACTAAACGCGAGCAAGAAGAACATACCGCTTAATTCTCCGAAATCGATCGTGGTACTTAAAATAGTTTTTAACCCTAATCTCACAATTAATAGTCCAACTAGAATATACATAAACGCTTTAGACCGTTTTAAATAGATTTCGTTCTCGCGGATCTCAAATTTCGAGGTTTTTATCAGCAGTATGGAAAACAGCATTCCTACGATTACTACTTCCCCTATTTCCATAGGAGTTAACCTGAATTGTGGTACCACATACATTAATGCCCCGCTTGACATAAAGACCGGCGGAAGGATAATTTTCAACGCATTTGTAGGTTTCTTTGCAGCCTTCATGCGGACGAATAAAGCAAGTATCCCCATAAAAACCGCTCCTATAGAAGAAACAACAACGAAGTTCATAGGACCCATCCCCTATTATAAAAATAACGCAATAAATATATTACTATATAATTCATTCATTAGAAACCAGTAAATCCACCAAACATACCTGAGAAAAGGGTGATAATTTTTGTCATCCAGTCAAAGAAGAGCACAATCCCCATGACAATCATAATATAACCACCAATTTTAACAATCTTACCACTGTTTTTACGAATCCATTTCATGCGGCCAACAAAGAACGATAAGATTAAAAACGGAATCGCAAACCCTAGGGAGTATGCAACCATATAAAGTACACCTGAACCTGGATTGGTCGCTGCTAAGGCAATAACCGCCGATAGAATTGGGCCTGTACATGGTGTCCAGCCAGCCGCAAAGGCCATACCAATCAGTGCGGAACCAAAATAGCCGGAGGGTCTATTTTTAAATTCTAACTTACGATCCTTCATCAAAAACTCTGGTTTAAATACACCGACAATGATTAAACCAAATAGCACAATAAAGATTCCGCCTAACTGACGAATGAGATCCTTGTACTCAAGGAAAAAGCTGCCTACAAACGATGTTCCAAATCCAATGGCAATAAATATAGCTGAAAATCCTAAAAGGAAAAAGATTGTATGTAGAAGACTGCGCTTTTGAAGCATGGCATTTTCAGTTTTTAACTCGCCAACAGACATCCCCGTGATATAAGATAGAAATGCTGGGTATAGCGGTAAACAGCATGGTGAAATGAAACTTAAAAAGCCCGCGCCTAAAGCTAAAAATATATTTACATCCGTCATATTAACACTCCCACTATAGTCGATACTATTTCATTTTAACAAACCTTTCCCCTAAAAGATAATGGTTAACATGAATATTTTGTGTCTCAAGAGGCGTATTAGCATTTTGTTCAAATAGTTTCTATTATGCTACTAATTACCAACCTTATTTGGTTATTTTTTTACAAATATCTTTGAATTTATTCCCATCTTAGGTTATACTAGTAAAACATTGGTAGAGAATAACTATCAATGTTTTGTTTTCTATTATTGAGTTTTGCTCAGAAAGGACCACGGCTGTGATCAAACAAGACCTAATTTCACTAATTGAAAAAAAGCGTGCTGAGTTAATTCAAGTCGCGGTCACGAACGGCCTGACTTCCACCATTGCTATTCGCTATAGCCAGGAATTAGACCACCTTTTAAATGAATATAATCGAAAGTATATAAAGAAAACCCGCCAAGTGGCGAGTCTTTAACAAAAAAAATCCTGGCCTTTTGAAGAGACCCAGATAAATGAGACAAGGAAAAAACACCCCCTGAATCGTATTATTACAATATGATATTTAGGAGGGTGTTTTTATATGGGCACAAGAGTACATTACCCAGAAGAAATTAAGTGGGAAGTAATTAAGTTGAAGCAAGCCGGAAAGTCGAACAAAGAAATTATGGAGCAGCTGGGTATTAAACATAAGTCTCAAATTAAGACATGGATGAAATGGTTTAGAACGGGGCAAACCTACCGGTTTTCTCAACAAGTAGGAAAACAATATACCTATGGTAAAGGGACAGAGGAACTAAGTGAGTTAGACCAATTGAAATTAAAAAATAAACAATTAGAGACTCAATTGGAAATCTTAAAAAAGTACCAGGAAATCGAAAGGAGTTGGAGCCGCAAGTCGTTGTACAAGTTGTAGAAGACCTTTCATCCAAGTATAAAGTAATCGAAATTCTTAGTGTCTTAGGCATTCCTAAGGCAACGTATTATCGGTGGAAAAAGAAATATAAAGTCAATGTGTTAACCCCTTTAGAGGAACTAGTAATTAAGCTATGTGAGGAAAATTTTTATCATTATGGCCACCGAAAAATTAAATCATTACTAAACAGAAAGCACGGAATAAAAGTTGATCGCAAAACAGTACAAAAGATTATGCAGAAATTTGAGATTCAGTGTCAAGTTAAAATGAAGCGACAGAAGTACATTAATGGTGAGAGTAATATTGTTGTGCCAAACATTCTCAATCGTAACTTTAAAGCAAGTCAACCAAATGAAAAATGGGTAACGGATATTACCTACTTACCTTATGGCTCAACTATGCTGTATTTATCAACGATTATGGACCTATATAACAACGAGGTAGTGGCTTATAAGATAGGTACGAGCCAAGATATCAACCTAGTATTAGATACATTAAGGGAAGCAGTAGAATTACGTAAACCAATAGGGTTACTTCTTCATAGCGACCAGGGATCTGTCTATACTTCATATGCATATCAGAATTTGGCCAAAGAAAAAGGCATTACCACAAGCATGTCTCGAAAAGGAAACTGCCATGATAATGCCGTCATCGAATCCTTTCACTCCTCGCTAAAGTCGGAAGGATTCAACGCTCAACGCAGAGCATCTATGTTCAATTCTAAAGTAGTACAAATTGTAAATCAATACATGTATCGATATAATCATATACGCATTCAGGCAAAATTAAACTACCTGTCCCCACTGGAATATCGGGGACAGGCAGCATAGGTGTTTTTTCTAAGTCTCATTTCAACGGGTCAGTCCACTTTTGACCAGGATTTTTTTTATTGCATAACGTCCTCTAAACGATCTACTGCTCCATTTTGCAAAAGGAACATTTTATGATATAAACCGCCGAGCGCAAGTAGCTCCTGATGCGTTCCTCTTTCGACTATTTCTCCCTGATGCAGGACGAGAATTAAGTCAGCATCCTGAATCGTTGATAATCGGTGCGCGATCGCAATCGTTGTACGCCCTTTCCGCATTTTCGCGAGAGCTGTTTGGATGGCTTCCTCTGTTTCCGTATCAATATTGGCCGTTGCTTCATCAAGGACGAGAATCTTTGGATTGGCAGCAATGGTCCTTGCAAAGGCAATCAATTGGCGTTGTCCACTAGATAAAGTAGATCCTCTTTCCACCACTTTATGATTATAGGAATCTTCCAGTTTCTCAATAAAGGTATGTGCCTGAACAAATTTAGCCGCTTCCTCTACTTGCTCATCTGTTAATTGATGATTATGGAGAGTAATATTGTCTCTTACACTTCCGAAGAATAAAAACGGATCTTGGAGTACAAGCCCCATTTTGTCTCTTAATTCATCCTGTGAAAAATCTCGAATCGATTTACCGTCGACTAAAATATCTCCCTTCTCGTATTCATAGAATCTCATGAGAAGATTGATAATGGAACTTTTCCCGCTTCCCGTATGCCCGACAAGCGCTACGGTTTCCCCAGGACGTGCTGTGAAGGAAATATTCTTCAATACATCGCGCTGGCCATCGTAAGAAAAAGTTAAATTCTTAAATTCAATACTTCCTTCTTCAATAGAAAGGTTACTTTCTTCCTTTTGTGCAGGTGCCAATTCTTCCTTATCAAGAATTCTAAAAACACGAGCCCCTGCAACAATCGCCTGCTGGTACAAGGATAATCTCATCATCATATTGTTGACTGGTTCAAAGAATCGCTCCAGATAATTCACGAAAGCATATAACACACCAATCTCAACTGGACTGTTCAATGAAGTAAGACCAAAATAATTCAAAACAATAATTAATCCTAAGATGAAAATCAAATCCACCGCTGGGCGCAGCAGTAATCCATCAATCTTAATATTCTTCATTCCCGCATTATAGTGCTTCTCATTAATATCTTCGAATTCTTTACGAAGTCTTTTTTCCTGGCGAAAGACTTGAATAATACTCATCCCTTGCAGAGATTCACTTAATTTAGCATTTAATTGGCTGAGTCTTTCGCGCATATCCAAATAATAACGAGAACTAAATTTTCGATATAAACTCATAACAAGAAGAATTAATGGGATAAAAATCAGACAGAACATGGCCAGTTTTACATCTAGAATAAACATAGTAATAAAGATACCTGCTAATAAAAACCCACTCTGGATGAACGTTGAGATTACTGTAACAAACATATCTTTAATTGCCTCGGTGTCGTTTGTCACACGCGAAACAATACTGCCTGCCGGTGTTTGATCAAAGTACTTTAACCCTAGTGACTGTACCTTTGTAAAAATATCGACTCGAAGCTGTTGAATGATTTTTAATGCAATCTCCTGAAACTTCACTAATTGAAAAAACATTAGAACTGATTTAACAATTTGAATACCTAAATAACTTGCCCCTAGAATCATGAGAGGCCCAAAGACTAGGTTTCCTGGTGTTAAATAATCATCGATAAAGATTTTCACAAGAATCGGACCTGCTAATTCTCCCAATGTTGTTATGACCAAAAGCGTGAATGCTAGAATTAATTCCTTTTTATGTGGTTTCGTATAGGCCAGCAGTCGAAATAAAACATTTTTTTGTTCTTTTTCAGTCAGCTGTGCTGTATCTTCCATTTTAATGTCCTCCATGCTCAACCAACTCCTCTAGCTGCTGACGTAAATACATTTCCTTATACCACCCATGGTTTTCCATTAGTTCATCATGTGTCCCTCTTTCAATTACCCTGCCATTTTCAAGAACAAGGATTAAGTTTGCATGTTGAATGGCACTCAAGCGGTGAGAAGTAATAATCGTTGTTTTCCCTTCGCGGTTCTTTCTTAGTGAAGAAAGAATGGCCTCCTCTGTCTTTGCATCGACAGCAGAAAGGGAATCATCCAGCACTAATACTTCTGGATTCATAAGCAGTGCTCGTGCAATTGAAATTCTTTGTTTCTGACCACCGGAAAGTGAGACCCCTCTTTCTCCCACAACCGTTTGGTAGCCATTGGTAAACTGGAGAATATCATCGTGAATATTTGCAAGCCTTGCCGCATCATAAATCTCTTCCTCTGGAACTAGCGGGTTGGTAAAGGCAATATTTTCTGCAACACTTGCTGAAAATAAGAAATGATCTTGTGGAACATAACCAATCGCTTCCCGCAGTTTCTCTAGCTTATAGTCTTGAAGTGTATGACCACCAAAGGAAATTCCGCCCTCATAGTCTTCAAATTCACGAATAAGCAGTTTTAATAGTGTTGTTTTTCCTGCGCCGGTCTTCCCTACAATTCCAAGTGTTTCCCCTCTATTGATAGAGAAAGAGACATTCTTTAACATAGGTTCTTTTTCACCAGGAAAAGTAAATTTTTCGATATCATAATGGATATCACCACTTGGCACAACGTCCAACGCATGATTCCGGTCTGTAATATCTGACTTTTCACGAAGTAATGCTGCAACACGGTCATAGGATGCGCGGCCGCGTTCAACAATATTGAACAACCAGCCAAAAGCGAGCATTGGCCAGATTAATAGGCCTAAATAGGTTGTAAACGCTATTAATTCTCCAATAGTTAGTTCCCCTGCCAATACATATTTTGAACCAAAGGTAATGGCTAAGAAGAACGATATCCCGACAATAATAGAGATGGTAGGATCGTATAAAGAATCGATTTTAGCAACGACAATATTTTTTTGGACGACGTCATCTGATTGCTTTCTAAAATCCTCAATATCTTCCTTTTCCTGTCCAAAAGTTTTAATAACCTTTATACCGGAGATACTTTCTTGTGTTTTATCATTTAAGTCAGAAAAGGCTTCTTGTGCCTTATGAAAGGTCCGATGGAGCATCGTACCAAACCAGCTAGTAAGAATGGCCATAAAAGGCATTGGAATTAAACAAATTAACGTTAATTTCCAGCTGATAGTAAACGCCATGGCCAAAATAACCGTTCCACCCGTTGAAAGAGAATCTACTAACGTTAGGACCCCAGCACCAGCTGTCTGCTGGATAGCTTGCAGGTCATTTGTCGCATGTGCCATTAAATCGCCCGTTCTTCGTTTTTGATAAAACGAGGGCGACATGTTTGTAAAGTGTTGGTATAATTGATTCCTTAATTGTTTGCTCAGCTTAACCGCCGAACCAAAAATCATAATCCTCCAAAAATATCTCAAAACATACATTCCAAGGCCTGCACCCACTAAGATTGCCATCCACTCGAACAACACCCCTTTAGTTAACGTGCCTTCATTAATATGGTCGGCAATTACCCCTATCACCTTGGGAGGTACGAGTTGAAGCAGTGCCACAAATAGTAAAATGGCGATTCCTGATATGTACGCTTTTTTCTCTTGTTTAAAAAACCAGCCCAATTCTAAAAATACTCTCATAAACGTTCCCCCGAAAGATAGTTCAATTTATCTGTTTATTATTTTAAAAAAATCATTACAACTCACCCGAAGATTAATTTTATCAAATATTATTAAAATAATAAAGATTTAGACACCTATTCTTCCCATGAAAAAAGCACCCATTTTTATGAGTGCTCAACCTTAATTATTCAGCTTCTTTTTCTAACTCTGCCAATTTATCTTCAGCAGCTTTTCTCAATCCATCTACTTCATCTTTGATTTGGTCAGGTACAAATTTAACACGGTTTAAATAATTCACGATCACCTTGTGATCCGTTACAATCGCATTGGGGTCATTCGGATCATAGGTCTTTGTTTGAATTTCATTGTTTTTAATAAAAGCAGAAGCGATAAAGTAGAAATCCTTTTGTGATTCGCTCTTTAATGAACCTGTTTCTCTTACTACTGTCTCGTAATCTTTAGCTGTAATTAATTCAGCATACTTCTCATCCTCAGCAGTCAGCTCTCTCGTACCTTCATTATCTTTAGCAGCATTGGTGCTTTCTTCTGATTTGTTTTCTTTAGGAGTTGCTGTATCCTCTTTTTCTTGCGTTCCGCATGCTGTTAAAGCAAGTAGTAAAACTAAAATAAGTGATAAAACCTTTTTCATGTAGTATTGCTCCTTTTTCTATGTAGTTGTTGTTATTAGCGTAACTATTATGTACCTATTTATCCATTATTTCAATATATTTTTTTAAAAAAATAATTTTTAAAAAAATAATCCTCATCAAAAATAAAAAACCATCTTATCCATAGATAAAATGGTTCTAATTTCTTTATTTGCCTTGCTGTTTATTCATAGCAGACATCATTTGGTTGATCTTCTTTTGAGAAGGCTTCATACCCATTTGCATCATCATCATTTTTAACATTTGTTCATTAATTGGTGGATTTTTCTTTAAGTAGCTCATCATGTATCTACGAGCAATGAAAAATCCTAGAGCTACACCAGCTACTAAAGCTAGTACAACAACTAGAATCCATAAACCTGTACCCATTAAACTTCCTCCTTCATGTTGTCTACCATACAGTGTACTAAATAAAACGGGAATATACAATATTCTCTTTTAAAAGATTAAACATATTTTCTTTCTTTAATAGGCTTTAACCAACCAAACCGCTGATGATCAAGATCTAAAGCCATAAACGATGATTCGCATTTTCTAAGCACTTCAAAGAAAATCGTTTCCGCTTCATAACTGCCAGATGCCTCAATTGTAATTAAGTCCTGGAAGACTCTTAATTTCGCTGTACTTAGTTTTCCACTCAACTCAATAGAGTATGTACCATGTTCGGCACGAAAACCCTTCTTTTTTCCGAGTTGTTTTTGAAGTAATTGATGTATTTTTAAAACCTCTAATGACTTTGTTATATAGGAAATCTGTTTATTTGTGATAAATTTCAGTTCACCTTCTGCTTTGTGATGTTCCTGAAAAAGCTGATAAAACATACGCTCTCTTCCGAAGTAATGGGCGGCAAATTCATCTTCTATAAGATAAAGCTGATAATTCCTCACCACGATCTCTCCTTCGTTGAATACCCTTTCTATCAATTATAAATAAACACTATCAAAACATTTGTCTTATACCGGCAAAAATAACCACTATTATTGTCGAATCCATAAGTTTCTCACAAATATTATTATATCCTACTAGTAATTGGAGTTTCCCGAAAGTTTTGAATTATCCATCTAAAATCCATCCTAAGTCTAAAACTACAAAAAAGAGAACGACAATTGTCGTTCCCTTCGTTACATTCATATTATTTTTGAAGAAGTGCTTTTACGCGTGCAACTACATTGTTGACAGTAAATCCGTATTCTTCCATTACTTTTTCACCTGGTGCAGAAGCTCCAAATGTATCAATTGCTAATACATCGCCTTCATCACCAGTATATTTGTGCCAGCCGAATGAAGAACCAACTTCAATCCCTAGACGCTTTTTCACGTTCTTAGGAAGAACTGAGTCCTTATATTCCTGTGTTTGTTGTTCAAAGCGATCCCATGATGGCATGCTTACAACAGATACATGAACACCTTCACCAGCTAAAGCCTTTTGAGCTTCAACAGCTAGACTTACCTCAGAACCAGTTGCTAGTAATAGAGCATCTGCAGTCTCTCTTTCAGATGGAGAAACAACATATGCACCCTTCGAAACGCCTTCATAGGCATTTTTGTCTGTGTCTTTTAGTGTTGGCAGATCCTGACGAGTTAACACTAATGCAGTTGGTTTGTTAGTTGACTCAACCGCAAGCTTCCATGCAGCAGCAGTCTCATTACCATCAGCAGGACGAATAATAGAAAGACCTGGCATTGCACGTAGTGCTGCAAGCTGCTCAACAGGCTCATGAGTTGGCCCATCTTCCCCAACAGCAATACTGTCATGCGTAAATACGTATGTTACAGGTAATCCCATTAATGCAGCAAGTCGGATAGCAGGACGCAGATAATCAGAGAATACAAAGAATGTTCCGCCAAAGATTTTTACTCCGCCATGTAAGGCAATTCCGTTCATTGCTGCACCCATCGCAAATTCACGAACACCGAACCAGATATTACGGTTTTCATAATTGCCTGGAGCATAATCTCCTGTTCCTTTGATCATGGTTTTATTTGAACCAGCAAGGTCAGCAGATCCGCCAATAAAGATTGGTAAATTCTTTGCAATACCGTTTAACGCTTCACCTGATGAAGCACGGCTCGCTAAGGCTTTACCTTCGCTGTATACAGGAATATCCTTGTCCCAGCCTTCAGGCAATTCATTTTTAAGAACTTGTTCTAGTTGAACAGCCAATTCAGGATATTCATTTTTATATTGTGCAAACATGTCATTCCATTCTTTTTCTTTCTTAGCGCCATTTTCAACGATAAGATTTTGGAAGTTATCATATACTTCCTGAGGCACATGGAAATCCTCTTCAAAAGTCCATTTATAGGCTTCCTTTGTAAGCTTTAATTCATCAGCACCAAGTGGAGAACCATGTACTCCTGAAGTTCCGGCACGGTTAGGTGAACCATAACCAATGACAGTTCTTACTTCAATCATAGTAGGTCTGTCTAGATCAGTTCTAGCTTCTTCTAATGCTTTAGAAATTTCTTCAAGGTTATTTCCATCTTCTACTCGAATGTATTGCCAGCCGTATGATAAGAAACGGTCTTTTACACTTTCAGAGAAGGATTTATTTAAATCACCATCAAGAGAGATATCATTAGAATCATATAAAACGACTAAACGTCCTAGTTTTAAATGACCTGCAAGGGATGCAGCCTCTGCTGATACACCTTCCATTAGATCTCCATCACCACAAATACTATATGTAAAATGGTTTACTAGTTCATAGTTGTCTTTATTATAAACACTTGCTGTATGACGTTCTGCCATTGCCATCCCAACAGCCATCGCAATACCCTGTCCTAGTGGACCTGTAGTTGCTTCCACACCCTCAGTATGGCCAAACTCTGGATGTCCTGGAGTCTTACTGCCCCATTGGCGGAATTGTTTCAAATCATCCATTGATAGATTATAACCTGACAAGTGCAGCATGCTGTATAACAAAGCAGATCCATGTCCTGCAGACAAAACAAAACGGTCACGGTTAAACCATTCTGGATTTTTTGGATTATGGTTCATAAAACGTGTCCATAAAGCATAAGTCATAGGTGCAGCACCCATAGGCATTCCAGGATGTCCTGAATTTGCTTTTTCAATCATATCAATTGAAAGGGTACGAATAGATGTTACTGATAAAGCATCAATAGTATCAAACATTAAATAAATCACTCCTGATTCGATAGGATTAATAATACCAACTTTTATATTATAGTTCTATTGCTATTATTTCAACAATTAATTTGAGTACTAAACTAACTATTTTTCTTTCACTTTCTTATTTTGACACTGAATCGTGGGCATTATGTAAAAAAGGAAAACGAAATGCTTTCCCTTTATTAATGAAGATTATATTTTTTTCTTTGTTTAATCTTATGTGGCGTAACATCATTACCCTCAGGGTCAATGATTTTAGTATTTGTTAAAGTATCCAGCATAGAACTGCGGAAAGTGGTTAAATACTCACTTCTTAATTTTGTTTGTTCTTTTGCTTCTGCTTCTGTTAATCCAGTAGATTTTGCTTTTCTTGCCAATTCATTGATTCTGGCCATTTTTTCTTTTGAGAGCATTTCGGACCCTCCTTTCCCATACTTTGACTGTGATAACAAGGCCGTTGATTTCCGCTCCAGGCACTTCGCTTTCCGCGGGCGGTCCGGGGAGCCTCCTCGGCGCTATGCGCCTGCGGGGTCTCCCCTGCCCCGTCCTCCCGCAGGACATTGAATTTCATCCATGAATCTGCCCTCGCACGAAGAAAATGCGATAGCATTTTCGAGGAGTCTTCGTGCCTTATGCTCCAATCAACTGAGCTATAAAATCAAAAATTCTAGTACCACATCTACACTTAAAGACTGATTTTACTAAAAAATAGACCATCTGACAAGGCAAATGGTCTACTCTGCATCCGTTTCGATAGATTCTTGATAGTCTTGATAGCGTCTGTGAACGGTTGCTTTTGAAATATTATACCCAAATCCTCTAAGAGTAGCAGCAATCTCGGAAAAAGTTAATTTGTTTTTTCTAAGACGAACAATCTCTTCTATCGGAACCTCTATTTTTTCCCGTCCTGAATTCCACTCGAGATTCTTAAGATTTTTTTCTGGCTTGTACCCTTGAGCCACAGCCCGTTTCATTCCACGTTTGATTTTAATATTATGTAATTTACGCTGATATTCTTCCACCATACCGACAATTTTCAATACCATTGAATCACTTTCGGATAACTGTAACTCTCCATTATGAGAAATACTATACAGCTTTACTCCTTCCTTCATAATGCAATGCAAAAGAGCAATTTTTGCATTCCCTCTTCCAAGTCTCGTTTCATCTTGGATTAACACAGCTTGTATGGTCTTTTCTTTCAATAAATCCAATAACTCAAGGACCCCGTCTCTATCTAGGTCATAACCGCTTGCTTGCTCTCTAATAATGGAAACAACTTCGAAATGATATTGTTTAGCAAGAAGAACTAGTTCCTCCTCCTGACGCCTTAATGAAGTTTCCTGCGTGTCTTTGTTTGTACTTACCCTGCAGTATATGATTGCATTTACCATCTCACTTTACTCTCCAGCTGCGCTTGCAAGTTCAGTTACAGACCCAGTTTCATAATCTACAGGAATGACTATTTCATCGCCAGGATAAATATGTTCCCCTTCCATTTCGTTATGCTGTTTAACCCAGGTGATAAATTCAGTATGAGAGAATGAATGCTGTTCCGCATATTCTTTTGAAATATTCCATAGTGAATCCCCTTCGGAAACAGTAATGGTTAAGAATTTTTGGTCTTCATTGGTATTGAAACGTAACGATAAAATAAAAGCTAATGAACAGCTTAAAATGAATAGTAAGATAGCATACGAATATTTTTCACATATTTTTTTCATCATAATAACCCCTATCTAGAATATATGTTCGTTTTCTTATTTAGATTATAATCCGAACACTTGTTTGTTGTCAACGATTATTCGAACTTATGTTTGTACAAAAAATACGAACATGATATAATATATGTAAATATTAAATAGGGCGAGGTGTATCTATTATGACAAAAATATCTAAGCGCCAGCAGGATATCCTTGAGTTTATTAAAGGGGAAGTTAAGAAAAAAGGCTATCCGCCTTCCGTTAGAGAAATAGGTGAAGCAGTTGGACTTGCCTCTAGTTCTACTGTCCATGGTCATTTAGCACGTTTAGAAAGCAAAGGACTAATTAGACGAGACCCAACAAAACCAAGAGCAATTGAAATACTAGAAGCCGATGAAAGTGTAAATATTCCAAGGAACAATGTTGTCAATGTCCCAATCGTTGGTAAAGTAACCGCCGGTCTGCCTATTACCGCCATCGAAAACGTAGAAGAGTATTTTCCACTGCCAGAGAGTCTTGCACCTGCTGATGAACAGGTATTTATGCTAGAAATCATGGGTGAGAGTATGATAGAAGCTGGAATTCTCGATGGAGATTACGTAATCGTTAGACAGCAGCAAACTGCCAATAATGGAGATATCGTTGTGGCAATGACAGAAGAGGATGAAGCTACTTGTAAGCGATTCTTTAAAGAAAAGGATTACATTCGCCTGCAGCCGGAGAACTCTACAATGGATCCGATTATTTTAAGAAATGTATCGATACTTGGAAAAGTGATTGGAGTTTACCGTCACATACATTAATCCATGAAGAGCTAGATTTAATAGCACAAAAAGAGTCCAATTTATATCGGACTCTTTTTTGTGCCTGTCATGTCCGAATGATCTCCTCATTCAGACATCATCCACTCTTTCTTTGCTTGTCCTGTCCGAATGGGTCTCTCATCAGAAATCATAGTCGTATTTACGCTCATAAAATATGTTTATTTTTGGAAAATATACAAAATTGTGTATATTTACTCATTCTATCTAGTTTCCACTATTGATATAATGGTAATACACCAAGAGTTTACCTTAGGTCAAAAAAATCCAGGCTTAAGGAGAGTGGAAAACAGTGTTGAAGGACATTATTTTCTCAATGGTAATTGGTGGATCAGTAGGAATTATCAGTCATGTTCGAAAGCACGGAAAAATCATCATGCCTCGTAAGACAAAGAAGTTTGTTTATCTAGGTTTTCTAGAAGAAATACTTCTATGTTTAGTCGCTTGTCTCCTCGTGGTGATTTACACAACTCCCAATTCTTTGGTTGAGAATATTTTAGTATCCGTCCTTGTAGGGGTTAGCAGTGATATTATTCTCACCAGGTTTAAGTTACTAAATGAAAAAAATGAAAAATAGTAGAAAAAAAAAAAAAAAAAAACCCAGTATGGACTTGTATCCACACTGGGTCTTTTTCATTTTAGTACATGCTCATATATTGATCACGTTCCCAAGGGTGTACTACCGTTCTGAACATATCCCACTCGATTTCTTTTGCTTCGATAAAGTGTTCGAAGATATGCTCTCCTAAACCAGCTACGATTACTTCATCGGACTTCAATTGATCTAGTGCTTGAGCTAGAGTTGCTGGAAGATCGATGATTCCTTCTTCAATTCTCTCTTCTTTGCTCATTACATAGATGTTACGGTCAACTGGAGCTGGAGGAGTCATTTTATTCTTAATACCATCTAAACCAGCTTTTAATAGAACAGCCATTGCTAGATATGGGTTAGCAGCTGGGTCAACGCTTCTTACTTCTACACGAGTACTTAAGCCGCGAGAAGCAGGAATACGGATTAATGGTGAACGGTTTCTAGCAGACCATGCCACGTAGCAAGGTGCTTCATAACCAGGTACTAGACGCTTATAAGAGTTTACAGTTGGATTGGTTACAGCTGTAAAGCTTGGAGCGTGCTTTAGGATACCTGCAATGAATTGACGAGCTGTATCGCTCATTTCTAGGTCGCCAGTTGGCTCGTAGAATGCATTTTTTCCATTAGAGAATAATGAAAGATTCATGTGCATTCCAGAACCGTTTACGCCGTATAATGGTTTTGGCATGAACGTCGCATGTAAACCGTGCTTACGTGCAATTGTTTTTACTACTAATTTGAATGTTTGAATTTGGTCACATGCTGTTAATGCATCCGCATATTTGAAGTCAATTTCGTGCTGTCCTGGTGCTACTTCATGGTGAGATGCTTCAATTTCAAAGCCCATTTCTTCTAGTTCTAGCACGATATCACGACGGCAGTTTTCTCCTAAATCTGTTGGTGCTAAGTCGAAATATCCGCCTTGGTCGTTCAATTCTAGTGTTGGCTCACCTTTTTCATCTAATTTAAATAAGAAGAATTCTGGCTCAGGCCCTAAGTTAAAATCTGTAAATCCTAGTTCTTCCATTTCTTTCAATACTCTTCTTAGGTTATTACGCGGATCACCATCAAATGGATTTCCTTCCGCTGTATAGATATCGCAAATTAAGCGAGCAACTTTTCCTTTTTCAGCTGTCCAAGGGAAAACTACCCATGTATTCAGGTCAGGATATAAATACATATCAGATTCTTCAATACGTACAAATCCTTCGATAGATGATCCATCAAACATCATTTTATTATCTAAAGCCTTTTCTAATTGGCTGACAGGAATCTCAACGTTTTTAATCGTTCCTAAAATATCAGTGAATTGAAGACGAATAAATTTAACATTTTCCTCTTGTGCCAACCGCTTAATATCTTCTCTTGTAAACTTTGCCATTCTTATTACCCCCAAGTAGTTTAATAAATTTTAATGGAAAAATCGTGACATATCCCCTTGCCTTAGTGACGAACGATTAAATCTGCCAGCTTGCTGCAATTCATGCCGCAGAAGGTTTCTCAGCTGTTCGTCTGTTAACTCTTGTTTGGCTTTCTCAGCCTGCTGCTGGATTACGTTTGCCTGCTGCTGTTGATCCTTGATTAAGAAGAGCTGTTTTATACCAGCCATATTAACTCCTTGATCAATGAGATCCTTAATTTCTAATAGACTATCAATATCGTTTAGACTAAATAGTCTTCTATTCCCATCAGTTCTTGCTGGAGAAATCAATTGATGCTCTTCATAGTATCGGATTTGCCTAGCTGTTAGTTCTGTTAACTGCATGACGGTTCCGATTGGGAATAGTGGCATTGAGCGGCGTATTTCCTTTCCACTCATTAAATTTCTCCTCTCTTTTTGCTAATTTATAATGCTATTATATTTCGTGTCAGAAAAGATGTCAACGATATGTTAGGTTTTCTAACATGGTTTTTTCATAAAAAAAAGGACAATTACTTTAGTTATCCTTTGCTATGTTTTTTAGATTAATTCAATTAATTTTTTTTCAATCAAAGAATCCACCGCAATACAAACAGCCATTTTTACATGCGAATAAGTTAATCCTCCTTGAACATAGGCAACATATGGAGGTCTTATCGGACCATCTGCCGTCAGCTCAATGCTTGCCCCCTGAATAAAGGTCCCGGCTGCCATAATGACATCATCCTCATACCCAGGCATGTAGGCAGGAAGGGCTGTAACATGTGAATTGATAGGAGAAGCAAATTGTATCGCCTGACAGAATGCGATCATTTTATCCTTATCATCAAATTGAACGGATTGGATTAAATCTGTTCGATTGGAGTCCCACTTCGGGGATGAATTCATTCCTAGTTTTTCAAGAAGTGCAGCTGTAAAAACAGCACCTTTTAACGCTTGTCCCACTACATGTGGTGCTAAAAAGAAGCCCTGATACATTTCTTGAAGACTATACAGAGAAGCACCAGCCTCCGCACCGATTCCAGGTGATGTCATTCGATACGAGCAAGCTTCAACATATTGTTTTTTTCCAACAATATAGCCTCCGGTTTTCGCAATGCCGCCGCCAGGGTTTTTAATCAATGAACCTGCCATTAAATCAGCACCTACATGGCAGGGTTCAAGTTCTTCAACGAATTCCCCATAACAGTTATCTACAAAAACAACAACATCCTCTTTTATTTCCTTTACAAAAGCAATCATTTCTTTGATTTCAGCTACGGTAAAAGAGGGACGTGTTGCATATCCCTTAGAACGCTGAATCCCAATCATTTTGGTATTAGGTTTGATTTTCGAGGCAATAGTGTCCCAATCAATCGCCCCCATTTCCGTTAGAGCTGCACTGTCATAGGATATTCCAAACTCCTTTAAAGAGCCCACACCGTTCCCGCGTATGCCAACAATTTCTTCAAGGGTATCGTACGGTTTTCCTGTTATATACAGAAGTTCATCTCCAGGCCGAAGAATCCCAAATAAGGCAATGGAAATGGCATGTGTTCCAGAGATAATCTGCGGACGAACAAGACCTGCCTCACCGCCAAATACATCTGCATAGATCAGTTCCAATGTGTCCCTGCCGATGTCATCATATCCATACCCTGTGGTAGGGATAAAGTGAGAATCACTCACTCTGTGTTTTTGATAACTTCTCAGGACACGAAATTGATTATTTTCAATTTTCTCGTCTATCCCTTTATGTACGTTCGTTATTTGTTGTTCTACTTCTTTTACTAGCTGTTGAAGCTTTTCCCCATTCTTTAACTGTTGAAACATGTTGTTACTCCATTCTCGTTTTGTATTTCTGTAATTGCCCGGAAACTTGATGGTCAGGCAGAGAAAATCCCCTGCATTGATAAACCTCTTTTTCTTCATCAAAAACCAGTTCTCTTACGATTGTATCATTCTTTAATTGTGCAAGCAGCTTCCCTTCTGTTGAATGTATACTCACTTGGTATTGATCCATCATTTCAATAATTATTTTTTCTATTTTTCTTTTTAATTCATCACGGTCCTCTTTTTCATAGGCACTGATAAAGATAAGAGGGGTGTTCGCTGTTGGTACAAAGTCAGCTTGTTTAATGTCCCTTTTATTATAGACTGTTATCTGAGGGATGTCTTTGACCTCTAAGTCTTCAAGCAGCTTATTCACTGTTTTTTCATGCTGAAAATAGTCCGCATTTGACATATCCACGACATGCAATAGCAGATCCGCTTCCTTAACTTCTTCAAGCGTCGAACGGAAGGCTGCAATCAACGAAGTCGGAAGGTCTTGAATGAATCCAACCGTATCGGTAATTAAGGTTTGAAACCCGCTTGGTAAAATTAACTTTCTTGTCATTGGATCCAAGGTAGCAAATAATTGGTTTTCTTCAAACGAATCCGCTTCAGAAAGGCGGTTAAAAAGGGTTGATTTCCCTGCGTTAGTATAGCCGACAATTGCGATTTGGAACGTTTTATTTTTCTTTCTTCTTTCCCGGTAACGATCGCGGTGCTGTACAATTACAGCAAGCTGACTTTTAATTTCATCAATTCTTCGGCGGATATGACGACGATCTGACTCGAGTTTTGTTTCCCCAGGTCCTCTTGTCCCAATACCTGCTCCTAACCTTGATAATGCGGTACCTTGTCCAGCAAGGCGCGGCAGCAGGTAATGAAGCTGTGCTAGTTCAACCTGAAGCTTCCCTTCCTTTGACCTTGCTCTTTGCGCAAAAATATCTAAGATTAACTGAGTTCGGTCGATGATACGAGCATTTAACTCAGAAGAAAGATTTCTTTTTTGACTTGGAGAAAGTTCATCGTTAAAGATGACTAAATCTGCCTCTACTTCATCCACAAGTGTCTTAAGTTCTTCTACTTTCCCTTTTCCTATGTATAGCGCTGAGTGGATACGCTCTCTTTTTTGAACAACAGTCATCAGGACTTCACCTTTAGCTGTCTGGGTTAAGGCAGCAAGCTCTTCCATCGAATATTGGAACCTGCTATCATCCAATGTTTGCGTTTGGCAGCCAACTAAGATCGCTTTTTCTAAGCTTACTTCTTGTTCCATACCAACACCTGCTTTCGTGAATTTTCTTTCCTCATCATATCAAAAAAGAGGATAATACCCTAATTTTGCACCCAAATTTTAATATTTATATTGATTAATTCTTCCCCCGTGTTAAAATCATAATGTTTACTGAATATTTCAAGTATAAACAGAACCTACACCCGAGGAGAAACATACAAAATGACATGGGATGTTTTAAGTATAATCGGCACTATTGCCTTTGCGGTTAGTGGCGCTATTGTAGCAATGGAAGAAGAATATGATATTTTAGGGGTCTATATATTAGGAATTGTTACTGCATTTGGCGGTGGTGCTTTTCGTAATCTATTAATTGGTGTCCCGGTTTCGGCACTCTGGGAACAGGGATTATTTTTCCAAATTGCGTTATTATCAATTACAGCCGTATTTATGTTTCCAAATAATCTATTGCGTCATTGGCAAAGATGGGGTAATTTCTTTGATGCCATCGGCTTGTCTGCTTTTGCGATTCAAGGAGCTATATACGCTGTAAATATGGACCATCCTATTAGCGCAGTCATCGTGGCGGCTGTCTTAACGGGTATTGGCGGGGGGATTATTCGAGATTTACTTGCCGGCAGGAAACCAATTGTATTACGAGCTGAAATTTATGCCGTTTGGGCGATTCTTGCTGGACTTATTATTGGATTAAAAATCGCCTCCAACCCTTGGGAGTTATACACCTTATTTGTACTGGTAACCGCACTAAGAGTCCTATCCTATACATTTAAATGGAAGCTTCCGGCTAGAAGGCTCGGCACACATTAAGAAATCGGCGGCAAATATGTCCGCCGATTTTTTTAATCTTCTTCAAAAACTAAATCGTTACTTCTAAGTGTCAATAATTCATGTTTGTCGAAGCTGTTCTGCAATAACAGCCGCATAGCTTGAGCGCGTATTGATTTTTCAATAATATTACGAACATAACGGCCATTCGAGAAACTATTGGGATTGAGAACCGCTTTAACCCATATCAAATGATCTTTTAACTTTTTTTCAGCCTCATGGCTCAGTGTGTATTCTCTTTCATCCAGCATACGGCTCGCAATCTCCATCAATTGATCGATCGTATAATTAGGAAAATCAATCACTAGAGGAAACCGGGAGTGGAGTCCCGGATTGAGGGTTAAGAAATGATCCATCTCCCTGGAATAGCCGGCTAGAATCAGGATAAATTCATGCTGTTTGTCTTCCATATGCTTGACGAGTGTATCAATCGCTTCCTTTCCAAAATCCTTCTCACCGCCGCGCCCTAATGAATAGGCCTCATCAATGAATAAAATCCCACCCTGCGCTTTTTTTATTAAATCCCTTGTTTTCTGAGCAGTATGACCAATATATTCCCCTACAAGGTCTGCGCGCTCTGCCTCAATCAAGTGTCCCTTAGAGAGTACGTTCATCTTTAAGAAGAGCTTGCCAATTAATCTGGCAACGGTTGTCTTCCCTGTCCCTGGATTTCCCTTAAACATCATATGAAGGGCTTGTTTTCTTGCCTTCATCCCCACTTCTTCACGTTTTTTATTTACAAAAATCCAAGCGTAAATTTCTTTTATCATTCGTTTCATTTCTTCCATACCCACTAATGCCCCGAGCTCGTCTTCGATTTCCTTTAATGCCGAGTGCTCCGGGGGGATAACCTTTGGAACAACTGGAGGAACGGGCAGCTCTTTCGTTAAGGACTTTCTCTTTTGGGAGTTGAGGGAAACTGTTATTTGTCCATTACTTTTCATGCGAATCGGTTGATCCAAAGCCTTCACCTCTCATTCTACAGAGCAATACTCCTTCATTTATGTGTATTCAGTCATGGAAGAAATCATTATAAAAATAAAAAAAGCCCATTAAATTAATGGGCTCACGTTAGAAATATTAATTATTGTGCATCCAGGTCAAGCTGAACATTTCGTTGTGGAGCAAAGGTAGAAATGGCATGCTTGTAAACCAATTGCTGCTTTCCTTCTGATTCAAAAAGTACCGTAAAATTATCAAAGCCTTTAATTTGGCCTCTCAATTGGAATCCGTTTAATAAGAACACCGTTACATGAGTATTGTCCTTACGGCACTGGTTTAAAAATTGGTCCTGAATGTTGATGGTGGTTTTCATTTGTATATCCTCCTCTTTTATCTCTACTAATATGTATTCGATTTTACTTGTAGCTTTCCTTCAACGTACTGTGAAATTTCGTTTATTTTTTTTGACAAATCTGCGACATTTGTCATGTCGAACCATTTTACGGCCATTTTGTTTCGAAACCAGGTTAGTTGTCTCTTTGCATAACGCCTTGAATTTTGCTTCAGACTTTCTACAGCATCATCAAAGCTAACCTTTCCATCTAAATAATCATAAATTTCCTTATAGCCAATGGCCTGAATGGATTGACAATCCCTAAGTCCCTGTTTATGTAACATGCTGACTTCCTCAAGAAGACCTTCTGATAACATAATCTCAACACGTGCATTAATCCTTTCATAGAGCTTATCTCTCTCCATGGTTAAACCGATTAGTGCCGTTTCGTATAGGAGGTCGGGCTGCTGATTATTTTGATAGTCACTCATAATCTTACCAGTACAATGATAAATTTCAAGTGCCCGAATGACTCTTCTCACATTATTTGGATGGATTTGATTCGCACTTTCAGGATCTATCTTTGTTAATTCAAGGTGCAGCGCCTCATTTCCAATCTCTCTTGCTTTCTCTTCAAGCTGCAGCCGAAAAGCTTCATCTGCAGGCGCCTCGGAAAATTGATAATCATATATGACTGATTGAATATATAGGCCAGTCCCGCCGGCAATAATCGGAAGCTTACCTTTTGCGGTAATTTCAGCTATTTTCGTTCTGACAAGCTGCTGGAATTCAGCTACGGAAAAGTTTTCATCCGGTTCTTTAATATCAATCAAATGGTGGGGAATTCCCTCCATTTCCTCGACTTTAATTTTTGCCGTTCCGATATCCATGCCGCGATAAATCTGCATCGAATCGCCGCTGATGATTTCGCCATTATATTGTTTAGCCATTTCTATGCTTAACTTTGTTTTCCCAACTGCGGTTGGACCAATAATGACTAATAATTTCTGTTTTGAATCCAATATTTTCACACTGCCCTTTTTTCATTTTTCAGTGATAGCTCGGAAACCTTATCACACTTACATCCTAACACAATTTCTAAAAGCAGTAGAACATCAAATAAGTATAATCAAAAATTATCTATTCTATGCATATTTTCTAGGGATTTATTTTTATCCAATAAAAGCCAAAAATAATTAAATTCTTTTACAACGTTACATTCCGATAACGTTTCATTTACAAATCGCTTTTCACCCCCAACTTCATGGTAGTCTTAATCGTAGCTTATTTTGTAGAAAGATAATATCTCGAAGAACATATTATCGAAAAATAGGGAAATTAGGTGAAAGAAAATGTTATCAAACTTTGAGATTGGTATTGATTTAGGAACAGCAAATATATTGGTTTATAGTAAAAATAAAGGAATCGCTGTAAATGAGCCTTCGGTTGTCGCCATAGACACCGATACTAAAAAAGTTGTAGCTTTTGGCAGGGAAGCAAAAGAGATGATTGGGAAAACCCCTGAGAAAATTATTGCTATTCGCCCATTAAAAGAAGGTGTTATTGCCGATTATGACCTTACAACAGAGCTTCTGAAGCATATCATGCGAAAAGCTTCAAAATCAGTCGGCTTTGCCATTCGCAAGCCAAATGTTGTCATCTGCACCCCTTCTGGATCAACAAGTGTTGAAAGAAGAGCCATTCATGACGCCGTGAGAAATGCCGGCGCAAAAAAAATACAATTAATTGAAGAGCCCGTAGCAGCAGCGATTGGTGCCGGCATGCCTGTTGATGAGCCAGTAGCCAATGTGGTTGTTGATATTGGCGGGGGGAATACAGAGGTAGCGATCATTTCCTTCGGTGGTGTGGTTTCCTGCCATTCTATTAAAATTGGCGGAGACCGTCTAGATGAAGAAATCATTCAATATGTCCGCAAGGAATATAATGTCTTGATTGGGGACAGAACCGCTGAAAATGTCAAAATGGAAATTGGTTATGCACTCGTTGATCACGAAGAGTTGACTAAGGAAGTACGAGGTCGCGACCTTGTGACAGGATTACCAAAGACGGTGACACTATCATCCTATGAAATTAGAAATGCTTTGAAAGAATCGTTATCTCATATCTTAGAAGCGATTCGTGCAACACTTGAGGACTGCCCAGCGGAACTAAGCGGTGACATCGTCGATCGCGGCGTCATTCTTACAGGTGGCGGAGCACTGATGAAGGGAATGGAAGAATGGCTAAGTAAGGAGATTTTTGTTCCTGTACAACTAGCTCCGAATCCGCTTGAATCCGTAGCAATCGGAACGGGTCAAGCCCTTAAATACATGCATAAATTGCCTGCGGCTGTGAAATAGTTTAGTAACAAAAAAGAGTGCCACGTGAGGCACTCTTTTTGCTATGCTATCAAACCAGGAGCATCCCTAGCCTGCCTGCATTGACCCGAATGCTTTTCCTGAATGCTTTTCGGTCACTCCAGCTTGCCTGCATTGACCTAAACGCTTTTCCTAAATGCTCTTCAGTCACTCCAGCTTGTTTGCATTGACCCAAACGCTTTTCCCAAATGCTCTTCGGTCACTCCAGCCGCCTGCATTGACCCTAACGCTTTTCCTGAATG
>NZ_JACWFG010000001.1:84603-772056 GCF_019749295.1 Neobacillus niacini
CTAACGCTTTTCCTGAATGCTCTTCGGTCACTTACTCTCTATATATCACTTTGCCGTTTTCGCATATTATTAAAATATAGGAAAATCGGAAGTGGTATAACGATAAAGCCTAAGCTTTTAATAAGTTGGTTTTTCGCATTTTCCCTAGCACGATTCTTTTCATCTTTTACCATTTGGTCATATCTGTCACGAATTTCAGCATCTGTTAACTTTTGACTCTCCTCTGTTGGAACTTTTGCATCATGGTAAACCTGCTTAAAATCCTCGAAGTTTTGATAATATCCTGGCGGGCTTACTAAATCTGCCGCAGCCATAAAAATCGAAATTCCACCACCAATCACCATCATAAGCGTTGCAAACAGAACTAAATACGTATATAGATGACGTATCACTGCTTCATCCCCCATTTCTTTGTTTTTCACAGCGTAAACGATTACAAAAATAATAATTACAATTGGTAAAAAAGCACTTAAGAGGCCAAAAATCATCATCACTTCACCTCCTTTAGATATTTCTTATAGTGTAATTTTACACTATCCATCAAACAAATATAAGTACTTTAGATGAAATTAATAAAAATGAGAATGAAGAAATTTTGTTCTTAAGATTGTTTCCGAAATGTTGAATTGCCTGCATTTTCGGGCACAATCCCGGCTTGATTGTTTCCGTAAATCTGGATCGCCCGCATTTTCGAGCACAATCCTGGCTTGATTGTTACCGTAAATCTGGATCGCCTGCATTTTCGGGCATAATCCCGGCTTGATTGTTACCGTAAATCTGATCGCCTGCATTTTTCGAGCAGAATACCAGCTTGATTGTTACCGTAAATTTGGCGGACTAGCTTTTTGGGGCACAATCGTTCCCTTCATTACCTTGGACGGTTAAAACACAAAAATGGGCACGTAATAATACGTACCCTTTAAAACTTCATATTTCCTAAAAAATTTGCTACATTACCCGTTTAAACATTTTTTCCATTTCATAAGATGAATAATGAACAATAATTGGTCTGCCATGTGGACAGGTGAACGGGTCTGAAGCTTTTCTTAAATCATCGAGTAACGCCTGAATTTCATCATTCCGTAAATGGCGATTGGCTTTAATCGAAGCCTTACAGCTCATCATAATCGCTGCTTCCTCACGAAGCTTTTTGATATCGACTTTTTTCATAGAAAGAAGCTGTTCAATCATATCTTCAATTATTTGTTTTTCTTCGCCTTTTGGGAACCATTGTGGATGGGAGCGAACGATGTAGCTGTTCATCCCAAATTCCTCTAGGAATACCCCAACCTTTTCTAGTTCAATACGGTTTTCATTTATTTTCAGGTATTCATCGGTTGAATAATCAAGCGTGATGGGAACAAGCAACTCCTGGAGTTCTGCATGGACCTGCCCCACCTTCTCACGGAAATACTCATATTTAAGTCGTTCCTGTGCCGCATGCTGATCAATTATATATAACCCATTTTCATTTTGAGCAAAGATATACGTACCGTGCATCTGACCGATTGGATATAACCTTGGTATCCGGCTTTCCACGTGACTATCATCACGATTCGTGTAAGCTGCCACTTCCGCCTCAATTTCATTTTCTTCTACTTCAATAGCTGACACTTCATTTGTTTCTATATCCGGAGAAGCGAAATCCCAACTATTCGAGAAGGTTTCCTCTTCTTTTTCCACCCTATTAGGAATCCAAGGTTCCACATTTACTTTAAGCGGCGTTGCTTTTTCCTGAATAGTAGTTGAAACAGGAAGCTCCCATTTCATTTCTTTCTTTACAGGAGGTTCCTCTGTTCGTTCGTCAAGAACCAAAGAGGTCTGCTCAGACTTCGGAATCTCTTTTTTCTCTTGGGTATATGCGGTTGGAATCAAGATCTTCGATTTAAAAGCATTTTTAATAATCCCTGTAACCAATTCATTCAATTCGGCTTCTTTACTGATCCGAACCTCCATTTTGGATGGATGCACATTGACATCAACCAATAATGGGTCCATCTCAATATTAAGGAGAACAATTGGAAATCTCCCGATAGGCAGCAAAGTATGATACCCTTCTTGGATCGCTTTCGCTAAAGCATAATTTTTTATAAAACGACCATTTATCATGGTGGAAATATAGTTTCGTGATGCTCTGGTTACCTCAGGCATTGACGCAAAACCGCTAATCTTGTAATCAAGTGATTCTCCTGAGATTGGCACAAGCTGTTTGGCAATTGCCATTCCATAGATGGATGCCAGCACTTGGCGGACATCTCCATTTCCATTTGTTTGCAGCAACTTCCGTTCATTATGAATTAAGCGAAAGGCTACCTCTGGGTGTGAAAGTGCCAAACGGTTCACCACATCGGTGATATTCCCAAGCTCCGTATGAATGGTTTTCATATACTTTAAGCGCGCTGGCGTATTATAAAACAAATCGGTAATAATAATATCCGTCCCGCGCCTGCTTGAAGCTTTCTCATAAACTTCAACCTTGCCGCCTTCAATCACGACTCGATTTCCCGCACCATCACCGGTTGAGGTCTTCATCTCAAGCCTCGATACAGAAGCGATACTCGGCAGGGCTTCTCCGCGGAACCCAAGTGTCCGGATACGGAATAAGTCATTTTCGTTCTTGATTTTACTCGTTGCATGGCGTTGGAAGGCAAGTAGAACGTCTTCTTCTTCGATACCATTGCCATTATCCGTAATGCGAATTTTTGCAAGGCCGGCTTCTTCTACTTCAATTTCAATCACCGTACTGCCTGCATCAATGGCATTCTCGACTAACTCTTTTACAACAGAAGCTGGGCGTTCGACTACCTCACCCGCTGCAATTTTATTCGATAATGCATCATCCAATTGGATAATCTTACCCATACCGGTCACCTCCTAGCTCTTTAACTTTTTCTGAAGCTCGTACAACAAATTAATTGCTTGAAGCGGAGTTATATCTAGTAAATCAATTTCTTTCATTTTATCAATCACTTTCTTTTCTTTCGTAGAAAGCTCTTGTTTCTTCTGTTCTTTTGGTTCATCAAAGAATGACAGCTGTGCAGGCTGCTCCTTAATTTCCTTCACTGTACTTTTAACAGCAACAGCTTGTATATCAGGTTTTTCTAGTGCTGATAGTATTTCATTCGCACGATTGATGAGTTCCTTCGGTAGCTCAGCCAGCTGTGCTACATGAATTCCATAACTCTTATCTGTCGGCCCATTCTTAATTTTATGAAGGAAGACAAGTTTTCCATTATGCTCAATTGCACTCACGTGAATGTTCTTTAATTTCTCAAGTTCGTCTTCAAGAACCGTTAATTCATGATAATGAGTTGAAAACAGTGTCTTCGCACCAATATGTTTATGGATGTATTCAATAATTGCCTGTGCAAGTGCCATACCATCGTAGGTCGAGGTCCCTCGGCCAATTTCATCAAATAAGATGAGACTGTTCTGGGTTGCATTGGCCAGTGCGTTTCTCGCTTCCAGCATTTCTACCATGAACGTACTCTGCCCGGAGATTAAATCGTCAGCTGCTCCAATTCTCGTAAATACTTGATCAAAAATCGGCAGCACCGCTTCATCAGCCGGTACATAACATCCGATTTGAGCCAAAATGGCGGTTAATGCAATTTGGCGCATGTACGTACTTTTACCACTCATGTTTGGACCTGTGATAAGCAGAACTTCGCGCTCCGAATCCATAAAGCAGTCATTCGCTACATATTCCTGTGCATTGAGTACTTTTTCAACGACGGGATGTCTGCCTTCCTTAAGGACAACTTTTCCTTCTGAAGAAAACTTTGGTTTAACATAACGGCGCTCTTCACTCACTTGTGCAAAGCATTGGAGAACATCCAGCTCACTAACCGCCTTTGCTGCAGCCTGCAGGCGAGGAATATGTTCTTTTACAATTTCGCGAATTTCAGCAAAAAGCTCATATTCAAGTTCACCAATTTTTTCTTCCGCTTGTAAAATAAGCTCTTCTTTCTCCTTTAATTCAGGGGTAATAAAGCGTTCCGCATTTGATAAAGTCTGCTTTCGCTCATACTGCCCTTCTGTTAAAAGATGCAGGTTTGCCCTTGTTACTTCTATATAATAGCCAAATACACGGTTATAGCCGATTTTCAAAGATTTAATTCCGGTCTTTTCCCGCTCTTCACGCTCAAGCTGCGCAATCCACGTTTTACCGTTTTTACTTGCGTACCGATATTGATCCAATTGTTCATTGTATTCGTCGCGGATTATATTTCCTTCCTTCAGCGAAAGCGGCGGATTTTCCACAATCGCTCGTTCTAATAAGTCCGTAACCTCTTCACAAGGATCAAGCGATTCAGCAATTTTATTTACTTCTTCATGGTTCATTCCAAAGAGTATTTGTTTTAAGTAAGGAATCTGCATTAACGATCGTTTCAATTGAACCAAATCACGAGCATTTACGTTACCAAAGGCAACGCGGCCAGCAAGCCTCTCCAGATCATACACTTCCGTCAACTTTTCACGAAGCTCCTGGCGTTCAAAATAGTTGTTCATCAGAACTTCTACAATGGTTTGACGCTGTTCAATTTCACGACGTGTAATTAAAGGACGGTCAATCCAGGTTTTCAGCGTTCTGCCACCCATGGCTGTCATCGTTTCATCAAGCAGCCAAAGCAGAGAGCCTTTTTTTCCTTTTGAACGGATGGTTTCCGTTAATTCAAGATTCCGTTTAGAGTAGTAATCAATCTTCATATATTGATGAATTTGATAGGTCGTCACCGGCTGCAGGTGGTCAAGGCTTCTCTTTTGTGAACGATATAAATAGTGAAACAGCCTCGCTGCGCTTTGTTTTAATTTTTCCTGATTAAGATTATCTAGCAGATGTGAAAAATTCATTTCTACTGAACTATTATCTTCGTATGAAATGGCAAGGACATCTCGCTCACGCATTTTCTTTTGCCACTCTCCGTCGAAGTCGTTTGCGACAACTACTTCCTTGGAACTTAATACCGATAATTCATTTAACACTTCATCAAAATTAGATGACAGCTGCGTGACCTTGCTCTCACCTGTTGAAAGGTCGGTATAAGCAAATCCAAATGTCCCATCGTCAAACCAGGAAACTGAGGCAATGTAGTTATTTTCTTTGTCGGATAACGACTTACCTTCCATGACGGTTCCCGGTGTTATAAGCTGGACAACTTCCCGTCTAACCATGCCTTTTGTCAATTTTGCGTCTTCCATTTGCTCGCAAATAGCCACTTTGTAGCCTTTTGAAATAAGCTGTTCAATATAGTTAGGGGCCGAATGATAAGGAACCCCGCACATTGGAATTCGGTCCTCACTGCCGCCCTCTCGGCTCGTTAAAGTAATCTCTAATTCTTGAGATGCTTTAATCGCATCGTCAAAAAACATTTCATAAAAATCGCCTAGGCGAAAAAATAAAAAGGCATCTTGGTAATCTGCCTTAATCGTTAAGTATTGTTGTATCATCGGCGTATAACCAGCCATAATGACCCCCACATTTTAATTATTTCGAGTATCTTCGACAAACTATTATACCATATATCATGTAAACTAGATTAGGTAGAATTTTCTTAGGTTTTTTTATGGGACGTGACTAGGAATAGTCTGTAACTTGTCTAAATACTATAAGGATAAGGGGTGGTGGAGAAATGTCTTGGTTTGGAGGAAGTTCTAAAGAATATGATTTTACCATGTTCTCTGTCAGCCATTTTGTCATTATTGCTCTGCTTTTTATTGGTTCCACTGTTATTTATCTTCATAGAGAAAAATTAAGGGATGGAGAATGGAGAAAAGCTGAGCTAGCTATCGGTATTTCTTTAATTCTGATCGAGGTTTGTTACCATATTTGGATGGTTGTAAACGATATGTGGAATGTCAGTCATTCCATTCCATTAGAATTATGCAGTCTCAGCCTTATATTATCTGTCTTATTACTGTTAACTCGGAAAAAGATTATCTATGAAATTTTATTATTTACAGCTTTATTAGGTGCATCTCAGGCGATATTTACGCCTTTACTAAATTTTGACTTCCCACATTTCCGCTTTTTCCACTTTTTTTATACACATTTATTCATGATATGGATCGTTTTCTATTTCACCTGGGTGATTGGATATCGTCCAACAATATGGTCTGTAGTGAAACTTTCCGTTTTTTTGAATGTATTACTGCCAATCATTATGCTAATCAATAAGGCAGTCGGTGGAAACTATATGTTTTTAAGTCATAAACCAAACTCTGCTAGCTTATTGAATCTACTTGGTCCCTATCCTTGGTACATCGTATCAATGGAGTTTTTATTAATCACCCTTAGTCTCATCGTCTGGTTAATCTTCAGAAAAAAGACTTGAATAGTTAAGAAGGTAAAATTTATTGACCTTTTCCAATTAACTATTTATAATAAATAACGTTCCCAATAAAATTGTCCCGATAGCTCAGCAGGATAGAGCAACAGTTTCCTAAACTGTAGGTCGGAGGTTCGAATCCTCTTCGGGACGTACTAATCATGAAAACGCTGTTCTAACGCTATTTAGCCGTTCATTTATGTCGGTTAATGTGTAGCCTAGAAATCAGCGTTTTTTGCTGTTTTTTCGGCACACTGTAGGACGTGAAATTTTGTGACTTTAGGACATGCAGCCATTCAAACAGGGGGCAAAATAACTTATGGGACGTACATTTATTGCACAACGAGGACAAACAAAATCGACTAATGACCGACAGTTCCGTCATGACCGACAGACACCAGAAGTCCGATATTCTATTGAAAATGCTGTCGAAATCTTCATTCATGCGAAGGAGGCAGAGGGGCTACGGAAAAGTACTATCAAAGGTTATCATGATACGGTTAGATATTTCCGGGATTGGTTAAGTCCCGATATTGGATATATTGATGAAATCACAAGTACAATAATACGTAATTATATTAATTATTTAAAAAACGACCGATTACCTTATCAAGGTGACGAACAACGAGAGAAAACTAAAAAAGGCTTATCTGTATTCACGATTAATATTCGGTTGCGAAATTTGAAAGCGATTTTCCGATTCTTGATAGAAGAAGGTATAATAAACAAAAATCCTACCGTTAATATCCCATTGGTTAAAGATGATGAACAGGAAGAAGTTCAAGGGCTAACCGACGCTGAAATTGATATGATTCTAGGTTCATATGATGATAAACAATTTGCTCAATGGAGGGATAAAACCTTAGTACTGCTACTATTAGACACCGGTTTACGAATCAATGAGGCAATGTCGCTGACCGTGGACAATGTTGGGTTCCAACAAAATACTCTAATTGTTCCCTCTGCAATCGCTAAAAACCGAAAACATAGAGAAATACCAATTAGCCGTGAGATATCAAAAAGATTAAGACAGCTGGTAGATGAAACCGAACAATATTTTGGCGAAGGCTCCCGAATCTTTATGAACGCCTACGGTGATGATTTTACTGCTGACGCATTTAGAAAACGATTAAATCGTCTAAAAAAGAAATTAGATATACCAAAATTGCACCCTCACATGCTCCGTCACACTTTTGCTCGAAATTACATTTTAAATGGTGGAGATGTTTTCACACTTCAAAAAATATTGGATCATGCAGATATTCAGACAACCAGAAAGTACATCCAAATGGATTCTGAACATCTAAGGCAACAGCACAATAAATTTTCTCCTGTAAGAAGGTTATTTAACCGTAAAGGTAAAAGGTTATAATTGTAAGCCACCATCCAGAAGAATGGTGGCTTTATCTTATTAATAACCCATAACCTTAAGAAGGGTCAACGAACTTTATTTCAATTGGATTCCCCGAACCGGAACCACTTAATTCCTTTTTCTCAACCGGTTTAAATCCAGCTCTGTCCAGTAAATCACGAGCAGCTGTAATTTTGTCCCGGTCTGTACTGTCCGGATTATCCAGTATTCCCCTCAGAACTTCCCTTGCCTTTATAGCGTCTTCAACAAATCGCATTCTTAATTGTTGCTCGATCTCGTCCTGGAGGTCTTGTATAGCCTTCAAAACTGTAGTTTTCTGTAGTAGCTGCCAAGATATTTCAGACGCCCTTCGTTCACTGTATCCAGCTCTTTTTGCTGCTTGTGTGCCATTGCGGTCCTTAATATACTCTAGAACGAAGGCTTGTTGTTTTCTCGTTAAGCAATTATCCATCGTTTAGCCCACCTTTCCGACTTAAACTACTAGAGAACCCTTTCAAGTAATTTCTTACAAAATAGTAAAACTCGTAATACAGATAGTGACCGGCTACTTCTTTAGGAATAAATACTGTAGTAAAACCATACCTTGTTTCAAAAGATTTTAACGAACCCATAAGAGCTTTAGGGTCGTACTTGCTTTGGTAATTTCCTCGTAAGATATTTTCATAGCCGCTAGGGTCCTCGATCATAAGTAGGAATCTAAATTTCTGGCTGCGTATGAGCTCATTTTCAAACCTAGTTCTATCCTTTATGGTCTGGACCAATTCATTCAAGGAGTTTTTTCTTTCAATGGCTACCGGGAAATAGAGGTTACGAATTATTCCTAGCCCAGGATTCGCTGGCAGCATGACGCTATAATCACCGGTATCCAATTTCATAGATTCATAAGTAATACCTTTATCATTAAAGTATTGGAGGATATGTTGATTCTCCTTTTCTCTGGTATCGACAAGAATAGTTAATTTTGATAAAAGTTCCTTTATTTCTTTATCTGTATATCTATAGCAAAAGGCATTAATAGTAATCACCCTATCCTACTAATTATTAAAGGACAGATATTTGTCCTAGTTTATGTCCTGGCTCTATGCCTTGTGGCTCTAAGCGTGAGCTATCATAAGGACAGATGGACAGACAAAACCTACTTAGTCTATTTAATGTCTTTATTAATAAATTTATAGTTTTATAGAAATCATCTGTCTTATCTGTCCTTTACTACTCTATCCCTTGTCGCTGTAAGGCGGAAACAGGAGGACAGATACCAAACTTATCTGTCCTTTATTTGTCCTAATTGTCCTTTCGCTTATAAACAGTTTGTTTGCCGTATTTGCCAAATTTAATCCTTCCTGGCACTTGTTCCCACCCGTCAAGTGTTCTTAATACTGCATTAATATCTCTGGCAAAAGCAGTATTAAATTGGTCTCTATATCGCCCTAAAACTTTTTCCCACACATGTAAGGCACAAGTCTCATTTATAGGTACCTTTTTGTACATACCAACCATACTGTCATATTCCTCGTAATATCCCCTTTGAAGAACTTCCTCGATAATACCCGCATAATGTCCCCTGTCTGTATTTTGAGTCTGTATTTTTCTTGCCTCTTTTTCCAGATGATCCGGCAACTTTAATGGTTGGTTATTGTCTTCCATTTCTTGGTACCAATAGACAGCCTCTGCCCATATTTGGTCAACTTCTAACGGGAAATTTTTTTCAAACCATTTTTCTTTAACATCAATTATCCACCAACGTCTGCCACCTGTATCATCTTTTAGGGGCAATTCATCGTTAGTCGTTGCCACAAAAACACACTGTCTTGGTACACTAATCGTTCTTCTACCGTAAGCAGGTCTATATTGATCATATGTTGATGTGATGAACTGTTTTATCCTTTTTTGGTCACCTTTACTTACAGCTGCCATTTCACCTAGTTCAATTATCCAATTTCCAACGAGTTGTTCTTTTGCGTCTTTTCCCCTCATATCATCTAAGGAATCATTAAACCAATCATTCATTACGGCTAACTTCTGGAAAAATGAAGACTTACCTAATCCTTGGTCACCCTTTAATGTAAGTACATAATCCCATTTACACCCCGGCTGAAGGACTCTTTTAACTGCTGCAACAAATGTTAACAGGGTCTGCATTCTAATTAATTCAGTATTTTCAGCACCAAAAAAGTCAATTAGCAAATGAGTCAAACGAGGTTTTCCGTCCCATTCAAGGTTTAATAGATAATCCCTTATAGGGTGGTATTTTTTATTAGCAACAACTTGATTCAAGGCGTCATACACAATCTCCCTACCTTTTACGCCGTAATGAATAGATAAATAGTTTCTTAAACAAGAATCATCGTAATCTGTCATTCCCTTGTCTTCAGTCAACCGAATCCAAGGTACCTTACCAACGATTTCCGTCTTATTGGTTAATAGATTAAAAGCAAATTTCCCCTTCACTTTTTCATCATTTTGGAGAATTACTAATACATTGTTAGCATTGCTTAAAACTTTCCCCTTATCAGATTTTTGCAATTCTTCTTGCCAATCCCCCGTTATTTGGACTTCTTGCTTTTCCTGGGGTTGCATTTCTCTAATATTATTAATCATGACTAACTGTTTATCCGACCATTCCATTCCTGCATAAGCTCCTCTCCCTCGAAATACGCTTTTACTTGAGCATTATCTCCGTTTATACCATCTAAATCTTCCAATAAGCCTATATAGTAAGGTAGTTTGTCATATATCTGATAAAATTTTTGAAGTCCACTCACTTGTTCTTCGTTTTCTGCTTGTTTCATAGCCCTTCTGAAGGCATGGACCTGGTCACATAAGAATCGGTAAACTTCATTGGAGTTTTTCTCCTCTCTCCTTTTGAACTCGTACTTAACAGCACGTAGTTGTATTTCTTGTTGTTGTTTGACAGTCGATTTGGAATTATTGATAAGCCCGAAAGCTTTAGCATATTGATAGATTATTTCCCCGTTTTTAACACCTCTTAGGGCAGCTAATAAAGTAATTACGTTGCCACCCTTTCCACATGAAAAACACTTAAAAATTTGCTTTATAGGACTTATAGAAAAGGAAGGGGTATTCTCAGAATGAAATGGGCAGTGTGCAAAGTAATTCCTTCCTGTTTTCTTAAGGTGTAGCCCCTCTTGATTAGCCACTTCTAAAATATCTAAGCGTTTTTTTACCTCTTCGGCTAAAAACGAGAAGTTTATGTTATTATTATTCATATGAAAGTCACCTGCTTTCAAAATGCAGTTTCATCTTACTACCCACCACGCCCCCCAGCTAGGTGGGTATTCTTTTCTTCACAATCATTCTGTTACCTTATTTTTTCTTGGAGTTGTTTGATCTTGAACATTTTCCACCTCACATAATCTTCTGTAAACTGTCCTCTGCTATATCCCCAGCCTTCAAGAATATCGAGTACATCCGATGATATATTCTGTACGTTCCCTTGCTCTATTCGTTGAATGGTCATTGTACTAACTCCTGCTAAAATACCAAACTCCGAAACCGTAAGTCCCTTCTCTTCTCTGATTGCTACTAATGGATTTTTCATTTTAAATCACCTCGCAAAAAAAAAATAGGAAAGCTTACCAATAAAAAGACAAACTACGCCTTAAATATTGGTAATGCTTTCCTATTAATTAACCCTTAAAAAAATAGTACAACCCCGAAACAGGGGTTGGCAAGAGTTTTTTTTTCAAGTACTTTTCGTCAACAAATACAACTACAAATTTATATAATACAACAATTTTCATCAGCAATTTAGAACATTAAATATCATTTTTCGTTAAAACTAGTAACAGTAATAACATTAACACTAGTAAAAGTAACAGCATTAATACTAATAACAGTACCATGTACAACTATAAATTTCCTCAGTTGCCCATCACAATATTATTAGAAAAATCACAATCCCCAAAAACGCTATTTTTTTCCGTATGTATTTCAGAAAGCTTAGTATGGGAACGACCGTACATTTTAAATTAACCTGGATTTTGGAAGTTCGGTAGTTATCTCCTTGACCGCAACATCATGCTCATCCATATACTCCACAACAGAAAGAATCCTTTTAATTGCATATTCTTTATCCGAGGTATCATCTGAAATGAGCTCACCAGCAAGATCAAGCAGTTGCGTTCTTATTCTAGAAATTGTTAATTTAGCCTCGAGTAATTCGTTCATATATCGCCCCCAATTCTGGATCATTTTCAAATTTTTCAACCTATGCTAGTTTGACCAAGCCTGGTTATGCTTATAAAATAGAGATGTAAGCGACAGGGGGATTATACATCATGCAAAGCTTTCAATATGGAAATACAACAATTGATTATTCAGTGGAATACATAAAAGGGAAAAAAGATGTTTCACTTTCTGTTTGCCTAACAGAAGGAGTAAAGCTAGTTGTACCTCATGGAATTGATTCTGATAAGCTGGAGGGCATACTTCATAAAAAAGCTCCCTGGATATTAAAGAAAAAATATGAACTTGATGAGGTTGCCGCTGCACCCCCGCCAAAGGAGTATGTAAGTGGGGAAAAATTCGCCTATTTAGGACGACATTATCGGTTAAAGGTACATAAAAGTGACACCTTGAATAATCCTACTCTGAACTTTAAACAAGGTCGTTTTATAGCAGAAATTCCAACTAATATGAACTCTGACGATAAAGTAATTAAGCTAAGCCGACTTTTTAAAGAATGGTACATTACACAAGGCAGTAGAAAGATAGAGGAGAGGCAAAAGGTTTATTGCCCTAAAATGGAACTAGAACCTACAAAAATTGCGTTTAAAGAGCAGCAAAAACGCTGGGGAACTTGTACCAATGAAGGATCAATCTATTTAAATTGGCGGATAATGATGGCTCCAATGTCTGTGGTTGATTATGTTCTTGTTCATGAACTAGCCCACCTTAAATATGCAGACCATTCTACGGATTATTGGAGGTTTGTTCGTTCGATCCTCCCAGATTATGAACAAGGGAAAGAATGGTTGCGTGTTAATGGACCATTACTTTCATTAAACTAAATATAAAAAAAAGACCCTTGGGTTATATTCCAAGGGTCTTCTCAACTTAATATACTCGAAAATCTGGTAATTCTTTCGCCTCAAAAGTTACTTCAATAAAAAAGTGATTTTTATCTATCCCTATTTCCCCTATTTCCTTTTCAATTTTTTTCTTTAGCTCAAGCAAAAATTTTCTAAATTCTTGTCCTTCAATTTGCCCTTCGATTCCACTTTTTTCAAATTGAATAAGTCTATATTCTTCTTCTGGTGTGGTAAATCTATATGACCCTACTGGTGCTGGATCGTAGGAAATAGGCTCAGTATAAAAATTTGATTCTGGTATCCGCATTTTAAATTTCACTTCGTAATCTGGGTATTCCTTTTTTATAAAGGGTCTTGATAACCAATCGAGTTGACTAACTGTCATTTCCATTTGAACACTAATACTTAACATAAAAGGGTACCTCTCTGAACAAGTGTTATTTTCGATAATGAACTTCTGCTAAGTCCATCAGCTGCTGTGTCAATCCCTCAATTTTTTCTTTTGGACACTTACTCGCTCGGAGCTGCCGCTTTATCTTCTTCCGCATTTCCCTTTTTACATCTTCTTTTTCGGTCCATTCTATTACCGTCTGTTCCTGTATATCTTCTGTGATAATATGGGTTAGTTCCTTCAATGACTCCTTATCTTCTTCATCCGGGAGCTGTTGCTCTAGCATTTGATAGAAAGGGTATTGCTCCCTAGTAAAACCGTGTTCCTGGCTTTTCTGAGCCGTATTCCGCATTTCATTGACCAGTTCTCTATACTCTTCTAAAAGCTCTTCAATGGTCATTTGACGGTCTTTCCGCCTTTGTATTAGTTCCTCTAGTCGTTCCTTTAAGGAAGTATAAAGCACGGGATTTTCATCAATCTTCACTTTGATTTCATGTCGAATAGCGTGTTCCATCTCTGCAGCTTTTGCCTCTGGAGTGGTAGTTTCCTCTAATCGCCTCTCGAATTTGTTGGATAAAATATCTATCGGTTCATGCAGCACTTCTATATTCGTTGCAAATAGATACTCTTCTATAAGCTCTTTTACCTTTTGACCGCAATCAGAAATGTCCATACTATCTTCCCTATAACGGGATTTCGCTAATTGCCGTACTTTTCCTAGATATTTCAAATCGTTTAAGTATGGTTTTGCCTTCGGACTTGGTAATATCATATCCATACTTTCCGCAAACTTCTTAAATGCAGTGTCAAATTCATTCCGAACATCTTCTGGTTCAAGAATTTGGATACAACCTTCAAGATCATCGTTTCTTACATAATCAAAGAACCTCATGGCTTTCCGGTGCCTCGATTGTAGACGTGGAATTTCAGAATCAACACTTTGCAATGCCCCTTTAATATCTTGCTCTGCAAAGATACCTAGTGCTTGTTCTAAGAACCTGGAAACCCCAAAATAATCAACGATTAGACCATATGTCTTTTTATCATAAGTACGGTTTGTTCTAGCAATAGCTTGTAATAAGTTATGCTCTTTTAATGGCTTGTCTAGATACATTACCTGTTCAATTGGTGCGTCAAAGCCGGTTAATAATTTGTCACAAACGATAATAAAACTTAGCGAATCATCACTCATTGGCTTTTTAAAGCGTTCAATGATTTTCTTTTCTTCATCCTTGGAAATATGATGTTTTCTCATTCGTTCTTCGTCATTATGACCTCCAGAAATTATCACCTTGGATTCATAATCACTTAACTCATCAAACATTTCTTTATAAGTGACGGCTGCCTCCCTAGTAACAGCAACAACTTGAGCCTTAAAGCCATTAGGTTTAATGTGTTTTTCATAATGATCAATCATATCTAGTACAATTCTTCTAATTCGCTTTGGAGAAGAAATAATCGCCTCTTCTGTTACATATCTCTTTTTAATCCGTTCACGATCTTCTTCATCATAGTCACGGAATTTCCGTTCAAATAAATCGTCCAGGGAATCTCCTTGAACATGCAAATCTACCATTCTAGCCTCATAAAAGATTGGAACCGTGGCACCATCTGCAACTGCCTGTTCTATTGTGTATTTATCTATGTATGTACCAAACGTTCGGATAGTGCTTTTATCATCTTTATCAATAGGTGTTCCTGTAAAACCTAAATAACAAGCATTAGGCATGGCAGTACGCATATTCATGGCTAAGCCACTATATTGAGTTCGATGAGATTCGTCTACCATTACAAAAATGTTTTCTGCCTTTGTTAATTCTGGGTATTCGTTCTTTTCTGCGTCTTCTTGGAACTTCTGCACTAACGTCATTACAGTTGTACCAGAACCTAGTTGCAACAATTCCCTTAATTTAGCTACTGAGGCAGCTTGTTGAGGATTGGGGAAACCACACCTTCGGAAAGTGTTTGTTATCTGGTCGTCTAAGTCCTTTCGGTCAGTAACAATTACAATCGTTGGATTCTTTAGTTCCTTAATCCGTCTTAATTTTACTGCTAAGAACACCATTGTCAGCGACTTGCCGCTACCCTGAGTATGCCATACTACGCCGCCACGGTGTCGAGGGTCATCTGCATGTAAAATGCGATTAATAGCCTTATAAACAGCCCTGTATTGCTGGTAACGGGCTAACTTTTTAATGGTACGTCCCTCTACCGGCTCATAGACAATGAAATTTTGAATTAAGTCGAGCAAATTTTCCTTTGGAAAAATGCCGGAAACTAAAATATCCTGTGCAGAGGGATTATTTCCTATTTCTGGAACCGTTCTTGGATATGGGTCTTTCCATTCTCCAAAATGCTGTGTCCTAGCTCCAATAGTTCCAGCCTTTGCACGGTCATTACTAGTAGCTATGAGTATTTGATTGTAATAAAACAGTTGCTCACATTGGGCTTGATAGCGGAGTAGCTGCTTTACGCCTTGACTTATTTGTTCATCTGGTGATAGCGTAGGGCTTTTACATTCGATAACTGCCAAAGGCAGTCCATTTATAAAAATGATAAGGTCTGGACGAATGGTTCCTCTTGCATTTGATATTGTAAATTGATCTACTACCATAAACTCATTATTCTCTGGGCGTTCGAAGTCGACCAATTTAACAGTTTGATTCTTCTTCCCTTTTCCTAGGTCTTGTTGTATGGAAATCATGTTGATGAGGTTTTCGTGAAATAATTGATTTGCCTCCATTAGGCTAGTTGCTTGGATATGAGTAATTGAACGTATTATCTTATTCAGATTGTTTTCTGAAACCCAAGGGTTTAATTTTTGTATTGATCTTACCAATCTGACTTTTAATATTACTTCCGCATGAGTATCCCTTTCTGGGTCAAGAGAAGGACCATGAACATGTTCATAGCCCATTTCTTTTAATTGTTTGATAAAGCGATTTTCAACTAGCGTCTTTTCGTTCCAATCATTTGCAGTTGTCATGAAGTGACCACCTCATCTTCATTAACATTGACACCAATCTTGCCTGTGAAAAGGTCTTGCAACAGACCTTTTTTAATATTTTGCAAAACTTTTAGCTTATTTGTTTCCTTTTTAATTTTCTCATTAATAGGATTAATCATCTCTACTATCTTTATCTGTTCTTCTATCGTTGGAATTCCACATAATAGCTCTTTAATTTCAACTAAGTGTAAATTTGTAACAGTACCTTGCTTGGACCTCAATCTAATCTGTTTCCATGCCACTTCAGATTGTAAAAAATACTCAATATACTTTGGTAAAACGATATCTTTTTTTAGTTTGATTAAACATAAACTAACAAAAATACTAAACGTCTGATCCCAGTCAATTACTTTAGTTATCCCAATTGTCCCGTTTTTCGAGAGTAGAATATCGCCTCTTTCAGGATTACACCTTTTTATTAGTTCCTCGTGTTCCTTAATAGGGATATATTTTGTTTTTGAAAAATCAATTTCTTCTTTTTGTATGTCTGTAACTCTTAAGAAAGGGATACCGATATCAGAATAAGTAGGAGTATGATGAGCACCATCAGTTATTTTTGTTGAAACATCTTTTAGTTTAAGGACTTGCCATTCGTTTGGTATCAGTCCGATTTCTGTTTTCCTGTGTTCCGTGTGTCCAATCCCTTTTGTAAGTAACTGTTGCATTAATCCTTTTTTTACATTTTTGGTTTGTTCAATAATTGTTTCTGTTCTTTCTATCGCATTACTTACGGAAGATAGTATCATAGAAATTTTTCTTTGCTCACCAAACGGTGGGTAAGGAATAATTAATCCAGATAAATCACCTTTATTGATAGCCTCAAATGTGCTACCCTGTTGAACATTTGCCCATTTTGGCTTATAAAATTGAAGAAAATAATATAGAAAATCCCTTTCTATTTTGGTTGGCTTGATTGCACTTAATCCACGCCCAATTGCACATTCTTCATTTGCAATATTTAAATCTCCGACTGGAGCACGTACGCTAATCAATACATCATCTTTATCTGCTATTTTTTTAGGATTTGTACAATACTTAGTAACAATTGGATGTATGTATCCGAAGTCGGCATTACCCTGATAGAATGGGAGCCCTTCGCCCTTATCATTACAATCTTTTGAAGAAGGAGATTGCCCCATTTTTAATTCCGCAATTTCAGACAGTTGTTTTTGGTCCCACTTACTCACTATACCCCAGCTCCTTCAAATAGCTGTACATCTTCTTTTCAATTTCATTACGTTCTTCTTCCAAATTTCGAAGTTCGTTTAATGCTGCAGCTACATCAATTTGCTCTTCCTCTTCAGTTGTATCAATATAACGAGCAATATTAAGGTTATATTCATTTTCTTTAATTTCATCTAAGGTAACAGGACGACAGTACCTTTCAACTTCTTCCCATTTATCATAAGCTGAAACAATTTTTTCAATATCCTGGTCACGAAGAGTATTTTGGTTTTTACCTTCTTGATAATCTTCTGCACCGTTAAGAAAGAAAACTTTTCCTTTTTTGTTTTCTTTTTTATTTCTATTAAGAATTAATATACATGCTGGGATTCCGGTACCATAAAATAGGTTTGAGGGTAAACCGATAACTCCTTCAATTAAATCCTCTTCTAGCAATCCTTGTCGAATACTCCCTTCTGCCCCACCTCGGAATAATACCCCGTGCGGCATGACTACACCGGCTTTACCTTCATGGTTAAGAGTAGCAACCATATGTTGAACAAATGCAAAATCACCTTTATCCTTTGGTGGAATTCCAAAACGAAAACGACCATATTCATCACTCTCCGCCTCTTCTCTTCCCCAATTACTTAAACTGAACGGAGGATTTGCAATTACACGATCATAGAGGATTAGCTCCCCGCCTTCTAATAATTTAGGCTCACGTATTGTATCGCCCTTTTCTATTCGGTGGTCACTTAATCCATGCAGTAAAAGATTCATTTTACAAATAGCCCATGTATTTAGGTTACGTTCTTGTCCATGTAGTGTTAAATTACGAGGGTTTCCGCCTTGTGATTTTATGTAGTCAACTGACTGTATAAGCATACCTCCAGAACCAACAGTAGGGTCGCACACCCGCATTCCTTCTTCTGGTTTAATGAGCTTTACAATCAATTCAACCACTTTGCTAGGTGTGTAGAACTCTCCGCCTTTTTTCCCAGCGTCATCGGCAAATTGTTTGATTAAATACTCGTACGCACGACCTAGCATGTCCGGTTCGGATAAATTAGCATTGCTTAGATCAATTGAAGAAAAATGACCTATTAGTTGCAGTAATAAACGGTCTGGCAGTTTCTCTTTATCATTAAAATCTATCGTGCCAAGTACGCCTTGTAATGAGGCGTTATCCTCTTCGAGAGCCTCAAATGCTTTATTAATGGTGTCGCCTATGTCTTGTGTTTGTGACTGAATATGAGACCATCTCGCCCGTTCTGGAACGAAGAATTGATGTTCGTCATGATCGTACCAGCCGTAATCGTCCCCTTCTTCCTCTTCAATTCTTTTAGCAGTCTCAACAAATACGTCATTCAAGCGTTTTAAAAATAATAGACCAAATATGTAATTTTTATAATCAGATGAATCAATGGAACCTCTAAGTATGTTTGCTGATTCCCATAAATGGGATTCAAGCTGCTGCTGTGTAAGCTGTGCCATATACAATCTCCTTTTTCCTATTACCGTTATATGTAAATTAGTCCATCTTTACTATACCAAATAAAGATGATACATGACTATTATGTTATCTAGCTTTCCAAAAAAAACTATGACCTAAACTCTTTGCATACCTTCAATGATGAAAGGTTACTACTGTTAGTTCTTTTAAAAGAACTTATTATCCAAGTGTCATAACCTTTAAGTATTGACACTGTTTTTCGAAGATAGTAATATCAATAGCAAGAACAGTGTCATAACTTAGTGTCATAAAAAAAGGAGAAATCAACATGAAATATGGGTATGCACGAGTAAGTACTTTACATCAAGATTTAGAAACACAGCTACAAGCATTAGAAAAGGAATGCTGCGACAAAATTTTTTCAGAAAAGTTCACAGGTACAAAAAAAGATCGACCTAAGTTTCAGGAGGTTCTTTCACTATTAAAAACTGGTGATACTCTCGTCGTGACAAAATTAGACCGTTTTGCCCGTTCAGCTATTGACGCTATTCAAATTATTAGGAAATTATTCGAACAGGGTATTAAAGTTCATGTATTGAATATGGGTCTAGTCGAGAATACCCCAACGGGCAAATTGATTTTGACTATTATGAGTGGTTTTGCAGAATTTGAAAGGGATATGATAGTAGAACGAACCCAAGAAGGTAAAGCAATAGCTAAGCAAAATCCCGACTTCAGAGAAGGCAGACCAAATAAGTTTGGCAAGAAACAGATTGAACATGGACTACAACTCCTTGAAACAAAATCATATAAACAAGTAGAGGAAATAACCGGAATAAGTAAAAGTACTCTCATTAGAGCGAAGAAACGCATTAAAGAAAAGGAATGAATGCTGTCTAACTAGGAATTGCATTAGTGTAATTATCCTGGCACAGACTAGTTCCCCCCCCTACCTTTGTAACACTATTAGGTGTATTTTATAATTTGGACGTGACTTAATTGCAAATAGAACGGCAGAAGGGCATGAGAGAGCCAAAGCACAGAGGAAACATGTGGGACGTATTGAGAAGGCTGAAAAGGAAGTTAGGAAAGTATAAAGCTATATACCGAAACGGTTTGAGTGTTAATGATATTGATAAAATGACGGGAGCTCCCCAGCCTACAATTTATGCAAAAGCTAAAGAGCAAGGATTTAGTCGATAAGAAACAAAGGGAGAATAATTAATTTTATTAACCAATACAAAAGGACCATAAAGGTCCTTTTGCTTATTTTTTTCTATTATTTTGACGAGCCTTTTTTGATATTTTCTTTTTATTTTTCTTTAAAGAACGTTTTTTGTTTTTAGGTGTATTATTGTAAAGATTTTTTTCTATAGACGAAGGAAAATAATCTTCTAAAGTTCTTGGTATAATACCTTGTTTGACATACATAAACTTACGGGTTTGATAAACAATCTCTGCAAGTCCAATACACGACCTCATTAACTGAAAACATTCAAGCACAAACTCTGTTAAATTTAAACTTTCTGATGTACCCTTTGTTTGATCACCAGAAGGATAATAAGTTAACTCTTGAGAAATAACATCATAAGTATAACTTCTATGCCCTATCGCATTTCGCAGTCTATTATCGACTTTGGAGACAAAAATTTTATCAAAGTTTTCTTCACCAGTAATAAATTCTAACTTTCTCCCTTTGTTACGCATTTTAATAAAATCTTCAATATTTAGAATATCTTTTATAACATTCTCTTTCATTTTTTTGTAATCCGCACGGTGACTTAAATTATTGTATGCAACCATTAAATTTAATATATCGCCTATGTCTTCAAAGGTATCTATGTAAAAATCCTTAATATCTTCAAAATCAACGGTTGTTAATCCTAAATTCTTGATTGATTTTTCTTTGTCATTTTTTTCTTCATAAAAATCTAATCCATAAACAGGAATAAACATGTGGAATTTATCTATAAACTTATTAATTATAGCGAATAGTTTATGTTCATAATAATCTAATTGATTTTCAAAGTGTTGAGCCAATAAAAATAATTGATTTTTTTCATTTATATTTCCTAACTCTTTAAAAATATGGGAAGTAATTCCTTTAAAGTAATTACTAGCAAAAGTATTAGTGAACATTGAATTTAAGAAATGGACTGCTCTTAATAATTCTAGCTCGTTATCTGCAGGGAATTGTGTTTTATCTATTAATTTATGAATTTCTTTAGGTAAGTATGTATGATTACCATTAAACCATAATTCATTTATTCGCTTTACAGTAGGCCATTCATATTCAATTTTATGTAAAAAGCGAATGGTTCTTTCTTTAAATTTTTCAATATTTTCTCCCATAGAGAAGACACCATTTTTGAAAAAGGGAGAGAACAAAGTATCTATATCTCCGGTATATGGACGCATTTTTTCAGTTAAAAGCTCTCCAGATACTTCAATTAAATAATCAGGTTTTCCAATTTCTTCTAAAGGAGTTACATTTTTTAATTTAATTGAATATCCTACATTTGGTTGGTCTAAATAGACGTTGCCGAATATTGAAATATTACATTTACCACATTTAATTCTAACAGGATAATTTTCTAACCAACCAAGTTGAACCTTTATACGAGTAATGCTATCGCAAACATTACATTGAAAATCATTTGTAATTACCATTAGACTCATCCTTATAAACAAGAAATTTCTTCATACTGCGTTTTATTATAATAATACAGTAAACATAATTCTCTATCTGTACTCAATAAAATAAACTTATCTTTTTATTATACAAAATAATAAAGGACCCATTAGGTCCTGTAACTCTTATTCGACAAAAGCTACCCGTTTGTTTAAGTGAGATATTTAACAAACCCTCCTTTGTAATTTAAATCCATTATTTTTTAACAGCTTAACGGAAAAGATTCGGGTAATGATTATTTCACCCAGTTAGGGATATGGGGACCAAAGTATTTACCGATTTTCTCAACTTCTGTCATTATGCGTTTTATCCTGTCTTCAGTTAAAAACCAGTTCTCCTTAGTTATTTCAGTCCTGTCAATTATAGGCGAAACAAAGAATTCAGTTTCTTTTGGAAACACCGTTTGATAAGTCAATAATGCTCTTCGAGAGTGATATGCTTTACAGACCATTATGACTTTTTTAGGGTATATCCCGTTTCTGAGAAGAACTTCCAACGAGAAACTAGCGTTTTCAAAAGTATTCTGTGCCGTATCTTCCTTTAAAATGGCTCCTTCAGGAACTCCGTTAGTAATGCCAACATTTCTTAAGAATTCCCATTCTGTGGATTCTAAACTTGGGTTAACTCCCCCAGATGGTAGTATGTATGGTGCTAGTCCCTGTTGATATAATAAAGCAGCTTTTTCCATTAGTTGAGGCTGACTCGCACCAGGAATTAAAATGACATCTGATTGAGCCATTGCAGTTTCAACAAAAATAAACTCAGTAATACAATCGAATGGATACAGCATTTTTTATTCTCCCTTTTCAAACAAAAATAGTATTCAAACATTCTTCTACAATTCTTCCGTAATTCTTTCTTGAGCTAACCTGCACCTATAGTTTAAGTAGATTCCTTCACAATCATATATGTATATCTAATAAAAGGACGGTATCATTGCGATTCTATCCTTAACAATACATTTACATTTTTACTTCCATTCGACAATTAACGGTACCCGGAGGAACCCGGCTTTAGTTGTGTTCCTATACTTAACCCGGCATTTAATCGGCTCAATATAGATGAATTTATCATCCTCTGAAACAACTTTCTGCTGCAGGTATAGGTTCTTTTTTTCTTCGAGTGGCATAAACCCTATGATCCCAGCTGGTCTGCCACAAGTCCTGGAATTTTTCATTGGGTTTTACTAAAGCTATATTTTATCCATAGTTAACGGTAAGGGTTACATTATTTAGTTATAGTTCATATCCATGTTTTAATCTATGCTCTTTTAAAAATACAGAAGACGGTTTGTCGCATATAGGCTTTGTAAAAGTAATGTTTGTTGAAATACCTTGACTTCCAAAATCAAAGGTAGGTGAATACAGCACCTCATAGTCATCATTTAAACTAATATAACCGTATTCAAAAAGACCATCGTGCAATTTACAAAGTAGTATGCTGTTTGACGGATTTATCCTTTCATCTGCAGATGACGCTGACCACGTTTTAATATGACTTGTAATTAGTAACTTAGGGTTGTTAATATCACACATTGCACATTTGCAATTATAGTTTTGTAGTAAGGTTTTACGCAATTTATACTGCCCTTGCCGTGCTTTTATTGTGCGTAATACATCTTTACCATCATTCTCAGTAAACTTAATATTAGCGGTGATCTCCCTTTCAACACTATTTGCTAAGTGAAATTCTTCTAATTCTTCAACGTTTACATTTAATAAACTATCTTTAATCTTTTTCAAAGTTAACGTAGGATATTTCGCTTTACTATTGCCGTCAAACCCATAAAAATGAATAACTGACCACGCTTGCCATCCATCTTCTTCATTAAGTTCGTCAATTAAACCCTCAATCTTACGATTACTAATACCTTCTTTTAAGAAGTAGAATAAAACTCGTGCTCGTACGTCAATAGGTAAACCTTTTACAAAGTTAATTCTTCGCTGGTCTAATTTAGCCATTAAAACATCCCCTATTACTTTTATTTATTTCTGCAAGCGGTACACTCACGCCAACTGTTAGGCTTACTTAATTCATCAGCTACCGCCAATAAATCGGTTAGATTTTCGGAACAATATTTAGGATACCGTGTGGTGTAAGTACCTTTACGTGTTGGTACGTTTAAATGCCAACAATCAACCGTATGTAGTACATTACCCGTTTTACCGCCCGCCCTATTAAATACATAGCCGTTTTTATAGTTACTGCACCATTCCTCATATTCACGTTCTTTATTTTCAAACTTTACAACCACAATATCACCTCATTTTTACAAATATTTATTAGTTTTCGTTCACTAGCCACGTTCTGTTTCGGTGTAGCATACGACAATTAGTACATACAAGGATCATATCCTCAACCTTAGTAGCGTCATTTTCAACCATTTTCGAAAATAGGTTTCGTATGATGACCACCTATTTCACTGTTATGGTCAAGGAAAGCTAAGAGAAACCCCATGGTGAAAGGCTGAAAAGGGAGTTAAAAAGACTTTAAAACTCTATGCTAAAAGGGAATCAAACGGATTGAGCGTAAGTGATATTGTTAAAATGTAGGCGTTCCCCGTTCTACAATTTACGTAAAAGCTAAAGAGCAAGGGTTATAATCTAGTAGGAAAAATAAGTATTAATATCATTTCTGAAGAGCTTGGATACCTTACCAAGCTCTTTAAGATTAATCTAAACTTACTAATACTTTTTACGGATCCATGCTAAGGACCATGTTATTAATCCGTTGTTCTCATGATAATTTTCAATTTCTATTTCTCTAATATTTTCTTCATTTATTTTCAACTTCGGCTTAAGATACTGCCCTCCATTAAGGTTGCCAATTAGTACGTTTTGTGGTTTTACTTCCAAAATCATTAAAGTGTCTGGTGCCAAATCCTTTATCCCTTCTATGTCCGTACTTAATAGGATTTTATTATCACTTGGTATTCCGGTTCCTCTTGAATAATAAACAGGAGGATTTTCACTTAATATTTTTACAATTTTCTTCTCTACTTCTTTATCTATCTTTTCATTCATCATTACTTTAATCATAAAGTACAATGCTCCAATTAGTACTGCTGCAACTATAGCTAGAACTATACTTAATTGTGATAATGTTTGCCCCATAAAGTGTCTTGCATATTCATCTGTCATATTTATGGATTGTTCTAATATCTCAATTTTCTTTTCAAATTCGCTTAATTTTTCATTCATATGTATTTCCTCCCTTTTTACAAAATATTGATTCTACAAGAACTTACAAAAAAATAAAAGGATGAACAATTACGATTCCATCCTTTAAATTTCTCCTTATTTTAATTCCATTTTACGAAAGACGGAATCCTAAGAAACCCGGCTTTAGTTAAGTTCCTATACTTTACCTTACATTTCTTTGGCTCGATAAAAATAAAATTTTCATCTTCAGAAATTATTTTTTTCTGTCTGTAGAGTGCCTTCAGTTCAGCTGGTGACATAAACTCTATTATCCCAGCCGGTTTGCCATCTAGAAAGCTCAGTAGCAGCCCAAATTCGCCTTTTCTAAGCCCTGTAATCATCACATCATCATATTGATAATTAATCACCTTGAGCCACGACTGACTGCGTTTTCCTACCTCATAGCGTGAGTCTTTACGCTTTAATACTATTCCTTCCAAACCTTGCTGCTGAACCAAATCAAAGTATGCAGCACCATGACCCTCTAGATATTTTACTTTTGCAAATAAGCCTGTATCCGTGGGTATTATTTCATCGAGCAGCTGCTTTCTTTCTATTAATGGCAGCCTAGTAACAGATTTACCTTTATATTTAATAATGTCAAATACAACGTAACTTAAAGTGCCATCTTCTAGAATGTTCCGTTTTGACATGAACCTGCTCATCATAGCCTCAAAGTCCGGTATTCCGGTTGGATCAGTAACAATAATCTCTCCATCTAGCAGAGTACCGTCTGGAATGTCTAGTGTTAATAGTTCCGGAAACTTACCAGTTACCTCATTGTTATGGCGTGTATAAAGCTTTATCTTATTATCAAATTTCGAAAGTATTAGTCTAATGCCATCTAGCTTTAGTTCTGTTATATATGAATCGTTATCAAAAGGCTGTTCTGACCTTTGTAACAGCATTGGTGAAACAAACACATATACCACCTCATAGTTATTGTACGATACAAATCACTAATGGTTCATTGGTAATTAGTTGTCATTTATGGAATTTCTAGCTATGTACTAGTTAGAAATAAAAAGACCATCGCTATGGTGGTCTGATTTAGTCCCAATTAGTTATATGCAATATCTCATAAAATTTTAAACAGGGATGAGTACGTAAAACAACATACATAGTAGATTTTGGACAAAATTGTCGCTGATTTCAATATAACCCTAATAAATTATAAATATAGCTTATTAGATTACTATGATAAAATTCTTGGAGTTATCTAATAAATAATTGTACAAACTCAAGGTCTGTTAATTGTCGTATTGGCACATCTACATACTTTTCCTCTTCAAACCGTTTTCTTGGATGAGGTGCATAATAAACAGGTTTCTTAACAAATCTTTGATTATCTGATTTCAGCACTTCATAACAATATAGTTTATTTGACACATTTTCAAAAGTCTTTACTAAGGTAGAATTACTTTTTTGCTGTTCAAGCATGCCTAGTTGACCCTTCATTCCCCAGCCGAGAAAAACAACATCCGCCTCTGTCATCGCTTTTGAGACAAAAGTCCAATTAATCTCCTCAAAAGTGAATTGTGTATTTTTTACATTGTTGCTCGTACCATCTATAATACTAGAAATGTTTACAACATATAATGCATGACAACCTTCATTTTTTGCAACATCAATTAATTGGTCAACCGTATCATCTGTTTTATTATGTGCTGCATTGCTAGGATTCATCATAATAGCAGTAAGGACCTTTCCTCCTTGTGCCCAGCGTTTTTCTAAGAAGTAACGGCGAGTGCCATTTGTATTGAATACTGCCGCTCCAAGAATATTAGAATATACTCCTGGTTGAAAATCCAATTGATACTTATCTGCCAACTTCTCGAACCACAAATCCATTCATACACCTCTTTTTACTAGTCTATTGGTAAAATACGGTTACAGCAGATTAAAAAATGGTTTTAATCCTATGCAATTTAATAAAATTATCATTTTATTTTCTTTTTTCTTCTTCCAAATAGGTAACCAACTATTCCTACACCAGGGATTAAAGCAAAAATTTCATTACCTTTAATATAGTTAAAATAAAATAGATCTAATTCAGTTCGAATAGGTAGTGAACCACCTTCATCATTCCAACCATTTTTATATCCTAGTATGTATTGGTTTTCATCGGCAGCTTTTGTATATTCAGATTCTGGTTCATCATCATAATTATAGCCAGTCTTTGAATCGTAAAAGCCAGTTTGATAACCTAATATAAAACTTTCATAATTATCTTGGAACATTTCTGGGATTTCAATACTTGCTAATTCATTCTCTATATTTTCCTTTTGTTTTTCCTTCAATATTTTCCTCTCCTCAAGGTTACCTTTATCATACCCATTCATATAATCTTCAGAATCTGCAATAGGATCATTAGAAGTTAAATACCCCATAGTTATGCCTAGTCTCGCATGCCTTATACCGTCTTCTACCCCTCTATCATACTGATAATCTTTAAAATCCTTGCTTGCGTCTTCAATAGCTTTATTAAAACCCTCTCTATATCCATCTGAATAGTTACTATTATAGTCGGTCCAAGTTGCATTCCACTCCTTTGCTTGGTTGTTTTTCAGGTCAGATAACGCCGTCTCATACCAAAAGCTATATGCCTCGTCATATCCTTCTTTATATGTATGGGGGTTATTTTGGTCTATCTTTTCAACAGGTGTAATGTTGGTTTTGGGATTATGAAGGTGATATTCTCCATATTTAAATCCCCACTGTTCACAATTAGTCCAACAATAATGTCCACCATTGGCGTCTGTATTACCTGGGTGTGCGTAAACCTTTATATTAAATCCCATAATAATTATTAGTAATAATAGGAATATCTTCCTCATATAACCAGCTCCTTAAATAAATATTAATACTTTGTTACTAGAATAGAAATAGTTTTTTTAGCAGCTAATTTAAATTCTAGATATGTTTATTGCTGGTAATGCAATAAGCCTTAATTTAATTACAACATAGGAAAAGCCAGTAGAGCCCATTATTCACCGAAAAAAGCCCTTTCTGGTGAAAGGGCTTTTCTACATATAATAAATATTACTTAAACTTTCAAATGTTCTGCTTTCCATTCTTTCCTCAATTCTTTTCTAGAACGCTTAACTGCCTCTTCGTCATAAATACTCTCAGCGAATCCCACTATTGCCTCATCTTCATCTTGTGCGTAACATGAGTATGCCTCAAAGTGACCTTCCTTTTCATACACATTAGTACTGATGGTTCCCCCAATTCTGTCCCTAGTTTTAACAATGTAAAAATTTTCGGTAATTTGGCGTTTTTCCATTATTTTCACTCTCCCTCTTGCCTCTAAATATAGACTTGCATACTTTTAAAATCAAAAGACAAAATGTGAATTTTTAATAGCCCAAGGTGTAGCAAAACTACTGTTTTTAATGACAAATAGATTGTTATTTGTTAAAATGCTACACCATTTAAGTACAAAAAGTGAAATTTTTTACTTATTTTTATATTATCCACCATACCTCCATCTGCCTTCCTCAATCTGGGGGAGAATACCCCTTATGTATTCCTTTAGTTCTTCTGGCAGTTCATCCTTCTCTAGCTCATCCAGTGTGAAATAAATTATTTGTGGAGCGGCTGTATCAATCACCTGGACTTGTATTTGTGATTTACCTTTTATATCAGAAATTTTTCTAGTTAGCATTATATGATAGGACATAAAATCACCTCATTAACATTATACACAAACACATGTTCTATTCGTAAAATTAAGTTAAGAAAAAAAGCCGTTCCCCTATTAGGAGAATCGACCTTTTGATAATTACTTTTGAACCTTGGAAATTAAACGCTTAATCATTTCTTGTTGTTGTTCTAGGAACCCTTGAACAGTTTCTAAATCTCTTATTATTTCACTTTGATACTCTTCTAACCGTTCAACTTGATCATTTTCTAATGGATTTTTTTCTACCTCAGTCGCTGCTCGCTGCATAATTTCTCTTTGTTGTTGTAACAACTTGTCAATAGCAGTATTAGACGATTTATGACGTTCCTCTGAGGCTTTAATTGCTTGTGCGAATAATCTCTCATTTACTGATGTTTCCTTTTGTTCTCCAACTGCTGAACATCTAACCATCACTCTTTGTTGCTCTTTTAACTGTTCAATAGGATCCAATTCTTTTCCTTCATTCTTTGAATAATTCATGTGCCTTCAACTCCTTGATATATTTCGCACAAATTACCCAACACCCCACCCCGAGTTATTAATTCTCCTCTGACGGCATAATTCCTTCTTTAGTACCCAGAAAATGAAAAAAGATCTACAAGAAAAATTATCTCATAGAGTTATTGACATTTAATACTTAATTACTAATAATAGTGATTGTAGGACTTACTACATACTAGGCTGTAGGAACTAATTCACACTTTCAGTCATACAAACCTTTGTAAATCAATGGTTATACATAAATAGCAAAAAGCAACAGTTTCCTAAACTGTAGGTCGGAGGTTCGAATCCTCTTCGGGACGTACAAAAGCCTTGATTTTTCAAGGCTTTTTATTTTTATTAAAAAAATTCAATAAAGAAAACGCCTGACGATGATTAGTCAGACGTTTCTATTATCCCTTAATTTGAAAATTCCCCTTCAGCTTTCTTCTTTGCTGAACCTTGAAATACATCTGCCCAGATAACCGGAATCGTAATGCTGATATTGCTCAATCCTAACCCTCCTAAGCTGTCGCTAATTCCTCCTTGAAGATTGCACGAAAAAGGCAGCCCCTAAGAGCCCAAAGGGCGGGATAGCTGCCTACTATTAATAGCTATGTTTATATCTTTGATTTTAGATAATCGTATGCACCTTGGAGATACATATCGAGATTATTCCTTTAAGATCCCTACATACTCAAACCAGTCAAAATAAGCTGTATTATTGCTGCTGGCTCCATTTGAGCTTGCATATAATCCTAATTCAGTCCCAACAAAACCACCGGCAACATCAGTGCTTAAGATTCTTCCATCTACATTTTCTAGGAGAGATTTATAATCTGACTGACTTTCACCATACCAAAAGCTATAATCCTGACCCTGTGCTTCAATCTTTAAAAATAGTGTAGACGCACGAATTGGCAGTTCCTTCAGAATCTCTTCCTCTCCTCCAGCACATTTGATTACTCTAATTACTGATTCTTCACCATTTTTTGTATAAACAAAGTTAAAGTTAAATTCATTACTTTGTAATAACACGATACCTGCTGCTTCGTTATCATTCTTTGGGGTGAATTCCATTGCTGTAGAAGCTGAAAAATTTATATGCTGTTGTCTTCTACCAACAAAGCTTGGATTAGCTAGATCGGTAATCCTTTCAGGTCTAAGTTTTAAACTTAAATAACCTGGTCGCTCAGCTAAGCTAAAGAATTCTTCTCTTGGTGTACGTAAAAAGTTCCATTTAAAATCAAGTCTTTCTTCATCAAAATTATCACAGGATGAAGGTTTAAGAATCTTACTTTCTGGTAGATTAGGCATTGGATAGGTCATTTCTAGTTTTCCTGTCCCAGGACTCATGATTGGCCAACCGTCTTCCCATTTTACTGGAAGCAAGAAGGTTTCTCTCCCTAGGTTCCTGAAATAACCACCATAAATACGTGAGGCAAGCCCTACAGCCCACCATTCACCATTTTGGGTTTCTACTAAATCGCAGTGTCCAACGTTAACTACTGGATAATCTCTTCCTAAATGTCGGTGAGTCAAAATCGGGTTGCCCGGATTGCCTACGTATGGTCCTGTAATAGCTTCGCTACGAGCTATAGAAACAGCATGGTGATGACCTGTTCCTGCCTCCGATATCATGAGGTAATAATAGTCATCAACCTTGTAAATATGTGGACCTTCTGGCCAAATTACATCCCTTAAGGCACCTCTCCATAATCCGATAGAGTCTCCCACCAATGTCATGGATTCCAAGTCTAACTCTTGCAGCCATACTTCCCAGTTGCCACTGTATTTTTCCCCTTCTGGTGCGGGACGTGTACCGTGATAATAGACTTTTCCGTCATCATCAAAAAATAAAGAAGGGTCAATACCTGGAGCATCCAAATAATATGGATCAGACCAAGGCCCAGCAGGGTCTGTTGCAGTAACCAAAAAGTTTCCGCCTTCACCTACATTCGTCGTTATCATATAAAAAACACCATTGTTATATCGAATGGTAGGTGCAAAAATTCCTCTGGATTGCCCTTGACCATCTAATGGAAGCTGTGAAGGTCTATCTAAAACATGTCCTATCTGTTCCCAATTAACAAGATCTTTGCTATGGAAAATGGGTACTCCTGGATAATAGGCAAAGGAAGAAGTAACTAGATAAAAATCCTCGTTCACTCTGCATATGGACGGATCAGGATAAAAACCTGGAAGAATTGGATTTTGAAACGTCATAATTTTAGACTCCTTTAATTATTTAAAATAGATTTCTGGTAATTGTAATTTATTTCTTTAATAAGTTCCTGTAACATCTAGAGCTAAATCCCTGGCATTCTTTTTAATTGTAGAATTAGCTATTCTCTCCTGCAGTTTCTCATAGAATAAATCTACATCAAGTGGAATATCTACCCAGCTATCTGTCCAAGCTGATAGATGCATCGCATTGGAAAGGGTTAACCCATGGATACCTTCAATCCCTGGAGCAATTAACTCCGTTCCATTTAGGATAGCACTAGTCCAGTTCCTCAAAATTCCTATGTGTTGAGGATTTTCACCTTCGGTTGGAATTTCACATTTCCAGCACTCAGGGCTGCCAAATCCACCTTTAAAATCTCTATTAAATTCCCTTTCAGAAACACGTAATCTATAAAAGGTTAGTTTACCATGTTCAATGACAATCTTTCCTCTATCCCCTGTTACTTCTAATCTATTGGTTCCTGGTGCCTCCCCAGTGGAAGTTATTAACACACCCGTTGCACCGTTTTCATACTCAACATAAGTGGTAACATCATCTTCTACTTCAATGTCATGATATTTCCCAAAAGACATAAATGATCTAACTCGCTTTGGCATTCCACACATCCACTGCCATAAATCTAGTTGATGTGGATCTTGATTCAACAGTACACCGCCGCCTTCTCCAGACCATGTAGCTCTCCATCCTCCTGAATCATAATAGCTTTGTGGCCTGTACCAATCCGTTATGATCCAAACAGATCTTTTTAGGTCACCTAGTTCTCCTGACTCCATAATATCTTTCAGTTTTTTATATAAAGGATTTGTTCTCTGGTTATACATTATGGCAAAGACCTTATTACTTTTTATGGCCACTTCATTCATTTCTCTTACAGCTTTTGTATACACTCCAGCAGGTTTTTCAATTAGCGTATGGTAGCCAGCGTTCAATGATTGTATGGCTAAAGTAGGATGATCATAATGCGGTGTTACGATAAAAACGGCATCGAAAGCTTTTGATTGGAAAAAGCTTTCCGTATCATTAAAGCGCTTTACTTTTTCACCAAAGCTTTGTTTAGCCCATTCTAATCTTTCCATTTTACTATCACATACTGCAGTGAGTTCAGCATTCGGAACCTTCCCTGCTATCAAACTTTGTGCATGACCTGACCCCATATTTCCGATCCCTATAATACCAACACGGACTTTGTCCATAGCTACTCCCCCCTAATGATTAATTGATATCTTTTAATATATTTTTCAATGCCTGAACAGCAACGGCGAAGCTTTTAGCGCCACCCTCTGGTAAATCATAACTAGGAGAACCTGGCTCAAGTAAGGAAAAGTCTGAATATCCCCATAAGTGTGGTTCAAGAGATAAAAAACCTTCATATCCCTGGCTATGTAATTCTTTTAGAATTTCCACCACATTTCCATCACCTAATCCTGCAGGTACTACATGGTGATCACTGTATACCGCGTCTTTAACATGAATATACACAATATGGTCTTTAAGCAATTCAAAGCCATCTGGATAATTTCTTGCATTACATTGGACAAAATTTGCAAAATCGAAAATCCCTTTAAAATAGTCACAATTCAATGTCTCCAGTAAATCTAGACATCTTTCTGGAGTATCTCCATATATTCCTGATTCGTTTTCATGCAGGAGAACCACTCCACTTCCTTTAGCTTCGTTAATAAAATTCCTCCAGCGATTGATTACTTCGCCCCTATAGTTCGATGGATCCTCTCCTTTGGGCATAAAAAAGCTAAACATCCGTATATACTTACATTCCATAATTTTAGCAATCTCTAACGTATGCTTAAATAGCTCTAAATGCGGCTCAAAATCATCAGTGATTTTAATCTTTCCAAGCGGCGAACCAATTGCTGATAATTTAAAGCCTCTAGCGTCAAGCTGACTCTTAATCTCTTTCACTTCATCTAAAGAATAATCAACAAGTAGTTTACCATTAACTCCTCTCATCTCAATAAACTTAATACCATGCTGATCTAAAACATCCATCTGTGTTTTTAAATCTGAATCGATTTCATCTGCAAAGGCAGATAACAAAAATATACTCACAAATACCACCCTCTTTTTTTTTGCCTTTTTCCCTCTAAGTATCTAGTATTTTATAATAAGCTTGATTGATAATCTTTGAATTTATTGCTTATTATATAGCAAATATTGCTATTTTCTAGTTTTATTAGAATAGGTAGAATTACAAATACACTCCATTCAAATGGTTTAAGAGATGGATGTCATGGACAAACCGATTCTACAATACAGTAGTAATAATTTTTTTATGAATCATGTAGTAACTGAATCCCCAGATGATGTTGCAACTCACATACATGACTGCTATGAATTGTTTTACTTAATTTCTGGAGATCTCACCTACTATATTGAAGTTCAGGCATACAAACTTTGTCCAAACGATTTGATACTAACTAATTCCAGAGAACTACATAGAATTGTGTTTAACTCTAAAGCGCGCTATGAAAGGAAGTATATACACTTTAAACCTGAGTATATCTCCTCTTATCAAAGTGATGAATATAGCATGCTTTCTTTTATTGAAAATAGAAAGTTGGGTATTTTAATAGAATACCAGCAGATAATGTCCTCAAAGATGGGATTAATGAACTTTGGGATAAAATTGAAAAGACTTCCCTGGAATACTCCCTGGAAAGCCCAATTTTGATTAAAACCTACTTTATACAAATGCTTATTACCATAAATAAAGTACTTTCAAAATATAATAATCCTGTTATAAACAGCCCTAAATATGATTAAAAGATAGTCTCCATTTTAGATTTCATAAATAAAAACTTATATAAAAGAATTACATTAGATTTGCTGCAAACTGAATTTTACGTGAACAAATATTACTTATGTCATATTTTCAAGAGAAATACAGGCTTTACTGTTTTTGAGTACATCACCTATAAAAGAATTATGAGAGCCATAGAACTCCTCATGTCCGGAGATACAGCACTAGATATAGCACATGCAGTGGGTTTTGGAGATTATTCCAACTTCTTTAAGGCATTTAAAAATATTACTGGGTTATCTCCAAAACAGTATTATAGGAAGTAATTGTAAGAATACCACTTTTATTTATCTTTATGACCTGGTCGATATAAAGCTGCTGATTCCCGCCTCTAGGATTCAGAGGGTCCCCACTTATCGGTTGAGGAATCAGGTTAGGGCCTGAACTGATAAATAGGCGGAGAAATTCCGCCTATTGGCTCGAAAAAATTCAAAAATGGTAATTTCAATTCATATAGCGATATTCTCTTAGACTATTCAAAATAGAGATTTCCTGTAATAATTGCTCTCCAACATTCGTTTCTCTAACCTTTTTTCTCTTTAACTCTTCATCTACCACTCTTTTAATGGATAAAACGTCTGTCCCGTTAAGTAAAACATCTTCTTTTGAATTAAAATGCTTATGGGCGACCAGTTGCATACCGAAGGAATTATATAATAACGTATATCCAGCGATTCCAGTTGTTGATTGATAAGCTTTAGAGAAACCTCCATCGATCACAATCATCTTACCATTCGCTTTAATTGGATCTTCTCCCTCTATTTCTTTCACTGGTGTATGCCCATTGATAATATGACCCTGGTCAGGATTTAGATCAAATTCTGTTAGGATTTTGCGGCAGATTTCTTCATTTTCACGTAAATAGTAGTATGGGTTCTTTCTTTCTTTGTGAGTTGTCTTGTCTTTAATAAAGTACCTCTCAAAAGTGGTCATTTCTCTTTTTCCGAACAGTGATGAATATTCTCCTGTCCATAAATACCAAACCATATCCATCGCAAGATCATCTGTCACATCAGGGTGTGCAAATGCATGCCGTAAATACCGTTCAAAAACATCAAATAATTCACGACCCGAATAGGTTTTATTTTCGATAACCATTTTTTCCATATTCCCTTTTTCATCTAAAGGAATACAACCATGTATTAATAAATTCCCGTTATATTTTAAATAAAGACTCCCTTTCTTCACAAGAAAATTCATATGTCTGGCCAGCTTTTCTGAATGCTGGACAGAAAATAATAATTTTTCCATAACCTGCTTTTCTTCTTCTAATAATTGATCAGGCTGCTCAGGATTTACTGTTGCAAAGCAAGTATTTTCTAGAGGGTAGGTTTTCCCATGAATCGTTATTTCGTTCTTGTCATAATCAATTTTCTCAAGCAAAAGCCTGTCTGACATATTAAAATATGGGCGTCTCTTAATAATAGGCATTTCGAGTTTGAACTGAATCATCGCAATAGCTTGATGAATTTTTGTTATCTGTAATTTTTCTTGATCAGATTGGTTCTTATCTGAATGTACCTTAGGCCTGAAAGCAGAATTGTCCTCATAGTATTTCTCGGCAAGATTTAAGAGAGGTCTTAGATTGATTCCATATACATCTTCAATAATATCCAGGTTGTCATATCTTGCGCAGATACGAATGATATTAGCGAGACAAACCATTGAACCAGCAAAAGCACCTATCCATAGTACATCATGGTTTCCCCACTGAATATCAACGGAATGGTAATTAATGAGAGTATCCATGATTTTATCAGGTTCGGGTCCACGGTCATAAATATCCCCCACTACATGTAGATGGTCGACAACCAATCTTTGGGTGGTATACGCTAGCCCTGTTATGAGTTTATCAGCCTGACCTAGGGAGATAATCTGCTCGACAATTTCTTTATAATACTGCTCCTTATTTTCAGATTGATTGGTTTTGTATAACAGCTCTTCAATAACAAACACAAACTGACTCGGTAATGCTTTTCGTAATTTCGAACGTGTATATTTTGAGGAAGCATGAGCAATAAGTCTTATCATCCGCTCGATGATTACGATATACCATTGGTGTAATTCTTGTTCATTGCCAAAATGACTTTTCATTAATTTTAATTTTTCTTCAGGGTAATAAACCAATGTAGCAAAATCATTTATTTCTTTTTCAAATAAAACATCTTGAAACAAGTCTCTGATTCTCTTTTTTACATTCCCTGAACCATTTCGTAACACATGTTGAAAAGCTTGATACTCCCCATGTAAATCACTGACAAAGTGTTCTGTCCCCTTTGGTAAATTAAGAATGGCTTCCAGTTTAATAATTTCAGTTACCACTTTTTCTTCACAATCATACTTTTGAACAAGTAAATCTAGATATTTTGAATTCAAAACATGTGTCCCCTTTCAAAATTCACCATTTATTTTCTATCTAATAGATTGAGATTAATTATTTATATTATCAGATCAAATAATAGTTATTTTACTATTTAGAATTCTCCTGTCAACCAATCTTAATAGAAGATTACATTCTATATTTAACGTATTGATGAATTTGTTAAAAAAAGCCGCACACATTAATTTGATGTGATACGGCAATGACATCTATCGTTTCCTTGTTTTTTGTTAAACTGCTGTTTTATGTTCTGTTTTATTATGATTCTCTTTATATTTTATTAGATTCTCATACCCAATTTTGTTATTTCCCCATGATTTTTCATATTCCCAGCCTGTTAATTGTTCAAAAACTTCGCGAGCTTCTGGTGAAACATCTTTTTTAGAGCCCCCATTTTTTAACCGTTCAATCTCATCTAACAAAATAACATGATTTTCTTTTGTTAATTTGTAACGATAAGAGATAATCAAACCTCCCACTAAAAAGATGAGTGTACCAAACAACAGGATAGAAATGATCATGTTTACAGCTGATTCTGGTTGAGATCCTTGTCCTGATACAAAGCCAGCTTCTTGTAAGGCCACACTTACTAAAAAGACAGCCAAAGCTTGTGTTCCTTTCCTGATTAAACTCATGACACCAGCAAAGACCCCTTCACGTCTTTGACCCGTTAACGCTTCATCTACATCTGGAATAAAGGCGTAGTTGTTCCAAGGAATGTAGTTCAACCCACCACGGCCTAAACCACAAATTCCAATCATAACAAACAATAATGCAGTGCTATTTAGTGTTCCAGTATATTTCAATACGATAAATCCAGCTATTCCTGCAATAAAGAATAATATTGCCGCTCTAAAAGCCGGAGCTGGATTCAATTTAATGGTTAATGTAAGTGCAATCCATACACCAAATATCTGCATGGCATACATAAACGTTAATAAGTTAGAAGCATCAATGGCACTTTGCATGAGAGCAAAGACAACAAAATATGTAAATACCGCATTGAATACGTCTTGACTTAAATATCCTCCTAAATACATACCTAGATGGTGACGGAATGTTTTTACACGTAAGGTCGAGAACAAGTCCGCATAAATCTTATGAACATTTTGCAGGAAAGTTCTTTTATCTATTACTTTTTCTTCCTTTATTTCATCAATTGGCCGTTCCCATGTATTTTTGTAAAGCAATGTTAAGACAATTAAAAAGATTACTGTGAAAATCATACCTGAATATAAGAATGTAAGAGGATCATCTTTACCTAATGATTCTACGAGTCTACCAGGAATAAATGCTGCGAATACAGCTGAAGCTTGGGCAACAAACATTCTTGCACCCGTAAACTTTGAACGAACTTTATAGTCATTACTCATTTCCGCTGCAAGGGTATCATAAGGAATTAATACCATTGAATAAACAATTTCAAACAAAATATAGGTTAATAAATAATACCAATAATTAAATCCATCAATCCAAATTAATGTATACACGAGTACTAGTGGAATGGCAGCTAAAATAAAGAATTTACGTCTGCCATAACGGCGGCCAAGTTTTGTTTTATGAAAATTATCTGTTATATACCCCATTGTTGGTGCTGCAATTGCGTCTACAATCCGAGCGATCGCGAATATAGAACCAGCTTGAACGGCTGTTAGATTACAAAAGGTTGTTAAGAAAAATAGTAACCATGCTGCTGTTAGTGCAAAGGCTCCTGCCCCTAAAAAGTCACCTAGACCATAAGACAAATAATTTATAAACTTCGGTTGTCTCTTCATAATTTCTTCTCCTTTTATTTGAAAAGATCGTAACTAGCTGATGATTCTGTGTGGTAACCTATTTTTTCAACTAAATATAAGTATTAAGAAATTCTGCTAATGCTAATATCGCAAGAGATTGACCATAAGGCATGGTGGTGATTCTGATTTCTTTGTAAAAATCAAGTGTATCCCCCATCCCTGTTCCGACTGATACTTTTTGCAGTGCTCCTTCTTCATTCACTTCTTTGATAAGTCCGTGAATGGCATTGTAGGCTACTTCTTTATATTCTTGGCTAACATATCCCTTATGGACAGATTTTAGCATTCCATATGCAAATCCTGCTGTAGCAGATGCTTCTAAATAAGAGGTTTGGTCATCTATTAATGTATGCCATAATCCGCTTACATTTTGGTATTTAGCAAGTGCTTCGATTTGCCTGTTCAATGTATCTAATAGGAAATCGTAAAGAAAATCTCCTTTTTTCAATTCCAATATTTCAATAATCTCGGGAATCGCAATGGTAATCCAGCAATTTCCTCTTGCCCAAAGTGCTTCGGCATAATTATGATTTTCTTCGAATGTCCAGCCGTGGAACCATAAACCAGTTTTTCTATCTGTTAAATATTTGATATGGATTAGAAACTGCTTTTTCGCCTCTTCCAAGTATTCCGGTTTGTTTAGCAGTTTTCCAATTTTGGCTAATGGCAGCACAGTCATCATTAACGTGTCATCCCACAGCTGATTTTTGTTTTCTGGTCCATAGGTCATATGCTGAAGACCATCCTCACAAGTACGAGGCATATCATTCATAACCCATTCAGCCCATTCCTCTAAATGTGGCAGATAAGTCTGGTTCTTGGTATCCTCATATAAAAATGCCAATGTCAAAAATGGTGCCATTGTATTAACGTTTTTCGGGGGAACACCTTCTTCGAATCTAGCATTAAACCATTCATTGATAATATCTAAAGCTTTTTGATCATTGGTCAATTTCCAATATTTATAGATTCCATAGAGCCCTACACCTTGAGGCCAGTTCCAAACATGCCAGCTTTTATCGTCAACAATTAAGCCGTCAAAATTAAGTAAAAATTCACCTGTTTGATCTTTGATTTGTGTTAGATTATTCATTAATAAATTTATGTAATGGATAATCTCTTTCTTTTCGATGATATTAGTCTGTATCACAGTAATCCCTCCAAATGAATGATCTTTGTTTTTAAATTTGAAAACGCTTTTAATGTTATACAACGATTGTAAGGAAAGCGCTTAATCAGAACAATTAAAAAAACAGAGGTCTAGTGTTAAAAAACATACTTATTTAAAAGAAGGAAAAATCATTAACTAATTTCAGACTAAAATAAAAAACCAGCACATTGGCTGGTTACTTATTGATTCCTAGAATATTTTCTGCTTGTTCTCTAAAAGACCTTGCTCCATTTTCGGGTGTCATTTTCTTAAATAAGATCTGTTCAGATATATCTTGCAATACTTTCATCACTTCTGCACTTCCTAGTGGACCAGGAGGATCTGATGCGCTTACATTTTGAGAGGCTTTTTCAACATAATCAAAGATTTTGGTTTCTACTTCAGCCAATTCCGGCTTGATTCCTTTGACAACCTTCGAAGATACCGGTACACCACGCTCACCTTTGATCAACTTATTGGCTTCTACGTTGTTTACAAAGAAATCGATGAACTTGGCAGCTTCTTCTTTTTGCTTTGAACTTTTAGGAATTGAAAAGAACATACTTGGTCTTAAGAATAATGCTGTCTCTTCAGCCTGCTCTGGTGGCAGATTGAGTGATAAAGGGCTTTGAGCTGATTGAGCAAAACCTGAAAATTGATTGGACCAGTTCCAGGTCATCGCTGATTCTCCTGTTACAATAAATTCATCTTCAAGTCCTTTTATATGTGCTTCGACATCTGGAGTTGGGAAAGCATTTGCATCCACTAATCGAAGTTGCCTTTCAAAGTATTGAGTGAATAATTTATCATCCGAATAGCCGAGACCAGTACCATCTTCACTATAAAACCTCTTACCTTCTGTCCTTAAATAGTAAGGAAAAAATACATGTGCAGGATTCATTCCATTTGTACCGTACTTCCCTGTACGATTTTGGACATCGAGTGCTATTTTCTCAAAGTCGTTCCATGTCCAGTTCTCATCGTCCATTTTAATCCCTGTTTCTTCTAACATATCATCATTTGCTATGACAGTAAGAACGTTGGAACCAAGAGTGAAGCCGTATAATTTATCAGCGATCATTCCGCCAGAAATAGCATTTTCATCAATCGAGCTAGTTTCAATCGTTCCATCTTTTATATATGGTGTTAAATCCTCCAGCTGGTCTTTTATACCATATTGAAACAGGTAGGCTGTATCCATTTGAATGACGTCTGGCAGCTGACTGGCTGCAGCCATTGGAGCAAGCTTCTTCCAATAATCATCCCAGTTGGCGTATTCCGCTACAATTTTCACATTTGGGTTTTTCTTCTCATACATTTCAATTACTTTTATCGTAGAATCATGTCTTGGTTGTCCTCCCCACCAAGCTACACGCAGGGTCACTTTATTACTTCCAATTTCACCGTTACTTCCAGAATCCTCTTCACTGCTTGAACTGCATGCGGTAATGGAAAGGAGCAATAGTAAACATAATAATGCCAGGCTAAACTTTCTCATAATGTATCCCCCTTTGGTGAAAGAGCTTATCTCATTCATACCTCCGCTCTTTGCCAGCCAAACGACCTTTAATTCAGGTAACTCTTCGATATTCAGATGGTGTGTAGCCAGTGTATTTTTTAAAAACCTGACTAAAATATTGCGGATTATCGCCAAAGCCTATCATTTCCGCCAGCGTTACTACCTTTACATCGTCCATTTCTACTATAAGGTCCACTGCCTTTTCAATCCTTAGTTTAGTGAGATAGACTGAAAATCTTTGCCCCGTTTCTTGCCTAAACAATTTACCCAGATAATCCGGATTCATATAAAGAATCTTATTCGCCACCATTTTAAGGGAAAGATTAGGATTACCCAGATTCTCTTTTACAAAATCTATTACTTTACTAACTACCGAAGTCTGTTTTGACTTAAACTTATTATAGTAGTCAATCGTTATTTTTTTAGCGGTTGTTTCGATATATTCTTGGATTTGCTGAACCGTTTCCATGCCCAGCAATGCTGATGTCCCCATAAGGTAGGTTTGCATACACTCTGTATCAACAGTCTGGACAATGTTCATGTAGAGCTGGATACAATAAGATTTTGTCATATCTATACCCATCCGCAGATCTGCCATTTTTTCAAATATACTGGTAATTTCGTCACAAACATCCTTGATATGCCCTGACTTGATTTTTAATACAATCTGCTGTTCATCAATGTTAAAATCATTTGATGAATCTGAATTAGCAGGTAATATATCTTTTTTGCTAATAATGCTTCCTTCCCCCAAATAAAAACGGTGCTCCAAACACTCAATTGCTTCACGGTAAAGGCTTTTGACGTTTTGGAAATAGTCTGCTTGACTTATGGCTACTGTGGTATCCCTTCGGAAGTACTTGTGAAGGAGTTCTCTTGTCTGTTCAATTTGATGGTACAGTTTTTCTGAGTCATAATCATCTTCGATTAAAAATAGTTCATATTCCCCAATAGTGGTATTTAACAAGGGAGACTCAAATATTTCTGCCCCGATATTTTTAATGGCAAACAAATGCTCGTAAGAAAATTCACCTTCTAGCTTGAAAAGGATTAGCCTCACCTGATTATCATTCATCTCCATATCAAAAAGCTGGCGATAGAAAAATAAATCCTTATTTGAATGGCTTTTACTTAACAGGAATTCTGTTAAGTACTGTGCTTTCATATAGGGCTGAGCTTTTTCATATTTCTCCCGAAGTTGACGGATAAAGGTATCCTGGTCCTTTTTATCCTTTAATTCATTTATTACATCATGAAGCGCGGCTGTAATTTTCTCCACACTACATGGTTTTAACAAATAATTTTTCACACCAAATTGCATGGCGGTCCTTGCGTATTCAAATTCGCCGAAGCCGGACAAAAGGATAAATTTCACAGAAGGAAATTCGTCGTTAACCCTTGAAACAAGACTAAGACCATCCATGCCAGGCATTCTAATATCACTGATAACAATGTCTGGCTTTTGTGTCACAATTTTTTCATAGGCCTCAATTCCATTTCTTGCCGTCGACACAAGCTCTAAGTCCAATGCTGCCCAATCAATTACACTGGAAATACCTTCTACTATAATCTTTTCGTCATCTGCTATTAACACTTTGTATGCCATATAATCACCTCGATTGAAAAGGTAAAACCACCGTAATCGCGGTCCCTTTTCCCAAAAGATTTTCAATTCTTAAACCATACTCTTCTCCTGTGAAAAGCTTAATCCTATTATCAATATTATTGAGACCTATACCGGATCCTTTTGGTTTCACTTTTCCCTCTTTTACTTTTTCGAGAATAAGGGGGTCTATGCCCGGTCCATTATCTTCAACCCGAATAAAAAGCTTGTCCTCCTCCTGATAGGCTTCCAATTTAATAACAGACGTATAGACAGAAGTTTCAACTGCATGCTTGAATGAATTCTCAAGAAGCGGCTGCAGGATTAATTTTGGGATCCTGCATTTCATGAAATGGTAAGGGACATCCAATTGGAATTCCAGCCGATCGTCAAACCTGTATTTTTGAATCGTTAAATAGCTATTGACAATTTCAAGTTCTTCCTCGACCGTAATGATATCTTCTTTAAAATTTATCGAATTTCTCATCAAATTTCCGAGGGCTTCAACCATACTTGAAATTTGCTTCTGTTTGTTGATTATTGCCAGCCAATTGATAGACTCCAGCGTATTGTACAAAAAATGGGGATTTATCTGCGACTGCAACGCTTTAAATTCAGTTTCCTTAATTAAAAGCTGCTTAGAATAATTCTCTTGGATTAACTCATCAATTCTTTGAATCATGGTTTTAAAATTCCTATAAAGAATTCCTACTTCATCTTCATAAATCTTAGAAGGATTTAACGAATGTACGATATTAAAGTTCCCATTTTGAACTTTTTGCATGGTACCAGCCAATTCTAGAATTGGATTTGTAATACGTCTCAAAAAATTGAAACCAAGTGAAATCAGAATAATGAACATCAACATAAAAACCAACACCAAAGAGTATTTCACAACGGTTATCTTTGAGAACATCTTGTTAAATGGAATAATGCTCCAGTATGTCCACCCCTCAAAATCAGTTGTGAAATGGTTGACAAAGGATCTTTCCCCATTGATTTTTTCAATCCCGTATCCTTGCTCATTTTTAGCAACAAAATGATAGTTATTTAATTCATCCATTCCTTTTTCAGAATAAAAGACGTGATCCCCATCTGAAATAACAATATTTCCTGCTAAATCTCCAGTCGGTTTAGGTAAATCGCTGACAATAGTATCTAAATTAACTCGAACAAGAAGTTTACCAATTTTTTCAAAGTTTAGGTTCTCATAGGAACGGATCAGGCGAACTGAAGTTAAATATCCATTATACCCATCTATCTCCAACCAATGGTTTTCTCCCTCATACTTATCTGCCTGGTTAAGAGCAAGATCCTTATCTTTCTCTTTTAGTGGATTGCTACTGGAACCAGCTAAAAATTCTCTTCCTGCAGAATCATACAGAAAAATGGATTGAATATATTTCTCAGAACCAACATATTTTACTAATTTATCTTCAATTTCCTGTTCAAGGCGATAAATATCATATTTCTCTACATTTCCTTGAAGCTCTATTAAGATTCTTTGAATATACGGATCAACTGCAATTTCATAGCTTACTTCTTCCACTCGTTCAAGTTTCTCTTCAATGCTGTTCGATGACATCATCAACACTTGTGAGGATTTTGCATAAATTTGCTCATCATAAAGGGAAAAAGCATATCGAATCCCTCCCAGTACAAACACTAGCGTGGTCACCATAATCAATGAAATGGTTAAAAAAAGCTTTACGTTCAGCTTGGAATTATTATAGATATTCGTGAAGTAGAACCATAACTGTTTCATGTAAATTAAAAAAGCTCCCTTAGCTGAAAAATATATAAAAGTACAATGCAAAATAAATTAGAATAATATTTTTTCGAATAACAATTATAATAGTAAGATAATTTCTTTTTCGGATAAAACGGTTACAAAAAACCATTTCTTCACTTCTTAATTATAGTGTAATAAAAATAGATAATGATTCCTACCAAAAAACCGACTTTAATGTTTAAAAAACAGTGTATTAAAATACTTCAATAAATAATTATAACTGTAACCTAATGTACCAGCGATACTTAATAATGTTATCACATGATTCATTTTCATACTTTTCCTAATCTGCAGGTCGGAGGTTCGAATCCTCTTCGGGACGGCGAAAAGCCTTGATTTTTCAAGGCTTTTTAATAGGCGATTTCAGATAGCTCTTTAAATGGTCTATCTAAATGATAAAAAGCTGGGAATGCATCACATCCCAGCTTTCATTCTACTTGAGTGTCAGTAAACCTTCTGCATACATCTTTTTTAATTCCTTCTTATCAACCTTCCCAATCGGTGTAAGTGGGAGCGAGTCTTGAAAATAAACAACTTTAGGAACCATATACTTTGAAGTGTGCTCTCTGCAAAAACGGATGATTTCTTCCTCTGTACAGCTGAATCCTTCTCGAAGTGATACCACCACACAGACGGCTTCACCCCAATCCTGATGCGGGACTCCAATACAGGCGCTAAAGGCAACACCTGGATGCTGATTAACCACACGTTCTACTTCTGAGGAATACACGTTCATGCCGCCGGAGATAATCATATCTTTCTTGCGATCCTTTATATACAAGTATCCACTTTCATCCCACATCCCAATATCTCCAGTATAGAACCATCCATTACGGATTGCTTCCTGGGTAAGCTCTGGTCTTTGATAATATCCTTTCATCATTGCAGGTGATTTTACAACAATCTCTCCAAGTTCAAATGGCTTTACATCATTTCCTTTATCATCAATAAGACGAATCTCCGTTAAAAGGCATGGCTTCCCACAGCTTTTCAAAACTTCAGGATTATTATGATAGGCCCAAACATGGGCGCTTTTTGATAATCTGGTAATCACGATATTGCATTCTGTCATCCCATACTGCTGGCGCATGATCGGTCCGAACACTTCAAACGCTTCCTTCAGCCGTGCCGGAGAAATAGGTGAAGCACCATAGTAAATATTCCGCATTGAGCTTACATCATAATCCATCTTTTTCGTCTGATCGATAAGCCTGTATAACATAGTTGGAACCAAGAAGGTAGTCGTAATTCTATAGTCTTTAATTGCTTGAATGAATTGTTCAGCATTGAAGGAACGCATCACATGAACATGTACCCCTGAAATAAGCGCTCTCCATAGGAGCGAGCCGGCCGAGTGCACGATAGGGGTGCTTAACAATAATCGGTCCCTGTCATCAAGCGGGTCTTCGATGGAAGCAGAGATCATGGAAGCTCCTAATCCTTCTTGAGAATGAATCACACCTTTAGGTGTACCGGTTGTTCCGCCTGTATAGGATAGAAGAGCAAAATCTTCTCCCGAGGATATCGGCAGATTCAAGACTATTTTTCCTTCCGGCCATTGGAAAACCTCAAACTTCTCCGGATAACTGACACCAAAACCAGGAAGACCGATGATATGTACATCAGGATTGTTTGATTCCTCCAAATATTCTAGGATAATGGAAACATGGGGTTGTGTTGCCATTATTACCACTTTTGGTTTAGCTTCCTTCAAAATAAAATTAACTTCACGAGTTCCTAGATTTTCACCTAACGGGACTAAAGTGGCACCACATAGTTGAACAGCTAACCCAAATATTACTCCCTCCAAACTATTTGGGATTATAGTGGCAACATGTATGCCTCTTCCTACACCTAATCGAAGCAAGTAATAGGATAGACGTTCTGTCTTTTCTAATAACTCCTTGTACGTCAAGGTTTCCTCAGATGGCAACAAAGTGATAGCCGGCAGGTCTCCAAACCTTTTTAATCCTTTGAGTATCAGTGACTGAAATGTCATCTGTTGCATGTTCAATTGTTCCCTCCCTCTATTAATTGAAAAATTAACCCTTTAGTAATTCTTTAGCAATCGTATTTTTCTGAATCTCTGAAGTACCAGTAAGAATTCTGTACATACGTGAACTTCTGTACATTTTTTCTACAGGGTGCCCTTTAACCAACCCTTGAGAACCGAATATTTGGATGGCCTTATCAGCAACGCGGTTGTTTACTTCTGAGGCAAACAGCTTCGCCATGGACGCTCCAGCACGTTCTTCCTCTCCTCGGTCAATTTTTTCAACCACATCATAGACCATACATCTAGCTGCGTAGATTTCTGTTGCCATTTCCGCAAGCATATGCTGTATTGCCTGAAAATCACCAATAGGACGCCCGAATTGAACCCTTGTTTTAGCCTGCTCTATTGATAGATCAAGAAGGTGCTGAGCCATCCCGATAAAGCCGGCTGCATGAGAAGCGCGGTTTGTATTAATTCTTTTTAATCCAAGCAGCAAGCCTTTTCCTGGTGCTCCAATTATGTTGGAGGAGGGAACTCGGCATTGATTAAAGATTAATTCTGCATGTATACGTTCACCTGATATTGGTACTTGAATATTGCCGAGTTCAAAACCGGAATTTTCTGATGTTTTTTTATCTACGATAAATGCAGTAATTCTCGGCTTCTCAGCTTCTACTATTTCTTTAGCTATGACAATAGCAAAATCTGCGTATGGGGCGGCACTGATAAAATGCTTTTTCCCGGTTAATATATACTCGTCCCCGTCTCTAACAGCTGTCGTTTGGATAGCAAATGCATCGGACCCAGCATTAGGCTCTGTAAGTGCAAAACAGCAGCTAGTTTCACCGGTAACGACAGGCATAACATATTTTTCAATTTGCTCTGAAGTAAAACTTTCTAACATCTGCCCGATTCTAAGCGGCCCGCCAATTTCTCCGAGTACCTGCCCCCAGAGAACAGCTCCCGAACGTGCCAGCTCTTCCTTAAACAAACATAATCCTTTTAAGCTGATGTCCTGTCCTCCAAATTCTTTTGGAAGGTTTATTCCATAAAACCCAAATTCTCTTGATCGCTTTCTGACCCAATGAATCGCTTCCATCGGAATATCGTCTTCAGCATTCAACTGGTGCTCTTTTTCATATGGAAGCAATTCATTTTGGATGAAATCTCTTAATATTTCATGAAGTAACTTTAAGTTCTCTACTATTACCGTCGACATCAATTTCCCTTCTTTCCATCTTGTTAATTTTTTAAATCTTAAGAAAATTATATATATAAAATTATTTGAAGTAAAATAACGATATATTATACAAACTTAAATATTATTGATATAAAATCAATAAAAAAAGTCCCCTATCATAAAGATAGGAAACTATTATTTTAGAGTAGCTGTGTAGAACTCAAGACATCTGATAAACTCTTTAGCAGCCTTTGAAAAATGCTGTTTCTTTGAACGAACCCAGCCAAACTCCAGGGAAATATTATTTTGATTAGCAAATGGAATGTGAACAAGTTCTCCGCTAGTGTAATACGGATCATGGCCTAAGCCTATGTCGTAAGAAAACGAAATCGCCAATCCTTCAGCAACGGTTTTTTTTATTATTTCTGTATTATTGGTATAGAATAAAATATCCATCTCGCCATATTGATTAAAAAAGTCCTGGATAAACGCTTTCATTTTTGGACCATTATAAACAACAAGACTTTGATTAATCAGTTCTTCTGGACTTATGTTTTTTCGGTTAGCCAACGGGGAATTCTTACTGACAGAAACCATTACATTTGCTTCCATCAAGGATTGATATTGCAACTCTTCCTCGTTTTGTTTTTCTTTCGGAATATTTAATAGGCCGATGTCAATTTTGTTATTTAAGACGTCATGAATGACCTCCTGCCCTCCTTTTTCATCCATTAATATTTTTACATTGGGATACTTTTTCTTAAATAAGGCCAAGGATTTAGGCAAAACTGTAAGAAATAATCCTTGAGTGGATGATAGTCGCAGTTCTTTTTCCATTGTGCTCGTTTGCAATTGGGCACTTTCTTTTATTTCTTCCAGCTTGCTCATTACTTCGTAAGCTTTTTGAATGATTTCCATTCCTTCTTCTGTCGGAATGGTACCTGACCGCGACCGTTTAAAGATTTTTATCCCTAATTCTTTCTCGAGGCTCGTAATGGCCATGCTGATTCCAGCCTGGGAAATATGGAGACTTTCAGAAGCATTGGAAATAGAACGCATCTCAGCAACCTTAATGATATATTCAAATTGTTCAATATTCATGGATGATTCCCCTTTTATTTCTCTTAATAGAATCATACCTTTAATAGAACAGCCATTCAATCATAGAGAAAGAGAATTTTTGAGCTTACTGTTTACTAACCGTCTACCTAGGGCTCCTCTAGTTTATTAAAAACACATTTAAATGACAGCGCTATTATTTTCTAATTCTTTTAAAGACTTTTCTGAATGATTTTTAATAGATAGTGCAACAATTGACCCTACCAAGGCGGCTATTACTAAAAACCAGAATGCTGCATTATATGAGCCGTTAAACAGGCTAATAATCACGCCAATCGCTACTGGAGACACCGCGCCGGCAATCTGACCAGCAAAAGTCACAAGCCCGGAAGCAGAACCTGTAAGTTCCTTTGGTGCGTATTTTATGACAATTGTATAAAGAACTGTTCCGAAGAAAGCAAGGGCAACGGAGTTGAGAGTAAGATACGTAATGAAAATGGCAACAGAGGTTGCTTTTGACATAAGAAATAGAAAAATCGCCGATAGTAAAGCTCCTGCTGCAGCTAAGTACTTCTCACGTCCAGCCATATATTTATCCAAAACCCAGCCGCTGACATTAAACATCAGAAAGCCGACCACATAAGGGAGGGCCATAAGACCTCCGGCAGCAACAATGTCAACTCCTTTTTCCTTTACTAAGTAGATAGGCATCCATGAGATAAGACCATAGTTAATGATGTTGGATAAAAACTAAAATGAAATGAGTTTCCAAATATTATCAATTTTTAGTATTTGCTTTAAAGGAACTTTATTTCTTTTCTGAGTTCCTTCTTCATTTCCTCTACTTTCTTGTGGTTTTAGGATAAACCAAAACGCGAATGAAACCAAAATGCCCATGATACCAGCGATGGAGAACATCCCCCGCCAGCCGAATGCCACTACCAAGGAGGCAGCAAGTGCAGTACCTAATATCCCACCCACATTTTGGGCGGAGAGGAAAAAGGAATTGGCACGTCCACGTTCATTTAAAGGAAAATGATCCCGAATGGTTGACATACTTGCCGGATAAAAAGGACCTTCCCCTAATCCGAAAAGGAAACGAACCAATAATAATGAAACAAAAGACCAAGCGAATCCGGTTGCAAGAGTAAATAAAGACCAACTAAACAGGGCGACTGTAATCATGACCCTTGCACCAAATTTATCTGTCATCCACCCGCCAAGTGGCTGCATTAAGGAGTAACTGACAAAAAATATACTGATTAATAAGCCTGTCTGGGATGTACTTAGATTAAACTCATCCCCCATAGGAATAATCGCTACATTAATGGCCACACGATCAAAAAAACTTAAAACCATTCCAATAAATAATAGACCACTAATAACAATTTTCCGTTTTTTACTGGCATACGTCTCCATTCACTGTCACTCCTTTTTAATCATACATTTTTTGTTTCCTGTGCTAAGGTGTTACGATATTTACTTTTGGATTAAACTGATCTAGTAAAGATAGGAATTCTTTAAAACTGTCTTTGTCACCAGAAATAGATACCTTGCCGGCTGCCGCCATTTTATCTAAATCCTCTCGTCCGAGAGTAATGAGATAAAATGAGACTTTATCTATTGTGATTGTAGTATTCGGTTCTGACGCTGACTTACCTTCTTTGTAATTTACAACAGAATTTCCTAACGTTATCATATAATTTGTATTTAAATCGGTAAACTTAACATTAAATGCCAAATTCTTATTTTCTGCTTTTGTGCCATTTAATTTTATAGACAGAAAGTTTAAGAAATCGTCCATTGGCATATTTAACAACGTATCTAAATTCATCATCCCGCCAGACCCCTTCGAATCTGCTACGCCATTCCTTAACTCCTGAGCCCCAGTAAGATAGAAGTTTCTCCAAACAGAAGATTCCGCAGTGTATCCTAATTGCTCATAAGCTTTGGCTAGCAAATCTTTTGCCTGTTTATTATTTGGATTAGCCATCACCACATGCTTTAATACTTGAGCTACCCAGCGATATTCACCTTTGGTATAGTCTTGTTTTGCTTGTTTAAGGACATTTTTTTCGCCGCCCATATATTGCACATATTTTGCACCTGCTTCCTCTTGTGCCAATGGATCCAAATCAGATGGATTGCCGCTAAAATAGCCTAAATAATAATTGTAAACTGCTTTTACATTGTGCTTTAGTGTTCCGTAATAACCACGATTCGCCCAAACTTTATCTAAGCTCTCAGGGAGTTGTATCTTTTCAGCGATTTCATCCGCGGTATATCCTAAATTAGCTAAACGAATGGTTTGGTCATGGATATATTTATATAAATCCCGTTGACTTTTCAGCTGATCTAATACCTGAGCTTTTCCCCATATCGGCCATGAATGGGCTGTAACCATTACGTCTACTTCTTCGTTTCCATATAAATCTACTGTTTGTTCAAGTGCTTCCACCCATTTCAAGGTATCTCGAGTTTTAGCTCCTCTTAATGTATAAATATTATGTAACGTGTGTCCTGTATTTTCTGCTACCACTAAGGTTTTGTAATCATGTATATAGTAGTGCATTTCAGCTGGTGCTTCTGTATGCGGGGTTAATAAAAACTTAAATGTTATTCCGTCTATTTCCATTGTTTGGACATCTTCCTTTACCTCCTCAGTTGGAGGCATATAGCTAAAAGTCCCGTTACTTAATCCCGGGCCAATCCCGGAAGTAACAAAACCCTTCTCATTAGCAGGCAATAAATTACCGAACATATATCCTGCACGTCGAGACATAATTGTACCTAAAAGGATGTTTTCGCTGAGTGCTTCTTCGTTAAAACCGGTTGGTACAATAATCGGAACATTTGCCGGATCCGCAGCAAACTCAGCAACGCCTTTAATCCCGCCAAAGTGGTCGACGTGGCTATGACTTATGACAATGGCACTCACCGGTTTTTTAGGTCGATGTTCAAAATATAGTTCCATTGCCGCCTTTGCCGTTTCAATGTTTGAAAGCGCATCCAAAATAATCAATCCTGTTTTGCCTTCAACAATGGTAAGTACGGATAAATCTTGTCCACGAACTTGATAAACACCATCTACCACTTTGAATAAGCCTGAAATATTTTGTAGTTGGGCTTGTCTCCATAAGCTGGGATTAACTGTATGAGCTGCTGTTATATCCTGTTTAATAAACGAATATTGATTACTGTCCCACACAACGGAACCTTTTGCATTTTTGATTGGACTCATATTTAACGGTGCAATAAATCCTTTATGAGCATTTTCGAAATCCAGCACATCGGAAAAATTCAACTCGTCATAAACTGCCTTATTAGCTAAGATTGTAGTACTAGATGCCGGCATTGGTTTATTGGATTCAGCTTTTGTGAAAGTAGGACTTACCAATAATGAAAGGGCAATAGGAACCGTAAGTGTACCCTTTATTAAAGATTTTTTTAACATGTTCATCCACCTCATTTTTTGAATTATCTAAATATATTTTATAATTAAACTTTCGTTAAGTAAATTTAGTATTATTAATGGTAACTTCAATTTTATTTATATAAGAAAAAAGTAAATGTGCTGAACAAAAAGAAGCTGCTCAGCATTTTGAGCAGCTTGAAAATAAAATTTTTTCATCATTTTCGGTCACTTATATCGTTTATACGTGACGATTACTCCTTTTATACAACTCTCTTAAAAAAAGAATACTTTCTTCAATATGCGGTTCTTTCGTAGCTTCCATTAAAACTTGAATGAACGGTTTTTTAGCCTTCAACATTTCAAATAATGCGTGATAATTTAATAATCCTTTACCGACAGGAACCGTTTTAATGCGGTTATTTTCAATAATAAAGTCTTTGGCGTGAAGGATAACAATCCGGTCGCCAAAAAGGTCAAATGCTTCATGAAAAACATCCTCTTGATTTTTGTAATTGTCTAGTGTCATGTAATTCACAGGATCAAAGATTACTTGAAGATTGTTAGACTCTACACAATCAAGAAGTCTTTTCATCACTCTAGGGGAATACACGGGATGATTGACCCCGCCTTCTATGCCGACAATAACTCCAAATTTTTCTGCCTCTGCAACTAACTCCCGAACACTTTCCACAACGTCAAAAAAAGGTTGTTCTTTGAAGTTTTCTTCCGTATACCCCATTTTGGCGTTTACATTTCCTGTCTCTGTCCCTACAATGCTGCACCCGAAATCCCTTGCGAACCGGATATGCTCTTTAAATCGGTCCATCGCTTTATTCCGCTCCGTTATATCAGGATGAATCATGTTAATATAACAGCCCAAGACGGCAATTTGAATATTTTTGTCCCGAAACGCATCCCCTATATATCTAGCAAAACCCGGACTCAAGGCTCCAGAGTCCGTATTAATATTTTTCAAAGATTTACTTAACGCTAACTGTACGGAAGTGAGCCCTTTATCCGAAACTGCATTGACCAACTCCTCCAATGAATCTGCCTCAATATCATGCGCTCTAATTCCTATATTTATCATAATTATAACCTCCTGAAATAGATGATTTCCAACATGTAATCTCGTTACATTCAAATAGAGAGAGGTAATATTTATACCTCTCTCCTTTGAACTTTTATTTTACAGTGACCTTCGTTTCACCGTACATAGCTTTACTAGATTTCAATTGACCCGTAATGATTACCGGAACATTCTTCCCCTTCTCTAGTAATCTAGAAATTTCTTTCCGTGAAAACTTCACCATAAATTCCATATCTCCGTCTGCATCATAATCAGCGATTGGATTTTTACTATATCCTTTGTCACTGATTGGTTTAATTTCTCCATTTAATCTGATAGATGCAAATTCAATGTCCTCCAAATTAAATCCTTCTTGAAGATTCAAATAGATTGTAGCAACTCCATTGCCATTTAAAACAGTTGGATTAAATTCAACCTCTGTCAGTACTCTGAACTGAAGGAAGTCACCCCAAATGATATTTCCTTCCCCATCTCTTTTAAAGGTTGTTACGTCCAGACTTGCAAAGTTTTCATCCGTTAGTTTTACTCCAGATTTATTCTCTGACACCTCACCATTAAACATGAAGTTCTTATCGGACTCTAACTCTGATGGGTAATTATCCCGGTTACGATAGTCTTTTTGGTAGGAGATAAACCCGTCAATCGTGAAGTCAGGCGTAATATTGGAATAGGTGGTAAATGTTAAGTTGCTGCCAGCGTTGTTAAAGGCAATATTGTTAATGGCAATGACACCAGGGTTACTGTTACTTGTAAAACCGTCTGCTCCATTACCAAAAGCCATACTATTTTTGATGATATGTGGGACAGGGATGCCTTCGCCGCCAAGCTTAAAACCGTTTTTGTCACCACTGCCTACTGTTCCGTCTGTTAAAAATCCATTATTGTAGGCGATACTTCCTTCGATCAGTACTGGACCAATGGCACCAGAACCTGCTTTCGTATATAGATCCCAGCCATCATCGATGTTATGATGTGCGATACAGCCCCTGAATATATTACCCACACCTGATGTTAATTTCGCCGCAAAACCATCTGCATTATTGTCAGAAGGGTCGCGGTTGTCAAATGAGGTACTGTTAAGTATAAGGTTATTTGATGGCCATTCAGATTTATCATTGGAATCATCTGTACGGCTGATTTGCAGACCTGTATCCCCATGTTCATAAAAACTGCTGTTTTCAATAATGTTATAGCTTCCACCGATGGTAAAGCCTTTCGTATTTGCTGCTGAACGTGCAAAATCAATTCCTTTCACATGCCAATAATTCCCGCTCAGCACAACACCTTCAGATTTCTTATTGAAGTCGATCACTGGTTTAGCACCAGGTGCGGCCACCAGATATTTCATTGCCTCCTTTGTCCCGTCATTATATTTGCGGATTTCCAGTTTCGAGTCTCGTACGTACTGACCGTCCTGTAGGACGATTTTCTGGCCATCACGTACAAAGTCAATGGCGGTATCTAAATCTAGCGGATTTTCGCTTGTCCCTATGCCCTTGCTTGTGCCCTCCGGTGATACATAAATGTCACCGCCAGGTACATAAGTTTTCATCGTAACCGTAAAGTTTTTGACGATTTTATCGTAGGATGTTAAAAATTGTGTATCGTTTGGTAAAAATGTAATACTAAAATTCGTATTTTCAGATGAAAGTGCTGCAGGAACTGAGTAGGTTTCACCGGCTTTTACTTCCTTATTTGAGCTGATTACTTCAATTCCTTGCTTAACAGTAAGAGTGCCATCCACCTTTGGCTTAACCATAAGATCATAGCTATCCTTTGATACCTTATCTAGAGATACGATGTTATAGTCTGGTACGACAGGTTGAGCGGGCGGTTTGACCTTAGGTGCATCCGTTGCGGCTGCCGTTACGTTGAAATCAATGTTGCTTACTTCTATCGTTGCAAGACGTGCTGTATAAAAACCAACATAAATCTTTGAATCTTGAACATTTAAGATTTCTGGATCAAAGAATATCTCTTCTTGTCCATTATTTAATTTTCCGGCATAACCGCTGTTTGTTTTTGTTAATGTCAGCCTGTAATCCTTGGCAGGGTAGGTATTATTCAGCTGAGGCTTTTCATTTTTCAACATGATTTTCTGGATACCCTTGCTGCCTGCACCATCAGGAGATTCTACACCGGTTCTAATAAATAATTGTGTACCATTCGCTTCCCTAGTACCACCGCTAAATCCTCCAATAGCAGCGATATTTGAAGCGAACACACTTGAATCACCGTCTTTACCAATTACATCTCTTGCCATGATTCCGAAGGATTCCTGGCCATCATGAGGATTTTTCGCATATTCTTTTACCTTAATGTCAGCGGACAACGTAAAATTATCTTTAACTGCATCGATTTCAGTATAATAGAAGGTAATACCGTCATGGTCTCCGGTTACTTTCCCTGCCCTGCCATCGAGCGCAACAAGTTCAATGCTTCCATCCTCTTTAATGTTTGTAAAATTGGTATCGTGACCAGAAGATTGGCCAAAGCGAGTGTTTTTCCATGCATATTCGACAGGTTCTCTAACACTTACATTAAAAGAAATAGGCATAATACTGGAATCATTAGCAATAATCCCTACCTCATACGTTCCAGCAGAAGATGAATTAAATTTACTTGTATCGACAGTATACTGATCAACTGATAATATTTCCTTATCCTGATTATCGTATATCTTGGATACTTCTAAATTGGACAAGTCCATTTCTTGACCTGTTTGATAGGTTGTCATTGGATACTTGGTTATTTGGATACCAGTAAGTTCTTTTTCTTTAACGGCAACTTTCAAATTAGCTGTTTTTCCTTTATAGGAAATGACGATCTCCTTTTCACCTGCAGCAGTTGTATCCAGTGAACTAACAGTATATTCATTCTTCATCAGCCTTACTTCATTACCGTCACTATAGGATGCGTAAACCACCATACCATCGAGATCCAGCTCATCACCAATAAAATAAAGTGTTTTTTGTGGTGATTGGGTTATTTTTAGTTCATTTACTGCAGCATCCTTCACCTTTACATTGAAGAAAGTATACGTTTCTGGTGTTTCTGTTGAGGTTACTGTAATTTTTACTTCTCCAGGCGAACTAAAAGATGTAATCGGCGCTCCTGAAGAGCTTAAAGAATATTGGTCATTTTTCAGTTCACGGATAATACCGTTATTGTATTCACCCACTACAACAAGTCCTTCAGGATCAAATGGATCGCCGATGTAGTATTCTGTTTTAGCTGGAAAGTATTTGATTTCTAAACCTGTAACAGACAATTCCTTTATGGTGAGGTCAATATATTCGACCGCGTTATTATAGTTGACTGCAATTCTATTGGTTCCTGATTTACTGCTATCAAAACCGGTAACAATATAATCCTCTTCTGTTAATTCCTCTTGACTGCCGTCTGAATATGCAGCACTTACCTTCAATCCGGTTAAATCGAGAGTTTCTTCTACTATATATTCTTTTTTCACTTGACTGCTGTCGACTACCAGTTCGGTAACTTCTCTTGAATCAATGTTTAATTCGATATTACTGAAAGTAACTTCAGCATCTCTAGCAACATACAGACCAGCAAATATTTGGTCAGTAAATAGACTTTCACTCTGAATGATTTCCTTATCACCGTTGGAAGAAACAACATAAATGTTACCCGACTTCCTAATTTCTAAATCATAGACTTCACCAGCTGCAGGTTTTGTATTACCTGCGTAAGGTTCAAACTTTGTTTGGGTACCATTTTTATAAAAGCCTTTCATTACGGTATCCAAAGCTCCAACTGCTACATAATTCGCGGTTTGTGCAATAATAGTGCCGTTTTCTCCAACATTGGACCTAAGCATTAAACCGAAAGATTTTTGATTTGGAGTACTAATACCGCTATTACTATTAAAACTTTTAACTGTAGCTTTCGCCTTAAGTACAAAGTTTGAAGTTGCCGATAGATTTTGGAAGTAATATGAAATTCCTTCATCCCCACCGGCAATTTTACCGCCGTTTGCAATCATAGTTAAGGAACCATCCTCGTTAACGATAGGTGGAGGATTCTTCTCAGAACTTGTATTGCTTCCAAAAGCTCTAAATTCCCAATTTGTTTCTCCTGAGGCCGCTGTGCTGTCTTCTGCGAAAACTTGCACATTCATAGTTGAGAGTAATAGTATTAGTGAAACAATGAATGCAAGCCGTTGCCTATGTTTCCTCACTAAGAACCCCCCCTTAGATTTACACAAGTAAATCTTTTTTCTTGAAACTGACTTCCTCGATATTCTGAAAGCTTTTATAAGCAATCCACATGTTAAAATAGGCAAAAAAGGTAATGCCGAAAAGAGGGATTAATCCTGGCAAATAAATCAGAAAATAATAGGTGCATAAGGTTCCAACAAACATGAATACCACCGATGCCGGCCGCAGGAATCCAATTTTTAAGGCATAGGTCAGATAATGATAGAGTTTCAAATCATAATGGACATATACCGGAAAAACATAAATCAACAGGATAAAAAATACCATTCCCAGCATCATCATCGCAAAATTCATTAGGGTGTATATGGAACCTTCAAATTGACGGAAGAAATGTAAATCAAAATACCATACCAGACCCATCACAGTTAAAATCAGCCCTAATAGATTCGATCGTAAAAATTCTGAGCGATACGTTCCCCAGTATGTTTTAAAGACTGGAATATCTTCTTCGCCCATTGCCGTTTTTCTCGCAATGGCAAACATGGCAACCGTACTCGGGATAATCCCAAAAACAACTCCACCTAATAAAGTAAACAGAACCCATAAAATGTTCATATAAGCAAAATGTGTAATCCATTTACAGAGATTATAAATTCCCGTTAACAGCCGGTTCCTTTCCATCATCCGATATTCCACCTTTCTTGGGATCCTGCAAAAGAACACTTATATTCTGTGCAGGAATAGCTATCTAGGAAGTTGTAACTTTTTGTAAGTTTAATAGTTCATCAATATAAAAAGGCTTATTTTCCTTAGCGGAACGCCACACAGCTTCACCTGTCGTCACAGCATAGGCTCCATCTATACTTCCGGAGAGGATTTTGTAAGGTCTTGCTGGGTCTTCACCAAGGAATATATCCTCCTGGATAATAGGATCACCGCCGCCGTGTCCTCCCTCTCTTTTCACTACATGAATTGTTTCTTTAGAGCCAAAGAGTGGGAAATACTCAATCGTTTGCTCCGGTACTGGAAACGGAACTCGTGAAGGTGCGTGAAACTCTGTCGTTTCGAGACGTCCTTTTGTCCCATTGATCGCTAGACGGTACCCTTCATATGGCAATGAGAAATTAATAGAATAGCTTAATAGTGCGCCATTGTCATATTTGATTGTCGCCGTATAGGTGTCTTCAATATTGATTTCTGAATCAAAGATACATTGATCAGGTCGGTAATTCGTATATGTATCTCTTCTTTTGGCATCAGAATCAATGTGATCATCCTGGACTTTTATACTGTTGCTGCGTGAATTCCAGCGGCTGTAATAGGAGCATTCATGTTTGACATTACAAGTGGCACAATACCTTCCATCCTCTTGGACAGGATTATGCTCACTTTGATCTCCAAAATAATTAAGGGCACCAAACGCAAATACTTCCACTGGTTTCTGGTCAAGCCACCAGTTAACTAAATCAAAATGATGCGAGCTTTTATGAATGGAGAGGCCGCCAGAAAATTCCCGCTTTCGGTTCCAGCGCTGAAAATAGCTGGAGCCATGGTAGGTATCGATATACCAATTTAAATCAACGGAAGTGATTCGCCCGACTTTTCCCTCAAGGAGTAATTCCTTTAATTTGGTATGGTACGGACTATAACGATAATTAAAAGTAACCGTCACTTTCCCTTTACTCTTCTTCTCAGCATCCATGATCTTTTTACAATCCGCAGATGTTGTAGCCATCGGTTTTTCGGTTATCACATCCAAATCATGCTCTAATGCTTTCACAATATATTCAACGTGCGTGTCGTCCCTGCCGGTCACGATAACACAATCTGGTTTTGTTTCATGGACCATTTTTTCGAATTCATGATCACGATACTCCGGCACGTTGAGAATTGGTGGAAATTCATCCTTACAAACAGAGAATCGTTTTGAGTCTTTGTCAAGTAGCGCCGCCAGCTGGCTGGTTTGGGAAAACTTTTCAAGCATCGGCTTAATAAACATCCCATTTGCCCTTTTACTTACTCCGCATACAGCAAATTTTTTCATCCTATTCACCCCACCTTGTAATTACAGTTCAGGCAATAATTTTTGCATTTCTAAACAGGCTAGAATAAATGAACCAACACCATGCAGATCATTTTCGCAAGTCGGGCGGTCCAAATAGTGTTGATAATTCCCTACTCCTGTACCGATACAAATTTCCGGCATGACAAACAATCCTTTGTCATTGAACTCCATTCGATTCAGTAACCCTCTAAACCCTTTAACCGCAAACTCTTTATAACGGTCATCCGTATGACCATCATTAATCGCACGTGCAATGGTGTAGGTAAATAATGCCGAGCAGGAGGTTTCCAACCAGTTATTTATGTCATCACCCTTATCCACCACCTGATACCAAAGGCCAGTATCTTGATCCTGGAATTCCACGAGTCCTTTAATGAGATCTTGGAGGGCACCAACAATCTCCGGACGTGAAGGATGATCCCCCGTCAAAAAGGCTAGTATCTCGTTAAAGGTAATTCCATACCAGCCAATCGCTCTTCCCCAAAACTCCGGCGACTTTCCGGTTTCAGGATTCGCCCATGGCTGCTGTCGTTTTTCATCCCAAGCATGATAATACAAACCCGTTTTTTCATCTCTTGTATGTTTTCTCATCAATCTTTCTTGTTCAACCACCATATCCAATAGTTCTGGCTCGCCAAATGCTTTATCGTAATTCATGGCAAATACCCCGCCCATATACAAGCCGTCCAGCCACATTTGATAAGGATATTTGTCTTTGTGCCAAAATCCGCCATCAGAGGTTGTGTTAAAGGTTGGGAACATATTTTTTAACTTGGCTGCTGCAGTTTTATAGCGGGCATCATTCGTTTCTTTGTCTAACTTAAACAGCAGCAATCCCGCTTGAATCGCATCCAGTTCTTCACGAGCAAAATAAAAGTTCCCATCCTCATCAATAATATGGTCAACATACCCTTTGATATAGTTGAAATAATCTTCCCTGCCAACCTTTTCATTCAACTGCAGCATGCTGTATAAAAATACCCCCTGATGATAATGCCATCTGCCTTCCGGTGGTAGCTTTTCAGGTGTATAGGTCGCCATTAATGACTCACATGCCGCCTTCCCCCAATCTAAAGGGGTTTTTAATTGATTGCGTCTATCATTCTTTTTAACTACTGCCATCATACTTCCTCTCCTTAATTAAGATTTCAAACCACTTGTACTGATTCCGTCCACAATATAACGCTGGAAGATAAAAAATATAATGAATACCGGGATCAGACTAATCGTTGACATCGCAAACATGGCACCCCAGTTGGTTACCGAGTTAGGATCAGAGAATAATTTCAGCGCCAAGGATACAGGATATTTCGCAGGAGTTGTTAAATACAACAGCGGACCCATGAAATCGTCCCAACGCCAGTAGAAACTGAAAATCGCTGCCGTCATCATTGCTGGTACAACTAATGGACAAATAATCCTAAAAAAGATTCCAAAAGTACCGCAGCCGTCAATTTTTGCCGCCTGATCCAACTCAGTTGGAATCGTACGGATAAATTGCATAATTAAAAAGATAAAGAACGGTGCACCAAAAAATGTAGGTAAGATCAATGGTAAATATGTGTCAATCCAGCCAAAACCGTTAAACATAATATATTGCGGAATCATAACCATTTCATATGGAAGCATCATCGTGAGCATCATACAAACAAACCAAAGCTTTTTCCCGACAAAATTAATCCTTGCAAAGCCGAATGCAATTAAGGTCGAAGAAAGAACACTGCCTATGGTGGAAATGATGACAATGACAAAGGAGTTCATAAAAAAGGTTGAAAATGTAATGCCGCCAAACCCTTTCCATCCTTCAATATAATTCTCGAAGCGAAAAACATCCGGAATAATTTTATGAGCATCAATAAAGACCGATGAGCTTTCTTTTAAAGAACTTCCGACCATCCAAGCAAGAGGGTAGAGCATGATTAAGGTAAAGACGATCATAGCGGTATGTTGAATAAACTTTTTTAGTTTCTTATTTTGTGTGTTCATTAACTACTCTCCTTATGTTATTTTTGTTCACCTTCATAGTGGACCCACTTACCGGAGCTTTTGAATATCAATGCCGTAAGGGCTGCAATAATGACCAACATAACCCATGCCATAGCCGAACCATAACCCATTTCAAAAAATTCAAATGCTCTTCTATACATATAAAGAACAAATAAGACAGTACTGTTCATCGGTCCGCCATTGGTTACAATAAAGCTTGGTGTAAAGGCCATAAAACCATTAATAACCTGCATAACCATATTGAATAGAATGACAGGTGTCAGCAAAGGAAGAGTGATTTTGAAAAATTGCTGGATTGGACGTGCTCCATCAACAGCAGAGGCTTCATAGTATGTTTTTGGGATATTACGCAATCCTGCTAAAAAAATCAACATGGAAGAACCAAATTGCCAGCCATATAAAACGATCAGAGTCCAAATCGCTGTATCAGGATCTCCTAACCAAGAATGTGTTGGTAACCCTAATAAAGCTAGAAAAGAGTTAAACGCTCCATCATTTCCAAATAACTGTCTCCACATGATTGAGATTGCAATACTTCCGCCTACAACCGAAGGTAAATATAGCATGGTGCGATATAGTCCCACCATTTCGGTAATCTTATTGAGGGCAAGCGCCACAAGCAAGGCAAAGATAAGCCGGAATGGTACAGCGACTCCTGCATAAAAGAAAGTTGTCTTCATTGAAGTCCAAAACATATCATCATTTGTGAACATCCGTGTATAGTTATCTAGACCAATCCATGTGGGTGATCCCAATAAATCATACTGTGTAAAGGATAAGTAAAAGGAGTATACGATTGGATAAAGAGTTAAACAGAATAATCCTATGAGGAAAGGTGAAATAAATAGGTAACCCGTTGCGTTTTCATATCCTGATTTTTTCTTTCTGGACTTAAAACGCTTAACCGGCTTTTCTGTCATTTTCGTTTTTGGAAAATCCATAACAGATTCTGACTGCTCAGATTTTTTTGGTATCATTGCCCTCATCTCTTTCTAATAAAATATAGTAGTAGGCTTTAATGAAGGATCTTTTCTCAAATATTGTTGCTTTTTTGAAAGTAAATACCATTGAATGTCGGTTATTACATTGAGAATAGCCTATATTAATGAGAAAAGACCTGCTTACTTAGTTCTAAAGCTCAAAACAGCTTATTCCACGTTAAAATCGGCTTTAAGATTTTAACAACAATCTTTACGAAAACAGCCTTAATGAAAAGTGGTCCTGTAAGATGACGAAGACCAGGACCACTTTTTTTCTTATTTTATCGGCTTAAAATCTCAGTAGTTTTTTTCCTGAATTCTTTTGCACCTTCTTCAGGGGTCATTTCACCGTACATAACCAGTTCATCAATGTCTGCTAATGCCTGTAATACTTCAGCAGATGATGCCGGGAAGTTGCTGTCAATTGGAGAGCTGTTTTCTGTAACTAATGAAATGTAATCAAAGACTTTCTTATCTGTTTCACTTAGGTTTGGTGCCATTGCTTCTCTGATTTCCTGCTTAAGTGGAACACCACGGTCAGAACCGCCGATTTCATAAACTTTGATATTGTTTAAGAAGAAGTTGATGAATTTAGCTGCTTCTTCTTTATGTTTCGAAGACTTTGGAATCGACCATAGCATCGCAGGTTTTAAGAACATTCCTTTATCATTATTTTCACCAGGCAGCATGGTTAACTCTAATTGCTTACCAGCGGCACTTGAAAGGGCTCCAACCTGATTTGACCAGCGGAAGTCAAAAGGAGATTTACCATGAACGATCAATTCATCTTCCACACCCTTAATCTGTTGAATCACATCATACCCAGGGGCTGTTCCGGAATCGACCATTTCCTTATTCATTGCATAATAATCTTCTAATAATTTGTCATCTTTATATCCTAAATCTTTTCCATCTTTGCTAAACATCTTGAAACCTTGTTCCCTCAAGTAATACTCAAAGATATTCTTTGGCTCTAGTAATCTTGTACCATAAGTACCTAATTCCTTATGAACCTTGTTTGCCGCGGCTTCATAATCTTCCCATGTCCAATTTTCATTTGGCAGTGGTACCCCTGCTTTTTCAAGCATTTCTTTATCATAGATCGCTGCCAGTGCGTTTGTACCAGTTGGAATACCAAGGAGCTTACCATCCTTTGTTCCGGATTCCATGATCGTATCACTTACACCTTCTACATCAATGGTTCCCTTTTCAACAAATTCTGTAAGGTCTGTTAAAAGCTCCTTATCAGCATATTGATTTAAATATTCACCAAAATTTTGCTGCATGATATCCGGGAGATTGTTACCTGCTGCCTGTGCAGCCATCTTTTCAAAATATCCATCAAACCCTGTAAATTCTGGTTCAATTTTAACGTTAGGATTTTCCTGTTCATATAAATCAATGATTGCCTGTGTTTGGTCATGTCTGCTTTGGGATCCCCACCATGACATTCTTAACGTAACTTGTTCGTCACCTTTTTCTTCTTTTGGTTTGTCGTTTTCATTCCCTGCCTCATTTGAAGCTTTGTTTCCTGAACAAGCACTTAGGACTAATGTGAAAATAATCATTAGTACAAAAAATAGATTCTTCCTTCTCATCCTTGAACCATCCTCCTCATTCATTTTGAAAACGCTTTCTATATTCATAATAAATTATCTGATTATTTAAAAAAACGGAAATTTCAGATATGTGGATGCAAAAATCAGAGGTATTCGATGAAATCTTTGAAAAAAAAAAAACAGTTGAGTTTTTCTAAAAAACTCAACATCCTAACCTAGCATTAAATTATTTTTGAATTCTGAAGGTGTATATCCTGTCTGTTTTTTAAATACTTTACTAAAATAGGTAGGATTATTCCCAAATCCAACTTCTTCTGCCACGGAAATCATCTTAATTTCTTCCTGGCTCTCGATAATTTCAATCGCCTTTTCAACTCTTCGATTGATGAGATAGCTGGAGAATTTTTCGCCGATTTCCTTTTTAAACAGCTTACCTAAATAGTCGGAATTCATATAAAAAACATCATGAGCAATCTTGGATAAGGAAATTGATTGATCGGAAATGTTAAGTTCTACGTACTCTAAAACCTTGCGTATGACATCACTTTGTGTTTCCTTCGTACGGGCATAATTTTGCTGGGCAATCTCAAAAGAAACACTATCAATGAAATCTTTATACTGACCTAAGTTAGTAAACTCTTGAAAATAAATGATTCGTTGAAATAGTTCATCCATCATTTCTTTTTTTGCCTGCCGGATGATGCTCATAAAGATTTCCAGACAATGTGATTTGGCCATGGTAACATTTTCCTTTTTTAGTTGTTCAAAAAAACGTTCTAAATAATGTTTTACTTCAGCTATATTCCCACTTCTAATGGAAAAAATAAAATCCTCATGATCAAATGATTGTACATTTTCAAAATACGACTCATCTTTATGCAAATCACTAACGGAAATAATACTTCCGTTTCCTAAATAAAATCGCTGCGATAAACAATCGATCACTTCATGATAGAGCTTTCTTAGTTGACTGATGTTCCCGGCACTGCTAATGCCAGTGGTAAAAGGCAATTGATATAGAGGGGCAAACACTTCTGTTATCTTCTTTATTTTTTTGATCAGACTCTGATCCGGACTATTTTCACATACCAACACAACTCTTTCACCTATGGTTGTACAAAGCTGGATGCTTTGGTTGTTATTTAAATAATCTACGGCAATCTCTTTCAAAGCAAAAACAGGCTCGAAATCATGGTCTTCATCGATCTCGAAGACGACTAATTTGATTTCCTGTGAGCTCTCATTAATTTCAAACAATTGACTAAAGTACTCCCACTCAGACAGCCCATATTTTTTATTTGTAATAAACTCCTTTAAAAATTGCTCTTTTGCTTTGGGCATGACATCCTGTAGTTTGCTTTTGATATTGGCTACAATCTGTTCCTTCCCTTTTTCCTCATTTAATTCTTCAATCACCTTTCTTAATGCATCTTCTATTTTTGCTTCGTTGCTCGGTTTAAGTAAGTAGTATTTAACATTATATTGCATCACGGTTTTCGCGTATTCAAATTCGTCATACCCCGATAGAATAATGAATTTAATGTCCGGAAAAATGGGGTGAACCTTTTCAATTAATTCTACTCCCGTCATACCTGGCATTTTAATGTCTGTAATCACAATATCAGGAGGATTTTCCATAATGAAATTAAAGGCTGCACGACCGCTTTCAGCTTTGTTCACAAGGGTTGCCCCGCAGTCCTCCCAATTGACAAGACAAGCAATCCCTTCAAGAATATTGATTTCATCATCTGCTATTAGTACCCTATACATGATTTTTCATCACTCCATCTGCGCAAGGTAATGTGATAATGACCTTCGTCCCTTTACCTTTCTTACTTTCCATGTGAATACCGTAGGAACTGCCAAACATCAGTTTAATTCGATCATTAATATTCCGTAAGCCGATTCCTGTCCCCTTCGGTTTTACCTCGCCTGTAAAGATGGCCAATGTAGTAGCTTCATCCATCCCTGGTCCAGTGTCTTCTACAACAATCTTAAGATTTTCATCATCAATAGCAATACTGACGGTTATATGACATCCGGTTTCCAATACCTCCACACCATGTTGAATGGCATTTTCAACAATCGGCTGAATAGAAAGCTTAGGGATTAGGTAATGTTCAATATCTGGTAAACTATTTAATGTAAAATGAAGCCTGTGATTGTATCGATATTTTTGAATCGTAATGTAATTCTCAACGATTTGCAGCTCCTCTTTAACAGAAATGAGTGGAGCCTTTTTACTAATAATATTTCTCATCATATTGCCTAGAGCTTCAGCCATAATATAAATTTTCGGTTGTTTATTGATCTTTGCCGCCCAATTAATGGAGTCCAAGGTGTTATATAAAAAATGAGGATTGATTTGTGCCTGCAGCGCCCTATATTCTGTTTCCTTGATCATTAATTGCTTTTCATAATTTTCTCTAATAAGAAGATTTATCTTTTTCATCATGGTTTCAAAGTCTTTATGCAACTGTCCGACTTCGTCGTTCGAATACTTTTCTTCACGAAAGTCCGATTGTTCAATTCTTCCTTTTTGTGCTTGTTTCATTTTTTCAGTTAATCTTTCAAGGGGTTTAGATAAAGCTCCTGCGGCTCTTCTGCTGAGGAATATCGTTAAGAAGATCATCAATAATAAATAGAAAACCATCCAAATCTTAATGATGTTCGTTTGTTCCGTAATATTATCAAAAGGAAGGAAGTGATAATAAGTCAAATTCGAAAAGGCTGATTTTTGAAAGGCAGCTAAATAGTCTTTTCCATCTATATTCATCACCTCGTAACCGCTTCCATTTTCTACATCAGGTATCGTATATTTGGTAAATTCACTAAAGTCACTTCGATAAACGATTTCATCATCTCTAACGATGACAAACCCATTATCGGATGGAATTTTTAAACTGCCGTGAATCAGCTTGTCCATATCGACGGTAATCATTAATGCACCTAAAAAATCCAGGCTTAGATTTGATTTATTTCTAATGATCCTAGCTGCTGTAAGTTTATTTTGATTTTCCAGGGGAATCCACACATTTGCTCCTTCCATAGATAACGACAACGGCAGTATTTCCTCTGGATTATGTTTTATTTTTGTATTGTACCCGGCTATGTAAGTTTGATTGTAATAGTCAATAATTTGAAGGGAAGAGATATACCTTTCTTGTGTTGCATAGGTAACTAACCCCTCGATTAATTTATCTTTGGTCCGATATGTTTCAAATACTTTAGGATTCTCTATAATACTCTTTAAAGAATTTTGAATAAAATTATCAGTACTAATTCGAAAAGAAAGCTGCTCAATCTTGTGTAACTCTTTATCTAAAACTGCAGAAGTCAATTGAAGGCTTTTGGCTGATTCCTTATAAATTTCATCTTCATACATTCTTGAAAAATACTGAAAAGCAAACACTCCTATGAAACAAAATATGAATAATAATAACAGCATGATTGAAAAGATCTTATCCTTGATTTTAAGGTGATAGAAAAAAGGTCTGATTCTCACTGTCAACCAATCCTTATTGATAGTATTTTCTTAATATTTCGATTATAAAGAATAAAATCCTTCTTTATTATAGGATAATGACACTATTTAATATATTCACTTCTTCAAAAAAAGAAGGTTAGCAGGGAATTAGCCCCTTATATTCACACACCTTTTGTTACATTTTGTTTTTGTTTGATGCTTTTATTGCTCATTTTATAGACAATCATAAACACCACAACCAATCCTGCTACTTCACCTATCGAAGCAGCTATGGCCCCGTTGATTCCGTTCCAATGCGGGAAAAAGTATACAAATAAAGATAGACTAATAAGGACTGCAATTAAATTCATCACTTGTGAGTATACCATCCGTTTAGTTTGTCTCTGGAGCATCAGGAATCCATTTAGAAAGTCTACTATCGGATAGACCAGCGTTTTTAAAATAAAGAATTTTAATACACCCAATGTGGCTGTGGATAAAACGGTATCAGCCCCCATTACAACCCCCATAAACCAGCTGCCTAATGGTGAAAAGCATAACACGGTGAGGAGAATAGAGGGAGTAAGGCCTATTAACAAGGTGAAATTGACCACTTTCTTTCTACTTTTTTCATAAAATTGCAAAACGATTTGGTGTGTGTACATGAAGAAGCTTAAAACCAGGTTCGTTATACTATGTGCCAGCGCAAAAGAAGCAATACTCATTTGAATATTTTCCGATTTAGCCAGAAAAACATAAACAATTGGGATTAGTATAGTTTGAAAGATGAAATAAAAAACTAATGGAGTATAGAAGTGAAATATATCTGTCTTCTGCAATTTAAAATCTTTCTTTGACAGGGGATATTCCTTAATCAGGAAATGCCCCTTCCAAACACTAATGAGACACTCGATGATCATCCCTGCCAAGAAAATCAATGCCCCGCCAACACTCGATATGTAATCCAGGACTACCAATAAATATGAGATTACAAACATTGTAATGACTCGTATAATTACCCCGATTGTCACCCATTTTGTTTCAAGGTGATTGATAATAATGCCTTGATAAATTCCACGTATCCCCGAAAAAATTAAGACTAATATGATCACTTTAAATGTGTTTGAAATAGTCTCTACCATGCTTTGATCTGCATTGAAAAAATGAACGTAAATCCAGTCTCCTATCCTGCTAAAGGCCAAAATGGAACAAAACAGCACAACGATTCCCAATACATACATTAAAAATACCGTTAGTAGTTTAAAAGATTGTTTGTCTTTCACTAAAGCTGAACTTGTTTGTCTAAACACAATGATGGGTCTTTCGACGACTTGAAATAGAGCAAAAGCTACAGCATAACAAGCAATGATAAATGCGGCATCTTCTGCGCGTGTCAACGTACCATTGATAATCACATGTGTTACGGAGGTTAAACTGGCAGCAAACCCTAATGGGATGAAAAAAGCACTTAACTGCTTATAGGTTACCTGGCTTTTATTGCTGTTCAACGCAAATTACCCCTTCCTTTTTCAGATAATGATTTAACGAAAAAATAACAACGTTGTTATATATCATACAGGATAAAACACGAAATAACAATTAGTTTTCAATCTATTCACAAAAATCTGAATTTATTTTATAACGATTGCTCGGATACTCATACTTATTCGCATTTAAAATGCTATAATGTTAACAACGTTATTATGAATGTTTTTCCGGGGGAATCTAGATGGGAGTAACAATTAAAGATATTGCCACTATTTCAGGCGTTAGCTTTTCCACTGTTTCAAAAGCCTTAAATAACAGTCCACTTGTTAAGCCTGAAACAAAATCAAAAATCCTCAAAATAGCACAGGAAATGGGCTACGAACCCAACTTTGCCGCTAGAAGATTGGTTTCAAAGGAAACGAAAACCATTGGCTTGGTCTGGCCATCGATTGAAAGAGCAGCGCTATCTACACTCGTCACCAAAATCAATGCCGAAGTTGAAAAGAATGATTACTCAATGATCTTATCCATCAATTCCACCAAATCAGCGGTTGACATGTTTAAACGTTTTCAGGTAGATGGAATTATCATTTTTAAGGAAAATGATGACTCTTCGTATTTGGATACGTCATATTTTTCAAATATTCCTGCAATCTCTTATGGCGATGGGAATCAAACGGGCATCCCTTTTATTGATGTAAACTATAAAAAAGCCATGTATCTTGCTGTCGAGTATCTTTACCAATTAGGGCATCGGGATATAACTTATATTGGTGATTTTTCCCTTGGCGATTCCAGACAGACGGAAAAATACGAGGGTTTTAAAGAAGCGATGAAACACTTTCATTTACAATTAAAAGCGCAAACCTTATTGAATACCGGCGGGTTGGATTGGCAAAGTGGTTACCGTACCACCAATCGCTTATTAGAGTCTTCCAATATCCCATCTGCCATTATTGGCGGGAGCTATGATTTAAGCGGCGGTATCATCCGTGCGATAAAAGAACAAAACCTAATTATTCCGAAGGATATTTCTGTTATTGGATATGACAATATCCCTCAAATGGGAGATTTGGAAACTCCGTTAACGAGTATTGGTGTACCAGTGGATGTCCTGGCAAAAAATATAACGGATTCTCTCTTTCAACAAATTCAGCAACCTGATTCCGTCCCTTTGATTCAAAGGTTAGAGCCTGAACTTAAAGAGCGAATATCATGTGCGGCCAAAGTAAAAAAGGATTGAGCAATATCAATCCTTTTTATATTTTTATTTCTTTCTGGCTAAAATGGGTGCTTAGATTTTTTATATCTATAACTTGGCACTGGATTTGGAATTTCTGCATTATTTTTCGAACTGTTTTACGGTCAACATTTATTCTATACTTTCTTTTTAATTTTTCGATGGCCACAACAATAGGTTATTACACTTTTCTTATACATCAACTTGGAAGTTGTTAAGCACCTCAATGAAAGAGCTTGTAAACAAGTGGAAGAATAATAGAAGTAAGAATTGCCGCGGCACCCATTGCCACACTAGACACAGCTCCTTGTATTTTCCCTTCTGCCACCGCCTGGCTTGTACCGATACCATGTGACACAGTTCCAATTCCCAGACCTCGTGAGATTGGATCGTGAATTTTAAAAAGTGTTAAGCACCATGAGCCAAAAGCGGCTCCAAAGATTCCTGCAGTAATAACAAGTACTGCAGCTAATGTCGGATCTCCACCAATAATAGGAACAATTTCAATTGCGACTGGAGTCGTAACCGCCTTAACCGCAGAAGTTGCCTGTATCATTTCGGAAAGATTAAGCAGCTTTGAGATCCCTATGGCAGAAGCTATTGTTGCAAGACTCCCCACCGTTAACCCTACTGAAACCTGTATGGCTTTTTCCTTGATGACAAGGCGATTTTTATACATAGGAACTGCCAGTGCTACGGTCGCTGGACCCAGCAAGTACGTCAACCATTCTTTGGCAGGGGTATATTGTACATAATTTATATCAGCTATTCTTAAAATGATAATGACTAGTATTGTTGTTAACAGCACTGGAGTTGTAAAAGGGTTGGAGATGTGTCTATATAATACCCTTGAACCAATATAGATGAGTAAAGTTAAACTAATATTAAATAGAGTCAGACCGTACATGTTTCTTAGTCCCCTTTGATGATAAGTATTGTGTGATTCCAGAAGTTACAACTAATCCTATTACCGTACTGCCAACAATCATCAGAAGTAATTTCCAACCACTTGATTTAATTAAATCACCATAAGTCATTAGACCCACCGCATATGGAACAAAAAATAATGCTAGGTGTTTGATAAGAAACTCTGCAGCCTTTTCTATATAGTTTAATTTTACAATCCCAATAGATAAACTTAAGAATAATAGAATCATACCAAGGACACTGCCGGGTATAGGCAGGTTTATTAATTCAACTATGTAATTTGAACCAACATAAATGGCAATTAGCATAAGCAATTGCGACAAAAAGAGAACAGCATTTTTCATGTAATTCATCTTCCCTCCGTGTTGACTAAAACTATAGATAAAAACACTAGCTTAATATGATTGTTGTCATTTTGCTGAAAATCCTAATAATAGTTTACCAATACATATAGCTTATTACTTCATAAAAAAAAATGCCAAAGGAAAATTGTCTTCCTTGGGCATTTTTTTTAATTAGAATTCTGTCCAATCTTATTGACATCATTCGTAATACGATATTCTTTTTTGAAAGGATAAGTTACATTACCTTTTTCTCAAGCCTTACTTCCGCTTCCTTTTTTCTAGTTAATAGATTTGTTAATGCGTCTGGCAAAGCAATCATCGCAGGTAAAAAGATTGGCAGCAGTACAAAGCACAATACAATTAGTCCTGTAATAACGGCAATCGCCAATTCAGAAAGTAGCAGCATTCCAGAAGGCATTAGTGTAGCAAATGTCCCTCCAAGGATGATGACTGCTGCAATAATGACACCACCTATATGTCTAGAAGCCAGCACGATGGCCTCTTTCTGTGCCATATGAGGGTATTCTTTAAAACGCATCATCAAGAATATGCTATAGTCTACTCCCAAGGCGACAATAATTATAAAGGAGAAGAATGGAACAAAGGAAGAAATCCCTGCATATCCCTGCAAATCTATGAAAATATAGTTTACGATATACATTGCCGCATAGTAAGACCCTAAAAGAGATGCTGTTATGAATATTGGTGTCCAGAACGATCTGATGACAAAAAACAGTACTAGCAATACCCCGATAATGACGATCGTTGTCGTTCTATTAAGATCCCTGCTCAATATATCATTCATATCTTTTGTTGTGGCGCTTGGACCGGATGTGCCAAACTTAGAATCAGCAAGTTCTGTGCCTTTCAGTTCACTAGAAACTGCTGCATTAATTTTATCGATGGTACTTAATGCGTCCTCTGAATAAGGATCATCTTTTAAGACCACAATCAGTTTTGTAATTTTTCGATCATTGGTCATAAAGGCATCTAATGATTTTTCAAAACCTTTATCAGCTAACGCTTCTTTTGGAATAAAGAAGGTTTTATTGGATTTGTATTGAGTTAAGAATCCATTTGTTTGCCCAAGTCCATCAGAAATTTGCGTTAGTCCGTCATTTACTTTTGAAAACTGTTGGCCAAATGCAGCAAATCCACTAAGGCCATCAACTAGCTGCTGCTGACCTGATTTCATTTGACCTAGACCATCACTGACACTATTCATATTGGTAACGATGGTGCCGATTCCTGTTGAAGCTTTAGCAAGCCCATCTTCTAATTGCTGCAGCCCATTTGCCATTTGCGATAACCCTGTACTCATGCTGGCAAGGTTTTTGTTTGCAGTGCCAAAGCCTGAAGATAAAGCATTATAATTATCATTTAAGGCTTTTATGCCTTCTGGAGTGATTTGCGCTAATGAACCGTTTAACTGATCAATTGTTTGCTTTAATGCCAAGTAATTTGAATCACTCTGAGAATCAGAATAACTCGTCCCTAAAGCATTAACCATGGACTGCATTTGAGATAGTGCACTTTTAACACCAAGAAGAGCCTGTGCAGCATCTTGATAGTGTGTACCCATTTCTGTATAGCCGGCCTGAATCTTCCCAAAATTATCAGCTAATAAGGATACTCCGCCGCTCATGTTTGAAAGATTTGTTTCTATCGCCGCTATCCCATTACTGATACTTTGTGAATTGCTAGATCCATCATTAATTCCAACTTGAATTTGAGTTAATCCTTTTGCTAAGGCGATCATACCTTCTTGAAGCTTTGCCGTACCGTCAACCATTTGATTGACCTGAGAAAAATCTGCTGCTCCTAACTTTTCTTGAGCCTGCTTCAATCCATCATTTATTTGATCTACACCATTTTGAGTTTGTGAAACTCCATCCGTAACAGTTCCCATTTGATTACTGATGTAAAATTCATCAATTTGCTCACCTTGAGGCTGTGTAACCGAAGAGACCTGCTTCACACCTTCAATGGATTTCACACTTTCCGTCACATTGTCTATGACAGCAAGAGCTTCATGATTATTTAATGCCTTACTATTTTCAATGACAATAGTGGCAGGCATGGCCTGGCCTTTTCCAAAATGTTCAGCAACAATATTAAAACCTTTCGAAGAAGGATACTTATTGCCCAGTTCTCCGACGGTATCAAAATTTAGCTTTTCCTGGTGCAGATACACCATAGGCCCTATGATTAACAAGGTAATTACCACGGTAATAAGCGGCCGCTTAACGGCAAATGAGGAGGTTTTTCCCCAATATTTATTTTCCTTATGCCCACTAATACTCTTAGAAGGCCAGAAAAGTTTTTTTCCAAGCACTTTCATTATAAACGGTGTTAACGTCAAAATTTCAAGCAATAGGACGGTTACACCAATTGCCACCACGACACCGGATTTATAAATTGGTGATTCTGCAAACACGAGGGCAAGAAAAGCAATAAAAACAGTAAGGATGCTGTAAGCAATGGTTTTACCTGCTGTTTTATACGTGTTTACGATTGATTCATCAATCGAATGGCCATGGGCAAGTTCTTCCCTAAATCGATTAAACAATAGGATATTATAATCGGTGCCTATCCCAAAGAGAATCAAGACTAAGAGCATTTGGGTAAGACTTGTGATGGGAAATCCGGCTTTATCAATTAATTGTGCTGCAATTCCCATAGATACAAGATAGGAGAACGCTACTGCCACTAATGACACCAAAGGAGTCACTACTGACCTAAAGGCAATAATCAATACGACTAAAATAAAGATTACGGTCAATGCAGCACTCTTCTCAACCCCTGCCATGGAAGCCTTTAAATAATCGTTATTGATAAAGTCTTCCCCGCTCAGGTAGTATTCGACAGGAACGTTTTTAAGCTTGCTGTCCAGTTCCTTTTGAATATCGTCTACTTCTCTGCCTTTCTTATCTAGCTTAAAGCTGACCATAACTGTCGTGCCATCTTCGGATACTAGAGAGCTTTTTGCATCGGGTAAACTAAAGGGATCAATCATATCCGTTATCCCAAGTTCTTTGTGACTATCGCTGATGGACTTTACACTATCACCAATTTTTGTCATTTCATCATTTGATATAGTATCTTTATCATAAAAAACGATGAGATTGTTCGTGCCTTTAGCAGTATCCATCTTTTTTAGGATATTATCTGCTATGACTGAAGGACTGTCATCTCCAGTTCCTTGCTGACCTTTTTGCCTTAAAATCGCATTGATATCAGGCTGAATAACTGTAAGCAAAATAGTAATAATCAACCATATTGAAAAAATCGCCCAGCGGCCTTTAATTATTTGTCTCACCCTTGTATCCTCCCCATTATTTTTAGCATGTTTTTCCTTATTGTTTTTTCCGGAAGGAACAAAACTCAAAGAATTTCTGATTAACACTAAAACAATATAACAGGGGACCCAAGGGTATTCAAAGAGCAAAATAAAACGAGTGTATCAAAATGAGACATTTTTAACTATTTGTATTATCCAAACACCACTTGGTTGAAGATTTCGAACAACTCTTCTTTCTGGTAATGATATTCTTTACTAATCCAATTCTGCAAAATGGTCATAATCGAAGTCGCATATAACTCGCACATTACCTCAGGATATTTGGATTGATTAATTTTGTCCGAAATGGGATCATTCTTTGTTTTTGAGTGTTCAAGTAATATATTGCTTGCAATGTTAACCATGCTTTTGAAAAGTATGTGCCCATCAGTCCCTAATAAAGTATTTTCGAATAACACAAAATTATCTTCTATATAATCAACCAACACTTTAAAAGTGTCAGAATTGGAATTTTCATTCAATCGAATAAGCTCCTCCGATAAATGATAAATAAAATCCCTTAACAGGCTGTATTTATCTTCATAATATCGGTAAAATGTCGTGCGATGAATCAACGCTTCATCACATATATCTTGAATCGTGATTGAAGAGAATCGTTTCGTTTGCAGGACACGCATAAAACTCTCGATGATTTGGCGTCGTGTGCGTTCGGTCGTATAAGTCATGGGACACATCCTTGTGGTAATTATTCTAAATGTATGTCACTCTTCTAAGCATCTTTAATACTAAATAATACTACATAAAAAACAGGAGAAATGCATCTCCTGTAGTGTTAAATAAGATTATTCTATTTTATTGCAGTAATGTGAGGTTTTGTATCCACAAGGATAAAAATATAAATTAAAAAAACGCTCAGATTTTTATATCTGAGCGTTTTTACTTGCTATTTATAATGATAAAACGCTGTTGGAATATATGCTAATTAATTTGTTATTTTGCAACGTTATTTGCCTTTTTCTCCCCATCAACTGAACCCGTTAATTGGATCTGACGTCTTTACATTTTTGTATGATTACGCTAAATAAAACACTTCCCGCAGTGGTCTGATCGGATTTGGTTCATTAAAATCGAAGGAGCCTTTTACCATCTTTGAAGTAATGGCATTCCATCGGTTGCAGGCATCACTCAAGGCTATATATTCAAACGCTGCTTCTACATCAGTACATTCGAAACAATAAAAAAATTGATTTCCGTTTTGAAATATAGAATAGTTCCTTATACCAGCATTACTATGCTCTTCAAGAATTTCTTGCCAAGGATCCAAGTGTAGATTTACATATTCCTCAAGGTATTCTTCTTTAATTTCCCATGTCCATGCAAACTTGTTGCTGTTTTCCAACCTTTTTCATCCTCCTTTGGTACTCGGGTATTTATTAAATTAATTGGTTTAATGGCTATCTGACTATATTTCTCCTTTTCAAGTTAGAGGGCTTGATTACAGACTTCTTTTCCGTTTCTCAAGAGTGGGTTAGCTGTTCCAAGCGTTCCCGTAAAGGATTTTCATTCCACTCTTCCCAGGTTAGATTTACTTCAGCAAGGATTTTTTCAATCCGTTTACGGAATGGTAGACCGTCCTCTCTTAGTTGTATGATCATTGGGTCCTCTCTCCCCTGGAGCATTAGTTGCACCCAGGAATCTAAGTCGTTCTCAAAATCTTCCGTCAATTCAGGATGATTTTCTGCAAGATTAATTGTTTCATCCGGGTCAGCGTGTAAATCATAAAGTTCTCTAGGAGGACGGTTAAAAACACCACTATCAAGCGTCCGGATGTATTTAAATTTTTCAGTACGTATTCCTCTAGATGCCTGCCAGGCACACTCGCTTAAATAAATCTTAGAGTGGGTTCCCTCAACCTCCCCACGGATAGCCGGCCATAAACTAAGTCCATCCATCTCGCTAGGCATTGATATTTTATCTTTATAAAGTGAAGTTTGATTAGCCACTGCCTCTAAAACGGTTGGCATTAAATCCACTTGTTGAATCAGTCCGGTAACACGTTTTCCTTCAGGAATCTTTTCTGGATATCTCATAATTATTGGCACTTTGACTGTACTATCGTAAAGTCCACAATGATCCCAATATATGTCATGTTCTGTCAGACTTTCCCCATGATCACCAAAAAGGATTAAAAGGGTATCGTCTTTGATACCTAGTTCCTCTAAGTATGTATCGATTTCTTTCAACCTGTCATCTAAATACCTGATTTCAGCATCATATAAAGAATTTACATATTCAGAGTCAGTTATGGGACCAAGTAAATCAAAATGGTGATGCTTGAAAAAAGGATATGCAAGATGATTATAGGCTTGATCCATACTTTTATTCTTTTTATCATATGGATCTTTATTTATATCATAAAATTCAGGTATAAGTTCTTTTGGCGGTAGATAAGGAGTATGTGCATCCCAATAATGAAGAAATAAGAAAAAGTCTTCATCTCTATGTTCTTTCAACCAAGGCCTGGCTAATTCATTTATGGTTTTGCCGTCAATCCATCGGTTTCCCCCTACACTATTAATATAGTAGCGGAATCCTCTCGCAAACCATTCTTTCAACTGATATAAGTTGTCGACAGCACCCGTAGTAAACCCTGCTTGCCGAAGCATGGTAGGAAGCCATTCGGTTTTTTTAGATAGAGTGGTCAACTCTGAACCATGTGATACAACACCTGTTCGAAGACCCACTTTCCCTGTAAAAATTGATGTATGAGCTACCTCAGTTGGGATATCAGATGCAAAAGCATTCTCAAATAGTACTCCTTCAGAAGCTATTTTATCGATATAGGGACTTGTTGGTTTATTATAACCATAACACCCCAATCTATTGGCTCTAAGTGAATCTAGAGAGATCATGATAATTTTCAAGTGGTTATCCTCCTCTATACATGTTGTTTAGTTATATCTCAATATTCATTATATTTTATACTCTAAGACAAAAAATCTCTTTGCCTATACGGACAAAGAGATGGTCAATCACGCCATTCCATCGAATAAATTAATAAGGACTTTGAAAATTTCTTTCTGAAATATTTTTTTGATTTAATCTCGAGAACGCATGGTATGAAGACCACATAATTAACAAGGAAGTAAGACTGCCGCCAATAATAAAGACTAAACCTGGTAAAGACTTTAATATAAAAAAGATGATAATTCCTCCTGCAAACATCATAATTGTTGAAAGTGGTGAGACAATCATAAATGAAAAAGAAGTTTTGATAATCTTATATATTGATAGTTCAAAATGGACAAAAACAGGCAGAACATATAATACTGTTAAACCCAAAATTAGAGCAATCATAAGTAAAAAGTAATAAAAAAAGAGCATATGACCACTATGAAATTGTTGAACAAGTCGGATATCAAAGACCAAGAAAAAGCCAACAAGAGTTATAACAAGTCCCAAAAGGTTACTTTTCAAAAAGTACTTTTTGTAGTGTGACCAAAAAGTCTTAAAGATTGGTATTTCCAGGTCACCCATAACCCATTTACGAATCACCGCAAACATTGATGTTGTTGCAGGGAAAAAGCCAAAAAAGACTAAACCTAGTATTGAAAAAAGAACCCATAGCAAATTCAAATAGGCAAGGTTTAGTAAAATTACAGGTATTTTTAAGACACCACCTATAGATCCTCCCATTCATTCTCCTCCTAATATAATCTTTATCTCTGATATTATACTAAAAAAAGAGGGCTCAGTTTTTGATTGAGTCACCCTCTTAAATGTATATCTTAAACTATCCTTCTTCTTTGTATATTAGCTCTTTTGGGTTTCCTTTTCTTGCAAACCACGAGCATTTCTAAGCGTACCAAGATAGAGCTTTTCATAAGCCTCCTCAGAGGATTTGATTGGACCTCCACCTTTTCCATGGTAATTAACATTGGTATAGATTGGATTAATCCGACCTGTTTTTTGCTCACTAGCTGCAATATAATTCTGCATCTTCTGCTGAAGTTGTTCTACGGTTTCAGGGAATTGATCGGCTACATTATTATTTTCCTCAGGATCCTCTATTAGATTATAGAGTTCTATTTCAGGCTTAAAATGGAAATCTGGCTCCAATGCCTGAATCAACTTCCATTCAGGAGTCCGCCAGCCATGTTTCCTCATCCAGGTACACTCGGTAAGATAGAATTCAGAAACCCTGTTAATGTCTTCTCCTTTAGTGAGATTAACTAGACTTTGTCCGTTAAAATCAATACCTGTATCAATCTGCAACAATTCAAGGATTGTTGGTGTGATATCCTGAATCAAACTTACATCCGCAAACCTCTTCCCTGTTGGTATCTTCCCTGGGAATTTAAAAATAAGCGGGACAGTAAGGGTGTTATCATATAAACCATGATGATCAAAATAACAATCATGTTCATATAATGTTTCACCATGATCAGAGGTAATCACAATTAAGGTCTCCTCTTCAATGCCTAGAGCCTCCACAGTTGCAAAAATATTTTGGATGCATGCATCCATATAGGCCACTGCACCTTCATATTGGGCACAAACATATTTCTCATCCGTAACGCCATCCGGAATCCATGATTTTAAGAAATCTGCATGTGGCTTAAACTGATAAACAGGCTCCATTGACTTATTTTCCGGGTCATATTCATTGCCATCATAAAAAATTCTTTCAAATGGACGTGGAGGCAGATATGGAGAATGTGGATCCATGTGACGAAGGAATAAGAAAAATGGCTTCTCTTCTCCCGCCAGACGCTTCAATTCAGGAATGGCAACCGCATTTAAATTTTCTGCTTTGGGACAACGACCTGTTTCGTCTGGAATCCATGCTTCATAATCAAGATAATTCTCAAATCCTCTTGACGATGGATTACCGGTAAAACCAACACAGGTTGTATTATAGCCATTTTCCCCCAATATTTCAGCTAGTGTTTTAACATGGCTTCCAAGAGGACCTTCATGGCGCAGGGCAACCACATCTGTTCCAAAACAGTCCATGCCTGTCAGCATTGCTGCATAAGCAGGTGTCGTCGGGATACTTGGGCTAAAATGATTCTCAAAAAGTACACCCTCACTGGCAATTTTATCTATATGGGGAGTGGTCAGCCGGTGATACCCATAGCTGCTCATAAAATCCCTTCTTAAACTATCAATACCGAATACAATAACATTTGGCTTTTTCATAGATTTTTAGTCTCCTCCTTTTTTACTAGAATATAAAAAATAGAGCTTACTTAATTTACAGATTTCACCAGTGAATGGACAATTTCGCCTCTAAACTTTCCTGGTGATACGCCTACCTTTCGCGAGAACAAGCGTGTAAAAAAGGCAGGATCATCGTATCCCACTTCCATAGCAATACTAATGACCTTTTCATCCGATTCCAGCAGTAGATGCTTCGCTCTTTCTATCCGAATGTCATGAAGAGCTTCAATGACAGTTTTCCCTGTATCATCCTTGAATACCCGGTTTAGATGCCTGGCGCTAATATTGAACAAATCCGAAAGAATCGCTAGTGACAGTTTTTGATGAAAATGTCTTTCTAAATAACCACAAATTCTTTGCACAAGAATTTTTCTTTCCTGATTACGAAAAATCGCTGGTTCTTTGTAATGTTGTTGCTCCTCATAGCTTCTCGACAATTGGACCAGTAATTGAATTAACTGTAACCGTATTAAAGTCGAATAACCTTTCCGTAAGCCCTTAGACTCATCAGCCATTCGATTCAACAGCGAAAAGACCTCAGCAGCATCCTGCCCTCGTAAATTCAAACCATGATAAAATCGTTCTTTATTATCTAGAAAGGGGTGAACATAGAAATAGTCCATTGATTCGGAGATACCAAATTCTTTTAATAAAGCCTCATCTATGAAACTTGGCATAAACAGGCAGTTGATGATTTCTAACTTTCCACCTGGCTGGATGATATAGGTATGGACCTCACCTGGATTAATAATGTACACATCACCTGCAGAAATATCATACAGTTCCCCTTCAAAACTATGCTGTGCTTCTCCCTCCGCTATGTAAACAAGCTCAACAAAGTCATGGCTATGAATGGGCGGCAAGTTATATTCTGTATGAGTGAAGGAACGTATACAAAATGGAAATTCCTTTTCATTCATATATTGACTGCCTTTTAATTTCAACTCATTCAGCCCCTTTCTAGCTTAACAATCGTTTAAGCTTGTAAAATTTCCTTTTTTACTTTTGGCACTTCAATAACGGCGCCATTCTCAAGCTGTGAGCGGATGGCTGCTTCAATAACTTCCTGACCTGCAAGAGCATCCGCACCTGAAGCTTCCATTTGAGAAGGTGCAACCCCTTCCTTCACTTGCATTACAAAATGATCAAGACGATTCTTAAACGTCTCATTGAAGCTGCCAACTCCCGTCATGATAGAGTTGCGAAGAACAAGCAGTTCATCGCTTTGATGCGGATAGAAGGTAAAGTTTTCATAGACATTGTCGATAACAAATCTTCCTTTATTTCCAGCCACTTCACAGTATTCAATAGGATGACGTCCGGCCATGTCATAACTTCCTGTCAAATGACCAACAGCCCCAGATTCAAATTCCAGATTAATAGAAGCAGTTGACCAAATACTACGTCCTGGCGCTTTTGTCATAAATGCTTGAACACGTTTGATATCGCCTGCAAAATAGCGCATAACGTCAACAGAATGTGGATGCAGGGCACGCAGGTGGAACCATGGGCTTGTTTCCTTCGGATTTTGGATTGTAAGCTTCATATTTAAGAATAATAATGTTCCTAAATCGCCCTTTGAGATCAATTCCTTCCCCTTATATGCGGCAGGAACAAAGCGGTGGTTCAAGTTAGAAACCAAACGGACATTTTTCTCAGCAGCTAAACGAACTAGTTCTCTAGCTTCCTCGATATTATTAGAAATTGGTTTTTCAACTAGCACATCTTTACCAGCTTCAATCGCAATGACGGCTGGTGCAAAGTGGTCACCCCCATTTTCTTCACCTGCTGTAGCAATGGAGACAATATCAATCTCTTCACTTTGAAGCATTGTTTTCAAATCGGTATAGGCCTTAGCGCCATGAAGCTCCTCCATAGCTAAAGCACGTTCTTCAATAAGGTCACACACCGCTACTAGCTTTACATCTGGATTCTGACTATAATAACGGCAATGGATTTTCCCAATATTCCCAACCCCAACGACAGCTACTTTTAGCATACTAGATTCCCCCTCTTTTCATTAGCTTCTTGGAAAAGTCTGCTTAAATAGCCGTGACTTTCTGCAGCAATCGCAACTACTTTTGGCAGCTCAAGGTTTTTCGCGCCGATGATTTCAAGAACTGTGGCTCCTTCATAGCCGATTTCGACCATCTTATTAACAACTTGCTTCAGCGGTGTTGTCCCTCTGCCTGCAATTTGAAACTCTGGAGCGGCAATTTTTAATTGTTCAATAAACGTATCGCGAATATGAACATGAATAATATGCTCCTTAAGCGCCTCGATGCACGCTACTGGATCATCACCAACCCGGCCAACGTGTGTGGCATCAAAGTTTAATCCAAGAGCTGGATGTTTCACCTCTTCCATGAGGCGAAGAGCAGTTTTGGTATTGTAAATACTGTGTCCATAGTGAAGCTTTAAGGCAAAACGAATACCGCAATCTCCGGCTGCTTGGGCCAATTCCTCAACCGCCTTGATGGAGGCAACTGTTTTTTCTTCATTATCGGACTCGCCCGAACTTCCTACGGTAACCATTGGGATTCCTAGCTTTGCAGCTCTTTCAAACACTCTTTTTGTCCGCTCGCGATTTTCTGGGACTAATATGTCAGTAGCGGCCTCAACACAATACAGATCCAATCCAGCTTCTTCAATAAGTCTATAGATATCTTTTAACTCAGCATCAGTTGCTGTATCGCTCAAGTGCTCGGCCATTCCCACAATAGAGGCAAGCTCTAAACCTTTATATCCACTGTACTTGATATATTCAACAGCTGTCTTCAAATCATATCCACCGAATAATACGGTATTAACGCCTAATTTCATCTAAATCTCCTCCTAAATTTGAATTAAATACTAGAGTTAACTAAAACAACAGGATAAGAAATCGTTTACATTAAACAGATTATTAACTGACTCCCTTCTGCACTTTACTTATTTAAATATTAAAACAATTCTAACTATTATTCTTGGTGTATTTCGCCATCCACATGGTCGATATGGACGAAAAACTAAAAAGTGTCAGTCTCATTTACCCTTTAACTGCACCTGCTGTCATACCGGCTACGATTTTCTTATTAAAGAAAATAAACAAGATTAGTGGTGGAATTGAGATTAGTAAAACATCAGCAAAAAGTAAGTTCCAGGATGTACCGAACATTCCCTTGAAATTGTAAAGTGTCAACTGGACAGTTGCATTTTCGGCACCAGGGAAGAAGTACAACATATTTTCAAAATCGTTATAGATATTAATTGATGATAGAACAATAATCGTTGATGTAACAGGCTTTAGAAGTGGAAGGATAATCTTAAAATACAATTTGAACGAGCTGCAGCCATCCATAAGAGCTGCTTCATCAATCTCGCGCGGAATCGTGGCCATAAAGGCCTTATAAAGCATGCAGGCGAAAGAAAAATGAAGCGCAGACTCAAGCAGGACAATTCCTGGCAAAGTTTTAAACAACCCGATTGATTGCAGTACCCAAATTGTTGGAACAATTGCCGGAGGAATCATCAATCCCACAAGGACCATTGAATTTAGAAATTTGGAGCCCCTCCCCTGTCTTCTTTGCAAAACAAAAGCAGCCATAGAGCATACGAGAATCATTGTAATAATCGATAAAAGGGTGATTAGAGTACTGTTGAAAAAGGCCCTAAGGACCATTCCATTATTTGCTGTAACTACCTGTTTATAGTTCTCAAGGATGTGAAAGCTGCTTGGCCAGGCAAGACTCATATTGGCAGCTTCAGTCACATCTTTAAATGAGTTAATAATTACGAAATAAAAAGGGATACCAAAAAGGACGAGAGCGACTAGAATAGAGAATGATTCAATTGAAAGTAATTTAAGGTCCTTTTTCTTCTTTACACTACTTTGAATTTCCCGATCATATGATTGAAGCATAGCTGTTCTCTCTTGTTTGATTTCAATACTCATAGATCCACCTCTTTCCGGTTAAGTAATTTGAAGATTGGAAATGCAATTAGTCCTACGAAAAGGAATAAAAGAACATTGCCTGCTGTCGCTAGTCCATAAAACCCGCCAGCATATTGCTTATAAATAATAGAAGCAAGTAAGTCAGTAGAGAATCCTGGACCACCGCCAGTCATCGCCCATACTAGATCAAAAGTACGCATACCGCCTATAAGTGCCAGAATGATTACGGTGTTCAAGGCCGGGCGTGAAAGCGGCAAGGTAATATGTAAGAACTCTTGAAAGGAATTTCCTCCATCAATCTTGTGCGCCTCGTAATACTCGGCAGGTATTGCCATGATACCCGCAATGAAAATCACCGTTGCAATTCCAACCCCTTTCCAGACATCCACCAGGACTACGGAAAAAAGAGCAATGTTAGCGTCTCCCAGCCAATCAGGTCCAGTGATGCCGATTAAAGCTAGTCCTTTATTGATGATTCCAATAGTGGGATTCATCATAGCATTGAACACAACCCCAACTGCAATGGTACTTAGAAGAGCAGGGAAGAAAACAACAGACCTAAGGAGGTTTTTATTTCTGATTTTCGAACAGAGGAATACTGCCAACAGTAGTCCTATAATCACTTTCAGGGACATTGTTGAAAAAGCGTAGAATAGAGTATTTTTAAAACCAATCATTAAAGATGGTTCAGAGAAGAATTGCTTGAAATTTTCAAGACCGATGAATTCCCAATCAATTAGCGTCCATCTTGTTAAACTGAAGAAAAATGACATCACAGTTGGTGCTAAGAAAAATACCGTATAAATGATTGCGGCCGGTATGATAAAAAAGTATGAATACATATGTTTGTTGACATTAGACATCCTATTCACTCCTTAACTGTTAGAAAATGAACCCTGTAAATCACTACAGGGTTCTTTTCTAACTACGAAAGATTTACTTCAGAACCCAATTTATTTCCAGCCAGGAAGTCCTAACTGGACCGCTTGCTTCTCAACGTCTTTGTCATACATTTGAGCACCCTTTAATGCTTTTGTTATTCCGCCGCCAACTTCTGTGGAAATCTGTGGAAGGTTGGCACCTTTTACCGGTGTTAAGAATTCAAGTGCAGGAGCAACATTGCCGCTATCAAAGTAAGGCATCATTTCTTTTACAGCCGGATAAGCATCATCTGCAACTTTAATACCGTTAATTACGTTTGGACCAATAGCCTTTGATTTAGAAGAATAAGCAGCAATTCCTTTTTCTGAAACGTAATATTCAACCCATTTTTTTGCTGCTTCCAGTTTTTCAGTCTTCTTGTTAATTAAGATGGTATTAGGCAGCCAAACAGTAAAACCATTCACATCTGCTGAATCACTAGGCTGAGGGAACACACCGATATCATTGATTTTATCTGGATACTTGTCAGCAATGACCGGGAGAACTTGAGTTAACATTGGGTAATGTACCCCATCACCATCTGCGAGCAATTTCATTGCTTGATCATAAGTAGTAGTGTTGAAGTCTTTATTCATGTACCCCTTCTTATTGATATCTTCCAGTTTCTCGAATCCTCTAAGTGCAGCAGGAGTCTTTGCGTATTTCGCTTTACCAGCAGTATAGTCCTTAGCGAAATTTGGTTCTTGTGCGTGGACATTATAGTAGTCTGCTAGAATAATTAACTGAGCTGTCCAGTTGGTATTGTAGGATCCAATAACAGCTGTTTTACCTGCAGCCTTAATTTTTGCATTGTTCGCCATTAATTCATCCCAAGTTTTTGGTACCGAGAGGCCTAATTCCTCATAAACTCTTTTATTATATAGCCATCCGCCAACCTGGCTGGAACTGACTGGTGCACCGAATACTTTTCCATTGTCGGTAACAGTCTCCTTAAATGTATCAAATATATTCTTCATAAATGGTTCGTTTGTCAGATCAACAAAGTTTTGTTCTGGGTTAAGCGTTTTTAGAAGTGACCCAGAATTAAATACACTTAGATCAGCCATATCGCCTGTTGCCAGTCTAGTTTTTACAATATTTTCACCTTCAGGACCTCCGGGACGAATCTCTATCTCAGTTTTAATATTCAAATCCTGTTCAATATTTTTAACGACTTCTTGGAAACCAGGCGTATTAATAGTATCACCTATCAACATTGTAAGCGTTACCTGTTCATTCTTACTGTTGGAACCACTAGACGCTTTATCTTGACCACCGCAGCCAGCTAAAAGAGTAGAAAGTACAACAGAAGTGGCTAAAACCTTTACAATTTTTGATTTGAACTTGTTCATTCACAATCCCCCCTAGTATTTTTACTTTTACTTATAAAACTAGAAAATTACATGTTACTTGAAAGTTATGTAATAGACCTCAGGGTGCATACGCTTACAAAACAATAGAAACAAAAATATAGAGAAACAAAACAACATCTTTATAATTATTTTTCCTTTGTTTGTATTTGAATTAAATATTATTATAAAGATAATATTCTTTTAAAACAATACAAAATTTAAAATATTCTGAATTAGGAAATTAAACTGATTAAACTTCTAGGTGGAAAATTCTACTTTTTTGCTAACAATGGAAACAATTTACCCTGAATAGGTTCATTCACTGTCAATTCTATCCCATCGGTTACCATATGTTTTTTGCCGTTGTAAGTTGTGTTTTCAGGATAATAGATAATAGCTAAAACTCTTCTTGGTTTGTTTGTGTGATTGGCATGTGCATAGTGAAAGGTTAATCCATCATGAAAGGTGCAGCTTCCTGCTTTCATCCGGCAAATAACTGGCGTATTTTTATCTAACTCTATGTTTTTAGTATATTGAAAAATATCTTCTGGCTCTGCTAAATTGATAGGTTTAAACTTACCTGCTTTGTGTGATTTAGGAACAAACATCATACAGCCGTTTTGTTCGTTCACGTCATCTAGGGCAATCCAGACTGACAATGCCCCTGGCTCATTCATTGGCCAATAGGGAAAGTCTTGGTGCCAGGGAGTTGGCTTGGAATCTCCAGGCATCTTAAATAGGATATGGTCATGGAAGAAGCGCATTCCACTTGCTCCGGTTAGTTGCAGGGCAATATGACAAAAAAGAGGGTGAAAGCTATACTTCGCCATACCAGCATGATTTTGCCAACTATTAACCTTTTGATTCAAAACTCGGTAATAAGAACCCCGATCGGGAGAATCAAGAGCTCTAAGATTGTGTTCTTTCATAGATTCATCCACATACTGCCTTAATTCATCAAGTTCCTCTATACTCAGAATATCATCAATCTGAATAAAGCCATTGGTCCTATAAAAATCAATTTGATCCGTAGTCATCATCCTATCCATTTTATACCCTCCTTCCTGCGTAATATCGTACATGCAATCAGGCTGTCTTCCTCCCTTTTCACCACCCTTCAATTCACTTTTCTACTATAATAAAATTAAATTTTATTAACCGCTTCCATCGTTACCTTTGTTACATCAGTTACTTCTCCATTTTCCATCTGAGAACGAATGGCTGCCTCAATCACTTCTTGGCATGCTAATGCATGGGCACCAGATGCTTGGATTTGGTGAGGCGCTATCCCTTCTTTTACCTCTCTAATGAAGCAATCAAGCCTATTCTTAAAAGTTTGGTTAAAATTCCCTACTCCGGTAATAATAGAATTTCGCTGGACTAAAAGCTCATCACTGTGATGAGGATAAAAAGTAAGGTTCTCATAAACATTATCAATCACAAATCTGCCCTTATCTCCTGCTACCTCACAATATTCAATCGGATGCAGTCTTGAAGCATCATAACTTCCTGTTAAATGCCCTACTGCTCCAGAAGCAAATTCAAGATTAATGGATGCCGTTGACCAACTTGTGCGTCCAGGTGCTTTTGTCATAAAAGCTTGTACTCGTCTTATTTCCCCTCCAAAATATTGCAAGACATCTATCGAATGAGGATGGAGGGCACGAAGATGGAACCACGGGGTGGCTTCTTTCACATTTTGAATCGCAAGTTTCATATTTAAGAATAAGAGATTCCCTAATTCACCTTTTTCAATTAGTTCTTTCCCTTTATAAGCTGCGGGAACAGAACTATGGTTCAGATTACATGCCAAGCGGACATTTTTTTCCGCAGCAAATCGGACCATTTCTCTAGCTTCTTCAATATTATTAGAAATTGGCTTTTCGACAAGAACATCCTTCCCCGCCTCAATCGCCATGATTGTCGGTAAGTAATGATGGCCACCATTCTCTTCACCAGCCGTAGCAATGCTAACAATATCAATTTCTTCATTTTCAAGCATTGTTTTCATATCTGTATAGAATTTTGTACCGTACCTTCTAGCCATATCTTCTGCTCTTTCCCCAACTAAATCACATACAGCAACAAGTTTGGCATCGGGGTTCTCGCTGTAAGTTTGACAATGAATTTTCCCTATATTATTGACTCCTACTACTGCAACTTTGAGCATTATAGGATTCTCCTTATCTATTTTTAATTTGATACCTTCAGATGAGAAAATGCGATATTATTACGATTCACGGTGTAAGTAATAAATAGTTCATTCCCTTCAGTAATAATGGCAGGATAGGAAAACTCTCCACTTTCAGTTTCGAGATGATAGTGATCCGTCCACGTGATTCCGTTGTCTTCAGAGAATGAAATAGTTAGCGGAGTGCGGGCTGACCAATTACCTGAGACAGGGTTATAGACGAGTGCAAGAATTCCATTTTCCATCTTTACAACATCAATCCCACTATTATTGTTTGGTAAGGAAGTGGGATAGGACTCACACCAAGTCTTTCCAAAGTCAATAGAGTCACTACGATATATGTAACCTCTTGTGCTACGGCACATCATATGAACAAGACCTTCCTGTGATTCCCATAAGCTAGGCTGAATGATACCATCCCAATTAGAAACCTTGGACAAATCATTTTCCCATAGTGCATTCCCTACTAGGCCTTCCCATAAATTTCGTTCTTCTAATGGGGTTCCGAGTTGGTGGTTAAACTTGACTAGGTCACTCTTTTTCCAAGTAAGTCCCTGATTAGAAGAGTAGTCTGTAAAAGCATCCCAACTTCTTTTCTCTTCAACAGAACCGGGTGCTAACCATGCGCCATTTGATAATAAGATTACTTTGTTTTTTACAGGCCCTCGGGGACTAGGGTCTAAAGGGACTAACTCCTTGGATACCGACCAGGTTTCAGCATTATCCTCACTCGTTACATATCTAGTAATCCATGAATGAACATCAAAACCTGTCTTATAAAATAACCAAATTTTATTATTTTGATAAAATAAACTTGGGTTCCAATGAGGAATGCCAACCCCAAAAACAACCCTTTTAGGCTCCTCCCATCCATTCTTTGTTTTGCGTGATAACCAAATAGCCGTATCCCCAGTTCCTTCTTTTGTACCGGCAAAGAAAGCTACTAGTAAATCATCATTGGATAGCTTCACAACAGTGGAGGCATGACAACTTTGAAAGTAGTTTGTATTTTCTTTGATTAATAGTTCCTTCTGCATTCTCCTTATTTGCATACTTTTTACTTTTACCATTATTTATTTTCCCCCTGGGAATTGCAGCTCTTGTATTTAACTAATTAGATTATTAATGCTTCTGATTTAATAATTTCGCTAAACTTATGGGTCATGATTCTTAGTTGTTCTAACTCTATTTTCTGAAGGTCTTTGAATTCTAATTGATTCTTTGAACGGCAAGAGAGCGAATCATTGACACCCTCAAGTTGTAAGTAATACTTCGCGTTAACAGGATATTGTTGTAGTTCATACATGGCGGCCATTCCAAGAAAGGCCTGAACCTTTAATGCCGCTTCAGGACAATCTTGCCAGTTGTTAATTAACCATGTATAAATGTTAGGATGGAAATTGGCCATCACACCACTGAAACCGCTTACTCCAAGCGTGCATGATTCTAAAAGAGTGGCTGAATTAGCATTAAATATTTTTAAGTTTGTTCCACTTACTGCATGTAATCTTTTTTTAATTGAATGAAGATCACATGAGGTATCCTTTAAAAAGAAGAACCTCCCTGTCTCTGCCAGCCATTTAAGTAAGTCTGGCGAAAGTAAGCGCTTATAGGGATAGGGACACTCGTAAATACCAAAATTTACGGATGGAATTTCATTCAAAATGATTTTCACATTCTTCATAACAATTTCCTCAAACTCGTCAGCAGCAGCTAGTCGATTACTGAGCAATACAAACGCGTCAATCCCTGTATCTGCTATCTGTTTTATTTCTAGTATTTGGTCCTCGATCGAGTTGGAGATGTGTCCTGATGCAATAACCTGCATTTCACTGCCGGCTTTTTGTTTTACAAATCTAGCCAATTCGACTCTTTCTTCAAGAGAAAGATAGAACATTTCACTCGACTGACAGACAGCAAACAGTCCGGCTACACCATTTGAACGGTACCATTCAATTAGACGTTCCATAGCAGTATAATCAATTTGATTATCCTCTGAAAATAACGTAAGCATCGTTGGCCAGACACCATCTTTCAAAGAAAAGACCATCCAAACATCCTCCTTCCTAGTAATAAATAATGCTATAACGTTTAAGCATTGTACGAACTCCCTCAATACATCTAATTATGAGGGGGGGGACAACTATTTCGAAAAACAATCGAGGATGCGAACTTTGAATGTACTGGTTCACTAGCCTGTTTTTCTATAAGATTAAGTAAGGTCGTCATACATTGGGCTGCCATTTCTTCCACTGGTAAATGAACAGTTGATAGAGAAGGAATGGTGAATTTTGTAATATCATTATTATCATGACCGATCATTTCAATATCCTCGGGAATTCGTATTCCTGATTCATGAAAAGCAGTCAATGCCCCAACTGCTAATTCATCACTCAATGAAAAAATCGCAGTTGGTAATTCACCTTTGTCTGCCAGCCATTGCTTTACACATTGATAGCCTCCCTCTTCTGAAAAGCTGCAAGTTAAAACATTACTTTGAGAAAGTTCCAATGAATGATAGATAACACGACTTACAAAACCTTCTTTTCTAAGGGAAATTGCTTGATTGGATAATTTCGGGATTATCATCCCTACTTTCTTATGACCCTTTTTCATAAAAACATCTGCTACTTTTGCTCCTGATGCAAAGCTATCAACAGAAACAGTACTAAATTTTGTCGATTTTCTTTGATATATAACAATCGGGACATTTACATCATTGGATTCTAAATAATTCAAATCTGCTTCCGTAGCTCCAGCTATAATTGCACCATTAAAATGAGTCCCCGTTTTTAAACTGTTTAATTTATCTAAATGTCCATTTTCGTATGGTTGGATCAGGAGTTCAAATTCCCTCTTTTGATCTATCAAGGAGGATTTATCTTGGATCCCTTCCAAGAAACGACTAATGAGAGAGGCACGAGCATTTTTGGTCCATAGCATTGCAATAACCGGGAGAACTTTTTCTCCACCGCTGCGAAGACGCCTAGCAGAAATATTAGGAGTATAGCCTAATTCCTTCGCTATTCTTAACACTTTTTCCTGTGTAGACTTTGAAATTCGCATCTGATCAGCTTTTCCGTTAAGTACGAAAGAAGCTGTACCGATGGAAACTCCTGCAATGCTTGCAATCTCTTTAATACTAGCCAAATTATCACCCTACTTAAATAGCTTAAACGTTTTAGTTAAACGTTTAAGCAAATTGTATATTATCAGATAAAGTTTTGTCAATGATAATCCAAAAAATTATTAGAAAATTCAATCTATAAAATTTAAAATTAATTCTCTTGTTTTAACGCCATTTAATCTAATAAAATATAAATAAATACGTAATCTATTTAAATAAAAGATTTAAACGAAGGTTGTCCCTCTTCCTAACTAGCTTTGATGACTTTTTTGGGTTTCAAAACTTTTGAACTAGGTAAACTTAATAAACTCATGCCTATTAAAAATAAAACTGACCCTTCAAGGACATATTTTGTTATTGGTTCTTTAAAAATTAACCATGACCATAAGATAGTGAATATAACACTGGAATTGCCAAGAATTGCGGCCATTAAAAACGAAACATTTTTCAATGCTTTAGCATAGATTAAAAAGCTAATTCCAGTAATTAATCCTAAAGCAATTAATGCTAATACCGTTATTTCGTTGAAATCGCCTGTCCATTTAGCATGGGATGGGAGCGGGATGGTGGTTATCAAACTGCAATATAAAAAGATTGATAAATTCATGTCGCCTGCATCCATCCTTTCAACTAGGATTTTCTGAGACATAAAATGGATACTGGCACCTATAGCCGACAATGCAAATATGAAAGTCAAATAAAAGTCAAACTGCATCAAATCCTGAATTGGTAAACCATTCCAACTAATTAATATTACCCCAATTAAACACAATGTTACCGATATCCATGAGATAAATGTTGCTTTTTCCTTAAAATAAAAAACTGAAAAAAGTAACATAAAAATTGTCATAAAAGGCGTCACTAGGATTTGTTCATAAGCATACCCAATTGATACACCATAGTTTTCAAGTAGATAGTTCAAAATCTTCCCAAGTGCTCCATACCATATCCATTTAGATTTCCAATAGATTTTCAGTTTCCTCTTACTCATCCAAATAAACACAAACAAGAAAATTACACCTAAAAAAAAGCGAAAAAACGTAATAGTATAACTATCTACAGAGAAACTAGTTGCTTTCACAAGTATACTGACAAAGCTCCACATCAAAGTGCAAAGTAGGAGTAAAAGAATTCCCATATTTTATTTCTTCCTTTTTTAAATTTTAGTTAAAACATATAGATTTTTATTAAAAAACAGTATCAAAGTTAACTCGCTTAACCCCCCTTACATTATGCTATTTACATAAACTATAATTATTGACTTTCAGTTCAACCACTTAATTTTGTAGTCAAGCCCAAAGTTAAGATGATTTTATTTTATCTGAATTTCTTTAGAAGTAAACAAAAAGTACTGAATATTTAAAATAATTTAATATTCCAAAACTTTAAACAAGAATTCTTAATGTTTATTTTGTACGCCACCAATTTTATACAAGAAAAGTCTTCCCTGAATGGGATGACTCTTCACTTCATAAATTGCTCAAACCTTTGGATTCGGGGCTATAGACAGACTTACTTTTTCTGCAAATACTTTCTTGCTTAAATATCCTTCCAAGTGTACATGATCATATATGAAGCTAGCAGCGCCATCCCCCATGCTCCACCCTCTCCTGCCATTTCCATTACGGAGACAGGAACATTGGTTATAGGATGTTAAAACGCCTGACAATGTCAGGCGTTTTCTCTATCACTTTATTTGATAATTCCCCTTAAGCTTTCTGCTAGACTGAACTTTGAAGGCTTTTCGTACCACTCCAAAATAAATCAATAAAGCGATAAAGCTAGTTGCCAACATAATAACCCCCATTGGAATGGCTGAATACTCTCCTGCTATTCCAACAAGCGGAGATGTTAAAGACCCCAAAACAAATGGCAAAAGACCTAAAAGCGCAGAGGCACTTCCTGCGATATGGCCTTGTTTCTCCATAGCTAAAGTGAACGAAGTTGAAGAAATGACCGCTAATGAAGCAATAAAAAAGAAAATAGGTATCGCCACTGCAAGAAGCGGAGCCTTTAATAAAAGAGCTGCTAGTAACACAGCACCCGCTATGTTAGCCGTAAATAACCCGATTTTTAAGAAAGTCGTTTCAGATATGATATCTGCTAATCTTCCAACTAATTGACTTCCAATAATCAGCGCAACACCATTCACTCCAAATAATAGACTGAATACTTGAGGCGAAACACCGTAAATGTTTTGATAAACAAACGGAATACCTGAAACATAAGCAAAGATCCCAGCAACGATTAATCCCTGAGTAAGAGCATACCCTGTAAACTCTCTATCTCTAAACAAAGAACCAAAATTTTTAACAATCTGGGAGAAATTACTTGAAACACGTTTTTCTTCAGGTAAGGTTTCCTCTAGTTTCCATGAAACAAGTAAAACTAATATGATTCCTATACACGATAAAACTAGAAAAACTCCTGACCAGTCTGTAAACGCCAGTATGATGGCTCCGGCAATCGGTGCCACGATTGGTCCAAGATTTCCGACTAACATCAATAAAGAGAAAAACTTAGTCAGTTCTCTACCGCTGTAGAGATCACGAACAATCGCTCTAGAAATAACGAGACCGCCTGCTGCCGCAAAGCCTTGTATGAAACGGGCACCAATAAACGTGTAAATATTGGGTGCAAATGCACAAATTACAGAAGCGATCAAATACAAAAAGAGGAAAGTCCTAAGTGGTTTCCGGCGTCCTTGCACATCACTCATCGGCCCAATCACTAATTGACCCAGTCCTAATCCGAGCAGGCAAGTCGTTAAACTAACTTGAACGAGAGATGCAGTTGTATCATAGTCTTTCACAATCGTAGGAAATGATGGCAAGTACGTATCAATCGTAAAAGGACCTAAAAGTCCAAGTGACCCTAGTAATAAAGCTAGTTGTAATCGTTTCGTGCTTGTTAAAGTATTCAACTATTCCTCTCCTTTCAATAAAACCAATGTTATTTTTATATTAAAATAGTTAACTATCATTTAAAAAAATGATTTGTTAATAACTGGTTTGAGAACCAACATGCATACAAAAATAGCACAGAACAAATTGCTTCGTCAAGCGAAATATTTTTTTGCGGAAATTAAAAGTACTTTTATGGGAAATAGAATCGTATGTAAATAATGAAGCAAAAGAGCAGCATGAATCCTGCCCTGGAAATAGTCATCATAACGATGATAACCAAAACTCATAAAAAAAAGAGCAACAGGAATGGTATCTTCCTATTACTCCCCTATATCTATTTTTAATTCTAAACCTTACTTCACTGTAGACTTTTCATTGATAATACATTGAATTTGCGCTACTGTTGTTGGGTCTTCAAGCCCTGTAATGTCACCTGAAACCTTTCCAGAAACGAAAATTTCCTTTAAAAGGCGCCGCATGATTTTCCCACTAACTGTTTTTGGCAGTGATTCTGTGAAAATGATATTTTTTGGCAGTGCGATTTTTCCGATTACCTCTATAATTCTTTCATTTATTTTTTCCTTTAACTCATTTGATCCTTGATTAAGGTCATTTACCCGAACAAATACGAGCGGTACCTCGCCTTTAATTTCATCTGGAACACCAATTACAGCGGCTTCCGCAACTCCTTCACATTCAAGCACTGCACTCTCGATTTCCATTGTGCTCAAACGATGACCGGCCACATTGAAAGCATCATCAGAGCGGCCAACCACCCACACATAGCCATCTTCATCAATCAGTGCCAAATCACTGGCAAAATAGCTTCCTTCTATCTGGCTAAAATAAGAGGAAATATAGCGCTCTGGTTCCTTCCAAAGCGTACGGCAAAGCATTGGGAATGGTTTTCTAATAATTAAATTTCCTAACGTACCCGGTTTAACTGGGTTCCCCTCTTCATCCACTACTGCAATATCTGCTCCTAAAAATTGCATTCCAGCTGATCCAGGCTTCATTGGGGTTAACCACGCTGCACCTGCAATTGGGCAACCAGCTGTTTCCGTCTGTCCCCATGTATTATTGACACAAATCTTTTTCTTTCCTAATACTTCATACGTCCATTGCCATGATTCAGGGTCAAACGGTTCACCCACAAGGGAAATGACATTCAGGCAGGATAAATCATATTGATCTACTGCTTTATCACCTAAACTCTTTAACATCCGTAATGCCGTTGGGGCGGTAAACAATTTATTGACACGGTATTTCTCAATTACCTGATAAAATCTATCTTTTGCCGGATAGTCAATCGCTCCTTCATAAACGACCGTGGTAACTCCATTGGCTAATGCACCTGCAATGCCCCAAATATGCATCGTCAACCAGCCAATATCCGCCGTACACCAGAAAACATCATCGTCATGATGATCCATATGATATTTGCTATAAATGTAGTTTTGAACCACAAAGGCCATTCCTGAATGAACGACACCCTTTGGCTTTCCTGTTGTACCGCTTGTATAGAACACGATTCCATATTCATTAGCCTCTAACTTCTCAGGTTCACAATGGATACTTGCTTTTCTCGTCAGTTCCTCCCACCAGAAATCACGTCCTTCTTTCATATTGATTTCTGTGTTTAAGCGATTTACAACAATAACCGCTTCAATCGACGGAATATCTGGAATCACTCTATCCACTTTTTCCTTTAAGTAAATTTTGTTTCCACGTCTTGTCGTAGCGTCGGTCGTAACAATGATCTTTGGCTCAAAGCTAACAAGACGATCCTTCAGAGACTTTTCGGAGTATCCTGAAAACACAGTATTGTATATAGCCCCAATTCGAAAGCAGGCGAGCACAGCAATGATTGCCTCTGCCAAATTCGGGAGAAAAATGGCCACACAGTCTCCTTTTTTTACACCAAAGGAACGCAGCACATTTGAAAAGCGATTCACTTCAGCCAACAGCATATTATATGTATAAAACTTCGTGTCCCCATTTTCGCCTTCCCAAATAAGGGCACTTCGATTTCCAGCACCGTTTTCGACATGAGTGTCAAGTAAGTTTACACAAGGGTTGCTAATGCCACCTTCAAAAAAACGAAAATCAGGAAGACTTCCGCTTATTGTTTTTTGCCAAGGCTCGTACCAAACGAGTTCTTTCGCAACCTCGTCCCAAAAACCTTCAGGATCTTGCTGTGATGTTTGAAGAAGTTCTTGAAACGCTTTGCTGCTGCCAATTGAAGTGTTAGACTGTTTCTCTTCACTTGGATATACGAGCTTACTTTCTGCAACTACCTTTAAAATGCCACTTACATCCATATAAATCCCCCTATATTAAGAATAATAGAAAATATGAAAGCGTTTTAATTTTTTAGATAAAAAAAATTGTGGGACATCGATAACCCGCAAAAAGATATTAACACAAATATTCTGAATCTTCAATAATATATGATTTTAAATATGGAAAAATAAGCCTTTTGGCTGAACTTAAGGGCATTTTTTATTCGTATGCTTTATTTGGTATGATCGTGGAATGGATTAAAGGAGGCTTCAAATACAGCTCCAGTTACATGGCAGACCAACTATTAAAAATTATTAATGCTAACCATCGGCAGCATTAATTCCAAACAGTTTCCCTTGGGTGTAGTACATCCAAAGGAAACTGTTCAAAAAGAAAGTGCCTGTCACCCAACAAATTCGGCAAGTACAGGCACTTTGTTCTATTTAAAATCAGGTCCATTTTGTTATCGGTGTTTTTTCTCTTCTTCAGTAAACCCGTCCAGCCCCTGCCTTTTCAACTCCTCTGCTACCAACCTAGCTAGTTCTGTTGCTCCTGCACGGTTTGGATGCAAGGTATCGCCATTCATATAAAGAGCAAGCGTGGCTTCCGGCCCAATGGAGGTAAAGTAGGCTGAACTTAATACATTTAGGTCTACCAATGGTACATTTTCTTCCTGTGCTAAAGCGATAATTGAGTGTCTGTACCAACGGTTTACCGACGTGTGAACGCCCTCTGCATTAAAGTCTGATGCTCGTCCTTGAGGAGTTGATAATACTACTGTAGCACCTTTAGCCTTGACTTGCTGGACCATTTCCCGCATATACTCTTTAAATTGCACTTCCGTTGTTGTATTTTTTGGATTTGTATCATTAATTCCAAGCTGTAAGATAAAATAATCTCCTGGCTTAATATATTTTAGAATGGCTTCTAACTGGCCATCATCCTTAAAACCTCTTGCGATTTGGCCGCCGGATGCCATATTTCTAACCTGAAAGATCTCTGAATCAACAAATTGCGGAAATAATTGTCCCCATCCCGCCTGGATACTGTTGTCCAATGGATAATAATTCGCTACAGTGGAATCGCCGCCAATATATATAGTTCTTTTGGTTTCTGGGTGGCGGGACAGTTTATTAATTTCTAGAGCACTAAGTGTAAAATTGGTTCCCACCTTGCCTTCTGTAATTAGCAGATTAAGCTGACCATCCGTAATTGGAATTTGAAATGAATCCGTCGCATTGTTCCCTGTCATATTTATTACTTGATAAACTTCTTCTGCAGCCACGCTGACTCTAAACGCATCTCCTAAAGTAACCTTAACTTCATAAAGTCCATTTGGCAGATCAACATTAAACGTGTTATCACTCTTTGTACCAAACTCTAAAAACTGAACAGCATCACTAGCAACTCCTGTTCCGGATGCTGGTACATTAATCATATTTTCCGGGGTATTAAAGCCATAACGCTTTTTTTCATCATAATGGTCCGTGGCACTTACACCTACGTACCCTTTTTCTACCTCACCATTTCCAAAGTCAAACTTATAATTACTTGGTTCTGCACTTACAGGTAAATTCGTAAAGCTCCCGAAAATTGCTGCCATCATGATAATAATGGTTAAAATCTTTAATAATCCATTCTTTCTCACAATTCCATCCCCTCTCTTTGCATTATAATTATTTTTCTCTATTTCATCGCAGTCTTTTCTGTCTACTTGCTTACATATGTAGATTCTCTACCAAACAAGAAAGCGATTACATTACAGTCACCTCCTCCCTTCTCGAATATAGTTCAGGAATATTTTTCCGTCATTATCAATTATTTGAATTATTGAATAAATGGAGAATTGTATTTTCTTGCATCATCAGCAAATTTATGACCCTAGGTCTATAATAACTGGAACTTTATTCCACTAGGTATTTTGTTTGATGAAAGAAAATGGTGCGGCGGGACATTTTAGCTATCACCTTTAAAACATAATCTAAAAAAAAATGAACAGAATAAAACATTGGAGGTGAATAAAATGGATGAGAATACAAAAAGCTATCCTAACGTAAGCTTAGGCGGGAAAAAGTCTAATGAAAAAGGTGAGGGTGATTCTGGCCATATGCGTTATGGTCAGGGGAACAAAGGTGAGAGCAAGGGAAGAAACAAGTAAAAACGTATAGTGGTCTTTTATTAACAACACAAAAAATGCTCACAAACATTGATTTTTCAATATTTGTGAGCATTTTAATTCATCTTTTTAGCAGATCATCTCTTAGCGGGGTGAATGTATCAATGATAGCTCCAGCTTCTAATGCCTTTGCACCGTGCTTTGCTCCACCTGGAATAAAGATTGTTTCTCCTGGTCCGACGATATGCTTTTCACCATCAATTGTAAATTCAAATTTTCCTCTTAGGCAGTAGGTTAGCTGTTCGTGGGGATGGCTGTGTTCATAGCCTTCTGCCCCCTCCTCAAAATGAACTTCCATCATCATAACACTGTTTCCGGGCGGGAAAATTTTTCTTTTCACACCAGGCTCTGCCGCTTCCCAGTTAAGTTTAATACTCATTTAGTACCTCCCAGTCTCTTTATTAATAGGCTTTTGTCACTTCGACGCGAAATGTTTTTCCATTTTCTGTTAAATAGAGATGTACTCCGTGGTCCTGATCATCCATAAAATATGAAACGTATTTCTTTTCCCCTTTGCGGTTCGGAGTTAACAGGGTCACAATTCGGTGCCCTTTTGCTTTTTTTGTTGTGGCCTGTAAATGCCATTCTCTTGGCAAGCCTTCCACTTCGGCTGGGTCCACATCCTTGTAATCATTATTCTGATTTAATGACAGCTCTCCTGAAGAACTATAGATAAACCGGCCTTCTAAATCGGCTTTTTCTCCCCCTATTTTAAACACCTGACCCTCGATTTTCATTTGGTGTAAGGAATGCAGAAGCCAATTGACACTGCCTGGCTGTTCCAAATCTACCGAATCAACAATGACAAAGTATGATTGATTCACGAAGTAGATTTCTCTCTCAAATTTATTTAAATATGGTACATTTTCTTTGTAAGCATTGGTGGCATCTTCTCTTACATAGCTGTACTCATCATTTGATACCACTTCCAATACTTCACCGTATGCCTGTTTATTTAGAATTTTATTGGATTCGGCATATTGTCCCAAACCATCGATTAGCAAAGTATTATGAGATTGAGTCTGCCTTCTCCATTTTTTATGCATGGTACTGTTAAAGCCAACATAATGTCCAGATCGTACTACAAGCGGCTCTCCAAATGCATGAAGGACAAAACTATTCTGATCCCCGTGACTATGACTCAGCGACCCGTAGTGACTACTCTTTGTTAACAGCATTACATGCTCATCGGGCTGGTCCATTTTATCGTGAAAAGCAACCCAGCCAACATCCTTAAACCATTTAACGCGCTCAACATCTGCTGGCGGTACAGCTTTTACCTCAGGGAAATCATGGAGATAAAGCATTTCATCAAACTGAAAATCCCACCAGCCATAGTTGAAGAACTTTTGATCGGCATCTTTGTCCCATGCTTTTACCTGCTCAAAGTACCATTGGTACCAACCATTTCCAGTAATTCCTGCAAATTGACGGATATTAAAAGCGGTCTTCAATCCTGGTCGTTCTCCAAGATTGGATTGGTCACCAAAACTCGCACGTCGGGTATCTTGACTATAACAATACAACGGGAAATCTCCTGTTTTTTGGAAAAACGGGCGTTTGTAAAAATCTAGACTCATATAATTCTTTAATAGGTTTAACGCATCAATTAGATAAGCCATCCCAGTGGTCCAATACATGCCGCCTTCTGCCCATCCGCCATCTTTACCTCCCCATGGCGTGTAGAGACATGCGTAATATTCGATTGTATAATCCAGCCATTGCTGTGCCTCCGGAGCATCATCCAGTAAGGCAATTGAACAAGGAATAAGGACAGAAGACAGGGAACGGACTGCATGGCTGTCATATGGAACCTGATGGATTTTAGAACGTTCGATAACATGATAGGCTACTTGTTCGGTTCTTCTTAACAGGGAATGTCGAACTAGTCCTCTTTCTTGATCTGAAAGGTGTTGATAAAGCCAGTCATATCCCCAGGCTAAGGCTGCAGCGATTCGGAAAGCACATTCATCATTGTAATCTCTTGAAGTTGTGCCCTCTGTGTCCCAATTTGCCACATGAATCAGCCATTCCTTTGCCCGATTAAGAATCTTTTCATCTTCGAGGATGACACCCGCCACACTTAAATGACGAATGGCATAGAGTGTTTCTTGGCAGTCCATGTACATTTGTCTCCACAACTTGATTACTCGTTTATTTTCCGGATACGGCCTTGGTTCCGGCATTAATTCACGATCTAGCCATGGTTTAACCGACTTTTCGTAAAAAGTCTTCCAATTGCAGTGCTGCGTATTTTCCTTCAAGTTGGTTTTAAATGCCTCCAATTGATTAGGAGATAACCATAACCTTGGGTGGGCAAGATTTACTTCTTTGTATCGTTCATCTCTGCTTGGAAGAGCAGTATCCGGAAGGTTTTCAGGAATATTGAACTTCCTTGCTTCACTCCAATTTTGCTCCACAGTATCTAATAACGCATACCGCCAATAATAGGTACCTGGTTCCATCGCGGTGTTAGGTGTATAAAAATTATAGGGAACAGGTTGAATTGTTTCCGTCTGTTCGGGTAAGAAGTTCTCATTTTTTGAAATCTGCAAGCAGTATTGATCATTTTCTAATTGTACCGGCAGCCAAGTAAACCGGGGGGGATTCTCAATTAATTCTGACTTCTCATCCGGCGCATATTTTACATCTAATATACCACTTACTGGTTGATAGATTGATTGCATCTGTTATTCCTCCTTAACTATTATAAATAAATTTATTTCATGAACATACCGCCATTGATTTCAATGGTTTCTCCCGTAATGTAGGAAGCGTATGGAGAGGTAAGAAATAGGACGGCACCGCTGATATCCTGTGGTACACCGCCACGGCCCAATGGGATTTTTGCAACCGTTGCCTTTCTTCCTTCCTCCGTATTAAACGTAGCATGGAATTTGGTTTGATCAATGAAACCAGGTGAAAGCGCATTCACTCGAATCCCAAATGGAGCCAGTTCTTTGGCAAGCCCCTTAGTAAAGGTAATGATTGCTCCTTTAGTCGTCGCATATGGTACTGCACCTGGTCCGCCACCATCATGAGCAGCAACGGAACTTAGGTTAATAATGATACCGCTTCCTTTTTCTTTCATACCTGGAATAACTGCTTTACTCATAAAGGCTGCTGATGTAACATTAACATCCATTATTTTCCGCCATAAATCCATTGTCATATCTTCAATTTTTCTTCTCTCTACTAAATGACCGGCATTATTTACTAGAATATCTATACATCCTAACTTCTCTTTAACCTCTGCCGTAAGGGCTTCTATTTGAGCTAGATCTGTTACATCGGCCTGAACCATGATCGCATCTCCGCCCTGCTTTTTGATGATGGAGACAGTTTCTTCTGCACCTTCTCTGTTGCTTAAGTAATTCACTGCCACCTTTGCCCCATTTGCGGCTAAATCAATAGCAATGGCTTGCCCAATTCCGCCGCTTGCTCCTGTTACTAAGGCTGTTCTTCCATTTAAATCAAATTGCATATCCTTACCCCCTAGTCATAATGTTAAAAACTCCGTAAGATATATTTGGAATAACCCCATTTTAACAATGGAGATAGAATTGTTCTTCGGAATAATTTTAGACTCTATTGTCTTTTTTTTAGAAATACGGATCATTCTATCAAAAAAAGACTGACTCGAAAGGTCTCTCATTTGCACCTTTAAGCCAGCCACTATGAAAATAATATTCTCTCATTCCTATTTTTTAATAAGGAGTGATGGCCAGTTAGCCTGGTTGCTATCTTCTTTAGAATACATATTAATATTACCGTTCTGTCCTTTGGTATCGACAATCATCAAGGTTACTTTTCCGTCAGTTTGAGATTTAACAAACGGAGTTGCATCTAGATTAACTTTTTCCGCTTCTGCAGAGTCAACGGTAATGGAACCTAGATAAACCGCAGAATCCCCGATACCTGTTACTGTAACGGATTCCTGTGCGTGATTAGGAGAATTCTGCCAAGTAATGTTGTCTTCAGCCCAGTTATCATTGGTTAATCCGAAAACGTCTAGTTCCACACTCGTTGTGTTACTCCCTATTTTTCCAGTCAACTCTAAAATGGCTTCCTTGACATCGTTAATGTCTGCTATATCAAACTGGAAATAGGCAATCCGGCCTTTTGTATTTTCTAAATTATTTTTAATGTTAAAGTATTTGTAATAGTTTTTGTCAGCAGAACCTGCTGCTGTTAAATCCGGATTTTCGAGGCCATAATTGGATGTAGGTCTCTCAATATCAACTAGTGCGTCCGCTGCAGGAGTTAGTATCTCTTGTTCCCCTGGACTTTCTTCCTGACCGCCAGATTCTAAGTTAATATAAAAATCATTCTCACTGTTCTTTTCAACTTTATTGTCATTCATAACAATCTCACTGCCAACTTCAATTCTGATACCATTCGTATTACCTTTAATATGATTGCCAGTTATCGTAATATTTTTAGGGTCACCGGCGCCTATATTACTCGCTTTTGTATCTCCTTTATCATGTGCTAATACAATTCCTGTAAATCCATCGCCTGTATTGTTGGTAATCATATTGTCACGAATGATTGTTCCAGGAGCATTTAGGATATAGATTCCCTTCCCATTACTAGGCTCCGTCGTATGGGTAATCATATTTTTCTCAATAATGGTATTCGGTGAACCCATATACACTTTAATCCCTTCGCGCGAGTTGCTGATTTTATTATCATGAATATAGTTATACGGTCCTGATGCGTCGTGATTCGTAGGAGCTGTACCGCCAGTGTTTCCGATACCAATACCAGCGCCAGTCAGAACACCAGTAATCGTATTTTTATAGACTTCATTCAAAAATTCATCTTCACCATGTAAATCAATTGCATCTAATACCGTGTTTTCAAAGGTATTATTATAAATCGCATTATTGTGGGCATAGTACTGGATTAGTGCACCATGACGAATGTACGGGCCTTGGAAGACACTGTTTCTAACAACGTTATAGCGGGTGTCATTTTTATAACCTGTACGATCTGTTTTAGGTACACCCTGGATACTCACGCCATAACCTGCACCACCGCCGCCTACATCGGTTGCATTTTGGAATAGAGCATGCTGGACCACGATATCATGGCTATTTTCAACCCTGACACCCATTCTTTGGTACTTTTCGATGGTTACATGGTCAACAAGAATGTTATATGACGGTGCATCACCTGCTCCATCCGTAATATAAATACCGTATGTCGGTCCTCCAAGGTCTGGGTTAGTCTTGGTAGAATCTGTAGAATACTTGCCATCAAAAGTGGAAGTAATCGTCAAATTGGAGACGACGATATTATTCATGCCGTAAGAGCGCAATACTTTACCGCTTGGTACATCAGCACCAAAATCAGAAACAAGGAAAACATTTTTTTGACTTTCACCTCTTAGGTTTACTCCTGACTTAAGAGCAATATGGGAGGAACCATCGTTTGATAATGTTCCATTTAAATTATAAGTACCATTTGGAAGGTACACTTCATCTCCCGGTTTGGCTGCTTCGATTGCACCTAAAATAGCTGGAGTATCATCGTTTTCATTGTCCTCTGAATCGGCACCGTATTCTAAAACATTTAGAGTTTTTCCGGTTACCTTATTCGGCTCATGAATCGCATGTGGTGAACCATCAGGATTGATTAATCCCGGCTTTGTATAGGTTACATCTTCCCGTTCTTCCGGTTTAGGCGGAATGAGTTCTGCAAGAACCAGCTGACCATCCGCTGTTGGACTGTAGATATGCGTAACCGTAATACTATTCCACATATTGACAGAGTTTCCTTTACAAAGAATCTTGACGTATCGGGCAGAAGAGTCTTCAACGTCATAGGCTGCGAGACCAAGCTCTCCTTCTTTACTTACTCCATTCTGAAGGATGGTTTCCCATACTATACCATCGTTAGAAACTTGGACATCAAAATAGGATTGTCTTTGATTTCCGTTGTGAAATGCAAGACCTAAATACCCGATTTCCTGAGTGCTCCCAAGATCATATAAAATCCATTCTTCTAACCCCTGTGAGGACCAGCGCGTACCTATGTCATCATCTAATGTGTTTTCAGGAAAATTCCCATCATTCCCACTTGCGGTTACTTCCACGATTTGTAGTTTAATAGGCTGTACTTCTGCAGAATATGCGGGAATACCAGGAATGACTAAGACCAACACAAACATTAAATACAGAAAAACAGAACCCTTTTTGTTTCTTTTTGAAAACATTTTCATCCTCCTTCATTTCACTTAAAATCTGACAATCTTCTAAAAACTCCAAACACACTATGCTCCTTTCTATTAACAGTCTAGTGTAAACGCTGTCATTACTGAGGTTAGAAGAGGTATCCTTTTCATTTTAACCATCCACAATGGAGCGAATCTGTTGTTTTCTTTATATCGATTAGTCAAATTTTTAGATATATAGAAGAAGTTATTTATGCCGGCTGATTCGTATCACTTTGTGCATTTTGGTATGGCAGGATGATTGAAACGGTTGTCCCTTCATTTACCCTGCTGCTTAAATCCAACCCATATTGATTTCCAAAAAGCAACTGGATTCGTCTGTTTACATTTGTGACCCCTATACCTAAATCACTTCTAAGTTTTGGTTTATTTTTTCTATCTGCCTTGATGAACTCTCGTATTTCATTTAATCTTTCATTTTGTATTCCCCGGCCATTGTCGATTACACAGACATGAAGACACGAATCAATGACCTTTGTCGAAATGGTAATTCTAATTTCATTCACAGCTTTCCTAAAACCGTGTTGAATAGCATTCTCAACAAGAGGCTGGAGGCTAAGCTTAACCATTGGGGCATCATATAACGATGGATCAATATCTAAAATCAGATTAATAGGCTTTCTTATTCTGAGTTCATGAATGATGAGATAACCCTTTACATGTTCAACTTCATCCGCTAATGTGACCATTTCTAAATTTCGGACTGAATAACGGAACATACCTGCCAATGCTTCCGCCATTTTTGAAATTTCCTCAATTCCGTTGATAATCCCATATCCGTTCATTGTTTCAAGCGTATTGTACAAAAAATGTGGATTAATCTGTGATTCAAGTGCCTGAATCTCTACCTTTTGTTTTTCAAGTTCTCTTTCCTGTAATTCGATTTTTACCTGTTGATTATTTAACTCTGCTTTATAGACTTGGTCGACCAACGTAGACAGCCTGTCCACCATTCTGTTGTAGCTCCTTAATAGACTGCTAATTTCATCATTCCTCGGAAGAGTGGGAACCTTTTTCCACTCGCCTTGTTCAACCGTTTTCATTGTGCGTTCTAATAATTGGATCGGTTTGACAACTTGCCTGATAAAGTTAACCGATAGGGTAAAGGCAATAATAATCACAATTATTGCGGAAAATACAGCGGTTAAGCGGACTCCGGAAATCGGTGCAAATAGCTGAGATTTAGGTACTGCGGCAATCAGTTTCCATCCTGTATATTCCGAAGTTAAAAAATGAAAGAAGGTAGACTCATTGTTCCATTGATCGAAAAATGTACCCTGTTTATGTTTGTTAATCTCTTCTTTTCCCACCTCATTTAATGTTTCACCAATAAATTTGGCATCAGGATGATAGATTACTTTGCCATTCGTATCTGCAATCATAAAAAACCCTTCATTCCCAAGGTTCGCTTCTTTCCACAATTCTCCTAATTCAGAAGCATTAATTTCAATCCCTAGAATTCCATTAGGAGTAAATGATTTCATACCTCTAATTTTCCTTGCGATAGTAAGCGTAATTCTACCATTTTGATTGGACGGGTGAATGATAATTTTGCCGCTTTCTGGAGTAATCTTTTTTAAATTATTATATTTATCTTGCGAAAAAGAACCTCCCTTATCGCGCAACCAAATTTGTCTCTTGTTATCACCCAGTATGTACATCCGATTAATTTCAGGCTTCTGTATGACGAAATTATCCATCACCGTCCAAATATTTTCATAATATTGATAACGGATGTGTTCCTTTACAAATACATTATTCTCTTCCAAATCAAGAAAATGCTTTACATTGGGATTTGATAGGATCGGCAGTGTTACCAGTTCATAATTTTTTATAAAACGGTCAGTCTGAAAATTCACGTTTGTGACAACCTGACCGAGATAGTCTTCTGTTTGTTTTTCAAGTAGATTGGCTGACTGCATATAAATAATGCTTGCCACAATGATTAAAGGTAGAATCATAATGAGTGCAAAATACAACAGCAATCTTTGAAATAGGTTCATATTTTCAAGCTTTTTTTTCATGCTTCGATCCCTAATGACTGACGGTATTCTTTTGGCGAGATTCCTGTATATTTTTTGAATGTCTTTGCAAAATGTGGTGCATCATCATAGCCAATTTCACTCGCGATATCAATTATCCTCAAATCGCTTCTTTCAAGAAGCTGTTTAGCTGTTTCCATTCTTAAATGAATGCGGTATTCAACAAACGTCTGCCCGGTTTCTCTTTTAAATAACTGACTAAAATAAGAACTATTCAGACCTAGTTTTTGTGCGACATCGTCTAAGTTTACCTTGGCACAGACATTTTTGAGCATATAATCCTTCGCTGCCTCAATCGGATCAATGATCTTCCCCTTCCTTTGAAATCTTGTCTTATTAATCATTTCTATACAAATATCCTGATATTTGCGCGTTATTTGATCAATACTTTCTTCACTTAAGCTAATTGCGGCATCTAGATTAATGCTTCCTTTTTGGTTAATCCGTTCCACCAACGTTTTTAATATATGGTTCATGACATTTTGATAGTATGATTGCTTTAATTGTTTTTTCGCCATATTATCAGTCCATTTTGCGATCGTTTCGGTCACAAGGTTCTCATCTAAAACCCAAATAGAAGATTCTAAGTCTAGTAACATTCCTTCTATTTCTTTAATATCAATAAAATCATCCTGCTCTTTTTTAATGTTATCTACTAAGCGGAGCATCGTTTCGTTCAACTTCTCCTTTGTAATCGGTTTCAAAAGATAGTCTTTTGCACCATGTAAGATGGCACGCTGTGCAAATTTGAACGAATCGTATCCTGATAAAATGACCCATTGTGCAGCCGGGTTGTAATTGGCCGACTTTGCTAGTAAAGAAAGCCCATCCATTTCCGGCATATTAATATCTGTAAAGACTATGTCAAAAGATTCCTGCTGCAGGAGAATATCCGCATCGATACCGTCCTCGGCTTCCACAATTTCATGAATGCATACTCCTTCCAGTTCCATATGCTCTAAGAGATGGCGTAATGCTTTCCTTATTATGAATTCATCTTCAATAATTAATATTTTCACGAATGGCTGCACCCCTTTTTTAAATATTAAGACTATTATACTATGAATTCTTTTAGCATTATTAAAAACATTTCGGAAAACGAAGAAAAGATATTGATGTTAACATACCAATGCAAGAAAGCTGTCCTAAATAGATTTTTAGGACAGCCGGATCTTGTTATTATCTTCTTGACTCAGTAAATTCTTTCTTTTTATATCTGTCAGCAGCTTCTTCTAATACCTTATTGCCGCCTCTTTCCTTCCATTCTTCAATTACCTTTGACCATTCGTTAATTGGTTCAGCACCAGTAATCATTTTGGCCATATGTCCCATCAACAATTTTGGCGGAGTATCTGAACCAGGCTGCAAATCAGGCAATGTATCCAAAGCTGTTAACGGCGGGTCAAAATTTATTCCGTCTCGTCCTTCTTTTGCAAGAATGGTATCATAAACTTTAATCAGTTCCTGTCCTTCCGGTGTCAATTCAAGTAAACCTTTAATATAAGTTGTGTCCTGCACCATCCATAAGAAGGCAGTACGATAACGCTCAATGTTTACTTCATCCACACTTACAGGAGTCTTATAATTGATTTTCCCATTTTCCATCGTGTAGTCTTTTCCTTCAATTCCATAAGTGAAGTACTTTGCCGCTTCTTCCGATAACATCCAATCGAAGAATTTAATAATTCTCTCTGGATTTTCTGTCTCTTTATTGATTGCGTAAGCACGGGTAACATCACCATATAGGTAATATCCGCCTTTACCATCCGGACCAACCGGTGAAGGGACAATTTCAATTTCAGCCTCAGGAACATTTTCCTTTAATTGCTGCTCCCATTGTAATAATTCGTTGGCATTCATGGACCACATTCCAATGTTCCCAGTGATTGCCTCGTTTTTATATTGCTTTGAATCGATCGTTAAAAATTCTTTATGAAGCAAACCATCATCATACATGGTCTTATATGTTTTAAGTGCAGCCTCCATGTTCTTTGTATCAAAGAATTTCGGTACAGGTTTTTCATCCTTATCAAGCTCCCACATGCTGCTGTATGGGAAAACATCAAAGGACCCAAAGAAAGTATCTGCATATTTGAAATCTGCTCGTCCGCCAAATGGCTGCGCTACTCCCATTTTCTTAAATTCACGCAACACATTTAATGTTTCTTCTACTGTTTTTGGTACTTCTAGTCCTGCTTTATCTAGCAAATCTTTACGGATGTAGGTTGCTCTTCGAGAAGGATTTGAAAGGAACTCTGGAATTGAATAGATTTTCCCATCCTTATATCTTTGTTTCTCCCAGGCTGCCTTTGGTATATACTTCTTCAAATTTGGCCCGTGCTTCTCAATTAAATCATCCAGTGGAAGGAACACTCCTGCCTCAACTGCCTGCTGTAAAGTTTGTCCACTTCCTTCGCCATACCCTGCTGATGTCTGAACAACATCCGGAATATCCCCTGAAGCAAACATTAAATCCATTTTGGTGGAATATTCATTATGAGGCATAAGACGAATATCCAAATCTGTGTTCGTTAACTTTTCGAGCTCTTTTACATATTCATCCTCGTTAATATTAGGAGAATTTTCAACATGTGTAAAAGCCAGTGTCCTCATAGAAATGGAAAACTTCAATGGTTCCTTTGATTCCTCTTCTGTTTCCTTTGTACTTTCTGTCTTTTCAGATGTTTTCTCACTTTGGCATCCTACTAGTAGTAGGAGCGAAAAAAGTGCTACTGCTAAAAATTTTAATACTTTTTTAACCTCTTTCATAGATCCTATCCCCCCTATTTCATTAAGCAAGCGTTTTCATTTGCTTGAATTGATTATATTCTGTCAATGAATCTATCAACAATGGGCTTTTTTTAGTCCACTTGTCATTTTTTTATATTTACTCTTTAATAGACCCAATCATAGTACCTTTAACAAAATGCTTCTGTAAAAAAGGATACAACAGTAAAATTGGCAGTGTTGCGATTACCACTGTCGCCATTTGAATTCCTTCCGGAGAATTTAAGGCGATGGTTGAATAAACGGAATTCGATTCAACGGACATTTCATCATTCACAATCATTTGTCTTAACTTTACTTGGAGTGGATACAATTTCGGATCATTTAAGTAGTACAAAGCAGTTTGATAGCTATTCCAGTGACTCACTCCATAGAAGATTCCTATTGTTGCTAAAACAGGTTTTGATAGTGGTAATACAATACGGAATAAGATTCCTAGTTCTCCAAGACCATCGATTCTGGCAGCATCTATTAATGTACTTGGTATATTTAAGAAGAAGGATCTCATAACAAAGAAGTTGAATGCACTAATCATACTTGGAATAATTAAAGCCCACAATGTATCTACCATTCCAAAGTTTTTGACTACCAAATAAGAGGGAATCAATGGTGCTGAAAAGATCATTGTAAATAGTACCATAAATAAGATAATCTTTTTCCCTTTGTATTCGGGTCTTGACAGTGGGTAAGCAAGTGAAGTTGTAGCTAATAAGTTAATAAAGGTCCCGCCGACAGTAATAACCAGTGATACTAGAAATGAACGCCATATGGAGGCATCGTGGAAAACGTATTCATAATTAATCAATGTAAATTCTACCGGCCAGAAGAAGACCTCCCCTTTTGCAATTGCATTCGAACTGCTGAATGATTTTGCAAATACGGAAAGTAGAGGGAGAAGCATCGTTAAAGCAAGTAATGCCAAAAAGCATATGTTACCGATATCGAAAATTTTAGATCTTATACTTGTACTATTTTTCATATTATCCCCTCCTAATACAGACTGTTTCCGGAAACTTTTTTGCTGACAAAGTTAGCAATGACAAGAAGCACAAGACCAACAACGGATTTAAATAATCCTACCGCAGTTGTAAAACTGTACTGAGCATTCCGTAAACCTACCTCGTAAATATAAGTGTCTAGTATGTCTCCATTGGCTTGGTTTAAGGGATTCAAGAATACGTAAACCCTTTCAAAACCAAAGTCTAGAAAATGACCTATATGCAAAAGGAATAAAATACTAAAGGTTGGTAAAATCGCAGGCAAGGTTACATTCAAAATCTGCTGCAATCTGTTGGCTCCATCCACTTTAGCCGCTTCGTAAAGTTCCGGGTTGACGCCCGCCAGAGCAGCTAAATAAATAATGGTACCCCATCCCACACTTTGCCAAAGATATGTGAGAACTAGTATTGGTCGGATAAAATCTTCAGACCCCATAAAATAGATTGGCTCTTGACCTAACCATTCAATCAATTTATTGACAATACCTGTAGTCGGAGAAAGAATTCCAATAAACAAACCGCTGATAATAACCCAGGAAAGGAAATGGGGCATATAGACAATCGTTTGTATGAATCTTTTATATAGCACCAATCTCAATTCATTTAATAAAAGAGCTAAAATCAAAGGTGCTGGAAAAATTAAAATATCATAAAAACTTAATAACAGAGTATTCTTTAACACTCGAATGGAATCTGGATTCTGAAATAGCGCTTCAAAATGCTTTAGCCCCACCCATGTGCTATCCCAAATTCCCGCAAAAATGTTATAATCTTTGAAAGCAATAACAGATCCCATCAAGGGCAAATATTTAAAAATTAGAAAATATAGGATTCCTGGAATCGATATAAAATAAAGTGCCTTATACTTGTTAAGACTTCTGAGATTTTGCATAATACGAGATTTCTTTTTTAATGTAGTATTTTGTTCTGTACTCAAATTTTGCTGTACAAGCGTACTTTTCATTCCCCTACCTCCTCGGCCATTTTTAATGATTTTTAATTCTGGAACCTCCTTCAATAATACTTTTCTAAAATTCAGACTTATAAGTTTGAGATTCTATCATACTCCTAATGTTGTCATTTTATCATTGCAGAATAATATGTACTTGAGATACATTTTAGCTAATAATGGGTTTTTTTTAGGTCTATTGTTTTTAACCCTCCTTAGCAGTGTTGGTTTCACCGTCAACTCTCATGTTTGCTTGTAATCTAGTAATACCTTTTTTAAAAAAAATAATAGAAATGATGCTTCCAAATAAAAATAGCGTAATCCACGGTACGAAAGAATACGGGCTTTCCTTGGCGAAATCATGAAGGAATCCCCCGCCTGTATTACCCAAAAATCCTCCGATAGCAAAACTCCAGCCGGTAAATCCAAAATAGGTTGCAAAAGATTTAGAATCTGAGAATTTTGATATTAAATGATTCATGGTAGGAACTACCAGCATTTGACCAAGTGTAAAAATAAGCACAACCCCAAGCATCAACCAAAACCCAATAGTGAACCCAAACATTAGCAAGCTCGTTCCCAATATGAACGTTCCTAACGCCATAATTTTAAGTTGATGGATTTTCTTCGTTAATACCTGTAATACTGGAATTTGGAACATCACCATAAATAATGCACCCGCCATATATAGATAGGCAACACTGTCAACATGATCAAGCAGTTTTTCCGCTCTGACAGGTACGGATAGGTAAAGTTGGACGTTTAAAGTCCATACACCTGCTATTAAAAAACAAAAGCCAAGAAAAGCTTTATCCTTTACTATTCTTTTGACAATTGGAATGAGGTCTAGCTTTTCTATCCTTTCACCGTCCATTTTAGGAAGGAGGATCCAGGACAATAAAAATGCTAAAAAAAACATAAAAGCGGATGAAAAACAGACAAGCGTAAAATCTAGCCGAAGAAGAAACATCCCAATTACTGGCCCCAAAATAAATCCAACGTTACTCAATGTCTCACGGATACTAAATATTTTTGTTTTCATTTGTTCACTTGTCGTTCTAGCATACGCCCCGAAACTTGCGGGATGAAAGATTGCTCCTCCCAAACCGGAAATAAATGCTGCCATTGCATATCCTGCAGGATTGTCGACTATACCATATAAAGTAAACCCAGCAATACGAATACCTACACCCAGCATAATCGTTTTTTTGTACCCAATCCTATCTGCCGCTATTCCACAAAAAAAACGTAATCCATTTTGAGCTAAACCACTAACAGCAATAATGGATCCGGCGAGAGCTGTACTCATTCCTAAATGAGTAATAAAATATACACTTAGTATTGGAACCAGCATATAAAAACCAATCGCCATCACTAATGTATCAATGTACAATGCAAGTAAACTTGGACTTATAGGAGCATGTACACTCGCCTTATTCTTCATTCTTACTCCTTTTAACGGCATACCGAACCACCCTTTTTATTTTCATTCATTGATACTACCATTTACTTTAAGGGATGGTTATTGGGCTATTTTATATACTGATGGGTTTTTTTATGGTGTTTTATTTGTTCCTTGGAAGAAAGTAAACTAGTCCTACGGAAAAAATGGCTGCCGAGTTATTCTCGACAGCCTGTAAAAACGTAAACATCTTCTAGGTATAGTTATTGACGAAAAGTCTGGCTTTGAAAACTTTGAACAGGAGTCGATTGGAACGCTGGATTTACAAACGTCTGATGTTGAAATCCGTTGGTCCCCTGAACCTGCTGCCCAGTCAATTCTCTTTCTAATTGATTACACTGAGCGATTACTTCCTGGCATCTTTGAATGGCCAATTCGTGTCCTTGGAGGCTTTGCTGAATGGTCTGTACTGCCAAACGTTCTTTTTGAACCATCTGTTCAAGCACTTGCGCGTTGTGCTGCTCATTTTGAAGCATTTGCTGGTATTGTTGGTTTGCCATTTGTGTTTGCTGAATTAATTGTTGCGCTAACTGACGTGCTTGTTGGATATGTGTAAGAGAGTGTTGGCTTGTTTGCATTCGTAAAACCTCCTATTAGTAGAACATTTTTTGTGAACTGCAGGGTCAACCATCAACCCTTTACTATGTTTTGCGTTTAGTCCTCTTCACATGCCTCAAGACAAATTCCAAATAATTATTAGAATATAGTCTTTAATATAATCGTTCAGTTTCAAATTCAATGTATTTCTTTTCATTGTTGATTTTCGTGTAAGGGTGAGAATTCATAGGCGGAGTATTTCCGGCTATTGTTTATAGAGAGACCTTAAGAAGCAGCTATAAGCGGAGATATTCCGGTTAACTGCTATAAATAAGACATATTCCAAGATTTTGGATACAATAAGCGGAAAAACTCCGCCTATTTTTAAGGAAATATGGGGATTTCCCAATTTAAACGGAAATTCTCCGCTTATTTCCAAACGCAGTTTTAACAGAGCTTTCAAAAAAGGAAGGAATCATTTTCAGATTCCTTCCTAATTGGCACACTATTTACCGATAAACATTTGTGTCCAGTGGTTACCAGACTTTTCGTAACCTACTCCAATATGAGTAAAGTTTGCACTTAAGATGTTCTTTCTGTGCCCTTCACTGTTCATCCATGCAGTTACGACTTCTTGTGGTGTCCGTTGTCCTTGAGCAATATTTTCCCCCGCAGATTTATACGTCACGCCAAAGTCCCTCATCATGTCAAATGGAGAACCGTAGGTTGGACTTGTATGTGAGAAATAATTATTTTGAGCCATATCAACAGATTTCTTTTGTGCAACACTACTTAATTGTGAATCGGCTTTTAAGGCAGGTAATCCATTTTTGCTTCTTTGTGCATTCGTTAAATCTATAACTTGTTGGACAAATTGACCAACATCACCAGTAGCTGGTGCTGGCGCTGCTGGTTTCGGTGCTGGTGCTGCCGGCGCAGGTGCCGCTGGTTTCGGTGCTGGCGCTGCCGGCGAAGGTGCTGCTGGTTTTGGCGCTGGCGCAGTTGGCGCTGGCGCTGGTGCTGCTGGTGCTTGTTGTGTTGGTCCCTGGTTAGTCGGCTTTTGCTGCTGAGCCGGAGCCTGACCTTGCTGATTCCCTCCAAATTGATACCATTGCACAGATCCAAATGGAATATATCTATACTGCGCATGTTGGATCAATATCGCTTTTGTATGAGGGTAATTTTTACTATCCAATGATGTACGATCCGCTGAGATATTAAGCATATCATTCATATCGTTGTTATTGTTGTTGTTCCTTGTAGTTCGATTTACACCCTGGTTATTATCATGTAACCGATTGTAATTAACATTGTTGGTATTCATGTCCCCGTCGTTCAAACGATTGTTATTTACATTGTTGGTGTTCATGTGTCGATCGTTTGCACGGTTGTTATTTACATTTCTCGTTCTGTTGTTTCGTGTGTTTGTACGATCATTATTTACATTGGTAATATAATCGTCATTGTTGTTCCGATTGTTTCCATTACGATCCCAATCCGGATCGTTGTTATCTCTATTGGTGTAATCTTCGGTGAGCGGACCGTTATGGTCGATTCCGTCATCTCTGCCATTACCGACATTCAAAATGGTATTGTCTCGATCAGCCCTGCTTGTACGCACTTCGTCGGCTGCATCATTATTGTTATTACATGCTGCTAGACCGAATGTCAAAACACCTGTTAATAGTAAACCTAAAGGTTTTTTTATCAATTTGATTACCCCCTTGCAAAAATGTTTTTTGCCTTCTTATTTTTGATTGTTTTTCAAATAATATTGATGGAAATAAACTCTATTTCTACAAGAAAAAAACCGAAAGGTAATGACTACCAATCGGTTTTTTGTTATTCATTTGGGGAATGTTACTATTAGAAATCTGAAAAAATTTGGGGTCCATCTTCATTTCACGTAAACCTTTAGCCTGTGTGTGACGGTTATTATGATCCCAAAGTGAACTGGCAACAAGTGTAATATCAGTGTTAATAATAACTTTGTTCATAAGGAAATGACTCCTAAAATTTTTTATTAATTAAATCAATTTGCTTACCTGCTTTTACCTCGACAATATCATTGTCTACACTAAGCCAAACCGATATCGCCGTTGGATTATATACAAAAGAGCTGTCAGCCGAGAATTTCAGGTTTTGGAAAGCTTTAACATAGTCTACGATTTCTATATTCGCTGCATACCAAATATCATTTCGATTTCCGATAAACTCACAAAAGTTTTCAATTAAATCCCAGTTTTGATCATTGTCAAACTCATAACTATGCCCCCAGACATACATCATGTACAAGTATTGCTTTTTATGAAGGCCGGCAAAATCCTCGGCAAGTTTCATTAAATTTCGGTTATGGTGGCAGGTTGGATTCCATTCTAGGAAATCATCGGGGATCGAAAAGTTCCCTGTACTATGAACAGTTCTAGCATATTCGATTCCCAGATATGGAAGCATTTCTTTTATTAATGAATTATAGGAACCATTCGGATAAGACAATCCTCTTACAGTATATCCTGAAATCTTTTCCAGGCTTTTTCGGTCTTCAATGATTTCCTCGATAAGTTGTTCTTTCGGTGACCTGGCAATGGTTGGATGTGTTACCGTATGTGTTGAGATTTCATGTCCTTCGTACAGCTGCACTGCTTCCTCTTCAGGGATACGATCTTCAAACCCTAATAACCCCGAATTAACATGAAATGAACCCTTAATTCCATTTTGGTTGAAAATACTTACTAATCTTCTGTCCGCTGCCCTGCCATCGTCGTAACTCATGGTTAACACTTTATGTTTTCCTTCCGGGAAAGTCATCAAAACTTTAGGCATAGCTATCCCTCTCAATCTAAAAATATAGGTACCCTTAAACTACCCTATGTCAGTAACCGCACGTAGTTTATGTTCCTCATAGTCAAAATACATTCCTTCTAAAAGTCCTATTAGCGTGTTGGTTATTCTTACCTCCACTACGTTTTCTCCGGAATGAAGAATCTGTGACTTACCCTGCCATTTATACGGTGTCCACGCTTTAACACCCAGCACATGACCGTTAACCAAAACTTCCATACAATCATGAAAATGTTTATCCCAATCATTGAAAAATAATTCGAAACACTCCTCTTTCGGAACACTGTCTAAATGGATTTTTCGAGTAAATATCATCGTCCCTGCATAGTAGGGATAAGTAGTGTATGGCCCTTGATGTAAGGAGGAAATGGTTGATGTACAGGTCAGAATAGGATGCTGCTCCTCGTTAAACATGACCCCAAAATCCCCCGATAGATATAGTGCATCAACAACACCATCCCAATCGTGCTCAACATTTACTTCAATACGCAGGATGTTTTCTCCTTTTTTTAAATAAGGCAAAATGTCACTTATAAGATTACTATTGTCATAAATGAAGTGGTGTTGAAAGGTCTCCACCTTGTGCTCATTAAGAAAGATTTGATATTGACCGGAAATAGCTCCCTTATCCATCAATAAGCAACAGTTCACAGGCATTTGTTCAACCATAAACTTTCTTTGATACGTACAGGATATTGGATAATTCATAGTCAGTTTCATTGGTGTACCAAACAGCTGCTGGAATTGGATTGGCATTGTTTGTTCATTCATCAAATCAGAACATTGATCAATAAACGTTTTAGCCTGAACCATAGTGTGAGTACTATTCTGCTCCGAATGTAATCCAAGTTCAAAATGATCAAACCGGAGCGTATTAGCCTGAAGCGCCTTCATTTCCCAATTATCTTGAGAATTAACCTTCCAAACCCATGGCTCTTTTGTTTTCTCAACTGCCTCTGTTACATCCTTACGGTTAATCTGAATGAGACAGCTTTGATAGGATTCAAATTCTAAATCTAGTATCCATTTTGTATCGTCATAGGATGAAGCGAGAAGCTCCACTTCCCCAGTATCCAAATCAAGTTTAAGAAAATCACAAGGATAAGCTACCGTCAGACTTGTTTGATGTTCTCCCTCTTCCTGATTACTGATAAACATCAAGGTAGAATCATCGGAAATCTTGCGTTTTTCAGTTAAGAAACTTTTATGTTCACTTCTGCATTCAAAATGTATTTCATCAATTAAGTGCTTGTTTAATAAATGGAGCAAAATTTCTGTTTTTCCGGAAGGGATGAAATAAGCATTCTGCTTACCTTTATGATAGGAATCTCGTTTAGTATTTTGACCATTCCAATATCCTGAATGAGTTGATTCAGACAGTCCAAATGTTTCTAGAATCTCTTGTTCAATGGAGTGTCCGTCAATACCTTCATATGGAAGCAATTTATTCGCAATCACCACACCACCTTGCTTGAGAAACAATTTGATTTTTCCCCATGCAGCAGTTTCAATATTAGAAATTGGCGGAAGGATTAGAACTGAATACCTTGCGTGACCTATGTTTATTTTTCCATCTGGTACTTCTGCTTCACAAAGGATTTCTGGGTCAAAATGGTCATACCCTTTATGATGCAGGATCAGCTGTTTTGAGATATCAGACCAATCTTGCTTTAATCGGTTAAGTTTTTCCTTTTCTGACTCAGTTTGACCGATGTAGTGAAAGCCATGAAACGGATTACCCATTTGTGTCCATAAGCTGGTTGTTGGATCAAGCAATGCAATGTTACGAACTGGAACTCCAGAGCTCATCACATAGCCAAGCCTGCCCGTATAATCTCCAAGCTGCCGAAAGTGCTGCCAGTATGGATTTTGAAAAAATTGAGACGGCGGCGCATCATGTTTTGTCAGCCCATCCAGCGTATAGAAAAAAGCATGAAAATTAAAAAAATTGATTCCAAAAGCTGCCAGTCTGTCGAGCATCCACTTTGCATCCTGCAGGGTCATCGACCACCCTACACTGTGGAAGCTTTCAATTAATGCCCTCTCTCTCCCCAATTGGTTTGCTAATGAGCTAACCATTTTCGGATTTGCCCGAAAACTGGTCATGTAACGGGTAAGAATCCATTCCAATGATCGGCCAAGTTTTTCATGGGCGCTGTCACCGCCGGGGATATGACTATATATCTGGTTAGACATCCGAACGGATGGCACTTCGGCCACATACTGAATTCCCTGCTCTTCACACCAATCATGTACTTGCTTATGATAGGACTCCCGTAATAAGAGATGGATAGATTGAAAATAATCGTATCGGACCTTAGAGGTATCCTCTCCTTCAGGTTCCACTAATGTATGAAGGTGATCCCTTAAATCATAGCCATTTAGCTGTTGGAAAAAGTCCGGTAATTGTGGCGACCAGGGAATTCTCCCCAGCAGTCCCGTTTCATCTGTAAATATCCCTTTAACTGTTTTTCCAAATTCTTCGCCCAAGTTTTCTGCATAGCGTTCATGTGTTAATTCGATAAACGTTCTTATAGCCTCCGCATTACAAGGGTCAACAAAGGTTCCGTAATATTTAAAATCATCGATTTCTTCTTCTAGAAAACAATGAATCTCCCAATTCCCTTCAGGAGCTGTCCAGTTAAGTATTTTTTTCGTGTTGTATGTAAAAAATCTTTTTTGATTGTATGTTGTTAACCCTACTTTTTGAAATACCGGGTCAGACTGATAATTACCAATATATTTTTCTATATTAATTGCTGCATTCCAGCGTTTACTTCCGGTTTCCTGCTCAACCGGAACAGCTTTAGCTGACAAAACACGCCCCCAGGGCAGCTCTAATCTGCAGGTTTGGTTACTTTGCAGAGTTTCACTTTTATGCACCAATGTATAGTGTTTGGCGTCAGGATGAAGAAGTGTCACCTCACCGCCAGCGATTCCGCTTGGGTATGGATATTCATCGTATAACCAAACATCCATGTTTACGTTTTTAGCTTTGTCCACAGCAAACTTCACTTTTTCAAACCATTCTTGTGATAAATAAGGCACTTTTAGGCCTTGCCTTGGACAAATAAAAAATCCTCCCACACCCTTATCCGCCATTTCTTGTATTTGACGGGCAATTTCATGGTCTTCCATGTCTCCATTCCAAAACCAAAAAGGATGGATACGAAAAGAAGCCGGAGGATTTTTAAACATTTGGATATCAAACATGTTTTTTCCTCCCCTATTCAGAATTTAGTACCTTGATAGTTACCAATTTTTTAGTTTTTGAGTTTTTCGGGTACAATCCCGACCTGATTGTTACCCAATTTCTATTCTATGAGTTTTTCGGGCACAATCGTCCCCTGATTGTTACCCAAATTCCTATTCTATGAGTTTTTCAGGCACAATCCCGACCTGATTGTTACCCAAATTCCTATTCTTTGTGTTTTTCGGGCACAATCGTACCCTGATTGTTACCCAATTCGGAAAACAATAGATTTTCAGGTACAATCATCGGTTTGAAACTTCTACCTCATCACTACCAAGCTATTATTTTCCTCTACTACTGCTAAAAAAACTGGCCGCTCATATGGTGACTTATTCGGGGAATGGATCGCCAGCTTTAATTCACCGCTAAAGGTTCGAAAAAGCATGGCATGACCGCCGTCTTCGTCAATTAAAGGCTTAGTAACTTGAATCCATGGACCAAGGATTGTGCCTGTGGCAGACCGGGCTATCCCGACAGCGTAACCATGCTGACTCCTGCTTGACCACAGCATTTGCAATTCCCTGTTCTGAGTTCGATATAGGTATGGCCCATCTGTAATATAATCGTTCTGCCCTCTAACAGGAACCGTCCAATCTGCTTCTGATGCTTTAAATAGGAGTTCTGGTTCTCCAATAACATTTATTAAATCAGACGATAACCGCTGCGCCCACATCTCACCGTCCTGAACCTGAAGCCATTCGCGGCAAAAAACAATCCAAGGCTTGTTCTCCTCATCCATAAACAATGTACCATCAAGACATTCCCAATCACTTGGGGTAATGGGATGTTTAGACACCGGATAAAATGGACCTAATGGACTTTCGGAAACTAGGATTTGGGTACCTCGGCAAACACCTTCTGCTTTGAAGCTGGCAAACATATAAAATTGATTTTGATAAACATAAACCTCAGGTGCCCAGAAGTGGTGATCAGCCCAAAAGTCATCAGCTGGGCGAAAGACTGGAAACGGTCCTTCCCAATTTTCTAGGTCGCTGCTCCTGTAGGCATCAAATCCTACTCCCTGACCCTCCCAAACATTCTGGTCTGTCGTTCCATAAAGGTAGTAGCATCCACCCTTTTCATCTTTAAGAATGAAAGGATCACGAATACGAATGTCATTATTAGTAAGCATTTTTCTCTCCTATCTATAAAAATAAGTCAAATGGAGAATTTCGATTACAGACAAGGGTACCATCTACTAACTCCAATTTAGCTGCCTGGATTGATGATCTTCTCGTTTTATAGGAAGGTTCCACACCTTCAAATCTTTCAGGATGGGTAAAATAAAAGATGTAAGCATTATCTCCGTTCACATGGACATCGGCGTGCATACCGATTGTTCCATCATCCTCACGTGTACCGCTTTCATTTAATATGATCCCGTTCCTTATCCACTCCTCACCATCGCTAGACTGATAGACACCAAGGCCTGACCATTGATCAATAATCATCCAATAAGAATTCTTCCAATAGAATACATTCGGGCCTTCATGAGGAAATCCGGTAATGACAGGACCAACAACTTCCCAATGAAATAAATCAGGGCTATCTGCTGCATAGGTATGAGAATGATTAGCTTCATCTTTATACCACATCCTCCACTTACCATTTGGTAGTTTATGAAGGCCAGCATCAATCACATAATCGGAGCTTAACTTTAATTCAGATTCATAGGTCCAACCCCATAAATTGGTACTTGTATAGTGAATAATCTTCCTCTTATGACCACTCCAGTCAGTTGGAACTCCTTGAATATAACTAACGTACATATGATAGAGGCCATCGTTCCAAATGATTTCTGGAGCCCAGAATGTGTTCCTTCCCCGTTCAAAATCAAGACCTTCTATCACCCCGCGATACGTCCAACTTTTTCCTCCGTCCGATGAGGAGGCAATCCCGAGATCTGTTCCGTGAACCCAGGCATTTTTTTGGCATTCGACAGCAGCTCGTCGATTTGTATAAATCAGCCACCATTCTTTCGATACAGTATTCCAAATAATCACAGGATCGGCGGCGCCATCATAAATTGGGTCCCGAAACAGAGGAGCATTTGGTATGTTCAATGAACTAAAACCCCCTCTTCCTTAACCATGCCTCACAGAGCTCTGGCCAAGCTTTTGCTTCAGGATGATCCTCTGCCATCCCTAATCCATGCCGGCCGCTTTCAAATACATGAAGCTCAAAAGGAATCTTATGTCTGCTTAACTCTGAGGCAAATAGCAAACTATTTTCTACTGGAACTGCTGCGTCATCAGCTGTATGCCATAGAAAAGTCGGTGGTGTATCCTTTGTAATCTGAGATTCATTCGATAGTAATTGGATCATTTTTGAACTTGGAACTTCACCTAATAAATTGATTCTGCTTCCTTCATGGGTATATTCCCCCATAGTGATGACTGGATAACAAAGGACCATAACATCAGGACGACTGCTAATCCGCTCAATGTGATCTTCTGCCTGCCTATTTCCTAGGTCAAAGTGGGTGCCGGCGGTTGAAGCTAGATGACCGCCTGCCGAAAAACCAAGGATTCCAATACGATCTTGATCTAATTTCCACTCAGATGCATGATACCTTACCATACGAATTGCTCTCTGGGCATCAACTAACGGAATAGGATGACTAAACGGAGCTACTCGATAATGAAGGACAATCGCAGAAATGCCAATCGAATTTAGCCACTGTGCTACTGGGTATGCCTCATGCTCTGCACGCCGAGCGTAACCACCCCCAGGAGCGATTATCATAACGGGATACGGTCCATCCCCTTCAAGCAAAAAGGGTTCAATACTTGGACAATCCGTATTATATTCATTCTCTTCTAGTTTTACATTGTCCCATAATGCAATTTTTCCTCTTGCATTCACACCTTGCCCTTCCCCCATAACCATTATTCCTCCACCTCCAAGCTGACTGGTAATCCCGTCAAGGCAGATTGTGCAGCTGCCAGAGTTATCGCATGTGTTTTTACAGCATCACTATAGGTTGATAAAATATGGGATGCATCCCCTGTTTTGACTGCGTTCAGGAAGATTTCATTTTCAACTTTGTAAGGATCTAATTGATTCCGATATTCGTTTAGCTCTTTACCTCGATTGTCTCTTAATAGATTAGAAGTGATTTCCATTACCCCTTCATTCGTATAAATTTCCAGCCCCGCCTTGTGTGATTCAGGGAGAATACACGTATTTGAGATATTTGCGACGATGCCATTATTCAGCTTTAAAATTACGCTTCCTACATCAGAAACCGTAGTCCCCTCAACCTTGCTTTCCATCACTCTGCTGCTATAGGCAGAATAGACTTCTTTCACTTCACCGATTAGAAAACGTAATAGGTCGACAATGTGAGTAGTCTGCTCAATAAATTGTCCTCCTGACTTACTTACGTCTCTCCACCAGTGAACCATCGGCATACTCCCCATCCAATAACCAAGGGCCATACCAGCCTGGCGCTCCTGCAGCAAAGCTTGAGCTTTTTTAGAAATGTCCATATAACGCCAGTGATATCCTACAGATGTTATAAGGCCCTGTTCTACTATATTTCTTGCAATTTCAAATGGCTCATCATTTATGCCCAGCGGTTTCTCTACAAAAAAAGGAATTCTCCTTTCTAGCAATGCTTTTTCAATGGCTCCATGTGCCATAGGCGGTACACATATATAAACTGCGTCAAGTTTTTGTTTATCGAGCATCTCTTCAACGTTTGTGTACCCCTTAGCATTGGACCATTTTCTAGCCTCAGTCTCCGCTTTTTCTAAACTAGTTCCAACAAAAGCCGATACCTCTATACCGTTCATTTCTCCTAAAATACTTGCATGTTTATTTGCAAACCAGCCGGTACCAATGAATCCAATTTTCATTTACGGTTTTTCCTCCTCTAAGAAATATAATGATGAAAGGGAGAGATAGGAATCCCCTCCACTATCTCTCCCTTCATTATAATTTAATTTAGTATTAACTTTGATTTTTGATTTATTTTTTCAAAAGCAGTAGTTGCGGGTTTCATAATAAATAAGGCTAATAGATTTCCACTATATAATAAGCAAATTGGGGGAGCATAGGAAAGTACAAAACAGATTCCAAAGCTGCCAATCAGCATATAGAAGGTCGAAAGTGGATTCATTATCATTACAAAGAAGGAATTTTTAATTACCTGACTTAGTTTCATATCATAGTGTACAAAAATGGGTATGATATAAAACAGCATGGAAATAAAAATGAATGTGATGATGAAAAATGGAACATATAGAATTGAAGCAAAACTATTATCAGCCAATTGGACGAACTTGAAATCAATATACAAAATAATACCAATAACCGAAATCAGTAACCCTAAAATATTACTCTTCAAGAACTCCTGCTTATATGCAGTCCAAAAAGTCTTAAAAATAGACATTTCATCGTTGCCTAGCATCCATTTCCGAGCAACTGCAAACATTGCCACCGTTGCAGGAAAAAATCCAAAGATGACGAGACCTAGAAGTGAAAATGAGATCCATAATAAATTTAAGAATGCTAGTCTTGAAATCCACTCAAGCAATTTATTTAAACTTTCCATAAATCCAGAAGTGTCCATTTGTAATCCTCCTTAAACCTTGTACCCTATTTTTTTCAAATAGTGTATCTTTGCCACCTCGCTTTATGGTCAGAAGTGGCAAAGTTATAAATATAATGTTTTCTGTAACATGTTACCCTTTTAAGCCACTCGTACTGATACCTTCGACAACATGACGTTGGAATAGAAAGAAGATCACGAATACAGGAATCAAGGTAACAACCGACATCGCAAACATGGCACCCCAGTTAGATACTGTTTCATTACTTAAGAACATATTTAGAGCCATTGAAACGGTATACTTTGTAGGGCTATTTAGATATAGTACTGGCCCTAGTAGGGATTCCCAAGTCCAATAGAATGAGAAAATGGCAGCTGTTGCTAAAGATGGTTTAATTAATGGCAAGATGATCTTCGAGAAAATCTTGAAGGTGCCGCAGCCATCAATAATCGCCGCTTCATCCAGTTCCCTTGGAATGGTCCGTATAAACTGAACCAAAAGGAAAATAAAGAATGGATGTCCAAAGTATGCTGGTATAGCTAGCGGTTTAATAGAATTAAGCCATCCAAGTTTAGAGAAAATAATATATTGCGGTACCATTAATACATCATGTGGAAGCATTAAGGTAAGCATCATGATCCCAAACCAAATTGCTTTTCCTTTAAACTCTAAACGTGCAAAACCGAAGGCAATGAATGCCGATGATATTACCTGTCCGATTAACGTAATTACTACCAGTATGGCTGTATTTTTGATAAAAACACCAAATGAATTACCGCCAATCCCTTGCCAGCCATCTACAAAATTCGTCCAAATCCATGTTTCCGGAATCAGTGATTTAGCCGTGATAAAGATTGTATCACTTGGTTTAAATGAGCTCATCACGAGCCAAATAACTGGATATAGCATTAAAATCGCGAAACCGCCGACTAGTATATGATATATCCACCATCTTGGTGATTTTAACTTTGATGTCATTGTTATTTGCCTCCTTCCGATTCATAGTGAACCCAATATTTAGATGTAGTAAAGATAATGACTGTTAAAATACCTACGATAATAAGCATGATCCAAGCCATTGCTGAAGCATAACCCATATTAAAGAACTCAAAACCTTGAATGAATAGGTATAGTGAATAAAGCAGAGTTCCATCTAACGGACCACCCGTACCTTTAGAGATAATAAACGCTGGTACGAAAGTCATAAAGGCAGCAATTGTTTGCATAACCGTATTGAAAAGAATAACTGGGCTAAGCATTGGAAGAGTAATTTTGAAGAATTGCTGAAATCCATTTGCTCCGTCAACACTGGCTGCTTCATAATAACTTCTTGGAATACCTTTTAATCCTGCTAAGAAGATCAGCATTGAGGAACCAAATTGCCATACTGACAAGAAGATCAGCATCCATAATGCTGCTGTCGGATTACCAAACCATTTTACGATTGGGAGTCCGAGTAAATCTAATAAAATATTGACAATACCTAAGTCTCCAAAAACATTACGCCACATAATTGCAACAGCAACACTGCCGCCGATTAGTGAAGGTAAATAGAACAATGAGCGATATAAACCAACTGCTCTTGAAGTTGTATTTAAAATCACTGCAATTAATAATGCAAATGCAAGTCTTAATGGAACCCCTGCAAGCACATAAATGAGAGTAACTTTTAATGATTGAAGTAAGCGCGGGTCTGATGTAAACATTTTTATGTAGTTATCAAGGCCAATCCACTGTGGTGCCGCAAATAGATTATAGTTTGTAAATGATAAATATAAAGACGCTATTATAGGTATTAGTGTAAAAGCAAGAAATCCAATGATAAATGGACTGATAAACGCATATCCTGTTAAGTTTTCCTTGATGGCACGTCTTCGTTTGCTAACAGGTGTTATTCCGATATCTGCTCTTAGGTTTTCCTTTATCGTGGGTGTACTCATTTCTTCATCTCCTTATTCTTTGGATTCATTCCCTAAGATGAAAGGACGATAGCTGATCTTAATTACGACCAGCTATCGAAGTGGAAATTATTTTTTGTTTTGTGCTAAGACGCTTTCAGCTTGTTGTCTAAACTGTTTTGCCGCATCTTTCACTGATAGATTTCCATAAGCCATTTGTTCAGCTAAACTGTCAAGGGTTTCAATTACTTCTCCAGCACCAACTGGGTCTGGACCGTCGAATTCTGAGCTATTTCCTTCAGCCCAATCTACATAATCAAATACTTGAACTTGTGCAGGAGATAATAGTGGCTTTAGTGCTTCTTTTACAACTGATGATCCTGGAACACCACGGTCACCAAGGTTTAATTTATTCGCTTCGATATCATTAATCATAAAGTCAATAAATTTAGCAGCTTCTTCCTTATGATCAGAGTTGTTACCAACAGACCAGAACATACTTGGCTTCAAATATAAACCTTTATCACTGTCAGGACCTGGCATTGGAGCAATCGCTAGTTCACGATTCGCAACTTGTTGTATACCTACAAACTGGTTAGACCATTGCCAGATACCAATTGCGTTTTGAGTAACAACTGGATCATCTTCAATCCCTTTCAACTGTGCTAAGAAGTCAGGTGTTGGAACTGCTTTATCCTTTACTAATCCAGATGTCATGTTGAAGAATTCTTCGAACAATTTGTCATCCTTATAACCTAGAGAAGCACCGTCTTTGCTATATAGTGATTTTCCTTGTGTTCTTAGGAAGTAATTGAAGAATACATCCGCTTTCATACCTGTATCCATAAATACACCAGCAGCTTTTGCTTTTGCTGCGATTTCTTTGTAATCATCCCAAGTCCAATTTTCAGGAATTGAATCTACACCAGCTTTTTTAAGTACTGCTGGATCATGATGGAAACCAACAACGTTTACACCAGCGTTAATTCCATATAGCTTGTCGCCAAGTTTACCGCCATTGATGATGTTTTCAGCAATATCTTTTGTATTGATTTGTTTATCCAAATACGGAGTTAAATCAGCAATTTGATTATTTTGAGCATACTGTGAGAAGTATGATAAATCCATTTGGATAATATCCGGAAGTTCATTTGCTGCTGCTTGTGGAGCTAGCTTCTTCCAGTAGTCATCCCATGCTGCATATTCTGCTTCGATTTTTACATTAGGATTTTTTTCTTCATACATTTTAATGATTTCTAGTGTATAGTCATGTCTTGGCTGCGAGCCCCACCATGCAATTCGAAGTGTTACTTTTTCATCTTTCTTTTCATCTTTTGAATCACTTTTATCGCTGCTCGTTGAACTGCTGCCGCTGCATGCTGCTAATGAAAATACTAAAACAAATGAGAACAGTAAAATTAAGATCTTTTTCATTTAATCTCCCCCTACTTTTTATCACACTTTTATGTAAGTGTTTACATTTATTATTATAAAGCTCAGACCCAATTTGCCTGAATCCAATATTCCGCTTTGTTTGTTTAAAAATCAGACATTTCACATTAAACAGAAAAACTCCCATGAAATAAGCAAGTGATTGCTGGTCCATGGGAGTTTCTATTTGATTAGTTTTGTTCTGAAAGAATTCTATTTGCTTCACTTCTAAATATTTGTGCCCCTTCATTCGGGGTAATTTTTTTAAACAAAATTTGTTCTGAAACATCCTGTAATTTCTTAACTACCTCCATACTTCCAAAGGGGTCAGCCTTTTCTACAATTTTACTAGTATTTTTAACTTTATTGACGTAATCAAAGACCTTTTTATGATTTTCTGATAAATCTTCTTCTATTGTCTCTATTACCTTTGAAGAAATAGGAACCCCTCTTTCTCCTTCTATTAATTTATTTGCCTGAATATCATTTACAAAGAAATTAATAAATAAAGCAGCTGCCTCTTTATTCTTAGAACTTTTTGACACTGAAAAAAGCATACTAGGCTTTACCGTAAGTCCTAACTCTTGACCAGGGCCAGGGGGCGGAACAAGTTCAAGTTGTCTGTTTGCCGCTTCCAAATAGCCGAAGTATTGGTTGGAATAAACCCATTGCAATGGTGACTGCCCCGTCACAATCAACTCATCTTCAATTCTATTAATATTTTCTGTAACATCTGGTCTTGGGAAGGCACCTTTTTCCAACATTCTTAATTGCATTTCGAAATAATCAATAAACAACTGATCATCTTCATACCCTAATCCTGTTCCATTTTTATTATATAAGCTCTTTCCATTCGTCCGCAGGTAATACGAAAAGAATACATCAGGTGATTTCATTCCGTTTGTTCCATAAATTCCTTTTTCCCTATGAACTTGTAAGACCATTTCTTCAAAATCGTCCCATGACCAATTAGTACTTGGAAAACGATCCACCGCTTGGGTTAGTAAATTACGATCTATAATAATTGCGGGTGCATTTATTCCTAATGGTAATCCAAACAAGTTTTTGTCAATTTTACCACCAGAAAGGATACTGTCACTAATTGATTCCGTCTCAATTACATTTTGTTCAATAAAGGGAGTTAAATTCTCCAGCAAATCATTATCACTGTACGGTCTAAGATAAAGCAAATCCATTTGGACAATGTCAGGAAGTTGATTAGCGGCTGCCATTGGGGCTAACCGTTTCCAATAGTCATCCCAATTTGCATATAATGGATTAATATGAATATGTGGATATTTTTCCTCAAACAATTTTATAACTTCCAAGGTGTAATCATGTCGCGGTTTTTCGCCCCACCAGGCAATTTTTAAGGTAATTTCCTCTTTACTATTACTCTCAACGGAATTTATAATGTCAATTTTCCCACACCCACCAGCGAAAAGTACCATTACGAGGGATAAAGTTGAAAACAATAGTTTTTTCATCGTTTTTTTCCCCTTTTTGAATTTTTACAACCCTTGCAAGGATTCTCTTTTATATTCTGATGGAGTATAACCCGTATGTTTTTTAAATACCTGACTAAAATATTGAGGATTTTCACCATACCCAATTTTCTCAGCTATTTCGAATACTTTTACATCGTTTTCCTTTTCAATTAGACTAATGGCTAATTCAATTCTTAATCTAGTAATATAATTTGAAAACTTTTCACCTGTTTCTTTCTTAAAAAGCTTCCCAAGATAATCTGCATTCATATATAACATCTCGTTAGCAACCCAATGTAAAGATAGGTTTTGATTACCAATATACGCATGAATCGTCTCAATCACTTTATTGATAATCGTTGAATGTTTATTATTATTTTGGTCAAAGAATGAAAGAGTAATTTCTCGGGCAACGCTTTCAAAAAACGCTTTCAAATTTTGAATCGTGTCGATTTCTAGGAGCTGCGCTAGCTTTGTTAAGTACCTATTCATTTCTTTCGGTTCACATAATCGTATCATGGCATTAAATAATTGGATGACATAAGACTTTGTGCTATTAATATCAAGCCTTAAATCTCTTAACTGATTAAAAAAGTTTATTACTTCCTTATCTACGTCTTTCCAGGAACCTGACTTCACTAATCGACAAAAGGTTTGGTCATCATAATAGAATTCTAATGCGTCTGAAGGATTCTGATAGTCGATATCTTTCTTGGTAATGATGCCGCCTTCACCTAAATAAAAACGGTAGGTAAGACAATCAAGTGCTTCATTATATAATTTATTCGCATTACTAATTTTCCCTGTATCACTTATGGCGACTGTAGAGTCGATTTGGTAATACTGGTAAAATGTTGTTTTTATTTTTTCAATTTGAGCATGAAGTTTATGATAGTGACAATAATCATCTAGTAAAAATAAAATTGTTTCACCTACTGTACAACTGAGAATATACGAATCTAAAACCTCTTCCGCAATATTCTTAATTGCAAACATGTGCTCAAATTCAAATTTCCCCTCGAGTTGAAATAATACAAGCCTAACACTTGGAGTATTTAAGTCTATATTAAAAAGCTTTTGATAATGTTCTAGGTCCTTATTTTCGTAATGATTAATTATAAACTCTTTAAGAAGCTGTTCTTTTGCATATGGCAAAACACTTTCAAGTGTTCCTTTCATCTTCTGGATAAACTGTTCCCGTGTTTGTTGTTGTTTAAAATCCTCACAAATCTCGGAAATGGCGTCCATAATCGTATTCTCATTACAAGGCTTTAATAAATAATGCTTCACTCCGTATTGCATTGCCTGTTTTGCGTAATCAAATTCACTAAAGCCTGATAACAAAACAAATCGTATCTCAGGAAAAACACTATGAACCTTTGCGACCAGCTCAAGACCATTCATACCTGGCATTTTGATATCACTAATAACGATATCTGGCTTCTCTTGCTCAATTATGCTGAAGGCTTCTATCCCATTTCTCGCGGTTCCAATTAAATGGGTCCCTATCGATTCCCAATTAATGACCTTTGCCATTCCTTCGGTAATGATTCTCTCATCATCTACTAATAATACCTTATACATGTTTCTCCCCCTTATCAAAAGGTAAAACAATGATTACTTTCGTTCCTTTATTGGGTTCGCTTTCAATTTTAACTCCATAACTTTCTCCATAGGATAGTTTAATCCTCTCATCAATGTTCGATAAGCCTACCCCTTGTCCTCTAGTTTTCACTTCACCTTTTTTTAACTTTTCTATAAAGGCAGACTCCATACCAGGTCCATCATCTTCTACAATGAGTTTCATACTATCTTTATTTACAATGGAATAAACACTAATTTTACATGGGTCAATCTTAGGTTCCAGGGCATAATGTATGGCATTTTCCACTAGCGGCTGTAAAGTCAACTTAGGAATATAGAACCCAGCTATATCTGAATCAACATGTAAGTGAAAATCCAATCGTTCTTCAAAACGGTACTTCTGAATCACCACATAATTTTTTACTATATTAAGCTCGTCCTCAATCGTTATCAGTGGCTGCTTTAAACTAATAGAATTACGGAGCAAAAACCCAAGTGATTCCACCATTTTGGAAATTTGAGCTTGCCCATTGCCTTTTGCCAGCCAATTGATAGATTCTAAGGTATTGTATAAAAAATGCGGATTGATTTGAGCTTGAAGCGCTTTAAACTCTGTCTCTTTAATTGTAAGCTGCTTTGAATAGTTTTCATGGATAAGTTCATCAATCTGTTGAATCATGGTCTGGAAGTTCTGCTGAAGTTTACCAACCTCATCATCCTGCATAATCGATGTATCAAGTGCTTTCTTCTTAGCTTCCTTAAAATCACCGACTTTTACATACTGCATACCAGCTACAAGATTCTCCAAGGGCATCGTAATGTTCCTTGCAAAACGGATGCCTAAGAACGTTACGCCTACAAACATCAGGATAAATATGACAATTAAGAATGTCTTAACTTTATAGATATTTTCAAAGATTTGATTAAAGGGAATAACATTTAAATAACCCCAATCAAAATAATTTGATTTAATATGAACAAGAAAATAGTTTTTATTATCTATTTTCTCTATTTGATAGCCTGACTTTATCGTTTGCGATTCTAGTGAAATTGCAGCTTCTTTAAAAGTTGGATTTACTTCTTTCGGAAAAATCAGATTATTTTCGCTGACAATTAAAAACTCACCATCAATTTTTCTGGATCCATCTAGTAAATTCCCTACAAGTTTTTCCATATTAAGATTGATGATAATCGTACCTAAATGGTCAAAACTTAAGTTCTTAAATTGTCTTATTTCTCTTGCTGTAGCAAAAATAAAATCATTTTCCTCGGGATTTAACCAAACGTTACTGCCATTAGCACTTTTTGCCATCCTGGTAATATCCGTCTTTTGCTGTTGAGTGAGTTTAGTAGTCTTAGGTCCTGCAGCGTATTCTTCTCCAGTTGTGTCAACAATACTAATTGATTGGATGTACTCTTCCTTGTTTGCGTAGCTTAGGAGTTTATCCAACATGTTCGTACTTTGACGAAACTTATCATATTCAGTTGTTTCTTCTCTGATTGTAGATAAATACTGTTGAATTTGCGGATCTGTCAAAATATTATAAGATAAGTCCTCCAAATCCTTCAATTCGCTCTCGATACTATTAGAGGATGTGCTTAATACCTGTGAGGATTTACTATAAATTTGCTCATCATAGATATGAAACGCATACTGTAATCCGAAAAATGTAAATGAAAATGAAATAACCATTATCCAAGACACGAGTAGAAAAAGTTTATATTTAATTTGTAAATTGTCATACTGCTTCTTTAGTCTATGAAGTACATTCTTCATATAAGAAAATCTCCAATTGTGTTGAATTTTAATAGTGTGTAAGCGTAGTCAATGATTGCAGTAAAAAACAATACCTTTTTTACTAAACTTTTCCCTAAAATTAATTAAATTTTAACATTTTTTTCATTCCTTTCATAGTGATTTTTGATAATAATCTCTGCTTGGATCCCCTTGAAACAATTTTTAGATATAAAAAAGCCCTCGTATTATGGAGGGCTTTACGTGTATTATCCAACGTCAAGCGATGAGTAGTGCGAAGTATATAGTTTCCAGTATTTACCTCTCAGGCTGATTAATTCTTCATGTGTTCCTTCTTCTTGAATTCTTCCCTTGTCAATGAATAAAATTCTTGTCGCATTTTGAATGGTAGAAAGCCTATGTGCGATGATAAAAGAAGTTCTGCCTGCAAGCAGTATTTCGAGCGCCTTTTGCAAAGCTAGTTCTGTCTCAGTATCGATGGATGAAGTGGCCTCGTCTAAAATAAGAATTTTAGGATCAGCCAGCAATGCTCTTGCGAAGGAAATGAGCTGCCTTTGGCCATTGGAAAGCATCGTTCCTCTCTCATTCACCTCTGTTTGATATCCATTCTCTAACTGAATAATAAAGTGATGTGCCTGAACGGCTTTTGCTGCTTCCATTACTTCCTCGTCAGTCGCGTCCAGCCGGCCGTAACGGATATTATCCATAATACTTCCGGAAAAAATAAATGAATCCTGAAGCATAATCCCCATTTGCTTTCTTAGAGATGATAGTGTCACACTCTTTATGTTGATGTCATCAATTTTAACTTCTCCGCTGTTGACGTCATAAAAACGACTAATCAAGCTGACTATGGTTGTTTTTCCTGCTCCTGTTGGTCCCACGAGCGCAATAGTTTCACCTGGATTCACTTTAATATTCACTTGATCTAAATTCTTCCCATTGCCTTCATATCCAAAAACAACGTTTTCAAACTCCACCTTTCCTTTAATAAGTGGAAGTTCTTTTGCATTATATTCACTGGTTATCGACGGTTTTTCGTCCATCATTTCAAAGATACGTTCTAAGTACGCCATCGCATTAATAATCGCATTGTAGAAGTTCCCAATATTCGCCAACGGTGTCCAAAACATCCAGATATAGCCGATAAATGCTATTACTGCTCCGACCGTTACCCCTTGACCAATCATTGAAATTCCAATCACATAAATAAAAGAAACGGTCAAGACGGAAATATTTTCAATTGATGGCCATAGCAGGAATTGAATTTTAATAGCCTTAATCCAAGAACCTCGGTATCCATCCGAAACCTCATGGAAGATTTTTCTGTTCTCTTGTTCACGAACAAATGCTTGCGTAACTTTCATTCCGTTGATGCTTTCATGTACGTAAGCATTCATATTGGATACCTTATTGCTTAAATTTTGCCAAGCCTTCCGCTGTGCATTTTTTATTAAGAATATAATTCCTGCCAGGACAGGGAAACCGGCCATCGCATATAGTGTTAGTTTCACGTCAATCGCAAGCATAAATCCTATAATGACCGTAAGGCTGAATAAGTCTGTTATTAAGTTAATTAAACCGTTAGATAACAGGTCACTCAAAGAATTTACATAATTCACAACCCGAACTAATATTTTCCCATGCGGACGGCTATCGAAAAAGGAAAAAGACAGTTTTTGCAGATGTGTGAATAAGTCTTTGCGGATATTCAATATGATACTATGACCTATTTCTGACATCATCCGAATTCTAAACTTCATGCAAATACCCGTGATAATCAGAGCGCCTAAATAAATTCCGGAAAGGGCTGCAAGACCGGCTATATCCTTACTTGGTATCTCCTCATCAATCGCCTGCTTAATTAAGTAAGGTCCAATGAGATTCGCACCGCTGGCAATAAGCATAATTAAAACTGTCAGCAGTATTTTCTTTTTATATGGTTTAATATATAATAGCAGTCTTTTCAAATGGACCAAATTGAAAGGAGTATCCAATTCTTCATCAATATTAAATTTATTTCGTGCCAATGATCTCACTTCCTTGCATTAAGTGCATATCAAAATTCCCATACTGGTTTTGATAAACGTTATAATAGTAGCCTCTTTGTTCCAGTAATTCTTCATGTTTTCCTCTTTCAATGATTCGCCCATTTTCCATCACTAAAATCATATCCGCGTCTTTTACAGAGGATATCCGATGCGCGATGATAAAACAGGTTTTGTTCTCTTGGATTTGCTTTAAGGTATTTTGAATTTTTTCTTCTGTTTCCATATCCACACTAGAAGTCGTATCATCCAGGATAAGAATGGCTGGGTCTTGCATTAATGCGCGAGCAAGAGCAATTCTTTGTTTCTGTCCGCCTGACAATCCTACTCCCCTTTCCCCAACAATGGTGTCGTATCCCTCAGGCATCTGGTTGATAAAATCATGTGCCTCCGCCATTTTTGCTGCAGTATGGACCATTTCCAGTGAAGCATTAGGATTTCCATAGGCAATATTTCCTTCAATTGTATCGGAGAATAAAAAGATATCCTGCATAACCATCGTCATATTTGCTCTTAATTTGTGAATATCCCAATCCTTAACATTGACCCCCGAAACTTTAATTTCACCGTTTGTAGTGTCATAGAAACGGCAGAGTAAATTGACTAATGTCGACTTTCCTGACCCTGTTGGTCCAATAATGCCTATTGTCTGGCCCGGACTGGCTTTAAAGCCAATATCTTCTAGAACCATGCCTTCTCCATAACTAAAATAGACATGGTTAAATTCCACCGTTCCAATCCTCTCTGGTATATTATTTTTTACCTGTCCATTGATAATTTGCGAGTTTGTAAGAAGAAGGTCCTCCACTTTTTCAGCAGATGCAATAAATCTTTGTACATCATTTATCAACCATCCAGCCATTCTCATTGGGTTATTGATGGCCCAAATTAATGAATTAAACATCACCAGCTCACCCATCGTAAGGGAACCGCGAATCACCATAAATCCGCCAGCCAAAATCATGACAACCGTTAATACACCTGCAAGAGAGTCTAGAATCGGCAAATACTTTTCCCAAACTTTTGCGGAGTTAAGATTTTTTTCCTTAAAAGCTTTGTTTTCTACTGTGAATTTATCAATCTCATAACTTTCCTTTGCAAAAGCCTTTACGACTCGATTCCCGCTGATGTTTTCTTGGACGACTGAATTTAGTTTAGCGAATTGATTTCTTATTTCCGTAAAGGTCGGCTTCACATCATTCGATAAGCGATAAGCAAAAAATCCAATAATCGGTGTAATCGCCAATATAGCTAACGCTAGCGGCGGATGAATTGAAAACATAAAGATAACCGCAAAGAGTAAAATCGTCGCATTCTCAAATATCATATAAATCGTCCATGCAGTAAAATGTCGTATCGCTTCCATGTCGCCCGTCATACGTGCCATGATGTCCCCTGTTTTTGTACGGTCATAATAGCTAAAATCTAATTTAAGGAGCCGATCATAAAGGTTTTCCCTCATTTTAAAAATTACGTTCTGGGATAATTTTTCAAACATGATTTGGTATCCATACCTGACAGAAGTTCTTATGATCGTCGTACCTATCATTAAACCCAGAAAAATCCATAGCAGTTTTTTCTCCTGACCATACATAACATCATCCACTATTTTCCCTGCCAAATAAGGATTTAACATATTTAGGGCGGAAACAATTAGCGCCAGTAACAGGCCAAGAAAAAGCCTAACTTTATAATTACGGATATAGCTCCAAGCCCACCGCAAACTCTGCATATACTCTCCCCCCTCTAAACATAAATTAATATTATTTTCTAATCACCTTAGTTATGTATGTAAACATGCATTTCTTAGAAAAAACCACCGACAAAATGTCAGTGGCCCTCCAAATCTTATTTATGCTGCGGCATCTTGCTGTCTCTTTATCTTAGAAAATGCAAAAAAGGATGCCCACATGATAACGAGTGATAAAATACTTGCACTAAACAATGGAATTAATCCAGGAATTGTTGTCATCAACAGATAGACGGCAAACGTTCCAATCACCATCAAAATGGTTGATAGCGGATTCATTAGCATGATAAGAAATGCATGTTTAATGATTTCGTGAATCCGTAGTTCAAAATGAACAAACGTTGGGAAAACATAAAATAATGTTAAGATAAAGCCTAATGCAATCATAAGCGTTGGATAATACAATAGATTAATAAGTCCTGTACTGTTACTTAAAAAATGAATATTAATAAATAAGATATAGCCTGAAATAATGAGAACTAATCCTAAAAGATTACTTTTAATAAATTCGCTTTTATAAGATTCCCAAAATGTCTTTGTGATTGGAATTTCATCTTTATCCATAAGTGTTTTCCTTATGATCACAAACATAGCAGTTGTTGCTGGAAATATACCAAAAATTATTAACCCCAAAAGCGTAAATACAATCCATAAAATATTGATATAGGCTAATTTCATGAGCCAATCACACACCCTGTAAAATCCACCTATGGCTCCGTTCATCTGCATCGCTGCCTCCTCCTATGAACATACTTCTAAAACACTAGGTATTAATCAGTCTTTTAAAATAGCTTGGTGTACAGTTAAATTTGAATAAGATGCTTTCATAGGGGCCATCTGCCTCATGCCGATTTTCCCTCCGCCATAGATTGGCCCAAAGCTGACTCCATCATCTTCCCATTCCAATATTGTTAAATCATTGATTGTAAACTGAACAACTCCCTCATATTTCACGAGTTTCATATGATAAGGCGGGATTGAATCTTCAACCGGCGGCAAAGGGTCTGCACCAGCTGCAACGAGGTGAAACCCATAACTTTTTCTTAAATTACACGTTCGAAAGGCCCGTTCATCTGGATGCTTATGTCTAAAATAGGATAAATGCAGTGCATTAATAGCACCTGAATGATACTCAGGGTATTTCCCGTTCCGAACAGGCAAATCAGAGAAAAAAAGATCCTCTCCATTTCTCCCGGCTGCTGCAAAAAAGATCATACAAAGTCCTGGTTCCCTGACAGGGAAAAACTCCCACTCTATGATAATCTTATCTGGAAAATGTATTGGACACCAAAATACCCAATGCGCATCGTCCCCATAAATATCGTGATCCAATTCATTTTCTAACGTTAACCGTTGATTCTCGAAGCTGCGTTTAGCTGAACCTTCTAGTTTCCAATCCTCAATATCCTTTATGGTTGAAAGAGGATTTCTATAAAGACATTCACCTTTTTCAAACTGTCTATATAACATATTTTCTTTTCACCATCTTATCTGAATAATAGTTATTAAATACTATAAAAGGTACCTGATTTTCCAGCAACCATACTTTTTTGCAAACCCGTTTTGCCAGTATCTTTAAGAAAAATGATGGTTAAAGCCTAACCATCATTTTCTACTTTTATTTGATTGTCAATTTGATTAAGCTTACGATATTGGCTTGGCGGCACACCGATTTGTTTTTTAAAGATCCGGTTAAAATAACTATGGCGATATCCTACACTTTCAGCTATGTCGTTTATCTTCATATCTGAGTTGATTAAAAGCTCCTTTGCTTTTTCAATTCTTAATTGTGTTAAATAATCAATAAAATTGATACCGACCATTTGTTTAAATGCCTTACTTAATGAATAGGGGTTTGTACCAACTTCGTCAGCACAACTTTCCAAGGAAATGTCTTGTGCATAACATTCCTGAATTTTGGTGACAACCTTTTCAATTACCCGTTTTAATTCAATATTCATCCGGCCTTCTAACTTCTGAATAAATGGTCCTACGACATCTTGAGTAAACCATTTAATAATTCTCTCTGTATCACGAATTTGAGAAAGTTCCTCATACATATTCTTTCCTTCAAACAACTCATGTGGATGGATCCCAGAATGGAGGATTTCATGCTGGATACTGCTATATAGCTGCATAATTCCTTGATGAATATTTATTTCATTAATGCCCTTCTCCGTTAATTCCTGCAAAAAAGGTCTGATTAAATTTTCAACCTCTGTGGTATGTCCCATTCTTATCGCTTGGATAATTTCCTTTTCAATTGCAAATGGATAATGGATTTGATTCATATTACCTGCGTTCTCATACTCTTTAAGATCAATAACCTGATTACTATTTTCAAATATTCTAAAGCGCTTTCCACTTCGAACTTCTTCAAATATATAAGGTATCCTCTTAATACTATCAGTAGGTTCACTGATTGTAACGGTTACCTGCATATTCAATATTTCATTAACCGTTTTTGTTACTTTATCAGCGAAGGTGTGTAATTCTTTCCTGAATGAATGATTGTTTGGATGAATCACTAGTGCACCCACGGATAAATCCGTAAATTTGATAATATTAAACTGATCAAACATTTCGTTTGCCAGTTCCTCCATTATATTTGATGTCATAAATGTAACTAGACTTTCATCATTATTGGAGAAACTATCCTTTGATTCTCCTAAGCCTGTTAGTTGAATTTCTAGGGCTGTAAAAGATTTTCCTTCTAACTCCCAGCCGTAATTCTCCATTCTTATTCGTAAATCTTCTTCCGTATTATGATACAAATAACCTTGTATTAACTGGAGAATAAAACTGCTTTTGATTTGTGTAATTTGCTCAACCAGTCGGTTTTGGAGCAGTTCACTTTTATTCGATAAATTTTGTATTTGCTGCTCGATGATGGTAAAAACATCCCGGCCTTTACGTCTCCATAACCCCTCTTCTTCGTGTCCTAAACTTTTTAATAGTTTATTTATCGGAGAATAAATGCGGTTTGACGTAAACCAAGATAAAATAAACGCAAGAATAAGTGCTGAAATACTTAAAATTAATATTAATCTTGAAACGAGTACTAATGGTGCTGTAATCGAAGACATTGGAGCAGCAGAAACATATGTCCAATCTGAATCTATCCTTTTGAATTTACCATAGGAGATTGAATACATTTTTTTATTATGCTTAATCTGAAAAGAGCCTTCAGGTTGTTTTTGGCTCTGAATTTCTGTTTTTAATATATTTATAAAAGAGGCATCTTTTGTACTGTTAGAAGATAGTAAAATTTCTTTTTCTCCATCTAAAATAAATGTGGCCCCCTTATCATAAGGGGTTAATGTTTTTAAAAGCTGCAAAGCCTTATTTTGGTCAATCCTTACAATGATTGATCCGAAGGGATCTTTACTCGTTGCAGGAATACTATGCACAAATGCAAGCGTTTTCTTTTTAGAGCCTGCTTCAACGGGGTATTCTGCCCAATATAGTTTTTTACCTTTTTTTAAGCTCTCATGGTAAAAGGTCTTCGACTGTTCATCTAATACATTATATTCATTATTAAATAAAATGGGCTTTTCGCCTTCAACATATAAATCTACTTTTTTTATAAGATTATGACTGCCTTGTAATAACAAAAGTGTTTTAGAAATATCATGGGTTTCTGTAAACTGCTTTACAAAATCAAGATTCCTTAATGATTCGCCAAATCTTGGCTCAAATGCCCAGTGCGAGGTTGAGTACTCCAAATATTTAAATTGTTCGTCTATGTTCTTAGCTCTCTGCTCAATTTGACTGGTATGTAAGACCCTTAATTCATCTTCTACTTTCCCTACAGCAAACCAATAAATACTTAGGCCAGTGATCAAGCCTGGAATACTAGCAATCAGTAAAATTAAAATAAAGCTATTCCGGTGAAAGCTGCCTCTCCATTGAAGCGTTTTTAATTTATACTTAATCTTTTTAATTCCCACTGGTACCCCCTCCAGATTTAAAACATTACAATCGTACGAATGAAATCAATTATGTCATATTTGTAACAAAAATTGTATGCGCTTTTATAAGGAAGTCGGAATTTTCACTAAAAAAGTCGGAATATTATAAATGCAAATAACCATTTGCATTAAATGATAGTATCATCCAATGCAAATGGTTCTCTCTCATCCGTTTTCATCATCCTTTAACTGAACCTAGAAGCATTCCTTTTGCAAAATGTTTCTGAAGGAAAGGATATACAATTAAAATCGGCAGCGTTGCAACAACTACCACCGCCAGCTTTAATGATTGATCGGGCGGTTCTACAAAGCTTGCACCCGCAGAGGCTGCATCTCCAAGCTGTGCCTGTGATAGAATAATAATTTGCTGCAGCAGCACTTGTACCGGCCACTTAGCGCTGTCGGTAATGTACAACAATGCACTGAAAAAGTCATTCCAAATGGCAACAGCATAGAACAGGGCAAAAGTTGCAAGAACTGGCTTCGAAAGCGGCAGCATAATTCTCCAGAAAATACCAACCTCTGAACAGCCATCAATCTTTGCTGCTTCTTCTAATTCAATCGGTATATTTTGAAAGAATGTTTTAACGATAATTAAGTTGAAAGGATTGATTGCAAGCGGCAGGATTAATGCCCAGTAAGAATCTAATAACCCTAACGACTTTACCACGATGTAACCTGGAATCATTCCCCCGCTGAAAAGCATTGAGAATACAATAAGATTCATAAAGAAGCTGCGGCCCATCAGCGTTTTTCTTGATAATGGATAGGCCATGGAGAACGTAAAGAATAAGCACACCAATGTCCCTACTACTGTAACACCAATGGAAACCAGAATACTTCGAGTGAAGGTATCGGTTGAAAAGATATATTTGTAGGCATCGAGAGTAAACGTCTCTGGAAAGATAAAGAAACTTCTTCTCGTTAATTCTGCTTCCGTTGCAAATGAGCCTGCAATAATGTAAAGGAATGGGCAAATCATGATAATCCCGATGAGTCCCATAAGAATAAAATTAAATACATCAAAAACTCTGCCGCCAGGAGTATTGTGCATTTTTGGCATGGACATTCTGGCCACCTCCTAATTCATCATAAAACTTTAAAAAATTCCGTCCTGACCCATTTTCTTAGCCAATTTATTGGCTCCTAAAACGAGGACTACCCCTACAATCCCTTTAAATAAACCTACTGCGGTACTATAACTATAGGCACCTTGAGTTATTCCGACAAAGTAAACATACGTGTCAAAAACATCTGCGACACTACGATTGAGGGAGTTACTCATTAGGAAAATTTGCTGGAATCCTGTATCAAGAAAGTTTCCTAAACGCAGGATTAATAAAACCACAATCGTGCTTCTAACAGCTGGAAGTGTTACGTGCCACATACGTCTCATTCTTCCGGCACCGTCTACAATTGCTGCTTCATATTGCTCTTTATCGACAGAGGCTAGTGCTGCTAAGAATATGACAGTTCCCCAGCCTGATTCTTTCCAAATGATTTGTCCCATGATAAGCGGACGGAACCACTCCGGTGCGGAAAGGAAGTTAATTTCTTTCCCGTAGATAAGGGAGACGATCTCGTTGACTACACCGCCGCTGGTGGTAAAAAAGATATACGTAATACTAGCGATAATAACCCAAGACATGAAATGCGGCACATAAATAAAGGTTTGGACCACGCTTTTATACGCTTGAAGTCTTAACTCATTTAATAGAAGAGCTAAAATAATTGGTGCCGGGAAAAAGAATATTAAATCCAGACAAGCAAGTATAAACGTATTTTCTAGTAATCTAAAAAAGTCCGGGTTCTTGAAGAAATCTATAAAGTTCTCAAAACCTACCCATTTACTACCGAATATGCCTAAAAATGGAGAGTAATCTTGAAAGGCAATGACGATCCCCCACATTGGAAGATATTTAAAAATAATAAAATAAGCTAACCCTGGAATTAATAACAGGTAGAGCCATTTATCTCTTTTCAAGCGCTGAAATTTGGTGATTTCGGATTTTATTTCCGTATTTGCATTTTTTGCTGCATTATACCCTGGATTGACAGTGTCCACACTTTGTACTTTGAGGCTGTCCATACATTCACTCCTTTCACATTACTTTACTAGGATTTTTTCTAAAACAGGCAGTGTTCTTACACTGCCTGTTTTAGACCCAGCTATTATTTTTTATTTTTTTTGTATAAGTCATTGATTTCTTTGATATAATCGTCTCCGCCAGTGCTGCGCCATAATTTGATCGCATCTTTAAAGCCTGCTTCGTCAATTTGTCCAACAATAAACTTCGTACGCGCATCGTTGATAATATTGTCTAACTGCTGCCCTTTTTGAGCGTAAACTTCAGAAAGGAATGATTCTGCTGGATTTGGAACAACAATTTTTTCATTTTCTTTCAGGATAACCTGCTCTTTTTCTCTTACAGGTGTCATTTCTGGTTTAATGAATCGGTCCTCAGGGATGCCCATATGGAATTGGTTCAAATCAGTAAACTCATTGATAAGTGCTTGATCATTGTTTGTAAGAAGCACTAATTTACCATCCTGAACTTCATAATGGCGGCCTTCGATACCGTTGTAAGCTAGTTTTTGTGACTCTTCTTCATTCACTTTGTCTAAGAAAGTAAGTACTTGCTTTAGTTCTTCTTCTGTTTTTACACTTGATTTAGGGATAGCAAGTAAGCCTGAATATCCTGCTGTCGGCAGAGAACGAAGACCCTTTGGCCCTTCAACCGCACCCAAGATGTCAATCGGCTCAGTTAATTCAGGATTAGACTTTTTAAAATCTTCATCTGCCCGGCGTCCACGATCAAGAACGTCTACAATCACGCCTGCTTGGCTATTCATCAATGGATCTCCCCATTTTTGCGGATCCATAACGGCAAAGTCTTCATTGATTAGTTTTTCATCATACAGTTTCTTGAAGAATTTTAATGCGTTCATATATTCGTCGCTCATGAAGTCAGGCTCAAGCTTGCCATTCTTTTCACCCCATTTATTTGGAGCACCGAACCAAATTTGCATAATATCCCATGGACCATTATATTTTGAAACAACCATTCCATATGTGTCATCCTTGCCATTACCATCTGGATCATCATGTGTGAATGCCTTTAATACATTATAGAAATCATCAATGGTTTTTGGTGTTTCTAACCCTACATTATTTAGCCAATCGCTGCGGAATGTTACCCCTAATCTTCCAAGTGGGCGGGCACGATAAATACCGTACGTTTTTCCATCAATTGCACTATTTTGCAGTGTGATTTCATTCGCTTTACTTAAATTCGGGTAATCCTTTAAATATGGTCCCAGGTCCCAGAATGCACCATCACGAACAGCACTTACGAAACTAGGAATCTTAGAAGGAATCATCATGACATCTGGAAGGTCACCAGATGCTAATGTAATATTCAACTTATCTTGATACGCACTGTCTAGTACCCAATTCATAGTAATGTTCGTATTTGTAAACTTTTCTAATTCCTTTAATACGGGGCTGTCATCAGATGGTGGATCTGGAGTATATGCCGTTGTCATAATTCTAATCTCATTTTTTGAGTCTTTTCCATCTTTACTCTTACTGCTAGAAGTTTCGGAATCACTGCATGCAGCTAATGAAAATAGTAAAGCGGCAGAAATAGCAGGAATGGCAACTTTTTTACCAAATAACCTTTTCTTCATTCTTTTTTTCATTTTTTTTACCCCCAGTATTATGTTTATACAGTTTTACTTCTTGGTTCAGCTCATTCCTTATTCGGTTATGAGTTACTGAATAACTTTCTAACCAAAATGTAAACCGCTTTCACATTTCTGACAATTACATTTTTTTGTACCTTAGAAAACCTTGATTTCATCAAGTTCCTATCCTATTTCAACACTTTATTGTCGAATTAATACTTTCTTGAACGTCCTGATTTAACAGGTACTCACCGATTAATTCCAATGAAACAATAGTGTTCAGACACCATTGTGAGGTTGTATTGGTTGTAATGCTTGGAATTTCGGTTATTTCCCTCCACGTGCTAACTTCCTCCACTTTAATTGGCAGCACCATTTGACTTATTTCCTCATTTAGCAATAAACTCCACGCTTTTTCAGCAAGCTTTGCATCTTTTTTCTTAGCTGCAGCATATGCTGCCATTCCAGAAGCAAGCATCGGCAGACTAAATAATTTATCATGCAAAATACCATTACTCCTGTTCAACTTTTCTTCATTGCTAAGAACATAAAATTCACCGAAGTCAGCGAGCATGTCTCCCCATTCTTCATCTTCAAGAATCTCTGCGATTTCCATCCACGCCTGAGGTCCGCCAAATGCAACCACCATATGATATCCGCCTGCATTTCCATCTCCCATATGATGCAACGTACTTGTTTCTGGATCATACCCAAATGTCGGACCGGATAATAATCGGAATGGAAGCTTTTTTAATGTTTCAATTCCAGAAACGATTTTGTCTTTATACTCGCCATTTTCTGTTCGTTCCCACTCTGAGAGCCAATTCGAACAAAAGGCTGCCCAATCTGGACCCACTCTTGCATGACTTTTAAATTGCTCCGTTTTATAAAACTCTCTCATAGGATCCAAGTTCAATAAAGCCTTATCCGCATCTCTTACTTCCGTTAATAAATCTCTTGTTCTTTCATCCGTCGTTAAAAAGTAGTAAAATTTATGAAGTCCTGCCATACTAACTCTTGCTTCCTTACAGCCGCAGCCCCAATGGCTGACATTATGCCTAGACCCTAATCCTCTATATTCACCAAAATGATAGCAATCCACTTCACTTGTATGTCTGGTCATCGCCTCGGCCATGGTGAATACATCTTCTCTGCCTGAGCGCAGGAACGTGTACCACAGCCAAATATTCGGAACAAGCTCTGTATTTTGCCATGCAAATCCACCTAAATCATATCTCCATTGATGACGAACTGGGTCGTATGTATGCATGACATCACCATAATTCCAAAAACCATACCATCTGCGCTGATTGATTTCTTTTTTATAAAAATTAAATGCTTCATCCAGTTGGTCCTCGATTGTTGCTTTCATCGTTGTACTTCGATCCGGCAAACTCCAAACTCCTAAAGATTTCGTGCCGTAATAATACTCTGGTTCACATACTAACAATAATGGTGCCTGGCACTCATCACTTTTGCTTACTAACATTTGATTTGTCGGTGTTTCGGTATAAAAGTGGAAAAACAGTTCACTGGTGTTTGCAATCCCCGCGGGGTCTGCTCTCAATTCATCAAATCCTTCATAGGCAGAAACCACATGTGTTTCTTTGTTGTAATGGCGTAAATCCATTGCTTCTGCATCCGGTGACCAGAACCAAACTTTGAGTACTGCACTATCTTGACTTAAATCGTTAACCTCCAATGATGAAGGAAACTTCTGCCAAAAGTTCTTTAAACCAATCGCAACACCACTGTCTCTACCGCCCACATACATTAATCCTTTTGCTCTCTTGCCATGCGTCGACTCTACCCAGGAGTGCTCTTCATTTGTTCGTTTAACAATTCGATAATGGTCAGAAGAATCCTGAGAGATTTTGAAATCATTCCAGATCGCATTTTGTTCAGCATGCTCTAGGATGGCAGCATGTTCTTCGGTAAGAGTGACCACTTCTCCGTTAATCTGTTTTTCATATAATCCGCCCGCATTTCGGTGCCTTCTTGTCAGTAATAACTGTGCCGGCTCAGAATAAATCCCAGAATCCCCTGTAAATCGCACATTCCGATTGTATGGTTTCCCCGATAATGGCACACTTAGTTCAAGTCCTACGCCTTTAATAAAGTCCTCATTGGGATTTCCATCATAAAAGAGTGTATGAACTGCACGAATAGATGAAGTATCACGGTAAAAATAAAGCCGTAAAACAAACGGCAGCAATGGCTCTTTTCCAAAAACGTTTTGATGATTTCCTTCAATTTTAATTACACTTCTTAATGGTCCTTTTTGTTCAATCGTTACACTCTTAATCTCACTTTGCAGTGGTTCTTCCCTGGTAACTTTTATTCCATTCTCTTTACGGCGTGACTCTCTTAATGCTATTAATCTGCCATTTTCACTGATTGTTTTTGTCCCTATTCTTACGTTTTTGATAATCGTGCTGCCTTGTTTGTTTATGGTTACGCTAATTTCACCAGTATCAATTTCAATGGTTGTATCTGTTTCGTCAGCCATAAGCGTGCTGCTGCTATCCTGCTTCTCATTATTGATACTAAGTTTATAGCTATCACTTTTTCCTTCCAAAACCGCGGCATGTCCAGTCCACTTAACACTTCCATCTGGCCAATAGGCCATTGGCCAGTTTTGGATGGCAATATCTATCCCGCTGCTATCCTGTAGAGTTAGCAGGTGATTTCGATCAAGTTCTCCTTTTTTCCATGGAACGCCCCATGAAACCCCTGCTTTTTCAAATGGCTTTTTGTTTAACCATTTTAATTTCATATCTTATCCTCCTATTCTTTCACTAATTTTCCATCTATTAGTTGTGGCAGGCTTTCAAATTCAGGTACATCGACTAGGTATATATTTCCATATCCATTACGGTCAGAGGTGAACAACACTTGATTTCCATCATGGCTCAAACGTGGATGAACATGGAGCTGTTGTACTTGGAAGCTTCCTCGGTGCTTACATAAAATCCGCGGTCCATCCATTCCATCGCTTGTTTTCTTCCACAAGAAAATACAATCCTGATACTTCTCACCATGGTAGGCGCTAGACTGCTGTCCGTCCCCCACAATTAACTCTGAATCATTCGAGTGAATGTGCATATTTTGATAGGGGAATTCAAACTCCTGCGTCTCCGAATTATCAAATTTTGTGTAACCGAGGAATTTACCGTCTTTCCGATCTAGTGATTCAGTAAATCCGTGATAGCCAATATGAAGACCATCACTATGCCAATATTCGTGACCGGCAAACTGGTTTGGTTCTCCTTCTCGTATCTTCCAAACCTCCCCAGTGTCAATATTCATTGCCCAAATTCGGTGATCCACCTTTTCCCACGGACCTTCATGGCAGAATGTAATCAGATGAGACTGGGTTGGTGAAGCATTCACATGCCCAATCCAGCGTTTTTCTTCATGAATCACTTTTGTCTCCCCGGTCTCAAAGGTTAGCAGACAAATCTGGCAATGCGGCCGTGCTGCTTCCGTTTCCTCAAAGCCGACATATCCACCCGAAAGATTACTTTGAATGGTTTTAGATAAATCTTCTGAAAGACCAAAGCATAAATGATTGCCATCTGCCGTACAACTAAGATTGCTAAAGTTATAACCTTCTGGCAAATCGAAGATACTACTTTCTTCATATGTATCTAGATTAATAGCTGTAATACTATTTGCTAATGTAAAGTAAGCTTCGTTTTTAGCGGGATTGATATAGGTTCCTTGAATTCCCTTAGGCATTTTTTGGTCAAAATCTGTTAGTTGTATTAATTCGCCATTTGTTAAATCCAAGCTATAGAGATTTGAAGCATTGTCCCGATCTGAACAGATTAATAATTTGGTTCCATTGTCATACCAGCCATCATTTGTAAAATATAAATGAAAGCTATGTGCGAAGTAATCGGTTAATTGTGTAATCCTTGCACCCGAAATTGGATCAGTAAATTCACTAAGTTCAGCTGGCCATTTTTTCCCTTTTCCCATCTACTACTCCTCATTTCTTTTTGATAATTATTAATATCTATTACCTACCTTAAATTCGTTTTTTATTTCCATCAATAATACATTTTTGCTTACAGCCTTTATCAACAATTGACTTATTCTATAAAAAAAGACCATCACCTAAACCTACAGATGATGGCCATTATTCACGTCTAGTTCATAGATTTTTGTACCGTTTCCTACTCTAAATAAAATACTTGCTTTAATTCTGTTGAAACGGGGCTGTTATCCTCATTTGTTTCCATGATATCCTTCATATAGGCCCACCATTTCTGACAAATTTCTGTCTGCGACATGGCATTCCACTTTTCTTCACTCTCAATCTCTACATAGGCAAATAAATTATTTGTCTTAGAATCTAGGAAAATCGAATAATGATAAGCCCCATGGTTCTTTAATTCAACTTCCATTTCCGGCCATAATTCATCATGGCGTTTTTTATATTCTTCATGACAGCCTTCAAACACTTTCATTACAGATGCCTTTCGAATCATAACTTTTTCCTCCTATTAACCCTTACATTTGTTTGAATTGAATCATTCTATATTCAAATTTACCAATCTCGAGCTTGCCTGCTTCAATAACAGTATTAGTCTGTAGATCTACTCCTTGTTGTGGAAGAGTAACACTTCCGCCATTTCCGTCCATATTGATGACAAACCAAACTGTAAAGCCATCTCCCTGCCTTGGTGCAACAATCGTCCCTTGTGTTACATCACTTCTCAACGTAACATTGGCTTCCTCGGAATAGTGATTTACCAGTTTTTGCAGCAGCAAATCACCGCTTTCACCAATTGGCATAGACCCAAGCATTACAATTTTTCCTTCACCAAGCTTATGCTCAGTTATAAATGATTTCCCTTTAGCAAGACCTTCTTCGATCACACCTACAGAGGATTCAGAATTTGCCTCAAAGACAGAGCTCCACATACCTAATGGTGCAGAGATATCAAATGCACGTCCTACAGTTCCTGAATCATCCATTGGGAATGTATATAGTACTTCTGCACCTGCTGTTTTTTCAAGTTCTCCTAATGCACAGTCGGTATGGACGGTATGATTTTCTGTTCGTCCTCCTGTTAGAGGACCAACAATCCAAATTCCGCCCTTTTCAACAAATTCCCTCGCCCTTGAAATATATTCTGATGATAAATAGTGAATAAATGGCGTAAATAATACCTTATAGCCCTCTAGGTCTGCACCTTCAGGAATCACATCACGATGGATACCCATGTTTAAGATCCGTTTATAAAAATCAGTCACCAAACTGCGATGATTTAAATTGCGATGAGATTCTGTTTTTAAGAATGCTTTTCCACGATCAGAGTACGTGATGGCCACTTCTGCCTGGCTCGGTGCTGTCGATACAATGATTGGTTCAATTTCATTTTTCAAATCTGCCACTTCTAGCACATTTTCATAGCCAACAGTTGGTTTCCCCCAAGCACTCAGAACGCTGCCATGCGGCTGTTCGCATCCGGCACGCTGCTGCCTCCAGAGCCAATAACAAAAAGCTTCCGCTCCTAATGCGTATGCCGCAGCTGCTTCAACTTTTAAATAACCGTTAGGATGCGGTGCTGCATAGCTTGCCAGCGATGCAGCATAGGATGGACTTGTTTCCATTACCCAGAAACCTCTGTCCTTTTTAAAGTTTCTCCACAAATCACTGTTGATGAGATATGCAGGGAAATTCTCAATGGTTGCATAGGTATCAAACGATGCAAAATCAAGGTTTTTAAAGATTCTTTCGTTATCCACACTGAAAAATACAGAGCTATTATGCGTAATAGGTGCACTTGAGTATTTTCTGATGATTTCAGCCTGTCCATCAGAAAACTCTGCAATTTTCTCCATTGAAAACAATTGGTACATGGTATTCAGCGATGAATTGTGTAAAAATGGTGCTGGTCCTGGCTGTGGTACCTGCTCAAAGCTATGATAATATTCGCTCCAAATTTTGGTTCCCCATGCTTCATTTAGGTTTTCTACTGTTTCGTAGCGCTCCTTTAACCAGCCATGCCATAAATCTTTACAGGTATGACACATACATTCGCTGACATGACATTTAAACTCATTATCGATTTGCCAGCCAATAACACCAGGTAAACTTCCTACTTCTTTTGCAATATTTTCAGTAATCAATGCTGCTCTTTCCCTGAAATAAGGATGGTTCGTACAGGCATGCTGTCTTGAACCATGCCCCATCACTTTCCCATCATGATCCACATACATCCGTTCTGGGTGGCCGTGGGAATACCAAATAGGCGGTGTAGGAGTTGGTGTACACATAACGGTTTCAATACCATTTTCGTAAAGCTTGTTAATAATATTCTTAAAAAAACTCAGATCAAATTTGCCTTCTTCAGGCTCCATCGATGCCCAAGCAAATTCACCAATTCTGACAACATTGATACCTGTCTTTTTCATTTCTATTATATCTTCTTCTATTACTCTTTCATCCCATAGCTCCGGGTAATATGCCGCACCATGATATAATTTTTTGCCCATCCTACTTTCACCTCATGTTGTTTGATTTTCTATAAAACTATCCCTTAATAAATGGGACAATGGGTAATTGTAATTCTCTTATTCCTTCTATTACCAGCTTTCCGACTTCCCTTGCTCCATGTTCACAAAAGTGTGTATTGTCCTCTATCCCATCTGGGTAATTTGGATGTTCATTTGCTTCAAACATAGTAAACAATTGTTTTGAATCTTCCGGACCTAATGATTGATAAAGCTTTTCTGTTTTTTCCCAAAGATTAATTACTTGGACATCCAATTTTTCAGCGAGCTGAATCATAGCTTGAGGAAAGTCCCCTAATGTATTCACCAATCTGCCATTCTCATCAAAGTTCCTTCTATGAACAGAGGTGACCAAAATTGCTATAGCCCCTTTCTTCCTTGCCCCATTAACATATTCCGTTAAATTAGCCTGATACGTCGTATAGGGCTGGGTGCCAAATGATTTTTGGTCGTTATGGCCAAATTGAATAAACAAGTAATCGTTTGGTTGAATGAATGCAAGGATCGTATCTAAATATCCTTGTTCCATAAAGGTATTGGTACTTGCTCCGCCTTTTGCGAAGTTGTGAACGTTAACGTCTTCGGTAAAAAAAGATTGAAACATTTGCCCCCAGCCTGCCATCGGTGCCTCATACCGAGGACAGCTTGCCACGGTAGAGTCACCTGCTAAGAATATATTAATCAATGATTATACACTCCTTATAAATATAATTTATCTGGTTGGTTTTGATTTTCTAGGTCAGGGTCTTGTTTCACTTCATAGATTTTCGGTGTCGGCGGTTTTTCCATGTTATGTCCAAGGAAGAAACCTGGATGTGGAGGCTGATTATACGCAACATTCTGCCAGGCAATACCTAATCTGTAAGTAGGGTCATGCATAAGTGTATAAATACGATGATCGGTTATATCCGTTGTCGTATAGATCCTTAGTGCTGTACTATCATCTGTCCGCCAAATGACTTCTTCCCGCCAATCGCCAAAAATATCAGCCTGTAGACATGGATTCCCTTTTGTGCCGTTATTGGATCTAGTTCCATCTGCAGTAAGGATATTTACTAGTTTGCCATTTTGATAATCCCATTTGTCGATTTTACCTACACCAATCCCTGTTTCCTCATCGTATTCATGGTCAAGCAGTTCTCTCAGTAAATCTCCATCCCACCAAATGGCAAAGTTAAATGATTGTGGATTCGTTTCAGAGATTTTTTCTCCAGAACTGCTATATAAACCGGCTCCTCCCGTTTTCCAATGGGTAGAAGACCAAACCTCAACACCCTCATACCGCGGGTCAATATCTGCAGCCATACCTCTGCCTACATCTTCTATCGATGGAATCCCCCATAAAATTTCTCCTGTTTCCGCATCATGGATTTCTGTCCCATTTTCTTGCGGAATCTCATGGACTTGGAAAATTTCCAGTCCTGGCCTGCTAGGAATAAGATTTCCTACATGAATGGCATCGCCATGACCTAGTCCCGTTGTATACAATCCTTGTCCATTATGATCAATCACACAGGATCCATAGATAATTTCATCTTTCCCGTCTTCATCTACATCTGCTACACTGACACTATGGTTCCCCTGCCCAGAATAACCTTCATTCCCCGGCTCAAGACTATCAAACTTCCATACTTTTGTAAGTTCTCCATTCCGCCAATTATATGCAGCCAATACTGCTCTCGTATAATAACCACGGCACATCACAAGACTCGGCTTTACTCCATCAAGATAGGCAACACAGGCAAGAAAACGGTCCACTCGATTCCCTTCATCATCTCCCCAATCTGACCCTTTTCCTCTAGGAGGATCATAATCGGTCGTGACTAATTCTTTCCCTGTAGGTCCTTCAAAAATGGTTAAATACTCGGGGCCTTCCAGGATAAAACCTTCTGAATTACGAAAATCGGCATTTGCATCCCCGATTATTTTCCCTTGTCCGTCAACCGTACCATCTGCTGTTTTGCAGGCAATTTCAGCCTTGCCATCTCCATCAAAATCATAGACAAGGAACTGAGTATAATGAGCACCTGCGCGAATATTTCTTCCTAGGTCGATTCTCCACAAATGCGTTCCATTTAGCTTATAGGCATCCAGATAGACATTCCCCGTATAGCCTTTATGGGCATTATCATGGGAATTGGATGGATCCCATTTTAGGATAATTTCATACTCACCATCTCCATCTACATCCCCTACACTTGCATCATTCGCGTGATAGGTGAACTCTATTCCATCCGGTGAAATTCCGCCCTCTGGTTTATTAAGTGGAACAGTCAGATAATTAGTATCCCAAACTGTCGCCTTTTCAGATGGGAGTTGTTCCACTCCGTCTAACAATGCACAGATATAATAAGTAGAATCTGAAGCACCATTAATATCCAGATAATTGGTACTGGTTTTAATAGGGGTTTGATTAACTTTCTGATCATCACGGTAAACATTGAAGGTTATTTCTTCTGGGTCTGTTCCAAACAAACGCCATCCAATATAAACACCACCTTCTACCTTAACGGCAACCAAGCCCCGATTTAGACTTTCCATCTGACGATATTCTTCCATTTGATTTTTGTTGTTTTTCTCTGTCATTTGTACAATCCCTCCTAAAGTGCAGTTTACTGTAGGGTAATGTACCCTGAAATTTTCAGCAATCGTCATTTTTTGAATTCATTCTTTTTACACTTTAGACATTCTTGTATGTTTGCACTTTTTTGTATTAGGTTGTGTTATATAGTCTGTTGATTTGTGCTCCAGTCACTTCGCTTTCCGCAGGCGTTGCGGTGAGCCTCCTCGGCGCTATGCGCCTGCGGGGTCTCACCTGCTCCGTACTCCTGCAGGAGTCTTCGTGCCTTCCGCGCAAATCAACAGAGTGCAAATATCACATATAGCTTTAACACAACCTTGTAAAATAGTTACTCCCTATCTCTGAAGGAATTTTACAGCTAACTTTTGTGCAAGTTCATCATCAGACAATGGGTTTCTGTGTGTATTTTCCAAATAAATATACTTTTCTGTTTCAGGCATGAGGTACTCTTTATACCATAAAAAGAAATCAGGACTGTCGCCTTGCATTCTTAAAAATTTACGCAGTGCTTCCAAAGAATAAATGGTACTGTCTATGTTTGTTAACCAATCTGCACGATAAAAATTTTCCCACTTTCCATGCTCTGCACGTCTTAAAGCTTGTTTACATTCCCTGTAAGAGTTAATAGATTCTGAGGCATAGACAAAAGCAAGTGGATATTCTTTTTTTGTAAAAGAAATATAGGCTTTACATAGAGATATAAAACCATTACAGCCGAAGGCATGTAATTCTGCTTGCAGCAAAAGCTGATCTGAAAAGCGCTGTTTATCTTCTTTTGGCAGCAGCAAAGAAACCTGACGACACTGTTCTAAAAACTCTTCCCAGCCTGCAAATCCCTGCTCACATTTCTCCAAGAACCATTTCACTTGTTCGGTAAAAGAGATTTCACCTGTCGCCCAGTAGAGTCTTTCCATTGGAATATCTGTTTTCCCTTGAAGCCAATGACCAATAATTTTTCTTGCTGGATGGTGATAAAATTCGTCCCCTGCTTTGTCATCTAGATGAGGACCATAGGATATTGTCCTTTCAAAATAGCTTTTGTACAGCTCTGCAATGTCTTTGTTATTTGTTGTATATAGACGTTTAATAAATGTCTCTAAATGTTTTTCAATATTTATCGTGCCGTTATTCCATAATTCACTCACAATATCCAGCGGGTAAAGATGCATGCGGATATTCCCGCTGTTGAGCAGTAAGTACGAAAGGGCTCCGGCATCAAACGCTTTTTCAAGCTCCTCTTTGATCAACTCCGGCGGGGAGGGGAACATCGTCAAATGATTCGATGCCTGGAGGTCATGGAAGGTTATGTGATAATAAAGCCCGTGCTCTCCTGTGTCATTAACTTCTGGGAGGGATGGAATCCGGTAATTTTCATTTCCCTGTCTTCGGGAGACCATTTTTCCATATCCGTTATCCGCCCATATTTTAATGACGCCTTCAGGTACCTTCACATGCCCCGCTTTGTATAGTTCAGAAATTTCTCCATACAACGCCATGGAATAAACAGGGTTATATACTGATTGGCTAATCATTTCATACTGCCTTTGAACAACCTTTGAAATCATTGCCCCTCTCTTTTCAGGGGTATCAAATTCTGGATCGTAATGCCAGAAAGGAGCATCCCCTTGTCCTCGGAAGGAAAGAACCCAGACAATTTTCTCATCCTTTTGTTTCTCAATCGCTTCCTGCCATAAAGACTCAAACAACTCTGGATTTTGTTTGTAGCTGGGCTTCCTGCCGGGGAATGCCCTCAGAAACATTTCGGCCCCTAACGGCTCAGCATGGTGATGCGTTACCCATAAGCCCATATCTGCCGCTAAATCAGCATGGATACCATTTTTCGGAAGATCTGTACCAGGGATCACCATATTCCCGCCGCAGCGTAATAATGCTTCAAAAACGGGATACCAAATTTCCTTCGATGGAGGGTACTCTTCCTTCCAGCCGATTAGGCATACCTCATCATTCACAAACCAGCCGCGGTACTTTACCTTCTTCTCTGGGGAATTAAAATTTTTTGCTGGTATATGTATTTCCGAATGTTGTTTTATTGGTAAATCAGCCCAGAACCAAAAAGGATCTACTCCTAGGTATTGGGTGCTATAATGCAGCAGGCCGTATATGATTCCTAGATCGTCATAGCCCACAATGTGATATGAAGGTTTTTCGGCATTTTCCATGAAGCGAAAACCATAGGCTTCTGGTCTTTCAGGACATTCCTCATGATTTGAGGTATATCGAACCACAATATCTGCCTTCTCTGTATTTGATGTGATGAGGTTTGGAACTTTCCCAAATACCTTTTCATGATCTCTCACAATCATATCCACTGCATGTCTGACTGGCAGGCTGCAATTTTCTGGCAGGGAAATGATGGAATCACCATTGATTACTACATTTGATAGCCTCAACATTTTTCCTCCCATTCTTTGGTTTTTAGTACTCTCGTGTATTTTTGTTGCTCTACTAGAAAATAACCTGTGGAACATTCAGATATCCCACAGGTTATTTTTTACTCTTGCTTCTTTTCTCTTTTTAATAATAAGGATAAAAAGGCAAGTGCTAACCCTTGTCCCCAGCCTTGTACCCGCTTATAAGGGACTTCTTTATATCCATCTGCATCAAACATAACAGCCGTACCTGCTGAAACTCCCATAACCGAACCATCTTCTCTGATTTGGTTTAGGATGGCTCCAAGAGCTTTTTGCGTATATTTATTGTATAGTTTCCCTGTGGTTAACAGTGCCGCTGCAATTCCTGCCGAACCAGAGGTTTCTAAATAAGAATCTGGGTCATCTAAAATTGTATGCCAAAGTCCAGAATCTGATTGTAATCTTACCAGTGCGCTTAACTGGTCACGCAGTGATCCTTGTATCACCATATAGGACGGATGCTGGACTTCAATAAGTTCTAGAGCCCTAGCCATCGTATACGCAGCCCAGCTGTTTCCCCTCGCCCAGAAAATACCTGACATATGATTTTGTGCCAAGTTATCCCAGCCATGATAATAGAGATTTGTACGATCATCCTGAAGGAAATTTTCATGACCATGGTATTGCTTTAATCCAAAATTGAAATAATCTTCTCTGTCTAACAAATTGCCGATTCTTAAAAGGAAATAACCGGCCATAAACATGGTGTCCACCCATGCCTGCTCAGGGAATTGATATTTCGTACCATTTACCGTATGCTGCAGGACACCATCTGCAAAGCTCTCAGCATCATGCAGCAGATAGTCTGCCATTTTGATTGCTGTTTCTAGATACTTTTCATCATTGGTCGCTTTATATAGAGTTAATAAAACGTGACCAATCGAGGAAGCATTAACCGTTAACTTTGGAAGCCCATCCTCTAACTCTGCATCCACCCATTCCTTAATTCCTTGAAGATATTGCTCTTCTCCGGTCGCTTCATATGCTTGTGCAATACCATAAAAAGCAACTCCTCCCGGCCAATCCCAACTGAAATCCATATTAAAGGTTCTCTCAACAACTCGACCGATTGCCTGAGATACCTTGTTTTCCTCAAGTACTAACTGTGGCATACATATCCTCCTTTAAGGGGTAAATTTTTAAGAACCAATCTTTTTATTCCCGCTGACTTAATATTTTTGGTTCAACGGGAACTAACACGCTTCTTTGATTCCCTTTACCTTGGTATATTTGGTTCAACGGGAACCAAAACGCACCTTTGATTCCCTCTACCTTGATTTTTTGGGTTCAACGGGAACCAAAACGCTTCTTTGATTCCCTCTACCTGGTTTTTCCTGGTTCAACGGGAACCAAAGCTCTAGAAAACAGCTTTTGGTACCGTTAGATCCACGTTGTTGTTTAATAATTCCTTTATTTTCATTGGCTTATTTTCTTTCACAGACCTCCATACCCCTTCACCTACTGCAATGGAGTAAGCTCCTGCCTCTGCACCCGCTAAAATAGGATATGGGCGATTTTGATCTACCCCTAAGAAAAGGTCTTCCAATAAAACAGGGTCTCCGCCGCCGTGTCCTCCTCCGGTTTGGAGAACATGAATAATCTCTTTTGCTCCGCCAAATAATGGGTAGAATTCAATCGTTTGTTCTGGAACGGAGAATGGAATCCGGCTTGGTTCATGGAACTCTGTTGTTTCAATTCTGCCCTTCGTTCCATTTATCGCTAAACGGTAGCCTTCATATGGAAGGGAGAAATTTACGGAATAGCTTAAGAAAGCGCCTTTATCATACTTTACAGTAGCAACATAGGTATCTTCGATTTCAATTTCGTGATCAAAGATACAGGAATCTGGACGATAATGAGTATAATTTTGGGCAGACTTCTCAATGCTGTCTGCTTTAATATGGTCGTCTTTAACGGCTATGTTATTTCGGCGGTTTGACCAGCGCATATAGTATTCACACGAAGGCTTCTCTTCACAGGTACTACAATAGCGGTTGTCTGTTGGGCTTGGATTGAATTCTCCGTCTTTACCGAAGTAATTTAGGGCACCGTATGCAAATACTTCTTCTGGATTCTGATCAAGCCACCAATTTACTAGGTCAAAATGGTGTGTGGATTTATGAATGGATAGGCCGCCTGAAAAATTTCGGTTTCGGTTCCATCTTTTGAAATAGCTCGCGCCATGATAGGTATCAATATACCAATTCAGGTCAACGGAAGTGACCCTGCCGATTTTTCCTTCTAAAATAAGTTCTTTTATTTTCCGGTGAAACGGATTGTAACGATAGTTAAAAGCGACAATTACTTTTCCCTTACTTTCCTTTTCTGCTTCCATTACTCTTCTAGCATCTTCTGCTTTTGTCACCATTGGCTTTTCGGTAATAACGGTTAAGTTATTCTCTAAGCCTTGTAATATGTAATCGATATGGGTATCGTCTCTGCTCGTTACGATGACTGTATCTGGATTTGTTTCATCAATCATTTGTTGGAATTGATTCGGATTGTAAGAGGGAACGGATTTTAATTCAGAAAAACTTTCTTTGCAAATTTCTATTCTTCGCGGGTCGGTATCTAGGACGCCAACAACTTGGTTAGTTGAACCGAATTGATGAACGATTGATTGAATAAACATTCCTAATGCTCGGTTACTAAGTCCGCAAACTACGATTCTATTCAAAGTGTTTCCCCCTATTTTTATAGAAAATTTATTTTTAAAAGAAAACTCCCATTAAAGTTAACCAACAATAATGGGCAGTATATGCTTTTATTTTCCCCTTAGGTATGCGATGCTTTCTTCTATGAAGGGTTCTTTTGTTTCTTCTAGTAAGATGTTTATAAAAGGTTTTTTCTTTTTTATTTCTTTTATAATATACTCATAGTTTAGTAGTCCCTTACCAACGGCTGTTGGGACTAGTTGGTTGTTCTCTATGGTAAAGTCTTTTGCATGGAGGATGACTACTCTGTCACCAAATAAATCCATTGCTTCTTGAAAAATTTCTTCTTGATTTTGGTACGTATCAATTGTTAATAGATTCACTGGGTCGAGAATCACTTGCAGATTATTGGAATTGATTGAATCTAAGAGTCTCTTCATTACTTTTGGCGAATAAATTGGATGATTTACTCCTGCTTCTATCCCCACAATAACTCCAAACTTTTCTGCTTCCTTAACAAGTTCAGAGACACTTTCTACCACTTCTAAAAAAGGTTCTTCCTTGAAGTTCTCTTCGGTATAGAAAATTTCCGGATTTACATTTCCTGTTTCAGTCGCCACTATACTGCAGCCAAAATCTTTAGCAAAGCGGATATGCTCTTTAAAGCGCTCCATCCCTTTACGTCTCTCATCCAAATCAGGATGAATCATATTAAAATAGCAGCCTAATACAGCAATTTGTACATTATGCTTTGCGAATGCATTAGCTACATAACGTGCGAAACCTGGGCTCAAACTGCCTAGTTCTGTATTCACACCCTCTAAGGATTTACTTAAAGCCAGCTGAACGGATGTAAGTCCTTTACCAGCTACTTCTTGTCCTAACTCTTCTAGTGGAAGGTTTTCAATATCATGTGCTCTTATTCCAATGTTTAACATTTCCATCCCACCTATACTTCTTTAGATTCTGTGATGCAGGTATTCTACTAATGCAAGGATTGCCATTGATTGTCCGTACGGCATTGCTGTAACAGGAATTTGCTTGTAAAATTCTTGCGTTTCTCCCATAGCTGTTCCAGCTGAAACATGCTGCAATTCACCAGTTTCATCGATGTTTTCAATAACAGCTTTTATCGCCTTTAATCCCATATCATTGTATTTCTTCTCAACATAGCGTTTACGTAAGGATCTTAATGTTCCAAATGCAAAACCAGCTGTACAGGATGCCTCTACATATGAAGTTGGATCAAGAAGAAGAGTATGCCATAAACCGTTTTCATTTTGACACGATTCAAGTGCTTCCAATTGTCTTTCTAATGTATCAATCAAGATTTGACGAACTGGATCTTTTTCATCTAATTCAACTAAATCCAGGAATTCAGGAATGGCAATGGTTACCCAAGAATTTCCACGTCCCCATAATGCTTCTGCAAAATTGTGGTTTCCTTCAAACGTCCAGCCATGGAACCAAAGGCCTGTTTTCTTATCAAATAGATACTTGATATGTATTAAGAATTGTTTTTTAGCTTCTTCAATGTACTCCGGCTTATTTAGCAATAAACCAATTTTCGTTAATGGCAGTACACTCATCATTAAAGTGTCATCCCAGAGCTGCTGATAATTTTCATTTCCGAACACCACGTGCTGAATTCCGCCATCTTTTGTTCTTGGCATATCATGGTACAACCAGTCACCCCAAGTTTCTAAGTATGGAAGGTACGTTGGATTTCCTGTTTCTTCATACAAATATGCAAGCGTTAACATTTGTACCATCGTATTCACATTTTTTTCAACTGGAAGTTCTTTAAATTGATCATCAAACCACTTTACAATAATATTTAATACTTCTTCTTTTTTAGTTAGTTTATAATACTTCATCATTCCATAAAGACCTACACCGGCGGTCCATTCCCAATAATTGAAACTCTTATTATCAATTTTTCTTCCATCCGCAAGCGGAATTGCATATTTCCCATCTGGATCATTTAGGTTTATTAAGTTTTCAATTAGGAGCTCAATTTTCTGTTCAATTTCTAGTCTATGCATCTATCATTTCCTCCTCAAAATTAATCATTAATGGTAAGGAAAATTTTCGGGTTAAAAGATTCCTAGGGTACACATTCTAATTATATTTAAACTACTTTTAGTATTTAATTCAAAATTCAGTTTAAATCTATTAAAAAACAGTGTATCTGCTTACAATTTGATATTTTCTGCGATGGGAAGTTTACTGCCCTTTAACCCTTGGGCAACTAATCCTGCCAGGTGACAGGCACCTTTTTTCGTAAAATGGGTAAAATCCGTTTCATTTACGGAGGCCATGTACAAAGTTAATGACTCCTTATAGCCAATGCTATCAAGCAGGTATAAACTCTTCTCCATTAAATCTATTAACGTTACATCTTCCTCTTTTGCAACTTCTTTCATTGCTGAACAGTATATAGGAAAATCGTTAATAAATTTTCCATTTTCTAGATGAAGCCTCGCTGGCGGAGTTATTAATACAGGCACAGCCTGGTTATCTCTTGCACCCTTTACGTACATTTTTAGATATTGCTTATAGGTTGTATATGGTTCTGTATATCGTTCGGGTTTACTTTTTGTCGCATCATTATGACCCATTTGTATAAATAAGTAATCACCAGCTTTAATTTCCTTTAATATTTGAAGTAATCGCCCTTCTCCAATAAATGATTTTGAGCTCCGACCTCCAATAGCATGATTTAATACTTGTACCTCCTCATCTAAATAATCCTTGAGGAACTCTCCCCAGCCTCCTTGATGTTTTTCATGTACATCATAGGTCTGTACAGTTGAGTCTGCTGCAAGAAAAATTCTTATTGGTTTCATCCTCATAAATACCCTCCAATTTATTTAATAGAAATTTTATCCCTTATATATTCAATAACACGATTTAGTTCATTTTACTATTAGACATTTTTGTTCTACCTAACTATCGAAATGGTAGTTTCTTGCCTTGTTATCACACTTTTGCAAAAAAGGACAAACACTTTAGTTAGTTCATTAGGACTATGAGTATAGGCATAAATTGCCTTTTTTCAGCTAGATAAAACTGATTTTCTATCAAAGAGTACTGATAATTAAATATCGTATTCCGAATATTTAAAATAAAATATAATATGAGTTCCTTATTAGTATTTTTGTATGGAGGTGTACTTAGTTTTTTGTAAGCGTATTCAGTTATTTTATAAAAGTGTAGGAGGGCGAATAATTTGAAGAAAATATTATTATCTAAAAAGGTACTATCTACTGCAATTGCATTACCCTTACTTATATCAGGGGTCTCTGGTGTATCTGCTGTGGAGACTCAGAAAAACAATATAGCTAGTAATCTTCCAGGAGTCCAATTAGAATACCTTGACAGAGGGTTGATTGCCGCTCCAACATCTCAGGGTATATTCCTCAGTTGGAGATTATTAGCGAATGAGGTGAATGGTTATTCTGAAACTGGATTAACCGGGGTCAACTTCAATGTATACCGTGATGGTAATTTGATTGCAACAGTAGAAGACAGCACCAACTTTGTAGATCAAAATGGCACCTCTTCTTCCAGCTATTATGTTCGTTCCGTATTAAATGGAAAAGAGCTTGATCAAAGTTCTTCCGTAACCCCTTGGAAGCAATCCTATGTTGACTTACAGCTCAAGAAGCCAGCTGATGGTGTTACCCCTGCAGGAGAAAATTATACCTATTCTGCTAATGATATGAGTGTTGGAGATGTTGATGGAGACGGCAAATATGAGTACTTTGTTAAATGGGAACCATCCAACTCAAAGGACGTATCACAAAAAGGATATACAGGTAACACGTACATTGACTGCTACAGGTTTGATGGAACTCTATTATATCGAATCGACCTCGGTGTAAATATTCGCTCGGGAGCCCACTATACTCAATTCTTGGTTTATGATTTTGACGGTGATGGCAAATCAGAGATTATGTTCAAAACCGCACCAGGTACAAAGGTTATTAAATTTGATAAAGCTGGAAATATCACCTCTGAAAAGTTTATAACAATACCTCAAAAGGACATCGACGCTGGATATAGTAATGAAGATGATTACCGGATGAGCCGAGAAGATTATTATAATCATGTTGTGAAAATGTTTATGAGTTGGGATGAGCATGAAGAAGTAGTCAAAGGAAACTGGCCAAGTACCCTTGAGGAAGCATTTGGGATTGAAAAACAATATACCTATCCTTTATCTAAAGAAGATGCCGTAAGCTTAACCGATTACTTTATGGATGTTTACGCACCAAAAAGAAGTGGAAACAACAAATTAAGAGAATTTGAAGGTTTCATCTTAGAGGGTCCTGAATATTTGACAGTCTTTAATGGAGGAACAGGCGAAGAAATGGATTCGATTGATTACAAACCTGGCAGACATGATGATGGCCTTATGTGGGGCGATTATGCAATGGGTAGAATTGAACCCGGAAATCGTGTCGATCGTTTCCTAGCAAATGTAGCATACCTTGATGGTGAAAAACCATACGCCGTGTTTGCACGTGGATATTACACAAGATCCAATCTCGTTACATATAGCTGGGATGGGAAAAACCTTAAGGAAAACTGGGCGGTAGACAGCGGATGGACCCCTATGAGTAATCCATTTAATGATGGCCCGCATGGCAGAGACGGGACCGATCCGGAATTTGGCACCTTGACAACACAAGGGGCACACACTCTGAGTGCTGCAGATGTTGATGGAGATGGCAAACAAGAAATCGTTTACGGCAGCGCAACCATTGATGATGACGGTTCTTCTTTATTATACAGTTCAATGGATACTATGCCTCCACAAAGTGCAGCACCCAACACCACTGCTAGACTCGGGCATGGGGATGCGCTGCATGTAACGGACATCGATCCAAACAGACCAGGAATGGAAATCTTTATGGTCCATGAAGGCGGTACATGGGCACCGTATGGCTATTCATTACGAGATGCCAAAACAGGGGAAATCATTTATGGAGGCTATACTGGAAGGGATACAGGACGTGGTATGGTTGGTGATGTAGATCCATCTACACCTGGATTAGAAACTTGGGCTGTGGGATTGTGGAGCGCAGCTGGAGAAAGGATTTCTAACTCTGCTCCTGGTACCAATATGAATATAAAATGGGCTGCAGATATGACGACACAAATTATCAATGGTTCAGGCAATGCTTCGACTACCATTGACGATTGGAAAAAAGGCAGGGTCCTAACCGCAGCTGATGCTAGAACGAATAACAGTACAAAAGGAAACCCAGGTTTAGTGGCAGATATACTCGGCGACTGGAGAGAAGAATTGCTTGTAAGAACTGCGGATAGTTCAGCGATTCGTATTTATACTAATACAGAGGTTACAAACCACAAATTGTATACATTAATGCACGACGCACAATATCGTGCCGAAGTAGCAAGACAAAATACAGCTTATAACCAACCTTCCTATACAAGCTTTTATTTCGGAAGTGATACAAATTGGTCAAAAGTTCCAGTTCCAAATTTTTGGACTCCTGGGGTGCTGACTGTGTTAGAAGGTGCTATGGCGGAATATATATCCAGTGGAGAGTTGAATGGTCCGTTAGTTTCAAAACTAGAAAATTCGCTCAAACAAGCAGAGCATCACTTGGAAAAAGGATCTGTAAAGCAAGCACTGAAATTTATTGAGAAATACGCAGCAGAAATTAATCAGAACAAAAACGCATCTTACATCACTCCTAATGCAAAACTAACCTTATCGCATAAAGCTCAATTATTAATTGACATGTTGGAAAGAAACAACGATTAACCATTATGTGCAGCCATCCTGATTCTGTCAGGGTGGTTGTTTTGATGAGAGAAATAGCTGATCTTCTTCACCTGTCATATAAAGGATATTAGATATTAGTATAATTTTGCAGGACCGTTTTGGCCCTATTGATTTTTTGTTATACATCCTAATTAAATGTAAACGCATTCATTATATTTATCGAAAACTATTGAAATATTTTGATGTATTTTCATTTAAAATATTAGAAAATATGTTATATTCAAATAAATGAAAAATGGGAGTGAGAAAATGAATTCTCTTGTACAACGTGCCTTTAATTTTAATGCAGGTCCCTCAGCCCTTCCGCTGGCTGTTCTTGAAAAAGCCCAGCAGGAACTAATTGATTTTCGTGGTACTGGTATGTCGGTCATGGAGCTCAGCCACCGCAGCGCAGCCTATGAAGAGGTACATAATAATGCCATTGCCCTTCTAAAAGAATTGTTATCGATACCGGAAAATTATGAGGTCCTTTTTCTACAAGGAGGAGGAAGTCTTCAGTTCTCTATGGTTCCTATGAACTTCTTGAAGCCTGGAGAAAAAGCTGGTTATATTATGACCGGCTCATGGTCGGAAAAAGCATATTCTGAGGCTAAACTATTTGGGGATCCTTATCATGTTGTCAGTACCAAGGAAAGTCAATATCGCCGTATCCCGCGATTTGACGAATTGCAGTATAATCCGAAAGATGCCTATATTCATCTCACATCCAATAATACTATTTATGGTACTCAATGGAGTGATTTTCCAAATACAGGTGATGTACCGTTAATTGCAGATATGTCCAGCGATATCTTATCAAAGCCTTTTGATGTCAGCAAATTTTCTTTAATCTATGCCGGTGCTCAAAAGAACCTTGGTCCTTCTGGTGTTACTGTGGCCATTATTCGCAAGGATATGATTGAAAAAGCTAATCCTAACATTCCAACCATGTTAAAATATAGCACTTACTCAAAAAACAACTCTTTATATAACACCCCTCCTACCTTTGGAATATATATGCTTGGTGAGGTTTTAAGCTGGATCAAGGAACTAGGTGGAATAAATGCCCTTACAAAGCGGAACAAAGAAAAAGCAAAACTAATTTATGATGCAATTGACCAAAGCAATGGATTTTATATTGGTCATGCTGAAACCCAAAGCCGCTCGCTCATGAACATTACTTTCCGGGTAAAGGATGAAGAATTGGAGAAAAAATTCTTAGCTGAAGCAAAAAGCGAAGGATTTGTCGGTGTTAATGGGCATCGCTCTGTGGGAGGCTGCCGTGCATCCACTTATAATGCGGTCCCATATGAAACATGTAAAGCATTTAGTGAATTCATGATTCAATTTCAACATAGAAATCAATAAACAATAACATGCAAAAGGGAAATATCATTTCATATATTTCCCTTTTTTATTTTCCTATAAAGTCTATATCCTTTTCTAACGCTATTTACCACAGAGAATGGAATGGGTGGATGATATTTTTGAATAAATGGAATATAGATTTTATAATAAGCCTTTTTTAAATCATCCCACTTACGGCATTTGCCCTGTTTGTAAAAATCCGAGACATCAACGATATACCCTCTTCCATCACTCATGACAACATTTCTTCCATGGACATCAAACGGGTTTAATCCCACTGACCGAGCATATTCTATCCCCTCATCGACATCTTTAATAACTGATTCAGGAATGCGGATTCCTTTTATAACTGCATCGAATAGATTAATCCCATCTATTCTTTTTAAGATCAGATAATTATCACCATAATCAATCAGTGAAGAAAAGGAGTGATGATTGCCTAATTTTTTATATACTTCGACTTCTTTCGTTAGCTCCTCAGGTTTCCTGCCATATACCTTTACCACCCATTTTGGGTTGGATTGATGCAAAAAAACACCTGCATAATTCCCACTCCCGATTGTTTTCCAAGTGTTTGAGAAGTTCTTTACAATAATGGGATCATATGGACCTTCAATGGATAGCTGAATGTTAGGCAATAATTCATTTCCAATTAATCTAATATATTTATCAATCTTCATTTGAACACCTCAAAACGAACAGATTAAAATCTTCTATACTTTTAGTATACATTCGATATACACTTAAAGTAGAAAAAATATTCTTTATTTAATTATCTATTTTATTTTTTATGGATGAGGTGTACGAATGAAATTTCCAACTTTGGAAACCGAACGATTACAGCTTGTGGAAATTACCCAAAAATATGCTCAAAGTCTTTTCGAAATTTTTTCATTAGATGAAGTAACCAAGTATTACGGGTCAGAAACCTTTACCCGCATTGAAGAGGCTAATAAGCTAATCGAAATGTTTCAAAAGAATTATTATGAAAAGCGTGCTTACCGCTGGGGCATTATTCTGAAAGAAAATAATCAGCTTATTGGGACAATAGGGCTTAATGGATTACAATTAAAAAACAAAAAAGCTGAAATTGGCTATGAGTTAAATCCTTCTTTTTGGCGGAATGGGTATGCCACTGAGTCAATTAGAGAAGTATTACGTTATGGCTTCGGTGAATTAGAATTAAATCGGATTGGTGCAGTCGTTTACATAGAAAACAAGGCATCCTTTAATCTTTTAACTGGGTTAGGATTTAGCAAAGAAGGTGAACTACGAGATTACTTTTTTCAAAACAATAAATATCACACAACTCATATTTTATCTTTACTAAAGTCTGAATGGGAATCAAATCAGGTTTAAAAATAAAAAAGCCAGGAATCCTGGCTTTACTCTTCGAAATAATCCTTAAATGCTCTGGGATTATTCGTTTCCTTCCCTTGATAATAGGGGTTATTATCAGTTGAATCCTCTGGGTCAAGATTTGTTTTAATTATTAAGTGGGGGCCTGAGGGCTGCTCAGCGATGATCCTGTCGTTTAATTCGTCAAAATCAGGTAGTTTATTATTTCCAGGCTGTCTAAGTTCCATATCGTTGACACCTCCTAAAAATAGCTTGCTGATTTTTCATATTATCATACATTCATCTTATATTATAAGATGTTTAAAAAGAAAAAACTAGGAAGTAAAGACTTCCTAGTATGTTTATTCTTCTTCGACTCCGAGTAAGAAATCTGGATTTAATTCCTCAAATTCTTCGTCGTCTACATCCATTCCCCAATCATCGTCATCATCGTGGCATCCCTTTGGATTAATGGCGACACATACTTTTGTTTCGCCTATTACTTCCACTAGGAATTCCTTTTCGACATGGACAATGATTCGATTGCCATTTGGTGAGATGACTGCTTCACAACAATTTGGCTGCTGCAAGACACGAGCACAAATTTCATTGTCATCCAAGCAATCATGATCACGGTATTTTAACTTAATGACATCTGTATATTTAACACATTCAGTAACAACTTCTGTTCTGGTGTTATCATTGTATGAGTACCATACGTTGATGTCGTAAGAGCCGTGTATCTCTACAGTTTTGCCGACTTTTTTCGCGTTGTATTTATGGTTGATAATCCAACAGCCAAGTATGCTGGTTGGACTATGTGCCGGGCTAATCGTATGATTGGAATTGGTGAATTTACGCCCTTTCGCTACTACGGCCTTAACAATTATCTCTCTATATTCTCCCATTTCGCGCGAAACCTCCTCATTCATTTTCATTTCATCCTATGCAATTTTTTAGACTAGTGTGCGATATATTTCTGCGAATACTGGTTAAAAGTTTAGTCATAGTTCATTTTATGCGGGAGTTTTATGTAGGTTCCAATTAGGCAAGTACTTAAAGCGAGGTAATATTAAAACTATTGAGAACAAAAAAACTGCCAGACTTTTTATAAAAGCCTGGCAGGGGTTTCTTAATGATTGTGGTCATGGTCGTGGTCGTGATTTCCGCAAGACCCGCCATTATCTAGACTTGCACCTGTTTCACCGCGTAATACATCTCCACCGGTTGATTCGATAATGACATCTGTAACCTTATTTGAGATGGTTGTAGCAATTAGCTGAAGTAATTCATTTACTTCTATTTGAGACTGCTTAAACTCTTGAACAACCGGAATATTGTCTAAATCCTGTTCAATGGAAGCAATTTTGTCTTCTACTTTTTTCAGTGCTTCTGGCTTTCCGTAATGCTGCAGATTAACAGCTTGCTTTTGCAAACCCTTAATATCAGAAATTAGCGTGCTAACTTTAGGATTCACATGAATTTGTGCTTCTGCACGTTTAAAGAAATCTACTTCTTCCGTTTCCGCTATCATGTTTGCTAGCTCTTGAGCACGTGCGATGATATCTTCTTTTGTATATTTCGCCACTTTATTTCACCTCAACTGGTTCTAGTTCTTCCACCATTTCTCCGTTTAATGACCATGTTTTTGCGTCGGTTATTCTTACTTTTACAATTTTACCAATTGCTGATTTGGGTGCAGCAAAATTCACAAGTTTGTTTCTAGATGTATATCCTGCAAGCACATCTGGATTATTCTTGCTTTCCCCTTCTACAAGAACTTCAACAATTTGACCCTTATGTTTCTTCATTGCTTCAGCAGAAAGTTCGTTAACCAGAGCATTTAAACGCTGTAAACGTTCTTTCTTTACCTCCATTGGGACATTATCCTGCATTTTCGCTGCCGGTGTACCCTCACGTGGTGAATAAATAAACGTATAAGCAAGTTCAAACCCAACTTCACGATATAAAGATAATGTTTCTTCAAATTGTTCGTCTGTTTCATTCGGATAACCAACGATAATATCTGTGGTTAATGCAACGTTTGGAATTGCTGCCTTGATTTTACTCACTAGCTCTAGATATTGTTCTCTTGTATATTTACGAGCCATTATCTTAAGAACATCTGTGGAACCAGATTGTACAGGCAGGTGAATATGATCCATTAGATTACCGCCTTTTGCAAGGACTTCAATTAAATGGTCATCAAAATCACGAGGATGACTTGTTGTGAATCGAATACGCGGGATATCAATCTTCCGCAGCTCGTCCATAAGTTCACCCAGGCCGTAGTTCACACCCTCTAAATCTTTTCCATATGCATTTACGTTTTGACCTAAGAGTGTAACCTCCTGGTAGCCCTGTGCGGCTAGATGACGTACCTCTTGGATGATCTCTTCAGGGCGGCGGCTTCGTTCTTTACCACGTGTATACGGAACAATACAATAGGTACAGAATTTGTCACAGCCGTACATAATATTAACCCAGGCTTTAATATTACCACGTCTAACTTTTGGAAGGTTTTCGATTACGTCCCCTTCTTTAGACCATACTTCTACAACCATTTCTTTTGACATATAAGCTTCATGTAGAATATTTGGCAGACGGTGAATGTTATGTGTACCAAAAATCATGTCCACCTGATCGTAGGTTTTTAATATCTTATTAACAACGGATTCTTCTTGGGACATACAGCCGCAAACACCAATGAGTAAATCTGGCTTTTCTGTCTTCAAATGCTTTAAGTGTCCTAGTTCACCAAATACCTTATTTTCAGCATTCTCACGAATTGCACATGTATTTAAGAGAATAACATTTGCATCTTCTGTAGAATCTGTCGGCTCATATCCTAATGCCAGGAAGATCCCTGCCATCACTTCAGTATCATGCTCATTCATTTGACATCCATAGGTACGGATATAAAATTTGCGCCCTTCTCCTAAGCCGCGAAACTCCTCAGGAATAGAGAAATCGTTATGATACTTTACTTCTTCTTTTCCACGCTTTTTTGCATCTTTTAAGGAAGGTGCAGTTATTACCTGCTCAAAATATTTACTGTAATCCTTGGCGGATTTTTTGTCCGAAGAATTAGCAGGTTCGATTTGCCTGGCTTCTACACGTTGTTTTTCATTCATAAGTAAAATCTCCTTTCAGTCAAATTACTGTCTATGAATATTAGAAAAGTAAATTTTTTCCTGTACTAGTGAATAAGAAATGAATCTTCCACACATCCGCACATTATTATAGTATAAAGGTTAAAAGGCTTGAAAACAATAGAAAATCCCGTAGTCGTCTACTACGGGATTTTTCCAATTCCTATTACATAAACTCGCCGACTAATTTATCAAAATAATTTTGATCTAGGTTTAGATCAGCGTGTGCTAATGGAGTTTCAGAGTAATTATTAATTAATTCCTGGTAAGATTGACGCTCTGTGTTTTGATAAATCAAACCAGTAACTAGACCATTATGCTTCATCAATGTCTGCATAGCATTTTCACGGTTTGAAGGATCATAACCTTCAATATCGCTTAACTTTGTTAGGTTCTCTTTAAACCAATCATAAGTGTTAACCTTATTATAAGTCACACAAGGACTGTATACGTTAATTAAAGAAAATCCTTTATGTTTAATACCAGCTTCAATTAAAGCAGTAAGATCTTTCAAATCTGTAGAGAAGCTTTGCGCAACAAACGTTGCTCCAGCAGTTAAAGCCATCTCCATTGGTGAAATTGGCTGCTCAATCGAACCTAGCGGCGATGATTTCGTTTTAAAGCCGGCAGCAGAACGAGGAGACGTTTGCCCTTTTGTTAATCCATAGATTTGGTTATCCATAACTACGTAGGTAATATCAATATTTCTACGAATTGCATGAATGGTATGGCCCATACCGATTGCAAAACCATCACCATCACCACCAGAAGCGATGACTGTTAAATCACGGTTTGCCATTTTCACACCTTGTGCGATTGGTAATGAACGACCATGAATACCATGGAAACCATATGAATTAATATAACCAGAAATACGACCAGAACATCCGATACCAGAAATAACAGCTAAGTTTTCAGGCTCAAGACCTACATTCGCTGCTGCACGTTGCATTGCCGCTTGTACAGAGAAGTCGCCACAGCCAGGGCACCAGTTCGGTTTTACATTATTTCTAAAGTCTTTAAAAGTGGCCATGATTAGAACAACTCCTTACATTTTGTATATACTTCGTGTGGTAGGAACGGGTTACCGTCATATTTTACATGTTTAATAATTTTTTCAGCATGACCAACATTCATTTTCATAATGTTTGCTAATTGTCCAGTTGCATTGTTTTCTACAACCACAACTTTCTTTGCTGAACGAACAAGCGGCAGCACTTCGTCCGTTGGGAATGGATGAATTAAACGGATATGTGCATGGTTTACTTTCAATCCATCATTCTCTAAACGTACCATTGCTTCCTCAATAACACCTCTTGTTGAATTGAATCCAACTAGTAAAATGTCAGCATCTTCATGCTTTGCATTTTTGTAAACAGGTGTGTTGAAGCGGATATTTTCAATTTTACGGAATCGCTTGTCCATTTGTGCAATTCTATTTGCAGCTGATTCTGAAGGCTTACCAGTTTCATCATGCTCAACACCTGTTACGTGGTGAATACCATTTTTCATACCAGGGATTACACGTGGAGAAACTCCATCTTCGGTAACTTCATAGCGTTTGAAATAAGCTTTATTTTCACTGTCAGGAATTTCACCTGCAACCAGCTTACCACGTCTAATTTCAACCTTATCCATACCTAAAGGTTCAACAGTCTGTTTGCCTAAAGATAATTGAAGATCTGAAAGAATGATAACTGGACATTGATATTCTTCAGCCAGGTTAAATGCTTCAGCAGTATCATAGAATGCTTCTTCTACAGTACTTGGAGCCATAACAATTTTAGGGATTTCTCCATGTGTTCCATAAATCATTGCCATTAAATCTGACTGTTCTTGCTTTGTTGGTAATCCTGTAGATGGACCTCCACGCTGCGTATCAACAATCACTAGAGGAGTTTCAGTTATACCTGAGAGACCAATTGCTTCCATTTTCAATGATAGTCCAGGACCTGCAGATGCAGTAATTGTACGAACACCAGCATAGTTTGCACCAATCGCCATTGTACAAGCAGCAATTTCGTCTTCTGTTTGAATAACTGTTCCTCCAAGAGCAGGAAGTTTTTTAATTAAATATTCCATTATTTCAGAAGCTGGTGTAATTGGGTAAGCAGCCATAAAACGGCAGCCTGCTGCAACAGCTCCCAATGCAATCGCGTCATTTCCAATCATGAACATACGCTTCTTGCCATCAGCTTTTTCAAGTTCCATAATTTCAATGCCATCTACAAGCTGTTTTTTCATATAATCAAATCCAGCTTTAATTGCATCCATGTTTTTTGAAACGACTTGTGCACCTTTTTTACCGAAAATCTCTTGAACTACTTCTTCAAACACTTGAATATCAAGATCTAAAACGGCAGAAGTTGCACCAATCGCTACCATGTTTTTCATTAAAGATGTCCCTAACTCAGTAGCAATTTCCGTAAATGGAACCGCATACAATGAAGCTTCGGTATCCTCTGGTTTCTTTGGCGTGAATTTCGCATCTGCAAGGATTACACCTTTTCCATGCAGCTCTTTGTAATTTACATCGATAGTTTCTTGGTCAAAAGCGACAAGAATATCAAGATCATCTGAGATTGAACGAACTTCAGTCGTACTAACTCTAATCTTGTTGTTTGTATGACCGCCCTTAATACGAGATGAAAAGTGACGATAACCATACAAGTAATAACCGAGGCGATTCAATGCAATAGCAAATATTTCCCCCGTACTTTCAATACCTTCCCCTTGTTGTCCGCCAACTTTCCACGAAAGTTGATTGATCATGACTTACACCCCTTTGGATATGTAAAAAATATATTTTATAAATCACTAATAGTGTAGCACAATTCCGAGTAATTCACTAGAATTTAGCCTTTTAAAGCTTTAAAGACAAAATCAATTGAAACTAGAAGATGTACTAAACGCTTACAATTCTAGACCTCTAAACCAAAAATTGCAACCCTTTCAGACGAAATATTGTCTAAAATATGAATATTTTTTTATATTATAAAAATTGACATTTAAGAAAGCTGCATATCCCACGATAAAATTGACATTAAACGTTGTTATTACGCGATTTATTATTAAATCTAATAAAATATATTACTTTAAAATTTTATTACAGAAAACGTTTTCATTTATATTAGAATAACATTCTTTATATAAATTGTATATAAAAATACCTGCTTACAGTTTAAGCAGGTAAAAGTTTGTTTAATTATCTTGTTTCACTTCATTGATTCTATCTCTTTCATCTGGGTTCAACAATAAGCTTTATGGCCGTGCGTTCTTCACCATCAATTTGAATATCAGTGAACGCAGGGATGCAAATCAAATCTACTCCGCTAGGTGCTACAAACCCTCTTGCAATCGCTACTGCCTTAACAGCTTGATTCAATGCACCTGCACCAATCGCCTGTATTTCTGCTGCACCTCTTTCACGCAGAACTCCAGCAAGTGCACCAGCTACAGAATTAGGATTAGATTTTGCTGAAACTTTTAATATTTCCATTCCTAGCTCCCCCTTGTATAATCCCGATCCTGGCATGAGCAGTTTCATGAACAAATCAGGTATATAAGATTCCACTGCTACTATATTCATTTTTCAAATGACATATTCCGGCTTGGACAAAAAAAGTGACTATTTATCAATAAAAAACAAATAACCTTCCATAGCGGAAGGTTAAGAATACCAAGGATTATCTTCATTTATTAAAATTCTTTCCATCTTTTTACATTTACCAGTTTTCCTGTCAAGTTCCATGTAGACTCCACTAAGCTGGGTTCTACCCGTTTTAGGGACTTCGAATCTGACTGGAAGGCTTGTAAGAAATTTAGTGATGACAGCATCCCTTTCCATCCCGAGAATTCCATCATACGGACCTGTCATTCCTACATCCGTTAAATAACCTGTGCCGTTAGGCAATATACGGCTATCAGCGGTTTGCACATGTGTATGGGTACCTACCACAGCAGAAACCCTTCCGTCTAAGTACCAGCCCATTGCTTGTTTTTCACTTGTTGCTTCTGCATGGAAATCCACAAAAATAAATGGGGTCCTCTCCTGTGCCATTTCCAATAATTCATCAGCCTTCTTAAAAGGACAATCCAATGGTGGCATAAAGGTTCGGCCCTGTAAATTGATAACAGCCACTTCTATGTCATTGACTTTAAAGAATGCTAAACCCTTACCTGGAGTTCCTTCAGGAAAATTAGCGGGTCGTACCATATTTTTTGCTGAATCAATAAATTCAAAAATCTCCTTGTTGTCCCAGGAATGGTTTCCCAGTGTTACAGCCTGGGCACCAGAACCCAAAAATTCTCTGTAAATCTTTTCTGTTATTCCCCTGCCTCCTGCTGCATTTTCACCATTAATAATTGTAAAATTAGGTCGATATTTTTCTTTAATTTTCGGCACATACTCCTTGACCATATCTCGTCCAGGTGAGCCAACAACATCACCAATAAATAATAAGTTCATTTGTTATCCCTTTCAAAAGCAATATTTACTATAAATTGTATCACACTTTACCTTTTTTAATCGTATGTCTACTCCGCAAAAAAATAAAGCAGTGCTTTTGCACCGCTTTATTTTGCGTATTCCACAGCCCGTGTTTCACGGATGACTGTAACTTTTATATGTCCTGGATAATCCAGCTCTTCTTCTATTCGTTTCCGAATATCTCTAGCCAGACGATGAGCAGCTAAATCATCAACTGCATCAGGTCTTACGATAATCCGGACTTCACGACCAGCTTGAATCGCAAAGGATTTCTCAACACCATCATAGGACTCAGAAATCTCTTCCAGCTTTTCTAAACGGCGGATATAGTTTTCAAGAGTTTCACTACGAGCTCCAGGTCTTGCAGCTGATAATGCATCAGCAGCAGCCACTAGAACGGCTATAGTTGATGTTGGCTCCGTATCACCATGGTGAGATGCGATACTGTTGATAACTACTGGGTGTTCCTTGTATTTAGTCGCAAGCTCTACACCGATTTCTACGTGGCTGCCTTCTACTTCATGATCAATTGCCTTACCGATATCATGTAGTAAACCTGCACGGCGTGCCAGCGTTTCATCCTCGCCAAGTTCAGCTGCTAGTAAGCCTGAAAGCTGAGCAACCTCCATTGAGTGCTTAAGAACGTTTTGACCGTAACTTGTACGGAACTTCAAGCGTCCAAGGATTTTGATAAGATCCGGATGTAATCCATGAACACCAACCTCAAAGGTCGTTTGTTCACCCACTTCACGGATATACTCATCCACTTCACGACGAGACTTTTCAACCATTTCCTCAATTCGTGCGGGATGGATTCGTCCGTCTTGGACTAGCTTTTCAAGTGCCAATCGAGCAGTTTCCCGACGTATTGGGTCAAATCCTGATAGAATAACAGCTTCTGGGGTATCATCGATAATCAAATCAATTCCAGTAAGTGTCTCTAGTGTACGGATATTTCTTCCTTCACGGCCTATAATACGACCTTTCATTTCATCATTTGGAAGGTTGACTACAGATACAGTCGTTTCCGCAACATGGTCAGCAGCGCAACGCTGGATTGCTAGCGATAGAATTTCCTTCGCTTTCTTGTCAGCTTCCTCTTTCGCGCGGTTTTCACTTTCCTTAATCATTATCGCAGTGTCATAGGTTAATTCCTGCTCCATTTTATCGATAATGATGGATTTAGCTTCCTCACGAGTCAAACTCGAAATACGTTCAAGTTCAGTTTGTTGTGTTCGTACCAGCTCGTCCACTTTGCTTTCCATCTGTTCAATATGCTGTTGTCTTTGGTTTAGAGAATCATCCTTCTTTTCTAATAGAATTTCTCGTTTATTTAACGATTCATCCTTTCGATCTAAATTCTCTTCTCTTTGCAGTAAACGGTTTTCTTGTTTTTGCAGTTCATTTCTTCGTTCACGAACCTCACGTTCGGCTTCTGTACGAAGCTTGTGAATTTCATCCTTTGCCTCAAGCAAAGCTTCTTTTTTCACTGAATCAGCGTCTCGCTTTGCATCTTCAAGAATCTGCTCTGCAGCATTCTTTGCACCTGCTATTTTTGCCTCAGCAATGGATTTACGAGCAAAATAGCCAACAACGGCACCGACGATAATGCCAAGCAAAATGGAGATGATAGTAATAGTGTCCATCGTTACACCTCCTCTTGCTATGAACTTTTTTGTTACACTTTTTAAGTGTCGGCATGTATATTGGTTTTGTTCAACATACAGCAAGCACCAAGCTTTTCATTGTAATATTAACAAAAATGTAAAATATACATGTTAATTGTAAATGTGTGTATAATCATTGTCAAGGGTAACTCCAGATAGCTTTTGGAAATATTTAGACTTTGTTCATATTTTAACAATTAGTTTGATGTTGTTTAGATTGAATAAAAATACAAGTTCAGGAATAATTATTCATTTTACTAAAAAGAGCAAAACCTAAACAGGCTTTGCTCTTAATGTTAGTCGATTAATTCAAACTGCTCATCGTCATCAGCTTCAGTTACAATCTTTTCGCCATCTAATCCGTAGTGTTCACGGATTTTTTGCTGAATTTCAAGACGAATACTTGGATTTTCTCTTAAGAAAGTCTTAGCATTTTCGCGTCCTTGACCAATTCTTTCCTCATTATATGAATACCAGGAACCGCTCTTTTGAACGATATCTAATTCAGAACCAATATCAATGATCTCGCCCTCTTTAGAAATACCTTCACCATACATAATATCCACTTCAGCTGTACGGAATGGAGGAGCGACTTTATTTTTTACAACCTTAATCTTTGTTTTGTTTCCAACCACGTCAGTACCTTGCTTTAATGCTTCTCCACGACGTACCTCAACACGAATCGTAGAGTAGAATTTTAACGCACGGCCACCAGGTGTCGTCTCGGGATTACCAAACATGACACCAATCTTTTCACGAACCTGGTTAATAAAGATTGCGATTGTCTTTGATTTGTTAATGACACCAGAAAGTTTGCGGAGTGCCTGCGACATCAAGCGTGCTTGAAGACCCATATGAGAATCTCCCATTTCTCCTTCAATTTCTGCTTTTGGAACTAGGGCTGCAACGGAATCGACTACTAGAATATCAATTGCACCGCTTCGTACAAGTGCCTCTGCGATTTCTAGCGCTTGTTCTCCAGTGTCTGGCTGGGATAACAATAACTCATCGATGTTTACTCCAAGCTTTTGTGCATACGCTGGATCAAGTGCGTGCTCAGCATCAATAAATGCTGCTTGTCCGCCTGCTGCTTGTACTTCTGCAATTGCATGCAGGGCAACAGTTGTTTTACCTGAGCTCTCAGGTCCGTAAATTTCAATAATTCTTCCTCTAGGATATCCACCCACTCCAAGAGCTGAGTCAAGGGCTAATGAGCCACTTGGACTTGTTAAAATCCTTGTGTCTGTTTTTTCCCCCATTTTCATGATGGAACCTTTTCCAAATTGCTTTTCAATTTGTTTTAGCGCCATTTCTAAGGCAGCTTTACGATCAGTCACTACTAGTTCCTCCCTTATATATAAACCAAAAAGTTAATAGCCAAAATCTATTATTTAAATCCTATTAATAATATAACCTCTTTTTGGACATTTGTACAGTAAAAAAACGAACATTCATTCGACTTTTTTACTGCTGATAGTCATGTAAAAATAGGTAATTGCCCCAGACAAATATATCTTTTAAGAATACTTTTTAGTTGATTTAAGCTTTTTCTTCTATATTCTGTGCTTTTAATTTCAATGAAAAAATCACAGAGAGCTTAGTTAAGCTTTCTGTGATTCTTGTAATTGCTTTAATAAATAATAGCAGCCATATTTTACCGAACGACTTCGGTTTGCCTCTCTCGATCCGCCAAGTTCCAGCTTTTCAACGACTGTTTGTTTTCCTTTAATCGAAATCCCGATGTACACTGTTCCAACAGGATTGCCTTCAAGCTCGGCTGGTCCAGCAACACCCGTGAAGCTAATCCCGATATCCGTAGATACCAATGCCGCAACATTTTCAGCCAGTTCTTTTGCACACTCTTGACTGACAACTCCATATGTATCAATGGTTTCAGGCTTCACCTTTAAAACATTCTTCTTAACCTCATTCGTGTAGCAAACCACGCCGCCTTTCAAGACAGAACTTACGCCTGGAACACTCGTTAGCTCCTGTTGAAACAATCCGCCTGTTAAACTCTCTGCAGCAGAAATCGTTAATTCTTTTTCCTTTAAGACTTGCATTAATTCAGCCACTAACGAGGTATTGTCATACCCATATAAAAACTGCCCTACTCGAGCTTTAATATTACCCTCTACTTCATCAAGCATATCTTCTGCTATTTGCAAATCTTGATGCTTCGCAGTCAGCCGTAACGTGCATTCTCCGTCTGCAGCCAGCGGGGCAATCGTTGGATTTGTTTGTCTATCAATTAAATCAATGATTTCCGTTTCCAGCGCAGCCTCTCCAATTCCGAAGAACCTTAAAACTCTTGAAACTATTTTTTCATCTATTTTTACTTGTTTGGACAAAGCCGCAGTACCAAAGTGTAAAAACATTGGTTCCATTTCTTTCGGAGGGCCTGGCAAAAGCATATATATGCAGTTACCTCTCTCTATCATCATACCAGGTGCCATCCCATGATGATTTGGCAGGATAGTAGAGTCATCTAAAACAAGAGCTTGCTTCTTATTATTTTCAGTCATTATTCTATTTCCCTTTTTAAAATAAAGTTCAATAGATTCTAATGCTTCTTGATCCATTACAAGATTTTTCCCTAAATGCCGAGCAATGGTTTCCTTCGTTAAGTCATCCTTCGTCGGCCCTAGTCCTCCCGTAAAAATGATCAAATTTGAACGCATTTCCGCAATTTCTATTACGGACTTTAATCGATCCGGATTATCACCAACTACTGTATGAAAAAAAACATTAATACCTAGTCCTGCAAGTTGTTGTGAAATAAACCGTGCATTACTATTAACGATTTGACCCAGCAGTAATTCAGAACCAACAGCAATAATTTCTGCATTCATCACCCATTACCCCAAGTTCTATTTAGAATTTTTGAAAACATGCATATTTTTTGCAAAGTAATCCCATCCAGACCAGATTGTAAAAATTAATGCAACCCACAATGCTATATCATCAAATGGAAACCCAATCATTTCAAAAATAATATTATGTAATAAAAGAGCTGAAATTGCGATTATTTGTGCCCAGGTTTTAATTTTCCCAAGGTTATTGGCAGCTACCACTTCTCCACCCTCTACTAACAAGAGACGAAGACCTGTAACAGCAAATTCCCTGCTGATGATTGCAATCACAATCCAAGAGGCTGCATATCCAAGATCAACAAGGACAACCAGTGCAGCAGAAACAAGTAATTTATCAGCAAGCGGGTCAAGAAACTTCCCCATATTCGTAACAAGATTATATTTTCGGGCATAATAGCCATCTACCCAATCCGTCGCAGATGCAAAAATAAATATTAATGCTCCGACAAAATGAGTTACCGGAAGGTCAGCTCCCAGCAAATGCATATTTCCCCAATCAAAGGGAACTAGCATTATTATCAAGAAAATTGGAATTAATAGTATCCTTGATATCGTTATTTGATTTGGTACATTCATTATTTTTGCCTCCAGGTATTATTAGAACGAAAAATAGTCATCACTTGATGACTATTCGTTCTTCGGAACAAATTGGATCGTAATGTTCTGTTGAACCACATCAGTAGGTGCGATAGCATACTCAAGCTTTTGGTCATTTACATAAATCTCTGTATCGACCGCCCTGCCAATAACAAGGACGGCTTTGGTATCGCCCGTTAAATCTACTTCTGCACTTGGTGTACCAGTGGTTGATAATAACCCCTGAAACTTGGATTGACCGCTGCTATTTTTAACATTGACCCATGTCTGCCCAGTTGAAACAAGTTTAACAACAAATTTTTCTGCATTTTTTAAATCATATGTAGAGTTTTTCCCACTATTTTGAACAGCTGCTAATTCTTGTTTCGGGGCTTCTACAACCGGAGTTTCCTCATTAGTCTTTTGGTCATCATTCTTTTGGTCATTATTCTTTTTATCTTCTGTTTCTTGTGCATCTTCTTTTTCTTTCTCATCTGCTTTGTCTAGATTTTCAGAGCGTACAAATTTTACCGGTTCATTTTCCTTATTAACTAAGTCATTGGCTTTGTCTCCAACGTTATTAACAAAGAAATAATACAGTAAACCAGCAGCCCCAACAATAAAGACCCCGATTAAAATCCTCGGAATAATATCAAAAATTTTAGAGGATCCCTCCGTTACTGACTTTCGCGTTTTTACTCTTGATAATTGTTCTGGTAAATCCTCATTGTGAGTTGCCGGAATCTCATTCTTATATGTTTCAAAAATTTCATCCGGGTTAAGCTGCAGCGCTTCAGCGTATTGTTTTACAAAAGCGCGAACATAAAAATTTCCGGGCATACTAGAATAATTGCCTTCTTCAATCCCTATCAAATACCGCTTTTGAATTTTCGTGATTGACTGTAAATCCTCTAAGCTTAATCCTTTGGCTAATCGCGCTTCTTTTAGTCGATTACCTAATTCAGTCACTTATTAACACCTTCCAATTAATTAAAATCCAAAATCTCCAAAATCCGAGCCAGAGAATAAGTTATTTTGGTCGACAATATCGTATGTAATTTCTTCGTCTGCCTCGTTCCTTAACTCGATAATATAATCGAAATCATCTAGTGTATACTCAGAATTTTGCACAAAGATATCCGGGTGTTCAACTACTTTAACTGCAGGTAAACGCATAATCTCACGCACAAGCTGCCAATGACGTTCACTTGCACGTTTTGTTGAGACAATGCCATCAAGTATGAACAAGTTATTTTCATTGTATTCATCCTGAATGAGTTGATTACGAATGGTTTGTTTTAAAAGCGTGGAGGAAACAAATAACCAGCGCTTATTGGCACATACACTCGCTGCAACCACTGACTCTGTTTTTCCAACCCTTGGCATTCCTCGAATACCAATCAGCTTGTGACCTTCCTGCTTAAATAATTCAGCCATAAAATCAACTAATACACCAAGTTCGCTCCGAACAAATCGAAATGTCTTCTTATCATCTGCATCACGTTGTATGTAACGTCCATGGCGTACTGCCAGCCGGTCCCGAAGTTTTGGTTCCCTAATCTTAATTACTTTTATTGTGTCCATTGTATTTAAAATTGACTCTAACCGTTTAATTTGATTATCATCTTTAGCTAAGATTAATAAACCACGTCGTCCTTCATCTACACCATTAATCGTAACAATATTAATGGACAGCATTCCGAGTAAAGATGAGATGTCGCCCAACAACCCAGGACGGTTTTTCTGAATCTCATATTCTAAATACCACTCTTTCTTCTCCATAAAAAACCTCCTCAGTTAAAACGACAAATTTTTCAATCCCTTATCTATCCATAATAATATATGATTTTGATTGAAGATGAAAGCAAAAACAAGTTCAATACTTATTTAATCTATTTTGCTTTCAAAAAGCAAAAAAAAGAGAGGTGAACCCTCTCTCTTAGCGACTGCCATTATTTTGTACTAATTTCACCATGATATTTGCAATTGCTTGCTGTTCTTCTTTATCTGCAACAGACCATAAATCAGCGAGGATTCGCTCTTGCTCATTTTTAGGTTCTACTTGCTCAGCTAAATAATCACCAATTTGTAACGCTAGAGCACTTATGGCCCCTTCGCTCATCCCTTCGTTTTGTGCTTGATGAAGTCGATCAGCAAGAAAGTCTTCCCATTGTTTCCAGTTATCTAAAACAGACATATTAAACCCTCCTTTATAGTTGTACAGTGTTATTTTGCAATGAAAGGGGGGATTTTATTCACGAATATAAATGTATAATTTATGTATACCAGCCGCCATTAATGGAAAGGATTTGGCCAGTAATATACGAGGACTCATTTGATAGTAAAAATTTCACTCCATTTGCTATTTCATCTGGAAGACCCAGCCTGCCCATGGGGATATCAAATTGCAGCAGCTGTATATCCTCCTCAGAGAATTGTCCCATCATCGGTGTCTCGACGGCACCAGGTGCAATAGCATTCACACGCACACCATTTAGTGCGACCTCTTTGCTTAAAGCTTTTACAAAAGAAATTTGCGCTCCTTTTGCAGTCGAATAAGCAACTTCACATGCTGCCCCGGTTTGACCCCAAATGGAAGAAATAAATATTACATTTCCAGATCGTTTCTTAATAAGTTTGGGCAGAAGTTCTTTTGTTATCATTAATGGATTCATCACATGTACCCTCATTAATGATTCCATTTCCTCTGGTTTTAAATCAACGAGGAGACCATAATGAGTATTCCCGCTGCAATGAATAATTTCATCCAGGGAGAAGATGTGCGGACAAATCTTTTTATATCCTTCTGATTCCTCAAGATTTGCCTGAATAGAGATGTATTCTCCGCCAAAGGGTTCAATTTTTTCCATTAATTCCTTTATCGATCTTTCATTTTGATTATAGTGTAGATATAAATTATAGCCTAAAGAAGCTAATTTAAGCGCCACCACTTGTCCGATCCCGCCGCTTGCTCCCGTAATTAATGCGTATTTTTTCACTAGCTTCACTCTTTCTATTTTACTTCCTACATTTTAAACCAAAAGAAAAGCGCCGGCTAGCGACGCTTTCTCTTACTTTTTAGGGATTACTTGGCAAACTGAGAAACGTTCTTCCGATATAACTTCTGAAGCCATTGATTTAAGATCCTCCATTGTTATTTTTTCCAATGTTGGAACAACATCAAATAAATTCATGTCATTAAAAGCATATCGGGTAAATTGGTTTGCTATATATTCAGGGGAATTCACAGCACGTAAAAATCCGCCAATTTTCTTCTTTTTTGCCCTATCTAATTGCTCTTCTGTGAATGTTGTTCCTTTTTTAGCATCAAATAACATATTTTTTAACTGGTCGGCAAGTTTATCAGGATTCTCTGTATCCCCGCCAACCATCGCAAAGCCAAATCCTTGTTCCTGTGTATAGTCATAGGAGAAGGTTTCATCAATTAGTCCTTCATTATAAAGTTGATTATAATTTTTAGAGCTTTTTCCAAACAATAAATCCAAGAGAACATTCATAGTCAATTCATTTTTCAATAACTCAGCACCACTTTGATCCACATGTAGTGCTTTCATCCCAATTAAACATTTAGAGGTTTGCACATTCATTTCCAGCACTTGTTTTTGTTCTGCTGTCTGAATCGGCTCATCTTCAAACTTACGTTGAATCTCGGGCATCTCTTTGTAATCTTTTTTCTCTTGGTTATCTCTGACTTGATCCATAAATTTAGCTGGATCGACTGGTCCCACAATAAACAATAACATATTACTCGGATGATAGAAGGTATTGTAGCACTCATAAAGTAAATCCTTCGTAATATGGGAAATCGATTCAATGGTCCCGGCGATATCAATCTTTACTGGATGATTTTGATATAAATTTTGAATCAGCCCAAAATAGAGACGCCAATCCGGATTATCATCATACATGGTGATTTCTTGACCAATAATCCCTTTTTCCTTTTCAACCGTTTTTTCCGAAAAGTAAGGATCTTGAACGAAATCAACTAACGTTTCCAGGTTTTTCTCTACATCCGAAGTACTTGAAAACAAATAGGCAGTCCTCGTAAAAGAAGTAAAGGCATTGGCTGAAGCACCCTGCCTGCTAAACTGTTGAAAAACGTCTCCATCTTCTTTTTCAAAAAGCTTATGCTCCAGAAAATGGGCAATTCCATCTGGTACTTTTACATAATCTTCTTTTCCAAATGGCACGAAGTTATTATCAATTGACCCATACTTCGTAGTAAACGTGGCAAAAGTTTTATTAAAACCTTTTTTTGGTAATATATAAACATTTAAACCATTGGATAACTTTTCATGGTAAAGTTCTTCTTGGAGCTGGTCAAAGTTAATTTTCTCCATTATTTTACCGCCTCCGTTCCAGTTAAAAAGTAAATGGTGTCTAATTTAATTTTATTCGCAACAGCGATAATCTCTTCCTTTGTTGTTTTCTCCATATCTGTTATCCATTGTTCAAGTTTAATTTCCTTGCCCGCAACAACGTTATGGTAAAGTATTTCTGTTAACCCTCTTGATGTGTCAATGGTTTCAAGGATTTGATTACGAATCACTGCTTTTGTTTGAACGAGTTCTTGATCTGTAAAGTCGCCTTTTTTCATTGCTTCTAACTGATCACGAATGATTCCCACTGCCTGGTCATAGTTCTTTAAGTCAATTCCTGACATGACCATCATTAGTCCTTTATGACTTTCCAGCCGGCTTGATACATAATAGGCTAAGCTTGCCTTTTCCCGGACATTAATAAACAATTTTGAATGTGAGAATCCTCCAAAAATCCCATTAAACAATTGAAGTGCAAAATAATCGGAATCCCCATAAATAATATTTGTACGGTAGCCAATATTTAATTTTCCTTGCTTGACATCTTGTTCTTCTTTTATCTCTTGTACTTTATCTTTTATCTGTTGTTCTGAATTCACAATTTTTTTAGGGGTGCGTTCTTCAAACTTCAGTAAATCATCAGCAAGACTTTTCACCTCGTCTCCCTTTACATCGCCAATCACATAAAGGTCCAATTCGTCTTCGGAAAATGCCTTATTATAATAGTCGAATAACGTTTCAGCTGTAATGGCTTCTACATCTTCTGCTTCACCATTTACTTGAAGAGCGTAAGGCTCATCTTTACACATTTCTTGCAGCAGACGTACATTAGAATAGCGCATTTTATCATCATATACGGATTGAATTCGTTGTTTTAACGTTCTCTTTTCTTTGTTCACTGTATCTTGATCAAACGCATTGCCTAAAACATTGGGTTTTGTTAAAACCTCTGAAAGAAGCTCGAATCCTCTTTTTAACAATGGAGTAGTGTCACTTAAGAATTTCTCATTTGCGATTTCAAGCGTGAAACTTATAATATGGTATTCCCCTTTTTTGGCTAAATCAATAAAAAGTGTAGCACCATATAATTCATCCAAATATGAACGCAATGCTGTCGTTGTTGGGTATTTGGAGGTACTGCTTTGTAACACTTGAGGAAGCAGCGCCCTTTTCGTAACATCTTCCTTCGTTAGGGGAGCTTTCATTTTCCAAACAAATGTATTCGTTTTATATTTATCTGTTTCAATGACATGGAGTTTGTATCCTTGCATAGGGATAATTTTTTCAGTAGTTGAATCCATTAAAAGACCTCCTTCAAATTTCTAAAACCTACTTATTATATATGTAAACATTCATCCGGTTATTTTACATCATTTCCATTGTAATAAACCCTTATTCTTACTATAATTTGCCAGGCTTGTATTTTACAAGCTTAAACCACTAGGGAAACAAAAAAACAGGCTGACTAAATAGCCAGACCTGTTTTGCTCCATATTATCGTTTTCCTGGATCGAATGGTTCTCCAGCTGCTTTAGGTGCTTGTGAAGATTTAGAGAAGATAACTAAAGCAATTAACGTTACTACATATGGGAAGATTTTTAGAATGATTGGCGGTATAACGGCCAATTCAGGAATAACTTGAGATACGTTCGCAATGGTGCTGGCAAATCCGAAGAATAATGTTGCTCCTAAGATTCCCAATGGTCTCCATTGACCAAATATTAAGGAAGCAAGTGCTAAGAATCCAAGACCTGAAACGGAACCGGTGAATTCACCTGCATATGTTAAAATAATGATTGCTCCGCCTAAGCCAGATAATGCACCGGAAATCATAACTCCGATATAACGGATTCTTACAACATTAATCCCTGCTGCTTGAGCTGCCTGTGGAAACTCTCCACAAGATTTTAAACGTAAACCGAATTTTGTTTTGTTTAGAATAAATGCACTCACGAGAAGTACTACTAGAATAAACCAAGTTGTTGCATACGTTTTTGTAAATAACAAATCCCCAATAATTGGTATTTGAGATAAAATTGGCACATCAAATGGTGTAAAACCGCTGGTAATACGAATGTTTCCACTACCAGTAATATTTCTCGCTAAGAAAACTGTCAAAGCCATTGCAATCATGTTAATGGCAGTACCACTGATTACTTGGTCCGCACTTAAGTTGATGCTGGCAAATGCATGTAATAAGGAAAACAAAATCCCTACCACGACAGCAACTAATAACCCAATCCATAATACCGCTGACCCAGACATACTATCTTGCAGAAAGTTAACAGTTATTGCACTCGCAAATGCTCCAGAAATCATTAAACCTTCTAAACCAATATTTACGATACCGCTTCTTTCACTAAATAGACCACCTAATGCTGTAATAAGAAGTGGAATTGTAAAAACAATTGCGTAAGGGAATATTTGTTCAATTATAGCCCACATATTATGCTTCTCCCTTCTTGCCAACAGGTCCATTTACATCATTAGCATTTGAACGAGTCTTACGGAATTTATTTAACACACGGTGAATCAGAACGCTAGTAGCAGCAAAGTAAATAATAATGGCAATGATTGTATTTGCAAGTTCTGGCGGAATTTCGATCATCGCGTTCATAAAACCTGTCCCAGAATAAAGAATACCAAAAAGGAGTGCAGCAAAGAATACACCAACTGGAGAGTTTGCCCCAAGTAATGCTACGGCAATCCCATCATAACCCTGTGACGGTAAAATACCAATTTGAATGCTGGATGCATTACCAGTATATAATGCTACCCCGCCCAGACCTGCAAGAGCACCTGAAATTATCATGGATAAGATAATATTGCGATTAACTTTCATACCTGCATATTCTGCAGCATGTCTATTGAAACCTACAGCTTTTAATTCGAATCCTAAGGTTGTTTTATTAATAATAAATGCAATAATAATCACAGCGATTATCGCAAGGAAAATTCCCAAATTAATATACGATCCTTGAAACATTTCAGATAACACAGGCGTTTTTAATGAAGCAGTTTCTGAGATTAGTTGGGATTCTGTTTCGGTTCCACCTTTAAAATAGGCAGGAACAGTATAATAAACTGTCCAATAAGCAATCCAGTTCATCATGATTGTTGATACAACCTCATGTACGTTGAATCTTGCTTTAAAATAGCCTGGAATAAATGCCCATAATCCTCCGCCTAAAATTCCGGCTGCTATCATTGCTAGTAGTAAGATTGGTCTTGATAGATCGAATGTTAATCCCACAGCAGTAGCACAAAGACCGCCAATTAACATCTGACCAGCGGCACCGATATTAAATAAACCTGTACGGAAGGCGAAAGCGACAGCAAGTCCAGTAAAAATGAGTGGTGTTGCCGTTGCAAGCGTATCACCAATACGGGAAATATTTTTTAATGCACCTTGGAATAAATACGTGTAACCTTCAATTGGGCTTGCCCCTATAAATAGCATTAGTAGGCCGCCCGCAATAAGTCCTAAAATAATTGAAATTAATGATACAATGGTGTTTCTCACACGCTTCCCTCCTTACTCACTCCAGCCATCATGAGTCCTACCTCATTTTCATTCGTTTCAGAAGCCTTAACAGTTCCAATCAATTCTCCATTATTAACGATGGCAATACGGTCTGAAAGCTGCAGTACCTCATCAAGCTCTAATGAAACCAGAAGAACAGCCTTGCCTTTATCACGATGCTCGATTAATCTTTTGTGAATATATTCAATCGACCCTACATCCAAACCACGTGTAGGTTGGACTGCAATGAGTAAATCAGGATCTAATTCTATTTCACGGCCAATGATTGCTTTTTGCTGATTACCTCCAGACAGAGTCCTTGCAATAGAAGCTCCACCTTCACCTGAACGAACGTCAAAGTTTTCTAAAATACTTTTAGCATATTTCTTAATTGCTGCGCCATTTAATAATCCAGCCTTTGCAAACGGCGGTTTATTATAAACCTCTAAAACCATGTTGTTTTCTAATGTATAATCAAGAACGAGTCCTCTTCTATGTCTATCTTCAGGGATATGGCCAATTCCGCTTTCAATTCTTTGACGGATTGGAATATTTGTAATATCTTTGCCTTTTAATAATATTTTCCCTGATTCAACTTTTCTAAGTCCGGTAATCGCTTCAACGATTTCTGATTGTCCATTTCCTTCGACTCCAGCGATACCGACTATTTCTCCTCGTTTCACTTCAACAGAGAAATTTTTCAGTCCCAAAACTTTTCTATTATTTTTTACAGAAAGAGAATCTATTTGAAGTACGACCTCTCCAGGTGTACTAGCTTTCTTATCCACTTTGAAGTTAACTTCGCGGCCAACCATCATTTCTGCCATCTGTGCCGTGCTTGTTTCTTTTACGTTAACTGTTCCAATTCCTTTTCCACGTCGAATAACCGTACAACGGTCTGCAACCGCTTTAATTTCTTTTAACTTATGTGTAATAATGATAATTGATTTACCTTCATTAATTAGGTTACGCATTATTTTCATTAATTCGTCAATTTCATGCGGTGTTAATACAGCTGTTGGTTCATCAAAGATTAGAACTTCGGCTTCACGGTAAAGCATTTTCATAATTTCTACTCTTTGTTGCATTCCTACTGAGATATCTTCAATTTTTGAATGTGGATCAACGTTTAAGCCGTAGTGTTTTGATAAATCCGCTATTCTTTTAGCAGCCTTATCAATATCTAAAACCATACCTTTTAATGGTTCACTGCCTAAAATAATATTTTCAGTTACTGTAAAATTTTCTACTAATTTAAAATGCTGATGCACCATTCCAATACCAAGCTGATTGGCTACATTAGGATTTGAAATTTTTACTTCTTTTTCTCGAATTCTAATAGTCCCTTTTTCAGGTTGATACATACCAAATAATACACCCATTAGTGTTGACTTACCTGCACCGTTTTCCCCTAATAAGGCATGTATTTCCCCTTTTTTTAATGTGAGGGTAATATTATCATTTGCTACAATACCAGGGAACTCTTTCCTAATATTCAGCATTTCAACCACATAACTCATAGTAGCACTCACCTTTTTATTTAGACTCTAATTCTTTGAAAATAGGGAGTCCCCTATTACAACATCAAAAACAGAAGGATATTGAAACAGTTATATATGATTTCTCTAGTAATATGCATACTTAACAGATCAATCATACATAAAGGACATAAAAGAGACGGAAAAAAACCGTCTCTTTATGATCTTTTTACTTAAATAAACTTCCTTGTTCAGAAGCAACTTTAATTTCACCAGACTTAATTTTTTCAAATACTTCCTGGGCTTTAGTTACTGTATCGTCGCTTAAGTTTGGATTTTCAGCTGGTAAGCCAACACCGTCGTTCTTAGCATCGAATACTAATGTTTCGCCGCCAGGGAAGTCACCATCTAGCTCGCGCTTAATGAGATCGAATGTAACATTGTCTAATTTCTTCATAGCTGAAGTCAAGATAATTGATTTATCTCCTTCATACTTACCATCTTCGTATTGGTCAGAGTCAACACCAACGATCCAAACTTTTTCGCCTGCTTTACCACGTGTTTTAGCTTCGTTGATTGCACCAACACCAACACCGCCAGCAGCAGTAAAGATTACATCTACGCCACGGTCATACATTTGTGCAGCAATTTGTCCACCTGCAGCTACGTTATCAAATGAACCTTGATATAGTACGTTTTCAGCTTTTAACGTTAGATTTGTGCCTAAGTTATCATTTGCATATTTAACACCTTGCTGGAATCCCCAGTTAAACTTTTGTACAGCAGGAATTTCCATACCTCCGATGAAACCTGCTTCACCTTCTTTTAATTCAAGTGCAGCAGCAACACCAGCTAGGAAACCTGACTCATGCTCAGCAAAGAAAACGGCAACAGTGTTCTCTTTAACAACTGGTTTATTGTCACCAGAATGTGGATTACCATCAAGAATGACGAATTTTGCATCTTTATATTTATCTTGAGCTTTGAATACAGCAGTTTCAAATTTGAAACCAGGTGTTACAATAAATTTATAACCCGCATCATACAGATTACCCATTTCTTTTAAGTATTCTGCCTCGGTTGTACCAGCTGGTTTAAGATATTTTGACTGAATTCCAAGTTCTTCTTCAGCTTTTTTAATACCTTCCCAAGTACCTTGGTTAAATGATTTGTCATCAATTGTACCAGCATCAGTAACCATACCAATTTTTTCAGCTTTTTTACCATTATCACTGCCAGTATCCTTGTCATCTCCGCCGCCACATGCTGCTAACAATGTGCCTGAAGCTAAAATCAATGACATAGCTAAGCCAAATTTACGTTTTTTCAAAGCAATTGACCCCCTATTTTTTGTTTGATTTAGTAGGAAATTTCAGAAAGCAGGTTGATTACGTTTTCATTATCAACAAAAAATTAAATTCTTTTTCGTAAAACTTGAAAACTAAATTTATCTGCTTTAAAGTAGTTTACCGAGAAAAGGACTGGTTCATCCATTTCATCAAAGTGCATTTGCTTTAATACAAGCAGTGCCGTTTCTGGTTCACATTCTAGAATGGGTGAAATTTTCTCATGATAACCTATTGGTTCAATTTGAGCAACCGCATAGGTGATCTTCCGATTTGCCTCTTCTTCCAAAATGGAAAAAATCGACTCCTCTCCATGAGAAAATGTCTCTGGCAGGATTTTTTCAGGTACCTTGTCGATACAGTAAACGACAGGTTCCCCATTTGCGGTTCTAACCCGCTCTCTGACCACAATTTCCTCATTTGTAGAACATGAGAAACGACGAATATCCTCTTCCGTGGCTCCAACTGTCGATGAACTTAAGAAAATGGTACCTGGTTTCATCCCGGCCTGTAAGATCATGTTCGTAACACTATTAAGTTGTTCAATCCCTGAGGTAAACAGAGGTTTTGAGTTAACAAACGTACCAACACCATGACGGCGAATGATAACATTTTCCTCTTCAAGTATTCGTAGTGCTTCTCGCAGTGTGGCTCTACTTACGCCCAGTTGTTTGGCAAGATCGAATTCAGAAGGTAATTTTTCCTTTTCTTTGTAGACTCCCAGTTCGATATCTTGTTTTATCCGATCAATTACTTGTAGATATAAATGTCGGTTATCTAGCTTAATAGACATGCCGGTACCTCCAACTCTTCCTAAGACATCAGACATCTGATGTATAATCATTCCTACTAATCGAAAATAATATACCATTTTTTTAAGCTTATGGAAATAGAATTTGTAATTTTTGTCGAAAAAAGCGAAAATGTCGAAAGTTGTCAAAATTCATAGGACTTTTTACTCTGAAATCTGCTATAATTTATAGTCGTCTCCTAATATGGCATAATTTTAGCATAAAAAAAAGCCGTCTTCGGCTTTTTTAATTTATCTCTTCATTTTGCTTAGCTTGTAAAACTGTTCTTGGTTTACTGCCTTCGTAGGCTCCTACAATACCTCGTGCTTCCATTTCATCAATTAATCTTGCAGCTCTTGTATAGCCTATTCGAAAACGGCGTTGTAACATCGAGACGGAAGCGGTTTGCATTTCTACAACTAAATCCACTGCTTCTGCATATAAGTCATCGTCAACCTCACCGACTGCTTCAGGTGTATCATCAGGTATCATTTCTTCCTGATATTGTGCCTTTTGCTGGCCTATAACGAAATTAACCGTTTCCTCAACTTCATTGTCTGATAGAAAAGCACCTTGCACACGTACAGGTTTTGAAGCTCCAACAGGCAGGAATAACATATCCCCTCTGCCCAGTAGTTTTTCGGCACCGCCCATATCAAGGATTGTCCTAGAATCAGTAGCACTTGATACGGCAAAGGCAATTCTTGACGGAATATTAGCTTTTATAACACCCGTGATGACATCAACTGAAGGACGCTGGGTTGCTATTATTAAGTGTATTCCAGCAGCACGAGCCATTTGTGCAAGTCTAGTAATAGAATCTTCTACATCAGAAGAGGCAACCATCATTAAATCTGCTAACTCATCTACAATGACAACAATGTATGGCAATAGCGGCTGTTTCTCATTTTCCTCGATGTTATGCCTTTTAACGTGGTCATTATACCCTTCAATGTTACGTGTTCCAGTATGAGAGAACAGTTCATAACGTCTTTCCATTTCACTAACGACTTTTTTCAAAGCCTGCGAGGCTTTTTTAGCATCCGTTACTACAGGTGCTAGTAAGTGCGGAACCCCATTATACACATTTAACTCTACCATCTTAGGGTCAATCATCATTAATTTAACTTCATGAGGCTTAGCTCTCATTAATATGCTCGTAATAATACCATTAATACAAACACTCTTCCCGCTTCCAGTTGAACCTGCTACAAGCAGATGGGGCATCTTATTTAATTCAGCAAGTACTGCTTCCCCGGTAATATCTCTTCCAAGACCAATGAGCAATTTCGCTTCTGGTTTATTATTTTGGGTTGCTTCTAGTACCTCTCTTAATGACACCATGGCTACCTCTGAATTAGGTACTTCAATCCCAATTGCTGACTTTCCGGGAATAGGAGCTTCAATTCGTATATCTTTAGCAGCAAGTGCTAATGCAAGGTCATCACTTAAACTTACGATTTTACTCACCTTTACCCCAACATCAGGGTGGACCTCATACTTGGTAACAGCTGGTCCAAGATGTACTTGGGTGACACGTGCCTTCACACCAAAGCTTTGAAAAGTCCTCTCAAGTTTAGCAGCATTGGCATGAATTAATTCATATTCCCCGCTCTGATCTGTTTTCTTTGGAGCCTTAAGGAGTCTCAGCGGTGGTAATTCATATGCAACATTCTCCACTTCCGTAAAAGTAATCGGAGGAGTGGAATCTTCTTCTTCTGCCTTTTGTTCATTCCCTTTGTTTTTCGTATCCTCTTTCCTTTGCTTTGCTTTTTGTGGGTCATCTCCTGGATAGGCACGGTCTGCAAAGCTTGAAATGAGAGGTTCAGGTATTACGATTTCATCTTGCTGATTTGCCAGAGGAGGAATGATTTCTGGCTGAACAGCAGCAGTAGCACGGTTTTCTCGCTCGCGCTGTTGTTGAATCCTTTTTTCTTCTCTCCGTTCCTGTTTTTTCTGCTTCCATTCTTCTAGATCTAATCGAAATGCACTCCATTGTCCCTTTGAAAATTCAATCAACGCCGTACCTATTTTTGCAATAAAGTCTCCGAATGATTTGCCTGTGAGTAATATAAAGCCGATTAGAATAAAGATAAATGCGATAATCTTTGTGCCCGTTTCAGCAAAAAGATAATGAAACATAGCAAACAGAACGGCTCCAATCATTCCTCCTCCAAGGTCAATTGTGCTCGTTTCCCCTCTGACTTCCATCATAAATATTTCCCACGTGCTGCTAATGACGCTTGGATTTTTAAAATTCCCATCATTCGTAAGTAAATGAAAAAGTGTTACATGGCTTAATAGCAAAATAGAAGAGACTATAAGATATGTACCAATTAGTTTAATATGAAAGACAAATGGAATGGTTCGTTTCCACATAAGAAATACACTTAGAATCACAAGACCTATCAAGCTTAGCATGTACCATTCGCCCATCCAAAAACGGAAAAATAATACAGCAGCTTCACCTACAGCGCCTAGTTTTGCTATTGATATGATAGCAAGTGCTAAGATTGCAAGCGCAGTAAGTTCATATTGAACGGTTTGTTTTAAATGATTATCTCTTTTTTTTGATCTTCTTTTTTTCTTAGCCATATAATCACCTGTCTATGTAAAGTGTAGTACTATCATTATCAACCTTTTGCATTATCAAACATGATTTTAATGTTAGGCTGTGTAATTGGGATGTTGATTTGTGCTCCACTAAGGAATGCTTCTTGGAATAGTCATCGCAGGGACAGGCGGTTTTAAGCCTGTCACGAGGCGCTTCGCTTTCCGCAGGCGGTTCTTCGGGAAGCCTCCTCGACGCTAAAGCGTCTGCGGGGTCTCCCCTGTCCCGTCCTCCTGCAGGAGTCTCGCGCCTTCCGCAAAAATCAACATCGTCTAAATATAAACATTTATCTTTAACACAGCCAAAGGTTAAAGAGGATAAATCCTATAAAAGGAAGAAAGCAGCCTCATGTGGCTGCTCTTTGTTTTAGTATTATAATTATACCATAATATCCTAAAAGTTTGCGGACAATCCTTCTATGCTTGCACAAGAAATTTTAGTACCAGGGCATATGCGCTCATCTAAAAAATGCTGAGGATCACTGCTTAGTATCCGTACTACTTGTACATTTTGGGCATCAGATAGTTCTACTAAAAGTGATACCCCTTGGTAGGTTACAGTTTGTTGTTTCGTAAAGGATTCTGATTCAGTCGGAAAGATAAATTCCTGCGGCATCGTCGTATATAGAATCATTGAATCAGCCCCTCGTTCTCAACCTTAGATTGTTCTATTAATTCATTAAGTTTCTTCATTGCTGGCCCAAGTCCTCCAACCTCATCTATCAATCCATATTCCACGGCATCTGGACCAACTACATTTGTCCCAATGTCACGAGTAAGATTTCCTTTTGCAAACATTAAGTCCTTAAATTTTTCCTCAGAAATTTTTGAATGCTTTGTTACAAAATTGACTACTCGATCCTGCATCTTATCTAAATATTCAAAGGTTGCCGGTACTCCAATTACGAGACCAGTTAAGCGGATAGGATGAATTGTCATCGTAGCCGTTTCCGCAATAAAGGAATGGTCACAGGAGACTGCTATAGGCACTCCAATTGAATGCCCACCACCTAAGACAATTGATACCGTTGGTTTTGAAAGTGTAGCCAACATTTCGGAAATCGCTAGGCCTGCTTCCACATCTCCGCCAACTGTATTTAAGATTATCAGTACTCCTTCTATTTTTGGATTTTGTTCAATCGCAACTAATTGAGGAATCAAGTGTTCATATTTTGTAGTTTTATTTTGTGGAGGCAGTGCTAAATGACCCTCAATTTGGCCGATAATTGTTAAACAATGAATTTTTGAATCTGAGGACAATTGAGGTACATTCGTTTGTCCCAGCTGCTGAATTTTTTCCATTAGTGAAGAAGGCTTTTCCTCTTTTTGAGGTTCTTGTCCTTCTTGATTTCCCGATTCACCTTTTTGTATATACTTATTCATCATAAGTCTCCCTTCACGCATGATAACGTTAGTATTGACCTATGTTATAATTTCATTCTTAGACATATCGAAAAAAAGAAGCATTGGTTCCCCAATACTTCTTCTGCCATTTACACTTCCATTATAATAGGAAGGATCATTGGTCTTCTTTTTGTTTTCTCAAATAAATATCGGTTTAGCCCATCTCTTATGTCTTGTTTTAGACTCGACCATTCAAACGAATCCTTAGAAATGTTCTTTTGAACGACATCTCGTACTAATTTAGTTGATTCATCCAGTAATTTTTCAGACTCACGAACATAGACAAATCCTCTTGAAATAATTTCTGGACCAGCTGCTATTTTCTTATCCTGTCTTGTTAATGTAACCACTACAATGAGGATACCATCCTGTGATAAAAGCCTTCGGTCTCGTAAAACGATATTTCCAACGTCACCCACACCAATGCCATCTATCAAAATATTCCCAGAAGGAACTTTACCACTTATATTAAACATTCCATCTTTGTATTCTACTACATCGCCACGATCTGGAATGATGATATTTTCATCTGTCAAACCACAATCTAGTGCTAATTTCCGATGTGCCTTTAACATCCTATATTCACCATGCACCGGAATAAAGAATTTTGGTTTCATTAAATTAATCATAAATTTTAATTCTTCTTGGCTGCCATGACTCGATACATGTATGGTTCTTTTTCCAGAGATCACATTGGCTCCTGCTCTAAAAAGCATATCCACTGTCCTGGATATCAATAACTCGCTTCCCCTAAGTGGTGAAGCAGCAATCAATACCGTATCACCCTTTTGAATATTTACATATTTCGCAGTCTGCTTGGCCATTTTTTGCAAAGCCTCAATAGGCTCTCCTTGACTTCCCGTCATTAATACGACGACTTCATTGTCCTCATAGTTATTTATTTCACTAACCGGGACTATAAGGTCCTCACCCACTTCTAGGTATCCTAAGTCTAGTGCGATATGATAAATCCTTTCAAGGCTTTTTCCTACGACGGCTACTTTACGTCCATGTTCTTTTGCAGCGTCAAAAATATGCTGAATTCTGTTTATGTCTGACGCGAAGCATGCTGCAATAATTCTGCCGCGTGTATTATAAAATGCTGTTGATAATTCCCGCTCTACAATTGCCTCAGAGGTTGTGTACCCTGGTTTTTCAGCTTCCGTACTATCTGATAGCAAACATAATACACCTTTTTCGCCAATTGCAGCCATTTTTCCTATTTCAGGTTTATATAGCTTTGTTGCTGCCTGATCAAATTTGAAATCACCTGTATAAACGATGCTTCCTTCCGAAGTATGTACACAGACACCGACTGAGTCTGGAATACTATGATTGGTACGGAAGAAACTTACCGAGACAGAATCCATTTCTACGATCGTATCTGATGTTACTTCGATAAAATTAGTCTTACCATTGTACTCTTGCTCCTTTAGCTTTGCATTTGCAAGTGCTAATGTAAGTTTTGTTCCATATACAGGTACATCCATTTGGCGGAGAACATAGGAAAGAGCGCCAATATGATCTTCGTGACCATGTGTAAGAAATACTGCTTTCACTCTTTCCTTGTTTTCTGTTAAATAACTAATGTCTGGAATCACAATATCAATGCCAAGCATTTCATCCTCGGGGAACATTAGCCCGGCATCAATTATGAATATGTCCTTGTCCACTTCTACAAGGTACATGTTTTTTCCGATTTCTCCAATACCACCAAGTGTAATAATCTTAATGGAACTATTTTTTCTATTTATCAATTTCCGTTTCCTCCTATGTTGATTGTCTAGCTCAAGCACTCATTCACTAGAAGTCTTCGACATTTCAAAATTGCCCGATCGAAATCAGTTATGATTATTATACTTGATATATGAAAACCTTTACAACCAAATTTAGTTGTTTTGCCCATTTGTAGAGATTATGAGGTCTTAATTCTTATAATAAAAATAGCCAACCGAGTTTTCTCGATTGGCTTTTGTAAATTAATTATAATAATTTACTTAATTCTGAGCGTTCTTGTTGGGTTAAGGGTACTAATGGCAATCTAACTGAACCAACATCCAGCCCCTTAACTTGGAGTGCTGTTTTAACAGGTGCAGGACTTGGTGCCGCAAAAAGACCTTGTATTAGCGGCAGGAGCTGCTGATGCAGTTTTGACGCTTCCTCATTTTGTCCTTCTAAAAATGACTTAACCATCTCTTGTAGCTCATTCCCAATCACATGGGAGGCTACAGAGACAACTCCTACTCCTCCAATAGACAGAACTGGCAGAGCCATTCCATCATCTCCACTATATAGATCAAAATCACGATCAGTATTGGCAATAATGTGAGTCATCGCGTTTAAATCCCCGCTTGCTTCTTTGACAGCCACAATATTCGGAACCATTGAAAGCCTTATGATGGTATCGGGATGAATATTTACTGATGCTCGCCCGGGAATATTATAAACCATTACCGGCAGAGAAGTAGCTTCTGCAACAGATTTAAAATGTTGAAACAAGCCTTCTTGATTTGGTTTATTGTAGTAGGGTGCCACTACCATAATACCATCCACACCAAGCTGTTCCGCTCTTCTTGTCAATTCCACTGAAGCATAGGTATTATTGCTGCCTGTTCCCGCAATTACTGGGATTCTTTTTTTAACTACCTTTACTACATGATCAAATAAAGCTAATTTTTCTTCCTTTGAAAGTGTAGGTGATTCACCAGTTGTACCTGCAACTACCAGGGAATCCGTACCGTTTTCTATTAGATAGTTTACTAATTGAGTGGTCTTCGGAAAATCTATATGTCCTTTTTTATCAAAGGGTGTAACCATGGCCGTTGATACCCGTCCAAAATGAACCATTTTACTGCTCCTTTCGATTACGAAAATCCGGTCGATATTGACATTACTCTAACATCCTGCCATTTATCGTTTCCTTTATTATATTAGATATCCGTAAGCTTTGTTTCAAGTAATTCCTCTTCTTCAAGCTGAAAGGCGTCATGTAATGCATTCACTGATTTTACTAGGTCATCTTCCTTTACCAGTACCCAAATTGTCGTATGGCTATCGGCTGATTGAAGGATACGAATTCCATTTTCAGATAGAGCTGTAACAATTTTTGAAGTAACACCCGGAACCCCAGCGATTCCTGCTCCAACGACTGATACCTTTGCACAATTTCGCTCCACTAATGGTTCATGGCCTATTTCATTTAGAACCTTTATTGCTCGTTCAGTCATTTCTTCTGTAACCGTGTAAACAACGCCGTTCGGTGAAATATTAATGAAGTCCACACTAATTTTTTCATTTGCCATTGCTTTAAAAACTTCTGCCTGTAAATTGTATTGATCTTTTTTTGCAAAAACTTTAATTTGGGTTACATTTGAAACATGTGCTATTCCAGTTACCGTTCTTTCCTTAATATCACTGCCCCGAGACCCTTTTGATATTGAAGTGACTAGAGTTCCTAAATTATCAGAATAGGTAGAGCGGATACGAATGGGAACCTTTGACTGCATAGCAATCTCAACTGCTCTTGGGTGAATAACCTTTGCGCCCTGGTAGGCCATGTTACATAGCTCCGTATAGGTCACAACAGATAATCTTCTAGCATTATCTGCTATTCTAGGGTCTGCAGTCATAATACCTTCTACATCTGTAAAGATATCAATATATTCTGCATTAAGCGCAGCTCCTAAAGCAGCTGCTGATGTATCACTGCCACCTCGTCCAATTGTCGTGATGTCACCATTCTTTGCAGCACCTTGAAACCCTGCAACAACAACTACATCCTTGTCTTCTAATTCTCGCAGCAATCGATCGCATTTCATTTCAATTATCTTTGCTTGTGAATAATCGTTATTTGTACGAAATCCTGCTTGAGCCCCTGTCAAAGCAATAGCGTTTATGCCATCCTCTTGCAGCATATTTGCAAATACGACACTTGAAATAATTTCACCGCAGGATAACAATAAATCATGTTCCCTTTTACTTACCTTACTTTGATTCCCGCCAATTAACGAAAGTAGTGTATCTGTTGCATATGGATCACCTTTCCTCCCCATGGCAGATACTACTACTACAACTTTATATCCATCAGCTAATGCTTTTTTAATATGTTTCTTAGCGTGTTGTCTGCTGCCTTCATCCTTTACAGATGTACCGCCAAATTTTTGAACAATCATTTTCATAGACATATAAACCTGCCTTTATTATCAAACCATTATTTTTTTTCTTTAATTAATCCTAGCTTAATTAAGCTCTCTGCTATTTGAACTGAATTCCAAGCAGCACCCTTGAGCAAGTTATCAGAAACAACCCACATATGGAAACCACGACTTTCATTAAGGTCGTTACGAATTCTGCCTACGAACACATCATTACTTCCTACGCAATTTGCAGGCATCGGATATACTTGATTTTCTGGGTCATCTTGTAAAACTACCCCTGGTGCCGATTTTAATAATTCCTTTATTTCATTCGCACTGACTCCATCTGTATCAATTTCAAAATAAACTGATTCAGAATGACCAACAGCTACTGGCAGTCTTACACAAGTGGCTGCAACAGGAAGCTCTGGCATATGCATAATCTTCTTTGTTTCATTAATCATTTTCATTTCTTCAAATGTATAGCCATTATCTTGGAATTTATCAATCTGCGGGATTGCATTAAATGCAATCTGATAATGGTTCTTGTCACTTTTAACAGGTAAAATCTTTGGTTCTACTTTTTCACCATTAAGCAGTGCTTGTGTTTGACTCTGCAGCTCCTCGATGGCAACTGCACCTGCACCTGAAACAGCTTGATAGGTGGAAACAATTACTTTCTTAAGACCAAACTTCTTCCTAATAGGCTCTAAAGCTACAACCATTTGGATTGTTGAACAATTTGGGTTTGCTATAATACCATTATGATTTAACAAATCATTCTCGTTTACCTCAGGTACAACTAATGGAATATCCTGCCCCATTCTAAATGCACTTGTGTTATCAACTACAATGGCTCCATGTCTAACTGCTTCTGGAGCAAGCTCTTTTGAGATATCGCCGCCTGCCGAGAATAAAGCAATATCCACTCCTGCAAAGCTATCTGGTTTAGCTTCCTGAATGGTATGCTCAACACCATCGATTGTCACCTTTTTACCAGCAGAACGCGCAGAAGATAATAGTGTTAATTGTCTAATTGGGAATTTTTCTTTTACTAACGTTTGGATCATTTGTTGACCAACCGCTCCTGTTGCGCCTACTACTGCTACATGATATCCACTTGCTTGATTCATTTTCTAGTACCCCTTTCAATCTCTCATCTATTATTATTGGTCATTTCTGTTCAAGGTTAAGAATCAGAAAAAAGTTAATATAAATTCTCATCAGTGAGATCATTTGTCCCACTGATGATTGAATTATAAATATATTAACATATTCCTTTAAAGAAATAACCATATTTGATGAAAGGAGTTTGAATTACTCTGCATCTTTATATCTTTCCACCAAGACCGGTTGAATTTGGCGGCCCTCGATAGCTGCTTCAACCGTTTCCATTAACATTGGCATTCTTGCAACCATTGAATTTGGCTTCTTGATTGGATCGTCTTGCCCGTATGGAATAAAATAGATATTTTTTGTTGCCATTAATCTCATTAAGTTAACTCCATTCAAACCCAGCGCATCATTTGTTGAAATTCCAAGTACAACTGGTTTTAAATTCCTTAAGGTCGCCTTTGCAGCCATTAATACTGGACTATCATTCATTGCATTTGCAAATTTACTCATTGATACGCCTGTTAAAGGGGCAATTACCATGCAGTCTAAAGGAATTTTTGGACCTAAGGGCTCTGCTTTAACGATGGAATCTATCGCTCTGTTACCTGTTAAATCCTCAATCCTCTGAATCCAGTCCTCCCCTTTTCCAAAACGGGTTTCAGTATTCTTTACTGTAAATGAAACAACCGGTAAAACCTCAGCACCCGCTTGAACCAGCTTTTCGATTTCTGGAAATACAGCGTCATACGTACAGTGGGAACCTGTTAAACCAAAGCCTATTTTTTTTCCTTTTAAACTCATTTTATTATCCCCTTTCGCTTACTTAAATCATCTTGAAGCAATTGGGCCAGAACATTGGCTAGTATTTGACCAGCTGTTTTTGGCGCGACAATTCCAGGTAATCCTGGTGCTAGCAGTGCTTTTATCCCTCTTTTTTCTGCATACCTAAAATCAGTCCCACCTGGCTTTGATGCTAAATCAATGATTAGAGTATGAGCAGGCATTTTTGATATAACCCGTGCACTTACTATTAATAACGGAATGGTATTAATTAAAATATCTGTATCTTTAACCTGTTGTTCTAATTCGTTTAAATGAAAAGGGGTTAAACCCATTTCGGTGATTCTAGCGAGATGTTCACTTTTCCTTGCACCAACTTTTATTTTTGCTCCAAGCGCATGGAAGGTTCTTGCTACACTCATCCCCACTCTTCCCAGACCTAATATCGTAATATTCGAGCCATGAATCGTGAAATCAGTGTGCTGGATGGCCATCATGATCGTTCCTTCTACTGTGGGAATAGAATTGTATATGGCCACATCGTCCCTTTCAAATAGCTGTATAAGGGAACGATTTGCCTCCTTTGTAATACCGTTTAGATAAGCATTACTTATACCGGAGTAAATGGTACAATGGTCAGGTGTTTTCATAATCATTTCGGCCGTCAAAATCACCTTTTCATTCGAAAAGATTGTTTCAACATGCCCTTCTAAATTTGTCCCGGGTACCGGTAAGATTAAGGCATCCATAGTTGAAAAATCGACTTCATCCAACTTTTCCTTCACAGCGCCTGTGAACGCATGGTCAAGCTGCTCGAAGCCAATTAAAGATAATCTGGCATCCAACTCGGTTAACTTCCGGATAATTTCCAGCTGTCTTGCATCTCCACCGATCACGGCTATCTGCATCCCTGTCAGCATGAAATCCTTCACCTTCTTTTTTTAAAAATCCAAGCAGAATCTTTTTCTTCTTATCACTTCAACATCTTATGTAAGAATGAATAAATCTGTGAGTTTTCCATTGACAGATAAAAAAAAAAGCCCAAGCAAATTTTAATTTGCTTGGGTCATTAGGGACTTTTTACTATTCTTCAACTTTTTCTTCTTCATGTACATCTATAATGATCATGTCACTCCCAATCTTTTTTATATGCTGCCATGGTACTCTAATTTCCCCGCCTTGTTTTCTAAATCCAAACCACTTTACGGATGGGATCAGCAAGGCTTGTATTTGCCCGGTGCCCTCATTGATTTCTAGATCTGTTTGACCCAGAACTCCCAAACGCTCAGCCTTTTTCACGTCCACTATTTCTTTTCCGCTTAATTCACTCAGCCTCATCTTAATGAACTCCTCTCTCAACACTCTTACTATATGTTTATCGATGGAAGAGCTAATTTAGACTAAAAGAAAAAACAGTTCGAGATGAACTGTTTTCTAAACTAAACTTTTTGGTAATTCTCCATTAGGACTAATTAAAGAAACAGAGTATTTGTCAGTAAACACGGATGTCGCCATTCCATCTACACTTTGTTTCGTAACTTGGTCAATTTGCTCAATAATTTCATCAAGTGATCGGTGGCGCTTTAATAGAAGTTCGTTTTTACCATTTCGGCTCATCCGGCTATTCGTACTTTCCAAGCCTAACATCAAACTTCCTTTTAACTGTTCTTTACTATTATTTAATTCTTTCTCCGTAATGCCATCTTGCTTTAATTTTTCAAGTGTTTCTTGAATCGTTTCATATAAAACATCAAGCTGCTTTGCACCTGTACCGCCGTATACGGTCACAACTCCATTATCCTGATAAGCGGAATGATAAGAAAAGACAGAATAGGCTAAGCCTCGCTGCTCCCGAACTTCTTGGAACAATCTGCTGCTCATACTGCCGCCTAAGATATTATTTAATATGATTAAGCTGTATACATCTTCATGTCCAATTTTTAATCCTTCAAAGCCAAGACAAAGATGAGCTTGTTCTGTTTCTTTCTTTCGTGATAAATGATTGGATTGGAAGACTGGAATATTTTCAATGATTGAGCTATCCCCGCCCTCATAGGAGCCAAAGTACTTCTCAACCTCAAGAATAAATTTATCTGAAACATTCCCAGCTATTGAAATAACAACATTTTCTGGTGTATACCGATTATGAATATAATCCTTAAGTGTTGATCCTGTAAAAGTGTTCAAGGTTTCTTCTGTGCCTAATATCGGATATCCTAACGGGTGATCACCATAAATGGCCCTGCTGAGCAGATCATGGACAATATCATCTGGAGTATCATCATACATTTTAATCTCTTCTAGAACCACATTTCTTTCTTTATTTAACTCTTCTTCAACAAAGGTTGAATTGAAGAACATGTCAGCTAAAACATCTAAAGCAAATTGAGCATGCGTATCAAGTACTTTAGCATAGTAGCATGTATATTCTTTAGAGGTAAAAGCATTCACTTGACCGCCAATACTATCAAAGGATTCAGCTATTTCTTTCGCAGAGCGTGTTTTGGTTCCTTTGAAAAACATATGTTCTAAAAAGTGTGAAATACCATTCGTTTGGGGATTTTCATTTCTTGAACCAGTACCAATCCAGACTCCAATTGCCACGGATCTTACTGTAGGAATATTTTCTAATACAATTCTTACTCCATTTTTGCAAGAATATCTGTTTATCATCAAAATCCTCCTGTCTATATAAAAGCGCAAAACTAATCTTTTCTTTATTATCTGGATTCTTTGTTAATTTATTTCATAATTCTTTCTTCGCTCATTAAATCGCTTACCGTACCTATTTTTAATCCTTTTTCCTCAATGAGTGTAATCAAACGATCTAATGACTTTGCAGTAGACGCTGTTGGATGCATGAGGACCATGTATCCTTTATCTATTTTTGAGATTACACGATGGATTAATTGGTCAGGTGATGGCTTCTGCCAATCTATTGTATCGACCGTCCACATAACTGTCTTCATCTTGAATTCAGCTGCTATTTGTACGGTTTCATCCCGATAACTGCCGCTTGGAGGGGCAAACCAAATGCTTTTCTTACCAGTTGCCGCTTCAATGACTTCATTTGTTTTTTGCAATTGCTCTCTCGTCTGTGCCGCAGAAATTCTTTTCATATCAGGATGTGTATAAGAGTGATTTCCAACTTCATGTCCTGAACTCACAATCATTTTTGCCAAGTCAGGATTATTTTTTACCCATCTTCCCTCAAGGAAAAAACTTGCCTTTACTTGATGGTTTTTTAATGCTGCAAGCATTTCAGGTAAATATTCATTCCCCCAGGCTACATTAATAATGAAGCTGACCATTGGTTTATCAGGATTACCACGGTAAATAGGAGAAGCTGACAAATCCTTAAGATGCACAGATGGTTTGGTTTGTTTAAATACTAATTTTTTTTCATCAAATATGCCACTTTTCTTCATATTCTTATATGAAGCATCTATATCAACCGTTAACCCATTATAGCCCGGTATAGCTTTCCACACTTCATCAATTTTAGCATTTGAAGGCGGTATTTCATATGTAGAAGCATTTTTTACGATACTTTGATAGAGAGGATCTTCTTGCTTCCCCACGGTTAGCACATTGCCTGTAAGTGAAGCAACATATGTATCTACAAAAGGATTATTAACAGAAAACCATGCAGCAAAAATTAAGATTGCAGCCATTTTTAGCTTCTTCATATACCTTCCCCCTTCATACAGAATATATGAATGAGAGGGACAAGGTAGAACTAAAAGCGGAGGCAAATAGGTGCTGCAGCTAGAAGAACTAACATGGAAAAAGTCAGGGTTCCCCCTGACTTTCTATTTCACTTTTAATGAGTAATGCTTATTATTGTTTCTCTGCTTCAGCCTTTTCACGTTGTTCCTTTAATATTGCCTTACGTGATAAGTTCACACGACCTTGTTTATCAATTTCAGTAACTTTCACTAAAATTTCGTCACCAATTTTAATGACATCCTCGACTTTTCCAACTCGCTCTTCAGCCAATTCGGATATATGGACAAGTCCATCTTTTCCAGCAAATATTTCTACAAACGCACCAAATTTTTCAATACGCTTGACTTTGCCAAGATACATTTCGCCAACTACAACCTCACGAACGATGTCTTCAATAATTTTCTTTGCCTTCTGATTCATTGCTTGATCAGTTGAGGCAATAAATACTGTTCCATCCTGTTCAATATCAATCTTAACGCCTGTTTCTTCAATAATTTTATTGATTTGCTTACCACTTGGTCCAATAACATCACGGATCTTATCTGGGTTAATGGTCATTGTTAAGATTTTTGGTGCAAATTTAGAAAGCTCAGTTCTAGGCTCTGAAATTGTTGCAAGCATAGAATCAAGGATATGCATTCTTCCCTTTTTAGCCTGTTGCAGCGCTTCTTCAAGGATTTCACGTGAAAGTCCTTTTATCTTAATATCCATTTGCAAAGCCGTTACACCTTTAGCCGTACCTGCAACTTTGAAGTCCATATCGCCTAGGTGATCTTCCATACCTTGAATATCTGATAAAACGGTGTAATGTTCACCTGATTTTACTAATCCCATTGCAATTCCCGCAACGGGTGCCTTGATTGGAACACCAGCATCCATCATTGCCAGTGTGCTTGCACAGATACTTGCTTGGGATGTAGAACCATTTGATTCTAAAACTTCTGATACAAGTCGGATTGTATATGGGAAATCCTTTTCAGATGGTATGATTGGTTCTAATGCACGTTCACCTAAAGCACCATGTCCGATCTCACGACGGCCTGGACCGCGGATTGGACCTGTTTCACCAACACTAAATAATGGGAAATTGTAATGATGCATGAAGCGTTTTTCTTCTTCAATCCCTAATCCATCTAATATTTGTACATCTCCCATCGCACCTAATGTACAAATACTTAGTGCCTGCGTTTGTCCACGAGTAAACAATCCAGATCCATGAGTACGCGGAAGGATACTTATCTGTGAAGATAATGGTCGTATTTCATCTATTTTTCGACCATCTGGACGGACCTTTTCAACTGTAATTAGACGGCGAACTTCACCTTTTACAATTTTATCTAAAATTTGTTTTACCTGCTTCAAATCCTCGTCTGTCGCTTCATTCTCCTCGAACTTTGCAATTACACGATTTTTCACTTCTTTAATGGCATCCTCACGTGCATGCTTTTCCTGCACCTGAATTGCGGTAACCATATCAGTTTCACACATTTCTCTAACTTCAGCTTCTAAATCTTTGTCAAGTTCATAAAGAATAACTTCTCTTTTTTCCTTGCCAGCTTCAGCCATAATTTTTTCTTGGAATTCAATGAGGCGTTTGATCTCGTCATGACCATACATAATAGCCTCAAGCATTACTTCCTCAGAAACTTCATTTGCACCAGCTTCAACCATGTTTATTGCATCTTTTGTACCTGCAACAGTTAAATGAATATCACTTTTTTCAGCTTGTTCTACTGTTGGGTTAATTACGAATGCTCCATCGACTCTGCCAACGATAACACCAGCAATTGGTCCCTCGAATGGAATGTCAGATGTACACAGTGCTAAAGATGATCCAAACATTGCTGCCATTTCTGACGAACAATCCTGATCCACACTCATGACAATGCTAATGACTTGAACATCATTACGGAAACCATCCGCGAAAAGTGGACGAATTGGCCGGTCAATTAATCGACTAGCTAAAATTGCTTTTTCACTGGGACGGCCTTCACGTTTAATAAAACCGCCAGGTATTTTCCCCACAGCGTATAATCGCTCTTCATAGTTACATGTTAACGGAAAAAAGTCTAAATTCTTTGGTTCTTTTGAAGCTGTAGCTGTACTTAATACTGCTGTATCTCCATAACGTACCATTACTGCTCCATTTGCTTGTTTGGCTAGTTGTCCAATTTCAACGGTTAATTTACGTCCAGCCCAATCCATGGAATACTCATGTTTCGTTTGTTCCATTTTTTTACCCCTCTCTATCCAGGTCACTTTAGAGGATAATGCGAAATCATTTCGCTCTAATCATCTAATATAAAAAAAGCGTATAACGCTTATGTTATCAATACAAATATACTAATAGTATGCACAAATTTTCGCGACTTAAAATATGTATATAAGATTTTCCTGCAGTTCTTATGATTATCTTTTTTAACCTAACAAAAAAGCGGGAAAAATCCCGCTTCTTTTGATTATCGACGAAGTCCAAGCTTATTGATTAATTCACGGTAACGTTGAACATCTTTGTTACGTAGGTACGTTAAAAGATTACGACGCTTACCAACCATTTTCAACAGACCGCGACGTGAGTGGTGGTCCTTCTTATGAGTACGTAAGTGCCCATTCAAATTGTTGATTGATTCAGTAAGGACAGCGATTTGAACCTCTGCAGATCCAGTGTCGTTATCATGAGTTTTGTACTCAGCGATAAGTTCGTTTTTACGTTCTTGTGTGATTGCCATCCTATTCACCTCCTAAATTTACTATCCCCTGTTACTGAGCAAGCGTCGGTGACTCGACTTGCCAAGCAAAGGTTATTTTTAATACGTTAATAAGAATACAACGTTTTATGTCAAAAAGCAAGTTATAACAGATAAAAAGCCTATTTTTCGCAATTATTTGGTAAGTGTTTGTCGATTTTATTAACAGTTTTAAACTGGTCTGTTGATTTCCTCTCCAGGCACTTCGCTTTCCGCGGGCGGTCCGGGGAGCCTCCTCGGCGCTGAAGCACCTGCGGGGTCTCCCCTGCCCCGTCATCCCGCAGGAGTCTTCGTGCCTTACGCTCCAATCAACAGAGTGCCAAAATCAATTCATTGCTTTAACTAAGATTATTAAAGTATTGAATTGCATTTTGTTTATCTCTTTCAATTTGCGCTACGAGTTCGTTTATTCCGGAGAATTTTTGTTCTTTTCTCAGGTATTTGTGCCACTCGACGATTACTTGCTTACCATAAATATCTCTGTCAAAGTTGAACACATTTACCTCTACTGACACTCTTAGAGCTTCTTTATTGAAGGTTGGTTTGTAACCTACATTGCAGACTCCTTCGTGCCAGTTCTCATTTATCTTGATTTTTACTGCATAGACACCAAGGGGAGGTAAGATGTATTCTTCATTTGTTTCGACATTTGCGGTTGGAAAGCCAATTGTCCTGCCTCTTTTATCACCGTGGACGACTGTGCCAGCAGTTTTGTAGAATCTTCCCAGTAGTTCTGGCAAATCTGCTGTCCTACCCTCTTTTAAAGATTGACGAATTCTAGTTGAACTTACCTTTTCATTTCCACAAGTGAGCTTTTCAACTACCGTGAATGTAAACTTTTCTCTTGAATGGAAAGGCAGTATCTCCATGGTGCCCTTTCCCATGCGTCCGTAAGAGTAGTCAAATCCTGCAACAACATGTTTCACGTTGAGATCAATTACATACTGGTCAATGAATTCTTGCGGCAATAAATTAGCAAATTCCAGAGTAAAATGGACAATGAAAAGATAGTCGATGCCTAACTCCTCAACAAGTTTTACTTTCTCACTTAAAGGAGTAATATATTGAACATGTTTATTCGTTTTTCCTAATACAACAGATGGATGCGGATCAAAAGTCATGACAGCAGAACGGTATCCTTTTACTTCAGCTTGTCTTTTTGCTTCCATAATTACCTTTTGATGCCCAAGATGCACACCGTCAAAATAGCCGAGTGCCATTGATAAGGGTGGTAACGTAGTTTTATCTATATTTAATGGGAAATTCAGCTTTATAACTTCCAATGAAACTCACCTTTTCTAGACCGAAACCTTTTTATCCTTGATCATTACGCAAAACTTTAACCGGTTTTAGCAGCCCAGGCTTACTCGGATGAACCGAATAAATCGCTAGAGCTTTTCCTTCTTCGTTTTCCGCGCTTATAGGTCCGTTACTATTTATTAAATAATCTGGTATTGGTAAAAGTGCACCATTTTTCACTTTCTCTGCTACTTTATCATTTAATATGTATTTCGGCAAATGAGAAAGTGCCATTTCTAACGGTCTTAAATAAGAGGAAATCGTACCAGCTTCCATTAACTTTTCAATCTGTTCAAAAGTCAAACAATCATCAATCGTAAAAGCAGATGATTGGGTTCTAATTAAATTTGACATATGTGCGGGATAGCCAAGTTCCTCTCCGATCATTACGGCGAGTGTCCTGATATAGGTTCCTTTGCTGCAGCTCACTCTAAATCGAAATGAAATAGTTTCACCTGAAAATATCTCTCTATCATCAAGGAGCTCCATCGAATAGAGTGTTACCTTTCTCGTAGGACGTTCCACTTCGATTCCTTTGCGTGCATATTCGTATAAACGAGTACCATTCACTTTTACGGCTGAAAACATCGGTGGTGTTTGTTCTATTTCACCTGTAAAAGAATCTAGGACATGAAGGATTTCTTTCCTGCTGATGGTACCTTCTACCTTTTTCTCTTCAACCTTGTCTCCGGAAGCATCCTCGGTAGTAGTGGAGTACCCAAGTCTCACTTCTCCTTCATAACTCTTTCCAGCATCGGTTATGTATTCTGCTACTTTTGTTGCTTTACCAATACAAATAGGAAGAACTCCGGTCACATCTGGGTCAAGTGTACCCGTATGGCCCACCTTTTTGGTTTTTAATATTTTTCTTAATCTAAAAACACAATCATGCGACGTTAGTCCTGCCGGTTTAAATAAAGGGATGATTCCTTCCACCCTAGGTCACTCCAATTCATTTTTGTCTCGAAAAAAAAGGATAGACTATTGTCTATCCATTTATTCTTCTTCATTTTTTTCCATACTTCTTTCTTCATGGTGCAATTGATGAATGAGTGAATTGATTCGATTTCCATAATCCATTGATTCATCCCATTCAAAAAGAATCTCAGGAGTCTTGCGTAAACGAATTCGATGTCCAATTTCAGTTCGGATAAATCCTTTCGCTTTTGCAAGACCTTTAAGAGTGTTTTCCTTTTGCTCTTCATCGCCCAAAACAGAAATATATACTTTTGCTTGTTGGAGATCTCCTGTTACTTGAACATCAGTAACCGTCACAAAGCCGATCCGGGGATCCTTAATTTTCCGGCCGATGATGTCACTTAGTTCTTTCTTCATTTGTTCTCCAACACGATTTGCTCTGTGGCTCATCTCTTCACCTCTTAACTTAAAGCCATTCAAAACGCGTGATTGTTCTTTCTATTTCAGGAAAAGAATCAATTAATTTAAGTGCATTTTGCAGTTCCCGTTCAGTCATTACTTGCTTGGATGTTACCGCAACGATCGCTATTTTCGTTCTTTGCCACACATCCTGGTAATCAACTTCAGAAACTGATACATTAAATTTTTGTTTTAACCTGGTAAGAATACGCTGTAAAACAGCACGTTTATCTTTCAATGAATGTGCATCATAGATGATGCATTCACAAAGTGCTAAACCTACAATCATTTACGCTCAATTTCTTCCATTACGTAAGCTTCAATAATATCTCCTTCTTTAACATCATTGAAGTTTTTAATGGTAATACCACATTCATAACCTTGTGAAACCTCTTTGGCGTCATCTTTAAATCGTTTTAATGCATCGATATTTCCTTCAAATATGACAACACCATTACGAATTAAACGAATTCCGCTATCGCGGGTAATTTTCCCATCTGTTACATACGAACCAGCAATTGTTCCAACCTTAGACACTTTAAAGGTTTGGCGAATTTCTGCCTGACCAATGACTTTTTCTTTAAATTCAGGGTCAAGCATACCTTTCATTGCTGATTCAATTTCTTCAATTACTTTATAAATAATGCTGTGCAGGCGAACATCTACCTTTTCTTGTTCAGCTGCACGCTTCGCATTGACATCAGGACGAACGTTAAAGCCAATCACAATTGCATTAGAAGCAGAGGCAAGGGTAATATCTGACTCATTAATGGCACCTGCACCACTATGAATGATTCTGATATTAACTCCTTCAACATCAATTTTTTGCAATGAAGCAGCCACGGCTTCAGCTGAACCTTGAACGTCAGCTTTTAGGATGATATTTAAATCCTTCATCTCACCTTGCTTTAACTGTTCAAATAAATTATCTAGGCTGACGATAGATTTTTCACCACGCTGAGCTGCGAGTGCTTGCTGCGCACGTGCTTCACCAACTGAACGAGCTGTTTTCTCATCGTCAAATACAACGAAACGGTCACCAGCTTGCGGCACATCACTTAAACCTGTAATTTCAACAGGTGTAGATGGTCCAGCTTCTTTCACACGGCGTCCTAGGTCATTTACCATAGCACGTACACGGCCATAAGTGTTTCCTACAACAATAGGGTCACCTATTTTCAATGTACCATTCTGAACGAGCAGGGTAGCCACTGATCCACGGCCTTTATCTAATTGTGCTTCAATTACTGTTCCAACTGCTTTACGATTAGGGTTTGCTTTCCATTCTTCGACTTCACTGACAAGAAGGATCATTTCCAATAGATTGTCGATTCCTTCTCCAGTTTTCGCGGAAAGCGGAACAAAGATTGTATCTCCGCCCCAAGCTTCAGAAACTAATCCATGCTCAGTAAGTTCCTGCATAACTCGATCGGCGTTGGCAGCCTCTTTATCCATCTTATTAACAGCAACGATAATTGGTACTTCCGCAGCTTTTGCATGGTTTATCGCTTCAACAGTTTGCGGCATTACACCATCATCAGCAGCAACTACGAGGATGGTAATATCCGTAATTTTCGCTCCACGTGCTCGCATCGTTGTAAAGGCAGCATGTCCCGGTGTATCTAGGAACGTTATCTTTTTACCATTTTCAACAACTTGGTATGCACCAATATGCTGGGTAATTCCTCCTGCTTCACCTTCGGTTACCTTTGTGTGACGAATGGAGTCAAGTAATGTTGTTTTCCCGTGGTCAACGTGACCCATAATGGTAACCACAGATGGTCTTTCAACGAGGTCTTCTGATTCATCTTCTGTGAAATAAACCTCAAGATCTGTAGTATCTATTTTAATTTCCTCTTCAACCTCAACACCATATTCACTTGCAATCAATTCAATAGCATCCTTATCTAATACCTGATTGATTGTTGCCATTACGCCGAGTAAAAATAGCTTCTTAATAATTTCTGAAGGCTCACGGTATATCTTCTTTGCAAGCTCACCAACAGTTAAAGATTCACTAAAAGTAATTTTAGCCGGAAGTTCTTTCACTTTTCTTACTTGTGGCTGTGCCTGTTGAACAGGTGTATGATTCTTCTTCCGGTTGTTATTATTATTGCGATTTTGATTATTATTATTAAAAGGTTTTTTATTCCCTTTTCCAGAGCTAAAAACTTTATTTTCTTTAGATTGGAATTGTTGGTTTTGCTTTTTAGTGTCGGCCGTTTTTGGCGGAGAAGCCACTTTCACCTTGCTAGGAGTAGTGGTTTTTGCGTCATCATCCTCAAAAGCTTTTGGACTTGTTTTACTTTGCACTTGTGGTTTAACTCCCTGCTGTGGTTTTTGATCCTGGCGATTTTGTTGTTGCGGTCTCGCTTGCTTTTGCTGTGGATTACTTTGTTTTTTGTTATAGGCAGCGTCTAGCTTTACTACTGCTTCATCCTCAATTGTTGCCATATGATTTGAAACTTCTATGTTCATTTCTTTCAGTTTATTGATTACATCTTTACTTGAAATATTGTGTTTCTTCGCATACTCATAGACACGAATTTTACTCATATTTTCACCCCCGCTAGAATTAATCGAGCAACGTCATCAGTTTTTTTGCAAATCCATCATCCAGTACAGCTACAACAACGCGGGCTTCTTTGCCAATCGCTTGGCCTAGAAGGTGGCGATCTTCCACTAATTTATAGGGAACTTCGTATGACTTACATTTATCTGTAATTTTTTTTGTCGTATTTGCAGATGCATCTGCCGATAATAAAATGAGCTTTGCTTTTCCGCTGCGTATTTCCTTAACGGAAAGCTCCTCACCCGAAATGATTTTCCGTGCTCGATTGGCTAAGCCAAGCAACGACATCCATTGATTTGTATTCATATAGACTGCCTGTTTTCCTTTTCTATCAATTCCAATAGTTCTTCATATAGTGCTTCATCTATAGCAACCTGTAAATGATTAGATAAGGTGTTTTTCTTCTTGGCTAGTAGGACTGCTTCTTTGTCCTTAGAAAGGTATGCACCTCTACCAGACTTTTTCCCAGTTAAGTCGATAGAAACTTCCCCTTCTTTTGAGCGAACGATGCGAACGAGTTCTTTTTTCGGCTTCATTTCACCGGTTGCGACACACTTACGCATAGGAACTTTTTTACGATTGTTCACAATCCATTCACCTCATTTTTATTCCTTTTCTTCATCTTCATTAAAGTCAACATCTAGTTGATCATCAAAAAGTCGAATCATTTCTTCACGTGGATAGATTCCTAGTTCACGTGCTTCTGTTTCAGATTTGATATCTATTTTCCAACCTGTTAACTTTGCTGCAAGCCGGGCATTTTGTCCGCGTTTTCCAATCGCTAGTGAAAGCTGGTAATCTGGAACAACGACAGTTGTCGCTTTTTCAGCTTCATTCACCATAACATCTAGAACTTTAGATGGGCTTAAAGAATTTGCGACAAAGATGACAGGATTATCAGACCATTTGACAATATCAATTTTCTCGCCTTTTAATTCATTCACAACAGCTTGAACCCTCGTACCTTTTGGACCTACACAAGATCCAACTGGGTCAACTTCATTGTTATCCGAATGAACAGAAATTTTTGAACGGTCACCCGCCTCACGAGCAACAGATTTAATTTCTACTGTACCATCATATATTTCTGGAACTTCAATTTCGAAAAGTCGCTTAAGCAGTCCAGGATGTGTACGTGAAACGAAAATCTGAGGACCCTTCGTTGTCTTTTCAACTTTTGTAATAAACACCTTAATACGGTCATGAGGCTTATAGCGCTCATTTGGCATTTGTTCATTTACAGGGAGCAGTGCTTCAATTTTTCCAAGGCTCACATAAATAAATTTAGAGTCTAGTCTTTGAACAATTCCTGTCATGATATCTTCTTCACGATCAATAAACTCGGAATAAATGATACCTCTTTCCGCTTCCCTAACTCTTTGAGTAACAACTTGTTTCGCTGTTTGAGCAGCAATTCTGCCAAAGTCCTTAGGGGTTACTTCCATTTCAACTACATCTTCAACAACGTAGTTAGGGTTGATGTTTCTCGCATCTGCTAAAGATATTTCAAGACGTGGATCAAAAACCTCATCCACTACTTCTTTCCTTGCAAATACTCTCATTGAGCCAGATTGCAGATTTAAATCAATCCGAACATTTTGGGCTTGGTTGAAATTACGTCGATATGCCGATACAAGTGCAGCCTCAATCGCGTCAATTAAAACATCTCTAGAAATGCCCTTTTCTCTTTCTAGTATCGTAAGAGCATCTAATAATTCGCTGCTCATTGAATTATATCCCCCTATCCATAATATATTTATCTTTCATTATGAAAAAATAACTGCTAGTCTTGCGCTAGCCACTTTTTCGAAAGGAATCTCAATCACTTTTTTCCGGGTTTTGATTTTCATCTCCACCTTTACGGTCTTTCCGTCATAATCAAGTAATTTCCCTTCAAAGCCTTTTTCGCCGTCAATTGGTTCGTATGTTTTAATGAATACATTTTTACCAATTGCCTTTTCAAAATCTTTTGCTTTTTTAAGCGGTCGTTCTGCACCTGGAGAAGATACCTCAAGAAAATAATTTTGGGTTATCGGGTCAAGCTCATCGAGTTTTTCACTAAGCCGTTCACTGACAATGCCACAGTCCTCTATATCAACACCGTTTTCTTTATCAATATATACGCGCAGAAACCAGTTTTTCCCTTCTTTTACAAACTCGATTTCCACCAATTCTAATTCAAGCTCTTGGATAATTGGCTGCGCTAGCTCTTCTACTACTTCCGTTACTTTGCTCATGTTTAACCTCCTTTACCGACATTCTCACCCATATTATTGGTAATTCACGGAAAGTTTTATTAATTACTCTGAATAAAAAAACGAAAGAGCGGGTTTCCCCACTCTTGAACACGAGAGTATTTCTTAGTATTTCCAATAAAACTATACCATAACCAAATTTTATATGCAAACCGAAAGGCATAAAGTCAAGGGTTTTACTCTTTAGAATAGGGATAACTGGTTTTGTTCTGGCAAAGAACCTAGACAACCTTGTTTATCTAAATATTCTAGAATAGTTTTTGATACTTTACCACGTTGCTGTAAGTCTTCTTTAGATAAAAATTCTCCATCTTTTCTTGCTTTAACAATATTATAAGCTGCATTTGTTCCAAGTCCTGGAATCGAATTAAATGGAGGGATTAATGAGTTCCCTTCAATAATAAATTCTGATGCATCCGATTTATATAAATCGTAATTCTGGAAGGAGAAGCCTCTTTCGGTCATTTCCAAAGCCAGTTCAAGAACAGTCAGCAAGTTTTTTTCCTTATTTGACGCTTCAAGACCCTTAGCATTAATTTCTTCAATTTTCGCCCGAATAGATTCTGAGCCTCTTGACATTGCTTCGATATCAAAGTCCTCTGCACGGACTGTAAAATAGGCAGCGTAATACAGCAAAGGAAGATGCACCTTAAAGTAGGCAATCCTGACTGCCATCAATACATAGGCGGCAGCATGGGCCTTCGGGAACATATACTTAATCTTTTTACAAGAATCGATATACCATTCAGGAACTTCCTTCTTCCTCATTTCCGCTTCCATTTCATCTGTCAGGCCCTTCCCTTTACGAACCGACTCCATAATCTTAAAAGCAAATGATGGTTCTAGTCCCTGATAAATAAGGTAGACCATGATATCATCACGACAACCAATTACTTCACTCAGATTACAGATGTTGTTATGAATTAATTCTTGTGCATTTCCCAGCCATACATCTGTTCCATGTGACAGACCGGAGATTTGCACTAATTCAGAAAAAGTTGTTGGTTTTGTATCTTCAAGCATCTGTCGAACAAAGCGTGTTCCAAATTCAGGTATTCCAAGCGTACCTGTTTTACACATAATCTGCTGTTCGGTAACACCTAATGATTCTGTACCGCTAAAGATTTTCATTACTTCTGGATCATCCGTCGGAATGGTTTTAGGATCCATTCCACTTAAGTCTTGCAGCATTCTGATAACAGTTGGATCATCGTGCCCTAGTATATCTAGCTTTAAGACATTATCGTGGATGGAATGGAAATCAAAATGAGTCGTTTTCCATTCTGAGTTTCGATCATCTGCCGGAAATTGAATCGGTGTAAAGTCATATACATCCATGTAATCAGGAATAACAATGATACCGCCTGGATGCTGACCTGTTGTTCTTTTTACACCCGTACAGCCGGATGCTAATCTCTCAACTTCTGCCCCGCGTAATTGTAAATTATTATCCTGCTGATACGCCTTTACATATCCGAAAGCTGTTTTATCAGCAACCGTTCCAATTGTACCTGCTCTAAATACATTGTCTTCTCCGAAAAGTACCTTCGTATAGTTATGGGCACGAGGCTGATATTCTCCAGAGAAGTTTAAATCGATATCGGGAACCTTGTCCCCTTTAAAACCAAGGAAGGTTTCAAATGGAATGTCATGTCCGTCTTTAATATATTTACTGCCGCATTGAGGGCAATCCTTATCGGGTAAATCAAACCCTGATCCTACAGAACCATCATTGAAAAATTCTGAGTGCTTGCAGGAAGGACAAACGTAATGCGGAGGTAACGGATTTACCTCGGTAATTTCTGTCATTGTAGCAACCAAGGAAGATCCTACTGAACCACGTGAACCAACAAGGTACCCGTCATCTAATGATTTTTTTACAAGCTTATGCGAAATCAAGTAAATTACCGCAAAACCATGTCCAATAATACTCTTCAATTCTTTTTCAAGACGTGCTTCCACGATTTCTGGAAGAGGTTCTCCGTAAATCTTCTTTGCCATGGAGTAACTCATTTCTCGCATTTCTACATCAGCGCCTTCAATTCTCGGCGTATATAAGTCGTCTTTAATCGGCTTAATGACGTCAATCATTTCAGCTATTTTGTTTGTATTCGTTATAACAATTTCTTTTGCTTTCTCTCCTCCAAGAAAAGAAAAGGCAGCAAGCATTTCGTTTGTTGTCCTAAAGTGGACATCTGGAAGCTTGTGACGATTTAGCGGATTTGCTCCGCCTTGTGAGTTCACTAATATTTTTCGATAAATCTTATCGTTTTCATTCAAATAATGTACATTACCCGTTGCAACGACAGGAATCCCTAATTTATCGCCAAGCTTTACAATATTGCCAATGATATCTTCAAGTGCCTTTTCATCACGAACGAGTTCCATTTCAAGTAATGGAGCATTTACTTCCTTCGGCATAACCTCAAGATAATCATAAAATTGTGCAAAAGCTTCTACTTCATCAGGAGACTTTTGCATCATCCCCTCAAATACTTCTCCTTTATTACAGCCGGAACCAACAAGGATTCCTTCTCTGTATTTTTGGAGAACGGAGCGTGGCAGCCTCGGAACTCTATAAAAATATTCAATATGCGAAATCGATACGAGTTTAAATAAATTCTTTAAGCCAGCTTCCGTTTGGGCAAGAAGCGTACAATGATAAGGACGTGCCCGTTGATACGCATTTCCCTTCCCCATGTTATCGTTAAATTGGTCATGGTAATGTATTCCTTTTTCCGATGCATCCTTAAGCATTTTCAATAATAAATACCCAGTAGCCTCAGCGTCATAAATAGCTCGATGGTGCTGGGTTAATTCAATATCGAATTTCTTTGCTAATGTATTTAAGCGGTGATTTTTCATTTCCGGATATAGAAATCTACCAAGTTCCAGGGTATCGATAACTGGATTTTTAGCCTTTTCAATGCCAATGTTTTTATATCCAACATTTAAAAAACCCATATCGAAAGATGCATTGTGTGCAACTAATACGGCATCACCTGTCCAATCATGAAACCTTTGGATTACTTCACCGACTTCAGGAGCATTCTGCACCATATCATCAGTAATTCCTGTTAAATTGATCGTTGTTGCCGATAATCGATGGTGCGGGTTGGCAAAAGATTCAAAGCGGTCGATAATTTCGCCATCCTTAATTTTAACTGCGGCTAACTCAATAATCGTATCGTACACGGCAGATAAGCCTGTGGTTTCAACGTCAAATACCACAAATGTATCTTCTTCGATTAATCGATGGGCATCATTATACGTAATCGGAACACCATCATCGACAAGATTTACTTCTACACCATATAGGATTTTTATATCATTTTTCTTTCCAGCGCCATACGCCTCAGGAAATGATTGAGCAACAGCATGGTCCGTAACAGCAATCGCCTTATGCCCCCATTTCTTCGCTTGAGAAATCAGTGTACCAACTGGAGTGACTGCATCCATTGAGCTCATCGGTGTATGAAGATGTAGTTCTACACGTTTTTGATCTTCCGGTGCTGTATCTTTACGACCTTCAGGTTTAATTTCGTTTATATCATTTCCAATCATGACTAAATCACGGACAAAGGTATCATTTTGAATGCTTCCTCTAACTCTTACCCACATTCCCTTTTTTACCAGCTGGTAAAGTGCTGCATCTTCCTTGTCACGAGAGAACATTTTAACCATAAGCGAGCTTGTGTAATCGGTAATCTTAAAAGTTAATAGAGTACGGCCACTTCGCAGTTCCCTTGTCTCGGCATCAAAAATAAAGCCTTCTACAGTGACTCGTCTTTCTTCGTCAACAATATCAATCATATTTCTTAGATCTTGGTCATCTTTAATGGTGAGACCAATGGATAGCGGTCCTTCTGGAGTTCCTCCTGCATCTTTCTCAGCCTCTTTCTTTTGCAGGTCAGCTAATGCCATAAGTCCGCGTTCCTGATCTTCTTTTTGTTTCGCCAATAGAAACTTTTGATACTCGTCATTTTTTTCACCACTCTGAATGTCCGTTTCTACAGTCAAAGTCGGAAATCCATAGGAATGATAGAGACTAGCAATCATTGTTCCATATTTTCTTTTTAGGGCCATTCCTTCAGTTTCATTACGGACTGAGATCGTCAGCTTATTCCCGCTGACTGCCGGCACCTGTTCATTCAATAATTTTAACATCGGCGGCGAGATCCCATCGATTTGCTGAATACTATAATTCCAATACTCTAAAAGTAATTCTGGTTTAATGCTAGGATTTTCTACTCTTATGTCATATGAAATCTTGGCAATACTTGAGAACTTTCTTTCAAGCTGAGTAGTAAATCGAAGATAAAGACTAAAAGGAAGAATATTTTCGAGTAAAAATTGAAAATGCCATTTACGTGATTTTTTTTCGACAATAAATCTTTCAATTTGAGCATTTTGAAATTGTGCTACAACAGCGTCTTCTTTTAATTCTAGTTGCTGGAGCAAGAGTAAGAATCGCTCTTTTTTGCCAGAGGCATGTTCGCTCATCATTCCCTCTCCCATCTATATAAAGTCTCTCTAATTATTCTTTTATCAAAATGTAATTATATCATATGATACCTAATCATTCGGCTAATTTCGACAGAAAAATAAAACCAAAAAAGTAAATAAAAAAAGGTTCACAAGGAACCTTTTTAATTAAACCGGTAAACCAACTATAAGAAAAATCTCTGTATATCATTCCAGGTTACAACCAGCATGAGGAGCATAAGTAGTGCAAATCCAATAAAGTGGACCATGCCTTCCTTATGACGGTCAATTGGCTTTCCTCTTACTGCTTCTACTGCAAAAAACATTAACCTTCCGCCATCAAGTGCTGGAATAGGCAAGAGGTTCATAATTCCTAAGTTAATACTTAGAATCGCTGCCCATTTCATGACATAATAAATTCCTGATTGGACAACGGTATCAGTTGAAGCATATATCCCGACCGGACCTGAGAGCATGTCTATGGAGAACTGGCCAGTAACTAACTGTCCCAGCATCACAAAAATCTGCTTTGTCCAAAAATAGGTTTCAGTGAAACCAGCAGTAATGGCCTTCATAGGAGATTTCTCAATAGGGCTGTAAACACCAATCAGACCAATTTTTTCACCTTCCACAGTTTGCTCTTTTGGGGTTACGGTGATTTCCTGATCCTTCCCATCACGGCTAATAGAAAAATCAAGTTCCTCATTCGGATTTTCCCTGATAATTTCTACGACATCAGACCAGCTGGAGATTTCAGCGCCATTAATACTCTGGACAATATCCCCTTCTGCCAATCCTGCAGCATTCGCAGCCCCATCAGGAGTAATAACACCTAATTTAGGTTCGTTCGTTGGAACCCCCTGTAAGAAAGCAATAATAATAAACAAAAAGAATGCAAGGACAAAATTCATCATCGGTCCTGCAAAGATTGCCATTGTTCTTTGAGGCAGGGTTTTTGAAGCAAATTGACGGTCATAAGGAGCTAGTTGTGTTTCTATTCCATTTTCGACCGTAACAGCTGTTGGACTGATAGCAAATGTTTGAATGCTATCTTCGTTGTCTTCCGGATAGCCTTTAATAAACATTTTGTGTTCAATATCGGCATATTCCACTTCTATAATCCGACAATCAGGATATTTTTCTTTATTGTTCAAAATTATTTTATTTACGTTATTATCTTTGTCAAACAATAGTCCAATCCTATACCCAGGTTTTAATTCAACACCCTCTGGGTCTTCACCAGCCATGCGAACAAAACCGCCTATTGGCAGTAACCTAATCGTATAAGTAGTTTCTCCTTTTTTATGAGTGAAAACCTTTGGACCAAATCCAATTGCAAATTCACGGCACAAAATTCCTGCCCGTTTAGCAAAAATCAAATGGCCTAATTCATGGAAGAAGACGAGTGCACCAAAGATAACAATAAAGGCAATAACTGTAGTCAAACTAAAAACCACCTTTTTTATAGAAGTGTTTGTACATATTGTCTAGCTTCTTTGTCCACTTCTTGAATAATAGATAAGTCAGGATTTTGTATCACATCATGCTTACTTAATGCCTTTTCAATTAAATCTTCAATTTGTAAGAAAGTAATCTTTTCATTTAAGAAAGCAGCTACTGCCACTTCATTTGCGGCATTCAAAACGGTTGGCAGTGTTCCACCTTTTTTACCTGCCTCGTATGCAAACTGCATACAGCGGAATCGGGTTGAATCCATTTCTTGAAAATGCAATTTACCAATTAGTGCTAAATCTAATCTTTGCGAGGAAGCGAGCGGTAACCGGTCTGGGTAAGATAGCGCATATTGAATAGGTACCCTCATATCAGGTGTCCCTAACTGTGCCATTATACTGCTGTCATGAAATTCCACCATAGAATGAATAATACTTTCTTTATGAAGCAGAACATCAATTTTTTCATATGGAATGTTATAAAGCCAATGAGCCTCAATTACTTCTAATCCCTTATTCATCATGGTTGCTGAATCGATTGTTATTTTTGCACCCATTGACCAATTGGGATGATTCAATGCCTCTTTAACAGTAACTCCTTCTAGTTCTTTACGCGTGCGATCGCGAAAGCTGCCGCCAGAGGCTGTTAAGATTAGTCTTTCGATAGTCTTTTCTTGTTCTCCCTGTAAGCATTGAAAAATAGCTGAATGTTCACTGTCCACAGGCAGTAAAGCAACATTATTTCTTTTAGCAGACTCCATCACTAGATGACCGGCAGTTACTAAAGTCTCTTTATTGGCAATTGCAATCGTTTTTCCACTTTCAATTGCTTGAAGAGTTGGATTTAAACCAACGCTGCCAATCACTGCATTTACAAGGATATCAGCTGCTGGATAGACAGCCACTTCAATGAGACCTTCTTCACCAAAAGTAAATTTGGTATTTGGAAATTCTGAATTTAATGTAATATAGTCATCGTGCTCTTGTACAGAAACAAGCTCTGGTTGAAATTCATGAATCATCTTTCTTGCCAATTCTAAATTTTTTCCTATAGAAATTGCAACTAACTTAAATTTTGATGGATGTTCACGCAGTATATCTAAAGTTTGGGTGCCTATAGAACCCGTAGCCCCCAAAATACTAATGTTCTTCAACAAAAATTCAACTCCTAAAATCTACTCCTACCATAGGTGGAAAAGGTTTAATAATGGCAGTATGAATAATAAACTATCGAAACGGTCAAGAATTCCACCGTGCCCTGGTAATATATTTCCTGAATCCTTTACATTAAAATGGCGTTTGAAGGCTGATTGGACCAAGTCGCCAATTTGTCCAAAAATGGACAGCACGACCGTTATTCCCATGAGCGAAAGCGTCGTTGCATTGAATTCTGAAAAAATAGCAAACAACAAAGCGACAACTAATGCAGAAACCACGCCGCCTATTGACCCCTCAACAGTCTTATTTGGACTTATTTCAGGCCAAAGTTTTGTTTTCCCTATAGCTTTTCCAATAAAATAAGCACCGGAATCTGTCGCCCATATCATAAATAATGAATAAAAGATATAGACTATCCCCGCATCACGGGTTTCAATAAAGAAATAAAAGCCAATCCCCACATAAATTGCTGACAGGATTGAAAAACCTGCGTCTTCAAAGGTAAACCGATTTTTTGTGATGACTGTATATGCCAATAACAAAAGGATTAAAACAATACCAAGTTCTGTTTTTGTATAATAAAAAGTATTTACTATTTCACTATACTGCTCTGGAAAAAGAATAACCCAGAGAAATAAAACTGCAAGCAGCCCATGAACAGAAAAAATACTAAGTTTTTTCATTTTTAATAATTCATACAACCCTACAGTTGCAAGGAAATACGTTAAAAGGACAAATGGTAGTCCACCGTAAAAAACTATTGGTAAAAATAAAGCAGCTGCTACTACTCCTGTAATGATTCTTTGCTTCATCTAAGATTTCAACACCTTTATAGTACTTGAGAGAGATTGTATCCTTAAATACCGCCAAATCTCCGCTGACGATTCTGATATGCTTCAATAGCTTCAATTAAATGTTTTTCTCTAAAATCCGGCCACAATACTTCCGTAAACCAAAACTCGGTGTATGCTAATTGCCATAGCATAAAGTTACTAAGCCGAATTTCGCCGCTAGTGCGGATCAATAAATCAGGGTCATCGAGATTGGAAGTCATCAGATACGAGGAGAAAATCTCTTCGTTTAACTCGCTCTCTTTCAGTATTCCACTTTTATAATCATTTAAGACTTTTTTGGCTGCATCAATAATTTCAGACCTGCTACCATAGTTAAGTGCAAAGTTTAATACCAGCCCATCATTGTTCTTTGTATCCTCGATAGCTTTTTCAATTGCATTTAAAGTATGTACCGGCAATTGGTCTCTATAGCCCATCATACTAACTTGAACATTTTCTTCAATTAATTCAGGTAGAAAGGTTCCTAAGAACTCTTCTGGAAGTTTCATTAAGTAGTCCACTTCATTTTTTGGCCGCTTCCAATTTTCAGTCGAAAAAGCATATAATGTTAACGTTTTTATACCAAGGGTATTGGCTAACTTCGTTATTTTACGCACGACTTTCATACCTTCATGATGTCCAGCAATACGTGGTAGAGCTCTTTTCTTAGCCCAGCGTCCATTGCCATCCATAATAATCGCAACATGTTCTGGTACCGGCAATTTTTTTACCTTTTCTATATTTTCTCGGAGAGTGGAAGAGTTATTATTTTGATTCTTCCAAAGCCTTATTTTATTAAACATAACATTGCTCCTCCAAACTAAGATTATCATTTCCTCCGATTATAGATCATGCCCACAGAGCGTGTGTTGATATATATGAAGAATGCTGATTTTTCGCATGCTTTTATCATACCAAAAAAGTAACAATATATCTTCTACTAAATAAGTTATGTACTTGTACAAGAAATAAGAATGACCTTTTATATAGCCGTAAAAAAATATCTATAGGATAAATATAGTGAAAAAACCCCCTAAAAAGAGGGTTCTCCAAAATAATTAAACTTCCAAGATTTCTTTTTCTTTATCTTTTGTTATTTGATCAATCTTGTTAATATGTTCGTCTGTTAGTTTTTGAATATCATCTGAATAACCGCGAAGTGCGTCTTCTGTTATTTCACCGTTTTTCTCTAGCTTTTTCAAATCATCGTTACCGTCACGACGGATATTACGGATAGCAACTTTAGCGTCTTCAGATTCCTTCTTTACTAATTTCACTAGCTCTTTTCGGCGTTCTTCTGTCAATTGAGGGATAGCAAGTCTGATGACCTGACCATCATTTGAAGGATTTAACCCCAAGTCAGATTTAAGAATTGCCTTTTCAATATCACCTAGAATTGATTTGTCATAAGGCTGGATAACAAGCAGACGAGCTTCTGGTGTAGAAATTCCCGCCATTTGATTCACTGGAGTTGGTGCTCCATAATAATCAATCGTAATTCTATCTAATAAAGAAGCACTTGCTCTTCCTGCACGAATACTAGCAAGTTCACGTGAATATGATTGAATCGCTTTAAGCATTCTATCTTTCGTTGCTGAAACCACTTGTTTTGGCATTTAATTTTTCCCCCTAACAATTGTTCCAATTTTTTCGCCCATAACGGCACGTTTTATATTTCCTTGTTCCATAATAGAGAATACAATTAGTGGAATATCGTTATCCATACATAATGAGGATGCAGTAGAATCCATCACAGCTAATCCTTCTTTAATGACATCAAGGAATGAGAGGTCTTCATATTTTGTTGCATTAGGATCTAAACGCGGATCTGCCGAATAGACACCATCAACATTATTTTTTGCCATTAAAATCACTTCAGCGTCGATTTCAGCAGCACGCAGAGCAGCCGTTGTGTCAGTAGAGAAATATGGATTTCCAGTGCCTGCAGCAAAAATAACCACTCTCTTTTTCTCTAAATGTCTCATTGCTCGACGTCTAATATATGGTTCTGCCACCTGGCGCATTTCAATGGAAGTTTGAACTCGTGATTCAATACCTAGGTGTTCTAAACTGTCCTGTAGTGCTAATGAATTCATAACTGTGGCAAGCATACCCATATAATCAGCAGTAGCTCTGTCCATACCCATTTCACTGCCTATTTTACCACGCCATATATTACCCCCGCCAACAACAACTGCCACCTCTACACCTAGTTCTGCAATTTCCTTTACTTGTCCGGCGATTGATTTAATAACGGATGGTTTAATACCGAAGCTTGATTCTCCAGCAAGTGCTTCCCCGCTTAGTTTTAGAACGACACGTTTGTACTTAGGACCGCTCATATGAACCTCCTTATTATGTATATGAATTATTTAAAAAAACTTTAAAAATAGGGAACACAACGTGTTCCCTATTCAAAACATATTTTGCGTACCATGCTTTAAAAAATTACTTTTTATTTACTTGGTTCATAACTTCTTCAGCGAAGTTGTCTTCACGCTTTTCGATACCTTCGCCTACTTCGTAACGTACGAATTCACGAACAGTAGCACCTTTTGATTCAACAAACTGACGAACTTTTTGGTCAGGGTTTTTAACAAAAGTTTGGTCAAGTAAGCATACATCTTCAAAATACTTCCCAAGACGACCTTCAACCATTTTAGCAACGATATTTTCAGGCTTACCTTCGTTAAGTGCCTGTTGAGTTAATACTTGGCGCTCACGTTCAACTTCTTCTTGAGACACTTGGTCACGAGAAACATATAAAGGTCTGATTGCTGCAATTTGCATAGAAACATCTTTCGCTGCATCTGCATCAGTAGTACCTTCTAAAACAGTTAGTACTGAGATACGTCCACCCATGTGAAGGTATGCACCAAAAGCATCATTATCAGTTTTTGATAATAAAGCAAAACGACGAAGAGAAAGCTTTTCACCAATTTTTGCAATTGCAGCATTGATGTAGTCTGCTACAGTCACTCCATTAATAGTTTGCGCAGAAGCTTCTTCAACTGTTGCTGGCTTGTTAGCAAGCAAGTGTGCAGCTAATTCTTTTACAAGGTTTTGGAACGCTTCGTTCTTAGCAACGAAGTCTGTTTCAGAGTTTACTTCTAGGATAACTGCGTTATTACCTTCAGCAACAACATATGTTAAACCTTCTGCAGCAACACGGTCACCTTTTTTCGCAGCTTTAGCAATTCCCTTTTCTCGTAAGTAGTCGATTGCTTGTTCCATATCACCATTTGTTTCTGTTAACGCCTTTTTACAATCCATCATGCCTGCGCCTGTTTTTTCACGTAGTTCTTTTACCATTTGAGCAGTAACTGCCATAATATATTTCCTCCTTTAATCGCTTATGTACATACTATTAGCTTAGCCACCTGAGCGCTAAGGTAAACCTTTAAAAAAAGGTGATAAAGGGTCTCCCTCTTATCACCTTTTATTAGTTCAAACTATTTGAATTAAGCTTCTACAGCTACTTCTTCACCTTGTTTTGCTTCAAGGATAGCATCAGCCATTTTACCAGTTAAAAGCTTAACCGCACGAATCGCATCGTCATTCGCAGGAATAACTACATCGATTTCGTCTGGATCACAGTTAGTATCAACAATTCCTACGATAGGAATGTTCAACTTTTTAGCTTCAGCAACTGCGATACGCTCTTTACGAGGGTCGATGATGAAAAGTGCATCTGGAAGCTGCTTCATATCTTTAATTCCGCCTAGAAATTTTTCAAGACGTTCTTGTTCTTTCTTTAATTGAACAACTTCTTTTTTAGGTAATACTTCGAAAGTACCGTCTTCTGACATTCTTTCGATATCTTTTAAGCGGCCAATACGCTTTTGGATAGTTTCAAAGTTAGTTAAAGTTCCACCCAACCAACGTTGGTTAACAAAGTACATACCTGAACGAGCTGCTTCTTCTTTAACAGAATCTTGAGCTTGTTTCTTAGTACCAACAAAAAGAATCGTTCCGCCGTTAGCAGCAAGATCTTTTACCCAGTTATAAGCTTCTTCAACTTTCTTAACTGTTTTTTGTAGGTCGATGATATAGATACCGTTACGCTCTGTGAAGATATATTTCTTCATTTTTGGGTTCCAACGGCGAGTTTGGTGTCCGAAGTGTACACCAGCTTCAAGCAATTGTTTCATTGAAATTACTGACATGTTTTTTTCCTCCTATGGTTTCGTTTTCCTCCGCTTGTCTCATATTTGAACAGCAACTGTTTTTACAGCACCGGCTGTTAAATCAACAAGCGTGTGTAATAACACCGTTAAATAATATAGCATATGAAAAGATAACAATCAAGTTTTACTTCAGAAAAAAATCCCCGGTAAAACCAGGGATTTAATTTCTATTAGTTAGATCTCAACTTATCAAGTTCAACTAGGAATTTATCGTTTAGCACTTTGATATACGTTCCTTTCATACCAAGAGAACGTGATTCAATTACTCCAGCACTTTCAAGCTTTCTTAGAGCATTAACAATTACAGAACGAGTAATACCTACACGGTCTGCAATCTTTGAAGCAACAAGCAGGCCTTCGTGACCATTTAATTCTTCAAAGATATGTTCAATCGCTTCAAGTTCGCTGTAAGATAATGAACTGATTGCCATTTGAACAACAGCCTTACTTCTAGCTTCTTCTTCAATTTCTTCTGACTTTTCACGTAAGATTTCCATTCCAACAACAGTTGCACCATACTCAGCAAGAATAAGGTCATCATCATGGAACTTTTCTTCCAATCTTGCAAGGATTAATGTTCCCAGACGTTCACCGCCGCCAATAATTGGCACAATAGTGGTTAATCCTTCACGGAATAGGTCTCTATTTTCAACAGGAAATGCTGTGTATTGACTTTCAACATCAAGATTTGAAGATGTCTCTTGAATATTAAATAGACCATTAATATATTCTTCAGGAAATTGTCTATCCTCCAGCATTTTTTTCATACGGTCATTTTCGATTTGCTGATTTATAGCAAAACCTAAAAGCTTACCACGGCGGCTGACAACGAAAATATTTGCTTCAATTACTTCACTTAGGGTCTCTGACATTTCCTTGAAATTCACAGGTTTTCCTGCTGCTTTTTGTAATAATACATTAATCTTTCTTGTTTTTGTAAGTAAATCCATCTGTTTCTTCCTCCTAATTAACTGCAACCATTATTAAGTTTTATTGTTATAAATATTCAAATTTGTAATTTACAATATAAATTGGCTTAAATCTTTATTTTTCGAAATTGCTCCAAGCTTATCATCAACATACTGTGGAGTAATCGCTATTTTCTCCATTAAAATATCTGGTGCTTCAAAAGATAAGTCTTCTAGTAACTTTTCCAATATTGTGTGAAGTCTTCTAGCCCCAATATTATCCGTATTTTGATTCACTTCGAAAGCAACCTCAGCAATTCTACGAATAGCATCGTCAGAAAATTCAATTTGTATACCTTCTGTTTCTAATAAAGCTTGATATTGTTTAATTAGAGCATTATCAGGTTCAATCAAAATCCTGAAGAAATCATCCACTGTTAATTTAGTTAACTCAACACGGATTGGTAAACGCCCTTGTAATTCTGGGATTAAATCTGATGGTTTTGACATATGAAAAGCACCAGCAGCAATAAATAAAATATAATCGGTTTTAATGGATCCATATTTCGTTACGATTGTTGAACCTTCAACAATTGGTAAAATATCTCGCTGGACCCCTTCACGAGAAACATCTGCTGATGAACCACCTGCATTTTTACTTGCAATTTTATCAATTTCATCTATAAAGATAATTCCTGTCTGTTCTGCACGGTAAACAGCTTCCGTTGTAACCTCGTCCATATCAATCAATCTTGCCGCTTCTTCATTCGTTAGCACTTTTCTTGCTTCACTAACTGTCAATTTCCGTTTCTTGCGTTTCTTAGGCATAAAGCTGCTCAATGCATCTTGCATGTTCATACCCATTTGTTCCATTCCTGATCCTTGAAGCATATCAAACATGGAAGGCGTTTGCTCTTCAACTTCCACCGTAACAATTTCGTCTTCTAATTGACCGAGAGCAAGCTTCTCCCTAACAATTTTTCGTTTTTCAGTCACGGAGTAATCTTCTTGGTGAGTTTCTTGCTCAGCAGTTTGATTGCCGCCGCCAAACAACATCTCAAGCGGATTTTTATAATTTTGTGCTTTTTTCGCAGATGGAACAAGTAAATCAACAAGCCTTGCATTTGCGTTTTCCTCAGCACGTTCTTTTACAGCTAACATTCTATCTTCTTTCACTAATCTGACAGATGTTTCAACGAGGTCACGAACCATAGATTCAACATCACGGCCAACATAGCCGACTTCCGTAAATTTAGTAGCCTCTACTTTAACAAATGGTGCACCAACTAACTTGGCAATTCTACGGGCAATTTCTGTTTTACCTACACCGGTTGGACCTATCATTAAAATATTTTTAGGAATAATTTCTTCACGGAGTTTTTCGTTTAACAAACCTCTTCTGTAACGATTTCTAAGTGCAACTGCAACTGCCTTTTTTGCATCTTTTTGACCGATAATATATTGATCAAGTCTTTCAACAATTTGGCGCGGTGTTAGGTTGTCTGTTTTAGCCATTGTAAGGTTCCCTCCCGTTAGAGCTCTTCCACGATAATGTTGTGGTTTGTATACACACAGATTTCAGCAGCTATTTCTAAAGAAGCCTTTGCAATTTCTTTTGCAGAAAGATGGTCACCTGCATATTTCTTTAGTGAGCGTCCAGCTGCTAACGCATAATTACCACCTGATCCGATTGCTAAAATTCCATCGTCAGGTTCAATTACTTCTCCTGTTCCCGATACGAGGAGTAAATCTTCTTTATTCATGACGATTAACATTGCTTCTAGCTTTCTTAGTACCTTATCACTTCTCCACTGTTTAGCTAGCTCTACTGCGGCTCTTTGGAGGTTACCGTTATATTCTTCTAGTTTCCCTTCAAACATCTCAAAAAGGGTAAATGCATCTGCAACAGATCCGGCAAATCCTGCCAATACTCTTCCATTAAATATCTTTCTTACCTTTTTTGCTGTGTGCTTCATCACTACTGCATTACCAAATGTGACTTGGCCATCACCAGACATTGAACATTGACCATTATGATGGACTGCAAATATCGTCGTAGCATGAAATTGGTTCATCATTAATCCTCCTCTTGCATTTCTATTAGTAAACCTATGTAACAAGAGATTATCATAAGAAGACAAGTGCATTACACTAGAATAGTATGAAAACTTTATTCATTTATTCCCTTTTAAGTATGGGCATATACGTTTCAATTGTTCCATTAAACCTCACTTGTTCACCCATGAACAAGAAAAAATTCACGTCCGAGCATATTGGATTGTCCAATTGTATATTGTCGTTAATTTCTCACCATTTGTAAATGGCTATGTACTAACGTTAATAAATTAGTCACATTATTAATATATCCACATCACAAAGGCTACTAAAGCGTAACACACTTCTTTCTCCCTTGCAATAAAATTTACAAAACCTTCACAAAGTTCTGAATTGTTTCTAATGCCCTATTTGCATGCTGCAGATTACGCTCCTGTTTCCCCTTAATCTTCTGAGGTAAATCCGGGAATAGCCCAAAATTAGCATTCATGGGTTGGAAATTTTTCGCATTCGCCGTTGTAATATAACGCGCCATGCTTCCAATTGCTGTTTCCACAGGAAATTCAAGCGGTTCATTGCCCATAGCTAACCTAGCAGCATTGATTCCAGCGGCTAGTCCACTTGCAGCTGATTCAACATAACCTTCCACACCTGTCATCTGACCTGCGAAAAACAGATTTTCTCGTTCCCTAAATTGATACGAAGCTTTAAGTACCTTAGGTGAATTGATAAAAGTATTACGGTGCATAACCCCGTAGCGAACAATTTCTGCATTCTCAAGACCTGGAATTAACTGAATGACCTCTTTCTGCGGACCCCATTTTAAATGGGTTTGAAAGCCAACAATATTGTAAAGAGTGCCTGCAGCATCGTCTTGACGCAATTGTACAACAGCATAAGGTCTTTTCCCTGTTTTTGGATCTTCTAAACCAACTGGCTTTAGCGGACCAAATAACATTGTTTTCTTTCCTCTTTGTGCCATAACTTCAATTGGCATACAGCCTTCGAAAAAGATTTCCTTTTCAAATTCCTTTAAAGGAACTGTTTCAGCTGCAATTAACGCATCATAAAATGTGTTGAACTCTTCCTCCGTCATTGGACAATTTAAATAAGCAGCTTCACCTTTATCATATCTCGATTTTAGATAAACCTTATCCATATTAATGCTGTCCTTTTCAAGAATAGGTGCAGCAGCATCATAAAAATAAAGGTAATCCTCACCTGTTAAAGATTTTAATTGCGCAGATAACTCAGGGCTCGTTAGTGGACCTGTAGCAATTATTGTGATCCCCTCTGGTATCTCTGTCACTTCCTCATTGATTACTGTTACATTTTCATGATTTTTTACCATATCTGTCACTTTTGCCGCAAACTCATGCCGGTCTACCGCTAAAGCTCCTCCAGCTGGAACTGAGCATGCATCCGCAGCAGCAATAATTACAGAGTCAAGTAACCTCATCTCTTCCTTTAATACACCGACAGCATTTGTCAAAGTATTGGCCCTTAAGGAGTTACTGCATACCAATTCAGCAAATTTATCCGTATGATGTGCAGGTGTTTGTTTAACTGGTCTCATCTCATAAAGCCGGACTTTTACACCGCGTTTAGCAATCTGCCACGCAGCCTCACTTCCAGCCAAACCTGCCCCGATTACATTTATTGTGACATCGTTCATATATTTACCTCCTGATTTTTCAAAGCTGATGATCAATCATTTTAGCTTTACTTTTTACTATGATTACTTTTCCCTCTTTTTAGCCCATCTTGCATTGTACTATACGAATCAAAAACAAAAAAGTTTTATGATTATAAAAAAAGCAGCAGCCCCTTGGCGCTGGAGTTGGAATGAAATAAATAGAAAAGAGTGAGCTGTGCTCACCCTTAGCTTTGTGGTTCTTCTTTGTAATCACATTCTGTACATTGTACTTGGACACCCTTTTTTAATTTCTTTTCTACGAGTGTTCCTTCACATTTAGGACAGGCCCTTGGTAAAGGTTTATCCCATGAAATAAATTCACACGCTGGAAACGTGTCACAGCCGTAAAAGATTCTTTTCTTCTTACTTTTACGTTCAATGATATTTCCCTCTTTACATTTTGGACAGGTAACTCCGATTTCTTTTACAATGGCTTTTGTATTCCGGCAATCCGGAAAATTGCTGCACGCCATGAACTTACCATATCTGCCCATTTTAAACACCATTGGATTATTGCATAATTCACAATCCTCGCCTGCTGGCTCATCTTTGATTTCAACTGATTGCATTTCTTTTTCTGCAATAACAAGATGTTTCTCAAACTCCTGATAAAACCCGTCAATGATTTTAACCCAGCTGACTTTTCCGTCTTCAACATTGTCTAAATCCTGCTCCATTTTGGCGGTAAAATCAACATTGATAATATCCGGAAAGAATTCTAAGATTAATTCATCGACAATTTCACCTAACTCAGTAGGAACAAATCTTTTATTATCAAGTGCAACATATCCTCGCTTTTGGATTGTATCTAAAGTTGGTGCATAGGTAGATGGACGTCCGATACCTAGTTCTTCAAGAGTTCTCACTAATCTAGCCTCTGTGTACCTTGGCGGCGGCTGCGTAAAATGTTGTTTTGGTTCAATATCCTTTTTGAAAACAACATCACCTTCTTGTAGATTTGGCAGCATTTTATCCCGTTCCTCAACTTGATCATCTGAACCTTCCACATACAGCTTCATAAATCCCGGAAACTTTATTTTTGATCCAGTTGCACGGAATAGGACATTCCCATTTTGCAAGTCAACGCTCATCGTATCCATGACAGCCTGTGCCATTTGACTAGCTAGAAACCTCTCCCAAATTAATTTATATAACCGTAATTGATCCCTTGATAAAAATTGCTTCAGACTGTTAGGGTCACGTAATACACTAGTCGGACGTATGGCCTCGTGTGCGTCTTGTGCATTGCTTTGTTTTTTTTCTTTTCTTTGATCTTCTTTTAAGTACTCCTTGCCATATTCACTAAGGATATATTCTGCAGCCTCTTTTTGAGCTACTTCAGATATACGGGTCGAGTCTGTTCTCATATAGGTGATGAGACCCACTGTTCCTGATGAACCAAGTTCAATTCCCTCGTATAATTGCTGTGCCAGCATCATTGTTTTCTTAGCACGAAAATTGAGTTTCCTAGCTGCCTCCTGCTGGAGGGAAGATGTGATAAATGGAGGAGATGGATTTCTTTTTCTCTCTTTTTTGGTTACAGAAACCACCTTGAAATTATCGCCTTCCATTTGTTTTAAAATCTCATTAACATCTTGTTCAGATTTCAACTCTGTTTTCTCTTTGTTAGCTAGAGAGAAATAAGCCGCACTAAAGTGATCTTTCCCCTTAAGCAATTCTCCTTCTATGGTCCAATACTCTTCTGGAATAAATGCTTTTATTTCATTCTCTCGTTCTATGATTAAACGAACCGCGGTAGATTGTACGCGTCCGGCACTTAGTCCTTTTTTTACTTTTTTCCAGAGAAGCGGGCTAATGTTATAACCGACTAGACGATCTAAAACTCTTCTTGCTTGCTGAGCATCAACTAAATCCATATTGATTGGCCGCGGGTGCTTAAACGATTCTTTAATTGCCTCTTTGGTAATTTCATTAAACACAACACGACAGTCTGAATGTATATCTACATTTAAACTATGTGCAAGGTGCCATGCAATAGCTTCCCCTTCACGATCCGGGTCAGCTGCGAGATAAACTTTTTTTGCTTTTTTGGCTGCTGTCTTTAGCTCTTTTAAAACTGGGCCTTTTCCGCGAATCGTAATGTATTTAGGTTCAAAATTATTTTCTTTAGAGACACCCATTTGACTTCTAGGCAAATCACGGACATGTCCCATGGAAGCTTTAACTTTATATTTTTTTCCTAAGTATCGCTCGATTGTTTTCGCTTTAGCCGGCGATTCTACTATTACCAGAAACTCTGACATGCTAATAATCCTCCTCAAGGGGATATAGAAGTGTAAAGCACCCTGAAGTCACAATCAATTCAGACCTGCTTACATTTGAGAAGTTTTCCTAAATTCCAAGTTTTCGAACTTGGACCGGAGAAAATACTTTACAAAAATGACTTATCCCAATTTTTTTACTTTTTATATAATGAATCCTGGACAGAATGGATTACATATTCGGTAATAATATTTATTATTCTTCATTAAATGACTACTGATGTCAATGATAACGAAACCGTTTACAACTAATTAATGATAATCATACGCCAAATTATTCCTATTTACACATTCTTTTTTCGGATATCTGTTGGAAAATGTATAACATATTAGAAAAAATTTCAAGCTTTTTTAGGATAATTCTCAAATTACCCAAAAAATACCTTCAATATCTATGGATATTCATTGGTATAAAAAATGTTATATTCGAAGTTCTTCCAAAATATCCTCACTTCGCATTACTAGTTTTGCACCTTGTTGAATTAGGTCATTCGTCCCCTGCGAATGTGGATTAAAGATACTGCCCGGCAGCGAAAAAACCTCGCGGCCTTCATTTAGTGCATAGCTCGCTGTAATTAGTGAGCCGCTTTTTCTTTTTGCTTCTATTATAAATGTACCATTTGACATCCCGCTGATAATTCGGTTACGTGCTGGAAATTGCCACCGTACTGGCTTGGTATCTGGGGGATATTCAGAAACGACAAGCTGTGTCTTCATCATTTCTATAGCTAATTCAACATTTTCCTTCGGATAGATATGATTAAAACCCCCGGCTATAACAGCAATGGTTGCCCCCCCGTTTTTCATTGCATATTCATGAGCAAGAGTGTCAATCCCATTTGCCAAACCACTGACAATGACTAATCCTTTTTCCACTAATGGAGGAAACATTATTCGGATTGCATTCCTCCCATATTGAGTTGATTCTCGCGAACCCACTACTGCCAGTTTGTGCTGTTTTCCCAGCAAAGATAGATCACCCTTGGCAAATAACACCCAGGGCGGCTGATAGATTTCTTTTAAGAGCCCGGGGTAATCTTCATCTAGGATGGTGATCGTCTTAATTCCGTTATTTTCGTACTGCCGGATTTGTTCAGTGATAAATTTTGTTTGTAATGGTGTTATTGAAGGAAAGTTTGTTTGTGTTGTAGAAGGGAATAGGTTTTGTTGGATGTAGTGTGGTTTTATTGGGAGAGATGTGTCTTTTTTTAAATAATGTAATGCTGCATTCCAGGAAATACCGGGACTATGCATTAAAGCTATGAGTTTTTCTCTTATTTCATCCATTCTTGGCCTCCACTAATTGAAATTCGGCTGTGTTAATAGGTTGTCGATTTGTGCTCCAGGCACTTCGCTTTCCGCAGGCGGTTCGGGAAGCCTCCTCGGCGCTGGTGCGCCTGTGGGGTCTCCCCTGTCCCGTCCTCCTGCAGGAGTCTCGTGCCTTCCGCAAAAATCAACAAGTTCTAAAAACAACAATTCCCCTTAACACAGCCCTAATTAGAAAAGAGAAATAGCCCCTTAGGGATAGGGACTATTTCTACTATTCTTAGTGTGTTTTACACTTGTCGTATATACCTTGTTCTTTTAGTACTTCGATTAATGTTTCACCCATAACGGATGGTGTATCTGCTACTTTAATTCCGCATTCGTTCATTACGCGGATTTTTTCGTCTGCAGTTCCTTTACCGCCTGAAATAATCGCACCAGCATGGCCCATGCGCTTTCCAGGAGGCGCCGTACGCCCGCCGATGAAGCCGACAACAGGTTTAGTCATATTGGCTTTTACCCACTCCGCAGCTTCTTCTTCAGCTGTACCGCCGATTTCACCAATCATGATAACCGCATAGGTTTCAGGATCTTCATTAAACGCTTTTAATACGTCGATAAAGTTTGTACCGTTAACTGGGTCGCCGCCAATTCCAACAGCTGTAGTTTGACCAATTCCAGCTTGAGTTAATTGATGTACAGCTTCGTAAGTTAATGTTCCGGAACGGGAAACAACACCAACATGGCCTTTTGTATGGATGTAACCAGGCATAATGCCAATTTTACATTCATCAGCTGTAATGACACCAGGGCAGTTAGGACCTACTAAACGAGTCTTTTTGCCTTCCATATAACGTTTAACTTTGACCATATCTAATACTGGGATGTGCTCAGTAATACAGATGGCTAAATCTAATTCAGCATCGACAGCTTCAATAATGGCGTCTGCTGCAAATGGTGCTGGAACATAGATAACAGAAGCAGTAGCGCCTGTAGCAGCAACAGCTTCACTTACTGTGTTAAATACAGGTACTCCTTCTACTTCCATGCCGCCTTTACCTGGAGTGGTACCTGCAACAATTTGTGTACCGTATTCTAGCATTTGTTTTGTATGAAAAAGGGCAGTTGAACCTGTAATCCCTTGAACTATAACTTTGGTATCTTTATTAATAAAAACGCTCACGATAATTCCCCTTTCTTTCGATCCTATTTCACTAATGAAACGATTTTTTGTGCACCGTCAGCCATAGATTCTGCAGGCGTAATAGCTAATCCAGACTCAGCCAGGATTTTCTTACCTAAATCAACGTTTGTTCCCTCTAAACGAACAACAAGAGGTACACTTAGCTGAACTTGTTTCGCTGCTTCTACTACACCCTCAGCAATGACATCACATTTCATGATTCCGCCAAAGATATTAACAAAAATACCTTTTACGTTTGGATCAGAAAGGATAATTTTGAATGCTTCAGTAACCTTTTCAGCTGTAGCACCGCCCCCAACATCAAGGAAGTTTGCCGGGTCACCGCCGTAGTGCTTAACGATATCCATTGTTGCCATCGCAAGACCTGCGCCATTAACCATACAGCCGATATTTCCATCTAAAGAAATATAGCTTAAATCATACTTTGAAGCTTCGATTTCCTTTGGATCTTCTTCTTCAAGATCACGGTATGCTAGTACATCTTTTTGACGATATAAAGCATTTGAGTCAAAGTTTAACTTTGCATCCAATGCCATTACTTTTCCATCACCTGTTACAACTAATGGATTGATTTCGGCAATTGAGCAATCCTTTTCAATGTAAGCACTGTATAAGCCCATCATGAATTTAACCGCTTGATTGACAAGCTCTTTTGGAATGTTGATATTAAATGCGATACGACGAGCTTGATAAGGCATTAAGCCAACAACCGGGTCAATTTCCTCTTTGAAGATTTTCTCCGGAGTTTTTTCCGCCACCTCTTCGATTTCAGTTCCGCCTTCTTCAGAAGCCATAAGAACAACTCTAGATGTAGCACGATCTAAGACAAGACCAACGTAGTATTCCTTTTTAATGTCGCAGCCTTCTTCAATTAATAGACGTTTAACTTCTTTACCCTCAGGACCTGTTTGGTGTGTAACCAACGTTTTCCCTAGGATTTCAGTTGCATATGTACGCACTTCATCAAGGTTTTTAGCAACCTTTACACCGCCAGCTTTACCCCGACCGCCAGCATGAATTTGCGCTTTTACTACACATACCTGTGTGCCTAATTCTTTCGCGGCTTCAACTGCTTCTTCTACACTGAATGCCACTTTTCCGTTAGGAACACTTACCCCATATTTTCTGAGGATTTCTTTCCCCTGATACTCATGGATATTCATTTCCCATCCTCCTATCAAACTCTTCAAAAAATTGACTCCGTTTTCATTTTATATAATGACAGAAACCTTGTCCACAGTTATGCGTAAAAAAATTATTATCCTCATAATATTTTAAATTATCATATCTCATAATTAAAGCGCTTTCATATGTAAATAGTCCAAACTTTTACAGCTAATTGTTTTCTAAAAATAACAAAACAAGCCTATCAAGCTTGCCTTGTTATTCATTGCGCACCATGTTCTTTATAGGTGCAAAGCTTTTTCGATGATACGGCGTAATGCCATATCGTTCAACAGCCTGGATATGTTCTTTTGTCCCATAGCCCATGTTATTCTCAAAACCATATTCCGGAAATTCTGCTGATAATTCAATCATAAGAGAATCTCTGGCCACTTTTGCCACGATGGATGCCGCCGCTATTGATACGCTCTTTGCATCACCTTTAATGATAGGTTCCACTATATAAGGTGTTTCCAGCTTCATAGCATCGACTAATAAAACTTCTGGCTTAGAAGCTAATGAGGCAATTGCAGCTTTCATTGCCTTTTTGGTAGCCTCGTAAATATTAATAGAATCTACTTCAACTGCATCAATCAATGCGACACTAACAGCTATTGCATCTCTTCTAATAATTTCATCATATTCAATCCGCTTTTTCTCAGAAAGCTTTTTGGAATCATTAATACCTGGCAAATAAAAATCCTTTGGTAAAATTACTGCCGCGGCTGCTACTGGGCCTGCAAGCGGCCCCCTGCCTACTTCGTCCACACCAGCAATATACTTATATCCCTGCAAACGCCATTTATTTTCGTAGACATTCATTTCAAGAAATTTTTCCTGCAGTTGTCGTTCTTGTTCCTTTTTCCTATACCATTTATGTATTAATTGTTGAACCCCTTTGCGCTCATCCTGTTGGAGTTTCTGAATTATAGGGTCACTTTCATCCTTTATGCCAATAAGCTGTTGTTCTATTTCTGCTATTGTCTGTACTTTCATTTTCCTCACCCGTTGTAATAATACCTTCTCACGCACTTATTTACAATGCCAAAAATAAACAAAAAAACTCACCATATGGAGAGTTCATTTGTTTAATTATTTTCAATTTTATCCGCTATATCGCTAGGTCTTTCAAAAGTCACCGGGCCAAATTTATCAGATCTAATTTCTCTAATGACCAGTTCTGAAACCTTGTCATAATCAACGACTCCACCAGCCCCGAGACAGCCTCTTAGCTCACCAATATGGTCAAACATCTCTACCACATTTTCAGGGACGTATTCAAGCTTATATCGTTCCTTAAGTCTTTCTGGATACCGCTCTTCTAGAAACTTAATTGAAAAGACAACAAGGTCCTGTAAATTCAATAAAGTGTCTTTGATTGCTCCCGTTACAGCTAACTTCTTTCCAACCTCTTGGTCTTCAAACTTTGGCCACAGAATCCCTGGAGTATCTAATAATTCCAACTCTTTTCCCACTTTTATCCACTGTTGTGCTTTTGTTACCCCCGGTGTATTACCAGTCTTTGCGATATTTTTCTTTGCCAGCCGGTTAATTAATGTAGATTTACCTGCGTTCGGAATCCCTACAATCATGGCACGAATGGCTCTTGGGTTAACAACACCCTTTGCTCTTAAACGATCAAACTTTTCCTTCAAAATTTCATGAGATGCCTTTACAATATCCTTCATACCCTCTCCAGCTTGAGAGTTAATAGCTATCGCTTTAATTCCTCTTGCCGCAAAATATGCAATCCATTCTTTTGTAATTGCTTTATCTGCCAAATCAGCCTTATTTAAAAGGACTAGTCTTGGTTTATGCTGAATAATTACATCAATCATCGGATTACGAGACGAATACGGAATTCTTGCATCCACTAATTCATAGATAATATCTACGAGTTTTAATTTTTCCGTGACCTCTCTTCGAGCCTTCGCCATATGGCCAGGAAACCATTGGATTGTCAAAGCAGTCACCTCCTAAATCTATTTCACGATGTGTGCGTCTTTTATTGGCCAGTAAACAATACTTGTTTTACCGATTATCTTGTCCATTGCGACAGTCCCAATATGCCTGCTGTCTTTACTGAAACGACGGTTATCACCCATGACAAATAATTCACCTTCTGGAACCGTCTCTACACCAGCAGGAGTTTCTTCAAGCGTAAATGGATCGGTTAAAGGTCCTTCGACTTTTTTCTTGTATTCATCCAAATATGGTTCATCGAAGGCTTTTCCATTCACATATAAAGTATCATTTTTATATTCGATACGGTCGCCAGGAAGTCCAATTACTCTTTTTATGTAATCCTTCTGTTCAGGCGCATGAAAGACAATAATATCAAACCGTTTTGGCTCACCTATATTATAGCTTAGCTTATTAACAATCATACGGTCTTGGTGCTGCAGCGTGGGCATCATCGAAAGCCCGTCTACTACTATTGGTGCAAAAAGAAAGTAACGAATGACAGCTGCAAGCACAACTGCAATTAATAATGCCTTCGTCCATTCCCAAAGTTCATTCTTCTTTTTTATCATGTCTTTTTCCCCGCCAATCACAAAAAAAATGTCTGCTATTATCTTATTTTACAAAAAAATTGTAATTTAAACACGTTGGGGCCACACTTTTAATCTAACTTTAATATTATTATTCTTAGGCGAATACAATATGGTATGTACGAAAAAAGAGCTTGCAACGCAAGCTCTCTCTTTTATTATCGAATTTCTTTAATACGAGCTTTTTTACCACGCAGCTTACGTAAGTAGTATAGCTTAGCACGGCGAACTTTACCGCGGCGCAATACTTCAAGCTTCGCAATTTTAGGTGTGTGTACAGGGAAAGTACGCTCAACGCCTACTCCGTAAGAAACCTTACGAACTGTGAAAGTTTCGCTAATTCCACCACCACGACGCTTAATCACTACACCTTCGAATAACTGAATACGCTCACGAGTACCCTCGACAACTTTAACGTGTACACGTACAGTATCACCAGGACGAAACGCAGGTAAATCAGAACGAAGTTGTTCTTTTGTGATTTCTTCAATTAATTTTTGCATCGTTTTCAACTCCTTCCAACAGACGCTCATGCACATCTACTATCCTTTTACATTGCAGCGGAACATCGTTATAAGACCATACTGAATTAGTTACCCAGCTCAAGTCACAAGAAGTATCATAACATAAAAGACAACTCTATGCAATAATTACTCATATTCTTTTTTTATTTCATTCAGCCATTTTTCCTGGTCTTTGCTTAATTCTATTTTTTCTAATAAGTCAGGTCTTCTTAGGAATGTCCGGCGCAAAGCTTCTTTGTTTCGCCACTCTTCAATTAATTTATGGTTACCTTGCAGGAGGACCTCTGGAACCTTCATTCCACGAAAATCTGATGGCCTGGTGTAGTGAGGGTGCTCGAGGAGCCCGGTACTAAATGAATCTTTCATATGTGATTCTTGATTCCCTAAGACTTCTGGTAATAAACGAACAACGCTATCGATTACTACCATCGCTCCCAGCTCACCGCCGGTTAATACATAATCACCTATTGATATTTCATCTGTGACCACATGTTCCCTAATTCTTTCATCATAGCCTTCATAATGTCCGCATACGAATATAAGATGCTCCTCTTTCGCTAATTCTTCTGCTGCTTTTTGATCATAACGTTTTCCTTGAGGACAAAGTAGTATTACCCTTGTTTTACTACTCTCTGCCTGTTCCTTTAGCGCTGAGACAGCATCAAACAGCGGCTGCGGCTTTAAGACCATTCCAGCTCCGCCCCCATAGGGATAGTCGTCAACAGTCTGATGTTTATTATCAGCATAGTCACGGAAGTTGACAACATTGTATTGTACGGCAGATTTTTGTGCAGCCTTATGTAAAATGGAATGTCCGAGTACACCGGTAAACATCTCAGGAAATAACGTTAGTACGTCTATCTTCATCATGAAAGCAGACCTTCCATTGGTTGTATTAAAATAACTTTTCCCTTAACATCTACTTTTTTTACAACATCCTCAATATAAGGAATCAATATCTCTTTGCCTTCACTAGATTTAATTACCCACACATCATTGGCACCGGGAGATAATATCTCTGTAACTTTTCCAAGTTCAAGTCCCTCTGTAGTTACTACATGACAGCCAATAACTTCATGGTAGTAAAATTCATCTTCATCAAGTACGCCTAGTTGTGATTCTGGAACTTTCAGGATCCCGTCTCTAAACTTTTCGACCTCATTAATATTTTCAAAACCTTCAAAGGTTAACAGATTGAAATTTTTGTGAGTACGGTGGGTTTTTACCGTTAATTCAATCGGCTTATTTGAGCCTGGCATAAACAGATATAAGACATTCCCTATTTTGTATCGCTGCTCAGGAAAATCCGTTTTAGAAATTACCCTTACTTCACCTCTAATACCGTGTGTATTGACGATTTTGCCAACATTAAACCATTTTTCCATCCTGTTCTTCACCTCTATCTTATTTCCTCAATCTTGCCGTCTTTAATAATGATGGTATGCTGCCCCATCACCTTTTCCCAATCGTCACCGACATTTACCTCTATGAGGGCTTGTACCTCTTTTTCCTTTAATTCACTGCCTAATGGTAGCATATGTAGTTGTTCAATTTGAAACTCATAAAGCTTTTCTTTATCCAGACGTTTTTCCAATTCTTTTTCAAAATGAGTTTTAAGCGCACTTGCTTGATACTTTTTCGCTTTTTCTAATTTTTTCAACTCAAATTGGAGCTGCTCATATTCTTTTTGCATCTGCAGTTTCCCTGCAAAATATTTATTAAGTAACTTTTGTTTGCTTTGTTCCGTTAAGATTTGCTTCACGATAACCGTTTGAATCAGTTGCATCATCTACCAGCCTCCCTTAAGCATCTATTTTATAATAGCAAAAAAGGGAGGATTATGATCCCTCCCTTAATCTAGATGCAAAAAGCTATTCACCAATTTCTAGAAAAATTTTCTTTTGTTGTGACGATCCTGCTGCATAAACAACAGTTCTAATGGCCTTTGCAACACGCCCTTGCTTACCAATCACCTTTCCCATATCTGTTTTATTAACAGTTAGGTGATAGGTGATTCGTTGATCCTCTTCGTTGACATTAACTCGAACATCTTCTGGAAAATCAACAAGGGGCTTAACAATACTCTCAATTAATTGCTTCATAACAATTACTTGCTATGCTTAGCATTATGGAATTTCTCCATGATGCCTTGGTTTGAGAAAAGGTTACGAACTGTATCAGATGGTTTTGCACCATCTTGTAACCATTTAAGAGCTAATTCTTCATTGATTTGGATTGCAGCTGGCTGAGCTACTGGATTGTAAGTTCCAATTACTTCAATGTAACGTCCGTCACGAGGAGAACGAGAATCTGCTGCTACGATACGATAGAAAGGAGTCTTTTTAGCTCCCATACGCTTTAAACGAATTTTTACTGCCATTTTAAATAAGCACCTCCGAATAGTTTCACACAAGATAGTATATTATCAATTTTTAAATCATTTGTAAAGTGTTTTTTCTTTACACTAGTATTACCAATTTCATACAAGTTAAAACCTGATGTCCAGCTTCAGCGCCTAGGGGCTCGGGGTCATAAGTCAATCCGTCAAGAAGGTCAAAGGACAACCTTCTCGCCGGCTTGACTTATGCCTGTCGCCCCTGGACAAGGCGCTTCCGCTTTTCGTTTTAAAAAGGCTTAAAAGGAAACTTAAAACCGCCTTTTTTCTTGCCTTTTTGCTGCATACCTGTCATTTGCTTCATCATCTTCTTCATGTCTTCGAACTGTTTTAATAAGCGATTAACCTCTGGAACGGATCTTCCGCTTCCTTTGGCAATTCTTCTTTTACGGTTTGAATTCAAGATTTCAGGATGAGTCTTTTCTTCCATGGTCATAGAGCGAATGATGGCTTCTACATGTGCAATTTGTTTCTCTTCGATTTGAATATTATTCAAGCCTTTGATTTTGTTTGCACCTGGCATCATTTTTAATAATTCATCTAGCGGGCCTAGATTACGTACCTGCCCTAGCTGCTCCAAAAAGTCATCAAGCGTAAAGGATGCCGTCCGCATTTTCTGCTCAAGTTCTTTTGCCTTTTCCTCGTCAACATTAGCCTGGGCCTTCTCAATTAGGGTAAGAACGTCACCCATTCCGAGAATTCTAGAGGCCATCCGTTCAGGATGAAAAGGTTCAATAGCGTCCATTTTTTCACCTAGACCGACAAATTTAATCGGTGTTTGGGTTACAGCACGAATAGACAGCGCAGCTCCGCCTCGTGTGTCACCATCTAGCTTTGTTAAGACGACCCCAGTTAAACCAAGCTGTTCATTAAAGCTTTGAGCAACATTTACCGCATCTTGACCTGTCATTGCATCAACAACAAGAAAAATTTCATCCGGCTTCGTCAGCTCTTTGATATCCTTTAGCTCACCCATTAGATTTTCATCCACATGCAAACGTCCAGCTGTATCAATTAGGACATAATCGTGATGTTCTTCTTTCGCTTTAGCAATCGCTTGCTTTGCAATTTCTACTGGGCTGACTTGGTCACCAAGGGAAAATACAGGCATGTCCAACTGTTTTCCAAGGGTTTGCAGCTGTTTAATCGCTGCTGGACGATAAATATCGCCTGCAACGAGCATAGGTTTACGGTTATATTTTTTTCGAAGCAGGTTAGCAAGCTTACCTGTTGTGGTTGTTTTACCAGCACCCTGTAATCCAACCATCATAATCACAGTAGGAGGACGGTTAGAAGCAGCAATCTTGCTTTGCTCACCACCCATTAATTGGGTCAGTTCTTCATTAACAATCTTAATGATTTGCTGTCCAGGGGTTAAGCTTTTTAGTACTTCTTGTCCTACCGCGCGGTCGCTGACTTTTTTTACAAAGTCTTTAACAACTTTAAAGTTAACGTCTGCCTCAAGTAGTGCAAGACGGACTTCACGCATCATTTCTTTTACATCCGCTTCAGAAACCTTACCTTTTCCACGGATTTTTTGGATTGTATTCTGCAGTCGGTCGGCTAATCCTTCAAATGCCATTCATGCCGCCTCCTAATCTAATTTCTCAAGCTCGGCAACCACTTCCATCATTGCCTGCTTTGAAGGGTGTTCCTCATTTAGCAATTCTCTTACCTGTCTTAATAGTTTGCTGCGCTCTTGAAATTTCTGAAATAGTAATAGCTTTTCTTCATACTCCTCAAGCATAGCTTCCGTACGTTTGATGTTATCATATACGGCCTGACGGCTTACATCGTACTCTTCAGCGATTTCTCCAAGTGAGTAATCATCTAAATAATAGAGAGACATATAGCTTTGCTGCTTTGGTGTTAACAACGAATAATAAAAATCATAAAGATAGTTTATTCGTGTTGTTTTTTCAAGCATGCTACTACCTCCCTTTGTTAAGTGAAAAGCCTTTACAAATGTAGTTTACACAGTCGCCCGCAGTCTGTCAAGAAAATATCTTTACATCAATTTACAGCATTATCCACTTGGTCAGCGAATAAACCATACACATATTGCTCGGCATTAAATTCCTGGAGATCATCCATTTTTTCTCCAAGGCCCACGTATTTAACAGGAATTTTCAATTCATTTCTAATGGCCAAAACAATACCGCCTTTTGCTGTACCATCTAACTTAGAAAGAACAATCCCGCTCACATTAGTTACTTCTTTAAAGGTCTTAGCTTGAATAAGTGCGTTTTGACCTGTGGTTGCATCTAGTACGAGCAGAACTTCATGCGGTGCACCAGGAACCTCTCGCTCAATTACACGTTTTACTTTTTCAAGTTCCTTCATCAAGTTAACTTTATTCTGCAAACGTCCAGCTGTATCACAAATCAACATATCAACATTACGAGATTTTGCAGCCTTTATCGCATCATACATTACGGCTGCAGGATCAGAGCCCTCAGCCTGTTTGATCACGTCAACGCCTGCTCTTTCGCCCCAAACCTCTAACTGCTCAATGGCTCCTGCACGGAAGGTATCTCCTGCCGCTAACAAGACCGATTTTCCTTCACTTTTAAACTTATGTGCAATTTTTCCGATTGTAGTGGTTTTACCCACCCCATTCACACCGACAAATAAAATGACGGTAAGTCCATTCTCTTGAATATTTAATGTTGAGGATTGTTCCTCACCCGAATTGTAAATATCCACTAACTTCTCCGAAATTACACTTTGAACTTCCCCGGGATCCTGTATATTTCGACGTTTGACTTCCATCTTCAACTCTTCAATGAGTTTCATAACTGTATCAAAGCCCACATCTGCTTGGATTAATATTTCTTCTAATTCCTCGAAAAAGTCCTCATCCACTTTGCGGTACCTTGCAACAAGGTCATTTACTTTTCCGGAAAAATTATTCCTTGTTTTCGAAAGACCATCTTTAAATTTTTCTGTTACTGCTTCGGTTTGTTTCGTAATTTTTTCTTTTAACTTTTTAAAAAAGCTCATTTCTTCACTTCCTATTTTTTAAGTTTCTACAAGCTCCTTTGTATCCTCAAGACGAACGGAAACCAGCTTTGAAACACCTGATTCCTGCATGGTAATACCATATAAAACATCCGCCTCTTCCATTGTGCCTTTTCTATGTGTAATGACAATAAACTGAGTTTCTGCACTGAATCTTTTTAAATATTGACTAAAACGAAAAACATTCGCTTCGTCTAAAGCGGCTTCAACCTCATCTAGTATACAAAATGGAACAGGACGTACCTTCAAAATGGAAAATAGCAGAGCAATTGCTGTTAACGCTCTTTCTCCGCCAGATAATAATCCTAGGTTCTGCAGCTTTTTCCCTGGCGGCTGGGCTACAATCTCGACACCAGTATTTAATAGATCCTCAGGATTTGTTAGTTTTAAATCTGCTCTTCCGCCGCCAAATAATGCCCGGAATACAGGATCAAAATGCTCACGAATCCCAACAAACGTCTGCTCAAAACGTTTTTTCATCTCAGTATCCATTTCGTCAATTACCTGATAAAGAGTATCCTTCGCTTCTTGAAGGTCGGTCTTTTGTTCCTTCAAGAATTCATATCTTTCTGAGACTCTCTCATATTCTTCAATTGCCCCAAGATTAACACTTCCCAGCTCATCAATCGCCAGTTTAATCAGTTTTACTTTTTTCCTCGCTTCTTCTACAGGTAAAATGAGCGGGTACTGCTCTTTCGCTCCTTCAAAAGATAGTAAATATTCCTCTCTTAAATGCGCAAGCTTATTTTCAAGTTCAACATCTAAGCGGTTAATCTTTACCTCCTCATCTTTTAAAACTTCCACCATGCCCTTATGAAGTCTCTTTATTTCCTTTGCTTCCAGCTCGGCATCTTCTAGTTCTGAATGCATTTGAAGACGTTCCTGCCTTCTAGAAGAAATAAGCGCAATCGTTTCTTCCTTGTCCTGCTGCTTCATTTTTGCTGAAACTTCCAACTGTTCCTCTCCGGAACTACTGCCTTCCATTTCAGAGGTGAGCAGCATTAAATCCTCAGTATGAAGAGAAAGCTTCTCTTCACTTTCGCTTAATTCTTCGACGATCAATGCAAGTCGTTCTTTTGTATTGACAAATTGCTGATTCTTAGCAGCAAATTCGACCTTTAAATCTGTAATTTCCTTTGTTAATGTTTCTTTTGAAGAAATATCAATTGTTTTTTGTTCAGTCAGCTTGGCTATTTGCAGGTCAAGATCTGCTATCTTTCCTTTATAGCTCTCTAATGCCTCAAAGAGGTTACTCTTACGGTTTGATAACGTTTCCTGCTCTTTTAAAAACTGACCTTTTTCTAAATCATAGATTGCCAAGCGTTCATTAATATTTTTTACCTCGAATTCTGCTTCACGGAGGTCACCCTTTAATGTTTGCTCCTCTTGTCTTAACTCTTCTCCAGACTTTCGCATTGCCTCTAACTCTATTTCAAGCGTTTTAACATCTTCTTTTAAAGACTTAACCAGATCTTCTAAGCTGGATGTTTTTTCGCTCATTACACCAAGTTTCTCTTTTAAACCTTCAAGCTCCCCTTTTCTGGTCAAAAGTGAGCTAGTCTTTTGTTTTTGTGCCCCGCCAGTCATAGAGCCGCCGGGATTGACAATATCTCCATCCAAAGTAACAAGTCTGCATCGGTATTGCAGGATTTTAGCGAGCTCGTTAGCACCTTTTAAGTCTTTTGTAATAACAACATTACCTAATAAGCTGCTAATAATCTCTGAGTATTTAGCTTCAAAGGTTACTAGGTCTACAGCACTTCCTACCAATGATGGGTGGTTTTGAATCGACGAAAGCTGCGCAGAGGTCAACGCCCTCCCTTTAATAACGCTTAGTGGTAAAAAGGTAGCCCGTCCGAAAGAATTTTGTTTTAAGTAGGTGATTGCACTGCGCGCATTTTGTTCACTATCAACGACGATATGCTGCAATGCTCCGCCTAATGCGGTTTCAAGTGCCGTCTCGTACTCTTTTGGCACAGTAATAAGCTCAGCTACAGCTCCTTCAATTCCTTGAAGTTTCTTCCCGCGTGCTTTTAATACCTCTTTTACACCTTGAAAGAAACCTGAATAATCTTCTTCCAGTTCCTCAAGCATTTCTTTTCTAGATTTTGCCTGTTGAAGTATTTGATAGGCTTGATATAGCGTTTTTTCTTGCTTTTGGTAATTGTTTTTTGCATTTTCAAACTTCCGCTGCTTTTCTCTGAAGATTGCAACCTGGTCAGAAAGATTGTTTTGTACTACATCAAGTGCTGTTTGAACTTGTAACATCTTTTCTTGAGCTATATGTCTTTCCTCAATGAACTTTACATTATCTGAATCAAGGCGTAAGCTTTTTGCTTCCTGCTGTTCCAGCTGCTGATCAATATATTTAAGTTCATTTTTTGCTCCGGCTTGATCATTTAACAGTTCAATATATTCACTTTTTAGGGATTCAATCTTCTCATCAATATTTTCCGTGTATAATGCTAATTTTTCTTGCTTTTCTTTTAATTGAGATTGAAGTAAATTCACTTCCTGTGTCAGCTTATTTACTAGTTCATGCTGTATATCTTTATTTCTTTTCAGCTGAGAGATTTTGTCCGTAAGCTCTGCAATACTCTTTTCAAGCTGTGCTCTATTTTGAGAAGCATTCTTCTTGCGTTCCTTTAAGACTTCTTTCCTGCCTTCTAGTTTTTCTAATTCTTCACTAGCATGAAGAAGGACATTCTGCAAGTCAGTAATAGACTCATCTAGCGCCGCAATATGATCCCTAGTTTCTTCTATTCTAGCTTCCTTTACCTGAAGCTTAGCAGAAAGCCTAATTTCTTCCTGTTGATGCTCTTCGAGCTGCTTGGATAAATCCGTCCATTTTTCATGTAAATCTCCAATATCATAAACGGTTAATGCTACTTCAATTTTTTCAAGCTCTTCTTTTTTCTCTAAATAGTCTTTTGCTATAGATGCTTGAATCTGTAACGGTTCCACTTGTCCTTCAAGTTCGTGGAGGATATCATTGACTCGGTTTAAATTATCCTGTGTTTCTACTAGTTTAGATTCTGCCTTTTTCTTGCGATTCTTATATTTTAAAACACCCGCAGCTTCTTCAAAAATCGTTCTTCTATCCTCTGCCTTACTGTTTAGAATTTCCTCTACCTTCCCTTGGCTGATAATGGAGAACGCTTCTCTGCCAAGACCAGAGTCCATGAACAAATCAATAATATCTTTAAGTCTGCAAGGCTGCTTATTTATTAAAAATTCACTATCCCCAGAACGGGTGACTCTTCTCGTTACACTCACTTCGTTGTAATCAATGTTTAATCCTTCATCTTGATTATCGAGTGTTAAGGTCACTTCCGCATAATTTAACGGCTTTCTCGTATCGCTTCCCGCAAAAATGATATCTTCCATTTTAGAGCCTCTAAGTGATTTAGCAGATTGCTCTCCCAACACCCAGCGAATTGCATCTGTAATATTACTTTTACCACTTCCGTTTGGACCTACTACAGCAGTGACCCCTTGAACAAAATCCACTCCAATACGATCTGCAAAAGATTTAAAGCCAATGATGTCCAACCGTTTTAAAAACATATTCTTTTCCTCCCTAGAGCTTGGCCGGAATCTTTCCTTAGCATTCTTTTGATGTTTAACTATGATGTTTTTGCTTTAGTACTTCCAACGCCATTTGGGCGGCATGTTGTTCTGCTTCTTTTTTCGATTTACCAGTACCGATACCTAATTCTTCCCCATTTAATGAAACTCTTGAAACAAATTCTTTACTATGAGCAGGACCTTTTTCGATTAACACCTTATATTCGATAACACCTGTCCCATCTCTTTGAATTAATTCTTGAAGCTGGCTCTTAAAATCCATCACATGAGAAAAAGCACCTTGATTAATTTTCGGGAAGACAATTTTATCTAGAAATTCATTTACTACCTCAAGTCCCTTATCCAAGTAAAGCGCACCAATGAATGCTTCAAATACATCAGCTAAAAGCGCAGGACGTTCCCTGCCGCCCGTCATTTCTTCACCTTTTCCTAACAAGATTAATGCGCCAAAGCTTAGTTCATTTGCCAAGGTTACAAGCGAGGGCTCACATACAATAGCCGCGCGGAGCTTCGTAAGTTCTCCTTCACTCATCATTGGATATTTCAGGAATAGAAATTTCGAAACAGTAAGTTCTAGTACCGCGTCTCCTAAAAATTCAAGCCTTTCATTATCTTCATAAGGCTTTCTGCGATGCTCATTCACATACGATGAATGAGTAAAAGCTTGTTTTAACAGCTTTTCATTTTCAAAATGAATACCGATCTTGTCTTGAAAATCCTTAAATTGATTTTCTTTTGCGCGATTGTTCATTTCTTTTTCTTTACCTTTTCTGCGCATTAAAGTCTCCACCTTGCATATATTTTCACACAACTACCATTAGTTTAAGTAAATTCCATTCAAAACGCAAAGAAACCTGGCAGTATTTTTTAGAAGCTGCCAAGTCTAATAATACAGAAGAAAGCTCCGTTTGAAAACGGAGCTTTTGAAGAAAATCCAACGAATTAATTTTTGCTATTTATGTAAGTCACAGCATCACCAACTGTGCTGATCTTTTCAGCATCATCGTCAGAAATTTCCATATCAAACTCATCTTCTAATTCCATAACTAGTTCAACTACGTCAAGGGAATCAGCACCAAGATCATCTTTGAATGAAGCTTCAAGCTTAACTTGTGACTCATCTACACCTAAACGGTCAACGATGATTTTTGTTACACGTTCTAATACCTCTGCCATTGTCGTTCACCTCCCCTCAAGCTATTATAAAGTATATCAAAAAAATAATACACCCTTATAAAAAACAAAAATATATTCTGAACTTCGAGAAATGTCCAGCTCCAGCGCCTAGGGGCTCGGGTCATAAGCCAATCCGTCAAAAAGGTTAAAGAGCAACCTTTCTGCCGGCTCGTCTTATGCCTGTCGCCCCTGAACAAGGCGCTTCCGCTTTTCTAATTACATTACCATGCCGCCATTAATATGAAGTGTTTGTCCTGTAATGTAAGAAGCGTCATCAGAAGCTAAGAAAGCTGTCATTTTTGCAATGTCCTTTGGCTGACCTAGACGTGCCAGCGGAATTTGTTTTAACATCTCCGCTTTCACTTCATCCGATAATTTATCTGTCATATCGGTTGTGATAAATCCTGGTGCAATAGCGTTAACCGTGATATTTCGAGAAGCAAGTTCTTTTGCTGTCGTCTTTGTTAACCCAATTACACCTGATTTGGCTGCAACATAGTTTGCCTGACCGGGATTCCCGCTTACACCAACCACGGATGTTAGATTAATGATACGACCAACTCGCTGCTTCATCATTTGACGCGTTACAGCCTTGGTACAGAGAAATACACCCTTAAGATTAGTGTTTATCACATCATCCCATTCGTCTTCTTTCATTCTCATTAGCAAGTTATCTCTTGTTATACCAGCATTATTTACAAGTATATCCAATTTACCAAATCGTTCTACTGTTTCCTTCACCATTACAGATACTTCTTCATTATTGGATACATCACATTTTATTGCAAAGGCTTCTTTCCCCATGGCTTTAATCTCATCCACCACTTCGTTCGCTTTACCTTCACTGCCAGCATAGTTTACTGCTACATTTGCACCTTGTCTGGCAAGCTCGAGGGCAATTTCTCTGCCTATCCCTCTTGACGCACCGGTTACTAAGGCGACTTTGCCTTCTAATGTCATAAATTTTCCTCCTTCAACGCCTCGATAACAGATTGACAGCTTTCCTCATCAGATATCGAATAGGTTTTAACACTGCGGTTTATTTTCTTGATTAATCCTGAAAGTACTTTACCAGGACCAATTTCAATGAAGGTATCAACACCTAAATCAATCATTTTCACCACAGAATCTTCCCATAAAACGGGTGAATAAAGCTGCTCAATTAAATTTTCCTTAATCTCTATCGCTGTTGTCATTGGATTTGCTGACACATTTGCAATAACAGGGATACGTGCTTCCTTCATATCAAGTCCATCCAAAACCTCACGCAATTGAGCTGCAGCCGGCTTCATTAATGAGCTATGAAATGGTCCGCTGACCTCTAAAGGAATCGCTCTTTTTGCACCGGCTTCTTTCGCTTTTACCCCTGCAAGCTCCACACCTTTTCGAGAGCCCGAAATTACAATTTGACCAGGACAATTCAAGTTCGCTAATGAAACCGGGAAGCCTGAGTTACTTACTTCGGCTGTTACTTCAGCTAGTGGTTCACGGTCAAGCCCTAATATAGCTGCCATTGAGCCCTCACCATTTGGAACAGCACCTTCCATAAATTCGCCTCTTTTTCTAACAGCAAAGACGCCATCTTCAAAGGATAATGCACCAGCTGCCACAAGTGCTGTATATTCCCCCAAACTATGCCCGGCTACATAATCAGGAGTGATAGCAGCTTTTTGGAATCTTTCTAGAATCGCCATACTTGTCGTTAATAACGCTGGCTGAGTGTTTACGGTTTTGGTTAATTCTTCTTGCGGACCTTCAAATATAAGCTTACTTAGTTCAGCAGATAGTGTTTCATCTGCTTTATTAAAATAATCCATTACTTCAGGATACTGCTCAGCAAGCTGATGCCCCATACCAACTGTTTGTGAGCCTTGCCCTGGAAATACGAAAGCTATCTTTCCCATATTTTGCCCCCCGTTCTACACTTCTTTTTTAGATAATTTCTCTTCTTCTACGGTCTTTTTGATGAGCCCTACAACATCACTTTCCACCATTTCTCTTGTTTGCACAACTGCACTAAAGATTGCTTGTCCATTTGAGGAGCCGTGTGCTTTAATAACAGGCGCTTTTAAGCCAAAAAGACCTGCTCCACCATACTCAGAATAGTCTAATGTATTTTTTAACGTTTTGAATTCTGGTTTTAATACCGCAGCAGCAAGTTTACTTTTCATGCTGCTCATTAACGTAGTTTTTAGCATTTTAAACATAGAAAGTGCTGTACCCTCCACTGTTTTTAACACCATATTACCTGTAAAACCATCTGTCACCACTACATCAGCAACACCATCAAGCAGGTCTCTTGCCTCTACATTGCCTACAAAATTAAGATTTGCATTCTTTAATAACTCAAAAGCCTGTTTGGTCAGTTCATTGCCTTTCTTTTCTTCCGTACCGATATTTAGAAGTCCCACTCGAGGGTTTGCTTTCCCTCTAACTTTTTCACTATAGATGGAACCCATAATTGCATATTGCAGCAAATGCTCAGGTTTGGCGTCAACATTAGCCCCTACATCCAATAAGAGGAAACCTTCTCCACCGATGGTAGGCAATGTTGGAGAAAGGGCAGGACGTTCTATCCCCTCAATCCTTCCGACAACAAATAATCCAGCCGCCATTAATGCACCAGTATTTCCGGCAGATATACAAGCATCTGCTTTCCCTTCTGCTACTTGTTGGGCAGCTAATACCATGGAGGCTGTTTTTTTGCGGCGTACTGCTCTCACTGGTTCGTCCGTACCAAGTATTACCTCGGTTGTATGTAATATGCTGATTCGTTCTTGTTTGGTTAAGTATTCCTTTATTTTTGTTTCATCCCCAACAAGGGTTATATGTAAATCTGAAAATGCTTCTACTGCTTTCATCGCACCGATTACGATTTCTTTAGGAGCATGGTCGCCCCCCATTGCATCGATAGCTAATTTCATATTTTCTCATCCTTTAGTGATTTTTCTGAACGGTACATATCGAATTCGCCTTTAAAGACAAGTTCGTTATTAACATAGCTCATTACTTCGACAATTGTCCTGCCAAGGCCATCATCAATTTTAAGAACCTTTGCTTTCGCAATGACACGTTCGCCTTGTTTGACGGAACGCTTAAATTGAATATTTGCCTTCGCTGTCAGTGCCAATTCATCATTTATTACCGCTACTGCTAGTGAATTTGCCTGTGCAAAAAGATGGTGGCCGCGAGCAATTTTATTACGAACAAAAACATGCTCTGCTTTTACATCCAATATGGAAATAGCGCTCTGATCTAATTCGATATCAATAATTTCACCAATTATTTCCTCAATTGGCAGTGATCGTACCTCGTCTTCAAATTTTTTCTCTGCAACATATTTTATCCTTTCCCGTAACTCAGGAATTGATAATTCCAGACGGTCAAGGCGAATGGTTTGTACACTCACGTGAAATTTATCTGCAAGGTCTTCATCCGTAATAAACGGATTTTCCTTTATGGTCTCTTTTAACATCTGCTGACGTTCTTTTTTTGTTCTTCTCATATCAAACACCGTCCGAGCTATTATGACTAGGTACTAATAGTAGTATAAAATTAGAAAAAGCAGATTGCAAGAATAAGTTTTTATTCTTACAACCTGCCTATAGTTAATTTTATAAATCAATCAAGCTTTTCGCCTTCTAATACACCTGTGTCGTCGAGCTGGTTTCTTAGGTATTCGTATTCTTTATCGTTCCAGAAGTGTGCAGATTGGATCATAATTGATGCGTCGTTTCTAGCTGTTTCGAGGGTACGGTAGTCATGAACCATGTCTGCAAGTTTAAATTCAGGTACACCACTTTGTTTTCTCCCAAAGAAGTCACCTGGCCCCCGTAATTCAAGATCCTTTTCACTTAGAACGAATCCGTCGTTTGTATCAGTCATAATTCTCATTCTTTCCTGACCTACTTCAGACTTTGGATCTGCTAACAAAATACAATAGGACTGGTCGCTGCCCCTTCCTACTCTCCCTCTGAGCTGATGGAGCTGTGAAAGACCAAATCTTTCCGCATCATAAATCACCATCATTGTGGCGTTCGGAACATTGACTCCTACTTCGACAACGGTTGTGGATACCAAAACTTGTACCTCGTTGATACTAAATGCCTTCATAATGATATCTTTCTCTTCGGAGCTTAACCGGCCATGCATAAGTCCGACTTTATATCGATTTTGAAAAAAGTGTGTTAGAGTAGTATGAACATCGATTGCATTTTGAACATCCAGCTTGTCTGATTCTTCAATTAACGGACAAATTACATAGGCTTGATGCCCCTTCACCAATTCCTTTTCTATAAAAGACAGGACTCTTCCCAACATATCTGGTTTTGCCCAATAAGTCTCTATCGCTTTTCGACCCGCAGGCATTTCATCAATGATTGATACATCCATCTCACCAAATACAGTAATGGCAAGAGTTCTTGGTATTGGCGTTGCCGTCATAAACAGAACATCAGGATTTTCTCCCTTTTCCCGCAGCACTCTTCGCTGCTCAACACCAAACCGATGCTGTTCATCTGTAATCACAAATCCCAGTTTCTTAAAGGTTACTTCATCTTGAATGAGAGCATGCGTCCCTATTAAAATATCGACTTTTCCTTCAGCTAAATTTTGAAGAATTCCCCTTCGTCGTTTGCCTTTAACAGAACTAGTTAATAATTCACAACTTAGGCCAAAAGGTTCTAATAGACTTTTTAGCGATTCCGAGTGCTGCTCAGCTAATATTTCTGTAGGAACCATCAAAGCCCCTTGATAACCTGCGGTAACACTTGCGTATAAGCCAATGGCTGCCACTACTGTTTTACCTGAGCCTACATCCCCCTGCAATAAGCGATTCATTCTGAGCGGCGATTTTAAATCACTTAATATCTCAGTAACGACCCGATTTTGTGCTTGCGTCAAAGGGAATGGCAGCGAAGTAATAAATTTCTCTACCTTTGTTTCTAGATATTGTTGTTCAATTCCAGGTGAGTGTTCCCGTTCGAATTTCCGTAATGCCTGCATTTTCAACTGAAATAATAAAAATTCTTCATAGACTAAACGTCGGCGGGCCTGTTTTACATCCTCCTGGTTAACTGGAAAATGCATGGCTCTTAAAGCTTCATAACGGTTCAACAAACGGTACCTTGTCACAAGGGTATTTGGAAGACTTTCCTCAATATATTGGCCGAATTGTTGGAATGCAATGGAAATAAACTTCCGCATTCCTTTTGTTGTAATTTTTCCTTTTAGTGAGTAGACAGGCTCAAAATCTTTACCTTTAGTATTTTGTCCCGCCTGCATTTCATTTCCCGTAATCGTCTGGCGATGGGCGTCCCATTTCCCTGTTACAGTGATGGTTTCATTCATGACCAGTTTACTCTTTAAGTAGGGCTGATTAAAGAATACTACCTTAATAAGGTATTGCCCCACGAACATCCTAATCATTAACTTCGATTTCTTACGGCCAAAATAGGTAAGAGAAGGCTCACTATGAACCTTCCCTTCCACTGTGATTTTCTCTTCATGCTGAACTTCTGTTAGGTCACGGAGACGATAATCTTCATAACGGTATGGAAAGTACTCTAATAAGTCCTGAACTGTATAGATTTTCATTTCTGCTAAACTCTCAGCTGTCTCTTCCCCAATGCCTTTTAATACTGTTACTGATTGTTTAAGATAATGATTCACTTTACACGCGCGGAATACCGAAGATCTTAGCCTCGAGTTCACGACCTGTCGGAGTTGCCGCCAACCCTCCCTGTGCAGTTTCTTTCAATGCTGTAGGCATTGATTGACCTATTTTATACATTGCATCGATGACTTCATCGCATGGAATTCTGCTAGTAATACCTGCTAAAGCCATGTCCGCCGCGACCATGGCATTTGCAGCACCCATTGCATTCCTTTTTACACATGGGACTTCGACTAATCCAGCAACAGGATCACATACCAGACCTAACATATTTTTCAGTGTAATGGCCATTGCCTCGGCACATTGCTCCGGTGAACCGCCTGCCATTTCAACAATAGCAGCTGCAGCCATACCTGATGCTGAACCAACCTCTGCTTGGCATCCGCCTGCAGCACCTGAGATTGAAGCATTGTTCGCAACCACAAAACCAAAAGCTCCCGCTGTAAAAAGAAATGCCACCATTTCCTCTCTAGTCGGATTTAGTTTTTCTTTTACTGCGAATAATGTACCAGGCACCACTCCTGCAGAACCGGCAGTTGGGGTAGCACAAATTGTTCCCATCGCTGCATTTACTTCATTCGTCGCTACCGCTTTACTAACTGCGTCAAGGATAGTTTTGCCTGACAGGAAGTTGCCTTTTTCGATATACTTTTGTAGAAGAACCGCATCCCCCCCGGTTAATCCAGAGTGTGATTTCACACCCTTAATTCCACGTTCAACCGCTTCTTCCATGACTCTTAAATTTCTATCCATAAAAGCAAGAACTTCATCCCGGCTGCGTCCGGTAACATCCATTTCCTGCTCAATCATAATTTCTGAGATTTTTTTATTCTTGCTTATTGCAAGCTCTACCAACTCAGCAACATTTCGAAACATTGTTTTCCCCCTCGTTGTTGTTTATCTCTAACTAATCTACAATTTTAGTGACTTTTAGTATATTGGGAAGCTGTTCAAGTTCTTGAAGGATTTTATCTTCAATGTTCTGGTCAACTTCAATTGTCATTAAGGCAAGCTTCCCAATTTCTTTTCTAGAAACTTCCATATGACCTATATTGATTTCATATTTTGCTAATATATTTGATACACTGGCGATTGCTCCGAAACGATCATTATGAACAACTAGTATAGCAGGATGGTTTCCAGATAATTTCAGTTCAAAACCATTTAGCTCTATTACTTCGATTTTACCGCCGCCAATTGATATTCCGACTAGCTCTAGTTCACCTTTATCATCCCCAATGATTACTCTTGCAGTATTAGGATGGTCAGTTATGGCCTCTTCTTCTATAAATCGGAGTTTAATCCCCCGCTCTTTCGCGATATCAATTGCTTTTATTATTCTTTCGTCATCGGTGTCAAAGTCTAATAAACCACCAATAATTGCCACGTCTGTACCATGTCCTTTATACGTCTTGGCAAATGAACCGTATAAAGATATATTTGCCCATTTTGGTTCCCTGCCAAATAAACTCCTGGCAACTCTGCCAATCCTGGCAGCACCAGCAGTATGAGAACTGGAAGGTCCAATCATCACAGGTCCAATTATGTCAAACACGCTTCTATATTTCATTCGTCTTTCTCCCCTCGGACAAATAAATCTCATTGGTAATCCATCTTTATTTATAACACAGAAAAAAGAAAAAAGAAGGGTTTTCTCCCCTTCTATTTTATCACTTATTCAATTGCAAAGATAAATGAATATAATGGTTGTTTTCCATCATGGAGTTCAACCTCTAAATCAGGAAAGTGCTCTTCAACATACGTAACAAGATTATTGACCTCATCCTCATAAACATCTTCACCATAAATAATGGTTAGGATTTCCGAATCATCATCCAACATCTTAGATAGCAAATCTTCAGCCACTTTTACTCTATCTTTGTTTTTCACAACAATTTTACCTTCAGCAATTCCCATGAAATCATCTTTCTCGATTTCTAACCCGTCAATCTGGGTATCGCGAACTGCAAAAGTAATTTGCCCCGTCTTTACATGCTGCATAGCTTCTGTCATCGATGCTTCATTTGTTGCAACATCTCCAGCAGGATTAAATGCTAAAAGTGCAGAAAGACCCTGTGGAACTGTTTTAGATGGAATAACATAAATTTCTTCATCCGAGACATCCGCTGCCTGCTGTGCAGCCATGATAATATTTTTATTATTCGGAAGAATAAATACCTTTTTTGCATTCACTTCTTTTACGGCCTTTACAATATCCTCTGTACTTGGATTCATTGTTTGTCCGCCTTCAATCACAGCATGTGCCCCGATACTCTTAAATAACTTAGCGATCCCGGAACCCATTGATACCGTAACAATTCCATACTCCTGTTGTTCTTTAGGAACTTGCGGTTTATCAGAAACTAAAGGAGTGTGTGTCTCTCCAACAATATTGGAATGCTGCTGCCTCATGTTTTCAATTTTAATATTGATTAAGCTGCCGTATTTCTGTCCATAGCTTAGGCAATCACCAGGCTGTTCAGAATGAATATGTACCTTAACAACCTCGTCATCAGCTATTACCAGCAGAGAATCTCCAAGCTTACTGAGATCATTTCGGTAAACCTGTTCATCAAATGGATGCTTTGCGAGCTTGGCATCTTCAAATTTCACCATAAATTCAGTACAATAGCCGAATACAATATCTTCTGTATTCATATGACTTTGAACACTTTTATGGTGTTCTGCGTTAACCATTTCATCCATAGAAGGATAGCTTTGCGGTGAATCAGGCAGCTGTTCACCTTTTAATTCAGCAAGAAATCCTTCATAAACAAAAACAAGCCCTTGTCCGCCGCTGTCAACCACTCCAACTTCTTTTAGAACCGGAAGCAGATCTGGTGTACGCTTTAGTGATGCTTTTGCTTCTTTTAAGACTTCTTCCATAATCTCAATGATATCGTTTGATTTTTGGGAAGCTTGCACACCTCTTTTTGCTGAATCCTTAGCAACTGTTAAAATTGTTCCCTCAACAGGCTTCATTACTGCTTTATATGCAGTTTCAACGCCTGACTCTAAAGCTTGTGCAAATTCTTTACTAGATATTGTTGCTTTTGTTTCGATTGCCTTTGAAAATCCACGAAATAATTGGGATAGAATAACCCCGGAATTTCCTCTGGCACCCATAAGTAAACCCTTTGATAAAGCTATTCCTACTTTACCAATATGTTCCTGAACATTATTTTTTACTTCCTTTGCCCCTGAGGTCATTGATAAATTCATATTCGTTCCAGTATCACCATCGGGCACAGGAAAAACGTTTAACGCGTCAACCATTTTTGCGTTTGCTCCTAAGTGATTCGCTCCTTGAATCACCATTTCTGCAAAACGTTTTCCATCTAAAGCTGTAATAGACACAAACTTTCCTCCTCTACTTGCGGTTCGTTACACCACTTACGGGTTCGTTACACGAACTCCCTGAACGTAAATATTTACCGAGTCAACGGCAAGTCCAACGGTCTTATCAAGTGTGTATTTCACCTTCGATTGCACGTTATGAGCAACCTCGGAAATCTTTGTTCCATAGCTGACAATTATATACATATCAATATGTACTTCTTCATTTTCTTGGCGAACAATAACTCCACGAGTAAAATTCTCTCTTCTTAAAATTTCTGTAAGACCGTCTTTTATTTGACTCTTGGATGCCATACCAACAATACCATAACAATCGATAGCGGCTCCTCCAGCGATGGTGGCGATTACTTCATTTGATATATCAATTTGTCCGTACTTGGTTTTTAATTCGATGGACATGAATCGTTCCCCCTTTTGGAAATTGCTCCTTGACTAAAGTCATTTTACTATAGTCAAGAAAAATTTGAAAGCGATACTTTCTTCTTATAGTATTTACACAACAATAAATATGCATGTCAAGGTTTTTTTCTTGAAACGTTTGTTAATCACTATTGCATTCAAACTGGTTGTATGATAAATTATTAAGGTATCTTTAGACAATAACGTAAATGCTGTATAAAGCTTTGGGTATTAAGGAGGGAATCATTATGCCACGTAAATGTGTTGTAACTGGAAAGAAAACTACAACTGGTAACGCACGTTCTCACGCTATGAACGCTAACAAGCGTACATGGGGTGCTAACCTACAAAAAGTACGTATTCTTGTTGATGGAAAGCCTAAGCGTGTTTGGGTTTCTACAAGAGCGTTAAGAGCTGGTAAAGTAGAACGCGTTTAATATGTTTGGGCATCCTTTATAGGGTGCCCTTTCTCATTTTCTTTACCATATTTTTTAAAATAAGGCTGTGTTAAAGATAATTGTTGATTTTGCACCCTGTTGATTGGAGCGAAAGGCACGAAGACTCCTGCAGGAGTACGGAGCGGGTGAGACCCCACAGGCGCTAGCGCCGAGGAGGCTCACCGCAACGCCTGCGGAAAGCGAAGTGCCTGCAGCGCAAATCAACAGCCCAGTTTATCACAGCCTAAAAATAAAAAAGCACCCATAATAGGTGCTTAGACAGATTTTCTATTCATTCTTTTTAAATGCACCAATCATCGCTCGGACAAGTCCACCTAAAAACTTTGGCAGTTTAATTGTATAAAACTTCATAATGTCCCTCCTCACCATCTCACACATCTAAACTTCTCTCGTACGCACTTAGTATTTTATTCTTACGGACGAAATCAGTACCTCTAAAAATCGTATTAATCATTACTTCTTATCACTAATAATATGCCTTCTGAAAATGAAAAAGTACCATTATCACTAACAAGTTCATTACTAATACATAATGTAGACCCGATGGAAATATGACGGTTTTTTAACGGATATTTAAACCCTTCTAGTGTCAGCCCTTTTACACTAAGGGTTAGAGGTACAAAAGAAATATACTTTTTATCTGACCTCATTTTAATTTTATAACTGCCGGGACCTTTTAATGATATGATATTTTGCTTATCTATAAGAAAAATTTTTACATTATTATCTTCCATTAATGGTTTGACTAACAATTGGACATTCGCTAAGAAATGATCCAATCGGCCGCCGCTTGCTCCAAAGACTCTGATTAAATCCGGCCTTTGTTCTATTGCCCAATTTAGAGCAAGCTCCATATCGGTTTCATTTTTTTCCGGTTTATAAATCTTCATATTTTCTACATTCTCTTCGATGATCATTAATTCCTGTTTAGTTACGGAATCGAAGTCTCCGAAAGCGATTTGTGGAGTAATATTCATATTTATCAGGGTAAAAACCCCTCTGTCGACACCAACCCATACCTCGTTTTCTTGTTTATATTCATTCAAATTAGGAAGAAGTTCCACAGGACCTCCAGCTAAGATATTTATATGCACCAGGTATCCCCCTTTTTACTACACAAAAAGCCAGCAAAATAGCCGGCTTTCGAATTTTTTATCCTCTTATTAACGATATCGCTGCTTCGTAGTCTTCTTGATTATAAATAGCAGATCCAGCAACAAGAACATTTGCCCCTGCCTCAATACATAGCTTTGCAGTTTCAGAATTAACACCGCCATCAATTTCTATCTCTATTTCTTTCCCTTTTAGGTCAGCCATTTCTTTTACTTTCCTAATTTTAGGAAGAACCTCTGGAATAAACTTTTGACCGCCGAATCCGGGATTTACAGACATTAACAAAACCATATCAATATCAGCAAGTACATGCTGAATGCTGTCAACAGGAGTAGCAGGATTTAATACTACCCCTGCCTTTATACCAAAAGATTTAATATAGTGAATCGTTCTATGAAGGTGCTTGCACGCTTCAACATGTACTGTAATATAATCTGCCCCTGCTTTAGCAAATGCTTCTATATATTGGTCTGGGTTTTCAATCATGAGATGGACATCCAAGGGAAGCTTCGTTACAGGACGAATCGCCTCCACAATTAATGGTCCAATTGTGATATTTGGAACAAAATGACCATCCATAACATCAATATGAATATAGTCAGCCCCAGCCTTTTCAACTGCAGTTATTTCTTCGCCTAGTCTTGCGAAATCTGCAGATAGGATGGAAGGTGCAATCTTCACCATCATTAATACCTCGGCTTTCTGTCTTTTATTTCTTGGAGAAAATCAACATAATGTTGATAGCGATATTGAGTAATGGTCTGTGCTTCAACTGCTGCTTTTACGGCACATTTAGGCTCACTAATATGTAAACAGGCTCGAAACTTACAATTCTCACTTTCACGTGCCATTTCCGGAAAGCAATGCGTTAATTCTTCCGCCTCAATAGTAGTGAATTCTAATGAACTAAATCCCGGTGTATCCGCAATTAAGCCATTCCCAATACTAATTAATTCAACATGTCGAGTGGTATGCTTCCCTCTGCCCAAATGGGAGGAAATATCATTGGTTTTCAGTTCAAGGTCTGGTCTCAATACATTTAAAAGAGAAGATTTTCCCACACCTGATTGGCCGGCAAAAACGGATATCTTATCCTCGACATGTGGATTTAAAGCTTCTATCCCTGCTTCTGTTTCAGATGATGTAAGTAATACTTCATACCCAATACTTCTGTATTGATCAGCATATTCCAATATAGCCTGCTTTTCCTGCTCATTGGTTAAGTCCATTTTGGTAACACAAATAAGTGGTTGAATCCGATTATATTCAACTAGAACAAGAAACCGGTCTAGAAGGACGGTACTAAATTCCGGTTCCACAGCGGAAAAAACAAGAATGGCTTGGTCGACGTTCGCAATAGGTGGACGAACAAGTTCATTCTTTCTTTCCTTAACCTCCATAATATAACCTTCTCGGTCATTTTCGGCTTGAAAAACTACCTCATCTCCGACAAGCGGGGTAATCTTATTTTTACGAAAAACACCTCTGCCCCGGCATTGAATCATTTCTCCATTATGAAGTACGTAATAAAATCCACTTAATGCTTTTACAATTTTTCCTTCAGGCATAGCCACACTCCTTGCATTTCATAGCATTACTTTGGATACTCCACAGACTCATCTGCAACTACTGTGTTATCTCTTATTACTTTATATCCTGCTCCACCCTCAAATGGAACCAGCAGCTCAATCCTTGTCTTGGTTGTTGCTGAAATTGTAAAGGTATCTGCTGGAGTAGTCATATTGCGATTAACATCTTCAATGTAAATGATAACATTTTGCTCTTGTTCTGGTTCTGTTCCTGTATATTCAATGGTTATATCAATTGAAACTGGTTTAGGTGGTTTCTCTTCTTTCCCCTTTGAAATAACAACAGAAACCCTGTCACCTTTTTTCATCTCTGTTCCTGGAGGAGGTGTTTGAGAAATAATATTTCCAGCAGGAATGGTATCATCATACTTTTCCTCAGAGGCGTCAAGTGTTAAGCCGACAGAATCAACATAATCCTGTGCACCCTTTGTATTAGATTGTGTTAGGTCTTTTAAGATTATTTTTTCCTGTCCCTTACTAACTTCAAATTCTAGGATGGTATCTTCAGGAACCACTTCCTCGCCATTTTCAGGGTTTTGACTTAAGATTGTTCCAGGATCACTGTCATCGAATACCTCTGTAATTTTAATATCTTTAAAGTTTTGGTTTTCTAAGAAACGCATCACATCACTGTATTTACGGCCGGTGTAATCCGATAATTCAAACTTTTCTTTTCCAATACTAATATAAAGAGTTACCCCAGTTTCTTCCTTAACGGTACTTCCTTCTTCGGGATTTGTTTTTATTACTTTGCCTTCTTCTATTTCTTCATGGGTACTCTCTATTTCTTCATCAACCAGCAATCCTGCTGATTCTATCTTTGCAATCGCCTCATCTGCTTCCATGCCGCTAACATCAGGAATAGTAACATCTTTAGGTGAAATCAGACCTGGCAATACTAGAAAAGTAAATAACCCTAATAATGATAACACCAAGAAAGTTGTGATTAAAATTGCCGGCCACTTTTTACGTTTTTTCTGCCCTTTTCCTTTTGAATCGGTACCATTATCTTTATTTTTTTCCTGAGGATGTACCATCGTTTCATCTAGATTCTGCAGAGGACGGCGATCATTTGTTATGACCGGGATTGCCTTAGTTGCTTCGTCATCAATCGGGATAACAAATTTTGTTTCGTTTATTCTCTCTGCATCAAGTGCAGTCCTTAAGTCCTCTTCCATTTCCTCTACAGAGTTATATCGATGAAAAGAATCCTTTGCCGTCGACTTTAACACAATATTTTCAACACTCTGAGGAATGTTTGGATTCCATCTTCTTACAGAGGGAGTTTCCGATTGTAAATGCTTTAATGCAATCGAAACAGCCGACTCACCGGAAAAAGGAAGTCTTCCGGTCAATAATTCAAACATAACAATTCCTAGGGAATAAATATCTGACTTTTTATTCGCCATGCCCCCGCGAGCTTGTTCTGGCGACAAGTAGTGAACCGAGCCAAGAACCGAATTCGTTTGGGTAATGCTTGTGGCACTTAAAGCCATGGCAATTCCAAAATCAGTTATCTTCACATTTCCAAAACGGTCAACGAGAATATTTTGTGGCTTTATATCCCTGTGAACAATATGATTTTGGTGTGCATGTGAGATAGCGGAAGTAAGCTGTTTCATGATTTCAAGTGTTTCTTCCACCTGTAAAGGTGAATTAAGCTGTATGTATTGTTTTAATGTTTGACCCTCAACATATTCCATGACAATATAATAAAGATCATTTTCTTCACCAACATCATAGATATTTACGATATTAGGATGTGCTAAACTTGTCGCAGATTGAGCCTCTCTACGAAACCTTCGTATAAATTCTTCATCATTTGCAAAATCAAGGCGAAGCATCTTGACGGCTACATCACGGTCCAGAATCATGTCGTGGGCTAAATACACATTGGCCATACCGCCCCCGCCAATCATTTCTAGTACTTTATAGCGACCGCTTAAACGTTTCCCAATCAACATTATTCATCACCCTCGCTGGTATCAAAGAACTCTACAATCGCAAGTGTTATGTTATCCTCTCCACCATACTCATTAGCAAGCGAGATAAGTGTGACTGCCTTTTGCTCCAAAGTCTCTTCATTCGTTAGAATAGCGGTCATTTCATTTTCATTCACTTTATTTGAAAGGCCGTCAGAGCATAATAAGAGGATATCCCCTTCCTCGAATATGATCGTTTTAATATCCATTTCAACTGTTTTTTCGGTACCAAGCGCTCGTAAAAGTACATTCTTTCGCGGATGATATTCGGCATCTTCTCTTGAAATTTGTCCAGTCCTCACGAGTTCATTTACTAAAGAGTGATCCTCAGTAACCTGTTTAAAACCACTTTCATTTAGTAAATAACATCTGCTGTCACCTATGTGTGCAATGGTTACAAATCGATCGTTACTTATTGCCGCAACAATGGTAGTACCCATACCATCACATTCCAGGTGGTTCATTGCGTGATTAAAAATCATATTATTTACTTTTGTAATTTGTTCTTTCAGCCAATTTTCTGCATCACCAGCAGTTACTAACCCTTCTGAAGCTTCCCAGTCGTTTTTCAACTGGGATATGGTCATTTCGCTGGCAACATCACCAGCACGGTGACCGCCCATACCATCTGCAACAATGGCTAAGCGGTGACCGTCCTTATTAACAAATATTCCTCCAGCATCTTCATTATGCTGCCTGACCTTGCCTTGGTCAGTCATAAATACAGCTTTCAACCCTTTCACCTCGTCTCTTCTTTCCGCTCCTTTGCACGAAGTTGTCCACATGCTGCGTCAATATCGTGACCCTGTTCCCTGCGAATCGTCACATTAATACCACGATTTTTAAGCGTCTTTTCAAAAGCAAAAATTTTATCCTTTGGGGTCCGTACATAGTCCCTCTCTGGAACATAGTTAACAGGGATGAGATTAACATGGCATTTTAACCCTTTTAACAAGTCAGCCAATTCTTCCGCGTGTTCAACAGAATCATTAACACCGCCAAAAAGTCCATATTCAAAGCTAATCCTGCGCCCCGTCTTATCGATATAATACCTTACAGATTTCATTAAGTCATCAAGTTTATATGCTCTGTTAATTGGCATTAAACGAGACCTTAATTCAGTATTAGGGGCATGTAGAGATATCGCAAAATTAATTTGCATATTTTCATCTGCAAATTGATAAATTTTCGGAACAATACCACTAGTGGATACTGTTATATGACGTGCACCGATCATCAAGCCTTTATCATGATTAATGATCTTTAGAAACGACATCATATTATCATAATTGTCAAAAGGTTCTCCTATTCCCATAATAACAACCGAGCTTACACGCTCATCTGTTTCGTCAAGAGCCTGCTGCACGGTAACAACCTGAGCAACAATTTCACCTGCTTCGAGGTGACGCTTTAGCCCTCCAAGTGTTGAAGCACAGAAGGTACACCCAATCCGGCAGCCAACCTGCGTGGTTACACACACTGAATTACCATAATCATGACGCATTAAAACAGTCTCAATGGAGTACCCATCATGCAGCTCAAAGAGAAATTTAATGGTACCATCAGAAGAAGATTGTTTAATAACGGTTTTTAATGTGGTAATGGTAAAATTCTCCGAAAGTTTGTCACGTAATCCTTTTGATAAATTATTCATATCTTCAAAAGTAGATACTCTTTTTTTGTACAGCCAGTCATAAATTTGGTCTGCTCGGAAAGGCTTCTCACCATTATTTGTAAGCCATTCCTTTAATTCATGAAGCTGCAGTGAATAAATAGAAGTTTTTTTCATATCCAATGTTGTATTGTTCTCAGTTGTATTTAATTGTTCCAACTGTTACACCTTCTTTCTTAAGCTTGCGATAAAGAATCCGTCAGACCCAAAGTCCTGGGGAAAAATTTGTAAGTACCCATCTGTTACCAGCGGTTGAATGGCCTCAGGCATTCTTTCTTTTAATGCTGTATCCATTTCAAACTCTGGATGCTCTTTTAAAAACTGGCTGACAGTATTTTCATTTTCCTCTTTATCTACTGTACACGTACTGTAGACAAGAATTCCACCTTTTTTGACTAAAGGCGATACAGAGTTTAATAAATTCTGCTGAATTGTACTTAATTGATAAAGATCTTGTTCTTTCTTTGTATATTTCATATCAGGTTTTCTTCTCATTACTCCCAATCCAGAACACGGGGCATCGAGCAGGATTCTGTCAAAGTATTCCTTATCAAACTGTTCTCCCGCATTTCTTGAATCCATTGCAATTGTCCTTATGTTACCCAAACCTAATCGTTTTGCATTTTGTTTAATTAATTTCACTTTATGTTCGTGTAAATCCAGCGAAATGACTCCGCCTGTTAATTTCATTGTTTCAGCTATATGAGTAGTTTTACCACCAGGAGCGGCACAAGCATCAAGGATTAATTCATTTTCGCGGGGTGCTAATGCATAGGCTGCAAGCATTGAACTTTCATCTTGTATTGTAATCATGCCTTTTTTATACGCCCTGGAAAAAGCTAAATTTCCTTTTAATGACCGGATAGCTTCAGGAATAATTGGGCTTTTTTCGATTAGAAAGCCTTCTTCGTCAAGATCTTCAATACATTCGCGTATGGTCGTTTTAGTAAGGTTGACTCTCGCCGTTTGCAGAGGTGCCGTTAGATTGACCTCACACATTTCCTTCGTTCGATCAAAGCCAAACTGGCTTACCCACCTCTTTACTAGCCATTCAGGGTGACTGGTTTCAATTGACAGCCTTTCAATGGGATCATTTACTGCTTCAAGTGAAGGAATTCCCTGACGCTGAATACTCCGCAATACACCATTTACCATCCCTGAAATTCCCTTGTGGCCGCGCTTCTTTGCAATTTCTACTGCTTCAAAAATAGCTGCCCGGTCTGGGATTTTATCTAGATATACCATTTGATAGAGGGTAATTCGTAATAACTGAAGCACCCATTTTTCTAACTTTTTACTATTTTTAATAAAGGGTTTTAAGTAGTAATCCAGTGCCATCTTTCTCTGTAAGGTACCATAGGTTAACTCTGTTAACAGCCCAGTGTCAATCGATGATATTTTGTTTTTTTCAATCGTACTATTAAGCAGTAAGTTACTATAAGATTGATTCTTTTCAATTGCTTCGAGTAAATCCATTGCGGCTTCCCGCACATTCTTTTTCTTATTGGTCATTTTATTCTCCTAGTCTGCTGCCAACTACGATTTTCGATCCTGCACCTCTGTAAAACTCTTCGCTTGCCATTTTTGTTTTGCCAGCGGGCTGCAGCTCTTTTATCTTAATTGCCGTTTCATTACCGGTAGATACAATAATACCGTCAGAATCATTTTTGATAATAGTCCCTGGCACTTCACTCTTTACACCTTTTACTTTCTCTGTACGCCATAGCTTTAATGTTTGACCATCAAGAGTAGTAAAGGCGACGGGCCACGGATTTAAACCGCGGATATGATTATAGATTTCTTCACCAGTTTTGGACCAATCAATTTTTTCCTGATCCCTTTTTATATTATAAGCAAACGTTGCTTCGTCATTATTTTGAGGAGCAGGCGTTAATTTTCCTGCCAGCAGCTTAGGAAGTGTTTCCGACAGTAATGCTGCCCCTGCCACACTAAGTTTATTATGAAGGGAACCAACATTATCTTCTTCGGTAATCTCTACCTCAACCTGAGTTAAAATATCACCTGCATCCAGCTTTTCAACCATATACATAATGGTAATTCCCGTTTTCTTTTTGCCTTGAATCAGCGCATAATGTATAGGAGCTCCGCCGCGAAGTTCTGGCAGGAGCGAGGCATGGACATTAATGCAGCCATGTAGAGGTGCTTCTAATATTTCTTTTGGCAGTATTTGTCCAAAAGCAGCCGTAATGATTAAATCAGGATTCAAAGAAATTATTCTTTCTGCTTCTTCCTTTTGCCGAATCTTTTCTGGCTGGTAGACAGGGATTCCATGCTTTAAAGCTTCCACTTTGACTGGTGGCGGTGTTAGTACTTTTTTTCTTCCTACTGGTCTGTCTGGCTGGGTAACTACTCCGATAACCTCATATCCGTCTTCAATAATTCTTTGTAAGACAGGTACGGAGAAATCCGGAGTACCCATAAACACGATTTTCGTCATTCAATTTCTACTCCTTTTAACTCATCTTCCTCTAGATATCGGGAAACCTTAGTTGTAAATAATATCCCGTCCAAATGATCGATTTCATGAAGTATCGCTCTAGCTAGAAATTCTTCGGCTTCGAGAGTGTACTTTTTCCCTTTGCGATTATAAGCCTCAATCATTACATAGTTTGGTCTTTTTACTTCTCCAAATAGGTTCGGGAAGCTTAAACACCCTTCAGGACCATTTTGCTCTCCTGATGTTTTTATAATGTGGGGATTAATCATCTCGATGGTTCCAAGTTCATTATCAATATCCACGATGGCAATTCTTTCATCTATTCCAATTTGCGGGGCTGCTAAACCCACACCGTCGTATTCAATCATCGTATCGTACATATCATCTAGTAATTTTATAAGTTTTTTATCAAACTTTTCTACAGGTCTGCATTTTTTTTCAAGTACCTCTGCAGGGTACATTACTATCTTTCGTATCGCCAAAGGTGTTCCTCCATCATTGTAGTTTCTGATTTTTTTATATTATTTGTATACTATACATTTTCACCCAAATTTCTTTATCATAACCTTTTATATCAACGTTATTTGCGTATCTACATTAAAATATATGGGTTTACGTCGATTGAGACTAACAGACCGCTTTTGGGGTCGTTTTGATATTGGTCAAGGATGGCTTTTAGTGTTTTGGAAAGCTCCGGTTCACGCTTGTATTTAATAAGACAGTGGTAACGGTATCGATTATTAATCCTCGGGATGGGTGAAGCGGCGGGTCCTAGAACAACTGCTTGATTTGAAATTCGCGACCTTACAAATGCAGTGATTTTTTCAGTTGCTCCGACTACCGTTATTAATTGTTCATGACTGACAGTAATTAAAGCCAAATAGTAAAAAGGTGGATAGTGATGTGCTTTTCGCATCATCATCTCCCGATTATAAAAGAGATCATAGTCCTGTGTTCCAGCTAACTCAACACTATAATGTTCAGGGGTGTAAGTCTGGATAATGACTTCACCTGGCAATTCATGGCGCCCCGCCCTTCCGCTTACCTGTGTTAATAATTGAAAGGTTTTTTCGGAGGAGCGAAAATCTGGTAAATGCAGCATTGTATCAGCTGAGAGAACACCAACAAGTGTTATATTCGGAAAATCCAGCCCTTTTGCAATCATCTGTGTCCCTAGTAAAATATCGGCTTTGCCTTCATGAAATTCTTTTAGGAGCCTTTCATGCGATCCCTTTTTCCCAGTTGTATCAACATCCATACGGATTACTCTTGCCTCAGGAAGAATTTTGCCAAGTTCATCCTCAACCTTTTGTGTGCCTGTACCAAAGTATCGGATATAATCACTTGAACACTCAGGACATTGAGTAGGAACATGGCTCTCAAATCCGCAATAATGGCATTTCATTTGTTCATGAACTCTGTGATAGGTTAATGAAATATCACAATTAGGGCAATTCATTACATACCCGCAATCTCTGCACATAACAAAGGAAGAGTGACCGCGTTTATTTAAAAATAATACTGACTGCTCTTTCCTATCGATTCTTCCTTTTAGGAGTTCAAGTAACTTTCTAGAAAACATGGAACGATTACCTTCCCTAAGCTCTTCACGCATATCAATAATTTCCACTGCAGGAAGTGCCCGCTGATTCATTCGGTTTGGAAGAGATAACAGTTTGTAAACTCCTTTTTGAGCTCTTGCAAAAGATTCTAAAGATGGTGTAGCACTCCCGAGAACAACGGGACAATTATATTTTTGAGCGCGTTCAATCGCAACATCTCTCGCATGATAACGCGGCATTTCTTCCTGTTTATAGCTTGTTTCATGTTCCTCATCAATAATAATAATCCCCAGGTTTTCGAATGGTGCAAAAATCGCTGACCTTGCACCGACAACCACTTTCACTTCTTTACGCTGAATCTTCCGCCACTCATCATATTTCTCACCGGCTGAAAGACCACTGTGCAAAACAGCAACTAAATTGCCAAAACGACCCTTAAAGCGATTTACCATTTGCGGGGTAAGGGCAATTTCCGGCACAAGAACAATGGCTTCTTTGCCTTTTTCGATGACATCCTGGATGGATTGCAAGTAAATTTCAGTTTTCCCGCTGCCTGTTACCCCATAGAGGAGAAATACTTCATGGAGCTTATTTTCGATTGAACCTAATATCGGCCCCATTGCTTCCTGCTGATCAGTGGTTAATGGCAGCGGCTCCGTTCGAGTGAAGGTCCTGTTTTCATAGGGATCACGGTAGACCTCTTTGTCCTGTTCTGTAAGGAGCCCCTTTTCCACAAGCGCCCTTACAGTCGCTGCCGAGATCTTTAAGTCTGTTGACAATTGTCTCAGCTCGATTGGTTCAGGGGTGTGGACAAAGTACCTTAATGCATCTTTTTGTTTTTGCGCTCTCAGTGGTAAGGCATTAAGTTCAGCTTCTAGGTCTGCAGGAGAAAGAAGCGGGCTTACAAACCTTAATTTCTTTTTATTCAGTTTTCCTTTAACTAGGTAAATTACCTCAAGCAGACCTTTTGCCGCTTCTCTTTGGAGAATGGGAACAAGGCCATTCTTCAATGCATCCTCCCATAGGATCTCTTCCCCTTTTTCAAAGACCTCATGAAGCGCTGCAGGTAAATCATTAAGAGTTACCCCTAAAGACAGCTTCACTTTCTTTTCATATTTAGCTTTCAAGGCGGCCGGAAGCATAGCTTGGTAGGCATATATTTTAAAGCACAGCGTATTTTCAGTCAGCCAATTACCAAGTTCAAGTAACTCCTTATTTAAAACTGGCTCTAAATCCATCGGCTCACTAATTTCACGCAGCTTTTTAAATTCAGATTCTCCTTTAATCTCAGTCACAAATCCTTGAATTTTTCTTGGGCCAAAGGGGACAATTACACGCATTCCTGGCTGAATGGTTTCCAGCCATTGTTCGGGAATCAAATAATCAAATTCCCTGTCCGTTTGTTTTGTTGGGACATCAACGATAACACTAGCGATCTTCATGTAATCCTAAATCCTCTTGAAATGCAGCAATTTCTTCAATAATCTTTTGCGCTACCTCTGTTTTTGACATTAAAGGTAGTTCAATCTTGCTGCCATCTCGTTTAAATATCGTAACAATATTCGTATCGCTTCCAAATCCAGCACCTTCTGATTTAACATTATTTGCTACAATCATATCTGCATTTTTTGCGTTTAATTTTTTTGTTGCATATTCTTCCACATTTTCCGTTTCAGCCGCAAACCCAACAAGTATCTGATTTTTCTTTTTGGTTCCGAGCTCTAATAATATATCCTTTGTTCGTTCAAGTTCAATTACTTTGTCCCCTGGCTGCTTTTTCATTTTATGGTCAAAGGATACTTTTGGACGATAATCCGCTACTGCGGCTGTTTTTATTACAATATCTGCTGAATCAAAGTGTTCCATGACCGAATGATACATATCCTCTGCGCTCTCACACCTAACTAATTCCACACCCAGTGGCGGCGTCAAATTAACTGGTCCAGAAACCAATATGACCCGTGCGCCCTCTTTCTTTGCTTCCTCAGCAAGAGAATACCCCATTTTTCCTGTAGAATGGTTGGTTATGAAGCGGACAGGATCAATCTTTTCTCTCGTGGGGCCGGCCGTAACTAAAACAGTTTTTCCTTTAAGTTTTAATGTGTTCTTTGCAGAAAAATGCTGTCTTATCAATTCAACAATTTTTTCAGGTTCCTCTAACCGGCCTTTCCCTACATAGCCACAAGCTAAATAGCCTTCACCCGGTTCAATGAAACGATAGCCATAAGATGCTAAAGTCATAATGTTTTTTATTACAGCTGGATGGTCGTACATATGTACATTCATTGCCGGAGCAATCCACACCGGAGCAGTTGCGGCCAGTAAGGTTGTGGTAATCATATTATCTGCTATACCATTTGCCAGCTTTCCTATTGTATTGGCGGTTGCAGGTGCAACTAGTATTAAATCTGGCCAATCGGCTAAATCAATGTGCGCGATCACATTTGGATTTTTTTCATCAAAGGTATCAGTATACACTTCATTGCGGGATAAGGCCTGAAAAGTTAAAGGGGAAACAAATTTTCCTGCAGAATCACTGAGGATCACTTTTACCTTGGCTCCTGCTTGGACAAGTTTGCTTGTTAATGCAGCAGCCTTATATACAGCTATTCCACCGGTTACACACAATAATATCTTTTTATCCATCATGATCGTATCCCTCACTTCTATTCCAAAACAATCTTTTCCTTTATTATGCTAGAATCACATTATATTTTCATCTTTTTGGAACTTTGTTTCTAAAAAAATTGTCTGTTTTTGCAATTAAAAATAAAAAAGGCTGACATTTGCTGCTGTCAGACCTTCATGATATTACTTGCCTATATTGCTATCTTTACCGTAAATTGCACCTGTTTCTGATTTCTTAGGAACACGATAAGTAAGTTCACCACTGTAAATTTCCTCGAGCGCTTTACCTACATGCTTATACGAAACATATTTAGGCAGTCTTTCATCACGTGTTTGCTGCATAGAACGGGCACGTTTTGCTGCAACGGATACAAGAGAGTATTTTGAGTCAATTTTGTTAAGCAATGAATCAATAGAAGGATATAACATTTATTCAACCTCCAGTAATTTTTTATAACGGTGTTCTACACGTTCTCTGCGGCAATGTTCAGCGACAACTATTGCTTTTACACGTTCACAGGCTAATTCAACTTGATCATTCTCAACTACATAATCATATAATTCCATCATTTCTATTTCTTCACGGGCAGACAGCATTCGATTGTTGATTAACTCTTCTGTTTCTGTACCCCTGGTAACAATCCGGTTCTTTAATTCAGAAAGACTCGGAGGCATTAAGAAGATAAACAATCCTTCTGGGAACTTTTCCCTTACCTGCCTGGCACCCTTCACTTCAATTTCTAAAAATACATCTTTTCCAGCATCTAAGGTTTCACGTACATAATCTACAGGTGTTCCGTAATAATTCCCTACGAACTCTGCATACTCTAGAAGTTTACCTTGTTTAATTAATTCTTCAAATTCATCCCGTGACTTAAAGAAATAATCTACTCCGTTTACTTCACCAGGGCGCGGCGCCCGTGTTGTGGCTGAAATAGAATATTCAAAAGCCGTGTCCGGATGGGAAAATATTTCTTTTCTAACTGTTCCTTTTCCGACACCAGATGGACCAGAAAATACGATTAGCAATCCTTTTTCCTGCATTTTCTATAATCCTACCCTTCATCAATAATTTCATCACGGTCTGCAAGTCGATGGGCAACCGTTTCAGGCTGTACGGCTGATAATATGACATGATCACTATCCATTACAATTACTGCACGAGTGCGTCTTCCATATGTAGCGTCAATCAATGAACCCCGATCTCGGGCATCTTGAATAATCCTCTTAATCGGAGCTGATTCGGGGCTTACAATAGAAATTATCCGATTGGCAGATACGATATTTCCAAATCCAATATTAATCAATTTAATCGACATGATTATCATCCAATCATCAATAATATATTTTGGCCGTGTTAAACACTTTCTAAACCATTTTACTCAATATTTTGAACTTGTTCTTTCAGCTTCTCCAGCAAACTTTTAATCTCCACTACCTTTTTAGTAATACTTGAGTCATTAGCTTTAGATCCAATCGTATTGGCTTCCCTATTCATTTCTTGAACAAGGAAATCAAGTTTCCTCCCAATTGGCTCAACTTCGTCTAATGTTTGCTTGAATTGCTGAATGTGGCTTCTTAACCTTGTTAATTCTTCATTAATATCAATTTTGTCCGCAAATATAGCAACCTCGGTTAACACACGAGTTTCATCCACTTGCCCCTGGATTAATTCCTCAATTTTTTTCATTAACCGTTCTCTATAAGCTGATGCTGCCAAGGGTGCATATTTCGTCAGTTTATCTATATTTGCATCTAATTGTCCTAATGAAAACTGCATATCCTTCTTTAGCTCTTCTCCTTCTGTAACTCGCATCTGTTTACAGAGTAAAACAGCCTCTTCTGTTGCTCTTAGTACTAAACTTTCCAATTCTTCGCTGCCAGCATCCATTTCTTCAATATGTAAAAATTCATTACGGCTTAATAAATCTTGAAGTATAACTTCTCCTTCAATATTGAATTTATCGCGTGCTTGTTTAATAAACAGGTAGTAGTCTTCAAGCAGTTTCCAATCAACCTGAATTTTCCGTGTAACCGCACCTTCCCCTTCTATCATTATATAAACTTCAGCTCTGCCGCGACGGAGATGCTCATTCACTTTCTTCTTTATTTTATCTTCAACCTTTAATAAATGCCTAGGCATCCGGACATTTACTTCACTAAAACGATGGTTGACTGTTTTAATTTCGACATTCACAGAAAAAGAGGCTGAGGTAATCCTGCTTCTCCCAAAGCCCGTCATACTTATAACCATTAAGTACACTCCAATCAAATGAAGATGAGCGCTAACCTACTATGTAAAGTAAATTGTACTAATTTGGAAACTAACAAAAGGTAATAGAGTGACCTCTACTACCTTTTGGATTATAACACACTTTATTTTGTTTTTCTTAACAAAAATGATCCTGCTAGTAAAAAAGTTGGAATAGATGACAGTCCAATAATTAAAAGCCAGTCTTTTGCTAAAATTGGAAGGGTGTGGAATATTGGCTGTAATGGCGGGTAGTAAATAACAACAAACATCAAAGCAAGGGAAGAAATAACTGCCCAAACAAGGTATTTGTTCCCGAATGGATTTCTTGATAAAACCGATTTTTCACTTCTACAATCAAATACATGAATTAGCTGTGCCAATACTAGGGTTGCGAATGCAATGGTTTGTGCATATTCCAGGTTTGCAGGGTTTTGTTTATAAACCAGCATAAAAGCCAGCAACGTTACTACTCCTATGAGAAAACCCCTTGAGACCACTTTCCAGCCTAACCCGCGGGCAAAGACACCCTCATTTGGACTTCGTGGTTTTCGCTTCATTACATCCTCTTCGGGACGATCAAGTCCCAGGGCCATTGCAGGTAAACCATCTGTTACCAAGTTAACCCAGAGAATTTGAATTGGTACGAGCGGTAGCGGCAATGCTAATAACATCGCAAACAACATAACCAAAATTTCACCTACATTCGAAGCAAGTAAGTAGCGAACAAACTTTCGAATGTTTTCATAAATGTTTCTTCCTTCTTCAATGGCCGCTTTAATAGTTGCAAAATTATCATCTAACAAAACAAGTGAAGAAGCTTCTTTTGCAACATCTGTTCCTGTGATCCCCATCGCAACGCCAATATCTGCAGCCTTAATGGCTGGTGCATCGTTGACTCCATCACCGGTCATTGCGACAATATGACCTCTATTTTGCAGGGCTTTAACTATTTTCAATTTATGCTCTGGTGAAACACGCGCAAAAACCGATACATCATCGACTACTTCCTCAAGCTCCTCAACGGACATGATGGATAAAGCATTTCCATCGAGAACCTTACTATTTCTTGTTAATATACCGAGCTGTGCAGCAATCGCTTTTGCTGTGATAACATGATCACCTGTAATCATGACGGTTTTAATCCCTGCTTCTTTACATTCTTTCACAGCGTCTTTAACCTCTGGTCTAGGCGGGTCAATCATTCCTTGTACACCTATGAAGGTTAATTTACTCTCTGCTTCCTGTTCGCTAAGTATAATGGTGTTAGCAGGAACGGGTTTAAAAGCAATCGCAATCGTTCTAAGTGCTTTTGAAGCAAGATTATTTATCGCTTCTTGGACCTGGTTCTGAACATTCTGGCCAAGATATTGTGTTTTACCATCCCAAAGGATTGACTCACTTTTCCCAATAATTACATCAGGTGCCCCTTTTGTTACAATAAAATTTCTGCCTTGTTTATCCTTCACATGCATACTCATCATTTTTCTAGCAGAGTCAAATGGAAACTCCTTGATGATTGTAAACTCATCTAATAAATTTGATCGGTCCAGCCCAGCTTTCATAGCACTAACGAGCAGTGCACCTTCGGTTGGATCTCCGTCAAGAATGTAATCTTCTTCCTTAAACACTAATTCAGAATGGTTGCAGATCATCCCGAAAACGAGCATTTGCTGTAAAGCTTTCTCTTCCTTTGGATGTACCTTTGTATTATTTCGATAAAAGTCACCTCGCGGCTGATACCCAACTCCATCCACTGTCCAAGTATGACCACCGCTCCATAAATGAGTAACTGTCATTTTATTTTGCGTCATTGTTCCTGTTTTGTCAGAACAAATAACCGAAGCACATCCCAGCGTTTCAACCGCCGGAAGTTTCCTGACAATTGCATTCTTTTTAATCATTTTTTGTACTCCGAGCGACAATGCGACCGTAACAATTGCAGGTAATCCTTCTGGTATAGCAGCTACAGCTAGAGATACACCTGCTAGGAACATCGTATATAATTCATGTCCTTGTAAGACTCCTATGGCAACCACAAGAACCGTCAATAATAATGCTACTGTTATTAATATTTTTCCCAGCTGTTCTAAGCGGCGCTGTAAAGGGGTCTCCTGTGTTTGGGCATTTTGAAGTAAATCAGCAATTTGTCCCATTGCCGTTTTCATACCTGTACCGATGACAACCCCAAGTCCGCTTCCCCTAGTAATCATAGTCCCCATAAAGGCGATATTTTCCATATCACCAATCCCGGGATTTATCGTTTTTAAAGGATCTGTATGTTTAGATACCGGTACGGACTCCCCCGTGAGGGCTGACTCTTCTACTTCTAAACTATTAGATTCAATAATCCGCACATCCGCACCAATTCTATCTCCACTTGCAAATTTAATTATATCTCCGACGACAATTTCTTTAGAAGGGATCTTAATCCACTGTCCCTCACGTAAAACAGAAACCTGCGGAGCGGATAATTCCTTTAATGCCTGCAGGGACTTTTCAGCTCTTCTTTCTTGATAGAAGCCAAGAATTCCGTTAATAATGACAATTGCAATAATGGCGACTGCATCAATATACTCTCCAAGCAGACCAGATAATAATGTCGCAGCCAGCAGCACTAATACCATAAAATCTTTAAACTGGCTAAAAAATAAGAGTAAAGCGGATTGCTTTTCCCCTTCCTCCAGTTCATTGAGCCCATGCTGGGCTATTCGTTTCTTTACAGTTTCTGGTGATAACCCAGACGAAAAGTCGGTGTCTAAGACCTTTTCTACTTGATTTATCTCCATCTCATGGAATTTCATCCGACCATCTCACTCTCCTTAAATGTATAGGCATACTCTAAAGAAAGCTTATTCAGCCTCGTCCCAAAAAATGCTATGATAATTAAGATGAGCAATGATAACTGTATGAACTATTTAAAATGAGACATACTCTAAACTTGTACGTTATACTAAAGGAATAAATATGTTTGAAGTAAAGGATGTTTTCCATGTCATTTGACGGTTTATTTACAAAAGCAATGGTCGATGAACTCGCGCAGTCTTTAAAAGGCGGCAGAATTAATAAAGTACATCAGCCATATAAAAATGAAGTCATATTAACCATTCGTGCAAATGGAGTGAATCAAAAATTATTATTTTCAGCACATCCAAGCTATGCACGTGTACAACTAACAACGGAAGCATACGAGAATCCCAGCGAACCGCCGATGTTCTGTATGTTATTAAGAAAGCATATTGAAGGCTATATATTAGAGGATGTCTACCAGGTTGAAAATGATCGGATGATTATTTTTGAAATCAAAGGCCGAAATGAAATTGGAGATGTCAGCTACAAGCAGTTGATTATAGAAATTATGGGCAGACACAGTAATATTGTTCTGGTTGATAAAACACGAAACGTTATTCTTGACAGCGTTAAGCATGTTTCGTTTGCAGTAAATAGTCATAGAGCTATATTACCTGGCCAACCTTATATTTACCCTCCAGCGCAAAACAAACAAAATCCGTTCATGGCTGGCGAAGATGATATTTTAAAGAAAATTGACTTTAATAGCGGAAAACTTGATCGGCAGCTTGTTGAGCATTTTGCCGGTACCTCGCCGCTATTTGCTAAAGAAGTTATTTTCCGAAGCGGGATTGCCAACCGAATGACTGTTCCTAAAGCATTCATTCAATTGATTCAACAAATTAAGAATGCAGAAATCAAGCCCGCCATAATGTCCACAGTGAACAAGGAAATCTTCTACTTATTTCCCCTTGATCATGTTAACGGGGAAGTTAAGACCTTCTCTACCCTAAGCGAAATGCTCGACCGTTTTTATTTTGGCAAGGCCGAACGAGATCGGGTTAAACAGCAAGGGAATGATATAGAACGGCTCATCATTAATGAAAAAGAAAAGAATGAGAAGAAAATTGAAAAGTTAGAGAGTACATTAAGAGAGGCAGAGAAAGCAGACTCTCTTCAACGATATGGAGAGCTATTAACAGCCAATCTTTACGCAGCTAAAAGAGGGATGAAGGAAATCGAAGTAATCGATTATTACGATGAATTGGGCGGAAAAGTTTCCATACCATTGGATCCGCGAAAGACACCTTCAGAAAATGCCCAGAAATATTTTTCTAAGTACCAGAAAGCAAAAAATTCTGTTTCTATCGTTATCGAACAAATTGAAAAAGCACGTGAAGAAGTTACTTACTTTGATAACTTACTACAACAAGTGCAGACGGCTTCTCCAAAGGATATTCAAGAAATTCGTGAAGAACTTGTTGAAGGGGGCTATATACGCGACAGACAAAGACGGAATGCAAAAAAAACATCCAATGCTAAACCTATTCTTGATCATTACACTTCTTCTGATGGTACTGAAATTATTGTTGGGAAAAACAATAAGCAAAATGATTATTTAACCAATAAACTTGCAGCAAGAGACGAAATTTGGCTTCACACCAAGGATATTCCAGGCTCGCATGTTGTCATTCGAAGTAAAGAACCATCACATGAAACCATACAGGAAGCAGCGAACTTGGCAGCCTATTTTAGTAAAGCTAGAAGCTCAAGCTCTGTGCCCGTTGATTTTACTAAAGTACGTTACGTAAAAAAACCGAACGGTGCAAAGCCTGGATTTGTTATTTATGATAATCAGCAGACCATATACGTAACTCCAGAAGAAGAATTGGTTTTGAAATTGAAGAAATAGAAAATGCCCCGGTTTTTCCGGGGCTTTTACTTACTTTATACGAACCTTTTACCCCACTCAGCAGGTGCCTTACTCCAGGATAGTAAACTTTCTTGATCATCACTGCTGATATACCCCTTTGCTATTGCAACTTCTATAAGAGCAGGAAAATCAGTAAGTGATTCACTAATAATACCTTCTTGTGCAAATGCTTCGATCCCTTTTTCAAGTCCATATGTAAAAATTGAAACTACACCAAGGACTTCACATCCAGCTTCTCTAAGAGCTTGAACAGCTGTAAGTACACTGCCGCCAGTAGAGATTAAATCTTCTACCACAACAACCTGTTGACCCTTTTCCACTCTTCCTTCAATTTGATTCCCTTTACCATGACCTTTTGCCTTTGAACGAACGTAGCACATGGGCAGATTCATATTTTCACTTACCCATGCAGCATGTGGAATTCCAGCAGTAGCAGTTCCCGCTATTACTTGTGCACCAGGAAATTTATCAAGAATTATTTTTTGCAGGCCTTTTGCTATTTCTCTTCTAACCTCTGGATAAGAAAGTGTTAAGCGGTTATCACAATATATCGGCGAGCGTAACCCCGAGGTCCATGTAAAGGGATTGTTTGGTTGTAACGCAACAGCATGAATATCTAATAGCATTTCTGAAATTAATTGTTTCATAGTTGAACTCCTCTCCAAGCTTCTATCCATTTATCATAGCTTTTAACTGGATCTATTGATCGTGTAATTGAACGTCCTACAACAATTGACGTAACGCCCGCACTTCTTGCAAATTCTGGGGTTGCAATCCGTTTTTGATCACCCGTATTATCTTCAGGCATTCTTATACCTGGAGTAACCGTGTGAAATTTTTCACCCAAATTCTCCCGAATTTCTGCTGCCTCCCAAGCGGAGCATACCACTCCGTCTAATCCTGCCTCTTTTGTTATTGCAGCGTAGTGAAGAACAGATTGTTTGAGCGGACCCGGAATGAGCTGCTCTTTGTTCATTTGTTCTTCTGAGGTGCTTGTAAGTTGGGTGACTGCGATACACGCTGGACGCTTTCTTCCAGCTCCAGTACCTTCTTCTAGTCCTTCTAATGCAGCACGCATCATTTCTTTGCCTCCGGCGGCATGGACATTTACAAGATCACATTCCAGCTTAGCAAGACCCTTCATTGCACTTTTCACTGTATTCGGTATGTCATGAAGCTTTAAGTCTAGAAAAATACGATGGCCATTTTCTTTTAAATAATGCACAATATCAGGACCTTCCTGATAAAACAGCTCCATTCCTACTTTTACAAAAAGCTCCTGGCTCTTAAAAGACTGTAAAAATTGCTCCACCTCTTTACGATTTGCAAAATCAAGCGCGATGATAAGTGAGTTGTCCATGTTCCTGCCAGCTCCTCCCTCTGCATTCAGTGATATGTTCATAGCCTAATTGGTCTAATAGTATTGGTAATTCTTCAATAATAGTCGGACAGACAAACGGGTCCACAAAATTCGCTGTACCAACAGCAACCGCACTTGCCCCGGCATAGAAGAATTCAATGACATCTTCAGCAGACTCAATACCGCCCATCCCAATGATTGGGATACCTACTGCCTGACTCACTTCATAAATCATCCGAAGTGCGACTGGTTTAATCGCAGGTCCGGATAGACCGCCGGTACGATTAGCTAAGATTGGCTTTCCTGTTTTTAAATCCAATCTCATACCAACAAGTGTGTTGATCATCGTTAAGCCATCCGCACCGCCATCTTCAACTGCCTTTGCCATTTCTACAATATTGGTTACATTCGGTGAAAGCTTAACATAAACTGGAACTTCGGAGACTTCTTTTACTTTCCGCGTTAACTGTTTTGCTACCTCCGGAATCGTACCAAAAGCGATTCCTCCTGTTTTTACATTTGGGCAGGAAATATTCAATTCTAAGGCATGAACATTGGAAGCTTTGGAGATTTGACTTGCCACCTCGATATAATCTTCTTCCAATGAGCCTGCAACGTTGGCAATAATCGGAACATCATACTGAGACAACCATGGAAGTTCATGGCTTACTACTTTTTCTAGACCGGGATTTTGCAGACCGATTGCATTCAGCATGCCTGATGAAGTTTCTGCAACTCTAGGAGTTGGATTGCCGAATCGAGGTTCTACCGTTGTCGCTTTAATCATAATCGCACCAAGTTTACTTAAATCATAGAATTGGCTATACTCTCTGCCAAATCCGAAGCATCCAGAAGCAGGCATAATTGGGTTTTTTAAGGTTAAACCTGGTAACTCGATGTTTAAACGACTGCTCATATTAAAACCTCCCCGGCACGGAAAACTGGACCATCACTGCATACTTTTTTATATGAAACATCATTAATATCACTACTGCTATTACATACACATGCAAAACATGCTCCAACGCCGCAGCCCATTCTTTCTTCTAAGGATAAAAATACCTTTTTGTGTCCATATCCTTTTTCAATTGCTTTCAACATAGGTGTAGGTCCGCATGTATATAAAGAATCAAATTCTAGATCTTTGATAATATCTGTAACAAAACCTTTGCTGCCATATGATCCATCAACGGTTGTAATATAGGTCTCTCCATTTTCCAAGAACTCTTTTTCATAAAAAACTGCTGACTCAGTCTGGAAGCCCAGTACATGGACCACCTTTATCCCTTTTGCAATCAGTTGTTTAGAAAGCTCATACAAAGGCGGAACACCGATCCCTCCGCCAACCAGTAAGGCAGTTTCTCCTTCATGTACTTCATCGACTGGAAATCCGTTGCCTAACGGACCAAGAATATCCAGCAGTATTCCCGGGCCTTTTTCAGCAAGCAGCGACGTCCCTTTTCCCTCTTTACGATAGATCATTGTGAATCGTGAGTTTTTGCTATCTACAGATGAGATGCTTATTGGTCTTCGCAATAAGGGGTCGAAAGACTTATCGACCCGAATATGCACAAATTGACCAGGTGCTTTAATCTCCTTAACAAATTCTGCTTCAACTGTTAGTTGAAAAATATCTTTAGCAATTTCTTCTTGGGAGATGATTTTGCATAATTCCTTTTTTATCATGCAAAAACTGCCTCCTTTTCTTCTACTGCCATAGCTTCTGCTGAGAAATTCATTGATTCAATTACTTTAAGAATAGCATCTGCTGTATCCAAAGATGTTAAGCAAGGAACGCCATTTTCAACTGCTTCACGGCGGATTCTAAAGCCATCACGTTCTGGCTGTTTCCCTTTAGTCAATGTGTTGATAATAAATTGGGCTTCTCCATTATGAATAACATCCAGCAATGTTTTGCTTTCTGAACCAATTTTGCCGATTACTTTAACTGACAGACCAGCGGACTCAAGGACTGCGGCTGTTCCGCTTGTCGCCATTAGCCGGTAGCCGTTCGCCGCAAAGCGTTTCGCAAGTTTTAATGACTCTTGTTTATCTTTGTCTGCGACTGTAAACAGTACTGTACCGAATTTTTGAATGTTCATACCCGAGGCAACTAATCCTTTATAAAGTGCCTTTTCTAGGGTAATATCTTTCCCCATTACTTCACCAGTCGATTTCATTTCTGGCCCAAGCGTGATGTCAACGTTTCTTAACTTTGCAAAGGAGAAGACTGGAACCTTTACATACACGCCGCTTTTTTCAGGAACAATTCCTGGTGTATAGCCTTGGTCAGGGATTGATACCCCTAAAATGGCTTTGGTAGCAATTTTAGCCATAGGAATATTGGTAATTTTGCTTAGGAATGGAACCGTACGACTTGAGCGCGGATTGACTTCTAGTACATATACTTCGTTTTCAGAAATAACATACTGAATATTTAGCAATCCGATAATGTTTAGACCCTTAGCCATTTTTACTGTGTACTCAACGAGCTTTTGTTTAATTCTCTCAGATAACGTCTGAGGAGGATAAACCGCAATCGAGTCTCCAGAGTGTACGCCAGCACGTTCAATATGCTCCATAATTCCAGGTATCAACACATTTTCGCCGTCACAGATTGCATCCACTTCAATTTCTTTTCCTGTTAAGTAACGGTCAATCAAGACAGGATGTTCAGGGTTGATTTTAACTGCATTTTCCATATAATGAAGCAGCTCTTCCTGACGATAGACAATTTCCATTGCCCTGCCGCCAAGTACATAGGATGGACGTACAAGGACTGGATACCCAATTCCATTTGCAATTTCCACCGCTTCCTCTACCGATAATGCTGTTTTTCCAAGCGGCATTGGGATATCAAGTTGTACAAGTGCTTGTTCAAATTTGTCTCTATTCTCTGCCCGATCTAAATCCTCTAGGCTTGTTCCAAGAATTTTAACCCCATTTTCCTCTAATTGTGCTGCAAGATTAATCGCTGTTTGGCCGCCAAATTGTACGACTACACCTAATGGATTTTCTAAATCAATAATGCTCATGACATCCTCAATCGTTAGAGGTTCAAAGTAAAGCTTATCCGAGATACTGAAATCGGTCGAAACCGTTTCAGGATTATTATTAATAATAATCGCTTCATAACCAGCTTCTTTAATCGCTTTAACAGAATGAACCGTTGCGTAATCAAACTCAATACCTTGGCCGATACGAATTGGACCTGAACCAAGAACAATGACACTTTGTCTGTCAGTTACAATCGATTCATTTTCCTCTTCGTATGTTCCATAGTAGTAAGGGGTTTCTGATTCAAATTCTGCTGCGCAGGTATCTACCATTTTATACACTGGAATCATACCCAGATCTTTGCGTAGAGTATAAATATCCTGTTCCTTTTGATTCCAAAGTTTTGCAATTGTTTTATCAGAGAAACCTTTTTGTTTAGCTTCTTTAAGAATATTAATATCCATTTGATTAGAAGCAATTCTTGTTTCTAATTCGATCATTCCTTGGAACTTGTTTAAGAAAAATAAGTCTATCTGGCTCCATTGATGAATGGTTTCAACAGTAATCCCTCGCTTAAGTGCTTCAGCGATATAAAAGAGTCTCTCGTCTCCAGCTTTGCAAATTCGTTTTTCTAGTAATTCATTACTGATTTCTTCTGCACCATTTAATTCAAAATGATATACTCCAGCTTCTAGCGAGCGGATTGCTTTTAATAAAGATTCTTCAAAAGTTCTTCCAATCGCCATTACTTCACCAGTGGCTTTCATTTGCGTTCCAAGTGAACGGTTCCCTGATTCAAATTTATCGAATGGCCATCTCGGTATTTTTGTTACGATGTAATCAAGAGCAGGTTCAAAGCTTGCATAGGTTTTTCCTGTTACAGGATTAAGCATCTCATCCAGCGTTAAACCAACGGCAATTTTCGCTGCAAGTTTAGCAATCGGGTAGCCTGTTGCTTTTGAGGCAAGAGCCGAAGAACGGCTTACCCTTGGATTTACTTCAATGATGTAGTAGTTAAAGCTATAAGGGTCTAGTGCCAGCTGAACATTACAACCGCCTTCTATTCCTAGTGCACGAATAATTTTAAGAGAAACATTTCTTAATAGCTGATATTCTCTGTCACTCAGCGTTTGGCTTGGTGCAACTACAATTGAGTCACCGGTATGAACACCAACAGGGTCAATATTTTCCATATTACATACAACGATGGCATTGTCATTTCCATCACGCATTACTTCGTATTCAATTTCTTTATATCCTGCAATGCTTTTCTCCAGCAAGCATTGATTAACAGGACTATGCTTTAAGCCGCTTGTAACGATTTCGTCCAACTCTTCTGAATTATTACAGATACCGCCGCCAGTACCACCAAGAGTATAAGCAGGGCGAACGATAACGGGATAACCGATTTTTTCTACAAATGCATGCGCTTCTGCTAATTCGTGGATGATTTCGCTGTCCGGTACAGGTTCACCCAGTTCATTCATTAAGCTTCTGAATAAATCGCGGTCCTCTGCTTGTTTAATAGCTGATAACTTCGTTCCTAAGATTTCAACTTCGCACTCTTCCAAGACTCCTGATTTTGACAATTCAACCGCTAGATTAAGGCCAGTCTGCCCGCCAAGTGTAGCTAATAGAGCGTCAGGACGCTCCTTGCGGATGATTCGGCTGACAAATTCCTCCGTTAACGGTTCAATATAGACTGCATCTGCTATTTCTGTATCCGTCATTATCGTAGCTGGATTTGAATTAACAAGAATAACGCGATATCCTTCTTCTTTAAGTGCAATACAAGCCTGAGTACCTGCATAATCGAATTCAGCAGCCTGCCCAATGACAATTGGTCCGGACCCAATCACTAAAATGGAATTTATATCTGTACGTTTTGGCATGTTGTTGAAACCTCCTGTTTTTCCGATTCTATCATGGTGAGAAATTGGTCAAATAAATGGTTTGCATCTTCAGGACCTGGTGAAGCTTCTGGGTGATATTGAACAGTAAAGGCAGGGTAATCTAAATGTTTTAAGCCTTCAACACTGCCATCATTTAAAGCAATATGTGTTACTGCAAGATTTGTATTTAATAATGATTTTTCATCAACTGTATATCCATGATTTTGAGCAGTAATCGCAACTTTCCCAGTCGCTAAATCTTTAACGGGGTGATTAGAGCCGCGATGACCGAATTTCATTTTCACTGTATCGGCACCGCATGCTAAAGCAAATAATTGGTGCCCAAGACATATTCCGAAAATTGGCACTATGCCCAATAACTGTTTAATCATATGGACTGCTTCTGGAACATCCTTTGGATCTCCAGGGCCATTCGAAAGCATGATTCCATCAGGGCGTAATTGGATGATTTCCTCAGCAGTAGTATGATAAGGTACTACCACAACATCGCAATCACGTTTATTTAATTCTCGTAAAATACCATGTTTCATCCCAAAGTCAACGAGCACAATTCTTTTCCCTCTGCCTGGACTTGGGTAAGAGTTTTTTGTAGAAACTCTTCTCACTTGGTCGATTGGAAGTTTTGCCTGTCTCAACTTGCTGATTACCTCATTTGGATCACTTTCTATCGAGCAGATGGCTCCTTTTAATGTCCCGTATTGGCGAATAATCCTGGTTAATTTACGCGTATCAATTCCTGCAATTCCAGGGATCTTTTTCATTTTAAAGTACTCATCAATCGTAAATTCACTTCTCCAATTGGAAGGGAATTCAGCAGCCTCCTTGACTATAAAGCCTTTTACTGCTGGATTAATAGTTTCAAAGTCATCCCTGTTTATCCCGTAATTTCCAATCAAAGGATATGTCAGCATAACAATTTGCCCACAGTAGGATGGATCAGATAGGATTTCTTGGTATCCCGTCATTCCTGTATTAAAGACGACTTCTCCAATTGTGTCCATGTGACTTCCAAAACCTTCACCTATAAATACTGTTCCATCTTCTAAAATTAGCTGTGCTTTCATACTGTTACACGTCCCTTCTCCCAAACTACTTCGCCGCTGGCAATTGTCATTTGCGGCCAGCCCTTACAATTCCAACCGCCAAATGGAGTATTTTTTCCTTTAGATAAAAATTCTTGTGGGTCAATTGCTTTTTCTTCGTCAAGGTTTAATAGAACGATATCGGCAGCTGCTCCTACTTCAATTTTTCCAAAAGGAAGTGAAAAGCTTTCTGCTGGCTTTTTCGTTAAAAAGTGTATTAATTGTTCAAGACTCATAACGTTCTTTAAGACGAAGTGAGTATATAGCAGCGGAAATGCTGTTTCTAGACCAACAATACCAAAAGGTGCCAGTTCAATTCCCTCATTCTTTTCCTCGGTTGTATGCGGTGCATGATCCGTTGCAATAAAATCAATTGTTCCATCCAACAACCCTTCAATTAGCGCGTCCCGATCTGCCCTATCACGAAGCGGCGGATTCATTTTATAATTCGGATCAAGACTATTCGGAATATCATCTTGTGTTAAGAGTAAATGATGGGGTGTTACTTCGGCAGTAACTTTAATCCCTGCTTTTTTTGCATCCCTAATCACACGAACCGATTCTTTTGTACTGACATGGCACACATGATAATGGCAGTCAGCAGCCTCAGCCAGCAGTACATCTCTCGCAATCTGAACTGACTCACAAACCGAAGGAATTCCATTTAATCCATTTCTTTTAGAAAAAGAACCTTCATGGACACAGCCTTTATTGATCAGTGTATTTTCTTCACAGTGTGCGACAATAGCCATATTCACACTTGCAGCTTTTTTCATGGCTTCGAGCATCTTGCTCGCATCTTGAACACCTACACCGTCATCAGTGAAGGCAAATGCTCCTGCATTTTTTAATGCTTCAAAATCGGTTAGTTCTTTCCCAATTTGTCTTACTGTAATGGAGGCATATGGTAAGACCCGGACGTTTGCAGTTTCTTGAATACGCTTCTGCAGCCATTCCATTTGTTCTTTTGAGTCTGGTACTGGTCTTGTATTCGGCATTGCCGCAAGTGTAGTAAATCCACCTTTTGCCGCAGCGAGTGTACCACTTGCAATGGTTTCCTTCTTTTCTCCTCCTGGCTCGCGGAGATGAACATGTAAATCGACAAATCCTGGTGATACTAACATTCCTTCTGCATTTACAACTCGATCAACAGTTGTCTCTATTTGTTTATCAATTTTTACAATTTTTCCATCTTCTATTAATATATCGGCCTGTTTATTTTCACCGTTAGATACTATGTAGCTGGCGTTCTGAATAAGTAGTTTCATTCCCATACACTCCTTTTAGACTTTCTATTGACCTTTTTAGGACAGCCATTCTTACAAACACACCATTTTCCATTTGCTTAAAGATTCTTGAACGTTTGCATTCTACTAAGCTATCAGATATCTCAACATTTCGATTTACTGGTGCAGGGTGCATAATGATACTTTGTGGTTTCATTGTCTTTTCTCTATCTAAAGTGAGTCCAAATTGTTTATGATATTCTGCTGCTGTAAAGCTTCCTTTTTTTTGGTGCCTTTCATGTTGAACACGAAGGAGCATAACAACATCTGCGTCAGCTATAGCTTCATCAATCGGCCTAAATCTTGCAGCACTAAGACTATGATGATCAAACCATTCCCTGGGACCTGAGAAAATAACATCCGCTCCCAGCCTGGTAAGAGTATCTGCATTGGAACGTGCTACTCTGCTGTGCCTTATGTCACCTATGATGGCAATTTTCAAACCTTCAAACTCCCCAAACTCCTGATAGATGGTTAACAAGTCTAGAAGTGACTGCGTAGGATGATGACCGCAGCCATCTCCTCCATTTATAATCGGGATATTTATTTTTTCAACGAGTTCATCAAAGTATCGATCCTGACCGTGGCGAATGACAACGGCATTAACTCCAATCGATTCAAGCGTTTTTACCGTATCGTATAGGGTTTCACCCTTTTGTACACTCGAAGTTTGGACTTCAAAAGGAATAACATCCAGCCCCAGCCTTCTTTCAGCCATTTCAAAGCTCGACTTTGTCCTTGTACTGTTCTCGAAAAATAGATTAGCAGTAAAAAGTTTACCTTCCGGACACCACTTCATCCCCTCAGCAAAACGCTGCGCATCAGATAGAATTTGATAAATCTCTTCGACCTTAAGTTCATTTGTGGTTAGCAAGTGTTTTAACATGCTATTCCCCCATCTCGTTTTTTTGTAAAAAAAGACCCTGATCTTTTTGATCAGGGTGCACTGTTACATACTAAGACCATAAATGTATAGATACATTACGATGGCACTTAGTATTACACCCTTATAGCCTCTCTGGACTACTTTTAAAAGGTTGAAATTTTATGCAGTTTTTTGATTCTCTTTCTCTACAGTTTGTTCAAACATATCTTCACTTACTGGTTCTTTACCCGGAAGGATAAGGTGCAGCAGAACACCAGCTATGGCTGCAAATGCCATTCCTTGTATTTGGAAAGATTCTGATACTTTTATAAAGGCACCGCCAATTCCGATTACGAGAATGACTGATGAGATGACCAAGTTACGCTTGTTGCCAAAATCAATCTTACTATCAACTAGCATCCGTAAACCAGATGAAGCGATGATTCCAAAGAGTAGAATGGAGACACCGCCCATAACAGGTGTCGGGATCGTACTGATTAGTGCAGTAATTTTTCCGATAAATCCAAAGATTGTTGCGAGAACTGCAGCACCAGCAATGACATACACACTGTAAACTCGAGTGATTGCAAGAACACCGATATTCTCACCATAGGTTGTTTTTGGCGGCCCGCCAATGAGTGCAGAAATAATGGTTGCTGTTCCATCCCCTAATATAGAGCGGTGAAGACCTGGTTCTTTAATGTAGTCACGGCCAACTACCTTACTAAGTACAAGCTGATGGCCAATATGTTCAGAAAGAGTTACGATTGCAACTGGCACCATAAGAAGCGCCAAGTCCCATGTTACTTTTACCTCGTAGCTTACAAACGGAATGATGAATTCAGGCATTTCAAACCAATTAGCTTCTAATACCGGTTTAAAATCAACGATGCCGATTGCGAAGGAGTATAGGTACCCAATCACGATACCTGCTAGAATTGGGATTATGCTTAACATGCCGCGCATGTATATGGTACAAATGATGGTCGCTGCTAACGTTACTAACGCTGCGGAGAAATGAATCAAGCTATATTCTCCTGCTGGGTTATTCATTGCCATTCCTACTGCTGTACCTGCGAGCGCTAAACCGATTACGATAATGACTGGACCCACAACAATTGGAGGCAGCAGATTCATAATCCAGCGATGACCTGCTTTACTAATGATCAGTGCGACAATTCCATAGACAAGTCCTGCAAGGAATGAACCAATCATGGCCCCGCCTGGACCACCTGATGCTTTCGCTGCTATTACCGGAACAATAAAGGCAAACGAGGAACCAAGGTATGCAGGCACCTGCCACTTTGTAATTATTAAGAATGCGAGTGTTCCTAAACCACTTGATATCAATGCAATCGCTGGGCTTAACCCAACAAGATAAGGTACAAGAATTGTTGCTCCAAACATGGCGAATAAATGCTGCAGGCTTAAGGTGAGCCATTGGGCAGGATTGGGAATTTCATTTACGTCTAAGATAGGTTTATTGTTCAATGGTTTCTCCTCCAATATCCTTCTTTTTAATGTGTGTTTTTTCTCATAAAAAAACCCTCTTTGTCCATGAGTGTACAAAGAGGGTATGGAAATGCCATGAAAGCTTTTATGATGGCATTTTCCCCTTTGTCAGCCTCACGGGACTGCAATTAAAGGGTAGCTATTTATTTTTCAAAGATACTTACTTGGTCTACTTTATCGACATCTACTAATTCAACAACTACCTTTTCACTGCTTGATGTTGGGATGTTTTTACCAACATAATCTGCTCTTATAGGAAGTTCACGGTGTCCACGGTCAACTAGTACAGCAAGTTGTATAGAAGATGGGCGTCCAAGATCCATAATAGCGTCTAGTCCTGCTCTAACCGTTCTGCCTGTATATAAAACATCATCAACAAGTATAACTTTTTTATCTTTCATTTCGACTGGAATATCTGATCCCTTAACGAGTGGTTCATGATTGTCTGTTTTCTTCGTTAGATCATCTCGATATAAAGTAATGTCCAATTCACCTACAGGTATTGGTTTTCCTTCAATTTCCTCAATTTTGGCAGCAAGTCTTTCGGCAATGAATATCCCTCTTGTACGAATTCCCACGAGGACACAATCTTCAATACCTTTATTCTTTTCAATAATTTGGTGAGCAATTCTTGTTAATGCTCTTCCAATTGCTTGTGCATCTAATACTACGGCTTTTTGGTTCATTTTCAACACCTGCCTAATTTAATAAAAAAACCTCTCACCTTGAGGTGAGAGGTACAAGAGTTTATTAGTATGGGCATAGGTATCCCAACCAATTCATCCGTTTCCTTCTCAGCCTCACTGGACTGATTTAAAGGCATATTCAACTGTTGCTATCGTACAATAATTCGACAAATGTGTCAACGATTTTTTCGTAATTGTTCTAAAACCTCTTCAAACTCTTCCGGTAATGGTGCTTCAAATTCAAGGTATTCATTGGTTCTAGGGTGGTTAAATCCAAGGATTCCTGCATGCAAAGCCTGACCATTGATATCCAATGTTTTCTTTGGACCATACTTTGGATCACCAGCAAGCGGATAGCCAATATATTTCATATGAACACGAATTTGGTGTGTTCTGCCTGTCTCTAGCTGGCACTCCACAAATGTAAAATCCTTGAATCTTTCTATTACATGAAAATGAGTAACGGCATGCTTACCATTATCCACAACGGTCATACTTTGGCGGTCTCTAATATCTCTCCCAAGCGGTGCATCAATCGTACCAAAATCATGAGGAATTACACCGTGAACAATTGCTCTATACTTTCGGGTAACGGTCTTTTCGACTAATTGGTTCACAAGCTTTTCATGGGCCATATCATTTTTAGCAACCATTAAAAGGCCTGACGTGTCCTTATCGATGCGATGAACGATCCCAGGACGCAAAACCCCATTAATACCTGATAGATCCTTACAATGGGCCATTAACCCATTTACGAGTGTCCCTGTTAAATGTCCCGGGGCTGGATGGACTACCATACCGCTAGGTTTATTAACGACTAAAACATCCCTATCCTCGAAATAAATATCTAAGTTCATTTCTTCTGGAATGACATCTAATAATTCTGGGTCTGGTATACTTATTTCAATTTCATCATTTATACTGCATTTATAATTTGTTTTTATCTTTTGTCCGTTGACTAAGACATTTCCATCTTTAATCCATTGTTGAACTTGAGTTCTTGACCAATCTTCATCTAAAGTTGAAATAACCTTATCAATACGGTCGCCTTTTTCCTGTTCAAGAATGGTGTGTACCATTTTCTCCATATGATTTCTCCTTTGTTTCACGCTCATCACGCAGCATTTGAATCATTAATAATACTACGCCAATGACTAAAGCCGAATCCGCAATATTAAATACGGGGAAGTTATAATTGAAAATATACGTATGTATAAAATCAACTACTTCTTTACGCAGCAAACGATCAATAAAATTTCCTATTGCTCCGCCAAGCATAAATGCCAGGGAAACACCTAACAACCACTTACCTTTTGCTTCTTTTTGAATGTAATAAATGATCGCAATAATCACTATAGCGGTTATCACATAAAAGAACCACATTTGACCCTGAAGTATTCCCCATGCTGCTCCGCGATTTCGGTGAGAAGTAATATACAAAAAGTCCTCAATAATTGGGATACTTTCACCAAGATACATGTTTTTGACGATCATCCATTTCGTCACTTGGTCTAATAGAATAATAAAAATTGCGATTAAATAATAAAACACTAAGGAATACCCCCATCTACGAAGACTTTACTTCCTTAGCATTTTAGCATAATCTCTAACGAAACAACAATGGAAGGTTAGAAAAAGCCTGAATTAATTGGTTTCTTATAAAAATGCTCTAAGTTGTCAGAATCCTTCGATGATTTCATTGTCGGCATTATCTTTATTAGATGTTCGGGTAAAGGTTCACCTGATGCTTCACACTGGCCAAAGTTTCCTTCCTCCAGCTTTTGAATGGCAGTTGATATATCTGATAGTTCATCCTCTAATATAGGGATCATCCATTCATTTTTTTGCTTATTTTTTAATGATCTTAAAATTTCTATTTGCGTTTTACGGAGTTCCCAAAACAGCTGTTCCTGCATTGCATTCATAGTTGTAACCTCCGTCAAGTCATTTCTAATATTATCTCCTCTTTAATTAGACTAACTCGGGAAAACATTTGACATCATCAACAACAATTAACGGAATAGGTTAAAAAATGAAAAAACCCCATGAATTAATCATGGGGCATTGTATCATTATTAGGCTAAATGTGTATAGTTTCCTTTAACTACTTCAGCACAGCGCGGGCAAAGCGTTGGGTGCTCTGAATCTTTACCAACCTCAGGTGTTACAACCCAGCATCGTTCACATGTTTCGCCTTCAGCTTTTGTGACAACAATGGCAGCTGTATCTAATTTGATTGCATCTTCAGGTGCTTGCTCATAGCTTCCTGCGATTTCAAATGCAGAAATGATAAATAATTGCTGCACATTTTCGTTAATAGACTTCAATAGCGCCTTTGTATCCTCAGTGACATATAAGGAAACCTTTGCTGTTAATGATTTACCAATGACCTTTTGATTTCTAGCTTCTTCAAGGGCTTTTAGAACATCATCACGCAATTTCATAAACGCAGTCCACTTTTCTTCTAAAGCTACTGCATTATTTAGTTCCTGATATTCTGGCATATCTGTTAATTGAACACTTTCTTCCTTAACATCAGGAATGAATTTCCAAACCTCATCTGCTGTATGTGGAAGAATAGGAGCAACTAACTTCGTTAATGCAAACAATGATTCATATAAAACCGTTTGAATGGCACGGCGCTCTGCATTATCAACCGCTTCGATATATAAAACGTCCTTAGCAAAATCAAGATAAAATGAACTCAAATCTAAGGTACAGAAGTTATTGACAGCGTGATAAATTCCGGCAAACTCGTAATTCTCATAAGCATTGCGAACCGATTTAATAAGCTTATTTAGTTTTACCAGCATAAACTGATCTACTTCTCTTAGGTTTTCGTATGCTACCTTATCCTTTGCTGGATTAAAGTCAGCCAAATTACCTAATAAGAAACGGAAGGTGTTGCGGATTTTCCGATATACTTCAGCAACTTGTTTAAGGATTGCATCGGATACACGAACATCTGCTTGATAATCAACAGAAGCAACCCAAAGTCTTAAAATGTCTGCTCCCAGCTGTTTCATTACCTTCTCAGGAACAACAACATTTCCTAATGACTTACTCATCTTTCTTCCTTCTCCATCAAGTGCGAACCCGTGGCTTAATACTCCTTTATAAGGAGCTTTGCCTGTTACCGCTACCGCAGTCGACAAGGAAGAGTTAAACCAGCCTCGATATTGGTCTGAACCTTCTAAATACAAATCAGCAGGTCGTACTAAGTCTTCTCTTTCAAGAAGGACGGCTTGATGCGATGACCCAGAATCGAACCAAACATCCATGATATCTGTTTCTTTTGTAAACATTCCATTTGGACTTCCAGGATGCGTAAACCCTTCTGGCAATAGGTCCTTCGCTTCACGCTCAAACCAGATATTTGATCCAGATTCACGGAACAAGGCAGAAACATGATCAATGGTTTCATCTGTAATGATTTCTTCACCGTTTTCAGCATAGAATACTGGAATTGGAACACCCCAGACACGCTGGCGTGAAATACACCAATCTCCGCGGTCACGGACCATGTTAAATAATCGTGTTTCGCCCCATGCCGGTACCCATTTTGTTTCTTTAACTGCTTCCAGAAGTTCATTTCTGAAATCTTTAATCGACGCAAACCATTGTGCAGTTGCCCGGAAAATAACAGGTTTCTTCGTTCTCCAGTCATGTGGATAGGAGTGAGTGATAAATGAAAGCTTTAAGAGAGCTCCTGCCTCTTCTAAAGCTTGAGAAATTGGCTTGTTTGCAGTATCGTAAAATAATCCTTCGAAACCAGGTGCTTCACTCGTCATTACACCTTTATCATCTACCGGGCAAAGTACTTCAAGTCCATACTTTTGACCAACATGGAAGTCATCCTCCCCGTGTCCTGGTGCTGTATGAACACAACCTGTTCCAGCATCGGTAGTAACATGTTCACCAAGCATTACCAATGAGTCGCGTCCATATAATGGGTGTGCTGCAAGGATATTTTCTAACTCATTTCCTTTTACCTTTTGAACAACCTCAGCATTTTCCCAGCCTATTTCATTTGTTACTGCCTCTAGTAAAGCTTCCGCCACTAAATATTTGTTTCCGTTAGCTGCAACCACTACATATGTTAAGTCTGGATGTACGGAAATTCCTAAGTTTGCAGGAATGGTCCATGGTGTAGTCGTCCAGATAACAATTTGAACATCAGTATCTAGAACACCTTTACCGTCTTTTACCTTAAAACCTACATAAATGGAAGGAGACTTTTTATCCTGGTATTCAATCTCTGCTTCTGCTAGGGCTGATTCACTTGACGGGGACCAATATACAGGCTTAAGGCCTTTATAAATATAGCCCTTCTTTGCCATTTCCCCAAAGACCTTAATTTGCTGTGCCTCATATTCAGGTTTAAGCGTGATATATGGGTTCTCCCAGTCACCACGAACACCGATGCGTTTGAATTGCTCGCGCTGATTACTTACTTGCTCAAGGGCATATTTTGTACAAAGCTGGCGGAATTCAGCTACCGTCATCTCTTTACGCTTTACTCCCTTATTTGTAAGTGCCTGCTCGATTGGCAATCCATGTGTATCCCATCCCGGTACATATGGGGCATTAAAGCCGCTCATTGATTTAAAGCGAACAATAAAGTCTTTTAATACTTTGTTAAGGGCATGGCCCATATGAATATCACCATTTGCATATGGAGGTCCGTCATGAAGCACAAACATCGGACGATCAGCAGTCCGCTCCTGAACCTTTTTGTAAATATTCATTTCTTCCCATTTTGCCTGAATCTCAGGTTCTCTTTGTGGGAGATTCCCACGCATTGGGAATTCAGTTTTTGGCATTAATAACGTATCTTTATATTCCATTTTCTTATTCCTCCTGTAACACTCATCATAAACAGAATTGCCAATAGACAAATAAAAAAACCCTCTCATCCCATAAAAGGGACGAGAAGGTTTTATTCCCGCGGTACCACCCTGATAAATAGTACGAAAAAGTACTATCCTCTTTAAGATTCGTAACGTGAATAACCCGCCATAACTTACTCTTCTAATTATAAGAGTTTCAGTTTGGGACTCAAGGGTGATCTTCTAATTCTTCACTTTTCCCAGGCTTCCACCATCCCCGGCTCGCTATCAAAAGTTTTTGAAAAATTATACTGTCCCTCTCATTGTCATTATCATTCTTTATTTACCTGTTAAGAAATTATATGCGAAATAATACCAATTCGTCAAGCTAAGGAATCTTCCTCTTGATGGATCTTCAGTTCGGTTGCGTCGACCTCATACTCTAATAAATGATCCCAGTCATCTGTATTTAACATATCAAGCTGAGCTTCTATCAACATCTTAAAACGAGTACGGAATACTTTTGATTGCTTTTTCAAATCCTCGATCTCAAGTGCAATTTTTCTAGCTTTTGAAAGAGACTCATTAACGATACGATCAGCATTCTTTTCCGCCTCTTTAATAATGAGCTTTGCTTCCTTTTGCGCATTACGTTTTACATCTTCCCCAGCCTCTTGTGCAATAACAATCGACTTGTTTAACGTTTCTTCAATATTTACAAAATGACCTAAACGGTCCTTCATTTCGTTTAAACGTTCTTCCATTTCTTTCTTTTCGCGAAGGACTAGTTCATAATCCTTAATAACTTGATCTAAAAATTCATTTACCTCGTCTTCATCGTAACCACGAAAGCCTTTATTAAATTCTTTATTGTGAATATCTAACGGCGTTAACGGCATGATGCCACCTCCAAGAATGTTTCTTCTGTATGTATTTAGTGTATAAGCAAATATTCGACAAACTTCTTCCGGAATCCTGCTAAAACAAAAAATTATTTTTGCTTTCCAACAACAATTCGCCATTTATCTTTTTTGGTTCTTCCTTCAATTGACAAAATCTTCACCCTGCCATAGCCTCTGACTGACAACAAATCACCCTCAGCACATTCAAAGGAATGATTTTCAATTGATGTCCAATTTACCTTAACCAATCCTTGATGAATGAAAAGCTGAGATTTTTGCCTGGAGATATGATGTACACCAGAGATAATGGTATCGAGCCGTAAGGAAGATACAGTGATGTCTTGTTCCATCCATAAATCCTCAACTTTTATGGCTTCTTCAAGGTTTAACTCTTTTAAACGTATTGAAGCCCTGCCGATTGATTCTAAATTACTCTTAATATAGTCACCAATTTCAGCAGCAGTGAAAAATTGAACTCGTCCTTCTTTCATGAGAATGTCGCCAAATTTCCCACGTTTTAATCCTAAAGACATAAGTGAGCCAAGAACTTGGGGATGTTCTATTGAAACAAATTTAATAGGATAGTCGATTTCAAAAAGATTAATTTGAAATTCATTCTCTGTCGGTACTAAATAATCAGGCATTATCAATGCCCTTTTTCTTTCTCCCTCAGAATTCCCCCCAAAGAGTTGATACTTAACACTTCCATTCTCACCTATTATGGTTCTTAAAATATGCTGCTCTCTAGGATCAAGAAAATCAGTAAGTTTAGCTGTATAGCTGGAATCTACAAAATCCTTCCAATGTAAAACTTGATCAATAAATTCTCGTTCCTCCGGGCGAAAATGCTGGTAAATATTCATAATTAACTCCTAAGCTCAATTAATCAACATTAAAAAATTAGATTTTGGATAACTCTTAAACCATTAGGGGCAAAAGATAAAACTAAGAATGCTGCTAAAGGAGAAAGATCCATCATACCAATTGGCGGTATAATTTTTCTAAAAGGTTCTAGAAATGGTTCGCATAATTTACCCAGAATTGTTCCAACTTGTGAGTCTCTCATATTCGGGAACCAGGATAATAGGATATAAATAATAAGCATCCATTTGTATATTCCGATTAATTGGATCAATAGGTCAAAGATCATATCCATTTCTTTTACCACCTCGTATCATGATATTCTTGTTCCTTCACTAATTCAGAAATATTGCCAGATATCTCAACATTATCTGGTGTGCATAAAAAAATACTTGAGCCAATCTTTTGAATATCGCCGCCTAATGCATAAACTGCTCCACTAAGGAAATCAACAATTTGTCTGCCCTCTTCGTGATCAATACGCTGCAGATTTACTACAACTGCACGGCGATTTTTAAGATGGTCGGTTATATCTTGTGCTTCAGCATAAACTCTAGGTTCCACCAAAATTACCTTTGCCCCTTTTTGTACACTCTGCAGACTTACAACATTTTGAGGCTTCGAAGGCTGCTTCTGCTGGGGCTTTATTGGTTCAACCTTCTCATATTCATCCTGATTATTATCATCATAATCATCATCTAAAAAGAAAAATGTTTTTAATTTAGATTTAATCGTCATTTTATTCCCTCCTCAATCGAGCCTCAACCGACAAGTGCAGTGCCGATTCTAATCATCGTGGCTCCCTCTTCAATGGCAATCTTAAAGTCATTAGACATCCCCATAGAAAGCTCAGTACAAGGAGCATAATCAAGATTGAGATTCTTTATTTCTTCTTGGAGCTCTTTTAAGCTCCGAAAACAGCTCCTAAGCTGTTCTTCATCATCTGTAAATGGGGCCATCGTCATTAATCCTTCAATACTAATATTTTCATATGGATGAAGACTTTTTATAAAATCAATTACTTCCTCGAGTGCAAGTCCATGTTTTGATTCTTCCTGTGAAACATTCACTTGGACAAGACATTTCATCTTCTTTATTGCTCTTTTATTTATTTCCTCTGCAAGTGAAATTCGGTCTAAAGAATGAATGTATTCTACCTTATCAATAATATTTTTAACTTTGCGTGTCTGCAGCGTTCCGATAAAGTGCCAGAAGGGCTTGTCCCCTAATACGTTCCACTTTTTTAAAAGTCCATCATCTCGATTTTCACCTAGATTTATTATACCAGCATCCATTGCTTCCTGAGCTCTTTCAATGCTGACATATTTAGTAACAGCTATTAGTTTTACTTCATCAGGAGCCCGATTCACCTTTTGGCAGGCATTGATAATTTGCTGTCTTATATGTATGAGATTTTCTGCTACCTTCATTCGGAGGTCTCCTTCCATCCTATATAACTTAACATTCTTCCCGTTTTCCCGTGGTCACGGCGATGTGAAAAGAATTCAGATTGGTGACAACTTGAGCATAGTTGTGATGTTTGAATATTTTTTTCCGGGACCCCGGCCTTAAGAAGAATCATTTTATTCAGTTTTCGTAAGTCTAATTCATATTGACCTTCATTTATTAAATTATATGGTTTTTTTTCGACATCTACTAGTGTATTTTCTACAAAGTTAATTACATAATCATTAACAATATAACATTTTTCACAAATAGACGGACCAATAGTTACAAATATTTGATCGGCTGGTATACCTTCCTCTGCCCATTTCTCTATCATCTTTCTTGCTATTTCATTTACGGTTCCCTTCCATCCAGCATGCGCTGCTCCAATCATCCTGTAATTCGGAGAAACAAAGAAAAGAGGGACACAATCTGCATAGCAAAGTGTTAATAAAATCCCCTCTTTATTTGTATAAAAACCATCTGTCCCTTTAAAAGCATTTTCATAGGAATCGGCCCCATTACCACGGTCAGTTTTCATAACTTTTTTTATTAGGGTATCATGCGTCTGTTCAGCCCCTACCCAATGCTTCAATGGAAAGTGCAGTAGATTAGCCAGTTTATCCCTATTAGAACAAACAGACTCATGAAGGTCACCAACATGAAAGCCCATGTTAAGATTTTCAAAAAATCCTGTGCTATTTCCGCCATTTTTGGTTGTAATTCCGGCAACAAGCCCAGGAAATTGATTCATCCAATTTTTTATTGAAAAATATGATTGATTATCCATTATAAAGGGTTCCATACTCAAACCTCATTTGTTTTTTTCTAGTTTACCATGAAATGTATAATTGGTCACCGTAATGATGGCGGTGATAACTATACTTCTAATTCTTCTGCAGCCCTTTCATCGACACTTTTATATCTAACCAATATTACATCTTGACCTATTTTAATAATATTTTTCCATGGGATAACAATATCTTCATCCCGGCCAAAAAACCCTAAAACTTTACCGTTACCAGTTACAATAACCGCTTCAATTTTTCCTGTCGATAGATTAATTTCAATATCACCAATGTTCCCAAGTTTTTTTCCATCAGATACATTTACCACATCTTTAATCTGAAATTCAGATATTTTAACCATATCGCTCACTCCCGCCTTTTTTATCCTAATGAAAATATATGATATGATTGCGCAATTTATCTGTAAAAGACAGAAAAAATAAAGCTGCCGTGTGGGCAGCTTTAACTTTGGATATTTTTATTCATTTGTTTAATTGCCGCTTTTTCTAACCTTGAAACCTGAGCTTGGGAAATTCCAATTTCATCGGCCACTTCCATTTGTGTTTTACCTTGGAAGAAGCGTTTTCTTAGAATTAACTTTTCACGCTCATTTAAGCGCCGCATACCCTCTTTTAATGCGATTTCTTCAATCCAGTTGATATCTTTATTTCGTTCATCGCTTAATTGGTCCATCACATAGATAGGATCTCCACCATCATTATAGATGGGCTCGAACAGGGATACTGGGTCTTGAATAGCGTCTAGCGCAAAGACTATTTCTTCGTGAGGGACTTCTAATACTTTTGCAATCTCCTCAGCTGTTGGTTCACGTGAAGTTTCACTCATTAATCGTTCCCTTACTTGAAGAGCCTTATAGGCGATATCTCTTAAGGACCTCGACACGCGAATAGGATTGTTATCGCGCAGGTACCTGCGTATTTCGCCAATAATCATTGGTACGGCATAAGTGGAAAACTTTACGTTTTGACTTAAATCAAAGTTATCAATCGATTTCATAAGTCCAATACAGCCAACCTGAAACAGATCATCAACAAACTCGCCTCGGTTGTTAAACCGCTGTATTACACTTAATACGAGTCGTAAATTTCCGTTAACGAGTTTTTCTCGTGCTGTAATATCGCCCTCTTGCATTTGCCTGAAGAGTAATCTCATTTCTTCATTTTTTAATACAGGAAGTTTTGATGTATCTACGCCACAAATTTCAACTTTATTTCGAGTCAATCCCTTTTCCCTCCTCATAGGAGTTGCTGTACAAAAAACAGTATTTCCTTGAGAAGGAAAAATATGCACTTGTACTTTCTGAGGGATTGCCATGAAAATGTCAAAAATACGATTAACTCTCTAGTTTCAACGGCCTAATCACATGAAAAAAATTCTTTTTTTGTGATATTAGACCATCTTGTTAAATTCTTTTCGTAATCTTTTAATTATTCTTTTTTCAAGCCTGGAAATATACGATTGAGAAATACCAAGCATATCAGCTACATCCTTCTGCGTTTTTTCTTCTCCATTCGTCAGACCGAATCGAAGCTCCATGATTTGCTTTTCCCTATCTGATAATTGGTGAAGCGCCTTTGTTAATAGTTTTCTGTCAACATTCGCTTCTAAATCCTTCGTAATAATATCATCATCTGTCCCCAAAACATCGGATAATAATAATTCATTCCCGTCCCAATCAATATTTAATGGTTCATCAAAGGAAACTTCAGACCTTATTTTGTTATTTCTACGCAAGTACATAAGAATTTCATTTTCAATACAACGGGATGCATATGTAGCCAGCTTAATTTTTTTCTCAGGATTAAAAGTGTTAACTGCTTTAATTAAGCCAATGGTACCAATACTAATTAAGTCCTCAATATTAATTCCGGTATTCTCAAATTTTCTAGCGATATATACAACAAGTCTTAGATTTCGCTCAATTAATATTGATCTAGCGGCCTTATCACCGCCTGGAAGCTTATTTAAAAGCAGTTCTTCTTCATCTTTACTTAAAGGAGGCGGTAAGGCTTCGCTGCCGCCAATATAATAAACTTCATCACTTTTAATTCCTAATTTGATTAGTATCTTATACCAGTAGTAGGATAAGCGAAGTCTCCATTTTTTCACGCAAGTTCCTCCTTCTAAAATAGGTTTTCTACGAGTATAGTATTATTAGCTTACTTTCACTGAATCATCATGCTGCTTAGGTCCGGTGAGCATTTTAGGATGTACAATGCATTGGAAGGCATCATCAGCAGATAATTGCTGCATCGTAAACGACACAAGACCTTTTTCGCATAAATAACTCTCATCCTTTAAATCAATTAATATCGAGTCAGGCTTAACAGCAACGATGAGCTGATGCTCTTGTCCCACCACCCGGCATGGAACTATCCTGAGCCTGTTCTGCCATTCAACCGGAATTTCCTCATTTCCAAGAATCAGAGATTCAGGATCTGCTGCCATTTTTTTTACCGGTTCGGCCATCCCTTCTAAGATATTCTTAATACAAACAAACATAACTGGAAGTTTGGTTATTGGATCATAAAGCTGGTTTCCACTGTCGACAAGCCCTTTAAATGTATAAGAATCACCATTTATTTTTATTGTTACATTAACAATCTGATCAAACTGGATTTTGGTCATTTCCATACCCTCAATATTCCTCTTTGAGAAATGCCAAGCGATTGGGAAACCTAACATAACAAAAAGCCAGCTAATGGGATCACCAAACCCTGTAACATTAGCAATCACTACTTTTGTTGACATTTCTGCGTCAAATTGAACGAAATAATGAGCTCCGATTAATGCTCCTCCAATTAGAAAGGTCGTGACATAAAGAGTCATTAATGCCTTAATGAAAAATGATAATCGTTTATATCCAAATACCACCAAAACCATTACTACAGAAAATAAAAGCTTAGATATCGGATGGCTTGAATAGGCATGTAATGGAGTAAACGAAAATAATATGATCAATGAACCAATAAATCCGCCTGCAATTAACCTCCAAATCTTTATTTTTCTTTTTAAAAAAATGGCTGATAGATACAGGAGAAGGCTATCAAATAACAGATTAAGAGCCCAAATAACATCTAAATAGACAGACAACCAAGCCTTACCCCCTTTTAATGTCACAAGCTATTAGAAGCTTTATGGATATACATAAGGGTGTCTTACCTCTTTATTTCTATTATTCTGTTTAGGAAAAAGTATAACCTACTTTGAGGGCTGAAGTGTGTCACTTTGTGTAATCAAATAAACAGAAATTTTCACTATAAACAACGTATTTTGTCTAATTTCATTTTTAGCTAGGCTGTGTTAATTTTGTCTGCACAGCCTAACAAAAAAGGCATAGCCCATTTGGACCATGCCTTCTTTAATATTATCTTCTACGGTTTCTGTTTCGCAGGAATGTTGGAATGTCTAGTGTTTCTTCTTGTGGTGCATTGTTAGTACGAACAGGTTCTTGTGGAGCTTCTTCACGTTTTTGCTCTCTCTTGATCGTATTCATTTGTGGCTTAGCCGCTTGACCAAAAGCTGGGCGTGTTGTTTTTGGCTGGATAACTTCTTCATTAAAACCAGTTGCAATAACAGTAACAATGATTTCATCTTTATGATTTTCATTAATTACTGATCCAAAAATCATGTTTACTTCTTGATCAGAGGCTGTAGCCACAATATCAGCAGCTTCTTGAACTTCATATAAGCTCAAGTTACTGCCGCCGGTAATATTCATTAGAACTCCTTGTGCACCATCAATAGACGTTTCTAGCAACGGAGAACTAATTGCTTTCTTCGCTGCTTCAGTTGCACGATTTTCTCCGGTCGCCATTCCAATTCCCATTAACGCAGATCCTTTGTTCGACATAATGGTTTTAACGTCTGCAAAGTCCAAGTTAATAAGTCCAGGAACTGCGATTAAATCTGAAATACCCTGAACACCTTGGCGGAGTACATTATCCGCTTCACGGAAAGCTTCAAGCATTGGAGTACTTTTATCTACAATCTCTAACAGGCGGTCATTCGGGATAACAATCAAAGTATCTACTGCCTCTTTCATTGCACCGATTCCACCTGCAGCTTGATTCGAACGTTTTTTACCTTCGAATGTAAACGGACGTGTTACAACACCGACCGTCAAAGCGCCTAAATCACGGGCAATTTGAGCAATAACAGGCGCCGCACCAGTACCCGTTCCACCGCCCATACCAGCAGTTACAAACACCATATCCGCTCCACGCAGTGCGTCTTCTAATTGCTCTTTACTCTCTTCTGCTGCTTTCTTACCAACTTCAGGATTTGCACCCGCTCCAAGGCCTCTGGTTAACTTTGAACCAATTTGCATTTTAACTTCTGCTTTTGATAGATTTAAAGCTTGTGCATCGGTATTAACTGCGATAAACTCTACTCCTTGAACACCATGTTCGATCATTCGGTTTACTGCGTTATTTCCTCCGCCGCCAACCCCAATAACTTTTATAGTAGCAAGAGAATCTAAATTTGTATCAAACTCTAACATGACAAATCCTCCTAATTCGTCGATATTCCTTTTCGTATTGCCTATTCGAAAAAGAGACCAAGGAATTTTTTTACTTTTGATGACATCTTATCTTCCGGATGTTTTTCTGGTTTTGCTTTTGGTTGTTGTTGTTGTTGTTTTTGAACTTTCTTCTCGATTGGTTCAGAAACAGGAGCTGAAGCGACGAAGGTCCCGCCTGGTAATCTAGCATTCTTGTATGCATATTTGATTAAACCAACCGCAGTTGTATATTGAGGTTCTCTCACTCCAATATAGTTGGGAACGGCTTTGCGAACTGGGCTTTGGAAAATTGATTGTGCTAGTTCCAATATACCAAGCATATTTGCAGTACCACCTGTAAAAACAAATCCTCCAGGTAAATCATTTATACCTAATCGTTTTAGTTCATGAGCAATCAATTCAAAGATTTCTTCCATTCTAGCCTCTATAATTTCAGATACATATAATTGATTAAATTGCTGGTGCTGATCACTTCCGATAATAGGAACACTAAAGAATTCATCCTCAGATGCATCATCGTAAAAAGCATGTCCATATTTTACTTTGATTTTTTCAGCATCTTCGGTAGAAGTGTGTAATACTTTTGATAAGTCATTGGTAATTAGATCTCCACCGACAGGAATTACACTTGTTGCAGCCAAGTATCCTTGTTCGAAATAGGCTATGGTTGTAGAACCGCCGCCTAAATCAACTAATGCTACACCTAAATTCTTCTCATCCTTTGACAATGCATAATCTCCAGCTGCAAGCGGCTGTAGAATAATGTCAGTAATCTCTAATCCAGCACGTTCTACACAGCGCAGTGTATTTGTAATAATTGCATTTGATCCAGTGATAAGTGTCCCTTCTACTTCTAAACGAACACCAATCATGCCACATGGATTATTAATTTCATCCTTGCCATCAAGGATAAATTGTTTTCGTATTACTCCTATAATCTCTCTATCCTGAGGAATAGAAACAACTTGAGCCTCTTCTATTACACGTCTAACATCATCATTTGTAATTTCACGGTTTTGACTAGAAACTCCTACAATTCCACGGCATGGTTCAAGAGCGACCTGATTGCCAGAAATACCTACAATCACTTGTCGTATTTCCATACCAATCATTCTCTCTGCTTCTTCAATCGCGCGTTTAATAGAATGAACGGTATCATTGATGTCAATGATAGACCCCTTACGCAAACCTTCCGATTTTACATTTCCAACACCAATTATATTGATCGAGTCATTGACAATTTCACCGATGATTACTTTTACACTGGATGTACCGATGTCAAGACTAACATATATCTCATTGCTGTTCATTCTTTGGCACCTCCTTAGCATTCCTTCAATCGAACAACATTTATATTTCACAAGATATAACTAAAAGATTTCATACCTATATCTTATAAAATTATTCGTCACAACTAAATAATTCCCTTTAAAAAATTCAATTTTTTTCTAACTTTTCTTTGTTTGTTGACCATTTTGTCAATAATATTCGTCTTATTACAGCAATATTTTGAAATAAGCGAACACCAAAAGCAAAAACAGCGGCTAAATATAAGTCTACACCAAGATGAACGCCTAGAAAAGCTAAACTTGCAGCAAGTATTATATTAAAAAAGAATCCAGAAACAAACACTTTTTCATCATAAATATTTTGCAAATGTGCTCGTATTCCTCCAAATAACGTATCAAGAGCTGCAAGTACGGCAATTGATAGATAATTAGAGTATTCTTCAGGAATCCTTATATCAGTTAATAGACCTAGTAATATACCAGCAATTAATCCTAATATCGGCAGCCACATTATGTATTCCCTCCTTCATCCGCCTTCAATGACTCTAAATATCGAATCCGGATAGGATTATCATAAGCGGGAATGGTAACTTCAGGATTTGGTTCTGAAATGGTAAGCTTAAGGTTTTCGGTAAAGAATTCCTCTGTTGCTTTGGAAGCTTTTATCCGATTGTACAATTTTTCAGCTGTTGCAATATTATCGACACCAACCTTGACTTCAATTGGCAGGCTTGACAATGCGTGGCCATCAATTTTAGTTTCATTGTTAATATCTCTAATAACAGTAGTATTAATGATTCTTTGACCATCAACGGAAATGTATTTAGCATCATACATATTTAATTCATTCAATAACCGTTTGAGCAATTCAGGTGACACTGCCTTTGATACGGATGCTCCTATTTGGATTTCCTCTAGTATAGGGGAAATTTTCAATGTTACCCCTGGAACAAGCATTTCCGTTAAGCCTGCCTCAAATTCTAATTCTTCGATGGTATCTCGTAATGCTTGTTCTTTACTTTGTTTCTGCTTTGATTCATAAGCAAGTAATTTTTCTTCAATAGAACGAATCTCACTTATTAACTCAGATTGCAGTTCCTTTTCTTGAAGCAATGCCTCCCGGAGCTGCCATAAATCACGAGTATCGCGTTCAACCGGTTCCTTAATAGATTGAAACTGAATAGCAATCATAAAACCAATAACGGTGGATATAGCAATGAAACTAAAGTTTTTTTTATGCTTGTCCACTTTTTTCACCTTACCTTTTACTATTATCTAAACGTGGACATATTCGAATTTTTTTATGAATTTCCTAAAATAGGATTTAGGATAATTTCGTTCTTTTTTTCAAGAGTAAAAACAATATTATCATTTACAAGTTGATCTTTTACACCGCCAGTAAGATTTAAGGCAGAGGTTAATACCTCAGGGTCACCAATTGCTGTGATGACAAATGGAGCTGGATGTTGAATACCGTCAATTGTAATAACAGGTCCGTTACATAGAATATAAGACTGACTTGTTAACCTCTGACCATTAATTGCAATCGCGGCAGCACCTGAGATATATAGTTCATTAATCACTTTAAAGACATGGTACTCATGTACAAGATAGTTATTAACATTTTCTTCCTTTGGATCGTACGCCCCATCAGATAACTGAACCATTACACCTTGCCCCTTAACCTTAACTTTACCTAAAAACATCCGGTATTTTTCTGCGTCTTCAGCAAGGGTCACATATGCTTCAGCTTCTTTTGAAAGAGCCTTTTCGTTTTCTAGTACCTTTTCTTGCTTTTTGTTTAATTCCTTTTGCAGCTTCCGGTTTAATTCTTCAACTTCGATTAGTTGATTTCTGAGGTCTATGGTTTTTTCCCATTGTTTACTTGTCAAATTTTTGTCTTTTTGATTAATTTCTTTTTGGGTAAAATGGTAGGAAAATGCAATCATAAACCCAAGAACAAGGCATACAAGGGATAAAATTACGTGCTTACCCTTCACCTTTATCATTCTCAATTTCCGATTCCTCCGATTTCTCCGCTTCCAATTCATAGGCTTTAAAATAAGAACCTACCTCTAAATCGATAATCCCTTTTTTGTTATGATCTAATTGGCTTATGATCGAAGGATAATGGACCATTTTTTTCGAAAAACTTCTCAAAGTAGCGCTGACTTCAAAACCATCGTTCATAAATAAAGAAATATGGTATTGATCCGTTTTTTTCGGTGTATAGTGTATTTCAGAGATAGCGTTCAGAACTTCAGTAGGAAGTTCTTCTAATGCAGTAACCATTTCTTTTAGGAAAGCACCTTCTTTAAAGTTAAAAAGAATTGGAGCAGTAACTGGTATTTCAGCCACTTTTCTATCCTTTAGGACTTTTCCGTTTTCCATTACAGGAAAATAAGAACGATCATCCTCGAGATACGCAATTTTATTCCTCTCTTGGATCTCGATGATAACGGTATTAGGGAAAGTGATTCTTACTTTTGCCTCTTTTATTACATTTAACTTCTCGAGCTCTTGTGCAACAATATCTTTCTTTACACTCCAAATGTTTGTTTTCTTCGCTATTTCAGCAGTTTCGATAATTTCATTTGTTGACAATAATTCATTTCCTTTAACGGTTACCTTTTTCACATGACTTAATGGTGACTGTACATAAGCGACAACGGCAATCATGGTAAAGAACAAAAACAGAAGAATAATCAGTCTTCTATTGGCTTTACGCCGTCTTTGCTCTTTAAGCTTTGGAATTCGATCCTCAAGAGCAACAATCTTACCTTTATCCATACACTTCCCTCCATTAAGAATAACGCTTAGCATGTCCTAAAAGAAAACCTATGATATACTACCCGCTTTTCCTTCGCTGAAAAGCGAAAACAACGGCACGAAAAATCATGCCGTCATTCATTTTCTCAGTTTTTTTCCATATTTATAATGAGTAATTATAACACAATATTTGTAGTTAGTACTTTAATTCTTTTCACTTTCGGCCAATAATTTCTACCTCAGTTTCCATTTTAACTCCATATAGATTTAATATTTCATCTTTAATATATTGAATTAAATCTAGAACATCTTTAGCTGTTGCATTACCGGCATTTACAATAAAATTTCCATGCATTTCCGATATTTTCGCTCCACCAATTTGGAAACCTTTTAGACCTGCTTCCTCTATTAATTTACCTGCATAATTTGGCAGCGGGTTTCTGAAGATACTTCCTGCACACGGGAAATTCCAGGGCTGTGTATCTTTACGATAATCCTTGTTCTTTTGCATTTGTGCAACAATTACTGTCCTATCGCCCTTAGTCAGCTGAAATTCAGCTTCAAGAACAATACCTGGCCGCTTATTTTGAAGTACTGAAGTCCTGTAAGTAAATTCCATTTCACCGTTCGATAACCATTCAATCGAACCGTCTTCAAACAATATGTGAGCCTTGGTTAAAATTTTACTGATATCAGAACCATGTGCTCCTGCGTTCATGTATACTGCTCCGCCAACTGATCCAGGAATCCCACTTGCAAATTCAAGTCCAGACAAGCCCTTCTTCGAAATTAATGTTGATAAACTGACTAAAGAATGTCCTCCCCCAACAGTAATAGTGGACCCATTAATGTCTAGATGGTTCAATCCCGTACCTAATTTTATTACCACACCTTCAATACCCTTATCAGAAACAAGAAGATTTGATCCCCTGCCAATTGCTCTCCAAGGGATTTGACGTTCCTTAATAAAGGTCATTACTTTTTGTATATTCTCTAATGATGATGGTTCAATAAAGATATCAGCCGGCCCTCCAATTTTCATGGTTGTATGCTGGGATAGCAGTTCATTTCTCTTGACTTTGCCAATATTTAATTCTTGTAATTCTGCAAATAATCCGTCCATTCCTATCACCCTATCTTTCAAAACAAACGTATAGTTTTAGTTTATGCTAAAAACTTTTTTGGGCTACTTTTTATTTTCCTTGGACCAGCTGTTTCATAATTTTATATAATCTTTCAGCAGAGTCAGGGACCCCTAACTTTTTAGCTTTTATTTTCATACTCTTTAGATTCTCTTCGTCTAACAAAATTTTATCAATATGATGAATTAAACTTTTACTATTTAAGTCTTTTTCTATTAGTAATTCTGCAGCTCCGTGATCACTTAATGACCTAGCATTTTTTTCCTGATGATTATTTGTCACATAAGGACTTGGCACGAGTATACTCGGAATTCCTAATGAAGTGATTTCAGCAAGTGTCGTTGCACCAGCTCTAGAAACAACTAAGTCAATTCCTGCCAGTACCTCAGGCATGTTATGGATAAATGACTTAATCACTACGTTTTTAGGACTGCCTACAAGCTCTGCTTCCTTTTGTACATCTTCAAAATGAACATCACCTGTAATATATAATACTTGATATGGCTTTTCACCAAATTGTGATAGCGCCTTTACAACAGCATCATTTATTGGTCTTGCACCCCGGCTCCCTCCGAAAATCAATACTGCCGGCATAGTAGTGCTTAATCCAGCAGAAAGCCTTCCTCTGATTCCATCTTTTCCAATTACTTCTGAGGCACGCGGGTTACCAGTAAACACCACTTTTTCCTTTGGAAAGTGTTCTCTTGCTTCTTCAAAACAAATAGCAACCTTGTTTACGTATCTGCTTAAAAATTTATTTGTCAGCCCCGGTACACTATTTTGTTCATGAACAATCGTTGGAATTTTTAACTTTGCTGCTGCATAAACAACTGGACCGCAGACATAACCACCTGTTCCAATGACAATATCAGGTTGGAATTCTTTTAACATTCTTCTGCTGTCCCTAGCACCTTTTAAAAATCTTAAAACGGTTTTGATATTATCCAAGGATAACTTTCTTTTAAACCCTGTAATATGGATTGATTTAAATGGAATCTTTTCCCTTGGGACAATTGTACTCTCCAGTCCATTTTTTGTCCCTATGTATAAAAATTGCGCATCTTTATTTTCCTTTTGTATCTCCCTTATTAAAGCAAGAGCTGGATATATATGCCCTCCAGTTCCCCCGCCGCTTACTACTATTTTCATAATTCCACCCCGTATAAAAAGTGCTATAAGTTCATGTCTTATCCTATCTTACTATAAAATTAACAGAAGTTAATGATTGATAAAAGAATGTTATCTAATTGTAAACTAAACGAAGCAAGTAAATAAAAAGAACCCTGCCACATAACAGGGTAAATTAATATCTAGAATAGCGGCTTATATTTAAAAGAACGCCTATTGCCATCAACATTAAGGTTAGTGAAGATCCCCCATAACTTAGGAATGGAAGGGTAATTCCAGTAACAGGCATTAATCCAATTACAACACCAATGTTAATCATTACCTGAATTGCTACCATTGAAATAATACCTACCGCCAGAAAGCTTCCATATAAATCTGGTGCACCTAAGGCAATACGTATGCCCCTCCATAACAACAATGCAAATAATAGAATAATGAATGAGCCGCCAATAAAACCAAGTTCCTCCGATAATATCGCAAAAATAAAGTCAGTCTGCGGTTCCGGTAAGTAAAAGAACTTTTGCCTGCTTTCACCTAGTCCCAGACCAAATAGCCCGCCAGGACCGATTGCATATAGCGATTGGATTATCTGAAACCCACTCCCTAACGGGTCCTGCCAGGGGTCTAAAAAGGAGGTGATCCGTTTCATCCTATATGGTGCTGAAGCAACCAGAGCTACAAATCCCGCTAATCCTATTAATCCTAAGAAAGCAAAATGTCCTACTCTAGCACCAGCAATAAAAATCATAACCACACATGTGCCAATCATTACTGTTCCAGTACCTAAATCAGGCTGAAGCATAATTAAGGCAAATGCTATAAAAACAAGACCTAAAGATGGAACAAGTCCTTTTCGGAAGGAGGTTATTAACTTTTGCCGTTCAGACAGAAACTTCGCTAAAAAGGCTATCATAGCAAGCTTCATAAACTCTGATGGCTGAACGGAAAAGGCACCGACTCCAATCCAGCTTCGTGAACCGTTCCGTACATTTCCAACCCCTGGGATAAGGACAAGTATAAGTAATACAAAGCAGGCAATTACTAAGACCTTTGACCACTCTCTCCATGTCCAATAATTTATATTCATGATAAAAAACATGGCTGCTATCCCAACACCCGCAAAGAGCGTTTGTCTTTTAGCGAAGAAAAAAGAGTCATCGAATTTATACTCTGCCCATACCGCACTTGCACTATATACCATAATAAGCCCTACTGCTAATAACGTAAAAGTACAAATTAATAATATAAAATCAGGAGTTGTTCTCTTTGTCGGCACACCTAACACCTCGAATAGCAAGTTTTAGGGCCCCCCAAGGTAACTCCTTGTAAGACAAGCCCTTACTTAAGCTTATGCACCGCTTCGATAAAAATGTCTCCCCTGACTTCAAAACTTTTATATTGATCCCAGCTTGCACATGCAGGAGATAACAAAATAACGTCGCCTGGTTCTGAATATTCAAAAGCAACCGGCACGGCCTTTTCAACATTATCGACAGTGTTAATTTGTTTTATTCCTGCTTCTGCCCCAGCCTGCTGAATTTTAGCAGCAGTTTGGCCAAAAGAAATTAATGCTTTCACATTCTTTAAATACGGTATTAATTCATCGAATTCATTTCCACGGTCTAGTCCGCCTGCCAACAAGATAATTGGGCTCTTAAAAGCCTGTAACGCAGGTATAGTAGCAAGAATATTTGTTGCCTTTGAGTCGTTATAAAACTTTCTTTCATCAATTTCCGTTACGTACTGCAGGCGGTGTTTAACACCTGTAAACGTTCTAAGTACGTCCTGAATTGCTTCATTACTAACACCCGTTAACTTTGCAGCAGCCATGGCAGATAAGATATTTTCAAGATTATGAACACCAGGAAGAGCAATTTCATCCACTATCATTACTTTCTCTCCGTTAAAACAAATCCAGCCATCACTTATATAAGCACCTTCTTTAAGGACACGTTTTGTTGAAAACGGAATAGCGGCGGCTTGAGTATGTTCAGCAATTTCCAGCACAGCCTGCTGATCAGCATTATAAATAAAATAATCAGAGTCAGTTTGATTTTTAGTAATATTAGCTTTTGCTTGATAATACTCTTTTCTAGTCCCATGATAATCCAAATGAGCATCATAAAGGTTTGTAATAATTGCTATCTTTGGACAAAAAGTCTCTATCCCCATTAATTGAAAAGAGGATAATTCGATAACAATGTTATTATCAGGTGCAGCTTCCTCCGCAACACCTGAAGCTACCGTTCCGATATTACCGGCAATTAGAGGCTTCTTTTTACCTTCGTTCAACATTTCAAAAATAAGTGTTGTCGTTGTGGTTTTACCATTTGTCCCGGTAATACCTATGAAGGGCGCTTCTGATATTTGATAGGCAAGTTCAACCTCTGTTAATACAGGAATACCTTTTTCAAGAGCACCTTCAATAATGGGGTTTTGATAGGGAATACCTGGATTTTTAACGATTAATTCAAATCCTTCGTCAAGGAGTTCTACTGGATGTTCTCCACAAATAACTTTGATTCCTTGCTCTAATAACCCCCGGGCTTCAGGATTCTCCGACAATGGTTTTTTATCATTTACCGTCACGAACGCACCTAGCTTATGTAAAAGTGCTGCAGCAGTCACGCCGCTCTTTGCTAAACCGAGGACAAGAACTTTTTTATGAAGATACGTATTTATCTGTTTCAACTATAACCACACCTCAATATAGATACCTAGTATCGCTAATATTAACCCAACACTCCAAAAAGTTACAACAACCTTCCATTCCGACCAGCCAAGCAGCTCGTAATGGTGATGAAGCGGACTCATTCGAAATATTCTTTTACCCGTTGTTTTAAAAGAAATGACCTGTAAAATAACCGATAAAGTTTCAATTACAAATACTCCGCCAATAATGACTAATAGTAATTCTAACTTAGTTAAAATGGCAATCGTTGCAATGGCACCGCCAAGCGCCAATGACCCTGTATCACCCATAAAAACCTTTGCAGGATGCGCATTAAATACCAGGAATCCTAAAAGGGCCCCAGCTACAGCAACTGAAAATATCGCAACTTCCATCTGAGATTGATTCCAGGCTAAAACAGCGAAAGCACCAAAGGCAATTGCAGCTGTCCCAGAAACCAATCCATCTAATCCATCTGTTAGATTGACTGCGTTTGAGAATCCTACAAGCCAAAAGACAATGAAAAACACAAAAAACCAGCCTAGTTCAATGGAGTAATCACTACCGGGAATCGTAACGTCTGTAGGAAACCCATTTTGTTTATAAACTAGATAAAAAATAACGGATATAATAATTTGTCCTAACAGCTTTTGTCTGGAGGTTAAGCCCAAATTACGCTTTAGTGCCACTTTGATAAAATCATCCAAAAAGCCAAGTAAACCAAAACCAAAGGTTACAAGAATTAATAGGTATGTTTTAACAGTCGGTTCTGAAAACTTTCCAGTCATCACTAGAGTCGTTATAATAATCGAAAATAAAATCATGATTCCGCCCATCGTTGGAGTCCCTGTTTTTACCTGATGAGACTTAGGGCCTTCTTCTCGAATGCTTTGTCCAAATTTCAACCTTCTTAAGAAGGGAATAAAAATGGGAGAAAGCAAAACCGTTATCAAAAAGCCCATTAGTATTGTGAAAAAAATAACTTGCTCCAGCATTCTATCCCCTCCTTTCAATCTTAGCTATCTTTTCTAACAGTACAGCTATATCATATGTTTCTTTATTTTCTTTGAGAAGTTTTTTATCTAAAAATACGAATTTTGTTATATCCATTTTCTCTTCATTATCTCCATTTAATTTTTCAAAATAAAATTGCAGCAAATCTATAACTCCACTTACTGGTTTGTCAGTAAAGAAGATTGGAAAATGATTGGGGGTATACCTTGGTACAGGTTTCCCTTTATCCCAGACAGCAGCAATAGCACCATTTGCAATTGCATCTAAAAGCTCTCCAGAGTTATCATTTAAAGGTATATAAAGGCCCCTGGTCTGCATTATGCCTGCTTGATCAGTTACAGTAATATATCTATGGTCCGCCTCTCGTACACCCTTAAAATCCGGGAATAACGTTACTAAGTCATTAAATGCTAAATACATTCTATCTCTCCTCGATAGCTTCCCGAGCTGCGACTCGGTCATCAAAATCATAAACCTCACTGCCAATAATCTGGTATGTTTCGTGACCTTTGCCTGCTATTAAGATAACATCACCATCTGCAGCATTGTTAATCGCCGTACCAATAGCCTCTTTCCGATCAGGAATCGTGATATATTTTTTTCCTGGAACACCATTTTCCATATCTTTAAGAATAGCTAAAGGGTCTTCACTTCTTGGGTTATCTGAGGTAAAGATAGGATCACTTGCATAGCGACAGGCAATTTCAGCCATCAATGGCCGTTTGGTTTTATCCCGGTCGCCTCCACACCCAACGATTACAAAAACCCTCTTTTGCGCAAAGCTTTGTATCGTTTTTAAAACATTTTCTAAACTATCTGGTGTATGAGCATAATCTACAATTACGGTAAATTCCTGTCCTGCATTTACAAGCTCAAATCTTCCGTCTACTCCTTTAACACTTTCGATGGAATCGATTATTTTATTCATCGGAATTTTTGAAACATAAGCAGCTGCGATACTAGCTAAGACATTATAAACACTAAATTTCCCAATTAATTGTATATTGATTGGATAACTCTTCTCTTTTATTACTATTTCAAAAGTAGTCCCCGCAGAAGTCATCCGGATATTTCTTGCATGGAAATCTGCATCATTATCAATACCATATGTAACAACATGGGCTGCAGTTGATTTACGATACATTTCTGAAGCAGAGTCATCTGCATTTAAAATCGCATATTTGGGTTTATTTGGGTCAAATGTATTTCCAAGCTGAGAAAATAATAAACTCTTAGCGTGCTGGTATTCGTCCATTGTTTTATGATAGTCTAAATGATCTTGACTGAGGTTTGTAAACACAGCGATATCATAATCACAACCATGGACTCTTCCCATATGCAGGGCATGCGAAGAAACCTCCATAATGGCTGTATCAACACCCGCCTCCAGCATTTGATGAAAATGTTTTTGGAGGACAAGACTTTCTGGTGTTGTATTTTTTGTTTCAATCTTCTGATCACCGATTTTCGTATACATGGTCCCTATTAAACCTGTGCAGCGATTTACATCAGAAAATATTTTTTCAATTAAATGGCTAGTCGTTGTTTTTCCATTTGTACCTGTTATGCCGATAAGATGCATTTTTTTTGTGGGATGCTGATAAAAAGCATCAGCGAGCACGGCCATCGCTCGAGTTGTATCTTTTACGATGATTACTGGTACGGATAAAGGAAGTTCCCTTTCAGCTAGTACTGCGGCAGCTCCATTGTTCACAGCTGACTCAGCATAATCATGACCATCGACGGTATATCCCTTAATACAAATAAATAAACTTCCCTTTTGCACTTTACGATTGTCGTTTTCAATAGACGTGATTTCAGGATTAGTTCCTTGATAAGGAACTAGGAGGTGCAAATGTTGAAGTAAATCAATTAGTTTCATAATCTCAAATCCTCTCTTACCTTTTACAAGACAAACTATATATTCACCTTAAAATTTCTTCTAAAAAAGATTCACCTTATTTTACAGCAAAACAAACTAGAATGCCATTTACCTTTTTGTTTTTCAAAAAAATAGGCGGCGGAATTCATTCCGGCCGCCTAACTTAAAGAGTTTAATTTCTTTAATTATTCCTCTTTACCAAAATAAAGTCTTATTGTTGAACCTTCTTTTACTTTTGCCCCAGCTTCAGGGGATTGTCTCACAACAATATCACCTTCACCACTTGCGTCAATTTTAAGATTTAACATCTGTTCCGTAATCTCTAGTTTCGTTAAACCTGTTAAGTCAGGAATGGTTATTGGCGGAGTGTCTGGCCATCTTAATTCTTTTTCAATTTGGTCTTTTCTAGGTTTTACTCCCATTGCCATAAGGCCATCCTTCATGATACTGCCCACGATAGGAGCGCTTATGGTTCCCCCAAAGACGAGTCCGCCTTTAGGGTTATCGACTGCCACATAGACCACAATTTCAGGATCATCTGCAGGAGCAAAGCCCATAAAAGAAACGATAAAGTTATTTTCTAAATATCGTCCGTTTTGCGCTTTTTGTGCTGTTCCGGTTTTTCCGCCAATCCGGTAGGAATCAACAAATGCTCGAAATCCTGTACCTTGAGCAACAACACTTTCTAAGGCATGACGAATTTCCTTGGACGTTTCTTCAGATATTACCCGCCGTTTTTCAACAGGAGCATTTCGCATGACCACTTCCTTCGTGACAGGGTCAATTAACTCTTCTGCTATAAATGGCTTATAAAGAGTCCCGCCGTTTACCGCTGCCGCAACGGCAGCAACCTGTTGGATAGGGGTAACAGAAACGCCCTGCCCAAAAGCGGTTGTAGCTAATTCCACCGGACCTACTCGATCTAAATTAAATAAAATCCCTGAGCCTTCTCCGGCTAAATCAATACCAGTCTTCTGACCAAAACCAAAATTCTTTATATATTTAAAAAGTGTATCTTTACCTAACCTTTGACCTAATTCTACAAATCCCGGGTTACATGAATTTTGGACTACTTCTAAGAAGGTCTGGCTTCCATGTCCGCCTCGTTTCCAGCATTTCAGCCTGGCACCAGCAACTTCTACCGAACCTGGATCATGAAAATGTTCTTTTTCAAGGTTCACTTTCCCCTCCTCAAGGGCAGCGGCAAGCGTGATGATTTTAAAGGTGGAACCAGGCTCATAGCTTGACCATACCGGTAAATTTCGGTTGTAAACCTCTTGTGGAACATTTCGGAAATTAGCTGGATCGAACGTTGGACGGCTCGACATTCCAAGTATTTTCCCATTATTTGGATTCATCGCAATAGCAATAATCCCATCCGGGTTATAGGTCGCCTCCGCAATATCAAGTTCTCTCTCAATAATTGTTTGAATTTTCGTGTCAATTGTAAGCTTTAAATCTAGTCCATCAACAGGCTTCTCGTAGTCGTCAGCCATATCGTCCATTCTTTCTCCCTTGGCATTGGCATAAAACTTAACCGAACCTCTTTCACCGCTTAGCTCTTTATCATAGTAAAGTTCTAATCCCATTAACCCCTGGTTGTCCACCCCCGAAAATCCTAAAACATGCGAGAGATAGCTTCCAAACGGATAATGTCTCTTTGAGTCTTCTCCAATATAAACCCCTTCAAGTCCTAAAGCCCTGATTTCTTTCGCTTTTTCATGAGAAATCTTTCTTCCTTCTTTTATCCTTATTATCGATTGACCCTGAGTAATTTGTCTATAAGCATTTTCTTTTGGAATATTTAACACTGCAGCAAGTTTTTCTGAAGTTGCGGCTGGGTCTTTTACCTGCCTTGGTACCACATATACAGTTGGAGCACTAATATTTGTTGCTAACGGGACACCATTCCGGTCTATTATCTCGCCGCGCTCTGGTTCAAAAGGAATATTCCTGCTCCACGAACCCTTAGCTTGACCAGTCAACATATCACCTAGAACAAACTGTACATAACCAAGGCGTACATCAATGATTAGAAAGATTAGAATTCCTGCGAACAATGCAATCATTAACCTTTTACGAACAGTAACATTTGAAACACGCATAAAATGAACGAGCCTCCTTTATCCTACTCGTTCATTTATATGCTTGTACCTATTTGAATAGAACGATCACTAAACCCGTTCGTGCACCTATTATTAATCTAGCGGGACATTCTCTAGTTCTCCCTCAGATTCCTCACTATTTTCATCGGCTTCCTTATTTTCTTCTTCTAACATCAATACTTCTTCTGGAGTCTTTAAATCAACAATCAGGAAATCCCCATCGTGTAAGACTGCACCCTCGGCAATATTTTGCTTAACAACATACCCGCTGCCAGTAGAATTTAGTTTTACACCTGATAGTTTAGCAACCTTCATCACGTCCCTTAGTGACCATCCTGTCATATCGGGTGCTTCCAAATCACCACCCGTTTTGATAATAACCTTCTCACCTTCAAGAACATTTGTATCAGGTGCCGGAATTTGGCCAGTTACTTTTGAACCTTTTCCTAGAACAACCACTTCTAGAGCTGATTTCTCAAGCTGCTTAATTGTTTCAGTTACACTCTGTCCATCTAAATCACCCAGCTTTGTAGTGGAAGCTTTTTCTTGCTGTGAAGGCTGAATATTTAAATACTGTAAACTATTTTTCATTACTGGATTAAAAACCATCGATACTGGAATAGACCCCATCGAATAGTGGTCTATCTCTGGTTGTTGGATAGCAACGTATACAATTAATTTTGGATCATTTTTAGGGGCCATTCCTAAGAATGAAAAAATATAATCTTCTTGTCCGGTTAAATAACCGCCCTTTGGATCAGGAATGCTTGCAGTTCCTGTTTTCCCTGCAACACTATAGCCGTCAATTTGATAACGAGTTCCTGTACCTGTTTTTTTGTTAGTCACAACCGTCTCAAGAATATCACGGACTTCTTTGGCGGTCTCAGCTGAAATTGGAGACGAAACAACCTCTGGTTTAATATCTTTAATGATTTCTCCAGTATCATGGTTAACGATTTTATCAATCACTTGAGGCTTCATCATTTTCCCATTATTTGCAACAGCAGTCGCCGCTTGAATTTGTTGAATAGGCGTTATCGCTGTACCCTGTCCATAAGCGGTAGTTGCTTTTTCAACTGGCCAAGTATATTGGATTTTCCCGGATGTTTCCGAAGGCAGGTCAATCCCGGTTGGTTTATCAAAGCCGAATTTCGTTAGATATTCACGAAACTTATCAAATCCTAGTTTTTCATTTGCTAGTTTTGCAAAAGCAACATTCGAAGAACGCTGAACCCCTTCAAGATAGGAAATGGTTCCCCAGCCAGCTCTTTTATGATCATGTATCGGTTTATCTTTTGATGTTACTTTATAAGAACCAGATTGGAATAATTCATTGGGATCAAATTTATTTTCTTCTATAGCCGCTGCAAGCGTAAATATCTTCATCGTCGAACCAGGCTCAAAAGAGGTTTCAATTGCTTCGTTATGCCAGCTATTATCGATTCCTTCTTTTGTTTTTGGATGAAAGGATGGTCTTTGCCCCATCGCTAAGATATCACCTGTTTTAGGATCAGCAACAATGGCGATAATCTTTTTAGGGTTATATTCATCCACTACTTTGTTCATGGCATCTTCCAAGAAGGTTTGAATTTTTTTATCTAATGTCAAATACACATCATTCCCGTTCTTGGCAGGGGTAACTTTTTGTTCTCCGTTCGGAAGTAAGTACCCCCAAAGATCACTTTCATAATTTATCGTTCCATCCTTACCTGTTAACTCCTCGTTCAAGGTCATTTCAATGCCCATTTTGCCAACATAGTTGTAAGTTCCATCTTTCTCCTCAATTCTGTCAGCATAACCAATCAGGTGAGATGCAAATATTCCATTCGGATAAAATCTTTTCGAATCACGTTTAAAGGTAATACCAGGAAGTTTAAGTTCTTCAATTTCCTTCTTGATTTGGTGAGAAATATCCCTGCCCGCTTTCCCAAATTCAACCTGAAAAAGGTCTTTCGTTAGAATACTATAAATCTCAGATTCTTCCATATCAATAAACCTTGCTAATTCCCTAGCTGTTTTTTCTGGATTTGTTACATGGTTTGGTTTTTTGGGGCTTGTTGTCATCTTCTTATCTAAAATAGCAATTAAAGTATAAGCAGTGGTATCCTCAGAAATAACTTCTCCTTTTGTATCATAAATGACGCCTCTTGCACCCTCTAAATTCCCTGTTCTGTTGTATTTTTGCTGAGCCTTTGCTGCAAGCGGCTGGGAACCAACCTCACCAGTGATTTGAATTGAAAAGTATCTAAAGAGCAAAATAAAAAAGAGCAGGCCGAATAATGCAAATAAACCGGCTGCTCCGAAATTCATATATGGCTGTTTCTTGTTCATTTCTCGTGCACAACCTTGACGTTATTTTCGTTGATAACAAGCCCCATTTGTTTTGCTTTCTCCCAAAGACGTTCATACGTACTAAGTTCACTTACTTGTACCTGCAAGTCATTATTGACCTTTGTAATTTCATTAATCGAGGTTTGAACCTCTTGAATATCCTTATTTACCTGGTAAATTTCCGCTTGATTCGAGATGAGGTTGACGGCACCAAAACAAACCAACCCTGTAAATACTACTCCGATTATTTTCTCCCCAGGTGTAAGCCAGTGCTTTTTTGTTTTTACAATACGTTTCTCCTGTACTGTCACTTCTACTTCTTGTTGTTGCTGAAATTTCCTGGCAAGACTACTCATTCTTTCCCCTCCACATAATTTATTTTATATTTTTTTCTGCAATCCGAAGCTTTGCAGATCGAGCACGATTATTATGTTCTAATTCTTCTTCTGTTGGAAGAATTGGCTTTCTAGTAATTAACTTCAAATCAGGCTTGAATTCTTCGGGAATTACAGGTAAGCCATGCGGTAATTCTGGCAATTCACTTGCTTTCTTAAAAGCAGCCTTACATATCCGATCTTCTAATGAGTGAAAAGTAATAACACTTATCCTTCCACCCGGGTGGAGAATATCAATTGCTTTATGTAAGGACTTTTCGAAAACAGCTAATTCATCATTAACCGCAATTCTGACTGCCTGAAAAATCCGCTTGGCTGGATGTCCGCCCTTTCTTCTTGCAGGTGCAGGAATACCTTCCTTAATAAGTTCAACCAGCTCAAAGGTAGTTTCTATTGGCTTAATCTCTCTCCTAGCCTCTATTTTTCGAGCAATTTGCTTAGAGAACTTCTCTTCTCCGTAGCGAAAAAAGATTCTGACCAAATCCTCATAAGACCAGTGATTAATAACGTCATAGGCTGAAATATCTGCTTCATTATCCATTCTCATATCCAGAGGTGCGTCATGATGGTAACTGAAGCCCCTTTCTGGCGTATCTAATTGAGGAGAGGAGACACCAAGGTCATACAGAATACCGTCAACTTTTTTAACCCCAAGTCTTTCAAGTTCTTCCTGGATGTATAAGAAATTGCTTTTTATTATTGTTAGTTGTTCACCGTAGCGTGACAATTTCTCTTTTGCATGCGCAATAGCGATTTCGTCTTGATCAAAGGCAAACAATTTTCCGTTTTCAGTAAGTTTTGAAAGTATCAAGGAACTGTGGCCGGCTCCTCCTAAAGTACAATCAACATAAGTGCCATCTGGTTTGATATTCAACCCATTAACGGCTTCATCCAGCAATACAGTTGTGTGTTCAAACATTATTATCACCTTTTCCAATCGAACGATATAAAACGCAAGTTATAATAGAATAACTTGTCCATTATATATCAAAACCAATCATATTTTCCGCAATTTCAGCAAAAGAATCTTCAGACTGCGCGAAATAGTCCTCCCAAATTTGTTTACTCCAAATTTCAATTCGATTGGAAACTCCTAAAACTACACATTCTTTTTCTAATTTTGCATACTGAAGCAATGGTGCTGGGATATTAATTCTTCCTTGTTTATCCAGTTCACTCTCTGTTGCACCAGAAAAGAAGAATCGGGTAAATGCACGGGCATCCTTTTTTGTCAGTGGCAGGCCTTTAAGTTTTTCCTCAATCAGCGCCCACTCTGATAATGGGTAACCAAATAGACATTGATCCAAGCCGCGTGTGATGATAAACATCTCACCAAGATCATCGCGGAATTTGGATGGCACAATCATACGGCCTTTATTATCAATGCTATGATGGTATTCACCCATAAACATACCCGGTACCCCCACTTTCTATATAAAATGTACCACATTCCCCCACTTTCCTCCACTTATTTTATAAATTATTCTTGCTAACTTCCCCAAATCCTTTTTTATCCAGAAAATTTATTCAAAAAAAAAGAAACTTCACTGAATAAGTGAAGTTTCTTTAAAGTTTAATTACCTTATGACGACCATCAAATTCAAACTCAAGTTCCATTAATTCTTTAATAAAATTAGTTCCATACTGATTTAAATAAAAGAATATATTCCACACTCGCTCTTGAGGAAAACCATCCGGACGCAATGATAAATCAATACGGTTAAACTTATTAAGAACCACATCAAACTTTGACTTTACTGATTCTTCCAGTTTTGTTTCCATAAAATTAATTTGCTTTACTAAATAGTTTTCATTTTTCTTTAATAAAGGTATTAAACTGCGATCCAGCTCATTTGTTTTCATTTCAATAAGCTGATACTGCTTTAATAATTGAGATTTTAGTGAAGAAAATAGTTCAGCAACCTCTTTATCCTTAATTGACTCCAGATAACGGTCTCTTTCTTCCACACTTCCTCTGCTTAATACCTCGGAAAGTTCTAAATTAAGATCATTTATTTCGCTCTCGACAGCTCTTTCTACCAGCGTAATGTTTAATCTTGGGACAATCGGCGGCATTTTAATATTAAAATGTTCAAAGACAAGCTTTAATTCAGCCCAATAAGAAATTTCACCTGGTCCTGCAATAAACGCTAGTGTTGGAAAAAGCAACTCTTGCATTATGGGTCGAGTCACCACATTATTGCTCAGTTTTGCAGGATCTTGATTGGCAATTTGTATTAATTCATCTTTTGTAAATGAGACGGCTCCACTTTTCCCTACAAATGTATTATTTATTAAATCATATTCCAGCAGGATTCGTTCATTTGATTTTGGATGGCAATAAAATAAATTAGCTGCATTCTCATGTGAATCAATTGTGATAGGATAACCATTTTTCCCTATAACACTTTGCTGTTCTAGTAAATTATTTGTAATCTCTCTATGGTTCTCAATTTGCTGTGAGAAGTTAACCTTTTGTAATTGGCGGAATTTACTATCACCTGAATCAACGATTAATAAACCGTAATCCTTAAAGAGCTCCATCACAATGCTGGCAAAAAAGTCAACAAAGGTAGACGATTTCATTAATGCATCTTCTGCAAACGCAATCAACTCTTTTGTGTAATTGGTTTCTCCGTAATTTTCAATAAGATTAATTACCCACTCCCTGCAGACATCTTTATCAAGGGTAATATCCGAGACCATTATCTTTTGCTTAACCTTTTCTGGGTAAGACCATTTGTCTACTCTTCGCTCTACAGGCATAAACACATGATTTACCTCGTGAAAATCATGGTCTTCTCCTGCGATCCAGAATACAGGGACGACTGGAACTCCCAGCTGTCTCTCTTTTTCCTCAGCTAATTTAATAATTGAGATAATTTTATGTATTGAATAAAGAGGACCTGTAAGAATGCCTGCTTGTTGACCGCCTATGACAACGACACTATTCAATTGTTTTAGTTTTGCAAGTGAATTATTAACTGCTTCTGATGATGGAAAACGCTCCATAAATTTCTCAATGTGATCAGCTACTTTTTCACGCGGAAAGTTTCGATTGCTTATTTCATCCAATCTTTTCTGATCTTCACTCAAGTCATTAAAGCGATAATGAAAAAAAGACAGAACATCAGGAGATTTCTCTAGATAATTAGAAGCAAATCGGTTCGTTGCTGATAATGAGAGATTTAAAATCTCCATTTAAGTACTTCCTTTCTGATCAACCATATTCATTCCAATATGAGTAGTATACCATCATCCATCCTAATAAAAAAAATCTTTGCTTAAGAAAATGTAAAAGTTACTGCACGATGTAGAATACCAAATAAAGTCAGCGATACATACGCTATAAAGAAGATTAGAAAATTAAATCGCCAAAAGCCTTTAAAAACTTTAGGCAGGATAATTTCACCCTTTATTTTCCAATGTATTAACACGAATACCATCGCAATGATTATTAATACGAGCAGTATTAACCAAAAAAGTGATTTTCCCCAAATGGTTATTACCAAAAAATGAACAGCCATGATAAATAAAATAGTAGAGTAGTCCAGCGCCTTATGAAAAGACTTACGAGCGTTTTTTGTAATTAGTTTATTTATTATAAAGATGGTAATAAAGCCTAGCAGAGGAACTGTTAAGAAAATAGTGATAATGGATGAGATGAATAAACTCACTTCACTTCCCCCCTAGTCTGTTCTTTTCCTTTTAATAAAAGATAGTAAGTTTCAATATTCACCGCTGTCTTTTGTTGTTTAGCTCCTTCATCTAACAAAAAGCCAAGAATCGAGTCTATCTCAGTCTTTCTTCCTGCCTTTACATCCTTAAGCATAGAAGATTGATTATCCCCTGTCTTTTTACATATATTAATTATATCTCTGAACTTTTTAATAGGATCTTCTAAATTTAAGATAGAAGAGATTTCAAGAAATAACTTTTTGACAGCAGAAAAATAGAAAGTATTACTGATTAATTCACCATTTTTAACTTGAAGGAGTGCCGTTAGAGGATTTATCACTGCATTTGCTATTAATTTATTTACTAACATCTGATAATAATCTTCCTTGATCGTTAAAGGAAAATGTATTTCTGCGCAGGCTTGTGCAAATTCACTTAGAGTTGTTGATTTACCTTTAAATACCGCTATATTGACGGCTCCTTCACCATTGTGACGCACACTATAAGAATTTATCTTACTAGCTCCATGCTCTACGGATCCGACCAGAATAGCAGCAGCATCAACTTTTTCTAGCAATGCCAAGTGACTCATACCGTTTTGTAAAAATAATAGATTTTTAGGTATGCAGTCCAATTTATTTAAATATTCAATAATGGGGCGAAGTTGATATTGTTTTACTGCAATTATTGATAATTCCTCTGTCCCCTTCCACATGGAAAGCGGAAATGCCTTAACTATAATTCTGCTTTGAATTTCCCCTTTTTGCAGTAGGATTCCATTTTGATTGATTTCTTCTGCTTGTTCTATGGTTCTTGTATACAGCGTAATAGAGAATGCCTTACTTAAGTATGAGGCAAATAATAATCCAATAGAACCAGCGCCAATAATACCAATGTTCATAATACCCACCCATTTATTTTCTTTTTTACTAATATTTTAGCAGATACTAGTTTGTAAGTCTGTCCTAAAAATAGAAAAATCCCATTTCGCAAAATTGCGAAATGGGATTTTAGCATTACACTGGATATACAGGATGTTTCCGAACACTAAAGTTCATTTCTTTTGTTTCATAATAAGCAAAACGCTGGATGAGAACCTCCCTGAGTTCAGATGGTGCAACTATTTCATCGACAATTAGTTCTGAGGCCAGTTTGTAGATATCAATATGCTCTTTATACTCCTGCTGCTTTGCCTGTACGAAGGCTATTCTTTCTTTAGCATCTTCAATTTCACTAATTTTATTGGAATAAACCGCGTTGACCGCAGCTTCGGGACCCATAACAGCAATTTGAGCTGTTGGCAATGCAATGCAGCAATCTGGTTCAAACGCTGGACCTGCCATTGCATAAAGGCCGGCACCATAAGCTTTTCTTACTATAACAGATATTTTAGGCACGGTTGCAGAGCTCATGGCAGCAATTAACTTAGCTCCGTGTCGAATGATTCCGGCACGTTCTACTTTTGTACCAATCATAAAACCTGGTACATCAGCAAGGAATAACAATGGAATATGGTACGCATCGCATAATTGGATAAATTTTGCACCTTTATCTGCAGAATCAACAAATAGGACCCCGCCTTTTGCTTTTGGCTGATTAGCAATGATTCCAACTACTCGACCGTCAATTCTAGCGAATCCAGTAATAAGCTCGGCCGCAAATAATTTTTTTATTTCATAAAAACTATTTTTATCAATTAACCTATCAATGGCTTCATACATGTCAAACGGTGCATTTTGATTATGTGGTATAATTGCCTCTAATTCGCGCCCCTCCTTGGGAGCTTCACCATCAACTATTTTGGTTTTTTCTTTGAAACTTGAAGGAAAGTAGCTGATATAATTTTTTGCCGATTCAATCGCTTCTTCCTCACTATAGGCAAGGACATCACCACACCCGCTGACGGAACAATGCATACGTGCTCCGCCCATTTCCTCCAATGTTACTTTTTCACCAATTACCTTCTCAGCCATTCGGGGTGAGCCAAGATACATGGAAGCATTTTGATCCACCATGATTACCACATCACAAAAAGCAGGGATATATGCGCCTCCAGCAGCAGATGGCCCGAACAAGATACAAACCTGCGGAATCATCCCAGAAAGCTTTACCTGGTTATAAAAGATTTTCCCCGCACCACGGCGGTTTGGAAACATCTCCAACTGGTCCGTAATTCTTGCACCTGCAGAGTCTACAAGGTAAAACAATGGAACTTTTAACTTTTCTGCGGTTTCTTGAATTCGGATAATTTTTTCAACCGTTCGTGCTCCCCATGAGCCAGCTTTTATGGTCGAATCATTGGCCATAACACATACTGTCATTCCGTTAATTCTCCCAATTGCCGTTACAACACCATCAGCCGGCAGGTCACCTGCTTGAACATTGGCAAATTTACCATCCTCTTCATATTTTCCATCATCAAACAATAAGGCAAGCCGGTCACGGACAAACAGTTTATTTTGCTGTTTTAACTTTTCATGGTATTTCGGATGCCCGCCTGCTTCAATCCCCTTCCTTTTTTCAAACAATTGCTCATTTAATATATTGGTAGTTGTCATAATGTCCCCCTTAAAGTACTTATTCTACAATAATTAAAACATCGCCTTCATTTACAAAATCTCCAACATTAACTTTTACTTCTTTGATTAAACCATCCAGTTCACTCTCAATTGGAATCTCCATTTTCATTGACTCAAGCATCAAAACTTCCTGTCCTGCATTAACATTGTCACCGTTTGATACCATTACATTAAGTACAGTACCTGCCATAGTTGCTGTAATTTCTTTCATTCTACTCTCTCCTTATTTCACTATTTTTTTTGATAAAAAGGTTGTTGTATATATGCCTTTTTTAAAGTCTTCGTCTACTAAAATATTTAAGAAAAGCGGGACATTTGTTTTGATTCCTTCAATTTGCAGGTTCTTAAAAAATTCTTCTGCGGACTTAATAACTTCTTCCCGTCCTTCACCATGAAAAATACATTTAGCTATCATCGGGTCATAATAAGGTGTGACCGTATCTCCCTCCTGATAACCTGCATCTATTCTAGTTCCAGAACCCTCATTCCAACCAAATTTGGTGATCTTACCAGGTGATGGCAAGAACCGAATAGGATCTTCTGCATATAAACGGAATTCCATCGCATAACCTGTGGATTTTATCTGTGATTGCTGCAACGGCAAGGTCTCCCCTTGTGCAATCAGAATCTGCCACTTAACTAAATCTACTCCTGTAATCATTTCTGTTACGGGGTGTTCCACCTGAAGCCGGGTATTCATTTCTAAAAAGTAAAAATTCTCTTTTCCATCAACAATGAATTCTATGGTTCCAGCATTTTTATACCCTACAGCCTTTGCTGCCTTTAAAGCCGTTTCATAAATTTTTTGCCTTGTCCCTTCTGATAAAAAAGGAGATGGCGATTCTTCAATCACTTTTTGATGTCTTCGCTGAATGGAACAATCCCTTTCATATAGATGAACGATATTACCTATATGATCACCGAAGACTTGAACCTCGACATGTCGTGCTTCATCAATATATTTTTCAATAAACACTTCATCAGACCCGAAATAAGCAAGTGCCCTTGACTTTGTAGAGGTGAAATGTTTGATGAGCGCTTGCTCATTTTCACACAACACCATACCAATTCCACCGCCGCCGCTGCTTGCTTTAAGCATCACTGGATACTCAATCTGGGACGCCAGACCGCAGGCTTCTTCAATCGTTTTTAGGCCCTGATTGCTTCCAGGGACTACCGGCACTCCTGCCTGCTCCATTGTTTTACGAGAATCAATTTTATCTCCCATTAATTGTATCGTCTCGGGGTCTGGACCAATAAAAATAATACCTTCCCTTCTAGCAGCTTGTGCAAAAGCGGCATTTTCTGAAAGGAAACCATAACCAGGGTGAATAGCGTCTACCTTTTCATTTTTTGCTATCTCTAAAATCTTATCTGACTGCAAGTACGATTTATTTACAGGTGGTTCCCCTACACACACTGCTTTTGAAGCTGCTTTTACGTATGGCATTTCTTTATCTGCCTCTGAATAAATAGCAACACTTTCAATCCCCATTTGGGTACAGGTTTTAATAATCCTTAATGCAATTTCCCCACGATTAGCGATTAATATTTTTTGCACATAGTTTCCCCTTTCGTCCCTTAACGCTTTCACTCTTATATTTCTACAAGATTCTTTAGATTTCCTGCAAAAATAGAAAACGCTTTCTTGTTAATATATAAAGAATTTTTCGTATTTTTGTTATATAATATTATTAATTCATTTTGAATAATCGAATATCTTACCCATTTCCATATTATTCAGCATTAAATGAATATATACAGTTGATATGATAATCATTTCTTAGGGGGCTTATATATGGTGATGAACGTTCAAAAATTAAAAGTAAACTTTAAAACACTAGAGGAATTTAAGAAATTTAAAGAATATGGAATTCAAGAGCTGTCTATGCTCGAGGATTTAGAAGCAAATATGGTTGATAATGATAGTGATTCTCCATTTTACGGGATCTATTTCGGAGACAAACTAGTAGCACGAATGAGCCTATATCAAATAGATGCTAAATTTGACCGATACTTCTACCCTCCACAAAATTATTTAGAATTATGGAAGCTTGAGGTTTTACCAGAATATCAGGGTAAGGGTTATGGACAAAAGCTTGTAGAATTTGCAAAGAGCTTTGGTCTTCCAATTAAAACAAACCCAAGAGTACAATCAAGAAATTTTTGGGAGCATATGAACTTTACTAATGTAGAATATGATACGGAGCGCGATCGTGGTGAAAACCCTCTTGTCTGGTATCCAGAAGGTGTAGAAGCAGCTCATAATGAATAAAGTAAAAAGCGGACATTATGTCCGCTTTTACTATTTTTCAACTCTTTCAAGGTTCCCGTTTTTATCCATCTGGAATTTTACTTTTTGCTGTCTATCTTCTTCTTGCAAGACAACCATTTTTCGTGCTCTTTCCATAATTTCAATTAGGGAACGGTAGTCTTCTTCAATTGCCTTTAAGTTTTTGGATAATCTTTCATTTTCTGCCGCAAGTGTATAAGATTTCTTTTCAAGTTCTCGAATTTTTTGAAGAGACTTTTCCTTTGCCTGCTCAATGCTTGACGCAGTAGAAGCTTTCTTATGAAGGTTTTCTAAATACTGAAGCACGGATTGATATGACACTCCTTCACTCCTAGATGAAGCAGGTACTGGCGTCTCTTCACTTGCAAACTCATTGCTATACTCTGTTTCTGTTGGAATACCCTGTTTTTTTAATTCCTTCCGCTGTTTCTTAGCCAATTCAATTCCAGATTTATATTGCTTCCTTACAAACGAATTCCAGCGAAATCCGCAGGCTGCTGATGTGCGAGATAGCTGTTTTCCAACTTCTTCAAATGCTTGGAGCTGTGTCCCGCCTTCTCGAATATGTCTTAACACAACTTCAGCAAGCAATAAATCTTCATCTTGGGACCATGCATCTTGGCGAGTTGGTGACATCAGAAAATCCCTCCTAGTGTTTTTATTCATACATATGCATCTACTAGAAAAGATAGACTGATAACAGTTTGTCTTTATTCTTATTTCTTTGTTTTTTTACTAATAAAGTTTTTTACATAGTGATGATGGGGCTCACTTTCCCATAAAACACTGCAATTACTGACTTCTTTTTCTATTCTTTCTCTAAGTTTATTCTCTTCCCATTTTCGAATCCATACCTTTTTATATGACTCTAATACCTGTATATCAGTGGCTAACAGCTTCTCCAAATAGGTTTCACAAGAAGATATGGGGTTATTTGAATAAATATAATCTATAAAGCCAACTTCTTTTAAATATTCAATACTTTGAATATCCGCTTCCATTAAAAGCTTCATACTACTTAATGCTGGCAGTTTTTCTGCTAAAATTGTCCCGCCTCCCCAGCCAGTAGTAATGGCTTGTTTTCCTTGTACAAATCCAGCTTTAACTCCTGCCCTTGCTAAGCGGAAGTCACAAGCAGCTGCAAGCTCGCATCCACCGCCAACAGCTGTCCCATTAATTAGGGCAATGGTGGGTTTAGTCAGCGTCAACAGAGAATACAGTATGTTCGACATCCTTGAAAGCATTGGATAAGCCTCTTCTTTTGTTTGAAGTTCGTGAAAAACCGATAAGTCTCCACCTGAACAAAACGCTGTATCACCTTCTCCAGTAATGACTAGTGCCTTTATCTTTGGATCACCTGCCAAAGAAATCGCTTCCGACAAGCCATCCATCACATCGTAATTAATAGCATTTCTTTTTTCACTTCGGGCAATTGTAAAAAGTAAATAGCCACTCTCTCGTTTCTCGATTGAATAGGACAAACTGATTCTCCTCCATTTTGAAAGGTATGTATTCTGTATTAGATTTATAGAAACGACAAAAGCACAAGGGCATGTTGCTCCTTGTGCTTTTTATCCTAATGGAATTAGTCGTTAACAACGTCTTTTCCTTTGTATGTTCCGCAAGCTTTACATACGCGGTGTGAAAGTTTCATTTCACCACAGTTTGGGCAGCTTACCATACCAGGTACGTTTAATTTAAAATGTGTACGACGTTTTCTTTTTACAGTTTTAGAAGTCCTTCTAAAAGGTACAGCCATTCTTCCCACCTCCTTAAAGAGTATTAAGAAAGTAATGAAGTCCAGGAACGCTGGTTCTTCACTTTGCTTCTTGTTTTGCTGATTATGATTCGGAAGAAGAATTGTTTTTATCAAAAAACTTTGCAAGACCTGCTAGTCTTGGATCAATCTTTTTGGATTGATCTTGATCATGAACAACTTCCCAGTCCTTACCGGATTGTGGTGCTGCATCTTCATGATTAACATCATCACAGAACACCTGCATTGGAACTTCGAGTAAAAGGATTTCTCTAATGACTGGCATTAAATCAATTACTTCCCCTTTTACAAGATATACTTCCTCTTCAGTTGCATATTCTGAACCTTGTAAGAGGAAAGTTTCAGTTGTTTCGACATTAATCGGAAGTTTTACATCCACTAAAGTACGAGAACAAGGCAGGATTAAATAACCTTCTATTTTCAAATGAAATGTTACTTTTGTTGAATCAATGTCACCCCGACCTGTAATGTGCATCGGAGATACTTCACGAATCGATGGATCCGTTTCAATAATTTCATCAACTCTAATAGTATCATCAATCAGAAAATCCTTGTTTCGATATTTTTGTAATTGGCTTAATGTCCATTTCAATTGAATCACCCCAAGGCAACAAAGGTAATTATAGCCTTCGATTAAATTTTTGTCAATGTTTTTTCTTTACACCTAAAAAGGTGATTTTGATTTTAATATTTTTTCAATAACAACGTCCTCATATTAGTTTACCCAGTTCATTCACATTACAATCGCCTTATTCGAATATGCAGTATCATTATCTTATTATGGTAATTTTTGCTATAATACGAATACTGTAAAAATTAGTTTATCAATAAGGAGTAGTTACTTATGAAAGCTGTTGGTGTAATTGTTGAATACAACCCTTTCCATAATGGACATGCCTATCATTTACAAGCTGCAAAGGAAATAGCGGAAGCAGATTTAACTATCGCTGTAATGAGTGGTAATTTCCTTCAGCGCGGTGAACCTGCCCTAGTTTCTAAATGGTATCGGGCAAAAATGGCACTTCTTGGCGGTGTTGATATCGTTTTAGAACTTCCTTATCAATTTGCAACTCAAAAGGCAGAGACTTTTGCAAATGGTGCAGTCTCGATGCTAGACGCAATAGGGTGTCAGTCACTTTGCTTTGGCAGTGAAAGTGGTGATATTTCAACGATCATAAAAACTGTCAACTATTTAGAAGAACATAAGGAACAATATGATGAAAGTATTAAAATGAATATCAAAACAGGAGTTAGTTTCCCTAAAGCATTATCGTTGTCTTTTCAATCATTGTCAAGTATTGAAAACATAATGAGTTTAGAAAAACCGAATAATATCCTAGGTTTTCATTATGTAAAAGCGATACAACAACAACAAAGTTCAATCATTCCCCTCACTGTCAAAAGAAAAAATGCTGATTATCATGATGAACATTTTGCTACTGAGACAATTGCCAGTGCGACAAGCATAAGGAAAGCTCTCTTCGCCTCAGAAGAAAATAATAGTGCCATTGAGCAATATGTTCCAGCGTCAACTTACATATTACTAAAAGAGTATTTAAATGAATACGGGAACTTTCACGGTTGGGAAAATTATTGGGATTTATTACGTTTTCGCCTGCTCCATAGCAATCCTGCAGAACTAAGAGATATTTATGAAGTTGAGGAAGGAATAGAAAACAGGTTAATGGCTGCAGCAATAGATTCCTTTACCTTTAAAGAATTTATGGAAAAGGTTAAAACCAAACGATATACCTGGACTAGAATACAAAGGATATGTGTCCATATCTTAACCAATACAAAAAAGGAGGATATGGGCGTTTCTCTAGAAAAGGCCGCTTATTTAAGGCTATTAGGAATGACAACTAGAGGAAAAGATTACTTGAATAAAAATAAATCACACTTTAAACTTCCGTTGATATCAAAGCTGTCAGCATATAAGGAAAATGATATTTCTCTTGATATTAAGGCCTCTCGTGTTTATTCCTTAGGAATAGGAAAACAGAAAGGGATCAACCTATTACATCAAGAATATAAACAACCACCTATATTTATAAAATAGCTGTGTTAAATTGGGCTGTTGATTTGTGCTCCACTAAGGAAAGCTCCTTCGAATAAGCACCGCAGGGACAGGCGGTTTTTGCCTGTCACGAGGCGCTTCGCTTTCCGCAGGCGGTTCGGGGAAGCCTCCTCGGCGCTAGCGCCTGCGGGGTCTCCCCTGTCCCGTCCTCTGAGCAGGAGTCTCGCGCCTTCCGCAAAAATCAACAGGGTTCTAAAATCTATATTTCCATCACATCAATTAAAGAAAAAGATGATGCCCATGTTAAGGCATCATCTTTTTTATTTCATAGGTAGTTTTTGCAGGTAATTAATTGCGTCATCTACTAAGTCCACTGGAACAATTTTCATTTTTGAATCAATTTCTTCAGCTGTCTTGAGCGCTAATTTATAATTGGAATCAGCGCTTCCCTTTTCATTCGGGGCAAAGAAAACTTCTGCTCCTGCCTTGTCTGCAGCAACAATCTTTTGATCAATCCCGCCAATTGGTCCAATTGCTCCTTTGGAATCAATGGTCCCTGTCCCTGCAATTTTGTAGCCCTTCGTAAAGTCCTCATCCATTAATTGATCATAAATTTCTAATGTAAACATCAATCCAGCCGATGGTCCGCCAATCTCATCTGTCTTGACTGAAACGGTTGGATCTACAATTATTTCCTTATCATCCACCAAAGAAATTCCAATACCAACCTTCTTTGGATCCTCTTTAAAGGCCTGCAGGGTTACATTAACATTCTTAGTTTTATTATTCCTCTTTATCGTTAATTCTACTTGATTGCCTGCCTTTTTCTCGCCCACATATTCAATAAAATTTTCAGATGAGGTAAATTTCTGATTATCAACTTCAATGATACGATCGCCTGGAAGCAGTTTTCCTTCAGCAGGCATATCAGGCACTACCTGCACAACATAGACACCCTGGTATTTGTATTCAACCGGTAAACCAGCCTTTTTATAAGCTACTTCAATCGCATTCAGCTTGGACCCTGCCATCATGTGAAGCTGCCTGGCATTGTATTCATCTTGGGTTTCAGTTTCATGTAATATAGCATCCACTGGGTAGAGCTCAACATAATCAAATAACTTCGCCTCAACATAAGAATAGATATTGGCTCTTCCCATCCTTACAGTTGTAAGCATGAAGCTTCCCTTACCTTCCTCGCCGCCTTCAACTTGAATGATGGGAGATAATTCTTTTGCTATGCCTGGTTTTGATACATAATAAGGCAATGAAAAGAATATTCCAGCAATCATCATTAATGCTATTACAATGGAAGAACTTACAAATATTTTTCTTCTCACAGCATTTACTCCTTCCATTCCTCTATAACATTCTTTATTAGGTCTATTTGTTTTATTGCTTCTTCTTCTCCGAGAATAATGATTTCATCTATATTTGTAAATGCTCGGGAGCTATATACCTCAACAGGCGGGCGTATCATGATATCAGAAGCAATCTCACGATTAATGAGAATTTCTGTTTGCATAATATCGATACTTTGCATAATCACGTCATAAATCGAGGTGATTTCCGCATTACGCTTTACCCTTGATACATCCACTGCAATCACAATATCCGCACCCATTTCTTTCGCAACGGACACTGGAACCCTATCAGAAACTCCACCATCCACTAAGATTCTTCCATTTATTTTTTCAGGCACAAAAATCCCTGGTATAGATATACTTGCTCTTACCGCTTCAGCCACAGGTCCTTTTTTAAAAACAACTTTTTCACCAGTAAGCAAATCGGTTGCAACGATTCCCAGTGGAATGGACAAATCTTCAATATTTTTACTATGAGTAAAGACCTTAATGAAATCCTTCACTCTTTTCCCAGCAATAAAACCCATTTTCGGAACAGTAAAATCCAAAAAATATTTCCGTTTAAATGCTGTTGATAATTTATATAAGCGGTCAATTTCTATACCCGCTCCATAAAAGCTCCCTACAAGTGCTCCCATACTGCTTCCGGCGATCAAATCGATTGGGATTCCTGCTTCCTTCAAGACTTTAATAACCCCTAAGTGTGCAAATCCACGTGCTCCACCCGAACCAAGTGCTAACCCTATTATAGGACGCTTCAAAGCATTCCCTCCTTTTCATAAGCTATAAAAGCATTATGACAATAAACATAATATGTTCGGAGAAATCTCGTTCAATCTTATGGTCTAAATTAGCGTTCTATGAGTATATTTGTGTTATATGGGGACAAGTCAAGTCTAAAAGTGTGAATGAATAATCCTTATTTTAACATTATTTATTTATACAGTATAACAAAACCATCGGAAAGGAGGCTCTTTCTTTGTTTCAATCAAAAATAAAAACAATATTTCTTTCTTTATCAGCTATCATTTTAGCTGGTTCTTTGATAACTTTTCCAAAGGAGTCACTTGAAGCCTCCATACGCGGTCTAAACATGTGGTGGGAAATTGTTTTTCCTTCTTTGCTGCCTTTTTTTATCGTATCAGAAATGCTTATTGGTTTTGGAGTAGTTAAATTTATCGGGGTCTTATTAGAGCCTCTCATGAGACCTCTATTTAGAGTTCCTGGTGTCGGGGGTTTTGTTTGGGCAATGGGAATGGCCTCTGGTTTTCCAGCTGGCGCCAAACTGACTGCAAGACTTCGTCAGGAGGGTCAGTTAACACAAATTGAAGCAGAAAGGCTGGTTTCATTTACTAACTCCTCTAACCCATTATTTATTTTCGGTGCCGTAGCGGTCGGTTTTTTTCACAACCCGCACTTAGGGGTAATCCTGGCACTGGCCCATTATTTAGGGAATATTTGTGTTGGTATTATTATGCGATTTTATGGCAGTGAAACTCCTGATAAGGGGAAGGACAAGCAAGGTAAATTTATAGTAAAAACTGCATTATCAGCCTTGCATCAAACTAGATTAAAAGACAAAAGGCCGATCGGCAAACTTCTTGGTGATGCTGTCAATTCATCTATTCAAACCTTACTAATGGTTGGTGGATTTATTATTTTGTTTTCAGTTATTAACAAGCTGCTTTTTCTTCTACATATTACTGGAGCACTTGCAAAAGGCTTTGACTTAATTTTTTCATTCCTTTCATTCCCAGATATACTTAGCATTCCATTCATATCTGGATTATTTGAAATTACAATGGGGAGCGATTTAACAAGCCGGGTTCAGGAGGCTACTTTGCTGCAGCAAGCGATCATCACCAGCTTTATTTTAGGCTTTAGCGGTTTTAGTGTTCAAGCACAGGTTGCCAGCATTTTAGCACAAGCTGGTATTCGCTTTAAGCCGTTCTTCTTTGCAAGAATTTTGCAGGGTATATTCGCCAGCGTATTTGCACTAATTTTGTGGAAACCAATTTATATACGCTTTTATCAAACAGAACACCCCTCTAACGCAATCCCTGTTGGTTTCTTCGGAGAAGAGTCTTGGCTACATTCTTACTTTCAGAAATTAATGGAACTCGGTCCACTAATTACGATTATTTCACTTTGTATTTATGTGCTTATCCTTTACAGCCGATTACGTAAAAGCTACTAGAATATGCAGAAAGAAGCCCTGGCACTTTGCCAAGGCTTTTTACATGTCTTTATATATCATCGGTTAAATTTCTTGTTCAGTGCCATTTCCACGATTGGAGGAACGAGCTCTGATATATTCCCATTGTATTTTGATACTTCTTTAACAATACTAGAGCTTAAAAATGAATATTGACTGTTTGTCATAATAAAGAATGTTTCGATTTCATCATTTAGAACTCTGTTCATCGAGGTTATTTGCATTTCATATTCAAAATCTGAAACCGCACGTAAACCTCGAATGATTGCATTTGCATTAACAGCCTTAGCATATTCAACTAGGAGCCCAGAATGTTCATCAACCTTTACATTTGGGAGGTCCTTTGTTACTTCTTTTATTAGATTCATCCGCTCTTCCACTGTAAAAAGCGGATTCTTAGATGAATTATTCATCACGCTTACATAGACCATATCAAATACCTTGGCGCCTCTTCTTATAATATCTAAATGACCATACGTGATTGGGTCAAAACTTCCAGGACAAACAGCAATACTAGACACAAATGACTCCCCCTTATTCCTCACTAAACCGCGAATAAATTGTTATCGCAATAATTCCATACTTTTCATGCTTATATTGTGTAAACTCCCCGACACTGTCTGGTAATTCAACATCATGGCTATGTTCACAGACAATATACCCTTCATTATTCAAGAGTCTGTGTTCCGATATTTTTTGCATTAAACTAAGTAACTGCTGCTTTTTGTATGGCGGATCTAAAAATATGTAATCAAAACGTATTTCCCTTTTTATCAAGGCTTTTATTGCTCGTTCTGCATCATTTCGATAAACTTCTGCATTATCCTCCATTTTACACGCTTCTATATTCTCATAGATCGTTTGAATGGCCTTTGCATCTCGGTCAACAAATATAACCCTATCTAATCCTCTGCTCAGGGCTTCCAGTCCTAGTCCACCACTTCCAGCGAAAAGGTCAAGCCCCAATCCTCCTTCAAAATAGGGTCCAATCATATTAAATAAGGCTTCTTTTACTTTATCCGTTGTTGGTCTGGTTGTATTTCCAGGAACAGCTTTTAAAGCTCTGCCTTTACAAACACCTGAAACGACTCTCAATCATTATCACCACAATTTTTCTATATTCTATTTTTAACATTATCCTATCATAATTGAATAAACTAGCCAACTTGCCGGATTAATTTACAAAAAATTATTTTAAAAGACGTATAAGCTTGTTAGTTGTGGAGATAATGTTACTAACAACATCAATTCGAGGATGTTGTTGCCAACCGCGGAGAAGACTTACGTTTCCCCATAAGTTCTTCCTCCGGTTTCTCCTCTCCCTTTGCCTTCTATCCTTTATCGAGGATGTAGAAGGACCCTGCAGATTTATGTCTGCAGGGTTTTTTCTTTGTTTTTAACATTGTTACTAAAATTATGATAAAGTAAGGAATGAAATCATAAATAAAGGAGAGTTATTTTTGATACAACGCTTTATTGAACTAGGTGAAGGCTATTCTGATATATATGAGCTGCTTGAACTAGCAAAAGCCAATCATCACAGGCTACTTCATATGATGGCATTCCACACCGTTAAGAATGAGAAGCAAGTGACTTCTTTAGCAGTAGTTTTACAACTCACAGACCCTGGAAAATTCCAAGCCCTTTATTTCTGCCGTGAAGGTATTCCAAATCCAAACTTTATACCTAATAAAAGGTATGACTTGTTTCAGCAGACTGCAGAGGAACTTGGAAAGGAAATTATTCAACTTTCTGTCAAACCTTCTTCTATCTTCCATGAGAAAGAGCTATATTATCAACATTTAATCGCAATATTGAGATTAAACCATTATATACGACCCTTACATTAAAAAAGCTTCAGCGCGATTTGCGCTGAAGCTATAAATTAAATTCCCATTTTATAATCATATTCTTTAGCTTTATCTGGTGCAGCGTTTTCAAACTCCATTTTTAAGAAAGGCTTATATGACGGTTCTACTTTCTTAACAAATGAAAAGGAATTTATTTTTTCCATTATCACTTCAAGTTCATCTTGATTACAATACAATACAACATATTTTAACTTTTTTGAAACGTAATGAACATTACCAAAACGTCTTAACATTTTTGCTTGTTTTAAAGAATAGAGCCAAATAACTAAACCTTGCCTTTGAACGAACATACTTTTTTCCCCTTCAATAAACCATCATTTTACTAAGTCTAGCATATTAAAACCCCTTTTTTCAATTCAAACCTGATGATTCCTAAAAAATAACACCAAGGTTAAAGGTGATTGAAATGGATTTAGAGCCCACTTGGCAATTATTTATAAAGCAGCTTACCTTAGATGAGTGCATTTACAAAGCATATTGGAAGAAAATAACTGGAATTCCCTTTCTCTATATACAGATAAACCATGATACACCTCACTCCACTCTTGAAAGTTTGATCAAGAAGTGTTCTGATATCGCTATAAAAGGAAAACGTCTGCATAGCGAAACTGTATTTGTACGGCAGGATGACATGCTGTTTGTCTATCGCCACCGGTTTTATGTACCTCAGGAAAAAATGTTTTGCTGCGGAAATTTGTGCGTAGATTGTACACGGTTAAAAGGGTAAGAAAAATCGGCTTAATGAAAATTAAGCCGATTTTTTACGCTGAGCAACTGCAGCTTCCGCCGCCGCCGCAGCCTGAGCCATGAGAACCTGTATCAAAAAATGGATTCCCTGAAGGAACTTTAATATGTTTTGAAACTGCACCGCCGACTAACATACTAATTTCATCCAGCAGATGCTGCAGGTCATTTTCCGCTAATTTGAACTCAGCTACATGTTGGTCTAAGTCCATTTCCCGTTTGTATTCCCGAATTTGACTCATCACCTTTTTATAATCTGGGTGATATTTACCAAACCGCTGTACCTCTTCATAAAGCTCCTTAAGATTTACAAAACGGCTGATCTTTTCTTGCGTTTCCTTATTATTCTGCATTTTATATAGGCAAATATGATATTGTTCAACAATATCAGATTCTAAAACCATTTGAGCTAATTCCTCAGCATATTCTATTAGTTCTACTCTTTCTGATGTAGCAAGCATGCACGCCCACCTCCATTCACATTTTAACATGAATGAGTATAGAAAGTGAAATAAACTATCATTTAGGGATATTTACCATGAATTCCTTTATTAATCCGTACGGTTCATTTTTCAAGTCTACAACCTCAAGTTTAACTTTATGTTCGCCAGGAGATAAACCTTTAATAATTAAAGCTGCAGAGTTTACTTCTTCCCTTCTTTTTCCATCCAGCCAAATAACAAGCTTCCCTGCTTTTTGACCATTTTGATTTGCTTCCCGGAAGCTGATTCCAGATAATATGCACTCTACATACACATTATTGCCTTTTATGCTGGATTGCACAAAAAATGAAGGGTTTTGGTTTTCATTTTGTTGAAATCCAGTCATAATGACCACTATAAAGATAGATAGAAGGATAACTCCCATGATTCTTTTCAATTCCATCACTCCTTTTACCTGTATTGTTCTCCTCCTTTATTTTTTTAGTCAATATTCTAGTTCCACAACATAAAAAGACCACTATCTAGTGGTCCTCATCCATTTTGGTCTTTCATTGACTGCAGCATATAAAACATCATGGAAGCCATTTGTACATTATTTGTAAATTTCTCTACTTTATGAGGAATTGTCTTTTTATAATAGTGAAGTGATTCTATTTCTAATGTCTGCAGATCATAGGGGTTCCTAGATAGCTTTCGATACCAGAGCGGCTGTTCGCGAATAAATCTTTTTAATTCTTTTTGGCTATTTAGATATTCTAGTACATCTCTTCTCATCGACATTTTCCCTTCTGTTAGTCTTTACGAAATGAAAAAGGATGTCTTGGTTCAACTTTCGGAGATCCTTGTTTAGGTTGACTGCCCTGAAATTGGGATAGGACCCCTTGAATAGCTCCCAAGGCTTGACTTAAGTTATTTACATAATGCTGAATTTGATCAGGGTCCATTTTTTGGACGGAACCTAAGATTGTTGAAATCCAGTCTCCTTTTTTTTCTTCCGCCACTTCAGCACTAGGACTAGTTTTTACCCCTATTGTTTCCCACCGAGTATCTTCTTCCCCAAGAAGATACCAATCCTCATACAACTCCTGCCAAGTAGTATTTCCATTCCGTACTTCTTTAATTAACGCTGGGTTATTTTTCACAAACTCTTTAAATTTAATCACGGAAGGATGTAAATTTTTCTGCATAATACTTCACCCCTGCCTAAATCCAATGTGCCTATTATACGATATGTGCTAAATTAAAAATTGTGAAAAACCTGATGCTGTAAAAATTATATTTATAATGGTAAGATGTCTTCAGTACTAGAAATGAGAGAGGGATTTAGATGAAAAACACATTACAACAACTATTAGATAATTGTATCGAAAAAGGCTCAGACAGTGACCTAAGTGCGCTAGAGTATATATTAAAAGGGCTTGAGAAGAAAATTGACCATAAGTACTCACAATATATTGATGGGCTGCTCCATATGGAAAGGAAAATAGATCGAGAAAAGAAAACCTGCGAAATTACAGTACCATTAAATGTCGTGTGGAATAATTCATTAGATATTGTTCATGGAGGAATCACTGCCACTTTACTTGATACTGTTATGGGGACAGTAATAAATGCCATTCTTCCTGAAGGTTTTGGAGCCGTAACTAATCAACTGAATATCCATTACATTGCTCCTGGTTTAGGTGACACCCTCACTTGTAAGGCTGAAATTATTCATCATGGAAGTAAAACAGTGGTGGTTTCAGGAGAAGCTTTCCGTTCTGATGGAAAAAAAATAGCACATGCTACAGGTACATTTTTTATTATCCAAAAATAGGAGATTTGGGGAGAAGGAACTAAATGGTTACTGCAGTAGTAATACCTATTATCTGCCTTTACTTCTTTTGGATTACTAGAAAAGAAATGAAACTAAACGATAGTAAATGGCTGGCATCTGCTGACGTAATAAAGGAAGCTGTTCTGAGTGGTGAAATAAAAAGTGTTAACATGGAGAAACAACGTTTTTATTATCATCGTTATATACTTGTCTATGAACTTACACTCCAAACGGAAACGAAATTAATAAAAGCAAAAAAAATTATACCGATAAAAAATCATTTTGAGGCCGATACCTTTACAATTGGCGAGGTGGTACGGATATACGGTTCCTGGCAAGGAAATCATTTTCACTTTAATGAATACCATAAGATGAAAGCGGATAAAAAGTAAAAAGGTGACAAATAAGTCACCCTTTTACTTTTTTCTAATCCTCAAATTTTTGAATAAAGTTTTGTGTATAATATTTCTGATAAACGCCAACGCCAAGATGGGTAAAATCCTCATTTAGCAGAGATTCTCGATGGCCTTTGCTGTTTAACCAGCCTTCAGCCACTGCAGGGCCGTCAATGTAATTTGCAGCTATATTCTCTCCTGCAGATTTATAGGCTACCTCAGCTGCCTCTAGTCTGTCAGATAGACTGCCGAACTGCTTTGAGGTATGCGAGAAATCATTGTTGTCTGACATATCCTTACTATGACCATAGGCGACAGCAGATGTATCCTCATCCCATTTTAGCGACTTAACATTATGTCTAATTCGCATTACATTGGTTATATCAAGGATTTCCTTCTCTGTTCCTTGCTCAATTGCTCTCCACATCTCTTCACTTGGTTCAGCTGTTTCAACTAGTTCTCCGCTGTATACTAGTTCATAGGGCCGCTGCTTAATTAAGGTCTCCTCATTTAAAAAACGGACACTTGAAAGGCTGCCGGTAAACTGATCGATATATAGCTGGACAAAAATATCTCCCAATCTAATTAATGGGCGAATATTTAAATCTGTATCATTTAATTCAAAACGATAGGAATTCCCTTTAAATTCGAAGTCTATATTTGTATTAATAGATTGGGTATTAAAAATTTCTTCAATTGGCTGTCCAATTTTAAAGGGCGAAACATCTAAATTTTCACCTATTGCAAATACCGTCACTACTCTCTTATTCTCCACACCAACCTGTACATAACTAGAGTAATCAGAATTATATATATACCATTGGTAGCCATATAAAGATTCATCGATTCTTTGCGGTTCTCCTAATACCCCTTTTAAATAGGTAATATCTTGGCCAACAAGCAAGCCCATACCACTAACTGGACGTACAGCAGAAGTTTTCTCCTGAATATTACTATCCTGATTTTGATATAATGATTTATTCTTTTCTAACGTATGGTCATCAGTAATTAAAACTTCATTATCGCCATTTTCATTTATACTTGCATAAAAACCAATTGTCACGAAAATAGACGCTAGGATGAGGATTCTGAAGAGAGTACGCAGATGTATTCACCCTCTCTATTACATTCTCTTTCATTATATGCTATGTATTAATAATTATATCACCATTACCATTGTTAGTAATAGAGAATATTAAACTTGTCAGAAAAATAAAATTTATGTAAAAAAACAGATACATCATTGAGATGTATCTGTTCTCCCCTTTAATGTTGTACACCATTATAATTTTGCTCAGAGATTTCAGTTAATGCTTCTTTCGCTTGGTCATCAGTAAGTTTTCTTATTGCAAAATCTCCGAGTGAAACAATGCCAATTAATTTATCACCTTCAACAACCGGAAGACGGCGTATTTGATGCTCTGCCATTAATTTGGCTGCCTCTTGACTAGTAGCGTCGGCAGTTATTGTAACAAGTTTACTGCTCATTATATCTTCCACTTTTGTTGATCCAGGATGCTTTTCGGCAACGCCTCGGACGACGATATCACGGTCTGTAATCATACCAACTAGCTTTTCTTCGTCGACAATCGGAATAGCTCCAACATTTAATTCTTTCATTTTAACTGCCACTTCAAAAACATTATCCAACAAAGTACAACACTCTACGTTATCTGTCATGATATCACGAATCTTTTCCATTTCAACGCCCCCAGTATGCATATTCCTTTACATTTTCATAGGATTTCCAAAAAGGGTTGATTTATTCGGTAAGGTATTCATTGCAAGTTTACACATTTTCAACTATTATTAAATTGAATTAATTTGCTTGTTTAGGCATTGTTTCTAGGAGGGACTAATTATGAAATTCGAGAATACTGGCTTGGACCAGATGAAAGCTGATTTAAACCGTTTAGATGATGTGATGCTAGAGTACGGTTTAGTCCGTGAAGGTCAGTGGGATTACGAGCGTGTTACATACGACCGCAAATTTGAATTAAAAGAAGGCGTCTTTTACTTACGAGTTCGCGGCTATGCTATTGAAGGAAATGTTGATTCGCATAAGGCAGTTATTCAGCTCCTGACTCCATTATTAGGGAAGCATTATTATCCTCATGGCGTTGAATATGGCGAAGGCGAAAACTTCCCAACTTCACTAGTAAATCAATGCAAGAAAATTCTTGATGATGTAAAAAAAGAAGTTGAAAAATTTGCTTTATAAAAAAAAAAGGCGCATGAAAATAATTCATGCGCTCTTTTTTTAGAAAAAATCATAAAAATATGGTTTGTGTTTAGGAAATAAAGATTCTAAAACAGCGATTTCTGATTCCTGACCCTTTATTGATCCTATTTCGAATAATTCAGCAGGTCGTTTGTAACCAAATATTAACGCAGTCAATGAATTAATATCCAACCTTACTCCTCTTTTCGGCGGCTGCACACAATTGCTGCCTGGCTTGTCTTTAAACTCCTTTACTTCTCCATTTGAAATGAAATAGCTCCCGTTGTTCCAAGGCGCATATTGATCCTCGAGGTGTATGAAAATATTTTGACTAATATCGTTAAAAGGATATTGCTTTAAGCATTCCGCTGCATTTACGATGCGTGCCATAAAATACGGTGTTACTTCCATCTTTACTTTCGGTTGCTGAAAGGTAAATGGTAACAATTCATGGTTTGAGGTTAGGATACTGACTTTTTCCACCATAGAGTCGTGTTGACAAATAAAATTCCATAATCCACACCTGGCTTCATGCGATAATGCTGCAAACTCTTCAATATCCATTTTACTTTCTTTTACTTCATATAGAATATAACCCTGAGCTTCATTATTGTCGTTGTAATAGACAGCAATCTGCCCATCTCCATAAACGTTATTCTTCCACCATGTTGAATCACGGACAAGCATACCCGTGTATTTTTCACTAAACTGGGTATAAAGGTTTTCTATATCGGTATGATGAGTTTCTTTAGCAAATCGCTTAATGATTCCAGGCTGTTCATTAGTAAATTTAAGATCCTTTTTCTCAATATGAATCTTTTTGTTATCCGTAAATACTTCCCAGCCAAATTTCCGGTAAAAACCAATGTCAAAAGGATGTAATAAGGAAACGATTTGTTCCTCCTCGCGCATCGTCTGCAGGGCATGAATGATTAACTGTTTTACATATCCTTTTCTTCTATACTCTGGATACGTTGCAACACCAGCCAATCCCCCCATTTTCCATCTCTGATCATTGATGAAAATTTGATGAGGAATGATATGAAGCTTTGCCAAAATGCTATTATCCTCCCAAACTCCTATTAGTTTATGCCGTTTTAACATTTCTAATCTAGCGGGAATGGACTCTTCAGGTATTTTATATTGAAAGGCATACATTGAAAGCTTCATTGATTCCAAATAATCTTTTTCATTAAGCTCTTTTATTACCACATTTATCACTCCTCTCCATAATTATTTCTATCTTTAAACAAAAACTCCTCTCTATAAAAGAAAAAAGTGTCTCTTAGAAGACACTTTAAAATCCTAATATTGCTTTAATAACGGAGGTTGTTTCTCCACCATGGAAAAATACATACAACAATAAGTAAACTGCTACACCGGTAATTGCCGTAAAGAACCAAATGACACTTGTAATCGGACCAAGTTTTCTATGTATAGGTAAATTACTTTTATATCCAGTATATAACGAAACAATACCAAAAACAGCTCCAGTGGTTGCTAACGTAATGTGAAAAATTAAAAAAACAGTGTAATAGATTTTCAAGTGTTCCGGACCGCCAAAAGCAGTATTACCGATAAAGATTGTCCTGGAAGCATAAATAATAAAGAAAATCAGAGCAAAAATTCCAGCTAAGAACATAGTCTTTTTGTGCGCTTCTATTTTCCTTTGTTTAATTTGCCACCAGCCTATTGCCACCGTTATGGCACTTAAAACAATGAAAGTCGTACTTATCGTGGGTAAAATAGGTAGGGAATTCATGGAATTAGCCTCACTTTATATATATTTCTACAATAATTTTAGTTTAGTTCCCCAAGTTTTTCAATAAAAAGAAAATCTCCCAGTTCTATGGGAGATTAATCTATCAAAGGTTTTAGGGATTGCTTCATTTCTTTTTCAGAATCTGCTTGATCCTTACGATACCATTCAAAGAAAACATGTCCTAAGATAATACCATACACAATTTCCTGAATAATCTTCATTAATACACCACCAAGTTGTTGATCATGTAATAATGACATCGAACTAAATAATTCTGGACCACTTATATCTAAACCAGAAAACGTTGCCGGTCCCACACAAAGACTCATCACCTGTGCCCAAACTTGGGGATCAGAGTAAGTTGCATAAATAGAACCAGGAGCAAATATAATTAATGCGCAAGCAGGAGTGATTAATATACCATCGGCAAAAATATACCCTACCTTCTTTAGACCACTTAACCTTTGATGCTCTGGTACAGGGTTAATAAGCGGCCACCACATTAATATTGCCACAATAAATAAAAGCAGCGAATATCCTGCATGTAACCAGAAACTTTGCATAACTGTGTCAAAAATCAATGGAATATGGTAGAAAGAAAATAAGCCGTTAAAAACGAATAACGCAATAAGAGGTTTTGTAAAAAATTTAAACAAGGAATCAATTAGGCGTATTTTGAAAAGCTTTCTCCAAATCCAAACCGGTATTCCAAAAATAAAGATTGGCGGTATTACAAGCACCAATACTGCCATGTTAATCATATGCACATAAAACATTAGATGTGCCATTAAATCTAACGGAGATCCTTTAATAGCATAAATCATCAAAATGGATAGTAAAAATAATCCAGCCTGCTTTTTGGTTAATGGCTCACTATCTGCAAATCTGTATCGGAATTTTATTGTTATTAAAAAGTAGATGGCTGTTACCGCTAATAAACATAATAGAAAGTACGGGCTCCAAAGTGCTTTAAAGCCGAATATATCTAATGTAAGCACCGCATATCACCTCTATATTAATAGTTAAATCATAGTTTTATTATATACATAGATAAGTTAAGAGCAAAGAAGCTTCCTTAAAAATAGAAAATCGGCATAACGCCGATTTTCTTTTTACGTTTACCACCAAATAATGGTTGTGAAAGCTAATATAGTGATTAAGCCAACAAGTAAACCTGAATATAGAAACATGGAAGGAGCTTCATGTCCTTTGTGTTTCATGTGCATAAAATAGTAAAGCTGAAAAACGACCTGCACTGCAGCCAAAAGGAGTATAAACGGCACGACAAACCATGCAGATGCTCCTTTCATCGCTACCGCGGCAAAAGCGATTAATGTTAAGAAAATCATTAAGGCAAATGACACCACTTGCTGTTTCATTTCTTCAGCGCTTTTTTTCCTACGATATTCAATGTCTACTCTTGGGTTACCTGAATTTAATTGTGAATTTGCCATCAGTTTATCCCACCATCCCCATTAAATATACTACTGTAAAGATGAATACCCAAACTACGTCAATAAAATGCCAATAAAGACTTGCAACGTAGAATTTAGGAGCATTGTAAAGGTCCAAACCACGGTTGTAATTGCGAACAATTAATGTAGTTATCCACAGTAAACCGAAAGCAACGTGAGCGCCATGGAAACCAACTAATGTGTAAAATGCCGATCCAAACGCACTGCTTGTAAATGTATGATGATACTCATGAACATAATGCGAGAACTCATAAACCTCTAGTGCAAGGAATGCAGCTCCTAGGAGCAGTGTTAGAATTAACCAAAGGTTCATTTTTTTTGCATTAAAATTCTTCATATGATACATAGCATAAACACTTGTTAGTGAACTTGTTAATAACAGCATTGTAGCAACAAAGGTCAATGGCAAGTCAAACAAATCTTTTGCTAATGTATGTGTCGTATCAGGTACTTTGTCCTTTAATGCAAGGTAGGTAGCAAAGAGTGAAGCAAACAGCACTGTCTCTCCACCAAGGAAGAACCAAAAGCCTAAAAATTTATTTTTTGCTTCAAGGGTTGATTTTTCAGGCTCAGCAGGCCATGTTTCATGTGTTAACTTTTCTTCTGCGTGCATTATGCCTTAACCCCCTTATCGTTATCATCTTCCATTAATTCTTCTTTATGAATATGGAAACCATGGTCATCCTTAACAGAACGTAAGAACATAGCACCAAATGTAATCAATAAACCAATGATAATTACTGGCACTGACCATGCCTTATCATCCATGTTAAACAATGCACCGAACGCAGCAACAAATAATCCAAATGCAATCACAAATGGCAGGAACGATGAATTAGGCATGTGAATATCTCCTAGTGGTTCTGCAGGAGTCATCCCTTTTTTACCTTCCATTTTCTCTAACCAGTATGCATCCAATCCACGTACAAGTGGAAGCTGTTTAAAGTTATAGAATGGCGGTGGTGAAGGAAGTGCCCACTCGAGTGTTCTTCCATCTCCCCATGGATCATTTCCAACTTTAACATTTTTCACTGAAGTCATGATTATGTTGTAAAGCATAACGATAACCGCTAAGGACATAAATACAGCCCCAATAGAGCTAATTAAGTTTGAAGTTTCGAACCCTTGACCTGGTAAATATGTGAATACACGACGCGGCATACCCCAAAGACCAAGAAAATGTTGAATAAAGAATGTCATATGGAAACCGATGAAAAACAACCAGAATGTAATTTTCCCTAATGTTTCATTTAACATTGTCCCAAACATTTTTGGCCAATATAGGTGGGTACCAGCAAAGATTGCAAATACAACGCCTCCAACAATAACGTAGTGGAAGTGTGCTACAACGAAATACGTATCGTGGTACTGATAATCAGCTGCTGCTGCTGCAAGCATTACTCCAGTTACCCCACCTGCAAGAAACGAAGGAATAAATGCCAAGGCCCAATGCATTGGAGTAGTAAATTTTACACTGCCTCCCCAAATGGTAAATAGCCAGTTGAAAATTTTAATACCAGTTGGAACACCAATTGCCATTGTTGCAACAGCGAAAATCGCATTGGCAACAGGTCCTAAACCTGTTGTAAACATATGGTGTGCCCATACCATGAAGCCCAAGAAGCCTATTAATACAGTCGCAAAAACCATTGAAGAATATCCAAACAAACGTTTTCTAGAAAACATCGGGAATATTTCCGAGAAAATCCCAAAAGCGGGAAGTATCAAGATGTAAACTTCTGGATGTCCGAAAATCCAGAATAAATGCTCCCAGATTACAGTATTACCACCCATTGTTGTAACAAAGAAGTTTGATCCAAACATACGGTCAAACATCATTAATACTAAACCGACAGTTAGTGGTGGAAATGCGAATAAAATAAGTGCAGAAGTGACAAAGGTAGTCCATGTAAATAATGGCATCCTCATATACGTCATTCCTGGAGCACGCATATTAATAATCGTTACTAGGAAGTTAATACCACCAATCAACGTCCCAAGTCCTGATATCTGTAAACCCAAAACATAGAAATCGACACCGTGCCCTTTTGAGGCCATGGCAAGAGACGCATAAGATGTCCAACCAGCATCAGGTGCCCCGTCAAAAAACCAAGAAAGGTTTAGAAAAACTCCTCCGAAGAAGAATAACCAAAATCCTAATGCATTGACAAATGGAAATGCAACGTCACGCGCTCCAATTTGTAATGGCATTACCGCATTCATAAAAGCAAACACGAGCGGCATGGCTGCAAGGAAGATCATCGTTGTTCCATGCATGGTTATAATTTCATTAAATAATCCTGCACTGACAAAATCATTATTTGGTACTGCAAGCTGGATACGGATAAAAACTGCCTCTAGTCCGCCGACTACGAAGAAAAATCCACCTGCAATAAGATATAGGATGGCGATTTTTTTATGGTCAACTGTTGTTAAATAGTCCCATAAAGTCGCGCCAAATCCCTTTTTTTGTGCGTAGGTACTCACGCTTTTTACCTCCCTTTCTACCAATTCCCCTATTATTCCTGGACCTTTAATTCCATTAGGTATGCTGTTAAAGCATCAAGTTGTTCTTCACTTAATTGCGGATATTTACCAGTCATTAAATTTCCTGGCTTGTATTTCTCAGGAGTACGCAACCAATTTTTTAATTCTTCTTCATTATGGTCTAATACACCCGCAATACGAGATCGTTCTCCAAAGTTCGTTAAGTTTGGAGCAAGTCTTGCTTCAGGTGGAGCAGCATTTGAAGGTGTAACAGCATGACAGCTTACACAACTTTTATTGAAGATTTCTTGACCTTCCTGAGCTAAATCAGTTTTAGCTTGGACTGGTTTTTCAACATCTTTCATTGCCGCTGCCCAGCCATCAAAATCATCACGGCTCATTGTTTTAACTTTAAAGTCCATTAATGCATGTGATGGTCCACAAAGCTCTGCACACTTACCATAGAATAGATTTCCAGCTTCATCAGCTTTAGCGCTGTCAAACTCTAACCAAAACTTATTAACATTCTCTGTATTGGTATCAAGCTTACCACCTACAGCAGGAACCCAAAATGAATGTTTAACATCTGAAGAAATTAAATTAAAGTATACCTTTTCATCAGTAGGAACGACTAAATCTTGACCAGTCACAATTCCTTGACCAGGGTATTCAAATTCCCACCAATATAAATTAGAGCGTACGTTGATAACAAGTGCGTCTGAGTCTTTTTTATCCATTTCCTTTACATCTGCCAATTTAAATGTAGCAGAAACGGTTGGTACTGCTAAAAGCAATAGTAATAATATAGGTATAACAGTCCAAATAATTTCTAGTTTGTGACTTCCTTCTACTTGTTTTGGTATCTTTTCATCTTTACGTCTGAACTTAAACATAACGATAAAGAAGATTACCATTACTACTACAATAACTCCTACCATAATCAATGTACTTAGTTTCATCAGATCATATTGAATGTCTGCAACTTCACCAGCAGGCCTTAACGTCGATAGGAACGGTTCGCCACATCCTGAAAGGATAAGCGAAAGAATCGCAAATATCGAGATCAAACGCCATTTTGCAAGCCTTTTCATAGCTAAATCATACCCCTCTTTCGCTAAATGATTTCTTAAATTATCTGTGATCAAAAATGTATGTAGTATTATTCTTTCTTAAATATTTTAGGAAACTCGGAGGCTTATTAAAAATAATAATAACCTCCGATTTTTTCACCTTAAGGATAGTTATATTTCCCTTAACTAAGAAAGAACATCCAAGCTAAACCAATGTAACAATGACCATTGCAACAAAAATAATCGTTAAATATTGCAATGAGTACACAAACATCAATTTTGCCCACTTAATATCATCTTTGATCTTATATCCATAAATCCCTAATACAAGCCAACCGATATTTAATACAGTTGCCAAAATTAGAAATGGGATTCCTAATGAAGTAAGTAATAAAGGTGTCGGCAGTAATGCTGCTACCCATATTAAGATGTGTTTCTTGGTTGTTTTAAACCCCTTCACTACTGGAAGCATTGGTATACCCGCAGCTCTATATTCTTCTACCCTTCTCATTGCAAGGGAATAAAAATGCGGCGGCTGCCAAATAAACATAATAATAAATAAAGCCCAAGCAATCATATCAAGATTTCCGTCTATTGCTGCCCACCCTATTAATGGTGGTACTGCACCAGAAATACTGCCTATTATTGTATTTGAGACTAATTGTCTTTTAGACCATAAGGTGTACAGAACAACATAACTAAAAACCCCAAGCAGTCCGATTACTGTTGCAGTTAAGGTAGTAAACAATAGAAATATTGTACCTATGGCAATCAAGAAAATTCCCAATCCAAGTACCTTTGAAGGAACGATTTTCCCCGTTACCGTAGGTCTAGCTTTCGTTCTTTCCATTAGAGGGTCGATATCACGATCAACATAATTATTAATGCAGCATGAGCCTGCAATAATAAGAGAGGAACCAATTACGGTATATAAAACGATATCTAAGTTATTCAGAAAACTCTGACCGCTAAAATGGAGAGCCAGCCATAAGCCAGTAAAAGTGGTAATAAGATTTGAATTAACAATCCCAATCTTAATAAGTGCCATAAAGTCTTTCCACATTGTTGATTTTTCTATTTGTGAATTAAGCCCAGTTGAGCTGCTGTCAATCGCTGCTTCACCGTATGCCTTTGTATTTGGCATCTTTCCCCCTCCTAAATTTGTTATAAACATTATTATAAACCTGATAGATAACTTTACCAAATTATAATAGTTATTTAAAAGCTATTATTATTTTATAATACTGTTACTTATACAACACTTTCTCTGTATATTAAATCACACTTTGTTGCATTTTTGTGAACTTTTTTTGAATAATTTTTGTCTAAATTGTGTCCGCTGGTATTTAATAACCATTATACTATATTTTTGAATCGTTAGATAATAAAATACACTCTATTTTAAGTATAACTATAATAATTCCTATGTGTTATAGACAACAATCATGTAATTATACCTTGTTATATATAAGAAAATTTTTACCTATCTATATATTTCTAACAGACACATATCTATTTAGCAATAGTTTTCACTATAATAATAGTGAAAACTAAAAGTTATCCATACATCAAATTTTTTTTAAAGTAAACCAAAAATTTAAGTTTTTATTCTGTTCTTTTTCTTATGTTTTCGTTATGATAAGTAAGTACTTTTATCGTTTCATATTCCAAATCATTATACTTACAAAATATCTAATAATTTTGTTAACATTTATTTAAGAAGGTGATTACTTGCAACGTTCTTTAAAGTGGTTAGCAGTAGCAACTACTATTGGAATGATATTAGTATTACTAGGGGGAGCCCTTGTAACAAAAACGGAATCAGGTATGGGGTGCGGGAGATCTTGGCCATTATGTAATGGTGAGTTCGTTCCAACGGAGATAACAGCCGAATTAGTCATTGAACTTGCCCATAGACTTGTGTCTGGATCAGTCGGTTTTTTGGTGTTGATTTTATCCATTTGGTCTTGGAAGGTAATCGGGCACATCAGGGAAACAAAATTCCTATCCTTTCTTTCTTTTTTCTTTTTGTTATTACAAGGGTTAATAGGAGCAGCTGCTGTTATTTGGGAACAGTCTGACTTTATCCTCGCTCTGCACTTTGGCATATCTCTTATTTCCTTTGCCGCTGTATTGCTGCTTACCTTATTGATTTTTGAAGTTGATAAAAAGTTTGATGCAGATAAACTGGTAATCGATAAGAAAATGGGCTTTCATATTATCTCTATTTCCATTTATAGCTACTTTGTTATTTATACAGGAGCACTAGTCCGTCATACTGAATCAAGTTTAGTCTGCCGTGATTGGCCATTATGTATCAATGACAGCCCCGCGCTTCCAAGTAATCTATATGAATGGGTTCAGATGGGACATCGTGCTGCTGCAGGACTTATTTTCATTTGGATTGGGTATGTAACTTACTTAGCAGTAAAAAATTATCGCAGCCAAAAAGTTATTTATTGGGGTTGGATTATTGCATTTACTTTAGTATCTCTCCAAGTTTTATCTGGTGCACTTGTTATTTTTACCCGATTAAATCTCTTTATTGCTTTAATGCACGCTTTATTTATTACCTGTTTATTCGGTGTTCTAAGTTATTTTCTATTTTTACTTTCGCGGTCTAGGAAGAAAAAGTAAAAATAAAAAAGTTGCCATTATCATTATTGGCAACTTTTTTATTCTATTTACTTTTCTAATTCAAGGAGCAAATCTCCGGTTTGGATAGTATCCTCATTTTTCACATAAATATCTTTTACTACTCCTGAAAAAGGAGCTTGGACGGTTGTTTCCATTTTCATAGCCTCCGTAATCATGAGATGGTCACCCCGTTCCACTCTTTCTCCTTTTTCCACCAATACTTTTATAACTGTTCCAGGCATTGACGCGGCAATATGCTTTTCATTCTTAGGGTCTGCTTTTAATCTAGATAATATGGCTGCTTTAATACTTTCATCTTTGATATTTACTTCACGCGGCTGTCCATTTAGTTCAAAATACACAACACGCGTACCGTCCGCTTGCGGCTGACCAATCGAAACAAGTTTTACAATAAGTGTTTTTCCCGTTTCAATCTCTACTTCGATTTCTTCGCCTAGGCGCAGCCCATAAAGGAAAGTTGGTGTATCTAAGAAAGAGATATTTCCATATTGGTCCACCGTATTTAAGTACTCTTTAAATACCTTTGGATATAGTGCAAAAGAAATTAAATCAACATCCGAAACGTCTCTTCCAAAATCTCTATTTAATTCTTCTTTTAATTTTGAAAAATTCACCTCAGGCAATAACTCTCCTGGACGAACCTCCAAAGCCTTTTTACCTTTTAATATTACACTCTGAAGTTTCTCAGGAAATCCTTGATGAGGCTGGCCAAGATAACCTTGGAACAATTCAACTACAGAATCCGGGAAGTCAAGCGAATCTCCGCTATTAAGAACATCATTTTCTGATAGATTATTTTGTACCATAAAGAGTGCCATATCACCGACAACTTTAGATGATGGCGTTACCTTAACGATATCACCAAACATGTGATTGACCCTCGTGTACATTTGCTTGACCTCATCCCAGCGGTCGCCCAGCCCAACACCTTTTGCTTGTTGTTGAAGATTACTATATTGTCCTCCCGGCATTTCATGCTGGTATACTTCTGAATGGGGTGCAACCATTCCACTTTCAAAATCTTGATAATATTTTCGAACATCCTCCCAATAATAGGAAAGCTGTTCAAGAGCATTAATATTTATATTTGGTTTCCTATCTTTGCCTTCTAATGCATAATAAAGTGAATTTGCACTTGGTTGTGAAGTAAGCCCCGCCATTGAACTTAAAGCGGTATCCACAATATCTACTCCACCGTCAATGGCACGTGCGCAGGTGAAGATACCGTTTCCACTTGTATCATGAGTATGAAGATGAATCGGTATATCAACACTCTCTTTTAATTCTGAAATTAGCACGTATGCAGCTTCGGGTTTTAATAGGCCGGCCATATCTTTAATTCCTAATATATGTGCTCCTTGATTTTCTAGTTCTTTTGCAAGCATCTTATAATAGTTCAAATCATACTTTACTCTCGTTTTATCAAGGATATCACCAGTATAACAAATTGCAGCTTCTGCTATTTTCCCACTATCTCGTACAGCTTCAATGGCAATTTCCATCCCAGGCACCCAATTTAAACTGTCAAAGACTCTAAAAACATCGATGCCTTCGTCCGCAGATTTTCTAACAAATTCACGGATTAGGTTGTCTGGATAATTCTTATAGCCAACTGCATTAGAACCGCGGATTAACATTTGAAACAGAACATTCGGAATTTTTTTTCGAAGTGTCTGCAATCTTTCCCATGGATCTTCTTTTAAAAAGCGATAGGCGACATCAAAGGTTGCTCCTCCCCACATCTCAAAGGAAAACAGGTTGGGCATCAGCTTTGCAGCAGGCTCAGCAATATGCAAGATATCCGTTGTTCTTACCCTTGTTGCCAATAAAGATTGATGTGCGTCTCTAAATGTCGTATCCGTTAATAATACCTGCTTTTGATCCTTTATCCATTGAACAAGACCTTCTGCACCTTCCTGGTTCAGTATTTGTTTTGTCCCCTCTTGATAAGGCAGGTCATATTTTATTTTTGGGATACGCGGTTTAGAGAATACAGGTCTTTTCTTTTTCTCAATACCTGGGAAGCCATTCACCGTCACATTACCAATATACGAAAGCATCTTGGTCCCGCGGTCCTTGCTGACTGGAAATACGAATAATTCAGGTGTTGTATCAATAAATGAAGTATCGTACTCTCCCCTTCTAAACTTCTCATGCCTCACTACATTTTCAAGGAAAGGAATATTCGTTTTAATTCCACGAATTCTAAACTCGCGTAAGTTTCGAACCATTTTCGAGGAAGCTTGTTCAAAGGTTAATGCCCATGTAGAAAGCTTCACAAGTAAGGAATCATAATATGGCGTGATGACAGCCCCTTGAAATCCATTTCCTGCGTCAAGACGAACGCCAAATCCTCCACCAGAGCGATATGCCATGATTTTACCGGTATCAGGCATAAAATTATTAAGAGGGTCTTCTGTGGTAACACGTGACTGGATGGCAAAACCGTTAATCCTAATCTCTTCCTGTGGAGGAATTCCAACTATCGGGCTGTGCAATTCCTGCCCTTCGGCAACTAAAATTTGTGTATGTACAATATCAATTCCAGTTACCATTTCTGTTACTGTATGTTCAACTTGAATCCTTGGGTTTACTTCTATGAAGTAAAAATCCTGCCCTGAAACTAGAAATTCGACTGTACCAGCATTTAAGTAATTCACATTTCTCATTAATTTAACTGCCGCAGAACATATTTTCTCACGAAGGTTATTGGATATCGAAACACTTGGGGCTACTTCAACTACCTTTTGATGCCGCCGTTGTACAGAGCAATCTCTGTCATATAAATGAACAATGTTTCCAGATTTATCGCCAAATATTTGAACTTCAATATGTTTTGGTTTCTCAATTAACTTTTCAAGATAGACCTCGTCACTGCCAAAGGCAGCCTTTGCTTCTGATTTAGCACGGTCAAATGCTTCTTGCATTTCTTCCTGTCTTTTTACAATCCTCATTCCACGTCCGCCGCCGCCAAGGGCTGCTTTAATAATAATCGGAAAACCATGATTCAAGGTGAAATCCTCGACCTCTTCAATATTGACGACTGGCCCATCGGTGCCTGGAATAACCGGGATTCCTGCCAATTCTGCCTGTTTTCTAGCTTTAACCTTATCACCAAACATATCCAAATGTCTGGATGTTGGTCCGATAAAGATAATTCCTTCTTCTTCACAGCGTTTAGCAAAATGGATGTTTTCTGATAAAAAACCATAACCCGGATGAATGGCATTTGCACCGCTAAACTTAGCAATTTCAATGATTCCATCAATGTCTAAATAGGCATCAATTGGTTTCTTCCCTTCACCAACTAAGTAGGCTTCATCTGCTTTATAGCGATGATACGCTCCTGTATCTTCCCTGGAATAGATTGCAACGGTTTTGATATTTAATTCGGTACAAGCCCGAAATACACGAATTGCAATTTCACCTCGGTTTGCAACTAATACTTTGTTGATTTGTCTCGTCATTCTAAGCACCTCTATCTCTCATTTTAAATAAAAGCGCTGGGATTTTATTCCCCGCGCTATGTTCGAAGTTGATATACATTTCCATCTTGTGCTTTAATGTTCTTTTCTTTCTCTTGGTGTTTTTGTGAGTATTTACTTTCGTATTTAACAAACATGGAAACATTTACGAGAATACCAGCTGCAATTGCCAGTTGTAAAAGTGAAGAACCTCCATAACTTACAAATGGCAAAGGGACACCTGTAAGCGGCATGACACCTGAAACACCCGCAAGATTGATAAAAGATTGGATTCCAATCATACTAGATATCCCAATGGCCAATAAGCTTCCAAAAGGGTCCTTACATCGAATTCCCAGGTATATTCCTCTTAGTACAATATAACCTAGTGTAATAATGACGAAGCTGACTCCCCATACACCTAACTCTTCTGCAATGACTGCCATAATAAAATCCGTATGAGATTCAGGTAAATAACCTAGTTTTTGAACACTTTTCCCTAGACCTAATCCATTTACACCGCCAGACCCAATCGCAATATACGAGTTTGCTAGATGGAATCCAGAATCTAATTCATCCTGAAATGGATCATTTAAGACCTCAAATCGTTCCAGACGTTTTTCAGAAAAAATTTCGTCCTGCAGTACTAATATTACAGGAGATAGGAGAATCATTCCTAGCAAAACTAATTTGGTAATCGTTTTGATATTCATTCCTGATGAGAGAATAATAGTACCTGCAATCAGACCAATTATAAGTGCTGTACCAAAGTCTGGTTGAAAAGCGATTAGTCCAAGTACGATTACTAGATAGGCTAGCGGCGGCAGAACACCATGATTAAACTTATTAATATATGCCTGTTTTTTTGCATATACGGCTGACAAATAAATAATCAGCGATATTTTAACAAACTCTGCTGGTTGTATACTTATAAAACCAAAATCATACCAACTTTGAGCATTTCCTCTAACTTGTCCAAATGCAAATAAACCTATAAGACTAAGGATAGACAAACCAACCATTGGCAGTAAAAATTTTGTGCTTCTCATTATCTTATATGGGAAAAGTGCAATAAAGGTAAAAATAAAACCTGATGCTAATAAATAGAGCTTTTGCTTTTGATAAAAATAATCACTCTCCACCCCGTATCGTTGGACGCTTGATGCCATACTGGCACTATAAACCATTACTAATCCAAACAAAGATAAAAGGATAATTGCGATGACTAGTGAATAGTCATAGGATTTCAATATTTTTTTAAACATGTTATAACTTCCTCGTTTTTAGAATAGTCGTTACTGCTATTATAATAGAAAATGGGACGAATTAGTTGAGGAAAAGTTACATTACTCCAATATTTCAATTAAGAATATTCTGAAAAAGTAAAAGGTTAATAAAAAACTCAAACAACACTTCATCATTGTTTGAGTTTTTTTAGCTATTTTCTAAGGGATGCTTCATGAAGCGCAGATAATTCTCTTTCTAATTTATCTAGAATCGCTTTGCCATCCTTAACATCAATTAAGCCTAACCTAACCGCAAATTCTATTTCTCTTGATAAACCAAACATTTGCGTATCCAATACCTCTTCATAAAGAGGGCATTGAGGCATCGTAAGATTTTCCATTTGCACCTTAATAAGCTTTAATATTTTTTCAGCGTCTGCCTGTAACAAGGCATAGGCTTTTTCCTGATGATTCACTATCATTTCAGACGCCAACATTGATCCCCCCATTTCAGAGCGATAACCCAACTTATCTATAAATTTTACCTTTTACTACAGAAAAATGCAAGAACTATAACCTCAAGGTTATATTGCACCATTATTTCTAGATATGACATTCACCCTATTTCACGATATACTTTAATAGAAATGAACTGGAGGAATGAAAGATGGAAAATATATTATTAATATCCGGAAAGGTTAAATATTCAATTACTCTTGATCCCAGTGTTTGGATTTTTGATGATCGCAAGGTTGATTTAACTACATATTTCTCTAAAAGTATGGAACAAAATAATGAACTTGAGGAGTATACAAAATCAATTTCAAAGCATTGGGACCGTGAAATAATAGAAGGCGCTGTCTATCCGCCAACCTTAAAAACTGAGAAAAAATATGAGAAAGAAAAGGTATTAACAGGTAGTTTCGGGATATCCCTTCAGCCTTTTATTAAGAATGCAGAACCAACAGAGGAAGCCGCTGTATTAGTTATTAAAACATCAACCTCTGTACATGAAATACCTTTAGACATTGCACAGGATCTTATCTTAGGTTTTTCAAAATCTGGCAAGCCTCTTTCAGAGGATGGACCTGTCCATGTTTACTACGGGGATGGTTCTAATCAACAAAATCCAATAAAAAATGTTAGGGAATTTATTATTAAATAGTAAACAACGGGTGCCAAATTGGTACCCGTTTTCTGCGTTAGTACATTTTTCCTCAGGTAAGTTTACAGCAAGTCTGCTGCCAGCCTGGCTAATCCAGACCGCTCCCCTTTTAACAATTTAACATGTCCGGAAATAACTTGGTCTTTAAAACGTTCAACCACGTATGTTAGACCATTATTGTAGGCGTCAAGATATGGATGGTCGATTTGTTCTGGATCACCCATTAAGACTATTTTGCTCCCCTCACCTACACGGGTTAAGATTGTTTTTACCTCATGTTTCGTTAAATTTTGAGCTTCATCAATGATAATAAATTGCTTCGGCAGACTTCTTCCACGTATATAGGTTAATGCCTCTACCTCTATCGAACCCATTCCTGCAAGAATGGCGTCCAATTCACCAGGTTTCTTTGTATTAAAGAGAAATTCAAGATTATCAAAGATAGGCTGCATCCAAGGCCTAAGCTTTTCTTGTTTTTCTCCAGGTAAATACCCTAAATCCTTTCCAACCGGAACAATTGGTCTAGCAACTAATAGCTTTTTAAATTCTCTATAGTCCTCCGTCTGCATTAAGCCTGACGCTAAGGCTAGTAATGTTTTTCCTGTTCCTGCTTTACCTATCAAGGTTACAAGCGGTATATCTTTACGAAGAAGCAGTTCAATCGCCATTGTTTGCTGAACATTTCTTGGATGGATTCCCCATACATGCTCTTGATTAATAGCAAGTTTTTTTACTCTAAGTCTTGTTTTATCCACCATCCCTACTGCGGAAGCAGACCCTCCCAGGGCATCTTTCATAATTAAGAATTGATTCGGATAAAATGAATATTTACCGACTTCAGATAAAAGCAACTCACCTTTTTCATAAAAGGTTCCGAGCAGTTCTACAGGTAAAAAAACTTCCAAAAAGCCAGTATATATATGATCGATTTCAACTACCCTGTCACTTAAAAAGTCCTCTGCTATTAACCCTATAGCGTCTGCTTTTACCCTGACCAATGTATCTTTACTTACAAGGATTACTGGTTTTCCATCTTCTTTCTGCTGTTCTTCTGTTGATAAATTTTTTGCTACTGCAAGAATTCGATTATCATTTGTTTTCTCAACAAAGATTTCCTGTAATTCATGAAATGCACGATGATTGAGCTCAATTCTAATCGTTCCACCATTTTCAAGTGGGATTTTTTCATGAAGCTTCCCCGCTGCTCGCAATTCATCAATTAATCTAGATACATGACGGGCATTCCTGCCGATTTCATCCATGTACCTTTTCTTTGAGTCCACTTCTTCAAGGACAACTGCAGGAATGACTACTTCATTATCTTCGAATGAGAATATGGAATACGGGTCTTGTAATAAGACGTTTGTATCTAACACGTATATTTTACTCAAAGCGACGCCTCCACTTTTCCTAGTTGTTTGGTTTGCTGCTTCTTTTATAACAAACCGATTGCTAGATAGGACTTTTGTAAAATATATGTTTGTTCGAATAAAGATAGAAGGATTTCCGCACAATAAATGTAAGTTGAGTATAACGAATTTCTATCGTCCATATGAAAACGTTCATACAACTCTATCTGGAGGTGGATTTTAAATGAAGAGGCTTTTCATATTTACCACTTTAGTATTGGTCTTAACGGCTTGTAACAACAGCAGCAACAATGCTCAGAATAATGAAAAGCAATCATTAGTAAACGTAAAGAACAGCTATATTGAAGAAGTAGACCGGAAAACCGGCCAGGAAGTTTCTAAGCGATTAGTTGAACTTGCCACTAGTATCCCAAATGTTCATGATGCTACGGCAGTTGTCATTGGCAGGTATGCTATTGTTGGCATTGATGTGAATTCTAAGATTGAACGATCTCAAGTAGGGTCAATAAAATATTCAGTAGCTGAGAGTTTGAAGGCTGACCCATACGGTGCACGCGCAATCGTTGTCGCCGATGCAGATACCAATCAACGATTGAAGGAAATCTCGGCAGACATTCAAAATGGAAGACCAATCCAAGGTATAATGGAGGAACTTGCTGACGTCGCCGGCAGGTTAATGCCTGAAATCCCTGGAGATATGATAGATCCTAACCCTAAAAATGCTCCAGAAGAACCAAAGAAAAAACTTCAGAAGAACGAAAAAAGAAGTTTAGAGGATAAACAACAAGAAGAATCCAAACATTATAAATAGAAATTCTTCAGCGCCTAGGCGTGAGCTAGACAAATAAAAAAAGCTTAGTCTTTTCGACTAAGCTTTTTTCATTGCTTCCATTACCTGTTTATCTAGTCTGGCGGCGGCATTTTTATCATAGGTTTTGTCGTACTGCGGTTCTGTAACAATTTTTGAACCATAGAACATGACATCTCTTACTTCCTGTACCCTTATTTCAAGTAACGCTAGCTTTAAAGGAACGTCCTGGAGCCGCTCTTCTTTCAGGGAAGCTTCGCCTTGTATGGAATATGTAGATTCATTCGCAATTAAATTGATAACCACTTTATTATTGTGTGTGATATTTTGAATGATTCTTGATTTATTATCTACAGCAAAAAAGATTGTTTCTTCATCTTTTGCTAATATCCAAGATATCGCACTAACATTCGGGCCACCTGTTTCAAAATCCACTGTAGCTAATGTTACAAACCTTTCTTTTTGCAGCTCATCATATAAAGGCTTAATGAGTCTTGGTTCTACTTGATTTGGCATCCTTACAACCCCTTTTTTCAATTCCTGCCTTAGGCTAAAAAAACAGACATTCTCATAGTACTATTATCTGTTTTTTTCAGCAACTTAATCAGATTGATTTACTCGTCACCATATTTGCATGATATACTATAATAAAACCAAGCAAGATTAGAGGACTTGAGGTGCATGATGAGAGTTAAATGCGTAATCTGCGACAAAATTGAATCGATAGAAGATGAATCATTTACAGCTAAACGTCTTCGGAATCGTCCAATCCATACATATATGTGTCAAGACTGCAGTACTAGAATCTCTGATAAAACAAAGGCAAGAATTGATACAGGTAATTTTAGATTTTATCGTACACAGTCAGAAAAGGATGATTGGTAAAAAAAATTCATGCCGAATTTCGGCATGAATTTTTTTATTCTTCTATTGGAAAGTTACAATATTTATCTGGCTCTTGATTAATTTGATTGAGCATTACTTCGATGAGTTCACGTGGAAATCGCGTCTTTTTCGATTCCCCTCCTAGAGTATAGGAAACATAATACATAACTTCATCTGTTGTAACTTCAACGTTTGATAAGTGATGTTCATCCTTAATAATCCCCTCAAAGAGGTCTAAGGTTTCTCTTGCTGCAGTATCCTCAGGTCGCACGTCGCAAACAACCTTTATCGAAAGCCAATTATAGAGTACATCCTGCACCGATCTCATGTTAAAAATCCCCCGTTACTTTGCCTCAAGCATGCTGTTTTTTCGACTGATGTAAGCGAATTTTGTAAATGATTAAAATCAAAGCTGCTACAACAAGCCCCTCTGTTATTGGTAAAAAGATGCCGAGTGCAGTTAGGATCGTACACCCTGCAGCTAAAAAGATATAAATCAATATCGATTTAATTAACGGGAGCTTCTGCTTTTGAGCAAAGCCAAGTTTATAAACCAATATTGAGAGAGCAACAATTGTAAAATAAAGCAGCCACATTCCCAATTTTGGTTGTTCAGTTACATTATAGAGGGCTGGAAAAAAAGAAAGCCGATCTGCTACATTCACTCTTAAAACCTCCCCCGAAGAGAAATTAACTTAATTCTGCATATTTTTTCTTTTTAGCCATTCTTTCTCGTTCATTTTTATCAAGAATTTTCTTACGTAAACGAATTGATTCAGGTGTTACTTCACAGTATTCATCATCATTTAGGTATTCTAATGACTCTTCTAGTGTCATAATTCTTGGTTTCTTAATAACCGAAGTTTGATCCTTATTGGCAGAACGAACATTCGTTGCCTGTTTTACTTTTGTGATATTAACAGTAATATCATTTTCACGAGTGTGTTCGCCAACAATCATACCTTCGTAAATCTCAGTTCCAGGTTCAACAAAGATTGTACCACGGTCTTCAACTCCCATAATACCATATGTCGAAGCTTTTCCAGACTCCATGGAAACTAGTACACCTTGACGTCTTCCACCAACTTGACCTTGAACCAACGGCTGATAGCTGTCAAACGTATGATTGATAATTCCATATCCACGTGTCATGGTTAAGAACTCGGTTGTATAACCAATTAATCCGCGGGCTGGAACATTAAAAATCAAGCGTACTTGACCAGATCCATTATTAATCATATCAATCATTTCGCCTTTACGCGCACCAATTGATTCCATCACTGAACCTGTATGTTCTTCAGGTACGTCAATTTGAACTCTCTCAATTGGCTCACAACGTACACCATCAACTTCTTTTACAATAACTTCTGGCTTGGAAACTTGAAGTTCATACCCTTCACGGCGCATGTTCTCAATTAAAATGGATAAATGAAGCTCTCCACGACCTGAAACAATCCAAGCATCTGGTGAATCAGTATTTTCAACACGTAAGCTTACATCCGTTTGCAGCTGAGCGAGCAATCTCTCTTCAATCTTTCTAGAAGTTAGGTACTTACCTTCTCTTCCTGCAAATGGGCTGTTATTTACAACAAACGTCATTTGTAAAGTAGGTTCATCAATTCTTAGAATTGGCAGTGCCTCTTGATGTTCAACCGGACATACGGTTTCGCCTACATTGATATCTTCCATTCCAGAAACCGCAATTAAGTCTCCTGCCACAGCTTCCTGGATTTCCTGCCGTTTCAAACCAAAGAAACCAAAGATTTTTGTTACTCGGAATTGTTTAACAGAACCATCTATTTTCATTAATGCTACCTGTTGCCCAACATGCATTTTCCCGCGGAAAACTCGGCCAATTCCAATTCTTCCTACATAATCATTATAATCAAGCAGCGCCACTTGGAATTGAAGAGGCTCATCGCTATTATCAATAGGTGCTGGAATATGTTCTACAATGGCATCATACAAACATTGCATGTTTTCATCCTGTTTTTCAGGATCCGTGCTGGCAGTTCCATTTATTGCAGAAGCAAAAATAACTGGGAACTCAAGCTGATCTTCATTAGCATCCAGCTCAATAAATAAATCAATAACTTCATCTATTACTTCTAAAGGACGGGCAAAATCACGGTCAATTTTATTAACAACAACAATTGGAGTTAAATTTTGCTCTAAAGCCTTTTTTAATACAAACCTAGTTTGCGGCATTGTTCCTTCATAGGCATCAACGACAAGTAGAACACCATCAACCATTTTCATGATACGTTCCACTTCACCGCCGAAATCAGCATGCCCTGGTGTATCCAAAATATTAATTCGGTTATCTTTATATTGAATCGCTGTGTTTTTAGCGAGAATCGTTATTCCACGTTCCCTTTCAAGGTCATTCGAATCCATTGCACGCTCTTCAACATGCTCGTTCGTACGAAATGTTCCTGATTGCTTCAATAGTTGGTCAACCAAAGTCGTTTTCCCATGGTCAACGTGTGCGATGATCGCTATGTTGCGAATATCTTCTCTTAATTTCAAATGATTCACTCCTGCCTCTATTTCAAAAATTTAAGCTATTTATAGTTTCCCATATACAACTAAAGTATTATACCACATTTATGGTGGAAAGCTAAAAGCATTTTATGTAGAATAAAGCTATATTAATTATCACCTTAAAATTCTTTATTTATAATACAAAGGGGAATCGTTGAAATGAAGCAGATTAAATGGGTATTTGTGCTTTACGCAGTACTGGCTGCAGTGAGTATAATGGGCATTGGTGTGGCTATAGGTGAAAAGAGTATTCTGGGGGTAATTGGCAGTATCCTTGCACTAATATTTATTATGGGGTTTGGATTTAAAACAAAAGCTAAATTACGTGCCAGCGGTCAACTATAAAAAAAGAAGCCTTGCGGGGCTTCTTTTTTTACCATTTACCTTTTTTTAGGTAATCATTTATTATCGTTTGGTGTAAGCCCGGTTTAGCTGCAAGCAATGAATCTTTTGAAAGGAAATCAAGCTTTTCTCCTCTTAAATTAGTAACAACACCGCCTAATTCTCCAATGATGACTGCTCCAGCAGCAACATCCCATGGTGATAATCTCATTGATATATAGGCGTCAACTCTTCCTGTTGCCACAAAAACCATTTCAAGTGCAGCTGTACCATAAGACCGCGTCCCTCTTGCCTCTTTTACCAGAGGGATGAGCAGGTTGTGGTCAATGCGATGATTTTCCATCACCCATGTAGCATTTAATGCAATGATTGATTCTTTTACCGTACTCTTACTTAAACTAGGCAGCTTTGAGTCATTCATAAAAGCACCTTTGCCACTAATAGCATGATATAATTCACCGTGAGCAACATCGTAAATAAGACCAATTTTTCCTATACCGTTTTCATATACAGCTAAAGATATTGCAAAATTTCGTTGTTGATGGATAAAGTTCATCGTCCCATCGATTGGGTCAATTATCCATACAACGCCATCTAAATTATTTACTTCATCCCCGAACCCTTCTTCACCCAAAATCCTATGGTTTTGGAAGGCACTTCTAATTTTATTGATAAAAAATTGCTCAATTTCTTTATCTATATTGGTTACTAAGTCATTTGGATTTGATTTGGTTTGGATATTTAACGTTTTAGTAAAAGAATCCCTAATCTTATCCCCAGCTTCCTTTACCCATTGCTTAGCCAGAAGATCAATATTTTCCCAGTCCATTCTATCCCTCCAATTTTTTCAATCCTTATATGTAACATATTCTTAGCTTAATCAAATTTAGGTAAGCCTTCAACTTTTAACAACCTTATTTTAGTGGACAAAACAATAAACGAACTCTCTACTTTCTTGCTCAGAGTTCGTTTTATAATTTCAATATATACTTCTTTCTTTTCATTCTAAATTAGTATCCCCTTTGAAAATATTTTATCAAAGAGCTTTTAATTTTAATAACTCTTGGCGAATTTTTTCTAGTTTTTGTTTACATTCCTTCATCTTTTTCTCATTTTTTTCTTCAAGAGCTTCAAATAATGTTGCTAGCTCATAATCCATTTCTAATCGTAAATATGCTAATCTTTCCTTTTCTCCAACTTTTTTCAATGATGTATTCATTAATTGTTTCATTTCAGCTATCTCCTTTCAACTGTTATTTAATTTTTCAGACTATTTTTAGTAATATAATATGAGCCACCATGTAAGGTTGCAACAAATATGTGCATTAACCTATATAAGCACTTCGTTTCAAGAATTTTCGCTAGTATGCTACAATAAATGACAAACGTCATCATATGGAGTGTGTATTATGGAATTTAAGAACTTTACGAATGAAGACTTTGATGTTTTTCAAATAGATGGATTAGAAGCACGCATGGAGGGGTTAAAGGAGAGGATTCGGCCAAAATTAGAAAGTCTTGGGCATATATTCGCACCAACTTTAACCACACTGACTGGTGACGAGATGTTTGTTCATGTTGCCAAACATGCCAGAAGGACGATTAACCCGCCAAAAGATACTTGGGCAGCATTTGCAAATAATTCACGTGGATATAAAATGCTCCCACATTTTCAAATAGGTTTGTGGAATACTCATTTATTTATTTGGTTTGCTGTTATATATGAAGCACCACAAAAGGAAGAAATGGCCGCCAGGTTTACGAAAAAATTAAATAAGATTCATAAAGAGATCCCTAAAGATTTTGTTTGGTCATTAGATCATACCAAATCTGAATCAGTGCCGCATGGTCAGCTTAAAAAGGAAGATTTGCGGGGAATGTTTGAGCGGTTAGAAAATGTTAAGAAAGCTGAATTACTGTGCGGGTACGAAATTAAACGTGATGATCTGATTCATTTAAGTGTTGACGACTTCCTTAAGCAAGTTGAATATGTATTTACTAAAGTAGCACCATTATATAAAATTGCTCTGAATATCAAATAAAAAAACTCCTGAACCTTTGTTCGGAGTTTTTCCTGTTTATTTCATTGATATACTGTCACCAGAGGCTGAATCTTTTGCTTTTTTTATCGTCCGGTATGAAGAATATCCGCTAATTTCTTCAAATTCACCACAAATTGTTTTTTCTTCAGCTTTACTAGGGACGATTTCTTTAAATCGTCGATAAATAGCCATTAATTCATCACGATCTATTCCCTTTTCATATGCTCTCTCTATAGCCTCGTAAAATTTGATTACATCAACAATTTCATCAGTGGTCCAATGATAATCGATTGGGTATTGATATTCCATGTTGTCACCTGCTTATATTATTTACCTATATGTATAATACCCTTATTTTGCCCATTTTTCACGAATTTGTTCTGCATCACCTATCATGCGAGTAAATAATTCAGCAACTGTTGGTTCATCTTTAATTAGACCCATCACCTGACCTGCCCATGCAAACCCCTCATTTTCTACTCCATCGTAGATATATCGTTTATTTGCCTGCCCGCTAATGTAATTCTTTAATTGCTCGTAACTCCCATATTCTTTTTCAATTTCTAGGATTTTATCTGTCCATGTGTTTGAAATAGCACGTGCTGGTGATCCTAGAGCGCGTTTGATAACAACTGTATTTGCCTCTGTCCCCTCGACTAGTCTTCTTTTGTACAGTTCAGCTGCATGGACACATTCTTTTGTTGCAATAAATCTTGTTCCCATCTCGATTCCTTCTGCTCCAAGGCTTAGTGCTGCCATTAGTCCTCTGCCGTCACCAATACCCCCTGATGCAATTACAGGAATAGATACAGCGTCAACTACTTGAGGTATTAATACAATCGTACCAATATCGTCCCTTCCAAGATGACCGCCACCCTCCTGGCCAACCACCATAACTGCATCGGCTCCGAGCTCTTCCGCCTTTTCAGCCTGCCTTCTAGCAGCTACAAGAACAAGTTTTTTAATCGATGTTCCTTTTAATTGTTCAAAAATGGGTGCAGGATTCCCCCCTGTCATTGAGACAACTGGTACGTCTTCATCAATGGCTACCTGCAGCATTTCTTTAAATGGCCTATTATGCTGACCAATTGCATAATTGACTCCAAAAGGTTTATTCGTTAGTTTCTTTACTTTTCTAATTTCCTCTCGAAGCTGCGACGGATTTTCAAGAGACATTGCTGTAATTTGTCCAAGTCCACCGGCATTGGAGACAGCTGCTGCAAGTTCAGAATAAGCTAAATATGCTAATCCTCCCTGAACTATTGGATATTGGATATTAAGGATTTCAGTAACTCGAGTTTGCCAATTCAAAGAAAAACCCTCCTAATTATTGTTACCATCCTATTTCGCTCTTAAAGGTTAATTTTCCTGTTTTATTGAGCAAACTAAAGTAACACGAAAAAATGAAAGAATAAAGATATAAATTTCTATGCAAGCACTTGTATTAGTGCTATAATTCATTTGTTTTGTATTGATATTAAAGCATTTTGTAAATAAAGAGGTGTGGAAATAAATTGTCTCAAAACCAAACACCGTTATTCAGCGGTTTATTAGAACATTCAAAAAAAAATCCGATCCAATTTCATATCCCTGGTCATAAAAAAGGTGTGGGAATTGATCCTGATTTTAGAAATTTTATCGGCGATAATGCATTATCGATAGACTTAATTAATATTGGTCCTCTCGATGACCTTCATCAGCCAAAAGGAATCATTAAACAAGCACAAGATTTGGCTGCTGAGGCTTTCGGAGCAGACAGAACCTTCTTCTCAGTTCAAGGAACGAGCGGTGCCATTATTGCAATGATTATGGCCGTATGCGGCCCTGAGGATAAAATCATTGTCCCAAGGAATGTTCATAAATCAATTATGTCAGCTATAGTCTTTTCCGGGGCAATCCCTGTTTTCATTCATCCGGAAATCGATGAGGATTTAGGTATATCACATGGAATCACGATTGATTCAGTTGAAAAGGCGCTAAAACAGCATCCAGATGCAAAAGCTATCCTTGTGATTAACCCAACGTATTTTGGGATATCAGCAGATTTAAAAAGAATAGTCGAAATCGCACATTCTCATAATGTTCCGGTCCTAGTTGATGAAGCTCATGGGGTTCATATTCATTTTCACGATGATTTGCCACTATCTGCCATGCAGGCCGGTGCTGATATGGCTGCAACGAGCGTCCATAAACTTGGCGGATCCATGACACAAAGCTCAATTTTAAACGTAAAAGAGGGCCTTGTCTCTGCTAAACACGTTCAATCCATATTAAGTATGCTGACAACGACTTCAACTTCCTATTTATTACTTGCGTCCCTAGACGTTGCTAGAAAACAATTAGCCACCAAAGGAAAAGAGTTAATAGATAAAACGATTGGCCTTGCACAATCAATTAGAAAAAGAATTAATGAAATCGATCATCTACATTGTGTGGGAGAAGAAATCTTAGGTTCGAAAGCAACCTTTGATTATGATCCAACTAAATTAATTATCTCAGTGAAAGAATTAGGATTAACGGGTTATGATGTCGAAAAGTGGCTCAGAGAAAAACATAATATTGAAGTAGAAATGTCTGACCTTTATAACATCCTTTGTATCATAACAATTGGCGATACCGATGCGGAAGGCGATATTTTGGTTAATGCATTAAAAGAACTCGCAGAGGAACGAGAACATCTTAATGAAAAGTTCGAACCTATCCAAGTTCTTCTGCCAGATATTCCTATTCTAGCGCTGACTCCAAGAGATGCTTTTTATGCTGAAACGGAAGTTATTCCTTTTGAAGAATCTGAAGGAAGAATTATCGCAGAATTTATCATGGTCTATCCACCCGGAATTCCAATTTTTATTCCAGGTGAAATTATCACAAAAGAAAACCTGCATTATGTTCGAGAAAACCTCGAAGCTGGTTTGCCTGTTCAAGGGCCAGAGGATGACGAAATCAAGACCATCCGTGTAATTAAAGAATATAAGGCTATAAAATAAAAATACAGGATTCCTCTGAGGAATCCTGTTTCTATTTAAGTATGATATTTTTTATAGTTCTTCTTCTGAATGGTGACCGTCGCAACAATTACATCTTGAATAGAGAACTGTTACCTTTTCGTCTTCGAAATGATCAATTGTTGAGTCGCAAGCTTGGCATACAATTGTACCCATCTTTTTCAATCCCCTTTTCATTATGAAATGTTCATTACATCGAAAACGCTTTATACTTGTTAACTTAATAATAATATAACACATTGAATTTATCAAGCCCAAATTGTATGTCACATTAATATTTTTATAACAAAAAAGACCTACTAATAGGTCTTTATCTGAGAATTAATCATATTGGGTTTCAAATGGGATTTGCGGGAGGGTATCTCTAAAGAATTCAGCTAAATCTGCTGCTTGCTGCTTATCTGGAATCCGGAATACATTTTGAAGGTATTCAATATCTTCAATTTCTTTAGGATCGAGGAGAGTAGAACGGCCTGTTTGCATGCAGACAACAAGAGGTTTACCAAAAAACATATTGGTGTAAATAATCCCAAAATCATAACGGGTCTGTTCAGTAGTAAATCCAATAAATCTTACTTTAACATTTTCGTGCTCATCATAGAGCTTATCAAATAATTCCATATGAGTCCTCCCTTTTAATTAAGTATTTAGAATATTATTATAATTCTTTTTTATTAAAATAACAAATGACATTTATGTGTCTAAATGTTGTCATCAAGCTTTTTACAATGCTAGAATAAAGGAGATATCAAATGGGACTAGGGGGGATGATGATGGCTGAGAACGCATTTATAAAACTAGTGCCTTCATCCGCAAAGCAAACAATTACAGTAGAAGAAGTAAAAGAACTCTTATATTATTATAAAGATATTACTGGTAAAACCGGTAACCAAGTTGATTGGGAATATGGTGACTCTGCTTTTCCATACGTGATTAAAGAAAAAGAGGAAGGAAAAGGGAAATGGTTCTATCTCCACTCTACTAATGAGCGTTATTACGCTATCTTAATTGGTGTTGATCAAGAGAGTATTCGCCAAGAAGATGGCACTGATAGAATTCAAACATACATACAAGTTACTCTTCCAGAACAATCCACGTTCGGTGATAAGGGCAAAGCAAATGAATTCTGTAAATTCCTTGCAAAGAAGCTGCAAGGAGAGCTGCATCTTTTTAATGAAAGAATCATGTACTATTATCCAAGGAAGTAAGAAGTGAAAACTCCCATACCGGGAGTTTTTTTAATGCGTTAGAAGTGCGAGTGTATAATGTATAGAAGTATATACCATAAGACTTAAAGTGGTTATAAAAAGTGTTTTGGCAGTCGACCGGGTCACTCTGTTACAAAGGATAAAAGCTAAATAGAAAAACACAAAAAACATTATTACCTTATATAATAGTTGGTCATGCTTTGAAAGCCATTCAATTAGAGTATAAGCACTCCAAATAATTAGTTGGAGTATCATAATAACGTAAACCCTCATTTATTATCACCACTCGAAATCTTTTCTTACTTATAAAGATTGTAGTGTTTTAAATATATGACAGAAATGAAAAAGATATCATTCGTATTCCATAAAAAACAAGAAAGTCCTTTCCATTTCAGAAAGGACTTTCATTTTTATTATTTTAATACATGAATTGGAGTACCCATTGCTACTTCAGCGGCTTCCATTGTGATTTCACCTAAAGTTGGATGAGCATGGATAGTTAACGCTAAATCTTCAACAGTCATTCCTGCTTCAATCGCCAAACCTAGTTCAGCAATCATATCAGAAGCACTTGCACCGGCGATTTGGGCACCGATTAAGACACCATCTTCTTTACGGGAAACTAATTTAACAAATCCATCTGCACTATCTAATGATAGAGCACGTCCATTTGCTGCGAATGGGAATTTTGCTGAATTAACATCAATTCCTTCTTCTTTAGCTTGCCCTTCGGTATAACCTACACTCGCAAGTTCTGGATCTGAGAATACAACAGCCGGAATACCTAAGTAGTCGATTACAGCATTATGTCCTGCAATTGCCTCCGCTGCAATTTTCCCTTCGTAAGAAGCCTTGTGTGCTAATTGAGGCCCCGCTACAACATCACCAATTGCAAAAATGTTAGAAACACTTGTACGACACTGATTGTCAATTTCGATTAGTCCACGATCTGTAAGGCTAACACCGATTTGTTCAAGACCCATTTCATCCGTATTTGGACGACGTCCAACCATTACAAATACATAATCTGCTTCAATTTTCTTTTCTTCGCCTTTTACTTCAAAGGTTACAACTACACCATTTTCAGTTTCTTCTACACCTTTAGCCATAGCCTTTGTATAGAATTCTGCACCTTTTTTCTTCATGGTCTTTTTAACAAGAGCAGCCATTTGCTTTTCAAAAACGCCAAGACCTAATATATCGTCAGCACCCTCTAGAATGGTAACTTGTGTACCAAAATTCGCATAGGCACCGCCAAGTTCTATTCCAATGACACCTCCGCCGATTACGACGATTTTCTCAGGAAGTTCTTGTAAGTTAAGTGCACCAGTTGAATTAAGTATTCGTTTTGAGTATTTAAAAGTTGGCAGTTCAATTGGTCGAGATCCCGATGCAATGATTGCATTCTTGAAGTTGTACGTTTGTGCAGAATTTTCACCAATAACTCGTAAAGAATTACCGTCCACAAAGTATGCTTCACCACGAACGATTTCTACCTTATTTCCTTTTAATAAGCCCTCAACACCACCAGTTAACTTTTTCACGATTCCAGCTTTCCATTCCTGAACCTTTGAAAAATCAACTGTTACATTTTCAGCTTTAATTCCGAATGAATCGGAGTGTTTTGCTACTTCGTAACGATGTCCAGCAGCAATTACCGCTTTTGACGGAATACAACCTACGTTTAAACAAACGCCGCCAATATATTCTTTTTCTACTATAGTCACCTTTTGACCTAGCTGGGCTGCACGAATCGCAGCCACATAACCGCCAGGACCAGCACCAATGACTATAGTATCAGTATCAATTGCAAAATCTCCTACTACCATTTGTTACGCCTCCATTAACAATAGTTCTGGATCGTTCAATAATCTCTTAATGTGATTTAATGCATTTTGAGCAGTCGCTCCATCAATCATTCTGTGGTCAAAGCTTAATGACAATGCTAATACAGGAGCTGCCACGATTTCTCCATCACGAACGATTGGCTTTTCAGCAATTCGGCCAACACCAAGGATAGCCACCTCAGGATGGTTAATTACTGGTGTAAACCATTGACCGCCTGCAGATCCGATATTCGAAATAGTACAAGAAGCACCTTTCATTTCGTTTGGAGCTAACTTTCCGTCACGTGCTTTTCCAGCTAATTCATTGATTTCATTTGAAATTGAGAATACTGATTTGCGATCAGCATCTTTAACAACTGGTACCAATAAACCTTTTTCAGTATCAGCGGCAATTCCAATATTGTAGTAATGCTTATGAATAATTTCACTTGTTGCGTCATCAAGTGATGTATTTAAAGCAGGGAATTCACGTAAAGCACTTGTTAATGCTTTTACGATGTATGGTAAGAATGTTAACTTGATACCCTTAGCTGCTGCAACTTCTTTGAATTTTTTACGATGAGTAACAAGTTTTGTTACATCAATTTCATCCATTAGAGTTACGTGTGGTGCAGTATGTTTTGAATTTACCATTGCTTTAGCAATTGCTTTTCTGATCCCGCTCATCTTCTCACGTGTTTCAGGATATTCTCCTTGTGGGATTGGAGCAGCTTTTGGTGCTTCCTCCGTCTGAGCAGCTGCTGGTGCTGGTGCTGCCGCCGCTTGTGGTGCTGTAACAGCTGCACCGCCGCTTAAGAATGCATCGATATCACTTTTTACAATACGTCCATTTTTACCTGAACCTGGAACTTGTGTAATTTCCACACCTTTATCTCGCGCGTACTTACGAACAGATGGCATCGCAATAATTTTACGGTTTGGATCTACTTCCGCTTGTACTTGTGGTTCAGTTACGCCGATACCATACGCAGGCGGAGCTGGCGGTGGTGTTGTTTGTCCCTCAGGAGCAGCAGCAGTAGCTGGCGCTGGAGCCGCTTCTTGTTTTGGTGCTTCTTCAGCATGGTCGTCACCTTTAAATTGAAGGTTTTCGTAACCAGGAGCATCAAAAGTTACTAGTACCTGTCCAACAGTCGCAACAGTTCCTTCAGCTACTAAAACTTCAAGTACAGTACCTTCAACAGGTGAAGGAATCTCTACTACTGCTTTATCATTTTGAATTTCGCAAAGTACATCATCTTCTTGGACTTTATCACCTGGCTTTATGAACCATTTAACAATCTCGCCTTCATGTATACCTTCACCAATGTCAGGCATTTTAAATTGGAATGTGGTTGCGGTTGCGCTCACTTGGGATTCATCCTCCTATTTTTTGCATAAATTTCTACCGATCAATAATAAGAAATAAGTGGGAAACAGTATTACTATTCCCCAACTTATATTAGAATGTTAAAACTTTTTTTGCTGTTTCAATTACATCTTTATAGTTTGGAAGCCAAACTGCTTCTGCTTGTGGGAATGGGTAAATAGTGTCTGGCGCTGCTACACGCAAAACAGGTGCTTCTAAGCTTAGAATCGCACGGTCGTTAATTTCAGCAACTACATTAGCTGCTACACCAGCTTGCTTTTGAGCTTCTTGAACAACAATTGCACGTCCAGTTTTTTCTACAGACGCAATAATTGTTTCAATATCGATTGGGCTGACAGTTCGCAAGTCGATGACTTCAGCAGAGAAACCTTCCTTCTCTAACTCTTCTGCAGCCTTTAGCGACTCATGTACCATTGCACCATAAGTAATAATAGAAAGATCCGTACCTTCACGCTTAACATCTGCTTTTCCTAGCGGAATGGTATATTCTCCTTCAGGAACTTCTTGACGGAATGAACGATATAATTTCATATGCTCAAGGAAAATAACTGGGTCATTATCACGGATTGCTGAGATAAGAAGACCTTTCGCATCATATGGTGTTGACGGAATAACTACTTTAAGTCCTGGCTGCTGTGCCATTAAGCCTTCTAAACTGTCTGCGTGCATATCTGGTGTATGTACGCCGCCGCCAAATGGTGAGCGGAATGTAATTGGAGCATTGAACTTACCGCCAGTACGGAAACGAAGACGAGCTGCCTGTCCAGAGATGGAATCCATTACTTCATAAACAAATCCGAAGAACTGAATTTCTGGAACTGGGCGGAAACCTTGCAGCGCAAGACCTACCGCTAAACCACCGATTCCTGATTCAGCTAAAGGTGTATCAAATACGCGATCCTCGCCAAATTCATTTTGCAATCCTTCCGTCGCACGGAAAACACCGCCATTTACACCGACATCTTCACCAAAAACCAATACGTTAGGATCATTCTTTAATTCCACTCGCATCGCATCTGTAATTGCTTGAATCATTGTCATTTGAGCCATGACTTACTTCGACTCCTTTGCTGTATAAATTTCATATTGCTCTTTTAAGTTTTGAGGTAAGTCCGTATACGTAATATTGATTAGGTCCGTTACCTTTTGCTTAGGAGCAGCATCTGCTTGCTTTAGTGCTTCTTTAATTTCTTCTTTCGCAAGTTCGATCACTTCATTTTCTTTTTCCTCATTCCATAGACCTTTCTTTTCAAGGAATTTACGGAAACGTACTAGTGGATCTTTCTTTTCCCATTCATTGTCTAATTCTGCTGTACGATAACGTGTTGGATCATCACCAGCCATTGTATGTGGACCATAGCGGTAAGTTAACGTTTCAATAAATGTAGGTCCTTCACCGTTAATCGCTCGCTCACGTGCATCTTTTACCGCTGCATATACAGCTAAAGGATCCATACCGTCTACTTGGATACCAGGAATACCAGCAGCAACTGCTTTTTGAGCAAGTGTTTTAGCTGCAGTTTGCTTATCAACAGGAGTTGAGATAGCAAATCTATTATTTTGAGCAATAAAGATTGCCGGCGCTTTATATGCACCTGCAAAGTTCATTCCTTCATAGAAGTCACCTTGAGATGTACCGCCATCACCTGTATATGTAAGAGCAACAGCTTTAACTCCACGTTTTTTCATTCCCAAAGCAACACCTGCAGTTTGAACGTACTGCGCACCAATGATAATTTGAGGAATCGCAACATTTACTCCCTCAGGTATCTGTCCACCTGCTAAATGACCTCTGGACCATAAAAATGCTTGGTATAACGGAAGACCATGCCATACGATTGGCGGAACATCACGATAACCAGGTAAAATGAAATCTTCTTTTTCAAGTGCAAATTGAGAAGCTAATTGTGATGCTTCCTGCCCTGCTGTTGGTGCATAAAAGCCAAGACGTCCTTGACGATTCAATGAAATTGAACGCTGGTCTAAAATACGTGTATAAACCATACGTCGCATTAATTCTTGTAGTTGTTCGTCACTTAAGTTTGGCATTGCTGCTTCATTAACAACTTCGCCTTCTTCATTTAAAATTTGAAGCGTTGTAAATTGATCTTCTACTACTTCAAGTACTTTTTTAGCATCGACTTGAGCGTTCTGCGTTTTAGAAGCCATTCGTCACATCTTCCTTTCTTCCATTACAAAAATGTAAAATAAATTCACTCATATTAGATTACCCAAAAAACTTTAACATCATAAATGATTAATTTTATCCATAACCATCTATTGTTCTGTACTATAATTTCTCAAAGAATTAATGGTACAATAATTAAGTCCATATTGAGTTTACATCATCTAAATACGCTCGTCAAATACTATGTTTCATAATTTTATAACACGCCAATATTATTAACTCGCTAAAAATCCATAGCTCTGTATCACTCAATACCTCACCCTGTTATATTAATATATTTTCGGTTTTTACACAAAAAAAAGAAATCGGTCTTAAAAGCCGATTTCTTACTCTTCATTTTCTAAATTAAGCCCTGCTTTTTTATAAAATTCAAGCTTTTTCTCATTATATTGGGCTGTTAATTCATTGAATTCTTCATTTGCAGCAGCTACTTTTTGGTAGGTAGTATTTAACTCCGTAACATGCGTCTCTAGCTTATCATAAGATATGTTTTCTTTCTTAAGCATTATATACAATTCTTTATCACGATCGAGCGCGTTTGAATACTCTTTTGAAAGCTGTTTATGTACCTTATATCTATTTGTCATTATTACGAATAAATCCTCTGCACTTCTTTTCTGATCAGGATCTTTAATTTTGTTCTTTATTTCTTCTGCTTTTTTAAACTTCTCTTCCGAAGCATTTATACTATCTATTTCTTTCTGTAAATGATTTCTTCTTTTTTCAATTAATAAGAGAGCTTCGTCAGAAAGCTTTACAATCTCTTTATGCTGTTTCATACCGAGTTCCATTATTTGATTGTAAATGTCCTTTTCTTGTTTTTCCAACTCTACAAGCGGCTCTTGCTGCTCCTCAAATTCTTTTTCTGCATCCACAACGCTTTCCAACACCTGATACAATTCTTCAGCGTTTTTCTCCTTGCTTGTGCAGCCAGTCAATATCATACCCACTGCAATTAAAGATAAAATAAAGCGAGTTCTTAAAATAGCCAAGTGGCAGCCCCCTTACTGATTACAATTCCTACTATATCGGTACTTAGTATTTTTGACAATATCTCATATAAATTATCAAGTAACAAAAGAAGAATGGTTATTCTTACATTAACTTTTATGGTATTGTCTGATAGACTAATGTATATTAATATCTTTATTTTGAAACAGGAGTGAATGGAATCATGTTAATGATGGATGATATCATTCGAGACGGCCATCCTACACTTAGAAAAGTAGCTGCAGAAGTTTCAATGCCGCCTTCGGATGAAGAAAAAGAAATACTTCAAAGTCTTCAAGAATATGTTAAAAACAGCCAGAATCCAGAAATAGCAGAGAAATATGGGCTGCGGCCTGGGATCGGTTTAGCTGCACCACAAATCAATGTTTCCAAGCGGATGATTGCTGTTCACCTCCATGATAACAAAGGAAACCTTTACAGTTATGCATTGTTTAATCCCAAAGTTATTAGCCATTCAGTCGAAAAAGCTTACTTGGTTTCAGGTGAAGGCTGCCTTTCTGTTGATGAAGACATTCCTGGTTATGTAGAAAGGTTTGCTCGAATTACAGTAAAGGGAATTTCACTAGAAGGTGAAGAAGTGAAATTACGTTTAAAAGGTCTGCCGGCAATTTGCTTTCAACATGAAATAGACCATTTAAACGGAATTATGTTTTACGATCATATCAATAAACAAGATCCTTTCGAACCAATTGAAGGGGCAATCGCAATCGAAAGATAAAAATGGCGCAAGTGCTCCCTGGCTCTTGCGCTTTTTTTCTATTATATAAGCTCTAATTCTTTCAATCCATTCCAAATACCATCATCTGCAACATCAGTCGTAACTAAATTTGCAAGCTCCTTAGCCTCCGGAACGCCATTACCCATTGCAACTCCAGTTCCAACCGCTTTAAGCATTTCTAAGTCATTCAGACCATCACCAAATGCATAAACATCTTTTAAGTCAAAGCCTAAACGATCAACCATTTTCTTTATTCCTTCGGCTTTTGAACCGCCTTTTGGTAAGATATCAACTGAATATGGGTGCCATCTTATAAAATCAAATTCGGAATAATTTTCGAAATATAATTTCTCTTCTTCTTCTTTACAGAAGAGTAAAGATTGATAAATCTCATTGTGGACGTAGAAGGATTGGTCTTCATCAGGATGCGGGAATAACAAGCTCCCCATACTTGTTTCAATATAAGGATGATAATGAGTGGTTGCCTTCATAGTTAGTTCGTTCATAAATATTAATGGATGGCTGCTGGCCTTTGTATCAACAAGAAATCTCTTTAACTCAGATTGATTTAATGGATTCTTATAAATCGGTTCATTTTCAAACACTACAAATTGGCCATTGAAGCTTACGTAGGAATCAATATCAAGTTCTTTTCTTAAACTAGAAAACATAAAAGGTGCTCTTCCGGTCGCAATCGCTACAAATACACCATTCTCCTTAAGTGATTGGATAGCTCTCTTAGCACTAGCCGGGAGTTTTTTTTCATGATCGAGCAAGGTCCCATCTATATCAAAAAAAACAATTTTCTTCATAAGTAATTCTAACACCTCTTTGCATTTAATAATTAAAGTCATTTTTCAATAAATTTCTCTAATAAACACTAATCTTAACAAGAATAATTGTCAATTCATTAAACTTTCATAATTCTTCCATGTTTATCCATGAAAGAATTCTTGTTAATTCCATATAATATTAGTATAAAAAATGCTTAAATTAAAAAAAACTGCAATAATCTATCATGGCTTGCTTTACATTGGACAAGGATCGTTTAAAATAGGAAGTAAGGAGATGATCCACTATGTTAAAGAAGCTAAGAAAGAAGCTCTTAAAACAGTGGAAAGATTTACTGCGAAAGAAATCAATTGCTTAACAACAACTTTTTCGAGCCCTTCAAACTTGCGAAGGGCTCCTTCCTTATTGTAAATTGATTATCAGTGTATTTACTTACATATTTTTCTATAAGTCCGAGTGCTTCCTAAATTAGGCGAAAAGTGAAATTAAATGAAAAAAATGTAATTATTTAATATAATAGAAAAAGTCATGATCGATTAAGGAGCGATTTATTATGGTATTTAAAATTTACTTTCAAGAAAGAATTACTGAAGTCCCTGTCAGAGAAAAAACAAAGGTTATCTATGTCGAGGGAGATTCTGTAAGGGATGTTCGAAAAAAAATTGTTGATCGTGGATATAATGTTGAATTTGTACAAGAAGTAACCGCAGCATATTTAGAATATGAACAACAAAATGAAGATTATAAAGTATTGGAGATTTGATAATTTATGAAATTTGTAAAAAATGACCAAACCGCAGTTTTTGCTTTAGGCGGTTTGGGCGAAATTGGTAAAAACACATATGCTGTACAATTCCAGGATGAAATAATCCTAATTGATGCTGGAATTAAATTTCCTGAGGACGAGCTTTTAGGAATTGATTATGTCATCCCTGATTACACTTATTTAGTAAAAAATGAAGACAAAATCAAAGGTTTGTTTATCACACACGGACACGAAGATCATATCGGCGGAATCCCTTATTTACTCAGAGAAGTAAATATTCCAATTTACGGCGGGAAACTTGCTTTAGGTTTAATTAAAAATAAACTTGAAGAGCATGGTTTATTAAGAAATGCAAAGTTAAACGTCATTCAGGAAGACGATGTGATTAAGTTCCGCAAGACTTCTGTATCTTTTTTCCGGACAACTCACAGTATTCCTGATTCTTACGGAATTGTGGTTAAAACACCGCCAGGTCAAGTCGTCCATACGGGAGATTTCAAATTTGACTTTACACCAGTAGGGGAACCTGCTAATTTAACAAAAATGGCAGAAATCGGAAAAGAAGGCGTACTATGTTTGCTATCAGATAGTACGAACAGTGAGATTCCTGAATTCACGATGTCTGAACGTCTTGTGGGAGAGAGCATTGATGATATCTTCCGAAAGGTTTCTGGACGGATTATCTTTGCCACGTTTGCATCAAATATTTATAGGCTTCAGCAAGTTGTAGAAGCTGCTGTAGCGAATGGAAGAAAGGTTGCTGTTTTCGGTCGAAGCATGGAATCAGCCATTAACATAGGTCAAGAATTGGGCTATATTGTTGCCCCAAAAGAGACATTTATTGAAGCGAATCAAATCAATCGGTTACCGGCAGATAAAGTCACCATTCTTTGTACTGGAAGTCAAGGGGAAGCAATGGCTGCTTTATCTAGAATTGCCAATGGCACTCATAGACAAATTCAAATTATCCCTGGAGATACGGTAGTATTCTCATCTTCACCTATTCCTGGGAACACGATAAGTGTAAATCGGACGATTAACCAGTTGTTTAGAGCAGGTGCTGAAGTTGTTCACGGTAAACTCAGTAACATCCATACATCTGGACATGGCGGCCAAGAGGAACAAAAATTAATGCTTCGCTTAATTAAACCAAAATTCTTCATGCCGATTCACGGCGAATACCGAATGCAGAGAATGCATGCCAAGTTAGCTGTGGACTGTGGTGTAGAAGCGGAAAATTGCTTCATCATGGACAACGGTGAGGTTTTAGCTCTATCCGAAAACAGTGCGCAAGTAGCAGGAAAAATCCCATCCGGCTCCGTTTATATTGACGGAAGCGGTATTGGCGATATAGGAAATATTGTTCTGCGCGACAGAAGAATCCTTTCTGAAGAAGGATTAGTTGTTGTGGTAGTCAGCATTAACATGAAGGATTTCAAGATTGCTTCAGGTCCTGACCTTATTTCTAGAGGATTTGTTTATATGAGAGAATCCGGAGATTTAATAAACGACGCTCAAAATTTAATTACTAAACACTTAAATAAAGTTATGGAACGTAAAACAAGCCAATGGTCAGAAATCAAAAATGAAATTACCGATACATTAGCACCATTCCTATACGAAAAAACAAAACGTAGACCAATGATTTTACCGATCATTATGGAAGTATAAGCTAAAAGGAAGCGCACAAGCGCTTCCTTTTCTTATTGCATAACTTTCCTTTCAAATCGATCGATGTCCTCATCTGTACCGATAACAATTAATACATCGTTGTGACGGATATCTTCATTTGCCTTTGGAGAAACGATGATATCCATTCCTCTTTTAATCGCTACAATATTTAATCCATATTTCTTTCGAATGTCTAAATCAATAATGGTATGACCGCTAATCTTGCTGTTTGCCACAATTTCAACAATACTATGTTCATCTGACAATTCTAGATAATCCAACACAGAGCTGGAAGCCATATTATGAGCAATTCTTCTTCCCATATCTCTTTCAGGATGAACAACCTTATCTGCCCCAATTTTCACAAGCACTTTTTCATGATAATCATTCTGTGCTTTTACGGTAATATGATTAACCCCTAATTCCTTTAATATTAAAGTTGTTAAGATGCTAGATTGGATGTCATCACCAATTGCAACAATTACATGATCGAAGTTACGAATACCAAGACTCTTTAGAACTGCTTCATCTGTTGTATCACCTACAGCAGCATGCGAGGCTATCATCGCGTATGCATTTACTCTTTCTTCATTTTTATCAATCGCCAGCACCTCAAAACCTTCATCAGAAAGAGTCCGGCAAATACTCCCGCCAAAACGGCCAAGACCTATTACTGCAAAATTTTTCCTCACAAGTACTCCCCCAGCAAAATCAATTAACCATTTTCATTTTAGCATATCCAATTTAGTTGAATATACTAATTTATTGATTGTCGTTTCTTTTCAGTACTCTTTTGATGAATAGGTAAATAAAAACAGCAGCCACTGCAAGGATTCCTAAAACAGGCAAATTACCAACCAAAAATACAAATATCCCTGAGATAGCTGCTAATAGCATGTTTGTGCTTTTCATAAATTGTTTTTTTGTTTTATCCCAAGTATTTAAGTCATCATCTTCAAGATTAGGTACAATAACCTTATTTTCAAAAAGTGATATATGAATTGTAGATAGTGAAGTCTGATTTTCTAAATATTTCATTCTTCCTTGAATTCTTTCTATTTCCTCTTGTACGGCAGCGAGGTCTGCAGAAATTTTTAGTAAATCTTCTGTCTTTTGTGCATTCTTCATAAATGATGTTAATCGTTCTTCCACTACTCTTTTTGATTTTAGTCTCGAGTCAAGGTCGACATACTCTTCTGAAACATCTGTACCAGTAATATTTCTCTGCAGAACCTCAGCAGCCTGCCCCTCAGCCTCACGCAAAAATGCTTGGAAATTCTTTTGGGGAATACGTACAGCAATTTGGCCACTAACTTGTTCTTCACCTTCTTTAAAAACATTGGACTCAGAGATATAGCCGCCATACTTTATTACTTGTTCTTCTATATTTTGTAAGGTTTTTTCAAATTTCTTTACACGTAATTGTAAATCAGCTTGATAAATTACCATTTGACTGGGGACTTCCATTTCCTTAGGAGCTGCTTCCTCTTGTTTTGCATTATTATCAAAAGATACTTGTAACTTTTCCTCACTAGAAGCCTGACCTGAATCACTTTCCACGCTTCTGTCACTACTCATCTTCGCTTCATCACTTTTACTGTTTGAACTGCAGGCACCTAGAAAAAGAACCAGCGATATGATAGTAAGTAATCTCAACCATTTGTTCATACGATAACCCCCTTCTGTCTATTTATTAATACCGACGATAAATAATTGGGATGGTTACAAAAAAATAAAAAACAGCCAAAGACTGTTTTTTATCCTGCATTTAACATATTGAATTGCGCTTTTACCAGTCTGTGATAATGACCGTTTTCCGCCATCAACTGAGAGTGGCTGCCTCTCTCTAAGATTTCACCATGGTCAAGGACAATAATTTGTTCAGCATCTCGAATGGTCGAGAGCCTGTGTGCGATAATAATCGCTGTTCTATCCTTTAAAAGAGTCTTTAATGCTTGTTGAATCTGGACTTCCGTCTCAGTGTCAATACTAGCAGTTGCTTCATCCAAAATTAAGATTCTTGGGTTCGCCAGTAATGCTCTTGCAAATGATAGCAGCTGGCGCTCACCCACTGATAGAATATTTCCACGTTCTTCTACCTCTGTGTGATAACCATTCGGCAATTGTTCTATAAACTTATGTGCACCAACCGACTTAGCTGCCTCGATTACTTCTTCGTCAGTTGCTTCTGGTCTGCCAAACCGAATATTTTCAATAATGGTACCAGAAAAAATAAAGGTATCTTGTAAAACTACACTAATTTGCTGGCGTAAGCTTTTAAGTGAAATTTCTCTAATATTATGATTATCAATGTTAACCTCTCCCAATGTAGGGTCATAAAATCGGCTGATCAGGTTAGCGATTGTGGACTTTCCTGATCCTGTGTGACCGACAAGGGCAGCAGTTTGCCCAGCTTTAATTTCTAAATTTATCCCTCTTAGAGCCGGCCTGCTTTCATCATAAGCAAAGGAAACATTCTTAAAAACTATTTCTCCTTTTATTTCACCTATATCTATTGCCTTTTCACCTTCCGAAACAATCGGCTTTTCATCGAGAAACTCAAAAATCCGCTCCGATGAAGCCATTCCCATTAATAATTGGTTATAAACCTGACCTAGACGAGATATCGGTTCCCAAAACATGCCTAAATAAAAAGCAAAGGACACGAAAACGCCGATGGTTATGGTTCCGTTTTGAATTAAATGTGCTCCATACCAAATCAATACTGCTGTACCAAGTGCGTTCGTTACCTCAACTAGCGGTCTGAACATGGCGTTCTTTTGGGATGCAGCTCTCCAGCTTTCAAAATTCTCATAATTTACTCCTTCAAAAAAGGACATATTCTCTTTTTCTTGGGTAAATGACTGAGTAACACGAATTCCTTGAATACTTTCATTTAGATGGGAATTCAACTTCGATTGCTTCAACCGTACCGTTTGCCAAGAACGTCGGATATTGCGACGTAAACTTGTTGAAATAAAGAACATTAATGGCAGGATAATCATAATGGCTAGAGTAAGTGACGGACTCAATGAAAATAGAATAGCAAATATTCCTACCAATAATAATGTATCCATTAATGAATTGATGACACCGTTTGTAAACAGCTCCTGCAGTGAATTGATATCGTTCATTATTCGAACTAGAATGGAACCTGCTGACCGCTGGTCGAAAAAACGATGGGAAAGACTTTGTACATGTGTAAATAAATGCTTTCTAATATCGTAAATTACTCCCTGCCCCAGCTCATTCATCCAGCGAATACGGAAAATATTAGCAGTATATGAAATGATATAAAGGAGTGCAATCATAAAGACTAATATCGTCAGCAGTTTAGTATCTTTATTTCCGATTGCCTTATCAAGAGTATATACACCAATTAGTATTGGGATTATTAACCGAACAGCTGTAGTGATAATAACCATTAGGAAGGAGAGCGGCAGCAGCTTCGTCTGATATGGCTTTAAATAACCAAATAGACGTGTCATTTGTAACCAATTAAAAGGCATATCAATGACTTGATCAACTGAATAATGAAATCTTTTTGAGACATTTCGTTTTTTAATTTCCTTGCTCATATTTGACTCCTTAACTGATATTTGAGGTAAGAACAGTCTTTTGATCTTTAAATTGAATATCGTAAATACGTTGATAAGCTCCATTATTTTCAATCAATTCTTCATGTTTTCCTCGTTCCACTATCCTTCCATCTTCAAGAACAAGAATTTCATCTGCATGCTTAAGAGAGCTAATCCTATGGGCAATAATAAATGTTGTCCGCCCTTTCATCACTTCATTTAGTGCCTTTTGAATGTTTACTTCCGTTTCCATGTCGACTGCACTTGTAGCATCATCTAGAATTAGAATGCTAGGGTCAATACACAGTGCCCGTGCAATTGCTATTCTTTGCTTTTGCCCCCCAGATAACCCCATACCTCTTTCTCCAAGTACCGTTTCATATCCCTTTGGAAGTTCCATAATAAACTCATGTGCCTGAGCACGTTTGGCAGAATCTATTACTTGTTCTAATGTAACTTCCGGTCGACCATATGAGATATTTTCTTTTATTGTTGTAGAAAACAGAAATGACTCCTGCAAAACAAATCCAACATTTCTTCTTAATGCCGTTAAGGAATAGCTGTTAACAGACTTACCGTCTATTAAAACCTCACCGCTGCTAGGTTCATAGAATTTAGTCATTAATTGTGTGAGACTCGTTTTTCCTGAACCCGTTGAACCAATTAGACCAAATACCTTTCCAGGGACAGCCTTAAATGTAATATCATGTAGAGCTTCTTTTGAGTCTTCATCATAACGAAGAGAAACATTTCTAAATTCAACTTCTCCTCTTAAGCGCTCAAAGCTGGTTAACTCAGATTGATCACTAATTTCGCTTTCTGAGTCTAAAACTTCTATTAATCTTTCACCAGAAGCTTTTGCTTGGGAAAATTGATTAATAACAAACCCTAGGTTCACAATTGGCCAAATAATGTACCAAACCAAACTATAGAAAGCAACCAACTCACCAGGTTTTAATGAACCATTCATTACAAGTGAACCACCATAGGCTAAAAGAAGGATAACACTTATGTTCCCCAGTAGCTCCATTAAAGGGAAATACTTTGCCCATATTGCTGAAGTAAATAAATAGTTCTCCTTGTAATCATTATTGGAGACGTTAAATTTACCAATTTCATAGTTTTCTTTAGACAGGGACTTTACCGTGTTTATTCCGCTAATACTTTCCTGTACTTTTGTATTCAGTTTTCCAAAGGATTCCCTGATTCCTCTAAATGCTGGATGGACAGCACGATCAAATTTATAAACTGCCAATCCTAAAAATGGAAGCGTAATTAATGTGACAATCGTTAAGGATACGGAATAATAAAACATGACACCCACGCTAATTACAATTAATAAGAAGAACCGAAGTAATTCTGTAAAACCAAAGGAGAGAAAGAAACGGAATCCTTCCACATCAGCGGTTAGACGTGACATAAGATCTCCTGTTTTGGCATTATCATAGTATTTAAACGGCAGGTATTGTAGTTTTTCGTATAGGGCATCTCTCATCCTGTAAACCGAACTAATCCCGAATAGGTCTCCGGTATATTGGTTTATATATGTAGCTATACCTTTTACTAGCATTAATAAAATAAATCCGATTGATAAGTATGGAATCCAATGGTATTTCCCTTTAAGAACCACTTCATCGATTGTCACTTGCAGGATCATTGGGTAAACAACTGTAATTGCCGTAACTAACACTAAAAAGGCAATTGAGTAAAGGAAATACTTTTTATAAGGCCAGTAGTAAGGACTTAATTTTTTAAATGTCTCCAAAGGCTTAACCCCTTTCTAACTATTTTTAATTTTTTGAATTAACACGTAATATTTAATATAACGGGTTTCGAAATAATAATCTACCCATTTGCCTTATATTTCTAAAAAAAATAAAAAAGACTACTCGGTATAAACGAGCAGCCTTGCGGTAGATTATTATTCGGTTTTTTCTAGTTCGTCTAGTACTCGATTTACTCTTTTTTCGAGCATTTTCATGCCGCTTCCGCCTGCTTGGAAATGACGGAGCCTGCCTTCTCTGTCAAATACATAATAGGCAGGAACATATTGATTTTCAAATGCTTCAGCTAGCTTATGTTCACTGTCAACAAAGATTGGCTGGTTGATTCCATGTTCTGCAGCAACTTGTTTGATCTGATCTAGGTCTAAATCATCTTCGGATCTAGGCATGTGAACAGCAATTACATTTAATTTATCTTTATATTGGTCACGGAATTGATTCACTTGCGGCATTGCTTCTTTACATAAGTGACAGCTGACCGACCAGAAATGAATTAGCGCAGGCTTATCACCCACTAGGTCCTCTCTTGTAACTTCTCCATTTAACCATTCAACTGCACCAGTTAATTCTGGCATTGGCTCCCGTAATTTCATAAGTATTCTCCTTTTTAAAAAAGACCTAACACTAAAGGTTAGGCCCTGCGTATTTAAGAATTTTAGAATTAAGCGTTAAGAGTAGCTTGTCCTGGCTTCCAGTTAGCTGGGCAAAGTCCCCCAGTTTGCAGCGCTTGAAGCACACGTAATGTTTCATCTACATCACGACCGATGTTATTGTGGTTAACAACAGAATACATTAATTCACCTTCTGGGCTGATAATGAATAAGCCGCGAAGTGCAATACCTTCTTCTTCAATTAAGACACCATAGTCGCGAGCAACCACATGGTTAGTATCTGCTGCTAATGGATAGTTTAGATCACCAAGACCATTGTTTTTGCGGTCTGTATTAATCCACGCAAGGTGAGTATGAATGGTATCAGTAGAAGCACCGATTACAACTGCATCAAGATCATCAAATTCTTCATAACGATCAGAAACTGCTGTGATTTCAGTTGGACATACAAAAGTAAAATCCATTGGATAGAAGAACAACACAGTCCACTTGTCGTTTTTCATGTTTTCTTCAAGACTTACTTTTCCAAATTCTTTGTTTGGTAATACCGCATCCATTTCAAATCTAGGTGCTTGTTTAGCTACCATACGTTCTGGCATGTCTAATCCCTCCAATTAAATAATTAGTTCCTTCATTGGTTTACCCTTTTTACATAAAGAATAAACGACGATATGTAACAATCTTTTCTAATTTTCAGTTTAACATCATAGGTCAAAAGAATAAAATGAAATGCCTTATTGATTTAATCTTCATCAATTTCCTTGAAACGTTATGTAGCTGGTGAGAAGATTAATCGCAACTTCTATTGCCTCTTCCTTTGGATTTAATTTGGCATGGTGCAGGCCATATGGCGAATCTACTCCGAGCCAGAACATCAATCCCGGTATTTCCTTTAGCATGTATCCGAAATCTTCCCCCGTCATTGCTTCTTTGCATTCAATAACTTCAATACTAGGCTGGGTTTTCATGTATTGAATAAAATCTCTCGTAATTTTCTCATCATTGTATACCTGATGGTACATAGAACCGTAATCAATAACTGCTTCACATTCAAAGCTAGTTTCTATTCCTTTCACCACAGCATTGATTCGTTGTTTAACCTTATCCATAGATTCATCCGATAAAGTTCTAATCGTTCCCTCAAGTCTTGCATTCTCGGCAATAATATTTTGAACGGTCCCACCCGTGATTTTTCCAATGGTAATGACCGCACTGTCTAATGGATTCACATTACGGGAAATGATTGTTTGCAGCTGACCTACTAGTGAACAGGCCGCTATCACCATATCATTTGTTAAATGTGGATAGGCAGCATGCCCGCCCTTCCCTTTTAAGTCAATAAAGAGTTCAGATGTATTTGCAAACAATAACCCCTCTTTGAGAGCAATGGTTCCTACAGGGTACTCTGGTGCAATGTGTAAGGCAAAAATAATGTCTGGCTTCCATTCCTTCATGATGTCGGATTTCAGCATTGGTTCTGCACCGCCAGGACCCTCTTCTGCAGGTTGGAAGATAAATAAAAGGTCATCCTCAATCGGGTTTTCTACATAGTGTGTTAAAACACCAAGAGCGATACTCATATGAAAGTCATGCCCACAGGCATGCATTTGTTCTGTATGAGTTGAGGAGAATTCTAATCCCGTTTCTTCAACGATTGGCAGACCATCAATATCCGCACGATAACCAATTACTTTTCCAGGATTCAATCCATGAACTTTAACAAACAGTCCTGTTTTCCATTTCTTAATGGATAACCTCTCTTGTGATAATGTCTCTAAATAAGATAACAAATATGCTTGGGTTTTATATTCTTGAAATCCTAACTCTGGTATTAAATGAAGATCGCGTCGGATTTTTACAAAAGGGTTCATTCTCACAATCCACTCCTTATACTAGAAAGAAAGCGTGGAAATGCTCCACGCTCCTTTGTCTAATCTATAATTGACGAAGTTCTTGCATAATTTCAGTCTTTGACTTTGTTTTTTCATCAATATCTTTTATTTTTCTAGCTGGTGTTCCTGCTACAACGGTATATGGAGGAACATCTTTCGTAACCACCGCACCAGCAGCAACTACTGAACCTTGTCCAACTCTTACACCTTCTAATACAACTGCATTTGCACCGATTAACACATCATCCTCAATAATGACAGGCTGTGCGGATGGCGGTTCAATAACACCAGCCAAAACAGTACCTGCACCAATATGGCAGTTCTTACCCACTGTTGCTCTGCCGCCAAGGACAACACCCATATCAATCATTGTTTTTTCACCTATTACTGCGCCAATATTTATAACTGCACCCATCATGATAACAGCATTATCACCAATTTCGACTTGGTCACGAATTGTTACTCCTGGTTCAATACGAGCATTAATATTTTTAGTATTTAGCAATGGAATAGCTGAATTTCTGCGATCATTTTCAATTACATAATCTTCAATTTTTGCTTGGTTTGATTCTAAAACAGGGTTAATATCAGCCCATTCTCCAAAAACAACTCCTGTATTGCCGTTGATAAACGTTTTAGAATTGCTTCCAAAGTCAAGCCCTTCTAAATCACCTTTTACATATACTTTTACAGGTGTTGACTTTTTACTATTTTGAATAAAAGAAATAATTTCGTTTGCGTCCATCATTTTCATCATACTACCTCCAAGTTGAATTAAAATTTACTTTACCAAACAAAAGTTTTGAAAACAAGAAAAATGAATATCAATCATTGACTCTGACTACTATGTTCCTTGATAAGATCTACAAATGCCTGCACCTGTTTTAGTTGGAAGGATGATTCATAGCCTAATAACCAAGTATCACGCTTTAGAGGCTCACCATTCTCATTAAGCAAGGGAACTTTGTAAATTTCCTTTTCGGTGTTAGTCAATGTAATTCCAGGCAGGATAGAGTATCCTAATCCATTAAAGGTTAATTGCTTACAAGTCTCTATTTGATCCACTATAATTGTTCTTTTCGGAGAGGTTTTAAACTGACGCATCCACCAATCTTGGATTTCCTGATAATAATTTGAATCACTTTTAAACTGGATAAAGGGCCTGTCCGTTTCCAAAAGCTGCTCAGGTCTTGTTATGTCTTTATCCACTAAGAATAACGGATCGCTGAATAGTTTAACTTTAACACCTTTCCAATCTGGAAGTCCGCGTGTAATTCCAATATGTACTTGATCGTCGTATAAACTTTTTAGTATTTCACTGCTCCAGCCTGTAATGAGTGAAATTTTTGCTTGCGGATAGGTATCACTATATTTTTTTAATACAGGCGGCAGCCAATTTTGACCCACTATTGAAGCAACTGCGATTTTCAGTGTTCCTGATACACCTGATTGCAGCGAATGAATGGTTTCTCGAACTTTTTCTTCTTTAACCAGTACTTCATTTACAAATTGGATGACGTGTTCGCCAGCAGGAGTAAGTGAAAGCCCTTTTTGTGAACGAATGAATAGCTTAGTTCCCCACTCCTTCTCAATACTTTGCAGGCGTTGTGACAGAGCAGGCTGTGATACAAATAGCCTCTCTGAAGCTTTCCTCATATTCATTTCTTGTGCTAAAACAGATAATAAGTGAAATTCAGATATAGAAGACAAAACCATCCACCTTTTGCTTGTTTAAACTTCCGCATAACTTATTATATAGAGAAAATTAAAACTTTTCATTACTTAGATAGTTTTTATTCAAAAAAACAGCTCTGCATAATCATTATGCAGAGCCTTGTTTATGTTTCGGAATAAACGTTATTAGGATTAAACTTATAATGGAAAATGTTAGAACGACATAATATACCCAATGTAAGGATTGGGTTAGTCCTTCCTGAAGCACTTCCTTCACATTCTCGTGTAAACCTGCCCTTTCATTTTCCTTTAATAGCAGGTTTGCTGAATCCACCGTCAACCCATCACTTTTGTCAGCATTAGTATTTAGGTAGTTTGCCAGCCTATTATTAAGAATTCCTCCAAGCAAGGCAGCGCCAATAGTGTTTCCTAGATTCCTCATAAACATATTAGCAGCTGTTGCTATCCCTCTTTGTTCCCAGCCTACCGTACTTTGAATAGATACAATGAAAGCCGTGGAGGTTAATCCCATGCCTACACCAATAATAAAGGAACCTAACGCCGCCCAAAGAGGCCCTGAGGAGGCTGTCATAGTCACAAATACTATACTGCCAATAATCAACGATGCTCCACCAATAAGCAAGGTTTTACGATAACCTATTGAATTTAGCAATTTCCCAGATATTGTTGAGGCAATTGGCCAGCCAATTGACATGGCGGTTAATGTAAATCCTGCAACAATTGGAGTTTGTTCCATTACCCCCTGGACAAAAGTAGGAAGGAAACTAGAAATTCCAATTAACATAATACCAGTGGTTAAAGAAGTAACATTTGCTACGAAAATAGAGCGTTCCTTCCAAATATTAAACGGCATGACAGGTTCTTTTGTCCGGCCTTCATGATAGACAAACATAGTAATCGTTACTAGGAATAGGGTAATCAAGCTGATCACTTGCCATGAGCCCCAAGACCATCTACCGCCGCCCTCAACTAACAAGAACATTAATGATGAAATAGACACAGTTAATAAAAGAGCACCTATGTAATCAATTTCACGTTTTTTCTTTTCAACCTTTTCGTGCAGGAAGTATCCTAAACCGATTAATGAAAGGATTCCAAGGGGAATGTTTATCCAAAATACATAATTCCAACTGACGTATTGGACTAATAATCCGCCAACTGCCGGACCGGTAACAGCAGAGATTCCCCATACACTCGCTAAATACCCTTGAACTTGTGCCCTTTCCTCTACAGAGTATATATCTCCAACGATGGTAGTTGCTATTGGCGTAACAGCACCTGCCCCAAATCCCTGAATTAATCGAAAAATAATCAGTGATTCCATCGATGTTGCAAAGCCGCAAAGAATCGACCCAATTAAGAAAATAATAATTCCGAAAAAAAGAATGGGTTTCCTGCCGAATAAATCCGATAATTTGCCATAAATAAGGACTGTTATCGCATTCATTAGTAGATATGCTGAAAAAACCCAGCTGTAGAGGGTAAAACCACCTAGGTCAGCAACAATAGCAGGCATGGCAGTTGAAACAATCGTTGCCTCAATCGCTCCCATAAACATGGCCAGCATTACGGCTGCGAGTACTAGCGGTCTATTTGTCTTTCCCCTTTTCGATTTAGAAATTGGATTGTCCATTATTACACCTCATATTTCACAAAAAAATAATACAGCCCCCTATTGGGAGCCTTATTTCTCACTTTTATTCATCTTATTTACATCCAAATTCAGCTGCATTAATAATGTACTGCGTGGCAGGATTCCTTCAAAATAACCATCCTCAGTATCAACACATAAAAAAGGATGATCTACTAGGAGCCTAAGACACGTCTTGATGGAAGCCGTGTTCTTTACCCGGGGAACAGAAATATTCATAACCTCTTCCACTCTTTTTTTTTCAAGTTGTTCAAATTCAATTCTTTCAAGACCAAGAATCGAATCCATTATTATTGGGGTGCTAATAAGACCATGTAGTTTGTAATGTGGGTCAAGTACGGGGATTGCCGTATATCCACTTTTTGTTAAAACTAACAGTGCATGCTCAAGATTATTCCCAACCTGCACATGAGCAACTCGCTCGGAAGGGATCATTAATTTGCGAATATCTATTTCTAAAAATTCACCACTGTGAAGACTTATCATCGCCGAAAACTCCTCAATGTTTGTTATACCACATGTATATTCTACCATAGTTTTCGGAGAACTGGGTTTTTTTATGAAAACGTAATAAATTCAAAATTGGACTTTTTCACACAAAAAAAGATAGGAACCGGAATCGGTCCCTATTGAATTAAATCAAAAATTTCAATTGTAATCATGTCAACATTATCAAATTGATAACGTTTTGGCTTTTCCTTTTCATTATATATTTCCAATTCAAATGTTTCTGTTTTTGGATGAAATGTTACCTGACACTTTCTTTCGCCATTTACTTCGAAATAGCGTTGTGCCGGTTCTCCTCCATTAGACTGTTCCTGAAGGTTTTTTAACCGGGTTAATATCCCTTGAAGCTGTGACATATGCTTCGTCTCCTTTCAAACACAAGCAAACTTTCTACTGTTATGTTTCTCTTTTGACATATTTCTATCCTTATGGATTTTTTCCAGCAAATTTTTTGCCTGGTGAATATGCCAATATTAAAAGAATAAAATAACAGACAGCATCTGTCCATGTAAAAATGAAAAAAATGGGAACTTTTTTTATTTATTTGTGCTTTTAGCCTTTTCCAAGACGGAATCTGGAATATTGTTATATAAAAATTCGTCTATCTTCCAGCCTCCATTCTCTTTTTTTAGCATTATTCCCTCATAATGATCCTCGTAGCCAACTGGACCATCACTGTTTGAAGGAAAAAATTCAAAAACATAGATGCTTTCTTGAGAAATAATCATTTTTGTCTCATCTGAATACTGGAAAAAAGGAATATAATATAGTGCAAAATCTGAACCGTAAGTAACAAATTTCCCCTCTTCTTCAAAGACATTTTCATCCCAAAACAACTTTTGGTAACTTTCTGAGAAATAAGGGTCTAATAAATCATTTATTTCTTTTTTTGTTCTAGTCTGTTCACTCAGAGAAACCTGAACTTGAAAGGCATTCTGCAACATACTAAAAACCTCTTTTTTACTACTTAAATTCTCTTTTGCGTTTGGAGACAAAGGTATTAATAATAAGACAATAAGAAGCATCAGTAATGTTTTCTTCATTTCCTTTTCCCCCTTACATAAAACGAATGTTATTATTCATTTTAACAACAATTATTCCTAACAATTGCAAAAATAAATCGTAAAAAAACACCATCAATAGACATGAACCCCCAAATTATTTAATGAATCTCCCGAAAAATTTTAATAAAAAATAGGCCTCAATGAGAGGCCTTATCGGAAAAAAGTGATTGTAACAAATAGGATGATAAACAAAACTAGGGTGAAAAATATACCATATGCCCAAAAAATCGGGTTACTCAAATAAATATGTCTTTGTACTGGCTTAGCTATACTTGTATCGATTTCTCCTTCAACGGCTTTTTTCTGTCTTGCCACTGATAATGTATAAATAAGCGAAACCGCAAGAATTCCAACTATAACAATTGAAAGTGCATTAACGAACAGATTCATGAGCGATTTCTCCTTTAATCATGTTTCTATTAAAATTCCACCGCATGAATCATTCTATACTCATTAAGTTATAACAATTGGTCATTATCGAACAAATACTGATACGTAATATCAATAAACAAATAATCATTCCCGTTAATTGGAATGGAGAACGTCCGTATGGTCTCTCCTGTCTCAATATCACTATATAGGTCAGAAAGGATTCCCTTACGTTCATTTCTCATTTTAATTATATTTTCTAGAAAATATGGACGCCAGCTCCAATTTTTTTGAACATATTCTTTTTGCGTATTCCAGCCATCATTACTTTTATAAATATTTGAAGACTTTTGGAACCCATCTTCGTCGCACACATACATTCTAAATGCTATCTGATCCATTTCTTTAATAAGTGAACCAAATAATTCCTCATAATTAGCTTTTTTATTCTTTAATAAAATATCTTGTACTTTATTTTGAAAAAATTCTGCTGCTGAATAAATGGCTTCCAGTTTTCTCTTCTCATAGGTAATAAACTCATGGAATTTCGTTTTTAAACGTTGTTTTAGTAATTCACGGTCAATAAATTCAGATTCAGGAGGATGAAGGTAAAACCCTTGATAATATCTGCCGCCGTTTTTCCAAGCAAATTGAAGCTGGTAGCTCATTTCAATATTCTCAAAAAGTAATGTTGCTCCTATTTTCCTCGCTAATAATGACAAGGAAAATAAGACATCAGTAAAACCTGCTGCCGCAGCATTAGATTTTAGCGCTTGTAAGTTAATTTTAATAATTTCAGGACTCAATTGGCCGATTCGTTCAAAATAATTTGTATCACTATCTATACTAGCAATAGCAACCTTAATCCCATATGTCCTATAGTATTGCAATAGATGATCCAATTGAGCAAAATCGCCCTTATAACGACCTTCAGAAATTTCAAGTACTATTCTCTTTAAATTCATTCCTCTTTTTTCAAATGCCAATAATTCTTGTAAAAATGGCTCACCATGTTGATACATAAGTAGATCTGCATCTCGATTTAAAAAGATACTAACATCATCCTCAAGCTCAAATGCTAGTTCTAATGCTTTTTTCACTAACAGATTATCCACTTCATACTTATATTCGTCTGGAATTTGATCATCCAGAAAAAATGGACCTAAAGAGATGATATTGCCTTCAAATCGATATCTTCCTAATACCTCATATGCAATGACACGCTGCTCATCGGCACTAAAAATTGGTTGAAAATAAGGAATGACATTTTCAAGATCCGTTAGGATATCCAATGCATCCATTCAAGTACCCTCCAAAAAAGATTTTCCTCATTATACCATACCCTTATATACAATACGCTTATCTTGCACATCATGTTCATTTCCCAAAGATTCCATCATAGTCTAACTGAAACAAACGAATCATAGTAACAAGTCCACATGATAGGAGGATAAGTTTTGAAAAAACTTTGCTTGCTTGTCTCCATCCTTCCACTGTTTGGATGTAATAATACTGACGATAACACCGTTTCAAAGAAATCAGAACAAGACAGCTACACACAAATATATGAACAAGTTCCAAGTCCTGTTAGCTCAAAAAAGGAAGGTACACCTGTAAATCAGCCTGCGAAAAAGGATTCAGTCATACTGGATGTTGTGTTAATTAAACAAAATCCAGAATTGCGATATGGGTGTGAGGTAACAAGTCTCGCGATGGTATTAAATCATGCAGGCGTGAAGACAGATAAAATGGATTTGTATCGTTCAATTCAGAAAGATTCTGATCCAATAAAAAAATCTCCTAATGGCGATATTTTACATTGGGGCAATCCTGCTGATGGTTTCGTCGGAGATATGACAGGCAGACAACCAGGATATGCGGTTTTCGATAAACCGATGGAAGCACTAATAAATCAAAAACTTCCGGGAAGAGCTGTGAACTTATCTAACCAGCCTTTTGAAAAGGTTCTAGAGCATGTTTCTGCTGGTTTCCCTGTGGTAGTGTGGACAACCGGGGATTATCGATTACCCGACCGATGGGAGTCTTGGAATCATGGACAGCAAGTTATTAAAACTCCCCTTGATTTGCATGCTGTGGTACTTGTGGGTTATGATGCAAACTATGTTTATTTAAACGATCCACTCTCTGGAAAAAAACAAGTTAGAGTAGGTAAAGATCAATTTATTGCATCCTGGAATGCCCTTAAGAATCGTGCAGTAAGTTACAAGTAAGTGAAAAAGCAGCCAACCGGCTGCTTTTATGCATTTTTTATTGATTTTAGAATATGAACTAATATATCCCTTTTTTTATAATATGTTTTTTCCTGCATATAGCTTGCAAAATTGTTCATTTTTAAAGAAAATACGATTGACACTTTTTTTACACAGAAAAAATCGGGAGATAGGTTGGTAGATTAATTATGTACAAAAAAATGAAGAGGAGAACATTCCTGAAGAGGACTGCAGGTACATTTCTCACCGTTATTGGTCTAGGTTCAGGCGGTTACTTCTATGCCAATCGAATTGAACCTTCACTTCTTGAAGTAAATAAACTAGAAATTCAGCATTCCTTAATTCCTGCAAGTTTTAATGGAGTAAAAATCGTACAATTTAGTGATACACATTTAGGTTTTCATTATAATATTAATCAATTAAGAAATTTAGTTGAGAAGATTAATCAACTTCAGCCTGATTTGATTTTTTTTACGGGAGACTTAATGGACGAGCCAAATAAGTATGATGATATTAACAAAGTTCCTCCAATTTTACAGCAGTTAAAAGCAACAATTGGAAAGTATTGTATTTATGGGAACCATGACCATGGAGGGTATGGTTCAGAAATCTATAGAAATCTAATGGAAATGTCTAATTTTACCCTTCTTTTAAATGAATCCCTTCCAATTAAACAAAAGGATGGAAGTTTTATTTCACTATTAGGGATTGATGATCAAATGCTGGGTAAACCTGACTTAAAACTGGCAATGACACATGTACCTGAGGATTCATTTAAACTCCTTTTAGCTCATGCCCCCGATATCGCTGATGAAGCCTCAATGTATCAAATACATTGGCAGTTAAGCGGGCACAGCCATGGCGGGCAGGTAAAAATGCCTTTCTTGGGTGCTCTTGTAATTCCGCCTTTTGCTCAAAATTACCCTGAAGGTTATTATTCCATTGGTGAGATTAATCCTTTGTCTTTATATGTTAATCGAGGAATTGGGACAACACGTCTCCCTTTTCGTTTTATGGCAAAACCTGAATTAACTTTATTTACATTGATTTCATCAAAAACAAATTAAAAAATCCTTACCTTTGCAAGGGGTAAGGACTTTTTAATTATGTAAAAGTTCTTGTTTTTTACAATAATGTTTTTACTTTCTTGAATTTCTATTTTACAATTAAATCATACTAAGTAAGATAGTTTCCTGCTTGTAATAGAAAGGAGTACATATTTTGACTCAAGAAAGAAAAAATCCCCACCCTAAAGGAAAGATAACGATTGATAACCTCTCACAAGCTCTCTATATTGTAAATCGCCATGCAAAGACAGCTCCAAACCCCAAATTTTTATATAAATTAAAGCATGAATCATTAAAGAAGTTATTAGACGAAGGTAAAGCGAAAAAAATTGGGCTTCATTTTTCGGAAAATCCTCGTAATAGCAAACAGCAATCAGATGTCCTCGTTCAGTGCGGTCATTATACTTTTCATATTCCTCCTACAAAGGCTGACTTTTCTGAGCTTCCTCATTTGGGAAAATTAGATGGCAGTGTTAGAAATCCAAAATCCTCGATTTCACTTAATCAGGCAAAGGGCATACTACAGCAATTTACAGGCATTGTAGAGATGGAACAACCACCTGCAAATCAACGAAAAAATCGTCCATATCAAAAACCAATCTTTAAAAAGTTAGGAGAACGATATACGTAAAAAGCTGGATTTATCAGGCTTTTTACGTATTTTTTTGTACATAAATTCGAAACATATTATTGATAATTTTGTGAACTCTTTAACAAAATCTAGACCCTTTTCCTCATCAAGCTTACAATGCAAGTAAGAAGAAAAAAAATATAAAGAGGTGCCTTAGACATGAAAGGGACAGCGATACTTTTTCAAGAAAAGAGAATTACATTTATTGAAGATGTTGATCTCTCTGTGTACAAAGAAATTAAAGATCAATGTGGCTGCAATCAATGCAGCTGTAAACTAAATGATAAAGTCGTTTCATTCGGTTCCGTTTCCCCTGTTTTCTGGCATGAAGATGAAGTAGATTGGGACTATGGATATTAGAAATACTCAATAAAATTATATAAACTTCCTACCCAAAATACAGCCTGAATACATGTTCAGGCTGTTTTACTTTCTCCAATCCCCCCTGGTCCTGCCTATTATTGTAGAATATTTCTATAAATCTGTTTATAATCAGAGTATTCATGAAAGCAAGGGAAGGATGAACGAGGGTGGAGCATTTAATTAATACCAAAGTTCAGGGAATAGAGGTTTCAGGTATAAGAAAGTTTTATAATATGGTATCACACATAGACGATTTGATTTCATTTACAATTGGTCAGCCAGATTTTCAAACACCAGAACATGTAAAACTAGCCGGCATTCAAGCGATTGAGGAAAATTTCACATCTTATACGCCTAATGCTGGAATCACTGAATTACGAACTGCCGCATGTGATTTTGTTAAAAAAAAATATGGGCTTTCCTATGAACCAGAATCTGAAGTAATCGTCACAATGGGTGCAAGTGAGGCGATTGATATAACCTTTAGAGCGATTCTGAGCGAAGGTACCGAAGTAATATTACCAGGACCCATTTACCCAGGATATGAACCCATTGTTCGAATGTGTGGAGCAGTTCCGGTTCATGTGGATATAAGAGAAAATCAGTTCCGATTTACTTTAGAAATGATTAAACCTTATATTTCCGAAAAGACTCGTTGTATTGTTTTACCATATCCTTCAAATCCTACTGGTGTGAGCCTGTCAGAAGGTGAATTAAAGGAAATCGCTGATTACTTAAAGGACCGGGATATTTTTGTACTTGCTGACGAAATCTACAGCGAGTTAATTTATGATCAAACACATGTCTCAATTGCTTCTTTCCTAAAGGAGAAATCAATTGTTATTAATGGGTTATCCAAATCACATGCGATGACCGGATGGAGAATTGGTTTTCTATTTGCACCACAAAATATTACAAAGCACATATTAAAAGTACACCAATACAATGTATCGTGTGCAAATTCAATTGCTCAGAAAGCCGCTTTAGCTGCATTAACGGCCGGGATTGATGACGCTATTCCGATGAAAAAAGAGTATTCGATAAGACGTGACTATGTTTATAACCGCCTTACCGCAATGGGGCTCAATGTAGTTAAACCAGATGGGGCATTTTATTTCTTTGTAAAAATTCCCGAATCTATTTCCTTGAATAGCTTTGATTTTGCCCTGAAAATGGTTCATGAAGCTAAGGTAGCCGTAGTTCCTGGAAGTGCATTCTCTGAGTATGGTGAAGGCTACTTTCGACTATCCTTTGCCTGTTCTCACGAAACATTGGAAAATGGGTTGAACCGGATGGAGAAATTTTTAAATGCTGACATATAACAAAAGAACCCTCACTGCGAAAAAAGTGAGGGTTCTTTTGTTTTTATTAACCTTTATATTTACCGTTATTTTTAGATGCTTTTTCTTTTTTTGCTTTATCTTTGTGAATTTTATTGGTAGCTGCTGAACCCATTTCATGAGCAAATTCCTCATTTAAAACAGCAGAGTCAAAACCCTTTTTGTTTTTTTGCTGCGGGTCATTCTTTTTATTCTTTTTAGCCATTATAAAATCTCCTCCTCTTTTATGTTCCTTTCTAGTTTTTAAAAAGGAGGAGGAATTTATTCAATGTTTAAGACTTCCAATATTTATAAAGCGCTTGCGTTCCACTGTTTTCCTCGCCCATTTCAGCAAGCTGCTCATAAAGTGATTTTGCCAATGCCAATCCTGGGACCTTCATTTCCATACGGTCTGCTTCCGCTAAAGCAATTTTCATATCCTTAATAAAATGTTTTATGTAAAATCCTGGTTCAAAATTACCATTTAGCATTCTAGGTGCAAGATTACTTAAGGACCAGCTGCCTGCAGCACCTGTGGTTATACTTCTTAAAACCGATTCTGGATCTAACCCTGCCTTCTCAGCATAAATAATTGCCTCGCAGACACCAATCATATTCGTAGCAATTGCAATTTGGTTGCACATTTTTGTATGCTGACCTGCACCTGCCTTTCCCTGATAAACAATATTTGTTCCGAGCAGGTTTAACAGCGGCTTTATAGATTCAAAGACTTCATCCTCCCCGCCAGCCATAATTGACAGCTTTGCTTCCTTTGCCCCTACATCACCACCGGACACAGGTGCATCAATGGTATGAATTCCTTTTTCTATTGCAGCTTCATTAATTCTCACTGCAAGAGACGGAGAGGATGTCGTCATATCAATTAGGACGCTGTCTTTACGGCTATGATTAATTAATCCACTAACTCCTAGATAAATCTCTTCTACATCATCAGGATAGCCGACCATGGTGATAATAATATTAGCACTTTCAGCCATTTCCTTTGGTGAATCTACCCATTTGGCGCCTTTATCTAAAAGTTCTGCTGACTTTTCCTTTGTTCTTGAATAAACAATTAGTGGAAATCCAGCACCTAATAAATGCCCCGCCATACTTTTCCCCATAACACCTGTCCCAATAAATCCAATTATCGTATTTTCTGGAGTGAACACAGGAATCATCCTCCGATTTTAAATTTTTATCTATTTAATTATATATCGTTAACGAGAAAAAAACCGGAACAAAGTACTTTCCGGTTATCGTGCTCAATCTCCAAATTTATGCACCTTTTTAGCTTCTCCTATACTAAACCAGGATAAACGAACTTTTCTAAAGTTCAGACGAGAAATTTGTTAAAAAAACACGTCCAAAAACTTCCTGATTGTTGTATATTTCTATGGAAACAGCTTGATTTTTTTCAATCATATTTTTTAGGTCATGAATGTGTAAATCTTCTTTTAAAGGGAGCGGATCCATAAAAATATACTTTTCACTTTTCCCCTTCACCTCTAAATATTCTCCATTTAAAACTTGATCTTCACCATAGATAATTTCTCGTTTGCCAATTGCAGCGGCAAGTTGATCATTATGAATTGTAACCCTTACTTTATATAATTCATGTCTATCTAAAATCTCATTATTTATCCTAAAACGAAATTGCAGTTCATTATTCTTTGTTAACAAAGCATCCGCATAGCGGTTTACTATTAATTCTTCTGTTAGAGGGAGTCCACAACCTGTAAGTGTTGTTCCAATAAACATTAAACCTACTATAAGTAAAAACACTTTTATTCTTCTCCGCATGTTAAACACTCCTTTATGTTTTTACCTTAACCAAATATTATTGGTAATAAACGTAAAATGAGGTTGATTATAGTATTAAGGCAGAGAGGTTAAATGGCTCTAATCATTCCCCCATCAACTAAAAACGAACTGCCTGTCATATAAGTATTTGCATCTGATAGAAGGAAAGCCGCTACATTTGCAAATTCTTCAGGTGTACCATATCTTTTTAAAGGGATTGTCGCCTTCATTGATAATTCAACAGTGTTTAGATCTACTCCCAGTTTATCCGCTCTAATTTGGTCTAAATGTCTAACTCTGTCAGTTGCAATTCGTCCTGGTGCAATTGTGTTGATAAGTATATTATATTCAGCTAATTCCGCTGCTAAAGTTTTGGAGAGTCCTACGATACCGGTTCTAAACGTATTTGAGAGTATTAAGCCTGGAATGGGTTCCTTAATGGAAGATGAGGCGATATTAAGAATTTTTCCACCTTGTCTCTTTAGATGTGGCAATGCTTCACGTATAATACGGACATATGATAATAAATTTAATTCAAATGCATTTTGCCACTCATCATCTGTTAATTCCTCAAATGTTCCAGCTGGCGGACCGCCCGCGTTATTAACCAGTAATTGAAGAGTGCCAAATGTCTCGATTGTTTTTGATACAAGTTGTTTGATATCCTCTGTCTTTGTTATATCTGTTTTTTGGAAGGCCACTTTGCCAAGCCCCAGAACCTCTAATTCCGCTGCCTTCTTTTTGAGTTTTTCCACATCTCGACCTGAAATCATTACATTGGTGCCTTCTTTTACTAACGCCTTCGCAATCGCAAAACCTAGGCCTTGGCTGGAAGCAATTACAAGCGCTGTTTTCCCGCTCAGATTTAAATCCATCATCCATCCCCCTTTAAACTCGTCTATCCCTATTATACTAAAAATTACCTCTATTTCCTAAAACATGTACAACAAAAAAGAGACAAAATAAATCTGCCTCTTTTTTGTCGATCATTATTTGGTTGCAGCATTAACTGCTTCGATCACCTGATCGGTTGTTTGCATATTTAATACCTGATTGGCCAGTTTCTCCATATCAGCCTTGCGTAACTTTTTAATTTGTGAACGTGCTTTTAAAATAGACGTTGCACTCATTGAAAATTCATCTAATCCAAGGCCAAGAAGAAGTGGTATTGCCGTTTCATCTCCAGCCATTTCACCGCACATTCCAGCCCACTTTCCTTCTGCATGTGCAGCGTCAATAACCATTTTTACCAATCTAAGAATTGACGGGCTATATGGTTGATATAGGTAGGATACACGTTGATTCATTCGGTCAGCTGCCATTGTATATTGAATTAAATCATTCGTACCAATACTAAAGAAATCCACTTCTTTCGCAAATTGGTCAGCTAAAATAGCAGTTGATGGAATTTCAACCATGATTCCAAGCTCAATACTGTCTGATACCTTTTGACCAGCAGCAATAAGCTTTTGTCTTTCATCTTCAAGGATAGCCTTAGCTTCACGGAATTCATCCAAAGTTGCAATCATCGGGAACATAATTTTTAAGCTGCCATAAGTACTTGCTCGGAGAAGCGCACGGAGCTGAGTACGGAAGATATCCTGCTCCTCTAAACATAAACGAATCGCTCTAAAACCTAAAAATGGATTAAGCTCTTTTGGTAATTGAAGATATGGAAGCTCTTTATCGCCGCCGATGTCCAATGTACGAACAACCACAGGCTTATCCTTCATACCTTCTAAAACCGCTTTATAAGCCTCAAACTGCTCTTCTTCAGTAGGAAGCTGGTCTCTTCCCATATAAAGGAACTCAGTCCGGTAAAGACCTACGCCTTCACCGCCATTTTCAATTACTCCCTTTAAATCATTTGGAGTACCAATATTAGCAGCCAACTCAACATGGTGGTCGTCCGCTGATACCGTTTTTTCATTAACAAGCTTTGCCCATTCACTCTTTTGAGCTTCAAATTGCTGATGGATGTTACGGTATTCTTCCACAAGTTCTGGAGTCGGGTTAATATGTACTTCACCTTTAAGCCCATCGACTATGACTAAGTCACCATTGTTAATTTCTTCTGTAGCCGTTTTTGTACCTACAACTGCCGGAATCTCCATTGAACGAGCCATAATCGCTGAATGAGAAGTACGTCCGCCAATATCAGTAGTAAATCCTAGTACATATTGCCGGTTCAATTGAGCAGTATCTGATGGAGTTAAATCCTCTGCTACAATAATTACTTCTTCGGCGATCATGCTTGGATTTACCAGCTGTACCCCTAGCAGGTGTGAAAGAACACGTTTTGTAACATCACGGATATCTGCTGCACGTTCCTTCATATATTCATTGTCCATTTGTTCAAACATCGTAACAAACATATCTGCTGTATCTTTTAACGCAGCTTCTGCATTTACTTTATCTGATTGAATCTTGTCTTCAATTGGACCATTTAATTCTGGATCTGTTAAGACAAGTAAATGTGCTTCGAAAATGGCTGCTTTATCTGCCCCTAAGTCAACCTTAGCACGGTCGCGAATAGCTTCTAGTTCTGCTTTAGATTTTGCAATTGCTTCCCTAAAACGCGAAACCTCTGATGCCGTATCTTCGATTGTTTGTGTTTCAAATGTTAAATTTGGTTCAACTAACCGATATGCTTTTGCAATGGCAATGCCATTTGAAGCAGCAATTCCCTGTAAAAATGTCATTACTCAGCCAGTCCTTCTTTTTTCAATAATTCATCAAGGCTTCTTAAAGCCTCTTCACTGTCACTGCCTTCTGCACTAATGGAGATATCAGCACCTTGTCCAATACCTAAAGACATGACACCCATAATAGATTTCAAGTTAACCTTTTTACCCTTATATTCTAAGTTGATTTCTGAATCAAATTTGCTAGCTGTCTGTACTAATAAAGTTGCAGGTCTAGCGTGAATACCTGTATCAGCTGTTACTTTAAATTGTTTTTCTGCCATGTTAAATCAAACTCCTTCTCATTATTATAAAATGACACTGGCTATTACATATCTAACGGCTTATAGTCAGATAAATATAACTGAACTAATTGTTATATTTTCTCCAAAGTAATACGAAGTATGTAAATCAACAAGCCTCATTTTATTATTAGAAATTCATACAATTGCAAGGATACCATGTTCAAACAGCACAGACAACATAAAACCCTTTTTGTAAGCGCATTAAAAAATCGACATTATGACTTTTTTTAAAAGTTCACAAATTAGCCATAAATTTATCCACTAATATTTAGCTTCTAGGCTCTTTTAAGTAGTGATATAATACATCGCCTCCCCGCTGACCTATTCCACGAAAATGTTTAAAGTCTTCCCTCTTGACAAGGACTTGACGAAAATCCATAAAAGCTTCTTTTTCAACATAATACTCAGATAGCTCACCTGTTTTTAATTTATCCAAAATCTCTTCAATAAATTGTTCCTGCATATAAGTCACCTCTATTACATTTTATAGTAAGAATTCATTTTGTAGTCAACAATTACACCTTTTGCTGCACAATAACCAGTAATAAATGTAACCGATTGCAATTTTTTAAAGGAATTAACAAAATTGTCAGTGAAAACCCTTTACGAAACTAGTAAAGTAGTGCAAACTGTTACTTAAATAACTATAGATTGTCACGTAAAGGAGAGAGACTAATTGAAAAAAGCAGAAGTAGGAAATATCATTGAATTCCGCGGTGGATTAAAAGGGATTGTTGAAAAGGTAAATGAAAACTCTGTAATAGTCGACCTGACATTAATGGATAATTATCGCGACCTCGAACTAGATCAGAGGACTGTAGTTAACCATAAAAACTATAAGATTATTAAAGAAAGCGCTTATTAATTTAATAAATTCGTAGAAAAGGCAGCCAATTGCTGCCTTTTTGCTTATTATTTATCCTGCCCAGCTTCTTTTAATAACTGATCCTTTGACTTTACTTTTCCGTGAGGATTTTGGTCTTGTTTACGAACAGTCCATTCCCGCTCTTGCTGGCTTTTGGATTTACTCATCGTCCTTCCTCCTTTCCTTTCACATTCCTATTTTTTTCAATTTCTTCATTTCTTATTATTGTAAATGTTTAAAAGTGTGATGCAATCATTTCCTTTCATAAATCAATTTTGCTAAAATAAGTTTTATGTTAGAAAGGAGCTATAAATAAATGAAGAACCGCTTCATTGACCTGCGTCTAATTGCTGGATACATCCTTGCCCATGCTCTAATGTACTTTACCTTCAGCGATAGAGCCATATTTTGGTATATATTCACTGGGTCACTTCTGGTTTTAATTACTTTTGCAATGTTTCAAGAAGATGTTGATGATGAGGCATCATTTTTTAAATATATTTCGATGGGTGTATTATCTGGATTACTTCTCTATGCTCTCTTTTGGCTGGGGGTTCAAATCTTTGACCTATTTAACCTCCCATTTGAAAAGAGTATTAAAAATCTATACCGTTGGTTTGCCCCAACTTTATTCTGGCAATATCTTGCCTTAATTTTAGTGGCTGCTCCTGGAGAAGAACTCTTTTGGCGTGGATTTATTCAAAAAAGGCTGCTTCGATATTTCGGTCCGGTTGGAAGTATTACAATCGGAGCCTTGCTTTATTCTTCTGTCCATATTTATTCAGGAACCTTCATCTTAATGCTCGCAGCATTTCTTTCTGGACTTTTGTGGGGAGCCCTATACATGTGGAAAAAAAGCATGCCTTTAGTAATTGTTTCGCATATTGTTTTTGATATAATGATCTTTATTATTTTGCCGCTAATATGAGAAAAGCATCTATCTATGTATAGATAAATGCTTTTCTTTTTTTATGGTTTTTTCGCTGCATCATTTAATGGCTTCATCCAAAGAAGAATAAAGAAGATAAGGCTTATATACCCAAATAATGGGTAGAGGTTTGACAGAAGCTTACTATAATCAATAAGACTGATCATATATGACACGATAAAAATAGCTGATATGGTTATGAAAGTCGGAACATTAACAAATTGTTTTAACTGCCGGTCTAGACCAAATACATTCCCGATAACTGAAGTGAAGATTTCACCATAAATAACCAGGACAAATATCCAATAAAAAAAAGGGGCTATTTGTTTCATTATGATTGCCATTGGTATCTCATAAAGCTCTACGTTTGGAAGCATTATCAGTGTAAAATGACTTGAGATTAGTATAACTGTTAATGCGGTTCCTCCTAGAATACCTCCCCATTTAATCGTCCAATCATCTTTTATTTCATTTGCTATTGGGACAAGCACAGCCTGTGCTAAAGCAAGGTTTAAAGCTGTATAGGAAAAGGGGGCTAATATGCTTTTCCATCCATCCTCCGCATGGGGTATAAATAATAAGTGATTTAGAAAATCAGACTGTTTAATGGATAGTGACATTAACATCAGACTAAAGCAAACCATAATCGGAACAACAAATGAATTTACTGCAAATAAGCCCTTGGTACCGACTAACATAACTAAAAAGGATAAAAAAATGGTAATAAAAACACCTAAATTCTTCGATAGACCTAATTGTTCTTCAAAAACCGCTCCTGCTCCTGCAAGCATCACAGCACTTACTCCAAGCAGCATAAACAGCATAATTATATTAATACCCCTGCCTGCCCATTTTCCAAACAAGTGTACATTAAATTCCTGATATGAGACTGCATTAATTCGAGCGGCAATTCTCATTAACTTCGAGCCTAATACGATAAGGAGATAGCCGCTCAATAAAATACTTAAAAAACCGATGAAGCCAAATCGAGAGAAAAACTCTACAATTTCCCTTCCTGTAGCAAACCCTGCTCCTACGACTGTTCCAACGTAGACTGCAGCGATTTGAAAAGCTGCTGACCAATTCTTTTTCACCTCATCTCCCCCTCAAATACAATATATGAGCAAGAGGACAAACAAAGACGAGCTTTTTTTAAATGATCCCAATTTCTATTTTGAAAAAATTACCATAAGCAGACTACTTGAAAAGTCAAAGAAGGTCAAAGTATACTATTCGCATAAGGTCAAATATAGTCAAAGACAAAATAATTTAAATATATAGGAGGGTTTTATTTTATGCTTTGTCAATTGTGTAAAGAAAACCAAGCCACTGTTCAATTAAAATTAAACATTAATGGCCAGCACAGTGACATGAAGCTGTGCCATGACTGCTATGCAGCAAATAAAAATAAAATCAGTTCTGGGTTTGGACCAAAGATGAGCTCCTTTCCTGGTTTTCCATTAGAAGATTTATTTTTTAATATGAAGTCTAAAGAAGCATTTCCGCCAAATAGTCAGCAGCATACTGCCGAGCGTAATGGCGGGGGCTTTATCGACCAATTTGGCCGTAATTTAACACAAATGGCCAAAGCGGGCTTGATTGACCCAGTAATTGGCCGTGATGAAGAGGTTAAAAGGGTTATTGAAATTTTGAATCGCCGTAATAAAAACAATCCAGTATTAATTGGTGAACCTGGTGTCGGTAAAACCGCAATCGCAGAGGGTCTTGCACTAAAAATTGTTGCCGGCCAAGTACCTGCAAAATTAAGTAATAAAGAAGTTTACTTGCTGGATGTTGCTTCGCTAGTTGCGAATACAGGTATTCGTGGTCAGTTTGAAGAAAGAATGAAGCAATTAATTGCAGAATTACAGGAGAGAAAAAATATAATCCTCTTCGTCGATGAAATCCATCTCCTCGTAGGGGCTGGTTCAGCAGAAGGTTCTATGGATGCAGGTAATATACTAAAACCTGCGCTTGCACGTGGTGAACTACAGCTTGTTGGAGCAACCACTTTAAAGGAATACCGTCAAATTGAAAAGGACTCGGCTTTAGAAAGACGATTCCAGCCTGTTCAAGTTTCTGAGCCCACTCCTGAGGCTGCAATCGAAATTTTAGCAGGAATAAAAAATAAGTATGAGGATTATCATGAAGTAAATTATTCGGATGCTGCAATTAGGGCATGTGTTCAGCTGTCACATCGATATATACAAGATCGCTTCTTACCTGATAAAGCAATTGACTTACTTGATGAAGCCGGATCAAAATTAAATCTTTCCTCTGGTATAACAAGCCAAGATCAGATTGAAAATCGCTTAAAAGAAATTGCGGTACAAAAAGATACTGCACTCAAAAGTGAAAATTATGAATTAGCTGCTTCCCTCCGTGATGAGGAAGCGTCACTTGAAAAAACTCTAAATGAAAGTCCAGATAAAAAACGACCTGTTGTAGAGGTATCGCACATCCAGGAAATCATCGAACAGAAGACTGGTATTCCTGTTGGTAAACTGCAAGAGGATGAGCAGCAAAAAATGAAGCACCTTGAAGAAAACTTAAATAAGAAGGTTATCGGGCAGAAGAAAGCTGTAGAAAAGGTTGCTAAGGCTGTTCGCCGAAGCCGTGCTGGGTTAAAGTCAAAGAATCGCCCTATTGGTTCCTTCCTCTTTGTTGGTCCGACAGGTGTTGGTAAGACAGAGTTGACAAAAACACTCGCAGCAGAATTATTTGGCTCAACTGATTCCATGATTCGTCTCGATATGAGTGAGTACATGGAAAAACACAGTATTTCAAAATTAATTGGTTCACCTCCTGGATATGTAGGTCATAATGAGGCTGGGCAACTGACTGAAAAGGTACGTAGAAACCCATATAGCATTATTTTATTGGATGAGATTGAAAAAGCACATCCTGATGTCCAGCATATGTTTTTGCAGATTTTAGAGGATGGTCGTCTGACTGACAGTCAAGGAAGAACCGTCAGCTTCAAGGATACTGTTATAATCATGACAAGTAATGCTGGTGGTGGGCACAAAACGATTCATGTTGGTTTTGGAACTACAAACGATGCAATTGAAGAAGCTTCAATTCTAGATTCTCTTGGCAGCTTCTTTAAGCCAGAGTTCTTAAACCGATTTGATAGCATCATTGAATTTCACTCACTTGAAAAAGAACATATTTTGGAGATTGTTGATTTAATGATTTCTGAACTACAAGAAACTTTAAAAGAGCAAGATATTGAGTTTACAATTACAATGGAGGCCAAAGAAAAGCTGGCAGAGTTAGGTTACCATCCAGCATTTGGTGCACGCCCGCTCCGCAGGGTGATTCAAGAACAGATTGAAGATAAAATTGCCGACTTTATTCTTGAGCAGCCTGAGGCGAACGTATTATCTGCAATAATAGAAGATGATCAATTGAAGGTAATAACTGCGGAAAGTGTAAACGCTCATTAATGGAAAAAGCGAAGCCAATGAGGCTTCGCTTTTCTTTTGTATATTATAACTTTTGATCTTCAATTGAATTTAACCAGGCTTCAATTTCCTCTACCACTGATTCTACACAGCCATCCTCAAAAGGTGAAATCAGATTAGCTGCTTCAACAAGCTTTGTAAACGACATGCTGCCGCCAAGCTTGCAAAGATTAACATAATCTGCCCACGCTTCTTCTTGGTTTTCTCTAGAACGTTTCCAAAATTGGAAAGCACAGATTTGAGCTAGCGTGTAATCAATATAATAGAATGGTGAATTAAAAATATGTCCTTGGCGCTGCCAGAAGCCGCCATTCTCTAAATAGGTATTACCATCATAGTCCTTATGCGGCAAATATTTTTTCTCAATTTCGCGCCACTGCTGCTTTCGTTCTTCCGGTGTTGCCTCCCAATTCTCGTAAACCCAATGTTGGAATTCATCAACGGAAACCCCGTATGGCAGGAATAGTAAAGCAGAGCTTAGGTGTGAGAATTTATATTTATCTGTATCTTCCTTAAAGAATAAGTCCATCCATGGCCATGTGAAAAATTCCATACTCATTGAATGGATTTCACAGGCTTCGTAAGTAGGCCAATAATATTCAGGAATTTCAAAATTTCTGCTTGAATAAACCTGGAATGCATGGCCCGCTTCGTGTGTTAGGACATCAATGTCTCCAGAGGTACCATTAAAGTTGGAAAAGATAAAGGGTGCTTTATAGTTTTCAATAAACGTACAATAGCCTCCTCCGGCTTTTCCTTTCTTCGCCACTAAATCCATTAAGTTATTATCTTGCATAAACTGGAAAAAATCTCCGGTTTCTGCTGATAATTCTTGATACATGGTCTGACCATTTTCAATAATCCATTCTGGACTGCCCTTTGGAGCAGCATTTCCAGTCTTATAGTTAAATCCTTCATCGAAGTATTTTAACTGTTCTACGCCGATACGTTCTTGCTGCCTTGCTTTTAATTTAGTTGCAATTGGAACAATATAGTCCTTTACCTGCTGACGGAAATTAGCTACCATTTCTGAGTTATAATCTGTTCGCATCATCCGGTAGTAGCCTAACTCAACAAAGTTCTTATAACCTAGTTCATGGGCAATTTGAGTTCTGACTTTCACAAGATCATCATAAATCCGGTCAAACTCTTCTTCGTGTTCAGCTAAAAATCCAAACTTGGCCTCATTTGCCTTCTTTCTCATTTCGCGGTCAATTGATTCTGTGAAAGGTTCCAGCTGAGCTAGAGTCCGCTCCTCCCCTTCAAAGTTTATCTTTGCTGACGCAATTAATTTTGTATACTCTGTCGATAGGCGATTTTCCTTTTGAAGCAATGGAACAATTTCCGGTTTAAAGGTTTTTAATTGTCCCTCTGCTAGAGCAAATAATTGTTTGCCCCATTTAGCTTCTAATTCTGTACGAAACGGAGAAGAAACAAGAGCTTGATAGTATTTGGTAACGAACCCCTCAATCTCAGGCTGCACCTCATCCATATAATCCTGCTCCGCTTTATAAAACTCATCATTGGTATCAACAGAATGACGAATATAACAAAGATTAAACATCGTTCCAATATCATTTCTTATTTCATTTACTTCATTCATAGCCAAACTTTGCTCTTCAATAGAAGAAGCCTTCGTAAACTTTTCTATCGCCGCCTCAAATCCTGCTTTTACTTCATCAAGGTTTGGGCGGGTATATGTATACTCTTCAAATCTCATAGGTACATCCCCTTTATCTCAAACTTTTCCAACTTTATCTTTCGACACTCTCCATTAATATTCCTTTATGTAAAAAAAAATACGGCAAGTGCCGTATTAAAATTTCCCTGCTGGCAATCCAAGTTTCTTCAACAAATCAATCGCTTCCTGTTTTTCGGAATCTGACAAACTCGACATCAACGAATGAATTTGTTGTGCATGTTCAGGAAATACCTCTTCTATAAAGGCTTTCCCTTTATCGGTAATTTGTGCGAACGTAACACGTCTATCATTCGGACAGGCAATTCTCACTAGCATTCCTTTTTGTTCAAGCTTATCAACTACATAGGTAATGCTGCCGCTGGCAAGTAATATTTTTCCGCCAATTTGCTGCATAGGCTGATCACCTTTATGATATAGAAGCTCTAATACAGCGAATTCAGTTGGGTTTAAACCACTTGCTTGAATAACTTTATTTACATGCTCATTAATCGCTTTATATGCTCTCGAAAGGACAATAAATAATTTCAACGATTGTGATACCGAATCATTTTCCATAAATAATCATTCCTTTTATAATATCTCGACTTCAAGATTATTATAAAAAACTTTTATCTAAGTGTCAATTCAACTCCTGTTGACAAATTAATCTAGTTTTACGATTGGTTCTCTATTTATGATTCTCTTCCTCAATCCTTCAATCATTTTATTTAGACTCTCATCTCTTTCCTCTGTCGGTATCTTCTTATGTAAAACTGTAAAAAGAGTAATATCTCTTAGATTAAAAAATAGCGGGAGCTGCTCCTTCCAGCCTTCTGGTAAGGATGTATGCTGTTCATAACCTTCAACAAAATAAGTAAGGAACTTATGAGCAAACTGTACTCTTTCTCTCTCACTTGCACTATGATATCCATACATTATTGAATAATAAAGCGGAATCGCTATATCCGAAGCATACCAATGGTAACTACAATCATCAAAATCAAATACATGAATAGACTCACCATCATAAAAAAAGTTTCCTGAATGAATATCACTGTGGATGAGTCCAAAATTATCCTTGTTTTTAGGCAGTAATTTCAATTCATTAATTAAAAGGTTTGAATTCTTAATGATTTTCTCTTCATTAGGAACATAAGTTTCAATATCAAGTAATTCTTCATCCTCCCAAGATGGCCGAAGCTTTGCCTCCTTACTTGGTTTGTAATTCTTCGTTACACAATGCATTTGACCAGTCGCTTTACCCCACGCATAAAATAACTGTTCATTAAATTCCTCTGAACTGATTTTCACTGGATTACCCGGTACTTTTGAATAAAGACATCCATAAAAAAATGATCCATCGGCGGCTTGCAGCACTTCAATTATTTGATTATTTACTGATTGAAATACAGTTGGGCAATTAACTCTTTGATTATTTAAGTAATTCATCCAATCAAGCTCAGCATAAATTTCATCCTTACTTCGGTGAGAACTATGCGTAATTCTTAAAATTACAGGTGTATCACCATGGCTGACCTCAAAAACATAATTCTCAAAATCTCCCAGCTTTTTAACCTCCGATTGTAAACCGAAAGAGTTTAAAAATCTCTTTAGAATATCCTCTGTAAATAAGATTTCAACTGGTTTCTCCATCCTGCTCCTCTTTTCCATATCAATGTCACTATCACTCTAATTATATTTAAATATTCCAAATTTGAAACATTCCATTTCTCATTTTTATAGTATTTATGTAAGATAAGAGTATTAAAAGTTTGATATTTTACTAAAATGAGGTGCGAATAATGGGTCAACCAGCAGCAGTGTCTGCAAAAACACCAAAAGCGGCGGATAAAACAATGTTTAATATCCTTTTCATCATTGGGCTTTGCCATCTGCTTAATGATGCCATACAAGCTGTTGTACCTGCAATGTTCCCTATCCTTGAGAAATCTATGGGATTATCATTTACTCAACTTGGAATTATTGCCTTTTGGTTAAATATGGTATCGTCCGTGCTTCAGCCTGTTGTTGGACTCGTGACAGATAAAAAACCGATGCCCTTCGCGTTACCAATAGGACTTACCCTGACATTAGGCGGTGTACTAGGATTAGCATTTGCGCCTTCCTTTAGTTTGATTGTTATTTCAGTCATATTTATTGGACTTGGCTCTGCAGTCTTTCATCCGGAAGGATCTAGGGTAGCGTATATGGCAGCGGGCAGCCGAAGAGGACTCGCGCAATCCATTTATCAAGTAGGAGGTAATACAGGGCAGGCATTGGCCCCGTTAATCACTGCACTTATTCTTGTCCCGCTTGGACAGACGGGGGCTTCCTGGTTTTCACTTGTTGCCGCATTAGCTGTATTATTATTAATTTACATCGCTAATTGGTATAAACAAAAATTAGCTCTAGACCTTCCCAACATAAAAAGGAAAGAGACATCAGTAACCAAAAAATCAGGTCTTTCCAAAAAGGTAAAACAGTCGCTGCTGTTAATTCTTTTATTAATATTTGCAAGGTCATGGTATATTTCTGGTATGACAAATTTTTATGCTTTCTTTGCTATAGAAGAATATTCCTTGTCGATTAAGGAATCACAGCTTTTCCTATTTGCCTTTTTAATTGCAGGTGCCTTTGGAACTTTTTTTGGCGGTCCACTTGCTGACCGCTTTGGAAAAAAGAAAGTTATCTCAATCTCAATGTTGGCAACTGTCCCATTTTCATTACTTATTCCTTTTGTACCAGCAACGTTGGCATTTATCTTTCTGACTATAACAGGCTTTATTTTAATGACAAGTTTTTCAGTAACAGTGGTTTACGCACAGGAACTTGTTCCTGGAAAAATCGGGACCATGTCGGGGTTAACGGTGGGACTCGCATTTGGTATGGGAGCTATTGGTTCAGTCGGTCTAGGGTACATAGCGGATTTATTAAGCATAACAGTTATGGTCTCGTCCATTGGTTTCCTGCCCTTGCTTGGTTTACTTGCGTTCCTTCTTCCGAGTGATCAATTGGTCCATGAATGGAATAAAGAGAAATAATAAAGGATGGGCTTAAGAGCCCATCCTTAAATTTTCAAAAAATTTTAACATTTATACTCAAAAAAACTAATAATCTATCATATAATATAGTTACAACATAAAAGGGAGGGCAAAGATTATGAAAACACCAAATTATCATGACTTTTATCAAAAAGCATTGATACCAATTGGCTTCAATGACCTGCTGGCACTAAAGGAATTCGAATCCTATGATTTAGATTCACCTTCCACTCATTGGCTCATCGCAGTTGAAGGAGAGCAGCTCCCTCAACCAAAGATATACTTTAACTGGAAAGTAAGTATCTATCCATCAAAAGAAGACGGTGATTTTAATTGGAAGAAACCATATTATTGTTCCCCAATTATGGAATCTATGGATAGTGCCAATGAACTTGCCTGCTCTTTGGTAACATCTAGTAAATTAGATCAACTCTCCAACTTAAACCTACAAGAGAAAATAAGTTAATCTTCAAAAAACATCCCCCTTTTGCGCTTCACCTTCTTTTTTCCCTGCCATGTGAAAAAACCTACATACAGTGATAATAATTTTCCTCAAAAAAAGTGCTGCCTGCTAATCGCAAACAACACTCTTTTTTTATTAAGCCAGCCTGAATACAATTCCATGGCCGCCCTTTGGATACTCCCATTTGATGTTTTGGTACGGACAGCCGATCCTGCAGCTGCCGCATTCATGACAGCCCTCATAACCAACCTGCATCCTCAGTCCTTCCCATTTATACACCTCAGCTGGACAGAAAATGGTACAAATTTTATCAGGACATTTTGTTGCACAAATATCATCGTCCATTACGGTTAAATGTGACTTCGTATCAGCTTTAAATCGAAGAAGATACTGTTTTTCTTCAATATTCTTAGTTGACATTATTTCACCGCCTTCCATGCACGATATATATCTTGTATTACTTTGATGGTTCCTCTTTCCGATGTTACACTCTTCATAATTTCTTTTTGCTTATCACGTTTTGGTGTTCCGTCAACTGTAAAAAACTTGCTCATTGCTTTGTTCATCATTGGTACGTATTCTTTAAAATATTGTGGATTATTCTCAAATGTATGTGTTGCGTCCTTATATTTCTCTAAATCTTTGATTATGAAACTATCATATAGCTTCTGACGATAGAGGTTTAAACTAGACTCTGAGAAGTCCCCTCGGTATTTTGCCTCTATAACCGTTTCAGCTGCCAGTAAACCAGAGTGCATTGCCATGTTCGAACCTTCACGATGAATGGCGTTTACCAGTTGTGCTGCATCACCTACAACAACCACACCATTACCAGCTACTTTCGGTACAGATCGGTATCCTCCCTCTGGGATAAGGTGAGCTAAATACTCAGCTGACTCTCCTCCAGCCAGCATCGGTCTTACCATAGGGTGAGTTTTTAAATAATCCAGCAGATCATATGGCTTCAATTTTGCCTTTATCATACTAGACAGTGTAGTCCCTACTCCAATATTCAAGCTATCCTTATTGGTGTACAGAAAAGCAGTTCCCAGATTCCCTTTAGTTGAATCTCCAAAAATCTCAATCGTACATCCTTGGTTATCCTCTAGATTGAAACGGTCATTAATTTTTTCTTTTGGTAAATTAATAACCTCCATTACCGTTAAGGCCACTTCATCAGGACGGAATTCTTTATGGAAGCCTAACTGTTTAGACAGCAGCGAGTTAACACCATCTGCCAAAACAACTACATCGGCATAAACTTCTCCATTCGGACGGTCAGTTCGGACCCCAATAACCTTACCATTTTCAACAATACATTCCGTTACAACTGTTTCATTAATTAATAACGCACCTGCTTCAACTGCCTTTTTAGCAAACCATTGGTCAAATTGGGCTCGTAATACCGTAAAGTTATTATATGGCTCTACTCCCCATTCGAGACCTTTGTAACCAAACTGAACCACTGATTCCTTATCCATCATCCAAAAACGCTGTTCAATTACGGGTCTCTCCAGCGGTGCCTCTTTCCAAAATTCCGGGATTAGCTCTTCCATTTGTTTCCTATATAAAACGCCGCCCATGACATTTTTACTTCCTGGATACTCTCCTCTTTCAATAAGCAAAACGTTTAAGCCTTTTTGGGCACATACAAGTGCACAAGAAGTACCTGCAGGGCCTGCCCCAACGACGATCACATCAAATTTCTCTGGCATAGCTCACTTCACCGCCTTTTTCGCTTTGCAGCTGTTTAAATTGCTGTATTAATTTAGGTACAATCTCCAATGCGTCTCCTACTATTCCGTATGTTGCTACATCAAAAACTGGTGCATTTGGGTCCTTGTTTATGGCGATGATTAAATCAGAGTTTTTCATGCCCACAACATGCTGAATGGCCCCTGATAAGGCAATCGCGAAGTAAATTTTAGGCGTTACAGTTTCACCTGTCTGACCAATTTGCAACTCATGTGGAAGCCACCCAGCTTCTACAACATCGCGTGTACCTCCAACCGTGGCACCAATTGTATCTGCCAATTCGTAAAGAATCTGGAAGTTTTGAACATCGCCCATCCCTTTTCCTCCACAAACTATTACATGTGCCTCTGCCAGATTTGCCTTTTTTGTTACGTCATTCACAATTTGCAGTACTTTTGTCCGCATATTCTCTTCTTTGAGGTCTATGCTTTCCTCGATAATCTTACCCACTTTGCCTGAATCAGGTTCAAGTGCCTTCATTACCTTTGGTCTAACGGTTGCCATTTGCGGCCTGTGCTTTTTACAGAGTATTGTTGCCATGATATTACCGCCAAACGCTGGCCTGCTTGCCTCAAGCAAACGGCTGTCTACATCAACATCAAGCATGGTTGTATCAGCAGTCAACCCGGTTACTAAATCGGTTGCGACAGCACTAGCTAAATCTTTCCCATTTGGAGTAGCTCCATAAAGGATAATTTCTGGTTTATATTTCTCTACTAGAAGCATTACCCCCTGCATATACGATTCTGTCCGATATTGCTTTAGGACTGGATGATCTACCATATAAACTTCATCTGCGCCGTAGGCTATTACTTGCTTGGCCAATGGTTTAATACCACTTCCTAGTAAAAAACCTCCAAGCGGGACCTGTAGTTTGTCTGCTAGCTTTCGTCCAGCACCTAAGAGTTCCAGTGAAACTCCTTCAATCTTCCCATCATTTTGCTCAATGAATATCCAGACGCCGCGGTATTCATCAAAATTCATGTAAACCCCTCCCCACATCACCAAGAATGAACTTTATTATTTAGATGACTGTAACGTTAATACGTCTTTTTTCTCCATCAAAATGTCCATGAGTTGATTGACTTGTTCATCCACAGACCCTTCGATTTTTTTACCGCCTTCAGGCCGTGGAGGTGTAAACATTTTTCCAACTATTGTTGGTGATCCTTTTAGTCCAAGCTGAGAACGGTCAACATTTTCAAAATCACTTACAGCCCATATGACAGGTTCATATCTTGCAGCTTTAATCATATTTGGCATTGGTGAGTACTCAATTTGATTTATTTCCTTTTCAACCGTTAACAGGCATGGTAATTCCGCTTGGATTAATTCATAGCCATTTGATAACTTTCTTTTGATTAATACCGTTTTTTCTTCTAAGTTAACCTCGGATACTTCAATAACATTTGTCACAGGAGGAATATCCATCCTCCTTGCAATACCTGGTCCTACCTGCCCTGTGTCACCATCAATAGCATGTTTGCCGCAAATGATCATATCAACAGGCATTTCTTTATTAATTTTTTCTAATGCTTTGGATAAGGCATAGCTGGTTGCTAGTGTATCGGCTCCTGCAAAGGCACGGTCCGAAATTAGGAACCCTCTATCTGCGCCAATTTCAATGCTTTTTTTGATTACTGCTGTTGCTTGCGGCGGCCCCATTGATAAAACGGAGATTGTACCGCCTGTCTTTTCTCTAATACTTACTGCAGCTTGCACAGCATGAGCATCGTAAGGATTTAAAATGGCTGGTGCGCTGCGCCGATCAAGCGTGTTCGTTTTCGGATTAATCTTAATGATCTTTGTATCTGGTACTTGTTTGACACATACGACAATGTGCATGCAGGAATTTCCCTCCCCCATATTGGCTATGATTGTTTTGAAAGCGCTTGCCTTCCTTGGTTATAAAAAATGCCATATTACGATATATGAATCGCAACACAAGCATAGTACCAAACATTGATAGATTTCTTTTTTTCAAAATTGATAAATTTAATGATGGAGGTAAATTCTAGGAGTAAATATGAATGGAAATATTTCATGCTGCGGTTGAGTTTTTTAATAAAGCAGTACTAATTTAACTATAAGAAATATTCAGATTATAACAATGACAAACATCACAGTTTCTGTCTAATATTGTTGATAATTTTAAAGTCAATTTTAAAAGGTGAAAGGGTTGAGGCTGACATGCTCGAAGTATTTGTGGGAAGTGTTCTTTCTGCTTTATCAACTGGTGCAGGAGCTCTTATCATTCTTTTTATTAATCAATCGTTTACACACCGTTGGATGGACATCTTATTAGCATTTAGTGCTGGAATCATGATGGCTGCTTCAACCATTGGACTTATTCCAGAGGCGTTAAAACTAGGTGGTTTTGTTCCACTTGCAATTGGGGTTTTCTTTGGGGTTATGGCATTAACAACTCTTGAAAAGAGAATTCCACATATTGACCTTGAACATAACAGACATGGTATTCAATTTGATGAAAAGGCATTGTTAATCATTGCAGCAATTACACTGCATAATATTCCAGAAGGTTTGTCGGTTGGAGTCAGCTATGCTTCACAAACAGAAGATACGGGGAATTTAATTGCATTGGCTATTGGTTTTCAGAATGCGCCAGAAGGCCTTCTTGTTGCCCTATTTTTAGTCAATCAAAAAATCAGCAAATTCAAGGCCTTCTTCCTGGCTACCTTAACGGGTGCAATTGAGATTGTAACATCTTTCATGGGCTTTTATCTAACATCCTTTGTTCAAGTACTTGTCCCGTATGGTCTTTCTTTTGCAGCCGGTGCGATGTTGTTTATTATCTATAAAGAGTTAATCCCAGAAAGCCATGGTGATGGCAATGAGAGAGTCTCTACCTATGCTTTTATTACCGGTCTCTTAGTGATGGTACTTATCATTGATATTTTCTAAGACATGTATGAATTTCTTAAACACATACCTTCGGCCAGATCATAGTCATGTGATTAAACGCAAACTTCACTTCTTCAATTGGCCGTGAAAATTGCTGGGATGCTTTTTGATACTCATTTATTAAAATATCAAGCTCCTGGCTATATTTTATCGTTTCTTCACTGGTAAAACCTTGTTTGTTCGCACAATTTATCATCATGGCACGTTTTACTTTTATGGCATTAAGCATCTCAGAAGGGTTATTACTCTCCATATACAATTTTCTCCACCTACTCCTTACTCTTTTGCACTAAACTGCTAAAAAATTTGATTACTTGATGAATTATGACAAGATTTAAGACAAAAGTAAATACTTTCGCAAAAGTAGACAAAACAAGCATTATACTCCATATTTCGACAAAATTTATGCTTGTTTTTTCGATTTTACGACATTTTTCACTAGTTTTCGGTAACTTTTTAGTAAATATATTTACTAAATAAGTAAATGTTGATTAAAAAAATAAACAAAAAAAACCGGCTGTTAATGGATCTCCAGCCAGTTTTTGTTTAATTATTGATGAATTTCTGCTTTTTCGTAAATTGGCACCCAGCCTTCTGTGGTAACGAAAATACGAACTGCAACTACTTTACGATCGTCTTCTAATGTAAAATAATGTCTTATATTTTCAGGCACTGAAATTAAGTCTCCTGGGCTAAGGTGAACCTCGAAAAATTCGCCATCCTTACTTTGAATAACAAAGACACCATGACCACTCACGATAAAACGAACTTCATCGTCCGTATGGTGATGTTCGTTTTTGAAGTTCGTCAGCAAAGTATCTAGATTTGGAGTATTATCAGACAATGAGATGACATCTTGAGCTTTGTATTCTCGGCGGGCCGAAATATCTGAAATTTCCGCTGCAAATACATTCAGGATTTCTTCTTTCTCTTCATCACTCAAAAGGTACTTCTCCACTAGTTCACCTGGAAGTTTAGAAATATCCCAATTTTCATAAATAACCTCTTGTGATGCTAGAAAGGCTGCTACTTCTTCTTGATTATGAATTTGGTCTTCTCTACTTTGGAATGTAATATATGCCATAATAAATCTTCCTCTCCTAAATATATATTTATACTGCTTTAGTTAATTGTGATGACTTATGCGCTAGAAGGCGTAATTGGTATTTAAATAAAAATTCAGATGCTTCAAGTATCTTTTTTGCCTCGAACGCATTTTCTCCCCATACTGTTATACCGTGATTACGGATTAATACTGCACCAGAATCTTCTTTAACATGCTCTGAAAATTCACATGCAAGCGTTGGAATATGAGCATGGTTTTTAATAATAGGGATTGTCAGAACGGCGTCCTCTTCCCACTTATTAAAGGCCTTAATTAGCTCTTGGCCTTTAAACGTTACCACGCCTTGATCCCCATATAACTCCGATATCACATTGTTATCAATTGTGTGAACGTGAAGGCTGCAGCCTGCATTTGTTTTTCGATATATTTCAACATGAAGCAGCGTTTCCGCTGAAGGTCTCAAGTGATTTTCTTCCACTGCTTTACCAAATTCATCGACTAATAGAAAGTCCTCTTCTGTTCGTTTACGCTTATCTTTACCACTCGCCGTCACCAGAAATTGAAGAGGTTTATCACTAACCTTAATGGCAAGGTTGCCGCTTGTTCCCATAAACCAATCCCGCTCAGCCAATTCATCCTTTATGTCCGCTAACTCAAGCCATTTTTCCTTTATCATAATGTCCTCTTCACCTCTATCTGGTTTTTTATTGCTTCTATACAATCATAAAAGGTAGTAAATCCTTTATAATTTAAATCCCACTCAGAACACTTTACCTCTAGGAGGTCTCTTGCTAACACAAAATCTGCTTGTTTAGCGGCCTCTAGATCGGTGACTGAATCGCCGATTACGATTGTAAAACCATCCTCATCTCGATTGATATTCCGAATAATACTTGGTTTACAACAGCCGCATTCGTTTTGACATAAAGAATCACAAGTGTATGGCCAAAGAATTTTTATATTTTCTCCTGAAAAGTCACTCTGGTTACAATAAATCCCTTCGAATGGGCCAAATTTCTCAAGAATCGGATATACAAAGAAATCAATTCCGCCGCTGACAATATAGAGCGGAATATCCTCTGTTCTAGCAAATTCTACAAACTCAGAAAATCCTTCACGAATCTTGGCGTTTTCAATTGCAAACTTTGTAATTTCTTCTTTTTTTCCACTTGGTAATTGCGAGAATAATTTACCAACGCCCTCACTTATTGAAATTTCCTGAGATAATATTTTGTCTTTAATTTCTTCCCAATTGGGAGGAGCAAATTTCTTCATGATTGCAATTATGTTATCACTCTCAGTAATCGTCCCATCAAAATCACAGTAAATGGCAGGCTTCATTTAAGCTGACACCTCTGCATTTCCCCATAACTGTAATGCACTTTTCAGCTCCGGATATTGTTCTGCACCCTCTGCCAGGGTCTTTCCTTGAAGATTCACTTCAATAGCTTGTCGGAATGCAAGTCCGCCGCCGCGAGCACCATCAGGATGACCATGTACACCGCCTCCGGCATTGATGACAGAATCCACTCCAAAATCGCGAATCAAGAGTGGTACCAACCCAGGATGTATTCCTGCAGATGGAACAGGAAACGACATTTTAATACTGTCTTTCTTTGTTAATTCTTCTGCTATAGAAATAGCAGAAGATTTCTCCAAAGCTACTGTTCCATATGGTGATGGAAATAATGACAAATCCGCACCTGTCAGCCGGAGCAGCTTTCCAAGTAATAACGAATGAGAAAGTCCATAATGTAATGATGATGTTAAAGCACCGCTTACAGCAGGATGAGCCATTAATGGCAGGGCAATTTGGTCATCTTCCCGAAGCTCCTGTAACACATCCAAACCATAAGCAAACACATTAAATAGTAACAGGTCAGCACCTAGCTCCTTCGCTTTCCTTGCTTTTTCTCTCAATTGTGATGTCCGGCCTGTTAGGTTTACCGCATACAATGTACGATGTCCTGTTTGATCATATACTTCCTGCAGGACTTTTTTACCTTCGGCTATCCTTTTTTCAAAGGGAGTCAGGACATTTTCAAATAGAATTTCATCGTCCTTAACAAAATCAACTCCGCCAAGCGCCTGCTGCTTTAGCTGCTCTGTCAGGAAATCTATATCCTTTCCAAGAACTCCTTTAAAGATGCTCATTAATAATGGACGGTTAAAAACTCCAAGCTTTTCCCTTAATCCCTCAATTCCAAATCGGGGGCCTGGGAAATTGTTTTTTAATTCATCTTCAAACTGCAAATCAATTAATTTTATTTTTCCGTCTAGTGAAAGTTTTCCAAAAACAGTTGTCAGGATTGCGGGTATATCATTAGAAAAATTGATAGTTGGATAGGCAATAGTGATAAGTGATTCCGCCTGTTCAGAATTTATTCTCTCAGTGGAAACTACCCTTCCTTTGTGCTTACGTAATTGACTTTGCTCAAGTTCAGGGAGATTTGTCCATGAACCGACGGTTAACCCTAAGGCGATTTCCTCCGCTTTTTTTTCAATATTTGGTTCATCATGAACGAGGTATTTTGCTATTAATTCAGACAATTTAATCTTCCTTTCCCCAAAAACATAAAAACCTCTTCAAAAAGAAGAGGTTAGCGTCACAAACTAACATCTTCTCATCTTTCAGCATTTTGCTGCAAGATTTAGCACCGTGCCTAACATAATTGTTAAGTCGGTTGCCGGGCTTCATAGGGCTTTTCCCTCCACCAGCTCTTGATAAGAAAACGATCGTATTATTTACTTTTATCACGTTGATAAACTATATTTTGCATTATCCCAAGAATAATATTTTTTGTCAATCTATTTTTTAAAAATTTGCAACTTACTAATTCTTTTAACAGCCTCTTCTAAGCGTTCCTCACTTGTAAGCAGACCAACCCGTACAAATCCTTCTCCCAGTTCACCAAATGCGACTCCAGGTGCAACAGCAATATGCGCTTGTTCAAGTAAAATATCAGCAAACTCTGTAGATGTTATCCCTTCAGGTACTTTTAGCCAGGCAAAAAATGATCCTTTTGGAGCCGTAACATTCCACCCTAGGGACTTAAGTCCGTCAATCAAAACATTTCTTCTGCGCTCATAAAGATTATTTAATTCCTGCACACAATCCTGAGGGCCAGTTAATGCTTCTGCTGCGGCTTCCTGAATGCCGCCAAATATACTGCAATATAAATGGTCTTGTAAAAGCTCAATTGCTGAAATAACACTGCTATTACCAACCGCAAAGGCTACACGCCAGCCAGCCATATTATACGTTTTTGATAAAGTATATATTTCTATTCCAACATCTTTTGCCCCATCAGTCTGCAAAAAGCTTAACGGCTTCTCTCCATCGAATCCTATTGCACCATAAGCAAAATCATGAACCACACAAATTTCATGCTGCTTGGCGAGATGGACAGTTTCTTCAAAGAATTCCTTTGTCGCACAAGCCCCTGTGGGGTTATTCGGGTAATTAAGGAACATTAATTTTGCTCTTTCAATTGCACTGGCATCTAATTCGTTAAAGTCTGGTAAAAAGTTGTTTTTTTCACGTAATGGCATGGTTACCATTTCTGCCTTTGATAAAGCTACGCCTGATAAATAATCTGGATACCCTGGATCTGGCACAAGCATTGTGTCCCCTGGGTTTAATAAGCATTGTGGGATTTCTACCAATCCAGCCTTACCACCAAACAGAATTGCCACTTCTTTATCAGGATCAACGGTCACACCGTATTCTTTTTGATAAAAGTCTGCTGCTGCCACCTTTAAATATCGATAACCCTGAAATGGTGAATACTTATGGTTTACAGGATTAGCGGATGCTTCCTGCATCTTTTTCACAATATGCTGCGGTGTTGCTTGATCGGGATTCCCTTGTCCTAAATTTATTACATCGCAGCCTGCTTCAACGTATTTCCCTACTTTTTTTACTAATGAAGCAAAAAACTGGTTTGGGAGATTATTTAATATATTTGATGTTGGAAAGTGTTTCATCTTTTCACCTGCTTAATTTATTTCAGTTTATTGTTGAATTCTAGTCACAAATGATATAACTTTTAATACAGCTTGTAAAGTAAAAATTCTAAAATTTCGAACGAGGTGAATAGAAGTGAAATTTAAAATAACTTGTTTGCAAATGGATATCGCTTTTGGGAGTCCAAATAAAAACTATCAAAATGCAGAAAAACTAATTGATGAAGCTATGACGGAGAAACCTGATATTATTGTCCTTCCTGAGTTGTGGACGACAGGATACGATTTAACACGTCTTGAGCAAATTGCTGACAAGGATGCAGGTAATACTATTCGTTTTTTAAGAAATGCCGCGATAAAATATCAAGTTCACTTTGTGGGAGGATCTGTTGCGAATCAGGGGGAATCAGGAGTAAAGAATACCCTTCTTATTATCAATAAAAAGGGAGAACTGGTACATTCATACAGTAAATTACATCTATTCAAATTGATGGATGAGCATCTTTATCTCGAGGCTGGAGATCAGGAAGGATTATTTGAATTGGAGGGTCTTACCTTCAGTGGTGTAATCTGCTATGATATCCGTTTTCCGGAATGGATCCGTACACATACTGCAAAGGGTGCAGAAGCATTATTCGTAGTTGCGGAGTGGCCGGCAGCTCGTTTAACACACTGGAGAGCACTGCTGATTGCTAGAGCAATAGAAAACCAATGTTTTGTCATTGCTTGTAACCGCTCAGGTTCTGATCCCAATAATGAATTTGCTGGACACTCTATGATTATAAATCCATGGGGAGAAGTAATTGCTGAAGCTGGTGCGAATGAGGAAATATTGTCTGCAGAAATTGAGTTAGAACTTGTCAAAGATATTCGTAAGCAAATACCTATCTTTAAAGATAGAAGGCCGGATTTATATTAACAAAAAACCACTTCCAGTTTTTGGGAGTGGTTTTTTAATTATCAATAGTTCTAATTGGTAAAATGAGTTGGAAAGTGGTACCTATTCCCTCTTCACTCTCGATTTGAATATGCCCATTGTGTTCCTCGATAATCCGGTAACTGACCATCAAGCCTAACCCAGTCCCTTTTTCTTTTGTGGTATAAAAGGGTTCTCCGAGTTTTCTAATTTTATCCTTTGGAATACCAATCCCTTCATCCTGAATTGATATCTGTAAATATTGATCGTCAACTGATTTTATCGAAACTGTAATTTTCCCTCCATCTGACATCACTTCAATAGCGTTTTTAATTAGGTTAATAAAAACCTTTTTTAATTGGTTAGGTTCACAGTATACTAGCGGCAAATTGTTTTCATAATGTGTTTCGAACTGTACATTGAAAAGCACCGCTTGGGCACTTAACAGCTCGACAGTTTCCCTCATAATTTGACATACATCTTTCTCAAGAAATCTAATCTCTTGAGGTTTTGCCAGAATTAGAAACTCATTAATAATAGAGTCAATTCTTGCTAACTCAGAAGTTATTACATCGTAATACAAAGAATGCTGTGCTTTAATACTAGGCTCAAGTAATTGAATAAATCCCTTTAAAGCAGTCATAGGGTTTCTTATTTCATGTGCAATTCCTGCTGCAAGTTCTCCAACAATATTTAACCGATCCGACTTTCTTAACTGTTCCTGCATCTCAGCTTTTTCAGTTACATCAATAATAACAGTAAGATTCATACCATCAATTATTCCGTGCTTTGTAGAATAATCAAAATGTTTAACACTTCCGTCATACCATTTAATGACCATTGATGAATGTTTTTTACCTTTATTGTTTACTTGTTCTATATGATTAATAATTTCCTGTTTTTTATCTTCTATCTTACTAAATATGTCTAGGATGGATTTGCCTAACAGTCTTTCTATTGGAAGATCAAAAATTCTCACCGCAGCGCAATTTATATCCACAATCTGATAATTTTCATTCCATAAAATTAATCCGTCCATCGAATCTTCAAATATTCTTCGGAATTTTTGTTCACTTGGCGAAGCCTCGTTCTGATTCGCTGTTTTTCCCACTTACTGCACCTGCCTCATGAAACCTAAAATAAGGTAATTCAATATCTCTATATTCTACATTATAATATAAAATCCTTTTTACTTGACAAAAAAATAAGTATATTGTTTGTAAATTTGATTGGGAAAATTAAAAAGGTAAAGCGCAAAATTTCCCGCTTTACCTTTTACGACCTTGCCTTATAGGAATGGATTTTCGTGCTTTGCTTTAAGACGCTGCCATCTCTTTTCGACTTCTTCCTCAAATTCTTCTAAGATAGATTTGTTTTCTTCTTTTAGAAGATGTTTTGTTTTACCCATATATTTTAACCATTCGGATATTGGAACTCGTTTATTTTTCGCCTCTGGATCATGGGTTATAGTTGTAACCCCTTGTTCTACTTCATACAGCGGGAAGAAGCAGGAATTTACTGCTTGCTCCAAAATTGTGGTTCCATAACGATCCTCTGACTTCCAGTTAAGCGGGCAGGTAATCAGAATTTTGCCATAAACAGTACCAACATTTTGTGCATACCACTGTGCTTTCGCACCTTTTTTAACTAAGTCCTGAGGAAAGCTTTCTGCCCCTGTAAATACGTAAGGGATATTTGTTGCAGCCATAATTTGCGCTGTATCCTTGTGATGGAACCCTTTTCCTTTTTGTACTTTTCCTACACCTGATGTGCTTGTCATATGACCTAATGGAGTAGAATAAGACATTTGTGAGCCAGTATTCATATAGCCTTCATTATCATACTCCAGCATAATCAACTTATGTCCCCGAAGCGCAGTTCCTATGGCAGATCCCATTCCAATATCCATCCCGCCATCACCGGTTATCATAACAAACGTGGCATCGTCAGAAACTTCAATTTCTCCACGGCGTTTTAATTCCATAAACGCTTCAAGTGTTCCTGATAACGTTGCAGGACCATTTTGGAATAAGTTATGCATCATGGTTTGTTTATGAGAACTGTGGGGATATGAGGTTGTTGTCACATAAGCACAACCTGTTTGGAATAATGTGACGATATCACCTTCAATTCCTTTAAAGAATAATTCCAATCCCCCAAATATTCCACACCCAGGACAGGCACCGTGTCCGGAAGCAATTCGCTTAGGTTTGCCCGTCAATGCACGAAGCGGTGGAATTTTCACCTTAAGTTTGTTTGTTTCTTCATCCAATTTCACATCAATTAAACCAGATCTGTATACTTCACCGTGCTGAGGTGTAATTACTGGCTTAAGAATTTGATCTGGATTACCAGGAACATGTCCATAATAATCAAATGGCTTTTCAGCATATCCTTTTTCCATTGCATCGACGGTCATATCAAAGAATTTATGTGCATCAGATGCGTAGAAATCTTTACCGCCCAGGCCGAAAACTCGACTTAGTACGATTGTTTTATTTTCACGGTCTTCTTGGAGGGCAGATTTCACCTCATGTGTTAAATTTGGTCCATTTGCGCCATATGAATCTGCACGTTCACCCACTAGTAATGCTTTTACATTTTTAAGAGCCTCACGAATTTCCTTCGCCGGGAATGGACGGATAACATTTGGGCTGATTACCCCCGCCTTAATTCCTTTAGCACGTAATTCATCAACTACATCTTTCGCTGATTCACCAGCAGAATTTAAGAGGAATAATGCAACATCCGCATCTTCCATTTTATATAAATCAAGCACTGAGTATTCACGGCCTGATAAACGAGCGTATTCAGCTGCAACCTCTTTATACACCTCTCCAGCTGCATAAATGGCTTCGGATTGCTGAAAATTGTTGTTGATAAGGTCATCACCATTCATATGAGCACCAATTGTTACTGGTTTCTTTGGATCTCTTGCAAAATGATAATCTGTTGGACATTCACCAACAAATTGCTGAACGACCTTTCTTTCTTTAAAATATTCCACCCGGCGCTTTTGATGGGATGTAAAGAATCCATCATAAGCAACGATAACCGGCAGACGCACCTTAGAATGTTCTGCAATTTTCAAAGCCATAATATTCATATCATAAACCGCCTGCGGTGTACTAGCTGTTAAGATAACCCAGCCAGTATTTAAGGCAAAGTATAGATCAGAATGATCTCCTCTAATATCAAGAGGTCCACTGACAGCACGAGTTACAAGATTCATAACCATTGGAAAACGGGTTCCAGACTGAACTGGCAGCTGTTCTATCATATAAAGAAGACCATTTGCACTTGTTGCATTGAATACTCTTGCTCCGGTAGCTGAGGCACCGTAGCAAATACCCGCTGAGCCATGTTCACCATCAGCAGGAATCAGCTTAATATCATGCTCACCGCGCGCTTTCATCTGATCCAGAAATTGCGCTACCTCAGTAGAAGGTGTAATTGGAAAATACCCCATAATATGATAATTAATTTGTGCAGCTGCCATAGCAGCCATTTCATTTCCAGATTCAAAGGTGGAAAGCTGCTCAGCGATCGACGAACTGGTAATTTTATCTTCTAACATTGCCATTATGAAATCCCCCCTGCTAGATACGGAAAGTTCTGTTTCACTGTGTTAGCATCTGCATATCCAATCATTTCACGAAGATCGCCTAGTGCATCAGTTGGACAGGCTTCTACGCATTTCAAACAGCCCTTACAATATTGATAATCAATCCCTTTAAGGAACATTTGCTTTCGGCCCTTCTTATCCTCGCCAGCTCCCCAGACGAAGCAATAATCGGGACATACATTATCACACGCAGCACAATGGATACATTTATCCTGTTCAAACTGTGGAAGAAATCCTTGCCGTGAACCGCTTAAATCTTTCAATATACTATTGCCCTGAGCAGTCATAACTCCTCCGATTTCCTGAGTCATGTAACCTAATTGCGGCAGTGGACGAGAAAAACTTTTACCTTCTGCACCTTCTGGAACATCATAGGTTTTAAATTGAACCTCATTATAGCCGCGGTCAAATGTACGGATATTTGGTTCAACTAGATGAGGGTACTTCTTTTCAAACGTTTTGCGGATAACCTTACGCATGGAATCTGGATCTAAGAAATCACAAATACGATATAAGGCTCCAAGCATTGCAGTGTTTACCTTTGTTTTTTCTTCAACCGCAATTGCTAAAGCATCGACAAGGGCAAGTGTTCCATACTCAAGCTTTAAGTCTTTTTTAACCTCATCAAACTCCCGTGACGTATTTACAAGTGCGATTCCATCTGCATTCAATCCGCTGACAACATCAACTGTTCTATAGAGTGCTTCATGAAAAACAGCAACAATATGCGGCTGCTCGATTGGGCTGTGATCTCTTATTTCAACATCATGTTCACAATAACGGATAAAACTTTTAACCGGTGAACCCTTTTTTTCAGAACCGTATGATGAAAAGTTAGATCCATTCAGACCAAGACCAAGCACTCCTGCTTCAGCCAGCATTTTTCCTGCTAGGTTTGCTCCAAGACCGCCAATGGATTCAAGGCGAATCTCAAAGAACCCCAGCTCATTTTTCTTCGGTAATATAGACATAATGGCCCTCCCCTTCCTGTTCAAAAAACTAAAAATACATATAATATTAATTCCCCTCACTCATTGTAGGACATATATTTTTTTCATGCTGTGACAAAAATCAAACATCATTAATAATTTTCTATAACACCTTTCAAACACATAAACAAAACGTTAATTTATATGGATTTCATCCAAAAAATAACTATATAACAGAGAATAAACTGTGGTATAACAGCCATCCACGCTCGTTCGATTATGGTTTTTTTCAAAAATGAGATATAATATACTATTGTTTGTATTTTGTCGAAGGAGTTTTACTATGAACGTTATTTGCAGTACCTTAAATGCTAAATATATCCATACGAATTTGGCTATTCGTTACTTAAAAGCTTTTGCAGCTCCCGAATTTGATATCCAACTAAAGGAATACACAATTAAGGATCCAGTGATGAACATCGTTTCTGACCTATATCAGCAAAAACCTGCAATTATTGGATTTAGTTGTTATATCTGGAATATTGAAGAGACCATTAAAGTTGTTAATATGATTAAAAAAGTTGACTCTTCCATTCAGATTGTTTTCGGTGGTCCTGAAGTATCCTACGATACTGTTGAATGGATGAAAAAAATTCCAAGTGTAGACTTCATTGTTATGGGTGAGGGAGAACAAACATTTAAGGAGTTACTTTCTGAAATGAACGGTGAGGGAAACTTTAAAAATGTCCACGGAATAGCATACCGCGAAAATGGACAGGTAAAAGTCACACCTCAACTAAATAAACTTGATCTAAAGGAACTTCCATCTCCCTATCGATTCCCTGAAGATAAAGCTTATTTAGGAAAACGCGTCACTTATATTGAGACAAGCAGAGGCTGTCCATTTAGCTGTCAATTTTGTCTTTCTTCTATTGAAGTTGGTGTACGTTATTTTGATAGAGAGAAAATTAAGGATGATATACGTTATTTAATGGCCAATGGAGCAAAGACAATTAAGTTTGTTGATCGCACCTTCAACATAAGCAGAAGCTATGCGATGGAAATGTTCAGATTCTTAATAGACGAACATATGCCGGGGACTGTTTTTCAATTTGAAATTACTGCTGACATCATGAGACCTGAGGTTATCGAATTTCTAAATAATGAAGCCCCTAATGGCCTCTTCCGTTTCGAAATCGGTGTACAATCAACCAATGATTATACAAACGAACTTGTCATGCGGAAACAAAATTTTGAAAAATTAACTAGAACGGTCACGATGGTAAAGGATGGCGGTAAAATAGATCAGCATCTTGATTTAATTGCCGGGCTGCCAGAGGAAGATTACGCCTCCTTTAGGAAAACATTTAATGATGTCTTCGAGCTTCGACCAGAAGAACTGCAGTTAGGGTTTTTAAAAATGCTCCGGGGAACAGGACTTAGACTTCGCGCTGCAGATCATGAGTATGTTTATATGGATCATTCTCCATATGAGATTTTGGGGAATAATGTCCTGCCTTTTGATGATATTCTTCGAATCAAGCAGGTCGAGGATGTGCTGGAAAAATATTGGAATGACCATCGGATGAACCACACAATCGAGTACTTAGTAACGAATGTTTTCCCGTCACCTTTTGACTTTTTCCAGGAGTTTGGTACCTATTGGGATGAACAGGGGTGGTCTAGAATTGGTCATCAGTTAGAAGATTTATTCCGAAGATTGTTCTCCTTTTTAGAAAATCGGTCTGTTAACGATATAGAAATCATCGCAGGTTTGATGAAATATGATTATTTAATTAATCATAAGTACAAGCCCCGGAAGCCGTGGTGGGAACAAAGCTTTTCTAAACAGAATCGAACTGAGATTTATAAGCAAATAGTTGAAAACCCATCTCTCTTAGGACAAAACTATTTGGAATTAGACCTTGATGAGAAAGATTTATATAAGCACACAATGATTGAAGAGCTTTCCTTTGATCTTTCTGAATACCTATCTACAGGAACTATTATTAAGCATCCTTCGACTTTAATTGCCTATTTTGATCCTTCAAACAAAGGCACACTCATGTTTTCGTATAAACTATAAAAACAGCCGGCTGATTTAGCCGGCTTATTTCTTTTTAGTAGACTTATTATTATTCTTGTTGGCCTGAAGTACTTCATATAGCTTAGTGCCGTTTACATCGCCAAATTCAATACTAAATTCCTCACGAGTGTTCTGGACGCTTTTCTTCTCTTTCATTTAACTTCTTCCTTTTTTCCCAAGCTTTGAATTACGATTTGCAAACCTAATTGCGTTATCATCATCAGTAAATTCAGCTGAGAATTCACTTTCCTGTACATTTTTGTGAGGTGTCTTCGAATACTTATTTACTGCATCATATTCAGCTTTTCGTTTTGCCATATTTTTTGACCTCCTATCGTGTGTTACAATATTAGTTTTCACAGGAAGCAGGAATTCAATCACTTCCTTATTTTTCTTAAATAAAATTGACTTTCAAGCGAAAAATAAAGAAAAATAGGAGTGAGCATGATGACCAATAAGAAAAAGCAAAAACCTGATAATCCAACGATGAATGAAACAATCCCACATCAAATGAATGCACCAAGTTTCGAAGGAACAGGTATAAAAATGCAGCCTCCATTCATAAATGAACATGGCGTTGTGATTGGAGACAGCTTATATTCTTCACCAAACTCGCCTTTAGAAAATTGGACTGAAAATACCGATCCCGAAATTATGGCCGGGGACGAATGGGTTCACCCAACAAATGATATTGGCTGGAATACAGCAGAAAACCGAGAACTGCTCGAAAGTAAAAAGAAACCGCAAGCATATCCCTTCATGCACCCAGACAAAGACGTAAGCAAGGGAACTGATTAAATTATATAAGTATCCAAATCCGCAAAACATTACCACTTATGAAAAAACAAAATTGAATCATAATACCATTACAGAGAAAAGAAATTACTCTCTGTATAGATACTAAGGAGTTGAAAATAATGGCTAACAGCAGCAATAAATTATTAGTTCCAGGAATCGAGCAATACCTTGATCAAGTTAAATATGAAATTGCACAAGAGTTTGGCGTTAATTTAGGTTCAGATACAGTTTCACGCGCAAATGGTTCTGTTGGCGGCGAAATTACCAAAAGACTAGTAAAACAAGCTCAAGCTCAAATGGCAGGTCAACAACAACAATAATACAACTAAATACACATGGAAAAAGTCCGGCATTATTGCCGGACTTATTTTTTTCCTTTATTCTCATGTTTTCTTACATTATTATGATTATTTGTTTTCTGTTTTTCTTGTTTATTATTATTAATATTTTGTTTTTCTCGATTATTACTTTGGTTTAAACTATTCTGTTTTTCTTGGTTCTTTACCTTATTGTTCTCTCTCTGTTTCACTTGACTATTATTTCGTTTTTCGTTTCCATTGTTTTTTCCAATGTTAACTCCTGGTGAAACTTGGTTCCCGTTTTCTTGATTTATCACAACAGGTTTCTTATTTTCATCATTCTTCTTTTCATTTAGGTATTCACTTTGTCTGTTATCAGGAAGATTACTGTTATTTTTTTGTTTCTTTTGCTGACCTGGAGGCAATGTTGACTTTGCTGATGATTCAATGGGAGCCATATTATTATTTTTTTCTCTAGGTTGTTTGTTTTTAGCCGATTTATTTTTACTTCTTTGGTATATTCCAACTGGCACACCTGAGTCCCGTGCTTTTTCAATCTCTTCTTCCGTAATTGTATACACTTTTACTTCTACAAGTTGTTGGTCTATAGTTTGTTGGATTTCCACGACATTTTTCTCTAGTTTCGTTTCCACATTATCATTTAACTGTTTCGTTTTTACAGTCGAAATAACAACAGGCTCAGATTGGGATATTTGCCCCTCATCTTTTAATTCTGCAACAATAATAGCGGTTAGCACTGAAACATCCTTTTTTTCCCACTCACCCAGCTGAGATATGATTTCATCTGCTTCTTTATCAAATCCCTTTAAGTGGACAACTTCCATTTGTTTATTAAGTCCCATCTCAATACTCGTGCTGGCGTCAATCGACATATATGCATAAGCCTTGTTGCTTTGATACACTGGAATAATGGAACCCAAACAAATAATAAGCACAGCCGCCGACATTAAAGCAGTTCTTAAGGTGAAAAAGGTTCTAATTGATTTAGACTTTTTACTAACAATATTATCAGTTACTGGAAAAAAATCTATTTCTTCACCTACAGAATAAAGTCTATCACTTTTATGGGCACGTAAGAACTCACCATCTGGAGTTAGTAATGTCAAATAGGGATCATCAATTTCCATTACAATTCCCTTTCTCATGTCTCTAGCACCCCCTTTAGATAATCATTTAAATATACATAATCACTAGATAATATAAGTGCAATTGCAATAATATATTTTCTGTTCCGCTCGATTGTCTTTCTGCTGACATTAACCATTTTTTCCAGCTGCTTTATCGGAAGCCTCTTTTTTTCAATTAAGAAGCTTTTTAGTTCCTTATTTTCAACTAATTGTCTAGCTACCAAAATGGCATTTTCTCTAGCATCTGCATGCTTAGGTGAATTCTCAACTAAATCGCTAAAGCTTAAGTCATATGATGTTAACAAAGCTTGAAAGTGAATAATTTCTTCTTTTCTAATTTCCTCGTCTGACTTTTTTCTATATTCTTCAAGGGAAAGTTCGTTTACAATCACCATTCCTGCTGACTCTTCCTCAAGTGATGAATAGGTTAAGTCGATACTAACGTGTTGATTTTTAGTTTGTTTCCGAATATAATCAATAACTCTTCTTTTAATAATGACCTCAGCAAAACTAAGCAGCGAACTGCCCTTCTCAGGTGAATACTTTTCAATCGCTTCATTAAATGCAATAAGACCAATACTAAATTCATCATCGGTTTCATATATATATCGTTTACAAACAGAAGATACGTTTTTTGCTATAAATGGTTTATAAGCGTCTATTATTTCATTTAGAAGAGAGGTGTCGCCTTGTTGAATTAATTGAACCGACTCTTCTAATGTACGTTTTTTATTCCTGGTTAAAAACAATAAACCTAGCATTGTCTCACCTCTCAATAAACCCAATTATACCATATGAATAGGAATTTGGATTTTGTGGTGATAAATGCATAGAGTAAAAAATAGACTCCAAATATTGAAAATTTTCCCTTAAAAAGTTGTTGATGATAAAGCCTCTTTCACTCTAAATATTTACGTCTAATAAGCCTCCTTTTATGGGGGCATTTTAAAAATTTGCATTAAAATAGCTTCAAATCCTTGTCAGATTTGAAGCTATTTTGAGCCAACAGCCTTTTTATCTCGAGAAATTAACAACCATCTAATAAAAAAACCTATGAGCAATCCTGGTATTACAAATGACATTGGTAAAAAGACAGGACCTGGATGGACATTAAATATAGTGACCTTTGGTGAAATCATTAGACCCACAGTAACCATATATGCAGAGAATACAAATGGCAAATAAGAATACTTTTCTCCCTCAGGCATCGCTGTACGATATCCATCCCACATTGAAAACATATAAACACACGGGTAAAACAAGAGCCATTGGTAATTAATTACAGCCTCTGCCTTTTCAATTTCACCTAAAAAACTGTACATAATTCCGCTGTTAAAACGACTGTTTACATTCATAATAAATTCAAGAGTTACAAACAATAAACCTTTGATGTACTGGCCAGTTAACAGTTGGCTAAATCCTGGAAAGGCTATGTTCCATAGTACTGCTTCTAATTTACTTATTTTTTTCATTTCTCTATCTCGCTTCTGTAAGTTGCTTCCAAGTTAGTTTTACCAGTAATTCACCTAATAAACGAGAAAGAGAAGAAATATTTTCTTACAGCAATAATAATTAAAAATTATAAAATTGGGATATGAAAGTTAGGATTATCTTTTTGTTTCAAATAAAAAGCTGTCATAGGCTTTATCCCTTCCTTAAAATCGGGGCAGCTGATACCAGAACCCTTTAAATCATTGACAGCCTGAGTACAATCAAAATGCCCCATCCATGTAAAATAATCCAACGCCTCTTTTTCAACCCTTAATAATTTTCTCATTGGTTTAATAGAAAGAAACCATTTACCCATCGTTAACGGAAGCGTTCCAATCGGTTTTTTGTTTAACATTTCCTTCATCATAAAACTATAAATATCAGTTGCACGATATGGCCGAGGATCAGTCAGGTGGTAAGTCTTTCCTGTCCCATTTTCAAAAAAACTAAGATAGGCTGCTGCCTGAACGATATAGTCAATTGGAACCAAATTCACGAATGCTTCGCCCTTTCCTAATCTAGGCAGTATCGGGAGAAATTTTAACCTTTCCAAAAAATTCATCATAAAATATGGACCATCAAATTTAATCGTTTCTCCTGTATGCGAATGTCCCTTAACAATTCCAGGGCGAATGATCGTGATGGGAATTTCCTTTTTCAATTTATCCACTAGGACCTCTGCTTCATACTTGGTTTCTTCATAATGATTTTTAAAGCTTGTGGGACGAATAAGCTCTGTCTCGAATAAAGTTCCCTCACGTTTTCCCACAACATATGCGGTACTAAAATAGACGTATCTTTTTAGATGAGGCAGCTCTCTTACCCATTTATTCACATTATCCGTACCTTCCACATTAATCCTATAGGCGATATCCCTTGGCACTGCCAAATCATAAATAGCAGCAAGATGAAAAACATGTGTGATCCCTTCTCTTAATTTTTCTTGGTTTGCCTCTGAAATCAAAAGTGAAGGTTTTGTAATATCTCCTTCAATAATAACAAAAGCTTCCTCACTTAAACCAAGCTCCGAGATGATTACTTGACGCTCGTTTCTTGCTTTATCCATCATCCCTTGTAGGACAAGAACATAAACCGTCCCTTTTAATTCATTCTTTTGTAATACTTCTCTAATTAATTGGCTGCATATAAAACCCGGAAATCCTGTAAAAAAATACCCATATCCCATTAATATCCCTCCCAAAAAATGTAAAGTAGACATTTGTACTAATTGTATGCCGTTCGCGAAATGTTAGTCAAGTTATTAATCTGAATTTTCTGTATTTTAACACCCAAAAAAAATGACGGGAATAATCCCGTCAAAACTTTATTACTCCTGATCCATAGGGTTATATAACTTCACACCTGGATTTTTTTCTTGGAACCAGCGAAGAGCAAAATCATTTTCAAATAAGAAGACATAACGATCAAAACGATCTTTTACGAGCATGCTTCTCGAGCTCGAGAGATTTTCATCAACGACTTCTCCTTCAACCCATCTACCTATTTTAGATCCTATGCGTTCCATTAATACCTCAGCATTATATTCATTTCTCATCCTATGTTCAAAAACCTCGAATTGCAGCTGGCCAACAGCCCCTAACAAATAATCATCCGTTTTGACCGTTTTATAGAGCTGAATCGCACCTTCCTGAACAAGCTGCTGTATTCCTTTATAAAAGGATTTTTGTTTCATGACATTCTTAGCAGATACCCTGACGAAAAGCTCAGGTGTAAATTGCGGTAGTCTTTCAAATTGAAAGCTCTCTTTACCTGAGGTTATGGTGTCACCGATTTGATAGGTACCAGTATCATAAAGTCCGATGATGTCTCCGCTGACTGCCTCATCAACCGTGTTTCTTTCCTCAGCCATAAAAGAAGTGGATTGAGAAAGTTTTATTTGTTTACTTAAACGCGGGATGTTTACCGTCATTCCGCGTTCAAATTTACCAGAACAAATTCGAACAAAAGCTATCCTGTCACGATGTGCAGGGTTCATATTAGCTTGAATTTTAAAAACAAAGCCTGAAAACTGGTCTCCAAGCGGATCAATTTCACCCACCGAAGAATTACGAGCCATTGGTGCTGGAGCAAATTGCAGGTACGTCTCTAGGAATGTTTGGACCCCAAAAGTGGTTAATGCACTGCCAAAGAAAACTGGGGTAATCTTGCCATCCGCTACTTTTTCAGCAGAGAAATCATTACCCGCTTCGTTAAGCAGCATAATCTCTTCGAGCGTTTGGTCATACAGTCCAGAAGCCTTTAATGGATGGTCACCTTCTATTTCTCCTTCACCATTTAAAGAAATAAAACGATCTTCGTCGTTTACTCTAAATTGTTCAATTCGATTGTAATATCGGTCGTAAATCCCAAGAAACTCTTTTCCCATTCCAATTGGCCAGTTCATTGGATATGATTCAATACCAAGAACCTCTTCTAGTTCAGCAAGAAGCTCTAATGGTGCTTTCCCTTGACGGTCCAGCTTATTGATAAAAGTAAAGATAGGAATTCCACGCATACGGCAGACCTTAAATAACTTTAATGTCTGTTCTTCAATCCCTTTTGCAGAATCAATGATCATAACAGCACTGTCTACAGCCATTAAGGTACGATAGGTATCTTCACTAAAGTCCTGGTGTCCAGGTGTATCCAAAATGTTGACACGAAAATCATTATAGTCAAATTGCATAACGCTGGATGTAACAGAAATTCCCCGTTGCTTTTCAATCTCCATCCAGTCACTTGTTGCAAACTTACCTGTTTTTTTTGCTTTTACCGTTCCAGCGTCACGTATAGCTCCGCCGAACAATAATAATTTTTCTGTAAGTGTTGTTTTCCCGGCATCCGGGTGAGAAATAATCGCAAAGGTCCTGCGCGATAGTACTTCTTCTTTAAAATTCTTACCCATTTCAAATTCCTCTCTTTTAACAATCAAAAAATTTTTCACGTACCCTTAATCTTATAGTCTTGCGGTAAAATTTGCAATCCTTTAATATAATCCAATTGGAAATTCATTTCCACCTATTCCCACACCCACTTATGTTATTTTCCTTTTATAATAGAATAAGACTCTGTTTAAGGAGATGACTATAATTGAATCAAAGTAAAAAACTAGTTTCAAAGATCATTCCGCTCATCGCAGCGTTACTAATATTGACAGCAGGTATTACTTGGTTTATCCAAACAACGAATAAAAAAATAGAAATTCCTTTTTCTTCTGTAGAAAGGACCATTCAAAACCAGAATGGGAAAACTGTTGCACTAACCGAGCATTCAGACGGCAGCCTTCTTCTTGAAGCGGGTAATCATAAATACGTATCTCATGTTCCTCCAAACAGCCAAATGGTGGACAAACTAGTTGAAAAATATAATATAACTTACTCATTTTCAAATAGCAGCACCTATGGAAAGTGGATCATGGCAGGTATACTACTTGCCCTCGTTTCAACTGCTTTGGTACTTCAAAAAACTAAAGGTGGTCTTGGGCTTTCAAACTCGATGAAAAGCAGTGTTTCTCAAGCACGCCCTCTTCCTGATATTAGTTTAGAAGATGTTGGCGGAATTGGTGAAGAAATGAAGGAAGAAATCCTCCAAACACTTTCATCACTAAAAGAACCTGAGAGAGCCATTAAAATGGGGATAAAACCTCCAAAAGGTATCTTATTATATGGACCGCCAGGAACAGGTAAAACGTTATTAGCACAAGCGATTGCTCATGAATTAAATGCAGCTTTCTTTTCAGCCAGCGGGTCTGCTTTTAATGAGTTATTCGTTGGCGTCGGCGCCAGCAGGGTACGCTCTTTATTTCAGAATGCAAGAAAACAAGGCCCGGCTGTAATCTTCATTGACGAAGTAGACGCACTAGCAGGCAGAAGAAAAGCCCATGGCGGTGAAGAGGCAGAAAAAACTCTAACAGAACTCCTTGTCCAGCTTGATGGGGGGCAATCAAATGATGGAATATTATTTATTGCCGCCACGAATAGAAAAGATATGCTGGATGAAGCTTTCTTAAGACCAGGGAGAATTGACTTCACTTTCCAAGTTCCGCTTCCTGATACAAAAGGAAGAAGAGAAATTATTGATATTCATACAAAAGGAAAAGCACTAAGTGCTGAGGTTCTAGCCTCTTTAGATGAATTAGCCGAAAGTACGTCTGGCTTTTCCGGTGCAGAGCTGCAGTCGCTATTTGAAACAGCAAGCAGAATGGCTGTACGTAACGGGCAGGAAGTATTAACAAAAGCTGACCTAGACTATGCTCTTGACCGAACTATATTAGGCAGTACTTCTCGTTCTTTACAAGATATCGACACGAAACGCCGGGTGGCTATTCATGAAGCAGGTCATGCCATTGTTGCTTCATTAACCAAGCCAGGTTCTGTAAGAAAAGCTACCATTATCCCTCGCGGCGAAGCACTCGGTTATGTGGCACCAATTCCTAAGGAGCTGCATTTATCAACAACAAGCGATTTGCTGGATCGAATTGCAATGGTATTAGCTGGCGGCGTTGCCGAAAGAATGCTTCTTGGTGAACATAGTATAGGGGTCAGCGGTGACGTTAAGCAAGCAAAGCAAATTATTGAACAAATGGTAGATACTGGTATGATCCAAGGCGGTTTTACCCTAACTTTTAACAAACAGGACAAGGAAGTAAAGATGCAAGGACTGTTTGAAAAAGGGATAGAAAAAGCAGAGAATCTCATTAAGAGTCATCAGCAGCAGTATCAACATTTAGTCGATAGCTTGTTAAAAAAGGAAACTCTTGAAGGCTTTGAAGTAGAAGATATTGTATGGGGAAAGACTCCAGTAATAAGTGATGATGTTTTGCACATAAATGAAATGCATGTTACTGAGGCACAATAACTTTATGTATTCTACGTAAAGGAAGTGTATGGTAAAATGATGGACTCAAAAATAGATTTTGAAGCAAAAAAGTACCAGGAAAACGCAAAGAGGTTCATTGATAATCCTAAAAAGACCGAAGGCTTATTGAAGAAGGCAATCTTAAAGGCGAGGAATAATAAAGGAACTTTAGGTGACGCATGGGAAAAGCTGCAACTATTTTTTGATTTAGTTCAAGCATATTCAAAAGGCGAATATCGAAACGTCGCACCTGCTACTATCTTGACTATTATTGGTGCAATCTTATATTTCGTTTCTCCATTAGACGTTGTCCCTGATTTTTTGGTGGGCTTAGGCATCCTCGATGATGCAGCAGTTATCACCTTTACGCTAAAAAAATTATCAGCTGAGATTGATGAATTTAAAAAGTGGAAACATTCAAAAATAACAAACCCTCTTGACTAGTCAAGAGGGCTTGTTATTTTTGTCTGCTGCAGCGCCTAGGAACAACTTCATTTTCCCTGATCAAGGCGCTTCCGCTTTTCGTTTTATCTAAAGCAAGCTGCACCAACGATGATTAATAGGATAAATAAAACTACGATTAAAGCAAAGCCGCCGCCAAATCCAGTACCACAGCCTCCATAACCAAAGCCGCCACCGTAACCATATCCATATGGCATATTTATAACCCCCTCTTTAATTTAATAGTATCCTCGGCCCCAAGAAGCCCCGATAATAATTAACAAAATGAATAATACAACTAGAAGGGCAAAGCCGCCGCCATACCCGCCATGTGAACCAGACATTTACATTACCTCCTTTTTTAATTCCATATATCCTATTCATAGGGTTAAAAATGTGCGATAGTTACATATCCAAATAACCCACTTTTCCAAAAAAAGAATAAGCCCAATAATCTAATTGGGCTTTAACACTTTGGATCTATAATCGGCAGTATACGATTTACTAATCTTGGTGATAGAGCCTGTATTGAAGTAAAGCAGGTGAGGTCTACAATAATACAATTCATTGTAGTTCTTAACGAAAAGAAATTTTCGCAAAGATCTACTGGGCAGCCATCTATATCTATTGGCTCAAGAAGAGATAGTGTAGCGCAGCATCTCTTTTCATCTAATGCTTCTAATCTAAATACATTTGTTGTAAAGAAGTCCCCATTATTTGTCCAACCCCAAGCCTCAAATTGACATTCTCTCGTAGAGAGTATAAATGGAATCGTGTTATATCCAAATTCATCATTTATAAAACGAAAATCTTCAAAGGATAATCTCCTCTGTTCTTCCAAAAGTTGTTGAAGTTCCTGACAAACACATGTATTCTTTTGATTTTCCCCCATAATCCAATCCTCCTTTCAATTTTATTAAACTGGCTGCAAGTAAAATTGAATGTGTTGTGCACCGTTTATGGCGCACTTTTTAGCCTGATGTATTGAATCGGCTGCTGCTATTACATATCCATACCGCTGTCCCATTGAGCGAGGCGGGGTGAGAAGTTGACCATTTTCTGCCTTCGTATACACCTCTATGATTCCTGCTTGTTCTTTGGCCGTATCACAACCGGAAACTTTAAGTAATATCCCAACAGATTTAACAATTAAATAATGTGTATAAATAGCGGTATCCCTTTTTTTTATTAATTCAGGCTGCATCCCTGCGAACAACCTAATTGTCTGTTCTGCAAGACTATAACCAAACGCCTCTTCAATCATCCGATTCATTGCACCACCAGCCATCCTCGGATTAATCTCAATTAACTTCCAACCATTATTCGTTAATTTTATCTCTAAATGGCAAGTACCATTTCTTAACTCAAAATCCTCAATAATTGCAAAGACTGTTTCTTTTAGGCCTGGCAGTTGTTCTGCGGCCAAATCAGGACAGATAGAATAACCAGTGATAATAAAACGTTCGCCCTTTGTTACTTCCTGTTCAACAAGTGCAGCAATGGTGATGGTTGAATCATAGACAACCACTTCAACCAAATATTGTGGACCTTCTAAATATTCTTCTACTAATATAGGAAATTCAGGATTCTTTCGTTGAAGTTGTTTTACACCCTTCCTGCATTCCAAAATATTCTTGACTAGGATGACATCCTTTGAGCCATTTGATTGTGGTGATTTGATAATTAAAGGAAATTTATCATTTAACTCATTTATATCCTGTTCAAGGGTATCAGGGGAGCTTAGAACCCTATAATAAGGAGAATAATGCTTTCCAGATAAGAACCTTCTAGTTTGGATTTTATCGGTCATAATTTTCAAGGGTTCATACGTAAGAGGCGTATTGCAAAGAACATTCGATAGCAAGGCAGCTAAATAAATATATTCATCTAAAAAGCTAATAAAACAGTCAACCTTTTTCCCTTCAACAAGCAGGTCATTAATCGTTAACAATATTTCGTCTGTGTCTAACATATTAATTAGTACTACCTCATCTATTTCTGTATAATCCTCCTTTTCCTCTACAAAAATGGTGCGATTTGTAAAAAGGATGGTCTCGTAACCGAGCCTTTTTGCTGCTCTTATTCCTTCATAACTTGATCCTGATTTGTTGGTCCCTAAAAAAACGATTGAATTCATTTTTTTGCACCCACCAAAGATTTTCATCACCTTTTTTGTGATAGTTTACCTGTTACAATAAAATATTCTTTTTCTGGTAGTTGGTGCAGGCTAGTTCATTATGTACATACAGTTATTTGACTAATAAATTAAAAGTGTGACAGTTGCCTGTAAAAAAAATAATGGACAAGTGTTTAGAAAAACCATATCCTTGTACCCGTTTTTATCCACAAAAAACCAACAACTTTTTGTTGTTGGTCAGGCTGTCGAGAACTCTCGACAGTCTTTTATTTTGGCACATTTTTATAGAATGTTGTTTTTTGTATACAAATGGGCCGTTCCTTTCCGCTACAGGTGCTTGCTTTCCGCGGGGAGGAAGTCGAGCCTCCTCGACGCTGCGCGTCTGTGGGGTCTCGACTTTTCCTCTACATCCCGCAGGAGTCAAGCACCTTTCGCTCCAATCCACTCTTTACTATCAACATTGATAATGGCACCAATCTTTTAGAAAAGAGTCTTTATTTTTCAATTACTTTACTAATTCACCGCGTTAATTTTGTATAATATTATTAATATTAATAGGACTGTGGATTAAATGTTTAAGCCAAAAAAAGAGATACAAAATGAAGCGGAATTTGTATTTATTGATGATTTAGTGCCTCAAGATCACCTGTTAAGAAAGGTGGACAAATATATCGACTTTTCTTTTATTGGTGAGAAGGTCCTTCCTTTTTACTCTCAAAATAACGGGCGACCTTCGGACCCTATACAGCTCTTTAAGATGATGTTTATCGGATATTTTTATGGCATTCGTTCTGAACGACAATTAGAGCGTGAAATTCAGACGATGTGGCCTATCGATGGTTCTTAGGATTAAAGCTAAACGATCCAGTTCCCCATCATTCCACCATTAGTTGGAATCGGCGAACCCGTTTTAAGGATACAAATATATTTCAGGAGATTTTTGATGAGATTGTATTCAAAGCAATTAACCACAAGATGGTAGGTGGTAGAGTTTTATTTTCCGATTCAACACACCTTAAAGCGAATGCAAACAAACATAAATTCTCTAGAGTGGAAGTTGAAACACGCGAATACGTAGGAGAATTAAACAAAGCTATTGAGGAGGACAGGAGAGATCATGGAAAAAAGCCTTTAAAGGAAAAGGAGGAGGTGACCGAGAAAAAGGAAATACGTCTCAGCACAACTGATTCTGAATGCGGTTTTATGTCACGAGAGAATAAACAGGAAATGTTCTGTTATCTTGATCATCGGACTACCGACATGAAGTTCAACATCATAACGTTTGCGTACGTTCCACCAGGAAATGTTCATGATTCTGTCCCCTATCTTTCTCGGTTAGACCGTCAGGTCGAACGTTTTGGATTTAAAGTAGAAGCTGTCGCACTTGATTCAGGTTACCTGACAAATCCGATTTGTAAGGGACTTAATGACCACAATATTTTTGGAGTTATCGCCCACAGAAGATATCAATGAACAAAAGGGTTATTTCCTAAATGGAAGTTTACATATGATAAAGAAAGAGATTTGTATGTTTGTCCAAATGGTCAGGAGTTACAATATCGAACAACTACAAGAGAAGGTTATCGAGAATATAAGTCAGTTCCTAAAAAGTGTACTAACTGCCCACTCCTGCCGGAGTGTACAAAATCTCAAAATAAAACAAAAGTAGTTACCAGACATGTTTGGGAGGAACATAAGGAAAAGGTTCGACTTAACAGACTTTCAAAGTCAGGTAAAATACTATATAAATTTAGAAAAGAAAAAGTAGAGCGAAGCTTCGCAGATTCTAAAGAACTACATGGGCTTCGCTATTGTAGGTTACGGGGATTGTGAAATGCGAGTGAGCAAGTGTTACTTACAGCAGCATGTCAAAACATGAAAAAGGTTGCCACACACTTAGCCAGGTTTGAAAAAGTGTGTGGCAATCTCTTAGTTCATTCCCCCTGTTGATTGGAGCGGAAGGTGCGAAGACTCCTGCGGGAGTCCGGGGCTGGGGAGACCCCGCAGGCGCTTAAGCGCCGAGGAGGCTCCCCGGCACGCCCGCGGAAAGCGAAGCACCTGGAGCGGAAATCAACAGGCCATTGGGCAGGAAGAAAATAAAAATTGCCGAGAAAGATACCTTTCTCGACAATCTGACCAACAACTTTTTGTTGTTGGTTAATACATTTGTTTAAAAATACACAAGGAATATAATAAACGCTAATAGGATTCGGTATATAGCAAATGGAACGAGCTTAATTTTATCAATAAGCTTCAAGAAAAAGCGAATAGAAATTAATGCAAAAACAAAGGCACTAATAAACCCAGCAATAAAAAATGGCAGGGCATCCACCGTCATATACTGCCAATTTTTAAGTAAAGATAGAAAGCTGGCACCCGCCATAATAGGTACTGCCATTATAAAAGTAAAGTCTGCTGCCGCTCTATGACTCAATCCTAATAGAACGCCGCCTGAAATAGTCGAGCCGGAACGAGAGAAACCTGGCCACAATGATAAACATTGAATGAGACCAATCGTTAGGGCTTGTTTATACGTAATTTGGTCAACCGTTTGAATCTTTGGTGTTTTTGGACCAAAGCGATCAGCAATAATCATAAAAATAGCACCAATCACTAAACCGATTAAAACCGTTTCAGTCGAAAATAAATATTCATCTATATAGTCCTCTAGTAATACCCCAAAAATTCCAGCAGGAATTAATCCAACAATTACTTGAGTTAACTTTAAACGACCGCCACTTTGTCCAGATAGTTTATTTTTTATTCGTCCCATTCCTAAAAGATCAATAAACCTATCTTTGAAGGTCACAACAACTGCTAATATTGAACCTAATTGAATCACTACTTTAAATGTATTTGCGCCATACTTTCCCAAAAACTTTTCTGATTGAAGCCACATATCATCTACTATAATCATATGACCGGTTGATGATACGGGGGCAAATTCTGTTAGACCCTCTACTAGCCCTAAAATAATTGCTTTAATTATCAATAAAAACTCCATTTACAAAACTACTCCTAACTATATCTTCTTTAGTAATGACAAGGATAGTGCATAACTTTTTAATTGTACTCAATATCCATTGTTTTTAGCAAATACTTTTTAACATAGATAACAGCGAGGCTGCGCTAGCCCCGCTGCTTATGGTAATATGATGCGATTTACCCGGCCATTAAATTTTTCTAACCAATAACCGCTAGTCATATCTGCAATGGCAACGCCAGTAGAACTTTGCGATCCTAAGAACTTGCCAGCACCGAGATAAATCCCAACATGCCCATCTTTTTTATACGTATCAAAAAATACGAGGTCCCCTGGCTGCATTACTTCAACAGTGACGGGTGTTCCTGTATTTTTCAAGATCTCTGTACTAGCACCAATCTTAATATCTACCTGAGCAAATGCCCAACTAACAAAAGCAGAACAGTCAAACCTGCCATTAGCAACATCGTAATCATTTCGCCCTCCGCCGAATACATAGACTGAATTCCCTACATACTTAAGTCCTTCGGAAATTAGCTCTTGAACAGTTTCGTTCGAAATTAATGAATCGCTCAAGATTTGATTAGGGTCAATATCGGGTAATGTATACATCGCAGTAAGCGCGGAATCCTGCTGCATTAACCCGGCTTGTTCAGCTAGTTTGACTTGCTCTTTTTTCTTTAATTCTGATTTTAACAATTCATTTTGTTGCTTTTGTTCGAGTATTTGCGCCTGCATTCCTTCTAATTCTACTTTCATACTCTGAAGCTCTGATAATTTATCCTGAACTTGATCTTGCTTCTTTTTAACATCCAGCTTGTCATCCTCATGTTGTTTTATTAGGGTTTGGTCTGCATCAACAAATGAGGCTACAGCACCAACACGTCCTACAAAGTCCTTAAAACTTGAGGCACCAAGTAAAACATCAATGTAACTAACCTTTCCTCCTGTTTCCTGAAAGGTAAGAGCACGCTTTTTTAATATCTCATTACGCTTATTAACTTTTTCGTTTAGTGTTTTAATCTCTGACTCTAGGTTCTGTATTTCAACTTGGGAAGCATTTATTTTATTCTCTGTTTCGAGAATAATTTTATTATTATCATTTATAGCTTGCTCGACACGGATGATTTGATCATTTATTTTTTTAATTTCATCTTTTACCTGGTTTAGCTCTTCATTTCCCTTTAATATTTCTAATTGGATTCTAGAACGCTGTTCATCTATTACTTGCTGGTTTTTATTTTCCTCAGTTTCTACTTGTGGACTTTCATTTTCCGTTGTTTCTACTAGTTGTTTATCATTTTCCTCTGCTTCTACTTGAAGTAACACAGTTGGACTTCCAAACGTGATTATTGAACAAAAAGCTATTATCTTCTTTTTCAATTCTATTCCCCTGCTTTCCTTCATCGCATAAAGCAACACAATTTGTTATATGTAAACTAGCTATCTATACTTTATTAAATTACCAAAATTCATCCTTTATACCCATTTTTATCCTATTCAACTGCAACTAGAAGTATATCATGAATTCTTGTTAAATCAATAATAGTAATATTAAATTTATATTTCAAGAAATACTCTCATTGTTCATTCACAAACACAAAAAAGCAGACCGTAATTTAGGTCTGCTTATGTTAGATAATTCTCAGCAATATCTTAAATTAATTTGTTCTCAAAAGTTCTTTTACACTATTTTTTCCACGATTAACAATTTCAATATGTGTACTTCTAGCCATTTTAACATACTCATTCGTAACTTGCTGCCAAGCATTTCGGCGTTCACGGCCATAAGCAATGTTGGCTTCTGTACTCTTTTCAAAATTATCCTCTAACTGATCAATAATTTGAAATACAGATTTGATAGGAGTGATAGCAAGGTTTTCTAATTGGTTGGTAACTTTTTCAAGCTGCTGTTTAAGCTCCTCCCTTTCACTCATCATTTCTGCTTCTACACTCTCTTCGTTTTTCAATAATTCTTCTCTGCGTGCATTCATTTGCTGCATAAGTCCAGAAATAACTTCTTTGTTTGTTTTTTTAGTTTGCTCAAAGAGGTTACCTAATGATTTTCTATATTGCTTGTTAAACTTAAGAACTTCTCTTAGAGCGTTCATATAAGCATCTTCACGGCTTTCACGCAAATGTCTAGTACGCTCCAGTGATTGCTCATACTGATTCCACAGTGTATCTACAAATAGTCCTTCATTTTTAGGTTCTTCTGCTGCAGGAATCATTTTTTCTTCAACAGCTAGAACTGGTTCACTCTTTTTCTGTGCCATCGTCCTTCCTCCTCTTTTTACTATTGTCTTTCTCTATTTGATCCCTCTTTTGAAATGAAGGAATATAGAGCTCAAGAAAACTTGAATACATTTTAAAGAATTGGTCTAGCATCGATTGGTACGATTCTAGTTGATTGGCATAGCCATTTAAGTATGTAATACCAGCCTTTGTAATGGAATATCTTCTTTTAGCAGGACCACTGCCATTTGTATCCCACTCTGATGATACTAGCTCTTCCTTTTCTAGCTGTCTTAACATTCTGTAGAGATTACCTTGATCAATTGTTTTGAAACCAAATGTTTGCAATTTTTGACTTAGCTCATAGCCGTGAAGAGACATCCTGCTAAGAAGCAATAGAATAAATGGCAGAACAAAATTTTTTGAAGGATTGACAGATTGACTGTCTTGATTTACCATTTCAATATCACCTCACCTATATGTATTTTACACCTATGGGTAATATTTTGTCAACTTGACAAATAAATGTTATTATATGGTGTAACATCACGTTTACAATTTTCGTAACTTGGTAATAAAATTAATAAAAATTGAAGGTGGTGTCAAATTGGTAAAATCGAAAGTAAGTATGTTAGGGGTGCCTTATTTACATTTTGGCAATGGTGAACACTTAGTTCTAATCCATGGTTTAGGTGAAGTGAAAGAAGGTTGGCAGTCACAATTTGAATTAGCTGAACAATATGAGCTAATTATTCCTGATTTACGCGGGCATGGTGAATGCACCAAAACGGAAGGGATATCTATTCAAAATTTCGCTTCAGATGTTGTTGCTTTATTAAATGAGTTAAAAATTGAAAACGCTCACATTTTAGGTTTGTCCATGGGCGGCGCTGTCGCTCAGGAAATTTACCGTCAAGCTCCCCACCTAGTCCGATCTCTCATGTTGATCAGCACATTCCACTTTTTTCCAAAAAAACTCAGAAAACCGCTATTTAAATTCAAGAAGCTAAGGTTAGGTATTGCAGCAACAGATGACGCAGTTAAAGAAACAGCTGCTCATATGAGTCTTTATTCTTGGTCTGAGGAAAACATGAATCATTTCAAACGATATTTCCAGCCTAAGCGCGATATCTTTTTAAAATCTCTTAAAGCTTGTTTTCAGGTAAATAATATTTCTTTATTACCAACAATCAAGGTTCCAACACTAATCATTGGATGCCAGTATGACTCGGTTTTACCTGTATGGATACAATACTGTATGCACAAATTGATACCTCATTCTGAATTTATCATTATGAGAAACTCAGGTCATTTAGCAAAATTAGAAGCAGCCAACCGGTTTAATCTACTGCTAAGAAAGTTCTTAAACCGGCAAAAGGCTGCTGCTTAATTGATATGAGCGGGAAAGATTACGGTCCTTCCCGCTTATATTTATTGTCTTACAAATTATGAGAATATTGGTTGGATTTCTTCAGATCTTGCTGAAAGCCATTTATCTGCAATAATAGAAAAAGTACCTGTCAATGCGAGCGAGACGTGACCAGCTTCTACTACTTGATAGGTCTTATCCATGCTCGAAACAAGATCCATAATTGGCAGGCTTTGCGGCTCCAAAACAAGTGTATCCCTTGAAGTGGATACGACAAATAACGGACAATTAATATTACTCAAATCAACTCGCTTACCACCAATTACTAATTCTCCTTTTAACAGCTTATTATCTTTATAAAGATCATTAAATAACTGTTTGAAGGCTGCACCCGAAAAAGAGGCTGAGTCTTTTGTCCATTTGTCCATTCGTCGCCACTTCTCTACATAATCCGTATCATAGGCGCGGGTAATTAGGTTAACCATCGGACTAATATATATTGGAGAAAGTCCTCTAAACATCGCATACATAATATCTTCTGGAATTACTCCATAGGCATCTGCAAAGCGCTCAATATTTAATTGGCCGTTCTGCAGTCCCTCCAGCCATTTTGAAGGAACAATACCCATACTAAAATCAATTGGAATTGTGGCAAGGACAAGATTTTTTATTGGCAGGTCTGTAATGGCAGCAAGAATGGCTGAAATAGTTCCACCTAAACAATATCCAACAACTGTAATTTCATTTACCCCTGAATGACGAATTGCCCTCTTTACCGCTGCTTTTAAATAATCTAAAATATAATTATCTAGAGTAATATTGCTATCTTCATAGCCCGGGGAACCCCAATCAAGAAGATAAACGTCATAGCCCATTTCTGTTAGACCGCCTATTACGCTGCTGCCTTCACCAATATCAAGAATGTAAGACTTGTTTAGGAGTGAATAAACAAAAAACAATGGTACTTTATATTTTTTTTCTTTTGCAGGATGAAACCACAGAGTTGACTTATTTTTTTTCCATACAACCTCTCTTTGAGTAGGAATAATATCTGGCTTCGGTTCTTTTAATATTCTTAATACCTGTTCCCACCGTTTTGTCTCTTTACCAAGATCAAGGAGTGGAATGAAGTCCTTAATACTTCCTTGCATACTCATCATTATTCCCCCGCTTGATTATTTTGTTGTTACCAATTCCTTTTCTTTTACCTTTCCTTTTGGACTTTCTTTTACCAAAATCCCCCTCAATAAAGCTAATTCACTTTTTATTTCAGCTAATTGATCTAGTTCATGTTTAACTTCCTGCAAACCGCCGTGAATGTTTGCTTGTTCATTAAGACTGTTCACTCCAACTAGTTTCTTTTGAAGATCCTTTATCTCCTCAATCTCTTCCCTTACATCTCGAAGATTTACCTGAATAATTTTTATGTCAACGAGGTCTTTTCTGATTTCATGTAAGTCATTATACATTCTCTTTAATTCGGCTGCTTCATGGATGTTTTTTTGGAATTCCGCCTGCATTTGTTTAATCATTCTCACCATTTCTTGAAATAATTCAAGATTTTCCTTATTTAATGAACCAATGCTGTCTTGAAGATTCCAAATCTGTTCTTCTAAAATATCAATTTTTCCTTCTGCTTGAATTGATAGATTCGCAACATTTGCAACGTCTTTCTTTGTAGGAATATTCATGAAACCTGCCATAAGCTCCTGGTTTTTTCGTAGAAGCTCCATGTAGCGAGAGTGAATCCCCAACCCTGAACTGGCTAAACGAACAAATTCATTATTGTCCGCTGCCATAAAGAGTAGACCATTTATTTGTCTTTCCCACATTTCACTAATTTGTTTAAAGCCTTCGTATGGATCATACATCTTTTCTTTTTCCATCGTTCATCATCCTCATTCTCATGATTTTGTCGTTTCTTCTGTCTTTTCCATGTATTTATTTAATGGGAACATAAAGGCTTTAAATTGTCCGGTAAATAGATTAACCAAACCTTTTTGACTCTCATAGATTAGGCTTGCAGCTTGTTTTAATGTTTTTACATATTGCGTCCTTCCATTCTTTCTAAGTGCAATATATTGGTCTATCATTTGAAGGTATTGTTCCATCAATTGAGTACTTACAGCCATTTGTATCGGTGTTCTTAGAATCGCTGCTGTTCTAGTTTGAATTTGGTCTATCTGCTGATTAATTTCCTCATAAGATTTCTTTGGGAAAATGTGCTGCAGCGCAGTAGTGGACATTAATAATTCTTCTCGGGCAGTTCTTTCCCAACTAGTAAACTCTTTACTGAACTGTTCTCTGGCAGATTTAATGGTTTCCTGATTTCGTTTTATACTGTCTGCAAAATACATTGCTTGCTTTAAAAACACGTCGTCGCGAAAATCAGCGTGCTTCACCCATTGGTCTAACTCACGAAAAGCGTGATTCCAAATAATATCCAAGGACGAAAACTGTTCTTGATCATTTTCTATACCGATACCTTCAACACGATCAGCAGTTTTGGCTTTCTCCCCATCGAGGGATTCATGCAGCGCTGACAATTTCTGTTCTTCCACTTTATTTTCTAATTCAGGATTATCAACAGTGTTTCGTCTCCTTTTAGTGTTTTTTGGAGATTCTTCTTTTTTAACATTGCTTTCTTTTTTTTCAGCCATTGTATTCTTTCCTCCTTTTATTAATCCTATAGGTCGGAAACTATAAATAAGGTGCATATTTTTTAAGGTAAACTATCGTGATGTGTTCTTTTGAGGTGTCTTGATGCAGTCTGCGTTGTTAGTATTGTGAGTTATTAGCTTTTATAGCTTTTTAAGAATGAACCTTTTCACTTTCTTCTTGACGAAGCATTCTCCTTAACAGTTTACCTACTGATGATTTAGGAAGCTCAGATAAAAACTCGATCTCTTTTGGTACTTTATAAGGGGCTAAATATTGTTTAGCAAATTCTATCAATTGCTCTGATGAAACACTTGATCCTGCTTTTAATTTTACGAATGCCTTGACTGTTTCTCCTCTATAGGAGTCAGGTTTCCCAACTACAATGGCCTCTTCAACGGCTTCATGCTGGTAAATAATTTCCTCGATTTCGCGTGGGTATACATTGTATCCACTCGCGATAATCATGTCCTTTTTGCGATCTAATATATAGAAATAACCATCCTCATCCATTTTGGCGATATCGCCTGTAAAAAGCCAGCCGTCTCTAATTACTAATTGTGTGTCACTAGGACGCTTCCAGTAGCCTTTCATAACCTGCGGACCACGAAGTATCAATTCCCCTGCTTCACCAACTGGGACATTTTCGTACCCCTCTTCTGTTACCTTAACAATTCTCGCTTCCGTTCCTGGGATAGGTATTCCTACACTTCCCAATTTACGCGGAAGGAATGGCGGTGTAGAAATAGCTGAAGGCGCTGTTTCCGAAAGCCCATAGCCATCTGCAAGTCTTATACCTACACGATTTTCAAAGGATTTCACCTGTTCTACAGGAAGCGGGGCACCCCCGCTGCTAAAGTAGAAGATATCCTTAATTGCGCTTTGTTCCAATTGTGGATGACTATTTAATGCAAATATCATTGTAGGAACTGCGGTCAACTGGAATGGCTTCTCTCTATTAATCAGCTCAAGTAATTCATTCACATCAAAACGAGGGAGAATTAGTTGATTACACCCAATTCGGATTGCCGAAAGTGCATTGCATGACAAACCATACACATGAAACATCGGGAGAACACTGATAATTTTAAAATTTTCTGGTTTTTCATCAACTGCATTATAGGTAAAATCACAAACTTGAATTATATTTGCCAGCAGGTTCTGATGTGTAAGCATTACACCTTTTGAAACACCAGTTGTTCCTCCAGTGTATTGTAAAATAGCAACATCTTCTTCTATGTTAATAGGAATATCAGGAATCACATTATCATGTGTAAGGAAGTCATCAAAGTAAATATCATCTTCAGCAAGGTCAACCCTGGTACCGCCAAACCCAACTACAATAATTTTTTGCAAAGATGTTCTTGGCTGAACTTCTTTGACCTTGTGATAGAACGCCTCAAATACAACCATATATTTTGCTTCTGAATCATTTAAAGCATATTCAATTTCTCTTTCGACATACATTGGATTAACTTGAACTGCAATACCTCCTAATCGGAAGACTGCAAATAAACTAAAAATATAATGAGGGCTGTTAGGCAGCATTATTCCTAATCTATCTCCCTTTTGGAAGCCAGTACGGTACAAGGAAGCAGCAAGCCATTCAGTAATAGCTCTTGTTTCTTTGTAACTCCATGACCTCTCATAAAAAGTAAGAGCTGGGTTTTCCCCGTGAATATTGGCTGCCTGCTCCAGAAGATCGAATAATGAATCATAGTCTACCGATACGTCTTTATTAATTCTAGGATCATAAAACTTTAACCATGGCTTCTGTGAATAAACCACACAATCTCCTCCTTTTTACTATCCTCCCAAGAGTATTTTAGTAGGTTTTAACCTACTAAAATACTCTTGGGAGGTTTCTTAAACACTTAAATTATTGTTTTAAAAAAGGTTTTTGTAAACGTAGCCAAATCGACATTTTTCCACATTTTTTAAATAATACCACTAACTTACGAGGCCGAAAAAATACCAACAAGGCATATATCTACGAAGATTGATGTTTTATGTCGAAACTTTAAACCTTGTTCACACAATTCTCGAAATTAAAACTTACCTAAATACAGTGGAAAAATTATTCTAAACTATCTTTTTCCCTGTTTTCACATTGTTAAATTAGCAATTCTTGTATGCCTGACGGTAGATTTGCGCTAACTCTGCAACAAGTGGCTGTTTGGGATTTGCAATCGTATCTTGATCATCAAAGGCATGTTCAGCTAACACATTTATTTTTCTTTCGAATTCACTTTTGTTTATACCTGATTCTTCTATACTCGTTGGAAGCTCCAACTCAACAATAAGTTTCATGATTGCTTGAACTAAACTCTCTACCCCTTCTTCTGTCGTTGCTGCAGGCAGACCAAGCATTTTAGCGATTTCTGCATAGCGTTGATCCGCTATAAAGTGTTCATATTTTGGGTATGTCATAAATTTATTAGGCTTTTGAGCATTGTAACGAATCACGTGTGGCAGCATCAGGGCATTAGCACGGCCATGTGCAATATTAAATTCAGCACCAAGTGCATGTGCCAGGCTATGGTTAATTCCTAAGAATGAATTTGCAAATGCCATACCAGCTATGGTTGACGCATTGTGCATCTTTTCTCGGGCAAGTTCGTCATCGCCATCTCTGTAAGCCTTTGGCAAGTACTCAAATACTAATTGAATTGCTTTTAATGCCAATCCATCTGTAAAATCATTGGCAAGCACGGAAACATACGCTTCAATGGCATGTGTTAATACATCTATCCCTGTATCTGCCGTAACATGCTTAGGAACGGTCATAACAAACTGTGGGTCGATAATAGCCAAATCTGGTGTTAATTGAAAGTCTGCTAGCGGATATTTCATATTAGACTTTTTATCTGAAATAACCGAAAAGGAGGTTACCTCAGAACCTGTTCCTGATGTGGTAGGTATTGCAATTAATATTGCCTTACCGCGAAGAGCAGGGAATCTAACCACTCTCTTACTAGGATCGAAGAATTTTTGTTTTAAACTATTAAAATCTGCCTCTGGATGTTCATAGAACAACCACATCGCCTTTACAGCGTCCATGACAGAACCGCCTCCCAGAGCTATAAGACAGTCAGGCTGAAACTTTCTCATCCTTTCTGCACCTCTCTTAACAGCATCAATGTCTGGTTCAGTTTCAATGTCATACAACACTTCATATTGGATATTGCCAGGATGTTTTTCTAATTGATACAGTACTTTATCGATGGATCCATTTTTCATTTGACTTGAACTTGTTACAATAAATACTCTTGAGATTCCTGGAACAGATGATAGTACCTGAATCGAATTTCTTTCAAAGAATATTTGTGATGGAACCTTAAACCATTGTGTCATGTTTCTCCTTTTTGCAACTTTCTTAATGTTAATCAAATTCGCTGCTCCTACATTCTGAGACACAGAGTTCCCTCCATAAGTTCCGCACCCAATCGTTAAGGACGGTAATGATGTGTTATAGATATCACCAATAGCACCGTGAGTCGATGGTGTATTAACCATAATTCTCCCAGCTTTCATACGCAGGGAAAATGTATCAATTACATGCTGGTCTGCTGTATGAATAGCTGCAGAGTGTCCCAGTCCCCCATACTCAAGTGTTTCTTCAGCTAGAAGCAGGCCCTCAGCTAAACTATTTACTTTATAGCATGCTAGAATAGGGCTTAATTTTTCACAAGAAAGCGGGTATTTCGGGCCAACGCCTTTTAATTCTGCTATTAAGATTTTGGTATCTGCGGGAACATTCACACCTGCCATTTTTGCTATCATAAATGCAGGTAATCCAACAATCAGTGGATTTAAAGAAGCACTTTTTTCATCTATCACTGCTTTTTCAATCATTTGTTTTTCTTCTTTATTTAAGAAATAACAATTGTTATCGAGCATTTCCCTTTTTACATCTTCATAGATTTCATTATCGATAATTAGGGCTTGCTCAGAGGCACAAATCATCCCGTTGTCAAATGTTTTAGATAGGATAATGTCATTTACTGCACGTTTTATATTGGCGCTTTTCTCTATATAACAAGGAACATTCCCCGCCCCAACACCAAGTGCTGGTTTTCCTGAACTATATGCAGCCTTCACCAAGTTAGGTCCGCCTGTTGCAAGAATGAGCGAAACCTTTGGATGCTTCATTAGGGCTTGAAATGCTTCATGGGAGGGAGTTTCAATCCACTGAATGCTATTCTCAGGTGCCCCTGCCTTTATTGCAGCTTCCCTTAGAAGGCGTGCAGTTTCAACACAGCATTTCTGTGCATATTTTGGAAACGCAAAGATAATTGGATTTCTAGTTTTAAGAGAAATCAATGATTTAAAAATTACAGTGGAGGTTGGGTTCGTAATAGGTATAACACCAGCTATGACACCAACTGGCTCGGCCATCTCTACCATTCCCTCATGTTCATTTTCATTAATAACTCCAACTGTTTTTAGGTCTCTAATATTGTTATAGATAAACTCTGTTGCAAACATATTTTTAAATACTTTATCTTCATATACGCCTCTTCTAGTTTCTTCTACTGCCAGCTTAGCTAAATCTTTATGGTTATCAAGGGCAGTATAGGCCATTTGCTTGACAATCTCGTCTACCATTTCCTGATTGAAGCAGCGAAATTCAGCTAACGCCTTAGCTCCATTTTTAGCTAAGATATCAATCATTGCTGCAACATGTTTTTCCTTTAAGACTCTTTCTTCTACTGCCATTATCTATCCCTCCAAGTCATTCTTTTCAATAAGTATTTTCCTCACCCAATAATTAGGTGAATTAATCTTTTCTGGCTAAAATATATCATGCTGAGCAATGCTGAATTTGTCGAATTTTGCTAAAAAACGAATGAACATTCATTCATTTTTAATATTTTCACAAATTGTTCAAAAATAACTACTCCTTCAATTGAAAATAAAAAACCGCACCCCTCTTTTTTGGGGATGCGGTTTACAATTTAACTCAACCAGTATTACGTAATCCTGCTGATATTCCACTTATTGTAAGAAGGACTTCAGTCATTAATTCTTCAGTAGGCTCGTCTTGTTGTCTTAATTGTTTAATTAATTCGACCTGTAAAAAGTTTAATGGATCAACATATGGATTTCGGCGATATACCGAGTCCTTAATGTTAGGTGTGTGATCAAGCAATTCTTTATCACCAGTTATTTTGAGCAAAATACTCTTTGTTTTTTCGTATTCTTCCAAGATATTAGAAAAGATCCGCTCAGCAATTTGCTGATCTTCTACTAGTAATAGGTATTCTTTTGCAGTTGTGATATCCGCCTTCATCAAAGCCATTTGCAGATTATCAATTGTTGACCGGAAGAATGGCCATTTCTCATACATCACCTTTAATTGTTGAAGATTTTGATCACTCTTTGAAGCAAAGCTTTCCAACCCGGTACCTGCAGCGTACCAAGCAGGCAGCAGCTGTCTGCTTTGTGTCCATGCAAACACCCATGGAATAGCCCTTAAATCCTCAAATCGGCCGCGGTTCTTTCTGCTCATTGGTCGTGATCCGATATTAAGGTCCCCAAGTTCTCTAAGAGGTGTCGCTTCATTAAAGTAGGTAAGAAAGTCTGAATCTTCAAAAACGAGTGATTGATATTTCTTTAATGCGACGCTGGAAATCTCTTCAATTGCAGATTCCCATGAACCATCACGCATGTTGCCACGCTCTGCCTCTTTTGAAACGTGAGCTGTTGCCAGCATTAGTGTCGAGGTTGCCTGTTCTAGGCTCCGATAAGCGATGTCTTCAAGTAAATAACGAGATGAAAGAACTTCCCCCTGCTCGGTAATCTTTACTCCATCCCCAATTGTTTCTGCAGGTTGAGATAATAGGCTTTTATTTAATGGACCGCCGCCTCTTCCAAGAGACCCGCCGCGGCCATGGAAAAATTTCAATCCTATTTGATACTTGCTAGCCATTTCATGAATTTCAAGCTGTGCTTTATACAGCTTCCAATTGGCTGTCAGCGTGCCGCCGTCTTTACTTCCGTCTGAATATCCAAGCATGACTTCCTGTTGGTTGTTCATGACTTCTAAGTGATTGCGATACACAGGCATTTTAAATAAGGTTTCCATAATTATTGGACCCGCAGTTAAATCTTCAATCGTTTCAAGTAATGGAGCCACATTTAATTGGCTTTCAACACTCCCATCTGCATGAAGCCGATAAATTCCTGCCTCTTTGGCCAAAACCAATACTTCAAGTAAGTCACTAGGAGATTTGGTCATACTTACAAGATAAACAGAAATCGAACGGGTTCCAAACTCTTTATGAGCTTTTCTAATCATTTGAAATACCTGAATCATTTTCTGAGTTTCAGGAGTATAATCTTCATTTAATAAAAGAAGCGGTCTTGGGTCCTTTAAAATACTTTCTAAAATTCTTACCTTTTCGTCTTCGGAAAGCTGTGCATAATCATCCGAAATTCGTACTTTTCGTAAAATTTCTGTCATGGCTGCTTCATGCTCACCACTGTGATTACGAATATCAAGTGTCGCAAGATGAAAACCGAAAAGCTGTACCTGACGAATCAACTTTTGGATTGTTTTTAACTCATGTGCCGCAGGATGATGACTTTTCAAACTTCTTTTGACTAAGAATAAATCCTCTAGCAACTCTTCTGCAGTAACATACCCTAAATCAGACTGTCCAACTTGTTTTAATCGTTCGATGATTACAGCGAACTTTCGGCGATAAACTTCTGATTTTACCGGCCATTTTTTATCATCAGTTAAATACTTATTTTCTTCTTCCTCTATTGTATCAATGAATTCTGAACTTACTTCTACTCGAGTTGTAGAATGACTATATCGTTTCATCAAATCGACTAAAACATTTTTATACTTTTTTAAGACAAGCTTCCGCTGCCTTTGTAATGTCTCCCACGTTACCTCAGGCGTAACATTGGGATTCCCATCTCTGTCTCCGCCTATCCATGAACCAAATCTTAAAAAATTAGGAACATCCCATTTTTTTGCAGAATAGTTCTTATCTAAACAATCCTCTACTTCACGGTGAATTTCAGGAAGAACTTCAAACAAGGTCTGATCAAAATAATACAGCCCATTCCGCACCTCATCTAGCACAGTCGGCTTATTATGACGCAGTTCATCTGTTTGCCATAGAATAGTAACTTCATTGAATAAACTCTCTTCGAGCTTCCGACGTTCTCTGCTTGTTAAAAGAGGATGATCAAGTTTCTTTAAAATTGCAGCTATACGTTGTTGAATTTCCAATATTGAACGCTTTGCTGCCTCTGTAGGGTGGGCCGTTATTACCAGCTCTAAGGACAATTTGTTTAAAACATCTTGAATCATATGTTCATTAATATTATTTTCCTTTAAAGCAAGAACCGCACTCTCAATTGAGTCGGGTTGAACGATGGTGTCATCTTCTAAATGATATTGCCTCTTTCTGCGAATACGGTGATTTTGTTCAGCTACATTTATCAAATGAAAGTACATTGAAAATGCGCGAATCACTTGTTTTCTCATTGGGCTGCTGAGGTTTGAGATCTCCTGTTTTAATTCAGAATAAATATCTTGATCAAAATGAATCCTAAGTGTTTTACACATCATACGAATTTTTTCCACTTTATCTAGTAAATCTGTTCCCCCGTGATTGACAAGGATTTCACCAAGTATTTGTCCAAGTAATTTAACATCGCGGCGAAGTGGAAGACTGCTGTCATTCACTTTCAATTCTGTACTCATGCTTTCACCTTCCCTGTACTAGTTCATTGACTAAATTTTTTTATTTATTAATATAACATATCTTTTAGTCTTCTGTAAAAAAATTTTTAGAATAATTAAAAAAAGCAACCCGAAATTTATCCGGATTGCGTAAAATTGACTTTTACTTTTGCTTAAATTCTTCAAGCTTTGAAGAAATCGCTGCAGCTACTTCTTCTGTTGATTTCGGTATCGCATTTTTAAAAAGCGAATTTGCCAATGAACCCAATGCCCCGCTAGCATTAATTTCAATGTATCCGGTCAGCAAGGTTTTATTTTTATTAAGCACTTGTGCTTCAAAATAACCTTCCCCAATATACTTTTCATTGGTGCGCCTTAATTCAAAGCTGACTTTAGTTGGTTCATTCCACTCTTTAATATTTATTACTAAACCAACCTTTTTTTTCATAATACCAAGGTCACTCTTAAATTCCCATGTAATTAAGTGATCATTGATTTGTTCATGTTGAATATATCCCGGAACAAGTGGTGCCCAATTATTCGCATCCCTTGCAAAATCCCAAATCACTTTTATGGGGATATCTAATTCTATCTGCTGAATTTCACTTGGCATTTGTATCCCTCTTTCGTATAAAATGTAAAAGACCTTCATTGTGCTGAAGGTCTTTTTTACATTTATATGATGAATATTAACTTTATAGACAAAAAGATTGATAATCAAAAGGATATCTTTTAAGATTTAGAATAATTAACGTACAGATTATACATTTTTTGGGGGTCCTTGCCGGTGAAAGCCTTTCAATATTTACTATTTTTCTTGGGATTGACACTTTTCGGACTAGGAAATGCCATTGCAGTAAAAGTGCAATATATTGGTTTACATCCATGGGAGGTTTTAAATGTAGCCTTGTATCAACATTTTGGACTTACCATAGGAACTTGGGGCGTTATTTGTGGATTATTTCTAATTATTATTTCCTTTTTTACAGCAAGGAAGTATATAAGCATTGGGACTTTTTTAAATGCTTTATTTATTGGACCCATCATGGATTTTTTTCTGTGGTTAGATATATTACCTGAGGCTGCAAATTCCTGGATTGATTATCTAATTTTACTGCTTGCCATTGTAATTGCTGGGATTGGCGGGGGGATGTATGTTGCTGCTGGTCTTGGTGCAGGACCACGGGATGGCTTTATGCTCTCCATCTCGCATAATACAAAATTATCGGTAAGTCAGGCACGTATTCTGGTTGAAAGTTTTGTGCTGGTCATCGGATTTATTCTAGGAGGACCGGTTTTTATTGCAACCTTCCTATATACCTTAATCCAAAGTCCTGTTTTCCAAAAATCATTAGTGATTTTTAAAAGTTTAGTTGAAGTATTTAAAAATAAAGATAAACAAATTAGAGAAGACGTGTATCTATAGACACACGTCTTTCTTCTAATACAGCTATATAACTTCCACTCTATCGGAGTTAAAATCTCTATAATATGTTTGGGGCGTTAAGTTATTAATATCATGTTCATGTGCTTCAGCAAAGTAGGAGGATAATTTCCCCTCATAAACCAATTCTAAGGAAGCAGATTCTTTGATGTCATCTGGAGTAACAAGCGACAGCGGCTTTTGTTTATTGATTTTCACTCCTGACTCTTCAAGTAAAGCGGCAACAAAGTGGGAACAAAAGAACGCATTTTTACGGTCTAATTCCAAATTGAACATAACAGCAAATAAACCTAATAAATTATAGCGATACTCTCCTTTATTCTTTTCAATTTCCTTAATTTTTTGACAAATTGTTTCATATTGTTTTTCTGAGATTGTACAGCAGTAAATAGCACAATCAGCATTCCTGAATATTCCGCCTCGGATATTTTCTCTAACAAAGCCAGCTAAGAAAGGATTGCGGGGTCTTTTTCTTCCAAAACTATAAACATCCCATAATTGATCATCAAGTGCAATGGAAGCATGATTATGCGGTTTCTTCGTATATAGTTTAATCATTTTTGTTAATACGGTCCCGGTATCAGTAAGAAGTACGTAAACCTTCCTCATCCTATATTCCCCCTCTTTTTCTATAGGAAGGGATTCTTTTCGCATGATCCCTTGATATTATCTATTATTCTTTATATTTATCATACCGTACATATCTCCTGGTATAAACAATCTGGAGTATTATTTTCAACTAAGACTTAAGACTTAAGACTTATCCCGTAAACAGGAATTCGTATATCTCATATATTATAATTCACTAAATTAAATTCCTCATAGAAACACATTTTTCCTGTTTTTTTTATAAAAATTTCCCATTTTTAACAATTCAAGCATACTATAATACATTCACTGATGATTAGGGGTGTAAAAAATGGGATTATATATTAATAAAGGTAAACATCCAACTGTATTTAAAAATAATAAGAAAATATCAGAGCCCAACCAAGAGCTGGTGAGAAAGGATTATCTTACTGAAATAATAGACGAACAGCAGCAAGCAAATGTTTCACTCATTAATGCCATCAACGCGATGAAGCATCAATTCCTTAACCAAGAGGTAGTACAAGCAAGCCACTTGAATACGATTACTACACAATTAAATGAACTTAGAACAAGTAATTTACAACATAAAGAATACGAAGAATTAATTATTCATTTATTGAAAACACAAGAGGATTTACAAAAACAATTATCCGAAAAAATTAGTAAACAAGAAGAATTTCAAATGGGGGTATTAAATCGGCTGGATCAGCAAGAAGCATTAACGGAGAAAATTTTCCGTCAAATCAATCATATTCGCTCCATCCTTTTTGAACGAACAAACTACCTAGCAGAAAAAATTGATGAAGGATATAAAATTACATCCTCCTATGTGTATAATCTTATGACCGGTTCGGACCAGCCTGTTACATTTTATTTAATGAATAATAAAAATACAGAAAAACAGAAGTAAGTACTGGTGCCATAGAAAACAGGGCACCTGTTTTTTTTGAGCTGCTATTCAATCATAACATGAATTTATGAAACAAAAGAAGCCCTTTCATTTGAGAAAAGGGCTTCCAATATGAGAATATGTCTGTCAGGTATTTACGATGAAATTTTCTTTAGTTCCTCTGATAACTCGAGGAAGGCTTTCTCATTTCTCTCTTGTAAAGAGCGGTCGATTTCCTTACGGAGCACATGTCTTCTAAATTCAATCAAGGCGTGGTTTAAAAACATCTCAGCAATTACAGAATCGTTGTTTTCATCAGTTTGTTGTGGTGAATTTAATAATCTCTTTTCCATGGAAATCAACTCCTTGAGCTTTTTCTTATTATACAGTTAATTTTCTAAAAATTCAAACATTATATTTAATATCAATTAAAAAATTTTTTCACTTTTATTCAAACCAATGGTTTTACCGTTTTACAGTTGTCTGTTAATTTCCGCTCCACAAAGGAAAGCTTCTTTGAATAATCACCGCAGGGACAGGCGGTCTTTGCCTGTCACGAGGCACTTCGCTTTCCGCGGGCGGTCCGGGAAGCCTCCTCGGCGCTTAAGCGCCTGCGGGGTCTCCCCCTGCCCGTCCTCCCGCAGGACATTGATTTACCTCCTCGAATATGCCCACGCACGAAGAAAATGCGATAGCATTTTCGAGGAGTCTTCGTGCCTTCCGCTCCAATTAACAGAGTGCCAAAATATTAAAAACTGCCTTTATTTAAGAAAAATTTAATAGTTTTTTTAGATTGCTTTTATATCTCCCGACTACACTAAGTTTGTAACAAAATAATGATTGGGGGAAGAAGATTATGAATAAGAAGATTTTAGCTGCTATCGGAATTAGTGGAGCGCTTATGTTAGGCAGTGTCTATTCGATTTCAGCAAATACATCTGGTTATGACCTATATAAAGAAGCCTTAAAGAAAACACATTCGGCCGAGAGTGCAACGTTAAATTTCAACCTTAAACTGGAGGACAACAAAAAATCTCTCATTACATCACAGTCCATTTTCAAATCTGATTCAGTAAATCAAGTAAACTCTATTTCAACCCGTATGTCCAATGATTCAGAGGTCAGCAATATGAACATGTATAAGCAGAACGAAAATTGGTTTGTAATGAAGGACGGGCTTGATACTGTTTACAAAATGGATACTTCAAAAAATCCACATCACAGTAATACGGCAGAATTAAAAGATGACGTTGAAAATCTGATTGATGTTATGACTAAAAATCTTCAACAACAAATTACAGTGGCGGAAAAGAAAGATGGCAATCACGTTATTGAGCTTAATTTAACCGGAAAAGAAATTCCTCTTACTGCGAATGCTTTAAGCACGTTGATGATTAAACACGCTGTCATGATTCAAGACAATAATGATAGTGACGGCTCAGGCTTTCACATCAAGGCAGATTTCCCAGAGCTGGATCATGATATCACTGTTAAGCAGGTCAAATTAACAGCACAGGTTAACAAGGAAAATTACATTGAACAACAGCTTGTCAAGGTCGTTGTAACAGGCAAGGATAAACAAGATATGACCCATGAAATCGTTTTAAGTGCGGACTTGAATGCAACTGATTACAACCAAACTACAGTAACTCCTGTCGAGATAAAAGCAGATAAAGTAGTCGAATTTGAACATGGAAAAAAGTAAGTAAAAAATGAGTAATTAATAGAGGGTGACAAATTTGGAAAAAGCAGTGGTTATCACCGGATTAACGAAGCAATATGGAAACGGCAGAGGAATACAGGACATTAACTTATCCATTGATCAGGGGGAAATAGTGGGAATACTTGGTCCAAATGGAGCAGGTAAAACAACATTATTAAAATGTATGACCGGTCTGACCTCCCCTGATCAAGGTAGTGTAGAATTATTTGGCGCTGACCTTCAAAGTAATTTTAAAAATGCGATTACACCTGTTGGCGCGTTAATTGGACCGGCTGTTGCTTATGAAAACATGTCACCCTATAAAAATCTAAAAATGATTTCCCGATTGTATTCTGGTATTACTCATGAAGATATTGAACAAGCATTGTGTTTAACTGGTTTAACATCTTATAAAGATGAGAAAATATCCTCCTTTTCTATGGGAATGAAGCAGCGTTTTGGTATTGCTTCAGCCCTTATTTCCAAGCCGCGTTTAATTATCTTAGATGAACCTACCAACGGTTTAGATATTGATGGTTTATTATTATTAAGAAAGACCATTCAGGAAATATCTAGTAAATCTGGAGTGACTTTTGTGATTTCTAGTCATCATATATCAGAACTTGAGAAATTATGCAATCGTTTCTGTTTTCTCATTCAGGGCCAGGCTTCGTTTTATGAAACCCGCAATCAGTCTTTAGAGGATGTTTATATCATGAAAGTGGAGGAGGCTTGCAGATGAACACAATACTTGCAAATAGTTTGAATGAGATACAAAAGTTACTAGCAAAAAAGGTAACCAAACTGCTGCTTTTCAGTGCTGTGATTATTCCTGTGCTAACAAAGATTCTTGTAAATAATCTTTTTCTCACTGATTGGATGGCATTGCCAACAGAAAATATAAATTTTACTTTGTTGGATTTATTCGTAACCATGCTCATTCCACTTTACATATTTATCGCCTCTACGGATTTATTCACTGGAGAAGGTGAACGCGGAACATTATTACAAGTTAGACCCATTAGTCGACTCGAGCTATTCGTCTCCAAATTATCTGCCATTGGAATCTTAACCTTAACTGTACTTTTGGCTGAATGGTTGTCCGTAATAATTAGCAGTGCAATTTTTGATAATACTTTTGAATTCAGTTCGGTTACTGCGAGTCTTGGAGCATTTATTGTATCCTGGTTTCCTATCATCGTAATCTCTGCATTTGCCGTTATGCTGTCATTAGTAATTCGGTCTAGTGTTCTTGCGATATCTACTATGATTGTCCTTTATTTAATCATGATGTTTATTCCATACCTGCTCCCTTCCACCCTGTATTTGCTTCCATCAACCTATTTGGATTGGTATATGCAGTGGCTTGGAGATGTCTCATTTCGTTGGATCATCCAAACTGTCACTTATTTGTGCTCTTCTTTCACATTGTTTTTTTCAATAGGCTATTATATGTTTAATAGAAAAGAAGCATAAGTGAAGGGTGCTATTCAAATGTCTATCAAACTCCGGCTAATTTTATCAAATATAGCCATGATCACAGTACCGATTATCTTGTTTATGATTACCTCTTTTCTTTTAATGATTGTTTTTCTCGGTGATATCCGGGAAATGGCAAATTTTTTACCAGAAAGTCACAACTATCACAAAACAAAACAAGAGGACACATTGTTGTTTTTATCATTAAAAGAAAAATCCGCTGCTGACCCAGAAGAATTGTTAAGTAAGGAATATTTAGAAGCACTGAATAAAGATCTTAAAGAAATCGACTCTGGATTAATTATCCGAAAAAACGATGATGTAATCTATGCTACTTCTGAGCTTAAAAGAGTTCACACTCAAGGGCTGCCTGTTTTTGGAGCGGAAAAAAGCTTTCGCAGCCTTGAAAAAATTGGTGAGCAGACATTTGCTATTAAACAGCATGATTTTTACTTACATGATGGCAGCCAAATTTCACTATTTCTAATGAGAGATGCAAGTCCTTGGAATCAGTTTGTAAGAACTTTTTTCCCGATTTTGTTTGGTTTATGCTTATTGATATTAATTGCCACTAATGGTTTATTAGCTTATTTTGTATCCAAGAGTATTATCAAACCAATTAATCAACTAAAAAAAGCCGCTCACTTTATTAAAAATGGAAACCTTGAGCATTCCATTACAGCATCTCGAAATGATGAGATAGGTCAATTAACACAAGCATTTGAAGAAATGAGGATTCAGTTAAAGGCGTCTCACGAAGTCCAAAAACAATATGAGAATAATCGGAAGGAATTAATTGCCCATATTTCGCATGATCTTAAAACACCAATTACCTCAATTAAGGGTTATATAGAAGGAATCCGTGATGGAGTGGCCGACACCCCTGAAAGGAGAGCAAGGTATATTCAAACCATCTATACGAAAGCAGTGGATATGGATCATTTAATTGATGAATTATTCTTATTCTCTAAACTAGATTTAGGCAAAGTTCCCTTCGAATTTGAAAAGATTGATATTAAAAACTATTTAACTGATTTTTTTGAAGAATTAAGCTTTGACCTTCGTAAACAAAATGTAGAATTGAATTTTCAATTTAACCCACAAGGTGATTACGATGTTCTTGTTGATCGAGACAAGTTTAAACGAGTTCTTGCAAATATCATTAACAATAGTTTGAAGTATATGGATAAAGATAAAAAAGAATTAACCATATCCATGCATTCTACTAATGAGAATGTAGAGATTTCCATTGCCGATAATGGGCCAGGTATTCCAGATAAGTCGATTCCTTTCATTTTTAATCAGTTTTACCGAGCAGAGCAATCAAGAAATAAACTAACCGGCGGCAGCGGTTTAGGTCTTTCAATAGCAAAAATGATTATCGAAGAACATAATGGTGTGATAAAATTGGAAAGTACAATACAGGTGGGAACAAAGATTACCATTATTTTGCCGTACTAAACCTGTGTCCCCGAGGAGGCACATCATGAAAAAAATATTAATTATTGAAGATGAAAAAAGTATCGCAGAGCTTGAACGGGATTATTTGGAGATTAATGGCTTCCATACAGAGATGGTTCATACAGGAGATATCGGGCTTCAGAAGGCACTCACTCAAGATTACGATTTAATTTTACTAGACGTCATGCTGCCAAACATCGACGGCTTTGAAATTTGCAAAAAAATAAGAAATAGCAAAGATATCCCAATTATTATGGTAACAGCGAAAAAAGAAGAAATTGATAAAATTAGAGGACTTGGGCTAGGTGCCGATGATTATTTGGTTAAGCCTTTTAGCCCAAATGAAATGGTTGCCAGAGTTAAAGCACATCTATCTCGATATGAGCGATTATCCATGAAACAAACTGCAGAATCCCAAGGCATATATATCCGCGGTTTATTCATAGATAGGTCTGCAAGAAGGGTTTTTGTAAACAATAAAGAAATTACCTTAACTACAAAGGAATTTGACGTACTCACCTTTCTTGCCCTTAACCCTGAACAGGTCTTTAGCAAGGATCATCTCTTCGAGAGGATTTGGGGATATGACAGCAATGGAGACGTCTCCACCGTAACCGTCCACATTCGAAAAATCAGAGAAAAAATCGAGCACGACCCCTCTAACCCTGAATACATTGAAACTGTATGGGGATCTGGTTATCGTTTTCATTAACAAAAGACAGTGTCACCTCAGGTGGACACTGTCTTTTTGTTAATGAATTTGACTTTGAAATAGCGCGTTACGGTTATTGAATTTCGTAACAAGTTTTAATAGGGCTAGGTTGGCTATTAACAGTACAACTCCTATTAGGAATAGGGTTAATGGGCTTAAGAAGAACATCCCGCTTGCTTGGCTTATAATGATCCCTACGATTGGCAGTACTAGCAGACCGCCGAATTGCTGGGCCTCCTGGAACGTTTTGACTTTTGCCGAAATCAAAACATTCAAGATGATATTAAAGAGCACTAATATAGGGATTACCCAAAACATTAAAATCATCCAAGTAGAGTTAAAATATAGGATTACCTCAAAGTAAGGATACGTGATAATATTAACCATGATAAAACTTACGATAAAGGCAGCAAAGGAAATTCCTAAGGTTGGGATTAGTGAGGCTAGTACCTTGCCAAGAAATAAGTCTTTAATGGAAATAGGTGCAAACAACAAGGTCTCTAACGTATTTCTTTCCTTTTCACCTACAAAACTATTTGATGAGGTTACCATTGAATTTATAATGGCTACCATTAAGAAAAAAGGGATCATCATAAAGGTTAGGAAAAAATAAACAAATTTGTAGGTAAGAGTCGGGAAAGCTGCAAGTGTATTTCTCATTTCCTCATTTGGGAAGTCTTTAATAAACGCATTTATAGGTTTTTCTATTTCCTGTGTAGAGGTTCCAATTAAATCAAATTGAAGTCCGAAAAAAGCAATACATGATGGTACTGCAATACAAATGATTAATGCAACAATGATCATTGGTACCCATACCTTTTTGGATGAAAATACGGCTTTCATATCTTTCACTGCAATGGTTATGATAATATTTTTATTCAATATCTTTCCCCCCTCTAATTTGGAAATAAAGAGCCTCGAGACTTCTATTGGTTATTTCACAATTATGAACCCAGGATTCATTAAGAATATGAGATAATAAAGGAGTAATTTCTTCCTTTGAGGAAAGCTTAAATTCTAATTGACCAGGTCCTTTTCTACTGTATGTATACCCTTTGTAACTACAGCTGTGTAATGGATTAAGACCGGTTTCAACTACTAAATCAACGTTCTTTAAATATTTTTCCTCTAACTGCTTCTTTGTCCCCTTTTCGAATATTCTCCCCTTATTCAGGAACAAATACGAATCACAGATGGTTTCTAATTGGTGCAGTACATGAGAACAAATCAGAATTGTTACACCTTCTTCTTGATTCACCTTACGTAAATAATGAATGACCTCATTGATTCCTTCTGGATCCAGTCCATTTGTCGGTTCATCTAAAAATAGGAGTTTTGGATGGTGCAATAAAGACTTTGCAAGTGATATTCTCTTTTTCATTCCCGTCGAAAAGCTCCCTACCAGTTGATCCTTAAATGCAAGCATATCAAATTGCTGCAATAAATCAGTTATTCTCTTCGGGTCAAATTCACCATATACTTTTGAGAAAAAGACTAAGTTTTCCCAAGCTGTCATATCATGATAAAGGCTTGCACTCTCTGTTACAATTCCAACCCTTTCCCTAATTTCATCCCCCTGTATTTTTGGGTCAAAGCTCATTACCTTCATGATTCCAGTTGTTGCCTCTATCACTCCATTTAATAAACGGATAATCGTTGTTTTGCCTGCCCCATTTGGCCCTAGCAATCCATTGATACTTCCTTCTTTAATTGTAAAAGAAATATCCTTTAATATTACAGTGTCATTAAATTTTTTGCTTACTCTATCGACCTCTATTATATTTGTCAAAATTTCTCCCCCCTAAAACGTTCATCCTTCAATATAACGATTTATGGTGGGATTTCGTTCACAATAAATTAATACTTTTTTGATACACTTGAAATAACTATGAGCCTATGTTCGAAAGGTTTTTTACTTTATTGTGCCGAATAGAATGTAGAAATGAAACAAGAGGAGAATTCAAATGTCTACTTATAAAGGGACCATTCTGGTTGTTGAGGATGAAGAAAAGATTGCGCGGGTATTGGAGCTGGAACTTGAATATGAAGGGTATTCAGTAACGAAAGTTATAGACGGTCTTGAGGCCCTAGAAGCATATCGTACCGGAAGTTGGGATTTAATCTTATTGGATGTAATGCTCCCAGGATTAAGCGGGATTGAACTGCTTCGACGGATTCGTAAAAATGACATTCTTACACCTGTTATTCTTTTAACAGCAAAAAGTTCTGTTGAAGATAAAGTGTCTGGTCTTGACTTAGGAGCTAACGATTATATTACAAAGCCTTTTCAAATAGAAGAACTTTTAGCGAGAATTCGTGCTGCATTAAGAATCAAAATTGTTGAACAACCTCATAATGACAGTGACCTGCTGCGTTTTGCTGATTTAAGTATTGATCAAAAATCCAGGGAAGTAATAAGAGCTGGAGAACCTATTGAATTAACTCCAAGAGAATTCGATTTGCTTGTCTACCTAATGGTTCATAAACGGCAGGTCCTGAGCAGGGACCAGATATTAGAGGCAGTATGGGGCTATGACTTTTTGGGGGATACAAACGTAGTAGATGTTTATATTCGTTATGTACGCAAGAAATTAGACCTCCCGCATTTACCCGCATTAATTCATACCGTTCGCGGCGTTGGTTATGTGATGAAGGATACAAAATGAAACTACGAAATAAAATTAACCTGTATACAGCATTTCTATTTGCCCTGCTGCTGCTGCTCATAAATATTACTGTTTATTATACATTCAGTAACTTAATTCTCGACAGTGAGCTTACTACAGCACATAAGGAGATGGAACAAGTATCCGATAATTTTGGAAAGTCTCTAGGAAAGGTACCGGATGATTCCCTTCTTAGATCCTACGTTCCTATAAATGGCATGATTCAAATCGTGACTGAGGATAACCAAAATTCTCCTGCGTTTACGAGCAGCGGCCAGCAAAATCTAAGCAAGAGGAAACCAGTATATTATAGTAGTGAAGTCAGCAAAACGGCAGAATACGAGGGACATCAATATACCTTTGAATCAATGCCTATAATCTTGCAAGACGGTCGTGTTGCTAACCTTCAAATTACCAAAAGTATGGAGACAGCAACGAATATTTTATCCATCCTTCGCCTAGTTTTAATTTTGGTTACACTGCTTGCTATGATTCCCGTATTAATTTCCAGCCGGTTTCTTAGTAACTTAATTACTAAACCTGTCACGTCTATAATAAATACCATGACAGAAATAAGGAAAAGCGGAACATTTAAAACCATAAAATTGGAAGTTAATTCCAAAGATGAGCTTTTTCAAATGGGTCAAACCTTTAACCATATGATTGAGCTATTAGAAACAAACTTTGAAAAACAAGAGCAATTTGTTTCTAGTGCTTCACATGAACTTAAGACCCCTTTGACTGTAATAGAGAGTTATGCGAGTCTTTTAAAAAGAAGGGGCTTAACGGAACCAAAGCTCTTCACCGAATCGATTGAAGCCATCCACTCGGAAGCACTGCGTATGAAGGAAATGACTGAGCAGCTGTTGATGTTAGCGAGGCATCATGAACAGTGGAATATCGAACTCAGCAAGGTAAATCTCAACCAATTAATTACCCAAACTGTCAATGCTTTCAAGAATGCCTATAATCGTGATATTAAATTTTCTGCGTTAAACGAAGCTCCGTTATACTTTGAAAGTGATGAAAAAAAGCTTAAGCAAGTGTTATTTATTTTTTTAGACAATGCAAGAAAATATAGTGATAAAATCATTTCAGTCGAACTTGGGGAAAGCAACGATGAAATTTATATCAACATTATCGATCGCGGCATTGGCATCCAAGCAAGCGAACTTCCAATGGTATTTGACAGATTTTATCGTGTTGATAAAGCAAGAAGCAGAAAACAAGGCGGTTCTGGTCTTGGGCTGTCGATTGCTAAAGAAATTGCCGATGCAATTGGAATTGAATTACAACTGGAAAGCAAAGTGGGTATAGGAACTACAGCCACTATACTTCTTAAAAAAATTCGAAAAAATTATTAAAATTCTCATCACTTTCTCATTTTCATATAAGAAAATAAATGTAAATAAGGTGGTGAATTTATATGAAAAAGATTTCTTGGTTTTGGATGGCTATTAGCTCCATAATCCTAATTGTAGTCTTTGTCAGCTTCCAGCAGTTTGGAAAGCTTAGCCCCTCTGCAGACATGTTAACAGAACAGGAAGCCGAGAAGCTTGTTCAAGAACGCTATCAAGGAGTAGTTTCATCAATAAAAACAGACAAACAACAGTATCATATAGAATTGGAAAAGCAAAATCAGCTCTACACTATAAAACTAGATTCCACTAATGGAAAAGTTTTATCTTTTACACAAAGGAATTCTGAATCTTTAACACCAGCGCCATCACAAAATCCTCAACAAGATGCTGAGTTATCAGAAGAGAAAATAAAGGAAATTATCCTTTCCGAATTGGTAAATGGAACAATTTCTTCAATAGAAAAAATAGATAACGGTTCCGATTTATTCTATAAGGCTATTGTGGTTGACAAAGAAAATCAGACTACGATCACAGTAGATGCCGTTTCTGGCCGTATCCTCTCTTCTAACTCAATTCCAATTAAACAACAGCCTAAAACATTGACTGAAAAAGAGGCTGCAGAAATAGCACGTACAGAGGTTCAGGGAGAGGTTGAGGATATTTGGTTTGAAACTGAAAATAATCAAAGCCATTACCTGGTTAAGATTGAAACAGAGGATGATCGTGAAGCAATTGTTCAAATCCATGCAATTACAGGAAATATTATGACAGTATCCTGGGACGATTATGAAAGTAAACAAAACGATAGTAACGATAATGGCCATGATGATGATTGATAACGGATTAAGAATAACCTGTAGATGGAAAGAATATAAGAAAGGACAACCGCCAAGCGGTTGTCCTTTCGCTCGTCAATATATATGTTAATTACACCTATTGGTAATAATAACTTAAAAAGGTATATATAATATGTTAATCACTGCATTATACCTGTTTACACTATCCGAAATATGGGAAAGTAAATAATAATATTAAACCATAGGAGGTAGTTACTTTGGGTGAGTTATTTTCTGGGATTCCCTATTTACGAATGGGTGCTGGTGAAACATTGGTTTTTATTCATGGGCTTGGTGAAATAAAAGAAGGCTGGTCGAACCAGTTTGAGTTTGCAGAACAGTATGACCTGATTATCCCCGATTTACGAGGGCATGGAGAGTATATTACCAACGAGGAAATTTCTATACCAAACTTTGCATTTGATGTAATTTGTTTGTTAAGGGGTCTTGGAATTGAAAGCGCACACATTTGCGGGTTATCTATGGGGGGAATGGTTGCACAGGAAATTTATCGGCAAGCACCTGAAATGTGCAGGTCACTTATGCTCGTAAGTACATTCCATTATGCACCTAAACGTTTTGGTGAGCTATTTATAAAATTTCGAAAGTCTCGCGCGGAGTCTCTTTCCCTAGAGGAACAAAAAAATATGGCAGCACGTCTCTGCCTCTACTCATGGACTGAAAAAAACATTGAGAATTTTCATAAATTTTATCATCCGAATCGCGAATTTTATATACCTTCTATGAAAGCTTGCCTTGAAGTCAATAATCTATGCCTGCTGTCAAAGATTAAAGTACCAACCCTAATTATAGGTGGTCAATACGACTCCGTAACACCAGTCTGGATTCAATTATTAATGCATAAGCAGATTAGACATTCTGATTTTGTTATATTTAGAAATACAGGGCATATTGCTAAACTAGAAGCAAAAGAAGCCTTTAACGAAGTTTTGCGGAACTTTTTACACAAACATAAAAAAGCCAGTTAAGGGAAGGACTGCCCCTTCCCTTTCTTCCTTATCAATTATATAGTCTTGTCCTCACCTTTATTACTTTAATTTAAAGTGGATTGGACCTGCTTGCAGCCCACTCATCTACAACTACTGCAAACAATCCGGTTAATGCTAAGGATACATGACCAGCTTCAACTAGTTTATATGTCTTATCCTCACTTGAGATTAGATCCATGATTGGCAAGCTTTGAGGTTCTAAAACTAAATTATCATTAGATGAAGAGACAACAAGCATATTTGCTTTAATATTTTTCAAATTTGCATTTTTATCTCCTATCATTAATTCACCCTTTACAAGCTTGTTCTCTTTAAAAAGATCATTCGACAATTGTCTAAATGCTTCACCTGCAAAAGGAACCTGATCAGTTGTCCATTTATTCATACGGCGCCATTTATCTACATATCGTGAATCATGAGCCCGGTTCAAAAGCATTGTATAGTTACTAAAATAAATAGGTGCAGATACTGCTCTAAACATTCCTTCTACATATGCAGGAGGGACAACCCCAAAAACATCAATGAAGCGATCAACATTAATGGTTCCATCTTTTAGACCTTCTGCCCATTTATCAGGACCGACAATTGTACTAAAGTCAATCGGTACCGTGGCAACAATCAAATTTTTAATTGGCTCTTCAGCAATTGAAGCGTAAATAGAAGCAATAGTTCCACCTAAGCAATAACCAACCAGCGTTATCTCCTCTGCACCAGAATGGCGCAACGCACGCTTAACAGCTGTTCTTAAATATTTTTGGATATATGTATCCAGCCCAATATTTTTATCCTCAAAACCGGGTTCACCCCAGTCTAACAAATACACTTCATAACCACGGTTTGTAAGTCCCTCAATCACACTTGCCTTTGGTGCGATATCAAGAATATATGGTTTATTAAATAGAGAATAAACGAAGAATAAAGGAATTGCATATTTTTTTTGTTTGGCAGGATAATGCCATAATACGGATTTATTTTTTTTCCATACTTCATTTCTAGGTGTATGGCCGATTTTCGGTTCCGGTTCATTTAACACTTGAAAAACATGCTTCCAACGCTTCATTTCTTTCTCAAAGTCTAACGGTGGAAATAAATTAGGTGTTTCTACTGCCACTTTATTGACCTCCTACTTTGACTATTTCGCTGAACCCGCTCCTGCTAGGATTGGTTCTTCCCTTTTGTCTTTCTCTATCAAATTTTTCAGTATCTCAAATTCATCTTTAAAAGTATTTAATTTACTTAGTTCAAGCTTCATCTCTTGGAGTTCACTTTGTATGTTTTTAGAATCAGCCAGCTCTTTTTTCGTTTTAACTAACTCTGTTTTAAGCTGCTTTGTAAGTTTAATGATTTCCTTAGACACTTCTACTACCGTTTCAATTTCTTTACTTTGTGTTTTCATGGAATCTTGTAAATCCCAAATTTGTTCTTCAAGAGATTCAATTTTTTCTTCTGTTTGGATGGTTAATGTCGCAACATTAGCCAGGTCGTTCTTAGTTGGGATATTTAGTACACCCGCAAGTGCCTCTTGATTTTTTCTAAATGCTTCAAGGTATCGAGATTGTGTTTCAGCCCCTGCTTTTGACATTTTGACGAATTCAGAGTTATTTGTCCAAAGATAAATAAAATCATTTATCTGTTTTTCCCACAATTCACTGTATTTTTTGAATGAATCATATGGATCATACGGTCTATTTGTCGTCATTTTGTTCACCTCAATAGAGTTAAGATTTTGTAGATTCGGTAATATTTTTCATATATTGCTGAAAAGGAAATAGGGCAGATTTTACTTGCTTTTCAAATAGATTGACAAATATTTTTTGATTTTCATATAAAATATTTGTTGTCCCCTTTACAGCTTGAATATATTTATCTCGGCTTCTCTTTCTAAATGCAATATATTGTTCTACATACTCTAAGTACTTATCCAGTGCTTGACCATTCGATAAAGAGCGAATAGGGGTTGTTAAAAGTGTTGTAGTTTTATTCTGAATATCGTCAACTACTCGGTTAATGTCTTCATATGATTTAACAGGGAAAAAATGTTGAACAGTAGTTGTGGTCATGAGTAATTCTTCCCGAGCATATTTTTCCCAAACAAGAAGCTCTCTCTTAAATTGCTCAGTAATAGCTTTACTATTTTCTTGATTCCTTTTAATATCTTCGACATACTGTTTAGTCGCGTTTAAGAATACACCATCACGCTTATTTAAGCGTTCAGCCCACGCATCCATTTCTTCAAAGGCAGCTTTCCACATCAATTCATAGCTTGATAGTTGTTTGTCCTGGTAACCTTGATTTTCAACTGTTGATTCATTTTGAGTTGTCATAATTGATTTCCTCCTCTATTCTAATCTTTAAATATGAACTTCAATTCCTCGAGCTCTTTTTCTAATGTTTTTAATTTAGCTGTCTTGATGTTTTTGACTTCATCCTCAATAAGGGAGAGCAGGTCTGATAGAGAATTATTAAGCTTTTTAAATACGATATTGTCCTTTTCCAAGTCCTTATTTAGTTCGTAAATTGTTTCTTCTAGACTATCTATCCTTTCTATACAATCTACTTTTTTTCCTGCAAGAGTTACAAATTCACCTTTATTGGGAATATCAAATACAGTAAGCCAATTGTTTATTAACTTTCGCTGAAACACAATAAAGTCTAAATGTTTATCCAGTGTTTTTCCAAAAGCATGTGTAAAGGTTAAAGAATTGGTATATGCATGAATTCTCTTATTCCACTCTTTTTCTAACTCTTTATAAAAAGTTTCAGGGTCTTGATGCCTCGATTCCATAAGTTCCCTCTAATCTGACCAGTTAGTATGTTAATTTTAGGATAAGAAATATATATCTTTTAGTCAATCTACAAAAGTATAAATCTAACACCAAACGCCCTATTAAACTTTTAATTTGGTTCTCTCTTGATCTCTTAATGTTCTTCTTAGTAATTTTCCAACAGTTGATTTTGGGAGTTCGGGCAGTATCTCTACTTCTTTTGGAGCCTTATAAGGAGCTAGGTTTTCTTTAGCAAATAATTTTATATTCTCCTCTGAAAGCGAATGACCAGCCTTTAATTTGACATATGCCTTAACCGTCTCTCCTCTATAAGGATCAGGCACACCAATTACGAGCGCTTCTTCTATAGCTTCCAACTGGTAAAGAACATCCTCAATTTCACTTGGATATACATTGTATCCGCTTGCAATAATCATATCCTTTTTACGGTCTAGAATATAAAAATATCCATCCTCATCCATTTTGGCCATATCACCTGTAAATAGCCATCCATCCTTTAATGCAGCTGCTGTATCTTCAGGACAGTTCCAATAACCTTTCATAACCTGAGGACCTTTAATAATTAATTCTCCTTCTTCTCCTACCGGTGCGTCTATATATCCATCATCGGTTTCACGAACGATTCTTGCAATCGTACTCTGAACAGGAATTCCGATACTGCCATACTTTCTAGGTACGAAAGGAGGATTAAAGATGACTGTAGGTGCTGCCTCAGAAAGACCGTATCCATCGAGCAGCTTTGCACCCGTCCGTTTTTCAAAGATCTTCACTTGTTCTACCGGTAAAGGAGCTCCTCCACAGCTTATGTAATACAATTGATCGAATCCACATTCTTCTAAACCTGGTTGACTGTTTAATGCAAAAAACATGGTTGGAACCGCTGACATTTGGAATGGTTTTTCACGTTTAACAGTTTCCATAACTTCTTTAACATCAAATCGAGGTAAAATAATTTGGTTTGCTCCTTCTCTAATTCCACAAAGCGCAACACTTGAGAGTCCATAAACGTGAAAAAACGGCAGAACGGTGATCATTTTAAAGGATTCTGGTCGATTCTCACATGTTTTATAAGCAAAATCACAAACTTGGTTAAAGTTTGCTAACAGATTATTATGGGTAAGCATAACGCCCTTAGCTAGACCTGTAGTTCCACCAGTATATTGAAGCATCGCGACATCCTCTAGTGGATTGATTTCTACTACTGGGTTGTCGATATCCTCAGCAAGAAAATCATCAAAATAAAGGTCACCTTCAGCAAGGTCAATTTGGGATCCGCCAAATCCTACAACAACTACCTTCTTTAAAGAGGTATTTGACTGGACTTTCTTAATTCTTGAATATAACGCATCAAGAACAACTATGTATTCAGAGCCAGAATCTGTTAATACATGCTCTATTTCTCTTTCTACATACATCGGGTTAACTTGAACAGCGATTCCACCTAAACGAAAAGCAGCGAATAATGTAAAAAGGTAATGTGGTGAATTGGGAAGCATAATAGACAAAGTATCGCCTTTTTTAAATCCATCTCTATATAAGGCAGTTGACAGCTTGTCAGTTATTTCTTTCGTATCATTGTAACTCCAAACCTTACCATAGAATGTGAATGCAGGTTTATCGGTATACCGGCTTACTGCACCTTGTAAAAAATCATAGAGTGTTTCGTGTTCAATATTTACATGCTCGCTAATTCTCGAATCATAAATCTTCAACCACGGCTTTTCTTGATAAACCAAAACACAACCTCCTTAAGATTCTCATTCAATAATATTTAGTTCGACACATATTTCAAATAACCTACTAAATTTCGCAGATTAAAATATTGTATAATTCAAATTATTGTAATAAAATGCTATTTTGTAAACCTTCCATTTTCGACACATTTCTACAATATTCCAAATAAAACTCTTATATTATTCAAATCCTTCATGATATGACTATTTTTTCAACTCCAATAGGATGTAAGAATTAAAGAAATTTGTCGAAAAAAACTTACTTGCCACAAAATTGTAACAGTTTTATTTGACAATATCCTCATTTCCCTCTGCTAAATCTTTGCTTACATTAAGTTAACTAGATAAAATAATATTTTCCTATAAATGTTTACAGCACTTTCAGTACCATTTTTGTTCTTTCAGATTGTGAGATTTCATATAATTTACAATATATAGTAAAAAGGGAGTGATAAGAATGCCAATTACTAAGGCAAATGGAATTGAATTATATTATGAAGTTCATGGTGAAGGTGAACCGCTGCTTTTAATTATGGGTTTATCCCTTACTTCTAAATCATGGTTTCGAACATTGCCCGCTTTAAGTGAACAATATAAAGTGATCGTATTCGATAATCGCGGTGTAGGTCTAAGCGGGAAACCTAATACTCCCTACTCAATTGAATTAATGGCCGAAGACGCTAGATCTGTTTTGGACGCCGCAGGTGTAGATTCAGCACATGTTTACGGCATTTCTATGGGAGGAATGATAGCGCAAAGATTTGCTGTCAACTACCCGGATAGAGTTAGGTCCCTCATCCTAGGCTGCACGACATCAGGAGGAGAAAAACATGTACAACCTGGTGCTGAGGTATCTATGCTAATGCTGTCTAGAGGTTCATCTACAGCCACACCAGAAGAAATGGCCTGGGCAACTGCTCCTATCCTTTATAGTCAATCGTTCATCGAAAATCATAGGGAACTCGTCGCTGAAGATGTCCAAAGGCGAATTGAGATACCTGTCCTTCCCTACGCTTACATGCTGCAGCTCCAAGCATGTCTAGCTCATGACACATATAATGAAATAGACCAAATAAAAGTACCTGTTTTGGTTATTCATGGAACTGAGGATAAATTAGTTCCATATGAAAATGGTGTTACACTGGCCGAGAAAATACCCAATGCTGAATTTCTGACCATTAATGGCGCCGGTCACATCTATCTAACGGAAGCGAATGATTTAGTAAATAAAAGAGTCCTAGAGTTTCTAAATAACCTATAATTTCATCCCAAAAATGCCCAATCATTTTGACTGGGCATTTCTATTTTTACTGAACACTTGCACTTGTCCCGCCGTCTACAACCAGAACATGACCGTAAACATAGTTAGAAGCATCACTGGCTAAAAATAATGCTGGGCCTTTCATATCGTCATCAGATCCAAATCGTCCTGCCGGTGTTCTCTCAAGTATTTTATCCCCTGAATAATCTAATATCCCTTTTGCCATCTTTGTTGGGAAAAATCCTGGAGCAATGGCATTGACATGAATATTATATGGTGCCAGTTTAACTGCCAGATCTTTCGTAAACGTAATGACTGCTCCTTTACTGGTTGAATAGCCAATTGCATCCATCACTGTTGGATCTTGACCGCCAAGTCCTGCTATCGAAGCAATATTTATGATTTTACCAGAACGCTGTTCCTTCATAACTTTCCCAACTGCCTGCGAAAATAAGAACACGGCTTTAAGATTGATATTCATTACCTTATCCCATTTGTCTGCAGGCATTTCTAGTGCAGGGGCCCCCCAGCTTACACCACTATTATTGACCAAAATATCAATTCTTCCAAACTCTTTAATAGTCTCATCAACAACATACTGAATTTCCTCAGGATTTGAAACATCACATTTTAATGCAAGTGAACGAACCCCTTTTGCTTTTAGACTATCGCTAATTTGCTGACAAGCCTCAAGGTTTCGAGAACAAACAACCACATTTGCACCAGCATCTGCATAGGAATCTGCTATTTGTTCACCAAGACCTCTTCCTCCTCCGGTTACAATTGCTGTTTTCCCTTGTAAACTAAATAAATCATTAACTGTCATCTGCCTTATCACTCCTTTATTCTATTACAATTATTATTCTAATAAATGGTAAATTTGTAAACTTACGATTTTCGACATTTTTCTGCATTTCAACAAAAAAAATCCATGATATTCATGGACCCTTTTACTCAAGGTTTGTTTTATTTGATAATGAAATCAATCGTTTTATACGCAATGAAAAATGTTGCCAAAGAAAAAATTGCCTCTTTCAATCCAAATATAAAAATAGAGCTTCCAAAAATAAATAAATTAAAAAACATAACAACTTCTCCAATAGAAAAAGGGGTTCGTTTACTTATTAAAATGGCCAATACCTCTGTACCATCTAAGGATCCTCCAAATCGAATCACACAACCCACACCTAGTCCTAAGGTAATCCCGCCTATTACAATAACAATTAATGGATTACTTGTTAGGGAAGAAAATGGTTCAAAAAAATGGGTTACGAATGAAAGGACAGTTATCGCAAAAAGACTTAGGATTAGAAATCTCTTTCCAAGGTAAGAGTAGCCCAAAATAAAAAAAGGAGTATTTAATAATAATAGAAATAAACCAATTTCTATGCTGGTGATATGAGAGAGAATAATACTTAGTCCTACAATACCGCCATCAATAACACTATTTTTCACCAACAATAACTGTAAGGATACCCCAACTAGTGAAGCCCCGCAGAAGACGTATAATAATCTTTTATTAATAGATATATAAGCAGATCGGGTATAACTATTATAATAACTAACTCTCTTCTTATACATAATCCGCCCCTTCAGCTAGATTTATCTCTCCTTTACAGTATATTCTTTTAAATATGAATAATGCCCGACCATCTGGTCAGGCATCTTGTTTTACTATCTTTAATGGCTGATTAAGCTTTTATTTTTGCTAGCTCTTCATCTCGGAGCACTCTTCTAAGTAGTTTACCAACAGATGATTTTGGCAGTTCAGTTAGGATTTCAACTTCTTTCGGAGTCTTGTATGGAGCAAGATTATCCTTTGCAAACTGTATAACTTCTTCTACAGATAGTGTAAAACCTTCTTTCACTTTAACAAAAGCCTTTACGGTTTCACCTCTATAGGTATCAGGAATGCCAATAACAATCGCTTCTTCTACTTCTTCCATTTGATAAAGGACCTCTTCTACTTCACGTGGATAGACATTGTATCCGCTCGCAATAATCATATCCTTTTTACGATCAAGGATATAAAAATACCCTTCTTCATCCATTCTTGCAATATCTCCTGTAACCAACCAGCCATCCTTAATCACTTCTTCTGTATCCTTAGGTCGGTTCCAATATCCCTTCATTACCTGTGGACCTTTAACAATTAGTTCTCCTGATTCTCCAACAGGAACATCTTCAAATGCCCCATTTTCTAACTCGCGAACAATCCTTATTACCGTGCTAGGTACTGGTATACCGATACTTCCATATTTCCTTGGTAAAAATGGCGGATTAAACGCAACTGTCGGTGCTGCCTCAGATAAGCCATATCCATCTCTTAAGATTGCACCAGTTATTTTTTCAAATATTTTCGCTTGTTCAACTGGTAATGGCGCCCCGCCGCTGCCTACGTATAAAAGATTTTCGAAACCGCACTCTTTTAATAGTTCAGGCTGACTATTTAGAGCAAAGTACATTGTTGGAACCCCAGCAAAAATGGATGGTTTTTCCCGTTTGATCGTTTCAAAGACTTCTCTGATATCGAAACGAGGCAATACAATTTGATTTGCACCTTCCCTTAATCCGCATAAAGCAACACTCGAGAGCCCATATACATGGAACATTGGAAGAACCGTAATCATTTTGAAGTTATCTGGTAAATCATCACATGTATTATATATAAAATCGCAAACCTGATTGAAATTGGCTAATAGATTATTGTGAGTAAGCATAACTCCTTTTGGAACACCTGTGGTACCACCTGTATATTGTAGTACTGCTAAATCCTCATATGGGTTAATCTCCACTTCCGGGGTAAGTATTTCACCTTGAAGTGCCTGTTCAAAGTAGTAATCTCCTTCTCCAAGCTCTTGTCTTTCACCGCCAAAGCCTACCACAATAACCTTTTTCAAGGAAGTGGCCGATTGGACCTTTTTAATTCTTGGATAAAAAGCATCATGAGCAACCATGTATTTAGCTCCTGAATCCTCTAAGACAAATTCTATTTCTCTCTCAACATACATTGGGTTCACTTGTACCGCAATGCACCCTATGCGGAAAATAGCAAATAAGGTAAAAATATAATGAGGACAGTTCGGAAGCATAACACCTACTGTATCCCCTTTTTTCAAGCCCTCTTTATGTAATGCAGATGCTAAACTGTCTACAATCATTTTCGTTTCCTGGTAGCTAAAAACTTTACCATAAAATGTAAATGCAGTTTTTTCACTAAAACGGGCAACCGCATCTTCTAGGAAATCGTACAAGGATTCATACTTTACACTTACATGCTCGTCAACTCTAGGATCATAAAACTTTAACCATGGCTTTTGTTGATAAATCATAAACACATGCCTCCCAAAAATTCAATTCCTGTTTCAATTTTCATTATTTGTGATTGGAGGCATTCTTGTAAACGTGCGAATCTCGACACTATCTGCTATGATTCTTGGTGTTTTTATTCAGAAAAAAGGGTCATCCTGTTTTATCACTTTACATATAAAAATCTTGGAAGAATGCAGTCGAATTTTGTCGACGTTTTAGTGATTATTCACAAAACCTTAACAAAAAGGTGTGAAATTTCTTTGACAAATAAACACAAAAAGAACCCTGCATAAAATGGTTTCAATTTGTTACACAGAGTTCTAATTAATATAGTCCATCTTCTACTAAAATCTCCCTGATCTAAAAATGGAATAAAGCAGCAGCAGGAACAATGCGGCGGCAATACCAAATCCTATTTCTATAACTGGCAGTTTGTATAACAGGATTGATGTTTGTCCTGATAAGGAGGCTCCAATAATAATGCCTACCAAAATAATACTAAAGGAAAGCAATATGATACTAAAGGAAAGCCTGTTGCTTATCCGATTAAGTTTATTGAGGACCGGGTCAATTTCAGGTGTTGAAATTTCAATCTGCATCTTTCCCTTACTCATAACAGAGGTAAAATCTTTGATTGTTTTTGGGAACTCATGAAGGATATTCCCATATTCTGAGAAGTTAGACCATGCAAACTCTGCCATATTTTTGGGTTTAAAACGATCCATAAGCAGTTGTTTTCCAAATGGTTCCGCGACAGCTAATATACTTATTTCGTGGTTTAGCTTTTCAACTGTCCCCTCCAAAGTCAGCAGCGTTTTTCCTAAAATCGTTAAATCTGTTGGTATCGTAATTTTATGTCGGCAGGCAACTGAAAACAGTTCATTAACAGCCGTACCAACACTCATCTGGCTAAAAGGAACATCAAGATACTTTTCCCGAAGCTTATCTACATCTGAATGTAACTGTTTTACATTTACATCCTCTGGTACAAGTCCCATGCTCGTAATGGCCCTCACAACATCAGCTGTATTTTTACGCATTAAGGCAATCACAAAAGAGGCTATGTGAGATCTCATTTCGGGAGTGATTCGTCCCACCATACCAAAATCCATAAATGCAATAACCTGCCCTGGCAGGGCAACGATATTCCCTGGATGGGGATCGCCATGAAAGAATCCATCAATTAAGATTTGATGAAAAATAGCATGGACTACTTTTTCACCTATTTCCTTTGTGTTGTATCCCTCTTGATGAAGCTTTTCGATTTCATTTAATTTAATTCCATCAATAAATTCCATCGTTAATATCTTTTTGGTCGTGTAAACCCAATATACCTTGGGAATGTTGATCTTGCTGTCTTTACTAAATTGTTTAGCAATCTTTTCAGCGTTTCTTCCTTCATTTTCGTAATCTAATTCTTCACGAAGAGACCTTGATAATTCTTCTACAATCGTCCGTATCTGGTACCTTTCAACCCAATCAATTCTATTTTCCGCTAATCTGGCGAGGTCTTGCAGAATTTCTAAATCCGTTTCAATCACACTCATAATATTGGGACGTTGAACTTTAACAGCAACACGCTCTCCAGTCAGCAAGACAGCATGATGGACTTGCCCGATAGATGCGGCAGCCACCGGTGTCTCACTGAATTCTAAAAATGAATTTTCGAGTGAATCAGCTAATTCCTCCTCGATTATTCTTTTCACTTCATCAAATGAGAAAAGAGAAACATTGTCCTGAAGTTTCACCAGCTCTTGAAGAATTTCAGCCGGAATAATATCAGGTCTAGTGCTGGCAATTTGGCCGATTTTTACAAAGGTTGGGCCAAGCTCCTCGAGAAACATTCTAATTCTTTCTCCTGTTGTTCTGCTATTCAGTGATTGATTCCCTTCAATAAATACTCTCTTCGGAACTGATAACAATTCTAGAAGTCCTAATTCCTTCATGACCAACCCAAAACCATACTTAGTAAAGGCATATACAATGTCTCGATACCGTTGAATATGTCGTATTTTTTTCTTAATCATCTATGTCACTCCTGCTGGGAGTTTTTATTATTTACTTCCCCGAATCAAGATTCTCACTTTTTCCTAAGATTTACAAGGTCATTCACTGATTGTTCGATTAAATAACAAAAAGACGCATCTATACTAGATACGTCTCTTTTATATTATTGCTTTTTCAACATTTTAAATACTTGCTCCACATCTTTATCGCCGCGGCCTGATAAATTTACAATTAAGACATCATCTTTCGGTAATTCTTTTGCTAGTTTTATAGCATAGGCAACGGCGTGGGAGCTCTCTAACGCTGGGATAATCCCCTCCGTTTTACTAAGAAGTAAAAATGCTTCTAATGCTTCTTGCCCAGTAACCGTCACGTATTCAGCTCTTCCACTTGTTTTCAAGTGGCTATGCTCAGGCCCAACACCAGGATAATCTAAACCGGCTGCGATTGAATAGGTTGGCTGAGGGTTACCATTTTCATCTAATAGAGTTAAACATTTAAAGCCATGAATGACTGCAGGGGTTCCTTTTGTTAAGGTTGGTGCTTCTTCCGGCTCGACCCCAATCAAGCGGACATATTTTTCATCGATATAATGAGCAAAAGCACCAATAGCATTACTGCCTCCGCCAGCACATGCAATGACAGCTGTTGGCAGCCTTCCTTCTTTCTCGATAATTTGGCGCCTTGACTCTTCACTAATGATGGATTGAAAGTATTTAACCATGGATGGATATGGATGGGGACCAACTGCCGAGCCTAACAAATAAAATGTATTTTGGTAGTTTTGAACTAAGTCAGCTAAAGCTTCATCCACTGCGTCCTTTAATCTGCCCTGTCCTTTTTCTACCGGGATTACCTTTGCACCTAATAGCTCCATCCTAAAGACGTTTAATGCCTGACGCTCTGTATCAAGCTTGCCCATATAGATAATACATTCCATTCCAAACATTGCACATGCTGAGGCCGTCGCAACACCATGCTGACCTGCTCCTGTTTCGGCAATAATTCGTTTTACGCCCATACGTTTCGCCAATAATATTTGTCCAATCGCATTGTTTATTTTATGGGCACCAGTATGGTTTAAATCTTCCCGTTTAAGATAGATTTTTGCTCCGCCCATTTGTTTCGTTAAATTTTCTGCATAGGTAAGCGGGTTTTCACGCCCAACATATTCCTTAAGATAGAAGTTAAACTCCTCGATAAAATCCGGATCATCTTTATACTTTACAAATTGTGCATCCAAATCATTCAGAACAAGCTGCAGCTCATCAGGCACAAAACTCCCGCCAAATTCTCCAAAATAACCCCTATTCTCTACACTAACCTTTTCCATACTCAGCTCGTCTCCCTGCTACTAAAATATTACTCATGCTAGAGTTGAAATTATTATAATATATATTTACTGAATATTCAAATAAAATATTTACTCATATCTCAACGCTTCAATTGGGTCTAATTTAGATGCCTTATTTGCTGGCAGCAGTCCAAACACAACCCCAATCACCATCGAAAAGACAACACCGCCTAACACTACCTGCCACGATATTAATGATGGCCATCCTGCAAAGAAACTTACAATACTTGCAGTACCCCAGCCTAGAAAAATCCCAAGGATCCCGCCAATTAATGTTAATGTCATCGATTCAATTAAAAATTGAGTTAAAACCTGCCCTCTAGTCGCGCCAAGAGCCATACGAATTCCAATTTCTCTTGTCCGTTCTGTTACAGAAACGAGCATGATATTCATGACACCAATACCGCCTACGAACAACGAAATACCTGCAATACTTCCAATGATAATGGTCATGATTCTAGTAATCTGCCCAATCCCGGCTGCGATTTCTTCCATATTAAGCACCTGATAGGAATCTTCCGTGTTATGCATATTATTTAATAGTTTAGCAGCCTTTTTACCAGCAATCTGCAGCTGTTCTGATGATTCTGCCTGAAGGGTGACCTGTGTAAAATCACTGCTGCCATATATCGTCCGCCAGGTTTGGAATGGAAGATAAACCTCCATTGAACCAAATGAAAGCAGCCCTGTAGGTTTTTCTAATACACCAATAATTTCAATCGGCTGATTTGCCACTTTGATTACTTCACCTACTGGATTATCACCCTTAAATAGTTCCTCCTGGATTACATGACTTACCAAGCCAACTCTGCGCCCTCCTAGAAAGTCTGAAGTAGAGAAACTTCTCCCTTTTTCAACTTCCATTTCGTTCAATTTTAAATAAGCCTGATTAATACCTGTGGAAGACGCATCAGCGGTTTCCTGCTTATAACTAACAGTTGACATTTGAGTGCTGGAGGCAACAATACTTTTGATTTCTTGAATCTGCTCAATTGCCCGAATATCCTCCTGTTTAAACGGAGCCACAAGAAAGATATTTGGATTTGATCGAATTTCTTCATCAGAAGGCTGATAGAATAGTTCTACAGTGTTACCTGGACCGGTAATTTGTGTTTTAAGCATAGCTTCTCCGCCCTGCCCGATTGCGACTACAATGATAACCGCTCCAACACCAATAATAATCCCCAGCATAGTTAGAATGCTTCGCATTTTATGAGCTTTCAGCGAATTTAACGCCATTAAAAGGTTTTCCATAAAACTCATTCAAATGCCCCCTTACTGGAGGATGAAGGAGCCTGAATCATCCCATCTCGAACAAATATAGTACGTTTTGCATACTCTGCCACTTCGGATTCATGGGTAACTACAATGATAGTAACTCCCTCTTCTTGATTTAGTTCCCTAAATTGCTCCATTATAGCTACGCTTGTCTTCGAATCTAGTGCTCCCGTCGGCTCATCCGCAAGAATGATCTTTGGTTTATTAACAATCGCTCTTGCGATTGCAACACGCTGCTTTTGCCCTCCAGACAGGGCATTAGGAAGATGGTCCATTCTATCAGCTAATCCTACTTTTATTAATGCTTCTTCCGCTCTAGATTGGCGCTCGGATTTGGAGACCCCCGCATATATCATCGGAAGTTCTACATTCTTTAATGCTGACAATCGGGGTAATAAATGAAATTGCTGGAATACAAATCCAATTGATTGATTCCTTACCCTTGCAAGTTCATTTTCACTATAATGAGAAACGTTTTCCCCGCTAAGGTTGTATGTTCCAGTTGTTGGTTTATCTAAACAGCCTATCATATTCATCAAAGTAGATTTCCCAGAACCAGAGGGACCCATAATGGCAACGAATTCACCTTGCTCTATTCTTAAACTAATATTATTTAGTACATTCACGCTCTCTTTTCCAAGCAAATAGGTTTTGGTAATAGATTCCAGATGGATCATTTTACATTCACTTCCATGCCATCCTTGATTGATTCTGGTCCGTTAATCATAACTTTGTCATCCATTGATATACCTTCTAGAATTTCAATCTTACTTCCTGAAGTAATTCCTGTTTTAACTTTTTTCTTATTTGCTTTTCCATCCTTAATGATAAAAACATATGGCTGATCTCCATCATCAAATAAGGCGTCAATTGAAAGTACTTTTGCCAGCTTTTTGTCCGTTTCAATTTCCATGATTACTTGGAAACCAGGCTTTAATGCTTTACTATCACCAGTAATCTTCATCGTTACTGGATACTGTACAGCCTGATTTCCACTTTGAAGAGCAGTTTGATTTTGTTCTGGCAAAAGAGAAATCTTGATAATTTCTCCCTGCCATTCCTGATCAGGTATAGCATCAGTACGAAGGGTTACTTTTTGTCCACTATTTACTTTCAAGGTATCATATTCAGATAATAATCCGGTTACAATCATTGCATCGAGCTTACCAATATGTATAATAGGTTCAGCCAAGCTGTTTTCGAGAGAGGTTGAATGAGGTTTATTAACGGTGAGGACGACACCATCTATCGTACTCTTAATCTCTAACTCACTTTGACGCTTACTAAGCATATCCTTTTGAAGAGATGTTTGCTTCAACTCCAGATTGGCAAGTTTTTTTTCCATCTCGAGCTGGCCATATTCAGGATCCAGTTGTTTTTTCGCTTCCTTTTTTCCCACTTGATCTGAAAGAGTCTTTTCTTTCTCTTTTAAAAGCTTTAATTGATTATCAAGTTGATTTATTTTTAGATTAGCCGATTCAATAGATAGCTTATTTTGCTCCAGTTCAAGTTCAAGCTGAGGATTATGAAGCCTAGCTATTACAGTATCTTTCTTAACTTCCTGCCCCTCTTCTACAAGCAGTTCTTTTAGCTCGCCTTTTTCTGGTGAGGAAAAAACAATCTGTTCCTCTTCAAGCCTTACTGTACCTGGAATCATTAGCTCCGAGGAAATTTCCTCTTCCTTCATTTCAGTGGTTTCTACAGAAGGTCCTTTTGCAAAGACCTCCCGGTAAACACTGACTGAAATCATAATGGATACCAAGCTGACTACGCCTATTATGATCCAAATTTTCTTTTTCATTATAACATCGGCGCTCCTTGTAACAGGCTACCGATTAAAGTAAAACCAATTCCGATTAAAAAGAACACAATCGCAATGGTCCATGCAAGTCCCTTAGAGAGTTGGGCTGTTTTGTAAAGTCCAATGGCCGTTATAAACATAGTCCAGATTGCGAAAACCTCAATTGAACCTAACACTCCAACTTTATCTTGATTTAGTAATCCTGCTAAACTAGTAACATATATCTCCGAATTTCCACCAATGGCATATCTAATACCTGTATTTAGAATGAGCCCCACAGCACCGATTACCGCGATATACGTATTCATTGAAAATAATTGTTTAAATGTTACTGGCGAACTAGCAATCTTGGTAATTATTAAGTGGATTGCACTGCTAATAAGAACACCAATAATGGGTGTAAGGATGCCTGTTATGGCAATGGTAACTTTTGTAATACCTAATACTATGTCAACTTGATCTTCCGGAACTCCCTGTTCTATCAAGGTTGAAGCATCCATGGATAATGCCATTAAGGTCATTCCAATTGCATAAAGAATACTTACAATAACTAGCGGCAGCCAAATTTTCGGATTCTGTTTAATCCTTTCGAACTGTTCACCCGGACTCGTAAACATCCCTAATAATGAAGGTTTTGGTACTTTTGTAATGATTTCTGTTTGATTTTCCATTATTAACACCCCGATTTCCAATTATGTAAAATATTTCTTTTTAATTATACGATATAGCAGTAAGAAGGTTTCATTATTTCTGTTTCTTTTGTACTAATTCATCATCTGCGAGTCCCTGAATATGAATTACAATCATATAAGTGATACTATTATTACTGATATGAAAGGAGAGATATTCGTGAAAATCGCAGCACTCGTAGGGAGTAATCGAAAGGATTCATTTAACAAAAAATTAGCTTTATATATGCAAAAACGGTACAGAGCAACTGTAGAAATTGAAATTCTGCCTATAGAAAAATTACCGATGTATAATCAAGATGATGAGCTGACACCGCCGGAAATCGTTACAGAGATTAAGAAAAAAGTGGCTGATAGTGATGGTGTTCTTTTTGTTACACCTGAGTACAATCATTCTATTCCTGCCTTTTTGAAAAATGCAATTGATTGGTTTTCTCGTGTCGATAAGGTAATGGCAGGCAAACCTGTCATGATCGTGGGAGGCTCCCCTGGTGTATTAGGAACCGCGCGTGCGCAAATGCATTTACGTCAAATATTAAATTCTCCTGGCATATCTGCACTAACTTTACCGGGAAATGAAGTATTTATTGGTGCAGTTCATGAAAAACTTGATGAATCCGGCAGTTTGGTACATGAACCCACTGTTCAGTTTATTGATACGGTGATGGATAACTACATAAATTGGATAAAAAAACAAAGTCAATAAATGCAAAAACGCATGGATTCCGTAATCCATGCGTTTTGCATTGTGCTAATTCTGAGTTGATTGATTTATTTCTTTTTCTAATTGTTCAATACGTGAGTCAATTGTTGTCACATTATATGAACGATTCACTTGATTCTCTAAGAGATAGATATAATTCTCGATTTCTTGGAACCGCGAGAATGATTTATCACTGTTAGAATCTAATACTTGATCCATTCGATGATTTGCTCTTGTTACGTTTTCACGCCCCATAAGCTCCATACGACGGATCTGCATATCCTTTAGTTTATTCTTCATTTCTCCATGCTTTCTTTCTAGTTCGTTTTGCTGACCTTTTACTTGTTCGAGTGATGCTCTTAATTTTTCGGCCCGATTAGAATAAAGTTGCATTTCCTCAGAGGCAAATTGATAAAGCTCAGTTTCTCCCGCTTTTAAAGCAACTTCAGCTTGATATTTCCTTTTTTCAACTAACTGTTCCGCATTGTACAACTCTTTTGTAAATTCATCCTTAAGTGCATTTTGGCGTTCCAAGAATTTTGCAGCTTTTTCGGTTTCCTGTTCGCATTGGCGCAGGTATTGATTGAGTAAGAAAATCGGATTTTGTTTTTCTTTTCGATCAATTACCTCATTTAAGTCTGCCGTAATCGTATTTTTAATTCTTGTGAAAAGGTTTGTCATGTTATTTTCGCTCCTTTAATTAATAGTTTTTTATTTCATTCCATTGTTTTTCAAAATTTACAAAGGGATCAGATTCTTCCTTGATTACAGCATGTTTGCTGGAATTCCAGTTTTTATATACAAGGTATAAAATATACGCTGCCACAAGGCCAATAATCGCTGGTGCGTTAGAGATCGAAGCCATTAGAAAAATAACCCCAATTATACCCAGCGCAATTTTCCCGCCAGTTGATTCTGCCTTTAAAAATTGTTTATAGATGAAATACAGTATCGCCAGACTTATTAATAATCCCACCATCGGACCAAGTGTAGAGAGTAAGATAATGGCTGCAATTCCTCCAGCTAAAACTAAACCAAATTTTTTCATTTTGTTTTCCTCCTTTGCTTTCTTGATATCATCTTACCTTTTTTCAGCGTTTCACATAATTGAGCCTGAGCTTGATTTTCAAGTAGGGCTGGAGACGTAGAAAGGGTCAGCCTCATTGCGAGACTGACCTAATAATCAGAAAAAGCCTAACACCATTAAGATGTTAGGCTTTTTGTATATGACCTGTGAGGGGTTCGAACCCCCGACCTCAACCCTGTCAAGGTTGCGCTCTCCCAGCTGAGCTAACAGATCTCTTATTAAGCTACAAATATAATTATAGTAAAAACTGAAAAAATGTCAATACCTTTAAAATCGAACATACATTCCAAAATAATTGAATAAAGAACGAATGTTCGTATATAATAATAGTATAAAACAACAAGAAAGGCGGGATAAACATGGATGGGCTTTTGCTGCGTTCTATCGAGGAAAATTTTCCGTTAGAAATGATTTATTTATCAGAAGATCAACAGATTTCACAGCGTAAATTACTTGTAAAAGAAGTGAATGATGAGTACATTCGTGCTTATTGTCTTCTCCGTAAACAGATTCGGACTTTCCGCCGCGAAAATATTTTATCCATAATGCCAAATACTGTTTCAAACAATCATTTTCTACACTGAAATATACCCCTAATATCCTTCTCACCCCAGCTGAGCATTTCCAACATAGATATGATAAAATGCATTTGTATCTATGAACATTGGGGGAATTGTCGCATGGAGATACCAAAAGGCACGATAAAAGAACATACAATTAAAAGTAAAGAGCTGGGAGAAGAAATTCTCGTTCTCATCTATTTGCCAGCAAATTTCTCACCATTGTATAAATACTCACTGTTAATCGCGCAGGATGGCAGAGATTATTTTCAACTTGGCAAAATTGGCCGATTAGCAGATGAGTATCTTTATGAAAGAGAAATTGAAAATTTAATCATTATTGGGATACCCTATAAAGATGTAGAGGATCGACGCAGGAAATACCATCCTGATGGTGAACAGCATCAACAATACATACGTTTTTTAGCGCATGAATTAGTTCCGTACCTGGATCAGGAATTCCCAACTTATCACATGGGCTCCACAAGAGCATTAATCGGTGACTCATTAGGAGCAACAGTATCGTTCATGACTGCTCTCCAATACCCGCACACTTTCGGAAAAGTGCTGCTGCAATCACCTTATGTGGATAAAGGGGTAATGGAATTGGCCGAGAGCTTTAAAGAAACAGGGTTATTAGAAATCTATCACATCATTGGGAATCAAGAAACAGAAGTACAAACGACCAATGGGAGAATTAGTGATTTCCTTACACCAAATCGTGAACTTTCCACAGTTCTTAAGGGTAAGTTTAATACATACTTTTATGAGGAATTCAATGGCGACCATACCTGGACGCACTGGCAGCCCGATTTAAGAAGAGCCCTAAAGATGATGTTTTAACGATATTGGTTGATTTCATATTTTTTTGAATATTTGATATAATTATCAGAAAGATTCTTATCATGGAGGTTAGATATATGAAATTTGGGGTTGTTATTTTTCCATCAAAGAAACTGCAGGATTTAGCTAATTCCTATCGTAAGCGTTATGACCCGCATTATTCACTCATAACTCCACATCTAACATTGAAAAATGCATTTGAAGCCACGGAAAAAGACGTTGTTAGCTTTGCTGATAAATTAAGGCAAATAGCCAGCAAAACCAAAGCATTTACCTTAAAGACCACAAAAATCAGCTCTTTTCAGCCAGTAAATAATGTAATCTACTTTAAAGTAGATCCAACTGAAGAGTTAAATCAGCTGCACCATGAAATCAATCAAGAATTTAGTGAGCAAAATTTAGAATATGCTTTCGTTCCACATATTACAATTGGTCAAGATCTTTCAAATGATGAGCACTCAGATGTGTATGGCTCCTTAAGGATGAAAAGATTTGACCACGAAGAGACTATAGACCGTTTTCATCTGCTTTATCAATTAGATAACGGTTCGTGGACGGTATATGAAACATTTCGACTAGGAAAGGAATAATCAATTGTGAATGTAAAAATCGTAGAAAATGAAAAAGAACTTGAGGATGCTTTTTCTGTCAGAAGAACTGTCTTTATCGATGAACAAGAAGTCCCTGAGGAAGAAGAAATTGATCAATATGAGAAAGATGCGGTACATTTCGTTTCCTACCAAGAGGGTTCACCTATTGCAGCCGGACGCTTCCGGGTTGTGGATGGTTACGGAAAAGTAGAACGTATTTGTGTATTAAAGACTGCTAGAAAAACCGGCGCTGGAAAAGCCATTATGAATAAAATAGAAACTTATGCTTCTGAGAAAGGTTTACATAAATTAAAATTGAATGCCCAGACACATGCCATTCCTTTTTATTCTGGTCTTGGTTATGAGGTTGCTTCGGAAGAATTCTTAGACGCTGGAATTCCTCATAAAACGATGATTAAAAAAATATAATTCTTAGCATTTGCCCATAGTGGCAAGTGCTTTTTTGATTCATTTTTCTATAGTACTCTTTTCGATACCAACTGGTTTTGTTATGATAGAGTTTGTCGTATTTTTGAAAAAAGAGGCTAAAAAATGAAAATTGCTATGAACCATAATCAAAGGATTGTTCTTGACCAATTAGCAAGAGAACAATATCAACAGCTATATATACAAGGGAAAAACAACGAACTAACCTGCCCCGTCTGTCAAGAAAAGGTTCGATTATTTCTTGGAATACAGGAAGAGCCCTATTTTTTTCATAGTAAATTTCCGGAAAAGTCATGCCCGGAACCAGATATAGAAGCAATTGAACCAGTTATTGTCGAGAGGAATGGATTTCGTATCCCACAAGGCAGGAACATTATTGAAACAACCAAAACCGCCAGCTTATACCGTCCTGCAAAAACGATTGAATGCAGCATTCCCTTTCTAAAATCGAATGGTGCTAAACATCTTGAACACGATTCCTATTTAAGAGACCTTGCAGCAAATGGAGTCGTATTGGACGAAAGTCAGGCTGCGGCTGTCGTAAAAACTGAAGGGTCATTGTTAGTTCTTGCTGGAGCCGGCAGCGGCAAAACGCGAGTACTTACCGCCCGTACTGCTTATATGCTCGATGTAAAAAAGATTGACCCGCGCTCCATCATGCTCGTCACCTTTACCTCAAAAGCTGCAGGGGAAATGAAAAATCGTTTAACCTCCTACCCGCAGATTAAAAAGGATCAAATAAGTAAGTTGGTGACAGGCACCTTTCACAGTATTTTTTATAGAATTCTTATGTTTCACGAAGGGAGTAACTGGTCTTCGGAGCGGCTGTTGAAGAAAGAATGGCAGCGAGATAAAATCCTTAAAGATGCAGGTAAGGAAATCGAGTTATCTGAAAAGGAATTTGCTTATGATTTGGCACTTCAGCAAATTGGATTTTGGAAGAACTCGCTTCTTTTCCCTCATGACATTAAGCCTGAAACTGAATGGGAAGAAAAAGCTGTATTCCTGTATAAAAAATATGAGGAATATAAATCTCAAAAAGGGCTATTTGATTTTGATGATATGCTGATAGGCTGTTATCAGCTTCTTAGTACAACACCCTCACTTTTGGAACTTTATCAAAATCGGTTTCACTATTTTCTGATTGATGAATTTCAAGATATCAATAAGGTTCAATATGAACTGATTAAGCTGCTGTCAGGTAAGCATAGAAATGTCTGTGCTGTTGGTGACGATGATCAGGCGATATATTCCTTCCGGGGCAGTGACCCAAGTTATTTGTTAGAGTTTGAAAAAGACTTTCCTAACGCAAAATTAGTTTCACTTGAACAAAACTATCGCTCATCACATGAAATTGTCTCTGCTGCAAATGAAATGATTTCGAAAAACAAAGTCCGCCGAATAAAGAAAATGAAGGCACAATTTGCATCTGGTACTTCTCCATTGCTCTTTTTCCCATATGATGAGGAGGAAGAAGCAACCATGATCGTAACTGATATCCAGGAGAAAGTTATGCATGGAGCTAACCCATCTGATTTTGCTATTCTCTATCGAACCAATGCAGGTTCACGGGCTGTGTTTGAACGCTTAGCAAGTTCAAACCTGCCTTTTAGAATTGATTTGGATTCAGAGGCTTTTTATGAACGTCGAATTGTGAAAACTGTTCTTGCCTTTCTAAAAATCAGCTTAAATGAAGATGACAATCAGGCATTATCTGACATTTTACCTATATTATTTTTAAGTCAAGCTGTATTAAAAGATTTAAAAGCTGAAAGCATCCTAAAAGATTGTACCTATCTTGAGGCACTTTCACACATAAAAACAAAACATGCTTTTCAAGAAAAGAAATTAAAAAAGGCAGTGCAGCTGATTCGTTCGTTGAAATTTTCCTCCCCAATTAAATCGGTTGAAACCATAGAAAAGGACATCGGTTTCCTTGATTTTTTGAAAAAACGAGGAAATGAATCAAATCAGCAAGACAAAGGTTCGGATGACTTAAAAGACCTAAAAGTTGCTGTAAAAAGCTTTACTAGTATTGAAGCTTTCTTGTCCCATGCTGAACATATGACTGCAATGAATAAGGAAATCAAGAATTTAAGTAAGCATTTTACAGAAGCTATTAGCTTAAGTACTGTCCACCGGGCCAAAGGATTAGAATATAAGAACGTATATATCATTGGTGCAGTAGATGGCAGCCTGCCGCACGATTATGCCTTGGATAGTTTAAGGAATGGTGATTTTTCCGCGCTCGAAGAAGAAAGAAGACTTTTTTATGTAGCTATGACACGTGCCAAACATGAGCTTCTTATTTCTGTTCCACAGAATCGAAGAGGAAAAAAAGCCAGCACGTCACGTTTTTTACTACCCCTAATAAAAAAAGGAAAAAAATAACCAAAGGACCTGTTTCCATCAAGGAAAGAGGTCCTTTTTACTTATTTCTTATTAATCATCTTTGAAATTGTATTGAAATCAAGTTGTTTTCCATCGTTTACTATAGATTGCACAATTTTATCTTCTGTTTCTTTATTTACCGGTTTATTAGCAATTTGCGAAACTCGGCGGATCACATTGCGTACGGTTGTTTCATCTTTAAAATTGGCATTTTGTAAGGAATTCGCTAAATCAAGAATATCTTTCATATTAACGCCTGTTTTCTTTTCGACATTTTTAAAGAAACCATTATCCATGGTAAATATCACGCTCCTTCATAGGCTACTGTTATTGTATGAAGGAAGGGTAAAAACGTGAAAAAGAATTATGAAAGAAAAAGGCTGGCCAAGTGTGATGGCCAACCTTTTCTGCCGTTGCTATTATTAATAAAAGCTAGCACCGACAATGATTAAAAGAATGAATAATACGACGATTAATACAAAAGTTGAACCGCCGCCATATCCACCACCGTAGCCACAGCCGCCATATCCATAGAACATATAATGTCACCTCACTTCGTATTCTCATTAATAACATATGAGACATTGCTACAAAGTGTACTGGGCTCTACTCTACAGACAACCTGTGAAATTTTTTATCCTTTTGGTTTAAAAATTAAAGCACCAATAAATCCAAAAATAATGGCGGCTGATATCCCTGAACTGGTAACCTGAAACATACCAGTTAAAACTCCGATTAGACCATGCTTTTCTGCATCCTGCAGGGCACCGTGTACTAATGAATTACCGAAACTCGTTATTGGAATGGTTGCTCCTGCACCAGCAAAATTCACTAGCGGCTCATACAACCCAAATCCGTCTAGGATGGCTCCTGCCACCACAAGTAAACTTAGGGTATGCCCGGGTGTAAGTTTAGCAACATCAAATAAAAGCTGTCCGATTACACAAATTAAACCCCCAACCACAAATGCCCAAAAAAACATTGCTAACATAAGTATTACCTTCTCTCTTCATTCATTTCAACGGCCACAGCATGTGCAATACACGGAATTGATTCTTTTTGTTGAAAGCTAAGCGGAGATAACAGCGCTCCAGTTGCTACAACTAATATTCGTTTATACATTCCCTTTTTCATCTGATTTAATATATGACCATAAAAAACAGTAGCAGAGCAGCCCGCTCCACTTCCCCCAGCTTGCACTGGCTGATCATCCTTATAAAGTAACAGGCCGCAATCTTGAAATTGCTTACGGTCTATTTTTAGTCCACTTTTAATAAGAAGCTCGAAAGTGGTATCTTGGCCGATTCTGCCTAAGTCTCCAGTGAGGATTAAATCATAATGGGACGGGTCTAATTCCATATCCCGAAAATGTGCCATAATGGTATCTGCAGCAGCAGGTGCCATGGCACCACCCATATTAAAAGGATCAGATAACCCCATATCAATTACTCTTCCAATAGTTGCGGAGGTAGTGACGGGCTGTTGTTCCCCAGGAACATTTTGAGTAATTAATCCTACGCCAGCCCCTGTAACAGTCCATTGAGCTGTAGGCGGCTTTTGTCCTCCATACTCTGTTGGATATCGAAATTGTTTTTCAGTTGCAGCATTATGGCTTGTGGCACCCGTTAACACGTTTCTTGCCCCTTGATAATTAACAACAAAGGATGCTAACGCCAACCCTTCCATAGATGTCGAACATGCCCCAAAAAGCCCGAAATAGGGAATTTGCATGGTTCTCGCTGCAAAACTAGTAGGCGTTATTTGATTGATTAAATCCCCCGCAAATAAAAATTCAATTTGTTCTTTCTCCATTTTTGCTTTAGCTAATGTAGTTCTAACTGCTTCTTCCAGCAAAACTCGCTGCGCCTTCTCATAGGAATCCATCCCCATCCATAAATCCTCATGCAGGATGTCAAAGTCATTGGCGAGGTTGCCATTTGCCTCAAAGGGGCCTCCGGAAACACCTGTTGCAGATATCATTGGACGGTTATTAAAAACCCAAGATTGATGCCCTTTTAACAATTACAAAACCCCCCACATTCCCAGTAATGTTTTTATGAGCGCAACAACAAACGCAGAGAACACTCCAAAGAGAATAACGGAGCCAGCAAGCTTAAACATATTTCCACCAACACCTAATACAAAGCCTTCTGTTCGGTGTTCTATCGCAGCTGATATAACAGCATTTCCAAACCCGGTGACAGGCACCGCACTTCCAGCTCCCGCAAACTGTCCAAGGCGGTCATAAACTCCGAAACCAGTAAGCAGCATGGACAGGAATACCATAGTTGCTACTGTTGGATTACCAACATTCTGTTCTGTGAAGTGGAAAAAGTATATGTAGAAATAACTGATTGCCTGCCCAACCGCACATATCAATCCGCCTACCCAAAAAGCTTTGATACAGTTCTTTAGAACCGGTCGTTTTAGTTCATGCTTCTGTTGAAGTTGTTGATACTTTTGCTGCTGGGGCGTCATATTCTTCTGCTTACTCGCCATTGGTATTCATCCCTTCTTACTTCATATCTGATGTCATTTTAAGTATTTCGTTTAACCGTTTCTCAGCCTGTTTATCGGAATAACTTCCATTATTCTTCCTCTCTATTAGCCGAACAGCTTCCAGAAAAATCTTATAATCACTTGATACTGTGAAGTTTTCTTTCGGGTAATCTTCTTCCAGAGTTTTGTTTAAGTCCTTTTCAATTTTTTTCATGTTGAATCGCTGCATATGCTTAACCTTATAAACGACAAGTGTTGCTTCTTTTCCCTTTATTATCGCCGCATCATAAATCTCATTAAAATTGCTTACTTTCTTTTCAATTTCTTCGACTTTGTCCTGGCCGTTATTCTTCTCCGTAACAGTCGGGTTAGGATTGGTCGCTTTCATGAGAGCCAGCTGGCTATCCTCCTCTGTGTGCCCCTGACTACATGAACTCATTAAGATCATACTAGCAATTATCATTAGTCGAATTATATAGACCATTTCATTTCCTTCCCTCATCCGAATTAATAGAAATACCACTACATTGTAGTTTTTTCGAGATTGACTAAAATTATGACTTGATTGTCCTAACTTTTATATTTTCAATTTTTGGACCACAAAAAAACTGCCATTAAATTCGGCAGTTTAATGATTATCGTTGAGTTTTTTTACCACAGCCGCAGCCTTTTTTCTTTCCAGACTTTTTTGTTTGAGTAGTTTTCGTTGTTTGAATTTTTTTATTTCTTCCGTTCACCTTTCACCCCTCCATATTCTTATTATTACTACTAATAAGATATGAAAGAAATTTATAACTTGTCTCGGACGTACAACCATTTTAGTGTACAAAGTTATATCCAGGTCTGAACAACAGATTCCAAGATTGCTGCCAAACCAGCAATAGCAAAAACTAGAATAATTGGTCCAAATATTGTCGGTAAAAACAGGTATCCCGCTATTACTAAAGCTGAAGTCCATACGCCCGTACACCAATAACAGCTTAGCAGCTCTCCAATGAATTTTTTTATAGGCGTCCTCTTCGGCAGATAATACACCTCCATCGAACCGTCTTCCCTTTCTTCTTCTATTTCATCAAAGAACGGATGCCTTATAAATTCAGTTATCTTGTCAAAAACAATGAGCCTTGTTAATCGGAAGCAGGCTAACCCTAATATAATAAAATTTAAAAGATCAATATTCATTTTTTCTGTCCTTTCCATTAAATTAGCCTAATTTTAGTCAAAAAGGCGTTTGTCCGTGACCCAATTGGTCCTGTTTAAATATGTTAGTAATGTAAGATATATATCACGGATAGGAGGAGTAATTAATGGGTTGTGGCCGAAATAGTGACGTACGCAGTACCAGTGGCTGTGTATGCGATGTTGTTCGTGCAATAAAAGATATCCAGGATAATGCTGTACAAGATGATGATTGCCTAGATTGCCCAAGTTGTTTCTTGGAACCACTTGGTACATTAGTTTCACCAGCTAGAGATCGCGCTGATACTCGTGTATTTGTATTAAAAAACGCTGATGGTTCACCCTTCCACGCGTTCTTTATGCCTACAAACGGAGCATGCGTTTCAATTTACTTCCGCGTTGAAGAGGTATTTGATAATTGCTGTGCAACACTTCGTGTGTTAGAGCCAGGAAACAGGACAAATGGAGGGTTTAGCCCGGTTGATCTCGTTGGCGGAGGAGAAGTATGCTGTATTAACCTTGAAAGAGTATGTCAGGTTAACGCATTTCGTTCTACCAATGACTGTATTACGGTTGATTTAAATTGTTTCTGTGCTATACAGTGTATTGCTGATGTAGACCTGGGTATTTGTGACTAATAGAATAAAATGAGCCAGTCGATAACCCGGCTGGCTTTTTTTGTTTATCTTCTTATTCCAATCATAATAATATCTTTTATATTTTTGACAGGTATGGTTTCTGTTTTTTGATTTGGAATTCTAATCGTTATTTCTTGTTCGTTGTATTCAACTAGATAACCCTGGTAATTCTTTTCTTCTGTATAATAAACACATGGAACAGGCGGCAATGCCTTAGGGAAGTTAGCCAGATATTCCAAACGTTCAATAAGGTTCATTTCCTTAAAGCCTTTTACTCGGTTGAAATTTCGTTGTTTTTCTTGATTTGTTTGAGCTTTAATCTCCTCTTTCACTTCTTTTTTCTTAGACACTTTAGGTAGATCAGTCTTAGCTAGTGAGACCTCGAATACCTTTTTCTTTTCTTTTTCCTCCTCTAGCTGTGGTTCTTCGATTGGCAGCTGGACCTCCTGCCTCGTTGTAAATACTTCCTGATTATTTTTTACAGGTGTATTTAAAAAAGTTTGAGAGACATATAATAACGGTCCCTTTTTTGTGTTTTTCTCCACCCAATTCACCTCCATTTACCTAGCCCTACACTCTATATGTATGCAGTTTGCCTATACTCGTTCATAAAAAAATGCCCGCTATTTTCAGCGGGCAGTACAATTTATAAAATATGAAAGCCAGAATCAACGTGTATATTTTCACCAGTGATTCCACGAGACAATTCACTGAATAGGAACAATGCGGTGTCACCCACTTCTTCTGGTGTTGTGGTTCTGCGTAATGGTGCTTTTTCTTCAATCACTTTTGTAATGGAATTAAAATCACTAATTCCTTTAGCCGATAGAGTTCTTATTGGTCCAGCTGAGATTGAGTTGACACGAATACCTTCTTTACCTAAGTCTTCAGCCAAGTAACGAACGCTTGCATCTAAAGAGGCCTTCGCAACACCCATTACATTATAATTCTGAATAACTCGTTCGCCGCCTAAATAGGTTAATGTAACGATACTTCCGCCTTCTGTCATTAACCCTCTAGCTTCTTTTGCTACAGCTGTTAAAGAATAAGAGCTTATATTATGAGCCAGCAAGAAGCCTTCTCTTGTTGTGTTCAAATATTCTCCGCTTAGTTCTTCTTTATGAGCAAATGCAATACAGTGTGCAATGCCATGGATGGTACCAACAGCTTCCTTAATTTCAGAAAAGCATTTAGCCACTTCTTCATCATTGGTTACATCACAAGGCAGTACAAGCGTACCTTCTGCTTCTAAGGATTCCGCTAATTGTCGAACACTGCCTTCAAGCCTTTCCCCTGCATAAGTAAAGATTAAACGTGCACCTGCATTGTTTAATGATCGAGCGATTCCCCATGCGATACTGCGTTTATTTGCAACGCCCATTACAACATATGTTTTTCCAGCCAAAGAAAGATTCATATAGAAATAGTCCCCCTACTCAAACTTTACTATTAGTTATTAGTACTTGGTACTAATATTACACTATTTACTAAAAAATGAAAAGCAGCAGATTCTCAAGCAATTAGAACTCAAGTTCCCTTTTCAATTCATCCACATACTCTTTTGACCCAGTTACAATCAAACGATCATTGAGGAGCAATTCAGTATCACCATGCGGTACTATCGAATCCTTCCCACGAAAAATACGAACAAAAATGACATCTCCAGTAAACGGAAATCTTCTTAAGGTTATCCCGTCGAACTGTTCATTTTGCATTCTTATTTCATATAATGAGGTTTCTTGATTGGTTAAGATGTTAACGACACTTGGTGTTTCAATTAATGCCCGAAGCAGTGTTTTAGTAGACATGAAAGAAGAGAAAACTTCAATTTCTTTATCCCTTAGGCTCTGCTCAACATCAGGACTTTCAATCCGAACAATTACCCTGGTTACGCCAAGTTCCTTTGCTTTTATTGCCAAATCAGCATTTGTTTGATCATTACCAGTAGAAATGACAATTATATCTGTTTGAAAAATCTTATTGCTTTCAATTGTTTCCAACGAATAATCACTAATTTCAACGATTTCAAATAATGAATTCGAGATCATTTTATCTAATTTGTCCATTTTTGTGTGATATAAAATTGTTTCATATAAACTTGATTCTAATTCCCGAGAAACGGGAAGTGTCACTTGGTTCGCTCCTAAAAAGGCAATCCTTTCTTTTGGAGCTGCAGCAACTTCTTTAGGGAACAACTTTTTAAAAGCAATTGGCGTGAATATAGAGGTGATGACTGCAACAAGTATTAGTGTTCCGCTCATCTCAGAAGAAATGACCTCCATACGCTCACCGATTGTTGCCGCTGCAATTACTAACGAAAGTGTAGATGTTAGCAAAAAGCCCGAAGCCAGGACAGTTTTCGAATCATACCAGACTTTTAATAAATAAACCGGGACAATTTTTGAAAGGAGAAGCCCAACTAATAAAAGCGGTATTAATAATAATAGTTTCTTATCGGCAAATAAAGACCAGACATCCAGCTCCACACCAATCATCACAAAAAAGATTGGTATTAAGAAACCATATCCAAAGGAATCTAGTTTATGGATTAGTTCTTGATTTGGAGATAGAAGGGAAACAAGTACACCGGCTAGAAAGGCACCTAATATGTTCTCTGCTCCTACTGTTTCTGAAAGTCCAACTAATACAATAATAAGCATAAATACAGCCCGGGTTCCGATTTGCACCGTTCCTTTTGACATTGATTCTAGCAAAGGACGATTTTTAAAACGTTTACCAACAAAGTACAAAACAACACCAGCTGCAAATAAAATGAGCAGCAGCCATGTATTCCCCTGGCCTGGGTCATAAATTGATACAAAAATGGCCAAGAGAATCATGGTCGCTAAATCAGCAATCACCGCAACTAATAAAATGATTTGACCAATGTTTGATTTCATCAGATGTGCTTCTTTTAATGTTGGTACAACCACTCCAAGTGAAATCGTTGATATGATGAGCGTCATTAAAAAGGCATTGTCTATAAAACCGGCAAATACAAACAAATAGGATAACAGCAGTGAAATAATAAATATACCAATAAAAATGATAGTTGAGACCAAGAAGGTGTTCGGTTCCTTTTTACCATTTGGAAGTGTTTTATTTTTCTTTCCCCCTGTGAAAGCAGTGAAATCAATCTCTAACCCACTAAGGAACATTAGAAAAATAAATCCTAGTGTTGACAGCGTTGATAGCCACATATCTTCATGAACCACATTGAAGCCGCTTTTTCCAATCACAAGTCCCATAATGATTTCTGCAACTACAACAGGGATATAATTTAATTTTAATCTATGTAGTAAAATAGGCGTTACAAACGCAACCGTCACTACTACTAATAAAGATATTACAGAAGCATGTTGTTCCATAAATGTCCTCCTTCGTTTTTTTTATAAAAATCACTAGATAAACAAAATATAAATAATCAAGGGGGAAGATTCCAATGAAAATTGATATCATCGGAGATATACATGGCTGTTTGCCCGAATTTCAAGCTTTAACTAAGAAATGCGGTTACCAATGGTTGGACGGAATTCCAAATCATCCTGAAAACAGGCTGCTTGGTTTTGTTGGCGATTTAACTGACCGCGGACCATCTTCTCTAAAAGTAGCCGAAATAGTATGGCGGCTGGTAATAGAACAGAAAAAGGCATTTTACACACCTGGAAACCATTGCAATAAACTATATCGATACTTTCTTGGGAACAAGGTTCAAGAAACACATGGGCTAGAGACAACGGTAGCAGAGTTCAAATCACTGCCTCGTAAGGAACAGCAAACTATTAAAAAGAAATTCATTGAACTGTATGAAAAATCGCCGCTTCACTTAGTATTAGATGAAAATAGGCTAGTTATAGCACATGCTGGGATTAAAGAAGAATTTATCGGCAAAACAAATTCTAAGGTGAAGACGTTTGTCCTTTACGGAGATATTACTGGCGAAAAACACCCTGATGGTTCCCCTGTAAGAAGAGATTGGGCACAACAGTATGAGGGCAATGCTCTGATTGTATACGGCCACACACCAGTGAAGGAACCAAGAATTATCAATAATACATATAATATTGATACTGGGGCCGTTTTTGGCGGTAAGTTGACTGCGCTAAGGTATCCTGAGATGGAAATAGTTTCTGTAGATTCTACTATGCCATACATTAAAGAAAAATTTAAAGACTTTGCTTAAAAAAAGGGTAAATAAACCTATCGACCCGACAAATTTCCTAGGAAATCACCAAATTACGCAAAAAGGCTGACTTTAGAAGTCAGCCTTTATCAATTCAGACATGTCTAAGGGAAGATCTGCTGTAAAAATCATATTTTGGCCGGTAAAAGGGTGAGGAAATTGAATAATTTTGCAATGCAGTGCTTGTCGTGCTATGAGAGAAAGAGTCCCGCCATATAAGTCATCACCCAATAAGGGGTGACCAATAAAAGACATATGAACCCTAATTTGATGGGTTCGTCCAGTCTTTAGCTGTAATTCAACATGAGTAAACTCTTTATGCCTTTTAAGGACGCAGTAATGGGTGCATGCATATTGCCCATCACTGCGTACCTCTCTTTCAATTATACTGTCTAGCTTTCTGCCAATCGGCTTTTCGATTGTACCTTTTTCAAGTGCAAAATTACCCTCAGCAAGTGCTTCATATGTTCTTTTTATATTACCATTTTTCTGTTGTTTGCTGAGCAGATGATGTACATGTCGATGCTTGGCAATTAAAACGATTCCAGAGGTATCTCGGTCTAAACGCGTGACAATATGTGAGGTTGCACTTAAACCAATTTCTTCATAGTATCCTACTAAGGCATTTGCTAAACTGCCTGTAGGATGTTCTCTTGATGGTATGGTACTCATTCCTGCTGGTTTGTTAACTACCAGTAAATATTGATCTTCAAAGAGAATATCCAATGGAATTTTTTCTCCCGCTGCCCCTTCACTTGGGTTTTCCCGAGGAAAAATAACAGTTAAGACTTCTCCTTCCTTCAACATATACCGAACATTTACTTCCATATCATTCACAAGAATTTTTCCGCCATTGAATTTAATGTCCGTTAGGGCCACACGAGATATTTCCTCTTCTTTGAGAAACTCTCTAATTATGCTGCCTGCTTGCAGTTCATTTATTTCCCACTGAAGTTGAAAACCTGATTTCATGTTGTTTCCTCCAGCTTACCCGAATCAGTCTGAGTCTGATATAAATGAATCATGTACTCTTTTCCAAAAAGGAAATGGACGGAAACGAGCAAAGCGAATTTTTTCATCCGGCACCCTAAATTGAATTGATTTAACATCTTTATGAAGTAGAGTTAGATGGTCAACCGTTACTTGAAAATCCACCCGATTAACAGGTTTCAACATACAAGTATGATGTGACGGTAAGATTAAAGGTGATCCAACAGTTCGAAACACCCGATTGTTTATTGAAGCCATTTCCGCAACCTGTAACGCCGGTATGGATGGATGAATGATTGCCCCTCCAAGTGCTTTATTATAGGCAGTACTGCCAGATGGTGTGGAGACACATAAACCATCACCTCTAAACCGCTCAAAGTGCTGCCCTCGAATTTCCACATCCATCACCAATGTACCTTCAACACTTTTGACAGTTGATTCGTTTAGTGCAAGATACCTGGATTCTTTACCTGCATGCTGATATCGAATGATTACTTCTATCAACGGATATTCAACAACTTGATAAGGTGTTTTGGCGATTGCAATTACAAGTTTCTCAATCTCATCAGGAGTCCAGTCTGCATAAAAGCCGAGATGGCCAGTATGAATCCCGACAAAAGCAGTCTTATCCAGGCGGCTGCTGTATCGGTGAAAAGCATATAGCAGCGTCCCATCGCCGCCAATTGAGACGACAATATCTGGTTGGTCCTCGTCGTAAACTAGATCAAAGTCAAGTAAATACGTCCTCATTTTATGCATTAAGATATTCGACTTTTGATCTCCTTTGGATGTAATGGAAAATTTCATCATCATATACTCCTTGTACTCAGGATGCTTACAAAGCCTCTATTAGCTTTTCTCCTCTTGTTTAAACTCTTTATTTCTTGTAAAGAACGCTTGGGCATCTTGAATTTCTCCACGAATCAGTGACATTTCCTCATCTAGACGAAATGCTGCTTCAGCAGCCCGCTGCAGCCTTATTTGAATATCGGTCGGGAAAACCCCTTTATATTTGTAACTTAAAGTGTGTTCAATTGTTGCCCAAAAGTTCATCGCCAAGGTTCTTATTTGTATTTCAGCAAGTATCTTTTTTTCCCCATGAATCGTTTGGACTGGGTACATGATAACAACATGGTAAGAGCGATATCCACTTGTTTTTTTGTGTGATATATAATCCCTTTCCTCAACAATTTCAAGATCATTTCGGTTCCTTAATAAGCTTACAACTCGATGAATGTCATCTACAAATTGACACATGATTCGCATACCTGCAATATCTTGCATTTCTTCTTCCAATTTATCTAGTGGAATACCTTTTTGATTTGCCTTATCAAGGATACTTGCAATTGGCTTAACTCTCCCCGTCACAAATTCAATAGGTGAATGGCTGGAATCTAGCTCAAATTGTCCTCTCATCCCTTTTAATTTTATCTTCAGCTCTGACACGGCTTGTTTATATGGAGCTAAAAACTGGTCCCAATGCTTCATCATTCCACCCCAATGACAACTAAAATATGTTTAAAAAATCTCTTCTACTTTCGTGACCATTTCTGCACCATAATTACTGTTACCTCTTATGTTATTTATTAAATCATTTAATTCCTCATTAAAATTAGTTAATTCCTTTTGATCATCCTCAAAAAGGACCCATACTGGAATTTTTTGTTCCAAACCCTTTTTTAATAAAGGCCAAATTGGTTCATTCATTTCGATATATGTATAACCCTCATGATTTTCCATTATGTAGACAAAAGAAAATTCTTTTGAATCAACCAGAATTTGTTCTGCAGGACTTAACCCGCTAATTGACTCACTTGCATGTAGATATAGTTTACTATCCAAAAAGTTTGCTTTGTTAATCGTTATTCTTTTATTCATCTTTTTTACCTCCACTATTCACTCTTTATTTTAGCATAATCTATCCATTTCTCCCAAGAATTGCGGTTTAACTAAAAGCTGCGATACAATAAATTGATGGATAAGAAAGGAATGGACCTGATGTCAGAGACTATTGAAATAGAATTTAAGAATTTACTTAAGAAAGTTGAATATGAAACTCTTCTTAAAGCCTTTCAAGTAGAAGAAAAAGCTGCTTTCATCCAAACAAATCATTACTTTGACACACCTGAATTTACATTAAAAGATAAAGGATCTGCATTGAGAATCAGAGAAAAATATAATAGCTTTGAAATGACCTTAAAACAACCGGCTGATATTGGTCTCTTGGAAACGACACAAGTATTATCTGTAAATGATTTCCAACTAGCAATCGAATACCATGAATTTCCAAAAGGAATCGTTCAAGATCGATTAGAACAATTAAAAGTAATAGTTAATAATATAGAATATTTTGGGTCTCTCACTACCAGGAGGGTAGAATTCCCCTATAAAAATGGATTACTGGTATTGGATCATAGCCATTATTTAGATACAGAAGACTATGAGATTGAATACGAAGTTGAGGATTTTCAACAAGGTCAAATCGTATTCCAAGAACTGCTAAAGCAATATGAAATACCTATACGGATAACCCCAAATAAGATTGCACGGTTTTACCAGCAAAAATTATAAGCGGTTTATTTGAGATATAAAAAATGCATTGATAAAATATAACAAACAACATATTAAAAGGAGTTGTCAACATGAATGAGAAAAAGCCTACTCCATATGAGTCCCTTGGCGAAGATACTCTACATCGTCTTGTGGATACTTTTTATGGGCTAGTTGCACAACATCCTGATCTTGCTCCAATCTTTCCAAATGACTTTACAGAAATTGCCCGTAAACAAAAGCAATTTTTAACACAATATTTGGGAGGACCACCTTTGTATACTGAAGAGCATGGTCATCCGATGATGCGTGCACGACATTTGCCTTTTCCCATTACTCCTAACCGTGCAAAAGCATGGCTATCTTGCATGAACCAAGCAATGGACAAGACTGGATTAGAGGGTCCGTTTAGGGATGAATTTTATTCTAGGCTCTATCTTACTGCACAGCACATGGTGAATACGCCTGAAGGCAGTGAGGTATCGGGTGAAAATACGTGAGTAACCCAAAGTTCACATCAAAGCAGCAATCTTACGGTTATGACAAGAAGCCACTTGAAATATACATGTTCATCGATCCTTTATGCCCTGAGTGTTGGGCACTTGAGCCTATCTTGAAAAAATTGCACATCGAATATGGCAGATACTTTTCTCTAAAGCATGTGTTAAGTGGTCGTATCGCTAATTTAAATGTCAGCAAAAGAAAGAATTATGAAGTTATAGCAGATTTATGGGAAAAGACAGCTAGTCGTTCAGGGATGTCATGTGACGGGAGCCTGTGGTTAGAAAATCCAGTAGCATCACCTTATATTGCTTCTATTGCAATTAAGGCAGCGGAGTTACAAGGCAGAAGAGCAGGTATACGTTTTTTACGAAAGCTGCAAGAGAAACTTTTTATTGGTAAACAGAACATTTCAGATTTTGAGGTTTTAAAAGTTTGTGCAGAAAGTGCGGGTTTAGATGTTGAGGAATTCATTTCAGACTTCCATTCTGAGAGTGCGGCCAAAGCTTTTCAGTGTGACTTAAAAATCACCACTGAAATGGAAGTACAAGAAATACCGACTCTTGTATTTTTTAACGAGAATGCAGAGGATGAAGGAATTAAAATCACTGGTCCCTATCCGTATGAGGTTTATGTTCAAATCCTTGAAGAAATGCTATCTGAAGAACCTATTAAAAATCAACCGCCCCCATTAGATACATTTTTGAAATACTTTAAACTAGTGGCATCAAAAGAAATCGCAGTAGTTTATAATATGACAATTTCTCAGGTCGAGCGGGAAATGAAGAAATTGCTTTTACTGCAAAAGGTTGAACAGCTGCCTGCAAAGTATGGAACGTTTTGGAGATACGTGGGCGTAGAAGAATAACTTTTTTATATGAAAAGACCTTGCCGCTTCCGCTGCAAGGTCTTTTTCTATTAATACGAACAAAGGGGATGGGAGAAATTTTTCACGGTCAAACAAAGGGGTATATGTTTGTTGTGATTAACTTCACGTATAGAATATACCATGGGCTTGCCCCCGCTGGCAATGTGATTGTGCGTTGTTTCACATAATTGTCAAAATCATATTATCCAATTTTGGACAATAAACTATATTTAAGGTGATACTTGGCTGACTTTATTATTAAGGTGGTATGTAAAATGAAGAATTTACCTGTTTTTCTTATGATTCTCTTCCTGTTATTTGGCTTTTTTCTTCATATTTTAGCCTTAATGAAGGTGTTCCCAATGCTTATTAGCATTCCTCTATTTTTTATTGGGATTTTTATTTTTCTTTTTTATCTTAATGACAGGAAGAGATTTAGAGGTTTTTAAAGGGATGGTACACTTTGGTACCATCCCTTTAACTCTTTATGATAATAGCTGCTCTAGTTCGTTTAATTTTTCTTCGAATACTTTACATGCGTTTCTTATTGGGTCGGCGCTGGTCATGTCTACACCAGCTTTTTTAAGAACTTCAATTGGGTAATCAGAGCTTCCTGAACTTAGGAAATCGATATAGCGTTTAACAGCTGGCTCACCCTCTTCAAGAATCTGCTTGCTTAATGCTGTTGCTGCACTATACCCGGTAGCATATTGATATACATAATAATTGTAGTAGAAGTGAGGAATCCTTGCCCACTCTAAGCCAATTTCTTCATCAATCACAATATCCTCATCACCAAAATACTTCTTGTTTAAGGCATAGTATTCACTTGTTAATGAATCGGCTGTCAATGCCTCATTATTTTGGGCTTTTTGATGAATGATATGCTCATATTCAGCAAACATCGTTTGACGGAATACAGTACCTCTGAAGCCTTCTAAATAATGATTTAATAAATAGATCCTTTTTTGTTCATCATCAATGGTTTTTAATAAATAATCATTTAGCAGTGCTTCATTACAGGTTGAGGCCACTTCTGCAACAAATATGGAATAGTTTCCATATGGATAGGGCTGATTCTTCCTTGTATAGTAGCTGTGAACAGAATGGCCGAATTCATGTGCCAATGTAAACAAGTTATTCACATTATCCTGCCAATTCATAAGAATATAAGGATTGGTTCCATAGGCACCGGAAGAATATGCTCCACTGCGCTTTCCTTTATTTTCGTGAACATCTACCCAGCGGTTTTCAAAGCCTTCTTTTAAAATTTGTGAATATTCCTCACCTAATGGTGCAAGCCCTTTTACAACGAGCTCTTCTGCCTCCTTATATGGAATTTCCATTTTCACATCTTTTACTAGCGGCGTATATAGATCGTACATATGCAATTCTTCTACACCTAACACTTTTTTGCGAAGTTTGACGTAGCGGTGCAATAAATGTAAATGATCGTTTATGGTGTTAACAAGATTATCATAGACACTTTCCGGAATATTATTTGCAGAAAGTGCTGCATGCCTTGCAGAGTCATATTTTCTAATTCTTGCATTAAAATTATCCTTTTTCACATTACCGCTAATCGTACTGGCAAAAGTATTTCGAAAATTACCATAGGTTTCGTAGACTGCCTTAAAGGCGTCACGGCGCACTCTTTGGTCACCACTTTCTAGGAAGCGGATGTATCGGCCATGCGTAATCTCAACCTCTTCACCATTTTCATCTTTAACGGAAGGAAACTTTAAATCTGCATTATTTAACATTCCAAAGGTGTTACTAGATGCATCCATGACTTCACTTGCTTCTGCTAGCAATGCTTCCTGCTCTGCAGACAAAACATGTGGTCTCTGGAGGTTAATCTCCTCAATGGCATGCTCATAAAGTTTTAATTCTGCTTTCTCATTTAAGAAACCGTTAACCTTACTTTCTTCTAATGAAAGAATCTCAGGAACAATAAATGCTAATTGACTCGCTGCTTGAGAGTACAGATTCTTCATCCTGTCATCTAGTCCCTGGTAGAAGGAATTAGTGGTGTCCTGATCATAGCGCATATGGGCATATGTATAAAGCTTTCCGAGCCGCTCAAGAAGCTTATCTTGAAATTGAAGAGCACTATAAAGAGTATCTGCACTCTCTCCAAGCTTTCCTTCAAACTCTTTAATGCCAGAAATTTGGTTCTTTACTTCTTGAAATTCAGTTTCCCAATCTTTATCACTAGCAAAGATATCTTCCAATCTCCAGGTATCTTCAACAGGTATTTCATTTCTTTGTGGCAATGCTTTCACTGCTGCTTCATTTGCCATATTTCTTCCTCCATTCAACATTTTTCAGAGTAAAAATTTTTAACCCCTGTTAATATTCTCCTTTTTTCATGCTATTTCCTTTAATAAATTAGATTTACCCATTATATTATGCCCTAAGATGCTATTTCATTTATATTTTCGAAAGGATAAACTTATTTTTTTGAAGAAATTCATTCCTTCTCTCTTCTTTTTCACGATTTGATTGAGGAATGTAAATTCTATTTTTTAGTTGATACAGCGTTTCACTTTTTTTTATGACTAATCCTAGTCTCTCTAAGTGAAGGAAATACTCTTTTACCGATATAATAGAGGTTTCACCCGGAACTTGTGGTAATTTTCTTATGATAATCTCATTGGACTTAATTCTTCTGTTGAATTTTCTTTCGACATCGTTCAAATCAATTAGATCATAAGGTAATTTATCCTCTAGAGAATCTAAATACAAGTATGTCTGCCAGACAACAGCAGGTGTTTGGATGAGAAGAGAATGACTAACCGGCAAGCCGATTTCAGGCGGCAGTAAATATAAGTTGAGGTTATGATGATAAATTTCGCGAAGAAAACCCTTTTGTACGGGGCTGGGATGAAGTGACCAGTTTATTGTATTTTTCTCATTTTCATAAAACCATTTTGAGATATTAGAATGAGAATTCAAATTTGGTTCTAGTAATTCTACAATGCCAGTATCTTGAATAGAACGATGGAAGCTATTTGCGATTGCATTTTTAATGGAATAAGGAAGAATTGAACTGAGGATTTGAAATTGTTTCTCTTCGGGGCAATAAGAAGGAAGTATAAAATGCCCGTCTTTTGTTTTTCTTAGAAAGAAATAATGGAAGTTTGAAAGCGAAAAAATATTACTTCTTTTTGCTTTAATATGCTTACTTCCTATTATCCAGAGTGGGATGTATTTTTGTTGATAATACGCCTCCGTTCGCTTCATAAATAGTTCTTCGGCTATTGGAGAACATTGAAATTCCAAAGCATACTTTTTCCCGTCATTCTCGAACATAATATCAGGACGCTGCCCGATTATGGGATCATAATATTCTAAAACTGCAGGGATATGCTGCTTAACAAGCCATTGATAAAGCTGGAGCTTTCCTTCCATATGATACTGCGTTTCACTTTCATATATATCTCTGCATACAGTACCGCTTCGATGTGCAAAATGGTAAATTCGTTGATTCCCTAATTTAAGAGATACTGCTTCCCCACAAACAGGACAAAAAAACTCCTCTGTATTCCGAAGAAACAATAAACTTTCTTTCCTATGATTATGTCCCAAGTTAAAAATTGTACCTAATCTTGTTTTTGCTGTCAGCAAAATGATATCACCCTCCTTGTTTTCTATCTTATCATTCTTGGTGTCACTCAATAAATCCTCTTTATTGAAAAAAAGAAACCCGTCAATTTTGACGAGTTTGTGAACTTAAAGAAGCGGTGATAGCAGCCTGGCTGTTGACTCAATTAACCGTAATCCAATATGTCTCTTCCTAAAAGAAGACAATTCAAGCTGCCTCGCAGATTCTAAATCATTTATATATTCTGCCACTAGTTTTTGGGTACTCTTTGTACGAAATAAAAAAGCATTAACCTCGAAATTCAAATGAAAACTACGCATATCCATATTCGAAGTGCCAATTGATGCTAGTTCATGATCGACAATAATGATTTTACTATGCATAAACCCGCGTTCATATTCATAAACCTTAACACCCGCTTCTAGAAGCTCGGGAAAATAGGATCTTGAAGCATGAAAGACAATTCGTTTATCTGGGGCGTTAGGCACAAGTAGTCTCACATCAATCCCGCTTAAAGCAGCCACTTTTATTGCAGAAAAAATATCCTGGTCTGGAATAAAGTATGGGGATGCAATCCAAACCGATTTTTTTGCGGAAGTTATCATAGAAAAAAATATATTTTTAATTACACTCCATTCATTATCCGGGCCGCCGGCAATTAACTGGACTCCTCCATGATTTTTATCATCTACCTGCGGAGACAAATATTCTGCAGTTAAAAAGCTATGATTGGTCATATAATACCAATCCTGCAGAAAAATCAATTGTAATGATCTTACAGCCTCTCCTCTCACCATTAAGTGGGTATCCCGCCAAAAGCCAAAGTGTTTATTTCTGCCTAAGTATTCATCACCAATATTAAGTCCTCCAACAAACCCAATCGTCCCGTCAATCACGATAATTTTCCGGTGGTTTCTAAAATTAAATTTGTTATTTAAAATTGGTACCTTAACAGGTCCAAAACAAACCGTTTCTATCCCCGCTCTTTTCAGGTCGTTAATATACTCTTTTGATAATTTCCAAGAACCCACTGCGTCATAAAGGAATCGTACCTTTACCCCTTGTACAGCCTTTTCAATTAATAGCTCTTTGATTTCTCGGCCAATCCCATCATCTCGAACGATATAATACTCCATATGTATATGATGTCTGGCTCTATTCAATTGCTCAAGGATATGTTGAAAGGTTTCCTCCCCATTGGTTAGCACCTTCGTTGCCGTATCAAAAGAAATAGGACTATTCCCTAATTTTTGTGCCAATGTAAACAGCCTCGCCTGATGTTCCCCCATTAAACTAAGCTTTTCATCACTGCGCGGGTCATTTTCACCCTCCACCGTTAAAAAAGCTTGTTTATCGAGAAAATACTTCTTCCGGTACATTTTCTCCTTTCGATGATTCCTTCCGAATAGTAAATAAAAGAAAAAACCAACTAAAGGAAAGCTTCCTAAAACAACTAACCAAGTAATAGTTTGTGTAGGATGGCGATTTTCAAGGAAAATAACAAACGAAATAAAAATGACAGACAGTGTCATTAAAAGGCTTAGGAACCCCAAGATTCCGCCTGCTAAATGATCCTTTAAGAAAAACAATAGTATGGATAGAAATATCACAAACAAACCGATTCTAACTGTATTTTTCAGCCTCATCACCGCCATTTAAAAAATACAAAGTAAAAAATACCGATTTCAATAATAGAAATCGGTACGTTTATTTAAAATGTTTTCTAATTTCAGCAAACACGTTCTTAGAAATAATCTCTTTGCCATACTCCTGAATACGATGGATGGTTAACTGTGTTTCATACCCATACTCTAACAGGATACTTAGGATATCATCAATTTCGTCCTCTTCAAACAAATCTTCTGGAAACTCAGTATATAAATAATATTTATTATTAAAGCTATACAACACTGTTTGTAAATCATCTAGACCGCCCCGATTTGACAACATAATTACATCTTCAAAATCTTTGAAGGCAATTAAAAACTCTAAAGACTCCTCTTCCATTAAAAGGTCATCATCTTCGCGTTGTCCTGGATTGAAATGATGGTCCAAGATATCTTCAATATTATTATCAACAGGTAAATCCTTTAATTTCTCATTAGGAATTGGCAGCTCAAACTTTTGTCCATCCTTTGAAACCTGTGCTTTTGTCACTAGAATTTCCAAACCTTTTTCTAACGCCTGGACTTGAATCCACAGTGGACCTTCTACCACAAACTCTTCCTCTTGATGAACCTCATCCATCATTTCCCAGAAAAGCTCCTCACTTCGCTCACGATTGTACCAAATTTCCTCACGATCGAAGCCTCTTTCCTCTATATCACCATAAGAGATGTAAAACTTTACTGTATTCTCATTAATTCGTTCGATTTCCATCTTCACCTCTCCCTTCCGTTTCCATATTGAAGGGACTAAATACCCCCAGCAGACAAATGCTTTATGCAATTACTAAAATTGTTAGGATTAATTTGTGAGATAAAAAAGAATGTAATCCTTGTACTTTCATTTTATGACAAAAGTTTTCTTTTGGGAAATAAATTTACTTCTAATTGCAAAAACCATTAATTTGCCTATTAATTAGATATTCCTTATATTGTAACAAAATGACAGAGAAATCTCAAACCAGATGACACTAAGGGTATAAAAAAAGCCTTCAGCAATGAAGGCTTACTCATATTTGTTTAATTTACCATACGCTGTGCTTCTCTTAATTGGAAAGTTCGAACTCTCCTCGGTAAAAAACGCCGGATTTCATCTTCGTTATATCCAACTTGTAAACGCTTTTCGTCAATAATTATTGGACGACGTAATAATCCAGGATTCGCCTTAATTAATTCAAATAAGTCTTGCAGCGGCATTGTATCTAAGTTTACATCTAATTTTTGAAATGTTTTAGATCGTGTAGATATAATTTCGTCTGTACCATCTTCAGTCATTCGCAGGATTTCTTTAATTTCTTCAATTGACAACGGCTCAGAAAATATATTTCTTTCTGTATATGGAATCTCATGTTCTTCCAACCATGATTTCGCTTTCCTACATGATGTACAACTTGGTGAAGTGTATAATGTAACCATTCGTCTCCACACTCCTCATTTTATTACTATCGATATCTATAGTAAATCCATCTAGTTTTTGTATCTTGATTAAAATTATTATAAATAAGTAATTTATATCATTAATTATACACCACTGTTTCTAAAAAAGGTATCCTTTTTTCAAAATTAATTGAATGTCCAACTCATTATATTAGACGGTTAAATATCAAAAAAGTTTCATACTTTCTATACCCCAAGATATTCTCAATTAAACCTCAATGAGTGAAAACGCCTTCATTTTTATATAACTTTTAATGTTTTTATTGCATTACCTCTTTTAATAACGCTCAAGTTCTTTTAAAATATAAATAAGGGTAATAAACAAAACAAACAGTTGATTCTAACTTTTGTTTGAATATGGAGGTTTTATCATGGGTGGTTACATAGCTGATTTATCTATGGTTGCTATTCTAATCATAGGTATTACTGCACTTATGGGAGTAATGACGAACGGTTTTGGAGAAAATGTTTTCGGAGGAAAAAAACGTTCTGAATTTGTTGACCAAAGTGCACGGTTCCAAACACAGTGGAAAAAGGTCGGCGGGAAGAAGAAGTAATCCTTAACACACTTGATTCACACTTTGCATTTATTTATAATAGTGATAATAATAATAAATAAATTATTGCTTTAGCGATGACAAAGAGTAGTACGTATTTTTAACCGATTCAGAGAGTTTGTGGCTGGTGAAAACAAACACGGAAAAATACCGAATGGACTTTTGAGCTTCTTTTCCGAACTTCTAATGATTAGTAGGAAAAGACGTTGACCTTGCGTTAAAAGGATAACAGACTATCCATTCAGATAGTTCTGGAATTGAGTGACTCTTTTTGAGTAATTTAGGGTGGTACCGCGAACCATTCGTCCCTATTGTTTTTAGGGATGAATGGTTTTTTTTATTTAGATATATAAATTTAGGAGGATTTCGGTCATGAAAACAATTTTTTCAGGAATTCAGCCAAGCGGCACGATAACACTTGGAAATTATATTGGAGCGATGATGCAATTCGTTGAATTACAGAATGATTATAATTGCTACTTTTGCATCGTCGACCAACATGCGATAACTGTCCCACAGGACCGTTTAGAGCTTCGGAAAAATATCCGCAGTTTAGCTGCCCTCTACCTAGCAGTAGGCATCGATCCACAGAAAGCAACCTTGTTTATCCAGTCAGAAGTTCCAGCCCATGCTCAGGCAGGATGGTTAATGCAGTGCATTGCCTATATTGGTGAATTGGAAAGAATGACTCAATTTAAGGATAAGTCAGCTGGTAAAGACGCGGTTTCTGCAAGCTTATTAACTTACCCGCCATTAATGGCTGCTGACATTCTTTTATATAATACGGATCTTGTTCCGGTTGGGGAAGATCAGAAGCAGCATATGGAATTAACGCGTGATTTAGCGGAAAGATTTAATAAAAAATATGGGGAAGTTCTAACCATCCCTGATATTCGCATTCCAGAAGTTGGTGCACGGATTATGTCGCTGCAGGAACCAACAAAAAAAATGAGCAAATCTGATCCAAATAATAAGGCGTTTATCACACCATTAGATGATCCAAAACAAATCGTGAAGAAGATAAAGAGTGCTGTTACAGACTCTGAGGGTATTGTTAAATTTGATAAAACCAACAAACCTGGGATTTCTAACTTACTATCTATTTACTCCATCTTAGGCAATAAGACCATTACAGAGCTTGAAGAAATGTATCAAGGCAAAGGATATGGCGATTTCAAAGGAGATTTAGCACAAGTAGTGGCAGATGTATTTGAGCCAATTCAAGAAAAATATAATAACCTAATGGAATCAACAGAACTAGATAGAATCCTTGACGAAGGTGCCGAAAAAGCAAACCAAGCAGCAAGCAAAACCCTTAAGAAAATGGAAAACGCAATGGGATTAGGAAGAAAAAGAAGATAAAAAAAGTCCGGTCACGAAAGATTAATCGCTATCTTTCGTGACCGGCTTTTTAATTTACTTTCGGGCCGTGCTCCATTTCCCATAGCTTTTCAAAAAATGGCTGACCTTTTATTAGATTTTCGCAAAATGTTTCATGTCGTTTAGACCAGCCGTATTTCGTTTCCTCGAATAATTGCTGCCAAGCACTTTCAAAGTTTAATTCCTGGATAGCAGAGTAACGCTCTGGGCACCATTCCGTAAACCAGTAACGGACTTCCGCTTCGTTCTTAGATGTATGTAATTGATCTAGTGCCATAAATAACAACTGCTTTAGCTGACGCTCCTTGCGGGTTAGACCAGTCATTAATTCTGGCTCAGGTGATAAAATATGGAAATCCTTTTCGACTGTACTCTTTTGAAAATGGTATTGTTTCGCCTCATGATTGGCAATCATCTCGTACACTAGCTGCTCTTGTCTAGGGATAAGCCGGCTTTTTCTAATTGGTATTGAATATCCAATTGTATCAACAGCTAATATTCCTACCCCATCTGTAACCACAAAGCAATATTCGAGTTGGACTCTTTCATGATTTTTTCTTAAATAAGCCTTTTGAAAAATATCATCTAGAAGCTGTTGAGGTAATTCCGAGAGATCGTTCTCAATATAGTGAAAGAGAATCGGTTCTACTTTTAACAAAGGAGCCTGGTCTAACAGCTCTACACCATCATCTTTGCGCCATTCATGAAAGTGGCACACATTATATCCATTTTCTTCACCTTCAAACCAATTTACCCAAACATCATGAAGATACAACATTGTACAACCCCTCACTTCAAGAAACTGTTTGTCAATCAGTATGGGCAGACATAAGTTAATTTATTCCTTAGTTGGAAGGTATAAAAAAAAAGCCTATTTTTTTCGGCTTTTTTTAGTGGAGTTATGTTCGGCACTTATATATTTCCTTGCAGGCATAGTAAAGGAAACTTTTGTAGAGTAAGAATTAACTTTATAATAATTTTCAACAATCTTAAACCCAGCTGCGTATCCTAGTAATTTAGGAATTCTTCCTGACCCAAATAGTAAATCATCGTGTTTTCTATCACTTTTTTTCAAATCCAAATGGTCATGTAAATATCTATCCCATAAATTTTCCAATTCAGCATCAGTATACATGGTACACCAGTCTGCTAAATAGTTTCTCCCGCAATGTACCAACACAGCGTATTCTGCAAGCCCTTCTATGATGATTGAGTCCAGCAAGGTATAATCTTCAAATCTTTTAGTTTGTTTATTTAACCTGCAAATATGATGGTATTCATGTACAAATAATGCCTCTAACTCTCTACTGGTTAGTCTGTTTGAGAGAAATAAAAACATTTTATCCGGATAGGAGACTCCACCCTTAACTTTTTCTTCCTGTCTAAAAAAAAAGCTTCTTTCTTGACCAATTGGAAACAGATAGATTGGGATATCCGGACCACCCCATCTCCTTTTATATTCCTGAAAAAAACTATCCACTTCCTCCCAAACCAGGTTTTCCTTCATCGAATTGAAAATTTCCTTGGTCATTCTGGATGCTCGATACATCCCGAAATCGGTTAATTGATTATAGATTTTTGGAGCACTTAGCCCTTTAAAAGCAGGGAGCAGCTTTTCACAAATTTTTGCAGGACGATCAAACTCCTCCTCTAGCCATTTATCCGTTCGAATGATGCCCATTTCCTCACTCCATACTTTTCATTATTTTACATTTTATGAATGATAAAGTAGGAGGTTCGGGTGTTGTCATCCCCTTCAAAGAAAAAAGCCGACCAGAGTTACCTGGTCAAGCCGTTTATTTTTCGTATTTCTTAAATACAATTGTTGCATTGTGGCCGCCAAAGCCTAACGAGTTGCTCATGGCTGCTTTAATTTCTTTTTGACGTGCCTTATTTGGGACATAATCTAAATCACATTCTGGATCTGCTGTTTCGTAGTTAATTGTTGGAGGGAGAATGCTTTCTTTCATAGCAAGTACAGTAAAGATAGCTTCTACACCGCCTGCTGCGCCAAGTAGATGGCCAGTCATAGATTTGGTTGAACTCATTGCCAGCTTATATGCATGAACTCCAAATACTTCTTTAACTGCCAATGTTTCAAATTTATCGTTATACTCAGTGCTCGTACCATGAGCATTAATATAATCGATTTCTTCAATATTTAGTCCTGCGTCGTTAATAGCCATTTTCATCGCGCGAGCACCGCCTTCACCACCAGGTGCAGGTGCTGTAATATGATAAGCGTCACCCGTTGCACCATAGCCAACGATCTCTGCATATATTTTTGCACCGCGGGCTAATGCGTGCTCTAACTCTTCAAGCACCACAATACCTGCTCCCTCACCGATTACAAATCCATCACGATTTTTATCGAAAGGTCTGCTTGCAGTATTCGGGTCTGGATTTGTGGAAAGAGCTGTATTCGCACAGAATCCAGCTACAGACATTTTAGTGATTGGCGCTTCCGCACCGCCCGTAATCATCGCATCAGCGTCACCCCGCTGAATGACTTTAAAAGCGTCCCCAATTGAATTGGTTCCTGTTGCACATGCTGTCACCGTACAGGAATTAAATCCTTTTGCACCTAATCTTATCGAAACCTGACCTGTTGCCATGTCTGGAATTAGCATCGGTACAAAAAATGGGCTTACCCTGCGATAACCTCTTTTTTGAAAAATCTCATACTGTTCTTCAAATGTTTCCATTCCGCCAATCCCTGAACCAATCCAAACTCCAATTCGAGGGGCATTTTCATCAGTTATCGTTAGCTTTGCATCCTCAACAGCCATCAGTGAAGCTGCAACCGCATACTGTGTAAAACGATCCATTTTCCTTGCTTCTTTTCTATCCATATAGGATTCTGGGTTAAAGTCGTTAATCTGTGCAGCAACCTTTGCAGGATACTCCTCTGCATTCACTCTAGTTAATGGCCCGATTCCAGACTTTCCTTCAATAATCCCTTTCCACGTTGTTTCAACATCGTTTCCAAGCGGGGTAACCGCTCCTAAGCCTGTTACTACAACCCTGCGCTTTTCCATTGAGACATCTCCTTTATTACACTTCATTGTATATCAAGCAATTTGCCTTTATTTTCCCCATCTAATGGCTATGGCACCCCAAGTAAGTCCGCCGCCAAAGCCAACCATTACAATAAGATCATCGTCTTTTATTTTCCCTGCCTCTAATTCCTCAACGATAGAAATCGGAATAGATGCTGCTGAAGTATTGCCGTATTTATGAACTGTTTTAGACATTTTTTCAATCGGAAGTTCAAGTCTTTGTCTAGAAGCCTCCATAATACGGATATTAGCTTGGTGAGGAATAAGGAAATCCACATCCTCTTTTGTCAGCCCAGCCTTTTCGAGAACATTAATACAGCTTTCACCCATTTGGCGCACCGCAAACTTAAAGACTTCCCGTCCATTCATGATAATATACTCATCTTGGTATAAATGCTTAGCACCTGTACCATCTGCACCCAATTCAAAGGAAAGGATACCTCTGCCTTCTGAAACTTCTCCCACAATTACTGCGCCGGCACCATCACCAAATAGGACCGCAGTGTTACGATCATTCCAGTCGGTAACCTTTGAAAGTTTTTCAACACCTACCACCAAGACATGCTTATAAACTCCAGATTCAACAAACTGCTTCCCTGTAACGATACCATACATAAAGCCGGCACAAGCGGCACTTACGTCCATTGCCGCAGCTTTTTTTGCACCTAACCGTTCTTGGAGCATACATGCAACAGAAGGGAATGGCTGGTCTGGTGTCACGGTTGCAACTAAGATTAAATCGATATCTTCCGGTGTAATTCCTGCATCTTCAATTGCTTTTTGCGCAGCTGCAAAACCCATATCAGAAGTGTTTGTATTATCGTCTGCGATACGACGTTCTTCAATACCTGTACGTGTTCGAATCCATTCATCTGATGTATCCATTATTTTTTCTAAATCTGCATTAGTTACTATTTTTTCTGGTAAATACCTTCCAATTCCAATAATTCCAGCGTTCAAGGAATCATCTCCTTATATAATTCATCTTAAATTATTATCAATTATTATGACTTGGTACTAATTTTATCAAATAAAAGTATAGTTAAGCAACAATTAAATAAACCTTCCCCGCTTATGACCATACCATATGTTCATATATTTCATAATCTAAAGGAGAATCATATAAGGAGGGGCTAAAAAGATGGGAAATGAAAGCCATCGAGATGATCGCTTTTCAAGAATGATGTTTGGTGATCGAAGACAGAGTATACGGGAGAATCATCATAGTGTTCCTGAATCGAATCCATCTTCACTAGATATTGAATCAATACTGGAAAACATAAGCAAATTAAGGGATTCCTCCCAAAATCTAAAACCATTATTTCAGATGGTGTATCCTTTCGTACAAGGATTTTTGAAGAAAAAGTAAGCTGCCGCAATCCGCGGCAGCTTTTTCTGGGTTTCCTAAATACGTTTCTTAAAGTTACTAAGCAATTTAACGATAAAGACGATGGGCATGGTCAATTTGCTTTGTTAAAGCAATAGGTATAGGTACGGAACTTTGTACTGTTATTTTTGTTAGGTCACCTTTTTCAATAATTTTTACGTTTCTTTCGGTTGAGTCTTGTTGATTGATTCCTAAAAAGGAAGCACATATATCCCACTGATTTTTCTTTCCACTTTGAAGTAAATATCTGCCTGATCGCTTATCTTCAATTATTTTTATTATCGATTCCACTGCCTCTTCAACAAAAAGAGCATCGCAAGTCTCTTCTCGCAAACCTATAAATGGATTCCTTCTATCCATTTCTGAAAGGATTTTATGTTGAAACAAAAATGTATCGGGTTGCCAAGGTCCGTATATAGTAGGTAAATAAAGCAAATGAATGTCTTTACCTGCCGCACTTCTTAAAAAATTATTGATTATCAAATTAGATTCTGGAGCAATTTCATCTGTTAGCAGCTGGCTTGGAGCAAAAATAACAAGCTGTTCCCAATTACCTTTTTTAATAAAGTCCTCATTTAGTAAGAAATCTTCCTTATAGCACATATATAAGTCGTAAATGGAGAGTATAACTGTCTCACTTCCGTCTGAATCCTTTATTATTTCTCCTATTGATGCCTCAGTAAAGTTAGCATTTCGTCCGACTTCTAACCTTTTCTCAACAAGAATATCATTTTCTTCTGTTTCAATCTGTATACCCTTAACTTCTATTCCTTTATCAAGCAATGCTTTGCATACATGAAAATTCACAAAGTCAAATACTCCAGCAATAACGACCTTGTCCATTACAATTCCTGCCTCCCCAAGCTTCTTTATTGAATCCTATGCGGATTCATTCAGAAATATATCTTCTTAAGGGGAGGTAGTATGTTAGAGCACCTTCTCATATTGATTGAAGAACTTTTTAATCATGCTTCCAAGCTGCTGCTTTTTTTCTGGAACAATATAGGTTGGGCTAATATCGGTGTTCGCTAGTAATTGCTGTAATTGTTTGGATTGATTGTATGATTTACCACTTGATAAGACATGGATAATTTTTAAAGGTACACCTGATTGCAAATTCACTTCATCCCCCATATTTTCAAGTTCCTGGGCAAGAGTGAGCTGATCGAGCTTATGAGCAGCAGTCAGTTCCCTTATTAATTTTTTATAAAAAAACTTATGTTCTTTTTCAAGCTCAATATGTTTTTTTAAGGAAAGTATCGGGTTTAGTAAAACGACCGATCTTAATTGACCTTTCATCTTTTCCATTAATTTTACGGCAACAAGCGCTCCCATTCCCTCAGCTATTAGATGGACTTTATTATTCAAAATTTCACTTCTAATTACCTGTTGGTACAGCCTTTGTGCAAGATCTACCGCTTGATCACTTCCCCAGTTTCGCCCATACAAATTTGAGGAAAAGATAGTATATCCTGATTGTCTCAATTGATTGATAATAGCCAGCTTACCTTCATTTTGAGTCCAAAAGCATTTGCTTTCATCCACAAAATGCCTTTCATCTCCAATTATTAATACTCCAAAACCTGTGGGCTTTTCAGGGTAATGGATGATATTCCACTGGGTATCCATCTGAAAATTCCGGTTCTCCATCGCTAAATCTCCTTTTACATATTTCCTCAAAATATTGTATGTGATTTCACATGAGATGAAAGGGAATATAGCCTAGCAAAAACCATCCAACTAGTGTTTTTATTATAAATGGAAAGGTATTAGGTGAATGTCAATTTATGCGTTTATTATTTTAAATTCATATGGTAATATTATTAAAGATGATAAATAGGGTTGAGGTGAAAGATAGTGCGATACTTTTGGACTTTTTTCTGGGCGTTTGTTTTAGTGCAAATGCTTTCATATGTAGTTAGTTCAATGACAGAAGGCGGCGTTTTCGACTTCACGTCAGGAGCAATTATTTCAATTGGTGTTTTCCTTTTAATCGTTATTGCTACGGCTGTAATCCCAAATGAACCTGTTGAGAAACATTAATTAGGAAAAAAGGTCATCCTCAATTTTGGATGACCTTTTTGCTTCCTTACTCTATGGAGATCATTATTTCTCCATTTTCAGTTGTTACATTGACTACTGAATGTTCTAGGACTTCACCTGCTATGATAGCCCGTGCAAGTTTTGTTTCTATATTCCTTTGAATAAATCTCTTTAACGGTCTTGCTCCATAAATAGGATTGAAGCCATTTACTGCGATAAACTCCTTAGCGCTGTCAGAAATCGTTATTTCAATCTCCTGTTCCTTTAACCTGCTTTGAAGTTCCTTCATCATTTTAACCACAATATCTTTTATTTCCATTAACGATAAAGGTTTAAATAGTATGGTTTCGTCAATTCTATTTAGAAATTCAGGCCTAAAATGACTCTTTAATTGGCTTAGGACTTTATCTCTTGTAACCTCAGATATTTCAACTTCATTCTCATTGCGTTCTAAAAGAAAGTGGGATCCGATATTGGACGTCATGATAATAACTGTATTTTTAAAATCCACTATTCTTCCTTGTGAATCCGTAATTCTTCCATCATCGAGTGCCTGCAGGAGAATGTTAAATACCTCTGGATGGGCTTTTTCAATTTCATCCATCAGGATAACAGAATAAGGTCTTCTTCTGACGGATTCAGTAAGTTGTCCACCCTCTTCGTAGCCTACGTATCCAGGGGGTGCACCAATTAACCTTGAGACCGCGTGCTTTTCCATGTACTCGGACATATCTATCCGAATTATTTGCTCTTCACTATCAAATAACGCTTCAGCAAGTGCTTTCGCCAATTCTGTCTTTCCAACCCCTGTTGGTCCTAAGAAAAGAAATGATCCTATTGGTCTGTCTGGATCCTTAATTCCTGCTCGTGCCCTTAAAACTGCATCAGAAACCAATTGAACTGCTTCATTTTGTCCAATTACACGTTCATGTAACAGTGATTCTAATCTTAGAAGCTTTTCTCTTTCCCCTTCAACTAACTTGGATAGAGGAATCCCCGTCCATCTTGATACAATATTTGATATTTCTTCGCCAGTCACTTCCTCGCGAAGTAATCTTTCATTGGCTGAGGCTGCTGATTCAAGCTCGTTCAGATCTTTTTCAGCTAAAGGGATTAGACCGTGACGCAGCTCTGCTGCACGATTTAGGTCATATTTGTCTTCTGCTGTCTGCAGTTCTCTACGCAGCTTTTCAAGTTGTTCCCTTTTTTCCTGTAATTTTTGTATACCTTGTTTTTCGTGCATCCATTGGGCTTTCATGGTGTTTGCTTGGTCTTTTAATTCTGCAAGCTCCTTTAAAAGTGATTCAAGCCTTTTCTTACTAGCCTCATCCTGTTCTTTTTTCAGGGCAGCTTCTTCAATTTCCAACTGCATAACTCTTCGTGTAACCTCATCAAGTTCCGTAGGCATAGAATCAATCTCTGTCCTGATTAATGCACATGCCTCATCTACTAAATCTATTGCTTTATCCGGCAAAAAGCGGTCGGTTATATATCTGTCTGACAAGGCAGCTGCTGCAACGAGAGCATGGTCATGGATTTTTACGCCATGATGTACCTCGAATCTTTCTTTCAAACCACGTAAAATGGAAATCGTGTCCTCCACATTAGGTTCTTGAACAAGCACTTGCTGAAATCTCCGCTCGAGTGCAGGGTCCTTTTCAATATATTTTCGATGCTCATCAAGAGTTGTTGCTCCAATACAATGAAGCTCCCCACGAGCCAGCATCGGTTTTAACATATTGCCGGCATCCATTGCTCCATCCGTTTTTCCTGCTCCTACGATAGTATGGAGCTCATCAATGAATAACAGAATTTGTCCTTCGCTCTTTTTAACCTCATTCAAAACTGCTTTTAACCTTTCTTCAAATTCACCTCTAAACTTAGCCCCTGCGATTAAAGCACTCATGTCTAAGGAAAAAATGGTCTTATCCTTTAAACCCTCGGGAACGTCCTTCCTGACAATTCGCTGGGCCAGCCCCTCTACAATAGCGGTTTTCCCTACTCCTGGTTCTCCGATTAATACAGGGTTATTTTTCGTCTTTCGTGATAATATTCTAATTACATGACGAATTTCCGCGTCCCTTCCAATGACTGGGTCGAGTTTACCTGCCTTCACTTCGGCTACAAGGTCTCTTCCATATTTCTTTAGCGCCTCGTAAACAGCCTCCGGATTTTGTGATGTCACCCTTTGGTTCCCCCTAATTTCCTTTATTGCGGATAGAATATTTTCTGCAGTTTTTCCATTCGATAGTACTATTTTGCCCATTACGGAGTCTTTATCGTAGCACGCAGCTAATAAAATATGTTCAATCGAAATATAATCATCTGAAAACTTAGACGCAAATTCCTCTGCAGAAACAAAAAGTTTTTGCAGCTTTGAAGTAATATATAACTTTCCTTGCTCCACGCCGCTGCCCAAAACCTGCGGCTTCTTATGAAGAGCAGTCTGCAATGCCTTAACAACACTCTCATTTTGGATGCTTGCTTTTTCTAGAAAAGCCTTCAATAAACTATCCTCTTGATGGAGAAGTGTTAAGAATAAATGGGGTTCATCTACCTCTTGATGATTACTTTTGATTGCTAAGGACTGGGCATCTAAAATACCATTTTGCAGCCGCTCTGTCATACGGTTTAAATCCATCACTTCCACCCCTTTGACCATATTTGACCTATTTGTTTTTATTATATACGAGTATGTATCAAAATATAAAATAAAAGCCATCCTCAAGGGATGACTTTTTGGAATGTATTAAGGTTTACGCTGGTATGTCCAGATTCGTTCATCATTTGATGTTTCAGGAAAACGATCTCCTGCTTTTAACCTTATCTGCTTTGGATTATTGACGTTTGAACCTGTATCACCGACTTCTATATATATCCCATTATTGGGTGCTCTTTGGCCTGATTTAAACTGACGATTCTGTCCCATTTTTGTCCCTCCTTTTTTCGTTCTTCTTTATTATTTCCATATACGCTAAGGTCATTAAAGGAATAATTATGTAATGAAGCATTTTCCCAATTAATTTTTAAATATGACGATTGTATGAATTTATGCCACAATTATTGATATATAAGCGTTGTTAACAATATAATTATAGTATTATCTAGTAAATGAAACTTTGACTGTCATTTATTTAGGAAAGCAAATTAGCGATTGATTTCGCCCCTTTAAAGGTGGTTATTTGTATGCAGTCAATAAAAGAAATACCTGTAAAGTTAACACAACTGTTTGAAACGGTTCACCATATGAAGAAAATCGAAAAAGGCACTTTCCTATTTCAGGAAGGTTCTGCTGCAAATGAATTATATATTGTCCAAAGCGGAATCATTCAAATCAGCAAGATTATTCCAGATGGCCGGGAACTTACTTTAAGAATGTGTTCAAAAGGAGACTTTATTGGGGAACTTGATTTATTTTCTCCTGCTCCAAAATATTTATTAAGTGCCCGTGTTGCTGAAAGCGGCGAAGTAGCTGTTATTATGAAGGATATTCTTGAGGAGAAGCTGACAAAAAACAGTGAACTCTCCCTTGAATTTATGAAATGGATGAGCCAGCAATACCGGAAAACGCAAACAAGATTTAGAGACCTTGTTTTGCATGGTAAGAAAGGCGCATTATATTCAACATTAATTAGAATAACTAACAGTTATGGAACACAGACAAATCAAGGAATCTTGATTGATCTTCCATTAACGAATCAAGAATTGGCTAATTTTTGCGGAACATCACGGGAAGTAGTTAATCGATTACTAAGTGATTTGAGAAAAACAGGTATTATATCAATTGATAAAGGGTCCATCACTATTCATGATTTGGATTATCTAAAGAATGAAATTGATTGCGAGGACTGTTCTACAGAAATTTGTAAAATAGACTAAAGAAAAAAATCGGTCCCTTGACCGATTTTTTTCTTAGAGCAAGATAATTTGGACAATCATAAACGTAAAGAATATAGTCGAATTTATGATTTCAAAGATGCCAATGTTCATTGGCGATAATGGTTTTCCGTAAAATATGATGGCGCGAATTAAGCTTGGGAGGTACGCAATTGCCACGATCCAGTAACCAAAGGATAACCAGATAATGGGCAATAACGAATGATATCCCCATGAGATCCATTTATAATGAGAATTCTTTTTTTCTCTGATCATTGTTTTTACATAAAATGTACAGCCTGCAAAAAATAATACTGATGTTATAAAGATGACAATAGATTCAAATGTTACCTGACCATTACCTAAGTAGCTGCTGGCTAATCCAGCTATAGAAAAGGCAAAAATCGCACTAAAGTCATTCACCAATGCACGTTCTTGGTTTTGAGAAGTATAATAAGCATTGATAATAAAGAAAGGAATCATCAATAATCCGAATATGATAATAGAAGGCATTTTAATAAGCGGGAATAGTAAGAGTAATAATGCTGGCACCATATAAATGATTGTCCATTTTGTGTAAAATTGAATTTTTTTCTTCTTAAATATGAGCAGCATTGGATACGTGGCTAAGTATAGGAATAACCAGCCAATAAAAAATGAGATATGCTGCCACAAAAACCCACCATGTATTACTCCTAACCAAAAAGGGATAATGGTCATTGCCCAAGCACCATGTTGTTTTGGTAAAAATAACTTCATGCTCTCCACTCCTTTACTACTTTCCTTCACTATATACCAGCTAAAAGTATAAAAAAGTGAAACACATCACAAATAGTGCAAATAAAAATAGAAGGCAGACTGCCTTCTACTTTTTATTCTATAAATTGAACAAACATATAATCCCCAATTATTATCTTAACGTAGATAGGTACTTTCTTCAGTGATAAAAGTAACATATTTGACAATTTTATTAATTTTCTTCGTCAAATTATTGAACAAGTTTTATTAATTCTTCTGAAACCTCCGCTACTGCACTATCCTCTTGTATATGAAATACAGGAACACCCAATTGTTCCCTGACTACTTCTATTAAAGAATGAGTCCAGACAATGACTGCCTTAATATTATTTACATATGTAATCAGTTCCAGGTCATTCTCGTTTCTAAGAATTAGTAATTTGGGGTATGATTGTTTCTTATGTCCTTCAATTAAGATAATATCTGGGTGAAAATAAGCCATAAATCTAATTTGTTCATCAAGAGTTAAAAAGGATTCATCTGCTTGCAGGATTAGTCTCCCATCGCCTTCAACCAAAGCAGCAAGTGCTCCAGCTTCAAGATGCCTGGATGAGTCCTTTTGAGGAATAACATCAGGCCTTCCACCATGTCCATGATGCTTGATGGTAACACTTTTTATACCTTGATTTTTTAATGCTTGAATTAGTTTTACTATAAAAGTGGTTTTACCGCTATTTTGGTACCCCACAATTTGATAGATGAATGGCTTTACCAAGGCCACTCACTGCCAATATGGTCTTCAAGCAGCAGAATGTCTACTTCATCTCCAGCATGAAAGCTTCTCGTTCCCCCAGGAAGAATCATTAAGGAATTAGCTCCTGAAAGACTCATTATAATATTAGATTTATCTAATCCACTCGGGGTTACAATTAACCTGCCATTTTTTACGGAGTAAGCACTTCGGACAAATCGTGTGAATGGGTTGGCTTTAGGAAAATCGACCTCGAGCAATGCCTGTTCTTTACGTAAATGAGGTTTAGCGGAAAACAGCATTTTACGGATAATCGGCCGAGCAAATAACTCAAATCCTACATAGCAGGCAGATGGATTACCTGATAATCCCAATAGAAGCTTCCCTTTAAATTGTGCTGCTGTTGTTACACTTCCAGGTCTCATCGCCACTTTATTAAATAAAACTTCAGCACCAAGCTTTTCATAGATCGCAGGGAGATAGTCAAAATCGCCAACAGAAACGCCGCCAGTGGTTATGAGTATATCGACTTTATCCAGAGCGTTTTTTACTGCTGTATAACAAGTATCAAATACGTCTGGAAGTTTACCATAATAATGGACAATTGCCCCAGTTCTTTGAATTTGCGCAGCGATCATATGTGAATTACTATTTCGGATTTTACCAGGTACCAATTCCTCATCCACTTCCAACAATTCCGTTCCAGTCGCAAACAACCCTATAACCGGTTTTTTTGCAACAGGAACTGAGTGGTAGCCGAATGTAGCCAGCATTGCTTGAATTCCAGGGTTTATTAATGTACCCTTTTTTACTAGGACTTCACCTTCTTTGGCATCTTCACCTCGATAGGATACATTATCCCCCTTATTAAAGCTTCGTTTTATTGACATATATGGTGTTCCATTTTTATCATAGGCTTTAGCAACTTCAAACATGACAACTGCGTCTGTACCTTCAGGCATCATTGCTCCAGTCATAATTCGAACGGCCTCGTATTCTTCAATGACCTTAGAAGACGTCATTCCCGCTCCAAGGTGGTCAACCACTTTAAACTCTACTTGATTATTAATAGAGGCTCCCTTGGTATCTATAGACCGGACAGCAAAACCATCATATGGTGCTCGATCAAAATGAGGAACATCACTCGTGGCAAGTAAATCTTCTGATAAATAGCGGCCATAGCTCTCATCAATTGAAACATACTCTGTTTTTCCATCTAATTGATATTCCATTATTTTATTAACTGCATCCCCAATGGGGATTGGCTTTCTTCTCTCTAACAATTCACTCAACTCCTGCAGGAAACAAATCAATTTTATGATAATTCTCTTATACCTATTTCATTATAAGCCTATCGAAAAGTCACTAATATAGCAAACATCACATTATTTAACAAAAAAATATTAAATACATTCGAATGTGTGATTCAGGTCACCCATTTTTTTTAAGGAATACCTTATCCTTAGGTTAGATATATGAAGAACAAACAAATATTAGGAGGAAATTATGATTACTTTCCCTTTTTCTACAAATACATTAGTTAAAGATATTGTAAATGAACTGCCAAAAACGAGCGATGTTTTTAAGAAATTCAGAATTGATTTTTGTTGTGGTGGTAATATTCCACTATCACAGGCTATAGAAGCAAACGGATTAGATGAAAAAGCATTGATGAATGAATTAAAAGCAGTCTTTGAAAAGTATAGCTCTACGGAGACTGATTTAGATGTTTGGACTAAATCAGATTCTACAACCATTATAGATCATGTTATCAACCACTATCACCGAACATCAGAAGAAGAATTATCCCTGCTTAGCCCTTATGTAACTAAGGTTTCACGTGTTCATGGCGACACTCATCCAGAGCTATTAAAGGTTTATGAATTATTTTATGAATTTAAAAGAGAATTAATGGAGCATATGGCTAAAGAAGAAGCAGTTGTATTTCCGTTAATCAAACAACTTGCCGATGGTACGGTGGAAAATAGAGAAGAAGCAATTAATATGATTGTTGAGCTTGAGAAAGAACATGACCATGCAGGTGAAATCCTAAGACAGATTCGCGCCGTTACATCGGACTATGCGCTCCCAGTTGATGCTTGCGGGACGTACACATTAGTATACAAGCGATTAGAAGAACTAGAAGGACTAACATTTATGCATGTACATCTCGAAAATAACATTTTATTCCCTAGATACTTCTAAGTAATTTATAGAGGCTGCCGAACCAGCCTCTTTTCTATGTAAAAAACCTCTCTTTGGGAAAGAGAGGTTAGCCGCCAATATAGGACATTTCAATTTTCTTACGGTTCTTTGCTGTCTCCTCTGTTCTTTCATCTGAATACCGGTCATTCCGTCCATTCCAAATAGAAGTGATCCGGTTTCGCAGTTCTTCATCTGTTGCACCGTTTCTCATAAAGTTCCGAATATCATGACCATTCCCATTGAACAAACAAGTAAAAATTTGTCCATTAGCAGAAAGCCTGGACCGGGTACAACTGCTGCAAAATGATTCCGATACCGAAGAGATAAATCCTACATTAACATCAGAGTTTTGATAATTATATAACTTTGCGACTTCGCCAAAATAGGCTGGGTCAAGAGACTCTAATTGATAGTGCTCTTTTAATAGTTCATATATTTGCTTTTTTGTGATAACATCATCCATTTTCCAGCCATTAGATGAGCCTACATCCATATACTCAATAAAGCGGAGCTCCAGCCCATTCTTTAAACAAAAGTCAGCCATTGGAATGATTTCAGTATCGTTGAGGCCTTTTTTTACGACCATATTTATTTTAATTTTGAGACCAGCCTTCTTAGCTGCTTCAATCCCATCTAAAACAGGCTGAGTGCCAACACCACGACCGTTAATTTTACCAAACAACTCGTCATTTAAGGTATCCAGGCTGATATTGACCCGTTTAAGACCAGCATTCTTTAATTTTTCAGCTAGTTTAGGAAGGAGTACCCCATTTGTTGTCAGTGCTATATCTTTTAAACCCTCAATTTTTGAAAGCTTTTCTACCAAAATCGGAAGATCTTTGCGAAGAAGCGGCTCGCCGCCAGTTAAGCGTATTTTTTCCACACCTACACTAATAAAAGCCTTTGCAACACGCTCAATTTCCTCATAAGTAAGCAACGCACTTTTGGGCAGAAATTCAAAATCATCACCAAATTGATCGGCAGGCATGCAATATTGACAGCGAAAATTACAACGATCGATTACTGAGATTCTTAAATCACGTAACGGGCGATCTAATTTATCTTTAATAATGGTCTTTTCCATTAATATCAACTCCATTATTTTAAAAGCGAATAATATATTGCAAGTGTACCAACTATTAATAAAAAATACAGTTACTTTATTCACTATCATAACATTTCTTTTCTTATTTATTAACGCAATCATTGAAGATTTATTAAAAGTTGACCATAAAATTTGAGAGTTTTCACTATATTGTCATTGTTTACTCCGTTAAAACTTAAAAACCTGCGATAAAATAAGACTAACGAAAATAAAAGTTTAAGGTCAAACAATACCCTCGAGGTGAGAATATATGATAACTAATATTAAACCAACTCATTCCATAGAAATTAAAGAATTACTTAGATTTGCCGATCGGAAAATTAGAAGTGAAAGAGGATCCTATTTATTTCAGGAAGGTATGCTGGCAGAAGAACTTTATATCATTATCTCTGGAAAAGTTCAAATCAGTAAAATTACTTCAGATGGACGTGAACTATCTTTAAGAATTTGCGGCGAAAATGATATCTGCGGCGAATTAACGCTTTTTACTGACAATCCAAGGTATTTATTAAGCGCCAGAATTCTAGAGGAAGGTGAAATAGTAGCTATTAAAAAGGATGTAATCGAGAGTGAAATATTCCAAAATAGTAAGCTTGCCTTTGAGTTTATGAAATGGATGAGTGACCATTTCCGTAAAACCCAGACGAAATTTCGTGACCTTGTCTTGAATGGAAAACGAGGAGCACTTTTCTCTACGTTAATTCGAATGTCTAATAGCTATGGTATTCATAAAGAAAACGAAATATTAATTGATCTACCATTAACAAACCAGGAGCTTGCAAACTTTTGTGGAACTTCAAGAGAAAGCACAAACCGTATCCTAAGTGAATTGAAAAAAGATAAAAAAATAAGTATTAAAAAAGGAAAAATATCAATTTTAGATCTTCAATATTTAAAAGATGAAATCGGCTGTGAAAATTGTCCGGCTGTCTACTGCAGCATTGAATAATAGGATGGAAGCAATCACGAATGATTGCTTCCATTTTTTATTATGATTGAACTTGTTTTTCCCTCATCGCTTTTGGAATATATACACAGAATGGTTCGCTCTCCAGGTAATCTCCAGTCATTGCATAAGCTCTTGATCTTGAACCGCCGCAGACATGGCGGAATTCACAAACACCACATTTTCCTTTATAAAGATCAGGATTTCTAAGTGATTTAAAAATTGGTGATTCTCGATAAATCTCCGCTAATGGTGTTTCACGGACATTTCCTGCTTTTACTGGTAATAAACCGCTTGGATATACATCTCCAATATGCGAGATGAAGACAAATCCATTTCCATCATTAACACCTTTAGGTGCTCGTCCAAGCCCGTCAATTGATCCAGTTAACCCCTGTTCTGTTAACGCGCTTAAATAATTTATTTCTTCTGCCTGATCTTTTGCCTCACGCATCTTTTGCTGAATAACAACGCGGCGATAATGCTGGGCTGCAGTTGTTTTTATATCAAAAGAAACACGTTTACTTAGGTCATACAGCCATCTGAATACCTTCTCGTGTTCTACAGGTGAAATCATATCTGATTCTTGACCCCTTCCTGTTGGGACAAGGAAAAAGACACTCCAAAGGACACACCCTAAATCCTCGACCATTTTTGCCATTTCATCCAGGTACTCAATGTTATATCTTGATATTACCGTATTTATTTGAATTGGAATTTCGAGTTCATGTAAGTATTTAATTCTTTCCATTGTGAGGTCGAAGGATCCCGCTGTTCCGCGGAAATGATCATGAACTTCAGCAGTTGGTCCATCAATACTAAATGCCCAACGGGAAAGACCAACTTCCTTCGCCTTTTCAATCGCTTCTTTTGTAACATTTGGTGTCGCACTCGGGGTCATGGAAACTCTAACGCCTTTTTCTACTGCATATTTTGCAATATCAAAAACATCTTGTCTCATTAATGGGTCTCCGCCCGTAAAGACAAGCATTGGATTATTCATTTCGTATATCTGATCGATTAGGTTTTTACCTTCTTCAAAAGATAGTTCACGCGGGTCTCTTCTTAATTGAGCTTCTGCACGACAGTGTAAACAAGCCAGCTGACAAGCACGTGTGAGTTCCCATATAACGATAAATGGATCTTTATTAAAATCTCGGCCAAAAGCCATATGAAACGCCTCCTAAACGGCCATTTCAAAAACCAAACAGCCTTATTACCTGTATTATATAGGGGATTCCACTATCGATAAGTGAACTACCTCACATTACGCCTAAAAGATATGTCCACTTTGTGAAGAGACAATAAAAAAACAGCAGAAACTATCTGCTGTTTTACTTAAATTCTTAGCGAATTCCTAATGCGATTTTAGCATACCGGGACATCATTTCCTTGTTCCATGGCGGGTTAAACACGATATTAACCTCAACTTCTTTTATTTCTGGTATATCTGCTAATGCTCTTTTTACTTGGTCTACTATTGTACCTGCAAGCGGGCAGCCCATTGAAGTTAACGTCATCGTAATCGTAACGTTCCCTTCATCATCCATCTCAGCATCGTATACCAAGCCTAGGTTTACAATATCTACACCTAATTCAGGGTCTATTACCAATTCTAGTGCACCCATGATATTTTCTTTTAATTCTTCATTCATTTTATAAACACTCCTTTTATTTTAATAAATGTTTCTCGAACCATTCAACGGTGGCTTTTAAACCTTCTCTGCTAACCTTGTGATCGGCTTGTGCATCACCTATGAAGTGAAGATTAGCTGGTGTCTGCTGATAATTTTCTTTTATTGTTTGATAAAATTTGTATGTTAAGTGATACGGGACAATTGGATCCTTTTTTCCATGCCAAAATAATAAAGGGCGATTTTCAAGTTTTTCTGGTTGAAGACTTAAATCATATTGTCGCAGATATGATAATTGCTCTTCAATTTGTTCATTCGTGAAAGAAAGATTAACACCAAGGCTTTGCATTTGTTCTAATTGCCAATGTAAATATTCCTCATAAGCTGGCATTCCCATTAAGCTGACTGCTGCTTTAACCCATTTATATTTAGTTAAAGCACCCAAGGTAACAATACCACCCATTGAAGTTCCAGCAAGTCCAATTTGCTCCTGATCTGCTAAGCCCTCATTAACATAGTATTCCTTATAATCGTTTAATTCATGGATTGTCTTAATGACAATTTCCCAAAAATGACTGTATAGATTTTTCTCAGGTAACCCCTTCCCTCTTTCACCATGGTAGATCGCCTCTGGTAAGATAACCCGAAATCCCTTTTCCGCTAATAAATAGGCGTAATGGAGATTATGTTCCTTTGCACTCGTAAATCCATGATTAAAAATAATAAACGGAAGTTTTTTTTGTTGGTCACTCTTATTTACTATATGTAGATAAGGATTATTTTTCAGCAAACTTTTTTCTACAACAATCACTTAGGTAGAACCTCCTGGGTAAATTAAGTATATCGGAATTCCAATTCATATAAAGTGAATTTTTTTACAGGTAAGGTATAAAATTGTTAACATAGTATTTATACAAATTTGATTTTCAAACTATAAAAAGAAAATTCATAGTTGTAGTGTAACATTTCGTTCACTAATTATCTAAAGCTTAGACTTATGGAATTAAAAACATTTAAAGAGGAGTTAATATGGCAGAAAAACATTTAATCGCATTAGACTTAGATGGAACCTTATTAAAAGATGATAAAACCATTTCTGAAAAAACAAAAAATGTTCTAAGTAAAGCGCGTGAAGAGGGACATGTTGTAATGATTGCAACGGGAAGACCCTATCGTTCCAGTGAACCATATTACCGCGAACTCAAGCTGGACACTCCCATTGTGAATTTTAATGGTGCCTTCATGCATCATCCTCTTGATTCAAGCTGGGGATTTTTCCATGACCCGCTTGATGTGAAGGTAGCGAAGGAGATTGTGGAAGCCTGCCGCTCCTTTCATTTCCACAATATTATTGCAGAAGTGATTGATGATGTTTATTTCCATTATCATGACGAAAAATTGCTAGATATCTTTAGTATGGGAAATCCAAGAGTTACAACAGGTGATTTACGGAATTACCTTCAAGATTCTCCTACGAGTTTGTTAATTCATACCGAGGAGAGTGAATTAAAGAGTATCCGACAACATTTGTCAGATGTTCATGCTGAGGTTATTGACCACCGCAGCTGGGCAGCACCATGGCATGTAATTGAAATCATTAAAACTGGCTTAAGCAAGGCTGTTGGGTTAAAAAAAGCTTCTGAATACTTCAACATTCCCCCTGAAAGAATTATTGCTTTTGGTGATGAAGATAATGACTTGGAAATGCTTGAATATGCAGGTCATGGAATTGCAATGGGAAATGCGATAGATCAAGTTAAAACAGTCGCAAATGAAGTGACGCTTACGAATGAAGAAGATGGTATTGGCGTATATTTGTCAGATTTGTTAAATCTCAAATAATGGTTGGCGGTCACCATTGTTTACCTAAATGAAAAACTCTGAGTTGAGCATACTAACTTTTGTGAGGCAGTATACACTGCTTCACACAAGCTCACCAAATTGGAGGGATTGCAATGGGTAAACGAAACAAATCAAAACGCTTTGTCCAGCAAGGAGTGGATACTGTCAGTAAGCACGATGAACGTATTCCTTACCACATGACCTACGCTGAAGCGGAAGCCCAGAAAATGTCCAATGTGCGTGACTCCTCGCTTGGAGGAATATAAATATGGGAAACCAGTTGTTCCAAGAAGCCAGAAGATTTGTTGAGATGGCGAAGTCGGCCGACCCTGCTGAACGGAGTTCTGTGGTTTCGAAAGCGAAAAATGCTTTAAGTTCTGCATACGCTAATTCAACAGCCGCAGAACAAAGTCAGCTCCAAGAAATGCAAAATGAGCTTGAACAATTGAAATAACCGAAAAAAGCTGGCACGTTACTAAAAGCGTGCCAGCTTTTCATTTCTAATTTTTTAAAACTCTTCTAATACTACCGGATAAGTATTCTTTATTTCCTCACCGCTGCGCTCATAAACAGTGAAGATTAATGAACCATTATCAGGCAGTTTATCCTTTGGGATGTGAACTTCAAGTTTGAAGTGCTCCCACTCCTGACTTCTCTTTGTTCTAATAGGTTTCTCAGTAATATATTCTACATGCCCATCCTCGACGATATAAAAAAGTCCAACAGATCCTTTGGACTCTCCAGTTATCAAATAATTGCCGCTGTCACCTGTTGCCTTCACATTCCGAATAACAGGATTTTCTTCTGGCAAATTAAAATTCACCTTGCTGACTACTCTTTGTTTGTTACTCAATGGCTTGTCATTTAGTTCCCTAGATAAAAGAGCTGCAGTAACTGTATATTGACCCGCAGGCACTCTTTCTCCATTCACCTGGTAATTCCAGCTCTCTATTTTCCGATAGGTTTGATATGGATCAATTTTTACAGTTTGCAGTGCCTGTAAAAAGAAGCGTCCTTTTGAATAACGATAAACCTCTAGACCAGATGGATCTGTAACAGAAATCTCATAATACTGTGAGCTTGGGAACTTCAAACTCAATGGTTCATCACCTTCATTTTTGATGAGAATCTCAAATTCCACTTTATCCTGCCCAGCAATAGGAATAATTGAAAACTGAAATCGTTGATCATTCTCACCATTGTTCGCTTCTCCTTTTAAACTAAACGGAAATAGAAACAAGATTATACATAAAAAACTTTTCAAACTTTCCCCTCCTATTCACGCCTAAAGAAACCGTAAATTCCAGTTGTTTGAATGATATTGGTAAATGCATTGGGATCAACCTCAGCAAGGATACGTTCCAAATCATATAACTCATAGCGCGTTATAACAATCATCAGCATGTCTTTCGGTTCATTTGAAAAAGCACCTTTTGCAGGAATCAATGTAATTCCCCTTACCAATTGCGAATGGATTGCTGCCTTTAGCTCATCTGCCTTTTTCGTAATAATCATGGCTGTAAGCTTTGCATGTCTCGTATGGATAGCGTCCACTACTCTTGTTGAAGCATACAAGGAAACAATTGTATAAAGAGCTTTTTCCCATCCATATAAAAAACCAGCTGTAATAATAATAAATGCATTTAAAATAAACATATAACTGCCAATTGGTTTATCTTTCATCCTAGATAAAACCATGGCAATAATATCTAAGCCTCCAGTTGACGCACCCCATTTTAATGTAAGTCCAACTCCAACTGCTAATATTACCCCGCCAAATACAGCATTAAGAAGAATATCTTTCGAAACTTGCGTAATGGGAATCAATTCTAAGAATAGTGAGGATAAAGCCACACTCAAAAAACTATAGATGGTGAAGGATTTTCCTACCTTCAACCACCCTAAAATGGCTACTGGTATATTTAGCAATAGTAATAGAAATCCCATTGAGATATTTAAGGGGGTTTGTTCGCTTAATACTTTTGATAATAATTGTGCAATTCCAGTAAATCCACTAGAATAAACATTTGCTGGAATTAAAAATAAGTTTATCGCCAGGGCATTTAGGAATGCACCCACAATAACAATTATTGATTTCTTGGTTTGCTGCCAAAACAAAAGCACCATCTCCTTCAATTTTTTAAGGCTAATCTCTAAACAGATAATTGTATTTTCGAGGTGAAACCGATAAACTAAAACTAACTATAATAGCTTGAAAGCAGGTGAGCTTCATGCCGGTAAAAATACTAGCTGACAGCGCATGCGATTTACCCAAAGATTTTTACCCTGAACATAACGTCACATTATTTCCACTAAAGGTTCAGGTTAATGGGCAAGAATATGAGGATGTTAAAACGATTGATCCTAAAACTGTTTATGACGCCATACGCTCTGGCGATGTTCCTAAAACGTCTCAAGTTTCTCCTTTATTATTTGAGGAAGTCTTTACGAAAATGGCTGAAAATAATGAGGATGGAATATATATTGCTTTCTCATCAGCTTTATCTGGTACATATCAGACATCTGTTATGATTCTTGACCAAGTAAAGGAAAAATATCCAAACTTTAATTTAACGATTGTCGATACAAAATGTGCTTCTCTTGGTTTTGGTCTTTCTGTTAAAGAAGCAGCAAGGCTTGCAGCCCAAAATGCCTCAAAGGAAGAAATTTTAAATGATGTGCTATTTCGCAGTCAGCATATGGAGCATTTGTTTACGGTAGAGGACTTAGATTATTTAGCTAAAGGTGGTCGTGTATCTAAAGCCTCAGCCTTTCTGGGTGGATTACTAAACATAAAACCTATTCTAAATGTAGAGGACGGGAAACTCGTTCCAATTGAAAAAATTCGCGGGAAAAAGAAAGTTTATCGTCGCATAATTGAAATCATGAAAGAGCGCGGTGAAAACTTTAAGGATCAAATTGTTGGAATAAGCCACGCGGATACAATTGAAACCGCCTTAGAGGTAAAAGCGTTGATTGAGGAGGAACTGAATCCACAAGAGGTTTATATTAGTTCTATTGGTTCCGCAGTTGGTGCTCATACAGGCCCAGGCACCATTTCCATTTTCTTTTTAAACAAATTGCCATCATAATTTAATAAAAAATAAGCGGGAGAAAATCCCGCTTATTTTTATTTATGATCTGTTTTTTTCGAGTATTGGTTTTTACCAGCTTGACGATTTTTTTCTCTCATCATATTTTTCTCATGTCTTAGTGCATTATTATCTTGAGCTTTTTTATCATTATCTGATGTATGCGGCATACTCATACCCCTTTCAAAATGCTTTCAACATTAGTGTTGTCCATTTATAAAAGAGTATGTAGAAAAAAATTAATCTTTCTTAAGATATGTCCAGCTTCCTTCTTGATAAACACGGCCATCTTTCATAAGTTTTCCAAGCGCACGTTTAAATGCACCTTTACTTAACTGAAAACGTTCCTGTATCTCTTCAGGCATGCTTTTATCATTAAATGGCATAGCACCATTTCTGCTCATTAAATATTCAAAGATTCGTTCAGCCTCAAGGTCTTGTGCTTCTTGCTTCCTCGCAAGTAACGACACATTTACTGTTCCATCTTCCTTGACGTCAATAATTCTTCCTTCTACCATTTGTCCTAACCGTGGCTCTGTTTGTCTTTGAGACTCATGAATGAATCCTTTATAGCCCTCAATGGTATAGATCCAGCTGCCTACCTTTGCTGTACGATAGATATGCCCCTGAACATTTTTGTTAAAATCTTTCCTAGTTGCCTGATTAGAAATCGATTCAATAACAGGGTCAGTCGCAAGCTTAGCATATAGCAGAAAATTATTATTCACCCTCAATGTAACATAAACCAAATCCCCTGCCTTTGGCCAGACTGATTTATGAACAGGGAGATCATCAATCCCTAATAATAAATCCTTTTTAATCCCAATATCTAAAAACACTCCAACATGAGGGTTAGAATCTACTACTTTAAGCCAAGCATATTTACCAATCGCAACTTCAGGTATGGTTGTAGAAGCAGAGGTCCTGCCTTCGGAGTCAACATAAAGGAAGACTTCTACAGATTCATCTTCCTCATAATCCCGGTCAGCCTCATTTATATGCAACAAAACATCTTCATTTCCATCTGTTAAAAAATACCCGAAGTCGGCTTTTCGTGCTACGGTTAACGTAACGGTTTGACCAATTAGTTCTTGTAAAGACATCTTAACTCACCTTTTCTCTCCTATAGTTGTCTATAGGGTTGTTTGACTTGCTATATTTTACTATAATGAAGCCATAAAGGGAAACTTTAGCAAAATTACATACCGTAATTAAAAATATTTTGGAGGTATTATTACTATGGCCAAAGATGAATCTTTTGATATTGTATCCAAAGTCGATTTTCCGGAAGTCACAAATGCAATTACTGCAACGATGAAGGAAATTAAAACTCGTTATGATTTTAAAGGCAGCAAAAGTGAAGTTACTCTTGATAAAGAAGAGCTTGTTCTGGTTTCAGATGACGAATTTAAAATGGATCAACTGAAGGACGTCCTGCTTGGCAGGTTAATCAAAAGAGGTGTTCCCGTTAAGAATCTAGATTATGGAAAATTGGAAAAAGCATCTGGCGGGACTGTTCGTCAAAGAGCAAAACTTGTCCAAGGAATTGATAAAGAAAATGCTAAAAAAATTAACACCATTATTAAAAATAGCGGCCTTAAGGTAAAAAGCCAAATTCAGGACGACCAAGTACGTGTTAGCGGTAAGAACCGTGATGACCTGCAGAAGATTATCTCTTTGGTACGCGAAGCAGACCTTACAGTCGATGTCCAATTTATTAACTATCGATGATCAATATTTACAGGAGAAAAGGAAAATTCCTCTTCTCCTTTTTTATTTGCTAATATTTTCGTTCATATTCCTTAAACTAACATGGTAAATAATCTTGGAGGTAGGAATGAATGACTAACAACAAACAACAACAGCAGAAGAAGTCTTTCCCCCCGCAGCATCAAAATCATCAGCCTGGGGTCGAAAGTGAAATGAACCCTCGTCCCGTTTCAGTGGACACTAACTATAAAAGCGCAGGGAAACTGGCAGGGAAAACAGCGATTATTACTGGCGGGGATAGTGGTATTGGAAAATCTGTTGCTATTTATTTTGCTAAAGAAGGTGCAGATGTTGCCATCGCCTACTTAGAGGAGCAGCAGGATGCAGAAGAAACAAAAGCACTTGTTGAAGCAGAAGGGCGTAACTGCCTTCTCTTTGCTGGTGACATTGGCAGCGAAAAATTTTGTAAAGATATTGTAAAGCAAATAAAAGAGCAATTTGGAAAAATTGATATTTTAGTTAATAATGCAGCAGAGCAGCACCCGCAGAAAAGTCTGCTGGATATAACCTCTGAACAGCTTGAAAAAACGTTTAGGACTAATATTTTCTCCTACTTTTATATGTCCAAAATGGTATTACCATACTTAAAAAAGGGTGCCTCCATTATCAATACCACTTCGATTACAGCCTATGCCGGGCACGAAGAATTATTAGATTACTCAGCTACAAAAGGGGCTATAGTAACTTTCACACGTTCGTTAGCAAAATCCCTGGCTCCGGAGGGGATAAGAGTAAATGGTGTCGCACCAGGTCCGATTTGGACACCGCTCATTCCTTCAACATTCACTGAAGACCAAGTCGCTTCCTTTGGTACAGATACCCCTATGGGGAGAGCCGGCCAACCTTACGAGTTAGCCCCAAGCTATGTATATCTTGCATCTGATGATTCATCCTATGTAAGTGGTCAAATACTCCATGTTAATGGCGGTAAAATCGTTAATGGATAGAATATTTACTAGGAATCCAAGCTAGAAAAAAAAGGCGATCCTTCCCCAATGAAGAATCGCCTTTTTTGATAATTTTTATTTTTTTCTCTTCTTTACTTTTATGATAAAAAGAGTAAATAAAATGTAGACTGCAACTAGTGATCCAATTAGAGGAAGATTAATCCCGCTCTTTTTTGCAAGCACATAAATCTCTGCTTCATCTCGGTCAATTATCAGATCATACTGGTTATCTTTAGTGCTTCGGACTAAATCTCCATTAAGCATTCCACGAAGTTCTTTTCCACCATCAATTTGCTCATCGCTTAAGGTAACATTTTGAGATTCACTTGTATTATTGATAGCAATAATCGCCGTTTCATCTTGGTAGACGCGTTTATAAACAGCCATTCCATCTTTTTCATAAAGCATCTCCATACTTCCCCGCGTCAAAGAAGGCAGCTGATTTCTTAATTCGCCAAGCTTCGTAATATAATCAATGAGCTCTTTTTCTGTCCTAAAATTCATTGGCTGGTGGTTGTCCGGAATTTCTCCGCCATTTAAAGCAATTTCACTGCCATAAAAGACGATTGGGATGCCTGGGGTACTATATATATAAGTCAAAGCCGTCCGCCAGCGGGCTCCTGGAAAATGTTTGTTCTTAACAATATCACTTGTAAACCTAGTCGTCAGTTCATTATCAAAAAATTGCGGCTGTATTTCTGGTTTTTGAAGATCATTATCTTTCAACTCATTAAACGATTGATTGGTAGAAGCAAAGACCCTGCGCAGGTTCTCACTATGTTGATAATCAGTAACGCTGTCAATTCCTGCACCTGCATATGTTTCAAGACCTACTTCACTGTTTGAGGTGGTGATCCCTAAAAGAAAAAAGTTTTCCTTTTCGCTTTTGACTTCTTTTGCAAAATCACTCCAAAAAGAAACAGGTACATGATTTACTTCTGGAAGGCTGTATCCATCTATATCCGTCTCATTTATCCACCATTTGGCGGCATCCAATAAATATTTTTTAACTTCAGGGTTGTCCTGATTTAAGTCAGGAAGACCATTCACCCAGCCATTCAATACCTCATCCTGATCAGCCCAATTGGCAATTTCTCGTTTTTTGTTGAACCAGTCTTGCTTCGTTTCATCCTTTACCCATGGATTTTCTGTGGAAACACTATTGGCTGTAAAATCAATGATCACTTTCATATCTCTTTTATGTGCCTCTTGAACGAGCTTTTTAAAGAGCTTCATTGATCCAAAATGTTCTTCAATCTTATAAAAGTCATTCACCCAATAACCGTGGTATCCAAAAGGAGTATTGTCAAATATCGATGTTAACCGGACAGCTGTGAATCCCATATCCTTGAGATAATCAAGCTTATCCAAAACTCCCTGGAAATCCCCGCCATTGTAGGCAAGAGGGTCTAGAGTATTTACATCAATATCATTTTTCGTATCAGCATTAAAAAAACGATCGACCATTAAGCTATAAACAGTTTCATCCTGCCACTTCCGTGTATCCTTCTTTGTCTCTGCGTAAGCTGGTACTGCTGAAATAATTAAAATACAAAATAAAATGAGTGTAATCAAGGTTTTCTTCATCTTCAATCCCCTTCCATACACTCATTTTAATCTAATAAAGATGGTAATCCAACTATTAACGTCTATGCATTTATTATGTTAATATTGTAATCTTTAAACCAAATATCCAGCTGGATAAAATAAGCTAATAGCTGTGGTCCTGACATCAACTGACCAAACCAAGGCTCTTTAAAAGAATTTCCTCCTGATTCAACGATTTCATTTAATAAATCACGATTAAATAATTCATAAAGTACCGAGGACTTATCATTTAATATCTCCCGCATCTGCTTTTGAACAGCCTGCGTATAGGCTGGATTATGGGTTTTCGGGTAAGGACTTTTCTTACGATATAATACTTCCTCAGGGAGAACCCCTTCAAAAGCTTTTCTTAATATCCCCTTTTCCCTGCCATGAACCATTTTTACATCCCACGGGATGTTCCAGACGTATTCTACAAGACGATGGTCTGCAAAGGGCACCCTAACTTCTAAACTCGCGCCCATACTCATCCGATCTTTTCGATCAAGCAGCGTTGTCATAAAATGTGTCATATTAATATAGAAAAGCTCTCTCCGTTTTGTTTCTGCCAAGCTCTCACCATCCAATTTAGGTGTTTCCTGGATGGCTTGATTGTATCTTTCGATAACATAATCCTTTAAATTCAGTTTTTGCTGCCAATCAGCTCTTAACAAATTGTTTCTTTCATTTACGGAACGCATCCAAGGGAAACCTGGTCTCTCTAAATCTTCCTTGCGGTGAAACCATGGATACCCTCCAAATATCTCATCTGCACATTCTCCTGAAAGACTAACAACAAAATCCTTTTTAATTTCTTTACAAAACCAAAGCAAGGAGGAATCAATGTCAGCCATACCAGGACAGTCGCGGACATGAACCGCTTCTGTTAAGTCTTTCACTAATTGATCCTGAGAAATGGTTTTGAAATGATGCTTTGTATTAAACTCATTGGTTACAATGTTAATCCATTTTTCATCCGCATTTGGCTGGAATTCATTTGCTTTGAAGAATTGGTCGTTTCCTTCATAGTCAATAGAATAAGTATGAAGCTGACCTTTTCCTTGGTCTTTAAATCCCTGTGCTGCAATGGCCGTGATAATACTTGAATCCAGGCCGCCTGATAAGAAGGTAGAGAGTGGAACATCCGATACCAGCTGCCTTGTTACAGCATCTGTTACCAAATAACGGACCTTTTCAGCCGTTTCCTCAACATTATCCTTGTGCACATCACTCTTCACATTCCAATAGCGCCAAATCTTTAGCCCGTTTTTAGAAAAAGTCATGGCATGTGCCGGCCTTAACTCTTTAATTCCTTTAAAGATTCCAGATCCCGGCGTCCGTGACGGTCCTAAACCGAATATCTCGGCCAGCCCCTCATATTCCAGCTCTGTTTTCATCCCAGGGTTTGCAAGAATAGCCTTGATTTCAGAAGCAAATACAATCCCGTTATTTAATTCTGTAAAAAATAAGGGTTTAACTCCTAACCGGTCGCGGCCAATAAACAATTGTTCTTTCTGCTGATCCCAAATAGCGAAGGCATATATCCCGTTTAAGAAATTTACGCACTCCTCCGCCCATTCTATATAGGCTGTTAACAGAACTTCTGTATCAGAATGACCTTTAAAAGAATATCCTTTAGTAAGGAGAATTTTGCGGATATCTTCAGTATTGTACAACTCCCCATTGTAACAAATTGTATATTGTATACCATCTTTTTGTTTAGTCATTGGCTGTCTTCCCCCTTCAGGGTCAACAACTATCAGACGCTTATGACCAAATCCAGCATGTGTTTGAACCCAGAGGTTCGTTTCATCTGGTCCCCGCTTTGCTAGAGTTTTTGTCATTTTTTCAATCGCAGCTTTTTCATTTCTTAAATCTTTAGTAAAATCAGCCCATCCTGAAACTCCGCACATATAAAGCTCCTCTCTCCAGTAACTGACACTGGATATCATTACATGCTTTTATTCTATTCAGCCCAATTTATTTGGTAAATTGTCCAAATTAAAGATAAACAAGTTATAAAAGTTCATAAAGATGTCTACAAAGAAAAAGAAAGCATTAGGCACGGAGGTTAAACATGAATCGACAACAGAGAATTAAACTATTAGATTTTCAACTGAGGGCCTATAACGAAGGAGCAGTTGAGCAAATCAGTGATCAATGGATTTTTTTTGATGAGGAAACAGAAGAAGCAGCTATGCTTGATGACTATCTTCAGCAAGAGGTCGAAATATTTAGGGTTAATCGTTGGAGGAAAGGGATTTTAATCGAATCCGGAAAGATTCGAAGTGGAAATGAGCTGATAATGCTTCGCGACCATGACAAGGTTAGAATCAGGAAGCATTTAATTTACTCATTAGAGAGACTTTTAGAGGGAATGAATGATGACGCCTTCTTTCAATTTGTCACGACATTAAACTCCCTAGACTTTTCTATTTATGATTGTATTTATTGTTATAATCACCTATCATTCTTGTCCGATGATAATCGAAAGGATGGGGTAAACTTTATTGTATTCGATAACCAGGAGCAAATTTGTAATGTTCAACATCATTTTTGCTATTTTGAAAAGGTAAATGACCGCTTTGAATTTACCTTAAATACCGGAAAACGATTGGTCATTGAAAAAATGATTTCATAATAGAAAAGGTGTGTTTTTCATAAAGGCTATGTAAAAGTTGTTTGTTGATTTGCGCTCAAGGCGCTTCGCTTTCCGCGGGCGGTCCGGGGAGCCTCCTCGGCGCTTATGCGCCTGTGGGGTCTCCCCTGCCCCGTCCTCCCGCAGGAGTCTCGCGCCTTCCGCTCCAATCATAAATGTCTATTATCATAGCCTTGTATAGATAAAACACACCTTTTACTGTTTTTTAGTTTCCTATATATTTTGAATAAAGGGATTTTGCTTTTACGATATCATTTGTTCCGTGGACAAGAACCCGACCATCTTTGAAGACGACTATTGAAGTTTCTTCGTTAGGTGAGAAACGAAGTAAGAATTGGTTTCCGGTTACCTTTCCATTTTTCTTTAGGCGTTCACTAAGTTTTATTAGGTCTCGCTCACGCTTATCCCTAAAATATATTTGCACCGTATCTCGACCGCATAGCGAGCTATACGCTTCTTGCAGGGATGATGAACGATCTAGAAAGTCAAATTGATGGTTTACACATGACGGACATTGCGGGTTTGCTCCCTTACTTGTATCCATTGAAAAAAAAGAAGTATCCCAAACATCAATTTGCTCAAGGTTAGAACTCGTGGGTGCCCCTATTAATAGTTTTATAGCTTCCATTGCCTGAAAGGAACCAATTATATCCGTTATTGGTGACAGAACACCAATCGTATCACAGGTTTCTCCTCTTCCAGCTGGCACAGTCGGAAATAGACAGCGATAACAAGGGGTGATTCCGGGCTTTATTACAGCAAACATTCCTCTAGAACTGACTGCAGCCCCATGAACCCAGGGGATCCCATATTTAACACAAACATCATTGATTAAATAGCGGGTCATAAAATTATCTGTGCCATCAATGATAACATCAACCCCTGCTAATAATTCCTCTGCATTATCAAGATTTAAATCTGTAACAGCAGCATCAACTGTAACCGTAGAGTTAATAGAGTTTAGTCTCTTCCCTGCAGCAACTGCCTTTGGAAGATTAAGTTTTACATCTTCCTCATTAAAAAGTGATTGACGCTGCAGATTGGAAAGGTCTACTACATCTCTATCAATTAATCTTATGTATCCCACACCCGATCGGGCTAAATGATTGGCACATACTGTCCCAAGGGCACCGACACCGACAATAGCGACCTTACTCTCCAGTAACTTCACCTGTCCCTCTTTCCCTATTCCTGAAAAAAGAATTTGTCTTGAATATCGTCCTAAATCGTCCATATAGTAATCCTCTTTTCTAGATTAATAGTACATTGTAACGAGTCATGCAATCTACGTTAATTTTAATTTAATTTTAGAAAAGTTTAAATATTAAATATGTAAAAATGATTGTATAATAGGAATTGGGTTTATTTATTAATTTTGAGAGGAATATCCTATTAATATTTTCTAATATAAATGGGAGATAAGCTTCAATTTATTAATGAAAGAGAGGGAAAAACATTGAATTTAGGCGGTTTCTTAAACAAAGAAGTGGTAGTTGATTTAACAGCAGGCAGTATTAATTACAGACCTATTAACGAGGAAGATGCAAAAAAGTACATTGGCGGCCGCGGGCTGGGCGTTAAATATGTCCTTGATAACGGTCCTGAGGTTGAGCCATTGTCTCCTGAAAACATGCTTTGTATTATGACTGGTCCTGTAACCGGCTCACGTTCTTCCATGAGCGGACGTCTTTGTGTTGTAACTAAGTCTCCGTTAACAGGAACCGTTACGGATTCCCATATGGGAGGATGGACAGCAGCCCGCTTAAAATGGGCAGGTGTTGATAATATAATCCTTACAGGTAAAAGTGACAAGCCAGTTTATCTTTATATCGAGGATGGCAAGGCGGAATTGCGTGATGCGTCAGATCTTTGGGGTAAAGGAACAAGAGAAACAGTTAAAACGATGCAGGCTAGATATGGTGAACAAGATCTTAGTGTCATGACGATTGGTCAAGCAGGTGAAAACACAGTTAAGTTCGCTTCCTTTATTAACGAGCATGATCGCGCTGCAGGACGAGGCGGAACTGCCGCTGTTGCAGGCTACAAAAAATTGAAAGCGGTTGTAATTAAGGCATCTCAAAAAGGTAATATGCCGCAGCCAAAATTAGAAACTGAGTATAAAGAAGCGAACAAAAAGGCAGTAAAAGCAATTCTTGACGGCGGATTAACTGCGCCAAATAAAGGCGGTCTTTCCGTTTACGGTACAAACGTATTAACTAACATTATCAATGAGGTTGGAGCACTTCCAACAAAGAACTCTCAGTTCACTCATTGGGATGAGGCAGAAAAGCACAGTGGTGAATATGTAAACCAGCATTTGCTTGTTAAAAACAATACATGCCATGCATGCCCTGTTGGCTGCAAAATTGAAGTAGAAGTAAAGGATGGCAAGTATAAAACTAGAGTAGAAAGCTTTGAATTTGAATCTTCCTGGTCACTTGGATCTAACTGCTTATTAAGTGATGCTGAAGCTATTTCTTATCTAATTGACCAGTGTAATGAATATGGGCTCGATACAATTGAGCTTGGCCATTGCTTCTCTGTCACGATGGAAGCCTATGAAAAGGGGTTAATCACAGAAGAACTCATTTGGGGCGATGCCGATTCCATGATTGACTTAACTAAGAAGATTGTATTCCGTGAAGGGTTTGGCGGTATCCTTGCTGAAGGCCCTGCGAAAGCAACAGCTTCCTGGGGTGCACCAGAGCTTTCTATGTCTGTAAAGGGACAGTCTATTCCTGCATATGACCCACGTGGTATTCAAGGGATTGGTCTCGGTTATGCAACTAGTAACCGTGGAGCCTGTCATTTACGCGGCTATACGGTTGCCAGTGAAATTGCGGGTATTCCAGAACCAACAGACCGCCTTAAGCCTGAAGGAAAAGGTGAGTTATTAAAAATATTCCAAGATATGCTTGCTTTCTCTGATTCTATGAATATTTGTAAGTTTTCTTCCTTCTCGGAAAACGCTGAGCATTATGCAGAGCAATATAGCACTATGACTGGTATTCCGTTGACTGCTGATGATGTAATGAAGGCTGGAGAAAGAATTTACAATCTTGAGCGTTATTATAACAACCTCGCTGGATTTGATAAAGAAGAAGATGACTATCTTCCAAAACGATTCACAGATGAGCCTGCATCTGGTAATAGTGCTGGTGAGGTCAGCCGTATGGATATTATGCTTAAAGAGTACTACCAAGTCCGCGGCTGGGAGGCTGGTAAAGTTACCGAAGCAAAGCTTCGTGAGCTTGAGATTATCGATCCGGAAAATCAGTTAGTCTAATGACATAATCAAAGGCTTCTGCATATTTTGCAGAAGCCTTTTGTCTTGAAATTTACTATCCACCTATTCTCCTAGTTTTCACACGATAATCTTTGATCAGCTGGTTAAGCGTGATATCATCTGAAGCATAAAAGCGGATATAGACAGCATTCACTTTAAATGTTGAAGTAATCGAAATCTCCTCTTCGTATACTATTTCTCCGTACCAGTCCTTAGATTGATATACGTAAGGAAAATGATCGGTAATTTGTTTACCGCCTAACTCCTCAAAATACATTCCGAGGTGCTCTCGATTTATTCCACGAAACTCCAATTCCTGCTGCAGCATGTTAACCACCTGCCACAGGCGGAAAGAGTGCAAATTGATCAGTTTCTTTTACAATGGTTACAAGACCATCTAAATGAATAATATTTCTTCCGTTAATAAAAACATGGACAAATGGCAGCAGTTCTTTTTCAGCAGTAAATATTTCATCCTTGAGATAAGGAAACATTTCTACCATTTTATCTAGTACATCGATTACCCGTTGGCCTTCCGGAATAACCTCTACCCCCACTCCGCCGCAAATCTGCCGGAGATTAGCAAACACTCTTACTAGCATCTCAAACACTCCTCTCTCCTTACATAAATAGTAAAACTATTTGCAATCCTTGTCATCACTTTTTACACAAAAAAAGAGCTGCCGGTAAATAAACCGACAGCTCCTTTAAAAAACTAACTTATACATAAAAGATTGACATTGGAAGTTTATCAAATCCTAAATACAATACAAGTAAGAAGGCGATAACAAATTGTATCCACAGAACTGATGTCTTTCTATTTTGTGCAACCTTGCTAAGAATCATTTCAAATAACCCAATTACCCATATCCCTACTGCCGCTTTTAATATATACAACAAATCAATATTGGACAGCATGAACAACAGTCCAACTCCTGTTGCAATAATTAGCAGATAAAGTACACGCAAAATCATCCGAACAATTTTAGCGCCCTTTTCTTTTCCGCCTTTTAGTAAAAATATAGCGACAATAAATAATATTAGGGCTAAAACCCAAGCTGTAACGTGACCGTGAATCATGTAATTTTCCTCCTATGTACAATAGCTTATAGCAACACTATCATACCACAGGCATTAGCTAAATCCTAAATAAAAAGTGTAATTAATAATAAGAACCTTTAAGAGGACTAACCTTAAAAATATCTCTAAGCACAATATTTTCCCCTTCGAGTCCCCGGACCTCTGTTATCTTCGTAATTTTTCTTGATCCATCATTTAAACGTGAAAGGTGAACAATGATGTCAATGGTACCAGCAATTTGTTCCCTGATCGCATTGATAGGCATATTCATTCCATTAAGATAGGCAATAAGTTCCAAGCGATCAATCATATTACTTGGACTGCTGGAGTGCCCTGCTGCAAGAAAACCATCAAATGCTTTATTTTCTTTCAGAAGTATGTCACGTCCATCCTTATCTCGAATATCTCCAATAATTCTTCTTTCCTCTTTTGGAATGAAAGTGGAAAGTGCATTGACAAGGGTTGTTTTACCTGCCCCTGTCCCACCGCTTACTAGAATATTTAATCTAGCTTTCACACATGTACAGAGGAAGAGAGCCATTTCTTTTGACAGGGTCTCGTTACGAATTAGATCCTGCAGTTCTAATGGTTTCCATGAATTCCTTTTAATAGCCAGCCTTGCTGACTTGTATAATTTGTGTTCTACATCTTGTCCCTGAGTCGTCTGTTGGATTTGTTTTAATAGCCCCATAGATTCCACCCGCCTTGTTTTTGTTTTTGAAAACCAATTTGCTCACAAAACATAAAGAAAATATGAACGGTTAGGCAGGGTTCAATAAAACTAAAATAAAAATAACCCCGCCTTTACCGAAAGGGGGGTTAACAAATGTAATACAACAATGTACATAAAAATACTATGTATTGGATTGCTGCAGCATACGAAAAACACCCGGTTCTTTCGGTAACTGGCTGGCGTAGCGCAAATGCGCCTTAGCCCCTTTAGCTTTGCGTCACTGATTTTCATCAGTTTTGCCTTTATCGAGAATCAGTGTTTAGTTTCCGACTGACCTCTTAAACTAATAATAAGCCCTTTTGCCTTTATCTTATATCCTACTAATATACCATTTATACAAAAACTATAGGGATATATGCCTATTTTCGTTTTTTTCCCAACATCGTTTTACTCACTTTTACTTTTATTGGGCGAATGAATCACATTACACCAACCCATACATACCATATTAGGAGAAAAAAGGTAAAAAGGGTGTTGTTTATGCCAGCCATTGTAGGAGTTGCTCAAGTCATTTCACTTGGCACAAGTTCAGTTTTTCATATTGGAGATGTCTATAAAATCATGCCATTTTCATCAGCAAAAACTTTTTCCGGAGCTGGGTCCTTTAATACGGGGGAAAGTTTAAATGTCCATAATAATAATTTAAGTAATACGAATACCAATGATTCAGATGGTATTGATCAAGGAATCTTCCTTAATGCGTAAGGAAAGGTTGATTTTTCAATGAATTTTTATATCCAGCAGTCCATTCAAATTAATTTTATTAAGATTAGCAGTATTACTAATTCTTCCGTTCTGCAAATTGGCAGTGCTGGAATCATCAAACCTGCCTCTTATCTATATAATACAGGTGGTTTTACAGGCCCTGCACCAACAGCTGGGGGCACGCAAACAACAAGCGGGCAATCTAATTTTGCGGTACCTTTGTCTGGTGCTGGACGAGAAGAAGATTCAAGGTGAGGTGATGGTATGTATCAGGATTATTCACAACTTCTTCAGTGGGTCCAAATTACTTTACAAACACAAGAAAATAGAATAGCAATTCTGGAACAGACCATTCAAAAACTTCAGGAAGAAATGAAGCAATTAAAGGATAAGCCTAGTATTAGAGTGGATAAAATTGAATACAAATTCGATCAATTAAAGGTTGAAAGTCTTGATGGAACATTAAACATTGGACTAAACCCCTCAGATTTGGCAAATATTGAAGATTTTGCTGTAGATAATCAATCCTTAAATACTCCCATTCATCCTAAAGCACAAATGCAGAGGTCTATGAGAATAGAAGAGTCAGTTTATCAGTATTTAGAAACAGAACTTCCAGCACTATTTAAGGAAACTCAGAATCAATTAAATATTCGGTTAGATGATTCCTATTTAGATTTTATTAAACAAGATATCATGAAGCAGCTTCCAGCTAGGATTGATTACCATATCAAAAATACCAGAGAACATGAAGGCGAACAAAATACCGAAGATAGTATTATTCAATTAATCAAACAGGAAATTAAAAAAGGGATTTTAATATTTATTAATCACTTACCAGATAACGTGAAAGGAATGAATACACACAATGAACTTTGAAGTATATAATCGTGACCTCCATGTAGATACTATTCGAATTATGGGGGTAGCAAGTTCCTCACTCATAATGGTTGGAGACACTCAAACCATTCAATTGGCTTCAACTTTTGATACTCCAGCAGAATCACTGATAATGGGGCCGTTTGTGCCATTATTTTAAGGGGGCCTGTCAAATGCTCCAGAGAACATCTGTCGTAAACTCCATTAAAGTGAATTCGGCTTCCTTCGCCTCTACCATACAACTGGGTGATTCTTGTATGGTTAATGGATTTTCACGAGCCTTAGCTGTTCAGCGGGAAGCTGATGTGTTTTTTGGAAAAGAAGGGAACTTTTCAAAATATCCTATTTTTTCGGAACCAATTCCTTTATTGCCAATAACTGAAGAATTGTCACATTCTACCCATAATACCCTTCCACTTATAAAGGTTAATAATATTTCCATCATCGCCATGTCTTCGGCGACAATCCTTCATGTTGGAAATAGTGAAAACGTCTCATTAGAAGCAAGGGTTAAACATATCAGGCAGTTGTTCGATAAGGAAGATGAACAATAGAGAGCATTAAAGAATATGATATGTAGGAATACTTAAGTGAAGGATGTTTTTATGCCAGCGATAATTGGTCCAGTTCAAATTGTGAATGTAAGTGGTGGTGTTGTTCATTTCGGTGATACCGTCTATATCTCTCCAAAAAGTGCCTCTAAGACAAATGCAGGTTCAGGCGGCTTTAATACGGGGGGAATTATCTTTACAGCAAACGGAATCAGCGGTACAAATGTATTAGATGCGAATGTACTCGACCAGCCAATTGGCGGGAATAACTAATAAAAGACATAAACCAAAGTCGGTTTATGTCTTTTATTAGTTATAGATATAAAATATGTGCGCCGTCAAAGAAGAATAAATATCTTTCATTGACCTTCCTCTTCCAAATTTGCTCTAACGCTTTCGTATATAAATTGATTTGTAATCGGTAGCGTTCTTCAAGGATAGGTCTAGCTTGTTCAAATCCATCTTTGAACCGATCATAAATTCCATCTGATTTAAAGTCGATAAGGACAAGTCCATGTTCATCCTCAAAAACACAGTCAATAATCCCCTGAATAAAAACAGATTCATCCTCACCTGTCCAAGTTGGATATACCTCTGAGGCAGGTAATGAAAGGGTAAAGGGTATTTCACGATTTACCGCTTTAGCATTCGTGATCCTTTTACCTAAATCGGAATCAAAGAATTTCACAATAAGCTGAGTATCAATAACCTCTGCCTGTTCAACAGACAGCAGTTCATTGTTAACCATAGATTCTACTTGTGCGTCAATATTTTCAACTGTAATCGGTTTTTTCAAATCAACATGCTGCATGACCATATGCAGTGCTGTTCCTCTCTCTGCAGGACTTAAGGACTTTTCCTGCATAAACTTAGGTCGTTTCGTGATTGACTTTTTAAACTTACTTAACAATTCTGTTCCACTATGCTCATCAGACATTTCCCTTTGCCGCTTCATTTCCGAAACTGATTGCTTTGAGCGATGTGTAGAGGCATTGCTAAAGGAATATTCCCATGTTAAGCGAGACTTAATTTCATCACTAAAGGGTGATGTTATCGGTATTAGTTTACTTTGCTCAACCTGCTCAAGAAGGGATTCCTCTTCTGTGGTCTGAATAATCTCCTGATTATTGATCTCATCAGCATTAATTAAAGTGATTTTCCATGACGAAGGGTGACTGGTAATCTCTTCGGGAACAAGCATATTATCAAACTTTCTTATTTCATTACTGTCTTGGTGTCGAATAAGCGCCGGCCCAACCCAATCCATATAACAGCCTGCACCTGCTCTTTCAAAATCCTTGAGCAGCCATTCAGTATTCGCTGAGACATCATTCCACTGTTCTATTTTTTTACCGGCATCCTTTATGGTTCCAGTCAGATAAAGCTTTTCTTTTGCCCTCGTCAAGGCTACATAAAGAACCCGCATTTCTTCTGCGAGCATTTCCATTTTCTTTTTCCGTTTAAAAGCAATTTGAGGTAAAGAGGGATAGGAAATTCGTTTTTCCACATTTACATATTTAGCAGCAAAACCGTACTCTTTATCGAGCATATAGGCTTTTCGGATATCAGTCATATTAAAGTTTCGCGACATCCCTGCAATAAATACAACTGGAAATTCAAGTCCTTTACTGCTGTGAATAGTCATAACCCGAATAACATCTTCCTGCTCACCTAGTGCTCTAGCTGCACCTAGATCGTCTCCTCTTTCAATCATTCTCTCCACAAATCGTAAGAAACGGAATAAGCCTCTAAAAGAGGTTTGCTCATATTGTCTAGCTCTATCGTACAAGGCACGTAAGTTAGCCTGCCGCTGTTTACCGCCTGGCAAACCGCCAACAAAGTCATAAAACTGTGTATCCCTGTATAGCTGCCAAATTAGTTCAGAAAGTGATCCTTGGCGGGCCATGGAACGCCATTCAACCAAATAATCATAAAAACGCCGGACCTTTTCGTATAAAAGCTCTGTTTTTTCTGTTGGGCTGCTCATACAGAACTTTTTAACTGCCTCCCAAAAAGTACCTTTGTTATGCAAACGTATTTGTGCCAGCTCCTCTTCGTTCAGCCCAACGATGGGCGACCGCAGGACAGAGGCCAATGGAATATCTTGAACTGGGTTATCAATCACCCTTAACAACGACATCATGACAGCCACCTCTGTTGCTTCAAAATAGCCAGAAGAAAGGTTCGCATAAATAGGAATTCCTTGTTGTTTGAACTCTTCCATAATCTGAGGTGCCCAGGTCATAGATCGGAGCAGGATAACCATATCCCGATACCTGATGGGACGGTTAGACTCTGTCTTAGGATTATAAACCTTTGTCTCATTCGTTATTAATTCTTTAATCTTTGAAGCCATTACTCTTGCTTCTAACTGGGATTTTTCTAAATCCACCTCATCAAATTCAAGAGGTCCTATTTCCGTTTCTGAATCAGCAGCGTCTGCAGGCACTTCTTTACGATCATTATTTTGATCAATGAGTAATAGCTCGATTGGAAATGATTCATCTTCAGGATAGGGTGCACCCGGCCGCAGTTCAGCAGCTTCATCATATTCAATTTCCCCTACCTTCAGACCCATAATCTGTTTAAATAAATAGTTTGTACCTTCTAATACTTCCTTCCGGCTTCTAAAATTTCGTGCAAGATCAATACGTAATCCTGTACCCTGAGCGTCCGGCCTGAAACGGTTATATTTTCCCAAGAATAAATTCGGCTCGGCTAAACGAAAACGATAGATGGATTGTTTTACGTCACCGACCATGAATAGATTACCATTGATCTCATCTTCTTTTGCAACGAGCCGTAAGATGGTTTCCTGTACCATGTTGACATCTTGATACTCGTCCACAAATACTTCATTAAAATGATGGCGATAGGCTAATGCAGCTTCTGATGGCAGAAACACTCCATCTGAACGAATTTCCCCTGTTAATATGGCCAGACAATAATGCTCTAAATCTGCATAATCCACCAAACCCTTTTCTCGCTTCGCTTTCTCAAAGTGCGCAGAAAAAGCAGTGACCAAATGGACAAGCGTTTCAATTAGTGGCCTCATTTCGTCCATATCACGTAAGAAGCCCTCTGGTTTTCTTAGAAAAAGTTCTTCTTTGATATCTTGAATCTTCTTTTTAGCTTTATCACGAAGTTTTTGAGCCTTTTCAGTCAACTCTTTATCGAAATGGTCCCCCTTTACTTGTTTTGCTCTAGTGAAGGACCATGTTTGCATAGCATTATAAAGAGCTGACCACGAGTCACGGTTTGCCTCGATTAGAGTATTAATAACATTTATGTCATCCATAAAATTTTCCGCTCTTGGTGCAGGACCACCCGGAAGCCTGGTCACTTCCAATCCGCGCTCTATCATTTCCTTAGCTCCTTCAAGTTGGAGCTCAATATCAAATAGCAGTGCTTGAATAAAGGGTAATTCTTCTATATTTGTTACTGCATTTACATCATACATATCAATCATTGACTGTAAATACTGACTAGGCATTGGGTTCGATCGTGCAAAATCATAAATATCCCGGACAATATCCATTAAGGCGCTGTCGCTTCGGTCGCTGGTAAAGGAATCTACTAAACGAAAGAATGGCTCATTATCCTTTTTTCCATACTCCTCTTCAAACAGGTCGTCCATTACTTCATCTCTCATTAATTGTGCCTCTGTATCATCAGCGATCCGAAAGCCAGGATCAATATCAATGAGGTAATAGTATTTACGGATAACCTCCATACAAAAGGAGTGAAGGGTCGAGATAGATGCCTTATTTAATAAGCTAAGCTGTTTTCGTAAATGCCTTGAACCTGGGTCATTATTTATCGCCTTTTCCAATGCTTCTCCGATTCGATGACGCATTTCAGCTGCAGATGCGTTCGTAAACGTTACGACTAATAACTCATCCACATCAATAGGGTCTTGTTCGGAAAGAATTTTTTGGATAATTCGTTCAACCAAGACAGCTGTTTTACCAGAACCGGCTGCCGCAGCAACAAGGATGTCTTTATTTTTTTCCATAATGGCTTTCCATTGGTCTTCCGTCCAACTTGCCCCGGCGGGTTTAGGCGGTATTACATATTTATTCATTTTCGCCGACCTCCTTTCTCATTAACTCAAAGATTGTTTCTTTAGGCTGTGGCGTTAGAATTCTATAATGATTTTCAATGGACTCGTCAAATTGACAAACAGATTTGTACGAACAAAATGTACAAGGCGTTTTATCTTTTAATTTAAAAGGGGCGATTTCAACCTGGCCGTCCACTATAGCCTCCCCTGTAGTTTGGTAGAGCTTGCGGACATAACTCCTAAGGTCATCAAATTCATTTAGGCTCGCTACTTTTGATTTCTTCGTCAGATTCCCATCTTTTTTAATACCGGCCGAAATAATCTGCGAATCGCCTGATTCAAGGGTTTGGTCCATCAGCTTCAGGACATTTTGGTCACCCAGCATTAAACCGTTCATCTTGAATTTTTTCATGATTTCCTTTTCTATTTCATCAATGGTCAATAATTTAGTTGTACTTATTAACGGGTTATGAACATGGAAATAAAGGACTCCTGCAGGACTTGCCTTCATTTCTACCAATTCATCAGAATGTGTAATGACGATATCTAAGTAGGTTAACATTTGCAGTGCTAGTCCATAATATACTTCGTTAAGATTAACATCCTTTTCACTCGATTTATAATCGATCACACGCAAAAAAGTACTATCATTTTCACCTTTTGCTTGATCCACTCTGTCAATCCGGCCTGCTAATTCCATCCGTTTTCCATTTTTTAATGAAAACGTTAATGGGGGAAGCTTGCCATTCCGTCCAAAGCTTAGTTCTAACCCAATTGGAGAGAATCCACTTACTTTTGCATGCTCACTTAATACTTGAGAGGCTCTAGTAATAATTTGTTCTAACTTTCGCTTTATATAATGATGCCGCTCAGAGCTTAATAGAATTTCATTTTGCAGCTTTGGAGCTAAAGCAGTAACTGCTTCCCTGGCTAGTTCTTCACATTGCCTCTTTGTAAGTGAATCCCAGCTAAGTTTTTGCTCATTGACAAAATCAGATATATACTTTAAGGCTGCATGAAACAGCTCACCTATGTCAGGAGCTTCCAACCGAAAGACTTGCCGTTCGCGGAGCTTTAGTCCGTGCTGTGCAAAATGAGAAAAGGCACAGCCATTATATAATTCCATTCTTGAAACACTTGCTTGTATCGTATCACCATACAATTCATCCGCCGTTTCCTTTGAAAGCTGTATGGTCTGGTTGGTATAAAAGAGAGAAGAGAATACCTTCTCTGCCCTGCCTTTCCACTCACCTGATATATAAAAGTTATATACATCCCACCATAGGTCAGAAAGAGGATAATTCCGCTTTTTCAATTGAAGCTGTGAGGTTAGGTAAGACAAAGTTGTTTGGTAATTGGTAACAAAGTCCAACTGTTCCTCTTCTATTAATTCCGCAGAATCTAAACCATAAAAATGCTCTTCTAAACCCGGATACATATCTTTCAATCTCTTGATATACGAAGAAGGTATTAATGCTTTTCCTTCATCATTTGCTAGCGGATAGCTGACATATAGAGCGTCTGTTGGGGTAGTTAGTGCTTTATAAGCAATAAAATTCTCATCTAATAATCGTGTTCGACTGCTTGGTGCCACGGTTAAATTTTGAGCTATTAAGCTCTCACGTTCTTCATCAGATAATATCCCATCATCCGAAATCTTAGCTGGTAATACACCTTCATTCACACCTGCGACAAAGGCTGCCTTTATATCTGTCAATCTAGATTTTTCTAAATCTCCGATAATAACCTGGTCCAGCGCTGGAGGAATTAGTGAAAAATAGAGAGATTCAAATCCCGCCTCTAATATAGCTGAGAATGACTTTAAGGAAACCTCCTCATCCCCTAATATTTCAACATACTGGTCTAAAAGGTCGATACATGCATTCCACACCTGTTCATGCTCACGCATTTTAACAAGATTTCCTTTTTCTTCAGCCTCTATTTTTAAATTTTCTAATTTAGAAGGAATATCTAATTCCTCTAAATATAAATAGATTGCTTCACAAAGTTTTCGACCGGAATCAGCTTTTTTAAGCCTCCTGGACAAACGCAGAATCGGTGCTGACACCATAAGCTTTAATTCATTTAATTGCTGTTCTATTTCTTTTTCAGCATCTGTTTGCCCATTTGTTTCCATTTCAAGACCTTTGAAGCGCCGATACGTCCATCGCTCTTTTTTCGTCCATTTGCTCCCTTTTATTCCGTAAGCAAGGACATAGTTTTCTAACCTATCCATCTGCTCCCGCATTTTATCTGGATTTTCCTGCTGCGGGAATATCAATTCTGTTTTTATTACTCTGAAAACAGGATCATATCGCCAAAATGATTGGATTACTTCTAGTGTAGATCGGATTAGTTCAATTAATGGATGATTCAGCATAGTTCTCTTCTGATCAATAAAATAAGGAATCTGATAATCTGAGAAAACTGGCTCTACAATTTCATGATAATCACTGCCATTTCTTATCAATAGTGCTAAGTCTTTATAGCGATAATTCCCGGTCCTAACCAGCTGAATAATTTTTCGCGCTATCCCTTCTATCTCTGCTCTGCGATTAACAGCTTGACCAATATGGACCTCTGTTTGTCCAAAGTAAGAGGGTGCTGGTCTCGTATCAAAATTACTCTCTAAATGACTTAGAGATGGATTACTCCATTTTTGTTGATGTGATAAAAAGATAGGATTTTCAATTTCAATTCCTTCAGATTTTGCCATTTCATAAATAATGAAACCAGCCTCAGTCGATAACCGAAATAAATCTAATTCGTCAGGTGGTACAGTAAAGGAGTCTAAATCAGTCGTCATGGTAATGGTCACTCTTGGACAGTGTTTCATTAATTCTTTCAAGACTCGTAATTCCTGTGGTGTAAAGCTATAAAAACCATCAATATAAATCTCGGCATTTTTCAAGTAGGTTGATTCAGAAATTTTTTCTGACAGCAAATGAAAATAGTCTTCGGAATCGATATATTTCCCAAAGACCTCATCTTCAAATTGTCTATAAATAATTTCTAAATCACTTAATTTATTTTTCAACGCTCTCGATGCATTCCCGTTTTCCATTTCAGCCTCTTGAATGAGTTCATCAGGAGTAATGCAATAACGTTTAAATTCAGTAATCATTTGTTCTACTTGCTGAACAAAACCATTTTTGTCAGCTGCGCGCCCAAACAATGTTAATTGATCTTTTTTCTCTTCAATTATTTTTCGAATAAGCATACTAATTCCAACACTGCTTAGATGATAACGGCCTATACCGCCGGTTTCCTGCAAAATTCTCCAAGCTAATCGAGAAAAACTGTACACTTGCGCACGAATCATACCACCAAGTATTGGATTGGTTGCCAAACGATACTCTGCCTGAAACGTCATCTGTTCTGGAACTATATAAATAATCGGTGCTCCTTCTGGATTCTCAAGCAGCCTGTCTTGTATTTCGTTCATACACAATTGACTTTTACCGCTGCCCGACCTTCCGGTTACCATTCTTAAAGACATGTATCTTCCTCGCTTTCCGATTACCCTTCTATCATTTAATACACTCATTTTATCATAAAATGAGCACAAACGTTTGGAACACCTTATAAAGATTAACACCAATAATGGTAAATTTTTTTAACAAAAAAAGAGACGATATCATCATCGTACTCTCAGGTTTCTCAAACTGCTATTATTAAAATTGAACATCTACTTCATTTAGCGGCCAGTACCGGAGATCAACTTTTCCAACTACCTGGCTGACAGAGATAAATCCAAAATGCCTGCTGTCCCAGCTGCCTAAGCGATTATCTCCTAGAACAAATAGTTTTCCTTCTGGTACGGTACTTTCTCCTGTAATTTCCTTTAAACTAAAATCGCCTGTCAGTTTGATACCTGGGATGTCTTGCTTATAAACAGATAAAAATGGTTCCTTGTACTTTTGTCCATTAATAAATAATTGATCGTCTCTAAATTCAATTTTATCTCCTGGAAGGCCAATAACACGTTTTACAAAATCCTCTTTCTCATTTGCATGGAAGACAATAACATCAAAACGGCTAAGATCACTAATTTGATACCCTAGTTTATTCACTACTAATTTGTTTCCGTCCTGGAGAGTAGGCATCATAGACTCACCCTCAACGACATAGTTAGAAAAGAAAAATGTTCGTATAAAAGCAAAAATGATAATTCCAATAGCAAAGGCTTTAATCCATTCAATCCCCTCTTTTTTCCATTCAATATTCATTTTTAGCTCCTCCGTTTCTTCAATTCTTTTCCTCTATTTATCTCCTCATTATGGTCATTTTCCATGCGCTTATTCAATCTTACTTCAATTCTTTTTCCAACATACCAAAGAATAAAAATTACGATAAAAACAATTGCCGTACGGTATGGCTGCGTAATTAATGATTGAAGATCATAACCAACAAAACTCATGGTGAATATCATTACCATTTTGCCGATTGCCACGGCGAGCATGTATTGGTAAATACTGATCTTTGAAAAAGCCGCTACTACATTAACCACAACTGAAGGTGTGAATGGAAAACAAAGCAGCAAGAATAGTGGTCCAAAACCATGCCGGTCAACCCAATCCATTAACTTTTGAACCTTTGGGTGTTTTGAGAGAAAAGAAAAAATTCTTTTTTGTCCATACCTCCTTATAAGCAAAAATAGTAATAATGCCCCTAAGCATGACCCCATCCAAGAATATAAAAATCCCAGCCATAGCCCAAAAGCACTTGCATTAGCCATTACAAATATTACTAATGGTAAAAATGGTAAAAATGCTTCAATCATGGGCAGCACGATACCAGGTAACGGTCCAAAAGACCGATATTCTTGTATTAAATCCATTATATTTTCAAGTGTGAACCATGCCTTAATCGCTTCAAAGTCCATACGCATGCTCCTTATTTAATGCTTTGTGCTGTTTTTTTTATTATTGAGTTAAGAATTGATGAAAGGCCTCAGTGTTCATCTCTAAATCTAAATCCAAAACTGCACCTTCTCCTTTTATTTTTGCATCTGTATATCCATTTTCTATAGGAATTCTAAAGGTCAAAATATCTCCCCTATCCTTTGCAAAGAAATCCTTTGCCATAAACAACATATCTCCAGTATCCATGTTGGTGTTGACATATGGTGTGACTACTCCAATTAATTTGGGCAGCTTCGGTATCGTTTGAATGCCTGAAAGCTGATCACTTATCGCCTGAAGCGCCTGCTGCTGTCGTTGAACCCGGCCAAAGTCTCCTATTGCATCGTGTCTAAACCGAACAAAGCTAAGCATTTCTTTACCATCTAATCTTTGCAGTCCAGGCTCAAGTGGAACCTCTATATATTCTTCCATTCTCTTCTCAACATTAATTTCAACACCATTAGGAAAAGCTTCATCAATCAATTGTTCAAAACCTTCAAAGTCAACAATCGCATAATACTGTAAATCAATATCAAAGTTTTCCTTGATGGTTTTTCTCATGAGCTCAGGCCCGCCCCGCATAAAGGCGGAATTGATTTTATGCTTGCCTTCACCAGGGATACTCACATAAATATCCCTCATAATAGAAGTTAATTTATAGGTTCCTTTGTCTTCATTATAATGAGCAATCATGATTGTATCAGCTCGGGATACCTCCTCACCCTCTCTTGCGTCACTTCCTAATAAAAGGATATTGGTGGCCCCATATTGATCCTTTTTACCTTCAAAAGTGTATACTTCTTCATTCACATTATTTTCTGCACTTCCATTATTAATTTGCTCTAAGGATTGGCTGACTCCTTGTTTATACTGATAATAAGAATATCCTGCTGTTGCGCCAACTACTAACAGCAGAGCTAAAAATATCGATTTTGTTTTTCTTTTTTTCTTTTTTTTATGTTTTTCATATCTCATACTTTACTCACCCATCTATGTAAAATTTTGAGGACTATCAATCGTTAAATTAATTTAATATGTCTATACTATAATTCATTCTCCCCGAGAAAATATCCTTCTATCAAAAACTTTCTCATACATGTACCAAATTTTGCAAATAAAATAAACGCAAGCTTTTAAGCATTGCGTTTTCGATTAGATTTTTGTATGATGAAGTAGAACGTTTGTTCCTATAATAAGAAAGGAGCCGATGGTGTATGACCAGAATTCCAGAGGATGATCGTAATATAATGGAAAAAGCCATTTATTTACCGATGGTATTAATTGTCTTAAATCGTGATTTAACGGTTGTGGAAAAGAGTCCATTTAAATTAAAAAAACCCTATTTAGAACTCATTGAAGAAACGATGAAAAGCATCCAAACAGAATTAGCAGAAGTAAAACGGTATATGAAGAAGAATAACCTGAAAGTAATTGAAACGAAACGGGACGATGCTTTTACTATGTATATGTTCTTATATAAAGGCTATGAAGAAGCTCATAATTACTTTAATCCAAGAATACGCAATAAAGTTCAAGAACTAATGGAGTTTTATTTCCAAAAACGGCACCTGTCCCCTTAGGTTGTTAACGTTTATCCTTTATTCTCTTTTTCCCATATTGGTAGGATTCTTCTGACGCTTCTAAGGCCTTCGGCCGTTGTAATAAGTAAAATGATTTTCGTTCATTGTATTCAATCCTTTGCATTAACTTCGCTCTTAAATGAGAGGTTCTCTCCCATTGAGAAATAATCGAACTGCACGAAACAGGAAGTTCAAATGACTGATTATTATTAAATATCATCAAAGTTTCTTGGGGATTAATTGAAACCGGCTTTTTTACATGTTCATGTGAAATCCAAATACACTCTTGACGGTTAGGTGAAGTGGTTGGGAAGAAAAAAATACGGTTTGTGGGATCAATTGCAATTGGAATCTTATGTGCATAACCGACTAACTGTTTTGTACCATTCCTGCGGCCTTCATAATCACATCCATAATATTCACAACTATTTTTTATAATATCAAGCGGTTTAAAGGGGGATAGGAATTTATCTTCTACCTCAAAAATCTCCGAATAAATTTTACTGCCATACACGATGGGTTTAATGAACATCGTAAATGGGTTTACCTCATATTCTTCAATTTGCTTCAGCTTCAATATTTTTCAACTCCATTAGCAATTTTATCCATCATATCACGAATGATTTACAGTTCATTTATTTTTCTGAATTGTTACGTATTTTGTCACAAAGTTATTAACAAAAATATAAGTCGGAAAATTATAAATATTCATTGATATTATTTAAAAAAATCCATATAATATTAAAAAGCATCAGAGGTGATTTTGATGAATGAGAAATCATACACGGAATTAATGAAACTTGGTGCCATGAAACGTCAACGGAAAGAGAATTTTGTTCAGGATTTATACATTGATATGCTCTTATCAGAAATTCAATTGGGTATTGAAAAAGAAAAACTGCTTAAAAAAATTGATTGTGCGATTGACCATCGGGATAAAAAAGACTTTTACCATTTATCTAAACAACTTATCGAAATAAACAAACGGTTCGGAACGTAGTGTACCATCAAAAAGGAATGGGAAATGGAGATAGACTCCATTTCCCATTCCTTTTTTAGTTATTTATTCTTCATTTTCACTTCATATTCCTCCAGCATAGCAATGCGTTCAAGCATAGATGGGTGACTGTAACGGAAAATCTTCACTAATAATGGCGGATTGACTTGACTAAGACCTGAGCGGGATAATTCTTGGAAAGAAGTAATAGCAGCATCAGGGTTCCCAGTCATATTTATGGCATATCTATCCGCCCTTGTTTCTTCATAACGAGAAATTAGATTTGAAAACGGACTGACGGTAAACATTAACATCGAAAGAATCATAAAAAATAATGGTAATGATCGAATATCCCTTACATCTGGGATTTTTAGTTCTTTTCCAAAACGTAAAACTGCCCAATTCATTATTCGATACGTTAGGTATAAACCAAACAGGGATAGTAGTAAATACAAGGCAATACCAATATAAATATGCTTTTCAACATAATGACAAATTTCATGTGCCATGATAAATAAAATTTGGTCATCCGATAATTTATTTAGAGTTGTGTCCCATAATACGATTCTTGCATTTGAACCAATGCCTGTTACATACGCATTTAATGAATTCGTCTCTGCGGACATATTCACTTCAAAGACATGTTCTGCTGGAATCTGAGCCTTGTCTGCTAACGCTAAGATCTTGGTTTCCAATTCTTTATTTTTCAAAGGATAGAAGTCATTATACAAAGGGTCAATGACAATTGGCTGTAAAAACATCATGAACAATGTAAAAGGTATCGATAATGCCCAAGCATAGAGCCACCAGCGTTTAACACTTTTTTGCATCAGCCAATATAATACCGGAACAATGATCATTAACGTTCCATAGTTAATCCAGAAATCAATTAACTCTTCCTTCATCCATGATGCAAAGGTCTGGGTTGAGATGTTATAGGTTTTTGACAAGGAATAACTAATATAGCTAAGAGGCAATGTGGCCGCAAAGGAGAAAAATGAAAGCCAAATCAGATAGATAGCAGTTTGAAGCAATTTGTACTTAGATGAACTCTCTGCCCATTTTTTAAATGCCTTTGAAAAGCCAAATAATAAAATAAAAAAATAGAAAAGCCATTCAAATGGTGTTGAAAGGAAAAACAATAAATTTCTTATCTTTGAATACTCTTCACTTAGCATTAACTCTCTGCCATTTAAAAAAGTTGCAGGATCTGCTTTTGTTCCTTGATATTCAAAAGGCAGGCTTGTGTCTGCGAAGTGAAATAAATACCAGTAGAAAAATAACCCATACAATACATAGGCCAAAACCGCATAGAATCCCATTTTTCTAACCATGTAGTGTGTTGTCCCTCCTTTTGTACAACCTCTCTATACATAGTTTAGTTTTAAAGTTAATATTTAGAACAAAAAAAAGCCGGACTTACCGACTTAAAGAAAATAAGAATATACAGCAAGGAATGTGATGGACCCTAAAACCACAATAATGACATTTGCCCCTAAGAAAGCTGCAGCAAAGGCGGCAGCGGCTCCTGCAATTCCATACCAGATATCACCCTTTTGAAGTAAAAGGATCGCTGGGAAAATTAATGCTCCCAAAGTTGCATATGGGACGTTTTTTAATACTCCTTGAATAAAGGGCGGAAGCTCCTTACCTTTAAATAATACAAACGGCAGCATTCTAGGTATATATGTAACTAAACCCATTCCAATAATCATCCAAACGATTTCACTTTTCATTATTAACACCCCAATGCTTTGCCTTCATCATTTCAATCAGCTCCATCAAAACAGCAGACAGGATAGTCGAAACAACAATAGACCAGCCTTGTGCCATAATGCCGCCAAGTGTAAAGACCGAATTAAAAATCGCAGCAAGAGCAGCTAGAAATAACACTTTAACACTTTTTTTCAAAGACGGCACTAAGAGACCAACAAACATTGCATAAAGGGCTATTCCCATACTTTCTTGTAAGGTTTGAGGAAGACTTGCCCCAATCAAATGACCAATCCCCGTAAAAACAACCCAGCTTAAGTATGCCAGCAAATTTACACCAAACATGAATCCAGTTGACGCTGTCCCCTCTTTGGTTGCCGCGACAGAAAAGGTTTCATCGGTAATCCCAAACGAATAAAGCATTTTATTGCTGAGTGTGTCATCCTCGCATTTCTCATTTAAAGTTGTCGACATTAAAAAATGGCGAATATTTACGATAAAAGTTGTTAAAACAATTTCAACTATCCCCGTTCCATAGGCGAGCAAGCTAAGTGATATATACTGTGAGGCTCCTGCAAAGACTATCATACTCATTAACACAGCTTCATAGATAGATAGTCCAGTTGTTTTAGCGAGGAGACCAAACGTCAATGCAATGGGAAAATAACCAATTCCAATACTAACCCCTGCCTGCAGTCCCTTTTTAAACTCAGATGATTCCTTTCCTATTGCAAACTCCGACAAATTTATCCCTCCCAAAAAAGCGTAAGGTGCCTGACTGAAGCTAGACATCTTTCATGCTTGGATCAAAATAATATTTTATCAAATTTTCGCAAAAGAATGAAATAAAAAAACACGGCAGAATGCCATGTTATTTTCCTTTGAATATAGGTTTTCTTTTTTCTGCGAAGGCTTGCAGTGCTTCTATCCTATCTTCCGTTGGAAGGGTCACTTCATATGCTTTTCTTTCAATTTGAAGGCCAGTGTTCAAATCAGCATTCATTCCGTTTTTAATGGCGAATTTGGCCTGTTGTAACGCAATTGGTCCATTGTTGAGCATTTGCGAGGCAAAGGCTAGACTCTCGGATAGCAGATCAATCCGACTAACCACTTTTGTCACTACCCCATATGTGAGAGCTTCGTTTGCAGTAAAACGGCGTGCGGTAAGAATTAATTCCAACGCTTTAGCCTGTCCTATTAGTCTAGGCAGCCGCTGAGTCCCGCCGGCACCAGGAATAATGGCAAGCCCCGTTTCAGTTAATCCCATCACAGCCTCTTCTGCTGCAATTCGAATATCGCAAGCAAGTGCCAACTCCATTCCCCCTCCAAAGGCAAAACCATTCATTGCTGCAATCGTAGGCTGAGGAAGTTGGTCGATTGCGTTAAAGACCTCATTTATTTTGTGTAGATTACGTTTTACTTGCTCATCTGTAAGATCTTTTCGCTCCTTTAAGTCTGCGCCAACACTAAAAGCTTTTTCTCCGGAGCCGATAAAGATAACTGTTCGGATGTCACGATTGATTCGAATTTCCTCAACTTTATCCTGTAATTCTATAAGCGTTTGATAATTGAAGGCATTAAGAGCTTCAGCACGATTAATCGTAACAATAGCTACATGGCTTTGAACCTCAAGTAAAATCTGATCCATTGCTTTTCTCTCCTTTCTTTTTTCTAAACAAAGGCAGGCTGACTGCCTGCCCTTATAAAGTATATGAACTGCTGCAATGCTTTTAGACAGTCTGAGTTATCTGCGTTTTTAATGCTCTTCGCAGAATTTTTCCTGTTGTATTTTTCGGTAATTCTTCTAAGAATTCAATCGAAGAAGGAACCTTGTACTTGGCTAAATGTTCTTTGCAATACTCTAGTAATTGCTCTTCAGTTGTATCCGGACTTTTGCTGACAACAAAGCATTTCACTGATTCACCAAGATTCGAATCTGGTACACCAAGCACTGCCGCTTCTACTATATCCGGGTGGTTATAGAGCACTTCTTCAACCTCACGAGGATATACATTATATCCGCCAACAATAATCAAATCTTTCTTTCTATCAACTATATAAAAATAACCATCTTCATCCATTCTAGCCAAGTCCCCAGTATATAACCAGCCATCACGAATGGCTGCAGCTGTTTCCTCTGGCATTTTGTAATAGCCTTTCATGACATTCGGTCCAGAAACAATTAATTCACCAACTGCCCCAACTGGCTGTTCTTCTGCTAATTCATTTACTATTTTGTTTTCAACATGGAGAATGGATGTCCCAATGGAACCAGCCTTACGCGGGCGGTCCAGTGGGTTGAAACAGGTTACAGGTGAAGCCTCTGACAAACCATAACCCTCAGAAATTCGAACATTAAATTTCTTTTCAAAATTATTAAGCAGTGCTACCGGTAAAGATGCTCCACCAGAAATACATAATCTTAACGTGTTAAAATCCTCTGGGTTCCCTTCTGGATATTGATATAAGAAATTGTACATCGTTGGAACACCTGCAAAAACAGTGGCTTCAAACTCTTTTGCCAGTTCAAAAATATCCTTCGGACTAAACCTTGGAGCAATCAACAAAGTGGCTCCACTCAATAATGGTGCGTTTAAAGCTACCGTTAAGCAAAATACATGAAACATAGGCAGGGTCGTAATAACACGGTCTTGATCATTCATCTTTAAATAATCACCCACATCACTGGCATTGCTGTATAGATTCTTGTGGGTTAACATGGCACCTTTTGGTTTCCCTGTGGTCCCGGAAGTATAAAGGATAATCGCGGTGTCATCATCCTGCAGCTCTGGCCCATTAAAAGTAAGGTTACCTGAGGCAACTACCTCTGTAAACGATTTCATTTTAGGGTAAAGTGAGAGTGATTCAATATTATGCTGTAAAATACCATCTTTACTAGTTTCACAGAATACAAAATTTTCTACCTTAGGCAAGAAAGTATGTACTTTTTCAGCTAATGGAATGGCCATATCTAGTGCGACTACCAGTTTCACATCGCCATTATTTAATATATACCCAATCTCATCTGCTGTATAAATAGGGTTAACAGGAATCACCGTTGCCCCTAACCGTAATGCCCCGTATAATCCAATAACAAAATGTGGTGAGTTACCTAGTAATAATGCAATATGGTCCCCTTGTTTAACTCCTAACTTTTCTAAACCAGATGCAAACTTAGTAATCGCTCCATCCAATTCTGCATATGTAGTTCCTTGGCCCATAAAATAATAAGCAATTTTATTCGCTGATTTTTTTGCAGTTTCGTGAAGCTTAGATGATAAATTCATAATATGCCTCCCTTTGTGAATGAATGTTCATTCACCTAATAATAAAAATTTTCTAAATATATTATATTTAAAGAAATTTAAGTATACAAGCCTAAAGTTCCAAAAAGATACAAATTTCTACTTCCGCTTCTATCCATAACAAAATACAGTAATATATCATATTTTATCAGTATGTAATATGGAAGGGGGATTTTGCATGACCTTAATAGGCATGCTTCATCATAGAAAGGATCCTAATACCGTTATTAAGTCCTATGCCTATGCGGCTGTCGCCATGGCCGAAGGTGCTGATTTCATTTATTTCACCCCGAAGAGTGTGAATTTTGATAACCAGACCATTGAAGGATATGAGTATAGAAATGGAGCTTGGCAGGAAAAGATTACACCTTTCCCAGATGTTATCTATAATACAGGCAGTCCGGAGAAACTCGATGTTTCAAAGGAAATTATTAGTCAACTAAAGGAAAGCATTCCCTTTACCACCGTCTCGTTAGGGAATAAATGGACGATTAATGAACGGCTAAAAAAAGGGAAGGAATTTTCTAAGTACTTAATTCCAGCAGAGATTCTAAATGATTGGAGTAACCTATCTGAATACCTGAACTTGTATAAGGATGTTGTCGTGAAACCGATGGATGGGAGGAAAGGACAAGGAATTTATTTTATAAGGACAACCGAAAAAGGTTTTGTTGTCAATAAAGATTATAAGGATAAAGTCTATACAAAAAAGGAATTGAAGGAGTTATTGAAGTTTTTACTTCAAGAAAACACTTATATTGTACAGCCATATGTGAGGAGTAAGACTAAATCTGGTGTTATCTTTGACTTCCGCCTGCACGCTCAGAAAAATGGAGAAGGCAAATGGGTTATTACTACTATTTACCCCCGAATCGCGGCAGAGGGTACGATCATAACCAATATCAATAATGGTGGTTATACAAATTATTTATTACCGTTTCTACTCCAAGAGTTCGATGAAGAGGAAGCCTATAATATTAAAAAAACACTAGAATACTTTACACTTTCACTCGCCAAACACCTTGATCAACTACAGATGCTTGAATACTCTGAAGTCATCGATGAGATAGGAATTGATGTTGGCTTAGATGAAAACCAAAAATTATGGATTTATGAGGTAAACTGGCGCCCAGGCTGCCCCCCTGCTTTTTACTTAGAACTCGATGTTGTCAAAAATACCATTCAATATGCGATATATCTTGCCAAAAACCACGAAAAGTTAAAACAGGAAATTCGCCAATTTAAGAGAAATGACCTGGAAAAAAGGAGGATTCCAATTATTGCTGTTACGGGGAGTGCCGGAAAAACCACGACCAAATCCTTTATTTCGTCCATTCTTAAAACAAGATTGAACACATTCGAATCGAAGGATTACTGGAACAGAACGGATCATACTCGAATACATGCAGGTCTAATTAATACTAAACATCAAGCTGTTGTTTTAGAGTATGGAATGGGGTTCCCTGGGGTTATAACTGAACATTGCCGTATTATCCAGCCCAATATGAGTATCATTACAAATGTCGGTACAGCACATATAGGTAACTTCGGTGGAGACATTAAAAGAATAGCTAAAGCAAAATCAGAGATAATTCACGGAACAAAGAAAAACGGAATTTTGTTTATTAACAGAGATGACGAAAATTCAAAATTACTCGAAATTGATGAGTTTAAAGGTAAAATAATCAGTATAGGAATTAAAAAATCGGCAGATTATCGCGCCTATGATGTCGCCTATGCTGATAGTGGAATGAAGTTTAAGGTAAAGCTTCATAACAAAGAGTGGTCGTTTTTTATTCCTATTTATGGGGAGCACCATGTATATAATGCTCTAAATGCGATTGCCGTTGCAGATTACTTAGGCTTTTCACCACAGGAAATAAAGTCCGGTTTACACTTTAAAAAGCCGCCTCAGCGTTTAACCGAATATCACTTAAACTACGGAATCACCCTAATCGATGATACTGTCCATTCAACACCTCAGGGTGTCATAGCCGCCATAGATGTCTTAAAAAATATTAGCCCTTACAGAAAAATAGCAGTGTTAGGACGGATGATTGGGCTTGGACAACGTCATACCATCGAGGAATACCAAAAAATTGGAAAATATCTAGTTAACCAGGGAGTAGATATTATCATTACCCTTGGAGCTGATGCCAACAGAATCGGGCAGAAGGCTATCAGTACAGGGCTATCTCCTGAAAATTTCAGACATTTCATGGATGAAGAAGAGATGCACGAATACCTTCTAAACATTTTGCAAGAAGATGATACGATTCTTGTAAAAGGGGCTAGTATAATGAATATGTTTAACACGGTTCAATTCCTCATTTCAGCCATTGGTGTCAAAGAAGAAATTGTTAGATAGATACAAAAGATCCCCATATTGACGAGTATGGGGATCTTTTTTACTCTTCTCTCACGTGGAATGTTATTTCGCTGGCTGCTTGCTTGGCAATGCTTTGTGCTTCTTCGAGCGTTTCTCCTCTTGCAATAACGTACGCATATCGATGCCCCATTGACAATGGAGGTGTAACGTAGGTTCCACTCTTCGGTTTAACATATACCTCCACTACACCGGGGGTTGCCATCGCCCTTTTCTTTCCTGTTACTTTTTCTAAGATCCCCTTACTTTCAAGGATAATGTACTGTGTGTAAACGAAATAGTTTGAGCTTTTTTCTAAAATTGGATCCTCTCCTGCCAACATTCTTAGCGTTTCTTCTACTAAGCTATAACCAAATGCGGCTTCAATCATCCTGTTCATAGCTCCACCCGAAATCCTCGGGTTGATTTCAATCAATTTCCAACCGTCCATAGCCAATCTTATTTCTAAATGGAAAGTTCCATTCTGTAATTCTAACATGGATACAATCGTTTCGATTACATCCAGTAAACTCTCTTCTATATTTGATGGAACTTCTGCTAATACCCCATATCCCGTAACGATAAACCGTCTTCCTTTTGTGATTTCTTGCTTAATAATCGCACCAATTTGTACTCTCCAGCTGGTAACTAGGACCTCAACTAAATATTGATCACCAACGACATACTCTTCAATGATAATAGTTTCACTTGGATTTTTGGTTCGTAACTTCCGTACATTTTTTTCTAATTCCTTCATACTTTCTGCAAACAGAACATCCTTTGATCCTGTAGAGGAAGCACATTTCACTACCGCTGGAAACCTAAAATGATTTTCTTCGGAATCAAGCGGCAGCTTTACATCTTTTGTAACTAACTCAAATTTTGGTGTAAAAGGTTGTGAAGCAAAAAATGTCCGTGTTTTTTCTTTATCTTCCATAATACCAATAGCTTCTGTGGATAAATAGTTCTTACAATACTCATCCGCTAATAATGATGCAATTTGTACATAGTTTGCTACAAAGCTAGTTATGGTTACAATCTCATTACCACGTTGCTGCAATAAATGTATTTGTTTTTTTATTTCCTCTATTTGACTAATATCCACTAAAGTGAGTTGATGAACATCTATATATTCACTTCTTTGCTGAATTTGTTTCTCTTTATCTGTCAAAACAACCGTATAATATCCTAATTCATTTGCCGCTTTAACGGCCTCTCTGCTTGACCCTGATTTATTTAATCCGATAAAAATGATCGTCTTCATTCTTCTCACTCCTATTTCCCACGACAATGATGAATGCCCTATATGTTATGAAAAACAATAAATTTTGTATAGACATTTTCAATATTTCACGAAATTTCATCTGATTGTATCCTTTGGATTCATAGTTAAAAGACCAATCTCAAGAGTAATAAAAATCATACACTAACAAGTGAACGTACTTTTAGGTTAGGAAGTGAATGAAAATTCATGAAGGCTTTTTCCATTTTCGAAATCCGACAAATTATTAATGGTGAATTAATTGAAGGCTCTGATGAACTTATAGTGGACTATATACCACATTATAAAAAAATTCGAAAAAATAAGAGAAACGTCCTTATTTTTATAAGAAATAAAGCTGACTTAGATCTGAATTATATTAAAACAAGACTTCCTTGTGCTATCGTAATCGACTTTGATACAAATGGACTTAAGTCAGTACAGGAATTAACCATTATAAAAGTAGTAAATGTAAACACTGCATTTTGGAAATTTGTCCAATACTACCGAGGACTATTTACGATTCCTGTAGTAGCTGTAACAGGTACATGCGGGAAGACAACAACAAAGGAAATGATTACCCATCTCCTCAGCGCAGAGAAAAAAGTCCAATCAACTTTCAGGAGTGCAAACTCCAGGCTTGCCCATTTACACTATCTCCTTGGAATTGATGAGCATACTGAAGCTGCAGTAATAGAAACTGCCGTAGGGAAGCCAGGTGACATTCGCTATGCATCTAAATTTTTTAAACCAACAATCGGAATTATTACAAACATTGGGGCATGTCATTTAAATTCCTGCAAAACCATCGAGGCTTATGTAGCAGCTAAAGCGGAAATGGTATCTGTTATAGGGGATAGCGGTGTTTTAATCTTAAATGCAGACGATGATAAGACGAATACCATCACTTTAGATCATTTTAAAGGGGAGAAGATTCTTTACTTTGGAATCAAGAACCATGCTGACTTTCAGGCAGCAGACATTCAATACGGAAAGGGGGGCATGAATTTTATTCTCAAACAAAAAAACATTAGCATACCTGTATTTATTCCAGGTTACGGAGAACATCAAGTGGCAAATGCCCTGGCTGCCTTAGCTGCAGTAAATGAGGTAGGCATGGACCTTCGCCAAGCGGCAAATCATTTACGTACTTTCAAGAATCTCGGAAGGCATTTAGAAATAGCCACAGGATATAACGGTGCTACTATTATTGATGACACTTGGAATTTTAATACTACTTCGTTAGAGGCTGGCATGCAGGTTTTAAACTATGTAGCCGGCGGAAAACACAGAATTGCTCTATTTACTGATATGGCTGCACTTGGCGATTATAGCCTTCAACTTCACAAGGAAGCAGGTGAAATTGTAAGTAAACATGGAGTAGATACCATCATCACGATTGGAAATCGTGCAAAGAATATGGCGAACTACACCCGTGAGTTAGGATTAAGGTGTCATATTTACTCATTTTTTGATTACGATGAAGTCTACACACTACTGGAAAATATCTTAGATGAAAACGCAGCAATATTAATTAAGAGTTTTGGTAATAACTCAAATATGATTAAACTTGCCGCAGATTTCAAGTCATCATAAAATCCTAATTCTGGTAAACAGGTAATATATTTCCTCGGTTTCTCCCCTATTTTCTATGTTAAGATGGTTTTGTTCCTACGCAGGAGACCATTTTTAGAAAGCGAGGAGAAAACATATATGAAAAAGAAATTAATCACCACGTCAGTAGCCCTTATGATTACATTTAGCGGGATGAGTATTCCAGCTATGAATATAACGACAAATCATGCGGCCGCTGCAACGACAGCGATCCCTAACCCGTACAACAATCAAGCAGCGGTTGATGCAAAAGCCAACGCCCTTATCGCAACCGCAAAAAACTTAATTGGTAAAGCTTCGTATGGCCATAACATTAAAAAGACATATCCTTATCAATTTGCCTGCGCTTCATTTATCAATTTTGTTTTTGAACAAAATGGTGTGGATTTAGCTACCTCAAGAGAAGAGCATATGATGGCACAAGGATATGAAGTTCCAAGAGACCAGCTGCAAAAAGGGGATCTTGTATTTTTTGACTCTAATCCAACAAACACTGATCCTGCCGACCATGTAGGACTATATATTGGCGATAATAAGATTATTCATATGGCAAATGCTGAATTAGATGTAACCATCTCTGATTTAAATAGTACTTCTTACTATAGAAACAATTATGTAACAGCAAAAAGAGTACTTCCCAACCTTTTATCAGCAAACCCTGCAACAAAAGGCGACCAAATTGTATCAGGATATTTTGCTTTAAAGGATAAAGTAAAAATTAGCTCTACAACCAACATTGCAGCAACATCAACCTATACAAATGCTGGATTGATTCATCAAATTTATAAACAAGCAGGTATGAATTTAGGTACTAAAAATATTCGTGAACAAATGAAATTAGGCCAACCCGTTTCGAAGGCTAACCTTAAAAAAGGGGATCTTGTTTTCTTTAATAACACGGCAGGTTCAAGTACACCAGCATTAGTTGGTATTTATGCAGGAGATCACCGATTACTATTAGCCTCTACCGCCTATGGTACTGTTACTAGAGTCATGTTAATGGATTATTATCAGCAGCATTATATTACGGCTAGACGTGTAATACAATAAAGATATAAGAATCTATTCGTTAAATAATTCAGAGGAGCATTTTGATATGCTCCTCTTTTTTTATGATTTACCCAATTTTTTTTCAACGGGAGTTAAACTTCCCCCTTTTGCTGTCGCTGTAAACCCATTCTTTAAGTAGTGATTCAGAGAATATCGTGTACACTTTGCCCTTATTAAGTCCCTATTTAGGGTTACCACATACTTGTCCCTTTCTTCAAATAAACGAGTGTATATTCCTTTTTTTCTAAATTCTTTTTTGACAAAGTCAGTATTATAATAAATGTATGCCCTCCTTAAAACACAGGAAACCACACCAACTACTTCATCTCCTAGCTTTGCCCCAAACCAAACTGTATTTTCAGTATTTCTTACTCTCAATCTTCCTTCAATAACATAGGGGACAATAGGAGCAATTTCTTCAAAAGACATCCGAGAAACGATGAGTTCATCCACCAACATCAACTCCAATAAGGGATTTTCAAAATATATAAACTCAGCAATGGCACAGTTTAATATTCGTTTATTCATATATTATGAATGTCTTTGTGTTGTGTTTGTGTTAAGCAGCACATTAAAAAGCCTAAAAAAAAAACGATGATTTTCATCATCGTTTTAAACTTAATAAATTAAATTGATAAATTCTTCTTTTGAGACATTTCCAAAATAATGAGTTGTGTCAACATCCTTCAGTGCTGCTTCTAGCTCGCCTTTCTCATAGCGAACACCCTTTAGTTTATTCTCTATGTCATTTACGTCACCAACACCAAAAAAGTCACCATATATTTTACAATTTTCAATGACTCCTCTCTCCACATCTAAGCGGACATCAATTTGCCCGACAGGAAAACGATGTGAATGCTGAAGATTAAACTTTGGTGATTTCCCATAATTCCAATCCCAGTTTTGATAGCGTTCCCTTGAAAGCTGGTGGATTTTCTCCCAATCCTCTTCCGTAAGTACATATTCCGATACTTCTTCCCCTTGAAAGATAAATTTCAACAAAGAGGACCGAAACTCCTCAATATCCACTTTTCCTGATAAAAACTCTGAAATATTAGCGACCCTGCTTCGGACGGACTTAATTCCCTTGGATTCTATTTTATCCTTTTTCACTCTTAATGCAGAGACAATATGGTCCATTTCGGAATTGAAAAGAAGTGTTCCATGGGTGAACATTCTGCCCTTAGTCGAGAATTGAGCATTGCCTGATATTTTCCTGCCTTCAGCTATAATATCATTTCTGCCGCTTAATTCTGCGTTTATCCCCATCTGCTTAAGTGCGGCAATCACTGGCTCTGTGAATTTGCGGAAATTGTGGAAGCTGTCTCCGTCATCCTTCGTAATAAAACTATAATTAAGATTGCCAAGGTCATGATATACGGCTCCTCCGCCAGACAACCTGCGTACTACATGAATGCCATTAATCTCTACATACTCTGTATTTATTTCTTCTATGGAATTTTGGTTTTTCCCAATAATAATGGACGGCTCATTTATGTAAAATAATAAATACGTTTCATTGATATCGAGGTTTTTTAAGGCATACTCTTCAATCGCTAGATTTATACGTGGATCGGTGATACCTTTATTATCGATAAATAACATACTATCCTTCCCCTTCTTATAGTGAAATGGTTTGAAATTCTTCTGCAAGTTTTATTATACCAGTATATTCTGTACTAGCTTCACTGATAAGCTTAGATAAATCTCCGTAATGCGGCAGATGGGTTAAGATTAACTGTTTAACACCTGCTCTGGCAGCCAATCTGCCTGCGTCAACGCTGTTCATATGCCCTGCAGATTTCCCATTTTGATTCTGATAAAAATTACATTCACATAATAAAAGGTCTGCCCCTTTACTAAACTCAATAAATTCTTCTTTAAAGGAACTATCTCCTGTGTATACCATTGACTTTCCATTTGCGTCTATCCTCATTGCATAACACGGCACTGGATGGTCTGTTATTAGAAAGGATACTTGGAAGGGCCCAACCGTTAGAACATCATTAGGCGAATACGCAATTCCCTTTGTGATTTCTTTATAGGTTAACTTTGCAAATTCTTCTTTGTCTAAAGAATGTCCATAGATAGGTAATGCAGGGAAACTCTTTCCTAAAAAGCCTTGTATCAACCGTGCATGCTGCAGAACCCCTATATCTGCAATATGGTCTGTGTGATAGTGGGAAATCAAAACAGCATCCAGCTCTTCTGGCTGAATGATATTTTGTATTTTCGCAAGAATACCGCTGCCACAATCAATTAACAAATTAAATCCTTCATGCTCTAGTATATACCCTGAACTTGCTCCGTTTTTATTAGGATAGCCGCCCCAAAAACCGATTATTGTTAATTTCATACTAAAAACCCCCCTTTTGATAAAAAAAGAAGCTATTTAAAAAACAGCTTCTGAGTTTATTCTGTGACATTTAGATACTCTAATACTCCTTTTACAGCTTCTTCACCTTGATCAATACAATCAGGCAATCCTACACCGCCAAAAGAGGCGCTGGCTAAAAAGACTCCAGGCAGTTCAGATTTAATATGCTTTCTGATGGACTCTAAACGCTTTTTATGTCCTACTGTATATTGCGGCATTGAATCTTTCCAGCGTGAAACAACAGCAAAATCAGGCTGCATACTAATATCCATTGTCCTGCTTAAGTCATCAAGAACAATCTGAATGATTCTATCATCGGAAAGATCTACTATTGTTTCATCACCAGCTCTGCCAACATAACACCGAAGCAGTACCTTTCCTTTTGGTGTAGAATGTTCCCATTTCTTATGAGTCCAAGTACAGGCAGTAATCGAATAATCACCATTTCGTGAGACAACAAAGCCTGTTCCATCTATATCCTTTTTAATAGCCTGTTCAGGAAATGCAAGGGCAACTGTAGCAACAGATGTTGATGGAACTGACTTAAAGGGATCAAAAAATTCATAATCCGAGAACATACTTTGTGTTATTTTATGAGGTGTTGCTGCAACAATACAATCTGCAGCCAATGTTTCACCGTTATTTAGATACAGTTCATATTGTTTATTTACCTTTGTAATTTTATCAACCCGGTGTCCTTTTAATATCGAATGAGGATCAAGTTTCGCTTCAATACTCTCGGCAAACGATTGAAGGCCGGACTTAAAGGTTAAAAATGCACCCTTTTTCTTCTCGTTCGACGCTTGTGTTTTTGGCTTGGCAGGTGTTGTCTTTTTCATTCCTAGAATAAGACTTCGGTGTTTCTGTTCAACCTCATAGAATTGCGGAAAAGTTGACATTAAGCTCATTTGATCGATGTCCCCAGCGTAAATTCCCGATAACAAAGGTTCAATCAGATTCTCAACTACCTCATCCCCTAAGCGTCTGCGAAAAAATTTCCCTAATGATTGATCAACATTAGAGGCTGATCTTGGTAAAATAAAATCCGCCGCTGCTCTAACTTTTCCTGGAACTGAAAATAAACCCGTCGTAATAAACGGTCCAATTTCAGTCGGGATTCCCATAATGGATCCTCCAGGCATTGAATACAGCTTGTCGTTCACTAGAACATAGGATTTTCCTGTTGAGTTTGAAACTAATTGGTCCTCCATCCCTACTTCCTTTGCTAGTCTAATCATGCTCACTTTTCTAGCAAGGAAGGAATCAGGACCCCTTTCAATGGTAAAACCATCTCTTATAACGGTTTGCATTTTGCCTCCGAGACGGTGAGATGCTTCAATAAGTTTGACTTCGAGAGGCAGCTTTTTTTCATTTATAATTTTCTGAAGGTAAAATGCCGCAGTGAGTCCTGCGATTCCGCCTCCAATAATCGCGACCTTCTTTTTTTCTTCCGCCACGGTTTTCACCCTGCTTTCCGTTATTGAATGGCTAATTTTTTTAAGATAACCGTAGACATGGCATCAATTAGATCATCATGTGCATTTGGCATTTCAGGACGATAATAACTTGCGCCCACTTCCTCAGCCGCTATTCTGCACTCATAATCATTGTCGTATAGTACTTCCAAATGCTCACATACAAAACCTACAGGCGCATAAACAAATGCCTTATAAGGATGTTCTTTTGCTAAAGCACGTGTTAAATCTTGAACATCCGGGCCAAGCCAAGGATCAGGTGTATTCCCTGCGCTCTGCCAGCCTATCGCATAGTTGCTAACACCAGCCTGCTTTGCAATTAAATCAGCACTTTCTTGCAGCTGGCTTGGGTATGGATCACCAAATTGCAAGATCTTCTCAGGAAGACTATGCGCTGAAACAATCATCATGGCGTCATCTCGTTCTTCTTGGGGCATTTGTTCATAAATCCCTTTGATCTTCTCAGCCCAGTAATGAATAAATTTTGGTTCATCATACCAGCTATCAATGGAAGTGATTTTTAGACCGCCGAGTTTTTCCGCCTCTTCACTTGCCCGGTTATTATAAGATTTAATGCTAAAAGTTGAAAAATGCGGAGCTAAGACTATACTAACAGCTTCTTGAATTCCATCTGCATGCATTTCCTTAACAGCATCTTCGATAAATGGTTCTATATGCTTCAAGCCAAGATACATTTTAAACTCAATTTCATCCTGGACCCGATTTAAATGCTTTTCTAGTTTTTCAGCCTGCTCAATTGTAATTTTTGCTAGTGGTGATATGCCGCCAATCGCTTCATAGCGGCTCCGTAATTCTTCAATCATTTCTGGAGTAGGCTTTCTTCCGTGCCGTATATGTGTATAATATCGTTCTAAGTCATCTAAATGATATGGGGTACCGTAAGCCATTACAAGTAGTCCCATTTTCTTTTTAGTCATCATCCGCACCTCGTTCTTAAGTCTTGTTGCCCTATCCAAATCATAAGATCTTCTCTCATATAAATGGCCTCAATTAAGGATTAAAGGGCCGCTAATGTTTAGGGCCCTCTTTTTATGCATATTATATTGTGCCAAAAAAACAGCATTCTTACCAATTTTAACACTCGAATAACGTTTTTATTTGCTCATTTTTGCTGCAGAATACTCATGAACAAATGAGGTTAATCTTTTTAAGGTCGCTGGGTTTACTGATGGGAATACACCATGTCCGAGATTAAAGATATAGCCGCCTTGCGCCATTCCTTGATCAAGAATGGCTTTAGCTCTTTCCTCAATCACTTCCCAAGGTGCTAACAAGATTGCTGGGTCAAGATTACCTTGAACGGTTTTATGAATTCCCATTTCTCTTGCTTGTTGAATTGGCAAACGCCAGTCCAAACCAACTACATCTATTGGCAGGTCATTCCATTCCAGTGCAAGATGGCTTGCTCCTACGCCAAACATAATAAGTGGAACATTTTCTTCTTTCAGCTCAGTAAAAATTCTATTCATGACTGGCTTAATAAAATATTGATAGTCTTGTACGTTTAGTGCACCAACCCAAGAATCAAAAATTTGAATTGCTTTAGCTCCGGCCTTAATTTGTGATTTCACATATGTGATGATCATATCAGCAAGCTTTTCCATTAAAGCGAACCATGCTTTTGGTTCAGAGTACATGAATGCTTTCGTTTTATTATAGTTTTTCGAAGGTCCACCTTCGATCATATAACTGGCAAGTGTAAATGGAGCCCCAGAAAATCCGATTAAAGGCACTGATAATTGTTCTTGCGTTAATAATTTAATCGTATCTAAAACGTAAGGCACATCCTCTTCCGGATGAATTTCACCAAGTTTTTCAACATCAGCTAATGAAGTGATTGGGTTGTCGATAACTGGACCAATTCCAGATTTTATTTCAACCTGCATACCAATCGCAGGAAGCGGTGTCATGATATCTTTATATAGAATAGCCGCATCCACATTGTACTGCTCTACTGGAAGACGGGTAACATAAGCACAAAGTTCAGGCTGGTGTGTAATTTCAAATAAAGAATACTTTTCTTTAATCTCTCTATACTCTGGTTGTGACCGTCCAGCTTGACGCATGAACCATACTGGTACATGGTCTGTTTTTTCTCCTCTTGCTGCTTTTAAAAATGTTTCGTTGATTTGCTTCATCATGTAAAAAAATCCACCTTTCAAAAGACCTATCTAATTCTATTTTAATATATGTAGCGTAAAATAAAAAACTTTATGGCGTACACAGCTCTGCCTTCACTATATCGATTATTCCTATTTGTGTATAGCTTACGATGAAAAGTGTCAAAAAAAAGTCGATTTTGCTGCAAAAGAAATGTTGGAAATTTTGTAGATATGGTGTAAATAATATAAAAGCGTACACAATAATCTGTTAAAACATAACAAATAGAGGTGACCATAATGTATACCTATATCACAATAGGAAGCTTCGAATATTTAAAAGGGATAGAATTAAAGTATCCTGCAGAGTCAATGGTAACCATGATCAATGAAAATGGCGCTCTCCTGCTCCATGAGACTAGTAAACCCTCTGTTTTTAAAGAGCCGCGGAAATTTGAAATTTTAAGCTGGTCAGGGACGCTCATAAAGGAAGGGTTTGGTGTCTTGAACTACGTCCCAATCAATGAAGAAAGCAGTCCACTATTTGAACACCAATTTAAGAATCTCCCCAGCTTAGTGAAAACAGAAGAAGGATTTAGGTCCATTCGTGTACTTCGACCATTATCATCAAACTCCTATATAATCCTATCAATATGGGAAGATGAGAGGACCTATGATAAATCGGTTTTGCAGTCTGAGATTAAAAAAAGGTATGAAATTGTTACTCAATCTAACATGTTCACCAGTGCACCTTATGCAAGTAAATATCATATTCCGGCTGAATAACCTCATGTGACCACTTTATTTTGAATCTCATCCTCTTTCGGTCACATGAGCCACTCTTGTGACCACTTTTCCTATTTCCTCCACCTGTTTTGGTCACATGAACCATTCTTGTGACCACTTTTCCTATTTCCTCCACCTGTTTTGGTCACATGAACCATTCTTGTGACCACTTTTCCTATTTCATACACTTTTTTCGGTCACATGAACCATTCTTGTGACCACTTTTCCTATTTCCTCCACCTGTTTTGGTCACATGAACACTCTTGTACCTCTTACCTTTATCCTCCACCTGTTCTTGGTCATATTTAAAAAAAGAATTATTTTAAATCCCCCTCACCACCTATAAGTTTTTTCATATTCTGTATTACATTCGTAAGGGCGAATAACTATATTCGTCCCTTTGGTGAAATGAAAGGGGTGATTAAATATGCTAGTCGAGCTTTCTGCTCTTCATTGGATTTATGTTGTCTTTATCGCTCTTATTATCGGATTTATGGTCAAACGAAGAGACACTACACTCATTTGTATCGTTGGAATATTCCTAATTGCCATTACTGCAACAGGGTCTTTAAGCAGTTCAGTCAGCAGTATTTTTAACAGTTTTATTTATGCCATTACAGAGTTGTTATCAACCATCTTGGTCATTTCTATTATTGTCGCCATGAGTAAAACCTTAACATCCACCGGGATAAACGATGTGATGATTTCACCTTTCACAAAATTAATCCGTAACCCTGCACTAGCGTATTGGACCATCGGGATTTTAATGATGGTTATTTCCTGGTTCTTCTGGCCGTCACCTGCTGTTGCACTACTAGGTGCCGTACTCCTTCCAGTTGCAATACGAGCAGGACTTCCAGCTTTGGGCGTAGCGATGGCAATGAACTTGTTTGGGCACGGTATAGCCCTTTCAGGTGACTTTGTTATTCAGGCAGCACCAAAACTAACTTCGGATGCTGCCGGAATCCCAATCGGTGATGTAATCAGTGCAAGTATCCCTTTAGTCTTTACAATGGGGATCGTAACCACGATTGCAGCCTTTTATTTCTTAAGAAGAGATATGAAAAACGGTGTGCTGCAACCCACTCCATTTATCCCCGTAGATTCAAACGAGGATGCAGCATCAGAGAAAAATCTCCTCACAATTGGTCAAAAGCAATTCTTCGCCATTCTAGTTCCTATTTTATTTGCCATTGACGTTGCCGGTATGTTTATCCTTGATTTGACTGGCGGCGACGCAACTGCTTTAGTCGGGGGAACATCGATATTCATCCTTCTCTTAATCACAATGGTCAGCCATAAAAACAAAGGTCTCGAAAAAACAACCAGCTATTTAATTGAAGGATTTACCTTCGGATTTAAAGTATTTGGGCCTGTTATTCCAATAGCTGCCTTCTTCTATCTAGGTGATGCTGGTTTTGGAAAGATTATCGGTGACTTTTTACCAGATGGCTCCCAAGGAATTGTAAATGACCTTGGTATCGCATTAGCTAATATTGTTCCACTGAGTAAAGTCGTGGGAGCCGTAACGTTAACCACGGTAGGTGCGATTACAGGCTTAGATGGCTCTGGGTTTTCGGGAATATCTCTTGCGGGGTCAGTAGCTGGATTGTTTGCTTTTGCAATTGGGAAAGGTGTTGCCACACTAACTGCTCTTGGTCAAATAGCAGCCATATGGGTAGGTGGAGGAACTTTAGTCCCTTGGGCGTTAATTCCTGCTGCAGCTATCTGTAATGTTGATCCATTTGAGCTAGCAAGGCGAAATCTTCTACCTGTTGCTATTGGTCTTGTAGTCACAACGATTGTAGCAATGTTTTTAATATAAACAAGCTGCTCAAAAAGCACCGTAATTTAAAATCACGGTGTTTTTTGATTTTCTTATCAATATCTAAATTAAAGGACCGACTACGGGATGCGGTACGTATGGTTCCTCTAGTTTTGTTATTTCATCAGGTGTTAACTTTATTGAAAGAGCTGGTACTGCATCTTCGAGATGCGATATTTTTGTTGCCCCAATGATAGGAGCTGTTACAGGTTCTTTTTGAAGCAGCCAAGCAAGAGCAATTTGGGATCTAAGTACTCCACGTTTTTCTGCAATTTCAGCAACCTGTTTTGCAATTAATCTGTCAGTATCAGCAGATGCGTCATATTTAGATTTTTGTACTTGGTCAGTTTCAGACCGATGCGTAGATTCAGACCAATCACGTGTCAATCTTCCTGATGCAAGTGGGCTATAAGGAATTACCCCGATTTTTTCTTCTTTACATAACGGGAGCATTTCACGTTCCTCTTCACGATATAAAAGGTTTAAATGATTTTGCATCGATACAAACTGGGTCCAACCATTTTTTTCAGCGACATGGTTTGCTTTTAGAAACTGCCATGCAAACATAGCAGACGCACCAATGTATCTTACCTTGCCAGCCTTCACAATATCATGCAACGCTTCCATAGTCTCTTCGATAGGAGTGTTATAATCCCAGCGGTGTATTTGGTACAGATCCACATAATCCGTACCGAGTCGTTTAAGGCTCTTATCAATTTCACTCATAATATGCTTTCGAGAAAGACCTTTACCATTTGGACCTTCATGCATAGGGAAATAAACCTTTGTTGCAAGGACAATTTCATCCCGATTGGCAAAATCCTTTAGTGCTCGTCCAACAATTTCTTCGCTTGTTCCATCTGAATATACATTCGCTGTGTCGAAAAAATTAATTCCTAACTCAAGGGCCTTTTTAATAATCGGACGGCTGCTCTCTTCATCCATTACCCAAGGATGAACCCATCGTTCCGCAACACCAAAACCCATGCAACCAAGGCAAAGCCGAGATACGTCCAAACCCGTATTCCCAAGTTTCACATATTCCATTTAAATTTCCCTCGCTTTCCTATACATTAGCGACCCATTATAGAAGTGGGGCAGCCTTGTTGAGTAATTAAATATCAATTTTCCTTGTACCGATCCATTTCACCATTTCAGGATCTCTATGTGAAAAGAACAAACTCTGATTCGTGTCTAACGTAGAGATATTTTCCATATCTTCTTGGCTTAACTCGAAGTCAAAGATATTAAAGTTTTCGATGATTCTTTCCTTACGAACCGATTTTGGAATCGCAACTACTCCTCTTTGTGTCAGCCAACGTAAAATAACCTGTGCTACGGATTTATTGTGCTTTTCAGCAATTGAAACTAACACAGCATTCCGGAAGATATCATTTTTACCTTCTGCAAAAGGTCCCCAAGACTGTATTTGCACATTATTCTCCTTCATGAATTGAGCACTTTCCATTTGTTGATTGAAAGGATGCGTTTCAACCTGGTTAACAGCAGGAATCACTTCATTATAAATGATTAAATCCATCAAGCGGTCAGGATGGAAGTTACTCACACCGATAGCCTTGATTTTACCTTCTCGATACAATTCCTCCATGGCACGCCAAGAACCGTGTACATCACCAAATGGCTGATGAATTAAATACAAGTCCAAATAATCCAATTGCAGTCTTTCCAGTGATTTTGCGAATGCTTTTTTTGTGCCCTCATAACCGGCATCTTGAACCCATAGTTTTGTTGTAATGAACAATTCTTCTCTTGGTACATCACTCCGCTTTATGGCTCTGCCCACTGCTTCTTCGTTTAGATAAGAGGCAGCTGTATCAATCAGACGATAGCCTGCCCTAAGTGCATCGTAAACGGCCTGTTCACATTCTTTTGAATCATTCATTTGAAAAACACCAAAGCCGAGTATAGGCATCTCAACACCATTGTTCAAAATTACTTTTTGCATATAAACTCCTCCTGTTTTCCCTACGATTATGCAATGTAGTTACTATTCCGTGAATTGTACTTTATTATTATGTAACAAATGATAACGCTACTGATATCCAATTCCTATCAAATCATTGCCTAATCCTCTCACCATACTTTCGCAAAACAGTAAGGTTCATTACAATTGAGATATAAGAAAAGAACAAGGAGGTCAATATGTCTGAAAAAATCCATAAATACCAGGCTGAACTTGCCAAACTCATTCAATCTCTCACAGGTCAGGACGGGGGTCACGGGACTGCTATTCCATCTTTATTTTTCTCTCATTTCTCTGATGCTGCCGGACCTTTTTACGGTGTTCATAAACCTTCATTGTGCATCGTCGTTCAAGGTATGAAGGAGGTCCTGCTATCAAAGGAGATCTTTAGATACGGACCTGCCGATTACCTTGTTACGTCCGTTAACTTGCCAATTATTGGGCAAGTAACGGAGGCTTCTTCAGAGGTTCCATATCTGGCTCTGAAAATTGAGTTTACGCCTAATGAAATTTTAGAGGTTTTAGGAGAATTTCAAATTGGTGTGAGTAAAGAAGAAAATACTAAGAGAGGGATGTATGTCAACCTGATAGAGTTACCTCTGTTGGATGCGGTTGCCAGATTTGTACGCTTACTTGACAACACTGAAGATATCCCAATCCTTGCTCCTCTTATCAAAAAGGAAATCATCTATAGGGTTCTACAAGGGCGGCACGGTGCTGCACTGGGGCAAATTGCAGTAGAAGGAAGTTCTGCCTATCAAATCAGTGACGCAATCGAACATATCATGAATAATTATGATAGGGCTATTCGGGTTGAGGAGCTTGCCGAAATGGCGAATATGGGTGTTTCTTCGCTTCATAGACTTTTTAAAGAGGTTACGGCGATGAGCCCTATACAGTTCCAAAAACAACTGAGACTGCAGGAAGCCCGTCATTTGTTATTAACTGAGGCAGCAGGTGCTGCAGATGTTGCATTCCGGGTAGGTTATGAAAGTCCATCACAATTCAGCCGTGAATATTCCCGGTTATTTGGTTTACCACCCAAAGAGGATATAAAACGCCTGAAAGAATCCTATGATCAAAGGATTAACGCATGAAGAAAAAAAGGAGCAGCGGCTTTAGACCACTGCTCCTTGTTATCAGTATCAGAATTACCTTAAGTGGGCTCTATCTTTTCCCTGCTTCTGAACAATTTTCAGAGCGTAATGTGAACCAGCGATATAAATACCCATTATAGATAGGTAATCTAATATAAATTCTGAAGTGGACCCATCAATGGCCCAACCAAATGGATTATATATAGTAAGCTTGGAAACTATCTCTCTCTCAAAAGATGCCTGGACACCATAAACAACAATTAACACAGCTATCACACGCAACGTTATTGTCCGGATAATGCTTGGGTTTGTAATACCAGTCATTTTTCGCGCTGCATTGAGCAGCGTTCCCCAGGACAATCCTATATGTATAGCCATGAAGATAAATCCCCAGTAAGAAGTCAGAACGTGCATCTGTCGTAGAACGATATCATTGTTTATTGGAATAAAAGGGAATATGTCTTGGGATATAGGTACAGAGCTTACCATCACCACAGTCATGGACACAAGAAAAAGCAGATTGACCGCAAAGCTTAGAATACGTCGGACATTGTGCTTTCCCTTAAAAATTGTCTTATACCATCTCCGGTTTAAAATATTGTGGACAAGAAACAATACCAGGAGGAAAACTCCAACCAGTTCATGGATTGCATTTCCAGTTATATGGTAAGCAATTGCGACTAACATGAGAATAGTCATAGAAAAATCGATAACCAGTCTGATTAACATTTTTAGATTCAAAAAGTTCACCTCTTTCGATTTTTTTACAAATTGTTCTAGTTTCTGGTGTAAAGCAGGAAAGCCGTTCAGCTTTTCTCCTTATTAAAATGAATCATAAAAAGTGCCTTCTGGATCATTTCCTCCTTTGACACATCTGCTATTAGCTCATGCTCATCCTTCTGAGCATTCAGATGATTGCCAACCTCTTTTACCTCCCATTCATCAATCGGAATACCCGCGATTTGGGATTCAATATTTACTTCATTAAAGCCAGTATAATTATCTAAATCAAAATCCTTCATATCATCTAGTGTGTTAACGTAATCATCACGTTCCTGATTTGCATGGCAGGAAAAGCATCGACCGATGTCTGCCTCTTCGTTCACTGCCCCGTCTTCTGTAAACTCCTGGTATTGCCAATCGCCGTTACGCATTTCAGACGAGTTTTGTTCAGCCCAACCATTCTGCTTTTCCATCACGAAGATTCGGTCAAGTTCTTCATCCTCATAGATTTCAAGAGTGATAACGGTGCCGCTGGGGATTGGCTCTCCGTTCTTTACAGCCTCGATTGCTTCACGGCTTGTGTACAGCTCTTCGTAAGTATTCCCACGAGTCACAGTCGTGTAGAGTACACCCTTATTGTAGTTTTCAGGGAACTTGACAAGGATAGTTCCAGCCCCAGAGGATGGCTGCTCGGAACTTTCACCTGATGGCTCCTGTTGGGAAACGTGATTTGTATCATTATTGCTGTTGCAAGCAGGAATAATGAAAATCACCATCAATGCAAGTAAATGAAATAATAGCTTTTTCATACTGTTTTCCTCCTCCACGTTGGTTCATTTATTGTCATGTTAAATACCATGCTTTAGTTGGAAAGCCAATCCCAATCATTTTCTCATAAATTAAAAAGCCACTGATATCCAATTCCTCTTGAAAGTTTGCCTATTCCTCTCCTCATGTGGAGCAGGGAACAAATACAACCAAATAACAAAAAAGACGACTCAAAATTCATTACCTGAATTTTTTTAGTCGTCTTTTTGTGTTACAGTAATTTAGTGGTTTAAAAATACAGTAGGTTTTTCAATGCCTTCTTACTCGGCACCTTCTCTTTTTTTCATTTCCGATTATTCTTTAGTTTCTTTTTAAAGAAATTGTATATACATAGCGATATCATCACCCAAATATATCCGAATGCAAAGCCGCCAATGACATCAGTTGGGTAATGGACTTGGAGAATGATTCGACTTGCACCGATTAATAGCAATAACAATGTTACTAAGAAAATGACCATTTTTTTCGCTGTAGAAGACTTCAATTCTTCAATCACTATGTAGGCAATGAAAAAATAGAATACTAATCCTACCATGGCATGCCCACTTGGAAAACTTAAGCTATCCACATGTCCTAGATGCTCAAGCTCTGGTCTTGGACGATCGATGAAGTCTTTTAAGAGTTTATTAACTTCATTACCTATAGCAACAGATAAAGCAATGGCTGCCGCCCCTAAAAAATTTCTCTTTATTAATAATAACCAGGCTAAAACAAGTAATGCCACAATACCAATTCCCTTTTTGTCTCCTAATTCAGTCAGCACAAGAAAAAATGGGTTTAGATTGTCAGGTACATAAGCAAATAAGTCTGCTAGTTTATCATCCAGCCAAAAGGTTTCTTTAGCAGCAACTTTAATTGAGGTATAGATTGCTATGATAATAGCAAATGCTAATATTAAGTATGTATAACTGTTCCCTTTTTTCATCGGTTACATGATCCTCTCTCTTAAGTCAAAACTCTATAAAATTATAAAGAAAACAAACTTAAAAATCTACATAATAGTGTAAAAGTGTTAAAATAGTTTGAAAATACTATTTTATGGTGTTGGGGGAATGTTCATGATCAATCAATTGTTTTCTAAATTAGAAGAATACTATGAAGAAATGGTTTCCATTCGCAGATTTATGCACCAGCATCCAGAGTTATCCTTTCAAGAATATAATACTGCACAGTTTATTCAGACGTTTTATGAAAACCTTGGAATTGAGGTAAAAGGAAAAGTTGGCGGAAATGGCGTAGTGGCAAAAGTGTATGGCAAAAAACCTGGAAAAACAGTAGCATTAAGAGCTGATTTTGATGCCCTGCCTATTCATGACGAAAAGGACGTGCCTTACAAATCATTAGTACCTGGCGTTATGCATGCCTGTGGTCATGATGGCCACACAGCAACGCTTCTGGTCCTTGCAAAGGCTTTAAATGAATTAAAGGATGACCTCGAAGGAAATTATGTCTTTATTCATCAGCATGCAGAGGAGTTTGCTCCAGGCGGGGCCATTTCAATGATTAAGGATGGCTGCTTAGAAGGAGTTGATGCTATATTTGGAACACATTTATGGGCCAGCGAAACGACTGGCACCATACAATATCGGACAGGTCCAATTATGGCAGCGGCTGATCGTTTTGAAATTGACATTCAGGGTAAAGGCGGACATGGTGCACAGCCTCATAAGACGAGGGATGCCATTGTTACAGCTTCCCAGCTAGTTTTAAACCTTCAGCAAATTGTCAGCAGGAAAGTGAATCCAGTACATTCTGCGGTTGTTACGGTTGGCTCATTTACTGCTGAAAATGCCTTTAACGTGATAGCTGATAAAGCAAAGCTGATAGGTACAGTCCGGACCTTTAACGATGAGGTTCGGCAGTTTATTGAAGAAGAAATGGAAAAAATTATTCAAGGCACTTGCCATTTATCTGACAGCTCCTTTACCTTTTTATACGAAAGAGGATATCCAGCAGTGGTCAATCATGCAAAAGAAACTGAATTTCTTATTACTTGTGCAAAGGATGTTCCTGAGGTTCTTACGATTGAAGAATCTGAACTCCAAATGGGCGGAGAAGATTTCGCTTACTATCTAAAGGAAATACCTGGTACCTTCTTTTTCACAGGCGCAAAACCGCCCGGTGCTGACCCTGGATTTCCTCATCACCACCCCAAATTTGATATTGATGAGAACGCGATGCTAATTGCAGCGAAAACACTCGGCACTGCAGCTATTAGAGTACACCAGGCTGAATAAAGAATTTTACCCCTGAACGAAGGTTACAGTTCAGGGGCTTTTGTTAGGATTCTTAATCTGTATGCATTCATTGCAGTCTCGCCTAATTGTTTTAATAAATTGTTATTGGCATATGCACCCACAAATGCACCGATTCCAGGTACTAACTGAAACATCTTTACAAGATCGATGTAATCTCTATATTCTTGTTGAAATTTACGCCAATCCATTTCTACAAGTGTCTGCTTTCTCTCTTCCCAATTCTCAATCTCAGCTAATGTCTCCCTGCGAATATCATCACTTGAAAATGCAAGCTGGAAGATATGCAGTAAAAATAGCCGTTCTTCAAATTCCTTCGTGTTAAATCCATAAATAGCTGCTGCTTCAAAAAGAAATTTCATTTTTATGGAAAGCAGTAATGGGAAATCAGCAAGGCCCAGCAGAATTCCCCCTGCTCCTGTCCCTGCTCCCTCTACCAGAGCCGTTTTTTGAAACACAGCCGTCTTTTTTCTCATTAATTCATCACGTTCTTCTAATGAGAGACCTGCTGCTTGATTTTTATTTGTCGTGAGCTGTGATCCAAATAAAGTGGTTTTGACCATTCCTTTTATACTTTCAGTCATTACTTCATGGACCTTCTCTGGAATGATTTCATTTATTTTCCCTTGAGCCTTTTTTGAGATGCGATTCATCATTCCAGAACGTCTGGTTAATTTCCTTTTCCACTCAACCACTTCACCGTAAACCTTTAACTCATATTCATTCATGCTCCCACTCCCAATCGTTACGAAAATAACCTTAGAAAAGAATATTAGTTATTTTTTAGATCCATTCATGCTTTTAGTCTTTTCTTACTATAAACAGTTACAAATAAGTAACTAAACAAGAGACCTGAAATCAGGACTGCTAAAGAAAACAACCATTCCCCTTTTATCAAAACAATTAAAGTAAAAACAGTGGATTGTACGAAAAGAATTATTTTTAGAATAGATTGGAATGCAGCCATTTTGTGCTTTGGGTCAACAGGATATAAATCAATCCAAAGCTTGTTTTGGTGATGATTCCATAAAGGCAGCAGTTGAAATCCAGTTAAATAAATAAACAAAAGTGACAGAACCAATTGCCCCCACCCAAAGGAAATAAAGTACAGGGCTAAAGCACCGATTACAGTAAGACGAATAAAGAGACCAAAATAATCAGAGGCCCTCAGGAACGTTCGTGCAAATAAGTACCGATAGGTATTATTTTGTGAAAAGGAAATTGTATTAATAAATATGTCTAACCATTTTCTTCTCTTCACAGTATCCTTTAATTTCGGAACATCTGTGAATAAATTAGCTAATCGATAAAAAGAAGCCATACGCTTCTCTTCTTGAGCGATTAGTAAATCCCATTTCAAACCCATTTTTTTCGTTCTGACATAAAAGGAATAATAGTAAAATGCCAAAATGAAGGTAAATATTAGGAAGAAAAGTATATTTGCATTGCTAAATAATAAAAAGGAAAAAATTACATTTATGAAATATCGAACAAACATGTCCCATACATAAACCGAGGGCTGAACATAATAGTGAATCCGCCAGTTAACAACAAGGTTCCATGCTTTTATTACCAACAATACCAATAAAAAAATAAAGAACGATTTAAATCCATTTGCACTCACGTGTGCATATATTGGCATCAATACCGCTAACACCATTAATAAAATATATCCTTGAAAAATTAAACTTAATAACCCCGATCGAAAAAAATACCCCTTTAATCTTGTTTCAAGTGGAATCAAAAAAACCTGATCCGCTTCAAGTAAAAAAGTATACACTGGACTGTGTGTTAAAAAGACACCCATAATTAAAGCAATAATAATCGCTGCAGGAAATTCTTGTGATAATGAACTTATCCATTCTTGATAATAAAATGCAGCCGTTCCAATTAGAAATAGCAGGACGACAACTAGATGACCATTTAATATATACCTAAGATAAATTCCAAATTCCTTTAGACGGTGGACAGATCTGTCTTTCCATAGCTTTTTCTCATCAAACATATTTTTCTTCCTTCGTCAATTGAATATATAAATCATCTAATGAAGCCTGCGGCATGGAAAATTGCTTTCTAAGTTCATCAAGAGTCCCCTTTGCCCTAACTTTCCCTTCATGAAGAATCACAAAGGCATCACAGTATTTTTCCGCCGTGGTAAGAATATGAGTTGACATTAATATTCCCGCACCGTTATCTTTCATTTTTTTCATTAAATCAAGCAATGACTGAATCCCAAGCGGGTCAAGACCGACAAAGGGCTCATCCACTATATATAGAGACGGCTGAACCAAGAAAGCACACATAATCATGACTTTTTGTTTCATCCCTTTAGAAAAATGAGCTGGAAACCATTTTAATCTTTTCTCCATACGGAATTCCGTTAATAATTTACCAATCCTTGAATTATATGTATTCTCATCTAACCCGTAGGCCATTGCTGTTAATCTCAGGTGCTCCTCGAGGGTGAGTTCTTCGTATAAAACGGGTGTTTCCGGTACAAAAGTAAACATTTTTCGATAAGCTTCTTTATCTTCCGTAATCGAACTTCCATTTATTTTTACTTCGCCACGATGCGGTTCCATTAAACCGATAATGTGTTTAATGGTCGTACTTTTCCCTGCACCATTCAGGCCAATTAATCCAACCAATTCTTTTTCATTTACTTCAAAAGATACATCTTTTAGAACTGGGTTTCTAGTATATCCTCCTGTAAGGCTTTCGATTGATAATAAAGACATGAGTTACGTCCTTTCTGTTACATGATTATCTTCCATTTTACCAAATCATTATGGATAAAAATAGGAATTCAAATTTTTGATGTTTTTTTGTATATTCTTCTTCAAAAGGGTTATCATAATATTCGAAGGGGAAACACCTACTCGATGAAGTGATTCATCAAAAATTTGAAATGAGGTGTCTGTCAAAGACATTTAACTTTTCAAACATGCAGCTTCTAAACGTTTCAAATAAGGGGATGGTTGTTTTGCACAAGTTGCCTTGTAACCATTTAGAGTTCAAATAACACCAGCTATTTATCAAAAAAATAAATGAGGTGTTTACCGCAGATTATCATCCGTTTTTATAAGTTGGGAAAACTATAAAAACACATAGGGGATGGTCAGCTTGAACAAAGATTACTGTTTATAAAAAACACTAAATTGTCAAATGAGGTGTTTATCAAACGTAATTCCTGAATGAACGTATAAAATGAAGCAATTCCCCTTCGAGAGGGCAGGATTCCATGCGGATCCTGTCTCTTTCTTTTTCTTAAACTAATACATATGGTAAAATACGGATATAAAAATTAGTAAGGAGTTGTTAATTAAATGAGTGATTGTATTTTTTGTAAAATTGTTAATGGTGATATTCCCTCAGCAAAAGTATTTGAAAATGAACATGTTTTAGCCTTTCTCGATATCAGTCAGGTTACAAAAGGACATACACTAGTCATACCAAAAATACATAAAGAGAATTTGTATGAACTAACTCCTGACATCGCGAATAACCTCTTCGCATCTGTTCCGGCAATTGCAAAGGCATTAAAAAGTGAATATGAACCACTCGGACTTAACCTAGTAAATAATAACGGCGAACACGCTGGTCAGACGGTATTTCATTTCCATATGCACTTAATACCACGCTATGGAAAAGGAGATGGATTTGGTGCTGTTTGGAAGACCAATACGAGTGATTATTCTCCAGAAACACTAAAAGAAATGGCAGATAAGATCAGTAAGCATATTTAAAGAAAAACTTAAATTATCTGAAAATTATTTCTTTATTATTTTTATATACCTGTGCTATAATGATAACAAGTTTTTCGCTGTAGGCATTAGCGCACTACAGGAGGAACTAATAGCTTAGTCAGCAGAGGAGAGTTGAGAAATGAATACAAAAAATCTAGTAGTCCTATCACTTTTAGCCGGAATTGGGGTCGTTTTGCACACGGTAATGCCAGCCTTTCTTACCATTAAACCAGATATGATGCTGGCCATGATGTTTTTAGGAATTATTCTTATTCCTGAAATAAAAAGTGTTATGTTATTATCAATTGTGACAGGAGGGTTATCTGCCTTAACAACAGGTTTTCCTGGCGGTCAACTTCCAAATATCATTGATAAGCCTATAACTGCCTTAATCTTTTTTGGTTTATTTTTGGCATTAAAGAAACACCGTAATTCTATTATAAGTGTTGCAGTCTTAACTGCTGTAGGGACATTAGTTTCAGGCTCTGTCTTTTTAGGGGCAGCACATTTTATTGTTGGCCTGCCAAGTTCTTTCACTGTACTTTTTGCTGCAGGCGTCTTACCTGCGATTGCATTAAATACAATTATTATGGTTATTTTGTATCCAGTTGCACTCTCAATAGTGAAAAGAACGAAGTTGCAATCATCCGTTGTCATTTCCAAATAACGCAGGAGAAAAGAACCTCAGCAAGGTTCTTTTCTTTCTATAAATATCTTATACCCATGATCAAAAGCTTGATAATATGATGGTCACAATTAACAATATACCTCCGCCGCCTGCCAAGGCTGCAGCACGTTTTTTCAAAACTTTTTTAGGTGGATAAAACCCTGGTCTTTTAACGGCTAACGCATGCCATATCCCACCGGCAATGGACAATACACTTAGGAAAAATAGAAGTGAAATTACGCTTTTCATATAATACCCCCTATCGACGCACCAAAAGTTGATACTATCATTCTTATGTTTTACTGTCCTTACCTATGTAGAATATTCAAAAAGTTGGAATTATTAAGAGAATAACCTTAAAATAAAGATGAAATATTTTAATAATTTCGTACTTTGAGTAAAAATCATTAATTACAAGTAGAAAAAAACGTAATTTCTAAAAATTTTGTGAATTTACATCTTTATTAATTTTTATTTTATTGGCATAATGTTAATAGAGAAATAAAAAAGTAGGTGAAATTGGGGATGACGGAGAAACAGTATTCAATGAAAGAAGCGATGCTATTCAGCCAACGGATTGCACAATTAAGTAAAGCTTTGTGGAAATCGATTGAGAAGGATTGGCAGCAATGGATAAAACCCTTTGATTTAAATATTAATGAACATCATATCCTATGGATTGCATATCATTTAAATGGAGCATCCATTTCAGATGTGGCAAAGTTTGGAGTCATGCATGTCTCTACAGCGTTCAATTTTTCAAAAAAGTTAGAAGAAAGAGGCCTGCTTCAATTTTCAAAGAAAGAGAATGATAAACGGAATACGTATATCCAGCTTACCCCTGAAGGTGAAGATATCTTTCTCAGGATAATGGAGTCTTATCAGCCAACTGGTAATGCAGCATATGCAGGAGCCTTGCCATTAAGAGATTTATATGGAAAATTTCCGGATATTATTGAAATGATGGCAATTGTTCGTAATATTTATGGTGATGACTTTATGGAGATCTTCGAGCGTTCTTTCCATAATATCGAGACAGAATTTAACGAGGATGATGGTAAACTCAAGAAGTCAGAGAAAGAACAAGAACTTTCATAATGATTATAGACATTTTTGAAACTCTCTAAAAAGAGGTTCATATAGTCGTTGATTTACACAGGATTGAACTACTTCCTTCGCGTCAAATTTTGCAGGCAGCGAATATAGAAACTCATTGAAAAGCGGATGAAAATTTACAAACCCCTCCGCTTTTTGTTCTTCCATCTTTTTGTTCAAATCCTCACAAAGTTTGTTGAATTCTTGTACTTCAAGTTCTGATATTCCATTTTCGATGACCAATCTATAGAATTCGAGATTAGGGGCAGATAACATTTTTAACAGTAACCTTTGATGGTATTCAAGGAGATTCACCTTAGATTGTAATTCAAAATATTTATCCATATATAACAACCTCCAAACATTTTTTACGTTTCTTATGTTCATTATTTACCTTTTTTAGGCAGAGGTAAACCTTTTTCTTAAGTAGGTACAATTTCAAATTTTTTCCTACTTTTCTACCATTCCTTTTAACTATCTTTTTTTGTGAATTTTTGATAATGTATTAAACATAAATTGAACATCAGGGAGGGAATCGGCGGGTGATCTCCATATTTATTGTCTTAGCTGTTTTTATTTTATATTATGTAAACAAAATGACCAATTCCCTTTGTATTCAAAAAGAAATCCCAGAGGAACGTCAGCACAAAGTGTTTCGGACAATTAATGTACTTGTCACGATATTACTCATATCATCCTATGTAGAAATTTTGTATACATAGGCTAATAGTAATGTTTCTAAAAAATAGAAGCGATGAGAAAATTCTCATCGCTTTTACATGTTTTTTTGCATGTTAGATGTTAGAGCCAAGAAGCCCCAATAATTATTAACAGGATGAAAAGAACTACGATTAACGCAAATCCTCCACCGTGGAATCCAGTACCAGACACACAATTCTCCCCTTTCTTAAATGGTAAAGCTGTTGTCTGCATCAGGTGTTACCCTTTAATTAAAACCAAGATGCTCCAACAATAATCAATAGAATGAATAGGACTACAATCAATGCAAATCCTGCTCCGTATCCGTGTCCACCACTCATCGTAATACCTCCTTTATGATTTTCTACGATATACTATTCAAGCTGTATTCATTTCGACTAGGCGCTTACCTTATTTCTTATGAAAAAGTCCAGCTTTTTCATTTTGGGTAGTAATCCATTTAGAATTAACGCTTCTCTGATGGTCAGTTGAATAGATATTTTTTCTTACACGGTATTGTATGTACATATTCGAATTTCGCACTAGGTAAATGCCCATAATAATGAAAACAAATACGCGAAAATTTTTTGCAGGTGTTACCATTTATGTTATAGTATAGTTTGTGGACAAAAACCCACAAGAAACTACTGTTTAGGAGAGGTTCCTCATGAAAAAATGGATGTTAGCCCTTACATTAGCTGGCGGGGTTATTGCCTTAAGCGCGTGTAATCAAAATGGTTCTACTGTGGCAGAAAGCAATGCCGGTGATATTACACAGGAAGAGCTTTATGAAGCAATGAAGGAAAAGGTGGGTTCACAAGCATTACAACAGCTTGTTTATGAAAAAGTCCTATCTGAGAAATACGAAGTAACCGACAAAGAATTGGATGCAAAGGTTGATGAATTAAAAGAACAGCTTGGAGAAAATTTTGAAGCGGCACTTGCACAATACGGTTATGCAAATGAAGAAGACTTTAAAGAGACAATGAAACTTGGAATGTTGCAAGAAAAGGCTGCAATGAAGTCAATTAAAGTAACAGATAAAGAAGTAAAAGAATACTACGATAACTATAAGCCTGATATTAAGGCTCGTCATATTCTTGTTGCCGATGAAAAGACTGCGTTAGAAGTGAAGCAAAAGCTTGACGCTGGAGAGAAATTTGAAGACGTTAGCAATACGTATTCTACTGATGAAGCGGCTAAGCAGGCTGGCGGTGACTTAGGCTGGTTTGGTCCTGAAGCACAAATGGATCCTGACTTCTTAAAAGCAGCATTCGCACTAAAGGTAAATGAAATCAGTGCACCAGTTAAAAGCTCGTTTGGTTATCATATTATTGAAGTTACTGAAGCAAAAGAGAAAAAGTCATTTGAGGATATGAAAGACCAAATGGAAAAGGAATTAAAATCTTCAAAATTAACCAATGAGAAGATTAACGAAATTATGCAAAAAGAAATTAAGGATGCAAAAGTAAAAATAAGCGATAAAGATTTAAAAAATGCACTTGATCCAGCACCTGCGGCTCCGGCTCAGTAAGAGAAGCAAAGAAGGAACTCCTTGGAGTCCCTTCTTTTTTTATTCCGCTGTTACTCTTTCACCTTCGCGTCTTTCTTTTTCCTGTTCTAAACGGTTTAGATAAATCTCTCCCTCTTTTTCAATATTTTCCATTTCCAACATTCGCTCTTCTCTGCCTGTTTTGATGGCCATCAAGGCACTTATCACAATACCAACCACGACTGCATATACCCAAATAGGAATAGTCATTTATTTTTGCTCCCTTCGTAAGTGGTTGTCCACTTTTTATACAACATATTCGAGTTATCAATAAATATTCATCTGAACAAAAAAAATAACCCGGCTGGGTTATTTTATTTATGAAATATCGGTTTATAAAATGAACGATTTTCTAAGGCGTATACTCGTTCAGTAAATTCTCCTGGTTTTACTCTTTCTAATGCACGATCGAGCATATTCATCTTTGCGTCTAGATTATCGATATAATGGAGAATTTCTGCTTCTTTAATTAATGGCGGCTTTGGACTTCCCCACTCTGCCTTTCCATGATGGCTTAACACTAGATGTTGAAGAATTAATACTTCCTCACCCGAGATTCCGAGCTCTTGTGCAGCTTTACCGATTTCATTCACCATTATGGTAATATGACCGAGCAGATTTCCTTCAACTGTATACACAGTGGATATTGGTCCTGACAATTCTACCACTTTCCCCATGTCATGCAAAATCACGCCTGCATAAAGTAAATCCTTATCAAGACTTGGGTAAAGAGTGGCAATGGATTTCGCTAAATCCAGCATACTGACCACGTGATAGACTAGCCCTGATACAAATTCATGATGGTTCTTCGTGGCTGCAGGGTACTCTAAAAAAGCCTGTTGGTGTTTTTTCAATAAGTGACGGGTAATTCTTTGGATGTTTGGGTTTTTCATGTCAAAAATATATTGTGTCAGTTTACTATTCATGTCCTCTTGACTTAATGGAGCCGTTTCTAAAAAATCTTCCAGTTTTACTGAATCACTAGGTCCAGTTCTTCGAATCTGTCTAATTTTCAACTGACTCTTCCCGCGATAATTATGAATATCACCGATAACTTTAACGATTTTTTGGGCGGTGTAATTCTTTTCATCCTCTTCACTAGCATCCCAAAGCTTTGCTTCGATATCGCCGCTTTGATCCTGAAGGATAAGCGTTAAGAATGGCTTACCATTACTGGCAATCCCCTTTGTGGCGCTTTTTATCAGTAAATATAGATCAACCTGTACTCCAAAGTCATAATCTAGTATTCCTTTATTCATCTTTTCTTGCTCCCTCCCGATAGTAAAAGTATAGCACCTATCTCTATGAAATTACTTCAACATTTCCCTTATGGAGAAAATGGACTTTTTCTGTTTGAAAAAACAGAAGTAAATGAGCATGACAGGTAAAAAATAAGATTTGGTTATGTTTAAGTGTTGTTAAAAGCTCCATTACCTTTTTGGTTCTATTTTCATCAAAATTCACAAAGCTATCATCAATAATAATCGGAAATTGATATTTTTCGTAAAGTGTGACCGCAAGCGCCAGTCTTATAGAAACATATACCTGTTCTGTAGTAGCTTGACTTAACTCGTTTGCTTCGAATAAAGTGTGGTCGTCCCTTTCAATCAGAAACCCAGACCCAGACTTTTGCAGGTGAATGCGGCAGTAATGCTTGTCTGTCAGATAGGATAAATACTCCTCTGCTTTTGCAAGCATTCTTGGAAGATGACCGTTTTTATACTTCTCGACCGTTTGCGATAAAATGTCCTGCGCCAAACTATAACCTGCCCATTCCTTTGCTGCTTCTTCTAACTCAAACTTTTTCTGCTTAAATTGGTGAAGAAGCTCAGAGTAGGACCCTCCCTCTTCAAGAATCTGAATCTGGTAGTTTGCAGCCGCCAGTTTTTCCTGCCGTTCACTTAATTGAACCGATAATAGATCCAGCTCGTTACGATATTTGCTCACCAATTCGTCGGTATTATGAATTTGCAGGAATCTATCAAGGTCCGATTCCTCTAGGAATGTGTAACATAACTGTTTATTTATATCAGCCTGCCGTTCCATCAGTCTAGACTTCTCTTCAACTTTATTCCCGAGCTCATAGAATGCCTCTTCTACTTCGACTTCGGCTTCATTAAGAAGCTTTGTCCTTTCTAAAATCAAATGGGCCTGCTCCTGTTTTAACTGGTTTAAGTCTGCCTCCAGGTCACCAAGCTTCCCAAGCTTTTCATCACTTTTAATTAACTTTCCTTGTTCTTCTTTAAGTTTGTTTCGTAATTGATAAGCGATTTTTGACAGATCAGACTCTTGATTTGCCAGGTATTCTTGTGAAAAATAAGAAAGTTTATCTATAATACCTGCCTGCTCAAGTTTAATATCTTTCAATCTAGCATGCAAATTCCTTTTTTCTCTTCCCACTAGTTTATATTGTTCAATCAGTTGAAATGCTTCAAGAAGAAAGGTGTCGGCAATATATTCAGGGATGTTGAGTTCACTAGATAATTTTTGTAAGAGGTCTTTATTTTCTGCAGCTTCCTTTTCCCAGTCTTCAAATTTCCTAATCACTTTATCGTATTGCATCTGTTGTTGTTCAAGTTTAATTTTTAATAGCTGCAGCTGCTCTCTCACCCGATTATCCTGGTTCAATCTTTCCTGAATCACTGGGATATTACTTTTGGAAAGATCCTTAAGTTTTTGCAGCAATGCTTTTTCTTTTTCTAACAGCTGACCGAGGGCCATATTAACAGTGTGATCATTTTTTGGCCTTAGGTTTTTGCTTAAAAACACACCAATTAATATACTGCCAATTACACCAATAACCAGCAGCCCCCACTGCCTTGTATACAATCCATATAGTGATAAAACAAGCAGCAGCACACCGATTGTCAGGAACTGCACTTGTTTTTGCTTATTAATTTTTGCAAATGTCTTCTTGTCCTGTTCATTGGAATGGTGATAATATTCTATTTTATCCTGGACTGCATTCAATTCTAACTCTACATTCCTCTTTTCATGATCATCATTAACCACTGCTTCGAGGCTCGCTCTATCAATATCAGAAATGATTTGCGTTTTCGCTGAAGAGATCTTTGCCTTTAACTCTTCAAGCGTATTCTTTTCCTCAAGGAATTTCTCCTCGAGTTCCTGTTTGACTTCTAAAAGTCTTTGCTTTTTTCGAGATACTTGTTCAACCTGATTTTTCATATAAATGTTTGTATTGATGGTTAGAACTTCTTCTTCATTTAATGGCAGGTGAAGTTTTTCCTTTAACGAAGTAATCTTTTCTTCTAGAAGGTCTAATTTCAGTTCACATTGCTGCTTTTCATGCGTCAGCTGTTCATAGAGGGGTATCTGCTCAATTGCAGCAAGAATCTGAGGCTCATCCTCTATTAATTTTGTTTGTGTCTTAATGGAAGCTATCTCTACTTTTAATAGAGTGATTCTTTCTTCTATGCTGGAAATTTGAGCATTGTAAGGAAGGATTAACCCATTTAATTTATCTAATCGCTCCATTCCTCTTGCCGGAAATGTAAAATCACCCAATCTCCTTATTTCTGAGCTTATCCATCTTTCCTCTTTGACGAGGGAATGAATTTTCTGCCATTCATTTAATTTATCTACTTCTTTTTTTACTTCCTGCAGTGAATGGTTTATATCCATTATTTCTTGATTGATTGCGTCTCTTTCTGAGATTAAAGCTTCGTAGCCTTGATTTTTAGCCGCAGCTTTCTTTAGGTCACTGCTAAGCTCGTGAATAGCCTTTAGTTTTTCATTGATCTCAGGTTTCTTGCCGCTCGGTTTAAAACGGGCATCTAATTCCTTCTGAAGTTCTGCCTCAGTCTTTGCTAGCCTTTCAGTTCCGAGCGTACCTGTGGAAAATAAAAATTTGCCCAATTCCTCCCCTTTCATTTGGTGAATGTTTTGCAAGCCATGGATATTAAATGAAAAAATAGCTTGGTATAATCCCTTGTCCATATTTCCGAGAAGCTGCTTGAGAAGGAGCTCCTCACCCGTTGTTCCATCTTCCAATGATACCGTAACGTCCCCCGCTGCCCTGCCTCTAACCCTCTCAATCGTTACAAGGCCAACTTCGTCGAAGAATATCCTTAACTTACCGCCGTAATTAGACCCATTTTTCGGCTCATAACGCAGTTCTGTGGATTGCTTTAAAGGGAATCCAAATAGAATTCCATGTATAAATGACATTATCGTGGATTTTCCTGCTTCATTCTCACCATAGAACACTTGAAAATCAGACAGGTCCTTGATGACCACATTATTTAGCTGACCATAGCCATATATATGTATCTCTTTGATTTTCAATCCATCATCCCCTTTTTACTATTGATATAATAATCCGATTAATAGTTTCTCAGCCTTATCCAATAATTCCTTCTGTTCGCTTTGTGTTAACCCGCTTAAATACTTGCGTCCCACTTGATGTTCGTATAAAGGTGCGATTGCCTGATCAAGGTTTTGGTAATCATCGATGGCGGCAAACAGCTCTGCGTAAAAATCCGCCTCACCTATAAGATGATTTCTATCCAGAGGCTGTGAGTTCTGTACAGTTAAGTCTACCAGCCAGACAAATGATTCTTCATCATTTTCATCGTCCATCAGTAATTCCAGCAATTCTCCATCCAAGGTCCGTTTATCTTGGATATCGTCTAATTGAACATTTTGTAAGTTGAGAGTCAGCAATGTACCGATACGGGGTTTACGCAATCGTTCAATTGCTAATCGGCATAACTGAAGAATATCTTGAAAACTATTGGCGGGAGAAGCATCAAAAGAGACTTCTTCCCAAACCACGTCTGATGTTTCGATAAACGCCTTAATGGTTTCAAATTCATTTAAGGTTACATGGTAGCACCCTTTTATACCTGTCTCTTTTTTATTTCGTCCCTGAAGGTTTCCCGGGTAAATAATCGGAGGATGTTCTGATAGAATCTTCCGTTTATGAATATGACCTAATGCCCAATAATCAAATTGTTTCTCATAAAGGTCTTTAATGGTAAAGGGAGCATAATTATCATGGTCCGTTCCTCCACCTTCATTCCCATGAAGAATACCAATATGAAAATCTGCTGAATCTTGTTTTTGATAGTCATCAACTTTTTTATCAAGAATATGCCGCTGGATATAACTAAAACCATAAAGATGAACAGTTTCGCCGCGTTTGGTATGGAGTACCTTCCATTCAACATCACTGCCAAAAATATGAACGTTTGCGGGCATGTCAAGGTGTACCCATGAACCATTTAAATGATCATGGTTGCCATGAATAACAAATACAGGGATATCCTTTTGTGCAAGCTTCTGCATTTCATTCCGGAAACGTGATTGTGCACGTAAGCTTCTGTCCTCACCATCATATAAATCTCCGGCTATAATTACAAAGTCAACGTTATGTTCAATAGCAGCTGCGCTCAGCCTTTCTAAAGCTGCGAATGTACTCTCTCTCACTCTGGAAAGGATGTTAGCTGGCAAATGCTTTAAGCCAACCATAGGACTGTCCAAATGCAGGTCTGCAGCATGTATAAATGATATCTGTTTCATATAAATCTCCTTTGGAGTGAGTTTTCCTTTATTGTAACACCTTAAAAAAGCGAATGCACGTTCTGAAAGTAAATATTAAAAGAGCTTTGTCTTTTTTGACAAAGCCCTTCACATATCTATTCCTTTTTTGTTAATTGCAAAGCCTTTTTAATATCCTTAAAGGAATTTGATTTCCCGTACATTAATACTCCACCTCGGTAAACCCGTGCGCCAAATACCGCTAAAATAACGATAGTACCTGCCAGGATGGAGATTCCTAATACAGATTCCCAAATTGGGATATTCAGCATTCCTACACGCAAAAACATAATCATTGGGGTGAAAAATGGTATATAGGAAGTTATGACGATAAAAGGTGAGTCCGGCTGCCCCAGCCCAAACATTGCAATCATAAATCCTGCTACAACCAGCAAAGTCATAGGTGTGATCATTTGCTGTACATCCTCTATCCTGCTGACTAGAGAGCCTAAAAAGGCAGCAAGCGTAGCATAAAGGAAATAGCCAAGGATAAAGAATATGACGGCATAAGCAATCGTTGATATTGATACGTTACCAAATCCAAATGCATCAAAAAAGCCGCCTTCTAGTGAAGACAAATTCCTTTTTATTGAGAAATAACCTACTGATAATAGTACCGCGAGCTGCGTTAAGCTTAACAGACCTATCCCCAGTATTTTTGCAAACATCTGCTTGATAGGGGATACGCTGGAGATTAGGATTTCCATTACTCTCGATGACTTTTCAGTAGCCACTTCCATTGCAATCATACTAGCATACATAATAACGGCAAAATAGATAACAAACAGCAGGACATAAACAAGTCCTCTAGCCTGGTTTAATTCTTCTTCTGTTTTTGCATTTTCTTCAAGAGCCACTTTATCGAACGTGACTGGTTCATATAACTGTTGAAGCTGTTCAGGTGTTAAACTAATTTTTGATGCTGCAAGCATGGTTTTCAACTGCTGAAGTCCAGCCTGAAGATCAGTAAATATATTTGAATCAGCAACACTCATTGCTTTATATGTAGCTTCAGGTAATTGCTCTTCATCATAACGAAGCTGGACAAATCCTGTATATTCTCCTTCTTCCACTGCCTTTTCAGCCTCTTTTTCAGTGCCGTCAAACTCTTTCAGTGATAGGTTTTTATTTAGTGCACTCATTTGTTCTTTAAGCGGTGCATAGAGCTGCCCTGTTTCATCTAACACAGCAACCTTTTCTTTATCACCGCCTTTATCGAAAACTTCAATGATATTACTCATGTTGGTTAACCCTAAAGTAATAACTACAGTTAACAATGTGGTGATAATAAAGGATTTTGTTTTTAATTTATTTAGATAAGTATGGGATAAAATAATCCAAAATTTATTCATAGGAATCGCCCACTTTCTCGATAAAAATATCATTTAAAGAAGGCTCTTCAAGGTCAAATTTCCTGATGAATCCCTTGTTTACGATCTCTTTAAGTATCTTTTCAGCAACATATTCCGCATCGATTTGAAGATGAATTCCCTCAGTAGTCGATTTAGCTTTGACTACCCCTGGATAATTCCCCAGAAATCCCAATGGAAAATCAGCATGAATAACCAGGTTCTTTTTACCAAAGGCACGTTTAATTTCTTTTAATGAACCGTGAACAACTGGTGCTCCTTTATGCATGATACAGAGATGTTCACACATCTCTTCAACATGATGCATTTGATGGCTTGAAAATACAATTGTTGTTCCCTTTTCCTTTAATGAGAGAACTGCCTCTTTAAGCAATTCAACGTTTACTGGATCCAAACCGCTGAATGGCTCATCGAGTATCAATAATTTTGGTTTATGTATGACTGCCGCAATGAATTGTATTTTCTGTTGGTTTCCCTTTGATAGCTCTTCTACCTTCTTATTTTCATATTCTGGGACTTTAAATTTCTCCAGCCAATATTTTAATTCGGAAACTGCCTCACTTTTTGGCATTCCTCTTAATCTTGCAAGGTAGACAATTTGCTCCCCAACCTTTAACTTTGGGTATAAACCCCTTTCTTCAGGGAGATATCCCACTAAATGACTTGTAGAATAATTGATTGGCTTCCCATCCCAGGTAATCCTTCCATCGCTAGAATCCAACAGCCCTAAGATCATTCGAAATGTAGTTGTCTTCCCGGCACCGTTAGCTCCTAAAAATCCAAACATTTCTTTATCTGGTATAGCAATGGATAAATCGTTAACAGCCGTAAAATCTCCAAATCGTTTTGTCACATGTTCAAGTTTTAAAACCATACAAATTCCCCCTCACAGAGTTACTACGATATTCCTCTAAAAAAGTTTCATTTTTGCAAAAAAACAAGAATTGTGCAAATATTATAATATCAATATTGAAAGCAGGGAGGATATTGCATGAAAACTTACAAATTAACTGCCTTTGAAAAAAACGGTGAAAAAATAGTAGATGAAGCGTTTCAAGCTGAACATGATGATGCAGCAAAAGAATTAGCAGAAAAACTGTTAGCAGAAAAGAATTTACTAGATAAAACACATCGGTGTACATCTCCAAGCGGAAAGCTATTGCTGTTCCACTCATAATTTGAAGAAAGAAAAAAGAAGCAAAAATGCTTCTTTTTTTCTTGTTACTTTCCGATAAACTTAGGTGTTCTCTTTTCAATAAATGCTCGAATTCCTTCTTGGTGGTCGAAGGTCCGGCGCATTTTTAATTGCCCTTGTTTTTCTAGTTCTAATATTTTTAACAGCTGCGGGCGGTTACTATCTGCTAATATTTTTTTCGTTTTTATCATGGCCTGTACCGGACGTTTCAGCCAATCAGAGATTCTAGCTTCCAAACTTTCTTGCAGATTATCGGTAACTTCTTGGATCAGCCCTAATTCTAAAGCTTCCGCTGCACTCATCATCTTCCCGTCCCATATAACCTGCTTTGCCTTAAGTTCTCCCAATTTCTTTTCTAAAAAGTAATGTGCACCGCCGTCTGGTATTAACCCGATCCCAATGAAATTCATTGCTAATTTGCTCTTACTATCAGCAATAATGTAATCCGCAGCTAATGCGAGGCTTAACCCAAGACCTGCGGCCGCACCATTGACTGCGCTTATTGTTAATTTTGGGATACTATAAAGCGTAATCACTAATTCACTAATACAATCCATAACAGGGAAGAATTCGGTTTCACTTAGGTCTGAGAGCATTGTTTTGATATCGCCGCCTGCCGAGAAAGCCCTGCCATTACCTGTCAATACAATGACATCAATATCATCCGATTCAGATATTTCTTTTAGTTTAGAAACTAACCCCTTTATCATTTCCAAATCGAGTGCATTTAATGCTTCAGGTCTATTCATCTCCACTGTTGCAACCCGGCCATTTACTCTCACTTTTACCTTATCTGTTACAAAATTAATACTCACCCTGCACGCCTCCCATAACTTTATTCAACTCTATTATAGCTTGAAATAGTAAGATAAAGAATAAATTTTCATAATATATGGAATTTTCACTACCCTATTCAACAAAAACATTTTTACGAGTAAAAAGACAAAGAGCAGACTCTTTGTCCATTACACCTTACTTTCTTGATACTTCCTTTTGTACTTGCTCACGCAGGGTCATCTTTAGAAACTTCCCAACCGAGGTCTTCGGAATTTCCTCTAAGAACAAAATTTCGTCAGGTAACCACCACTTTGCAAACTGTGGTGTTAAAAATTCGATTAAATCTTCTTTTTTCACCTTATCTTTATATGATTCTTTTAACACAACACATGCCACCGGTCTTTCCTGCCACTGTTCATGTGGGACAGCAACAACTGCCGCTTCAAAAACCGATTCATGGGCCATCAAGGCATTTTCCAAATCAACGGATGAAATCCATTCACCGCCGCTCTTAATTAAATCCTTTGTCCGATCGACAATTTTCACAAAACCTTCCACGTCAATCGTTACGACATCACCTGTGTGCAGCCATCCATCACGGAATGCATCTTGTGTTCGCTCATCCTTATAATACTCTGAGGCAATCCACGGACCCTTAATGCATAACTCTCCCATTTCCTTACCATCCCAAGCCACTTCTCCGTCTTTGCCGAGAATTTTTATACTTAGTCCAGGAACAAGAACCCCTTGCTTAGCTCTTATTTCTAGTCTTTCTTCATAATCTAAATTCTCTTGATAGCTTTTTAGAGTTGAAATAACCACCAGCGGACTTGTTTCCGTCATCCCGTATGCATGTAAGAACGGCACATTGTGACGTTGTTCAAATGCCTTAATCATCCCTTTCGGCGCAGCTGAACCGCCGCAAAGCACTCCTCTTAAACTACTAAGATCATAAGAGTCCTCATCTAGTTCTTTTAATAACCCAAGCCAAATGGTAGGAACACCCGCCGTTATAGTTACTTTTTCATTTTCAATTAATTCAGCAATTAGTTTTGGTGTAAAATATGGTCCTGGCAGCACTAAAGAGGTTCCAAACCAAACAGCTGCAAATGGCATTCCCCATGCATTCGCATGGAACATTGGAACCACTGGCAACGCGATATCTTTCTCACTCATTGCCGCACTATCTGCCAGTCCCAATGCCATACTATGAAGGAATATTCCTCTATGGGAGTATACGACTCCTTTTGGATTTCCTGTGGTCGCAGATGTATAGCACATACCAGCAGGATCGTTTTCTTCTATGTCTTCTGGATATTGAAATTTAGGATTGGCTTGAGCTAAAAGATCCTCGTAATGATAGATGGGCGAAAGTGTCGTTTCAGGAAGTACCTTTTCGTCTGTCATAATTACATAAGCCTTTACGCTTTTAAGCTCAGATGCACATTTTTCAAGTAATGGAATCAAATCTGGATCTACTAAGAGGACACTATCTTCTGCATGATTGATAATATAGGATATATGCTGTGGAGAAAGTCGGATGTTAATGGTATGAAGAACAGCACCGATACAAGGTATCGCAAAATAGGCTTCTAGATGGCGATGATGGTTCCAGGCAAGTGTTCCTACCCTATCACCTTTTTCTATTCCTAACTTTTTTAGACTATCTGCAAGCCTTCTCGTTCTTTCACCGATTTGTTTATACGTAAAACGATGAATGCCACTTGATGTTCTAGAAACTACTTGCTTCTTCGAAAAATACTTTTCTGCTCTTTCAATCATCTGTGTCATTGTTAAAGGCGTTTGCATCATTACTAAAATCCCCTCCATAACTGAAAACGTTTTCAAATTATAGTATTCTATGACTCGTTACCTATAAAATATTCGTCAGGTTTAGGACAATTCCTCTATTAAGAACAAAAAAAATCTCCTGCAATTAAGCAGGAGATTCTTTTTCAGAGAAAATTTGATTTAATATTTTTATTTTTTCTTCTGTATACGCTTCAAAGCTTTCATTATATGTTTTAGGATCTTTAGGATTAGCGAACTGAGTAATCTTTCCTGTTTGTGAGTCAATAAATTTACTGGAAGCTCCGCAGCCAAGCCCGATAATCGTCTGCTGCTCCTCCATAATCATGATGTTATAGATACTTTCTTGATTAGGAAAAGCATAACCGACATTTTCGAGATTACCAAGAATGTTTTTTTGACGGTAGAGATAATAGGGAACATACCCGTGACTGTCTGTCCACTCTGTTGCTAGATTCATCATTTGTTCTACTTCTTCACGGTCAGCCACTTTGTATTTGTCCTTGTTTTTCGTCATTTCAGAAGCACGCTTAAAGGATAGCGTATGAACGGTTAAGGATTCCGGCATTAGTTTTTCAGTTTCAGCAAGTGAATGTGTAAATTCTTTTATCCCCTCACCTGGCAGGCCGATGATAAGATCCATATTAATATTATTCATACCCATATCTCTGGCTAAATGATATTTATCTATGGTTTCTGTAACCGTATGATGACGCCCAATGGCTTTTAATGTTTCTTGCGTATAAGATTGGGGATTAATACTAATCCGATCAATTTTCCATTTCTTTAATACTTCTAACTTTTCAGGGGTAATCGTATCGGGACGACCTGCTTCGACTGTGATTTCACGTATTTTTTCAACTTCTGGGAAAGAAGTATACATCTCTTCGTAAAGCATATCCATCTCTTCAGCCGTAATACTGGTTGGTGTACCGCCGCCATAGTAAACAGTTGTAATCCGTACCCCCTTTTCCTTCAGCCACTCCCCAATTTTCTTTATTTCATAATGCAGCCCGCCTAGGAACGAATCAACTGATCCTTGCCGGCCGTTAATGGCATATGCCGGGAACGTACAGTAAGCGCATTTTGTCGGACAAAAAGGAATTCCAATATAAATACTTACTTCTTTTTGCAGTGAATAGAGGTCTGGTACAATCGCAAGCTGCCTATCGACTATGTGCTGCATTAGATTTATCTTTTCGTCGGTTATGAGATAATCATCTTTTAATTGCTGGTGAGCAATATGTTGAGGCACACCCTCTTGGACTTTCCGATGCAACAGCTTGGTAGGTCTAACGCCCGTTAAGATGCCCCACTTTTGGGTGATTCCAGTCCATTTCTGTAAAAGGACTAAATAAACGTGAGCAACTGCGTTTTTAATTTGCTTGAATTGTTCCTTGTCTGTTTGTGAAGGCTGGAGTTCTTTTTCGTAACTCTCTGTATAGGAATTGCCATCTGTATCCTTTAAAACAGCGGAAACATTAATCAAGTCATTTTCGACTAAAGCAAAATTTATGATTAAATCAGAAGCTTCATCTTGAACTTTCACAATCTCTGTTTCTTCAAAAAATAAATTTCCGATGAGCTGCAACATTCGGTTAAAGCGTTCATCGTCTAAACCTAAAATACTAATTTTCAATTAAATCACCTTTTTTATAGAAAAGTGAAAAGCGCACTGGCTCTCCAGCTAGACATTATTATAAAACTCCTTTAAGTTTACAGAATCAATATTATAAGGTCAATATAATGGAAATTATTCACTCCAGGGAGTACCTGCCCTTATGAGTGACTGTTCTTCTAATTTATAGATGGCTCGGGCTTTCACCAATATCAAAAGACATCACCGTATGTATACGATGATGTCCGCTAAATTACTTTTTGATGATATTCATCTTCCTTAGAAACTCAATTGGCTGTTGTTTTCTGAAGTGTTCTTTAACCATATATCCCACACCGTGCTCATTTTTCGATCTAGTTACCCAGTCAGCTGCTCTTTTCACCTCAAAATCCGCGTTCCACATGGCTACACCTAATCCTGCTTGCTCAATAGCAGGGATATCATCTAATCCATCTCCAATTACGACCATTTCCTTTAATTGGATCCCAAGTTGACTTCCTAGAAAGGATAGGCCCTTTAACTTTGAGACACCCGCAGGGACAATATCTAATCGCAGCCGGTCAAGTTGAATACTCTCAATTTCTGTAAACATCTTTTCGATAGCCTGTTGTGCATCTTGAAGATCACTTTCCTCCTCAAAATAAACCTCAATCTTTGGCGGGGTAACCGGTTGATCATGTAAGTATTCACTTAGTGTTGAAACAAATTGCTGCGAATAAAAAACAGGATCTCCTGAGGTAAAGACGGTTTTCGCTAACAAATTATTGTTCAACTTCAACCTATTAGCTAACGAAAATTGTTCATGTACAAGTCTAATTTGACAAGGCATGCCCTCCAGAAAACGGACTGTATCATACGTGATATTTTCACTAATTCTTTGAACAAAATTCTGTTTATCTTGGATGTTAGCAATATAAGCCCCTTGATGAGTAATCAGCGGGTTTTTTATTTTTAACGCCCTTGCCACCTTCTTGGCTGAGGGAAAGCTTCTAGATGTCATGAGCGTTACATAAATTCCCTTTTGCTGTACATACTCAATCGCTTCCTTTGTTGACTTATGAATTTTACCGTTACTCTGCAATAGAGTTCCATCAATATTTAATGCAAGCAAACGATAAATCATTACGCTGCCCCCTGTTCTTGGTGAAGATACCCTTATATCACTTTTATGATATTTCACCCAAAGATAGAACAAGTGCAGTATAAAACAAAAAACTTCCGGAAGACCGAAAGTTTTTGGTGATTCTATTATAAATTACCGTAAAGTTCTTCTAGTGGTTTCATAATCAATTGGTTTAACTCACCAATAATCATACTCATCCGCTGTTCAGCCTGCATAAGTTTAGCAATTTTTTCATTTTGTTGTACAAGAGCTACAGTTGCTTGAGCCTGTTGAACCTCTTGCTCAGATATTTCCTGTCCCATCATTTGTTTTTGTTGTAAATTCATTTGAATTTGACGGAAGTTATCAAACATTTTTTTTGCAGCTGGATCAGCATTTACCTCTTGATAAATTTGCTGTAAGTGTTTATATTCATCACTTTGTCGAATTGCTTTTTCTAATGCATTTGCTGCATCGTATACATTAACGGACATTGATTCCACTCCTTTTAAGAAAACATAATCTTTATAACTATAACAAACTATGTTTATAAACGCGAGGATGTTCAACTAAGGGTGCAATTATGTATCACCAACTACTGGGCGGTATCATACGATACCATATCAAAGAATGCCTATTATGGAAACACATATTTGCCTATAAATGAGGAGTGACTATGCCCCCTATCACGATTATTCCTATGAAATCAGCTAATTTTGTTGAAATGTCCGAACAACTTTATCAACAGCTGCTGCTCGATACAAAAGAAATCTCGATTTCTATAGGAAAGAAAATGGTGACAGTAAAGATAAGAAGTGTTGAAATGAATCCTGATGAGATTCATTTCCCCGAAAATCTATTTCAACTTTTTCAATTACCGATTCAAAGGTACAAATTTCATGTGATTTATCAGGAAAATACACAATCACTTTTATTGGGTCCCGTTATAGGTCTGGTAACAGACTTTAAAAATAAAGGAAATGAAGAACCCCATTTTCGTTCAATCCACACTTTTTGTGAAGAACTCCATCATGGTCTTTCGGAAAATGGAGGCTTCTTATATGTATTTTCTTATCCAGAGTTTTCTGATCAAGGATATTACTTTGAAGGTGGAAAATGGAAGGCTGCACAGCTCCCTCTTCCAAATGTTATTTATAACCGTATCCATTCTCGAAAAATCGAATTTGGTAAAGAATATCATTTATTTCGACATAGACTTGCTGAGTTAAATATTCCTATTTTTAACGACCGCTTTCTTTCCAAATGGGAGGTTCATGAGCACTTAATCCATGAAAATCATCTGCTCTCTTATGTACCTGATACAAAACTCTTCTCAAAAGAGCATTTAACCACATTTGCAAAAAGCTATGAAACTGTTTTTATTAAACCTGTACATGGAAGTCAGGGAAGAAACATTTTCAAACTCCAAAAGAAAAATGATTATTTTACATTGGAATCTTCCATTAAATCGCAAACAGAGAAAAAGCATGTGATACTTTCCATTGATGAAATCTACCAGCATCTTAAACCGCTGTTGAACAATAGAATCTACATTATCCAACAAGGGATTCCCCTCCTAACCTATCAGTCTAGAGGGATGGACTATAGGATTCTGTGTCATAAAAGTCAACAAAACAACTGGAAGGCTACCTCGGCGGTAGCTCGAATTTCGGCGGAAGATGAGTTTGTTTCCAATATTGCCCGGGGCGGAGAAATAATGACTCCACTAAATGCATTGAAAGAAAACATGAGTATAAGCGACGCAAAGTGGCTTATCACACAAATGAAAGAATTAGCCATTGAAACAGCAGTGATTATTGATAGGAAATCTTCTGGAATAACCGGAGAACTTGGAATCGATATTGGGATAGATCAGGAAGGTAAACCATGGCTTATAGAAGTCAATTCAAAACCCTCGAAAAACTTTGAAGATGGTCAAATGAAAATAAGGCCTTCAGCCAAAGCCATTATCAAGTTTTGTACAAAGCTTGCATTCGATACAAGCTCAGAAATGGAGGATTCATAGATGATTACCTTTGGGATAATGACCTTAAACTTAGAAAGTGAAGCAGGATATATACATGAAATCGCCGCAAGGGGCCAGTCTTGCGGCATGGAATGTTTTCACTTCCTGCCATCTAATATTAACCCTCTCACCACACAAATCCAGGGCAGGCGGTTTGATGCAAATCAACAATGTTGGGTGGAAGATGAGTTTCCTCTCCCTTCACTCATCTATGATCGTTGTTTTTACGGAGACGATGAACATTCAAAGAAATGTATCCCCATCGTTTCATGGTTAAAGAGCAGAGAGGATATTACTTTTTTAGGCTTTGGTTTACCCAATAAGCTAGAGTTATATGAAACATTATCTAATTCTGTCTTAGCTCCTTATTTACCACACTCACAGGCTATTAAGGATTGCTTACAGGTTGCAAATGCCCTAAACAGTCAAAAGAAAATTATCATCAAGCCAATTAATGGATCTCAGGGTTACGGAATCTATTATCTAAAGCGAAATGATAAAACCATTCATGTTAAAACAGAAAAAAATAAGAAAATCATCTCGAGGATTTTTCCTAATGAAACGAAGTTCTTTCAATGGCTGCAACCGTTAATTAATTTTAGACCATACTTGCTTCAGCCTTATCTAGAGCTATCAAATAGTTCTTCACAGCCCTTTGATATTAGAATCCTGCTGCAAAAAGATGAGCAAGGACTTTGGGTTGAGCGTGGAAAGGGAATACGCATAGGAAATACTGGCGGTATTCTTTCAAACCTAAGTGCAGGGGGCTCTGTCAAAGACTTCGCTTCCTGGTTATCTACTTTATCTGCAGCAGCCAATAAAGAGTACATTGCAACTGAATTAAACTTTATAACAAAAAAACTCCCTTCTGTCCTTGAAAGGGAAATCCTGCCTTTATTTGAAATTGGCATTGATATTGGAATGGCAAAGAATGGTGCACTTTGGATTCTCGATGTAAATTCAAAGCCAGGGAGAAAGGTAATAATGAACACACAGCCAGATTTAAAAGATACCTTATCCCTTGCTCCACTCCTATATGGTAAATACCTTACTACTAATGATAGGAAAGAAAGGAAGAGCTACTATGAGAAAACGCTATACCATTGAAATAACTGGAAATAGCACTTTCGTTGTTTACTGCCCTCAAGAGCTCTTAATGGAGAAGGAATTAAAAAAAATCGCCTTTGGCTCAAAAGTTATCGAAGTGGAGTTCAGGCAAAATCCTAAGAAAAATGGATGCATTGTAATAAGCAAAGAACTGCAAAAGCTCTTACATTTCCCTGATTTTGCAGTAAGATTACATGTCTTTATCGAAAATCAAGTTCTAAACATTGGACCGCTTGTTGGAATATTCACAGCAGGATTCACACCATTCCCACATCGTCCGCTAGGTGATAGAACGAATTTTTTTTCTAAACTATTATCGGTAAGAACCAATGTTGGTGCCATTCCATTTGTTTTTGGGGAACAACATATTCATTGGGAAAAGGGTACAATTAATGGATATTTTTATCATGACAACAATTGGCAGAGCATAGAAGTTCCATTTCCACATGTAGTTTATGATCGACTTCCAAACCGAAAAAGTGAAAGAAATCCAAAATTAGTTAGTGTAAAGGAAAAGCTGCAAAAGGATTATCTAATTCCTTGGTATAATCCAGGTTTTTTCAGTAAACTGGATATTTATGAAAGGTTACAGCAGGACGAATCAGTCGCTGTCTATCTGCCAGAGACACATTCATTCACTTCATTTTCATCAATTGAAGACATGCTGGCCAAATATGGTCATATCTATCTTAAGCCAATAAACGGCAGCCTCGGTTTAGGTGTCCATCAAATTCTCTACGATAAAATGCAAAATGAATATTATTGTCGCTATCAAGATACTAATGGAACGAATCGTCTTAGAAAGTTTTCATCCATAGAAGGATTGTTCCAAACCGTCTTTGCCAAACGTAATCTAGATAGAATGATTGTTCAACAAGGTATTCACCTGCTGCGACAAGAGCAGCGGCCTATTGATTTTCGTGTTCATAGTAATAAAGATGAATCCGGGAAATGGCATGTCACGGCAATGGCAGCAAAAATAGCTGGTCGAGGCAGCGTTACTACCCATGCCCGAAGCGGGGGCGATGTCAAAACATTAGCAGAAATTTTTCAGCCGGAAGAATGCCAATATTATACCGAAAGGCTTGTAAATGCTGCCCTTCAGTTGAGTAAGAGTATTGAAAATAATATGGAAGGGATTATTGCCGAGATTGGTTTTGATTTAGGTATTGATAGGAATGGCGGCGTTTGGTTATTTGAAGCAAATTCGAAACCAGGGAGATCGATTTTTAGTCACCCGGAACTAAAGGATTTTGATAAACTCACGTGTAAGCTCTCTCTTGCATTTGCGGTTTTTTTAACAGAACAAACCATTTTGCACCCTGAGGAAGTCCTTAAATGGCAGTAATCAATCCTTGGAGCAAAAGAATGGTTCCTGTCATTGGTATTTTGACTGCAAAAAAAAAGGATGGCACCATCGCTGGAAATGGACCGCTTTTTATTGAACTCCAAAAAAAGCTTATTTCACTTAATGGAATAAGCTTTATCTTTACATTAGACGGTGTTCATGCTGATTCAATTGATGGTTTCACATATATTCCAGAAAAGGATGAATGGGAACGGATAAATTCCCCGTACCCAGACCTTGTTTACAACCGTATTCCCTTTCGGAAATCGGAGGAGGAAATAACACATAGCGGGTTCTTCTCTCGTTTAAAGGAACAAAATATTCCCTTTTTCAACCCGGGTTTTATTGATAAATTCGAACTTTACCGCCTCCTAAAAAACCACCCTGCTCTACACTCTTATCTACCAGCTACGATATCAGCAATACAAAAGCAAAAACTAATGATTTTTTTATCCCAATATCAATCAGTTTATTTAAAACCAGCTCAGTCAGCGAGAGGAAATGGGATTTTTATATTAAATGTGGATTCCCAAAAAAGGATTCATTTAAAAGGATTAAATAAATGCGAAGAGTTTCTAACCTTTGACCATTTTTGGCAAGAGTGGGAAGACTTACTTATGAAGAAAAACTATTTAGCTCAAGAAGAAATAAAGTCACTTCTTTATGAAGGAAAAAGGTTTGATTTTCGAATTCTTGCCCATGCCGAAAATAACCAATATATCGTTACAGGAGTCGGGATCAGGCAATCCCAAAAACAGGATATTACCACTCATGTTCCTACAGGGGGCAGACTTTTGCCTTATGAATTGTTACAAACGGAGGAACACGATCTTTTTATTCATACTATAGTAAAGCAAATTGGAGAAGCACTATCTGAACAGTTTGGATTTTTCGGGGAGTTTTCAATCGATGCTGGTATCAGTCAATCTGGTCACTACTACATTTATGAGGTGAACTCAAAACCAATGAGTTTTGATGAGAATGAAATCGAAGAGAGAAAAATTGATCATCTCTGCAATTTATTCCTGCAGCTTACAGGTTATCCTGACATTTGAAAATTATGCTGGAATATAGGCTGGTTTTCTCGTAAGCTAGAGGTAACCAATAGCTTACAAGGGAGATGTAGGAATGCTGACACACTTTCAGTATAAGCCATTATTTGAAAATAAAAATATTCCTGGGTGGAACTTCAGCTTTTATTATAAAAAACAAAGATATGCAGGGATCTATCACCAAACTGGAAAAATTGAATGGACAGCAAATACACCCGAACAGGATGAAATTGATTCTTTAACCAGCCAAATCCATGAGCTAATGCTATTCCATGTTTATGAATAACATCATTGAATGAAATAATGCCCTTTTCACAAACTATAGGTAAAATAGAAAAGGGCTGATTACCATGAATAAGGGAAAAAAAGATTTGCAGTATGAAGGGAAAGATAAAGTCTTTTTAGATATTGACCGAATCATTAACGAAGGATTATCAGGTGGATCTGTTCACTCCCGACATGACACAACCAATATTGAAGAAGCTCGTGATCTAAGTGAAGAAGAACCTCCTACTCAAATAAATGACTAAAATAAAAAGGCTAACACAGTGAATAAATCACGTGTCAGCCTTTTTTTATTTAAAATTTAGGCTGTGTTAAAGATAATTGTTGATTTTGCACCCTGTTGATTGGAGCAAAAGGCACGAAGACTCCTGCAGGAGTACGGAGCGGGTGAGACCCCACAGGCGCTAGCGCCGAGGAGAAGGAAAAGCGGAAGCGCCTTGTCTAGCCCCGACAAGCGCTGGAGGGCCTGGCGCTGAAGTCGCTCTTTGACTTCATCGTCAGGACCGAAGTGACTCGAGGGGCTAGGCGCTGTAGCTAGACAGGCTCACCGCAACGCCTGCGGAAAGCGAAGTGCCTGTAGTGGAAATCAACAGGCCAATATAACACAGCCAAAATTTAAAAAGATGTTATAATTAGGACATCATTTTCTAAATTTCAAAATGGAGTAGTTGACCTTGCTAAAAAAAATTATGTCCTTATATGAAAATTCAGTACTATATTCTGAACAGCCAAACCATACATCTGACCAATTTTATCTATTTTTTGATGAGTCTGAGAACAACTGGCTTTCGATTCCCAAAAAAAGTTTATCAGAAAAAGAGCTAAATCTTTTGCAAGTGGTTTATGAACAGGTAAAACTCCCATCTAAGCCGTTAACCACACTATCAAAAAAATGGTATGAGTTTTTACTATCTAACGGTTCCATCCCTTCACTAAACCTTGAAAGTAATTTTCGTTTCATTCAGTTTCATATTAAAGGTCACGGGGTTGATCAAGAAGAAATTGAATCAGCAATAAAAGGATTTTTTCCAGATGAAGTTCAAATCTTTTGGGAAAATATCCACAATGGCATTGTTATCGAAGAAAGCAGACAGCTATCTCTTACAGAAGAAGAGTTAACATCTATAGCAGATACGTTAGAGAGTGACTTATATGTGAAGGTTTCCTTTTATATCGGCAAGCTTTACCCCTTCTCAAATCATTTACGCAACCATTTTCAACAAGAAAAGGAGTATTTTGATTTTGCCAAGAATAATCACACCAGCTCGAATATTATAACCTTTGAAAAAATTTTCCCATCGTATGTAGCATTTAGTCTGCCTGAATCTATCAAGGATAAGGTTAAACTGGAACTTTCAACCGTTTTTACAGAGGATCCCGAATTATTTACAACCATTAAAGTTTTTTTAGAAAACAACTTAAATGCTAGTTTAACTGCTAAAAAGCTGTATATTCATCGGAATACTCTTCAATATCGAATCGATAAATTTATCGAAAAAACAGGAGTTCAGTTGAAGGACTTTTACGGAGCTTTTACCGTCTTTTTAGCCTGCCTGCTCTTTGAACAAGACAAATAGGACACAATGCACAAAATTCAATTTGGGAACTTTGTGCAGTATGTCCATACTTTTTGTAAACCTTTTCATGTACACTTAAGTTAATCAAAACAGGGAGGTTTTTCAAAATGGCAGAATTAAAATTAGATCATATTTATAAAATTTACGATAATAAAGTAACCGCTGTTACAGACTTTAATTTACATATCCAGGATAAGGAGTTTATCGTTTTTGTTGGTCCATCTGGATGTGGTAAATCTACAACACTGCGTATGGTCGCTGGACTTGAGGAAATTTCAAAAGGTGACTTCTACATCGACGGCAAACGAGTGAATGATGTAGCTCCTAAAGATCGTGATATTGCGATGGTTTTCCAAAACTACGCACTATATCCGCATATGACTGTATATGATAACATGGCTTTCGGATTAAAACTTCGTAAGTTTCCAAAAGAAGAAATTGAGCGTCGTGTAAATGAAGCAGCAAAAATTCTAGGATTAGAAGCCTACCTAAAGAGAAAGCCAAAAGCTTTATCTGGTGGTCAGCGTCAGCGTGTTGCATTAGGACGTGCGATTGTCCGTGATGCAAAGGTATTCTTAATGGACGAACCTTTATCTAACCTGGATGCAAAACTTCGTGTAGCTATGCGTGCTGAAATTGCTAAGCTTCACCGTCGTTTAAACACAACAACTATTTATGTAACGCATGACCAAACAGAAGCGATGACAATGGCTTCAAGGCTGGTAGTTATGAAGGACGGTCTTATTCAACAAGTGGGAACACCTAAAGAAGTATACGAAAAGCCTGAAAACGTATTTGTTGGCGGTTTCATCGGTTCACCAGCAATGAACTTCTTTAATGGTAAATTAGAAGAGGGCAAATTTGTAGTCGGTAATACTTCTATCGCTGTTCCTGAAGGTAAGATGAAAGTTCTTCGTGAGCAAGGATATGTTGGAAAACCAATTATCTTGGGTGTTCGTCCTGAAGACATCCATGATGAGCCTGTATTTATCGAAGCATCTGCCGGCACAAAGATCACAACAAATGTTGATGTTGCTGAGTTAACTGGTGCTGAATTAATGGTTTACTCTAGTATCGATGGTCAGGACTTCGTGGCCCGCCTTGATTCAAGAGCTGACATTCACCCAGGCGATACATTAGACTTAGCATTTGATTTAAATAAGGGTCATTTCTTTGACATTGAAACTGAGTCTCGTATTCGCGTAGCGAATGAATAGATGATACAAAAAGGTCCCGTTTTTTTAGCGGGACCTTTTTTACATATGTATATCTACTCTTTTATAAAGATTACTTGATCCTTTTGACAGGATGGACATTGATAAAGATGCGGGCATTTTCCTCCAGAGTTACTGTCTGGATATCCATCTTCCATCTTCATTAAATCGATTTCCATGTACGGACTATAATCATCATAGTAATCCATTAACCTTCCGCTGTCTAACATTTGTCCCCCGCAATGTGTACATAGTAAATTGATTTCACGTAAACCGTTGCATATTGGGCATATTGACATTTACATTCACCCTTTAAGTTTTTGTATATATTTAGTTTGCGTTACTATTACAGCACTATGTACCGGAATAAATTACCAGTTAAAATAATCGAATAAGTTGTCCATTTTTAATCATAATAAATATTACAAAGCAAGCAACAACATTTAATCGATGGGTTACCAAGTGGAAAAGACATCTCTTTTCTAAAGGGCCTTAGGCCGGTGCAAGTCCGGCTAACCCAGCCACAAAAGGAAATTAGAAAGCAGCTCCAATATCTAATAAATTTATAAGATGGGTTAGGCCAAGGTGGCAATGGTTAGCTTAACCATAATGGTTCAATTCCATACTGACCCCAAAATTATTAAGAGGAGTGTTATTCAACTATGGCTAGTAACAACAACTCTAATCAACTTTTAGTACCTGGAGTGGAGCAAGCACTTCAACAAATGAAGTATGAAATTGCTACAGAATTTGGTGTAAATCTTGGTGCAGATACTACTTCTCGTGCCAACGGTTCTGTCGGAGGAGAAATCACTAAGCGTCTAGTAGCAATGGCAGAGCAACAACTTGGCGGATTCCAACGCTAATCTTTAAGCAACCACAGAAAAAATAAATATTATGGCTTAAGCCCCCTCCTTCATCGGAGGGGGCTTTCATTTAACTTAGCACTATTTCTACACCATTTTATCAGGCTTAATCCACTCATCAAATTGCTCCGGCGTAACATAGCCTGTTTTAACGGCTGCTTCTTTCAATGTACTATTATCTTTAAAAGCAAGCTTGGCGATTTCAGCTGCTTTTTCATAACCTATATAAGGGTTTAGTGCAGTGACTAGCATTAAAGAGCGTTCCACATGCTTATTAATCACTTCTTTGTTTGCTTCTATTCCCATAGCACATTTTTCATTAAAGGAACGAATGCTATCTGTTAAAAGTGAGATCGATTGAATTAAATTATATATAATCACTGGCTTAAAAACATTTAATTCGAAGTTCCCTTGGCTTGCCGCAAATCCAATTGTGGCATCATTCCCAAAAATTTGGCATGAAACCATTGTTAATGCTTCACTTTGAGTTGGGTTTACTTTACCAGGCATAATGGAACTCCCCGGCTCATTGGCCGGAATAATCAACTCACCAATACCACTTCTTGGTCCACTGGCCAGCCATCTGACATCATTGACTATTTTCATTAAATCTGCTGCCAGCCCTTTTAGAGCACCATGTAAAAATACGATTTCATCGTGACTGGTTAAGGCATGAAATTTGTTTGGAGAAGCTTTAAATGGATAACCTGTGAATAATGAAATCTGCTCTGCTACTTTATCTCCAAATTGAGGATCAGCGTTTATACCAGTTCCAACTGCAGTGCCGCCAATTGCCAGGTCGAGTACATATTTACTTGAATCTAAAACCATATGTTCATTCTTTTCAAGCATTCCCCTCCATCCGCTTATTTCTTGACCAAGGGTCAATGGTGTAGCGTCCTGTAGATGGGTTCTGCCGATTTTCACCACTTTCATAAAAGCTTTTTCCTTATTAAACAGGGTGCTTTTTAATTCATTAATAGCAGGGATTAAATTCTCAGTAATTTTTATGTACGCAGCAATATGCATGGCCGTAGGAAAAGTATCGTTAGAGCTTTGTGACATATTCACATCGTCATTTGGATGAACCCTAACTATACTGCCCTGCCTGCTTAATAATTCATTCGCTCGATTAGCAATTACCTCATTAACATTCATATTGGTCTGAGTGCCGCTTCCAGTTTGCCAAACAGCAAGTGGAAAATGCTGATCATATGCTCCATTAAGAATTTGATCACAAACAGTAATAATCGCATTCATTTTTGTATCCACTAATTTACCTAGTTGATGGTTAACTTTTGCAGCTGCTTTTTTTATTTGGGTTAAAGCATAAACCACCTCTAGCGGCATTTTTTCGCTGCCAATTTGAAAGTTTTCACGACTCCTTTGTGTTTGTGCACCCCAATATTTATCAACGGGGACCCGAACCTCACCGAGAGTATCTTTTTCCAATCTAAACTTTTCCATAGCTTACCACCTCTCTATTTCATTTTTGTATCGTTATTCATATTCTTATTCCTTTTTTACAAAAAAAAATGCAGACAAATGTCTGCACTTTAATGCTTAACAATCATATAGCCAATAAAATACGAAAGAATTAATAAACTTCCAATTACATTAACAATAGAATAATCTGTCAATTATATCCACCCCTTATTATGTTAGAGCTTAAACATATTTAAATTATCATAATTAGCGGTTTTTATATGTGATAAAATTAACAGTTCACCAATCACATTGTGAAATTTTAGTGAACATCATCCTGCAAGCTCCGTTCGCCCTTTTTGGAGTTCATACATTTGATAGTATTTTCCCTTTAGAACCATCAATTCTTCATGCGAACCACGTTCAACAATCCTTCCACGGTCAAGCACAAGAATTTGGTCAGCATTGCGAATCGTTGACAGTCTATGTGCAATGATAAACGTTGTTCTGCCTTTCTTCAAAACATCCATTGCCTCTTGAATAACTGCTTCTGTTTCAGTATCGATACTTGATGTTGCTTCATCTAAAATTAAAATTGCCGGGTTAAAAGCAAGGGCTCTAGCAAAAGAGATTAACTGACGCTGTCCGCTTGAAAGCGTACTTCCTTTTTCAATAACAGGTTCATCATATCCATTTTCTAAGTTCTTAAAGACTTTTTCAGCCCCAACATCCTTTAAAGCCTTTTCTACCATTTCCCTCGTGATTTCTGGATCACCTAAACTTACATTAGAGGCAATCGTACCGGTAAACAAATATGGATCCTGCAGCACAATACCCATATGATTCCGAATGGTTTGCCGTGGAATATTGATAATGTCCTTACCATCAATTAGAATTTTGCCCTTTTGACAATCATAAAAACGGAATAGTAAATTCATAATCGAACTTTTTCCAGAACCAGTGTGTCCTACAAGTGCAACAGTCTGCCCCTGCTTCGCCTCAAAGTCAATATCCTTCAGTACATACTCATTTTCTTTATACCCAAAAGAGACTTGATCAAAAGTGACATTCCCAGAAAAACGCTTCATTCGTTCAGTACTGACATTTTCACCTTGTTCATCCATCAGCTTAAACACTCGTTCCCCGGCAACCAAAGCAGTTTCCAAATTCGCTAACTGATTAACAATCCCCTGTACAGGCTGAAAAAGACGGTTAATGTAATCGACAAAAGCATAGAGCACGCCTAAGGATATTACGGAAGCCGGATTTACCGCCTGCCCTCCAAAGTACCAGATGAAGGCAACGAATACGAGGTTTCTAAGCACCCCAACTAAGTTATGAGAGGTTAAAGCGTTCAAGCTTAACAGCTTATTTTGAAAGGTAAAATGTTCGGTATTAAGCTTTTCAAATTCCTTTTCAGTATCCTTTTCCCTGTGAAACGCTTGAATGATACTCATACCGCCAATTGATTCATTTATTGTCGCATTAATATCACTAATTCGTGAACGTATTACATGATTATATTTAGAGGCAAAAAGCCGGTAAACTTTCATCCATGCATAAAGGATTGGTAATAATACTAAACAGATTGCAGCCAGCTCCACGTCTAAAATAAACAGTGCTGCATAGATTCCCGTAATATAAATTGCACTCGTAAAAAATTGTGCCAATACCGTTACATAAAGCTCACGTATCGCCTCTGTATCATTGGTGATTCTTGCTACCACTTTTCCAGCGGGCAGGTTATCAAAGTATTGAATAGGCAAACGCTGGATTTGTCCGTACACATCTTCACGCATCTTTTGAATGATTCGATTGGCTGACTTTTGCAATAAAAACCGCTGGCCATATTGAAAAATTGAAGAAATAACCAATAAACAAAAATAAATGACCAGCAGCGTAATAATCCCTGGAATCTCCAGCTGGTAAAACGCCATTAACTCTTTTGTCGTCAAGACCTGTGCCTCATATTCTGCCTTCTGGGTACCCTTTTGAAGTGTCAGCACACCTTCTTTAAAGGTTCTTTTACCATCGAATTCAAGCTCCCCTTCAACGATGACAAATCTTGCACCAACCTGTAAAATTCTTATTTTATTGCCCTTTACCTCGTCGTTGGCGAAATTCTTTTCTTTTTTATAAAACTTCCCTTGATACGCTGCGGTGTTTTTTCCCTCTTTGGTTTCATTCCAAACCGATTCAATACCTAAAATATGCTGATCGATAATATTTTTTGCGATGAATGGACCTGCTAAATCTGCAACAACGGAAATGGTCAGCATAAATAATGCAGCAAAGATGATTTTTTTATACTTTAACGCATACTGAGTTAATCGCCATCCTGTACTCATGCTGTCACCCCCTCTTCAAAGTTATTCTCCACCTGTTGTCGTAAATATTGTTCCTTATACCAGCCATCAAGTGAAATCAGCTGCTCATGTGTTCCTTCTTCGATTACTCGGCCCTCATCAAGAACGATAATATGGTCTGCATGCTGAACAGCTGACATGCGGTGGGTAGTGATAATCGTGGTTTTGTCCTTCCTTATATCACGGATATTGTCAATAATACTTTTTTCAGTTTTGGCATCAACAGCCGACAAAGAATCATCAAGTATCAGAATCTCTGGATTTTTAATAAGCGCCCTGGCAATAGAAATTCTTTGTTTCTGGCCGCCTGAAAGGGCTACACCTTTTTCACCGACCAGTGTTTCCAAACCTTCAGGGAGCATTTCTAAGTCTTTCCGGAAAGCAGCTAACTCAATGGCCTTTTCCAGCTCTTCGTCACTTGCATCCTTATTTCCAAATAAGATATTCTCTTTAACACTTTTCGAAAAAAGAACATGGTCTTGTGGAACATATCCAATCCACTTCCGAATCTGATTGACGGTTTGCTCGTTAAGAGGAACACCCGAGATGGATAGTTCACCAATGCCTAAAGGGTATTGTCTCAGCAACTGTTTAATGAGAGTGGTCTTACCACTTCCTGTCTTTCCGACAATCCCAAGTGTCTGACCTTGGAGTAATTGAACAGATATATTTATTAAATTATCTTCTTTAGAAGACGGATACCGAAATCCCACTTGCTTAAAATCAATTCTATCTGCAGTCTCGACCTTAACGGGCTTTGATGGCTGCTCTACTGTTTCCTGAAAGGATAGTGTTTCATTTACCCTGTCCAAGGAAGCATTTCCTCTTTGCATGATATTAATTAACTCACCTATTGCAAACATCGGCCAAATTAACATTCCTAAATAAACATTAAAAGCAACGAGGTCGCCCAAGGTAATCGCCTGATTAAAGACTAAATACGCTCCATATCCAAGACCAATAATATAGCTGATTCCTACAAGGATCCTGACAGTTGGGTCAAATAATGAATCAATCCTTGCCACCTTGATATTTTTTTCGAATACATCCTCTGTTAATTGATGGAACCGTCTGCCATCTGCTTCTTCTTGGACATAGGCACGAATTACCCTTACACCAGCAACACTTTCTAATACTCGGTCGTTCAATTCCCCAAATGCATCTTGTGCTTCCATAAATCGTTTATGAATCCTATTTCCATATACCTGCATGATATAGGCCATAATTGGCAGAGGAAGAATGGCCGCAAGGGTAAGTTTCCAGCTGATAAGCACTCCCATTGTTATAATAAGTGTCAGCATCCAGACACTAGAATCAACTAAAGTTAATATCCCAAAACCAGCAGTATTGGAAATCGCCTTTAAATCATTTGTTGCCCTAGCCATTAAATCGCCTGTTCGATTTTTCTCATAAAATGTCGGCGACATCTTTAATAAGTGTCCCATGAACCTTGATCGCAGCTTCCTCTCAACCAGAAAAGCTCCGCCAAATAATTTGTACATCCAAACATACGTAATTCCGTAAGAGAAAACGGTAATCAGCAAAAGATTGCCTAAATAGCCTGTTATCTTTCCAGTATTCATTTCTCCTAAATGAATATCGTCTATGGCCATCCCGATTATTTTAGGCGGCAGCACATCTAAAATTCCGACTAAAATTAATAAAGAAATCGCAATAACATATCGCTTCCAATATTCCTTAAAAAACCAACTTAATTTTTTTAGAACCGAAAACATAAAATCCCCCCTGTAAAAAAGACAAAAAAGCATACCGCATTTGTGCAGTATGCCTCAAAACCTAAAAATAGAGACAAAAAAACACACATTACGTCAAGAAAAGAACGCAACCTGTGTTGACTCCATTACTATTGCAAATAGAAAAAATCAGACTAATGCATGTAAAATTGGACAGGTTACATTCGAGTATTCAGTTGCAGTTAAAGTTCTGTGTGTAACAATCATTTGGTAACCCTCCATTTCCTTTTTTTACATCCTTTGTTAGATTATCACCAGTTTATTTATATGTCAATTCCTATTTTTCAGAATTTTTCATCCTGCTTAATTTTACCTCTTTCGAAAAATCTTTCGAACAAATAACAGGTAAAAAAGGGTTGGCATTGGAGCTTGAATAAGCCCTACGATTCCCCATAACCAATAGTTGTGATTGCGTTTTCTGGCATCTAAAAATAAAAAGATGCTTTGCGTTAAAAGAATCGCTGCTACGATAATTATGACGGTGGGGGATAATTCATTATTCATTAATTTTCACCTTCCTGCGAAACCCAGTCACTGTGTAGAATACAATAAAAATTGTAGTAATGATCTGAATAAAGAGAAACACAATTGGCATTTGATAAAAAGATACAATAATTCCACTTAAAATGAATAAGGCAATCGTAAGGAATAAGGATAATTCTTTCCTTAGTTTTTTTCTGCTATTTTCCTTTTCCGTTATTACCATATTTTCAAACCATTGCAGGTCCGGTGTATAGACAGGGAATTGATCAACCTTGCTTAACCCTTCTTGAAGCTTGTGAATAGCATCCAAGTCATGCTTATTTTGTTGTTCGTTGTCGAGTATGACGACCTTCTGTTTCTTCACCTAGTTTCAGCTCCCTTCTTACTGCCAAGATTCCATTATGAACTCTTGATTTCACCGTTCCAGAGGATATTTTCATCCATGCACCAATTTCATCATATGAGTATCCATAATAATGCTTTAGTACAATAGGAACCCGAACGTCTACCGGCAATTTACCTAATGCCTCAATGGCATCGTTCCATTCCTCATTCCGGCTTTCAAAATGCCATTTCAGCTTTCGATAAACTTCTTCTTGTCCCTTCCATTGGTTTTCTCTCTTTTGCTTTCTACATTGGTCAATGTAAGCATTAGTAGCAATGGAAATCAGCCAAGTGGAAAATTTGCTTTGACCATTATAGAGGTGAATTTTTTGAATGCATTTTGCCATTGTTTCTTGTGCTAGTTCCTCTGCTATATCTGGATTCATTGTAATTTTCATTAAGTATTTTACAAGGAATGGATAATTTTCTTTAAACAACATAGCAAATGCAAGATGATCCCCTTCTTTTGCGCTTTTTATTAACGGATCCATCACACTTGTCCTCTCTTTCCCCCATCGAACCCTTTATCTTTTTGTATATGTATAAGACGTGAATCTAATCATTTCGTTCATATTTTATAATATTTTTATTAAATAATATAATTTCTAACACAAAAGGCACGATTTTATTCTAAAGGGCAGCTGCGGTACTCATAAGATTGATGAGTGCCAGTAATCTTATTAAAAGGGCAGCTTCGGTCACTCATAGGGGTGATGAGAACCCGAAATCTTATTAAAAGGGCAGCTTCGGTCACTCATAAGGATGATTCTTACAACTTTGAGGTCCTGTCGTTTTTAAAAAAAATACGGCACGAAAAACCTCGTGCCTTACCATTAATAATTTATTTTGGGTCCAATTCTTTTCCATCGTTTTTCCCACTTTTCTTTTTGTTTCCTCCATTTTTCTTCCCATTTTTTCGCACCTTTATTAAAATGCTCCTCAATTGTTTCTCGGTTCATTTCTTTTTCTTCCTCTTGCCTTTTTTGAATCAAACCATCAATCCGAGGAACATCAAAGCTGGTTGAAGGCGTATCTCTTAATGCTTCCTTTATGATTTCCCGAAAAACAATGGCTGCACCTGCACTGCTAGTGGTTTTCAAGTAATGTTTTTCATCAGTTTTATCGTAGCCGACCCAGACCGCGCCAACTAAATGAGGTGTATAGCCTACAAACCATTGATCCTTGACACCTTTTACTCCTTCAATTGGAACTTGTGTTGAACCTGTTTTCCCAGCAATTTCTCTTCCAGGTATTTGAGCGTTTTTTCCAGACCCATGTTCAACAACGCCAAGCAGCATCGTGTTTATGTGTTCTGAAACAGCTTTTGTGGTGACTTTTTCCTTTTTTTCCTTCCATTCTGCAACTGTATTCCCTTCTGCATCCACAATCTTTTTAATAACATGAGCTTTTATCCGGACACCATTATTTGGGAAAGCAGAATAGGCCTCAGCCATTATTAACGGAGATACTCCTTCTTCTAATCCTCCAAGTGCAAGAGATAGATTGCGATCACCCTTTTCTAGTGGTATTCCAAAACGTTTGGTCGAATCTAAGCCCTTTTCAATCCCAATCTCATTCAATAACCAGACTGCTGAAACATTTTTTGAATCTTTCACTGCTTCATACATGGGAACTTCCCCTGCATATTCATGGTTGTAATTGCTTGGCTCATACTCACCAAAGCTCATCGGTTCATCCTTTAACATGTCGGTTATTTTCCAGCCATTTTCGAGTGCTGGAGTAAAGACGGCAATCGGTTTAATAGCTGAACCTGGCTGTGCCTTTAGTTGAGTTGCACGATTATATCCTCTAAAAGTGTGCTCTCCGCGGCCGCCAACAATAGCCCGGATTCCTCCGGTCTTGGGATCAACTAATACACCGCCGCTTTGAACCATTTGGTCAGTGCCCTTTGGAAATAAATAGTCTTTTTGATAGGTTCTCTCCATAGCATTCTGCAAAGCAGGGTCAAGCTCTGTATAAATTTGAAACCCGCCTGTTAATAATTCATCCTGCGATAAATGATATACTTTTATCGCTTCATCAAATACTTGATCCACATAGTGAGGATACTTCCCTCGAAAAGGATCCCCGCCTTTATTATTTAAGTTGATTTTTTCATTTAGAGCTTGTTCATATTGCTGTGCCGTTATATATCCCTGCTTCTTCATTTGTGTTAATACAAGGTTTCTTCTTTGTGTTGCTTTTTCCAAGTGATGATATGGATTTAAAGCTGATGGTGCTTTTATTAATCCCGCCAGTAATGCCGATTCGCTAATAGAAAGATCCTTGACCTCTTTTGCAAAGTAATTTCGTGCTGCATGCTTAATTCCCCATGCACCATCACCAAAATAGATTTGGTTTAAATACATTTGAAGGATTTCCTGTTTGCTGTATTGCCGCTCAATTTGCATGGCTAGGAATACTTCATCTACTTTTCTCTTTAATGTTTTTTGAGAGGTAAGCAGTGTGTTTTTTGTTAATTGCTGGGTTATGGTACTTCCGCCTTCTACCATTCCGCGAGCTTTGATATCCCTTATCAGTGCTCTTGTGATACCAATATAATCGACACCATGATGCTCATAAAATCTCCGGTCCTCTATTGCAATAACTGCATTTTTCATAGAGTCTGGGACCTGACTAATGGGGATACCTTCATTTTTATTGGCCGATACCTTACTTGCAACCTCGCCGTTCAAGTCATAAAAAACTGTAGCCTGGGGAAGTTCATTCTTTAGTGAAGAAATATCCGCATCCATTGAATATGCATATACGATTCCTAGAAATCCCAAAACTAAAAGTGAAAACGAGAGAACCATTAATTGGTTCATATGCCATCGCTTCCAATTATTCACTACCTTTTTCATAGTTCCTCCTTACGAAATAAAAATAGAAATGAAGGACATCATTTTCTTTTTCCCTAAATGAGGTAAAATTAACCAAACTTGTAGATATTTTGTCACAAATTTTCGGTTAATTTCTTATATGATTAGGTTATAGTTTCGATAAAGGAAGTGGAATATGTTCTTAAACTCTAGAACTGAACCAAAATTATTAACACTATTGGGATTTCTAAACACACGAATGATTTTAACTGAAGACGAACTGAAGCAGTATTTATATCTAAAAAAAGGATATGAAGGGGAAGTTGCATTTGATTTAATGGCAGCGGAAAAGCTCAATAATGAAATATTTATTCTAAATGATCTAATGCTTGAAATTAATCAATCAAAATTTCAAATTGATTCCTCTTTGATTATTCAAGATACAATAATCCCCTGTGAAGTAAAAAATTATGAAGGAATTATCTGTACAAGGATGGCGATTTCTATTTAACTGGTTTAAAAAATCCAATCATGAATCCATTGCACCAAATTCAGAGAGTAGAAACTTTGCTCCAACAATTTCTCAAGAAAAATGGATTCCAATTTCGAATTGTTCCTTTTCTAGTTTTTATCAATCCAAAATTCTTTTTATATCAAGCTCCCCAAAATGAGTCAATTATTTTCCCTCCACAGCTTAGCAGCTTTATGGATAAACAAAATTTAAAACCAACTAATCCTAATGGGATGCAGCAAAAACTTGCTGAAAAATTAATTGCAGACCACAAAATTGAATCTCCCTATCCAAAATTACCTTCATACGAATATCAATCACTACAAAAAGGGACCACTTATGCTAAATGCAATTCTTTTTTTTTGTCATGTGACAAATGGTTACTTACTTGTAAAATTTGCGGTTTCGAGGAAGAGGTTGAATCAGCTGTTAAACGTAGTACCGAAGAGTTTAAATTGCTTTTTCCAACTCTCAGAGTTACAACTAATATGATTTTTGATTGGTGTAAGGTGATAGATTCTAGGAAAACTATACGGAGAATCCTGCAGAAACATTATAAAGTTATTGGATGTAAGCAATGGACTTATTATGAGTAACCGCTCTTTCTACTTTTTACTATTCACGGTCACTCATTCTCCTTATGAGTGACCGCTCTTTGGTCTTTTTGCTATTCATGGGCTCTCATCTTCCTTATGAGTGACCGCTCTTTGGTCTTTTTGCTATTCACGGGCTCTCATCCTCTTATGAGTGACCGCTCTTTCCCAAAATAGCAGGTTCTCGGGCTATCAACCTTCAAGGAGAGAAAAAATGCACTCGAAATAATATTCGAATGCTTTTGGTTATTCGTTCTTGGTTAATTCTTTAAAGCGTATTTTGGATTGTTTTTCATCAAAGCTGCTGTATACCCGATAATTTCTGTCATCCAGTATTCGAAAATGCTTGCTGAGAATATTTTGCTGGAGAATAAATCCATTTTTTCTCGAGACTTCACGCCACCAAATTCTCCCTCCAAACGTTTTCATTTTCCGATAATCAATTCCTTCGCGGGCAACTGTCTCCAAAACTTCGAGTGGTTCATTCCCAAATAAAAATTGAACCGTTTCTGTTTCTCTAAATAAAGCACAAACCGTAACAACCGTCGACCAGCCTGCAAGGACCCTTCCTTTTTCGATTTGTACAAGAGTTTTCTTAGATACACCAATAATTTCTGCCATTTTATCCTGAGTATAGCCGGCTTCCGCACGGATCAATCGCAATTTATCTGAAACTAGCATAATGATTTCTTCCCTATTCATGCTAAGACCTTCTTTCAAAAACCTACTAGTGTAATTTTACACAAGTTGCCTTATTTTTAAAAGAAAAAACTGCTATCGATTAAAAGACAGCAGTTTTTATTGTTTTATTTAGTTGGAGTGCCGCAGTTACTTTGACTAGAGCAGGATTTTTCAAGGTCACATGCCGCACATTTTCCTTTTTTCGATTTGTTAATAAACTTTACTAATGCCCAAGTGGCGTAACCGAAAATCGCAGCGCCAATGATGATATTAGCTATCATACGGTACACATCCTTATCTTAGACTAATCCAAACAGTTTACCGCCCTGATAAATGACCAAACATAAAACATATGCAATAAATAGTGCGTATAGGATTGAAAATGCAGTCCACTTCCTTGAGCCTGTTTCTTTATAAATAGTAGCCGCAGTTGCTAAACAAGGAATATATAATAGAATAAACACCATAAAACTATAGGCAGCCAGCGGTGTGTAAAAATCACTTAATAAACCTTGCAGACTTGCATTCTCTGGAACAAAGTAAATAATATTCATGGTTGAATTGATTGCTTCTTTTGCTAAGAACCCTGTTATTAATGATGCAGCAGCCTGCCAAGTTCCGAAGCCAATTGGCTCTAATAACGGTGCAAACAAATTCCCTATAAATGCCAAAAAGCTATCATCCATATCTACTTTTAATCCATTCGGTCCAGCATACGATAACAGCCAAATGAAAACGGAGCCTGCGAAGATGAAGGTTCCAGCTTTTCTAACAAAACCCTTTCCCTTATCCCAAGTGCTTCTCCAGAGCGATTGTATCTGCGGGAGACGATATGGCGGCAACTCGATCACGAATAACGATGTTTCTGATTTTAATAATGTTTTTGTAAATAGTTTTGCTAGTAAAAGTGCGACAACGATTCCTAGAACATAAAGACTTAATACCACTAGTGCTTTATGAGCTGCAAAAAATGCTCCCACAAACAATGCGTATACAGGAAGGCGTGCTGAACATGACATCAGGGGTGTCAATAATATGGTCATTAGTCTCTCGCGCGGTGTTTCTATCGTTCTTGCAGCCATAATTCCTGGGACATTACAGCCAAATCCAATCATCATTGGAATAAATGCCTTTCCGTTCAGCCCCACAGACTCCATAATCCGGTCCATTACTAGCGCAACCCGGGCCATGTAGCCAGAATCCTCTAAAAGGGAAATAAAAAAGAATAGAATAAATATCTGTGGAACAAATACCAATACCCCTCCGACGCCAGCGATCAGTCCTTCGATAATCAATGCATGGATAAAGTCTGAAGCATGAACAGCACCAAGGAATTTCTCAAATCCTGTGGTTACTGGTCCTGTAAGAAATCCATCCAAAACATCAGATAATGGAGTACCAAGCCAATCAAAGGTAAGCATAAACATCAAATACATACAAATTAGAAAGATTGGCATTCCTAAAAAGCGATTGGTTACGATAGCGTCAATTCTTTCAGACAAAGGTACAATGCTGCACACCTTTTGAACAGATGCTGCCAGTATTTTTTCTATTACTTCTTTTCTTTTCATATAGATATAGTTTTCCAGCGATTTTACATGACTATTTTCTTGTTTAACTGCCGACTCCAAATTTGAAACGAGTGACTCTAGTTTACTTGGTTCTAAAAGATCAGCAAGGTATTGAAATACATATTCATTACCTTCGAAAAGCTGAATGGCAAGCCATCTAGGTGAATGCTGTGTTCTTCCAAATAGTTCAATACTTAATTTTGTTATAGCATCCTCGATTGCTTTTCCATAGTAAACATGTTTTTTGACCTTTGAATGATTCGAACTTGTTGAAATCACTTCTATTAAATGGTCGCAGCCTTTACCGCTCCTTGCCACAACAGGAACAACGGGTACACCTAAAATCTGGGATAACTTAGCAGGGTCTATTTTAATTCCGCGGTTATTCGCGACATCAATCATATTCAAACCAATTAAGGCAGGTTTCTCATACTCGAGCAGCTGCAGAGTCAAATGTAAATTTCGTTCTAATTGAGAAGCATCAAGAATATTTAGCAGTCTATCGACTTGTTCAACTAGGAAGTAAGTAGTAACGACACCTTCATCCTTTGATAATGGATTCAAGGAATAGATTCCTGGCAAATCAATTAATTTTCCTATATTATTCTTGAAAACCCCTACTTTCTTTTCAACTGTAACACCGCTCCAGTTGCCCACATATTCATAGGATCCTGTAAGATTATTAAATAACGAGGTCTTTCCTGTATTTGGGTTTCCTATTAGGGCAATTTCCATTAAACTCTCTCCACTTCTATTAGGCGAGCTTCTTTCCGACGGAGTCCTACACACTGTCCACAAGACTCAATCATAACGGGACCGCCAAATGGCATGATACATTTAACACATACTTCAGAACCTTCTGTTATTCCTAGATCTAATAACCTTCTTTGGACAAGGCGGCCAACTTTAGATATATTTATTATTTTTCCTTTTTCACCTACTCTAAATGAGCCGAACATTTATATCACCCTAACTTCTGTTAATTGAGAATGATTATCTTTATTTATAACATTATTTTACCATTGAAAGATGGCTCATTCTGTGACAAAAGTTCGAAAAAAAAATAGAAAAGTCACAGACTTTTCTATTTTCCACTTATATCATTTTTTTCGGTGCAGCACTGATGACAAGAATTACAATGATGGCACTGAGGATAAAACTTGGAAGCATGTAAGTTCCATTATAAATTAAAGAATAGATTTCTATCGGCTGGCCCTCAGGTGCATAGTGTGCAAAAAACACTATTCCTGATAACACGGCAGCTAAATATCTTAAGGCACTTCCCAAAAATGTCCCTAAAACTACATAAGTGATCCATTTAGCTTTATTTTTATTTTCGAGACCGTTTTTAATTTGATTTGAGAAAATTCCGGCCAAACCGATAACAGTAAACGCAATACCGTAGTCAAGTAGTGCTTGAACAATGGTGAGAATTTGTGGAGTGCCAAGGATAACTTGAAGTAAACCTAGCAAAAAGCCAGATAAGAGTCCACCTTTAATTCCCCATCGGAACGCCATAAGGAAGACTGGAATCATTGCGATTGAAATAGAACCTCCTTGTGGCCATATTTTTAATGACAACAATCCTGAAACGAAATCCAATAAATAAGCTAGTGCTGAAAATACAGCTACTTCAACTAAAAATAATGTATTGCTGCGTTTTTTCTCCATACATGTTCCCCCTTATTATTTGTATAGTGGAGAACGTTCGACAGGTATTACTCCTAAGAATTAATATGGCGCCTATAAAAACAAAAAAAACAATGCAGGACGAGTTAGGATTGTCTGCATTGTTAGCTTTTAATAGTTGGCAAACCACATCCCTACGCTAGCGTTAACTAACAGGTTCATAGGGTCAGAACTCGAACGTTCACTCTCAGCCGCTAATAGCAGCTCCCCCTGTGGAAATATTTAATTATGTTCATACACGAATATACTATTTTTATAGGACTTTTACAAGGATAATCTTCCATCCGTGGTATAATGAAAATAATTATGCAGTATGTTTTAAAATTGGTAAGGTTTACCCATTTTATTTTAAAGGGATTTTCAGCTATTATCACGAATTATCTTTTTAGTCAGTTTGGCAATGTCTTTAGGAGGAAACTGTGATGCTATCTGGTACACAAACGAAATTAATAGTCTTTTTTGATGAGAATAAAGAAAGTTTAGTACGCGAGTGGGAAAGTTCAATTGTTATTTCTAACGGGGACCCCTATAAAGAAAAAATACGTGAAAATGGAATTGCTTTATTTAATGTTATCCTTACTATGCATACCATGAGTGAAGAAGAGTTATTAGAGATTATCCGAAAATATGCTATTGAAATTTCTGAGGAAAGAGCGCTGGCGAACATTAATATTGGTGACTTTGTTTATAATGTTAATCTTGGCAGAAGTGTGTTATACAGTTACCTAAGCAGAGCGGGCTTACAGTGGGATGAACTTCAGGAATCCATTAATAAAATAAATTACTGTTTTGATAAATTTCTATATTATGCTGTCACCCATTATACAGAGGCTAAAAACAAAATTATCGAAGAGAAAACGATGTTTATTGATTCAACACATCAGGACCGTTTAACACTTCTCGGACAAATGACATCTAGTTTTATTCATGAATTTAGAAATCCTCTTACATCAATACAGGGGTTTATTCAACTTCTTAAAGCTGACCATCCAAATATGAAATATTTGGAAATCATTTCAAGTGAGCTGGAGCAGCTTAACTTTCGAATTTCACAATTTTTACTTTTATCTAAGAAAGAACTAATTGGAAAGGAAAAAGAACAGTTTCATCTTAATAAGTTGATTGATGAAGTCTTAAATTTCTTATATCCGAGTATTTTAGATGGTAAAGTAAAAATCAAAAAGGAAATAGTTGAAGAGATTACACTTTATGGGTATGCCGATGAAATGCGGCAAGTACTCATTAATATAATATTTAATGCGATTGACGTGTTAAACCATCACAGAAGCTCCAATCCAATTATTGAGATTAAAAGCTTTATAGAAAATAATGAAAATGTTGTTCTATCCATTTCCAATAACGGCCCAATGATTCCTGCAGAATTAAGTAAAACGATATTCGAGCCTTTCTTTACAACAAAAAAACTGGGTACAGGTCTCGGGCTCTTTGTATGTAATGAAATCATTGAAAAACATAAAGGTGAACTAAACTGTTCTTCTACCCCAGATATTACAATATTTACAATTAAATTACCTATTGCAGCGTCTTCTATATAGGAGACGTTTATTTTTAATTAAAATTTTAACAATTTACAATTTTCAGATTCATATGTACAAGACTTTTTTCATAAAATGTTTATACCAACTAATTTACAAACCAGAACGTTTGACTGTACAGTTGTAATTTACTATAATTGTTTTTAAATTTAGATTATGAGTCTCGATGAAATCCCTTTTTTAATGTAACGAGTTTTTTAAATTACTAGGAGGTGACTCCTTAACTCGTATTTTACGAGCTAAGGGAAATTATTTGGACATATTTAACTTGGTGTTAATAGCCATTTTAATTGCGTTAACTGCTTTTTTTGTAACTTCAGAGTTTGCTATTGTTAAAATTCGCAGTTCAAGAATTGATCAGTTGATTGAAGAAGGTAATTCGAGCGCTATTCATGCAAAAAAGGTAATTTCAAACCTAGACGAATATCTTTCAGCTTGTCAGTTGGGAATTACCATTACTGCCCTCGCTTTAGGTTGGATTGGGGAATCAACGATTGAGCATATACTCGCTCCCCTTTTTAATGGACTAGAAATTCCTGAAGGCGTTTCCCATGTCTTATCAATTGGGATTGCGTTTGCGACCATTACGTTTTTACATGTTGTCGTAGGAGAGCTGGCACCTAAAACACTTGCTATTCAGAAAGCTGAATTGATAACTTTGATTATGTCACGGCCTTTGATCCTCTTTTATAAAGTGATGTATCCCTTTATTTGGTTATTAAATGGGTCAGCACGAATAGTAACAAGCATTTTTGGTCTCAAGCCTGTCTCAGAAAGCGAAATGGCACATACCGAGGAAGAGCTTCGAATTATCCTATCTGAAAGCTATAAAAGCGGCGAAATTAACCAATCAGAGTTTAAGTATGTAAATAAAATATTTGAATTTGATAACCGCATCGCCAAAGAAATTATGGTTCCAAGGACGGAAATCGTTTCATTATCGAAAGATGATACATTGGACACTTTTCTCCAAGTCATCCGTGAGGAAAAATATACGAGATATCCGATTATTGATGGTGATAAGGACCATATTATTGGGCTAGTTAACATTAAGGAAATGGTGACAGATTTAATTAGTAAAGAAACACTTTCAACTAAGACACTTGAACACTATACCCGTCCAATTATCAGGGTGATTGAAACCATTCCAATCCATGATTTACTAGTAAAAATGCAGAAAGACCGAATGCATATGGCAATATTAATGGATGAATATGGCGGTACATCAGGGTTAGTTACAGTTGAAGATATCCTTGAGGAGATTGTTGGTGAAATCCGTGATGAATTTGATTCAGATGAAATACCAATGATACGTAAAATTAAGGAGAACCACTATATAATTGACTCTAAGGTATTAGTAACAGAAGTAAATGATTTGTTGGGCGTCGACATCAATGATGAAGATATTGACACCATCGGCGGCTGGATATTAACCGAGAATTATGAAGCAAAAGAAGGAGACTCCATACAGCATGAATCTTATAGCTTTAAAATTCTTGATATGGAGGAACATCACATAAAGTATATTGAAGTTACAAAAAAAGTTCATGATGAAGAACCCAGCGCCAAAAATATAGCATTATCTCAAACGGAAGTACTTTCCTAGTATATAGAACCTTACAAAACGGCCAAAAGTGATTTTGGCTGTTTTTTTGTAATAATTTTGTAATATTCTACTTAAAATCCAAGCACTATCCCCCTTGAAAACATATCTTACATTAAAGGGGTGATAAAAACGATGGAACTAATTTTATTATTTTTAGCTTCTATACTTTCTGGATTTGCATTAATGAGCGTTGAGCCGGTATCATTTTTAAGTTTCCTAGGTCCAATATTTGATATCGTTGGAGCATTAGCCGTTATCATTTTTTCATTAGTGCTAATCTTTAAAGGTGTTAAATCATTATTCAAATAAATTACCAGCTTGCCTTTAAGAGTTAAAGAAGATCAGATTATCATCTGATCTTTTCTATTTTTTTTTACCTATTTTTCAACATAATAATTTCTTCTTCTGCTTTGGCTAATTTAATTAGGTGTGAATCAAGCCGACGATTAATATGCTTTATATTCTCGCCATTTCCTGAATTATTCTTTACTTCTTTTACTACGGTACTCTGTACGTCCTCAATTCGCTGCAGCGATTCTTTAATATCTGACAAGTCAATCTGATTAACCTCTACGCGGTGTTCAATACTGTCCATTTGCTCTAATCGAGATAGTCTATGCTCAATGTTTTCTAAGGTTTTATTGAAAGTGTCAATTAGCGTTTTAATATCAGAAATATTCTCTGTCAATTTATCAAGTTTATGTTCCATGATTGCTAGCTCCCTTTTCGTTATAAATCCATTTTAACACCTTTAACACTTTATATATGTTACAAATTCCAAAACAATAATACCAAAGTGACTGCATATCTAATCCAAGGTTAATGTATTTATTATTTTTTTATTATCCACCTTTTGTGATGATTATTGCGGAATTTTGAACTTTTTTCAAAATAATCTTTATGATAGGAATCCTTGTGAAAAATGTCACATGCAAATATAACAAAAAGCCTTAATCTAATAGCATAAGAAATAACCATATTTCTTAATCAAACACAGATTAACTATTATTATGGATAGTACCATTTTGAAAAGGCTGGTGTAATTTTTATGTTAATTTCTATTGATGAAAAAGCTGCAAAGTGGTTTACAAATGAATTCGAGATTAATACGGTAAGAATGTTTCCACAGTACAGTGGTTTTGGTGAAAAACACAAAGGCTTCAGCCTTGCTTTTTCAGGAGAGGCACCATCAAATATTGGATTTACAAAAGAGATTAATGGCATTCACTTCTATGTAGAAGGAAATGATGTATGGTTCTTTGAAGACACCGAAACCTGTTTATCCTACAATGAAGAAGAAAAGGAAATCCAAATTTCCTTCAAGGAAACCATTAGAAATTAAATTAATTCTCCATTATCATCATTTCGGGCAGCCATTATATGGCTGCCCTTTTCCATTATTAATACTATTCCAAACAATAAAATTGGGGCAAATCACAATACACTAACTTTGTTTGTAACCTTGGTAACTATATAATTCTGAAAATTAGCAATAAATTGTGAACTATGTTGCAATAATGATTAATTAGCCTTATAATGAAAGCGCTACCTAGTAAATATTTCCTATTTCTTAAGCAATATCGCTTAATTTAACCTACTATAAGAAGGGGGTTGAACATCATGGAACACGCTAGGCCACAAGTAGTCTTATTTAATTTAACCTTTGATTTATCCATCATATTGACTACCACAATTGCTTCACTGCTTGTTTTTTTCATTGCTTATTTAGCTACTAGAAACCTCACAGAAGGTATCCCAAAGAAGTGGCAAAACTTTATGGAATGGATCATGGACTTTGTTAGAGATATCATGAATAATTCAATGGGTCACACTAACAATTTATTTGTTTTATCTACTGGAGTATCTCTATTAATGTATTTATTTATTGCCAATCTTTTAGGTGTCCCCTTTTCCATCATAACCAGTGAAGACCATCCTGTTTCTTGGTGGCGCTCTCCAACTGCTGATGCTCATGTTACCATGACTTTAGCCATCATGATTATTGCCTACACACACTTCATCGACATTCGCCTGCATGGTTTAAAACATTATCTACTCAGTTTTTTCAAACCCTTTAAAGCTTTATTTGCAATCAACATTTTGGAACAATTTGCAACTACCTTAACCCTTGGTCTTAGATTATTTGGTAATATATATGCTGGGGAGGTAATGCTTGCATTATTAGCAGGTGCAGTCACACATGGATTTGCGGTTGCTTCCCTTGCCGCTATTCCAATGCTCATTTGGCAAGCATTCTGTGTTTTCATTGGCACTATTCAAGCTTACATATTTGTTACACTCACTATGGTTTATATAGCTCATCGTTTAACATAATAGAAAATATGAAGGTTAGGAGTTGATTATTTTGGGAGATATAACTCTGTTTGGGCTCCCCATCTCTCTAGGAACCATGGTCTATCAAGCACTTATATTTACCGTTTTAGTTTTTATTTTAAAGAAACTTGTTTTTAAAAAGTTAGTTGGTGTCATGGATAGCAGAAAACAACATATTGAAAATCAGCTCCAGCTGACAGAACAATATAAACAGGAGGCAGAAAAAAATTTGGAGCTAAGTGCCGAAGTCCTAAATCAAGCTAGAAAAGACGCCAGGGAAATAATGAAACATAGTGAATATGAGGCCAAATTAATTATTTCCGATGCGAAATTCCAGGCAAAAGAAATAGTAAAGGAAGCGAAAGAGGAATTATTCCGTTCCCGTTCATTCATGCATAAAGATAGTAAGGGGGCGTAAAATATGAGACACAAGTTTACAAAATACCTAGGAAGAGTTACCGAAAATCTTGAATTGGGTTTTGAGGAAAAGTATATTTACGTACATTACACAAAAGGAAACACAGAAAAAACAGCATGTATTTTAAAAAATAAAGATAAAACAAAAAGTGAATATTTAGAGCCTTTCTTTAAGGAAAATAAGGTTTCTGAAGAGATGAAGAAAGAGGTTAGAAAATTCCTGGACAATGAAAAGAACTTCAATGATCAACATTGGAACGAGTTTACAAACTTTTTAATGAAAACCCTTTCCCTCAATATGGTTTTTGGATTAACAATTGCCTTAACTGTTTTCGGATTTTATAAACTTGGCTCTTTTTTAGATGGCCGATACGGTTTGCAGCCTTGGTTAACCGTAGTTTTCACCTTTATCGGTATCGGAATTGGAGGACTTACTGGATACGTTATGGTTCAAAAGTATTTTAAGAAGCCGGATGATAAGGATTCACAGGTTAAAAATGTCTCACAAAAAGAACAGGCCGACGATAAAAACTACCCAATCATTGATGTCACTATCGACCAAGTTCGGAAGGCTGTGAGACAATTCTCTGATAATTTGCCAAAGGGTGTATACCGATCGATTATTGTTCAAGATGATAACAGCATTGACTTCAAACAACTGGCACATATTCTAGGCGGCATTCCTTCTAAGAAATATTATATGTCAAAAGAGACTTATGATCTTTTCGAGGAAAATGAAAAGATTATCCCTGCTGAAATGGACATGGTCCAAAAAGCAGTAGACTTGTATGTTAAGGAACGTAAGGAATATCCAATGCTTCAATTTGACCCAAATCGAAGGGTTAACTATTATCAATTAGTTCAAGAAAAATATCTAAAATCTGCTCCTGTTACACAGTTTTATATCACTGAATTGGATGGGCTCATAACGCACATCAAACCTGAAAAGAGAAAAATGAAGGACTCCTCTCACTAGTGTTGAGGAGTTTATTTTTGCTTTTTTTTCTGTTATTGAGATAATATCAATAAACAAACATATTTCAGTTAAAAATGAGGGATTCAAAGATGTCGAGAAAAAAGAATAAATCGAAGCACTTAGCTACGATTTCTCTAGCTGTCATGGGAGTCGGGTTTGTAGTGACGATTCCGTTTCAGGATTCCCTATGGGGAACTATTCTTCAGGGAGGATTTGAAGCAGGTTTAGTTGGTGGACTTGCAGATTGGTTTGCAGTTACCGCATTATTCCGTCACCCTTTAGGTCTGCCCATACCACATACAGCACTATTGCCTAAGAACCGTAAAAGAATTATTGGAGCAATAATCTCCATGCTTGAAAACGATTGGCTTACGAAAGAAAGCATTAGGAAGAAAGTATCAAGCATTCAATTTCCTGAGAAGCTATTTGATATAGCCGAGAAAGCATTACCAGGTGAGGCCGTAAAAAATGGCAGTATAAAGCTAATCCAGCATCTCCTTTCTTCTGTTGATAGTAAAAAACTAGCACCAACCATAGTAGGAGAATTGAAAGAAAAGCTGCAGGATATGGATACAAGTAAATATCTTCCGCTTGCCATTGATCAACTAATAGCTCGGAAATATGATGAAAAAGCGCTTGATTTTGTCCTAAAGGAAATTGAAGATTGGTCAAAAAAGGAAAGTACAAAAGAAAGACTGGGCAGAATGGCAGTTGACGCATTGGAAAATATTAAAGCAGACGGTTTTATGCAATTTGCATTAAAATCGTTTACTAACATAGTCAATGAGGAAAAGTTAGGAAGTATAATAATTGGACTTATCCAAAAAGGGGTAGTCAGCTTCAAAGACCCATTTAATCATAATAGGCAAACCTTACTTTATCATATCAATACCAAGCTTCAGGGTATCAAAACTGATGAAAACCTTGCCTTAGAGCTAAGCAATATTAAGGATCAGTTAGTCGCCTCATGGGACCTGGAAAGTAAAATCATCGAATTTATAGACCAGCTAAAAGAAAAAGCCTCCAACCTGATTGTGTTACCGGGCTTTTACGAGGGCTACCTCCTTCCTTTATTATCACAGGCACTTGAAAGCCTTAAGACAGATGAAGAAAAAGTAAAAGCCATTGATATCTGGGTTAAGCAGCAAATCACAACCTTTGTCGATAACAATCATTCTAAAATTGGTAAACTTGTTGAAGAAAATCTCGAAAAACTTGATAATGAGACACTGATTGATATGATTGAAAACAACGTTGGCAAAGACCTGCAATGGATCCGAGTAAACGGCGCCGTCTGCGGCTTCCTAATCGGACTAATCTTAGTTGGATTGAAATTATTTTTTTAGAAATGGGCTATCTTGTTCTGCAAGATAGCTTTTTTTTATAAAAATTTATTGTAATGCACATTCTATAAAGTAATGAAATGACAAGGAGCGACGTTATGAGTACATATCAGTTAATACAACATCCTCAGGTAGTCTTGTTATGGATCACTGATAGAACAAAGAATATTTAAGATAAAATAGTCCATTAAAAGAGGTGTTTCTTTGAAATTTCTTGTAATTGGCGCAATTATCATTGGTGCTGCTGTTTTTTCTTTGTTACCAATTTTATCAGCATATTTTTTTCAACCCACTTTAAAAGACAGCATCCGGTTTAATGTATATTTTCTCCCTCTTTCTTTTATCGGAAACATTGTACTAGCCTGGGGGTTCATTCAAGGCAGTACAATATTTGGAAATACGGTAATGCTTGGCGGTATTCAAACGGGAGTAAATGCAGTTCTGATTACAGTTTTATCAATTTTAGTACTACATCAGAAAATTTCAGTTTATTCCATTATTGGCATTTTCCTAATTGCTATTGGTGCTGTTCTTTTAAATAAATAACATGAAAAAACTAGAATAAAAAAAGAAAAACACCATGGTCATGGTGTCAGGCAGTCGAGAAACTCTCGACAGTCTTTTATTTTGGCTCTTTTTGTATAGAATGTTGTTTTTTGTATACAAATGGACCGTTCCTTTCCGCTACAGGTGCTTGCTTTCCGCGGGGAGGAAGTCGAGCCTCCTCGACGCTGCGCGTCTGTGGGGTCTCGACTTTTCCTCTACATCCCGCAGGAGTCAAGCACCTTTCGCTCCAATCCACTCTTTGCAACAATATGTTAGAAAAGAGCCTTTATTCTTCAATAACTTTAACATTTCACCGCGTTAATTTAACATAATATTATTTATATTAATAGGCCGATGGATTAAATGTATAAGCCTAAAAAAGAGATACAAAATGAAGCGGAATTTGTATTTATTGATGATTTAGTGCCTCACAATCACCTGTTAAGAAAGGTGGGACAAGTATATTAATTTTTCTTTTATTGGTGAACAAGTGTTACTTACCGATGCATCCAAAACATGAAAAAGTTTGCCACGCACTTAGCCAGGTTTGAAAAAGTGTGTGGCAATATCCAGGTTCATTCTCCCTGTTGATTGGAGTGGAAGGTGCGAAGACTCCTGCGGGAGTACGGGGCTGGGGAGACCCCGCAGGCGCTTAAGCGCTGAGGAGGCTCCCCGGCACGCCCGCGGAAAGCGAAGCACCTGGAGCGGAAATCAACAGGCCTTTGGGCAGGCAAAAAATAATAATTGCCGAGAAAGATACCTTTCTCGACAATCTGACACCATGGTCATGTGTTTTTCTGAGCGCGAAGCCAGAATTTACAAATACTTCCGATGAACACCTTTTCCATCATAGGAAAACAACATTCTTCGGTCTTCAATCATGGTTTCTATATGAGCAGGTCTTCCCCATAATTGGTGAATATACGGCAATACCTTTTCAAGATATTTCACATCTAATTCTACACCCTCATACCAATGCTTCAGATAGAGCTCACCGTTTTTCAAATAGTCACCGTCATTGACGGTAATGTATGGGAAGCCCCCATTTACACGCATATTGACAAGTTGGTCGCGAACATGCTCCCATTCCTTATCCACGATTTTATAATCCCTTCCCTGCTTCTGGAAGAGATACATATCTTCCCTCATCACTAGGTCTTTGTTTAAATAATTCCGTAAAAAAGATATATCGGATTCCACTTCACGAACTTCAAACATCTTTTCCCGGCCAGATCCTGGGGTAACTCCTCTTCTTATCATGTCTTCCGTTGGATTATTGTATCTTTCTTCAATATCCTCAAATATCTTAATGCCAAGATAGTACGGGTTAATTCCTGTCTTTGAAGGCTGAACAACACCTGCATTCAATTTTGCAAACTCAATGGCTTCACCACTTGTTAAATCCATCTCTCTTATGATTCGTTGATGCCAATATGACGCCCAGCCCTCATTCATAATTTTCGTTTCAAGCTGCGGCCAAAAATAAAGCATTTCTTCACGCATCATCGTCAAAATATCCCGCTGCCAATCAGTTAGTTCCCTGCTATAGGTTTCAATAAACAATAATATATCCTTCTCAGGTCTCGGAGGAAATTGCTTTTTTCTAGGCTGAGCTGGCTGTTGTTTGTCTTTTTCATCGAGCTTCCATAAATCATCGTAAGGAGAAGCTGTTTGCTGAACCTCATCTTCTGCATCATCCTCAAGTGACCATGCAAGTTTTGGTCTCATTAGTGAAGGGTCTATATGTTCATCAATAGCCAATACTGCATCTAGGAAGGTCTCGACTTCTTTTTTTCCAAATTGAATTTCATAAAGACGAATTCTTTCAGCCGTCGCAGCCATGCTTTCAACCATGTCTCGCTTGGTATTTTGGAAACGGACATTATTCTTGAAGAAATCACAATGAGCAAGTACGTGTGCAACAATTAATTTATTCTGTATGAGTGAATTGGAATCTAATAAGAAGGCATAACAAGGATTTGAATTGATAACCAGTTCATATATTTTACTTAGTCCTAAATCATAATGCAGTTTCATCTTATGAAACTGCTTCCCAAAGCTCCAGTGTGAAAATCTGGTAGGCATTCCATAGGCACCAAATGTGTAAATGATTTCTGCCGGGCAAATTTCATATCGCATTGGATAAAAATCTAAGCCAAAGCCCCGCGCAATTTCAGTAATCTCACTAATCGCGTATTCGAGTGCTTTGCGATCGTCCCCATTCATCGCCATTCCCCCTTTTCCTCTTACCACAATGTATGAGGAAAAACCGGGAAAGATGAAACAAGATGTAAAAAACAGCAAGTCTAACCTCTTATTTTCCCTTTTTTAAGTTCTTTGCCTCTTTTGCCAGGATTAGTCCTACATACTTATTTCTTTCCCATTCTGTCTCAAAAATTGACATAGGAGGAGACGTTTCTCCAACCAGTGGGCTAATTTCAATTGTCATAGCAGGGCGATGATATTTGGTGATAAACCAATCGGTGAACCCTCCCCCGGTAGCATGTTTAGGTGGTTTTCCGAGCTTATATCCTGTCAATTTTGATATTTTTTTTGCAATACGTTTATCTCTATAATGATGTTTACCATTATGATAATTCCAAAAAACCTCCCTGCCCGCCGAATGGTATGCTACAGCGATTTCCGGATTGATTTTACGTATAAATTTTGTTAATACCTGAACTTCTTTTGCTTCCAATGGCTTCTTACCCTTATAAAATTGGTAGTGCGGTGAATTGGGCTGCTTCTTAAGCTCTTTCCAGCCTGCAGGATATTGTCTATTTAAATCCACCCCCATTCCATTTGCTTTCCAGCGTTCAAAACTTTTCATTTCTTCATTCATTAAAAACAGCTGTTTTTGGTGGTTATTCGGGAACTGATGCAGAGCATTTTGTTGTATGGCAACACCATCTGGATTAAGCATAGGAATAAACCAAATAGAAACATCGTCTAATATAGCCGTTGAAAAGCGGCCATAATCGGCTTGATTCTGATAAGCTTTAGCGTACTCTTCGAGTTTCTTCATCAAAAGCATACTCGTCATCCATTCACGTCCATGATGAGCTCCAATTAAAACGATATTACGCTTTCCGCTTCCAAGCTTGATTGCATAAATCGTTCTGCCGAAATGAGTCTTTCCAATTTTCTTTACCTTTGCACTACTATATTGTTTTTGAATTTTTACTATATCTTTTTCCATATTCTCATACGAATAAGTTTGATTTGTATATACAATTCTTGCCGCTGCAATATCATCAATAAGTATGGATAAGAACAATAAAATACAAATAAGTTTCTTCATAAAACCTCCCTTTCTAATCAAATTCCTTATTTGTTATACAGGTAAAAGTTGAAAACAGCGTTATAACAACTTGTCCAACATTTTCTGCGAAAGTTATCGGCAAAAAGTCATAAAATAAACTCAACTCCTAGTAAGGAGGAGACAAAACAAATGAATAAAATGGATTATGATCGAGCCCTATATTATACACATCGATCTGAATGGGATAATTTACTGATACTCATGGTACGAACAAAAGACCAAATTTTATCAAAGCGGATTGAGCATTTCCTGCATGCTTATAACTTTGAACGTGACTACTCAGTAATTGAAAAAAGTTTATATTCTCTGCTTCGTTATATCGACCATGCTAACGAAACAGTTGAACATGATAATAATGAGTTACCGATGTATAGTCTTTCCTGAAAAATCAAGTGGATACAATTTTTGTTGAGAAAATATTTTACAACCGGACCAAAGAATTCCACCAAAAAAAACGGCTTCCTCAACGGAGCCGTTTTTTAAACTTTCTATATGTTAAGCGATTGGATATTGTTGAACAAGGGGATGAATGACGATTTCATCAATAAGCATATACTTTGGAGCAGAAGCCATGTACACCACAGCATTTGCAATATCTTCCACCTTAAGCCAATCATGTTTTTCTGGTAAACCTTGTGTAGAGTCGGCAAAATAAGTATCAACCATCCCTGGATTAATGGTGCCCACCCGGATGCCATATTCACGTACCTCTTGTGCTACAGACCCTGAAAAGCCTTGAACAGCATATTTTGAAGCTGTGTAAGCTGAACCATTCGGAATTGTATACCTGGCAACATCTGAAGAAATGGTAATAATAGTACCTGTTTTTCTCTCCTTCATATGTGGAAGCACCGCCTTGGTAGCCAAAAACACACCCTGTACATTCACTTCAAACACTTTTCTCCACTCTTCGAGAGTTACTTCTTCTGTTAATTTAAAGAATCCGACACCAGCATTATTAACAAGCATGTCCACTTGTCCATATTCTTCAATGGTTTTCTTAATCACTTGCTGCAGATCTTCTTCCTTTGTAACATCAGCCTGAATTGGAAGTACATGAGGAAAACCTTTACGCTTAAGCTCATCGGCTGTTTCTGAAATTTGTGCTGAGCTGCCGATTATCGCCAATTTCATTCCCTGCTCGGCCAGCTTAATGGCAATTTCTTTCCCAATTCCTCTAGATGCTCCGGTAACGATTGATACTTGATCCTTTAACATGATTTTTTTTTCCTTTCGTGTTGAAATACTTAGGTGAGTCATGAAAAATTAGTTTCCAGTTACCATTTTAACCTTATCGTCCACAAGTCCCATAAAATTCTTTTCAATTTCACTTAATTTACTTCTGCTTTCCTCTAAGCTTTTACTATTTACACCAAAATAGAATTTTACTTTTGGTTCAGTTCCGGATGGTCTCAAGCATACCCATGAGCCATCTGTGAAAGTATATTTTAATACGTTTGATTTTGGTAAATCGATTTTTTCGTCACCAGCAGATGTCTGTCGAATACCAGTCAGGTAATCTTCGGACGATGATATCGTTAAATCACCAAGCTTTTCAATTGGTTCAGAACGGAAAGAGGCTAAAATCTGCTGAATCTGTTCTGCACCTTCTTTACCCTTTAAGGTTAAAGATCTAAGACCTTCCTGATAATATCCATACTTTTCAAATACTTGCATTAATCCTTCATAAAGTGACATACCTTGTTTTTTATAAAATGCACATACTTCTACAGCTAAAATGGCTGCCTGCACAGCATCCTTATCACGGGCAAAGTCTCCGATGAGATAGCCATAACTTTCTTCATAACCAAAAAGGAAAGTGTATTCGCCACTTTCTTCATATTCCTTTATCTTTTCGGCAATAAACTTAAATCCTGTAAGCACATCAAAGGTTTTTAACTGATAAGCCTCTGCAATTTTCCTGCCAATTTCTGATGTTACAATCGTCTTAAGCACAACTCCATTTGAAGGAAGAGTCCCTTTGCTCTGCTCTTGTGTAAGAATGTAATCTAATAACAAAGCTCCCGTTTGGTTCCCCGTTAGAACAACATATTCACCCTCAGGATTAAGAACAGCAATTCCTAAGCGGTCTGCATCAGGGTCAGTGGCAATTAATAGATCTGCGCCCACCTTTTTACCATCTCGAATGGCTAATTCAAATGCGGCATGTTCCTCTGGATTTGGACTTTTAACTGTTGAAAATTCAGGATCTGGAAGTTCCTGCTCTTTTACAACCGTTACGTTTGTATATCCCAGTGCTTGCAATGCTTGGCGGACAGGCTTATTAGCTGTACCATGTAAAGGTGTAAATACTATTTTCACATCTGTTTCGTTCGAAATTGTTGGATTTTCAGAGATCGTCTTTAATTTTTCAATATAGGCTTGGTCAATCTCAGCACCAATTGTATTAATTAATCCAAGTGACCTTAGGTTTTCCTCGGTATCTACTTCTATCAACAATTCATTTTCAATTTCGTTAACCTTCGCAATAACCACGTCAGCTGCGTCAGGTGGTAACTGCCCGCCGTCAGAACCATATACTTTATATCCATTATATTCAGGTGGATTGTGGCTTGCTGTTATAACAATACCGGAAAATGCGTTTAGATATCTTAAAGCAAAAGATAATTCAGGTGTTGGTCTTAACTCATCAAATACATATGTTTTTATTCCTTTTGTTGCGAGCGTTCTTGCTGCTTCCATACAAAACTCTGGAGATTTATGTCGTGAATCGTAGGCGATCACTACTCCACGTTGTTTTGCTTCATTACCTTGTTCGTCTATGTATGCTGCTAATCCAGCAGAAGCTTTACGGACCGTATAGAGATTCATACGATTAGTCCCTGCACCAATTTCTCCTCGCATTCCGCCAGTACCAAACTCAAGATTTTTATAAAATAACTCTTCTAATTGTTTTTCATCATTGTTAATTTCCTCAAGCTGCTGCTTTAACTCTTCATTCAAGTTTGAGAACTGTATCCACCTTTTTGCATTTTCTTTCCAATCCATCAATTTCTTCCTCCTTATGCTTCCATCTACATTATTGTTCGAATTTCCCAATAAACTTACACCTTCTTTTTATTGTATATTTTATCTCAGTAAGTTCAAGGATTATAATAAAAAAAATGTCTGCAATTGCAGACATTTTTTCCTTGAAATTATACAAGTAGTTCATTTGCGGCTTTGATATAGATACTAAATACACTGTTTTTCATATTTTTTGCATCAACGAATTGTTCATACTCAAACGGAAAGAAAAGACCAAAATCTTGGAGGTTCATAACATTTTTATTAAATAACGCTTCATATTGATCATCAAGTGTTGTTGTCTCAAGTATGGAAATGATTGTTTGCATACTTGCCATTACTTGAAAAGCGTCCTTTAATGTATTAAAGTCATCTGGAGTATGCAATACTTTTAATTGCTCAAACTCCCTAATTTCCTTATCCGTAAAATAGAGTGGAAAAACAGTTGAATAGATATACCTCACAAGTCCACAAATTTCTTCTTCCTGACCCGGTGTTGAGGCAAAAACAATTTTCACTTGTAACCCACCTTTGCGATAACAATAATCTATCGTAATATATATACATAAGGATATCATAAATGAGAGTGAATTTTCGGTGGTAATTATAACCACGACAAATCTATAGTGAAATCTTGATATATAAGGAGTTAAGATGTTAAAAACAGTGCAAAAAGGCAATTGGATGGAAATTATTACACCCGAAAAATGGGAAGGAAAATCTATTGAGGATATCTTTCGAAAAGAATGGGAAGTCTCAAAGAAGCTTACTCATTTATTCCGAATGGAAAACAAAGTATTTGTAAATGGAAGTAAAGCTGCCTGGGGATCTCCTCTTAAATTGGGAGATAGGGTTCTGATTAAAATTTTTGAAGAAGAGGAACCAAATTTTATACCTTCTTTCTTCTATGATATACAAGTTCTGTTTGAAGATGAACATGTTATTGTTTTTAATAAACCTGCTTTTATGAGCACCCACCCTAATGATGACACTGATAAAAATACACTTTTAAATGCAGCTCAGTTTTACTTGCATTCCAAGGGTGAAAAAGAATTCGATATCAGACATGTACATCGTTTAGATAAGGATACAACTGGTGCTATCCTTTTTGCTAAACATGCATTGGCAGGTTCAATATTGGACAGAATGCTCGAAAAACATGAATTAAAAAGAACGTATCTTGCCATTGTCCAAGGCCATATAAGAAAGAAAAAAGGGAGCATACACGAGCCCATTGGTCGTGACCGCCACCATTCTACAAGAAGAAGAGTTTCTCCGTCTGGTCAGGATGCCCTAACGCATTATCAAGTTATTAAAGAACATACCAATACTTCATATGTTAAATGTTGGCTTGAAACAGGAAGAACTCATCAAATACGTGTACATTTAAGTCATATAGGGCACCCCTTAATTGGCGATACTCTTTATGGAGGAAAGCCGCTATTTAATAGACAGGCTTTACACGCAGCAAAGTTAGAATTTATACACCCTATTACTGAGGAAAAAGTGATTTGTTATGCTCCATTTTTGGATCAGCCCCCTCTATTTAAAGGGATAGACATACATAGCTTATAACAAAAAGGGCCGCCCACTTTTTGTGGGAGGCCTCATTTTTGCTTTTAGTCTGCTTTTCTAAATGCTCTCATTATTAGTGATAATAGGAAGACTAAAGCAACGGAACCGATTATGGCAGGAATAATTGCAAAATCGGCAACATTTGGTCCCCAATCTCCTAATAGTAAAGTACCAAGCCATGCACCAACAAACCCAGCAATTATATTACCGATAATACCACCTGGAACATCCCTGCCAACAATAAGGCCGGCTAACCAGCCAATTACTCCACCAACAATTAATGCCCATAAGAAACTCATTTGCGAACACTCCTTTTTTGTATTCATTTTTACAAATGATCACAACTAAAGTTAACAAGCAGTAATAATAATTAAAACACTGTCTTGTACCATTAAAGTACCCAATTACTATTTTTACATACATAAAACAAGTCTTTTTTGATACATAATTAAAATAATACCCGGGGAAAGTAATAGTAAATATTTTAGAATTGGAATCACACGGAAAAGTCAGAAAATTCTTTTGTTAAGTTTTTGTAAATTACGTAAATTTTTTATGATTTTTTTTTCTATATCAGATACAATGTTGTCCGTCAGTGTAAAAACTTTTTACATACTATTTAGGGGGATTTTGAAAATGGCAAAAAAGGTTGATAAATTTTCTGCTCTATTAAGTAATATTTCTTCTAACTTAAAGGAAGGGGCAAATTACTTTGCTGATTATAAATTAAAAAATATAAGTGATTTGAAAATTTTCTCAGAGAAGATGAAAGAGATTGAAACGAAGGGTGATTCCTTTGTTCATGAAGTAATTAAACAATTAAACGACGCGTTTATTACTCCTATTGAACGTGAAGATATTCTTCACCTAGCGAACAGCATGGATGATGTACTTGACGGACTAGAAGCTACCGCGGCATTGTTTGAGATGTACTCAATCACACAGGCAGATGATTTTATGCTTCAGTTTGTTGGTGCAATAAAATCCAGTGTTCATGAAATTGATGAAGCAATTGTACTATTATCAAATAAAAAACTTCCTCATATGAGAGAACACGCAATAAAGATAAAAGATTATGAATCTAAATGCGATAATATCCTTCGTCAGTCAATTAAGCATTTATTTACAGTAGAGAAAGACCCAATCCGGATTATTCAGTTTAAGGAAATATATGAAAATCTTGAGGATATTGCTGATAGCTGCCAATCCGTTGCGAATACACTTGAAGCCATTATCATGAAAAATGCATAAGGAGCAAACAAATGGAAATATTAATTATTTTAGTTGTCATCGGTGCCCTAGCATTTGACTTTATTAATGGGTTCCATGATACGGCTAACTCGATTGCGACTTCTGTCTCAACAAAGGCATTAAAACCGCGTCACGCCATTCTGTTAGCTGCAATTATGAATTTTGTAGGAGCAATGACGTTTACAGGTGTAGCTAAATCCATATCCAAAGATATTGTTGACCCTTTTACGCTTGAAAATGGATCGGTAGTTATTCTAGCTGCACTCATATCAGCTATTTTTTGGAACTTATTAACGTGGTACTTTGGAATCCCTAGTAGTTCTTCTCACGCAATTATTGGATCAATTGCCGGGGCAGCGATTGCATCAGCTGGTTTTGGTGCCCTTAACTATAATGGTTTCTTGAAAATCATTCAGGCATTGCTTCTTTCACCAGTATTAGCGTTCGCTGTCGGTTATATTGTGTACAGTATTTTTAAAGTGGTGTTTAAGAATGCAAATTTAGCGAAGACTAATCGAAATTTTCGTTATATGCAAATCGCCACTGCAGCTCTCCAGTCTTACTCACATGGAACGAATGATGCACAAAAGGCAATGGGGATTATCACAATGGCCTTAATTGCTAATGGTTATCTTGGAGCTAATGCTGAAGTTCCATTTTGGGTACAATTCTCCTGTGCGCTGGCAATGGGATTAGGTACCTCTGTCGGTGGATGGAAAATTATTAAAACCGTTGGCGGTAAGATTATGAAAATTAGACCAATTAACGGGGTAGCAGCAGATTTGACAGGTGCAGCTGTTATTTTTGGGGCCACTTTCTTACATGTACCTGTTAGTACTACACATGTTATTTCTTCCGGTATTTTAGGGGTTGGTGCTTCACACCGCCTAAAGGGTGTAAAATGGGACACGGCTCAAAGAATGTTAATTACTTGGGTAATTACACTTCCTATTTCAGCAGGTATTGCAGCTATTTCTTATTTCATTTTAAATCTTTTCTTTTAAATTTAATTAAATTGATCAAAGAGGATGATTTTTTCATCCTCTTTTTTATTTTCACCACTTCTAAATGTTAATCCCTTTCATATTTTTTATGTAGGGACAAGTTTGGGGTGATTATTATTGAGACAAAAAATTATGGCTATGCTTATCGGCAGTCTATTGTTAAGCCTTGGGGTTAATGGTTTTTTGGTGCCCTATCATTTGCTTGATGGCGGCGTGATTGGCTTAGGGTTAATCATTCACTATTTTTACGGGTGGCCCACTGGACTTAGTATGATAGTCTTAAGTCTTCCACTCTATATCTTGGCATGGTTCTTTGAAAGACGTTATTTTTACTATAGTCTTCATGGACTAATCATCTCATCTTTTTGCATTGACCTTCTTTCGTTTATCAATGGAAAGATACAGGTTGGTATTTTTCCCAGTACCATTATTGGGGGTATTCTGGTAGGAGTGGGGATCGGTTTAATGCTCCGCTATGAAACGAGTACGGGTGGAACTGATTTATTAGCCCAGATTCTTACTAAATTTACTTCTGTTAATATTGGAATCATCATTTTCCTAATTGATGGAATTGTCATTACCAGCGGGATTCAAGTAGTGGGTTTAGAAAAATTCTTCTACTCTCTATTAACTATTATTTTTGTTGGATTAATGACTTCAATAACTGTCATTAGAAAGCCCGAAATATATTGAAAGAACCTGCCTCAAAGCAGGTTCCTTCATCATTTACATATTCATTTTAATGATTTAACCTTTTCGGTACAGCTTTCCATAGCAGAAAGTATAGACCCTCGAAATTGCATTTTCTCAAGTGCTGCTACTGCTTCAATTGTTGCCCCGCCGGGAGTACAAACATTATCCTTTAACTGTCCGGGGTGAATTCCGGTTTCGAGCACCATCTTTGCTGCTCCAAGAACTGCCTGTGCTGCAAGACGATAGGCTTTATCCCTTGGTATTCCCTGAATTACCCCTCCATCTGCCAATGCTTCAATAAACATATAAACATATGCTGGGGAAGATCCACTTATCGCAGGGATAGCATCCATTAGTTTCTCATCCATTCTTTCAGTTTTCCCGAAAGTATGAAAAAGATTTTCGATTTCCTTGATTTCATCCTCAGTCATACTATCATTCGGACAAATCGCACTCATGCCTTCCCCCACTAATGAGGGAGTATTTGGCATCGTTCGAACACTCTTAATTTTGTAACCAAAATTGCGTTCAATATCATCTAATGTAATACCAGCTGCAATCGTTATGATAATGACTTCATGCTTAATATCATTTTTTATCTCTGCTATCAGTTTTGAATGTAAGTCTGGTTTTACGGCTAGAAAAAGGATATTTGAAAACCTGGCAACTTCCTGATTGTCTTTGGTGGCAGCTAATTGATAATTAGTTTTGATTTTATCAATTGTCTTATCTGTCGCAGCACTAACCATTATATTTTCTCTACTTATTTGATTATTCTTTAAAATGCCCTCAATCATTGCTTGGGCCATTTTTCCTGCCCCAATGAATCCAATCTTTTTATTCACTTAATCACATCCACTCTTATTTCAAATCATTTGCATTATTAATGGTTCCAAACGCCTCTTTTATGATTTGATATGACTCTTTCAAACGTTCATAGTAGGATGGGTGTTCCCACTCATCCCATGAATATAAGTATACATCTTTCTTGTTGATGGTATTATTAACTGCCTTAGGAATGCTTTCCTTAATCTTCCCATGTTTTGTTGTCGTCACCGCTGCCCGGATCCCTTCAATGCTTTCACTTTTGTTTAATCCAGACTTCCATACATCACCCATTACTTCTTTTAAGCTTGGGTCTTTAACATTGACTAATTGCCATGGTATCCTCATTTCAATTACCCGCTTATCACTACTTATACTGACATCTGTTAACGAGTCAAACTCCTTATCAGCTGGGTCAGCATTTCCAAACCTTAGGACCCCTGTTTCATAACCCTCAAAAGGCACGATAGTATTAGTTGTTGGAATCCTCAATTCTTTATTTAGAGCAAGACGAATTGGATGGAACACCCCATTATTTTTTTGGTTAGCGTAAGGCTCCTTTTTAACCATATTCAATAAGTGAGCGTATTGGTAATAGTAAGTATCATAATAACTGTCAACCATAATAGTAGAATTCTTTGGACCTAAAAGATTAATCAAAAAGTCTACTCCAAGGTCTGTTTTTAGGATAGCTTCCTTTGATAATGTGATATTATTTTGGCCTTGATCTTCAATTGTATCGAGAAGAACATACACAGCTTCGTGAGCAAAGTCAACTGGCTGCGTAAAGGATAGCAAAAAATATAAATAGCCATTATCAGAGGAGATTCTAACCTCATTAAGTGTCTCAGGTTTTTCCTTCGATCGATAGATTAGCTTGCTGTTGTTTTCTTTCCAATCCATTCTTTTTCCATCTACCAGAATGGCAGATTCTTTTGTTCCTGGTTCAAAGGATAGCAATCCGAAGTGCTGTTCGTTTGTTTGCTGGTTATTCCAAAAAGGTCTTCGATCTGGATTATCAAAATCCATTGTATTCCACGTCCGTTTAAACCACTCATCCTGCCACGTGAAAATTAAGCCGCCTGCATATCCTTCCGAAACGATAGACTTAAATAACACTTTGTCTATTAAGCCTTGCTCTTCTTCAGAATGAAATCCTTGGTTCATTCCGATGGCATTTTTGTGGGTTAAGCCCCTAGAGGATGGAACGCCAAATTCAGCCACTAGTACTGGCATGTTATGTGCAGCAATCAATTCATGTAAATACCCAGCATAATTATTCTTTTCGCCTTCATGATCGATATATTCTAAATAGCTTCTCTCATAATTCAAAAAATCTGGATAGTAGGGATAGATATGATAGGAAGCAAATAAACCTGCATAAAAACCTTCTGCAGCCATAATATGATTGGGATCAATTGATACTAAATCCTCGTTTTCTAGTGGTTCTGAGGGGTGTTCTAATAGATCAGTCGTTACCCAATTTGTAAAACTCATGGTGTGCTGCCAATTGTATTGTGTTGTTTCATATTCAGCAGCAAAGTCCAGTAATTTAGCCAGCCAAACTTCAAATGGACTTGCACCATCGGTTTTAAAATATTTCCCATCATATTCAGCAATACCATTATGTTTTAGATTCGTGTTGGAGACCATGTACGGGTCCCACTCCGTCCCAACAATAATTCCAAGAACATATTTGGAAATATCATATTTGTATACACCTGAAGCGTGCCCAGGTTGTTCAGGCAGCTCCGCATCCCCATGAATGATATCAATCAGGTTCTTTATTTCTGTCTTTGCATCTTCAACATTTTCCGCCGCAAAGGCATCTTGATTTCGCAGGAGTTTTTCTTCATTCACCCAAGAACCATGAAAAAGAAATAAAGGCTTTTCTGCAATCTGATTGTACTCATAAAATGCTTCGTAAAACTGAGGCGGATGGAGCGTGTATATCCTAATGGCATTTGCATTCATTTCACCAATTTCCTTAAACCAACGTGAGTATTCCTCTTTACTTATGGCTGTTTCACCTGGAAAATATCCTGGCTTGGCAATACCCATATTTACTCCCTTAATCAGGAAGTCACTCCACTTACCATTCTTTTGAATTTGAATATATGTATCACCTGTAGTGCTATTGGTTTCGATCTCATTTTTCTGGACAATTTCTACTTGTTCTTGTTTAATAGTTTGATTTAGACCACTAGCCAATAAAACTTTCATCATTGGAACATATACATCCCAATAGAAGGAATCTTGGGTGCCGAAATGTTTCTTCCACCATTCCAACCCTTTAGTTTGGTAGATAGCCGGCACTTCTGCTTCATCTGCATAATCACCAGCAAAATAATAAGTATTATATTTAGCATTCTGGTGATGAATAATCGCTGGAAAATGGGTTGGTATCCCCAGCGCCTCTAACTCTTCCTTCTTACTATCCGTAATAGGCAGATCATATGCTGCTAGAATTTCCTCATCGCTTCTAGCAATATTGATATCGAACCAATACTGATACTTCCCGTTAAGTTCTCGTTTAAAATGATTCTGGCCTTTATCTGTTAAAGTAAAAAGAGCACCATTATTCTTAACATTATCCTGATCTACTACAATAATTTCATTTTCTTTATTTACAAAAACAAACCCTTTTCCTTTGAATTCCCACTTTTTATTGCTTACTTCGTACTGCTCTCTCACCCAAATAGGAACTTCATTATTGTCAAGGTCAGGAAAATACCTGCCAATCCAGCCTGTCCATTCAAGATTTAGCAGGTTCGTTATTTTTTCCCGGACTGGTTCAGGAGTCGGACTGGCAAATGTATTAAATTCCGCAATTAAGGTCTTCCCTTTACTACTTAGTAACGCTTGCTCTATTGCGTCTACATCTGATGATTCTAAGCCTCCAAACATGATGGAAGATCTCTCACCTGTTTCGTTTTTTCCTATAAAATCTTCTTCGTACACACCATACTGATCAGTTAAATAATATAAATCATAATCTTTCAAATCCTTAGGCAGTGATGTAATCGAATATTGTTGTCCATCTTTTGGTACAAAACCTTTATAATCTTCATTTATTTCGTAGCTCTTTTTATTTTCCTTGATATATTTTGCATTATTTAAAATCCAAACAAGTCCTTTGTGCTCCCTATAGGTTTGATCTGGTACTGTTTTATCAAAGATTAGTACCTTTAATTCTTTAGAGGGCTGGAATTTCCAAAGCCAAAAAGGGCTTAATAAGATAATAATAAATAGTAAGGTATAAACAATTAATGAGGTTTGTTTTTTCATTTTGAAACACCTTTTCTTTTCATTTCTCCCCAGCTTTTATCCCCTTTTAACATCTGCCATACCCCCTCACATCTCCAAAAGACGGTCATCGGCCGATACCAAATCGTTTCCGTTAATGAGTATAAAAAGAGCTTTAGAATATCTGATACTTTGGGGTATTTGGTTAAACTCCATTCTTCTAATAAAACAGCTGTCATTGAAAAAAGCGAACCATAAAGACAGGATAGAAGAAATAATAAAATGGCAAATTCAATATAAACCCCGCCTAAAAAAAGACAAAGAATCATAAATATATAACCTAAAAACTCAATGATAGGTCCCAAAAACTCAACAATCCAAAAGTAGGGAAATGAAATCATTCCTATGGATCCGTATTTTGGGTTAAATGTTAGTCCACGATGTGTCCATAAGCTTTCAAATAGTCCTCTATGCCAGCGCCGCCTTTGTCTCCTCAAAATTGTCGTATCCTCAGGCACTTCCGTCCAGCATACCGGATCAGGAACATAAACAATCTTTTTATTTACCCCTCTTTCTTTCAATAAACGATGAATTCTAACTACTAACTCCATGTCCTCTCCAACTGTATCAGTCTTATATCCTCCGGCCTCAATACTCCAATGCTTTGAAAAAACTCCAAATGCACCGGAAATAATTAAAAGCAGATTATGTCGGCTTAAACCAATTCTTCCCATTAAAAATGCACGCAGGTATTCAATAATCTGCATCACGACAATAGGATTATCTGAAAGACCAATTTTCAAGATATGTCCATTCTTTATTTCACAGCCATTCGCAATTCGTACACTGCCGCCTGAAGCTATCACCTCTTCATTGGAATCAATAATAGGTTTCATTACCTTTAAAAATGCATCCGGCTCTAATACAGAATCACCATCTAGTGAGCAAAAGTAAGGATAATGTGAAAAATTAAGACCCACATTCAATGCATCCGCTTTTCCGCCATTTTCTTTATCCACTAAAAACAGGTTAGAAAGGATTGAAGATTGGTAAATAGTCTTAATCGGCTTTGTATGTACTTGTTTACGGACAACTCTGCTTATTTCCTTCATATCGTAATGCTCGATTAATTTTTTCAAGGTTTGATCGGTGGAGCCGTCATTGACAACAATGATTTCATAGGTTGGATAATTGACACTCAAAAGGGAACGCACACTCTGAATAATTCCTGCCTCCTCATTAAAGGCAGGAACAATAATTGAGACAGGTCTTGTATTAAACTCTTCCATATAATCTTCGTAAGCCTGTATTCTATCTAATTGGTATTCCTTCCGTAGTTGAATGGTTGAAATAATTAATATTACAGAATAGAAAACAATAACAATTACCATATATACAGCAATAAACCAACCAAAAAAGGAAACAATATCCACCCATTGAACATTAAACATTTTCTATACTCCTTTGTGCAGCCAATCCCACGCCATGTCTCTCGCATATGCGTCCTTGGAAGTTTCTAAGACTCTTTGCAAAATTGTCTTCCCATTAGGGAACTGATTAATTGATTGTCCTGCCTGTGAACGGACCCACCAAGACGGATCATGGAGCAGCTCAATCAATCTTGGAATACCTTTTTCTTCCTTGATCGAACCGATGAGCTTTGCTGCCACCATTCTCTCCTGCCATTTTGAAGAGTTCATCAATTCTAAGAATGGCTCAATATCCTTTACGCAGCCTATTTCCGCTAGTGCCTTTAGGGCACGAAGCTTAACTTCATCTTTATAAGCAGAAAAAACATTCTCGGCAAATACGCGGTATTTTATTAGTCTTTTAACTGCAATAACATCAAGAATCGCATACTTCAATGGAGTGGGACTTTTATGAAAGCTTAATACAAACTGATCAAACAGTCCTTGATCTAATCTGGTTAAAATACTTCGGTAGTCATACTCAGATAAATAATGATATTGATTTTGAAGTAAGTCTTTTAAACCGTCAAACTGAAAGGAAGCAAGAATTCTCAGAATATGAATACTTTCTTGATGGCTGATTTTCTTCTTTCTAGTTAACAGAACAACATCGCCCTGCAGCTTTGTCATTTGAAAATCCTCAATATGGTATAGAGCATTCATACGATGACTCCATCTTTTACTTTTAAGACGCTTTTGATAATAATCCTGAAGGCATATAGCAGCCAATTCTGATAATCTCTTCTTTTCCTCTTCACCTTCTAAAACTTTTACATATTTACTAAGGAGCTCTTCCATTGCTTTTTGTTTTATCGCCTTTTTTTCAAAACCCAGCCCCCTGACTAAGTCACCTTCAGCTATTATCGAAAGAACTTTCGGGTAAATTTTATTTTTATATTCTTCAATCTTTCTTCTTTTTTTAATATCGAAAAATTTACGAGACATCAAATACAACAACAAAAGAAACAGTAAAGATAGTAGAGATAAAGTAATTATAGTTAGAAATAAAAGCTCTTGATTGATCATTTACTTCATCCTTTGTATGATTTGAAGGACTCTTGCCTGAAGTTCCTTAATACTAAAAGGTTTTATCATATAGTCATCAGCACCTAATTTCAGTGCCTTGTCAATTTCAGATTTACTTTTTCTTGCTGACAGCATTAATACATATACATGTCTAGTACTGTCACTCTTCACTTTTTGCAGAATCTCGATACCATCCATATTTGGCATAACACCATCAAGAATCAAAAGGTGTTCTCCAATCGCATCCAGGGTGTGTGATTCAAAAAATTGAACCCCATCGTCATATGCTTCAATGGAAATCTCAAATTGGTCGATATTCATTAAATTGAGAATCCTCACTAGCAGTGATTGAATCATTTCATCATTATCAATGATCGAAATAAATAATTTTGTTTTACTATTCATAGTTTCCTCTTCCGTTTGCATTTTCAAAATTCAATGCCATTAATATTATTTTTAATTATGCCCTTTTTATTAAATTGCATTAAAAAGAGGCAGGACTGGTATCCTGCCTCAACATTTTATTTTAAATCATTTGGTGAAAATGCACCAGGAAGAAGTTCCTTAACAAGGGTTCTCTGAACATCGCCTTTTAAGTTTGTAAGGATAACTTCCATATCTGGCTCACATAGTTCAGAAATCACCTGCCGGCATGCTCCACATGGAGAAACCGGACCATCTGTATCTGCCACCACAACAAGTGTATCAAATTTCGTAACCCCTTCGGAGTATGCTTTAAATAATGCAGTTCGCTCTGCACAGTTCGTCATTCCATAGGATGCATTTTCAATGTTACATCCATGAAATACCGTTCCATCTTTTGCTAGAAGAGCTGCACCAACCTGAAATTTTGAATACGGCACATAAGCAAAGCCCCGGGCCTTCTTTGCTTCATCCACTAGTTGTTGTACATCCATTATGCTCACACTCCGCAATCTTCAATTATCCTTGGAAAAACTTTACCATCCAACCAGCAACAACGCCTCCAAAATATACACCAAATACGCCGACAACTGCTGAAAATACTGGCGGAGCAGGTAATGGAAGCTTCATAAATTTAAAGATGATTCCAACAATTAAACCAGCAACCAATGCTAATAGAACTTCTTTCATCTTTATTCCCTCAAATCGTAAATTAATAATTGCTTTGAGAAATTTCACCTTTACTAATAGACACTCCAGAACTTGCACCGATACGAGTAGCTCCTGCTTCAATCATTGCAAGTGCATCTTCGCGGCTGCGGACCCCTCCGGAAGCTTTTACACCAATTTCAGGCCCAACTGTTTCACGCATTAAAGTGATATCAGCAGCTGTTGCCCCGCCTGTAGAGAACCCAGTAGAGGTTTTTACAAAGTCTGCTCCAGCTTTAACTGATAGTTCACATGCTCGAACTTTTTCTTCTTGTGTTAAAAGACATGTTTCAATAATAACTTTTGTCAGTGCTTTACCTTTCGCTGCCTCAACAACAGCTTTGATATCTCTTTCTACTAAGTCATCTTGTTTATCTTTAAGTGCGCCAATATTGATTACCATATCGATTTCATTTGCACCATTCTCAATTGCATTTTTTGTTTCAAATGCTTTTGTTTCCGGCGTAGATGCTCCTAAAGGAAATCCAATTACCGTACAAACTTTTACCTCTGGGGTATCTTTCAGCATATCTGCTGATATTTTTACCCAAGTTGGATTAACACATACGGAAGCGAAGGAATATTTCTTAGCTTCTTCTACTAACTTCACGATTTCTTCCTTAGTTGCATTGGCCTTTAATAATGTATGATCGATCATTTTAGTCACATTTTGAGTCATAATGTACATCCTCCCTATTTTAGACAAGCACTGTTTCTATCTATAATGTAACTATAACAAAATGAATGAACATATGTAAATATGTTTTTGAACAAATGTAAAGTAATTATTTTTTATCGAGCAGGAACTTTGCAGAGAATTGGTCGGTTATTAAAACATTGGCATAATTCCCCTTTAAAGCACCGTATATGCCTTCAATTTTATTCGGTCCGCCGGCAATAAGTATCGAGTATTCTTTGTTTCGTAAATCCTCTAATTTTACTCCCAGCGTTCTATCATTCAGACTTTCATTACACACTTCACCATCTTTATCAAAAAAACGTGAACAAATATCACCTACTGCTTTTTCATTTATGGCCTTTTGATCACTCTCGGTAAAATAACCCATTTGGAACAATAAGGAATCCTTTTTAATCGATCCAATGGTAAACAGTGCTATATTAGCTTTTTTACCTAGTTCAAGAATTTTATTAATATGACGGTCTGCTTCCATTGCCTGCTTTACAACAACATGATCAACAATTGCAGGCAGCGGAAGATTTAGAGGTGTTGTATTGTACGCCTTGCCAAATAAATACAAGATTTCTGATGCGTAGTTATTAGTTTCAGCGTGACTGACGCCGCCTTTCAACTGAACTACCTTAACATCCTTCACAAATTTCTGTTTTAGCTCTACTGCAATGTGGTATAAAGTTGTTCCCCACGTTACACCAATAATGTCTTGATCCTTTACAATTTCATCAAGATATAATGCTGCAGTTTCTCCTAGATAATTTTTGATAATGTGATTTTCAAATTGTGGAATGGAGGTAACAATTGCTCTTTTTAAGTTAAACTTTTTTTCTAGCTGAACAGCTAATTTTTCAACATTTTCAGTTGGATCCATGATATTGATTTGGACGATTCCCTGTTCTTTTGCCTGTTGTAATAAACGCGACACTGTTGGGCGTGAAACACCCAATATCTTGGCAATTTCGTTTTGATTATAATCCAATAAATAATATAATTTTGCTGCCTCGATTACCTTGCTAAGTTTTTCTAGGTCCACTGTTCATCACCTTTCATTCCATTTTTTTTATAATTATAACAATATGTGAGGTGAACCCACTATCTTTTTACATTTGTAAAACTCAAACTGAACATTTTTTACCTCACCCCTGCTGCATTTTCATTCTCAAAACAGGGAATGATTCTTATCATATTTACTATGTCCATTTTGTTGACATGAAATAGTCAACCCTTGCCATATGCCACTCTGCTATACTAAGTTTAAGGAATATATTTCCTATATAAGGAGGTCTCAAATGGGGAAACTTGGAGAACTCATATACCATTACCGGAAAACGGTTCTCGTAATTTGGCTGCTTATCATTGCACTATCTGTAGTATTCGCCTTAAAATTACCCTCTGTATTAAGCGGTAACGGCTTTGAATACAAAGGTGAATATAACGATACAAGAATGCTCCTTGAAGAGGAATTTGGACAAGCCAAGTCATCCATAATACTCGTATTCGAAAGAGAGCGAACAGTTCCTGATCGTGACTGGAAACAATATATCAAAGCAACTATTGAGAATTTAAGAACCTTCGATGGTGCCAAAAGTATGATAAGTCCTTTTGACCGAGAAAAGATGATAAAGGAAGAAGTTGCCTATGGTCTGTTAACTTTTGATAAAAATGCAGAGGATCTCGGTACTGAAATTAACCAATTGGATAAGTTACTTAAAAATAATCAGGGATTAACCGTTACCATGACGGGTGAACCAATCATTGTTCAAGACCTAAACCTAGCAAGCCAAGAGGATTTAGCTAAGGCTGAAATGATTGGACTGCCGATTGCTCTCCTTGTCTTAGTCCTTGCCTTCGGGGGGTTAATCGCTGCATCAATTCCAATTGTTATTGGTGTTGTATCTATTCTTACAACAATGGGCGCCGTCTTCTTTTTTAGTTACCGTGCTGATTTAACCATTTTCATTTTAAATATCGTTCCCATGATTGGGCTCGCTTTAAGTATTGACTTTGCATTATTGTTAATTAATCGTTACAAAGAGGAATTACAAACAAAATCCATTCGGGAAGCCATTCAGATTAGCGTGGCAACGGCTGGGCGTTCGATTATTTTTTCAGGACTTTGTGTTTTTATTGGCTTATCTGCTTTATGGTTTATTCAAATAGATATTTTTCAGAATGTTGCCTTGGGCGGTATGACAGTTGTGCTTATTTCTGCCTTTTGTGCACTGACCTTCCTGCCTGCCCTTCTCGCCATGATTGGGACTAGAATTAACAAGTTTAGTGTGCTTCGGGCAAAAGATTCAGAAACGAGTATATGGCATCGATTTGCTACGTTTGTGATGAAGCATCCTGTTTTGATGGCAGTTCTATCTCTAGCCATTTTATTAGCAGGACTCATTCCTGTTGCACAGTTGACGATGTCGATTCCGGGGACAGAATCACTCCCCGCCAAATATCCATCCAGAGTGGCTTTTGAAACCTTTGAGGAACATTTTATTTCTAAAGATAAACGGACTGAAAACAAAGTAACCATAGTACTTGAAACAAAAGAATCTGTTTTAGAAGTCGATAACCTTAAGCAGGTCAACCGATATATCAAGGAACTCGAGAACGAAACACTAGTTGATACCGTTGATTCTCCTTTTTCTGTGACGGGTATAAAGGATGAGAAAGTATTATCTCAAACGCTCTCCTTTGGTCCAAAAGAACAGACAGCACCGATTTTAGACTACTTTATCAGGGACAATAAAATGCTGATTGAGGTCTATTTAAAAACGACAGACCATTCCGCAGAAGCTAGAGAATGGGTCCGTGACTGGTCCAATCGCAGCAGTGTGTTGACTACCCATTTTGGGGGATCGATAAAATTCGAACAGGAAATCTTTGATGAGATATTTGAGAAAGCACCATACGGGTTGTTATTAATCGTTGTTTCAACCTTCTTCATTCTCATGGCCGCTTTCAGGTCAATCCTTATTCCGCTTAAGGCTATTCTAATGAATATCTTGAGCTTAAGCTGTACGTTCGGGATTGTTGTCTGGATTTTTCAGAAGGGGCATTTTGGTGTCGAGCCTGTCGATATTGCGTTAATTTTACCTGTCTTTGTTTTTACACTGGTCTTTGGACTTTCAATGGATTACGAAGTGTTCTTGATTTCAAGGATTCAGGAGTTTTATTTGAAAACAGGTGATAATACAGAGGCTACGATATCTGGGTTAACATACACCAGTAAAATTATTACCTCTGCTGCCGCGATTATGATTGTGGTGACAGGTGCGTTTGCTTTTACAGGAGTCATGCCGATTAAACAGCTTGGCGTCGGCATCGCGATTGCGATCTTCATTGACGCCACCATCGTGCGAATGGTGCTAGTTCCGGCCTTGATGAAGTTGTTCGGGGATTGGAACTGGTGGTTCTTTGGTTTTAAGAATAAAGAACAAGCGAAGAAAAGCAAAAGGCCAGCCTAAATTTTATTTGGCTGGCCTTTCTTTATGCAATCGTTTTTAGATATTTTTTGCGTATTGGTCACTAGGGACTTTACTTAACACGACATATAAGCTGACAGGTTCGCTGCCTGTATTGTTAAACGCAAGCTCCTCGTCGCCGCCAACATGAACCAAATCCGCTTCTGAAACTGTAGTTTCCTGACCATCGATAATGAAGGTGCCGGTTCCAGTTACTACGTAAAGATAAACTTCTGTTCCAGGGTGTTTATGAACGGGAAGCTGCTGTCCAGGCATGAAGTTTAGCACAAATGCTGTCGTTTCACCCTTTTTGTAAATGATACGTTTTGTAAATCTCTCTTCGCTGAATTCTTGATAGGCTTTAACTGAATTTTTTTCCATCCTATTTCCCTCCTAGTGATGTCTTACCTATATTTTAACTGAAAATCATTTTCAATTAAGTGAAGCGTATCACTGTTTATTATTACTAATCGTTTCAGGAAAAACCCACAGTATCTACGGGAGATACCTCCTATTTTTTAGTGTTACACATAGGTAATAGCTAAAAATTAGCTGCACTAGCCTTTACTTTTTTTGATAAACCACTTGCTTGCTTCTTCCAGAACCATGTAATCACAATTCCCAGAAATAGAATCACAGTAGCAAAGTAGTAAGGGTAGTTAATATCTATATCAAATAATATTCCCCCTAGAATTGGCCCGCTAATGTTCGCTAAACTTGTAAACATAGAGTTCATACCGCCAACGAAACCTTGTTCGTTCCCGGCGATATTTGAGAGGTATGAAGTAACCGCCGGACGGAATAAATCAAAGCCTACAAAAACAATGAATGTAACTAGTAAAATTGAGAAGTATGAATGGACAACAGTCATTAAAAAGACAAGTAAGGCTGATAATATTAAGCTATATTGAATTAGTTTTATTTCACCCCAAATTCTTGTAAGCCTATCAAATAAAAGGACTTGTGAAACTGCACCAAAAATGGCACCACCTGTGATGACAATGGCTATATCGGATGGTTTAAACTGAAATTTATGGTCCACAAATAGACTAAAAAACGATTCAAAAGCTGCTAAACCAAATGAGGCAATAAATATTAATATAAACGCAAGGAGATATTTTGGGGCAAAAATACGTTTATAGCCAAACTTTCCATCTGAGGCTTGTTCAATATGCTCAACGTTACGTGCTGGCTCAGATAATAAAATAATAGAGAGTAAGGCTGCGATTGTCCCAAGTGCTCCCGCAAAGAAGAATGGTATACGTGTTCCAAATTCCGCCAAAAATCCGCCAATACCTGGACCAATAATAAATCCTGTACTAATCGCAGCTGACATATAACCTAGCGCTTTTGGGCGAGTATCCAAATTTGTAATATCTGCAATAAAAGCTGTAACGGCCGGCATAATGAATGCAGCACTAATTCCACCTAAAATCCGAGAGAAAAATAACATCTCGATTTCTTTTCCGATTCCGAATAAAAATTCAGAGATCCCGAAAATAAATAAGCCAATGACAATCATAATTTTCCTGCCGAATTTATCTGCCGCTTTCCCTGCAAATGGTGAAACGATCAGCTGAGCAATGGCAAAAGCTGCAGTTAAATAACCAATTGTTGTTCCAGTAATACCTAATTCGTTCATCAGCGTTGGTAAGACTGGAATGACAAGACCAATTCCCAAAAAGGCAATGAATAAATTTATTAATAATAATGTTAAAGTGACATTATGAGTCTTCATATTTTACATTCTCCTTAACAAGACTAATTACAGTAAACTAACTAGTATTGTTTTCATTTATTTACAAATCTCATCGTAGTGTATATAGTAACTATATAGTCAAGAGTGGAGCAGTAAAAATGAATAATAAAAATGGAAAATATTTAACTACAGGTGAGTTTGCGAAGCTTTGCAGAGTAAACAAACAAACTCTCTTTTATTACGACCAAATCGGGCTTTTTTCTCCGATATTGAAAAATGAAAAAGGGTACCGGTATTATTCAATTCGCCAGATCGAGCTATTCTTTGTTATTGATTTATTAAAGGATATTGGTATGTCGCTAAACGATATTCAAGAATATACGCAAAATAAAACGCCTGAGAGTTTTTTGTCCTTAATGTACCGAAAGAAGGAAGAGATTGTGGAAAAACTTCAGGAGATCGAAGCGAAGAAAAAAATAATCGACTCAAAAATAGCATTAATGGAAGAAGCGTCACGTCTTAATTTTCAACAAATAACGCTGGAACAATTACCAGAAGTAACACTTTATTTAAGCAGGAATATTGAAAATATAACCGACGAGAAATTTGTAGAGGTAGTTTCTGATTTTATAAATGAATTGTCTCAATCAAAACTTGATACAGGATATCCAATAGGTGTTATAACCAAACGGGAGCAAGTCCTAAAAGGAGAATTCACTAATTATAGCTATTTATATATGGAGCAGCCACATCCAAAGGAAGGGTATCCGTATTTTAAAAGTGTAAAGGGTGATTTTCTAATTGGATATCATATTGGAGATGAGAAAACAATTCATAAAACATATAAGCGACTATTCTCGGAGATGGAACGTTTAAATTTAACCTTAGGTGATTTTGTTTTTGAAGAGTATATTTATGATACAGTTGTCATGAATCATAATGAAGATTACGTCACCAAAATTATGATTCAAGTGATCAAATAGAGGTTTTTTAAAAATAATTTTTGGATAAATGAGCCTGGGTAAATGAAACCCAGGCTTTTTTATTTAATGTATCAACGGCTGCAAACTGCCAAATAATAACACCACATAACTAACCGTTTAAAGGGGGCTGACGTTTATGAACAATAAAAAGTTATTCCTTATACTCTTCATGTTTACAATCTCTCAGGCTCTATTTTCTTCTAACACTTATGCCGAAAACAATGGAATCGTCGATTTACGAATCCTCGAGACGACGGATATACATGCTGCTTTAATGAATTATGATTATTACCAGACGAAAACAGACAACTCAATTGGGCTTGTAAAGACCTCCAGTCTTATTCATCAAGCGAGAAATGAGGCAGAGAATTCCCTTCTATTCGATAATGGCGACCATTTAAAAGGGAACCCGCTTGGTGAATACCTGGTGAGAATTAAGGGAATCCAAAAAGGGAATATACACCCCGTTTACCGTGCGTTTAATTATCTGAAATATGATGGTATTGCAATCGGAAACCATGAACTAAATTATGGGCTTAAATTTCTAAAAACTGTGCTAAAGGGAGCTAAAATGCCTGTTGTCAACGCCACTGTATATAAAGCGAAAACCATTAAACCTTACTTTAAGCCTTATGTTATTTTAAAAAGGAATGTATTGGATAATCAGGGACAAAGCCATGAATTAAATATAGGCGTCATAGGATTTATGCCGCCTCAAATTATGCGTTGGGATAAAGCAAATCTAGAGGGTAAGGTGATTGCACGGCCCATAGTGGAAGCTGCAAAAGAATTCGTTCCAAAGATGAAGGCAGAAGGTGCAGATATAATAATCGCTCTTGCCCATACAGGTATTGATAGTGAACCTTACCATCCTGAAACGGAAAATGCAGTCTATTACCTAAGTGAAATGAAAGATATTGATGCCATTCTTGCCGGTCATTCCCACGGCATTTTCCCGGGACGCGCATACAAGAATTTGCCAAATACCGATATTAACGAAGGAAAAATTAAGGGAAAACCAGTTGTCATGGCCGGTGCTTTTGGCAGCAGGCTGGGAATAATTGATCTCCAGCTAGAGGTTCAGGAAGGAATATGGAGAGTTGTAAAAAGCACAGCCTTTACAAGATCCATAGCTGATGAAAATGGAAATCCTCTAGTTAAGACAGATAAAAAATTAAAAAAACTAATTAAACGAGAACATCAGGAAACAGTCGATTTCTTAAAAAAGCTGGGTTTATAGGTATTTTGGGGTTAAAAAAGCTGGGTCACTCATGGTGACCGCAGCTTTTACATTTTAGAGTTTCGGTACTATAGAACTCTTAAAGTGACCATAGCTCAATTTTTGGTTCTTTTTAGAAACTTTATTTGCACTAATTATCTAAGAATTTTTTAAATATCAAAGTAGCATTATGACCGCCAAATCCTAATGAATTGGATAACACGATTTGAACATCCTTCACCTTAGCCACGTTAGGGACATAATCTAAATCCAGTTGTTCATCCTGTGTTTGATAATTGATTGTTGGCGGGATGATTCCATCCTTGATTGCCAAAAGAGAAAAAATCGCCTCAATTGCCCCAGTTGCTCCCAACAAGTGGCCGGTCATTGATTTCGTGGAACTGACAGATAATTTATAGGCATGTTCTTTGAAAACGTCTTTGATGGCTAACGTTTCATACAAATCATTATAATAGGTGGACGTGCCATGAGCATTGATATAGTCAACTTGTTCAGGAGCAATCCCAGCATCAGCTAATGCTAATTTCATTGCTCTTCCTGCCCCTTCTCCTTCTGGTGCTGGAGTAGTAATATGATGAGCATCACCTGTAGCTCCGTACCCTGCTAATTCTCCATAAATGAAAGCACCACGAGCTACTGCGTGTTCTAATTCTTCTAATACCACGATACCCGCGCCTTCCCCAATTACAAATCCGTCGCGATTCTTATCAAATGGTCTGCTTGCTGTGGCGGGGTCTGGATTTTTTGAAAGTGCAGTCATATTAGAAAATCCTGCCACCGTCATCGCGGTAATGGTTGCTTCTGTACCGCCTGCAATCATCACATCCACATCGCCATTTTGAATCACACGGAATGCATCACCAATGGAATTGGCACCGGACGCACATGCTGTAACTGAACAATTGTTGATCCCTTTGGCACCAAGAGAAATGGATACTTGTCCTGCCGCCATATCAGGAATAAACATCGGTATTGTAAAAGGGTTAACCCTTCTTTGTCCTTTTTCAATAAACTTCCGATGTTGTTCCTCGAATTCAGCCAAACCGCCAATTCCGGAACCAATCCAAACACCGACCCGTTCCGGTTGAACGTCTTCTCCAATTTGGATCCCGGCATCCTTAACAGCCATTTGACTTGCTGCAATAGCAAACTGACTGTAACGACCCATTCTTCTTGATTCTTTTTTATCCATAAACTCTTCCGGAAGAAAGCCTTTAACTTCCGCTGCAATCTTGACGTCAACCTTATCTACATCAAAAAGGGTTGCTGGGCCAATTCCGGAAACACCATTCTTAATCTGTTCCCATGATGTATGAGCATCATTTCCCAAAGGAGTGACTGCTCCAACACCTGTAATCACTACTCTTTTATTCATTAAATGCTCACTCCCAAATAGATTTTTGGATGATTCTTACACTCTTACTATAGTTTAACGAAATCAGAGTGACCGGACAAATATATTTAAAAAACTAAATTATAATTTTAAAGACGGCTCCTATTAGAAGCAGTCTACAACTTATTTTTTTATAAAAACTTTTTCTTTTGCATTGTGCAAATCATCCTCGACACTCTTCTCCCACATTTTCACCCCAGAATGGTAGGCAGACCGGCTGATTAAATGACCTGCAACAGGGCTTGTCAGGAAGATGAAAAAGATCCCCAGCAATACTCTTGTATCAAAATGACCGTGCACATAATGGAAATACAAAAAGGTTCCGAGCAGAATAGACATAATCCCTAATGTCGCGCTTTTGGATGCTGCATGATTTCTTGTATATACATCAGGAAGTCTAATTAAACCAAACGTTGAGACTAATGATAAAAAAGTACCAATGATGATAAAAAGCGCTGCAACGATTTTATAAATCTCTTCCACGTTCAATGATCTCCCCTTTCTCTAGGAACTTAGCAAAGGCAATGGTTCCAACAAAGGAAAGGATTCCGAGCAGGAGAATCGCTTCAAGATAGGCACTTGTTTTGAGTACAATGGAGGTTAACGCAACCAGAGCAATTAAATTGATCCCGATTGCATCAAGTGCAATGACCCTGTCATGAATGGATGGCCCTTTAATAAGACGGTATATAAGTCCAATGATTGAAATGGAGGTTCCTAATAATGCAATTTTAATTATTATCTCAAACATTACCTGCTCACCTCCATAATTGCTTTTTCAAAGGTATTCTTAATACTATCAATCGCTTCGTGTTTCTCTGGTATATCCACTGCATGGATATACAAAGTCTTGCTATCCAGCGATACATCCACAACGAGGGTTCCTGGTGTTAACGTAATTAAATTTGCCAAAATCGTAATCTCCCAATCCTTCGTCAATTCTGTTTCCAGTGCGAAGATTCCTGGACGAATATTCAATTTCGGGCTTAGGACAAGCTTAAGGACACTAATATTAGAGAGTACCAGCTCTTTTAAAAAAAGGAGAATTAATTTAATTACAGCCCAGACCCTCGAAAGATAAAACCGTTCCTTAAAGAAGTGCCGGTAAGCCAGCATAATCAACAGCCCCAAAAGATACCCGATAAAAAAGGTGCTTGAACTATAATCATTTTTCAAAAACATCCAGATATAAGCAAGAAATACATTCAGTAAAATTTGAAAGGACATAGCATTACTCCTTTAATACCGCATTAATATAGATTTCTGGGTCTAGGATAGTCTGTACAGCTTGAGAGATAAATGGATAAACCTCTTCTGTCCCGACACCATACAAAACCGCAATCACAACAAGGACGACAGCTGGGATAAATAATCCCGAAATCGAAACTTGCTTAGGGACATAATCCCTGTTAACAGTTCCCCAGAAACCGTGAATAAAGATTTTGAATACTGAATATAAGACCATTAAACTCGACAATAAAATAATTCCAAGTCCAACGTAAGATTCAGCATAAACAGTTCCTTTTAGAATTAGCAATTTCCCAGCAAAGCCGCTAAATGGCGGTATCCCCGCTAATGAGATTGCTGCAATAAAAAATGTCCAGGCAAGGTAAGGATACTGTTTCATCAAACCGCCCATTTTCCGTAAATCACTTGTACCGCTCACCCTAATCATAATGCCAATCAGCAAAAATAAAGCGGCTTTTATGAGCATGTCGTGAATAAGATAAAGGAGTGAGCCGGCAATTGCCTCTTCGTTCATTAAAGAAACTCCGTACAGAATCACCCCAACGGCAATGACAATATTGTAAATAATAATTTTTTTAACATCCCAGTACGCAATAGCCCCAATCACTCCTACAACAATCGTGAGCAGTGACAATGTCCCTAAAATCATATGGGTAAAAGCTTGATCGTGATGAAAGATGAGCGTATAAGTACGAAATATTGAATAAACACCCACTTTTGTCAGTAAAGCCCCAAATATCGCAATCACAGGGATCGGCGGTGCATGATACGAACCTGGCAGCCAAAAGAAAAACGGAAAGATTGCTGCTTTTAAACCGAAAACTACTAAAAAGCAAATGGCAATAACACTTAAAATTCCCGGTTGATTGACTGCTGCTACACGTTCGCTTAGCTGCGCCATATTTAACGTTCCAGTGACGGCATAAAGATAAGCAACACCAATAACGAAAAAGGCTGATGAAATTACATTTACGATGATATATTTTAGAGACTCCCGCAGTTGAATCTTCGTACCGCCAAGAACAAGCAGGACATAAGACGCCATTAACATCACTTCAAAAAACACAAAGAGGTTAAAAACATCACCCGTTAGGAACGCCCCGTTTACCCCTACTATTAGAAACTGAAACACAGCATAATAATAGTAGCGTTCTCGCTCCGTTCCAATTCCCTTGAAAGAATAGACAAGCACGGCTGCAGCAATAATAGAAGTGGTCAGCACCAGCAAGGAAGCAAGCATGTCCGCGGCAATAATAATCCCAAAGGGTGCCTCCCAGCTCCCCATCGCCAGCGTCACCATCCCTTCTTGCTTTACAACGTAAACCACTGCTGCGGAAATCATAATTGCGATCATGGAAGACAGAAATGATATCGCCTTTTGCACCCTTACTTGTTTTACACAGAAAATAAGGATGATTCCAGTCAGGAGCGGCCATAATACAGGCATTAATATTAGATTATTCATGTGTATCGTTTCCTTTCAAACACTCCATATCATCTGTCCCCAATTCCTGATAGGCACGGTATGCAAGCACCAGTAAAAAGGCAGTGACCCCAAAGCTAATAACAATCGCAGTTAATATTAACGCCTGTGGCAATGGATCCACATAAGACGCCGCTTTCTCGCTTAATAAAGGAACAGCACCTTGTTTTAAACCGCCCATCGTCAAAATTAACAAATGTGCACCATGGCTCAAAAGGCCTGTCCCTACAATGATTCTCAAAATGCTTTTTGATAAGATTAAATAGGTTGCACACATAAATAAAACACCAATAACTACTGCCATGACTATTTCCATTATTCATCCTCCCCTATCGTTTGAATAATGGTCATCGTTACACCGACAACAACCAAATAAACTCCTAAATCAAATAACACAGCTGTATGCAGCGAAGTGTGCCCCAATATCGGAAGGTCAAAGTATTTATAGGCATGGGTCATCAGTGGAACATCGAAAATGGCACCGCCTGCGACGGTCAGCGCTGAAATTAATAATCCCGTGGCAATCATGATTTTATAATCAACAGGTAATATTTTTGCCACCGTATTCAAGTCGTAAGCGAGCAGCAGTAATACAATCGCTGCAGAAGTCATTAGACCGCCGACAAACCCTCCTCCTGGTGAATAATGCCCACCAAAAAAGATCGATATTGAGAATAGAAGTATAATAAATACAGCAACTTTAGTAACAGTTTGAAGGATTAAATCATTTTTCATAATTGATCATTCCTCCTTGTCAACCGTAAGCGAATCATAGCAAAAATACCTAAAGCGGCGATTCCTAATACCGTAATCTCAAACATCGTATCGAGTCCACGGAAATCAACCAAAATGACGTTAACAACATTCTTACCGCCGGCTTCTGTATATGCTTTTTCTAAATAGAAACTTGATATCGAGTCAAATAGCTTTTGACTATGAGAGGATAAGGCAATCAATGCGATGACTACACCTACTCCCACAGAGATTATTGCATTTGTTACTTTAAATGTTAATCGTTCCTCTTTTCTGCTGGTCAGCTTTGGCAAATGATAGAAGCATAGCAGGAATAACGCTACAGAAATCGTTTCAATCACAAGCTGAGTTAAGGCCAAATCCGGTGCACGGAAAAGGACAAAGAACAAGGATACAGTATACCCGACTGCCCCTAAAAGGATAATCGCCGTTAGCCGTGATTTAGCAAACAAGATTGAAATCGAACCAATAACCAAAGCAAAGGCAAGAATGATTTCATACAGTCCGATTGGTGCTATATTACCAAATTCTAATCGGAAAGCTCCCTTACCGAATAGAGATACTCCTAATAACAAGAAAAAGGCTGTAAAAATATATACCAGATAGTTTCTTATCGAACCTGTCATGACCCTGTCAGACAACGCTCTTGAAAAGTTGTCCATCGTCGAGAGGATCCAGTCATACAACGCATTTAGCGAATATCGCTGACTGAGTATCCCGTATATTCCCTTCCACTTTGAAAGAGTAAGATACAATATGATACCAATGGCGATAACACCAATCGTCATCCATAGTTCCGGTGTCCACCACCCATGCCAAAAACTTATGTGGACATGGAAGTCGTTTTGCGCAAGTAACGGCTGAATACTAGAAACGGCCGGTTCAATAAGTGAGGCAGATAGTAGGTTCGGAAAAATCCCAAAAGTAATCACCAAGGAAGCTAAAATGATAGGAGAAATTAACATTCCCATGGGTGCTTCATGCGGCTTTTTCTCCAATTTTTCTAATTGAGCTTTACCCGTGAAGGTTTTAAAAATTAGAATCATGCTGTAAAGAAATGTAAAAACGCTGGCAATCCACGCAATGACTGGGAATAACACACCCCAAGTATTCATGTTAAAGATATCGAGCGCCAGGACATTAACCATCCCAGTAAAAAACATTTCCTTACTTAAAAAGCCATTGAAGGGCGGCAAACCAGCCATGGAGAAACCGCCGATAACGGTAATGGTAAAGGTAATCGGCATAAATGGTAATAAACCGCCTAGTTTCCGTATATCACGGGTACCTGTTTCATGGTCCACAATCCCTGCTGCCATAAAGAGGCTTCCTTTAAATGTAGCATGGTTAATTAAGTGGAAAATCGCGGCCACTGTTGCAGCCATGTAAATATTGTCATCAAGGTTCTCAAAGTGCAATGCTGCTGCACCTAGGCCTAATAAGGACATGATAAGACCGAGTTGACTTATCGTTGAAAAGGCAAGAATTCCTTTTAGGTCGGTTTGTTTTACCGCTGAGAAAGAACCCCAGAATAAGGTGACTAATCCAACTGCAGAAATCAGCCACAGCCATACACCTGATTCGGCAAAGATTGGACTTAACCGAGCAACCAGATAGATTCCCGCCTTAACCATCGTAGCGGAGTGAAGATACGCACTAACTGGTGTAGGAGCTTCCATAGCATCCGGGAGCCAAATATGAAATGGAAATTGAGCCGATTTTGTAAATGCACCTAGTAAAATCAAGAGCATAGCTGGGATAAATAATGGGTGTGCAAAGATTTCTGCACTCTGAGAAATTAATTCCCGAATGCTGAACGTTTGTCCCATAAAACCTAACATAACGAACCCACCCAGCATACTCAATCCGCCCAATACCGTTATCAATAATGATTTTTGAGCACCGTAGCGGGAACGCTCGCGTTCATTCCAATACCCGATTAGTAAAAACGAGGATAAACTGGTGAATTCCCAGAACATATACAATCCAATCAGATTATCAGAAAGTACTACTCCAAGCATTGCCCCCATAAATAATAGAAGAAATACATAAAATTGATTTAGCTTTTCTGTTTCCTTTGATAAGTAGAAAACCGAGTAGAGAACCACCAATGAGCCAATTCCAGTGATTAATAGTGCAAATAATAACCCAAGGCCATCTACGTATAAATCAATGCCGATTTGAAGTGATGGAATCCAATCTGCCCGTTCCATTACGGTATTTCCTGAACTTGTCACTACTATGAATTGTAAAAAGTAAACAAAAAGGATGATAGGTAAAATGAGCACAAACCACCCAGTATGTATTCGCCGAAACTGCTTGAATAACAATGGCACAAAAATGGCCAAAAGAAATGGTGAAAACACAACCCAATGAAGACTAGACATAAACTCCCCCCTTACTAAATAATCACTCATTCATATTTTGCATTAAATTTTCAGCTTTATGAAATGAATGGAAATTACATTAGAATTCATTTAAATACGATTATAACGCACTTTTAAGTTGATTGCATGGGAAGGGGTTCACTAGGGACTGAGATTTAAAAGCAGTTATTAAATATGTAGGAACGCAGAATTTATTAAGAAAAAAAAATTTTAAAAACGTGAATATTTTCATCTTCCCTTTCAAAAACTATGGGTAAAGGTGATGATTCAATGAAGAGTAAAATAGTAATTTCAATCTCTATTTTTATGTTATTATTTTCAGGTGCATGGTTATTAAATGAGAAAACACAACGAAACCATATAAAATTTGTGATTTCCGATGTGGAGCCAATTGCTGACTATATCGTAACTCCTATCAAAGTAGAAGCGGAAGAAGTTGAAACGTGGGACTTCAAACCAAGGGAATATATTAAAGTTCGAAAACGGACAAGATAAGGCCTTAACCGGCCCTTTTTTTACTGTTATAAAAATTCAAAATATTATACATAATAACTGCGGTAATTAACCCTAAAAAAGTATTATACTATAATCATATTCATATAAATAAAGTGACAGGGGGTTAGACAGTAATGGCTGGATTAATCATCATTTTATTTATGGTTTTATTTTTACCCTTTTTAGTGAAAAAAGTGGAACATAATTTAGAGGTTTTCTTGTTTTTGATGGGGATTGCCGCGGCGGCTATCAGCGGTATGATGAAGCCATCATTAATTGAAAAGGCGCTTATTGACCCAATCAACATTACACTCGCCGTTTTGATTGCTGGATTAGTCTGTAAGTGGGGACAAGCTCAACTGGAAAGGTTAATCCTTTCTATAAGCATAATCGTCACTCCTCGCGTTTTCTTTGGATTAACCGTTGTAATTTTAGGACTAGTCTCAAGCATTATCACAGCAATTATTGCTGCGATTGTCCTGGTTATCATCATTAATGTACTGCCGCTTGATCGAAAATCAGAAATAAAGTTTACGGTTTTAGCTTGTTTTTCAATCGGGCTTGGGGCTGCTTTAACACCGATTGGAGAACCATTAGCAACGATTACCATTAGTAAATTAAATACTGATTTCTTCTATTTGGTAGAGTTAATTGGTCGAGAAGTAATCCCAGCACTGATGATTTTTGGGATTATGACTTGGCTCTTGGTTAAGCCCCAAAAGAGCATTTATAGTTTAGGAGCAAAACAAAAAGCAGAAAGCTATAAAGAAATAGTCATTCGATCAGGGAAAATCTACTTATTTGTCATGGGACTAACATTCCTAGGGCATGGTTTTGAACCGCTAATTAATGAATACATAATTGGACTTCCCCCCGTGCAGTTATATTGGCTCAACATGATTTCTGCGATTTTAGATAATGCTACTCTTGCAGCTGCTGAAATAAGTCCCGCAATGGAGCCAGTCACCATTCGTGCTGTTTTGCTCGGTTTAATTATAAGCGGCGGTATGTTGATACCTGGTAACATCCCCAATATTATCGCTGCAGGAAAACTCAACATAACCAGCAAAGAATGGGCACGCTTCGGTGTTCCTGTCGGCCTTATTACCATGGCGGTTTATTACGTCATATTGTTTATTTCCTAAGGCACCGTATGGTAAAAAAGAATCGGACATCCACGTAACGTGGTGACGATTCTTTTTTTACTTTTCGACACTTAATGTTCATGATCTTCACCTTTTGTACAAAAATTGAACAGTTTCTTTTTATTATAATAGTATTAATGAGTTTTATTAAATTGATTGGATGTGTTTAAGTGAGAAAATTATTATATATAACAGCAAATCCAAAAGGACTTGAGAAATCAAAAGGGCTGAAAATCGGTGAGGCATTTATCAACACAATAAAAGAAGAATGCCCGGAAATGGAAATTAAGACGATTGATTTATTTTCACTAGATATTGCACATATGGATTCAGAATTAGTGTCTGCAAGAGGCAAGCTGGCAGGCTATGGGTATACTGTAGATCAGTTAACAGACGGAGAACGAGAGAAAATTCTTAAAATGCATGCCCTAGCTGATGATTTCGTATCTTATGATTACTATGTATTCGTCTCTCCTATTTGGAACTTAAGCTCTCCAGCGGTGTTAAAAGCCTACTTAGATAACCTCTTTATCGCTGGAAAGACATTTGCCCATACTGCAAATGGTCCAAAAGGTCTCCTTACTGGCAAAAAAGCAATCCATATCAATACACGCGGCGGCCTTTATACAGGTACACCGATGAAGGAATTAGAATGCGGCGATCATTATTTAAGAATCGCACTTAATTTCTTAGGTATCGAGCTAATGGATACGATTATTGCAGAAGCTTTAGACTTATACCCTCAAAAAGTTCCGGAAATTGTTGAAAAAGCGAAGCAAGAAGCAATTCAAGCAGCCAAGGAAATGATAAAGATGCCAGTTCTTCAGTCATAAAGAAAAGCTTCCCGATATGATCTATAACCCATAATATGGACAGTTTAA
>NZ_JACWFG010000010.1 GCF_019749295.1 Neobacillus niacini
CATATCAGCGGAGATATTCCGCTTAACTGCTTTAGATAAAACTAATTACAAGGATTTAGATACAATAAGCGGAGAAACTCCGCCTATTTTTAAGGAAATATGGGATTTCCCAATTTAAACGGAAATTCTCCGGTTATTTTCCAAACACAGCGAAATCAACATTTAGTTTTAACAGAGCCTTATATTTAAAAAGTATTTTACGGCCGTTATTTTGTGTAATTTAGTATAAAAATATACCAATTCATATAGAACTATCCCGAACTTTTAATTAAACAAGAAAAGAGATACCATTATTCTTGCAGATCTGCTTACCCATAAACTTCACTTAATCTATACACTGAGTTTACTAGACCTTAATATTTAGGTGATATGATTGGTTTACAACGAATGAGGAGGCAGGTTAAATGAATATTCGTGCAATTTTCATTGATATGGATGGTACGTTACTAAAATCCTCAAATTTCATTTCCCAGCGAAATATGGAAGCTATTAATAGACTCATTAATCAGGGAGTTAAGGTTTTTCTAGCCACTGGCCGACACTATGAAGTAACCGCTCCCTACCATAAAGAAATTGGATTGCATACTCCGATGATTTGTCTGAATGGCGCTGCCATTCACGATGCAGAGACAGGAAGAGGTATGCAAATGAAAACAGTTAGATTGAACGAAAAACGCCTTCACCAACTAACCGCTGAAAGTCATTGTAATGTTATTATCCATACAGCAAATGGACTTTATTGTAAGGAAATAAATGAAGAAATCGATTATTGGACAAAAATTGGGGAAGTACCACCACGATATGTGGGTGATTTAAGACAGGCAAATTATCAAGATGTTCTTAAATATAGTGTTCGAACAGGTGCACCAAGTCCGAATGTTTCTGCTTTGTTTAAAAAGGAAGCAGAAGTCATTGATTGGAATGACGGTTTTGAGCTGCTTGCTCCTAATGTTTCCAAATGGGCTGCCATAAAGAGCTTACTTAACGAATATAGAATTAGTCCAAATGATGTCGCAGCCATTGGAGATGGACCCAATGATATAGAAATGCTTCGTCATGTCGGCATTGGTGTAGCAATGGGGAATGCTAGTGAGAAGGTAAAAGCGGCAGCTAATTTTGTTACAGGACATCACGAAAATGATGGTTTAGCCGAATTCATAGAACGTTATCTTCTTCACTCATATGCGATTTAGAGTTTTTTTTGACTTTTATTCATAAAAAATGACAGGTGTGAATCCATACCTGTCATTTTTGGTTCTTGCCTTTCGGTTTAAATGAAGTAAATTCTCTGCCTAGGCTGACCTTGTTAGAAAAATATGATTATCCCATATCACCCAGGGACATCCTTATTTCCTGTTCTGATACGATAAACAATTAAAGTAATTGCATTTAATATAATGGTAACGATGATAAGAACTGCTGCAACAAACGCCATAGTGCCTGCTGTGTCCATTAGAGCGGACCAATCCTCTCTCTCTACCAAATGCTTAGTATAGAAGATCTGGAAACATAATGAAAGTGTACAAGCACTAATGCTTAAGATGGAAAGAACAGCCCATTTCATTCTTTGGTCATGCTTTTTATACCGCATTAGATTAACAACTGGAAGAATCCAAGCTACTAGTCCAAGTACGAGGCTGCAAAGATTTAGCAAACCAACCATATTAAATCCCCTTTATATTAAATGTTTCTCCTTTATTTCAACATTCCTCTAACTTCAATCTGTTTTACCGTAAGTCCACAACATTTCCTACAAACTCCATCTTTCAATCAAAGCGTTCTGTATCTATTCCATCCAAAATATCCTCTAATTCTGTAAGAAAGTTTAGTTGTACAGGATCAGGAATTTGCTTCATCCACTTTTTTATCTCGGGTAACTCCTCCGCTTCTTCTAGATTTGCTGGCTTTGGATCAAGAGTTGTCCACCATTTCTTCAATTCATCAATAAATTCATAAAAGTAGCGTTCAAATCTCTCTGCCCATTCTGCCCCATCATCACCTGAAGTCTTCTGCATCATACTCCAGGCTTCCATCGCTGTTTCGAAGTACTCATCAATTAAGTTCATATATAACTCCTTTCTGCATACTGTTAAATCGTTTATTCTCTCATTTTAACAGTAGAAAGGGTAATTCTGTAATTTTTTACTCTTTTCAAACAAAAAAACACATAAAATAGGGTGTCTTAAAATGAATATACTCCAGATCCCAACCTACTAAAAAAGCCGGTTAAGAAAATGGTTTAAAAAGGTCTCTGCTTCTACTTGAGTACAGACTTGAATTTTCGTCTCTCCTTCAGCGTATGCTACCGTTCTCCCTGTCTCTTCTCCCTCTAAGATCACTTTCACATTCCATTTTTCTCTTTTAACGAAACCAGGGTCTATCACAACTCCTACTGCAAGAGGGTCATGCAGGGCACAGCCGCCAATACCCGGGTGAAACGTTTCATATGCCTGCATATAAAAACTGGTCATATCTGCAAAAAAATGGCCCACATCCGTACCCAAGGCTCGCCAATCAGCTAATTTTGAATTGGGCAATAGTGTTTGCATCGTGACATCAAGACCTACAATCGTTACGGGTAATCCTGATGAGAACACACAATCCGCCGCTTCAGGATCAGTTATTACATTTGCTTCACTATATGGAGTGACATTCCCTCTTACAAAAACGGCGCCACCCATGATGACTACCTCTTTTACCAACGAGGCTATTTCGGGTTCTTTTTGAACTGCGAGCGCTAGATTGGTAAGTGGCCCGACTGCAATAATCGTAATCTCGTGTGGACGCTTTTTCACTTCACTAATGATATAATCTACAGCACCTACAGATTCTGCTTCCATAACAGGATCTTTTTCTGCTTTGTTACCCAGACTATCTTCGCCATGAACATGTGTAGGGAATTTTTTAGCCGGCCGGCTTAGTGGTTTATCCGCTCCTATATATACAGGAACACTTCTTTCTAGCTGTTCCAAAATCAGTAATGTATTGCGGGTCGTATAATCAATAGGGCCATTACCAAAGCATGTTGTTAGACCAATGACCTCTAACTCTGGAGAATTTAGAGCATAGGCAATCGCCAAAGCATCATCAATCCCCGTATCCACATCCAATATAACTGGCTTCATCAAGACTCACTCCATTTAAGATCTTTTATGTAATTGCAAAAACTCTTCGACTTCCTTTTTGGTTGGCATTCCAGTTTGCGCCCCTAGCTTTGTAACGGAAATGGCCCCAACCACATTAGCAAACCGGCAGGACTCTACAATTCCAAGCCCTTCACATAATGCATAAGCTAATGCGCCATTAAATGAATCACCTGCACCTGTAGTATCCACAGCCTCCACTTGGACACTTGGAATTTCCACCTTTTTTCCATTCTTATAAATAACAACGCCTTTGGAACCTTTTGTTACAATACACTTTTTCTTTAACTCTGCTAAATCTTGTTCTGTCCCCTCTACGGAAGCAAACAGCAGTTCCTGCTCATGTTCATTCGGTGTAACAAAATCCACCATCTCTAGTAAATTCTTGGGAAGCTTTTGAATTGGAGCCGGATTTAATATCGTTAGAACCCCATGCTTTTTCGCAAGTTCTATGGCTCTAATTACACTTTCAAGGGGTATCTCTAATTGCAATAAAAGAATACTGCTGGCTCTGATTATGTCTTCATGTTTTTCGATAATCTCCGGAGTGATAGAGTTATTTGCACCAGGAACAACAATAATACTGTTGTCAGCTGCAGATAATATAATAGAAGCAATTCCAGAAGATACATCATTAACTTCTATTATATTTTTTGTATTGATTCCTTGATGTGTTAAGTGATCCACAAGTGTTCTGCCAAAGGAATCATCCCCTACAGCACCAATCATGGTTACATCACCACCAAGACGGGCAGCGGCCACAGCTTGATTAGCCCCCTTTCCGCCTGGAATGGAATGAAAGGATTGACCTAACACAGTTTCTCCAACTTTTGGTATTTGAGTAGTACTTGTCACTAAATCCATATTAATACTGCCAATTACGGTTATTTTCCTTCCGTCCATATCTCCACTACCCTTTACTTTATTCGAAACTCACTACTACTAAAATTTCCTAATCAAGATTATTTATGATAAAAACGTATGTAAAATATCTTACTGTCTCCCATTATTTATTGAAAATATTATACTGCTGTCGAATAAAATCTTTTAAAATTCCAATACTTTCTTTTGAATTAATTACTTCAAATGGGATAAATACCTCATGTTTCTTTAGTGCAAAACTTCTCATTTGTTTGATATCAAAATTTAAAAGTTCCTGAACTTCTTTCTGAATCATTTTTCCTTTATTAGACTCTAGATTGCCTGGATCAACATGTAGTATTAAACAATTGTAGCGCTTTTCTCCATATAAGGTAGCGAACTTGGTCTTTCTTCCATTAAAACTGATGGGTTTATAGCCTAATGTTAAGCTCTTGGATGCAAGGGTAAATTCCATCGGACCTAAACTATTTATATATTTATGCAGCTCACTAAATACTTGTAATTCGTTCATTACGGTTCTCCTAGCATCATATTATAGTCATTCCTCTAACATTGTCCTATCGTTCCGAATGTATTAAGTGTCTCATTTGATTGGTAAGTTTAATAGATGTTGAGTACGTTTCACCTTCCCCAACCATATACATTAGCGTACTCTTTTCGTCTTCGTTCCCTAACCATAAATGGATCGCGTGTGTAGGAAATCCCCCCTCATATTCGACCATTACATCATAATCTGGTTTCGCAGTAGTCACATCTGACTTCTGTTTGACTGCCGTTTTTATCGCTTTCTCAAATACTTTAATAGATTTTCTATCGTTAATGGAAAGGAAGATATCTTGATTCATATCACCAACACCTCCTGATTTAGATATGTTGATTTCCTTAACCTTCTCATCTAAAAGCACCATCATGTTTTCTTGGTCACTTTGGCAGCCCGCAATAATAGATAAACCCAATAGTAAAAGCAATGAATAAAAAACTTTCATTAATTCACTCCTAATAATATTTTTCTACTAAATAAAGGGGATTGCCCTTATATAAAACGTTTTCAAAAAGGACTTAACAATTATAATAAATAGTTTTAAATAAAACAGCAAATTACTCAAACATAGTTAATAGATTAATTAAATTTTTATATGTTACACTATAGAAAAAGGATTATTGTGGAAAATATTCCAGAAATGAGGATTAAAAGATGAAAGAAGTCATCCTTACCATAAAGGATTTAAGAAAAAATTACGGCCCAAAGGGTGTCTTAAATGGTGTGTCTCTTCAAGTGAGAAGAGGTGAAGTCATTGGTTATATTGGTCCAAACGGAGCAGGAAAAAGCACCACTGTTAAAATCATGCTTGGAATTGAAGATGACTATTCTGGTGAGATTAAAATCTTCGGTCATGATATTTCAGATGGTAATATAGAATATAAACGTAAAATTGGTTATGTACCGGAGATTGCCGAAGTATACGACAATTTAACCGGTCAAGAATATTTAACCTTTGTTGGCGAATTATATGGTCTTGAATCTGATCTTGCAGACTATAAGGCTAAAAGTTTAATGGAACTATTTGGTGTAGGAGAAGTCTATCACTCTCGTATTGCATCTTATTCAAAAGGAATGCGTCAAAAGCTGTTAATTATCTCAAGCTTATTACATAATCCAGAACTTTTGTTTTTTGATGAGCCCATCAATGGTCTGGATGCAAACAGTGTGATGATTTTCAAAGAAATTATGACTCAACTTGCAGCACAGGGAAAAACCATTTTCTACTCTTCACACCTTATGGATGTGGTCGAAAAAATAAGCAGCCGCATTATTCTCCTGCATGATGGAAAAATCGCTGCAGACGGTACCTTTGAAGAGTTAAAACAGCAAAATACTAAAGGCTCACTTGAACAGATATTCAACCAGTTGACAGGGTTTAGTGAACATAGAGAAATTGGAACAAGATTTGTTTCGATTGTAGAGGAGATGTGAGAATGCAGGACTATCGCACTCTGAAACTATTGGATAAGTTCGAGAATCTATTCTGCCGTTTTGGAATAGATTACAAGATCATGAGAAACATTTTACAAGTAAAGTTAACAATGGACGGACGACGTGTGCCAACCATTTTTTCACAAAATGCGAAAAAGAAAGATCAGGAAACAAATAATCAATATATTAAGTCATTATGGATCTACGTGTTATTCGGTCTGTTTATGATTCCCTTTGTCCTTATGGGTGATAATTATCTGTTTCAAATGAGTCTCTTTTATGGGATTTTTACCTTTTTTAGCATGACATCTATGATCTCTGATTTTTCTTCTGTTTTACTAGACATCCGTGATCGGAACATATTGTTTCCTAAGCCGGTTGATAAAAGAACCATTAGCATGGCGAAAATGGTGCATGTCCTTATTTATTTGTCGTTCCTTACCATTGCACTGGCCGGTATTCCTTTGATTGTTGCACTTATCAAACATGGATTCTTGTTTTTCCTTACTACAGTACTTTCTATTATTCTAATTGACCTGCTTATTGTAGTGTTAACCGCGCTTATTTATTTGTTTGTATTACGCTTTTTTGATGGAGAAAAATTAAAAGATATCATTAACTATGTCCAAATACTATTATCACTTGGAATTATGGTTGGGTATCAACTACTGGTTCGCTCGTTTGAGTTTATTGACTTGAGCATTTCACTTGAACACCAGTGGTGGCAAGTATTTATCTTTCCGATGTGGTATGGCGCAATGATGGAAGTAATTATGAATAGTAACGCGCAGTTGTTTCATCTTTTATTCACACTATTAGGGATTCTTATGCCTCTTTTATCCATATGGATTTATATAAAGCTCAATCCCGTTTTCGAGCAAAACCTTCAAAAACTTTCATACTACGGAAAGGCAAAAGAAAAGAGACGCGGTAAGTTTGGCCCATTTCTCCTGCGAATTATTTGTCGAACAGATGAGGAGAGAGCCTTCTTCCGTTTTGCAGGTTCCATGATGAAAAATGAACGAGATTTTAAATTAAAGGTCTATCCATCGTTGGGATTTTCAGCCGTGATTCCGCTAATCTTTATCATGAATGGATTTAATACTAATTTGGATCAGCTATCCACCAGCAAATCGTTCTTAACGGTATACTTCAGCTTAATCATCATCCCAACCATATTGGTGCTTTTGAAGTTCTCCGGTAAGTATAAGGGTGCGTGGATATACAGAGTTGCACCTATAAAACAGCTAAAACCGATGTTTAGTGGTACGATAAAGGCATTTATTTACAAATTGTATTTGCCAGTTTACCTGTTTATTAGTATTATATTTATTGCCCTATTTGGTGTAAGAATTCTTCCGGACCTGTTCGTCGTATTTTTAAACGCCTGTACATTTGCTGTGATTTGTTTTATGGTCCTGAAAAAATTCATTCCTTTTTCAGCATCTTTTGATGATTACAATCAAAATAGCAACGTTGCGATCTTTATTGGATTGATGCTGTTTGTTGCATTATTTGCTGGCATTCATTATGCGGCCACTTTAATCTCCTTTGGAATTTACATATATTTAGTGATTGCTATTCTATGTCTGGGGACACTTTGGAAGCTGGCTTTTAATATATCGTGGGATAAAATTGAAGGATAAGTGGTAAACCAGGAAAATTCTATTAATACCGCGGCTGTAAACCAATTCCAAAGACATTTTTCCATTATCTAAAATCAATAGATACGGTTGCCTAACTCAAAGCAGGCAACCGTATTTTTATGATGAATCAAATCATATAAATTCGCCTCAATACCACTACACTATTTACCTGATTTCCTACTTTGGTTTTCTCCAATACCAAACAGTATTAACTAGGAGAAAGAGAGCCATAACGACTGCCAGTATTATTAACCCAAGTTCGGACATATTCTCTAACGCAGCCAGCCAGCCAACTTTTTTCATACTGAACAGACTCACGTTAAAGGCAACACCGATAATAATAACGGACCAAATTGAGGAAGTACGGACATAAATATATCCATAAACAAGTCCTAAAGCAACTCCCAATAGCTGCATCCATATTCCGCCTGGCGCCTGTATTACTGCAATAATTATGGAGATCCCTAAAATTGGCCAAAAAACCGGTACATTTTTTCTTGCTTCATTAAACATGATGCCAATAAAGACGATTAATTCAAGGGCCGTGGTTATTACTGAGGAAACAATTAAAGTAGTAAACGAAACAGAGTTATAATAGCTTTCGGTAAAATCATTAAGAGAAGTTATGTTGTAAGAGAGTAATAATTTCATTATAGCAGCATTCAGAAGAGTAAACGCCAAGCCGATGATAATCATGTGTATCAAACTGCCCAAGCTAATCTTCGAGAACCCAAAAATCCTCCAAAAACTTTCAGGTGTTTGTTTAAGTACTCTGTATTTGATTTTAAACACAAATGCGGAAAGTCCAATGGTTGCTGCTAACACAAGAAACATCTGGACTGCAATGTTCTCGCCCGTTCCGAATTGTCCCCAACCTAAAATCGGGTTAACAACAATATTGTAGATGAGGATGACCACAATCATTACTGCCAAATACAGCAAGTAATTTCCTATCATGGATAAATAATTTTTCAAAAAATCTCCCCCTTAGTAGAAAACCTTATCTATCTGTTTTATGATTATTCCTCAATAAAAAACCTTATTCCATCTGTATATAATTCTAGCTAAAATGCCTTTTTTAACATTTACTGCCGAATTTCGTTTTACATGCCTCGCTCACAATAGCAAAAAAGGACTGTCGCTATTGCGACAGCCCTTTTTGAGCATACTTCCCATAACGAGATCCTAGTTCAATTTATTTTCTCGTGAGTAGGTGTTGCAATTCTGTAGTTAACCGTTTTTCCGCTTCCTCCTCGATTTTGAAACCATCTGTTTCTGAGCGTTCAATTTGTTTATCGATAATATAAACCGTGTTTAGAATTTCGGTTGCACCAAGTACGGATAGAACCGGCTTTAATGCATATTCAATCGCTAATAGATGATAAGCAGAGCCCCCCACTGCCAAAGGTACAATGATTTTTCCCTCCAATGCTTTTTGAGGCAGTAAGTCTAAATAGGTTTTTAAAATACCTGTATAAGATGCTTTATAAATAGGTGTTAAAATGACCACTATTTCTGCATTTTCCACTTGTTGATTTACTAGTTTAATATTCTCACTGTTAAAGTTTGCTGCAATTAAGTCCTCTGGCGGGAGTTCATGCACGTAAATAGTTTCAAATGCGATTACTGCATTGTCAAAAAATCCTTCCACCCTTTGTTGTATGGCTGTTAATCGCGAGTTCCTAGTATTGCCTCCATTAATTATTACGGCTTTTTTCATTTATTTTCTCTCCTTTTATAGCCTTACTGGATGTGACGTATGAAAGGCTGGGTTTATAGGCTTTGAAAGCCCTAGGTTACCTCGCAGTGTATCGCTCTCATACTCCGTTCGGAATAAGCCCCGCCGCTGTAATTCTGGAATCACAAGTTCAACAATATCATTAAAACCATCAGGGAAAGTAGGCGGCATAATGTTAAAGCCGTCTGCTCCTTCGTTTAAAAACCACTCTTCTAATTGATTTACAATCTGTGTAGGAGTTCCAACGATTTCTCGGTGACCACGAGCCCCCGCAATACGTTCATAAATTTCTCGTAATGTCTGTAAGTTTTCCCGTTTAGCAATATCACGAATGATGTTAGAACGAATGAGAGGATTGGTTTTATCCTCAATTCCACTAAACTCTGGCAAAGGACCATCCACATCATACCCGGTCAAATCAATATTTGTGAAATTTGATAGATAAGCTAAACCTACTTCAGGTGAAATATAGCTATTTAACAATCGCTGCTTATCACGAGCCTCTTCCTCTGTTTTTGCCACTGTTATGAAAACACCAGGCATAATTTTTAAATCCTCCGGCTTACGCCCATATTTCGATAGACGTCCCTTAACATCACGGTAAAAAGCCTGTGCCTCTTCTAGTGTTTGCCAAGCGGTAAAAATAACTTCTGCCGTTTTCGCTGCCAGTTCCTTTCCGGCTTCCGAGGAACCTGCTTGCACGATTACCGGATGTCCTTGCGGGGTCGATGGAGCATCCAGCGTTCCTTTCACCTTAAACCAATTTCCCTCATGATTGACAGAATGTACCTTCTCCAAATCTAATAATTTTCCTTTTTCTCTATCTATTACAATCGCTTCCTCATCAATCGAAAACAATAGCTTTTTAACCACATCCACAAATTCCTCTGCACGTTCATATCGGGAAGCATGAGGTAAATGTTTTTCTTTTCCAAATAGAAGTGATTCACCACCATTTGCTGATGTCACAACATTCCACGCAGCCCTGCCCTTTGACAGATGATCTATCGCTGCAAACTTACGTGCTACATGGAAGGGTTCATTATAGGTTGTTGTCAATGTAGCCGTTAAACCGATATTTTTCGTAACGGCAGCCAGTGCGGAAATAATGACAATAGGGTCTAGCTTCAACATGGCTGAATGTCCGCCTTCAGATAGCTGCTGGCCAAATACATCCGCAAAAAATACCATATCAAATTTAGCACGCTCAGCTGTTTGGGCTAATTCCGTTAAAAAATCCAAATCTAAAACACGGTTTGCCCCGGAAGTAGGATAACGCCAGCTTGCTACGTGATGCCCCGGTAAATGGAAAAATGCTCCTAATTTCATTTGTTTCGTTTTCATAATTCAAATCACTCCTATTTTTCCTATTTGTTTAGTCGGATTTGGTCATAATAAATTATTGAACAAATGGATTATATTCATTTGTATATAAATCCTCTGCCTTCACTTGGCCTTCTTTTAGTTCACCATTTTTCACAAGCCACTTTATCCAGACGTCATATTCAGATGGTGTTATAACACCGCCTTTTTCAGCAATTCCTGTACTCTTCCAATACTTTAAATTATCTTTTGTTTCCTTGCGCCCCCGTTTATCGATAATATCTTCAAATCTTGCAATCACTTCCTCCCTAGGTGTGGTTTGTGCCCAATCTATTGCCTTTGCAACTCCTTCAACCACTTGCTTTACAGTCTTCGGGTTTTCCTTGATATATTGTTCTGAAAAAAACAAATCACCTGCTGTAAACTCTGAGCCGAACACTTCAATATCCGTAAATAATTCTACTATTCCACCTCGTTCTAAAGCCCTATCTCTTGCAATACTTGAAGTACCGCCAAGTACAACCGCATCTAGCTGATTATTTCGCAGCGCCTGTTCTCCATTTGACATCGGTATCGTTACGAGAGTCACTTGTTCAATTTCTTTTTCCGTTAAACCGCCCTGCCGCAAATAGTCTTTAACTGCAAATTCAGCATGAGCCCCTAAAATATTTACACCAATTTTTTTACCAATTAAATCTTTAGCAGATTTTATGGGACTACCCTTCAGCACATAGCCGCCCATGTACGTATTTTCATCACTTCCATAATACCCTACAACTGATTTTAGCTTTACATTTTCAGCATACGACTTAATAATCGCCCCATTAAATGCTGCACCAAAATCAATTTGCTTTGTCGCTGTTAATTGGATACTTTCTGGCCCGCCTGTGCTATCGCCAATATACTCTAACTTCAAGTCCCCTAAATATCCTAAATCCTCTGCCAGTTCGGGGAAACTTACAACACCCGGAGAACCTTGGTATTGTAGAACCTTATCTTCTTCTCCATTAGCAGCTGATTTATTGCTTGAGCAACCAGATAAAATAATATTTAAAACAACCGCTATTAAAATAGGTATGACTAATTTTTTCATTTCGTTTCTCCTTTTCTATTAATATTACTAACTTCAGCCATTTACTTGCTGCTTCCATTTTGAAAATTTACGTTCAAGTAACATTAACACTTGATTGATTAGTAAGCCCAGCAAAGCAATCGTTAATATACCGGCATACATTTCGGGGATTTGAAAGTTGTATTGTGAATACGTAATTAAATAGCCTAAACCCTCTTTTGCCCCTACCATTTCTGCTGCAATTAAAACTAAAATTGCCGCCGTACCTGCCATACGAATTCCAGTAAAAATCATTGGCACAGATGCAGGTAATATCACTTTGAGAAAAAGCTTAAATGATGAAATATTCATGGAACGTGCCGATTTTATTAGTAAGGGATCCACACTTCCTACTGCTGCAATGGTATTCAAAAGGATTGGCCATGTGCAGGCAAAAAGTACGATGGCGATTTTGGATGTTTCACCAATCCCCATCAGCAGCATAAACACTGGCAATAAGGCTAGTGCTGCTGTATTTCGAAACAACTCTAACACTGGGTTTAATAATTCTCTCGCCAGCTGATACCAGCCAATCACTAGTCCTAATGGGATGGTAATGATTACTGCTAGTGCAAAGCCAGTAAAGGATCGGGTAATACTCGCAATAAAATGTGCGAAAAGCTCACCTGTTATGATTAAGTTCCACCAAGAAATTAATACACTAGAGAAAGTTGGAAAGAATGCTTGGTCAACTAAGCCAATTCTAGGTGCTATTTCCCAAATTAAAAACAAGGTAACTAATACAATGGACTGCTTAAAAATCTTTCCCAGTCTTGATAACACAAAAAGTTTTGGTTTACGTGACTGAATGGCGGTTGGAATCATTTTTATCGTTTCGATTTGAAAGAACCCCTCTCTTTTGGTTTAAATGTTCATTCCTTGGTATTCGGCTTCATGCAAGGAATTCCAAACTTGATGACGTAATTTCCCAAATTCAGGATGAGAACGAATATCTGCATCTTCTAATCTTGATTTTAGCGGGATATCTATAATCTCCTTGACCATGCCAGGACCTGGTGTTAAAACGACTACTCGCTCTCCCAAATAAACCGCCTCATCGATCCCGTGAGTGATAAAGATAATCGTCTTTTTGGTTTTCTCCCAAATGCGCAGCAGTTCACTTTGCAGAGATTCCCTTGTTTGTGCATCTAGTGCCGCAAAAGGTTCATCCATTAGTAATACATCTGGATTAAATGCTAGACTTCTAGCAATCGCTACACGTTGTTTCATTCCGCCTGAGAGTTCATGCGGATAACGGTCTCCAAAATTACTCAGTCCCACTAAAGATAGGTAATAGTTACCTTGCTCCTTCCATTCATCTTTCGGTATACCCTTTGCTTCTAGTCCAAATTCTATATTGCCGCGAGCCGTCTTCCATGGAAACAGAGCATACTGCTGGAAAACAATACCACGGTCGAGACCCGGACCCGTTATTCTTTTACCATCTATTAAGATGTGTCCGCTTGAAGGTGTTGTCAGCCCGCCTAGTAGGTCAAGTAACGTTGATTTCCCACAACCGCTTGGTCCTACTAAAGTGATAAACTCTCCTTCTTTTACGGTAAAATCAATCTCCTTTACTGCTGTAAAATCTTTTGTTGCCCCCTTTTGTCCCGAATCTCGAACCGGAAAAATTTTTGTTACCTGCTCAAACCTAATTTTTTCTTTAGCTGCTGGCATTTACTTCACTCCATTTCATGATTATTAAACCAATTAATGCTTTCACACCCCCATCATGAGCAATCCTTTATCCTATTTAATAAAAAAAGGCTCAAAGGCCAACGACTTAGCGTTGGTCCTCTGAGCCTCTGGTTTACCAGTCGGACAGGATTCACTTATTGTTTTGACTTGCACGGAAAACTAAATTGACAGCTTTAATTCCGATTAAGTTTATTGGATTACTTTTTTAACATCATAGTATGGTTTCTTTGAAAAATCAACAACTTTTTGAAAACTTTTACAATAGAGGTCTAAAATGGTTATTTTGAATTATTTCTATTTCACTACTTATCTATGAAATATTTATTATTTATTTTGAAATTATCTTAATCTTCTCTTCTATATTTTCTATTACTGAATCTAGATCTGCATAGCCATGATAACGAACAAGAATGACGTTTTTTCCTTCTGATGCCAATACTTCTTTCAGTTCCTCTTCCTCATGAACAATTAAATGATCAAATTTTGGATGCTTTATTGTTACAAAATCTTCTACACTATATTCATAATTATATCTTTTAATTAAATCAGAAATTAGATTATCCGCCATACCTGGTATACTAAGCTGATACACTCTTGTATGGATACTTGGTGTGTATTCGCTACTCCCATACTCCCACATTTTTCCGGGTACCACCCCGTTTTCATCTGTTTCATATTGAACTGGTGCTAACGGACTCCATTCATACGTATACCGGTTTCCCCAATCAACATTATCACCCATATAGGTAGATTCTCCTCGAACCAAAGCAGGATTCTTCTCTATATCCGCTAATCTGACAATCGGTAAGGCAGGACTTGCTTCCGGCAATGTTTTTGTATCAGCTTTTACAAGTTGTACGAAGGGAAGCACTGCCGTTAATCCCACCACAACTGTACAAAAGAATGCAAGAATCGAATTTCTTATGTGGTGCTTCTTCCAAGGTGCATGATGATTAATCTGTTTTCCTTCAATAAGATCTTTTCGCAAAGCACGAATGGAGATGGATGCTTGTAGTGTAGTATAAGCCGTAAATCCGATGAAAATGGTTAATATCGTTTGTTGAATAGCCAGACCTTGAACTAAAACGAAGGTAGGTGTTCCATCAAGGAACCAAATACTAAACAACATTCCGAACATTAAGAGTATTGACACCATAACGATACCTGCGTTCCTTGCTAACTTTTTGTCCAGGTCCTTTAATGTATACGATTGTTCAGCAGGGTCTGTATGAAGCTCTGGCGCATTACGCTCTTCGGGTGATGAAAATACGTGAAAAAATTGATAGCTTGTTACATAATCCCATCCACTTTCGGCATACATCTGGATTTGTTCTGCCGTAATCTTCTTTTTAATACATACATCGATTCTGTACCTAATTTTTTTCGGTTCATCCTTAACAAACCGGGCAAATTGTACTCCCATCTTTTTTAGATGGAACCCCTTTGCGGCCATGTCTGCAAACCAGTTTTCATGTTCGCCGATTCTCCAATAATCACTAGGTCGAAGTTTGTAAACTATTTTATTCATTCTCATCACCTGTCTCTAAAATGCTGCCGTCTTGTATCATGGCTTTTAATCGACTAAACTCCATGCGTAAAGCTCGTTCCCCTTCAAGTGTAATTTGGTATGTCTTCCTTCTTCCATCATCTTCAGCCAATGAAATCAGTCCATCTTTTTGCATCCGGGAGAGTACCCCGTACAGTGTCCCCGGTCCCATTATTAATCTGCCATTCGAAACTTCTGTAATTGCTTGCATAAGCTGGTAACCATGGTTTGGATGCATTAATGCCAGCAGAACATAGTACATTGCTTCAGTCATCGGTCCCCCGTTATATGCCATTTCTTACATCCCTTCTATCGTTCCACAGATATTATGTTATACGATATATCGTATAACATAATATTACTTCCTAGAAGACCGATTGTAAATAAAGGCTTCATAGTAGAATAGAAAAGTGCTTTCAATTATACTGACCATTAAGATCATTTCCAAAAAGAAAGAAGGACCATTTATGCTGTTTTATGTAATTACAATCTTCGTTATTTTAATGGACCAGCTTTCTAAATATTTAATTCGAATCTATTTTGACATCAATGAGGAATTTACCTGGTTGGGAATAGAACTCACACATATTGAAAATAGCGGGATGGCAGGAGGATTATTTCCTGGCCATGCACGGCTCTTCGGACTAGGGGCTGTATTGTTTGTGATAGGTGTTTTATATATTCGCAGAACCGGAGAAATGAACGGCGCACTAATTGATAGTAGTTTTGGATTCCTTGTTGGAGGAGGAATTGGAAATGGCATAGATCGGCTTTTGTTTGGTCAGGTAACAGATTTTATCATTCGCTCTGGTGGTGTTCTAAACTTGGCCGACCATGCTATTGAAATAGGAGTCATATTGCTTATTATTTACGTAGTCGTTAGTTGGATTAAAAATAAGCTCTAGGATTGGAGAGCAAATGCTCTCCCGATTTTATGAACAACATGAGGAGGAGGTTTTGACTTCTACTTTTGCTGGCTTAGCTGCACTGCATGTTGATTCAGTTTTCATAGTCTCTGCATCGCCCTTTGTATAGAAGAACTCCCACTCATTTCCGTCAGGATCTGTTACCCAGAATTTATCTTGAGTGGCATAGCAGCAGGTAACGTCCATTTCCTCACGTGCAAAAAAACCTAATTTTTCTAAGCGGTTTTTATGCTGGATAACTTCTTCTTGATTTTCAAGCTGAAAGCCAAAGTGGCCAACTTGATTTCCTGATACCTGTTTTTTAAGATTCAATGTAAAATTAAGAGCTGGGTCATCAAGCAAAAACTTTGCATAATCTGTTTTTACTTTTACTGGTTCCGCGTTAAAAACCTTTTTGTAAAATTCAATTGATTTGTCTACATCAGTAACATTTACTCCTACATGCATTTTCATCATTGTTCCCTCCAAATACATTTTTAAGTTTCTTAGCAACAAGACCTTTAAATACGAAGTTAATTTTAAAGACTTGAAATTCCGAAAGATTTAAACACTAGGCACATAAACATTGGCAGCAGGGGCTAACAGAATTTGCGTTTTGAAGAGGTATTTTTTCTGACTTTCTCTCCTTCACAGGACTAACAAAATACTTCCATGCATCTTTCGAAGTCCTTTCCGTTTCTTCCTGCCGTAATTTCATCATTTGAAATACTGAATACTCATTAAACATAAATAATTCCTCCTATTAATCTAATTGTACTAATGATTAAATCAAAAAAATTTGATTTAATGAATAAAAAAATTTATCAACAGGTTGGTTTGAAGACACAGCATAGTTCATGCGATAATAAATGATTTAGTTCCTCTTGATTCAATTCGTAATAACTCCAGGTTCCTCGTGTTTCTTTTGTTATGATATTAGCATCTAATAATATCTTTAAATGATATGAGAGCTTTGATTGAGCCATATCAACCATTGGTGCAAGATCGCATACACACATAGCACCTCTTTGAGTCAAAATATTCATAATCTGCAGTCTCTTTTTATCAGCGATTGCTTTAAATTTCACCTCATACTTTTCAAAGAATGTATCCATGGAAATATCTTGTAATTGAATTTCTTCCTTCATCAATTCCACCTACTTAATCAAATAATCTTGATGTATTAATAATATATCCAATATTTTCTTTAGTCAATTACTTTTATCAAATAAAATTGATTTAAGTAAAGAGCCTAAATTCTTTACGTTAACCATATGTAATAATTACTTATATAAATAATAAAGATTTAGCCAAGAGTCAAAAACTCCTGGCTATTATTTCATTCTTACTCACCAGTGTCAGCAAAACGTTTAATACGATCTCCGATTTCATCACGGACACGTTGGAAAAATGCCCATTTTTCTTCATCTGTTCCTTGCGCTTTAGCTGGGTCATCAAACCCCCAATGAACTCGTTTAACACTTGGTGCTGTGATTGGACACTTATCAGCAGCGTCTCCACATAAAGTCACAACTAAATCAGCTTTGTTTAAATACTCAGGGTCGATAATATCAGAAGTATGAGTGGAAATATCCATTCCTGCTTCTTTCATCGCTTCTACTGCATTCGGGTTTAATCCATGAGCTTCAATACCTGCACTTCGAACTTCCCACTCATCACCTAGATGTTTCTTTGCCCAGCCTTCCGCCATTTGACTGCGGCATGAGTTACCTTTACATAAAAAATATAGTCTTTTTTTTGTCATGATGAATTCTCCTTTTTATGTTTGAAATATTATTTAAATGAATAACAACCATATATAGAGACCAACTAAGGTAATGAACAAAGTCGGTATGGTTAATAAGATACCTGTTTTAAAATAAGTTCCCCAAGTAATCCTAACTCCTTTTTGGGATAGCACATGTAACCATAATAAAGTTGCTAGAGAACCGATAGGGGTTATTTTAGGACCTAAATCAGAGCCAATCACATTTGCGTAGATAAGTGCTTCTCTAATTACACCAGTTGTATTGGTATCTGCAATGGCTAAAGCATCTATCATCACAGTTGGCATATTATTCATAATGGAAGATAGAATAGCGGCTATAAAACCCATTCCAATTGTTGCTGCAAATAACCCTTGATCTGCTGTTACCTGGATAAGGTCGGCTAAGACGTTGGTTAACCCTACGTTTCGTAAGCCATAAACCACCACATACATTCCAATTGAGAAAAATACAATCGCCCATGGTGCTCCTTTAATGACCTTTTTTGTTTCCACTGCATGACTTCTTCTTCCCATAAACAAGAAGAATATAGCCACGATTCCAGCAATAATGGATACTGGAATATTTAGAAATTCACTTATAAAATAACCTGCTAATAAAATGGCGAGAACTACCCATGACAAACGAAACATCTTTTGATCTCTAATAGCTTCCACAGGTTTCTTTAAATGACCTAAATCATATTTCTTAGGTATGTTCCTTCTAAAATAGATATATAAGACTAAAATACTCGCCACTAATGAAAATAAATTTGGAACAAACATTCTTGAGGCGAACTCTGCAAATCCGATTCCAAAAAAGTCAGCAGATACTATATTTACAAGATTACTTACAACAAGTGGTAATGAAGTAGTATCCGCTATAAAACCACTAGCAATAATGAACGGGAATATCATTTTTTCTTCAAATTTTAAATTTCGTACCATGGCTAAGACGATTGGTGTAAGGATAAGTGCTGCCCCATCATTTGCGAAAAATGCTGCCACCAGAGCACCAAGAATGCTCACATAAACAAACATTTTTATTCCGTTCCCTTTAGCTGCTCTTGCCATGTGGAGCGCTGACCATTCAAAGAACCCAATTTCATCTAATATCAAGGAAATAATGATGATAGCAATAAATGAAAAGGTCGCATTCCATACAATTTTGGTTACTTCTAGAACATCTTGGAAGTCAACTACTCCTACAATTAATGCCAGAATTGCCCCCCCACAGGCGGACCAGCCAATGGATAAATTTCTAGGCTGCCAAATAACCAGAATAAGCGTAATTAAAAAAATCAATGATGCGAGAACCGTAGAAACCAATGTTGAAACCCCCAATTATTCACATGAAATTCGTAAACCCTGCTCTTCTAATTCTTTTAACCTAAAATCCTGACTTGGAAGATGTAATAATAAATCTTCAATCAATGGAAAATATTCACTGTCTCTATTTAAAGAATAGATGATCCATTGCCCTCTTCTTGTTTCCCTCACCAACCCAGCATCTTTTAACTTACGAACATGCTGGCTGATAGCTGGCTGACTAGTTTTAAATATCTCTACAAATTCACAGACGCAAGCATCGTGGTTATCAAGAATCTTTATCATTGTTAACCGTGTCTTATCCCCTAGTAACTTTAAAATATTGGCAGCACGCTCTAATTCAACTGCTTTTTTGCCCGTTTTTGACATATTTACCCTCCTTAATATATAAGTAAATAATAATATCCTTATAAAGAGATTAAATGAAACATTTTATTTATCTTTTGCAGGGTTGTCTCTTTTATGCAAGGTACCCCTGACGATACTAACTTCCCTTATCCCTATACATATAACTATTCGCTTATATAATAATTTACTTATAAATAAATTTCAAGTACCCGAACGTAAAGTTAATGTAAAAAAAGATTGATAACGTTGTTATCAATCGAAAATGAGAGTCTATAATAGTTTCTCCATTGCCATCACATCGACAAATTCACCATCAAGAATTCCTTGATTTTTAAATACTCCAACTTCTCGAAAACCCATTCTTTTATATAATCCCTGGCCAAGCTGATTAAACGGGAACGTGAATAGCAGCATTTTATGAAATCCATTTTTTCTGGCTATGGTTTCAAGTTCAACCAAAAGCATCTTACCAATTCCATTTCCTCTGAATTCCCTTGATATGTAAACGGAAAGGTCAGCAACTCCATCATAGGCACTTCGATTATTGTATTGATTTAAAGAAGCCCAGCCAACTACTTGTTCTTTATATTCAGCCACAATTACCTTGTAGCGTCCATTATGCTTTTTAAACCAATCCTCCATATAGACATAATCTTTTATTTCTGTTTCTAATGTGGCGATTTTATCCTCGATTCCTTGATTGTAAATATTTTGTATGGATTTTATGTCTTTTTCACTTGATTCTCTTATGAAATACTCATCTAACATTTCCTCCACTCCCCCTTATTATTAGGTATTTCTTATAAGGATTCTCTTCTCCTTACATTCCCTTCAATATCCCCCATCATATTTTTAAAGTCATTCCCAGATGGATTCTGGAATAAGTGAAGTCCAAATTCCGGTGCGCCGCAAATAAGTGGTCAAAGATATCGGATTGTATGGTTTCATATACATCCCAGCGAATATCATTTGTAAATGCATAAATCTCTAGTGGTAACCCATTTTCAGTTGGTGCCAATTGTCTTACGAGTAATGTCATTTCCTTACTAATGCCAGGGTGATGCCGAAGATATTGGTTAATGTACGCTCTAAAAACTCCGATATTGGTTAGAGCACGGCCATTCACAGGATTATTCCGATTAATTTCATTCTTGGCATTGTATTCAGCAATTTCATGTTCCTTAGTAGTGATGTATTCGGAAAGAAATTGGATTGTTTTGAATTTCTCTATCATTTCTTCAGTGCAAAACGTAATACTGTTCGTATCGATAAATAAGGATCGTTTAATCCGACGTCCACCCGAAACTTGCATCCCTCTCCAGTTTTTAAAAGAGTCCGATATAAGAGCATAACTTGGAATCGTCGTAATCGTTTTATCAAAATTCTGTACTTTTACTGTATTTAAAGAGATGTCAATAATATCTCCATCTGCTTCATATTTAGGCATTTCAATCCAGTCACCCACGCGCACCATATCATTGGCCGCTAATTGGATACCAGCTACAAGACCTAGGAGCGAATCTTTAAATACGAGCAGAAGAACAGCTGACAGCGCACCAATTCCACTGAGAAGAATAAAAGGACTCTCCCCCATCAAATTAGCGATAATGATGATTCCTCCAAGAACGAATACAATAATTTGAACTACCTGAATATATCCTTTTATGGGTTTAATCTTGGAGATTTCAAAGGTTAAATAAATATCATTAAAAGCATTTAAAAAGCTATAAATAACCATTAATCCAACAACAATTATATAGGTAATCGCCCCTTTTTCTATCAGATGTTGATAGTCAGGGAAGGTAGATGAAAAGTAATAAATAATAATGGCCGGAACGATGTGGGATAACCTGTGAAAAACCTTTCTCTCCAAGAGCATATTATCCCAGTTGAATTTGTTATTATTAATAATATGAGTAAGGACCCTCAGCACGACCTTCTTCGTAATAAAATTCGCAGCTATACAGAGAATCCCTATAAAAAGAATCATAATAAAAACGGCAAGATAATCAGTAAGAACAGGGTCTACCCCATAATCTAGCAGTCGATTACGGATTAGCTTCATATTTTTCCTCCCCCTTTAGATTTCCTAGTTTGTTCGTATATGTAGGTACAATACCTCAATCACTCATTCTACTAATAGTTTTCCTATTATTCAATAAATTCATGTATATTTAAAGTAATAAACATGGATTAAAGGGAGAGTTATTTGAATGGAATTAATGGATTGGAAAAATGGTGCACACGGGCATAAATTTATAGCCTCTTTTAGCGGTGGAAAAGATAGTGTCTTAGCTCTTTATAAAGCAATGAAGGTTGGAGAAGGTATTGGACTAATTGTTATGATGGAGGAAAAAGGAAAACGTTCTAGATCACATGGAATGCCTCCGGAGCTTATACATGCACAAGCTAAATCAATAGGATTGCCTGTATATACGGCAGCAGCAAGCTGGAACGATTATGAAAAAGAATTTACAACCCTCTTAGAGAAAGCTAAAAAACGAGGAGCCGAAGTGTTAGTAACTGGGGACTTAGATATGCCGGCACATGGTTGTTGGCATGAAAAGGTAACGAAGAATGCTGGATTAAAGCTTGGCATGCCTTTATGGGAAATGAATCATCTTGAAGCTGTCGAAGAATTTATCAATCTAGGATTTATAACCATCATCGTAACAGTTAATCTTTCACTTGGAATGCGTGAAGACGATTTGGGTCGAACCTTGACCCATGACTACGTGAAGGAACTTATAGCTCGTGGGATCGATCCCTGCGGAGAAGGCGGAGAGTTTCATACCACTGTAATAGATGGACCAATTTTCAAACATCCTATTTCAATACGTAAATGTGAGATTATCAAGGACGGAGAATATGTATTTTTGCCTTTGGAATTGGAGTAGGCGGCGTAAATAATATTTATTAATATTCTTAACGTTTCCAAATAAAAAAAGAAACGCCAGCTATCACAAGAGATAAATTTGGCGTTTCTTTTTTGTTTGAAATTATGGCTATTAGCGGCTGAACTATTTCGTCGCTGGAGCCAGTGTGACTTCAGGTGAAGTTACCTTGTCGTAAAAGTCCACAAATTTATCACGGTCCGCGCTATCACGGTAAGCCATGGCCACACGTGGATGTTCATTGAGTACACCAGAAATCATATAAGGAATAATATAGCCCCACTCCCATTTTTCACGCATTTCCAGCATATGCTTTTCAATAATTCCGAGCACCGGCTTAATCTCATATCTAGCTTTTTGTATATAGCTGACCAGAAGCTCTGTGTTGCAGTTTCCAGCTGCACGACCCATCCCATAAACAGACGAATCTAGAAAAGTAACTCCATTTCGCATGGCCGTTATGGTATTGGCAAATGCTAACTGCATGTTATTATGCGTATGGATTCCTAGCTGTTTGTTAGGCAGCATGGCTTGGAACTTTTTCACTTGATGCTCAATATCTCCAGGGTCTAAGCTTCCAAAGGAATCGACGATATAAACAACATCTACAGGACTTTCCTTTACCATTTCAAACGCTTCGATTAGCTGACGTTCAGGTACACTGGATAAAGCCATAATGTTCAGTGAGGTTTCATAGCCCAAATCATGAAACATTTGTACAAGCTCTAAGCCTTTATCTACTTCGCGCACATAACATGCCACACGAATCATATCTAATACACTTTGCTCACGAGGAAGGATATCATTGGGATCTACACGTCCAATATCTACAAGAGCAGATAGCTTAGTGAACCTTTTTTCAGGGATAATTTCTTTTAGGAAGTTATCATCTAGAAATCTCCATGGGTTAGGCTCAGTTGCATTAAGAAGCTTAGGCGAATTTTTGTAGCCAACCTCCATGTATTCAACACCTGCTTCACTAAGGCCATTATACAAGTCTTGAACAAATTCGACACTGAAATCCCAATTGTTGACTAATCCTCCATCACGAATAGTACAGTCTATTATTTTGCTGCGTTCCATGTTAGTTTCCCCCTATTTATCCTATTTTAATAATATTATTTTCTTACTTTTATGTTTTATGTACTAAAGTTACCTAATACATTTACACGCTTAGTTATCAATCTTACTATTAAACTCATACTCTATTAACTCCAAATCATCTAGGACGAGTCCGTTTCATTGTATTATAGACCTAAATACATAAAACTTCCATTCATGATTTAAATTTTTTAAGGAATCTGATAATTAAATAGTAAAAACCTTAGTCCCTTTAACCAGACTAAGGCATTTAATATTTATTCCATTTTAGTAGACCGGGTGGACAGCCATGGATCAATCGCAAAAGCAAACTGACCGGTTAAGCACAGGGAAACATGTCCCGCTTCCACATGTTCATAAGTTTTGTCTTCACTTGTTATAAGATCCATAATAGGAAGACTTTGTGATTCTAACACTAATTCATCCCTTGTCGATGTGATAACCAATGTACTGCAGGCAATAGTGGATAAATCTACCTTCCGTCCGCCAATCTTCATTTCACCTTTGACAAGCTTGTTTTCTTTGTATAATTCATTCATCATTTGCTTAAATGCTGCCCCCGAAAAAGTCACAGCGTCTTTCATCCATTTGTCCATTCTCCGCCACTTATCTACATATTTTTGATTATGAGCACGTGTTACAAGATTAATACTTGGTCCAATGTTAAATCCTTGCAGCCCCATAAAGATTGCATACAAAAACTCTGATGGAATCACTTCATATGCATCAGAGAACCGATCAAAATTAAGTGTCCCATTTTGGAGTGCTTTTACCCATTTCCCAGGGACAATGGCATCACTGTAGTCAATTGGCACCGCGGCCAGAACAAGATTTTTGATTGGCAAATCTGTTAGTGATGTCAGAATAGCTGAAAGCATTCCACCAATACAATATCCTACCAAAGATATTTCTCCTGCACCTGAATGCCTTAAAGCACGTTTTACCGCAACTTCTAGATAGTCAAGAATATAGTTATCTAATGTGAGGTCCTTGTCTTCCAATCCTGGAGAACCCCAATCTAGCAAATAGACATCGTAGCCCTGTTTTGTAAGGTTGCCAATGACACTGCCTTCTTCGGAGATATCAAGAATATACGCTTTATTTAAGAGAGAATAGACCAAGAACAGTGGTGTTTTATACTTTTTTTTAGAAGCAGGGTGATACCACAAAACAGATTTATTTTTCTTCCAAACTGCTTTTCTAGGTGTAGATTCAATATCAGGCTTAGGTTCACTCAAAACTTTATAAACATTATCCCACCGCTTTTTCTCACTTTCAAGATTTAGAACAGGGATATTAACTAGTGATTTAACCGCCATTATTTATTCTCCCTTCACCTCTATTTTGCTGCCATAACTGGTTCTTTTTTCTCCTTCTGCAGAAGCTCCTTCATTTCCTCAAGCTCTTTCTTCATTTCAGTTAATTGTGCAAGCTCTTGTGTTGCTTTCTGCCATTCCGAATGGAGATGCTTGGTGAAATCAATTAACTCTCCAATCATTTTGTTTTGAGCTTCAGTGGCTAAAGTAAAACCTTCTTGTAAATTCCAGATTTGCTCCTCTAAAATATCAATTTTTTCTTCTGCTTGAATCGTTTGTTTGACTGCATTTGCTATATCATTTTTTGTTGGCAGATTCATATAGTTAGCCATCAGTTCGCGATTTCTTTTTAACATCTCTATGTATCTAGAATTCGCCTCAATACCAATTTTCGTCATTTGGATTAATGGGTTGCTATCCAACGATTGAAATAATAAACCATTTAAGCCCTTTTCCCACATTTCACTTACCTGTTTAATAGAATCATAAGGATTATTTTCAGACATGCTTTGCCACCTCTGTTTAAGTTATTGGTTTTGTAAAACTAATGGAGTTTAAGTAGTTTATTTGCAGCTCCTCTCAAATGAATGAATACTCATTCACCCTCATTACCTGTATTTTACATCGAAAAATAGTAACTTACAATAGGAGAAATCGAAGATTATGAAAACGTTTTATAATATTTTTTTAGAATTTATTTTATCACCTGGATTGTTTTTAATTAACGATTAAAAGTCAACCTTACAAATTCACCAATTTCTTTCACAGCTTTTTTGGCTTCAGGTAATTTGTTACTTATTTGCCATACGTGCCACATGCCTTCCCAGACTTTGAAGCGTACCTCCACCCCTGACTGACGTGCTCTATCCGTTAGCAATTCCGCATCGCTTAATAAAATTTCTATACCGCCAGCCTGGATAAACATTGGCGGAAGCCCACTTAGGTCAGCAAAAACGGGAGAAATTAGGTGATGGTCAAGAGATTCACCAGCCGCATACTGCTGAGCAGTTTTTCGAACAAGATGCGGCCTCAAATACGGATCCTTTTCACTGTTTTCCCTATAGCTTTCACCAGAGCTTGTTAAGTCAACCCAGGGGGATAAGCATACTAGAGCTGCTGGAAGCGGATCATATTGGTCTCTAAGCACAAGAGTGGCTGCCACCGATAATCCCCCGCCTGCTGAATCACCTGCGAAGATGATATTTGAAGATTCATAACCTTGCTTTAGAAGCCATTGGTAGATCATGATGGTATCTTCAATTGCTGCGGGAAAGGGATGCTCTGGAGCAAGTCCATATTCCGGCAGGAGGACTTTTACACCTGATTCAATCATGATATTCGCAGCCAACGTTCGATGGGTATCGGCTGAGCAATAACTATACCCCCCTCCATGTAAATATAGAATCACCTTTCCTTCAAGAGTCTGATTGTTAGAAATCCACTCAGCGTACATTCCATCAATTTCAATCTGTTCAACCTTACAGTCCTTCGGAAGCTTGGAGAATTTCCGAGCAAACGAATCAATCACCTGCCTGCTTTCAACAACCTCCTTTTCTTCCAATTTAAGTTTTTTTGCACCTGCTTTTATACCTTTCTTAAAAAAGTAACTGCTTACGCTTGGCAAAACAATTCTCCCCTTTAAATTTTGATCACTATTACGATATGTATTAATCAACATCTGCTTGTTTCTTATAGCTAATTTTACCAAAAACTAGTTCCGTATAAGAACGATAAATTTGATAATATCTTGTATTTTAGTCCGAATTTATTTTTCTTTTCTTGAGAGGCAGACAAATAGAAAAAACTAAAGATAAAGGAGACCAAATCATGATTCGATTTAGTCTCCTTAAGAAGTTTTTCATTATATTAAAACTGGTCGAAGCGATCATCACCCTTTTAATTTAAACCCAATCATTCTGGCTGCGGTTTTTTACTCGTTTCGAGATTTTCCTCTTCCTCATCGATAATTGAAGTGGCTGTTCGTCTGAATTCGGATAATGTCTTGCCAAATGCTGAACCAATTTCCGGAAGCTTTTTTGGTCCAAAGATGATTAAAGCAATGACTAGGATGATAATTAACCCCGGTATACCGATATTCGATAGCATGTGTTCCTCCTCAAAACGTTATTTAAGCTAACAAACCACCTTTTTGCTTATAGGATAGTATTCCTTCAGCCGCACGATATGCTAATGCCCCGACTGTTCCGGTTGGATTATAGCCGCTATTATGCGCGAACGCTGTCGCGCCAACAACAAACACATTATCAGCATCCCACATTTGCAAATAATTATTTACGGCAGAAGTAGCTGGGTCTGCACCCATAATGATACCGCCTGTATTATGGGTTGATTGATAGGTGGTAATATCATAAGGACCCAGTTCGTCCAACGTATCAATATGGTCTGCACCCATTTCTTTCATGATATCTACGCATCGTTCCGATAAATACTTGGCTAATTGGCGGTCTTGCTCTTCAAAATCATAAGTAATCCGAATTAAAGGATCGCCAAATTCATCCTTATATGTCGGATCAAGATCTAAGTAATGATGCTTAAATGGCATACTTGCACCTTGTCCGCCTACAGATAAAACACGATTTGCATATTTGATTGAATTGGATTTAAATTCTTTCCCCCATGTCGGAGTACCTTTTGGAACTTTGTTATTTGATATCGGCCTGAAACCTGTTTGAGAAATGGCAATCGAGCCGCCATGAATAAAATTAAGATTGGAATGATCAAAGTTGTCACCATTAAAATCATCTACCACCATTCCGAGAGCTCCTGCACCGGCATAGGTATTAAATTCTTCTTTATCGAAAAAGCCGGTTGCATTCCCTTTTTGGACTTGATAGGCATAATTTTTCCCAATCACCCCTGTACCTGCCACAGGGTCATATGGACGGCCAATGCCGGATTGTAATAATAACCTTACGTTATTAAACACATAGCTGGTTAACACCACAATATCTGCAGGCTGTTCAATCTCTTCCCCTGTTGTAGTATCCACATACATGACTCCGGTTGCTTTGTTGCCCGATTTTAAGACACGTCTGACATTGGAATGCGTCCGAATTTCAAATTTTCCAGTTTTTTTTGCTACTGGAATAACAGTTACTACAGGATCCGCCTTTGCACCATACTCACAGCCAAACCTTTCACAATAAGCACAGTATTGGCATGCTGCACGTGCAACCCCGTCAGGATTGGTGTAGGGTTCTGAAAGATTTGCAGAAGGACGATTATAAGGATGGAGTTTTAAATTATTAGCCGCCTTCCTAAATTTTTCAAGTGCTGGTGTTGTTTTCATCGGCGGTGTTGGATATGGACTCGATCTTTTTCCAGCAAGAGGGTTTTCTTCCCCTGAAATCCCAGCCATTTTTTCAAATTTATCGAAATAGGGTTCTAATTCATCATAGGTGATGCCCCAATCCTGAATGGTCATATCCTTAGGAATCTTTTTTTCACCGTACCTTTCAATGGTTTTACTGCGAATTTCAAAATCGTATGGAAGGAATCGATAGTTTTGCCCGTTCCAATGGACACCCGACCCTCCTAGTCCCTCACCTAAAATAAAGGATCCATATTGCCGCATGGGCAGAGCTCGAAGTTTTTCATTTCCTCTGAAAGTAATCGTCTCTTTCGAAAGATTTTGCATTAAGTCATACCTAAGGGCATAACGGAGTTCATCGTGCATCATAAAATAATCCTCTGTTTTTCGCTCTTTTCCTCTTTCCAATCCTACACAATTTAATCCTTGTTTCGTCAACTCTGCAGCGATTATCCCCCCTGCCCAGCCAACGCCGACAATGACAACATCAACTTTTGGTAATTTCTTTGCCACTTATTACACCTCATTCATAGTCGATTTAGTGCATATTCTCAATATTAATAACTTTAAAGGTGGTCCTTTAGACTTTTTGGAGGAATGACCGTAAATTCTTTATCAATGACTTCTGTATAAGCCATTTGACTGCCTGGATAATTTCTCATTTTCCATCCATCCATGTTTCGATTTCCGCTGTACAATGGATCACTATAGGCACCTTCTAGAGTACTGCTCCTTAGCATGTTAAAAAAGCCACTTGGAGATATCGTCGTTAGTTTCACCTTGTCCTCTGCAAAATCGGTTAGTATATCGATTTGTTCATCTTCATTTAAATCAACAAAATTCTTCTTATACTTCGTTAAACTGTGATTTTGCAATTCTCGTAAACCAATATCAAAAATTTCGCGTCGTCTAAGCCGTCCTTGATACCCTTGGACTTTTTCTCCTTTGAAGAAGGGAGGCTGCATGTATTCCCTTGCATTAAAACCCCAGTCCCCACTTAATTGGTGATCGATAAAATAGGCAACTCCTAAATCCTTGGCTCCAGGTCCATTATCATCAGCCGGAAAAATCCGCTCTGTTGCGACTTCAACCATTTTAAATTGCTCTCGGGTAAAATACATTAATGCCTGAGTATAGTTTTCAGCCACCCGTGGATTTTTAACTTCAAGATTATCCGTATTTGTTTTGTCTTTAAATGGAAGTAAACTGCCTAATGCACCGCCTACAGCCAATCCCCCAACCGCAATACCAGAATTCTTGAGGAATTTGCGACGCGAAAGTGATTCATTCTTTTCCTGTTGTTTGGAGTTTTCTGCCATAAAGTCCACCTCCTACATTTTAAGGATAGATTACCCCAAAAAAATCCATTCATACATTAAATGAAGTTGGGCATGATAACTTTAAATTGAATTTATAGAGGTGGTAAATTATGAAAAAAATTTGGAAAAATACGGCCATTTTTTGTACAGCTTTATTACTCTGTGCATGCTCATCTCAACAGAATATGATGGATGAAAGCGTCAAAGCCGAAGAGGGTGATCATGGCACTCATAGTGAACATACGACAAGTGTCTATGATAAAAGCGTGACAACAAGAAATATGAATGATGGCTTAATTATTCCTAGTGAAAACGGGGAAAAAAGACAAACTACCGATGAACATGGGGGTACCTCTCATGGGCAAGGAACGGATGTATACAGCTTAATCGGAAGCTCAGGTTTAAATGAGGGCGGGATTTCTTCTCATCTTGAATCAAGATTAGAGGGCGAAGGAATTAATGGTATCAAAGTGTTTGTTATCGATGACACAATCATCCTAGCCCGCTCAACTCCCGAAGTAACGTCTAACCAATACGATTCTATGCAGGAGCATATCCTCAATGGTGTCGATGGAATGTCTAGAAAAGACCTAAACAAAAAAGATGCTGATAGCATGGAAAATGCTACAAATGCACAGGATGTGGATGATAATCTCGAGAAAGCAAAAAGTTTTATGACCAAGGTCTTTAATGGCAATGTACAAACCCTTACCGTAACAAATCCAGAAGCAGTCGTACTAATTGAAAAAATTAAAAACGATCTAAAAGCGGACTCTGTTCCATACGATACTGTAGCACAAGATATTATTACGCTCGTAAAAATGACAAGGGAAAAATAAGAAGTACGTGACAATCAAGCTCTTTATGGTAAAAAACGAGAGTATTATATCCTTACGTGTATCCAGAGTTCATTCATCACAATATAAGCGGCAGCCTATGTAGGCTGCTGCTTACACTTGTTTAAAAGGTAATCTAATATTGTTGAAAAAAAATGTCCTTTTTTTATAAAAAACTGTGGTCGTATTATCTATACTGTTATATAATAACTAATAATTATTAGTCTGTTATATAACATTAAGAAAAGGGGTTTGAAATATGAGTAAGACAGATTCAATTGCACGGAGAATTCTAGGTTGGAAGTTAAATAGGTGGGATCGCTGGTTTGATTATGAAAAGGGTATTTTCATACACGATTCTGAGTTTCAGCCTGAGCATAATCTTGAACATGCCATGATGATTGTTGAACGTTTAGAGCAGTTTGGTTTTACTTTCTCAACAACTGGAAATTCTGAAGTTAGCTTTAATAACATCCGTTCGAAGGGTGAAACATTAGCAGAAGCCATTACCAATGCAGCCTACTCCATCATTGAACAACACTCCGTCACTAACACCACTAGAATGTGGAGCACCCTGTGCTAGCCTTTTAATGTTAATTTCCACCATTCTAATAAATTTTCCGCTTTAAACCTAAAAATATGTTAAAATCTAGTAGATATTATTCCCTAGGAGAATACTACTATGATTTATATTTGGGCGATTATAGGCAGTTTAGCAGCTACTTTTATTTTTGATATGATTTATTCTAAAATTGAACTTGAAAGAGAAATTGAAAAATCATGGCAGGCGTTGAATGACCAGCTTGAGCGTGAAGGAAAACCTCGTTGGGATCAAATGGACCATGATGATGAAGGTGAAAGATAAGAGCAGGATACCTTTGTAAGGTTCCTGCTCTTATCTTTTCCGCTAACGTTAGTGTACGTATTATAATAGTTCATTTGCTATTAATGTATATGAACGGATTTTGTCGTGAAAATCATAGATATTCGTAATGATCATGAATTCATCACACTGGTATAGTTCTCTTAAGCGCAGGAGTTCAGCTTTGACCCTTTGAGGGGTGCCGATAATCATTCGTCTTCTATTTTCCTGAATCTTCATTGTGTCATCGGTTGTTAATGGAATGTTCTTTGCCTCTTCAATAGTCGGAATCCTCGTATCGATCCCTTTTTCAACAGCTAGAAGCCATAAATCCTGGCTTAATGCTAATTCTTCAGCTTCTTCTTGGGTTTCGGCACATACCACAAATACACATACATTCGTTTTAGGTTTTTGTAGAAAAGTTGATGGCTGAAAATGTGTGTAATAATAGTCCATCGCCCGTACTCCATTTTCAGGAGTAATAAAATGTCCATAGGTAAATGCGGTCCCATGCTCCGCTGCCATCCTTGCGCCTCGGTGGGAAATGCCAAGTATCCACATTTCCGGCAAGCTAGTTAATGCAGGATACGCTTTAACATCATAGAATGGGTGCTCTATCGGTAGTTGGTTTAAAAAATATCCTTGTAAATCTTGAATCTGCCTAGGGAATTCATTCATGCTTTTGCGTATTCCATCGGTTAACGCCATCCGCGTACTCGGAGAACCGCCGGGAGAACGCCCAACTCCGGCATCAATTCTGTTTGGAAACAATACCTCTAATACCTTAAAGTTCTCGGCAATCTTATAAGGGCTATACTGTGGGAGCAGTACACCGCCGGAGCCGACGCGAATTCTTTTAGTGTTAGAAGCGATATGAGAGATCAAGATTTCCGGTGAGGAACCAGCTATTCCATTTGTATTATGGTGTTCAGCTACCCAAAACCGTGTATAACCTAGCTCTTCTGTTAATTGAGCAAGTTTAACTGTTTTTTGTAAAGCACTGCTAGGGGATTCCCTTTACTGATGACAGATTGGTCGAGAACGCTTAATTTCAATGAATTCCCTCCAGGATTTAAGATTGTTATCATTAGTATTGCTCAGACAAAAATCGCTTCTTAAGATAATAAGCAACCCCATCTTCATCGCAGGTGAATTCTGTAACATCATCGACGATTTCTTTTATGGAATCAGGAGCATTTTTCATGGCTACAGAATAATGAACGAGTCGGAGCATTGGCAGATCATTATCACTATCACCTATTGCCATTGCTTCTGTATCAGATAAATGAAAGTGTTTCAACATTTGTTGAATCCCTGTTGCCTTATTCACGTTCGCAGCCATGACCTCGACGTTATGATTAGATGAAATCGAGGTTGTAAAATCTATTTCTTTCTTTAATCTTTCAAGTTCTTTTTTCCAATGGTTGATATGTTCCTTTGACTTAGCAAAGAAATAGAATTTAGAAAATTCCTTGCCAACAATTTCATCCACCCACATAATCTTCTCATTAATTGCTTCCTTTCGGGAAAGCCACTCATTGGTGCCGACACTTTCAGGCTTTGGTTCTGTTATTTCATTTTCAACATATTTCCGATCTTGTCTTAATGTGATACGGTCCAATCCATATGGAAATAGTTCGTAATAGACTTCATTTTCCCTTGCTCTTTTTATTATTTCCTCCACAAGGTTAAGCGGAAGGGAATGTTTAAAAATAGCCTTTTCACCTACATATCCTGCCATGCCATTTGATGTTACGACACCATCTACTTGAAAGCCCTTGGGGACAAGTCCCTCGATTTCATCAATCGCTCTGCCTGTAGCGATAAACACGAATTTTCCCTGGTTACGTAACTGGTCAATGATCTCTTTCGTATGTATGCTTACTAGATTTTTGTGATTTAGAATTGTGCCATCCATGTCTAAAAAAATGGCCTTTGGTTTTATTTCCATCTTCGTATCCCCCTAAGACAAGAATTCAATTAGTAAGTATACACCTTACCAAAACTCCAAACAATTTTCGAGAAACCAAAGGCAAAAAAAAAGAGTAAGGACGTATGCCCCTACTCTAAAACGATTTATGTTGATATTATTTAACCATCTGTTCTGCATTTTCGGTTTTTACCTGTCTATTTTTCCAATTCCTTAACCATGAAATAATTTTGTCTTTTAATTCAGAATCTATAGGTTGTTTAACTGATTTTTTATTATTATTCAAAATTTTACTAATGCTGTGTTCCACATCTGTCTTACGAAGCAAATGTGTCATATCTTGAATAATGTGAGTTTCACACTCTCCTTGAACTAGAGATTTGATTTTTTCTAAATCGCTGACCTTTACGTTTACATCCTTTGTACCTGTAATAGCCAGAACAGGACAAGTGACTTTCTGTAACGGTTTTGATACGTCAAATTGAATATGCTCTCGATTCCATTTAGCATTTACTTTTTTCCCTTTGTACTTGATAACTGGCTCATCCGATGCTAGCAGGGCCACTGTTAGGTCGTCATTCATTTTTGTAATTTTCTCATCTACTTTTAATAATCGAATTAACCATCCTTGAAACCCCTTTACAGTTCTTACATCCTTGATTATTTCCTCTCGCTGCCAGGTCAAGGTTTCTGCTAAAGGTTCAGCTGTGCCTGCCAGAAGAATCATCCCATCTACTGAGACTTTTTCATTCACGAATGGGGCGATAATACTTCCTTCACTATGTCCTAGTAAGATTACATTCTCAGAGTCTATCTTTGGATGCTTTTTAGCAAATTCTACTACCGCGTGTGCATCGTTGATTAAATCGTGCACTCCCGTTTCGTAAAAGTCCCCTTTACTCGCTCCTACGCCTCTTTTATCATAACGAATACTAGCGAACCCCTCTGCAGCCACTACCTCACTTAATTGTTTAAAAATATTCATGGGCATGCCTTTAGCATTCGAATCTCGATCCGTAGGGCCGCTTCCGTGTACCATAACCACCAAAGGGTATTTTTGACTTTCTCCTTCTGGATACGTTAATGTCGCTGCTAACGGATACTCTCCTTGCACCATCACTTCCATTTCTTTCCTCATCACATTCATCGTCCTTTTTATTTATTTTCATATTTTCAACTGTAGATATGACGTCAAGGTTAGCTAGTTCGTTCATCATTTTTTATAAATAGATATTTATATGAAAGTATTCCGGGAAATCAGCCATTATGTATGGAAGAAATGAGATGCTTTGTAAAAAATGCTAACAAAAAAGACCATCAAATTGTTTAACAATTCAATAGTCCTTTAGGAAATTTAGTATATCGATTTACACGCTCTTTGCATTTGTGGCTACTGCAGATATTTTTCGTTTCTTTAGCATCTGACGAATATTAGAGATACTAAAGATTCCTAATGCAATCCAGATAAATGTAAAGGTAACGGCATGGTCCTTCGTAAAGGACTCTCCGTAAATAAGTACTCCAAGGAGTAAACTAATGGTCGGAGCTATATATTGTAAGAAGCCAACCAAGTAGAGTGGAATCTTTTGTGCTCCAATTCCAAACCATAAAAGCGGCAGTGCTGTAGCGATACCAGATCCTATTAAAAATAGATCATCTTTTAAGGATCCGGTCGCGAAGCTTTGCTGACCATTTACACCTAAATATGCTAAAAACAATAAAGCAAAAGGTACTATAAATAATGTCTCCAATAACAAGCCTAAAATAGAGTCTACTTTTATAAGTTTTTTTGACAGACCATAAAAACCGAAGGATAAGGCTAATATCAGCGCAATCCATGGGAAAGTTCCAAGTGATAGCGTCATATAAACGACACCGATACCGGCTACCACAAATGAGATTGCCTGCCAGGCATTCATTTTTTCACCTAAAACAAAAACCCCTAACAAAACGGCAACAAGTGGATTAATAAAGTAGCCTAAGCTAGCCTCCACGATATGGTTACTGTTCACAGCAAATATATAAACGAACCAGTTAATACTAATTAATAGCGAAGCAAGAAAAAGTCCCAGCCATGTTTTTTTCTGTTTCATTTGAACTTGAAAAAAGTTTTTTAATAGTTTTCTCTTCAAAATGCCCACTATTAGTAAAACAAAAATAAATGACCAAATAACTCGATGTGCTAAAATTTCAAGTGCGGTAACTTGGTCTATAAATTTCCAGTAGATAGGTAGTACTCCCCAAAAAATATACGCTCCAGCAGTATAGTAAATACCTTTTGTATGTTGTTCACGTTCCATTTCTAATTCACCTAGTTTCTGTTTTATCGTTGTTGGTAAACACTCTAAAAAGCACATGTAATTATATCACACTATTCTTTTTATACCAGGATTAAAACACTTCTCAATTACTGTAAATTTACCATTACCAATGACTCATTAACAGGATGTATCTTCATGTTAAACTTTATAAGAATGTTTTTTACCAACAAATACATAATTGTACGAGCAAGAGGAGGATATGTGTGAAGAAACATAGCTTTTTATTATTGCTGCTTTTTTCGTTTGTCCTGACGGCATGCAGTAATGAAAAAGATCATGTGACAACCGAACCTGCTGTGAAGGAAGAAACGCAGGAAAGCAGGTTAGAAGATATTGAGAAAATAAATTTAGAAGTGTCCAAAGAAGCACTGACAAATCTCCCACCTGGGAGCATGATGGCAGATTTATCATATGAAGAAGATAGTAAAGAAATAGGCAATTCTATTCCTGAAATGGATCCTGAAATTAAAAACCAATTACCATCACAGCTAGAACAATTGACAAAAGAATCGGATGATTTGGATACGATAAAAAAAGGATTGCTTGGCCTGCTTGCCAGTCCCCATTATAAGCAGGTTATTGAAAGCAGCATGGCCTATCAACCAAATTTTGAAGAACCCTACCTGCCAGATCCGACCAGGTCCGATGTTGACGAAGAAGTGGCGGCTAATAAAAAGGCAATCATCTTACTCGATGCCAGTTCGAGTATGCTCCTGCAATCAGATGGCAGAGTAAAAATGGACATTGCCAAGGATGCTGTTAAAAGCTTTGCCCAAACAATCGGCCAATCGAGCGAGGTTTCCCTCGTCGTCTATGGACATAAAGGCTCGGAGAATGATGAAGATATGTTTGAATCATGCTCAGGTATTGAGGAGCTTTATCCAATGGGTAAGTATTCAAAACAAGATTTCCATGAAGCGGTTGATTCATTTGAAAGTAAAGGTTGGACACCACTAGCAGGTGCCATACAAAAAGCTGCAGAAATGAGCAGTAATTATCTGGAAGGAACAACCATTTATATTGTCAGTGACGGAGCTGAAACCTGTGGCGGCGACCCTATTCAGGCAAGCAGAGATTTGGCTGCAAAAAACAGCAGCAATACCGTCAACATCATAGGCTTTGATGTTGATAGCAAAACAGAAGATCAATTGAAAGCTGTTGCTGAGGCAGGAAATGGAGAGTACTTTAAAGCTGACAATCCGGAAGAATTGAAAAATACCATCCAATACGAATGGCTCCCCGCTACACTCGATCTTGCCTGGGCCTTTACCATGGCACCCGATGGCTGGGAGTTAGGTGATGAGTACAAAATTGGGGAACAGTATCCATTACAGGTATGGACCATTGGCAGACGCGAATCACAGCGCTTAAGTGATGCAATAAGTATAATGGGCGAAAACAAATGGATTACAGAAGAACAGCAGAATGAACTAAGAGATTGGGCAATGGAACGAAGTGAAGCAATAAAAGAAGTCTATTATGAAATGTACAAGGATAATCGAGAAGAAGCCGACGCAAAAAGCAAGGAAATTAGGCAGCGAGTCGATGAATGGGTTGAAAAGATGAAAGCTTTGAAAAAGGAACGTGGAGATATTTGGTAGGCAGGAATAGATGTTACCGGTTTATACCAAAATGGAAAAATGCTGCAGCAAAAATTAGCTGCAGCATTTTCCGTTTATTACTCTATTCTTAATGAGAGTACTTTTCTGCTCTCGATTTGCGAATATAATGGATAATGAATGTCACTATAAATGATAAAACTAAGAAACCAATAAATATTTCATTTGCAATGTGAATATCCACCAAGGTTAGTCCCATTTTAATTGCTATAAAAGTAATCAAAATATATGCAGTTGTTTCAAGCTCAGGTACTCTGTCCATTAAAGCAATGAAGAACGTTGCCACACCCCTCATGAGCAGGATTCCAATCATTCCTCCAAGTAAGATGACCCATACTTCCTCAGACACGGCAAGTGCAGTCAAAATACTATCGACAGAAAAGGCTAAATCCATAAGCTCTACCGAGATAACCGTTGCCCAGAAGAAACCAAAGGTCTTCACCAGCCAGCCTTTTGGCTGTACTTGTTCTTCCGCTTCTGCTTCCTTGTGAAGGAGTTTGTCTTTAAAGAATTTAACAGCAAGCCACAACAGGTAAAGGGCACCGATTAATTTAATCCACCATAATTTTATTAAAAATGTTCCTAAGCCGATGAAAATAAATCGGAATATATATGCTCCCCAAAGTCCATATACCAATGCTTTCTTTTGCTGTTCTTTTGGCAGTGGCTTTACAAATGCAGACAATACCAACGCATTATCCGCGGATAATATACATTCTAGAACAGCTAATGAAAGGATTAACCCCCAAGCTTTTGGTGAGGTTAACACCTCCGCCCACATATGCCAATCCAGCATTGCTGCATAGGTTGATACAATTCCTTCCCACATTATGCATTTCTCCTTTTAGTTTTACACTCTAGACTCATTATGCATTTCTTCCTTATCATTTAGTCACAATCCTTATTCCATTTTTTCCAGCAAGGTATTTAATTTTTTGAGACCATTGATGATTTCGTTCAACGATTGCTCTGTTTCCCCTTGAATGGAATTGGAAATTTTCTCGATTAATTCTTGATTAACTTCGTCTACCACAGTTTTTCCCTTTTCTGAGAGAGCAACCTTTACCACTCGCTCATCTCCTTCATCTCTTACACGTACAATAAGGCCTTTACCTTCGAGCTTCTTACACATTGTAGATATATTGGTTCCGGCAATATGCAGCCTGCTGGCTAAACTGCCGATTGTATGCGAACCATGCTGCTCTATTTCTAAAAGAATTCTCCCCTGTAATGTGGTAATCCCATGGTGGTCACATAGAGTAATAATTAAATTATTTGTTCTTTCATTTATTTGCCTTGTATATCTCCAAAGGATATTTTTAAAATCAATTACATCCATAGGTGCCTCCTGTTGACTATATTTTATATTATATATGATTTATATATATTATAGATTATAGCGTTATTTTTTTCAACCAATGCCAAGAAGGTTGATTACATAAGTAGCCAACCTTCATAACTGGATTTCTATGATGTGAATTAATGAAAAATTATATCTTTGTAGTAAATAAATGTTGAAATACCCGCAATAATTGTATAGCCAATCGCAACATATAAGGAAGGTGTTGCCTTAAAACTTTGTTCATTCTTGTCTATTTTCGTCAAAACCTCCACTTGTAGGTCATTATCTTGATTACCACTTTGAAGTTTTGAGTTAGCGAATTCCGATGCAATTCCTCCAGAAGAATTAAAAAACCTTATAATAATTATTGCCGCAGTTCCTGTTAAGATAGACCAATCGAGAAAATGGTTATTAAATAGTTTTGCAATTCCCCAATTAGCCATAACAATAAGAATTAATGAAATAACAGACCAAACAATCTTCTTCATCCTCAATCCCCTCCCATTTATTCCCTAAAATAAATATACCATATATTAACAAAGTCTAATGGCATTAATACCGACCAAACCAGTTATCTTGTTAATGTGCAAGTTGATTAATGCCGTATTTATCATTTCAATATCAATGAAAATACATGTAGATACTATGTTATGGAAACAATATAAGAATATGTAGAATGACGATATCAAGAAGGAGGAAGATGTTTTGGAACATACTTGGCTTTCTCTTTTGCCTTTTATCATTGTTATTGCTATGTCGATCTGGTTAAAAAATATCTTACCTGGTCTAGTTGTCGGACTAGTGGTTGGTTCTTTAATTTTTACCTCGGACTTATTAGATGGAACTATCCAAAGTGTTTCCTATATGGTCACCACCCTCTCGGATGAGACCAATATTAAAATTATCGGTTTTCTATACTTGTTTGGCGGTCTGGTAGGAATGATGAACATATCTGGAGGAATTAAAGGTTTTTCAGAATGGGTTGGGACGAAGATAAAGAATGAACGCGGGCTGCTTGGGCTGATTTGGCTTACCCTCCCTTTTACCTTTATGATGCCAATGTTTCGAATCATGATGATTGGACCTGTCGTCAAATCCCTTGCGAAAAAAATGAATGTCTCGAAACAAAAGGTCGGTCTGACGATGGACATTTCAACTGAATCCGTTATCGTTCTTTTACCCGTCGCTACAGCATTTGTTGGTTTCATGGTGTCGTTAGTGGAAGGCAGTATCCGAGATTTGGATTTTGGAATGTCACCCTATGAAGTATTTTTACTAAGTATTCTATTTAACTTCTTTGCCATTGCCACGCTCTTCATCGGATTAATCCAAACCTTTTGGAACCGAGGTAAAAAGGATACACATGTAAAAGGTGCTCAAGAACAGCTTGAAGAGGAAGAGCATGAATTTCACCGAATCGGCATTAAGAAAGAATTATCGATGGTAAAAGCACAGCCTTGGAACTTGATTGTTCCTGTTTTTTTACTTTTAGGCTTATCACTTTTGTTGTTGTGGCAGGATGGAAAAAGTAAAGGAGCAAAAACGGTATTTGACGCTTTTTCAATTGCTGATGCCACCTTTGTTATGCTCCTCGCTGTCTTTATCACACTTATTCTATCGTTCGTTTTTTATATTATTAGACGTCAGCATCTAAGCGAACTATTGTACCATTTCTATGATGGCGGGAATCAAATGATGGAGGCAATTAGTTTGCTTGTCTTGATATGGTCCTTAACCCTTTCAGCAGAGGACCTGGGTTTTTCAAGCTTTATTAGTTCAACCTTAGGGGCATTTTTACCAGCTTGGTTAACCCCGGCTACGATTTTCCTGTTAGGTTCTGTTGTGGGCTACTTTATTGGATCCTCTTGGGGAACATGGGGACTATTTATGCCATTGGGCGTTAGTTTGGCGGTCTCAACCGGTGCGTCGATTCCGTTAACTGTAGGTGCTGTGTTTGCCAGTGGAGCCTTTGGGGCACTGGCTTCACCTTTAGGAGATACCACCATTACAACTGCTTCCATTATGGATCTGCCAATTGTTGAGTATGCAAAATATAAATTGAAGGTTTCTCTCATTGGAGGAGTCATTTCAATCGTTTTCTATCTTGCTGTTGCCTTCTTTATATGACTTGTGGACAAATCTCAGTTGGCTCCTCAAAGATTTGTCCCTCAGAGAAGGTCTTAAAGACAAATCTCTGTTAGCTCCTCAAAGCTTTGTCCTTCATAGAAGGTCTTAAAGACAAATCTCTGTTAGCTCCTTTAAGATTTGTCCTTCATAGAGGGTCTTAAGGACAAATCTCTGTCGGCTCCTTATAGATTTGTCCTTCATAGAGAGTCTTAAGGACAAATCTCTGTTGGCTCCTTATAGATTTGTCCTTCATAGAGGGTCTTAAAGACAAATCTCTGTTGGCTCCTTATAGATTTGTCCTTCATAGAGGGTCTTAAGGACAAATCTCTGTTGGCTCCTTATAGATTTGTCCTTCATAGAGGGTCTTAAGGACAAATCTCTGTTGGCTACTCAAAGATTTGTTCTCTATTAAGGGAAAGTCTAAGAATTTTTCAAAATCGAGAAAAAAAACACTCTGAGTGGTTTTTTAATCTTGCATTGCTCCAGCCTCTCGGGAAGTCATAGCACCTTGTCCCTGGCTAACATCTTTTTGAATTTGTTGTTTTACCTTTTGTGGGTCCGTTCCCGCAAACTGTGGATTCATGATAGACCCTAAATTCTTTTTAGCTTGTTGATCCTGCTGCATCCTTGACCTCCTCAATCTTGGTATACCCTTCTTATTATTTACAGAAATCTAGCAAATTTAATCTAGTTGATCCCGAAACAAATCAATATATAAATTTCCATTTGTCCCTACGACAGCATAGGAAATGTCCTTAACAGCCAGGTTCCTTTTCTTGAGCTCTTTCATTAACCAATCTTCACTATAGGAATAATTAGATAAGTTATCGTATAAAATATTCCCATCATAAACCAGTTCTACCGGTACTGTTACCGCGGTGGGTACTATCCGTAAATCCTGCTTGGTGGTATTTTGGTATTGTGTTTTTTTTAATACAGAGAGTGAGCCATTCACCTCTAAAATAGCACACTCCACCTCATCAATGTTGAAGATATCTTTCCCACGCAAAGCCTGCTTAAGTGTATCGATTGAATACCCCATTTGTTTCATGGACTCTTCGAGAATTTGTCCCTTTTGAATTAACATAGCAGGTTCACCAGCAATCCATTTTCGGAAACGTTGATTTCGAAACGAAACAAGATTCAATAAAAATGCAACGGCACCCATCATAATGAAGGCAATGATTATATACAGGAATTTTATTTTAATATTGAATGCAAGATTTCCAGCAATAGTTCCCATCGTAATGGAAGCGATATAAAGATGGTAGGTTCTCTGGGCAATTGTCTGCTTACCGAGCAGTTGGACAAATATCCATAATAAAATAAAAGCAGTAAGAGTTCGAAAAATGATTTCAACAGAGTCTAACATCGATGTTCTCCCTTATGGAATCCAGAAAGTTCGTTTGTATAGTTTGTTCATAAAGTACGGCCTTTATAATGAAAAAAAACATGTAGTCGTTCTTGGATAAGAAAATCTTTGGTATTAGAGGTTCAGTGGAGTAAAACAGTTAGTTGAAATAGGTGAAATTTATTATTCAATAATAACAGCAAACACGAGCGGATATTCCACTCGTGTTTGTTATAATTCCGCTATTCTCTTTACTTTAGTGCATCTGGGGTAAGAGAATAATAAATTCTGTCCCAACACCCTTTTCACTATTCACCTGAATTTTACCTTTGAAAGAACGGATAATTTGAAAACTTACCATCATTCCTAACCCTGTCCCACTTTCCTTTAAGGAATAATATGGAGATCCAAGCCGGTCAATTTGCTTTTTTGTCATACCAATTCCTTGGTCCTTAATGGTAACCTTTATATATCCATCATCCGTTGATGTACATATAATCCAAACAATACCTCCAACCGGCATAGATTCAATCGCATTTTTCAAAATATTAATCAAAGACTGGTTCAATTTTTGAGGATTAGCATAAATCCAGCCGGTATCAAGAATATCAATTTTAATCTCAACATTATGATTCAATGTGTAACTTTGAATGATATTTACAACACGTTGTATTTGATAACCTATATCAATTCTTTCGTTGTTGTAAATTGAGGGTTTTCCAAAAGATAAAAAATCATTAATAATTTCATTTGCTCGGTCTAATTCTTCAAGAGATAGATGGATATACTCTCTCTTTTGATCAGGCAGATTAGGTTCGTTTAGCAGCTGCAGAAAGCCGCGAGTTACCTGCATCGGATTTCTTATTTCATGAGCGAATACACTTGTTAACTCGCCTATAACTCGTAATTTTTCCGAGTTTTGCATTTCTAATCGCAGCTGGTGTATTTCTCTGATTGATTCAATTAACATAGTGAAGCACCAAGTTACTACTACTGCAAAGATTAGATGAATAACTGGCACTGTAAGATATTCTATGGAGAAGCCTCTTAAAATACCTAATACAGTTAAGCCTATAAGACAGTAGAAAAAAGAAAGACCTACCGATATTTTTACCCTCATTTCTCTTTTCGAATTTGTAAATACCTTATGAAAATGCAATATGACAGGCAGAGATAACAGTAAAACAAGAACTGTATTATAAAAGCCAATATCAAATCCAAAATAAAGCCGATAAAGAATAATAAGTACTGAAAGGATGATTCCTGGAAAAAAACCACCGTATAACGTACCCAGCAATAGAGGAATAATTCTTAACTCCAACCGAGCGTTTTGACCAAAAACTACTGGAAAGGACATGCAAGCTATAATTGAGATTCCCCACAAAATAGTCATGATTACTTTTTTATTTTTATCTGTCTTTACTCTCTCTGTGATAAATGTATAGTAAATAAATATGGGTATTAGCATAAACGCCAGCTGTAATAAAAAATCCTTTATTATACTCACATCGCTCGTACCTTTCAAATTCTATTCAATAGCTGAATCCGTAAAAAATAGGTCACTCTTGTTTATGTATAATCCCAGTAAGAAAGTAGTATTTAATAAATACATATACTGCCATAATTTGTCGTTTTTTGTATTCTTCATTAAATTACTATGGATATTGAGCATTTGCAAGAAGTATTTTAGAAAAGAAGAAAATAACAGAATAGAATTCGCTAGATTCAAACTAAAAATGCCAATCAAATTATCAGGAAATTTGATTGGCATTACCTTTACCTTTTCTACCTAGTCTTTGGGACGGATAGGGGACAGAAACCCATTTGTTTTTATCTTTCTGTACCTACTAAATACTAGCGTGAATGTACTTTTTCACCTTGTACCCAAACTTCACAGATATTTTCTGGACGAACTAAATACATGATTTTTTGGAACACGTCTTCTAAATCTTCCTGATTATCAAAAATGGGTAACTTTGCTGTTGCTGTTGTGGTATCAATGATTTGGACATCCCAGGCAAAATTTTCGGCTAATCGCCCAATTGGGAGGCTTAAGCTTTCACCCCCACCGGCAGTTGCAAAATAAAACGCTTCATTTATAGTAATACGTGAATGAGGAACACCACGTTCCACAGCTGGAAGTCTGCTATTAACACCATCCTCTAGCATTCTCGAAGATATAACGGCTTGCCTGGCATTATCATAAAGACTTGGTGAAAAACCTCCTGAAATGTCAGAGCCTAATCCAATGTCTACGCCTTTTGAATGCAAATGAGCAACGGGAATGACGCTATTCGCAAAGTAGGCATTGGAAATGGGACAGTGACTGACTGCTGTGCCTGTTTCTGCAAATAATTCTGCGTCATCATCATTTAAGAAGTTGCAATGCGCCATTACCGACTTATCCCGTAATAGGCCAAAATCACGTAAAGCGAATGTGTCGTTTTTTTTGAATCGACTCAGGACATACTCATGCTCCCAATCACTTTCGCTACAGTGTGATTGTACATATGTATCATACTTAGCAGCTAATTCTCCCAATCCCTTCAACGCTTCGTCGGTACAGCTTGGAATAAAGCGCGGAGTCACCACTGGGTATACACCTTGTTTTGTAGTTTTGGCTAATTCGTTGACTTCTAAAATGAAATCTTCGGTTTCTTTTAATGCCGTTTGGGTATCATGATCACGATAGAATTCAGAAGTTTGATCAAGATTATCCATCACGACCTTCCCTACTAAACCGCGCTGGCCCTTTTCCACACAAATTTGTGCCAGCAAAAGACTCGCATCTTTATGGACTGTCGCAAAATAAAGCGCTGTCGTCGTTCCGTTTGCGAGCAGCGTGCTGACGACATCTTGGTAGACTTTACGGGCAAAATTCAAGTCTGAGAATTTAGCTTCTAGCGGAAAAGTGTATGTATTTAACCAATCATAGAGCGGAATATCCAATGCCGTTCCCGATTGTGCCCATTGCGGTGCATGAACATGTAAATCAACAAAACCCGGTAAAAAGTACTGACCTTCTCTTAAACATTGAAGCTTATCTTGATTTGTTTCTAGTATGGTTTGATAGTCTTGATCTACTGGCGCAACGACTTTCGCAATCATTCCATTTTCATTTATACAGAAAAGATAGTCTTTTAAAATATGTAATTCTGTTGGCGACTTGCTCGTAAAAGCATTCCCCTTAAAGACTCTCGCATAATTTTTCATCAACTTCACCTTTTGTTCTGATGTGGTTATTCATTTGATATTATAGGTTATCTACAAAGGTAAGTCTATTTTCCAGGATAATGAATTGATTGTTACCCAATTTTTGCTCTCTCCTGTTTTTCGGGCAGAATCACATACTCTGATTAGGTTTGATATGGTATGATAATCAATATGTGTTAACTATATTGTTGTTTCGGTTGACATTTTTATACATAGAACCTATCAAAATGGGGGAATTTTATGTTTAAGTTGAGAGGTCATCATCTTTTTTGCCTTTTGGGCTATCGGGGAATGGGCTATTCCGAAGAATATGTAGAAAATATGACACGTCTGCACCGAACCTTGAGAGAAAACCCTAAGATAAAAATTCAACTTGTAAAGGGTCCTGATCAGTTGTGTGAGAAGTACCCAAACTCAGGTATATACCACTGCCAAGATGACAATATTTATGAAAGAGATGCTGCTATTTTAGAGAAATTAGGGCTTACAATTGGACAAATTGTGGTTTGGGAGGACATTGAGTTGCGCATCCGAAGGTTTATCGTTCCCTCCGATATTCAACGTGTATGTGAGTCTTGCTCATGGAGATCATATGGAGTTTGTGAAGAAGGAATTCAAGAGATTCTTGATGGGAAGGGCTTAAGGGAAGTTAAATAATTCCTGCTTCAGTCAACCTACAAAATTCAGTAATTTTCAACTATTTGGAATAGCGCAATTTCATGAAATCAATTACAATATTAACAGACTTCTTTGTAGACAAACCGCATAAAAATTATCCGTATTATGAGAGGCGGTAAATGAAATGGAAACAAAAAAGATTATTGTAGAAACAACTGTAAAAGCACCAGTTGAAAAGGTCTGGGAGTATTGGACAGAGCCAACTCATATCACAAAATGGAACACAGCTTCGGAAGAGTGGCACACCCCATATGCTGAAAATGATTTGAAAGTTGGCGGAAAATTTCTTTCAAGAATGGAAGCAAAAGATGGCAGTTTTGGATTCGATTTTGGTGGCGTTTACGATGATGTTAGACTAAATGAGGGTATTGGTTATACTTTAGAAGATGGAAGAAAAGTTACAATCAATTTTATTCGTCAAGGAGACGAAACAAAGGTAATTGAAACTTTTGATGCTGAAAACAGCAATCCTATTGAGATGCAAGAAGCGGGCTGGCAGGCTATTTTAGATAATTTAAAAAAATACATTAATAACTCAAAAGAAGCTTAAGCTATACTGTAACAGAACCGGGCAAATGAAAGGATTGACTCCTAAAATTGCTCGGTTCTTTACCTTTACCTTCTACAAACGCCGCCGATAAAAAAACATGAAAAGACTAAGCTTATTTATACAATATGTCGTCTCGTAGAGATGCTACTTTCGTTAATGCTGTATCTATGTCTCTTTCGTCCACTCCAAAGTGAGCTAGTGCATCGTGAAGATGTTTTTCAATAGCACTATAATGAACGGGTTGAAGATTCATTCCTTCGTGAGCTTTTGCCATAGATTGTCCAGAATATTGGTTTGGTCCGCCTAACGCAAAACTAATAAATTTTGACTGATGACGACGTTGTTTTTCCATATCTGTTTCTTTGAAAAAATGATTAACGGTATCATCCTTAAGAACCAACTCAGAATAAAAATAGTCCACCACTTTTGCAATCGCTTCTTCTCCACCAACTTTTTCATAAAGGTTCTCTTCCATTTGTACACTCCTTAATAGCATTTTACTAGAAGTATTTTTCACAGAAAAAATGTTTTTATTCTCTGACTTATTAATACCTTTCAGAACATACTTGTTATAAAGAATAAAAAATCAGGTTTATCGCAGAATATAACAAAGAGCAGCGGTTTTAACCACTGCTCCATCATTACCTATAGGTTAGGTTTATCTGTAGTTATTATGAATAGGTTGAAACAAATCTTCTTCACTCTTTCGAACAACAGCAAAGTTGTCTACATTGTAATGCCCATGTAATGTTTTATTATGATGACCTATGATTTGTTCTGCAGTTAGAACAGATGAATCTTTTGTAGAATGACCATCTGCTGCTAATGTTACATCAAAACCATTGATTGTAGCGGTTCTCACTGCTGAATCAATACAATATTCTGTCTGACATCCCATGATAACGAGGTGTTCGATTTTATTGTCTTTCAGGTAATCTAACAATGCTGTGCCGTAAAATGAATTGGTCGCTTTTTTATCAAATATCATTGAAGTCGAAGGAACGTTGATTTTCTGATGGACTTGAAAACCCTCGCCTTCACCGCCTGCCACATCTTTATCTCTCACAAACACCACTAATGCGCCATCTTCTTTTGCTTTTCCAATAACTAGGTTAATATTATTTAAGAGTTCCTCTTTTTTAAAAACACTGCTCTCATTTTCATTTCCCTCAATCAATTCCTGCTGGGCATCAATCACGAGTAAAGCTTGATTCACTTACAAATCCCCTCTCATCATTAGGTTAAGAATCAGGTCCTTCATATCTTCGAACTATTTAATGTACCCCTTAATCATACTTCCCCTCTTATCCCTATGTCCACATAAAACCTAGAACATAAGTGGCGGTTAATCGAGAAAAGCAGCTACTTTAATGATTGTTACCGAAAAAGTACTTTTTACAGAAAATGGGTCATAATTCTTCTTTAATTGTGACCCATGCCTCGCCCTTAACAAAAATTGGGTAACAATTCACCACGAATTGTTACCCAAAGTATCTAACAATCTAATATTCGGTTACAATCCAGCCGTATTGTTACCCAACTTTCATTCATTAACGATTTTCGGGCACAATCCCATCCCAAAGAATCGCTTAGCCTATAACTTCCCTTCGTTTTCCTTTTCCCACTTAGCCACTTCTTCACGAACAATCGGTGCAACTTCTTTTCCTAGCAACTCAATTGATTTCATGACATCTTCATGTGGCATGGTGCCAACCGGGCAGTGGAGCATAAAGCGTGTCACTCCAACATTCTTTCGCAGGTTGATAATTTTTTCGGCAACTGTTTGCGGATTACCTACGTACAAGGCACCGTGTAAACTACATGCAGCATCGAATGTGGTTTGATCATATCTACCCCACCCGCGCTCACGTCCTAATTTGTTCATGGCTTGCTGAGTAGAAGGGAAAAACTTCGCCGCCGCTTCTTCAGTAGTTTCGCCAACGAATCCATGTGAATGTGATGCAATCGGAAGCTTTGACGCCTCATGACCAGCGTGTTCCGCTGCTTTCTTATAGAGCTGTACAAGCGGTGCAAAATGCTGCGGACTACCGCCAATGATGGCTAGCACAAGTGGCAAGCCAAGCAATCCTGCACGAATGACAGATTCCTGATTACCGCCGCTTCCAATCCACACTGGCAGTGGATCCTGAACGGGTCTAGGATAGACACCCAAATTATTGATAGCTGGTCGAAGTTCACCTTGCCAAGTTACTTTCTCTGACTTTGTTATTTTTAAAAGCAAATCCAGCTTCTCTTCAAATAACTGATCATAGTCCTTTAAATCGTATCCAAACAACGGAAAAGATTCAATGAAGGAACCCCGGCCTGCCATTATCTCTGCACGCCCATTTGAAATCGCGTCGAGCGTTGCAAAATCCTGGAATACCCGTACTGGATCGTCAGAAGAAAGAACCGTAACCGCGCTGGTCAAACGAATTCTGCTTGTCTGTGATGCCGCGGCAGCCAGCACGACAGCAGGAGATGATGCAGCATAATCTTCGCGATGATGCTCACCTACTCCAAAGACATCCAGTCCTACCTGGTCAGCTAATACGATTTCCTCAACCACTTCCCGTATCCGTTGTGCATGACTTATCACTTTTCCGGTTTCAACATCTGGTGTTGTTTCTACAAACGTACTTAAACCTATTTCCACAAAATTGCCCCCTATTTATGTATACCAGTTAGTAAAATTTTGTATATTTCATTATTCTATCTTAACAAGATATAACCAATAGACAAAATAATTGAGCCTAACTGGACTGAGTATGCTTTCTTGTCATCCTGCTATAAAATCAAGATAAGACTTTTCATCATGAAATTGTTCATTTGTAATTAAATCCTCTGAGATAACATACGTCCCATATAATTCACCTTTTTTTATTTCAAAATAACATGCCTTTTTCATAATTGGACTTGTTTTCTTCTTTATATTATCTCTTTTGATTTTTATCCAATTAATATTATTTTGATTTAGTTGGGCATCCGCTTTTGCTGCCCACATTGTATTATCACTTTTAATCACTACTACAATATCATTTTTATGCAACTGTCCAGGATCTACATGAGCCATAATGGGATCAGCGTATGAAGCTGTAAAACCACCAATACATTTGACATCTTGTTGATTAACGATTTCTTTTATCAAAATAAGTCTCTCCTATCAAATTGTCTATTTATTTCATTTACGACTAATAATTGATAAAAGTTTCACTTAACGTTGAAATCTTATCTTGAATTGTGTTCGTTTATTTGAGTTTAATGTTTGGGAAATGTTGTATAATTTAGTAAAGACCTAGATTATAGGAGTTGATTTTTTGTCGAGAAAAACAAAAATCTACGTAATCATCAGTATTATTTTTGCGATGTTTCTAATAGGCTGCACCACTAAAGTTCCAAAAGAATTTAATTTAAGTCAACTTACTAGAGTAGATGTTGAAGTGGTTATGGCAGATGAAAGTTATGAAGAAGCTGTCATGATTACAGACGAAAAAACGATAAGTATGTTAAGAAAAACATTCAAACAAATTAATTGGGAACCAAATGCAGAACCTAAAATGGCTAGAAAAGAAGATGTAAAGGCAACCTTATTTTTTAAGTATGATGTGAATATGCCTGAAAGATTAGTTGAATACCAAATATGGTTCAATAAAAGTGATAATACAGCTACCATTATTAGTACAAATGAAAATGAAAACTTTGGAACCTTAGAAAAAGATTATGCAAAGACGTTAGAAAGGAATATTCTCAACAAATAAAGGACAGGAATTCCTGCCCTTTTATTTTTTGAAAAACCACATTGTTAATAAATTTCTTTAAACCCTTCAATAACAGTATCTATTTCCTCCTTCGTAGTATACCTGCCTATACTAAATCGAATCGCACCCATTCCAATTTCTTCAGGTACATTCATTTCCTTTAGGACAGGTGATAATTCAATGCTTCCAGCGTGACAGGCAGAACCCGTCGAGGCGGCTAGACCCGGTATTTTATCTAGTAAGTCTTGACCAATCCTGCTAACAAAACTCACATTCAAGGTATTTGGCAACCTTTCTTCTGGATGTCCATTTAAGACAACCCTTTCACCAAACTCGGACTTTAATTGCCTCCAAAAATAATTCGTTAATTCCTTTTGCTTAGAACTGCTAATTTGTAGACTAGCGATTTCACAAGCCTTCCCTAATCCAACACCTAATAATGTATTTTCCGTACCTGCACGTAGTCCATTTTCATGTCCAGCACCATGAATTAGCGGTTCAATCTCCACATTATTTCGTAAGAATAAGGCTCCAATGCCTTTAGGAGCATACAATTTATGTCCGGCAATTGTTAGCATATCCACCTTTAAAGCATTCACATCAACCGCAACCTTACCCACTGATTGTGAAGCGTCTGTATGAAAAGCAATCCCATACCTTTGTGCTATCTCACCAATTTCCACTATCGGCTGTAAGGTCCCTGTTTCATTATTGGAATGCATAATGGATATCAGAATCGTATCTTTGGTAATTGATTTCTCGATTTCTTCAGGTGATACTCTTCCATATCGATCAACTCCAACATACGTAACCCTTGCTCCCATTTTTTCAAGAAACCTGCAGGGATTTAATATGGCAGGGTGCTCTATTTTCGACGTAATGATGTGGTTCCCTTTATGATGATTTTTAAAATAATAGCCTTTAAGTGCAAAATTGTTCGCTTCGCTTCCACCCGAAGTAAAGATAACCTCACCTGGAGAACAGCCTATTAGGTCTGAAACTTGTTTTCTAGCACTATGTAATAGCTCTTTTACAGGTTTTCCAGCCCAGTGCACTGCAGAAGGATTTCCATAGTAATCCTTTAACAATGGGTGCATGGCATCAACTACCTCAGCAGCAAGCGGTGTACTGGCATTGTAATCAAAGTAAAGCTTACTCATCCAACCTTCATCTCCTATTCTATTTCTCTAGGTTAATAATAACAAATTTACCTTAATTACGTAGCTGAACGTACTTACAAAAAATCCAACCACAGGTACTTACCTAATAAGGTTGTCCCGTTATTGACCATTAATTTGCAGCATATAAAGTTGCTGAATCTAAATAAGCTAGTTTCAAATGAAACTAGCTTATTTTACTTTAATCCTCACTTTTGTACCTATCTTCAAGAATAGTTTCTAAATTTTGATATGCCTTTTCAACACTATCTTTAGCTGAATGAAGCCACTTTAGCTGCTGCTCTTGTTGTTTCTCCCTTTCCCTAATCATTCTTTTTACTTCATTCTCTTCCGGCCCGCCAGGCAAACAACGAATTTTAATAAAATAATCAGGATCAAGCGCTTGACGAAGCATCTCTTCATCAAGCTGTAGAGGTTTATCGATGATTCCATCCGCTGCGTTATTGATGTGCGCCAAGGTCACTTCATTTACAGCTATACCTTGGGCTAAAGCATCTTTAACAACTTTACTGACAATATGGTGCGCAGTCCGAAATGAAACTCCATCTGTTCTCACTAATGTATCGGCAAGCTCCGTAATGGTTGCAAAACTTGCTTCTGTTCGTTTACGAAGCATGACTGCATCTACTTCTGCTGTTCCAATGACACAAGCGAGTAATCGACACAATTTATCTAGTAATTCTAAGCTTTTCCAGCCATAAGGCTGCATATCATCCTCGGTATCCACGATATCACCAAATGGAGTGTTGTGAATCATGGTCAAAACGGTTTGGGTATTGCCAACACATGTAGATAACAAAGAGCGTAAATGCTCGAGAGATACGGGGTTGCGTTTTTGCGGCATAATCGAACTTATTTGGACGTATGGATCTGCTACCTTCAGTACCCCATATTCTTGCGTACTCCAAAGCAATAAATCCTGAACAAAACGGCCAATAGAGAGCGCACTAATTTGCGTGGCTGTCATGACCTCAGCGATGTAATCTGCTCCGGCTATGGCATCATACGAATTTTCTACTATCTTACTAAAACCAAGCAATTCACCCATTCTCTCACGATTAATATTAAATCCAGAGGTCGTAAAAGCTGCTGCCCCCATCGGACTTTGGTTACAATTCTGGTACGCATGCATCAATCGTTTGAAATCGCGGTTTAATGAATCCACTACAGCCAATAGATAATGTCCCAAAGTGGTTGGTTGTGCCTGCTGCGTGTGCGTGTATCCAATCATAAGTGTGTTGGTGTGGGAAGAAGCAAATCCTAATAATTGCTCTTTTAAATAAAGCAAAGAAGAGAGAGCGGTTTGGAGTTTTTCTCTAAGCGCCATTCGAAACATCGTAATACACATATCATTCCGGCTTCTGCCAATATGGAGATTGCCTGCAATTTCACCAGCACTCTTAAGCAAATCACTCTCTATTTGGAAAAACAAATCCTCTACTTGGCCAGAATAGCAGGAGGTGGTGATTGATTGTAAATCTAGGTTCATAATTGCCCTTGCAATATTTTTCGCATCATCATCAGAAACCAAACCCTGCTCTGTCAGCATAATTAAATGCGCCTTATTTATCATCATCATTGAACTTAGCAAGTGATGTTTGGCTTCATTGTATGCTGGCTCCAAAACCACTTCGCGATAGGTCCTGCCTGGAAAAACAAGACCTTCTTTCTGAAAAATACGATCTCTTTGCTGCTTAACTTTCTCTTTTCCATCTTCATTTAAGGCATTCATGAACCTCTTCTCCCTTATGATCTTTTACTTTATATGTACTCAATTCTAATCCAAAAGGAAATTAAAAATTTATGAATGCACTTCATCCAAAAAATATTATGGATGAAGCTTACAACAGTTTACATAATAATATTATATTTTTTCTTAGGATCTTCCAGCAGTCATATCGTTATATGGCAGGATTAGCTTTTTCACTTTTTCATAATTCATTGAACTAATTTCTCTCATTAACCGGGGAATTGCTTTTTCAGGATAACCATAATCTCGAAGCAGCTTTTCCATTTTCTTCATTTCTTCCATATAAACACCTCCAAAAACATTCTATTTTCATCCTTACTATTCCCTTAAGTACAGATGAGCTATATAGAAATATTTTTCCATGGGTATTTCCAGCACCCGCCTTGTATAGTCCTGTGTTTACTACATAACCTATTTCTGTTTAGGAGGTGAAAAATTATGTCTAATCAAAAGCAAAATAATAAAGGTGTTGCAGAGGGTATCAAAGAAACAGCGGGTGCTGCCTTTCATACTCTCCATAGTGCACTAGAGACCACTGAGAATGTTGCTATGAATGCAGTTGATGCTGCTAAAAATGCTGCAAACAATTTAACTGGCAATGGAAAAGGTCAACGCAATCACGATTAGCGGATAATATGAAAAAAATCCCTTCGATAAGGGATTTTTTCATTATTATAGCAAGAAACATGTATACTGCTATCTTATTTTGTAATTTTGTAATTTTTATGGTTTACAATTGTAATTAAGGGTTCATCTTTTTCTTTTGAAACACCGTATTGAACCATTACGGAATTCTCCCTTACTCCGGTAACCACGCCTTCTAATGAATTTCCCTCTCGTTTAAAGGAAATCTTATCGCCAACTTTTGCATTAGCCATTCTATCACCTCGTCTATATTTTTTCCAATAATAAGGCATTAAATACTTGATTTACATCTATGTATTACCCTATGCCAAGCAGTTATTTAAGAACAGAAAAAAAGGGAAGAACAACAATGACTAGAGTTAAGAAAAATACCGCCAATGCGCCCACTTTCTGTTTCTCCTTCCATAAACTGACACCAAAGCCTAAAGTATAAGCTGAAATAGCGAGTAATGCAAGGATAATTATTAGTTGCAACTAGTGCCCCACCTTTATAGGTCTATTTGTTTCCTTCCCATAATCAACAATTTCAATCTCAGCCTTTACATGGATGTCTGCTCGCAGGTACGATTTTGCCCAATTAAATTTTTTATATTCCTGTATGGTAGAAAAATATTTCTTAGCATATAAAGGTAATGGATATGGGACGCCTTTTAGTTTTGTTTGTGATTTTTTAAGTAAGTCTTCATTCATTTTTTCAATATGGTCCGCGATATGTTTTCTTAATTTTTGTCGATTTTTCTCTAATGCATAATTAGCCTTTGAGGGATTTGACATAATCTCCAGCTGTAGGGGGATCGTAATATATATTTGCGGTCTTACACCTTTTAACTTCATTTTTATCTTATTTCCTTTTGTTTTCATAATTCTAGCAGCAATTTGTTTCTTATCGTCATCAGCAAAAGGGTCAGGTAAATTGACCAATATATCTTTTATATTCGTCGTATCATCTAGAATATTAACTGTGCGTGTTTCTTGACCCGTCAGTTTACTAATCATGATACCTTTCTTGAAAACGGCAGACCCAATAAATTGGGTATCATCTAGTTCACCAGTTGCATTCAATTCCCCTGCCATGTATTCATCTTCCCTTTGAATTCTAGGATTGTCTAATCTTTTAGCTGTGGTGTACATCGCTAAAAAGAGGTCTGTCTCTCTTTCGGCAGATTGAAAATATCGGAACAGAGTTGAATCAGGGATGAGCCCATTTTCAATCCCGTGATCAACCATAAATTGAAAGTATTTGTGCGGTCTTGTTTCCATTCTAGGTTTATTTTTCAGGAAGTATTCTGCCGCCTTTTCTTTAGAGATGGCTAGATAGCTATTTAAACGTATTTCTTTATCTTTTAACACTTCGAAAAATGTTGTTGTAAAATTGGGGTCTCTTGCAAATTCTTCGGATACTACAAAAATTCTTAACAATTCATAACTGATACTGCGTGATATAACTGAGTTTGCAGTCGCTTTGGCGGCAATGAAGTCATTAGCATCGAATGAAATGATTTCTCGGGCCTTTTCTGTTGAACCACCGCCGCCCTGTAGACTTCCTACCTCGGGATTTGCCAGTAACATGGTTACCTTAATTTTCCCTTCCTGCTTCGAAAGGTCTAACCCCAGTCCAATTACATACGATTTATCTTCCAGTTCTCCTCGGTCCCAACACCCGGTTAAGAACATAACCACTACGAAAAACAACACTATTCTACATACTGTTTTTGTTTTTGGCATGTTTAAACTCTCCTTTTACCAGCGCAACTAACCACAGAATAATTGAAATGAAGGCAAACAAAGGACCAGCCATATTTTGTATCAGTGGTTTAAGCATTAGTGTGACATCCATGGGTGATTCTGGAATGATTCCTATCATCAGATAAATCGTTGTTAAGGATGGAATTAAGTATTCAAAGTCCTTAATTTTAAAAAGTCTACCGAACATTAGTGCATTAATATATAAGAAAGCACTAAAACGAATGAATGCGGTAATAATCCAAATGATGAAAAATATAATTTCGACATTCGGTATATATTCACCAAGGGAAATAAAGCGAATGGCTATATGAAATGGATAGGCAATACCCCCAAGGGACTCATCAAACATACAAATAAAAAGGAGCGTTGCTGCACTAATTTGGATACAGATATACACATAGGCAATCCAAGTCCCTTTTCTAAAGACTTTGTTTGACTTGACATATGGAATGAGCATCGTTAATATAAAAAATTCAGCAAAAATAGTGAGCTTCATTGAACTATGCTTGATTAGTTCAGCATATCCTGGACCCCATAAAGGGAACATAGCATGGATATTGCTTTTTTGGGTACTGATCCCTAACGCAATATACAAAGAGACCAACGAATAGAAAACAATGAGATAGGAAACAGAACCGACGTGTTGAAGCCCCTTTTTAGCTCCATATGCACAAGTTAACATTAACATCGTATAGATAATCAGATTGGGTGTCGTCGTAAAATAAAACGCTCGGATGATGTTGGTATAGGTTCTGGTGTCAAACGAAACAGCAAACGAACTGATGACAAAAATAACAAGACAAACAATGAAACCAATATATTTACCAAGTAATTTTTTAATAACGGAAAATAAATCTTTACCTTGATACAAAGACATCGTCTTTATTAATAAATATAAAGGGATAAAGAAGAATACTGCCGATAGAATCGGAATCATCCACGCTGCATTTTGCACCTTACTAAATAGGATGGCCGGTGTATCTTCCGTAGCTTTTGCCCCAACCATTAAAACAGCGATCGCAACAAATTCACGTATTCCAAGTTTTCCAGGCTGCTGTTTCATAAATTATGATTCCTTTCTTTGTTTAACCATATCCTTTGGCTTAAGATATCCTGGTCTAAACCTTTCTACCATTGGAACATGTCTAATGAGTAAATCCTTTGAAGAGAAGGAATGTGGTGTCATCGGTGCAAAATAAGGCGTACCAAACGATTTCAAGGAAACTACATAATAAAGTCCGCCGATAAATAAAGCTGTAACTCCATAAATCCCCATAAAACCAGCTGAAAAAATAAATAAAAATCGAGTAATTCGAATAGCGAAATTCATACTTATATCGCTAATAATAAATGAACTTAATCCGCTTAAAGCAATAACAATAATCACAATCGGACTAATGATGTTCGCCTGCACGGCTGCTTGACCTAGTATTAACGCCCCAACAATCCCAATGGTTGGACCAATCGGAGATGGAACACGTAAACCAGCTTCCCGTATAAGTTCAAAGGCAATTTCCATCATGAGAACTTCAATAATGGACGGAAAAGGTACCCTTTCCCTTGTCCCTGCAATCGCCATTAATAAATCTGGAGGAATCATCCCCACATGGAAATTTGTAATCGCTATATAGATAGAAGAAGTGAAAACAGCAACAAATAGTGCTAAGAACCGTAGGAATCGAATGAAATTACCATATGGTGTCCTCAAGTAGTGATCTTCGGGTGAATGAAACAATGCCCAAAAGGTTGCTGGCAGAATTAAACTAGCTGGTGAATTTTCCATCAATAAAACAATATGTCCTTCTTCGATGTAAGCAGACGCACGGTCAGGACGTTCAGTATAAAGTAAGGTTGGAAATAATGACCTTGGCCGCTCTTCTAAATGCTGCTCTAAAATACTTAAATCAATAAGACTATCAACATCAAGTGAACTTAACTTATCCTTTATGGTTTTTAGCAGTTCTTCATTAACAAGGTCCTTTTGATAAACAAGAAATACATTGTTTCTGGACCGTTTTGAAATAGTCTGGGTTTCAACAAGCAGATTTTCATTTTTAATTTTTTTACGGATTAAGGCAATATTGTCGATTACTCTTTCATTAAAGGCTTCTTTTGCCCCTTTAACGATTACCTCATTGTCTGATTTTTCAATCGACCGTCCGCTTATCTGGGTTGTTTCAAATAAATAACATTGATCATCGCCATCCACAAATAAAGCAGTATTCCCACCAGTAATGAACTCGGTAATCTCACCAATATTTTTCTTGGTGCTGGCAATGGGATAGGAAACAATATCTGGAATATTCTTAGCCGGATGCTCGTTATCAAGTAATGGCTCCATTATGCTGTCCATAATGATTTGTAACCCAACCATGGAACTCAAGTAAATGATGAACCCCCTGCGGTTAAGGGTAGTAATGGTGAACTCACGAACTTTCACATCAATATTATCAGGAACGGAGAAAAGAGATTTGAAGGTCGCTAAATTTTGATCATAATCAGCGCTAATATCCTGTTTCTTTAACTCGATAATCTCAGTATTGGTTTCTTCATTAAATTCAGGTTCAGTATTCAAACCCTTCTTCCATAATTTTGAGATTTTCTTCCTCATCCCGCTATCCCTCCCAGTTTTTATATCCTTTTCCATCTAAAGGGGTTTTATGTATGAAATGGACCTGTAAAAAATCATGTCCTTTAAAATTTACATTTCGAGATCCGAAAAAAGTGGTAAAATACAAGATATTACATTTAATGAATTAGGGGATTGGGATGAAGAAGAAATGGATGATTTATGGAATGTTGTTTATTGCGACGGCTACCTGGGGAAGTGCGTTTATTGCTGGTAAAATTGCGGTTCAGAGCTTTGAGCCTGCAACGGTAGCATTTTTACGTTTTTTAGGGGCTTCACTTCTGTTATTTCCACTTATGTGGATCATGGAAAAAAATCCGAAGAAACCGACACTTAAGGATTATGGATTATTTGCAGTTCTTGGATTAACTGGTATTGCCATCTATAATATCTGCTTTTTTATCGCCACTAAACAGGCACCAGTTATTAAGAGTTCACTATTTATAGCCTCTAATCCGGTATTAATTGTTCTCTTATCTGGTATATTTTTAAAAGAAAAAATTACAAGGAACCATATTATTGGCATGGTAATTGCACTTTCTGGCGCTGCCTATATTATCACGGATGGACATATCTTTACTTTATTTAAACTTGGTTTTGAAACGATTGATTTTGTTTTACTTGGTGCTGTTATTAGCTGGGCCCTGTACAGTGTAGTTGGTAAAGTGGTTTTGAAAAAATATAGTGCTGTGGAGTCCACTACTTACGCTGTTGCTTTTGGAACACTTTTTTTAGCACCTTTTGCTTTTGCTGAAACAGCATGGCAGGACGTTGGGCAGGCAAATTTCTCTACCTGGATTGCGATTGCACATATGAGTATTTTTGTAACTGTCGTTTCTTTTATTATGTATTATTACGGAATCAAAGAGGTGGGGGCAGCAAAAGCATCCATTTTTATTAATGTGATGCCGGTATCCGCAGTGCTGATGGCTACCATTTTTTTAGGCGAAACCTTCACCTGGGCTCATGGAATTGGGGCTTCACTTGTATTAACCGGAGTTTATATTGGAACGAATACGAAATTATTTACTAGAAAAGTTCCAAAAGTGAAAGTTGCGGATTGTTAATACGATAGAATCCGATTTCTGTTGCAGGAGAGCACCACACGAGTGGTGCTCTTTCATTTTACTTTGGCTACTCCTAATGCAAAATGATTCCAAAGAATACCTTCAACCAACTCAGCTTGTGTTTCTTCGCAATCAATAATTAGAATAACTTCAGAATGCTTACCTTTCAAAACTCTTTTCTTCTTCTTTACTACTTTTTCTATGTAAAGTCTAATGGTCAATCCTAGTACGAATCCGATAAAAGCACCTATAAGGCCCCAGTAAATGGGTCCCCAGGTTAATATAAATCCGACACTAGCACCGATTACTGCAAAAGCAGTGGCAAGCGCCATCCCTATATCACTTAATGATGTACCGTCTGAATGGTGTGTAGAATCCAAAATTTTGCGTCCCTCTGTTCTATTATCTAGTGGGACCGCAAATATATTTTCTTTTTTAATCCCCTTACTTTCCAATTGTGAAATCGCTATTTCTAAGAAGGCATTACTTTCAAAAGTGGAAAAGAACTGCAAATCTATCACTTCACCTTTTGTCCTTTTAATAGTCGAAAACTTGCTGATTGGTATTTATTTTTGAGAAATTTAGTTTGTACCTCTTTGTAAAGTTTATTACTTTCAATTGCACTCGTATAAGCATCAAAAGCTGCAAAACCATAATGGGATGGAAGAAACAAGAGCCATTCAGGATTTAAAACAGTGGTTGCCTGATGTACTTTACCTAAAAATAAGAAGGAAACAGCCTCTTGGGCATGAGAATAATAAAAGAAAACGACTACCCAAAATATAACAAAAAAGGCTGTCATAATCCTATTCACATAAAGCTGTCCTAGACCAGGCATAAATAATGACCAGATGACCGCAATAACAGGATTTCTTTTATCAAGATAATTTATTTCTACTGCTCCTAGACTGAATGTATTAAATCGATGATCCTCAGCATCTGCTAAAAGGTAAATTTTATTAAGATCAACGGTTGTTCGATAACTATCCCATATGGTAAAAAGGTAAACTGGGATATACATTAGAAGCCATCTTGTATCTAATACTTCCTTAGCCATATCAATATTACCTTGGAAGGAGTAAATCATCGCATGATTAACATGGGCTTTTATATTTACAACAACTTCCCAAATAAATAGTACATACCCTCTAAGGTACTTAGATAGAAGCATATGTCCGAATCCGGGAAACGCCGCGGACCACCAAGCAATAATATACGGGTTTCGTAAGTGAATTTGTGTAATGCCTAAAATGCTGACATGTGCTTTGTATCGTTTGGCAGTGTTGTCATTCGTATAATTATTCATTTCTAGCCGCACCTACAGTAAACAACATAATTTCCAATAGTTTTCCAAACACGGTGTTTATTATCCAATATCCACTTTTTGTATTACTGTAGTAAGCTAAAAAAATACAACTCGTCCTAAGGAACGAGTTGTATTCGCTATTTCTTTATCCAATCCTTTGCCAGCATGCTATACGTCACGATGTCTTCATAATGGTCATATAACCATTGCCCATCCCGTTTAATTCCTTCGCTGACAAAACCTAATCTTTCAGGTATAGCAATGCTCTTATGATTGTTAACAGCAACTTGAATTTCGACTCTATTAATCTTTAATGTTACGAATAAATATCCTACTAACGAAGATACTGCCCTTGTGATAATGCCGTTGCCCTGAGCTTCTTCCGACAGGAAATAGCCAATACTCGTTGCACTGTTTTTCCAATCGATGTAATGAAGTCCTACCATCCCAACCAGTTTCCCATTGAACCTTATACCGGCATCAAATCCATTATTATCGGCGTAATTTCTGATCCAAATAGGAATGATTGACTCTAAATCATCTGCTGACTTCCGTTTATCAACCCATAGCAGCCATTTTCGAAGATGTTCACGATTAGAATCGATTAATTCATATAATTCTTCCTTATGATGCTGCTGTAATAACTCTATTGATATTTCTTCATCTACTTTGTATGAAAACACCCTGACTTTCCTCCTTATTCCCCGTTAAGTGACGCAATTTTTCCCAACTCTATTACTCTTTTTAAATAGTCATACTCTCCCTTTTCAAGAATATCAATCTCCCTATTTGTTGCCAGCAGGATTTGATCTCTGCATTTTGCAACTCTTTGAATCATTGGGTATATCGTCAAACTTGAAAGATTCACAAAGTCATACAAATCATTTAAACACACCGGCAGTTTATAGCCTTTATTACTTGAAGCAATTAATAACCCATGGTCCCGTAACTTGGAAACAATATTTGATCGAAAGTAATGCTGTTTTATTTTGTTAATTCTAATGGCATTGAGGTTCTCAAGAATTTCCTCTGTATACACATACTCATCCGGATTTTCCTTTAGGTTAAAAAGCAGAAACTTCAGTAAATCTATTCGGACTCTTTCATCGTCTTCCTCACTTTTTCGATGTTCCTCAATGTATTGGTAAGCCAAATTAACGGCCTGTTTAATGATAATCTGGTCGGTTTCTGAATCCGTCTTTTCATAATGGTAGTCATAGAGATAGTGCTTATAATCATGCGGCCATAGATTAATCGTAATGATTTTATTTTTCAAAAGTCTATAAAAAGATGGATACTGATTAGAATAGTGTTTGACGTCATATCCTTTTGCTATTGTATGGGCAATAAACTCTGCCATATCAAGTAGAATTTGAGATTGGCTATTGTTAAAGCCAAAGGTAGAATAATTAAATAGATCAGGGATACACTTTCGTCTTACGTAAGCACTAAACTCCTGCATGAACTCCTTAGAGCCCTGTTCACCTGCTACCAAATCAAGGGTGTCAAACGTCCGGTATAGATCGTCAAAAACCTTACTTTTAGTAAATTTAATAAACGTCTTTTCATATGAAACACCGCTATCTTCCCTGATTTTCCGTTTATCGATAACATATGCATATACCTTAAAAGGTAAATCCTTTAAATTCTGTAAGATTTCCATTCGACGACTATCGTCTATTGCGCTTTTTAAAAAGTGCTTTTGTTTAATTCTTTCTACTTCCTGCTCGAGGAATTCCTTATCAGATTCCTTTACTAAGATAGAAACGATTATAAAGTGAGTCGAAGTCTCAGGCTGATCAAAATCGAATCCGTATTGGCCAAATTCATTTATAAAAGCATATTGGATATCATTCAATTTTTATCCCACCTCACCAAAGGAAAACTTACTATATTTATTTCAACAAAAAATTCTCTAAACCTTTTAATTTGCTAGTTTTCCATGAAAAAATGATACAGGGATTATATAGAGCGCCTCACCAACCATTGGAAAAACCTAAACTGTAAAACGAGAAAATAAGTTAAAAAAGGGTAACTTATGGCTGAATACCAAATTTTCCACTCGTTGTATTTGATAAATCCGAATGTAAATGAAATGACCTCAAATGCCAGTGTAAGTAACGATACAGATAAAATGTAAATTAGTTTCCATTTTAATGGCTTATCATGAGGGTAAAAGTTCAATACAATGATACTGGCAGTAGAATATAAAACAACCTGGCCAATTAATGCTGGAAATTGTATGCCCGGCTTATCCAGTACATAAAGTTTATATTTCACAGCCAATATAGAATCAACAAAAAGACCAAACAAGGCTGCAAACAATGAAGTTGCATAAAGTTCATACGTTTTGATTTTTTTAGGGATTGCATAAGCCACTACAGCAAAAATTAAACATGCGATAAACACAAAAATCGTTTGTAGTTCCATTATCCATCCCCCAAAATGAAAAAACCTTCACATACTACTATCTCCTGTATGTAGAAAGTTTACCCTTTTCTATTAGACTTTATGAAGGGGTGCAAAGAAGGTTTGGCTTTATATTATTCTTTTTTTAAAAAAAGATTAGGGTTTGAGATAAATGTGTGCTATACTGTGTCTACCATTTGCTTTACGTTTTACGTTTTTCGATTACCCGCCCTGCTCACAAACTGAGCAGGGTTTTTTGTTTTCGATTATGTATGGTCGTACCGTGATCGTTTTATTATTGGTTTGATTAATTCGTTACCGCTTACACTGCTTTTCCGAGTTCACGGGCACGAATTGGTTCTATTCGTTACCGCTAACTCTGTTCTTCCGAGTTCACGGGCACGATTCGCATCTATTCGTTACCGCTAACTCTGCTTTTCCGAGTTCACGGGCACGATTCGCTTACAATCGGTTCCGCTAACCTTTTTTCTCCTAACCCAGTGACAGTATTATCCCAAAGACAACAAAAAAAGACTCTCATAATGAGAGTCTTTTTATATATGTCGGTTCAATTATGCTTTACGAACGTTAGTAGCTTGGGGTCCACGTTGACCTTGTTCTACTTCAAAAGTAACTGCTTGACCTTCGTCTAAAGTTTTGAAACCTTCGCTTTGGATAGCTGAGAAGTGTACGAATACATCGTCTCCTGCTTCTCTTTCGATGAATCCGAAACCTTTTTCTGCATTAAACCATTTTACTTTACCTTGTTCCATTTGTTGTTTCCTCCTCGTGTGCTGTGCACACATTGTGTTACTATCCTTGCTCAGTTCTTTAGACGTAAAGTTTGAAAACTTTTTAATCCAACTGACAAACAAAAATAATTCTTCTTTACTATAACAGAGATATTCCCTTAATGCAAATTATTATCCCAAAATCTTTTTTTAAACTGTTTCAAATACTTTATTTAACATAGTTCCTTTTTGTGCAAAATTGGTATGCCATGAAAACGCTTTTTCTATAACATGCGGTGTTTGACCACCTCTCATTAAAGCTTCTTGATAATATTCACGGAGCTGTTCTTTATACATTGGATGGGTACAATTATCGATGATTACTTCCACTCGCTCTCTTGGTGCAAGGCCGCGTAAATCTGCATACCCTTGCTCGGTAACGATTACATCTACATCATGTTCTGTATGATCCACATGGGAAACAAATGGAACAATACTCGAGATATTACCGCCTTTTGCAATCGATTTTGTTACAAAAATTGCTAAGCGAGCATTTCGGGCGAAGTCTCCTGACCCACCGATACCATTCATCATATTCGTACCTAATACATGGGTAGAATTAACGTTGCCATAGATGTCTACTTCTAAAGCCGTGTTAATTGAGATTAATCCGAGACGGCGGATAATTTCCGGATGGTTCGAAATTTCCTGAGGTCTCATAATTAATTTATCACGATACTTATCAAAATGATTAAATACCTCTTTCATTTTTTTATCTGAAAGGGTAATGGAACAGCAAGAGGCAGTTCGCACTTTTCCGGCATCTATGAGATCAAAAACGGCATCCTGTAATACCTCTGAATAGACCACTAAATCCTTAAACTCAGATTCAATCATTCCATGTAGAACAGCGTTAGCAACTGACCCTATTCCCGACTGTAGTGGTGCAAGACGTTCAGTAAGCCTGCCATCTTGTATTTCCTTTCGTAAAAATTGCATCAAATGCTGAGCCATAATTTCGGTTTCCTCATCGGGAGGGACAATTGTTGAAGGAGAATCAAGCTGGTTTGTAAAAACAATGCCTCTAACTTTATTGATATCAATCTGTATTCCATGTGTTCCAATACGGTCATCTGCTGCTGTTAACGGTATTGGTTTCCTATCCCCTTGTTTACCAGGTTCATATAAGTCATGAAGACCTTCTAGATTTTCATTTTGAGCTAAGTTAATTTCAATGATAATTGATTTTGCATTCAATGCAAAAGATAGTGAATTTCCAACAGAGGTTGTTGGAATTACCATACCATTCTCCGTTATTGATACCGCTTCCAAAATAGCGAAATCAATAGGGGCAATTACATTTGCTCGTACTAATTCGGCTGTGTGCGACAGGTGCTGATCGACAAATAAAAGTTCACCGCTATTGATCTTTTTTCTCATCGTTGGATCAGCTTGAAACGGAAGTCTTTTTCCGAGAATACCTGCTTCCGCAAATAATTTATCCACATCAGAGCCTAAAGAAGCGCCTGTATAAACATTGACTTTAAAAGTCTCAGACTTCGCTCGATTCACCAGCGCAAACGGAACCGCTTTCACGTCTCCTGCACGTGTAAATCCGCTTAAACCCAAAGTCATCCCATCTTCAATCCATTCTGCTGCTGCTTCTGGAGTCACGACCCGGTCCCATAGCCGAGGGTCTCTTATCCTTTTTAAATTACTGTCCATCATTCATCCCACTCCCTTTTTCCTTATTCTAAATGAAGAATCCTATTAAAAAGGGAAATGTGGGATTAACTACGGAATTTTCAGACAAAACAGCAAATTCCTTTTCTAAAGCAGGATAATCAAAACCCAAGCAGCCTGCGAAAATAACTAGAATAGGATTGACTGACAGGAACTCGATCTCCGTTATCCATGGAAAGGATAAAAGTGGAATGCGTATCTGGAAAAATCTCCTTAATATGATTTACATTGACAATAAACGAGCGGTGGCAGCGGATAAAATGATCCTTTGGCAGCAGGAATTCGAATTCCTGCAAAGTGTTTTTATGGGTACCGGAATGTTCCCTTCCGTTAACAAATGTCTTTTTCTCCTTCGCTTCTAAATAAATGACTTCGGTAAAAGGCATGGGAATCCAGCCATCCTCGGTCTTTATCGTTACCACTAATTTACCGCTGGTTAGAGAAGGGAAAATCGCTGTAACACAGCCTTCCAAGGTCCCTTCGTGAAAAAAAGGCACAGCCATCCCATGATACGGCACACCAAAAATATCCCGGTCTATAAATTCAGATACTTTTTGACGTGAAGTTATTGCTTTATGAGCAATGGTCCCTTCCTTCAATAGATCCCCTTGCCGCATTTTCAAATCCACTCTTTTACTAGGACGATAATAGATATACTCACATGTATCCGAAACAGCAATCGAAATTTCCTCTGAAAATAATTCACTGATGACATCTAGAAGGGAAACAACTGTTATGCTCTTCAATTAGAATCTCCCTCTTCCCTATTTTCTAGTTTAGCTAAATAATATTTAACAAGATCTTGATACTCCTGTACTTCAAGCTTACCCTTCTCGGTGATGATGTAGGTGCCTCTCTTGATTCGTTCGAACCAGCCATAATAGTTTTTCGTTAGTATTGATGGTGTTTTAACACCTGCACCCATATCTCTTAATGCTTTTGGAGATAATGGGCCCATTTTATCTAGAAAACAAGCAATTTGAATACAACTCTCTTTGTAGGCGGTCATAATTTTCGTTCGAGTGCTTCCCCCAATATTGAAATCCGCACTTCGTCCGCTAATTTCTTTTAGAATTGCCTCACGCTTCAGCTTATTTCGTGCATTTCCTTTTTTTGAATTAAAAGGAGCTGGATGGATAAGAATGTCCGCTTTAGAACTGTTTCCTGGAAACGAAACTACAATTAAGCCCAACTCTAACCTTTTTACGAGATGACATTTATCTGCCCATTGCTTAGAATTCATCCGTCCTTTTGGTTTTGGGATTGCAATATAAACCTGGTCTGTTAACTTTTGTCGTTTGGCCGCTTGGATTAGGAGATCGACACTTAAAGTTAGCTTTAATTCAATTATGACCAGTTCATTCTCTTTGACTGCAACCATATCACAGTCCTTCACTTCTCCGTAGACCTCAAAGCCATCTCGTGAAAAATGTCTTTGTATTGGTTTATATAAATCTACCTCTTGAATTTTTTTGACTTCTTTCATATGTATCTCCTAATAAATCATTTTTCTCATGGATCATCTTACCACGAAAATGGATTATGGAAGAAATCAGTTAGCAATAACATTTTTTTACAAAGGTGATATATTAAGAATAGCCTATTCTGTCAGAATTATGTTACTATTATTTTTGTTACAATAAATAGAGAACTTGAAGTAGTACGCGGGGGTTAAAATGAAGAAAAAATTCTTATCACAGCTTTATTGGGTAGTACCTGGAGTCATTCTTATTTTTGGTTTGTTATTATTATTTTATGAAAACTTCTCCAAAGTGACCGAACCGCCAGCAGCTAATTGGAGTAGAGCCTTACATGTTGGGGTAACAGACCTGAACAAATTACCTCCTGTTAGAGTGACAGAAGATGGGGAGTTTGTTTTTACTAGATTTGAAGCTGGAAAATTAGCAACTACTACTCTAAACAAAGATTTGGTTGTTACAGATCAGAAAACATACGATATCCAAGTAGATAAATGGACACAAGTTTATCAGAAGGAAGAAACAATCATCTATTTTGATTTTAAAAACATTTATGATCAAGATAAAAATACGATTGTTACAGATGTTGAGAAATTCTATCCTTTGGAAACAACTATTCTATATGTAAAAGAAAATGGTCTATATCAGCTTACTCCGAACAGTAAGAAGTCCGAAAAGATTATGGATATAGATTTAAATAAGCTTAAAATCATTCCTCAAGAAAATGAAGACGGAGTCACAATCCTCGCTTATACTTCGGACCCTAATGGAATTGATCTTACGTTACATCAGTTAATCAACGGAAAAACGAATTTACTTTATCAAACAAGACTAAAAGTTGACCCTGGAAAAGTTGTAAACGATATCTCCTATGCATTGGAAAATCAGACACTGGCACTGTTGCTCCAAGAAGAGCTTGTATCCACACAAGGGAACCCAGAGTTTTTTACCTATTTTATGCAAACCAAGATTACAAATAAGAACACGCCGCCTCCTCTATATCAATTACGTTTTGATGATCCAGCGGGCACTAAATACTTGACCGAGGTTTCTGATGTTGTTTTTACATTTCGAAATGGGAAACCAACTATTCTTTTTCATGCAAATGGCCAAACAGAAACTCAATTCAACGACAGTTCAACCTTTAATATTTATACCGCTGAGATCAACGAAGAAGGCCGAACAAAAACAGAGAGACGCAGCAATACACCAGAAATTTCAACGAATCCGCAGTGGATGAATGAAGATAATATTGCATGGGTGGATTTAGACGGTGATGGACATAAAATTAAAGTATCATCCTCTAATCTTGCAACAATAAGTAAACTAATTGAATTTTCTCAGGATGATTGGCTAAATGCTCTTGGAAAAACAATTGGAATGGTAACTTCGTCATTTTTTGGAATTGCTCTATGTATTATCTGGTTTATTTGGCCGATTCTTTTTATTGTATTTATGTATATTTTCCGAAATCGAATCGCTGATCGCGATCCAATTTGGTACTTTTATACAGGAATTGGTCTGTATGCAGCTGCTGCACTCATCTGGAAAAATCAATTTTTCGTGGATAATATTTATGCAAATGCACCAAGTTATTTAACCTTTACTGGCAGCTCGTATTTTTACATGATTTTATTCGCAATCATCTCTTTTGGGTTAACAATGCATACGAAAAAGATAAATGATTGGGGCGGTTCGATAAGAATTATGTACTTTGTTGGGATTCATATTATACTCTTAACCATATTCTTCGGACCTTATGTAATATAATAAATAAGACCCCATTTCAAGTTAAGAAATGGGGTCTTTTTATGAAATGGAATATTATCACACGTTAGAAGATATTCATGTCTTCATTTTTTCATCTAGAAGAGTAAACACCTTTTGCAATTCTTCTTTGGGCAGCTGGGCATACAAATCACCAATGCTAACTTCGTAATTACTGGCTGAGTTACTTACTTCACGTACATAACTAGTTAAGCCAATTCCTGTTTCCTGGTAAATCGATGCTAATATCGTTTCCATGTCCTCTTTTGGTGCATCAAACTGGACATGAAACATATTGGAGACTGGCACCAGCGGCTTGGTTGAAACACCATGACATTGGTTAAAATAGCGGGCAAATTCTTTTGCTTCCTCATAGTACTGATGCATTTTGTCGATCCGTTGATCAAAGTAATAATCAGCACTTATGATATACGGGTAAAGACTGATTAAATCGCCGCCATGGCGCCTTTTCCATATTTTTGATTCATCCGTAAAAACTTGATTTCCTGCAAGAATTGCCCCAGCAATCCCACCGATTCCTTTGTAAAAAGAAACATATACACTATCAAAAAGAGCGCAAACTTCCGCCGCTGATTTTTGATAATAAGGCAGGATTTCAAAGAGTCTAGCTCCGTCTAAATGTAATTTAATCCCCTTTTCCTTACAATAAGCTGAAATATCCTCCAGTGTTTTGTACTCCGGAAGCTGTCCGCCAATTTCTCGTTGGGGCAATTCGAGTAATAAGCATGCAATGTCTTCCTCTGTTCCTGTAATATCTTCAAGTTGAATGACCCTATCTTTATCAGCCAATAGGATAGTTTTTATATTGTGCAATTTCTTTAATCCATCTTCTTCATGTATTTCTAAATGGCTTAAGGGATGATATGCCACTTTGTTAATACCTTTTTGATCACACCAAATACGTAAAGCAATTTGCTGGGCCATGGTTCCGCTTGGAAAAAATACTGCAGCCTCTTTGCCAAGATATTTTGCCATTTTTTCTTGAAAGTCGTCGATAACTTTACCTTTTCCGTACATCTCGCTTTCTGTTTCTTCATTGATTTCCATCAATGCATCTTTCAGTACCTGAACATTTCTCGGACCATGACCAGGTACCTTATACTTTGCTTTTTTATAAGCATCTCCTAAAATATTTATCTCTGACATTACTGTTCTCCCTTCAAGACTACTATCTTTGTAAAAAAACCATTTCAATGTATCTAAACCTTATAATGATATTCTATACTAAAAAAATACGAAAAAGGACATCATCTACTAGATGATGCCCAAAATTCTTTAATTTGGTGGAGTGTTTATTGAACTGTTTCTTTCACAAAATCCACCTCAAAACCTAAATCCTCAAGCATTTGGTGATCTGCTGTAGTTTCTTGTCCTGAAGTTGTTAAATAATCTCCTACAAATATAGAATTGGCCGCATATAATCCAAGAGGTTGTAAACTGCCTAAATTCACTTCTCTGCCGCCTGAAATTCTGATTTCTTTCGTTGGATTTACATACCGCATCAGTGCTAAAACCTTTAAGCAGTATCTCGGATTCAACTCCTTTGTCCCTTCAAGAGGAGTACCATCTATTGCATGCAGGAAATTTACAGGAATAGAATCCGCATCCAATACTTTCAGACTCACTGCCACGTTTACTACATCCTCTTTCGTTTCCTTCATACCAACGATAATCCCTGAACATGGCGAAATCCCTGATTCTTTTACTAATTCAACCGTATTCACTCGATCATGATAAGTATGTGATGTGGTGATAGAATCGTGGTGATTTTCTGAGGTGTTAAGGTTGTGGTTGTAGCGATCGACACCAGCATCTTTTAGTTTTTCTGCTTGTTCTGGTTTTAATATGCCAAGGCAGGCACAAATCTTTAAGTTGTATTTGTCCTTAATTTCCTTAACAGCTGTAACCACTTGGTCTAATTCTTGATTACTAGGACCGCGGCCGCTAGCTACTATGCAATAGGTACCTGCATGTAGCTGATAAGCTTGTTTCGCTCCTTTTAGTATGGTCTCTTTATCGACCATTCGATATTTTTGAATCGGTGCATTAGAAATACTTGATTGCGAACAATAGCCGCAATTCTCAGGACAAATACCCGATTTTGTATTTATTAGCATATTAAGCTTTACCTTATTTCCATAATAATGATGTCGTATCACATAAGCACCGTGCAATACCTCTAATAACTCAGTATCGGAAGATTCCAAAATACTTAACGCTTCCTCTTTCGATAGTTCATGACCATTTAGGACCCGGGCAGCTAATTCCTTCCACTTACTCATCCAATCACCCGCTTTCGATTAACTCACTTTTTTAACATTGCTAAATTGACTCTTAGATAAGGTACGTTTTAAACGAAGTCCCATAACACCAGCTAAAACGGCTAAAATAATATCCTTTGGAAGAGGAACAACCATCCATAACCAAGCGAGTTTATAGGTAAAAGCTTCTGGCGCTGAAGCCCAAACTTTATATGCTGTATACATCCAGTTCGTTCCGAAAAGGTAGTTGATTGCCATCCCTGCAAGTGCAGCGAATACAAATACGCCAACTGTATTTTTCATTTTTTCAATTATGTAACCCGTTAGCCACGCTGTAAAAACATAAGAAACAATAAAACCAAATGTTGGCTTCAAAAACATGCCAAAGCCTCCGCCAAATTGAGCAAATACAGGAACTCCTACTAATCCAACGAATGCATAGACCATCATAGCGATTGCTCCCAACCTGCTGCCAAGAACCACTCCTGCTAAAATTGCAAAAAATGTTTGCAGCGTGATGGGTACTCCTCCTACAACCATAAACGGAGCAATTGATGTAATATTAGCCCCTACAGCCATTAGAGCCACAAACATTGCCGCTAATGTAAGTTCAGATGTTTTAAGTTTCATTACCATTCCCCCAAAATATTCTATAAATTAAGAATAATTGGTTGTTTTATTTATGTCAACCTAAAATATAAATTAGTTAACATATAACATTTATGGTTTACCCACTGGAGTAAAAACAGTACCCACTTCGATTTTATTTTCATAGTATAAATAGGTATTTGACTAGATGAATAATAAGGGTTTTCTCTAGTTTTACAAAGGAGCTGCAAAGGGAAATGACTATTAGAAGAGCAACCTATGAAGAGACTCAAAGTATCTTAAATTACCATTTGGTTGTATTAAAAGAAGCCACTATGGGTTATGTTATCCCCAGCCGCGAAAAGGCGATTGAAATGATGACTCCTTTTTTAAATGGCGGGGGGTATTACCTAGTTCGATTAAAGAATAACGCTATTCAAGGCTGGGTTGGTATAGGAAGTATCATTGATCAAAATACGGACGAACAAGTTGGCTTTATTAATGAAATGTATGTTCTCCCACCCTACCGAAAACAAGGTGCAGCAGAAAAATTATGTAAGGCAGCTTTCATCCAATTACGAGCAGAAGGCTATAGAAAAGTCCAATTAAATGTTTATGCCGGAAACCATGCCAAACATCTTTATGAGAAGTTGGGTTTTAAAGACGTTTCTACTCTCATGACAAAAAGGTTAGAGTAGATATTCATATCTTTACCTGGGTTAATGGCCAAGCACGTACCTCCACACCTTTTGAAAAATGAAAGACAGGATCTCCTGTTTCTACTTGTATACCTTGGGTTGTTAGGAGCGTGTTATAACTAATTTCAGCCTCTGCATTCTGCAGCAGCCATGGTGAATGCAGAACATCGCAACGAAGCGGCACGCCCTTGTTGTCTAAAGTGTAAAAGCAATATCGCTCAGCCATCCATTCATCGAAAGTTCCTTTAGGAGCATAAAAAGGTTCTGACATGGGTTTATAGTTACCAACCCATGCTGCTTGCGGATTACTTCTTCTTTTACTGTTAAACTCAAAGCAAGATTGGGTATGATTTATGGTGACGTCAGCATAATGATAAGGCAGGTGGAAAAAGTTCCTAGCAACACTGGCTGCCAGCCTGTTGGCGGCGTCTAGACTTACAAAATAAACACCTGGCTTGCCCTCGAGGTTTATGTAGGTACGAACATTTACTTGAGGAAAAGCTTCTGTTCCGGGAATCGGAGGTAAGCCGCGAAGCCTGACACCAGACATGCGAAACGCAACTATGCCAATCCAGCCGACACCGTTATATGAGTCCAAGGGCAGCACCTCCGGAACTAGCTCTCTTAAAACTTCCAGTTTAATCGGATAGTGTGTAAACAATAGGTCATTCCACGTCTGTGTCATCTTCCATGATGAAGGCGGGAGTGACCATAATCGATGCGAATCATCCCATTTGTCATATATCTTCATAACCACTCCACCTGCCTTATTTTTTAAAATTAAAAAGTTCACTAGAAGATTCTGTTTACCGCTTAGACCTTTTTACTACTTTAATAGGAATCAGAATCCTTATCTGATTCCCTCTGTTGCCATTTTACTGCCTTCATGGGAACAGAATCCTTGTCTGATTCCCGCTATTGCCATTTTACACTTTCATGGGAATCACAATCCTTATCTGATTCCCTCTGTTGCCATTTACTGCCTTCATGGGAATCAGAGTCCTTAGCTGATTCCCGCTGTTGCCATTTTACAGCCTTCATGGGAATCACAATCCTTATCTGATTCCCTCGGTTGCTATTTTACAGCCTTCATGGGAATCAGAATCCCTGTCTGATTCCCGCTTTTGCTATTTTACAGCCTTCATGGGAATCAGAATCCTTATCTGATTCCCTCTGTTGACATTTTACAGCCTTCATGGGAATCAGAATCCTTATCTGATTCCCTCTGTTGACATTTTACAGCCTTCATGGGAATCAGAGTCCTTATCTGATTCCCTCTGTTGACATTTTACAGCCTTCATGGGAATTAGAATCCCTGTCTGATTCCTGCTTTTGCTATTTTTACTTCCTCTATGGGAACAGGATCCTTATCTGATACCCAATTTTGCCATTTTACTGCCTCATGGGAAACAATATCCTTATCTGATGACCACTTACATTATTTTTATGCTTCGAAGGGAACCAGTCTACTAATCTATGCTTTAAAGTACTGCACTACTGTCCCTTTTCCTTCTGCCACTTCCACCGTACCATAGGCACCATTCACAAAGGTAATTTGTGGCGGCACATGCCCGCAATCGATGTCAAAGATAATCGGTATCTGGAGCTCATTGGATAGGTCCTGGTAAACATCCTTAATCGTATAGTTCTCTACAGTTTCATTTGCTGGACTTCGACCAAACATAATACACGAACAATTGTCAAACCATCCTGCTAATTTCATTTGCACTAAAGACCTTCGTAAGTCGGTTGTTTTCAATTCACAATTCTCCAAATACCAAATGACCGGTTCATCTTTTATATGCCTGTTCCGAAAGCTTTGTAAATCCCCAAAAGGGGTACCAATTAAATGTCTTATGATATCAATGCAGCCACCGAGGAAACGCCCTTCTGCCTTTACGTTTTCCCCCGATACACTCTTCCATTTGGTTTCCTCCGTTAGGTGAAATACACAAGGCGAAGGGTTATCGTGCTGCCATTTTTCCTGATACTTTTCTGAAGAATATTGGGTAATGGACAATCCTGTTTTCGTTGATAATACACTTTCCCACATTGCGGTGGTATCATCAAAATATTCGCCTCTTAAATCAATTAAATTACTTCCATGTGCCGTAGCAATACCGGTCTTTAAAGTAATGGCCAGTAACAATAAACTTGTATCAGAGTATCCCAGCACCCATTTGTCCTTTAGATTTTCAAAATCAATCTCTTCAAGGACCTCAATAAGCAGCTCTCCACCCCATGGAGGAAGGATAAGGTCAATTGCTTCGTCCTTCATCATTTCATTAAACTCTTGTGCACGTTTAGCTGCTGGTGCTGATTTTGCTTTGTCCTGAGTCCAAACGGTCTCCCTGCAAATAACGGTATAGCCTCTCTCTTCCAAACGACTACAAGATTGTTTCACCAATTCATGCAGCTCCTCTTCCACTCCTGATGAAGGTGCTGTTACTCCGATGGTTGCCTTCTTTTTCAAAAATGGATATGTAATCATAGCTACTCTCCCATCCTTTACTGTAATAATGCAGGTATTACCATTATTCTACAGTTTCCAAACAGACGAGACTAGACTAATTTGTAGGATTCTTTATGAAAAGATGCCATAAATTTAAGACAATCTTCTCCATTTAATGGCGTAGCAGTTTTACCTTTAAGGTTAAGGATCATTGCCATATAGTTTTGCGGCCCCCACTTGTAACAATGCTTATAATCATCTAATAACTGAAATCCACATTTTTCCCAGAAATGAATTCTTGCAAGATTTCCAGGCGTTTCATCACATTCTACTTCAACTAAAATACGATTGTATTGAGGCTCTGAACGTGCCCATTCCTTTATATAATCAAAAAATTCTTTTCCTATTCCTTGCCCTCGCATATCTTTATGAACGGCAAAATAGTCAAGTACTAATACTCTCGAATTAGGTATTGTACCCGTCAGTGCCATTGCTTGAACCTTATCCTCTTCCATTAATACATGAAGCGCACTCAGGCCCCTTGCAAACATATTTCGGATAATCTTTTCTGGCTTGGTTGCATGCTCTCCAAAAGCCACATTATAAATATTTCTGGTCTTTTGCCACAGGTCTTCATCCCATTGTTTCGTTGTTATGAATTTCATTAGTTCTTGTTCCCTTTGCTATAAGTATTTTAGGATCTTTTTAGCATCCTGCTTGCGAGTTGCGGCTGTCGCTCCACATACCATTGGAAGAACCAAATGGATGCGGCAATCAAAAAACCACTCGCAAAATATCCGCCGATAATATCACTAGGATAGTGAACACCTAAATATATCCTGCTTATCCCGATCATGAATACGACAAAAGCGCTAAAGAGAATTAAAATAGTACGGCCGCTTCGATTAAATATATGACGCCAAAGCAAAAACGTTAAGATACCATAAACCGTAAAGGCATTCATAGCATGACCACTTGGAAAGCTGTATCCGCCTATTTCAATTAATCGATGCAAATCAGGGCGCGCTCTTTGGAAGATTTCTTTAAGCAATAGGTTTAGTAACGGGGATCCCGCAACAACAGCGATAAATAATATCAGCTCTCTCCGGTGGTGCAGTACCTTATAAAGAAAAAAGATAATAACAAGGCATAAAATAATCACAGCTTGAGTTGACCCAACAACAGTAAAAAACTTCATGATGGTTGTTAGGAGCGGGGACTCTAGTGATTGGACAGCACCAATGATAGTATGATCAAAATCAACAATCATCTCTGCTCTAATTAGAATTGCCACAATACCAAAAGCCAGGAGCGAAAACAAACTAATAATAAAAGCACGCGTAAGCTGAAACTTCGAATTCATAATCTTAACCCCTTCAGATTCGATAAACATATAATTTCCCAATCAACCAATTCCTACTACGACTACTCAGCTTAAACTAACAAAAAAGGCACCAAATATACAAAAAACGCTGCATAAGCAGCGTTTTTTGTATATTTGGTGCCTGTCACCCGTTAAGCAAATTTCTCTAATAGGGATGTTTCTTGTTTTACTTGCATGATTTGTTGGGTTTTGATTTCATTTCTTCTGTTCATTTCAAATATTTTTAGATGCTCTGATTTGATTTTATTTTCTATCAATAACTCTGTAAGGATTGGTGCAAGGATGTGAGCGTCTTTCATTCCACAATTTATTCCGATTGCGCCGGTTGGTGTCATTGTATGCGCCGCGTCGCCTATTAGGATTAATCCATCCTCTACCCAGGTTTCACACCGAGAGCTTTGTACCTTCAAGCATACAAAATCGTTCCAAGATAAAAGATGCTCATTAACACTATCCTCAAGTTCTGGAAAGCTCTCGATCAATGGTTCCAGGAATGGCTGAATGGAACCTTTTCTTAGGGTTGGAAAAGACCCCTCTGCAATATTCCAGCCTATTTGGATAAATCCTCCCGTTTGGGAAAATAACGCTAATTGATGACCATTGACGAGTGCCATTCTTGTTGTTGGTTCCCATCCTGCGGGGGCGGGAATTTTGGCCCACAATACATCATATCCATGGGTCAATTCGATTGTAGGGATTTTCGCAAGTTTACGAACTGTTGAATACCTGCCATCTGCACCAATTGTCACCTTGCTTGAAATGGAGATCTCTTCCCCATTCTTTATTGCTTTTACTCCGGTATAGAATCCTTGGTCATCCTGAATCAATTCTTTCACAGTTGTATTAAATAAAAGTTGAAAGTTATTATTTTCTTCGGATTCTTCAATAATCGCTGTAAGTAAATGAGCTTGAGGCACATGAATACCAACGTGATCTTCATGGTTTTTTGGTGTAATGCTATTTACAATATTTCTGCCAGCAAAGTATTCTACTTTTTTCATTTTTAGAATACCCAGCTCTTCTATTCTCTCAAATAATTGATGTTCTTTTAGAATTGCTTCTGTTTCAGCGTTTATGTGTTCGCCTCTAAATTGACGATTAACTCCAGCAGATCGTTCAATAATGATGGTTGATACACCGTTTTTAGCTAATAAATGTCCAAGTAAGGTTCCTGCAGGTCCGCCGCCAACGATACAAACATCTGCTTGTAAGTTCATATAACCCACCTTCTAGTGTTGTTTTATTTAATCTATCTATCTATTAGAAATGTTATTTTCATTAATTTATTTTGTTTCACATAGTTTCTCAATAAGAAAAAAAGTTAAGTATAGCGTAACAAAATTAATTCAAATGGTCAATTACTTCTTTTATTGCACTTATTAATACTAGTATAATTTTCTATCTTTGGTAAGATGGTATTCCTTGAGAGGTGAATATTTTTAATTATTTGTAAATTTTACTTCAAATTGTTTGAAGTTATATAAAGATGACGTTAATGATTGTTAAGAGATGGAAAATTTAATCTATTTTTTTCAAAAAGCCTGTATGATAACCCTGTAGTACAAAATCGCAAGCATTCAAGGAGGAATTTTCAAATGAAAAGTTTCAAAACTTGGTTAGTTGCTTTGATGTCAGTTTTTATGCTACTGGGAGTTGCAACTGGATGTAGCGATAACGGAAATGATGATACAGAAACAGAAGAAACCGAACAAAATGAAGAAGGTACAGAAGAAACTGAGGAATAGGATTTAAAACCCAAGCAATAGGTAATAAAAAACAAGGCGGCAAAACCGTCTTGTTTTTTAACATCAATGTTAGGTTTTCGATCCTAATAGCCTTTTTTTGTATCAACTTTATTGGTAAGATGCCTGTTTTCATCTATGTTTTTTAGTGTTTCAAGGAAACAAGCTGCCCCTTCTTCTGGTGTGGTCACTGCAGAAATATGTGGTGTAATTTGAACTCTTGAGTTATTCCAGAATGGATGGTTTTCTGGAAGCGGCTCATGCGCAAAGACATCAAGGACAGCAAATCTTACTTGGTTCTCAGCCAAAGCTTGCAGTAAAGCTTCTTCATCTACGGAAGCCCCTCTTCCCACATTAATAAACCCTGCATTTGACAATTGATTAAAGATAGTATGATTAAATAATTTTTCCGTCTTCCCTGTCAATGGCAGCGTGTTAATGATGTAGTTCATTTCTGATAATCGCGAAAAGTGTGAATCCAGTGTCAAGACCTCTTTAAAATAATCTTTGTTAGTACCACTTAAAGATACCCCAAATACACCTACCCCTATTGAGGAAAAAACCTTTGCTATCATTTGACCTATTTCGCCTGTTCCATAGACAAGAACCTTTTGATCACCCATTAATTTTGGTGTCCACTGCTCCCATTTTTTTCGCTGCTGTTGTTTTTGAAAGGAGTCATGTAACTGTAAATCACCTAAAATGTAGCTTAAGCTATATTCTGCAATCCTCTGCCCAAAAGAGCAAATCGTTCTTGTTAATAATACTTCCTCGTTCCAATTCTTCTTATGTAAAAAACGGTCAACCCCTGCTCCAAGCGAATGAACCCATTTTACTGTGCTGTAATCATAATCAGCTTTTAGATTAAACGAGACTAGTGCCTCTGCCCAGTTTAATTCATCTTGTGACAGCTCTTCCTCGGGTATAAACTGAAAAGCTTTATGCGGGGCTTTCTCTTCAATTAATAATTTAAGTTCTTTATACATTGGACTGACCACTAAAATATTCTGTATATTCATGTCCTTCCTCTCCCTTTAAAAAAACTTACTCTTTTGGCGCATCGAGAGCTTGATAGGCTGTTTGAAATTTTCCGCCGTCAGCTACTTCTGAATGATACAAAGCCTTTAGAGCAAAATTTTTCTCAAGATCATGTTCATTAATCAACTCTTTTAAATGCTGCTGCAATTCTCTATTTTCTTTAACTAACTGCTTCATTTGTGATTTAAAATACTTCATTTAATCGTCATTCTCCTCTTTTATGATAAAAATAGGGACGAAATAATCGTCCCAATTCTTAATTCATTATTTTAATGCCTTGCTCACTTTAAGTTTTTTTCCTTTAACAGTGGTATTTTCCATGGCCTGCAGTACTAAAGCGCCTTTTCCATTCAGAATATCAACATAGGATAAGTTGTCCTGGATGGTGATAATACCAATGTCCTCCGCGGTTACACCCGGAATATTTGAAATCGTCCCAACGAAATCAACTGCACGGAGTTTTTTCTTTTTCCCGCCGCTGAAATGAAGCTTGGTAATATCTTTGTTAATTCGTGCTGTTTTATTATTTCTGACAACTCTCCTGCCGCTGAGCTTTTCTTCGAATGCTGCCTTTCCACTCGTGACTTCATCCTGAGTTGGAGCGTCCATTACAGGAATTTCGAAGCCAATGTATCTTTCAATCCCCTTAAGGAATTTTCCTTCATACGGAGTTGCAAAGGTAATCGCTTTACCTTTGTTACCAGCTCTTCCTGTTCTTCCCGTACGATGAACATAGCTCTCTTTTTCCATCGGGACATCATAATTTATAATCAATGTCACATTATCAATATCAATTCCTCTTGCCGCAACGTCTGTTGCAACAAGATAACGAAAATTCCCCATTTTAAAGCCATCCATTACACCAAACCGATCCTCTTGTTCCAGCCCGCCATGTAATCTTTCACAAGAATAATTCGCATTTTCCAATTCTGAATAAACAGTATCTACGTTTTCTTTTGTACGGCAAAAAATGATACAGCTGTCTGGATTTTCAACCACTGTTACATCTTTCAAAAGTGAAAGCTTATTTTCATCCTTCACCTCGATAACACCATGCTCAATGGAATTTGTTGTAAGGCCAGTTGAAGCAATCTCAACATGTACCGGATTCTTCATATATTGATGGCAGAGTGCTTCAACATCTTTAGGCAGGGTTGCTGAGAATACCATGGTTACTCGGTCCTCTGGAAGTTCTTTGATAATAGCTTCAACTTCATCAATAAAGCCCATATTTAACATTTCGTCAGCTTCATCGATAATTAAATATTTTATCTTATCTAATTCGAGTGTACCTCTTTCAATATGGTCCATGGTTCGACCAGGAGTACCGACCACGACATGTGTTTTTTGCTTTAATTCTTCCTTTTGCTTTGAGAAAGGTTCCTTCCCATAAACAGCCGTCGCTTTAATCCGTTTGAACCGGCCAATATTTGTGACATCTTCACGGACCTGGACAGCAAGCTCGCGAGTAGGTGTAAGGATTAACGTCTGTGGTTTTTTCTCCTCCCACTCCATCATCTCGCAAATTGGAATCGCAAATGCAGCAGTTTTGCCGCTGCCTGTTTGTGATCTGACCACCAAATCCTGCTTCTCTAGTGCCTTGGGAATGACTTCTTTTTGTACTTCTGTAGGACTATCATATTTTAAGACATCAAGTGCCCTTCTGATTTCCTCGCTTAATTGATAATCCTTAAAATTTATTTCACTCATGTTGTACCTCATTTATTTGTATTATCCAACTTCTATATAGGATTTCTCTGAAAGAAATAACATATGCAAAATCTGAATATGTTCATTATACTTGAAATACAACACAGTTCGACATTTTATTTTAAAGTATTGTTACACTACAGCTTTACAACACCACAGAGAAACGATACAGTAATTTTAAAAGCTGCATTACGGATAAGTGAGCAACTCTAATTAAAAAACAGAAAAGTCAAATTTTAATTAAAAATCTGTTATAATAGAAATATCCTGCTTCAAGGATATTATAGATCACTCACTGGACAGCAATTTCATACATCTGTGGATCTCTTTTTTATTTACTATATTTTTTTCAGGAGGTAATCTATGTATAAAATCAAAGATAAGGAAAAGCTTTTCATTTACACTGGACCCGATGGTTCTGGAAGAAAAACCATTGCCAAGATGGTTGCGACCGCGTTTGATATGGAAACTGTCCTCTCTTACACGACTCGTTCTCCACGTCATTATGAACAAGATGGCGTTGACTACCATTTTGTTACAGAAGATACCTTCAACCAGATGAAAGACAACCAAGAATTTTTAGAGTCTGTGGATATCGACGGAATTCATTATGGGATTCGTGAGGATGATATTGTCAAGGCGTTTGAAGATCATAATCTTGTCTATCTAACGCTAAATCCAGAAGGCACTGAAAAATTAAAAGACATGTATGGTGAAAAGGTAATGCGCTTATTCATTTATTCTGACCGTGATACTGTAATCGAAAGACACCGAGCTAGAAATGATAAAGAAGAAGATATCCAACGACACTTAGCTCATTATGATGAAACGATGGAATATAAAAATCAATGTGAGCATGTTTTTGAAAACTATGATTCACCACAAGTTTCCTACCAGGTGAGTGAAGTGATTGAAACATTCCTTGATCAAAATAGAATTGTTACTGATTATTAAAAAAAAGGTCCATTTGTAGGATATTTTCCTATCAATGGACCTTTTTGACTTTTATATATTAGACTGAAACAATGTGACCATTTTTAAAAAGTTGAATAATAGAATAACATTTTTATCAAGATGATTAATCATATCTTATAACAGGTTGAAATTCTCTTTAATACAGTGTATAATTAAGTGTTGAAACCATTATTTAGGGGGAACTCTTTTTGTCGATCGAAGTAGGCAGCAAAGTACAAGGTAAAGTAACGGGTATTACTAATTTTGGAGCGTTTGTAGAATTACCAGGTGGCACAACGGGTCTTGTGCACATCAGTGAGGTAGCAGATAGCTATGTAAAAGACGTTAATGATCACCTTAAAGTAGGAGATCAGGTTGAGGTAAAGGTAATCAGTGAGAAAGACGGAAAAACTGCCTTGTCTATTAAAAAAGCAATTGATAAACCAGAAGGTCAAACTTCTTCTTATTCTCAGCGTCCACAACGTCAGGGAAGAGATAATAGGCAATCCAAAGACTTCCGTTCAAAAGGCGCTTTCAAACCAAAAGAAAATTTTGAAGATAAAATGGCTAAATTTCTAAAAGCGAGTGAAGAAAATTTATCCAGCCTAAAACGCAACACCGAAACCAAACGTGGCGGCAGAGGCGGCAGACGCGGATAATTATAGATAAAGAAGGCAAGCCTCATTTGGGCTTGCCTTCTTTTATTTCAGAGATGAGTGATTAAATTAGAATATATAAAATTGGATTAATTTTTGGCCAAATCACGACGATTCGCAGCCATAGGCGGCTGCTCCAGCCATTCATTCTCAATCATAAGATTAGCCCCATCCTCTGATAACTTCAAAACCTCCATATTAAACCGCGAATAATCGACAACCAAATCGGTTCGCTGGCTCTCCGAAATGGCAATCCCGTAATTGCCAATTCCCGCATAAATCATCAAACTAAAGTGAAACATCATTAATTTATCTGAAAATGGCGATTCTGTTGAATCTGTTACTTCCTGGTCATAGGCCATTGGAACAGGGAGTGAATCCATCTCTAAATAACTGCTCAATGCTTTTATTTGCTTTAGAGAAACCTCTTTCCCTCTTATAAAATATTTCCGGACTTTTTTTGACTTCGCTACCTGACTAAAAGCCATAGCAATGCTAGCACCGAGGTGATTTGTCAGGATATTTGCAAAGAGATTGTTAATCTCCGTGCCCGTAAGCGACTCCCTCCTGCCCAGCCCTTCTAATATAAATGATTGTTTATGAACAAATTCTAATTTTTGTGGATAAGGGATAACAGGAGGACGAATAGCTAATCCTTTTTCTAATAAAATGGTCGTTGCCTTTGTGTCTAGTTCAAGGGTTTCAATTAGACATTCAGAGTAAAAAGTGCGAATGTCATGTCGATAAACGTTTTGCAGCACCCTTCCGTAGGTAACTAATCCACCTTTGGCCATGTTCCGAATATATCTTAGGTAAAAAGTATCGGAGAATAAACGTTTTACCAGTAAATTTACATCATGTTCTGTAAAACCTTGTGGAATTTGAATTTTTTCCTTGGTAAATAATTCATGAATGAACTCAACATGTTTTTGAGATAGTTCAAGTGCGTGAGTGGTAAGTGACTTAATATCATCGTTATCCATATGTACAAGAAAGTATTTCAAAACACATACAGACATACTATCTGCAAGATAACTGGTCCATAAATAGGACAACTCAGAAGCTGTTAATGTAATACGAGCATGGTTAGTTTCCATAAAGAATTTCCTCCTATTATCTTCAAGCATAATATTTCCAGTATAGGAGGAAATTATTTACGGTATTGCGTAATAAAGGGGGAATTAAGGCAATAAAAAGTTTATTATTGGTGTGTTTTTACACTGGCATTTCAGTAATTGATTTATTTATTGCCAGTCTAAATGCCCAAATAATGTCCGTTAAAATGTCGGTCTCAACTTTAATTTCTCTAATATCCCAATATAGTTCATTTTTCCGATGATAATAAAATTTACCATTTGGATATTTCATAATTGTAAGGATTCCTTTAGGATTTTCTGTTTCCATCGTTAGAAAGTGTTTTTCTCCATCCCAATTAGCAAAAACTTCAAATGTTTTCAGAAAGACCCGTACCTCCCATTTACTCTTAAGCATGATATTCACTCCTTTTATATTAGTAAGAAGTGCCCCAGATACAGTTTTATAGTGTAGTTCTGATTATAGTAAAAAGAACAAGCAGCATTCAATCGTTTTGTAAGGTAGACTAACATGTTTCCTTATTTTAAAAATGAAATCTATAAGCCATGACGACCTTGCTTGGTTTTCCTACACTTCTCGGTCTCTATAGGTTTCACCAGACCTCATTTGAGTCCAAACAATTTTTCTTTTTTGAGAATATGTATATTTTAATTAACATGCAGTTTCCTTGGAGGTAATTTCACATGAAGGATAATAGAAATTTGCCCTTAGACGAGCGATTAAAATCCATAACACTAGAGGAAAATCAAGGTGGGGACCTTCAGATAAAGGACTATATTTATTATTTTCTGTTAGGCGGCCTCTTTCCAGGGCTCCTTCTTATTTGGGGATGGTATTAAGTGGCTGGTTCCGATCATCATGAAACAGAAAGTGCTCACCCATTGCTGCCCCATGAACGAATTTGGTGTCCACGAGATTTAATGCTGGTGTCCATTAGCACATCGGTAGCAACTTGGTGCTTTTTAATGGGCGGCTTTGTAGGTTATTATTTGAACTCAAAAATGGGAATAGCTGCACTTACAGCCGGTTCCATGATCGGGATGCTGTTAATCTCACTAGCTGTCATACCGGCAGCGGCAAAATACGGTATTGAAAGTGTCACCTCTGCCAAGCCTTTTTTTGGAAACCGCGGTTGGGTCCTCGCCTTAATCCTACAGTATTTATCCGTTATTGGTTGGAATTCCATTCTCCTCATATTCTTTGCTAAATCCGCTACCCGGATGTTAATAGTAACGGGAGTTATCGATGAATCCATGAGTTCAATCGCGATTGGTTCTCTTTCCATCCTGGCTGTCATAACAATTTGGTTACTTCTGAAACGTGGCGCTAGTGCCGTTAAAAATTTATCTGCTATTCTCGCTATTTTGATTATATTAGTCGGAATTTGGATTTTTTTTATGATTGTAAAAAACTTTGGTTTCCAAGCAATAATCACTGCAAAGCCTCTAGCACCATCAGGTAATCTTGTATGGAATTACGCTACAGGTATCGAAGTGGGTATCGTAAGTTTAATGTCTTGGTGGCCTTATGTAGGTGGTATCGTCAGGATTTCTCCAAAAACAAGTCAAACTACGATTCCAGCTATGCTGGGTTTAGGTTTGCCCGTAGCATTGATGAGTATTATTGGACTGCTTTCAGTTTTATTAATTGGTGACCCGGACCCTACTAGCTGGATGGTGGAATTGGGTGGTGTGGCCTATGGAAGTTTAGCTTTATCATTTATTGCATTTGCCAACTTTGGTTCCGCACTTATTGGTGTTTATATCTCCTGTATTGGGCTGCGAAATTTAGAAACCTTTAGAAAAAAATCTTGGAATCTTACCACCATGGCTGCTCTGGTTCCAGTTGGATTAGTAGCAGTTTTTATCCCAGAATTATTCTTTTTGAGGTTTGGTAACTTCCTGGCCTTCCTCGGAGTTTTATTCGCGCCTTTAGTTGGTATTCAAATCGTGGACTATTTTGTTTTTCGAAAAAAGCAGTTGAATATAAAAGATTTGTATAACACAAATTCAGCCTCCTCCTATTCATTCTGGAAAGGATGGAATCCAGCTAGTATCATAGCCCTTCTATGCGGTTTTGTTACTTATTTCTATCTTTTAAACCCAATAACATATGAATCCCGGATACCCTATCAGTATTTGACTGCCACATTACCTACTATGGCAATAGGTGCTATTGTATATTGGTTAATTACTCGATTTGTGATTATACCCTTAGGTTGGGGCGGTTACACAAAATTCACTTCTAAGAAACCGGAGAAGTAGAATTCTCATTAATGTCTAATGTTTCTTCATCACCCTCTAACTCTTTTCAAAGACAATGTATATAAGATGTACAATGAAATTAAGGCTGTCCGAAAGTCTAATAAACCTTTCGAACAGCCTTTTAGAATTTTATTCCATGTTCAACTCATCTAATAGTGGAAATAGCTCCTCTAAGTGATGAATTTCATAGGTTGGAATAACTTCATTTCTTTCTTTGTTGAGACGGTTAATCCAAACAGATTTAATTCCTACAGAATTAGCCCCAAGAATATCCGTCATTAAGTTATCCCCCACCATGAGGACCTCATCCTTCTTTAATGACATCAGTGACAATGCATGCTCAAATATTGATGGATCAGGCTTTCCTCTGCCAAAATCACCAGATATAACAATTTGGTCAAAATACGGGACCAGTTCAGGAGTAATTGATAGTTTGGTATGCTGTAAATCCGGCGATCCATTTGTTAATAGAAGCATTTGGTATTTTCCATTTAACTTATCCAATATTTCAAACGATTCCTCGTACACAAAAGGCAGGTTTCTGCGTTCTTGCGGGAATCTCTCCGCTAATTCATGACCAAAAGCGGCATCATCCACTCCCATAGTCTTCAGCCCTGCAGTCCATGCTTCTTTCCGGTAGCTAGGGACGATTTCTTTCATTTTTCTAAAATCATCATGATCATCTAAAAAATTCCCCCATAAGCCTTCAAACGGGTTGATCCCAATCATTTGAGTGAATTTATATGTTTCATAAGAGGAGTATAAATTTCTTGCAGCCTCCCGTACCGCTTCTTCCAGTTCACCGGCATCTATACCATAGCGCTCTTCTGCTATTTTACATGTCGCAGAAAATGCTTCCTTAATACTTCTTTGATCCCAAAGCAATGTATCATCTAAATCAAAAAAAATAGCTTTTATCATCTCCTGAGCCTCACCTTTCAAAAAAATAATATTTAACTAGTTTACCATTTTTTAAATTAAATGAATATTCTTTCACAAAATAAAAATAAATATCCCTCGGCCAAATGACCGAGGGATTCATAGAAGGAGCGTAAAAAACTAAGAGTTTGGTCGTCGACCACGATTGCACAAGGTGGTGATGGATAACAGGTAAAATTGTAATGGGTCATGGATGATTGGTTGTTCCCTTACCATTATCTAGTACCTTTGTACGCGGGAAAAGTCTCCTTCTATGCCTTGAAGCAGAGTCTCACCGCTTCAAGGATTAGAAATATTTCTCACTATCAAATTCTAATTCAATGGAATAGTTTTTCGCATTGATTAAGTTAGACAGGCGGTTTGCCTGACGTTCGACTTCAATTCCTTTTAACCGATAAGCTTCAGGGTCAAACGCTGCCACTTTCACCAATGAAATCATTTCTCCATAGGAAGGAAGATATTCTTCTTTTTGAGACGCTCCATATTCCTTGTATTTGCGTGCTTTTGCTCGTAACTGTGTTGCTAGTTCAATTGCCTCTACAATCGTTAAGGGTTCATTATTAAATACAATCTTGTTCTCGTAATTTGCTTGATACATTAATTTATCTAATAACCGAAAGTCATTTCTAATCTCTTCCATTTCATGCTCAACATCAGAAAGTGTACGGATTTGTTTTGGAAGTTTACTTCCCTTTTCAATCTCCACGAAAGCGACACGATCCATTTCTTCTTCCAGTTCATGAATTCTTTTTGACAATACACTTTTCAATTTTACCGCTTCTGCAAGAGAAATCTTAGACATTAATAGGCTCCTTTAGTCCAAACTATTATTCTTTGAGATTAACACTACATAAACTCTTTTTCAAATATTTAGTAATGTAAAATGTAATTTGAAAGAGTATTACAATTAAACTTAACAACCTAATTACTATTCCGAATATTCCTAATACTGATATAATGAGTAAGAATAGAATGGGTTGGTGACAGGCACCCATAAAGGAGCAATCCCATGTTAAATTTGTTGATTACCATGGTTGAACGGTTAGGTATTCTTGTGATGATTGCCTTTATTTTAACGAGATTTCCATTCTTTCGAGATATGATTTATCAGGAAACGTTAAACAGAAAGCAGCAATTAACGGCGATTGTTTTCTTCGGCTTTTTCGGAATTATTGGAACGTATTCTGGTTTGACGCTCAATACAGACAGCCTTGAAATCAACCGCTGGACTTCCGAATTGAATGCTGATGAGGCGATTGCCAATTCAAGGGTGATTGGTGTTGTACTAGCCGGTCTCTTAGGCGGCTATAAAGTTGGCTTAGGTGCGGGATTAATAGCAGGTATTCACCGTTTTACATTAGGAGGATTCACTGGGCTATCCTGTGGTTTTGCAACCATTATTGCAGGAATCCTTGCAGGAATCTTTCATCGGAAAAATAAAATGGTCAAGCTTGAATCCGCTTTTTTCATAGGTGCTCTTGCAGAGTCATTGCAAATGCTTGTCATTCTGCTCGTTTCCCGTCCCTTTGAAAAAGCATGGACATTGGTTGAAATCATTGGGATACCGATGATTTTAGCAAACGGATTGGGATGTGCTCTTTTTCTACTTATTATTAAGAGCGTTATCAACGAAGCAGAAAAAGCAGGTGCCATGCAGGCGCAAAAAACATTAAGAATTGCAGAGAACACCCTTACATATTTAAGAAACGGGCTTACTACAGATTCCGCAAAAGTTGTCTGTCATATTCTTCACAATGAAATGAATACGCGGGCGGTGGCGATGACAAATCTATCAGAAATACTGGCACATGTTGGACTAGGTCATGATCATCATCGTTCTGATAGCCCCATTCAAACTGAAATTACAATGGAGGCCATTGATAAGGGGGAGATTGTCGTTGCAAACCAGGATTCCATCCATTGCCGTGTTAAGGGCTGCCCACTTGGTGCGGCCGTTATTTCCCCATTGAAACAACGCGGAGAAACCATCGGTACATTAAAGTTCTATTTCCGATCCGAAAAAGAAATAACACCCGTTATTATGGAACTGATATCGGGACTAAGCTCACTTTTAAGCAATCAACTTGAACTAGCTGATGCCGACAAGTCCTACCAACTCGCAAAAGAAGCTGAAATTAAAGCACTGCAGGCGCAAATTAGCCCTCATTTCTTATTTAATACACTGAATACCATCTTGTCTCTTGTTCGGCTTAATCCAGCTAAAGCACGGAAGCTTCTTGTTTCTTTATCTCATTTCTTACGTCAGAATCTTTCTGTTACAACACAAAATATGACAACCTTGGAGCAGGAATTAAAACACGTAAAAGCTTACTTAGCCATTGAGGAGGCAAGATTCATGGATAAATTGAAGGTGGTTTATGACATTGAGGAAGAAGCCTTATTAGAGAATATTCCTCCACTCACCCTTCAGCCTATCGTGGAAAATGCGATTAAACACGGTATGAAAGATACGGAAGAAAATGGAATGATAAAAATCTCAATTCGTAAGCATAGTCTTGCAACCTATGTAAAAGTAGAGGATAACGGGATTGGGATGGATGAGGAACGCACCAGACAAATTTGCAAATCACCAATTTCCTCAGAAACTGGCAGCGGTCTTGCATTATACAATGTTAACCGAAGGCTGACAATCATGTATGGTGATACTTCGGGACTTCAAATTAAAAGTGAGTTAAATAAAGGAACGGAAATTGGGTTTTCTGTCCCTTTTACGGAGGTAAGTTAAAATGGAAACATCGATTCGAACACTGATTGTTGATGATGAACCCTACAGCCGTGATGAACTAAAGCATTTATTAGGTGCTTTTCCTTCTATTAAAATTGTCGGTGAAGCTGAATCAGGGGAATCAGCTATAATGAGTGCTCTTCAACTTCATCCTGATGTAGTTTTTATGGACGTAGAAATGCCAAAAATGAATGGAATGAAAGCAGCAAAAGCTTTATTGGAATTAAAAAAGGCTCCAATGGTTGTCTTTGCCACTGCCTATCCACAATTTGCTGCTGAAGCTTTCAGATATGACGCGATTGATTATCTTTTAAAGCCCTATGATGAAGAACAATTGCAAGAAACCATTACACGCATCGAAAAGAAATTCACCACCCCTACGGAACAGGACCCTGGCAGACCTTCAGGTAAACTCCCAGTCGAACGGGATGGTGAAATTATCTACCTAGAACCAAGAGAAATACTATACATTGTAAGAGACGATAAAGTAACCAAAATCATTTCTAAAAGCAGCGAGTTTGAGACCAAAATGCCACTCAAAGATTTGGAGAGTAAACTGATGGGCTATGGTTTTTTTAGAATTCATAAAAGCTTTTTAGTAAATTTGGAGTACATCAATCGATTGTCACCATGGTTTAACGGTGCCTATCAATTAGAAATTGAAGGAAGGAAAGAATTATTATCGGTTAGCAGGAACTATGTGAAAGCACTAAGGTCAAGATTAGAAATATAAATTATAATAAGTTTAACTATTCTAAATTTTATTGCACCTTAATTTACTACACGAGCATGATATTCTTATTTTTACACCTTTTAATCGTAAATCACCCATTTCTAGCTGTTACTCTTTTAAACTATTTATGTAATCGCATTCATATTTAAAAAGGGGGAGAGAAATTTGTATACATTTTTAGCAGGTATTGCACTCTTAATTATTGGATATTTTACTTATGGAAAATTTATTGAAAAAATGTTTGGTGTAAAGGAAGATCGGGCAACACCCGCCTATGTAAACAACGATGGCGTTGACTATGTCCCAATGAGCACACCTAAGAACTCCTTAATTCAGCTATTAAACATTGCTGGTACTGGGCCTGTCTTTGGTCCCATTATGGGAGCACTATATGGACCTGTTGCCTTTATCTGGATAGTCATTGGCTGTATTTTTGCTGGAGCTGTTCATGATTACCTCACAGGGATGATTTCTATCCGAAACCGTGGTGCACATCTGCCGGAACTAGCAAGTAAGTTTTTAGGAAAAATAATGAAGCATGTAGTAAATGCTTTTGCTGTTTTGCTCCTTTTGTTAGTAGGTACGGTCTTTGTATCGACACCAGCAAGTCTGCTTCACGTATTAATGGATGGTAAAATAGCATTAGGCTTAATTATTGGAGCGATTTTCATCTATTATATTGCTGCTACACTTCTTCCAGTGGATAAAGTGATTGGACGCCTATATCCATACTTTGGAGCATTATTATTAATCAGTGCTCTTGGCGTAGGAATTGGTATGATTGTAACAGGTGCACCGATTCCTGAATTATCGTTAACCAACTTTCATCCAGCTAATGCTCCTATTTTACCTTTGTTGTTTTTCACGATTTCATGTGGAGCGCTTTCTGGATTCCATGCTACACAAACACCGATTATTTCACGTACCACCCAAAATGAAAAACAAGGCCGGAAAATTTTCTACGGGATGATGATCACAGAAGGCGTCATCGCCATGATTTGGGCCGCTGCAGGAATGAGCTTATTCAATGGTTACAATGGTTTGAATGATATTTTAGCTGCAGGTGGCCCAGGAGCGGTTGTCAGCCAAGCCTCTACTGCTTTACTCGGTGCAATTGGCGGGACCTTAGCCGTTCTTGGGGTAGTAGTATTGCCGATTACTTCAGGGGATACAGCTTTCCGTAGCGCGCGTATGATTATTGCTGAATACATTAACATTGCTCAGAAAAAGTTTTCAAGCCGTTTATGGATTGCTCTGCCGTTATTCGTCATCTCAGCGATTTTAACACAAATAGACTTTAACCTTCTATGGAGATACTTTAGCTGGGCAAACCAAGCTACTGCTGTTATTGCACTCTTTGTAGGTGCTATGTACTTGTATATTGCTAGGAAAAATTACTATGTTGCGCTAATACCTGGTTCCTTCATGTTAGTAATGGTCATCACCTATATCTTAAATGCACCCATTGGATTTGGATTGTCGATGTCCACTGCTTGGATTGGCGGTTTTATCGGCGCTGCTGTGCTAATAGGATTATTCTTCCGTGCTGCTAAAAAAGCACGAGCAAATAATCTGCCTTTAGAAGATGATGTTACAGGCTGGAAGGCTGCTTAGTGGACTGCAAAATAAAGTCTGTAAAGTGAAAGTGCACACATTGCTGCGTGCACTTTTTTTATTCTGTTTCTAGTAAAAACTTTTCAATGGTCTTTTGGATATCATTTTCAGTATAAACAAAAGAAATTTCATTTCCCTCTCTTAAAGATGGCAATTGCCCTATAGCTTCTTCCGTTAATTGGAATGCCACCTTCTCTCCCTTAACATCCACTTCAACGGTATGGGGATCCATTTGCCCTACAAGTATGCCTGAAGCTTTTGTATACAACGAGTTTTCCACAAGTAAATCTGTTACCACCTTGGCCTCTTCTTCCGCGGCTGTTAAAAACACTTCAATCCTGTAACTCCCATTATAAAGATCAGAAATGGTAAACGAGTTTTGAATCTCTTGATTATTCTCCAAGTTCAACTTAGTGATGGCCTGTGTTGACATGACGTCATCGGAATACTGCTTTACCTTTAACCCTTTTTCATCATAAACAATAAAATCAGCCTGAAGCCCATTGGGAAACGATAGTTTTTGAGGTTCTCCCGATAAATTCTTTACTTTATAATTAATAATAACGGAATTATTTTTTTCTTTTATCTCTATGGAGGGTTGAAATTGTGCAGCAATCTCATTTTGTTTTGGGTTTTCCGTTAGGTTTTCTTTTTTCACTCCCTCTCCATTACCATTTGCATTATTTCCAGTACCACATGCACACAACAATCCAGCGGCTAATACGAGCATAACCATTTTTTTAAATAACATAAATGAAAAACTCCTTTTATTCGAATTACCTAAATAGTCGATTAAAAAGAGATTGGAGTTACACAAATTATTACAATATATTAGAGAGATTTTTTATCTTAATCAAAATTTACAACTAATAAAAAAGAAAGAAGACTGATTTCGTCTTCTTTCTTCTTCCCAGATGTATCCTTTACCACCTATGTGCCTTAGCGTTTGATTTAGCAATAATGGTATGCTGAGAAATTCTTGTTTCTCCATTTACCTGAGAACTAGCACGCTTAGGCCGTGTCGAATTCTTGAAAAACTTCAGAGAATGTGGATCCAAATTCTGAGTACTCACGAAGAATCACCTCAATAGTTAGGATAGGGATACTCTGACACGCGATATTACAAGAATATCAGTTATAGTATTTGATTAAGAACATATAAAAATACACATAATTTATAGCCAAATCTCAAATTGGTCAACAAGAAAACACAACCTTTATCAGGTTGTGTTTTTTATGCCTGGCAACATCCTACTCTCACAGGGACTTTCGTCCCAACTACCATCGGCGCTGAGAAGCTTAACTTCCGTGTTCGGTATGGGAACGGGTGTGACCTTCTCGCCATTATTACCAGACTGTTTTTGAGGTTTCATTCCCTCAAAACTAGATAATCAGAAGAAGTAGTAAAACGAGTTCGCTTTAAAATTGGTTAAGTCCTCGAACGATTAGT
>NZ_JACWFG010000011.1 GCF_019749295.1 Neobacillus niacini
TAACTTTTGGGGGTCAGTACAGAACCGTCCCCGCGGTTTCTTTATTGTTTATACTGTTCCAATCTGCTGAAATATTGGATAAGGAATTGATAGAAGTTCTTTTCGGATGGTGCTATGTCTCTATTTTTCGGAGTAATAACGCCAACTGTTCGCATGGCTTTTGGTGTTTCTATCGGCACTTTTACTGTGAACCGGGGAACGGAGTCATAGAAGGTACTCTCAGGTAATAGGCTGACGCCGATTCCAGCGGAAACAAGCCCTTTTAAAGCATCCATATCCTCTCCTTCAGACGCAATATTCGGCTTGAATCCAGCTTCATGGCAAGCATCTACAGCAATCTTCCGAAGGACATACCCATCTGGAAATAAGACGAAACGATCTTGTCGCAAGTCACTTAAATAGAGACTTTTTCTATCAGCCAAGGGGTGATGTTCAGGAAGCAAGGCAACGATATTTTCCATAAATAGAATCTTAGACTCAAGATCTGGTTCCTTCATGGGGACAGGGCCGAGAAAGGCTAAATCGATTTCTCCGTTTTTCACTGCATTGATTAAGTAGGCATAGGAGCCGTGCCGTAAATGGAAATTAACATTGGGTGCGATCTCCTTATAAGCCGAAATAAGATTTGGAAGCCAATAGATGGAGAGACTGGAAGGATATCCGATATGAAGCGTTCCTCCTAGTGGATTGAGATATTCTTCTATTTTTTCCTTTCCTTCATCTAATGTTTTTAAAGCGCTTATCGCAAATTCTAAAAAAATATTTCCAGCCTGTGTAATCTTAATGTTCCTGCCGACCCTTTCTAATAACTTAACCCCTAGCTCCTCTTCTAGTTTGGTAATTTGATAGCTGACCGCTGATTGTGCCACGTTAAGATTGTCAGCTGCCTCTGTAACATGCTGCCGCTCAGCAACTTCGATTAAATAGCGTAATTGACGAAGCTCCAATACTATTCCACCTTTCATTGATACAAGAATTAGATTGATTTGATATAAATTATATATTGTTTGTATTAATTATAAAACCTAAAATAGGTGATATGAATATTTCGACAATTTAACTTACAGGGAGAGATTGGATATGACGTATCATCAACTACCAAAAGCACAAGGTCTCTACCGTCCAGAATTTGAACATGATGCTTGTGGTATCGGCTTGTATGCTCACATAAAGGGAATGGCTACACATGATATTGTGGCAAAAGGACTAAAGATGCTTTGTCAATTGGATCATCGCGGCGGACAGGGGAGTGACCCGCTGACAGGAGATGGCGCAGGACTTATGGTTCAAATACCGGATCAATTTTTCCGTCGAGAATGTCCAGAAATTATATTACCACAAAAAGGGAAATACGGTGTGGGGATGCTGTTTTTCTCTAAGGATGATTGTGAACGGGAAGAAATTGAAAACTATATCAATAAAATGGTCGAACAAGAGGGTCAAACGGTGCTTGGCTGGAGAACAGTCCCAGTTAATCCTGAACCAATAGGGGTAACCGCACAGGAAAGCTGTCCTGTCATTCGCCAGTTGTTTGTTGCTGATAACGAAAAAAATACGGATTCATTAGCGTTTGAGCGAAAATTATACGTAATTAGGAAACAAGCAGAAAAATGGGCAAAGGAATCAGAATATCGTTTTTACTTTGCTAGTCTTTCTAGCAGGACAATTGTTTACAAAGGTCTGTTAACGCCTGAACAAGTAGATCAGTTTTATTTGGATTTGCAGAATGAGAATTTTGTCTCTGCGTTTGCTATAGTGCATTCACGCTTTAGCACCAACACATTTCCTAGCTGGGAAAGAGCACATCCTAACCGCTATTTAATTCACAATGGCGAGATTAATACACTTCAAGGAAACATTCATTGGATGAAGGCTCGGGAAAGTCAATTTGTGTCAGAGGTGTTTGGAACTGATTTGGAAAAAGTACTGCCAATCCTCGATACAGATGGAAGTGATTCCTCCATTCTAGACAATGCGCTTGAATTCTTGGTGCTAGCCGGCCGCAAGCCAGCACATGCAGCGATGATGCTGGTACCTGAACCATGGTCAGATAATCCTCATATTACAGAGGAAAAACGGGCTTTTTATGAATATCACAGTTCACTCATGGAACCATGGGATGGACCTTCGGCTATTTCATTTACAGATGGGAAACAAATTGGTGCCATTTTGGACCGGAACGGCCTGCGTCCCGCCCGTTATTATGTAACAGAAGATGATTATATTATTTTTTCATCAGAGGTTGGCGTTATTGATGTAGAGCCAGAAAAGGTACTGTACAAAGAGCGCCTTCGTCCTGGAAAAATGCTCTTGATAGATTTAGAAGAGGGAAGAATTATTTCCGATGAGGAAATCAAGTCACAGTTGGCTCAGGAACAGCCGTATCAGCAATGGTTAAATGATCAGCTGGTTCGATTGGAAGATAAAGTAGAGGCTGAGGGTGAGATCCCGGCTGATTTACTAACACTTCAAAAAGCTTTTGGATATACGTATGAAGATATTCAAAAATATATCCTTCCAGCAGTGACTGAAGGCAAGGATCCGCTTGGGGCGATGGGGAATGATATGCCGCTTGCTGTATTATCAGACCGGCCGCAAAACTTGTTCAACTACTTTAAGCAATTATTTGCCCAAGTAACCAATCCGCCGATTGACTCCATTCGTGAAGCGATTGTTACTTCAACCATTTCCTATTTAGGAGCAGAGGGGAATTTACTTCATCCTACAGCAGAAAATTGCCGTCGGATTCAGTTGAAGACGCCAATTTTAACCAACAGCCAGATTGAGGATTTAAAGACGAATGCATTATTTAAAAGCCATGTGATCGACATTCTGTTCTCAGAGGATTTAGAAAAGACGCTTAATGAAATTTGCACTCAAGCAGTCAAAGCCGTTGCTGACGGTGCAAGCTTGATTATCCTGTCTGACCGAAATATGAATGAAACAAGAGTTGCTATACCATCATTATTGGCAGCGAGCGCCCTTCATCAACACTTGATCCGTGAAGGATTAAGAACAAAGGCAAGTATTATTGTTGAAACAGGGGAAGTAAGGGAAGTTCATCACTTTGCGGTACTTCTCGGATATGGTGTTGATGGTATTAACCCTTATCTTGCATTCGCTGCCTATCAGCAAGCAATTGAGGAAGGAACAATCCCATACACATATCAAGAAGCGGTTAAGAAGTATATCTATGCCATGACTGAGGGCGTTGTAAAAGTCATGTCCAAAATGGGGATTTCAACCGTGCAAAGCTACCGTGGTGCACAGATTTTTGAAGCAGTTGGAATCAGCTCTGATGTTATCGACACCTACTTTACAGGAACTGTGTCCCAGCTTGGAGGGATTGGGTTAGACACTATCGCCCAGGAAGCGAAGCTGCGTCATGCTGAAGCTTTTACTAAAACAACTGACAAGTCTTTAGATTCAGGCAGTAACTTTCAATGGAGACATGATGGGGAACACCATGCCTTTAATCCAGGAACCATTCATACCCTTCAATGGGCATGCCGTAAAGGCGATTATGAATTGTTTAAAAAATACTCCACACAGGCAAATGAAGAAAGACTTGGGTTCTTACGCAATTTATTTACCTTTAATGGTTCGAGGCCAGCTGTACGTATTGAAGAAGTAGAATCCGTTGATTCGATCGTGCGCCGCTTTAAAACCGGTGCGATGTCATTTGGCTCCATCAGTAAAGAAGCGCATGAAACATTAGCCATTGCCATGAACCGTTTAGGTGGAAAAAGCAACTCCGGTGAGGGCGGAGAAGATTCAAGCCGCTTTGTAATCGATGAAAATGGTGACAACAGAGGAAGCGCCATAAAACAGGTTGCGTCAGGCCGTTTTGGTGTAAAGAGTCATTATCTTGTGAATGCCGAGGAGCTGCAAATTAAAATGGCACAAGGCGCAAAGCCTGGTGAAGGCGGCCAATTGATGGGTACGAAAGTATATCCATGGGTTGCCGATGTTCGAGGTGCAACGCCGGGAGTCAGCTTAATTTCTCCGCCGCCGCACCATGATATTTACTCCATCGAGGATCTGGCGCAGCTAATTCACGATTTGAAAAATGCCAACCGTGATGCCCGTATCAGCGTTAAGCTTGTTTCAAAAGGCGGTGTCGGAACGATTGCTGCTGGTGTAGCAAAAGCGGTAGCTGATGTGATTGTCATCAGTGGTTACGATGGCGGCACGGGTGCATCGCCAAAAACAAGCATTCAGCATGCTGGATTGCCGTGGGAGCTTGGATTAGCAGAGGCACACCAAACACTTATGCTGAATGGTTTGCGTGACCGGGTTGTGCTTGAAACAGACGGAAAATTAATGACTGGTAAGGATGTTGTTATGGCGGCCTTGCTCGGGGCGGAGGAATTTGGCTTTGCGACAGCACCGCTGGTTGTTCTTGGCTGTGTTATGATGCGCGTTTGTCATTTGGATACATGTCCGGTTGGAATTGCCACTCAAAATCCTGAGCTTCGCAGGAAGTTCACCGGTGAAGCAGATTATATCGTGAACTTTATGCGTTTCATTGCACAGGAAGTGCGTGAGCTTATGGCTGAGCTTGGATTTAAAACTATGGAGGAAATGGTCGGCTCCGTAGATGTTTTAACAGTGAGTGAGAGGGCGAAGAAACATTGGAAGGCACAGCATTTAGATTTAACATCGTTACTTTATAAGCCTGAAGGACAAAGAACCTTCAAAACTCCGCAAAATCATAAAATAGACGAATCACTTGATATCAAAGAAATTCTTCCGGCTGTTCAACCAGCTATAGAGCAGGGGACACCTGTAGATGTAAGCTTCCCGATTTCGAACATTAACCGCGTGGCGGGAACCATCGTTGGAAGTGAAATTTCCAAACGCTACGGTGAGGATGGTCTTCCAGAGGATAGCATTACCTTACGGTTTACCGGTTCTGCTGGGCAAAGCTTTGGCGCCTTTATACCAAAAGGAATGACTCTAGAGCTTACCGGGGACGCAAACGATTATGTGGGGAAAGGTCTTTCTGGCGGTAAGATTATCGTTAGAGCAGATGAGCATACCAAGTTCGCTTCTGCCGAAAATGTTATTGCGGGTAATGTGGCCTTTATCGGGGCGACGAGCGGCGAGGCGTATATTAACGGACGTGCCGGTGAACGTTTTGCTGTTCGTAACAGCGGTGTAAATGTTGTGGTTGAAGGTGTTGGCGATCATGGCTGTGAATATATGACAGGCGGACGCGTAGTTATTTTAGGTGATGTTGGCAAAAACTTTGCAGCTGGAATGTCTGGAGGAATCGCCTACGTTTTAGCTGAAGACAAGGATGCATTTAAGCATTTATGTAATTCAGAATTAATTGCATTTGAATCAGTATCAACTGCTGCCGACCAGGATGAGCTAAAACAGTTAATCGAAAATCATTTCCGTTACACACAAAGTGTAAAGGCTAGCTGTGTTCTAGAAAACTGGAAAAAGTGTGTGAGAAAATTTGTCAAAGTCATTCCGAAGGATTACAAACGGATGATTCATTTAATAGAAGAGCAAAAACTAGCAGGATTATCGGAAGAAGAAGCAGTGATGAGCGCCTTTTTAGCGAATTCCTCTGCAAAACCAAAACCATCTAAACAGCAGGAAGCTGCAAACCGCTAAGAAAGGGGAGAGGAACAATGGGGAAAGCAACTGGATTTATCGAATATTCCCGCGAAAAAGTGGGAGAAAGAAATCCGCTGACACGCTTAAATGATTGGAAAGAGTATGCAGTTCCCTTTTCTGATGAAAAGTTACGTATACAGGGGGCGCGGTGCATGGATTGTTCCATTCCCTTCTGTCATACCGGAATGGAGATTCAAGGAGCAACATCAGGCTGCCCGATTCACAATTTAATCCCGGAGTGGAATGATCTAGTCTATCGAGGCCGTTGGAAAGAAGCACTGGATCGACTGCTGAAAACAAACAATTTTCCAGAGTTTACAGGCAGGGTGTGTCCGGCACCGTGTGAAGGTTCATGTACGTTAGCCATTTCTGACCCAGCGGTTGCAATCAAGAATATTGAACAGGCCATTATCGATAAAGGCTTCGAAAACGGATGGATTACACCAAGGATACCAAGGTTACGGACTGGAAAGAAAGTGGCGATTATCGGTTCCGGCCCTGCTGGTTTGGCAGCGGCAGATCAGCTTAATCAAGCAGGTCACTCTGTCACTGTTTTTGAGCGTGCCGACCGTCCGGGTGGTTTGCTGATGTATGGAATTCCAAATATGAAGCTTGAAAAAGAAGTAGTAGAACGCCGAATTCGTTTATTAGCTCAGGAAGGCATTAACTTTGTTACGAATACAGAAGTGGGTAAAGATATCACAGCTGCAGAACTTAAAGCACAATTCGATTCCGTTATTCTTTGTACAGGTGCACAGAGGCAGCGTGATTTAATGATTGAAGGCCGTGAAGCAAGGGGCATTCACTTTGCGATGGATTATTTAACTCTTGCGACAAAGAGTCTATTAGATTCAAACTTTGAGGATGGTCAATTTATCAATGTAGAGGATAAAGATGTTATCGTTATCGGTGGCGGGGATACAGGTGCCGACTGTGTAGCGACAGCTCTTCGTCAAAAAGCCAAGAGTGTCGTTCAGTTTGGCAAACATCCGCAGTTACCTGGTGCACGTACAGCAGATAATTTGTGGCCGGCTTATCCAAACGTTTTTACAATGGATTATGCTTATAAAGAAGCAGAAAGGAAATTTGGGGAAGATCCACGTCAATACTCCATTCAAACAAAGAAAATCGTCGCCGATGAGAATGGGAATCTTAAAGAGCTTCACACCATCCAAATGGAGAAACTAAAAGATGAAGCAGGACGTTATTATTTTAAAGAAATCCCAGGCACTGAAAAAGTATGGCCAGCTCAGTTTGTATTTATCGCAATCGGATTTGAAGGTACGGAACAGCCTCTATTAAGCCAATTTGGCGTGAAGGCATTCAACCAAAAAGTGGCTGCGAAATACGGTGAATTTAAAACAAATGTTGAGGGAGTGTTCGCTGCAGGCGATGCAAGAAGAGGTCAAAGCCTTATCGTTTGGGCGATTAATGAAGGAAGGGAAGTCGCTAGCGAAGTCGATAAATACTTGATGGCGCAGCAAGATTAGTATCTCCGTCTAATATACTAAGAGAGTTTCAATTTCTAATAAGGGGAGCTCTCATTTACCGTAATAAGGGTTGATTTTTAATTGCGGAAATTAAGGGAAGCATTCATTGACCACTATACCATGATAGGGAAGAACAGGTGCAGGCATCATTTTCATTAAATGATGCCTGTTTTGTTTTGCTTCCACATCTAATTTATGTACCTAATCACCTTTAGTAATAAAAGTATAATCTTTAGTTTGTTGGGTGTTTAAACAATGTTAATTTATTTAGAATAAACACAGAAGAGTCAGAAAGTTCTTGAACACATTTCACAACAATGGATTTTAGAAGGAGGTTGAGTACGGAGTAATTACATAACATGAATCCTTTTAACATGCAAAATTACCATTTTATTATTTGTCAACCTTAACACAGTTTTAATTCTGAGATTTTAGTAAGCCCTTCCAAAAAAAACTTTTATTAAAAAGGAGATTAAAACATGCTAAAAGTTTTACGTAAACCTATCCTTTCTGGATTAGCTTTAGCCTTATTAATACCTGTAGGAACGACAGTTAGTGCTGAAACAAATATCTCAAATAAACCAAGTATTAGTGGAATAACCGCACCACAATTGGACCAAAGATATAAAGATTCTTTCACTATTGGTGCAGCTGTGGAGCCTAATCAATTGTTAAATGCAAAAGACTCACAAATGTTAAAGCGACATTTTAATAGCATCGTAGCAGAGAATGTCATGAAGCCTAGCAGTTTACAGCCAGTAGAAGGACAATTTAACTGGGAGCCGGCAGATAAACTTGTTAAGTTTGCGAAAGAAAATGGAATGGACATGCGCGGTCATACCCTTGTCTGGCATAGCCAAGTACCAGATTGGTTCTTCAAAGATGAGAATGGTAACTCAATGGTTACTTGGCAAAATGGAAAACAAGTGGTGGCTGATCCGGAAAATCTTGAGGAAAACAAGGAACTTTTATTAAGCCGATTACAAAATCATGTTCAAGCAGTTGTATCACGTTATAGTGATGATATAAAATCTTGGGACGTTGTCAATGAAGTAATCGACGAATGGGGTGGACATCCTGAAGGTTTACGTCAATCTCCATGGTTCCTAATTACCGGAACGGACTATATTAAAGTCGCTTTCGAGACAGCCAGACAATATGCTGCTCCAGACGCTAAGCTTTATATCAATGATTACAATACAGAAGTAACACCAAAAAGAACATACCTTTACAACCTAGTAAAAAGTTTAAAAGAGCAAGGCGTTCCAATTGATGGTGTTGGGCATCAGGGCCACATTCAAATCGGCTGGCCATCTGAAAAAGAAATTGAAGATACAATTAACATGTTTGCTGATCTTGGCTTAGATAACCAAATTACTGAGCTTGATGTCAGCATGTATGGCTGGCCAGTAAGGGCGTATCCTACTTATGAATCTATACCAGAACAGAAATTCATCGATCAAGCAGACCGTTATGATCGTTTATTTAAGCTATATGAGAAATTGGGCGATAAAATCAGTAATGTGACATTCTGGGGAATTGCCGATAACCATACATGGTTAAATGACCGTGCAGATGTTTACTATGATGAAAACGGAAATGTTGTATTAGATAGAGAAACATCAAAAGTAGAAAGAGGAGCAGGAAAAGATGCACCGTTTGTATTTGATCCGGAATACAATGTAAAACCAGCCTATTGGGCAATTATCGACCACAAATAAAACACCCTGGGTACGGTTTTAAATCACTAAAAAAGTCCAATTTGAAATAAAAGAAGGTAATTATCTAATATAGGTAGATAACTGCCTTCTTTTATTTATTATATATTTATGAAATTTCATGATCATTGCTCAAAGTAACGACTTTATCACCGGTCTCTGACGTGTCCTGCTGGTCCAAAAGGCCGGAAGAATCAACCCCTTGGTTTTGAAGAAAAATAACTGGAAATTGTATAGTTGATAATTTTAATTTGAATGGGGGAACAGATTTTTTCTCTGTAACAAGGAGAAACAACGAAACACGATAATAGGGGGTTTTTAAGATGAAGGACTAATTAATATGTTATAGTTGCTTGTATACATCACCTCGGCTGTCAATGTCTTGAATAAAAATCAAAAGTGATTCATCTATAACTTGATAAATTAACCTGTATTTTCCAATTCTCACTCTAAAGGTATCCTCGTAGCCAGTAAGCTTTATAATCCCAGGATAAGATATGGATTTTCAGATAATGCGTGAATAACATTAATAATACGTTCTCTTGTTATTCTATCACTTTTATCAAGAAATTTTTTTGAGCTTTTTGAAAGTTCAAGTCTGTATCTACTCATTTTCTAAAAATTCCTTACGTAGTTCGTCAATTGAGTAAGAATGGCTTTCACCATTGTTATAATCGTTTCTTGCCTCCTTAATAGCTCTTATTTCATCCACTGTTGCTTCTTCTTCGGGTATTGCTAGAAGTTTAATTAATTTTACTAAGTCTGATAATTTTTCATCAGGCACTCTGTCTATTAATTTATAAACATCTTCTCTTCTAATGGCCATTTTTATCATCTCCTTAATAGTTATTATATCGCAATTAATAAGGATATCCTAGAGTCTACACAAAACAAAGGGGCTGCTTCTCATGGCCAAAAAAGCCGGGAGAACCATCCCCTAGATCATTCGGGTCTTTGCCCATTCTGCAAATCCGCAATTGTCAGTCCAAAATCCATTTGGAAATGTGGATAATCTTTGAAATCTTTCCAATCTCCGCCCCATTCAAATCCTAGTGCCTTTGCCATTTTCACCACCTCGGCCCAGTCTGATTTACCATTTTGATTACGATCATATTGACGATCCCAAATGACATCTCCTGAAGGAGTTTCAAGTGCAAAATCAATCGCAAGCCCATAATTATGATAGGATTCTCCACCTTTTGCATGCGTGACAATATTGCCCTCTGCCGTACGTCCTTGTTCATAAATGGTGTTCTGCTCGTCCACACTGCGAAAACCGTCAGTGATTATGACGACAATTCCTTTTCTTGCTGCTTGTTGGACTAATTGCTCGCTCCGTTCCTTTACGATAGGATGGAGCTCAGTTGGTAAAGGCACATTCTGACCTTGTTTTATGCCTGTTGCTTTAGAAGGTTTGGTTTCTTTTTCTCTAAATATTAAAATAGTACTAATACCTATAGCAAATAGAAATAGTAACAATTTAAACAATCTTTTGTTCATGGTGGGATTTCCTCTCGTTTTAGAAGATTACTAGCTTCTTCCGAAGCTTTGCTTTCGTTATCTACCAGTATTCTATAAATTTTCTATTGTTCACTATTATCCTCAAACATTATATAACTAGTATAATATAAAACTAATCTGTTACATAATAAACAATCATGATCTTCTAGTAAAGGGACCTGACTTTATAATTTGGTGAGTTCGTTAACAATCCGGATGAAAATGGGGATGAATTAGGAGATAGGGAAGCTATTTTTTTTTGGATGGGGGAAATCAATAAATGTCCTGCTGATGGTAGAAGTGAAAGAAGAGACTGATAGCCTCATCAGTCTCTTCTCCATTGAATCTTTGTATGCATTTCTACTATTATTATTGAACAAAATAGTTCCAGTAGAATCCATATTTTCTTGCTAGTTAAAAATTAAATTTTAGCAGGATTGTATTTCAAGCTTTATGTCTGGTGTTGTTGTTTAAGGTTTTACAGATTTCTCTGGTTTGACAGGCTTCTCTGGTTTTGATGGTTTCTCTGGTTTTGATGGTTTCTCTGGTTTTGTAGGTTTCACCGGCTTTTCAGGTTTATCAGGTTTACCAGGTTTGCCCGGCTTTTCCGGTTCTGAATCCTCTGATTTTACCAGCGTCAGTTCACCGAATACTGATGTATCCTGATATCCTAGGCCAGTCGTGTCATTCCATGTTGCAGCGCTTTGACGGGCACCGTCTTGACCATCATTAATCTGGACATCAAAACCAATCTTTGTGCTGTTTACTGGAGTAATTGTTTTTAACGGAATCTTCAGTTCCACTGTGTACCCATTACCGGATACATGGGTCTTAGATTCAAATCCTTCTGCAATGCTTATAGGATTGAAGGAAGTCTCATTGTCAAAGTTTACTCTATATTGTCCGTCTCCATCTTCGTAGAAGGATGTCTTTGCATTGTTCTCGTCCACGAAGACCTCGATTGAATCCTGCTCCCAAGGATTTGCGCTTGATTTGTCAAGCTGCGAATCGCTAACCTGAATCAAAACATATAGGTTTTCATTGTCCCAGAGAACCTTGGAAATTCCATTTGCTCCCTGCCATGCCATCTGGTAGCGATTAATCGGCAGTTCCGTTGCGCTGCCCCAAACATCATCTACAGTTCCATCAATTACAGGTGTGCCGAACATCGCTGTTCCTTGATTAACCTCGTGCTCCTCAGGATCATGCTCTGATATAAATTTGTCTGGATCAATCACAGCATAGTAGGCTGGTTTTGCTTGTAAGTCTTTATCAAACAATAACGGACTTTGGGCAGCTCTCCAGCTTGTTGCATCGTTCAGTCCCCAGAATGTCACTCGAGCGATGTGCTCTGAGTATTCTTTGTAAATATTAAACAATTGTGCGTATAAATAACCTTGGGCAATCGATTCCTGCTCGGTTAGTACGTTATTGGTTCCTGCTGTAATGTCAAGTTCAGTCACACTTACTTCTACACCCAAGGAAATAAACTTCTCCAAGGAGAGTCTTACATTTTCCGGGTTGGTGTTTTTATTATAGTGTGCCTGCATGCCAATGCCGTCGATGAGAAGCTTCCCATTATTAACTGATGCATACTTCGCATTGATTTCTTTCACCATCTGATAAATGGCTTCAGATTTGTTTTGATTATCATCGTTGTAATCATTGTAATAAAGCTTTATATCGAGGCCTTTTTCGTCGAGTACCTCTTTCGCTGCAAGGAAAGCCTGCTCTACGAAGTCTGGTCCAATGGCTTTGTACCATCCAGATTGACGCAGTGATGCTTTCCAATCCGTTGGGTTCGGAGGGTTATCGATTATCGCTTCGTTAACCACATCCCATGAAATTACCTTGTCACCGAAATTTTCTACGACTGTTTTAACATGGGTCCTTAAATTTGCTAGTGCTGCATCACGGCTCAATGGGGCACCGTTATCAGCAGTAAACAACCATTCAGGTGTCTGTTGATGCCATACGAGTACGTGTCCATGCATCTTCAATCCCTGAGCCAAAGCTTTGTCGACAAGCGCATTCTCATCAGTAAAGTCAAATTGTTTTTCCGCATTATACGCTTGATCTGGCTTCATTGCATTCTCTGCTGACACAACATTATGGTGCATGTTGAGCAGCTTAAGTCTATTGCCTTCAAAATCAGAAGCTGAAACAGCGTTTCCAATCAAGAAATCATTTTGATAAATATCTTTGATAGGTGGCAATTCTTGAACTTCAATAGGTCCCGAACCAGTAGGTTCAAAAGTAATATCATCAATATAAAAGGACGCTGTACTGTTATTCGAGCTTTCCACATAAATGCTCAAAAATTCATCCCCTACACTGCTATAACGGTAAGTTCCCTCGAACTGAACCCAGCCGTCTTCGGTGCTGACTGTCTTTCCTTGAAGGTTATTGTAACTAGCGCTGCCGCCGTCGCCAACCTGTGTGGAAAGCTGAAGCTGTGAAGTTTCGGGTGAAATCAACTTGACCCAGACAGAAATTTTATATTCCGCACCTTTGTCAACATATTTTTCTACTCTTAAAGCAGGACCATGCCAAGTATTTGACCTGTTTTCAACTTTTAAAGCATAGGAGCCGCCCACGGTATGATTCGCTTCATTGGTTACAGTCAGCGTTTCAGTACCAGCTCTGCCTTCGAAACCTCCTGTTGTTTGATCTTCAAACGTAATCGGTGTGAAGGCTTGGGCAGGTGGTCTTGGGTCCTCTGGCTCTTCACCGCCGCCAGTAGGTGCCTTTTCAGTGATTAGGATATCTCCAATGTAGAAGGGAACCGCTGCCCCTGCATCGTTAGATTGAATACGAAGTGCTCTATCTTTGCTCGTATCAACAGTATACTGACCTGTTAAAGTAAACGCTTGCCCTGCAACATAATCTGCAGCTACATATAAGCCATTGTAGCTGTCAACATTTTGAAGTAAGGCTTGTGCGCCTGCAGGAACAGTCACACCTTCATCAATATAACCTCTGACAGTAATTGTATAGGATTTGCCGTTTTCCATTTTGACGCTGCTGAATGGGATATCAACACCATTCCAATTGCTTGTTCTTCCGTCTACATGGATAGCTTTTCCGTCATCATTACCTTCAAAAGTCTTTCCAGAGACCGGATTTAATTGCACATTACCCGCAGGAGCTGCAACACCTGTGCCACTATCAAATGTCTCATGGTAGACCTCTCTATCTGCTACTGGTTCAGTTGTTGTTTTCTCCGTTGTAATCAGGATATCTCCGATGTAGAAGGGAACCGTTGCCCCTGCATCGTTAGATTGAATACGAAGTGCTCTATCTTTGCTCGTATCAACGGTATACTTACCCGTTAGAGTAAATGTTTGTCCGGCTGCAAAATCTGCAGCTGCATACAAGCCATTATAGCTGTCAACATTCTGAAGTAAAGCTTGTGCACCTGCAGGAACATTCTCACTAGCACCAACAAAACCAGTTACAGTAATATTATAAGTTTTGCCGTTTTCCAGACCGACGCTGCTGAATGGGATATCAACACCGTCCCAGTTATTTGTTCTTCCACTTACAGAGATAACTTTTCCGTCTTCATTGCCAGCAAAAACAACATCAGAAACTGCTTCCAATTGTGCATTGCCCGCTTGTACTGCAACACCTTTACCACTAGCGAAGGTTTCGTGATAAACTGTTTCAGTCTGGGTTCCTGGATCCGGAGTTGGTTCCGGAACAGGGCCGCCAATCATTTGGGCAATTTGAGCCACACTTTGAGTTGTTACATAGTGACGACCCATAGCATAATTATCCTCATTAGGGTATCCCACTTTAAATGCGTACTTAATCCCACTTTCTTGGTTTACTTGCTTTGTACTATCATTATAGCTGCCATAAGGGTATGCCATTAGGACGGGGTCTTTACCTGTAATGCTTTTAAGATAAGTATTTGCCGAGTTAATTTGGTCCGCAGCTTGTTCTACCGTTATAGAACTTCGTACACCGCCATTAGTTCCCCAAATAGCTCCGTCATGTGTTTTCGTATGATTTTCGAGACTTAAAGATGGTTCTTTCGCTAAACTTTCCAGCTGTTCTTGTGACATGCTGAAATCGCCGTCAATCCAGTCACTTACTATAAACAGGACGGCTTTCATGTTATATTGCTTTAATACTGGAAGAGCATTGGTAATGAAGTCAGGAGTTCCATCGTCAAAGGTTAATAGAATTGGATCCTCAGGAGCGTTTTCCTTTCCTTCCATGATGCTCACATATTGTTCTGCAGACAAAGTGTTGTAACCATTGTCATGAAGATATTTCAAGGTCTGTTGGAACTGTACAATGCTGGTATCCGTCCATTCGTTGGAAGGATTTTCAACCACTCGATGATACAGTAGTACTGGAATATCAGTGTTCGTTTCTGCTTCTGCAGCCTTAGGTATCCAGCTTGTCGGAATTATTAAGAGTGCAACAAGAAGTAATGAAATGAATCTTTTAAACCTTTCCCTCATTTTCTGCATTCCCCCATAAAAGATAGTGGTATAATAGGTGAAGCGCTTACAAAATAAAAGTTTCCTCCTCTCTTTCTATCATTCTAGCTTGGAACCCAAAACATTGAACCGTAAAAACTAAAGATGATACTTAAGAAAGTAAATATGATTTCTGAATATTTACTATATTGACGTATAAGCATTTATAATAGAAACTATTAATAAAAATACACACTAACGAGGTGTCAACAAAAATGCAGAACAATATGGCGTTCGGGAAGCTATATATTGGTTGTGAATGGATTATGAAATTAGCTTATATTAATCTTTTATGGATACTCTTCTCCATAGGAGGCCTCATTGTTTTTGGAGTTTTGCCTGCTACCGTTTCATTATTCTCCATTGTACGAAAATGGCTGGTTAATAAAGAAAGTGAACTGCCAATCTTTCAAACCTTTTTCCAAATCTACAAAAGTGAGTTTTTAAGAGTTAATAAGCTTGGTGTGATTTTAGTTATTTTTGGCCTGTTTTTGTATTATGATTTTAAATTTATTATGAATGCTGGGGGAATGCTCCAATATACATTAACAATTCCCTTACTACTCATCACTAGCTTTTATTTCATTACCCTCGTTTATCTATTTCCGGTTTACGTTCATTATGATCAGACGGTTTTTCAGTACGTGAAGAATTCCTTTATTATTGCGATTTTAAATATGGATATCACGATTCTCTTATTAATTTTGATAGCAATAATAGGTTATATTTTCTCAGCTATACCAGGGCTACTTCCGTTCTTTAGTTTGAGTTTAATAGGTGTTGTCATAATGTGGGGAGCAGCAATAAGTTTTCGTAGAGTAGAAAAGAAACAACAAAATCTTAGCTCTCAAAAGTAAGGTGTTCAAATGTTCATAATAGATAATTTTTTCTAAAAATCTTAGTTTGTCCGATAGACAAACTAAGTTACTGAAGCTATAATAATAGAAAAGAAGGGCACTTATATAAAAACATCTAAAAATATAATGGAATATCTGTAAGCGTTAACATGGTCTGTTAATATGTAAAAGTACTTATTAATAGATATTCACAAATAAAATGTGCTGGAAGTTTTGTCACTGCCAGCACATTTTATATATTAACGATTGTTATTAGTAACACCAACTTAATTCGGACTTGATGTCCGTTCAATCACTTCTAAATTAATTGGAGGGGTAATATGTCAAAGCAAGTGGAAATGAAAAATGGTTCTTTTTATACTGGGCAATATCGTAATCTATTTAAAGAAATTGGCAAAACAGACGATGAAATCGCAAAAAGAATTCAGCAAAATTGGAATGAGTTATTTAATGGGGATGAGGATACCAGAATCTACTATCCAGCAGGTGATGATATGGGATACATGCTCGATACTGGAAACCTAGATGTGCGGACTGAGGGCATGTCCTATGGAATGATGATGGCTGTGCAAATGGATAATAAAGATGTCTTTGACCGCTTGTGGAAATGGACGATGAAATACATGTATATGACAAGTGGGGAAAACGCTGGCTACTTTGCATGGTCTTGTGCCCAGGATGGTACAAAGAATTCTTTTGGTCCGGCACCGGATGGAGAAGAATTTTTTGCAATGGCTTTGTTTTTTGCATCGCATCGTTGGGGGGATGGTGCAGCCCCATTTAATTACAGTGAGCAGGCAAAAGATCTTCTTCGAACTTGTCTTCACAAAGGTGAAAATGGCATTGGATTTCCAATGTGGAATAAAGAACATAAATTAATCAAGTTTATACCAGATTGTGAGTTCTCTGACCCATCCTATCATTTGCCTCATTTCTATGAATTGTTTGCTTTGTGGGCATATGAAGAGGATCGTCAGTTCTGGAAGGAAGCAGCGTCAGCAAGCAGGGACTACTTAAAAATTTCTTGTCATCCTGAAACAGGTCTAGCTCCAGAATATGCTTATTATGATGGTACACCGAACAATGAAAAAGGTTATGGTCATTTCTTTAGTGATGCTTATCGAGTGGCAGCAAATATTGGTTTAGATTATGAATGGTTTAGAGGGGATGAGTGGGAAATAGGTGAGGCAAATAAACTTCAAGCCTTCTTCTCGGATAAGGACCCTGCCGATTATCGCCGCTACACGATTTCAGGTGAACCATTTGAGGAAAAATCCCTGCATCCTGTTGGGCTGCTTGCAACGAATGCTTTTGCCTCCCTTGCAGCCGATGGACAAGATCGGTTAAAGTGGGTTGAATTATTTTGGAATACACCAGTAAGAACAGGTGTTAGAAGGTATTACGATAACTGCTTATACTTTTTCAGCCTATTGGCATTAAGCGGCAATTATAAAATTTGGAAGCCATAAAAATGTAAACAAAGAGACCCCTCAAATTTTAGGATTGAGGGGTCTTCCAAAATATACAAAAATCAATTGATTTTTCCAAAAAAGAATGTAACCGCTTTATTGTAAATGGATTCTGTTCATTCCACTAGCGATTATAAAAAGGGGAGGATTGGAAATGTACAAAGTTATACTAGTTGATGACGAAATCTATGTTCGAAAAGGACTAAGAAGTTTAATTGATTGGCAAGAATGTGGATTTGAAGTTGTAGAAGAGGCTTCAAACGGTCAACAGGCCTTAACGGTTATACGTGATGTCAAGCCAGATTTGGTAGTAATAGATATTCGTATGCCAATTCTAGATGGACTTGGGCTGATAAAAATTGTATCACAAGAAGAAGAAATCCAACCCAAATTTATTATTATTAGTGGATATAGTGACTTTAAATATGCGCAAACGGCACTTAAGTATGGTGTACATGATTTTATACTCAAACCTATCGATAAAGATGAAATGGAGCAAACATTAACAGTACTCTCTAAATCATTAAATAAACAGAAAACGATTCAAGAAAAGAATAGAGAAATTAAATACAAGGAAATAATGCATAAGCTGATATTTGGTAAAGCAGATGAAAAGGAAGTTACTAATTATTTACCAACATTAGGAAATCCAAAGGAGTTTTACTACATTATTATTGAGGTAAATGGACTAATAAATAATACATATGAGAAAAACGTTGCTATATACAAAAATGTTGGCGAGAAAATAGCCAAAGTAATTCGTGATATTTGTGACCTGAAGGAAAAAGTTTGGGTACAAGATTTAGAGCAGGGAAGCTTTGGTGTTCTCATCACTGCCAATTACTTAAATAGATTTCAAATGAAAATCGGTAGATTTGTACATTGGGTAAAAGAAGAGCTATCCCATCAAATTTCGGAAGAGGTAACATTTTATGTTGGTTCTTCAGTCCCTGATCTTCGAATTTTAAAGGAATCCTATGAAACTGCTCAAAGAGGTTTACAATTCAAATACCTGCAAAAGGATGGGATAATTTTTAGTAGTGATATTAATGTGAAGTCACTCCATTATACAGAACTAGATGATTCGTTCTACCACTTGGTATTGGAGAAGATAGTAGAAGAATCATCAGATTCCATTAGGGATATTATCGATTCTATATTTGAAGAATTTCACAAGAAAAGTATGGCTAGGTCCGCGATTCTTTCGTCGATAAATCGAATTGTTCATTCTGTTTTAAAGTTTATCAAAAAATTGGAAGGGGACCCATCACAATTGGATTCTTTCCAAACAATGCTCAAGATTCAGGAGTTTAATGTCACGTTAGTTCAATTAAAAGAACTTCTCATTCATTTTATATTAGAGAGTAAAAAAGAAATTACTGAATTAAGAAGGTTTTCTACACAAAGTGAAGTTTATAAAATTAAACAATATATTGACTCAAATTACCATGAGAATATAAGTTTAAAATCGATTGCAGCAAAGTTTTATATGAATCCAGTTTATTTAGGTCAATTGTTTAAGAAAACATATGGAATCTATTTTAAGGATTATTTATTGCAAATTAGAATCACCGAAGCGAAAAGACTTCTTCGTCAATCAGAAAATAGAATCTATGAAATTGCAGAGTGTGTTGGTTTTAATAATACCGACTATTTTGTAACTATTTTTGGGAAGCTTGAAAACATTACACCATCTGAGTATCGGAATCATCTTAAAAGAAAAGTGTGATTATAAATGAGGCTGGATAAATTAAACTTTCATAACGTTAAATTAAGTAAAAAATTATTAATCATGTATTTTTTTGCTGTTTTCATTCCCATCGTTTTAACAAATATCATTTTTTATAATATGACGATTGAAAATGTAAAAAAACAGCAAATGCAAGATTCAAAGTTAGCCTTGCAGCAGATAACCAATAACTTTGGGAGAATTGTCGACGATGCGGTAGGAATATCTTCCTCTCTTTATACGAATAGCAATATTAATTCATTTCTTGAAAAGGATTTTAAAAGTGATATTGATTATATTGATGACTATAACATCTATATCAGAACGTTTAACCAATCAAGCCCCATCAACCCCTCCATTAATTCAATACGATTCTTTACAGAAAATCCAACAATGATTTACTCTGGAGGGGTTTATTTAATAACAAAGGAAATAGAACAATTGGAATGGTATAAACAGGTGTCTTTGGATAGAAATACAGGTCCGATTATCGTTCATTCTCCAGCTGGTGTTAATTTAAGAACATTTGCCGTCATCCGAAAGCTTGACTATTTTAATTTTAATAATATGGAAAAAATAGTAAGGATTGAAATCAATCCTGCAAACATTAAACAAATCTTTGAAAATGTAACATTTAAAGGAGATCTATACCTTCTTAATGATAAGGGCGAAATTGAATATTCCACAAAAAAGGGACTAAATTGGTTAGATAAACCTTTGAAATATAACCAAATAAGTTATCCAGACAGTACCGTTACAATTAATACAAATATAAAAGATCGTACATATTTAGATAACTGGAAGGTAGTTGGGGCTATTTCGGAAAAAACGATGCTTGAAACGGTCTATGATTCTGGACGTTTTATTATTCTCTTAGCATGTATCAATTTATTACTCCCTACTGTCATTATTATTATCATTGCACGCTCCTTCTTGATGAGACTGCACCGTGTCTTAAAGCATGTCAAAAGGATGAAAAATCAGGATTTTGAAATCATACATGGTCAGGAATTTAATGACGAAATTGGCCAGTTAACGATTGAATACAATCGGATGAGCAAAAAGATCAAAGATTTAATTCAAGATGTATTCTTGGCTAATATTCAAAAAAAGGACTTGGAAATTAAACGTAACCGTGCACAGCTTAGTGCACTGCAAAGTCAAATTAATCCCCATTTTTTATTTAATGCACTTGAGACGATAAGAATGAGGAGTGTCATTAAACAAGAAATGGAAACGGCTAAAATCATCCACAATATGGCGAAAATCTTTCGTAATTCACTGACATGGGGAAAAGATATGGTTACCGTACAAGCTGAGGTAAAACTTATTAATAGTTTTTTAGAAATACAGAAATACAGATTTGGTGACAAATTAGATTACAAGATTAACCTCGATGAAGCAGCTATGAATTGTATGATCCCTAATATGTCATTCTTACCATTTATTGAAAATGCAAGTATCCATGGCATTGAGCCATTAGCTGAAGATGGGAAAATAACGATAAATATTTCTCTTAATAATGGTTTGTTAACATGTATGGTTATGGACAATGGTGCCGGTATGTCTATTGATAAAAGAAATCAATTGTTGTCATCCTTAGAAAAAGAAGAAGATATAGGTGAAAATGTAGGTATTAAAAATGTCTTTTATCGATTGAAGCTATATTACGGCAATCAATTTGAGTTCGAACTTGAAAGTAAGGAGAATGAGGGGACAAGGATTACGATTAAAATTCCAGAAGAAGTAAAGGAAAAATACGAAAAAACAAAGGATAAGGAGAAAAAACTATACTTTATTAAATAATACCTATACTTTTTAAATGGTTTATGAAAACCCTTACAACGTATAATGAAGGTGCATTCAAACATATTAAGGGGGTTGAAAAAATGATTAAAAAGTCCTTATCCGTTCTTTTGATGGTGATGATGTTAATCGCCATCGTCGGCTGTACAAAAGACGATAGTACAAGCGGGAAATCATCGGATGGTGATTCCAAAGACAAGGTAACATTTACGTATTTTAATGCTGCTTCCCCAGGAAAAGACTTAAACACAAATGAAACAAAGATTGGGAAAATTTTTGAAGACCAAACAGGCGTGAATTTTAAAACTGAGTATTTAGTAGGTGACATCAATACAAAGATTGGAACGATGATTGCTAGTGGGAAGTATCCCGATGTTCTAGTTCCAGATATCGCGATTGATAAAGTATTAGACGCAGGTGCATTTATTGATTTGACTGAATTAATCGATGAGCATGCCCCTAATATTAAAAAGTTATATGGGCCATTCCTAAATCAAATGAAAGATAAGGACGGCAAAATTAACTTTATTCCATTTGCTGCAAAGCAAGGCTTTATTAAAGACCCTAATATTACACAAGGTGCATTCTGGATTCAGCGTGGAGTATTAAGAGAAGCTGGTTATCCTAAGATCAAGACACTTGATGAGTATTTAGCATTAATTGAAGACTATCAGAAAAAACATCCGGAAGTTAACGGAGCCTCTACTATTGGATTTACAGCTTTAACTTATGATTGGCGCTTCTTCGCACTTTCAAACGTCCCTAACCATCTAGCTGGCTACCCAAATGATGGTGAAGTTATTGTAGATATGAAGACACACAAAACCGACGTTTATGCAGATAACGATATTACAAAACGTTATTTTAAAGAGTTAAACGAGCTAAATAGTAAAGGCCTTTTTGATAAAGAAGCATTTGTAGCGAACTATGATGAATATCTTGCTAAATTAGCTTCTGGCCGCGTTTTAGGATTCTTTGATTACGGCTGGCAGGTTCAACAATCATTGGATAACCTAAAGGTCGCTGGAAATGATGATTTACGTTATATGCCGCTTCCAATCACATTTGATGGACAAAAAGATCAATATATTGATCCGCCTGCATTCATTAATAACCGTGGAGTAGGTATCACAGTCAGTGCTAAAGATCCTGTCCGTATTATTAAGTATTTTGACAATATGGTGAAAGAGGAAAATCAAAAGTTAATGTTCTGGGGTATCAAAGACGAAACGTATAGCGTGGATGACAAAGGCAGATTCTATCAAACTGAAGAGCAGTTTGCGAAAACTAGTGATGAAAAGTACCGTGATGAATCTGGATTAAACACTTTTGAGTATTACTGGCCAATGGGTGACATGCTTTATAGTGATGGAAATGCTTGGGTTCCAGGTAAGCAGCCGGAAGTTGCTCAAGTATCTTACACCGATGGTGATAAGGCTATTCTAAAGGCATACGATGCTGAAGTATTCTCTGATTTATTTGCAGATCCAGATGATCGTCCATGGTATCCAACATGGAGTGCTGTTATTGAACAGGGCTCAGATCCTCAAATCTTTGGACAAAGAAAGACAGACTTAACGAAAGAATTCTTCCCTAAATTAGTTCTAGCTAAGCCTGGTGACTTTGACAAGGTTTGGGACGAGTATATCAAAGAATTTAACAAACTTGATGCAAAGTCTTTAGAAGATTTAATGGATAAAGTAGTAGAAGACCGCATTAAGGCTGCTGAAGAAAATAAATAGTTTAATAGAATAAACAAACGAAGGCCGATATCGCCCAATTGGCTATATCGGCCTTCTGCTATTAATAATTTTCTGCATACTGAAGTCATAAGCCACTCCCTTTAAAAGGGTCATTAATAAGGGAGTAGCTTATGATTTTAGTATACATAGATTTACAAAAAGGAGGGGCAAGTATGGAGGTCGGAACTGGAGCGTCAAAGGAAGTAATAAAACCTACAGTAACTGTTTCTAAAAAGAGGAATAAAACATTCTTCGCTAAGTTGAAGTCACAAAAAGTACTTTTAGCCATGAGCCTTCCGTTCCTAGTCTGGTTATTTATCTTTAAATATGTTCCACTTTGGGGTTGGACGATTGCCTTTCAGGATTTCAAACCAGCTAGAAGCATAATGGATCAAGAATGGATTGGAATGGAGCATTTTAAGTTTTTATTCACGGACGAGAACTTTTGGCGGGTACTTAGAAATACAGTCGGTATGAGCTCTATTAACCTAGTTTTAGGTTTTGTTACAGCTATTGGTCTCGCCCTTCTTATTAATGAAATTAGGAATTTAAGATTTAAGAAGTCGGTACAAACAATTAGCTATCTGCCTCATTTTATTTCATGGGTTGTTGCAGCGAGTATTGTCTCTTACAGCCTCTCACTTGAGAACGGGATTATCAATATTGTTTTGGTGAATTTGGGTATTGTAGATGAACCAATACTATGGCTGGGAAAAGAAAAATGGTTTTGGGTAATCAACGGTTTAGCGGAGGTTTGGAAAAATGTCGGCTGGAATACGATTATTTATCTAGCGGCCATCACGATGATTGACCCTGAGCAATATGAAGCTGCCGATATTGATGGCGCATCAAGATTGCAAAGGATTAGACATATCACACTTCCATCTTTGAAACCTACGATTATCATTTTAATTATTATGAACTTGGGTTATGTATTAGAATCTGGCTTTGAAGCGCAGTACTTATTAGGAAATCCAATGAACCTATCCTACTCTGAAAACCTTGATATCTATGTATTAAAGTACGGTATGGCAATGGGGAACTTCTCGCTTGCCACCGCAGCAGGGATTTTTAAAACAGTTGTGAGTTTTATCTTCTTATTTTCAGCTAACCATATTGCCAAAAAGTTTGATCAGCCAAGGCTTTTCTAGGGAGGGATATTATGAATAAGAAACCGTTTTTTAAAGCAACTCGACATCATTCAGGGGTAGGCGATTATCTATTTGATATATTTAACTATTCATTTTTGACATTCCTTTGTATCGTCATGCTATATCCATTTCTTAATCAGTTGGCCGTATCATTAAACGAGGCAAGTGACTCCTTAAAAGGCGGTATTTACCTTTGGCCGAGAGAATTTACCTGGGCAAATTATAAACATGTTTTTGGTGAAGCGAGTATCGTAAATTCCTTCTTTATTTCAGTTTTAAGAACATTAATTGGTACACTAACATCCGTGTTGGGTACTGCCATGGTTGCTTACACCATTAGCAGGAAGGATTTCGTATTAAAGAAGTTTGTAACCATTGCCTTTGTATTAACCATGTATTTTAATGGAGGACTTATACCGAATTACTTACTAGTCAGGGAGTTAAATTTATTAGATAGTTTTTGGGTTTATATTATTCCTGGAATTATCGGAGTTTTTAACTTAATCGTTATTCGTTCCTTTATTGAAGGAATCCCAGATAGTTTGTTTGAATCTGCGAAGATAGATGGAGCAGGTGACTTTACTATATTTCTTAAAATTGTTCTTCCATTGTCCTTGCCAGTATTAGCTACAGTATCACTATTTGTGGCGGTATTTCAATGGAATTCCTGGTTTGATGTATTCCTGTACAATTCTTCCACTCCAAACTTAAGTACCCTGCAATATGAGTTGATGAAGATATTACAGAATTCTAATGCATCTATGTCTGGTAAAACAGCTGCGGATGCTTTTGCAAACGCAAATGCTAGTGCAAATATGGTTTCACCTACATCCATCAGGGCAACTATGACCATTGTCGCAAGTTTGCCGATTATTATGGTTTATCCATTCCTGCAAAAATATTTTGTGAAAGGTTTAACCCTTGGCGGAGTAAAAGGGTGATCAAAAACGGCTAAACAGAAAAATCCTATTTTGCCTATCGTGATTGTGAATAATTAGGGGGGACTCATCTAATGGATGAAAAAAACGCTTTAGGAACAAATGTGATTGCTCAAATAGGGATACTTGTGAATGATATTGAAACAACCAGCCAAGCTTATGCCGATTTCTTTTGTATAGATAAACCAGAATGGAGTCTAACTGATCAATTGGAAAGAGCACAAACTGAGTTTGAAGGTAATCCAACAGAGGCGCGGGCAAAACTAGCATTTTTTGATATGGGCTCTCTTCAATTAGAATTAATTGAACCGGATCATTACCCAAGTACATGGAGAAAGCATCTTGATGAGCATGGCGAAGGTCCTCACCATATTGCTTTTTTCGTCAAAGGAATGAATGAAAAAATGGAGCTGATGGGAAGAAATCAAATGCCATTGCTGCAAAAGGGTGAGTACACCGGTGGAAGGTACGCATACATTGACACATTCAAAGACCTTAAAATAATATTGGAACTATTGGAAAACGATAGCTAAAAGGAAGTTTAAAATAGTTTAACGTGTTAGTTCAATATAAAGGTGGAATAAAAGGATGCGGATTTTGATCACGGGAGCAAATAGAGGCCTAGGTTTAGCTTTATCACAGGTTGGGGCAGAAAGAGGCCATCATATTCTAGCTGGAGTACGAGGCCTCGAGAAGAGTAAAGAAATTTTAACACAATCGGAAATTAATAAATCAATTACACTGCTGCCTTTAGATGTTATAAAGGAAGAATCAGTCTCTTTGGCCGCTAGGTCAGTAAAGGAAAACTTTGGGACGATTGATGCCATCATTAATAATGCAGGGATATTATTAGAACGTGATAAACAGATTGAGGATTTGGATATTGACCAAGTAAAAGTATCATTCGATGTGAATCTTTTTGGCCCTATGAGGGTAGTAAAACATTTCCTTCCTCTTTTACTGATGGGTGACAAATCATCAATCATTAATATTTCTTCTGAAGCAGGAAGTATTACCAATGCTTATGACGGCGACTATGCCTATGCAGCTTCAAAAACAGCATTGAACATGTTCTCACAGCAATTAAGTCAATATGTAAAAGGTAATAATGTTAATGTTTACTCCATTCATCCGGGGTGGATCAAGACCGATATGGGCGGAGACCGTGCACCAGGTGACCCGATTGATACTGCCAATGGAATATTCGATATAATAGAAAGAAAACAAGTGATTGAAAGTAAAAATGTTTTTATCTCCTATAATGGGCAGCCTATGCCGTTATAAATTTATGAAAAAAAAAGATCCCCCAATTTTGGTAAATGAATTAACTTAACCAAATGGGGGATTTTCTGTGCTTAAAAACAAAGAAATTAAATGGACGCACGATTTGACTCCATGGTTTTCCTCCATGATAATTGTGCGATTACTAAGACAAAAAGGGCACATAATCCTACCCCGGCCAAAATGTAAAATCCGGTAGCATATGTTCCTGTCATTTGTTTAAGTGACCCTAGGATGTTAGGAACAAAGAATCCTCCCACGCCGCCAGCAGCTCCTACAATTCCTGTTATCACACCAATTTCCTCTTGGAATCGCTGAGGAACCAATTGGAATACCGCTCCATTTCCCATTCCAAGACAAAGCATTCCAAGAAACAATACTACAACCGCAATCGGGAGGGCTGGGAGCAGGCTTATGCTGAACATGGTGATTCCGACTCCAATAAATAAGAAAGTTAACAATCGGACCCCGCCGATTTTATCTGCAATGTATCCGCCGACTGGTCGGAAAAAACTTCCAGCTGCGACACATAAGGTAACGAAATCGCCAGCACGCACCTTTGTTAACTGATATTGATCTACAAAAAAGATGCTTAAAAAGCTGGATAGTCCGACAAAGCCACCAAAGGTAACACTATACAGAAGGCAGAAATATAAGGTGTCTTTTTGTTTAAAAACCTGAAGGTATTCTTTGAGCGGTTTTGCTTTCGGCTGTGATGGGGCATCTTTGGCTATTACAACATATAAAACCATAACAATGAGAAGAGGAATAAGAGCAAGCCCCATTACATTATGCCAGCCTATAGTTTCAGCCAAACGTGGTCCGAATAAAGTAGCCAATAGCGTCCCGCTGTTGCCCGCACCTGCAATACCCATGGCCAATCCCTGTAAATGCGGCGGGTACCACCGGCTCGCCATTGGTATGGCCGCTGCAAAACTTGCTCCTGCTACTCCAAGAAGAATTCCAATCAGGAAAAGTTCAGTAAGTGTTTGACCGAATAACCATCCCCATAGGAGTGGAATGATTGTCACAGTCATCCCACTGATAGCTGTTTTTTTAGGACCCATTCGATCTGTTAAGAAACCAAGAATCAGACGAAAAAAAGATCCGCTTAAGATGGGAACAGCAACGATTAAACCTCTCTCTGAAGGAGAAAGATTGAAATCGTTTGTGATATAAACCCCCAATGCCCCCAATATAACCCAAATCATAAAACTGATATCAAAGTAAAGAAATGAGGCGACCAATGATGGTGCATGGCCCGCTTTTTTCAAATCTGCTAGTTTCATCCTGTCTACTCCTCTCAAGTAATCTTGTTTTATCTATCAGAAGCTACCACCCGATATTTTTCGTTCCTTTCGAAAATAAGACTTTAACTAATAAAAAGATGAATGAAACCAATCCAATATTATTTTTCATATTTTGCATACCTCCTAATTTTTATAGTTTTAAGAATAGTCTGTGATTAGTGATTTGTCTCAATTGCTGTGAAGAAACCTAACACATGTATTTTTTTCTCCCATGAAATATCTGTATAATTACAAGGTTTATTGCACATTAAAAAAATCAAATCTCAACACAAAATTCTTTATTTTTTTAGCTAAGAGAAAACTAGTATGTAAGGAAATATAACGTGATTCATTTTTTTATTTTGACTTTATGTGATAATTGATGGCATTAAGTTTGATGTGAGATGAAATAACAGCTGGAGGTTTAGAATGGGTAAAAAAAAGCTGGTATTAGTGGGAAATGGCATGGCTGGTGTCCGCTGTTTAGAGGAAATTTTGAAGCTGGATCCTACAGGTTTTGAGATTACTATTTTTGGAAGTGAACCCCATGTAAATTATAATCGTATTCTTTTATCCTCCATTTTACAGGGGAGCACTTCTTTTGGAGATATTACGCTGCAAGACCGCGAATGGTATGAGCGTCATCATATTCATTTGTACACTGGAGAAACAGTAATCGAAATTGATAAGCATACACAGGTTGTCAAAACGGATCATCACCGAATCGTTTCTTATGATCAACTGATTATCGCTACTGGCTCCGTTCCGTTTTCTCTTCCGATTCCAGGTGCCGATAAACAGGGAGTCGTTACATTCAGAACAATTGAAGATTGTCAGAAAATGATAGAGTTGTCTAAAAAAAATAAAAAAGCAGTGGTCATAGGTGGAGGGGTGTTGGGATTAGAAGCAGCAAAGGGTCTTCTTAATCTCGGAATGACCGTGTATGTCGTTCATATTGGCAGTTATTTAATGGAGAGGCAGTTAGATGAAACAGCTGCAAGAATCCTTCAAAAAGAATTAGAAGGTCAAGGAATGAAGTTCCTATTGGAAAAAGAGACGAAGGAAATAGTTGGAGGTATATGTGCGGAAGGTGTCTTTTTTAAAGATGGGACAGAAGTTGAAGCTGATTTGGTTGTAATGGCTGCAGGTGTCAGACCGAATGTTCAACTCGCAAAAAAAACTGGAATTGAAACAAACCGAGCAATTCTAGTAAATGATTATATGGAGACTAGTGTACCAAACATTTACGCTGTAGGAGAATGTGTAGAGCATCGAGGAATGATATATGGCTTGGTACAGCCTCTTTATGAACAGGGTAAAGCATTAGCAAAACGGATTTGTGGTATAGAGGGTCAAGGGTACGAAGGAAGTGTTCTTTCCACCCAACTGAAAATTTCAGGTGTAGATCTGTTTTCAGTAGGAAAAATTCATGATAAGGATTCTTCAAACCAATCTATAAAGATTTTTGATGAGGTTGAGAGAGTTTATAAAAAAGTAGTTTTTCAAGATCATAAGATTATTGGTGCAGTCTTGTACGGTGAAACAAAGGAACGAACCAAGCTGCTGGACATGATTCTCAAACATCAGGATGTGTCCGATTTAGAAAAGGTTTCACTCTTTCCACAGGCGAAGGACGGTGGATTTTCTATTGCATCTATTCCTGCCAGTAAAATCATTTGCAATTGTAATAGTGTGACGAAAGGAACTATTCATGAGGCTATTCAACAAGGAGGATTAACAACTGTTGAAGAGATCAAAAAATGCACGAAAGCTTCAAGCTCCTGCGGAGGATGTAAACCACTCGTGGCTGACTTGTTGTCATATGTACAGAATCATGATGTTGAAGAACCTATAGAAGAAAAGTCATGTCTGTGTTCTTGTACCACATTAAATGATGATGAAGTGGTTCAGGAGATGCAGTGGCAAGGATTAACATCTGTACAGGAAGTCATGGAAGTCTTAAATTGGAAAACTAGTGAAGGCTGTTCTATTTGCCGTCCCGCGATTAACTATTATTTAGGAATGATTAATCCAGAATATGAGAGTAAACAACAAGCTCTTTTTATAAACGAAAGAATGAATGCAGTGATCCAATCCGATGGGACCTATACCCTTATCCCGCAAATGTATGGTGGTATCACTAATCCAGAGCAATTAAGAAAAATTGCTCAAGTAGCTGAAAAATATCATATTAACGATGTGGCAATTACGAGTGACCAAAGAATTCATTTACTTGGTGTAAAAAAAGAACAGTTGTCCGCTATATGGGCAGAATTGAACATGCCCTTGAGTTCGCCGCAAGCTAATGGTGTCCAAAACATTAAAACAAGTATTGGTGAACATATTTGTTCATGTGATAAAAAACCTTCTATTGAGCTCGCAGTAAGCCTCGAAAAGCAATTCGAATTTCTCACCACCCCTTACCGGGTCAAGATGGGAATATCCTCTTGCCTGCATAACGGAGCGGGATCTACCACAAAAGATGTTGGCGTCATTGGGGTTGACCGAGGTTGGGAGATTTATATCGGTGGAAGCAGCGGGAGGCATGTTCGGTCAGGTGAGTTATTATGTGTTGCTGCAACCACTGAGGAAACGATTGAGTTAATCAATGGTTTTGTTGAATATTATCGTGAGACAGCTAATTATCTGGAGCGCACGTGGGAGTGGGTAGAAAGAGTCGGATTGGTTCATGTAAGGGAAGTTTTATTTGATGATGAACTTCGCCAGCAGCTGCTCAAGCATTTGGCAGAGGAGATTGCTTTACGCAGGAATTTAGTAGAGAAAAGCTTCTTTTGACAAATTCATTATAAAATACCCAAAAAGGGGGAGTGACTTTTGACGGAATTGTTATTGAAGTATTTCCGCTCAAAGCAGCAGGAAGTGAAGTCAGAAAAAAGATATGATACACAATGTCCATTTTGCAGTATGCAATGTAAAATGCAGCTGCTAGAACAGTCTATTGTGACCAGAAAAAAATACGTAACGATTGGAAGAAATAACCCTACATCTGAGGGTCGCTTGTGTATGAAGGGAATGAATGCCCATCAACATAGTTTTCATAACGAACGGTTGAAATATCCATTGCTTAAAAGAAATGGAGAATTTGTCCGCGTTAGCTGGGAAGAAGCATTGGAACATATCAAAAAAAATTTTACTACCATTCAAGAAGAAGATGGGTTGAATGCCTTAGCTGTTTATGGGAGTGCGTCCATCACAAATGAAGAAGCTTATTTACTTGGAAAATTTGCCCGGGTTGCCTTGAAAACGAGATATATTGATTATAATGGTCGATTATGCATGTCAGCGGCAGCATCTGCAGCCTCTCAAACGTTTGGTGTGGACAGAGGATTTACAAATAGCCTCCACGAAATTCCATTTACTCGATGCATGATTCTTGCGGGGACGAATATCGCAGAATGTCAGCCTACAATCATGCCTTATTTTGAGAAGGCAAGGGAAAATGGTGCTTATATTATTGCGATTGATCCACGCGAAACAGCAACAACGAAAATAGCGAATCTGCACTTAAAAATTAAACCTGGAACAGATGCGGCTTTAGCCAACGGGTTATTAAAGGTGATAATAGATGAAAATTATATTGATCATACATTTATTAATGAACGGGTCAAAGGGTTTGAGGAAGTCCGACAACATCTATTATCTACGAATTTAAAAGAAATTGAAGAAATAACAGGTGTTCCAAAAGAGCAAATTCAAAAAGCAGCTCGTAAGTTTGGAAAAGAAGAAACGGGAATGGTTTTTACTGCAAGAGGGGTGGAACAGCATACGGACGGTTCGATTGCCGTTCGTAATTTCCTGAATATTCTTATTTCTACCGGAAAAATTGGCAAGCAGAATTGTGGTTATGGAGCGATTACAGGACAGGGAAATGGTCAGGGTGCAAGGGAACACGGACAAAAAGCAGACCAATTGCCAGGTTATCGGTCGATTGAAAATGAGGAACACCGTACTTACATTGCCAGCGTTTGGGGTGTGGAAAAAGAAGAAATACCTAGAAAAGGTGTTTCCGCGTATGAAATCATGGAAAAAATCGATCACGGTGAGATTACAGGCATGTTTTTAATGTGCTCGAACCCGGTTGTTTCCAATCCGAACGCACAATTTGTAAAAAAAGCATTAAAAAAGTTAAAGTTTTTAGTTGCGGTGGATCTGTTTGTGTCAGAGACTGCAAGATTAGCAGATGTCATTTTACCAGCATCCTCTTATTTAGAAGACGAAGGAACGATGACAAATCTGGAAGGACGGGTAACATTAAGGGAAGCGACTTATCCTTGTCCGGGAGAAGTGAAACATGATTGGCAAATTATTTGCGAGGTAGCTCATGTTCTTGGAAAAGGAGAATACTTTAACTATTCGTCTGCGGAAGAAATCTTTAATGAATTACGGGTGGCCAGCCGTGGAGGAAAAGCGGATTATTATGGCATTACCTATCATCGTCTGCGGAAGGAAGGAGGCATCCTTTGGCCGTGTTCTGACCTTGAGCATAAAGGGACAAAACGTTTGTTTGAAACCTCATTTTCCCATCCTGATGGCAGGGCGGAGATGGTTGTAGTCCCAAACCGTCCTGACCTGGCTAAGGAACAGCTGAGTGAGGAGTATCCCCTCTATTTAACAACAGGTAGAGTGATGTCGCACTATTTAACAGGAGTGCAAACGAGAAAGAGTCCCGCTTTGGCAGCTAGAGATGTAGAATCCTTTGTAGAGATTCACCCGGCTGCTGCTAGAAAATACGGTATTGAAGATCGTTCATTAGTAAGGATTGAATCCAAAAGAGGTAGTATTGTAGTCAGGAGTAAATGGTGTGAAACCATCCGTCAAGATACCATATTTGTTCCTTTTCATTGGGCAGACTCGCAAAATGTGAATCTATTAGTTTCAAAAGAACTGGATCCGATATGTAAAATGCCAGGATTTAAATTAAGTGCAGTTAAAGTAAGGTCTGTAATGGATACTTTTACTTAAATACAACACCTAGGGGACGGTTCTCCTGGCCATGTTTGGGCCATGAGAACCGTCCTCTAGGTTCGTCTAGAAACAATTCCGTTACTAGTTTATAATAAAAGGATGTCCAAAATGGTTAATAGGATTCTTCCTATGACTCTAAGAAGATTTAAGTAGGTGAGTAAGATAGACATCATTGAAACAAGGGTTAGAGGTTTTATTGCTGATATTCAACACCCTAAACAAAAGAAGAAGATAAATATTAACGATTTAGAGATTCAGCTGCGGAAGCTTTTGGATGATTATTTTGAAATGGACGGTTATTCTTTGTTTTACCATGCCATTCAAACATTGGAAGCTGAGGGACAGCTTATCCCGATTCTAAATAATCAATATAATGGAAGAACTCCAGCGCTTGCGCTATTTTACTGGGTTAATATAAAAATCCAGGAAAACAAATGGGATCGTCTCGCGATGATGAAATTAAGTGATCAGTTTGATTTTTCCTACTATGAAAGGCATCCTGAGTGGCAGACGCAAGACGAATGGGATCGCATTCAGAATGTCTATACCTTTCTGCAAACTAGCCAGGAACGAGAAATTGTATCTGTTGAGGAAAGAAGCCTAGAGCTTTTTGGTCATGAAAAATTCTTACTTGATGGTGATAGCTTTCCAGAGGGTAAGGGGTTTTTAGCTAGAATTGGAGTACCAGAAGAGCAGCTGAAAATAGTGAACTACGGCGAGCCGTTTGTCTTTTGGCTGAAACAAGGAAAAGAAATAAAAGATATTCAGCGGGTATTGATTGTGGAGAATTTATCATTCTTTCACACTTCCGTTAAATTACTAGAAGCAAATCTTCTTGATTATGAGCCAGAACTGATCATTTATGGTGAAGGAACGAAAATTGAACGGAGCTTCTCCTTTTTCTTCCGAATGTTTCCACCGGGCAATTATCTTTTCTATTACGCAGGAGATCTGGATGCAGCGGGGTATGGGATTATTAGTCGGCTCATTGAAAAATACCGTGATTGCTGCATACAGCCTGCATTAAAAATCTATCGAAAAATGCTAGAGTGCATAAATCAAAGAAATGATCAAAAGCCAGGTCAAACACAAAATCTCAAATACCGTGATTCATTCTTTCAATGGTTTACGGAAGAAGAACAAAACCAGTTACATCAATTATGGCAGGAAAATAAACGGATTCCGCAAGAAGTCTTAACGATTGAAACATGGAGGGGATGGCAGTGAACGAATCATGGGAAGGTTTTGCCCAGCGTATGCAACGATTAAATCCACTGTTTGAGCTCGGGAGAGGAATGGAAGTAGGTGAGTTGAAGCCTCATATCCAGACGATTCTCATGCAGGTACTCCTCACCATCTTTTATCGAGAATTAAATGATGATGATCACAGACGGAAATCAGATATCAAATATATGGTTGAAGATGCTATTAAACAAATGAAGCTTCTAGCAGACGATAAGCAAATTGAACGAATTACAAGTGGTCTTCTGTATCAAGGGAAGGAAGAGTACAGCAAACCCTTTGAGGCTTTATATTACGATGAAATCAAACAGTCCTGGGAGACGCAGGTTTTCCGATACGTCACGATGGATGAATTATATACGAATTTAGAGATGGGCGGATCCATTGTATATAAACTCACAGATGTCGCGCAGGAAATGATTTTTATGAGCAGGGAAATGGCCGAGGAATTCTCCATCACCATTGAACAACTGTATAGTATACAGCTGATTAAGAACGGTAATTTTCGAAAAGCCACTCGAAACCTCGATCACCTCATTTCACGCGTAAACCGCTTAATGGCAAATGAATTCTCCTTTCAAAAGGAAATGATCAACAATCCCAAAATACTATTGATTGAAGAAGAATGGCAGCGGGCAGACAATCGTGTTGAGATTGAAAAGCAATTTGAAGAAGAGAAAAATCACTTCCGGACGATTACGAGTATGATTGATAAAACGAAGCGCAGAAATGAAGAAGATGATTCGATTCAGAAAGAATTAATGCTTCTTCAAGAAAAAATTGGCCATACTAGGCAGCTGCATGATCGTTTTGCAAAGTTAGTGATTCAAAATATTTCCTATGAGATGAAATTAAAAGCGGAAAACCCATCACTGTTTTGGGAAAACAGTCTGGTTTCATTTCGTGAACATTACTATGAAAATATGTTCATGAAGGAAGGCGTTCAAAACTTTACTGTTATTGAAAAAGTCCTTTGCCCATTGTTTTCACCGAAGAATGAATTTATTTTGCCCCTCGATTGGATTTGGGGTGAACAAGAATTTGATGAAAAACAGATCACTGAGAGTGTTGAGGAAGAGGAGGAAGAAGAAAGTATTACTACTCTCCGAGTGACAAATTGGGATTCTGTTATTAAGGCATGGAGTTATGTTTTTCAATTTTTACAATCAAACGGCGAATTTTCATTGACGGATTTAAAAGAGCTTCCATTAGAAGTACAGGATCTTTGGTTTGAAGAATCTGAAAGTATTGATTTATGGATGATGTTCGATAAAAAGCCGTTGAAGGTTCAAGTCATGCATCGTAAAGAAGAAACGTTAAGCGATGAGAGGGAAATTCTCCTTTATAAATTAATAAAGGAATACCCGCAATTTCAAGTGTTTGAAGGTTCAAAAGTCTTTACTCAATTCGACCATCGAGCAGAGCCTTTCCATTGGTATCGAACGAAAATCACCCCGTTTAAAATCTGTGTACAGGAGGAGAAGCGATGAATGCCGAAACCATCAAGAGAGCATCAGCTGTTTATTTCACACTATTAAAAGATAAAGTGATCGACGAGAATAGTGAGCACTTCCAGACCTATTTTGATCCGGAAGTAAGGCAGACGGTGCTTTTATTAGCAGACGAATCCGGTACATATATCATTGAAGCACCTAAACGCATCCATTTAGTGGTTCAGCCAACCGGCTCCGTTTTTGCAACGAATTTTACCCATTTAAAGGATAAGCATAAGCAGGTGGAAACGAAGAAACACTTTCATCTCATTAGCATCGTCATTATGTCTTTTTTAGCAGCCATTGATCAAAATCAGGCAGCGAAAATACGCACGAAGCGTGAAGGGATCAGTTACTACGCGCTAGAACGGCAAGTAAATGATCTAATTATGAAATGGGAGAGCGTTCTTAAAACTCAACCGACCTTCGGGGAAGAAGAACGAATTGATATGAAGGAAGTTGTGACCACATGGAAATACATGGAGGTCGATAGTGACGATTTTGGGATAAAAAAAGGAAATCGACGAACCCGAATCGGCTTAATTGCCGGGGCTATGCGCTTGTTAGAGACAGAGGGTCTAATTGTCATTCTTGATCGGGATGATATCGCAAAGGTGATTCCTAAGAGTGAGCTTTTTGAGCGGATTGAATACTTGTATCATGATTACGATCGTTATGAACTTTTTAAAAAGTTAATGACTGTGGAGGAGGATGAGCATGCCGAAAATCCATCGAATTAGAATTGTCAACCTGAAGTATGATGGCATGCAAAAGCAATATAAAGATACCACGTTTAATTTCCATAATGATGAGACATCAACCAATGGACTCATTGCGATGATGAATGGCGGCGGAAAAGGAGTGTTCCTTCAAACGATATTCCAAATCCTTAAGCCTGGAACACCATGGGGAAAGCAGAACAATCGTTATTACCAGCAGTTCTTTTTTAATAATAAAGAGCAATTTATTCCGTATACCTTTCATGTTCTCATTCAGTGGGAGTTGGACGGTGCCGATCGTCGCCATCTAATAACAGGTGGAATGTTCTCAGCTGAACAGCGGATTTCCATGAGTGAAGAGAATGGAAATGAAAATAAGACCTTGGAACAGGAAGCAAAAATCCTCCCGAATATAACCTTTTATACGAGGGAATTTGAGCGGAAAGAAGAGGCAGCACTAGAGCATATTCCTCTTTTTGAAAATGATGAAGTTGCTGATAGTGAAAGCTTGAAGGATTATCTAAAATGGAACGGATATGATGTTTACCGAGACACCAAAAAGCATTATCGCATCCTTGATACATACGGAATTAACCGTAAAGATTGGGATATTATGAAGGATATTAATAAGGATGAGGGAGGCGTTGGGAAATACTTCGAAGGTGCTGAGGATGATCATTCTCTGTTCCAAAAGCGAATTATTCCTACAGTGAGTCAAGTCTTACATCGAACTGAGCATCAAAAAAATGACCTTGTGGAGATTTTCAAGAGTCAGGCAAGTATTGCGAAGGACCTGCCAGTTCTTTTAAAAAGAGAGCAAGCCCATAAAGAGTTTTTAGAAGATATTGTTCCATTTGAAGAGCACTTAGTTAAAGGAGTAGAACATAAAGAAATCGTTCATGAAAGCATCCAGACAGGCAGGAAGCTGCTTGGTGCACTGCTGCATTTGAAGCAGTCGGAAGAGGAAAGTTTGCTAGCTATAGAGAAAGACATGGAGAAATTAATAGTGAGGCAGGCGGACCTTCGCTACCAAAAAGATAATTTAGAGTTTGCAAAAGCACACCGAGAGGTCATGGATTGGGAAAAGAAATTAGTAGAAGAAAGAGCAAAACATTCTTCTTTACAAGAGATTGTCAAAGAGAAGCAGGAACGAAAAGAACAATTGGTGTTTCAGGCATTATTAAAAGAGTGGAGTGAAAACGAGCAAAGTATCACCTCTCTATCACAACAGATTGCGACATTGGAACAAAATAGCGGCTTAGAGCAAGTGAATCAAAGAATGGCTGAAATTAAAGTAGAAGCTAGAAAGCAGTGGGAGCAATCTTACCAATCGATACAAGATGGTGTGAAACAATACTGGGGCTATCAAAAGTATTTAAAGAAAAAAGCAACAGAACTATCGCAGCAAGATAAACAAAAGACAAAAGACATTGCCCAGCTTAGTACTGAAATTGATTTCCTTTATACGCAAATGCATAATTTTGAGTCTAAGGAAAATGCACTCATTCAAACATTTGGTGACCGTTTAAGCTATGACTATGAGGGCTTGAAGGATAGTCTACAAAAACAAATCGAAGATAAAAAAGCTAGAGTACTAGAGCTGCAGGAAAAAGATAAGAATTCTAGTGAACTGCAAAATCAGCTTGCGGCTTCACATGGGACGCTGCTTCAATCCATTCAGTTTTCTGAAGAAAAATGTAATGAATTAAACAAAGCAAATGAAGTGCAAATGCAAAAAGAAGCGAAACTTGTCGATAGACTGCTTGGTATTTTAGATGACGTCACAGCACCGCTTACTCATTCTCTTTTATCAAAGTATAGCTTAAAAATAGAAGAAACAGTGAACCAGAACCGTCAGCAAGCCGAACAAATGAAAAAAGAGCTCTGGGAAACACAACTCGACCATTCCCTAAACGATGAGCCTTTCTGGGTTGCCAATAAAGACGTAAAAGAATTAAAGGAATGGATTGATGAAAAGACTGGGATTGATGTGTTCTATGGAACGCAATTTCTTCAATCATTAGGGACAGAGGAAATGGTGAACTGTCTATCGTCAAATCCTCTCCTTCCATACGGGTTGGTCGTCAGCGGGCAGCAATGGCAGAAAATTAATCAGCAGGTTCTAACAAGCAGGATGTTTAAAAGTCCTGTCCCGATTTTCTTGCGCGAGGAAATGAATAAAGAACATCACCAGCCATCTTTTGTCATCATAAATGGAACCGAGCAAGAGCTATTATCGAATAAAAACCAATTCACCAATTGGAAAATAAAGATTGCGAAACAAATCGAAGAAAAGAAAGAGGCTCTTCTAGAAATTGAAAAAACAGAAGCCTCGTTACGTCGAATTTTAAAAGAAATCGATCGGTTTTTATCGGGGGAACTTTCTAGCGAAATCGAAAAAGCGCTGAATCAGGAACAAAACGCGCTACTTACGAAGAAAACGAAATTACAGGAAATTAAAACACAAGTTGAGAAAGAAAAAGAATTACAGCTTGGGATCAAAGAACAGCTGGAAAAGACAAAGAGCAAGATTGAAAAGCTGACAAAGGATGTAGAAACATTAGCGGCTTTTGATCAAGAAAAATCACTTCACCAAGAAAATAAACGGGTCAAACTTGAGAAAGAGAAACAAAAGGAAGCCCTGACTAATCAGCAGCAAGAAGTAGGAAAAGAGTATCAAAATATCGTTGATTTGCAAAATCAGTGGAATCAAACGTTTGTCGAATGGAAGCTTACAACGGAACAAAATATCAAGGAGATATCGTTCTTTATTGAGGAAGCCATTTTTCCTCCTGATCAAAAAGGTGAGCAAAGCGAAGAGGTCCCGCAGCTTTCGCAGCATTTACTTCAAGAGATTAACGGAAGCATTGAGGAGCTAAAGCAGCTGCAAAAATCAAAGGAAGAACAGGCTAGAGAACTACTTGTACTTCAAGCGAGAAAAGAAACCGAACAGAAGCAGCAAAAGAAATTAGAGAAGAAACTTACGACTCATAATGAAGATTGGAAGGATTCTCCGGAACCATCTGAACCAATCAGTATCTTAGAAAATATGCTGCAAACTGCACAAAAGGAAGCAAAGGCAGCGGAAAAAGATGAACGGGACCAAGGAACGTCTGTTACTGTTGCGGAAACGTCCTTAAAGCATGCGAATGAACAACGTGAAAAGTCAGGCAAAAAGATAGAGAAGCATGAAAAACAGCCTGAAGAATGGGCCAATCTTGACTTAAAGATAAAAGAAGTAGAAATAAAAGACCAAACCAAGTTAACGAAAGAGGAAGTAAAACAGGCTGAAAAACGCAAAAAAGAAACGGAGAATAATATTACTGGTTATGAAGGCGATCTTCTAACACTATCCGTCATCTTAAAGGAAGAAGCGGGAGTATTTACGAATGAGGACGTAGAAAAAATTAAGAGTCAAGGAAAAGCTTGTATCTTATCCTGGTGTGAAGAACATCAAAACATACAGGAAGAGGGACAGGAGAAGCATGCGAAAATTGATCAATCCTTGCGTAATTTAAAGCTCACCATCGAGGGGAAGGATTGGGAGATTCGTTTTAAAAATGAAGTATTAACCACGCTTGACCATATGGATACCAGGCATTATACACATATCCAAAGCGTTGTTAAAAATATGAAACGTTTTTCACAAAGCGGATTGGAGCAATTGGAACGTGATAAGGAAAGGGCAGAAAAGGCACAAAACTTCTGGGCCAGCCGTGCCAGCATGAAAGTAATGAGCATAGCAGAGGCTATTCGTTCAATGGTCGCGAAAATGAAGTTGAAAAATGAACGAGGTTCCTTTCCACTCGTGCAGCTCAAAGAAGATATTTTACCTAAAAAGCCCGAAGATATCGAACCGCTGCTCAAGCAGCACTTTGTTGCGGCCATTAACAAAATCACCAAACAGTTTGATCTTATTGACGATCATAACCGAGCGTTAGACGAAGAGGTCAAACAATTGATTAGTGATGAACAAATTTTGTTTGTTTCATTAAGAAATCGATATCCAGAGCTGCTGGTCTATAATATGAGGACGGATAATGCGTTTATGTACGGTAAACCGCAAAGAGAGCATTATTCAACTTGGCAGACGATTAATCAAGGTTCTAAAACGAAATCGGATGGCAGTGGAGGACAAAAGTTATCTGCTCGAATGGTCATGATGATGATGTTACTATCCGTCAAAAGTGAAACCGATCAAAGCTGGGTACCTTTAGTCTGTGATAATCCATTCGGACAAGCTGCCTCAGCACATGTTCTTGATCCGATCTTCGCCGTTGCCGAAAAATTGAAGTTTCAATTCATCGTCGTCACACCGCCAGAATTGGTGAAGACAGAGATAAGCCAGCGATTTGATGCCTATTATAAATTAGACTTCATTCGTGAAAAAGGAAAGGAAATTGTTTCCGACACGATTGTTCCAGCATTTCGTATATACCAGGGAGAAGAAGTCACTCTGGTAAAATAACACAATAGTACAATCGGAACTAAACGTAAAATCTCACTTTCTGTATGGAAGGTGGGATTTTTTTGTGTATAGGCACCTAAAATGGCCAATGAAGAGATGTGCACAATTTAATGAAATGATAGTTTGTAAGCTTTTCATGAAAATAATGTTAAGAAATTCAGGAGAAAAAGGCTAGTTAAAGTTAATAGAATTTACCGTTGATTGGAGGAAAATCGGAATATTTGTTGTAGTGTTTAACCCTGCCTAAATGAAAAGGCCTATTATAAAAGGACCATCTATTCAACACCACATTATTTATCTATTTACAATCTTCATAATTTTTTAATAAACCCTAGTTATAATCAATGTCGTGGTAAAAATATGTAATCTGAGAGGGGAAGAGTATCATGACAAATTTGGACGAGATGATTAGGAAATTTAACGAACAAAACTTTAAAAAGAATTTAGACCGCCGCAGCTTTCTTCATGGAGCCGGCAAAATCGCAGGGCTGTCCCTTGGGTTGACCATTGCTCAATCATTGGGAGGGTTTAAAGTGGATGCGGCTCCAAAGTTCAGTGAATATCCTTTTACGCTTGGCGTTGCTTCCGGCGATCCGCTATCAGACAGTGTCGTATTATGGACGAGGTTGGCACCGGACCCTTTAAATGGCGGCGGAATGCCAGCCCATATCGTTCCCGTTAATTGGGAGCTTTCCACAGACGAAAACTTCCGAAACGTAATCAAGAGGGGAACGGAACATGCCTCACCTAATCTCGCACATTCAGTCCATGTAGAAGTGAACGGTCTGCAGAACAATACGGTTTATTTTTACCGCTTCAAGACTGGAAATGAACTAAGCCCTGTAGGAAAAACAAAAACCTTGCCGGCACCAGGTGCCAGCGCAGCAAGTATGACGTTCGCATTCGCTTCTTGTCAGCAGTATGAACATGGCTATTTTACTGCGTACAAGCATATGGCAAAAGAGGATCTTGATCTAGTATTCCACCTCGGTGATTACATATATGAATACGGTACAAATGAGTATCTTTCACCAACGGGCAATGTCCGTGCACACAAAGGCGATGAAATAATCACGATTGAAGATTACCGTAATCGTCATGCTCAATATCGTTCAGATGAACACCTAAGGGCTGCACACGCTGCATTCCCGTGGGTTGTTACGTGGGATGATCATGAGGTAGAAAACAATTACGCAAATGTCATTCCAGAAAAAGGCCAATCAGTTGAAGCTTTTATCAAGCGGCGTGCTGCTGCGTACCAAGCTTATTATGAGCACATGCCACTCCGCAGGTCGTCATTGCCTCACGATGGAGGCATGCAATTATACCGGGATTTCACCTATGGTGATTTGGCGAACTTCTATGTTCTGGATACGCGCCAATACCGTGATGACCAAGCGAATGGTGATGGATCAAAGGCTCATACACCGGAGTCCTTGGATCCAAAGCGTACTCTTCTTGGAACTGAACAAGAAACATGGCTGCTTGGTAATCTAGGAAATTCTAAATCTCATTGGAACGTCCTTGCCCAGCAGATTTTCTTTGCACAGCGCAAGTCTGGAAGTATTACTGCACCAAAATTCAGTATGGATTCATGGGATGGATATCCGGCTGCGCGTCAGCGTATTACGGATTTTGTCGCAGGCAATAACATCAGCAATATTATTGTTCTTACTGGGGATGTTCATGCAAGCTGGGCTTCTAACCTTACGACTGATTACAACAATCCAGAGGCTCCCATTTTTGGAGCAGAGTTTGTTGGAACATCGATTACTTCAGGAGGAAACGGATCAGATTGGCGTGCAGACACGGCCAAATCTTTGGCGGATAACCCGCACATCAAATTCTTTAATAATTACCGCGGTTACGTTCGCTGCCAGGTCACTCCAGAACAATGGCGTGCAGATTACCGTGTCGTTCCTTTTGTTACTGAGCAGGGAGCAGATATTTCAACAAGGGCATCGTTTGTCTTTGAGAAAGGCCAGAATGGGCTCAAAGAAATAGAGGCTGCTACAGTACCTATGGGTATACAAATGTCTGATGAAGTGGAAGAAGATCGCCACCGTGCCCATACCCGGGCGCACGAAAAGCAAATGGAAAAAAAGCGTAAGCGTGAAGCTATTACGAAGTAATTTCAATAGAGTAGAAGAGAGCTGGAATTACCACAGCTCTCTTTTTTCTGTAAATAAAATATTTAAGCGGAGGATATGTCATGCTTTTGTCATAGATTCTTCATCTTATCTTTATATCCTAATCCTACAATCTATCTGTATCAAAACAAAACAAAGATGATTATAGGAGGATAAACCCGCATGAACATGACACATTATATGGGCTTACTGGCAGATAATCAGCCATGGAATCTGATTATTTTTATGGCTATTCCGGTTATCTGCGCTGAAACAATTGCTGTTACGGAATTAGCCATTTTGTTTACCAGAAACCTAACTGGAAAATTGAGATTGGTTAACAAGGTTACATCTATTTTTGTAGGGATTTATTTCACTGGTATTTTTATTTACTTACTATTTAATGCTGTGATTCCTATTACATCCAATGGAGAATGGCATGGGTGGATTGATGTAGTTGCTGTAGGGTTTTACTTACTAGGTATAATCCCATTGCTGGGCATGGCACTATTAGATTTAACGATTATTTATAAAAACAAATCACAAGAAGAAAAATTAAAAGTCCATGCAATCTTTGTTGGTATGTTTCTAATTTTTGCACACATTGCCATGATTGCAGGAATGGTTGATCCAACGATTGTTTCAGACATGCCATCTATGGGTCACGATATGTAGTTATAGGATATTAACAGGAAAAATCTCACCTTCAATAAGTGGAAGGTGGGATTTTTATCATTTTAGAGAGTATAAAAAGCAAATTGTGTCTATTTTCCTATAAGAATGACTGATTTTTAAACATATTAGTCGGTATTTTAAACTTAAAAAATTCAGAATTATTTTATAATTATAAATGTAAGCACTTACATATAAGATAAGGGGGAAATAATCGATGAGAAAATTAATGGTAATGCTAGTATCACTAATAATGGTTTTTTCGCTTGCAGCCTGCAGTGGAAGTACAACGAGCAATAGTGAAGGCGATTCTGAGAAAGACAACTCTGGAAGTAAAGACGAAAATGTAACGTTGCGTATGGCATGGTGGGGCTCTCAGCCAAGACATGATTATACACTGAAGATTATTGAATTGTACGAGAAAGAAAATCCCAATGTGAAAATTGAACCTGAATATGCAAGCTGGGACGATTATTGGACGAAGCTGGCACCTCAAGCAGCATCCAATGAGATGCCAGATATTATTCAGATGGACCTCTCGTATATCACACAATACGGAAAAAACAATCAATTAGCAGATTTAAAACCATTCTTGGGGAAGGAAATCGACACCAGTGACCTCAGTCAGGATTTTCTTGATGGAGGGAAAATAGGTGATAAATATTTCGGGCTTAATGGTGGAGTGAACGCTCTCGCATTCCAATACGACACTGCATTGCTTAAGAAAATTGGAGTAGACAAGATCTCTGAAGACTGGACTTGGGATGATTATAAAGAAATGGCTGATAAAGCAGTTGCAGCTGGCATGTATTTTGAAAATGGGCCAGGAACGGCTCCAGATGTATCTTTTAACTATTATTTAAGGTCAAATGGGAAAAGACTTTATAGTGAAGATGGAACTACTTTAGGCTATAAGGATGACAAATTATTTGTTGACTTCTTTACCATGTATGGTGATATGGTAAAGAAGAAAGCGGTTCAATCACCTGATGCAAGCGCTCAAGTAAAAGGACTGGAAGATGACCCAGTTGTAAAACAACAATCCGTCGGACTTATCCAATGGTCTAACCAGTTTATTGGACTTCAAACAGCAGCCAATCGACCACTTGAAATGGTGGGATTGCCGGGACCAAATGCTGATAAAGGATTGTTCCTAAAGCCTAGTATGTTATGGTCGGTTGCCAATAGTTCCAAAAATAAAGCAGAAGCTGCCAAATTTATTGACTTCATGACCAATAATATTGAAGCAAATAAATTAATGCTTGGTGACCGCGGTGTTCCTGGTTCTCCTAAGGTCCAAGAAGCATTAATACCTTTATTAAGTGAAGCACAAAAACAAGTATTCAATTATGTGGCGTGGGCTGGAGAGAATAGTGCTGTCTATAACGGACCGGATCCAACGGGAGCAGGAGAAGTAATTAGTCTATTGAAGGGCTTTGCCGATCAAATTGCCTTTGAAGTACTAAAGCCGGAAGAGGCTGCTAAACAGTTTAGGCAGCAAGCAGAGGCTGTATTGGCAAAAAATAAAAACTAAATAATCACAGTACAGAAATGGCTGACCCAAAAAGGTTGTTAAAAGACAAAGTTTGGGTCAGTTTTTTTCGGTCATCAGGAAATTAAACTTAGAAATAAGATAATGATAAAGTAAAATGAATGTATTACTGAATCCTATTAGAAACTCAATTGATGGAGGCATTAAACATGGAAAACTTGCCCAAAGAAATCGTTCCATTACCCAAGGAATTTTATGAACAGCCTACACTAGAACTAGCAAAGGCATTGCTAGGCTGCCTCCTTGTAAAAGAAACGAGTCAGGGAATAGCGGCGGGCTATATTGTAGAAACAGAGGCATACATAGGTCCTGGTGACAGAGCAGCACATAGCTATAATAATAAGCGGACTGCACGGACAGAGGTCATGTTTCATCGTTCCGGCCTTGCCTATACCTATCTTATGCATACACATTGCTTGTTCAATGTCGTTAGCGGTGGCGAAGAAAAACCTGAAGCTGTTTTGGTTCGAGCCCTAGAACCCCAGTACGGAATCGACGTAATGAAAACCAGAAGAGGGGTTGATGTGCTGAAAAATCTGACAAACGGCCCTGGAAAACTGACAAAGGCATTAGGCATAAACATGGAGGACTATGGGCGTTCACTGACGCTTCCACCCCTATTTATTGCAAAAGGCAATAACCCAGAAAGCATCTCAGTCGGGAAAAGGATAGGCATTGAAAACACTGGGGAAGCAAAGGATTATCCTTGGCGGTTTTGGATAACCGATAACCAATTTGTATCAAGACACCAAAAGTCCGAATATGTGATCCAGTTGAATCCGTGATGCTCATCACAAAATCCTTGACTCTTTTGATTTATGATTGAAGGTAAGAATCTCAGTGAAAGATTGGGTCTAAAAGAGGAGGGGTGGGCAATGGAAAATACTCATGTTGTATTTAGCAAACCATTACAACAATTAATGGACGAGCATGTGTTGCTCCGTAAAGCTATGAATCATTTCTATGACCTCACGGAAGAGATAGAATCTGAATCTGGTCATGAGGTTGTTCAATTGTTTGCACAATTACATGAACAGGTATCAGCCTTCACGATTAAACTGAAGGCACATTCCAAACGTGAAGATAAAGGATTGTTCCCTATGATATCTCGCCGCCTTGGAGCGGGTGACAGAACCATCGAAATCATGGAAGAAGAACACGAGAAGGCAGAGGGGCATCTGCAGGATTTTCTAACTGAAGCCGAGCAGGCGGGAGATTACATTGATGAACAGTCTGCTCAGTGGATAACCGTATACGCTGTCCAGGCTTATGCTACCTTAACACAACATTTCGCAAAAGAAGAAAAAGTGCTATTTCCTTTGGCAGAGAAATTGCTTTCGATTGACGAGAAAATGGAACTTGAACATTGTTTCATTGTATAAAGTTAAAAGTCATTCCCTCAAACATTAATGGTATGAGGGAATGGCTTTTTATTTTGTGCAAATAGGGTCTGGCTGAGGAGTTGCCTACAAACCATTATCCTGGAGATAAACGATTTCGACAGATACAGTACAATCTATAATTTGTGCACGTTATGGAAAAATGGATGATTGTTCTAGCATTTGATAGGTAGCTATAATTAATTTTAGCTATTGAAATGATTTGAAAAAGGGGGTATACGAATCAATAGCAGAAAAAAATATGTTAGCGGAGGTAGAAAATGAAGAGATTTTTGTCCGTTTTATTATGTGTTGTTTTATGTTTTTCTCTCTTGCCCTTTGCGTCTTCAACAGTGAAGGCTGATTATTCTTTGCTTCCTGCATTTCCAGGGGCGGAGGGCTTTGGTTATGCGGCAGTTGGGGGAAGAGGCGGTGAGGTTTACCATGTTACGAGCTATGAACTTAAGGGACCTGGTACGTTTCATGATGCCCTTACAACTTCTGGAGAAACCCCGCGTACGATTGTATTTGATATTTCCGGTGAAATTACCATTCCACAAATTGTAGTAAAAGGAAAATCAAATATTACGATTGCTGGTCAGACAGCATCAGGCGACGGTGTGACCATTAGAGGAAACAATATTCGTTTCGTAGATTGTAATGATATTGTAATTAGATATGTGCGCTTTCGCATGGGGAAACAAAGCTTTAATGATGATTCTATGTATTTTGAAGATTGCCAGAATGTGATCATAGATCACTCTTCTTTTTCATGGGGAACAGATGAAGTATTATCGATTAAAAGTAAGGACTATAACAATCCAAAATCAAAAAATATTACTGTTCAATGGTCGATGATCTCCGAAGGTCTGCTAACCCACTCCATGGGCGGTTTGATTGAAATGAATACGATCAGCATGCACCATAATCTTTACGCACATAACAATGACAGAAATCCAAAAACGAAAGGCCAGATAGATTTTGTGAACAATATTGTCTATAACTGGGGAGGTTTCCCGTATGTAGCTGGAGGAGAATCAGGTACAAAAGGGTATGGCAATGTTGTTGGGAACTATTTTATAGCAGGGAAAAACTCTGCTGATCCAGAGTATGCAATAGTACGAGGAAATGAGAACTATAGTGTATATATCGAAAACAACCTTATTGATAGTAATAAAAACAGCATTCTTGATGGGACTGACACCGGAACAGGTCTAGTAGAAGCCGAAAAGCCTAGTGTTGTAGTTAAGGAACGGTTTGAATATCCGCCTGTACACACACAAGATCCAGAAGTTGCCTATAACCATGTATTAGATCATGTTGGTGCGTCTTTGGTTCGGGATGCAGTGGACAAGCGGGTTATTAGGGATGTAAGAAAACAAACAGGAGTCATCATTGGAAATGAAAATGATGTTGGCGGTTTTCCTGTTTTAGATAGAGGAACCGCCCCGGTCGATACTGATGGGGATGGCATGCCGGATGTATGGGAACAGGCAAATGGCTTTAATCCTACAGATCCGGAAGATCGAAACGGTGATAGCAATAACAATGGCTATACCAATCTGGAAGAATATTTAAATGAATTGGCTGCACCTGGATTTCCTCAAGACTATCCTACAACCCCGCCTCCATGGTCTGGCCCAGCTTTTGAACCACCTGTAGAGCCCCAGCCGGAACCAACTCCAGAACCGGTTGCGAGTATGGACGGAGAAAGGGTTAGGAATGTAGTCATCAATGATAATAGCAGCAATGGAGCGAAAAATGCTTCATTATGGTCAGTTGAAAAGGATTTACAAATTGGAGATTATGTAGCGGGCGATCGATTAACTGGAAGCAAGGCGTATCGATTTGCATCCATTCCCGATGAACTAAATGGCTTGGAATGGATTAGGTCAGCGACAAGTTCAAGAAGCTCCACAAGCGAAGCTTTGGTTTCTTTCTATTTAACAGCTGATGCAGATGTTTATGTTGCGCATGATGCAAGGATTATCGATAAACCTGAATGGTTAGCTTCCGCCTACGAGGATACCGGTAAAAAAATCATAGATGATCAACCGGTAGAGTTTAACCTTTATAAAAAACATTATTCGGCAGGTTCCTTTGTCGTAATGGGAGCGAATAATAGTACATCCAAAATGAATTATTTCGTTATTGTGAAACCAACCAATCAGGAAGATGTTCCTCCTACGGATCGTCCTTCCGAAGTGTCAGGTGAAATGACGGAAGATTCCGCCATTTCATTAAAATGGACACCAGTAAGTGGGGCAGATGCTTATCTTATTTACCGTTCATCATCTGTAGATCCCGTTTTTAAAGTGATAGCAAGTTCTAAAACGGCAGAATTTAAGGATGCAGCAGTAGAAAAAGGAGCCACTTATAAGTATAAGGTTTCTGCACTTAATGCTGTGGGTGAAGCGCCTCAGTCCGAAGTAATCGAAGTGTTTACGTTTGATTCAACACAGCCTATACCTCTTGCACCGACAGGATTAAGTATACCGGCAGCAAGGAGTTTGTCCGTTTCCTTAGAATGGGTACCGGTAGAAAATGCGATTAGTTACAGTGTCTACAGGTCAGTTGAACAAAATGGCACCTATAAGAAAATTGGCAGCACGGCAACTGCAGAATATATTGATTCAAGCGTCACTCCTTCTACTGCATACTATTACAAAGTTACAACAACAGGGATTGGCGGGGAATCAGAGAAATCTGAAAGTATCACAACGACAACTAAAGAGCCTGTCACTTTACCAGCGGTTCCAACAGGTATTTTTGCAGGTGAAGTTAGTACAACTGCTTTCGAAATTAAATGGGATTCAGTAGATAAAGCTGAAAGTTATACGATTTACAGAAAAGCTAATGGAGATGGTAGTTTTACTAAGATTGATAGTACAACAACTCCACAATATATTGATACTAGTATAAGTGTAGGTAAAACAGGCTACACATACAGAGTTTCTGCAGTAAATGAAATGGGTGAGACTAAGCAATCAGAGGAACTGACTGTTACAATGCCAGTACCTCAAGCACCATCTGACTTGAATGTTGGCCTTGTGGGAGAATCTTTTGTCGGATTGATATGGACCTCTAATGGAGGCGAAAACCAAGTAAATATTTATAGAGAAGCAAACGGGAATGTAGAATACGTTGGTAATGCGAAAGTGAATACGTTTTACGACCGAACAGCAGACCCTGGTGTTGAGTACACCTATTATATTAAGGCGGAAAATGCTAGTGGAGAATCAGTGAAGTCAAATACCGTAAAGGTTACGCCTGGATTCATAACGGTATTAGAGAACTATATGGAGCAATTTCAGACAACGGGTGATTTGCCAGGTCCTGCTGCATCTCAATTATCAACGACTCTTAACCAAGTAAAACATCACTTAGACAAAGGATCAAAAGAAAAGGCAATCTCATTCTTGGAAAAATATATGAATCAACTTCATCCAAAAACAGATCAGCATCCAATCTCATCTGAAGCAAAATGGCTCCTTTCTTATTACGCACAATTATTTATAGGAAAATTGAATAGTTGATTTAGTAGAATTTCGTTTAGAACAAAATAGATTGCTAGTTTGAAAAAGTCGTCCGAAATAAGCAGGCCACTTTTCGGACGACTGCTTATATTCATCTTGATTATGAACCTTTCTCTAGCAGACGAGCAAAAAAATATGAACAAACATATCTTACATACTACAAACAATTTGTGCAAAACCCTTTATATCAACATTGTAAACGCTTTAAAAATTTGATAAACCAATTTAATTTTTAAACCTACTGGAGCTAGGGTTATCCTGAAAAAATGGTTCTTTCATCCACAATTTGTGTATAACGTGCAAAAATAGATGATTGTTTGATAGTCATTTTGATGGATATAATCAAGTTGCGAATATTCGAAAAATAATAGAGGGGGGTAGTAAATGGATCATTCTTCAATTAAACTGCAGAATAAGTCAGAACTGCAAATGAATGCCGATGTAATTATTAAGAAGAAGAGTCTTTTAAGCATCTATTTAGAAAATATAAGAAAATACTGGATGCTCTATATCATGATTCTTCCAGGGGTTGCATTTTACATCATCTTTAAGTACATTCCACTATTTGGAAGCGTTATCGCATTCCAAGATTATCAGATTTTTAAAGGTATTTTAAACAGTCCATGGGTTTGGTTCGAAAACTTCAAATTTATCTTTTCCTATCAAGACTTTTATCATGTGTTAAGGAATACAGCCATGATTGCTTTTTATCAACTTATTTTTGGATTCCCAGCTCCCATTATTTTAGCCTTGTTATTTAATGAAATACGGCTAATGTTTTTTAAAAGGACCGTCCAGACCTTGTTTTATCTTCCCCATTTTTTATCATGGGTAGTGGTTGGAGGAATCGTGTTTGAATTATTGGCAACAGGGGGGATTGTCAATTCTATTCGTGGGATTTTCGGAGCAGAACCTATTTTATTTATTCAGGAAGAGAATTATTTCCGTACAATTGTCGTCATCTCAGGCATATGGAAAGGTGTTGGCTGGGGGACTATTATCTATTTAGCTGCGATAACGGCCATTAATCCGAGTTTATATGAAGCGGCTGTTATTGATGGAGCTAATCGTTGGAAACAAATCAGATATATTACACTGCCATTGTTATTCCCGACAATCTTAGTTTTGTTTTTATTAAATATCGGTAATTTCTTAGAGCTTGGCTTTGATCAAATCTTTAACCTATTGACTCCGATGACTTATTCAGTAGGGGATATCATTGAAACCTATGTTTATCGAGCAGGGGTGCTGCAAGGACAATTTAGTGTGACAACAGCAATTGGTTTATTCCAATCGATTGTAGGTTTTATCTTGCTTTATATTTTTAATAGGCTTGCAAGAAAATCAGAACAGGGGTTATGGTAATGAAAAAATCATGGGGAGAAAAATGCTTTCAAATCTTTAATTATACGTTCCTTACTGTTGTTGCAGCGACGATGATTCTGCCTCTGCTTCAATTGCTGGCCGTTTCATTTAGTTCTCCAATCCCAGCTGAATCAAAAAAGGTATTTCTGTTTCCAGTGGAATTTACATTAGGTACATGGAAACATCTTCTTCAGAATGAAGTGCTTTGGAGATCATTCGGAGTCACCATTTTTATCACCGTTGTTGGGACATTATTAAGTATGTTATTTACCGTTCTAACAGCATTTCCTTTGTCTAGAAAAGAATTTCTCTTAAAAAAGCCCATAATGATTGCGATTGTGGTTACGATGATTTTTAATGCGCCAATGATTCCGTATTTCCTAACCGTTAGAGAGCTTGGGTTGATGGATTCAATATGGGCGCTTATAATTCCTGGACTAATTAGCACCTTTAATATGATCATCTTAAGAACATTCTTTATGGGAATACCAAGTGATATTGATGACGCAGCAAGAATCGATGGATGTAATGATTTTCGATTATTGTTTCAAATCTATTTGCCGCTTTCAAAGCCTGTACTCGCAACAATCGGATTGTTCTATGCTGTGGGTTACTGGAATTCGTTTCAAGCGGCCGTGCTTTTCCTGCGTGACCAAACATTATGGCCTTTACAGATGAGATTACGTGGCTTTTTTGAATCTCCAGAAGCTCTTGCCGATGTTAACTTGGTAATGGGTGACTACGATTTTAATACGATAACTTTAAAAGCGGCTACAATTATTTTTGCGACAGTGCCAATCGTATTAGTATATCCATTTTTACAGAAGTACTTTGTAAAAGGCGCTGTCTTAGGATCACTTAAGGAATAAGAAGATATAACCGTCTATAGGTTTTATCATATATAAAATGTTTTTTTAAAATAAAGGGGGATATGGAATGGTTAAGAGTAAGAAAAAGTCATTATTAGTTATGCTATTTGCACTGATGCTTGTCCTTGGGACGCTTGCCGGCTGTACCAGTAAGAAGGAAGTAGATGGCTCGTCTCCTGACGATTCTTCATCAGAAGAAGTTACGAAAGTAAGAGTTTATAAGAGTCATTTAACAAAAGGAACACTTCCGGGTCCTGATGATCCACATGTTCAAAAGGTATTGGAGGAAACCGGTGTTCAATACGAATTGATTTCCACTCCTGCCGGCTCTGATCCAGTTGAAAACTTAAACTTGATGTTTGCCTCAGAGGATTATCCTGATATTTTCCGTCCGATAGGCGGTTTTGAACAAACCTTAATTAGTCAAGGGGCAGCACTGCCCTTGGATGACCTTCTTCCAAAGTATGCACCACATGTATGGGAGAGAATTCCGCAGGAAGCATGGGATGTCGTGCGTTCGGCGACTCCTGATGGGAAAATCTATTATGTGCCAAAGGTCAATCTTGTTACAGAACGCGCATCATTAATTCGTCAAGATTGGCTTGATGCAGTCGGGATGGAAATGCCGAAAACAGTAGAAGAATATAAAGAGCTATTAATCGCATTTCGTGATAAAGATCCAAATGGAAATGGAAAGCAAGATGAATTACCTACAACAGGAAGGGAATTTGGAAAATGGATGGATCACCTCTTTGCCATTTATGGTGTTGCCATGTGGGAAGGTGTTCCTGAATGGGATATATATGAAGGTGAAATTGAATATGCAGGTACCTCAAAAAATATGAAAGCAGCGATTTCATTTATTCGTGAATTATATGAAGAAAAACTATTAGACAATGAAACATTCTTAAATAAAGGAGAAGTTTGGACAGCGAAGATTAATACGAACTTGGTAGGAAGCTGGTATCATTTGCCTGCAAACTTACGTGATCGCCACAATGCAATGCTTGAGGGTGCGCCAAATGCCTATGTTGCGGGAATGCCGCTTCCAAAAGCTGACGGGTTTGATGGGTATATCACTCAAAAAGGAATTGGAGACCCAGAATGGGTGATACCAGCTGCATCTGAGGATAAAGCTGAAGCTGCTTTAAAACTATTAGACTTCTTCTATGATCCAGCAAATGATGAATTTAACATGTTTGGAATGGAGGGAGCACAACATAAAGTAGAGAATGGCAAAAAGGTATTGCTTCCTCCAACTGATGAAACACCTATCGCATTAGGGATGAAAAATCTAATCACGCAAGAGGACATGGATATTCGTATTGAACAAGGAATGGAAGAATATCAAAAACAAATGGTAAAAGATATCTTTGAGGTGAGTACTGCGGATGCGCGGAGAATTGCTGGAGATGGCTTACCATCTACCGTTTACGAAGGATTCCCGGATATTCAATCCCATAAATTATTCCAAGAATATTTAACAAAAATCGTAATTGGTGAATGGCCGATCGAAAAGTTCGATGAATTTGTAGATCGATGGAACAAATCAGGCGGGGAAGAAGTTACTAAGAGAGTACAAGAATGGTATGAGGAAGTAAACAAGTAATAACAAGTTAATAAGTTTTACAGAAGTGTTGCTCAAAAAAGTGACTTTTGAGCAACACTTGTTTAAATAGTATGAAAACGGTAATTTCTTGAAAGGGTTGAAATGGATGAAACGATATGCGATTTGCGGTGTAAGCGGGAGAGCCTTAGGTATGTTTGTTAAGCCGATTACGACTACCTTTTCTCAAACTTGTGAAATTGTCGGGTTATTAGATCGTGACACGAAACGGTTTGAATTATTTCAAACGAGATTTCCAGAATATTCTTCTGTAAAAACATATGGAGAAACAGATTTTGATCGTATGGTTGATGAAACGAAACCAGATGTAATTATTGTTGCTGGACGTGATGATAGCCATGCAAAGTATATCATCGCCGCCTTAGAACGAAACTTAGATGTTATTACAGAAAAGCCAATGGTTACAACAGGCGAAGATTGTAGAAGAGTGTTAGATGCTGAACGAGCAAGCATGGGGAAGGTTACGGTCACCTTTAATTACAGATATTCACCTATACATACCAAAATCAAAGAAATCATTAAGGATGGGAAGATTGGTAGAGTAACTTCAATTGATTTGAATTGGTATATTGATACACATCATGGATCAAGTTATTTCAAAAGGTGGAACAGATTAAGAGAACTCTCTGGCGGATTATCGATTCATAAGAGCACACACCATTTTGATTTGGTTAATTGGTGGATTGATCAAAAACCTGTTGAAGTTTTTGCATATGGAGCGCTTAACTATTATGGGCAAAATGGTGAATTAAATCCTAAAAAAGAGGACGGCAGACATTGCGAAACATGCAACTATACAGAGGACTGTGCCTATTACTCACGATGGAACTCAAGGAAGGAACAGCTTCAAGTACCGGATGATCACCTTGGTTCACTAGAAGCTGAAGGGAATAAATACTCTTATACCGATTATCGGCCGGATCAATGTATATATGATTCAGAAATCAATATCGAGGACACCTATTCAGCAACGGTCAAATACAATGGAGGCGCACTACTTAGTTACTCGGTTAACTTCTCCCTTCCATATGAAGGGTACCGTCTTGCAATCAACGGAACAAAAGGCAGGTTGGAAACAGTTGAGTACCATGCAAGAGGTCGGATTCCTTTTCCTACACCAATACAAACGATTGATTATTTCCCTTTATTCGGTTCTAAGGAAACCATTCATGTTGTCCATCGTGAAGGAGGTCATGGAGGAGGAGATCCTCTGCTCCTAGAAGATCTCTTTTTAGGAGAAAACCATCGCAGACCGTACAAAATATTGTCTGGTGCCATTGATGGGGCCTATTCTGTAGCAACAGGTGAAGCTGTCTGGAAATCAGTGAAAGAACATCGCCCCATTACGATTGACGAAGTCCTTAACCAAAAAGAGTACGCTTCAAGTGGAGGCGAAGAATTATTTTGAAACAGTTTAATTATTTCTCCAAAGAAATAAGCATGTCACATTCGCATAATATTGAAGATATTCTTTTGACAGTCGCTCAGCGCTATATTGGAACAAATCCTTCCAGACCCCCTGAATATCGGGTAACAAGAAAGAATGCAATTAAGAAGGATCAACATCATCGATATTTGTTTCCTGTATTAGAGATGTACCCAGAAATTCAGCCTGGACAAAAAGTGTATGCTTGGGCGAAGCTGTGGGCAGAAGAGGATCATACCTTTCCTTTTCTTCTCACATGCTTAGGGCCTGTTCGCTTGTACCATAATGGTGTCAAAAGATTTGGGTCTACACATGAAGAGGAATCAAGCGATATTAGACTTTCATTAGATTTAGTTAAGGGCTGGAATCATTTTGTTCTTGAAATTGAAAAAGGATTACATGGATGTGGAGCGGTTTTTGGTACAGGGAACCGTAAAAATTACCCTTACCATTTTTTCTCCCCTTCTCTTGATCGAGATGGGGAGGAAGGTTGGATCTATACCCTGCCAATGGAGGAAACGCTGGATGTAATCCCATCCTTATCATGCAGGGAATTCTCAACAAGCTGTAATTGGTTTCCAAAAAGAACACGATTGTCAGAAAATGATGGGCAGCTTGCAAACATTTATGGGTTGAAAAAAGGGTATTCCGCTTATGCATGGACAAAGATAGAATGTTGCTCCTTAGAACCTCTTATCCTTAAAGGGAAAACATACGGTCCCCTCAAGCTCTTCGTTAATGGTAAAAAGTTATTTCAGTATGAAGAGCAAGGTGAAATGGACATAAGTGTAACCGTACCGATCGGATTACATGATGTAGTTATCGAAAGCGAGTGTGGAAACCATAATTGGGGTTTTACGTTAAAGCTTATCTCTGATCATGCTGAATTCCAGTTACCACATGATGTAAAAGGGACCTCAAGTCCATGGCTTTATTTAGGGCCATTTTCAAAAGATGAAACGATAAAGATTTCTGACTATATGTCAATGGACACCGTAGCCATCAATAAAGATCGTGAAAGCTTATTTTGGTGCTCGGATAACGGAGACAATGTGAGAGCTTTTCTTGAAAACCCGCTATTTGGTAAATGGAATTATCCTTTAGGTGTTACGCTCTATGGTTTATTGGAAGTAGCAAAAGAATTCTCTAAGCCTGAAGTGATTGATTACGTATTAAATCATATTGAATTTGCCACATCGAGATATGAATACTCCAAATGGGATCAAAAACAATATGGTGCAGCTGGTGTAAACAATCAACTTTCTGATATTGATAGTCTTGATGATTGTGGTTCCTTTGGTGCTGTGATGCTCCTAGCAAATAAACAACGTCCTTTAAAGGGTGCCGGGAAAATCGCAGAGACAATAGCTGATTATATCATGAATCAGCAGAGCCGCTTAGAAGATGGAGCGTTATATCGTCAGATTGGTGTCTCTCGAAAGATGGACAATACAATGTGGTGTGATGATATGTACATGAGTGTTCCGTTTTTGTTGCGGTATGCTGAACTCACTAAAGATGGCAGCTATGTAGATGAGGCAGCTAGACAGCTTTTGCTCTACAAGAACTATCTTTATATAGAAGAAAACCAACTTATGTCACATGTGTATCATGTGAAAGAAAAGAAACCTACTTTAACAACATGGGGCCGAGGAAATGGGTGGGTATTATTTTCATTAACGGAATTATTGAAAGTACTCCCTGAACATCATGAGCATTACCAAGAAATTTTGGCATTTTATCGCCAATTTGCTGAAGGATGTTTGAAGGTTCAAGGAAGCCATGGACTTTGGCACCAAGTATTAACGGATCCTGAGTCTTATGAAGAATCCTCCTGTACGTCCATGTTTATCTATGCTTTTGCGAATGGAGTTCGGTTCGGTTGGATAGATGACAAAGAACCCTATATACAGGCTATCCTGTCAGGGTGGAAGGGGTTAACCGAAAGGACTATTGATAAACAAGGGAATGTATATGGTGTATGTCAAGGATCAAGTTATTCGTTTAGCAATTTCTATTATAAGCATGAGCTTCCATGGAAATTGAATGATACACATGGAATCGGTATTGTTCTATTGGCAGGGACCGAAACAATGAGAATGCTTAAAAGTCAAGTAAAACTGGTTGGAAATGTAAATATAGGATAAACCTTCCCCAACTGTAAATGAATATGTAGTATAATGCCGATAAAGGAGGTTGAAACGAAATGGTCCAATCTTTCCAAAAATGGCTGAAATATTCATTTCATAAAACCGAGACAAGGCTGATTTTGTTTTTAACGATTGCTGTTTTCTTTATTATTCTTATCGTGAGCATCACATCCTATGAAACGTCCAAGTCAGTGCTGCAGGAGGAGTTAAACGAACCTCAGCAGCAAATGCTTCAGGTTAGTATTGACTTTATTGATAAACACATTAGTGAAAGCGATAACATTGCGATTGAGGTTGCATTAAACACAAATGTTTATAAGTTTTTGAAGAGCGATATACAGAATTCCTATAGTAATATTACTGAAATTTACCAGCTATTATCTACTCTTACCAATAGTTCATCCTACATCAATAGTATTTACATCTATGATATCGAACATGGTAGTTTTGTATCGGTGCCACAAGGTTTTAGTTCCCGTAAGTCCACATTTTTCGATTCAAAATGGGTGGATGTAGCTGATGAGTTCGGTGATGAAATGATGATTGTCAAAAAGAGAACTGTTTTTGATGGTACAAAATACGATCGTTCAGGAGTAACACTTTTTAGAAAAATCATGATCCAAGGTGAGTTCAAAGGAATCGTTGCAATAAATCTTGGATACCCAGACTTGTTTGAACCGATTAATTCACCGAATATTGAAAATTTAAGCACCGCCCGCTTTATTATTAATCAAAATAATGAACTGATTTATTCTACTTCTTCTCCATCTAGTCCTAAGCTTGATACGAAAGCGGTTGTAAGTGCCGTAGCGGAATTAAATGAAAAACATTTGGGAGATATCACCTATAAAGGCCAGCAGTTTCTCGTCAGTCATAATACTTCTTCACTAACTGGCTGGAAATATGTTTCTCTCGTTCCTCAAGATAGTTTACTAGCCAAATCAAAGAAAGTCGGTCAGGTTGTTCTTTCAGTCTCTATCATCGCTTTGTTATTAGGCGGTGTTGCGATATTTTATATTAATTCTATTGCCTTTAGACCAATTCGGAGAATTAAAGCACTGTTTAATATAGGGCAAAGAGATATCGACTTTCATGATTTGCTTCACCTGGAAATGCTGGCAGGAGAACTATTAAATGATCATGCTCAATTGTCAAATATGATACATAAGGTTCGAGCTGAGGCATCCGCTAAGTTTTTAAGCGATATCTATCATAAAAATATAACAAATCCGAGAGAGATTAGAGAAAAATGTCAGGGATATTTCCAAGAGTCATTTAATATACCGTTAAAGGCGGCTATCATTTCTATTGATCATTTTTATAAATGGTCCTGTCGATACCCAAACTCTGATCACTCTCTATTAAAATTTGCGTTAGTTAATATACTTACTGAAACCTTAGCATTATATTCACATAGCGAGTGCATTGATCTAGGGAAGGATAAGTTAATGATTGTTCTTCACCCGAGTTCAGATGAAAAACTGTTAGACAACAAATTAGGGGAAGCGCTTTCTGCTGTTCAAAAATTACTAGAGTTCAGTATATCCATCGGAATCAGCAGTCAGAAATCTGATTTTGGCAGACTGTTAGAGGCTATCCATGAAGCAGAAACAGCTCTTGGGAACAGGCTGTATTCCGGATATGGAAGTTTATTGAAATTTGACGAATTTACGCAACAGGATACTCGAAAAACATCGATTAATGGTAAAGTTCTAAATCAATTAACAGAAGCGATTGAAACAGGAGACAGTGTACGTACAAGCTGCCTAATAAATCAGATAATAGATGAGATTAGAGAAAGTCGTTTAAAGCCGGAAAGAACACTATCCATCGTCAAGAAGATAGGTGAGCAATCTCTTCGATTTGGACAAGATGAGGATAAGGAAATAAGGAAAGGAAGAGATTTCTTTCTTCAGCTGCACACAATCCATCTTGATGATATTGCAGGATTTCTTACTGAACAAGCCAATGGGTTAATACAGGAAAATCAGGTACTGGCAACAAGTAAAGAATATCTGTTAATTGAGAAAATGATTGAGTATATGAATGCTCATATAGATGAACCCATCGGTATAACGGAAATTGTTGATTCCATTGGCATCAGTGTCAGCTTGGCAAGTTCTATTTTTAAGAAAGAAATGAATGAAACGATATACGGTTATTTTACCGATTTAAGAATGAAGCGTGCTGCAGAACTATTGGTGAATACAGATGAAAAAGTTTCTGATATTGCCATTAAGGTTGGATACCAGCATGAGAACAGTTTTATTCGAGCTTTTCGAAAATGCAACAATATTACACCAGGTAAATACAGGGAGATTTTAAAAGCGAAAAAAGAAGTAATTTAAATGTAGGGGAGAGAGCATGTTAAATAGAAAACAAATTGTTGATCGTCATCATCCGATAGTTAAGAAAATAGAGCCGTTATCACCATTATCTATAGGAAACAGAGAGTTCGGATTTAGCTGTGATTTTACCGGGTTACAGACCTTTCCAGAAGTATATGAGACCCCGCTTGGGACGCAATCAAATTGGGGATGGCATTATACGGGCGGTCATAATCTCTATACGGAAAAGGATATTGTTTTTCAAAAATATGATACGTATGGACGACAGGTTAATTATCCGATGAAAGCTGAAGGAAAGGATGAAGCTTACCACTGGTTACGTCAAAATCCTCATAGATTACAATTAGGGAGAGTATCGTTCCGTTTTTTTTCAAGAAATAATCATGTGATTCGAGCCGATGAGATTACAGACATTTATCAAAAGCTTGATCTATGGACTGGGACTGTTGAAAGTGAATTTATGGTAGACGGTGTCTCTGTCAAGGTCAGGACGGCTTGTCATTCAGATGATGATGTAGTAGCAGTTCAAGTATCATCTCCATTGCTGGAAGAGAAGCGTCTTCAAGTGTTTACACAATTTCCAGCGCCAGATATTACTCATAATAGTTGGGCAAAAGCGACACATCCAGATTGGGAAAATGATCATAGACACCAAACAGACTATCAATCTCTTTCAGACAAAGCAGGTTTACTGACACGAAAGATGGATCAGGATCAATATTACGTAAGATGGGACTGGAGCAATGGTTCAGTCGAACAAACAGGCGTACATGAATACACCTTAATGGGTGACGGAAGCTCCGATCATTTAGAATTTTCCGTTTCTTTTGCCCCGAATAAGCCTGCTGCTGCAAAGCCAAAAGAGGTGATTGAAGCAAGCGGTTCTTTCTGGGAAGCTTTTTGGCAGACGGGAGCAGCTCTTGATTTTTCCGAAAGTACGGACCCGCGTGCAATGGAGCTGGAGCGAAGAGTGGTTCTGTCCCAATATTTGACTGCGATTCATAGTGGTGGCACGTTGCCTCCGCAAGAAACTGGCTATATGTATAATAGCTGGTTTGGAAAATTCCATTTGGAGATGCACTGGTGGCATGGGGCACATTTTCCGATATGGGGACGGAAGGAGTTCTTAGAAAATAGTCTTGAATGGTATCAAACCATCTTGCCTCAGGCAAAGGAGCTAGCAGAATCACAGGGATATGATGGTGCCAGGTGGCCTAAGATGGTAGGAATTGATGGCAAGCAAAGTCCTTCTCCGGTAGCACCGGGATTAATTTGGCAGCAGCCCCACCCAATGGCATTAGCAGAAATGTGTTATCAAGTCCAGCCATCTGACGAATTTCTCAAGCGCCTTCAATCGATTGTGTTTGAGGCTGCGGACTTTATGGTATCGTATGCACATTGGGATGAGGACAAAGAAGCTTATGTTCTCGGGCCGCCACTCATACCTGCTCAGGAATGCCACTATATTCATGAAAGCATAAACCCGCCATATGAGCTTGAATATTGGAAGCATGGATTGGAAATCGCCATTAAATGGGCAAAACGATTACATGTACCGGAGAACCCTATGTGGTCAAAGGTAGCTGTCTCCTTGGCAAAGCCACACCATGAAGAAGGTGTTTATCTGGCACATGAGAAGTGTGTTAATACATTCACTGAGAAAAATCATGATCATCCCTCTATGCTTGGAGCCTTAGGTATATTACCCGGAACTTTAGTTGATTGGGAGATTATGAGAAATACGTTATATAAAGTTAAAGAAGTTTGGGATTGGGAATCTGCATGGGGCTGGGATTTTCCTATGTGTGCCATGACAGCTGCAAGATTGGGGGAAAGAGATCTTGCCGTAGACTTTTTATTGATGAAAGCAACGAAAAATACCTATCTAGTAAACGGCCACAATTATCAAAGACCTGGTTTGACCGCCTACTTGCCAGGTAATGGAGGGTTGTTAACCGCCGTTGCGATGATGGTTTGTGGATGGAAGGACGGCTCTGATCATCAATGTCCAGGTTTTCCGCAGGATGGCAGTTGGTCAGTGAAATGGGAAGGATTACATCCCGTGTTGTAAAGAATAGAGTAGTAGAGGAGAGTGAAGCATGAATTCAAATCAATGGTCAATAAAAATTGCAGATACCATTCTATCGAAATGTGAAAATGGATACCATCCAAAAATGGCCAATCACTGGGGATATGTAGCGGGCATGACACTAAAGGCATTTGACTGGCTCTCTGAATGGAGCGGCATTGAAAAATATCATCACGTCATGAGGAAACATATGGACCTATATATTCAAGAAAATGGAACGATTAGAGGCTATTCGATCGAGGAATATAATTTGGATCATATTAATAAAGGAAAGAACCTATACTCACTGTGGGATCGTACGGGAGAGGAAAGGTATGAGAAAGTAATCCAACAATTAGTCACACAGCTTGAAGGGCAACCAAGAACGAGTGAAGGAGGCTTTTGGCATAAAAAAATCTATCCTTTTCAAATGTGGCTTGATGGGGTTTATATGTCATCTCCATTTTTAGCACAATATGCAAAAACCTTTCATGCTCCGGAATGCTTTGATGAGGCAGCACGACAAATCTTGATGATTGAGTCAAAGACCCGCAATCCGCAAACAGGTCTATTACATCATGCATGGGATGAAAGTAAGGAACAACGTTGGTGTGATAAAGAAACGGGACGATCCTTCCACATCTGGGGACGTGCTATGGGATGGTATTCGATGGCCATTGTGGATTCACTCGAGCACTTTCCAGTCAATCATCCAAAGCGTGGACAAATCATGGGCATTTTTGAGCGAATGGCTCATGCGATCAAGAATGTCCAAGACCAAGAGAGCGGCCTTTGGTATCAGCTAATGGATCAAAACGGTAGAAAGTCCAATTATCTAGAAGCATCTGGCTCCTGTATGCTGACATATGCATTGGCAAAGGGAATCCGACTGGGGTATTTGTCGGGTATTGATCAGGAAGTAGTTAACCGTTCGTATGAGGGTATTCATCAACACTTTGTTACTGAAGATGAAGAGGGTGTTCACCTCCATAGTATATGTAAAGGTGCTGGTCTTGGCGGGGCTAAGTATCGAGATGGCTCCTATGAATATTATATGAGTGAGCAAATCGTTAGTGATGATCTTATGGGAGTAGCTCCATTTTTACTAGCAAGTATGGAAATGGAGAAGTTAGCTGAAATCCAAAATGTTGAATCATTGAAAGTTTAGAAAAAGAACTAAAGATCAATAGAATTATCGAGATCACTTGTCTTTAACAAGTGATCTTTTATTACAACAAAAAATAGAATGGGAGGTTATAGATCATGTCTGTTAAGAACCAATCCACCAATCGCATTTCTTTGAAATATCCTGCTGCATGGTGGAGGAATATGTGGAGGGAGGGTCTTCCCTCTGGAAACGGCAAAGTAGGTGCTTCTGTTTCAGGTGGTGTGAGTATGGAAAAGATATTAATCAACCATGAAGGGCTATGGCATATGGGAAAAAAAGATACACTTCCTGATGTTAGTTACACGCTAAACGAAACACGTGAACTAATGGAGAAAGAAAAATACAATGAAGCAAACTGGCATTTAACAAATACATTAAAAGAAAACGGATATCGCACTCGGTTAGCCTCGTTTTTACCTCTTGTTGAATTAACAATTAAGATGCAGCAAACAGCGGGGTTTAGACAGTATCGTAGAGAAGTTGATATGGAAACTGGAGAGGTATTAGTAAGGTGGAAAGAAGGGGAAGAGCAATTTGAGCGAAATTTATTTGTTTCACGAGCTGATAATGTGGTTGTATATGAAATAAAATCAACAGGTCAATCACTAACGGCAGAGCTTCAGCTTGGCCTGCATAAGACAGATAGTAGCAGCATGGAACTGCGAGTAAAAGAATTAGAAGCTACAATTCAGCTCAAAGTAGAGGATCATTTTATCTTTTTTGCAGCAAAAAATGATGATAACACTGAATATGGGGCAGTATTACGAATAATTCCTACTGGTGGAAAGATAATCATTGAAAATGATATTCTCCGCTGTGATCATGCTGAACATATCCAAATTATGATGAAGGTTTTTATTAAAGGAGACCATGTAAAAGAATGGTCGCGGCTTCAACAAGAGCTATTAAACATTCATGGTGATTATCAAGACTTGCTCAAAACACACATTCCCATACATTCACAACTCTTTCAAACAGCTTCTTTACAATTGAGTGATGTGAAAGATGATCAATCAAATGAAGAACTCCTTCTAGATGCTTATGAAGGAGAAGCTCCTATTCAATTAATAGAGAAATTGTGGAATTATGGAAGGTATCTTTTTATCTCTGGAACTAGACCTGACGGGCAGCCGTTTGGGATGTATGGTCTATGGGGGGGAGATTATCATCTCATGTGGTGTCATCGGATGGCAAATGAGAACATTCAAATGATGTATTGGCATGCAGCAGTAGGGGGATTATCCGAATTTGTGCCAGCTTTATTCAACTATTATGAGGAAATGATGGATGATTTTCGAGAGAATGCTAGAAAGCTATATGGCTGTCGCGGCATATATATCCCAGCGGGTACAACTCCAGGAATTGGTGTACCGAATCAAATCGTCCCGGTCATTATGAATTGGACAGGAGCAGCTGGGTGGTTGGCACAACATTATTATGATTATTACCTATACACCGGTGATAAGAGGCTTTTACTCGAGAAGGTGCTTCCATTTATGAAGGAAGTAGTTCTATTTTATGAGGATTTTCTTGTCATGAATGAGGATGGAATTTATCAGTATCTACCTTCCGTTTCACCAGAAAATACTCCAGAGAATTTTATGCCGAAGGACGGGAAGCACCTTGCTCATCCTATGCCAACGACAATCAACGCAACAATGGATTTTGCCATAATGAAAGAAGTGTTACAGCATTTAATTGAAGGAGCAAACGAGGCATCCATTTATTTAGATGAAATTGAAAATTGGAAGGCAATGCTTACACGTATCCCACAGTATGAAGTCAATCAAGATGGTGCCATTCGGGAATGGTTACACCCTGCCTTTGATGATCGATACAACCATCGTCATATTTCTCATATCTATCCTGTTTTTCCAGGTAGAGAAATTAACGAAGAACAAGATAAGGAACTGTTTGAAGCATTTAGAATGGCTGTTTCAAAGCGAATATTAGGTGCTCAAACAGGTTGGTCTCTGGCACATATGTCGAGTATATGGGCGAGAATGAACGATGGTGACAAAGCTTTAGAATGCTTAGATATCCTCTCACGTTCATGTCTCTTAAATAACTTTTTCACCGTTCACAATGATTGGAGAAACATGGGGTTGAGCATGGAAATTGAGACAGCTCCCATCCAATTAGATGCTAGTATGGGCATTATTAATGCAGTCCAAGAAATGCTTCTGTTTGTTTCTCCTAAAATAATCAAACTTTTACCGGCTCTACCTTCAAAGTGGCAAAAAGGGAAAGTAAAGAATTTTCGTTTTATGACAGGGAGGGTTTCCGTTTCATGGAATGTAGAATTGCAAACATTATGTGGAGAAGTTGTTGCTGAAAGAGAGACAGAAATCACTTTGAAGCTTCCTGCGTTTGCAGCAAACTGTTCACTAACAGGAGATGGAGTTAAACTAACACAATCAGCATTAGGGGAAACCTATTATTATCTGAAAATGGAAAAAGGAGCGACTCTTTATATAAACCAATGAAAAGGAGGATGTCAAAAGTGAAAACGAGGTCTAGTGGCTTAGTGTTTAATAAAAATGATTTTCTTAATCCGGAATCATCCTACCGTGTCCAGCCATTTTGGTTTTGGAACGGGGAGATGGAAGAGAATGAAATCAATCAACAGATTTTCGAAATGGCCGATAAAGGTGTGGGTGGATTTTTCATCTGTCCAAGACAAGGTTTAACGATTCCCTATTTATCAGACGATTGGTTTCGCAAGGTTAAGTTTGCAGTCGAAACAGCTAAAAAGTATCAGCTCGATGTGTGGTTATATGATGAATACCCGTATCCAAGTGGGATTGCAGGGGGAGAAGTCACATTAGAGCATCCAGATGCAAAACATTATAAAATCAATCACAAGACTGTTTCGATAGATGGGGGACAATCCTGCAGTCTCGATTTGCCATGGGGACGAGTACTATCGGCAAAAGCGGTACCAATCGATCCATCGACAGGAACTAAAGGTTGGGATCAGGCATTAGAAGTAACAGACTATATTGGAAATTATCAGGCTGAACCGGTATTTCAAAAGACGGGGCTAACAGCATACAATCAAAAGCGCTATTTTACCTACTCGACACGAAAAAGATTAAACTGGCAGGCTCCCGAAGGAAAATGGGAGATTCATTGTTTCCTAGAAGAAGAGTTAAGTGATTTTAAATATTATGGAACATTTGTTGATCCCTGTCATGAAGAAGCAATTAAAACATTTATTGATTTAACCCATAATCGATATGCACGATACTTGAGTGAAGAATTTGGCCAAACAGTCAAAGGGATGTTTTCAGATGAAACGGGATTATTAGGGAAAATTCCTTGGACCTCTCAGCTTCCTGATTTTTTCAAAGAAACAAATGGATATGATATAAAAGATTATTTACATGCACTAATTGATGATCAAGCAAGCGGGGCGGCAAAAGTTCGCTATGATTATTTTCAATCAATTCATCTTCTATTAAGAAAAACATATCATAAGAAAATACATGATTGGTGTGAAGAATATGGCTTGAAATATGTAGCCGAGGTCCCATCAGTTCGTATGACGACACAGCTTTATAGTCATATTCCAGGTGGAGATAGTGCACATGAAAAGCTTGGTCGATCATTAGAGTGGATTCTAGAGCAATATGGAATGAGCTTTCGGGCAAATCCGAAGTTAATCAGTTCACTTAGCAATCAACTTGGCAGAGAACGAGCGTTGATTGAATGTTTTCATAGTATTGGTTGGTCGATGACTCTGCAGGATGCGAAATGGATGTTGGACCGGTTAGGAGCGTTTGGCATCAACTTCTATAATTTTCACGCATTTTTTTATACATTAGATGGATTAAAAAAACACGATGCCCCACCTTCACAATTTCTTCAAAACCCATACTGGGAACATTTTCGTTTACTAGGAGATTATGCTGGCCGACTTGGTTATGTTATGAGTTGCGGCGTCCCGCTGCGTAAGATTGCTGTTCTTGATCCTACGACTAGTTTATGGACACAGATGGGAAACCCATTTCATAGCTTTTCCTACGGTGGAGAAAATAAGAAGGAAGAAGATAAATTAATTAAATTGAAACAGGATTGGTCAAGAATTTCCCGTGAATTAACATTAACACATAACGATTATGATCATTTGGACCCTGAATTACTTGCTGAAGCACAAATTACAGATGGAGAAATCAGGATTGGGAATGCTAGCTACTCTATCCTTATTCTTCCGCCAATCTCCAATTTAGAAATAAAAGCTTGGGGGAAAATAAAAGTATTTCTTGAACAGGGTGGAGTCGTCATTTCAAATGGATTGCTTCCATTTGAACAAATTAATGACGAATATCTTGTGGAAGACATGATGAATGTGTTTGGCTTGGATAAAGATTCAGAGATTCATTATTTTTCAGAAAAATACCAATCCAGTCTTATCGAACAACCTGTGAAAGGTAAAACGAATGCCTATTTTATACCTAAAAAGGAAAACGAAGATTATCGCATGCTACTTTTTTTACTAGAAAATCATCTTTCAAAAGAGATTCAATTTAAGCCTACAGGGGAGAGCAAAAGCTTCCTTGTGGAGAAACGAATTATGCAGGATGATTCATTTATTGTCTTTATTAGCAATCAGGAGGCTGAAGAACATCAAGCGGCATTATATTTTAATCAAGTAAACGATGGAAAAGGACACGATTGTACATTTCAAAGATTGAATTTGGAAACAGGCAGTATCGATTTGCTGAATGCCGAACAAGTGGGGAATAGATGGAAGCTTGATTTACTTTTTCACCCATATCAATCCCACTTAATTCAAATCATTCCAAATAAAGAAACAATAAAGGAAACAGCACGTCCTGAGTCAGAGCCCTTCTTGTGGGAGGTGGCAGCAAATAATGCCTGGCACATGAAGCCTTTGCAGGACAATGCGCTACGGTTTGATACCTTTCTTTTAAGAGTAAATGAAGGAAAGGGATCAGATGAACCAACGAATTTATCTGGATCAAATGTTCAAGTAAAAACATTCATCTACCAATGTGCAGATCTAGCAGAACAGCAAAGGCTGCCATTATCCTTTCATCAAGTGTTTGGAACGCCAATGAAAATGGCTGTTCAGTATCCGGTTGCTTGTACGTATGAAAATGTATTTGAAGTTGAAGCCCTTCCTAGTAGCTGTTCTCTGTTAATGGATAAAGAAGCAATCTCCGGGGAGTATCAAATATGGATTAATGATCAAGCTGTGACACATTTTAAGGATCATTTTGTGTATGATCACCGTAATCAACTGGCAAATATTACCTCCATGTTACAGAAAGGACAAAATACGATTCGAATTGAAGTAACGGTTCAACATGATTTTGACGGGATTGTTGATGCTCTTTATTTACTTGGAGATTTTGGTATTTCATTTTCAGCTAAAGATTGTCCAATGATCACGACCATTGAGGAAATGTCAGTGATCAAGCATGGACCTTATCCGTTGCTTCCTTATTACGCAGGAACGATTTCTTTTAAGAGAACGGAAAGTCTAGACACATTTCCAAAATCAGAACGCTTCATCCTAGCGTTACGTGATTTAGATGAAAATGTTCATGATTGTCTGGAGGTAGTAGTAAATGGCCGCTCTCTTGGAGTTAGAGCCTGGACCCCCTATCAATGGGAAGGACCGACAGCAATCCTGAATAAAGGGGATAATGAAATAGAAGTAAAAGTGACAAATACTCTGATAGGATTACTAGAAGGAAAGTCATTTGATTATGGCACTCATACTTTAAAGGTCTTAAAATAATGTTAACGTTAACATTTTATATTTACAATATTTTTAAGTTTTGTTAGACTAATAGTATGAATTTTTGTTAACGTTAACATTTTACGAATAGGATGGTGCATTATGGAAAAATTTATGGGTGAAAACTTTTTACTTAAAAATGAAACCGCTATCTCTTTATTCCATGATTTTGCAAAAGAAATGCCAATTATTGATTACCATTGTCATTTAAGCCCAAAAGAAATCTATGAAAATAAGAAATTTAAAAATATTACTGAAGCCTGGTTGTATGGTGATCATTATAAATGGAGAGCCATGAGAGCAAATGGAATCTCAGAAGAATATATAACTGGCAATGCAAGTGACTATGAAAAGTTCCTTGCATGGGCTAGAACCGTACCAATGACAATAGGGAATCCCTTATACAATTGGACCCATCTAGAATTACAACGTTTCTTCGGAATTTATGATATTTTGAATGAGCAAAGTGCACCATCTATTTGGGAAAAAGTAAATGCGAAGTTAAACGAAGAAGGGTTTCGTGTCAGAGATTTTATTAAAAATTCAAAGGTAAAAGTTGTTTGTACCACAGATGATCCGATCGATAGCCTTAAATATCATATAAAGTTAAGAGAAGAGAATAACTTTCCAGTTAGTGTTGTACCAGGTTTCAGACCTGATAAAGGATTAGAAATAAATCGCGAAGGCTTTATAGATTGGGTAGAAAAGCTTTCGGAGGCTTCTGAAATTGAGATTGCCAATTATGAAGATTACCTTGCAGCACTAGAATCACGTGTTCACTTTTTTCATGCTGCTGGCGGCCAAGTTTCGGATCATGCATTAGATTCTATGGTATATGAAGAAACCAGCTTTGAAGAAGTGGCTGAAATTTTTGCTAAAAGAATATCTGGAAGCACTATTTCTCTTGATGCAGAAAAGAAGTTCAAAACGTTTACGTTAATTTATCTTGGCAAGCTATATGCAGAGCTGGACTGGGCGATGCAGTTCCATATCAATGCTCATCGTAACAATAACAATAGGATGTTTAAAGTTCTTGGCCCTGACACTGGTTATGATTCTATTAACGATGACCAGATCGCAAAGCCGTTAGTGAAAATTCTGGACTCATTAGAGCAGGAAAACAAGCTCCCGAAAACCATTATTTATTCCTTGAATCCAGGCGATAATGTGGTAATTGCAAGTATCATTAATAGCTTCCAAGACGGAAAAACCCCAGGGAAAATTCAATTCGGTACAGCATGGTGGTTTAATGATACAAAGGAGGGCATGCTCGAGCAGATGAAGGCATTATCTTCTGTCGGTCTTTTCAGCCGATTCATCGGAATGCTGACGGACTCAAGGAGTTTTCTTTCTTATACAAGACATGAATATTTCCGGAGACTGGTTTGTAATTTAATTGGAGAATGGGTTGAAAACGGTGAGGTTCCAAATGATTTGGAGTTACTCGGAAATATTGTTCAGGGAATATCTTATAACAATGCCAAAAGTTATTTTGATTTTCAGGAAGCAGCCATAGTCGAACATATTTCTAATAATTAATTGATGAAAGCTGGCGGGGCAGGGCTGATAAGGTATAATGAACGAAAATAGAGAATGCAAAAGGAAGGTCAGACAATGGTTACAATAAAAGATATTGCTAAATTGGCCAATGTATCCCATACAACTGTTTCTAGGGCACTAAATAACAGCCCGCTTATCAAAGAGCCAACAAGGAGAAAAATCCTTGAAATTGCCTCCCAGCTACATTATACCCCTAATTACAATGCTAAAAGTCTAGTCATGCAAAAGTCACATACGATTGGTCTATTTTTAACAAGCATTAGCAATGGTACTTCCGCAAGCTTTCTTGCAGATACAATAAAAGGTGTAAATAGTGTCATTAGCCAGGAATATAACTTGTTTATCCGTGGTATCGATGATTACCAGGATTATTCGAGTATTAATTCACAAAGATTTGACGGGATCATATTAATGAGCCAGAGTGTACGGGATCATTCTTTTATCTATCATGTCCTGCAAAAGGAAATTCCTCTTGTTGTGCTGAACAGAGAAATTGAAGAAGATGATATCATAAATATTCTTTCTAATGATACAGAGGGTTCAAGACAAGCAGTGCAGTATTTGATTGATTGCGGTCACAAAGACATCGCAGTCATAGAAGGAATATCAACCTTTAAATCTACGCAAATGCGTAAGGAAGGTTATCTAACTGCGTTGATTGATAGTGGCATTTCGATTCAACCGGAGTATGCCGTGAGCGGAAATTATGATATGGAAAGCGGTTATCAGGGTATGGAAAAATTACTATCCTTGAAAAAGCCTCCGACTGCCGTTTTTTGTTCCAATGACGATATGGCCATTGGTGCAATGAATGCCGTGTTTGCGAATGGATTACATGTCCCCAATGACATTTCCATTATTGGATTTGATGACATTGGTTTTGCCCAATACACGACACCAAAGCTGACTACAGTAAAACGACCGGTAGAAAAAATCAGTGTACTAGGTGCGGAGAAAATCCTTTCTCTTGTAACAGGGCAAGAAGAAAATGTCGAAAAAGTATTTGCCAATACTGAATTAATCATAAGAGATTCTGTTAAGAAGAGAGGTTAGTTTACCTTTCTTTATGAACAAAAATGTTAACGTGTGCATTACCGAAAGGGGAAAAGATTTGTGCAAAGACTAAATAATCAAATTTACCATGACTATCCCTCGTATCCCGAAAAGGTGCTTCAGTTCGGGGAAGGGAATTTCTTAAGAGGGTTTATTGACTGGCAATTCCAAGTCCTTAATGAAAAGACTGATTTCAATGGAAGTGTAGTGGTTGTCCAGCCGCGAGGAAATAACAAGATTGAAAGGCTAAATAATCAGGATGGACTGTTTACCCTCTATTTACAGGGGATTAAAGAAGGACAATTGGTAAATCAGCATCAGGTAATTGAGTCAATTAGCAGGGGTATAAATCTATTTACCGATTATCCGGAATATATTAAGCTCGCAGGGACAGAGGATCTCCGATTTATTGTTTCGAATACGACGGAAGCTGGAATAATGTTTGATCCATCAGACCAGTTGGAGGATCGGCCGCAAATGAGTTTTCCAGGAAAGTTGACAGCGTTCCTCTATCACCGTTTCAAGGCGTTTGCCGGTAATGAAAAGCGTGGCTGCATCATCATTCCTTGTGAACTAATTGAAAGAAACGGGGAAAGACTGAGAGAAATTGTGTTGCAATATGCAAGCTTATGGAACCTTGAGGATGAATTTATTGAATGGGTAATGAACGCGAATACTTTCTGTTCAAGCCTTGTAGACCGAATCGTACCGGGATTTCCAACCGATTCCTATAAAGAAAAAACCGAACAACTTGGATATGAGGATGAATTGATAGTGGTAGGGGAGCAGTATCACCTTTGGGTCATTGAGGGGCCGGATTGGATAAAGAATGAGCTGAAAGTGGAAGGCACAGGGCTTAACACGTTGATTGTCAATGATTTATCTCCTTATAGGATTCGGAAAGTCCGGATTTTAAACGGCGCACATACTGCGATGACTCCGGTTGCTTATCTTTACGGTTTAAGTACGGTGGAAGAAAGTGTAAATCATGAAGAAATAGGCATGTTTATAAAAGAAATGATTGCAGAGGAAATAATCCCAACCTTAGAGGGAAGTAAAACAGAGCTGGCAGACTATGCAGATGATGTGATGAACCGTTTTGCTAATCCATATATCAAGCATTATTTAATGAGCATAGCACTAAACTCAATTTCTAAATTTCAGACCAGAAACCTGCCCGCTTTATTGGATTATGTTGAAAAATATAACACTCTGCCAAAACGAATGGTGTTTTCATTAAGCAGCCTGCTTTATTTCTATAGAGGTAAAAGAGGAAATGATGTAATTGAACTTCAGGATGATCCAGTAAGTTTGCAATTCTTTAAAACTAACTGGGAAAAATTTGAGCAGCATGAGCTTACTATGAAGGAACTTGTTAACAAGATTCTTGGTGAGGAAAGGTTTTGGGGGCTGGATTTGACCTCAATCCCAAATTTAGAAAATACAGTCAGTATAAACCTCCTTAATATCTATAAAATGGGAGTCAAGGAAGCTCTTAAAGAATTGTTTGAAACATCTATTTAGAAGGAGGCCGCTCAAATGAAGGATTTTCTTCAAATCACTGAAAACGATAATATTATTCTAGCACTTAGAGACTTTAAGCAAAATGAAACGATACATCTTAATGGGAAGAATATACAAATAAAAGAGGATATCAGCCGCGGCCATAAGATAGCTGTAAAAGATATTTATGAAAATGAGGATATTATCAAATACGGCTATCCGATTGGGCATGCACTGGGTTTGATTGCACCTGGTGAACATGTTCATACTCATAACACAAAAACGAATCTCTCAGGAACACAGGAATACCAATACGTGTTTAAGGAATCTCAGAATCTATTTAATAATGAAAATCGAACCTTCCAGGGATACCGCCGGGGAGATGGTAATGTTGGAATTCGGAATGAATTATGGATTGTGCCTACGGTAGGATGTGTGAACGGAATTGCCGAGAAGATTATTAAACGGTTTGAGAAGCATGTTGGCGACATTAGCCCCTTTGACAATGTCCTTGTCTTAAAGCATAACTATGGATGTTCCCAGCTGGGAGATGACCATGAAAACACAAAACAAATACTGATTAATGCAGTAAAGCATCCCAATGCAGGTGGTGTTCTTGTTTTAGGTCTAGGCTGTGAGAATAATGAGCTGCCAGAGTTTAAAAAGGCGTTGGGTGAAGTGAATGAGGAGAGAGTGAAATTTCTGATTTCTCAAAACGTTACCGACGAAATCGAGGAAGGTTTTAAACTGGTAATGGAAATCTATGAAAATGCCAAAAATGATAAAAGAGAAACCGTTCCTCTTTCAGAATTGAAAATTGGTTTAAAATGTGGCGGCTCCGATGGTTTTTCTGGTATAACTGCTAATCCGCTTCTAGGTAAGTTTTCAGATTACTTAATTGCCCAAGGAGGAACAACCGTCCTCACTGAAGTCCCGGAAATGTTTGGAGCCGAAACGATTTTAATGGAACGTGCAGCAGATGAAAGAGTATTTGAAAAGATTGTAGATCTAATTAATGACTTCAAGGAATACTTTTTGCGTCATAATCAACCTGTTTATGAAAACCCGTCCCCAGGGAACAAATCTGGAGGCATCACGACACTAGAAGACAAATCCCTTGGGTGTACACAGAAAGCGGGAACAAGCACCATTGTCGATGTCTTAAAATATAGCGAAACACTAAAAACAAAAGGATTAAACCTCTTAAGTGCGCCAGGAAATGACCTTATCGCATCAACAGCTCTTGCGGCAGCCGGCTGCCAAATGGTATTGTTTACGACAGGCAGGGGAACACCGTTTGGAACCTTTGTTCCAACGATGAAAGTTTCAACGAACACTCAAATCTATGAAACAAAACCACACTGGATTGATTTCAATGCAGGGACACTGTTGGAGGATGGAGTTTTTCCCGAACAGGTGTTAAATGATTTTGTGGATTATATTGTTCAAGTGGCAAGCGGTGAATTTGTTAACAATGAGAAAAATGACTTTAGAGAGATTTCGATTTTTAAGAGCGGAGTTACGTTATAATTAAGACTTAAAAAATCCCTTTTGAGTAGACAGTGCTACAGTCTATAAAAAGGGATTTTTTTACCTTAAACGCGTAAACCGGCCCTCGCCAAAAAAATGCCAGGCTGGTTTCCTTTGGCATCTATCACACTATTAGCTAGAGAAGCTACATTTGCAATTGTTTCAATTCATAAAACTTCCCTTTAGAAGACATTAGCTCATCGTAGGTTCCGAATTCTACGCAGCGTCCATTTTCGATCACTGCTATTTTGTCTGCATTACGAATCGTCGAAAGACGGTGAGCGACGATAAAGGTAGTCCGGCCATGGCATAAAGTATTCAAGGCCTCCTGAATCTTTTTCTCAGAATGGCTATCTAATGCAGAAGTGGCTTCATCTAAAATAATGACCTTTGGGTTCCGAATTAAGGCTCTTGCGATAGATACCCTTTGCCTTTGACCTCCTGAAAGCTTATCCCCATGTTCTCCAATCTTCGTGTTCAATCCACCAGGAAGCTTCTGAATAACATCCAGAGGTTTGCGGCTAATAAGACCTTTTTAATTTCTTCTTCTGTAACTGAAGGCATGCCATAGGTTATATTTTGGAGAATGGTTCCAGAGAATAAAATGGTAGACTGAGGGACTACTGCTAAATGATGTCGGAAGGATCGCAAATCAATGGAAGACATATCATGACCATCTAAAAGAATTTTTCCTTCAGTAGGCTGAATAAACCCAATGAGTAAATTCAAAATGGTTGATTTCCCAGAGCCCGATTCGCCAACAAATGCGACTGTTTCTCCTTGTTTAACCTCTAAGTTAATATCTTGGAGAATTGTTTTATCGCTAGCAGGATACCGGTAACAAATCTGTTGTAAGGAAAAATTTCCATTTACCTTCTTAATTTTTGGTTTATTTTCATGATTTTCTACTTCACCGGCTGTTAAAATTTCGCCAATCGAGTTTACTGATTCCAGGCCCTTAGCGATTGTAGGTATTAATGTTATCATACTAGAAACAGCATTTACGACTGTTGTAAAGTACGTTTGATACATCACTACTTCACCAGGCGTAATGGAACCACGTAATGCCAAAATACCAGTGAAAACTAAACAAATAATTTGAAAAACTTGAAAACTAGCCCAACTTACAGAACCAAATACAGATTGAATGATGTCTAATTGAAAACCTTTTGTTAATATTTGTTGGAACCGGTGATTTAAACGGCGTACTTCTTGATTCTCTAACGCATGCGCACGTGCAATAGGTACTAATTCAATCATTTCAATAACACGAGCAGAGGTTTCTTCCATTTCCTGGCGGAATTCAGAATTGGAGGTTTTGATTTTTTTACGGAAGACAACAATGATAAGAGCTGATATCGGTACAGTTAAGATAAAAAATAGAAATACAGTAGGACTGTTATATAACGTAATGGCTAAGGCAACTACTAGATTGACAATTATATTTAAACTACTAACAAACACTTGTGAGGCAAGTGTCTGGACAGCTTCTACGTCTCGCATGATTTTAGATTGAAGCCTGCCAGACTGCATTTCCTTTTGATAGGGAATTGAAAGTTCTTGCAGCTTTTTTATAAGCGAGGCGCGCAAACCCGATTCCACACTGCGAATCGCATAACTATGCAGTTTAGTATGATAATAATTTGTTATGAAGTTTTGAAGTACCAATATAATCATAATGATCGCGTTAAGATAGATTGTTTGAATGCCGCCGCCTTCCTGAATCGTAGCAGCATTAATAACATTCGCAATTGCAATCGGCATCACCCATGCTGGGATATGTTTAATGATAAAGAAAACAGCTGAATAAAATATTCTTAAGTAGTTTCCTTTATATAATCCGACTAGTACCTTAAAGGAATTTTTCTGATTTTTGTTATAAATTTGCTGTACAAAGGAATCCTCCATTGATTCAACTCCTTGTTAAGGTTGTTAAAAAGCCAAATTGTACTATTTTAGTAGGTTCTTTAGAGGTAAATTACTTTGTTTGATTGCTTCAATAATCAATTGAGCAACAATTTTCGCACCCTCTTCATTGAAGTGGGTGTTGTCCGTAATCCCCTCAGGGTAGTTATCGGATTGACCCAGAGGTAAATGCAAGTAGTATTTTTTTGACTCCTCATCACCGGCTTTCCCCATAAACTCATTGGTGCTCTTATGTATGTCTAATAAGGGTACATGGTTTTTTTGCGCGAATTGAATCATGGCTTCTGGATAATCTCCAACTGACATACTATCAATTTTATCGTCTTCAAACTTTCGGCGAGTGACGGATGTTAATAATAATGGATAGGCATTTTTTTGATAAGCAACCTGAATGAATTGGCTGAGATTATCTTGGTAATCACCATAAGGTTGTGTTCCGCGTTCAGGATCCTCTATTTTTTGATCATTATGACCAAATTGGATGATTAAGTAATCTCCGGGTTGAATGCTATTCTCGATTTTAGCTAAATGACCTTCGTTTATGAATGATTTTGTGCTGCGGCCATTAACGGCGCGATTTTCAATCTTTACATTCTCTTTAAAGTACGCCTGAAATGCTTCACCCCAGCCCGTTTCTGGCCTTTTTTCTGGTAGTTTCATAGCAGCAGTCGAATCTCCTGCTATATAAATGGTTATCAGATTATCCATAGATTTGCTCCTAAGTATTAAAATTCTTATTAATTACTGCTAAAAGCATATGTACACGTTAACATTTTTATGTTAAAACAAAATTAGAACCGATTTCTTTCAATAATTAGTTTAAACATTGAAGATAGTGATAAATTGTTTGTATAAATGTTAACGTTAACATTTTATTATGTAAGAGTTTATGTGTCAATGCATATAACATACAATAGGTAAATGCTAGATTGACAAGTCTTGTAAATATGGAAATTGTAGTTTATTATTACGTAAGCGTTATCAAAATTTCGAAAATTGAGTTTTTTGAAATATAGTGGAAAACAGGTAACGAAGGAGTGAAATGGTTGAGAAAAGCTAGGGTGTTTTACAAACTGTTTATCCCGTTTTTCTTAGTGGGTATAGGGCTTGTTATTGGATTTAGCATATTTATTTACAATTCCACTTATAATTCCGTTGAAGAAAGTTTCTTAAAGGATAAAAAGAATTATACAAAACAAATTCTTCAAAATGTTGAACAAAAAGTTAGAACAATCGAATATGGATATACTGCTTACAGTGCGACTTCCAATTTTGAAGAGATTTTTAGAAAACCTTTGTCAGGTAAAGACTTTGATACATACCGCGATATCAAAAAAGAATTGAGTTACATAGAAATGATGGGGATAGAAGGCAGTAATAATAGTTTAGTAAGCTTGGATGGGAACTGGGGAATCAATAATGGTTCTTTGAAGACACTTTCAGCGGAGGAGGTTACTGAATATAAAAATACATATATTAACAATGATAACAATAGCCTCTTTTGGAAACCATTAAAATCGGGAATCGAGATGGTCATGACTTTACCGATGTATAAGAGGGATAAATTCGCTTTAGGCATATCATATATTCCTAGAAGAAGCATTGAACAGATTATAGGTGGCGAAAACATTATTGTTGAAATTTTTAATAAAAAAAATCAATTGCTTTACTCTAGCATGATGAAGGAAAATGAAGTAAAAAAAGGCAGTTTTCAAGATTTTAAAGCAGTCTCTAACGAAAGCGGGCAAACTGCCAATGTTTTAGAAACTGACGATGGAAAGAAATATGTTTATATGCAGTCAGATTATAATCACTGGCTTTATGTAGTGGAAATAGATGAAAATGAGATTGGCAGTATCATCCATAATACGAGGGTAGGACTTATTATTGTATCGGCACTATTGATATTATTAGTGGGAATTATTTCATATGTGCTGGCGTTATCATACACACGGCCGATTAAGAGGATACAAGAAAAACTGGACATACACGGAATACATAAAAAACAAAATGAACTTTCCTTTTTAGCGGATTCTATTGATAAAATTGTTGGGCAAAACGAACAGTTAACAGCTAGTCTATCTAAGCAGATACCTCAATTAGAGACATTATTTGTTTTAAGTTTATTTAGAAAAAGAATTTCTGAAAACGATGTCATGAATCGGTTAGAGCAATTTGGTTATCATTTTGAAGAGGAAAAGGTATTTTATACTGGTTTGATACAAATTGACACTATTGATGAACAACAGGTTGGCGATAAAAATCTATTATTATTGGCCATTAATAATATCGTGGGAGAAATTGTCCCTAAGGATGAACGCTTAAATCCAATCGTATTAAATGATGAAATGCAGGCGACAATCTTTATCTTAGATAAAAGCGAACAAGAACCTGAGCGACGGATTATGAAATACTATGAGGAAATCCAAGCTGCCGTGAAACAATCGCTGAATATTATCAGTAGTGTTGGTATCAGCCCAATCTATGAATCATTAATAGAGAGTAAAAAAGCGGTGGATTTAGCAAAGGAATCACTGCATTACAGAGTAAATGTTGGACCAGAGTCGATTATTTTCTATAATGATATCTCGTCGATGTTAAATGACGCGTCTATTTCCAAATTCCCGGTCGAATTACTTAATGAGTTATTGAATGGTATTCGTTCTGGACATGAGGAAGAGGTTATGAACAAGGTTGACCTGCTGGTGGAAGAAATCTTTCGATTAAATAAAAACCCTATTAGCTTAGGAGTCACCTTAATACGCGTAATAAATGAACTCGTACAATTAGGACAACTATTAGGTGCAGAATCAAAAATCTTTGAAAATATAAAGAAATTGTACCAAGCTGCCATGAATGCTTATTATCCAGAAAAGATCAAGGAAATGTTGATGAACGATTTAATCAAACCTGTCATTATCAGTACACATGATAAGACAGAAAGAGGATTTAAATCCTTGTCAGAAAAAATTGTGTATATTGTACAAACGGAATATGATCAAGAAATTTCCCTGGATATTATTGCAGATCGATTGCATTACAATCCAAACTATTTAAGCAATGTATTTAAAAAAGAATATGGGGAGAATTTTGTAGACTATCTGATGAATTATCGTCTGCAAATGGCACAATCCTTGTTAAAGGATACCGATTTAGCCATTAAAGAAATTGCCGAACGCTTGCAATATCGGAACTCTCAAAACTTCATTCGTTTCTTCAAAAAGAAATTGGGAATGACCCCTGGAGACTATCGTAAGGAATATATGCATTAAAACTGTTGTCAAACAAAAAAAGCTTCTACAGCAGAAGCTTTTTTTGTTTGATATATATTTTATCCTTTTACAGATCCAACTAATGCCCCTTTAACGAAATACTTTTGAACAAATGGGTAAGCAATTAACATTGGAACAGTAGCGATTACGATAACAGCCATCTTAATCGTTTGAGCTGGAGGTACAACATCTACTGAAGACCCTTCTGCCTGCATTCCACTAGATACAATAACAATCTGACGTAATAATACCTGTATCGGCCACTTGATAGAATCATTGATGTAAAGAATAGCAGTCATATACGTATTCCAATAGGTGACGGCATAGAACAATGAAATAGTGGCTATTGATGGTAATGCCAGTGGCAGCATAATTTTAACGAAGACACCCAAATCTGTGCAGCCATCCATTTTTGCCGATTCTTCTAAACTATCAGGTAAGGCTTGGAAAAAGTTTCTCATAATAATTAAGTTGAAGGCGTTAATTGCAACTGGCAATATTAATGACCAATAAGAATCAATTAAACCAACTGATTTAACAACTAGGAAGGTAGGAATCATCCCGCCACTGAAAAGCATGGAGAACACAACGATAAAATTAATGGAGTTTCTTCCTATTAGATATTTTCGAGATAAGCCGTATGCCATTAAAGCGGTGAGAACCATACTAACTAAAGTACCTATACCAGTTACTCCAATGGAAACCGCTAATGACTTAAAGAGGGTAGGCGTTGATAAAATATAGCGATAGGCATCCAGAGAAAAAGTACGTGGAAATAAGATAAACTTTCTTGCCACCACTTCCTGGGTGGATGCGAATGAACTTGCGATCACATTGACAAATGGAAGAAAACAAATAAGGGCAATCAGAATTAGAATGGTTCCATTTATTATGGGAAAGACTAGTCCTCCTTTGTTTTTTTTAATCGTTCTCGTTTTCTTCATATAAATCCTCCTCGCTTCCAAAATAGTAATCTATTTATCTTTTAGTAAGATAAACCAACCTTATCATCACATCCAAATTACGTATATAATCAATATCCCACTATTGATTTAACAACAAAGATAACGCTTTCATGGTAGAAATTTCACACGATAATGGGATAATCACCAACTGTAAAAAACTATCATTATGGTGGATACCATATGAAAAAACATTGATACCAAAGGGTTTTGTAAGCGTAATCATAAAATGATTATGTACGTAATTTTTCATTTTCAGTATGCTTAGAGCAAGAAAGGAAAACAAAATGATAAGAGGAGGAAAGAAATGGAAGGTGCTGTGAATCAAAATAATCAATCATTGCCCATCTTGAGTGCAAGGCAGCAAAAAATTGTAAAAAGACAAAAAATCTTAGCGGGATTAAAAACAAATAAAATCTTATACCTTATGATTTTCCCAGGAGTACTTTATTTCCTTATATTTAAGTACTTACCGATGGCAGGTCTCATTATTGCTTTTCAAGACTATCAGCCATTCTTAGGGATCTTGGGAAGTCCATGGGTCGGACTCAAACATTTTATTCGTTTATTTACGGAACCTACCTTCTTTATGTTATTAAAGAATACATTAATTTTGTTTGCCTTAAATCTTGTTATCTTTTTTCCATTACCGATCATCGTGGCTCTCATGCTGAATGAAGTGAAGAACAGATATTTTAAAGCTGGTATTCAAACGCTGATATATATTCCTCACTTTATGTCTTGGGTAATTATTGTTTCCATCTCTTTTATCTTTCTGAATGTGGATGGAGGTATTATTAATGAGTTTTTAGCATTAATAGGGATGGAGAAAATCAGCTTCTTAACTGCACCTGATTGGACAAGGACCGTTTACATCGCACAAATCATTTGGAAAGAATTAGGCTGGTCAACGATCATTTACTTAGCAGCGATTACTGCAGTGGATACTCAATTATATGAAGCTGCTGAAATGGATGGTGCTGGGCGGCTTCGAAAAACATGGCATGTTACTTTGCCCGCCATTCGTCCTATTATTATTACGCTATTAATCTTGAAAATAGGAAGCACTCTTGATCTAGGTTTTGAGCATATGTATCTTTTACTTAATTCATTAAACCGTAGTGTTGCAGAAATTTTCGACACCTATATTTACACAGCCGGTTTGAAGAATGGTCAGTTAAGTTTTAGTACTGCTGTGGGCTTATTTAAAGGTCTAGTTGGATTGGTATTAGTCATTCTTGCAAACAAATTAGCGAAGAAATTTGGAGAAGATGGCGTCTATTAGTGAAAAAAAGGAGGGGATATTTTGCTGAAATCAGTAGAAAGGTTAAATCACATTTTATTGATCATCCTTAACTTGGTATACGTGAATTTTCTATGGATACTCTTTACGATTCTAGGATTAGGTATATTCGGTATTGGCCCCTCCACATATGCCTTGGTTAGTATTTGCAGGCAATGGGTTCGGAGCAACAATAGCCTGCCGGTTTTTAAAACCTTCTGGAAATATTACAAAGAGAGTTTCAAAGAATCTGTCATCATCAGTTGGATCTATCTCATAGGCGGTACTGTTTTAATCGTCGATTTAATGCATGTAGCCAATTGGTATGTCAGGGTCGCATTATTTTTGATCAGTTTTATCTATTTATTATCACTCGTTTATATCTTTCCGATTATGGCTCATTATAATTGGAAGGGAATTCTCTTTAAAATGAAGATGTCTCTACTATTCGGTTTTTCCTGCCTGCAATATTCACTAGTACTATTTTTGGTTACCGGTGTCATTTATTGGGCAGCAACTACTTTTTTTCCAGGGGTTTTAACCTTTCTAGGTATTAGTTTCTTATTCTATTTGATTACATGGACAGCAAATCAAGTGTTTACAAGAATGGAAACGATGGATGCCAAAGAAGAGATAGAAGATAAAAGTATTTACCACAATGCGAAGGAGAATTGGGATGAAAAAACAAAAGGTATCAAAATTAGCCGGTGTTAGTTTAGCAAGTGCGCTTCTATTAGCAGGGTGCAACAGTACAACATCTAACAACAACAATTCCTCAGAAGGAGAAGATAAAAATAGCAAAACAGAGATTTCGTGGTTAAACATTCTGCATACAGCCTCACCGCCGACCGATACGGTGTTAGACCAAATAGAGAAAAACACAAATTCAGAAATTAAATTCTCTTGGATCCCAGATGCTTCAAAAGAGGAACGTCTGAATACAGCATTAGCTTCAGATTCTCTAGCAGATATTGTTACTTTAACCATTTTGGAAAATTCTTCTGTTCGTAATGCCTTGAAATCAGGAATGTTCTGGAATGTAGAAGATTATTTAGATGAGTTTCCAAACTTAAAAGCGATTTCAAAAGAGATCCGCACTTCAGCGTCTATCGAGGGTAAGCTTTATGGCGTGCCGTTCCAAAAAGATTTAGCTCGAAATGGTGTTGTTCTTCGTAAAGATTGGTTAGATAAATTAGGTTTGGCTGTTCCTAAAACAACAGAAGAATTAATGGAAGTAGCGAAAGCGTTTACAGAGAATGATCCTGATGGCAATGGTAAAAATGATACGACTGGATTTATGGATCGCAGCGATTTAATCTATGGTGCTTTCAAAACATTAAGTTCATATCATGGTACACCAAATAATTGGCAGGTTGACAGTAAGGGCAACTTTACAGCTGAGTCTGAAACAGATGGCTACATTAAAACGATGGACTACATGAAAGAGTTATATGAGAATGGGTGGATTAACAAGGACTTTGCTGTAACAGCCAAAACAGATCAACAGCAAAACTTCGCTCAAGGTAAGGCTGGTATTTATGTGGGAGCCCTATTTGATGCTAAAAACCTACAAACAATGGCCGCAGGTGTCCAAGATAATATGGAAATTGCCTTAGTCAATGATATGACTTCTAACTCAAACTCTGAACGAGCCATTTGGTCTGCAGGTAATGGTATTGGAGGATTGCTAGCATTCCCGCGTTCAGAAGTAAAGGATGAAGCAGAATTAAAACGTCTGTTAAAATTCGTTAATGATTTACTAGATCCAGAAACCTATACGTTAATGACCTACGGAATTGAAGGTACACATTATAAGCTCAATGATGAAGGTGCCTATGAAATTATTAACCAGGATTTATGGCAGCAAGAAGTTCAGCCTTTTGCTTCTTCACGTCCGAAAGAAAACGGTTATGGTCTAAAAGATCCTAACCCAATTAAAGCATTAGCAGATGATATGATTGCTGAAAACGCAAAATATGCGGTATTTAACCCTGCCGTTCCTTTAGAATCACCAACTTTCACTACACAAGGTTCGGAATTACAAAAGATTATTACGGATGCTACTTATCAATACATTTTAGGTGATATCACACTTGAGGATTATAAGAAGGCAGTTAAAAATTGGAATGAACAAGGCGGCAAAACAATAAAAGAGGAATATAAAGCAGCACATAAAGAGGCAAAATAATCACCAATGGAGGTCTTTTTATTGAATTTTGTTCAATAGAAAGTACCTCCATTCTACATCCTGCCAGGTCAGAAATTTCACTACTACGAAAATAATAGTTATGAGAATAGGAGAATGATAGGTATGAATTGGTCCGTAAAAACAGCAGATTCAATTATGGAAAGGCTTCCTCGTCTGTATGAGGACAAAGGATATAAAGGAAAATGGTCGTATGATTATGGAGTGGTATTTAAAGGGTTTGAGAGAGTCTGGAAGCAAACAGGCGATCCTAAATATTTTAACTATATTAAAGAGAATATGGATTATTTTATTCAAGAAGATGGCTCAATTAAAGGGTATCAACTAGATGAATATAATATCGATCACATTAATAATGGAAAAATGTTATTTGTCCTTTACAAAGAAACCGGAAAGGAAAAGTATCGAAAGGCTGCTGAATTATTACGCAGTCAGCTCGAAACACACCCTAGAACATCTGAAGGGGCATTTTGGCATAAACAGATTTATCCTTATCAAATTTGGCTGGATGGTTTATACATGGGTTCACCTTTTTATGCAGAATATCAAACAACCTTTGCTAACGGGGATGGTTTAGAGGATATCATTCGTCAGTTTAAACTTAGTTATCAGCATTTAATAGATGAAAAGACCGGGCTTTTATATCACGCTTGGGATGAGAAAAAAGTGCAGCCATGGGCAAATAAAGAAACAGGTTTGTCAGAGAACTTCTGGGGACGTTCTATGGGCTGGTATTTATTGGCTTTAGTAGATACATTAGAAATCCTTCCTAAAGATACACCTGATCGTGACTTTCTTGTACAGATACTAGAGAAAACATTAAAAGCACTCGTAAACTACCAGGATGAAGCAAGTGGTGTCTGGTATCAAGTAACAGATAAGGGAAATGAAAAAGGGAATTACTTAGAAGCTTCATGCAGCAGCATGTTTGTATGTGCAATAGCGAGAGGAATTCGCCTGGGAGTTTTAGATCAACAAGTATGGGAAGCACAGTTAAAGAAATCACATCAAGGATTATTAAATGAATTTGTTTTACTAACAAAAGAGGGCTTGGTGAATTTAAATAAGAATTGCCAGGTTGCTGGACTTGGCGGCGATGATCAAAGGGATGGCAGCTACACGTATTACATTAGTGAACCGATAATTTGTAATGACCAAAAAGGGGTTGGCGCGTTTCTACAGGCTTTAGCTGAATTTGAAGAAGTCATGAACGAGGAGTAAAGATATGACCACTTACTATATTACCGATTTTGGTGCATTGGCCGATGGTAGTTTATGTACCCAATATATACAGAAGGCGATTGATGAAGCCTATAAAAACGGTGGCGGACAAATCGTGGTTCCGTCGGGTGTATTTTTATCAGGTGCTTTATTTTTAAAAGATAATATTGAATTCCATTTGTCTGCGGGAGCTACATTGAAATTTTCGGATGAACAAGAGGACTATCCAGTGGTGGTTTCTCGTTGGGAGGGTGTTGTTCGAGAGGTATATGCGTCTTGTTTATATGCAGAAGATGCAAAAAACATTTCTATTACGGGTTTTGGCACAATTGATGGCAATGGGGAGAAGTGGTGGCATATTTTCCGAAATGAGCGAGAAAAGCTGGCATATCCACGGCCAAAATTGATTAGCTTTGATGGATGTGAACACATCTCAATCCGAGATGTATCCTTAATTAACTCACCTAGCTGGACCGTAAATCCAATCCGTTGTAACAATGTAACGATTGATAATCTTACTATTATTAATCCATCAGACTCACCAAATACAGATGGAATTGATCCAGAATCTTGTAGAAACGTAAGAATCTCAAACTGCCACATTGATGTAGGAGATGACTGTATTGCGATTAAAGCTGGTACGGAAGATACTGCGGATAGGGTATCTTGTGAGAACATTACCATTACCAACTGTACGATGGTTCATGGACATGGGGCAGTAGTATTAGGCAGTGAAATGAGCGGGGACATCCGAAATGTAACGATTAGTAACTGCACCTTCCAGGACACGGATAGGGGAATTCGTTTTAAATCACGGCGTGGACGCGGCGGGGTAGTTGAGGATATTCGTATCGACAATATTGTCATGGATCGGGTCATGTGTCCATTTATTTTGAACCTGTACTACTTCTGCGGACCTAAAGGAAAAGATAAATATGTCTGGGATAAAAATCCATACCCTATAACAAAAGAAACACCATCCTTTAGAAGAATACATTTCTCTAATATTTCAGCTCGAAATGTCCATGCATCAGCTGGGTTTATTTATGGCTTAGCGGAGCAATACGTGTCCGAAATTACATTTAACAACATTGATATTTCTATGGCAGAAGATGCAATTCCCGGGAAACCAGCGATGATGGCAGGAATAGAGGATATGAATAATCGAGGTTTTTATGTGGGTTTTGCGAAAGACATCCTGTTTAATTCAGTCACGATTGAGAATCACGAAGGTCCAGCTTTCCATGTGGAATATAGTGAGGATGTAGAGATTACCCGCTGTAAGTCTAAAAACACAAAAGTGCAAGAAGAACTTCTTAAGGAAGTAGGGGTAGTGTGATTGAGAAAAGGCGTAAACATCTCATCGATTTGTTAGGAGAACGTTCAAAATCAGAAGAGATATCTGCACAATTAATAAATGTAGAAACAAGGCAGGGGTTTGTATTAGAAAGTTTAATGCTGCAGTTAAATGATATCGAAACCGTCCCTGCCTATTTCGCAAAACCAATAAATGCTGTTGAACCTTTGCCAACGGTTATTTTTAATCATTCTCATGGCGGCAACTTTGACCAAGGGAAGGAAGAACTCTTAACCAGTTCCTCCTATTTACAAACCCCATCCTTCGTTGAATCGATAGTCGAACTTGGGTTTGCTGTTTGTTGTATTGATATGTGGGGCTTTAACCAACGAAAAGGCAAACAAGAAAGTGAGTTGGTAAAAGAAATGCTGTTAGATGGTCAAACGCTGTGGGGGATGCGGATATTCGATAACATGTCCTTGATAGATTATCTAGAAACCCGATCAGATGTAGATTCTTCCAGATTATCAGCAATCGGGATGAGTATGGGTGGTTTAATGAGTTGGTGGTTAGCTGCCCTAGATGAGCGTATAAAGGTGACAGTGGACATCGCAGCCCAAGTGGATATTGAGACATTAAAACAGAAACGCGGCTTAGATCATCATGGTTTCTATTATTATGTCCCTGGGTTTTTAAAACATTTTTCAACATTTGCCGTTCAAGAAATGATTGCCCCTAGACCACGCCTCAGCATGATCGGTAAGGATGATCGAATGTGCCCGATTGAAGGAGCACAGTTTTTAAATGAACAATTGAAAAGGACCTATGAAGAACAGTGTGTTCCGGAGAATTGGGAAGGATGCATACTTACAGGCGGACACCAGGAAACAAAGGAAATGAGATCACTATGGATAACTTTCTTAAAAAACCATCTATAAATTTTGTTAAGAGTATAGTTGTTGGAGAAAATGAAATTTGCGATTTTCCTACTATTCAAGAGGCTCTAGATAGTTGTCGTGAAGAAAATGGACCAGTAAAGATTACAATCTTAAGTGGAGAGTACTATGAAAATATTACCTTATATCAATCTAACATTACCATGATAGGAATAGGCTCTGTTAAGTTGATAGGAAATCGATATGCTTTACAAAAAGATGAACATCTACGAGAAATAGGTACCTTTCAAACGGCAACCCTATTTATTAATGGTGAAAATATAAGTATAGAAAATCTTGAGATTATTAATAATGCAGGACCAGGAGAAAAGGCAGGTCAGGCGGTCGCCTTATATAGTGAAGGAAACAACGTAGCATTTAAAAACTGTTCCTTCAAAGGGTATCAAGACACCGTTTGTCTAGGTCCGCTGCCAGAATTGCAAAAAAACGGCCTCCCTTTTTCTACTCCTGAAATAAGGAACATCTTTCAAGAGAATAAAAGCCATTTTATGAGCTGCTATATAGAAGGAAATATTGATTTTATTTTTGGTGGTGGAGAAGCACTATTCCAAGGCTGTGAAATTAAGTCCTTGAAAAGACCGCTCAACAAAGAAGGGTACATTACTGCTGCTTCCACACCCAAAGATAAAAAAGGTTTTTATTTCTATCAGTGCTGGTTAACGGCAGAGGCAGATGTTAGCAATGTCTTCCTAGGAAGGCCATGGCGCAGCTATGCAAAAACCACATTTGAAAGCTGTTTGGCAGGTTCACATATACATCAAAATAGATGGGATGATTGGGGAAACAAAGCAAATAGAAAAACCGTAACTTATAAAGAAATTAACAATACCTATACCTGTCAAAGTGATATAAACACATTAGATTGAATCGATTTTATACAAATAGATGAATAGGAAAGGAACATGAAGAATGAAGAGGAAATGGGAAGTGATGATTGGTATAGCAGGTGTCATACTTTGTGTTATTTTCCTAGGCGGGTTTTCATTGACGATAACTTCCATGGAGGAAAATACTTACGAGACAACCGTTTTTCCTATCCTGCAGGAGGGTGTTTCGGAGGAATACATTTCAGAGAGCTTTGAAGCAGTGAAAGCGTTAGCTATATGGTTTGGAGTTACCCTGCTAATTGTATTTATTCTAGTTGCTCTCGCAGCTTTATCAATTTGGCAAAATAAATATCCTAAAAGGGGAGCAGTGTTCTTTATATTTGCCGGCTTAGCAGCTTTAATGGGTACCCAATTTATTGCCTTTCCCTTAGCTTTTCTTTTCTTTATAGCCGCAGCCTTGTGCCTATTTAGAAAAATAAACGAAAAAGAAGGTGCGGGACATGTATCGAACAAAAATAGTCAACCCGATTTTGCCAGGCTTTAATCCAGATCCTTATGTATTGAAGGTGGAGGATACGTATTATATTGCTGTTTCTTCCTTTGAATGGCTGCCAGGCGTTCGTATGTATCAATCAAAAGATTTAGTGAATTGGGAACATGAAACCGATCTATTAACAAATCAAGTGGATCTACGCGGTAATCCACAAAACGGAAGTATTTGGGCACCTCAAATTAGTTATGCAGACGGTTTATTTTATCTTGTCTACACCGATGTAAAGAGTACAAAACGCCCCTTTAAAGACAGCCATAATTATTTAATTTCAGCACCAAGTATCAATGGACCATGGTCAACACCCGTGTACTTAAATAGCAGCGGTTTTGATCCATCTTTATTCCATGATCGGGACGGACGAAAGTGGCTTCTAAATGAAATTTGGGATTATCGTATTGAAACAGGCAATAAATCAGTCGGGGTTGTCCTTCAAGAATATGATCTAGAAAAACAAAGTTTAGCGGGACCTGTCTATAAAATTTTTGACGGTACAGAATTGGCAAAAACAGAAGCCCCGCATATTTATCGTCATAATGATTATTACTATTTAATTACCGCAGAAGGTGGAACAGGTTCTGGTCATTCCGTTACGGTTTGTCGTGCCAAAGAGATTACCGGACCATATGAATTGGATCCTCAATACCCCCTGTTAACAGCTAGTGATAAACCTGAATCACCTTTACAATGTTCAGGTCATGGCAGTATTGTTCAAACTCCAATGGGCAACTGGTATATGGTCTATTTATGTACTCGCCCATTGCTTGGAAAAGCAGCGATTTTAGGACGTGAAACCGCAATTCAAGAGGTTTATTGGACAGAAGATGGCTGGCTGCGACTAGTAGATGGCGGCAATGGACCATTAGTAGAAACAGAAATTGTTACGGCAGATCCACTTGTACAAAGAAAAAATACTAACTTTAGAGATGATTTTACGGATGTTCTCGACAAAGAGTGGAATAGCCTGCGTATTTTAGCGGATGACTCTTGGTGTGATTTAGCTAGTCGAGAAGGGTATTTACGTTTAATCTCTGGTGATTCCATTCAATCCTTATTTGAACATCATATATTGGCTATTCGCCAAAAGGATTTCAAGTTTCATGCATCCACGAAAATAGATTATACCCCAAAAACCTATAATCAAATGGCAGGTTTACTGCTGTACTTGAATGATAGTAATTACCTTTATTCCTACCTGACTTATGATGAGAAAAATGGTCGTGTCCTTCGATTGATGAAGTGCTGTGATGGTGAATTTACTTTATCTCCGGACATCATTCCAACAGAAGATGGCGAAGTAGAGTTAAAGATTGAAGTCAATGGACCAGTTGGAAGTTTTTATTATAGCATGGGTGACAAAACTCATTGGCAAGAACTTGGAGAACCTCAAGAATTGTTATTTTTAGCGGGAGGATTCACAGGTAACTTCGTAGGAATTGCTGTTCATGATATGGATAGGAAAGCTGGATCGTATGCTGATTTTGATTTCTTTGACTATCGTGGACTAGATTCACTGTAACAATCAGAAAAAGCACTCGAAATTATTTTCATAGGAGATGATTAAATCTTGAAAAAACCGTCATTAAAAGGGAAGAAAATCCAAGCTTCGATCATTACTGCGGCATTAGCTATATCAAGTTTAATAATAGTACCAGATAGTAACGTGAATGCCATAACTGAAGTTAAAAATATTGATAAAGTGCTTGCATTTCCTGGCGCAGAAGGTGGGGGACGTTATACTTCCGGTGGGAGATTTGGGGATGTCTATATCGTAAATACTCTTGAAGACTATGGAACTGGAGAAAAGGCAATTCCAGGATCTTTACGTGATGCCTTAAGTAAGGACAATCGTTTTATCGTCTTTAACATTTCTGGAGCAATTAATCTAAAAGAACCATTATCTCTACGAAAACGAAAGAATATAACGATTGCCGGACAAACGGCACCAGGGGATGGAATTACTCTAACTGGATACGAAACCAATATCAGTGATTCTGAGAATGTTATTATTCGATACCTTCGCTTCCGTCCAGGAGCTGAAAATGTCCATAGCGGTGATTCCATGGACGCCATTTGGGGTAGAAGTATGAAGAATGTCATGATAGATCATATATCAACAAGCTGGTCGACTGATGAAACAATGTCCTTATATCGGGCGGAAAATATGACTGTGCAGTGGTCAATTGTAGCAGAAAGTTTAGCGATGAGCGGTCATACGAAAGGCCGCCATGGGTATGGCGGCATTTGGGGTGGAGTCAACACTACCTATCATCACAATCTAGTAGCTAATCATACTTCTCGAAACCCTCGTTTAGGCGGTGGTACTGCCGAGGCAGATGACAACAATCATATTGGCTTATTTGATATCAGAAATAATGTAATATATAACTGGGGTTTTAACACTGCATACGGTGGCGGCAGAGCCTATGCGAATTATATGAATAATTATATGAAGCCAGGATTAGGCACACGTACCAGTGTAGAATCACGGGTGATGGACGCTGGGGAGAAAGACAAACCAGGTAAATTTTACATTAATGGAAATGTACTAGAAGGAAATTCTGAAGTATCCAACGATAATTCAAAAGGTATTTATGTTTCTGAAGGTGCTTCCCCATCTACAGAAATAGTAGATGAAGAGTTTAAGATGGATGGTACATCCATGGAGGCACTAAGAACTACTTCTGCTGAGGAAGCATATCATGAGGTATTAGCAAAAGCGGGAGCAACCTATCCAAAACGAGATGCCTTGGATGCTAGAATTATAAATGAAGTGAAGAATAATCAAGGTAGATTCGTTAATCGCCATGAAGAAGTAGGGGGACTCCCATACACAGCTGTAATTACTCGATCAGAAGATTTTGATAAAGATCATGATGGAATAGCGGACGACTGGGAGATGAAGAATGGATTAGATCCGAGTAATGCTGATGATAGCAGTGAAATATCAGCAAATCATAGCGGATATACAAATATAGAAACCTACGTGAATTCATTGGCAGATATAGAATATACACCAAATAACCCAGAAATATCATTGAAAACCCCTGCAAATAATCAGATTTATAAAACAAGTGATCAAATTACGATTGAAGCGGATGTAAAAGGAAAGACAGACATTGAAAAAGTAGAATTTTACAATGGAGATAAAATTATTGGAACGGTTACAAAGGAACCGTTTAGGATGAGTACCAATTTACCAGATGGTACCTATTATTTATCTGCAAAAGTAACAGATAAATCGGGTCTACAAACACAGGCAACTGCTTCTGTTATTCATATCAATAGCGAAACTAATTTAAAACAATGGAAATCAAAGGATATTGGAACTCCAAATATTCCAGGTCATGCATCATTAGCTAATGATGTTATGACTGTTAAAGGTTCTGGAAAATTAATAGAGAATAATGATAACTTCCATTTTACTTACCGTAATTTGGCAGGAGATGGAGAATTGATTGCAAAAGTAGAGACCATGACACCTGTGGATCATCATGCTTTTGCAGGGTTAATGATCCGTGAGAGTCTTGAAGAAGATGCGAAAAGTGTTGCTTTGGGTCTTTCTTATACAAAATCTTATTCTTGGAAGGAAAATGGAACAACATACTATCGGAATCCATGGTCTGCATATTTAGCCGCCCGTTATGAACAAGGTGGAAATATGGACGAATTAGGTGAAAACCTTGATTCTCCTGAAAATGCATTAGCATCGGGAGTAGCGTTACTAAACGATATACCTTTTAAAGATAAAGACAAACCACTGGGTTATTTTCTTAAACTGAAACGAACAGGTAATGTTTTTAGAGCTGAAGGGTCTGTTGATGGAGTCAGTTGGACTTTAATAGGAGAACGCGAGATTGAGATGGATAAAAAGGTATTTATTGGAATAGCTGTTGATGGAAACAAAGTTGAGAATCAATTAAACAATCTAAATACCGCTGCCTTTTCTCATATACAATTAAACAAAGCTAAAAACCAATTTAACGTTCCATCCGTATCAAAATGAAATAGTAACTAAATGGCTTTTTGCCAATTATGATTTTTTTCAGCCGTACAGTGATTAGCTCACTAGTACGGCTTTTGTTATTTAATCAGAAATATCAATTGTCACAAAATTAGCAGAATTAAGCCTTAAGCTTTTGTGACATTGAATTACATGGGTAAGTTTTATCCCTCGTGAACAAAATGAACAAAATGGTTAATAAGTTTTTAATGCTGTTTAAATGTATAATCTATTAAAAATTCAAAAGTTTTGTAAAATTAAGAAAACGTTTACAAGGGGGAAATGAAATGTTTTCTATTAAAAAAATCTCAGCAGTAATGTTTGCTGGAGCATTGGCACTAAGCCTTGGTGCTTGCAGCAGCAGTAATGAAACAGCAAGCCCAGGTAAGAAAGAAGAAACTACTGGCTATCCTGCGAAAGCGATTACAGTTGTCGCACCTTCAGGGGCTGGGGGCGGCTGGGATTTAACTGCTCGTTCGTTTACAAAAGTGCTGGGTGAAACGAAGATAGTCGATCAGCCATTGACAGTTGAGAATAAGCCTGGTGGCGGCGGTGCTGTCTTCATGGCTGAATATGCTACCCAGCAAGTTGAAAATAATGACATGCTCTTTGTCAATTCACCACCGATTGTTATTAACAATCTGAAAAAAGAAGGGAATAGTCCATACGGGTACAAAAATACAACCCCATTGGCACAGCTGACAAAAGATTTCGGGGCAATTGTTGTAAAAGCAGATTCCAAATTTACAGACTTAAAATCAGTTTTGGAAGAGGTAAAGAAAGATCCTAGTAAACTAACATTTGCAGGTGGTTCTGCACCAGGTTCTATGGACCATTTAATCTCCATTCTCCCGGCTTATAAATATGGAGTGGATCCAACAAAAGTGAAATACGTTTCCTATGATGGCGGCGGTGAAGCAATAACTGCACTACTTGGAGGTAATGCTGATGTAATTGGTACCGATGCCTCAAGTGTTAAAGAATTTTTAAAGGCGGGTAAGGTGCGGGTGTTAGCAATTACCTCAGACGAACGATTAGCAGGTGATTTTAAAGATGTGCCGACTGCAATAGAACAGGGTGTCGATGCAGAGTTTACAATTTGGCGCGGAGTTTTCGGTCCGGAAAAGATGTCTAAAGAAGCAAAACAATATTGGGAACAAGCCATTGATAAGCTGGTTAATTCTCCTGAATGGAAAAAAGAAGTTGAGACACAAGGCTGGGAATTAGAATATAAAAACAGCTCTGATTTCCAAAAGTTTTTAGAGGAGCAAGAAACCCAAGTCCAGCAATTATTAACAGCATTAGGAATGCAAAAGTAAAAAAGAAGGGAAGGAGTTAACTTTCTCCTTCCCCTTGGTTTATTGAAGGAGGATTAGGAATGGCATTAAAGTTCGATTACATTGCATCAGTATTGTTTCTCGCTGTAGGTGTACTTTTCATTGTTGGAAGTAAGAATCTTGAGAGTTCTTCTTATGGAAGTGCAGTTGGACCTGATATATTTCCACTCATTCTTGGAAGCGCACTTGTCTTATTAAGTATTCGTTTATTTTATGAAACATTTATTACGAAGAATCACTATGGAACGAAAGAAAAATTACAGTACAAGCCTTTCATAATCATTTTTACGACAACTTTGCTCTATATCTTAACGTTGGAAACAATCGGGTATGTCATTACTACCTTTCTATTTTTATTCGTTTGCTTTCAAACGATGCAACGTTCAAAAGTGATTCTTTCCCTTATCATATCTGCTTGTTTTTCAGGACTTGTATATTTTTTATATGTTGATGTATTAAAAGGTACACTGCCAGGCTGGCCAATCTGGTTTTAATAGTCAACTAGAAAACTTTACGATAGGAGATTGAAGCATGAGTACAATCGAATACTTGATTCAAGGATTGGGAACAGCACTTATTTGGTATAATATCTTATTTGCTTTCGTTGGAGTATTGATTGGGACCGCTGTTGGTGTGTTACCAGGGATTGGACCAATGAGTGGTGTAGCCCTTCTTATTCCTGTAACGGCATCTATCACTGGCGGACTTCCGCCAGAACAAGCTGCGACGAGCGCAATTATTCTGCTTGCTGGAGTCTATTATGGAGCGATGTATGGAGGTTCGACGACTTCCATTCTATTAAATACACCAGGGGAATCCTCCTCTGTTGTGACGACATTAGATGGTTACCAGATGGCAAAGAAGGGAAGAGCGGGAAGTGCATTGTCCATAGCGGCAATTGGTTCTTTTGTGGCTGGGATTGTTACCCTTGTAGCCCTGATTTTATTAGCGAAACCTCTTTCAGCTGTAGCGATTAAATTTGGACCAGCCGAGTATTTTTCTTTAATGCTGTTAGGGCTGGGAGCTGTCAGTGGACTGGCTGGCAAATCGGTAACGAAAGCATTAATCATGACGGTTTGTGGGTTATTACTTGGAACGATTGGAATTGACAGTGTATCAGGTATTGCGAGATTTACCTTTGATGTCCCATGGCTTTATCAGGGAATTGAGTTTTTAACGATTGCGGTAGGGTTGTTTGCACTCGGAGAAGTGTTTAAGACCATTTTGGAAAAAGATGAGGAAGAAGCTGAAATTGCAAAGATAAATAATTTACTACCATCAAAAGAAGAGTTAAAAGAATCAGCAGGTCCCATTACCCGCGGCTCGCTATTAGGTTTTTTCGTAGGAATTTTACCTGGTGCCGGGGCAACGCTTGCTTCCTTCTTTTCCTATATTCTTGAAAAAAAGATTTCTAAGACGCCTTCAAAGTTTGGAACGGGAACCATTGCTGGGGTTGCAGCACCAGAATCGGCAAATAATGCTGCATCAGGCGGGGCTATGATTCCATTATTAACATTAGGAATACCAGGTTCAGGTACAACGGCCATTCTAATGGGAGCATTAATGATGTATAATGTACAGCCAGGACCGTTATTATTTGAGGACCATCCTCAAGTGGCATGGGGACTTATTGCCAGCATGTTTATCGGGAATATTATGCTTTTAATATTAAATCTTCCACTTGTCAAAGTGTTTGCCAAAATTATTCAAACACCAAAACAATTCTTGATTCCTATGATAATTGCAATCTCCATTTTTGGTGTTTATGCGGTCCAAGTATCAACTTACGACCTTTTACTTTTATTGGGATGTGGAATTCTTGGATATTTCTTAAGCAAGAACGATTATCCAATCGCCCCTCTCGTACTTGGATTGGTGTTAGGTCCCATGGTAGAGAATAATTTACGAAGAGCTTTAACGATTTCGAATGGAGATTTCAGTATATTCGTTACACGACCAATTTCTCTTGTTTTTCTTCTCATTACTCTCCTATGGCTGATCATTCCGTTCATGATGAAAAGAAGAGGGAAGGATGTAATTATCAATATCGAAGGATAATTTTTATAATAATGCGAAAACTCCTTTATTTAAGGAGTTTTTTTACTATAATATGAATGAGGTGATTGCGTGCGTTTACATTCGAAATTAATGCTAGTCATTCTTCTTCTAATTATCTCGATTGGAGTTATTTTTGAGGTTACTTTTAAAAATATAATGGAGACCAATCTTAAACATGAAATAGGTACCAAAGCCTTATCTGTAGCTCAATCGATTGCAAATATGCCAGATATTAAGGAAGCCTTTCAAGCAGAAAATCCAGCCGCTGTTATCCAGCCGGTCGCAGAAAGCATTCGGAAACAGGTTGGGGCAGAATTTATTGTTATTGGGAATACGAATGAAACCAGATACTCCCATCCCAATCCGAAACGTTTAGGACAAAAAATGGTTGGGGGAGATAATGGACTTGTTTTTAAAGGAGAATCTGTTATATCAGAATCTATTGGGACTCTTGGTCCGTCTCTTAGGGGGAAAGCACCAATCTTTCAACAGGGAGAAGTAATTGGCGTGGTTTCTGTCGGTTATCTTCAAACGGATATTGAAAAGGAAGTTTCAAAAATCCAGAAAAAAATCTTTTTTACTACGTTCCTTATTTTAATTGGTGGATTACTAGCTGCCTCACTCATTTCTTTAAATATAAAAAAAGCGTTGTTTGGATTAGAACCGAAAGAAATCGCCTGGATGTACCAAGAGAAACATGCGATATTAGAGTCTATTCATGAAGGAATCATTGCGATTGATACTGATGGGCGAATCACCGTAGTGAATGAAACAGCTCATAAAATTTTAGGTGTGCCAAATGAGACGCTGCTCCGTGGAAAACGAATTGAAGAGGTCATAGAAAATACGAAACTACTTGAAGTGGTTCGAAGTGGGAAGGCGGAATATGATAAGGAAATTATCATATTCGGAGATGTATTTTTGGCAAACCGGATTCCGATTTTTAATAAGAAAGGTGATGTGATTGGGGCAGTAGCGAGTTTACGAAATAAGTCGGAGCTGGCCCAGTTACTGCAGGAATTATCCCATGTAAAAGCCTACGCAGAAGGTTTGCGAGCTCAAACCCATGAATACTCCAACCGTCTATATACCCTTTTAGGCTTGATTCAGCTTGGATCTTATAAAGAAGCTATTGATTTCATCTCAAAGGAAGTGGATGTTACCCAAGGATTCATTCAATTTTTAATGAAGGAAATACCGGATTCCATTATTGCTGGATTTATATTAGGGAAGGTAAGTCTAGCCAGTGAATTGAAAGTGAATTTTTCAATAGATAGAGAGAGCAGCTTTAAAGATATTCCACATGAAATTAGCAGAGATTCATTAGTAACTATAATTGGCAACCTTGTCAATAATGCTTTTGAAGCTGTAAAAGAAAATAAGAATGGAGAAAAAGAAGTATCTCTATTTTTCACCGACCTTGGTAAAGAGTTAATTATTGAAGTAGAGGATAATGGAAAAGGAATCGATAGCCATGATAACGGCCAGATTTTTAAAGAAGGCTTCAGCACAAAGGACAGGAACAGCAATGCTGGCATTGGACTGAGTCTCGTTCAAAATGCAATTAATAGTTTAGGTGGATATGTCACGTTTTCATCTGAAGTGGGAGAAGGAACGATTTTCACTGTGGCGATTCCAAAGAGCATGGGGGATGTGAAGGATGGGGAACAGGAACATCGAATTGTTAATTATTGAGGATGACTTGAGGATAGCAGAAATCCAAAAACGTTACATAGAACAGATTGAAGGCTTTCAAACAGTAGGAATTGCTGCAAGTTATCTTGAGGCTAGAACCTTAATTGATATTTTGGAACCGGATTTACTTTTACTGGATGTATATTTTCCAGACATGAATGGGCTTGACTTACTGAAGGAAACAAAACAGCAAACCAAACAAATGGATGTTATTATGATTACAGCAACAAAAGAAATCAATCAAGTCCAAGAGGCTATTAGTATAGGAGTATTCGATTATATTATCAAACCGGTCGTTTTTGACCGCTTTAAACAATCGTTACTGAGATATAAGGATTATCACACAAAGTTATTAGAATTAGGGAAAGAAAATACTCATGTGACACAGCAGCAGGTAGACAAGCTGTTACGAAAAGAAATCGATGCTGCAAGTAACGAAAAGTCCTACCTCCCAAAAGGAATCGACCCACTAACACTTGAAAAAGTGATGGAGGTTCTCGGTAAGGTTGAATATGGACTAACAGCAGAGAGTGTTGCGAAAGAAATAGGTGTAAGCAGAACCACCGCAAGACGGTACCTTGAACATTTAGTATCTAATGAAAGTATTGAAGCAGATTTATCATACGGAACAGTAGGTCGGCCAGAACGAGTATATATCGTTTCAGGCAAAGCAACTAAGATTTAATATAATAGGAGGTTTTCTGCCTGAAGTCAATAAAGGTTACCCTGCAAACAAAAATATTCGGGCTGGTACTCTCACTGAGTTTATTTTTAATCCTGCTAATGACAGGATTTTATAGTTATATGGAAAGTAAACAAATAGAGGAAAACAAGGGAAGGCTGGCACTAGAAATATCGAAAACCATATCATTCATCCCGACGATCATTGACGCTTTCCAAACGAGCGACCCTTCTAAAACGATACAGCCAATAGTGGAAAAAATTCGAAAAGAAACCGGTGCTGAATTTGTAGTCATCGGAAATAGGGATGGAACGAGATATGCGCATCCTATGATTACAAAAATTGGGCAGAAGATGAAAGGCGGAGATAATGAAAGGGCGCTTAGCAATGGGGAATATTATATCTCAAAGGCAGAGGGTTCACTTGGACCATCTATTAGAGGTAAATCTCCTATTTTTAATCATCAAGGGGAGATAATCGGAATTGTTTCTGTCGGCTTTCTCCTTGAAGATGTGCAGCAGCAAATTATAAATAACATCACGAGAGTGCTCATTGTTTCTTTCTTCGCACTTTTAATATCCCTTCTAGGCAGTATGTTACTAGGACGTAACATCCGCAGGGATACAATGGGGCTTGAGCCTTATGAAATTGCAACTCTTTATAAAGAGAAAAACGCTGTCCTGCATGCGGTAAAAGAAGGTATCTTAGCGATAGATAATAAAGGCCGCATTACCATGATGAATCAAAAGGCAAAGAGGCTTCTGCAGCTTCAAGGATCAGTCAAAAATATGAAAGTGGATGGGCTTTTTCCTTCAAAATATTTGTATGAGGTATTAAGTTCAGGAAACGCCCAAACCGATATAGAATTGGTCTGGAAAGATAAAACCGTTATTGTAAATTGTACTCCTATCATCGATGAAACAAGTATTAAGGGGGTTGTGGCTTCTTTTCGTGATAAAACAGAAATTAAGCAAATGTTAAATACCATATCCGAAGTAAAAAGTTATTCGGAGGATCTTCGTGCTCAAACACATGAGTTTACCAATAAATTATATGTTTTATTGGGCCTGCTTCAGCTTGGTGAATACAACCAAGCGATCTCTATGATACAAAGTGAGACACAAACATTACAATTTCAAAATTCAGTGGTTTTTAACCAGATTAAAGATTCAAAAGTGCAGGCTATCCTGTTAGGGAAATTAGGAAAAGCATCCGAAAGGAAAATTAAGTTTGAGATTATTCCAGACAGCTATTTGGATAGTTTGCCGTCCCATATAAAACTATCAAACTTGATTGTAATCCTTGGAAACTTACTAGATAATGCCTTTGAAGCAGTCTATGAATGCGAAAATCCAACGGTTAAGTTTTTCGCTACAGATATTGGAAGAGATATAATTTTTGAGATTTCAGATAGTGGCAACGGGATAAGTGATGTAGAAATTCCCTTTCTTTTTGATAGAGGTTATACCTCTAAGAAAGGCACTGAGCCAAGGGGATATGGCTTATCAAATGCTGAAGAGGCAGTATTGGAATTGAATGGGATTATCGAGGTGCAAAGCAATCCAGAAAGCGGAACTGTTTTCACCGTTTATCTTCCGAAGAATGTGCAAGGGGATGAGAATTTTGGATAAGGTAAAAGTGGCTATAGCGGAAGACGATTTTCGAATAGCAGATATACATGAGAAATTTTTAGTTAAGTTTAAGGAAATAGATGTGGTTGGCAAATCATTGAATGGTGAGCAAACTTTACAATTATTGGAGCAGAAAACCCCAGATTTACTGCTATTAGATGTTTATATGCCGGATATGCTTGGTTCTGAGTTACTCCCCATAATCCGTGTGAATTTTCCAAAAGTCAGTATTATTATGATAACAGCAGCAACTGATAAAGTTTTCCTTGAAAAAGCCTTAAGCTATGGTGTGGAGAACTACTTAATCAAACCAGTAAGCAGGGAAAGATTTGATGAAGTCATTCAGGATTATATTAAAAAACACACGCTTCTTTCTGCCACTCAAGAAGTAAATCAGACTTATGTAGACTTGCTATTCCGTAAAGGGAAAAATGAAGTGCCGACAAAGAGCGCGGGATTGCCAAAAGGAATTGACGAAATTACCTTAGGAAAAGTTAAGGCTGTTTTCCTCGTAAGAAGAGAGGGACTTTCGGCAGAGGAGGTTGGTAAGGAAATTGGTGCTTCTCGGATAACTGCACGAAGGTACTTGGAATATCTCTCCTCCAATCAGGAAGTAAGAGCAGAAGTGGTTTATGGAATTGTGGGTAGACCGGAAAGGAAATATTATCCGGTATAGAAGGGGGGGCAAATAACCCTCCTTTTGTTATTTACATCTATATTTCCCCTTATTTGAATACCCCAATGAGTTATTCTTATTTGGAGGAATTCCCCTCTTATGAACAAAATGTACAAAATCAATTTTATTTACGTTAATAACTTTATTTTGGTAACGTTTTCACGACTGAATATTTCGATTATATTTAATTTACATATAAAAGAGGTGAAGACGATGCTTGCAATATTAGGGTTTTTAATGATTATCACTTTTATGATTTTAATTATGACGAAACGACTTCCAGCTATGATTGCCCTTATAGTGATTCCTGTCATTTTTGCATTACTTGGCGGATTTGGTAAGGAAATGGGGCCAATGGCGTTTGAAGGGATAAAAAGTGTTGCACCAACGGGAATTATGATTTTGTTCGCTATTCTCTTTTTCGGTATCATGATTGATGCAGGAGTATTTGATCCTATTATTTCTACCATCTTAAAAGTAGTAAAGGGAGATCCGGTAAAAATAGCTATTGGAACTGCAGTCCTTGCACTTTTAATATCCCTTGACGGGGATGGAACAACAACCTACATAATTACGATTTCTGCCATGCTGCCCTTGTATAAACGTATTGGCATGAAACCATTGATTCTTGCTGGTATTGCAGTATCTGCTTCAGGTGTCATGAACCTCCTTCCATGGGGCGGACCTACTGCAAGAGCCATGACGGCATTAAATCTTGAGATGTCAGATGTTTTTACTCCGGTTATACCTAGCATGGCGGGAGGGATATTGTTCGTATTGTTCATGGCCTACTGTCTTGGAAGAAAAGAACGGAAACGAGTTGGAATACTGCAAGTCGATTACGACACGATGGGCATGGTAGCAGCAACATCTGAGGAAGCTTATCTTAAACGCCCAAAGCTAATATTAGTAAACTATTTACTTACAATACTCCTTCTATTTGCGTTAATAAAAGAAGTCCTTCCAACAACCGTATTGTTTATGCTGGGATTTGCGTTAGCGATTACGATCAATTATCCCAAAATAAGTGATCAAAAAGAAAGAATTGCAAACTATGCAGATAATGCGTTATCGGTTGTTTCGATGGTATTTGCAGCAGGTATTTTTACTGGTATTCTTTCAGGAACGAAAATGGTTGATGCCATGGCAAACACCATGATTTCCTATATTCCTGATGTACTGGGTTCTCATTTTGCACTTATAACCGCGATTATCAGTGCACCTTTAACGTTTTTTATGTCAAATGATGCCTTTTACTATGGAGTTTTGCCATTGCTTGCCAAAGCAGCAGGTGTATATGGTATTGACCCTGAGTTTATTGGACGAGCATCACTATTGGGGCAGCCTGTCCATTTATTAAGCCCTCTTGTACCTTCTACGTACTTATTAGTCGGTATGGTTGGAGAAGATTTTGGTGACTTACAGCGCACATTCCTTAAATGGGCCTGTGGATCGACTTTGGTTATGATGACCGTTGCAATTATAATGTCAATTATTCCTTTTTAACTATAGTAGACCAAAGGAAAATCGATGGGGGATGAATGTTAATGTGGATAATCACTGTCTATTCAAAGGGTAACAATATTTCAATGTTTGAATTTAATTCTGAAATAGAAGCCAAAGAAGCTTTTAAAAATGTTACAGGTTGTAAGATTCTTTCAGAGGTTATTTATTTTAACGATCAGATCGTGTAAGGAGTAGGAAAATGCATTTTATTTATTTATAAACTGCATTTTTCCTTTTTTCATTAGAGAGAGAAGGTACGTTGGATGAGTATTTTGTATCACATTTTACTTGATATTATTTTTCCAATATTGGTTTTAATAGGGGCAGGGGCTTTACTTCAGCGTGTAATTAGGCTTGATTTATCTACACTGTCAACGTTGACAGTGTATTTCTTATTGCCAGCTGTTTGTTTTGTAAATATATATGAGAGCAAGATGTCAAGTAAGTTAATTAGCCAAACGTTAGTATTTTTACTGCTTTTTAATATTTTCCTTATTCTTACCAGTATGTTTATTGCGAAAGTGAACAGGTTTGACCGTAAACTGACAGCTACTTTTAAAAACAGCATGGTTTTGAGCAATTCCGGTAATTATGGTCTCCCGGTAAGTGAACTAGTTTTTGCCGCGAATCCTGCAGGTATGTCGATACAGATTATAGTAGTTATTTTTCAAAATCTCCTTACATTCACATATGGTTTTTTCAACAGTGTCTCAGCAGATAGCAGCGGTAGAGAAATATTACGAAAAATTATCCGTCTTCCGGTCATTTACGCTTTATTATTGGCCATATTGTTGAAATGGCTCCATATTGAAATTCCTGAATTTTTGTGGAGGCCCATTGAAAATTCCTCGAATGCGTTTCTGGCAGTTGCACTGGTCACACTTGGAGCCCAAGTGGCATTTTTAAGGATTACACGAATTTCGAGACCCATTGTTTGGATTGTAATCGGCAGGCTGATTATTTCTCCTATAGTGGGGTTACTAGTTATCTTTATTCTTGGATTAACTGAAATTACTGCTCAGGCTTTATTTATCGCCAGTTCATTTCCTTCTTCGAGAAATAGTGCTCTGCTGGCACTCGAATATGATAATTATCCAGAATATGCTTCGCAAGCGGTCCTTTTGACTACCATCATAAGCAGTATTACCGTTGCGGTTGTTGTTTATCTATCAAAAATACTTTTTTAAGTGAAACGGTCTCCCTTAAATATTTTTGTGGTAGATAGTTTAAATTGCTAGAATGATGAAAAGGAATTGATAGTTACGATGAGAAAACGGAGTATTGACAACGTTTACAACTTAGAATATATTTAAATACAAGTTAAAATGTTGTGTCGGAGACTGGGAGATTCACACTGATTAACCTATTGTATTAGGTTGTTTCTGGGTGAGTCTTTTTTTTATAATATAATATAGAACATTCATCAATCGTAAAAGGATTTACCGTAATAGAAATTGGAGGTAAATAGAATGGAAGAAAAATATATTTTGTCTTTGGATCAGGGAACGACTAGTACAAGAGCGATATTATTCAATAAGAAAGGCGAAATTGTTCATTCGGCACAAAAGGAATTTACTCAATATTTTCCTAAACCAGGATGGGTGGAACATAATGTAAATGAAATATGGGGTTCTGTATTAGCCGTAATTGCCTGTGTTCTAACTGAATCAGGTGTTAGACCAGATCAAATTTCTGGGATTGGAATTACGAACCAGCGTGAAACGGCAGTAGTATGGGATCGAGAAACCGGAAAGCCAGTATATAACGCAATTGTCTGGCAGTCGAGGCAAACAAGCGGGATTTGTGATGAGTTAATTGCACAAGGATATAATACTCTTTTCAGAGAAAAAACAGGACTATTAATTGATGCTTACTTCTCAGGAACCAAAGTAAAGTGGATATTGGACAATGTTGAGGGTGCAAGAGAGAAAGCGGAACAAGGAAAATTGTTATTTGGAACAATTGACACCTGGTTAATTTGGAAGCTATCTGGCGGTAAGGCACATGTTACGGATTATAGTAACGCATCGCGTACATTGATGTTCAATATTTTTGAATTAAAATGGGATGAAGAATTGTTAGATATATTAGGAGTTCCTAGGTCTATGCTTCCCGAAGTAAAGTCTTCATCCGAGATTTATGGTACTACTGTAAATTATCATTTTTTTGGTCAGGAGATTCCGATTGCGGGTGCTGCAGGGGATCAGCAGGCAGCATTGTTCGGCCAGGCTTGTTTTGAAAAAGGGATGGCCAAAAACACCTATGGTACAGGCTGCTTTATGTTGATGAATACCGGTGAAAAGGCTGTACGCTCAGAACACGGACTTTTGACGACCATTGCATGGGGACTTGATGGAAAAGTTGAATATGCTCTCGAAGGAAGTATTTTTGTTGCGGGTTCGGCGATCCAGTGGCTCCGGGACGGATTAAGAATGTTACAGGATGCAAAACATAGTGAAAGACTCGCCAGAAAGGTTGCTTCAACAGATGGAGTCTACGTCGTTCCCGCTTTTGTTGGGCTGGGAACACCTTATTGGGATAGTGATGTTCGTGGAGCTGTTTTTGGTTTAACACGCGGAACGACAAAAGAGCATTTCGTTCGTGCAACGTTGGAATCCCTTGCCTATCAAACGAAAGATGTTCTATCAGTTATGGAAACAGATTCAGGAATCGAAGTAAAAACCCTCCGTGTGGATGGTGGGGCGGTAAAGAACGATTTTCTCATGCAATTTCAAAGTGATATCTTAAATGTACCTGTTGAAAGACCAGTCGTAAATGAAACGACAGCACTTGGAGCGGCATATCTTGCTGGACTCGCTACAGGCTTTTGGAGCAATCAGGAGGAAATTTCAAATCAGTGGGCAATTGACAGCAGTTTCCAACCAAATCTGGCAGAAGAAACACGCGAAGAACTTTACAAGGGTTGGAAAAAGGCAGTAAAAGCAGCAATGGCATTCAAATAAATGACTTTTTGTAGGTTCTGTTATTATTCATTGTTGATTTTCGTGTAGGGGTGTGAATTCTTAGGCGGAGAAATTCCGGCTATTGTTTAAAGAGGAACTTATGAAGCAGCTATAAGCGGAGATATTCCGCTTAACTGCTATGAAAAAGACAAATTCCAAGGGTTTGGATGCTAATAAGCGGAAAAACTCCGCCTATTTATAAGAAAATATAGGTATTTCCCAATTTAAACGGAAATTCTCCGCTTATTTTCCAAACACAGTGAAAACAACATTCAGTTTTATCAGAGCCTCTTTAAAGGTAGTAGATGATTTTTAGAACTTTGTTATTTGTGCGGAAGAGGAAGCGCATTGAGCACAAATCAACAGTCTAGTTAACAAGGAAAAATAATATGACTACATAAATCAAAAATGCATCAAAATGAAATAAGGTTGGAAAGGGTCATCATGCATAAAATATTACCGGCATCGACTTCCTTAAAGGATTTTGAAAAGTTCTTAAAAAGCGACTATGAAGTAGGCTTATTTCTAGACGTTCATATTGCTCAATTAAAAAACATTGCCCTATTGGCTAAACAGCATAAGAAAAAAATGATCTACCATTTGGACCTCGTCCAAGGTTTAAAAAATGATGAATACGGGACAGAATTTATTTGCCAGGAATATAAGCCGATTGGGGTCATTTCGACTAAGTCGAGTGTGATTTTAAAAGCGAAACAAAAGGGAGTTTTAGCTATCCAGCGGATGTTTTTATTAGACTCTCATGCGTTAGAAAAGAGTTACTCAATTATTGATAAGACAAAACCAGATTATGTTGAAGTGCTGCCGGGGGTAATTCCATCAATGATACAAGAAATCAAAGATCGAACCAAAACAAAAATTATTGCAGGAGGGCTTATCCGAAGTGTTGAGGATGCCCAAAATGTGCTAGACGCTGGAGCGGAGTCCATTACCACTTCCCAAAAGGAAATTTGGGAGCATTTTAGCAGCAAATAAGCTGCCGTTTGACTATATTTTAATAAAAATGTACTTTATACCTTTTCTACGATGAAATTATAAGTTATACTACTAATAAGTTAATAATTGACGGTTCGAGATACGGAGAGACCAAAACGCAAGTTATAGCATCTGCTATAATGCACGTTTTGGTCTCTTTTTTTTTTCAGATAGCTCATTGACGTTTCACATAGGAGGAATAATAAATGACATTTTCAGCATTAAGAAGAGAAGATCAGCTTGAAATCATATCAGAAGAACAGTATGACCTGCTTATTATTGGCGGCGGTATAACGGGAGCGGGAATTGCTTTAGATGCCTCGATTCGAGGAATGAAGGTTGCGCTAATAGACATGCAGGACTTTGCGGCCGGTACGTCAAGCCGCTCAACCAAGCTGGTTCATGGAGGATTACGATACCTAAAGCAATTTCAAATTGGGTTGGTTGCAGAAGTAGGGAAAGAGAGAGCCATCGTCTATGAAAATGGCCCGCATGTTACCAACCCTGAATGGATGCTTCTACCCCTGCATAAAGGTGGTACATTCGGTCCTTTGAGCACATCTATCGGTTTACGTGTTTACGATTATTTAGCAGGTGTGAAAAAGTCTGAACGCCGGCGTATGCTTTCACGCGAAGAAACCATTTCGAAGGAACCTCTTATTAAGAAAGAGGGACTCAAGGGTGGAGGGTATTATGTTGAATACCGCACAGATGATGCTCGATTAACCATTGAAGTCTTAAAAGCTGCCTTTGAAAATGGAGCAAATTTAATAAATTATGTAAAAGCGGAGGAATTTATTTATCAAAATGAGATGATTATCGGTGTCAAGGCGAAGGATATGCTGACAAACAAGACAGTAACTATCACGTCAAAAAAAGTGGTAAATGCAGGAGGTCCTTGGGTTGATCACATTCGTAAAAATGATTACTCAAGGAACAACAAACAGCTTCGTTTGACAAAAGGTGTTCACCTTGTTATCGATCAGGCGGTCTTCCCGCTGCGCCAAGCTGTTTATTTTGATACTACAGACGGACGGATGGTGTTTGCAATACCCCGTGACGGGAAAACCTATGTGGGAACCACTGATACATTTTATGGCGAAGACGCGACCCGTCCAAAAATGCTTGAGGAAGACCGTGACTATATACTGAATGCTATACATTTTATGTTCCCAGAGGTAAAGGTTACAGCAAAAGACATCGAATCGAGCTGGGCAGGCGTTCGTCCATTAATATACGAAGAAGGAAAGGACCCTTCAGAGATATCACGTAAAGATGAAATATGGGAAGGGGAAAGTGGTCTTATCACCATTGCAGGAGGCAAATTAACCGGTTATCGAAAAATGGCAGAATCGGTAGTCGATTTGATTGCAAAACGACTTGAGGAAAAAGGGCAGCTCTTTAAAGAATCACTAACCAAGACATATCCTATTTCAGGAGGGGATGTCGGAGGTTCTAAAGGGTTTTACGAATATATTTCACTTAAAGAAAAAGAAGCGGCGGAATACGGATTCACTCAGGAAGACGGCCGGTGCCTGGTCCAAATGTACGGTTCAAATGTGAATGAACTTTTCACCTATGGCAAAACATTTAATACGGAAGAAAACACAAAATTAACAAAGACCGTTTATGCGCAATTAATGTATTCCATTGAACATGAAATGGCTGCTACTCCAGCAGATTTCTTCATTCGCCGTACAGGGGCTTTATTTTTCGATATCAACTGGGTCCTTACTTGGAAGAATGAAGTCCTGTCATTTATGGAGAAGAAATTGGGCTGGACTAAAAAACAAACCGCTTTTTATAAAGAAGAGCTGGAAACAGAAATAAGAGATGCTGTCCTGCCCGTGGATTTGCAGCATACGAATGCCATTTAAATAACCATTATTGGTGGTTTTTCCATTTCAGAATTCCTATTTCAAAAATTCGTTTCCATTTTTATCATTCATGATGGTAAAAGATAATGGAAATAGTAAATTTATGAGTTATCACAATTTTTGGAGGTAGGAAAATGAAATGGAGAGGAAGACGGCAAAGTTCAAACGTTGAAGACCGCAGAGGAATGGGCATGGGTGGAAAAACCGCGATTGGAGGGGGAATTGGCAGTATTATCGTCATTCTCCTCTTTACGCTGCTTGGAGGGAACCCGGGAGATTTAACAAACAACACACCCACGACAAACGGTACGAATCCAAATACTCCGATGAATGTATCGTCTCAGGAGGAAGAACTGGCGGACTTTGTTTCTGTAGTCCTTGCCGACACAGAAGATGTATGGTCAGAAGAATTCAAGGAACAAGGGTTAGAATATGAAGAGCCCAAGTTAGTTTTGTACAGGGATAGTGTCCAGTCGGCTTGCGGATCTGCGAGTTCAGCTGTCGGGCCATTTTATTGCCCAGGTGACCATAAGCTTTATATTGATTTAAGTTTTTATGAGCAGTTAAGGCAAAGATTTCAGGCACCCGGTGACTTTGCGATGGCATATGTAATTGCCCATGAGGTTGGACATCATGTACAGACCCTATTACATGCCGGAGAACAGGCAACTCCTGAACAGAAGCGCAGTAACGAGCACTCTGTCCGCTTTGAATTGCAGGCGGACTACTTGGCGGGTGTCTGGGCTCATCATGCAAAAGGGAAGGGCTATCTAGAGGAAGGTGACCTTGAAGAAGCACTCGCAGCAGCAAATGCTGTTGGCGATGATAATATTCAGAAAAAATCCCAAGGTTATGTAGTACCTGAAAGTTTTACACATGGAACATCACAGCAGAGGAAACGATGGTTCTATAAAGGGTTCGAAAACGGCACGCTTGAAGGTGGAGATACATTTAACGAGGCTGATTTATAATTTTTGACACGAGAAATACAAATCGCCCATAACTATTATGGGCGATTAACTTTACTAAAGCGATTCTCAATGCAAATTCAGTTGGTAAAATGCCTTTAGTCTAGCTCAAAAGCTGCAGACTTTATTTTTGTTTTCGTTTTAGATATCTTCAGATTTCCGGCTACAATTCCACCTAAGATTAAAACAACCCCTACCCATTGGGACATACTCACATATTCCGTTAAGACTAGCGAGGATAAAATAACTGCAATAGGCAATTCAGCAGATGTTAAAATGGTCCCGAGACCTGGTCCAACATGCGGCATGCCGATTGTAAATAAGATTGGCGGCAAGACGACACCTAATAGGCCAAGGTACAGACCGTATGGTGCAATTTCCATTAAAACAGGTATTTGAAGTAACCCTGTTGGCGGACTTAGAGTGAAAACGGTAATCATGCCCCCCGTGGTAAATAAAGCACTTTTTTGCACAACGGGAGTATCTTTTTCCACACTGCCGCTGACAAAAATAAACGTGGTATAAGTTATTGCAGAAAGCATTCCCCATACCGTTCCTTGCCATGTAAGGCCACCGCTGCCTTGGGCAATGATGCCTGATGCAAGAATAGAACCTATTACCAAAATACCAATAGAAACAAGCTTTTCTTTTGTTGGTGCTTTTTTGTAAAACACCCATTCAAATAAGCTGCCAATCCAGACAAATTGGAATAAAAAGATGATCGCAAGTGAAGCGTTAAGTGATTGCAGAGATTGATAATAAAATAGACTGGTTAAGCCAAGTGGTATCCCTGAAATAAGTAATTTACCTATCTTCGGCAAAGTCAGTTTTTTCTTTTTCGAAAAGATTGCTGCTATCCAGATTAATAGCGTTCCCATTAAGAATTGGCTTCCCGTTACCTCACTGCTAGTAAAACCCGCAGAATAAGCAAGCTTTACAAAGGTTGATAATGCTCCGTAACAGCAGCCTCCTATTAAGACAATTAATGCGTAATGCCAAGTTTTCATATTTCCTGCCCCTTTCAATTAAAACAAAAAAGCCACACAGCTATAATAGTAGCTGTGTGGCGAAAATAGAGAATTCTCTAGAAAAGTCCACAAACAAATGTTTTTTGGTTCAATATATTTACCTTTGTTATCTTAAAACGATTCTAAACAAATGTCAATAAAAAGGTTTATAATATAAAGTTTGCAAAGATATATAATATTATTATACTAATTACTATTGTTATATTAGACATAGTGGCAACGAAACGCGTACTATCGTTGCTATATTTAAATTCGACTGCATATGTTAAGGCAGATGCTGGAACAGGCAATAACAGTCCAATCAGAATAGTAGTTCGAAGCATGATATCATAGGGAAGGAGATAGTATAAGACCAAACCAACGCTAAGACCTAACCCATATCGGAAAGTTAAAAACTTCACCATAGGCTTAATAAATTGTTTATCAAACTTAAAATTTAAAAACAGCCCTAATAATAATAATGATAATGGTATATTTGCTCCTGAGATGGTAGTTGCCAAGTTAATGATTAGATCTGGTAATTTGACATGGCAAAAATTTAAAATACTAGCAATCATGTAGGTCATAAGTGGTATTGACTTGCCAAGTTTTTTTAGAATTTCTATAGGGTTAAGATTAAGGCCTTCTTCTGAGAAATAACTCCCCAAAATATAAGAAATTCCAAAGACAATGAATGACGCCCCAACATCAAACATACTAAAATAGGTTAATCCATCCATCCCCCAAATAGCATAAACTAGTGGAAATGCAAATAAGCCGACATTAAATCCGGAAGAGAGCATCATAAGCGAACCTTTAAGTTCTCTTTCCTCATTTTTATAAAATAAGAGTCCTAAAATGGCCGATACTATCCCAAAAACGAGAACAATAACAGGTAATAAAAATAAAGAAGTTTCAATTTTTACAGAATCGAAGGTTACCAGAACTAAGGCAGGAAGGGTTATTTTAAAAATAATTTTTGAAATGACCTCTCCATCTTTTTCTTGTAAAATATTTACCCGTTTTAATAGATAGCCAAAGGCAATGATGAGAATAATGTAAAGAAATTCTTGATTCATAAATAATCTCCTCTAAGCTGTACCTTAAATTATGCTTTTGTATTTAAATTATAAATCCATAGAACTCATTATATATTAAAAAAGGATATTTAGCCCGAATGCGGGTTTTGTTTGTGAATGAACTTTTAAAATAATTTCTCAAATATATCAATAATTTATCGATTATTCACTCAATTGTGTTAAAATGGATTTTATATTTTAATACTATGAATAAATATTATCTCTCAAATAAAATTTTGATTATATATGGAGGCAGGCAGCTATGAACTTTGTTAGTACACGTGGCAATGTAAGTAAAATTGGTTTTATCGACACAGTCTTAATGGGACTGGCAAATGATGGGGGATTATTAGTACCGGAGAAAATCCCACAAATACCTGCAGAAAAGTTAGATGCAATGTCCAATCTTACTTATCAAGAATTAGCATACGAAATCTTTTCCTATTATGTTGATGGTGAAATTCCAGAAAAAGAGTTGAAAGAATTAATTGAGAAGAGCTATGCAGCCTTCCGCCATCCAGAGGTTACACCTGTTCAAAAGCTGAAGGATAACATGTATGTTTTAGAACTATTCCACGGTCCTACCTTTGCATTTAAAGATATTGCCCTTCAATTCTTAGGAAATTTATATTCCTATGTATCCAAGAAGACAGGTGAGTCGATTCATATTCTCGGAGCTACCTCAGGGGATACCGGCGCCTCAGCGATTGAGGGAGTTAGAGGAAAAGAAGGCATTCGCATTTGTATTTTGCATCCACATGGGAAAGTAAGTAAGGTTCAGGAATTACAAATGACAACAGTCGATGATAAAAGTGTTCTAAATTTAGCCATTAAAGGAACCTTTGATGATGGTCAACGTATCATTAAAGAATTATTTGCAGATGTGGATTTTAAAAATAAGTATCATATGCGTGCAATCAACTCCATTAACTTTGTTCGGATTATGGCACAAACGGTTTATTATTTCTATTCCTATTTCCAGGTGACAAAAGAGGCTGATGTTAAGACAGTTAACTTTAGTGTGCCAACGGGGAATTTTGGCGATATCTTTGCCGGGTATCTTGCAAAGAAAATGGGTCTTCCAATTGGTAAACTTATCGTTGCTACTAACGAGAATAATATTTTAGAAGATTTTATTCATGATGGAGTGTACAAGCCGGGTGAATTCCGGAGCACATTCAGCCCTTCGATGGATATCCAAGTAGCTAGCAACTTTGAACGCTATCTTTTTTACTTGCTTGAAGAAGATCCAAAAGCCGTTTCGGAGGTAATGGAAAAATTCAATTCAGAAGGAAAAATTGTTGTAAGCAAAGAGTTGCTCCATAAAGTGCAAGAGGATTTTGCAGCATACGGAGTAAAAGGGGAAGAATGCTTGCAAACGATTAGTACGTATAATTTAGAAACTAGTTATTTATTAGATCCACATACGGCGTGTGGAGTAGCTGCATACGAAAAATGTAATGCACCTAGTGAGATTTGTGTCACACTCGCCACTGCTCATCCGGCAAAGTTTAACGAATCCATTGAACGTTGTGATATCCAGCAGACATTCCCTGAACAAATCAGTCAATTGTCTAATAAACCACAGTATCTAGAAGTGGTTGAAGCGGATAAAGCCGAAGTGGTACGTCATTTAGAAAAGCTTTTTAGTTTTACTGCAAAATAATTACAAGATTGGCACCCTCCCGAAGGAAGGGTGCCTTTTACTTTTTCATACTATAAAGATAGGATAAGTCTATACCGGATAATCACGATAGCGGCTATAGTTCTTTTCAAATGCTAGTTTAATCACACCCACCGGACCACGATGCTTAGCAGAGGATCCCATCCGCTTCAAATGGATTTTCTTGGTGAATATTCGGCAAACCAGGCAGGTATTGATCCTCGGTTGTTTGATTTACGATCGCATTCAATTCTCTCCCGTCCTTTCTTCATCCACTCTTCTAAGGTGGCAGGAAAATGATTTTCTTCAAACTGGAATACAGCGATATCACCAATCGCAGGAGGAAAGGGACTTTTCCGAATATGGTTTTGCAGCTTCGTTAATACTTTCTCATAATCCATCTGATAACAAAATTGAAACCACTGCTGAACACTTTCGTCTTTAAGAACGCAATGAGAATAGACCGATTCAATCAGTACTAAAAGTTTAACTACTTCTTCCTTGGTCATTGGATTTCCTCCTGTAACATAATTTTCCCTTCCAGTATTAACCGGTCTACCTGATCGGATATTAATTCTTTCCTCAATACTTTCTGTCTGCTGTCACTCTTATTCGCTTCTAGTTTTGTCCCAATAACCTTTTCGCAATACCATTCTTGCAGAAAGGCAGGGAGAAGGGTAACATTTTCTTATAAAATACATTTAAGTGAGGGATTGTTTTGAGTAAGATTAATAACATTTATTGTGTTGGCCGGAACTACGCTGCACATGCAAAAGAATTACAAAATGAAGTTCCTTCTTCACCCATGCTATTTTCGAAACCTACACATGCTCTCGTAAAAGGTGATGGTCAGGAGGTTTTATTCCCTGGTGATCGTGGATCTATCCATTTTGAAACAGAAGTTGTCCTAAAAATCGGTAAACCATATGAACAGGGTATAAAGGCAGAAGAAATAGTAGATAGTATGGCGATTGGCATTGACTTCACACTTAGAGATGTCCAGAGTGAGCTCAAGAAAAAAGGACATCCATGGCTGCTGGCAAAAGGTTTTCCGAACTCAGCTTTGGTTAGTAATTTTATTCCTTTTCCTGGAGTAGAAGAAATGAAGAAGATTGATTTTTCTCTTGTGAAAAATGGGGAGACGGTGCAGCAAGGGAATATCAAAAATATGATTTTTGATTTTCAGACGATAATCGATTTCACCGCTCAAAACTTTGGATTAGGGGAGGGAGATCTGATCTATACGGGCACCCCTGAAGGTGTTGGCCAAGTAAACGATAAGGATCAACTAACTTTAATATGGGGGAATTCCATTCTTGGTGAATGTTATATCAAACTTAATTAAATGGTTGGACCGGCACTGAGAAATATTCCCAACATTATTGACTTTTCCACCTCTGTTAGATGCAATCACATTTGCGTTTCTTTGTTTTTAAAAATCTATAAATTTTTTTAATATATTGTCACCGGATTATTATCATGTTACTATTAGTTGAAATTAGATCCCTTTAAATCTGGTCCAGAGAGGCCAAAAAGGCGAAAGTAAACTTCATACATATTTATTATGTCTATGAATGCCTTTTTGTCCTTTGGATAGAAAGGCATTTTATTTTGCTAAAATCTTTTAATCTGAGTCCCGTGAGGCTCGAAAGGAGAACAACAAGAATGGATTATCGTAAAAAAACAGTTGTCGCATCCGTAGCAGGTTTAACACTAGAGGGCATGGATATCATGTTTATATCCTTTGCCATGTCGATGATTATTGCAGAGTTTCAAATTGATATGGCAGCCGGCGGACTAATTTCCTCCATTACTAATTTAGGAATGCTGGCTGGGGGAGTCATTTTCGGTATATTAGCAGATAAATTTGGGAGAGTTAGAATCTTCACCTATACAATTCTATTATTTGCTGTCGGAACTGCGTTAACCGGGCTTGCACAAAATATTGAACAAGTATATTTATTTAGGTTTATTGCCGGCTTAGGAGCTGGTGGTGAATATGGTATTGGTATGGCGCTAGTCGCTGAGGCATGGCCAAAGAATAAACAAGGACGCGCATCATCATACGTAAGTGTAGGTGCACAATACGGTGTAATCCTTGCGGCACTTCTTAGCGCCATGATCCTTCCGGCTTGGGGCTGGAGAGGGTTGTTCTTTGTTGGATTGGCTCCGGTTATTTTCGCCTTTATCGTTCGTAAAAAATTAGATGAATCACCTGCATGGCTGGAAACACAAAAGAAAAAGCAGAGCGTACAGAAGCAAGGAAAATTAAAGCAATTATTTGCTACTCCTAGAATCGCATTTACCACTGTTGCTTTAGCCATAATGGCAACCGTTCAAATCGCTGGTTATAACGGTTTGATGATTTGGCTGCCATCTATGCTTCAACAATCTCAAGGATTATCCGTTTCAAGCTCAGCTCTTTGGACGATCAGTACCGCAGCAGGAATGATTGCTGGGATGTTAACGTTTGGTCAATTTATTGATCGGTTTGGAATGAAGCGTTCGTATGGAATTTTCTTAGCCGCTTCCGCTGTTGCTGTCTTCTTATACTCTTTTGCTTCAGGCAGCACAGGTCTTCTAATTGGAGGAGCGATAGTAGGATTCTTCTCAAATGGAATGTTTGCAGGGTATGGAGCATTAATTAGTAAGTATTATTCAGTAGAAATTCGCAGTACAGCAACGAATACCATCTTTAACTTTGGTAGAGCGTTGGGAGGTTTATCTCCTATATTAGTAGGATATATTCTGCAGCACGCTAATGTTACGGTAGCAATGACGTACCTAGCATTGCTCTATTGTATCTCCTTTATAGCGATGGTTAGTTTGCGAAAAGGTAAGGGTATAAGAGATGAAGTCAATACTTTAACTGAAGCAGTCTAAATAAATGAAAAGCCATTCTCTCCAACATGCTTACAGGAGGGAATGGCTTTTTTACTATGTAACTGAATCGGCGAACTAGGTCAAATTAAGAATACTCCTATTTTAATCCTCGATATTTTGCGGTTGTTAATTCTTGAATATATTCCTCTAGCTCGGGCATTTCCAATTCTTTCGCGATATGTATGGATGCCTCGATATCATAGGGGACTCGCACAAGCTGAATCGAAAATACTCCATTTTCACTTTGGTTATATTCTCCTTCTAGGATGGCATAGGATGCCTGTGTGAGATCAAGCGGATTGCCTACGCTGCCCACGTTACATAAAGTTTTACCTTTAATGTTTTCCTGGTATGCATTATGAATATCACCATAAAAAACAACATCAGGTTCTCTTTTTCCTGCTATATTTTCAGTGTGTTCTGTGTTTTCGAACATACTCAAGCGACGTTCAAGAGAGTCCCACGGTTGTATTCTTTCATATACACTACGAGGTGAGGCATGAAACATTCTGACTAGTTTACCGCTCATCATAAACTCTAATGAAAACGGCAGCTCTTTTAATTCATTCATTTGTATTTCAGTTAACTGGTGTTGATGCCATTTGATGGTGTCGGACTCTTGGGGCTTAGGAAAGAAATCATCCCAATTGCCTCTAACCACTTTTTCACAATGCTTTTGAATCATTTGTATTGCCATGCTAGATTGCGGGCCTTTGCCAACTAAATCACCCAGGCAAATAATTCTCTTAATTAGTCTTGAGTCGATATCAGCCAGCACCGATTCTAGTGCGGGGATATTCCCATGAATGTCTGAAATAATAGCGATTTGCTCCATCTTAATAAACTCCTAATGATTAATATGAAAATAATTCTCTATTTGTATCTTCATATCCTTTATATTTTCCCGAAATTGTTTATGGCGATGACCATTACTGCCTGAAGGGTGAGGGAACCCCTTTAATATAAACTTATCTTCATAAAAATGATCAAGCACTTTGCTTACATTCACTCCTAAAGGAATAATGAGAGGATTTTCAATTCTAGACATATCGGGTATAAAATTTGTTTTTACATACTTCAAAAGCATTTCCGTTTTTAAAATATTTGGCCGCGAACCGTTAAAATTTTGATGATTGAAAAATACCGCATGGGGGAGGATGGAGGTGGTGTAGACAAGATGACTTGCACTGCTAAAAAGTTCACTTGAAGAAGAAAGGCCCAGATGTTTAGGTAATTCAAGTTCATCAAGCATTGCAATGAGGTTGTTTCTCATCGTCCCTTCAAAACTAGCACTTTTTTTCACCATATGAAGGAATTCCTCCTCCTCTAAATTCTGATTCTCAATAACGGCTGTAAAAGCTTTTTTCATCTGGTGGAGTCCAGGTGTTATTCCTGCAATCACCACCGTTGCTTTTTCGTTAATATAGTCAAAGGGAGTGTAATAAATCTCCAACTTTTTCTCTTCATCTTTTTCCAATAAGAATGCAGGATTTAGGACATCATGGTCCCATAATGGCAATTCTAGAGAAAATATCCTTTCCTTATAATAATGAAATTTTGCTTCCGTAACCAAACCCATGTATATAACCTCCGATTTCTATTACAAAGGTGACCTAAGAGGACAGAATATAAACATGACTATGCAAATAATTTCTCACTGTAATCAACTAGAGATGGGGAAAGCGGATGAGGCGCTAAGGATTATTCCTAAGCGCCTATCTCTATAGAAATTTTCTTTAGAAAACCATTTGCTGGTACTGTTGGCGAAGTTTTCGTGCAGCTGTGACCATATTTTTTAATGAAGCAATTGTTTCATCTTCATGACGTGTTTTTAAACCACAATCTGGATTTACCCAGAACTGTTCTTTTGGTATTATTTCTAAGCTTTCTTTTAAGATGGTGTCAATTTCTTCAACACTAGGAACACGCGGGCTGTGTATATCATACACCCCCAACCCAATACCAAGTTCATAAGGATTATGCTTGAGTGATTGAATCAATTCTCCATGACTTCGGGACGTTTCAATGGAAATTACGTCTGCGTCAAGAGCGCGAATCGGCTCTATAAAGTTATTAAACTCACAATAGCACATATGGGTATGAATTTGTGTTTCATTTCTGACACTGGAAGTCGCAAGCTTAAATGCATTTACCGCCCATGATAAATAGTCATTCCAGTCTTCTTTCCTGAGCGGCAAGCCTTCACGTAAAGCTGGTTCATCTACCTGAATAATGGCAATGCCTGCATTTTCTAATGCTTGAATTTCTTCTTTTAGGGCTAATGCTATTTGATTGGCTACCATTTCACGCGATAAATCATCACGAACAAAAGACCAATTTAAGATAGTGATAGGACCTGTTAACATTCCTTTGACATGCTTAGATGTTAGTAGTTGTGCTTCAGCTGTTTCCTTCACTGTCATGGGGGATGTCCACTCAACATCACCATAAATAATCGGTGGTTTCACACAACGTGAACCATAAGATACTACCCAAGCTTTTTCAGTAAAAGCAAAACCGCTTAGTTTTTCACCAAAGTACTCTACCATATCGGTTCTCTCAAATTCACCATGCACAAAGACATCAAGGTCAATGTCTTCTTGAATTTGAATCCAGCGAGCACTTTCATTTTTCACAAACTCAGCATATTCAGTGTCACTTATTTCTTTTTTACGCCATGCTGAACGTGTTCTTTTTACTAAATCCGATTGTGGGAAACTACCAATCGTGGTTGTCGGAAAATCCGGTAATTGTAACGCTGCTTGTTGTAATGGCTGGCGTTCGTTAAAAGGCATTGGACGAGTAAAATGCTCTTGTCTCACTTGTGATAAAAGCTCCTTCACCCGTGGATTTTTCCTCGCCTCATGCTCCTCTAAAGCTTGAATTGCCGTCATACTTTGCGATACAGAATTCCTTCCAGACCATTTTTCGTCAGAAATGAAGGATGTTATATGAGATAACTCTACGATTTTTTCATCTGCAAAGGATAAAGCATTTAATAATTTACCGTCCAGCTTTTTTTCCGATTTAGTGGTGACAGGCACGTGCTGTAAACTGCAAGAAGATTGAATCCAAGCTTCATTTACACCGCTTAAGGATAAAATTGCTTTTGTCATCATTGTTTTTTCAGCCAAATTTGCCCGCCAGATATCACGCCCATTTATGATTCCAATCCCTAATACTTTATCTTGTGGGAAACCGTATTTTCGGAGTGATGCCATATTCTCATCAGCTCCATGAATAAAATCTAGGCCAAACCCGGCAACAGGTAATTGAATAAGCTCTTCATACGCTGGTAGTCCTTCAAAATAGGTTTGTAACATCAGCTTCGCAGCAGGAACTTCTTCTGCTAATTGTTTATAGATTTGTTGAACTAGTTTAATCTCTTCGGGTGCAAGTGAGAGGACTAGTGCTGGCTCTTCCATTGGAATCCACTGTGCTCCTGCATCTACAAGTTGTTGGAGTACTTGAGCATAAAGCGGCAAGAGTTTTAAAATAAATGATGCTTTGGATTTGGAATCGTATCCTTTAGAAAGGTGGACAAAGGTATACGGACCAATAATGGTCGGCTTTGTAATAATACCAAGTTCAAACTTTGCTTCTAAAAAATAATCTAAAAGGTAGTTTTGCGTTAATTTTAGCTGTTGGCCTTCATACTCCGGCACTATGTAGTGATAGTTTGTATTAAACCATTTCGTCATTTCCGAAGCCACAACATTACCCGCTCCACGTGCCATCGCATAATAGGTGGTGAGATTTACCTTTTTGTCACTCCACTTATAACGGGCGGGAATCATACCAAACATGGTTGCAAGGTCCAGCATACGGTCATAAATAGTAAAATCTCCAACCGTAATGATTTCTAATCCTAATGATTGCTGATGCTTTAATTGATTTAAACGCAGGGTCTTCATATCAAAGATAAATTCTTCCTCTGAAGTCGTGCCTTTCCAAAACGCTTCAACACTGCGTTTCCACTCTCGGTTACCACCAATGTAGGGATAACCAATGGCTGTACTAGCTAAATTCATTTACGATTCCTCCTATTCATTTACATATTTCCAAATACAAAAAAGCCATCTCCATGAACCGGAAATGGCTATACAATCAAGTTAGGCGAATTGTTTAAAGATAAGCATAAACAATTCTTCTCGTAACTCGTTTGTCGTACAAATGAATGTCACCACCTATTTCCACGTAGGTATCTGGTGTGTACTACAAATTGGCAGGTCTCCTGGCTTTTCATCAATGCTCCTCACACCTTCCCATCAAAAGACAGTGGTTTTGCGTGATTCACTCCGAATTACAGTTGCGGGACAGCGACGGACTTGCACCGTTCTTCCCTATTAAGCCAAGCCTCAGCTTGGCACCAATTCTTACACGATATGTAATTGCCCATTACTATATCATATTAAAATTCATTCGTACATAATTTTCTGATATTTAATTTTAATATTGTAATAGGGAAAATAGTATATTATAGTTGTGACTATACAATATTTAGTGTTCATCATTAACTGAAACACTAAATATAGATAATGACCAATAATAATGGTGTCTGTAAAAGACGTAATAGGGAATCTGGTGAAAACCCAGAACTGTACCCGCAACTGTAAGTGCTGACGAAATAATCATATCCACTGTCTAAAAGATGGGAAGGGATTAGAGTAGGAAGAAGCACAAGTCAGGAGACCTGCCATTTTTATTACGTATTATCTTCTTCGGGAGCTGGGAAGATATAACGAGGGTATCGGTGCTATTACAGTGAATAAGACTGTATGATAGATGATTCCACGTTATTGTAACCCATCTTCATAGATGGGTTTTTTGTCGTTTCACTCACGAAGTCATTACGATACGAAAAGGGGAACTAGGTATGCTAGTAGATAGCATGTATGCAGAAAAACAAACAATTTTAGCAACAGTGAAAAGAGCTTCTGAAAAATATCATCTCGATACAACCCAATTAGTTGAAAAGATTACAAAACTAGAAGATTCTTCCATCTATGAACAATCTCTTTTCTATGCATTAAATCAAATTTCAATGAGTGACCCAAACTGGACTTTCCTGGCAGCAAATCTGTATTTACAGGAACTTTATCGAAATGCTTCAAACAGCAGAGGGTACAAGCCGGAAAATAAATATGGTGACTTTTACTCTTTGATTGCTGAATTAACGAAAATAGGAATCTATTCTAATGATCTATTAGAGGATTATACAAAAGAAGAGGTAGCAATATTGGGAGCAGAAATAGCGTCTGAACGGGATCATTTGTTTAATTATATAGGGTTGTTTTTACTAGCAGATCGCTACTTGGCAAAAGATTACGAAGGTAATCTATATGAGCTGCCCCAAGAACGCTTTATGATTATCGCCATGACGTTAATGAGAAAAGAACAAAAGGATAATAGGTTAAATTTCGTAAAAGAAGCCTACTGGGCACTTAGTAACTTATATATGACCGTTGCTACACCAACACTTTCAAATGCCGGAAAAAGCTTTGGGCAGCTCTCTTCTTGTTTTATTGATACAGTTGAAGATTCCTTAGACGGGATATATTTGAATAATTGGGATATTGCTAGATTAAGCAAAGACGGAGGAGGATTAGGTGTTTATCTAGGCAAAGTACGTGCTTTAGGATCTGATATCAAGAAGTTCAAAGGTAATTCTTCTGGGGTTGTCCCTTGGATTCGTCTCATAAATGATACCGCTGTGAGTGTGGATCAATTGGGTCAAAGGCAAGGGGCAATCGCCGTTTACTTAGATATCTTTCATAAAGATATGATGAATGGATTTTTAGATTTAAAGACAAATAATGGGGACGAAAGGCGAAAGGCTCATGATATTTTTACGGGTGTTTCAATACCTGACTTGTTTATGAAGAAATTAGAAGAAGTAGATGAAAACGGTCGAAGTGTGGGAGAATGGCATACTTTTTGCCCGCATCAAGTAAAACAAATAATGGGGTGGAAAGACCAAGACGGAAATTCCCTTGGTTTGGAAGATTTCTATGATGAGTGTGAGGTAAAGTTTTTTACTGAAAAGTATGAAGAAGCCGTAAACCATCCTCTGCTTCCTCGAAAAAGTTATCGAGCCATGGATATTATGGCAAGAATTATGATTTCTCAATTAGAAACCGGTACGCCATATATGTTCTACCGGGATGAAGTAAATCGCCAAAATCCGAACAAACATGTTAGAGGAATAGGACGTACATCCATTTATTGCAGCAATTTGTGCACCGAGATTACACAAAATATGTCTGCTACCACGATTGTGAAAGAATATAAGGACGAAGATGGAAATATTGTGATTGTTCGTAAACCAGGGGATTTTGTTGTCTGCAATCTATCTTCTATTAATCTTCCGAAAGCTGTAAAAGCAAATGTACTAGAGAGATTAATTCCTATTCAAATGAGGATGCTCGACAATGTGATTGACCTCAATACCATTTCAGTTGGACAAGCCGAAGTCACAAATAAACAATATCGTCCTGTAGGGTTAGGGACGTTTGGCTGGCATCATCTTCTAGCTTTGGAAGGGATTTACTGGGAGTCTTCTCAAGCTGTCGAATATGCAGATCGGCTATATGAAGAAATTGCTTACCATACCATTCGTTCTTCAATGGAATTAGCGAAGGAAAAAGGAAGCTATCCAAAATTTAAAGGTTCAGAATGGCAGTCAGGCCAGTATTTTGAGCGGAAAGGGTATAAATCTGATCGGTGGAATCGATTGATGAGGGAGATAACGAGTTATGGGGTTCGAAATGGCTGGATGATGGCAATTGCACCGAACTCATCGACCGCAAAGATTGGTGGTTCAACAGATGGTATTGATCCTCTATATGCAGTGGAATATGCAGAGGAGAAGAAAAATTTCAAATTTAAAGTAACCGCGCCAGATTTGGATCATAAAAGTTACAACTTTTATCGACGAACTCGTCATGTATTGGACCAGACATGGAGTATTCGACAAAACGCCGCCAGACAGCGCCATATTGACCAATCGATTAGTTTTAATCTATATGTTCGTCATGATATTAAAGCGGTTGAGTTATTACATCTTCATAGGGAAGCATGGAAGCAGGGTTTGAAAACAACTTATTACATAAGAAGTACATCTCAATCGGAGATAGAAGAATGTGAAGCATGTCAAAGTTAGCAGAGTAAATGGAGGAGGTTTATTATGATTCATGCACTATTAACCAAGATAAAATTATTAAATCCTGAGTTTCCAAACAAATCCACAGGAATCATTAATGGGAGATCGTCTGGAATTCTAAATTGGAATGATATTGCCTATCCAAAAATGTACGACTTATATCAGACTCTATTATCAAATTTTTGGAAGCCCCAGGAAATTAATATGCAAGATGATATAAAACAATGGGATTTCCTTAGTAATCACGAAAAGGATGTATTTTTGCGGATAAATACACAGCTTGCTTCCCTTGATAGTTTACAGACTCCAACCATGAGCCAAGTCATGGATTATGTAAGTGATTCTAGTTTTAAAGCGATTTTTGCTGTTATTTCACAACAAGAAGCGGTTCATAATGAATCCTATTCTTATATATTAAGCTCGCTTATACCCGTTGGCGATCAAAACGAACGATTTAATCAGGCGAAAAGTGATCACATTGTCCAAAAACGAAATCAATTGATATTAGATGCCTATGAGGAATTTAGACAGCATCCAACGCCACAATCGTTATTTAAGTTATCTGTAAACTCCATTAATCTAGAGGGAATTTATTTCTACGCTGGGTTTGCCTTTTTCTATCATTTAGCACGTCAGCAAAAAATGCTGAAAACTAGTACAATGATTAGTTATATCCAGCGGGATGAGATGCAGCATGCCTATTTTATAGCCCAATTCATTCGAATCCTTATAACAGAAATTCCTGAGCTTCATACAGATGAAAATACCCGCTATATTTACCAAACCATTAATGAAGCGGTTGAACTAGAAAAAGAGTGGGCTCATTATATATTAGCCGAAATCAAAGGAATCAATATAGCTGAATTTGAAGGCTATGTTGAATATTTAGCCAATAAACGTTTGAGGCAGCTTGGCTTGAAAAATCTTTATGAAGAAAGAACCAATCCAATGCCGTGGATTCAAGTATTTGGAGATGAAATGATGAATGAGACCAAGTCAGATTTCTTTGAACAAAAATCTAGAACCTATTCGAAGGTCTCACAATCAAATGGATTTGATGAACTCTAATTTATCCGTGGCCATTGTTTACGGATCCGTAACAGGAAACACGAAAGAATTGGCACATGTGATTTATCGAATTTTTTGTTCGAAGGCAGTCAAGGTGTCTATTTTTAGTATAGAGGAGTTTTCTGTATCGGATTTATGTCATTTTGACGCACTAGCTATCGGAACGTACACGTGGGGAAAGGGTGACATCCCAAAGGAAATGTTGCCGATCTATAGAGGATTTGAATCGATTAGGAGAAAAGACATGGCTACTGCTGTATTTGGAACAGGCGATACTTGTTATCCGATGTTTTGCGGAGCGGTTGATCAGTTTCGGGACATGCTGTACGTGCACACAAATTTAGCAGCGACCTTGAAAGTTGAACTTCGGCCACAAAAGGAGGATTTGCAGCGTTGCGAAAAGTTTGTTGAAGCACTGCTAGGACGTGTAAATAAGGATAGCTATGTGAGAGTAAAGTGAGCTTATGCGAGAGTAAGTGAGCTTATGTGAGAGTAAACTGAGCTTATGCGAGAGTAAAGAGAGCTTATGCGAGAGTAAAGAGAGCTTATGCGAGAGTAAAGAGAGCTTATGCGAGAGTAAACTGAGTTATGCGCCAGTAAACTGGGGTATGCGCCAGTAAACTGGGGTATACGCCAGACCCGATGTTCATAAGACATGCCTGAGGAGAATAAATATCAAATTAGTGTGGTATTTTTTCCTAGGAGGAATGGACATGAATGATGTTGTTGAAAGGTCGGCCAGATTTGAACACCGTTTTTGGCTTCAGATATTAGGTGATCATTCCCGGTTTATTTTTGAAGCTCTTGCTCCCATTCAAAAGTCAGAGATTGAGCAGGCACAAAATTTTATTAACATATTTGATACACTTCTTGAACGTGCAAAATCCGCGCCGCCACGGGAACTAGCAGCACAAGTAGAACCAGAGGTAATGAAGCTGCGGGCTTTCAAATTAGATCTAATAAAACAACATCTGGTCGGAAAAATTAAGATACATCTTACACCAACATTTATTAATCACATGGTAAATGAATTAGAGGAATATGTAAGGATTTTAAAATACTTAAAGGAGGGGAAAGTCCCGCCTGTTTACCACGAACTTCATCATCATCTGCTTTGGTTATTAGACGCAGCAGGTCACTCAAATGCTATCTATTCCAATTTAGATGGTGTAGAAAAGAAATTAAGAGAGAAAAGTAAGGCATTTATGAAGGACTTTGAAGGTTTTTATCTAAAAGCAGTAGAACTGGCAGGATTTTTAAGAACCAATTTGACGAACTTTCCCGCCCTGGAAAAAATGACGAATGATGCCCAATTAGAAATTAAGTTATTCCAAAATTTTCTAACGGAAATAGAAGAATTAGAACTAAGTAACCAAGCGTTGGGCACTTTTGCACCGTTAATGGCGGATCATATGTATCGGGAAGAATGTTACTACTTAATGAAATTAGCAGAATCGGCAAACATTGAACCGCCGAATTGTGATCCTGCCAAACCAAGACTTAAGGAATGAAAAAATTTATTATGTTGTTCAGGGGGATCATCTCCTGAACATTTTTTTGTCAGTTGTTTATGCCTCTAATGAAACGACATTTGTAATAAGCAGAGATTTCTCCGAAAAAATGCAATACAAATTTGTCCTCATATTATGGATCATTGCTTGGCGAATTGATAAGCCTTCGTATCCCTGCTTTATTAGGCTCCTTCGAAACTCTGTATTGGCTTCTTCTTTATTTAGAAGAATTGCACCATCTTTCCAGGTAACATTTTTCTTTTTGGCACCTAAATAATCACAATATACGTCTCGTTCCCTCATAAACAAATCAAATGATTCCTCTGTATTAGATTCGTAAATTTTTAAATTTGGTTCATCTATATATACCTTATAAATAAACCCGCTAATGGGCCTTTCATATTGAATAACCTTTGGTTCACCATTCTCCCAGAACTCGCTCTTAGATTTTTCAATCACCGTCTCTGAACCAATCGCAAACGGTTTGGCTGTTCTGATATCTGAAGTGAACCAAAATCCAATCGTATTGATATCGTGACTTAAGTTTTGAACGACGGTTTCTTCATTGAAATTTTGAAAATTTCTTATAGAACCATGGTAAATAATCATTTGCATAACCTCCATTATTAACTTACCCCAATTCGGTATATTTCTTTAACCCTCTATAGATAATAAATATGATTTACTAAAGGAGATGACACAATGAATACGAAGGATAATTTCAAAACAGGTGCAAAGGTAACTGCGGATAATCAAATTTATGGAACAGTTAATAGTAAGAGTAAAAATGGTACCGGTGATTCACCAAATGATAATGTCAGTAAGAATAAAAAGGGACTTGATCGTTAAGGGAGAAGCAGCCAATTATATTGGCTGTTTTTTATGTACCTCAATGAACCGCTTATGAAACAATAAAAGGGGAGGACTGTGCTTGGATAAAAAGAATCTAAGCGAACAAGAGTGGGTGTATAATTATCTACAGAATCGTGCTAACCCCTTACCCCTTGTTTTAGGTACGAAGGGTACATGGGGGATTAATGACAGTAAGGCAATTATTTTAGTGGCATTTACCCTGCCAGATATTGCAATTATTAGAGATATGCACAATGTCACAAAAAATCCTATACGAGAAATGAGATATAAAAACATCGTTTATTACGCAGTAAATATCGTAGCCAAAAATCAAGTTGAGTACGTGATTGATTATTGGAAAGAATAACAAAATGAAAAACTAGTACCAGGAGATGGATGCTATGTCTGCTTTTTGCTCGGAATTATGGCCAGAGGAACCAACCCCTGAAGCCTATCAAGATTGTCGTGAATGCGGCCTATATAAACACGGAACTCGTATGGTCTGGGGAGAAGGTAATCCAGATGCTCCTATTATGGTTATACTGGATAACCCGGGAGCCAGAGAAGACCGTGAAGGAAATCCAATGGTCTGCGGAACTCGACAAACTTTACAACAAGCTGCAAGCGAAGTTGGATTAAAAATGGACGACCTCTACGTGACTTTCATTCTAAAAAGAAGACCAGTCCGGGCTTATGAAAAGGATCAGACGCGCCAAACTTGTATGATTCATTTAGAACAACAAATCCACCATAAAAAGCCGAAGCTTATTTTATGTTTAGGAAATGTAGCAGTCCAATCCTTCTTTCATGACTCTGAAGCTGAAGTTAAGAACTTACGAGGTACTTGGCACGATGTGAATGGTTTTCAGACAACTGTTGCTTACCATCCACTAGCCGTAAGACGCAGACCTAACTTATGGAACATGTTTTTACAAGACATGGCATTTGTTGCAGAGGAATTAAAATCTACGAATACGAAGTGAACAGGCACCCGGCCATTTAAGATAATATAACTGGGTGCCCATTTTATTGACAATTTACCTAAGGAGCTAAATATGGATTATATACCGGTAGCGGAAGAACTGTTTCATCTCATGACAAGAACAGCTTGAACTCTCATTAACCGCTAGGTAATGGAATAGCTGCACATTAAATACACCATAGAAATATTGTTATGAATTGTTCCCTTGATCCTTGATAATAGAGTGACAAGGGAACGATACCTGGAGAATCGTTCCCTAGAACATCGAAAACACGAAGTCGAGGTAACAATAATGGCTGAATCGTTCCCTGGAACTGCAAAAAACGAATAGTAACGGAACAATACTTATAGTATTAATATACCAATCTGTCTGTTCATAGTAAAAGGGCTCTCCAAGTATATGGGAGCCCTTTACTTTGAAAGTATACAATTCTAGCGAATGACTTAAGCCTGTAATTCCAAAGATACAGATTCAGGACGCTCACAGGTACTTTCCATTAAATAATGTTTACCACTATCTGAGGAATCATGGAAGCCATGCATCGCTTCTAAAACGTGATACGCTAATTCGCTATTTGCTCGATATTTCCCACCTTCAAGGATGGCTTTAGCCATATCTGCAACGCCAAGCCCTCTATTGTTTTGGGAATATCCATACGGAAGAGGAACCTCTTTAAACTCATTTTCGTCACGTTTCCTTATTTTTACAGGACCACCGAACGTATTGGGATCAGGGACTAGTAAAGTTCCTTCACTGCCATAAATTTCAATAGGGGGCAGCGATGTACCGCCAAAGGCATCAAAGCTTGTAGTAATACTTCCAATTACACCCGATGCAAAATCGATTACACCTGAGATATGTGTAGGGGTGGATACTTCGATTTTAGTACCTGCTTTTGGTGTACTAAGCACCGTTCTTTCTTGATAACTGATACGAGTAGAACCAGAAATTCGTTTGATTGGTCCTAAAAGGGCCACTAAGGCCGTTAAGTAATAAGGACCCATATCAAACATAGGTCCGCCGCCATTATCATAATAAAAGGCAGGGTCTGGATGCCAATGTTCGTGCCCGCGGCAAATCATGAATGCGGATGCACCAATCGGAACTCCAATTTCACCTTGTTCGATTAGATTGATTGCGGTTTGTATACCAGCACCTAAGAAGGTGTCAGGTGCACTGCCAACAAGAAGATTATGTTTCTTTGCGGTTTCTAAAATTTGTCTTCCTTCCTCGCGTGTCACAGCAAGTGGTTTTTCTGTATAAACATGCTTTCCTGCCTCAAGTGCTTGAATGCAAACAGAGGCATGTGCTTTAGGTATGGTTAGATTAATGACAAGTTCAATCGCTGGGTCAGCCAGTAACTCTTCTACGGAACAAGCCTTGGGGACACCGAACTTTTCAGCTTGAGATTGGGCACGCTCCACATCTAAATCGGCACAGGCAACAAGCTCGAGTTGCGGGAACTTCGGACAGTTTTCCATATAAATAGAACTAATATTTCCACAACCGATGATACCAATTTTAAGTTTTTTCATTAGGATCCTCCCGATTATTTTATTTTACATTCCATAAGCTCTTCGAAATTCGCTTTACTTATTGGCTGTCTCCCATACCTGTGTAGGTCCGTACATTTCCATAATTAAGCGCTGCATCTCGTTTTTTTCCTTCAGCGGCCCACAAAAATCCACGGCGCATAATGAGTGAAACTTCCGGAAGGGCAATGATATTAGCTTGATGGCCTAATGAGTTATAAAATACATTTCCCTGACCCCAGCGTTTCGTCCAAACTACAGGCATATCAACAGCTTTATTCGCAGCATGAGGTCCGTCAACAACCGGGAAGCGAGTGGTAGCTAATACTTCAACAGCTGGATCGTAATGTAGATAATATTGCTCACTAGCCACTTTAAAATCAGAGAGACCCTCTAATAGGGGACTGGAGGAATGTTTGATGTTGACTGTATATTCCACACCATCATTTCCTGGATGTGCCACCCAATTTCCGCCTGTCATAAACTGCCAGTCCACATTATTTCGAAAAGAATCGCACATTCCACCATGGCATCCAGCTAATCCTGTACCAGCGGCGACTGCTTCGGATATATTTAAGACATATTTTTTTTCAATTTCACCCATCGTCCAGTGGGGAACGATTAAATCCAAAGATTTTAACTTTTCTTTGTCATCATAAGAATCGAGTGAATTAGATACTTCTACTTGGAAGTTTTCCTCCTCAAGGATCCCTTTAAAGATTTCAGCTACTTGTTCCGGCTGATGGCCATCCCATCCGCCCCAAACAATCAATGCACTCTTTTTCATGATAAAAGCACTCCCTTTATTATTTTTTATACGTCAGAAATACGAATCCATTGGCGTTTTTCAATCGATAAATCAACCGCTTCTAATACTTCCTGGCACTTTACACCATCACGAAAGTTCGGAACAGGGAGTCGATTTTCCCGGAAAGATTCCATAAGTTCAACCATTTCATGAATAAACGTATGTTCATAACCAATCGTATGTCCTGGCGGCCACCAGTTTTCTGCGTAAGCGTGAGCAGGGTCTGTTGCTAAGACGCGGCGGAAGCCTTGGACATCTTCTTGATCATCAACGAAATAAACTTGCAGTTCATTCATCCGTTCAAAATCAAAGATAACACTGCCTTTACTGCCATTAATCTCAAATGAATTGGTAGAACGGTGGCCAGCCGCAAAGCGAGTTGCTTCAAAGCTTCCTAAAGCTCCGTTAGCAAACCGAGCTAGAAATAGGGTAGCGTCATCCACTGTCACTTCACCTTTTTCATTACTATCACTGCCTTTTGCTGATAAACCTGTCATCTGAGAAGGAAGTGGCCGTTCTTTAATAAACGTTTCGTTCATACCAATTACTTCGGTAATATCGCCGATTAGGTAGTGAGATAAATCGATTAAATGAGCTCCGAGGTCTCCGTGAGAGCCTGAACCTGCAATTTCTTTCTGAAGTCTCCAGGCTAGCGGGAAGTTTGGATCCACGAGCCAATCCTGTAAAAACCATGCACGGAAATGATAGATATCGCCGAGCCTTCCTTCGTCAATAAGCTTTTTAGCGAGCATAACTGCAGGTGCGAAGCGATAGTTAAATCCAACCATATGTTTGACCCCTGCAGCCTCGACAACCTCAAGCATTTCTCGGGAATCTTTTAATGTAAGCGCTAACGGTTTTTCGCAAAAAACATGTTTGCCCGCTTGAGCAGCAGCAATGGTTATTTCTTTATGTACATCACTAGGTGCATTAATATCGATTAAATCAATGTCATCTCTTTCCAGGAGGCTTTTCCAGTCACTGGTGTATTCCTCCCAGCCAAATTGCCTGGCTGCTGTGCTCACACCTTTTAGGTCACGTCCGCAAATAACCTTCATCTCAGGATGAACAGTATTTGGGAAGAAGAGTGGAAGATCTCGGTAAGCATGACTGTGTGCTTTTCCCATAAATTTATAGCCGACCATTCCAATTCTAAGTTTTTCCATTGCCAATCTCCTTTTTTATGTCATGAAATCACTCTTATATCGATAAATCTATCATTGATAGGTTTGACACAACAAGTAAAAACTTATATAATCCTAGACAAAATTCACTCTTTACTGAGGATGGTCTTATCATGTTAATATATGAAGCACACCATTTTGATTTAATATCAAACTATCATACCTTAAATTTAAACTTCCCAAGCCATCTCCATCGTGGTTTTGAATTATTATTCCTCGTAGATGGGGAAATGGAAGTCATTATTAGGCAAAAAAGTTACCAGTTAAAAACTGGACAATTCTTACTCATATTGCCTTATGAAATTCACTCGTTTAGTACAAAATCACATTCTCGCGCCAACATTTGTATTTTTTCGCCAGACTATGTTCCAACATTTCAAAGGATGATAGAAAATAGTTCACTTGAAAATCCAGTTTTCAACCTTTCTAATGAAGCAAATACACTAATTTCTAGAACACTTTTCAAAGAAAACTCAAATCTCCTAGAACAAAAGGCCTGTCTCTATTTATTATTAGCGGAGCTAATGGGACAAACCAGCTTAATTAAAGGCGACAAACAAGATCCAGAGCTGCTTCATAAGTTGTTAACGCATGTTCAGAACCATTTTACAGAATCGATTTCTTTGAAAAGTATCGCTGGTACACTAGGTTACAGTTATAATTATTTATCGAAGTATTTTAATACTCATATTAGTATGTCTTTTGTGGATTTTCTAAATGAAACTAGGGTTAACTATGCATGCCATCTATTAATCTATACTGAGAAAAATATTACTGAAATTGCTCATCTATGCGGATATGAAAGCATACGTTCATTTAATCGTAATTTTGTAAAGATAAAAACTTGTACACCAAAGGAGTACCGAGAAAAGCAGCCGCAGTCGTTTATGGATCTGTATCCTTTGGAACCTGAAATTTATATTAATAATTCAAACGAAAGCTGACTTGTATCAATATCGAGTCAGCTTTTTAATTTCTGGCTGTGTTAAAGCTAAATGTTGATTTTAGCACTCTGTTGATTTGCGCGGAAGGCACGAAGACTCTGCAGGAGTACGGAGCAGGTGAGACCCCACAGGCGCAAGCGCCGAGGAGGCTCGCCGCAACTCCTGCGGAAAGCGAAGTGCCTGGAGCGCAAATCAACAGACCAATTAACACAGTCTAATTTTAATGTATTGGAGAAGACTGCATTAAAACAGCTCCTAAATGTTAAAACTTTGTGATAATTATCATTAACTTCACAAGTTTCAGTAATAGCTTAGTAGAATAGAAATAGAATAATTATAGACATCCTGTTTTATGTCTCACCACTAGAAGAATAATTATTAATTTTTCAGAAAGGGGACAAATTTATGGACAAAAATAACAATGCTGCTGGAGGATGCCCGTTTGGTCACGGAGGTGCTACTAGTAACACATCTAGTGGTACATCAAACCGTGACTGGTGGCCAAACCAGTTAAACTTGAACATTCTCCATCAGCATGATAAGAAGTCTAACCCTATGGGAGAGGATTTTGATTACGCAGAGGAATTTAAGAAATTAGACTACTATGCTCTTAAACAGGACCTTCGCGACCTGATGACAACCAGTCAGGATTGGTGGCCTGCTGACTATGGACATTATGGTCCATTTTTCATCCGTATGTCTTGGCATGCTGCAGGTACATATCGGATAGGTGATGGCCGTGGCGGTGGTGGTACGGGTGCACAACGGTTTGCACCACTAAACAGCTGGCCAGACAACGGCAACCTCGATAAAGCACGCAGATTGCTGTGGCCGGTTAAGCAAAAGTATGGAAATAAGATTTCATGGGCTGACTTGCTCCTCTTAGCTGGTAATGTTGCGATCGAATCCATGGGGGGTAAGACGTTTGGCTTTGGGGCAGGACGCCCTGATATTTGGCATCCTGAAGAAGACATCTACTGGGGAACGGAAGCCGAGTGGCTGGGAGACAAACGGTACACAGGTGATCGTGAGCTTGAAAATCCACTTGCTGCAGTACAAATGGGTCTTATTTATGTAAATCCAGAAGGTCCAAATGGTAACCCTGATCCGGTAGCTAGTGCTCGTGATATTCGCGAAACCTTTGCCCGGATGGGAATGAACGATGAAGAAACGGTAGCATTAATTGCAGGCGGTCATACGTTTGGTAAGGCACATGGAGCAGGAGATGCTGCACATGTTGGTCCAGAGCCAGAAGCAGCTCCAATTGAAGCAATGGGCTTAGGCTGGTTAAGCACTCACGGCAGCGGGAAGGGTCATGACACCATCACCAGCGGTATTGAAGGTGCTTGGACGGCTAATCCAACTCAGTGGGACAATGGTTACTTTGATTTATTATTTGGATATCAATGGTGGTTAACAAAGAGTCCTGCTGGGGCCTTTCAGTGGCTTGCGGTGAATCCGGATCAAAAGGATCTTGCACCGGATGCAGAAGATCCATCCATTAAAGTTCCAACGATGATGACCACCGCCGATATGGCATTACGTTACGATCCTGAATACGAAAAAATATCCCGTCGTTTCCATCAGAATCCAGAAGAATTTGCTGATGTGTTTGCCCGTGCATGGTTCAAGCTTCTGCACCGCGACATGGGGCCAAAAGCAAGATATTTAGGACCTGAGGTTCCTAAGGAAGATCTTATCTGGCAAGATCCTATACCAACTGTTAATTATGAATTGACAGATTCTGAAGTACAAGATCTTAAAGCTAAAATCCTAAACTCAGGACTTACCATCAGCGAGTTAGTCACTACTGCTTGGGCTTCCGCAAGTACTTTCCGTGGTTCAGATATGCGCGGCGGCGCGAATGGTGCCCGCATCCGTCTATCCCCACAAAAGGATTGGGAAGTGAATCAGCCGGAACAACTTGCCAAAGTGCTGAATGTCCTAGAAGAGATTCAAAGTAAATTTGATAAGCGTGTCAGCCTTGCTGATTTGATTGTATTAGGGGGGAATGCGGCGATTGAAAAAGCAGCTCATGAAGCTGGCTTTGATGTGAGAGTTCCTTTTGCTCTTGGACGCGGTGATGCAACAGAAGAGCAAACGGATGTTGAAGGCTTTGCTGTCCTAGAACCTATTGCAGATGGTTTCCGCAACTATCAGAAGAAGCAATATCGTGTAAGTCCAGAGGAGCTCTTAGTTGACAAGGCACAGCTTCTAAACCTAACTGCACCTGAAATGACTGTCCTTATTGGAGGTATGCGTGTACTAGGTACAAATCACGGCGGCACTGAACACGGTGTATTCACTGAAAGGGTAGGAACACTCACAAACGACTTCTTTGTTAACTTACTTGACATGGGAGTAGAGTGGAAACCAGTAGAAGGAAATGTATATGTAGGACGTGACCGAAAAACAGGGAAGGTCGTGCGTACAGCTACAAGAGTTGACCTCGTGTTTGGTTCAAACTCTGTTTTGCGTTCGCTAGCAGAAGTGTATGCTCAAGATGATAACAAAGAGAAGTTTGTACGCGACTTTATTGCAGCCTGGGTTAAGGTAATGAATGCAGACCGTTTCGACCTTAAGGTGAAGGAAGCTCAATTAACAGGGAATTAAAGTACAAATCAGATAAACTAAGTGCCCGGCACCCCTATGGTTATTAATAGGAAGGTGCCTGGCATTTTTTCAATCATATCACTTTCAATCCCCCAAATAAATACCTAAACAATTTAGGAATGAAATATATATAACCTTCCCCCTACATATTATTTATTAATTAACAATGGTATAGTGGGGGGAGTTCGATGGATATTCATAAATGTCCTGAATGTATGGCTTTAAGACTGTTCGAGGATGGTACATGTACCTATTGTGGGCATTGTTCCAGTATTAGAGCATCAATAAATGCACTATATTCTAAAAAGAAGAATACCAAGTATCAAGAGTACGAAACAATTAAAAGGGTAAGAGATCAAAGATTTAGTTCATCGAGGTCTTTAAAACGGTAGGGGGAGTTAAAAGAAGACTCCCCTTAGATTTTTAATTTTTTAATATTAATACAAAAAAATCCCCATTTATTAGTGCCAACACTAAAAAATGGGGATTTTTAAATCTGGTTTCAATCCAGCGTCATCACACAAAACTGAAATTATAATTGCTGTTATTTTCTTCTAATCGTGCTAATTTTTATAAAAATATTAGTAGATAAATCATGAATAGTTATTATAAAATAGTTAAATATACTAGTAAATTTTTAAGTAGAGGGGGATTACAGTTGAGTGATTTAAACATTAATACGAATCCAGGTTTTTTTACAAGAACTAGTGCAGCGATGTCAAAGCTTCGGGATTCAGAAAAAAAGATTGTTGAGTTCATCGAACAAAATCAAGAAGAGATTATTCATCTATCCATTACAGAAGTGGCTGAAAGAAGTGAAACAAGTGAATCTTCCGTCGTTCGTTTATGTAAGCGGCTTGGGTATAAAGGGTTTCAGGATCTAAAGATCCATCTTGCCAAAGAGGTAATTGCACCTGAGAAACAGATTCATGAAGTGATTGAAAAAGGTGACGACGTTGTTGTAATAAAGAAGAAGGTTTTTCAATCAAATATACAAGCTTTATATGATTCAATAGAAGTATGCAGTGACGAAGAACTTCAGAAGGCTGTCTCAGCCATATCTAAAGCTAGATTAATCGAGTTTTATGGAACAGGCGGATCGGGAACCGTTGCTTTTGATGCCCAACATAAACTACTAAAATTAGGGGTTAAATCGTTTGCATATAATGATTCTGTGCTGCAAGCAATGTCAGCAAGTGTCCTTACAGCACAAGATGTAGTTATAGGCATATCACATACAGGTTCAAATACAGAGGTATTATCTGCTATGAAATTAGCTAAAGAGGCAGGCGCAACTTTAATTTGTATAACGAATTCATCCAAATCCCCAATCACGAATATTTCGGATATTGTTTTGCAAACTGCTTCAAATGAAACTTTGTTTAGAACGGATGCTATTTCTTCAAGGATTGCTCAGTTAACCATTATAGATGTTTTAGTGGCTGCAGTCGCAAATCAACAGTATGAAATGTTTTATAATAATTTGCAAAAAACGCGTAAATCAACCATCGATAAAAAGATGTAAAGGTAAGTTGCAACAATTATTTCCCCCTTTAACTATCATATGTGAAAATAATATTCATTTTTTTTAAAATATTCTTGAAGGAAATTACCACCCTGTGATATGATAGTTTTACAGAATGAATTTTCAGAAAATTGAACGGATAGCGAATATTCTTTTTTTATAAACCAAAGAGAAAGCGCTATCAAAATACAGTCGAAAATAAGGGGGAAAAACAATTGAAAAAGTTTTTATCAGTGGTTTTGGCAATGGTTCTCTTACTGGCAGTATCAGCTTGCAGCAGTACAACGAGCGGTGAAGAAAAATCGAGCTCTGGCAAGAAGGTAACATTTACACTATCTACACCAGATCCTGATGAAGCTTCGGTATCTGTAGCTGCAAAAGAATTTGCAAAGGTTGTAGCGGAAAAAAGTAATGGTTCTATCGAAATAAAGGTACATCCAAATGGAACTCTTTATGGCGGCGACCCATCTGCTGCCGTTAAACAATTAGGGGCAGGAAGCCTAGATATGCTTGTATTATCAACCTCACTATATGCAAACTTTATACCTGAATTTAGTGCAATTAGTATCCCTTACTTATTTGATGACAAAGATCAATTCGTTTCATTCTTAAATAGCGACCTTGGCGGAGAGCTTTTAAGTTCCGTTTCTGAACTGGACATTCAAGGATTAGGTTACTGGACTCGTGATTTCAGACAAATTACTAACTCAAAGAATCCGATCACAAAACCGGAAGATTTAGAAGGAGTAAAATTACGTGTACCTAATAATCCATTGTGGGTTGAGTTTTTTAAAGGGTCAGGGGCGGTAACCACTCCGATGGACTTTGCAGAAGTTTACAACGCTTTACAATTAAAAACGATTGATGGCCAAGAAAACCCAATTGGTGTTGTAACATCTGCGAAAATATATGAAGTACAAAAATATCTAACGTTGTCAAACCATATGGCTGATGGCTGGGTAGTCGGTATCAACCAAGCGAAGTTTGATAAATTATCAGAAGAGCAGCAAAAAATCTTAACGGAAGCCTCTAAAGAAATTCAAGGCTGGGCTTTAGATTATGATACTGAGGAAGCAAAAACCGCTGTTGAATTCCTTGAAAAAGAAGGAGTTAAGGTTAATGAGTTAACGAAAGAACAGCAAGAGCAATTCGTGGAGGTTTCAAAGAAAGCGTATCCAACCTTTAAGGGCTTAGTTAAGAATGATGAATTCTTTGGAAAATTATTAGAGTTCGTTGGGAAAAGTGAATAAATAACCGAAAGTAAGGCGGTGGCCATTGTTTGAGCAATGTCCGCCGCACAATGAACTAAAGGAGCAATGCGATGGTGAAGGGTGAGAAGAGTATAGTAAAAAGCTTTTTCCTGGTCTTTAATAAGATAACCGATACATTAGCATCCTTGTCCTCTGCTGCAATTTTTGTAGTTGTCATGTGGCAAATAATTGGTAGATTAATAGGGCATCCTGCGCCATGGACAGAAGAGTTAACTCGGTTTATCTTTATTTGGTTGATATATTTAGGAATCGGAATTGGGTTTCGAAAAGCAGAATCTGCAAGAGTTACGCTGCTTTTAAAGTATTTTCCACGATTCATTCAAAAAGGATCAATATGGATTTATATGATTGCAACGATTGGATTCTTTCTATTCATGTTCGTCTTAGGAATTGAGTTAATGTCACAGCAATTTAGTACCAATGAAAAAAGCTCTGTTTTATTATTACCGATGTGGTTAATAGGGCTCTGCATTCCTTTTTCAGCGGTAACAGGGATAGTAAATACTATCCAATCATTCCTATATGACCGATCACTACTTGAAGAGGAGGTGAAGCAATAAAATGTCTATCTTTCTATTAATCTTGTTTTTCATATTAATGTTTATCGGCATTCCTATTGCTACATCCCTTGGTATAGCAGTTGTCGGGACTATACTTATTTTCACGGATGTACCTATCAGTATCGTAATTCAGTCGATGTACAGTTCAATGAATAGCTTTCTTATGGTCGCTGTCCCTTTGTTCATATTAGCAGGTATGATCATGGATGAAGGCGGGATAGCCGAGAGGATTTTTGACTTTTCTAAGAGCATTGTCGGTTGGATGACAGGTGGACTTGGTCAGGTTAATATCCTAGCCAGTCTGATCTTTGCGGGCATGGCTGGATCATCCGTAGCTGATATAGCTAGTACGGGGCGTTTAACGACAAATGCAATGACACGTAATAACTACCCATTAAGCTATGCAGCTGCAGTAACACTGATTACATCAGTTCTTGCAACAATAGTACCGCCTAGTATTTTAATGATTGTAGCTGCATCAACAGCAGGCGTTTCAATTGGTGCCGCACTTGTTGGCGGACTTATACCAGGAGTAATCATTGCTGTTGTTTATATGATATACAATTACTTCTATTGCAAAAAGCATAATTACGGTATTAAACAGAAATTTGAATGGAAGACCCTTGGAAGAGAATTTGTCCGGGCATTTCCTGCATTACTTGCGCCAGTGATTCTTCTTTTAGGCATATTAAGTGGATATTTTACCCCAACAGAAGCAGCAGGTATTTGTGTATTGTATATGTTGTTTATTGCACTTTTTGTTTACAAGGGGTTAACCTTCAAAAAGCTGCCGAATATCTTCTTTAAAACGGCAAGTCTTACAGGGACTATACTTTTCATTGCCGTAACGGCTAAAGCTGCAGGCTGGGTTTTTGAATATGATGGCCTGCCAGCAAGAGTTGCCCAATTTATCGGAGGGGTTAGTGATAGTCCCCTTGTCATCATGTTAATGCTGTTTGTTTTCTTAATTATTGTAGGAATGTTCATGGATGCAACAGCCGCAGTCTTTATCCTTGTACCGATTTTAATGCCAACCGTTGTAACCGTTGGAATTGATCCTGTATTCTTTGTGATATTCCTTGTTGTGCTTCTGTCTATTGGTTTAGTTACACCTCCAATTGGTGTTTGTTTATACGCAACGTGTAACATTACCGGACTAAAAATTGAGGAACTAAGTAAAGCTACATTACCATGGTTAGCTGTTACCTTTGCTATCCTTTTAGCATTCGTCTTTTTTCCACAGATTATCACCATCCCAATTGGTTGGTTTGATTTATAAAAATAGAGGTAGGAAAAAATTCTTCTATTTTTTTTAATAAAGTATGAAGGAAATTACCACCACGACGTATAATATAATTATAAAGGAAATGGAGTGAGGTGTAATGAAAGCAGCAGTTTTTCATGGACCAAATGAATTAAGACTCGAAGAGGTGCAGAAACCAGTCATTAACGGGGCTGAGGTGCTACTCCGGGTTAATGCAAGTGCTGTTTGTGGCACAGATGTCCGTATTTTTGAAGGGAAAAAGACAAAGGGCGTTCGAACACCATCAATTATTGGTCATGAGCTTGTAGGCACGATTGAAGAAGTTGGCGAAAATGTGAAAGATTTTTTCGTTGGTGATCGAGTAGGGGTTATGCCGGTTATTCCCTGTAGAAAATGCTATTACTGCCTGAATGGAAGGGAAAATGTTTGTGCAAACCGTACAGCTATTGGATATGAGTTTGATGGTGGTTTTGCAGAATATGTGAAAATTCCTGGTGCTGCTGTGGAATCGGGTAATCTTGTGAAAATTCCTGATCATATCTCGTTTGAACAAGCAGTTGTAACCGAACCGCTTGCTTGCTGTCTCAATGGCCAAAGGAAGGCGAATGTCAAAATGGGAGACGTTGTAGTCATTATTGGTGGCGGTCCTATTGGTTTAATGCATGTTCAGTTAGCGAAAATCGCTGGTGCAAAGTCTGTTATTTTAAGTGAACCAATTGAACATCGTCGTGATAAAGCACTTCTTGCAGGTGCCAATCTTGCTGTAAACCCTAATAATGAATCACTACACGATATCGTGTTAAGTGAATCAGATGGGCTTGGAGCAGACGTTGCGATAATGGCGATTGGAGTTCCGTTCTTAGTCAATTCAAGTATAAATCTACTGAAAAAAGGCGGTACCTTAAACTTATTTGCAGGGTTTACAAAAGGGGTATTATCTGAAGTTGACCCAAATATCATTCATTACAATGAAGTGAATGTTAATGGGACTTCGGCTTTAACTAGAGCCGATTACCACAAGGCGCTCTCTCTGATTGCTTCTGGCCAAATAAATACTGATGTTTTAACCACAACCGGTTATACACTAGATGATATCGAGCAAGCGATATTGGATGTCCGCAATGGCAATGGTATGAAGTCAGTTATTACACTATAAAACTATAAAAAATATGAATTGGAGTGTTTTATTATGGCATTTTTAGGTAAAGAAATTCGCATGAGTCGTCTATTAAATCAGGAATCTGGGAAGTTATTAGCTGTTGCGGTAGACCAGGCAATGGCACGGGGGATTTTTGAAGAATTAATGCCAATCGAACGTAAAGTAAGTGAGATTGTGGCAGGAGGGCCTGATGCCATTACCATGCATAAAGGGATTGCTGATTTGTGCTTCCGTCCACATGCTGGTAAAGCGGGCTTTATCTTAAAATGCTCAACCTTCTCGCCATGGCAGCCTAACTATGATGCATGGGTTACAGAGGTTGATGAAGCAGTCCGTCTAGGAGCTGATGCCGTATCAATGGGATGTATCGTTGGTGGTGATGATCAGCCGGAACAGCTTCGTAATCTTGGGATAATTGCGGGTCAGGCGGCAGCAAATGGACTGCCAATGATTGCTCATATTTATCCTAGAGGAAATCAAATTCCTGAGAATGAGAAGAATGATTGGAGACATGTTGCTTATGCAGTTCGTGCTGGAGCAGAACTTGGAGTAGATATTGTCAAAACGAAATATACTGGAAATCCAGAAACGTTCCATAAGGTTGTTTCCTCAACCCCAGGTAAGGTTGTCGTTGCGGGCGGAGACAACGGAAATAATATCGAAGACTATTTCCAAATGGTTTATGATGTAATCGATGCTGGTGGAACAGGAATAACATTTGGTAGAATAGTATGGAATAATCAGAATCCTACAGCAGTTGTCAAAGCGTTTAAAAATATTATTCATAATAAAGGAACTGTGCATGAAACACTAGAGCTTTATAACGAATTAATCAATCAACCAGCAAACGTATAATAAAAATAGGTGGTAAATCATGTCTCATGTAATCGGGATTGATATTGGAACAAGTGGGATAAAAGTCGGTGCCATGAATAAAGAAGGAGTATTGGGATACCTCGAGTATCAACCATACTCCCTTCTTTACCCCCAAAAGGGCTGGGTAGAAATCGACCTCGAGGAAATTTGGTGTAAGACAAAAACGATGCTTTCGAAAGTATGGTATCAAGTAGAAGCAGCAGGCTCTGTGGATGCAATTTCCCTTTCAACCTTTTGTAATTGTTCGGTGTTTTTAAATGAAAAGGGTGTGCCTCTATACCAAGGAATTATGTATTTAGACCAAAGAAGTAAAGCAGAAGCAGAATGGATTAAGCATGTAGTTGGAGAAGACCTACTAGACTTGGTAACGAAGAATCGATTAGAACAAGGAATGTATACGATTACAACACATTTGTGGTTTAAGAATAACCATCCTGATTTATATGAGAAAACGTATAAGTGGGGAAATCTATCGACGTTTATTTTGCATAAACTGACTGGATGCTTTGTGATGGATTGGACTCAAAGCTCCTTCTCTGGAATGTATGATATAGAGAATTATCATTGGTCTTCAGACATTTATGAAAAGGTGGGTATAAATAGCGATAAACTTCCAGATGTCGTTGATCCTAGTTCGATTATTGGTGATTTGTTGATGCCTGAGCTTTCTTCCAAAGGTATTCCCGTCGTAGCTGGCGCTGCGGATACAGCATGCTCTACTTTGGCTTTGGGAATTGTGGAAAATGAAATGTTTGAATCTGTTGGTACATCTAACGTATTAACGGTTTGTACCAATCAGCCCAATATTTTAGATAAGCGATTTTTGAATCGATGCCATATTATTAAAAACCGCTGGTTATCCCATGGGGCTATGTCATTTCCTGGTGCTTCTATTCAATGGTTTTACGAGGAGTTTTTGAAGCCGGAAGGTCACTCTAAAGCTATTTTTGCAGATTTATATAAACAATCAGCAGCGGGTGCTAACGGTGTATTTTTCCTACCTTATATGCAAGGTGAACGATCGCCTATTTGGGATCCTGATGCAAGAGGTGTCTTCGCAGGAATTCATTTGAACACATGCAAAGCTGATATGTTTCGTGCCATTTTAGAAGGCTGCTCATTTGGTCTACGGCAAATCCACGAAATTATTGAGACGAAATATCAACTTGAACTTGAAAGGTTTCCTTCCATAGGTGGCGGAGCTAAAAACAAGGAATGGGCACAAATCAAGGCGAATGTTCTAAACAAGAATATTCATATTAAGGACATTTGCGAAACCGGAGTATTAGGAGCGTGTATTATGGCAGGCACAGCGGTTGGTTATTTTTCTTCACTAGAAAGTGCTGCAAAAGAAATAAGTAACCACACACTGTTTTCGGTAGAACCTGAGGTTGAGCAACTTGGCATTTATGATGAATTATATCAGGTATATAAAGAGCTATATCCGTCTTTAAAACAATTCTTTGCTTTAAGTGCCAGGAAAAGCTAGAAAGGTAGTGGTGAATACTTGAAAAAGAGGGTTTATATAACTAGAAAGCTGCCATACGAAATCTTGGATATACTTTTAAGTCAGTTTGATGTGAGAATGTGGGAGGAGGAATATATCCCTGTTCCAAAGGATGTCCTATTGAAGGAAATAGAAGATGTGGACGGTCTTTTTTGTCTATTAACTGATACGATTGATGAAGAGGTTTTAGAACATGCACCGAATTTAAAAGTCATTAATAATCTAGCAGTTGGATATAACAATATTGATATTCAAGCAGCATCCATGAGGGGTATCATTGTTACCAACACTCCAGGAGTTCTCAATGAAACTACTGCAGATTTAACGTTCACTCTTTTAATGGCTGCAGCAAGAAGAGTTGTGGAAGCATCTGATTTTTTACGGAGCGGTAAATGGGGGGCGTGGTCCCCAATGCAGTTAACGGGTCAAGATATTCATGGAAGTACCATAGGAATTATTGGATTAGGCAGAATTGGAGAGGCACTTGTCAAACGAGCAAAAGGATTTGATATGAATGTTCTCTACTATAATCGGACTCGTAAGCTTGACAAAGAAAAAGAGTTAGAGATTCAATACGCAGAACTAAAGGATTTGTTACAGCAATCCGATTTTATCTGTATCCTTCTTCCTTATAGTACAGAGGTACATCACCTTATTGGAAAGCAAGCATTATCCCTCATGAAGAAAAATGCTATCTTAATCAATTCTGCTAGAGGCGGAATTGTCGATGAGGAAGCTTTGTATCATGCGTTGAAGGATGGACAGATTTGGGCTGCAGGACTTGATGTTTTTGAACAAGAACCTGTACCGATTGATCATCCCTTACTTTCATTACCGAATGTTGTTACCTTGCCCCATATCGGAAGTGCAAGTGTTAAAACAAGATTGGCAATGGCACATTTAGCTGCGGATAATTTGGTAAATGTGTTAAATGGTAACGAACCGATTTCACCAGTTGTAATAAAATAATGAGATTAGAAAGGCTTTCAAAATTCGAAAACAGCATGGAGGGCTTTGCGGTGGCTTATCAACTAACTAATAGATTTAAAATGTTTACGTTAAATTCAAATCGGAAGTTAGCTACAGAGATGGCACAGCTTTTAGGATGTGAGTTAGGGAAGTGTTCCGTATCTCGTTTTAGCGATGGAGAAATTCAAATTAATATAGAAGAAAGTGTCCGTGGAAGTGAGGTATATTTGGTGCAGTCCACTTCACAGCCTGGAAATGAGTATATTATGGAGCTTCTCATCATGATCGATGCATTGAAGAGGGCATCGGCTAGAACCATCAATGTGGTTATTCCGTATTATGGATATGCAAGACAAGACCGTAAAGCTCGTTCTCGTGAACCGATCACAGCAAAACTAGTTGCAAACCTTTTGGAAACAGCCGGAGCAAATAGAGTTATCACAATGGATCTTCACGCTCCACAAATTCAAGGCTTTTTCGACATACCGGTCGACCAATTATTAGGTGTTCCGATACTTTCAAAGTACTTTGAAAATAAAGGAATGAAAGATGTAGTTGTGGTTGCACCAGATAATGGAGGAGTCGTACGAGCGAGAAAAATGGCTAGCCGTTTACATGTACCTATCGCCTTCATTGATAAACGCCGTCCGCAGCCTAATGTTGCAGAGGTGATGAATATTGTTGGGAATATTGAAGGGAAAAATGCGATTATAATAGATGATTTAATTGATACAGCCGGAACCATTACTTTAGCCGCTAATGCTTTAATTGAAAGAGGAGCAAAGGCAGTGTATGCATGCTGTACTCATCCAGTACTTTCAGGGCCAGCAATTAGTAGAATAGAAGCATCTTCGATTACAGAATTAGTCGTGACCAATTCAATTGAGCTGCCAGAAGAAAAAAAGATAAATAAAATTACTTCATTATCGATTGCCCCGCTCCTTGTTGAAGCGATTGACCGTATTCATAATGAAAAAGCAGTAAGTCCTTTATTTGAATAGAGATAAACGTGTAGATAACTGTGGAACAACTAGTTATCTTGTTTTTTACATAGCTTATAAGGTTGCTATATGAGGTGGTAAGGTTGAATATTTTAGTAGCGATGGATTCCTTGAAAGGAAGTCTTTCCTCAAATGAAGCAAATATGGCTATTGCTGTAGGCTTTTTAAAGGTTAATTCAAAATTTAACATTCAGACGGTGCCTGTTGCAGATGGTGGAGAGGGAACAGTTGAGGCACTTGTTTATTCAACAAATGGACGATTCATTGATACGGATGTAACTGGACCACTAGGTGAGCCGGTAAGCGCAAGATTTGGTATTTTAGGTGATCAGACTACAGCAGTGGTTGAGATTGCTGAGGCATGTGGATTGCCTTTATTAACTGATATACAGCGTAATCCATTGTTTACCACCACTTATGGTGTTGGCGAGTTAATTATGGAAGCAATTAAAAAGGGCTGCAGTGAAATTATTATCGGTCTTGGAGGAAGTGCCACCAATGATGCTGGAATTGGAATGCTTCAAGCACTTGGGTATCAATTTTATAATAAAGCGGGTGCTCGGGTTGGTCTTGGTGGTGTAGAACTTAAGAACATTACTAGAGTAGATGGTTGCAATGTTTCCGAACAAGTTAAACGTGCAAAGTTCCGTGTTGCTTGTGATGTTAATAACCCGTTGTATGGAATGAACGGAGCAGCGTATATTTACGGACCACAAAAAGGAGCTACACCTGATATCGTTAAAGAACTAGATGAAGGACTTGAACACTTTGCGAATATAGTAAATAAGCAGTTCGGGATAGATTTGCAGAATCTTCCCGGTGCAGGAGCAGCAGGTGGATTGGGTGCGGCTTTTGCAGGGTTCTTACAGGCTGAGTTAGAATCAGGAGTGGGATTAATCCTTAATCTCGCTCGTTTTGAAAATAAGCTTCAGGGAGTAGATTTAGTGATCACAGGAGAGGGGAAGCTGGATGGCCAAACCACAATGGGAAAAGCCCCTGTGGGAATTGCCATATTATGCAGAAAGCATGGAATACCAGTGATCGCACTCGCAGGTGATGTATCAGATGGGAATCCTTCCTTGCATGAATCTGGATTAGCCGCTTACTTTTCCATCGTGGACGGTCCAGTTGACCTTAAGTTTGCAATGAAACCAGAGGTTACACGCTCAAATCTTAGAAGAATAGCAGAACAAATTGGCAGGGTTTTAACTTTAGAATTAACCTACAAATAATCATTATTGTTAAAGGAAAGAGTTCGGGGGACATCCCCGAACTCTTTTCTACTTATGAAGCACGCTTAGTTACTAGTTCTATTTCTTTAGTAGATTTAGATTTAATTCTAGCAATTAGAAAAATGAGTGCGATTGCAAGTAATGTAAAGGAAACGATTAAAAGAGCTGTTAACCTTACAGTTGATTGGTCGTCCGAAAGGGCAGCATTTGATTTATTACTTTCACCAATTGCATTGTTAGCACTTACCTTATAGGAATAAGTAACCCCATTTTTGAGTTCCGCGGTCTGATCCACAAAGTTTGGCGCTGGTACATTAGAAGCGATTTGTTCGTATTCGCTGCTAAGTCCAAAGAGACTGCCTTTTTTACGATAGATCGTATAGGAATCTGCACCAAATGTTGGATTCCATGTGAGTGAAACACTATCATTACTTTTCCTGTCTGCTATTACCCAGTCTGTAGCAGCGGGGACAGATGTGCTAGTTGTATTAAAGGAATAGATCCCGATTTGGGTTTCAGCTCCGCCTGAAACAGAGGATACTTTCCAATAGTAGGCAGTATCATGATCAAGATCCTTTACATTAACAGTTGGCAGAGTTTCCATTTGATCAAAAACAATATTTTTCATGCTCACATCTGTTGCGACCTGTATATGATACTTGTCTGTACCTAATTGGGATTCCCAATTTAATGAGAGATTAGAAGGATTAACCTCGGTTGCACCGTTTTCAGGTGAAACAGTTAAAGACGACGCAGGAACCACTTGAATCATACGTGAACCATGAGTGGGAATACTTGCAGTAAATCCGTCCTCCATGCTTCCTAAATCCTGATGACTCCACAAATCACGAACGAATGCGCTTCCCTGAATCCCTAAATCTTTCCATTTGACAGTTACATCTGTGTTGGATTTGCTAGTATTAAAGAGTGCAATGTTGTAAGAGCCATCCGGCAGGCTTTGATAGAATACTTGAGAATCTGATTTTTTATATAGTCTTTTTCCTGCAACACCGCTCTGATTAACACCAAGAATCTCATCATTTGTTAACAGGCTGATTCCGAAATCATCAAGACTTGTCAGATCGTTTCCAATAACAAATTGTGATGCAGCAATTGCCCAAAGTGAAACGTAAGAAAATTTCTCATCTTTTGTTAAACCATCCTTGCTGCCGTTTGCTACATTCAGTGAATCCAAGTCATTCCAGCCACCTGGGCCAGCATGAGGCTGCCACTGGGCAACATCATCGAATCTTCTAACTACCTTTTTCCAAGAGGCAAGGTATGGTGTCCCATAGGCTTCTACGTCATGATCAGTCCGCCAGCCATTGGATAAGCTTTTCCAGGTATCTATGTGTTTAATATCAAGGTTATTGGATAATTCCACATGTATCGGTCTTCCAGTTTTCTTCAGTGCCTTCGCCCACGCCTCGACATCAGCGATATCCTGGTTCCTGACACCGTCAATTTTTAGGTAATCAATCCCGTAGGACGCGAATAGCTTGGCCCAAGAATCGATAAACTCCTGTGCCCCAGGCTTTGAAAAATCGATGGCATACATTTTCTCATAGTTAAAATTCTTCTTTTCCCCTATACTAAAGTCCACAATATCTTTTGCATGATACGGTGTCCCTTCAATCGGTGTATTTTGATCCACCGCTGCCTTTGGAATACCAAGCGTTACATAATAGCCAAACTTCAAATCCTTGCTATGGATATAGTCCCCAAGTGCCTTCATACCATTTGGGAATTTTTTAGGATCAACTGCCCACCTGCCATATTTATCAACATTAGTTCTCCAATCGAGCATATAATAATCATCAAGATTAACATATTGATAGCCGTGAGACTTAAATTTCGCCGCCAATACATCCGCAGCCGCTTTTATTTTCTCTTCTGTTGGATTCCTTCGAATTGAACTCCAGCTGCTCCAACCCATAAACGGACGATCACCGAGCTCATTATAGGAAGAAGCACTTACTTCTTTCGGAACAAAAGTAGAGAAGGTAAAAACACCAGTAAGAGCAATAGAACAGGAAACAAAAGCAGGTAATAGTTTCTTAAGCATAAAAACCTCCTGAAAAAATAGATGAACCACTAAAACTAGAAAGGGAATGTATATAAAAATCCTTTTTAAATTTAGGTTGTTAGTACTATATTAATATAGAAAACCCAAAATTTTAATGAACAATATGTTCCAACTAATATTTCGGTTATATGTATTGCTTATAAAAAATATGTGTTTTAGATAATTGTTGGTTATTAGAACTATGTTGATTTGTGCGGAAGGTGCGAGACTCCTGCAGGAGGACGGGACAGGGGAGACCCCGCAGACGCTTTAGCGTCGAGGAGGCTTCCCGAACCGCCTGCGGAAAGCGAAGCGCCTGGAGCACAAATCAACAGACCAGTTAACAACGCCAAAATAAAAAGCAGTGTAATGTATAAGGATACATAACATTGCTTTTTGTAGGATGGCAATTCATTTATATTTATGGTTATGAATAAAAAAACTTGTTAATTATAGTAAGGGTAATAGTCGAACGACAATAATAGAACTTGCGGGTGAAAGATGTGCTTACAGCAGGAATTTTAATTTTTATTTTAATAAGTACTATTTCTCTAGTTGTTCTAATGGACATTGTACAAGGCCATGATTTATTCGAAGCTTGGTTTAGTCTAAGTAAATTATTAAGGGTAGCTAAAGGAGAAGATTATTTTCTTATTTTGATTTGTTTCATAATATTGGTTCTGCTAATTTTGACTCATATCCGAAAAAGAGAATAACTTTAACAATATTTTTAAGTTATCACATTTTTTATTCTCCCCTTAATTAAGACAGTGAGTAGTAATAAAAGAGGGATGACTATTTGTAATGGAATATGAAGCAAGTACGGTACGATTTCTAGTCCTTCATCTAAGTGATTTTGGTAACTAGGTGCTATCATTATGGACGCTAGTAATATAATTACTCCTATTGAATACGTGGATAGTGCACTAGATTTTATTTTAAACAGAGTGTTCATTCCAATGACTGCACAAAAGAAAAACATGGTTATCTTAATAAATCCTAAGAACACAACTAAAATGATAACAAAAGAATCTAAACGCTGAATAAAACCTGCAATATCTATAAAGCTGGCTGCTTTGAGTGCCGGAAATGAAGATCTTGATAATACGTCCGTTCCTAGTACACAAATTAATAAAAGAATGTTTAAGGTAAAATAGATTCCTGCAAATAGTACTGCCATTATTCCCGTCTTCAATATTTTTGTTTGTTTATTCAAATAGGGGAAGACCATTGAAAGTGTAATTAATTCCCCATAAGGAACGGTTACATTTAGCGGTAGTGATTTAATGATTGGTTTCCATCCATCTGCAAGGATTGGTTTTAGATTTTCGATATGGATTAGATCGGTTATGATAAACATAATATTAATAATTAATAAAGTAAGACCAATCAATAAAAAACAGATACATGCTACCCTAGCAAATACTTCAAATCCGAAATTTACCGTGTAGATTAAGGTAAGCATCATACAAATACCAACAACCGTGATTGAAGTTTTGTAATAAGCAGAATTAATCAGTATTTCTTCAATATCTCGTAAAACTCTTGATGCTATATAAATAAAATAAATAATATAAAAATAACTAATAATACTTCCTAGGAACTTACCCCAAATTTTCCTTACATATTCTGTTAGGGGAAGAGTAGGAAATCTCTTATGAAGTTGATAGTATATCGTAAATAAAATTAATCCAGCAAAAGGTGAGATAAGGGTTAGAATCCAGGCATCTTGTTTTGCTCCGCTGCCAATATCTAAAAAAATGGTGGTCCCAAATAAAAAAAGGACGATTAAGCAGAAAAGTTGATACCCATCAATTTTCACATTAGACATAGCTGTTTACCTCTTTGTTGTTATTTAGGTTCATAGGGATCCGTTACAAGGCCTGAATCATTAATAGAAGCTTTTACCTTAACCTCCACTTTTGCCTTGCTGAAAATGGTGTTCCACTCTTTTTTGTGTTTTTTCCAATAACGAGGATTTTCTTTTGATAGTGAGCTTCCAAATCCAAACACATCCGTTCCTGTACCCTGTGAGATTTGAATAGTTCGTTGTACTTGTCTTATTATTTCTTTTTCTAAATCATTCTCTATATCGGTTAACACTTTTGTGTCAGTTAAGTCTTTATTACAATTTACTTCAGAAATTTCAGTATTTAATGCGATATTGACTTGTAAAGTAGGAAAACGTTTTAAAAGGGTTTTTATATTACCTTTACTTCTTTTAGTAATAAGTGTCATATACTTTTTTTCACAGGGGATAGAAAATGATGTACTATCTAATTCTGATAAAATTAGATTGGCGTTCCGAGCATTTTCTCCATCAAACCAGCCTACCAATTTATCTTTTTTAAATATGGCTAAACCACTAACCTCAATAACAGATGGTTTTATATTATTTAAATTGTCAGTTTGGTTTTTGGATGTTAGTTTTTTATTTAGTTTTATCCCTGGTAATAGCAGGTCTTTTCCTTCACTTGAAAGAGTAGCAATGACTTCATGTGAAGGGATAGTTTTTGAAATCCCATAATATTTTTGATTGTTTTCACTGGTACTTCTAACACTTTTAGTTGGATTTGATTCAAGTGGTTCAACCACCCCGAGTACATTTTCTGCTGAAGTTCCTCTTGCAATAAAAACGGGGAAAGTAGTTTTTGCTTGTTTTCCTCGTTCAAATGCATCAAATATCAAATTTGTTCCTTTTCGTGCCAACTCTTCACTAATGACAATCAGTGATAGGTGTGTAACGTCGTTATCTCTCGGAATAATAATAGATGCTCTTCGATAGGCATCTACTAATGTCTCTCCTTCTGCCGTATAGTTAGAAACGGGTATCCCGGTAGTAGCCCCTGTAGGAGATAATTGACTTGGGTTAATCACTTGGAAAGTAACCCGATATCCATTTTCAATATTCTTAGAGACATCTATTCCCATAGCAATGACAAGACCTAATTGGTTTAACTCCCTATAATTGGAGCAGCCTGGGATTAACATGAGGATGAAGAGCAAAGTGACGAGTTTTTTCATTTGTTACTCCTACTTGAATTCATTTGGTTTTAGTTTCTTTATTACCCTCTGTATCATTCATGTTTATAGAAGTAATCGGGAACCGAATTAAGCTGTCTTTTTGAGCGCCCATTCTGAATGGTGCAAAAGGAGCTACATAAGGCACACCGAATGATCGTAAACTACAAAGATGTACTAGAATACATAAGGTAAGTAATAAAATTCCATAAAATCCTATAAAAGCTGAACTGAAAATTAATAAAAACCGCAAGCCTCTTGCAGTATTTACAATATTTGTATTCGGAAGTGTAAAGCTATTTATAGCTGACGTGGCTACAATGATAACAATGGCAGCTGAAACAAATCCTGCTTCCACTGCTGCTTGACCTAAAATGAGTGCTCCAACAATGGAAACGGCTGGACCGATTGCTCTGGGCATCCGAACGCCAGCCTCTCTTAGAACTTCAAAGGCTAGTTCCATCAGTAATAATTCAATGATGGCAGGAAAGGGAACTCTTTCTCTCTGTGCCATTAACGTAACCATTAAGGTAGTAGGGATTAACCCTTGATGGTGTGTAATTAAAGCTAAATATACGGCGGAGGCATACATATTCAATAGGAAAGAGCCGATCCGAATTAATCGCAAAAAAGAGCTGAATGCATTATTTTCATAGTAATCTTCGGGAGATTGAAAAAACTGAATGAGAAGAACAGGTAAGATTAAGACAAATGGTGTTCCTTGGATAATAATAGCAATTTTGCCTTCTAATAAATTCGCAGCCACTACGTCAGGTCTTTCAGAACTTTGCATAAGAGGGAAGAGTGTCTTCCTGTTGTCTCGAACTGCTTCTTCTATATAATTAGCTTCAAGTATGCTGTCTATATTTATCTTTTCTAGCCGTGACATTACTTCATTGACTATGCTGATATCTGCATTCCCCTGTATGTACATAATCCCGACATCTGTTTTTGTTACATTTCCTACTTTTGTTAGTTTAAGCCTTAATTTAGCATTTTGAATTCTAGACCGAACCAATGATATGTTTGTACTAATATTCTCTGTAAAGCTATCCTTTGGACCTTTAATAACCGTTTGGGTAGTTGGTTCAGTGATAGAACGGGATTGAATCTTTTTTGTACCTAAAGTGATTGCTTTTGGGGAGTCATCGACCAAGATTACTGTATCTCCGGCTAAAATATTTTCTAAAAGATCTGACCAATTGAATATAAATTCGATAGAGGCTACAGATAAAATCTGAACAATTTTGTCTGCTAACTCTTTAGTACTTTTAAAGGGATGATTTTCTTTATTAAGTTGAATAATTGGGCTGATCACATTTTCATTAATGCTTTGATCGTCAACAATGCCTTCTATATGTATGATCGCTACGTTTTTAGCGGAAACATTGAGTCTTCTAATTGACAAGTCGTCACTTTTCCCAAGTGCCATTTCCAGTTTTTCGATGTTTTCCTCTACATTCTCGCTAAGTGGAATTATGTGATTGTGATTCTCACCAGACAAGGAAAATCCCCCTTTCGAGAAAAATTTACTAAACAATATTATTTTTTCCAGGAATAACTTAATTATGATTAATTATTTCTAGAGGGAAAAAAAAGAGGTGAATAGAAGAACTGAATATTGAAGTGTGAAGGGATTTTCAGTTATGTAAAAAAAGAAATACAGATATGTATAAAATTCCAATACTGTAGTAAAATATATTTTTATGTGTAATTTTTTGTCTAACACTCTTACGAAAGGAGTATAACCTTGATAGAATCATTGCTTTTAAATTTTCTTTTTCTACTTTTTCCGGTTTTAACTTTTCTAATATTCTTTGAAAGCAGGTTCCATACCTATAATCAATACTTTCTTACACTCCTTTCATCTATTTCAATGGTTTTGTGTATGGCATTTCCTATAAGATTAGAAATCGGCTTTATCTTTGATTTACGCTATATCCCTTTTTTACTAATTGCTCTTTTTGGAGGATATAAGTTTACGTTCCCACTATTTATAATCTTAAATGGTTACCGGTTTTTAGTAGGCGGCGAAGGAACAATCCATTCGCTTATTTTTGCTTCTGTTATTTTTATAATCGTCCCAATCTTACATAAATGGTTTATGAAACAAAGTACAAAGAAACGAATCTGGAGTGCCGTAATGGCCGCTATTCTGACTATGCTTATGTACCTGACAATCTTAGGAATAGTAATGCCAGTATTGAATAGGGAATTCTGGACATTAACCATCAATGCTTTAACTACTTATGCTGTTGTCATGTTCATCATCATGATTTTAATAGAGCAAATACATGCTAATATTAAGAAGCGTGAATCAACGCAGCAGTCGGAAAGATTTACTATTATTAGTGAATTATCAGCTAGTGTAGCTCATGAAATTAGAAATCCACTTACAGTTACAAATGGATTTCTGCAGCTTCTAAAAAATTCTCAGAACATTACGCAAGAAGAGAGAAAGTATATTGATTTTTCATTAGTAGAATTAAAACGTGCTGAAAGAATCGTAAGTGACTTTCTAGCATTTGCTAAGCCTCAAAGTGCAAACATGATTTTTTCTAATCTTAAAGAGGAAACAGAATATGTTAAAGACATTATTACCCCCTATGCCAATATGCACCAGGTTGACATCCAATTTAATTTTGTAAACACATTGAATATTAAATATGATAAAAATCAAATGCAGCAATGCTTAATGAATTTATATAAAAATGGAATTGAATCTATGATTGAAAAAGGCGGTGTTCTTTCTATCAATGTAAGAGAAATTAAGAATGACATCGTTATTAAAATCAAGGATACTGGGATCGGCATGACGAAGAAAGAAGTGTTTCAATTAGGAAGACCTTATTATTCTACGAAGGATGAAGGGACAGGTCTTGGCATGTTAATGGTCTATAGTACCATCAATAAAATAAATGGAAAGATTGAAGTACAGAGTGAAAAAGGGAAAGGAACTACGTTCATTATTACTATTCCTGCTTAAATAATGTCAGACATATCGCAGGAGAATAGGAGTTAAACAAATATTAAAAAGACTTAACCCCATGGTTAAGTCTTTTTAATATTTGACATTGCATCATTCTCCTTAAGAGAAGTCTTCGTTTGTATTTAACCTTTCCTAATTATTTTTATATCTATTCTATCGAGAAGGATTAGCCTTTTAATCCTTCGTTTCGATTATCATTTTTTTATGAAATTGTCTATTCCTTTGAGAAAATACTTTAGCCTCCCCTCATGAGAAAAATTGGTTGGTTATGATCACCTGGACCGATAAAATCTAATGCGGCAGGAGAGAATACCATAACTTTTCTTTTAACGCCCTCTAAAAGCATTCGGATCGGATCTATAACTTCAGTATCTTGAAAGACGTGGCCTCCAAAGAATATACTCTTCTTGGCCCTCCTTCCAAAGACAATCAGATTTTTCTTATTACTCGTTTTAACTAAGACACTTTGTTTTGGCTCTTCATGAATTGTCACGGGTACTTTTTCTGTTTCTAACACTACGTCTTCAATTGAAGCAACAATACCTATTTCACGTTTATTTAAAACTAGGACGAATTCATATCCCGCTGCTGTTTTCTTTTGCACAACAGCCGCTTCATCTGTAATAAACGTGACGAAATCCTCAGATTCTTTACTGTGTGAGTTTGGAGAGGTATCCTTTTTCTTGATGACTCGAAAAAATGCTTTTGCGCCAATTTCTTCATCAGAAAAATCAAACGGTTTTATACTCTTTGTAGGTACAAGGTATAAACTATTAACCTTCTCTTTGCTATTTAATTGGACACATAAAGCAACATCTTCGTTCACCACCTTTCCCTCATTGTTGGGGAGCATAGGGACATTCATTTTCATTCCTGGAAATTGAACGAAGATGTAGCTAAAGTTTTTCTTAGGCTGTACATCCAGAAGTCTCATAAACTCACAACCTTTCCGATTAGTTACAAGGGTATTTACCTTGTAAATGTATAATTCAATACCACTTCCTTCTTTCCTGTTAAAGTATGAAGAGTTTTCATCGTCACTTTCTTATGAAAAGCGATGGTTCCTCCCTATAATTGAGCATTTATGAGGAATTCTACTATCGAAAAACAAAGAATAGAAAGTATTTGTCGTTATTTTCGTGTACTTAATAATCTTTACATTTAGGATTAACTAAAGGTTAACAATAATTGATTTTAATCTAATTTACACAATTATTAGTTGAAGTTAAAATATAATTAATAATACGGATTTGTAAGAAAAATCATATTTGTAATTTACAAATATGTTAGTAATGAGTTATTATATATATGTAAATTACATATATAAGTAATAATGAATTTAGTCAGAAAGGCTTATATTTAATTAAGAATGGAGGCATTTTTGTGTGTGAAAAAGAAGAAATTCTGCTTATTAAGACTTCTAGTATTCTTAAGAAAGATACAAGCATGATGAAACTAAACGATATCATTGAAGAATTGGTAAATATTATTGAATCAAATTCCGAGGCAGATTAAAGCTATAGTTAGGGTATGGTTCCAATTATTATTTGAAAAATTTAATTACTTATTGAACTTGTAAGCGTTTTCAAATATAATGTAGATAAGCCACATGACAACTGTGCAAATACTAAAATCATATTCACCTAGAATATCAAAAGGCTTTCGAAGACAACTTAGGACAAACAATAAAATTTATATTGTTGCTTAATTTGTATAGGAGAGGGGATTTGAAAATGTGTACAGGTGCAAAGATGCTAGGTGGTTTGTTTCAATATTATCTAAATTTATCAAATATGGTAAAAGTTGATTACCAAGAACTATCTGACGAAGAACAATGGGAATTAATTGCAAAGACTTTCAAAGTCTGATTCATTTTAATAAGTTAATGCTAATTGGAGCGATTCTCATTCGAGAGTCGCTCATTTATTAATTAAAAAAATGTATTGGTATTTAAGTAAAAGCCCATTTGAGAATTTGCTTTTCTCTCCTGGGCTTTTTAAAGTGGGTATCTAGATATGTTACCTACAAAAAGAGTGGCGTAAAAGTTATGGCCTGAAAAATATCGAACACGGTTGGAGACCAGTTTGGATATCTTCTACCGTTTCTAGTGTGTCTGCATCGAGCAAAAGGATTCGGTCTAGGGTTGCCGCCCATAAACGTCCGTTTTTATCAATCTTAAGAGAGGACAAATATCCGGGGTGAATTTGTTCAGCAAGGACCACAGCACGCTTACTGAGGTCCACCACCACCAATGTCGCGACACGATCACTGTCAACCATCGGTGCATATAATCGGCCGCGGTTGTCATCAAGGCAGAGAAAATTAAGTGGATCAAGCGGCAGCGGAATTGTAGTGCAAGCTCCAGTATGACAATCGATTAGGTGCAGCTGTTTATTTTTTTCGGTTACACACAAGGTATTCATTCTTGACGAAAGTACAGCAGCAACGGGGGATTCCAGAGAACCAACTTTCCGTATTATTCCAGTTGCAGGAAAAATAAAGGAAAGCTCAGCGCCGACGGCTGCCAGTAGTTTTCCGTTGTCAGTCGAGTGCAGCTCCTGTACCCCTTTGACAGGATAGACACCCTCTTGCTTCATGTTTAAGGCGTTTACTATAGCGATGCCCTCGTCACCAAGGGCGACAAATAACTGTTTCCCGTCAGGATGCAGGAAGAAACAATATGGTTCTTTATGTTCCTGAATCTTGAAATGGGTGCTGCTTTGGGTTAGAGTATCGATCTGGACAATTCCTTTGTTGTCCGCCACGTAGACGAATTTCCCGTTTTTGGAAGTATAACAAGAGCCATAATTCCCTTGTGGCAGGACTATTGTGACTTGGGATGTGGCCGCTTCAATACGGAACACACTTGAAAAGCCGTCGTTAGAAACACCGTAAAAAGCTGAACCATCCGGAAGCCAGACCCCGGTGTTAACGGTTTGACCGGTTGGAATTATGTGATCTAACTTGGTTGGGGCGCTACAAAGGAACATGCTCCCCATCTCTTTATTCCCAACTAAGACCGTTTCCTTTGGGAGGGGACGGGATTCCTGTTTTGTTACTGTGGCGAGCAAGGAACTATCTAGAAGAACCAATGATTGGACCTTAAAATCATTAGCGGGAACAGGAAGAATCCCCAATTTGTATGTGTATACTCCTGGCGACGGCACATCGATAAATGAAAAGCTTTGTGAGAGAGGGTACCATTCTTGCTGGTTTCGATTCATTTTGTTTAGACTGATACTTCTGGAACAGACCTGTTCATCGTTACGAAAGACAATTATTAAATAATCCAATTCTATCCCTGAACTAGTTGCAAGGGCTTGGAGAAAAAATTGCACGTCGACCCGTACTAGGTTACCACCGGGAGGTACCTGCACCCCTGGGAGTATTGCCGGCATGATCATTTCTGGCGGGATTGAAATGCCGATTGACGTCCGGGGGGTTTGGCCAAATAACTTAGATGGTCCCATACACCGCCTCCTTTCCCTCCAACATATGAATAGCACTTTATACTTATGCAGGCTAGGAAAATAGAGGTGAAATTATTTTTTTTATAGTTCCAAATAAACAGTGGTATGTGCTATAAGCGGGTATTAAACAATATTTTTATACATAAAAAACAATAATCTTTAACGAACTCTACCAGTCTCTTATTTTGAGAGACTGGTAATTTTATTTATTTACTATCATCTGGTCCCAGTATTTTTATTACAAAAAGAGGAGTAAGGGTATTTAGATTTTTTGATACGTAATCTAAAGCATGATAGTCCATGTAAGATGATGGGGAAATCCATTGTGATTGATTAGAAGGTGGGTTATTCTAAGCATATTCCTTTATGAAGGAGGGGATATGATGAAAGATAAACCTATCTTTAAGGAGCATTTTGTCCTACATAAATGGAGTTATTTGCTGGGCACCAGCCTTTTAACAATCTCCCTTGTTTTGCAATTATTTGTCCCCGTCTTGTTAAAAAAGTTCACAGATGGGCTCCAAAATAAATCCATCCTTGTTTCTGACTTATGGGAGTTGTCACTATGGTTTGTTCTTGTCGGACTCGGCGCTTTTCTTTTTCGTTCTAGCGGGCGGATTTATATATTCAAGATGTCAAGAATCCTAGAGAGGGACCTACGGAGTTCACTGTTTTCACATTGGGAGAAACTGCAGGCAGAATATTATCAAAACCAGCGGATTGGCAATCTAATGGCTCATGCCGTAAACGATGTCAATATCATGAGGCAGATTGTCATGCAGGGATACTTTCAGATGGTAGAAGCGGCGGTACTCATTTCAATTTCTGTTTTCATGATGGCTAGTACGATCCATCTTTATTTAACGTTGCTAGTCCTCCTGCCTTTACCTGGACTAACGTACATTGCTTATCGTTTCCGTTCAAAGATTCAACTGCATTCATTGAAAGTACAAGAAGCGATTGGAACTTTAACAAGCAGGGTGCAGGAATTTTGTTCTGGAATCAGTGTTATTAAAACGTATAATCAAGAGCAGGAAGAACACAAGAAGTTTACTGACGATAATCAGAGCAATGTGGAGGTAAATAAACAGTTAATCCGTGCCAATTCACTATTTACCTCATTAAGTTCAGGTATTGTTGGACTAAGTTACTTAATTTCTATCGTATTTGGTTCTATTTTAGTGATGAGAAGTACCATTTCTCTTGGAGATTTTGTTGCTTTTAATACGTATTTGTCATTGTTAATTGCTCCGATTGAAAATATAGGGAAAGTCATTAACCTTCTCCAGCAGGGAAAAGCTGCGGATAGTCGAATCCGTCTTGTTTTATCCACAGAACCTACGATTAAAGACGAAGCAGGGATTACTCCCATTTCATCTTTTCAAGGGGCAATAAAAATTAATAATTTATCGTTTAACTATCAAAAAAGTAAAGAGAATGTACTAACAAATATCAATGTTTTCATCCCCGAAGGAACGAGTTTGGCCATTGTCGGTAAAGTAGGAAGCGGAAAATCAACCTTAGTCAATTTGCTCTTACGTTTATACAATCCTCCAAAAAATTCAATTTACATTGACGAACACGATATTCGAGATATTCCATTAAAAACTCTTCGAGCATCCGTTGCCTACGTACCGCAAGACAACTTTTTATTTTCCTCATCAATAAAAGAGAATATTGCCTTTGATCCTAATCCTTATCAAGATGAGCAGATTCTTCAAGCAGCAAGGCAGGCCCATGTTTATGAAGATATTATGCATCTCCCAGAAAAATTTGAGACTGAGTTAGGAGAAAGAGGGCTTTCTTTATCAGGAGGACAGCGGCAGCGCGTTAGTATTGCAAGAGCATTGATAAAACCTTCTCCTATTATCATTTTTGATGACAGTCTTTCAGCCGTTGATTCTAAAACAGAAAGTAACATATTGAATACACTGCGATCCCAAATGAAAAGTCGCACAACCATCATTATTAGCCACCGAATTTCTACGATTCAAGAAGCCGATCAAATTATTGTATTAGATAAAGGGGAAATTGTCGAAAGGGGCACACATCAATCTCTATTGAAGCAGAATGGTATTTATAAAAAGATGTATACCCAGCAAACAACGGAAGTTTCCAGTCAATCCCTTAATGGAAGCAAGATATTCCTGAAGAAAAGGAGGAGATCATGATTCGGAAAAATACTAAGGGAAAACAGTCTGCTATGGGTGACTCTCAATTATTAAAAGGCATGCTGATGTTTGCAAAACCCTATCGGAAACTCCTTTTCTTTTCCCTTCTGTTGACAGGATTTATTGTCATTGCCAGTTTAGCACAGCCATTTATCATTAAATTAGCCATTGATACTTACATTAAGATGAATGACTATCAGGGAATGATGTACTTAGGCATCATCTATTTCATTCTAATTATGGTTTCTTCTATCTGTACGTATTATCAAAATAACACCCTTCAATTTACAGGCCAGTATGTGATCTATGATTTTCGCCAAGCCATTTTTAAGCAGTTTTCCATCATGGAAATGGCTTTTTTTAGAAAACATCCTATTGGAAGATTAGTGACAAGGATTACTCACGATGTTGAATCGCTTAACCAACTCTACTCCCAGGTGATAGTGAACCTTGTTAAGGAAGTGCTGATCCTAATTGGTATCATTGCTCTTATGTTCTATATGAGTGTAAAACTTACGTTAATTTGTTTTTTAGTTATTCCAGTTATCGCCGTTGTAACGTTTTATTTTAAACGGGTATTGCGTAATACACAGAGGAAGTTAAGGAGTATTCTCTCAAAACTACTTTCCTACTTAGCGGAAAATCTTTCCGGCATGAGTGTGATTCAACTATTTGCCCGCGAAGGAAAACAGCTGGAACTTTTTAATGAATTAAATGAGGAGCATTACCGAGCAGGGATGCGTCAAACGGTTATCAATTCGATTTTTAATCCTTCGATCGGTTTATTTGGAAATATTTCGCTTGCGCTTTTAGTTTGGTATGGGGGTAGAAGTGTAATGGACGAAACCCTTACCTTTGGTACCGTGTATGCGTTTACGCATTATGTCAGGCAGTTTTTTGAACCCCTTAGAGGATTAGCAGACAGGTTTAATCAAATACAAGCCGCTCTGGCATCCGCAGAGCGAATATTTGAGACGTTAGAAACGAAACCATCGATTGTAGACCCTGTACATCCAAAGGACCTTCCGGAAAAAGTTGAGGGCAATATTGTATTTAACCATGTTTGGTTTGCTTACAAAGAGGAAGAATGGGTATTAAAGGATGTTCATTTTCGGATAAATCAAGGTGAAACCGTGGGAGTTGTTGGTGCAACGGGTGCAGGGAAAAGTTCAATTATTTCACTCATCAATCGGTTTTATGACTATCAAAAGGGGAGTATCACGCTTGATGGTGTAGACATTAAAGAGGTGCGCATACATGACCTTAGGAAGCACATCGGAATCATCCAGCAAGATGCATTTGTTTTTTCAGGCACCGTCTTTGATAATATTCGTTTGAACCATAAACACGTTTCGGATGCAGAGATCATCCGAGGTGCAAAAGCTTTGAAAATCGATTCTTTTTTCCGAATGCTGCCCGAGGGGTATGAAACCATGCTGGGAGAGGAAGGCACGGTCTTATCAGCGGGACAAAAGCAGCTTCTTTCCTTTTTACGTGCCATGATTGCGGATAATGATGTCCTTATCCTTGATGAAGCGACCGCCAATATTGATACCGAAACCGAAACAGCGGTTCAAATAACCTTAAAAGAAATGTCCAAGAATCGAACCACCATTATCATTGCGCATCGACTATCCACCATTCAACATGCAGATAAAATAATTGTTTTAGATAAAGGCAGAATTGTAGAAATGGGTAATCACCAACAGCTGCTCAAAAACCAGTCAGCCTACTATCAATTATGCAAAAACCAGAATAAAGGCCAGCATGCAAAAGTTAACGTATAGGCTTTGTTAAATGAATGAAAATGGAATTTTTTTAGGTAACCAGCGAATGTAGACTAAGCGGAGATTCTCCGGTTAAAAGTAAAGTGGAGCAGGTTTTGGGGAAACTAAGCGGAGATTTTCCGACTACGCAAAGAAAAATCCCCCATCTTTGCATCTTTCATGTAAATAGGCGGAATTTCTCCGCCTATTTGGTCTATTTTCAATGCCTTTTGTAAAATAAGCGGAATTTTTCCGCCTATTTAGATTCCTAGAATTAAAGGGGAGTCTCATCCCTTCCGGTAAAATTTATAGGTTAATATTACCAATCGTAACCATCCTTTTTCTATTGATCTATTAATTTTTGTTCATCACTAAATTGAGTAGGAGAGACGCCAACCACCTTTTTGAAAATTCGACTGAAATAGAGTTCGTCCTCATAACCGACATTTTGACTTACTTCTTTGACTCTAATATCAGAATGAGCAAGTAGTTCCTTTGCCCTATCAATTCGGAGATGGGTTAAATATTCAATCGGACTGTAACCAGTAAATTTTTTAAAAAGTCTAGAGTAATGACTTTTACTTAAGCCTGCCATTTTTGCCAAATCTGTTACGTTTATTAGCTGGTGATAATGATGACCTATGTAATCCATGGTTTCCTCTATCACTTGTCTGGTATCCTTTGAGACTGTTTGAACATGAAAGTCTTGTAATAAGGTTAGTATTAGTTCTTGGAATAATATTTTTTGTTTAAATGCTATCGTTGAACCTCTTCGTTTCGATAAAGAGTTGATTTCATCTAATATGAGTACAACCCCTGAGCTGTTTTTTATTGTATAGACTCCATTTAATGGAAAAGATATTTCCTGTGGAAGTTTGAAATGCCATTGCTCTTTTTTCTCAAAGGCCGCTGCATGAGTGAATCGTATAAAATAAAATTCAAGAGGATCAGAAGGGTAAGTTTTTTTGTCGCAGATCATACCTGGGGTAAAGACTATGAGTTTTCCTGGTGAAAGGTCATTTTTTTTACCATTAATTATGAGCTCTCCCGTGCCTTTCGTAATAAACCAAAGGGAATGATAAAGGGGCTTTTTCCCTTTTTTACTCCAATTGGGAGGACAAGTTTTGTAACCTGCTAACAATATGGAATATGTTAATTCAGTTAGTTTAGAAGTTAGGCTTCCAAGGTCCATACACAAAGAGTTTCATCCTTTACTGATAGATTGCTAATATTAGTAATTATTTATATGTATTAACTACAAGAATAATGATAAAGGAAACTTGAGTGTATAGATTAAAAGACTACAATACACTAATTTGAGAATTCCAAAATAGTATTGTAGTCTTTTAATCATTTTCCTACCAGTTGATCTTTAGAAAGCAGCGGCCTGCTATTTTTCCAAATTACGCTGACGGGGAGCTCAAAAAACGTTGAAAGCACTTCACTCGTAATCAACTCAGTTGTGTCTCCTGATGCAAATACTTGGCCGTCTTTTAGCAGTAATGTTTTGTTGAAGACAGGCAAAATTTCTTCAACATGATGCGTGACATAAATAATAGTGGGGGCATTCGGACTTTTGGCAATCTTTTCAATAGATTCTAACAATCTTTCACGGGCAATAAAATCTAATCCATATGTAGGCTCGTCAAGAATGAGTAAAGGAGGGTCTCCCATTAAAGCACGAGCAATTAGCACGCGTTGTTTCTCTCCTTGGGATAGTGTTTCATAGTTCCGATTAGCATAATGGATACACCCAAGGTTTTCGAGTAATGAAATGGCTTTATTTCTCACCTCATCTGTAGGTGTTTCATAAAGACCTATGGAAGCAAAGGCACCGCTTAGAACCACTTCAAATGCATTATCACCTTGGTGGAATTTTTGTTGAAGGGATGAGGACACAAACCCAATTTGTTTCCGAAGACGTTCCGCTAGGTAGGTCTTCCCAAATTCCATACCCAGAACACTTATTTTCCCCTTTGTTGGGAAGGTGTAGGCATTCAGTAGATTTAAAAGTGATGTTTTCCCAGCACCATTTAGTCCGAATAAAACCCAGTTTTGACCTTTTTCGATCTGCCAATTGAGATCCTGTAAAATCCATTTTTCTCCTCGTCTCAAAAAGAGATTTTCAATCTGAAGAACCAAATTTTATTCCCCCTATAAATTACTTTACCAAATACATTTATAATCAAATTGTGGCAGTGAGTTGTCTTAATAATAACATAATTCACCCAATTACCCTGTTACTAAGACTCTCTGGCATAATAGGAGTGTATATTCCAGTACATTTCTAAAAATCTTAAGAAATTCTTCATTTTTCTCCTACTTTTAACTTAAGAAATATTGCTTATACTAGATTCATTCCTAATAAATGGACGCCAAATATATGGAAGGGGGTATGTTCTTTATGAATCAATATACGGTGCTGGTGGTAGATGATGATAAAGAAATTCGCGATGGGATTGAAATTTACTTAAGAAATGAAGGTCTTACCGTATTTAAGGCACAGGATGGCATTGAAGCACTAGATATATTAAATGAGCGAGAGGTTCATTTGATTCTGCTTGATATTATGATGCCGAGAATGGATGGGATTTCGGCAACCTTTAAAATACGTGAACAAAGAAATATTCCCATTATTATGTTGAGTGCTAAAAGTGAAGATACAGATAAAATTTTAGGCTTGCAAATCGGTGCCGATGACTATGTGACAAAACCTTTTAATCCATTAGAACTGATTGCAAGGGTAAAATCTCAGCTTAGAAGATATGTAACATTAGGGCAATTTGAACATAAAAACAAGACCATTGATTTGAATGGTCTGATGATTGATCAGGAAGCAAAGGAAGTTGCTGTTAACGGGGAGCGGGTGAAATTAACTCCGATCGAATATAAAATTGTAGAATTACTAATGGTCAATGCCGGTCGTGTGTTCTCAATCTCTGATATATATGAAAGGGTCTGGAAAGAACCTTGTTACAATGCTGAAAACACGGTTGCAGTCCATATACGGAAAATTCGAGAAAAAATAGAGATCGACCCAAAAAATCCGAGGTATTTAAAGGTGGTGTGGGGAATTGGATACAAAATGGAAAAATAAATTCATCATTATTGTGTGGTTCGTATTATTTGCGTTTGGGGTCAGCGGTGTTACATCGGCATTATTGAATGATAATGATTATTATCAGCGGGATTATTTTAAAACAGAGCAATTCCAAAGTGAATTAGAAAGTTTAACCGAATATATCAAGGCTTTTGAGATAGAGTATCCTTCAAAGGAAGAAATGAAAAAGGCAATTACCGTATCAAAGGACGAAATAGAGCAGCAAAGGTACCATGCTGGTAATTTAACCGAACAAATCAGGGATATAGAAATGCAGTACCAACCTAGAATAGATGATGCGAAGGCAAATAAAAATGAAAAGATTGCGGATATCTATATCACGGAGCGAGATCAAAAAATAGATGAAATCACAAAGAATTTTGAAAGTGACGAAAGTATCAAGAATAGTATCCTTCAAGAGAAAGAAGAGAATATTGACGAGTATTTCAAGTTACTTGAAAGTTACCGTCAGGATTATGAAATGTACCAAGAAGTATTTGTTTATTATTTAAAAAATACAAAAACAGGTCAGATACACACCAATCTTTTATCAAAGGATGGAAAATCAGCAGGCCAAACTATAAATGAAGAAAATATGTACTATATAGAAAGCTATCCTACCAAAGAAAATGGGTATCTTGTATTTAATGATGAACCATTTCTCCGTGAAGATGAGGGATTAATTGACCTTCCACGGACCAACGGGAATGATCGATATGAAGGGAAAATAGGAGTTTCAAAGAATGCACCCTTCACAAATATCATCATGCAGAATTATGATAATTATGATAACCAAAGAATTTTCTATTGGATTTATACAATAGCAGGGATACTCGCCTTAGCAGCGAGTGGATTGATAGGCAAGAGAATCGCAATTCTCCAGATTATTGCACCAAGTAAATGGCAGAGTAAATATAACCATATTCCATTTGATATTGCCTTGATCGTACAGGGGATATTTGTCATAGCATCGATTGCATTAATTGATAGTACATCGTATATTTACTCGAATATTTATATAGATGATATCATTATCCAGCTTGTATCTTTAACGATAATCATTGGATTAACAATGGTCCAAGCCATTTATCTGTACAATCGATTCAAAACCATTCGCTCTGACAAAGGGGTCTGGCAAAAGACAGTAATTGGACGCGTATTAACAAGGATCAAAAAGTTCTTTACAGGTATTGCAAATATGTTCCGAAATGCATTCTTGAATTTTCGAGTCGGAACTCAGGCCTTTTTAATCCTGACGGTTGTCTTTTTATTTGGGATCTTAACTGCCCTTATTTTTATAGATGAGCTATTCTTAGCCCTATATATTCCAGCAGCTTTATTAATTGGAATACCTCTTCTTATCCTAATTATCAAACGAACAGGTTATTTTAATCAAATCCTTTTGAATGCTCATGCATTGGCAAACGGTGAGTTTAAATCTGATTTGCCGATCATTGGCAAGTCGGTTTTTGCGAAGCTTGCAGGTGATTTAAATCAAATGAAATTTGGTGTCAAAACGTCACAAAATGCCCAGGCAAAAAGCGAAAGGCTAAAAACAGAGCTGATCACCAATGTCAGTCATGATTTACGAACACCGTTAACCTCCATCATTACCTATTCGCAGCTCCTTAAAAATCAAGCATTATCGGAGGATGAGCGAAATTCGTATATTGAAATTATCGATCGCAAGTCAAAGCGATTAAAAGTGTTAATCGATGATCTCTTTGAAGCTTCTAAGATGGCCAGCGGGGCTATTGAGCTAAACAAAGCACAGGTCGACCTTGTTCAATTACTGCAGCAATCTCTAGCAGAGTACAATGAAACGATCGAGGATTCTCAAATTCAATTCCGAGTGTCAAATCCAGATAACCCTGTTTATGCCTTTGTTGATGGGCAAAAGCTTTGGAGAGTATTTGATAATATCATTGGAAACATCGTCAAATATTCTTTGGAGCACACAAGAGCTTTTATTGATGTGAAAGAGGAAAATCATCAAGTCAATATTACCTTTAAGAATATCTCTAAATATGAGTTAAGTGAGAACATCGATGAATTATTTGAGAGGTTTAAACGCGGTGATGAATCACGTCATACAGATGGATCTGGTCTAGGTCTTGCTATCGCTAAGTCAATCATTGATTTACATGAGGGTACATTAGATATTGATGTAGATGGAGATTTATTTAAAGTTACGGTGGTTCTAGATCTATTAGATAAATAATAATGGAAAAACTATTCTAACAAACAAGAGACCTGGGGCCGCAGGTCTCTTGTTTTTACTTCTTACTTAATTTTATTTCCTTTAACCTCTGACGTTGTTCATCTGGCCACCATGCACCACAATCATCTGATACAACACATGCCGCACATTTTTGTAAGTCATAGACAATCATTCCGGTAATGGGCGGGGAATAAAGGTGGAGGGTAACCATATCTGAATGGTTAGAAGCTTTCATCTTATGGACAGCCTTTTTAGGTGCATAAAAATATTGACCTTTATGATGGTACTGATAAAACAATTCTTTTGGTAAGCTATTACCTTTCACTTCATAAACAGAATTAAGGGAAGTACCTGAGATTACTTGTATCCAGCCGTGGGAATTGCCATGATCATGAGGGGCACACTCCAACTGAGACCAATTCATCACAAGGAGCTCGACTTCATCATTTTTATATAGTAGCTTTCGATTATAAGGCTTTCCTTCAGATGGTTCTGGCAATTGTACAAGATCTTCAAGTTTCATATCTATTTGTAACAATGCATCCTTCAGTTCGGCTTTAGATGGACTTTTTAAGGAATCTAAAACATTCTTAATCCTCTCTGTCAAAGTCATATATCTTCTCCTCCTATAGCCGTTTATTCTTCAAGAAGCGCAGCAACATAGGGACAAGCTGACCGTTAACAATAACCACTCCAATTATAATTATGATTCCTCCTATAACACTTATGAGTAAAACCTTTTCATGTAATAGTAAAACAGCAGCAACTAAAGTCGCGATAGGCTCCAAATATAAAAACATGGAAACCTTTGAAGCCTCTAAAACCTCAAGAGCTTTTCCCCAATACCAATAAGCAATTCCCGACACAAAGATACCAAGGAACAACAAATGAGCCCACTCCGAATGGTCAAGCAATGTAAGGTTTTCCCATCCTCTGTTCCGGATGATAAAAGGTGTAGTTATAATCAACCCAACTAAACACATATAAAACGTTACAACAAGAGGTGGATAAGGAATTTTTAAACTTTTTAATAACACCGAATAAATAGCCCAATTCAACGTACTAAGAATCATTAGGAGAAAGCCGATATTCATGGCAAATTGAATGGATTGTCCACTTCGCGTCGAAGAAACGATAAGGACACCAGTTACCGCAAGCACCATTCCAACAGCCTTTGTGAAGTTCATCTTTTCATGCAAAAACAACAGCGATAGGATCACTGTAAAGATGGGGGAGAAGGAAATTAGCCATCCGGCAGAAGAAGCGTTGATCGTTAACAATGCTGTTGCCTGTAGAACCTGATGTACAAATACTCCAAGAATTCCTAAAACCATTAAATGCGGAACATATCTAATGGAGATATGCAGCCGATGACGATGCAATAGTAATAGTAAAAATAGAAATAATGCTCCAATACCGAATCGGATGACAAGAAGCGAATACGGGTCTAACTTTCCAAGTACAGCCTTAGTCGATACAAATGAAACACCCCAAAAACTGATCGACATCAAGGCAAATAGCGAAGCAGTTAACTTCGATCTGCTATTAGTCACGAGCTGAACCGTCCCTTCAGCAAAAATAGATAGATACTTATCTTATGCTTGTCCTAGGACAAACATTGTAATCTTTTTTTAAATCGAATAAAAATACCAGTGTACATATGATATTTTTCTTTTTAGGGGAAAACTAACGGTGAGAGATGTAATAAATTACTTGAATCAGGAGATTGTATTATACAAAGAGTGGAATAATCGGGAGGATAGCGTATGAGAAGAATCAATCCTGGCTCCGTCAATTCTTATATTAGATATGGGAATGTAAAAATACCAAAGAGTATCCAAAGCGAGTGCCCGCAATGTCGAATCACCACTGAATTTATGATTAATGCTAACTTTCAGAGCAGTAAGAATGGAATCGTAACGGAATCCAGTTGTCCAACGTGTAAAAAGTCAACAGTGTTTATTATTATGACAAAGGATGGTCATGAAGAGCAAGGTGAACACGCTGACACCTATATTTATGATGTTCAAGCGTCAAAACATCTTATAAATCATATCGAAAGTCTGCCAAATATTCCAAAGGATCTTATTAGGGCATATCGCTCAGCCATTAATGTCCATCAAACAAGAGAGAATTCAGCCACTGCGGTTATGTCTAAACGTGTGATTGAGAGTATCCTGAAACATTTTCTCAAAGAAAAAAGTAAAGGTCAGCCATTATCACAGCAGCTTGAAATTCTCCCAAATCACGTGGATCTAGCAAAACCAATTCAATCCCTTAGCCAGCTGCTGCAAGCGGAGAGTTCCTTAAATAAGATGCTTGAATTAGAAAGTGAAATGGACTATGAGACCACTTCCTTACTAGTTGACCTGCTAGAAAATATCATTGAATATCTTTTTGTGCTGCCAGGGAAGATTGAAGTGACTCATAATAAAATTACAAAGAAATTTAATTAACATAAAAACCCCCTGAATGTAGTATTCAAGGGGTACTTTAAAGATTATGCCTGCTCAAGATCGGAGCGATATTTAGAAAATTCTTCCTGGACTTCCTTGGAAGGAGCTTTACCGATCAGGCTGATAATAATGATCGCGAGACTGCTAAATAAAAACCCAGGTGCTAATTCATATAAATCGAATAATCCACCTTTAAGGGATGACCAGACAATGACGGTAACAGCACCGACGATAATCCCGGCGAGGGCGCCATTTCTTGTCATTCGTTTCCAGAATAGACTAAGAATGATTACAGGTCCAAAGGCTGCTCCAAATCCTGCCCAGGCATAACTGACAAGTTCCAGAACCTTACTATCAGGATCATATCCTAAAAGAATCGCAATAATTGCAATTCCTAAAACAGCAATTCTGCCAACAATCATTTCTTCTTTTTTAGAAGCATTTCTTCTGAAAAGTGATTTGTAAAAATCATTCGCAAGTGCGCTTGAAGAAACGAGTAATTGTGAGTCCACAGTACTCATGATTGCTGAGAGAATGGCTGCGAGTAAAAATCCGGCTACCCATGGATTAAATAAAACCTGTGAAAACATGATAAAAACTGTTTCTGCGTTTTGAAGAGGTGAATCAGCAAAGTAGGCGATACCTGCAAAGCCAACAAATACAGCTCCGAATAGGGATAGGATCATCCAAACCATTCCAATTAAACGTGCTTTCGGAACGTCTTTTGTTGATTGTAAGCCCATAAATCGAACTAGAATATGTGGTTGACCAAAATAGCCAAGTCCCCAAGCTAATAAAGATATAACTCCAATCGTGGTTGCTCCTGAATATACATTAAGGTGTGATGGATCGATTGCTCCAATTTTCTGAACGGTTTCATTCCATCCTCCCAGTTCAAAGATTGCAACAATAGGTACAATAATTAATGCCAAAAACATTAATATACCCTGAATAAAATCTGTCCAGCTTGCTGCTAAAAATCCTCCGAATAGTGTATAGGAGAGAATAACTGCTGCTCCGACCCACAAGGCTAATTTATAATCCATTCCAAAAGAATTTTCTAGTAAAATGGCTCCGCCTACAAGACTAGAAGAAGTATAGAAGGTAAAAAATACAAGAATAACAATGGCAGAAACCACTCGAAGAATTTTTGATTGGTCGCGAAAACGATTTTCAAAAAAGTCAGGAACCGTTATCGAATCTTTTGATACTTCTGTGTAAACACGTAATGGTTTTGCGACAAATTGCCAATTGAGATAAGCACCAAGTGATAATCCGATAGGCAGCCATATCTCACTCATTCCTCCGACATACATGGCTCCGGGGAGCCCAAGCATTAACCAGCCGCTCATATCTGAGGCCCCTGCACTTAATGCAGCAACTCCTGCACCGAGACGCCTTCCGCCTAGTACATAATCGTTTAAATCCTTCGTCATTCTTGCTGCAACGATTCCAATCACCAACATCGCTGCTAAATAAATAATAATGGAAATTAACGTAGGTACGTTAATAGTCATTTAAGCCTCTCCTTTTTCAGTAAAATAGGTTACAACGGATAGTACAATTAGTGATAGCATTGGGACCATAAGCCATGCCCAAGTTGCATCTGTAAGAACGTATTCCATGTAATATCACCACCTTTCAGATTGTTTCTATTGAACTACTAATATATCGTTATCGTATTTGCCCATTACCGCTCATCACATATTTTACGGTTGTTAATGCTTCTAACCCCATAGGACCGCGGGCATGCAGTTTTTGTGTAGAGATTCCAATCTCTGCACCAAATCCTAAAGCACCGCCGTCCGTAAATCGAGTGGATGCATTATGGTAGAGGGCTGCTGCGTCAACCCGCTGCATAAAATACTCAGCACTATCATTGTTCTCCGTGATAATGGCTTCAGAATGCCTTGTTCCATAGCTTTCAATATGTTCAATGGCTTCGTCAATGTCTTGAACAACCTTCATTGCAATGTGTAAACTTAAGTATTCATCTGCCCAATCCTCTTCAGTTGCAAGGGATGCATTTGGAATCTCACTTACCACCTTTTTGTCGCCATGCACACTAATGGAGTGGGCAGAGAATGTTTGGATAAGGTCAATTTTATGTTTGTTGAGCCAATCTTGATGTACAATTACCGTCTCAATAGCATTACAAACCGCAGGACGATCCGTTTTGGCATTCACAAGAATACGTAAAGCTATTTCAGGATTTGCCTCTTGGTCAATATAAAGGTGACAATTACCAACACCAGTTTCAAGGACTGGGACACTTGCATTCGAAACAACTTCATTTATTAAAGAGCCGCCGCCGCGGGGGATTAAGACATCAATATGTTCCCTCATTGTAAACAGCTGCTGTGAGTCTTCACGGTTTGTACTATTAATAAATTGAACAGCTTCTTTGGGGATTTTTGTATGGATAAGAGCGCGGTGGATGACATCAACTATGGCTTTGTTCGAATGAATCGCGGATGAACCGCCTTTGAGAATAATCGCGTTACCAGATTTTAATGCCAGCCCTGTGGCATCCACGGTTACATTTGGTCTTGCTTCATAAATCATTCCAATTACACCTAATGGGACAGATATCTTTGAAACACTTAGTCCATTATCCAAGCTTTTCTTCAAAAGGATTTTTCCAACTGGATCTTCTAATGCTGCAACTTGACGAAGACCATCTGCAAACTCAAAGATCCTTGTTTTTGATAATGCTAAACGATCCATAAAAGCTTCAGTAAACCCTTTACTGCGACCTGCCTCTAGGTCTTTTTCGTTTGCCTTTAAAATGAAATCAAACTCAGTTTCCAAATGTTCAGCTAATGAGATAAGGGCATGATTCTTATCTTCTGTTGTTAATAGACTTAATCGTTTTCCTGCCTTTTTTGCTTGCATTGCTTGTGCTTCTACCGTGGATTGTTCATTTAATAAATGCATCAAATCCTCCTCGTTTATTTATTGTTTTCTTAAAGATATTCCAATTACTTTTTCTGGTTATCGGACTAATTTCCCCTAAGGTACGGAGTTAAAGGCGATCCATCTTTCCTTATGATTTAAATAGGTTGAAGACTTTTTACTTTTAAAATAAGTTCCTTTGGCTTTGCCGACTACACCGTCTATTATGATATTTTTGCGGGCAGCATTGCCAAGAAAAGTAGTAATTCCTGAGGCCATGGCAATCTTAACAGCCTCGATTTTGGATTTCATCCCGCCGGTTCCAATCTTAGTACTAGAGCCAACAGCAGCAGCTTCGATTTCAGGTGTAATTTCAGTTACATGTTCTAGCATTCTGGCATTGGTACTTCTTGTCGGATCTTCATTATATAAGCCGTCTATATCGGACAAAATCACTAAATGATCGGCGTCTAATAGTCCAGCAACCTTTGCAGAGAGGGTATCATTGTCACCGAAATTTAACACATCGTTTGTCACGGTGTCATTCTCGTTAACGATAGGAACCATGCCTCTTTCCAATAATACGTTTAAAGTGTTTCTGACATTTTTATAGCGGTCTTCGTCTAAAAAATCACTTTTGGTAATTAATATTTGGGCGGCAACATAACCGTGGGATAAAAATAGCTCAGAGTAGGATTCCATCAACAATCCTTGACCAATGGAGGCGGCAGCTTGTTTTTCAGGCAGTGTGCTTGGGCGCTCAAGACAACCTAGTCTTCGGTACCCAGCAGCAACAGCACCTGATGAAACCAATACGACTTCATGTCCGAGGTCCTTTAGATAGACAATTTCATTTGCAAGTTTTTCAATTTTTCTGCGGCTAATTTCACCATGCCGGCTGGTTAAAGAGCTGCTCCCAATTTTAATTACGACCCTAAGCGGTTTTTGTGCCAAAATCATCCTATCACTCCCGTACCTAACTCGGTTTTTTCTAGCTGTAAGCTGATTTCTTTCGAGCGTTTTGCTGCGCGTTTAACCGCTTCAGTGATTGCGATACCGCCGCCATTCCCTTTTAAAGCCTCTAAGCCTGCAGCCGTTGTTCCATTTGGAGAAGTCACGTTCTCTCTAAGAACCTCTGGTGATGTACCATGTTGTTGGATCATTTTTGCTGCTCCAACAACTGTCTGGGCAATGATTTTCCGAATAATCTGTGAATTCAAGCCGCCTCTCTGGGCTTCATTCTCCATGTGCTCCATTAAGTAATAGAAATAAGCAGGTCCGCTGCCAGCAATCCCTGTAAAGAGATCCATCTGTTCCTCTGGTATTTCGTAGACTTCACCAATACATTGGAGCAGCTCTTCAGCTAGTGAGATGTTTTGTACAGAGGTGTGAGTTCCAGGCGAAATGGCTGTAGCAGACTCCCCAATCATACTTGAAGTATTGGGCATGACTCGAATCACTTGTTGACCAAATGGTACATTTTTTTCGATGAAAGATGTGGAAATTCCAGCTAAGACTGACAGGATTAAATGATTTGGTTTTAGAAAATCAGAAAGTGATTGTAAAGTGGTTTCTGCATCTTTTGGTTTCATTGCGAGGACGAGGATATCAACATTCGTTAAATCTAGGTTATCTCGACTTACCCCAGTGATTCCGTATTTCTTTTGTAATTCTTTTAATCGGTGTTTGTTGCTTCGGTTGGTTACCATAATATTTTTTGGTGACATTTTCTTAGAATGGACGATACCTGAGATCATAGCTTCCGCCATCGACCCAGCTCCTATAAATGCAATTGTCTTTTTTCCTAACATGCAATCTCTCCCATTTGTTCGTTTTGGTGTTCTTATTTTTTTCAATGACCTTATACTAACATGTGAGAAATCGATTTCAAGGGAAAAAAGGGAAATAATGTGTATATGACCTAATTAGTGAGCATGTGGAAAAATACAGCATATTCTTTATTCAAAATGGGCTCTCACGCCCGAAAATCGTCTCTCAAGAGGAAATTTGGGGTTTTTAGTGTTCGTTTTTTATGGGGATTTTCGAGAATGTTGACAGTAGAAATTAGGTGAGAATTTAAGGACATGCCTCGTAATTTTAATTACTTTGATGCTATTTTCTTTAATTGGGAGGAGGTATAATATAGCAAATAAGTGTATTTTTACCTGAAAAAATGAGGAGGAGCAAAATGAATTTTAATAAGGTTCGATGGGGAATCATTGGCTGCGGTAATGTGACAGAAGTGAAGAGTGGACCTGCATTCCAAAAGGTAAAAAACTCAGAGTTGGCTGCTGTAATGCGAAGAACGGGAGAATTGGCTGAGGATTATGCAAAACGTCACCATGTTTCTAAATGGTATGATGATGCTCAATCACTCATCAATGATCCCGATGTTGATATTATCTATATTGCAACACCACCTGGAGCACATCTTGAATATACAATTATGGCAGCGAAGGCAGGGAAACCAGTCTATGTAGAAAAGCCAATGGCGCGAAATTATAGAGAATGCCAAGAAATGATTACTGCGTGTAAGAATGCAGGAGTCCCTTTATTTGTGGCTTATTACCGCAGGGGACATGAACGGTTCTTAAAAATAAAAGAGCTGTTAGATAGCGGAGTAATTGGTCAAGTTCGAATGGTGTCATCCACACAATATCAACCGGTAAGTAAGGATATGATGGATGTAGAAACACTTCCCTGGAGAGTCCAGCCTGAATTATCAGGAGGCGGGTTATTTTTTGATTTAGCAAGCCATACGCTGGATATCTTAGACTTTTTATTGGGTCCGATTACAAGTGTTCAAGGGTTTGCCTCTAACCAAGCAGGTTATTATAAGGCTGAGGATATCGTAACAGGTACATATCAATTTGAGTCCGGAGTCCATGGTGTTGGTAACTGGTGCTTTACTGCTTTTGAGTATGTTGATGAAAATGTACTCATCGGCAGCAAAGGGAAAATAACCTTTTCAACTTTTGGCCATATCCTCGCTATCACAACTGCACAAGGAACAGAGGAGTTTACCTTCGAACCGCCGCAGCATGTCCATCAACCCCTTGTGGAAACTATTGTGAAAGAATTAACAGGAGAGGGAGGACTGTGTCCAAGTACAGGATTGACAGGTGCAAGAACTAGCTGGCTCATGGATGAAATGGTGAAGAACTTTTACAAACGGGCACAGGATTAATTTCACTTTGTATCATAACGCCCGCCTATAACATAAACTTTTCTTAAAGATGTTAGACATGAAGGAGATGGGGTTATGAACTTCGAAAGGCAAAAAGCAATGGCTTTGGCGAAAAATATAAAAGAATTTATCGAATTTATCCATCGACAAAAAAATCAAAACAACTTCCGAATCGATACAGATAAATTGTTTCAGGTTAAACTTTGGATTGAGGAGTTTAAGTTTCAAATATTAGCAGATGAACTAATTAGAATAAACCAGTTTGACTGGGATGGAAAGTACACGTTTTATCTAGTTGATAGATTTCAACAAGGAATTACTATTATTGATGAATATGTGAAAAATAACTACCATGAATTGTTTATTCTAACTGCTAGATTATATACATTAAAAAACCTTAGTACGGCATTTAGTAAAATGGCATAATCTCATCTTAATTCCGCACACTGTGCGGAATTTTTACATTTTGTTATAAAAGGTAGAAAAGTGCTTATGTTTTGATAAAGTTTGAATAATAGGAGAAAATAATATAGTGATAAAATGGTTTCATTACCAATAGGTTATCCATTCAATTCAAAAAAGGCGGTCTTATATATGTTTAAAAATTTATTCAAAAGTAAAAAGGTTGAAAGTGACAATTCCATTTTGCAGCCATTAGAAGGGGAAATCGTACCTCTAGATGTTGTTCCAGATCCAGTATTTTCTCAAAAGATGATTGGTGATGGGTTTGCGGTAAATCCAACAAATGGTACAGTTGTTTCTCCTGTGGATGGAGAAGTCATTAGTGTTTTTCCAACAAAACATGCAGTTAGTGTAAAGTCTACGGATGGTAGGGAAATTTTGATACATGTGGGTCTTGAAACAGTTACTCTAAATGGTGAAGGATTTACAGCGTTTGTCAGCGATGGTCAACGTGTCCAAAAGGGTCAAAAGCTGCTTGAAGCTGACTTTCAAACCATTAAAGACAAAGTACCTTCGATTATTACGCCTGTGATTTTCACCAACTTGGCTGAAAACGAAAAAGTCGTCATTGAAGATCAAGGAGTAAGAATTGCGAAGTAAAAAATAGGGTGTGCTTCCTCATATGGAATCACACCCTTTTTTTTTACGCCTCTACTTTTGTGAAAAACTGAGGTAAATGTTCTTTGTGAGCTTCTAACATTTCATCTAAAATCTGCTTTGCCACAGTGTCAGATGGAACAAGCGGGTTGATCGTCATGGCAAGTAATGCGGTGTTATAGTCACCCGTTACGGCAGCTTCTGCAGCAACACGTTCAAAGGATTTAATTTGCTGTACCAAACCTCTAACGGCAACTGGAAGATCTCCTACAGAAATAGGTTTAGGACCATCTTTTGTAATCACACTGTTTACTTCCACCGCAGAATCATCTGGAATGCTGGCAATCGCACCATTGTTACGAGTATTTACTGGTTGAATATCTCGCTTATCATTGTAAATAGAGTTAATGAGACTGCAGGCAGCATCACTATAATAAGCTCCACCGCGTTTTTCTAGTTGAGGCGGCTTAATATCAAGGGTGGGATCCTTATATAGCTCAAACAATTCAGTTTCTAATTTTTGAACTACTTCCGCACGAGTACCTTCGGTTGCTGCTTTTTCTACTTCTTCTTGTAACATTTCATCACTTTTATAGTAATAACGGTGATAACCACATGGGATAACCCCTAAACTGCGAATGAAGTCAGGCTCCCAGGAAAGACCAGAAATATTTTTCATGGTTAGTGCATTTTCTGGATTCGCCATGGCTTCAATGACTTGATTTTGCACACTTACTCCATCTAAGAACGTATCCAGTCCAAAAACCATGTGATTAAGGCCGGCAAAGTTGACTTGTACTCTTTCAGGTTCTACATTTAATGATTTCGCAATTCCCATCTTCATCCCAATTGGAACGTTGCATAAGCCGACAACTTTCTTTATATTGCTGTAGCGTAAGATTGCTTCGGTTACCATACCGGCAGGATTTGTAAAGTTTACAAGCCATGCCTCTGGGCAAAGCTCTTCAATATCTTTACAGATTTCAAGAATAACAGGAATGGTGCGCAGACCCTTAAATAAACCACCTGGACCATTCGTTTCTTGACCAATTACATTGTATTTTAATGGAATTCTTTCATCCTTCGCTCGTGCTTGCAAAAGGCCAACACGGAATTGAGTGGTAACAAAGTCAGCATCCTTTAAGGCTTCTCTTCGATCTAATGTTAAATGAACCTCAATGGGAAGTCCTGCCTTTGCAACCATTCGTTTTGCGAGATTTCCAACGATTTCTAACTTATCTTTTCCTGCTTCAATATCGACTAACCATAGTTCTCTGATTGGAAGTTCATCATAACGCTTAATAAACCCTTCGATCAACTCAGGTGTGTAACTTGATCCGCCGCCAATTGTAACAATCTTAATCCCTTTAGACATCTCAAAAACCTCCAGAAATATATTTTTTCAATTCCTAAGTAAATAGTAGGGGCTTAGATGTAAACCGTAAATAACTTTCCAGCATTTAGGTTTATATCACATGGAAAGGAATTTGTTGCATATGAGTAACACCCTGTTTCTTGATATATGATATGATAGTAGCATTGAATTATAGGAGGGTTCCCAATGTTTTCAGGTGATGTTATTGCAACCTTCAATGAGTTAGAAACGAACTTATATGACTATATTTGTAAAAACAGTGAGAAAGTTATCTACATGCGCATTCGCGATTTAGCAGACGAAACACATGTTTCAACTTCTACCATCCTTCGTTTTTGCAGAAAAATAAATTGCGAAGGATTTTCGGAGTTCAAGGTAAGATTAAAGCTATTTTTAGATAACAATGAAGAAACAACGATAAAAAGCAGTCAATATGCACTCTCTGATTTTATGGAGCGAACCTTAAAGGGGAATCTTGATTCTACTATCAAGGAGGCTGCTTCACTTATTGTGAAATCCGATAATCTTATTTTTATCGGGACAGGCAGTTCTGGGATATTGGCAGAGTATGGCGCAAGATATTTTTCTAGCCTTGGAAAGTTCTCGATGTATGTAAAGGATCCTTATATCCCAATCCATGCAAATTATCTCCATAATAGTACAACGATTGCCTTATCTGTCTCTGGGGAAAATAGCTTTACAATTTCGCATTTAAATCAGCTAAAACAAAAAGGCAGTAACATTATCTCTATCACCAATAATAAACATTGCACCATTGCAAGAATGGCCGATATTAATATTTCCTATTACGTGACAGAAGAATGGTATAAGAAGTCGAATATTACTACACAAATACCAGTGGTTTTCATAATAGAAGAAACCGCAAGGGAAGTACAAAAACTTTCACAACAAAAGCCGTACAGTGATCTTTAACTCGTACGGCTTTTTTTATTGCACCTACCTAAAAAAAAGAGACATAATCCAAAAAAATAGCGCTTTCATTCTACATTTAATTAACGTAAACTATGGCTAAACTAAAAAGTTGGGGTTAATGATATGAGCATTCAAAAATTGGAAAATCATGTGATTGTAAGAAATGAACCACTTATCGAACTAGCTGAAAAGTTAAAAACGGAACTTCACGAAACGATTGTGAAGCCAACTGCTATTGTAGAAATAAAAAGTGATAAAGAAGTGATTCATGGCTGGAGGGCAGAGTATGCGGCACCTGCATCTATTCTATCAGAATATGAATATAGCAAAGAGGATTCATTTATCCTTGATTTTGGAGATCACCAGGTAGGTTATCTCTCTGTTACTATTAGGCCAGCGGGAAGTCCGCCAGATGCACCGCTAAAATTGAAGCTGACAATTGGTGAAATGCCAGTTGAAATGGCTGAACCCTTTGAAAACTACGATGGTTGGCTCAGCAGCTCATGGCTTCAGGAAGAAACAATTTTTGTGGATGTATTGCCAGCTGTGATTAAATTACCCCGCAGGTACAGCTTTAGGTACGTGAAATTTGAGGTAATAGATACTTCGCCAAAATATCGTGTTGTCTTTGAAAATATAGAATGCAGAGCAGTGACCTCCGCAAATAATAAAAATGTACAGACCCGTGCCCACAAAGATGATCTCCTTCAAAAAATGGACGAGATTAGCATTAAAACACTTGCAGATTGCATGCAGGACGTATTTGAAGACGGACCGAAACGAGATCGCAGACTCTGGCTAGGCGATTTACGGCTGCAAGCATTAGCAAACTATGAAACATTCAAAAATTATGATTTAGTCAAACGGTGTCTTTACTTATTTGCAGGTGTTCCGGATGTAAAAGGAAGGGTTGCGGCAAATATCTTTGTTGCACCAACATTGATGGCAGATGATACCTATCTATTCGACTATTCCTTGTTCTTTGTTTCAACATTACATGATTACTATTATTCAACAAGCGATTTAGAGGCTTTAAAGGACTTATGGCCAACAGCCTATCGCCAGATTGAACTTGCGCTGGAACGTTTAGATGATCATCATATAGTAAAAGATTCTACCGATTGGTGGTCATTTATCGATTGGCAGGAAGGGTTAAACAAACAAACACCTTCACAAGCTGTGTTAATTTATTCATTGAAACAGGCAATTCGACTTGGTAAAGAATTAAATGCACCTGAAACAGATAGGTTGGAAGAATGTTTACCAGAAATAATAGAAGCCACAAAAAAGTATTTATGGGATGAAACCTTGCAATTTTTTATTAGCGGCGGTGATTGCCAAGTGTCTTGGGCAAGCCAGATTTGGATGGTACTTGCAGGTATTTTAACTAAGGAAGAAAATCAAAATCTGATAACCCGGCTGATTAAAGAAAATCCAGAGGTTGGAATTGCTACTCCTTATATGTACCATCATCTAGTAGAAGCACTTATCGTTTCAGGAGAAAAAGAGCTTGCGATTTCAGAAATGAAAGCCTACTGGGGTGGGATGATCCAGGATGGTGCGGATACGTTCTGGGAACTATATAATCCACAAAATAAAGAATTTTCACCATATGGCAGCCATTTAATAAATAGCTATTGCCATGCATGGAGCTGTACACCAACTTATTTAATTAGAAAGTACCACCTTTAAGAAAAGTTAATCCAGTAAGATGCAGCAGCCCTTGCTTTAAATGCAAGGGCTGTAAATAATTCGTAATTTTTATATAGAAATCCTCTGTATTACAGTTTATGATGACTATATTAATGTAATAAGGCGGTCAATTATGAGATTAATAATCAGAAGAGTCAGAAAGCATCTCCGCAATGACAAAATTAGGTATAAATACTTTTTAATTATGATCTGCCTTTCCATTTTACCACTTGTATTGCTAGGCTTTATTTCTTTTAATATCGCAAAAAATACACTTGTTCAAAATCAATTAGAAACTACGGGAAATAATCTTCGGACATCCAGTGAAGTGACGGATTTATTATTTCGAAATATTATTAATATGGAACGTGTCATTTCATGGAGTAATAGTGTTCGCGAAGAATTGATCGACAGCGCGGCTTTTTCCGAAGTGGGGAAAAATGTTTTGGATGAGAACACAACGAAAAGAATGCAGGATTTAATATCCAGCTATTTTATTGATACACAAGATATTGATTCGGTTTGTTTATTTGACGTTTATTTTCGCCCAGTTTGTTATGGAAATGATAAGAGTATTGGCAAGTACCATTCAAGTAAAATATACAGTGATATTTCTAAAACCGATTGGTATAGGAAAAGTGTAAGTACTCAAGGAAGGCCCATTTTTTTGAGTTATAATGTCCTCGCCAATAATGAGGATGATACGACGTTTTCTTCCGTTAAACTATTACGCGATCCGCGAAATGTTTTTGAAACGAAGCAAATTGGCTTATTAGTGGTTAATATCAAAAAGTCAATGTTTTCAAGAGTGTTAAAGGATGATAGTGATAGTGTAATAGCTGTGATTGATTCGACCAGGGATGGGGGGAATACAGTTTTTAGTAATCCATCTGACTTAAATAACGAGATTAGTGATGGGAAGAATACCTTATCCAGTTTTGAAACATTAAAAAGTAAAGGGTATCTTGTCAGCAGCTATACCAATCAAACAACGGACTGGACGTTAACCTATATTACAAAAGAGAAGGACCTTTTAAAACAGTCTAATAAAATTGGAATCATAACAGCCAGTATAGCTGCTATTATTGCGTTAATCGCTTTAATGACTTCTTATATTCTTTCTGGAAAAGTTGCCCGGCCGTGGCTGCAATTAAAGAAGATGACAATTGACTGGGCCAAGGGGCTGTGGGGTTCTGGAGGGAATAATGAAACTGATACAATTGGAGCAATCGGAGAAACCTTCCAAAGAATAACGGTTGAAAATATGGAGTTAAATGAGAAGCTGGTCCATTCACAGTTAAAAGAGAGAGAAGCAGAACTTCGTGCCTTGCAGGCACAAATTAAACCCCACTTTTTATACAATACGCTGGACTCTATTTATTGGATGGCAATCTTGCAGAAAAATCAGGATATTGCAGAAATTGCAGTTGCCTTATCTGAAACCTTTAAATTAAGTTTAAATAAAGGTGAAGATTTGATACCAATCGCAAAGGAATTGGAGCATATTCACCACTATTTAACGATTCAAAATTTCCGATATCAAAACCGTTTTCACTATATTGAGGATGTTGAACCGGAATTACTAGACAAACCAATCCTTAAACTGCTGCTGCAGCCGTTTGTGGAAAATGCCATCTATCACGGATTAGAGCCTAAATGCGGAGAAGGAACCATCGAGTTAAAAGGACTAATAGAAGGTGAATGGATTATTTTCACCATATGTGATGATGGGGTTGGAATTGAGGATTTGAGTGCTACTGAGAGCGGTTATGGCCTTAAAAATGTTCGTGAAAGATTGATGTTATTATATGGACAAGACAGTACACTTACCTTATCAAGTAAGGTGAACGAAGGAACCTGCATAGAAATCAGGTTTCGGGAAGCTAAGGAGGAGAAGCAATGTTAAAGGCAGTTATTTTTGATGATGAATACATTGTCCTTCAAGGCCTAGAGATGATGATCGATTGGTCAAAATACGGGATTGAATTAGTCGGCACTGCGACAAATGGGTTTGCTGCCATTGATTTAGTTGAAACCCATTCACCTGATATTGTTTTTACAGATATTCGAATGCCTGGATTGGATGGCTTACAGGTGGTTGAGAAAATTCTTGCGGCTGCTCCTGAAATTATTTGTATCGTTTTTAGCGGATTCAATGAGTTCGAATATGTAAAAAAGGCACTGAAGCTTGGAGTATCAGACTATCTGGAGAAGCCGATCACGATTCCGATGATGGAAGAAACATTAAAAAAAACACTTGAAAAAATACAAGAGCAGAAAAAGGTTATGACTCTTAAGGAAAATTTGGAGGATAGTCGAAACGTTCTGGTTGAAAAAGCAACATTGGATTTACTTCTTCAAGGTGAGGAGGCATTGCCAAGGTGGCGGGATAGCTTTGGAGAAGAAATAGAGGAAATAGTCGGGGTAACAGTACTGGCTCTTTCCGAAAAAATTCAAGAAATACCAACTCACTCCTCCTATTTTTCACTATATCTTCGAAATGGGAAAGAACATTTACTTGTCATTTTTCATTTTCAAGAAGATAGTTCAGAGCTTTTAAAGGAATTATTATATATACCTTGTCAAAATGGTATCACAGTTGGTTCCGGACGGACCTATCCAAAACTAACCGATGCAGGCAGGAGCTATAAAGAAGCACAGCAAGCATTAAGGTATGGGCAGTTTATGGAACAAGGAGAATGGACGCGATTTGAGGAAATTGGAGAAAATCCCAATATTCCAGGTGATTTATCAGAACAAGAAGAAGCAATTATTTTCTATTTACGGACGGGAGATAAATCAGGTTTGTTCCGGCAGCTTAATGAATTTATTAACAAAGTCCAAGCCCAAAGGTTAAATCCTGATGTAATTGAACGAGAAATTCTAAAGCTGATCTATCTGGGAATGGAAGTAGCAAAGGAGACTGGGGAAGATGTATCAACCATTACCCAGGGAAATTACCTGCCGCATATTGAAATTAGAATGCTGAATACAAAAGAGAAAATGTTCAGCTGGCTTAAAGATCAAATGGAAATGATTATAGAATGGTTCCTGCAGATTCGACGTGATAAAAAGCATGATGCTGTAGAGAAAGCTAGTAAATATATAGAAAAGAATCTCTCAAATGATTTGACTCTACAGGAAGTTGCGGAGTATGTTGGGATGAATCCTACCTATTTTAGTCTCCTTTTTAAGGAGGAAATGAAACTTTCCTATATTAAATATTTAACAAAGCTTCGAATGGAGCGGGCTAAGATACTTTTACGCGAAGGGTATAAAGTTGCAGATGTGAGTGAAAAGGTAGGTTATCATACCTATCGTCATTTTTCTGAGTTATTTAAGAAACAGGTTGGAGTGAACCCGGGTCAATATCGAGATTCCTTTTAATACTCATTCACTGAATACATCTAAAGAAATTTGATTAGAAAGAAGCGGGAATCTGTATGTTGAACAAAAGAAAAATACTGGCAGGATTTGTTCATATAGGACTATTTTTAACTATTGTGACAGGCTGCGGCAGGAATGATGGAAGAATTATTAATCATTCAGACACCAATGAGGTTACCGTAACGATTCTTTTTGATAGTCAAATCGAACAGGATGGAATTCGAGCCGTTGCAGCTGATATAGAAAAAAAGTATAACATTAAAACCGAAATAGAAACACGTCCAACTGGTGTAGAAGGCCATGAGATAATAAAAACTAGATTAGCAACAGGTGATATGACTGATTTAGTTTTTTACAATTCCGGTTCCCTTGTACAAGCCTTAAACCCGGAAGAGAACTTTGTTGATTTAAAAAATGAACCATTTATGAAGGATGTATTAGAACCCTTTAAGAAATCGGTTATGGTTAATGGCAAGGTATTCGGGGCCCCTGTAGGTAATGCTTTTGCCGGGGGGTGGCTGTATAATAAAAAGGTTTACAAAGAGTTGGGGTTATCCATTCCGAAAACATGGAATGAATTGATGGCAAATAGCGAAAAGATTAAGGGTGCTGGTAAAACAGCGGTTATTGGTACGTATAAGGAACAGTGGACATCACAGCTAATTGTCCTCGCAGATAACCACAATGTTATCGCCGAATATCCAACATTTGCAGAGGATCTAACCTCTCATAAAGTTAATATCGCTACAACACCTACAGCATTAAGAAGCTTTGAAAAATTATCCGAAGTGTATCAAAAGGGTTATTTAAATAGCGATTTTCAATCAGCAAGCATTAATGATGGATTAAAAATGTTAGCAGAAGGTACCGGGGTGCAGTATCCTTATATGTCAAAGGGGCTTATGGAAATTGCTAAACAATATCCCGATCAAATGAATGATATCGGATTTTTCCCACAGCCTGGAGACAACCCTGATAGTAATGGATTGACAATCTTTATGCCAGCCGCCATTTATGTTAATAAGAATACTCAAAATTTAGAAGCAGCAAAAAAATGGGTAGAATACTTTATCTCTCCCGAAGGAGTAAAAACATATCAAGCGAACAAGACTCCTATTGGACCATTACCCCTAAAAGGGGTAAATGTTCCAGATCATGTCATGCCAGCTGTGAAGGATATTCTAACCTATTTTGAATCAGAAAAAGTCACACCAGCACTAGAGTTTCTTAGTCCTTTAAAAGGACCTAATTTACCACAAATTACTACAAAAGTAGGCAGTGGTACTATCTCAGCACAACAAGGTGCACAATTATATGATCAAGACCTTGAAATACAAGCAAAACAACTTGGCCTAAAAGGCTGGTAACTGATGACAATATATACAGTGATAGTCTTTCTTTCATTAATACATGAGAGAAGGCTATTTTTTTTATAAAAAAATAACTTGGCCATGATTCCAAAAAATACGGACGTATTCCAAAAAATGTGTCACTTAATAATTTTTGTGAAAGCGCTTAAAATTAAAGTATCACCTAGAAGGTCACAGTAGTTTAGAGTAGACATTTTAAGAGGGGGAAATAACATGGCCAAAAGAAAAAAGATTGTATCGTTGCTGCTTAGCAGTGCATTGATGGCAGGTGTATTAGCAGGTTGTACCAGCAAAGAGGAAACTAGTTCAGGCGGCAGCAAAAGTGGAGTAACAGAAAAAATCACATTTTTAATTGACAACCAAACACAATTAGATGGTATTGAAGCCATTATTGATGAATTTGAAAAGAAGAATAATATTAAAGTAGAAATTGAGACTCGTCCAGGCGGTGCTGAAGGCGATAATATTATTAAAACACGGCTTGCAACTGGGGATATGACAGATTTAGTCTGGAATAACTCAGGGTCACAATTACAGGCACTAAATCCGGAACAAAACTTTGTAGATCTAAGTAAAGAACCATTCATGGAAAACATCATGGAGGACTACAAAGATGCCGTGTCCGCTAATGGAAAAGTGTTTGGTGTTCCGGGAACCCCAACGAATGCTGGAGGCTGGTTATATAACAAAAAGGTGTATGAAGAACTTGGACTTACTGTTCCCAAAACATGGGACGAGTTAATGGCGAATAACGAAAAAATTAAACAAGCTGGTAAAACAGCGGTTATTGGGACATTCAAAGATACCTGGACTTCACAAGTAATCGTACTTGCAGATAACTACAATGTCCTTGAAGAAAACCCTACGTTTGCAGAAGATTTTACTGCGAACAAAGCAAAAATCTCTACAACTCCAGCAGCACTTAGAAGTTTTGAGAAATTAGAGGAAGTATTTAAAAAAGGCTATATGAATAAAGAATTCCTAGCTACTGGTTATGATGCTGGTTTAAAAATGTTAGCTGATGGTGAAGGTGCTCACTATCCAATGATCACGTTCGCGTTAGCGAATCTAGCAACAACCTTCCCAGACAAAATGCAGGATATCGGAATTTTTGGTCAGCCTAGTGACAGTGCAGAAAAAAATGGTTTAACGGTTTGGATGCCAGCAGGTATCTTTATTAATAAAAATAGTGAGCATATTGATGCAGCAAAGAAGTTTTTAGAGTTTTACGTTTCTCAAGAAGGTGTGACAATCTATTCATCTAAAATCCCGCCGACTGGTCCGTTTGCCATTAAAGGTGTAGAACTTCCTGATGACGTGTACCCTGCAGTGAAGGATATGATTCAGTACTTTGATTCTGGTAATAATGCGCCTGCTCTTGAATTCCTAAGTCCTGTTAAAGGTCCTAGCTTAGAGCAAATTACAACACAAGTCGGCAGTGGCATTAGTTCCGCAAAAGAGGGAGCTGAATTATACGACAAAGATGTTGAAAAACAAGCAAAACAATTAGGTCTAGAAGGATGGTAAGAAAATTCTAATCGATTAAACATTGGCCCTGACTAGACTCTAGCAGGGCTAATCTTTTACTAACTCTTGTAGGGAGGCGCAGCAGTTGAATAAGTTAGCAAATAAAACGTACACCTATTACTTCTTATTACCAGCAGGAATTGTTTATTTTGTCTTTTTCTTGTTGCCAACGATTATGTCCCTGTTTTTCAGTATGACATGGTGGACATTAACAGATTGGAAATTTATTGGTTTTGAAAACTTCGTAACATTTTTAACAGAACCTTCACTAAATATCGGTTTTAAAAACACTCTAATATATGCTGTTGTGACGAGCGGTTTGAAGGTCATTATTGGTCTTCTGCTAGGTGTTTTCCTTAGTTCAAAGCTGAAAACAGTCGGATTTATTCGTTCAATGGTTTTTTTTCCAACTTTACTTAGTACCATAGCTGTTGGGATTGCTTTTACCATGATGATGCATCCTTCACAAGGGATTATCAATATTGTGCTTAGTGGTCTGGGAATTGTTGGTCCAGATTGGTTAGGTGACACCAAGATTGCTCTATTATCCGTCGCTTTAGTGGATGTATGGAAAGGTATCGGGATGGCAACTGTCATTTTCATCGCTGGTATTATGTCAATTCCAGAGGATTATTATGAAGCACTTATGATGGATGGCGGAAATGCTTGGCATAAATTTAAAAGCATCATTTTACCGCTTAGCCGGCCGGCAATGAACACAGTCATTATCTTATCTTTTATTGGCGGGTTACGTTCGTTTGATTTAATTTGGACAATGACAAAAGGCGGTCCAGGTTTTAGTACGGACCTGATAGCTTCAATTATTTATAAACAATATCAGGCAGGTTTCTTCGGCCTCTCAACAGCAGGAAACGTGATCCTTTTCATACTCGTTTCTGCTTTAGCCTTCCCTCTGTATGCGTATCTGAATAAAAAAGAGGTGGATTTGTAATGAGTAAGGCAGTATTAAGTAACCCTAATTCAACCCCCATAGTAAATCCAAAAAGCAGGGTAAAGACAGGTAAAAAGCTATGGAAACTATTTGTTGAAACTTTTTCCGTTTTGGCTACATTAGGTATCTTTGGAATCCCTTTCTATTTTGTCATAATAAATGCTTTTAAGAATTCGCAGGAATCTTCTCTATTAAATATGGATTGGCCCAGCTCTTTTCATTTAATAGAGAATATGAAAGAAGTAATAAGTGCAAGAGATGGCATGATTATTCGGGCTTTCTTTAATAGTGTGATGATAACCGGTATTTCGATCGTATTGTTAATCATACTCGGTGCCGCTGCTGGATATGTATTACAACGTAAAGTAACAAAAGCGACTCCATTCTTTAATTTCCTTATCCTGGCTGGGCTCATTATCCCTCCAGCAGTAGTTCCAACCATTTGGGTTTTGCAGGAAATAGGACTGTTTAAAACAATGCCTGGAATTGTCTTTGTAGAGGTGGCCTTGAATTTGCCATTTACAATTTTATTGTATCGAGGGTTTATGGTGACGATTCCTAAGTCACTAGATGAAGCAGCACTAATGGATGGATGTGGGAGATTTAGATTGTTTATTAACATTATTTTACCTTTGTTAAAACCAGTGTCAGCAACTGTAATCGTGCTAACAGCTGTGAGTGTCTACAATGATTTCGTTAATCCACTATACTTCTTCCCAGGTGCAGAAAACGCAACATTACAGTTAACACTCTATAATTTTATGAGCATGTACATTACAAAGTGGAATCTACTCTTTACAAATGTTCTCTTAATCTCTATTCCGCCGTTGATCCTATTTATTATTTTTAACAAGAAGATTGTTGCGGGTATGACAGCAGGGTCGATTAAGTAGAGTATATTTTCCAAAACGAGATAGAAAAAAAGACCCGAAAGTCCGTAGTAATGCTGAAGTAATCGGGTCTTTACATGGAGGAGTTTTATGGAATGGAAGGCAAAGTGGATTTGGGATAAAAGTGGTGAACGTCCGAGAAATCAATGGTCCTGTTTCAGAAAAACATTTACCAATTCTTTGGAATATGAATCTGCAACATTATCTATTTCGGTAGACACAAAATATACGGTGTATTTGAACGGTGAACAAATAGGGGCTGGTCCAGTTCGCGGCTGGACAGATGAATGGTATTATGACCAATACGATTTGTGCGGGTTAAATAAAGGGGAAAATGTGCTCGCAGTATTAGTCAATCATTATGGAATGGGAACGATGCATTATATTGAAGGACGCGGTGGATTAATCGCACAAATTGATTTTTATCAAGATGGCCAAGTGATTGATCAATTGCTGACTGATGATCACTGGAGGACAGCAATTCACGATAGTTTTAAAAAAGAATCTGTGAAAATGTCAAATTGCTTACCATGGTCGGAAATCTATGATGCAGGACTGTTTTACACTGATTGGAATCAGTTGAATTTTGACGATTCAACTTGGAATCATGCTGAAATCATCGGTTTGTTTGGGGTCAATCCATGGAAAACTTTAATACCTAGAGATATTCCTCATCTAACTAATGAACATGTTTTTCCAAAAAGAGTCTTAGATTTAAAAGAAGTTAATCCCATTTCACAGCATTATTCGATTGATTTAAAACCAACATTTTTCCCTGGTGAAGTAGATAATAACTCAGGAAAGATTATGCAAGGATTTGTTGTTACTGAAATTCAAGCGGAGCGAGATGCTGAGGGAGTTATGACCCTGACTTTTGATGCACATGCAGAAGCAAAATGGGAATTCACATTGAACGGAGATACCTATAAAACTCAAAATGGAAAATATGAAAATGTAAAACTGAGAAAAGGTTCTAACCTATTATTAATAGATGTGGGTGGATCCTTTCACGAACCAACCATTCATCTGGCTTTTGATTTTTCTCGAAAAATTAAGTTGAAAGCACCTTTTTATCAAGATGATTCGAGGTTTTTGGCAATTGGACCATTTTATACGGAAACCCGGCTGCAAATAGGCAAACCTGTTCGAAATTCTGTACCCGTTCATGAGGAATATTTACAAATGCAGCAAGTAACAACGTTAAGTGAATTAGAAGCTTTTAAAAAATGGATAAAGGTAATTCCAAACGATCATGTTTTTACTGAAAACGTAAGTCTTCTTTCCATATTTAAAAAGGACATAAAAAGACATGCTCTCGATTTTAGACACCAGAATATGATTTTGCCAAATCACAGTTTTACGTTGATAGAACCAAAGGAGAAAGGGGACACAGAATATTTAATTGACTTCGGTAAGGAATACTTAGGATATGTTGAGTTTGAAATAGAAGCAGCGAAAGGGACGATTTTCGACTTCTTTTTCTTTGAAAGCCTCCATCAAGATGGAAGGATTGAGCATACCTTTTCCTTAAACAATTCTTTACGATATGTTGCAGCAGACGGTCGGCAGGTGTATCGGTCTTTTATTCCTAGAGGGTTCCGCTATTTGTTATTAACGATTCGAAATTTTAACACACCATGCAAAATCTTTAGGATAAAGGTGGATGTCACAACATTTCCAACAGCAAATGTTGGAGCATTTAGCAGTTCTGATTATCAGTTAAATCAAATATGGGAAATCTCACAGCACACAGTCCGCATGTGTGCACAGGATACCATCATCGACTGTCCAGCTTATGAACAGGCACTTTGGACGGGTGATTCCTATAATATATCCCTCATGAATTACTATACATTTGGAAACTATGATTTAATTAGACGCTGCTTAAAGCTAATCTCCAAATCTGTTTACCGCTCTCCATTACCAGAATCACATGTACCAAGCGGGTGGCAGAATGTTTTAACAGCATGGTCAATTCTATGGATGATGGCATGCCGGGAATACTATCGCTATTCTGGCGACTTAGATTTTATTAAAGAAGTTTACCCGGAACTCAAGCTCACAGTTCAACGTTTTCAGCAATTTATTAATGATAAAGGATTAGTAGAAATTGGTGCTTGGAACATGTTAGATTGGGCCCCAATGGATACAAATCATAAAATTGTTACTCACCAAATTGCACTTCTGGTCGAAGCCTTACGACAAACCTCCTATTTAGCTTCGATTATCGGTGAACATGAAGATCAAATAAACTTTCTCACTATCGCAAAAAATCTAAAGTTAGCAATCAACAAATACTTATGGGACGAGGAAGGAAAAGTTTTTATTGATAGTATTCATGAGGATGGGACTAAGTCTAAAATTCACAGCATTCAAACAAACCTTATGATCTATTTAACAGATTGTGCAGAAGGTCATCGCAGGAATTTAATAGAGGAGTATATAAAAAATCCTCCTGAGAGATTTGTTCAAATTAAAAGTCCCTTTGTTCTATTTTTCTATTATCAAGCCTTAATGAATTTAGGAGAAAACGCTAGAGTAATAGAAAATATTCGTGAAATCTATGGGTTTATGCTGGAGCATGACGCTACAACCTGTTGGGAAGGCTGGGAGTTAATTGAGGGGGACTTCAGCCGGAGCCATTGTCATGCGTGGTCTGCAGCCCCAACATATGTTTTTGGGATCCTATATCTAGGGGTAAAACCGCTCGAACCAGGATTTAAAAAAGTATCCATAGCTCCGAATTTAAATGGGTTAAAGTGGATAAAAGGGTCTGTGCCAATTCCTCAAGGCAGGATTGATATTTATTGTAAAGACTTAGGCGACTTTATTGACTTACAGATTACGGTACCTGAAGAAGTTGAAATAGAAATTACTGCATCAGAATCCACAAAAATTCTGGTAAATGGAAAGCCATTTTCTACAGCTTCCAATCATTTAGTCAATCTATCAAACTGAAAAGAGTGATTCCGAATGAACAAATTATCTGTGTCATCCCTAACATGTGAGTATGTACAAAATCCACTCGGTATGGATATTCGTAAGCCGCGGATAAGCTGGCAAGTCCAATCAAATCGTCGTGGAACGATGCAACAGGCCTATCAATTACAAGTCTCATTTACTAAGGAACGTTTTGATCAGCCGCTTTGGGACACAGGCTATACAAAGTCGGATCAATCGCTGCATATCACGTATGACGGTCCAGAGCTATCATCATGTACAAGATATTATTACCGGGTAAAGGTTTGGGATAACTTTGGCAGGGAGTCAGATTGGAGCCGTGTTTCGTGGTGGGAAACAGCATTTTTCGAAGCTAGTGAATGGAAGGCAAGCTGGATTACACCAAATCCTCAGCAGCTTGCTCCGGAATCAGAACCCGCTTTTCTATTGCGTAAGGAATTTGAATTAAAAACTGGAATTCTATCAGCACGATTATATGTCACAGGTGCTGGGTTATACGAGCTTCATTTAAATGGAGAACGAGTTGGAGATGAATTACTTACACCTGGCTGGACGAGTTACCATAAAAGATTACAGTATCAGACATATGATGTAACAGCACAGCTGAATAGCAGTTCGAATGCAGTCGGGGTTATGTTGGCAGACGGCTGGTACAAGGGCAATCTTGCTTGGGAAGGCAAACGGAATTTTTATGGTGATAAACGAGGGATATTGCTTCAATTAAATGTTCGGTATCTGGACGGAACGGAAGAGGTTATCGTAACGGATTCTACATGGAAGGCTTCTACTGGTCCCATTTTGTTATCAGAAATTTATCATGGTGAAACGTATGATGCACGCCTTGAGCAAAAAGGCTGGTGCAAATCAGGTTTTAATGAAACAAATTGGAAGAGTGTAGTGGTTCATAACTTTCGGCTGACCAATTTGGTTGCACAGGAAAATAATCCTGTCAGAGTTACGGAGACTCTTGAACCTATCACTGCTTTTGTTGCACCTAATGGAGATTCTGTGATTGATATGGGGCAAAACATGGTAGGCAGGATTCGGTTCAAGGTACAGGCCCCTTCAGGTACAAACATTGTTTTGAAGCATGCTGAGGTACTCGATAAGGAAGGAAATATATACTTTGGCAACCTCCGAAGTGCAAGGCAGACAATTAAATATATTACCAAAGGTGAGGGTGTGGAGGAATATTCACCTGCTTTCACCTTTCAAGGCTTTCGCTATGTAAAGGTCGAGGGTTATCCTCTTCAAGATGGCGTGCTGCCTGTTACGAATTTTGTTGGCGAGGTCATTCATACCGATATGGAGCAGACAGGTGTATTTGAAACTTCAAACCCGCAAGTAAACCAGCTTCAACAAAATATTGTTTGGGGACAAAGGGGTAATTTTGTGGACGTCCCTACTGATTGCCCGCAGCGTGACGAACGATTGGGCTGGACTGGGGATGCCCAAGTATTTATCAGGACAGCACTGTTTAATTATCAGGGGGGGCCATTTTTCACAAAATGGGTAAGAGATTTAAAGGCTGACCAATTTGAGGATGGGGGTGTCCCGTTTGTTATCCCGGATGTTCTTCCGGACGGTGAATCCTCGTCAACTGCTTGGGGAGATGCGGCAGTTATTTGTCCATGGACTGTATACCTTGTTAATGGTGATAAGCGCTTGCTGGCTGAACAATATGAAAGTATGAAAAAATGGGTAGAATTTATACGTCAGCAAGGAGACAACGAATACCTTTGGAATACTGGCTTTCAGCTGGGGGATTGGCTGGGATTAGATGCCAAGGAGAACAGCTATATTGGCGCAACAGCTAGAGACTTGATTGCCACAGCTTTCTATGCGTATACTGCCAGACTAGTTCGGGAGGCTGCTGTAGTTTTAGGAAAAGCAGAGGATGTACGCCATTATAGTGAACTAGTTAGTGGGATTATTCGCCATTTTAATTTGGAATTTATCACTCATAGTGGAAGGTTAACCTCACAAACTCAAACGGCTTATGTATTAGCATTAGTATTCGATTTGGTTGATGGAAGGGTGAAAGAGCGTGCTGCATTCGAATTAAATGAGCTGGTCTTAGAAAATGATTATCACCTTACGACCGGATTTGTAGGAACGCCGTACCTGTGTTTTGCTTTATCTAATAATGGTTACCATGAAACGGCCGTTAAATTATTATTACAAGACACCTATCCATCTTGGCTGTACTCGATTTCAAAGGGAGCAACGACCATTTGGGAGCACTGGGACAGTATTAAACCAGACGGCAGCTTTTGGAGCGATGACATGAACTCTTTCAATCATTATGCTTATGGAGCTATTGGTGATTGGATGTATCGTGTAGTAGGAGGGCTTGATATGGATGAAAGTTTCCCTGCCTATAAACGAATTCGTATTCAGCCTAGGCTGGGAGGAGCTGAACTAACGCATGTTAAGGCGGCCTATCACTCGATGTATGGAAAAGTAGTTTCAGACTGGACAATCACCGAAGATGAAGTGCAAATGGAGATTGAAATTCCTGTCAATACAACAGCAGAAATTATTCTGCCTGATGCTGTGTTAATAGATGTACAAGAAGGCGGTTTACCTCTTACTGCTTCTGAGGGTATCCTTACACAAACTACCTCTGGTGAGGATGTACGCTTAGAAGTAGGTTCCGGTGTATATCGTTTTATTTATCCTAATGTTAAAGGGCTGGGTAAAGTTTATACGGTTGAAACAAGACTTATCGACCTGCTTAATGATGATTGTACAAAGAGGATATTAGAATACTATGCACCAGGAATTACAAAGCCAAACCCTACTGCAAATTTAAAAATGAAAACATTAAATGAATTAGCATCTCATGAAAGAGCTAAAATTCCGCATGAAAAACTAATAGATTTAGTCAGAGATCTAAATCAGGCAGGTTCAGCCCAATATAGTTTTAAGTAAAAGGATAGAGACAACCTCCCATTTTTGTTGCTTAAAATATGATTCTTCTATATTTATGACAGACCAAGTAGTATGGGGGTGATATAGATGTTGAAGGCCGTAATTTTTGATGATGAATTTATTGTCATTGAGGGGTTAAAAAGAGTCATTAACTGGTCGGAAAATGGCATTGATTTAGTTGGAACTGCAAATGATGGTATTAGTGGACTATCATTATTCTATTCTGAGAAACCAGATATCATCTTTACTGATATTCGCATGCCCGGGATCAATGGATTGAAATTAATAGAAGAGGTCATGGATACTGCCCCTGATACCATTTGTGTTGTCATGAGCGGGCACAGAGAATTCGAATACGTAAAGCAGGCATTGAAAATAGGGGTTGCAGATTACCTGGTGAAACCAATAACAGTTCAAATGATTGAGGAAACAATCGATAAAATAAAGAAGAAAAAGTTAAAGGCAATGGTCCATTCTTCGTTTCCTTTTAACCATAAACATGAGGCCATTGAAAAGGCCTGTAAGTATATTTATGAAAATTATAATAAAGAAATATCACTCCAAGAAGTTGCAGAATATACAGGATTGAACCCAAATTATTTTAGCATTTTATTTAAGGATCAAATGGGGAAAACCTATATAAAATACTTAACTGAGCTCCGTATGGAAAAAGCAAAACTCATGCTTCAACAAGGTCAAAAAGTAATAAAGGTCAGCGAAAAAGTAGGGTACCACACGTACCGCCATTTTTCCGATATCTTCAAAAAATATGTTGGCGTACCTCCAGGTCAATATAAAAAAGTAGAAAATGATTAGTATAGGGTATTCCAATTGGAATATCCTTTTTCTATTAATTTAATGTAAATAATAATCCAGCTGAAAAAAACAGACATTTATCTGATAAATGAGACAATTATGAAATCTTGTAAAACCCATTAAACTAAAGGTAATAACTCTTATTTAAAAGGGGAGTGGAACAAATATAGGGGGTGCATGGTTCACTGGATTAATTTGAAAGCGTTTTAATAATCTAAGAGAATAGGAAGTGGAAGCGATGAAAACATCCCGCCTGAAGCTGATGGGAAAAAAAGCATTATCTGTGGCGCTGGTTACGACGCTAACTGCCGGTTTGGCTGGTTTCAGTGCACCAGCTATAAAAGCACAAGATAACCTCATATTTAAAAAACAGGTTGGCGGAGTATTTGACGGAATGCCATTGTTTGATGGCGTACCTGAACATCTTGATGAATATGTGGATGCTTATTTTGATTATACGGGCTTAGAGGGACCTGCAGTGTATGCAACAGGTTCAAGGAATCACTACACATTACAGCGTGGTCCGAATGCAGGGAAAACAATTCCTGGTGCACTTTCTGCAGCAGACAATGTACAAGGGATATCTACTGATTTCCCTGCGTTAGTCGGAATGGGACAAACTTGGAACAAAGAACTTCTGTCCGATATTGGAAAAGTAATGGGAAGCGAAAAAATCAGTACGTTAAAAGTAAAACAAGGGGAGTCCAATATTCATGGCGGAACAAATGCCTCTCCAACTGTGGCATTCACGGTGGTAAGTGACATGCGAATTAATCCTTTGAGCGGGAGATTTGACGAGGGCTTCTCGGAGGATGCTCACATGGCTGCAGAGATGATTGATGGAATGGCAGCCGGCTTGAGTGGTACTGATCAAGAAAAGAGTGAGGATGGATTCTGGATGCGGGCGGCTGTTGGAACAAAGCATTTCTCTATCTATAATGCTCAGTGGTTCCGCCAATCAGCGAGTAATAGTGCAGGAGCGCGATCGATTTTCGAGTACCAAACGAAAAGCCCTTTGAAAGCGCTTAGCTCAGGTTCCGTGGCAGGGGTCATGACCTCATTCGGCCGGACGAATGGAATTCCAAACATTCTTTCCCCATACCAAATTCATGCCAATAACCATTCCAAGTATGGAGTTTATAGTTCACCAGACTTTAATGCTGATCAGCTAGTCTTCCAAACACAAGGAAATGGGTATGATGCGACATATGCAACAGATAGAACGAATGCTACAATATTAATGATTTTAGCAGATGCAAATGCCGGACGTCCTGGTCCAAATGCAGCGAATGCATTAGCAGATGTCGCTGCAGTAGTTGATGCAGTTGAGCAAGGCAAGTACGGTATGACTAAGGAAGACCTGATTGATGCTGCACGGCCGCATGTAAACCAAATGGTCCGTGTCGGAATTTTTAATGAAGTGGACGAAAATGGAATTCCAAAGAATTATCCATTCGCACAGGAAGCTAAAGACGTGAGAACTGAACCAGCTACGTTTAACGATACTGAGCATCAGGAAGTTGCTTTACAAGCTGCTCAAGAGAGTATTGTACTTCTTAAGAATGACGGAACACTGCCGCTGGAGAAGAACAAGAAGGCTGCCGTTTCCGGTGTGTATGCAGATTCAAGATTTAAAACAACCTACTCTGTAGGAACAACTCCAAAAATTGAAAACTCAGGTATCTCACCATTATCGGCGATTATTAAAGCAAATGGAGCCAGCAACGTATCGTATGACCCGGCGGTTAAAGTTGTTGCATTTAAATCAAAGTTGAACGGACAAACAGTCACAGCGGACGAGAACACTGCGGATGTTACAAAAGGTTCTCAGCTAGTAACAACTTCTGAACCTTTAGATGTAAATAACCCAGCCCACTTATTCGAAGTATACAATTGGGGGCAAGAGGGCTATAGCCTTCGTTCAGTAAAGAACTTAAAATGGATGACATCTCCTACGCAGGCGAATGCTGCAGTAGAAAATACAAATAGTACTCCTTTAAACTTAACCAGCAACGACTGGGATCTAGCGCAGATGGTAGGTCAAACAAGTGCAATTCCGCCAACTATTCGAGTGGAGGCCAATGATGACCAGTCCGTTTCTCTTATCTCAAGCGGTTTCCGTACTGGATTCTCTGGAGATTTCACAAATTGGTATTATTCAAATGGCCGCTTTATTACAACTAGTTCAGATGGGGAATTAAAGACTGCTGCAACTACTCTTGGCACTGCCGAAAATGCAGCTAACCGAAATGATGAAGTGAAATTTGAACAAACAGTAGTAAAAGAGGTAGGCGCAGAAGCCGTTAAGCGTGCGGAAACAGACGACTATGCAGTTGTTTTTGTTGGGGCAATTCCTCGTCATAGTGCAGGAGAAGGAAATGACCGTTCTGACTTGAATATGAGTGACGCAGATTACGAATTGGTAGAAAAAGTGTCAACTGCATTTGCTGAAAAAGGGAAAAAGACGGTCGTAGTCGTTAGAACAAGTTTCCCTGTTGGTATTGAACGCATTCAAAACAATCCAAATGTATCAGCCATCGTATACCAGCCATATGGCGGTCAATATGATGCCCAAGCCTTGGCACAAGTTCTATATGGTGATTATGCTCCAACAGGCCGTTTATCTTCAACTTGGTATGCAGATATGTCTGCATTACCAGCAATCAATAAGTACGTAATTCCTGAGGGGAACACTATGACATTGAAAGATGTTGACCCTCGTTTTACGGTTGATATGACGAATGCAGATCCAATCGAGTCAAAGCTGACTTACATGTATACAAAGGCCCCGGTCACCTATCCATTCGGTTATGGCCTATCTTACAGCAGCTTTGAATACAGCGATTTCAAAGCACCAAAAAGTGCGAATGGAAAATCTGCTTTCGAGGTTTCTATAAAGGTTAAAAATAATGGAAGTGTCAATACTTCTGAAGTTGTTCAACTTTATGCGAAAAACAATAAATCAACTTATGGTGAGTATGCACCGCAAAAGCAGCTTGTTGCTTTCGAAAAAGTATCGCTAGCTGCAGGTGAAACAAAAACAGTTACACTTACAGTTGATCCGAAAGATGTTGCCATCTGGGATGTAAATAAAGGTGACTTCATCGTTGAGGAAGGTTCGTATACATTTATGGTAGGAGCTTCTTCACAAGACATCAAAACGGAGAAAAACATCACAGTCTCTGGCGATTCAGTTGCAGCGCTTCCAACCAATAAGCCGTTTAACGTATTCGACCATGCCTTTGCATCCAATGAAGTCGTTTATCATGAAGTTTCTAAGGGTAGAACAGCAGAAAATTTAAAGGCAGAAAATGTGGTTGGAGGGTATTATGCGGTCCGTTCGAAAGGAAATGGTTCTTGGGCAGCATTACCTAAGGTAGTATTAACAGGCTCAACAAAAGTAACAGCATCCGTTGCTGCTGATAATGCTGGAGGTAAAATAACCTTGCATGCCGGCTCTGTAACTAGCGAACCGTTTGCCGAGATCGATGTACCAAAGACAGAGAAGAAGACATACGACATTGAAAATGCAGGTGTCACAGTGAACGAACTAGGTTATAAGGATGTAACAGTAGAATTGGGTAAAAATGCACCAAAAGGACAGACAACCATCTATGTAGTCTTTCATGAACCAGACCTAAGAATTGATAGTCTATCATTTGGAGCTGGAAAGAAAAAATAAATAACAGAGGGTCGGTTCTCCTGGCTATAATGCCTAGAGAACTGACCCTCTTTTTTGGATATTTTTAAAGAAAACTATTTTCCTACTATCAAAAACAAACAAACATATATTATAATAAAACAAAAACAAATAAAAGTTAGGCCCAAGGGGATGGATAAAGATGAAAGTGAGTTTATTTGCGACGTGCCTTGTTGATATGTTTCAAAGCAATGTGGGAAAAGCGACAGTCGAATTGTTAGAGCGGCTTGGTTGTGAGATTGAATTCCCGGAATCACAGGTATGCTGCGGACAGCCGGCTTATAATAGTGGATATACAAAAGATGCCAAAGAGGCAATGAAGAAGATGATTGATACCTTTGTAGATGCAGAGTATGTCGTTTCACCATCTGGTTCATGTGCCTTTATGTTTCATGAATACCCTCATGTTTTTAAAGGGGATCCTGTTTGGGAACCAAAAGCAAAGAAATTAGTTGAGAAAACCTATGAGCTTACCCAATTTATTGTGGATGTTTTAAAGGTTGAAGATGTTGGCGCGAAATTGGAAGGGCATGCGACCTACCACACCTCTTGTCATATGACGAGATTGCTGGGTGTAAAAGAAGCTCCTATGATTCTACTTAAAAATGTAAAAGGATTGAAATTTACAGAGCTGCCTGGAAAAGAGCAGTGCTGTGGGTTTGGCGGGACGTTCTCTGTCAAAATGTCGCAGATTTCAGAGCAAATGGTAGATGAAAAGGTATGCCACGTTGAAGAAACAGATGCTGATTATCTAATTGGCGCAGACGCCGGCTGCCTGATGAATATAGGTGGACGGATTGATAGAAAAGGCAAGCCAATAAAGGTTATGCATATTGCGGAAGTGTTAAATAATCGATAAGAGTGTGATCTTGTGACAAAAACCAGAGATGGTTTTGCTGGAAAGTGGTCACAAGAAGTGCTCTTGTGACCAAAACAAAGACAGCTTTGGTGGAAAGTGGTCAAAAGAAGTGCTTTTGTGACCAAAAACAAAGACGGCTTTGGTGAAAGTGGTCACAAGCAGTGTTCCAGTGACCAAAACAAAGACAGCTTTGGGGGAAAGTGGTCACAAGCAGTGCTCTTGTGACCAAAACAAAGACGGCTTTGGGGGAAAGTGGTCACAAGGAGTGCTTTTGTGACCAAAAACAAAGACAGTTTGGGTGGAAAGTGGTCACAAGCAGTGTTCCTGTGACCAAAACGAAATAAAAAAAGGGTCATGAGACCAAGAACAATAACCGAAGCTTCTACACGAAAGATGGGTGAAATAAAGGATGGCCATGAAAATAGGCAATGAACAGTTTAAGGAAAGAGTCGACAAGGGAATTCATGATGATTTTATGCGTGGTGCCGTTTCTGGTGCTCAGGATGGTATGGGGGTAAAAAGACGCCTAGCCGCAGAGGAACTAGGAAACTGGGAGGATTGGCGATCACACGGTGAGGAAATTCGTCAGCATGTTCTTGAAAATTTAGATTATTATTTAGAACAATTAAGTGAGAATGTAGCTAAGCGTGGGGGACATGTATTCTTTGCTCAAACAAAAGAAGAAGCAAATGAATACATTCGTGGAATTGCCCGCAAGAAAAACGCAAAAAAGATTGTTAAATCAAAATCAATGGTAACAGAAGAAATTAGCTTAAATGCAGCATTGGAACAAGAAGGATGCGAGGTCATTGAAACGGACCTTGGTGAATACATTCTCCAAATAGATGACCATGATCCGCCGTCCCATATCGTCGTACCTGCTTTACATAAGAACAAAGAGCAAATCCGCGATGTGTTTACCGATAAACTAGGCTACACAAAAACATCTAAGCCTGAAGAGCTTGCTTGGCATGCAAGAGAAATGCTGCGAAAAGAATACCTGTCTGCAGACATTGGTATCACTGGCTGTAATTTTGCAGTTGCGGAAACCGGATCGTTTAGTTTAGTGACGAATGAAGGTAATGCCGATTTAGTGACAGCTTTACCAAAAACACAAATAACCGTAATGGGAATGGAGCGGATTGTTCCTACCTTTGAAGAAATGGAAGTACTCGTCTCGCTATTAACCAGAAGTGCGGTTGGGCAGAAACTAACGAGTTACATTACCGTCCTTACTGGACCAAAAGAAGAATTAGATGTTGACGGTCCAGAGGAATTTCATCTTGTTATCGTGGACAATGGCCGCTCGAAAATCCTTGGAGGAGAATTCCAATCCGTCTTGCAATGTATTCGCTGTGCTGCGTGTGTAAATGTTTGTCCAGTCTATCGCCATGTAGGCGGACATTCATACGGTTCGATCTATTCAGGACCAATCGGAGCTGTGCTTTCACCATTACTAGGCGGATATGATGAATACAAAGAACTTCCATATGCATCAACGCTTTGCGGGGCATGTACAGAAGTTTGTCCTGTGAAAATTCCACTTCATAACCTGCTTCATAAACACCGAGAAGTGATAGTTGAGAAAGAAGGAAAAGCACCTATTTCGGAAAAACTAGCAATGAAGGCATTTGGGTTAGGAGCGGCTTCACCAACTCTATATAAAATTGGTTCAAAACTTGCTCCAACAGCAATGAATCCATTTACCACCGGGGACAAGATATCTAAAGGCCCTGGACCATTAAAGGCTTGGACTGAAATTAGAGAGTTTCCAGCACCAAACAAAGAGAGATTCAGAGATTGGTTTAAAAACCGAGAAAAAGGGGGGGAATAACGATGACTGGTACAATACAAAATCGTGATTCATTTCTAAATCAAATTGCCACCCAGCTGGGTAGACCTCGTATTTCTAAACCGGTACAAAGACCAAACTGGAAATTCAGACCGCAGGATGAGGTATTAAAAGGCGCTACGCAGGATGAACTGTTAGATGTTTTAACAGAACAGTGTAAAAGAATCCATACCAGCATTTATACCACCAATCTAAAAGAATTGCCCGCAACCCTTAACGAGGTAGTAACCAATTATGGCGGGGGACCCGTTGTTACTTGGAAGGATGAGCGGTTTTCTAAATGGGGTCTTGATTCTTTAATGAAATCAGATTGGGACAGTCAGCAAATCGAAGTTTATGAATGGGATCATACAAAGGGATCAGAAAATATTACAAAGGCCGAAAATGCAAATGTAGCTATCACCATTAGTGAAATCACATTAGCAGAATCAGGAACGGTTGTATTGTTCAGCGATGAAAATAAAGGGAGGACTGTGAGCTTTTTACCTGCAACCTATATCGCATTAATCCCAAAAAGCACTCTGGTACCAAGAATGACGCAAGCAGCACAGAAAATGCGGGAGATTCACCAGCAAACAGGTCATATAGCGTCCTGCATTAATTTCATTACAGGGCCAAGTAATTCTGCCGATATTGAGTTAAACCTTGTTGTTGGTGTCCACGGCCCGGTAAAAGCATCCTATATTGTTATTGATGATCTTTAATTTGACATATCACCTCGCTTTTGGGGTGTTTTTTTTATAATCAAAAACAACCAAACCAAAAACAAATATAAACAAATATTAAAATATGTATTCAAAAATAAACAAAAGTATATTATAATAAGTTACAGAAGTTAACAAACATACAAACGGGGGATTTTTGAATGGTAAAGAATTACTGGGATAATGAAAAAGCTTCACAGGTATCTAAAGGGGTAGAAGAACTAGTGTATCGTTCCAATTTGATTGGTTCAGATCGTGCCGTATGTAATTGGGGTGGCGGCAACACTTCTATGAAAACAACGGAAAAAGATTTCCGTGGACGTGATATTGAGGTTATGTGGGTAAAGGGAAGCGGATCGGATTTAGCAACAATGAAGGCTCATAACTTTACAGGACTAAATTTAGAGGACATTCGCCCATTATTTGAACGTGATGAAATGACAGATGAAGATATGGTTGCATACCTAGCGCATTGTATGATTGACAGCAAGCACCCAAGAGCTTCTATCGAAACATTATTACATGCTTTCTTACCGTTTAAGCATGTTGACCACACACATCCAGATGCAATTATTAGTCTTTGTTGTGCGGATAATGGTAAGCAGCTTGCTGAAGAAATTTTTGGTAATCGTTTTGTTTGGGTTCCATATGTACGCCCTGGCTTTACCCTTTCAAAAATGATCGCAGAAGGCGTAAGAAACAATCCAAATGCAGAATTAGTATTAATGGAAAAACACGGACTTGTAACGTGGGGAGAAACCTCTGAAGAGTCTTATGCAAAAACAATCGAAATTATCAATGAAGCAGAACAATATATTAATGACAAAGTAAACGAAGAAACTGCTTTTGGCGGACAGAAATATCAATCACTTTCTGATGAAGAAGCAACTAGCATTCTAGCAAAAGTGATGCCAATTATCCGTGGTGCTGTAAGTGAAGAAAAGAAAATGCTTTTAACTTATGACCGTGGTGAAGATGTCCTGCAGTTTGTAAATAGCAATGCAGCACCTGAACTTTCACAAATTGGAGCAGCTTGTCCTGACCACCTTGTTCATACAAAGATGGTTCCACTCTATATCAATTGGGATCCACAAACCAAAGATGTGGAAAACTTAATTGCTAGTGTAAAAGAAGGTATTGAAAGCTTCAAAGAAGGCTACAAAGCTTACTTTGAACGTAATAAAAATGAAGGCGACAAAATGTTTGAACCAGCTCCACGTGTTATTTTAATCCCTGGATTAGGGATGGTGAATTCAGGTAAAGATGTAAATAATTCTAGAGTGAGTGGTGCCCTATATCACCGTGCGATTGCGGTAATGAAAGGTTCTACCACACTAGGAAACTTTGTTTCACTAAGTGAAAACGAATCTTACAACGTGGAATACTGGCCATTAGAATTATACAAATTGACTCTTGCTCCAGCTGAAGCTGAATTCTCTAGAAAAGTAGCATTTATCACTGGCGGTGCTGGCGGTATTGGTAGTGCAACTGCTCGTCGTATTGTATCTGAAGGAGCTCATGTGGTGCTTGCAGATTTAAATCTTGAAGGCGCAGAAAAAGTAGCAGCGGAAATTAATGAGCAATACGGTGCTAACCGTGCGCTTGCAGTGAAGATGGATGTTACAAGCGAAGAGCAAGTTCAAGCTGCTTTCGATCAAACTGCTCTTACTTTTGGCGGTGTTGATATTATCGTTAACAATGCAGGTCTTGCTACATCTAGTCCATTCGACGAAACTACTCTAAAAGAGTGGAACTTAAACATGAATGTGTTAGGAACAGGTTATTTCTTAGTTGCCCGAGAAGCATTCAAGCAAATGAAGGGCCAAGGCATCGGCGGTAACATGGTCTTTATCGGATCTAAAAACTCTGTGTACGCTGGTAAAAATGCTGCAGCTTATAGCTCAGTTAAAGCAATGGAAACACACTTGGCAAGATGTATCGCAGCAGAAGGCGGCGAATTCGGAATTCGTGTAAACTCAGTGTTGCCAGATGCTGTTCTTCAAGGTTCTGCCATTTGGGGATCAAACTGGCGTGAAGAACGTGCGGCTGCGTACGGTATCCACCCTGATCAATTAGAAGAGCACTATCGTAAGCGTACGACCTTACTAGTCAATATCTACCCATCCGACATTGCTGAATCAATCGCATTCTTTGCTTCATCTAAATCTGAAAAAACAACAGGTTGTATGTTAACCGTTGATGGCGGCGTACCAGCTGCGTTTACAAGATAAAATTGTTAGTAGGGGGGTAAAAAACGATGCAAATTCTTCAAATTGAACATTTGCTGGAAGTATTGTATAGAGCTATTGACCTAAACCTACAACAAGACTTTATTGATCTATTAGTCAGTGAAATACACCATAAACAAAATATAAATAGTTTTTAAATTAGTTATGTAAGATCAGGACTCTCTATCAAAAGGTAGAGAGTCTTTTATATATCCTATTATATTTATTCAAATGCATAGGCACAAAGTCCGTTAGTTAAGTTGGTGAATTCAATTTAATAAATGAAAATACCTAATAATAAATAGGCAAATATACATGTTTTTTGCTAACCACTGAATTTTAAACATTGTTGACTGATTTCTTTCTAACTAGTAGATAGTAAATGGAGCTATTATACTAGTGAAAACGCTGCCAAAGTAGTTGAAAAGGAGATGATTTCAAAGTAAATCAAAACTTAGTATGCAATTGAACAAAAGAGTTAAGGGGAGGAAGTTTTTTTGAGAATGAAAAGAAAAAATCAGAGCAAGTTTTTTGCAGTAATATTAAGTCTAGTATTGATTTTAACCTCTGTACCTGCAGTGCCAATTCAAGCTGCGGAAGAAGAGTCGCTATTAAGAAAGTTTGATTTTGGAACATCATCAAGTTCCGTTGAAGAAGGCTATATTAAAGTTTCTTCAGACACAGCTTATTCAGCAGAAGCCGGCTACGGTTTTGCAGACATCTCCAAGGTATCCTCAACAGACCGATCAACATCAGACTCCTTGAAATCAGATTTCATTTCGACAACAGAGACTTCCTTTAACGTGGACCTGCCAAATGGTGATTATTTGGTCACTGTCATTGCAGGCGACAACGAAGACACGACAAATGCAGGCATTAAGGCTGAAAATATCCAAAAGGTTCAAAATACTGCCGTTTTAAAAGGTGAATTTATTACACGTGAGTTTGAAATTGCCCTCATAGACGGACAATTAAATTTTGAATTTACTGGTACAAACCCAAAAGTAAACGCAATAACTATTGAGAAACTAGCAGAAAGAACAGCGGGAGAACTTCCAACCGTTTATATCGCAGGAGACTCAACGGTTCAGACTTATGATGAATATTGGAGACCAGAAGCTGGCTGGGGTCAAATGATTCCGCGATTTTTTAGCTCTGATGTAACCTTTAAGAACCACGCAATTGGTGGTAGAAGTACAAAGTCGTTTATCAATGAAGGTCGTTTAGATAATGTTTTAAGAGAAATAAAACCAAACGACTTTTTTCTAGTACAATTTGGTCATAACGATGCGACCATAAGTATTCCTGAACGATATGCTTCTGTCCCTGATTATAAAAAATATTTAAAAACGTATATAAATGGTGCTCGTCAGCGGGGAGCGATTCCGATTCTAGTAACCCCGGTTGGCAGACGCGATTTTAATGCCGCAACAGGAAAGTTTAATGTCAGCTTCCCTGAGTATGTTCAGGGTATGAAAGAAGTAGCGGCAGAAATGAATGTCAATGTGGTTGACTTAAGTGCAAGAAGTGTTGCCTATTACGATACCATTGGTCCTGAAGGAAGTCTTTCTGTATTTTTACATACAGACCCAGGTGTATATACTGCTTTTCCAAATGGTTCACAGGATAATACACACTTCCAAGAATACGGAGCAATACAGCTCGCGCGTCTAATATCAGTTGAAGTTAAAAATCTGAATATTTCGCTTTCTCAGTATGTTACGGGTATCGAACCTCCAGCAAACCTTCCAGCGAAACCAACCGATGTAGTGGTAAGCAGTATTAGTAATGCAGGGGCACTTGTATCGTGGAAGGCTGTAGAAGGTGCAGATATTTACAGGGTTTACCGGAAATTATCATCTGATAGCGAGTATAAACTGATAGGTAGTTCTACCATTCCTAGATTAAATATTATAGGAATGGAAGATGGTAAAACATACGAAATTTATGTAACTGCATTAAATGGAAAAGGCGAATCCGAAGAATCGGAAGTAAAACAGTTTACAACAAAGCAAGCAACGATCAAATTCGACTTTGGTTTAGCTGGTAATCCAATTGCCGAAGGGTATACAGGTGTTAATTTATCGACCATATACACTGCTGAAAGAGGCTACGGAATTGTCGATCCGACTGGGATGATTGGCCGTGACCGCGGTACCGGTGGGGATCTTCTTCGCGACTGGCTGGGTTATTTTAATGTGGGTTGGAAATTTAATGTAGATGTACCAAATGGGCTTTATGCGCTAAAAGTATATGTTGGCGACTTCCAAGGAAGTGCACGGTCAACACTTGCTGTAGAAGGTCAAGATTTTGGAAGTATTAATGCCCCTAGCCGTAACTATACAACTAAGGTAATCTCTCAGGTTTCTGTTAAAGACGGGCAGATGAATTTTAGTTTCGGGGGTTCAACAGGAATAATAAACGGTGTTGAAATAACACCGATTTTGATTGCTCCGTCTGAACTTAAAGTGGATGAGAAATCGATGGATGCGGAAAAACCATTTGTCGCTCTATCATGGAAAGCAGTTGACGATGCGGTTAAATATAATGTCTACCGTAAAGTGGCGGGTACAAGTGAATTTACCTTAGTGGGCAGCAGCACAACTACGTCATTCACAGATAATACCGTCGATGTCGGAATGGAATATGAGTATGTGGCTACGACAGTTGATAATGCCAATGTGGAAACTGATCCTTCACTACCGTTAAAAGTAGTACTGGTCGATCCATCACAGCCAGTTCCAGCTGCACCTGACCATTTAAAAGTAGGCGAAGTCAACAAGAATGACCTGACAATAAGCTGGGGGCAGGTAGAAGGAGCGGTTACCTATAATGTGTACCGTTCAACTAAGGAAAAGGGATCATACGAATTTATTGGTAAAACCAAAACTACATCCTATAAAGATGAAAGTGTGTTAACAACCATTCCTTATTTTTATAAAGTTTCAGCAGTTAATGCAGGCGGCATTTCCGAACAATCTAAAGTTTTGAAAACTCCAGCCGTAACAAAACTTAAACGCCAAATGGAAGAACTTGATCGTGCATCTGTAGCGATGAAAACAGATGAAGGTGTTTTTGTAAGTTGGAGAATGCTCGGAACAGATTCTGAAAGCATTAGCTTTAATGTCTACCGTGATGGTGAAAAAGTTAATGCTGAACCAATTACAACTAGTACCAATTATGTTGATAAAGATGGAAAGGCTGATTCAACCTATGAAGTTCGGGCAGTAATTGACGGGAAAGAAAGAAAATCAAAGGAAACAACAAAGGTACTAAATCAAAACTACTTTGATATCCCGCTTCAAAAACCAGCAGACGGGGTTACACCGCTTGGCGATCCATATTCCTACCGTGCAAATGATGCCAGTATCGGTGACTTAGATGGTGACGGTAAGTATGAATTGGTGTTAAAGTGGGATCCAACCAATTCAAAGGATAACTCTCAAGCAGGCTATACAGGAAATGTTTTTGTAGATGCCTATGAAATGGATGGTACCTTAAAGTGGCGCATTGATCTAGGTAAAAATATTCGTGCAGGTGCTCACTATTCGCCATTCCTCGTCTATGATTTTGATGGTGATGGAAAAGCAGAGATTATTTTTAAAACCGCAGATGGAACAAAAGACGGAAAGGGTACAATAATCGGCAGAGCAGAGGCTGACCATCGTAACAGTACAGGTTATGTTCTTCAGGGCTCAGAGTACTTGACGGTATTTGAGGGAGCGACTGGAAAAGCACTTGATACTACTGATTATGAGCCAGCACGAGGTGATGTCGGTGCCTGGGGTGATACCTATGGTAATCGTGTCGATCGTTTCCTTGCTGCTGTAGCTTATCTAGATGGAGAGACTCCTAGCATTGTTATGGCGCGTGGATATTATACAAGATCAGTGCTTGCGGCATACAATTTCAAAGATGGTAAATTGACCAAACAGTGGGTCTTTGATTCTAACGACGAAGGTCAAAGAGAGTATGCAGGTCAAGGGTACCATAATCTGAGCGTGGCAGATGTCGACACAGATGGTAAAGACGAAATTGTGTATGGTCAAGCGGTCATTGATGATAATGGCAAGGGTCTATATACAACCGGATTAGGACATGGAGATGCTTTACATGTTAGTGATCTTGATCCTGAAAGACCAGGACTTGAAGTTTTCGCAGTTCAAGAGCATAAAGACGGTCCATACGGATATGATATGCGCGATGCGGAAACGGGTGAAATTCTTTGGGGTGTAAAAACTGGCCAGGATACAGGACGTGGTGTGTCAGCAGACGTTGATCCTAGGTACGATGGTGCTGAGGCATGGGCCATTTCTGGTGCTTGGAACAGTAAAGTTGGCGGTATTCATACTGCAAAAGGTGAAAAAATATCTGATGACATTCCATCAAGTAACTTTGCAATTTGGTGGAATGGAGACTTGTCTCGCGAGTTAGTTGATCATAAATGGAATGATGCAACATCAACAGGTGTTGGAACCATTGATAAGTGGGATTATGAAAATAGTAAGCTAGTAAATATTCTAACCGCAGAAGGAACACAAACGAATAACAGCACGAAAGGAAATCCTGTCCTGCAGGCTGATATGTTTGGGGACTGGAGAGAAGAAATCATTTGGAGAACAGATGACAGCAGTGCATTAAGAGTATACATGACAACAGAGGAAACAGAAAATAGAATTTACACCTTAATGCATGATCCTCAGTATCGTTTATCGATTGCGTGGCAAAACGTCGGCTATAACCAGCCGCCGCATACTAGTTTCTTCCTTGGAACAGGCATGTCAAAGCCGCCTGTACCGAGCATTGATGTTGTAGAGATACCAGATGTGAATGCACCAGAGACAGAATATGAGGTAAAAGGGGAAGAACAGGAAGGCTGGTATCATAGCCCTGTGACGGTGAATTTGTCGGGTTATGATTATCAATCTGGTATTAAGACAACCTATTATTCATTAAATGGTTCTGCTGAACAAGAAGGCAGTACAGTTTCCATTTCAGAGGATGGCAGACATGTCCTCGAATATTGGAGTGTCGACCAGAGTGGTAACATCGAGCCAAAGAAAAAAATTGATCTTAACATTGACCAAACTGCTCCGGAAATCACCTTCTCGGTAGAGGATGGAGCATTATTCAAAGTTGATCAACTTGTTAGTATTACTTGTCAGGCAGCAGATGCATTATCAGGAGTTGCCTCCTCGACTTGTGAGGATGTTTCGATACCTTCCTATGAGCTTGGTTTAGGAAGCCATACCTTCAAGGCAGATGCGGTAGACGTTGCTGGAAACAGTTCAACAAATTCAGTTACAATTAACGTTGCTGTTGATTTTGATAGTCTAGGAAGACTTACACAGTTGTTTTTAACTGAGACCGGTGGAGATAGTCAAGTATTGAAATCTCTAACTACTAAACTTGATGCTGCAAAAGGTTCAGAAGAGAAAGGCAACAAAGGTGCAAGAGATGGCCTGTTATATGCTTTTATCAACCAAGTAAAAGCAAAAACAGATAAAGACTTCACAGAAAAACAAGCAGGAATATTAGAACAATATGCAAAATCATTAATGAAATAATAATAAACGGGGTCCTAGAAGAACTGGTTCTTCGGGACCCTGTTTTCTATAATTTTTCTGAAAAAATCAACCACTTATTATGTATGTAGTAGTATTATAAATGTTTTTATACTAAAATTAAGACTATCATAAGAAAGCGCTAATAAGTCATGGAAAGGAGTAACATAATTTGAAGCAGAACATCAAAGCAATCCTGGCACCCATGAGTCCAAAAGAGAGAATATCATATATCTGGGAATATTATAAGTTTCATATCATGGGGAGCATCGCTGCAATCATCCTATTAATTTCACTAATTAGCAGTATAGGAGACAAAAAAGAAGCCTACCTTAATATGACGATCTTAGGGAAAGGGATTGATTCAGAAGGTATTGTCCAGGTGCAAGAACAGCTGACAAACAAGCTCGTAAAAGACAAAGAAAATGAAGAAGTTTTTGTTGAAACCTTAACCTATGATCCATCTAGTCAAGATGAAATATCACGAGCAGGAATACAGAAAATGACAGCGCAGATTACTACAGGTTCAATTGATTTGCTGATTGTTGATAAAGAACTATTTGAGGAAATTACATCACTTGAAAAATCACTGCTAGCATTAAATGAGATAAAGGCTATCGATAAAAGCGACTTTGAATCCGTTTATTCTAAAACATCCGATGAAAACTTTTATGGTATTGGTATCTCGGACATTAAACTTTTGGATTCACTTGGATTAGATGAAAATAAGGTGTTGTGTGTCCCGAGTAACACAAAAAAAATGAAGGAAATTAAAGAGTTTTTTACACTTATTTCCGAATAATTAAGTAAGGAGGTCCTTTCATCCTAAAAGGACTCCTTTTTTTGTGTGTGCAAATAAGGACAATAAATTAGTCGAATCCCGTTATAGGAAAAACATATTTTTCTAGTAAAATAGAGATATCAGTAAGCGTTTCCAATGGAAAGGTGATGTAAATGTCAAAATACAGTGTAGCCGTCGATATCGGTGCATCAAGTGGAAGACTTATTTTAGGATATCTTGAAGATGGTCTATTAAAATTAGATGAAATTCATCGCTTTGAAAACAAAATCGTTAAAAAAGGAGATTCCTTTTGCTGGGAAGCCAATAAACTTTTTCAAGAAATCATAAATGGACTGAAAAAGTGCAAGGAAATGGGCATTAAGCCAGACAGCATTGGAATTGATACATGGGCCGTTGACTTTTTGTTATTGGATGAAAATGATCAGCCATTAACGGAAGCGGTTTCTTATCGTGACCCTCGCACAGATGGGATGATGGAAGAGGTATTTGAGCTTTTTTCAAAAGAAAGGCTTTACCTCGAAACAGGCATTCAGTTCCAAAAGTTTAATACAATCTATCAATTATTCTCTATCAAAAAAAACAATCCAGAAATTCTAGAAAAGGCAAAATCATTCTTGATGATTCCGGATTATTTTAATTATTTACTTACAGGTAAAAAAGCAAATGAATACACCAACGCAACATCTACACAGCTGGTAAATGCATTTACAAAAAAATGGGATCACCAGTTATTGGATGTGCTGGGTATTAATAAAGATATGTTCCAGGAGATCCAAGCGCCTAAAACGATTCTGGGGAATCTTTCAGAGGAACTAGCTTCTGAAATTGGTTTTGATTTACAAGTTATCCTTCCAGCTACGCATGATACAGGCTCAGCTGTTATCTCGGTACCGGAAGAGGATGAAACGATATATATCAGCTCTGGTACGTGGTCACTAATGGGAACCGAGAATTATTTTCCCATCTGTGTAACCAAAGCATTGGACTATAATTTCACGAATGAAGGCGGAATCGATTATCAATACCGCTTCCTAAAAAATATCATGGGTCTTTGGATGATTCAGGAAGTAAAGCGAAACTACAATGATGACTATTCTTTTGCGAAACTAGTAGATTTAGCAAGAGAAGCAAAGGATTACAAGGGAATTGTTAATGTGAACGATGACCGTTTCCTAAAACCTGACAACATGATCGATGAGATTATGAATTATTGCATTGAAACGAATCAAACTGTCCCAAGCACACCGGGAGAAATAGCAAAATGTGTGTTTGAAAGTTTAGCAGTAAGCTATCAAGAAACCGTTACAGAAATTGAAGAGATTTTTGAGAAGAAATTTGAAAAAATTAATGTCATTGGCGGCGGCTGCCAAAATGAAATGCTCAATCAGCTGATTGCCGATGTAACACATAAAGAGGTCTTTGCTGGGCCAGTTGAAGCAACAGCAATCGGAAACATTGCAGCGCAATTAATGGCTCTTGGAGAAATCAGTGATATTAAACAAGCACGTTCCATCATTAAAAAGTCATTTGAAGTGAAAAAGTATCTACCGGCACAACATATATCAGCTAATTAAAGGAAGGAAGAATAAATATGTCTATTAAAGAGAATTTTGAACTTGCGAAACAAAACTATGCGAAATGGGGAGTAGACGTTGAAGAAGTAGTAGAAAAGCTAAAGAATGTACCGATTTCCATTCACTGCTGGCAAGGCGACGATGTGGCTGGATTCGAAGTAAACCAAAACGAATTATCAGGCGGTATTGATGTAACGGGGAATTATCCTGGTAAAGCGACGAATGCTGAAGAATTAAGAAGTGATTTAGAGAAAGCTCTATCACTTATCCCTGGTAAGCATAGAGTTAATTTACATGCAATCTATGCTGAAACAAATGGTGAAGTGGTTGAGCGTGATCAACTTGAACCAAAGCATTTTGAAAACTGGGTAAAATGGGCAAAGGAAAATGGACTAGGCTTGGATTATAATCCAACATTATTCTCACATCCAAAAGCGGATGATGGTTTAACCCTTTCACATCCAAATGAAGAAATCCGTGAGTTCTGGATTAATCACTGTATTGGCAGCCGTAAAATTGGTGAGTACTTTGGAAAAGAACTTGGTACACCAGCATTAACAAACATTTGGATCCCGGATGGCTATAAAGATATTCCAAGTGACCGCCTGACTCCAAGAAAAAGATTAAAAGAATCATTGGATAAAATCTTTGCTGTGGAAACAGACGAAAGATATAACCTTGATGCTGTTGAAAGTAAAGTATTTGGTATTGGATCTGAATCATATGTGGTTGGTTCACACGAGTTTTACCTAAACTATGCAATGAAAAACGATAAATTATGCTTACTAGATACAGGTCACTATCATCCAACTGAAACAGTATCAAATAAGATTTCTTCTATGTTATTGTTTAGTGAAAAGCTTGCATTGCACGTTTCAAGACCGGTTCGCTGGGATAGTGACCACGTTGTTATTCTTGATGATGAATTAAAAGAAATTGCACTAGAGATTGTTCGCAACGATGCCTTAGATCGAGTTATCATTGGACTAGATTTCTTTGATGCAAGTATTAACCGTGTTGCTGCTTGGACAATTGGTACACGCAACATGATTAAAGCACTCCTTTATGCAATGTTAACACCAAATGAATATTTAAAGCAGCTGCAAGAGGAAGGCAATTTCACAGAAAGACTAGCATTAATGGAAGAATTCAAAACCTATCCATTCGGTGCAATTTGGGATTACTACTGTGAAAAAATGGGAGTACCAGTAAAAGAATCTTGGTTAGAAGAAGTAAAAGCTTACGAAAATGAAGTTTTATCAAAACGATAAGATAAAGAAAGACTCAATGGGGTAAAGTACCCTGTTGGGTCTTTCTTTTTTTGAAAGTATGTTTGTTTTGTGGGAAATATGGTATATTTATAATATAAACAAAAGAAAAGTAAACGCAAAACAACAAAAACAAAATGTTCTTTGTGGATGTTCGGAAGGGGATTTAACAATGCTAGTTGCGGAAAGACATAAAAAGATTGTTGAACTGGTCAATGAAAAATTAAGTATACGTGTTACGGAGTTAAGCAAGATATTTTCTGTTACGGAGGAAACCATTCGTCGGGATTTGGAAAAGCTTGAAAAAGAGAACCTATTAATGCGCAGCCATGGCGGTGCGGTTAGTATCGAGAAAGACCAAGGGGAAACTTCTTATTTGGAAAGGGAAATCACTAATGCTGCAGAGAAGAAAGCAATTGCAGCAGAAGCTGTACGTTTCATTGAGGCAGGAGATCAAATCGTATTAGACGCAAGCACCACCGCTTGGTATGTGGCAAAGGAATTGGAGGACATTCCATTAACTGTTCTAACCAACTCCATTAAAGTAGCGATTGAGCTTAGCAAAAAAGAGCAAATTAAGGTGATTTCTACAGGCGGTACTTTATTGTCACAATCTCTTTCCTATGTCGGTCCACTTGCGGAACGATCATTGGGGATGTATCACGTTAATAAAGCTTTTATTTCCTGTAAGGGTGTCCACCTAGAAAAGGGACTAAGTGATTTTAATGAATCACAGGCTCTTTTGAAAAAACAAATGATGGATATTGCGGATGAAACCATTCTAATGGTTGATTCAAGTAAATTTGGGACACGGGCTTTTTCGCAGATTGCCCCAGTCTCAAAGGTTCACTCTATTATAACCGATTCAGATATGGACGAACAAACGAAAAAACAGCTGGAAGAAAGAAACATTAAAGTGACTATCGCAAAATAATATAAGGGACCGCACCTAAACGCGAAGGTGGAGTAAGTGATTTCTATGAACTGTCGGTAGAGAAGGGAGATTGGATAAAGAATGTCCTTCTCTCGCTTGGCACCCAAAGAAATAGAGGAAGATATTTATCTTCCACACATTAGTCCTATGCTTGCTCCATATCATGCAGGGCTGCCTAAGGCACTGATAATAGGAGCAGAATTTGATGGGTTGCGTATACAAACAGAGGTTTATGCCAAGCAGTTATTAGAGGGAGGTTGAAACTACATATATCCGTAATTGCCAAGGTATAAAAACATTATAGAGTAATTGACGAGAAGCAGACTTCATAGGGTCTGCTTCTTATTGGTTTCCTGATGATTTTTAGGGAACTATTCCACAAACGATGCCCGCTAAATGCAGTTTTCCTACTTTCTGGGAATCATTCACTCCAAAAGATGCCCGCAAAACTCTTTTTCCCTGCACTCAGGGAATCATTTACTTCAAAAGATGCCCGGAGAACTCCTAATTCCTGCTCCCAGGGAATCGTACTCTCCAAATGATTCCCACCTACTATTTTTTTAATTGTGTCTAAGTTGTTAACGAAACAAAAGTAAACGGATACAATTGTGACGAATATGTTAATAAAACAAAAATAAACAAAAGTAAAATTATGATTTAATGTTTATTTATGTTTGTTTTTGATGTATGATTACATTGTAAAGAACAAAACAAAAACAACCTAAATAAAAAACAAACTTTTTCTAAAATATATTAGTACCAATAAAAGGAGAGAAATTAAAATGAGTATGACCATGATGAAAGATGCAATCTATGCTGCTCCATTTTTACAAGAAATGTTGGAAACGACGTCTAACTTATACCGATTAGGATGGGATGAACGTAATGGCGGTAATATCAGCTATTTATTAAACGAATATGAAGTTCTTCCATATCTAAATGTTGATGATGTTAAAAGAACTGTACCGATGAACTTTGATGCATCTGCATTAGCGGGTCGTTATTTTATCGTTACAGGATCTGGAAAATATTTTAAGAATGTAAAAAGAGATCCTGCTAATAACCTAGGCTTGATTCGAATTTCAATGGATGGCAAAAGCTATGATATTTTATGGGGATTTGAAGATGGCGGGGTTGCAACTAGTGAATTGCCAACACATCTTATGAATCATATGAAGCGCTTAGCAGTAGATAAAAACCATCGCGTTATTATGCACTGCCATGCAACAAACTTAATTGCCATGTCTTTTACACATAGTTTAAAGGAAGAAGATTTTACAAAAACCTTATGGGAAATGTGTACCGAATGTCTTGTTGTTTTCCCTGAAGGTGTAGGAATCATTCCATGGATTGTTCCAGGCACAAACGCAATTGGTGAAGCAACCGCAGAAAAAATGGAAGATGTGCGCCTTGTCCTCTGGCCACATCATGGAATATTCGGTGCTGGTACTACATTAGATGAAACCTTTGGTTTAATTGAAACAGCTGAAAAAGCGGCCGAGGTTTATACAATTGTTTGTGCACAAGGTGGAAAAAAACAGACCATTACCGATGCTCAGCTTAACGAGCTTGCAGTAGCGTTTGGTGTTACTCCAAGAAAAGGGATATTGAACCTGTAATAGGAAATAGTTCTGTTATTTAAATGAAGGGACATTTGTTCGTCCCTTTCATTTATAAATAAAAATGTGAAATAGTGAACAATCTTAAGGAGGAAGTAGGATGAGTGTTTATTATGTTCCAAGTACAAATTTGTTTGGCAGAGGCTGTTTAAAGGAATTAGCTGCATTGGTTAACGAACTAGGAAATAACAAAGCAATGGTGGTTACTGACAAATTTTTAAACGAAACAGGTGTAGCAGGAAAGGTTCTTGCTGAATTAGATTCTATTAATCTAGAATACATCGTTTATGATGATGTGAAGCCAAATCCAACGATTGAAAATGTATATGCAGGAGTAGATGTTTTCAACACAAACGAATGTGATGTCCTTGTATCTGTTGGCGGCGGATCACCACAGGATACTGCAAAAGCTATTGGACTTTATGTTACCAATGGGGGAGATTTACGAGATTACGAGGGTGTAGGAAAAACAAAAAATAAATCGATCCCAATTATTGCCGTTAACACCACAGCAGGGACTTCCAGTGAATTCACGATTAACTATGTTATAACCGATACAGAACGTGAAGTAAAAATGGTAATGGTCGACAAAAATAGCTTGGTTACCATCGCTGTAAACGATCCAGAATTAATGGTCGATAAACCATCAGCATTAACGGCTGCAACAGGTATGGACGCTTTGACTCATGCTATTGAAGCGATTGTTACCCCAGGTGCCTATGCTGTTACAGATGCTACTGCACTAGCAGCGGTAGAAATCATCTTTAATTATCTGTCGCGTGCAGTTAAAAACGGACATGATATTGAAGCACGTGAACAAATGACCTATGTTATGTTTTTAGGTGGTATAGCCTTTAACAATGCTGGTCTAGGATTTGTTCATGCTATGGCACACCAGCTCGGCGGCGTATATGACTTACCTCATGGTGTATGTAATGCGATGCTGCTTCCAATTGTGGAAAGAGAAAATGCCAAACGCGACCCACGAAAATTCCGCGCTATCGCGAAAGCGGCTGGTCTTAATGTGGATGGAAAATCAGATGAGCAATGTGCAGATGAAGTAATTGAAGCGATAAAAGCTCTATCAAAAGAAGTAGGAATCCCTAGTAAACTAGCTGAATTAGGGGTTAATGAAGTAGATCTAGAAAAATTAGCAATAAACTCACTTAACGATGCGTGTGCACCAGGAAATCCATTCCAGCCCACAAAAGAAGAAGTTATTTCCATGTTTCAAGAAATCTTATAAGTAGAAATTTAAAGTGTGTTCCTGAAAAAGGAGCATACTTTTTTTGTTCTAATCGTTGCAGGGAAATGGTATCATTATATCTTATAAAAATGTACTTTGAGATCCAAATCAGAAATAGGTGAAAAGAGTGAACCAGGAATTACTTAACGAACTTTTACAACTGACAGACGAGGAAAATGATATTCTTGAACAACAAACGAACGTTAGTAAAGATTTATATACAAGTAAGACGAATTTTATTATCGAGAGTGAAAAATTCTTAAGTAAAGACAAGATGATCATGGTTCGCAAACACACCAGATTTGTGGACTTTCCATTACATAAACATGATTACATTGAAGTGAATTATGTTTATAACGGGGAATTGCAGCAGACAGTCGGAGGCAGACCGATTACCTTGAAAAAAGGAGAGCTTCTATTATTAAATCAACATATTGAACATGAAATAAAAGCTTGTGGTAAGGATGATATTGTTATTAATTTTATCATTCGGCCTGCCTTCTTTGACTTTATTTTTTCTTTCTTAAGTTCAGAAAATATTATCAGCGATTTCCTGCTAAGCAGCCTGTACAATAATACCCAGAACGGACAATTTCTTTATTTTAAAGTATCGGAAATACAGTCTATTCAGGAGTTAATAGCGAAAATGATTCACGAAATTATGGACCCTTCCACTTTCTCTGAATCTTCCATAAAGCTTTATATGGGGCTATTTATGATTGAACTTATCAAAAATTCGGATAAGGTTGAAAGAATAGAAGAAGCTTCCATCATGCATTACTTAGTGGTTGAATCACTAAAGTATATCGAAGAACATTACAAAGAAGCTTCATTATATGAATTAGCTGAGCAATTAAACCAATCCCATTATGGATTAAGTAAAACCATAAAAAAGGCAACTTCACGTACATTTAAAGAGCTCCTTCAAGAAAGAAGGCTGGTAAAAGCAAAAGAATTATTAGAAGGTACAGATTTGCCTATTGGGATGGTTGTGGAACAAGTTGGCTACGATAATATTAGTTATTTTTACCGAATTTTCAAAGGGAAATATGGCCAGACACCCAAAGAATTTAGAGCAAACAAATGATATAATGTTTGAATATTGTTTAATACAACCTAAGGAGATACATCATGAATTTTTCAGCTAAACAAATTATCTTTATCAGTTTTATGTTATTTTCTATGTTTTTTGGGGCAGGGAACCTTATTTTCCCCCCTTTTCTCGGTCAATCAGCTGGTGATCACATTTGGCTGGCTCTTGCTGGATTTATTGTTTCAGCAGTAGGACTGCCCATTTTAGGAGTGATTGCAGTTGCAAAGGTAGGAAGCTTGAACGAGCTTAACCTTAGAGTTCATCCATTATTTGCATTAATATTTCCATTTTTGATTTATATTGCAATTGGTCCAGGACTGGCTATTCCACGTGCGGGAAGCCTTGCCTTTGAAATGGGAGCTGCACCATTCTTGCCCGAAAATTTGCTTGATGGCCCAATTTCTTTATTACTCTATAGTATCGTCTTTTTTGGTTTAGCAGCTTGGTTGAGTATGTATCCCTCCAAACTGATTAGTCTTTTTGGAAAACTATTGACTCCAATTCTTTTGACCTTGATAGCGATTATCTTTATAAAAAGCTTAATCGATCCTATTGGCTCATTTGAAGCTCCTATTGGTAATTATCAAGAAAATCCATTATTCCAAGGAATATTGGAAGGGTACTTAACCATGGATGCTTTGGCAGCACTCGCATTTGGGATTGTCATTGCTAACACATTAACAGCACAAGGTGTCCTTGACTCCAAAATGAAATCACGCTATATGATGTACGCAGGTTTGGGTGCTGGTTTGTTACTAGCTGTTATTTATCTTATATTAGGATATTTGGGAGCTGCCAGTTCTTCTTTAGGACAAGCTGAAAATGGGGCAATTATTTTGTCCAACATCATGACCTACCTGTTTGGAAAGAGCGGAACATTGCTATTAGGTATTGTTTTTACGCTTGCTTGTTTCTGCGTGTCGATTGGCTTGATTACCTCATGCAGCCAATTCTTCTCCAATGCCATTCCAAAAGTGGCATATAAAGTATGGGTCGTTATCTTAGCAGTTCTAAGTACTGCAATTGCTAATTTAGGTTTAACGCAAATCCTGCAGATTTCTGTACCGATTCTCGGCATGATTTACCCAATAGCTATTGTACTCATTTTCTTAGGGTTGCTGGATAATATTATAAAAAGAAATCCATATATATATAGCTCTGTAATCGGCTTTGTTACTCTTTTTAGTGTTTTAGACACTATTAACAAAGTATTTTTAGACAGTAACTTGAGTGGTGCATTTGAAATTCTTCCTTATTATAACGAAGGACTGGGGTGGCTGATTCCTGCACTTATAGGATTAGTCGTTGGATATATTTTAGGTTTGTTTAAGGGTTCAACTCCAGTTATGAAAACAAATCCATAGTAAATGATAGGACCAAAAAACGAGAAACCATCAATTAATGAGGTTTCTCGTTTTTTTATGGGGTTATTTATGAGTGACTATTATACTGATAAATATCAGAAAATAACAAAAATTAACCTTATTCGGTCATTTTTAGGACATTTTACTCAATTCGTAACCCCAATAGCTTCTTGTTTATAAAGTAATTAAAATAAGAGTTGTGTTAATATTTTGAAAATATTAATTAACTATGAGGGGAAATGTGAATGATGAAAAAGCGAAAAGGGTTACCGTTTAAAGTATTATCAACGACAGCCTTAGCAACGATGTTGTTAACTTCAACAGGATTTGCGGAAGGAAATAGTACTAATCCAGTTCCAGCTCCAAGTGTTGAGGAGATTGTGAAACAAGGGCAGAAAATATTCTTAGATGAACAAAAAAAAGCTGCTGAAGCTGAGGCTGATCAGTTTGGGTATAAGGATTTAAAGAAAGAAGGTTTAGCAAAACCGTATAAGCCTAATGAAAAGGTCCGTCTAATAGTTGAGGTAGAACAGCCTGACACAGCGGGGGAAGCTAAAAAGAACAAGAAGGAAAAGTTTAAACAAAAACAAGATCATGTAATTGCACAAATTTCTAAAAATAAAACTGCAGGTAAAGTAAAGAATCGTTTCTATGAAAGCTTTAACGGGTTTAGTATAGAAACTGAGTTTCGTAATCTAAAGGAAATTCAAGCGACACCTGGTGTAACAAATGTACATATCGCTAGAACGTTCCAGCCTTCTATGGGGGCAAGCAAAGAATTGGTACAAGCCCAAAAGGTATGGGAGGAATATGGTTACGAAGGGGAAGGATTGCTTGTTGCAATCGTTGATTCAGGAATTGACTACAGTCATCAAGATATGAAACTAACAGAAAAAGGAAAAGAGAAACAAAAGTGGACACAAGAGGGCATTGGAGGTAAATTGGCTGAAACCGAGGTAAGTGAAGTATGGTACAACGACAAGGTTCCTACAGGATATGACTGGGCCGATAAAGATACGGATGTCATTGCTCGCGGCCAAAACGGATCTTCACATGGTATGCACGTTGCAGGGACTGTAGGGGCAAATGGGGATGAGGCAAATGACGGCGTACAAGGTGTTGCTCCAGGAGTGCAGCTATTAGCTGAAAAAGTATTTTCTGATAATGGCGGCGGTGCATTTGAAGATGATATTATTGCTGGTATAGAGCATGCTGTCACAATGGGAGCAGATGTCATTAACATGAGTTTAGGCTCTGATGCGGGATATGTTGGAGAGGAGAACGATCCAATTCAAAAATCGATACGCGAAGCAACTGAACAAGGGACACTTGTAGTGGTAGCTGGCGGAAACTCCGCTTACAGCACAAAAAACAATCTTTTACAATCTGCAGCGAAACCTTATTCAGAAAACCCGGATATTGGGACAGTAGGAGAACCAAGTGTAAGTCCTTATGCCCTGTCAGTCGCTTCCTATGAAAATACAAATATTCATATGAATACATTAGCAGAGGAAAATGGTTTGCAGCTTCCATATAAAGACCAAACTCAATATAATTTCAAGCTCTCAAGAGTACTGGAAGTGGGCAAGAGCTATGAATTGGTATATGTTGGGGAAGGGAAAACAGCAGATTTCGTTGGAAAAGAGGTGACTGGCAAAATTGTGGTCGCCAAACCGAATCAGCCATACGCTACCTACACTTATGTACAAAATGAAGCACAAAAGAAAGGAGCAAAAGCAGTTATCCTAGTGCCGCCGAGTGGATTGGCTGACTATCCATACGTATATCTAAGTTCATTTTTTATTCCTGCTGCAACAACAAGTAAAGAGGCAGGAGAAGCAATAATTAACAAGCTTACTAGTGGACAAAGTGTAAATATGAAAATGTCAAATGGAGTTTATATAGAAAATCCTGATAAAAATACGATATCCGATTTCTCATCTTATGGCACACCACATACATTGGATTTTAAACCAGAGATTACTGCACCAGGAGGTAATATTTATTCAACGGTTACGGGTAATGAATATGAAATTATGAGCGGAACATCCATGGCAGCACCGCATGTAGCTGGTGGTTCAGCATTATTGCTGCAAGCTTTATATGAAAAAGGCTTATCTCATTCTAAGGAAACAGCATTAAAAGCAAAAATCGCTTTAATGAATACATCACAATTTATACAAGACCCACGTACCAATAATGAGGTGCCGTACTCACCGCGTGTACAAGGATCTGGCTTAATGCAAATTAAAAATGCCATTAAAACTCCTGTTCTTGTTACTAGTGAAAAAACTCCATTGGAGCAAGCTGGAGCAGTTGCCTTAAAAGAAATTACGAGCAACAAAGCTCACTTCAAGTTAAATGTAGAAGCTCTACAAAATGTAGATGTAAAAGACCTGGAATACAGTGTTTACGTTGATGTATTGACAGATAATACAGAAACAAAGGAATTTGACTTGGACAATGATGGAACATTGGATTCTAAAGAATATTTAACGTTAACTAGCAAGCGGGTGCAGGGTGCTTCCGTTTTGGTAAACGGGGAAAAAGCAACTCATACAGAAGGTAAGACATTAAAGATTAAACCGGGTCAAGAAAAGAATTTAGACATCCAGATTTCATTACCAGCCAGCTTAAAGGAAGGTACATTTGTCGAAGGGTATGTACGTCTTGTGCCAACTGGCAAAAACATTGATTCGGCAGTTCCAATAACCGTACCTTATATGGGCTTCTATGGTAAATGGGATCAAGCTCAGAACTTAGATCCAGCTGCATGGGATAAAGATGCTTTCTTAGGATATACGGTGCTTTGGAATGATGAGCCATTCTCAGAAGGCACATTCCCATTAGGTTATGATCCTAGAAAAGGCACATTCGATACGGACAGAATCGTGATCTCTCCAAACACGATTTTTCCAGGAGTATTCCCGACATTCACCACACTCCGTAATTTAGAGAAAACAGAAATGTACGTGGAAGATCAAAATGGACAACTCGTTCAATATTTAGGTGACTTTAGTGAATACACTGGGAAGCCATGGAAGTTCAGAAAGAATATTATGTCATATGGGGACTATATGAATGGTGGTTACTTATGGGATGTTAAGGACAAAAATGGACAAGTAGTCAAAGATGGCAGCTATCACTATGTTATAAAAACAACACTAGATTACAAGAATGCAAAACCGCAAGAAATTAAGCTTCCAGTTAAAGTAGATTCTGTTGCTCCGGTAGTATCTGATATTCAAGTACAGCCAAAAGAAGGTGAATTTGAAATATCCTTCAAAGCGGTGGATAACGACAATGGCAGTGGTTTTTATGGTGCAATCATATGGTATAACGGTAAGTATATGGCGCTAGAGCAGGGACAAACATCCGTACTTGTAAAAGAAGAACCAAAGAGTGTTGTCGTATTAGGTGCAGATGTTGCCTTTAACCATGGCTATACCGTTTGGGGAGATCCTTCATATATTAATGAAGATATGCTAGTAAGCTATTTCAGTGTCTATCCATATAAAAATGTAAATGCTAGTACTCCTGCGGGAATTAATGCGTTCGCCAATAATCGAGTAAACTGGAATATAAGTATTAAAGATGAAAGTGGCAAGGTTGTTGAATCGATTGTGGTGGAAAACGAGCATGAAATTCACCTAGAGTGGAACCCGGAGGCAGATCTTCCTAACGGTACGTATACCGTATCAGCGGAAGTGGAAAACAAACAAGGCTTTAAAGTTACGACAAGTCCACAATCTATTACGGTATTACAGCAACAATAAAACCATTCGAAAAAGTCGGTTCGTGATTAGAGAACCGGCTTTTTTTGCATGAGTCAAATAATTGAAAATAAAAATGTTTTCGGTAAAAACCTTAAATGGTATGATTTAGTAATCAGTATCTATCACGTTGCAATATGGAGAGGTGTAGTTATGTCAGGTAAACGGAATGTTTCAGAAGCTATTAATATGTATCAGGCTTACATTGACTCACCTGAAAAACGGCAAGCATTATATCGACGGACATTGATTATCGTCGTTTTATCACAAATTTTCGGTGGTGCCGGACTTGCAGCGGGCATTACGGTGGGTGCACTTCTAGCTCAAGATATGTTGGGGACAGATAATTTCACAGGAGTTCCAACAGCGTTATTCACCCTTGGATCTGCTGGGTCAGCACTTCTTGTAGGAAGGTTATCTCAGCGTTTTGGGCGCCGGTCGGGGCTGGCTGCGGGTTTTCTTGCTGGGGGAATTGGAGCAATTGGCGTAGTCATCGCAGCGATAACAAATAATATATTCCTGCTCTTTATCTCACTGCTAATCTATGGATCTGGCGGTGCCACAAACTTACAAGCCCGCTATGCTGGAACAGACTTGGCAAATTCCAAACAGAGAGCAACAGCCATCAGTATAGCTATGGTTTCAACCACATTTGGTGCAGTTGCTGGTCCTAATTTGGTGGATGTAATGGGCAGCTTTGCCATGAAAATTGGAGTCCCCGCATTGTCAGGACCATTCATTTTAGCTGCAGCAGCCTATATTCTTGCAGGGATGATCCTTCTAGTGCTTCTCCGTCCAGACCCGCTCGTGGTTGCACAAGCAGTTGCGGTTGAACAGAGAAAAAACAAAGTTTTTTCAGATGTTAGTATAAATACACTTACGATGAACAAAAAAGGAATTTTTACCGCAGCAACATTAATGGTGTTAACGCAATTGGTGATGGTTGCCATCATGACGATGACACCGGTACATATGGGTAATCACGGACATGGTTTAAGTGAAGTGGGTATAATCATTGGATTCCATGTCGGTGCTATGTATCTGCCCTCACTTCTAACAGGTGTCCTCGTGGATAGGATTGGACGTCTATACATGGCCATCGCAGCAGGCGTTACCTTACTTGCAGCGGGTGTACTAGCTGCCATGGCGCCAGGTGAATCAATGCCTTTACTTACCTTGGCTCTCATCTTGCTTGGATTAGGCTGGAATTTCGGATTAATTAGCGGAACGGCTATTCTAGTAGATTCAACGAATAGTACCAATCGTGCCAAGATGCAAGGAACAATAGATGTATTGGTTGCTTTGTCTGGGGCTACGGGAGGTGTACTTTCTGGAGTAGTTGTAGCGAATTCAAGTTACGCAGTACTTTCAATCGCAGGAGGGGTCCTTTCACTTTTTCTGATACCAGTATTAATTTGGTCTAGTGCAAAAAAGATAAAAGTTCAGGCGTGAATCCACTTAGGAATCACGCTTTGTTTTTTATTAATAGGGTCTGTTATTATTAATTGTTGATTTTCGTGCAGGGTTGAGAATTCATAGGCGGAGAATTTCCGGCTATTGTTTATAGAGAACCTTAAGAAACAGCTATAAACGGAGATATTCCGCTTAACTGCTTTAAATAAGACAAATTACAAAGAATTGGATACAATAAGCGGAAAAACTCCGCCTATTTTTAAGGAAATAATGATATTTCCCAATTTAAAAGGAAATTATCCGCTTATTTTCCAAACACAGTAAAATAAACTTTCAGTTATAACAGAGCCAATAATTAAAATATTTTAATAATTTGGTTGACTATGTATCAAAAAAGATATTATACTGAATAAAAAATGAATGAGCGTTCATTCGGCATATAATATATAACACGATGTAGTTTACATACCACTAAAGAATATTAAAAAAAGGAGATGTATTATGGAGATTTATACGCCAATCCCACAACCTAAAACGTTTGGTCCGCTTGGCAACCTGCCGTTAATAGATAAGGAATCACCAACACTATCACTTTGTAAGCTTGCAGAGGAATACGGCCCGATTTTTCGCATGGAATTCCATGGTGGATTCTCAACCATCTTCCTTTCCGGGCATGAACTGGTCGCCGAGGTTTGTAATGATTCGAAATTTGACAAGAGCCTTTTAGGCGGTTTAAGTAAGGTGCGTGCCTTTTCAGGGGATGGGCTGTTTACCAGCAAAACAAGTGAGCCTAACTGGCAAAAAGCGCACAACATTCTTGTACCATCATTTAGTCAACAAGCCATGAAAGGCTATCACTCGATGATGGTGGACATTGCACAGCAGCTTGTTCAAAAATGGGAACGTTTGAATCACAATGAGAGTATCGATGTACCAGATGACATGACTAGACTGACACTGGACACTATTGGTTTATGCGGTTTTGGATATAGATTTAACAGCTTCTATAGAGAAAACCATAACCCTTTTATCATCAGTATGGTTAATTCCCTTGATGAAGCGATGCACCAGAGTACACGCCTGCCAGTACAAAATAAACTCTTGTATAAAAGGAAGAAACAGTTCGAGAAGGATATTCAATCCATGTTTTCTTTAGTAGATCAATTGATTGCCGAGCGTAAAGAACAAGGTGACCAAGGTGAAACTGACATGCTCGCCAGGATGCTGAGTGCGAAGGATCCTCATACAGGGGAAAAGCTGGACGACGAAAATATTCGTTTTCAAATCATTACCTTCTTAATAGCCGGACATGAAACGACCAGCGGTTTATTGTCATTTGCACTTTACTTACTTCTGAAAAACCCTGAGGTACTAAAAAAGGCATATGAAGAGGTAGACCAAATTTTTACTGATACAGTTCCTACGTACAAACAAGTTACACGATTAAAATATATTCGGATGATTTTAAATGAATCACTAAGGCTTTATCCTACTGCTCCGCAATTTACTTTGTATGCAAAAGAAGATATGGTCATCGGTGGAAAATATCAAATAAATAAGAAGCAAAATGTAGCGATTCTCCTTCCACAGTTACACCGTGATAAAACGGCATGGGGAGAGGATGTAGAGGAATTTCGTCCAGAACGCTTTAAGGATCCTAGTAAAATACCTCACGATGCTTTTAAACCCTTCGGTAATGGACAACGGGCATGTATTGGCATGCAGTTCGCCCTGCATGAAGCTGCATTGTTATTGGGGATGATTCTTCAAAAATTTAATTTAGTTGACCATAGTAATTATCATTTGAAAATAAAACAAACGATGACTCTTAAACCAGATCAGTTCACCATGCAAGTGAAACTAAGAGATAAAAGAGATAACGATGTTGCTGTTAATAAAAACCATTCATCACATATAAAAAAGATATACAATAGCCCAAATTCTTCGATTATTGGTATTAATAATCAACCATTACTAGTCCTCTACGGATCCAATATGGGAACAGCAAAGGCAATCGCCTATGAAATTTCCGAAATGGCCAGCAGTTATGGAATCAGAAGTGAATTGTCAGCACTTGATGATGCCGTTAACAAGCTGCCAACTGAAGGGGCAGTGTTAATCATTACGTCTTCCTATAATGGGAAACCGCCAAAAAATGCACGAAAGTTTGTTCAATGGCTAGAAACATTAGAACAAGGAGAATTGAATGGAGTTCAATATGCTGTATTTGGCTGTGGGGATACAAACTGGGCAAATACGTACCAAGAAGTGTCGAGGTTCATCGACGAACAGCTTGTTCAAAAAGGAGCCAGCAGATTCTCACCACGCGGCGAGGCAGATGTGAGTGGTGATATAGAGGAGCAGCTTCAAGTATGGAAACAAACGATGTGGTCACATGCCATGGAATTCTTTGGCTTAACTCAATTTGAAGTTAACCAAAATACACTTAGTATTCAGTATATTAATAATGAGTCTCAAGGAATTTTCCCAAGTAATAGCATGGAAACTGTCAATCGAGTCTTATATCGCTATAGGTTAAACGGTAATGATCAGGTAATTCTTACAACAAACAATGAAACCTTTTCATATCTGCCTTTAAATCAAACTCTAATTCTATCTGAACTACTCATGGATTATGTTGATTTGCATCATAGTGCAACTCGTGAACAAATTAAAGAACTCGCAGAATATACAGATTGTCCTCCTCATAAGCGGGAATTAGAATACTTATTGCAGAATGGAGTATATGAGGAACAAATCGTCAGAAAACAAGTTACAATGCTTGATTTGCTCGAAAAATATCAAGCTTGTGAAATGCCGTTTGAACGGTTCATGGAATTGTTGCCCCCGCAAAAGGTAATGGCAGGAATAGTTTGAGAATCTATTTGTATGACTAAACCGCCAATGCAACTGAATTGGTGGTTTTTTTCGAGGGTAGTAAACTGCAGTAAGAACAATGGACTAGACTTCTTACATAAACTATTGTATCAACAACTGAGGGTGTAACCATGTGAGAAGAATAAGACAAACAGCACCAATGATAGGGCAGGCATGGACTGGCAGACATGTGATTTTATTGCATTGTACGAGTGATAATCAACTGCTGCATTTATATAAAAGCTACCACGCACCAATAGAGCCTCCTCGCGATAATTGTGCTGAGACATTATCACAATTGCTAAGTATCGGGTATCGTATTCAAGCTATTACAGCTCTTTCACCAAATCATCTTCAATATTTTCTTGTTCTTGAATAAATAAATAATTTCTACCAGACAAAAAGCCGCTTTTAGTTCTAATAGCGGCTATTTTTTAATTCACTTCCGAGTAAAATAGAATTATAGAAGAAATGGGGGAGAGGGATAGTATGACTTTAACAGTAAATGATGCAAAAAAAATGGACAAAGAAGATCTCCTATATAAATTTCGTGAGGAATTTTACATAAAGCCAAACACCATTTATTTAGATGGAAATTCATTAGGACTCCTTTCAAAAAGAGCAGAACGAACTCTATTAGAATCATTAAATGATTGGAAAGAACATGGAATTGATGGCTGGACAAAAGGGAAACACCCATGGTTTTTCTTATCAGAAAAATTAGGAGAAATGATGGCACCATTAGTTGGAGCCTCTGCTAATGAAGTGATTGTGACGGGTTCAACCACAGTAAATTTGCATCAACTTGTCGCTACCTTTTATAAGCCAGAAGGAAAGAAAACGAAAATTCTAGCTGATGAATTAACCTTCCCATCTGATATTTATGCTCTTCAAAGCCAGCTTCGCATTCATGGATTTAATCCGGATACACACCTAATTAAGGTAAAAAGTCGGAACGGCCGTTTCCTGGAAGAAGAGGATATTATCCAAGCAATGACCGAAGACATTGCGCTGATCATATTACCGACGGTTCTTTATCGAAGTGGTCAAATCTTAGACATAAAGCGTCTAACAGCTGAGGCGAATAAAAGAGGAATCATCATCGGTTTTGATGGGTGCCATTCCATCGGTGCCATACCACATTCCTTTAGTGAATGGGGTGTTGATTTTGCATATTGGTGTAATTATAAACATTTGAATGGCGGTCCAGGAAGTGTTGGTGGTTTGTATGTAAATAAGAAACACTTTGGAATGGGTCCAGGACTCGCCGGCTGGTTTGGTTCCAAGAAAGAGAAACAGTTTGATATGGAACATAGTTTAACACCGGCAGAATCAGCAGGAGCCTATCAAATTGGTACACCTCATGTTTTAAGTCTTGCTCCTCTCATTGGTGCGTTAGAGATTTTTACTCAAGCGGGTATTGAAAATATACGCGTAAAGTCATTAAAGATTAATCGATTTTTAATGGACTTGATAGAGCAAGAGTTACCACATTTGGGCTTTTGCATAGGGAATCCCGAAGAGGATGTGCGCCGAGGGGGTCATGTTAGCCTAGAGCATAAAGAAGCAGCACGAATCTGCAAGGCATTAAAAGAGAATGGTATTATCCCTGATTTCCGAGCACCTAATATTATTCGTCTTGCTCCTGTTGCGCTTTACACCTCTTATAGTGAGGTGTGGGAAGCGGTTCAAGTACTAAAGACAATTATGATAGAAAAGCAATATAAAAATTTTAAGAATGAAAGAGAAGTTGTAGCATAAGGAGTTAAAGAAGGGGGGGGAGTAAAAGATGAATTCTTCAGAAGAAAATAACAAATTAGAAAAAAATATTCAAACAGACTTTCAAAAAGCCATGTCTTATGGCGATTATCTTCATCTTGATAAAATACTTTCTAGTCAACAACGGCTTTCTGGCCACCACGATGAAATGTTATTCATTATCATCCATCAAACAAGTGAATTATGGATGAAATTAATTATTCATGAGTTAACAAAGGCTATTCAATATATTCTCCAGAACGATCTCGAGCCTTCTTTTAAAATACTTTCACGTGTTTCGAGAATACAGCAGCAATTGATACAATCATGGAGTGTTCTTTCTACCTTGACACCATCGGAGTACCTGGAGTTTAGGGATAAACTCGGTCAATCATCAGGGTTCCAATCATACCAGAATCGTCTGATTGAATTTGCTCTAGGAAACAAAAATGCTCATACCCTGGCAGTGTATAAACATCAAAAAGAATTATATGAAAAAATGGTTGAAGCTCTGCATAAACCCAGCATTTATGATGCAGCCATCCAAGCACTTGTTGCACGTGGAATTCCTGTTGATGATGATGTTTTACATCGCGATTTGTCTAAAAACTATGAACCTAACGAAAGTGTTGAAGGGGCCTGGCTGACAGTTTACCGTAATGTCGACCAATATTGGGATTTATATGAGCTGGCTGAGAAACTAGTCGATATTGGAAATCAACAGCAATTATGGCGGTTCAATCATATGAGTACAGTAGAAAGAATCATAGGACATAAGAAGGGGACAGGAGGTTCATCTGGAGTAACCTATTTGAAACGAGTTCTAGACCAGCACTTCTTTCCTGAGCTGTGGAGCTTAAGAACGAAGTTGTAGAAAAAGAATCCACCATTTCATTATTTGAATGGTGGATTCTTTTCTATTGGTCTAAATAATATAACATTTTATTTGAATTTTTTACTTAGAAGATAAATGCTCCCAGCAAGAGTAACCATTGACATAAACTTACTAGCCAGAACAAGATAGCTAATGGTTTGTGAATCTAAATGAATATGGGGAAGTACTACTAGTGCATAAATGACAAGTATCCCAAAAAGCAGGATGGAATAGGCGTTTTGATATGATTTGGTAATAATGATACAACTGCGCTTGTCATCCTTTTCATTTATGAATATAAAAAACTGATAGGACATGACCAATAATAAAATATATGTTAACGAGATGACCGCTAACCCGATTCCCACAATTAAACCTCCCTTAACCTTTTTTCTTAAAGACCAGGGCTATTATTATTTTCATTTTCAGGCTTAGGAATAGAGATTCTCTTTTTTTGTAACTTCCCTTTTTCCCATTTGAAAATACGGTTTAAGAATGTATATATATTCTTTGACTCTTTTGTTAAAAGTGGACCAATTATAGCCAATATTAAAACGTAAACAGCAGTAAATGGTTTTAGGATGGGCATTAAGCCGCCCATTAGTCCTAGATTAGCAACAATGATTGAAAATTCACCTCTAGAAACGATTGTTAATCCGATATTTGAGGAAGCTTTATACGACAAACCAGCTTTTCTCCCGGAAATCATTCCAGCTACAAAGTTACTAAATATTGTGAGGATAACCGCACCAACAGCAAGCCAAACGGCTCCACCTAAGCTGAAAGGATCAATACTTAATCCAAAACTAAAGAAAAATAAAGCTCCAAAGAAATCCCTAAAAGGAATAACCAAATGTTCAATGCGCTCACGATGTTCCGTTTCAGAAAATACTAAACCTAAAAGTAAAGCACCGATGGCTTCAGCAACGTGGAGTTTCTCAGAAAATCCTGCTACAAAAAATAAAGATGCGAAGATGACGAGAATAAATATTTCATTAGATTTAATGTTTAATAGTTTATTGAGAATAGGTGCCCCTTTGCGGGCAATAATAAAAAATAGAAGCATATATCCTAGTGAGATTAGAACGGAAATAATAGTACCTAAAACAGTGGTGGATCCACCTAATAAAAGTCCTGACATAACGGAGAGAAATAGTGCTAGGAATATGTCATCGAATAAAATAATTCCTAGAATTAGCTCTGTTTCTGAATTGGCAGTTCTTTTTAAATCGACGAGGACTTTTGCGACAATCGCGCTGGAGGATACGCTTAGAAGACCAGCGATAATTAATGTTTCCATTATTGGGAAACCTGTAATAATCCCATATATAATACCTAAGCTGAAATTTAATGCTACATAAATCGAACCGCCAATTACAATAGAACGTCCCGAGCGAATTAATTTACCCACTGAGAATTCAAGACCTAAATAGAATAGTAGAAACAGCACACCTATGCGGCCAAAAAACTCAATAATTTCTGAGCTTTCGATAAAGGTTAGATCGATGATCCCGATTTGTGGGGCATGTGGACCAACGGCCATCCCTAAGAGGATAAGAAAGGGGATGATGGAAAACTTTAATTTTCCTGCTATTAATGCTGTAATGGCGACTAAAACCAACGCTGTACCGACTTCGAAAACTAAATGATTTGTCACTAGTATCACCCATCCCTTCGTGAAAGAACTTCTTTTACAATCTTTTTAACTTGATTGCGCTGTCCAGATACGATAACTGTATCTCCTTCTTCAAGGAGCGTTTCAGGACCAGGAGTATGAATCTTCTTATGGTTCTGTCGTTTAATAATCGCAATAATATTAACTTCATAGGATTGTCTAATATTTAGATCACCTATGGTTTGATTAACTGCATGGGCATTAGGCTCTACATTAAACCATTCAATGACTAGATCATCAAATGCCATTTCAATGGTTTCTAATGCCTTGGGAGCATAAGTCATCCCGCCGATAATTGCTGCAATCTGCCTTGCTTCCTGATCATTGAAGGTAGTACTAGCGATTGCTTCCTCGTAATCCTCCTGATCAAAATGATAAATGTCTCTTCTTCCATCATCGTGAATGATAACAACTAACTTATCCTTATTATTTGTGATGGCCTCAAATTTCTTCCCAATACCTGGGAGCTCGATTTCGCGAATATTCATTTTATATTCCTCCTCAATTAATTTGTACATGGATAAGGGTGTATCTGCCTATAAGTTGACATCGATTTCAGTTCTGATTTTGTCATCTTTGGAAATTCCAAGGTATTTTAGTGTTTCTGAAGGGGTTGAATGGTTGAAATGCTTTTGCAGAATGGAAATAGCAATTCCACGTTTATAGGCATGAAAACCAAAGGTCTTACGAAGGGAATTCGTTCCAATTTTACCTTCGATTCCTATGGCCTCTGCAGCCTGATGTATAATTCGATAGGCTTGCTGGCGAGTAATCGGTTTGTCGGTTTTGGTTGATTTGAACAAATAATTTTCAATAATTAATTGTTCATTTTGAACATAGTGGAGAATAGCTTGCTTAACTTTAGAATTTAGATAAATTTCCTTCATCGTTTCATGATGTGGATAGGAATAAAAATTCTTTATACTGCCTTCTTTTTCTAATACGTCGCCAACCTTGATATCCAGCATTTCGGTGATTTTCAATCCCGTGTTAATTCCAAAAACAAAAAGAAGATAATCACGCTCGGAATGCTTTTTTAAATACTTTTTAATTAAATTAATCTGCTTGATGTCCCTTAGAGCTTCAACATACTCCATAAAAACTCTCCTTAATTCATGTTACATAATATTATTATATCATGGTATTATGTAACATTCAAATTTTCTGCATAACTATACAATTATGGGTTTTAAATCAGTGTGATAATGGTGAACTTATTTCAGTATTTGTTTATCCAAAGGTTTTATTACTATATAATGAAGTATTGATAGTTTAACGATTAGGGGGGGTTTACCAATGAAGCCAAAAATAATAGTTTATAAAAAAGTGGATAGGAAAGTATTGGATTTTATTGCAGACACCTGTGAGGTTGTTTATTTTGAGAACATTGATTCAGAAACCTATCCCGTATTTCTTGAAGAACTGCAGGAGGCACAGGGTCTATTAGGATCGGGATTAAAAGTAGATAAAGAGTTACTGGATCAAGCACCACATTTGAAAATCGTCTGCAATATAGCTGTCGGATACGACAATCTTGATTTGATCGCTTTAACAGAGAGGGGAATTATGGGGACTAATACTCCAGATGTTCTGAATGACACAGTAGCGGATACCATTATGGGATTGATACTTTCTACTGCTAGAAGAATACCAGAGTTAAATCAATGGGTTAAAACCGGTCAGTGGGAATCAGGTCTTGAAGAAAAGTGGTTTGGGGTCGATGTCCATCATAAAGTGTTAGGGATTATTGGTATGGGTGGCATTGGATCCTCTGTGGCTAAAAGAGCACATTTTGGATTTGATATGGAGATTTTATATCATAATCGTACCCGGAACAAAGATGCGGAAGAAAAATATGGGGCTACATACTGTTCAATGGAGGAATTATTAAAGAAGTCTGATTTTGTCTGCTTAATGACACCTTTAACCCCAGATACTGTAAATTTGATGGGGAAAAGAGAATTCGAATTTATGAAAGAGTCAGCGATTTTTATTAATGCTTCAAGAGGAAAAACTGTAGATGAAGATGCTTTGATTCAAGCGCTTCAAAAAGGCCAAATATATGGTGCAGGACTAGATGTTTTTATTCAGGAGCCAGTGAAAAAGGATAACCCGCTTCTTTCCATGAATAATGTTGTTACGCTGCCCCATATTGGCTCGGCCACCTATGAAACCCGATTTAAAATGGCCATGACAGCGGCAACTAATTTAGTGACTGGATTACAGGGGGAAATACCTCCAAACTTAATAAAAAAATAAGAAAGTTAACCTCGCCAAGTATTACTGGCGAGGTTGTTTTATTCTTGTGGTTTTATAAACATTCTTTAAAAGTTTATTAATAAATAAGCTGCATTGTTCAGCGATTAACTCTTTATCGTTATCCATGCTAGCAACATGATAAGAATTATATAACGGAACCACTTCTTTTATTTCTGATTGGATAGATGACAAAATATAATTGGTGTTTTCAGGCGGAACGACGTGGTCCTCTTCTGAACGGAATGCCAGAACCGGGCAAGCAACTTCGAGAAGCTTATCCTTGGTTTCTGACATCAGAGCAAATAACTGATGAATGGATCGTACTGGTGCTTTTAAATAGGCAATTTCATGAACATTTTTGGCTTTTATATCTGGTTCCCCTTCTTGAACAAATCGGGGGATGTGTTTGTTCTTATACCTTTCCATCGGAGGAATGGAGTTAATTGCCGCATTTATTAACATGATTCCTTTAATATCTTTGTACTTTTGAGATAGATTAAGTGTTAAAGTACCTCCCATCGACTGTCCGATTACAAAGATATCTCGACAATATTGTTGTAAAAAATTGAAACCGTCCTCGATACTTTTAATCCAATCCTGATAACTGCACCTTTCCATATCCTCATAATGTGTACCATGACCACTTAATCTCACTCCATAGACTGTGAAACCTTCAGATGCAAGATATTCACCTAAATAACTGACACTCTGAGGTGTTCCCACGAAACCATGCGAAATTAATATTCCAATTTCATTTCCTTTAAAGAAAAAAGATTCAGCTCCAGGTAAAACAGGGTATTGTTCAATCATTTGTAAAACTCCCTCCTTTGTCTTTAATAGAAGTAAGTATTAAAAAAACACCTCCTGATAATAGAGAGGTGCCTTATGCTGTCAAATCGGCGTATTACTATTTAGTATCTTTAAGATATACCTATAATTCCGATGTGTCAAGTTGGTTTTATAATAAAGTCAAAAAATTTAAAAAAATCGTTGACAATGGCTATGTTACAAAGTATATTTTAGACTATAGTTTAATACCAAGTAAACAAGTGGGTAATGTAAGAAAAGGAATATTTGAATAGTAAGCCTATTGGTCAACCAATGGCTCCTCTAAATTTTGCTAATGTGCAAAATAGAGGAGCTTTTTTTATTCCTTTTTTAAGCAAATCATAAAGGAGAGTTGAAAATGGGAAAAATTCTTCGAAAAGCAGTGGAAAGTAGACGTTTGGAATTGATTAACAAACTCATTGCTTTTGGTGTGTATAAAAAAGAGGAACAACATCTATTTGAACTATCTCTAACAGATCTAGAAAATGAATTTATGAAATTTATTGGGGATCAACATCCTCATAGCGAAATAGAATCCATACATTGGGTTAATAAAATTAATGACTTAAGTTGACCAGCTGCTCATAAAGATGAGCAGCTTCTTTTTTTGGGGAATTCTAATCCACAGATAAGCAAACACTAGAATTTATATGAATGAAGTTAATTTTTGGAGGTAAGGGTATGAGTCGACTAGACAGGCTCAAAATGGGGAAAGTGGAAACTAAACATTTTCAACAGTTTAATGAGTTATTACGATATGTTTTTCAAGTAACCAAGAAGGATTTACAAATGGTTGGGTGGGAAGAACGTGAAATAGCACTAGCTAAAAAGCCGGTTTTGGACCAGGCGGATGTTTTAGGCTGGTTTGATGGTGAAAAACTTGTATCGCAACTCGCCGTTTATCCTTTTCAAGTAAATATATTTGGGAAATCATTCGAAATGGGAGGGCTGACAGGCGTAGGCACCTATCCAGAATATGCAAATATGGGTCTTATGTATAAGTTGATGAGGCAGGCGTTAGCAGAAATGCAGCAGCGAAAACAATCTATATCATATTTATTTCCCTATTCCATTCCATATTATCGACGCAGAGGATGGGAGATTATTTCGGATAAGATGACTTTTGAAGTAAAAGATGTTCAATTACCAAAGATCAAGAAAGTTCCTGGCTATGTGGAAAGATTAAATATTGAACATCCTGACATAAGACAAGTATACAAGCTCTTTTCTAGTGAAATGCATGCTGCAATGCTTCGAAATGACTTAGCGTGGGATGAGTATTGGAGATGGGATGTAGATGAATTAACAGCAGCGGTTTATTATGACAGTTCACACAAGCCTCAAGGGTATCTATTGTACTGGATATATGAGGACGTTCTTCATATAAAAGAGATGATTTATATGAATCAAGAAGCCAGGATTGGACTATGGAATTTTATTGGTGCCCACTTTTCAATGGTATCAAAGGTTGTAGGTAACATTTTCATGAATGAACCATTAGCCTTTTGGCTGGAGGATGGAGATATTAAAGAAACAATCTCTCCCTATTTTATGGCTCGTATTGTTTGTGTTAAACAGTTTATTGAACAATATCCTTTTAGAGCAATAGGTTCAGATATACAGTTAACATTTATACTAGAAGATCCAATGCTCGAGTGGAATCAAGGAACATTCACATTATATGTAAACGGTGATGGTCAAGGGGAATTAGTTCGTAGTAATGATGTACCAACAATTTCTCTCGACATACAGACACTGACAACGATGTTACTAAGCTATAAGAGACCATCTTACTTGGCCGCCATTTCCCGATTAAAGGGGAATGCTCAGGATTTCGAAATTTTAGAGAATATCATTGAAAGGCAAACCCCTTACTTTTCGGATTACTATTAATAATAAAATTACTAGGAGTACTTGCCTGTGGAACAGTATGAATCTTTCGAAAGTGACAAAAAAATATGTATGCATTTTGAGGATGACAGGGAAAGATTTGAAGGTGCCGTAGTACCTCCAATCTTTCATAATACCTTATTTACCTATCCAACATTTGATATTTTAGCGGATGCCCTTCAAAGTGAACACTCCTTTTATGTTTACGGAAGAGGGACAAATCCAACAGTTGAAATTGTCGAGAAGAAGATAGCCGCACTTGAACGTGGTGAAGCCTGTAAATGCTTTTCATCCGGTATGGCTGCAGTAAGTGCTTCAATTATTAATAGCGTAAAAAGTGGAGAGCATGTCCTATGTGTTAGTAATTTATATTACTCTACAATTGAGCTTTTAAAGTACTTAGGAAAGTTCAATATCAGTCATTCTGTTATTTATTCCACCAAGATAGAAGAGATTAAAGAAGCGATACAACCTAATACCAAATTGATTTACCTAGAAAGCCCTACAGATTTAACTTTCCGAGTTGTTAATCTTGATGAGTTAGCGAAATTAGCGAAAACACTGGGAATCCGAACTGTTATAGATAACACATGGGCAACACCTATCTAACGAGGATAAACTTGTAAAGGAACACATTAGTCCAGGTACTATTCGACTGGCAGTTGGCCTTGAAAATGCAAATGCATTAATTGATGATTTGAAGCAGGCATTAGAGGAATAGGAGATGTGATGGTGATGGAAGGTAATGAAAAAGAACCTCAATTTCAAAGTGGGCAGAATGTTAAGAAGGCCGAAAAAGGATTTTATGGACTTGATCCGGAAATGAGTTTGCTCTCGGTTCATTTTGCTACGACTGAGAATCCTTATTTGAATGAACATTACCAAGAGGACACAAAAGAAAATGAACACAATCAAGAGGAAGAGTAAAAAATGGCTGAAAACTTTCAGCCATTTTTTTGATTAGAAATATGTAGGTAAAGATTTAAGACTTTACACCAATAAAAATAAAACATACACCTATGAATATCCATACTATTTTAACAAAAGAAATATCCCCTATGATCCCAAAGAGGCCAATTGTAGTGGTTAAAATTAAGATAACAGGTCCAACGATGGCAAGTGAGCTGTTCACCATGAGTGCTTTTTCGATGGTGTTAAAACGTATCATCAAATAAGCTGCAAATATTTCGATACATCCAGATAAAATCCTTAATGATGCCATTCCTAATACTGCTTTTTCAATAAGATTAAACATGGTCTCCTCCTAGAATTTTACTATTATTTCAACAGTATATGTTCCTGCACCAAATTGAAGGACAAGTTTTTTCGAATAAGCGGGGATAGCGGGGGGAAACTAACTGAGTAATAGTTCAATATTTAGGAGGTAATAGATTGTATTTCTATAGAGAAGATTTAATTAATTTGATTGTTCCAGATAAACCGGATCCAGCCGCAGCAAAAGTCCTTCAGGAAACATTGGGCGGCAGATTTGGTGAAATGCGTACGATGATGCAATTCTTCTTTCAAAGCTCAAACTTCAGAGGTAATCAAAAGCAATACCGTGATTTAATCAGAGGGATTTTCCTTGAGGAAATCAGCCATGTGGAACTCGTTCAAACTACCATCAATCAACTCCTGAATGGGTCGGGAGAAGAGGCAGTTGGGGCAGGGGGAACAATGGGCGCTCCTCTAGAAGAAGCAGTAAAAGAATATGCAAACCCGCATCACTACATAATGGGTGCTCAAAGTTCACTTCCAGTAGATGCTGCAGGAAACCCTTGGAATGGAAACTATGTATACAGCCATGGAAACCTAATTAGTGATTTATTGGATAATGTCGTATTAGAATCAACAGGTGTCCTGCAAAAAACTCGGATTTATGAAATGAGCTCAAATAAAACCTTTAGAGAAACGTTAGCTTTCCTAATTGTCCGCGATAATGCACACCAAAATGCATTTGCTAAAGCACTGGAAACGTTAGGTGTGGATTGGGGAAAAATCTTCCCAGTTCCAAACTATGACATAAATAAGTATCCTGAGTGCCGTAAATATGTAGAAATGGGCTTCCATAATGCTCAATTTAATTTCCGATTAGATGAAACGCTTATTGGTACGATATTCCAAGGTGAATCACCGAGCAGAGACTCTGGTACCTTGCAGGTAGTACCACCGCCACAAGGTTATCCAGTTCCAGTCATGCCTGAAATGCCAAATGAACATAGCCCTGGTATCAGTGATTTAAATCGATAATGTAAAAAAGGATGAAGCACATAGTGTGTTCATCCTTTTTTGTCACTTTTTTAATTAACTAACAATCTCCATGTTTATTTAGATGTAATGGAGGAGGTATCAGCCAGCCTTTTTCCTTATTTAAACGAAGAACTTTTGCACCTAGTGCTGCTTTTTGTGTATGGACCTGTCCATACATCATAGCTACATCTTCCCTAATTGATTTACCGATAATTTGACTGCATAAGACGAGCCCGGCAGCAATATCTGCAGAAAGTCCCGCTGCAATTGCCTGGTCAGGGATTCTAGCTCCTACAGGTATATCCTCTAGACATGCCTCAGGAGGCTCTGGCTGAGCCGGTGGCAAGCCAATGCCATTTTCTTTTAATAATTCTTCTAATTGCCTCTTTTCCTGTTGGCAAATCTCCACTGCTTCCACTAACAGCTTTCTCAAGTCTTCATCACCTGCATGATTCAGCATGGTTTTATATCCCGCAATCATGCCATTTCCTGCTAGTAATGATGACCATAAATCAAATACTTCACCGTAATGTAAAGGCTCTTCTTTAGGGTTGCCACTTAATATTCCCATCGTTGCCCTCCTTAGCGTGTATGAAAATTTCTTCATTATCAGTGCCGCCTTTCTTTGAGCACATCTTTAGGGTTACCCATTTCAAACCCTCTCATTAATTTTTTACATCTCTCCATGTTTCATACTCATGTTTGTTGTTTTTTGGTTATTTTAATCTTACATGATTAACGCGCATTTCAAGGATACTAACATAGTAGGAGGGTGAACATGGATTATTTTACTTGTACATCAGGAGTGGGCGGAAAATCAAAAGGGGAGAATAAAGGTCAGTTAAAATGGTGGCAATTATCTTTAATTGGAATTGGCTGTACGATTGGGACAGGTTATTTCCTTGGTTCTGGTATTGGGATTAAGATTACAGGGCCGTCAATGGTCTTTTCATTTATACTTGCGGCAATAGGAACTTATATTGTCTTTCACTTTCTCGCGAAAATGACGTCAGAAGATCCTCAGGAAGGATCATTTTGTTATTATGCAGGAAAAGCATTTGGACGCTGGGCTGGATTTAGCTGCGGCTGGAATTATTGGAGTTCCAAGATATTGATTATGGGAAGTCAATTAACTGCGCTATCCATTCTGTCCCGATTTTGGTTTCCAAAGATCCCTCTATGGATGTTTGCTGCTGGCTATGCGATTTTAGCTATTTGTGTAGTTCTATTAGGAAGTAAAGGATTTAATAAAGTTGAGAATATCCTTGCGATTGCAAAGACTGCAGCTATTTTAATGTTTATTATACTAGCCTGTGCTGCATTGATTGGGTGGATTCATGGCAGTCCAAACAATCAACCGGGTATTCCCAAGACAATTCATTCAATTTTTCCTGAAGGATACACAGCATTTTGGTCTTCCCTCATATACGCTTTTTATGCGTACGGTGGAATTGAGACAATAGGGCTTCTATCCATGCAGCTTAAGAACAAAGAAGATGCACCCAAATCAGGAAAGGTAATGTTAATCGTTCTCACAATCATTTATGTTATTTCAATTATTTTGGCAATTAGCATGGTGTCCTATCAAGCCATAAACCAAAAGGAAAGTCCATTTGTTACAGCAATGTCTGCGTATAATCTGGCCTTTTTTCCACATGTATTTAATGGAGCAATCATTATTGCCGGATTTTCAACAATGACTGCTTCATTATTTGCTGTAACCAATTTACTAGTCACATTGGCCAAGGATGGAGATGCTCCAAAGCTTTTTGGAAAAGAAATAAAAAAACTTAAGAATCTCCCATTGCCATCTTTAGGATTGGCAACATTAGGTTTATTGGGTTCTATCATTACGGCGTTGCTCCTTCCAGGAAAAATTTATGGATACATTACGACGGCAGCTGGAATATTACAAATGTATAATTGGGCATTTATTATTATTTCAGCGTTAAAAATACTTGAAATAAAAATGGGTGATAAAGTATTGTCAACCATTGGCTTACTTCTATTATTATCGGCTGTCACAGGCACCATCTTTGAAAAGAGTATCCGATTTGGATTTTTTATAAGTATATTACTTGCAGCTATAATTGGTATCGTCACGTTGATTATGAATAGGGTTTGGAAAAAGTCAAAACAGAAAAAGGGAAATACTGCTAGTTTAAAGGGGATTTTAGAATAGTGATTCTTTAGAAGAATAGCCGGCTGTTAAGAGATTCGGCTATTCTTCGTAAAAAAATCTTACAAAAGGGGTATATTTCCTTTTTTACATTCATCAATGATATGGTCATTCCATACAGAAACCTGTACTTCGCCAATATGTGCTTTCTTTAGGAAGAACATACATAAACGGGACTGGCCAATTCCACCGCCTATGGTGTAAGGAAGTTCCCTCTTTAGAATAGATTGATGAAAATCTAACACTGCACGATGATTGGCTTTTGCTTGTTTTAATTGTTTTAGAAGCGCTCTTTCATCTACTCTTATTCCCATCGAAGAAATCTCTACGGCTCTCTCTAGGATAGGATACCATAATAGAATATCTCCATTTAGAGTCCAATCATCGTAATCAGGCGAGCGTCCATCGTGTTTTTCCCCGGACTTTAATAATCCGCCAATTTGTATTACAAAAACAGCTCTAAACTCTTTAGTAATCTTGTCTTCTCGCTGCTTTGGTGTTAAATCTGGATACTTGTCTTCCAGCTCTTGAGAAGTTATAAAATAAATATCCTCAGGTAAAATAGGCTCAAGTGATGGATATTGCTTATTTAAATATTTTTCAGTGGATTTTAATGCACCATAAATCTTTCTTACTTCATTTTTTAGTGTTCTTATATTGCGTTGTTTATAGTTAATCACTTTCTCCCAGTCCCACTGGTCCACGTACATGGAATGCAAGTTATCCAACTCTTCATCTCTTCGAATAGCATTCATATCTGTATAAATTCCTTCACCTTCTATGAATCCATATCTCGATAAAGCGCCTCTCTTCCATTTTGCTAAAGATTGAACAATCTCAATGGGAGTGTTACTGACATCTAATGCGTCAAATGAAACCATCCTTTCTACCCCATTAAGATCATCATTAATTCCTTGACCGGCTCTTAATAGAAGTGGAGCAGATATTCGAGTTAAGTTTAAAGCATCTGATAGTTCACTTTCAAAATGATCTTTTATCTGTTTTATCGCTTTTTCGGTCTGTATAATATCTAGAATTGATTGGTATACCTTAGGGATAAAAAGTGATTTACCCATATATTAAAAACCTCCAGATTGTTTAGAATCAGTCAATTTCTCTATGTTACGTATTGAACTATTTTTACATTATGATGAATGCCCCAGTTTGCCATCAGCAAAAGCCTACTATAAATCAAATATTCCTCAAACATTTACGTTTTTTTGGACATGTGTCGTGATAATTTACATAAAATGTACAAGTTAGACAAAGGTGAAGTGGAGTGGTTTTATTGAGTATCAGCATTTTAGTAAGTTACATCATATTGGGATTTACATTGGCAGCTCCGATTGGGCCAGTAAATTCTGCACGATTAGATAAGGGGATTAAGAATGGATTTTGGCATGCATGGGTCGTAGGTGCAGGCTCTATGGTGGCAGATGGATTTTTTATGCTGCTCGTTTATTTAGGGATGGTCCAATTTTTGGGGATTCCTATTATCCAAATATTCCTGTGGTTATTCGGGGGCTTTATCCTTATTTATTCAGGTGTTGAAAGTATCAAAAATGCAAATACCATCACTCTTACTTATGGGAGAGACAAAGAGTCATTAACGAAGTGTTTCTTTACTGGCTTTATTATGTCAATTACCAGTCCATTATCTGTTTTATTTTGGTTAGGAATATATGGCTCTGTTTTAGCGAAAACAGCCCAAACAAATGGTACAGAATCTCTGTTGATTTATAGCTGCATGATTTTCCTTGGCCTAACAATATGGGATGTATTTGTTGCAGCACTCACAACTGGATTCAGAAAACTACTGACAGTCAAAAGTTTAATAGGCATCTCAATATTTTCAGGTGCCTCACTCGTGCTATTTGGACTTTACTTTGGATACCAAGGAATTGATGCACTTTTTGGTTAAATTAAAAATTAATAGAAAAAAAGAAGTATTAATCAAACTTTGGTTGTACTTCTTTTTTTGCTGTGTTAAAGGTAAATATTTATTTTGAACTTGTTGATTTGTGCGGAAGGCGCGAGACTCCTGCAGGAGGACGGGACAGGGGAGACCCCGCAGGCGCTTTAGCGCCGAGGAGGCTTCCCGAACCGCCTGCGGAAAGCGAAGCGCCTCGTGACAGGCAGAGACCGCCTGTCCCTGCGATGATTATTCCAAGAAGCATTCCTTAGTGGAGCACAAATCAACACCCAGTTTAACACAGCCGTGAATTTGTTAGTTAATATACTAACTTGACTTTTTGCTAATAATCCGTATAATACTCATTTGTGTTCCATTATTTTTTCTTTCGTGTTCATAGTTTGTTAATATTTAATTGTTATCATAAATGAATGATTAATTGTTTACTTAATTCATATAAAATAATTCAATTTTAAAAAACGTTTATTTTTAAAAAGGCAGGTGCAATAAAATGAATAACTTAACACATAAGAGTCAGGGTATTTTTAATAAATATATTGGCTTTTTCTTTTTGGCTGTATTCTTTCTTTGGATGAAAACATTTATCGCTCAGTTAACTCAATTTGACTTAGGTATTGAAAATACATTACAAAAATTCCTTTTATTTATTAATCCATTAGGATCGTCACTATTATTTTTAGGACTGGCATTTTTATTTAAAGGAAGAAAGAAATACATTGCGCTTCTCGTGATTGATTTCTTTTTATCATTCCTTCTATTTGCGAATGTTGTTTACTACAGGTTCTTTAATGACTTCATAACTTTACCAACATTAACTCAAACCCAAAACTTTGGGGATGTAAGCGGCAGTGTAGTATCACTTTTGAAGCCATATGATTTCTTATTCTTTATTGATATCATGGTTTTAATTGCTTTACTTGCTTTCCGTTTTGTGAAAGTAGAGTTTAAAGATATGAATAGAAGAAAAGTAGCAGCCTTATTTTCATTATCACTAGCCATTTCATGTGGAAACTTAGGACTAGCTGAAAGTGATCGTCCACAATTATTAACAAGAGGATTTGACCGTAATTATATTGTTAAATATTTGGGTATGTACAATTACACTATTTATGATGCAGTTAAGAGTACAAAAGCATCCGCGCAAAGAGTAATGGCGGATAGCGATGATATGACCGAAGTAATCAATTACACGAAAGCGAATTATGCTGAGCCAAATCCAGCTTACTTTGGAGCTGCAAAAGGCATGAATGTGATTTATTTACATCTTGAATCCATGCAAAACTTTTTAATTAATTACAAGTTGAATGGGGAAGAAGTAACACCATTCTTAAATTCTTTAACGCAGGATCAAAATACACTTTATTTTGATAATTTCTTCCACCAAACAGCGCAGGGTAAAACAGCTGATGCTGAATTTATCCTTGAAAACTCATTATATGGGTTACCACAGGGATCTGCTTTTACGACAAAAGGATTAAATACGTATCAAGCGGCCCCAGCGATTCTTGGCCAAAAAGGATATACGTCTGCAGTGTTCCACGGGAACTCAGGAAGCTTCTGGAACCGAGATGAAATCTATAAATCATTTGGTTATAATCACTTTTTCGATGAAAATTACTATAGTATGAACCCTGAAGACTTGGCAGAGTATGGTCTAATGGATAAGCCGTTCTTTGAGGAATCCATTCCATTGCTGGAAACATTACCTCAGCCTTTCTATACAAAGTTTATTACAGTTTCAAATCATTATCCTTATCCGCTTGCGGAAGAAGATGCAACAATTGCACCTCATACAACTGGTGATAAATCTGTTGATACGTACTTCCAGACAGCTCGTTATGCTGATGAGGCTTTGAAGCAATTTTTTGATTACCTAAAGGAATCAGGTCTATACGATAACTCTATTATTGTTATGTATGGTGACCATTATGGAATTTCAGAAAACCATAATAAAGCAATGGAAAAAGTGTTAGGAAAAGAAATTACAAATTTTGATAGTGCAGGTTTACAGCGCGTACCATTCTTTATTCGAGTTCCAGGAATGGAAGGTGGAATCAACCATGAATATGGCGGACAAATTGATATTCTTCCTACGCTTTTTCACTTGTTAGGAATTGATACAAAAGATTATGTTCAGTTTGGTACAGATCTTTTATCTGAAAACCATGATGAAGTAGTTCCATTCCGAGATGGCAGCTTTATGAGTCCAACTATTTCATTGGTAGACGGTAAATTTTACGACTCTGCTACAGGACTGGAAATAGATGAAAATAGGCTGGAAGAGGCAAAGGAACTACAGGAAATAGTAGAAAATAAATTAGGGCTATCAGATAACGTGGTAAACGGAGATTTATTACGATTCTACACTCCTGATAACTTTACTCCAATTGATCGAACACAATATAATTACAATTCATCTAAAGATGATGAAGAATAAGTTATACAAGGATGTTTAGGATTTTCCTAAACATCCTTTCTTTATATTTTCTATATAAATTGTCCAAAATATGAATTTTTCGATTACATAGAAATTGAGAAGGAAACTCTCCTAGGAATGTCGAAAGAATTTAGGACAGATGGGAGATGAGACAAATGAAATTACAAATGACTGCTTCAAATCATGTTGTTACAGGTGAAAAGTCGTGCATTTTATGTAGTAAGGACTTTGAATATGCTGCAATTGTTAGTGGAGAAATGAATGTAGAGAATTTGTCATCAATCTATAAAGGTAAAGTAGTAACACATCAAGTGGTCGTACTAAAAAAGAGTAAGGTCAATCATGGGATTTTCCAAATAATAGATGTTGAAATTATGGTTAGGTGTCCACATTGTCAATCCAATAACCGATTTAACAGTTATTTTTCCCTGCAAAATTAAGAAGAATCTATAAAATAATCTGTTAGCACCTACGCTGGTGCTTTTTCTATTTATACGTATTGCAGTATAATTGGCAAAGATGGTCTAGAAAATAAATCAACCGAATATTTACTAATATTGGGTGACTCTAATAAGGAGGGCGCATATGACGACATATACTACAAGAAATGATGTACCAGATAATGAAAAATGGAATCTTGAAGACATTTATTCTGATATAACAAAATGGGAGAATGACCTGCAGCTCGTTGAAAAAATGGCGGAAAAGCTAAAGCAATTTGATGGAGCGATACAGGATGGTAAAAGCCTTTATCAATATTTGAAACAGAGAGAGGAATTATCCTATACCTTCAATCATGTTTACGCCTACAGCATGCTGAGGGTAGATGAAGATACTCGAGAGGCAAGTTCACAATCACTGCTGGACCGTGCCAAAGGTCTAAGTGTTAAGGTGAGTGCGTCTACTTCCTTTTTTATGCCGTACTTATTAGGTTTAGATAAAGAAACGTTATCCAGCTATATTGCTGAAGAAGAGGGTCTTAAATATTTTGAAGAGGATTTATATGAATCCTTTCGATACAAGCCCCATGTCCTCAGTAAGGACCAGGAAGAAGTATTATCACAATTAGGTGAAGCTTTATCCGCTCCAAGTACAACCTTTGGAATGATTAATAATGCGGATATTAAGTTTGGTGATGTAACCAATGATGCTGGAGAAAAGGTTCAGCTGACAAGAGGGATGTATTCAAAACTAATCGAGGATGAAGACCGGGATAAGCGAAGGGAAGCTTATAAAGCATATTATCAGCCATATAAAGAATTGAAAAATTCCATCGCAAGTACACTTTCTGCAGCAATTAAAAATAACGTTACGATGGCAAAAATTAGGAAATATCCATCTGCGTTAGAAAAGGCACTATTTGGTGACATGGTGCCTAAAGAAGTATATGAAAACCTCATTATTTCAACAAAAGAAAATATTGCTCACCTCCATAGGTACTCTGAAATCCGTAAAGAGAAACTTCAGCTGGATGAAATTCGGCAATATGATATGTCTGTTCCTTTAGTAAAAGGCGTAAAACAGGTAATACCTTATGAGGAAGCCTATGAAACCATGATAAAAGCTATGGCACCGCTTGGTGAAGAATATATCACCATCTTAATGGAATTCAAGAATGCCAGGTATATTGATGTTCGTGAGACTCCTGGAAAGCGCTCTGGTGCCTATAATCTGGGGATATACGGAGTTCACCCATTTATCTTATTAAATCATCAAGATGATTTAGACAGCTTATTTACCCTCGCTCATGAATGTGGTCATGGAGTCCATAGTAAATTGAGCTCGCAGCATCAACCGCAAATTACGGCTCGGTATAGTATTTTTGTAGCGGAAGTAGCCTCTACTGTTAATGAAATATTATTAATTAATTATTTGTTGGATAATGAAAAGGATCTAGAGCTGCGGAAACATTTATTGAATCATTTCATTGATCAGTTTAAGGGTACATTTTTTACTCAGGTCATGTTTGCTGAATTTGAGAAAATCACGCATGAGCTTACAGAGAAAGGCATTCCCTTAAATGTGGAAGTATTTAATCAAACCTATGAAGCATTGTTTAGAGAATACAATGGGGATACGGTGGTATTTGATGAGGAAGTGAAATTTGGCTGGTCTAGGATCCCTCACTTCTATCGTCCTTTTTACGTCTATAAGTATGCCACTGGCTTTGCTTCAGCAATTCACCTTGCAACAAAAATACTCGAAGGGGATAAAGAAACGCTGCACACGTATCTAACCTTTTTAAAGAGTGGAAGCAGTGATTATCCGCTTGAGTTGTTAAAGAAGACTGGAGTGGATTTAACCAGACCAGAACCAATCGAAAATGCAATGAAAAAGTTTGGAGAATTGATTGAAGAGTTTTCAAAATTATAATGGTAAAAGCGATGTCACATAATTTAATTTTTGTGACATCTTTTTTTTATTTTTGCATGGTATGATGGGGATAGGAATATATTTACTCTAATGAAATTACCTTAAAGATGAAACAGGTGATTACAATCTGGAAAAAAATATTATCTCTTTTTGCCATCATTATTACCGTATTTTTAATTATTCATAATACCGAAACGTTTCGATTACTTAGAAACGGGGACTTGGATACAATTATATTGTCATTAAGAAATACCACATTTTCAAAATTCTTCTTTACCTTTATTATCATGGTTATCCAAAATTCATTTACTGTAATTCCCCTCATTATTATCATCACCATTAATTATGCATTGTTCGGTTTTTTAAATGGACTTATATGGAGCTGGCTAACGAGTATTATTGCGGCAGGAATTTGGTTTTTCGGAAGCCGATATTTTTTTAATGATTGGGTACAGAAAAAAACAAACCCAGAGATATTAGCAAAAATGGAGAAAAATGGTTTACTATTTGTGTTCCAAGCAAGAATTATCCCCTTTGTCCCAACTAGCTTAATCAATATCCTCAGTGGATTAAGTTCCATTACCTTTAAACATTTTATTATTGGTACTATGTTTGGAAACCTCATCTTCTTCTTTGTGTTATCCCTCATTCCAGCAGGTTTAATGGAAGGAAATACGGAGCAAAACATTCTCTTGGGTATAGCGATCATCCTTGTCGGATTTGTAGTGATATTTCGTCTAAAGAAAAAGCAAAAAAGAAGGAAACAAGTAAATTAGTGACAATTTTATAAATAGCTTGCGTGATGAAAAAAATTATAGTAATCTAGTATTTGTTTGTTAAATAGACATTAATACCTCTTCTTCTTTTCTTGAAAGAAGAGGTTTTTTTATGTTAAAAAAAAAGAGGTGTACACAATGAGTACAAGCAAAAAAGGGAACCCATGGGCACTGATACCTTTTGCTGTATTTTTAGTATTATTTATCGGCTCAGGTATTGTTACGGGCGATTTTTATAAATTTCCGGTTATAGTTGCCATAGTAATCGCAGCAGCAGCAGCCTTATTAATGAATAGGAAAGAAACCTTTAATAATAAGGTGGAAATTTTCACAAAAGGTGCCGGTGACTCAAATATTATGCTTATGGTCATGATTTTTCTGTTAGCTGGTGCCTTTTCTGCAACAGCAAAAGGAATGGGTGCAGTGGATTCAACCGTTAACCTTGCCTTATCATTTATCCCGCAAAATCTTTTGATGGTCGGAATTTTCATTATCGCATGTTTTATATCTTTGTCCATGGGGACAAGTATGGGCACGATTGTAGCGCTGGCACCAATAGGAGTGGGTATTAGTGAGCAAAGTGATATTTCACTAGCCCTTTCCATGGCGGTAGTAATAGGCGGTGCCATGTTCGGAGACAATTTATCATTTATTTCGGACACTACGATTGCAGCTGTTAGGACTCAAGGAACAAAGATGAAAGATAAGTTTAAGATGAATTTCTTGATTGTACTGCCAGCAGCGATCATTACGTGTTCAATTCTTGCTATCCTAACAATGAGTGAGCAAGCAAATATCACCCAGCAATCGTATGAATGGATTAAAATATTACCTTATTTAGGCGTGCTAATTACTGCATTGGCCGGGGTCAATGTATTTTTAGTACTTTCATTCGGGATCACTTTTGCGGGTGTCATTGGATTAATGGATGGCAGTTATGTCCTTATGGAGCTTTTTCAAAAAATCAACGAAGGTATGGCTGGTATGTATGAAATATCTTTCCTAGCTATTATGATCGCTGGAATGGTTGCCGTAATTAAGCACAATGGCGGAATTGAATATATCCTTCACCTAGTCACAAGGAATATTAAGTCGAAAAAAGGTGCAGAATTTGGAATTGCGGGTCTCGTTTGTTTAACGGATCTTTCCACAGCTAATAATACAATCTCGATCATAATTGCAGGACCTCTAGCGAAAAATATAGCGGATAAATATGAAATAGATCCACGTCGGTCAGCAAGCTTGCTTGATGTATTCTCATGTAGTATTCAAGGTTTAATTCCATATGGAGCCCAAATGCTGGTTGCCGCAGGAATTGCCAGTATATCACCAGTCAGTATTTTAGCATATTCATTTTATCCAATATTAATAGGGATATGTGGAGTGTTAGCCATCTTAACTGGATTCCCAAAGCTTACAATAAAACGTGTTAAAGAAAATACTGCTTCTGAAGAATTACGTTCTGATCTAGGATGATCAGAGCGTTTTTTTTGCATAAAAAGGATGTATTATCTAAAGTAATTAGTAATATAACAAAAATGGCTGATAAGATGGTGAGATATGTGAGTATAGAAATCGTTCCATTAGGTGATTGTGCAATCTCTATTACCTTTGGTAATAAAATTGATGAGAGTATACATCTACAAATACAACAATTTCTACATATTTTTAATCTTAGAAGGGTTAAGGGAGTGTTAGAGTATGCCCCATCCTATCGTTCTGTGGCTATTTTTTATGACCCCGTGATCATACCGTATAGTCAATTGGTGAAAGAGGTATATTCAAGCTATCATTCAGCCCTTAATACTGCTCAAATCCAATCAATTGTGTTCAGGATACCCGTATATTATGGCAGTGAGACTGGGCCCGATCTAGGATTTGTTGCGGACTACAATAACATCAATGAACAGGAAGTTATTAACCTGCACGCAAATAAAGAATATTTGATACATATGATAGGATTTGTCCCAGGCTTCCCTTATCTCGGTGGACTTTCAAAAAAACTCGTTACCCCGCGTCTTAAAAAACCAAGACCCAAAATAGCAGCCGGATCTGTCGGGATTGGAGGGAGCCAAACGGGAATTTATCCAGCTGAAGTTCCTTCGGGCTGGAGGATTATTGGCATCACACCAATATCATTATTTGATCTTGAGAAAGAAAATCCATCGCTATTATGTGCAGGGAACTATGTTTCCTTCCAACCTATAGAATACGATGAGTTTCTTACCATCAAAGCACTGGCAGCTGACAAAAAGTATGATATAAAGACCTATAAAAGGGAGAGATAGAAGCATGCATTTTATTGACCTTAATTGTGACCTTGGTGAAAGTTATGGGTCATATAAAATTGGGAATGATAAAGAAGTCTTGAAACATATTTCATCTGCCAATATTGCCTGCGGATATCACGCTGGTGACCATAATGTAATGATGGAAACAGTTTATCTTGCAAAAAAGCATAATGTGAAAATTGGTGCACATCCTGGCTTTCCTGATATACCTGGGTTCGGCCGGAGAGAAATGAATCTATCTCCTAAAGAAATCTATAATCTAGTACTCTATCAAATCGGAGCATTGGCTGCTATTACTCAGGTTCAAGGTGTTAAATTAGTGCATGTGAAACCACATGGCGCTCTCTATAATATGGCGTCTGCCAGCCGGTCGATTGCTGAAGCTATTGCGCAGGCGGTAACGGACTTTGATTCTAGATTAATTCTTTTTGGTTTATCAGGCAGTGAACTGATCCAAGCGGGGAAAGCAAAGGGGTTAGTGACAGCAGATGAAGTTTTTGTTGATAGAACCTATCAGCCCAATGGGACATTGACTTCAAGAAGCGAGCAGAACAGTATGATTCATGATAGGAAGTTTGCTGTAAATAGAATGATTCGTATGGTTAAAGAAGGAAAAGTGACAGCAGCCGATGGTACTGACATAAAAATCAAAGCAGATACTATATGTGTCCATGGTGATGAGCCTGCTGCATTAGATTTAATTTTAGCGTTAAAGGATGCATTTACGAAAGAAGAAATTCTAATAAGAAAGTGCTGGTCAGAGTAATGAAGACTCCAATCTTTAAGGTAGTAAAACCTGGATTGCAAACAACTGTACAAGACCTTGGAAGATTTGGATTCCGAGAATATGGTGTAAGTCCATCCGGGGCTATGGACGCTTATTCTTTGCAGATGGGAAATATATTAGTTGGGAATGAAATAGGAGAGGCAGCGCTTGAAGCCCCGCTTATTGGACCCGTTCTGTTGGCTTTACACGATGTTTCAATTGCCATATGCGGTGGTGATTTTACACCGAAAATTAATAATCTAGAGGTTGCGCTTTGGAAAAGCATGGTTATAAAGGAAGGGGAAACACTATCATTTGGCAGGGTAAAAAAGGGAGCAAGAACCTATATTAGTGTCGCTGGAGGTATTCAAATTCCACGCGTCATGAATAGTAAATCAACCTTTTTAACAGGAAAATTTGGCGGCTTTGATGGCAGGGCACTTGAAGAGGGTGATATTCTTTATGGTAATCCATTTATTAGAAGAAATAGATTACTGGATGCAAAACTTATTCCAGAATATAAGAATCCACTTAGTGTTAGGGTAATTCTCGGCCCCCATAAAGAAAAATTTACCCCATTAGGAATTAATACCTTTCTGAATGAAGAGTATATCCTTTCACCCCAATCTAACAGAATGGCGTTTCAATTAAATGGTCCAAAGATAGAACATAGCGGGGGTGCAGATATTATCTCTGACGCTATTCCATTTGGTGGTATTCAAGTTCCAGCAAGCGGTCAGCCTATTATTCTTATGGCTGAGCACCAAACAATAGGTGGTTATTCTAGAATAGGGAGTGTTATTTCTACAGATCTTCCACTTCTTGCACAAGCCTTGCCGGGAACAAAGATAAGATTTGAGGAGATTTCACTAAATTCTGCTCAAAATCTATTGATCAATAGCAGGAAAAAAGTCCAATATTTAAACTGGTTGTCTAGGTCGTAATATACCGTTGAATATGAACTTGAGTTCATTTTAATAGAATTTATGGTATAATAATAGTAATTATCATTCATGAATGTTATTTATCTTGGTAATAATAACCTAATCAGAGAAGTAGCTGTGGAACTACGCTCCAGTTTGGTTTTATTAATAATTTCTTATTAAGGTGTGATTTTGTGGCAGAATTGGTAAACGGACAAGTACAACATCGAAAACTCCCTCTAAGTAAAAAAATCTTTCGAGCGATAGCCATTTCTCTCGGAGCAATCTTAATGGCTACCGGTCTAGAGATCTTTTTAGTTCCTAACAAAGTCATTGATGGCGGGGTAACAGGTATTTCGATTATGATATCTCATGTAACAGGAATTGAATTAGGTATCTTTCTATTCCTGTTAAACCTGCCTTTTGTTTATTTAGGATATAAGCAGATGGGGAAAACCTTTGCTATATCGACTGTTTATGGAATTCTTGTTTTATCTGTTTTTACAACATTGTTTCACCCAATACCAGCCTTTACCGACGATATTCTTCTTGCGACCATATTTGGCGGTATGATATTAGGGATTGGAATTGGAATTGTTATTCGGTTTGGCGGTGCATTAGATGGTACAGAAATACTATCGCTGGTCATAACCAAGAAAGTGCCGTTCTCTGTTGGTCAAATTATTATGTTTATCAACCTCTTTATTTTAGGGGCAGCAGGTTTTGTGTTCAGCTGGGACCGTGCGATGTATTCCCTGCTGGCATACGTAATTGCGGCAAAAGCCATTGATACGGTAGTGGATGGTTTCGAGGAATCCAAATCTGTCTGGATCATTAGTGATGTTGCAGAAGAAATCGGAAATGCTGTAAATGCACGCTTAGGTCGTGGTGTAACGTACCTTAAGGGTGAGGGAGCCTATACCGGTGACGATAAGAAGGTTATTTTTAGTGTTATCACTCGCCTTGAGGAATCAAAACTGACAACGATCGTTGAGGAAATCGATCCAAATGCCTTCCTTGCAATAGCAGACATATCCGAAGTTCGTGGCGGGCGCTTTAAGAAGAGGGATATCCATTAATTTTACTTACACAATGAATCTTGGGGCAAATTCCCAAGATTTTTTATTTTCCTCTTACTACACTTTTTATGTTACATTTAATATGTAGATAGTTTACTAGAAAAGGATGAAACCAATATGCCAACAGACAAGAAAAGAATTGAGAAGGATTTCCTAGGTGAAAAAGAGATACCATTTGATGCGTACTATGGGATTCAAACAATTAGAGCAGTAGAGAACTTTCCGATAACAGGATACCGCATTCATGAGTCTTTAATTAAAGCGCTTGCAATGGTTAAAAAAGCAGCAGCCATTGCTAATATGAATACAACTCGTCTGTATAAAGATCTGGCAAATGTTATCATTCAAGCAGCAGATGAGATTATTGATGGCAAATGGGACGATCAATTCATCGTGGACCCCATTCAAGGTGGTGCGGGGACATCCATGAACATGAATGTAAATGAAGTTATTGCCAACCGCGGACTTGAATTATTAGGCCGCTCAAAAGGTGATTATTTTCATTTGAGTCCTAACACGCATGTAAATATGTCACAATCTACAAATGATGTATTTCCAACAGCAATACACATTTCTACCTTAACTCTTTTAGAAAATTTACTGGTTACGATGGAAGATATGCAGAAGGTTTTCAAGCAGAAGGCCGTCCAATTTGAAAAGGTCATTAAGATGGGGCGTACGCATCTGCAGGATGCCGTTCCGATTCGTCTCGGCCAAGAATTTGAAGCATATTCTAGAGTTCTTAGCCGTGATATTAATCGTATTAAACATACGCGCGGGCATTTACTTGAAGTGAATATGGGAGCAACGGCAGTAGGAACAGGTCTAAACGCTGATCCCAAATATATAAAAGATGTGGTAAAACAGCTTGCTGAAATAAGTGGTTTTCCACTAGTAAATGCGGAACACTTAGTCGATGCCACCCAAAATACAGATGCCTATACAGAGGTTTCGGCAGCTTTAAAAGTCTGCATGATGAATATGTCAAAAATAGCAAATGACCTGCGCTTAATGGCCTCGGGTCCTCGTGCAGGGTTAGGAGAGATTCGACTGCCTGCCCGTCAGCCAGGCTCATCGATCATGCCAGGTAAGGTAAATCCTGTTATGCCTGAACTCATCAATCAAATTGCCTTCCAGGTAATTGGAAATGACCATACGATTTGTCTTGCGTCTGAAGCTGGTCAATTAGAGCTTAATGTAATGGAGCCAGTGTTAGTCTTTAACCTTCTTCAGTCTATTAGTATTATGAACAATGGTTTCCGTGCGTTTACGGACCATTGCCTATCAGGAATTGAAGCGAATGAAGAGCGCCTAAAGGAATATGTGGACAAGAGTGTGGGGATTATTACAGCTGTAAACCCGCATCTAGGATACGAAGTGGCAGCACGAATCGCCAGGGAAGCAACCGTAACTGGTAAATCTGTCCGTGAACTATGTTTAAAATATGATGTTTTAACAGAAGAGGAATTAGATATTATTTTAAATGTTTATGAAATGACCGAGCCTGGTATAGCAGGGGAAGAACTGTTAGATCGAGATTAATGTCGATAGCAAAAAGGGGTGCTCGTTGAAAGAGCACCCTTTTTAAGCCTATAAATCGAGTAATTCTGTCAGAGTTACCAAGTTATATCCCATTTCCTTCAAAATCGGGATAACCTTATCGACTGCTGCTGGAGTATTAATTCCGCCAATATGCATAAGGATAATGTCTCCATTACTTGCTCCTGATTGAATTCGCGAAACAATCACCTCAGCAGATGGCTGCTGCCAATCAATGGTATCTATCGTCCACTGGATACTGTATGGGTAGCCTGCTCCGCCAACCGTTTTTAGTACATCTGCATTATAGGACCCAAATGGAAAGCGGAAAAAAGGACGGGGCGTGATTCCTGTTGCTCTTTTTATTGCATCTTCGGCTTTGATTATATCCTGTGAGAGGATATTAGAATTCGTTTTAACTGCATCTGGGTGTGAATATGTGTGATTTCCAATATCGTGACCTTCTACTGCAATTCTTTTCGCATAGCTAGGAAACTTATCTGCCCAGCCTCCCGTCAGAAAAAAGGTGGCTTTTACGTTATGCTTTTTCAAGACATCCAATATTCCAATTCCAATTGCATCACTGCCTGCATCAAAGGTCAAAGCAATTTCCTTATTCTGAACACTGCCATTTGTAATTATTTTTGATGAAGCCGTTGCTGGTGGTGTCTCTTCCTTCGGCGGCTCTGCTGGAGGAGGGGGTTCAACATTTTTACCATACAACTTCAATATTTGGCCCACATAAATAGTGTCTGAGGTAAGATTATTCCATTGCTTTATCTTAGCAACTGTCAGATCAGCCCGTTCTGCAATCGACCATAGCGTATCACCAACTTCAACTTTGTAATCAACAGTTCCATTTTCAGGGACAACAATTTTTGCAGGCTGCTCTTCATTTGGCTCTTCAACCTTTGGATCTTCACCTTTTGGATCCTCGCCGGCTGGTTCTTCACTTGGTTCTGGTTCCGTTGGTATTTCAGATGGAGGATTTCCATCGGAAGGATTTTCTTTACCTGGGTCCTCGTTACCTTTAGCAGGGTTTTCAGTTTTTGGTGGTTCAGGATTGTGATTCCCTGGTTTTGATAGGTCCCAATTAAAGAAAAACAACATTAAAACTAAGGAAAATAAACTTAAAGCAGCAAGTGTAAAGTAAATCCACTTCCTGCCTGTTTTCTGGATGTGTGAAACAACACCCAATACAAGAAATAAAGAAAGTAAAAGGGCGGTAAGAATCATTAAATAACCAATCATTGAAATTCCCCCTTATTTTATAAAGAATAGGGAGCAGAATTCAAAGTGCAGGATTATTATTGGTTGTGGTTACAAATGAGAGTTATAGAGGAAGTATATAAGAGGAACATATTTCTGCTTTAATGTTATCATATGTAAAATAGTAGGCAGTTGTCACGATATCTTAACAAAAATATAATAATAGCTGGTGCCAAATTACAACAAAGAACCGCAAAGTGATTTCCACTATTGCGGTTTTTTTGGTTTATTTTTCACTTTTCTTATCATTCTTTTGGTCCGTTTTTTTATCACTTAAAGCTCGGTAGATTTGGGTATACATACTTCCTTCTGTGATGTTCTCTAGGAAAAAAGGACCGATTAGCTCTAAATATTCCTCATCGTCAAACAGCCGCTTATTTTCTAATTCCATTTCACCTAATCCATCATATGTAGTGAGCAGGGCATAGGTATGATCTTCACCAGAAATAGGTGTTAGGATTTCCACATGGTGATTATAATTATCATTTCTAAATTTTTTAATCTCTCGTAAATTTTCTATCGCTTCTTTAAATTTATCCTGCTTAATGACAAACGTCTGATGAACAAAAACTGACATTAATAGCACCCCCTCAAGAAATATTACAAGCATACTATCTTTATAAATCTCCAGAAAGGGTGTTAATTATTCCTTGTAAAGAAGTTACAGCAGAATAATGTTTTCTTTTCTACAGTTTTCAATGATCTCAACATTCCAGACGGAAACCTGAACTTCGCCTATGTGTACCTTTTTTAGAAAGAACATACAAATCCTAGATTGCCCAATCCCCCCGCCAATGGTATAAGGGAGTTCACGATTAAGAATGGCTTGATGATACTCTAGGGACATTCTATCCTCCGTATTTGAAATCTTCAGCTGCTTTTTAAGTGCTTCTTCATCTACTCGTATACCCATAGATGATACTTCAATTGATTGTTCTAAAAGAGGATACCAGAAAATAATGTCACCATTTAATGTCCAATCATCGTAATCAGGTGAGCGTCCATCATGCTTTTCCCCTGAGTGTAACTCCCCGCCGATTTGCATAATGAACACGGCACCAAATTCTTTTGCAATGCTGTCTTCTCTGTCTTTTGGTGAAAGATTTGGATATTTTGTCTCGAGTTCCTGCGTAGTAATAAAATGAATTTTTTCAGGCAGAACCGGCTCCAATACAGGGTAAAGCTCATAGAGATAGTTCTCTGTGTTTTTAAAAACCTGATATATTTTTTGAACTTCATTTTTCAATGTCTGTAAGTTGCGCTGCTCTTTTGTAATAATTTTTTCCCAATCCCACTGATCTACATAAATAGAATGCAAGTGGTCTAAAACTTCGTCTCTCCTAATGGCATTCATATCTGTGTAAAGTCCTGCTTCAAGGTCAAATCCATACCTTGCCAAAGCCATCCGCTTCCATTTTGCTAACGATTGAACGATTTCAATATTTGCATTCTTAATATCTAACGCCTCAAAGGAAACCATTCTCTCTACGCCATTTAAGTCATCATTTAAACCTTTTCCAGACTTTAAAAGTATTGGTGCAGATACACGTGTTAAATTTAATGCTTCAGCTAAGGAACTTTCAAAATAATCCTTGGTTTTTTTTATTGCAACTTCTGTTTGTAAAAGAGCTAATTTTGAAGTGTAAACATTCTGTGTAGATAGTGATTTTGCCATAAATTCGAAAAACCTCCTGTAGATTACTTCATGATAGAACTATGTTTAATTATGCAATCAAACGCATTTCAAAAGAATATTCTGAAATTATAGCAAAATTACGATTACCTTTCCACTGTTTAGCAAAAAAAAATCCCTGCACCGCTTATTGGTGCAGGGATGTGTCTAATTTACCTCAGTTGCTCCCAATCAGAGTAAGATCCGCTTCCTTGACAACCAGGACATTCCACTGAGTTATAATAGGCAAATTCATTATAGGGGTATACCGTAAAGCCTCTGCCATAGCAATCGGGACATTTTTCTTGATTCTTCATATATGATACGTGATTTTGATATCTGGTTTCTCTCCATTGATTAAAGGAGTTAATTAATCCCATGATGTTCACCTCACCGTTTTTCCTTATTATGATGAAAAAATGGAATATTTATGCAAATAATTATTTTGTATGATTTTTATGACGTTTTCCAAACTAAGTGTAAGAGGTGATACTTTTGAGTGACTGGAATGAACAAGCAGCACCTAATAACAATATTCCGCCAAGAATTGTTAGACCCTTTGAGCACCGTGATCAGAAGGTTGATCATGAATTTTCAGAGGAGTTATCGGATGGCGGTGAACGTGACGAATTTATCCAACACCAAAAAAAGATAAAGAAGTAGTCTGGATTGTGGCGATAAGATAAATCGTCACTTTTTTATTTTACAAATAATTTTTTATAGTGTAGAATTTCTATGTACCTAATAATTCTAGGTAGGTGAAAAAATGTTTAATCGTGAATTAGTAAAAGGAAGTACATCACTAATCTTGCTTCAATTATTAAATGAGAAAGATATGTATGGCTATGAATTGGTAAAAGAATTAGAGCGGCGAAGCGATAATGGACTAAGTGTCAAAGAGGGGACATTGTATCCTGCTCTGCACAAGCTTGAAAAGCAGGAGTATATTGAATGTTATTGGCAGGAGCAGGAGAAAGGCCCAGCACGTAAATATTACCGTATTACTAAAGCTGGAGTAGAAGTTCTAAATGAAAAAACGCGTGAATGGCAGGATTTTGTGAAGGTGATGAACAAGGTAATAGGGAGACCGAAGCATGGAACGACCGAAGAATAGGTTTTTAGAGGAGTTGGAACAAGGACTTGTAGACTATCTAGACAAGGAAAGTATCTTATTAGAATATGAGGCACATATCGATGAAATTCTTCTTGAAGCATATGATTGCAAGGATGAGCAAGAGATGTTTGAAACGATTGTTTCCAGATTGGGGTGTCCTGAGGAAATAGCAGGCATGTGGAAAGAGGAACTCTCGGTAACTCCGAGTAATATGAAATGGCTCTTTATTCTGATGAATATTTTCTTTTTTGGAGGAGGAAGTTTATTAACCTTTTTCCATAATGTATTTGAATGGAAATGGCTTTCGGTGATTTGGAGTCATCTGACAGCAATTCCAACCTTAATTGCCTTTATTTATATGTTTTTTTGGGCATTGCTCGGCTATGAAATTGGTAAAGGGTTTGGACATGGAGGAAGGAACCTTTTAAAAAAGACATTTTTACTTTCACTTATTCCCAATGTAGTATTAATGGTCTTGACTGTGTTTGAAATTATACCTCACTCGTGGTTTGAGCCATTATTAACGAAAACGTTTATTATTGCTTGTATCATTCTCACCATCCTTTTATATCCCATCAGCTGGCTTGGATATCGGTGGGGGAGGAAAGCTTCGGTATAAGCAGCTTTTTTTTATCTATGTACATAGAAAAACTATGTATATAGAAATTCTATATGAGAGAGGGATAGTTATGGAATTAAAAATTGGTAAAAGTGATTGGATATTTCTATTGTTGTGTGTGGTGTTAGGTATTGTAGCAGAGGAGTCTTTTTTTCGGGCTGAAATAGGGATCTCTTACTTAGTATTTCTAATTGCATTTTATGGTTTGTTTTTTTATCGCTATCGCGGCTTTTCATTCTCTCATCAGCGATTTGGCTATCTTGTACTTATCTGTATCTGGTTGTTAGCTGCAGGCTATTTAATCAATGATAATATGTTCTTTTATGCTTTGAATATCCTGGTGATTCCAGCGCTTGTGTTCTTTCATCTTGTATTGGTAACAAGTCAAAAAAATATCCGATGGAATAAACCAGCTTTTATAACCTATGCAATATCGAAGCTGGGGGGAGCAATAAAGTATAATTTCATCTTTGCGTCTTTCATGGGGAAGTTTTTTAAGCAGGGCATGGACGAGAATAAGTTTCAAGTGTGGAGAAAAGTAATGATTGGTATACTCATTTCCGTTCCTGTTTTGTTTGTTGTCTTAGGGTTACTTATGTCTGCAGATACTCAGTTTGAAAAAATTATGGGCGGAATTCCACAGTGGTTTCAGTTAATTGATGCCGAAGTTGTGATTCGAATTATCATTGTTCTGTTCTTCACCTTTTCCTTCTTCAGTTTCATGCAGGTACTAATGAGAAAACAAATAAGTGTTAACATTCAAGACAGTGGAATGCAGCCATTTAAAATGGATAGTATCATTACCATTACTGTCCTCGTGTTAATAAATGCTGTATATGTGCTCTTTACAATTGTCCAATTTAAATACTTCTTCAGCGGGACCTTACAAGGAGATTTCACCTATGCTGAATATGCAAGGAAGGGTTTTTTTGAATTATTATTTGTTACACTTATCAATCTCACGATTACCATATTTGTATTAACCTTTGTGGATAGGGCAAGCTGCTTGATTAAAAAATTCACACAATTTCTGCTAACGATGCTAGTCATTTCAAGTGGTGTGTTATTAAGTTCCGCTTTCATGCGATTAAGCATGTACGAGGATGCCTATGGCTATACTTTTATCAGGGTAATGGCGCACTCGTTTATGATCTTTCTTGTTGTCATTTTCATGTATACATTCGTGAAAATTTGGATTGAAAACCTTTCATTATTTCATTTTTATTTCATTAGCTCTTTACTCTATTACTCAGTGATGAATGTGGTCAATGTCGAGCAGATTATCGTTTCAAAGAACATTGAACGTTATGAACAAAGCGGGAAAATAGATTTGTATTATTTAAATAGCTTATCCCACACAGGTATTATAGGGTTAATTGATTTATATGAAGAAAATCCTCAGCTTCCAGGACTGAAAAATATCTTACTCGAGAGAAAAAGCGAAGCAAATCAAAGTAATGTCTCATGGCAATCCTATAACTTAAAAAGGACCCAAGCGAATAAGGCATTAAGAAAACTCCATCTAGAATAAAGGTTTTCAAGTGATTTTGTCGAAAATAAAGGGAAAGATTATTTTTAAGGAGAAGTGCATAATGAATCGGAAGGATGTATTACTCGAACAATTTCTTTGTTGTCAAAAAAAGAGCCATTGGTTTGTCTCTTTTGAAAAAGCAATTGATGGATTAACCCCGGAACAAGCCCTATGGAAAAAATCAGATTCTGAGAATTCTATTTGGGAAATCATCAGCCATTTAGTTTTTTGGAATGAACGCTTTTTGAACCGGTTTAAGAATGCTGAGGTTCGAAAGTTGGATGGAGGTAATGATTCTACCTTTACCTATTTAGATAGGTTAGAGTGGGAACAAGCTATAGAACGATTTAATACGGTAATGACAGACTGGTATGAGACCATAAAGAATAGTGATGATGAAAAGCTTGATAAACCTATTAGTGAGGAATCGAGAGAAACATGGTCTGAGTCATTGTCGAGTATTACTCTTCATAATGCCTACCATATTGGTCAAATTGTGACGATACGTAAAATGCAGGGTTCATGGAATAAAGAGCAAGGAGTAAGCTAAAAAAGTACAGCCCGGATGGCTGTACTTTTAAGACTTGTAAAGTTTTTTGTAAAATAGTACTTTTTGACAGGATATTTAAAAGATATTTTCCTTTATGTGGGAAATTCCTGGGAGGTTTTTACCTGTTTATTTTTCGAATATTTTGGTAATATTTGTGTTTAGTAAGACGAAATACTAGGATATAACTAGTAAACTGCTAGAAATCAAATAACTAGAAAGGATATGTTACCTTGAAAGTTTTAAATCCAGTACCATGTCAGAGCGAAAATCATTTAACTCAATTGGCTTCTGTAGGTCAAATTGCTGCAGGGATTGCTCATGAAGTTCGCAATCCATTGACGGCTGTTAAAGGTTTTTTGCAATTACTAGAACATGATCGTAATCCTGAGTATATTAACATTGCACAATTAGAATTAGAAAATGCCTTAACGACACTGAATGATCTTCTTCAGGTTTCTAAACCAGATCAAGAAAATGAGGAACCTCAAAAGTTTCTAATAGCAGTCGAACTGGAATCCATCTTGAACTTATTTCAGGATAAAATATATGATATTCAAGTAAATACAAGTTACTACGATACTACAACTGCTATATATGGTAAAAAGAATCAGTTTAAAAAGGCATTCTTTAATCTAATTAAAAATGCTCTGGAATCAATGAATGAAACAGGGGAATTGTCTATCAGGCATTTTCTTGAAGGAAATGAAATAGTGGTTTGTATAGAAGATACAGGGATTGGGATCCCTAAAGAAAAATTATCCTTATTGGGAACGCCGTTTTTTTCAACCAAGGAGCTCGGAACAGGGATGGGGTTAACCCAAGTGTTTTCGGTAGTTTACCAGCATGGTGGAAGAATCAATGTCGAAAGTGAAGAAAATAAAGGAACAAAATTCACCTTAAGAATTCCGATTGAAAATGACCCCAAAAGCAGAGGTGTAAAAAAGTTGGACTTAACCTATGAAGAAACAATACCAATAAGAGATTTTTTTCACGCCAATAAAGATATATTTGAGAAGAGATTATTAGAAGAAGCCATTAATGTAAAAGATAAAATTGATGAGATACATAGGATTGGCAATATCAATCTATTAAGTAATGCACATAAACTCGTTTTACTGATTGTAGAGGAACGTGAACATGAATTAATATCCTTTGCAAAACAAGAAGGAATTGCTTGGGCTAAATATTCAATTACGATTGCTTTTAAATTGGAATGGATTCAAGCAATAAGAAGGACAGTTTGGGATTTCCTCTATAATTTTGATTTAAATAAAAATAATGATCATTCATCTGAATTTTATTTTATTTTGGAAAAAAACATCAATCGTCAATTTGATCATTTCTTAACTTCATTCTTTATTCAATATACAAAGTATAAAGATGAATTGTTAGAGTCTCAGAGAAAACTTTTAGAGAACCTATCTGTTCCCATTATCCCAATCTCAAAAGATATCAGTATTATACCGTTAATTGGTGCAATTGATAGCTTTAGAGCAAATACAATTGAAGATAAAATCATCACGGAAATAGGTAATTCCCATATTCAAACGTTAATATTGGATCTTTCAGGAGCAGCAGTTATGGAGATTGAAGTCATTCAACATCTCATTCGAGTTATTAATGGAATCTCGATGATGGGCTGTAAGACTGTCATTACTGGACTCCGGCCAGAAATTGTGAAGCTCGTTATTAATTCAGGGATCTCTTTTGAGCATGTGGCAGAATTAAAAGGAACCTTACAGGTTGCCCTATCAGATTATCTTGGGGTGAATACGTTGCAATAGATATAAAAACATAAAAAAGACGCCTGCATATAGCAGGCGTCTTGCGTATTGAGGCGAAAAACCACACTCCACATAGTGCGCTCCGTAAGGAATGTTTCTCGACTTACACAACTCAGCTCATCGCTTAATTAATATAACACATAGTTATGTAACAATACAACTGGAAAAATATTTAAAACAAAAGTCTTGATTATTAATCATTATTCCTCTATATTCAAATAATCAGATATACAAAATAAAATGATAAGAAGGGTTCATATGTTTAGTGACAAAAGATTCCATCAATATTCCTTAAGTAATGTACCAAAAGATGTCCTATCAGGGCTCATTGTCGGTGTAATTGCCATACCACTTGGGATGGCCTTCGCGATTGCTTCAGGAGTGAAGCCGGAATATGGAATCTATACCACAATTGTTGCCGGAATCCTCATCTCCTTGTTTGGCGGCTCAAAGTACCAAATTGGCGGTCCAACTGGAGCGTTTATTCCAATTTTATTTGGAATCGTTATGACGTATGGGTATGAAAATCTGTTGATTGCAGGCTTTTTAGCTGGAATAATGCTGCTTTTAATGGGGATATTTAAAATGGGATCATTAATAAAATTTATCCCAAGACCCGTAACGATTGGATTTACCACAGGAATTGCGATAACCATTTTCACCGGACAAATTGCTAGTTTCCTAGGTTTGACCGGAATTAAGAAACACGAAGAATTCATTAACAATTTAAATGAACTTTTTATTCGTATTGAAACGATTAATCTTCTAAGCATCTTAACCGCGGTCATCTGTTTAGCAACCATTATTCTGACCCCAAAGATTGCACCAAAGGTTCCAGGTCCGCTAATTGGATTAGTGGTATCTACGATGATTGCTACCATGCTGTATCCAGGGCAAGTAGCAACCATTGGCAGTGCTTACGGCCAAATTCCAAGTTCATTGCCACAGCTTAAGATCCCTGATATGAGTTTGGAGATGATTATTACTCTATTAAAACCAGCGTTTATCATTGCAATGCTTGGCGGGATTGAATCTCTGCTTTCAGCGGTCGTGGCTGATGGAATGACGAATAGTAAACATAAAAGCAATAGAGAATTGATTGGTCAAGGGATTGCTAATATGGTAACACCTCTATTTGGAGGTATTCCTGCAACAGGGGCCATTGCCAGAACAGCCACGAATATAAAAAATGGTGCTGTATCACCATTATCTGGGATTATTCATGGGATTGTAGTCTTGCTCGTTTTAATGTTTTTCGCTCCCTTTGCCTCTTATATTCCACTGGCAAGTATGGCACCAATTTTAATGGTGGTAGCTTGGAATATGAGTGAACGGAAGGTATTTGCCCATATATTAAAAACAAAATCTACTGATTCGCTGGTTCTAGTCGTGACCTTTTTATTAACGGTTTTTGTCAATTTGACAACAGCAGTTGAAGTCGGTTTAGTGATGGCTGCGGTTCTATTTACAATGAGAATGAGTAATTTGATGAGCACAAGAAAGGCATTGCCAAACCTAGAGCATAAACATGCAAAAGTCGAGACTCAAATCGTATCTGATTCACATGATTGTCCTCAAGTCAGCATTTATAATGTGGATGGTCCATTATTCTTTGGAGCAGCTCAAACTTTTGAAACATCGATTATGAATACGATTAACTATCGTCCTAAGATTCTCTTATTGCGGATGAGCAGGGTACCATTTATGGATACCACTGGTGAGGCAAACTTAGCTAGTATTGTGTCGCATTTTTCAAAAAATGGTATAGTAATTATATCGGGAATTAACGAACAGCCAAAAAATGTTTTGATCAGTACGGGTTTATATGATGTGATTGGTCAAGAGCATTTCTTTGAACACACTGGTGAAGCTATTCAGTTTGCTTTATCTGAACTAGATCGCAATAAATGTTTTGGCTGTAAACACTTCGCATTTAAGGAGTGTAAGAAGCTTTCGACTTCAGCTTCAGAAGTAAAGGAAAGCAGCAACCAGAAGCTCTCGGCTACTTACTAGATTGATTAAGGACGTGAAAGAATTGAATCTTGAAATGCAGCAATTTAAAGCGGAATTTTTCAAAGCACTTGCGCACCCTTTGAGAATCCGCATTTTGGAGCTGCTAGCAGAAGGGGATAAGAATGTAAATGAAATTCAAACCCTAGTTGGCAGTGAAGGATCAGCTGTTTCACAGCAGTTAACGGTATTAAGAGCGAAGAATATTGTCTCTGGTACCAAAGAAGGGAATAAAGTTATTTATACTCTAAAAGATCCAATGATTGTTGAACTTTTAGCTGTAGCTCGTCAGATCTTTAATAATCATCTTGTAGATACGATTACGATATTAGATAAGTTTAGAGACGAAGATGAAGAAGTCGTAACCATGCCGAAGAAATAATTTTCTTCGGCTATTTTTATGTTTAACCTAGGGGAGATATTGTTTTTATAAAAATCAATTAATTGTAATATTTGTACCATCTTTTTCCTTGATTTCTATATTACTATAGAGGTGTAAACAAATACTTGAAATTTGGGAAGTGATCAAATGATTTACGACTTGGTACTGCTGCATCCGCCAACAGTCTATGATTTCAGAAAAGAAATGCTATTTACCGGTCCAATCAGTGATGTGGTTCCATCATCTCCAGTTTTTGAAATGTACCCAGTAGGATTGACTAGTATCGGGGATTATCTTGAAAGATTTGGGTTAAAAGTGAAGATTATTAATATTGCGAATCGAATGCTTTTAAATCCAAATTTTGATGTTGAGAAAAAAATCAAGAATATCAAAGCAAAGGCATTTGGAATTGACCTTCATTGGCTCCCGCATGCACATGGAAGTGTGGAGTTAGCTAAAATAGTTAAGAAATATCACCCGGATACTCCAGTCATGTTTGGCGGATTATCGAGCACTTATTTTCACAAAGAATTAATCGAGTATCCTTGTATAGACTTTGTTGTTCGCGGTGATACGACGGAGAAATTGATTCTCATGCTGCTGAATAAGTTAGAGAAAAGAGATGCATCCGGCTTTGCAGATATTCCTAATCTGACCTGGAAGCGTAATAATCAGTATTTTTATAACGAAATTACCTATGTACCAGACAGCCTCGATGAGTTTAATTTACCAGGATATCGGTACATCATTGGTTCGGTCTTTAAATATTTTAATCTATTAGATCCGCTGCCCTATAAGGGCTGGCTGCGCTATCCAAACACAGCAATATTAACATCAAAAGGGTGTAATTATAATTGTTTAATCTGCGGTGGTTCTAGAGATGCGTACGAGCTAAACTGTAATAGGAAGAAGCTTGTTATGCGGTCTCCGAAGAAAATGTTAGAGGATATTGCTTTAATACAACGTTTTACAAGAGCACCTATTTTTCTATTGAACGATATTAGACAGGGCGGTAAGGAATATGTGGATGAATTCCTAGATGGCTTGTCAAAGATGAAGCTAAAGAATGAGCTTGTCTTTGAATTGTTTAATTATGCTGATAAAAATTTTTTTGAAAGATTGAATAAAGCAATTCCAAAATACAGTATCGAGCTGACCCTCGAATCAGCGGATGAAGATATACGCAAATATAACGGGAAGCTTCCATGTACCAATGCGAAGGTAATTGAAATGCTCCAATTTGCATTGATGCACGGGTGTACGAAAATTGATTTGTTTTTTATGACGGGTATACCTAATCAAACGTATGAAAGTGCGATGAGGAATGTTGATTTTTGTGAAAACATTCACAAGGAATGCGGTGAGGCTTCGAATATTTCGTACTTTGTTGCACCGCTTTCGCCATTCCTTGATCCCGGCAGTCCAGCGTTTGAAAATCCAGAGAAATATGGATATAAGAAATTCTGCAATAAACTCGAGGACTTCCGTGAAGCGATGAAACAGCCATCTTGGAAAAACATGCTGAGTTATGAAACCAATAGCATGACAAGAGAGGAGATTGTTAAAGCTACGTATGACTCTGCATTAAAGTTAAATGAATTTAAATACAGGAATCATATTATCGCCAAAGATGTTTATGATGAAGTTAGGTTTAAAATTGAGAAGTCAGTAGAGTTTTTAAGCAGACTAGATGCTCTAGAGCTCCTGAGCGCTGATGAGAAACAAAAAGAGCTAGCCATTATAAAAAAGGAAGTAGAGCAGGTTAATCGACATAGTATTTGCGGTGAAAATGAACTAAAATGGGAAGTCAAAAAGCTATTTGCGAATATCCCTTCTCTTACCTATATCGGCCTCGAATTACTAATTAAAGATGTCATAAAAGATATCAAATGTAAGCTGGGTAAAATAGACCGCAATCAGGAAATGGTAACGGAGATGAGCCGTCATCAAACCCAAAAATAAGCAGTAAAATGCCCTATTAATCTCGAATTTTGTAGGCTTTTGTCTATAGGTACTTTATTGACAGTACAGCTAAAAAATGTTAAATTTTAGACAGCCGTTGCACGAGATTAGATTTATGTTACAAAGCTTGTTCAAGTTTTAACTGAAGTTTGGATAAGAAAGTGAAAGTAAAGCTATCACGTTGTAATTTGGTTAAATTTACACATGGCTTGTCTAGCCAATAGGAGGATTTTTTTACATGAAAAACGGTAAAGTAAAATGGTTTAACTCTGAAAAAGGTTTCGGATTTATCGAAGCTGAAGACGGAAACGACGTATTTGTTCACTATTCCGCTATCCAAACTGAAGGTTTCAAAACTTTAGAAGAAGGTCAAGAAGTATCTTTCGAAGTTGTTGAAGGTGCTCGTGGACCACAAGCTGCAAACGTTACTAAAAAGTAAATTCTAAAATCAATTATTTAACAGCCCGGCCAATGTGTCGGGCTGTTTTTTGTATATTACTATAAAAAGCTTTATCCAGTATTACCTGTAATTGCTTTGTTTACCAGCCTCATTTAAGTTGGTATTTTGCTATAATAGTAGTAATGAAAAATATGAGTTTATAAAACTTTTACTATAAAGGGGACAAGTTCAATGAAGTTTTTCCATACGGCGGACTGGCATTTAGGAAAGTTGGTTCAAAATGTGTATATGACGGAAGATCAACGACATGTTCTTAATGAGTTTGTCAAAGCCATTGAAGAAGAAAAGCCAGATGCTGTTATCATTGCTGGGGATCTGTACGATCGCGGAGTTCCCCCAACAGAGGCTGTGAATTTATTAGACGAAGTGCTGGAAACCATTGTTTTGAAATTAAATACGCCTGTATTAGCGATTGCGGGCAACCATGATAGTCCAAGCCGTCTTCACTTTGGCAGCAAGATGATGAAGTCTAATGGGTATCATATGGTGGGTCAGGTTTTAAGGGAACTAGAACCGGTTGTGCTTCGGGATGAATATGGTGAGGTGCATTTTCATTTGATTCCTTATGCAGATCCAAGTGTTATTCGCTATGTGTTTCAAGATGAGCAAGTCAAGACACATAATGATGCAATGAGAAAAGTCACCCAAGAAATCACTGCGAAAATGGATGGAAATGCCCGCCATGTTTTTGTTGGGCATGCGTTTGTAACGCCAACGGGAGAAAAAGAGGACAATACAAGCGACTCAGAACGACCCCTTTCGATTGGCGGAGCGGAGCATGTTAGTGCTGTCCACTTTGACAAGTTCCACTACACAGCACTAGGGCATTTGCATCAAGCCCATTTTGTACTGAATGAGGCTATTAATTATTCTGGATCGCCACTTAAGTATTCCATATCTGAGGAAAAACACAAGAAAGGGTTCTTTGTTGTGGAAATGGATGGTACTGGTCAGGTTAAGTTAGAAAAAAGGTTGTTGAAGGCTCCTCGTGATATGAGAACCATTGAAGCAAAAATGGACGAGCTTTTAAAGCATTCAAAAAATGAAGATTACGTATTTGTGCGGTTACTGGATGAAACGCCAATTCTTATGCCAATGGAGAAGGTTCGTTCCGTTTATCCCAATGCTATGCATGTCGAGCGTGTCATCCAAACCCCAATTGTTACTGATGGTGCAGCGACAGAAAAAGTGGCTAGAACGAAAATGGACGATTTATCCCTATTTAAAGCCTTTTACCAGGAAGTAAAAGGCAACGCTCTTACAGAGGAAAGAGAAGCAATATTTTTGGAAGTCCTTCAAGAGCTTCTACAGAAGGACAGTGAACAGCCTGCTAATCTTCCAAAGGAAATGGTTACAATCACAACAAAACAAAATGAGTAGGGAGAGTATATCTTGAGACCTTTAAAAATAACGATAACGGCTTTTGGACCATACAGAGATTGCGAAGTAATTGATTTTACTGAGCTTAAAGATAATAGATTATTTGTAGTTTCAGGTAATACAGGTGCCGGTAAGACGACTATTTTTGATGCGATTTGTTTTGCTCTCTACGGCTCTGCAAGCGGGGAGGACCGCAGTGATTCGAAGATGATGCGCAGTGATTTTGCCTCGGACGAAGTTCATACATCCGTCGAGTTGGAGTTTGAACTTCACGATAAGCAGTATCGGATCCGAAGACAACTGCCGCATGTGAAAAAGGGCAATAAAGGGGCTACAGGAGAGCAGTATGAGTTTTATAAAAAGACCAAGGATGGTGAAATTCCATGTGTGGACCGACAAATCGTTTCAGAGATTAATAAAAAAGTAGAAGAGATTGTTGGTTTGACACAGGATCAATTTAGCCAAATTGTGATGCTTCCACAAGGGGAGTTTCGAAAGCTATTGACTTCGCAAACGGAAAATAAAGAAGAAATTCTGCGTAAAATTTTTAAAACAGAGCCTTACAAATGGATTAGCGAACGTCTCCGAGACCGAAAAAAAGCGGCCGATGAAGAGTATAAAAGAGAAGCTTCCATGATTGAGCGCTATATAAAAGATATCCAAGCCACACTCCCCATTCGGGAGGAGTCAAAGCTATCTGAGGTGCTTTCACAAAACCACTATAATACCAATCAAATTATCGAAGGCTTAGACGAGGAAACAGAGTTCTACCTAGCGGAAATGATGGGAAATAAGAAAGTGGCAGAGGAAGCAGAAACACTATATAATCAAAAACTCGAAGAATATCATCAGTCAAAAACGTTAAATGAACGGTTCTTCGAACTTGAAGAAAAAGAAGCAAAGCTTCAAAACGCCTCATACCTTGTTCCAAGTTTTAAGGAAAAAGAAGTTCAATTTGAAAAGGCAGAAAGAGCTAGTAAAATTATAGCCTACGAAAATCAGGTTAATGAATGGCGTACGGATGAAAAGGCAAAAAAACAAGCACTGGATGAGGCAAAATCAGCTTTAGAAAGAGCTATGGTACAACGTGAGAAGGCACAAAACAATTACGTTATAGAAGAGCAGCGTAAAGGGGAGCGGGAGGAAAGTGTTCGCACCGTTGACCGCTTAAATGAATACCTACCAACTGTACAAGAGATTGATAGCAGAAAGTCAGAGCTTTTAAAAATAGATCAAGGTGTACAAAAGCTGGCTAAGGACCTTGAGGCTTATAGCCTTATGATAACTTCCAAAAACAGTGAAAAAGAAAGGCTATCTACCGATATCAAACATATAGAGAAGATAATTGATGAATTACCGGCGAAACAGGAAGCTTTACTTGAACTGAGAGAACAGGCAGGTGTCATCAAAGAATATCTTAAATACTATCAAAGTCAAATGAAACTTCAACAGGACTACAGTGTAACCCACAAGGATTACCTATCAATGAAAGTACGATACGAAAGGCTAGAAGAATCATGGATTAGCGGGCAAGCGAGCATTCTTGCTATGCATTTGCATGATGGAAAACCATGCCCGGTCTGTGGCAGCCCTGAGCATCCTCATAAAGCGGATGGACAAGACACTGTTCCTACTAAGGAAGCGCTTGAAGCCTTAAAAAAGGAATATGACCATTCTAACAATTTGTATCGCGATGCTGCTGCAAGATTAAAAACGAATAAAGAACATCTTGAAGCAAAAGCCAAAGAAGTAACTGCCAAAGGATATAAGGTCGAGGATGCGCAATCTATTTATGATCGAATCGTAATAGAAGGACAGGAACTTAGGAAAGAAGTGGAAGGTTTAGCTGCCGAAAAGGAAAAGCTAACTTCTTTAAAGACGTCACTTGAGACAACGGAAAATGAGCTAAAGCAAATAGAGACAAAAAGAGAACAACTCTCTTCTGTTCATCAGGAACAGGTAAATGTATTTGTTAGGGAAAAAGCCATATATCACGAAAAGGTTGGTCGTATCCCAGAGGAAATCCGGAATTTAGCTGCCTTAAAAGGGAAAATTACGGAAGCACAAAATCGAAAAGAAAAGCTTGAGCGAGATTGGGATACTGCCCAAAAACAGCTGCAGAATACGAAGGAAGCAGAGACAAAAGCTTCTACTTATTATTCTAGTGCCCATTCGCAGCTGCAAGAAAGTACGGGGAAAAAGGAACGCTCAGAAACCCAATTCAGGACTGAATGTCAAAATGCCCAATTTGTCTCAGAAGAAGACTATTTAAGGGCCAAAATGACGGATTCAGCTCGAAAGCTATTAAAAGAATCAATCGATGAATTTAACAAAAGTATAGAAACACTTAAACTGCAAATTATCGAACTTAAAGAGGAATTAAAAGACAAAACAAAGGCAGATTTAGATGGGATGACGACTGAATTAACGAATAAGAAGAATGAACGTGATTTTGCTCTAAAAGCATTAAGTGATTCTGAAGGAAACCAATTGAAGGCATTAGACTTAAGAAAAAAAATCATAAATGCCGTTGAGACGACAGCCATTTTGGAAGAGAAAATGAATATGATCACTGATTTATATGATGTGGTTAGAGGTCAAAATGGCAGTAAAATATCATTTGAACGTTACTTGCAGATTGAATATTTAGAGGAAATTATTATTGCTGCAAACGAGCGATTAAAACGATTGTCAAACGGCCAATTTATTTTAGAACGAAGTGAACGTCAAGAAGCGCGCGGCAGACAAAGCGGTCTTGGGCTGGATGTTTTTGATGCGTACACAGGTCAAACACGTGATGTAAAGACCTTGTCAGGTGGTGAAAAGTTCAATGCTTCATTGTGCCTCGCACTTGGAATGGCTGATGTCATTCAGAGCTTCCAGGGTGGAGTTTCTATTGACACTATGTTTATCGATGAAGGATTTGGTTCTTTAGATGAAGAATCATTGAATAAAGCAATCGACACCTTAATTGACCTGCAAGAATCCGGCCGGATGATTGGTGTCATCTCGCACGTCCAAGAATTGAAAAATGCCATTCCTGCCATCTTAGAAGTGAAAAAGACAAAGGAAGGCTACAGCCGAACTGAGTTTGTTATTAAGTAGCTTATATACAGAGTGCCTATCTCTAGGAAAAAAAGAGATAGGCACTTATTTTGTGTTTCGATCTAAATAGCCTTGAAATTGGGGAAAGGATATTGAGCTTCTGCAAGAGATGACAGATTTGTTAGTTCAGCAGCAGCAGCAATTTGGTCCCAAACTGCCATTACTTTTTCAGATTGATGAGCCTTATCAATTGCCTCGCTAGACTTCCATTCTGCTATTTCAATGATTGTCCCATCCTCGGCTTGAAGTGTTAATAATTCTCGATCTGTTAGCAAACCTTCTTCTCGAAGGACGGGTATATGTAATTTAAGAATTTCTCTTAATTTATTCTCTAATCCAGGCTTTGGACGATACAGAGCCATAAAAACGAATGCAGACATGATAAAGCCTCCTAAATTTAATAGTATTTATGATAACTGTAAATAATAGTAGTCGTCAACATATTGTAAATTTTTCACAGTCATAAAGGGCTGCTGTAAAGTAGGAGAGAAATATTCATGATTGTAACCTTTTATATTTTCATAAGCTGGTTGCTCATCGGGCTATTTATATTTAATAAAATTCACCAGCATGCCTCTTTAAATGAGGTCACTCTTCTTATTTTACTAAGCTGTCTTATTAATACTCATACCTATGTAGGATTGTTTGATACATTTAAGTGGATGAAAACTACGACGGATACTGAGTTATTTATCGGAGTACTTATTTATAAAAATGTATTTGTTCCATTATTGCTGACCTGCTTTACCTTTCTGATTAAACGAAACCCTTGGAATAAAAAAATACTTTATTTTATCTTTTTCAGCTTGATAATTCTTTCAGTTGATTTTATTAACGTATTCCAAGGATTATACTCCTTTAAGCAATGGAATCATTTCTATACCTTTCTATACCTTTCATTCCTTTTGTGCGGACTATTAGTTACATTGAAATGGTTTAGAGGACTTGATTCAAGTTCAGGGGGTGAAAACAATGTCGTGGACTGAGTCAGGTTTTGGTACTAATGATTATTGGCTTCTAGGTCTGATAATCATCACATGGTGTGTTTTTTTTCGCCTTCCAAAAATATTCTCTAAACAATTTACCGTTCTTATCTTTATTTATTGTCTAACCATTCCAAGTATTATGGATAATTCTATCGGGGTAAATCCATTTAATTTTTATGATATTATGGATGGTCCTAAATATACAGGAATGGACCTTGTTGTTTATCTCCTTTACCCGCCATATGGCTATTTTTTTCTTTATTTTTATAATAAGTTTTGTATAGATGATAAACACATTGTACTTTTTATCACTATAACGTCAATAACATCCTTTTGCTTTGAATGGATCAATCATAAGCTGGGGATTTTTCATTATAAAAATGGCTATCAAATCGTTTATTCTCCAAGTTTTTATCTTATCAGTCAAACCTTACTAGTTTTATATTACCGTATAGTCGAATTAAAGCGTTAAAAAAAACCAGATAAAATGAACTGACCCGTTAAAATGAGACTTAGATAAAACACCTATGCTGCTTGTCCCCGATAATCTAGTGGGGACAGGTAGTTTAGTTTTGCCTGAATTCGTATATGATTATATCGATACATGTATTGATTTACAATTTGTACTACTTTAGAATTGGACATAGATGCTCTGCGTTGAGCGTTGAATCCTTCCGACTTTAGCGAGGAGTGAAAGGATTCTATGACGGCATTATCATGACAGTTTCCTTTTCGGGACATGCTTGTGGTAATGCCTTTTTCTTTGGCCATATTCTGATATGCATATGACGTATAGACAGATCCCTGGTCACTATGTAAAAGCAACCCTTCTGGCTTACGTAATTCTACTGCTGCCCTTAATGTATCTAATACTAGTTTTATATCTTGACTCGTTCCAATATTATAAGCCACTATTTCGTTGTTATATAAGTCTATAATCGTCGATAAATACAACATAGTCGATCCATAAGGTAGGTATGTAATATCTGTTACCCATTTCTCATTTGGATGACTTGCCTTAAAGTTACGATTAAGAATATTAGGTACAACAATATTACTTTCACCATTAATGTACTTCTGCCTTTTCATTTTAACTTGACACTGGATCTGGAATTTCTGCATTATTTTTTGAACTGTTTTGCGGTTAACATTTATTCCATGCTTTCTTTTTAATATGCTTTTTACCTTTCGGTGGCCATAATGATAAAAGTTTTCCTCACAAATCTTTATTACAAGCTCCTCTAAAGGTGTTAACTCAATAACTTTATATTTCTTTTTCCACCGATAATAGGTTGCTTTAGGGACCCCTAATACACTTAAGATATCAGTTACTGTATATTTGGATGATAAGCTTTCTACTACTTCTACAACGACTTTCGGCTCCAACTCCTTTCGATTTCCTGGTACTTTTTTAATATTTCTAATTGAGTTTCTAAATGCTTATTCTTTAGTTTCAACTGCTCTACTTCACTTAAATCTCCCGTCCCCTTACTGTAGGAATATTGCTTCCCCACTTGTTGAGAAAACCGGTAGGTTTGACCAGTTCTGTACCAATTCATCCATGTCTTTATTTGAGTTCTATTTTTTATGCCTAGCTGCTTCATAATTTCGTCATTGCTTATACCTTCTTTCTTCATCTCAATTACTTTCCATTTTACTTCTTCTGGATAATAACTTTTTGTTCCCATACAAAAACACCCTCCTAAGAATCATATTGTAATAATACGACTCAGGGGGTGTTTTTTCCTTGTCTCACTTATTTGGGTCTCTTCAAAAATTCTGGTTTTTATTTTTGTTCTAGGTAAGTTGTCAATTCTTTTAGATCCTTTGATTGATGGATTATCCCGGCATGGTCAAAGAGAATATAAGCTGGTTCCGTCTTAATGTTAAGTTCAGGATATGCAGTCTGAGCCATTTTTAGTTCAGGCAGACTCAATATATCATTCACTTTTCCAATAATCTTTTTATTTTTTTCAATCGGATTATCATTATCCCCAACGACTAATAGGGAATAGGATTGTTCGTTTTCTGATAATAGATTAGGGTAGGGGAAAGTTGCATTTGGTTCCGTTTTTATTACACTCTTCTGCTGCTTCTGTTCTGATGAAGGCTTAGTTTCCTCTTTAGGATCACTGTTTTGACATCCGACCAATAGGGTCAGGCCTAAAACCATTGGCAAAGCAATTCTTTTCATTTGAAATCTTCCTTTTTATAATTGGATTCTTGTCTACACCATAGCACATAAATAGCAGCCTTGAACGGGTTGATTGTGGAGGATTCGTGAAATGAAAAAGCAGGATAAATAGGGATAATTGTCAAATAAGTAATAAAATCAGTTCTTTTGAAGGAGTGGGAGCAATGCAGCAGATTACAGCAGGAATCGATGCTGGTGGTTCATTAATTAAAATCGTTTATCAGGAAAATGGGAGAATGCATTTTAAGAAATTTTCTATAAACAAGCTGGATTCCGCCATATCATGGCTGAAAATGGTAGCTCCCACTTTAAAAGTTTCCATTACAGGCGGTAAAGCACATGCAATACAAAATAATTATTATCCAGACAGTACCGTCATTCCAGAGTTTCAAGCTACATGTGATGGAGCGCGGTTCTTGCTGGCTAAAGAAAATAAGACTATTGAAGAATCCTACTTGGTCGTTAATATTGGCACGGGAACATCCTGGCATTTGGTGAATGGTAATCAAGCAGATAGAATTCTTGGCAGCGGAATGGGCGGGGGTACCTTCACGGGTCTGGGATCGTTATTGACAAAAGTAAAGGATTATCAACTGCTTACCGTTCTCGCTGAAGAAGGAAATAAGGGAAACGTGGATATGCTGGTTAGCGATATTTACGAAACAGCAGACAGCCCCATCCAAGGGGATTTAACAGCTGCAAACTTTGCAAAGGGTAAAAGACATACCCATAAGGAAGCAGATAGACTAGCTTCACTTTCTAATATGATTGCTGAAACTATTGTGTTGTTAACCTCACAGGCCGCAGCCATACATCAAGTAAAAAGTGTGGTTATCATCGGAACGGCCATTATTGGGAATCCATCATTAAAACATGGTATAGAAACCTACTTAAATATGTTAGGGTTAAGGACCGTTTTTTTAGAAAAGGGAGAATATTGCGGTGCGATTGGAGCCTATTTATCGGTCTAAAAATGTTCCCTTGAACATTATGTTTTTTAAGGATAAAGTAATAGAGAAGACCGAAAGAAGCAGGTGGCAACTTTGGAAAAACGATATTTTACAATTGGCATGGCCGGACATATAGATCATGGTAAAACATCATTAACGAAAGCATTGACGAATGTCGATACGGACCGATTAAAAGAAGAAAAAGAACGGCAGATCTCGATTGAACTTGGATTTGCTCCATTATATGAGGATTCAGAAATACAAATTTCAGTTATTGATGTTCCAGGACATGAGCGCTTTATTCGGCAAATGATTGCTGGAGTAGCTGGAATAGACCTTGTTGTTCTAGTGGTTGCAGCAGACGAAGGAGTCATGCCGCAAACGAGAGAACACCTGGATATTCTAAAATTTTTAGGAGTGAAAAACGGACTGGTTGCGATTACGAAAATTGACCGGGTCGAAGAAGAATTTATTGAGCTCGTAAAAGATGATATTTTAGAAGAACTAACAGGAAGTGTTTTTGGGGATGCCCCCTTTGTTTTAGTAGACTCTCTTTCAAAAAAGGGGATAGAGGAATTAAAGAATGTAATCATCAGAACACTTAAAGAGCAAGAAATGAGAGATGCAAAGGGTGCTTTCCGTCTGCCCATTGACCAGGTATTTACAGTAAAAGGTCAGGGCACAGTAGTTCGCGGTACGGTTTATGAGGGTACGGTGGAAGAAGGACAAACTCTCAAGCTTATGCCTCAGGGACTTGAGGTAAAAGCAAGGCAGATTCAGGTTCATCACAAGCAGGCACAAAAAGCTTATGCCGGACAGCGTACGGCGATTAACCTTTCAGGTGTCTCAAAAGAAGATTTAGAACGTGGAGATGTTTTAGTATCCTCAGAGCATTTTATTGTAACGAAAACTGTGGATGTAGCGATAAGGGTGGTAGAAGATCTCGAGCATATGGTGAAACAAAGGATGCCGATTAAGCTCCATATTGGAACTACAGAAGTAATGGGGCGGATTGTCTTTTTTGACCGGAATGAGATTAAAGAGGAGAACGGTGAAATATTATGTCAGCTTCGATTAGAGGAAGAAATCCTTACTAAACGAGGGGATCGGTTTATTTTACGTCGTCCAAGCCCGCAAGAAACGATTGGCGGCGGCTGGGTTATTGATCCGCGAGGGAATAAGTATCGGTTTGGAAATCAAACAATTGAAGAACTAGAAAAGAAAAAAGTGGGTACTCCTAAGGAACGGATTACTGCCGCTGTTTTTGAAGCAAAAAGCTTAACACTAGGTGAGCTGATTAAACGTACGGGTTTTGATGAGGAAACCTTAAATGAGTTATTAAAAGATGATGATTTTGTACTATACAATAGTAAAGAGTATACACTCAAAATGGTAATCAACTCCATTGAAGAAGACATCTATGACCGCTTGCAGGAGTTTCATCAAACACATTCAATGAAACCTGGTCTTAATAAGGCAGAACTGCTGCAATCGATGTTAAAAAGGTACCCAAAGCAGCTGCTTTATTTTGTGGTTGAGAATGGAATTTCTAATGGCGTATTTAAACGAAAAGAGCAGTTTGTTTCATTGTCCATCTTTGTCCCGCATGTACCAAAAAGCTGGCAAAAGCGAGCAGAAAACATGCTAAATGAATTAAAGAAGGACCGACTAAAAGTTCGTTATTATAAAGATTACTTTGCAGATTCAGGCATTCCTGAATCTCTAGAAGCAGATTTACGACGTTATCTGGAGGACCAATCCTTAGTTGTCCATTTGGATGAGCAGTTTGCTTATCATGGAGAAGTCTTTAATGAAGCAGTTGAAAAATTAAGAAACGGTACACAAACAGAATTCGAAGTGGGTGCTGCGAAAGAAATTTTAGATCTTTCACGGAAATATATGATTCCATTTTTAGAAAGATTAGATTCAAAGGGTCTAACAAAAAGAGTTGAAAATAAACGAGTCTGGCAAAAATAAATCAAATAAAAACCTCAATCCAACATAACGGATTGAGGTTTTCTTATTATGAAAGGAACTCTCCAGGATTTAGACCGAGCTCGCGGCAAATATCACTGACCATTTGCATTTCATTATGGTCAAAGTTTCCATCTGCATATCCTATCGCTATACAGTAACGAGCAACTAATCTGGCGATTTCAGGTTTAGATCTGATTTTTCCAAGTGCACGGAAAGCCTCAGCCCGTCCAATCATCCGATCAGCTTCAATACGGGAAACAAAGTAATTAAATCTCTGAATTACTTTGTTACTGTCAAAGACGCGTAGCTCCTCGCTGGAATTAACAAATTCAATCATTTTTTGTCTTTCCGAAGCATCTAAATATCCATCTGCCATTGAAACCAATGCACAGGCAGCAACGACTGCTTCTAAAACTTCCTGACTCTTATATCGGTTAAATAATTCCTGAGCTTTTCTTTTTGACTGATTTGCCCACTCCGTAATATCCGTTTGATTTGGGGACCAATTGTTTCCACAGCTGTTACAAGTGAATTTCAATTGATTTTTCCCAATAAATCCGCCAAGCAATCCTACTGGACCAAGAATCAACCCGCCAATCGCTGCTTTCCCCAAACCAAATCCCTTTTGCCCTGTTCGGACATTTGATGAGTTACAGCGCGGACAATGGATATCATCTCCGTATGTATGATTTGCATGGGTAGGTGATGTTTGTGTTGGATACCCAAAAGCAGGCTGTGAATAAGATGATTCCGGCTGTAAATGAATCCGTGGTTGTTGATTTTGGTTTTGCTGATATGGATTGGCAGTGTTCTGATTTGGATTGAATGAATTTTGATTGGTATAACTATTCTGGTTGTTGAACTGATTTTGATTGTTATTAGATTGGTTTTGGCTGTTGTTATTAAAAAGATTTTGTTGAACAGGCGGTACCTGTGCAGGTGCAGGTGCGTCATCTACTGATACACCAAAATTGCGGCATAAAGCAGCAAGTCCCCCTTGAAAACCGCTTGCTATTGCATTAAACTTCCATTCTCCATTATGACGGTACAGTTCAGCCGCAACAATGGCAGTTTCAACAGTAAAATCTCTTCCAAGGTTAAAACGAAGAAGTTCCTCATTTGTTTGTTCATTAAAGATTCGCACGTATGAATTAGAGATTTGTCCAAAATTTTGCTGCTTTACTTGAGCGTCATGAATCGTAATGGTGAAAGCAATTCGATGAATATGGCTAGGAACTCTTTGTAAATCAATTCGGATTTGTTCATCATCCCGTTCTCCTGCACCGTTTCTGTTATCACCACTGTAATTAATCGAGCCATTTCCGCCAGTGGGATTATTATAAAAAATAAAATCCTGATCACTTTGAACCTTACCAGATTGCCCTAATAAAAATGTGGAGGCATCTAAATCAAAGTTAGAACCATTATGACTAATATCCCATCCTAAACCAACGACAACATTCTTTAAACCAGGATGTGATTTTGTTAAATCAACCTTTTGACCTTTACTAAGTGTAACTCCCAATTCGTTCAACTCCTTATCATGTTTAGTATTCCTATATTCATTTATAAATCTAATTATGTAGAAAAAGGAACTAACTTTCAATTCTTTCACTTACTATAACACTACGAGGTAAGTGATGATAAAGTTTCAAATTAATCATATTTGATTCCTATTTTATTTCAAGCCCTGCAATGTGCACCTAGATTATGATAGTTTTCTTGTGAAAGAACCATTTTGAAATAATATTTTAAAAATAGTTTGTAAAAAATAGAATAATAATTTATAATTTTAAGAAAATTATGTATTTAAGATTAGGAGGCTTAAAATGAAGTTATATGTATCTGTAGATATGGAAGGAATAACAGGTCTTGTTGACCATACCCATGTCGATTCCAACAAGCATAATTATGAACGAAGCCGAATCATTATGACAGATGAGGCGAACCATGTTGTAACGACTGCTTTTGAGCAAAAATGGCAGAAGGTAATTGTAAACGACAGCCATTCAAAAATGAATAACCTGTTAATCGAAAGACTGCATCCTGAAACACAACTTATTACCGGTGACGTGAAGCCTTTTTCAATGGTTCAAGGCTTGGATGACTCTTTTGATGGAGCCATCTTTGTTGGCTATCATGCCCGTGCCTCTTTAAAAGGAGTAATGTCTCATTCAATGATTTTTGGAGTCCGGAATATGTACATTAATGATGTCGCCGTTGGAGAATTAGGGTTTAATGCCTATGTTGCTGGATATTTTGATGTACCGGTGTTAATGGTAGCTGGTGATGATGGTGCAGCAATGGAGGCCGAAAAGCTTATTCCCAATGTTACAACCGCTATCGTAAAAGAGTCGATTTCTCGCTCTGCTGCAAAGTCCTTAACACCTGTAAAGGCAGGACAACTTCTCCGCGAAAAGACAGCTTACGCATTAAGAAATAAAGATACTGTAAAGCCGCTTACGCCTCCTGACTCACCAATGCTTGGAATCGAATTTGCTAACTATGGACAAGCAGAGTGGGCCAACTTAATGCCAGGCACAGAAATCGTACCTGGAACAACTATTGTTCGTTTTAAGGCCAAAAATATTTTGGAAGCGTATCAAGCAATGCTTGTCATGACTGAATTAGCGATGAGAACTACATTCTGTTAAGAAAGGACAAAGCATGAATACATATTTTATCAAACGATTTATAGCCATGATTATAACTCTTTGGCTCATCATAACCGGTACATTCTTCTTAATGCATTCAGTTCCTGGCTCACCTTTTAATGAAGAAAGAACAACCAATGAAGCCATTCAAAAAAACCTCGAAGCTTATTATCATCTAGACGAACCTCTCATAGTCCAATATGGAAACTACTTATCTGCTCTACTTCACCTAGACCTTGGCCCATCGATCAAAAAATCATCACAGACTGTCAATGAAATGCTGGGAAGAGGATTTCCGGTTAGTTTTGAACTTGGATTTTATACTCTTATCCTTGCGGTTCTTTCTGGAATGACACTCGGGATTATTGCCGCACTGCGTCATAATGGAGTGGTCGATTATCTTTCGATGAGTATTGCTGTCCTAGGGATATCAATACCAAACTTTGTAATGGCAACATTTTTAATCGAACAATTGGCGGTTAATTTTCCGATTTTTCCTGTAGCCACCTGGTCAAGCCCGAAACATATGGTTCTGCCAATTCTAGCTTTGGCAACTGGCCCAATGGCGATTATAGCGAGGTTAACCCGTTCAAGTATGCTAGAGGTTCTAACACAGGATTATATAAGGACTGCGAAAGCCAAAGGATTATCACCGGTTAAAATTGTTTTTAAACATGCGTTAAGAAATGCTCTTCTTCCAGTTGTAACTGTCCTAGGTTCATTAGCAGCAAGTATTTTAACTGGGACGTTTGTCATTGAGAAAATCTTTGCGATTCCGGGAATGGGAAAATATTTTGTTGATAGTATCAATAACCGTGATTTTCCCGTCATAATGGGGACCACCATTTTTTATAGTGCGATTTTAATTCTCATGCTTTTTTTAGTCGATCTCGCATACGGAGTATTAGACCCTAGAATTAAGCTCCACAAAAAGGAGGCGAAGTAATTGGAACTGCGTAAACAGGAAGAACGGAATATTTCGCCTGATATTCCTGATGAATGGTTTGTCCCTAAGGTACAAAATCAATCAGAAGCAGAAGCTGTTGTAAGACCTAGCTTGTCGTATTGGAAAGATTCGTGGTACCGGCTTTTAAAAAATAAACTGGCAATGGCTGGGATGGCTTTCTTGATATTGCTGGCGATATTCGCCATTTTTGGTCCCATTATTTCACCACACTCGGTTGAAACACAAAAGTTAACCTCTCAAAATCTGCCGCCATCAAGTGAATATTGGTTTGGGACAGATGATTTAGGAAGAGATGTATTTACACGAACAGCTTACGGTGCCCGTATTTCTCTATTTGTTGGTTTAGTTGCCGCACTTATTGACTTTATTATTGGAGTTGTTTATGGAGGGATCGCTGGTTACAAAGGCGGAAAGACTGATAATCTGATGATGAGGTTTGTGGAGATATTGTATGGTCTTCCATATTTACTTGTTGTTATTTTAGTCATGGTAGTGATTGGACCAGGGTTAACAACGATCATCCTAGCGCTGTCGATAACCGGATGGGTTGGTATGGCGAGAATTGTCCGAGGACAAGTCTTGCAAATAAAAAACTATGAATTTGTATTGGCGTCCAAAACGTTTGGAACGAAAACAGGGAGGATTATTCGCAAAAATCTTTTGCCAAATACCATGGGACCAATCATTGTCCAAATGACCCTTACAATTCCATCAGCCATTTTCGCAGAAGCTTTTTTAAGCTTTATCGGTCTTGGAATCCAAGCGCCGCATGCAAGCTGGGGAGTCATGGCCAATGATGGATTGTCTACGATTCTATCAGGTTACTGGTGGCGGTTGTTCTTTCCAACCCTTTTTATCTCATTAACTATGTTTGCATTTAATGTTTTGGGTGATGGGCTCCAGGATGCTCTTGATCCAAAACTAAGGAGGTAGCATCATGGAAAAAATTCTTCAGGTTAAAGACCTTCGAGTGTCCTTTTCCACGTACGGCGGTGAGGTCCAGGCAGTTCGCGGGGTCAGTTTTGATTTACATAAAGGGGAAACGCTAGCGATTGTCGGTGAATCTGGCTGTGGGAAAAGTGTAACCTCCCAAAGCATCATGAGATTGATTCCTGAACCTCCAGGGAGAATCACAGGTGGAGAAATTCTTTTTAATAATATAGATTTAATCAAGTTAAAAGAACCTGAACTGCGGAAAATTCGAGGTGCTAATATATCCATGATTTTTCAAGATCCAATGACTGCTTTAAATCCAACACTTACCATTGGTGAGCAAATCATGGAAGGAATCATGGAGCATGAAAAGATATCAAGGGCAGAGGCCAAAAAAGCCGCGGTTGAAATGCTCCAGCTTGTTGGAATTCCGAGCCCTGAAGCACGGTTAAAACAGTATCCTCATCAGTTTAGCGGCGGGATGCGCCAGCGGATTGTAATTGCGATGGCGCTCGTGTGCAGTCCTGATGTGTTAATTGCAGATGAACCGACTACTGCTTTGGATGTAACCATACAAGCACAAATTTTGGAGTTATTCCGTGATATACAGAAAAAAACAGGTGTCTCGATTATTTTAATCACTCATGACTTAGGGGTAGTTGCCCAAGTAGCCGATCGAGTGGCCGTTATGTATGCCGGTAAGATTGTGGAAATTGGAAGCAGGAGGGAAATCTTTTATCGCCCGCAGCATCCTTACACGATTGGGCTGCTTCAATCTGTACCTCGCTTAGATATTGAAAAGGCTGAGCTGGTCCCTATCCCGGGAACACCGCCTGACTTATTTTCACCACCTGCAGGTTGTGCGTTTGCTGCACGCTGTAAGTATTTAATGGATGTGTGTGAACGAGTCTACCCCGTTCAATCCTCACTTAGCAATTATCATCATGTTGATTGCTGGCTGCAGGACGAACGGGCCAAAAAATTGGTTTCAACGTTAGTATAAATATAAAACTATCATTTAGGGGGAAGAAAATGAAAAAATTTATTACAATGCTGGTCTCTTTTATGTTGTTATTTGCTTTAGCGGCATGTACAGCAAATAGTGACGCTGGCAGCGAGCCAAAGGATGATGGAAATGGTGATTCTAAGGAAAAAACTGAAAAAGTCCTCTATCTTAATAACGGACAAGAACCTACCTCCTTTGATCCGCCAATCGGTTTTGATGCTGTTTCATGGAATGCTTTAAACAATATCATGGAAGGATTAACCCGTTTAGACGAAGGTCACCAGCCAAAAGCAGCGTCTGCAGAAAAATGGGATGTATCAGAAGATGGAAAAACCTATACCTTCCATATCCGTGAAGATGCAAAATGGTCAAATGGTGATGATTTAACGGCGAATGATTTTGTATTTGCCTGGAAACGGTTATTAGATCCAAAGACAGGCTCTGGAGCAGCGTTTTTAGGCTATTTTATTGAAGGTGGAGAAGCCTTTAATACAGAACAAGGAACAGCAGACGATGTTAAAGTTAGAGCAGTAGATCCGAAAACGTTTGAAGTCACACTGACAAGTCCGCAGGCTTATTTCTTAAGTGTTATTGCAAATCCAGCATTTTTCCCTATCAATGAAAAAGTAGCAACTGAAAATCCAGAATGGTTTTCTGAGGCAGAATCTTTCGTTGGTAACGGGCCATTTGCATTATCAGAATGGAACCATGACAGTGATTTCACCATGGTAAAGAACGACAAATACTGGGATGCCAAAAGTGTAAAATTGGATAAAATTCATTGGGCGATGGTTGATGATACCAATACGGAATATCAAATGTTCAAAACAGGGGAGCTTGATACCTCTGACGTTCCTTCAGATTTAGCTGAATCATTGTTTAAAGAAGGCGATGTGAAAGTAGAGGATCAAGCAGGTGAGTATTTCTATCGTTTTAATGTAAATATGGAGCCTTTCCAGAATGTTAATATCCGTAAAGCATTTGCGATGGCCGTTGACCAAAAGCAAATTGTAGAATTAGTGACCAAAAACAAAGAAAAGCCAGCTTATGGTTTTGTTTCCTACGGCTTTAAGGATGCCGCGGGCAAAGACTTCCGTGAAACAAATGGTGACCTACTTAAAACGAATGTAGAAGAAGCGAAAGAGCTGTTGAAAAAGGGAATGGAAGAGGAAGGATATACAACGCTTCCTGAAGTAACATTAACGTATAACACTCTGGATTCACACAAGAAAATTGCTGAAGCTCTTCAGCAAATGTTTAAAGAAAATTTAGGTGTTGATGTAAAACTTGCCAATATGGAATCGAATGTATTTGCAACAGACCAAAAAGCATTAAAATTCCAGTTGTCACGCAGTTCATTCCTTGCAGACTATGCGGATCCAATCAACTTTGTGGAAAACTTCCAAACTGGACATTCCATGAACCGTACAGGCTGGAGCAATGCGGAATTTGACCAATTGGTGAAGGATGCCAAAAATGAATCAGATGAAAAGAAGCGATTTGACTTAATGTACAAAGCTGAAAAGATTCTTTTTGAAGAAGCACCGATTATTCCAATTCACTTCTATAACCAAGTATATTTACAGAATGAAAGTGTAACAGGTATTGTCCGTCATCCAGTTGGATATTTAGAATTAAAGTCCGCTGATAAAAAGTAAATCAAGAAAAGGGATGTTCGCTGAACATCCCTTTTGTCCTAAAATACTAGACTGACAGAATGTCGGAAAGGGTGTTTGAATGAGTTTACTAAAACCAAACCGTTTGCACATAGGGGATACAGTAGCTGTAATAGCTCCTGCTAGCCCGCCAAATCAAAAAATTCTCAGAAAAGGAATAGAGTTTTTGAAGGGATTGGGATTGCGGGTTAAGGTTGGCAAGAGTGTTGAAAAAATCTATGGCTACCTGGCTGGAACCGATGTAGAAAGGTTAGAGGATTTACATGCTATGTTTCTCGACACTGAAGTAAAGGCTATTTTTTGTGCATGTGGAGGCTATGGAACGGCGAGAGTGGCAGCAAATATCGATTACGGAATAATAAAATCAAACCCGAAAATTTTCTGGGGTTATAGTGATATTACTTTTTTACATACTTCAATTAGGCAAGAAACAAGCTTAATTACCTTTCATGGACCCATGCTGGGTTCAGATATTGGTAAGGAGGACACTCATACATTTTCAAAACAAGGTTTTCAGCAATTATTTGAGCCAACGGAATTGAGTTATACAGAGCGTTTTTCTCCTTTGGAAACATTGGTTGAGGGTGTTGCTAGAGGAGAACTGGTTGGCGGAAATTTATCCCTGATTGTCAGCACCCTAGGCACTCCCTTTGAAATTGATACAAACGGAAAAATTCTATTTATTGAAGATATAAATGAAGAACCAAGATCAGTCGATCGGATGCTGAACCAACTTAAAATGGCGGGGAAGCTAAATGATGTAAATGGCATCGTTATTGGAGATTTTTGTGATTGTACACCACAAAGGGAACTTACGTTAACTCTTGAAGAAGTGATTAAGGATTATGTTCTGGCGGCCAATAAACCGTCCTTAAAAGGATTCATGATGGGTCATTGTAACCCGCATATTTCCATCCCTTTGGGAGTGCAGGCTGTCTTAAATACGTATGATAAAAGTCTAATTGTTGAAAGTGGTATCGCGTAAAGGGGGAAACAAGTCTTGATTATTACCGAAATTGAAACGTTCCGTGCAGCCGTTCCTCTCATCAAACCGTTCAAAACAGCATTAAGGACGGTAACAACTGCAGAAGCGATTTTTGTAAAAATAACGTGTGATAATGGAATTACAGGCTGGGGAGAAGCACCTCCAACTGTGGTCATTACCGGTGATAGTCTGTTAAGTATTGAATCAGCCATTCATCAGGTAATTAAACCATTTTTAATCAATAAAAGTCTTCTAAACTATGAATTAATTTTTCAAGGGCTAAAAACGGCATTGATCGCAAATACAAGCGCGAAGGCAGCCATCGATATGGCCTTGTATGATTGTTTATCCCAATTTTGCGGACTCCCGCTTTACCAGTTCCTTGGCGGGCATAAAAAAGAACTGGAAACTGATTTTACCGTCAGTGTGAATAGTCCTGAAGAAATGGGTGATGACGCTGTATCATATATTCAAAAAGGCTTTAACGTCTTAAAGGTTAAGGTAGGAAAAGATGATATCTCCAAGGATTTAGAGAGAATTAAAGAGATTAGAAAAAGAGTCGGCAATACAATAAAAATACGGTTGGATGCCAATCAAGGCTGGAGTGCAAAAGAAGCGATTACTACGATTCGCAAAATGGAAGATAGTGATTTACGAATCGAATTAGTAGAACAGCCAGTGAAAGCAGATGATTTAGTGGGGCTTAAACAGGTTACCGATTCTGTTGAAACGCTGATTATGGCAGATGAAAGTGTTTTTACACCTAACCAGGCATTCCAAGTTTTAAAGACCAGAAGCGCTGATTTAATTAATATTAAGCTGATGAAAGCGGGCGGAATCTACCAAGCACAGATTATCAATCAGCTCGCTGAAACGTGTGGAGTAGAGTGCATGGTTGGGAGCATGATAGAAACACGATTAGGAATAACGGCTGCAGCTCATTTTGCGGCTAGCAAACAAAATATTACGCGATTCGATTTTGATGCACCACTTATGCTGGCGAAGGATATTGTTGAAGGAGGTATTCATTATAAGAATAGATTCATTACACTTCCAGATTGTCCTGGCCTCGGAATTAAGCAGGTAACAATAGAAGGAGATGTTAAGGTTGGATAAACGACTTGTAAACGTCCCGGTCGCTACAGTCTGGACGTCCTATAACTCTGCAAGAGATTTGGATGTGGCAGCAATAAGCAGCCCGGCCGACATCAATCGATGGTTAGAAGGGTTAACATTTGAAACACGACTTGGATTGTGCGAACAAAATCTTGTTCAAACTCAGCTTCTTTATGGTGAAGAAGTCATCGTAATCGAAGAGAAAGAGAATTGGGTTCATGTGATCATCCCGGACCAGCCGACATCAAAAAATAAAAATGGCTACCCTGGCTGGGTTCCGTCATCTCAATTGGCAGAATGCCCATTAGACTGGAATATTAATGAAGGTCCAGTTGTGATTGTCAAAAAACCTAAAGCAGTTTTAATGGATTCAAATATAGAACTTTCTTATCAAACTATCCTGCCTCTAATTAAAGAAGGGGAAGGGAAGGTTCTAGTAAAGACTCCAACTGGGACAGAATTCTTGAGTTCAGACCATGTTACCATTTCTGAGTCGTTAGTCAATCGATATAAGGGAAATGGAAACGACATTGTTGCTGATGGTATGAAATTTCTTAATCTTCCATACTTATGGGGGGGTATGAGCAGCTACGGATATGATTGCTCAGGTTTCAGTTATTCTATGTGTAAAGCAAATGGGTATATCATCCCCCGTGATGCACACGACCAGGCAAAGGCTGGGGGAGAAATAAGTATCGAAGAAATACAACCAGGTGATTTGCTCTTTTTTGCTTACGAAGAAGGGAAGGGCAGAATTCATCATGTTGGAATTTATTATGGTGAGGGAAAATTACTCCATTCTCCTAATACAGGAAAAACAGTTGAAATTATTTCATTAGCTGGAACAATCTATGAACAAGAACTTTGTGCAGCAAGGCGATATTGGGTTGAATCGGAGGCATAATATGGTGAAATTATTACAAGTAAACAATCTGAAGAAACATTTTCATTTAGGGAAAAATGAAATATTAAAAGCGGTGGATGGTGTTTCTTTTCATATCAATAAAGGGGAAACCTTTGGGATTGTTGGTGAATCAGGCTGCGGGAAGTCTACAGCTGGAAGAACCATTATCGGCCTCTACGACCAAACCGAAGGCGAAGTTATTTTTAATGGAAAAAACATTCATACTTTAAAGTCTAAGGAAAAACATACCTTTCACCGGCAAATGCAGATGATTTTTCAAGATCCATATGCGTCGTTAAACCCTAGATCCACAGTAGCCGAAATCATATCCGAGCCCATGGAAGTCCATGGCTTGTACGCAAATAAACAAGAGCGGGTAAAACGAGTTTATCAATTACTAGAGGATGTTGGGTTAAATCGCAGCCATGCCAATCGCTATCCGCATGAATTCAGCGGCGGGCAGCGTCAAAGGATTGGCATCGCCCGTGCGCTGGCATTAGAACCGGAGTTTATTATCGCTGATGAACCGATTTCTGCGCTTGATGTGTCTGTACAAGCACAAGTGGTGAATTTGTTAAAACGCCTTCAGAAGGAAAAAGGGTTAACCTATCTATTTATCGCCCATGACCTCTCGATGGTGAAACAAATTAGTGACCGGATTGGGGTTATGTATTTAGGGCAATTAGTTGAATTAACAGAAAGCAGTGAGTTATATAAAAAACCTCTGCACCCATATACCCAGGCGCTGCTATCTGCGATACCGATTCCAGACCCAGACATTGAGGACCATCGTGAACGGATTATTTTAAAGGGTGAGCTGCCTAGCCCAATCAATCCACCAAGCGGCTGCGTCTTCCGAACTCGCTGCCCGATGGCGATGGAAGTTTGCTCCTCGCATAAACCAAGCTGGAAGGAAGTGGAAGCTGGCCATTTCATTGCATGTCATTTATATGATAAAAACAAAACTGGCGACCATGACTATTCGCAGGTTGCGGTTACACGGTAGATATGGAGATATTAAAAAAGAAGATTCAAGAAGAACTAAACGGTTTTCATGGGCGCGTGGGTTTAGCAATAGATTTGGACGACATAAAACCTATTTACCTGAATAGCCAGGAAGTCTTTCAATCGGCTAGCCTTATTAAGATTCCGATTTTACTATCTGTCCAGCTTGCACATCATAAAGGTAAAATTGATATACAGCAACAGGTAACGATTCCAAGCGAGAATAAAGTAGGAGGTTCTGGAGTTTTACAAGCGTTGTCCAATGGATTCACGCTATCCGTTAAAGATTTAATGACCTTGATGATCATCGTATCAGATAATACTGCAACCAATATTTTAATTGATTTATTGGGAATCCATGCGATTAACGCAAGATTTCAAGAAATGGGTCTTAAACAAACGAAGCTGAACAGGAAAATGATGGATTTTTCTATGATAAAACAAGGGAAGGACAACCAGACAACTCCGGAAGAAATCATTCATTGCCTCAAATTAGTGAATGAATTTAATGATCATTTTGGAATTGATGGACAAAATATCGCGAAAGAAATATTGAAACATCAGCAATTCAGAGAGAAGCTCCCGGCACTGGTTGACGAAGATAAGATCACCGTTTTTAATAAAACCGGGGAATTGTCAAATGTCGAACATGATTGTGCGATATTTGATTGTCAGGGAAGAATTGGCTATGTTGCTGTTTTAATGGACCGTTTTAATGATCAAGAAAATGCAAAACAGACCATCAGGAAAATAGGGAAACATATTTATGACTTTTTCATTAGAACTCAGACTGACTTGGGTACATCCTGAGTCAGTTTTTGTATATGATAATAAAAATAAAATTTTTACCCCGTATCTTTTTATCGTCCTTGAAACGTTTAGTAGGTAGAGAGTGTTAAAGGAGTGAACAAAATGTCTAACAAGCTGAGCTTGCACAACACAGAAGACGTACAGCAAGAAACTGAGACTGAGGAGTCTTTATGGCTGGGGTTTTATCCAAAACTTCATCAATATTGTCACTTTCTTACCCAAAATAAATGGGAGGCTGATGATATTGCACAAGAGGTTTATCTGAAAGTAAAGAAATATTATAGTAATAAGCAAACATTCACCTCAGCCTTATTAAATAAAATTGCCTACCATCATTGGATTGATCAGGTTCGCAAAAGGAAAAAGGAGACAACCGAGTTAGATGGAGATTTAGTAAGTCAAGAGAATGATGCTGTTGATTTAATGTATTCCGTTGAATTGCTGATCAAGCATTTTACACCAAAGCAAGCTATCATCTTTATGTTGAAAGAAGCATTTCAATATCAATCGAAAGAAATAGCACTCATCCTCAAGACGTCAGAAGAGGCTGTAAAGTCGAATTTATATCGCGCAAAGAAAAGACTTGAGAAAATAAGTAAAGATGAGAAGGCCTTTCCAATGGAATTTTTCTGGGACGAAGAAGAACGAGAGTTATTGACAGATCTTTTTTATCAAGCGCTGAAAATTCAAGATCCATCAACCCTCATTCAATCGATACCATTATTAAAAAGTGTCGCTGACATTCCACAAATGGTTACAAGGGAAATCCGTTCGTTTAACAGGTACACTCCTTCAAGCACTCTCTGTATGGCTGCGTAGCCAATATCTGCTTTCAAGGAGGACAAATAAATGAGTACAATTCCTTATGTAATAGAACAATCGAACCGTGGTGAACGGTCATATGATATTTATTCTCGTTTATTAAAGGATCGAATCATCATCATTGGTGATGAAATTAATGATCATGTTGCTAACAGCGTTGTAGCTCAATTATTATTTTTAGCTGCGGATGCACCTGATAAAGAAATTTCTCTTTATATTAATAGTCCGGGAGGATCCACTTCAGCTGGATTTGCCATCTACGATACCATGCAGTACATTAAACCGGATGTTCGGACGATTTGTACGGGGATGGCAGCCTCATTTGGTGCGATGCTGCTTCTTGCTGGTACCAAAGGGAAACGGTACGCCCTTCCAAATAGTGAAATTATGATTCATCAGCCGCTTGGAGGGGTTAGGGGGCAGGCAACAGAAATAGAAATTTCAGCAAGGCGTATCTTAAAGTTAAGAGAACATATAAATCAAATAATTGCTGAGCGGACAGGACAGTCTGTTGAGAAGATAGCAAAAGATACGGACAGAGATTATTTTATGAGTGCCGAAGAAGCAAAAGAGTATGGAATCATCGATGAGATTCTTTACCCAAAAGTATAATTGAGAATAGAAATAGCGAATATAACTAGAAAAAGGTTAGCAAAAAAATGCTGGCCTTTTTTTGTTGACACCATATAAAACATATCATATAGTTAAACGCGTGAATAGTTTAATACGTTAACTAATATATAAAAGTGAGGGGGAAATGGGCGATGGATAAAAAAATTATACAAGAATTAATCGACCGATATGTGTCCGTTTCTTTTGATGTCAATAAGAAAGCAGAGTCATTAATTAAAGGACAAATAGAGGAAGATCTAACGGTTGATCAACATTATATTATCCGATACATCCAGAATTCAAAGGAGTGCACATCCTCTGAATTAGCAGAAGCATTTGATGTAAATAAAAGTGCGATTACGGCTATTATCAACCGGTTAGCAGACAGAGGGCTTATTGAGAGAACTCGTGATGAAAAAGACCGGAGAGTGGTTTATTTAACTTTAAGTGATAAGGGTATAGACTTACATCATAAAACACAGGAAAAGGTTCATCTTCTAGTAGAATCCTTTATCACTCAATTTGATGAATCTGAAATTACTGCCTTTATTAATACCTATGAAAAATTAGCGCAAATATTAACAACCATGAAAAAGGAAGAAGTGGGGGAATAACACGTGAGATCGATTATTAAAGGCAAATGGTTTGTCCTTGCTGCATGGATAGCTATTATTGCAGTGCTCTTTATGGCAGCACCTAATATGGAAAAGCTTGTCCGAGAGAAGGGGCAGATTAATGTTCCTGAAGGTTATTCATCGACTTTGGCAGAGGAAATTCTTACAGAAGTCCAGTCGAGTGAAAATAGCGGAAATGAGCTGCAAACAGCATTAGTATTTCATAGCGATAAAAAGTTAACGAAGGAAGACTATGCTAATGCAGAAAAGGCAGTTACTCAACTTGAAAAGAATAAGAGAGAGCTGGGTATTACCTCAATCCTATCTCATTTTAATCAAGAGGAATTAAAGGAACAGCTCGTATCAGAGGACGAGAAGACAATCCTAGTTTCGATAAATGTAACAGCAGATGGCCGTGAAGGAAAAGAAATATCAAATGATTTATATAAAGCGCTTGATAACGTCGAATTAGAACACTACTATACCGGCAACTGGCTGATTGCAGAGGACCTTGTGACTAACTCGCAAGAAGGTCTCAAGAAAACAGAAGGAATTACCGTTGTTTTCATTTTAATTGTATTATTACTAGTATTTAAATCTGCAATTGCTCCAATCATTCCATTAGTAACGGTTGGATTTAGTTATCTAGCTGCACAATCGATTGTTGCGATTTTAGTAGATAAGGTGAATTTCCCATTATCAACATTTACGCAAATTTTCTTAGTTGCGGTATTGTTCGGTATTGGAACGGACTATTGTATCTTATTGTTAAGTCGTTTTAAAGAGGAAATGTCAAAGAATGATAGTGTAGTAGAGGCAATTGTAATAACCTATAAAAATGCAGGGAAAACGGTTTTCTTTAGCGGATTAGCCGTTATGATTGGATTCGCATCGATTGGTTTTTCAACCTTTGTTCTCTATCAATCGGCTTCGGCTGTAGCAATTGGGGTTGCGCTTTTGCTGTTAGCACTGTTTACGGTTGTTCCATTTTTTATGGCGGTGTTAGGAAAGAAGCTATTCTGGCCTTCAAAAGGAAAGCTTGAACATGGTGAAAGTAAGTTTTGGGGATATGTGGGAAGCTTTGCTTTAGCACGTCCTTTAATTGCCTTACTCATTGTGGCAGTTATCTCAGTCCCAGCTTTATTTACCTACGATGGAGATTTGTCGTTTAACTCTTTAGAAGAGATTGGTGATGAATTTAATTCTATTAAAGGATTTAATCTGATTTCTGATGGATTCGGTCCTGGTGAATCCATGCCTACACAAATTGTCATTAAAAATGATGATGAGTTGAATACGTCAGAGTACATTGCTCTAACGGAAAATATAAGTCAAGAACTTAATAAAATCAGCGATGTAGATTCAGTGCGTTCTGTGACACGTCCAACTGGTGAACCAATTGATGATCTCTATATATCTGAACAAGTTAAAAGCTTAGGTGACGGGCTTGGCCAAGGTAATGATGGTATTCAAAAGATTAGCAGCGGTCTTGCCGAGGCTGGAGATCAGCTTGAAGCCAACCAGCCAAAAATGGAAGAGGCTGTAAATGGTATTGGTCAGTTAATTGACGGAACGAACCAGTTACAGTCAAATATGGGTACCATTCAAGAGAATCTTGCCAAAATTGAAGATGGTTTAAATAAAGGTGCTGCTGGTACAACTCAGGTAAAAGATGGCTTAATAACAATCAAATCTGAATCTGCTAAGGTACTCGCAGGCAGCAAACAATTGCTTGAAGGGTACAAACAAACAGCGGGAGGCATTGGGATTCTTGCTGGAAACTACGATCAAGTTGCAAAGGGTGTCAGTGGTTTACACGAAACCTTGGCGGCAACAAATCAGTATTTTACAAACCTAGAAAGTGATTATAGTGATATCGGAAATAACAAAAATTATCAAGCTATTAAAATGACCATTCAAGGTTCACAGGCGGCAACTGCAGAACTGGCAGGCATCTTGAATCAGTTGAATGCAGGATTAAAAGGGGCTCAGGAAGGAATCAGTTTTGCGAATAGTAAATTTGCTGAGGCTATTGCTGGTCAGGAAGCACTTGTAAAAGGAATGGAAGATCTCTTAAAAGGTCTAACAGAAATTGAATCAGGACTTTACACAATGGGTAATGGCCAAGGTCAAATTGTTGATGGGCTGCCTCAATTTTCAGCTGGCTTGAATGGAGTAAATAATGGGCAGCAGCAGATCATGAACGGCTTTAAAGATTTAGGGGGTCAAATTACTCAACTGACTGATGGTTTAACGCAAAGCGCTGATGGCTTAAATCAAGTATCAGATGGCTTGGATTCTGCAGAGGAGTACCTGGCGGGTGTAGGAAAGCAGGAGAAAAACGGCTTTTATATTCCTCAGGACGTTTTAGACAGTAAAGAGTTTGAGCAAGTATTAGATACCTATATGTCAAAGGACCACAAGGTAATGACAATAGATGTAGTATTTAGTAAAAATCCGTATTCTAATGAAGCCTTAGACCGAGTTCCAGAAATTAAGGAAAGTGTTGAACGAGTGGTAAAAGATACGAAACTTGAAAACGCAGAAGTAGCAGTGGGTGGAGTATCAAGTATGCACCATGACCTTGATAATATCTCACAAGCGGATTATTCACGAACAGTGGTGCTTATGTTAATTGGGATTACGCTTATTTTAATCATCCTATTCCGTTCCATCATCATGCCGCTTTATTTGATAGGATCATTGATTTTAACCTACTATACTTCAATGGCACTTGCTGAAGTTATTTTCGTAAATTGGTTAGGTTATTCAGGTATCAGCTGGGCTGTACCGTTTTTCGCGTTTGTTATCTTAATCGCTCTTGGAATTGACTACAGTATTTTCTTAATGGACCGATTCAATGAGTTTAAACATATGCCAGTAGAACAAGCGATTCTGATGGCTATGAAGAAAATGGGAACGGTTATTATCTCTGCAGCAGTCATTTTGGGAGGTACATTTGCAGCAATGATGCCTGCTGGTGTTTTATCTCTGCTTCAAATTGCGGCTATATTATTAATTGGACTTTCTCTCTATGCACTCGTGATTTTGCCATTATTTGTTCCAGTAATGGTAAAAACGTTCGGAGAAGCAAACTGGTGGCCGTTTAGAAAGAAAAACGACAGTTACATTGATAACCACACTACACATATGTAAAAAAGAAGCACGCTGAAAAATCTCAGCGTGCTTTCTAATTACTCTACAATCACAGTTCCTTTAAACATATTCATGCCACAAGTAAAGGTATATTCTCCTGCTTTGTCAGGGGTAAAGGTTAACTTGGTTGTACCAGCCTTTAAATTCACATTATTTAAATCAAAATCTGGCATCATGAAGGTTGAGAAACAGCTATTATCACCAGGGTTTGTGATATTTAATTCCACAGGTACACCCTTTTTTACTTTTATAACATTGGGAGAATAGCCCGTTGGTGTAACCATCATTTCAATTTTAGGACTTTTTTCCATTGTTATATCAAGTTCTGTTTTTGTGGGTGGAGTACTTAAATCATTTTTCTCTTGTGCTTGTGCTGCTTCACTACTGCCAGGAATTTCAACCAAATCACTACTGTATAAAAATAAGAATAATGCAATCAGAACCAACCCAGCTGACAAAATATTAAAGGGAGAAATACCTTTCGTATCTAATGAAAGCTTTCCGTTCGTATCAACGATCATAAATATAATAACAAGACCTAGGATAATCACATATAATCCTAGGAATATTCCCAGCATAATCACAGGGAATAAAGGGAAGCTGGCCAACTTTTCTGGCACAATAGTCGTAATCGTACTGACCATGATGGGAGGTCTTTTATCTGGCTATATCAGCGGCATTCTATCTGGAGAGTTATTTTTACCAGTTGGCTTGGGAACATTGATTGGATTTACACTCGGGTTTTTAGCTGGTCAGCCAGTTGGCTTATTGGCCATACTAAGCGGATCTGTTTCCGGAATTACCAGTGGTATCATTGGTGCCCTTCTCGGTGCCATCCTTCAATTCGATAACGCGATGTAAAAGGTAAATAGAATATCCAGTCAACAAACTCATAATAATGATGGTGAAAATCGAAAGTATATACATTTGAAAATCCCCTCTAAAATTAATAAACAATATATGAACATTATAAATGTATTAATAAGGTAATAGATTGGATTTTGGGCAGTGTTTATGAACGTTTGATGAAAATTAGAGAAAATAAAAAGACGTTAAAAACGTCGATGGGGAGGTGTGTAGGGGTTACTCTTCTTTCTCTTCCTGATTTAAAGTGTGTTTATAGATTCTTTTCAAGGCTTCATTTTGCATTTTCATAAGGTCCAGTAAATAACGCTTTTCTTCCTCTTCCTTTTGTTCCTCATTCATTTCTTCGTTTTTCATGTAAATCACCTCATTGCGTTAATTGTAACCTAAACAGCGGTCAGGAATAAAGGAAGGGAGAAGGAATTCAGAATAATTTTCCAAAATAATATTTGACATTTTAGTATCTGAAATATATAATTTTGACAAAAATACTATTGAAACTGTGATGAGGATTAGTAAATTGTAAAGGTCTTACAAAGAGAGGAAGCCATTGGTGGAAGGCTTCTTAAGACAGACAGTTGAACCTGCCTCGGAGTTCTGTATCGGATCCTTTTTGAAGATACATGCGGATAAAATCCGTTATCATGTCGAGAGTATAAAGCAATTGCTTTATGAATTTAGGGTGGTATCGCCAGGTCTTGGTCCCTTTTTGGGGCCAAGGCCTTTTTATATTTAAAAAAATAATGAGGTGTCAAAATGGCAAAGGAATTTGTAAAAGATGTAACCAGCATGGACGAGGATTTCGCCCAATGGTATACCGATGTTGTAACAAAGGCAGACTTAATTGATTATTCAAGTGTACGCGGATCGATGATTATCCGCCCTTATGGATATGCACTTTGGGATAATATAAAAAATGAATTAGACCGCCGCATTAAAGAAACCGGACATGAAAATGTCTATATGCCATTATTTATTCCTGAGAGCCTGCTGCAAAAAGAAAAGGATCATGTGGAAGGCTTTGCACCTGAAGTGGCTTGGGTTACACACGGTGGTTCTGAGGAATTGGCTGAGCGTTTAGTAGTCCGTCCTACATCTGAAGTACTTTTCTGTGAGCATTACAGCAATATCATTCATTCGTACAGGGATTTACCAAAGCTCTATAATCAATGGGCAAACGTGGTCCGCTGGGAAAAAACGACTCGTCCTTTCTTACGTACATTAGAGTTTTTATGGCAGGAAGGTCATACCGCACATGCTACGGATGAGGAAGCGATGGAAGAAACAATCAAAATGCTGAATGTCTATGCAGCAATCTGTGAAGAGATTCTTGCGATTCCAGTAGTAAAAGGTCAGAAGACAGAAAAAGAAAAATTTGCAGGTGCGAAAGCTACTTTTACAATTGAAAGCTTAATGCATGATGGGAAAGCACTTCAATCCGGAACTTCTCACCACTTTGGTACTGGATTTGCGGAAGCATTCAATATCCAATATACCGATAAAGAAGGAAAGCTTCAGTATGTACACCAAACATCATGGGGCTTTACAACAAGAATCATTGGAGCCTTGATTATGGTGCATGGCGACGACCGTGGTCTTGTGATTCCTCCAAAAGCGGCGCCAACTCAAGTCATGATTGTGCCAATCGCACAGCACAAAGAAGGAGTTCTTGATTTCGCTTATGATTTGAAAAAATCTCTTTCAAGTATTGCTCGTGTAGATATCGACGCAAGCGATAAAAAACCAGGCTGGAAATTCAATGAATACGAAATGAAGGGGATTCCAGTTCGTTTAGAAGTTGGACCAAAAGATATTGAGAATAAGCAGGTTGTTTTGGTTAGAAGAGATACATTGGAAAAGGTATTCGTTCCTTTAGATCAATTAGAAACCAAGCTTGTGGAATTACTCGATGATATTCAATCGAATTTATATAATAAAGCGTTGAATCACCGTGAAGAAAGAACCTCTGTGGCTGTGACGCTTCCTGAATTAAAGGAAAAGTTAGATGCGAAACCAGGCTTCATTAAAGCAATGTGGTGCGGAGAGCTTGCTTGTGAGGAGAAAATCAAAGAAGAAACAACAGCCACTTCAAGATGTATTCCATTTGAACAAGAACAGGTATCTGACACTTGTGTATGCTGCGGGAAAGAAGCAGACAAAATGGTTTATTGGGCAAAAGCATACTAATATTTTAAGACTCTTCCTATATGGAGGAGTCTTTTATTAATACAATTTTTGGCGCCTAAATTAAAAGAAAATAGAAAAGTGTTAACCAAGAAGGGTTCATGAAGCCCAAAATGATAGGGTAAAGGAAAAATTAGTCCTCATGAAGTGCTCATGGGACCCAAACACATAAAGAAAATGAAAAATTGATCCTCATGAAGCTTTCATGAAGCCCAAATTCAGTGTGAAAATAAAAAAGTAGTCCTCATGGAGGTTTTATGAAGCCCAAAGTCGAAAAAGAAAAGGGAAAATGGTACTCATGAGGACCAATGGTATTTAAGGGGGAGACAAATTGAAACCAAGTTTACTAGAATTTCCAGAGGAGTTTACTACAGAGCGGTTATTAATCCGCAGTCCTTTACCAGGTGATGGCAAAGCCGTCCACGCCGCTATCGAGGCTTCATTAAATGAACTAAAGCCGTGGATGCCATGGGCTCATATGAATCAAACAGAGCAGGATGTAGAAGCAAATATACGTGAAAGCATTGCAAAGTTTATTACCCGTGAAGATTTAAGATTACATATTTTAGATAAAGAAACTGGCGAATTCATTGGTTCTTCAGGGCTGCATAGAATCGATTGGGCAGTGCCGAAGTTTGAGATTGGTTATTGGATTGATACACGTTACACCGGCCGGGGATATATAACTGAAGCAACAGAGGCGATTACAAACTATGCATTTCAAGAATTAAAAGCCAAGCGGGTAGAAATCCGCTGTGATTCTAAAAATAGCAGGAGCCGTGCCATTCCAGAAAGATTGGGCTTTACATTAGAAGGAATTCTAAAAAATAACAGTATGGGTATTAATAGCGAGGAATTAAGAGATACATGTATTTTTGCTAAAATCATATAATAGATGAACAATCTAAAATAAAGAAGGGTGTCCTAAGATATGGGCACCCTTAATTTTGTATATAAAGGGGAAAAATAATAGTTTAAGTTAGATGTGCATTAATTACTATTATTTATCCACAATAGTATAATTATGGAAGTGTTAAATTTTGAAAGGGGATATATATTATGGCGACAATAAGTTTAATGAAAAAGACGGCAGGAGTAATTTTAGATAAGAAAAAACTTACCGATGTGGTTGCAAGAGTTGGATTAATCCTGGATATCTCAGGATCGATGCGCTCACTATACAAAAATGGAACTGTTCAAAAAGTGGTAGAGCGGATTCTAGCGGTTGCAAGTCAATTTGATGATGATGGAAGTCTCGATGTTTGGGTATATGATAATGAATTTTCACGCTTGAAGTCAGTAACCGAAAGGGATTTTGAAAATTATGTGGAGGATTACATTCTAAGCAACGACTTAATTCATAAATTTGGAAGAAATGATGAACCTCCGGTGATGGAGGATGCAATCAGTAAATATACAGTAGAAGAACCAGGAAAAGAACCTACTTTTATTGTGTTTATTAATGACGGCGGCTGCAAAAGAACGATAAAAAAACCAATCGTGGCGTCCTCTAATAAACCAATCTTTTGGCAGTTTGTTGGGATAGGTGATTCTAACTTCGAAGTACTAGAAAAATTGGATACCATGGAAGGCCGCTTCGTAGATAATGCCAATTTCTTTCACATTAAGGATATTGAAAAAGTATCGGACGAAGAATTGTATAACAATCTGCTAAATGAATTTCCTCAATGGCTGGAAGAAGCAAAAACGAAGGGTATACTGTAAGTTTTTCAGTACATTCGGTCTAGGGCTAAATATTCAAAAATAATAGAATGTGATTTACATCACTTACTCCTTGTGTAAAATCTCATATAATCACTATATGAATAGTAATAACTACTATATAAGGAGTGTTAATATTGTTAAATCAAAAAACAATTGAAATTATTAAATCAACTGTCCCTGTTTTAGAGCAACATGGAGAAGCCATTACAACACGTTTTTATCAAATGATGTTTGGAAATCATCCAGAACTATTAAATATTTTTAACCACGCAAACCAAAAACAAGGAAGACAGCAAAGGGCACTTGCAGGTACGGTGTATGCCGCTGCTCAATATATTGATAATCTTGAAGCCATTCTTCCTGTGGTTAAGCAGATTGCTCATAAGCACAGAAGCCTTGGGATTAAAGCCGAACATTATCCAATTGTCGGGAAGCACCTTTTATTAGCCATTAAAGATGTACTAGGTGATGCAGCTACTGATGAAATTATTGATGCATGGGCGAAAGCGTATAGTGTTATTGCGGACGCATTTATCGGTGTTGAAGCTGAGATGTACAATGAAGCAGCGGGCCAAAAAGGCGGTTGGGATGGTTTCCGCAGTTTTATTGTTGACCGTAAAGTAATAGAAAGTGATGTCATTACCTCTTTCTATCTAAAACCTGTAGACCAAAAGGAAATTGCGGATTTTCTTCCTGGACAATATATCAGTATTAAACTTGAAATCGAAGGCGAAGAATTTACACATATCCGCCAATATAGCTTATCTGATGCACCTGGTAAAAATTATTACCGTATTAGCGTTAAACGTGAAGCAGGAACAGCAAATCCAGACGGAATGGTATCTAATTACCTTCATGACACTGTTACAGAGGGAGAAATCTTACAGGTGAGTGCTCCAGCAGGGGATTTTGTTCTTGATACAGATAAAAATACACCAGTTGTATTATTAAGCGGAGGTGTGGGATTAACACCAATGCTGAGCATGTTAAAAACCGTGGTTGAGGTTCAGCCGGATAGAAAGGTAACGTTCATCCATGCGGCTGCAAATGGGAAGGTTCATGCATTAAGAGAGGAAGTTGAATCACTAACTTCTCTGGAAAATGTAAACTCATTTTTCTTTTATGATTCACCAACCGAAGAAGACCGTATGAACCATAACTTCGATGTTGAAGGCTACGTAACTGAGGAGTGGCTTGCCAACAACCTGCCAACAGCAGAAGCAGAATTTTATTTCTGCGGTCCGGTACCATTTATGAGAGCGATTAATACTTCTTTAAAGAATTTAGGAGTAAACGCAGAAAGAATTCACTTTGAATTCTTTGGACCAAAAGACAGTTTAGAAGAAAGTGTGAAGAAAGAACCGGTTTCCGTCTAGGAAATCGGTTTTTTTATGTTTAGAAAGTTTGATTCAGACACTAATTGTGATTAAATAAAAGGTAGAAATAGCCAGAAAGGAAGAAGCTATGTGAATAAAAACGTTATACGGTCTGTAACCATGGTATCAGTATTTTTTTGCCTCCTCTGGCTTGTCGGACTTGGGTGGGCTGTAGCCGAATATTATGGCGGCAAGCCTGAAAAAATCCCAGAGAAAACCAAAATCGAAAAGAAGGCCGAGAAAAAAGATGGATTACATATCGTAGCCATAGGTGATTCTTTAACGAGAGGAACCGGCGATGAAACAGGAAAAGGCTATGTAGGTGTCCTAATGGACGAAATAAAGGAAAAAACAAAGCAGGATGTCCAGCTGACGAATTTAGGGATTAGCGGACAGCGCTCTGACCAGCTTAAGGAACAAATTCAGCAAACGGAAGTCAAGCGGCAAATTCAAACAGCAGATATGATATTAGTAACGATGGGCGGCAATGATTTGTTTAGAGGTGGACAAGGTTTATTAGAGTTTAAAGAAGAAGACATAGCTGAAATAGAGAAGAAGTTCCTGGACAATATGAATTTTATTTTTCAGCAGATTCGCACAAGCAATCCAAAAGCAAACGTCTTTTTCATTGGTCTATACAATCCCTTTAGTGACCTGGAAGAGGGAAAAGAAATGTCGAAGGTAGTTCGTCATTGGAATTATCAAAGTGCGGAATTAAGTGCAGCTTTTCCAAAAATTGTGTTTGTTCCAACGTTTGATCTGTTTGAGTTAAAAGTTAATGATTATCTTTATACTGACAAATTTCATCCGAACAAAAAGGGCTATCGTTTAATTGCTGAACGAGTTGCTTCATTGCTTACCTGGTAAGGAGAGTAGAGCAAAATGGAGAAAATAACGTTATCTGTACATAATTTAAAAAAAGTAATCGGTAAAAAAGAAATCATTAAGGGCATTAGTTTTGATTTAAAAGAAGGCGAGGTCTTTGGTTTCTTGGGTCCGAATGGAGCAGGAAAAACGACGACCATCAGAATGCTGGTAGGCTTGATTAAACCTACTTCCGGAAGAATTCAGATTGGCGGCTATAACATTACAGAAAACTTCGAGGAAGCTATGAAGCATCTCGGATGTATTGTTGAGAACCCTGAATTATACCCATATTTGTCGGGCTACGACAATCTGCTCCACTTTGCGAATATGCTTGATGGAATTGGCAAAGAGAGAATTAAAGAAGTAACAGAGCTTGTGGGTTTAAAAGACCGAATCCATGATAGAGTAAAAACCTATTCACTTGGGATGAGACAGAGATTGGGGATTGCACAAGCATTATTAGGAAGGCCCAAGGTATTAATTCTTGATGAACCTACAAATGGTTTAGACCCTGCTGGAATAAGAGAAATGAGGGAGTTTATACGGTTTCTTGCTGAAGAGGAAGGACTAAGTGTCCTTGTATCCAGCCACTTGCTAAGTGAAATTCAATTATTATGTGATCGAGTGGCGATTATCTCAAGGGGAACCGTGATTAAAATTGATTCCGTCCATAACTTGTTATCAAATAGAGAACGAGTCGTATGGCGATTCCATCCAATTGAGGAAGGTAAGAGGGTACTACGTTCCGTTACAGCCATTGATGAAAGAGAAGATGGATTCATTACGACAGAATATGATGAAATTAAAACGGCGGAATGGAATAAGCTGCTCGTAGAAGCAGGAGTTTCTGTGACGGAAATGAATCGTAAAATGCCAGTATTGGAAGATTTATTCCTCGAATTAACCGGGGGTGATTCGATTGAATAAACTGATTCAAAATGAAATGATGAAGCTAATCGCTAAAAAGCGTCTGATTGTAATTGCAATAATTATTGGTATCTTGGTTGCAATGTTTACATATGCCCAATTTAAAGAGGTTGAAAGGCAAAGAGAAAAATTAGGAACTGACGATTGGCGGACGATGATTCAGCAAACCATTATTGACCAGCAAAACCGGATAAGCAGTGCCCGTATTTCGGACGAATGGAAACAACAGCTACAAATAGCACTGCAGCAGAATCAATATTATTTAGATCATGATATTAACCCCTCAGAGCCTGGTGCTCCAACATTTATGAGGATTTTCTTAGAGAACTCGATTGAACTCTTTATCCCATTAATGGTTATGGTCATTGCCAGCGATATAGTCTCCTCTGAGCATAGTCAAGGCTCTATAAAGTTATTATTAACGCGGCCAGTTAAAAGGTGGAAGGTCTTATTAAGTAAATATATAACCCTAGCTTTTGCTATTTCGTTGATTGTAGCCATTGCCGGAATCCTTTCTTACGGTATTTCTGGCTTAGTATTTGGCTATAAAGGCTGGGGAGCACCAGTATTGACTGGTTTTAGTGTTACTGATGCAGGTTTAGATACCGCCGGTGTAAAATTAATCAATCAATGGCAATTTCTTTTAATGGATTTTGGACTAGTTTGGTTTGTTGCGATTGTAGTTGGGACACTCTCTTTTATGCTCTCTGTTTTAATTAGGAGTACGGCTGCAGGGATGGGTGTAATGCTGGCTGCACTAATTTCTGGAGCCATCTTAAGTAATATGGTTTCTTCCTGGGAGTCAGCTAAATATTTCTTTATGGTGAACCTAAAGCTAACAAACTATATGAATGGGAATCCTCCGCCAATTGAAGGGATGACCCTGTCATTTTCAATGTTGGTGTTACTTGTATGGTGGGCAATTGGGCTTTTTGTTTCATTCCTTGTATTTACCAAAAAGGATGTATATTAAGGATTTAAGAAAGAGTTATTCCTAAATGATAGGGAATAACTCTTTTATTGTCCTTCCGATTTTTCTCTACCCTCTCTAATATATTTTCTTATTCTTTTGTACATTGTTTTATCAGGCAGGTAACGGAAGATGGCTATGTCGGGAACTAGATTTGCCTCGATAAACCATGGTTTTCCGTATTGATCGATTCCGATATCCATTCCCCATAAGCAGGCATCAGGGTATACCTTTTCCAGCTGTTTTGCTGCCATAATACCTATTTGGTCGATTTCCCATAGGAGTGCATCAACACTTTTATTTGTAATCGAAGATGCCTCTAATGCATCCTCTACGGTAGAAATCGCCTTTGCAACGTTGGTTACAATAAAGCCTTTTGCTGCGATTCTGGTCATTTTCCCAGTGACAACCCAATGGGAGTTAACAGACTCTCGTTGGACCATGACTCGAATATCAAAAGGGCAGTCTTTAATGGTTGCAAGAAGAATCTCCTCTTGGATTAGATATGATTTTTTTGAAGTAAAACGATCCTCGATAGTAAGTAACATCTCTTTGATAGTAGTGAATGGAATTTTATTTCTTTCCGAATGTATCTCAAATGTCTGGTCTTCTAGCTTTGAAATAAGTGCCATACCAAGGCCCCATTGGCTTAGATTAGGCTTGATCACACAGCTTCCGTATACTTCAAGGTATTGAGGGAGGACCTTTTCATGATATAGATAAGTTTCAGGAAGATATGGTAAAAGATCTCTTTCGCCTCTTAACACCTGATGCCAGTCCCATTTACCATCTGAAAATCTATACCTAATCTCATTGACCCATGGTTTTCCTAATTGATCAAAAAAGAAGTCCAGAATTACCGTGTTGTAATTAGGATATTTTTCCTCAAGGTTTATAGCAGCTTTGAGGGAAATATCATCTAAGATAGAGGAGATACCGCGGTCACAAAGTGCCTGCGGCAGAACAGAAGAGACAGGGAAGATTTCCACTACTTCATCGACAAAGGAGTATCCGTTAGGGGTAATTCGTGCAATTTTTTCAGTAATACTCCATATAGAGGAAACTTTAGCAGCGTACACTCTGACTTCAAAATCTTTCTCCTCAAGTTGTGCACGAGGGATTGACTGTTGGATAATGAACCTTTTCCCATCTAATAGATTATTGTTTAGGTATTGATAAGCTTCTTCTTTTCCGCTGATGATTTGTTTCTTACTGCCTGTTTCAATTAAATATTGATTCTCATCGAGTGAAGTGACTAAAATGTTAATTTTAAAGTCATGACAAGGACGCAAGAACACCTGTACGTATTTATCTGTATAATCCTTAAAGCTGTGCGCGTTTAATAAAGCAGTTTCAGGTAAGAATGGAGCAATTTCTTCCACCTTTACTAAGTGGGAATATTTGCTGAACCTTTCATTGATTACTTTCACCATTTCTTTCCCTCCTTAATAAAACCTTACTACGCATAGTATTCAGACGTAATAAGTTTTGGAAGGGAGCCGTCCTTTGAAATCAAATATTCTTAGATTTAAAAACCATCTCTCTATAAGAAAGATGGTTTTTATGCCTTAACAATGGGGGATTAAGGCCATATTCTAAAAGGGATGTTCAATCAATTGGCATAAAAGGGAGGGAAGCCTTTTATCCAGGGAAATATTTGTTCATACAAATTACTGATTAGCTGTTACTTTAACAGGTTCTTTACTTACTCCAAAATGTTGTTTAATGATTAGAGAAGGTCCTCCAAGGTTTAATAAATAGCGGGCTTCAATTACTTGCTTCATAAAGGCGCCAAATAATCCTGAAAGTCTAAAGTTTCCTACTTTTCCTACTGCAGCAAAGGTTCCAATTGATGCAACTGATCCTTTATGATGGTATTCAAAAGCTTTCAAGCTTCCTCCTCTTAATGTTGTTACAATATTTTTTGCACAAACATCTGCTTCTTGAAGGGCAACTTGTGCTGTTGGAGGCAGTGCATTTTTTTCATCTTTCTTGAATAAAGAACAGTCACCAATACTAAATATGTTTTTTCTATCTTTAACACGAAGGAATGAGTCGACTGGGAGTTTGCCTTTTTCAATAGGTAACCCACAGTTTTGAATAATTGGATTTCCCTTAACTCCGCAAGACCAAATTAATGTGCGAGTTGGAATCTCAATATTACCTTCTAGTACCACTTTTTCAGGGGTACATTCTAAGATTTTGGTGGACATGAACATGTTAATATTAAATTTTTCTAGTACCTCCGTTGTATATTGAATGGATTCCTTAGGGAAAAACGGAATAACAGATGCTGCAGCCTCTACTGCAACAATTTTTACATCTTCAAATGGAACATCATATTTTTTACAAAGCTTAGGGAGGCCTTCTGCTAATTCACCCAGCATTTCAATTCCTGTAAACCCGCCGCCAGCAACAACAAAGGTTAAGCGTGAAGGATCTTTGTCCTCTTTATAAAGAGAAAGCTGTCTGATGATTTGATTATAAATGGCTTTCGTACTTCTAAAGCTCCGGATGGCGAAAGCATGTTCCTTAATGCCAGGGATACCGAATGTTTCAATATCAAAACCTAAAGCGATTAATAGGTAGTCATATTCTACCGTTTCTCCGCCTTCAAGGTGTACCGCTTGTTTTGTTACATCTACCGTGGTAACAATGCCCTTTTTAAATTTCGTTTTTTCAGGATTAATTAATTCTGGAATCTGCATCGCAATTTGACGATCAGCTGCAGTTCCTGCACCCGTTTTATGGAGTTGTGTTGTAATGTAGTGGTACTCATGTTTATTAATTAGAGTAACGTCTGCTTCACCAGACTTTAGTAATTTTTCTAATTTTTTACTTGTGATGATTCCGCCATATCCTGCGCCCAATATTACTATTTTTGGTTTGTTCATAAAAATAACATCTCCCTATCTATGAAAAAATAAATATACGGCTTTATTGTGAATTATTTCACAATGATTCTTTAAAAAATAACGAGCTATCCGCTCGATATTGTGAAGTTTTTCACATATCTTCTATATTCATAGTATACGATATCTCTTAGTAAGAAACTAGTGGGTATTTATATTAAAATTTGTCGAATTGGTAAATTTTTTTCCGACATCAGGGGAATGATAAATTCGTGCCAATTGATAAAGAGGTTAAATTATATCAATAAAGTAAGAAAGAAGGAGATTTCAGTATGAAGAAAAGAATGATGATGATTTTACTAGGGTTATTACTAGTTATGCCAGGGCTAACCTTAGCCAATGTTGAGAAACCAGAAGCAGGTGAAAAACAAACTGAAAAAAGACCTGAATCAGGTTCACAAGAGAAAGAGGAGACTGAGGAATGTGACTGTGAAAAACAGGAGCATAACCATAAGGATTGGCAGGCAAAAATGGCAGAGCGTGAACAAAAGCTGCTAGCATGGGTTGATCAATTTACTCCTGATAAAAAAGAAGACTGGACAAAGGTGTTGGCTGAGAAAAAGGAATTAAGAAATAAATGGGTGAGTCCCGAAAATGCAGAAAAGCGTGAAAAGTGGAAGCAAGAAAAAATGGCAAAAATTCAGGAGTTAAAGAAACAATTAGACGAGGGAAAAATCACAAAAGAGGAATTTGTTCAAAAAGCACATGGCGGCAAAGCGATGGGGAATTGGAAAACTTTCCATGACCTAAAAGCAGCAGTTGAAGCGAAAGATAATAATAAGGCTGCAGAGCTTTTAAATCAATTGCTCGACCAGTCTAAACAACATAATGAAAAAATAAAGACAATGTTAGCAGAATAGAATTATGGAGTTGATTTACTTGGCAAGAAATGGATTTTTACTGACTACCGCTGCGTTGGGTGCAGCATACCTGCTTAGAAATGATAGAGCGCGAAAGAAATTAATCAATCAACTTCAGAACTTTGCCGGTGATAAAACGCGAAGATAAAAAATGCAAGCTGCGACAGTGCAGCTTGCATTTTTTATTTCTTTAATTCAATATGATCCTTTTTTGCTTCGTTTAGGTCATCTTTAAATTCTTCTTTAATGTCGTTTGTGATTCCGTCTGTTGCACGTTTGAATTCACGAAGTGATTTACCGAAGGCACGGCCGATTTCAGGCAATTTATTTGGACCAAAGACAATTAAGGCAAGTACAAGAATTAAGATAAGTCCTGGTACACCAATGTTTGAAAACATAACAAAACCTCCTATTTAAAATCTTAAATAACTAAATTAGATTGGACGTAATGATATAGAAGCTTTGCAGTATTTTCTATGGATGATTCGTGAGTCCGTTCAAAAGCATGTGATGAATCAATGCCAGGACCAATTAAACCGTGTACGATATCATGCCCAGAACGGATAGCTGCTGAGGCATCGGAACCATAGAAGGGATAGATATCGAGTTTGTATTGTATACTGTTTTCTTCTGCAAGCCGTACTAAATTCTTGCGAAGGGCATAGTGATACGGTCCACTGGCGTCCTTCACACAAATAGACACAGTGTATTCATCAGTTGATTGGCCATCCCCCATCGCACCCATATCAACAGCTAAATATTCAACTGTTTCAGGAGAAATGTTGGAATTCCCGCCATAACCAATTTCCTCATTGTTCGAGATTAAGAAATGGGTTGTGTAAGGTAATTGGATGTTATCATTTTTTACTTGCTTTATTAATTGAAGTAGTATGGCTACACTTGCTTTATCATCTAAATGACGGGATTTAATAAATCCACTTGGAGTCACTTCTACTCTTGGATCAAAGGATACGAAATCGCCAACCTCAATCCCAAGTGCACGAATATCATCTGCATTATGTACTTTCTCATCCAGTCTAATTTCCATATTGTCCTGGTTGCGTTCGGCTTTTCCAGCGTCTTTGTAAACATGTACAGAAGTTTGGTGCATTAGAATTGTCCCTGTAAATGTCTTTCCGCTGCTAGTTTCGATTTGGCAGTACTCACCTTCAATCGAATTATACTTAAAGCCGCCAATCAGGTCGATCTTTAACCTGCCATTTGATTTAATTTCCTTCACCATAGCGCCAAGGGTATCGACATGAGCAGTAAGCATTCGGTGCTGGCTTGTATCTTTTCCAACTATTGTGGCAATAAGACCGCCTTTTCGATTCCTCTTTGTTTCAATGTTTAGATCTGCAAGGTATTTTTCAACGTATGAAATTACTTCGTTTGTATTCCCAGAAGGGCTGGGGATTGAGACCAAATCTACAAGCAATTTCATTGTTTCTTCTGTGTTTTTATTTGCCAAAGTTGTATCTCCTTTCTAAATAACACTCTCTACTATTATAACATTTAATTTAAAAATCAATGAATTTCAAATTACGTCAACTTTCTTCGTGTTGCTGCATAGTGTAGGAAGTGTGGTAATTTCCGTTTATTTTTCCGCTATTTTGGAAATATAGGAAATAATTAAAAAATTATTACTATTTAAAAGCTAGTGGGGGAGAAAATGACCAGATTAGAATTATATCACCAAAAAACAAAGCAAATATCGTGGAAGGGACCATTTTTTTTCATTCTTACTTTTATCATAGCAACAGCAGGGCTCTTCATGGCACATCACTATTATCAAAATTCAATTAAAATTGAAGCACCAGAAGAAAATGCAGGTTCCAAAGTTGTTATTCAGCTGCCAGATGGCAAAGAAGTCTTTACCTATGAAAATTATATCTTTGAAAAAGATGGACGGACTTACTATAAGGGAGAGCGGAATACGATTGACTTAACAGGTGGAACCGTTACTTATGAGAACTGGGAATAACACTAAAAAAGGGGTGACCATAAATTGGTCACCCTTTTCGTTATCAATCTTTTTCTTAGAACTTGAACCATCCTTTTTTCTTAAACCATAGAAACATACTTAAACCAATTATTCCCATCAGAATAAGCGCAACGTGATAGCCGTATTTCCAAGTTAGTTCTGGCATATGTTGAAAATTCATGCCGAAAATTCCCGCAATGAATGTTAATGGAGCAAAAATGGAAGTCATAACGGTAAGAACCTTCATCACATTATTTGTCTGATGAGAATTTAAAGAGAGATAATTATCTCGTATATCAGCAGTGATTTCTCTATTTGACATCAACATTTCAGATAATTTTAAAAGATGGTCGTAAATGTCCGAAAAATATTCTTTCCTCTTGATGATATTCTTCAAATGTTGGGAGTTTAACATCCGATAGAGTAAATCCCGCATTGGATTAACGGTGTGCAGTAAATTTAATAACATATACCTCGTATCGAATAATTCCTTAAGTAAATTGTTCATTGATTTATTATGGGTGTTATCTTCAATTGAATCTAATATATCTTCAATTTTATAGATAATGGGAAAGTAGTTATCGACAATTTTATCTAATACTTCATAAAACACATGATGGCTGGTGAAATTTCCACTATCTTTTTGAGTTCCCAATCTCCCTGCAACTTGAGAAACTTCTATAGAAGGCATGAGATGAAATGTAACAATAAAGTTATCGCCTACAAAAAAGTCTAACTCCTCTTTTATGATTTCTTTTTCTGCCTCCCGGACAATATGGGTGATAAAAAAAGTATAGTCATCGTAATAATCGAGTTTAGGTCTCTGAGGTGAGTTATATAAGCAATCTTCAATCGCCAGAGGGTGGAAATGAAATGTTTGTGATAAATGTTTAATTTCGTCATCGGTAGGCTCACTAAAATCTACCCATAACCATTTATAATCCTCTAATTTAAATTGATCGATCGTGACATGTTTTACAATTTGATTTTTATTATTTATACCGATAAGACTAATCATGATTAACATCCTTCTTGTATCTAAATTCACTTGTACCTATACATAATCATAACGATAAAAGGAGCATTTATCAAAAATGTACTCTCCACTAAATAATGAAAGAGCATTTGCGGAATAATATCCCAAGCAAAAAGGAATGGTAAGGATAAGACTTCGAACGAGGTATAAATATCAATGAACATTCATCCTATAAAAGAATCAATAAAAGCAAATATCCAACAGTCAGAAGACCTTGTAATAAAGGAATTAAAGGCAGAAGAAAAGTATTTAGAAGTAATTTATATTAATACTATTTGTGATGAAACACAATTACAAGACTTCCTCATAAAACCTTTCTTTGAAATAGGGGAAAATTCTCATTTTTTATCCTATCTCCTGTCACATCCTAAAGTGAAACTCTTTGATAGTAAAAAAACAGTCCAAGAAGAACTGATCAGCGGAAAAAGCGTGGTATTTTTTGAAAATCATATCTTTTTATTAGATAGTAAATTGGATAAAAACAATACTGTAACAGAGACCTCGGTTGAAGTTACCATTCTAGGGCCGCAATCAGGGTTTAGCGAAAGTCTGCCAACCAATGTCGGACTGATTCGCCAGCGGTATCCCGAGAAGACATTAGTAATAGAGTCAACAAATATTGGCTCTATTTCAAAAACATCAGTGAATATTGTTTATGATTCCAAAAAGGTAGATCAGGATGTTCTAAATAAAGTAAAAGAGTTTCTTTCCTCTATTGAAATTGAAATGTTTCAATCTGGAGAACAATTGCTCGATTTCACCAAAAAGTCAAAACGCACTTTATTTCCTACTATCATGGTAACGGAAAGACCTGATCGTACGGCCGTAAATATTGCAGCAGGGAAGGTAATATTACTCATAGCTGGGTCGCCATTTGCCATGCTGATGCCAACGGTTCTGAAAGATCAAATGTCTGCAATGGCGGATATCTACCAAACGTATTGGATTGGTAAATTTCTATTAATCGTGCGTTATATTGGTTTAATTACGACCATCACACTGCCTGCATTGTATGTAGCCCTCACAAGCTATAACCCTGAGGTATTCCGAGCACAGTTAGCTTTGTCTGTAGCCGGCAGCCGGCATGCAGTGCCATACCCATCCTTTGTTGAAGTAATCATTATGCTTTTGATGATGGAGCTATTGATGGAGGCAAGTATACGACTTCCTAAAGCCATTGGTTCAACTGCCACAACCGTTGGCGGGTTAATTTTAGGGCAAGCTGCAACAGAGGCTGGACTGGTCAGCAATATCATGATCATCATTGTCTCTTTAGGTGCGATATCAAATTTTGTTATCCCAATTAGTACTTTTAGTTTTGCTGTTAGAGTATCCAAGTATTTTATTTTATTATTATCTATCTTTTATGGTTTAGTGGGTGTGATTTTAGGGGTCTTCATGCTGCTTGCCTATATGGTGAGTCTTGATAGCTTTGGAAAACCATACTTAACCTTTAGAGAAGAAAGAGTCTAATAAACGCTTTTATGGAATGTGGTGGCGGGGATGAATCGCTATTTCTTATATTTAGTTTTATTAAATATGCTGACGAATGTCATTATTTTTGTACCCAAATTTCTCCTTCAATATCGGTTTGACGGGATGTTAATCAGTATAATCATTGCTATTGGCGTTGGGATGGCATTAATGTATGTCGATTCCCTTGTATTCGCAAGGTTTCCCGGTCAGGGTTTCCCTGATATTATCCAAGACCAATTAAATAAACCTTTGAAAACAATAATCCTTGTTACTTTCGCATTATTTTGGTTTATAGCAGGATTATTAACCTTGCTGGGGTACATCGATATTCTGCATCGATTTATCAATCCTGAACTTTCTAAGGCGTGGCTGATAGCGATTTTTTTACTTATTCTTTGTTTTGTGATTCAAATTCCTACGAAAAAAGTGATGTACCTGCTTGAAATCATTCTTTTTATTAACGTGCCTTTTATTGTCTTTATTTTCTTTAAAGCCGTTACGAGTGAATATTTAAGCTGGGATTCTATTTTTGAGGCAGGCACTCATTTTTACAGTATGCCTAATATCAGTGCAGTAGCAGTTGCCAGTTATGTATTCTCTGGATATACGAATATTATTATTTTCAATAGATTGTTTAAAGTGAAATTAAAAGGTGTTAATTTTCTCATTATTTTTGGATTGTCCATTCTTACATTATTTACTTCCGTTATGGTTCCAATTGGTATGCATGGTGTGGATAAGGTCAGTGAGTATATTTACCCTTGGATTCTTATGGTCGATTCACTGCGACTACCTTATAGTCCAATAGAACGGGCTTTGTTTATTTTCTTAATGTTATATATCAATATTACGGTAATTAGTGTAGCTGTCCATTGGCATGTAGCATTTGAATTGATGAAGGGTACCTTTTCGAGAGGTAAGGGGAAAAAGAAAAATAGGATTGTACTAGCGTTATTTTTTACCATCCCCATCCTTTTAGTGATTCGGATTGATTATATGCAGCCTGAACTTCTCTCTGTGTATTGGCTGATAGCCCGAATGTTTTTCGAAATTCTTGCTGTTCTTGGGTTTTTCTTTTTCCTTAAAAGGAGGAAGGTATGAATCAAAATGTTAAACGAATGATGGTCGTCCTAGTATTCTTATTACTGGGGTTTTTCCTTACAGGCTGTGGATTTAAGGATATCGATAAACGACTCTTTGTGGTAAGTGTCGCAATTGACCCTGTGAAAGAGAATCCCAAAAGAGTTCTAGTAAGTTTAAAATTTGCTGTTCCCATTGTTGAAAAAATATCAAATGAATCGTTTATTATCTCTCAAGAGGGCGATACCATTGCTGAAGCGGTAAGACTTATGAAGTCCAGGGTTGACAAGGAAATTGATTTCAGCCATGCAAAATTGATTGTTTATCATGAGGATGTTCTTAAAGATGAGATTGAGCCTAATCTTTATTATTGGTTTATAAGAAGAAGGGATTTTCAAGAAATGTCGTGGGTAGCGATTGGAAGGCCAACGGCTTTAGAAGTACTGAAGGCAAAGCCTAAATCCGAACGGCTTCCATCGAACTCTTTATTTCTAGCGTTAGGAAGAGATGGCACAGAAACAGCTTATATTATTCCTGAGTATTTATTTGATTTTAAAAAGCGTTTTGGTGAGAAAGGGCTTGACCCGCTGTTGCCTATTATTGAAACGAAAAAGGATTTATTTGATATAAATAAAGTGGCATTATTGGATAAGAAAAAACTGAAGCTAGAGTTAACCCCAAAGGAAACAATGCTTCTGAATTTATTTTTAACGGAAAGTCCTAAGACCGCGTTAAAAATAGCTGATGGTGAAAATTCATTTATCATTGATACGAGAGCAGTAAAAACAAAGTATAAACTAATCACCGAAAATCAAAAGGATCCACATATTAAGGTCGATATTCATGTAAATGGAAGAGTAGAGGAAGCACAATTTAATGTTAGGAATAAAGACTTGAAGCAATATGAAAAAACGGCTAATAAGGATTTGGAGAAAAAGGTCCATGCAGTATTGAAAAAGATTCAAGAGGCAAATGTTGATCCCATTGGTTTTGGCTTGCGTTACCGCGGGAGACATATGGAAAAAGATGATTGGAAAACCTGGCAGAGGTTATATCCGGAACTAAAATTTATAATAAATGTTAATACTAATATTTCAGATACAGGATTAGTGGAATAAAAAAAGGCATTCCAAAGTTGGAATGCCTTGACGTTTTTTTGTCCTAAATAGTCTGTTCTGCGTTTTTACGCATCGCTTGCGGGATATACACGCAGAAAGGTTCACTATCCATATAGTCACCAGTCACTGCATACGTTCTTGAACGTGAACCGCCACATATTTTATTGTATTCACAAACACCACATTTACCTTTATAGTTATCAGGCTGTCTTAGATCCTTAAAGACTTTTGCTTCACGATAAATTTCTGCTAACGGGGCTTCGCGGATGTTACCGCCAACGATCGGAAGTAAGCCACTAGGCATTACATCTCCGATATGGTTAACGAATACAAAGCCATTTCCGTCATTAACACCCTTAGGTGCACGTTTTAAGCCATCGTGCATGGATGCGAAATCAGTGGTGATAGAGTCTTCGTAGCGAATTTCACCTTTTCCAATAACATGGTCACGTGCTTTTTCTTGTAAAACAACACGTCGGTAATGCTGTGCAGCAGTTGTTTTAATATCGTAAGGAGCTGTCTTACTTAATTGATACAACCAGCGGAATACCTTTTCATGCTCGGCAGGAGTGATACATGCATCCATTTGACCGCGTCCTGTTGGAACCAGTAAGAAGATGTACCACATGACGGCTCCCAGCTCTTCAACTAGCTTAGACATTTCTTCAAGATGGTCGTAATTATAACGAGAGATAACTGTATTGATTTGTAGAGGCATACCCAATTCGTTTAGATACTTTATCTTTTCAATCGTCAAATCGAAAGAACCTGGCACTCCGCGGAATTTGTCGTGAATTTCTGCTGTCGGTGCGTCAAGACTTAAGCCCCAGCGTGAAAGACCAACCTCTTTTGCACGCTGCATTTTTTCCTTTGTAACATTCGGAGTAGCACTAGGAGTCATACTAACACGCATCCCTTTTTTTACTGCATAGTCAGCTAGTTCAAAAAGGTCTTCGCGCATCATACAATCTCCGCCTGAGAATACAAGCATCGGATTATCCATTTCATAGATTTGATCTATTAAGTTAATACCCTCTTCATGCGTTAGTTCACGAGGATCAGGTGTTAACTGTGCATCAGCGCGGCAGTGAACACATTTTAGCTGGCAGGCACGTGTTACTTCCCAAATGATAATAAACGGGTTAACGTCATAATCAATTTTTTTCATTCCATGCGGGTGCCCCATTGCATGTGGATGTCCTTTACCTATTCCTTGCATACATATCACCAAGATTCATAATATTTTTAAAAACAATTAAAACCATAAAAAATGTTTCTATAGGTTTATTATAAATTTGTCTTTACACTGTGCATGAAAGGATTGTTACAATATTTCATAAGGTTTGTTACAAAATTTCTACATTTCTATTACAAAAAAATACCAAACTACTAATATTTAATGTATTTTTAATAGAGAAGTAAAAGGAATCCCTTGATTTATAAGGGCTGGAAGCTATCCTAGGGTTTGTTACGTGAGGGCTTTCATTCCCATAGCAGGGATTTACTTCCTAAATACCCATATGTTGAGGATATAAACAAATAGGTTCTCTCCTTTATGATAGATTTATCAACGGATGAAGGAGTACAACCATGAAAAAACATTTACTGACAGTCACGGCAGCTGCCGGCATTTTGTTTACAACTTTTGGTGGATCTGTAAGTGCACATGAGAATGTCTATACAGTTAAATCAGGGGACACACTTTGGAGGATCTCGCAAAATAATAATGTTTCAGTTTCAAATTTAAAAGCTTGGAATCATCTTTCTAGCGATAGTATCTATGTAAATCAAAAACTATCATTATTGGCACCCCACACACATGTTTCCACTTACACTGTTCAAAAAGGAGATACATTATTGGGGATTTCCTCGCGGCATAATCTAACTGTTGCACAGCTAAAATCTCTTAATAACATGACCAGTGACACCATCTATGTTGGACAGGTCCTTACTGTTTCTGGTACGGCTGCAACACCGACTCCAGCACCAATTTCTACTGTTTCAAAAGCGCAAATGGTGATAACAGAAGCCAAGAAATATATCGGCACTCCTTACCTATGGGGCGGAAATAGTCCAGCAGGTTTCGATTGCAGCGGCTTCTCAAAATACGTTTTTGAAAAAGTAGGAATCTCACTTCCAAGAACAGCAGCAACACAATTTTCAGGCCTAAAAGCTGTCAGCACGCCAAGCCCTGGTGACCTTGTGTTCTTTACGACCTACGCACCTGGTCCGTCTCATCTAGGGATATATATTGGTGATAACAAATTCATTCATGCTGGTTCATCAACAGGCGTAACCATCACAGACATGAATAATCCTTACTGGAAACCTAGATATCTAGGTGCAAGAACAGCATTATAATAGCTTTAAAAAGACCTTTATCAAGCGATAATGGTCTTTTTTTATTCAAAAAATCTGATAATTTTCTGTTTATGAATGGGGCATTTAGCTTTATACTTATGAATGAAGAGTACATTAGATTAGGAGAAAAGAATGTTAAAAAGAGTCCTAAGCATATCACTATTAGTTATTGTTATAGCCCTTGGCTTTTTTCAAAAGGATGAATTACTTACTTTAATTAAGGATGGTGGAATCCTTTCCATTTTCATCAGCATGCTCTTTGTTGCAATATGCGTCTTTTTTCCTGTCATTCCATTTCCAGTACTAGTTGGCGTCATTGGAGGTGTCTTTGGAACGTCTCAAGGAGTATTCATTTCCTTGACAGGAGCTATGGCTGGAACAATGGGCTTCTTTTATTTAAGCAGGTACGGTTTCCGGGATTATGCACAATCTAAGTTAATGAAATATCCGAAAGTCCAGGAATACGAGGAGTTTCTTCATCGAAATTCCTTTGTTGCAATCTTAACCTGCCGACTGATTCCAATCATACCAGCACCTGTTGTCAACATCATTTGTGGTTTAAGTAAAGTGAATGGGCTGATATTTTTCACCGCTTCAACAATAGGGAAGATACCAAACATATTAATTTTATCCTTTGCAGGTGCTTCTTTTAGCAGTAACAAGCTGTTTTCTTTTGGATTATATGGCGGCTATATTCTCATTCTATTCCTAATTAATTTTTTGATTATATATCGCAAAATGGCTAAGGAATCTAGTTAATTAAACAATGTATTTAATAGGGATATCTTTTTCTTCAATTGAAATTATTTCATTAAAAAAGCTTTTTAGTATGAACCAACGCGCTGGATAAGAATTGATAAAATCCTCCATTACAAGGGGAGAGTACTGAATGAAACAGTCAAGATAGTTTCTATGCTTCTTTAGGTCATGTAATAGTGCATGTGGAATGGTGTAGTAGTCATAAATTTGATACGGATTTAACTTTATGACTTCGATTTTATTTTGTTGAATGTAAGGTAATATAGATTCTTCTTGAAGTTTAAAGCTTTCTGCCTTTGAAAGCCCATTTAAACTTATCCTATCATTAATAAAGTAGATTCCCTTCATACCCTGACACCTCTTTCTGCTAGTGTTTGGTATTGTTATTGACAGGCAGTGAAGGAAGTATACTTCAGTAATAGCAAGATAGTAGTTTATTCCTAATTTATGGAAGGTGATGGAGCATGGCTAGTTGGGAAAGTGATGGTTTTATACTTAGTACAGATAAGCAATACCTTGATACCGATGTGATTCACCATTTTTTAAGTGTTGATTCTTACTGGGCCAAAGGGATTACAATGGAAAAGGTAAAGAAATCGATAGAGAAATCCTCAATTTGCTTTGGAATGTACGAAGGAGATCCTGCGAAAGGGGAGGCAAAGCAAATTGGCTTTGTCCGTGCGGTAACAGATTTTGTACGATTCGCTTGGATTATGGATGTATTTGTCCTTCCTGAATATAGGGGAAGAGGCTTATCGAAATGGATGATGGAAACGATGGTGGAGCAATCCGAACTAAAAGATGTGCGAAAAATGATGTTATGTACCTACGACGCACATGGTTTATATGAACAATACGGTTTTCAAAAGCTTGATGACCCCGAAATTTTTATGCAAAGAAAAATTTAGGTAGTTTAAAAAGGGCTGTCTGCTATTTTGTAGACAGCCAGTATTATTAAGGAGAGACTAGATGATAAGTGCTGCCATTCATGGATTTATCTTAGCCTTTGGGCTGATTTTACCTTTAGGGGTTCAAAATGTTTTTGTATTTAATCAGGGAGCCATGCAGCCAAGATGGGCTAACGCATTGCCAGTGGTTTTAACGGCTGCACTTTGTGATACACTCTTAATTTCGTTGGCGGTATTAGGTATTTCAGCTGTTGTGTTACAAATCAGTTTTTTAAAAATAGCGTTGAGCGTAGTTGGGATAGCTTTTTTACTATATATGGGTTATGTAACATGGAAAAGTAAACCTAGTACAGAGAAGAGTAGTGTCCAAGTATTTTCTGCGAGGAAACAAATTACCTTTGCTGCATCTGTCTCGTTGTTAAATCCACATGCGATTATGGATACGATCGGCGTAATCGGAACTAGTTCACTAACGTACACAGGAATAGAAAAGGCAGTTTTTACCGTTGTTTGTATTTTCGTTTCCTGGTTATGGTTTTTCGGAGTATCCATCGCTGGCAGGTTGGCAGGAAAACTTGATCAAAGTGGTAAATTCATTAACACGTTAAACAAAATATCAGCTGTTATCATGTGGGGTACGGCGGTGTACTTAATTTTGACATTATAAAAAATTTACCCGGCAAATGCCGGGCATGTGAAAAAATCTATAAAATAAAAGGGGGGGAGGATAGGTTCAGTGTTACTGAACCTATAATAATCTTAACGAAAAAATATGAACAAACTATGAATGAATAATTAATAGATTGGTAAATCTGTGGAGGGGAATAGTATGAGGGATTTCCATTTCTGTGCTACCTGCATGCATTTTAAAGCTGAAAGAAAATCAGATCGGATGGTGTACTACTGCAGTCGTTTAGGGTATGAAACCAAAACCAATTATAAATTTAACTGCTGGACTCCAAAAAAGAGCATAATAGACTTAATGAAAAAACAATGTTAAAGAGGAATATTTTATTTAGACATCTGTTGATTTGTGCGGAAGGCGCGAGACTCCTCGAAAATGCTATCGCATTTTCTTCGTGCGTGGGCAGATTCGAGGAAGTAAATCAATGTCCTGCAGGAGGACGGGACAGGGGAGACCCCGCAGGCGGCTTTAGCGCCGAGGAGGCTTCCCGAACCGCCTGCGGAAAGCGAAGCGCCTGGAGCACAAATCAACTGCCAGTTTAACACAGCTATTGGGTCAATTAAAGTCGAGTTAAAAAGGAGTTTTTGAGCAATGGCAAACACACATATATTTTCACGGAACGAAGAAGTTGCCAATTCAATTACGCATGGAATTGGTGCCATGCTTAGTATTGCTGCTTTGGTCATTTTGATTGTTTTTTCCACTCTGTATGGAACTGCATGGCACGTTGTCAGCTTTACAATTTATGGGGCCTCCATGTTCATTTTGTATATGTCATCAACACTGGTACATAGTTTTCCTGAAGGGAAAGCAAAAGATCTGTTTGAAATCTTTGACCATTCCTCTATCTACTTATTTATAGCAGGAACCTATACACCATTCTTGCTTGTTGCAATTAGAGGTCCATTGGGATGGTCATTATTCGGAATCGTTTGGGGTCTGGCGATTGCTGGAACGATTTTTAAATGTTTTTTTGCGAAAAAATATTTATTTACCTCGACCATTCTATATGTCGTAATGGGATGGTTGATGGTTTTTGCATGGAAGCCATTAGCAGCTCAGCTTCCCTCTGAAGGGATGACCTATTTAATGATTGGCGGACTCCTCTACACTTTTGGGGCAATTTTTTATGTCTGGCGCGGGTTCCGCTACCACCATGCTATCTGGCATTTATTTGTCATAGCGGGAACAGTACTTCATTTTTTCTGTGTATTGTTTTATGTTTTACCAATAAAATAGGTAATCCAAAAAGGCGTCTGGTTAAAATATACCAGACGCCTTTTTATACTAATTTTTCTTCATTTCAAAATAAGTATCCATAACTCGCCGTCCGATTCGGAAGTTGGCTCCATTATCGGTTGTTCCTTGGTAGGCCCATGGAACAATGACGGCCATTGCCACTTCAGGATTAGAGCTCGGTGCATAGGTGACTAAGCTTAAGTTCATGACTGGAGGCGGCTCCTTCCCAAATTTAGGGCGTTCTGGTCCATCGTAAAAGGCCTCGGCAGTGCCCGTTTTTCCTGCAGGAGAGTAGGAAACACCTTTAAACCGATTATATGCTGTTCCGCCTGGCTCTTGGAAAACCTTTTTAAAGCCTAAATGGACACGGTCCATCCAGCCGGGTTCGGTATCGATTGTATTAAGGACAGTGGGTTTAATCTCTTGGAAGACCGGTCCAATTTCGTCCGTATCGTCGATAGGCTCGCGAATTTCTTTGACGATATGCGGCTTCATCCGATAACCGCCATTTGCTATGGTTGAAATATATTGCGCTAGCTGCATCGGCGAATACGTGTCATACTGCCCAATAACTAAGTCCATGATATGGCCGGGAAGCTTGCTTGAGCCCTTTAAACCACTTGATTCATTAGGAAGATCAATACCTGTTCTAGAACCTAAACCAAAGCTTGCAAACGAATTTCGAATGATTTCAGACGTATTTGATGCAAGACCTAGTGGCTTATCATACTGGTAATTCCCTTTACCAATTCGAATCGCAGTATGGAACATATAAACGTTTGAAGATAATTTTAAGGCATCGACATCATTTAACGTCCCTAAATAGGAATAGGACTTTTTAATAGGGGTATCCGCAATTTTTATTCCAGTGTCATCAATACGAGTACCTGGTTTAATGACCCCCTGTTTAAAACCGGTCAAAATTGTAGCACCTTTCACCGCTGAACCGACATTATAGGTTGTGGTAATAGTTCCTAGTGCATCATCCTGCATTTCTAATTGTCCGTTTTCTGAATTTTTGACGATTCTCTTACCTGCCATTGTTAAGACTGCACCATTATTCGGATCCATTAGAACAACATATGCGCGGTCCAAGAGTGAAGTATTTGGTGTTCTTTTCAGTGCCCAAAGCTCTTCTTCAATGATTTTCTCAACAGCAATTTGTAAATCCATATCAACAGTAAGGACTAGGTCTTTGCCTCTTTTTCCATTAGAAACCACTTCGGTTTCAATAACATTTCCTTGCTTATCTGTTATGGTTTTTACTTTTGATTTGTGTCCATGCAGTACATCTTCATATTGCAGTTCAAGCTGGCTTTTTCCAACTCTGTCATTACGATTGTATCCAAGTGATAAATAATGATCTAGCCGGTCTGCGGGCAGACCTTCTTCCGTTTTTGTTACATTACCGAGTATAGATTTTAGAGTATGGTCAAAGGCATAAGATCTTTCCCAATCAGTGGTTGTATCAACTCCTGGCAGGGATTGTAGATTTTCACTAACAATTGCAAACTCTTCAGGTGTGACATCCTCATTTTTTACAATTTGCTGGGTGAATTTATAACCACTTGAGAATTCGAGATAAATGGCCCAAGTTTCAAGGTCATCAGCGCTTAATTCACTTAATTCTTCTTCGCTAACCCGTTCAATCTTTAATTTATATAAATCATTATCTTTTAATTTTTTTGCTTTAAATAACTCTGTTTCCTTTTTTGTGATTTTTGCTTCTGCTTTTTTTGGATTTTTCAGTATCCAAAGATCCTTTTTTTCCCTTAACGTCATTTTGTCTGTATTCTTAACAATTAATTTTGCTAGTAGTTCTGCGGTATCCAGCATTTCTTCCTGGCTAGCTCCCATATTTGTGTATGTAATCGCCCGTTTCGGAACATTATCTACGATTACTTTATAATTACTGTCAAACATTTTTCCTCTTGGTACAGGATTATGTATGGTGATATCTTCTTTTCGCTCTAATTCACGTTTGAAATTTTCTCCATACACAATTTGAACAAAGCCGAGACGTAAAATCAGGATGGAAAATAATAAAAAAACGCTGAAAAATAGCAAATTGAGCCGGAAAGGAAAATGTGATTTCTTCTTTTTCTTTTTTTCCAAATTATTTCACATCCTATTAACTTTTTGGTTAGTATATCCTCATATGAGAAATGGTAATTATTTATTATTTTACGTTTTATTTCACAAAAATGTAAAGGATTTCAAACTGCTATTTCAGAAATATAGGATGGTTTATTAAATTTTTATATTGACGAATACTCATTTTTATCATATATTGTTAGTAATAAAATATTTCCTTTTAAAGGGGAGTAGCTGGACAATAAAGTCGTCATTCCGAGAACATGTTTCTCCGGCTTTATTGGCAACGTGACGTTGTTAGCAAGACCTTTACTGCATGATGTGGTAAGGGTCTTTTTGTTTGCTTTTAGGCCTTTACCACTCAATGGTAAGGGCCTTTTTTATGCAGCAAAGGGGTATTTTAGAAAAAAACACACTATTAGGAGGACTTATTTATGGACTTTTCTCTTTTGCTGGAGTATGGATGGGTATTGTTGGTGTTAGTAGCATTGGAAGGATTACTAGCTGCAGACAATGCATTAGTACTTGCAATTATGGTAAAGCATTTACCGGAAGAAGATCGTAAGAAAGCTTTATTTTATGGGTTAGCAGGAGCATTCGTGTTCCGATTTGCTTCATTGTTTATCATTTCTTTCCTTGTGGATGTATGGCAGGTTCAAGCAATTGGAGCACTTTATCTGTTGTTTATGGCTGTTAACCATATTATTCGAAAGATTGCTGTCAAAGGAAAATCGGAAAGTAATCTAGAAGAAAAGGCTGTTAAGAAAAGCGGATTTTGGTCAACTGTTTTCAAGGTTGAATTAGCAGATATTGCCTTTGCAGTGGACTCCATTCTAGCGGCTGTGGCACTCGCAGTTGTACTTCCAGACACACCGCTTCCTAATATTGGCGGTTTGGACGGCGGTAAATTCTTAGTTATTTTTGCCGGTGGAATCATTGGGCTTGTAATCATGCGTTTTGCTGCAAATCAATTTGTAAAACTATTAGAGAGAAGACCTGGTCTTGAAATAGCGGCGTTTTGTATCGTTGGCTGGGTTGGTGTAAAGCTTGCAGTATACACACTTTCTCATCCATCGCTTGCTGTACTAAGTGAAGAATTTGCCCATTCTACAGAATGGAAATTAACATTTTATGCAGTGTTAGTAGGTATTGCGGCTGCTGGCTGGTTTTTCTCAAAGGACGTGGGAGCAAAAAAGGAGAAATTAGAAACAAAAGCCTCATAATTAACACTCAATAAAGGAAAACTAAAAAATAATAAGATTCGAAACGAAGCTGCATTCAAAATCGATTGCAGCTTTCTTTGTCAGTAAAAATAGCTATTTATGGGTAAGAATAATGTATACATATATTTTATGGAGGTGTAAGCCTTACATCTTGTAGGGTGAGCCATTGACAATCATAAATCTTCTATTAATTGCACTATTAATTGCCTTAACTGGATTTTTCGTGGCAACTGAATTTGCTATTGTAAAAGTAAGGGGTTCTAGAATTGAACAATTAATCGCAGAAGGGAAAAAAGGGGCAGAAGCGGCAAAACATGTAACAACGCACTTGGATGAATATTTATCAGCCTGCCAGCTTGGAATCACGGTAACAGCTTTAGGTCTTGGCTGGCTTGGAGAACCGACGGTTGAAAGCTTATTGTTTCCATTATTTAAGCGGCTTGAGCTAAATGAAGCAATATCTCATGTTTTATCTTTTGGATTGGCATTCGCTTCTGTTACGTTTTTACATGTCGTGATAGGAGAGCTTGCTCCAAAAACTGTCGCTATCCAAAAAGCAGAACAAATTACACTGGCAACCTCAAAGCCATTGATTTGGTTTTATAAAATCATGTATCCATTTATATGGATCTTAAATCATTCTGCACGGGTAATCGTCGGTTGGTTTGGATTTAAAGCTGTCTCAGAGAATGAATTGGGATTGTCTGAGGAAGAACTTAGAATTTTATTGTCGGAAAGCTACGAGAGTGGAGAAATCAACAAAAGCGAACTGGAGTACGTGAATAATATTTTTGAATTTGACGAAAGAATAGCAAAGGAAATCATGGTTCCAAGGACGGAAATGGTCACCTTGAATATGAATGACAGCATAGAAAATGTCAGGGATATAATAAAAAGAGAAAAATATACACGTTACCCCGTTGTCGTGGATGGTGATAAGGATAATATATTAGGACTTATTAATATTAAAGAAATTTTAACAGAAGAAATTAGGAGAGAAGAAATACTGAAGGATACCACTCTGCAGTCCATGTTAAGACCAGTAATTCGTGTCATTGAATCAATACCCATCCATGACTTGTTGGTGAAAATGCAAAAAGAACGATCCCACATGGCCATTCTGCTGGACGAATATGGCGGGACATCAGGATTGGTAACCGTTGAGGATATTTTAGAAGAAATAGTCGGAGAAATCCGTGATGAATACGACACAGATGAGGTAGCTGAAGTCCGAAAAGTCAATTCTGACCACTATCTTTTCAATGCAAAAGTTTTAGTGGGAGAGGTAAATGATATCTTAGGTACAAACCTTTCGTCTGAAGAAGTGGATACGATAGGAGGCTGGTTTCTGACGCGTAACTTTGATGCAAAAAAGGGCGACCAAATCGAGGAAGAAGGAATTATCTTCACCGTGAAAGAAATTCAAGGTCATCATATTCTTTTGATAGAAGCAAAAAAGGTTTTTACCGCTGAACAAAAAACGTGATTGAGCAATTCCACTTTATTGGGAATTGCTTTTTTAAATAAAGTCAAGAATTGAGGTTTATTTTTTGAAAAAAAGTTTGACAATTTTGTGAACACGGTGAATAATTAATAGTATATAGAAAGGGGATACGTTATTATGGTGGGAAGAGAGAAAGTACTTAATGCAATTGCCTATATAGGTCTTACAATCCTTATGATTGGAATACTATCTTTTATTACAGGATTACTTGTAAACGGTTTCAGTGCGTTGGTTGCAGTCGGAATTGGTATATCTGTTGGTGCTGTATTTATTTTTCTGATTGGTGTGTTTTTAGTTGTGACAGATGAGATGTTGGAAAAATCAAATAGAGGGACGAAAGTAGTTCCAATGAAATCAAAAGAAGGAGCACCTATTCAATAGGTACTCCTTTTTCATTTACATATCCCAAATCATAGCGAGCAGCGTTCCAAACACGGTAACGAGCGCGATGATTAAACCGTAAAAAACATTTGTATAAATGGCACCTTTATCCTTCGTTTCACCAGCATGCATGAAAACAACTAATTGAAGTCCTGCTTGTATGAAGGCTGTGACTAGAAGAATTGTCATGCCTGCTGCAAAAGACATATCCAGGAAGTATACGGCTAATGCAACGGTGGTTAAAAGTAAAGAGAATACAAAACCAAGTACTTGTTTCATCGGGAATAATTGGTTCATATTACATCATTCCTTTCAAATAGATGAAGCTGAAGATGAAAATCCATACGACATCTAGGAAATGCCAATAAAGTGAGAAGATAAATGCTTTATTGGTAGTCTGAGGAGTCAATCCTCGTTTTTTCACCTGCAGGATGATGAATAATCCCCAGAAAAATCCAAGTGTAACGTGTGCTCCATGTGTTCCCAGCGTAGTTAAAAGGGCTGCCGTAAAGGCGCTGGTTTGCAATGTTGCTCCTTCATGCACATACGTAACAAATTCAAAGACTTCCACTCCTAAAAAGGCAAGACCAAGAAGGAGAGTGATCGAAAAGAAGGAGATCATTGCTTTTTTATTCCCAATACGCATCGCATGAATTCCGAGTCCAACAGTAAAACTACTTGTTAGGAGTAAAAGTGTTTCAAATAAAACCGGAGTGATTTGGAATATCTCTGCTCCAGTTGGTCCGCTGCCGGTTCTATTTTCTAGTGTGAAATAGGTTGCGAAAAGGGTAGCGAAAAGCATAATTTCTGCACCCAAGAAGATCCAAAAACCTAGTATTTTTAAACTGTTTTCTTCGGTACTATATTCTAATGGAAGCGAGTTATCTATTTTCATTTTTTAAGCACCTCGCAAATTTGTTTCTGTTTCTTCAATTTCTTTTACAGTGATATAACGGCCATGGTCTTGTTCAAAGGACCGCAGTGCCATACATACGAAAATACCTATAGTCGTAACAATGACTGGAATCCACAAGCTGAAAATAAAGGAGAATCCCCAGACAAAGAAAATACAGCTCATGATAAATGGAATACCGCTATTATTAGGCATGTGAATTTTCTCATAATCGCCTTTGAATAGGACATGACCATTTTTCTTCGCGTCCCATAATGCTTCATTAGAACGTACATCGGGTAAAATCGCAAAATTATATTCTGGTACTGGTGTATGGGTAGACCACTCTAGTGTGCGGGCATCCCAAGGGTCATTGCTGATATCTCTTGATTCATATCGAGTACTATAGTAGATGTTGTAGACTATTAACACAAAACCTATGGCCATGATTGCCGCTCCTACGAACGAAATCATATTCATTAAGCTAAATCCTGAAGCTTCAGAGTACGTGTACATACGGCGTGCCTGACCATCTAACCCTGATACATACATTGGCATGAAGGCAAAGATGAAGCCGATTGAAAGCAGCCAAGCAGTCCATTTTCCAATTTTCTCATTTAACATAAATCCAAACATTTTTGGCCAGTAATAATGCAGCCCTGCAAGCATCGCATAAACGACACCAGGAATAATAACGTTATGGAAATGAGCAACTAGGAACATCGTATTGTGATATTGATAGTCTGCTGCAGACATTGCAAGCATGACCCCGGTAACTCCGCCAAGTGTAAATAACGGAATGAACAGCATGCTGTAAAGCATCGGTGTAGTAAAAACAATTTTTCCTTTTCTCAGTGTCAGGAGCCAGTTAAAGATCTTAACACCAGTCGGAACGGCTATCGCCATGGTTGTAATCGAGAAGATACTATTTGTTAAAGCACCTTGACCCATTGTAAAGAAGTGGTGCGCCCATACTAAGAAGGATAGCAGGGAGATAATGACCATTGAACCTACCATAGATTTATAGCCATATAGGTTACGGCGTGCAAAGGTTGAGATAACCTCACTATAAATACCAAACGCTGGCAGGATTAAGATATACACTTCAGGATGTCCCCAAACCCAGAAGATATTAGCCCAAAGCATATCCATACCGCCATTATCCATGGTAAAGAAATGTGTTCCAAATTGACGATCGAGTGTTCCCATAGCTAGTAATACAGCTAATACTGGGAATGCGAAAACGATAATGACGTTCGCAATTAAAGCGGACCAAGTAAACATTGGCATTTTCATTAATGTCATACCAGGTGCTCTCATTTTAAGAATTGTCGTAATGAAGTTAATTCCTGTCATTAATGTACCAATACCTGCAATTTGAATCGCAATCATATAATAATTGGTACCTACAGATTCACTAAATTCATTTCCTGCAAGCGGGAAGTATGAGGTCCAGCCTGCGTCAGGTGAACCGCCGACAACGAATGAAATGTTGAATAGCATCGCACCCATAAAGAATAACCAGAAGCTTAATGCATTCAAACGTGGAAATGCCACGTCTCGTGCTCCAATTTGGAGCGGGACAACAAAGTTCATAAAGAACATAATAAATGGCATTGCCATAAACAGAATCATAACAATCCCGTGGGTCGTGAAAATCTCATTATAATGCTGTGCGTCAAGCAGCGTGTTTTCTGGAACTGCCAGCTGAGCACGCATCATAATTGCGTCAACCCCGCCTCGGAATAGCATAAGGAGGGCAGAAAGCAGATACATAATACCAATACGTTTGTGGTCAACCGTTGTTAACCACTCGCGCCATAGGTAGCCCCATTTTTTAAAATAAGTTAACCCTGCAATCACTGCAATAACTGTAAGTCCAATGGCAGCCATTGAGGCATAAATTGCAATACTAGGATGTGGGACGGCAAAACGATCAAAGAAATCCATTTATACTATCTCCTTTCAACGGAAGATTACTATTTTATATTAATGACTCATACCTTCATGTTCGGTATGTGAACCTGTGTGTGTGTCTGATTCAGATGTTTCTGATGATTCTTCGCCATGTTCATGACCTGATGGCGGTGGTGAAAACTCAAGGTGAGTTCCAGTATATGTTTGCTGCCCAAGATGACCTGGCTCTAATAATTCCTCAAATTTTTTCTCTGTAATCGGCTTAGCTGTTTCTTTTACTTCTTTTACCCAGTCGTCAAAATCCTTTTGAGACATGGCTGTAACATTGAAGGTATTCTCAGCAAAACCTTTACCAGAGAAGTTTGCATTTCGTCCCATGAATTCACCAGGGACATCTGCGGCTAAGTGCAATGTGGTTACCATGTCAGCCATTGCATACTTTTGTCCGCCTAATTGTGGAATCCAGAAACTTGTAATAGGTCCGTGGGAATAAAGTCTAAATTCAAGTGCTCGGTCTGTTGGGATATATAAGTAGTTAACTGTTTCAATTCCTTCTTCTGGATAGCTGAAATGCCATTTCCAGTTAGAGGAAGAAGCATACACCACTAACGGCTTTGTATCTTCATACCCCTTTGGCTTTGCCTCAACGATATAGTTACTTTGGACAGATACATAAGATAGAAATGCAACGATGATTACCGGTATACCTACCATAATAACCTCAACCCAAAGGTTCCCTTCAATATGAGGCGGTTCATAATCAGCTCTTTGTTTTGAAGCTCGATACTTTACCAGCATGTAGACTAACAATGCAAAAACAACAATGACAATAATAGCCATTAATCCTATCGATAATAGGATGTCACTGGCCTGTCTTTCTGCTTGTGGACCTTTAGGATCCAAAACAAGTAATGGTTCACATCCAGCTAATACAGTAATGATTGTGAAAAACACTGAAAGTAAAGCTGCTTTTATACCTTTTTTGTGCATTTTTTTATTACTCCTCTCATTGATTATCATTGTAGTTGTTCGTGAATTCATTCACAAACTAAGGTGGAGGTTTATCTAAAATAATTACTAGCTAATAATAATTACGAAATTGGTGTTATTATCCCGTACCACAATATTAACAACAAAGGTGTGATGTTTATATACGTTTTTCGAATTATTTGTGACAAATTTGTTAAGGTTTTTAATTCCAATAAAAATCAGCTTAAAAGTTGGACAAATAAAATAATTGTCTTTTTTTTCAAATTAATGGGATAATGAATAGGTATACCATTTGAATAGGAGAGACAAATATGAAAGTCAAAATTAATCGGCATGCAGCAAAAGCATTGAAAAAAATGCTGGAAGGTCCGGAAGCAGAAGGGAAAATGTTCCGTGTGTATATCACAAATATGCATGGCGACCATGCTCACTATGATTTAATGCTGGATACACCAACCGAACATGATGAAGTGGTAAAAACAGATAAGGATATAGATATCATTCTGGATACTCGTGAGGAATATCTAGATGGAGTATGGATTCAATTGTTCCATGTTCCAAAAGAAGAATGGCTGATTACCAATCCGACAAAAGGCGGCCATCATCACCATCATTAATAATATAGAAAGAAATGAACTCCACCTGAGGTTTTCAGGTGGAGTTTTTGATTGTAATTTTCGAAATATTTTCATATAATCCAATTACTTACCTTAAAAAGGAGATATGTAATGATTCGACGTTTTTTTTCCTATTACAGACCGCATAAAAAGCTTTTTATTCTGGATTTTAGCAGTGCAGTGGTTGTTGCGGTTTTAGAGCTAGCCTTTCCACTGGCTGTATCATGGTTTATTGATGATCTGCTGCCAGGAGGAGATTGGCAAACGATTGTGACTGTCAGTGCTGCGCTTCTAACGGTTTATATCCTTAGTACCTTCTTGCAGTTTGTTGTGAATTACTGGGGGCACAAGCTTGGGATTAATATCGAAACAGACATGCGTCAAGAGCTATTTGAACACGTACAAAAACAGTCATTCCGCTTTTTTGATAATACCAAGACAGGACATATTATGAGTAGAATAACCAACGACTTATTTGATCTTGGGGAACTTGCACATCATGGACCGGAGGATGTTTTCATTGCGGTGATGACGTTTATCGGTGCATTCTGGATTATGCTGACAATCAATGTGAAATTGGCATTGGTGGCTGTTATGATTCTTCCATTGTTGGCATTATTGGTTGTATTCAGTAATTTAAAAATGAATAAAGCGTGGGGCCATATGTATACAAGCATTGCAGATGTAAATGCGCGAGTGGAGGATAGTGTTTCGGGCAGCCGTGTGGTTCAATCTTTCACAAATGAAGATTTTGAGATTGCAAGATTTCGAAAAAATAATCAAAAATATCGAAATGCAAAACTAATGGGCTATCGTGTCATGTCTTTTAGTTTATCAGGTATTTATATGATGACAAGACTCATTACGATTATTGTCCTTGTTTATGGAGCATGGCTTAGCTTTACTGGTCAGCTCTCTTACGGGGAACTTGTTGGATTTGTTCTATATGTAAATGTTCTTTTCAAACCAATTGATAAAATTAGTGCAATCATGGAATTATATCCAAAAGGAATGGCAGGGTTTAAACGCTTCATGGAAATTATTGACTCTGAGCCAGAAGTAAAAGATACGAATGATGCGATTGAAGTTGCATCACTAAACGGTGATATTACCTTTAAAGAGGTAACCTTCAGCTATGATCAGCAAAAATCAGTACTTGAACGTATTAATTTGAACATTCATGCAGGTGAGACAATTGCGTTTGTTGGACCATCAGGAGCAGGTAAAACAACCATATGTTCATTGATCCCTAGGTTTTATGATGTGAGCCATGGCAGTATTACTATTGATGGTATCGATATTCGCAACATGACCAAAAAATCACTTCGTTCTCAAATCGGTATTGTTCAACAGGATGTTTTTCTGTTTACTGGGACAATTAGGGAAAATATTGCCTATGGAAAGCGGAATGCCTCTGATGAGGAAATTATAGAGGCTGCAAAACGAGCGCATCTTGAGAAATTTATACAATCGCTCCCAGAAGGCTACGAAACAGAAATTGGTGAACGTGGATTAAAGCTTTCCGGTGGTCAAAAGCAAAGACTCGCGATTGCAAGAATGTTTCTGAAAAATCCGCCAATCCTTATCTTGGATGAAGCGACCTCTGCGCTCGATACCGAAACAGAAATGGTCATTCAAGAAGCTCTGAACGAACTGGCCAAAAACCGAACCACCTTGATTATTGCTCATAGGCTGGCAACCATTCGGAATGCTGACCGTATAATTGTGGTTACTGAAGATGGAATTGCTGAGGAAGGCGGTCATGACGAGTTAATAGAGCAAGGCGGTATCTTTGCAAATCTTCATCGTGTACAATACCAGAAATAACGATTTGGGAAAATCTCTACGAAGTACGTGGAGATTTTTCTATTTTGAGGATAGAAGAAATTGGTTACTCTATAAAGGTATGGCTGTGAAGGAGTGAATTTACACAAATGCAGAATTTCAAAAGTGATAATGAGATTAAACTAATTGCACTTGATATGGATGGTACACTGTTAAATGATGAACACAAAATTTCAGAGGGAAACAGGCTGGCCATTAAGGATGCTCAGGATAAAGGGGTACTTGTAGTACTTAGCACTGGCCGTTCACTAAGAAAATGTGAAAAACATGCTGACTCCCTTGCACTATCATCCTATTTAGTGACCGTAAACGGCAGTGAGATTTGGGACGATAAGAGAGGGTTAGTGGAAAGAAATCTTTTGAGTTCAGAGTCGATTCAATGGATGCTAGAGTTAACTCAAAAGCATAAGATAAGGTTTTGGGCAATCAATACGAATCGAAACTGGTTTGATGAAATGCCCGAAGATATCCATGCTGAGGAATGGTTGAAATTTGGGTTTAACATTAAAGATGTAGAGACGAGAGATATAATATTAAAAGAACTGCAGGAAAAGGGAGAGTTTGAGTTAAGTAACTCTACTCCAACGAATATTGAAGTAAACCCTGCTGGAATCAATAAGGCTAAAGGGCTGAAGTTAGTCTGTGAACGTCTCGGTATTGAAATGAAGAATGTGATGGCAGTCGGCGACAGTCTAAATGATTTAGCGATGATTGAAGAAGCTGGCTTAGGTATAGCGATGGGTAATGCACAGGATATGGTTAAACAAGCAGCGGCCTGGGTTACAACGAGCAATAATGAAGATGGTGTCGCAATAGCAATCCGAAAATGGGTGTTCTAGTACTATCTTTTACGGAGTATAAAACAATATACTTGTTTAAAATTTTATTTTTATGAAATAAAATGGACTGCATTGTGAAATACTTTAATTACAAGAGGATATTGTTTAAAAATAATTCCTCTTGGTTATAATAATCGGGCAAGACTATATTGCAATTTCATGTAATTGTTACATGCTAGGAGGAGCTACAAAAATGGAACATGGTAAAGTAAAATGGTTTAACGGTGAAAAAGGCTTTGGATTTATCGAGCGTGACGGTGGAGACGATGTTTTCGTACACTTCTCAGCTATTCAAGGCGAAGGCTACAAAACGTTAGATGAAGGTCAAGAAGTAACGTTTGAAATCGAGAATGGACAACGTGGTCCACAAGCGGTTAACGTTCGTAAGGCATAATAACCTTCTAAAAACAAACAGACTCCAATTTGTGAGTCTGTTTTTTATTTTTCTGAGAAAATCAGTGAGCCCGAAAACGTTAATACGAGGGATAGCGTTCACATGAAGGCAATGAGAGCCCGTCCAGAGTAAAAAGAAGAGAGAGTGGTCACTCATGAGGGCCATGAGAGCCCGTCAAGAGTAAAAAGAAGAGAGAGTGGTCACTCATGAGGGCCGTGAGAGCCCGTTAACAGTAAAAAGAAGAGCGTATGGTCTCTCATGAAGGCAATGAGAGCCCAGAAACAGTAAAAACAGAGAGTGCGGGTCACTCATAGGACAAACACATTCCTATAGATTAAAAAAACCTCCACAAAATGTGGAGGTTCCATATGTGATAAGTAAAATGGTTACTAATAGTATGTGGTTATTGTAGAGAATTAATACCTATCGTATATTTTAGCGTTTTGAATTCAATATTTCCTGAACTCTGCCAACTTGCCCATCCGTTAACCTAACCTTGATCCCATGAGGGTGGGAGCTGGAGTTCGTTAAAATATCCTTTACTATGCCTCTTGTAAGTTTTCCGGTTCTCTGGTCAGCCTTGAGAACAATATTGACCTCGATACCGGCAGTGATGTCTTTTCTATTCTGACCGTTCATTAAACACCCATTTTTCTTCGAGTATTACTCACTTTTTTTGTCTGCTGACTCTTCATTTTCTGGCTATTAGGAAGACCACTCTGGGTATTATTCGCAGCTGCAGCCTTGTTTTTCTTATTTGCCAGCTGCTGCTTCATCGCTTCCTGCAAGCTCATCTTCTTTTTCGGTTCTTCATTTTGATTGGTTTGATTGTTTTCTGACATAAGGAAATCCTCCTGAAAAATAAGTACTAAGATACATACAGTATAATCTATTTCTTAACAAATTAACAATTTAATAAAAATTTCTAAAGGCTGTGTTAAAAAGGGATGTTGATTTGTGCTCCAGGCGCTTCGCTTTCCGCAGGCGGTTCGGGAAGCCTCCTCGACGCTGAAGCGCCTGCGGGGTCTCCCCTGTCCCGTCCTCCTGCAGGAGTCTCGCGCCTTCCGCACAAATCAACATGTTCTAAAATCAACAGTTATCTTTAACACAGCAAAAATAAAAAAGTGTTAATAATCAATTGTAATTATATTAAAAATAGTTCTATATAATAATTATTATAATTTAATATTGATTTTTATAAGATTTATATTATAATTTAGGAAGTTAGTAATTAAATAGTTTACGAGGTGATTAAATGAGTAACGAGAAAAAACATTTAACAACAAGCTATGGAGCACCAGTAGGAGATAATCAAAATTCAATGACTGCTGGTTCTCGTGGACCTGCATTAATCCAAGATGTGCATTTGCTTGAGAAATTAGCACACTTTAACCGTGAACGCGTGCCTGAGAGGGTTGTTCATGCCAAAGGTGCTGGAGCACATGGCTATTTTGAAGTTACCAATGATATGTCAAAATATACAAAAGCAAAACTATTTAATGGTGCTGGTAAAACCACACCGATGTTCATCCGATTCTCAACTGTAGCCGGAGAATTGGGCTCAGCTGATACTGTGAGGGACCCACGCGGTTTTGCTGTTAAGTTTTATACAGAAGAAGGAAATTATGATTTAGTAGGAAACAATACGCCGATTTTCTTCATCAGAGATGCGATTAAATTTCCAGACTTTATCCATACACAAAAAAGAGATCCGCGAACACATTTAAAAAATCCAAATGCGGTTTGGGATTTCTGGTCGTTATCACCAGAATCATTACACCAAGTAACGTACTTGATGGGTGACCGGGGTATACCTGCGACCCTTCGTCATATGAACGGATATGGAAGCCATACCTTTAAATGGGTAAACGAAGAAGGCGAAGCTGTTTGGGTGAAATATCACTTTAAAACAGAACAAGGCGTTAAAAATATGTCAAAAGACGTAGCTGCTAAGCTTGCTGGTGAGAATCCAGATTATCATACAGAAGATTTATTTAATGCGATTGAAAATGGCGACTTCCCTAAATGGAAGCTTTATGTCCAAATCATGCCTTTAGAGGACGCAAATACTTATCGCTTTGATCCATTTGATGTAACCAAAGTATGGTCACACAAGGATTATCCATTAATTGAAGTGGGCCAAATGGTTTTAAATCGTAATCCTGAGAACTATTTTGCTGAAGTAGAGCAGGCAGCATTCTCACCAGGAACGCTGGTACCTGGGATTGAACCATCACCTGATAAAATGCTGCAAGGTCGATTATTTGCTTATTCCGATGCACATCGCTATCGTGTAGGGGCAAATCATAATCTGCTTCCTATCAATCGTCCAAAAGTAGAAGTAAATAACTATCAACGTGATGGTCAAATGCGTTCTGACAATAATGGCGGACGGTCAGTTTACTATGAACCTAATAGCTTTGGGGGTCCAACAGAGGCAGCTGTTGCGAAAACGACTGCTTTCCCAGTTTCGGGTGTTGCAGAAAGTGTGACTTATGATCATAATGATCATTACACACAAGCTGGTGACCTGTACCGCTTAATGTCAGAGGAAGAGCGTACACGTCTTATTGAAACTGTTGTAGGTTCAATGATGCCAGTTGAGAGAGATGATATTAAGCTTCGTCAAATCCAACACTTCTATAAAGCAGACCCAGAGTATGGTGAAAGAGTAGCAAAAGGTCTAGGCTTAGCCATACCGCAAGAAGTAAAATAAATACGATAACAACAAAAGACTGTTCATTTGACAGTCTTTTGTTGTTTTCTGATTTATTAAGAAAATATCGTATATTTCGACAGCTTTTTCAATTCTCCCATAATAAACTTATTCTTATTAACAATGGGAGAGAAACATTGATAATTACATATGTTATTAATGCAAATAGGAGATAAACTTACATATGAAAAACAAAATAGCTATAGTAACGGGAACATCGAGCGGGTTTGGACTAATGACTTCTATAGAGCTGGCTAAGGAAGGCTTTACTGTAATTGCGGGAATGAGAGATTATAGTAAAAGCTCTAACTTGTTGCTGGAAGCAACGAAACATGGGGTTGAGTCCAAGATTTTCGTACATAAATTGGATGTAACAGATGAAAAATTAATCCTTGACTTCCAAACATGGGTTATCGAGGAGTTTGGGAAAGTGGATGTACTAGTTAATAATGCAGGATATGCGGGTGCTGGTTTTGTAGAAGAAGTATCGATGGATGAATATCGAAAACAGTTTGAAACAAATGTATTTGGGGTTTTCGCTGTCACCAAGGCGTTTTTGCCTTCAATGAGAAAACGAGGGCAGGGGTGTATTATCAATATCAGCAGTATTAGCGGGAAGACTGCTTTTCCAGGTCTGTCACCTTATAGTGCCTCAAAGCATGCTATAGAAGGCTGGAGTGAGAGTCTGCGATTAGAAATGAAGCCATTTGGTGTAAAAGTAGTCTTAGTTGAACCAGGATCATACAAAACGAGTATTTGGACTACAGGAAAGCAGGTTGCTGCAGGTTCATTGCATGCTGACTCTCCCTATCACGATTACATGGTGAAAATTGAAAACTATATTTCAGAAGGCGAAAATAACTTTGGCAGCCCGCAAGAAGTGGCCCGTAAAATAACGGAGATTGCAGGCATGAAAAACCCAGACCTAAGATACCCCATTGGGCAAGGAGTTAAAGCTGCTATCTTTATCAAGAACCTTATGCCGTGGAAACTTTGGGAAAATGTAATTCTTAAAAAATTGTTCAAAAAATAGAAGAGCTCCAAAGAATTCACAATGTTGTACCTATTTAGGAGGAATTCTTTAATTAAAGTGAGAATAATAGATATATGAATAGAGTTAGTGGAGGGATAATATGAAAATCCAAGTGCTTGAAAAAGATGAAATAAAGGTGGTTGGAATTTCGAGGAATGGCACCTATTCTCAATTGGACACCATACCCGATTTATTCGATGAGTTAAAAGAACGTTTAATAGAGGTACCAAATCAAACAAATGATTCTATTTTGATTGCTCCCTTTCATAGCAGGGAAACAGAATTTACCTATTATGTTACAACACCAGTGGAAAATTTAGAGCATGTCCCTGAGGGAATGGTCGGATTTACCATTCCTCGGAAAAATTATGTTTGTACATCACATAAGGGGAATCTAGAAGAAGTAGAAAATACGTATCGACAAATGTTAGTGTGGATGCAGGAATATGGCTATGACCTAGACCATCATGCCTTGAGCTTAGAAATACTAAAAGGAAATAATATTGATAAAGAAGATAATATGCAGTTCGAACTTTATCTGCCTGTTAAAAGCTATAAAGTTACATGCTAAGGTTTATTTCGGGTGAAGAATTTTTCTTCTCCTTCTTTTTTTTTAGCATTTTTTATTAAAGTTCTGTATACTTGTGGTAATCATATTGAATATTCCTTCGGGGTCAGGTGAAATTCCTAACCGGCGGTGATGAAGCATATAGCTTCTTAGTCCGTGACCCGGTTAACGTAAAAGTTAAGCGGTGGATCTGGTGCAAATCCAGAGCCGACAGTTAAAGTCTGGATGGGAGAAGGAAAAAAATCCGGTTTAACCAAGGGAGAAGTTTACCCTTTTTTAAGCCCTATTTTCTTATTGCCTTTTCCAAGGACCCTGAAGTGTTATCTCTTCGGGGTCCTTTTTTATTCTATTATGAGTATAGATTAAGAATTATTTTCTCAAGGCTTTGCAAAAAATAGAAAAGGAGGTCAAAGCGGTGTTTACCGGTATTATTGAAGAATTAGGAGTAGTAGCCAATATCCAGCGAAGCGGAGAATCATTTGTTCTTACAATTGATGCCAAAAAAATTCTCAAGGATGTTCATCTTGGAGACAGTATCTCTGTAAACGGAGTTTGTCTTACTGTTACAAGCTTTTCTGGCAATCAGTTTACAGTTGATGTGATGCCTGAAACCGTGAAAGCATCCAGTTTACAATCCCTGAAACGTGGTGCCAAGGTGAATCTTGAAAGAGCGATGGCAGCAGGAGGGAGATTTGGCGGTCACTTCGTTTCAGGCCATATTGATGGAACAGGTGTGATTAAAAGTAAGAAGCAAATCGAAAATGCAGTTTATTACGAAATTGAAGCTCCGCCAGAAATACTAAGGTACATCATTGAAAGAGGATCGGTTGCCGTTGATGGTACAAGCCTGACAGTATTTGGAGTTACGGATGAGTCATTTACTTTATCACTGATTCCCCATACTTTATCAGAAAGTATTATTGGTCTTAAAGAATCTGGTGATATCGTCAATTTAGAATGCGATATGATTGGTAAGTATGTTGGGCATTTTCTAATGAGCAGTCAAAATAATCATAAAAGTAAGAGTCCATCCGGTATTAGTGCAAGTTTTTTAGAAGAGAATGGTTTCCTATAGCTACATAACAACACTTTTGGAAAGGGGAGATTAGCATTGTTTGATACTATTGAAGCAGCATTGAAAGATTTAAAAGAAGGCAAAGTCATCATTGTTTGTGACGATGAGGACAGAGAAAATGAAGGTGATTTTATTTCCTTAGCTGAAAAGGCTACACCTGAAGTAATCAATCTAATGGCTACTCATGGGAGAGGGTTAATCTGCGTTCCCGTTGACGAGGAGTTAGCACAGAAATTAGATCTTTTCCCAATGGTGGCAGTTAATACAGATGTCCATGGTACGGCGTTTACGGTCAGCATTGACCATAAGCATTCAACCACAGGAATTTCTGCCTTTGAGCGTTCTGCAACCGTATTGAGCATGCTTGATCCGGAATCGAAGCCTTCTGACTTCAAGCGGCCAGGTCATATTTTTCCTTTAGTGGCCAAAAAAGGTGGAGTTTTGAGGAGAACTGGGCACACTGAGGCGGCAGTAGATTTGGCAAGATTGTGCGGGTCTAAACCTGCAGGAGTCATTTGCGAAATCATGAATGAAGATGGAACAATGGCACGTGTTCCGGAGCTGCGCAAAATTGCCAATGAACTAAACGTCAAATTGATTACCATTAAAGACTTGATTGAATACCGCAATAAAAAGGACAAGTTAGTCAAACGCGAAGTCGAAATCAATTTACCAACGGAATTTGGTGAATTTAGGGCTGCAGGGTATTCAAACGTCATTGATGGTAAAGAGCATATAGCATTAATAAAAGGGGAAATAAACCCTGAAAATCCTACCCTTGTTCGGGTTCATTCCGAGTGCCTGACCGGTGATGTTTTCGGTTCTTACCGCTGTGAATGCCGCCCGCAGCTGCATGCAGCATTAAGTCAAATTGAACGAGAAGGAAACGGAGTTCTCCTCTATATGCGTCAGAATGGCAATGGGTTAGTAAATAAATTGCGTTCATACAAGGTACAAGAAGATGAGCAAAACGCTGTTGAAGAAAATGGAGAAGAACTCCGAGAATTTGGGATTGGTGCTCAAATCCTAAAGGATCTAGGAATAAGTAAAATGAAACTATTAACCAACAACCCGCGGAAAATAAAAGGAATCAAAGGCTACGACCTAGAAGTCGTCGAAACCGTCCCATTGCAAATGGAACTACTCGATGAAAAAGTAAAATAAATAATAAAAATCTTTTACACTTAAATTTATGGAGGTATTATAATGAGTAATTTTTATGAAGGTAATTTAGTAGGCTCAGGTTTAAAGATTGGAATTGTTGTTGGCCGTTTTAACGAATTTATCACCAGCAAATTGCTTAGCGGTGCACAGGATGCACTAAAAAGACATGGTGTTAGTGAATCAGATGTCGACATCGCTTGGGTGCCAGGAGCATTTGAAATCCCTTTAATCGCTCAAAAAATGGCAACCAGTAAAAAATATGATGCGGTGATTACATTAGGTACAGTAATCCGCGGTTCCACTCCACATTTTGATTATGTGTGTAATGAAGTAGCCAAAGGTGTATCAAAAATCAATTTAGATACAGGTATTCCTGTTATTTTTGGAGTATTAACCACCGATTCAATTGAACAGGCCATTGAACGTGCAGGAACAAAAGCAGGAAATAAGGGCTGGGATGTAGCTGCTGGAGCAATCGAAATGGCGAATTTATGCCGAAATATGGAAAGATAGAACATTTTTTTGGAGAAATTTGCGAAAAATGAACCATTTTAATTTCCTATCCGATATAATAGTCTTATCATAAAAAATATTTGAAGAATAGGTGCTGAAAATCTATAAATAAAGATTTTTAGCTTAAAAGGGAAGTTTGGTTAAAAGCCAGCGCGGTCCCGCCACTGTAAATGGGAGCAACCTGCAAGATGTCACTGTCAATTGATGGGAAGACGCAGGAAGCAATGACCATGAGCCAGGAAACCTGCCTATTTTATGTGCCCCAAAAAGTACCTACGAGGATAGGGAGGTGTGGACGACTAGAGTCATTTTTATAATGGAATCTAATCATAACCAACATCTCTACGTTTATCGTAGAGGTGTTTTATTTGTTTGGGCGTAGTTTTTATGAAGTATTAGACACCAAGTCATTCAGGGGGAGAAAAATGAAAAAATTATCAACATTATTCTTAATTCTATTTCTAACCATAATTGCACTGGCAGCATGTGGTGAACAGAAAGAGCCTGTAAAGGATGAAGCAAATAGCAGCACTGAGCAAAAGGGTGAAGAAACGGCTTTTCCTGTAACCATTAAAGATGCATTAGATAATGATGTTACGATTGAGGAAAAACCTGAAAAGATCGTGTCTGTAATTCCCAGTAATACAGAGATTGCTTTTGCACTAGGACTTGAAGAAGAAATTGTAGGTGTATCTAACTTTGACAACTTTCCCGAAGAAGTCACTTCAAAAGAAAAAATAGGTGACATGGAACTGAATATCGAAAAGATTATTTCTTTACAACCTAACCTAGTATTGGCACATGAATCTACTGCTGATAACACGAAAGAAGGACTTCAACAGCTTAGAGATGCTGGAATAACGGTTTTAGTTATTCATGATGCTCTTAATTTTGATCAGGTATTTGATACGATCATGATGATTGGCAAAGCTACCGGTGAAACCAAAAAGGCTGAAGAAGTTGTTACAGGAATGAAGAATAAATTAGCAGATATTAAAGCTAAGGCTGCAGAAATAAAAGAAAAGAAAAAAGTATTTGTAGAAGTATCACCTGCACCTGAAGTGTTTACAACAGGAAAAAATACATTTATGGATCAGATGATTAGTATAATAAATGCTGAAAATATTGCAGGTGATCAAGAAGGCTGGGTTCAAATGGATCAAGAAGCAATAATTGATCGAAATCCAGATGTCATCATAACTACATATGGCTTTTATACAGAAAATGCAGCAGAACAAGTGTTAAGCAGACAAGGCTGGGAAAATGTCAATGCCATTAAGAAAAAACAGGTAATTGATGTAGATTCTGACAGAGTAACACGATCTGGCCCAAGGATTGTTGAAGGAGTAGAGGATCTTGCAAAGGCTGTCTATCCGCAAACTTTTAAATAACAAAGCAGCAGCCTATGTAATAGCAGGAAGCTTCCTTATTCTCTCTATATTATTAGGAATTTCAATAGGGGCCGTTTCGGTTCCTATCTTTACCATCATCCAAATCATTATTTCAAAGCTATTTGGATTTTCCTTTGATCAAATCGATCCCATGTTTTCGAGTATCGTTTTGAATATTCGGTTACCCAGGGTTATTCTCGCTGGTTTAGTGGGAGCATCGCTAGCTATTGCTGGAGCAGCTTTTCAAGGACTATTAAGAAATCCATTAGCAGATCCCTATACGTTAGGTGTTTCATCAGGTGCTTCTGTCGGGGCGGTAGTCACTTTATTTTTTAATTTATCGATCCCTATTATCGGAAGCTTTACCTTGCCCTTACTCAGCATTTTGTTTTCGTGGGTTACTATTTTTTTAGTGCTGACATTCGCAAGGAAAATTGAACGTTCGATGAGAGTGGAAACGATTATATTAACCGGAATCATCTTTAGTTCCTTTCTCGGTGCGATTATTTCTTTAATGATTGCTTTAACAGGTGATGAGCTTAGGCAGATTATCGGCTGGCTTTTGGGAAGTGTATCGATGAGAGGCTGGGAATACATAAAAATTATTTTACCTTTCTTTGTCCTGGGGTCAGTCATCCTTATGTTTAATACTAAGGAATTAAATGCCATGTCTTTTGGGGAAGAACGTGCCCGCCATTTAGGGGTGAATGTTCAAAAAAGAAAACTGATGATTTTAACAGCAGGATCGATTTTAACCGGAGCTGCAGTTGCCGTATCAGGAACGATTGGTTTTGTTGGGCTCGTAATTCCACACCTTTCAAGATTATTATGGGGGCCAGATCATAGACATCTTCTCCCTTTATCGATTATTACAGGAAGTGGATTTTTAATTTTAGCAGATTTAATTTCAAGAACGATTATTTCACCAACGGAATTACCGATCGGAGTAATCACTGCGTTAATCGGAGCACCCGTTTTTGCATTAATCCTTTTACAACGAAAGAGGATGGAAAGAAGTGGATAAGGATGCTAAGCGTTCAACATGTTTCAGGCGGATACACAGATGAAAGTGTAATAAAGAATATATCCTTTGAAGTCCAAACGGGTGAAATGTTTGGTATATTGGGGCCGAATGGAAGCGGTAAAACGACTTTGTTAAAAATGATAAGTGGAATTTTACCGATTTCGGAAGGTGATATTTTCATAAAAGGTAAGAGGCTTCTAGAATATAACACAAAACAGCTTGCTCAAATTATAGCCGTTTTGTCTCAGCATTCTTCACAATCTTTTTCCTATACAGTGAAAGAAACCGTTTCTCTTGGTCGTTATGCTCATCAAACAGGCTGGTTTCAGACCTGGGGAGAAAACGATGAAAGGATTGTCCAGCGTGTCATGAAGCAGACAGGTGTAGCAGCCTTTCAAAATAAAAGTATTCAAGAGCTATCCGGCGGAGAAAAACAAAGAGTATTTTTAGCTCAAGCACTTGCCCAGGAGCCTGAAATCCTCCTTTTAGATGAACCAACCAATCATTTAGATTTATCTTATCAAAAGGAATTGCTGGATTTATTAAAAAACTGGACAACAGAAACAGGTTTGACGGTACTATCAATTTTCCATGATTTAAATCTTGCAGGCTTATACTGTGATCGATTGCTGCTGCTCGAAAATGGCACCATTAATATAAACCATATCCCGAACGAAGTCCTTAGAGAAGAAAGAATTCGTGATGTTTATCATACTGAAATCCAGAAGCATCCCCACCCCAAAGTAGCAGCACCACAAATGGTGCTATTACCGAAGGTGAAGCAGGATAGGAAAGTAAACCATATCGATGAGTCGATGTTATGTGTGACCAAGGAATTTATTGAGTTAAACTCAGTTTCCCCATTAAGGACAATGTCCTCAGGAGTAATAGGATCGGGAACAGGATGGCATCATACCTTCGTTAATCGACATGTTGATAAGGACTATAACTGCAGCGATCATCGAAAGGAAATGGCAGACTTTTTAAAAGTAAATGGCTTTGAACCTTCTGAAACAGTAGGAATGATGACCGCAGTCATCCTTGAAGATGTTTCCTATAAGCATATCAAAGGGGATGGGTTTTCAGTCTTTGTTGTCGTAACCGCTGGCGTTGGAAATGCCATAGACGCTTCCAAAAGTGAACAGCATACTTTTGAAACGGTGCCTGGCACCATCAATACCTGGATTTTCGTTAATGGTGAATTAACGGAGGAAGCATTTATTCAATGTATTATGACTGCAACGGAAGCAAAAGCGAAAGCGCTGCATGATTTAAATGTTATCGATGGAGTGACAGGCACCATTGCAACTGGTACTTCGACGGATAGTATTTTAATTGCTGCTACCCAGACTGGTGAGCCTTTAGAATATGCGGGGACGATTACTCCCTTAGGCAAACTAATTGGAAAAGCCGTATATGAATGCACAACTGAGGGTATCCAAAAATCTCAAAAAAGGAAAAAAGTATGATTGTATACCATTTATTAGCCATTACGATGGCTTATTTCATTGATAAGGTAGTAGGAGATCCACCCCATTGGCACCATCCAGTAAGATGGATAGGGTCGCTGATTTCATTCTCTGAAAAACGCTTAAATTATGGGAAAAGTAAAAGATTAAAAGGGGTGGCGATGCTCCTTTTTGTTTTAATGACAGTATTTTTAATTGTAATGGTATTAGTAGGAATTAGTTATGTGATTCATCCCATTGCTGGGATCGTCGTTGAAAGTATGATTATTGCGTCAGCCATTGCTCAAAGAAGTTTAAAGGAAGCTTCTCTAGATGTGTATGGCCCCTTAGAAAAAGGTGATTTGGCGGGAGCACGGGTCAAACTTTCTTATATTGTTGGCAGAGATACGGAAACGCTAAATGAAAGTGAAATTGCACGAGGTGCAATCGAGACGGTTGCAGAAAATACGAGTGACGGAGTGACAGCACCATTGTTTTGGGCCCTAGTTGGGGGAGCTCCGCTGGCAATGGTCTATCGGGCCACTAACACCTGTGATTCAATGGTAGGTTATATGAGTGAGAGATTTAAAGATTTCGGCTGGGCTTCTGCGAAGTGGGATGATGCAATGAACTGGGTTCCAAGCAGGATAACTGGGATCCTAATGTTAGCAGGAACAAAGCCAATGTTAATAGAATATCGACGGGCATGGAAAATAATGTTTCGTGATGCCAGGAAGCATCCGAGTCCAAACAGCGGCTGGGGAGAAGCTGCGGTCGCTGCGATTTTAGGTATTCAGCTTGGCGGTATCAACTATTACAAAGGAATAGTTTCAAACAGGGCAAAGATGGGAGAGCCTCTTCATCCCATTGGGGCGGGTCATATCTTATTGGCTAATAAAATTTTAGATAAAACAGTCTTTTTATTTTTACTATTTTTATGGATAGGAGGGATGATTCTTGAAATGGCCATCACATGGATCAAATCCGCAGCACCTTTTTAAATACATGGGACTTGAGCTCCCAGAGAAATATATAGATTTTAGCGCAAATATTAATCCTCTTGGCCCGCCTCCTGTCTTAAAAAAGAAATGGAATGATCTTTTTCAGGAAATTACCGTGTATCCAGATCCATTTGCTGAAAAACTTACGAGCAGGATATCAGAAAACGAACAAATTTCCAATGATTCCATCTTAATTGGAAATGGAGGAGCTGAACTTATCACACTTGTGGCAAGGTTCCTTACGGGTAAGAAAGTACTAGTGGTGGAACCAACTTTTTCTGAATATGAAAAGGCTTGTCGTGCGAATTATTGTGAAATTCACTATCATCAATTAAAGGAGCCAAGTTTTGCGCTAAGCATTGATGAGTTACGCCTAAGCTTACACAGTGTAGATGCAGTATTCTTGTGCAATCCTAATAATCCGACTGGTATTCAATATCCTGTATCAACTATTCTTTCTATAATTGAGGAAAGTGAAAAACAAAATTGTTTCGTAATTCTGGATGAAGCATTCTATGATTTTTTACTAGATTATCATTCTTTTATTCCTTACATAAACAAGTTCCGAAATTTGATGATTATCCGTTCAATGACAAAAATGTTTGCCATTCCAGGACTTCGTTTAGGGTATGTGGCGGCGAACCCAGACATCATTGCTGAACTAGGCAGATTGCAGCCGCATTGGAGTATTAATACCATTGCCTTATTGGCGGGCGAACTTTGTTTACAAGATATAGAATTTATAAAGAAGTCACAAATCTATATTTTGGAAGAACGGGAGAGGCTGCATGCATTTTTTTACCAGAATAATTTTGAAATTACACCATCACAAGTGAATTTTTATTTGTTACGAGATCCCTTTCTCACGGATCAGTTTAGCCTGTTTGAATTCCTGCTACACAAGGGGATCATTCCCCGTCATACTTTTAACTTTCCGGGGTTGGAAGGAAATTGGCTTCGCTTTGCGATAAAGAGTAATCTAGAAAATAGTGCATTAATGGAGGTGTTGCTGGAATGGCGGCAGCTTCATTAATCTTTATTTCTGGGGGAGTTAGAAGCGGAAAAAGCAGCTTTGCAGAGAAATTAGCAGAAGAGATTGCTTTGAAAAAAGGTGGTCAATTAAACTATTTAGCTACGGGAGTTGCATCCGATCAAGAAATGAAGGAACGAATTTTAAAGCATCAGCGTGATCGAGAAACGGGAAATCACCTATGGAGAACAGTTGAACAGTCACATACTATTGGGAAGATTGCGGGTGTTTTTAACGACGAAGATATAATTCTTCTCGATTGCGTGACGACCCTTTTAAATAATGAGCTGTTTTCAGCCAAGCAAAAATGGGATGAACACTTTTTAGAGCAGACATTGGAAAGTATTATGTCAGGAATACTTGAAATACGTGATAGAGCAAAAGTTCTACTGGTTGTTAGCAATGAAGTTTTCTATGAGTCAATGGCCGAAAATGATCTTGTATTTTCTTATGGACGAATTCTTGGAAAGATTCATCAGAACTTGGTGAAGGCTGCGGACCAAGCATTTTTAGTTGAAGCGGGAATGGCTGTCAACATGAAGGGAAGTAGGATATGAAAGGCGTAATGATTCAAGGGACGGCATCTGATGTTGGCAAAAGCCTAATTGTGACGGCACTTTGCCGGATGTTCGCCAATGATGGTGTAAAAGTAGTGCCCTTCAAGTCTCAAAATATGTCCAATAATTCTTATGTGACAAAAGACGGAAAGGAAATTGGCCGAGCACAGGGAATCCAGGCAGAAGCAGCTAAAATTGAGGCAGCTGTATGGATGAATCCAATTCTTTTAAAACCCCGCTCGAATCAGGACTCTGAGATTGTCTATTTAGGGAAGTCGTTAAAAACGCTTTCCGGAAGAGGCTATCGAGAAACCTTTTACGAAAAGGGACTTGAGGTGATTCAGAATTCGTTAAAACACTTATCAAATGAATACGAACTCGTGGTGATAGAAGGTGCCGGGAGTCCGGTTGAAATCAACCTCAAGGATCGTGAACTCGTGAATATGAAGGTAGCTGAGCTGGCGGATGTACCTGTCATACTAGTGGCGGATATTGATAGAGGCGGCGTTTTTGCGAGTATAGTTGGTACTTTAGAGCTTTTGGAGCCCGAAGAAAGCCAAAGATTCGCAGGCATTATTATTAATAAGTTCCGCGGCGATATCAGTTTATTTGAAGATGGGATTCATTGGCTGGAAAAGAAAACGGGCATTCCTGTATTAGGTGTACTGCCTTATGTAGAAAATCATATGATTGATGGGGAAGATTCTTTATCATTAAACAATCAATTTTCAAACAGGAAAAAAGGGAATCTGGATATTGCTGTTATCCATCTTCCATTTGTTTCGAACTATAGTGATCTTGAACCATTTTTATATGAAGAGGATGTTTCAATTCGCTGGGTCAAACAGGCATCTGAATTTGGAAATCCAGACGCAGTTATTATTCCAGGGACTAAGAGTACCATCAATGATTTGAGTACGCTAAGAGATAGACAATTAGATATCAAGATTCAAAAACATATAGAACATGGCGGCTATGTTGTAGGTGTTTGTGGAGGCTATCAAATTCTGGGTGAAGAAATCATTGATGAAACGGGTTCAGATACAGGGATTCCGAACAAAAGCGTGGCAGGACTGGGCTGGATTCCAGGCAGAACTATTTTTTATGATGAAAAAGAAACAGTGAGAGCGGAAGGATACTACCACGAAAATACAGGTTTGATTACGAACGGAAAGCTGGAAGGATATGAAATACATTTAGGGAAAACCATACTGCATCAGCATGGCTGTTCATTTCTAGCACTTGAGAATGGAAAAGAAGAAGGCTATTACGGCAAAAATGGTCAAATTATTGGAACGTATCTGCATCATCTTTTTCATAATGATGAGTGGAGAAATCATTGGTTAAACATGATTCGAAAAAGCAAAAACCTGCACAGTAAAGACACTATTTATATAAGTGAACACAAAGATAAAAGATATGATGAAATTGCCAGTCAAATGAGAGGGCACCTAAATTTTGAGAAACTCAATGACATCATCCAAAAGTGGTGTTCAAAATGAAATTTCTAAAGGGTTTCTTACTAAACCTGCAATTTTTCACCGCCATTCCGATACGTTTGGAATTACCAATGGATAAGCCGCATTTAAAAGGTGCTGTTCAAGCCTTCCCTTTAGCAGGACTTCTCCAAGGGGGGATTTATACCTCACTATATTATTTATTGGCAGAATATACGCCTTTTTCCACTCTTGCAATTGCTTTCTTTCTTTGGCTCATGAGTATTCTGTTAACAGGCGGTATTCACTTGGACGGCTGGATGGATGCAAGCGATGCATATTTTTCATATGGGAATCAAGAAAAAAGGCTTGAGATCATGAAGGATCCAAGAACGGGAGCGTTTGGTGTAATCTCGGTGATTATTTTATTAAGCTGTCGTTTTCTCTTTATATATGAGATTACCGAAAATGTACAAGGACTAACATACATGATGATTGCCGCTATCCCATTTTTGAGCAAATGTGTCATGGGGGTCCTGCTGCTAACGGTAAAGTCAGCTAAAAATGAGGGGCTAGGCTCTTTATTTCAAGGTGCCGCAACAATAAAGGTATTATGGATTTATCCTATTTATATTTCAGTCATACTCGTTCTTATATCTTTCATTAATAATGGCTTATTTCTTGTTTCGATTTTAATCGTAATTGCCTGTGCTAGTTTACTAGTATGCCGCTTGAAAGCAGTTAGCTGGTTTGGCGGGATTACGGGAGATGTTTTAGGTGCTGCAGTGGAAGGGACTGAATTGTTTTTATGGATGACAGTGTGGTTATTGCATTATTTCGCCATGGCTTAACGGAGGAGAATAAACGGAAAGCTTATTTAGGCTGGAGGGATTCCCCTTTATGCACAAATTCTGTGAATCTGAGTACGGACAGCAGGTACGATCTCTATTTTTCAAGTGATTTGCCAAGATGTGTAGAGACCGCATCTATTCTGTTTCCAACTAATACTCTGAAGCTAATGCCTCAATTACGGGAAATGAATTTTGGTCAATGGGAAGGAAAGACCTATGAAGATCTAAAAGAACTCCTTCTTTATCAACGCTGGCTTTCCGATCCACTATCTTATAGTCCGCCAGGGGGAGAGTCATTTGAGGAATTCACACAAAGGGTTCAAAAGGGCTGGGAGAAACTTACTGGAGAATTTCTCTCAGGTAACAACGAACGCTGTGCCATTATCACACATGGCGGGGTGATAAGATATCTATTATCTAAATTTGCACCTGGGAAAAATGATTTTTGGTCTTGGCAGGCACCGCATGAGCAAGGGTATGAACTTATTTTTGAAAGAGAAGCATTAAGGAGGGGTGAACGTTGCACTTTATTACGGGAGGTTCCTTTAACGGCAAAAGAGAATGGGTAAAGAAAACATACGGATTAACTGGAACCTGGCTCTCAGCTTATCAGGTCAAAACCCTGCCAGATGACTTTAACCATATTACTAGTGATTTGCTCGTTTTAGAAGGAATCGAAATTTGGTTGAAAGAGACAACCAAATCATATAATTCAAACAAAAGCCGGGAAATTTGGATAGATACCATAAATCAGTGGCGTACCTGGGAAGAAGCAGAGCCTCAGCGAAAACTTGTGGTAATTGGTACAGATATCACAAAAGGAATTGTCCCGGTGGAGATCGAAAATAGATTATGGAGGGATGTCACAGGATGGGCCTATCAAGATCTTGCTGCAAAAGCAGATAAAGTGGATGTCATTTGGTATGGATTAAATCAAACTATTAAACAAACGGGGGATGAGGAGCAATGAAGCTTTATACGAGAACTGGTGACAAAGGAAAAACAAGTATTATTGGCGGAAGAGTCGACAAGGATGATATTCGCGTGGAAGCCTACGGAACAGTGGATGAAGTAAATTGTTTTGTCGGGCAGGTTATGACGGAGCTGGATGAGGTAATCTTTAAGGATGTGTTAGCTGATCTTGAGAAAATTCAGCATGAGTTATTTGATTGTGGTGGAGACCTTGCCAATATTTCCGATAAGGTTGCGTTTAAACTGGAGAAAGAAGCCATTGACTACTTAGAAAAGAAAATAGATGAATACATTCTAGAAGCTCCGGAGCTCGAAAGGTTTATTCTGCCTGGCGGCACGAAGCCCTCTGCTTCGATTCATATTGCAAGAACAGTGACAAGAAGAGCAGAAAGATTAGTTGTAACCTTAATGAAGAACGATGAGAAAACTCCTGAATTAGCATTGCAATATTTAAATCGCCTTTCTGACTATTTCTTTGCCTTAGCAAGAGTGGTGAATTTTAGACTCAATGTAAAAGACGTAGAATATGTTCGGAGTGCAAAAGTATTCAGGGATGGAAAACGTAAAGATGAAAAGTAGAAGTGTCATTTTATTAGCATTGTTTTCAGCTTTATCCGCAGTTGGGGCTGGTATAAAAATTCCGGCAATCGTAGGCAGTGTAGCTTTAGATGTATTTCCGGCTTTACTGGCTGCTGCCTTGCTGGGCAGTGGAGCAGGCGCCATTGTTGGTGCGTTAGGGCATTTGTTATCTGCCTTAATCGCAGGTTTTCCATTGGGACCTATGCATGCATTAATCGCAGTTGAAATGGCACTTCTTGTCTATATTTTTGGTGTCCTTTATAAAAAAAATAAAAAGATTATTGCTAGTACTCTATTTATCTTAACAAATGCATTTGCTGCCCCATTGCCATTTATTTTCTTAATGAGCAGTGCATTTTATGTTGCACTACTTCCGTCATTATTAATCGGATCAGTTATCAATACGGTCATTGCTTTGGCGGCGATCCCACGGCTTAAATTCTTGGTCAAGCAAGATATAATTAATGGTGAAGTAAAGTTATGAGAGATATCATCACAATCCCTTTAAATAATGAAGAATCGCTAATTATCGCGAGTGATAATAGCGGTGGTATTGGGATGAAAGAACATGATCTTGTTCAGGTCTCCTACGAAACCGTCGCCTATTATTCATTTAGAGTAGCAGCCATGGAATGTATCGCAGCAGGCGGAGAGCTGGTTTCAGTTGTGCTGCATAATTTTTGCGGGGATAGTTCATGGAGCGAGCTCGTAAATGGTATTCAAAAAGGATTGGGTGAATTAAACCTAAGGAATATACCAATCACAGGAAGCACAGAGAGTAATTTTAATTTAGAACAATCTGCTGTTGGAGTAGTCGTGATCGGGAAAAAATCTTTAGGTAAAAAGACTGAGAAAGTATTTTCAACAGACATTAAATTCGCCGTAGTCGGTATGCCGTTAGTTGGAAAAGAAGTGATAAATCTTGCAGAAAAGGTTGTCCCTTTATCGACTTTCCTGGAAGTATCTAAACTTGAAAATACAATGCTTTGGCCAGTCGGTTCAAAAGGAATTCTATCAGAGTTAAACCAGATGTTTCCTGCTAAAGAATTTACAAAGGAAATGATTGATAGTAATGTGGACGTTTTAAAATCATCCGGCCCTGCAACATGTTTTATCGTTGCCTTTGAACAGGGGCTAGAAGAGACACTAAAAAGTGCTGCGGGTGAATATTTTCACTCCATTGATATTAAATAAAAGACTGTCGAGAAACTCTCGACAGTCTTTTATTTTGGCTCTTTTTGTATAGAATGTTGTTTTTTGTAAACAAATGGACCGTTCCTTTCCGCTACAGCTGCTTGCTTTCCGCGGGGAGGAAGTCGAGCCTCCTCGACGCTGCGCGTCTGTGGGGTCTCGACTTTTCCTCTACATCCCGCAGGAGTCAAGCACCTTTCGCTCCAATTCACTCTTTGCAACAATCTTTTAGAAAAGAGCCTTTATTTTTCAATGATTTTAACAATTCACCGCGGTAATTTAGCATGAAATTATTTATATTAATAGGCCGGTGGATTAAATGTATAAGCCTAAAAAAGAGATACAAAATGAAGCGGAATTTGTATTTATTGATGATTTAGTGCCTCACGATCACCTGTTAAGAAAGGTGGGACAAGTATATTAATTTTTCTTTTATTGGTGAGCAACTGTTACTTACCGATGCATCCAAAACATCAAAAAGTTTGCCACTCACTTAGCCAGGTTTGAAAAAGTGTGTGGCAATATCCAGGTTAATTCTCCCTGTTGATTGGAGTGGAAGGTGCGAAGACTCCTGCGGGAGTACGGGGCTGGGGAGACCCCGCAGGCGCTTAAGCGCTGAGGAGAAGGAAAAGCGGAAGCGCCGTGTCCAGCCCCGACAAGCGCTGGAGGGCCTGGCGTTGAAGTCGCTCTTTGACTTCATCGTCAGGACCGAAGTGACTCGAGGGGCTAGGCGCTGTAGCTAGACAGGCTCCCCGGCACGCCCGCGGAAAGCGAAGCACCTGGAGCGGAAATCAACAGGCCTTTGGGCAGGCAGAAAAATAAAAATTGCCGAGAAAGATACCTTTCTCGACAATCAGAGCACGCCATTTGGCGTGCTCATTCTGTCAGACCATTCAGTTTCTGAAGGATTGTATCAATGCCTTTTCCGATTGAATACATAACATCCTCCAAGCCTTCTTTCCAGACTGGCGCCTGCTCTTGAATCTTTTCACCCAGTTTTTGGGCGTTTTGGTTTAATTCTTTGCTAATTTTCTCAGCCTGCTTTTTGATATCCTCTCTGGTTTGCGTTTTACCAGCCAGTTGGTCATTAATCGAGACCACATCAAACGTTTCCGATGGTAAATGAGGTACTGATGCCTTCATGATTTCCTTGAAAATTGGAACCACATTACCTGAACTGCTGCTTGGAAGATAATGCTCGGTGTCCGTTTGATCATATCCAATCCAAATAGCCGCAACTAGATTTGGGGTATATCCAACCATCCATTGATCCTTCGTCCCATCAATATCATTATAGGGAAGCTGGGTCGACCCTGTTTTACCTGCTATCTGAACACCTGGTATATGAGCTTTTTTACCTGTGCCAGCTTCAACAACGTTTAGAAGCATCGATGTCATTTCATCGGCATTCTCCTTAGAGGTTACCTTTGTCGTTTTCGGTTCCCGCTCGGCAATTATATTTCCAGTAGGACCGACAATTTTTGTAATCAGGTGACTGTCATTACGCTTACCGCCATTTGGAAAAGTAGAAAAGGCATTAGCTAATTGGACCGGAGAGATCCCTTTACTCATTCCGCCTAATGCGATGGCCAAATTTCTATCCTCTTTTTCGATAGGCAGACCAAAGCTTTTGAGCGAGTCTAATCCTTTGTCAATTCCAATTTTATTTAATAGCCAAACGGCTGGAATATTTAATGATTCCTCCAGTGCCTTATACATTTGAACCTTTCCCTGGTAGGTTCTAGAGAAATTCTCAGGTTTATATTCACCAAAAGTAGTAGGTTCATCAATAAGCTCTGAGTCAAATGTATAACCTTCCTCAAGTGCTGGTGTATAAACAGCAAGAGGCTTTATCGTTGAACCAGGCTGCGCCTTTAGTTGAGTAGCACGGTTGAATCCTCTAAATACATGTTCTCCCCGGCCTCCGACCAGTGCTCGGACACCTCCACTTGCGGGGTCCATTAATACAGAACCACTTTGAACGAGAGTATCGCCTTTTCCTCTTGGAAATAGTGATTTATTATTCATTACCTTTTCCAGTTCTGTTTGTAGATTTTGGTCTAACTGTGTATGAATCACATATCCTCTTGTTAAAATTTCTTCCTGTGTTAATCCATATTTACTAATGGCTTCATTAAGGACTGCATCCACATAATAAGGATATTTACGCTCGACAAAACTCCCGCTGCCGCTCGTAATCTTAATCTTTTCTTCTTTTGCAGCTGTGTATTGTTCCTTCGTAATCATCCCAAGTTCATTCATTTTGCTAAGAACGACATTTCTCCGCTTCATAGCGACATCATAATTTTTCGTTGGATCGAGGTAGCTCGGTGATTGCAGTAATCCGGCAAGCAGGGCTGCTTCACTGATGGTAATGTCTTTAATATCTTTATTAAAATATCTTTTTGAGGCATTATTAATTCCCCAAGCTCCGCCGCCAAAATAAACTTGATTTAAGTACATCTGCAGAATTTCTTCTTTTTTATATACCTTCTCAATTTTAACCGCTAAAAATAACTCCTCTGCTTTTCGCTTATAGGTTTGCTCAGGAGAAAGCAAGGCGTTTTTCGCTAATTGCTGGGTAAGGGTACTGCCGCCGCCTGTTATCTCACCTGCAAATAAATTATTGAATAATGCCCTTGTAATACCCTTAAGATCAAAACCATTATGTTCATAAAAGCGTTCATCTTCAATCGCAACAACTGCACCATGAACATATTTTGGCAGTTCCTCAATCTTTACACCACCGGTACGATTGGTCGCAACATTCGTTGCTACTTTCCCGTTATGATCATAAATAACAGTCGGCTGGCTGAGTCCTTCCTTTAATGTTTGAACATTTGCCCTTGTTGCAAGCCAGCCAAAATAAACGATGGTTGCGAGGATAACAATGAGAATGACTAATAATAAAATCTGTGTGATATGCTTCTTTTTCCAGAAACGGACAATCATTTCCCAATATGGACGTATTTTTTCCATTGTGTCTCCTTTCCTTCAAAAGGAATTTTGCTTTATTCATTATAAAATTAATAGCGAATAAACGCCAATCATAGCATTTGTTGTTGAGGAATACCTTATGAACTTATTTAATTTAGGATTGTGAGATATTAGCGGACAACCCATACTTAGACCAAGCATATAGTAATATAAGAACTTTATTACGTATGAAGGGGATGAGAAAATGATTAACTGGAAGGTCCGCTTTCAAAACAGAAGCTGGGTAATGGCCTTTGCTGCGCAGCTGATGATTGTAGCCCAGATGTTGATTGGCGGTTTAAATGCTTTAGGCATTATAGATTTCCAACTTTCAGATACCATTCAACAAAATGTTTTAGCTTTTATTAACGCGGTATTTATTCTGCTGTCAATGATGGGGCTAATTCAAGATCCAACCACAAAGGGTATGAGCGACAGCGAACGGGCAAAAACCTATAAAAAACCAAACTAATACAAATAACGCTTGACTCACCTATGCGGGTTGGTTGAGCGTTTTATTTTTTGTAGAATATTGTTGGGAAAAGGAGATTGAAATTTCTGAATCGTCGATATGGTAAAAGGTATAATAAAGATGAAGATAAAGGGCATTTAAATAAAGTATCCGTAAGGAAGGGGTTCTTGATATGTGGTCCTGGTTAGGAATGGGAATACTTATATATAGCATTTTTATTATCCTGGAGGAGTCCATCTATTTGCTTTGGAACCGTTATGTTTATGGACCTAAAGTGAGAAAACCGAGACTTTGGAAAAGATTCATTTTGGGAATGGTCTTTATTATTCGATTACATATAAAGAATACTCAGAGAGTTAGTTCAGAAAAACATTCTGCATAAAAAATTCCTCTACCACTGGTAAAGGAATTTTTTATTTCTTACTTTTAGTTGGTCGTTTTAATCGATAAATTTTGTTCAATGGGCAGGATTATATCGACAGTGGTTCCCAAATCGATTTCACTGTCAAAATGAATGGTTCCTTTGTGGGATTGAACAATTTTAAAACTGACAGTTAAACCTAAGCCTGTCCCTTTTTCCTTTGAAGAATAGAAAGGCTCACCAATTTTTTCTAAACGTTCCCTAGAAATACCAGAGCCATTATCCTTAACCGTAATAGAAACTTGGTTATCCTCAATTTGTTTAAGACTTATCCAAATGGTTCCGCCATTTTTGGAAGCTTCAATTGAATTTTTTATTAGATTAATAAACAATTGCTTTAGCTGGTTTGGTTCACATTCGATTATGAGATCCTCTTTCGGAAAGTTGGATTCAATTTGAACATTATAAAGTGTCGCTTCAACGCCCAACAATGAAATGACATCCTTAAGTATCTTTTGAATTGCCTGTTTAGAATATTGTAAATGCTGAGGTTTGGCTAACAGTAGAAGTTCACCAACAATATGATTAATTCGATTTAATTCATCCAGCATAATTTGGTAATAATCTTGATGTTTATCATCTTCCATTTGCAATAATTGTACAAAACCTTTTAAAGAGGTTAGTGGATTCCTAATTTCGTGGGCGACACTAGCTGAGAGCTCGCCGACTACGGATAGTTTTTCAGATCTGCTAAGACGTTCTTCTGTTTGTCTTAAGGTAGTAATATCACGGCCAATAATTACTAATCCTTCCCGGCTTCCGTCCTCATGGAACAGCGGGACTTTAATGGTATCGAAAATTTTGGATGTTCCATCAGGCAGCGGAACAACTTCTTCGCAGCGAGTAATCGTCCCTCTTTCCCACGTTTCTTCATCCGATACTTCACAATTTTGAAGTGCCTCCGCATAAAAGTCGGTATATTGTGCTAATTCAGAGTCCTTTTTACCACGATAGTCGACATTCTCCAGCTGGAATAATTTCAAGCCAAATTCATTAGACTGAATCCAACGGCCATCACCATCTTTAAAATTTACAAAATCCACCATCGAATTTATAAGAGTTGATAATCGTTTTTCTTGTTCTTTCGTGTTATTTAGCTCTTCTTTATTGAGGATTAAAAAATAAAAGATTGCACCTGTTACAAAAATGTAAAAGATCTCTTTTCCTCTTTCAACATAATAATCGTAGGAAGAGGGAATATAGTGTGTTATTACATAATTACTTATGTATATCCATAGAAAGCTTGATATTAAGTACAGGAATACCAATTTCGTTTTCTTCATGTAATTCTCCTGTTCTGGGGGTAGAAGAGTATTAGAAATTCAAGAAAAATATAGTCACATAGTATATATTACTAAAAAGTACAGCAATATGAAACAACGGGAAACCAGAATTTAAAAAAGGTTACAAATTGGTAACAACTTTTATTAAAAGTGGTTACCGATGTGTAACCCTTTTATTTGCCAAAAAAAGTATGATTTATTTGAAGATGGTCAAGGGAGAGATGATTTATGGAAGCAATTTTCAATGAGCTTTATAAGAAATATCATCATCAACTATTTAATTTTCTTTTTTATATGGTACAGAGTAAAGAACAAGCAGAGGACCTTGTTCAAGAGGTATATATTCGGGTTTTAAAATCGTATCAGCACTTTAAAGGAGAAAGCAGTGAAAAAACATGGCTGATTGCGATTGCGCGTAATGTTGCGATTGATTTCTTTCGAAAACAAAAAGGGATAAACCAGCGGTTGATAAAGAAAGTGGAAATGATTCATTTACCAATAAAGGATGAATCACCGTTGCCAGAGGAAATTGTTTTTCAATCAGAAGAAAAGAGGCTCATGTATCGCTGTTTAGAAAAATGTACAATTGACCAGAGAAGCGTCATAATACTTCGTTATATCCAAGAACTCTCTATCCTTGAGACTGCTGAGGTACTGGGGTGGAAGGAAAGTAAAGTGAAGACCACACAACATCGAGCTATTAAACAATTAAGAACTCTTATGGATGAGATTTTACTTAGGGAAAAGGCTAGTTAAGCTTTCTAATTTCAAACAATTTACTAAATATTCAATAAAAAACTTTTCGAACTTTTAACAAAAGATGTAAAATAAAAGAAGAAGCGTATTTTAGTAAATTGTGAGGAAACTAGGATGACTGAAGCTAAAATTTTAGTGGTTGAGGATGAAATACCTATTCGTAAATTAATAGTATTTAACCTCCAAAGGTCAAATTATGAAGTTATGGAAGCAGGGGACGGGAAGGAAGCGATTAAGCTTGTTCAAGACCAGTCTCCTTCATTAGTTTTGTTAGATTTAATGCTCCCCGACATGGATGGGTTTGAGATTTGTACAAAGCTAAGAGAAAGTCATCCAGACTTACCGATTGTGATAGTTTCGGCACGGGGGCAGGATATGGAAAAGATTATGGGCTTAGAATTAGGTGCAGATGATTATATTGTGAAACCGTTTAACCCATTAGAATTGGTAGCAAGAATTCGGTCTGTTCTAAGAAGAACAAACCAAGGGGCTCCTAAACCACCTGGAAATGTAATAAGGACTGGTCCATTTATATTAGAAACGAAAACACAGCGATTTTATAAATCAGGTCAGTTAGTTAAATTGACTGCTAGAGAATATCAGTTAGTGAAGTTATTCTTTGAACACTTTAATGAACCAATTACAAGAGATGAATTATTAGATGAAATATGGGGAGTCAACTATTTTGGTGATCCGAAAACGGTAGATGTCCATATAAGAAGATTAAGGGAGAAAATTGAAGATGACCCCTCTCATCCTATTCACCTAAAAACCATCTGGGGTTTCGGCTATTGTTTTCAGGGAGAGTGAGAGACGCAGGATGAAAAAAGGGATTAAAAGAAGAGTAGTGTGGAGTTATTTGCTGTTAATCATCTTTTGTGTGGCATTGTTTGAAACTATGATCCTTTTTGCTCTTAGACTCTATTATATGGAGGGTATGAAGCAGGCCTTACGTGATCAGGGGACGATGTTCTCTTCTTTTTATGAACAAGAAATCATTGACTACCGGTTAAAACCAGATGCTGTTAATCTTCTAAATCAATATAATTTTCTTGTTGATGCACAGGTTCAATTAATAGATGAAAAAGGACATGTTTTAGCCGATACACATCATATTACTGAACAAAATGTTAGTAGATATGGTGATGTCGAAACAGCGTTGCTGGGAACAATAGGATATTTAGATACAGAATTAGAGGACGAAAGAGTACTAATCGTTACCCAGCCCCTAAAACGCGGGAGTACAGTAATTGGGGCAATACGGTTTACGACTTCATTAGAGAATGTTAACGATATCCATTTTCAGAATGCACTTTTACTTTTATCTTTTGGAGGGATTGTCATTTTAGCTGCTGCTATTATGAGTCTCTTTTTAGCAAATACCATCACCAAGCCAGTAAGTGCGATTACAATAGCGGCGGAACAGATGGCATCTGGTAAACTATCGACGCGGATTCCGAAGGAAAAAGACGATGAAATTGGAAAGTTAGCGGATACGTTAAACTATATGGCAAAGAAAATTGAAAAAAATGAACAACTGAAGAATGAGTTTATTGCATCCGTGTCACATGAGCTCAGGACGCCGTTAACCTCTATAAAAGGGTGGGCTGTCACGTTACATTCTATGTCGGAGGATGTCTTTTTTCAAGATGGGTTAGAAATAATTTCAAACGAAAGTGATCGGTTAAACGGTTTGTTAAATGAATTATTGGATTTTTCTAGTTTATCATCTGGTAGACTTCCATTGGTATTTGACAAGGTTTCGCTGCCAGCCTTAGTAAAGCAAGTTGTCCAGCAATTAGAGCCAAGAGGTGTTAGGCAGGGTCTCAAGGTTACGTTCCAGATTGATGAGTCGGTAGAAGAGATTTCTGCAGATTATAATCGTTTAAAGCAGGTTCTGATTAACCTTATTGATAATGCGCTGAAATTTACACCGAGCGGAGGTTTGATTGCGGTCCATCTTGTGAGAGACAGGAAGGAGGCAGTAATCACGATTACTGACACCGGCATCGGAATTTCAGAGGCAGAGCTTAAGCTGGTAAAAGATAAATTTTATAAAGGGAAGTCACAAGCAGCCGGAAGTGGATTGGGACTAGCTATTGTTGAGGAGATTATCCAGGCCCACCATGGTCTTTTTTCACTTGCGAGTAAGGAAGGCAGAGGTACAACAGCGGAAATCCGCCTGCCTGTAAGATAGATTTTATTATGGTGGAGTGATGGTATGAGAGGGAAGAATCTAAGCGCCGCTGTGATGGCTGGGATTTGGATAGTTTTCCTTAGCGGCTGCAATTTATTTCCTGCTCCAGAGAGTTTAATTAAGGCTCCGAATCAAGTGAAGTCAGTGAATCAAGGACAGGACTTAGTTTCAATCGCTCGAAGGAATTTACCAAAGGGAACAAAACTTACAGTCCCCGATGGTCCGGTTGGAGTGGACCCTGTTGTTAGTGTTGATCTTGATGGTGATGCAGATGAAGAAGCATTGGTTTTTTTTCGGTCAACGAACAATGATAATCAAGTGGGAGCATTTGTATTAAAGAAAGAAACAAACAGCTGGGAGAAAATATTTATTACAAAAGGGTCTGGAAGTAAAATTCATTGGGCTTACGCTGCAGATGTGATGGATGATAGGAAAAAGGAATTGCTTTTGGGGTGGCAGACGGAAGGATCAGCGGATAGTTTTCTGGAAGTCTATCATTGGAAGATGGATAAACTGACAAAACTCAAGGAATTAACGTATAACGAAGTTGAAGCTGTTACATTTGAAGATGAGGAAAAAACGAGGCTTGCTGTTTGGAAGCGTGATATGGCTGATGCATATAAAATCGATTTATTAACTTGGAAAGGTGATTCCGCTGTAGCTGATAGAGAGTATTATCCTTCTTATTTTCAAGGAGTGATTACCTATTATCAGCGAAGAATCGCGGAGGTACCTGATGCTGCCTATTATTGGTATTATTTAGCAGATGCCCATTTGAAAGCGAATCTTCCTGAGCAGGCTATACATGCAATTGATAAGGGGATGAGTTTAAATTCCGTCGTTCCTACAAAGGGTTACTTTCAAACATTAAGAATGCAGGCGGAAAAAATGATGCCAAAGGTAAATTATTTCACGAGTATACCCCCTAAATATATCAGTAATTATAGCAACTTAGAGGATCAATTGATTATTCAAAAAGTGAAGGAAGCAGCAAGTCAATATTGGTATGTCATGAGTGGCGGAGAATATCCGGAGGGTAAAATTGAAACCGTAATGGTTAATGATCATGAATATCGATATCTTGGTGAAGATTTGGATATCCATGCAAAATTAGTAAACTATTTATCCAGTTCCTTTACACCAAGCTCGATAGATTCATTTTTGAAAAGGAAAACAATCTTTGAGTTCTTTGGTAAGCTGATTCAGCCTAACGCAGATGGAGGATCGCTTTTAAATTATGAACGAACAGAAGTTGTCCAGAAAAAGGATAAGGGGAATGAAATGGAAGTTGATCTTAAAGTCCCTGTAGGTGATACAAATTCCTTTGAATTTGTCCATATTAGCTTCCAAAAGACAGAAAATGGCTGGCGGATATTCTCAGAACCAGGAACATTTTAATATATGCAGCAAGTTTACGGAGGGAAACTTGCTGTTATGCTTGTAATTGTCTAATTTTGTAGAAGAGAAAATTAAAATTATGAATAAAAAACTTGTTTTATCTGAAAGTTCAGAATAAAATTAAATTAACATACCAACCGGTAGGTATGTATCCGGTTTTGCCTGCATAATATTTTTTAGGTGCTATAATACTAAATTCTAAAAATAAGAATGGAGTGACAGGTATGCATTTACGTCTGACAGATGAACAAAAGATGGTCCAAAAAACAATTAGAAGATTCGTAGAAAAAGAGTTAATTCCACTAGAGAATGAAGTACTTAGAAACGAAAGGGAAGGAAAGCCAAGTCTGTCTCCAGGTAAACTTAAGGAACTTCAATTAAAAGCGAAAGAGGCAGGTTTCTGGGGCATTAATACGCCTGAAAAGTATGGCGGAGCGGACCTTGGTCAAATGATGATGGCCATCGTATTAATTGAGGTTTCTAAAACATTTGTCCCATTTAGCTTTGGCGGTTCTGCTGACAATATCCTTTATTATGGAAACGAAGAACAAAAGAAAAAATATTTGATTCCTACTATCAATGGTGAGAAAAAATCTTGCTTTGCGATGACCGAACCCGGTGCCGGATCTGATACTAGAAATATTAAAATGACCGCCGTTAAGGATGGAAATGATTGGGTGTTAAATGGGGAAAAGACGTTTATCACTGGAGGGAATGAAGCGGATTTTGTTATGGCGATTGCGATAACAGATAAAGACCTTCACCAATCAACACAGGGGCGCGAAGGTGTTACATGCTTTATTGTTGACCGGGATATGGGCTGGAAATCTGAGTATATACATACGATGGGAGAATGGGGACCTGCCGGCCTAGTCTTTGAAAATGTTCGAGTTCCGGAAGAAAACATACTTGGTGAATTACACAAGGGCTATAATCTAGGATTAGAATGGATTGGTTTTGCAAGATGGGTTGTTGGAGCAAGAGCGGTTGGCGCAGCTGAACGGTTACTGCAAATGGCCATTGATTACGCTAAAGAACGAATAACTTTTGGAAAACCGATTGCAGAGAGACAAGCGATTCAGTGGCAGATAGCTGACTCGGCAGTTGAGATTGAAGCGGCGAAATGGCTGGTTCTAAATGCTGCCTTCACGCTGGATAATGGTGAAGATAATCGACACTTAGCTTCAATGGCAAAGCTTTATGGGGCGAATATGGGTAACAATGTTGTGGACCGGGTTTTACAAATCCATGGAGGAATGGGTTATACAAGAGAATTGCCAATTGAACGCTGGTACCGTGAAGCAAGACTTTGGAGAATTTACGATGGTACCGATGAAATTCAGCGTATGATTATTGCGCGTAACTTAATTAAGGGACATGTTAAAGTCGGTCAATACGTATAATTAAGTTTGAAAGCGTTATCTTAGGATTACTAGATTTAAAGATTACGAAAATGATATGTTTAGGAGGAAATAACCATGACAGGTAGATTTTCAGGAAGAGTGGCGTTTGTAACAGGAGGAAGCCGTGGGATTGGAAAAGGGATTGTTGAACGTTTTGCAGAAGAAGGTGCAAAGGTAGCCTTTATTGATTTAAATGAAGAAGCCTTAGCAGCAACAACAAATGAATTAAGAGAAAAAGGATATGAGGTTTTTTCAAAGGTTGCCAATGTGGTTGATGCCCAGCAGGTAGAAGATGCTATTAAAGAGGCTTACGAAGCGTTTGGGTCAATTGATATTCTCGTAAATAATGCAGGAGTTATCCGTGATAACCTATTATTTAAAATGACCGACTCTGACTGGCAGACTGTGATGGATGTTCATCTAAAAGGTTCGTTTAACGCTGCTCGAGCAGCACAAAAGTATATGGTTGAAAATAAATATGGCCGAATTATTAATATTTCATCGACTTCCGCTCTTGGAAATCGCGGGCAGGCAAACTATGCAGCTGCTAAAGCGGGTTTACAAGGGTTTACAAAAACTCTTGCCATTGAGCTGGGGAGATATGGGATTACAGCTAACTCTGTTGCCCCAGGTTTTATTGAAACTGAGATGACGAAGGAAACAGCTGCGAGGATTGGAGTTTCATTTGAGCAATTAATTCAAGCTAGTGTTGCCGGCATTCCTGTTGGAAGAAGCGGAAAGCCTGCTGATATAGCCAATGCTGTTGCCTTCTTTGCCGATGAGAAATCTTCCTTTGTAAATGGTCAGGTTATTTATGTAGCAGGCGGACCAAAAAATTAATAGATAAAGTGAGGCGAAGATAAATTGTTCAATGACCAAGTTGGTAAACGCTCCAATAAAGTGAAAAATGTTGTTGAGAGAGGAGCAGTTAAAAAATTTGCGGAAGCAATTGGAGACCTCCATCCTATCTACTTTGATGAAGAAACAGGCAGAAATTCAAGGTATCAAAACAATATTGCACCGCCTACCTTCCCAAGGACGTTTGATTATGGGGTAATTGAGGGTTTAAATCTGCCGAATAAAGGATTAATCCACGGCGAACAGACATTTCATTATGAGCGGCCGTTAGTGGTCGGGGAAGAAATTCTTTGCTATTCTGAAGTGAAAAAATACTTTGAGAAAAAAGGTAATTTTGGCGAAATGGGTTTTCTGATTGTTGAAAACTTTGGGGAAGATGCTGCTGGAAATATGATTTTTAGTTCAACATCGACTGTAGTTATATCTGAAGCAGTAAGGAAGGTGCTGACAAAATGAGTACTCTTACACAGTTGAAGGCTGGGGAAAGTGTTCAAGAAATTCAGTTAGAGCCAGTCTCAAGGATTGATTTAATTAAGTATGCAGGTGCATCAGGAGATTTTAATCCGATTCATACAATTGATGAGGAAGCCAAAAGAGCTGGATTGCCGGGTATCATTGCACATGGTATGTGGACGATGGGCAATCTCGCCAAGCTTTTTACTCCCTATTATGAAGTAGGCTTTGTTAAGGATTACTCAATCCGTTTTAAAGGAATGGTCTTTTTAAATGATGTCATTACACTAAAAGCAACATTGAAGGAAGTAAATGAACCTAGTCTTCGCTTTGAAGTCCAGGCATTGAACCAAAATGGCAATGAAGTTTTAAAAGGTGAAGTTTTATTTGCCCAATATTAATAGCAAACTCTTTGACCCGGCCTATCCATTTCTTGAGGCTGGGTTTATTAACTATGTGTCGCAATTAAAGGAGGAGAAGCCTGATGAATGCAAAAATGTCACTAAGCTATGCCCCGCTAGTATTTTCAACGATAGAGGAAGAGAGAAGTCATTTAAAACAAAGATTAGCGGCTGCCTTTCGTTTATTTTCTAAGTTTGGATTTGATGAGGGTGTGGCTGGCCATATCACTGCACGTGATCCCGGGAGGAAGGATCACTTTTGGGTGAATCCGTTTGGGATGCATTTTAGCCAAATAAAAGCTTCGGACTTAATCCTTTGCGATCATGAAGGAACAGTAGTGGAAGGGAATTTTCCTGTTAACAGAGCTGCCTTTGCGATTCATTCACAGATCCATGCAGCAAGGCCAGATGTGATTGCGGCTGCTCATGCCCACTCCGTATATGGAAAGTCGTGGTCTTCATTAGGGCGTCTTCTTGATCCAATTACACAGGATGCATGTGCTTTTTACAATGATCATTCATTATTTGATGACTTTACAGGTGTTGTTCTAGATATAGAGGAAGGACAGCGGATTGGTAAAGCTCTTGGAAATCGAAAGGCATGTATTTTGCGAAATCATGGGTTGCTAACTGTAGGGAAATCAGTGGATGAAGCAGCATGGTGGTTTATTACGATGGAGCGTTCCTGTCAAGCACAGTTGCTTGCGGAAGGTGCTGGTAAACCGGTAATAATTGACGATGAAAATGCATCTGTCACGTATGAAACAGTTGGAACTACAGAGGCTGGCTGGTTTCAATTTCAACCGTTATGGAATCGGATTGTCAAAGAACAGCCTGATTTATTAGATTGATGGTGAAGGTTTAATCTGTTTTCTCTTCAGAGGAAATACATACTTTCTGGAGGATTGCGTATGAAGATTGGAATTGCTGGTACAGGTGCCGTAGGAGGTTATTTCGGCGGCTTATTAAAGAAAGCCGGAAATGAAGTAATCTTCTTTGCTAGAGGAAAGCATCTAAACACATTAAAGGAAAATGGATTAACCATTGAAAGTGAAGTAGAAAAATTTAATGTCAGCGGTACATTTACAGATCAATATGAGTTGTTTTCAGATGTTGATTTGCTTTTGTTTTGTGTGAAGTCGACGGCAACTGCACAGGTTGCCGAAAAGCTTAGGCCATTTTTAAAAAAAGAGTGTTTAATCCTGACACTTCAAAATGGTGTGGATAATGAAGAAATTCTCTCGACTGTGTTTGGAGTAGGCAGAATATTATCTGCAGCGACTTATATTCAGGCGAATGTCAAAGAACCAGGCGTTGTCAGGCAAATGGGGGTTTTTCCTAGACTAGTGATTGGAGCACTAGATTCGAGCTTAAAAGAAAAAGTAACCGAAATATCCTCTCTTCTTAATTCAGCAAACATCGTAACGTATACCTCAAGTAATATAATAGAAATGAAATGGAAAAAACTTATTTGGAATGTAACCTTCAACCCGCTTACTACTATGATAGTATCACCGATTGGCGCCATTTATGATGATGAGGGTCTATATCATACTGCGAAGAGGATATGTATAGAAGGGATAGCTGTAGCAAGGAAAATGGGGTATGCCATCGATGAAAACTACTATGAAGAAATAATGGCTCAGGGTCAAATGGCACGAAACCATCAAACTTCGATGCTGCAGGATAAGCTGGGTGGTAAGGAAATAGAGCTTGAATCCATCTGTGGATATTTGGTAGGAAAAGGAAAGCAGGTTAACGTTGATACCCCTGTTCTTGAAACTATTTACCGTATATTAGCATTTAAGGAAAAATTCAGAAAACAGGATAGGCAGAAAGTGATTTGAATCGAATTATGTCACAGGGTGAACTATGTGTGAAAGCGAAATTAATGTCTTCGAAACAATAATAGTAGATTAATATAGTAACTTTTAGATATGGATGCTGCTTGCTCCTTTTGAATAAGCTGATTTTGAAGAAATTAATATGTTTTTAAAATACCTATGAGAAAATTGGTGAAAAATAAATATTGAATATTATAAATATTTTGTATAATATGTCCTTAGCAACATACCAACTAGTTAGTATGTGAATTCGAAATAGAGAGAGTAAAAATGGCTATGGGAGGAAAAGTCGATGCACGTTAAGGAGTTATTCGATTTATCAGGTAAAGTCGCCATTGTAACAGGCGGCGGCAGGGGTCTCGGTCAGCAAATTGCTGAGGGATTTGCTGAAGCTGGTGCAAATGTAGTGGTTTGCTCAAGAAAGCTCGATGCATGTCAGGAAGTAAGCGAAGGGTTAAAGAAAATTGGCGTGCAAAGCATCGCCTTAAAATGTGATGTAACCAACCCAGAAGATGTTAAGTCTGTGGTAGAGCAAACCTTAGAAAAGTTTGGAAGAATTGACATACTTGTTAATAATAGTGGTGCTACTTGGGGTGCATTAACAGAGGAAATGCCATTAGAGGCATGGAAAAAGGTGATCGATGTCAATGTGACAGGAACCTTCCTCATGTCGCAAACTGTTGGCAGAGTCATGCTTGAACAGAAATCAGGAAAAATAATTAATATAGCGTCGGTCGCTGGTCTCAAAGGCAGCAACCCTAAATATATGAATACGATTGGCTACAATACCTCTAAAGGGGCCGTAATTACATTTACAAAGGATTTAGCCGTAAAATGGGGGCCGCACGGAATTTATGTAAATGCGATAGCACCCGGATTCTTTCCTACAAAAATGTCAAAAGGCTTGCTGGAAAAAGGCAGTGAGGGCATCCTTGAGGGGACTCCATTACGTAAGTTTGGTTCCGAACATGACCTAAAAGGAGTTGCTCTATTCCTGGCATCACCTGCTTCTGATTTTATTACAGGGGACATTGTAGTTGTGGATGGCGGCGCCCACGCGATGTAGAGTGGAAATAAATTTTATACCAAGGGGTGAAGGTTGATGAAAAGAGATGCAGTTATCGTTTCAGCGGTTAGAACAGCCATTGGCAGGCAGGGTGGTGCCCTTTCGGCAATTCCAGCCCATGTTCTTGGAGCAGAAGTGATAAAAGAAGCCGTAAAGCGGGCAAATATTGACCCAGAAATGATCGATGATGTCCTAATGGGGAATGTTTTATCAGGTGGAGGTAATATTGCTAGATTAACAGCTTTGCAGACAGGATTATCAATGAATCTGCCAGGTATAACGGTCGACCGTCAATGCGGGTCGGGTATTAACGCGATTACTCTAGCAGCTCAAGCGATTCGGGCAGGCGATGGAGATATTTATATTGCAGGTGGTACGGAGAGTATGAGCCGTGCACCGTATTTGATGGATCGTCCTGAAAAGCCATATAGCGCTTCACCCCCCAGCTTTAGAAAATCACAGCTCTCACCGAAGGAAATTGGAGATCCGCCAATGGGGATAACAGCTGAAAATCTCGTTGAAAAATATCAGATTACGAGAGAAGAACAAGACGAATTTGCCTGTATGAGTCAGCAGCGAATGAAAATTGCTATGGAAGAGGGCCGTTTTGATGAGCAAATAGTTTCTATCTCCATTCCAGTAAAAAAGAGCGAACCCTTCGTATTTAAGACTGATGAACATCCACGGCCGCAAACAACGAATGAGGCGTTATCGAAGCTTGCGCCAGCCTTTTTAAAAGATGGAACTGTGACAGCTGGAAATAGCTCTGGATTAAATGATGCAGCGGCTGCTTTAGTAATTATGTCGAGAGAAAAAGCGGAAGAATTAAATCTGACCCCATTAGCAGTGATTCGGGCCTATTCAGTTGCAGGAGTCGATCCAAATATTATGGGAATTGGGCCAGTTCCAGCCGTGAAGAAGGTAATGGAGAAGTCTGGGTTAACAGTAGAAGAGATGGATATTATTGAAATCAATGAAGCTTTTGCCGCACAGGTTCTTGCCTGTAATCGTGAACTTAACATGGATTTAGAGAAGGTAAATGTAAATGGCGGTGCCATTGCCCACGGACATCCGCTTGGAGCTACAGGTGCTATTTTGGCGACGAAAGCAGTTTATGAACTAAAACGATCGAATGGAAGATATGCGCTTATTACGGCTTGTATTGGGGGCGGTCAAGGAATCGCAGCCATCATAGAAAAAGAGTAAAGTACAATGAAGCAGAAAATAATGGAAGCTAGTATCCATCTATTTGATGAGAATGGTTTTAAATCCACCTCTATTAAAGATATTGTTGATTATATTGGTGTGACGAAGGGAACCTTTTACTATTACTTCCCCAGTAAGGAAGAACTGTTAAGGGATATTCATATACAGTATATTGACGATTTAATAACCAAACAGGAAAAGATTCTTATTAACTCGAAAATAAACTGTACGAAGAAATTATATGAAATCGTTTATATGCTTTTAAAAAATATAAAGGTAAATAAAAGAAGTGCTCGAATCTTTATACGGGAAATCAGACATTTATCCCAAACAAATCATGAAATCATTCGTGTTAAACGAAACACATTCCGCGATAATATCCAACAACTCCTAGAGGATGGTATAACAAATGGTGAAATGAAAAAGGGGTGCCGAGCTGATATTTTAACTTTGGGAATCCTAGGGATGACGAACTGGAGTTATTACTGGTTTAATCCAAATGGAGAAGTTTCAGCAAAAAAACTTGCTGAGATTTATGTGGATTTGATATTAAATGGGATCAATAAGAGTAAAGTTCCGACAAGGAAACCCGCTAAATCTCCCGAATAATGACAGCGTTTACAAAGACCATAGTTTTACTAAAGGAGTGGTGAAGATTGCTTACTCTTCATTATAAACACTGGCCAAATATATCAAAATCCTTAAAAGTTCCTTCCACCTCGTTATATGACAATTTGAAGGTTAGTGCCAGCCGCTATCCGGATCAAAATGCAATCTATTATTATGGAAACAATCTTTCATATGCACAATTAGACAGAGAGGTAAATACCTTAGCTGGCTATCTGCAGCATAAATTAGGGGTAAAGGAAGGGCAGAAAGTCCTTCTGTTTATGCAAAACTCTCCACAATTTGTGATTGGGTATTATGCTATTTTACGAGCTAATGCCGTCGTAGTACCTATTAATCCCATGTTAGTGGCAGATGAATTGGAATTTTACGTTCGAGATTGCGAGATTAAAACGGCGTTGATAGGTCAGGAATTATTTGAACGGGTTCAGCCGCTTATAGGAACTACCACTTTGAAAAACTTAATAATCGCTGCATATTCAGAATATAAGGGAAATGATTTTGACGGTAAGCTTCCTCCGGAAGTTGAGATGGAAAGAATACTTTTTACAGAGTCGAATCATACAGCCTGGAAGGACGCAATTCAGGCAAACCTTACTCCGGGTGAACACACAGCCAAGGGAGATAATCTTGCCGTCCTGCCATATACCTCCGGGACAACCGGTCTTCCAAAAGGCTGTATGCATACTAACCGCACAGTACAAGCAAACACAGTCGGCGCCTATTATTGGTCACGGACTACACCAAATTCAGTTCATTTAATGGCTCTTCCATTGTTCCATGTAACTGGGATGGTGCACAGTATGCATATGCCAATCTATAGCGGAAGTACAATGGTCATCACCACACGATGGAATCGTGAGATTGCTGTTCAATTGATAAAAAAACTTGGCTGCACTCATTGGGTGACCATAGCAACCATGATTATTGATTTCTTAGCAAATCCAGCCTTAAAGGCAGGGGATATTTCAACGTTAACCTCAATCTCAGGCGGCGGTGCTGCTCTTCCTGAGGCTGTTGGTGAAAAATTATTTAACCTTTGCGGGCTGCGTTTTGTTGAGGGATACGGTTTATCTGAAACGATTGCTCAAACCCATTTCAATCCTGCAGACAGGCCAAAAATGCAGTGTTTAGGAATTCCATCCTTTGATGTTGACGCACGCATCATTGAACCAGCAACTGGACGAGAACTAGGTGCAGGGGAGATTGGTGAAATCATCGTCAATGGTCCCCAAATCATGGTTGGATATTATAATCGTGATGACGAGAACCGGCAATCATTTATTGAAATCGCTGGGAAAAGGTTTTTCCGTACCGGTGACATTGGCCGTTATGACGATGAGGGTTATTTCTTTATCGTAGACCGTGTAAAAAGAATGATTAATGCTTCAGGATACAAGGTATGGCCTACTGAAATAGAGTCCTACCTCTATAAACATCCAGCGATTCAACAGGCATGTGTTGTCGGGATCCCTGATGAGAGAAGAGGCGAAAGCGTTAAAGCGTTTGTGATATTAAACGATGGTTTTGAAGGAAAAGTTAGTGAGGACGAAATTATCGAATGGTCAAAACAACATATGGCCGCGTATAAGTACCCACGTCAAATAGAGTTCCGAAAGCAATTTCCAATGACCTCTAGCGGAAAAATTCTCTGGCGGAAACTTCAAGAAGAAGAACAGGCGAAAGTAGAAAATAAGGTGAATTAAATAGGCACCATTGGAGCGAGTTTGCTCCAATGGTATCAAAAGTGTGAAGGTTCAGGGAGGGGAAATATGGAAATATTGATTCAGCAATTATTTAACGGGTTAACAATTGGAAGCGTTTACAGCCTTGTAGCTTTAGGATTAACACTTGTATATGGAATCCTTCATATTCCGAACTTTGCACATGGTGCCCTCTATATGATGGGTGGGTATATAACGTTGACCATGATGACGAAATATGGATTCCACTATTGGATTGCTATTATTGTATCTATTTTAGTAGTGGGACTACTAGGCGTTCTAATGGAAAGGTTTGTTTTCCATCCACTTAGAGATGCGCCGCCCATCCATGATAAAATTGCAGCCATTGGTATTCTCTTATTCTTAGAAGCATTCGCTCAATTTGTCTGGGGAGCAGAATACCAAAGTATGCCAACTCCATATGGACAGGTTGTTGAAATCTTTGGATTAACCTTTACGATGCAGCGCTTGCTAATTGTCATTGCTGCAATCGTTGTTATGATTCTCTTAACATTATTTTTGAAGAAAACCTTTACTGGTTCAACCATTATTGCAATGTCGCAAAATCGTGAAGGAGCAAACCTAGTCGGAATAAATACAAAAAAAGTTGCCATGCTCACCTTCATGATTTCCGGAGGCTTAGCTGCAATCGCTGCCTCTTTGAGTGCACCTATTAATCTGGTATTCCCCGGAATGGGTCACCTTGTCATCTTAAAAGCTTTTGTCATCATTATTCTTGGTGGAATGGGAAGTGTTCCGGGAGCAATCTTAGGCGGGTATATTTTAGGTTTTAGTGAGAGCCTAGGTGCGACGTATATCTCCAATGACTACAAGGACATTATCGCCTTTGTACTCCTCGTTATCATTCTATCTGTTAAGCCTACCGGTCTTTTTTCAAAGGGGGGGCACTAATGTCAAAGATTCAAAGAATTGTGATTCTCGGTCTCATTTTATTTGCCATTGTCTTTCCACTAATTAGTAATAATGATTATTTCATTCACGTCATGACCCTTTCCTTTATTTGGATGATTGGTGTTTACGGACTAAACTTGCTTGCTGGGTATACCGGCTATCTTTCGTTAGCACATGCAGGCTTCTTTGCAATCGGTGCCTATTCTCTTGGTTTATTAACCGTTAAAGCCGAAATGAATTTCTGGCCGGCACTTCTTTTATCACTGATCATAACAGGTGTACTCGGATTTTTTGCCGGACTTATCTCGCTCCGGACAAAGGAACATTTCTTTGCGATTTATACACTGTGTGTCGGCTATATTATTTATCTCGTCATAGATAAATGGGACAGCCTAACAGAAGGTGTACGTGGTTTAATCGGGATTCCAGCACCGGCCAATATTGGACCACTCTCTTTTGAAACACTGCAATCCCATTACTACTTAGTTTTGTTCTTCCTTCTTCTCGTTGTTCTAATCATGTATCGTATTGTTCACTCCCTATCAGGAAGAACATATATTGCCATCCGTAATAGTGAAGACCTAGCCCAGACAATCGGTATTTCAACCATGAAAAATAAATTAACGGTCTTTGTTATTTCAACGGTTATTGCTGGATTATCAGGAGCACTTTATGCCTCCTTTGTTCGTTTTATTGGGCCGGATATCGGCTCGATAGCGATTGTGTTTGATTTTCTTACCTATCTACTTGTCGGCGGGCTTGGTACTCTAAGCGGACCTATTGTGGGTACGCTGCTGATCGTCGTTCTATCCCAGCGTCTTCAGTTTCTACAGGACTACCGGATGCTTGTTTTCGGACCGGTTTTAACTCTGTTGATTATATTCTATCCTCGTGGAATTGTGGGAACAGCAGCGGCCTGGGGTCAGAAGCGCAGGTCTTCGGTCCATAAAACTAGACTAAACAACCTGCCAGAAGAGCAAGTAAAGGAGGGGTAAACATGATTTTTTTAGAAACAAGGAAGTTAACCAAAAATTTCGGTGGTTTAGTGGCAGTAAACAATGTAGATTTCGCAATTGAACAAGGAAAAATCAATGCCATAATTGGACCAAATGGTGCCGGGAAATCAACGTTTTTTAACTTGATCAGCGGATTTCATCCTCCAAGCTCAGGACAGGTGATTTTTAAAGGACAGGATGTAACAAAACTGCCTGCAAATAAAATTGCCCAGCTGGGGGTAGCTCGAACCTTCCAGACTACAAATCTATTTGAGCAATCCACAGTTATAGATAATATCATTGTCGGCCACCGGCTAAGGACAAAGTCTAATTTGTTTGATGCAATCTTTCGGACAAAGCGCCTTAGGTCAGAAGAAGCACTTTGCCGAGAAAAAGCGATGGAGGTAATTGAATTTGTTGATTTGCAAAAGGTTGCGCATAGACCAGTTGCAGGGTTAACACAGGAGGAGAAAAAAAGAACAGCCTTTGCACTGGCATTGGCGACAAATCCTGAAATTGTTTTTCTAGATGAACCAGCGGCCGGAGTCAACCCTGATGAAACAGAAGGCTTGGCAGCGTTAATGCGAAAGATGGCAGATAAAGGAGTCACGGTCTGTTTGATTGAACACAAAATGCAAATGATCATGAAGCTGGCTGACAAGATTATGGTGTTGAATTATGGGGAAAAGATTGCCGAGGGGAAACCAGAAGAAATCCAGAATAATGAAGCGGTAATTAAGGCTTATTTGGGAGGGAGTGCCATTGCTTAGTTTGAAAAATATCTCTGTCAAATACGGCAGCTTTGCCGCTATTCATGACATAAATATCGAAGTGAAAGAAGGAGAAATAGTCGTCCTTTTAGGCTCAAATGGTGCGGGCAAAAGCACCACTTTTAGAACCATCAGCGGCTTAAGTAAGCCTTCGGTCGGTGAAATTCTTTTTGAAGGTAAATCCTTAAATAGGGTATCTGCCGACAAAATTGTTCAATTGGGGATTGGACAATGTCCTGAGGGTCGAAAACTTTTCCCGGCTATGTCTGTTCAGGAAAACCTGAGAATGGGGGCATATGTCCATAGACGGAAGAAAGACGAGATTAAGAAATCGTTGGAGCATGTATATAATCTATTTCCTATTCTCCGTGATAAAAAGGACGATGCTGCAGGCTCTTTAAGCGGGGGACAACAGCAAATGTTAGCCATCGGCAGGGCATTAATGTCGAAGCCAAAGCTTATGCTCTTAGATGAACCTTCAGTAGGACTTGCTCCATTAATTGTTGAGCAAATGTTTGAGGTCATTCAGCAAATAAATCGGGAGGGTACGACGATATTGTTAGCCGAACAGAATGCAAATGCGGCATTAAAAATAGCTGATAAAGGCTATGTGTTTGAGAATGGTTCGATTGTTCTTCAAGGTTCTTCCGCGGAGCTATTTGCAAATGATGAGGTAAGGAAGGCATACATAGGAGCTTGATAGTGTTGACCTTCTAAGGGGGTGATGGTTCACATTCACCAGTTTTGCAACTGAAAATTGTATAAAAATACGAGGGGGAAAACCATGAAAAAAATGAAGTGGCTTTTTATGTTCAGTATGATTTTCGTATTAATTTTCAGCTTAGCAGCCTGCAATAGTACATCCAATACATCAGGAGAAAACGATGAAAAAGAAGATGATAATAAGAGTGAAGAATCAGGAACCGTTAACATCGGATATACCGGGCCATTAAGTGGACCAGCTGCCTTTTATGGAGAACGGACCTTAAATGGTGTTAAGATGGCAGCTGACGAAGTTAATGCGGCTGGAGGTTTTGAAGTAAACGGCAAGAAATACAAATTAAATGTTGTATCCTTGGACGATAAATACCTGCCAAACGAAGCTGGTGCTAATGCAAAGAGATTGGTTCAAGAAAACAAACCGCCAATCATTTTTACGCCGCATAGCGGTGGGATTTTCGCGTTACAGGTATTCAATCAGCTGGATAAATTTATTATTGGTGCTTATTCCAGTGAACCACAAATTACGGAGGTTGGAAATAAATTAACGGTTCGAATTCCACCTCGATATGACGGATATTTAAAGCCATTTACGGAATACTCAATGAAGAACTTTGGTAAGAATATTGCGTTCCTGCCAACCGCGTCACAGTATGGTAAGGACTGGGCAGAAAATTTAAAAGCTTACTGGGAAAAAGAAGGCGGTAAAGTGGTTTACAACTCTGCGATTGATTTTACAAAGGAAACAGATTTCTTCACGATTTTAACGAATGCACTAAAAGAGAAGCCAGATGTATTGTTTATCGGTGGAGCCTCTGAGCCTACAGCGAAGGTAGCAAAACAAGCTCGTGAACTTGGCTTCAAGGGCGGGTTCATCGTAATGGACCAGGCAAAATTTGATGAAATGAAGGCAGTAACAGGATCTTATGACTTATTAAATGGCTCGATTGGAGTGATGCCGCTCGTTGATTCTCAAGAAGCAGCGATACCGGACTTTGTAAAACGCTATAACGAGAAGTATGGTGAAAATCCTGGATCTGAAGCTGGACTTAACTATATTGGCATGCATGTGTTTGTTGAAGCCATGAAAGCAGCTGGTTCAGTTGATGATGTTGAAAAAATCCGTGCGAATATGCAAGCAGGCCTGGATAATTTGCCTGACGATAAAAAGATTTATATCGTGAATAAAATTGGTGAGGATGGCGGATTTGAATTTGATCTGTCAGTTGCTGCTGTTGAAGAAGGAAAAATTGTTCCAATAAAAGTAGATTAATAGGAATAGTTTGTTAGACCTAGCTATATCTATACAAGGGACCCTCTTGTTGTTTTTATTACACAAGGGGGGATTCTTGTGAAGCTATTCTTCCATTTAAAAAGATTGCTTTAAAGGAGGGGATGTTGTGAGGCTTAGTGATTTGCTAGAAACAAACATCAATCAGTTTGGGGAGTTTCCTTTTATATATTTTAAAGAAAAGACATATACAAACATTCAAAGTAAGGTAATCGCGGACAGATTTGCTGGCGGGCTTCGCGAATACGGTATCTCAGAGGAAGACAAAGTTATTGTTTGTATGCCAAACTGTCCAGAAGTTATTTTTGCCTATCAAGGTATAACCCGAGCAGGGGGAATTATCGTACCAGTTATGTTCACACTCCATCCGAAAGAACTGCATTACATCGCAATGAATTCCGGTGCGAAAGCAGTGATTACATCGTCACTAGTTTTAGAAAAGGTAGAAGAAGCACTTAATAGCTTAATAGAAAAACCATTAGTCATTGTAGTTGACAAGCCTTCAAATGGACATTATGTAAACTTTTATGATTTACAGCCTAAGGAAAGTAAGCAAGGACCTGCAATTGATAGAAAGGAGGATGATATAGCCGTCATTCTTTACACCTCTGGAACCACTGGTAATCCGAAAGGTGTTCTTTTAACTCATAAGAACTTAACAAGTAATGCTGAGAATTCAGCCAAACATAATGAGCTGGAGCGGGGGACAACGATTGGAGTCCTTCCACTTGCTCACGTTTACGGGCTGACCATTTCAAATATTTGCTTATTATTGGGCAGCTCAATTGTTGTTTTTTCTAATTTTGATACAGCAGAGGTATTTAAAGCAATAGATAAGTATAAGGTGAAGACATTTTCAGCTGTGCCTGCGATGATTCATGCATTAGTCTCGTATCCTCATGCAAATCAATATGACACCTCCAGCCTTGAATCCGTAAGTTCAGGATCTGCGCCGCTTCCAGTTGCCTTACTGCATGCTTTTGAAAAAAAGTTTGGTGCCAAGGTATATGAAGGCTACGGTTTATCGGAAGCTGCACCGATTGTAACGGCTCATAAAGATGGTATTAAAATTAAACCTGGCTCAGTAGGGATTCCGATTCCGGGAGTGGAGGTGAAAATTGTAGATGACAATGGAGTCGAGGTGGTAAATGGTGAGGTTGGTGAGCTTTGTGTCCGCGGCGAAAATGTTACACCAGGCTATTATCAAAATAGTGAAGAATCAAGGAAGGTCCTAATCGATTCCTGGTTACATACAGGTGATATGGCACGAATGGATGATGAGGGGTATGTCTATATAGTTGACCGTAAAAAGGACTTAATTATTCGTGGTGGATTTAATGTCTATCCCCGGGACGTTGAAGAGATTCTTAATGCTCATGAAACAGTTTCAGAAGTCGCGGTGGTAGGCATTCCAGACGAAAAGATGGGAGAAGAAATGGTTGCCTGTGTCGTTTTAAAACCTGGGGCAGTTGTAAATGAGGAGGAATTGATTCGATATAGTCAGGAGCATTTAGCGAAAAACAAAACACCAAGGAGAGTCGTCTTTCTTGAGAGTCTGCCGCGAAACGGCGTTGGAAAGATTTTAAAAACTCATTTGAGAAAGTGTGTTGTTGATATAAAGATAAACTAAATAGGAGGTTTAACATGACAGAGAGAAAAATGTTAACGACAAGTAAAAGAGGCTTATTGGAGGATTCATTCCCGTTCCGACTATATCAAAAGGCAAAAAGATTAGGAACTTGGAATCCCGCGGATATCGATTTTAGTCAGGATGCCAGCGATTGGAAAAAACTCAATTATGAACAAAAGGAAGATATTCTTCGCTTGATTTCACAGTTTCAGGCTGGGGAAGAAGCAGTAACGCTGGATTTGCTTCCGCTGATCATGGCGATTGCAAAAGAAGGGCGACTTGAAGAAGAGATGTTCTTAACAACTTTCCTCTATGAAGAAGCAAAGCATACAGAGTTTTTCCGTCTTGTCTTGAATGCTATCGGCGAAAGAGGGGACTTATCCCATTTCCATACAGAGACATATAAAAAGATCTTCTATGAAATCCTCCCAACTGCGATGGAACGTCTTGTGACAGACCAGTCTCCAGAAGCAATTGCAGAAGCCTCCGTTGTGTATAACATGTTTGTTGAAGGTGTATTAGCAGAAACAGGTTATTATTCTTTTTACCAAGCACTAGAAACGGCAAATATCATGCCTGGTCTCTTAGAGGGTATTGGGAATTTGAAAAAAGATGAATCCCGGCATATTGGCTACGGCACCTTCCTGCTACAACGATTAATTTGTGAACACCCTCATCTCTTTGATTTTGTTGCGGCGAAAATGACTGAACTTACTCCTTTATCACTTAGATTAAATGAGGAAGGAATAGCAGGAAGGGAGGTAAGTGCCTTCGGCGGGGATCCGGCATTGGTCATGGATTTCACCCTTAAACAGCTTTCAGTCCGGATGGAAATTCTAGCACGAGCAAAAGGCAAAAAAATCGAAGAGATTTATAGATTCTCAGAAACTGAATTAGGCGTTTTATAATGGCCTTACTAAAAAGGAGGAACGAAAATGACAGTAAAAGTCGAAGTACAAAGTTTCCCGCTGTTTATTAATGGAAAGTGGGAGCCTGCTAGTAATCAAGAAACCTTTGATGTCTTTAATCCGGCTACTGGTGAGCTTGTTGCGAAAGTTGCAAAAGGGACTGCAGCCGATGTTGATCGCGCGGTAAATGCTGCAAGAGAGGCGTTTGATAACACCGAATGGAAAAATATGAATCCAAAAGACCGCGCAAAGGTGCTTTATGCGATTTCTTATCAAATTGCTGAGCATGCGGAGGAATTAGCCTATTTAGAGTCGATTAGCTCAGGTGGAACACTCCGCCGAATTGGCAATAGTGATATTTTGCAAATGGTTGATTTATTTCAAACGCTGGCAAACTTTACCTTAGAATATCCATTCTCAGAAACCTTGCCAGTACCGCCATTTCCAGGACCAGCACATAATTTTGTCTGGCGTGAGCCAATTGGAGTCTGTGCAGCGATAACGCCTTGGAATTTACCAATGGTGATTGCAACATGGAAAATTGCGCCGGCATTAGCAATGGGCAATACTGTGGTCATCAAACCTGCAAGCTATACGCCGTTATCAACCTTAAAGCTCGCAGAATTGATTTCAAAAGTAGTTCCACCTGGAGTCATTAACGTGGTAACAGGTCCTGGAGCTGAAATTGGAGAAGCGCTGGTTCTCCATCCTAAGGTAGACAAGGTTGCCTTTACTGGATCCACCGAAGTAGGCAGAAGAATCATGAGTTTGGCTTCAGAAACGATAAAGAATACCACTTTAGAGCTTGGCGGTAAGTCACCAAACATTCTTTTAGAGGACGCTGACCTCAGCATTGCACTACCTGGCAGTCTGTTTGGCGTGTTCTTACATTCTGGTCAACTTTGTGAGAGTGGAACTCGTTTATTTGTTCCAGATTCCTTATATAATCAAGTTGTTGCAGGTTTGGCCGCGCTGACAAGCAAGCTGAAGCTCGGTAATCCGCTCAATCCAATGACAGATGTAGGTCCTGTCATTTCTAAGAAGCAAAAAGAAACTGTTCTTTCTTATATTGAAGCAGGAAAGCAAGAGGGAGCCACCCTCCTTTGCGGTGGAAAAGAAGTTAAGGTCGCTGGCTGTGAGGATGGATATTTTGTTGAACCTACTATCTTCACCAATGTGACAAACGATATGAAAATTGCGCAGGAGGAAATTTTTGGGCCTGTGTTATGTGTGATCCGCTATTCTGAGTTAGATGAAGCAATTAAGATGGCAAATGACACGATTTATGGTTTGGCAGCAGGTGTTTGGACGCGTGATGTCAATAAAGCATATGACGTTGCAAGAAAATTACAGGCTGGAGTTGTCTGGATCAATGACTGGCATATGCTTAGAAGCGATGCGCCATTTGGCGGTTATAAGCAAAGCGGCATTGGCAGAGAAATGGGTCAGCAATCACTAGATGCCTATACACAAACAAAGCATGTTCATACATCCATGTCTCCAGAGCTTGAGAGACGCAACTGGTATGGAATACTGTTTGGCCAAAACTAATGAAGAGGTGAAGAAGATAATGAAAACTTCCTTATCACAGTTTATGCTTCGCACTGGAATTTACAGTGGTTCGAATTCTCGGGCAATGGTACCCAGCCTTTTTGCCGGCCTTGGAGCAAAAAGAGTTGTTCTCTTGAGTGACAGAGGTTTAGAAAAAGCCGGTGTTGTTCAGAAGGTAGCAGAAATATTTAATTTAACAGGTCATGGCAGCGGACCACAGCTGGTCGGTCAATATCTTGATATCTCGCAGGATGCCGAAAGCCGCTGTATAAATGAAGCTGTTCGTTATGTAAAAGAAGTAGGAGGAGATGCCTTATTGGCTGTTGGAGGCGGCAGCGTTCTTGATACTGTAAAAGGGGTAAAATATGCCCTTCATAAAGGATTATCGGATATTAAAGAAGCAATTCCTGGCGGCCTTTTATATGAACAGTTTCCAAAGGCAAACTTTATCCCGATTCCACATATCGCAATCCCGACTACAGCAGGAACAGGATCTGAAGTTTCTCCGATTGCGGTTATTTTTAATGAAGATATTCAAATGAAGACAAATATTATTAATCCGTTTATTAATGCGGATATGGCAATTCTTGATCCAGATTTAACCGTTGGACTGCCGCCATTCATTACTGCCTTTACCGGTTTTGACGCCTTAACACATGCAATTGAAGCACTTGCTTCTCCTACGGCAACAGCGTTGACAGACGCTCATGCGCTGCATGCGATTCGGTTAATTGAAAGGAATCTGCCAGCAGCCGTGGCGGATGGTTCGAATTTGGCTGCCCGGATGGATTTACTGCAAGCAAGTTTAATGGGTATTACAGCATTTAGCTTTGCCTTGAATGCGATACCGGTACACAATCTAGCACACGCTTATGGAGCATTATTCCGGATTCCACATGGTTTGGCAAATGCCGTTTTCCTGCCAGTGGTCATGGAAATGGTTCCTGCATTATACCTGCCGAAGGTGAATGAGCTTGCTGCAGCCTTAGATGTTGAGGTGAAGGGTGATAGCGCTGAAGCTGCCTTAACGAAGGTTGTAGAAAAAATTCGTCTGCTCCAGCATAAGGTCGGACTGCCGGCAGATTTCAAACAGTATAATATCACTGAAGAAAATTTAGCACAGACCATTCCAGCGGTGATGAAAGATCCAGCGGCATTAAGCTTCCCAATGCCAAAAGAGTTGATTGCAGCCATTGGGCAGAGAGTAGTTCCTATTGGGGTAAAATAAATAGATAGGATTAGTCGGGAACAGGGTACCATAATGGATATGGTGCCCTGTTTCTTCTTTTTATTTGCAATTATGGGCTAGTACCAACTTTTTTTTTGAATCCTAGTAAAGAATCATATATAATTTTCGTTAGGGTCAAACTCAGTAATGGAGCTTGTCTACATATTTTAATACGATTAGGAGTCAAAACAATGGAAAAAGTACTTATTTTCGGTCATAAAAACCCTGACACAGATACGATTTGTTCGGCAATTGCCTATGCAGATTTGAAAAAGCAGCTTGGGATGGATGTAGAACCTGTCCGCCTGGGAAGTGTGAATGGTGAAACACAATATGCACTGGACACTTTTAAAGCAGAGGTACCCCGCTTAGTTCAAAACGTAGCTTCTGAAGTGAATTCAGTTATTTTAGTCGACCACAATGAGCGCCAGCAAAGTGCCAATGATATCGCAGACGTTCGTGTTCTAGAAGTAATCGATCACCACCGTATTGCTAACTTCGAAACAAGTGATCCTTTGTACTATCGTTGTGAGCCAGTGGGCTGCACAGCTACCATCTTAAACAAAATGTACAAAGAAAATGGCAAGGAAATCAAAAAGGAAATTGCCGGACTTATGCTTTCTGCAATTATTTCCGATTCATTGTTATTTAAATCACCAACTTGCACAGCAGAGGACGTAGCAGCTGCAAAAGAATTAGCTGAGATTGCTGGTGTTGATGCGCAAGAATATGGTCTAGAAATGCTTAAAGCAGGAGCAGACTTAAGTGACAAAACCATTGAAGAATTGATTTCACTTGACGCAAAAGAATTCGATATGGGATCTAGCAAGGTAGAAATTGCTCAGGTCAATGCTGTTGATACTGCTGAAGTACTAGCTCGCCAAGAAGAATTAGAAGCGGCCATTTCAAAAAATATTGAAGAAAAGAACTTAGATTTATTCTTATTCGTGGTAACAGATATCTTAACAAATGATTCAGTTGGTTTAGCATTAGGAAGCAAAACCAATGCAGTTGAAAAAGCATACAACGTTACACTAGAAAATAACACAGCAGTCCTAAAAGGCGTCGTATCCCGCAAAAAACAAATCGTCCCAGTTCTGACTGATATATTTAATCAAGGTATTTAAAAAAACAAACCGTTCTTATTATAGGAACGGTTTGTTTTTTATGTAAACTATTACGTTGACTGTACACTTTCAGCATGATATATTAATAATATTATAGAAAGGGGTGAGTAAGTTGGGAAGTTGTATCGTATCGGCGAAATCGCCAAGCTAATGAATATCTCCAAAAGAACAATCGATTATTACACCCAAATAGGCTTACTAAACCCTATACGGACAGATTCAAATTATCGATTGTACGGAGAAGACTGCATTAAAATTATGCATTTAATAGAACACTATAAAAACCTTAATATGCCACTTGAAGAGATAAAGTCTTCGATTGAGTTAATTAAGACTGAAAACTGTGTCGACAAACAAAAGGTAGAAAAGCACTTTGAACAAATAGGTATCTTAATGCGTCATCTTAAAGAAGAAATTGAAGCAATTGAACCTATTCTTGAAAAGCTAAACAGTAATCAAAAAGAAATAGTTGTGAATAAACTTTCTTCGCAAGGTGTTCCATTAGCCCAAACACTATTATTATTACTAAGTTAACTACATTTACAAAAACCAGGAGGTGTATTCCTTACTCACAAACTTTTGAGTAAGGAGACCATTGACCATTATTAACTTGATTGTAATTGCAATCTTAATTGCTTTTACGGCATTCTTCGTGTCTTTCGAATTTGCCATTGTAAAAATCCGCAGTACACGAATTGATCAGCTTGTAGCAGAAGGTAATAAAAGAGCAATTGCAGCTAAGAAAATTGTTTCAAATTTAGATGAATATTTATCAGCATGTCAATTAGGTATCACAGTTACGGCATTAGGATTAGGTTGGTTAGGTGAACCAACCGTTGAACACATGCTTCACCCATTGTTTACGAAATTAAATATAGCTGAATCCGCATCAGGCATATTGTCCTTTGTCATTGCATTTGCTTCCGTAACCTTTATCCACGTCGTGGTCGGAGAGCTTGCTCCAAAAACAATTGCCATTCATAAAGCGGAGGCTGTAACGTTAGTTTTTGCAAAACCAATGATTCTTTTCTATAAGATTATGTATCCATTTATTAAAGTTTTAAATGGATCAGCACGGGTAATCGTTGGGATCTTTGGCTTAAAGCCTGCTTCTGAGCATGAAGAAGCACACTCAGAGGAAGAACTTCAAATTATTATCTCTGAAAGCTATAAAAGCGGTGAAATCAATCAGTCAGAATATAAATATGTGAATAATATTTTTGAATTTGACGATCGGATTGCAAAAGAAATCATGGTCCCTCGTACCGAAATCGTTGCTTTTGACAAATCACAAACATTAGAAGAATGTTTGGAAATCGTTAAAGTAGAAAACTATACGAGATATCCAGTCATTGATGGTGAAAAAGATAACATTGTTGGTATGTTGAACATGAAGGAAGTATTGACGGATTATATTAGCGGTAAAAACCTTGATACTCCAATTGATGAATATACACGTCCTGTAATCCAGGTCATTGAATCCATAGCCATCCATGATTTATTAGTTAAAATGCAAAAAGAACGTGTTCATATGGCTATTTTAATGGATGAATATGGCGGTACGGCAGGGTTAGTGACGGTTGAAGATATTCTGGAAGAAATTGTTGGGGAAATTCGTGATGAATTTGACGAAGACGAAGTACCAGAAATCAACAAAATCAGTGAACATAAAACTGTGGTAGACGGAAAAGTGTTAATTGATGAAGTAAATGATTTATTCGGTTTAGACATCCAGGAGGAAGAAATGGATACGATTGGCGGATGGATCTTATCTGAGAAAATGGATGTAGTCGAAGGTGACAAAATTAAATATGGTGACTATGAATTCAAGGTACTTGAAATTGATGGATATCATATTAAATTACTAGAAATTGTGAAATTAATGAAACATGAATCTATAGCTTAAAACTAACCCTCTTGCATTTTGCAAGAGGGTTTTTGGTCCTTGTACTGAATAATATAGAAAAAGGGCTGCCTTAGAATAAATTAAACCGAAACGCTGTCTGATTCTTATTCGTCTATTTAATAAAGATATTAGGAGGGGTTGAAGCCATGTTTTTCTTCGTTTTATTTCTAATTGGGTTGGTCATCCCATTGTTATTCATAAAGGTCAAATCTAGATGGGGTAGTTGGATTCCTTCAATCATACTGCTTTTAGCCGCCATACTTATCTACGGAAAAGCTGAGTTCTTTCCTGGTGAAGGAATGGCAGAATTGGGGGAAAGACTCTATTTCATGATAGTTGGAATGGCAGCCATCGGCAGCATTTTGGGGAGTGTCATTATCCACTTTTTAAGAAATAAATAACCAACCTTTGGGAGCCAGATCCTTTTACATTGGATATAAGGCTCTTTTCTTATTCACGGTGCATGTAACTAAGGAGAGGGTCATATGGTGTAGAAAGGAGGAATCAAATGATTAGTTTAAATGGTGTGATTGTTAAGCCTGAGGATCTCCATAAAGAAATTACAAATAGTGAGCAAAGGAAGATTCTGAATCAAATGGCGGGTTACCCAGTGATCTATTATTACCCGTCCCTGCAACAATTAAAATTTGAATTATTATTCCGTGTAAATACCATAAAAGCAGCAACTGATTTAGATAAAAGCGGTGCGAAGTTTACTACTTTTGCCTATTCCTTTCCGAACAGAAAGTATTGGTACCGGCTGGCTAACGGAGGATTTCTCTTACGAGAGGGAATCAATCCTTCACAAGGAATTGAAGATATAGTGAAAAACGGTTCTTTATATGCTTTTGAATGCGCGACTGCGATTGCAATCGTCTTATACATTGCTACCCTGTATACCATTGGTCCAAGAGCATTTAATACCTACTTTCGACGCCTTTATTTAATGGATTGGCAATTTGATGAAGATCTGCCTGTTTATCAAAAAGATGGGGAGGACTTCATCATTGGTGATGTTTTACATTTCAAAAATCCAGATTTTGACCCAAAACAGCCGTGGTGGAGAGCTGAAAATGCGGTCTTCTTTGGCGATGATCAATTCTATGGTCACGGAATTGGAATAAGGGATTCTAAAACCATTATTGATTTTTTAAATGGAAAGAGAGCGGAGAATGCTGATGAATCTGCCTACCTTATGCGGATGATAACAAGACCCAATTACAATACAATATTTTTACTGCGTTAATGAAAGAGGAGCATCCAAAAATGAATGCTCCTTTTTATCTCTATTTATATATCAACAGTGTAATCTACCGTCAAAATCAGCGCACAGCCGTTTGCTAATCAAGTAATCCTGCTCGCGTCGTTTTTCAACTTCCATTCTCACATTTAGCTTTCGTTTGTAATCCTCATAACATACTCCGTGTGCACTCAACATGGCCTTTTCCATTTCATTTGTGTATTTCAGTTTCAAATAATGGATAATGTACCCCTCCGGTTTTTACCGCTTTAACGTAACGGCTTAATGGTTACTACAGTACTAATGATAGCACCGCAAATATTTCCATACAAAGTCGAAAAAACGGCAAATCTGGCTGTCAGCTTTGCTGACATGGGTACTCAGTGATATAACTCTTACATTCTTAAAATTGAAGCCATATCCTTCCAATAAGAGCTTGTAACGTATTTATCTCAACATAAGCAAACAAAATAAAGCCCATCGCTATCATGCGAAATGGGCTTTATTGTTATGGATACGAATATAAATCTTATTAATTCATAGATTTATCTAAAATGAAATCAGCTTTTGGCAGAGTAATAATTTTACCGCCAATTTGTACGTGTACGGTATCGTTGAAAATGGCTTTTACAATTCCCTTTAGTGATACACTTGAGTTGATTGAAATATCTTTTTTATCTGATTGGTTTGCCATATTAATCAACACCTTCCAAAGTTAATTATAAAATATTATATATGAATAAAACCAAAAAAAGCGAGTAAAAAGTCTCAAAAAAACTAAAAATAAATAATTTGTTCATGTTATTTACAACGTATGCCAAGGGGTGTGAACATAGATTGAAATAACATGAACTATAGTTCAAGTATTACAGATAAAAATGGGTCTGTCAATAAAAACATGAACTAGGGTTCAATTATTTGTTTTTGTGATATAATAGTGGTGAGGTGAGAATAATGTCAGACCGAGAAGACCAGCTGGTTGGCGAGTTTCCATTAATACCAAAGCAGGAACGTGCACAACTAAAAAGAGATTTGTTACTTAAAAGTGGTCATGAATTATTTATCTTGAAGGGATATGAGCATACAACTGCAAAGGAAATCGCTGCTCATGCAGGGGTAGCAACCGGGACTTTTTATCGGTACTTTTCGGATAAACGACAGCTATTAATGTCTCTGTTGGAGGATCGGATTGAGATGTTTATGCCTCCTGAACCAAAATGGGGTGTTTCAGACCCAGAAACCACATTAGCTGGCCTATTAGAATCACACGATAAGCGTCTAAAGGAGATGGGACTGCAGCGTTTGCTTCCCGAATTAGTGGCTAAAGATGCAGAGTTTGCGCAAGTTTTAGCCTCTGGAAAACGCAAGATATTTACTAGAATTCTTTCAGGGATAAAATTGGCCAATGATAAAGGTCTTACCTGGACTGATTTAGATTTAAATACCGTGACATGGTCGTTGATGACTTTGGCAGAACATACACCTGAGAAGATGAAACAATGTGGAATCCAAACAGATTACCATGAAGTCGCGAAGGTGATTTGCCGATTAATTTTCCCGCCAGAAGTGATTATTAAATTACGTACATGTGGAACTGCAGATGAAGAAGAGAATGATATCTGAGAGGATGTAATCGCTAAGAATGGAAAAGACACTTGATATGAAGGATTTAAAGGCAATTAAAATTGAGCTTACTCGTTTTATGATGGCCTATAAATTTGCCTTAGATGAAATGACGACAAAAATTAATATACTTAAAGATGAATTTAATTATATTCATGACTATAACCCGATAGAACACATAAAAACACGATTGAAATCTCCTGAGAGTATATTTAAAAAAGTTCAGCGGAAAGGCGTGAACTTTAATTTAGACAGTATTAAGGAGAAAATAAAAGATATTGCCGGCATCAGAATAACCTGTTCGTTTATTTCAGATATTTATGAAATAAGCAGCATGATTGCCAATCAAAAAGACATTCGAATTTTAGAATATAAGGATTATATAAAAAATCCAAAACCTAATGGTTATCAAAGCTTGCATATGATTGTGGAAATTCCGATTTTCATGTCCGATCGTGAAGAATTAACATGTGTTGAGATTCAAATCCGTACAATTGCCATGGATTTTTGGGCAAGCTTAGAACATAAAATCTATTATAAGTACAACAAAGCTACTCCACAAAAAATGCTGGATGAGTTAAAAGAGACTGCTGCGATGGCAGCACTTTTGGATCAAAAGATGGAAAACCTCCATAAAGAAATGGAGAAGATGAAACGAGATGATGAGGCAAAAGAGATGCTTTTGCCTTTTGGAAGCGGGAATAATAAATTTAAATTATTAGAGACATTTATGGAAGATAAACTCGGGATCAAATAAGAGTAAGCCTATTACAATTTATCTGTAATAGGCTTTTTGTTTGTTTATAAAACATATAATCTAAATATTTTTAAAAAACAAAATTTTCTTTTATTTTATAGATAAGCTGTTATATAATAGAAATCATCAAGGTGAAAAGGGGGATTTACTTGGAACAAGTTGTAAATTGGCTGAATGGTATCATTTGGAGTCAGGCACTTATTTATTTATGTTTAGGGGTAGGTTTGTTTTATACGTTGTCAACTCGGTTCCTTCAGCTCAGGCATATGAAGGATATTTTTAGGCTGACGTTTAAAGGTGAAAAATCAGAAGCCGGAATATCATCCTTTCAGGCATTAAGCCTTGCCTTGTCCGGAAGGGTTGGAACAGGTAACATCGCTGGTGTTGCGACTGCAATTGCTTTTGGGGGCCCAGGTGCTGTTTTCTGGATGTGGTTAATTGCCTTCTTAGGAGCAGGATCAGCCTTCATCGAATCCACTCTCGGTCAAGTATATAAGTCCAAACAAGGTGGTCAATTCCGTGGTGGACCAGCTTACTACATAGAAAAAGGACTGAAGCTGAAATGGTATGCCATATTATTTGCGATTGTAACAGTTATTGCTACTGGAGCTCTTTTACCAGGGGTGCAGGCAAATAGTATTGCTGTCAGTATTGATAATGCTTTCGGAATCAATACAAGTATTACAGGCATCGTCTTAATTTTAGTTTTAGCAGTTATTATTTTTGGTGGAGTAAAACGTATTGCACGAACAGCTGAATTTGTTGTACCATTTATGGCTGTTGGTTATATTCTCGTTTCTTTTATCATTACTTTTGCAAATTTCTCACAAATACCGGAAGTGCTTTCTTTAATTTTTTCAAGTGCATTTGGCGGTAACGCGGCATATGGGGGCATTTTAGGTGCTGCTATATCTTGGGGAGTAAAACGTGGTATTTATTCCAATGAAGCTGGTCAGGGTACTGGCCCGCATGCTGCAGCAGCTGCGGAAGTATCACATCCAGCTAAACAAGGAATTGTGCAAGCATTCTCCGTTTATATTGATACGTGGTTTGTTTGTACAGCAACAGCCTTTATGATTCTTATGACGGGAATGTATAATGTTACTCCTGAAGGGAAGGAACCAATTGTTACAAACCTTACCGAAGTGGAAGCCGGTCCTGGCTATACACAAGCGGCAGTTGAATCCGTCTTACCAGGATTTGGTGCACCGTTTGTAGCGATTGCACTATTGTTCTTCGCATTTACAACCATAATGGCTTATTATTATATGGCAGAAACAAATCTTGCTTATATTAGAAAAAATACGAACCAGTGGACGGAATATGTACTTAAGTTTGTTATCCTGGGAATGGTTTATTACGGATGCGTTAAAGAAGCTGGACTTGCTTGGGCCCTAGGAGATGTGGGGGTTGGTGCAATGGCATGGTTAAACCTAATTGCGATCCTCCTATTAACCAAACCAGCATTAAAAGTTCTTAGAGATTATGAAGCTCAGTTAAAAGATGGGAAAGATCCTGTTTTTGATCCAGTAAAATTAGGCATAAAGGATGCAGATTTCTGGGAAAATGAATATCAATATCCAGAAAAAGAAACAGTAGAAAAAACGGGATGATGCTTTATGAGGAACTGGCTGACAAGGAAACTTGTCAGTTTTTCTTTTTTAAGGTTAAAAAGTATCCTATCGCATTACGGTACGGGGGTATGTTATAATAACAGAAAATGAGGTGATGGAATGTCTTTTAATCATGTTAATGAAGAAGAAATAAATGATGAAACATGCTGCAAAACTGAAGGAAGCCACCGAAAAAGCCATCATTCTGATAAGGTAAAGAGTAATCTAGTTACGAGGCTTAATCGAATTGAAGGGCAAATTCGTGGAATAAAAGGCTTAATCGAAAAGGATACCTATTGTGATGATGTTATTACACAAATATCAGCAACTCAGTCTGCACTTAATAGCGTTGCAAAAATCTTATTAGAAGGACATTTAAAAACATGTGTCCTTGAAAGAATTCAAGATGGGGACGAGGAAGTTTTAGATGAAGTCCTAGTTACCATTCACAAATTAATGAAAAAATAGTTAATCCTTAGGTCGTACTTTTGTACGGCTTTTTTTATTCCTATTATTGTTTTTGGCTAGAAGGAATAAGGAAATCTGGTGAAGAATATTATAATTATAATATTCTGATAACTATAGGGAGGTGAGGGATATAAAGGCAACTAAAATCATACTAATCATTTTTGCAGGACTCATTCTAACTTTTAGTTTTTATGCATATACCGTGTTTTATGGGACTCCATGGGGAAAACAAAAGCATGAAAAAAATATGCAAAACTATATCAGTGAAAAATATCAAAGTGAATTTGTTCTATCTAAAATGAGTTACAATTTTTTGAGCGAAACCTACCAAGGATATGCCTATCCAAAGGATCACCCAGACCTTTTATTTATTATTGAGCAAGACGTGGATGCTCCGAGCGGCTACTCAGATAATTATCCGAAAGTTATGTGGGATAGTGAGTTAGCAAAGGAAATTAAAGCACAAATTAAAGGGCTTTTTCCAAATTTAGATGAGGGAATGTTTAAAGCACTGCAGATCAAGGACAAAGGAGAAATTTTTGGGCGGAATATCCCTGCGTATGAAAAATTAAACGTATCAATCCTCTCTACTTCTATTCCTATAGATATTAAAACCAATTGGTCCCAAATGAACCATAGAATAGAATTAAAGAAAATGAAGAAACTTAGTCAATTATTACAAGAGGCACATTTCCCTGTATTAATGGAGATAAGATATTATGAAAATGAACTGAATGAACAGGCTAAGGTCTTTTTTATCAAGGAAGAAGGAGATATCATTGAAAAATAGTGCTCCCAATAGGAAAGAGCACTATTATTATTGTTTTATTGTAATAATTTGTGATCAGATTTAAGCAGGATGTTTTTTAATCTGCGACGTCGTATCATGAGAAACCCGAGGTTATTGTTTGTTTCTATGATAGAATTATTTTCTAAAAACTGGTAGCTTACTTCGTCCTTCCACAAATAGGAGTTTGATGGATTCTCTTTATCAACTTCTTTAATGTAATAAGAAGGAGTACAAATCCGATATATATTGTTATTTTTTCTTTTCAAAGCGTTCAGTGCCATTATTTGTTTCATCACCATACCCCAAATACCGCCAAAGCTCATATTTTTCATTGGAGAACTGGTAAATTGATTAATGGTCAGTTTCCGCCCGTCTTTAAATGAAATAGCAGCTTTTACAGCAGAAGCATAATGAACATCCCCTGATAAAATGATGCACCTGCTGGGTTTCCATGCTGCAGCCTGATGGAGGAATTCAGTAAATCCTTTCCCGTTATACTTCCATGCTTCAAAATCAAACCTAGTATGAACATTTACTCCCAACACTCTTAAAGGATAAACAAAATCATGGAGGAAGGTTTCAATTAATCCTAATCCATAAAGAGGTGTGGGTGAAACCATAATCAATGGAGTGCCGCTTTTCCACCCGCTGTTAAAGAGACTGCTGGTAACATTCTCCCACCCTTTTATACTGAGGAGTTGTGGTGCCCATTGTGTCTCTTCAATAAGGTGTCCGAATTTTTCCGGCCTAGGTTCAGAATCATATTCCCTTTGAGTACGTGTATCTAGGAATACAGCCATTGGGTTTGTTGGAGCAACAAAATGCCAAGAATCAAAGCTCCATAACGTCTTTTTCCATTCTTGCTGATATGCCTCCATTTTTCCAATCGATAGCATTTTAAAATAGGATTTCATCATCCAGAGAAAACCGTCATTGAAGGATTCAGGTGCATTACCCCATCCTTGAAAGGCCCAATTTGCAGCTAGTCCATTCGCAATCACATGACTTCCTAAAGGAGAGTTACGAACATTTTCCTTCCATTTATAAGATATATTCCAATCATCGGTAATATCATGGTCATCAAACATCATATAAGTTGGAATGTTTGCTAGAAGGCGTCTAATCCGATAAAGAGATTGTTGAAATGATATCATCGCTTCTTGCTGCTCTGTATAACGATTTTTCATGTGTAATTGTTCTAGTTTATTATCTTTTGGATACCTTTCATCGTCAGAGAAAACAAAATATACCTGATTTTTACTACATAATTCATCGAAGGATTCAAATAGGTTATTTTCCTGTGCGAGTTCCCAGAGTTGAGGGCTCCACGAGAGTAAATACATCGCTGCGTATTCCCCGAATTTCATCAAGTGGTTATTGGAATGTGAAGAAGTGAAATGGCAAAAGTTCTCCATAATATATTGCCTGCCATTGACTTGGTTCAATGCAGTTTGAAAGGGGTAAGTCGTAAGCCTTTCATCGATTAATTCCAACTTTTCACCTGCCCCTATTAATTCCTTTTCCAATGTAGTGATGATCGGAAACAAGGGATCTGCTACATCATCTGCGTAAATCTGGTCTCCCATAAGAAACAGAGTGGTTGGGCGTATTTTTAAATTATGAAATTCTTTTTCTAGTAACAGGTCTCCTGTGATGAGTGTATCGTCATCATCTCCATGGGGTTTTCGACAAGAACCATAAAGGACATTACAGTGTTGGGGTGAGCTATTGAGATATATAGAGGGATATTCAAGGTTGCCGTATACGATAGAATCATAGTTGTCTTTGGACAGTAACCCCAGGGATTTTAAATCTTGCATTTCCGTGCCACGTTTGAAGTGGGTATTGTATCCAAGTAAGGTATCCAAAGGGAAGGTACCTTGGATAGGAGTGAGTTTAATTAAATGGACAAACAACTGCTTACCCATACGTATCGTATTGGTTTCACTATTTGTCTGAAGCAGGGTGTAATCATATAATGAGGTATCCTTATTGGAAGTGATACGAAATAAATCAGCATGAATTTCATACCATTTACTGGTCGCAATCCATAGCGTAATTTGTGTTGGTTCTGCTCTGCGAACGATAGGTCCTGACAAGATCATTGGTAAGGTTAAGGAATCCACTTTATCACCTCATGATCATTTTTTGTTCCAACATTATATTCATTTTCTTGGGAAATGTGTGGACATAAAGGGGGGGGGTTATAGGGATTGAATTGTAGAAATATTGCCAATATTTTTCCCGTATATTTGTTATTGCTGAATTATAATTAGGGTAAGACAACAAGTAGCCGGACAGGATAAGGTTGGTTTTGTCGGAGTCGTAGAAAATTTTTCCATGGAGGGTAGGTTAACTTATGAAGACATTAATTGTTTATTGCTCATCTCATGGTACAACAGAAAAAGCTGTCCAATTGCTGAGTGAGTGGATGGAAGGGGACGTCTTAGCAGTCGATTTAAAGAGGGATAGAATTAATTATGAAGTCAGTGATTATGATTTCGTCATCATTGGCGGCTCTATCCATGCCGGCAGTATCCAAGGAAAAATCAAGCATTTTATTGGCAAGTATTATGAGGAACTGTTAACAAAAAAGTTAGGTCTCTTCCTTTGCTGCTGGCACGATGGTGAAACAGCTCTTGAGCAATTCGATTTGGCTTATCCAGAGAAGTTAAGGAAAATTTCAATCGCTAACGGTATTTTTGGCGGAGAATTCCTGGTTAGTAAAATGAACTTTATCGAAAGGCAGATTGTTAAAAAAGTGAATGGAGTTACCGAGGATACCTCAAATTTAGATACAACCGCAATCATGACTTTTGTCATGAAAATTAATTCAACCATTGCTCTTGTATAAAAAATGCCTGGCTCTAATTGAGTCAGGCAATCTTTTTTGGGATTTTAACAAATTTTTTGTATTAGTTGTATCGAGTTATTTTTAGGTGAATTTACGAGAGGACTGACTTCATATGCTTCCATCAAACTAGTCTCCAATGGTTTAAGTAAAGGTTGAAGTTTAGATGTGTCACTAATGGAAGGGTCAAGCCAATTTTTTTCATCTTCTGGTTTTAAAATTACTGGCATCCGATCGTGGATGTCTTGTACTAACTCGTTAGGCTGGGTGGTGATAACTGAGCAGGAATAAATCGTCTTTCCTTCAGGTGATTTCCAACTTTCCCAAAGACCAGCCATGGCAAACAACTCATCTGACTTGAGTTTAATCCTCATCGGAGTTTTCGTTTTACTGTCAATACGTTTCCATTCATAAAAACTATCAGCCACAATCAAACAGCGTTTATTCTTATAAGCATTTCGGAAGCTTGGTTTCTCTGATAATGTCTCAGCTCGGGCATTAATCATTTTATAACCGATTGACATATCCTTTGCCCAAGGCGGAATTAATCCCCATCGTAAAAACCCCATTCTTTTATGAGATCCATTATTAATCACCGCTAACACCGATTGCGAAGGAGCCACATTGTAACTAGGTAAATACTCCTCCTGCTCAAGAAAAAACTCAACATCAAACCGATCAATCAACTGATCAACAGTCGCCGTTAACGTAAACCGTCCACACATGTATATTAACCCCCTTCGGCACCCCTTTCGGTGCCTGTCACCATTTATTCATTATAGCACCATTTATGCACTGAATTATACATTGTTCTTGGAAGTTATATGTATAAAATGGAAGGTATAGGCGAATAATGGTTAAGGTTTCTATTTGAATTTCAACATGAAAGAGGTAGCGTATGAGGATTTGGTTTAACAGGTGGTTTACGACAGTCACGCATTTTATGGATATGATTCGTTCGAATGATGATGGGCGGGAGTTCGTGGTTTATGGTACTCATTCGAATAAGGATGCTCTCTATTTGCAGAATTGTGATTATGCTTTCACAGAACCGATTATTTCTGGTAAGCCATATATTGATTTTTGTCTAGAATTTTGTCTGCAGCATAAAATAGATATTTTCATCCCACGGAAAGAAAATGTACTGATTTCAAAAAGATTGGCCGATTTTGAAGCAATCGGTGTGAAGGTATTGGTTTGTCCAGATTCTGAATTAATGGAAACCTTGGATAATAAAGCCGCGGCTTATCACTCCATCATGCAGGCAGAAGAAAATGGTGTTGAACTTGTTTCGATTCCTGATTTTTACGTAGTGAATACGATAAATGATTTTAAGAATGCGTATCAATGTTTGAGTGAAAAAGGTCATAAGGTTTGTTTTAAGCCGGTTATTGGAGAAGGAGCTACTGGATTCCGCATCATCGAGGATCATATTGAAAGCATTGATCATCTTTTTAGAAGAGCGAGCAGCCGCCGTCTGTCTTATAAGTATGCATGTGAAATATTAAGTCAGCAGGAGGTATTTCCTGATCTCATGGTTTTAGAGTATTTGGACGGACCGGAATACAGCATTGACTGTGTTTCCTCAAATGATCAGCTATTTGCTGCCATCCCTAGGATGAAAGGGGAAGGAAGGGTAAGAGAAATTGTCGAACATCATGAGCTCATTCAACTAGCCCATCGCTTTCATCAGCAATATAAATTACCGTACATCTTCAATATTCAAGTCAAATATAATAATGGAGTGGCTAAGCTCCTAGAAATTAATCCTAGGATGAGCGGTGGTATGCACTTTAGCTGTTTATCTGGAATCAACTTTCCTTACCTGGCAATAAAATTATTGCTTGGTGAAGAAATCGGTCAATTGAAGCCTAGATTTGGAATTCGAGCAAGTCATCTCGAGAAGGAAATGATTCTCGATAATGATCTTTTTGCCTAACAGCAAACAACGCCTTGGGTCATCAGTACCCAAGGCGTTGTTTTGCTTTGTCATATTAACTATTTATTTGGATTTTCTCATTGGTTTCTGGGACACGCAGTAGAACGGCTCCGCCGAGAATAAACAATATGACTAAACTAAATACTCCTGCATTTGTATTGCCCGTAATTTGGGCAGTAACACCGACCAAAGCTGGTCCAAGAATGGAGGCAAATTTATAAAAGATATTATAGAATCCAAAAAACTCGTTTGCATTTTCCTTCGGCACCAGCTTTGCAAAATAAGAACGGCTAAGAGCCTGAATTCCGCCTTGTGAGGAACCAACCAGCATCGCTAATATCCAGAAGTCTAAAGTTGTTTTCATGAAATAAGCATAGATACAAATAATAATATAGATAAAAATTCCAACTAATAACATTTTCTTTCCGGTGAATTTATCTGCAAGCTTTCCATACAGCATGGCAAACGGAGCAGCAATAACTTGTGTAGCAAATAGGATGATTAATAGGTTTGTAGATGATATGCCAAGATCAGTACCATAGGCAGTCGACATGGTTATAATCGTATGAACACCATCGATATAAAAGAAATAAGCAATAAGGAATAGAAACAAAGGTTTATAAGCTTTAATCCGTTTAAGGGTTTGAAAAACCTTTTTAAAACTGGTAGAAATGGGTTTTTCCACTCTATCTACGTAATAGACTTGTTCAACATTTTTTAACATCGGAATGGTGAAGGTCCCCCACCAAATGGCTGTAATGGCAAAGGCTATTTGCGTCGAGATAGTTACAGATAAAGGCAGAATCCCTTGTTGTGATAATAGAATAAGAGCAATGCCGATAATAAAAGGGATCGTACTTCCGATATAGCCCATCGCAAAACCACGTGCCGATATCTTATTCATTCTTTCCTCACTTGTAACATCTACTAGAAAGGCGTCATAGAAAATATTCGCGCCTCCAAAACCAATGACCGTTACAATGTAACAGATTAATAGGACCAGCCATTGGCTGCTTGGGACAACGGCCAGCATTGCCGTAAAGGCAATACCCAGAATCACAAAAAAAGTAAATAATCTCTTTTTTAACCCTCGAAAATCGCCTATGGTCCCTAAAATAGGTGCACAAATGGAAACAAGCAGGGTTCCAAAGGAATTTGCATAACCTAAGTAAGCTGTTGATGTTGATCCAGCAAGTCCGGCACTATCTGCCGCCGCTTTAAAATATAATGGAAAGATAGCAGTTGTAATTAATATCGAGTAAGCGGAATTTGCCCAATCATAAAAAACCCAGCTTTTTTCTTGCTTCGTCAATCGACTCATAGAGTTTTCCTCCTATTTAATTGCATCTAAACGATCAAAAGGTCCTCGATAATCCTTCCATCTGTGTCACCTAAATCTACGCCTAAAAGCTTAGCCAATGTTGGACCTTCATCAATGAGACGGGCATAAGGAATGGTTGTTTTTGGGCGTATCCCTTTACCCGCAGCCATAAAAATGGTGGAGTACTCAGGCTTTTCCGGAGAATACCCATGACAGGCCAATGTGTATTTTTTATCTTTTTTGACATCCTCCCGGGTAATATTTTTGATATATTCTCCCTGAAAATCTTCTAAAAAGTAATAGCCTTTCTTGGCCTCTAGCATAAAGGCGCAGGAAGGATCTGCCCCCTTTAAGGCTGCTTCATCAGCAGTAAGTATTTTTTCAATACCAGTGGCCGGATTTACAATTAGAGAATCTAATAAACTTTTTACTTTCCTCGTAGTTTCTAAATCTTTTCTGTCTTTTACATAAATATATGCGGAGCCATCACAACTTTTACAATAGGCCCTCCAATTATTTATTTTCCCTTTACGATTGGTTGTAATAAGTCTGTGTTTATGGAAAAGCACATTAAGGTTTAGGGCTTTGTTCTCATCTAAGGCACTATGGTCACCTAAGGCGACAATTGTAGAATTTTCATAGATGCCGCTCTCTACTAGAGCCTTCATGATTTGCCCAAGCCGCTCATTGTGCCGTTGGATAGCAGCAATGGCTTTATTCGAAGAAAAACCATAATCATGACGCTGCGTGTCCAAATCGGTAAAGTGTACCAGCAGTAAATCTGGCTTTTTGGTTTTAATGGTATGCAGGGTAGATTGTAATACAAAATCATCCAGTTCAGGCTGATTTAATCCATTACGAATATGTCCAAATCGTTTATTCAGCTCCCATTGGTAACGGGGACTCCCGTTCCTTAACGAAACTAATATTTGATTTTGCCAAGGCCTATTTGGAAAGATTTCAGGCAGATTGTAATCAATATTTGCTTTACCTGTTACTGGCCAAAGAAGGGCAGCAGTTGTTAAATTAGCCTTTTTAGCTTCATCATATAACGTTGTCCCGTTTATTAGACCCCTAAACCAGTTCCAATCTGGTGAAGACCTTCCAGGCTGAAGAAGGGTGTTATTAATAATTCCATGTCGGTTAGGATAGTTCCCAGTCACAATCGTTGTATGGCAGGGATAAGTTACCGAAGGATAAATGGTCTCAACCTTCTCTACATATGCACCATTTTCAAGGATTGTCTTAAAATGTGGGAGTGTTTTCAGCATAGGAAAATCTAATGCTGACAGACAATCAAAAGAAATGACAATTAAATGATTCGTAAGACGGTCCATGAAAACCTCCTAAAGAGTACAGCTTCTACCATAATTGTACAATAAATAAAGGAGATAATTGTTAATTTTTCAATAATTTTAAGAATCATGGAAAATAATGTACACCTAAAAAGAGGAAAGCCGGTTCCTTGATAAGGAGCCGGCTTTTTGGTTAATTACCAAACAGATAGGATACTAAAGATTCATTTGCAGGAAAGTTATCACTGGGAAATTTCTTTCTATAAAAGAAAAATTTAATGACTTCTTTAACAAAGTATGGACTTTGAGAATGATTTTTTAATTTAAGTTTAGCAGCAATATACATTTTTCTTTTTATAGTCATATGCCTTAACACTTTGTGTGTAAATTGAATCTATTATAATAGGCAGTAAATTTTTAGGGTTAAAGAATAGACAAGCAGAGTATGCAGTTTAAAACTGCCACATTACAGAAATGATCAAACTGCCAACTTGAAAAGGAAGGAGGAAATATATGTATATTCAAAATTTAGAACAGTGGATGAACAACATTAAAGTAACCAACCAAGTCAATGCGGACGTAGAAGTGGTAAATCATTCACCGTTAGTTATGATGGGGAAAGGTCGCCAAGGAGCCGTTTTCCAATTAACGGATGATATTTGTGTGAAAGTGTTTGGAAATACGGAGGATTGCGACCGCGAATATTATGCTTTATCCCTTGGGCAGCAAACTACTCTTTTTCCAAAGCTTTATGGTAAAGGTCCACTCTATATTGTGATGGAAATTATTAGAGGTGTTGATTTACGTGAGTATTTACAATCCCAGCCATTAACAAAGGCACTTTCTGCAAAATTAATTGAAATGCTGATCACGTTTAAGAAAATTGGTTATGAGAGAATTGACCATCATAAACGGCAAATTTACCTGCAGCCGGACGGAAGTCTTAAGGTAATTGACGTAGCGAGAACCATTTGGCGTGACCGCGTCTACCCATACCCGCGAAAATTATTGACATCCTTAGGGGAACAAAATAAAGCAATCTTTATGGCGCATGTCCAGGAAATGGCTCCGGAATTATATATGGAGTGGCTCCATTACATTCGGATGGAAGAAATCTCAAGGCAAATCACTGCTTTACTTCTCCCGCAGGAACCAGATAAGGACAAAATAAAGAATCTTAGTAATAGTTTATTGACAACAGCAGATGAGAAAAACTATGTAAACCTGCTGCAGGGACTTGTTCATAAGGTTTTTAAAGAAGAATGGATTAAAACGATGCTTGCTCGAGGTGCTGATCCTGAAGCGGTTATGGCCAAAATTGATGAATATTGGGACAACCTCGAACAAGGTTTTGAGGCTAGGCATCCTGAAGGTGAGAGACATTATGAAGGCGTAAGACGTTTTGAAGGGGACCGTCACACAAAAGACAATCGTGACCGGCGAAGCAAGGGTGCAAAGGGTGGTAAAGGCGGTAAACACAACGGTGGAGATCGGCACAATGACCGCGACCGACGGAACGATAAGAAAGACAAAAAAAAAGATAAGAAAAAGTGAACAGCTTTTGGGCTAATATAAGGTTCTAATTATATGGGGAGGAAGCCTAATAATACAAGGAGATACCATTATGAAAGTTTTAGTTATCTGGCGTCTGCTGACAGTTGGCGGGGTGAATGCCGGCTGGCGCAATCGCTCGATTTATTTTAAGAAACATGGAATTGAGACAGAATTTCTGTATACGACTGATCACGGCGGGCTCCATATTATGGAAGATGTTGCGCCCGTTTATTTGACAAAGGATGAACAGGAAATCATTAAAATCATTAGAGATAATCACTATGATGCCATTATTGTGGTTGACACAGGTGCTGCTTTTAAATGGATTAAGAAAGCACAGTATAAGGGGCCAGTGCTGGTTGAGGCACGTACACCAGAACTAATTAAGCTTAAACCGCATTTGAAATCATTCAGAGGTATACTTCCGGAAGCCATCATTGTTCCTTCACAGTATCAAAGACGACTGGTATCCATTTTAACAGACGAGATTCCGATACATGTTATTTACAATGGCATAGACACGACATTTTATCGTGCATTATCTGATGATGAGATTAATGTTGAAAGTGAACCGAAACGTTTAAATGGAAAAAAAATAATTGGCTGGATTGGCAGATTAGACAAGCGTAAGAATTGGCAAATGCTTTTAGAAATCGCAAAGCTTATGAAAAGTCAACGGGATGATATAGAATTTTGGGTCATTGGCGGTGCTCAAAGTGTACAGAGGGAAGAATTTGCTGCTAAATGGCAGGAGGAGCAGTTGACGGATGTGGTGAAATGGTTTCCAGTAATCCCCTATCAGCAAATGCCGCATGTTTATGCGAAAATTAGGCAATCTGGCGGCTGTACGTTAGCTACAACTAAGACCGAATCCTTTGGAAATACCTTCATTGAGTCGATGATTAGCGGTGTACCCGTTGTTGCTTCAAAAATGATGCCCATTACGGAATTGGTTATCAATGGTGAACATGGGCTGCTTTTTCGTGGTCAAAATGTTGAAGATGGTGTTAAACAGCTTTCTGAAATAGTTGATAACCCAACCCTCCACCGACAAATGTCAGAGTCTGCCGTTAAATGGGTACATGAGAAATTCGCAATAGAAGTAGTCGCTGCACAATATGTTCAATTGTTGAAAAAAATAACTGGTGCAAATACAGATGAAAGTAGCGGGGTGAATCGTGAATGATTCAGCCTATTGCTTATAAGAAAACGTTAGAAGGAAAATCACGGGCGCACTTAATCACGTTTGATGATGGCCGGGACTACGTCGTAAAATACTTCCAGCCTGGATTTGATAAGGCTTTGGCAAATGAATGGGTCGCCTATTGCCTTGCACGTTACCTTGGTCTGCCAATACCGTTTGCTCAATTAGTAGAAATACCCCAGGAGTTTTCCTCCCAATACCCTGAACTCTCTCAAATGGCCCAATCAAAAACTCAATTCGCAAGCCTGTATGTACCTGATTGCTATGATGGACATCAGGTGACAAGTGTTCCTGCTATTTCGAACAAAGAAAGCTTGGCAGGTGTGATTTTATTTGATTACTGGATGTGCAATCGCGACCGTACCAGGAAAAACATCATTTTATGTGATAACGCAGGAGAATCCTACCGTTTGTGGATCATCGACCATGCCGAAGTGTTCGCTTCCTACAACTGGACACTTCAAGAAATTGAATCCCTTCCAATCACCATTTTAAAAAGCGCCACCCACCAAATTATGGCTAGCTTTATTGAGAATGAGCAAGAATTTTATGAGCAGCTAGAAATAATTCAAGAGATTCCTATTCATTTAATAGAGGAAATAGCAGCACTTATTCCGGAAGATTGGCAGGTTACGAATGAAGAAAGAAAAGCAATCGTAAGTACGCTGGTTACACGACGAAAGAAAATTCTCAGAAAGCTGATGGAAAGGTTTATTAAACGAGTTTTTCAACCCATTCATCAAAATCAAGAATGACTCCCTTGGAACAATTTAGTAAGGGAGTTTTATTTTTATAAAATAGACAGGCTTTATCGTCAAATAAAGAGTCTAATAGGTTATTAACGTGACCGGAGGTTGTCCACATGCATATAAAAGATTAAAGAGAAAAAGAAAGGAGGCAGCATATGAAAATCCGAAAGGCCATTATTCCAGCAGCTGGCCTCGGAACACGATTTTTGCCAGCCACGAAAGCACAGCCAAAAGAAATGCTGCCGATTGTTGATAAGCCCACTATTCAATATATTGTTGAAGAAGCAGCTGCTTCAGGGATTGAGGAAATTATCATCATTATCGGCAGAGGCAAAAGGTCCATCGAGGATCATTTTGATAAATCTTATGAATTAGAAGACACTCTATTAAAGAAAAACAAACTCGATATGTTAGCAGAAGTTCAAAATATATCAAACTTAGTTAATATCGTTTATGTCCGTCAAAAAGAGCCGAAAGGACTGGGACATGCTATTCTATGTGCGAAAAGCGTCATAGGAGACGAACCATTTGCGGTTTTACTTGGGGATGATATCGTCATGTCGGAAGTACCCTGCCTAAAGCAGGTTATTGATGTGTTTGAGTATTATAATAGTTCGGTTGTTGCCGTTCAGACAGTTTCAGAGAAGGATGTCAGCAAATACGGGATTATTAAGCCGAAAGGGACGATGATTGAGTCAGACCTATTTCATATTGATTCGTTAATTGAGAAGCCCAGCATAGAAGAGGCTCCTTCAAGATATGCCATCATGGGACGATATGTATTGAGTCCTAAAATATTTGAAATTTTAGAGAGAATCCCTATGGGACGCGGAGATGAGTTACAACTGACAGATGCCATCAATGAATTGAACAAACATCAAGCCGTCTTTGCTTATAACTTTCAAGGAAGCCGCTATGATATTGGTGACAAAATTGGTTTTATTAAGGCAACCATTGATTTCGCACTAAGCCGTGACGACATCAAAGATTCGGTATTAGCGTATTTGGAAGAAGTCATTAAGTTACAAAGTTTACAGAATAGTAAGAGAGAGATTGATTGATATGAAGATTGCTGTTTTAGGTACAGGCTATGTAGGATTGTCAACAGGTGTATGTTTATCACAAATTGGTCACTATGTCACATGTATCGATATTAATGAGCAAAAAATTAATCAATTACGTCAAGGGATATCCCCGATTTATGAACCAGGTCTAGAAGAATTATTATCTGCTAATATGGCAGCAGGCAGGCTGCATTTTACAACTTCTCTTCATCAGGCGTTGGTTGGGGTAGAAATCATTGTCGTAGCCGTTGGAACACCGCAGGGGGATGATGGTGCAGCGGACCTTTCATATTTGGTACAAGCTGCAAAGGATATCTCTTCCTATGTTACTTCCAAAACAATCGTTGTCATTAAGAGCACAGTGCCAGTTGGAACCAATGATTTTATAGGGAATTTGATTGAAGACCAGTGTGGGTTTAAAGTGAAAATGGTTTCCAATCCTGAATTTCTCCGACAGGGATCCGCAATCGAAGATACTATGAAAGCCGATCGAATCATTATCGGTTCCGAAGATAATGAAGCAGCAGGGAAAATTCATGATATGTACCGCCCATTGAATGTACCTGTCATTTTAACGAGCACAAGAAGTGCAGAAATGATTAAATATGCTGCAAATGCATTTTTAGCAACAAAGATTAGTTATATCAATGAAATTGCCAATTTGTGTGAAGCAGTTGGAGCTGATGTAACTGATGTTGCAAAAGGCATGGGTAAGGATAAACGGATTGGCGAAGCATTTTTGAATGCCGGTATTGGCTACGGCGGCTCTTGTTTTCCAAAGGATGTCAAAGCGCTGCTCCATACAGCTGGCTTAAATGGGGTTAATTTCCCACTGTTAAAAGAGACGATTGCGATTAATGAGTATCAGCGAGAAATCCTAGTGAAGAAAACCTTAAAGAGATTTGGAGGATTAAAAGGCAAGAAAATTGCAATCTTAGGCTTAGCGTTTAAACCAGAAACAGACGATATGCGAGAAGCCCCGTCAATTCCGATTTCGAGAGCGTTAACAAAATATGGAGCAGAAGTTATTGCCTATGACCCAGTTGCGACTAAAAACGCTAGGCAGATTATCGGAGACATCATAAAATATGCGGGTTCCATCGAAGAAGCGATATTCGAAGCAGATGCTGTTTTAATCGTTACCGAGTGGAAAGAGGTTAAAAACATTGATATAGCAGCTATGGCAGGGAAAATGAAAGAACCCATTATCATCGACGGCAGAAACTGCCTCCCAGAAGAGAAAATCCGAGCATGCAGCTCCATTGAATACTATCCAATCGGAAAACCTCCAATCATTATCTGAAAAAACAGGCATGATATTTGTAGAAATGAACCAGCTTTCCTACAAAAAATCATGCCTAAGCTTTTTTCATTAATAGCAAACTTTGATACAATAAAAAAGGTATCAATTAAAAATACATAATAAAAGGTATATATGAGTGTCCACTGGAGACGGACAGTTGTACACGAGTGGTGCCTGTCACCAGGGTGAGATGTTCATAAGGTGTTCACTATAAGAAAGGTGTGGAAGTATGGTTATTGAGCATGAGCAGTTAGAGCGAAGTGGTTTGACTCGTTATGTTCCGCCGAAAGGGGATTTTGAGGGGTTTCGTGATGATGAGCATTACCGTGAGAAGTTGAAGGAGTGGGGGCTTTCGTCTGCGAAGGAGGCGAAGCGGGAGTTTTTGTTTAAGGAGCGGAATTACCAGCGTGTGGTAACCATTAAAGGATATGAGACCTATGGGAAGTCCGAGGAGTTTAATACGCTGGTGATTGAATTTCAAGATGGAAATTTGTCTTGTATCCACCCTGCCTTCTTAAAGGAAATGCAGGCTTCCAGTTATGGTAAGGAGACCATGCTGCAGGTAGAAGAAAAGGATTTCAGTACACCAGAACAAGCTTCAGAGGATTCAGAGTCTAAAGCAGAAGCAAAAACACCTGAACCTAAACCAGTAACAAAATCAGAACCCAAAAAGCCAAAGTCAGCAAAACCGAAAAAAGAGAAAGAACCAAAAATTGAGCTGCCAACAGAAAAGGTACACTTTACCGCAAGTGTTAAACAATTTGCTCTTACCTACAATCCATTTAATGAAGAAAATGATGAGGTAGTCGTTCTTGAAAATGTCCAAATCGTTCAAGATGAGCCGTTAGATCTTGGTCTTGCCTGGTGCAGCCACAGTAAAACATTAAAGAAATTCGAATTGGCGCCAGGAGATCAGCTTGAATTTGACGGAAAAGTAACTAAAAAGAAGCTGGCAAAAGGGAAAGATGTAGAAGAAGAGTTCATCGTCGATGCACCGGTACTATATAAGGTTAACAATCCATCAAAAATCGTAAAAAATGGATAAACCACAAAATAATACATTAACCAAAAGGGACATCATTTAATGAGGTCTCTTTTTATTTATTAAAGACATGCAAACAAAAGCACTTGTCCACTCCAATTAAACAGCTATTCATATAGTATAGTAATCGTTATTTATAACGATAGTGACTTGTGGTCAAAAGGGGATAAAAGAGAAATCACATGGTCTAGGACGAAAGAATAATTTATTACACTCCCTCTATAGCTGCAGTCAATGAAAGGAGGGGATTAGATGGCTGCTATTCAAAAAAGTGTAGACTCTTCAAGCTTGGCAGAAGTTATTGACCGTATTTTGGATAAAGGTGTTGTGATTGATTTATGGGCTCGTGTTTCTTTAGTGGGAATTGAGCTTTTAACAATTGATGCCCGTATTGTTATTGCAAGTGTCGATACTTGGTTGAGATATGCAAAAGCAGTTGGCCTTCTTCAGGAACAGCCTCCTTTTGCAGAAGAGTCGTAGGTTGTTTTTTGAATTAAATGAAGGAGTCGAGGCTTAAGTGTGCCTTGGCTCCTTTTTTAAGAATCTAATATTAGGAGGAAAAATGTTGAATCCGTCAGATAAACGAAAAGGAACAGATGAGTTTGTAAACACTCCTTTTTTCAAAGATATCATAGACAGAACCCTTAACTACATGCAAGCTGGTTTTCCTGTTCATTTTGTTGGACCAACAGGTGTTGGAAAAACAAGCTTAGCGATTTTTATTGCGAAACAATTAAATAGAAAGATGACCATTCTTCGCGGCCATCATGAATTGTCCAACAAAGATTTATTGGGACAGTATTCTGGAGTCAAGAAAAAAGAAATAATTGATAACTATATTCACACCGTATTTAAGAAGGAGCAGGAAATCAAACCCATTTGGATCGAAGGTCAACTCATTGAAGCCGTTAAGAACGGACATGTGCTAATTTATGATGAGTTTTCACGTTCCCGCCCGGAAACGAATAATATATTTTTATCCCTGCTTGAGGAAAGAGTTCTGCCTCTGTATGGAAATGGAAAAAATTCATTTTTAAAATGCCATCCTGATTTTACGATTATTTTTACAAGTAATCCGGATGAGTATGCTGGGACTTTTCACACACAGGACGCTCTATTAGATCGACTGATCACCATCCATTTAGATTCTTGCGACAGGGAAACAGAGATAGAAATTCTAAGACAAAAAATAGGACTAAAACAGCATGAAGCAGAGGAAGTAGTTAGGCTGGTTACCAATCTAAGGTCTTATGGTAATGGATTTTGTCCCAGTTTACGAGCCTCACTTATGATTGCGTCAGTTGCAAAAACATCAAACATACAAATGATAGCTGAAAATAGCAGCTATCAGGCACTATGTATGGATGTATTAATAAGACCGATGACTCAAAACCTTTCGAAACAGCCCCCTGCGAAAGTTAAGGAACTAATACTAAAGGAAATTCTGAGAAGGGAAGGAAAAAAATGAGTACACAAGATGGGGTGTACCTTTTTTGTGCGATTCGTGAAAAGGCGCCTAAGAAATTTGGAACTGTTATCTTAAATGAAAGAAAAAGCGGTGTATATACTATTCACTTTAATAATGTTGCAATGGTAGCATCCAACGTTTCAGGTGAGGTTTTACCCGCTAGGAACAATTTAATGGCCCATCAACAAATCATCTCAGAGGTAATGAAACAATATAGCGTAATACCAATGAGCTTCGGGAATGTATTTCACTCCAAAAATGATGTCCTGTTAATAATGGAACATCTAAATGAGGAATTTGAAAAATTGTTTACGCATTTAAAAAACAAGATGGAAGTAGGCTTAAAAGTAATCCCGAAGAAAGAATGGATTGAACAGGAAATGACGAAAGACCCGCTTTTAAATGAGTGGAAATCAAAACAGAATGACCAAGTAAATTTTTATGAACAAATCTATCTAGGTGAGCAAGCCCAAAATTTCATTCTCCATTTAGAGAAGAAAGTATCAACGGAAATTTTTGAAGCCTTATTAGAGCTGGCAGAAGCGGGAAAGCAAAATAAAACCATACCAGGAAAAACACTGTTAAATGCAGCTTTTCTAGTAGATACTGCGCACGAAGCAGCCTTCGACAATAAGGTAAATGAGCTTTACGAAATATGGAAGGAAAAAGCAGAGTTTAAGTATTCGGGACCATGGCCGGCCTATAACTTTGTAAATATTCGATTAAGGATTGAAGGGAAATTATGATATTTAAATTATTTACCTTCCCCATTACTTCAATTATTAAATTAGGTGAAAAAATTCAGGAAGAAGCAGATCAGGAGCTTTACGATTTAACTATTATACAGCAGCAGCTGATAGAACTGCATATGATGTTTGATATGGGAGAAATGGATGAAGAATCCTATATAGAACGAGAGCAGGAATTACTTAACAGATATAAAATTGCCAAAGAACGCGAGAAGAACGAGTATTAATGTTCATAGGAGGAGGTAGTTATGGCTCGTACTGCGGTTGAAAATGATTTTATTTATTTGTATGGTGTCATTTTAAAGGAGGAATTACAAAAATCAGAGGTTCCTTTCATTATTGGAATTGATCAAAAGAAGACTTCAATCATTCCCTATAAAGGACTTGCAGCAGTCATTACCCCAGTCAAACCCCCTGAATTTTTCCCAGCAGCGTATCGACCTTCAATTAAAAGACCCTGATTGGTTAAAGGAGAAAGCATTTCATCATCATGAATGCATCTCAGCTATTAATAGTGTGTTTACTATCCTTCCTATGTCATTTTGTACAATTTTTCAAAAAGAAGATAATCTAAAAAGCTTACTTAATGAACAATATGATGTAATTTTCGAGAAGCTAAACCGCTTGAAAGAAAAACAAGAATGGAACGTAAAGATATACAGTTACACCGAGCAGGCGTTTTCTTATGTAATAAAGAATAATCCAACCGTTCTAGAGTTAAGAGAAAACATTAGCACTATGCCAAAGGGAAAGCAATTTATTATGAAGAAAAGGCTTAATCAATTGATTTCCGATGAAGTAGAGAAAGAACAATCCCAGCGGTGGCAGCAAGTAGAACAAAAGTTAAAGTCATTTTTCGAAGAGGCTAAGCTCCGAGGAAATTGGGGAAGAGAAATAACAGAACGACAGGATGAAATGATTGTAAACTGTGATTTTCTAATTAATAAATACAAATCAGAACTCTTTCTTAATAAAATTCATGATTTAGAAGAAGAATTTGCGGAGGCAGGCTGTACTTTTCAAGTTAGCGGACCATGGCCGCCATATCATTTTTCAAAGGAGAAATAATGATGGAACAGTATCATCTTTTTCAAAATAAAAAAATGACGCTGTTGGATCTCCTTGATGGAATCATTGATACAGGCGTTGTGGTAAGTGGAGAAATAGTAATATCGGTTGCCAATATCGATTTAATTGTTGTGGATCTTAAGCTTCTAATCTCGTCGATTGAAAGCGCCTATGGTCCATACGAGCCTATAATTGCAGGGGAGGCATTATGTGATGGAGAGATTACCACTAGATTCTAATCAGGTAGAGCAAGGGTTAGCAAAATTAGTCCTAACCATTATAGAACTTCTCCGGCAGCTTATGGAAAGGCAGGCAATGCGGAGAGTGGAAAGCGATACATTAACAGATGAGCAAATTGAAGAATTAGGTTTAACATTGATGAGACTTGAAGAAAAAATGGAAGAATTAAAGCAGATTTTTGGTTTAGAACATGAAGAGCTCAATATTGAATTGGGGCCATTAGGAAAACTGCTTTAATCTAAGAGGAGGAGGGTTCATATGCCCATTCATCACCCGCCGCAATCATCGAATTTACTTGATGTTCTTGAAAAAATTCTCGATAAAGGAGTCGTCATCGCTGGTGATATAAAAATTTCTTTGGCAGATGTCGATCTATTAACAATAAAAATTAGGCTTCTGGTTGCCTCGGTAGATAAAGCTAGAGAAATTGGAATGGACTGGTGGGAAAAGGATCCATACTATTCTTCAAAAGGGATAATGGCGGATAAAGAGCGAGCTCAATTACATGATAGAATAAATCGATTAGAGCAGCTGGTTGAAAAAAATACATTATCACTTCCAATGAGGGAGGAAGCAATAGGCCTGCCGAATGAGGAAGGATCATCTTCTGCACTGAATTCGTCTCTGGCTCATTTGGATGAAAGTTCATCATAAATTAGGAAAATGGTCAAAGAGGAGAGTTACTCCTCTTTTTTGCATGTTTCTCCTAAACGATTTTCATCACCTTCCCGAAGGGTGCTTTAGGAACAAATTCAGTCGGTACGAGCCAGTAAACCTCGTAGGATGGTACCTCCATATCCTCGGGTAAAAAACCAGTTAAATCAGTAATATAAAATACCGTTTCAATTTTTTCCTCTTCCGCCCATTCTAATGCCAATGTATAAGAAGCTTTACCATGTGTGTGATACTTTATTTCACTGCCTTCTGTAATCTGCTCTGAAGTACGTATCTTAAAATCCGCTTGAACGAGGGTGGTTTCTGGAGTAAGCTCCTTGAAAAAAGTAACAATATTTGCGATAAGATCAATTTTTGTTTCATTTGTTGAGGTGTCAACAATTAATGCAAGTCTTTTACCCTGGCGGTCCTGTATAATTTTAAGTAAATTTTTGTGCCATTTCATGTCTTGATTTTCCCCTCTCTTCAATAGTCACAAAAATTATTATGCGCATAATGAACCTATGAATTCAATACAAATTATCACATTTCATGAATAAGAATTAAAATCTAAAAATACTTGTAGATTGCCACATTGAAGGTATACTTTTATTATATTAGTAGTACTTTTTTTAGATGGGGGGAGAATAATGGAAGGAAAATGGTTAATTGCAGACCGCGATCTAAATGAGCGGGAGGGATTAAAATGGCTTTTAAAATCATCTTCCATCCCTGTGTCATCCATACATTTAGCTTCCAATTATCAAGACTTTGTTGTTACTTTTGAGAAAGAGTCACCAGATATCATTCTATTAGAACTAGATATGATCAGCAGTGATAATTGGTCTAGTTTTAGAGAATACATTCAAATCTATCAGCCTATTTTGCTGTTAACAAGTGCGGAGGCTACCTTTGAAAAGGCACGCTTAGCGATTGACCTGCAAGCCTTAGAACTAATGATCAAACCGTTTTCCGCTGCCAAAGTGAAGTCCGCTTATCAAAAAGCAGCAAAAGTCCTTGACAAGAAGCAGGATACGATAGCAGTCCCGCATTTACAGTATTATAAGGATTTATCGTATGAGGCGCTGTTTATCGCTCAGCGTGAAATAATAGAGGACTATAAAATGGCTGCGTTTAAGATTGAAAATACAGAGAACATAGGTGTGTTGTACTCCTTTTTATCAGACTTTCCTTTTAGAGAGATTCATGGAATTTTCCCTTTAAGCGATATGGTCGTTCTTTTATTTAAAGAATCGTGCCAGAATGGAAAGGAACAATGCCAAAAGGCGATGAGAAAGTGGGAAGAGGAATTCTCAGATGCACTCGCCGTTGTGGTACGTAACAATCCTTCAACACAGGTGAGTCTTAATGAAAAATTCCATGAAATACAAAAGATGCTTGATTTTACCTATTATCGGGGCTATCGGCAAATTGTGGAGTTTGAGTACACTCCTGAATGGGTACATATTGATCCTTTTTTGGCTCCCCCCGAGCAAAGGGTTTGGGTGGACATGCTGGCAAATCACGATTTAGAAGGGTTGAAAAAATGGCTTTACGACGAGTTTCTCCAACTAGAAAATCCTTATCCAGATCCGGGATTGGTTAGAATTAGGCTGACGAGTATCCTTGCCCAAATTAGGCGATTCATGAAAACCTACGATTTAGATAACCAGCCAAACTACGAAAAAGAGTACAGGTATATTTTTCATTCCATTTTGTATGATAGTGTTCTATATCGTTCGGTACAAAATTTAATCCTATTTGTTCAAAAATTATTCTTGGCTGCAAACTCCAGTCCGAAGCTGATTAAACAAGATCTCATTGAGAGAGGTATCGCCTTTATTGAGTCCCACTTCGCAAACAGTGATCTAAAGCTTGAAGATGCAGCAAAGTATGTCGACCGGAATCCTTCTTATTTCAGTCATTTGCTGATTTCAAAGACAGGTCAAGGGTTTACGGACATCCTGTCAAGTATACGAATAAAAGAAGCGAAACGATATCTCCTAGAAACCAGTAAACCGGTTAAGGAAATTGCAGCATTGGTTGGCTATCATAATCCTAACTACTTTAGCAGAATCTTTAAAGAAGTGGTTGGAATGTCTCCGAGAGAATTTCGAATAAATAAGAGGGAATAAGGCTCAGAATCTTCTGAGTCTTATTTTTTTCTAAAAAAATAACATTTTTCTAAAAATAATATAGTTATAGGCTAAAAATAAACGAGTTGTACAGATAAATAATGCTATTATTCTAATGATTAATTTGTATTTTTCAGAAGATTTTATTTTTATACTTAAGGAGAGATATACGATATGGAGGAGTGAAAGAATGGAAGCTAGTACATCTAAAAAAAGAGTAATTACCAATTATAAAGGAACTGAATTACATGCGAAAGGCTGGATTCAAGAGGCTGCCCTTAGAATGTTAATGAATAATCTTGACCAAGAAGTAGCCGAGCGGCCAGAGGATTTAGTGGTATACGGTGGAATTGGCAAGGCGGCCCGGAACTGGGAAGCTTATGACGGTATTGTCAAATCACTGCTTGAATTAGAAAGTGATGAAACCTTGTTAATTCAATCAGGTAAACCTGTGGCTGTTTTCAAATCACATAAAGATGCACCACGAGTACTATTAGCAAACTCTAATTTAGTTCCTGCCTGGGCAAACTGGGAGCATTTTCATGAGTTAGATAAAAAAGGATTAATGATGTATGGACAAATGACAGCAGGCAGCTGGATTTATATTGGAACGCAAGGAATTGTCCAAGGAACCTACGAAACGTTTGCAGAGCTTGCACGACAAGAATTTAGCGGATCACTAAAGCATACGATTACATTAACAGCAGGACTTGGCGGCATGGGCGGAGCACAGCCGTTGGCGGTTACGATGAATGATGGTGTCTGTCTAGCAATTGATGTTGATGAAACGAGAGTCGACCGTCGAATTGAAACCGCTTACCTTGATGTGAAAACGAGCGATTTAAATGAGGCTATTAATCTTGCAATACAGGCAAAGAAAGCTGGAAAGGCATTATCCATCGGTTTAATTGGGAACGCTGCTGAACTGCTGCCAATTTTGATTGAAAATGGATTTATCCCTGATGTGCTAACAGACCAAACGTCTGCTCATGATCCGTTAAATGGGTATGTACCAGTTGGTTATAGTTTAGAAGAAGCAGCTAAGCTTAGAAATGAAGACCCTTCTAAATATGTAAAACTATCGAAGCAAAGCATGGCTATCCATGTAAAGGCTATGCTTAGGATGCAGGAAAAAGGCGCTATTACTTTTGACTATGGAAATAACATTCGTCAGGTGGCAAAGGATGAGGGAGTAGAAAACGCATTTGATTTCCCTGGCTTCGTGCCAGCCTATATCAGACCTTTATTCTGCGAAGGAAAAGGACCTTTCCGCTGGGCGGCATTATCAGGGGATCCTGAGGATATTAGGAAAATTGATGAAGCACTGCTCAGGGAGTTTAAGGATGATGAGCACCTTTGTAAATGGGTAAGAATGGCACAGGAAAAAATCAGCTTTCAAGGGCTTCCAGCTCGTATTTGCTGGCTTGGATACGGCGATCGTGCCCGTTTAGGGAAAATCATTAATGACCTCGTTGCATCTGGTGAAGTTTCGGCACCGATTGTCATTGGACGGGATCATTTGGACGCAGGTTCTGTTGCCTCGCCAAACCGGGAAACAGAAGGAATGAAGGACGGAAGTGATGCCGTTTCTGACTGGCCAATTCTCAATGCCATGATTAATGCAGTCGGAGGTGCCAGCTGGGTTTCCCTTCACCATGGCGGTGGTGTAGGAATGGGTTATTCACAGCATTCCGGAATGGTCATTGTAGCGGATGGTACAAGGGATGCGGAAGTTCGATTGCAGCGAGTATTAACCACAGACCCTGGAATGGGTGTTGTTCGCCATGCTGATGCAGGCTATGAGCTTGCCATTAAGACTGCTAAGGAAAAAGGCATCAAGATGCCAATGTTGAATCAAGACTAATGAGGTGATTGGATGAATAAGCCACTTTTTATAAGAAATGCTTCTCAGCTCGTGACATTACAGGGGAGTTCACAGGCTCCCCTTGTAAAGGAAGGGATGTCTGAGATTGGTGTGATTGAAAATGGAAGTGTATGGATTGAAAACGGTGTTATCCAGGCTGTAGGTGCGGATGAGGAGATTTTTGGAAAATTCGAAAGTCGTCTGAATGAGGCAGATGTGGTGGATGCTAGTGGAAAGCTTGTAACACCAGGACTTGTAGACCCTCATACCCATCTTGTTTTTGCTGGCAGCAGGGAAAATGAGTTTAATATGAGGCTGCAGGGTGCAACCTACATGGATATCATGAATAGCGGCGGGGGGATTCATGCCACGACTAGGCGAACAAAGTCAGCCTCTCATGAAGAGCTTTTTGAAGAAAGCTTTGAACGCTTAAATCAATTTCTGCGCCACGGAGTGACTACCGTGGAAGCAAAAAGCGGCTATGGAATGGAATGGGAAACAGAGCTTAAACAGCTTGAAGTTGCGAAAATGCTGAATGAAAAGCATGTTATTGATGTGGTTCCAACTTTTATGGGTGCTCATGCTGTACCAAAAGAGTATAAAGAGAGCCCAGATGAATTTGTGGAATTGCTCATTACTGAGATGATCCCAAAAGTGGCTAAGATGGGATTAGCAGAATTCAATGACGTATTTTGTGAGCATGGCGTTTTTACTCCAGAACAATCAAAGCGAATTCTGGAGGCTGGGAAACAGCACGGCCTGATACCGAAAATTCACGCGGATGAAATTGAACCGTATGAAGGGGCAGAACTTGCTGCTGAGGTTGGGGCAATTTCTGCTGACCATTTATTAAGGGCCTCTGAAAAAGGTATGAAAGCGATGGCTGGGAAAGGAGTAGTGGGTGTGTTATTACCGGGTACTGCTTACTTTTTAATGGCAGAGTCGGCAAACGGCCGAAAAATGATTGATCTTGGGGTCCCTGTCGCATTATCGACCGATTGCAACCCTGGTTCCTCACCAACCGTGTCCCTGCCATTTATTATGAATCTTGGCTGTTTGAAAATGGGGATGACTCCTGCAGAAGTAATCAGTGCTGCAACGATAAATGCAGCACATGCCATTAATCGAGGCCTAGAAATAGGCAGTTTAGAAGTTGGAAAAAAGGCAGACATTACGATTTTCAATGTAAATAATTATATGAAACTTCAATACTCATATGGGGTGAATCATACGCATACCGTTGTGAAGTCTGGGAAGGTAGTTGTTAGGGGAGGTCAATTAATTGAAGAGCTTTCTCTATCCAAAAATTAATCCTCCTGGTTTTATGTGGGTACGTCCAGACAATGGGTTAATGAGTAAGGTTCATGAATGGATTCAGCCCCTTACTGAAATAACTGAACTTGAAAAGGCTAAGAACGCCGAGGTGGTCATTCTCGGTGTTCCGTTATCTCGTTCATCAATCAGCGCATCAGGTGCATCTGAATTTCCTGAAGCTTTCAGACGTTCATGGCGGAGCTTTGCTGTTTATAATCTCGATGAGGACGTTGATTTGTCGGAATTAACTGCAATAGATGCAGGTGACGTTCCCATGCATGTTACGGATATAAGTAAGTGTCATCAAAATATTATGGAAGCATCAACCTTGCTGCATCAGCAGTTTCTGAATTCAAAGGTATGTGGTATTGGCGGCGATCACTCAATCACAGCCATGATGGTAAAAGGAATGCACAAGGCAAAGCCTTCTGAAAGGATTGGTATCCTGCAATTTGATACTCATTTTGATTTGAGAGACATGTCGGATAATGGTCCTTCAAACGGAACACCTATGCGCAATTTAATCGAGAGCGGAGTGGTGGAAGGGAGCAATATGTACAATATTGGTCTGCATGGCTTTTATAATACGAAGGATCTTAAACAGTATGCCGATGAAAAGGGAGTCAATTATTTTACACTTCGTGCAGCTCGAAAACAGGGGATAGAGGAGACAGTTTTGAAATGCTTAGATGAGTTATCTTCGAGAGTAGATACCATCTATTTGACAGTAGATATGGATGTTCTAGATATTGCTTATGCTCCAGGGGTACCGGCCTCAACGCCGGGGGGCATGACAACCGCTGAACTGCTGGAAGGGGTACTAGCAGCCGGGAAGCACCCAAAAGTCGAAGCCATGGACATCGTCTGCCTAGATCCACTAAAAGACACAGCCGTCCAGCCAACCGTCAAACTAGGAACGCACGTATTCCTCACTTTCCTAACAGGAGTCATGCTTCGACAAAGTGCTAGCAGATAGATAGCGAATGATATCGAAATGCTAGACTTGGTGACAGGCACCGCAAAAAGACATTTTGGCCCATTTGTCCACCCCAGGTGGACAAATGGGTAGATGAGTTTCAATCTAGTAGAACAAGGGGGAATTGGGATTGGAGAATCAACCGTTATCAAAAGCACAACAGCCTGTATTACAAAATGGAAATTTAATGAATGTGGTAAAGTTTTTTCTATTTAGCGCGATTGGTATTTTTGTATTTTTTATTCCAATTACCTTAAATGGCAAATCATCGATTATGCTCGACCATTTTGTTTCTTATATTCAGAAAGCGGTACCAAGTGCATTGCCCTACTATGCTTTGCTGGTAATCATGCTTGGGGCAATTTATCCGTTTGTGAAGAAAACATGGAATAAGGATAGTGTTTCCGTTGTATTTTCCATTTTGAAAATAATTGGTTTCATCGCATCATTTATGCTTGTTTTTAATATAGGTCCGAAGTGGTTTTTTGATTCGGACATGGCTCCGTTCCTTTTTAATAAACTCGTTATTTCTGTTGGGTTGTTAGTGCCAATTGGATCTGTATTTCTAGCCTTATTAGTAGGATATGGGCTGCTTGAATTTATCGGAATATTCATGCAGCCGGTTATGAGACCGATTTGGAAGACCCCGGGAAGATCAGCAATCGATGCCGTTGCTTCCTTTGTTGGCAGTTATTCGATCGGACTTTTAATTACAAATCGCGTTTTTAAGGAAGGTAAATATTCCATTAAGGAAGCCGCGATTATTGCTACAGGTTTCTCAACGGTTTCGGCGACCTTTATGATTGTCGTTGCAAAAACGTTAAATCTAATGGAAATCTGGAACACTTATTTTTGGGTAACCTTTGTCGTAACCTTCATCGTGACAGCGATTACGGTTCGAATTTGGCCATTAAACAAGATGAGTGATGCGTACTATCAAGACATGGAGGGCGATAAAGAGGTAATAGTTAAAAAGGAGCGTATCAAGACTGCTTGGAAGGAAGCTATGGTTACGGCAAATGGAACACCAAGTCTAGGGAAGAATATCTGGTTAAATCTGAAAGATGGATTTGTCATGACAATGGGTATTTTGCCTTCTATCATGTCTGTTGGGTTACTCGGTCTTATTCTAGCAGAGTTTACCCCGGTATTTGATTGGCTAGGATATCTATTCTACCCATTCACAGCTTTGGTACAACTACCAGACCCTATGCTGGCCGCAAAAGCAAGTGCAGTCTCTATCGCAGAAATGTTCTTGCCGGCACTGCTCGTTACAAAAGCAGCACTGGTAACCAAATTTGTCATTGCAGTCGTTTCTGTATCATCTATTATCTTCTTCTCAGCTGTAGTACCTTGTATCCTATCAACCGAGATTCCATTAACCATCGGAAAACTAGTTGTCATTTGGTTCGAAAGAGTTGTGCTGACAATATTGATAACAGCCCCATTAGCATTTCTGTTTTTATAATGAATATTGTTTGGTGACAGGCACCACAAAAAGACAAATGTCCACTCAGGGTGGACATTTGTTGTATTAATTAAGTATGATATGTGGGGCTTTGAGAATACTATTATTTTATTGAGGAGTACTTTATTGGGGTGATTCGATGGCGATGTTAGAGATGGGAGATGGAACTAGCTTGTATTTTTCTGTTATCGGTGATGGAATTCCGATTGTTTTTATTCATCCGCCTCTACTTACCAGTGAGAATTTTAGATACCAAATCAATGAACTATCTCATACTTTCAAAGTGATTACTTTTGATATAAGAGGTCATGGTAAAAGTGAGTATTCACCAATAAAGATTTCCTATCCTTTAATTGTGGAAGATATGAAACGTTTATTAGAACATTTAGGAATAGAAAAAGTCATTCTATGCGGATACTCTACAGGTGTCTCTGTTGCACTAGAATTCATGCTGACCTACCCGGGTAGAGCAATAGGAGGCATACTGGTAAGCGGAATGTCGGAAGCTAGTGATTTTTATCTTCGCCAAAGGATTTCTATAGCAATCAAACTCGCAAACCCATCTGCTTTATCTTTCCTCGCTAAAGCCATTACATATGGCAATTCCGATTCTAGAGAGACGTTTACATTATTGTATAATGAAGCGATTAAAGGAGACGCCAGAAATATTAATCAATATTTCCAAAATAGTGTAATTTATTCTTGTACAGAACAGCTAGAACAGATTAATCTTCCGATATTATTGATTTATGGAAAAAAAGACAAATCCTTTTATCGCTGCGCCAATCTCTTAAGCAGCAAGTTGCCAAAAAGTAATTTAATATTCCTAGATAAGGAAAAACATCAAATTCCTACAAAAGCTGCTGACAAATTAAATCAATTGATTACAAATTATGTAGAGAATAATAAATTATAGATTTTTAAATATTCAGGAAATTAAGTTTTGATTTCTTGGGAAAGCGCATGAATAGACATTTTTAGCGGTAAGATGTCAATAAATGATGTCGTAAACCTAGTTGAACAACTCTTAAGGGAGTGTATTTCACTTCGAATTTGTATATTCTTTAGAAAATCAAGGGGAAAAATAATGAAAATTGTCGTACTATCAGATACACATTTACCTAAAAGGGAAAAAGGATTACCACCTAGGTTGATAGAAGATTTGAAGACAACAGATTTAATCATTCATGCAGGAGACTGGCAGACCTTAGATGTATATAAAGAGCTGCAATCTTATGCAAGAGTTGAAGGTGTTTATGGAAATGTAGATAATGAAGAATTAGCTGGATTATTACCCGACAAAAAAGTTGTAGAAGTGTGCGGCTTTCGTATAGGAATTACACATGGGCATGGAAAGGGGAAGACAACTGAAAAACGTGCCATTGCAGCATTTGAGGATGAAAAAGTTGATTGTATTATTTTTGGACATTCTCATATTCCTGTTATGAGGTATGAAGGGGACTTATTACTCTTCAATCCAGGTTCACCAACAGACAAAAGAAGACAGAAGTTGTTTTCTTTTGGAGTGATCTCCATTAGTGATAAAATGGTCGCAGAACATATTTTTTTTAATGAATAGTAATAGTGTGGAAGGAGGGTGAAAGTAATGACTAAAGGAGTAATCGTCTATACCACAAACGACTGCATTGAATGCACAATGGTAAAAAAGGTCCTAACGGAAGAAGGCATTCCATTTGAGGTTAGGGATATTTCATTGGATGCTGCCTATCAAACAGAAGTTGAAAAATATGGCTTTTTAGGAGTTCCGGTAACTGTGTTAGGAGATAAAGCAGTTAAAGGCTTTACCAATGAATTAAAGGAAATAATAGAAATAGCAAAAAAGAGCTAATGATAGCTCTTTTGTTATTTTAAAAACCTGCTAGTTTTTTAGCATAAAGCATATTGGTTTTTAAGATTTCATAGTAAAGGTTTGGATATCCGGCGACTAGAGCAATTTCATGCGATGGATTAAAGTAATCGATTTCGGTGATCCAGATATCTCCTAATTCTCCGATTGTTATATCTACAGCCCCATTAGCAAAATGCACGCCTATACTTTCCACTTCTTTGACAGCATCAATTGCTATATGGATCAATTCCTGATAGGTAAGGGACGCATATAAATCACTTTGTTCTAAGAACTCTGATACCAGCTCTTTTTTAAATTTAACTAAAGGCATTAATTTCTCTACATTTTGACCTGATTGATCTCCTCTAGTAAATAACCCCATTGCATTCCATTGACCTGAATCGTCTTTTAGGGTAATTATCCGGATGGTAATTGTTCGATAGCCAGTTACATCAATCGATTCTTGGATCAGATATTCTCCATCTTTAAAATACTGCCGGAAAATCGAATAGGCTTGGTCCCGATTATAAAATTTGAAACTCTTGGTTTCCCTGGTTCTGAGATTCGTTATCACGAGAGAGTTAGAGTCTTTAAGGAATACTCTTATTGCTGAACGATTTGCGCTATTTAGCGGCTTAACTGTTAGATTAGGGAATTTCTTTAGAAAGTAGTAAAGATCTTGAGGAGAGCCATAAAGATTGGTATCTGGCAGATAACATTTTACACCAATTGAACCTGCTAATTTCTTGTGAATACTCCACCTCGTCAGAAAAAAATCATTAAAAACGACATTACCAATGACCGATTTGAAATGCTGAATCCATGCGGAGCTTACTGAAGAGGTCATCACAAAAATTGACCCAGGGTATGGATATGTTCCTTCTTCCCATTGTTTAGTCCGAGGATTATAAAGATATCCTTTTACTGTTTGATTGGTTTTATCAACATGGTCAAGAGAAAAGACAAGAATAGCGCCCTTAATCTCATGATATAGCAGGACGTAATCACGTAGTTGATCAAGATATTTTTTGATGGAGCTTTGATAGTAACCTGCAAGTAAACCAATAAAGGGTCCTAGCTGTATTTCATTGCCAATCTGCTTGATTTCAAGAGTGCAATGCTGTGGAATGTTCAGCATGTCCAAAATATCCTCAGAAAGGCTTGCCCCATTCAATGGCAGCTCATCAGAAATGTCTACAATAGATTGATAGGTATTTGCTCCAAATCTGATTTTTCTAGCTGTAATTTGTGTAATTCCCATTGATTCTGCTAATTTGGGGTGAAGAGTCAATATCCCTCTATTCGAGGTGTTTTTGGATAGCAGAATAACATTTTCCATTTTTATTCCTCCCAACCATAAATACTGGATACGTTAGTATATGTACATATAAGCAGTATTGTCTTAAAAATGGGGGAGATTTAAGTAATTTGGACAAGTGTACTATTGTTATAGTGAAATATGAGATGTTGATTATATTCTCTTATTCATCCTCTGTTTGATCATCATTTTGTTCATTTGATTCACCATATAACTCATTTATTTCTTTAGCAAGTTCATCTAGAAATTCATCAGTCAAAAGTGGCTTTTTCTTTTTAGACATAAATTTCTCCAATCTATAATTTATTAAAAATTTTAATTTACTTTTGATAAACACAGGAGTATGATAATCACAGTTTCATATTTCTAAATCGCTGAGACCAAATTGGTGCGGGGGACCCATTCATGTGGATAGTATATCCAAGGGGTGAATCCTTTAATAGGTAGGGCTACTCAATGGCCCGAATCCGACAGCTAACCTCGTAAGCGTTAATGAGAAGGAAGGTGGAGCTTGTGAGACAAGTTTAATAATGTCTACAAGTCTATTTAACTTTGACTTGTAGGCATTTTTTTGTGTTTTTTTAAAAATAGATTATAAATCTCACAAAAACTTGGTGGTGGAAACAGTGGTTTCGTCAGTCAAAAGATTCTTAATTGGAAGACCTTTAAAATCAGCAGAATTAGGCGAGCAGAAGCTGAATAAAACAAAAGCGTTAGCAATTCTTTCATCTGACGCTTTATCCTCGGTCGCATATGGACCGGAACAAATACTAATTGTCCTGATGACAATTAGCGCTGCCGCATTTTGGTATTCCATTCCAATTGCAATCGGAGTGTTAGTTTTATTATTAGCCTTAATTTTATCTTATCGCCAAATTATTTTTGCTTACCCGCATGGGGGAGGAGCGTATGTAGTATCAAAAGAAAATTTGGGGATGAATTTTGGGCTAATATCGGGAGGTTCACTACTTGTAGACTATATCTTAACGGTAGCAGTAAGTGTTTCTGCCGGAACAGATGCCATTACTTCTGCCTTTCCTGCCCTGCATGATTATAATGTTGGTATTGCGATTCTTTTTGTCCTATTTATTACGACTTTAAACCTGCGAGGTGTAACGGAGTCTGCTTCTATTTTAGCATATCCAGTCTATTTATTCGTACTAGCTTTATTCATTTTAATTGGTACTGGAATATACAATATTATTACTGGGCAGGTTCCAGCAGAATGGCATACTCCGGTTGGAACACCTGTTGCTGGGATTTCATTATTTCTTCTTCTAAGGGCGTTTGCATCGGGGAGCTCAGCACTTACAGGTGTTGAGGCGATATCAAATGCAATTCCCAACTTTAAGGATCCGGCACCTAATAACGCTGCTAAAACCTTGTCTGCTATGGGAGGTTTACTGGCCATATTATTTTCGGGGATTGTAGTGCTAGCCTATTACTATGGTATTACTCCCAATGAAAAGGTTACAGTGGTTTCTCAAATAGCGGAGCAAACATTTGGGCGAAATATTATGTATTTCTTTATACAAGGCACAACGGCTTTAATCTTAATTCTTGCTGCAAATACAGGGTTTACAGCTTTTCCATTACTAGCAGTTAATCTTGCAAATGATAAGTTTATTCCAAGGATGTTCAAGATTAGAGGTGACCGATTAGGGTATTCCAATGGTATTATCACTTTAGGTTTAGCGTCCATTCTCTTGATCATCTTTTTTAAAGGACAAACGGAACACTTAATTCCTTTGTATGCAGTTGGGGTGTTCATTCCATTTACCTTGTCGCAAACAGGAATGATGCTAAAATGGCTTCGTGAAAAGCCTCAGGCCTGGAGACAAAAGCTTATTGTGAATACACTGGGTGCAGTAATCTGTTTTGTGGTTACGATTATGTTCTTTTTAACAAAGTTCGCACAGGTTTGGCCAGTATTCATCTTTTTGCCAGTTATCGTTTTCATTTTTTATAGAATTCGAAAACATTACGAGGCAGTAGGAGAACAGCTTAGAATCAATGCCAATGAGGCAGCTGTTCCGATTGAAGGGAACGTAATTATTGTTCCAGTAGCGGGTATTACACAAGTAGTAGAAAATACTCTTAACTATGCAAAATCACTTGGAGTAGACCAGGTTCTTGCTGTATATGTTTCCTTCGAGCGAGATGATGAGAAGAAATTTGAAAAGAAATGGAAACAGTGGCAGCCGGACGTAAGGCTCGTAACCCTAAACTCCCAGTATAGGAGTATCATTCAGCCGCTGACGAAATTTGTGGATACCATTCAGCATAAAGCTAGTGAAGCAAACTACAGGGTTACAGTTATTATTCCACAATTTATACCAAAAAAAGGCTGGCATAATGTCCTCCATAATCAATCAAGCTTACTTATTAAAGCATACCTGTTATATAAAAGAAACGTAGTCATTACAACCGTACCCTATCATCTAAAAAAATGATAAATGAGCAGCTCCAATCTGGGAGCTGCTCAATTTTGTTTGTTATCATGAGTAAAGATACATCCTGGCACTTCAAAGGTTTGTCCATTAGCTGTTAATGAAATAGAACAAATGGCATTACCAATAATGGTTCCGTGGAGAAAATGGATGTTTGATAGAGTTGCGTTGTCATTAAAGTAGACTCCTGTGGCCTCTCCATCAGCGGACACAATCATACCGACACCGCCACCGGAAACAGGTTCACAAGTGGGTAAACCGGATACCACAGATTTAAAAACAAAGCTATTATCTTTATTTGTATGGTCACCATAGAGAATGGAGATAAAACTGTTTTGGACTGAACAATTAACATCACAGATTCGTGCAGATACAGTAATCATGCCATTGGATGGAAAACGATTAATTAAGGTTTCTACTGGCATGGCAGTTAAGGATACTGTTGCACAACAATTACAACCTTCCATAAAACACCTCTCATTCGTAATTCATAATTATATCTTATGAATAGGTTTGCATTTTTGTTTGGACAAGTAGTGAGAAAGAGGAATTTTGGGGATGGAAGACGAATGTTTAAGGGGTGAATAAATTAATCCCAAATTCAGAATCTGGTTAAAAACTTCAGGAGATAGGGAAAAGAATGAGAATTCCTTTTTATGGGAAAATAGGCATTAGAGGTGATGAATAAATGAGCAATCAAAGGATGAAATTTGATTTACATACACACCATGATCGTTGTGGGCACGCAAGGGGAGGGATTCGTAATTATATTGAAGCAGGCATAGAAAAAGGCTTGGATATCATTGGGATATCTGATCATACACCTTATTTTTCGAGTGAAGAAGATCATCCCTTTCCACATATAACTATGGCAAAGAGCCAATTTCCTGAATATATAGAAGAGGTCTTGAAGTTAAAACGAGAGTATTCTGGAAAAATCGATGTCCTTTTAGGCATTGAAGCTGATTTTTTTCCTGAACACGTAGATAATTATCGGCCGTATTTTGACCGGTATCCATTTGATTATATAATAGGGTCCGTACATCAAGTGGATGGAGTAAGTATTTTTAATAAGAACCGCTGGGAAGGGCTAAGCTCCAAAGAACAAATACGGACGAAAGAAAACTATTATTCTTTAATTGAGCAATCTGCCCGCAGCGGCATGTTTCAGATTTTAGGACATATTGATGCCATGAAAGGCTATTATCCTGAATTTTCGAAGATAGAAACCGCGGCAGTCGAACACACCTTAAAAGTTATTGCAGAATGCGATATTGCTATCGAAATTAACACCTCAGGAAAAACAAAATACGTAGGAGGCTGGTATCCTGCGGACGAAATATTAGAAATGGCACTCCACCATGGAGTAAAAGTTACCTTCGGCTCCGACGCCCACGATCCACACCGAGTAGGAGACGAATTCGAAATCGTCCAAAACCGCCTCAAAGAAATAGGCTTCAAAGAATGGGTCTACTTTAAAGCGCGAAAGAGATATGCAGTGAATGTATAAATGGTGCCTGTCACCAAACAAAAAAATGTAATGGATAAGACTCCATTACATTTTTTCTTGTTTATGTTTTTGTTGTTTGTTTCTTTTGGTTAATGTTCGAATTACGTAAATACCCCCGATGAGGGCTAGTAAATTCAATGAGTCCCCTAGGTTAATGGTGAGGTTGAAGTTGTTGTTTACTTTTACGGTGTTTTTATTGTTGTTGGAACTTGGAATTGATTTTGTTTCCTGGATATCGTTTGGCAAAAATAACACCTCCATATGACTAGTATATTAAGTTAGTCCAATAGAAAATGCCAATTTACTAGATAAAATGACTAGTTTTTTAATAAGAGAGTTTGGGTATATTTCCGTGTGCGAGAATACATTAGTAGAAATACAAATGCACTTCCTATTCTCATAATTGAATTTAACTCCATGGATTTTTGTATGCCTAGACCTTCTAATAGAAGTATTCCTATCTGAGGGGCTATAAAGGCCACGAATGATAACAGTACATTATAGGTTGTGATGCAATACGTTCTTGTTTCTTGTGGTGATTGTTCCAACAGAAGGTTGAACAATAATAGAACAACACCAGAAATAAAAAATCCGGATAGTGCCTGAACACAAGTTAAATAATATAGATTTGTAGAAAGAACAGTTAGAAAAGGAACAAGCGCCATGCCCAGTGCAGCCCAGACCAGCATGAGGGTATTAGATTTTTCCTCTGCCCATTTTTTCCACAAGGGGAAAGTAAAGATTTGTACCAATTGACATGCCACTGAAAAGATACTGATCCAAAGGATGGTAGCTTCTGCGATTCGAACATGATAAATATTGAATATTCCCCATGACATTTGCCAAGTGAAATTAAAGCAGAGTGCCGCAATCAAAAACCATTTATAGCCATGATCTTTAAAAATGGACCAATTCATCGACGCTTTTTTCGTATTGGAGGAATATTGGACTTTTTCTTTATGCTTCATTAAGAAGAAGACCTCTCCTAACCCAAAAAGCAAGGCAGCGAAAAATAGCCATTGGTAGGCCGAAGCGTTTGTTGTTTGGTTTTTCATGATAATCCCAATGACAAGTGTTGAAGTCATACCGGCTATGGTTAATAACCGGTTACGGTCACTAAAAAAAGTACCCCTTCGCTCGTCTTTAATCATCCCGCTAATCAAGGTCTGCCAGCCTATATTGGAAATGGTGGCTGGTACATTCATAAGTGCAATTATAATTAAAAATGCCCAGGCTTGGTAAGGAGAGGCAATGTAAACAACTGCAATGAGCAGCAGAAAGAGCAGGCGGGCTCCTTATACAGACATCGCTACCGTTCTTTTCTGTGATTCTAACCTGTTCAATAATATGGCCGCAGGAATTGTCATCAGGAGTGCAATTAAAGGGGGAAGTGAACTAATCAATCCAACCTGGAAATTGGTCGCTCCAAGAATCGAGATAGCAAAGATGGGATAAAAATTACCTGCAAGGTTAATGGCGATGGTTGAAACCATGCCGTGATAGATACTAATCTTTTCATTGTATGTACGCACGCATCTTCACCAGTTTCTCTATTAATCAATAACGATATTATTATACTACGGCATTCGAAATTTCTATATAATACTTTTAACTTTTTTATGAAAAACAGCCGGAAATCCAGTATAATGAATCTTTGGTTTTATATTTCAGTTTTAGGAGTTTTCAACATGAATCAGACTTTTACCTTAAAGGAAAAGACAAAGCAAATATTTATCATGATTATACCAATTTTAATAACACAGCTTGGTATGTTTTCGATGGTGTTTTTTAATACGGTTATGTCAGGAAAGTACAATTCCGCAGATCTTGCCGCTGTTGCCATAGGGTCATCAATCTGGAGTCCGATATTTACCGGGATAAGCGGGATATTGCTTGCCGTTTCACCGATTGCTGCTCAGCGATTTGGGGAAAAGAGGAGCAGTGAAGTAGCGTCTGTGGTTCGCCATGGACTTTATCTTTCATTTTTGATCGCCGTAGTGATCATTGTTCTTGGTATTTTCTTTCTAGATCCTCTTTTGGGAAAAATGAATCTTCCAACTGAAGTCCATGGGACTGCTTTTGACTATTTGGTTGGTCTTAGTTTTGGGATACTTCCATTATTCATCTTTAACGTATTAAGATCGTTTATTTATGCATTGGGAAAAACAAGAATTGTAATGTATATCCTGCTTCTGTCCCTGCCATTTAATTTCTTTTTAAACTACGTGTTAATCTTTGGACATTGGGGATTCCCAGAACTTGGCGGGGCAGGTGCTGGTTACGCAACCTCCTTCACGTATTGGGTGATAACCGGAATGACAATTTTTATCGTAAAAAAACAGGAACCATTTTCAAGTTTTTTGGTTTTCGAGAATCTGAAACAATTTTCATGGCAAGAGTGTAAGGAAATTTTAAAAATTGGAGTACCTATGGGACTGTCAACCTTTTTTGAAACGAGTATGTTTGCAGTCGTAACCATCCTTTTGAGTAAATTTAATGTTACGACCATTGCAGCTTATCAATCAGCACTAAATATTGTTTCCTTCTTGTATATGATTCCGATTAGCATATCGATGGCACAAACGGTTTTAGTGGGATATGAAGTGGGGGCACGAAGGTACAAGGACGCTAAAACCTACAGCTGGTTAGGAATTTATTTAGCAATATTAATTGCCATTATTACCGGTGTGTTTGTAGTACTATTCCGTTACCAAGTGGCAGGGTTTTATTCAAATGAGTTAGAAGTGATTAACTTAACGGCGCACTTTTTAATCTTTGCATTGTTCTTTCAAATTAGTGATGCGATTCAAGTCACCGCACAGGCAGCATTACGCGGCTATAAAGATGTGAATCTTGCCTTTATCATGACCTTAATTGCCTACTGGTTAATTTGCCTTCCTCTTGGCTATGGTTTGGCAAACTTTACTGATCTAGGAGCAACTGGATATTGGATAGGCCTTACCGCAGGTCTATTGGCAGCAGGAATTGCCCTATCATGGAGACTTATCTATATTCAAAAGAGTAAATTCAAAGACACACAAAAATTAAAAGCCGTTTAAACAGTTAACCGCCAATCATTAATAATCCACAAAAACTCCTCATCACACAAGCCGTGATGAGGAGTTTTTTTAAAATGTGAAACTTATATTGAAATAGTAAGTAGAACATAAATATATTATGTAAACATATTAGAGCATAAAAATCTTACCCTATAAGAGTAAGATTTTTTAAAATCAATAGATGGGTAGGTAAATATGTATTTTTTGTGTATCTGTGAATTTTCAGTAAACACGGCAAAAACCAATTTTGAATGTGCTCTGTGACACTCAAGAATTAGCAGGAAAGTTGTAATACCAGCTAAAATCAAATGTGAACCACAGTCTTCGAAGAGAAACGGATTAATTGGAAATAAAAACGCTTTCATTATACATACAAAACATGCTGCAGTCAACAAGGTTTATAATCCTCGAAAGATCTGTATGGAAGGACAAAATTTTTTTATTAGGCAAATGATTTACATTCTATATTCTAGTAAAATATACTTATTTTTGAGGAGGAATTAAGTGGAAAAGTTTGATATAAACCTAATGATAAAGAATTACCCTCAGGTAATGATCTTGACAGGAACGATACCTAAGGGCAAAGCAAGTTGAGTATACAACTTTATGGTTAGTATACTCTTATTCTCAAAAAAATCAATTACTTCGAGTAGAAAAGAGGATAAGTGATATATGAATATTAGGGATAATCATCTAATTAATGAAAAGACGGTTCTCGTAACAGGAGAGTACAGTGATAGAGGGGAATTATGGTCAAGAGTATTTGAAGGGGAAGATACCTTTTTAGTGAGAAAAACACCAATAGCACTAATTGAGGAAACATTATTACATGTGGGCTCAGACTTTCTAGGAGCAAGACGAAGTTCTAAATATTTGCTCTCTCCGATGAGGATGCATCCTATAAGTGTAAATCCACAAATGGGTATTTTAATGTTCCCAACAAAGAAAATCAAAAGCCATAGCTGCGTTTGGTTTTCACTAATTCATGTGAAATCAACCACTCGTGTTGGAATCAATCTGACTGAAGTATTCATGAGCTATGGCCACACCATTTTAATTGATATGACGGAAAGAGCTTTTCATACAAAGCACAATAATGCCATTAAACTTCAGGAAATGATATCCAGAAATTTAAAATGTCCTTTGTTTTTCTATGTAGAACCAAAGAAAGGCTACTATATTAGTAAAAAGCACAGTGATAATAATTTTAGTCTTGAGAAAAAGTAATGCAAAGAGAGCAGCTTCCTTAGTGGAGGCTGCTCTTGTAATTTGGAAGGTTTGATTTCCTGCGGAACATAAAATCAATCGCAGCCAGCATAATGCCGAATAATAAGGGCAAAAACTTCAATCCAATAGTCTGGTCATACAACAGGAAGCCAAAAATATTAATCACTTCTGTGGTGATCAATCCTAGTACAAAGCCAGTTATAAATAATAAAACTACTCTCATTCCCCTACAACCCCTTTACCTTTCTCACGTTTAAAGGCCATTTGCCATACCTTTGGGACAGTCTTAACCGACATCCAGAACAGAACGAAAGCGATGACAGGATGCAGGGCTGCTGCCCAAGGGATAACAGATGTTATGTTTGCTGTGAAATACATGATGAAAATGACGCCAAATAATGCCGCACTATGTCCAATTGCCCAGCGTGGTAATTTTCCAACAAACGCGATGACGAACATTAAAACAGGAATAAATTCGAATAAATGGATAAAACCTGTATGCTTTGTCCAATTTACAGGATTTACAAAGATGGCTAATCCAGCAAAAAACACTTGAACAAGTATACAAAATAAAAATAAGATGGACAGCGATACAAAGCTTATACTGCCAATCTTGAACACAGTTGAAACTTCATTACTTTTCAAAACATTCTCTCCCTCTAAATTATGTGTTTTCTCTATTAACAGTCTAACTTTGAATATGACTCTGCATAATGAGCCAGGGATGTAACTCATTCTAAGTCTTTAGCCTTATTTTTGAGGATGAGTTATGGGGATTTCCTCAAAAAAAGGATATTTAATCTAATTTGCTAAACAATAACTAAATATCAATGAGTTCAAGAAGCCCTCCCAGGAGGAGAAACGATATGAAAAGTCACTTTTTTAAAAATAGTAAACGCTTCAAATTTGAAACTAGTAAAGAAATTTTTGATATTGAAAACGATAGTAAGACTGATGCTTTCTCTGGGGATATAGCAAAAGATGAGGAAGTCCTTAAAAAGCTCTATCTTTTTCCGCAAAATATTGATTTTAAGGTGAGGTCATTAACGATCCCTATAATGCGGAAAAAAGGGGTTATTTTCTATATTCCATCACTAACTGATATAACAATGGTGGATGAACATATCATTAAACCTTTACTCACGGATGGGGATCAATCGACTAATGAAGTAGCAAACATTATTAGTGCAAGTGCCTTTAATGAAGAGAAAAACCTAAAAAAGGCAATCAAAGAATTAAATACCGGTAATACCTTGCTGCTTATTGATGGCGAGCCTCTATGCTATGTGATTAACACTAGTACGGCTGCTGGGAGAAGTGTTGAAAAACCACAAAACGAAACAACACTTTTTGGTCCTAAGGAAGCATTCGTAGAAAGAGCAGATATAAATATTTCCCTAATCCATAAAAAAATACGTTCAGAGGACTTTACAGTTGAAAAAATGGTAATTGGTGAGCGCTCACATAATGAAGTATTTATTATTTACAACAAAGAACTGGCTGGTGAAAAAGTTCTAAATGAAGTGAAGGCGAGAATTGGGGCTGTACAAAAGGATGCGGTACAAAATCTCAGCCTTCTCATTCAGCACATCGAGGACAGGAAAGCCAGCTTATTTCCGACCATCTTACTGACCGAGAGACCTGACAGAGCAGCTTCCTTCTTCGAGGATGGTCATGTTATCGTCGTAATGAACAATTCGCCATTTGCCATGGTTGCCCCCGCTACCTTTTGGGCTTTTTACCATTCTGCAGACGATCATTACTTACGGTTTATCTATGGAAACTTTACTCGGTTCCTCCGGATGGCAGCAATGTTTATTACATTATTCACACCATCTATCTATATCGCAATTACGAATTATCATATAGAAATGCTGCCGCCTGATTTATTATTAGCCATCGCAGGCGCAAGGGAAATGGTGCCATTTCCCGCCATTCTGGAACTATTGATGATGGAACTTGCTTTTGAATTAATTAGAGAAGCGGGAATACGGGTACCGACTCCAATTGGACCAACCATTGGTATTGTTGGGGCTTTGATACTGGGGCAGGCAGCAGTTGAAGCCAATGTCGTCAGTCCTATTGTCGTAATCGTTGTTGCGCTAACAGGTTTGTCTTCGTTCGCCATAAGTGATGTAAATCTAAATTATGCGATTAGAATTGCAAGATTTGGATTTCTACTGGCTGCCAGCGTGTTTGGGATATTTGGAATGGTAGGAATTTTTTTAAGCGGCTTATTTTATCTAACGACGATAAAATCATTTGGTGTTCCCTATTTTGCACCATTAACGCCAAAATACAAATCTTCGGACGACACACTATTCCGCAGGATTTTAACGAACGAGCGTCTTAGACCTGCTTTTGTAAAAACAAAAGATTTAACAAAGAAACCAATTAAAAACGAGTGAAATTGGGTGATGGTATGGTGAAGGTAGAAAAGGATCTAGTGGGCGGCAGGGAGTTTTTTGCGATTGTGGTATTCATGATTAGTACAAAAGCTACCGATATGACAGCAACGACTATATTCGACATTACCCTAAACGCTTCCTGGATGGTTATTATTGGTTCTTTTTTATTCATCCTCCCAGCCTTCCTTGCCCTGAATTTTCTGTTGAAAAAATTTCAAGACAAACATCTGTTGGAAATCTCTAGAGCAGCGTTTGGAAAATGGATTACCTTTATCATTGGGTTCATCCTATTCTCAATTTTGTTATTAAATACCTCCTTTGAAACACGAAGTTATACCGATCAATTAATGACGATGAATTTTCCCAAAACACCAACATTTATTCTTTATCTTCTCTTTTTGCTGATTTGTTTGGGTGGTGCAAAGAAGGGCTGGGAATCAATTGGTTCTGTTGCATGGATGGTCTTTCCCTACGTTACAATTGCCTTAACGCTTCTAGTTTTTTTACTCACAAAAGATAATGTGGTAAATCGAATGTTTCCTATATTTGGCCCTGGAAAGTGGGAAATAGCGAAGGCAAGTTTTAAATATATATCGATTTATGGAGATGGACTTGTCATTGCGATGATGTACCCCTTTGTAAAAAGCCATAAGACGTATACAAAAAGCCTGTATGGAGCACTTATATATTCGGTTATGATCATGGCATTACTCTATCTATCCTATGCGCTTTTATTTGATTACCAAAGCGTGGGGAAAATCACCTACCCTTTCAATGAGGCCATTCGATTCGTATCAATAGGGAAAGTTATTACGAATATTGAAACCTTTTTCTTAACCTTCTGGTTATTAGTGGTAATTGTGAAATTCTCCGTATACATTTATTTGGTTAGCAAAGTATTCGGATATGTATTTCACATTGAAGAATTTGAGCATACACTTATTCCAATCACCATCTTGATTCTGTTAATTGGGCTTATGCCGGAGAACCAAGTTGAAAATATCTTTGTCTTGCGAAATCAAATTATGACCTACGGGAAATACCTGATGCTGTTTCTGCCGCTGCTCCTTTTAATTGTTATCAAGTTAAAAGAGGTGGTAAAGGGTTGAGATTCTTCGTTATTCTCATTGCAGTATGCATGCTGACGGGCTGCTGGGATCGAAAGGAACTAGAGCAAATGTCGTATGCAACAGCAATTGGATTGGATATACCAGAGGGTGTTGATTTAAAGGAAAAGCAGGCTATTGACGTCACCTTTCAATTTTCGAATCCCAAACTCAATATTAAAGGTGCTACAGGACAAGGTGAAAAAGGAGAAAAAAGTATTATTACGCTAACTGCACCCGACTTTATCACGGCAAAAAACATGGCAAACTCCTTTGTGACCCGGCAAATTTCATTTAGTCATGCTAAAACGATTGTCGTTTCAGAAGAATTAGCAAAATCGGATATGTTTTTTAGGTTTATAGGTTCGGCCTTAAAGGAGAGAGAAGTGAGGAGGGAAACAAGTATTATCGTTTCTGAAGGGAAAGCCTCTGAATTTATCCGTAAAAATAAACCAGAAATGATGATTCGACCCCACAAGTATTATCAATTTATTATTGATCGTTCGATTGAAACGGGTTTAGTACCTGAGGCTACGATTAATCGTTTGTTTGCGGTTACAGATGGAGATGCCGATTTATTCTTAGCTATCTCTGGGTCAGTGAGTGAAAAAAAGGAAGGCAGCTCCTTTAAGGAAGAAGACCAGTACATTGCAGGCTCTGTTCCGAAAGAAGGCGGAAATCCCGTTCAGTTGATAGGATCAGCCGTTTTTAAAGAAGGAAAAATGATTGGGAAACTCACAGGGGAAGAAACCAGGGTTTCACTTTTACTAGATAATACTTCTAGAATTGAAGATATGTTTGTTAGTTTTACTGATCCTGTTGAAAAGAACTATAAAATTGCAATAAGGGTGAAGAAAAAAACGGCTACAGATATAAACGTTAAATTGAGAAAGGGACCGCCAAAAATTAATGTAAAGGTACCCCTTGAAATTGAACTTTTATCTGTTCCTAGTATGGTTGATTATGGTGGTGATATGAAAAAACAAATGATCTTGAAAAAATGGATTGCAAAGGAAATTGAGAAAAATATGATTGCGCTGGTTGAAAAAACACAGAAAGTATTTAAGTCGGAACCTTTTTACTGGTCTTTAGCTGTAAGACCATTATTCAGTACAACAAAAGAATACGAGGAATGGGATTGGACGAATAAAAATTACCCGTATGCTGACATAAATATTGATGTTCAGGTTGATATTATTGGCTTTGGGAAGCAGCTGAAGGAATCTGAAATGGAAAAGGTGAAGGATTAATGAGGCTAATATTTTGGGCAGTTGTCTCTTTTGGTGCAGCCTATAGCTTTCTCCATGCCTATTTTTTAATAAAGGATAAAAACAAATTCGGAGCAGCCGGGATTTCACTAGTCGGTATAGTCATCTTAGTTCTTACATTTATAGTCAGGTTGAAATAAAGCAGAAGTCCTATGGATTTCTGTTTTATTATTTTGTTTAGAAAAGGGAACAGAGGAATAATATTGAGGAATTGGTAAAAATTAATAGGCAGGAGGTGGAAGTGTGTCCTTATTTCGGAAGAAGAAACGCAATGTTAAAAAACCACAGTTGTTGATTCCGAGTAAAGCTGCAGAGGAAAAGGGAGACACACCGACTTCTAGCTCTTTAATGGTGAAAATAAAGGAAGTAAAAGAACTCCTTGGTAATAACGAGGATTTACAAATAAAGCAAATTAAAATATTTGGTCAATTTCCTGCTGCAAGTGTATGCCTTTCAAGTTTAATTAATCAGGATGTCCTTAATCAGGATATCTTAAAACCATTAATGTATGTCCCTGAGCATATAAAAGGAAAAGAAAAACCCATAAATGAGTTAATTAATCTAATCGTAACTGAAACTGTTTACCATAGTCAGGCTAAGGTTGGAGAAAACATGGATCAGTTAATCGAGTTGATGCTCCGCGGGGAATCGGTTATTTTTATTGATGGTATTAAGGAATCGATTCATATTGATACACGCAAGATTGAAAAAAGATCGATTGCTCAGCCTGAAACAGAACAGGTCATCCTAGGCCCGAGGGAAGGTTTTATTGAAAGTATCTTAACGAATATAGCTTTGCTAAGATACCGGCTGCCAACACCAGAATTCCAAGTGAAAACCATGAAAATCGGGCGTTTGACCAAATCAACCGTGGCGATTTGTTATTTAAAAGGGATCGCAAATGAGACGGTTATCGAGGAAGTGGAAAAAAGGCTCTCAGAGATTAATATTGATGCAATCTTAGATGTAGGATATCTAGAACAATTTATTGAAGATAATCCTTTTTCACCATTTCCCCAGACTCAATCGACAGAACGACCGGATAAAACCGTTGCCAATCTATTAGAAGGAAGAGTGGCCATTCTTGTCGATGGGTCGCCTTTTTCTTTACTAGTACCGGTTGTTTTTAATCAATTCTACCAAACAACAGAGGATTATTCTTCAAGATTTTTAATGGGAAGCTTCGTTAGATTGGCCCGTATTTTAGCACTGGTGTTTTCACTGATTTTTCCATCCCTATATGTATCGCTTATTTCCTTTAATCCCGAGCTCTTGCCGACAGAATTTGCAGTAGCTGTTGCCGGCGGCCGGGCAGGTGTTCCTTATCCCGCCGTTATTGAGGTTTTAATTATTGAGGTTGCGATGGAAATATTACGAGAAGCAACCGTCCGTCTGCCAAAACAAGTAGGGGGCGCATTATCAATCGTCGGCGTATTGGTTATCGGACAGGCTGCTGTTGAAGCGGGGTTATCAAGCCCCATTACGGTTGTTGTTATTGCCTTAACAACAATCGGCTCATTTGCAACACCAACCTATACTGCTGCTTTTGCACTTAGAATGCTTCGGTTTCCTATTATGATTTTAGCTGGGATTTTTGGACTATACGGAGTAATGATTGGGGTCATTTTTATTTTCAATCATATGCTGTCCTTAAAATCATTTGGTGTTCCTTATATGGCACCTGTCTCCCCGGAGGATAGTCAAGGGATGAAAGACGTGGTTATCCGCAGTCCATTGTGGTGGATGCCAAAAAGACCTCAATTTCTGCGGTCTTCAAACAATGATAGGCTGGGGCTTAATGATAATAAAGTTTTAGAACACAACAAGGTCGGAAATGATCAGCGGGAGGATGCAGCAAATGGGGGATCCAAAGGAGATTACAACAATTCAAGCGACGACGATCTTAATTAGCACCATTATTGGGGTAGGAGTCCTGCCTTTACCTTTATTTGCAGTCCGTGCGGGTGAAACAAGTGCCCCATTTGTAACTTTAACAGGAATTTTTCTGGCTGCAGTTGGTCTTTTTATCCTAGCCTATCTAGGGATGCGGCACCCTCAAAAAACGATCATTACCTATAGCCAGGATATTATAGGTAAATGGCTGGGCAGAATTTTCAGTATTTTTGTTATCGCCTTCTTTCTTATCTTAACCAGCTTGGCTGCCCGCGAATTTGGCGCTGTTGTTGTAACAGGTGTTTTAAGAGAAACACCGCTAGAAGTGACGGTGATTGTCATGCTATTACTGGCTTCTATTAGCTGCAGAAATAATATCAACGTTTTTTCCTATATACACAATTTTTATGTACCCATGATTTTAGCACCTGTATTAATTGTTGTTGCTTTCTCATTAAAGAATGCAAATCTATTATATTTACGTCCAATATTCCTAGGTAATGACCTCCGGGGAATGGCTGCTGGAATGCTTACGGTTTCAGCCTTATTTCAGGGGTCATTTATTATCACCATGATTATCCCTTCCATGAAGTCGCCAAAAAAAGCACTGAAAGCAAGTTTTTGGGGAATTTTGATTTCAGGCGGATTATACCTGTTAATTGTCATTGCAACAGTGGCTATTTTTGGTCCGGAAGAAATTAAACAAATCTTTTGGCCGACTTTAGAGCTGGCGAGAACCACTGCTGTACCAGGAAACATTCTGCAAAGGCTGGATATTATCTTTTTAGCAGTATGGGTATTGGCTGTTTTTACTACTTTGTTCTCAAGCTACTACTTTACCATTCATTCTCTAAAAGAACTTTTCCAGCTGAAAGATCATAAGATGCTTTCCTATTTTATTTTGCCTTTTGTGTTTTTTTTGGCGATGCTTCCCCAAAATATATTACATATGTATGAGATTATCCAATATATCGGTAGAGCGGGCTTACTCATTACCATTATGTATCCGGCTTTTCTACTTATCATAGATTTCCTCAGAAGCTGGAGGAGGGGGGAAAATGTGGCAAAACAAACATGAGCTAATAGTTGTTTTCCTCTTATTCTTTCTTATACCCTTATTATCCGGCTGCTGGGACAGTCAAGAAATCGAACAGAGAGCGAATGTTCTAGCGCTTGGAGTTGACAAGGCCAGCGAAGAAGAGCGAAAGAAGGAAGATGAAATCTCTCATTTAGGAAAAAGAATCCCGATTCCAGATGAAGAAATGATTAAGGTAACGGCGCAAATCGCCATTCCAGGAAGAATACCGCTCGGACCGCAGCAACCAGGGGGATCTGAAAAGCCGGTCTTGGTTGTAGAGGTTGTCGGCCATACCCTGCAGGATGCTATGCTTAATTTGCAGCAGGAGGTTGCAGATGAATTATTCCTAGGACATTTACGAATCATTGTCCTGAGTGAAGAAATAGCTAGACATGGAACTGCTCGGTTCAATGACTTCCTTAGACGAAACCCTGAAATTCGAAGAACGGCAGCATTAGTGGTATCGAAGGAATCCGCTGCCAAATATATGAATTTAGATCCAGAGCTGGAACGCGTACCATCTCTTTATTTGGCTGATATGGTTGACAATTTATCGGCAATAGGAAAATTTCCGCCGAGTTTCATTGGTTTATTTTGGAGCATTTTTTCAAGTAAAGGTCAGGAACCTTACTTGCCATATTTAACTGTAATAGAAAAGACAACTATACAACTTAATGGTCTTGCATATTTTCATGGGGATAAGATGGTCGGAAAGACCAATCCCCTGGAAATTGGTATTTTTATGGCCGTGCGGGGAGTTGGGAGAGGTGGGTATGGTGCATTTATTACGGTTCCTGGCAAAGATGAATCTGTTTTGGTAAGGGCTGTCAGCCGGAAAACTAGAACGAAGGTCACCCTTAGAAATGGGAGACCGCATGTGTCAGTCAAAATACAGTACGAGAGTGAGATTGATGAAAAGGAAAGTGCAAGTATCGAGCTTTCCGATTCTGCGATTCTGAAAAAAATAGAAAAAGAAGCATCGAAAAGTACAAAAAAATCGATTGAAAAATTAATTGCGAAGACGCAAAAATCAAAATCTGATATTTTTGGATTTGGAGAACATTTTCGAGCTAAATTACCGCGATATTGGGACAAACACGTAAAAACGAAAGAAAAATGGGATGAGATTTATCAGGACATTACGTTTGATGTAAGTGTTGATTCTCATATACACCGAGTTGGAATGAAATCAAAATAAGGGGTTCGTTTTATGTATATCGGATATCTAAATTATGTAATCGTAATCTGCTGGGTGACAGGGGGATTAATCCTGCTTACGGATGTAAAGGCATACCGAAATGCTTCCATGAAAAAAGAAAAGACTGCCTCAAAATTCTTAGGCTGGGTCAATATTTCGATTGGCTTTGCAATAATGGCAGCGGATTTTATATACACACGTTTCATGTGGTAAATCTATTTTGGACTTCAATATTGAAGTCCAATTTTTTTGTAGTATTTTTCATTATTAAATGTATCCGTTATCACCATTGTGAAATAAGGGATATAAGGAGCTTTATTGAGTTAAAGTGTTGAAATAATGTGTTAGATAACCTTCCAAACTCATGTTATTAAAGCTGTCATAATGTTATAAATAATTCAGATAATTCAATACAAACAAGGAAGGTGTTCAGATGTTAAAACAAAAGCTAGTTCTCATTGGAAATGGAATGGCAGGGGTTAGAGCCATAGAAGAAGTGTTGAAAATCAATCCAGATGGTTTTGAAATTACCATTTTTGGCACAGAGCCATACCCAAACTATAATCGAATTCAGTTATCTAAGGTCCTTCAAGGTGGTACTTCGGTAAGTGACATCACGTTGAACGAATGGGAATGGTACGAAGATAACAAAATTAAGTTTTATCCTGGAGAGAGTGTAATAACTATTAACACAAAAACACAAAGTGTGAGCACAGATAAAGGACGTAAAGAGTCCTATGATCAATTAATTATTGCAACAGGCTCGAACCCTTTTATGCTTCCTCTACCGGGAGCAGATAAGGAAGGGGTTAAGGCGTTTCGAAACATAAAAGACTGTGAAGAAATGATTGAATATTCAAAAAGATTTAAGAAAGCGGCGGTCATTGGCGGAGGTTTACTGGGCTTAGAAGCAGCAAGAGGGCTCCTTAACCTCGGGATGGAGGTAGATGTCATTCATATTTATGATTACTTAATGGAGCGTCAATTAGACCGAACGGCAGGAAAGTTACTGCAAGCAGAGTTAGAGAAACAGGGCATGAACTTTCTTTTACAAAAAAATACCGCAGAAATTACCGGCAGAAAACAGGTAACAGGATTAAAGTTTACTGATGGCAGCAAAATAAAAGCTGATTTAGTTGTGATGGCTGTTGGGATTAAACCAAATGTCGCGTTGGCGCAAGAAGCTGGAATACCAGTTAACCGTGGAATCATCGTAAATGATTATTTAGAAACAGAAATCCCGAATGTGTTTGCGGTAGGGGAATGTGCCGAGCACCGCGGTATTGCCTATGGATTAGTGGCACCACTATATCAGCAAGGACAAGTATTAGCGAAAAGACTTTGCGGGATACAGGATAAAGGCTACCAAGGTTCTGTATTATCGACTCAATTAAAGGTATCAGGTGTCGATGTTTTCTCAGCAGGAAAAATAAATGAGGATGAAGGAACAAAAGTATATAAAATGTACGACGATTGGAATGGTGTTTATAAAAAAGTACTAATTGAAAACGGAAAGATTGCAGGCGCTGTGCTGTTCGGTGATACGAAGGATGGAAATAAGTTATTTGATTTTATTAAAAAAGGGGCACTAATTGAGGAATATTTAGAGTCATCTCAGTGTGTTAATTCTGAGGTAAATTTAGTTGCCAGCATGGCGGATGAAGAACTTATTTGCGGCTGTAATGGTGTAACAAAAGGAAGTATTGTAGAGGCCATTAAAGCAAATGGATTAACGACAGTTGACCAGGTAAAAGGCTGTACGAACGCCTCCCGTTCCTGCGGAGGCTGTAAATCACTAGTTTCTGATTTACTTGCCTGTACACTTGGTGACCAATATCAGGCAGATCAAAAGGAAGCAATCTGCAGCTGTACAACATTGTCAAGAGAAGAGGTATTGGCAGAAATTCGTGATAAAGGGCTGACACATATTCGCGAGGTAATGAACGTACTGGAGTGGAAAACAGATGGCTGTTCTAAATGTAAACCAGCTTTAAATTATTACTTAGGAATGGTTAATCCATTGAAATACCAGGATGAGCGAGAAGCCAGGTATGTGAATGAAAGAATGCATGCCAATATCCAAAAAGACGGTACCTATTCCGTTGTTCCAAGAATGTATGGCGGCGTTACAACCTCAGAAGATTTACGGAAAATTGCAGATGTCGCGGATAAATATAAGGTTGGCATGATTAAGGTTACCGGTGGTCAACGAATCGATTTACTTGGCGTGTATAAGGAAGACCTGCCAAAGATTTGGGCAGAGCTTGATATGCCATCGGGATCAGCCTATTCAAAAGGACTTCGCACAGTTAAAACCTGTGTAGGTGAAAATTACTGCCGATTTGGAACGCAGGATTCAATTGGAATGGGAATCCGATTAGAAAGGAAGTTTGAAGGCTTAAACACTCCTCATAAAGTGAAAATGGCTGTGTCTGCCTGTCCGCGTAACTGCGCAGAAAGTGGAATTAAGGATGTAGGAGTGGTCGGTGTCGAGGGTGCTTGGGAAATGTATGTCGGTGGCAACGGCGGGACCCATCTCCGTGAAGCGGATCTATTATTCAAGTTTAAATCTGGAGATGAGTTGGTCGAGATGATTGGAGCATTCCTCCAATATTATCGTGAAACAGCTAAATATTTAGAGAGAACCTCTGCTTGGGTGGAGCGCTTAGGGATCGACCATATTAGAGAGGTATTATCGGATGAATTAATGGTGACGGAATACAATCATCGAATCGAAGAGGCACTGTCTGTGGTTCAAGATCCATGGAAAGAAGCAATTAATAATAAAAACCTTTTAAGAGACTTATATCAAAATGTAAAGATTCCAGTAGAAACGAAATAATGGGGGGAGTGGATCTTATGGAAAAAACAATACGTAGCGTCTTCATCGGGGAAGTAGCAGAATTACCACAAAAGTTGGGAAAAACAGTCATCGTCGGCAATAAGGAAATCGCAGTTTTTAAAACGGAAAAAGGCGATATCCGAGCTATTGAAAACCGTTGTCCCCATAAAGGCGGCGTACTCGCAGAGGGAATACTAAGCGGTGAATATGTATTTTGTCCGATGCACGATTGGAAAATCAGCGTAAAGGATGGCAAAGTCCAAGCGCCGGATGTAGGATGTGTTCAGTCCTATCCGGTTGAAGTCAAAGGAGACCAAGTTTATATTTTGATCAGGGAATAGATAGGTTAGAAAATAGGTCAACGCCATTGGCAATAGGAGTTTAGGAGGTTTATAGTGACCGAACTGATAGAGAGAAAGTAGTTTGGGTCACTATAAGTGGTCTTTAGTGACCGAACTTGAAGTATGTGAAGGGTTTGGGTAACTATAGGAGGTTTATAGTGACCGAACTTGAAGTATGTGAAGGGTTTGGGTAACTATAGGAGGTTCATAGTGACCGAACCGAAAGAGAGTAAGTGGTTTGGGTCACTATGAGAAGTTCATTTTGGCGAAAATCTAAATCTAATAATTAAGGGAGTGAAGTGGTGACGATTGTAAGTCCAAATCAAGTTGTGGAAAGTATGATTCAGGCAGGAGAAGTGAAGGCGAAATTACCTGTTAAGGATTTGCTAATTCGAGGATGTTTAGGCGGTGCGTTGCTCGGATTTGGGACGACATTAGCATATACAGCTGAGGTTCAGACAGGACTTGGAATAGTGGGTGCTCTGCTTTTTCCAGCCGCATTTGTGATAATTATCCTCCTTGGGTTGGAATTGGTTACAGGAAGTTTTGCTCTCATTCCTGTTGCGGTGATGGCGAAAAAAGCCAAAGCTTCACAAATGTTGAAGAATTGGTTTTGGGTCATTATTGGTCATGTGCTTGGAGCTGTTATTTATGCCATGCTATATATCATTGCTGTCACTCAGCTCGGACAGGTCACCGATCATGCAGTTGCAGCAAAGATTCTTGCGGTGGCGGAAGCCAAAACGCTAGGGTATAAAAGTCATGGTTCAGAAGGTTTACTCGTCGTATTTGTAAAAGCGATGCTCTGTAATTGGATGGTGACACTTGGTGCTGTAATGGCGATGACGACAAAGTCTGTTATCGGAAAAATCGTTGCCATGTGGCTCCCAATATTAATCTTTTTTGCTCAAGGCTTTGAGCACGCCGTGGTGAACATGTTTGTCATCCCAGCTGGCATGATATTGGGTGCAGATGTCACAATCACCGATTGGTGGGTATGGAATCAAATCCCCGTATTAATTGGGAATTTAATCAGCGGTGTTCTGTTTACAGGATTGGCACTCTATTATACTCATAAAAAGCCAGAAGCTAAAATCACGCTAGACCTGCCGCAAACAAAGGCGGCGATACCGAGTACACAACGTTAAATGGGAGGGATAATTATGGGCAAGACGTATATCGTAGGAGCAGGTCCTGGTGACCCTGATTTAATAACCGTTAAAGCGTTAAGATGTATTCAGATGGCAGATGTAATTCTTTATGATCGTTTGGTTAATCCAGAGCTTTTAAAGGAAGCGAAACGGGAATGTCATCTAATTTATTGTGGTAAAAAACCGAATTACCACACACTGCAGCAAGAAACCATTAATCATCTTTTAGTCAAATACACGAAACAGGGGAAAAATGTTGTTCGATTAAAAGGAGGAGACCCGTTCGTATTTGGACGCGGGGCGGAGGAAGTAGAAGCTCTAGTAGAAAACGGTCTACCAGTAGAAGTAGTTCCAGGAATTACAGCAGGAGTAGCCGCACCTGCTTATGCGGGAATTCCCATCACTCATCGTGAATTAGGAAGCTCTTTTGCAATCGTAACGGGTCACAAGCCAAAGGGGAAACCTACCGACATCAACTGGAAGAGTCTAGCAACAGCTGTTGATACACTGGCGATCTACATGGGAATGACCAATCTTCCATATATTTGTGAGGAATTAATGAAGCATGGTAAAAAAGCAGATACTCCTGTTGCCATCATACAGCAAGGGACAACAAGTGAACAGCGGACGGTAACAGGAACGTTGAGTTCTATTGTAGGAATAGTAATGAATGAAGAAATTCAAAATCCTGCCATGATCGTTGTTGGAGAAGTCGTCACCTTCCGTGATAAAATAAGATTACTAGAAGAAGGAGAGAAGGCGGAAAGTTATGCAACAATGGCTTAAAGAAGTAGCAAGAGGAAAAAGAGGGTCTAAAGACTTAGATTATCAACAAACAATAGAAGTCGCACACTCAATCATAAATGGGAACGCGACAGAGGCTCAAATAGCTGCTTATCTAATAGCACTGCGTTTGAAAACGGAGTCGCCTGAAGAACTGCTTGCGTTTGTCCATGCCTTTGGGGATAACAGTGAAAAAATAGCACCAACCCAGCAGTTAATCATTGACCTAGCCAGTCCTTATAATGGAAGAAATTCTTTTACAGGGAGCATTCCTACGGCTATTTTGATGGCAGAATACGGGCTTCCCGTTTTTTTACATGGAAGTGATTCGCTGCCGCCGAAATATGGAACAGCGATAAAAGAGATTCTTTTACATTTAGGTGTTAATGTTTCACAACCCAAGCCCGTACTAGCAAAATCATTGGTCGATACAAACATTGCTTTTGCATCAACCGAGGAATTTTGCCATAGTTTAGGAAACCTGCGGCAAATTCGTAAAGAGCTGGGGGTAAGAACGCTCTTTAATACAGTAGAAAAGTTATTAAACCTGGCAAATGCAGATACACTGATGATGGGGGCTTATCATCGAACAGCGATTAATAAAATCGCTCCTATTTTTAAAGGGCTTTCCTATAAAAATGTGTATGTGGTGCAAGGAATGGAAGGATCTGAAGATTTACCTGTACACCGCAATAGTTTTATTTTTAAAATAACAGACAATGAAATGGAATCTACCATCGTTAACCCAGAGGAATATGGATTGTTGTCACCTGAACTGGATAAAAATATAAAACTTTCAGCTAGTGTTCAATCAGAAATTACGATGGCGCTTCTGAGTGGAGAACAATCTGAATATCTCCAAACCTACTATAACCAAGTGATATTTAACACTGGAATAAGGTATCACATTTTTGGAGTTGTTCCCAGTATTGGAGAAGGGATTGAAATCGCTAAGGAGCAGCTAAAAGGACAAAAAGGGCTGCGCCAATTGGAAAAATGGAAAGCAAGTCAAAATAAAAATGTTACAGCATAGTTCAAGCGTTCTAGACATTATCGAGTCTAGGACGCTTTTTCGATTTTTGGGCGAGAAAAATAAGTGCGAAATTAATTTTTCTAAATTTTTGTGTTTTTCATTTACATAAAACCTATTGGTATGGTAGGATTAATTTCAACAAATACCAAATACTTATCAAGAGAGGCTGAGGGACTGGTCCTATGAAGCCCGGCAACCTGCTGTGCAAGGTGCTAATTCCAGCAAAATGAAACCATTTTGGGAGATAAGGCGTTAAACAAACGTGAGATGCCTTTCCTTTTTGGGGAAGGCTTTTTTGATGGAAAAAGGAGGATTTTAGTAATGACTACACGTGTTACGTATGAAAACTGGAATCAATTATCCGATACGTTTCCGATCGAGGATAAAACGAAGGGCGCAAAATCGGTTCTTGAGTGGGCTTACAGCTCTTATCCAGAAGACCAAATTGTTTATGCTTCCAGCTTCGGTGCAGAAGCCATTGTGTTAATTGATCTCATACAGCAAGTAAAGCCAGAAGCACATATTGTTTTCTTAGATACTGGCTTACACTTTCCGGAAACCTATGAGGTTATTAACAAAATTGAAGAGCGTTTTCCTTCATTAAAAATTGAACGAAAACTGCCAAAGCTGACATTAGATGAACAACGTGAGCAGTATGGATCAGCACTTTGGAAAAGAGAGCCTAACCAATGCTGTAATATCCGCAAAGTAATTCCATTAAGGGAAACGCTGACAGCTAAACAAGCATGGATTTCAGGGCTTCGCCGCGAACAATCACCGACAAGAGCAAACACTGAATTCCTTAATAAGGATGATAAATTTCAAAATATAAAAATCTGTCCGCTTATTCACTGGACATGGGACGAAGTTTGGGCCTATATCAAGGAAAAAGACCTCCCTTATAATACCTTGCACGATCAAAACTACCCAAGTATCGGCTGTTTTCCTTGTACACAGCCTGTTTCGGCAGATGGAGATTCACGTGCGGGACGCTGGGTGGGAAGCGGCAAGACGGAGTGTGGCTTACACACATCCTAAAAGGGGGCTTTTAGTTTGCTCACAATTATAGCAGTTACGATAGGGTTATTTTTTGCAGTCAATATCGGTGCTAGTGGTGCAGCAGCTTCGATGGGGATTTCTTACGGAGCTGGGGTAGTAAATAAAAGACTGGCCTTAATATTATGCGGTATTACCGTGTTTTTTGGGGCTTGGCTTGGCGGCGGGGAAGTGGTGAAAACCATTGGAAGCGGGATTGTGCCGAGCAGTACCTTTACTGTACCGATTGCGCTTATTGTTTTAGCTTCTGCTGCGCTGGCGTTATTTTTAGCGAATATTTTCGGGATCCCACTATCAACAAGTGAAGTAGCTGTAGGATCGGTAGTGGGTGCTGGAATTGTCTATCAATCAGTATTTGTTGGCAGTTTAGCATGGATTATGGCCTTTTGGCTCTTAACTCCTGTTGTGGCATTCTTAATTGCCATCCTAGCTGCGAATCTTTTAAAAATTAAAACTCTGAAACGCTGGATGGGTGCACCTAAAGCTACTCCTATCCTTTCTGTTCTTGTTGTATGTATGGGATTATTTGAAGCATTTTCGGCTGGGATGAACAATGTGGCAAATGCGGTAGGTCCGTTAGTCGGGGCTGACATTATGTCGACAAGTTCCGGGATTTTCTGGGGCGGGCTGTGCGTTGCATTAGGTGCCATCCTCTTAGGACACCGTGTTCTTGAAACGAATGGGAAGAAAATTACCACTCTCCGTTTGGAGGAGGGATGTGTAATCTCTGGAACAGGAGCAGCCATTGTCACCGCAGCTTCTGTATTCGGGATTCCGGTCCCGCTGACTCAAATTACGACATCCTCAATTATTGGCATCGGCTTTGCTAAGCATGGCAAGTCAGTATTAAAAAAAGGGATCGTTGTTCAGCTTCTCACGGTTTGGATCGTTTCACCAGTCTTATCAATGGTTCTTTCCTATACTCTTATCCAGCTGCTAATTGAACATAATTTCTATCCAATTGTAGCGATGGCAGGTGTTTTAATCTCTGTATTTGGTGTAATGTCACTTATGAAAAAAACTAACCATCCCGTTACAGAAGCTGCAGAAAAGTAGCTTGATAGATTCATTGATTTAACTCTCTTTTTTTGAAGAGTTTAATAATAAAACATAACTTAAATGAAGAAAGGTTTGATTCTGTTGTCATTTTTACCAGCACCTCATGGAGGTAAACTAATCCAAGCATTTGATCCAGCCTATGATGTAACATCCATTGTAAAAGAACTTGAAATCGACGCGATTGCCTTAAGTGATCTAGAGTTAATCGGTGTTGGGTTATTCAGTCCGCTAACCGGTTTCCTTGGGAAAGCTGATTATGAAAATGTCGTGGAGAATATGCGTCTTGCAGACAATACGATTTGGTCCATTCCCGTAACACTTCCTGTTTCCTATGAAACTGCTGCAACACTAGAAGTTGGGGAGAAAATTAAGCTTGTATACAATAAAGAGGTTTATGGTGTGATTACCGTTTCAGAATGGTACGAACCGAATTTAGATAAAGAAGCGGTTGAGGTATATAGAACCCTTGAAACAGCGCACCCAGGCGTTAAGCGTCTGTATGAAAGAGGACCTGTCTATGTGGCTGGGGACGTAGTGTTAGTAAAGAAGCCGGAAAAAGGAATCTTTGGTGATGTTTGGTTTGAGCCAAAGGAAACGCGTGCATTGTTTGAAGAAAAAGGCTGGAAAACGGTTGTTGGCTTCCAAACAAGAAATCCAATTCACCGCGCTCATGAATACATTCAAAAAGCAGCACTTGAAACAGTTGATGGACTTTTCGTGAACCCGCTTGTTGGGGAAACAAAGTCTGACGACATCCCAGCTGATGTTCGCCTAAAAAGCTATCGTGTTCTTCTTGAAAACTACTACCCGGCAGAACGTGTCCAGCTAGGTGTTTACCCAGCGGCAATGCGCTATGCAGGTCCAAGAGAAGCAATCTTCCATGCGATTGCCCGTAAAAACTTTGGCTGCACACATTTTATTGTCGGACGTGACCATGCAGGTGTAGGTAATTATTATGGTACGTACGACGCTCAGTTAATTTTTAGTGAATTCCCTGAAGGGGAGCTTGGCATTAAACCATTATTCTTTGAACACAGCTTCTATTGCACAAAGTGTGAAGGAATGGCTTCAGATAAAACTTGCCCGCACGCTAATGAAGATCGTGTGATCCTTTCTGGAACAAAAGTAAGAGAATTGCTTCGTGCAGGACAGCTTCCTCCATCCACATTCAGCCGTAAAGAGGTTGTCGAAGTGTTGATTGAAGGAATGAAAGAAGAGACAACGGTCTAAGGAGGAGAAACAAATGACAAAAGCAACGAATATTACTTGGCATGCTAGTACCGTTTCAAAATCCGACCGTCACGTTCAAAATGGTCATGGAAGCTGTGTGCTATGGTTTACAGGACTTTCTGGTTCTGGAAAATCCACGATAGCTAATGCGGTATCAAGCGCTTTGTACCGACAGGGAATAAATGAATATGTTCTTGATGGTGATAATATCCGCCATGGCTTAAACAAGGATCTTGGCTTTTCTGACCATGATCGAACAGAGAATATTAGAAGAATTGGAGAAGTTGCCAAGTTGTTTGTAGACAGCGGTGCAGTGGTAACGACAGCATTTATCTCACCATTCCGTTCCGATCGCGACCAGGTTCGAGAAATATTTGAAGATGGCGAGTTTATTGAAGTTTTTGTAGACTGTCCGATTGAGGAATGTGAAAAACGTGATCCGAAGCAGCTATATGCAAAGGCTCGACGTGGTGAAATAAAGGATTTTACGGGGATTGATTCTCCTTATGAAGCACCTGAGTTTCCAGAAATTACAGTTCGTTCGGACCTTTTAACAGTGGAAGAGGCAGTGAATCAGATTTTAAGTTATCTTCAAGAAAAGAACATTCTCTAACATGAGTTGATAAGAAAGGATGGTTGATCAATGGTTGGCAAGGTTTATTTAGTAGGTGCGGGTCCCGGAGATCCAGATTTAATTACAGTAAAAGGGTTACGCTGCCTCAAGCAAGCTGATGTCATCCTCTATGATCGGCTGGTAAATCCTGAACTTTTGGAGAATGCGAAAGAGGGAGCCCAACTTGTCTATTGCGGCAAGCTTCCACATTATCATACAATGAAGCAGGAAACCATTAATCATTTTCTAGTGAAATACGCCAAAAAGGGATATAACGTGGTCCGGTTAAAAGGTGGAGATCCTTTTGTTTTCGGCCGCGGCGGTGAAGAAGCAGAGGAATGCGCGAAGCATAATGTACCTTTTGAAATTGTTCCTGGCATTACTGCTGGAATCGCAGCCTCCGCTTATGCCGGAATTCCTGTTACTCATCGAACCCTGAGTAAAAGCTTTGCGTTTATAACCGGACATCAGGCCGGTGATGCCTGTGCAGAACACCAGTGGGCACACTTAGCAAAGGGCGTAGATACGATTTGTGTGTATATGGGGATATCCTATCTTTCTACTATTACGAAGCAATTGATAGCTAACGGGAAATCCCCGCAGACTCCGATTGCCTTAATTCATTGGGGGACATTAAGTGACCAAAGGACAGTAACAGGGACACTTGAAACCATTGAAGAAGTCGTTAAGAAAGAGCAGATTACCAATCCAAGTATGATAGTGATTGGAGAGGTAGTGAACCTGCACAATAAATTGAATTGGTTCCAAGAAGAAATTATTCCTAATATTCCAGCAGCCAACCGGTAATAGCAGAAGGGAGCACCTTATATGAAAGCAATTCTTTATATCGGTCATGGTACTCGTTCGAAAAAAGGTGCTGTCGAGATTAGGGCCTTTATAGACAAGGTAAAGGCACGAATTGACGTTCCTATTCAGGAGCTGAGTTTCTTAGAACTCACAGAGCCGCTGATTGAAGAAGGCTTTGAAAAGTGTGTGGAGCAAGGTGCAAAAGAAATTGATGTAGTCCCCCTGTTTCTTTTGGCAGCAGGACACGTTAAGCGTGATATTCCTGAAGCCTTGTCTTCCTTGATTGCCAAATATCCTACTATTCCGGTAAAAATAAAGAATCCATTCGGTGTACAGGAAGTCATATTGGATGCAGTCGCTGAGTTAATTAAGGATTCAGCAGGGGAAGTGATCCCCTCAGACAGGTTATTGATCGTCGGTGTAGGCAGCAGTGACCGTGATGTTCACGTCAACTTTGGCAGGATTGCGGATGGCATCGGGAGGCGGCTAGGACCTGAAAAGGTGTCCGTTTGCTATTTTGCTGCAACTGAGCCGAGGTTGAGTGCGGGATTGGAGTATATATCAGAAGGAGCTTTAGGTCGGGTAATCGTGGTACCTTATATGCTATTTTCTGGACTCCTTCTTGCGGAATTAAACAAAATTGTTCGTATCCGCCAAAAAGAAGGTCAAAGGATTCTTTGTACCCCAGCTTTAAGCAACCACAATGTGATCGAAGATATCGTAATTGAACGTGCTCTGTGTGAGTAGGATGTCGGAGTTGACCGAAGCCCGTTATGAAAAGGGAAACGGCTCAATGCAGACTTTCTATTTTTCCTAAAACGAGTTGCCAAAAAAACTTTGGTAACTCTAACTACTTAAAAAAGAGAACTGGGTCATCAAGTAGACCAATTTATTTATTACAGCCTCTACAAAAATACTGTATGATAAAGTTTATATTCCATAGTGAGGTGGATAACGTTGCAACTTCAGGTAATGAACAGTCCGTTTAATCAGGAGCAGGCGGAACTCCTAAATCGTCTTTTACCTACTTTTACCGAATCTCAAAAACTTTGGTTGAGTGGATATCTTGCGGGTGCAGCTTCTGCACCATTGGCTTCTGTCCTAGGAGTACCAAGTCAGCAAGGAAGCATAGAGGGGACATCCTCAAAAGAAGTGACCATCCTTTACGGTTCACAAACAGGTAATGCGAAGGGCTTAGCCAATAAATCTAAAACAACGCTTGAGGGGAAAGGGTTCCAAGTAACTGTTTCCGCCATGAGTGATTTTAAGCCAAATAATCTTAAAAAGGTAAAAAACCTACTTATTATCGTAAGTACACACGGTGAAGGTGATCCACCGGATAATGCTCTTACATTCCATGAGTTTCTCCATGGCAAGCGGGCACCAAAGCTTGGGGACTTAAACTTTTCGGTCTTATCTCTTGGAGATAGTTCATATGAATTCTTCTGTCAAACAGGAAAACAGTTTGATGCTCGTTTAGAAGAACTAGGCGGCACCCGTCTTTATCCACGTTTTGACTGTGATCTGGATTATGATGAACCAGCAGCAGAATGGCTTGAAGGTGTGATTAGCAGCCTAGGGGAAGCAAAGGGTGGAATTCCTTTGCAAACTCAAGGAATATCTGCGCAAACGGTAGAATCAACCTACTCTAGAACCAACCCGTTTAGGGCAGAAGTACTTGAAAATCTTAACCTAAACGGTCGAGGATCGAATAAAGAAACAAGACATCTCGAACTATCGCTTGAAGGATCTGGTTTGAGCTTCCAGCCAGGTGATAGTCTTGGGATTTATCCGGAAAATGATCCGGAACTGGTTAACCAGCTTCTTGGTGAGTTGAAATGGAATCCAGAAGAAAGCGTGACAATTAACAAGCAGGGTGAAGTTCGTTCTCTTAAAGATTCCTTTTCTACGTACTATGAAATTACGACATTAACAAAACCACTTCTTGAGAAAGTGGCAAAGCTTACTGGAAATAGCGCCTTACAAGAACTTGTTAATGACAGTAATAAAGTAAAGTCCTATCTTGAAGGACATGATTTGCTTGATGTGATTCGCGACTTTGGACCAGTGAACAGCTCTCCACAAGAATTTGTTGAATTACTTAGAAAAATGCCTGCACGCTTATACTCGATTGCAAGCAGCTTAACTGCAAACCCAGAGGAAGTACATTTAACAATAGGTGCTGTCCGTTACCAAGCGCATGGGCGTGACCGGAAAGGTGTCTGCTCTATTTTTACAGCAGAGAGATTACAGCCGGGAGACACTGTACCAGTCTACATTCAACACAATGAAAACTTTAAACTTCCTGAGAATCCTGAAACACCAATCATTATGGTTGGCCCTGGAACAGGTGCAGCACCATTCCGCTCTTTTATGCAAGAGCGTGAAGAAATTGGGGCAGAAGGTAAATCTTGGATGTTTTTTGGAGACCAGCATTTCGTGACAGATTTCCTTTATCAAACAGAATGGCAAAAATGGTTGAAAGACGGTGTGCTAACTAGAATGGATGTTGCTTTTTCACGTGATACAGCTGAAAAAGTTTATGTTCAGCACCGTATGCTTGAACAAAGCAAAGAATTGTTCCAATGGCTTCAAGAAGGGGCTCACATTTACATTTGCGGTGATGAGAAGCATATGGCACATGATGTTCATCAAACACTTATTGACATTATTGAAAATGAAGGCAGCTTAAGCCGAGAAGAGGCAGAAGCTTACTTGGCAGATATGCAGCAGCAAAAACGATACCAACGCGATGTGTATTGATATAGTACTGGAAGGAGATTTTTCATAAATGGTGAAGCAAAAATTAACAGCACCGGAGGGCGCACCAAGCGATGTCGAGCGTATAAAAAAAGAGAGTAATTTTCTACGCGGTACATTGAAGGAAGTCATGCTAGACCGAATGAGTGCAGGGATTCCAGATGATGATAACCGCTTAATGAAGCACCATGGCAGTTATTTGCAGGATGACCGTGACCTCCGGAATGAGCGTCAAAAGCAAAAATTAGAGCCTGCTTATCAGTTCATGCTTCGTGTCCGATTGCCTGGGGGTGTAGCGACACCATCCCAATGGTTAGTAATGGATGAGTTAGCTGATAAAAACGGCAACGGTACGTTAAAACTGACTACACGTCAGACATTTCAAATGCATGGAATTCTAAAATGGAATATGAAAAACACGATACAGGAAATTCATTCGACGCTTCTGGATACAATCGCTGCATGCGGGGATGTAAATCGTAATGTATTGTGTACATCGAATCCATATCAATCAGAGATTCATATGGAAGTATATGAATGGGCAAAACAATTGAGTAATTACTTACTGCCACGTACAAGAGCCTATCATGAAGTTTGGCTTGATGAAGAAAAGGTGGCAAGTACTCCTGAAGTAGAAGATGTTGAACCGATGTATGGACCACTCTATCTGCCGCGTAAATTCAAAATTGGTATAGCAGTTCCGCCAGCAAATGATATCGATGTCTTTTCACAGGATCTTGGGTTGATTGCCATTGTTGAAGAAGGCAAGCTTGTCGGATTTAACGTTGCAATTGGCGGCGGTATGGGCAGTTCACATGGTGATAAGGAGACATACCCGCAATTAGCCAAGGTTATTGGCTTCTGTACACCTGATCAAGTTCAAGATGTAGCAGAAAAAATCATTACCATTCAGCGCGACTACGGTAACCGTTCTGAGCGAAAAAATGCACGATTCAAGTACACAGTTGATCGCCTAGGGCTTGAAACCGTCAAGGAAGAACTAGAAAATCGACTTGGCTATAATCTAGGTGAAGCAAGACACTATCATTTTGATGATAATAGTGATCGATATGGCTGGGTAAAAGGTGTTCAAGGTAAATGGCATTACACTCTTTATATCCAAAATGGCCGTGTTGCGGATTTTGACGGATATAAGCTGAAGACTGCTTTGAAAGAAATTGCGAAAATCCATAAAGGCGAATTCCGTTTAACTGCAAATCAGAATGTAATAATAGCGAATGTTTCAAGCCAGAAGAAGAAGCAGATTAATGAATTAATTGAAGAATATGGGTTGACGGATGGCAGTCATTATTCTGCACTCCGCCGCAGCTCTATGGCATGTGTGGCACTCCCAACCTGTGGGTTAGCCATGGCAGAGGCTGAGAGATACTTACCTAAACTGATCGATAAAATAGAGGATATTCTCGATGAAAATGGTCTAAAGGATAAAGAAATTACCATCCGGATGACTGGCTGTCCAAACGGATGCGCACGACCTGGACTTGGAGAAATTGCTTTTATGGGTAAAGCAGTAGGGAAGTATAATATGTATTTAGGTGCGGCTTTTGACGGCAGCCGACTCAACAAAATGTATCGAGAAAATATCGGTGAAGAAGAAATCTTGAGCGAACTGCGTGTCATTCTTTCGCGTTACGCAAAAGAACGAGAGCAAGACGAGCACTTTGGTGATTTTGTTATTCGCGCAGGTATCATCAAAGCTACGACAGACGGTACAAATTTTCATGATTAATACTAAAAAAGAGACAGATTTCCTGTCTCTTTTTTTAATGAGTGCTTTTCTGAATTTTCAAACTACGTCTAGTTTTGTCACTTTTTCACTTGTTTTATCGAAACGATTTAATAGATTTAAAAAAATGCTATAATTCATTTCATGACATTAAAAGATTAACGCATCTAAGTAATTTATTTATTTCAGAGGTGTATTTTGTAATGAGGATAGTAGATTTAGAAGAGGCAATAAGCGAGAAAAGAGCTGAGATGATTAAAATTGGTATGACAAAAGGACTGTCTAGTAAAGAAACAGTCGTATGCAGCCAGGAACTAGACAGATTGCTCAATGACTATAGAAGATTAACGGCAATGCAAGGACGGTCTAAATTACCTTCATTTCAAGAAGAACTTTTAACCTTTATTCAGAACTTGCAAAAATTATTAGCAAGACCGTACAAACTATTACTTCCTTACAAGAGTAATAGATTCTTCTAAGTTATATGTATTCTAATAAAGGTATATTCAGACCCACCCATTTGTCCAAGATGGGTCTTTTTTTTTGAAGATTTTCTTAGGTACGCTGGATCGTAGAGGTAGAGAAGCTTTTTACCATTTTCTGCAGGTTTCTATGTGCTTCTCTTAGTTTTATCGTTTCTTCGATGATTTTTTGGAATCCTTCAATGTCTCTATCAGATGCATATAAAAGTGTCTTTGGTACTCCTTCAGCAATTTGTTGTAGGGTAATATCTTGACTCATAGCAATGACCACCTTTCAACTTATTCAATAGACTTGTTTTTCGTCTACTTTAATAGTTTTAGAAAAAGGTGGGTTTCTCCTGCTTAGACTATAAAAAACTTATCTACATGAATCACCAGATTCTATTAGAAATAGGTATCTTCTCGCAAATAACGACGGGAATCCATCATTCTTGTTTATGAAATGTAGAAAAATATTTAAGAAAATTCAGTTAATAGAAAAATTCTTAGAAAATTTAGCAGAATAAAAGAATAGTAGTTGACTTACTTTAAGATTATAATATAATAAAACCAATAGTTTTACTTGGTATTAAAAAAGAGGTGAGACATACATGTATTTGACAATAGATGGAATACAAAAAAGTTTTGTAAATGATAGAAAAGAAAACGTAAAAGTTCTCGATGGAATAAATTTGAATGTTAAAAAAGGGAGCTTTGTCTCCATTGTTGGACCATCAGGGTGTGGGAAGTCTACTTTGCTTTACCTTGTTGCAGGTCTTGACAAAGCCGATAGCGGAGAAATTCGGGTCGATGGAGAATTGGTATCAAAACCAGGTCCAGAACGAGTAGTAGTCTTCCAGGAAGCAGGTCTGTTTCCATGGCTGACAGTTTTAGAAAATGTAACTTACGGGCTGATTCTGAAAAAAATGCCAAAAGAAGAGGCGAAAGCAAAGGCGCTGGATGTTTTAAAAATGGTTCACCTGAGTAAGCATGCGAACTCCTATCCTCACGAATTATCGGGCGGAATGAAGCAAAGGGTTTCCATCGCTAGAGCGTTAGTCATGGAGCCTGACATCCTGTTAATGGATGAGCCATTTTCAGCATTAGATGAACAAACAAGAATGGTGCTCCATAAGGAACTGCTGGATATTTGGAGAAAGACAAAAGTTACCATCTTCTTCATTACTCACAATATTAGAGAAGCGGTTCTTCTTTCAGAAGAAGTGGTTGTTTTTGCTACACGTCCTGGAAGGATTAAAGAAATTATACCTGTTCCAACCATGAAGGATGGGGTTACACCAGACAGTGTAACGTTAAATACGGAACAAAGAATTTTGTCTATTTTACAGGAAGAAATCGAAAAAGTATTGAAGGAGGAAATGGGTGATGACTACAGCTTTAAGACGGATCATCTTCATCGCGGCGATAGCGGTGATATGGGAAGTCACATCTAGATTTTCCAGCCTCCCAGATTTTATGTTCCCCAGCCTGACTCAGGTACTCGACACACTTTTTAACGGCTTAATCAGTGGTCAAATTACTTTGGCCATTGGAAAAAGTATGGGACGTATCCTCCTCGGGTTTACGATTGCAATCGTTGTGGGATTAATATTAGGGTACTTCATCTGGCGATATAAACTGATCGAAGATACACTCGGTTTTGTGGTAACAGCACTTCAGTCGATTCCAAGTATTGTTTGGTTTCCGCTAGCGATCATTTGGTTTGGTTTAAATGACTTTTCGATTCTATTTATTGTTACAATTGGTGCCACGTGGACGATGACGGTGAACGCAACAAGCGGATTCAAGAATGTACCTCAGCTTTATCAGCGTGTTGCGAAGGTATATGGTTCAAGTGGTATTCATTTCTTACGGACTGTGATTCTCCCTGCATCTGTACCGCAAATTATTTCAGGGCTGCGGATTGCTTGGGCATTCTCATGGCGTGCCTTAATGGCAGGAGAACTCCTCGGCGGCGGGGGCGGCCTTGGACAACTTCTTGAAATGGGACGTTCACTCGGTCAAATGGATTTAGTTATTTCTGTCATGATTATTATTGCGATTATTGGAACTATAGTCGATAATGTTGTATTTTCAAGACTCGAACGCAATGTAGAAGTAAAATGGGGTATTAGAAAAAGAGCTTAATAAAATACTTATGTAGCCAGGAGAGAAAAAAATGTTGAAAAAATCTATGCTGTATGTTTTGATCACGATATTATTTATGGCACTTTTAAGTGGATGTGCCCAATCCTCCAACGAGGGTAAAGGCGACGGTGGAGAAGTTAAGACTGTTAAGATTGGTTATTTTCCAAACCTTACACATATTGCAACGATTGTAGCACTTGAAAAAGGTTATTTTGAAGAATCCTTCGGTAAGGGTGTTACCATTGAAACCAAAACAGTGGCAAATGGCGGATTATTTATGGAAGCAATGGCAACGAAGGCCATTGACGTTGGTACAGTAGGTCCTGGCCCATTACTTAACTTCTATGTTAAAAACAAAGAGTATCATCTTATCTCAGGAGCGGTAAATGGCGGAGCTGTTCTAGTAGCTGCAGAAGGCAGCGGAGTAGAAAAGCTAGAAGATTTAGATGGAAAAAAAGTAGCGATTCCGGTTATTGGAAGCACACAGGATGTTATGCTGCGTAAAGCATTAAAAGAAGCCGACTTAAAAGCGAAAACAAGTGGCGGTACAGTCGATTTATTTGCTGCAGCGCCTGCTGACACTGCATCACTTTTCATCCAAAAACAAGTAGATGCAGCCGCAACACAAGAGCCTTGGGGATATGTCCTTGAAAACCAAGCAAATGGTAAACTCCTTTTAGACTGGGATGAATTTGCATGGGGTAAGGAATCAACCAATACTGTTGTTGCAGCTAGATCTGACTTCTTGAAAAACAAAGACATTTCACAGAAGTATCTTGACGCTCACAAAAAATCAGTAAAATTCATTCAGGACAATCCAGAAGAAAGTAAGGAAATTGTCATTAAGCATTTAAAAGATCTTACTGGTAAAGAGTTAAATAAAGACGAAGTGGATGCAGCATTTTCTCGTTTAGCTGTAACTACGGATGTCAATGAAAAAGTAATTCAGGAAATGGCCGATATCAGCAAAGAAGCTGGATATATTCCAAGCAGTGATATCAAAGGCTTAATTGATTTATCATTAGTGAAGTAATAAAGGAAGGTTTTGGGCTCAATTTTGAGTTCAAAACCTTTTTTTAAGGTAAAATAAAAAAGGAAATACATAGAGGAAGGATGATAGCAATGAAATCAACGATTAAATGGACAGGGGATATGGCTTTTACTGGCACTACGCCTTCAGGACATGAATTAAGAATGGACGCAGCACAAGAAATCGGCGGACAAAATAGCGGCCCAAGACCGACAGAACTGCTGCTGTATTCTCTTGCAGGATGTACAGGAATCGATATCGTCATGATCTTGAAGAAAATGCGCTTAGAACTAACTGGATTTACCATGGAAGTTGAGGGGACTCGTGCAGACACAGAACCAAAAAAATTTACAGACTTCCATATTCACTACTCCGTAGAAGGAGACCTTCCCGAAGAAAAAGTAATCCGAGCCATCCAACTATCAAAAGACAAATACTGCTCCGTATCACATTCACTAAGCGCCAACATAGTAGCAAGTTACTCAATCAACGGAACAAAAGGAAATCAAGTTTTATAGAGTTTTAATATTATTTTTCATGAAACTCAAATCAAGGATAATAATGAAATAATGGACCTCATAAAGCGTTCATGAGGCTCAAATTAATGATAAAAATGAAAAAGTGGTCCTCATAAAGGGTTCATGAAGCTCATATCAAGGATAAAAACGAAAAGTGGTATTCATGTAAAAAAGGATTCAGCTTTTGGCTGAATCCTTAATATTTGTGTAGTGATCATAAAACACTTTAAAAAGTCGATCATCTCCGCCTCGATCCGGATGAAGCGCTTTTAATATCTTTTTATACTCCTTCTTAATCACCTCACTATCACTATCAGCCTCTAAGCCTAATATCGTGGTTAGAGTCAGTGGCGGCGGCGATTCTGAGAGTTCATACTCAGCTTTCAGCATTCTTTTGAGTGATCTATTTTTTGCTTGTTCAATCCTTAATGAGGCTCTTAATTGATCTATCTCCTCTTTGAAGGTTTGATTTTCACGAAAGGTTTTTTCCCATTGGTGATAATCTACTCCGAACTGCTTCGTCTTGCTCTCAATCTTCTTTTCTAAGATAAAGGATGCTAGATCAACAGGATTTATAGAGTAATCTAGATTGAGATGCTTCGTCCTTCTAGCCTTGATTTTTCCATCGAGAATCCAGCGGATGACCACTTGCTCACTATCCGTAATCCCCTCAGCTCTAAGCTGTTCTGTCACTTCTTTAACATTTAACATCTAATCAACTCATTCTCATTCGTCTAATAACTACTAAACTCAATGTATCACATGGAAAATGTTAAAGGTTTACAAGACTATTTAATTTGTATTAAAAATAGTTTTCAATTTATGTCTTATCGATTATCTACTTTTTCTGGATAAAGATCATGGTTCATCAAACGAAAGGCTGCCATCTCTTCAAACTTTGTGCCTGGTTTACCGTAGTTACACCATGGGTCAATAGAGATGCCGCCGCGCGGTGTGAATTTACCCCAGACTTCAATGTAACGGGGGTCTAGCAGCTTAATAAGATCGTTCATGATAATATTTACACAGTCCTCGTGGAAATCACCATGATTTCTAAAGCTGAACAAATAGAGTTTTAGAGATTTGCTCTCTACTATTTTTTTATTCGGGATATATGAAATATACATCGTTGCAAAATCGGGCTGATGAGTAAGCGGGCAAAGACTAGTAAATTCCGGGCAATTAAATTTTACGAAATAATCACGTTCAGGGTGAAGATTATCGACTGACTCCAAAACCTCTGGAGCATATTCAAATGAGTATTGTGTATTTTGATTTCCTAGTAGTGTTAAATCTTTTAATCCTTCTTCGTGGCTGCGGCCTGACATAAAAAAACCTCCAGTAAATGTTTATTCCAGAGAGCCCAAGCAATCATTCTATAACAACTAATTTGATAGAAACAAAAAGCCATGTCCAGTTATGGACATGGCATAAAGTCATGTATCCATAGTTTTTTATAGAGGGTAACAGCTATGAACCTCTCCCGTGTAAGTACGGGTATTATCTTCTCCATATGATAAAGGACATGGGCAAAAACGTCAAATAAAAATTTTAGGTTCCAATTTTCATTTTTTTTATGGTATCATACAAACATAAAATGAATAGAGGTTCTAGCACCCCTCGTTAAAAAAACTAAGATGAAGCAGTACTTCTATCTTGGGGTACTGCTTTTTCTATTTTGGAAGGAGTTTCCTTAAACATGTTAAAAGATGAAAAGGCCATTGTCGTATTTAGCGGCGGGCAGGACAGCACTACTTGTTTATTTTGGGCGTTACAACAATTTAAAGAGGTGGAAGCAGTCACATTTGATTACAATCAACGGCATAGTTTAGAAATTGAATGTGCCAAAAATATAGCCAATGAATTAGGTGTAAGACACCATATACTCGATATGTCTTTATTAAATCAGCTGGCACCCAATGCGCTGACACGGTCCGATATTGAAGTGAGTGATGGCGAAGAGGGTGAACTTCCTTCAACATTTGTCCCTGGACGTAACCTGCTATTCCTAACATTTGCCGGAATAGTAGCCCGTCAGGTAGGTGCTAAGCATTTAGTAACAGGAGTTTGTGAAACAGATTTCAGCGGCTACCCAGATTGCCGCGATGTATTTATCAAATCGCTTAATGTAACGTTGAATCTTTCCATGGATGATGACTTTGTAATCCACACACCATTAATGTGGCTTAATAAAGCTGAAACGTGGGAACTTGCAGATGAATTAAATGCGTTCGAATTTGTACGCGAAAAAACACTAACCTGCTACAATGGCGTGATTTCTGACGGCTGCGGTGAATGTCCTGCATGTGTGTTAAGAAAGCGGGGACTGAATGACTTCCTAGGCGGGAGGACGAAAAATGTACGGATTTAGAATTGTTGATAAACTGCAGAAAATAGATGAAGACATTCAGCGCAAGGAACTAAAATATCATTCAAAGCGTGTGTTGGTGAGTAAAGAATTTACCTTTGATGCTGCCCACCATTTACACTGCTATGAAGGGAAATGCAAGAACCTGCATGGCCATACCTATAAAGTCATCTTTGGAATTAGCGGCTATGTGGATGCTAGAGGGTTAATGATGGATTTTGGTGATATCAAAAACATTTGGAAGAATGAAATAGAAATACACTTGGATCATCGATACCTAAATGAAACACTGCCTCCTATGAATACGACAGCTGAAAATATCGTGGTTTGGATTTATGAGAAAATGCAGGAAGCCTTAACCAAAGAAATGAATAAGGATCAGTTCCACGGTGCTAGAGTGGAATTTGTCCGGCTGTATGAAACGCCTACCAGCTATGCTGAGGCAAGAAGGGAGTGGATGGAGGAATGAGTAAACTTCCAATTCTAGAAATCTTTGGTCCGACAATCCAAGGCGAGGGGATGGTAATTGGACAAAAAACGATGTTTGTCCGAACCGCTGGCTGTGACTATTCCTGCAGCTGGTGCGATTCCGCCTTCACTTGGGACGGCAGTGCCAAAGATGATATAAGAATAATGACTGCAGAGGAAATTTGGGCAGAATTAAAAGCTTTAGGCGGGGACAAATTCTCCTTTGTTACCATTTCAGGGGGGAACCCTGCATTGTTAAAAAACCTAGATTCACTGATTGATATATTAAAAGAAAATCAGATTAGTATTGGAATTGAAACCCAGGGCAGCAGATGGCAGGATTGGTTTTTGAAAATCGATGAACTAACGATTTCACCAAAGCCGCCGAGCTCAAAAATGGAAACGAATTTTGACATACTTGATTCTATTTTTATTAACCTAGATGAAAATCAGTTTGAAAATAACGTTAGTTTAAAAGTCGTAATCTTCGATGAAGGTGACATTGATTATGCAAAAATGGTACATAAGAGATACGCAGGCATCCCATTTTATCTCCAGGCAGGGAACGACGACATCACTAATTTTAATAACCAAGAACTGATTCTAAAACTGCTGAATAAATATGAGTGGCTCGTTAGCCAAATAGTAGAAGACAGTCAGCTAAATAATGTCAAAGTACTGCCTCAGCTACATGCCCTGCTTTGGGGGAATAAGCGCGGCGTATAATGGATAAGCCCGCCTAAATACTTAGGCGGGCTTCAGATTGTCGAGAAAGGTATCTTTCTCGGTAATTATTATTTTTTGCCTGCCCAACGGCCTGTTGATTTCCGCTCAAATATTGTTGCAAAGAGTGGATTGGAGCGAAAGGTGCTTGACTCCTGCGGGATGTAGAGGAAAAGTCGAGACCCCACAGACGCGCAGCGTCGAGGAGGCTCGACTTCCTCCCCGCGGAAAGCAAGCACCTGTAGCGGAAAGGAACGGTCCATTTGTAAACAAAAAACAACATTCTACACAAAAAGAGCCAAAATAAAAGACTTTCAAGAGCTTTTCAACAGCCTGAAGCCCGCCTAAATACTTAGGCGGGCTTTTTTTTGCATAGTCATATGTATAAGGCTTGCATTAGTACATTAAAAATAATACAAATCGTTTTCTTTTGTTAAGTACAGATAAAGTTTGAATGAAGAGTAGGTAAATTCGCTGTCGTTCGACACACAGGCAAAAAACAACAGGGTAAAATCAGATATGGATTATGTGCTGTAAATATTTGGAGGTGCTGCGTAGATGAACAATGTTCTGAGAAATGCCGTTCAGCAAAGAAGACAATTTCTTATTGATAAACTGCTTAAAATTGGTGTATTTAAGAAGGAAGATAGACATCTATATGAATGGACCCTAAGTGACCTGGAGAAAGAATACCAATATCTCGAATCTTATCACGTTCGAGCCAAGATCAATCAAGAAAACCAGCTTCAGCAATAACGAAGATTATACTTATAAACACAGAGAAAAGCCGGTGATTAAAAACCGGCTTCTTTTTGATGAAAGGTTTATTTTTCTTCACTGCCTAATTCACCACGGTCAGAAGCCATCGGAGGCTGTTCCATCCATTTATTGTTGATTAGGATATTGGAGCCATCCTCAGAATATATCTGAACTTCTAAAGATAGTCTGTTATACATAACCCCCAAATCCATCCGAGGACTTTGCGCAACAGCTGTACCGTAATACCCGATACTTAATGCGATGAGTCCCGTTGTGAAGAACATCATCAGTTTATCAGAAAATGTGTAAGCCGTACTTGTCGTTACTTCTGCAGATAAACTAGCGGGAACCGGGAGATTACATTCTTCTAATTTAGAACCGAATAGTTTAACGTGTTTTTTTCCGATGTCAATGCCTTTTAGGAGAAACTTGGTAACTTCTTTGTCTCTAGCAACCTGACTAAATCCTATTAGTGTAGCCACACCTAAAATATTCCGCTGCGTATTGGCATAGAGGTTTGATACCTCTGCGACAATTAACGGTCTTTTTTCCCCAATAATATCAAACAGAAATGCCTGTTTATTTACAAATTCAACCTTCTCAGAAGATATAGCCGGGGACCTTACATAAAGACCTTTTTCCAATAAGACATCCTTTGAAACCTTATATAGCTGCATCGTTTCAGACAAGCATTCCATATAATAATCGGTTATGTCTGTTCTTACTGCCGAGGCAACACTGGCTGAGTAATTGGTTAGCCCAATTTTTGACATTTGGTGAATAAAATTAAGCACATAACTGTCTGAATACAATTTGGGAGCGCTTAAGTCAACATCCTCTTCAACTTTAAAGCCATAGGGAACAGGATAGTTTTCCTCCTTAAAAAAGACTGTTAATTTTTCAATATGTGTTATAGATAATTTTAATGCAAATTCAATAATAGGTTTTATTTCTGGATCCTCTGCCTTTTCTAAAAAAAACCTAAGTACACAAACACTTCCGCTATCGTTCAAATATTGCGCCCATAGCTGAGCAAGTTCAGCAGAGGAAATCTTAACTTTCTTATCTATCTCCATATAATACCTCCATAAATTAATCCCTAGTACAATCATTTCCAACGCAGATAATTATATGTAACATTCGATAAATTATTTGCGAATATTGAGCTTTTTGAACTATTTAATGTAAGACTTATTTCTCATTAACTTTAAGGAATTTCGTATTACTATTAATCAATATGCAAAATGATAGTGAAAGCTTAAAGTTGAAGGTGGTATAGACGTGGGACGAATGGAGCAGAGACAGCAAAGAAAGGCGTCTAAAAATCGAGACTGGAGTCAGTTTCTTAAAAAGGGTTTAGTGAGAAAGTTGTTTATAGCAGGAATCCTTATGGTATTATGCGGACTTTTCATCGTTAATATCTTTATATGGACCAGTGATGTGAGTAAATTAAATGAGCCGGCACCACAGCCAACGATTATCTATGATCAGAATGGGGAGATTGCGAGTAAGATCTCTAATTCAAAAATTGAAGGTGTAGGAATAAAGCAAATTCCTGATGAAGTCATACATGCGGTCATCGCAACAGAGGATCAACGTTTTTACAAGCATAATGGTATCAATTATTTTGGGATTATGAAGGCTTTCTTCAAAAATTTGGTGAGCGGTGACATTGTTGCAGGCGGGAGTACCGTTACACAGCAGCTTGCTAAAAATGCCTTCCTAACACATGAGCGAACTTATACACGGAAGGTCAAAGAGCTGATTATAACGAAAAAAATTGAACGTACCTACTCAAAAGACGAAATCATGGAAAGGTATTTAAATCAAATCTATTTTGGCGAGGGCGCATGGGGAATTCAACGTGCGGCGAAAATCTATTTTGGAAAAGAAGCAAGTGAGCTAACCTTAAGCGAATCGGCCATACTCGCTGGGCTTATTAAAGCTCCCTCCATACTTTCACCCTTTAAAAATATGGAAAAATCAATACAGCGGCGAAATCTTGTATTAGCATTAATGGAAAACGAAGGATACATTAGCCAAAACGAGGTTGAAAAAGCAAAGCAAGAGCCAGTTGTGTTAAATGAAGAAAAAGTGGAAGACGAGTATGATGGCAAATACCCATATTATGTGGACCACATTATCCAAGAGGCAATGAAGAAATATCAGTTGACCCAGAATGAAATTCTGTCAGGTGGACTACATATTTACACAGAATTGAATCCTGCCATTCAAAAGGCGACAGAGGAAGTTTATCAGAACGATAATCTTTTCCCGGCGAGTCCAGAGGATCAGCTGCTCCAAAGCGGGGCTATTTTGATTGATCCTAAAAGCGGCGGCATTCAAGCTCTTGTTGGAGGTAGAGGGGAACATACCTTTTTAGGCTTTAACCATGCCACGCAATTAATTAGGCAGCCTGGTTCGACGATGAAACCATTGGCTGTTTATACACCTGCCTTAGAAGAAGGGTATGAAGTCTTTGATATATTAGAAGATAGACCGCTGAATATTGGCGGATATCAGCCGTTGAATTACGATAAGCAATACCGAGGCGAGGTAACGATGTATGATGCGGTAATTAACTCTTACAATGTTCCACCAGTTTGGCTGTTAAACAGAATAGGCCTGGATAAAGGAACAAAGGCAGTGGAGCGCTTCGGTATTCCTTTACATGAAAAAGATCATTCTCTGGGGATTGCACTTGGAGGGATGAATGAAGGGACCTCTCCGTTAGCTATGGCACAAGCCTATACGGCATTCGCAAACAATGGAACGATGGAAGAGGCACATTCCATCAGTAAAATTGAAGATGTAGATGGAAAGGTTATTGCAAAATGGAAAAGTAAATCAACAATCGTGACAAAACCAGAAGTGACCCAAAAAATTACTTACATGTTAAAGGGTGTAGTGGAGGAAGGTACTGGGAAGAAGGCATTCTTGGAAAGTCTCGACATTGCAGGTAAAACAGGTTCTACCCAGCTGCCATTTGCGACTAACGGCGGAACGAAGGATCATTGGTTTGTTGGCTATACTCCCGAAATTGTCGGTGCAGTGTGGCTTGGCTATGATCAAACCGACGAAAATCATTATCTAGCCACATCAAGCAGTGGAACTACTCCTGTTATATTTAAAGAAATACTAGCTAGGTCAGGTTCAGAGCTAAGTGATGAAAAATTTGCTTTATCAAGTATTGAGAAAAAATATAATAGCGAAATCAAAAAGCTAAGAGAAAAAGAAGAAAAAGCTAGGAAAGAAAAAGAGAAAGAAGAGAAGAAGAGAGAAAGAGGAAAAGGTAAGGGATGGAAGGAAGATAAGGAAAAGAAAAAAGAAAAAAGAAAAGATAAAGATAAGGATAGGAAAGAAAAAGATGAGGATGAGGAGGACGAGGACGAAGAAGAGGAAGATGAAAATGAATAATCTTTAACTTTTAGTGTGAGGACTAGTCTCGAGATGAGATTAGTCCTTTTGCATGTGTCTGCTGTTTGATTACGGATACATATAAATCAACCTGCTGGAAATAATTAAATAGTATTATTTTTACTATTGGAGGGGTAAAGGTGGACGAAAAAAATCTTGGGACGGGTGAAAGCGCAGATTCCTTAACAAATCGCCAAGGTCATCCTGTGACAGATAATCAAAATATTAGAACAGTAGGAAATCGCGGACCATCCACACTTGAGAATTATGATTTTATTGAAAAAATATCTCATTTTGATCGTGAAAGAGTCCCAGAACGGGTGGTTCATGCTCGTGGAGCTGGTGCACATGGATATTTTGAAGCGTATGGGACAGCAGGAGATGAGCCCGTTTCAAAATATACAAGAGCAAAGCTATTCCAGGAAGCGGGAAAACGCACACCTGTTTTCGTTCGTTTTTCCACGGTGGCAGGAGCGATGGAGTCACCAGAAACAGCAAGGGATCCTCGAGGCTTTGCGGTGAAATTTTATACGGAGGATGGAAACTGGGATCTTGTTGGAAATAATCTTAAAATATTCTTTATCCGTGACGCAATGAAGTTTCCTGACATGATTCATGCGTTTAAGCCCGACCCCGTTACAAATTTAAGCAATCCGGAAAGAATGTTTGATTTTCTTGCTGGGACACCAGAAGCAACACATATGGTTACATTTTTATTCTCTCCATGGGGAATACCAGCGAATTACCGCCAAATGCAGGGATCAGGTGTAAATACATACAAATGGGTCAACGCAGAGGGAGAAGCTGTTTTAGTGAAGTACCATTGGGAACCGTTGAAACAGGGAATCAAGAATCTTACCCAAAAGGAAGCAGAACAAATCCAAGCCAAAAATGTGAGTCATGCTACACAGGATTTGTATGAGGCGATTGAGAATGGTAATTATCCTGAGTGGGAGCTTTGCGTTCAAATCATGAGTGACGATTACCATCCTGAGCTGGATTTTGATCCATTAGATGATACAAAATTATGGCCAACAGACAAGTTTCCATTTTTAAAAGTAGGGAAAATGGTACTTAACCGAAATCCAGAAAATTATTTTAATGAAGTGGAGCAGGCAGCGTTTGGTACAGGAGTACTGGTAGACGGATTAGATTTTTCTGATGATAAAATGCTTCAAGGAAGAACTTTTTCTTATTCGGATACACAGCGTCATCGCGTAGGAGCGAATTATTTACAGCTTCCTATCAATGCACCTAAAAAGCGTGTAGCAACCAATCAGCGCGGCGGCCAAATGTCATATTCTGTGGATTCAGGTCAAAATCCACATGTAAACTATGAGCCTTCTATGATCGGAGGACTAAAGGAAGCAGAACAAGTAGGGAAAGTCCACGAACCACACTATAATGACAAATTGGTCCGTGAAAAAATTGATCGTCCCAATGATTTTGGCCAAGCCGGCGAAACGTACAGGAATCTCGAAGACTGGGAAAGAGATGAACTCATAAGCAATCTTGTCGACTCACTGAAAGTATGCAGACCTGAAATCCAAAATAAAATGATTGAGTATTTTACACATGCTGATGAAGATTACGGAAAGCGTGTTAGAGATGGAGTTGCGAAAGCTATGGAAATGAGAGAGGAAACCACTCACACAAGTACAGCTGACGCTGATGATGCGACGGATAAAGCAAAACAAATGGGACATGAAGCAGATCCATATTAATGAAAGAATGACCGGACTTATCATAAGTTCGGTCAATTTTTTATAGTTAGGTTGTATGTTGGCGGCAGGAGGAATTTATAAAGTTGTGGCGAAAATTGTATATAATAAATCTTTTTTGAAAGGGAGTTTCTTTATGTATCGTTTTAGAGCCATTGATCACATTCAATTAGCGGCTCCAAAAGGCTGTGAAAATCAGGCAAGGGGTTTTTTTATAGATATATTAGGATTTGAGGAAATGGAAAAACCAACGGAACTGAAAAAACGCGGCGGAGTTTGGTTTCGTAATGGAAATATCCAGATACATATAGGTGTCGAGGAACCTTTTGCGCCAGCTAAAAAAGCACATCCTGCTTTTGAAGTAGAAAACATTGAAGCTTTGAAAAAGCATTTAATTGCCAGCGGTGTTGAAGTGATTGAAGATGATAATCTTCCGGGGGCAAATCGTTTTTATACAGCTGATCCGTTTGGAAACCGTATTGAAGTACTTGAGTGGATCTAACCTATCTTGTGGGAAAAGATAATCATGAGCTTAAAGGACCCTCAGATTAAAAAATTTGAATATTCATCTGTTAAATGAATATTTTATCTTGTAGACCTTCAAAATGGAGGGGATCCTTTGAAAATTGAATACCAACATACTTTTGGTTTGCCCGGGAAAATTGTCTGGAAGTACATCAAGGATGAAAAAGTTTTAGGAAACGCAATCCCAAGCTGCAGGACGATTGTCAAAAGCACAACTGGATTGTATCGAGCTGAGATTGACATTAACATAGGTCCTCTAAAAGATGTTTTTGCGCTCGAGGTTAACTTGGATAAAGAACAGGCTTCGTCTTATTATCATCTGCTTCTGCAGGGAAAAGGAAATTTAGGGGAAATTAGTGGTGATGCACATTTATTCTTTAATGACCAACAAGGCAGCACCCAGCTCACTATCCAGGCTGAAGTGAAAGTCACAGGAACTATGTCAGGGGCAGCAGAGCGCGTTATAAATGGAGGGGCAAACCAAGGAATACAGAGATTTTTCCTCAGCCTTGAAAAAGAAATAAAGAAAAACCTTTATCTTTTACGAAAAGGTCGAAAATGAGAAAGAGCAGCGACTGCGCGCTGCTCTTTCTATTTTACCTATTCATGTTCGGGATAATTAGCTAATTCTTTTATTCCTACAATCCAGTCCTTGAAAGTAGCATATTTATCAGCGTCGAAGCCGAAATGTTCTTTAATTAAATTGATTGATTCTTGTTCATTTTCATGAACGATTCCGTCTGAATATACTAATCGAAGGATTTCAGTTAAGACAATATGTTTGGAACGTTCTTCTTTAAAAACCTTAAGAATATCCTCTATCGCTAATCCTTTTATTTGATAGTCCTCAAGATCCATTTCTTTCTGATACTTCGAGATAACTGGATTCTCAAATACCGATAAATTCCCATCAATTGCAGCCATTAAATAGGCTAGCTCAAGGAATGCTTCTTTCTCCTCTTGTTGAAGCTTTGTCAAAAACATTACATGTACTCCTTTTTTATAATAGGCGGTGCTAAACAACCTAATAAATTTATGGTTATGTTTAATAGACATCTTACCAAGTATAAAGACCATTTGTCTATTCTTTAGAAGATGTAAAAAGGAAAATTTAGTTAAAAGGCGAATAAGAATATAGATTGGGCAAAATTTTATTAATTCTATTGAGGTGAAAAGGGAATGACAGAAAAATTACTAAGGGTTGGAACTAATTATTTACCAGTGAGTAATGTAGACCTTTCATCAGACTGGTATGTAACTAAATTAGGAGCAGTATTAAACTATAAAGATAATGATAAAGCGATACTTAATATGGCAAATCAAAGTATCTTTCTTGTAAAGGCAAAAGGAAATCAAAATGCCAACTTCTATAATACATACGGTGAAGAGTGTTTCTCCCTCACATTTGAAGTGGATGGACTGAAAGCTCTTGAAGACATTCATCGAGAGTTTAAGGAAAAAGAAGTTAGAGTAGGAGAAATCGAAAACCGCGGTCATAGTGGGAAAAACTTTGTTTTCTATGACCCTGACGGAAATAAATTCGACGTGTGGAGTGAACTTAGCCCAATATTTAAGGAAAAGTTTCTAAATTAGCCAAGGAATTATTAAGCTGCGTTTCTGTATAGACAGAAACGTTTTTTTCATTTTTACTTATTTTTGTCTTTATGAACCCATTAATTAATAAGCTATCAGAATATATTCAAGCAGGGATGTAAAAACTAAAGGAAAATTAAGGGTAAGGGGATTTAACATGGATTTAATGAAACCAATTAACATAAGCTCAGATAAATTAAGCCCTGATCAGCCTTTTACTGCTGTTGAATTGGGAAAGCTTTGGGCTACATATGTAGGAAATAGTATGTCTAACAAGATTTTGAGTTATTTTCTTAAAAATGTAGAAGATGAGCATGTTAAAACCTTACTAGAAAATGGTTACAATCTCACGGTTAATTTTATGGAAACCATAGAGAAGATTCTCACTAAAGAAAAGATTGTCGTTCCAGTAGGATTTACAGCTGAGGACGTTAATCTTGGGGCTCCAAGACTCTTTGAAGATCAATTTTACGTTCATTATCTGAAATATGCTGCAAAAGCTGGTCTTAGCTTATATGCGATTGCCGTTCCGTTAGTGATGAGGGAGGATATACGTGAATTTTTCATCCATTGTAACAGCACCACCACTATTTTGTTAGGGCAGATTAACAATGTCTTATTGGAAAAAGGATATTTCATAAAGGCACCTACAATACCTATGCCAACAAAAGTAGACTTTATCCAAAAAGGCAACTATTTAAACGGCTTTTTTGGCGATATCCGACCCTTACATGCGTTAGAGATTACACATTTGTACGATAATATTGAAAATAACATTACCAGTAAAGCACTATTGATTGGTTTCAGCCAGGTTGCAAAAAAAGAAAAAGTTAGAGAATTTTTTATTAAAGGTAAAGAAATTACCGACAAAGAAGTTCAGCGTTTTCAAGATAAACTGCATAAAGAAAATTTACCATTTCCTTCTCAGATTGATCATTTAGTCACGGATTGTACTTTTTCACCATTTTCAGATCGAATCATGCTATTCCATAAAGTTGATATGTTTTCAATTAAGATTCGTTCGTTTGCCAACTCAATGGCCGTCAATGGGAGACGAGATATCGCCATGATGTATATGAAATCACTTACAGAGGTTTCTTTATATGTAGAAGACGGGGCAAATATCATGATTGATCACGGTTGGATGGAACAGCCCCCAAAAGCAATTAACCGTGAGGACTTATCTTCAAAGTAGCATCATTTTAATTTTTGAATAATCTTTTAAATGTAAAGGAAGAGTGATATGGATTCAACTCGAATTTCACTAACCGCCCCTGAGGTTTCTAGTTTATGGACACAATATATGTTTGACTCCATGTCCATTTGTTTTATTAAGTACGCACTTGAACACTTAGAAGATGAAGATATTATTGAAATATATAAAGATTCACTGGTGCTTTCAGAAAAACATGTGCAAAAAGTGAAGGAGTTTTTTGTGGTAGAAGGAATTCCTATTCCACAGGGCTTTACTAACGAGGATGTAAACATTCATGCCCCCCGCCTGTTTCAGGATCCTTTTTATCTGTACTATATATACATAATGTCGCTGCAGGGGCTGACAGGTTATTCCCTATCTCTCAGTACGTCTATTCGAGCAGATCTTCGAAAATACTACATAGCCTGTAATAATGAAACCGTGTCGCTTTTTGACAAAACCATTGAAACGATGCTGACCAAAGGGCTATTTTCAAGGCCGGCAGTCCTTACCCCTGCTGAAAATATTGACTTTATAAAGCATCAAAGCTTTTTAACAGGATGGTTTGGAGAGAAGCGTCCATTAACGGGGATTGAAATAGGGGATATTACTTTTAATATGAATAAAATGCACATGCATGTCGCATTAAAGGTGGGTTTCAGCCAAGTCGCAGAATCTAAAAAAGTGAGGCAATATATTAATAGAGGCAAGGATATTTCCAATAAACATATCGCTGCGTTTGGTAAAATCTTTCGTGAAGAAATGTTGAATTCACCGATGTCATGGCAATCCCATGTAACGAGTTCTACTACATCTCCATTTTCAGATAAATGGATGATGTATCAGGTCCAACTATCTTCTCAGATTGCTATTGCCTTCTATGGAACGGCTTTGAGTGTTACATCCAGGGCGGACATTGCAGAAAAATATATTGTCATGATAAGCGAACTTGTCAGATATGCTGAAGATGGTGCTAACCTAATGATAGAAAATGGCTGGATGGAAGAACCCCCAAAGGCAAGTGATCGTAGAGCGTTAGCAAAAGGAAACAAGGAAGGCGTTGAAAGTAAAACCCAGGATAAGTAACAAGCGAGGGTAGACCTAGTATCTATCCTCTTTTATATGTGAGGAAACTTTGCCCTTGAGTTTCAGCGATGAAAATTTTGAAGATAATTCTGTTTTTGTGTTATTTTTTGTGTCGTAAATTGTTGATAGAAATGATTTCATTGTATACGCTTTCATCTGGTAGAATCTATTTATTGTTGAAATAGGGAGCGAATATTGGTGAATATTGATTTAGTAGATTATATTGAATTAGTAAGAGATCAAATGATTTTTGCTGGAATGTCAAGTGGTTTTACATCTGAGGAAACAGTTAGACTTAGTAAAAAGCTTGATACACTATTAAACTTGCAAATGAAAATCCTTAGTAACTGAAACTCTTAAGTAAGATATTGACAGTTTGAAAATAATTAAAATGTTTAATACCGTAGAAAAAGCATAGATTTTGTATGAATGGGCAGAGGTGTTTATACATGTTAACAAAAGAAGAATTAGTTGATATAAAAACGCTGCAGGAAATTTGTGAGACTGAGGGCGGACTTCAGTTAAAGCTTAATTTTGATATGCTTGAAAGCAGGTCGGGAAATCGGAAAGAGGACTTCTTCCATTTTGAGGGAGGAAGGCTGGCTGGCTTTCTTGGCAGCTATTATTTTGGAAATAAAGTAGAGATTTGTGGAATGGTGCACCCGGATTATCGCAGAAGAGGGATATTTTCTAAGTTGCTTGAACAAGTACTTGATGAGGCAAAGAGGCATAATGTTAGAACTATACTATTAAATGCCCCGACAGAATCTCAATCTGCCAAAGATTTCTTAAAAAACATTCCCTGCACCTTATCGATGGTAGAATATCAGATGAAATGGGAAAAAACACAGTTACCTGAAGATCATTCTGTTGCCATAAGGCCGTCACTTACTGAAGAAGATGTGGAAGCGGAAATCAAACTTGATGTCCAGTGTTTTGGGTTAAATGAGGAAGAAGCCCGTCAGTATAAAGAAGAAAACAAAGACCTTTCTACAGACATACGATTAATAATTGAAGCAGAAGGAAGAGCAGCGGGAAAAATGCGCCTCTCTGAAATGAACGGTGAATCATGGATTTATGGCTTTGCTGTTTTTCCGGAGCTCCAGGGAAAAGGAATTGGCAGAAAAGCATTATCAAAAGTAGTGAAAATGCAAGATGAAAAAGGCTTTTCTATTTTCCTAGAGGTTGAGGCTAAAAATGCCAATGCCCTTAGGCTTTATGAATCATGTGGATTTAGAAGCTTTCATTCTCAGGATTACTATAAAGTGGACTTATAACTAAGAGGGGGTTATTCCCCCTTTTTGCATTTATTTCTACTATTTTTTTTATAAAAAGTAGAGACAAATGTAACCGTTTACATTATAATAATAGTAAGAACTAGGAGAGGGGAACGAACCATGGAACTTATATTCGAACAATGCGATCATAACAAGCAGGAAGAACCTTGTGAAGAGTGTGCCCCAAATAAAGAAAATGAAGATAATATGGATCTCTATGAGTATGATTATAATAAAAGGATTTGGTTTTAGGGCAGACATTTCCAATATGAAGACCAATAAATGTTTTGAATTGATTTTCCGAAATCGAGCTGTCTTTATGACGGCTTTTCTTTTTGTCTTAAATATACTATTTCTGTAAGATGACGTGTGTTTCGCACACGTCATTTATTGTAGATATTGCCGCAGCTGCTCAATCTGCTTTCGACTTGTATCAATGACTTCTTCCGCAAGCTGCCTGCTTTGTGGGTCAAGGTCGCCTCGAACCAGTTCCTCCGAATATTGTACCCCATAATGATCCAGGCCTTTTAAGGCGTCCTCAAGCAGTTCATTGGTTTCATCTGGAAGCATAACCTTATGCATATAACTATGCATGGTACCAGAGAATCCTTCACCATCTGCTGGGACACCGCCTAGATTTTGAATCCGCTCTGCAAGTTTTTGTGCATTCAGCTTAACTTCTTGCTGCATGGATTGAAAGAGTGTTTTTAATTCTTCATCCTCAACTCTTTGGATATAGTGTTCAAAAGAACGAATACCCATATATGTACCTCTTAATAAAGTATTTAATTCTTCAATAATAACTTCGTTTGACATCCCACACTTCCTTTCATTCTATTTTGACACTTTAGCAGGTTATTTTATTCGAGAATTGGTGGTAACTCATTCATAATGAACAAAAAAAGTTATTTTTACGGAACCGATTTTGAATTTGCTTCGTCTAAGGTTTGGAAAGAAAGAGGGGGGTTATGAATGCTTGTGAATAAAAAAGAAGCAGCTTCATCACCTGTTCAGTTTGATCAGTTAACCAAAGAAGACAAACTCAGTTGGCTGATGGATGAATATGGAGATATGGTGGTAAGGCTCGCTTTTACGTATGTTAAACAAAAACAAATAGCGGAGGATATTTCACAGGAGGTTTTCATTAGCTGTTACAAAAATCTGGAGACCTTCCAAAATAAATCTTCCTATAAAACTTGGCTCTACCGAATTACCGTTAATAAGTGCAAGGATTACTTTAGAAGCTGGTCACATCGTAACATTAGTTATCAAGATTTTTTTCGATCGATTTTTCCAAGTGGAGAGAAATCTATTGAGAGCAATATTCTTGATAAAGAAGAAAGGGAATTAATTTTTGAGAGAGTTTTGAAACTGCCCATTAAATTAAGAGAAGTCATTATCCTTCAATACTATGAAGAATTAACAATCAATGAAATAACCGAACTATTAGGTCTTAATTCCAATACGGTAAAGACGAGGCTTCATCGTGCCAAGAAATTATTACAAAGTTCTTTGAAGGAGGTATAGTTATGGAGGATAAATTAAAATATCCGAAGAATGCTCATATGCATTTCAACGAAAAGCATAAAAAAAATGTGTTGGGGGCTATAAAAGATCTTCCTGAAAAGAATCAACGTAAAGGAAGTAAGATTATAATGAAAAGATGGGGCTATTCTACTCTAGCCGCGGCAGCGTTATTTCTGCTGCTGATAGGCTCTACACATGTTTCTTTAGGGATGGCAAAAGTCACGGCAAAGATTCCCTATTTTAACTTATTTATTGAACAAACTGAGTATAAATATGCTTTATATGATGTTATAGGGGATGTAATGAATGAAAATAAGTATGATTTTAACACGTTAGATGTATCTATACCAGACAGAGAAATTCAAATTGAGGTACTCGGTACCAAAGAAGAAGTTAAGGCAATGAAAGACGAAGTGATTGTAAGAGTGAATAATGAATTAGTAGCACAGAACTTTGGGAAGTATGATATTGAAGTAAAAAGAGGCGAATTACGGCAGCCGATGGAGCCCACTCCTGAGGAAAATGAATACATGAGAAAAAGCATGGAGTTAGAAGGAAAGGTACAAGACCTGCTAGTGAAAAATAATTACCAGCCTGCTTTCCCAATTGAAGTCCGCATAAATAGTATAGAAAACTTTATTTATATTGCATTGCCTAAAACAGAAAAAAGAGTAGACGAACTAAAAGAGCAATTAAAATTGCTCACCAAGGAATATGGAGAATTTAGATATAGAATTACCAGTATCGATATGGCCGCACGAGAACAAGAATTAAGATGGGGTAAGAGTGGTGTTCTTGACGTCCTATTTGGCGGTTTGGATGAAAATAAAGCCTTTAGAGTTACAGGATTATCCTATTCCTTCCATCCACTGCCATTGCAAATCAAAGTAAAAATATCACTAAAATCTACCGATCCCGAGGCAAAAAAGCTAGCAGAAGAAATTGAAAATGAAATTACTGATTTTATTCAAACACACGAGATGGCAACAGAAGTACGAAATGATCCATATGAGTTGATCATCCTTGGTAAGGATAAGAAGAAGATTAATTAAAATGTTATCGAAAAGGACCAAAGCTGGTCCTTTTTCTACTTTTTAAAGACGTGTTGTCCAATTACAAGAGTGGTCGCTCTTTCATCAAGCCACCTACTGGTAGCGATTGTCGGATTGTAAAAGAATAAGGCGCCAGGGGCAAATTGTCTTTTATCAGTAAGTGCAGCTTTTACTGCTTGTATGGATTCTTGGTCAGCAGGCTTATTGATTTGGCCATTTTTTACAGGTTGAAATTGACCTGGGGCATAGATTACTTCTTTAATACTGTTGGGAAATTGAGGACTTTCGACTCTGTTCAATACTACACAAGCGACTGCAATCTTCCCCTCTATAGGTTCTGTTTGTGCCTCCGCTCTGACTAATCTTGCTAGTAAATCTATTTCTGAATCTGAGAGGCTGGTGTTCATTGGCTTATTTTGCGTGGCGGCGGGTACATTGGTTCTAGTAGATTTAGCAGGGGTATTAATTTTTTGTCCTATGTAAATTAGATTTAGATTTGAGATTTGCGGATTCGCGTCAGCTAACTCTTGTAAGGTTACATGATGATCTCTTGCAATGCTTGACATCGTGTCCCCAGGTTTTACGTCATAAGCAAAGGCAGGAGCAGCAAATAGGAGTGAGGCAGTCAAAGTTAGCAGTGTAATAAGTTTTTTCATAATTCTAGTCCTCCAAGTTGGTTTAATGTATTTAAATCTATTACTATGAATGGAAAAAATAGAATAGTATTACAGTTAAGTTACACGGATAAGACAATTAGAAGTCTAGTGATTGGAAGTAAATACCAGATTGGTAGAGTTGGTGCTAGAAATGAAAGGTTCATGAGGCCTGAATTTGTGCTTGATAATGAAAATTGGTACTCCATGAAGGGTTCATGAAGCCCAAACTTGTGGTGGAAAAGGAAAAGTGGTACTCATGGAGGGTTCATGAAGCCCAAACTTGTGGTGGAAAAGGAAAAGTGGTTCTCATAGAGGGTTCATGAAGCCCAAACTTGTGATGGAAAAGGAAAAGTGGTACTCATGAAGGGTTCATGAAGCCCAAACTTGTGATGGAAAGGAAAAGTGGTTCTCATAAAGGGTTTATGAAGCCGAAACACGTAATGAAAACCAAATAGCAGTACGCATGAAAACCAACATAACTCTGTGAATCATTTATTCAGAAGTTACAAAGGATAATTTAGGTAAGCAAACTGAGAGCATATAAGTTTGTTTCCTGTATTTCTATTGTTACTATAGAAATATACCTTTAAGAAGAAAGGACTAATATTAACAATGGGAACTATTAATATACCTGTATCCGTTTTAAATCTGGCCCCCATCCGTCAAGGTCAGAATTCGCAGCAAGCTATCGAGGAAATGGTAAGTCTGGCTCAAGCTACAGAAGCAATGGGCTATGAGCGCTACTGGATTGCCGAGCACCATAATTCGCCGACGCTCGTCAGTTCAGCGACACCCATTTTAATTAAACATACATTGGAGCATACCCAAACCATTAAGGTGGGTTCAGGCGGAATTATGCTGCCAAACCATTCACCACTTGTGGTGGCAGAACAATTTGGCACAATGGCCACTATATATCCAAATCGCGTCGAACTTGGACTTGGACGCGCACCTGGAACCGATATGATGACAGCCAGTGCCTTAAGACGTTCAAAAAATGATTCAGTTTATACTTTCCCTGAGGATGTTCAGGCGTTGCTAACATACTTTGGACCGGAGGAGCACCAAGGATATGTAAGAGCGTATCCGGGAGTAGATACCAATGTTCCAATTTATATACTGGGTTCTTCTACAGATTCTGCTTATTTAGCGGCAAGCTTAGGTCTTCCATATGTATTTGCTTCACATTTTGCGCCTAAATTCATGGGAGAAGCCATTTCAATCTATAGGGAGAGATTCCAGCCTTCTGAATATCTAGATAAACCATATATGATGGTATGTCTGAATGTTATTGCAGCAGAAAGTGATGAAGAAGCAAAATTCCAACAAACCACCATGCAGCAGTTTTTCCTTAATGTGGTCCGTGGTTCACGTAATCCATTACAGCCCCCAGTTAAAAGCATGGATGGAATTTGGAATCCGATGGAAGAAGAAATGGCGAAGTCAATGTCCAGCGTGACATTATTAGGAAGTAAAGATACCATTCGTCAGCAGCTGTCAAGTTTCCAAGATCAATATGCTGTGGATGAAATCATGGCCGTTTCTTACATCTATGATCCAGAAAAACAAAAACGTTCTTATGAAATATTTAAAGAAGTGGTGGAAGGCAAGTAGTTTCATACTTCCAACATGGATTGTGCCTGAAACTTCGGCAAGTCGACCTTTTGAGTCACAATCGAGCAATGATTCTGACCGAATCCCCGGCTAGTCGACTTTTTGGGTAACAATTGAGCCATGATTGTGCCTGAAACCCTGGCTAGTCGACTTTTTGAGTCACAATCGAGCCATGATTCTGACCGAACTGCAGTCTTGTGGTTATTTGGGTAACAATGATGAAATAAAAAAAATGACGTTGTTCAAACGTCATTTTTTTTTGCTTATTTAGGTTTTAGCAAAATAACAATGACTGGGCTCATATAATCCAAATCAGTCACGCCCTTATCACCTGCTACATAGGATGCAATATCACAAGCGGGGTGATTTGGGTGAATAATTGGTTAAAAGCCGGTATTTTACTATATCTTTCATTGCTGTTTTTTGGGAGTTTTATTGCTATAGGCATAGTGTGGACAGGAGCACTTGATGAATCATTGCCATTTATCGATGACATAAAAATCTTTTTGTATTACTTCTTCGCAGGGTCAATTGGAGGCTCACTGAGACATTTATATATGTTCTGTTCCCACTATATGAAGGATGAACTAAACGACTACAGGGAATGGATTATGTATATCTTTTATCCAATCTTCGCAACAGGTACAGCAATCGTAGCAGTCACTTTAATTCAAAGTGGTATCCTACTAATCGAATTCGTCGACTTTGAAGATACCCCTTATGCCCAAATAAGCTTTGCCTTCTTCGTAGGATTTGGATTCAACCGCTTCGTAAACAAACTAAACGCCCTTTCCAAAGACATATTCAAAACCAATCAACAGCAGTCAAACCATACAGAAACAAAAGAAAAACAGCCAGAGTCCAAATAGGACACTGGCTGTTTTTCGGGTGACAGGCACCATTTATACATTTTCACCTATTTATGCAGTTTTTTGTGAATGACTGCTATTTATTCACATACATATTAAGGATTTTAGAAAATAAAGGAGATGGTAGCTTTGTGGAATTATCAAGGGTATCAGAATGGTCCATATAATCTTTATTGTTATTATGTCGGCTATAATCCACCGACTTCTGTGAATCCGTATCCAAGGTTTCCGAGTATTGATCGTTCTGCATTCTTAAGTCCCTTTACGTTTGTGGTAGGGGATGTTACGATTCAGAATAATACGTATGTCGGACCGTTTGTGAGTATCCGAGCCGATGAAGGGACTCCATTTTTTATTGGAAGTAATAGTAATCTTCAGGATGGTGTAATTCTTCATGGCCTAAAGAACAAGTATTTTGAAAAGAACAGCAGGAAGTACTCTATTTATATCGGGGACCGGGTTTCTTGTGCGCATGGTGCCTTGGTACATGGGCCATGCCGGGTGGATGATGATGTTTTTATAGGATTCAAAGCAATTGTCTATAATGCAATTATTGGGGCCGGAAGTTTTATTTCTTCTGGTGCGGTGGTTACCAATGGAGTGGAGATTGCACCAAATAGCTTTGTCCCGCCAGGTGCGAACATCGATACACAGGAAAAAGCAAATAATTTAGCCACAGTACCTAATACGGAAGAAGAATTTGCTAAAGCGGTACAGCAGGTTAATCAGGAATTTCCTGCCGCTTATTCGTTATATTTTGGAAAAACGAAGTGTTCGTGCGGCCTAGCCTGTTAGGTCCATTCACACAACCCTGCATATCTGTGCAGGATATGTCGGATGTGTTCATTTTATTTTTGATATTCTAATTGATGAAGAGAGGAGGTCATACGATGGATTCGCTTAAGAGATTGAATGAAGCAATCGCATATATAGAAGAAAATTTGACGGGTGACATTGATTTTAAAGAAGTGGCTAGGATTGCCTTTTGTTCTGAATATCATTTCCAAAGGATGTTTTCTTATCTTGCAGGTGTATCGCTATCTGAATATATTCGCCGCAGACGTCTTTCATTGGCAGCATTTGAGTTAATAAATAGTCATGTAAGGATAATTGATCTAGCCATTAAATATGGATACAGCTCACCTGATTCCTTTACAAGAGCATTTCAAGTGCTGCACGGAATTACACCTTCTGAGGCTAGAAATAATGGTCAATCACTAAAAGCCTTTCCAAGAATGACCTTTCAAATATCAATCAGTGGAGGAAATGAAATGAACTACCGAATTGTCGAAAAAGAAGCCTTTAATCTAGTAGGAATTAAAAAGAGAGTACCAATTATATTCAATGGGGTAAATCCGGAAATTGCTGCTATGTGGCAAAGTTTAGATATGGAGAAAATTAACAAGCTAAAACAATTATCTAATGTTGAGCCTGTTGGTTTGCTTAGTGCTTCAACGAACTTTTCAGAAGGCCGTATGGAGGAAAAAGGAGAGTTAGACCATTATATCGGAGTGGTGACTAATAAGGAGTGCCCTGAAGGTCTAACAAAACTAGAAGTGCCGGCACTAACCTGGGCAGTATTTGAAGCTGTAGGACCATTCCCGGATACTCTGCAAAATGTTTGGGGGAGAATTTATTCAGAATGGTTTCCATCCTCGAATTATGAACTAGCCCAAGGACCAGAGATGTTGTGGAACGAGCATAAAGACGTATCCTCTCCAACCTTTAGAAGCGAAATATGGGTGCCAGTATCCCAGAAAAGATAGGAGGTCGCAATAATTATATACAGCATACTCCTCATTTATCAAAATCTAATAATAATCGTCAAAATGCCCTCAGTTACTCACTGCAGGGCTATTTTTGTCAAAAGTCGTTCACAATATGGACATATATTTTCATAATTTTCAAATTATATTTCGACATTAAATGGAAGTTTTCTAGTGTTATTCCACTTCAAAGATTGGTTTTGATGAAATTTACAGTGAATTTTGTAAGATTTAGTTAGAAACAGTCGACATTTTTGATTTTTCAATAAATAATTTGTTTGGTAAAATGAAAATACAATCACAAAAAATTTAAGAGACTTAATATCATAGATAAAAAATAGTAGAACTGTGTAGAAGCAGGGGCCAATTAATGAATAGACAGGAGGGCTTTTTATGTATTTTAAAGTTAGTTTCTGGAGAAGATTAACCAAAAATCAGAAGTTAAGACTACTAAGACAAAAAGCTCACGTTAATTTGGTCAGTAAAGGTTTTATTGCATAAGCGGTAATATATGTTTGATATAAAAAGTAACCATAGATTGAAAACGCCGTCTAATAATAGACGGTATTTTTATTTTAGGTTCTACACTATATCTTAGCACCTTTACCAGAAAGGGCAAACATGATAATATGTTGTCTACAATTATTTTATATATATAGAACATAACATAATTATATAGAAAGAAAGTTGGAGTTAACAGAGCATGGTAGATGTAGTAACGGAGATAATTATTAACTGTCCCATTTCACAAGTTTCAGAGTATGCATCAAACCCTGATCATGTACCCGAATGGTATGTAAATATCAATTCAGCGGAGTGGAGATCGCCGAAACCACTCGCAATAGGTTCTCAAATTGCTTTTAAAGCTAAGTTTCTTGGTCGAGACCTTGCTTATATCTATGAAATTATAGAACTCATTCCAGGGAAGAAACTAGTGATGAAAACGGCTCAAGGACCTTTTCCGATGGAGACCATCTATACATGGGAAGAGATGGATGCAAATCGCACGAAAATGACCTTAAGAAATAAAGGAAACCCGACTGGTTTTAGTATGTTAATCTCTCCTTTCATGGCAACAATGATGAGGAGAGCAAATATGAAAGATTTAAAAAGAATAAAAGAAATCCTTGAAAATAAATGTGAAAAACACCGTCCAAAATGAACGGTGTTTTTCGTATTATCCAATTAATATTTTCTCTTCTGCATATTTTACCTTCGCTTCTTTTCGAGGGTTCAATAAAGCAAATGCCATGGTTAAGGGGCCAAGTCTTCCTATAAACATCATGATAGTAATCAAGACCCTTCCAAATGGGGATAGTTCAGGTGTGAAATTTGCGGACAATCCTACCGTTCCAAAGGCTGAAATGGTTTCAAATAGGAGCGTGCTCATGTCCGCTTTTTCAGTAAAAGTTAGTAAAAAGAAAATTAGAAAGATAAAAAATATAGCTGCTACCACGATGGACAATGATTTATTTACCAATTCCCATGAAATTCTTCTTTTAAACAGGTTTACATTGTCTCGATTTGTAACGACTGCCCAAAAAGCTAAAATAATAATGGCGAAAGTTGTTACTTTAATTCCACCACCAGTCGATCCTGAAGATGCACCTATAAACATAAGTGCCATCATAAAAACAAGAGAGGAAAGATTCATGGCCCCAATATCAATCGTATTAAAACCAGCGGTCCTGGTTACGACTCCTTGAAAATAGGAAGCCCAGAGTTTATCTTCAAACGCAAGGTTTGCAATCGTTGCTGAATTACTATATTCGGAAATTAAAATAATTAGAAATCCTACAATGTTTAAAAAGAGTGACATAAGCAGTGCCACTTTAGAGTGCAAGGATAGTTTACGTAAAGATTTCTTAGCCCATAAATCAAGTATTACGGTAAAACCAATACCCCCGGTAATGAAGAGAGATGTGATGGTGATGTTTACCGCAGGGTCACCAACCCATTTACTTAAATTATCAGGTTCAAGGCCAAAACCTGCATTATTAAATGCGGAAATCGAATGAAAAATTCCATAATAAATGGCTTTCCCAAGCGGCATTTCAAAAGCCCAGCGAATCGCTAAAGCAGCAGCCCCCAGCAGTTCAACAATAAATGTTATAAGAATGATTCGCTTGACTAAACTGACAACACCTGCAAGAGAAAATACGTTTAAGGAATCTTGCAGCAGTAAACGTTCCTTTAATCCGATCTTTTTCCCTAAAATAATGAACATAAATATACCTGTCGTCATAAAACCCCAGCCGCCAATCTGAATCAAACAAAGAAGAACAATTTCACCGAACAAGGTAAAGGTTGTTCCCGTATCAACAACAGCCAAACCAGTTACACAAACGGCTGAGGTGGCCTCAAATAAGGCATCAATAAAGCTGAGCCCACGACCCTCTTCATAAGTAGCTATTGGTAGCATAAATAGAAAAGTACCCAATAATATTAGACCACCAAATCCCAATACAAGTATTTGCGCAGGGTGCAATTTAATCAAATTCCCTTTTCCCTTATAAAATTCCACTTTTTTGGTCTCCCTTAATAATCCATAGTCAAGTATTGATATTGGTAATAATACCAAATAGATTGCTGAGGTGGTATTAATTTTTATGATTTCTTTTTTAACGAATAAATAAGCATTTTTATCTAGGTAAGCCGTAGAAATCTTGGTATGATAAGATACAAATAGATTTCAATAGTGACAAATGGAGGCAATAAAATGTACAGCTTTAAAAACGATTACAGCGAAGGTGCTCATCCTAGAATATTAAATGCATTACTTGAAACCAATATGGAGCAGGACGAAGGGTATGGAGAAGATCGATATTCACGAAAGGCAATAGAACTGATAAAGGGAAAAATTGGAACAGAGGATGTTGATATTCATTTCATATCTGGCGGAACTCAAACCAATTTAATCGCCATTTCAGCTTTCCTTAGACCACATGAAGCGGCAATTGCAGTTAGCAGTGGACATATTCTTGGGCATGAAACAGGTGCCATCGAGGCAACAGGTCATAAAATACTATCTGTTGTAGGGGAGAATGGTAAACTTTCACCATCCGATTTGCAGGGAGTACTCGACGGACATCCGGACGAGCATATGGTGAAGCCGAAGCTAGTGTACATATCAAGTTCTACTGAAATTGGATCCATTTATTCAAAAAGCGAACTTCAGAATTTACATGATTTCTGCCAACGTAACCAACTTATTTTGTATATGGATGGTGCGAGACTTGGTTCAGCATTGTGTTCAGAGGAAAATGACCTTCAGTTAAGTGACCTCCCTAATTTGGTTGATGCCTTTTACATTGGTGGAACTAAAAATGGGGCATTAATTGGTGAAGCCTTAGTGATTTGTCGAGATTCTTTAAAAGAGGATTTTCGTTATCATATAAAACAAAAAGGTGCACTTCTTGCAAAAGGAAGATTGTTGGGCATACAGTTTCTAGAGCTTTTTCGTGATAATTTGTTCTTTGAGTTGGCCAGCCATGCCAACAAGATGGCAGGCAGGATTAGAGAGGAACTTGTGAAATCGAATATTACCTTTCTTACCCATTCACCGTCCAATCAAATTTTTCCGATACTCCCGAATGCTGTCATCAGTAAGCTGCAAAATAATTATGCATTTCATATTTGGGAGAAGGTAGATTCTGATTCATCCGCTATTCGCTTCGTAACATCGTGGGCAACAAAAGAGGAAGAGGTAACCAGTCTTATTGAGGATTTGAAAAGAATTTTATAATTATATGATTAGATACAAAAGGCAATACTTAAGCCTTTTGTATTTTTTTGTGGATAAATTTTAATTAAAACTCAACCATAGCCGGCCTATTTGTCACTGGTAATTCACAGATATCTACAACTTTATCCTATATAATTAAGGCGGGAAAAAATTTTTTACATAAGTATGTGAATCGTTGCACAATTAAAAGGAGGGATGAAATGAAGTACAGTCATTTATTTTCAAAAGGAAGAATTGGAAGTGTAGAATTAAAAAATCGGGTTATTATGCCGGCAATGGGAACAAATCTTGGCGGTCCTAACGGCGAGGTCACTGACCATCAAATTGCCTATTATGAAAAAAGAGCAAAAGGAGGGACCGGATTAATTATAGTTGAGTACACATCCATTGATTATGAATATGGCAGATCTACTTTTAATCAATTAAGGATTGATGAAGACCGTTTCATACCGGGGATACATCGATTGGCGGCTGCTGTTCAGAAATACGGTGCAAAACTATTTGTGCAATTACAACATTCTGGAAGAGAAACCTCTACCCATATTTTAGGCGGCGGGAGACAAATTGTTGCACCTAGTCCTGTTACTTGTGCAGCTATTGGAGAAGAACCAAGAGAGTTAACCAACTCTGAGGTAAAAGAGACCATCAATAAATTTGTAATGGCAGCATTGAGGTGTAAACGTGCAGGAGCAGATGGTGTGGAACTACATGGAGCACACGGATATTTAATTAATCAATTCCTTAGTCCAAACACCAATTTACGAAGGGATGAATACGGCGGCAGCTTTGAAAACAGAATGAGATTTGCCGAGGAAATCGTGGCAGGGATTAAGGAAAAATGTGGACCTGATTTCCCGGTTAGCATTCGCCTAAGTGTTGATGAATTTGAAGAAGGCGGAACAACAATAGAATTAAGCAAGAAAATTGCGCGCCATTTAGAAAATGTTGGGGCAGATGCCATCCACGCCAGCTGCGGCAACTATAATTCGATGAATAAAATGATTGAATCGATGATGTTCGAACAAGGCTGGAGAGTATACCTGGCTGAAGCCATTAAAGAAGTAGTTAATATCCCTGTCATCACGGTTGGGGTCATTCGTGAACCGGAATTTGCAGAAAAAGTTTTGGCAGAGAAGAGAGCGGACTTTATTGCGATGGGGCGTTCCCATCTAGCGGATCCTGAATGGGCAAAGAAGGCGATGGAAGGCCGGGAAAAAGAGATTCGCAAGTGTATTTGCTGCTTACAATGTACAAGAGGCGGCTCCCATGTTTCGTGCGCAGTAAATGTGAGAACGGGAAGAGAACTCGAATTCAAGGAGCTCAAACATATTGGTGAAGAAAGGAAAATAGTGATTGTTGGCGGCGGTCCTGGCGGGATGGAGGCGGCGAGGGTGCTCACCTTAAAAGGATATAAGGTTACCATTTTTGAAAAAGACCATAAACTAGGCGGCCAACTAAACTTAGTGACAGCGCCAAAAGCACAAGAGAAAATGAACTGGATGATTCAATATCATAAAAATGAAATGAAACGTTTAAACGTGGATGTTCATCTAAATACGGAAGCTTCCATTGATAAAATAAAAACGTTAAATCCATCCGCGGTTTTCCTTGCAACAGGTGCCAAACCAATTATTCCTGAAGTCCATGGTGTAGACAACAGTATAGTTTGTGATTATGAAGATGTGCTTTTACAAAAAGGGGATTTTTCAAATAAAAAGATTGTTGTTGTCGGAAGTGGGATGGTCTGTTACAGCGTGGTTGGCCAGTTAGCAGCAAGAGGGAATGAGGTGGTTCTAGTTGAAGTGCCAACAGAGACTGGCAGCAAAGTCACTCCTCACACAAGGTTAATGCTGATTAATCGCTTGAAAAAGGCTAATGTCCAAATCATAGAGGAGCATAAAATAGTAAAAATCCTTCCAATGTCTATTGTTATTGAAAATAATCTTAACCAACAAAGTGAGCTTGAAGTAGACCATGTTGTGTTTTCGATGGGAACAGAGTCATATAATCCATTAGAAGAATTGTATAGAAATTATTTTGATAATGTTTTTGTCATTGGTGACGCGATTAATCCAGGCTCTATCACAAATGCGATAAAAGATGGGTTTGAAAAGTCGTATGTACTTGAATCAATTGTTATTAATAAGAATAAAGCCAAGGATATGGCAGGAGCAGTGTAATTCTTTAATCAGTAAAGCAGCGGATTTCATGCTTTGAAGTCCACTGCTTTTGTATGTGCAAAATTGGAGATAGTGATCAATTTGAAAAAATATCAATGTTCATTCATACTTGGACATAATCATTTACTTAATAAAAAGGGGTCGTTCCATGCATATTAATGATTTACATAAATGGGTGTCCAAACTTGGACTTTCTCCACACCCTGAAGGCGGTTATTTCAAAGGAACTTTTGAATCAGAAGAACGTATTAGTGACCAAGAGTTATCTGTCAATTACGAGGGCAAACGTAAACTTTATACGAGTATATATTTTCTGTTACCGTCTGACGATGTATCCCATTTTCACCGTCTGAAATCAGATGAATTGTGGTACTATCATGCTGGCAGTTCTTTAAGTATTCACGTGATTGATGAAAATGGGAACTACCAGGAAATAAAGCTGGGAATGGATCTTGATGCTGGCGAAGTACCACAATTCTTAGTAAAGAAGAATTCTATATTTGGGTCGTCAGTTTCGGAAAAGGATACCTGTTCCTTAGTGGGATGTATGGTTTCCCCAGGCTTTGAATTTCAAGATTTTGAACTGTTTACGCAGGATGAGCTTTTGCGAATGTATCCGGAACATAAAGAAATCATTAGGAAGTTAGCTTATCAACAGCTGCCGAGTTCGTTGGAATAATATAGAGGAATAGTAGTGGGTCTGCCAGGAATAGGTTAGGATGTTCTACATAAAAGTACATATTGGAATCAAAATGCAGATTCTAAACATGAACTCACGCATGAAGCAAACCTCCTTCGCTTTGCATCCTATATACACTTAGTATAGGAGAGGATTGTAAAGGTTCAATTGATGAAATGTAAATTTATTGTCAATTATTCTATACACATTAATCATTTCAGATCCGGTATATTTCCCCCATTGACCATGTCAATGGGGTTTCTTTATGATTACAATTTCTAGCAGGATATCCCAAAGAATCCTTTTCAAAATGATGTAAATAATAACGTTAGATTATTTTAGAAAATGGGTGGAAATGTAAAATGAGTGAAAATGTTATGAAGAGCAAGCGAAAAGGATTGTCGGCGTGGCAGTTAACAATGATGGCGTTAGGCAGTGTTATCGGGGGTTCTTTTTTCCTCGGGTCGTCTGTTGCGATTAATGCAGCAGGGCCATCAATATTATTATCGTATGTTTTAGCGGGGGGACTTGTTTATTTAATTCTTTATGCCTTGTCAGAAATGACGGTGGGAAATCCAACGGTGGGATCTTTCAGTACGTTCGCAGCACGGGAACTTGGACAAGGTACAGGTTTTGTTGTGGGCTGGCTTTATTGGACAGGGACCGTCCTGTCAATGTCCAGTGAAGCAACAGCGATTTCATTATTGGTTCGCGAGTGGTATCCGAACGTATCAATTGCTTGGTTAGGCGGCTCGATAATTGTTGCTGTCACACTTCTGAATTTATTAGGGGCAGATAAAATTGGGAAGCTTGCGAGCGGTCTATCAGCCATAAAAATTTTCGCGATTATCTTTTTTATTCTAACAGCCTTGGTACTTATTTTAGGATTTATGCCCGGGACACCAGCGATTGGTGCGGGGGAGCTGGCAAGAGAACCGATCATGCCGGGCGGCGTCCAGGGAATTGCTGGCAGTATGCTTCTAGTTGTTTTTGCATATGCGGGTTTTGAAATTATTGGGTTAGCCGCAACTGAAACTGAAAACCCCACTGAAACGATTCCCAAAGCAATACGCTATACGGTTTTTTCACTTGTGGGATTGTATATTTTGTATGCAGCAGTTCTTCTTCCACTCATTCCGACAGCAGATCTTAGCGAAAATGTTAGTCCGATGGTGGCTTCGTTGAATCGATGGGGAATTGGCTGGGCAGGTACGGCACTAAATTTGGTGCTGATTTCAGCGATTCTTTCAGCCATGCTGGCCTGTATTTTTGGGCTCGGAAGAATGATACGCTCTCTTTCAGATGAAGGACATGCACCTGCGTGGATGAGAGACAAAAGAGATGTTCCATACCGAGGTATTTTATTTTCTGGGTTATCGATGCTAATTGGATTATTTTTTGGTCTACTCTTTCCAAGAGCATACTTAGTACTGATTACATCAGGAGGCTTTGCCTTAATCTTTACCTATGCCGTCATCATGGCAAGTCATATTCGCTATCGTAAAAGGGAAGGATGCCCACCTGGAGGTATTTGTCAGATGCCAGGATTTCCTTTAACCTCATGGATTGCATTAGTAAGCTTGATTATCGTATTACTATGTATGCCTTTCATTCCAGGGCAGACAGCTGGACTCATAACTGGCAGCTCTATGGTCGTTATATTTTCCCTCATTTATTATGTAACGTATTATCGGAAACGCTCTAAGGCGGGGGATTCACCAAGAAAAGCAATAACAACTAGAGAACTCAAACCAAACTTTGCTGCCGAGTTCTCAGAAGAATTAACAGAAAAAGTTGACGAACCTACCCAGGAAAAATAAACTAAAAGAGGTTTCTATTCAAAAAATTAGGTGAACTAAGGGTGAAAGCAAAAAGCATGGAAAATAAAGAACCTCTTTTAACATTTGAATTTGCAGATTCGACCGGAAAAATAAATCCGTTAACTTTTCAAAATCCACACAGCGTAATTACCGCACATAAGATTGAAGATGTCCTAACTAGTCTTCATCTCGTTCAAGAAGCTGTTGAAAAAGGGTATTACGCTGCCGGATTTTTATCATATGAAAGCGCGCCCGCCTTTGACTCAGCCTTTAGAGTTAGAGAGGGTGGAACATTTCCCTTACTTTGGTTTGGGCTTTTTTCCAATCCTGAGCATGAAACCCAAAGCAGTTCGGGGGAATATACGGTAGGGAAATGGAAGCCATCTATTACGATGGAAGAGTACAATCAAGCCATCACCTCGATAAAAAATTCAATCCAGGATGGCATTACATACCAAACCAATTATACTATCAGACTCCATTCATCATTTAAAGGAGATGGTCTTGCCTTTTATACTAGGTTGAAAAAGGCACAAAACTCTAATTATTGTGCCTATATCCATACTGGTGATCATAGCATTTTGTCTGCATCGCCAGAATTGTTCTTCCACCTGACGAATGGGAATATTACAACTAAGCCCATGAAAGGGACCATAGAAAGAGGAACGACGTCTGAAGAAGATGCTGCAAATGCCAACTGGCTGCTCCATTCTGAAAAAAATCGTGCTGAAAATCTGATGATTGTTGATTTGCTTCGGAATGACCTCGGGATGATTGCCCAATCTGGTACAGTAAAGGTCGATAAAATTCTTGAAATCGAAAAATACCCAACGGTTCATCAAATGACATCTACAATATCTGCACAGATTTCGGAAACGTCGAACATCGTTGATATCTTTAAGGCTCTTTTTCCATGTGGTTCAATTACCGGAGCACCTAAAATCAGCACGATGAACATTATTGCAGAGTTAGAAAACGAACCGCGTGAGGTTTACTGCGGCGCGATCGGCTATATTACACCCAACAAGGAAGCTGTTTTTAATGTACCCATCAGAACTGTACTGATTGACCATCAAAGTGAGCAGGCAGTCTATGGTGTTGGCGGCGGGGTGACCTGGGATTCGACATCCGAAGGGGAATATCATGAAATTCTGGCAAAAGCAAAGCTATTAGAGGAGAATCCCTCTGAATTTCACTTGCTAGAAAGCTTATTACTAGACAACGGAGATTATTTTTTACTCAAAGAGCATGTAAAGAGGCTGGAGAATTCAGCCCAATATTTTGGCTTTCCTTTCGACGAAAAGAGATTAAAAAAAGCGCTTCATGAATTTAGCGGTACCAATCAGCATGGTTTACTAAAGGTTCGTTTGCTATTAGCAAAAGATGGGGTTTTCACGATAGAAGGACAACCTATCACCCAACAGGATACAGTGCTTAGGGTAAGCATTGCTAAGGAGCCAGTGGATAAAAGCAACATCTTTTTGTATCATAAAACGACTAATCGTGAGATCTATTCTACCTTTCAAAAACAAAAGCCTCCTGAGGTTTTTGATATACTGCTTTGGAATCAAGAGGGTGAGTTAACGGAGTTTACAAATGGTAACGTAGTCTTGGAACTAGATGGAACCTTATGGACACCTCCAGTAAAAAGTGGTTTATTGGCAGGAACTTTTCGTAACAGGTTGGTTGAAAAAGGAGAAATTCTGGAGAAAGTCCTCACACACTCTGACTTAAAAAAGGCTTCTAAGATATGGTTTATTAATAGCGTGCGTAAATGGAGAAAGGTCAAGTTAGTTTAAAAAATCTAAAAATCAGAATCATACAATATATTAATTTTAATAAATAAGGATTGAAATTTATATAAATAACGTGCTAACATTAAAAAATCAATGTGTAGCGATAAATTTTTGAACGTTTTAAAAACAGAATAAATTTTCTTAAAATAGTCGATTGGTTTGATAAAATCAGTCGACTTTTTGGTTTCTCTGACTCTTACCTCCTAAAAAGCTTAAGAATATCTTAAGGATTCTATAAATCTTTTCTTAAGTTTTTGTATGTATAGTAGAAATGAAAGAAGTTTTCTTGAGTACGTTTTAGGAGGCTTATGATGGCGGATAAACAAGTGTATATTCTTTTAACGAATACTGGCTCTCTATTAACAAAAATGATAAAGCTGTATACAAAAAAACCATATAATCATGCATCAATAGCCTTTGACCATAATTTATCAGAGGTATATAGCTTTGGTAGAAAAACTGCCCGGAATCCATTTATTGGAGGATTTGTAAAGGAAGATGTCAGGAATGGTTTATTTAAACAAGCAGATTGTGCACTTTATTCGATTACGGTATCAGATGACCAAATTCAAAAGATGAAACACTATTTACAAGACATCGAGGCAAGGAAGAAACAATATCGCTATAATTTTTTAGGGTTATTCGGTGTTATGTTAAACAAACCACTTAAAAGAAAAAATGCTTTCTTTTGTTCTCAATTTGTTGCTTTTGTCCTAAAGGAATCAGCAATCATGGATTTTGAAAAGCCATTGGCACTTATAGCACCACATGATTTACAATGTGTTCCTGCCGTTCAATTAGTTTATGAAGGAAAGCTAAAGGCTTATCTCAATGATAATTTATGTTACCCTATTACAGAAAAACATGTATTTTCTCATAGCTTAAAATGGCTCAGTTCCATTGACTGAGCCATTTAACAATGAGAGTAAATTCAATAAAGTGTGCCGTTCTAGACCCCCAGGCCAAACCTAGAATATAGAGTTATGGCGAACAAGAAATATAGCAGGAGCAGCATAATTGCAATGATGTACAACACCATAATGACCTTCTTTTTCGCAGTAAAGTAGGAGGGGGATTCCAGATATTTTTTCATCATTGGGTTTGTTCCCATGATTCGGTCCCATATCACGGAGATCCAAAAGTACATCATGAATAAATAACCGGTGAAAATAGTTATCTTAATCCAAAGAGGCGGCAGCAGGACAATGGCAAAAGTTGTAACATTGATCATCACAATATACCCGCTTACATACGAGTAATTTCTTAAAAAGACTTTTATAAACAGTTCGATAAAACCATTACTTTGTGTTCTATTCTTAAAAATACGTTTAGATTGTCGGAAAAGTAGAGGCTTTGTTCTTTTTGTAACCACAGGCTTTTCAATTTCTGGGGCCATTGCAAAGATAAGTTCAATGTTTCCTGTTTTCAGCTTTTGTTCGATTTCAATTTCATGGTCAGTCGAACTTAGCTTTTTCAACGCCCGTAAACTGAGATAAATGGAACTCGACATGATTAGTACACCAATAAGGTATAGCGGGAACCACAATCCTATTTCCCATAGAAAATATATCAGTTGACTCAACCATCCAGCTAAAATAAAGGTTAAAACACTATAGACAAATTTTTTAAATCTAGTTTCAATTTTGACGAATTGATACTTTATGAACATCAGACCTGTTTTCAAGGAAATAAAGTAAAACAAAAGAGTTCCGATCTGCTTCCAATCAAAATGATAAAGATTTAGAAGAAAGGGAAGGAGAATGGCAAAAGAAGCTAGTGTCAAGACTGTTTGATACATCAATGAATATCCATAGCCCCATTTTTTTAGTCCCCAAAATAGAGTATACTTCTTCATTAAAAAAACTCTGTCTGCTGCTTCAGTATAGGTTCTTATGTGTCCATTCCAGGTTAGTAGATAGAGTAAAAGAAATAGTAGAAAAAATGGTACGTTCTCCATCCATTTTGGAATCTCTGACCACCATGAATGGTACACAAATGAAAAAATAGTGATTGCTGGAATAATAATGTACAGCATCACGGTCCAATCAGCGATAGACTTTATTACACCATACTGATATAACCATCCTTTTATTAATCGATGAACCAAAAGTTTCCTGCTACTCATTTTGAATACCTTCTGAAATCTGATGGAAACAGTCATAAAGCGAACCATTTGGGAGCTGACACTGAGTCCTTATTTCCTCTAAGGTTCCTATTGCCATAAGCTTTCCATTGTTGATAATAATGAATCGGTCACACACTTTTTCAGCAGTGTCCAGGACATGAGTGGACATCAGGATTCCAGCACCACGTAATCGTTCTTTTTGGATTGAGGCTAGAAAGAGTTTCATCGCATTGGGGTCCAATCCAATAAATGGCTCATCAATTATATAAAAGGCAGGATTCGTAATCATTGCTAATATAAGCATTGCTTTTTGCTGCATTCCTTTTGAATATTTAATAGGGAATTCGTGCGCATGATCTTTTAGATTATATAATGTAAGTAATTCATTCGCCGTTTCCTTGTATTCCTTATCTGGCAGCCCTTCTACCGATGCTGCAAAATCAAGGTGTTCCCACAACGTTAGCTCGTCATAAAATATTGGCCGTTCCGGAATATAAGAGTATGCAGCGTCAGTCCTATAGGATACTGTTCCAACTAGATTATCTAATAATCCTAATATGGATTTGATCGTTGTACTTTTTCCCGCTCCGTTTGGTCCAATCAGCCCAACTAGTTCGCCTTTCTCAAGTGTAAATTGGATATCTTGAATAATAGTTTTTTCTTTATCATAGCCCGCAGACTTGATATCTACCTGTAATAAACTCATAATCAACCTCCTGCAGTTATTCATACGGATTAAGATCAAAAAAGTTTTACGATTTTCTGAGTCAATGCTATTTCTTTAGGGTGAATTTTGTGATGCTAGTAACATTTTGAAATGATAAAATATAATCATCTAAAGCAAAAGAGGTCAGTGAAATATGAACAAAACTGAGGTAATTGCACGTAGAATACTTGGTTGGAAATTAAACAGGTGGGATCGATGGTATGACCCAGAAAAAGAGGTTTTTATCTATGACTTCCAACCAAAGAAGAACCTTGACCAAGCGGAGTTAATCGTTGATAGATTAAAAAGCTTCGGCTATACATATCAGACAAAAGGAGAAAATGAAGTATGCTTTAACGATGTCTGTGAAGCTGGGAAGTCGTTACCTGAAGCCATTACCAATGCGGCATTCTCGCTAGCAGATAATAGTACGATACCAGAAGAATGGCTATAAAAGTTGAACAATGGGAGAGCAGAAAATGGAAATTATTGAACTGAAGGATAGAAATGACCTTTTTGAACAGGCGATACAAGTATTTTGGGAAGTATGGGGAAACGAGGATAATTTCAAGTTTTATGAGGATTGTATAATTCATTCTGCATCTGCCTCCTCAGATCTGCCAAGGTTTTATGCAGCAGTAGAAAATGAGAAGATCATAGGTACATATGCTTTACTAAGAAATGATATTAACAGTCGACAGGATTTATGCCCATGGCTGGCATGCCTATTTGTTGATAGAGAATATAGGGGAAAGGAGATAGGATCCATACTGCTGAATCATGGTCTCAAACAAGCTGCAATAAAAGGCTATAAAAAGCTTTATTTGACTTCTGATCTTGAAGGATATTATGAAAAATACGGATGGAAGAATAATGGTATAGCATATGGAGTTAGCGGTGGTTATCTCAAGATATATGAAAAAGAAACAGGTTTATAATATAAGTTCAACGAATATTTCCATAAGATTACCAATGCTTTAGATAGGACATACACCCAGCCCTTGCCAATAAAATAAGATACTCTTAGCCCTGCTATGTAAGGGATAGAGAACCGAGGAGTGGTGTAGACGTGTTTTATCATATTAAGGAATTGCAATACAATGCAAAACCTGAAAGACCCGATGTGTTCATGGCAAAATATATTCAAGAATTAATTGGTGGTCAATTCGGTGAAATGTCTGTTGCCATGCAATATCTATTCCAAGGATGGAGTGTCCGTGGAAACGGTAAGTATAAAGACCTGTTAATGGATACAGGTGCAGAAGAACTGGCGCATATTGAAATGCTGGCAACAATGGTAGCAAGATTGCTGGATGGTGCACCGGTAGGCGATCAAGCCATGGCTGCTCAGGACCCAATTATCGGGGCAATCCTAGGTGGAATGAATGTGCAGCATGCCATTGTTTCAGGCCTTGGTGCCATGCCGGCAGACAGCGTTGGAAATAGATGGAAAGCTGAGTATATTATCGCAAGCGGAAATTTGCTAGCAGATTTTCGAGCAAATTTAAATGCTGAATCCCAAGGCAGACTGCAGGCAGTTCGTATCTACGAAATGACTACGGATCCTGGTGTTAAAGATATGCTTTCTTGGTTAATCGCCAGGGATAGAATGCACCAAAACCAATGGCTTGCTGCTATACAAGAACTTGAGTGCAAGGAAAATGTAGTGGTTCCAAGTACGTTCCCGCGTCACCTAGAAAAACAAGAAGTTTCATACACACTATTTAATTTATCAGCTGGCAATGAAAGTGCCGCAGGTCGTTGGGCGAATGGTCCAAGTATCGATGGTGAAGGAGTTTTCCAATATGTTGAAAATCCTGTACCGCTTGCACCGAAACCAAAACTAAGGCCAGCACCGCCTTATATCCACGACACACCGCCTGCAGTATTAAAGGATATGCCTAATGCAGGCAGCATCCCGCCAAGTATGTATTAAAAATATAAACTCGAAATTTATATAAATAGCCCAATGACTCGAGCTCATTCGAGCATTGGGCTATTTATATTATCCCTTTACTGCTTCATGTTTATATCCGCTCTGAGTGGCGCAGACTTCATACCATTCGTATTTTGGAGCTTTGAACCATTCGTATTTAGGTAAATATACTAAGTAACAGGTATTTCCTTCAGCGTCAAGAATGGTTTTATAGAGGGTGACATTTCCAAATCCAAACGTTTTATCTAAATAACCTTTCATACCATCTCGTATGATATTTTTCTTTTCTTCCTTTTCCTGCTTATGTAACTCCACCACACCATCAATAAACATACTAATCAAGACCAAAGTAAATAGAATTAATACGAAAACAAATAATTTTAACAAAAGAACATCCTCCTACATTTTTTTGATGATTCCATTTAATTTTACATTCGAAAGATTGCAGAAGGTGTGATGAAAATAACAGGGGAGGTACTGGTGTATTGATTTTTTTTGTGCAAATAAAAAAAGGCCGACACCCTGTCGGTGCTAACCTTTGTTCCAGGTATGATTATTCACCATTAATAATTTTGGAGCGATCTTCCATTTGCGGCGGTTCCTCAAACCATCCGTTTTTAATCTTAAGCTTAATCCCTTCTTGAGCGTATGTATAACCATCTTTGGCTAAGAACATTGTTTTTACGGAAATATCCTTCCTCATACTAAAATAGGTTCCAAAAGCATTTCCTACCAAACCAAATCCATTAAGAAGATAAATACAATGCATCATTAACTTATCAGAAAATGGGGGCACAGTTGATGTTGTTACCGTGCAACCTGAAGTAGCAGAAAATTGGACATCGCTTTCTAGAAGAATATCTTCCATGATTTTGATTTGCTTCTTAGCAAGCTCCATCCCTTTAGCAAAATATTGTTTAACTTCTTTATTCTTAGCACATTGTGCAAAACCTGTAATGAGCTGTAGCCCAATATTATTTGTCTCAATTCCATGATGAAGAATACCCAGCTCTATGTCATTTAAAGCTCGTTTATCTCCAAAAGGGTTTAAGCCATCCAAGTAGTTTTTACTCTTAATAAATTCATTTGTCTTTGGCATCGTTACTTTTGGAGGTAAAGTTAGAATTCCTCTTTCAAGCAAGTAAAGGGTAGACAATTTATAAATTTTCTGTGTGACTGTTGTTAGTCCCTCATAAATTTGCATAACTTTATCATTATATGCCATATTCATATTAATGGTGTACATGCCCATGCTTACTTCTTTTAATATTCGGACAAACATGACATCAAACCCATTATCAAATAACTTAGGAGCTTCCAAATAAACATCTTCCTTTGTGTAGCCAATTGGTTTCACCATACCTTGCTGCTCAAAGATCTGCTCCATTTGCAGTACATAGAAATTTAACTCCTGCCACAAACCACCAAGAATATTCGAGGCTTGCTGGTCATCTGACTTTTCGATAAAATGTTCCAACATTCTCATAATTAGGGTCTTTTCTTGATATGTAAGCCATAGTGTTCCTATTTCTGAAGCGCTTAACGGGTTTGTTAATATCAATACTATACCTCCTATTAAAGTGTTAAAAATACAATTACCCTTAATTTACCCAATTTAGTATAAAAATCCCTTTGGTTGCTAAAAAGTTATTTTGATATAACAAATTGTTATCGAACCTGTCCATTTTTGTGATTTATCTATATATAGAAGGTAAAGGAAATCTTTTTTAATTGGTTTCTTTTTTGAAAAAAAGGAGGAGAGAATATGATGAAAATAACTCATGCCGCAGGACATGCACTAGTTACAGCAGGGAAGCAATCACCTGATAGGTATAAGGAATGGCAGGTTACGAGTGAAATTGTTCAGCAAGTGATGAAGGAATTGGAAACATATGAAGGTGTATCACAAAAAAGGATTGATGATCCAACTGGGAAAAGCGATATTCCACTTAAGAGGCGATGCGATATCATAAATGAATGGGACGCTGATGTCCATATCGACTACCATCTGAATGCTTTCGGAACTGGTTGGAACACTGCAGGCGGCACTGAAACCTACACATATATAACAAAGCCTAAAGAGGCGGCAGACCTTGCTGAAAAACTACAAACCAACCTAGTAAAGGAATTAGGGTTTCGAAATCGTGGAGTCAAAGCTGCGGATTTCCAAATGGTAAGAGAAACGAAAATGACAGCGATAATAATAGAATTCGCCTTTATGACTAACCAAAACGAAGCCATGAAAATGAGGAGTGCAGAGTATCAGAAAAGAGCAGCAAAAGCAGTTGTGGATGGGTTAGTTGATCAGTATGGACTGAAAAAGAAACCTGCTGGTTCATCAACTACGAATGTGCTTTATACTGTACAAGTTGGAGCTTTTTCAGACATTAATCGAGCAAAGGGCTTGGTCGATGAGTTAAAAGCAAAAGGGTATCCCGCAATCATTGTTTAACATATATTCTAGTATAAATATCAGTCATAAATATATTTATTTTACATCTCTTATAAAGAGGTGTATTTTTTATGCGAAAAAAGAAGATTATTTGGTCAATTATAATAGTAATTCTGATAGCAGCATTTTATCAAATAATGTTAAGAGGAAAAACAGTTACCTACATGGGTGAGGATGAGAATTGGCGGATTACGATAAATTCAGAAATAGAAGGACTAAATAGCAGCTACTCCATTGTAGTTAAATATAAAGGAAACGAAAAGATTGAACAACTGAATTTTAATATTCATCCTCATTATGAAAGTGGTATACCATCATTAAATAAAGATGGATATTATGTATTTGAATGTAAAAAAGAGTGCACCTATTATGATAAAGAATCTAAACTGCTCCTATTTATTATTTGGCAGGAAAAGAACCATTCAGTAGAAAACATGGATTTTATTGAATTAAGAAAAATTAAGAATGAATAGGTCTATAAGTCTATTTAATAGTACTAACTTTATATGAAAAAGCATATGATGGTTGTGCGAGCAATGATGGTACATAGAGAAATTAATAGGAGGTTTTGTAATGGATTTTATGAATAGAGTAGCACCAGAATTGAAAGATATACTGACGGTTTTCCCGCCGCTTAAACTTCCTGAAGGACTGGCGGAAGCTAGGCAAGCTCCTGCTATTCCTATTGAAAAGTCTGAAAACGTTACTATTTTGACACGCACCATACCAGGTGGAGACGGCCAGGATATGAAGGTTAAAATTTATGAACCCGTATCGAGAAATGTGGAAAAGCTTCCAGCATTGCTGTTCATCCATGGTGGCGGGTATGTACTAGGAGATGTAGATGGCTCCGATGGGGATTGCCAGCTCTTTGCTGAAGAGGCACATTGTGTGGTCGTATCAGTGGATTACCGCCTTGCTCCTGAGCATCCATATCCGGCTCCTCTAGAGGACTGCTATGCTGGTTTGCTATGGATGACAAATGCTGCAGATGAGCTTAAGATTGACGTGTCGCGAGTGGCTGTAGCAGGTCAAAGTGCTGGTGGTGGATTAACCGCTGCTTTAAGTTTGTTAGCTCGTGATCGCAAAGGACCAGCCATCTCTTTCCAAATGCCATTGTACCCGATGATTGATGACCGTAATGTGACACCTTCTAGTTACGAAATTACAGACGAACGTGCCATCTGGAATCGTGGGAACAATTTAGCAGGCTGGAGGATGTATTTAGGCGACCATGCTAATGGAGAAGTTTCACCTTATGCAGCTCCGGCACGTGCAAAAAATCTGTCTAACCTGCCGCCAACTTATACATGTGTTGGCCAATTGGATCCATTCCGTGACGAAACGATAGAATACGTTGCAAAATTAGCTCAAGTTGGAGTCGCGGTAGAATTCCACCTGTATCCAGGAGCTTATCATGGATTTGAACTCTTAAATCCAACTTCTGAAATTGGAAAAAAGGCAAGAAATGAATACGTTCAAGCATTGAAAAAGGCGTTCCAGCCTCAGCATGAATCCGTAAGCATTTAATATAACTCTAGCGGTGGAATAGATTCTATTCCATCGCTTTTTTATTTACAGACAAAATATAGAATATTAAAATAAATGAATGAGACAAGGAGGAGGATACTGCTGTGATCGTAAATCCAAAGGAATTTACCATTAACGGTTTATGTTTTACCATCAGGTCTGCAATGGAGCAAGATGCAAAGAGTTTGTCTGAAGTCCGTTTGCAGATTGACGGCGAAACAGAGAATTTAGATAGAGAACAAGGCGAGGCATACATAGATGAAACAGATTTTAAAAAGATTATTAAGGAGGATTCAGAACGAGTCCACAACTTATTTTTAGTAGCAGAAGTTCATGATAGAATTGTAGGTTTTTCCAGATGCGAAGGGAACCAATTGACACGTACCTCTCATAAGGTAGAATTTGGTGTTTGTGTTTTAAAAGAATTTTGGGGCTATGGGATTGGTAAAAAGTTCTTAGAAGAATCTGTACAATGGGCAGATGCCAATGGGATCAAGAAAATGAACTTGAATGTTCTCGAGACCAATGATAAAGCTATAAAGCTTTATCAAAAATATGGATTTGAAGTAGAAGGTATCTTAAAAAAAGACAAACGTTTATCCGATGGAAATTACTATAATACCGTATTAATGGGCAGGTTTAATCCATAGAAATAGAAAGTACATAATAGTTTTGAATATTGTTCAAAGTGGATGGTCTATTTTTTAGTGAATTGGATGGTTAAGTATTGTTCAAGTTACGCTATTATAATTAATAAAAGCACTAAATAATACGACGAGGTGCATCATGGAGATATTATCCGTTTTAGTCATTATCATCTTAATTATTGCTGTGGGCTCGACCTTAGTCTTAACGGGGAAGCCTGATGAAAACTACAGAGGTTCTACTAAAAGAAATACAACCAATTTAACCTTAATATATGTAGTGATTATTTTTATTGCATTAGTGTCACTTGGAATCTATATTTGGTTAACGTAAACATGGTTAAAAGGATCAGAATTAGTCCTGATCCTTCATTATTTCTTTGAAACAGCTTGAAGAGCATTTGCAAACCTTCTTATTCCTTCATTAATATTTTCTTCTTTTTCCCGTGAAAAGGTAAAACGGATAAATCCTTTCTCAGTACCCATTGTTGATCCAGGTACATAGATAACGCCTCTTTTAATGGATTCTTCTAGCAATTGAATTTCATTTACTTCATTTTTTAACCTACACCAGATATGAATTCCGCCTTCAGGAATCGTAAATTTGATTTGATCACTTAAATAGGTATGGAGGCTGCTGACAATTTGATCTTTTCTGCTTTCTAACTGACTGACTAAATTCTTTATATGAGTTCCAAAATCCTTGGATTCTATAAAGTCATTCGCAATCCATTGCGTGTAAGAGGCGTGTCCAAAATCCACCTGCTGCTTGGCATCAGATAACCTTTCAATAACCGCTTTAGGTCCAATTATCCAGCCAATCCTCAAGCCAGAAGCAACGATTTTTGTCAGGGAGCTAATATATAAGACATTCCCATAAAGATCTAAGGATTTAAGAGTTTGAATCCTTTCTCCAGTAAAAGATGTGAGGCTGTAAGGATCATCCTCAACAACGGGAATTCCATATTCAGATGATAGTTCAAGAACCTTTTTGCGCCTTTCCTCAGACATTAATGTCCCGGTAGGATTCTGAAAAATAGGGTTCAAAAATATCATCCGGATTCTATGTTTTTTATACAAAGCAGTTATATCATTGGGATTTATTCCATTATGATCTCCCATTAAATTATATGTTTTGATTCCTGCTGATTTGAAAACTGGCAGATTGTAATGATAGGAAGGATTTTCAATCGCCACAGCGTCCCCAGGTTTTAACAAACATTGTACAACTAAGTGCACAGCTTGTTGTGCACCTGATGTAATTAGTATCGATGATGGGTTCGTTTCAATTCCACGAAACTGCTTAACATGGTTGGTAAGGGTTTGTCTCAGGATAGCGTTTCCTTGGGGATGGTCGTACCCTAATGATCCGATAAAGGAACGATTAGAAGTAATCTCTCGTAAGGCATTCATCGGAAAGAGATCTTTAGACAATTCACCACTAGCTAAATTAATGAGGCTATGCTGTGCCATTTCTTTGTGTATTCTTTGCGTCACAGGCAAATTTGGCAAAAACGAACCGGCCTCAATATATCTGTTCCAACTTGGGATCCGTTTCTTGGAAAGGCCCCAAATATCTTTACTGATGGTCGTTCCGCTGCCCCTGTTCCGGTCAATTAAACCATTTGATTCCAATTCATCATAAGCAGCGATTACGGTGCTTCTATTTATGCCAAGTTCCTTAGCTAAACCTCTTTCGGAAGGCAGAGGTTTATCATGCGGAAAAGTTCCATTACCAATTCCGGTTTCAATATATATAGCAAGTTGTTTATAAATAGGTATTTTTGAATCTCTACTCGGTTTCCAATCCATGTGATACATCCTTTAATTGAGGTTCTACCTTATTATTGTATACCTTTCCAAAGAATAATTCATTTGTGGGAACTGGTTAAAAAACGAAGGGACTAGAGGGAGAGGTATCTAAATGGGCATTTGACACTTGGGGGAAGGTTAAGGGTTTAAAAAGGTAAGCAGCTAAAAGTGCTTACCAATTAAAACTTCATCTAGAGAGAGAACTCTATGCTTTAACTCTTTATTGGAATCTAAGAAACCAATAACCATTTGATTTTTCTCGGTTATGGTCGCATACCTGAAATGTTCGCTTCCATTGATGAAAAGTGCTTTGTTTGCCTCCATTTTCGCAAAGACACATTCTGTATACTCGAGCGATAGGAAATCATCTATTCCTTCTGGCGGCTCGCCGACCCATTTATAGAGGAAATCTTTAATAGCGTATTGCTCAATCATGGTTAATTTTTTCTTAAATAATAGTTTATCTACTGTAACAGTGTTCAGGATAATCCCTCCTTAAATAGTACGTAAAGTTTATACTTTCAAACTATGAACATCAACTCTATTACAGTAACAGAATATTTACATTTTGATTGCGAGGATAAAAGAGGCAACTGTGAGCTTATTGAAATAATATAAAAAGGCGATGCTTTAACAGGCATCGCTTTCCTTTAATACTTTCTTCATAGCAGGTCTGAGCTTTAATTAGCTAGGATCGTTTTCATCTAGGGACAAAACCGTTACATTTGTGGATTCACCGTTTTCAATTTCCTCCTGAGTGGCATCTTGATTCAATATATCCTCAGTATTAATCCCTTCTGCAAGAGTAGGTTCTCCTTTGGAATAGGAATCTTTTTTCATCTCTGTCACCTCTTATCCTTTTAGTTGTAAAAATAACACTAATATTATTGTTTGCTAAAACCAAAAAGACATTCTTTTATTTAGAAGATTTTCAATACATGTCATTGTTATTTGTGTAATAATTTATATATTAAATATTGGATAACTCAAGTTTTCCTTAATTACTGGAGGTTCTGATGGCTTCATTAGATAAAATAAAACTTTTCAAGTTAATTAGTATTCTATTCACTAAGTTAGCTGGTGCTGGTTTTACGCTTTTGCTGTTCTTTACTTTTCTATTTCTACAAAGTGAGTGGGATATGGTTGAATTTGTTGATACCATTTCTAGTGAATACATCTGGATCATTATTTTTGGCTATGGCATATTTTGCTCCATTTTGATTGATATCATAGAATGGAAGATAGCTAGAATAAACAAAACCCTAAAAATTCTTCTATATATAGTTGCTGGGTATGCGTTTTTCTTTATCAATGGGATTAATGTTATTAATTTTATTGCAGGTACCATTGGAGCGCTGTGCGCATTAATTTTCTATTTTGGAACGTACCTAACAGACCGCTCAAAAGGTAGAAAACTTGTGTTTGCCTTTCTGGTTCCATTATTTTTTATCCTATTAATGAATATTAACTTTACAGAAAAGAAACAGTGGGATGAAGAGAGGAAGGCTACCTCTTATACAGCAAGCTTTGAATATTTTAATGGAAAACATGAAATACCTATTAAAGTAAATGAAGGTCAGATTATTAACATATCTATTGATTTTAAAAACCAAAATGGTGGAGGATACGGATATCATGTTCTCAATCCTAAAGGTGATTTAGTCGGTATGACAGAGGCGGAGGAGAGAGAGATGACGTTTACGGCACATGAGTCGGGTGTTTATCATGTAGTTGTAACTGGAGATGATTTACAAGGTGGTATTACTGTAAAATGGACAATTGATGAAACCAAATAACAAAGGAAAGTAAAATAGTCTATAAATAGTCAGAATTTGACAAAATCTCTTATTTATTTTATTATCTAAAACTTGTATGATAATAGAATAATAAGGGTTTTTTATTTCTATTAAAATACACATAGTAAAAACGCTGAGGTCGTTTTAACTTTTACCATATAGCAGTTCATGCAACTAAACTGAAAAAAGAAGGATTATGGTTAACATGAAAGATAAGTTCTTACTGACAGATTTTGTAACAGAACAAATATTTTCTATTGTTAGATGGATTTTTTTAATCGTTTCTGTAATCGTTTTTTATTATCCACCGATTGCCACTATTGTTAACTTCAATCTACATACCTTTAATTATTTGCTCATTTTTGGATTTACGTATATTACCATTGCTCAAGTTGCATTGTGGTTAGCCTCTGGGAATAATACTATTTTTAATTTGCTTATGAAAACGGGTATTCTTTTTGATTATATAGCCCTCATTTGGCTTTTGATTTTAACAGGAGGTGTCACAAGCCCAGTATTCCCAATAGCCTACTTACTCGTCATTCATTCGACCATTTATTGGGGGATTCTTGGAACGGCGATATCATGTTCGCTAATGGCGGTAACTTATTCGGTCTTGTTTTGGATAAGTTTGCCCTTACCCAATCTATCAATCGTCATTTTTTTATTAAACCTTGTATTCTTGTTAGTCATTGGATTTTTTGGTGCATTAATCGTTAACCGTGAACGCCATCATCATAAACTCCAATACGTTTACAAAGACTTGGTTGTTCGTGATTATTTAACGGGCTTATATAATCACCGTCATTTTCAAGAAACACTTAAAGTCTATTTATCTGGTACTAATAAGACTGAAATGGCGGTAGTTTTAGCGGATATCGATAATTTTAAAAGTATTAACGATACACATGGTCATGTTAACGGTGATAAAGTTTTAATGAAAATTGGAGAGATTCTTCAGCATAGTATCCCTTCCTCATTAGGTAATGCGTTCCGTTATGGGGGAGAGGAATTTGCGATAATTTTTCAAACAGCAGATAATGAAAAAATTATACCGTGTCTGGAGAAGGTCTATAAAGAATTACGTGAAGTCCAGTTTACAAGTGAAAATGGGAGCTTTTCCGTGACTATGAGCTTCGGTTTATTTTCGAATCAACAAGGAATCTCAAATCAAGTAGATATTGTCAGGCGCGCAGATAAATTATTATATAAGGCAAAGCATAATGGCAAGAACCAAGCGATTTTTGATTGCGGGACGGTTATTAGAGGTTAGTTTCCTTTCAGCAGCCTCCTTTAAGTGCATATCCAAGCGGGTGTGCCTTTTTTTTACCGAATGGAAGGAAAAGAAGGGATTCTGTAAAAAAGAGAGAATGTATAAACTTCGTAGTGAAGGATTTTGTAGGAGGATTTTCATGAAATTTGTTTTGATATTTGGTCCACAGGCTGTAGGAAAAATGACAGTTGGGCAGGAATTAGCGAAACTAACAGGTTTAAAGCTTTTCCATAATCATATGAGCATAGAACTGGTTACCCCTATTTTTGATTTTGGCACAAAAGATGGCCAAAGGTTAGTAAGCTTAATCCGTCAGGAAATTTTTGAGTCTGTAGCAAAAAGCGATTTAGAGGGTTTGATTTTTACATATGTATGGGCCTTTGACCATCCATCTGACTGGGAATATGTCAATAAAGTCTGTGAAATCTTTGAATCGAGAGGCGGGGACGTTTATTTCGTAGAACTTGAGGCAGATTTGGATGAAAGACTTGAGCGCAATAAAAGCCCTCATCGACTTGAACATAAACCTACAAAGAGAAACATTGAATGGTCTGAAAATAATTTAAAAGAGTCTATGAAAAAATACCGATTAAATTCCATGGACGGTGAAATCAAAAGAAAGAATTATATTAGAATAAACAATACTAACATGAGTGCAGAGGAAGCAGCCAAAGCGATCAAAGATAAGTTCAAATTATAACGGGTAAGAGGAGAGTATTATGGACATAAAATTTATAAAAGTAAAAGAACCCAGCGAAACGCTCGTAGATGTTTTTAATCGGTGGGATAATGATGAGGTATTAATTCCGTTGACACGTCCGAATAAAAACAAGGCTGAATTGGACCGCAGGGATACGATGACCTTGGATGATTTAAAACAAAGATTAGACCACCATCATATTTATTTGATTTACCTGGATGACCAATTAATTGGAGAAATGAATTACAGTGTTGATCCAAACCATCTTTTTAAAAAAGAAGAAGGTACAGCATGGATTGGAATTACGATTGGTGAGCTTGAAGGCAGAAGCAAAGGGATTGGATATCAGGCAATCCAATTTTTAGAGGAAGAAATCATGAAGCAGGGGCTTAGCCGGGTTGAGTTAGGTGTGTTTGAATTTAATACACAAGCACAAAAGCTTTATAAGAAGTTAGGGTATAAGGAAATTGGACGAATTGAGAATTTTACTTATTGGGCTGGTAAGATGTGGTTTGACATTCGTATGGAGAAGTATTTAGAGATATGAGGATGGTTCAGACACTTGAAACTCCATCATTGCTTCTTGATTATCAAAAGTTGGTAATGAATATAAAGAATATAGCTGACTTTGCAGAGGACCAGGGTATTTCCTATCGACCTCATATCAAAACACATAAATCTGTCAAAATAGCAAAGCTCCAGCTAGAAGCAGGTGCAGTGGGAGTCACCTGTGCAAAAGTAAGCGAAGCAGAAGTAATGGCTGCTGGCGGGATTAACGATATATTAATTGCCTATCCGATATCAAGTCCCGATAAAATTAAGAAAATAGTAGACCTCCTGCAGCAAGGAGTTCACCTGAAAGTGTCCGTAGATCATACGGAATCACTAGGGTATCTTCAGCAAGGACTGGAACAGTCTCCTTTTACGCTAGAAGTATGGATCAAAGTGAATTCTGGGCTCAATCGCTGTGGTGTGGAACCTGGACAGGAAGCTGTTTTATTAGCAAAAGCAATTTTGTCTCATTCAAAGCTTAAACTCGGAGGTATTTTTACACATGCTGGACATTCGTATGCAGCGAAAACCTATGAAGAAATTGAGAACATAGGCCTGCAGGAAGGGCTTGCAGTCGTTGAAAGCGCAAAGGAATGTGAACAGGCTGGTATTCTAATTCCCGTTCGAAGTGTTGGTTCCACTCCAACCTTTAGGGTTGCAGGAAAAATACCTGGTATAACAGAAATAAGGCCAGGTAATGCAGTGTTTTTCGATGGTATCCAAGTAGGTCTTGGTGTTGCAAACACAGACAATTGTGCAGTAACCCTGCTGGCATCAGTGGTGGGTGAATATAAAGATCGGATCATTCTTGATACAGGCAGTAAGTCACTATGTTTAGACAAGGGTGCACATGGCAATCAGACTGTCAGCGGGTTCGGCCAGATCATCGGTCATCCTGAAGTCATCATACAACGTTTATCGGAAGAACATGGGGTAGGTAGTTTAACAGGAGAAACAAAACTAAAGATAAATGATAAAGTACAGATCATTCCCAACCATGCCTGTACGGTCGTGAATCAGTTTGAAGAGTATGTGGTTCATGAGAATGGAAAGGAAATAGACGTATGGAAGGTAGACGCTAGGGGAATGGTTAAATAATTTACTACATAACATCGCCACAAAACTTGGGCGGTGTTTTATATTTTTTATATTACTCTCTACAAATTTGATAGATATAACCTTGTTCGTTATGATAGGTAAAAAAGTAGTTTTTAAAGGTATTTTGAAGGGAGACCAGCAAGCATAATGCTATATCTACTGATCATTTTAGGTGTTCTAGCGATAGGAATCATCCTATTTATAACATTACACCCGACATTTGGTGCAAGCCCAAGTAAGCAGGATCGTGAGAGTTATCGTATTTTCAACCATTATAAAAACGGTAAATTTGTCAATCAAAATCCGACCGATATGAAGATGGATGTATCTGCCATTCTTTCATTAATGAAAGATTCCTTAACAGGAAAAGCGGAGCGAAGTCCAAGTACCCCTATTCCGATTTCTCTTAATTGGGATAAGATCCACAGTAACGAAGACTGTTTAACATGGTTTGGTCATTCAACGATGCTCCTTACATTAGACAAAAAGAGAATTCTGATTGATCCAATGTTTGGACACACTCCATCACCCGTCTCGTTTGTTGGAACTAAGCGTTATAGTGAAGATTTATTAGATGTGATTGAGAAGTTACCGCCAATCGATGTTGTATTAATCACACACGACCATTATGATCATTTAGATTATCCATCCATGATCAGATTGAAAAATAAAGTGAGACATTTCTTTGTTCCGCTTGGTGTAGCAGCGCATCTTTTGAAGTGGGGAATTAATGAAGACAGAATAACAGAATGTAATTGGTGGGATGAAGTCAAGTGGGAAGGTTTAACGATTGCGTCCGTTCCATCCCAGCATTTTTCAGGCAGGGGATTGTTCAATCGAAATAGCACCTTATGGAATGGCTGGGTGATACTTGGAGAAAATCAAAGGATTTATACGAGTGGCGACGGTGGGTACGGACCGCATTTTAAGCAGGTCGGTGAAAAATATGGTCCCTTTGACCTCACTTTGATGGAAGGCGGTCAATATGATAGACGATGGTCAGCGATTCATATGCAGCCAGAAGAATCCGTTCAAGCTCATCTGGATGTAAAAGGAAAAAATATGATGCTGATTCATTGGGGAGCTTTTACACTCGCGTATCATAGCTGGACAGATCCAGTTGAACGTGCGATAAGTGCAGCACTTGAAAAACAAGTTAATATAATAGCTCCACGACTAGGAGAAACCGTCCTTCTAAATGGTAACCTGGCTGCTCCTAAAACCTGGTGGAAATGAAGTATTAGATGTCAACCAAATTGACATCTTTTTTCAGGTTTTGTATAGTAGGTGGTGTAGAATAGGATTGGAGTGAAACATTTGATTTCAAACTCTGAATTACAAAATTTAGACCTGATCGACCTATTAAGTGAACGGCATAGTTTAGTCCGTAAAATTTCAGAAACATCATGGAATAATCAAAGTGAGATTCATATTTCTAACTCTGAATGGTATATTATGGCTCGTATTTATAAAAAAAAGCCAAACATATCGTATATTACAAAAAATGTAGAGATTTCTCGTCAGGCGATACATAAGTTTATCAATAAGCTTGCTGAAAAAGGTCTAGTCCAAGTTGAAAATGTTGAAAACAATAAGAAAGAAAAGTGTATCCAGTTAACAGCTTTAGGTGAAGAATGCTACGAAAAAAACGAGGCTCTGAAGGCACAGCTTGAGAATAAAATTGCTGAAAAAATCGGTGCTGAGCAAGTAAGCACTTTAAAAGAAATATTAAAGCTAGATTGGCATATTTAATCATCTGAAAACCCACGCTTTGTGAAACCGAGCGTGGTTTTTTTTATTTATTTTCCTTAAATCTCCAATATTATACATGCATTCACTCCCATTACAAATCGTCAACTAGGTTTATAATAACATAAAAAAATTTTTTGTCAACTTGGTTGACGTTTGAAGAGAAAATTTGATATAGTAAGCAAGTTCGTTTGTAAGCGGGGGTGTACAACGAAAGATTGGATAATGGCTGATAATTGAAATGAAGACTATCATTTCAGCACAATAGATTACGATAGAAGGAGATTTTTATGAGTACACAAATTCAAGTTAAAAATCCAAAAACAATGGCATTCATCTTAATGCTAGGTGCATTTGCTGGATTATTTGGTGAAACGGCATTAAATATGGCGTTATCAAATATTATGGAACAATTTGAAGTCACAGCAGCAACGGCACAGTGGCTGACAACAGGCTATTTATTGGTATTAGCGATTTTAGTGCCAATCTCTGCACTATTAATGAAATGGTTTACGACAAGACAATTGGTTATTGGGGGACTGACTATTTCGCTGTTTGGGGCAATTTTAGCAGCGTTAAATATTAACTTTAGTGTTTTATTACTTGGGCGTGTTGTTCAAGCGATTGGAACAGGTCTTTTATTACCTGTGATGCTGAGTGTTATGCTTCTCATTTTCCCAATTCAGAAACGTGGAGTAGTAATGGGGCTTATGGGTCTTGTTATTACATTAGCTCCAGCACTAGGACCAACACTTTCAGGTGTCATTATTAGTACATTAAGCTGGCCATATATTTTCTGGTTTAGTGCCATTGCATATGTATTATTGATCTTGGTTGCTATTGTTAAAGTTGAGAATGTTTCGGAAATTACGAAACCAAAGATCGATGTATCTTCCATTCTATTATCAACCATTGGTTTTGGCGGCTTAATTTATGCCTTAAGTACCATGGCTGAAGCAGCTATTTCATCACCTAAAGTATGGGCACCATTACTAGTAGGTATAATCGCATTAGTATCTTTTGGGATTCGTCAAAATAAAATGGCTCAGCCTATGGTTAATTTACGTGTCTTTAAATATCCTATGTTCACATTAGGAACTTTAACGATGTTCCTGGGTATTTTAATTATTTTATCAACAGGAATTTTACTGCCCATGTATTTAAAAGGTGCTTTATTATTTAGTGCTGCGATGGCTGGTTTAATATTACTCCCTGGTAATGCAGTCAACTTTATTTTGTCACCGATTGTAGGAGCTCTTTTTGATAAAATTGGGGCGCGCCGTTTTACTATTAGTGGTTTTATCTTAGTCTTGATTGGGAATATCGTTTTTCTTTCCACTCTTTCAAGTCATACACCTGCATGGCAAGTGGCAGCAGCATTTATGATTTTATTCTTTGGGTTAACAATGGTTATGATGCCAGCCCAAACAAATGCAATGAATCAATTACCACGTGAGTTATATGCTGATGGATCAGCCGCTATGAATACGTTGAATCAAGTAGCAGGGGCTGCAGGTACGGCGATTGCCATCACGGTATTTACGAGTGGTCAAAATAGTTATGTAATGGACTTTCCTAATGCCACCCAGCCTGAAATATTAGCTGCTGGAATTAAATATGCATTCTACTTTATTACAGGGATTTCAGTAGTAGGATTAATAGGTTCTTTCTTTGTGAGAAGATCAAGTACAGTAACAAAAAAATTATCAATTGCAGTAAAAACAACAGAACCTGTGCGTAGTTAGTATATATAAAAAGTATTCAAATCAAATAACCACCCTGCTCCTAAGAGAGCGGTTCAGATATAAAGAGGAGAAATTGTCAAGTATTACTATTTTCCTTTTTGAACAGTATAATCAAGGATGGGAGTTGAGATAAATGAATGCAAAAGACATAGCTAATATCCGGAAGCAGTTTAAATTAAACAATGATCTTATGAAAATCCGAGAAATCTTAAATGTTTATGTTCAGAAAGAGTCAGGTGAGATTTACCATTCCGTTATTTCACCATTTGAAATGTTAGATCAGGAGTCACAAGAGTTATTTTTGGTGAATTTCAAAAAAGTTTTAACAGGAAATCTCGATGCTAAATTGTTTGAGCTGAAATTTCAACGGGATGTGGAAGACAGCACACAAATGATCCTTTTTGATGGATTACAATCGGATACCACAGATGATTGGATTGACCATATGCACCAAATCGTTGGAAAAATGTTTGCTCATACGGTTTATGAATTTGATACAGTGGTGACGTTTATAAGGGGAGAATACCGTAAAGCAACCAAGAAACGTGACCCGGAGTCAGAAGAAGGCGGGAATGATGAGGTTTATTCCAACGAGTTTATCCTCTGCAGTCTCAATAAAACCGATCAGCCAAAAAGAGCATTGGTATTTGATTATATTGAAAGAGAATTTAGATCCAATAATGCCTTTGATCCGATTATTAATTTAGCACAGCCGTTGTCAGGCTTCTTGTTCCCTGCATTCAATGACAATGCTGCAGATGTAAACCATATACTATACTGCGCAGGAAAAGCCAATCAACCAGATGAGACTTTTATTGAACAGGTACTTAATTGCGAAGAAATCATTACAGCATTGGAAGAAAAAGACAGCTTTGAACTTATTCTGAATAAAGTAATCGGGGACACAGTAGATTCCCAGGTGATTTCTAACGTTTACGAGGAAATTGACAGGGTGGTCCAGGAGAATAAAGAAAATGAAGAAAGTGAAGCACCGATGCTGGATTCTCGGGATATTGAACGAATTTTAACCGTTAGCGGAGTCGAGAATGTAGATACTGCGAAGGTTGAACATGCATTTAAAGCGATTGTCGATGATGAAAAACATGACTTCAAAGCAAGTAATTTAGTTCCTAAATCAATAAAAATTGAAACAAAGGTAGCAAATCTATCCCTCAGCCCGATAGACCTGAAACATGTAAAATATATAATGTTCCAAGGAAAACGGTGCTTATTGTTGGAAATTGACGATGATGTTGTTGTGGAAGGTTTCAAACTTGAATCAGAAATAGTCTAATGTGTATATAGGGACAGGTTCCTGCATGTAAATTGAATAAAAGTGGTTCTCTATATTTGTAGAGGCCGCTTTTTTTGTTTGCGGTACCAACTATTTTTATGAAGTTAGAAAATTGTACAGGTTACAAAAATGGACCTAGGTAATAGGGACTACCATTCATTTCATATATTAAGAAGGAAGTGTGTAAACGCGAGGAGGGACACCATGGCAACAAATCAGATTGTTGCTAGATCATTAGACGAAATAGAATTTTGGTCTAGGATTATGAAAGAACATGCTCTATTTTTAAGCCTGGGATTCACCTTTGAACAGAAACAATTGATTGAAGAAGCACAGCAGTATATGGCTCTTTTCGAGAGAATTGAGGAGAAGCTATCTAGGTTTACGGTGAATTCAGATCCACGTCAAGTTCAAGCTTTTAATACCGAAGTTTTTCAAGCTGCTGCATCTATTTATGGGTATAAAAGGAAGATATTAGATTTAACGCTTCGATGTCAAATCAGGCACAACAATTTCCCTTTATTAGTGGATCATATTAGCAGAGAAGCTGCTTATTTTGCGAATCGGTTAAAAGAACTAAATGAAGGAAAATTAGCTCCAACACCAGATACTGTGATTGAAGAGAATGTATTTTTCTTAAAGATTATGGCTGACCATGCTAAGTTTATCGGACATCTTCTAGATCCATCGGAAAGGAAATTAGTGGACCAGGCGAGAGAGTTTAGTAATGATTTTGACCAATTATTGTTTCAAGCCGTAGATTTGGATTATATGCGGCCACAATCTGAAACAAAACCTTTATTGAGTCAATTTTTAAACCAGAATAAAGTATCCGTTTCATCTTTAAGAGATTTCAAGAAAACAGCAAGAGAATTAATCGAAGCATGTCGAATTAAAAGTAATATACATCCTTTGTTAGCAGACCACACTTTTAGAGAAGCAGAGAGATTCCTGGAAATCATCGATATGTTTGAAGCTAATTTAAGTAGAGCTTAATAAACGATAAAACAAACCTTCCAGATACACAGGTGGAAGGTTTGTTTTATTTGTTGTTTATTTTTCACATGTACTTCTTGGCAGCGTTTTCATCTGCACTCACTTAAGCTTCTTTTGTCTTAATTCCTTGATCCAAAAGCTGTCCGGCATATGAGATTTCTTTAATCGTTACTAAAAGTTCCCCAGTTGGTATTTTTAATGATAGCTTTTCGCCATTATTTTTTAAAAGTAGCTGTCTGCCAACTGGTGACAAAAAGGAGATATAGCCGCGATCCGGATCAGATTCCTCCGGGTAACAAATGACATAATCCTCTGTTTCATTATCCTCTTCATACCATACCGTGACTTTTGTCCCGATTAATACCTTTGGGAAAAAGGATATATGAGTATTTTTTTGATTTACTTTTAATAAGTCCTCTACCTCTAATACATATAAGTTAAAGAAGTGTTTTAACCGTTCTTGTATAGGGGTGGATGAAAAGTAAAGTTCTGTTAACTCCTTAATGTTTTCATCAATATAAACTAACTGACGAACGAAGTATTCTCTGCTTTGGAAAGTACTATGGTTCATAGTAAATAACCCCCAAGCTTGGATTTAACTTCCTGCAAAACTTCATTAATTTGTACATAAATAATTCCTCCTAATAAAAAAAATGAAACCTTCCATACGAGAAAGCAGATAACTGCCGATAATATTGGCCATATCTGAAATTCTGTACAATAAAGGGGCCAAAACCCCTTTATCTAATGGAAGATATTAGTCTTATATTACCATATATATCTAGGAAAATCATGAAAAGAAAGCTGTCGCGTTGACAATACATAGTGACATTACACGGTGACAGGCACCGTCCATGGACACTGTCCACCTCAGGCGGACAGTTGGAGTTTATTCCGATCAAAAGTTTCAGGAATACTTTTGATTTAAACGATTTTATTCAGAAATTTAATAATTCTTAGTAAAAGTAAATGTTTTATATGAAATTTTTATAAAATTCAATTAAGATTATCTTAGTATCGTTATATGTTCCTTTGTTTTCGACTCTCTATCCAAAAAATGAGGAGTTGGATTATGGTGTGGTCATTTACTTTCAAAAATAAAAGGAAAGACAGTATAGAAGATCCAAATGTGATTTCAGTTCAAAAAAACACGAAAGAATCGGAAATTGAAAAAATTTCAAATAAACTTAAAGAAGTACTCTCCCAAACTTCTAAAGAAATAATCTTCTTGTGCGTAGGGTCAGACCGTTCTACAGGTGATTCGCTTGGTCCATTGGTGGGAACGATGCTAAAGGAAAAGAATATACCTTTTCCTGTCTATGGGACATTAGAAGAGCCTGTCCATGCACTAAATATTAAGAAAGTTATGAAGGATATTCATATAAGATATGAAGACCCTTTTATTTTTGGAATCGATGCTTGTTTAGGGGATGAGGAGAGGATAGGATCCGTTTTTATAAAAGAGGGAGCCTTTATCCCAGGAAATGCGGTAAATAATGTATTACCAAGTGTGGGGAATTACCATATGAAGGCAATCGTAAATTATCTTGACCCCATCTCACCGGTACAGTCCTTAAACAGCACGCGGTTATATACCGTTAAGATTCTTGCAGAAATAATTACTGAAATTATCACCAAGGCTGCATTTGATGAGAAAGACCCTGCAAAATGACATTGGAGCACAAGTGTCTTATAGTAAAAATGAGTTATTTGAAAGCCTTACACTAGGGTAATCTTCCTAATAAATTGATGTTTCAGAAAAGAATACGTTATAATTGGTATAAAGTATACCGAGTAGGGAAGAGGGAGAAAAATGGTAAGTAACTGGACGGAGGATAATCTTATCTCGATTCGAGAAAGGGTTTATATCCACATTAAAGATCTAATATTAGAAGGGGAATTCAAAGCAGGAGATCGACTGGTGGAAAGGGAACTGGCAGAAAGATTAAACATTAGCCGAACGCCAATTCGTGAAGCTTTATTTCGTTTAGAATCGCAAGGGTTTGTTAAAACCGTGCCTAGAAAAGGTGTTATTGTTGCGGATATCTCTGAGAAGGAAATTATTGAGGTGTTCACCATTCTTTCATCCCTAGAAGTATTGGCAGCAAAATTAGCAGTCCAAAAGCTAGACGATGAAACAAAAAACAAATTTATTGCTTGTATTAAAAAAGTCGAAGCTTGTTTGCAGGATAAAAGAGAGGATGATTACTCAGACCTCCACTCTGAAATGAATCATTTATTATATAGTTCTGCTAAGAATTCTAAACTGTATGAAATTCTAAGTGGGTTATCAGATTATATAAAAGCCTTTGCAAAACTCGGGTATAAAAAAACGGGAAGAGCAGAACAGTCAATGGAAGAACATATAAAAATTATGGAAGCAATCGTGAATCAAGAAATAGAAATGGCAGAATTTCTAACAAAAATTCATATTGAAAATTCTAGAAAAGCATACATGGAATCAGTTAAAAAGGGTGATAAAAGATAGACCAATGGAAGAAAGAGCTAGCTGGGTCTAGCTCTTTCTTTCAACCTATTTATACTCCAATAACGATGGAAGAGGTTAAGTTTTTTAACACCTTTGCAACACTCATTCCCACAATTGGACTAGATTTAGGATTTTGCTTAAATGGTTCATTTTGAACAGATATCTCAATTTCTCCAAAAGAGCCCTTCGCTTTAATGGTATGAATATTACGTTTTATCGTAGGATCTACATAAACCTGAACTTTCGTTTTTTCGAATCCGATTCCTGCAAGACTTAATGTTGCTGAAACGTTAACGTTTTCCGGAAATAATTTTGAAGCATTTCTTGCATTTCCATCAAAGATACAATAAGGTTCAGAAATCGTTTCAAGGTTAACTTTTTCTTCTGCAATGGTTCCGTACCAACTTTTTACAGGCTTTCTCGTTATAATAGTAATCTCTTCAATCTCCCCTAAAGCTCCAGCTGCAATTCTATCTAAACCACCAATAGCAGCAGACGGGATCAGTATTTGTTTACTATTTTCTCGTGCTGCTTTTTGTAATACATCTAGAAATTCATTATCAGCTAAAGCACCCACCGAAATAACCATCAAATGACACCCGCTTACCAATGCCTTTTCCCCGTATAATTCTAAGGCATGATGACCAGCAGCTTCAATCACAATGTCTAAATCCTGATTGAAAAAAGATTCTTCATTGTTAGTGAAAGAAAATGGATGTTTTGAAGCTTCTTCAATTCGCTCTAAGTTTCTAACAAGTACGCTTTTAAGTTCAATGGCACCAGCCTGTTGGGATTGAATTAATTCAGCAATATGTCTTCCAATTGTTCCATAACCTATAATTCCAGCTTTAAGCATAATAAGACCACCTCAATTAATATAAAAGATTATTAACATCATTTTAATAAAAACACTGTTAGCATTTCTCACAACTTTCTAGGATGAACCAGCAATAAATGGTATGGTTATCGTAATAAAAAGTTAATAGAGAGTAAAAGTTTAAGATAGAAGGGGGTGTTGGAAAATATTGTATTAATTATTTGGTATACGATATACCGACTTTGCACTTTATTTTACCGAAATCTATGAATATAAGCAATATAGTATTTGTAAAATACTAAAATATCTAAAAATTAAAAATTATTTGCACGATTAACTCACTGGTGTTATTATGATTAATAAGGTGTTAATAGTGAAAAGCAGGAGGTGGATATCAGAAGAATTAAATATGAAAGCGTTATCTTCTTTTTTCGGAAGGTCAATATTGATTGAAATCTCAGCAACAAATTCAAGTAGGAACTTATTATTCATTTAAAACGCAGGTAAAAATTTAATTTTATCGTGGTATACAATCTACAATGCACAATATACAGAAACGAAATCGCCTCATTGTTAAGGAATCAATGGTAATTGAGGAAAAACAGAAAATCGTTAGCCTACATAATAAAAACCTCATCTACTTGCCATCTAAAAAGGTACCTAAACCTATAAAATGCTGAGAGTCGGAGGGGAATATATGGAATTAACTTTAGCACATTGGATTTATGCTCTAGTAACTGTTTCCGTAATTACTACGATGTTATTTAGAAAAGGTGTTGTTCTACCTGTAATTATTGGTACATTTTTAGTCGCGGTAGTTTATAAAGGGAGCCTGATCTCAGGATTTCAAGCAGTCTTTAATGCAAACCTCGTAGCCGCAAAGGAACTCTTTAGCATTTTCTTAATTATTTCCCTTATGATTGCACTACTTAATTCTTTAAGAGATATAGGGGCTGATAAAAAGTTAATTATACCCATTCAAAAAATAATGGTAAACGGCCATATCTCCTTTTTTGTTCTAATGATTGTGACTTATGTGATTTCATTATTTTTCTGGCCAACACCAGCCGTTCCATTAATTTGTGCGCTGCTGGTTCCCGCTGCAGTACGGGCTGGATTACCGGTCATGACCGCTGGTATGGTAGTAGTAATTGCCGGCCAAGGAATGGCACTTTCATCCGACTATATTATGCAAGTTGCTCCTATGCTAAGTGCAAAAGCAGCAGGAATAGATAAAGGCTTAGTTACGGATAAAGGATTAATTCTTTCCGTGATAACAGGGATTAGTGCTCTAGGTATGGTCTATTTAGCTCATCGAAAATCGATTGTGAAAAGTTCTAGCTTAGATTCAGACATTAATTTTGGAAACGATAATGCATTTTTTAATGTGGCGGATGAACTTGCTGCTACTACAGAAGAAAGTGCTGAGATGCAAAACAGAAAAAATAAATGGAGTAAGAGATTTGCTATTTTAGTTCCATTATCCATGTTGGCTGTTATGATCTACATGTTTCAATCTAAATTTTCAGGTGGAGCTGGATTTGAGGGAACAGACGGAGCTGCTTTTGTTGGCGGCGTGGCTGCTGTTCTATTAATCTTAGCAACAATTGCTTTTAACCGGATCCATGCTCTTGATAAAATTAGTGACCATATTACAGAAGGATTTGTCTTTGCATTCAGAGCGATGGCTCCAGTTATTCCTATTGCAGGTTTCTTCTTCATGGGCAGTGGCGATTTTACACCAAGTATTCTTTCACTTGATGCGGAAGCTGCTAAGCCGGCATTCCTGTTTGATATGATTCAGGCAGGGCAGTCTTACATTCCACAAAACTCGTTTATTGCTGGATTTGGTATTTTGATTGTTGGATTAATAACAGGCTTGGACGGCTCAGGGTTTTCAGGACTTCCATTGACAGGTGCATTGTCTGGAGCTTTAGCAACTGGAAGTAGTATTGATCCTTCGACCATGGCAGCAATTGGACAAATGGGCGCAATTTGGGGAGGAGGAACCATTGTAGCTTGGTCTTCACTTGTTGCGGTAGCAGGTTTCTTACAAATATCACCACTTGAGCTTGCCAGAAAGAATTTTATTCCTGTAATAACGGGTCTTTTCATTGCTACATTAATAGCTTTATTGATTTGGTGACAAGTATCCAAAGTTAGAAATTTAGAAAGGTTGTTCAAAAATGGGGGTCTATCGGCAAAGTCAAAACAGACATGCTGATAGCCCTTTTTATGTCATAATGACTTGTTTTTCAAATGTATAATAATGAGTGGAGAGGTGATAGGTTTGAGGAGAGTCGGTTTAGCAGGTATTGGTAAGTTAGGTAAAGCACTCATGGTACACTGGAATAATAATAATATTCCAATAGGGGTATACCATCCATCAGAAACAAAAACGGAAGAGTTTGTAAAGAACTATCAAAATGGCTATTCATTAAGCCAAAGTAAATTTAGTGAAATAGATGTATTCATTTTAGCACTCCCTGCGAAGGAGATTATCCCATTTATAACAACTGAATTAGCAGAAATACACTCATTTTCTTCTATTATAATAGTTAATATGGCAACTGCTTTAAATACACAAGAGATTAAAGATAATTTTCCTTCCATAAATGTAATAGGTATCAAATACATGGGGCAATGGAGAGATTTACTCGAGAATGGCAACGGTCTCTTTATTTCTGAAGTTTTTTTGCCAAAGCAAATAGAGGAATTATTTCTACCGTTAGGAAAAGTAATAATGGATCATGAGGATCATTTAATACAAGTAAATAAATTGGCTACCTCTTATGCATTGAAAACAGCAATAGCAATCGAGAATGAATTAACAAAAAAACAATTTTCAAAAGAATATATTAAACGGGCATTAACATCCCTTGCACCTGAAGTTATTCGTTCCTATAGTAACGGGACCCTTGGCCACTTTGCGAAGGAAATTATAAAAGAAATTCAGTCAGAAACAGAAGAAGAATAAATGTATGGAAAAAACCAGGAGCAGCTTTTCCCAGCACCTGGTTTTCCTATTTTATAGTCTTTGCTAGCCAGTAAAGGCTTGCAAGATAAACAAGTACAGCATAACGCAGATGATATAAGATGCGGCAAATGTAATATTCCAATTTGATACTTTATAAGATGTACCTTTTACTAGGTTTGACATCAAACCTAATGTAGCATTATATGGACCTACTAGGAAGGAAGATACCGCTCCAGCTAACATGGCCACTGTTAGAATGTGTGGATTAAGTCCAAGTGCAGTTATATCCAATCCTCCTGTCATAAGTGCAAGGGAAACGGCAGGATGGAGACCTAAAAACGCAAAAGCCAAAGGTACCAAGGGAAGTAAAATCATAAAAATTTCCACACCAGCACCCTGAATAAATTTCAGTATCCAATCATTTAACACTTCATCGGTATGGGAAATATTGATTGTTGATATAAAAAATCCAGCAGATAGAAAAATAAAGAATTGATCCTTCATACTGATTGAAAAGGTTTGAAAATGCTTCAGTAATTGATTGCCAAAATCTGTTCCTTTTTTTAGAAAAAGAGACCAGGAAAATGCAAATGGAATCACGAGTAATGAAACAAGAATCAAAAAGGAATAATGTAACAGTGACTCTGCCAAGGAAATCGCTGCAATAAAAATAATGATTGCCAAGAAAATTTGCAAGATTCTTCTAGGAGAATTCATTTGAGTGTGTTCAATCGCTGCTGCTGTTTCATGAGAAGAAACATCTTGGACAGATGGAATCATTTTTTTAGATTTACGTGCTCCGATGAACCAATCCATCCCCAAGCCTAAAATGCTTAGTGGTACAACATACGGTAAAATAGAAATCCAGCTTACATGTGTTACAGAAATAACGATCCCAACAATAGGTGTAACAGGAGCCCACAGCAAAGGCATAGCAAAACCTCTAGTAATAGCTCTACTCATGAATCGTTCTTTATTCTCGACTGAAAACAAATTCAAAGCTGGACGGATGGAATAATAGGCCATCGGTAAAGTTGCAAGATTCATAAAAATACTAAAGAAATAGGAAATACCTGAAGTGATTATATATAACTGACCAGAGTTATTTATCCTTTTTTGAATAATTCTTTGTATGCCGCCGCTATATCCGCCTAATTTGATTGGGATTCCTAATATAGGAACTAATGTAAACAAAGTAATCAGGTCTAACATAGGGCCAAAAGATAATATGTAATTATGCCAATGTGATCCGCTTTGCCAAAGCAGCATTACACCAAGGAGCAGAAAAGTGCTGCCAAGTAATTGAACAGAGCGTTTAGCAAGAAAAATGGTAGATAATACAATAATAAAACATAGAATCGATAGCAGAACACCAAGGTCTAGTTGAGGCAGCAAAGTAGATAGTAAATACATAAAAATGACTAATAAAAATAGGAATCTCAGCATAGCAGCACCAGCTTTTTTGAAATTTGTTTATCGTAGGAATTTTGTAAGAATTACTATTTTGGTATACCGAATAAAAGAATTCAATTAAATTGTTCACCATTTATACATATTATACACTATAATTTTGGTATTTGGTATACAATGTTGTTGTAATTTTTTTAATACCGTAATAGAATAAGAGTAAGCAAAACAAAATAGGAGGTAATGGGGATGTTTAATTTTCTATTTGGCTCAAAGAAAGCAATGGAAAAAGCTGAGAAGAAGTTAGCACGGCTTAGAAAAACATTAAATTTTTAACTTTCCCATATGAATAAAAATAACCGTCACTTTATATAGTGGCGGTTTTTGACGTATTGAAAATGCCCAAAATAAAAACCGGAGGTGAGATGGGTGTGCTCCGGTTATTACATGAGTAATGTATAAGATTCGACTAGATTATAAAACTGCTTCTGGTGTTTTTACCAGTTTTGAGTGAATAGAATCTTCACTATTCCCAGAGGCCTTAACAATCTCATTTAATTCTTCTCGTGCATCTTCAATCGTTTCAAATCGTTCAAAAAACTTCACAGCTATGTGGTTTACATATTCTTTTCCTTCAAATTCCTCGAATAATTGAATTTTAATATTTTCATCGATCACTTTTGCGATTGTGTATTTGGCCTTTAACTTATCAAAGAAATAAAAGTCATAGGTTTCAACAACCTGTAACCCTTCGTTTTCAAGAATGGTTTGAAAAGTATCTTTGTTCGTTAATACAATATAGTTCCCCATTTGCAACACTCCCTTTAATATTATTTGATAGCAGTTGAATCGTAGGAATAAATAGTAGAAAGGTTTATCCCTAAATTTGATATATTGTATACCAAATACCTTATGAGTAGTTTATCTTAAGTTGTCAATTTGTTCAATGATAAATTTAAAATTTTTAAAAAATTATAAAAACTTCTTTTCTTTCTATATGAAAAGATTGTATAATTCAGAAAAGTATCAAAATAATTGATCATACAGAAAAGGGGTAATGTTATGCCAAAAGTAATTCTTCATGTGGATGGAACGGTTGTGGAACAGCAAGTTAAGGATCAGGCAAATCTAGTAGTCTTAGCAGGTATACGTCAATTTCCTCAATTAAAGTATGGATGTGGAATGGGACGATGTACGAAATGCACTTGCCGAGTGATTAGCGGTGGAGAATCGATTGCACCGCCAAACTGGAAAGAAATTAAAATGTTAGGTGATAAGGTGGAGGAAGGATATCGATTAACCTGTCAGTTAACAATTGAACAGGATATAGAAATTTCTCAAGAGAATATCACGATTCAGGCACCAAAGAAGCAATCTGCTACATTACGGTAGGAGATCATTTTTTAAAGGATTATTGGTATACAAAATACCTAAATAAATAAAGTTATTGGGAGGGGATATTATTGGAGTGTTATAATCTAACAAAAATGACATGGCAGGAAGTTGAAGAATCATTAAAGACTGTTAAGTTTGCGATCATTCCAATTGGAGCGCATGAACAGCATGGACCTCATATGGTTGAAAGCTGCGACGCAGTATTGGCTGAAAAGATGGCAGAAAAGCTTGGTGAAAAAATGTTTCCATATGCATTGATTACTCCTACCATAAATATGGGAGTATCACCGCACCATTTGAACTTTCCGGGGACTATTTCCCTGCAGCCCAATACATTAATTGCAATCCTTAAGGATATGCTCTCATCGCTTAGCCATCATGGAATTAAGAAATTCTTATTGTTAAATTCACATGGTGGAAACCAAACTACATTAAATGTTGCATCTATGACACTGACAAAAGAACTTAATGTTGACATTTACTATGCGAAAACCACCGCATCTGCTAAAAAAACAATCGGGAATTTCATTACATCACCTTTATTTGGACACAGTTGTGAAAGGGAAGTTTCAGAAGCTTTGTATTTAGCTCCAGAACTTGTTCGTCCTGATCAACTAGAGAAAGGTGATATCCAAGAAACTGGGAGATGGAAGCAGCTTAGACCTGGAAAGGCTATTCAAGGCTTTTATTTTTATGAAGAAATGACCCAAAACGGTTCTATTGGAGATGCCACACAAGCTAGTTGGGAATTGGGTCAACAAATCGTTGAGGAAGCATTGGCAAATCTCTCAAAAGAGCTCAACAGTTTATTAAATTTAAATATGGATGTTTATATAGAAAACTAAGAAATAAAAAGTATTGATTAATATTTTAAAAAATTCTAAAAATTATATTTACAAATAAAAAATAATAGGTTAGTATTTTCATTAAGGTATACCAAATACAATTATTCAAAATATAGAGAGTAACTCATTACAATCTCTATTTTTTTACTACTAATTTGGTATACAAAATATCAAATACAAAGATGGCAATAAATGCCCAGGAAACAGGAGGAGTAAAAATGACAGAATTATTATCAAAAGACGAATTTCGTAAAGAACTAGAAGAAGCAATTAAAGGAAACCATAGCCAGAAGGCTCCATTTACAGTAGCTTGGGCTGAAGGAAAACTAGAAAGAAAACACTTTGCGAGATGGGCTGAAAACCATTATCACTACGTAGGACCTTTCGCAGATTACCTAGCGTATATCTATCACAATACTCCAAGCGATCCAAAATTTGCAGCTGCAAAAGACTTTACTTTACAAAACATGTATGAAGAAGAGATTGCAGCAGATCGTCATACAGATTTATTGATCCGTTTTGCAGAAGCTTGTGGAACCACTGCTGAACGAGTCATTAACCCAGATAATATGGCACCGACCACATTAGGTCTTCAAAGCTGGTGCTTCGCTGTAGCGGCTCGTGAACATTTCGTTGTTGCTACTGCTGCCCTAGTTGTAGGCTTAGAATCTCAAGTGCCTGATATTTATAGAAAGCAAACTCCAGCATTACGCGCTCAATACGGATTTACAGATGAAGAAATTGAATTCTTCGACTTACACATTGTTTCAGATGAAATTCATGGTGAACGTGGATATAAGATTGTTCTAGACCATGCAGATACGCCAGAATTACAGCAACGCTGCCTCGAAATCGTTAGAGTAGGTGCTAAAATGCGCCGTATGTACATGGATGGTTTATGGAGAGAGTATCTTGAGCAGGACTTAGGGTCTTTAGTTCAAACCAACTAAAATACTTAGTTTCATACAAATAGATTGGATTTCGAAAGGATAAACGTCCTTTAAAAATCTATCTTTCCTGGCCGTCATAATAATCTTGTAGTATCGAGGTTTTATTTGACGGCCATTTTCTATTAAAAAAGAAAAAGGTGATACTTTGTTAACAACAACAGTGAAAACGTTCAATAACTATATAAATGGTGAGTGGCAGGAATCAGTAAGCAAAAAGCAGTTTTTAAGTGTAAATCCAGCGAATACAGAAGATATTGTTGGCGCCTTCCAAGCTTCCACTGAAGAAGATATCCTGGCAGCCATTGCAGCAGCTCAAACTGCTTTCCCAAAATGGGCTAAGACCTCTCCTTCAAAACGTGCAGCAATCTTAAATAAAGCAGCAAGCATACTGGAGGAAAATGCTGATCAATACGCAGAAGAGTTGACAAGGGAAGAAGGAAAGCATGTTACAGACGCTAAGAATGAAGTGATTCGGTCGGCACAAACTCTTCGATTTTATGCCGTAGAAGGTCAGACAATTACAGGAGAAACCTATCCGAATGATGATCCTGATATGAAGGTGTCCTCAGAAAGAGAACCACTTGGGGTTGTCAGTGTTATTACACCATGGAACTTTCCGCTTTCCATTCCTGCAAGAAAGATTGCACCAGCATTAATTACAGGTAACACAGTAGTTTTCAAGCCTTCTTCCGATACACCATTAATTGCATTACGACTTGTTGAGGCATTACATCAAGCTGGTATACCAAAAGGGGTCATCAATTTCGTGACGGGAAAAGCTTCTGAAGTAGGCGATTCTTTAGTTACCCATCCAGCTATTAAGGCTATTACATTTACAGGTTCGACAGCTGCAGGAGAAGATATTCACAAAAAATCCTCATTTACAACTCGAACACAAATGGAGCTGGGCGGAAAAAATCCTTTAATCATCATGGATGATGCAGATTTTGAACTAGCCGCTACATTAACGGTTAACGGTGGTTTTTCCTTAACTGGGCAGGCGTGTACGGGAACAAGCAGAGTAATTGTTTTAAGAAATGTAAGAGAGCAATTTGTGGAAAAATTAATTGAAAAAACGAATGCGTTGAAAATAGGAAATGGCTTTGAGGAGGGCGTGAAAATCGGACCTCTCGCAAATGAAAAGCAATTGAAAAACGTTCTGAAATACATTGAGTATGGGAAAGAAGATGGAGCATCATTGGTTTATGGCGGAGAACAACTTACAGAAGGCAAATTTCAACAGGGGTATTATGTTCAGCCGGCAATCTTTACCAATGTAAAACCTGATCATCGAATTGCAAAAGAAGAGATTTTCGGTCCTGTAGTGGCTGTCATTGAAGTAGATACATATGAAGAGGCCATTCAGGTTGCAAATGATGTTGAATATGGTTTAGCAGCAGCGATTGTTACAGACAGTCTGAAGATTGCAAATAAATTTACAAAGGATATTCAAGCCGGAACTGTAAAGGTTAATCGAACCACTACTGGGAATTTAATGAATGCACCCTTTGGCGGGCTGAAAAATTCAAGTACATCTACATTCCGTGAATCCGGCCGGGTTGGTTTGGAATTTTTTACACAATTAAAGACCGTTTATATCGGATATTAAATAAGAAAGATTGAGGAGAATAAATGAAAACAATATTAAAATTAGAACTAGAAGAAGCAAAGTTAATGATTGAAGCAGCAAAGCAAAAATCAGAAGAAATCAGTGTATTTGAAACAATCGCCATTGTTGATGATGGAGGGAATTTAATTGCTCTTGAACGAATGAATGGAGCGAGAATCACTGGACCTGAAATTGCGATTGCAAAAGCATACACGGCCTCTGGTCATAAACGATCCACTCATTTATTTAATAAAGAGCCAAATGGTCCTGCCTTACCAGGAAACGAGGCATTTGGCATTCAACAAATGCTTCCAGGTAAATTTGCTATTTTTGTGGGAGGCTTCCCAATTGTGGTGAATGGAGAAGTTGTAGGCGGCGTTGGTGTCAGCGGTGGTAACGGAGAGCAGGATATAGCAGTCGGCACGGCAGCGCTTGAAGCTTTACAAAAGCATGTAGAGAGTAACGGCCTGTCAGTATTAACACAAGCGGATATTAAAATTTAGAAAAATGGGGACCCCATTAATGGTAGAACAATGAATACTATGGGGTCCCTAAATAGGCTTAACACTTCAAAGGCTAGCTACAATGGAAGGATGGAGAGAATCAATTGAGTAAATATTTGGAATTAGCCATTGGATTTGCACGTACCGGAGTTACAGGCTATGGTGGCGGCCCTTCTACAATCCCGTTAATCGAATTTGAGGCAGTGAAAAAATATAAATGGATGTCTGAAGAAGAGTTTGGTGAGGTATTGGCTCTAGCAAATACGCTTCCAGGTCCTATTGCTACAAAGATGGCTGCTTATATCGGTTATAAAGTAAAAGGCAACATAGGTGCTGTGGTAGCAATTTTAACCCACGTTCTTCCCTCCGTCATTGCCATGCTTGGTTTATTAGGTGTTCTTTATTCATTTAGTCATTCTCCTATTGTGGGTGGAATGGTTCAAGGGGTTACGCCTGTTATAGGGTATATGCTGGCGGAAATGGCTTATCGTTTTTTCCAAAATGGCAAAAAAGGTTTGGGATTATCGAAGATGTTATTGTTCTCAGCCATTTCATTCATCCTTATTCAATTGGTCGGACTTCACCCGGGTATTTTAATCGCCACTTTTCTAATTTCTGCCTTTTTTATTGCCAGCCGTAAAGAAAAGGCTGCAAAAACTCCTGAAAAAGATGTGGTTGAACTAAAGGAGAAAAGCTCATGATTTATTTAGAGATATTTTGGTCATTTCTTATTGCGAATCTTTTGGGATACGGAGGAGGACCTGCTACAATCCCATTAATACAAATCGAAGTAGTCAACGAAAGAGACTGGATGACACTATCGGAGTTCGGTGACCTGTTAGCTATCGCCAATGCCTTACCAGGTCCAATCGCGACGAAGATGGCAGGCTTTATCGGGTATGAAGTGGGCGGTGTTATTGGTTCAATTGTTGCACTTGCAGCAACGATTCTCCCATCAGCAATCGCAGTTATCTTGTTGTTTAAGTTTGTAAATATATTCAAGGATTCACCAAAAGTAAAACTAATGACAAAATCTGTCCAGCCAATCATTGCAATCTTACTTGCTGTAATGGCATATCAGTTCTTTTTAACAGCATTTGAAAACAGTGGTATCTTTCACCTTGTACTCTTAGCTTTACTCAGTTATCTCACCTTAAGCAGGATGAAGGTTCATCCATCTTTTGTGATTATTGGTGCACTGCTCTATGGCGGCATTTTTCTTTCTTAATCTTGAAAAAGAAACAGATTCAATCAGGAGGTGAAGTGATGGAAGTAATATGGGAGGAAAATAATCTGCTATCGATAAGAGAGCATGCCTATCTCTATTTAAAAAAGATGATCCTTGAAGGAGAGTTTAAGGCTGGGGACCGTCTAATAGAAAGAGAGCTAGCAGCTAAATTGAAAATTAGCCGTACGCCCATAAGGGAGGCCTTGTTCCGGCTGGAATCACAAGGGTTTGTGAAAACAGTACCAAGGAAAGGTGTGGTTCTCTCCAATATATCTGTAAATGAAGTTACTGAGGTTTTTACGATTCTTGCATCATTAGAAGTCCTAGCAGTAAAACTAGCTTCACAGAGAATGGATCAAGAGACCAAATCAGAATTGGATCAAAAAATAAAAGAACTGATGGAAATTGAAGAGAATGAGGAAGAAAACTTTAACTTTGAACATATTAAAATGAATCATTTAATTAATAAAGCATCGAAAAGTCCTAAATTATTTGAAATACTATCTGGATTAATAGACTATATCCATATGGCTGCGAATATGGGCTACGAGACACCAGGCAGAAGGAAAATTTCTTTAAAAGAACATATCGATATTATGAAGGCGTTACGTAATCAAGAAACAGAAATGGCTGAGAATTTGATGAGGATTCATATTGAGAACTCTAAAAAGGCGTATATCACTTATATGGATAATATCCAAGAGAAACTTCTTAGAAATAAAAGTTAAGGCAGGCAGCTATATTTCATGCAGCCTGTTTTATTTTTAGCTTTATTAATAGAGTCATATAATAATAGGAACTAATATTTAGAATATTTTAAAATTTACACATTGTCTCGTTAACGAATATATGGTATATTGTATACCAAGGAGAAGATTTTAAGGAGGAATTCATAGATGCCACAAATTCGATTTATTAATAGTAATAAACAGTTAGATGTTCCGGAGGATTCGAATATTTTAAGAATGTCACTTCGCTATGATGGAGAGCTTCCAAATCGATGTGGAGGAGGAATTTGCGGCACTTGCGTTTTTAAGGCGGAAGAAGGGGCTGAATTCCTTGATAATGTAAAAATTCAGGAAAGAAGAAAATTAGGAGAGGAATGGCTGGAGAAAGGGTATCGCTTAGGCTGCCAGACCTTTGTTACAAATGGAGATATTGAAATTTCATGGGATGATGAAATTACCAAACAAGTAAAAATGAGAAAACCAGATAAACTAAAGCAAGAAGTGTCTGCGAATAAATAAAAATTTTAGACATCTGTACTTGTCAGTGAATTCAATTAAATCATTCGAGGTGAGAATAATGTGGGTTTGTCACACGCATATGAAAGAAGCATTAACACTATTAGAAACTCCCCATATACGTAAAGCACCATATAAAATAAAGTGTTCGCAATGTGATAACACCGCATCTGCAAAAGTTTATTATACTCATCAGACATACAAAGCTACAAAAAATCAATACATGAATTTGTGCAAAAAATCAGGTTAATTAAAAATGATAATGAAGTAAAATTATATCCCTCAGTACCAAAAAAAAGCCTATTTAGATAATGAAAATTATCTAAATAGGCTTTTTACAATTACTTCTTAAAATAAAAGTGCCAGACTCTCTTAAATATGAGTAGTCCAAAAACAATAAAAACAAGGAACCCCACTAACGCAATAAGGATGTTTAAAATAGTTCCTAAGCTGCCTAACCCAAGTAAAGCAAAGAAACCAGTAACGATATTCAAAATGGAAAGCAATAACCAGATTACACCAGTTAAGAATCCAAGGAAAAGTCCCAAAATGCCATAGGAAGAATGACCATTACTCATAGAAATTCACCTCCTGCCTTTGGTGTTCAAGATATCCTATGCAGAAGGAGGACAACATGTTTTACAAATCAATAAAAATAGGCAGTGGAAGATTAGCGCGGTAACAATCGCGGTGAAACAATTGCGGTGACAGGCACCGCCCGTGGACACTGTCCACCTCAGGCGGACAGTTACCTGGTTTTAAATATCTTATTTTGATTTGGGAACTATAAAGATGGAACAGCACCTTATTTGGAAGTAATGATGTCAAATAATTTTCTTAGGAGAACAGTATGAAGATAATAAATCACCCTGCATTGTTAGTATTAGATGTTCAAAAAGGTTTTGATGATCCCTTTTGGGGGAAGCGAAATAATCCGCAAGCAGAGGAAAATATATTATTGCTTTTAACAGAGTGGAGGAAACGTGACTGGGAAATCATTTATTCACAGCATTTGTCATTATTGCCCCATTCACCACTCCATTATAAAAATAAAACAGGTGTTGAATTTAAGGAAATCATAAAACCTTTACAGCAAGAGATTGTTTTTCAAAAGAATGTGAATAGTGCTTTCATTGGGACAGAACTAGAATCCCATCTGAGAGAGAAGCAGATTCAATCAGTCCTCATTACGGGGTTATCTACTCAACACTGCGTTTCCACATCCGCAAGAATGAGTGCCAATTTAGGATTTGAAACGTTCCTAGTAGAAGATGCCACCGCTGCCTACGAAATTACTGACCATACTAATACCACCATTACTCCGGAGGATGTACATAAGCATGAGATTGCAGCCTTACACAAAGAGTTCGCAACCATCGTGAAAACAGACGATGTTTTGAAACAGCTGCAGCAGAGTTCAACAGTATAATGAACAGACTTCAAGCGCGGGTTTCACCTTGCGCTTCTTTAGCTGTTCCTTGTACATTTCTTTCAACATTGTTGAATGATTTCTAAACCAAATGTAAAATAACTATCAATCACACAGATTGAGGTATTATTAATGAAAAGATTTAAATTAATTAAAAATTTCAGAGGTAAACATAAGAAAGGAACCATTTTCTATGTTATTTCAGAATCTGAGTTTATTGGAGTGAAAGAGTTCGTTTTACAAACCGGTAATTTAGATGGAAAACTTATTCTTTCAGAAAAAGAACTGAAGGACCACTTTAGGCAATTATATTAATCTGGTTTGAAACTTTCTCCTCATAAAAACGTACAAATGAAAAAGGATAAAAAGGGGAAATAAAATGACCAGATCAGAAATGAAATGTAAATGTTGCGGCGGGAATTCTTTTGTAGAGGCAATGGACTTTATCAACCTTCGTCCGATTAATAAGAAAATGTCTTATGGTACTGAAAGAGTTTACACTGTTTGTATGGATTGTGGAGAAGTGGTATCCATAAAAGTGAAAAATCCAGAAATGTTAAGAAAATAATGAGTATATTTGTTAGAATACTATTAGTACAGTCAATAATTGAAACGTACATATTTTCTTTTGCAAGAAAGAACTTTTCGTAAATTAGAAAAAATGAAAGGGGTTAAGAAGATGATCAGAGTGGTTGCGAAAGGCAAACTAAAACCAGAAGTTAAGGTTGAAGAATATTTAGAACTGGCTAGAGACTTAGTTTCAGAAACAAGAAAAGAAGAAGGATGTATCTACTACGCCCTGCATCAAGATATAAAGGATCCATCAGTGGTTACTATGCTAGAAGAATGGGTGGATGAAGAGGCTTTAAAACAACACGGTAAAAGTGAACATGTTCAGAGAATTGTTCCTGAACTGGGAAAACTAAGAGAAAGCATTGAAGTAAACGTTTATAAAGAACTGGAATAAAAAATGATTCATTAAAAAGAAAGTAACCGTCCAGCCAGGAACGGTTACTTTTTTAAATAATGATAAGTCTTAATGCTCCGATCAAAGCAAATGCAAGAATCAGTGTTTGAAAAACTTTCTGTGGAATGTGCGGGACCACTTTGATTCCAATAAATGCTCCTATTAAAATAGTAGGAATTAACCACATATTAAATGTAATAGAATCAAAAGTAATTAAACCTAAACTAATATAAAATGGTACTTTAATTAAATTTACAAACATGAAAAACCAGGCTCCAGTCCCAACAAACTCATTCTTCGGTAAGCCTTTCATTAATAAATAAATGGCCATGACACCGCCGGCAGCATTGCCGATCATCGTGGTAAACCCAGCTAATATACCCATAGAGACAGTAAACCATAAGGACTTAGGCAGGACCTTGGTAAATGTTTCTCCTAATCTCTCACGACTGACATGCAAGATAATCAGTGCTAATACAATTACGCCGATTAATGGTTTTAATTGATCGCTGTTGATTTGATTAAGGACAAAGTAACCAAAGATAATTCCGATTAATACCCATGGAATCAATGAAATGAGGTATTTCCAAACCACACTTCTTCGGTAAAAAATGACTGCAAACAAGTCTCCGACGATAAGCATCGGTAATAGAATTCCAATAGATTCTTTCGCTGGAAAAACGTACATTAAGATTGTGGCAACGAGTATGCCCATGCTGGAAACACCAGTCTTTGTAAACCCGATAAAAACAGTACTTAAAATAACAACTAACCATTCGATGTAGGATAATTCAAAAATGACGTATCACCTCGATTAAATAATTCTCTATACTATTTTAAAGCAGAAAAGGATTATTTTCTATGATTAGTTTTTGGGATAAGGGCATTTACTATCGCAGCAGAACATCGAATCTTGGAAAATGGAAAAAGGGGGCATTAATAAGAGTGGTTTTGGAGTATTTAAACTAGCGGATGCCTTCTGCGATACGTCACATGGCATTACAGTGGTCGCTTGCTTGGGCTATCCGCTTCATTATTATTTACGATTGCTTTCGATATAGTTTACAACATCACCGACCGTCTGAAGTGTTGCTGCAACCTTGTCATTAATTTCAATCGCGAATTCATCTTCAATTTCCATCGTCAAATCCACCATATCGAGTGAATCCGCTTCGAGGTCATCTTTAAAGGATGATTCCGGTTTAATGATCTCCATTTTGACGCCAAGCTGGTCTGCGATAAGAGGTTTTAACTTTTCAAATGTGGTCATAATGATCCCTCCAAAGTAGTTCATACACATCATTATACCAATCTAATTCAGAACGTAAAAGATTATATATTTCCCATATTAGATAAGCATTGTACCAATCAGTTGATATGGAAAAAGTACTAGGATTCTACAATAAAGAAAACTCGCCATCACAAAATGGCGAGTTGATTCTATCGTAAATTTAGTTCTTTTTAAATTTACTTCCTTTACTGGTAGAACGAAGCTTGGCTATCATGTTATCGACTTTTTCCTGTTCAGAAAAAGTGGTCTGTTCGTCCAATTTCAAGGAAGTGATTTTATCATCTTCAATCGTAAGCTCAAAGTAAGAATGTACCTCGCTGCCCTGGGGCAGGCTGGTTTTTGGAATGATGAATTCCTTTTTTATTTCCTCAACTAAAATAACAGCAAATTGATTATCTTCAATTCTGTCTAAATAACCTTTAATGGTTTTAACCTCCTACACAAGCAAGTCCTTGAGTTTTAATATCCGCAATCCTTGCAGGTCCAATACCTTTAATTCTCCCTAAATCATCAACGGAGCTAAAAGGTCTTAATTGAATTAAATCCTGTGCACGCGCGGCACCAATGTGCATGATTTCTTGTAATTGCTCTATGGTTGCTGTATTTACGTCAATGCAATTGCCAGCGATTGGTGCAGACGGCACTTCAACTTTCGCTTCATCTTTTGCTGTACTTCCGCTGCTAGGGGGTGTAATGGTTCCGTCTTTTTTCGTAAGTACTTTATAGTCTTTTCCATCTGTTTCTACCAGTACCGTACCATGAACATCTGTCCCATAAAGCTGAATCTTCGAGTCTTGAACAAGATTGACGACTTCCTCATGAGGATGACCATATGTATTATTCAAACCAGCACTATAAATGGCAACCTTCGGATTTACTTCCTTAAGAAAGGCTGGGTGAGTGGAGGTGGAGGAGCCGTGATGCCCAAGTTTTAAAATGTCAGCTTTTACATCAATTCCGCTCTGGAGCATTTTTAACTCATCTTCTGTTGTGGCATCTCCTGTTAAAACAAACGTAACACTTCCATAGGTCAGTTTAAACGAAATGGACTCTTCATTGTCATGTTCGCTAATGGTTTTTGGGTATAAAACATCAATCTTGAGGGGTCCAACTTCAAACCGGTCACCCATTCTTGGTTCATAGTAATCCACTTTTTTAGAATCAATTGCCGCTAATAGCCTTTGAAAGGTTTGGGAAGGGTTCGTATTGCCGGATAACCATACTTCGCCAACATTAAAGATGTTAATCACTTTATCCAACTGCCCAATGTGATCTGCGTCCGGGTGGGTCCCGACGGCAATATCAATCTGTGAAACATTTTGAGCCTTAAGATAGTTAACAACTTCTTCTCCCGTCCAGTTTCCGGCGTCAATTAAAATCGTAAAGTCTTCACCCTTGTCGGCATATTGAAGTAAGGTCGAATCACCTTGCCCGACATCTATGAAGTGGACCTTTAGCCCTGATAAATCTGAAGGAGACACCTTGCCTTCTTCACTCTCTTTTGTCTCTGGAGGAGGCAAGGACTTTTGTGTTGTGTTTTCTTCTCGCTCTGTAATATCCGTTTTATTTGGATTGACCTGTTCTTGTCCACATCCACTTAGAAATAGAATGATAATAAAGCTATATAGCGCAAAAAGGTAACGTTTTTGCATTCAATTCCCCCTTTTCACCTATTAGCTTATCACAAATCAACCATTTTCAGACAACTCTAGTTTAAGTTAGTTTAGAGAAGGGAAGGGTAGGCACATGTTTATTTTAAAATTGAAGAAGAGCGATATTAAAAATGCTCTTGATTTAGTTTGGAGTGTTTTTCTAGAATATGAAGCACCTGATTACTCATCCCAGGGCATTGAGGAATTTAAGAAATTCATTGCCTGCGATTCAATGATGGAGCAATTTGAAAGAGAAGAGATATCTTTTTGGGGGTGTAAAGGTAATAACGAATTAGCAGGGGTCATAGCAACAAGAGGAAGCAATCACATTTGCCTGCTGTTTGTGAAAAAAGAATTTCATAGAAGAGGGATAGCGAAACGTTTATTCCAAGAAGTCGTTAATAATCAGAACCCTCTTAACACAATAACTGTAAACTCATCTCCTTATGCAGTAGAAGTTTATCATCGACTTGGCTTTGTAGACACAGACATAGAGCAGAACATGAATGGAATGAGATTTACACCAATGGTTTACAAATTAAAGTAGCTCAGAACAATGCATAAAAAGGAACACGGACGATAGAAGCCGTATAGCTTCTTGTCCGAGTTCCCTTTGCTTAATTCTGACCAGATTCTATGGGTTGTAATCTCTCCATGATTCTCCGTTTTCGGTATAACATTTTTCCGGCTTCTGCAACGTCATTGATGGATGAGCGATTGATAAAAGCACCAAATATCATTCCCGCAATCGGAATCATTTGAAATAGTTTTTTCCAGCCAAAGGAATCGCGATAGGTGGTCACCACTTCACGCCATCCTTGTAATTGGGAAATCATCTGCTGGTTTTGGCTGCCTTGATGAAAGGAAGATAGATCTTCTAATATCGCTTTTTTTCCTACAATATCAGAGGAAGTAAACTGCAGACACTTTACAATAAAAATTCTCTCAGCTTTGTCTTTTGGGTCATACCCGTAACATAGAGAAATCTCTTGCAGTACTTTAAGGGACAATCCTAATAAAACAGGTATATCAACAGCGAGTGTAAAGAGACCGCCAATCCCCGTTGTTGCTCCTTGAACTGTAGCGATTTTTGTTCTTGAATTTGCGATTTCATCCGCAATTTCATCCATTTTAGCTAGTGGGACCTGCTCACGGAGTTTAAGGCGAATCTCGTCTGATGATGTTTCATTTGTAGTAAACTTTTTTAAAATTGTATCTTCTTTTACTAAATATTGGCCGCCAGTCTGAATATAGTTCCCTAACTCATCAATAGCCAGGCCGATTTTATCCTGAATGAATTTCGGTGTAAGCTTATCTAGCAGCATGAATGGCAAACGGCCAATCTTCTCCCAAAACCATAAATCCTTTTGCTCGTTCTCCCAAACCTCAATCTTTTTCAATTCTTCTTTTAAAAAATCTTCTGATTCAACATTTATCAAAAAAGGTCACTCCGTTTTCATCATTTTCTTATTTTTATATACGGGAATAAATGATATTAGTTTCAACCTTATTATATCTTTTTAAAGAACTGTTTTTTGTAAAGAAGAAACAAGACATAAATTCGGCGACTGAGGGTTTGTCTGATAGTGGAATATTTTTAGCGAAAGGTAAATATTTATATAAAAACAAAAGTGTCCCTATAGTGCTTCTAGGAGGGAGTTAAGTCTTTGAAAGGTAATCGTAATCGAAATGTACAAATGGCCATATTCGTTCTCATAGGCATACTAGTCATCCTTATTATTCACGCGATTCTTCATATTAAGATACACATTGTATATAGTACGAGTGTGGGCTCGATTCTTTTAATTGGACTGATTATTTTTTTGATAGTTTTATTATATTTTCAAGGTTAAAAACAGTTGAAATATTGTCATTTCACTTTTTAAATGGTAAAATATAGCTCCACTGTGAATGTAAACATCTGCAATAAACTGTAGATGTTTCTTTTTGTGCCTGTTGGGTTGTGAATATATAGTAGGGAGAGGTGAGTGTTTAAGAGAATGAGTTCAAAAAAACGGATATCCGTTCATAAACACAAAGATTATCAATCAGAGGTAGAGCGCTTAGAGTTTACAAAGGAATACATAAAAAGTGTTTTGGAAATGTCAAAGGGCAATAAAGAACAGTTTGTTGAGAATTTAAAGGAAGCCTTTGCTGACCTTGATACTTCAGATAGTAGTTTAAGCTACATGACCCTCTTAACAAATGCCCAGTATTTAGAACTAGCACAAAGTGAACTTGAGAGGTTAGAGAGTGTCATAGGCAAACCCTATTTTTCTAGAATCAATTTTACTAGCAGCGGTGATACCAAAGAAGAGATCTTATACATTGGGAAAGCATCATTGTTCGATCGTGTGAACCAGATTCCCATTATTGTTGATTGGCGTTCACCTATTGCAAATGTATACTATGACGGACGCCTAGGGGAGGTAACCTATGACGCCTATGGCGAAACGCAAAGTGGTTATTTATCACTGAAGAGGCAGTATGAAATTGAGGAAGGACTGTTAAAAGAAATTCGAGATATTGATTTAACCACCCATGATGAGCTGTTACAAAAATCGCTGGGAGGCAAGGCTGATAACCGCTTGACAGAAATTGTGGCGACTATCCAAAATGAGCAAAATGAAGTGATTCGCGCTTCACTAAAACACCCCATCATCGTACAAGGAGCTGCAGGCAGTGGAAAAACCACTATAGCACTCCATCGCATATCCTACTTTTTATACTCTTCTGGATATCGATTTCCTCCAGAAAAATTAATGATTCTAGCACCAAATAAATTGTTCATCGACTATATTTCCGCTGTTTTACCTGATTTAGGAGTAAACAAGATTAAACAAACTACTTATATTGAATTTATGAGAAAAGCTTTAGGGAAGAAAATAAATCTATTTTCTCCTACTTCAAAGTTAATGGCCCTGATTAATGGGAAAGAAAATTCAAAATGGATACAATGGGTTTCAAGTTATAAAGGATCCCTGGAATTCAAGGTGTTAATCGACGCCTATTTGAAGGATATTGAATTAAAATTGGCACCTTCACAGGATTTTATGATTGAAAAGTCTCTTTTAATGAGAGGACAGAAAATCCAAAGACTCTTTTTAAAAGAATTTAACTATTTACCGATTTACAAGAGGTTGGATAAGATAAAAAGCTTATTAGCCAATGATGTTAGAATGAAAAAATCGATCATGCTCTCTAAAATTAATACGAAATATGATGAAGCCTTAGATAAAGCGTTATATACCCGCAGGCTGGATTCAGAGAAGAGAAAAGAAAAAGTTGTCTACATCATGGATACAAAAGCAAAAAGAATCAGTATGATTGAACAGGAGTCGAAGGTAGCGGTAAAAAATTATTTGGACCCTTTTGTGAAAAAAGATATTTTTACTCTGTACAACGAACTGATGACCTCACCCGAACTTCTTCAAAAATATTCAGGTACGTTATCAGAAAAAGAATGCCGATCTTTAAGTAAATATTGTCAAAGAATTTTTAATAAAAAAGCGCTAGAACTAGAGGATTTAGCTCCGTTATTTTACATGAAGGCAAAACTTGAAGGAATAGACGAAAAATATAAAATGAAGAGTGTTTTCATTGATGAGGCACAGGATTACAGCTATTTTCAATTTGCCGCTCTCAAAGAAGGCTTTGAGACGGAATTGTTTACGATTGTTGGCGATTTAGCCCAAGGAATTCATTCGTACAGAGGATTGAATAGCTGGGAGCCGCTAGTTCAGGAAGTATTCCCGAATGCCAATTACCATTCTCTACAAAAGAGTTATCGAACCACAGTCGAGATTATGCAATTGGCTAATGATATTCTATCAATTATGAATAAAGATTTGCCTATTGTAGAACCAGTGATTCGGCATGGAAACAAACCACGTTTTACGAAAATTGACCCAGCCAATCTGCAGCAGGTCAGAGAGACCCTTGAACAGGATATCCACTTACTTAAAGAGGAAGAACTGAACTCGATTGCGATTATTGGAAGAACCGACAGTGAATGTGTGAGAATACATGAGATGTTAGAAAATAGTAATCTTCCCATTCAGCTTTTAGAAGAAAAAGAAGACATGAAAAAGGGAAGTGTAGTGATACTGCCATCCTACCTGTCAAAAGGATTGGAGTTTGACGCCGTACTGATTCTCACCTTAGAGGAAGCGTATAGTGAGGAAGAGCTAGATGTTAAATTGTTATATGTCGCAATGACGAGGCCGATGCATGTATTGTATTTATACGGGAAAAATCAATCAGATTTACTATTAAATAGAGTCAGTAGTGAACATTTTAGTTTACAGTAAATAAGAAAAGTGCCAGGCACCATCCAATAAATTGGTTGGTGCCTGGCACTTTGTACTATTTTTCATTTCATTTATTCATTAGTTAAACCGTGCACCTGACATGGATAAGAGCATCCAAGCGTTACTTGTAATAGTTAGCTCAAACTAGGCTGCCCAACGGCACATAGAAGTGTCTACTTATGGCTGCTTCCTTCCGGACCTGACCCGATTCGTAGGAATCTATTGCGTTGGACCTAATTGTCAACACTACTTTTCACAAGGCAGACCATACATACTCAAACCAAAGGCAGGTTTTCGACCCCGCTATGGCGGAAATGCGGGTTAAGGGACCGCCAACTCCCAGTCTAGCACGGTATGTATAGGCTAGACTTTCGCTTATGTTTGTTTGTAGTACCGGCGCATAAAATGGCTGTAAGCCAGGTTCTGTTCCTGCGTGCTTCAAACGATGCCAATCTCGCACAACAGGAGTAATCATATAACTATCAGTCAAAAAGATGACCGATCCATCACTTTGGTTCATTTTCCCGCATGATGGTGCCCCTACCATAGTTTGGGTTGCTCGCTCGTGGGGTTTACCCGTTCCATTTCTTCCGTTTCCAGAAGAATTCGTCACTGTGGCACTTTCAGGGTACTTTGAGCATATCCATGAAGGACTTAGCATCATTTCCCCGCCGTCAGCAGTATAAACTGCTGCCCACCTTTGCAGATGGCACGAACACTCCGGGCATCTCAGCACCGGGCGAGCCTGGACTTTCCTCAACTCATGTAAAACATGAGCCGCGATTACTCACCATTTCATGGTTGTTTCTCTCGACTACGGTAATAAATATATCATCTTAAAGGGACATTGGTCATTAGGAGAGTAGTCCCATAGGTGGAATAAATAGGATAATGTATAATGTTAAAAAAAGACGGAATATTCTCATAAATATACGTATATATGTATAGAGTAAGGAATCAACCTAATGAAAGGATGATGTCTGAATGGATTGGCTGTGGCTGGTTGGTCGGGCAGTATTTGGTCTTTATTTTGCTTATTCTGGTCTAAATCATTTCATCCAATTTCAAGGTTTGAAGCAGTATGCATCCTATAAGGGGGTACCAGCACCAGGATTATCTGTAGTGGTGTCCGGACTAATGCTCCTCGCCGGGGGATTAAGTATCTTAACGGCATATTGGATTGAATGGGGACTGTATTTAATTGTAATATTCCTCGTTCTTTCAGCATTCATCATGCATAATTTCTGGAAGGAAACCGATCAGAATGCAAAAGTAGGCGAGATGAATCAATTCCTAAAAAACATTGCATTAGCGGCTGCTGCTTTAATGTTACTGTCTATTACTAACTGGACTTGGTAATTAACTAATATGAGATTTATAAGTGCCAACACTGAAATGAATGTCCAGTGTCTGGCACTTTTTTAATGCATAATAAAGGTACAAAGAATAATCAGTAAGTGGTCTGTGATAAAATTTTATAATAGGAAAGAATATAGAAAAGAGGGTCGATTATGAATTGGTCTGTTAGAGAATTGGAAATGAAGGATGTTCCGATATTATTGGATTGGTATAACAACGAAGATTTACATTACATAGCTAATGCCAAAAAGTTTAAACCTTATACATTAGATCAACTAACAAACTATTGGCGCGAAAAATTATCCCGGTCTAACGCAAAGTATTATGTAATTCTCGTAGATGAAAGAGTGATCGGAAGAGTGGGATTAAAAAAGAAGGGGAATAGTGTTGAATTTTCAATTTTAATCGGTGATGCTGCCTTATACTCAAAAGGTTTAGGGACCGAGGTAACAAGGTATTTTATCTCTGGTGCATTGCGAGAACCTGATGTTACATCTATATACTTAGGGGTTAGAGTAGATAATCTTCGAGCCATTCGGTGCTATGAAAAAGCCGGGTTTCAGGTAACGAATGAATTTTATGAAAATCACATCAAAATGTACGAGATGGAAATAGATAAAATCAGTAGTACTGATCTATAAAGAAAAAACTCACTTAAATATTAATTTTAGTTACAAGTAAATAAGCGGAGAATTTCCGGTTAGATGTAAAATGGAGCTTGTTACGGGGTATATAAGCGGAGAATTTCCGACTATGCAGAGGAAATTCCACCATTATCACGCTTTTCGAGCCAATAAACGGAATACCTCCGGTTATTTATTCTTTTTTTATTTTAAATTACGAATTAAGCGGAATTATTCCGTTTATTTATCCAATGAGGTTTACCTGTGATTTGAGAAAATCGAAAGTACCAAATAAATAAAGAAAAGACGTATGCCAATTCATACGTCAATCACTTAATTATGAAGCACCCGAAAACGAAACACTAGGAAAATAAACCTCTTATAAATTTTCATTAGTTATTATCTGTTCCCCATGGGCTTTTAGCCACAATAACTGCCGCTGCTGTAACACTCATCATCATAATTCCAAAAAACCGCTCCGATTATAATTAACAAGATAAACAATATTACCACTAAAGGTAAGCTTAAACTTACTCCATATTCTGAACTCATCATGAGAACCTCCTTTTTTCTGGGAAGAATACATCCTATGATATTTGCCTATTTTTTGATACAAATGTCAGAAAGTTCTTGACGAAAAACAAATACTGGAATATATTTTAATTAACGATTAACAAATTGTTAATTAAAGGAGTGAGAAAAGGAAATGAAAAATAAATTTACAACCCCCGATGGATATACCAGTGATATAGCTGTCTTTACCATCACATCCGAAAGCAATGGTGAGTATAAACCGCCGATAAAAAAATTAAAGATCATGTTGATTAAACGAAGTGAACTGGACCATGAAGGCAATCCAAATAGTGAAGCAGGAAAGTGGGCCTTACCAGGAGGCTTTGTTCGTCCAAACGAAACAGCTTTTCAAGCAGCAGAACGTAAGCTATTAGAAGAAACGGGAGTAGACGGGCTGCGAATTAAACATTTTGGCGTCTATGATTCCCCGAATCGAGACAAAAGAGGCTGGATTATTTCGAATGCTCATTATGTCATTGCTAATGAAGCAGCATTAAAAAAACGTCAAACCACCTATGACGCTTCTGATATCCAACTATTTACAATCAATAAAGCACTCGAACTCGATCTTGCCTTTGACCATCGAACCATTATCGATGATGCCCTATGGTTCATCAAGAAGGATATGGCACTCACAACCCTAGCCAAGCACTTTCTTCCCAAGGAGTTTGTCCTTTCAGAGCTGCAAGGTGTTTTATTAACGGTATTAGATGACCCATCCATTTCATCAGATGCAGCTTTTTTTAGAAAAGCACCCACTCTGCCATTTATTGAAGCGGTAACGGAAAACGGTAAGCCAAAGAAATCAAATGCTTATTCCAAAACTCCGGCACAGCTTTATCGGTTTACTGATTTTCAGCCCATCGTTTCCGTGTACAAAAATAAGTTAAAGGGGTAAAAAACAAAAAGGGGAGAGATACAAATGGGGATATGGAAGAACTGGACTAAATTTGAGATAAGCTGGCTGTTTACTTTTACAATGGTGAACATTTATCTTTTCTTCGCCTGGAGTGATTCACTGATTGGATTGGTTTCATCTATAAGCGGCATGCTTTGTGTGGTGTTAGTGGCGAAGGGGAAAATCGCTAACTATTATTTCGGGATTGTTCAAACATTAACATATGCTTACATTGCGTATGGCTATGGACTATACGGAGAAGTCATGTTGAATGCTCTGTTTTACTTTCCTATTCAGTTTATCGGAATTTATTTGTGGAAAAAGAACAAAAGTGACCAGGTTGTTAAAGGTGAAGATGTTAAAGTGAAAAGTCTAACAAAAACAGGCTGGTTATACACAGTGTTATCGATTCTGATTCTAACGATAGGTTATGGATTATTCTTGAAATTTTTAGGCGGCAATTTTGTTTGGAATGATGCTGCCACCAATGTTCTATCCATTGCGGCACAAATATTGATGTTAAAACGATTTGCGGAACAATGGCTTCTTTGGATCGCAGTCAATGTTTTATCGATTACCCTTTGGCTAAGTGCACTCATTTCACAAGGCGGAAATGACTTATCGATGTTAGTCATGTGGTCTGCTTTCTTAGTTAACAGTATCTATGGTTATGTAAACTGGCGGAAATTGTATCAAAAACAAAGTCATGAGGTGGTTTAAATGAGTGTTGGTTTTATTGGAGGCAAATTTTTGCCCCTGCATCAGGGACATGTGTATGCAATCATTCATGCTTCATCGATGGTTGATGAACTGTATGTTGTGTTGTCACACAGTCAAATCCGCGACAAAGAATTGTGTAAAGGTCCCAAAATGGACTATATTCCACCTCATATTCGGCTGCGCTGGCTGTCACAATTAACAAGAGATATGCCGCATGTAAAAGTAATATCCATTGAGGATTATGAAGGAAATGATGATTATGACTGGAACCAAGGAGCCCAGTTAATCCAACAGGCTATTGGGAAGCCTATCGATTATGTTTTTAGTTCGGAGTTTGACTATAATGGTATTTTTAGAGAACTATATCCAGATTCAAAGCATTTCATGATTGATCCAGAGCGCACTCATGTTACAATCTCGGCTACCGCCATTCGTAATGAAGGGGTATACCGTCATTGGGAATTTATACCCGACTTTGTTAAGCCTTATTTTATAAAAAAGGTTGTGGTGGTTGGGACGGAAAGCTGTGGAAAATCAACCCTCACAAAAAACCTCGCCAAAATATACAATACAGCGTATGTAGAGGAATACGGACGGACGGTATGTGAAGAGCTGGGAGGCTGCGAGGGAATAATGGTGAAGGAAGACTATCAGAAAATTGCTTATGGCCATAAAATGAAAGAAATTGAGGCAATTGAAAAAGCAAATAAAGTTGTTTTCATTGATACAGAAGTTATTGTAACCCAGTTCTACTCACACCTCTATAATGAAGAACACCAGCCTGTTCTCGATGAGATTGCTAAATTACAAGAATATGATCTTTGGCTCTACCTTGAACCCGATGTGAAATGGGTAGATGACGGCCTGCGGGTGCACGGGGAGGATGACGTTAGAGCCCAAAACAATCAGCACCTAAAGGCATTACTAGAAAAACATAGGATTACCTATAAAGTTTTGAACGGTGACTATGTTAATAGACTTAAAGGGGCAATCGATTCTATTGATCTATTAGTAAAGTAAACAATGAAACCTTTAAATGGGGAGTGTGGTAAAATCTCTCCCTTTTTAAAGGTTTTTTATATTTAATCTCGAATATAGATAAAAACTGTAAAGGAGGTAGAATCGTTGTCAAAAGATACGCAGGATACAAAGGGAAAGAAATATACAATTGAACAATTTATCAATACGGAGTCTATTATTTCGAACTCCATCTCTTTCGATGAAAAATACGTTTTATTCTCTAGTGATAAAAGTGGAATCTATAATGCTTACATCGTTTCGTTAGAAGATAATAGCCAGCAACAAGTTACTTTTTCACGTACAAATGCAGTCCATGCTATTTCATTTTTTCCAAACGACCATCGTTTTTTATTTTTAAGTGATCAAAGCGGAAATGAAATCTTACATATTTACGTGCAAAATGAAATTGGTGAAAGTGTTGACTTAACGCCTGAAGAAAACGCCCGTGCAGAATTTTATCACTGGAGTCAGGACCAGAAAAGCTTTTACTATGGATCCAATAAAAGGAATCCAAGCTTTATGGATGTTTATGAACTCAATATTGATACATACGAATCAACCTGTATTTTTACAAATGATGAAGGATATGAATTTGGAGCAGTTTCACCTAATAAGCGATATATAGCTTTAGGGAAAGTGAACAATGCGAATGACTCTGACATTTATTTGTATGACAGAAGTCAGTGTCAAGTATCTCATCTAACGGTCCATGAAGGTGATAGTAACTTTATTCCGCAATCCTTCAGTGGAGATTCTCAGTATCTTTATTATTTAAGTAATGAGAATCATGAATTTCAAGTATTGAAAAAAGTTCACATGGATACAAAACAATCAATCGAAGTGGTAAAAGGAAATGGTGATATCACCTCTTCGTTCTTTTCCAGTAAGGATAACTATCTGGTTTACACCATTAACTATGATGCCAAAACAGAAGTGAAAATCATCAATCTTTCTGCCAGCCAACAGCTTGAATTGCCGTTACTGCCTGAGGGGCAAATGGTGAATGTAAGGCTTTCTCAAAGCGAGGAAGTAATGACATTTTTGTTTAATACCTCAAACGAACCATCGAACTTGTATAGCTATCATCTTTTATCCGAAAAATTAAAGAAGCTTTCTGATACCTTAAATCCAGAGATTGATTCAGAGGATTTAACTCAGGCTGAAATTATCACCTATCCGTCATTTGATGGATTGGAAATACCTGCGATATATTATAAACCTGTAATACAAGCAGGGGAAAAGGTGCCATCACTAGTGTATGTTCATGGGGGTCCGGGTGGACAGTCTAGATTGCAATATAATCCATTATTTCAATATTTGGCGAATCATGGATATGCGATCATAGCTGTTAATAACAGAGGCAGCTCCGGGTATGGAAAGTCATTCTTTCGTGCTGCAGATTTAAAACACGGGGAAGTGGACTTGGAGGATTGCATTCAAGCAAAAAACTTCCTTCAAGAACAAGATTATATAGATGACGACAAAATCGGCATTATGGGTGGAAGTTACGGTGGTTTTATGGTGCTTGCCGCGCTAGCGTTTAGACCGGAAGAGTTTAAGGCAGGAGTGGACATTTTTGGTGTCTCCAATTGGGAGCGAACGTTAAAGAGCATCCCATCCTGGTGGGAGAATATAAGAGAGGCGCTTTATAAAAAAATGGGGAATCCTTATACACAACCTGAATATGTTCGCAGTATTTCACCATTGTTCCATGCCGATAAAATAAATAAACCACTTATTGTGCTGCAAGGTGCAAACGATCCTCGAGTGCTTAAGGTAGAATCGGATGAAATTGTAGCTGCACTAGAGAAAAATAACGTACCTGTGGAATATGTCGTTTTTCCTGATGAGGGACATGATTTTAAGAAGAAGGAAAACAAAATAAACGGATATAAGGCTATTCTTAATTTTTTGGAAAAACATTTACCTAAAAAGGGGATTTAATCATGAAAAGGATTTGCAATCAATGCCAAACTGAGATGATAAATGATTGTAAAGTAAGTGTTGAATACGATGTGAATGGAATTTCGATTAGTCAAAAGCGTAAAGGACTATTCAATAGTATTTCTGCTAAGACTAAAGCATCTGTATGTCCAAATTGTGGTAATGTAGCACTCTATATTGATGAGTACACAAAATTTATTAAATAATTACATATTCAGCGAATGAGAGCTTTAACGAAAATAGCAATAAAAAACGCTCAATCTTTGAGCGTTTTTAAAATTATATTAAAGCTTTACTTCTACCTCAGTTCCATCCTTCAATTTCGTTTCAACAAGGGTCACACCACTGTGCTTAGAAAGTTCCTGCAGCAACGGCTTCATATCTTTCCTTTCAATTTGCGGGAAGATGAATTTGGTGCTGCCATCCTTCTCAATGGCTTTATTTAATAAGGAAGTAATTCTCTTTGATGTAATAATTAAACTACCCAAACGTAAAACAGCATAGGGAACTGGAATAGAGAAGCGTATATCCTTTGTTTTTACCTTGACTTTTAACATAAACTATTCAATCACCACAAAAACTTTATCCCCATTGGCCGAGGTGATGTTAACAATCTCTCCATCCAATTCGTTTTCAATAGCCTCAATGAGCAGGTCAACGTTGATATCTTTGACATATTTTTCTGCCTCAGGTATTTTTTCAGCAATATTGGTGCCTACTTTTAAAACAGCCTTTACCAGATTAATTGGTAAATTCACATTAACATTATCACCTTCTTCGGAGGTCACTCGAATCTTTAACATTTTATTTCCATAGGGGGCTTCTTTTTTCGTTGTCACTAGCTCTGGCTGATCTTTACCTTGTAAAATAGTAATTAATTCGCTTGCTTTTTCCTTATCAATTTTACCTTCTTCTACCAGCGTTAAGACTCTTGAAATTTCGTCTTTCATTATTCTTCCCCCTCTTTTAATAGCTGAATGGCTTTATCAGCTGTAATTTCTCCTTTTTCTAATAACGACACAATTTTTTTCTTATCCACTTCCGGTTTCTTTTGAGAGGAATATCCCAGCGCAGAGATAATTTCATCTAATTTTCCTCTGACAGTCGGATAGGAAATTCCGAGCTCCTTCTCGACCTCTTTGATATTTCCACGGCATTTAAGAAAAATCTCAATAAAATGCAGCTGTTCCTGACCGAGAGCAGCCAGTTTTGAAACTTCAAATTCATTTTCCACCGTTGTCTGGCAATGGTTACAGTGTAGTTTCGTAATTTTAAGTGCCTTATTGCAAACAGGACAATTAGTGAGTAAAGGATATGCCATACCGTTCTCCTTTCTTTTTATTTAACCATATCATACACTATAACTTTACATTTTCAAATAAATTCTTAGAATTATTTATTAAAATTTATAATTTTATTCAATAAGTTAATTCCTTTATTAAATAATTTAATTATTGACTATATAAATTAAAGTTGAAGACAGACTAATAGAGAGTCTGTTTGGTTTTCAAGAGATTATTACGAAAGATTTATTTGTAAATAACAGGAAAAGTAACACCCTTGGTAGAATACTTTTAGATAGCACCATAGAAGGTTTTTGTTATTGCTGCTAGTAACCTTATATATTGAGAGGAGAAGGGAAAGTGAGTAAAACAATTGTTGAAAGCGCTTACGGTAAACTACAAGGTGAACAAATCGGTGGTGTATTTACCTGGAAGGGGATTCCATACGCAAAGCCTCCTGCTGGAGATTTGCGGTTTTGTGCTCCAGAGCTTCCGGAATCATGGGAAGGAATCCGTGATGCAACTTCATTCTCACCAGTCGCTCCGCAATCACAACGAGAGATAATGGAGTTTTTTGGTAATGATATCTCGAATATGAGTGAGGATTGTCTTTACCTAAACGTGTGGTCGCCAGGAGCAGATGATAAAAAACGTCCTGTAATGGTTTGGATTCACGGCGGTGCTTTTGTTTCTGGTTCAGGGTCGAGCAGTTGGTATGACGGTACTTCATTTGCTGCAGAAGGTGATGTTGTCGTTGTTACGATTAATTACAGGCTGGGGATATTGGGCTTTCTTCACCTTGGTGAATTAGGCGGCGGGGAGTATGCGACATCTGGAAATTGCGGCATTCAGGATCAAGTCGCTGCCTTGCAATGGGTGCAGGAGAATATTGCATCGTTTGGCGGTGATCCAAATAATGTAACCATTTTTGGTGAGTCTGCAGGAGCAATGAGCATTGGTGTGCTGCTTGGATTCCCTTCTGCTCAAGGTCTTTTTCATAAAGCGATCTTACAAAGTGGGGCGGCAGCAAATGTACATTCCTCGGAAAAAGCTACAAAAATTGCAGGTCATATTTTAGAGACTTTACAAGTAGAACCAACGAATCTATCAAAATTAGCAGAATTGCCAGTGGAACAGTTAATTCAAGCGGCAGACCTCGTTCCACCGATGAGCTTAGGGCCTGTGATTGATGGAATCTCATTGCCAAAACACCCAGAAGACGCGATAGCAGAAGGTTCCGCTAAGGATATCACAATCTTAATCGGTACCAACAAAGATGAATACAATATTTTCAGTGCATTTGACCCTGAGTGGAAAAACGCAGATGAGAGTAAGGTTACCAAGATTTTTGAAAAAACCTTTGGACCAATGGTACAGCTGATTTCAACTTACCTCGGAGGGAACAAGCCGCTATCCCAAGAACTTTATAACAAACTACTAACCATGAGTGTCTTTACATATCCTGCACAAAAATTATCCGAGCTGCAGGTGAAACAAGGTGCTTCTGTTTGGATGTATCGATTTGATTGGGAAACACCGGTATTTGGCGGCGTACTTAAATCAACGCACGCTTTAGAAATTCCATTTGTCTTTAATACATTAAATACGCCAAATACGGAAAATTTCACAGGGTCTTCTCCAGACCGACAATTGGTAGCAGGTCAGATGCATCAGGCATGGATCAACTTTGCCCATAAGAGTAATCCAAATACTGAAAATCTTCCTGAATGGCAGCAGTATAACCTGAATGAGCGCTCAACCATGATTTTCAACATAGAAAGTTCAGTTGAAAACGATCCAAACAGTAAGGAACGGATTATTTGGGAACAGGCAGCAATGATGATGAAATCCTAACGTTCCAAATCTAATTGAATCGATTAAAGTGCCTGGCACCAACATGGCACTTTTTTTTGTTCCGATGTCATGATTTGATATCCCTAATTTAAAAATTTCCACTTTAGTTCTGATTTGAATTATAATATATTAATATATTAGTTTCATTGCTTAACAATGGAATAAGACATTCTAATTAGAGAATAGTAGATAAGGGGAATGAAGTTGAAGAAGAGATTTACGAGAATAAGTATTGCTGTTGTTCTGATTTTTATCATCGGAATGGGGGTTGCTGGAAATTACTTCTATAATGTCGGTATCAATCGCAGCCAAGATGGACCTGACCTTCACGGAGGCGGCAGCTCTGCGGCAGCTGCCAGCATAGAGGGCTCAGAGGAACAACAGAAAAAAGTAGCACAGTTAATGAAATGGACAGAACAGCAGGAATTTGAAATGGTTCAAATAAAATCATATGATGGCTTAACATTAATAGGCCGCTTTTTGAAAAACCCTGATTCTAACGGCAAAGTGGTCATTTTGGCACATGGGTATAAGGGCAGCGGTGAACAAATGCCGTGGATTACAAAGGATTACTTTGACCTAGGATATGATGTTTTAAAGCCCGATGCCAGAGGGCATGGCATGAGTGAAGGGGACTATATTGGCTACAGATGGCATGACCGCAAGGATTATGTCGACTGGATTGACTTTTTGATAAAAGAAAAGAAAGAGAATAGTATTTTCCTTCACGGATTTTCTATGGGGGCAGCAACTGTCCTCATGACATCAGGTGAAAAACTCCCTGAAGAAGTAAAGGGAATTATTGCAGATAGCGGTTATACAACCGTTAAGGCAGAGTTGTCTCATCAATTAAAATATCTCTACAACCTTCCAGCTTTTCCACTTATGGAAGTAACAAGTGTTATCACGAATATTAGAGCGGGATATACCTTTGAAGAAGCTTCTGCAATAGAGAGTGTTAAGAAGAACAAACTTCCGTTGTTTATTATTCATGGTGACCAGGATGAGCTCGTTCCAACTGAAATGGCCAATGAAATTTATAATGCTGCTTCAAGTGAAAAAGACTTATGGATTGTAAAAGGTGCAGGTCACACCGAAGCCTATACCGTTGCAGAAGAAGAATACAAGAATAGATTACAAGTGTTTCTAGATACTGCCGCTGGCGAGTAATGTCTAAACGTGTCCTAGGCATGTCCTTATAGAGGCGTAATTGAATATCAAGTCAGAAAAAGCCGACTCTCCTTCCATGAAACACCAAAAGAGAGTCGGCCTTTTTTATCAAAATATTTCTTTCTGGAATTTTGTAGTCTACCCATCTTTTTCATGTATAGTAGAGTAGAAGAAAGATAATACCAATTGTATCGGCTTATAATGTAAAGGTGGAGATATTGATGAGAAGAATTATACTGACAACTGAGAGTGGAGCAGATTTACCGAGCGATTTAGCTGATACACATCATGTGCAGGTGGTCCCAATGCATGTAATCATGGATGGAAAGGATTATTTAGATGGGTCCTTGCCTGTAATGGACATTTATGATTACTACGACACTACAAAGAAAATCCCCTCTACAACGTCCACCAATTCACATGAATATCTTGAATTCTTTACCAAGATTAAAAATGATAACCCTGATTGTATCATTGTGCATATTGGTTATACCTCAAAGGCATCTTCTTCCTTCCAAAATGCCATCATCGCAACGGAGGATTTAAAAGATATTTTTCTCATTGATGCTTTAAACGTAACGGGAGGATTAACAGCTATAGTGATGTACGCGGTTAACCTGTTAGAAAAAGAACCTTTGATTGATCCTGGACTTTTAGTGGAGAAGATAAAATCTGTGGTTCCAAAATCGAGACTGGCATTTGTTCCCGGGAGCTTAGAATTTTTAAGAGCAGGAGGACGAGTCAGTAATCTTGCATATCTTGGAGGGGCTTTGTTAAAAATAAAGCCGCGTATTGAATTGGTGGATGGAAATCTTGTTTCAACCAAAAAGTATCGTGGAAAAATGGATGTCGTCTCAGAAAAACTGATGCAAGATTATCTCACTCAGTACGACATTGATAGAGACCAACTTTATCTAATATACTCTATCGGACTTGATGAAAGCATCAAGCAGGGGATGGAAGATACTGCAAGAGAATTTGGCTTCAAAAATGTCAAATGGATTCAAGCAGGTGCCATGATTTCTACTCATGCTGGACCTGGAGGATTCGGAATTGCAGGTATAGAGGTTTAGGAAACTTATATCGCATGGAGAGTATAATTGAATTGTGAAAAATGAATGATAGGAAAGGCTGGTAATATGAAGGTTGCTATTTTTGATTTTGATGGAACATTATTCCCTGAGGAGACTTTTCCGCTGTTGATGAGACATTTAAAGAAACATCCGATCCATTTTCAAAAGTATCGGAAATTTTTCCTGAGGATCCTGCCGGTTTATTTAGCATACAAATGCAAACTTTACCCCGAACAAAAAATGAAAGAGTACTCCATGTGGGCGTATATTTCCTCTTTTGGCTCGAGCTCAAAAACTGAAATAGAGCAGTTTTTTTCTCAAATTGGCGGGATCATGAGTCAAAACCTGAGTGATAGTATGTTACATAGGTTAGAACAACATAAAAAAGAGGGTTACTATACTATGCTGGTCTCAGGAGCATACGAACCGCTCCTAAATTCCGTTACGGAGGATGTCACCTTTGATTGTATCATTGGAAGCAGTATACCGTATGAGGATGAAAAACTAAGAAAGAATGCTGCCATAAACTATATTTACGGGGAAAGAAAAACTGATTTTATTACTAAGCATCTTTCTAACATGAAAGTGGATTGGCAAAATAGCTTTGCTTATGGAGACAGCTACAGTGATTTAAATGTTCTTGAACTAGTCGGAAATCCTGTAGCTGTCAATCCTGAACCACGTTTATTAGAAATTGCTAATCATCACAAATGGGAAATTATTTCGTAGCGAATGAACATTCTCGTATAGAAGAAAAACAGAGACAAATCACAAAAAATTTCACACTATCATTCACATTATATTTCTCAGTTAAAAAAGGGCTTAGAGTTGAAATTTTCTCTAAGCCCTTTTCGAATTCTTTTCTAATACATGTGAAATTTCAAATTTGTGGAACTTTTATAGTTTTTTCTTTTTGTCCCACCAAATAAAAAAAAAAACATAGAGCATACCAAGTAAAAAATAGTTTTGAATCATTAGAGGAAGAAGTGTATTCAGTATCCATAAATTAATGCCATTAGTTAGAATTGAAGGGAAGGGTGATAAAATGAGATATAGTAATGTATAGACAATCATCCCTCTTTTCCTATTCCCTATCTTTCTTTCAATTACCTCCCCTATAAAAAGTGGTAAATAAAAAAATTTGTTTATTTGTGCATTATTAATAATTCTCAACCCCTGTAAATATTATCAACTTATTATTTTCCCATTTATTTTACTCATCTGCTTCATCAGCAAAAGTTCTTCTTTTCACATACTCTTCAATATCCAATAATTTCATTTTAACATAAATATCCAACACTCTTTGTATTTTCAATACAAGTATATTTTCCTATGTGTTATACAATGTTTGCAGCTCTAAAGTAAACCCGCTGCCTTTTAAAGGGTTGGCATTTTTCATACCACTATTTTGTAATAATTTTTCCAAATAATAAAGGAAGGTAATCATTCGATATAGAATTTAACTAGTAATAGTTTCGCAAGCGAAAAGTAGAATGGAGGAAAGTAGTACATATGTCAAAGATTCCTGCAATCCTAAACAAGTTGAGAATCCCGGTTATCGGTTCACCTCTTTTTATTATTAGTAATCCAAAGTTAGTCATCGAGCAATGCAAGGCAGGGATTGTGGGTTCTATGCCTGCACTAAATGCCAGACCAGCCTCACAGCTTGATGAATGGCTAGCAGAAATTACAGAAGAACTGGCTTCGTACAATGCACAAAATCCGGATTCTCCAGCCGCACCATTTGCAATTAATCAAATTGTCCATAAGACCAATGATCGTCTTGAACATGATATGGAATTGTGTGTGAAATACAAAGTTCCTATCATCATAACCTCACTTGGAGCACGTGAAGAAATCAATGTCGCAGCACATAGCTATGGTGGAATAGTGTTCCACGATGTGATTAATAACAAGTTTGCACACAAAGCCATTGATAAAGGAGCAGATTGTTTGATAGCGGTTGCTGCAGGGGCGGGCGGACATGCAGGTGATAAGAGCCCGTTTGCTCTGATTCAGGAAATTCGTCAGTGGTTTGATGGACCATTAGCTTTGTCAGGATCAATCGCAAACGGAAATGCGATTCTTGCAGCGCAGGCCATCGGTGCTGATTTTGCTTATATTGGCTCGCCATTCATTGCCACGCACGAGGCTAGGGCTGCACAAGAATATAAGCAAGCCATTGTTGAATCTACCTCAGATGATGTGGTAAATAGCAATTTATTTACAGGTGTACATGGCAATTATCTCGCACCATCCATACGAGCTGCAGGCTTGGATCCAAACGCACTTCCAGAAAGTGACCCATCAAAAATGAACTTCGGAGGCAGTGGATCGGCGAAGGCTTGGAAGGATATTTGGGGAAGCGGGCAGGGAATAGGAGTAGTTAGTGAGGTCACGACAACAGCTGAGTATGTGGAAAAGCTTCATAAAGAGTATAGCGCTGCGAGAGAAAGAGTTATTAAAGCCAGTGCTGAATTCGTTTAATGGTGTGGAAATATAGATTAGGACTTTTTATTAAAAAGTCCTATTTTTTTTGAGTTTCGAAAATAATTTGTTATACACATAGGTACATAAGTCTAATACAGCCTATAAATGTCATATATTCTTACTATCTTAGAGTTCTAAGGACTCTAAGGATATGAATACTTGCGAAAAAAGAGGTGTTGTCATCATGTTTTCTGTTACAGGAATGCAGACCTTTACCTTTTTTTCTATGACTCATGTTGTAACGTTAGTTCTCTTCTCCCTAGCATGTTTTATGTTCGTGTATTACAGAAAGAAACTTACGTCATACTCGCGGATTGTAAAATGGACTTTATTTATTACGTTAATACTTTGTGAGGTCTCTTTTCATTTGTGGTTAATCCTCACACATCAATGGGAAGTGGGGGATCTCCCATTACAACTCTGCTCACTGAGTACGTTTTTATCACTATTTTTATTTTTGAAAAAGAGCCAAAAAGTGTTTAATTTGTTATTTTTTATTGGTCTCCTGCCAGCCATATTAAGTATGGTCACACCTGACATCGTCTACCAATTTCCTCATTTTCGTTTCTTAAAATATTTCCTTCATCATTCAGCCATTCCGTTAGCCGTCCTGTATTTTATCCTGTTTGAAGGTTACAGGGTTCCTCGTAAAGCCATTATCACTAGCTATCTCACGTTGAACGTGATCGCCGTACCTGTGTTTTTCCTGAATGTATGGTTAGATACGAATTTCTTCTTTTTAGCCAGCCCATCGGAATCTGAGACATTATTGTCATTTTTCGGAAGTGGAATTATGTACTATATTAATCTTGAAATAGCTGCAATTATTGTATTTATTATTACCTATATCCCAATGGAGCTTTTACACAAAAGAGATAATAAGAAAGTGACAGAATAAAACCGTATAGTTTATACAAAAAAGCGCACAGCTTTTACAAAAAACCGTACAGTTTATACAATAAAGTGTACAGCTTCTACAAAAACCATACAGTATGAACAAAAAGAGAGTGTACCCTGATCAAAGGATACGCTCTCTTTGTTATTTTACAAAAATGAAAGTACTAAAACGACCACTAGCGGGACTATGACAATAAGATAACCAATTGGATTTCCAAAGTTAATGGTCCAGCCTACGCCGAAGCGTTTTTCTACAAAAATAGAAGGGTCATTTCGGTTGAAATAAAAGAGACCGCCTTTCCAGTGTAAATCATCGTCATAATCCGTGATTTCCTCATCTACTTCACCAACAGGGTGTTTATCAGAACGACCCACTTTTACAGCAAAAGCTATGGTTGCAGCCAAAATAATAACAAGGAAAATAATCGGCGTCGTCATCATGGCAGTTCCAGCAAATAAATCAGGGTGAATGGCTGTTAGTTGGAAGAAAGAAAACAAAATCGTAAGCAATAAACTAACTCCAAACATCAGCCAACTCGAGTATTTCCGTAATGTTAGCTGACGAATCCGCGATGCATTCGTACCCGTGGCACTTAATTTAATACCCGATTTATTCTTACCGATATTTATTCCTAAGTACATGATCTGCATAGCTAAAAGCGTAAGCGGCATTAGGATAGCTGACAACGGTGTTTTCTCGGTAAAGGCATCCGCTTCACCGTTTATGCCCCAGTGAGTGGGGATTTGTTCCGGCAAAAGGTCATATTGGAAAATAGTATATCCGATGACCCCAATCGTCATAATCATCGGGAGTAAAAATAAATACCAAGGAAGCATTTCATCTTGAGACCGTACAGACAAATCGGATACTTTTACTTGTTTTAAATTTTCCATCCAATTTTGGTTCTTTTTTAATTGAAGTGTCTTTCCATGGAAGTAGAAATAAAGTGAGAGGCTGAAAAGAATGATGCCAAACTGAATGAACGTCCCAATTAGTACAGTTTGTTCTTCGCCAGGATTACTTACTAGTGCCCAAAATACATAACCTGCTAAAACGATTATTGAAAGGAGGGAAACTAGTAAAGTATAGTTTTTTTTGTAGGATAAGAGCTTCTCATCTTGAATGTGTTTTTCTGGGACGGTGATCCCAAATACGATCGTCCGTTTTACTAAGAAGGGAATGGCCGTTTGGATACCAACGAGGATAATGGAGATAAATAAAAAGATGGCTAAAGTCATAAAAGTTCCTCCTAGAGTTAGATTTTCTTAAAGTCTTTGATAATTGAGGAGACAAGGTCCAGTATTTGTTCATGAGGCATTCCTGCCACAAGGGATTCTGCAACAAGTGGCTTATATTCTTCTTTTAGCCGGGCCAAAGAAGATTCATTAAAATCTTGGGGAGAAGAGATAATTGCACCTGATTTCGGAACAATCGTAATAATTCCTTTCTTCTCTAATTGGTGGTAGCTTTTATTAACCGTATGCATGTTCACGCCAAGGTCAGAGGCAAATGCCCTTACCGAAGGCAGCGAATCTCCTGGATGAATCCAACCTCTAGCAATCCCTTCGACAATCTGATTGGATAACTGCTCATAAATGGGAATGTCAGAGTCAGGTTCAATTCGAATAATCATTAATTTCCCCTCCAATCTGTTCTATATATATTATAACACATTCTGTTCTACTGTGAATAGAACAAATATCCAGAGGGACGGTTCTCTTATCCAGAGGGACGGTTCTCTTGGTACAAGTTACAAAAAAGAAGACCAGTAGAACCGTCCCCATGGAAACAAAAAGGAACCATTACCTCCCTGAAAACAGGAAGTAGTGGTTCCTTATTTCTTTAACGCCCATTCCTTAGCTTTATTTGCTAGTTCAGAAACAAACGGCTGCTTTCCCTCTTGATACTTGTAATGGTCAGTTGGAAATTGTTTTGCTAAACTAATTTTTAGTTCACCATACTTTTTTGCTTCGTTTGGATGCTCTATTAGGTAATGTTTAAAATCTAAGTGACTTTTAATTTGTTCACTTCCAGCTTGAAAGATATGTAGATGATGGGTTCGATTATCTTTGCCCTTTGGAAAATATCTTCTGCCAATGATCCCTTTTTCACCTCGAGGTTCATACCCCAATTTCACCATTTCATCATTGTATCGATCCATTTTTTCGATATCCTTCACAACAACCAAAATATCAATGATTGGCTTTGCGTACCCTATTGCTGGGATAGAGGTACTCCCGATATGAAAAATATCAATTAATTCATCTTTAAAAACCGTTTTTAATTTTTCCTCTTCTTGCTGGTATAATCTACCCCAGTCTTCGGTCCAGGCATGTACATTGGTTCTTCTCAAATGAACTACTCCTTTATTTTTTATTATTATTCTATATCCTCTTTGTTTAATTTATAAAGTCAATGTTTTATCGTGATTCGAGTCATTAACAATAACAACATGAACTAAAACAATAATTCCTTATTGCAAAACGATAAATAACGTGGTAAATTGAGATGGAAAATAAATAGGTGAGGTGCTTTTTATGAAACGAGGAACAACACTCTTTTTAAAGATGGCTGTAATTCTGATTGGAATTCCAGTTCTAGCTTTGGGTATTTTTGGTGTGACATGGTTAACTAAGAATCCAGCAAACCCAGAATATGCCCACATACTATATCCTATTGTAATAGGGATGTATGTATCAGTAATACCGTTTTTCGGAGCATTGGTCCAGGCTTTTAAATTATTAGGCTATATTGATAGAAATCAAGCTTTCTCTGAATTGTCTGTGAAAGCTCTAAAGAATATTAAATTCTGTGCCATCACAATCTCTGTTGTGTATGCAATCGTTTTGCCATTTGTTTTTATGGTTGCAGAGCTGGATGATGCACCGGGTCTGGTCATAGTCGGAATGGTACCTATCTTTGCTTCCATGGTGATTGCCGTATTTGCTGCGGTTCTTCAAAGGCTTTTACAAGAAGCGATTGATATAAAATCTGAAAATGACTTAACGGTCTGAGGTGATAATGATGGCGATTATAATCAATATTGATGTGATGTTGGCAAAAAGGAAAATGAGTGTAACGGAACTTTCGGAGAGAGTGGGAATTACGATGGCTAATCTTTCAATCTTGAAAAATGGAAAGGCAAAAGCGATACGATTATCTACATTAGAGGCGATTTGTAAAGCCTTGGACTGTCAACCGGGAGACATTCTAGAATACCGAAGTGATGAGGATACCGAATAGCAAGATGTAATTGTTTAAAAAATCTGTGGAGGCACAGCGCATGAGAGCACTAAAACAACTGGTTAGTTTTGGTTGGGAACAGGCACTATCATGTTTGTTTCCTGTCGTTATTTTTGCCTCTTTGGCTATTACACAAATCGTGCCGCTTCCTTTTCTTCCACGGTATGATTGGCTGCTAATCATCTGCCTTTTGATGCAGTGGTGGATGGTGCGTTCGGGACTTGAAACACGTGATGAACTGAAGGTAATCACCTTGTTCCACCTTATTGGACTGGCGCTTGAACTTTTCAAGACACACATGGGTTCTTGGTCTTATCCAGAAGAAGGATATTTCAAAATCTATGGAGTACCTTTGTATAGTGGATTCATGTATGCAAGTGTCGCTAGTTTTCTTTGTCAGGCATGGAGGAGATTAAGAGTTGAGCTGGTTAAGTGGCCGCCATTTTTAATGGTTGTGCCACTAGCGGCAGCAATTTATTTGAATTTTTTCACTCACCATTTTTGGGTCGACATTCGTTGGTGGTTATCTGGACTTGTGTTGGTCGTTTTCTCGCAATCTTGGGTAACATACGAGGTGAATGGAACGCGTTATCGTATGCCGCTTGCACTATCTTTTGTGTTGATTGGATTCTTTATATGGATAGCCGAAAATATCGCAACGTTCTTTGGAGCATGGGAATATCCAAATCAAACTGAGGCCTGGAGCCTCGTTCATCTAGGAAAGGTAAGTTCCTGGCTCTTATTAGTGATTGTTAGCTTCCTAATAGTAGCAACATTAAAACAGGTTAAGGGGAAAAATTCGACTAGACTAGATACAAAGGAATTTATACAAAAATGATAGAGTCGTTATATACAAGTGTGTATGCACTACTTGTATATTATGGCTCTTTTCTATGCAAATGACATACCTGGATGGCTATACACTGAATATTACACTTGAAACTTTCCAATTATTGTATTAGAATTACAATCGTAATCAGAATAATCAAATAAACCAAATAATTAAATTGCTAGGGGATCCCTTGATAAGGGCTGAGAATAAAGTAGTTACTTTTAAACCCTCAAAACCTGAACAGGTTAGTACCTGCGTAGGAAAGTAGTGAATGTTTGTACTTGTTTGCATGTAAACAAATTTCAAACCAAACCACTTTTCTATTTAGGAAAGTGGTTTTTTTATTGGCAAAATGCTGATAGGATTGATCCTAAATGTTTTTTTGAGGAGGTGTCTGACGATTTTTAATTGTATTTAAGGAGAGATAAACGTGAAGCTAATAGCAGTAACAGATGATAGGCAATCAGTACGTGATCTGGCATCTAAGATTATTGCGATAAAAGATATGGTCGATATTGTCCAAATACGTGAAAAAACAAAAACAGCTCAAGAAATTATTACCTTGCTCCAATATTTAGAGGAGGGTGGTGTTGAAAAAGATAAAATTATCCTAAATGACACTTTGGATATTGCTTTGTTAATGGGTATCCAAAGTGCTCATTTACCAGAAAAAGGTCTTCCAGTAAAAATGGTTAAACAAAATTATCCACATATAAGGGTTGGACGCTCTGTTCATTCTTATGAGGGAGCAAAGAAAGCGGAAAGAGATGGCGCGGATTATGTTTTATATGGTCATTGCTTTGAGACGGATAGTAAAAAAGGAAAGACTCCCAATGGCATTCAGCCTATTCTCAAAATGAAACAGGAGCTTAGGATCCCTGTTTATGCTATTGGTGGTATTACATTGAATAAAATAGATACTTTACAACAGGTAAAAGCAGATGGTATAGCGGTGATGTCAGGAATTTTTTCTGCAGAAAATCCATTCTCTTCAACAAAACAGTATTATGAGGCGATAAATCATGAAACAAAAATTTGAAGTAGCCATCATTGGAGGCGGAATCATTGGCTGCTCAATTGCCTATTATTTAGCAAAGGAAAAGATGAATGTGGCATTGTTTGAGGGCAATCAAATAGGGTCGAAGTCGACTAGTGCTGCAGCTGGAATGCTTGGAGCTCACTCTGAATGTGACGAGGATTTTGATGTATTTTTCCCTTTTGCAAGAAGCAGTCAGTATGCCTATTCCCAACTTAAAGAAGAATTACATCATTTGAGCGGTCTCGATATAGGGTACAGAAAAGGCGGGATTTTAAAGCTTGCTTATAATGAAAAGGATATAAATGAGCTTCGTTCCACCTTATCTCAACACACTGTAAAATGGCTCGATAAAGAGGCTGTATGGGAGATGGAACCTGATGTGTCTTCCGAAGTAGCAGGGGCAGCCTACATTGAAGAAGATGTCAATGTTGTGCCAACCGCTGTTTGTGAGGCATTTGCCAAAAGTGCCCAAATACTTGGAGCTTCTCTTTTCGAATTTTACCCTGTACTCGATATTCAAAAGCAAGATAATAGCTACTTGATTCAAACAGCAACAAGTCAAGTTGAAGCTAAGCATGTTGTGGTGGCAAGCGGGGTTTGGAGTACAACATTTTTTAAACAGCTTGGGTTAGACCATCAATTGACTCCTGTAAAAGGGGAATGCCTTTCTGTAATAGATGAAAAAGCGACTCTGAAAAAAACCATCTTTCATGATCACTGTTATATTGTCCCTAGAAATAACGGAAGGCTTGTGATTGGAGCTACCATGATTGAGAATGACTGGAATGAAAGAGTTAGTCTCAGTGGAATTGACAGTATCATTGCGAAGGCAAAAACGATGCTTCCGACTGTTGCAGATATGAAAATGGACTCATTTTGGGCTGGATTACGTCCTCAAACATTTGATCAAAAGCCATTCATTGGGCATCATCCTGAAGAAGAAGGGATTTTATTTGCTACAGGCCATTATCGAAATGGGATCCTGCTTGCTCCTGCAACGGGGCAGATGATTACTGATTTGATACTTAAAAGACAAATAAAAAGCGAATGGGTGGAGGCCTTTAAAATCGACCGCCATCAGCCATTGCTGGTAAGTAGGTGAATAAATGTCCATTACATTAAATGGAAAGAGTGTTGACCTTCGAGAGGGAGTCAATACGGTGGAACAATTACTTTCCCACTATCATTTAGAAAATCGTATTGTCATAGTTGAAATCAACAAGGAAATTGTCATGAAAGAAAACTATAAAACAATGAGTCTTTCGCATGGGGATGTCGTTGAAATTATTCATTTTGTAGGAGGAGGATGAAACATGTTAAAAATTGCCAATCGTACGTTTCAATCAAGATTGTTATTAGGAACGGGTAAATATCCATCATTTGAAATTCAAAAAAAGGCGGTAGAAGTATCCGAAGCAGAAATTTTAACCTTTGCTGTTAGAAGAATGAATATATTTGCTGAGGAGCAGCCGAATTTTCTTGAACAACTAGATTTGTCAAAATATACACTTCTTCCTAATACGGCAGGTGCTAAAACAGCTGAAGAGGCGGTGCGGATTGCAAAACTGGCAAAAGCCTCTGGATTATGTGACATGATTAAAGTAGAAGTGATTGGAGATGATCGAACACTTTTACCAGATCCTATTGAAACATTAAAAGCCTCTGAAATGTTATTGGAAGAAGGATTTATTGTTTTGCCTTATACATCCGATGATGTTGTGTTAGCAAGACGTCTTGAAGAACTTGGGGTACACGCTGTCATGCCAGCTGCATCACCGATTGGCTCTGGTAAGGGAATTATCAATCCACTTTACCTAAAGTTTATTATTGAACAGTCTTCGATTCCGGTGATCATTGATGCGGGTATTGGTTCTCCTAAAGATGCAGCCTTTGCGATGGAGCTTGGTGCGGACGGAGTGTTACTAAATACAGCCGTTTCAGGTGCGAAAGATCCTGTTAAAATGGCTCAGGCAATGAAGCTGTCAGTAACAGCAGGGCGTTTAGGATTTGAAGCTGGAAGAATAGAAGAAAAGGAGTATGCGATAGCGAGCAGTCCAACAACTGGGATGGTGACATCTTGAGTAATCGGTATTCCAGACAGGAGTTATTTTTAGGAAGTAAGGCACAAGCTAATATAAATGAGGCGAGTGTAATCATCATTGGTGCTGGAGCACTTGGATCTGCAAGTGCTGAAATGTTAGTAAGAGCTGGGATCGGGGTCCTGACGGTAGTCGATCGAGATTATGTCGATCTGACCAATTTACAAAGGCAGCAATTATATACAGAAGAAGACGTAAGTAATCAATTACCAAAGGCCATTGCTGCCAAAACAAGACTCGAACAAATAAACAGCGAAATTACGATTAATTGTTTCATAGAAGATGTTAACGGACTGAATATTGAAGAATTGATAAAAGGTCATTCAGTGATTGTGGACGCAACTGATAATTTTGAAACTAGTTTAATTGTAAATGATGCAGCTGTGAAACATGGAATTCCATTTCTATTTGGAGCATGTGTGGGAAGTTATGGACTTACATATCCGATTATTCCGGGAGAAACACCTTGTTTACATTGTTTACTAAATTATTTGCCAATGGATGGGATGACTTGTGATACTGTAGGCGTGATAAGTCCGATTGTTCAAATTACGGCGGCATTACAAATTACACAAGTTTTACAGATTCTTTCAGGTGAAACACTTTTTCCGATACTTCAATCCATGGATATTTGGAAAAATGAAAAAGCGGAGATTAATGTGACTCAGTTAAAAAACAAACTTTGTCCAACTTGTGGAGAACATCCATCCCATCCTTTTTTATCGTTTGAAAACCAGATGAAAACAGATGTCTTATGTGGAAGAGATGCTGTCCAGCTTCGTCCAGGGCTAGGACGAAGAACATATTCCCTCCCTCACTTGTTGGAGAGATTGGAGAGTCACGTTAAGAATCCTGTATTAAACCAATATTTGCTTTCATGTAAATTTGAGGATTATCGAGTTGTATTCTTTAAGGATGGCCGTGCAATTATTCACGGTACGAATGAAGCGAAAAATGCGCGAGCTGTCTATAACCGATTTATTCAATTTTATTAGGATTTGGTTAAACGCTGCATAAGAAATAGGAAATAATAAGATAATGGAAGAGTGGTCTAGCCTCAAAGAAAGAGGTTAGACCCGTAATTAATCGTTATTCATAAAAATAATTCATTTACCCATATAATTACATTTGACAAATTCAACTGTAAAAATTAATATTACAGTATAGCCATTGAGTTTAGCTCTCTAAATTAGTTTGTAATTTACATGTTCTTATGGCCTTATAACTGTAATATTTTTCGTTACATTTAGGATATTAAGCAATGGTTGAATGATAAAAAGGGAGTGTGTAAAGGTATGGTAACAGTATTTACAACACCAAGCTGTGGTTCTTGTCGAAAAGCAAAGGCGTGGCTGGAGGATCGTCAGATTGATTATATTGAAAGAAATATAATTGCTAGTCCACTTACCATTGATGAAATTAAATCGATTCTTCGCCTGACAGAAGAAGGGACGGACGAGATTATCTCAACAACCTCAAAAGCTTTCCAGGAAATGAATGTCGATATTGAATCTCTGCCACTCAATGCCTTATATAAATTATTAATCGACAACCCGAAAATGTTGCGACGCCCAATCATCCTAGATGAAAAGAGATTACAAGTTGGATATAACGAGGACGAAATTAGCAGGTTTTTACCACGCAGGCTTCGTACATTTGTACACATTGAATCGCAAAAAGCCGCTAACTAATAGGGATGTAAATGAAAGTTATGTGCAGCCAATCTGTAACGTTTATCAATACAGTATAGTAAATGATATAATAGGTAATAGTAGCTATAATAAAATATGATGAATGTTTAGGAGGAAGGTCATGAACAGTGATTTTACACTTGCCATTCACAGTTTAACACTGCTTGCATTACAGCCAGATCGGATGTCAACAAGTGAGTATATCGCAGAAAGTGCCGGAGTCCACCCAGTACGTATTCGAAAAGTATTAAGTTTATTAAAAAAACATGGTTTTATTAAATCAAAAGAAGGAACAGGCGGCGGATTTATATTTGCTCTAGATCTTAGTGAGGTTAATCTCTGGGATATATATAAGATTACTTCTGAAGGTACACTTCAGCCTAAATGCCCTGAATCAAATGAACGGTGCATTGTAGGGGCAAATATGCAGAGTGTCTTGTTTACCATTTTTTTAGGTGCGGAAGACCATCTGGGTGAATATTTAAAAGACTACACCATTAGAGAAATTGTTGATCTAATCAATCAAAAAGAATAAAGACTTGGCAACAAGTTTCTTTCTAATTTAACTGTAATAATTTAAATTACAGTAAATGTTGAATATTTAGTAGTACAATACTTTTCCGAGCAGGTGAAAAATTATGTTGAATAATAATCATTTTCCAATGTTAGAACTAGGTGATTGGGTTAAGGGTAATTTGCTGAGCGGGGAATTAATTATAGGTTATATTGACTCACTGAGCATTTTAGAAGGAGTGGCTAAGGTCACGATTGTCACAAGTGACAACAAAGACATATGCGGCAAAACAGTAGCATTATTAACCAGCCAGCTAAAATGCCTGCCAGCTGCGAATGTATCTAATAAGGAACAAATCCTTTTCCTAATTGACTTGGCGTTATCAACCGGAGATGAAGAATGGTTTAATGAGCTGTCAGCGAAATTGAATTCAATGACTCAACTTATAAAGGAAGTTAATGCATAAGAGCATCATTTAAGAAAACAGAAAACCAAATAAGCGGCGAATGCATTACTTTTGACAATTAGCATTAAAGTGGGTAAGGTGACTTTGTAAGATACGATATATCTTATCCACATATAGGGTTAATCACATTACTAATATAAGAATCTTATAAAAATGTTCACAATAGAGTTGAACGAACTATCATGTATTACTTGGAGGAATTAGAATGTCAAACACTCAAACCTTAGAAAAAATCGAACAGCAAAAGTTTATAGATGTTATTCGTGAACGTCGATCTGTGCGTGCTTACGATCCGACAGTGCAGATTTCACGTGAAGAAATGACTGAAATACTGGAGCTAGCAACATTAGCTCCTTCGTCATCAAACCTGCAGCCATGGCGTTTTCTAGTCATCGATAAACCTGAGTTAAAGGAAAAGCTTTTACCCATCTCGTTTAACCAACAACAAGTAGTCGAAGCTTCTGCTGTTATTGCAGTACTTGGCGATGTGGAAAGCTACAAGAATGCTGAAAAAATTTATGGTCAGGCAGCGGAAGCAGGCTTTATGCCAGCTGACACGGCTAAATCTTTCATCGAACGAACAGTTGGCATGTACTCAAGCTTACCGCCTGAAACAGCTCGCCAGATCGTATATACCGATGGCGGCCTAATCTCCATGCTGCTTATGCTTGTGGCCCGATCCAAAGGTTACGACACGGTTCCGATGGGCGGGTACGATAAAGCGAAATTCATGGAAGCATTCGGAATTTCCCAACAGTTTGTGCCAGTTATGCTCATTGCTATCGGAAAAGCAGCAAAACCAGGACATCCTACTACACGACTTCCAATAGAGGATGTAGCATTCTTTAACGAGCTGCCTTCTAAATAAGTGACATAATGCGTATTTTATCTCACGTTCTTTCCTTAGGACGGGTTTATTTTTGTTTGCGGTACACATACTAACTAGTAATAAATGACTATTTTAGTTGTTTTAACAGCTTTTAGATGATATATTTATATATAATAAATATATCAACTTTAAAAGGTGAATAAGAGAATGAGTACTCCCTTATACGAAAAAATATATGAATATATTATCAATCAGATAAAACAAGGACATTTAATGGAGGGAGATAGAGTTCCTTCAGAAAAGGAGCTGGCAGAAGAATTTGATGTAAGCAGAATTACATCAAAAAAAGCGTTGGATTTGCTAGCTCAAAATAACATCATTGAGCGGATAAGAGGGAAAGGATCATTTGTGGCCAATCTGCAGCAAGAAAATAACGATTGCTCTACAAATGACATCCCAAGTCCCATTCTACCAAATAGTAAATTAATCGCTTTAATCATACCTGATTTTGATAATGCCTTTGGCTTAAACCTAGTGAAAACCATAGAAAAAGTCTGTCTGCTAAACAACTGCAACTTGATTATCCGTCGTACAGGAGGGAAAACAAAAGAAGAGGAAAATGCGATAATTGATCTTGTAAATAGTGGAGTGGATGGTCTCATCATTTTTCCTGTCCACGGTGAACATTACAATACAGAAATATTAAAACTAGTATTAAAGGATTTTCCAATCGTGTTGGTGGATCGTTACTTGAAGGGAATTCCCGCAAGTTCTGTTTGTACAAATAATCAATCAGCCTCTGAAACCTTAACGAATTATTTATTCACTTTAGGTCATAAGGAAATCGCTTTCATGTCCCCGACTCCAAACGGTAATTCGACGATTGAAGAGAGACTCCAAGGGTTTCACATCGCTTATTCAAAGCAAGGATTGAAATTGAATCCTGATTTATTAGTAATTGATTTGATCAGTTCCTTACCGCAAAATAATGAAGATCAGTCAGGTATAACCTTGCAAGCCGATTCGCAATCCATCAAACGTTTTATTGAAAACCATCCGGAAGTCACGGCCTTTGTTGTAGGTGAATATAATTTGGCTCTTACTCTTAATAATGTATTAAACAAGTTGGGAAAAAAAGTTCCCGAAGATTATTCCATTGTTTGTTTTGACTGTCCAGAAGACCGTTATGAACAGCCTCTCTTTACTCATATCCATCAACATGAGGAAGAAATGGGAAAGAAGGCCGTTCATTTATTAATGAAACAGTTAAATGGAGAAAAAATTCCCAAGCATACTGTTATTGATTTTACACTTTTTAAAGGAAAATCAACGGCTCCGAATCTTCCATAATAAATTAATCCAAAAAACAATCCATTGAGTAAGGATTGTTTTTTTTTTATTTATTCCCATTCTTTTTGGGAAAAAAGAAAGGAATAGATGATATGGAATACCTAAAGAGAACATAAAGAACGAATATTCAAAAAATATGTTGACATAAATATATGCACTTGGTAATCTATCAATATACCATTAATAATAACAAGCATGAGTTGTTATATCATCTTAAGTTATATTTTTTTATCAACCTTTGAAAGCGCTTTTATTAATGGTGCATCTAAGAAAGTACATAGGAAGTGATTAAAAAATAATAGTAAAAAAGGCAGGGGGATGAAGATGAAACAAAAGAAAAAAAGAATCGGGGCTTTAGCATTAATATTCGTTCTGACATTATCAATGATTCTTTCTGGATGTTCCTCGAAATCTAGTTCTTCAGAAAAAGGAAACAAAAATCAAACAACGGTGACATTTTGGCATCCGATGACAGATGTTACGGGTGAAGCGGTTGACGCAGTTATTAAGGAATTTGAAAAACAAAATCCAGATATCAAAATCAATGCAGTCTATACAGCAAATCAAGGTGAAGGCCAAAATGAAAAATTAATGACTGCTATCTCTGGAGGAAATCCACCTGATGTTGCATACTTCGATCGTTTCGAAATCGGATCATGGGCAGCACAAGGCTCCTTGGAGGATTTGACTCAATTAGCTGCATCAAGCGGTGTTACAAAGGATACCTACTATCCATTTGCATGGGATGAGGCTAATTACCAAGGAAAACTATATGGAATCCCTACCACTACAGATTCTAGGCTCGTGTATTTTAATATCAATCATTTTAAAGAGGCGGGCTTAGACCCTGAAAACCCACCGAAAACAATTGCAGAATTAGAAGCTGCGGCAGAGAAATTAACCAAGAAAAAAGGAAAGCGCTTTGAACGTATTGGTTTTATTCCTTGGTTTGGACAAGGCTGGTTTTATGGCTGGGGCTGGTCGTTCGGAGGAGAATTCTTTAATACTGAAACAAATAAAGCAACTGCCACTGATCCAAAGGTTGTAGAGGCTCTTCAATGGATTACAGACTATGCAAAAAAATACAATGTCGAGGATATTGCAGGTTTTACTGATTCACAAGGACAGGGTGCTATGGACCCATTCTTAACGGGCCAGCTAAGCATGAAGGTAAGCGGACCATGGGAGGTTTCCGCCATTAAGAAATTCAAACCTGATTTGAAATATGGGGTATTCCCTATGCCGACTCCAACAGGAGAAAATCATACAACATGGTCTGGCGGATGGTCTGTTGTGATTCCTAAGGGCGCGAAGAATAAAGACGCTGCATGGGAATTTATGAAGTTCTTTGGCGGGGAGGAAGGTCAAAAGATTTTTAGTGGAATCGCTAGAGACTTCTCTGTTATCGATTCCGTCAACGGAGAACTAGGATATAAAGAAGACCCAATTTTAAAAGAGTTTGTCAATATCCTGCCTGTTTCTCACCATAGACCTGTTATGACCCAAGGATCCTTATACTGGAATGAATTGGCGAGCGCGGTGGAAAATGCAACACGTGGAAATGGAACTCCAGAAGAGTTACTGGAAAAAGTGAATGAAAAAGTAAATAAAGAACTAAGTAAATGAAAAATCTAAGTGCCTAATCAGCATCGTATCGCGGCTAGATGCAGGTGCAGGAAATGAATAAACAAGGGAGGAGTTTTTCTCCTCCTGAAATATGAATAGCGGAGAGGAGCGGTTATTAAAGTGAAAGGTAACATACAATTGGCTGAAAATAAGAACTCTCCTAAAACAGAGTCTATTAATCAAATAAACATCACTGCTAAGAAAAGGCTTCCTAATGGGGGGCAATACAAAACCGGAATTTTATTTGCCTCACCTTGGATTATCGGTTTACTTGTTTTTTATGCGATTCCCTTGTTTTCATCCATTTATTTTAGCTTTACTACATACAGCATTCTACAGCCAGGTGAATTCATCGGGTTGCAGAATTATAAAGATTTATTGAAAGATCAATTATTTTGGAAATCCGTTTATAATACCGTTTACTTTGCGGTGTTTTATGTGCCATTAGGAATCATTTTTGGTGTGGCACTGGCCATGATGTTGAACATGAAGGTTAAAGGGATGGCCGTATACCGAACCATTTTCTTCCTACCGACTCTTGTCCCGCATGTAGCGTTGGCGGTTTTATGGATGTGGCTGTTAAATCCAGGGTTTGGGTTAGTAAATGGAATTTTAAGTACGATTGGTATTGAAGGGCCATCCTGGCTTGGAAGTGAGACATGGTCAAAGCCTTCACTAATCCTGATGTCCTTGTGGGGAATAGGGCAGGCTGTGGTCATCTATTTAGCGGGACTGGGAGATATTCCGGAGGATTATTATGATGCAGCAAATGTTGATGGAGCAAACTGGTTTCAAAAAACGTTTCATATTACTTTGCCTTTATTAACACCGGTTATCTTTTTTAATTTGGTCATGGGTATTATTGGGGCATTCCAGCAATTCACATTACCTTACACATTGACACAAGGAAAAGGGACACCCGCGAATTCGTTAACATTTTATGTGATGTATTTATATGATAACGGCTTTAAATTTTTCAAAATGGGCTATGCGTCTGCTATGGCATGGGTTTTATTTGTAATTGTTATGGCACTAACGGCCTTTGTATTTCTAACATCCAAGCGCTGGGTTCACTACCAGGGCAAATAAGGGAGGAGAAAAAATGGATGCAGCAAGGAAAAAGAAAGTATCGGTTTTTTCAGCACATATTGTTCTAATCATCGCATCATTTTTCTTTATGATTCCATTTATCTGGATGGTTTCAACATCATTAAAACCATTAACACAAGTATTTACATTTCCGCCTGAATGGATTCCAAAGCCGGTGAAGTGGAGCAATTATATTGATGCCATGAATTATATCCCGTTTTTCACTTATTTAAAAAACACCATCATTATTACCGTGCTAAGTACCGTTGGCGCTGTTTTATCGTGTCCAATTGTTGCATATAGCTTCGCGAAACTGAAGTGGCCAGGGAGGAATATCCTTTTTATCATTACCATTGGTGTGATGATGATTCCAGGGCAGGTGACCATGATTCCATTATTTTTATTGTTTGAAAAATTAGGGATGGTAGGTACACCTTATCCATTAATCCTTCCGGCATTTTTCGGAATTCCTTTTTACATCTTCCTATTAAGGCAATTTTTTATGGGCTTACCTGATAGTTTAAGAGAGGCAGCGAAAATAGATGGTGCCAGCGAATTTAGAATCTATTGGCAAATCATGCTTCCACTAGCAAAACCAGCGGTATTGGCCGTAGGACTATTTCAATTTATGGCAAGTTGGACAGACTTTATCGGCCCATTACTCTATTTAACAGATTCCGTCCAATACACTTTATCTCTAGGTTTACAGCAATTCCAAAGCCAGAAGGGTTCTGAATGGGGACTCATGATGGCTGTATCGACAATGATGACGATTCCTGTTGTGATCTTATTCTTCTTTTTGCAAAAAACATTTATTAAAGGTATCACTTTCAGTGGAATTAAATAGGAATCTATTAATAGTAATTAAAACTAGTAGGAGGTTGTTCATATGAATAAAAAAATAGGAATGAGAATATCACCAAAAATCGGTGCAGAGGGAATGGAATCGGTAGCAAAATTCGCTGCTAGTATTGGCTTGGATGTCATCGATGTTCCCTTTTATAACCAAGAGGTGAAATCCGCTTTAGAAAATGCTGGGCTTGAAGTAGGGTCCATTGATGGTGTAGGTGCCGTTGGCAATACAAAGCTCTTAAGTGAAGACGAGAAAAGTCGTGAAGAAGCAGTGACTGCTTTAAAAACGCAAATGACTGAGATTTCTCAGCTTGGCGGAAAAGTTATGTTTATGTGTTTGGTTCCGGATGATATAACCTTGCCGAGAAAAAGGGCGTTTGAAATCTGGAAAGAAACCTTTCCTGCTATTGTTAAACACGCAGAACAAGAAAACATTTATATTGCTTTAGAAGGGTGGCCGGGACCTGCTCCCTATTATCCAACGTTAGGATGCACACCTGAAATGCTAAGAGCGATGTTCAACGTTATACCTTCTAAACATTTCGGGATCAATTATGATCCTTCCCATTTAGTAAGGTTAGGAATTGACCATTTACGAGTATTGAGTGAATTTGGTGATAGAATTAATTACTGTCATGGTAAAGACACTGAAATATTACATGATGAACAATATGAATTTGGAACCCTTACTGCCACCTTTGGAGCAAACTATGATTTTTCAGAAGGGCCTTGGAGATACACCATCCCTGGGCAAGGGGATGTGGATTGGTCAAAGGTAGCGGTGCGATTAGAAAAAGTCGGTTATCAGGGTCCCATTAGCATAGAACTAGAAGATCATCGCTATTGGGGGTCTTTAGAGAAGGAGCAGCAAGGAATTAGAAAAGCGAAAGAACATCTGGCTCTTTATTTTAAATAAACAAAACAGGAGGAAATGAAGATGACAAAAAAAGTGAAAGTAGCCATTGTTGGTTGTGGCGGTATCGCAAATGGAAAACATATGCCAAGTTTATCTAAGCTGAAGCATGTTGAATTAGTGGCTTTTTGTGACGTACTGATTGAAAGAGCTGAAAAGGCGGCCGTTAAATACGGAGCTCCCGGTGCGAAGGTGTATGAAGATTATCATGAACTCCTTCAGGATGAAAGTATTGATGTGGTCCATGTTCTAACTCCAAATGATTCGCATGCGGAAATAACTGTGTCTGCTCTGGATTCAGGTAAGCATGTAATGTGTGAAAAACCGATGGCGAAGACGTCTGCTGAAGCCCAAACCATGGTGGAGGCGGCAAAACGCTCTGGTAAAAAACTGACAATCGGATATAACAATCGTTTCCGTCCAGATAGCCAGCATCTGAATCAAGTATGTGAACGCGGGGATTTAGGCGAGATTTACTTTGCGAAGGCCCATGCGATCCGCCGCCGTGCAGTTCCAACTTGGGGTGTGTTTTTGGATGAAGAAAAACAAGGGGGAGGCCCGTTAATTGATATTGGCACCCACGCCCTGGATTTAACATTATGGATGATGAATAACTATAAACCTAAATCCGTTATGGGTAACACTTATCATAAATTAAGCCAAAAGAAAAATGCTGCCAATGCATGGGGAACGTGGGACCCAGAAAAATTTACCGTTGAGGATTCCGCCTTTGGCTTTATTACGATGGAAAATGGCGCTACCATTGTGCTCGAAACAAGCTGGGCTTTAAATTCTCTAGATGAGGATGAGGCAAAATGTTCACTAAGCGGAACAGAGGGAGGAGCGGATATGAAGGATGGACTTAGAATCAACGGGGAAAGCTTCGGAAAGCTTTATACAACCAATATTGAGCTTGGTGCCGGTGGAGTAGCCTTTTATGATGGAAACTCGGAGTCAGATGCCGACCTAGAAGCAAGGCTTTGGATTGATAATATCCTTCACGACACAGAGCCAGTGGTAAAGCCGGAACAAGCATTGGTGGTGACGCAAATCTTAGAGGCAATCTATGAATCTGCTAAGACAGGAAAAGCTGTTTACTTTCAAGAGCAATCTTCCTTTATTACGAATTAATGAGAGCTTAGATAATTTAAGACACTTGATTGAGGGAACTTATCAACCTATTACTTTAGTCAAGTAACGGAAAATTAATAGTTGGAGGAAATACGATGTCAACTGCGCTCAATATCGGTATTATTGGCAGCGGCGGAATTGCAGCTGCTCATGCAAGAGCTTATAAGCAAATGCCAGATGTAAGGATTGTAGCTGTTGCCGACGTGATTCCAGGCAAGGCTAAGCAATTTATTGAACAGCTTGAATTAAAAGAAGCTCAAGCTTTTGATGACCACCTAGAGCTTTTACATATGGATCTGGATGGTGTGAGTATTTGTACTCCAAATGTGGCCCATCACCGTACAAGCATTGATTCCCTTAATGCCGGAAAACATGTGCTAGTAGAAAAGCCGATGGCTGTTACCTTAAGCCAGGGAATTGAAATGGTGGAGGCCTCCAAAAAGGCAGATAAAATCCTGACTGTCGGATTTCAACCAAGATACGATCCGAATATGAAAGCGGTAAAAGAAATCGTTCAATCGGGTCAATTAGGGAATGTCTATTATGTTGAAACAGGCGGCGGACGACGGCGGGGAATGCCAGAAGGAACCTTTATCAATAAAGAATTAGCAGGTGCAGGTGCGATGGCGGATATTGGTTGTTATTCATTAGACCTAGCTTTAAATACATTGGGCTATCCTAAGCCCTTAACTGTATCAGCTTATACGTCTAATCATTTCGGAACCAATCCGCTATATCACAAGGAGGCGGATAAGTTTGAAGTCGAGGATTTTGGTGCAGCGATGATCCGTCTAGAAGGCGGAATTGTTCTAAATTTTAAAATATCATGGGCCATGCATATGGACTCTCTCGGTCCAACTCTCTTCCTGGGAAAAGATGCTGGGTTGAAATTAACGCCAGCAGGCAGCGGACCATGGAGCGGTGTGTGGGACGGTGGAATCGGCACAATCAGCTTATTCCATGATATAAAAGGGCACCATGTAGAATCTGCAATTCCTGTTCAAAATCATCAGTTAAATATTTTTTATGAAAAGGTACGCGACTTTGTTGTGGCAATAAAGAGTGGTAAACCTGCACCCATTCCAGGTGAACAAATTGTGATCAATCAGGCGATCATTGATGGGATATTACGTTCATCCGAGCAGGGCAGTGAAGTGAAAATCGACATTCCTGAATTTTGTCTAAATGTATCATAATGGGAAAATGAAAAGCGGTTTTATTCTTATATTAGAATAAAACCGCTTTTTTCTTTAACTCTATAATTCTAATCAACAGGTTGATTCGCCATTGCTAATATTTCCATTATTTGAAATAATTGTATTAGTTTAATATTTTTATTGATAAGAGTGAGGTGGAGTGTTTGTATTATGCAAGAGCACAGAGAAGGGTTTTGGGTTCGTTATTATTTCTAGTGTTGATTTTGTTCAAGGTTGAGGAGTTTCCCCAAGGGTTACAAATATTGCAGTTAGTCTTGGCCTTTATTATTGGTATGGCACTTTTGGCAGAATATAAGGTTGAAATAAATGAAGGATATTTAACGTATCAAATTCAGTTATTTAATTTAACACTGTACAAAAAAGTGGTTCATCATCAAAATATTAAAACAATGAAGTTTAAACGGATTGGCTGGGCACAGAAATGCGTCATGATAAAAAATGAAAAAGGGTTCCCTATTAAAATAGCAAACTTCAACCCCAACAATATATATCAGGATTTAATTGATTTTGCTAATGTGTATGATATTCCGGTTACTAAGACTAAGGATTACTTGATTTTAGAGAGGTAGCCATTAAAAAAGCAGAGCTAATTCCTAGGTAATCGAATTACTCTGCCTATATACTTTTTATAGGCGGTCAATTACTTTAACGCCTTTATAGAAAACATGCTTTATCTGATCGATTGCTGTTATTTCCAGGCCAGGAATACCTTCAGAAACTAAGAAATTTGCTTCCAAACCTGCTTCTAGTCGTCCGAAAGTGTCATCCTTTCCTAATAGCTTAGCAGGATTGTCTGTTAATAATGCTAGAATCTTATTTTCATCGTAATGATGCTTCTTTAAAAGCTGCATAGCTGGCTGAGCAATCAGCATTAAGACGTCAGGTCCTTTTAAAGTTTGATCTTGAAACGGCAGCCAGGAAGTTCCTGGATAGGGCGGAAGATAGGAGTCCGTCGAAATCGAAACCGGGATGTCTTTTTGAAAGAACTTAAGAATTTCTTCTGGCGAGTTCGGCTGTAAATGGGTACCGCCCATTGGGGTGGCGACCACTTTAACTCCTTGCTTTGCAGCAATGTTAATTTGTTTATCGGAGATTCCATGTGCATGGTGCAGGACATCGATACCTGCCTCTAGTGCAAGTTTGATTCCTTCTTCACCTCCAACATGAGCACCAATTCTTTTTCCTAATCGATGATAGATTTTTACAATCTTTTTTAATTCCTCGAGCGTGTAGATGATTTCTCCAGCCCGCGGGACTTCTTTTTCGGTAAAATTTGCCGGTGTCGCATTGATAAAGATATTTTCACCAGGATAATCACTTAGAAGCGCAATCATTTGTACCAAAATGGGATCGGACAAATCGTATTGAGTAACGCCGCGCGATTGGGTGATGGCAGTAAAATGAGCCAAATTTTCAAACCCAATAGAGATACTTGTTGTTGCAAAGGAAACATCAATAGGAATACCATCAACGGCTTTTTGGTAATCTTCTTTTGAAAAATCACACAGCGGATGGCCGCAGATCTGCTCGCCAAGTGCCGTTATACCAGCTGATAATGCTTGAAGGAGTATCGCTTTTCCGGCTAAAAAATGAGTTTCAGAACTCACTGGATAGAGAGAGGTTGGGGCAAATTCTAGTAAATGAGTATGGCAATCTACCAGTGAAGGTGTAATCACATAGTTCGAACAATCCATCACATCTAACCCCGGAAATTTCTCCTTCAAACTCTCCCAGATGCCAATCTCAGCGATTTTACCATTCTCAATAACCATTGCACCATCTTTTACAGTCCCTAACTGACTTACCGTTACTAACTTTTTACTGCGAATCAAGTAATTCATCAGTCATCACACCAAAAATGGAGTAAAAAAATACCCCAAGACACATGCCGTAATCAACCTAAGAACCATGCCAATAATGGCAGCCTCTAACGTTTCTCTCTCATTTAGACTGGATGTCTCAGCCCAAGTGACAGGCACCTGACCGAAGATGACGGAAAGTGGGAGCCCGGAATTGGCTAGCACAAATGAACCTACAATTAACCGAGGATCAATGGTGCTGGCGAGTTCCGCAAGCTGAGCAACTGCCAATGTAGGAGCTGCTAGTATGGATACAATACCGGTAGCGGGTTCAATACTTAGGAACGTAAGAACAGAAGATAAGCTAGATTCTATGAAACTCCAAACACCTATAAATTTTAAGGCTCCGATAAAGAAAAAGACGGCCGCAACCGCTGGAATAATAATTAAAAACAGCAGTTCAACACCTTCTTTAGCGGATGAGAAAATGGTTTGCAAAAATTTAGTAGTAGGTGTAAAACGGGGCAATTCCTCAAGCTCCACTTTTTTAGTATCACGGTAAATGGTTCTAGATAAGAGAAACGGTACAACAATAATTGGGACAAAAATAGAAAGAATGACGAGTGGGAAGGCATTAATGCTGAATGCTGAAAGTGCGATGAGCCCTAACACAAAGGTTGCAAAGGATTGTGGAGATTGAATCATCGTTGCTACCGCAATTTTTTGCTCTGCTTTGGTTACATTTGCTTTGACTAGAATCGGACCAGAAATTTTTCCAGCAGCGTTAATATCACCTAGAATATTGTATACGCTTGGAATGATGACCGATGGATTGATTTTGAACCACTTCATAATCGGAACAAAAAGACGAATTAACCCATCTGTAAATCCTAATCTCTCCAAAAGACGTCCGACGATAACGCTTACAATAATTGCAATTCCCACTTCACTTGTCAGAAAAATGTCTACGACGATTGGTTTTACTTCTTTAATAATGGTATCAAAAAGGCTGGACAGCGAATTAGGAGCAAATAAGAGCAGAATCAAGGATCCAAAAACTAACAATATACCAACTACTTCAAATGTCTGCCATTTTGATCTTGCGGACTTGGTAAAGGATGCTTGTTTGTCTTCCATAGAATGACCTCCCGACATTTTTATTTACAATATGTATGGGCGCACAAATGGTGCCTGTCAATTGATGAACGGGAAAAATATGAATATTTTAGGTTGGTAGAAAGGGGAGGAAGTCATGTTTTTAAAGAAAAGATCTACCTTTGGAGAGAAGAATGGTGTTGCCTACCTGAATGGGGAAGTGAAGATACAAAATTTTTCTTTAAATGTTTATTGTTATGTCGTGGATGGTGTGCTAATTGATACCGGTTCGCAGTCTTTACATAAATATTTTGAACCTTTTATAGATATAGCTGACTTTGACCAGGTTATGATGACTCATTATCATGAGGATCATACTGGCTGTGCTGCTTATATTGGAAAAACAAAAAAGGTCCCTATGTATCTCAATGAAAAGACCATTGAGTATTGCACACAAAAGGCGGATTATCCTTTTTATCGACAATTTTTTTGGGGAAGAAGAAAGCCGTTCCATGCTCTTGCCATGCCAGAAACATTTACATCAAGGAATGCGGCTTGGGATGTAATCGACACTCCTGGACATGCTTTTGATCATAAGGCCTTTTTGAATCGGAATACTGGTCAGTTATTTACAGGGGAACGAGCGGACCAAAGTGATTTTAGCAGAAGAAAATATCCTAACCATTATTCAATCTTTGGAAAGAGTTTTAACCTACGATTTTCAGGAAGTATTCTGCAGTCATGCAGGGTTTGTAGAAGATGGCCGAGCAGCGCTAACCCGAAAAAGGGATTATTTAAGATCATTGGTACAGGATGTGTTAGCTCTACATGAAAAAGGGGACTCAGCGGATATGATTCGAAATAGGCTGTTTCCTAAAAAGTATCCCATTATTAAATTTTCGAGCGGAGAATGGGATTCACTGCATATCATTACTTCTATAATTAATGAACATAGTAGAGCGAAACCAAAAGTATACTAGAGAAAAAGAATGTTTTTTATTATTCTGCTGAATTGATTTTTGAAAAAAGGGAATAGACTAGTAGAGTAAAAGAAGGCTTCTTCAAAGGAAGGATGTTGGGTGTGTCAAAAATTACGTTTATGGGTGCCGGAAGTACGGTTTTTGCGAAAAATGTACTGGGTGACTGTATGTTCGTCCCAGCCTTAGAGGGATTTGAATTTGCACTGTATGATATCGACGAGCAGCGCTTAAAAGATTCCGCGAACATGTTAAATAACTTAAAAAATAACTACACTAAAAATATTTCAATCAAATCATATATAAATAGAAAAGAAGCATTAAGAGGGGCAAAATACGTGATCAATGCCATTCAAGTGGGCGGGTACGAACCAAGCACCGTGATTGATTTTGAGATTCCGAAGAAATATGGACTTCGTCAGACGATTGCAGATACGGTAGGAATTGGCGGGGTTTTTCGTTCACTCCGAACGATTCCAGTCATGCTCGATTTTGCCAGGGACATCGAGGAAGTTTGTCCAGATGCGCTGTTTTTGAACTATACCAACCCAATGGCAGTACTGACTGGTGTTATGCAGCGCTATACAAATGTAAAAAGTGTAGGTCTTTGTCATAGTGTTCAAGTCTGTACGGAGCATCTATTCAGGGATTTAGGGATCGCCCACCAAGGCATTGAAGAAAAAATTGCAGGAATTAACCATATGGCATGGCTCTTAGAGGTAAAACGAGATGGCGGGGATTTGTATCCTGAAATTAAGAGACGTGCAAAGGAAAAGCAAAAATCCAAGCACCATGATATGGTTCGTTATGAATTAATGGACAAGTTTGGATTCTATGTAACGGAATCCTCGGAGCATAATGCAGAGTATCATCCATACTTTATCAAGAGCAGGTATCCAGATTTAATAGAAAAATTTAATATCCCGCTTGATGAATATCCCCGCCGCTGCGTGAAACAAATTGAGAGCTGGAAAACGATGAGGCAGGAGATCGTGAATAATAGTAAGCTCACACACAAGCGGTCTCGTGAATATGGCTCGAGAATCATAGAAGCGATGGAAACAAATGTACCATTTAAGTTTGGCGGCAATGTGCTAAATACTGGGGGTCTGATCAGTAATCTTCCAGAGAATGCCTGTGTTGAAGTGCCTTGTGTAGTGGATAGAAGCGGGATCATGCCTTGCTATGTAGGAGATTTGCCGGAACAGCTTGCTGCCTTGAATAGAACCAATATCAATACACAACTATTAACGATTGAAGCTGCTATCACCGGAAAAAAAGAGAAAGTTTATCAAGCAGCATTGTTGGATCCACATACAAGTGCTGAGCTTTCCATGGATGATATCATTTCCATGTGTGATGACCTCTTTGAAGCACACGGAAATTGGCTGCCATCTTTTTCATAAAGTAACCATAATGGGGAGGTTTTCATGCTTCGTTTCATTAACGAAGGGAGCGTGGCAAACGTCCCTTTTGATTTCTAATATTTGTTGTCTTTCGGAATGTAGCCTGTCATGATAAAATGAATAAACTATATTATTAGATAATAATTATACAATTATAATAGGTGTGGTGAAATTTGCAGAGAAAAAAGAGAACAGCTATGATGAGCATGATTATAGGAATTTTGGTAAGTGCAGGTGTATTTATATATTTATTTCTTCCAGATCGTGAACAGGAAAAGGTGGAAACGGCAATGGCGATCGCTTCTGCTCCTCCAAAACAAACAGAAGAAACGCCAGTTGAAAATGAACCGGAAGTAGAAGAGGCAGAAGCAGTACCGGTAGAAGAGGAAGAAAAACCAATTACTGAAGATATTAAGGCGAAGGTTCGGGAAGTAGTAGAAATGGCGTTGGATTTTCTTAAAAAGGATCAAAAGATTGTGGCTATCGGCGACTCGCTGACTGAAGGGGTTGGAGATGAAACAAAGAATGGCGGGTACGTTGGCATTCTTAATCACACGTTCGAAGACCATAAACTAAATGTCACCGTCGAAAACTTTGGTAAAAAGGGAAACCGGTCAGATCAATTATTGAAAAGGCTGGAAAAAGAAGATGTTGCTTCTGCCATTAAAGAGGCTGATGTTGTCCTAATTACAATTGGTGCAAATGATATTATGAAAGTATTAAAATCTAATTTTATGAACGTGACAATGGAACCTTTCCAAGAGGAAAGGGTGAAATATATCGAGCGCTTAAAAGCCATTTTTAATAAAATTAATGAAATCAATCCGGATACCCAAATTTATTTAATCGGTTTTTATAATCCGTTTGAACGGCATTTTGGTGAAATCAAAGAACTTGGAATGATAATCGATAATTGGAACGATGCCGGAAAATCACTTGCAGAAGAATATGAAAATGTAAAATATATACCAACAAAAGACATATTCAGTCAATCAACAGAAGACCTATTGGCAGAAGACGAATTCCACCCCAACACAAACGGATACAAACAAATGGCCCAGCGGGTATTAGAATATCTTAAAGAATCCAATGAAGAACACGACATCAACAAAATTGACGTAGCATCTTAGTACCATGTGGACGGTTCTCATGGTCACGTTAGAAGCTCCGAGATCACTGAAAAAGGTTCAGTTTATAACAAGAAGGCAATTACCTGCTATATGTAGATAATTGCCTTCTTTTATTTACTCAGTGTGAAGGTTCGGAATATTTTAACAAAATGCGTAAATAATCATACACTAATAATAAGCCACACACTTTGGAGGTGTTAAGATGATTTGGTTATATATGTTGATACCGGTCGTTCTTATTGGTGGTATTGCCGTTTACTTCGAAAAGAAAACAGGAATGTCTATCCCAAATGAGGATATACAAAGAGAGAAAATGGGAGAAGTTCTAAAGGATAATTCAAGTGGACCAGGAGTATTTTAGGGGATGCCGTGGGGGCGAGAATCTTGGCTCAAGTTATATAAAAAGTGACCAATAGAACCGTCCCCACGGCCACTCTATAACAAGTTATTAATTGAAAGAGTAATGAGATGGTTTTTGTTATCTGTAATCCAATTGCAACGTTCTGCAGATTTTTCTATATATTTTTGAACGATATCAATGGTGCTGACTTGATCCAAATAACGACCTAGAAAATGAATGAAAACATCGAGACTTCTAAGTTGGATGAGGACAGGTATCGCCTCGATTTCGGCTTCTGTTAATTTAATAGTTTGACCATAACCAGATAGAAATGCATCAATCTTCGCCAAAATAAGTGCTGCTTCTTCGCTAGGCTGTATGAAGTCTGATAAGCAAACTGCCATTTCCATTACCCGTAAATCTTTCGTAACAAACTCAAAATCAAGGACAGCTGACACAATTCCTTCTTCATTGACCAAAACATTGGATGCGTTTAGGTCGCCATGAACAAGTTGATGTGGCAATTGCCTTAATGAAGCTACCTGCTCGAGAAAAGAAGTGAGCTGATTAAAAATAACTAGTAAATCAGCAGTCTGTTCCGAAAATTCTCTAGGAGGGAATTGACAAAAGCTTAAAACATCCTGTAAAGAACACCGAGGATGAGTATTTTCAATTTCATAATATGGTCTGTATGCAGGACGCTGATTGATCTGTACCTGTACTAGCGATGCAGACAGTTGACCAACCGTTCTCCCGAAAGAATGAATTTCTGGCAGCTCATCCAGTGTAGGATTTGCACCATCCAAGTAGCGAAATAAACCCGCAAGCTTTTCATCCCTGGTTCTTACAATCGTTCTTCCTTCCCGTGATCGGACAGGCAGTGGTATAGAAAAAGTTAGAGGCATTTCCGCTAAAGCAACGAGAATACCATGCTCATACTCTACCTTTACTTCATCCTGATGGGTTTCATAAATGCGGAGTACATATTGATCGTCCCCAACAGAGACAAATCGAGTAGTATTGTTTGCACCACTTTGTCCAACCCATGTAACCCAGCTGCCCGCGGGAAAATATTGAGCAAGTACTTCATCTATGTATGTATTCTTTTGTAGCGTCATAATAGTAATCCTTACTTATTTGTATGTATCTAACGTAAGTATAACATGCGGAACTTAATAGGAACGATCTCTTGGCTCAAGTTATATAAAAAATGACCACTAGAACCGAACCGTCCCCACGGACGTCATATAAATCGTGTAATAAAAAACATCCCAATTCCTACTACACATATACAGTAAATACTTAAACTTTTTAATGAACGCAACGAACCTCTTTTCATTAAATACTCATTTATTCCAAAGAATAAAATAATGGGTATCATCCACCAAAATACTTTTAATATAGCAAATGTACTGGCTCCTGTATCATTAAATAGGAAGCCTACTCCCATTAAAAAGAGTGAAAATCCTAGGGCCAATATTAACAAATATCTAACAGCATAGGGTAAAAATTTCACCATATTCCTCCGTGTAAATATATCATTCTTGTATATTATATCAAATTGTTTAATTTGAATTTTCAAAAGAGAATCCCTGAACAATTTCAGGGATTTTTTACTATACTAATAAAACATAAAATGGGCTAACCACTTGTAATCTTATTCTTTGAGAAATTGCCTAAGTTTACCAAAAGACATTCTTCAGAATTATCTTCAAATGTAAAAAGTACATATCCTTGATGTATTTTATCTTCTATTTCTTTTGGGTCCTTCGTTCTAATTACATCTTCAAGAGGAAGATTATTTTTGAATTGATTAATGTCGAAAGAGTGGTCTTTCTATTTCTCACATTCATTTATTTATGGCAGAAATACACGTTCCATCGTCTGGTGTTCGATAAGAGTAGTGAAGTATAGAATATTTATATTTACTCCTGAAACTTGTTTCTTTTTTCCTTTAAAATCAGAAGATTTCTTTGCTCTTTTCACTATTTCAAGAAGGGTTTGATTTTCAGCTGGGTTCGGATCATTTTTACTCATTAACATAAACAAATGTGCTCCCTTTTTGTTGTCAACCCTTATTATTTTACTAACTTATAATTGTATGCACTTTCACATGTTTATTATTGTTATATACAAAAATCTCTCGCGGGATTCTCTTAATGTTGGAATCTCACGAGAGGTTTTTTAATTGTTGCTCTTTGAAAAAAATTTCCGGGTATCTTCACGTATTTGATTAGGTAAGACAGTATCAAGCTCTTTATTTAACCAGGCAAGTGTTTTACTGCGCAAGAAATCACGCATTTTTTCCTCTGCAGAGAGCATAACTAAATTAATCGTACAAGAGGAGGAAGCCGAACAGCAATTTTCTCGATACAAATAACCATTATCTTTAATGTTTTTACATTGAAAAATCGGTTTAGGACCTTCAACTGCTTTAATCACATCCCAAAAGGAAATTTCTTCTGGAGATTTAGCAAGTCTATAACCACCTTTAACTCCTGGGACGGAACTTACGATACTAGCCTTCGATAATTTAGTAAAAATCTTTGAAAGATATGTATCTGATATCCCTTGAAAAGTGGAAAGTTCTTTTATTCCGGTGGAAGAATCCTCTGGAATCTCAATTAAATATACGAGGCAATGAAGCGCATATTCAACGCCAATACTATACTGCATACCAACACCTTCTTCATAAATAAAAAATAATTCCTTCCATTTATCTTAGAAATGATTTATTTCTTTGTCAAACAAAGTGTTGTTTCAACTAAACTTAATAGAGGGTTGACATAATATGATAATCAGACTATTATAGACATAGTTAATCGACGATTAACCCTATCTATAATTAATATTTAGGTTTGTATCTTCAAATACTAATGAAGTGAATTATCTTAAGGAGGTAATTGAATTGGAACAACGAATAGATTATTATAATGCCGCACCAGAAGCACTTAAAATCATGATGGAAATGGAAAAGTATACGAAAACTACAGGTATAGACCGTAAACTTCGTGAGCTTATAAAAATTCGTGCTTCACAAATTAACGGCTGTGCATTTTGTTTGAATATGCACACAGCTGATGCTCGAAAAATGGGTGAAACAGAGCAAAGAATATATTGTATAAGTGCTTGGGAAGAGTGTGGGTTCTATTCAAAAGCAGAAAAAGTAGCTTTAGAGTTGACAGAGCACGTGACATTAATCGGGTCAAAACGTGTTCCTGATGAGCTTTATCAGCGAGTGCGTGAACACTATGACGAGAAACAGTATATTGACCTTGTTCTAATAATTAACCAAATCAACAGTTGGAATAGAATCTCTATTGCAATGGGAAATATAGCAAAGTAAAAGTAACAAAAATTTCTAGAGCGAATTTAAAATTCTTGTCGGAAAAGGGGACTAACATCATGAACGAAAAAATGATTTTTGATCTATTTGAATTTGCTCGTAACGCTACATTAAAGGTGGCACAAGGAATAACGGAGGAAAATGCCGACATCATCCCAAATGGCTTTCCCAATTCACTACGCTGGCAGTTAGGTCATATATATGTTGCCGTTGAGGGAATTGTCTTTCATTTTTCAAACGAAACTCCCAACTTGCCTGATGGATATCTGGATTTATTTAAAACGGGGACAAAAACAACGGGCTGGAATATCACTCCGCCTTCAATAGAAGAACTTATTCCATTGCTATCTGAACAAGTAAATCGTGTAAAAGAGACGTTTGCCGGAAGACTTGATGAAAAAATTGCAAACCCATTTACAATGGGATCATTAAAACTTGAAACCATTGGTGAACTTCTTTCTTACGCTTCATTCCATGAAAGTGAACATACTGGGATAGTAAAAAGCCTAAAAAATGCTCTTAAGTAAAGAAAAATATTTTTTTGGAAAAGAAAAGACCAATCGGTCTTTTCTTTTTGGTTTCGGCAATAAAATTAAGGGGATATAACGAGAGTTTTTTATAGTTTGCTCGATTATTTTTAGAATTTAGATTCTAATGTTTGAATTTATTTGTCGTGTTCAATACTTGACATGACGGTACCAATGGTATTTACTAAAAAAGACCGATTGTTCTTTTTTTGAAACAGGAGACATTCGGGTATAGTCTAGGAGTCTTAATTCTATTCATGGGAGGGGTTTGCTATAAAACGCAGAGTTGTAATAACAGGCTATGGTGCCATATCCCCATTAGGAAATAATGTGGACACTTTATGGAAAAATATTAAGTTAGGAAAATCAGGTATCAAAAAGGTTGAATTTGAAGGGTTTGAAGACATAAATACAAAAATCGGCGGAAGAATTGATGATTTTTCACCAGAAGATTATCTAGATAAAAAAGAATTAAGTAAGTTTGATAAATTTGTCCAATATGCATATGCAGCTGCCAAACAGGCTCTAGATCAATCTGGATTAAACATTGAAAATGAAGATGAAAATCGTTTAGGAGTATTTATCGGTTCAGGAATTGGCGGATTAGATACCGTTCTAGAGAATCATCAAACTCTATTAGAAAAAGGCGCAAGAAAAGTTTCTCCATTTATGGCACCGATGATGATCATAAATATGGCTGTTGGTATTGTATCAATTAAAACGGGATTTAGAGGTACTAGTTTTTCACCGGTATCCGCTTGTGCAACAGGTAATCATGCGATTGGTGAAGCATTTTTAAATATCCGGCATGGGTATTCGGATGCCATTTTAGCTGGTGGAACAGAAGCGTCGATTAATCCATTATCTTTCGCAGGTTTCTCTAGAATGAAAGCCATGTCAACCAATAATGATTCACCAAGTACAGCGAGTCGTCCTTTCGATAAGACACGAGACGGTTTTGTTATGTCTGAAGGATCTGGAATATTGTTACTTGAGGAATATGAACATGCGAAAAATCGAGGGGCAACCATACTGGGAGAAATTATTGGTTATGGTTCTACCACAGATTCCTATCATATTACTTCACCAGATTATAATGGTGCCGTCCGAGCAATGAAGCTGGCGATTGATATGGCGAACATAGAAACAACCGCCATTGATTATATAAATGCCCATGGTACGAGTACACCAGAAGGCGACAAATCAGAGACAAAAGCAATTAAAAAAGTTTTTGGTGAACATGCTTACAAACTAAAAGTTAGTTCAACAAAATCAATGACAGGACATTTATTCGGTGCTGCAGGCGGAGTTGAATCTATAATTACTCTTAAAAGCATTTCAGAAAATTTTATTCCTGCAACCATTAATTATGAAAATCCTGATGAGGACTGTGACCTTGATTATGTACCAAACAATCCAATTAATGCGGAGGTAAATTACGCAATTTCCAATGGATTTGGTTTTGGAGGTCATAATGCGGTTTTAGTATTTAAGAAATTTAATGGAGATTGATCTGAGTATATAATGATCTAGAATAAATGATATACAAAATTAAGATGGCTTTTTTGGTCATGTTTTTTTAGATTAAACAATACTTTCCTATAAAATAGTGCACTATTAGTTATAGTCAAACTTAAAATAAGGTAAACTAAATACAATGCAGCGTATATATTAAAACATAGCATGTCTTCTAATGTCGTGACTTCTCTATTAGTCATGTTGTAGTCTCCTTTTCAATAACAGTGTAACGGATTAGAGATTTTAGGTTTCCCTTGTAATCAATTACGTGTAATTTCACGAGATTGGTAGCGGAGAGAAAGGAACAAATGAAGACATTGAAGGCTTCTGCCAAATCAATTATGGAGTAACATTCCAATTATTTGATAAAGTAGAAGTTTATGGTCCAAATACTGCACCTATTTTTGACTATTTAAAGAAAGAAGCAAAAGGTTTACTTGGATCTGAACAAATTAAATGGAATTTTACAAAATTCCTTGTAGACCGTAATGGTAAAGTAGTGAAACGTTATGCACCAAAAGATAAAGTTTCATCAATAGGAAAAGATTTAAATGGGTTACTTTAAATATTTTATATTTAAAAAGAGGCAGGTTATAAAGGTTGTTTATCACCCTTATAACCTGTTTTTTTTGTAACTATTCGCCAGGTACATCTCTTCCAAATTAACATTGCCTCCTTTTTATACACTTGATAAGTGGAATAATTGACCTTACTTAAAGTATAGAATTTTGGAACACCGATAAAATAATGGTAATGTCTTATCTTTAGTGAAGGGATTAACTATATGGAAGGGTTTAAACCACACGCTAAAAAATCTTCAGACGATGATAAAAAGCAACAAAATTCATTGAAAGATATTATGGAGCAAGCTTTAAAATCGAGCGATTTTCATCAATTTTCTCCTGTGGAAAAAATAGTAATTAGTTATTATAAATCACTTATAAATGAAGAGAAAATAAATCAGTTTCTAATAAAGGAAATTCAAAAGCATATCGACATGATAAACAATTTGCAAGATATCAAAAATATCCTTCCATTTGATGAAGTTAAAATAACAAATGATACCCAGATTGTTGAAGACAAACTTATAAAGGGTTTCGTGGTCGTACAGCTAAAAAATAATGGAAATGACTTTATTCTTGTAAATGTCAGCAATGTTCAAATGGGTCATCGAAAGAACAATGATACAGAAAATGAATTTAGCGTAGTTGGACCGAAAGTTGGATTTGTGGAAAATATTGATATAAACATTCATCTTTTAAGGCAGCAAGTTGCTGTATCCAATTTAGTTATTGAAGAAATAACGATTGGAAATGTGTCAAAAACGAAGGTAGCTATAGCCTATTTAGATGGGGTTACGAATCCTAGACAAATTGAAACTGTGAAACAGCGACTCAATGATATAAATTTAGATGTTGTTTATGATTCGTCACTACTAGATCAAATTATTTCAGATAACTCCAATACGATTTTTCCGCTTTTTTTATCATCGGAGAGAATCGATCGGATTACGTATGCCATTTCATTGGGACAAGTAGCCATTATTTCGGACGGCTCCCCTTATGTCATATCAGGTCCGACTACCATTTTGGACTATTTTATATCGCCTGAGGATTACTTTTTACCCTGGATCCTCGGGTCGTTTTTTCGTATTGCCCGCATTTGTAGTGTTTTTTTCTCGATATTTGCAACTTCGTTATATGTTGCAGTACTAACCTACCATTTTGAAGTGATACCTGAAAAATTACTAGAACCACTTGTCATTTCGAGGGCAAATGTTCCATTTCCACCTGTAATGGAAGTCATTTTTTTGGAAATTACCATAGAATTGTTACGCGAGGCAGGAGCTAGGTTACCCGCCAAAATTGGTCAAACATTAGGAATAGTTGGAGGGATTGTAATTGGGCAAGCTACAGTAGAAGCGGCGCTTACGAGTAGTATATTGCTTATCATTGTAGCCTTATCAGCACTTGCCTCATTTACAACTCCTATTTTTAAAATGGCTAACACCATCCGGGTCTTACGTTTTCCCTTTATTATTCTTGCAGCCATTTGGGGCGGATTGGGAATTGTTGCAGGAATTTTGTTCCTTATGGGTCATTTATTGAGGCTGAAATCCTTAGGAACACCTTATTTGGTACCATTATTTCCTTTTCGAACAGGGAGTTTTGCGGACAGTATTATCCGATCATCCTATAAAAAAATTAATATGAGGAACAAATCTTTAAAGCCATTGTCACTTATACGATATGAACCAAGTGAAGACATGGAGGATATTAATCATGAGGAGAGTTAAACGTATGCTGCTTCCTCTCTGTTTATTGGTGCTCATTCATACTAGTTGCAGCAATGAAAGGGTAGTAGATCAATTACATATCTTGACGACTTTGGGATTTGATAAAAATAAGTCTGGTTATACAGGAACAGCACTGTACGCAGACCTTACTCAAAAGGGTGGAAAAATTAGCCTCGTCCAGGGAAAATCAAATCAAATTAAGCTCATTTTAAATCAAATGAATAATCAATCTACCAAACTTATCGATATCGGAAAATTAAAGATGATTATGTTTAGCAAAGAAGTAGCACAAGAGGGGATATCCCACTTTTTACTTACTATTTGCAAAGATCCTCTCATAAGTAACTATTTATTTATTGCGGTTACGGATGAATCCATTGCTTCTGTCTCAAAAGGTTTAAAAGATAAGGATCGCAGTAGTTTTCCATATTATATGATTGAACAAAATATGAAAACTGGTAACATCCCCCAATCGAATCTTTCGACGGTCCTGTTTGACTATTACGGGGAAGGAAGAGATTTCTCGGTTCCGTATATTCATTTTAATAAGAACGGGGAAACTGAAATAGTTGGCTACGGAATATTTAAAGATGATCGGTTGAAATTATTCATTAATAGCGAAGAAATGATTTTGTTCAAATTACTGCAAGGTAAATTTATTCAGGGGGATATACCCTATACCATTCGTGATGAACAGGGTAAAAGAAACGCTCTATTCTCTATTCAATATGGAAAGGGCCACCAGAGTGTCTCAAAACGTAAGCAGGAAACAAAAGTAACCTACCATCTAACATTAAATGGAATGGTAAAGGAATTTCCACAGGGTACACAAGTAGAAATAAATGAATCACTTGTCCATTTAAAAAAGCAGCTTCAAACTGACCTTTTAAAGCTTTTAAATAAATTTAAAGATGAGAAGGTTGACCCGTTAGGTACAGGAGATTTAGTAAGAGCACACACCAGGGATTGGAATGAGAAACAATTTTACAAAGAAAAATATTCAAATATCAAATTTGACGTTGATCTTAACATTCAACTAACAAAATCAGGCATAGGTGAATAAATGGCGGTGAGTAACGAATGGGAATACGTGTGAAAGATAGTTTAACATTATCTCCATACCTTCTATGGTTTTTATTGCATGGTGCACAAGTGGGGATTGCAATGTTAAGTTTTCAAAGATATATCATTACTGGTGCAGAACAAGATTCGTGGGCTTCTCTATTGCTGGTAGGAATAAGTTTGCATTTTATTATTTGGATTATGTTTTTTGTGCTGAAAAATGCGGATTCAGGGGATATTATCTCATTGCACCAACAGTTGTTTGGAAAATGGGTGGGGAAATGTCTGACTCTTGGTTTTTATGGATATATTCTCTTATTTGTTACTACTGAAATTCGTTTATATGTAGAAGTTTTACATGTTTGGGTTTTTCCAAATATACGGCTTTGGGTATTTTCGCTAATGATTTTAATTATCTGTATTTATCTAGTTTCTGGTGGACTGAGAGTGGTAGCCGGCGTTTGCTTCTTTTGTATCTTTATACCATCCCTATTATTATTAACGCTCTATTTTCCCTTGAAAAGTGCGCATTGGACTAATTTTCTTCCGATTTTTAACCATCAATTCAAAGATTATGCCCAATCTGCCTACCATTCGTTGACTTTATTCACTGGAGTCGAATTTTTGCTTGTACTTTACCCTTTTATAAAAAACAACGAAAAATCACAAAAGTGGGCCCATATTGGTGTGGTACATACCACTCTTCTATATTTATTTATGATATTTGTATCTTTTTCATACTTTAACATTCAACAGTTAGAACATACGATATGGCCTACACTAATTCTATCCAAAATCATTCAATTTCCGTTTCTGGAGAGATTTGATTATCTTTATGTGTATAATTGGTTTTTGATCATTGTGGCCCGATGTTGTGTACCTTTGTGGGCGGGGACACGAATTCTAAAGAAAACCTTTGGTCTTAAAGCTAGACCGTCATTATGGATTACTAGTACGCTGGTGTTTTTATGTTTAATTCCGTTAAAGGGCCAAAAAATTATAGAGAAGCTTGACTTCCTGTTAACAATGACAGGAGGTATCCTTCTATACGGCTACATTCCTTTCCTATTTTTATTGATACTCATCATAAATTTTAATAAGAAAAAAAATATGGTTAAAGTGCGTGGTAATCAATAAGATTTGATTGCCATTTAACAATAACTAAAATTATGAAGAGACTATCTCTTGACAGAAAGGAACCAAAGGTATTTAATAAAAAAGAACAACCGGTCTCTTTTTGAAAAGGAGTGTTTAAAATGAATAAAGGCGAACGAACAAAAAAATTAATCATAGAGCAATCATCATCTTTGTTTAACAAAAATGGCTATAAATCAACCTCTATTGCTGAAATCATGGAGGCAACAGGATTGAAAAAAGGAGGGATTTTTTACCATTTTGAAAGTAAGGATGATTTAGCGAAGGCTTCATTTTCCTACTCGTTGATGACATTAAAAGAAAATTATTTACAAGCAATTAAATCCAAAGACAGGGCATGCGTGCAATTTGAGGCTTTTACCACTATTTTTAAGACGTTATTAAACGATGATATTATAGTGGGTGGATGTCCTTTAATGAATGCAGCGATTGAAGCGGATGACTCCAATATCTTGATCGAGGATGCTATAAAAGAAGGCTTTGCGGGCTTAATAAATATCATTAAAGACATTATTGATTTTGGAAAGAGTCAAAATGAAATTGGCAAACATGTTGATTCTGAACACATGGCGGTGTTCATTCTTTCTTCTTTTGAAGGTGCATTGGCTCTAAGCCGATTGTATAAGGATAAGCGCTACTTAGACATGGTTATAATGCAGATAAACGCTATGCTTTTTTAACATAGTAATTTTTTTTTGACCAAAAGAGACCGATTGGTCTTTTTTAAAGATTTTACGGAGTATTTTTTGAGAATTGAAAAAATAAATGAGAGTAGGGAACAGAATGAAAAGAATGCTATGGGTTATTCTTATGATGTCGTGTGGGGCAACGTTTATTTCATCTTTATTTCCTATATACAGTGAATACTATCAGTTGAATAGTCTACAAATAACTATCTTGTTTGCCATCTATGCCGCTATCCTAGTGCCAACATTGCTTATTGTAGGAGCCAAAGGCAGTACATGGGGTTTGAAAAGAGTTCTTCGGTTAAGTATATGGATTTCAATCGCTTCGACCTTGATTTTTCTGGCAAGTTTTAATGTCTGGATGCTCTATCTTGCAAGGATATTAGAAGGTATCGCATATGGTGCATTTACGGGTACAGCTGTTGCCTTTTTATTAAAAGTAACTTCTCCAGCTAAAATGAGCACTGCGGTTAAGTTTTCGGGAGTAACGGTACTGATTGGTTTTGGCCTGGGACCCGCTATTGCAGGTTTAGTGTTGCAATATCTAGAGTGGCAGCCGCTTCGTTTACCATATTGGATTCTCCTAATCATGTTAGTTAGTGCACTTTTGATTTTGGAAACCCTGCCGAAACAGGATAACTTGCTTGGACAAAAACCTGAAAAGACTAAGATTTCAATTGGTGTACCTAGTACTTTTCGTTCCCATTTTTGGTCGTTTATTGGGCTGCCGATTTTTATAGGTTTCACGCTGCAAGGAATTGTTTTATCTCTTGTACCTTCATTTGCTAAAAATGTCATTCATACTTCCAACCTATCTGTCCCTGGCTTACTAATTTTGTTACTTCTAGGTGGAGGGGCCTTGGCTCAGTTCATTCCTTGGCTGGATAATCCCGTTACACGAATCCGTTTAGGATTACTTTTGATTATTATTGGATCTTGGGTTATTGTGCTTTCTGGTCAGACTACAAGTTTAATGTTACTGTGGACCGGTATTTTCTTCCAAGCTGTCGGAGGTGGCTGGATGTTTCAAATTACTTTAAGGTTAGCAGGTGAGTTATCGGAGCCAGAGGAACGTCCACGAGTTATTACGGCTTTTTATTTATGCGGCTACACCGGGTTTATTGTTCCAGTTGTGGGGGTAGGAGTACTGTCTCAATTTTTTAATTTGAACTTTTCGTTAATGGTGCTAAATTTGCTCGCCACCCTAGCGGTTATTTATGTGTTGAGTTATTCTGTGAAATTTAACCGTTCCTATTCAAGGATAAATAAAACACTTACCGTCTAATCCTATAAAAAAGGAGCTTGGAATATCAAGCTCCTTTTTTGTACAAACAGGGTTTAGGGTTTCCTAACCGCTGTCTTCATGGAAGGACCATCTTTTTATAGATATGCCGGATTACTAGCAGTACAGAATTTTTCCCATAACCTTCGTTATATTCCGTGCCTCGATAATGGTATTCAATTTTATCCTCCATTCTTTTATATTTATAGAATTTAGATAACCTTTAATCTTTCTTTAGAAAATCTTTAAAAATTAAATCTATACTAAAGTCAACGCTTAAGTGAAAGAACGGCGTTACGAATTAGTTGGAATATAGGAGGAGAAACAAAGATGGATATTTTGACAATAGATTCATGGTATATCTTGCTTCCAGCATTCATTCTCTTTTTACTAGCGCTTTTCATTGGAACTAGAAAAAAGAACTATCACTCGATGCAATATTTTACAGTAATAACATTAGTGATATACCTCTTAGCGGTGATTCATTTAGTATTTTTCCCGATAGAGGTTTATCCGGGCGGTTATGAATCAACAGGGCCATTATGGCTGGCAATTTTAAAAGAAATTGAATTTATTCCTGTTTTAACCATTGATATACCAACGTTTGTCTTAAACATAATCATGTTGATCCCTTTTGGAGTGTATTTACCATTATTAAATGATAAGGTAGATACAGTAAGAAAGGCTGCAAAATACGGTTTTTTCTTAAGCTTAACAATTGAACTTCTACAGTTAACAATTGAAGTCATAGTGGGAAGCGGCAGAACTTCAGATGTTAATGATCTTATTGCGAATACGCTAGGGGCTGCACTTGGATTTTTAATAATAAAGAAATTGGTGAAAATAAAACTATTCAAAGTTATGGTTTCTAAGTTATCATTAGCAAAATCAGCTTAAATCCCCTTATTCAGGGGATTTCTGCTTGAATCCGTACTGTTTGAGGAGTGGTTATGTTGAGTAGGACAATACTAGTTGTCGATGATGATAAAGAAATTGCGGAATTAATTGAAGTTTACCTCCGTAACGAAGGCTTTACCGTTCATAAAGCTCTAGATGGAGTTCAAGCACTTCGTTTTTTGGAAAAGAATCAAGTGGAACTCATTGTTTTAGATGTTATGATGCCAAATATGGATGGTTTAGAGTTTTGTAAGCTAGTTCGCAAAGGAAACCACGTGCCCATTCTCATGGTGAGCGCAAAAGTACAAGATATGGATAAAATTATTGGATTAATGTCTGGGGCAGATGATTATATGAGTAAGCCTTTCAACCCGCTGGAATTAACGGCAAGAGTGAAAGCATTACTCAGAAGAGTCAGCTACCAGCAGCCTCCGTCGGAGAATGAGCTCATTGAAATTAATTCATTAAAAATTGACAAACATAGTCATAGAGTGACGGCAAATGGAAGAGAAATCAAATTAACAGCCATAGAATTTGAAATCTTATACCTGCTAGCGAAGAATCGCGGAAGAGTTTTTGGTTCTGAAGAGATTTTTGAAAGGGTATGGAATGAGTCTGGAGCAGGATCTAATAAAACGGTTATGGTGCATATAAGTAATTTACGAGATAAAATCGAAGGTGCTTTGCCAGGAGAAACAATCATTCAGACAGTATGGGGAGTGGGCTACAAAGTTGAAAAATAATTTTCTTAATGTCGTAACGTTTATTTCTAAAAGGAAAATTTATTTTTATCTCTTTCTGTCCGCCATAATGACAACCATTACAGCTATTTTAGTTATTCCTTCTTTACAGTATTACGATGAACACTCAAGATTTATTTCACAGATTTTTAGTGTTTTATCCTATTTTGGACCATTTATCATTATTTTTTTCTATTGTTTTATTTTCTGTACTTACCTTTTTTTGTTTTATCAATATGAGAAACAACGATACATAGCATATAGAATTATTAGATTATCAGAGGAAGTTCAGCAAATTGCGGAAGCTAATTTTGATAAAAAGGTAATAGAAAAAGATGAAAATGAATTAGGAAAACTGGCAGATAGTATTAACGCTATGATCATTCAAGCCCAAAGAGCAATCGAGGAAGAAAGAAGGGCAAAGCAAATTAAAAATGACTTAGTGACGAATGTTGCCCATGACCTAAGATCACCGCTTACCTCTATACTTGGATACCTAAACCTTATCAATCAAGATCAATATCGTGATGAGATTGAATTGCGGTATTTCACCCAAATTGTTCAATCAAAGGCTGAGAGATTACATCATTTAATCAATGACTTATTTGAATACACTTATGTACAAAACAAAGAAATCCGAATGGCAAATTACCCTATTAATATTGAAGAAATGGTCAATCAATTAGCTGTTCAATATAGGATTCAGCTGCAAGAAGCTGGAATGGAAATAAGACAAGTTTCAACCGCCGAAGATCCAATTACAATGGGTGATGGCAATAAACTGGCAAGAGTATTCGAAAACTTAATACAAAATGCCATCCGCTATGGAAAAGAAGGGAAATATTTAGATATAAGAGTAATGGAACAAGAGGATACGATAGAGATCGCCATTAGTAACTATGGTCAGCCAATCCCAAGTGTGGACCTTCCACATATTTTTGATCGGTTTTACCGTGTGGAAAAATCACGCTCAGAATATACTGGGGGTGCCGGGTTAGGGCTTGCCATTGCCAAAAGTATCATTGAAATGCATGACGGCACGATAAAGGTAGAAAGTTCCGCTGGGAAGACCACTTTTATTGTTACCTTACTAAAAATGAAGGAAGACAATAGACTATAATAATATGCGTATAGGTGATGGAAACCTATCGTTAGTTAACTTTCTGGTTCCTAATCACCTGTCGAGTACGACTAGTGAAAGGAACCTTTATTAGTGTTTCATTAAAGTTTAAAATAGTTTTTTCTTATCTCATTGAATCGTTTTTCATCGATAGATTCTTTATTCAATTTACTGCCAACCCTTTCGGTAAACGAAGTGTCAGTTAATATTATGTTCCCTTTATCAGTTAATCTAGTGATTAACGGCTTCTTATTAAACGCTGATTCAGGATGTTCTATGATAATTCTTTGGACTTCATTTAAATCATTAATTGTTTTAATGTCTACTTTAGTATTAAATGCGTATCCGATCTTCCAATCTTCATCTTTTCGATTTAATTTCATGTACAATAAATAATCACCATGATTACTCTCTACAGATTCTACTCTAAATTGTCCATTACTAGAGGTAACAGTTTCTCCGCTTAAGGGAACAGGCTTTAATGGTAAGTTTCCTCCAAACCCAGTATCTACGAGATAGACCTGCCCATTATGGGTAATAAGGTTCACCACATGAGTATTCCCCGTCTCACTCCATTGTTTTTTCATTGGATTATACGTTACTCCACGTACTAAGGTTGGATTAAAGCCGTTTTCGTATAAGAAAAGGTAAAGTATTGTATTTAATTCATAGCAAAGGCCGCCTTCATTTTGTTCAAGTATTTTACTCGTTAAATTCTCTTTTGTAATTTCCTTCGTTCTATTTTCAATAATACATAAATTCTCAAACGGAATAGTCTTTGCAGTCTTTTCAAGAACCATATCTAAATCTTGAAATGTAATCTTTTCATTGTGTGGGATACCTATTCTATTACGAAATAGTAAGTTTAAGTCACTCATTCAACACACCTCCATAATGCATTCCATCACTAAATGATATCAAAAATTTCAAGGCAACCCAAATAAGTAAAAGATGCCTTTTACCCTGCCTCTCTACCTAAGATTGTAGTTTAGCAATATATATAAAGTGCTATATCAAGTCTAGTTCGACAAATTTTAGGTAGCTACAGTATTTCTATTAAAAATGATGAAAATAACCTGATTCAATTGTACAAGCCAATTTTGATAGTCTCGCATCTACTATTTTGTAAGTGAAATTTTTTTGAAAGAAGGTGAAAAAAAATGCCAGTAGTTTCTATTGTTAGTATTTTTACTAGGGGTGCCAGGTCAAGTGAAACTCCCGAACTGCGGAGTTCTAGAGTGCAAGGAGATATTCAAAGAGCAAATGAAGTTTGGGGGACTGGGAACCCACCCGGTGTGGCTTGTGGCATTACGTTTGTCTCTCACAGTCTTATTTATCGTCCGGAAGTGACAATTGATGCAGCTACAGTTACAAGTTCAACTGACCCAAGAATTATCCAGGTGATCAATGAGGCAAGGGCCGCTACAAATTTTGCTACGGCGATTTATGTCGTTTATTTAAGTGGTGAAACATTTAACGGCGGTCATGTGGGTAATGCAGGTCCAGTGGTTGAAACCGTTACGAACGCAAATCTTTATAGTATTTATGGACGTTGTTCATTAAGTGATGGCGCTTTTGAAACGTATTTGTTAGCACATGAGGTAGGTCATATATTATTTTATCGTATTCTGAGCTTAAACCCGGTCGTCTCGACAATTAATGACCCTTCAAACCCTGGTGATGATCATAACAATGATCCTCAAAATATCATGTTCCCCTTTGTCCCTGCAATGAATCCCTACATCAATAGTGCCCAATGTACAGTAGCCCGTCAAAACAGAATCATTTTGGAAAACGCACAATTTACAGGAGTTGCTGCACAAGGTACTGCTGCACAAAGTGCTGCATTAACAGGTACCGGCAGCGGATTTGCAACGCAAAACCCGTTCAATTCCATGGAGGATAATGAATCAAATGAGATTTTCAATTCAGGGAATCAATGCGGCTGCAATAACCCTCATCACCATCACAACAAACCAAGAATCGTCAAAATACTCAATGAAAAATTAGATTATTGGATTGAAAATATGGGTCCGGAAAGACCTCAAATTTATCCAAAGCCACCAAAAAAGAAAAAAAAGGATGGTAAATCGAATAAATAGCAATAGATGAGGTGAAAAAAGGAACTAGTGACTTTTACGTTACTAGTTCCTTTTTCATGGGGGAAAGAGGGAAACAAATAACTTACATTTTATAATCGTTAATTGAAATCATAATTGTCTGAATAAACATTCATTGGATTAATAGAATTAGATAAAACGATATTTTGAGGGTGATAATATGGAAGCAATTGTGTTAGCTGCCGGCTATTCGAGCCGCGCGAATGCATTTAAAATGACGTTGTCACTGGGGAAAATGTCCGTTCTGGAGCAAACAATTTCTAAATTTGAAGGAATATGCACCAGAGTCATCGTCGTAGCAGGGTTTCAAGCGGAAATCATCCAAGAGGAAATTAGTAGATTCATCAATAAAAGGGCCTACTCATTTCAGATAAAGTTTATATATAATGAAGATTTTAGCCAGGGAATGTTTAGTTCCATTCAAAAGGGCTGCAGTGAAGTAAAAGGCGAAACATTCTTCATAACCCCAGGAGACTGTCCGCTTGTAAAGCGAGAGACTGTGCAGTTAATAGCAGAGCACAACGGGAATGTTGTGATTCCCAGCTTTAACTATAAAGGTGGTCACCCCATCAAATTAACTGGTGTTGTAAAACAAAAAATACTCGAAACCAACCCGGAAAGTAATTTGCGCGTAGTTCTTAGCGGTTACGATAAGACATACATCAATGTAAAGGATCACGGTGTTTTAATGGATGTTGACACACCGGAGGATTATCAAAATGCCATAAAAGCCGAATTTCTCAGGGGCGGTTCCATTGGTTGACCAATAAAAACCTCCCCCGGTCTTAGGTGATTTTTCTTTGCTTTATAATTTGAACGATAATTGGAAGAAATACAGATAAAAATGCTAATGGTAAGAACCAAACTCCTAAACCCTTCAGCCAGCCTAAAGCTACCATGATTGATTCAATGTGGATAGATTGTAACACCAGTAAGCAAATGTTTTTTTCGATGTTCAACATTTTTCTGCTCAATAGGTAAAAGGCTTTTGCGTTAGATTCATTAAACTGGGATGGATAATTATGCCATTCTGGATTTTTTTCAAATAGCTGCATCATTAGAAATAAGAAAAAACTGATAACAGGCAGGATAATCAGCTCCCATTTTGAACCCCACCTTTCGACCTCGCCCAAACCATTGTAATGTCCAGGGACTTGATCTGGTAGTATGCACCAAACAGAAAATAAGAAGATAATACTCCCGATATAAAAAGAAAATCCAATCAAATCCCATAATTTTTCACTCGTCGTTTTTGGAATATTAATTTTTGGTCGTTTCCACGAACTATCCATATGCCACCTCGTTCCTAATTCTTAATCTATCTTCAATACGAATAAAATTTGGAAAGGTTCCCATTTTTGAAAAATACCCCCTAAAGAGAGTTCTCTTGGTTCAACTCTAACGAAAAGTGGACCAAGAGAACCGTCCCCCCGGCCCCCCCGGCAAAAATTTTAATCATAAATCCTAGTTTCCATTTATAAAATCGTAGGAAGAGGGTTTATTTTAAAAATGAGTCGAAGGGTGTTGTTGGAATGTGAATCTTAAGGACATAAGCACCTCAGTGCCCAGGAAGGATCATAAAGGCAAGGTATCTGGACAGCTGCCTTATATTAGTGACGTGAAAGTGGAAAATATGGTTTATGGTGTTTTGTATCGATCGACGATTGCGTACGGGAGAATCAAATCCATTCAATTACCAGATCTTCCAGAAGGCTATGAGGCGGTGGGAGCCGAAGAAATCCCCGGACCAAATTATGTGAAAATTATTAAAGAAGACCAGCCTATCTTTGCCAATGAGTGGGTCAATTATATCGGAGAACCTATTCTCATGCTTGTTGGAGCAGATTTAAATATCCTTTATGATTTATTAGAAAAAGTGAAGATTGATATAGAAGAACATCAAGCTATTTATACATTGGAGGAAGCCATAAAGCAAAAATCAGCACCCGGGGTTACGATGGCAAGCTACGAATTTGGAGAAATTCTGGACACGATTACATCTATTGAACTAAAAGCCCATCAAATTATCGAAGAAGAATATGATACCGGATATCAGGAGCATGTCTATCTTGAGCCACAAGGGATGCTTGCTATTTATAAGGATGATGAAATTGTCGTTCAGGGATCGATGCAGTGTCTTTATTATATAAAGAATGCATTAATTAACGCTTTAGCATGTGGTGATGATGACGTTAGAGTGGTTCAAAGTCCTACGGGCGGAGGTTTTGGCGGCAAAGAAGAATTTCCTTCAATGATGGCCTGTCACGTAGCCGTTGCCGCAAAAGCAGTCAAAAAATCGGTGATGCTCGTGTTCGATCGTTCGGAGGATATGGTGGTGACGACAAAGAGGCATCCGGCCAAACTCAGGTATCGGACCGCACTTGATAGAAAAGGTAATATATTGAGCATGTCTGTTGACCTGTTTCTTGATGCCGGGGCGAATGAGGGATTGAGTTCTGTTGTGCTGCAGCGTGCATTACTTAACAGTGCCGGTGTATATAAGATTCCGCATTTTCATGCAAAAGGATATGTTTTAAAAACCCATACCGTTCCAAACGGCGCATTTAGAGGCTTTGGAGCTCCTCAAAGCTTTGCTGGAATCGAAAGTCATATGTGTCATCTTAGTAACACAGCAAACATCGACCCGCTTGAATATAAACGGAAATATCTCGTCAAACAAGGAGATCCCACGATTACCAAAGGGAATTTCCGTGATCCTATATTAATGGAAGAAATGATTAAGGACTTGTTAAATACCTCCAATTACAAAAAGAAAAAAACGGAATTTCAGCAAGATAATCAACAAAATCAGCGCTATAAAAAAGGGATAGGGACTTCACTCTTCCTTCATGGCTGTGGTTTTACAGGTAGCGGTGAACGCGATCATATAAAAGCAAAGGTAAAGCTGGTTAAATCAAAAGATGACCAAGTGTCTCTTAAAATATCAAATTCTGATATGGGACAAGGCATTTTTACCACATTATCGAAGATTGTCGCCAAGGAACTAGATCTCCCGTACGAAGAAATTTTGTTCCCTTATCCCGATACAAAAGAGGTGCCTGATTCCGGACCGACAGTAGCCTCCAGGACGACCATGATTGTGGGCAAATTGCTTGAACGAGCGGCGAAAAAACTAAAGTCTCAGTGGCAAACAGGAGTGGAACAAGAAGTAGTAGAAAACTATGTTCACCGTGAAATGATTCCATGGAATGAAAAAACCTTCACAGGAGATGCCTACCCAGCTTATTCATGGGGCGTAAATATTGTTGAAGTAGAAGTGGATACCCTAACAGGTAATGTAAAGCTAGAAAAAGTATATGCCAATTATGATGTGGGGAAGGTCATCGATGACCGGGTTATGAAGGGTCAAATTGATGGAGGTTTGGCACAGGGATTAGCATACGGGTATTTAGAAAAAATGACGTCAAAGGAAGGAAAAATCCAACAAAAAAGTATATCAGATTATGGACCTCCGACTTCGTTGGACGTTGTTTCAATAGAAAGCAAAATTTTTGATAATCCCTATGCTGATGGTCCATACGGGGCAAAGGGTGCTGGTGAATTGACTTTAATTGGCGGCGCTCCGGCAGTCCAGGCGGCGATCGAGGATGCACTGCAAACTCCTTTCCAGCAAATTCCGGTTACACCCGAAGTCATTATCGATAGTCTTTGGATGAAAGAAGGTGAAGAAGGTTGATTACATTTACTCTTAATGGAAGAAAAGTAGAAACCGACGCTCCTCCTACTGCCAGATTACTAGATGTAATAAGAGATGATTATGAGTTGATTGGAACCAAGGAAGGCTGCGGGGAGGGAGAATGCGGCGCCTGCAGCGTTTTTGTCAATAACCTCTTGCAAAATAGCTGCTTGATTCCTATTGGTTCAATAGAAGGAGCCGAGATTATTACAATAGAAGGAATCATGGAAAGTGAGCAATTTAAGATATTAGATGAGAGCTATAGCCATGCCGGAGGTGTACAGTGCGGCTACTGCATTCCTGGGATGGTCATGGCAAGTGCAGCACTATTATCTCAAAATCCGCATCCTTCAGAAGCTGAAATTCGTGAAGGGATATCCGGAAATCTGTGCCGATGTACGGGCTACAATATGATTGTCGATGCGGTCAGCCTGGCAGCGAAAAAAGGGGACGGCTTATGGCAGAAAAAATAACCGCCTATCGTTTCGATCAATTAGACCAAACCTTAAGCCAATTGAATAAAGAAAACTGTGCCATCATTGCCGGAGGCACCGATGTCATGGTCATGTACAAAAGCCGCAGAGGTGTACCTCCTAAAATCCCAAAACCCATTGTATTTATTGATCATCTTTCAGAGCTAAAACGGGTGTATCAAAAACATAAGGATCTCTACATCGGTGCCTGCTCCACCTACAGCGAGTTACTTGAAAATCCGCTAATTCCAGGTCCATTAAAGAAAGCAATCAAAACGATTGCAGCTCCCGCGATTCGAAATAGAGGGACATTGGGAGGAAATGTTTGCAACGCTTCTCCGGCGGGTGACACACTGCCATTATTATATGTATACAATGCAAAGCTACTGCTGCGTTCCGTAAATGGGGAACGCATCGTAGCAATTAGCGATTTTATCCAAGGTGTGCGAAGGATTCAACGGGAACGCAATGAAATAGTGGCGGAAATTATTCTACCGTCTGTAATGGAAGAAGGGGCTCATGTTGTTTTTGAAAAAGTAGGCAATCGGAATGCAGACGCCATTGCCAAAGTAGGGTTTGCAGGATATATCAGGTTAAATGGTGCTGTCATTGAGGATGCTCGCTTTGCGTTTGGAGCTGTAGGACCTACCATGGTTCGTTCGGTGGACATTGAGAAGGGGTTGTTCGGGAAGACCATTCCACTAGCAGATACTGACATTGCGCAGGTTGTGGGAGCCTTTGATAAAATCATTAAACCAATCGACGACCAGCGCTCTACGGCTATTTACAGAAAAACAGTCGCTCTAAATCTATTGCGTTATTTTTTAAGTATGAATCAATATCAACACAATCAATGAGGAATAAAAGGGGGGAGCTTATTCATGCTACTGATGGAAAAAGTCGCCATGCTGAATCGTCAAAACGAAACCTTTGCGCTAGCCATGATTATAGAATCAAAGGGCTCGACTCCCAGGCACGTTGGAAAGATGATTGTCTACCGGGATGGTACAATAGAAGGCACTGTCGGAGGGGGCTTGGCTGAACACTATATTATTGAAGAAAGTGTAAAAGCACTCCAACTCGGTAAATCAAAAATCGTTGAATATAAATTGAATAAACACGCGAAAGATGGAATTCAAATGAACTGCGGCGGAACACTGAGGGTGTTCATTGAGGTTTATACAAGCAGACCTGAACTCGTTTTGGCCGGTGCCGGTCATTTAGCACATGCGTTATCAAAGTTAGCCGATTCCCTTGAATACCCATATTGCATTGTCGATGACCGAATTGGTTATGCAACAAGAGAACGTTTTCCTAATGCGACAAATCTTTTTGTAAACAAGGATATTGAAGAGGCACTACTCGCTGCAAACCTAAATGAAAATTCCTATGTAATCATTGTGACAAAAGATCGTGACGATATTGTATTAAAAACAGCACTGCAATTCCCGATAGCTTATGTTGGAATGGTTGCCAGCAAGCGAAAGGTATTTACGATTTTTGAAAAACTAAAAAGTGAAGGTGTTGCACAAGATCAGCTCGAGCAGGTTCATTCTCCAATAGGGCTGGAGATTGGTGCAGAAACAACGGAAGAAATTGCCATCAGTATTATCGGTGAAATCATCAAATTAACCAAGGAAACGAAGCCTATGAAAGTGAAACAATTAATTAAATAGAAAGTAGAATTAAAGTTGAACCAAAATACCACAGGTACCTTTAAATGAATTGGTTATAATATAAATACAAAGAACACCACAAATTGATACTGTGGTGTTTTATTTTTTTGAAAAAACTAAACTATAATTTCCATTAGAGAAGGATTTTTCTATCATAACTGAGAATTTAACTATCTATAGTACAAATTTGCTAAGGAAATCCAGTACTAACTTAAAATATAATGGACGATAAAACAAAAATTTTGGTAACATTTAATTAACTTTAGAAAGTTATTCTGGAAGAATTCTGTGAAAGGAGGAATCAATGTGTTTGAAAATCTTTTAAATATATCCGAAGTTGCAAAATTATTAGGGATTTCTCCTAGTACATTACGGCGGTTAGAGAAAAATGGAAATATCGAAGAGTATGGTTTAAAGGTTATATATACACCTGGAGGACAAAGAAGATATATCCTGGATGAAATACACCACCTTTATTCTAATCAAGGATTTTCAGGGCAAATTGGCTTTGGTAAAAAACCTGCTCTCTTAATTCGTGATTTGACTTTAGCGTTTACAGACCCACATTCTCAATTATCGATTAAAATGGAAAATGAGATTACGGCAACAAAACAACTTATCGACGAGGCAATTTTACAAAAAATACCAATAATCTTCGGCATTACTATTTATAAATCAGATAATATGGTCTCCAGAATATGGTGTAAAAAATTTCCCTCGCTTCAAATTTTAGATCGTGAAAGTTCTTGGGTCAACATTCATCCTGCTCTGAGTCATTATCCTTTTGATTTGATTAGTCATACCGTTTATATCTCAAGCTTATATGATGAAAAAATCGATAATTTTTTAAAACAGCAGCAAATTGATACTGTAATATTAGCAGGAGCCACAACAAGTGGATCTATTAGAGCAGCAGCGGTAGATGCTCTTCAAAGGGGCTACAGTGTTATAATCCCTAAAGAAGCTGTAGGAGATCGTAACCAGACTTTACAAAACTCTACGTTAATAGACTTAAACGCAAGATATGCAGATGTAATGAGTCTAGATAAGGTTTTAAAAGGTATGAAGCAATAAAAAAATAAGTCATATTATAACCCGTGAATTATCCAAAGAGATAATCCATGGGTTTTTTAAAATTCTGATAATTTAAATAAATTAAATATTGACACTATTCAAAACATGGGATAGAATTTAGTTATGGAAGCTTTGGTAGGTTTGGTAGATAAAAAGAGATTTAGCAGGAGTTACAACTTTTATTACTTATTACTACCATCTATAAAGTTACACAATTGAATGACTTACAAAGGTGGGTTTACCCAACCTTGGAGGATTAGGGAGGTAGAGCTTTAGTGACGCAGCCAATAGGTGATGAGACTTTTTTTGAAGAAAGAGGATTTGGAAAATTAATAGGTTTCGGTATGAAACCGGGCTTGATAGTTGTGGACATGATTAAAGGATTTACAGATCCCAGCATGCCAATGGGCTCTGATTTAACAGAACAAATTAGAAATGTTAATAAGCTTTTAAAAACTTTACACCAAATGGAACTTCCAGTCTTCTTTACTACTATTGCTTACGATGATGATTCCCTTGCTGATTCTGGAATTTGGTACCAAAAGATGGAGGGTTTGAAGACATTAAAAACCGGTACTGATGCGGTAAATGTTGATGAAAGATTAGATTTTCGTTATGGAGACGGGTTAATTGTAAAGAAATATGCCTCTGCTTTTTTTGGGACTGATCTTATTGCACGCCTCAATGCAAATCATATTGATACCGTTATTATCGTAGGATGTACGACTTGTGGCTGCGTTCGTGCGACCGCTGTTGACGCGTTGCAATTAGGGTATAGACCAATCGTGGTTGAAGATGCTGTGGGTGATCGTTCAGTAGCATCCCATGAGCAAAGTCTTTTTGATTTACGCCAGAAATATGCAGATGTATTAAATACGGATGAAGTAGTAACAGCCGTTTCAACAAAATATACATTGGATTCTCTAAAAAAATAATTAAGTGAATAATTTGTTAATTTAAAGGATTTGTTGTTTCATTTATTGAAAAACTTATTAAATAAATCAAAGAGGTGTTTATTAATGACAGTTGAATTAGATGAAATGGTTTCCTTGTTCAAAAAAGAGCTCGCATTATGTAAATTAAAGCCGACTGAAACAATGGCTGTATTAACCTCTGGAGAGATTAGGGCCGATTATGCGAAAGCGTTTTTAACGGCAGCTTCACAAATCGGAGCGAACGCCTTTGAATTGAAACTTCCACCAGTCAAAAATGCAAGTAAAGATACTTTTGGAATAACCCCATTGACTGATAATCGAGTTGCTGTGGAATGTTTAAAAAAGGCGGATCTTGTTATTGACTTAGTTCTCCTTTTATTTTCTAAAGAACAGTTAGAACTTCAAGATGCAGGTGTTAGAATCTTGCTGGTTGTTGAACCATTTGATGTGATCAAAAGAATGTTCCCAAAAGAATCCGATAAAGAGAGAGTACTATATGCAACCGAACTATTAAGAAACGCAAAAGAACTAAGGGTAACCAATAAGGCAGGAACAGATGTGAAATACCAATTAGGACAATACCCAATCCTTACCGAATATGGATATGCGGATGAGCCAGGAAGATGGGATCACCTGCCAAGCTGTTTTGCTGCAGCAACGTCCAACGATGGTGGAGTTGATGGAATTGTTGTTATGGATAAAGGTGATATCTTCTTCCCTTTTAACAGATATTTACAAGATCCAATTGAGTTAACCATTAAAGATGGTTTTGTAACAAAGATTGAAGGCGGATTTGATGCCATGCTGATGAAGGAGTATATAGAAAGCTTTAATGATCCACGCGCTTACGCAATATCACACATCGGATGGGGGCTGAACGAAAGAGCTCAATGGCACAGTTTGGCGTTTGATGATCAAGTATTTGGAATGGATGGGCGTGCTTTTTATGGAAATGTCTTATTCTCTTTAGGGCCCAACTCTGAATTAGGCGGAAATAATGATACCCCATGTCATCTTGATTTACCAATGAAAAATTGTACATTATACCTTGATGGTAAGCTAATCGTTAAAGATGGTGATATTGTTATAGACGAGATGAAACCTGTAAAACCACAGCACGCTTAATTATATAAATTTGTAAAGTAATTATTTTAAAGATTAATAGGAGGCTACACATGAAAAAGAATTACCGAGTTGGTTTAATTGTTCCTAGTTCAAATACAACCATGGAGACCGAAATTCCAGCCATGTTGCAGCAAAGATCACAACTTAAAGATGATTGTTCCTTTACCTTTCACTCCAGCCGGATGAGAATGATGCATGTAACAAAAGAAGAATTGAAGAAAATGGATAGTGACAGTGATCGTTGTGCTTTGGAATTGTCTGATGCTCGCTGCGATGTTCTGGCTTATGCCTGTTTAGTGGCCATCATGGCCCAAGGGTGTAACTATCATGTGTCTTCTGAGAGCCGGTTGTCAGAAGTAGTAGCAGAAAATGGAGGAGCTTCTCCTGTTATTAGCAGTGCTGGCGCTCTAGTAGCAGGAATCAAGGAGCTGGGAGTGAAGAAAGTCGCAATCATTACTCCTTATATGAAGCCTTTAACGAATATGGTCATTGAGTATTTGAACGATGCAGGAATCGAAGTGACGGATTCAATAAGTTTAGAGGTTCCGGATAATCTGGAAGTGGGGAAACTCGATCCTATGAGGCTTATTGATATTGTTGACAATTTAGATGTGAGCCAAGCGGAGGCAGTGGTCCTATCCGCCTGTGTTCAAATGCCGTCCTTACCGGCAATCCAGCCGGTTCAGAATAAAATAGGGCTGCCTGTACTTTCTGCAGCTACTGCAACGGTATACCAGATTCTCAAATCGCTTGAGTTGGATCCAATTGTACCAAATGCCGGGGGTTTATTATCTGGTAATATTAAAGTTTAAAACTGTGAAAAAGCACTGTTGTAAAGGGATTTGTTACTTTTTCCTTTATAAAAATAATATTGGGGTGATTTAAAGAATGAAGAAGTCTTTGGTTGTGGGTATTGTCGGTGGTGGTATTGGCGGGATAGCTTTGGCTCGAGCTTTGAGGCAGCGTGGTATTTCTTTTCAATTGTTTGAACAAGCTTCGGAATTCAGGGAGGTTGGCGCTGGAATCCAAATGACTCCTAATGCTGTCAAGGTATTGAACTCACTAGGCCTAGATAACGAGATTGATAGAGTTGGTTTCTTGCCAGAAGCGATGGTGGGTCGTGGTTGGGAGACAGGTGAGGAATTATTTCGTACTCCCTTAAAGGGTACATTTGATAGACTTTTTGGTGCAGCGTACTATCATTTGCACCGAGCTGATCTACACAGTATCTTAGCAGAAGAGTTACCAGAAGAGTGCATTACTTACAATGTCAAATGTGTAGATGTAATACAAAAAGGTGAAAAGGCAGTTGCTGTTTTTGATAATGGAGAAGAGTTCGAGGCTGACCTGATTGTAGGCGCTGACGGAATACGTTCTGCTGTCAGGGGAGCATTGTGGGGCAATGATGATCCGACGTTTACTGGTCACATGTGTTGGCGTGCGCTTGTTCCGGTCGACAAGCATCCCTTGCCTTTCGTTCAGCCAGCAGCATCATTCTGGTTTGGTCCAAAAGCACACGTGGTAACCTACTACGTCAAGGGTGGTAAGGCAGTAAATATTGTTGCTTGCAAAGAAACAAATGAGTGGGTGAAAGAATCATGGACTGAGCCAAGTTCAACTAAGGAACTATTAGAAGCGTATGATGGTTGGCACTCTGATTTGATAAGTCTTTTCGAACGTACAGATAATTCACAGGTTTTTAAGTGGGGATTGTATGACCGTGATCCTATGGAGAAGTGGTCCAAAGGGAATGCGACACTCCTGGGTGACGCTGCACATCCTATGCTTCCGTACTTATCTCAAGGTGCTGCTATGGCTATAGAAGATGCTTATGTCCTTTCTGAAGCACTAGATCATTTCGAAGGGGACGTAGCCATGGCATTAGAAGCGTATGAAAAAGAGCGCCGCAATCGAACAAGGGATGTGCAACTTCAAGCACGTGAAAGAGGTCGTACCTATCATCTGGATTCTCCTGAGGAGCAGCGCAAGCGTGATCTAGAATTACGGGAAAGGCAGACCCAAAATCCTAATGCTGTTGGTATTAGTGCTGAGTGGGTATATGAATATGATGCGACTTCATGTCGTCAGCGTTTTGGGACATCTAAGGCTCAAGTATAAGGAACGATTAACGCCAAAATGAAAAAATACTCTGGTTGTTGTTTACCTCTAATGACTGGCTATTCTCTGATATAGAAAGGTAATACTGCTTAAAATGAAAAAGGAGGCGTATTGATGTTAAAACTTAAGTCCATTATTGTCTGTTTAGCGATACTTTTGGTTATTACAGGGTGCTCAAGCAATGGTTCCACCTCTGGGGAAGCAGAAAGTACAATGACAATTGCTTATGTAGGCGGACTTAGTGGTCCTACAGCAGCGTTTGGAATTCCAACATTTGAAGCAGTAGAGTATGCAATCAAAGAGGTTAACGAGAATGGCGGAATTAACGGAAAGACAGTAAAACTCGTGAAGGAAGACGATGAAGGAAATCCATTTAAAGGGCAGCAAGCCATTGATAAATTTGCAAATGAAGAAATTCAGTATGTCATTAGTGGATCGAGCAGTGCTGTAGCATTATCTCAGGTAGCTAAGGTCAAACAAAATAACATGATTGCTGTATCGCCTATTGCATCTGACCCAAAGGTTGTCTCAAAAGATCCTCGCTTTTTTGTGAATTTAGCTAACAATAACCAGTTTGGCTGGTCATCTGCTTTTTATGCGGCTAAAGAAATGGGAGTTAAAGAAGTGATTGCCTTTGTGCGGGATGATACCTATGGAACAAGTGTATTAAAGGCTTTCAAAGAAAAGTATGAGAAAAATGGCGGCAAGATTGTCAAGGAATATAAATACCCAATAGATGCAAAGGATTTTAATTCTTATATTAGTGAGGGTATCAACGATTATCCAAATGCTGCAATTTTTGCCACTGGGTATGCAGCGGATAGCGGTCTAATCGCCAAGCAGGCCAGAGCAATTGGATATGACAAGCCGATTTTTGCAACGAATCCAATTTCTAACCCTCAGTATTTTGAGATATCCGGGGATGCATCGAATAATACCTATGTATCTTCTGCCTATATTTCTAGTGAAACCATTGGGGATGAAACAAAAAACTTTATTGAAGCTTGGAAGTCAAAATTTAATTTGGAACCAAACGTATATCAGGTCCATGGATACGATGCTGTCTATATCCTGAAGTCAGCAATTGAAAAAGCAGATAGCTTAGACACAGCTAAGGTTCAAAAAGAATTGTTGAAAATCAAAGACTATGTTGGAGCATCAGGTGTTACAAGCTTTAATTCTGATGGATCATCTACCAAGCCTATTTATATTATCAAGTGGGATAATGGATCCTTAAAATTGGAGAAGACACTAGAACCTGGTTCCTATTAAGGGGGGATATCGTGTACTTAGATATATTAGTAAGTGGACTAGCCGTTGGCTGTATTTATAGTTTGATCGCTATGTCTTATAGTTTGATTTTTCGCTCTTCTGGAGTGCTAAATATTGGGACCGGCGAGTTTGTTATGGTTGGTGGCCTAGTTGGCTATTCAGTTATCAGCACTTTGACGACAAATTATTATTTGTCGATTATTATCGCTATGGTAATTGCAGGTACTGTTGGTTACTTAGCCAATACTTTAGTTTTCCATCCTATCCAAAAGCGAGGTGGTCAGGACGTTCACGTCCTGATTGCCAGCATTGCAATTCTAATCAGTTTGCCCCAAATAGGTGCCCTGTTATGGGGGGCTGAGCCTTTAAGCTTCCCAAACAACATTTCACAGGGTCAAGTTAACTTGGGTGTAACACAAATCTCCGGAATGAGTTTTCTGATTATTCTATTAAGTTTTGCGATCATGATAGTCTTCCAGGTCTTTTTCCGATTTACGCGTCTTGGTCAAGCGATGCGTGCCATTGCAGATGATCGAATTATGTCTCAATTGCTAGGTGTCAATAACCATAAGTACATCGCAATAATCTTTTTAATCGCTGGAGGATTGACAGGAATAGCTGGTGTGTTGCTTGGTCCCATTTATTATGCTTCATATGATATGGGAACAATTGGGGTCAAAGCTTTTGCTGCCGCTGTTGTTGGAGGATTTGGCAATGTGACGGGTGCAGTAATTGGAGGGATTTTGCTAGGCCTGATTGAAGCATTTGGCGGGACCATGGTCAGTTCGCAGTTTCGGGATTTAATTTTATATGGGATATTAATCGCAGTTATGTTATTCCGACCTACTGGTATATTAGGAATTAAACAACGGAGGGATACTGCATGATGAATCAATCCGTATTAAAGAAATATGGCACATTGATCGGTGCTCTGGGTATTTTATTAGTCATCGCACTCTTTGTACAATCGAATTATATGCTATCTTTACTTTCTCAAGCAGTAATCTATACGATACTGGCAGTTTCTTTGCAGTTGATTTTTGGATATGCCGGCCAGGTAAGCATGGCGCATGCTGGTTTTTTTGGAATCGGTGCATATACCTCAGCTATACTGACCTATCATTATGATTGGAATTTTGTCCTCGCTTTTTTGATGGCAGGGGTAGTGGCAGCAATCGTATCGCTCATTCTATCACCGATGGCCAAGCTGGGTGAAATCTATTTTGCAATGTCCACCTTAGCGTTCAATCTTATTTTGACCATTGTTTTTGCCAATGGTGGAAACCTCACGGGGGGATGGAATGGACTTCCGGGTATTCCATTTCCGAATATTTTCGGCTGGGTTGTTGATTCGAAGAAGGAATTTTTCATTTTAGCTTCCATAGTACTCATCGTTCAGTATCTATTTATGATCCGGTTAACTGAGGGAAGACTCGGCCGTAATTTTCGTGCCATTCGCGATAACCAGTTGGCCGCTTCTTCACTTGGAATCAATATCGGGTTAACAAAAATAAAAGGGTTCATTTTAGGATGTTTCTGGGCAGGTTTAGCAGGAAGTGTCATGGTACATATGTATGCTTTCGTCAGTCCAGAACCGTTTTCCTTTCATGAATCCATTACGGTTATCCTAATGGTAGTGTTAGGGGGACTGGGATCATTTGTTGGAGCCTTGTTTGGAGGATTTGGGATTACCTTCTTAAATGAAGTGTTGAAAGAAATTCCGCTTTATCGACCAATATTTTATGGATTGTTTATCGTAGTAATGATGATTTTTTGGCCAAACGGACTATATGGTTTGGTTAAGAAATTTCAAAAACAGACAAAGGAAACCCTTATTAAGTACACCAAAATAAATCTGAGCTTAAAAAAGTATTTATCCCAATCCAAGGATACGAACCAGACCATTTTGAAAATGGATCATGTTACAAAACAATTTGGGGGTGTTGTAGCCCTTGATAATGTTGACTTGGAAGTAAAGCAAGGTCAGGTCTTCGGTTTGATTGGCCCGAATGGGGCTGGGAAAACAACCTTTATCAATACCATAACGGGCTTAGAGAAGCCGACAATAGGAAAGGTTACTTTCTTGGACGAAGACATTAGCGGCAAGCCGATGTATTACGTTGGAGCCAAAGGAATGGTGCGAACCTTTCAAACTAGCAAACTCTTTAACAGTATGACGGTAGTAGAAAACGTTATGGTTGGAACATCGACGATACTTAAGAATGATATCGGGATGGCTATTTTGCAAAATAAGGAGTACCACATTGAAGAGCAGAAAGCATATAGCATTGCCATGAGTATAGTAAATCTTGTGGGGTTGGAAGATAAAGCGTTCGATTTATGTGCCAATCTCTCATATGGACATCGCCGTTTGGTTGAAATTGCAAGGGCACTGGCATCCCAGCCTAAGGTTCTGTTTTTGGATGAACCTGCAGCTGGCCTTAACCTAAAAGAGAGGGAAAATTTAAAAGACTTGATCATCCGCTTGCGTAATGAATTTGGTATTACAATTTTCATTGTAGAACATGACTTGAATCTATTATCCAAGATTTGCGACCATATGGCCGTCCTTAACTTCGGAAAGAAAATTGCGGATGGATTGCCTCAAGCTGTAGTTAATGATCCTGAAGTTATTCAAGCCTATTTGGGAAGGAGAGATAAAAAGCATGCTTAATGTTGAACATCTCCAAGCTTTTTACGGAAATGCGCAGGCACTTGAAGATATAAGCTTTACAGTGAATGAAGGGGAAATTGTCTGTCTCATTGGAAACAATGGGGCAGGGAAGTCCACCACTTTGATGTCGATTAGCGGAATTATTAAACAGAAGCAAGGAACAATTCAGTTTAACGGGGAGGATATAAGCCAGCTTCCCGCTCATAAAATTGTATCAAAAGGAATTATTCAGGTACCGGAAGGAAGAAGAATTTTTCCAACCTTAACAGTAGAAGAGAATTTGAAAATTGGAGGTTTTCTCAAGGGGAAAATAAGCAAAGCTAGACTGGAAGAAATCTATAGCATCTTTCCACGTTTGAAAGAGCGTCGCAAACAACTAGGAGGCAGCTTGAGCGGCGGGGAACAGCAAATGCTGGCGATTGGCCGTGCAATGATTGGAGAACCGAAACTTCTAATGCTCGATGAACCATCCCTAGGCTTAGCGCCGCAAATCATCGATATGATCTTTGATTCTATTATTGCACTTCGCAAGTCTGGTATGACGATACTGCTCATTGAACAAAACGCGGAGCTTGCATTGGATGTTTCTGATCGGGCGTATGTCGTAGAACTAGGAAAATGTGTCTTATCCGGTGAATGCGAAGTCTTAAGAAATGATCAGCAAATCCAATCAATTTATTTAGGGCAGCATGAACAGGAATCAGTGGTTTAGAGGATAGGACAGTAGATACTTCCTTAGGTTAGTAAAAGGTAAAGGAGAGACTGCTTTGAATTCGTTTATAAAGGATAGTCCATTTGAAGATATTTATTTAAAAGGTATGGATGTGAACATCCACTTATTAGCCAAAGGTGATAAAAAAGGTATTCCCTTGATTCTACTTCCGGGGATCACTAGCTATTGCTATTCATTTGCTCAGTTAATGAAACAAATACCAGATGAATACTACTGTATTTCTATGGATGTACGCGGACGTGGAACATCAAGCTGGCCGGATCAAGGATATAAACTGAAAAATTATGTGGACGATTTGTTGTTAGTTATTAATTATCTAGTATCGAATCCGGTTGCCCCGATTCTCGTTGGCCATTCAATGGGAGCAAGGATCGCAGCGGCCTTTGCCAGTGAGTATCCTAAGCTTGTTTCCGGATTGGTTTTGATTGATCCCCCGATTAATGGACCTGGCCAGCGAGAGGTATATCCTAACCCCTTAGAGGAAATGTTCCTAAAGCAAAAGCAAGCGGTTGAAGAAGGACAAATTGGCCTTTTTCGTTCCTACCTTCCGCCTGAATTCACTGAGGAGCAGGTCCAACAACGAGCAGAGGAATATCGCAATGTGTCGGAAGCAGCTATTATCGAATCGTATGAATCACTATTGAAAGAACCTTTTCATGCTCATTTGAAGAACGTATCTAATCCTGTTTGTTTACTTGCTGCAGAGTTTGGGGATACGATTCGGGAGGAAGAATTATCTCTCATTCAAAGAATGAATCAGGTTATCGAAACCCAAAGGATAAAAGGTGTTGGTCATATGATCTATAAAGAAGATCCTGCGTCCGTTGTAAGTGCCACGATTGCTTTTATCAATAAGCATATAGCTCCCATAACTTCTTAATATGGTTTAGTGAGGGCAGGGCGGGGTGTTAGCTGAACACTATAACATAGACACATCAAATCGTTAAATCGAAAATCGTTTGAATAAAGGATATAACTCACTGCATTGCGTAGTGAGTTTTTTATGTTTCTGTAATTAATACTATTATAAAGATAAAAAATGAAACCTAATCCGCTTTGATTCGTAGATAGTAATAATAGCTCTTCTATCGCTCGGGGGGATTAGATGAAATTATTGCTTAGTGTTACCTTATTAATAGTAATTGTGTACCATTGCTCTAAGTTTGTTCAGCTCTTAATAAAAATGAACCAAAAGATAGTTCTGCCATCAACGAAAGAGGAAATGTTGACCATTCGGAAATACCCTCAGAAAGCAGTTGTTGAACCGACCCTTTCTAAACATAAAGTTGGTATAATCGTATACTTTTTAATGTTAATTTACTTAATGGCAATGCTTATAATCGGAACAGTGAATAAAAATATTGAATGGTCATTTTACTTGTTGTTATTCCTTCCCTTGATCTATTCACATAACCTATTAAATGTATTTGCCAGCGTGGATGGAGGCCTGCTGAGCGGAAGTCAGTTTGTTAAGTGGAAAAGTATAAAATCCTTTGAGTTTATCCCCATTAATCCAAACCATAAATTTTATGGCTACTCCAAAGAGGTCAACAACGGATATGAATTGAAAGTTAAGACAAAAGTCTTTCCAATCAGTTGTATCGTTACCTCAGAAGGAACCAAAAAGAAGTTGACCAAGCTTCTAAGTGAAAATGCAGCGGCCATTCAAAATAACTCCCAACTAAAAAAAGTATAAAACTCACAAAAATGTTTGTGAGTTTTTTTATGTGCATCCAGAGGTGCATCCAGAGGGACGGTTCTGATGGTCAGATTATGATAAAACCAACTTGTAAAAAATACCACAAGAACCGTCCCCATGGCTCCTAGACCATAGTCTGAAAATATTAAAAAATTTACTAGTATAGTAGTTTTATGCTAGAATTTATTTTGCTGAATCTTATTTTAAGAGCGGGGGACCCACTGTATGATTGCGGATATTTCCGCTATTGGTGAATTCCTAAAATGAAGGGGCTTAATGTTTCCTATAGTCCTAACCTGAAAGCTAACCTCGTAAGCAATGGAGTGGAAACAGTATGATAGAATAGTATTTCGGCTTTAGCCGGTTATTTGTGTTATATATCGTATCTATTTGTTTCCCTTACCTCAGAAAGTCGTTTATTTTTAAAAAAATCAACAAGAAGGTAGGGTATGTGATGAAAAAAATCAAATCCAGTTTAGCACTTCAAATTTTTATCGGTCTTGTATTAGGGATAGTTGTCGGTGGGATTTTCTATGGAAGTGAAAGTGCACAAAGTGTCTTACAGCCATTTGGAGATCTGTTTATCCGCTTAATTAAAATGATTGTAGTGCCAATTGTCCTTTCTAGTATTATCGTGGCCATAGCAGGTGTTGGTGATCTAAAATCTGTTGGTAAGTTAGGTGCAAAATCACTGACTTATTTTATTGGAATGACATTAATTGCAATTGCAGTCGGACTTGTTTCCGCTAATATATTCCAGCCTGGTGCGGGACTAAATATGGAAAAGCTAGAGCAAACAGATATTTCAGGCTACGTACACACATCAGAAGAACAAGAAGGTAAATCAATTACTGATACACTACTTCATATTGTTCCAACCAATCCGGTTCAAGCCATGGTAGAAGGCGATATGCTGGCAATTATTTTCTTTGCCGTTGTATTCGGACTTGGAATTGCAGCCATTGGAGAAAAAGGAAAACCGGTTTTGCGTGTCTTTGAAGGTGTGGCTAGTGCCATGTTTTATGTGACCAACTTATTTATGAAATATGCTCCAATCGGTGTTTTTGCATTAATCGGTGTAACGATTTCTAAATATGGTTTTGCATCACTTCTTCCATTAGGTAAGTTAGCTCTTACGGTTTATGGAACCATGATTTTCTTTGTTATTGTTGTTTTAGGTTTGATGGGTAAAATTGTTGGTTTAAATATCTTTAAATTATTAAAGATGATCAAAGAAGAGTTAATCTTAGCTTTTTCAACTGCAAGTTCGGAAACCGTACTTCCGAAAATTATGGACAAAATGGAGCAAGCAGGAAGTCCAAAACACATTGCATCTTTCGTCATTCCAACAGGTTACTCCTTTAATTTGGATGGATCTGTTTTATATCAAGCAATTGCATCCTTATTTATCGCCCAAATGTATGGTATTGAATTAAGTATTGTACAGCAAATTACATTAATGCTAGTCTTAATGGTAACATCTAAAGGCATGGCAGGAGTACCTGGTGTATCTTTTGTGGTGCTTCTAGCTACATTTAGTACCATTGGTTTACCTGCTGAAGGTTTAGCCTTTATTGCTGGTATTGACCGTATTTTAGATATGGGCCGTACTGCGGTTAACGTGGTAGGAAATTCATTGGCGGCGATTGTTGTCGCTAAATGGGAAGGCCAATTTAACCCTCCAGCTGAAGTAGAAAATATTAAAAAAGCTTCATAATCTATTCTATTTGATATAATCCTATTTATGGAAAAATGCTTCATAATAATCAAGACTTTCAACGTTAAATGTTGAAGGTCTTTTTTATGTTAAATCATAAGTGGTGTTAGGTTTACCAAGGATAACGTTGAACTTACTAAAATATCATATGGACGTTAGTAATGAATATAAAGTATGATTAAAATTGAGAAAATTATAACTAGTATATCAGAATATATCAATATAATTGAAAGTAACGACAAATTAGGAGGTTTTATGAGATTTAGAACAAAGCTCTATGCGAGCATAGGATCATTGCTTTTATTCATTACAATTATCGTTATAGTATTGATGAACATGCTTGAACAATCAACAGTAAAAATGAACGTGGTAATTAATGACATCAATGAGAGAATCGAAATTGCTTCCAGGATTAAAGAAGAAACTTCAACCATGTCAAACGTATTAATGACCATACTAAAAGATCGGGGCGAACAGGTTAATCCAGATTTGTTGAATGTATGGGAAAATTCAAATTCAAATTTACAAGTTGCGATAGATGCACTGGAGAAAAAGGATCACCAAGAGAAATCTCAGGAACTCATTGGTAAACTTAGAATCTTACATGGATCTTATCAAAATATGGGGCAGCAGGCGTTAATGGAAAGAAACCTTAATCCTAACGCTGAACTTACGGTTGATTTAATGGCTGACTTTGATCTATTCAGTCAAAGAATGGCTCAAATGGCAGAACTGCTGCATGGTTTACAAGAACAAGGAATGAAAAATGAACTGTTACGTTCAAGAGATACCTATAATTGGGCAGTTGAAAATATCTATATCTACCTTGTGATTGGTTTATTCATCGGTATAGGTTTTGCGATCTGGATCATAAAAAGCACGAGCAACAACCTTAACAAGGTAACAGAAGTGATGAAACAGGCAACGGCCAGTGATTTTGACACCCTGCCACGGATTGAAATCATTTCAAAAGGTGAACTGAGTGAAATCGCTCAGGTCTATAATAAAATGGCACGTGCCCTGGAGAAACATAGCAAAAACGAGAAGCAATTAAAAGAAGAAGCAGAGGAGCAAAGCTGGCTGAATACAAATATTGCTGAAATAGCAACACTTTATCCCGAAGTGGAAAGTGTGCAGACACTAGCAGATATGTTAATCACAAAGCTAGTACCAATGGTAGGGGCGAGCTATGGTGTTTTCTATTTAAAGGAAGTGAAAAAAAGTGAACAGTATTTAACTAGAATGTCTTCCTTTGCATCTATGCCTGGTGAACAAGAACGTAAGCAATTCCTTTTAGGTGAGGGATTAATTGGGCAATGTGCACAGTTAAAGCGTCCCATTCATTTAAACCAAGTTCCCGCCGATTATCTAAAAATTGGTTCAGGTTTAGGAGAAGCTCCTCCGAAAACGATTATGATTTTACCCGTATTATTTGAAGAACAAGTACTAGCAGTGATTGAAATTGCCTCTTTTGCGACGTTGACTCCCTTACATATAAAGCTGCTTGAAGAAGTAAATAATAATTTAGGGATAAAAATCAATAGTATTATCAACCACATGAAGGTAGAACAATTATTACAAGAATCACAAGCCTTGACAGAAGAACTGCAAGCACAATCAGAGGAGCTTCAGATGCAGCAAGAGGAGCTAAGGACGACAAATGAAAAACTAGAGGAACAGTATGAAGCATCTAAACAAAAGAACTTTGAAATTCAGGAGGTCAGTGCGGCACTGGAAGAAAAAGCTCAGCAGCTGGAGCTAAGTTCTAAATATAAATCCGAGTTTCTAGCTAATATGTCTCATGAACTAAGAACTCCATTAAACAGTTTGCTCATTCTAGCACAGATTCTCTCTGAAAATGGAGAAGGGAATCTGACTGCCAAACAGCAGGAATACATTAAAACCATTCACTCGTCCGGCAATGATTTATTGAATTTAATCAATGATATATTAGATTTGGCCAAAGTAGAGTCTGGTAAACTAGATGTAATTTCTAAGGAAGTAGAGTTAAATCAGTTAAGAGATTTTATCTATCGTCAATTTTCGCCAGTGGCAAGTCAGAAGAAAGTAGATTTCTCGATTGACATGGATAGTGAGTTACCGATGATGTTCTATACGGATGAGCAGCGACTGCAGCAAATCCTTAAAAATCTACTATCCAATGCATTTAAATTTACGGAAAGCGGCCATGTCTCATTACAAATCTCTGAAGCTATGAAAAATAGTCCCCTGAATAGGGGCGAAGAACCACGAATGGAAATGATGCTCGCTTTTTCCGTGATTGATACAGGCATTGGCATCGAAGAAGCAAAACATGAAACGATTTTTGATGCTTTTAAACAAGCAGATGGAACGACAAGCCGCCAATATGGCGGAACGGGATTAGGCTTATCCATCAGCCGGGAGATTGCTCAGTTACTAGGCGGGTTTATAGAAGTCTCAAGTGAAATTGGGAAGGGAAGTACATTTACGCTCTATTTGCCAAATCGTCAAATCAATAACAAAATGGTCAAAATAGCAGGTGCTCGGACGGAAGCAGCGGTCAGTTTGGAAGAGAACTATTTAGTGCATACGAATTCACATCAGGTTGTCATGGAAGACCACATGCTTACACATGGGAAGTCAATCCTGAAACATAAGAAGGTCCTTATTGTCGATGATGATATCCGTAACGTATATGCCTTAACCATTGCACTCGAAAATCATGATATGGAGATTTTGGTGGCCGAAAACGGCAGAGAAGCGTTGGAGGTGCTAAAAGAGCATTCTGATACCGACCTGATTTTAATGGATATTATGATGCCGGAAATGGATGGGTTTGAGGCCATTCAACATATTCGAAAGATAAGCATTTTTGAGACCATACCAATCATCGCCCTTACAGCAAAGGCAATGAAACACAGTAAGGAAGAATGCCTGGAGGCAGGTGCAACTGATTATATTAGTAAGCCGATTAACTTGGATCAGTTGTTTTCATTAATGCAAGTTTGGCTGTTCACGAAGGAGGGGTAAAAAATCGCACAGGTAAAATCACATGAATCTGGTAAGTTGGTACAGGATGAAGAAATTGAGAGAATCGAAATCGATTTATTACTAGAGGCTATGTTTCGATATTATGGGTATGATTTTAGAAATTATGCCCTCCCATTCATTCAACGGAGGATTAACCATCGCGTTCAGATTGAGAGACTATCAAGTATATCTGCACTCCAGGAAAAAATCCTTCGTGAACCTAGTGTGATGGCAAGGTTACTTTCCGATTTCTCAATCAATGTGACGGAGATGTTTCGGGATCCATCCTTTTTTAAGAGTATCCGAACGAATGTGGTCCCTTTATTAAAGAAATATCCGTTGATTAAAATTTGGCATGTGGGTTGTTCTTCCGGTGAGGAAGTATATTCCATGGCTATACTTCTGCATGAAGAAGGGATCTTTGATAAAACGAGGATCTATGCCACCGATATTAATAAGAATATCCTTGAAAGAGCTAAACAGGGTACCTTTCCGTTAGAAGGAATGAAGCTCTATACCAAAAACTATATTGAAGCCGGAGGGAAACGTGCCTTTTCTGAATATTACAAAGCTATTGACGACAAGGTTTGTTTCCATCCCTTTCTGCAGAAAAATATGGTCTTTGCCCAGCATAATGTTGTTACCGATCATTCTTTTAACGAGTTTGATATGATCATTTGCCGAAATGTACTCATTTATTTTAATAAGAACCTGCAAAATGATGTTCATCAATTACTATACGAGAGCCTAAGCACCACAGGTTTTCTTGGCCTAGGAAAAAGAGAGGGGGTAAAATTTACACGTTATGAAGACTGTTATGGAGAATTTGATGGACCCGAAAGAATCTACAGAAAAGTTAAATAATACATCTGCTCAAAAAGTGAATATTCTAATGGTGGATGATCATCCAGAAAACCTTCTTGCATTAGAAGCAGTACTCACTTCACCAAGCTACAATCTAATTAGTGCTCATTCAGGAAAAGAAGCCTTAAAATGTATGCTTAAACATGATTTTGCGGTGATTTTACTAGACGTTCAAATGCCGGGGCTGAATGGCTTCGAAACGGCCAAGCTGATAAAGGCGAGAGAAAGAACAAAAAATATCCCTATTATCTTTATTACAGCCATTAGTCAAGAAATGGAACATGTTCATCAAGGATACTCAGTTGGGGCGATCGATTATATTTTTAAACCCTTTCAGCCGGAAACCTTGAAAAAGAAAATTGAACAGTTTGTCAAAATCCATCAGAATCATCAAGAAAATATCATTCAAACAGATTTAGGACATTTGCTTGAGCTAAATAAGGTTAACAAAAGGCTGGACAGAACCACCCTGAATTTACGTCGCACAGAGGCATTATCAAAAGCCATAAGTGAAACAATCACCGATACGATCGTCACGTTTGATAATCAAGGGTGTATTCTTTCCGTAAATCCGGCTGTCCACAGCATGTTTGGCTATCAGGTAAAGGAATTGGTGGATAGACACGTTCTGAAGCTTTTTCCGCAATGGGAGACTGAAGTGTTAGCTGATTCATCCACGTTCCTTTCATCGATGAAACAATCGGCAGGAAAAATTATTGAAGTAATTGCTTGTAAAAAGGATAAAAGCTGCTTCAATGCGGATCTGTTAATTGCCTCAACCATCATTGAGGATGAACAGATATTTGTTTGTACCATACGTGATGTAACAGAACGAAAGCAAATAGAAGAAGCGAAAAAACAAAGATTTCATAATTTAGAACATCTTGTGAATGAGCGGACACGTGAACTGACCAAGTCAAATAAGGAATTGCAAAAAGAAATAGAAGAACGAAAAAAAATTGCCGACCATCTGGTCCGTTCCCAAGAAAGGTCTCGAAAGATCTTTGAATCCAGCCCTTGTTTATTGGCGATTTTATCACAAAAAGATCTAACCTTTATTGAAGTCAATACCAGTTGGACAACCTATATCGGTTATAGTGCTGAAGAATTAATCAATCAAAAAATAAATCGTATGAATTTTATGGATGATGCAACGGAGATGGTTATTGATTTTACTAAGAAGAGTAGAAACAAGAAAATTAGGTATGAGACGAAAAACGGAGAAGTTCGATCAGGTTTATTATCGACTGAATTGATTGATATCGATTCCGAACCATGTTTGTTGATTGTATTGACAGATATTACGGACAGGGTACACCTGGAAAATGAAATGTACCGTTTAGACCGCTTAAATTTAATCGGTGAGATGGCAGCCGGTATTGCCCATGAAATCAGAAATCCGATGACAACGGTTCAAGGGTTTTTACAATTAACCAGGAATAAAGTCGATAAGTTATCGACGGATATCATTGATTTAATGCTAGAGGAATTGAACAGAGCAAACTCTATCATTACAGAATTTCTGAATCTAGCAAAAAATAAAATCAGTGTCAAAAAGAAGCAAAGTTTGAACGCGATTATTGAAGCTCTTTTTCCTCTGATTCAAGCAGAAGCATTACGTTCAAATAAACAGCTTAAGCTTGAATTGGAAGAATGCCCTGATATCTCACTGGATGAAAAAGAAATTCGCCAGCTCATCTTGAATATTGCCTTAAATGGGTTGGATGCCATGAATTCTAATGGGGTTTTGACGATTAAAACCTATAAAGAGAATGAAACCGTACTTCTTCAAATAAAAGACCAAGGTCAGGGAATCAGCCCAGAAGTATTATCAAAAGTAGGGACACCTTTCTTTACAACAAAGGAAACAGGAACAGGTTTGGGGTTAGCCATTTGTTACAGTGTAGCCAAAAGGCATGATGCCCAAATTGAAATTGATACGAGTGATGCAGGTTCCACATTCTCTATCCAATTTCAGCTCATTCCCAGCTTAATCAACACGTAAGTTCATTCTTAATAGTGAGAAAGGGGGAAGGATGCCTTGTTTAAAAAAGGGAAAATGATGGTGGTTATGGCTGCTATCATTACTGTCTTTGTTCTAGGTTTTATATCACTAACCTATGCTGATAAAAAGCCGACAGTGGTTGTGGTGTTAAAAGAAGGAAACTCAGAATACTGGAGAATTATGAAAGCCGGTATAGAAAAAGGGTTTAAAGACTTTGACATTGATGGACGTGTGTTGGTTCCTAGTCAAGCAACAGATCAAGAACAGGCAGATTTATTAAAGATGATCTATCAGGAAAAACCTGATGTGATTGTCACCGCACCGATTAGTACATCTGTAAGCCCAGCTTTAGAAACGTTTACGGATGTACCAGTTTTGCTGGTGGATACCGACATTCCTTTAAAGAACAAAACAGCGTATATAGGAACAGATAATCTGGATTTAGGTAAAAAGGCAGGAGCCTTTTTAGCCTCACAGCTGCAGCCAGGGGATAAGATTGCCATCATTGGAGGTAATCTATCTTTCTCTGTTTTTGAGGAGCGGATTAAGGGAGCTAAAATTTCTTTACAGAATGCTGGAATCACCATTTCATATGAAAAATCAGGGGTACCGGATGATTCTAAGAAAATTCAAGGGGTGATAGCAAACCTTTTGCGTGACCAGCCTGATATTAAGGGTGTGGTGACCACAAATGACACGATTGCGCTGCCGGTTATTAAGGAATTAGTGAAAGAGGGACTCTCAATCCCTGTCATTGGACCGGATGGTCTTACCGAAATGCTAGAATTTATTGCAGATGAAACCATTCCTGGAACCATGGCCCAAAACCCATATGATATGGGATACTTAAGCGTTGAAACAGCCATGAAAGTGATAAATGGTGAAAACGTAGAAAAATTCGTCGACAGCGGTGTAGATATAATCATAAAAGAGAACGCACAAAATAGACTAAATTTTTATGAAAAACTAGTGAAGTAAGTCTAAAACCTAGAGGAAGCCCAGAGGGACGGTTCTCTTGGCCCACTTATTGCCTAAAGTGGACCAAGAGAACCGTCCCTCTGGTTTTGTGCCTCTGGTCTTGTTTAACTTGTACGTTCATGTTTGTTGGTGAACTCCTAGAAGTTGTTCGACAAGTTTATTTCTGCTATTGTGAAATTTATGAATTTATAGTATTGTTTAATAAGTGAATAGCTTACATAATAATGTATGTAAGCGGTTTACTGATTGTATGTACAACTTTATTGAGATTGGGGGAATATAAGTATAAGTTATTTGTTTGGTGGATAACTGGTCCGTATATTTGCATCTGTGAAACTACATAAAAGATGTTTTTTCTACTCTATTATCCTTAAAAACAAGGATAGGATTACCTTGTGTATTCTGAATTTTGGGTAAATTTAACTATAGGCTAATGTCTATTCTCTCTTGTAATAGTTTGGTAGTCAGCGAGGTCAAAAATGATTGCGCTAACATAGGAGGAAAGAAAAAAATGAAAATTCATTTTAAAAGATTGCTATTTATTTCTCTAGTATTGCTGTTGTTAATTCCAAGCGGTGTTTTGGGCAACGAGAAACCAAGTAATACAAGTAATGCTGAACCACTTGAGTTTCGAAATGCTTCGGTTCATGACCCTTCCATCATTAAAGATCCCAAAACGGGAACCTATTATGTATATGGTTCGCACATTGACGGTGCAAAATCAACAGACTTAATAAATTGGGATCGATTTACCAATGGCTATACCACCCCGAATAATAAAGTGTATGGCGATTTGTCAGCAAACTTGGCTGAGTCCTTTAAATGGGCTGGAGAAAATGATTCAGACTCAAGAGGCGGATATGCCGTTTGGGCTCCGGATGTTTTTTGGAATAAACATTACGTAAATGAAGATGGTACAAAGGGTGCCTATATGATTTACTATTGTGTGTCTTCCACTTATATCCGTTCTGCTATCGGGATAGCAGTGTCAAAAAATATTGAAGGACCGTTCAAATATGTTGACACGATTATGTATTCAGGATTTACCAACAAAAATGTTTCTGACCGAAACAGCACTGTAAACAAGCACTGGGAAAATACCAATCTCGCAGATCTTATTGAAGATGGTGTGATCGATGAGGTAAATCCAGATTGGTTTACAGCAAATGGAGAATACAATAATAAACTTTACACCAACGCGATTGACGCCAACATTCTTCAAGCTAAAAATAATAAGTTATATATGACATACGGCTCTTGGTCCGGTGGTACGTTTATTTTAGAATTAGATAAGAAAACAGGGCTTCCGAAATATCCAGGTAAAGATGGAAAAACAGAAGATGGCCGAATGATTGACAGATATTTCGGTACTAAAATTGCTTCTGGCTACGGACGTTCTGCTGAAGGAACGTACGCTGTATATGATAAGGAAGCCGGCTATTATTACCTTTACATTACTTATGGCGGCCTTGCATCTGATGGCGGTTATCAGATGAGACAATTTAGATCTAAGAATCCTGACGGTCCATACGTCGACGCAAAAGGAAACCCTGCTGTGTTCCCAGAATCATTTGATCTCGGTGTAGGTAACTTCCCGAGTAATAAGGATCATAAAGATATAGGGAATAAAATGATTGGAAACTTCCTATTTAAAAGAGACCTTGGCGAAGCGGGCACAGGAATTGGTACAGGCTACCTTTCTCCAGGTCATAACTCCTATCTAATTGATGAAGAACTAGGTAAGGAATTTATTGTTACTCATGCTCGTTTCCCGCAGCAAGGGGAAATGCACGAAGTCCGAGTACACCAAACCTTTAAGAACAGTAAACAATGGCCGGTTCCGACACCATACCGTTATGCTGGTGAAACCATTAAAAAGGTTTATGAAGGTGTTGTGACGGGTGACTATAAATTCATTAACCATGGAAAAGAAATCACTGGCAGCTTAACTGAGTCTACTTGGGTGAAATTAAACAGTGATTACACGATTTCTGGTGCGGTTACAGGAACATGGAAGCTTTACGGAAATTACAGAGCAGCGCTAACCATTGATGGTGAAGGTACGTATGATGGTGTGTTTATCCGCCAATACGACCCTACTTCGGAGCAATGGGTGATGACGTTTAGTGCGATGTCCGATGAAGGAATCGTGATTTGGGGAAGTCATGTGGATGCTTCTTCAGATGAAGAATTAGTAGAAGCGATCAAACAGGAATTAAGTACTACTTTCCCAACTACTGTTATTAGTGATGTAACGTTGCCAACTGTAGCGACAAGAGGAGCAGAAATTACTTGGGAATCTTCAAATCCTGAGGCAGTGTCTGTTGATGGAGAGGTAACACGTCCAAATGCAGAAACTGAAGATGCAGTGGTTGACTTAACCGCGACGATTACATTCGGGGAAGCAACAGAAACATTAACAGTTAGCGTAACCGTGCTCAAAAAGGAACAAGGCGGCTTAGCAGCTTTCTACGACTTTAACGCGGGTCTTAAAGACGCTTCTGGTAAAAAAGCGGACGCAACCATGACAGGAGACCGATTAAATAATACAGGCGGACAAATTACATTTGCTGAAGGTAAAGTGGGGCAAGCTGCTAAATTTGATGGGAATTCTGGATTGCGTTTAGATAACGGCTTAATTACGGGTGATACTTACACGGTGTCATTGTGGCTAAAGCCAGAGCAGATTACTGAATTTACAACCTCTTTCTTTGGGGCAGAAACAGCGAATAATTGGATTAGTGTTGTACCAAAAACTGGATGGGGAAATACGATGGTATGGTCCCATAACGGCGACCAATGGTATGACGCCGTAACAGATAGGACTATACCTGCAGGTGAGTGGTCGCATCTTACTTTAACGGTAAAAGAAGGCGAAGTAGTGTTTTATGTCAATGGTGCAGCTAAGTATACAGGGACCAACTTCCCGAATGTATTTACCTCCATTGATGCCGAATTTGGGTTAGGGGTGAACTACTGGGATATTCCTTTTAAAGGATTAATGGATGAAGTACGTGTGTATGACGGATTAGCCCTTCCGGCAGAACAAGTACAATCTCTTTACGAAAATCCTGCTCAACCAGTTCAATAGAATTATAACCCATTAAAGGTGATACTCTTTCTGTATCACCTTTTTGGGTTGTATGATTTTGATTGATTATGGAAAAGTTTGTTCCATTTTTACCATAAAGCGTACAGTTTCTACAAAAAAGTGTACAGGTTATACAAAAAAGTGTACAGGTTATACGAAAAAGCATACAGCTTCTACAAAAAACTAAACAGTTTATACGAAAAAGCATACAGCTTCTACAAAAAACTAAACAGTTTATACGAAAAAGCATACAGCTTCTACAAAAAACTAAACAGTTTATACAAAAAAGCATACAGCTTATACAAATAATCTAGCATGTGTCTTCCCAAAACATTTCAGTGGAATTAAGAAGGGAAAAAAGGTAATCTGTAACAGTATCTTTTTTAAAAGGGAGTTGGATGAATGGGGAATACAGAAAATAAACCATCGTTGATTGTCGGCCTTTTGTTAGCAGGGGCTTTTATCGCGATTTTAAATCAAACGTTGATGATAACAGCAATTCCTCCAATTATGGAAGAAATGAACGTTACCGCAAATAGTGCACAGTGGCTGACCACAGTCTTTATGTTGGTAAATGGAATCATGATTCCCATCAGTGCCTTTTTATTAGAAAAATTTACTACAAGGCAGTTATTTATTTCAGCCATGAGTGTTTTTACACTAGGAACTATTGTCTGTGGGATTGCTCCTAATTTTGAGATTCTTCTTTTAGGAAGAGTCATTCAGTCTGTAGGTGCGGGAGTCATGCTGCCATTAATGACCACCGTATTTTTACTCATCTTCCCGGTCAATAAGCGCGGTTCAGCTATGGGTCTTGTCGGCCTTGTAATATCCTTTGCACCAGCCATCGGACCTGCTTTATCTGGATGGGTGACATCGAATTTTTCATGGAGAGTGTTATTTTTTATTATTTTGCCTATAGCTCTTATCGATATTGTTGTCGCATTCCTTTTCTTGAAAAATGTCACAGAGATTTCGAAGCCAAAAGTAGATATCATTTCGATTCTATTGTCGTCATTCGGTTTTGGCGGCTTACTATATGGATTTACAAGTGCGGGGAATTACGGGTGGTCTCATGCTGTAACACTACTATCACTCATAATTGGCGGTTTATCACTGATTGTATTTATTTTCCGCCAATTAAGATTGAAACATCCAATGCTTGAATTTCGTGTATTCACGTTTTCGATGTTCCCTTTTGCCATAGCCATTGGGATGATCAGCTTTATGGGCTTAATTGGTGCAGAAACCATCATCCCGCTCTTTATGCAGAACATGAGGGAGTTTTCTGCCTTTGAGGCGGGGCTCGCTTTATTACCAGGAGCACTGATTAGCGGGATAATGTCACCGATTGTTGGAAGAATATTCGATAAAGTCGGGGCTAGATGGCTTGTGATGATAGGATTAACCATTATGATGGCTTCTTCATTTGCGTTTACGACTTTAAGTCCGTCGACCACGATGACCTATATTACGGTCCTATATGGGATTCGAATGTTTGGTCTTTCGATGGTGATGATGCCGGTCGCAACTGCTGCATTGAATCAGTTGCCAAAACGCTTAATTTCCCATGGGGCGGCCATGGATAATACGATGAAGATGATTGCTGCTTCCGTAGGAACCGCCATCCTTGTTACAGTTATGACTACAACAGCGGAAACAGCAAAAAAGAGCCCGGACATTGCCTATCCGGATATACACGGAGCGAACATCGCCTTTATGGTCGTTTCCATTCTTTCCTTACTAGGACTAATACTGACCTTTTTTATCAAACACAACCGACATTCTCAGGGAGAAGCGGATGGAAAAAGACAAAGAAATGTACAAGTGAACCTTCAGGAGTAATCGCTGAGTATTCCAATGAAAAAACTTTTAATAGAACGAAACGTTCCTTACACTTTGTAGGGAGCGTTTTTTTTTTATCGGTCAATTTGTACAGTAGGAGAAGGCGTTTCGTTTCTAGTAATATCTTAAACATAGGAAGAAGGTTGTGGGAATTTGTTCTCGTTTAAGAATAGTTAATAAGTAGTATTATAGTAGTGTAGAATTGGAATTTCTTGTTTACATTGTAAAAATTATTAATGATTTGTATTTTGTGGGTAAAGTTTTCGTTAAACAGAACGAAATAACAAAGAAAAATGGTAGGTTAGGTGTATATCCGCAGTACTTCCCTGCATAAGAAAGGAGGATTGGATTTTTATAGAATTGGTAGATTCTTGGGATGTACTGCTTTTATAGAATGAAACAATAATAGATTTAGAGGAGGCATACTCTTGAAGAAACTACAAAAACAGTTTTTTGCTATCACCACAATGGTGGTCATGTTGCTAGGTATGGTCCTGCCATATCGGGCCCAAGCGGCTGAAACGATTACGGTAGCACAGGCGATTGCCAACAATACAGGAACAGCAACAGTTGAGGGTTACATAGTCGCCTATACAACTGGGACGAATAAATATGATTTTGAGGCTCCGTTTGCTGCAGATACAAACTTTGCCATCGCAGACAGCCCTACAGAAAGAGATGCAACGAAAATATTACCTGTTCAAATAACCTCTAGTTTTCGCCCAACCTTTGGATTACAAACGAATCCATCGATAGTAGGTAAAAAGGTTTATATTACAGGATCACTTGAAACTTATTTTACAGTTCCTGGCCTAAAATCTCCATCGGCCATTTCATTTGATGGCACAACACCACCTCCAGGTGAAGACCCTGTAGATGGCGTAACAGGACTAAAAATTGGTGACATACAAGGTGCATCTCATACATCACCATATAAGGATAAAAATGTACTAGATGTACCTGGGGTAGTAACCTATGTAGCAGACAGCAGCAATTTCTATATACAAGACACTACGTCAGATGACGATGCTGCTACATCAGAAGCCATTCTCGTTTACAAGCCAACTCACAATGTTGCTGTCGGTGATAGTGTAACTGTTTCAGGACTTGTAAAAGAGTGGGTACTCGACGGTTATGCTGAGAAGCTTCAAACCGATTTAGCCATGACAGAAATTAATGCCCAATCTGGAAAAATCACAAAGGTTTCTAGTGGAAATCAGCTTCCGGCACCACTTGTCATTGGTAGTGACGTGGTTCCTCCAACCTCTGTCATCGATAATGATAACTTCGGAACATTTGACCCTGCAGAAGATGGCATTGATTTTTATGAAAGCTTGGAAGGCATGCGTGTTTCCATTGAAAATCCTACCGTTACAGGACCGCAGAAATATGGGGAAGTACCTGTCATCACGGGTCAAGTAGATGGAAAAGCATATACAAAAGAAGGAATGCCTCTTTTAACAAAAGAAAATCAAAATCCTGAGAAAATGCTTCTTCAGCTTGATGATCGAAACTATGTAACGAAAGCCGGTGACTCTTTTAATGGAACTGTCACAGGAGTAGTCAGCTACACGTTTAGTAACTTTAAGATTCTCACCAAAGCAGCAGATTTACCAGATCTAGTAGAACGTGAGAGAACAAATGAAGTAACGACGATTCAAAAGGAAGAAGATAAATTAACCATCGCAGGCTACAATATTGAAAACTTCACAGCTTCAGATACCGTTAAGCGCGACAAGCTGGCTAAATCAATGGTTGATAACTTAGGAACTCCTGATATCATTGGTCTAGTTGAGGTACTGGATGATAGTGGCGAAACGAATAATGGTGTAGTAAAAGCGGATGCGAACTATAAGGCACTAAGTGATGCGATTCAAGGCTTTGGCGGACCCACTTATGCCTGGACAGAAATCGCTCCCGTTGACGGAAAAGACGGTGGAGTACCTGGTGGGAATATCCGCGTTGGGTACCTTTACAATCCTGAGCGTGTAACACTAAACGAGGCACCAAAGGGTGATGCCACAAGTGCAGTTGCTTATGAAAATGGTTCTTTAACCCTAAACCCTGGGCGCATTGACCCAACAAACGCTGCATTCAACAGCAGCCGAAAGCCACTTGCAGCTGAATTTACCTTCCAAGGTGAAGAAGTCATTGTGATTAACAATCACTTCAACTCAAAAGGCGGAGATGAGCCTTTATTTGGGAAAAATCAACCGCCTTATCTTGAAAGTGAAGCACAGCGTTTAGAAATTGCTAACATCGTCAATAACTTTGTTTCTGATATCAAAGAAGAGAACGAAGATGCAAATGTAGTTGTTTTAGGAGACTTAAACGATTTTGAGTTTTCTGCACCACTAGCAGCATTAAAAGGTGATGACCTAACAAACTTAGTTGAAACACTGCCTGCTTCTGAACGATACACCTATAACTATCAAGGAAATGCGCAAGTATTAGATCATATTTTAGTATCTAATAACTTAGCTGAGGCAGCAAAACTTGATATCGTGAACTTTAACTCTCCATATATGGAAGAGCATGGACGCTCTAGTGACCACGATGCACTTGTGGCTCAGTTAGATTTAGCAGTGGAAGAAGGACCATTTACGCTGTCACTTCTTCATACAAATGATACACATGCATATGTTGAGCAATTTCCTAAATTAATTACAGCTGTGAACGATTTACGTTCCCAGAAGGAAAATAGCCTGTTGTTAAATGCAGGAGATGTGTTCTCAGGAACACTATATTTCAGACAATATTCAGGTCTAGCAGACTTGTATTTTATGAATCAATTGGGCTTTGATGCAATGACACTTGGAAATCATGAGTTTGATAAGGATTCGGCAACACTGGCAAACTTCATCAAGCAAGCTAAATTCCCGATTGTATCTTCGAACGTAAACATGACAAACGACGCTGACTTAGGGCCGCTATTTAATAGCTCAATCGGTGGAAGCAATGAACAAGGAGAAATTTTCCCAGCCATTATTAAAGAAGTGGATGGAGAAGAGGTAGGAATCTTTGGATTAACAACCGAAGATACAGCATTCCTTGCGAATCCTGGCGATAACATTGTGTTTGAAAATGCAATTGAAAAAGCCAATGAAACAATTGATAGACTTGAAGCACAAGGTGTAGATAAAATTATTGCTTTATCTCACTTAGGCTATCAGCCGGATTTGTATTTAGCAGAAGCGGTAGACGGCATTGACGTGATTGTGGGCGGTCACTCCCATACAAAATTAGATGCCCCAGTGGTGGTAGAAAAAGAGGAGCCGACATTAATCGTCCAAGCCAATGAGTATTTAAAATACCTTGGTGTTCTAGATGTAACATTTGACGAAAATGGTGTAATAACAGATTACTCTGGCGAACTTAAGGATTTAAGTGCTTATACTGAAGATGAAGCAGCAAAAGCAAAGGTTGCGGAGTATAAAGCTCCATTAACAGAACTACAAAAACAAGTTGTAGGCAGCACTTCTGTTGCATTAAATGGTGAACGTGCTGATGTTCGCAGCAAGGAAACCAATCTAGGAAACTTAATTGCAGACGGTATGGCAGCAAAAGCAAATGAATTTGTCCCAACATATATTGCGATGCAAAATGGCGGTGGAATTCGTGCCTCCATCGACCAAGGGGATATCACGTTAGGAGAAGTATTAACAGTACTTCCTTTCGGTAACAACTTAGTGACTCTTGACCTAACAGGTGAAGAAATTCTTGCAGCCTTAGAGCACAGTGTGAGTGCACCAGGTGCAGGTTCATTCATGCAGGTATCAGGGTTGAAGTTCAAGTACGATCAAGCGAAACCAGTAGGTGAACGCGTCTGGCATGTTGAGGCATTAACAGCTGAAGGATATGAAGAACTACAACAGGATAAAATTTATCGTGTAGCGACAAATGCCTTCACTGCCGATGGCGGCGATGGGTACGGCATGTTTAAGACAGCGAAGGACGAAGGTCGTATCGCAGAGTTATACATTGTAGACTTTGAAGTGTTTACTTCCTATTTAGAAAAGGTCAATCCTGTTTCACCAGTAGTTGAAGGTAGAATTGTCCAAGAAGTTGCAGACAGCGCAGCTCCAGAGGCTCCTGCTGTAAACCAGGTAACTGACCAATCGACACAAGTGACTGGAACAGCAGAACCAGGTGCAATCGTTGAAGTATCGAATAATGGCACCGTTATTGGATTAAGTACGGCATTAGAAGATGGTAGTTTTGTAGTCGAAATCGCTAAGCAAGCAGCTGGAACACAGCTTGCCATTACGGCAACAGATGCTGCTGGCAATGTCAGTGAAGTGACGGTAGTGACGGTAGTGGACGTAACACCACCAGCTCAACCACAAGTCAATCCTGTCATTCACAATGATACGGTTGTTTCGGGAACATCAGAAGCAGGTGCAAGTGTTAAGGTCATGTTGGGTAAGGTAGAGCTAGGCTCAGCTGTAGCAGATGCCAACGGAAAGTTTAATGTATCTGTGCCAAAGCAAAAACATAAGAATCTATTAACCGTTACGGCAACAGATGCTGCTGGAAATGTTAGTAAGACTTCAATTGTTGACGTATTAAAGAAAAACGGGAAGTAAGAAAGACGGCAGGTTGCTATTACGGCAATCTGCCTTTTTTAATGAGCAGCTTTACCAGTGAGTGAAGGGTCCAAGGGAGGCGATAAAGAAAAGGTTAATAAGCAAGTAAAGAGTGTGCAAAATGGTATCATATATGTGAGAAGCAGTTGAGTAGAAGAGATTATTTAGTATTTGGGAATTATTATTTCAATGGATAACGAGGCGGGCATCATGGGTATACATAAGCAAAAGTTTGCCATCATTGTTCATTCAGGTTTAGTGTTAGCTGGTGGAGGAATGATAGGTTACCAAAAAGAAAAACTTGAAGCTGGGATCAAAACGCAACAAAAGGCAGAAAAACAAGCTTCCCAAGAGGGGACTGACATTGCGTAAACGAAGGTAATTAGTGCGGAGATGAATCCGATTCTAGAGAATATAGAGGCAGCTGAATTAGCAGTCTATTTATTGCCTGAAAGAACAGAAAGACGAAAGCTCCTAGATAGAATAGCAATTGTAAAAGAAGAGTTTAACAGAAATCAAAAGGTCAAAGAAGAAGCTCGCTTGGCAGAATTAAAAGACGAGGTTGATCAAGCATTTTCCTTTTTAATAGCGTGTTCTGTATTTGTTAAATGTTAAAATTAATAAAAACAATTGGGGGGGTTTAATGGTTTGTGTAGTAAATGATTCGGGAGGGAAAATGGGAGGTGATTCATAAATATTTTGGTATAGTAGTTGTACTTGGAACAATCCTAATATCAGCTTGTAGCGTAGAAAAAACTGAACAAAAAGTTAAAGAAAATAACACTGTTGAGGATAAGGTAATTGTCGATAGTTCTACTACCGAATTAAACCTTTTTGAACTGTCTGCTAAAGAAGAAGTAGGTTATAGAAATTTTCAAAATGATGTAAATTTAAAACATCTAGTCGGATTAGAATCAATAAGTATTGCGAAGTTATATCTTAAAGCAGGGTTTGATAAAAAATATGAAGTTCAATATGCTCTATATACAGACAGAGAAGGATATGTTCAATGGTCAAATGAAGAAGATAAAAATATCCCTGAAGCTGATAGAGGCTCTGATGAACAGAACATAAAACGATTTAAAAATATCGACAAAGGAGCAATTGTACAAACTAGTGATTATGAAGGATTTATTGAATATGATTCAGGTGAAGGAACAAATGGTTTTCAGATGATTAAAAACGAAGAAGGGGTTTGGTAAGTGTCATTTTTACCTATTCAATAGAGGTTGCAATTGTTTATATCTATTAAGTGTTTAATAAACGTTATATGCAGAGTTTGTGAATATTTGTACCTAAAGTAAAGGGATCGCTGCGGCGACCCTTTTTTTATTGAGCTAAACCAGCTAATAGTTTGTCAATATTTTTC
>NZ_JACWFG010000012.1 GCF_019749295.1 Neobacillus niacini
AGACAATCGCTGATTTAATCACCATATCTAAATTAGAATTGATAACGGAATCTTTTAAATGGTCTAGATCTAGGTTAAACTGTAAGTGAGTCATTTTATTTCCTCTTTTCATTGTTTATCGTCGCTGAAAACAGTGTTGCCAAGAGTGAATAAAATGACTCATTCTTTTTACACAATTATATGGACTTTATCCCAAACTCCAATGATTTGGATAAGATAACCGGAAAAACTCCGCTTATTTTTAATGAAATAGGGGTATTTGCCTAATTAGTCGGAATTTCTCCGCTTATCTTTTAACACAGTGAAATCAACAGCCTAGTTTAACACAGCCAAACTCTTTTAAAAGAACCTCCATAAACTCTTGACCTGAAACGCGTTTCATACAATAAGCTGTGTATGTAAGAAAATTCAGCGCAAAGTCGGCGTGATCATGAAAAGGAGCGTAACGACTGCGCTGTATTTAATGGAGGTTAAAAATATGGAAAAACCAATCGTATTTTTTGATACCAAAAAAGGGCATTCCATTGAAGGAATGCTCCTTTATCCTTATTTTTTCTTAGCATGCTTCCGCATATCAAAAGCAACGGCAACAATGATAATAGCGCCCTTTACGATAAATTGAATGTACGGACTTACACCGAGGAAGGCTAATCCGTAGTTAATAACTTGGAATATTAGAACCCCCGTTATTACTCCTGGAACTGTTCCAATACCGCCTGATAGTGATACTCCGCCGACCACGCAGGCTGCAATGGCGTCAAGCTCGTACATATTACCAGTATTATTCGTTGCACTGCCCACACGACCAGCTTCTAATGTTCCTGAGAATCCATATAAAAGACCGGCAATCATATAAATGATGATGATATTTTTTGCAACGTTTACGCCGGAAACCTTTGCCGCTTCAGCATTACCGCCGATTGCGTACATATTCTTTCCAAGCTGAGTTTTATTCCAAACCACCCAAATGATAATGGAAAAGGCGATTGCATATAAAATCAGATAAGGGAATTCATACTGTCCTAACTTAATTCCTTTTTGAGCAAAAGTAGTAAAGCTTTCACTTAATCCTCCGATTGGCTGCGCACCGTATGGCGGACGGTCAAAGTAGATGGAAGTGACTCCGTAAACACCAATCATCATACCTAGAGTTGCGATAAATGGCGGTACGTGAAACTTTGATACGATAAAACCATTTAAAGTTCCAAATAGTCCTGTTACAGCCATTGCAATTAATATAGGGATAAACAAAGGCAGCTCCGGAAGGTTTGGATACATTTTATAAGCGTAATCACCTGCTTGGAGCAGAGAAGCTGAAACTACTGCTGCAAGTCCGACCATCCGTCCGGCAGATAAGTCTGTTCCGCCTAATATCAGGATACCTGCGATCCCAAGAGCAATAATAATCCTTGAAGATGACTGACTTAGGATATTGATTAAGTTGGTCATTGATAAAAAGTCAGGAGATGCAATGACAATCCCTATAACAAGTAGAATTAAAAATACATAAATAACATTATCAAACAGCCATTTTACAACATTAGACTTTTTTGTGGCCTGAGTATTCATTTTGCTTCTCCTCCTAATACAACGCTGCCAGCCGCATAATTTCTTCTTGCGTGGTTGTTTTTGTTTCTACGATTCCGGCTGCTTTTCCATTACTCATTACTAGAATTCTATCTGTTACTCCAAGCAGCTCAGGCATTTCTGAAGAGATCATGATAATCCCTTTTCCTTGGGCTGCTAATTCATTGATTAGCTGGTAAATCTCAAATTTCGCACCAACGTCAATCCCCCTTGTTGGTTCATCCAACAATAGTACTTCCGGTTTTGTCAGCAGCCAGCGTCCAATAATTACCTTCTGCTGGTTTCCGCCCGATAGACTTCCGATTGGGGTTTTTTGCGATGGTGTCTTTACTTTCATTGAATCGATTACCCATTTTGTATCATCATGGACTTTACTTTCTGATAGAAACAGCCCTTTTCGATACTGAGGCAGGTTGGCAATAATGGAGTTAAAGCTAATGCTGAGCTGCGGATAAATCCCTGTTGTTCTTCTTTCTTCCGTCACGAGCGCAAAACCATTTTTTATCGCATGCTGCGGCGAATGATTATGAACGACCTTTCCATTTAACTCAATACTTCCTGACTTCAGGCCTCTGATACCGAATATCGCTTCCATTACCTCTGTACGCTTTGAGCCTACAAGACCTGCAACACCTAATATTTCTCCTTTTCTCAACTCGAAGTTAATATTAGAAAATGAACCTTCTGTTTCGGCTGTTAAATCCTTAATTCTAAGCGTTACATCTCCAGGTTGATTGATTTTTTCGGGAAACCGCTGTGATAAGTCACGGCCAACCATTAGCTTAATGATTTCATCTGTCGTTAATTCCTTCGCACTTTTCGTAGCAATATACTGACCATCACGCATAATCGTAACGTCGTCTGATATTTTTAAAATTTCTTCCATTTTGTGCGAGATATAGATAATCGCTACGTTATCACTTTGCAGCTTTCTAATAATCGTAAATAAATGATTTACTTCTTTTTCCGTTAGAGAGGATGTTGGTTCGTCCATCACTATGAGTTTTGAATGATAAGAAACAGCTTTTGCAATTTCCACCATTTGCATTTCTGAGACTGATAAGCTTCCTACTTTGCTGCGAGGGTCAATTTTGATATCCAGACTTTTAAAAATGGCTGCCGTGTCCTCATACATCTTCTTTTCATCAATAAAAATCCCTTTTTTCGGATATCTTCCCAGCCAAATATTGTCCATTACATTTTGTTGACGGACTTGGTTCAGTTCCTGGTGGACCATTGAAACACCATTTTCAAGTGCCTGCTTGGAATTCGCAAATGAAACCTCTTTTCCGTCCAACAGGATTTTTCCTTCATCCATTGAATAGATTCCGAATAAGCACTTCATTAAGGTTGATTTGCCGGCACCATTTTCACCCATTAAAGCATGTACGGTCCCTGCCTTCACTTTCAGTGAAACATTATTAAGCGCGATGACACCAGGAAATCTTTTAGTTAAATTAATCATTTCAAGTAAATTGGTTGAACTTGCCTCTGACATGCGTAAACCTCCTTGCCTAACCATCTAGCGTGCTTTTTTATATGGTAAATTTATTTCATCAGTCCTGCTTCAAATTGAAACATTGCCCCGAACGAAGGAAAAGAATTGTCCTTTTCCTTCGTTCGAGGAGCGCCATTGAGGCTGCCCTCGGACTTGGCGCTTCCGCCTTTTTACCTTATTGCTTTTTATTTATAAGCGTCTTTACCTACTTGGATATTTTCCTTTGTGATTTCAACATAAGGAACACGTACTGCTTTTTTATCGTCTAACTTCCACTCTGTTCCTTCTAATACGTCCTTGCCATTTGCAGCATTAGCACCCAGTTGCACCGTTGCTGCACCTTGGTTTTTCGCATCATTTAGAACTGTACCAACCATTTTTCCTTTTTCAATCATTTCAAGTGCTTCCGGAATCGCGTCTACACCTACAACTGGCATAAACTTATCACCTGAGAAGTACCCAGCTTTTTCAAGAGATGCAATCGCACCTAATGCCATACCGTCGTTATTAGCAATGACAAATTCAATATTTTCATTGTATTTTGCAAGCCATGCGTCCATTTTTTCTGTTGCTTTCATTGCATCCCACATACCAGTATCTAAAGCAAGTTCATCCACTTGAATTCCTTTTTCTTTAACCGTATCCACTACAAACTTTGTACGAGCTTCTGCGTCAGGATGTCCTGGCTCACCTTTTAAAAGAACATATTGAAGCTTGCCATCACCATTTTTATCCCAAGCTTCTTTATTTGCTTCCCATGCCTTAGCGATCAATTCACCTTGGATCACTCCAGATTCAGAAGAAGTCGTTCCAACATAGTAAGCTTTTTCGTATCCTTCTAATACACTTGCGTCCGGCTCTTTGTTAAAGAAGATAACTGGAATATCCTTTACTTTTGCTTTATCAATAATTGTTTGTGCAGCCTTAGGGTCTACTAGGTTGATAGCCAGCGATTTTGCTCCTTTAGCGATTAGCGTGTCGACTTGTTCAACCTGCTTGGCTTGGTCATTTTGAGAGTCATTCAGCATTAAGTTAACCTTTCCATCTGCTGCAGTCTCCATTGCACGACGAACATAGGACATAAAGTTGTCATCGAATTTATAAATCGTTGCACCTACTGCTGGAAGGTCGCCGTCCTTGCCTTTTCCAGAATCCGTTGAACTTTTTTCTGTACCTCCGCAGCCGGTTGCTAATAGAATGCTAGACGCAACTGTTAATGAAAGAATGAACCCTTTTTTCTTTTTACCCATGTTATCCTTCTCCTTTTGCTAATTAGTAAAGGCTCTGGTAAACTCGTTTTACCTTTACCTCATTGAAAGCCCTTACACATATAGTAGCACCGGAAGATTCCGTTCAATAGTTCTAACCTATAGCACTAATTTGCGATTTCCTAGATTTTTTTGCTACCACAAAAAAAGACCGATTCATAACGAATCAGTCTTAAAATTCTATTAACATACCGTTTCCCTGCGAAACTCAGTCGGAGATAATCCTGTCTGCTTTTTAAATACACGGCTGAAGTAATTCGGATCTTTATAGCCGACAGAATAGCATATTTCTTTTAAACTCTTAGTAGCATCAACCATTTCTAGTTTTGCCTGCTTTATTCTAATTTCGGTTACGTAATCGATAAACGTCATCCCAAACCGATCTTTAAATAATTTGCTCAAATAAAATGGGCTTAGCTCCACATACTCTGCTACATGTTCTAAAGTAATGCAGTCAGCATAATGATTTTCAATATACTCCTTTGCTCTATGAAGCATTCCCTTGGCGTGATTGTTCCTCCATAATTGAACGTGCTTGACGACTGACAGCAAATTAGCTTTTCCTTTTTCTAAAATAAGGTTAATATCCGCTGCCTCATCAATCGTCAAAGACCCTTCAAAGTGTATCCCTAAATCATGCATCATTCGTGAAAGGAGAATAAAAAATTCATCAAGTGATTTTTTCACTGCTGCAGCTTTTAATCCTTTGTTATCCGTTAGTTTAGAAACAAAAGAATCAAAGATAAACATGACTTGATTTATATCACCCTGGCGAACACTATCTAGCAGCTTTTTCTCTAATTCCAGCACATCCGAAATCGAAGGCAGCTCAACTGTCCCTTGTTTACTGCTAAATAAGTACTTCCGATTTGGAGTTTTTAAAAGCTGCTGCAGCGCAACTACCGCTTCATGATAAGATTTATTAAGTTCATGACCATGACTATATGGAAGCCCTACTGCAATTCTTAATTCTGCGTTCACTTGTTTTTTATGAAATGAACTAAATAGACTGTCGATGACTGCCTGCGCACTTGTTTTAAAATGTACTTTATCTGGCTGCTGCTGGCAAAGAAATAGAACAGGTACTTGGAAATCTGTCATTGGGCCTATCATAATTTCTTCCTTTTTCACAACTGTTTTCAAGGCATCCTTAAGCCAAAAATAAAAGTTTTGCTTTTCTTCTAAGTCAAAATCTCCCTTTTCCTTTGGCAGAAGGGAAAACAACATAATATAACCTGAAGTAATTTCAGCTCCTAACAGCTGGCTCCATTCATCAAACGTAATATCCTGAACTTGGTTTAAGATCAGTGAAGACACCCACTCTTTTTGGGCTATGGAAACAGCACGATCTAGATTCTCCCTCAAGCTCTGCTTTTCTTCCATAGACTTCCGCTCTTCTATGATTTCAGCAGTAACACGCTGCAAACTCTCAAGAATATCCTGTTTTCTACTAGGCTTTAAAATATACTCTTTTACACCCTGCTGCATCACTTCCTTCGCATATTCAAAGGTATTAAAAGCAGAGACCATGATAAATCGAATACAGTGGTTACTTCTTCTGATTTCCTTGACTGCCTGAACACCATCTATACCAGGCATTTTTATATCCATAAAGATGATATCCGGCTGAAGTTCTCCAGCCATCTCAATGGCCTTTCTTCCATTTGGTGCTTCACCAATAACCATTACGTTCTCGGAAGAGCTGTTTATGATCTTCGTCAATGCCTTTCGCTCCAAAACCTCATCATCCACAATAAGAATTTTAAACAACCGCTCTTCCTCCTTTTACAACGTTTGGAATGGTCAGTGTAAACGTAGTACCTTTTCTTACCTCTGATTGTATTTTAATAATGTCTTTTTGATTGTAAAAAAGCTGAAGCCTCCGAATTACATTTTTTACTCCTATACCAGTCGAATGGCCTTTTGATTGATCAGGTTCGTATTCTTCTTCCATTACAGTACCGCTTATATAGTTTTGTAATCTGCTTCTAGTGACTTCATCCATTCCATCCCCATTATCCACTATTTCCACATTAATTCTGTCATTACTTTTGTAGATATGAAGCCGGATTTCTGCATTTTCCTCATACGATTCAACACCATGTATGAATGCATTTTCGATTAATGGCTGAAGTGTTAAACTAGGAATCTCTATATCCAAGCAATCCTCTTCTATTTCCGTAATGAACTGAATCCGGTCTCCAAATCTAGTTTGTTGAATAAAAAAGTACTCTTTTACAATTGTAACTTCGTCCCTTAAAGTGGCAGCTTTATTTAAATCGCCGCCCAGGTTATATCGCAGCAGAGCAGCAACAGATTCAATTAATCTAGAAGTATGCTCCGCATCCTCAAGATAAGCCATCTTTGAAACCGTATTCAAAGTATTGAATAGGAAATGTGGATTGATTTGGTTTTGAAGACTTCTTAACTCTAACTCTTTTAGAAGCTTATCAAGCTCCGATTTCTCCTTAATTTCTGTTACCAATTGTCTAAGATTTGAACGCATTTGGTTAAAGGTTTCGGTTAATGGCTTTAGTTCATCCTTAGTGGTTATTTTAATATCATCACCAGATAGATTACCTTTTGAAATTTGCCGTGCTGCCTCGGATAATAGTGTAATTGGTTTAGTAATACCGCCCGAGATCCAAAGAGCAATCAATGTACTAAGAAAAAAGGCAGAAGAGAAAAGGGAGAATGATAATAATTTATAATAATGATTTTGCCTTTCCATTTGATCATAGAAGTTTTGATAGTCTGTCAGTTTGTTATTCAACAGTGCAAGCGTACTTTCCTGAAGAAACCCATCTATTTTTAATGCTTCATTTAAGTGGTCGGAATATTCGTTAATATTGTCTTTATGGAAAGCTTCTATCGTTGCGTCGCATTCTTCTAGAAAGCTGTTTATCATATTTTGATAGTTAATAACAGCCATATCACTCGATCTCATTTCTTTATTAAACAGCCATTGATCATTCAGGAGCTTAGATTTTTCAAGATTATATTCTTTTAAATAGGAGCCTTCTTTATCTAGCAAATATCCCTGCAGATTTTCTGTTATTAACGTAGTTCTTTGTGAGATATCGTTTAACATCAGGAACCGCTCGAAACTATCATCGTATTCATTAACTAGGTTTTCACTGCTTTTATAAAAAAGGACCCCAACAGACGTTAACAACACGACAAGGACAATGAAATAGAGTAATAATTTTGATCGAATACGAAATAACATTTCAGTATTCCTCCCCCGCGGACTTTGGAATCTCTGGCAGTTTTCCATCTCTCATGATCACCGTATTCGTATGATTAACGGGAGGAACCTTCTTGCCTTTTATGAGATCAATCATCATAATTACCGATTTATAGCCCATTTCAAAAGGCTCTTGGACCACTGTTGCTTTGATTGTACCTTTCTTAATGTACTTCAGTGTTTCAGGAAGACTATCAAATCCAATAATATAAACTTGATTACGATCTCTGAATTTCTCTACTACTTGAGCAATCCCAATTGCATCGAGGGCGCTTGTCCCATAGAAAGCATTGACTTCGGGGTAATCACTTAATATCTGGTAAGCCTTTTCAGCCGCTCGAACTCGACTAATTTCAGATTCTTCCACCGTAATAATCGATATACCCTCTTCAGATTCCACTGCGTCCCGAAAACCCTGTACGCGCTGCTGCTGATGGTTTGCATAGAAACTGCCTGTAATAATGGCAACCTTCGCCTGACCATTGGTGTCCTCAATTAATGTCTTACCCGCCATAAATCCAGAGTAATAATTATCTGTCCCAATATATGCCATCCGGTTACTATTGGCCGCATCTGTATCAATGGTGATGACAGGGAGTTTTTCTACGACTCTATTAATTAACGGGGTAAATTGCTCATCACTCAATCCCTGAGTGATTATACCATCCACTTTAGATGCCAGCGACATCTCAATCGTCTTTAAATGTTCATCGATATTCGCCTGCTTCGGTCCTGCATACTCCAAAAAAACACCATATTCCGCTGCAGCTTTCTTTGCTCCTTCTTCCACCATCCGCCAATAATCATTGTCGAGCTCTTCAGGGACCAGCACAAAATGATACTTATACTTTTCAACTGTTTTAGCCTCTGCAGGCAAATCATGACTAACAACCTTATAGCCATAAAACACAGAAAACGCGCAGCTCACAAGAAAAAACAAAACCCCGGCACCGTACGCAGCCTTCGTCAATCTGCTCATATAACAACTCCCATACAACCCAAGTCTAAATAAAAATATTATACGAAATATACCAAAAATCGACAATGCCAAATGGTGACAGGCACCACATTAGAGTCATTCTAATGTGGTGCCTGTCACCATAAAAACACAAATGTCCACCCTCGGTGGACATTTGTGTTTGTTTATTGTTTTTTAGGAGCTGCTGTCTCGTATGATGAGCTGGGTGGAGATGATTATTTTCTTTGCTGTTTTTCTGCCTTCGATTTTCTCTGACAGGGTGTTGACGGCTGTTTCACCCATTAGTTCTGTGAAGACTTTTATGGTACTTAATGATGGAAAGACGTATTTTGAAATGCTGATGTCGTTGACACCAATAATGTTAACCCGGCTAGGAACAGGAATTCCTTCCTCTAATAGAGCTCGCAGTGCACCAATCGCCAGAGAATCATTTGCCGCAAAAAATGCAGTCGGTAAGTTTTCTCCGTGTTCAAGAATGGCTTTCTTCATCAGTGAATGACCATCTGAAACGGAAAATGTCCCTACATACATATAGTCTTCATTCAATCGGCCTTTTTCTGCCAGATAGGCTTTGAAGGTGCTCTCTCTTTGGTCCTCGATCAGAGAGGTTTGATCTTTGAAGACCTCTCTCCCGCCAATATAACCAATCTTTTCATGTCCATTGGTTAAATAATGATCAATAACTTTTTTAGTAGCCTTTTCGAAATCAATGACGATGGAATCAAACTGCTCTTCATCGGGTGAGGTGTCTACAAAAACGATATTATTTGTAATAGACACCAAATCTTTTATTTGCTTATTACTAAATTTTCCGATTGCTATAAGACCTTGTATCTCGTCCTGTTTTAGGTCTCCATAGTTATCTTGAAAGTACTTAGCTACAGAAAAGCCCAATTGTCTGGCTTGATTCTCAACACCCAGCCGTATCGACATATAATATAAATCTTCAAGTTCTTCCTTTTCTGTATACCACTGTAAAAGTGCTATTTTCCCTGTTTCTAGTTTTCTACCTTGTTTCTTTTTATAAGACAGCTGCTCTGCTGCCTCAAATATTCTCTTTTTTGTTTCATCACCAACAGATAAAGTACTATCATAATTTAATACTCGGGATACAGTTGCGATCGAAACTCCAGCTAATTCTGCAATATCCTTAATTGTAGCCATTCATTAAACCCCTATAGTATTAGAAAAAAAGCGATAGTTTGTTTTCGCCTTATATACTTCCTCTGGGTTTAAAACAATGGTTGGAAAATCCGGCTGGTTAATGGCGTCAGGCAGACCTTGAGTCTCAAGGCATACACCTAAGTAATTCCTTGCCCGTACCCCAGATATAGAAAATGGACCTTCTAATGTATTGGAGGTATAAAGGACCACGCATGGCTGGTCTGTGGTAACTAATAATGTCCTGCCACTCTCTTTTTCACTTAACGCCACTATGTTTTCTCCCTTTTTTGAAAAAACAAGCGGATGGTCATACCCGTTGCCAGCAAGCACATTTTGCGGATGTGAAGATTTCATTCCCGCTTTTAACAAACGGCCATGTTTAAAATCGAATGGCGTATTATCAGCATCAATCATTCTTCCTGTAGGTATCAAATCCTCCCCAAGCTCTAGGAAGCGTTCACTTTCTAACTGTAAAATATGATCAGAACAATCTCTTTTAATATTGCCGCTTAGATTAAAATAGGAATGGTTCGTTAGATTTACAATTGTTTTTTGATCACTGCGAGCTTCATAGGAAATACTCAGCTCATTTTGATTATTCAAAAGATAGGTGACACTCGTATCCAAATTACCTGGGTAGCCCTCTTCTCCATCAGGACTGTGATAGAAAAATTTTAATCCAATGGCATTCTCACCTTCAACGGGTTCCGTTTTCCAGATCACTGAATTAAAGCCCTTCTTACCACCGTGCAGATGGTTGGGTCCCTCATTCGGCGTCACCTGGTATACTTTTCCATCCAATTCAAACTTTGAATGATTAATTCTTCCTGCCACTCGTCCGACAACAGAACCAAAATACGGGGACAGATCAAGGTAATCCTCAAAATTTTCAAAACCAAGCACAACATTCTCAACGATTCCATTGCGGTCAGGAACCATTATCTTCGTAATAATACAACCGTAATTCAAGCATGAGACTGACATACCCGAATCATTAACAAGGGTATACTCAATCACTGACTCATCTTGATACGCACCAAATAGTTTTTCTTGTATTTTCATCACTTTTCCACTCCATTATTTACTTCAATATATAAGACATTATGCCGCCAACATGTGTTGTCTGTGATCAATCTAGGATAAAGACTGTATAAAGCGTTTGAATCCGGATTGACCTTCTTCATTTCGCTTATAAACACCAGCATCTTCTATTGCTTTTAAAAACTTTTTCCCTGTCTCTTCTCTTACAATTGCTTCTACGTTTGAATCTGTTACAACAGATTGATATCGATCTTTTAAATCCTTCGCCCAATCCATGTGATAATCAGCAACAGAATTCGTTTTTCCTAGTATGAAGTCTTCAACCTCTCCAAGTTCAGCTTTTAAACGTGCTGGCAGCACTGCAAGCCCCATTACTTCAATAAGCCCGATGTTCTCCCTTTTAATATGATGAACATCTTGATGAGGGTGATAAATTCCCAGCGGATGCTCCTCACTTGTCCGGTTATTTCGAAGAACTAAGTCCAGCTCATAAAAATCCTGTTTTTTGCGTGCAATAGGTGTGATGGTATTATGCGGTGTATCACCTGTTTTGGCATAGATTCCTACTGATTCGTCGCTGTAATTTCTCCAAGCAGATAGAATATGTTCTCCCGCTTCCACCAGCGGTTCAATTTCGCTTGATCTCAATCGAATAACTGACATAGGCCATTTCACAAGTGACCCCTGTACATTTGAAAATCTCTCTAACTCAAAGCTCCATTCATCTTCTGCTTTGGCCATTGCAAAGTCGTAATGACCTCCCTGATAATGATCGTGAGATAAAATTGAGCCCCCGACAATCGGTAAGTCCGCATTAGATCCAACAAAGTAATGTGGAAACTGCTCAACAAAAGATAATAATCTTCTAAACGCATCGGAAGTAATCTTCATATCCCTATGTTCCTCTGACAGTACAATACAATGCTCATTATAGTAAACATAAGGAGAATATTGCAGGAGCCAATTCTCTTCTACAAGATTCAGCCTGATCAAGCGGTGATTAGAGCGAGCTGGGTGGCCAATTCTCCCCGCATACCCTTCATTTTCCACACATAGCAGACATTTAGGATAATTTGTCTTTACCATTGACCGTTCAAGCTCTATACTTCTTGGGTCTTTTTCTGGTTTTGATAAATTGATCGTGATATCCAGTTCACCGTACTCCGTACTAACCTTGTACTCGATATTATTACGAATCCGCTTCATCTGTATATAATTACTATTTTTACTTAACTCATAGAAAAACTCTGTTGCATCGATCGGACTTTGTTTGTATTTTTCGTAGAACATTTGATTAACGGTCGAAGGACGCGCCATAAAACAGTTCATGATTTTACTTGAAAAAATTTCTTTTTCGTCAAAAATATTTTCAACAATACCTTGTTCACAGGCGTAGTCTACAATCTCTTCTAGTAAATCTGGAATCTCTAAATTAGACTCTCCATCACATTCCGTAAACTCAACTAATTTCAAGAGTGAAAGGATTTGATTACGTGCATAGATTTCATCTTCTTGAAGTATCAAGTCAGCGGCAATCGCTTTATTGATTAATTGTTGGATTCGTTGATTGATCATGTCACTCACCTCTCATATCCATTTGGATGGTGCTGATGCCAGTTCCATGCGTCGCTGATGATTTGGTGAATAGATGTTCTAGTTGGATTCCATCCTAGTACACTTCTTGCTTTTTCCGAAGAGGCAATTAACGTACTTGGATCCCCAGAACGGCGGTCACCGAATTGAACAGGAATATCAATACCCGTTACCTCTTTCGCAGTCTCAATAATTTCTTTTACTGAAAACCCTTGGCTGCTGCCCAGGTTAAAAATATTACTTTCCCCGCCGTTTTGTAAATATTTCAGAGCAAGTAAATGAGCATTAATTAAGTCCTCAACATGAATATAGTCGCGGACGCAGGTCCCATCTGCTGTATCATAATCTTGTCCGAAAACAGTGACAGCCTGTCTCTTTCCTAGCGCCGCCTCTAAGACAACGGGAATCAAATGTGTTTCAGGGTTATGGTCCTCTCCAATCTCACCGCCGCTTCTTGCCGATGCAACATTAAAGTATCGGAGTGATACATACTTAAGATCGAATGCCTTTTCACACCAAGCAATCATTTTTTCCATTGTGAGCTTCGTCTCACCATATGTGTTTGTTGGAATGGTTGCCGCAGTTTCCGTAATCGGCACCACCTTCTGTTCACCATACACCGCTGCTGTTGATGAAAAGATGATGTGCTTTACATTAAATTCCTTCATCATTTCAAGAACAATTTGTGTACCAAATACATTGTTGTCAAAGTACTTTAAGGGCTCTGTCATCGATTCGCCAACAAGAGAGTTAGCGGCAAAATGCAGGATAGCCTCAATGTTTTCTTTTTCAAACACAGAACGCATAAACTCACGGCTGCGGATATCTCCTTCATAGAAGTGTGCCTTTGGATGAATGGCATCACGATGACCGGTTTGTAAATTATCAATAACCACCACTTGTGACCCTTGATCAATTAACTGGTAAACAGCATGCGAACCAACGTAACCCGCACCGCCTAAAACAAGAATACTCATTCAAATTCCCCCAATTGAATTTCTTTTGCTCCATCGCCGATACTTGCTACGTAGAAATCTGCAGGATAACCAATTTTGTTCTGATAAGCTGCACCTACATTAGCAATAAAGCTCTCAACCTGTTCATTTTCAACAATCGCAATTGCACAGCCCCCGAATCCGGCTCCTGTCATGCGGGCACCAATGACACCTGGCTGTTTCCAAGCAGCTTCTACTAAACTGTCTAGTTCAACACCAGTCACTTCATAATCGTCTCGCAGCGAAATATGTGATTGATTCATTAATTTTCCAAATGCCTCAAGGTTTCCTGCCTTTAATTCTTCAAGAGCCTTAAGGGTTCTTACATTCTCATACACGGCATGTTTTGCACGTTTACGAACTGTTTCGTTCGTTATTAAATTTTGATTCTCATCAAATTCTGCTTCTGTCAGCTGACCAAGTGCTTGGATTGAAAGTCTTTGCTGAAGCTGAGACAATGCTTGCTCACACTCCCCACGGCGCTCATTGTATTTGGAGTCTGCCAGCTCTCTGCGCTTATTGGTATTCATGATTAATATCTTGTAACCTTCTAGCTTAATGGGAGCGTACTGAAAGTTCAATGTCTGGCAATCGAGCAAGATTCCAGCATCCTTTTTTCCCATTCCAATGGCAAATTGGTCCATAATTCCACTGTTGACACCGATGAACTCATTTTCAACTCTTTTACCAATCTTAATCATATCCAAGCGATCTATCCCTAAATTAAATAAACCGTCTAACAGCACTCCAGTTAGCAGTTCAATGGATGCAGAAGATGAAAGTCCGGCTCCATTTGGGATATTTCCTTCTATTACACACTCAAACCCTTGCGGAATATCATAGCCTGCTTCCTTTATATAACGAATCATTCCTTTCGGATAATTGGCCCAATGGTGCTGCTTATCATACTCTAATTGAGTTAAATCAAATTCAATAATCTCTTTGTCCGGAAAGTTTACTGAGTAAAGGCGGACAAGATTGTCATCTCTTTTTCTAGCTGCCGCATACGTTCCATAAGTAATGGCACATGGAAAGACATGACCGCCGTTGTAATCTGTATGTTCTCCAATTAAGTTAATTCTCCCTGGGGCAAAGAATGCTTGCTCAGGCTGGGCCTCAAATATATCTCTAAATGTAGTTTTTAACTGTGTGCTGTTCATTATCGTCCCTCCATCATTCTATCTATATGTTTATTTTATTCTATTCGGTAAAAATAATCCAATGTTTTTTACTAAAAATTTTACTAAATATACGCTAAAAAGCAGTGTATACTAATACACACTGCTTAATTAAGGGATTATTTCATATTTTTATCCGTACATTTTAAGTAAAATATGTTTGATTGGAAGTCGCCTTGCCGTTCTGATGACCGCGCGTTTACTCCGTTAAATTCAGTCGGAAGCTGAAGACCTATTTGCATTAGTTCATCACCATAGCAGGTTCGTCCATTCACTTCATATGCTTTATCCTTTGATAAACCACTTAGACGTAATGTTTGCTGTTTACGAGAATTCGGGGCAGCTAATACCTTATAATAACCAACTAGTGCTTCTGATTGATCTGGACTAACCACCATCCAAGCCGTTTCATTACCTGAGAACGGACTCAATAGTCGATAAAAATGGCCATCCCGAATCAAGCGGCGCTGCTCTTTATAAAAAGCTACCTGCGCTTTAATCTCCTCTCGTTCCTCTTCCGTTAATGAGAGAGGATCTAGTTCATAGCCAAATGTACCAAAGTAAGCTGTATTTGCACGTGTAGACAGCGGGGTCTCCCTGAATGTTTGGTGATTTGGAACAGCTGAAACATGAGATCCCATGCTATACAATGGATAGGCAAAGGATGTTCCGTATTGAATTTTAAGCCTTTCGACCGCGTCCGTATTATCACTCGTCCAAGTTTGCGGAGCATAATACAACATGCCAGGGTCAAAGCGCCCGCCGCCGCCGGCACAGGATTCAAACAAGACATGCGGGAACTCGCTTGTTAACCTTTCATACAGTGAATAAACGCCTAAAATATAGCGGTGGAAAAACTCCCCTTGCTGGTTCGGTGCTAACTTTTGTGAGAAAGGCTCCGTGATGTTGCGGTTCATATCCCATTTTATATAGGATAGATTTGTTTGTTTAATAATTCCGGACATTTTTTCATAAAGATAATCAACAATTTCAGGTCTGGAAAAATCAAGTACCAGCTGGTTCCTGCCTAAAGTTCGGTGCTGATCTGGCATCCCTACGGCCCAATCAGGGTGTTCTTTAAATAACTCGCTGTTCGGACTAATCATTTCCGGTTCAAACCAGAGGCCAAATTTCATCCCGACATCTGTAATCCTTTTTGCCAAGCTTTCTAGCCCATTCGGAAGCTTATTATAGTCAACATGCCAATCTCCTAAAGAGGAAGTATCATCATTTCTTTTTCCAAACCAACCATCATCAAGGACTAACATTTCAATCCCCAATTCACTGGCAGACTTTGCAATATTAACTAGCTTTTCCTCATCGAAATCAAAGTATGTGGCTTCCCAGTTATTGATTAATATCGGACGATCTTCCTTTTTCCATTGTTCAGGTATCAAGTTTTCACGGTAAAGCTGATGGAAGGCTTGACTCATCCCATTTAAACCCTGATCCGAATAAACCATGACTACTTCAGGTGTTTGAAAGGTTTCTTCTGGTGCGAGACCCCAATTAAAAGCAAAGGGATGAATCCCCACTGTTACCCTCGCCATGTCGTAATGATCCACTTCAACCTGCATGATGAAATTACTGCTATAAACGAAGTTAAAGCCGTACACTTCACCGTTATGCTCCGTGGCATCAGGCCTTCTTAAAGCTAAGAACGGATTATGGTGGTGAGAACTGGCACCCCGTATACTGGAAATCGATTGAATTCCCGTTTCAAGTTGGCGTTCCTTCACATGCCTTTCTCGAGCCCATGCCCCAGCTAAATGCGTAAACACAAAATCCTTATCTGGAAGGTCAAGTGATGCGCCCATTAATCGTTCTATTACAAGATTACCTGTTCCAGCATTTGTCAGTGTTGCACTTCTTGTAATCACAGGCTTATCCGCAAAAATGGTATAGTTTAATGTTAATTCTGCTTGAAGAAATTCATCCTTTAATAGAATTTGTAGTGTACTAGCATCGCTGCCGTACGTTGCTGGAAGTCCCTCAAGGCGCGGCTTTCCTTCTAAAACACGATAGGAGTCAAATGTAAAAGTTGGAACATGGGTTTCATTTTCTTTTCGGACAGCAATGGCTGGTTCACGGAAATCCGAATTTCCATAAGCAGGATATTCCTGTCGCAGTGTTTCCAAAACAAATGCTGGATCGTCAGCATAGACATGACAGCTGGCTCCTGTTGGAACATCATAGATTTGCAGATGGGAAAAATCGTCCCTATGCCGCAATGCTTTTCCATAATATAGATGTCCTAATTGACCATTTTTCATCACGTGAAAAATATAACTCACTTGACCATTCGTTAAATGAAATTGCTGGTTTTCTTGATTTATATAAATGTGCATAGCCTGCTCCTTATATATGAAATAAAGAGCCTGAGCATTCAGGCTCTTCCAAGCTGTAACGTAGTTTTTCAATGAATTTCTATATGAGAATTAAACTCTTTGAATTAAAAATTCAAATTCCATGTCTTGATCTGCCTTGATAAGGTGTTCGTCATGAACTGGAGCTCCCCAGCTGTCGTCTCCGCCGACACCCATCTGCTTACCGGCAACTGTTACGACAGTATAATGAACAGGTGGAAGCTCATGAACATGCTGAGCATTCTCAAGTTCAAATGCTGTATATGGACTTAGGTTACATTCCAGCGGTTCAGCGATTGAAGAAATTCTAATTCCCTGACCATTGCGGTTTGTCACGCTGACGCGGCGGACCCCTGTTCTATTCCCAGATTCCTGCGGCATCACATATCCTGATAAACTATCAGAAACTTGATTTTTAAAGGTCGTGAGCTTTGCTCCCATCGCACGGTCAGAATAATTCTCATCTGGACCCATTGCATACCAATCTAATTGATCATAATCTGCTGGAACCTTGAAGGACACAGCAAAAGTCGGCAGCTGCGGCAGATTCTCTGCACCTTTATAAGCAGACTTCACGCGAACACTTCCATCTGAATAAACTGTGTATGCTGTCTTAACCTCGATATCTGGATTAATCGAGAACTTATAGGTAAAAGCAATACAAATATTATTGCTGTTTTCACTCACTTCTATATTTACACACTTTCTCGCTAAGCTAGCTGCGTACCAAAGCCCGGAATGGAAACCTTGTGAAAACCCGCGGTCATTATCCGTCGTCGCTCTCCAGAACAATGGAGCCGGCGGCAATGAAATCATCTCTTTGCCAGCATAGTTCAGAGACACTAACGTTCCAGCTCCCTTTGAAAACATAACTGTAAAGTCGCGGCCATGAACCCCAATGTTGACATCACCAAGTGCAACTCTTAACTCACCGCTAGGCAAGGCTACCTCCTTTGTACCAACCTGATAAACATACTGTCCGAAAGCAATCTCAAAACCTGCTTCTGCCCAAAGAGTGTTTTCCTTCAACACTAGTGAAGATTGCACACAATATTCACCTGCTTCTGCTTTGAACTCTTCAGGGATATCAAACTCAAAGCGTCCTTCACTTTGCGGCTCAACCTCTGCAAGCAGGGAACTTCTATACAATTCTTTTCCTTCATGGAATAGAACATATTCCAACTCATAGTCTCTCGTATTGGAGAACAGACTTTCATTTTTAACCATTACACCTTTCCCATCAGGAACTAGTTTGAAATCTTGATATAAAAATTTCACTTCCTGCATTTTAGGTGAAAGCTCACGGTTGGCATAGACAATTCCATTTGTACAGAATCCATAATCAGTTGGACGGTCGCCAAAATCACCGCCATAGGCAAGATATTCATTGCCGTAACGATCTTTTTTATAAAGTGATTGATCAATATAATCCCAGATGAATCCGCCCTGATACATTGGATACTTCGTCTCTAACTCTGTATATTTGTACATACCGCCAAGTGAATTCCCCATCGCATGCATATACTCACAGCTGATGTAAGGCTTCTCTGGATTGTCATTTAAATACTTTTCAATATCAGCTGGTTTCGCATACATACGGCTTTCCATATCACTCGTATCGTTATAATCACGGTTGTGGAATACTCCTTCATAATGAACGAGTCTGCCAGGGTCAACCTTTTTGAAATATTTAGAGACGTTCAAGATGACTTCACCCGCATAGGATTCATTCCCACAAGACCAAATCAGGATGGAAGGGTGGTTTTTATCCCGTTCTACCATCGAAATGGCACGGTCCATGACAATAGGTTCCCATTCCGGCTTATTACCTGGAATATTCCAAGATGGCTCCACCGCACCCATCTTTTGCCATGAGCCATGTGTTTCAAGATTCATCTCATCGATCACATAAACTCCATACTCATCACATAATTCATACCATAAACTTTGGTTCGGATAATGTGAGGTACGGACCGCATTGATATTATGACGTTTCAGTGTTTTGATATCCCAGAGCATGTCCTCTTTTGTAATCGCACGGCCATGGCGGGGATTGAATTCATGACGATTCACACCCTTGAATACAATCCGCTCCCCATTAAGGTGCATCACTTTATTCACAAGTTCAAATCTTCTAAATCCAATCTTTTGCGGAACAACCTCTACTAAACTTCCAGCTTGATTGTAAACTTGTATAAATAATTTGTACAAATAAGGACTTTCCGCACTCCAAAGCGCAGGCTGCTCAATAGCAAGGTTTATAGACCACTTACCATCAACATTTTCAGCTTCCCCCGTTTTAACAAGGGTACCATTGGCATCAACTAATTCTGCCGTTATTTTTGAAGCGGGATTCCCTTGAAGCTTTAAATCAACTGAAAGTGTCCCTTTTGTAAAAGTTGAATCTAGTTCAGGACGAGCATGCAGGTCAGAAACATGAATTTCTGGAACAGTATAAAGATAGACATCACGGAAAATCCCTGAAAATCTCCAAAAATCCTGATCTTCCAGCCAGCTGCCGGTGCTCCGCTGATAAACCTCTACTGCCAGCTTATTCTCTCCATCTACTAAATAAGGAGTAAGGTCAAACTCTGCAGGTGTAAAAGAGTCCTCACTGTAGCCTACAAACTCACCGTTTAACCATACATAAAAGGCAGATTCTACACCTTGAAAAGAAATATACACCGGTCTATTTTCCATAGCAGCTGGGACGTTGAAATATTTCACATAGCTTCCAACTGGATTATGGTCAGTCGGAATCTCTGGAGGACGAAGCTCATGATGGCCATCCCATGGGTACATCGTGTTGACATATTGCGGCTGCCCGTAGCCTTGGAGCTGGATATGTCCCGGAACCGTAATATCCCCCCAGCCTGCACAATGATAATCTTGCTCGAAAAAGTTTACAGGTCTATGGTCTGGATTGATACTGTAGGTAAACTTCCAATTCCCATTTAATTCATGTCGCAGCTTCATTGGGGCCGCTTCTTGCGCCTCCGCCAATGTTTCGTAGTACACATGGTCAGAATGGGCAGGTACCCGATTCACTGCAAATACATTCACATCTGTAAGCCAAGCTAAACTTGGGGTGGTTTTCATATCTATCACACTTCCTATCTACAATTTCTAATTCTATTATTTTACAGAACCCATCATTCCCGCAACAAAATGCTTTTGCATAATAAAGAAGATTAGCGCTGCTGGCAGAGTCGCAATAACGATGGCAGTCATGATGACACCAAAGTCAGGAGAATAACTCGAACCCAGGTTGGAAATTAGCAATGGAATCGTTTGATTTTCTGGTGACTGAAGCACAACCAGCGGCCAAAGGTAGCTGTTCCAGCTAGCCATGAACGTAATGATAGCAGCTGCTGCATACGTCGTTTTCATGGTTGGAATATAAATTCTGAAAAACACACCTAATTCCGTTAAACCGTCTATCCTTCCTGCTTCAAGGATATCCTTTGGAAACATCTTCGTACTCTGTCTAAAGAAAAAGATCAGAAAGGCAGTGGTAACTGTCGGCAGGATAACAGCCGAGATAGTATCAATTCCAATGAATGGCGCATTTTGTGATATCGTTCCAAACATTCTGAATAACGGTACCATTAATGCTGCAAATGGAATCATCATCGATAGCAGCAAGAAATTGAATAAATAATCTTTAGTCTTACTTTGATAAATTTCAAATCCATAACCAGCCAATGAGGCAATCAGCATCCCTAAAATAGTAGTGATAATGGAAATCTTTGCTGAATTCATTAATGCTGGTACGAGATCTACTGTATTCAAGAGGTTGTTTAAATTCTCCATAAAATGGCTGCCTGGCAATAACCTTCCCTTTGTTACATCAACCGACTTATTCGTGGAGCTGACAATCATCCATAAAAACGGGAAGATAGAAATGATAGCCGCAATTGTGAGAAACCCATAACCAAAGACTTTTTTAAGCATTTTTATCACCTGCCACTTTGAACTGAATAATAGAGAAGATTACAATCAGAATTACAATTGCATATGAAACGGTCGCCGCATAGCCAAAGTCCGGAGTATATTTAAAGGATAGATTATAAATATACTGAGAGATGGTCATCGTAGCATTTCCTGGCCCACCCGCCGTAATATTCATAACTTCATCAAATAACTGAAGCGTCCCTATGGTGGAAGTAATCGAAGTAAACAAGATAATAGGTTTTAACATTGGAATGGTAATCTTGAAAAAAGTTTGAATTGGGGAAGCCCCATCTATTTTTGCTGCTTCATAAATAGAATGATCCACGTTCTGCAGTGCAGATAGATAAAAGATCATATTATAACCGGTCCAACGCCATGTAATCGCGGCGATGATTGTAATTTTCGCCCAAAACGGATCTGTTAACCATGAAATCGGTTCTGCAATCAGTGACATCTTCATTAACATTATGTTCACGATGCCATCCTGTCCAAATAAGTATTTGAACGTAACAGAATAGGCAACAAGTGAAGTTACACACGGTAAGAAGATTGCTGTACGGAAAAACCCTTTAAACTTCAGCGTTTTATCATTTAGTAAAACAGAAATAAATAATGCAAGAATAATCATAATGGGTACTTGAATGATTAAATAAATGACCGTATTTTTTACCGTAGTCAGAAATACTGGATCTTTTAATAAACGTGCATAATTCTCTAGGCCGACAAATGTTAAGTTTGTTCCTCTGCCGGATTGTAAAGACATGATGAATGCCTGAATCATTGGGTAAAAATAAAATAAACAAATCATTACAGCAGCTATAGCAACGAATGACCAGCCAATAGCTGCGTTTTTCACTCGGAGTCCCCGAGTGGACTTAGCTGTTTGCATGGTTGGGTTGGCTTTTGCAGGTATCACATCTAGTCAGCTCCTAACTGAGGTTATGTTATTTCTGGTTTGACTTATTTTAAAATAGGGTCTGTTAAAACTGAATGTTGATTTCACTGTGTTTGGAAAATAAGCGGAGAATTTCCGTTTAAATTGGGAAATTCTATTATTCCCTTAAGAATAGGCGGAGTTTTTCCGCTTATTGCATCCAAATCCTTGGAATTTGTCTTCTTTATAGCAGTTAACCGGAATATCTCCGCTTATAACTCTTCTTAAGGTTCCTCTCTAAACAATAGACGGAAATTCTCCGCCTATGAATTCTCACCACAGCATGAAAGTCAACAATGAATAATAACAGAGCCTTAAAAGAAAAGCTCCGAGACTCTCGCCTGACACTGTTCGCTCCACTAAACCAAAGAGGAGAAGCCGGCGAGTACCCGAAGCTTATATTCATATGAAATTATTTCACTTGTGTTTCTGCTTGACCTTGAGCGTCTTTTAGCGCCTTATCAAGTTCCTTACCTTTAATATAGTTTTGTGCTTCTACTGCAAGAATGTCTTCGATTGCATATGTGTGTAAACCGAAGTTTACTTGTGGAATTTCTGCTGTCCAGGCAGCGAAATCAGCAATGATTTTCTGTCCGCCAAAGAATTCATCTGCAGCCTGATACGCTTCACCTTCAGATGCTGGCTTATACGTTCCAATCGCTCCAATTTCCTTATTGATTGTTTGATAGAATTCAACACTTGAGCCAAACGTTTTTGCTAGGAAATCTGCTGCTTTTTCTTTTCCTGGTACATTAAGAACATACCAAGAGCTTCCTCCTAAGTTTGAAGCATTAACAGAATCAGCTACACCAGGTAGTGTAGGGAATGGTACAACTGCCCATTTACCAGATTGTGAAGCTTCAGCCTTAATAGAAGGAGTGATCCAGTTACCTGTTGGCACAGTTGCCACTTCACCGCTATTGAATCCTGCTAAGAATTGACTCCAGTCAGATACAGGTTTCACTAAATCTGCATCTAAAAGCTTTTTATATGTTTCAAAAGCTGCTTTTAGTGCTTCATTGTCTGCCAAGTTAGGTGTTACACCATCTTCTTCTAAGTACCATGAGCCAGCAGTTTGGATCATCATACGAATTAATCCAAGGTCATTTGGATCTTGCGTTAACATTTGCTTACCAGTTGTTTCTTTTACTTTTTTACCGATTTCAATGTACTTGTCCCAATCGATGTTTTGCAAATCTTCAACGGTATAACCAGCTTGCTCTAAATAATCTGTTCTAACGTATAATCCTGTTACTCCCGTATCAAATGGAAGACCATAGTTTTTACCTTCAAAGCTTGTTGGAGCAATTTTATAATCTGCAAAGTCTTCTGCTTTAAATGATCCAGTCATTTCATGGAACATGTCAGGATATGCCTGCAAGAAGCTTTGTGCACGATAATCTTCAATTAAAACAACGTTGGGAAGCCCTTTTGTAGTTCCAGAGCTCAAGCTTGTGTTAAGCTTTTGAATAATGTCATCTTGTGCATTTTCAATAATTTCAATCTCTACGTCTTTATCCTCAGATGCATATGCTTCTCTGGCTAATTCCATAGCTTTTATATTAAAATTTGGATCCCATGCCCACACAGTTACTTTATTTGAATCTTTTGCATCTCCGGAAGTATCTTTTGTTTTTGACCCCGAAGAACAGGCAGTCAACAACAGTAGGCTTACTAAAAACAGAGCAAGTACTTTCTTCATTGATATTCCCCCAAGTGATTATGATATTGGTTTTGTAAGCGCTGTCCGCCTTACATTTCTTATGTTAGCACCAGCCCGGGGTTAACTGTTAGGACGATATTTCTATCATTTTGTACTATTTTCAGATAAATGGTTCCGTTTACATTTACAGATTTGTACTTTCTTTAGATACTTGGATTATTTTTGAATGGGAAGTATTATCCGGACCTTTGTCCCTTCTCCCAGGGTGCTTGATATGGTTACTCCATACTCTTCTCCATAAATTAGCTGAATACGCTCATGCACGTTTCGTACACCAATACCTGAAAAATGCTGCTGTTTACGCTTCGTGTCTGGAAGTGTGTTATCCTCTGAAACTTCCATTCCATCACCATTATCAATAACCTCACAAGTAAGGGTATTCCCGTCCTGCCAGACTAAGACATTAATATAACCTGACGGCTTACGGATAAATCCATGGAAAAAGGAGTTCTCCATAAAAGGCTGAAGAATCAGTTTTGGTATCTCCAAATCCATACAATCAGGCGTGACAAAATAGTTTACCTTAATCCGGTCACCATAGCGCTTCTGATTAATTAATACGTAATTCTTTAAATTATCAATTTCCTGCTTAACAGTTATGGTTTCACTAACATTGCCTATCGTGTTCTGAAGCAAAGAAATCAATGCATTAATGGTCGCTTCACTCTCTTCTTTACCGCCTTGTTGGACCATAAATTTAATGGATGTCAGTGTATTGTATAAAAAGTGCGGGTTAATTTGCTGCTGCAGGGCAGCAAGTTCAGCGTTCCGCTGATTTTTTTGTGAGACGACAAGCTGGTCCACATACTCATGAAGTTCATCAAGCATCGAGTTAAATGCATGCCCGATTTGCTTTGTTTCATATGTACCCGAAACAGTTACATACTTGTCAAATTCGTGCTTAGAAGTACTTCCAATTTGCTTTACCAGCTTTGATAATGAATTGGTCATTCTTCTTGAGGCGAAGAACACAATGATCAGTGCCACAAAGACTATCCCCATTGAAATAAGCACAATCTTCTTCTTATCGATTAGTGTGCCGAATACTGTTTCTTTATCGATGATATTAAACATGTACATTTCGAGGGATGGCAGAAACTCCATCAAGATAATTTGTTCTTTTCCCAAAAAGTTTTTAACCAAGTAATCTTTTGGTTCAGACACTATTTCATCGGCATACTGAAGCAGCTCCTCTGACTTTTCACCGATTAGCTTTGTCCGATCACTCGACATAATAACCCCAGATTTGTTTACTAAGAAAACATGATTACCAGGACTCGTGTAGTTGGAGTAAAACTCTCTAAATTCATTTTCTTTAATCGCGAAATACATCGTTCCATAGCCAATTCCAGATGTTCGTTCCATTAACGCTTTCGAAGTGACTATGTAATTTCCATCCTCTTTATCAGGACGCACATCGTATTGGTACATCAATCGCTTAGGTTCTTTAAGCGTATTCTTGAATATGTTACCCGACTTCAACTCATCATCAGTAATAGGCCAATAGGTCCGGTCAGTCGAGTAAATAATTCCATTTGTACCCGTGACGATGATACTTGTTTCGTAAGTGTCCACACTGGACTCTATTCGATTCATCTGTTGACCCAGCGTAAAATAAGCATTCAAGCGCTGTACATTGGAACTCTCTTCTGTAAGAATTCTCTTAATGGTGCCGCTCTGCAATAACTTGTTAGATGCGACAACGACCGAATAATTATAGGTCTCAAAGCTATCTTTCACCTGATCCATTACTTTCGCATTCGTAATACTGAACTTCTCAAAAAAGAATTGTTCTGACATCCGAATCGTAGTCCACGTTATCGTGATAGAAACGGTGATAATGATGATAACACTAATCAGAAACATGGTGATAAATAAGTTGTTATGTCTAAACCGTTCAGGAATTAATCTCATCTTGATACCATCTCTTATCTCGTGTTTTGTTTTCTTCTATATTGGCTTGGTGAAAGGCCCGTAATTTTTTTAAACACTTTGCAAAAATAACTGTGATCGGAATAACCAACCATACCGCTGATTTCGGAAATCGTTGCCCTTCCCTCAACAAGAAGCTTTGATGCTTCTTCTATTCGAATCCGATTTAAATATTCAATAAAACCTTCAGTATTATGAGTTGAAAAATAACTTGATAAATAGGAAGGATTAAAATGAAAATGCTTGGCCACATCTGTAAGGGTCAGCGGCTCCGCATAATGTTCCTTGATGAATTCCAACAGCTTTTTCATATTCTGATTGTCGAGAGGATTTTGGGAAGAAGAAATACATTGTTTCGCTTCCTGAATAAACTTATCCAATTGACCTTTTACCTCTTTAGAAGTTTGTGCTTCTTCAATCGATTTAAAATATGAATACTTCGCATGATCCAATTCCTTTACATCGTACTCCATGTTTCCAAGGAGAATCGTAGTATTAAAGACAATGTTCCCGATAAATGCCTTATATTCGTATACATCTAATGTGTAACATTCAGAGAGTTTTGTTACATGTTCCTGAAGATAGTTAAAAGCTGCGTCAAAGTTTCTCCGTTTAAATTCGTCTGTAAACCAATCCAAATTAAATCCTTCGACTGCCGGCTCTTGATTAGGCAAGTTCTGTTTCATTAAAAGGTGCTGCTCAGAAAAATAAAAACGATAATTTAAAAGTTTTATCAGACTTTCTTTGTAAATGACTCCCAACTGAGAAAACTCCGTGAAGGTTTCAGTAAGAACAAAGCCATAGCTCTCATTTGACTCTCCGAGCTGCTTAGCAAATTTAATAAAATCAGAAAAATCATCCCCGTTTACAAGGACAATATTTGTGTCGTAATAAAAGGAGTAATTCTCTTGTCCGAACTCCGCTTCAATTTTCCCCTTAATATGTTTAGGAAGTTCACTTTCCCCACTCTTTAACACAACACCCATTAAGGAAAATTTACGATAAGGAAACACTTCAGAAAGCTTCTCGACATCATAATTAACTTCATAGCCTGAAATCAATTTCTGTATTATTTGCCCAACAGAAAGGTCCACTGAAGCATGGTTGTCCATCATTTGAAGTGACGGAATTCGGTCAGCTGCCGCCTTCAATGCTTTTAACAGTCCTATTGCATCCAGCTTAGGCTTAAGAATATAATCAATCACTCCACTTTGGAAGGTAGAGCGGACATAATCAAAGTCCCCAAAACTACTGAGGATAATCACTTCAATCTGCGGATAACGCTCCTTTACAATTCTCGTTAACTCTTCACCGTCCATAATCGGCATTACGATATCTGTTAGTATGATATGTGGATGTTTCATCTCAATTATTTCAAGTGCTTCTACACCGTTCGAGGCTTCTCCAACAATTTCGAAACCTTCTTGTTCCCAATTTAAGTAATGCTTAATACCCTGTCTAATTAATTGTTCATCGTCAACAATAAGTACTCTTCCCAGCTCCCCAACTGTCAAAGCCTATCCCTCCAGATGGTGAATATTTTGATACATCCTATTCTATATAGTTTTTTCAATTTGGGAAAGGTTGAAGATATTACCTAGTGAAGGTTTATAGCACACGCTGACAGAAGGATTTGTCCTTCATTCGGGGTCTTGAGGACTAATCGTTCACGCCTGCAGAAGGATTTGTCCTTCATACGGGGTCTTAAGGACAAATCGTTCACGCCTGCAGAAGGATTTGTCCTTCATACGGGGTCTTGAGGACTAATCGTTCACGCCTGCAGAAGGATTTGTCCTTCATACGGGGTCTTAAGGACAAATCCTTCACGCCTGCAGAAGGATTTGTCCTTCATACGGGGCCTTGAGGACTAATCGTTCACGCCTACAGAAGGATTTGTCCTTCATACGGGGTCTTGAGGACAAATCGTTCATGCCTACAGAAGGATTTGTCCTTCATTCAGGGTCTTAAGGACAAATCGTTCACGCCGATAGAAGGATTTGTCCTTCATCGGATTCTTGGTCACATTCGTAAGAAAACGCGGTGCAATGTTAGAATTATAAAATGGCTGTCGAGACTTTATCGACAGCCTGAGTAGACACCCATTACAGTACCTTTTTAGCATATTTTCGGTGTTATGTTGTAACTGCTTCTTTTGGAATGACCACTTTTTGTGCCCCATGTGTAATTATAATTTCATCATCATATAAATCGACATGGGGTACTCTATCCCATTGGCTTAAGTTATTCTCACTTATTGGTTCTCCAAACACAGCGTTTACCAGCCAGTGTCTGCCAGGCTTTAAACTGCCTTTTACTGTTGGGATCACCGTTCTTGGATTTATGAGATTCGTATTTGCATTTGCATAGACTAAATCTGGCTGACCTTGTCCATAAATGGTTACAACGCCGCTCGCTCCCCAAGGTAATCTCGCTAATCCTTCTTGCTTATTTAGAATGACCTCAGCCTTTTGGCCTTTATATTCCTTATTTTCCATTCCTAATGCAAATCCGCCGTCTGCGTAATCGAGGCTTCGGCCATTCTCAATACAATGAATTCGAACATGCCATGGTGCTCCTGCGACAAGCCACGTTTTAATATCGACATCGTCGAAAGGTTTCCACTGGGTGTAGATGACATTTTCTGAAACACTAAAGTCTACACATGTTTTTTTACCTCTAAAAAGATTGTCTCCCTCACTAACCGCTAACATGGAATCAAAGGCACCTTGTGAGAGTCCCCAATCCGCTTTTGGCACACTAAAACCAAATAGATTAGAGTAAGCAAATTTTTCATATTTGGCGGCTGCATGCGGATGTTCATTGGTATGCTTATACCCAGCATTAAATGCAACCGTATGACCTCGTTCTTCCTGCCTGCATAAAATGAACCGCGGATATTTTTGAACAACTCTCTCCTTTAATAACGGAAGGGGCTTTTCCTCTGCCTGCCAAAATGGGTGTTCCTGAGGCAGTGCTGCCAATAAGAAGGTTTTAAGCGCCCAATAAGGTGAACCAGGAGCATTGTAGTTTTCTGCCATCACCAAATTTGGATAACAATAACCAATCGTTAGCAGCCCATTGGTGTCGAATATAGGCTGTTTAAACCACCAGCGAAGGTTTCTCAAAATGAGTCCCTTCATTTCGCCTAGCGTAAAAGGTTCAACACCAGCATAAACGAGCGCGCTCCAAAAGGCAGATTGTGAGAATCGATAAGCTAGACTTCTGCCATATGGCAGTGCTGATCCATCCTTTGAAAACCAATAGATAAAATCCTTAGCAAACAAGGCTGCCCTGTTTCTATACTTCTCTGCCCTTTCAGGATCGTCCTTTTCCATTAGTTTTGCATAAAACAAGCTATAAAAATGAATCGCAAAAGGAACATAATAGTCACAATGAGCCTCTGTTCCATCAGCGTACCAGCCTTCGTCTAAATAAAATTCATCGATTCTCTCAAGATTCTTTTCTATCTTTTCCCGATCATAGGGTAATCCTGCTGCTTTAAAACCGAGGTTAACCATCACAGGGAAGAACAGCCAATTACAATCATAAACGCTGATTTGGTTAATTTGATTCAGCCATGTAAAGAGGTTTTCTTTCTCAAAATCATTAAGCGGAGCCCAAACTTTTTCAGGAATGAGTGCAAGAGCATAGCCAAATGCCGCCATTTCTACAGCACGCTGATCATAGTCTGTGATTTCACCCCAATATTCCTCATGAGAAGGATTTGTACCGTTCTTGATTCCTTCCAAGCAAAGATCATAAATCTCGGAGTTTTCTCCTCCTGCCAATAAAGGAACAATTCCCCAAAGCACCCTGGAGAAACCTTCAAAACCCGCTATATCATCGGAGTAACTTGCACCTGTGCTTCCTACTTCTACATGAGCCCTTCCCTTGCTGTAATAATGGTTCAAAGGCTCGACTATTTGTTTTACTGCCTTTATTAAATCTTCTCGAGATTGGAGTGGATTCTTTTGAATGTGCAAATCAACTTTTAGCATACTAGGGTACCTGCCTTCTACCAGAATAATTCCTTGTAACCTTTTAATCTAGCAAGCCCTTCGACAAAATAATAATCACCGTAAATCAACGGATTCTTCATAAACTTCTGTTCAGGGAAGTGACTTGTTCCTTCTAGAACCAGCCCTTCTTCCGTTCCTTCCCAGTCACCATAATTTTTGTAAAGTGATTCAAGGATTCTTTCTCCCGCTCTTTGATAAATGGGAGCCTCCGTTACGTTCACTTTGTCTGCTAGTAAAAGCAGACCACAAGCTGCAATGGCACCTGCAGAAGAGTCTCTTGGAGAATCAACATCAGCAGGAAGAAGGAAATCCCAATGCGGAACATAATCCTCTGGTAAATGGGAGACAAAGAAATGCGCGACCCTTTTCGCACACTCCAAATATTTAGTTTCTCCCGTATAGTGGTAGCTCAAGGTTAAACCATAAATCGCCCATGCGTTTCCTCTTGACCATGCAGAATCAGGACTATACCCTTGCCCGCCAAGCGCTTCAATTCTTTCCCCGCTATCTGGATCAAAACGAACAATATGATGGACGGCTCCATCACTTCGAACGAAGTGGTTTAATACCATTTCTGCATGTCTTTTAGCCACACCCTTGAACCTGGGGTCACCTGTTTCTTCAGATGCCCAATAAAGAAGAGGCAGGTTCATCATGCAGTCGATAATTGCCACGCCGCTGTTGTCTTCCCCTACAGTCCAAGGATTCCAAGCACGTATGTAATTTCCATTCACATTAAATCGGCCCATTAAGAGATTGGCTGCGAGTAAAGCACGCCTTTTCGAATTCTCATCACCTAGAAGTTTATAGTGAGCTACGCTTGTCAATGTCCACATAAAGCCCATATCATGGTCTAAGCGGTAATAGTCATGTTGAACAGCATCAAGTTTTTCTTCACATTCAACTGCAATCATCTTTAGTTCTTCGTTTTTACTTTCACGATATAATTGCCAAAGTAATCCTGGCCAAAACCCAGCTGTCCACCAATATGGCTCCGCCAGAACATATTGACCATTTTCACTGGCGTGCGGAAAATTTGCCCCTATTCTTTTGCTTGTTCTTTCTACTTTTTCATTAACTTTCTGCCAGGCTTCATTTACCCATAGCGGTTGTTCTGTCATTGTCTCCACCCTATCTATTCAAATTGGAATACGAACTCTACCTTACTTTCTTTAACGGGATTCAACAGTGTAAAGTCGAGCGCAAAGTTCTCTTCTATATTCCCGAAATGATTGATAAAATTTAACCTCTTTACTTCCAAATATAGCAGTCTGCTGTCATATTGAATACGCAGCCTCTGTTTTCCTTCCAGGATCACTTCATTATTTTCTTCGGTTATCTTCAAAGCTGGAGTAATGAATCTTTCCATGATTGATACAGGCTGGTCACTGAAAGAATAGGTATCCTCTACGATCAGCTTTGGCAGATCCTTTTTCACCCATGAAAACTTTCGAGTTAAACCTTGAAGAATTTCTACTTCATATGCTTTTGAGAAATCTAATTCAAAGACATCTTCTTCGCTGCTTACATCGGCCCGAAGAATCCCAGCCTCTCTTGATGAACCGTTTTCCTGAAATTGATGATTAATAATAGGGACTGAGTGCCCCTGGGATCCATTACATAAAAATGTATAACGTTTCTCACTAAAATAGTCTTTATTATATAAACCGCTGCCCAAATCCTTAAGGAATACTTCATTGTTTCCTTGGAGAATAAAATGACCAATATCATTATGATTGTGTGGTTCGTTATTGTTTCCACCTTTTGCAGCAAAAGAGAAGCTGCCTAATTTTGTTTGGTGGCGAGAAATAAACCATTGCGAATCCTTGAAATAGCTGCTTCCATTCCCCCATGGCTTCTCAGGAAGTGTTTCATCAAACCATATAAGGTTACGGATTGCTGGTGCCCATCTGCCGCAATGATCTGCAGTGAATGAAGCACGAAGTTTTCTTTCCGGAATTTCAAAGTCCTTATAAACCTTACTTAAATAATGACTTAAGCCTAAAAATACAGAAGCGGTTGGATTTGCATCCGAAAAGTTGACCACAAGATTCTCACTTAGAAAACATCTTTGTTGGAACAAAGCAATTTTGTGGACCTTTTCACTAGTAAATAAATCCAGCTTCCCAACTGTTTTCTTTTTTAATAAATCTGCAAAATAGACGTAATATCCAAAGCCATATTGCCAATAACCAAAGCCTTCAAGGCAGACACCATCGTCGTTGAAGCCCTTTAAATAACATTCCATGGCAGGCAGGACCTTTTCTAAAATAACAGAGAGTTCCTTAGAATCTTGGATTAGATGCATAGCAGCTGCACCGATGGACCCTGCACATACCGCCGCCCAGTTGTGTTCCTGTGTTTCCCATTCATATTTCGTTGTATGGAAGGGATGAAACACCCGTTTATACACTTCTACATAAATACGCTTACGTATTAAAGGATCTAAAAATTCTTCCGTAAGCTTAAGAATCTCTGCTAAGGCAAAGGCTGTTTCAGCGGAAAATAAATCAATACTATAATGTTCGAAACTGTGTCTTTCGAGTGAGCAGCTGATACTCGTGGATGTTTCAAAGCTATTTTTTAAATGCGCAGGCAGACACCAGGAATACTCATTACAAATAGACCAAATTGTATTTTCTAGTGCTGCAGCATATTCCTTGTTCTCTGATTCTAGCAAAACCATTATGGCAAAGGTCGTAAGCCGATGTCTTTTTTGAAAATAAACCTTTTCAAACTCAAGCCTCGAACCATTTTCTTTAAATAACCTGAATAAGGAATAGTTCAACTCTTGCTCTTCTTCCTGCAGCAGCCGTTCTCCCTCGACACGTATCTCTTCAAAAAGAAGAGTAAATTCAGGATTAGTACTAGCGTCTCTCCACCATTTTGCTTTTTCTTTTGTACTAGAGAATAATAGTGAAGCATCAGAAACTAGCAAGTTATTTAAGTCATTTGAAATCAATGATTCTACCTCCCTTACCCTTTGACTCCTCCTAATGCAATCCCTTCAATTACCTGTTTTTGACCGATAATAAATACAATAACTAAAGGAAGAATGGCAGATACGGCGGCAGCCATGATTAAGGAGTAGAACTCACCATTAATGGTTGTAAATTTCTGCATAGCAATCTGTATCGTTAATAAACTGTCCGTACGTAAGAAAATAAGCGGATTTTGATAGTCATTCCACGTCCAAATGAAACGAAGAATACCATATGTCGCAATGGCCGGTTTAACGATTGGCAGCGCAATCGACCAAAAGATTCTCCAGTGGCCCGCACCATCAATTTTTGCTGCTTCAATATAATCGTTATGAATGCTCATAAAAAATTGTCTTAACATAAACGTACCAAGAACACTAAAGCTTCCAAGCAGGATTAGTCCAAAGTGACTGTCAAATAAGCCAATCTTTCGGAATAAAATGAACTGCGGTACAAGAATCGCTTGAGGCGGCACCATATACGTTGCAAGTACAATCATAAAAAGGAACTTTCCAAACGGAAACTTAACTTTTGAAAACCCATAGGCAGCAAGAGCAGATACAACCACTGAAACGCAAGTCGTAATAACGGTTACTTTTATTGTATTCCAGTAGTAGACATAGAATGGATAGTCACCAAACCATACTTCCTTATAGTTGTTAAAACCATTCGATCTTTCCGGAATCCATTGAATAGGAAATTTAAAAACATCTGCTTCAATTTTAAAAGATGTTGAAAGCATCCACACAAATGGTAAAAGGAACAATACGCTGCAGACAAGCATAACTACAGTAATAATACTTTTTTTAATCAATATTGAATTTGCCATTGTTTCCCCTCCTTAGTAATTCACCCATTTTTTCTGTCCAATCCATTGGAAAACCGTAATTCCGAATACCACGATGAATAGGACGACAGCCATGGCAGAAGCATAGCCAATCTTCAGGTTCACGAAAGCTGTATCATATAAATTCCAAACAATCATGGAGGTAGAGTTCATTGGTCCACCTTTTGTTAATACAGCAATCAAGTCAAAAACCTTAAAGGTAGAAATGATGCCGGTAATAAATAAAAAGAAGGAAGTCGGCGAAATTAGCGGTAAAGTAATATTTCTGAATTTCACCCATGCATTAGCTCCATCAATATCAGCTGCTTCATACAAATCTCTTGGAATTGACTGTAAACCCGCAAGATAGATAATCATATTAAAACCAATAGAAATCCATATTTGGATAATCATGATTGAAATGAGCGCAAAGTTAGGATCTGCAATCCACAATGGCGGATTTTTGATTCCTAATGACATTAATACTTGGTTAATTGGGCCAGCAGATGGGTGGAATAATACCTGCCAAACTACTGCTATCGCCACAACACTTGAGATATATGGCATGAAGAAGGCTACTTTGAAAAAGCCCTTCATATAAACATTTTTATCAATTGTAATCGCTATCAATAGTGAGATTGCCATACAAATAGGTACGGTTAAAACGAAGATGGCATTGTTTCGCAATGATTTTAAGAAAACAGCATCTTCAAATAATCTTGTGAAGTTATCAAATCCAACCCACTTTAACTGGGAAAGGGGGGTGATGAAGCTCCAGTCTGCAAAGCTTAGAGCAAATGTTGCAAATATGGGCAGCAGTACAAGGATTGAAACACCTATGAGCATCGGGGATACAAAAAACAGGCCAACTAAATTTTCATTTTTTTCTTTGATGATTTTATTCTTTCCTGCATCTTTTACAACCTTTACAGGTGTGGTGAGTTCTGTTTTAACACTCATTTGATTCACCTCAATTTTTAGTATATTTTTATTATAAAATAGTAGTAGATTTCTTTATTAACGGTATTTTGTTATATATAACTACAATTTTGACTTCTTATAAAGCAGGCTGTGTTAACTGGTCAGTTGATTGGAACTCCAGGCACTTCGCTTTCCGCGGGCGACCGCCGAGCCTCCTCGACACTGCGTGTCTGTGGGGTCTCGCCTGTCTCGCTTCTCCCGCAGGAGTCTTCGTGCCTTCCGCTCCAATCAACTGAGTGCCAAATCAACATATAGCTTTAACACAGCCAAAATAGAAAAAGCCCAGTACCTTTGTGGTCTGGACTTAAATTAAAACTAAATCTATTTGTAGTAAATTAATTACTATGATTTACCGCTTCTGTATTCGATGGGTGTGACTCCTGCGTAGTTTTTGAAGATTTTTATGAAGTAGCTTTGGTTATCGTAGCCCAGCCGTTCGCATATTTTTCCTACTGAGTCGGCTGTTTGTTCGAGTAGTTCTTTTGCTCTGTTGATTTTCATTTTGGTTACGTACTCAACAAAGGTTTCTCCTACTTCTTTTTTGAACAAGCGGCTGAAATAGCTTGGGTTTAAATATAAGTAGCTTGAAACCTCATCCAAGGAAATTTTCTTTTCGATATTCATACTTACATATTTAAAGGCGTCGAGAATTTCTTTGCGTTTTGTTTGTTCATAAACTTCTTTAACAAATGATAGGATGTATTTAAAATAATTCAACAGCCATGTTCTCAGTTCATCCAAAAACTGAATTTCAAAAATCTCGTTATGCATATACTCAATACTTTGCTGCGAACGAAATAATTGTAAGGCATGCAGTTTTATCCTTAAATCTAATAATAATTTTAATACCCAATCCTTCACCAACTCAGGGGGAAATTGTTTTTCTTCCAGAATGACAACCCATTTATTAACATACTCTGTTATCCTAGCCTCATCCCTAAGCATAATGAGCTCTCTCATTTCAGCAGCCGCTTCATCATATCTAGAAAATAAATCCTCCGTTGGTGCGTCCTGCTGTTCCTTCCGCTCAATGATGGTGCCCGGCTTCATATAAAAACGCTGATGACTGCAATGTAACAGCTGTAATAATTCCTGCTTAAACTCTTGCATACTTGTGCAGCCATCACCTGTTATAAAGGATAGCGAAACGTTTAGAGAGCGTTTTAATGCATGTTGAATTCTTTTCATACTTTCACTTACTTCAGCAAGCGCATTCCTTTTTAAAACTAAGGAAGAAGGGAAAAAGAAAAATAGTTCCTTTACTCCATGCTGGAAGTGGATTGTACCTGGGCAGCACCGTTCAATCTCCTCTGTTACAACATTATTAATCGCAAAATTCAACGTATCCTCTGATAAATATTGCTCTTTTACAATGTTGTAATGATGAATCATAGCCAAGGATCCAATATATCCACTTTGTTCTAGATGAAGGCCAATGGAATCTGCCTCTGCCAGCCAGATAATCTCATTAATATCTGGCTGCTCAATTGTTTTTTTAATGAACCTTTCTTTGACACTTTCTTTATTTCGATCCAGCATATTCTGAACTTGAAGATGATGGATCATTCTATCATTTTGTTCATCCAGTGTATCCTTGAATTTCTTGATTAATTTACGTAAATCATCTGGATCAAAGGTATCCTTGACTAAGTAGTCCTGAACTTGTAGTTTTAATGCCTGCTGTGCGTAGGCAAAATCTGCATGGCAGGATAAAATAGCAACCATTAAGTCCGGATTTTGGGTTTTTAGTTTTTTTGTTAATTCAATCCCATTCATCTTAGGCATACCAATATCGGTTATTAATATATCAGGCATTTCACTCATTGCTTTTTCAAAGGCACTGGCACCATTTTCATGTGTACTTTGAAGTGATACACCCAGCTGTTCCCACTCTATCGTTTCAGATAACAGCTGTAATACTGGATAATCATCGTCAACTAGCATTACTTTGTACATCAGAATTATTGCCCCCTTTTTGAATCGTCATTATTACCTTTGTCCCCTCACCAGGCAAACTTTCTATGTCCATCCTAAAAGAGCCCCCAAAAGTTATAAACATTCGTTCATATACATTGGATAACCCCAAGGAAGAGAATCCTTTGTTATTAGCTTTATGACTATTTTCTGTACCAATTGACTGTATTAACTTTCTTTTTAATTGATCCAAGGAAGCGTTGTCCATGCCCTGCCCATTATCTTCGATTATAATCACCAGTTGATTTCCCCGTAATTCCGTTCTTAATACGATTATTCCTGCGCTTTGATTAAGACCGTGAATAATTGAATTCTCAATAATAGGCTGCAGGATAAAGCGAGGAATCTGCAATGCATACGCTTCTTCATGTACAGCTATTTCAACCTTAACTTGTTCTTTTTGCCTCATGTTCATAATGTTAATATAATCTTGGACAATTTGGACTTCTTCACGAAAGCTAATGACTTCTTTATTTTTATCAATGGTCATTCTCAATAATTTTGACAACGAACTAATCATATTTGCGCTTTCTTTATCCCCTTTTACTAGAACCTTCATTCGAATGGAATTAAGGACATTAAATAGGAAATGAGGATTTATTTGTGCTTGCAGCATATCAAGCTCTGCTTTTCTTTTTCTTTCCTGTGTATCTGTTATTTCGTAAATCATTTCATTCACGCGGTCTAGCATATGGTCAAATGATTCAGCCAGTTTACCCACCTCATCCCTGCCCCGCAGGCGGGAACGAATGGCCAGATTTCCTCGTTTAACAGCTTCTGCTATTTTCCCTAAGTGGACAAGTGGTTTCGTAATCGTTCTCAATAAAGACGCCATTAGGATAAGAAAAATAGTGAATGATACTATTTGTACCGTAAATACTTTACTAAATATTGAATTAATTTGTGTGATAGCTTGTTTATAAGGAACAAGGGACACAAGCTTCCAGCCCGTGAATGAGATATCGTGTTCAGCAATCAAGTAATCCTTATCTGAAACTTTGAAAATATTTGAGGAGTTATTCTTTGTAAGCTGTTCACTATATTGAAATGGTTCACCGATTTTTAAATGGTCACGGTGCGAGAGGATATTATTTGATGAATCCAGGATCATCATTTCCTCATTACCCTTCATATTCTCAAATATTTGGTTGATCTTTGTTTCCATAATTGTAACAATCACGTACCCATAAATCCCTAAGTTGCCATCTCTCAATGTTCTAGCAACGGAAATTTGATATGGGTTATTACTTTTCTCGGATCTAAACACGGTTGGTTTACTTTCAATCCAAATGGATTCATAACCCTGTAATCTATTTAACTTCTCAAACCATTTTTCTTGGACCATCCTGCTTGGGTCATAATCATATGTAGAGTAATTTTTGTATGATTTACCATTCTTTAAAAGGATGGTAACATATGATTTTTCCCCTACTAGTGTAATATTTTCAATCGTTTTATTGATTTTACTATCATCCATATAACTTTGGTAACCTGTACCATCCTCGGTCGTTCTTAGAGCTTTTTCTTTTAAAATGGTATTCATTTCCGCATCTAGCTGAACAAAGTTGGTAATGTAGAGCATATCTTCTAAGAGCTTCTCCACATATTCATTGGCAATGGTAAGCTCCCGATTGGCATTGGATAACGCCTGGTCCTTCAACGTGTCTTTCGTTAAATAGTTATAGATAGATAACGAGATTGTCGCTGGTATGATTAAACAAATGATAGAAATAAAAATTACCTTAAATCGAAAAGAATGGGGCGCTAAACTACGCTTTTTCCCCTCTCTCATATGCAAATCACCCTTTTAATAGAAAGATGGGGTTGTAATCAATTACAACCCCTTTTCTTTCCATTATTCTATTATTCTGTGATGATGTCTATACTATTTGTTGCTGTCAATAATTTCCTGGAATCGTTTTTGGGAGGCTTTAATAGTTGCATCGATATCCTGCTCACCAAAGATTAGCTTTTCGTATTCCTCATTGATTACTTTGTAAAGCTCAGACTGATAAGAAACCGGTGAAATGATTTTAGATGATTTTGCATTTGTTAAAACATTTACTAGAGAATCTTTATCAACCTTCTCAGGATTTTTTGTTCCACTAAGAATCTTGTCGATGATACTTGTTAATTCACTATCACTTACTTTATTCCATGAAGGGATATTTTTTCCTTGAACAATTTGCCCTTCAGTTGTGTACCAGCGAATGAATTTATATGCTGCTTCTTTATTCTCAGAAGTATTTGCAACGGACATAAAGTCTGTCGTTACTGGTGTATACCCGCCTTCATCGCCGCTTTCATTTTTCGGATATGGAGCAACTGCTACATCAAATTCTAATGGGAATTGATCTGTTCCGCCAAGTTCAGTATTCATCCAGCTGCCGATTAGGATTGAACTTGCGTCCTGCCCAAAGAACTGGTTACGGTAATGAAGTTTTTGAGATAAGATATCTGTGTAAGGAACAGCAGACTTATCTTCTTTCTCCATTTGTAATCTTAGCTCAAGAGTCTTTTTGAATAACGGATTGTCAAGATTCGATTTACCATCAGCAGTTGTAAACTCAGTATTATCGGCTTCACTAGCTAATGCAAGTTTCATGAACTCCATCCAGCCGCCGCCTTGTGGTCCGTGGAAGTATGTTCCATAATGATCTTTTGTTGTCATAGCCTTTGCATATTCCGCAAATTCATCCCATGTCCAATCCTTTGGTACCTCAAGACCAGCTTCAGTCAAGTGGTTTTTATTAAGAAGAACATACCATGGGTTGAACTTTCCAGGTAATGCATAATACTTTCCATCGATCTGTGTATCAACTTTGTATTCCTCTGTAACTTTGTAAGCTTCCTCTTTAATGAATTCATCAATCGGTGCAACCATACCCATGCTTACACGCTGTGCATAACTTGCAGGGTCACTGAACATAAGAACGTCTAATTGTTCTCCAGATGCTGCCGCCAGGTCAAGCTTTTTAAGTGCTTCTTGTGTATCTCCCTTTTCACTAAGGATGACTAATTCTACTTTGATGTTAGGGTACTTTTCTTCAAATGCTGCGATAGTGCTTTTCCAGTTATAGGAAGCTTCGTTTCCATGAGTGTGGAATTTAATTGTAACCTTTTCGTCCTTCTTTGGTTCTGACGATGTTTTCTCCTCACTTCCACTGCCGGAGCAGCCAGCTAGGACTAAACAAAACAGCATAGTAAAGATTAATAACGACCAAATCTTTCTCTTCATTGCCTTTCCCCCTCAATGTTTTTCCTATCAATTATTTGAAAACCCTTACAACAAAAGTTTAACAAATTCAAATTTAAGACTAATACCATTAAATTTACTCATTATAATACTTTTTTGACTACTACATTAAAATCCCTGGCTATTTTTACAAATAGTAAATTAGATATATACATGAGAGCTAAGCTTAAACCGCTTCCAAAGAAGAGAATTCCGACACCATTGAAGAAAATACTGATGGCTGACACACAAATGGCTGCAGAGATCATCACCATCGTATACAGCGGATAGGATATTCCGAGTAAAAAAGCTGTTTTAATATATTGCAATGTTTTATATTCATATTGAACATATACCGGGAAAATAAATAACGTGATAACGAGAAAAAGGAAAACAACACCTATTAAGCAGCCCATTAGAATCGGGTACAGTGATCCCTGCAAGGAGCTGATTAACCGCCAATCTAAGTATAAAATAATACCAATTCCTGCTAATATGAATCCTAAAGAATTTGCCTTCCAAAACTCTTTTTTGTATGTTTCCCAGTACGTTGTAAAGACTGATAAATCACTTTCGCCCATTATCCATTTACGAATGAGGGTGAACATTGCCACTGTAGCCGGCGCAGCCCCAAGTACAAACAAACCAAGAATCATAAAAAGCAGCCATAAGAGGTTAATATAAGCTAATCGTGTAATCCACTGGCAGATACCTAATAATTTCCCCATCCAATCTGTTGATTCCATAACTGGTTTTCTCCCCCCTGTTACTACATGTTCCTTTATTTTAATAGAAATAATTTTATTTGTTTAACTATTTTTTTGACCACTTTAGCAAAAATCTTTACCTCTTACTTTGCGGGCATAAAAAGAGCAGCTTCCGATATAGAAACTGCTTCCATTTCAATTAATATCATATATTTTGCATTTCTCGTAAAATCTTGTTTTTCCAATTTCAAGTAACCTCGCCGCTTCCTGCTTATTTCCATTGGTAATGGACAGAGCATTTTGAATGGCTTGTTTTTCAACTTGGGCAAGGGTTTCTTTTAAGGACTTAATAGGTATGTCTGTCATGTTAATAGATTCTTCCACTTTTGAATTTTTAGGAACACTTCCTGTTTCAATATCGCGCAAATACAATGGCAGGTGGATTAATTCTATTGTATTTCCGTCTAAAACATTGATAGACCTTTCTAGAACATTCTCGAGTTCTCGAATATTCCCTTGCCACTTATGTTGATTAAGCCTTTCTATTACTTCAGTAGAAAGCTTTAACCCTTTACGATAGAATTTTCTTTCTAGCTTTTCTAATAGATTAATGGATATTAGTTCGATATCGCCCCTGCGATCTCTAAGTGGAGGAATTTCTATTTTAATAACGTTTAACCGATAATATAAATCTTGACGAAATGTTCCTTCTTCTACCATACTCTCTAAATCCCGATGTGTAGCTGCTATGATTCGAACGTCCACAGGAATTGACTTTTGAGCGCCTACAGGCAGTATCTCCCGTTCTTGCAAGACTCTTAACAGCTTACTTTGCATCGCAAGCGGCATATCACCAATTTCATCTAGAAAAATGGTTCCACGATTAGCCATTTGAAATTGTCCTTTCTTCCCACCTTTTTTTGCTCCTGTAAAGGCACCCTCATCATAGCCAAATAATTCGGATTCAAGTAAATGTTCTGGAATGGAAGCACAGTTTATTGGGACAAAGGGAAAGGAGGCACGTGTGCTGTTATTGTGAATAGCAGAAGCGAATAATTCCTTACCTGTCCCAGATTCCCCTAGTAATAGGACAGCAGATTGACTGTCAGAAACTCTTTCAGCTAACTTTTTGACAGCTGTGAAGGAAGGACTTTTTCCAATGAGGTTACTAAAGTAATATTTGCTTTTAATATTTTTTCCAGCCTTTGTTTTATAATAATTCACTTCTTCAACGAGATGCTGAATTTTATTTTTGTATAATAACCAATCCTCGGGATTACGAAACATGACTGTTCCAACTGCTCCAACTAATTTATCATCAATAATTAACGGATATCGATTCGCAATCATATCACCGCCGTTAATTGGCTGAAGAGCCACCAGCTCTTTTTGTCCAGTTTTCGCGACGATATGCATTCGTGTGTTTTCAATTACATCCTGAACCGGTTTTCCGATTGCTTTTTCCACCGTAGTTCCTAGAAATTCACAGTAGGCTGAATTGATATAAAGAATAACTCCCTCGGTGTCAACAACGACAATTCGTTCACCCGCAAGATTAATAATCTCTTCGAACCAATGATATGGGATTTTTTCCGTTCCTGTTTTCACACCTTTTCACCCCGTTCGTTTAGCTTGTATACACCCTATTATAACAAAGAGGTTTAGTCATTAACTCTACCTATTGAAAAATCCTGATCGGCAATTCCGACCAGGATCACTACAATTATTGGACAGTATAACCGCCGTCTAGAATAACTGCCTGACCTGTAACTCCTCTTGCCTTTTCACTAGCCAGGAAAGCAGCATAATCAGCAATTTCAGATACTGCTAACAGTCTTTTTTGCGGGACAAGGGTAAGTAAAACATCATCGATTACACGTTCAATGCTTACATTTCTAGTTATGGACAAGTCCTTAAGCTGGTTTCTAACTAGCGGTGTATCAACATACCCCGGGCATAGAGCATTAACCGTGATTCCATGTTCAGCTCCCTCTAATGCAGCAACTTTTGTTAATCCAATCACTCCGTGCTTTGCACTATTGTAGGCGGCCTTACCGGCAAAACCAATCACTCCGTTAATCGATGCCATATTGATGACTCTGCCAAAGCCTTGTTGTTTCATGATTGGGAAGACATGTTTTATCCCTATAAACGGTGCTGTCAGCATAACTTTTATTAGGAACTCAAATTTCTCTGTGGGAAATTCCTCAATTGGAGAAACATACTGAAGTCCAGCATTATTCACTAAAATGTCTATTCTTCCAAACCTGTTATGTGCTGATTCTATTGCATTCTTGAATGCTTCCTCATCCGTGACATCACAAGGAGCAGAGAATGCTTCAAACCCTTGCTCTCTTAGTTCACTCGCAACAATATCGCTTTTTTCTGTATTTAAATCAGAAATGACCACCTTTGCTCCCTCTTGGGCAAAAGTCTTAGCAATTTCTAACCCTATTCCACTTGCAGATCCAGTAATAAAAGCTACTTTGCCTACTAACATGGTTGGACCCTCCTAAAATATCTTTTTACTAATCTAACGTATGTTTCTGAATGTTATACAAGACCTAAGAAAGTATAGATGGCAATAACAAAGAAAACAGCAACCGTTTTAATAATCGTAATCGCAAAAATATCACGATAGGATTGTTTGTGAGTTAATCCTGTAACCGCTAAAAGTGTAATAACTGCACCATTGTGTGGAAGTGTATCCATACCGCCTGACGCCATGGCAACAACACGATGCATGACTTCAGGCGGGATATTGGCTGCCGCAATTGCCTGATTGTATTTATCTGCCATTGCGCCTAGTGCAATACCCATACCTCCAGAGGCTGAACCGGTAACACCTGCTAGTGCACTAGTTGTAACAGCACCGTTTACAAGCGGATTGGTGAAAGTCGTTGAAATTCCATCACTAATTTTTGCGAAGCCTGGAAGTGCCGCAATAACACCGCCAAAACCATATTCAACACTCGTGTTCATCGTTGCCAGCAGTGAGCCGCCAATACTTTGGTTTAGTCCTTCCTTAAATTTATGGGTTACCCGTTTCCAATCATATAAAAGAGATGTAATAATTCCTGCTACTAAAGCCATTTCAATTGCCCAAATGGCAGCACTCGCTGCGACGTCTACTGTGTATGGTAACCCTATAGCTTCAAAATCAAAACCATTTGGATACCATTTCGGTATAAACGTAATGAAGAGTTTATTCGTAACCCCTACTAGAATAAGTGGAACAAATGCTAAAATTTGTCTTAGAACAGATTGGTTTGAAGTTAAATCAGGTGCTCCTTCTTCTTTTTCTTGAATTAAATCTTTTGCTAAAGCAGCGGCATTCTCAGCACCAAAGCCATAATAGCCTTCACCAGCTTTTTCTGCCTTTTTCCTTCTCATTTCCAAGTACAATAAACCAAGTGTTAAGACAAAAATGGCGCCTATGAAACCAAGGATTGGCGCTGCATAAATATCGGTTTTAAAGAAAGCTATTGGAATGACGTTCTGAATTTGTGGCGTTCCTGGTAAGGCATCCATGGTGAATGTGAAAGCACCAAGTGCTATAGTACCGGGAATAAGTCGTTTAGGAATATCCGCTTCTCTAAACATTTGAGCAGCAAATGGATAAATAGCGAATACTGCTACGAATAAGCTGACACCGCTATAGGTTAAGATTGCACCAAGTAAAACAATCGTTAACATGGCGCGTTTTGCACCTAATATACGAACGATGGTTTTCGCAATGGATTCGGCAATCCCTGACATTTCAACTACCTTCCCAAAAATCGCTCCTAGTAGGAAGACTGGGAAGTAGGATTTGATGAATCCTACCATTTTCTCCATAAATACACCCGAGAAGAATGGTAAAACCTGACTTGGATCAATAAATAATACAGCTAAAATTGCACATAATGGAGCGAATAAAATAACTGAAAAACCACGGTAGGCGGCGAACATTAGCAGTCCGAGCGCCAGAAGAATAACTAGTAAATCCATTTAAATCCCCCTATACCTTGTATTTTTGCAAACTTCAAACAAACCACCCCTTAGTAAGCGTTTTCATTTAATGTCTACGTTTATACTAATGCAAGTTCTGTGCCAGCCTAATATAATACCTAAATGATCATAAAATTCCCTCTTATTATACTCATTCAATAATACCAATATATAAAACAAGCAAACATTCATAATTTATATTTCCGGAATTACGGAATATGTTTTGGGGTTAATTCCGCTAATACGGAATATTCCGTTTTTACGGAAAATTATAAATTTTATTATCAATAAACTAGTCAAATAATAGTGTCGGGCTGATTTTAAACGGAGCTTCCGTTTTTTCCTTTACTGTTTCAAGGTTTACACCCTCTTGAAGTTCCTCTAAAACAAGTCCTTCTTCCGTTACACGAAAAACGGCCAGCTCCGTCACGATCAGGTCTACCACACCTTTTCCAGTCAGGGGCAAGCGGCATTCATCTAAAATCTTTGAGGAGCCATTCTTCGCTGTATGCTCCATAGCAACGATGACTTTCTTGGCACCGGTTACTAAGTCCATTGCGCCTCCCATTCCAGGGACCATTTTTCCAGGGACCATCCAGTTTGCAAGGTTTCCCTTCGTATCCGCTTCTAGGCCCCCAAGAACGGTAACATCAACATGTCCACCGCGGATTAACTCAAAGGAAAATACACTATCAAAGAAAGCACCACCAGGAAGTATCCCCGAAGGCTGTCCCCCTGCATTGACCAAATCCGGGTCAATATCACCATCTAAAGGACCAAGTCCGACATAGCCATTTTCTGATTGTAATATCACATTTACGTTATCAGGGAGATAGTTTGGCACCATTGTTGGCAAACCGATACCTAGATTAACCACATCTCCGTCTCTCATTTCCTTTGCCACACGTGCAGCGATAATTTGTTTTGGATTCACTACTGTTTGTACCATTACTTACTGCCTCCTCTGAACATAAATTTTATCCACGAGTATTCCTGGGGTCATAACCTCATCAGGATCAATTTCTCCTACCTCAACTAATTTCTCTACTTGGACAATAACCTGGTCAGCTGCTAAGGCCATAAATGGATTGAAGTTACGAGCAGAGCGGTGGTAAACCAGATTCCCTGACTTATCGGCTTTGTATGCTTTCAGAAGAGCCACTTCTGCACGTAGTGGTTTTTCAAGTAAATACTCCCGTCCATCAACTGTCAGCTTTTCCTTTCCTTCTTCTACAACGGTTCCCACACCTGTCGGAGTTAAAATTCCGCCAAGGCCCGCCCCGCCAGCACGAACACGTTCAGCAAGTGTTCCTTGGGGGACCAGCTCAACCTCCATTTCACCTGCAATCATTTGCCTGCCTGTTTCTGGGTTTGTACCAATATGTGAAGCAATAACTTTTTTAACTCTATGGTTTACAATTAATGGTCCCACTCCACTCCCTATGAAAGCGGTATCATTTGCAATCAATGTAATATCCTTCACGTTTGCTTCAAGTAAGGCGGATACAAGATCTTCTGGTGTACCAACTCCCATAAAGCCCCCTGCCATAATACTCATTCCATCTTTAAAGAACGAAGCAGCTTCATCCAAAGAAATAATTTTATTCACGTAACAACACCTCCTGAAAATTAGGTGAGTTTAATGCTCACACCCTAATTAAATGCAAGAATCGTGCCAAAAGGAAAAGATGAAGCGTGCTTGCATAAAAAAACACTCTCCTAAAAGGAGAGTGCCCCATTTTATTAAAGAGCCAAAGGTAACTTAATTTCAACCAAGGTACCTTGCTGCGCTTTACTTTGATACGTAATACTTCCATGGTGTTGTTTAATTATTTTATTACAGATCATTAACCCAAGTCCGGTCCCTTTTTCTTTTAGGGTATAGAAAGGCTCCCCTAATCGAGGCAGAAGTTCTTCAGGTATTCCACAGCCCTCATCCTTGATAGCAAGAATACATTCACCTTCATCTCCTTTTTGAAGATCAATATGAATAGTACCGCCTTCAGGCATTGCCTCCATTGCATTCTTAAGAATATTAAGCAATACCTGTTTTAATTGATTCTTCTCCCCTGTAATAAAGAATGCCGAATCCTCTACACTTAGGTTAAATTGTATATTTTGCATGATTGCCTGCGGTGAAAGCAGTTCTAACGTATTCTCGACAAGTTCCCTTAAACTCATTCGATGAAGCTGAACTGCCTGTGGTTTTCCAAGAGTAAGCATTTCACTTGTTATGGTTTCAATACGTGCTAGTTCACTGAGAAGCAAGTCATTGATTTCATCTGCTCCGTTTTCCCATTTACTTAGTTGAATAAATCCTTTAATGGTTGTAAGGGGATTTCGAATTTCATGCGCCACACCTGCGGCCAGCTCTCCCACAATGGATAGTTTCTCAGATTGCAATAGAAATTCTTCTGCCTTTTTACGTTCAGAAATGTCACGGCTGATGATGACAATATGTTCAACTTCGCCATTATCACCGCTAACAGGCACACATCTAGATTCGAATTCAATCCAGCGGCCTTGCTTATGGCTGAGTCGAAACTCAAGTGCTTGCGATTCTTTACAATCAAACATTCTATCAATCGTATTTTTAAAAAATTCAACATCATCAGGATGAATGAACCTACATAGCTTTACATCTTCTAGTTCACAATTTTGATATCCTAAAACCATTTCATGGGATGGGGAAAAGTATGTAAGCGTATGCTCTTTATCCATCACCATAATAAGGTCAGAAGTATTCTCTGCAATTAGTCTGTATTTGGATTCACTCGCTTCTACCATCCTATACATGTCAGACAATCTGTTGTTAAGTCTATGCAGCTTAACATACGATTCTATCAATAGGAATCCTAGAATAACTCCTAATATCACAAACAGAATATATTGGATATGAAAGAATGGGTTATCTCTAAATACGTTAAAAACAATTGGGACAGTTATAATATAAATTAGTATATAAGAGCTAGATAGGATAATAGATTTTATAAATGGTGTATATCTCTTAGTAAAGTAATAAATGATAGTAAACCCAATCATCATAGCAGCCCAGCCGCTAATGGCCGTCTCCCAGTGACCGCTTGAGATTAATCTTGCAATCAAACCGAATGATCCAGTAATAATCCCAGCAATCGGTCCCATGTAGGCAAATATCAGTATTATTGGTGCATAGCGGATATCATAAGAATATCCCTGCTCATGTATTGATAGCATGATGAGAATAACAGAAACAATCCCTCCATAGACACCAATCCAAAGACGCGCATGTTTAATGGGCTTATGATTAAAAAAAGAGCGAATTACTAAAGGACTACTTACTAAAAGTGAAAAAATTGAGAGATTTACAATATAATCTAATAAAAACAATGAACTCCCACCCAAATAAATCAAACTTTTCTTTCTATCATAAACCAGAATATTCACTATTACTATATGAAATTTTTTATTTTAAATGGGAGTTAAAACCAGAAAAAAGCACCAAGGATAGGGATCCTTGGCACTTTGTTTTTATTGAGCATCCTTCGCCGCTGCTGGTTTATCCTTTTCAAAGAAAATGATTAACGCTGGTAATAAAATTCCTCGGATAAGGAACGTATCTAACAAAATTCCGACTGCAACGATAAAACCAAATACGAATAATAATTGGATTGGCTGGGTCATCAAGACTGCAAAAGTAGCAGCAAGAATAATTCCAGCCGAAGAAATCACACCACCTGTAGTGGCTACAGCTAATTCAACAGCTTTCTTCACAGGATACTTCTTTCTTTCCTCCATAAACCTAGAAATTAAAATGATATTGTAGTCAATTCCAAGTGCCACTAAAAAGACAAAGGCATAAAGCGGAACACGATTACTAATCGTATCAATATCAAAGAATAAATTGCTTAAAAACATTCCTAAACCTACGGCAGCTAAGAATGAAATTAATATTGTTCCCATCATGTAGATTGGCATCTTAAAGGATTTGGTTAACACAATTAACATCACGAAGATTAACAGTGATTCTAGCAAGACAATGACAATTAGGTCCCGATCATTTGTTGCACGGTCATCCACTTTCTTAGCTGTTTCTCCAGCAAAATGAAGTTCTCCGTCTAAATTACTCTCTGTTACCAATTTATCTGCATTGTCTCTCATTGTTTCCAATGCATCCATCGTTTCTACAGCATAAGGGCTTTCTTTAAAAGTGAGACTATACTGGACTGCCTTTTGATCATTTGTGGTACCAGTCGGTCGCACATTGCTGACAAGATCTTGATCTGCAAGAGTTTCCAGTAATGCTGCCTGCTGTTCAGGCGATATCTCTTCCTTCGCTTCAAACAATACAGTGGTTGCAGCTAAGTCACCTTTTTCAAACTTTTCTTCTAATATTTCATAGCCCTGCCTTGAAGGCATATCCTTCGGAAACGACTTCATCGTATCGAATTCATATTTCAAATTAAACATGTTTAGTGCAGAAGCTAGAAGGATAATTCCAATAACGGACGCTGCTACTATTGGTTTTTTTACGACAAACTTGCCAATTTTACTCCATATTGAATTGGATTTAACACCTTCCTCGCCTACCCTTGGAATCTTAGGCCAGAAGGATTTCCTTCCAAACAATGTAAACAATGCCGGTACTAGGGTAATTGAAGCCAGCATAATCACAAGCATCACTGCTGCAAAAACCGGCGCAAAATTACGATAATCTCCAAACTCAGCGAAGAAAAGGACTAACATGGCTGCTAAAACGGTTCCTCCTGAGAAGAAAACAGGCAAACCAGTTTCTCTCATTGCATGTTTCATCGCATCGTGTTTGCTGTCAAATTTCTTTAACTCCTCACGATAACGGGAGAAGACAAATAAGGAATAATCAATGACTGCTGCAAATAAAAGGATTGTCATAATGGAGAAGGTTTGATTACTAATCAGTAATCCTGCCTTTCCCATCAACCCTAATATCTGATTAACTGCCTGGTAGACAAATGCTGCTGCAAACAGTGGAATTAAAGCTAATAATGGGGAACGGTAAATCACTATTAATAAGACTAGGATTAAGCCCACAGTTGAAAATAACAATACAAAGTCAGCACGTGAAAAGAGGTTGAGGGAATCCACCGCAATTCCTGCCGGACCGGTAGTATATAATGTTAAGTCTGTATCTTTCTTAACAATTCCATCTATTTTCTCTAGTGCTGTCCTAATTTCCTTTGACTCTAGATCTGATTCAAACGTTAGTGGAAGGATTAACGTACTTTGATCTTTAGAGAAAAAGCTTGCTGTCGCTTGTGGCGGCATTTTAGCTAAAGGAACGTATTCTTTTATTCCTTCTACCTGATCAAGTTTTTCCAATAATGGATTTACATCTGATATTTCCACTTTATTGTCGTCAGATTGAAAAACCAATATTGCTGGAATTCCATCATTATTTTTAAAATAGGTATCTACCTTTTCTTGGGCGATAATCGATTTCGCATCGGCAGGTATCGAATCAATACTTGATACCTCATATTCCTTCGCACTTGGAGCGAGGACAGACAGCAATATTGTTACCAATAGCCATATTCCAAGTGTTATCCACATTCCCTTTTTTGAGGTAACTCGATCGGTTAAAGGTTGTAAGAATGAATTCATACTTTTGAGCTCAGCTCCTTCAAAATAATATAAGTGACAACAATGTAACTTTAAATAAAAAATAATTAACACAAGTACACTTTACATTATCTTTCAAAGTTACACTTGTGTCAATTAACTATTATTGAACATTCCCTGACGAATGATTTCCTTTATTGAATTAACCCATTCTTGATGGGGAACCCCAAAATGATTAGGAATTGCGACAGTCTGGAGGATAAATCCTATGATAAGACTGTCCGGAATATGGGATTTCAGTTTTCCTTCTTCCTTACCTTTAAGAATGAAAGTATTTAAATAACGGTACATTTCTAAAGGGAGCTTTTCCAGCTTTTCTTTATTTATGTTTGTTTGTTCTAATTTTGCTAGAACATGCAATGCTGCTTTAATTAGATGATGTATTTCTGTTTTGGTAAAAATAAAATCCATTAGAAAATCGAATTGCTGGTCAAACCCATTGAGTTTTTCAATTTCCTTTAGTTCATGAAGAAATAGTTCCATTTCGTAAATCATAAAATCAGTAATGAGCTCTTCTTTATTTTCGTAATATTTATATAATGCTGCTCTCGAGACATCCATTCGATCCGCCAAAAGACTAAAAGTAAAACCGTCATATCCATACTCTAACAGCAGCTGTTTGGCTGCTTGAAATAAATCCACTGTATTAAATTTACGTTCCCGTGCCACCTGCTCACCCCCGGTTTACTATGTGACAATAGTATAACATATTGAAGAAAAATTTTTAGAAATGTACATGACAACACCTATTGAACTATTTCTGTAATTTGATATAATTCAAAGTGAGTAATCACTCATTTTTAGAAAGGGTTGATTAAAAATGTCCTCATCAATTGTTATAAATAAAGTGAGCAAAAGCTTTGGAAAAAAGAAAGTCCTTAATCAGATTAACTTAACGGTGAAATCAGGAGAAATTTTTGGACTAATTGGTCCTTCAGGCTCAGGCAAAACAAGCTTGGTAAAAATCATCGTCGGCATGGATTCACCCAGCCAAGGTGATGTCCAGGTATTGAATACTGGTGTTCCTAATTTGAAACTTTTACAGAGAATCGGATATATGGCCCAAGCCGATGCCCTGTATTCCGATTTAACAGGAGAAGAAAACCTTGCATTCTTCGCTTCCCTTTTTAAGCTTAAAAAAGAGGAGAAAAAAAGGCGAATTGCCTATGCAGCACATTTAGTGAATTTAACAGATGAGTTGAAAAAGAAGGTCCAAAACTATTCTGGCGGCATGAAGCGCCGATTGTCTCTGGCTGTTGCCTTGATACAGGATCCTGAAATTCTTATTTTAGATGAGCCGACTGTTGGAATCGATCCTGAATTAAGACAGTCAATTTGGGCTGAGTTATATCGCTTAAAAAACGAAGGGAAAACGATTTTAGTAACTACCCATGTAATGGATGAAGCCGAGAAATGTGACCGATTAGCTATGGTACGTGATGGTGAAATCATCACAAGCGGTTCGCCTGCGGAATTGAAAGAACAGTATGGGATTACCAGTTTAGAAGAGGTATTTTTGACAGCAGGAGGGAAACAGCAATGAGTATCCTTGCCATGGTAAAACGGATATTTCACCAAATGTTACGTGATAAACGGGCTTTGGCTTTGATGATGGTGGCTCCTTTATTGGTTTTGACCCTCCTTGATTATCTCCTTGCAGGGAATACTGTCGACCCTAGACTTGGTGTGATGAATACGAATGACACGTTAGTTGAAAGATTAGAAGACTCTAATATAACCGTCCTGCAGGTTGAAGAAAGGTCAAAAGACATCCTTTTAGATAAAGATTTAGATGGAATCCTTGAAATTGCTGGAGAAGAAGTCTCATTAACCCTTACAAATGATCAGCCTAATGCAGCCAAAGCTCTACAAATAAAGGTACAACAGGCTATTGCAGCAGAAAAGGCTAAAGTTCAGGGTGAAAATTTGTCTGCCTTTATGGAAAGGATTAAGAGTCAGTTACCAGAAGTTCCCGTTAAGATGGAGCAGGTGAAAGCACCTGAAGTAGCTACTTCTTATATATATGGAAATAAAGACACCATCTTTTTTGATCAGTTAAGCCCTATCTTAGTTGGATTCTTTGTCTTCTTCTTTGTGTTCTTAATTTCGGGGATTGCATTATTGAGGGAACGAACCACGGGTACCCTTGAACGATTACTTGCAACTCCTATTCTTAGAAGAGATATTGTTTTTGGGTATCTATTGGGGTACGGATTATTTGCAGTGGTACAAACAATTATTGTTGTTACCTATGCTGTAAAAGTATTAGATATAACGCTTGTAGGTTCCTTTTGGAATGTTGTGATCATTAACTTAACTCTTGCTTTAGTGGCGTTGTCACTTGGTATTCTCCTATCGGCATTCGCGAATTCAGAGTTTCAGATGATGCAATTTATTCCGATTGCGATTATCCCACAGGTCTTTTTTGCAGGGATCTTCCCGTTTGAGTCTATGGCCGGCTGGATGCAGGTTCTTGCTAAATGCATGCCGATGTATTATGGCGGCAGCGCCTTAGTGGACGTCATGTATAAAGGGTTAGGACTCGGTGCTATTCGGAACGACCTTTTAGTGTTACTGGGCTTTGCCCTTGTCTTCATGGTTTTAAATGTTGTAGCATTGAAGAAATATAGGAAGATATGATTTGTGATTTTGTTATGAAAAAAGGAGTTAACAATGACTGAAGAAGAATTAATGCTGCAGCAGCTATTTGATGAAGATAAATTGACTGAAAAGCAAAAGAAAATCATTGTCGCGGCAATTGAAACCTTTTCTGAAAAAGGCTATGCTGCATCTTCGACAAGTGAAATCGCCAAAAAGGCAGGGGTTGCCGAAGGAACCATCTTTCGTCATTATAAAACGAAAAAAGAATTGCTGGTTTCCATAGTTGCCCCGCTGATGACAAAATTCATTGCCCCTTTAGTGGTAAAGGACTTTAATAAAGTGCTTTACCGGGAATTTGAAACGGTCGAAGAGTTTCTGAGAGCAACCATAGAAAATAGAAGAGATCTTCTTATCCGGATGTTACCTGTAGTGAAAATTATGTTGCAAGAGATTCCTTTTCAGCCGGAATTGCGTGAACAATTTTTTGAACTCGTTGTAGAAAATATATTTAAACGCGTTGAAAAAGTAATCATAGGCTATCAAGAAAAAGGGCAGCTCATTGATATGCCGCCGAAAAGTATAGCCAGGTTAACGATTACAAATATACTTGGCTTCTTGTTATCCCGTTATGTCCTCTTTCCGAATTTGGACTGGGACGATGAGCTTGAAATTGAAAGGACCATCCACTTTATCATGCATGGTCTTGGAAAAAAGGATTAACAGCAAGGTTTGTAAAGCCCCCTTCAATTAACTGAAGGGGGCTTCCTTTTTAGATGACATACTGCTGATATTTTTCAAAATCATTGCTGTTACATTCGAGCGATAATAAAGTGCCGTTATATTCATATTTTGTGGAGAGCACATTAGCATTTTCATTAAGATACGAGATTAATCGCCCATCATCAAAAGGAATGAGCATTTCACACTGAATGGGATTTTTTAAAATTTGCTGGTTAATCCTTTCAACTAGTTCATCCAAGCCAATGTTTTGCTTGGCAGAAAGGTAAACCCTATTTCCCTTTATTGCTGGAAATTCCTCTGCCACTAAATCAGCCTTATTAAATGCAAAAATCATAGGGATATTATCTATTCCCATATCCTTCAGTGTTTGATTGGTTACGTTTATCTGCTTCTGATAATTAGGGCTTGAATAATCAACAACATGTATGATTAAATCTGCTGCAGCTGCTTCCTCCAGGGTTGATTGAAAGGCTTTAACAAGGTGATGTGGAAGTTTATCTACAAACCCTACCGTATCAGACAGTAAAAAGGGCTGATGATTAGAAAGTTTTATTTTTCTCACTGATGTATCAAGCGTTGCAAATAACATGTCTTTCTCAAATACTTGTTTATGAAAGGAATGATTCGATTTCTTTAATAGAGCATTTAAGATGGTTGATTTTCCTGCATTTGTGTAGCCCACTAAGGAAACGAGCGGGATGCCGCTTTTCTTACGCTGATTCCTCAGTGTTTCCCTTTTTGTTACAATGGCTTCTAATTCCTTTTTTAACGCCGTGATCTTTTCTTCAATCTTCCTGCGGTCGAGCTCTAATTTTGTTTCGCCAGATCCTCTGTTAATTAAGCCCACGCCGCCGCCTTGTCTGCCTAGGGAGTCACGTTGACCACTGATACGAGGAAGCATATATTGGAGATTTGCCATTTCAACCTGAAGCTGTGCCTCCCGCGTCTTGGCACGCTGCGCAAATATGTCCAAAATCAACATCGTCCGATCGATAACTTTTCTATTGAGATCAGCTTCAAGATTACGAATCTGCGAACCCGTTAATTCATCGTTAAAGATGACAACATCTGCGTCAAGCTGCTCGAGGAGCTGATTGGCTTCGGTTATTTTTCCCGTGCCAATATAATGAGCCTTATTGCACCGACTCAAACTTTGAGTTAGTTCCCCAACAACTTCTATATCACAGGCTGCTGCCAGGTTCTTCAATTCTTGCATGGAATAATGAAAGTCAGGTTGATGATTTATATTCACACCTATTAAAATAGCTTTTTCTCTCATCTTTTCTCCCCCATTTCCTTTTTGGACAAATAAAAACACAGACTATGCCCGCCTGTGCTTTGCGTAAATGGAAAAGACAATACAAAAAACACCTGATAATTCCTTATCTGGCTTTGTATGGACTCCTGCTTAAAAATACCTGTACTATTTTAATAAAGGTATTCTTCGTATTCATAATTATTTTTAAAGACAGCAAAAAAGAGGGTAGACTCGCCCCCTCTTTTTTACCTACCGTAAAATAAAGGTTTCCTTAAAAATAAGGCAGACCAATCCCATTTACCCCGCACGCACACGGCAAGGCTTGAACGTTATTTAGTTAACGATTCAAAAGTTGGAATCTAAATCTGCGATACTTCATTTGGAAAACCTCCATTTCTCTATAACTGCTTTAATCATAACACCAATATAAATGGTAAACAATAACAATAATAACTGAAATTACGACAATTTATCCTTTTAATAAAAATTCATTACCGTCTTCATCATTGAATTGTACAAAGGTTCCCCATTGCATACTGTTTGGCTCACCCTTGAAAGACACTCCATTTGCTTTCATATTTTCATATGTTTCCATGACGTTGTCGCAAGCAAACACAATCGAAGCCATCCTGTTTTCATGTCCCTGCATCATTGATTTCGGATAAATGACGAGGTGCGTACCCGCATTTTGTGGACCTACCTCCAGCCAGTGTGCATTGGGTCCCATTGGAAACTCTGCTTTTACTTCAAAACCCACCTTGTTTGTCCAAAAATCCTTTGCTTTTTGCTGATCCTCTACATAAACTGCTACAGTTGCAAGATTTGTAATCATATGTAAAGCCTCCCTTGAACATTTCTCAAAACCAATAATATCAGTAAAGCAAAGCAATACCAAGGCTTCATGGCCTTCTAATCAAACGTTTAATTAGTTTACCTCCCAATCTAATCAAACGTTTGATTAGATAATATTCCATAAAAAAACTGGATAGCCATCCCGGCCATCCAGTAAATCCCAAAGTGTCCATACCACACGGACAGTGTCCACGAGTGGTGCCTGTCACCGCTTTTTAGTGTCACTAATTATTTATGCTTCAACAATATTTGGCTGTTGATATACTTCATTTTCGAATTCGCCTGTTGCTTTGCTTGTTAGTACTCCAGATGTCATGGCTCCACTTACGTTAAGTGCTGTACGTCCCATGTCAATTAGTGGTTCTACTGAGATTAGGAGACCCACTATCGCGATTGGAAGGTTCATAACAGATAGTACGATTAGCGCTGCGAATGTCGCACCACCGCCAACTCCTGCTACACCGAATGAGCTAATGGCAACTACAAGAATAAGTGAAAGAATAAATCCAGGGCTTAGTGGATCGATTCCTGCTGCTGGTGCAACCATTACCGCCAGCATCGCTGGATAAACCCCAGCACATCCGTTTTGACCAATGGTTAGTCCGAATGAACCTGCAAAGTTTGCAATCCCTTCAGAAACACCAAGGTCTTTCGTTTGCGTTTTAATCGTTAAAGGCAGTGTTCCTGCACTTGAACGTGAAGAGAAGGCAAATGTTAAGGTTGGTAAAGCCTTTTTCACATAATTAACTGGGTTAATTTTTGCAATTGCTAATAACAATAAATGAACAATGAACACAAGAATAAGTGCTACATAAGAAGCTATAACAAACTTCCCTAATTTTACAATAGCATCATAATTACTGGTTGCTGCAACCTTTGTAATAATGGCTAAAATACCATATGGTGTTAAACGAAGGATTAACGTTACAATTCTCATTGTTACTGCGTATAGAGCATCAATAATCTTCGCAAAAAGTTCAGCATGTTCTGGCTCTTTACGCTTTACTCCAAGGTAAGCAATTCCGATAAAAGCTGCGAAGATAACAACAGCAATCGTTGAAGTTGCCCGAGCACCTGTTAGATCACTGAATGGATTAGCTGGAAATAAATCAAGTATTTGTTGTGGAATAGTCATAGCTTCAACTGTAACGACTCTTTCCTCTAACGAAGCATTTCGTGCCGCTTCTGCTTCACCTTCAGTCAGTTCGATACCATCAAGACCAAATCCCAATGATGTACCAATGCCAATTGCTGCAGAAATAGCAGTTGTTCCAAGTAAAATTCCAATTACAAGGATACTGATTTTCCCAATGTTTTTTGTTAGTTTTAATTTTGTGAAAGCTCCAACGATGGAAATGAATACAAGCGGCATAACAATCATTTGTAGTAACTTAACGTAACCTGATCCTACAATATTAAACCACGCAATTGATTCAGTTGTTACCTCAGAATCCGTACCATAAATTAAATGAATAATAAAACCAAAGATAAGACCTAAACCTAAACCAGTGAATACACGTTTTGAGAATGATACATGCTTCTTTGCCATCATGCGTAAACCGACCATGAGTAAAAGCAATACTACTACATTCACAATAATAAGAAATGCATTCATCTTTTTCCCCCCTTATATGATATATATTTCTTTTTTCCTAAATTAGTCTATGAAAATACTATTATATATATTCCTATCAGTCAAGTCGGAATAATATGTTTTTTTATTCTAATAATTTGAATAAAATCTTCACTTTGATAAATACTACCTGCTAACAATAAGGACAGAAGGAGATTTTAATTTGGCGTTTAATTCCTACTGGTATCTGGGATTGGGACTTTTAAGTATTCTTCTGTTAATTTATGTTTATTTTAAAACAAGGAATACAAGGAGTTTATTGCTTTTTATCTCCATGGTCGGTCTTGGATATCTCATAGAAATTGTGATTTACAACTTTGGTCATAGTTACCAGTATTATCCTAAACTTATTAATCATGATCCTATTTACGACAGTAATATGGGGGCAATTGCCTCAAATGCTTTGGCATTACCTGCTGTTGCTGCTTTTATTGCTGCTTTGCGAAAAGGTTGGATGTGGATATTATTTTTTATTTGCATATTTGCAGGGATTGAATGGGCATTTTTGAAGCTAAATATCTATTCGCATAATTGGTGGAGGATAGGTTATACATCTCTCGGATTACTTGTTTTTTACTTCCCATTAACAAAAGTGTTCCATCAACTATTATCTAATCCACTAAAAGGATTCCTGCATTCATTATTCCTTTTTTTAATGATTGGTCCCTTCTCCGGTTCTCTGCATATTCTCCCAATTATGTTTTTGTCTAACAGATATTATTGCCTCGAATGGTTTGACAACCATTCCAAAGATACCACTGCCTTTAGTGCTCTCTTTTATTTAGGTGCCTGTCTTTTTTACGTATGGATAGTAAAACGTCAATGGGAGAACAAATGGTTGAAATATATATTAACGCCCCTTTTGATGTACGCTGTGAATGAAATTCTGAAAAGAGGAGGAATCCTCCACAGCCTCGTCTGGTGGGATTTATGGTATTATCCAATCATATCTGTTATCTTATTGAAAATTACCGTCTCTATTAGCAAACACCTTTCAAATGGTCCACCCAAAAATGCCTGACCCGTTTATTTAGGGTCAGGCATTTTTCGGTGTTACTGTCCGCCTCAGGTGGACAGTGTACACGAGCGGTAAACACCTTTTAGGTGTCACCTTGGTGACAGGCACCAAATTTTCGAACCAAATTTTATTTCCACATACCCAGGATTAACCCCATGATAGTGAAGGTTACTACGTGATAACCGGCGTTGATAAGGTATAGTTTTAGTGATTTTCTTTCGAATAGGTAGGTGATTCCCATTGCGGTTGCTACCCAGAAAAGTCCTGCCATTAGTCCTGCTGTTGCACCAAAAATGGCGTCTCTTTCTGGACCTAGGAACATGACGAGTACAAAGGATATGATGAGAGATAGTATAAATGCTCCTCCAAATATCATTGCCATGTTACTATTCTTCAATTTTTCTTCTGTATAGCCGTTTTCTTCCATCCAAGGCTTTTCAAATAATAAGGAATACCAAAGTCCTCCAATGACAAAAGCCGATAATGCTGCTACTAATACTGCCCAATAATTAATTGAATCTATTGCTTGTTGAAAATCCACTCGTTTTCCCCCAACCCGATTATAGATATGTCTTTTACACACAATTATAGGCAGGAATTTCCTATCTATTCAAGGTATATAAGTAATCTCTATTGATTTAGTGGGATTCGAATAGTAAAAACTGTTCCTTTTCCAACTTCACTAGCAATGTAAATTGTTCCATTATGGGTTTCCACAATCCATTTTGCAATGGAAAGTCCTAACCCATGTCCTCCCATTTGTCGTGAACGGGATTTGTCTACACGGTAGAAACGCTCAAAAATGTGAATCTGATCCTCTTTTTTAATCCCTATCCCTGTATCTCTGACCATTATACAAAGCTCATTATCTTCCCTTAATAGTAAGAGCCATACTTCTCCATCATTGGGTGTGTATTTAATCGCGTTGTCTAATAGTATATATAGCAGCTGCGATAATCTCTGCGAATCTCCTATCACTATCAGTGAATCAAGAGCCTCTAAATGAAGCCTAATCTGCTTTGAGTCTGCCATTGGACGGACAGATTCAATCGCTTTCTCAGCATGAGGACGAAAGTCAAACGTCTCTGTTCTCCGTTCGATGATATTTGAATCTGAACGTGCCAGCGTTAACAAGTCACCTACCAAGCCTGTCATTCGTTTCACTTCCTGCCTCATATTGAATAGCAGCTTTCCGGCAAATTCCTCTTTCTTGGTATCAAGCGTCATTTCAATGGCGTCGAGAGACGATAACAATACGCTTAAGGGCGTTCGCAGCTCGTGCGAGGCATCTGCGACAAACTCCCGCTGTCTTGTAAAAGCTCTGCTAATGGGAATCATTGCTTTTTTCGACATGGCTGTACTAATCAATAGCGCCACGCCTACAAACACAATTCCAATTACCAAAAGGATGATCAATAACCAGTGGAAAAGCTGATAGGCAAAGGTAATATCCTTACCGATAAACAATTTTCCAACATAACGGCCGTGATCATATATTGACTGACTGGCGATGATAAGCCGGATTTCTCTCTCGGGCTCTCTCTGAAAAAACTCGCCAGGTTTTCCTTTGCCTCTCTCGCTTCCCTCTAAATGAAGTGTTTCCTTAAGAATCTCTCCATCATTCAGGTGTCTTCGACTCAAAATTTCTAACACTGCAGACCGCATTCGCTGATCTGCTTCGTTTCCCATAATCAATTCTCCATTTGAATTCACAACATAATAAAAAAGCTGGTTTACTCCGGCAAACACTACCTCTTGATTTTGAATCCCGCGAAAATCATTTTTTTCATCTGTTGATAAATACTCCTCTAAAAAACCTGCTTCCTGACTCACCAATGCTTCAAGTTCTGTCTCCTGATTCCTTAAAATACTAAAATAGAGGACGGTGTAAACAATCATAATAAAAAGGATAAGAAATAATATCTGCAAACCGCTATAAATACGGGTAAGCCTGCCCTGGGTACTTTTAAAGACATCCTTCTCACCAAAGTTTGTGAGGGAGCGGAAGAATGGAAGCAAATTAGTTTTCAAGCTTATAACCTACCCCTCTTACACTTTGTATCAGCTCTTGTTTTCCTGCTTTATCTAACTTTTTTCGAATAAGTTTTACGGTTGCATCGATGGTCTTAAGCGCAACGTCAGCATCCAGCCCCCAAATACGCTCAAGAATCACTTCTCGCGGAATAACTTGTCCTTTGTTCTGGATCAATAAATCTAATAATTGAAACTCCCGCGGACTTAATTGGATTTCCTCATTTCCGCAGCGGACAAAATGACCATTTCGATTCAGCACTAAATCCTGTACCTTAATCTCCTCTTCTACTAAAGGTGCATAATTTCGGCGTGAAAGTGCCCGCAGTCTTGCCAGCAGTTCACCAATTTCAAACGGCTTCACGAGGTAATCGTCAGCTCCTGAATCCAATCCCTTAATTCGGTCTTCCACTGTATCCTTTGCAGTCAGCATCAGGATGGCGCCTGGATATCCTTGTTTTCGTAATCGGCGGCAGACCTCTACTCCATCGCCGTTCGGCATCATCCAATCTAGGACTAAGACATCATAGTGTGTATTGGAAGCGTAGTAATACGCATCTTCCCCTTCCATCACCCACTCTACTTTGTATCCGGTTTTCGTTAGCATATATACAATTAATTCACCTAGCTGCGAATCATCTTCTGCTAATAAGATTTTCATGCTTTAGAACTCCTTTTTATCAGGTGATGAACTTCTCCATTATCTGGATGACCTCTAACAACTCAAATCTTATCATAGCTGCCTTTATATTTAGAAATTCATAGAAAATAAAATAGACTGCATAAAGCGACTGGCCAAGTAAGGCGATTCCACAAAAAACAACTGGTATCCTTGCTATTTTTGCTATAGCGCCCGGTTTACCTCCATTCTTAAAACTGTTTCCTATTACTTGGAAGGCATTTATGATAGCTTGAATAAGAATTAGTGAGGATAAAAAGATACTTACATGCATAATCGCTAAGTCATTTCTGAAATACAGTGGTAAAGCTAATAGTAAGATAAATGATAGTGCCCACAAAACCCCAAAAAGGTTTCGAACCCAGAGTAAGATAGAGACCACCATTAGACCGATAAAGAAATATATAACGAAATGAAACTGATTAAAGGATAGTAAAAAAAATAACCCCATTGCTAGTAACAATGTACCCGTATAGCCAATATAAACAATCATTACCCTTTTAACTTTAGAATTGACAATGTTTGTTGTCTCTCCAGAACCGTTTTTGTACAATTTTATTTTATTTGCTTTTCCTTCTCTCGTAACCACAACTGCTAAAACATGAATGACCTTTTCAATCAGTATATTACATAGGGAGAAATATACTCTAAACACAGGAAGCCTGCTAACAGCAAGCGCCGCTGCCAAATAAATCAGAATGAGGCTGGTAGTACTCACATTGAAATCTCCTTTCTATTTGTATAAGAAAAGGAAGCACCATTTCTGCAAAAGAAGTGCTTCCTTTCTTTCGTTATCCTTACAATGTCACTTTTTCACGCTTTAGTTTCTCAAGTTCCTTTTCGAGTTCTTCTTCTCTTACATAGTTTTGAAACACTGCGTCATGCTGTGCTAAAGGACTGGAAAATTGGCTCCCCGCTTGCACCTGAGCTTCCATTAACATAATACGCTCCTCTGCACGTGCCACTCCTCTTGCAATATTATCTGTTTGAAAGGAAACCGTCGCTTTTTGAATTTGTTTAATAGACTGAGCCACATTTGCCCGTGAAGCTAATAAAATTTTCTTATGCTGCAATTCATTATAGGTTTCCTTCAACTGATTCAATTTTTCTATTAAAATTTGGGTCTGCTCTTTTATCGCATTAAATTGCTGCTGATAGAGGTCAAACTGTTTTTCATGAAGCAGTTTTTCCTGAACCGCTAATTTCGCGATTGTATCCTCTTCTTGTTCAATGGCTAACTTTGCCTGACGCGTTCTTTTTGCAATCAATTCTTCTGTTTCTAGCAGCAGGGCTGCTTGTTTTTTCTCAACAAGGTATTGCTGTGATAGTGCTTTTTGACCCTTTAGAATTTCCTGTTCCAATTCTCTTGAATATTCATTCAACATCGCAATTGGATCTTCCATCCCATCTAACAATCCATTGATTTCAGCCTTCGTAATTGTCTTTACTCTTTTAAAAATACCCATTTTCGTTATTCTCCTTTTTTGGTTATATTTTTTTCCCATTGGTCTAACATGCTTGCATTTTGATTGATGACCGGAATATGTGAACCTGTTACAGGTGTATCAATGAACTGCTGCATTGCAGAATTTTTTGTTTTCCTTCTAACCCATTTCACAATTAGAACTAAAAGTGTTAGTCCAATAATCAGAAATAATAAAAGTCCAAACCAAGAAAATTCTCCTCCGTGATGAGGACCATTCATAAATTGGTGAGGGCCCCTTCCGCCATGGTGCCCCCGCCCTTCAGGCCGCAGCCCATTTCGGAACACCTCATTGGTTTGATGTCCTCCTAAGAGATGCAGGAAGAAATTAATTACAACCAGTGCAGAAGTAATTATCACACCCCAGATAACGGCTAGTTTAACTCTAGTATTCATTGCTATCATTCCTCCTTTCGTTCTTGATAGTTTGAAGTTTATCGTACAATGGTGAAAACTTGGTGAAAGGTGGACAGGTACGAAATTATTTTTAAAAAATACTGGTTTTTCTTACTATGTAAAAGTGGTTATTCTAATCTATTAACAATTAGATTATGATAGTGTTTGGATGAAAATTAATTTAAGTGATTGAGAGGCCGGCTTATGTGGAAAAACAGAAATGTATGGATTATTTTAACAGGTGAATTTATCGCTGGTCTTGGCTTATGGCTTGGAATTATTGGCAATTTAGAGTTTATGCAGGAAAAGATACCTTCTGATTTCTTAAAATCACTTCTTATGGCTGCCGGCCTTGTTGCGGGGATTGCCGTAGGACCGTATGCTGGCAGAATTACGGATCAGGCGAGCAAGAAAACAGTCATGCTATGGTCGGGTTTGCTGCGGACAATCAGTGTCATTTTTATGTTGATTGCAATCGCAACTGGTTCAGTTTGGTGGATGCTTGTCTTTTTTGTTTCGATCCAGATTTCGGCTGCCTTCTATTTTCCAGCACTGCAGGCGACGATTCCGCTTATTGTGAAAGATAGGGATTTGCTTCAAATGAATGGAGTGCATATGAATGTATCCACCCTTTCTCGAATCATCGGTACAGCCCTTGGGGGAATTCTTTTGGTACTTCTTCCCTTATCGATTCTCTATATAGGTTCACTAGCTGCCTACCTAGGATTACTCATCCTGACATGGTTTCTAAACTTTGAGGAAAATAACAGTGATGCTTCTGTTGCGAAGGTTACCAAAGAAAAGACTAGTTTTAAAGATGTTTTACCTGTAATTAAGGGTCTGCCGATAGTCTTCATGACCCTATTGATGACGCTGGTTCCACTTTTGTTTTTAGGCGGATTTAATCTTTTGGTGATTAACATTAGTGAGCTCCAGGATAGTTCTGCCATCAAAGGCTGGATTTATGCAGCCGAAGGAGTTTCCTTTATGGCCGGTGCTCTCTTCATTAAAAGGATAAGTAACAAACTAACTTCATACACCATTTTATTTAGCAGCTCGATTCTGGTCGGTTTGTCCCAGCTTCTGCTTTTCTTTGCAGACGTTACAGTTATAACCATTGCTGCATTCCTGGTCTTTGGTTTTTCCGTTGGCTGCTTCTATCCAACAGCAGCTACCATTTTTCAAACAAAAGTACCGAAGGATTTCCATGGAAGGTTCTTCTCATTCCGTAATATGCTTGACCGGATTGGCTTCCAAATTGTGCTGCTTTTAACTGGATTCTTTCTAGATTTTATCGGTCTGCAGCTAATGTGCGTCTTATATGGCGGGCTGACCATTCTTATAACTATCTTATTCTACTTTAAAAATAAGCAGCTTCATACGGTACAACAGGAGAATTAAAAGAGAAGGCACCATCCTTTTGGATGATGCCTTTTATTATTTCTTTATATTAGCTTTCCGAAAACCTTGATAGATATCTATTACAGCAAATAAAACGAATGTAAATATTGCACCCCCGGCAAACCAGTTGCCAAAATCACCAGAAAGACTAAATAAATCCGTTATATAAGTAACAAAGGCTGGATTAAATAATTGATTGTTGCTAATGATGATGATAAATACCACTGAAGAGACAACATGCATAACCGTATTGAGCACTGCAATCTTCCTATTCCAATGACCCGTTCTCAATTTATACATGTCTAAAGCAATCTCCAGCCCAATGACAATGACCGCCAGCGGCCAATAGGAAATCAGTACCTCATGATTGAATGTTGGCGTTACGAATTCGAGGCCATTCCTTCCTTTCTCATAGACTCCTAGAAGGCTGGCTGCATTGAAATAAACACTTGCCCAAATTGCTGTCCAAAGCAAGCCGAGAAACACTTCCACCTTTGATATAGCTTTTTCCTTTGGAATGTAAGGAATATTATATAAGTCTTCTGGCGTCCACTCTTTAAAACATGCTGTTAATGGAGTCTGACTTTGCTTATGGTCTGTTCGCTCGATAATCGCAAACACCACCGTCAACCAGAAAAACACTTGAACCCCAGTGCTAAGTATCCCCCAAATACCGTGGCCTGCTAAGTCTAAAATTACGTTTAGTACTGCTTCGTCACCTGAATAAGAAAATATCGTTGTAGCTATCAAGGATATAAGGGAAAATACTGCGGCAATGGGGAGAATTATTTTTAACAGATTGATATAAACATCAAAGTAACGCGGTCCTATTAAATGCATAGGACGATCTAGGTAACCACTCGCAAGGATTGCTGGATTCCCCATTTTTTCAAGAACAGACTTAACATCTTCCTCCTTGTAATCATCTGGAAGCATATCCTCGATCGTTGAGCGAAGTTCAAGTGCAATATCCTCTCGGCTTTTTTCAGGGAGCCTGCGTGTAACCTCTTGAATATAAAGGTCGATCATTCTCATTCGTTATCCTCTCCTTTTAATAATAGGGAAAGTTCTTGTGAGGTCTTTTCCCATTCTTTTTTTAATTGTTGATAAATTTCGATTCCATATGGGGTTAACACATAATATCTGCGTGGTCTGCTTTCAGTTGTATCCCAGCTGCTTGTGACTAGCTCTTGTTTTTCCAGACGGCGAAGCAACGGATATAGTGTACTTTGTTCAATCGATATTCCACATTGTTCTAATAATTGGACAAGGGAATAGCCATATTGTGGTGTACGGAGCTGACTTAACACTGCCAATGTCAATGTACCTCTCCTTAGCTCTGTAGTTAATGAATTTAATAAGGTACTCATGTGTGCCTCCTTTGTCTTTTATGCTGTGCGTCATACACTATACTTTATACTATGCATCATACACTATTGTTGTTCACATAACAATTAAAATTCAATAATATTTTCCATTGGAGATTTGGAAGGAATAATTTTTATATTGAAGAATATAAACAATATGAATGTTCATTTGAGGAGCGTGGTTGTTTATGAGTCTGGATGTAATGGAAACCTTAACTTCAACGAGGAAAAAATTACTTAATGAAATCTCTGGTCTAAGCAATGAGGAATTGAATAAGAAACCGAGCGCTGATACGTGGAGTGTCGCACAAGTATGTCATCATTTGTACTTAGCAGAACGTGTCTTTACTCAAGCAATTATTTACGGACTAAGTAAAAGTAACGGGAGGAAAGCAGCTCCAGTACCCGTGCAGTTAACAGTAGACCGCACTCAGAAAGCAAAAGCTCCAGATATGGTCGTACCTAGTGATGACCCACTGGATCTTCAAAGTATTAGTGAGCTTTTAGGTCAATCAAGAAACCTATTTTTAGAGTTTTATAATCAACTAGACGATAAGTCAATCCTTGCAGAAAAGTCAGCCAAGCATCCCCTCTTTGGTTATATGCCGTTAGATCAATGGGTCGAACTAATTTATCTCCACGACGAACGGCATATCGAGCAGATTAAGGAAATAAAAAATTTGTTATAAAAGAAAGTGCCTGTCACCAATACATGGCAACAGGCACCTTACAATCCTTTTCCTTCTATTAAGCTCTTAGCAGCGTTTCAGCTAGTATCCGTGCCCCAAGGTCAAGGACAGCTGGCTCAAAGGTCATTTTAGGATGATGTAATCCTGGTTGAAGATTAGCACCCACGCCAATCATCGTTGCCTTCAAGTTTGGGTTTTTTATGGTGTAAAAATGGAAGTCATCACTGCCAGACGTGATGACAGGCGGCGCAAGCGCCTCACTGCCTGCAATATTCACAATCGCTTCTTTGGCAATTGCTTCTGCGTCAGTAGAAACCTCAGCACCTGGAGTAAAATCACTCCATTTCCATTCGATATCAACACCATAAAGGTCTTTTAAGCTGTTCATGCCTTGATCAATTTGGTCCTTAAGCTTTTCCAAAACTTCATTTTTTTGAGCACGTACATCAATTCCAAATTCCGCAGTACCTGGGATAATGTTTAAGCTCTCACCTCCAGCAATAACTTTCGTAAGTTTTGCAGAGTAGGCTTCAAATGGTGAAAGGTAGATAGACTTAATGAATTGGTGCATTCCAACAATCACATCTAGTGCATTATTGCCTTGATGCGGCCGTGCACCATGTGCATCTGCACCAATGATTTTTCCTTCTAAAAAAATGGCTGAACCATGATGGATAGAAGGAGAAACTTTTCCTAATGGAAGCTCTTCTAACGGACGAAGATGTATTCCAAATAAGTGGCTGACAAGTTCAATTGCCCCTTTTTCTATCATCGCAAGTGATCCATTACCTTTTTCCTCAGCTGGCTGAAAAATAAAACGCAGCTTTTTAGTGAGTTGTTTATCTTTAACATAAAGAAGCGCACCTAAGACCATTGAAATGATAGCGTCATGACCACAGGAGTGGTTCCCCTGCCAAATTCCGTCTACCTCTTGCCATAAAGCGTCCATTTCCGCTCGGACTGCTATCACTTCATCGCCTTCCCCAATCTCAGCAATAAGTCCCGTGACATCAGTGAAAATACGATATGCAACACCCAAATCTTCTAAAATATCAGCAATGGTTTGAGTTGTCCGAACCTCCTTCCAGCTTACCTCCGGATTTGCGTGAAAATCCTCAAACCACGCTAAAATCTGTTTTTCATAATCTGCAGCCAACAAAAAGCACCCCTATTCCAAAAAACTAATATACAAATAGTACACCAACCAACCTTGTCCCCACAATAAATTTAGCAGATAATTGAAATCAAAATAATAGAGTGAACCCCCATTTTGGTTCACTCCATTTATTCTAGCAATAAGTTATGTATTAGATATTGACCGCTTGGGCATTACCACGAAACCCATTGCCCCCCGTGATTTAAGAACTTTAATCAGCTGGTCTATAAGAGAGGTATTACATGTTACCTCTATAATAACCTCACTTTTGCGGCTTGCTAACATTTTCACTTTCTTTTTACTGATCGCTAATTCGATGATCAATCCCAAGAAGAAACCGCCTACTAGACCTAGCAGTCCCCAAATTATTGGTCCCCAGTGCAATCTAAAACCATAAATAGAGCCCAGGACCGCAAAGATTGTTCCACCCATCATAGCCCCATCCAAAACACTTCTCCCATCTACCCGCTGAATAGTGTCGATGACGTGTATTTGTGAATCAAGGTTTTCTAGAGGTAATGCTACGATATTCTGCGAGGGCACTCCCAGTTTCTCAATATCATGGATCAGCATTTCTACAAAAGGCGAATGGTCCATTGAAACGATTATTTTTGTTGAGTTGTCATCCATTGTGATTGGTTGTGTCAAGTTTGCATCCCTCAGTCTGAGAAATCGTATTTGTTCAATATCGTATAATGTATTGTTTTCAGTTACCGATACATACGCCTGATAGATAGCAAAGGCATACATAGAAGGCAAGAATAAATACCACTGCCAATCCACAGAAGCAGCTGCTTTATCAAAGTCTCCTAGGAATGAATGGAGAAAGGTGCGAACAGCCGCAGCCTTATAGCAAACATATATCCACCAAGCCAGAATAAATGTGCCAACAACCGTACTGCCGCCATATAATTGCCCCAGCCCTGGTGTAAAAATGGACCAGAGCGAACCTATCAAGGGGCTCTTTTTGTCAAGAATTACAACATCAAAAAAGGTAACATCTGAAGGTGTGACAGGTGCATCCTCAATTTCGGCCAGAATGTGGCTTTTTTTGATTTCAACCGCACAGCGGTAACTGTCCCAGATAGAATATATATACACTGCCACATAAAGCAGAGCCCAGTCTTGATTTAATATCTCCTTTGCCTCATCAAACCTTCCAAGAAAGGAGAAGGCAATCGACATGTTTAGATGGGACAGATTGTTTACCACAAGCTCCCAGATGATTAAAATTAAGCCATGTAGATATTTACCTATAAACATGTGCCCAAAGCCAGGAAAAGCAGCAGACCACCAAGCTGCAATCCAAGGCGTGCGGGGATATACTGAATTGGTTCCAAATACTGATATTTCCCCTTTAGAATAGCGCGGCTTTATGCTGGCTGACTGAAACTTCTGATGTGGCATAGAAATGATTCTCCTTCGGCTCCTGTCTATTAATAACCTTACCAACAATTACCTTTATTATTCGATTTCTACCTGCATCTCACCCTAATGGAATTTCTTTGTGTATATTGGCGGGAGCCGTGATAGCCATAACTAAAAAAAGTGACAGGCACCCAGGTACCTGTCACTCAACATTTTAAACTATTTTTCTCTTAGACTTAGATCCTTCTGGAGCATCTTCCCATGCCTCAAGGTTCGTTAACCCTTCGATATTGGATGAATAGAAAACTGGGTTCTTTCCTTTAGCCTTTTGTTTCTTATAATCTGCAAGTGCTGCATAGGCGAACTTCCCTAATAGCGCGATGGCAATTAGGTTAATAACCGCCATTAATGCCATAAACAAGTCTGCAAGATTCCAGACAAAGCTCAATTCTGCTATTGCCCCAAAAGCTACCATTCCGACTACTAACACTCGGAAGAGGTTTAAGAACACTTTATTTTTCTTAATAAATTCAATATTAGATTCTGCATAATAGTAATTACCTACAATTGAACTGAAGGCAAATAAGAAAACGATGAATGCAAGGAATGTCCCTGCCCATGACCCTAATGAACCTTCAAGTGCATTTTGTGTTAAGACAATTCCGTTTGCTTCCTCAGAAGTATACATCCCTGACAAAAGAATGATAAATGCTGTTGAACTACAAATCACAAGCGTGTCCACAAATACACTAAGCGATTGAACAAGCCCCTGTTTAACTGGATGGCTGACGTCAGCAGCTGCGGCTGCGTTCGGTGCACTACCCATTCCAGCTTCGTTTGAGAACAATCCGCGTTTAATCCCATTCATCATCGCAGCTCCAAGAGCCCCGCCTGCTACTTCATTAAAACCAAATGCACTTTTAAAAATCAATGATATAACACCAGGGATTTCAGTGAAATTAGTTACCATAATATAGAGAGCAATTAATACATAAGCTCCTGCCATAATCGGAACCATCCACTCAGCAACTTTGGCAACTCTTTTAATACCGCCAAAAATAATGACAGCCGTGATTACTGCAAGAATAACAGCAATAACGGTTTTATCAATACCAAAGGAATTGTTCAAAGAGCTGGTAATCGTGTTTGCCTGAACAGAGTTGAAAGCCAGTCCGAAAGTGATGGAGATTAACACAGCGAATGTAACGCCCATCCAACGAGCTTTTAACGCTTTTTCCATATAGTAAGCTGGCCCGCCTCGGAAAGTGTCCCCTTCTTTTACCTTGAAAATCTGTGCAAGGGTACTTTCCACAAACGCAGATGCTGATCCGATAAGAGCTATAAGCCACATCCAAAATACAGCACCTGGACCACCTGTTGTAATCGCTATCGCGACACCCGCAAGGTTCCCTGTACCTACTCTAGAAGCAGTACTGATACAGAATGCCTGGAAAGAAGAAACTCCCTTTTTGCCAGAAGTTGCACCTTCACCCATTAACCGAAACATTTCCCCAATCATTCGAAATTGTACGAAATTAGTTCGGAAAGTAAAATACAGACCTAAACCAACTAACATAATAATTAAAACATATGACCAAAGCAGCGTATTTGCACTATTCATAAAATTCTCAATCATCTTCATATAAAAAACCCTCCCCTAACAAAAATTATCTCCACACCCAAGACACTAATTTAGCAAAAACACACAAAATTGACAATGGTATTATCCTTCCAGTCTGATAGCGGTGACACATTAGTGGTGACAGGCACCACAGAAAGACACTGTCCACCCCAGGCGGACAATTTGTCTCAATGTTTAATAGTTCTAAGAATACTTTTAATGCTGTTTTACTTATTTACGAAAATTTAACGTTGCCATGAGCTGGTTCTGCTAACTTGTTTGAGTTTAAGGATTTTCGTATTTGGACAACTTTGTTTGCAACCTGTCCTATTACTGGTGCACAAGAATAATTTTTATTCCATAAAATAATATTAAGAAATGTAAGAGGAATTAATAAATACGAAAGGAAAGATGTGGTGTATTGAATGAAAAATTATCAAGTTTTTGATTATTCGTTTCAGAATCTTCGTGAGAAAAGCATGTCGTTTGAACAAGTCTTTGAACACATTGTAAAATTCATGAATTTAGCACCCAGCGGGAATTATCGGTTAATGGTTGGAACAGATTCACAGGTTCATAAGCGGCATACGATATTTATTACGGGAATCGTCATTCAAAATCAAGGTAAAGGAGCCTGGGCCTGTATTAGAAAGATTATCATCCCTAGAAAGATGACGCAGCTGCATGAAAGAATTTCCTTTGAACTCTCTTTAACAGAGGACATTGTTGCCCTATTTAACGAGGAAAGAAAAAATCGATTAATCAATATCGTCCTTCCCTTTGTTTATCAGGGAGCAACCTTCACCATGGAAGGGCATATCGACATTGGAGCCGGAAAACGCAATAAAACGAGAGAATTTGTGAAAGAAATGGTCTCACGGATGGAATCCATGGGGGTTGAACCAAAGATTAAACCAAATGCCTTCGTAGCTTCAAGTTACGCCAATCGGTATACAAAATAGGGACCTGAGCCATGCTGCGTTCACTAACAAACGCACCAGGGCTCAGGTCTCTACTTTTTTCCAGTAAAAGAAAGCAATAATCCCCATTAAAACTATACAAAGTCTTTACACTCTTTTAACACTAGGTTAAGAAAGAATTCAAACTTTTCAGATAAAGTGGAGATAACACTATTATTTGGAGGGATACGATGAAGATTACAGTTGCCGGGGCAGGAAATGTTGGTTTGGTTACAGCAGTTTGTTTCGCAGAAGCAGGTCATCAAGTAACCTGTATAGACACACAAAGAGAGAAAATAGAAATGCTCGAAAATGGACACTCCCCCTTCTTTGAACCTGGACTGGAACCTTTATTAGAGAAGAATCTCTCCAAAGGACAACTCTGCTTTACTACGGATCAGAATCACGCCTATTCTGAGGCTGAAGTCATTTTTCTTGCAGTCGGAACGCCTGAAAAAAGAGATGGTTCTGTTGACTTATCTTACATTTATGCGGCAACTTATACTATTGCTCACACAATAAAAAATAACGTCATTGTCTGTACAAAAAGCACCGTCCCTGTTGGAACAAATGATATGATTAAGCAAATTTTCCAACAGCGCAAGCCTCGTCACCTCAGGGTTGATGTGGTATCCAATCCAGAATTTCTTCGCGAAGGATCAGCGGTAATGGATTTCTTTTTAGGAGATCGAATCGTAATTGGCGTTGATAATCCTGAAGCAGCCTCGATCATGGAACAGCTTTACCTTCCATTAAAGATTCCGTTAATCCAAACCGATATTCGGAGTGCAGAGATGATAAAATATGCCTCCAATGCCTTCCTTGCAACGAAGATAAGCTTTATTAATGAAATTGCCAATCTTTGCGAAAAAGTTGAGGCGAATATTGAAGAAGTTGCTTATGGGATGGGAATGGATAAACGAATTGGGACTTCGTACCTTCAAGCAGGAATTGGATATGGGGGTTCATGCTTTCCAAAGGACACAAAAGCACTCATTCAACTGGCAGGCAATGTCCGTCACCCCTTCGAATTGCTTGAGTCCGTCATTAAAGTCAACCAGCAGCAGCACTCCCTTTTAGTAAAGAAAGCAATGGAATTACTAGGACCCTTAAAGGGAAAAAAAGCAGCCTTGCTTGGGCTTGCTTTTAAGCCGGAAACTGATGATATCCGTGACGCTGTTTCCTTAACCATTATTAAAGAATTACTTGAAGAAGGATCCATTGTGACTGCTTATGACCCAATTGCAATAACAAATGCACATAATCTGATAGGGAATTCAATTGAGTACACAACAAACATTCGTCAAGCGCTTAAAGGTGCCGACTTTGCAATCATTGCAACCGAGTGGGACCAAATAAAGCACCTGCCATTGTTTACGTACCCTGATTATATGAAAGAACCAATTGTTTTAGATGGACGAAATTGCTATTCCCTTAAAGATATTGAACAATATCCGATTACCTACGTATCTATTGGCAGACCAACAATTACTAATGTAAAGCCTGCGGAGCAACATTAAATAAAGGGAGACACAGTCATGATGAGAAAAATCCAGTCCTTATATCAATTCGAATGCAGAGTCTTTCAAGAGATTAATAGCCATTTTGATAAAAGGATTTTGAATCTCTTTTTCCGTACAATCACTCAAATTGGCGGTGCTCTCTTTATAAGTGCCACTACCCTATTACTCATCATCTTAACATCGAATCAAACTCGACTTACAGCGATTTCAAGCGCTTTTGCCCTTGCTTTGAGTCATATACCTGTTCAACTGGTTAAAAAGCTTTTCCCGCGAAAAAGGCCCTATTTACAAATTGAAACAACAAAAATTCTGCCTAATCCTTTAAAAGATCATTCTTTTCCATCTGGTCATACAACAGCTGTTTTCTCAGTTATTGTTCCATTTTTAATTCAAATTCCTCCTTTAGCTGCTATTCTCCTTCCTATAGGGCTTAGTGTAGCTATATCGAGAATCTATCTAGGGCTTCATTATCCTTCAGACGTTATTGCAGGAGGGATTCTTGGAGCATGCTTCGGAAGTCTTTGTTTTTATTTGTTGTCCTAGGATTGGATTCGGAACTTTTCCAAAAGGGGGCTAATATGAAAATTGCTATTTTCACGGATACCTTTTATCCAGAAGTAAATGGGGTTGCAAATACGCTAAAAAATTTTACTCATTATCTTGAGAGCCAACAGATTTCCTATAAAGTTTTTGCACCTCTTGCACTTTCAAATGAATATGTTTCAGATCATATACACCGATTTAAAAGTCTATCCTTTTTCCTCTATCCTGAATGCAGATTGGCCATACCTAATATATTGCAGCTAAAAACTGAAATAGAGCAATTCTCTCCAGATTTGATTCATGTCGCAACTCCGTTCACGGTAGGTCTTTCTGGAGTCTATTTTGCAAAAAAGTTTAATATCCCCCTAGTCGGCTCCTATCACACCGATTTCAACGACTATTTACAATTTTATGACCTTCAATTTCTTGCTAAACCACTATGGAAATATATGAAATGGTTTCATCGTTCATTTGAAAAACTTTTTGTACCTTCAATTGACACGCTAGAAAAACTAAATAGCCGTGGCTTCAGCAACCTGGAAATCTGGCCAAGAGGTGTTGATTGCCAAGCCTACCATCCCTATTACGAGAAAGAAATGATTCGTAATCGATATAGCATTTCTGAAAAATTCATTCTTACTTATGTTGGCAGATTAGCGCCAGAAAAGGATTTAAAAACGCTCATGAAAGTCGCTGCGTCATTACCTCCTGAAATAAATGAACAAGTACACTGGCTCATTGCAGGCGATGGTCCGCTGCTTGAAGAACTCAAAATGACTGCACTACCAAATATGACTTTTACTGGCTATATGAAAGGCGTTGAATTGGCTGAAATCTATTCAACTTCAGACCTATTTGTCTTTCCATCTCCCACTGAAACCTTCGGAAATGTTGTTCTCGAGGCACTTGCAAGCGGAACCCCTGTGATAGGGGCGAATGCCGGCGGTGTAAAAAATATAATTTCAACCGGAACTATAGGATATTTGTGTGAGCCAGGGAATGCAGCGGATTTTACCAAAAGTATTCATCACTTGTTAGACAATGAACCTTTACGACTTCAAATGGCTGGAAATGCAAGGAAGTATGCTCTTACACAAAAATGGGATCAAATATTTGAAGAAGTAATCCACCAATATTCTAGTGTTATTAATAAACCTGCAAAAAAAATATATGCTTGAAGCATTGAAGAATTGGACCTCAATAAAATAAAAATCCTGAGCCCTTTTTATTAGGCTCAGGTTTTACTTGTGTCATGGAAGTTCAGGCTTCGTAAAAATCGGCGGCTCTCCGCCTGAGGTGGAAAGTGTCCACAAGCGGTGAACACCCTTTAGGTGTCACCTTGGTGCCTGTCACCACCCTCTAGGTGGTGACAGGCACCAAAAAGATGTTATTTAAGGATGTCAAAGATGATTTTTGCGTGGTCGGTGTTGTCGATTTGTCCTCTGAACCGCTCGCTTCCTGGTCCGTAGGCATATACGTTTACGTCTTCGCCTGTGTGTCCCTTTGTTGTCCAGCCTGTGAAGGAACGAGTATTGATGATTTCTTCTATAGCATTGTCGATGTTTCTTGCTTTGTGGGTCCTTGCTGCACGCTGAACGGAATTAATTTCATTTCTTGTTAAAGGAAATTCGATATATTTTGTTAAGGCTTCCTTGACATCGGCACCATTAACGATTTTAGCCGCTATATAATCTGGTGTGCGCTTCACTGCTTTAATCACAGAACTAAACCAATTATATTGCCCCTGTGCACCAATCGTGTACCCACCCGTGGAATGATCAGCTGTTGCAATCACTAATGTATGTCCGTCCTTTTTTGCAAAATCAATAGCAGCTTTAAAGGCTTCCTCGAAGTCCTCCATTTCACTCATGACCCCAACGATATCATTGTCATGGCCTGCCCAGTCAATTTGACTTCCTTCTATCATTAGAAAAAATCCATTATCATTTTTACTAAGTCTTTCAATAGCTGAACCTGCCATTTCCGCCAAAGAAGGAACGCCCTTTGGCCGATCAATCATTTTCGGGAGACCCCTCCTTGCAAATAGTCCCAACACCTGGGGACTATGATCGTTTTGAAGCTCTTCCAGGTTTCTTACATAGCTGTAGCCGTCTTTTACAAAATCCTCTACTAAATTCCTATCACTACGGATAAACCATTCTGATCCACCGCCCAATAGGACATCTATCTTATGGTGGCCGTTTACTAAATCCTGATAATAATCATCCGCTATAGCACTCATACTTTTTCTCTGGACAACATGAGCACCAAATGCTGCAGGAGTACCATGGGTAATTTGTGCAGTCGCAACAAGTCCTGCAGCTTTCCCTTTTTCCTTAGCGGCTTCAAGGACTGATTTCAATTTGGAGTGATCATTCCCAATCCCAATCGCTCCGTTATAGGTTTTTACACCCGTTGCCATTGCTGTTGCCGAGGCTGCAGAGTCTGTTACATTATAATTTGGATCATTCGGAAAGGTTGTCTGCTGACCAACTAGGTATGGCCCAAACTCCGTTGATTCTAATTCTAAAGTGTCTGGATTGTCTTTAAAGTAACGGTAACCCGATGTGAAGGAAACCCCCATACCATCACCAATTAAAAAAATAATATTTCTTATTTCCCCCTTTTGCTCCATACCATTCGCATTACAAGTCTCTTGATAGCCCAATAATAGTAAGGCGCTAAATGTGATTAGGGCCATCCTTTTTCTCAAAAACCTCATAAATCATTCCCCCTTATAAAGCATCATTTAAATGTAGTTATTATTGTTTGACAGAGAAAATATTATCCATTTTTTACAAATCCCTCACCTCAAAACATCTTATCTTCTCCTCCATTTTGCATACGAGAAGAAAAATGCCTTATTTCGACAAATAATTGTTTGACATTTCAAAAAGTAGCAGGTATATTAATATAACAAAATAGTTATCTGAATTTTTACAAAAAATAGAAAAGATAGAATTACACAGGGGGTTTATACCATGGAAAATCGTCAACAATGGGGCTCAAGATATGGCTTTATTATGGCTGCAGTTGGATCTGCAGTTGGATTAGGAAATATCTGGAGGTTTCCAGCAGTAGCATATGAAAATGGAGGGGGAGCATTTTTCTTACCTTACTTATTCGCTATTTTAACAGCAGGAATTCCAATTTTAATTCTAGAATTCACTCTAGGGCAGAAATACAGAGGTTCAGCACCGCTCTCACTATTCCGTTTAAATAAAAAAGCTGAATGGCTTGGGTGGTGGCAGCTATTAATCTCTTTTGTAATCTGTACGTATTATGCTGTCATTGTTGCTTGGGCAGTAAAATACGCTATATACTCTTTTGGTACTCAATGGGGGTCAGATCCTAGCAGTTTCTTATTTGGAGATGTTTTAAAGCTAGCTGAAAAACCAGGCCAAATCGGCGGATTAGTGCCAGGAGTTGTAGTTCCATTACTATTCATATGGGCAGTGACTATTTTCGTCCTATATCGTGGTGTTTCAAAAGGAATTGAAAAGCTAAATAAGATTTTCCTTCCTACATTAGTCGTTATGTTTTTAATTATCGTTATTCGTGCCGTTACATTAGAAGGTGCCGTTCAAGGTTTGGATGCCTTTTTTAAACCTAACTGGGATATGATTTTCAATGGCAAGGTATGGATTGCCGCTTATGGACAAATTTTCTTCTCCTTATCTATTGGATTTGCCATAATGATTACGTACTCTAGTTATCTGCCAAAAAAATCAGATATTAATAATAATGCATTCATAACTGCCTTTGCTAACTCTGGATTTGAATTACTTGCAGGTATTGGAGTTTTTGCTGCTCTTGGCTTTATGGCAAACCAGCAGGGTGTAGCAGTTAACGAAGTAGTAAGCAGCGGAATTGGACTAGCGTTTGTTGTCTTCCCTAGTATTATTAACGAATTCCCAGGAATGAATGGATTCTTTGGTGCATTGTTCTTCTTATCACTTGTTTTTGCTGGTATGACATCATTGATTTCAATTGTTGAAACGTTTGTAGCTGGTATTCAAGAGAAATTTAATGTAACGCGTACAAAAGCGGTATTAACAAGTGGTTTAGCCGCTACTGTTATCTCCTTGCTATTTGCAACAAATGGAGGATTATACTTCCTAGATGTTGTGGATTATTTCATCAATAATTTCGGTGTAGTAACAGCCGGTTTAGTAGAAGTAGTATTAATTGCATGGTTCTTTAAAGGACTTGGCGGCATACAGTCACATACAAATGCCATCTCAGACCTGCGAGTTGGGGCTTGGTGGAAGATTTGCTTAAGCATTGTAACACCAATTGTTTTAGGTTATATGATGTTTGACAACATCCGGCAAAATCTAAAAGAAAACTATGAAGGCTATCCTACAGACCTAATCCTATACGCAGGTATACTAGTAGTTGTGGTAAGTATTGTTGGAGGAATCCTCCTATCACTAAAAAAATGGAAAGCCAACGTAAATACAGATCCGAATAAGGAGGTTGCTTAACATGTCGGCAAGTGCACTTACAATGATGATTGTCGGAATGGTCATACTCTGGGGAGGTTTAGCAGCCAGCATCTTCAACGTAGTAAGAGTTTCAAAAAAATCGTCAAAAAAACCACTATAAATCAAAAAGGATTGGGACCAAATCTGGTACCCAATCCTTTTTTTGATTGTAGTGTCCGCCCCAGGTGGACACTGTCCACGAGCGGTGCCTGTCACCGTAGTTTTCCCCACACATTGTATTTTTTTGGATATAATCCTGTACTATCATTTCTAAATATTTTAAAAAGTCAAAATAAAACTGCTACTAACTAGGAAAAAATTATTATATGATTAATCTTTAAAGGAGGATTTTTATGGACAGAGACAAGATTTTAAATCTCTATAATCAACACATACGGATTGAAATGACTGAGCCAGATGCGCTTATGGAAGTGACCGATTCTATTGTTAGGAAGGTTTCGTTAACAACTGAACACGGATTTATCTCTTATTCGAAAATGGATGAAAGTAATGCTGACCATATCATAGAGCAGCAAATTGCTTATTATAAAAACGTAAAGCAACAATTCGAGTGGAAGGTTTTTGATTATGACCAACCTGTAGATTTAAAGGAGAAATTACGAAAAAAAGGATTTACACTAGAAGAATCCGAGGCACTCATGATTTCTGATTTAACAGAAGCAAATCAGCTCCTTCACACTCGGGTTCTTCCAGAAGTAAGAAAAATTAAGACGGAACAAGAAATCTGGGAGATTATTAAACTAGAGGATGGGGTTTGGAACGAAAATCATCAGGATTTAGGCGATCGTCTTATTCGTGATTTTAATGACAATTCCGCTAACCTCTCCCTCTATGGTGCCTTCGTTGATGGAAAAATAGTTAGTGCAGCTTGGATGTACCTTCATGAAGGCACACCATTTTCTAGTCTTTGGGGAGGTTCAACCCTAGCTGATTACCGTAAGAAAGGCTTTTATAGTTCTCTCCTAGCAGTCCGTGCACGTGAGGCGGTTGAGTATGGTTATCCTTTACTGACGGTCGATGCCAGTCCTATGAGTAAGCCCATTCTTGAAAAACACGGGTTCCGCTGTTATGGTTATTCCACACCATGCATGTCACCAAAATTTGAATAAGTATTCAAAAATCCCTAGGAATGTGTTCCTAAGGATTTTTTATGGTGTTTACTAGATTAAAATTTATCACGGAAGGTTCATCCATAAGTTCGCGAATTTCATGCGGCACGGCAACTTTCGTTCTTTTTTCCCTGTCTATTGTCGCTAGAACAACCTTAGCAGAAACTACTTGTTCATCACGCTGATTCATCACTGTCTGCTTAAGTGTGTAGCTAGTATTTCCTATCACTTTGAGTGCTGTTCGAATCCGAAGCTGGTCCTGATGGAAGATTTCTTTTTTAAAATCGGCACTGATATGTACTAAAACAGATTCTACACCTAGTGAAACACTATATTTATACCACTCTAAGCGGGCGTCATCTAAATATTCATATAGCTTTACATTATTAACATGATAATAATTCGATTGAGCTGTAATTTCTATTTCAGTAAAGGCCATTCATCTATCTCCTCACAACTTGATATTGTAATATGTAATTTCTCCTCGTATTGTTGAAATACCTGCATAAAAAATAAAACCTGATTCAATGCTGCATCAAGATACAAAAAACGCTTGGATCCATCCATTCCAAGCGTCTTTGTGTCTTAAACCATTCTATTATTTTTCAAATATGGCATTGGATAGGAGTCTAAACAAATAGTCGGTGTGGTCTCGGAATCCTGCCTCTAAACCTATTAGGGTTACGTCTTTATTGTCCTCTTTTACGATAACAGGTTGACCCTTGGCTTGAGGTTTACCGTTTCTCCAATGGCCAGCTACAAAGAAGTCATCTGAGTTTGCTAAAGTAGCAGCCACTTCATCATTTCCAGTAACCGTATACCAAGCTGGGCGGTAAACAAATCCAATGTCATCCTGATCATAACCTGCAGTTAATCCTGTTCCATCATAATTTACCTTCACAATACCATTACTGTTTGATCCAGCACTATTCGTCTTGTTATCAGTCAAACCCAGAGTTTCTGCTGCTCGGGATGCGCCAGCACCTATGGCAATGTATTTACCTCCATTGTCGACAAAGCTTGTTACATTGCTTTTAAAAGTTGAAAATTGGTCAGCATTTTGGAAACCAAATTCTTTGTTTGCAGCAGATAGGTTAGTAGAAATAAGACTTTCTGTCCCACTATACACAAATACATCGAAGCCTTGTAAACCATTTTCAGCAACTTCCACAGGCGTTACTTCTGTAACCTCAAAACCTAGTCTCTTCAAGGCAAGTTTTGTCCCGCTGTGAGACTGGACTTTCCCCATACCGCCATCCTTCAGAATTGCTACCTGCAGGCTTGATAATTCACTTACATCCTCTGGCACTGCTGCAGCTGATCCAATCTGTAAACCAGACTCTTTCACAGCAGTTGCTATTTTATTCGCAGCAGCGCTTGTATAAAAGTTACCCTCTCCATCGCGCGAAATAGCTACTCCTTGGTTGAGTAAGGTATTAACTAATTCAACTGCCTTTACAGAACTGTTTGGAATCACATATGGTCCTTTACCTGTAACAGCACCTTGAACGGTCACTTGATTTACCTGTTTGGCAGTAACGTTTACAGGACTGTGCGCCTCTACGGCTTCAAAGCCCCATAGCTTAGGCAGACTCCATGCGGAAATATCATACATAGCTGTTGTATCGTTAGAGATGTCTTCACCATCCCATAGCATGGTGTTTGCTAAACCAGCCTTGGCTTGGTCCATCTGAACAAGATACGTTCCCTTCGGATAAGTCTTACCATCAAAAGTAAATGCCTTTGTTGCTTCTTTCACCTCAATATCATTCTTTAGTAAATGATTAACAGCTTTGTTTGTTACCGTAGGGTCCTTTTCATCCACTGGCAAAATATAAGCATTCGGGAAGAATCCTTCCTTGTGGGTAGGATGATCAAAGTTAATACCGCGTTTAAACATCTCGATTTGGTCTTTAATCATTTCTTGTTTATTTTCAGTGGCAAAATTCAATGCTCCCATGATTGCATTATACATCCAGCGTACCCCGTCCAAGTCATTGGTTGGAGCCTCTAACGTGTGGCCGTAAGCTCCATGGTACATTGCATACATTGGAGTAAAAATTGGCGGATAATCATCCCATCCAGCAGCATCATCACGCTGTGGCACGTATACTCCCTCCATACTTTTATACAAATTGCCTGAAAAGCTTTCCTTGTCACCCATAATCTCCGCTTCCATGGCTTTTGCCTGATCTACTGCCCACTTATTATAGAGATCATATTCATAGTTAGGATTATGCGGCGGCGTACATGGTTCAATTAATCCCTGCAGATTAGGCCCATAATTCTTTACATAGCCATGGGTATCAAGGAATACCATTGGATTCCACTCTTTAATTAATTCAACCGTTTCTTGAGTTTCAGGCTGGGATTGAGTGATAAAATCTCGATTTATATCAACGCCTTCTCCATTAAAACGAGTAGCATCCACACGGCCATCAGGGTTTTGCACGACATTAAATATAAGAATATTATTTTCTAAAATGTTTTTGGTTTCTGTGTCATTCTGAGTTGCAAAGCGTTCGATAAGCTGTATTACAGCGTCACTGCCTACAAACTCAGTTCCATGGATTGAGCCATTAATCATAATCGGGACTTTAAAGTCTGGATTTGCTGCAATCCACTCTTGTGCCTTTCCAGGATTCTTAAACATTTGTTTTCTAAGAGACTGGAATTTTCCAAACTTCCCTTGTGTTGTTGGATCTGCAATGGTTACTACATAAAGAGGATACCCATCAGCAGATGTCCCACGGACTTCCACTTTTACTCGATTGGATTGTTTTTCAATAGCTGTTAATTTCGAACCTATTTGAGAGAATTTCATAAAGTCATAGTTTTCGCTATTGAACTTGCTGCCATCCTGCTCCTCGACCACATTAACATTCGTCCACTTTGGGCCTTCAGCAAATCCTGTTGAAAACGGGACCGCGGTAAGTAAACTCACCGCTAAAAGACCGGCAATCTTTTTCTTCTTCATAAAGAACCTCCACACTAATATGTATTTTTATAAAACTATATGTATTTTTATAATGTAGAATTATTTTAATATTATATATATTAAAATACCATCCAACCTTTTTCCTAAAAAAAACAAAATAAACACAGGAAGAAAGTTACAAATCTATTCCTCTCACTAATCTCAACTAGGAAAAACCTCCAATAAAAAGAGCATCCTACTTTGAGGATGCCTAACATTATAGAACCGTTTTTTCGACTGTTATATTTTCAACTAGCGCATTTTCCCGTGATTTCTTTAATACTTCCACCCCAAACCACATGAAGGGAATACCCCAGGCAAGTACTGAGAAACCGCCAACCACTGGAATAAAGTTCAGAATCGGCGCAATTATAATCAAAATAGCAGGCACTTTAGAAAATACTTTCGTCCTTAACACAGCAATTCCTAGCAGGATCATAGATAACATAACTGACAGCATCATCAACGGACTTGCAATTAGAATTGGTAATGGCGGCATATCCATTTGTAATACTTTAGGGTCATAGACCGCAAACACTAAGGTGGCAAACACCATTCCCATTAGAATAAAGCTTCCAAAGGCATATAGGATAAACGCGGTGAATCCTAATTTTCCAAACTCTTTTTGAGCTGAGAAATACAATCCGAAAATACCTAATCCCATAAATAACGTTCCAAGAACTCCTGCTGTTAATTCTTGCGGGCTATTCATCCCCCATACTAATGCCAGCGGGCACATAAGAGCGCGAAAAAATCCCCCAATGATACTAAAATTAGCTAACAGACGAATCACCTTGTTTAAATCCATAATGATCAACATCCTTTCGATTTATTAACCTAACTGTATCAATCCCGGCGTCCCGGGGTCATGTGACCACTGTCCCGCCAAGGCCGGGAAGTTTCTTCATAAAAAAAGAACCCTTAAAAAAGGGCTCCTTTAGGATTTATCGTTATCTTTATCTTTACCTAATCCAGCTTCTCTCGCCATGATAATCGCTTGGGCACGGTCGCTGGCATGTAATTTACTTAAGATGTTGGAAACATGGTTTCGAACCGTTTTTTGGTTTAATCCTAATCCACTGGCTATATCTGCATTATTTTCTCCTCGGGCAATGTGGTCTAACACTTCTCGCTCTCTTTCTGTTAATTGCGGGAAAACATCCACCTGTGCTTGCTTTGACCTTGCTTCAAAATAGTACATCATTCTTCTTGCAATCGATGGACTGAAGATAGCTTCCCCATCCCCTACAGCCTGGATAGCTCGAATGATTTCATTTCGATTGGCCTCTTTTAAAAGGTATCCCCTTGCTCCTGCCCTCATCGCTGCAAACACAGAACTGTCATCGTCGTACATGGTTAATATCAAAATGCCAATATTGGGCTGTTTTTGGATAATCCGTTTGGCGGCCTCGATACCACTCATTTTTGGCAAGCTAAGGTCCATGAGAACAATGGTGGGTTTCAGCTGTTCCGCCAATTGAACTGCTTCTTCACCTGTTCCCGCTTCCGCCACTATCTCAACATCCTCCACACTTTCCAGCATTCTAGCTAATCCATCTCGAAACAACGGATGATCTTCTACTAGTAAAACTCGCATTCATTTAATCTCCTTCCATCCACAAGGGCAAACGCACTTCTACCGCCAAACCTTTTTCATGATCATTTTTGATTAAAAATTGGCCATCCACTTCCAATGCACGTTCTCTCATTGAATGGAGACCTATTCCATTTTCCCGATTGTCTGGAAGACCCACGCCATTATCTATTATTCTGATCAGTAAGTATGAATCCTCTAACCTAAGAGACACTTTACACGTAGATCCCTTTGAGTGCTTACCAGCATTCGTGACTGCTTCCTGAACAATCCGATAGGCAGCCACTTCAATCGCAGCATGAAGAGGAAAGTCAATTTCCGATGCTTCCAACGTTACTTTTATAGAACTGCCATCATATTGCCGGCAAAGTTCATCTAATGCAAAAATCAACCCTAATTCGTCTAACGCAGGCGGACGTAAATTGTAGACCAACTGCCGAATCCCAGTGATTGCAGAGCGAATATCCTCCTGTAACTCAATTAATTTATTCTTTACCACTTGGTCTGCACCATTTTTATATACTAGAGTATCCATCCTTAATGAAATACTAGCGAGGCTAGCGCCTAACCCATCATGTAAATCACGACGAAGCCTTCTTCTTTCTTCCTCTCTAAAACTAACAAGTTTAATTCTTGAGCGTTTCAGCTCGCTTGAAATTCTTACTGTTTGTACGGCCATGGTTACCTGCCTAAGCAGGTCATTTAATAAATAGACTTTGTCATGCGGCAGTGTCTCCTGTAAGGAACGCGCACCTACCGTAAGGATACCAATTCGTTCTCCTTTTAGTGTTAATGGGATTTCTGACTTAACCTGCACCTCTTCACCGAACGTAGCAAATCGTTCCAATACTCCTTCAATTTCGATATCAATTGCAGCAAATGCCAGCTTTAATGCTTTCGCAACCTCTTCAACTACTGTATGAAGAACTAAGGAATTGGTCATCGTTAACTCTAGCCGTTGTGTAAGTGAGGATAATACTTTATAAGGATCCTCACGATCTCCGTAAACTAAGGTGTTAACAGAATGCTGTATTTTGGTACGTAAGGGTTGAAAAAAGGCAGCCACAATCCCAGTAGCCAGTAACGATACAAATATATTATTCTGGTCATTTAGCAAGAACCCGAGGGAGCCGACAATGAGTACATATACACCCATGACCGTTAGTGTTACAAATGAATATACGATTGTTCTGTTAAACACCACAGATAAATGTTTTTGACGTTGTTCTAATATAGCAATCCCGATGGAAAATGGCATAAATAAAAGCGCAAGATAATAAAAAAACCACATAAACAACTTCAAAAGACCATTATCTTTAAAGAATGACAAAAGTAACAGGGATAACACGGAAAGTATAAAACCACTTAAACTAACTGCGAACCAGCGTATCTGTCTTTTCAACTGCTTTGTTTGAGCACGGCGATAGCGGTAGATTTGTGAATAAATGGCCAGAGCATGCAGTGATACCCATATTCCCGACCGAATTGGCAGCGGCCATGTTGTAGGATCGATAACTGAACCTGGGAAAAAGTATATGCCTATATTCCCGGCCAACCCAATAATTGCTGGGAGCAACAGCCACTTCGGGCGAAATCGTCCATCCGGAAACAAAAAGAAGAAGAATAAATATAAATCACCTGCAAAGCTTTCTACATGAAAAATACTCTCTAAATGCGGAGCTTGTGAGATGATGGGCGTACTTATGCTCATAACCGTCCCTGTAGCAATGATCAGCATTGAGGTATACAAACAAATCCTGTCCCACATTCCATAAATATAAAGAAGACAGCCCACAGAAAAGAAGGATAAAAACTGAATGAGCAAAAGGACAACGAGAATCCCACTATAAAAAGACAAGGACATCCCATAGGATAGCAGCGTTTCTGCTTCCTGAGCACTTAAAAGAAATAGATCCTGACACTCATCACCGCTGCAAACACTTAGGAGATAGTCATAAACCTTAGTCTCCGAATAAATAAACAGTGCCGCTGATATTACCGTTATATACCACCAAGCTCCATGTGAGAACCAATAAAACAATCCATATAGACTCTTCTTCATATCCCATCCTCATTCTTATTAAATTGTCAATCATACGCCAGCCAATCTATATTATTTAGACAAATCCCATTAAATACCTTTTTACATAATAAAAAATGATCCCTGTTAAATCTGAATGTTGATTTCACTGTGTTTGGAAAATAAGCGGAGGTTTTCCGCTTATTGTATCTATATCCTTGGAATTGGTCTTATTTAAAGCAATTAAGCGGAATATCTCCGCTTAAATCTGCTTCTTAAGGTTCCTCTATAAACAATAGCCGGAAATTCTCCGCCTATGAATTCTCAACCCTACACGAAAATCAACAATGAATAAAAACAGAGCCTAAAAAAAGATCCTAAGGATACTTCCCTAGGAACCTTTGACTCTAGTTATTTTATGCGGCAGTTTTTGCATACCTTGATGGTTTGATTTGTTTCTGTTTTATGTGAATACAACAGCTTTATTCTTGTCCTCCCACACAAAGGACAAGTCCCGCGTCCTCTTGATGGCAGATAATTTATTGTTTTACCTCTGTTCCTCTTTGCCATTTCATCCATCCTACTCCATAAATATTCTTGTTACCTTATCTAATGACGGACTGGCATAAAGATTGTTAGGCATACATTTGTTTTTTATAAATTAGACAGCATTTGGTGACAGGCACCAAGGTGACACCTAAAAGGAGTTCACCACCCGTGGACACTGTCCATCTCAGGTGGATACCCATCATCTAGTTGATTGAAATTTTTGGAATTTTGTTCATACATAGTGGACTTCCAATGGTTCATATAATGGTCGATGGAGGTGGAGATTGATGGTTAAGCGATTGCTGGCTGTAGTTGTTTTTGGTTGTTTTCTTGTCCTTGCTGGATGTGGAGGGCCGGTTCAGGATGACATTTTGAATTATGTAAATAAGGAATTGAAGACTGCACAAGAACTGGAGGATAAGGCTGTTTCCGCTTATGAAGGAGTAGCAGGAGTTAATTATACAGATGATCCAACCATGCATGATGCTTTGGTTAATGAGGTGATACCAACTTATACTGACTTAATCGATGAGTTAGAGAGCGTAAATATTGAAAGTGATGAACTTAAGGAAATCCATGAGATATACCTCTCGGGGGCAAATCTTCAGCTAAGTGCCTTTGAAAAAATTAAGGAAGCGATCGAAAAACAAAGTTCAAGTATGATCGATGAGGCTAACCAATTATTAGAAGAAGGCCGTTTGAAAATTGAAGACTATAATAAAAAATTAGATGAATTAGCAAAAGAAAATAACGTAGAAATCGAAAAAAGATAAACAAAAGAGGCTGGCATGCAATGATCACAGTACAGCATGTGACCATTCATGTCAGCCTCTTTCATTTTCACTCAAGAATTTATCCTTTTACATAGTAAAGATCATGACTGGATTCAACAATATAATCAGGCTTTTCTGCCTTTGGCTTCGCTTTATGTCCGGCAATATGCTCTGGACTCTTCTCCCAATTTTTCCAATCCTCTTCAGATTCCCATTGAACCATAACCATAACTTCCTCTTCGCCGCGGCGGACCTTTTTCACTAGAATCTGTCTGCCAATGTATCCAGGCCGAGTTGCCAATAAACCACCGCGTTTTGAAAAGTTCTCGACTACCTGCTCACTAAAACCTTCTTTTACAACAATTCTTCTAACCTGATAAAACATTTCAAATTCCTCCCTAATAGGAAAGCCAGGCTGGAAACCTGGCTCGTAATTTTATAATGACGCTTCGATTTCTTCAGCCATAATTTTTACGGATTTCAATCCACCGCCGCTTAGGTACCAGGTGTCTGGATTTAAGTAAATGATTTTATTTTCTTTAAAGGCTGTTGTCTTTTTAACCAGCTCATTCTCAATTACTTTTTCTGCGCCAGCTTCGCCGCCTACTGCTGTGTTACGGTCAATCACAAACAATACGTCTGGATTTGTCTCCATTACATATTCCATGGTAATGCTTTGACCATGCGTTGATACTTCAATTTTCTCATCTGCTGCTCCAAAACCAAACACATCATGTATCACGCCAAAACGCGAGCTTGGACCATAGGCACTCACTTTTCCCTCATTAGCCAAAACAATTAACCCTTTTTTATCAAGTCCAGAAGCTTTTTTATTTACCTCTTCTACGGTTGCTTTAATCTCTTCTACGCTACTTGCTACTTCATCTTTCTTGTCAAAAATTTCACCAACAATATTCATATTTTTCTCAAATGATTCCATGTATTTTGTATAATCTAACTCCACATATACAGTTGGGGCGATTTCTGCGAACTGTTCGTATAGTTCCGCTTGGCGGGTACTAATGAAAATAACATCTGGCTGCATAGCATGAATCGCTTCAAAGTCAGGCTCTTTTAAGCTGCCAACATTTGTATAGCCTTCACCAGCATATTTTTCTAAATATGAAGGGACAGCTGTTTGTGGAACTCCCGTTACTTCTACATCTAATTCATCTAATGTGTCTAAAATTCCAAAGTCAAAAACAACAACTTTCTCTGGATTCTTCTCAATAACAGCTTCACCATACTTATGTTCAATCGTCAACTTCTCTGCCGCTGCCGTTTTAGTATCACTTGATTCTGTATTGGCCTCTTCCTTAGAACCGCATGCTGCTAATAATAAAAGCATTGAAACCATTAAAACTAAAAAGCTCCACTTTTTCATTCCTATATCTCTCCTTTAATTATGAGCTGAAATATACACAAATTCTGCAGCCATCCATCTTCTGAATGGGAATATCCATATCGTAAATCTCTTTTAATGCAGATGATTCAATAATTTCTTCTGTAGGTCCATCTTTCACGACCTTACCATCCTTCATCGCTACAATGCGATCGGAATAAACAGACGCGAAGTTAATATCATGAAGGACAATGACAACGGTTTTTCCCAGCTCATCCACAAGCCGGCGTAAGATTTTCATGATCTGAACAGAATGCTTCATATCTAAGTTGTTCAAAGGTTCATCAAGCAAGATATACTCTGTATCCTGTGCAATAACCATTGCAATAAAGGCCCGCTGTCTTTGTCCGCCAGATAATTCATCTAGAAAGCTGTTCTGCATTTCGGTTAGGTGCATGTATTCAAGCGATTGATCAACAATCCGTTCATCTTCCTCCGTTAATCTGCCCTTCGAATAGGGAAAACGTCCGAAGGATACAAGTTCACGAATTGTCAGGCGGACATTCATGTAATTAGACTGCTTTAATATTGACACCTTCTTGGCAAACTCATTTGACTTCATTTTTTTTACATCAGATTTATCAATCAGTACTTCACCTGTATCTGAATCAAGAAGACGGCTTACCATTGATAGTAAAGTTGATTTACCTGCGCCATTCGGACCGATAAAGCTTGTGATTTTTCGCGGCTGAATATCGACGGTTACATCCTCAACAACTGACTTTTTACCATATAACTTTGACAAAGCTCGGACTTGTATCATGCGGCTTTCCTCTCCTTTAGCAGTAAATAGATGAAGTACACTCCACCAATGAAGTTTATAATGACACTTAACGTTGTTGAAAAAGTAAAGACTCTTTCAACCACCCATTGCCCGCCAACAAGAGCGATAACACTCATAAGGATTGCGCCTGTTATTAGGGTAGTATGTTTGTAGGTTTTGAAAAATTGATAAGACAGATTGGCAACAATTAACCCGAAAAAGGTAATCGGTCCTACTAGGCCCGTTGAGATTGATATGAAGATTGCCACAATCACAAGCATTTTTTTGACAATTGAGTCATATGGAACCCCTAAATTAATCGCTGTATCACGACCTAAGGATAATACATCTAAATACTTTAAAAACCGCCAAGCATATATCATCACAAGGGAGACAAGCGCAATGGCCAGCCAAACTAAGTCAGAATTGATATTATTAAAACTAGCAAACATTTTGTCTTGAACAATCTGAAATTCATTCGGATCAATCAAAACTTGGAAAAATGTAGAGATACTAGAGAAAAACGTCCCTACAATGATTCCAACAAGTAATAAAAAGTAGATTGGCTGACTTCCCTTTTTAAATAGAAACTTATACAAAAGGAGAGCAAAGACAATCATTACGACGACTGAGAGTAAAAAATTCACCTGCTTATTGACGATAATCATATGACCTGAGCCTAGAAAGAAAATAATTAACGTTTGTAACAGCATGTATAGTGAATCTAACCCCATAATACTAGGTGTTAAAATTTTATTATGAGTAATGGTCTGGAACACAACCGTTGCATAAGCAATTGTGACTCCCGTTAACACCATCCCCAGCACTTTTATTGTTCGTTTTGGCAGTGCATACCCATAGCTCCCGTTTAAATCATGAAATAAATAGATGGCACAAGCTCCCGCAGCGATCAATGCGAGTATAGTCAATTTTACTGAGTTACGCATATGCCTTCCTCCGGAACAGTAAGTATAAGAAAATTCCGCTTCCGATTACGCCAACCATGAGACTGATCGAAATCTCATATGGATAAATGAGCACCCTGCCCAAAATATCGCAAATCAGAAGGAAGACGGCACCAAGAATGGCCGTATGCGGCAATGTTTTTTGTAAATGATCACCTTTAAAAATCGATATGATATTTGGAATAATTAAGCCTAAAAACGGGATGATTCCTACTGTTAGTACAACCGTGGCCGTTACAAGTGCAACTAGGACAAGTCCGATATTGACAACACGGCGATAGGCCAGCCCGAGATTTTTTGAAAAATCCTCACCCATTCCAGCTACTGTAAAACGGTTAGCGTAGAAATAAGCAATGATTAAAATTGGAAGACTTATGTAAAGCAATTCATATCTGCCTTTCATAATCATTGAAAAATCTCCCTGCAGCCAAGCAGACATATTTTGAATAACGTCAGCACGATACGCGAAAAAAGTTGTCACAGAGGACAGAATATTTCCGAACATCAAGCCTACAAGTGGTATGAAAATGGCATCCTTAAATTTAATTCGATCTAGAATTTGCATGAAAACGAACGTACCTGCAAGCGCAAACGCAAAGGCAACTGCCATTTTCTCAAGCATGCTTGCATTTGCAAACAGCAGCATCGAAACAAGGATCCCAAGACGGGTTGCGTCGAGCGTCCCTGCAGTCGTTGGTGAAACAAATTTGTTCCTGCTGAGCTGCTGCATAATTAAGCCGGCAATACTCATCCCCGCACCTGCTAGTAAGATTGCAACTAACCTTGGCAGTCTGCTGATAAGGAAAATTTGCGTTTCCTCCGACTGGACGTCTAACAAGTCCAATGGTGAAATACTGCTAACACCAACAAACAGCGAAGCTGCAGATAAGACTATTAATGCAAGTAGTAAATATCTTTTCTTCATCATGGCTGTCCCTACATTTCTACATTCTACTTTTCTATCAATCTCAATCTAAATGAGAATCTTTATCACTTAAAAACAAAAAATAATGACATTGAAAATCATTATCAACGTCCTATACATTGATTATAAACAGTGAAAATTTTCAAGTCAACAGGTAATTGAGAACTATTGTCACTAATTTCTGAATAATTTGTGACATAAAGATAGTGTTTACTTCTTAAACCTCCTTAAAAGATGTAATAAATTTCTTTAATGTATTACTATACTGAAGCGAACTGAGCCCAATTTTGGACCAGGCCATTTCATACCGAAGGAAAGATGGTGCCTGACACCATCTTTTTTTTCGTCTATTTTTTCTTGTTATTGGAAACCCTAGCAAAGGATATAGTTTTTTAGGAAAGGAGTGATTTTTAATGGAAGCCCCCTTAAAGGTTGGAGACATAGCACCTGATTTTTCATTACCAGCAACAACAAAGGATCCATTAACACTTTCAGATTATAAAGGCAAAAAAAATATTGTTGTTGCCTTCTATGGAATGGATTTTACTCCCGGCTGAATTAAAGAAATCGCCTCTTGGAAAGAGGACTACAAACGGTTTGAACAGGCAGACGCTGAAGTTCTGGGAATCAGTGCAGATCATATTCATTCGCACAGAGTATTTGCCGCGAGCATGGGGACATTACCATATCCCCTAGTATCTGATTGGCGCAGACAGACGATTAAGGACTACAAGGTGTTTAACGAAAAAGGCGAAGTTGCCATCCGCTCTGTCTTTGTCGTCAATAAAGAGGGAATCATCACCTACATCAACACCTCCTTTAAAGCTGATCAAAAAGAGGATTATGAGGCTGTTTTCTCGGAGCTTGAAAAGTTAACTAAACAATAAATCGAAAAACATCTCCCGAACCCCTCGAGAGATGTTTTTCTTCTATTGATAAGCCTCCATATTTAGCAATGTGTCTAATCCTACTATATCAAAATTTCTTTTTTGCAATTCTTCAATAATCATTGGCAGTGCTTTTTGTGTTTCGCTTGTTTCAGGAGTCGTATGCATTAGAATAATATCGCCATTTCTGACATGTTCGATTACATTTTTAAAAATATTGCCCGCTTCCTTTTGTGACCAATCCAGTGTATCAATGGACCACAGTACAACACTATATCCTCTCTCTTTGGCAATTCCAGCTACTTGATCGTCCGTCTCTCCATAAGGCGGTCTAATCATAGCAGGTCTTTTTCCAATTATCTCTTCAATAGAGGATTCTGTTTTCTCTATTTCTGACCGGAGTTCTTCTTCCCCTATTTGGGCCAAATCAATATGATTATAACTATGACTCAATACTAAATGCCCTTTTTCAAATGCCTGTTTAACAACCTCTGGATATTTCGTCACATTTTTGCCTACGAAAAAGAAATTTCCGGTAACGTCATATTCATCTAATATATCGATAACCTTAGTCGTTACTGCTGAATCTGGACCATCATCAAAGGTGAGTGCAATCATTTTCTTATTTGGACCGTTTACAAAGACATGATCATATCCCTTTGAAAAATCAACAATTTGCTCACGCCACTCCAGCATCCTCCCCCAAGCTGTCGGGGATAGTTGATTTGATTTCCCTTTAATTTCTAAATAATAACTCTCTTTTTCTATTTTCGTTTTCTTCTGATTATAAACAGATATATGATCTACTGCCTTGGTCTGTTTTGAAATGATAAATTTTAACTGGATGTCATCATTTACTTGGTAAGTATAAATATTTTCACCTTCAAGCTCTGTTTTTTTAACGGGATCCCCAAATGACTTTTCAATCCAATCAAAGGTTATCTTCTGCAAGTACGGCGAATAAGAGCGAACGTCAAATATCTGTCCATTTTCATTATAACCAAAGGTAATATCTCTATTTTCATAAACGGCGTAATAACCAGAGCCTGCACGATCGACCTTGTCTGGTTCACCCCATTGCGATTTTACTTGATCCATTGTACTATCTAGTGCACTAAACTCACACTTTTCCACTAAACCCAATTTTGCCTTTTCGTTTATTTTATTGAGCAGATAAGTGACAGAATCCGTTTCTTTTTCAGTTACTTCTGTCTGTTTTTCTGGCATATCATTTATCGGCGTAATATTTTTGTTGCCCGATTCGCATGCAGCTAGGAAAAATAGCAAAAAAACCAAAATGAGAGTCATTCTTAGAATCATGGTTTTCTCCCTCCTCCTTTTGCTATAATAGACTGCTCTACTATCATATATGTTACACAAATTACAATTTAAAAACCCCCTGTAAGACACAGAGGGTTACTTGCAGTGGTCATACTTTACAAAACGGATGTGTGTCCAGTGTTATTAATGAACAAGTTTTAATCCGACAACGGAAAAAATAATACCTAGAATACATGCAACACGAAGCCAGCTTTTCGATTCCTTAAAGAAAACCATTCCAACAATTGCTGCTCCTACTGTACCAATCCCTGTCCATACTGCGTAGGCAGTTGATAACGGAATCGTCTCCATCGCATGAACGAGCAGCTGGAAACTCATAATAAAACCACCAATTAGAATGAGATAATTAACAAAATTACCTTTATCAGCCGTTCTTTTTAACCCAATTACCCCAACAACCTCAAAACATCCTCCAAAAATAAGCATCAGCCAATCCATTAAACCTCACCGTCCTTATTTGTTAATTTCAAGCCAATGATACAAACCAATAATAAAAAAATAAGGGCAATTCTAAATGGACTAACAGAGCCATTCTCAAAAATAACCTCCACAATCACGGTCCCAATCGTGCCAATTCCCGCAAATACGGCGTAAACCGTGCCTACAGGTATCACTTTTGTGGCCCGAATAATTAAATCAAAACTTAATAAAATCGCGATAAGAACAACAAGGGAAGGGACTTCCTCGTATTTAAATCCGCTGGCCCACACTATTTCAAGAAATCCGGCGAGGACTACAAACAACCATCCTTTAGATTCACTCGCATCATTTGCTTTCGATATCGTTTTTGATTCATTCATCGTATATATAATTCCTCTCTCTCTTTTCCTTGCTCCATCTTATCAAAATATCATTTGCATATCACTTCATATGAAAGTATTATGCTTAATGAAAACATTCTTTTATGATGGATGGGGAGTCGTACATAATGAACCATAACCAAAATGGCTTAAAACCATTTGTTTCTCTTATTTTATCAACTAAAATTCCAAAACTTGCCTTGGGCATTGGATTAGCAGCAAGTCTTATTACAACACTTGCAGGACTTTTAGTTCCTGTACTAACAAAAAACCTAGTTGATGGGTTCTCCGTTTCCTCCTTAAGTGTTCCTCTTATGATTGGTATTGGGGCTGCTTTTATTTTTCAAGCGATTATCAGCGGGGTATCGATTTACCTGCTAAGCTTCGTTGGTCAAAAGATTGTTGCTCGGCTGCGTGAACGAATGTGGGTAAAATTGATCCGTTTGCCCGTCAGTTATTTCGATAAACAATCCAGTGGGGAAACCGTCAGCCGTGTCATCAACGATACGAGTATTGTTCGTGATTTAATTTCAAATCACTTTCCGCAATTCATTACAGGGATTATTTCCATCATCGGCGCCATTGTTATTCTTCTGATTATGGATTGGAAAATGACATTATTAATGTTAATATCTGTTCCTTTGACATTTATTATTATGATGCCCCTTGGCAGGAGAATGGCGAAGATTTCTCGCGGTTTACAGGATGAAACTGCATTATTTACAGGACATATTCAACAGACTCTAAGTGAAATTAGATTAATGAAGGCGTCCACGGCTGAAAAATTTGAAGAATCAAAGGGATTATCCGGCATCGAAAGGTTACTTGGCTTTGGGTTAAAGGAAGCACACATCACTGCCCTAATCGCTCCCATTATGTACCTGGTTGTCATGATCGTAATCGTGATGATTATTGGCTATGGCGGAATGCGGGTCGCAAATGGCACGATGTCCACCGGTTCCCTTGTTGCCTTCTTACTCTACCTATTTCAAATTATTTTTCCGATCACCAGTTTTGCGATGTTTTTCACCCAGCTTCAAAAAGCAAAAGGTGCTACAGAGCGAATTATTGATATCCTAGATCTGCCTTTAGAAGAAGGACAGGATGGTATTGAAATTGATATTTCCAATAAACCGATTCAGGTACAAAATGTTTCCTTTGCTTATAGTGGAGATGAGCCTGTGCTTGAAAATGTTTCATTTGAGGCACAGCCTGGGGAAATGATCGCATTTGCCGGTCCAAGCGGCGGCGGAAAAACTACCATGTTCGGCTTACTTGAACGCTTTTACGAGCCGACCTCAGGAAGAATTATGGTTGGTGATACCCCCATCACTGATTTATCGGTTGCAACATGGCGCAGCCAAATTGGGTATGTTTCACAGGAAAGTGCGATGATGGCAGGAACGATACGCGAAAATTTATGTTATGGACTGCCAGATAGAGAAAGTATACCAGATGACACTCTTTGGAAAGTGGCAGAGATGGCATTTGCAGCTGAATTTATCAGATCGTTTTCAGATGGATTGGACACAGATGTTGGTGAACGCGGGGTAAAACTTTCTGGGGGGCAAAGACAGCGGATTGCCATCGCTCGTGCCTTTTTACGAGACCCGAAAATCTTGATGATGGATGAAGCAACGGCAAGCTTAGACAGCCAATCAGAGGGTATCGTCCAACAAGCGTTATCCCGGCTAATGGAAGGACGCACGACCTTTGTGATTGCTCATCGTTTATCAACGATTGTCGATGCGGATAAAATCATTTTCATCGAAAAGGGTCAGGTAACCGGAATCGGTACCCATCAAGAATTAACACAAACACATGATTTATACCGCGAATTCGCTGAACAGCAGTTAACAAGCGGCGAACATGATAGTACTATCGGTGATAAAAAAGGTGCATTAAGCTGAGCTTAATGCACCTTTTTACTAAACCAACGGCGGCTTCTCTGACATTGAAAGAGCAGGACCTTCCTCTTTAACTTTAAAAAGAGGCACAACTAGAAAAGCACCGATCAAAAATAATACCCCTGAAAGGGAATATACTCCAGATAAAGTAAGTGGCACCTTTACCAATCCTGAAACCGACATTCCAATAACCATCGTTCCCATAAATAACGGATTAAGGACGCCATTAACTCGCCCGATAAATGCTTCATCTGTATATTTAAGAATAATCGTGTTTATTCCAATATGAATACATGGGAAGAACATTCCGTTCAGGACTTGTAATACAATGGTTAATACAACACTTGTAGACCACCCTACACCAATTGTAAATAGCATACTTGCAAATATTCCAAGCGCAAGCAGCTTTTGCGGAGAGATTTTTTTAGAAAAAGCCATAACGATTCCGCCCCCAAGAAGCATGCCGGCACCATTTGCCATTAATAACCACTGAAGAAATTCTTTTGGCATTTCAAGCTTCTCCATGGTTACAAAAATGGCCAGCGGTGAAATTAACCCCACAGCTAAACCACAAAACGCAAAAACACTGCCCATTGATTTCAGAACTTTTTTAGACATAACATAGCGAAAACCATCTGCTAGTTCTTTTTTAAAGTTATTCTCAACCTCTGATTCTTCCTTCTCTACGTCACGAGGAAGAAACATTAATACCAGTCCGGATAACAAAAACATCGCACCCATGACACCGATTGATACGTAAATTCCGTACTTTTGATAAACAAGTGTGCCGATAACAGGGCCAATTACCATGAAGATGGCCATCAACGATTGAAACATCGCCATGACAGATTGTAATTGCTCACCAGGTACATGCTGCTTTAATAGTTTCATGGCAGAAGGCATGGAAAACTGTGATAGAATCGCTGAAACAAGTGTTGCTAAGAAGATTGCCTGCCACGAACCAAAAACAAGCGCCAATAACACTAAACCAATTGATACAGCTGATAGCATGTCACACCAAACCATTGTTAGTTTTGGCTTCCACCGGTCTGCAAAGGTTCCCCCAATAAAGGAAAAGATAAATATCGGTGCAAACTCAACAACTGAAATTAACGAAACGTAGACAGGATTGTTATTCGTAATATCCGTAACATATAATAAAATAGCAAAGTTCCGGATCCAAATTCCTAACTGAAGTAATAAGTTTGAAGACATAATTGCCAATACGATTCGGTTTGAAAAAATACTTCCTGAGGGCTGACCTGTTGGTATTGATGCCGCCCCTTCCTTATGGTAACCTTCCATTCTATTTCCCCTTTCGAATGTTATAAAGTTATTTTTGCCAAAATTCTGCATAATCATATCATATTGAAAAAATAAATACAGTGTAAATCAAGGTTTCAGAAAATTAATATATATTTCCTCTTTATTAGTTGATAGAATTGTAGATGTTTTGATAAGTTTAAGAGAGAAGAGTATCCATTAGAGGTGTTTTTTATGAAAAGGATTTCACTTACAGGTTTGCTTCATCCAATTATATTACTATTCGTTGTAATGTTTATAAAAATTTATGCACTTCAGGTTGTAGTTTTTGAGAACACATCGTTTTTACATGTCTTATTGGTTGAATTTCCGATGTGGGCTCTTGGCTTATCAGGTCTCATGATGTTCTTTAAAAAGCGCACCTGGACAGCTATTTGGCTCTATAACTTTTTCCTTTCGATATTATTTATTGTCGTTGTTTATTATACCCGGTATTTTTCAACCGTACCATCCTATTATGATGTAAAACAAATTTATCAATCAAATTCTGTTGGCGGGACAGTTGCTCTGCTTGGAAGTCCATACGATTTTTTATTTTTCATAGATGTTGTCTTAATCCTTCCACTTATTTGGTTTTTCAAGAAAAACACTGCATCATTTGCTTCAGCCAATAAGTTTGCTATTGGGTTTGGCTGTATTGGGTTAATCATGACGATTATCGCTTTTCGCTATCCATTAATTGATGTATCCTACTTTGCCAAAAAGCATGGATATATTCAGTCACAATTCGTGCAGGCATATGAAAACAGTCTCGGAACAGCCTTCGCCAGTCAAGAGCATCTTTCTGAAAAAGAGCTTGAAAAGCTAAAAGGCAATACCTTTGTTCCTGCAGTACAACACGACACCTTTGGGCTTGCAAGAAATCGCCATGTTTTTATCATCCAAGTCGAGTCCTTACAGGAATTCACGATTAATCAACGTATTCATGGTCAAGAAATCACACCAAATTTAAATGCTCTATTAAAAGAAAGTGCTTATTTTGATCATGTCTACCAGCAAATTGGAGCTGGCAATACATCAGATTCCGAATGGCTTATTCACACCTCACTGTATCCGGAAGGCATGGACCCAACCGTTAATACCATTGACGGGACAGAGATTCCATCACTTGCTTGGACGTTAAAAAAGAATGGCTACGGTGCGGCAACCTACCATGCTGACGATATTACCTATTGGAGCCGTGATAAATTATATCCTGCTTTGGGATTTGATTATATCTTCACTAGTAACGAAATTCCTAACGAAAAGGAAATTGGCTTTGGTCCTGCAGATGAAGTTTTGTTTAACTTTGTAGAAGATGAGCTGGTTAAGCAATTGAAAACACACGACAGAATGTATTCCAATATTATTACACTCACAAGTCATACTCCTTTTGAAATGCCTGAGGAATATGAGTTTCTAGACTTGCCTGAAAACTACAAAGATACCTACGTCGGCAACTACTTCCAATCTGTCCGCTATACGGATGAACAAATCGGGTTATTCATTAAAAAGTTGAAGAAGCTGGGAATCTACGATGAATCCATTATTCTGATTTACGGAGATCATTCTGGTCTGCACGGTGCACCTGTTACCGATAAAGATAAAATTCTATTAAAAGAAGTACTAGGACACGAATACACTATGCAGGATCGCTTTGTTGTACCCGTTTTATTTACGGCGCCTGGGCTGTTTACAGGTGAAACTTACTCCCACCTTGGGGGTCAAATTGATTTGATGCCTACTCTATTAAACTTGCTGGGCATTGAGCATGACACTCAAATGATCGGACACAACCTTTTTCACTATAAAAAGAATTTGTTAGGCATGCGGTATTACCTGCCAGGCGGCTCGTTTATTAGTGATAAAACCTTTTACACGGCACCAAGTGCGAAGCTTCCCGCTTCGATATATAACCGAAAAACAATGAAGAAAACAAAAAACACGAATGGCCTGCAAAAAAGTATTGATAATACCTTATCCATCATGCAGTACTCAGATTATATCCGTAAAGAACAAACAGAAGAATAAATAAGGGACCTGCATACATTCATGCAGGTCCTTCCTATTTTTACTGAATCTCTCTAACTGCTTTCCTCAGCGGCGGGACCTCTAAATACGTGACAACACGCCAAATCCACTCCAATGGACCGTACTGGAAGTTACGAAGCCAAATAACACTAAAGAGCAGCTGAATGGCATAAATAATTAAGCAAACGACAAGTGATTGAAGATACGAAATATTGTTAAACAAGTTGAAAACATAACCGGCTAGATAAATAAAGATGGTTTGAAAAATATAGTTTGTCAGCGCCATCCGCCCATAGCTTTTCAAAGGAGACAACAGCCTTTGAATAAGCGGCAATTGCAACAGCAAAACCAGCACCCCAACATATAATGCTGAGATTGCCGGCCCAATCATGATTCCAATACTTAAAAACCTGTAAGTAGCTTCATCTACACCGGCAATTAGATCGAATGGGATGGATGGGGCATGTTGATATTGATTAACTAGTGCCGCTATACTCATAACTAGCAGTATTGCAGTTACGAATGGTACCTTTTTAATCTTCTCCGCTAACCCTTCAAATAATTGGTACTGTCCTGCTGCAATCCCAAGGAGCATTAACGGTACTATCATAAACAGTTTAAATGCCATTAAACTCAGGGCAATCAGAAGTATTAGGCCAATACAGAGGTTAAATTCTTTCTTCACTTTGTAAAAAGGTAATAAAAGAAGTCCGGTAACCGCATAGACAGTTAGTGCCTCACCAGGATGAAATTTCACGTGAAACCAGCCTAAGATAAATAATGCAGCCACTCTTCTTAAAAATAAAATATAACCATTCTTCCCTTTTGCGTTTGCTCTAGAGATAAAGAGATAAAAGCCAACTCCGAACAAAAAAGAAAAAAGAGTGTAAAACCTGCCTTCCACAAATAAAAATAGAAATCGTTGATAGGCAGCATCCATAGAGCCAGGTTCGGGGGCCTTTACAGCCAGCAGCGGCAGAACATTTACAAGGATGATACCCAGCAATGCAAAGCCCCGCAAATAATCGAGTATATCTATTCGTTTATTGCCTTCCGTTGGCCTCATCCATATCACCTCAAGTTAGATTGGTATAAACATATGTATAAAGAAAACTAGAAAAAAGGCCATGGCTGTTATCAAGTGGAACTTACGCCGAAACCCAGATGACTTTTTATGGCGCAGATAACCTGCAGCTAATGTAAGAGAAAGTACTGCCATTGCTAGGTAGCCGCTGACTAGTTTCAAGTTGCTATATCCGATAACTGGCGCAATTTCATATAAATTAATAGCAGCATGACCGGCAATAATCGTTGTAGCTGTTATCGCAATTGGAATATGCCATTTCATCATGACTCTTGAAAATTTTGCCAGACGAATCTTAACCTGCCTTACGGATGATTTACGTATGACTAAGAAGACAAAATACATATTAATATTAACTAAAAACAGAATCATTGCCATTTGGGACAAAAATTGAGCAGTAATAACCAAACTACTGTCATGAGGACGAAAAAACCAGATATAAATCACTGAAAGTACAATTAAGATACTATTTAAAGCAATCCATAATCTATGGGGCAAGCATTTCCCTCCTTTTTTGATGAGACTATTGGTTCTAATAATGATATATCAGCGTTAATTCGAATATATCCGCGTTAAATGGAATATATCCGCGTTAGATCAAATATATCCGCGATGCGTAAAATTCCAGTTTAATATCCTGAGACCTCTTTTAATTCTACTATACATAAAAAAGAAAAGTACCCATAACAGGTACTTCCTTATAAACTAGAATTTATCAATGATAAGATACTCCTCAATTCGGTAACAGGCACTTGTCCCGGTGCTGAAGCTTTCTTAGCAGCACCAAATGTTAAGGCAGATCCAAATATTTCACCTGCTAAACGGCTGATCACTCCCTTACCTGCCATGGACATCGTAATAATCGGTCTATCAGCGTATTGCTCATTCATGGTATTGGTCGCATCCAATAAGGTCAAAACGTCTGCAGCGTTCCTCGGCATAACAGCAATCTTCGGTAAATCTCCGCCTAACTCCTGAGCCCTGCGTAAACGGGAGACAATCTCATCCTTTGCTGGAGTCTTGTCAAAGTCATGATTCGAGATGATGACATACACATTGTGGCTGTGTGCAGCAGAAATGAGTGATTTTATCTTTTCTTCATCATTAAATAGCTCAACATCAACGATATCTATCTGACCACTTTCCGCCATTACCTTATTTAATTCGAAGTAGTATGCAGTGCTTACTTCCTTCTCTCCACCTTCCTTTGCACTCCGGAAGGTAAAAATAAGCGGTTTATCATGCAGAATTGATCGAATTGCATTCAATGCCTCTCTTACTTTCTCCAAATCCTCCACGTGCTCAAAAAAATCAACACGCCATTCCACTACATCTAGGTCAACTGTATTAAGGGACCTTGCTTCCTCTGATAATTCTGATAACGTTTTACCTACTATAGGAACGCAAATTTTCGGAACTCCCTCTCCTATCGTTATCCCCTTAACGGTAATACTTCTTTTCATCTTCTCCACTCCACTCGAACCTTTTACTTAGTTTCGTGCAACTCCCAAGATAATTTCAGGGTTTTCACTATGCTATCGGCTAATTCATCCATGCTTTGATTGCTTATTTCAATCATTGAGTGATAGTTATTTTTATAGATTTCTTTCCTTTTATAAAATAGCTCTTCAATTTCATCCATTGTCTTACCTTGCAGAACTGGGCGGCTGTCAATAATTGAACCTAACCGATTTTTCCAAGCATCCCAGGTAATATCTAAATAAAATACAATACTAGAATTGAGGCATACCTTTCGAATTTCTTCCTGCAGGAACGCCCCTCCTCCGACAGAGATAATCTTTAGTTTATAGTGACATAGATTCTGAATTAATTCTTTTTCCTTTTCTCTAAAAGCCTTCTCACCAATTTCAGCAAATATTTTTGGAATTGGCATGTTATACTCTTTTTCAATTTCTTCATCAATATCAATAAAATCCCGATAAAGCTTTTTAGCTACTAATTTCCCAATGGTTGTTTTCCCTGCACCCATAAAACCGATAAATACAATATTTTTTTCTCTCAATGAATGGTTCGGCAACAGCTATCATCTCCCACGCACAAATAATATTAATACTATTATAAGCTTTCTAATTCCTAAAACCAATCATGGTTATTTTCTATCGCTTTTTGGGAATATAAGTATATTCATGAATGGGAAGCTAGGAGATACTATGGGAATGCCCTTTAAAAAATTGCTATACTACCTGACAAAGCTGAGAAACAGAATCTTTTTTCCACTGTTCACTTTATACGTTTTGTTTGCGGCCTACATTGCCTTGTATATAGAGCCGGAGACCTTTGGTACCTATCTGACCGCTATTTATTGGGTGCTGACTACTCTTGCTACGGTTGGATTTGGTGACTTTGCTCCAGTCACACAACTGGGTCAGGCATTTACAATTGTTCTATATATTACAGGAATCGGATTAGTCAGTGTGTTTATAGGGAAAATGTTAAAAGTAGTCTATCTGTTCGATAAACTTAAAGTTGGTGGAAAGATGAAATATACGGGTAAGAATCATATCATCCTGATTGGCTGGAGCGATAAATCCCAGCTAGCCATTAAAGAAATCCTTAAGTCAGATAAATCCATCGATATTGTCATTATTGACGAACTTGAAAATGCACCCATGGTGGAGAAACAATTGTATTATGTCCGCGGCGATGCAACAGATGAGGAAACTCTTTACCAAGCTAACCTGCCCGAAGCTAAAGGCGTTATCATCTTTGCTGATCAAATCACACAAGACAACTTTGCCACTAAAGATCCGTTACTCGTGGATGGAAAAACATTACTAATTGCAACAGCTATTACTTCGATTGAAGAAAAACTAAACAAACCCATCCATGTAACAGCAGAGGTAATTTATCAAAAACATATTCGGTTATTCCAGCGGGTAAAAGTGGATGAATTTATCCCAACACAAGAAATGATTTCACATGCAGCCGTTCGGTCACTATTTTCTCATGGAGTCACTAATATGTATTCAGAGCTAATGAGCAGTCAGTATGAAGAATCGATGTATGAAATATCGAAACAAAAAGAATGGAAAACATACCGAGATGCTTTTAAGGATTTACTTAATAAAGGAGCAACACTCGTTGCAGACCGAGGAGATCTTCATATTAATCAAAAACTCGGCGAACCCATTCCGGAGGATGCTCAGCTTTTTGTTATTTGCGATAAAGAGACACTTAACAAGATAAATTCAGAAAACACCCCCGCCAAATAAAGAATAGGTCCTATCAAGTTGATAGAACCTATTTTTATGGGGTTATTTATGACAGGTTAGCCTAATTTAATTTTATCTTGCGGCTCATCTAGCTTCATATGCTCAAGTTCGAGTCGCATTTTTTCCGTTTCAATTAAATAATTCTGATGTTTTAGTTTTTCTAATTCAAGCTCACTTTGAATCATTTTATATTTTAATTTATTCTGCTTTTGAAAATGGGTCGTCAAGATAGCAATGATTGGAATCGAAAATACCATAATAACTGCAATTGTCCCCGTCATACTACTCCCTCCTATCTATGGCATTAATAAAGCTTATCCTTACGATAAATATACCAAATTATAGAAATAGTTTGTACAGAATTATCAAAAAATAAAAGCATGGAATGCGACATTCCCTGCTTTAAGTTTTTTTCTTTGGTTTATTCAGTAAATGCTTAACGGAATAGACAGGATGGTACAACAGCATCCAAGGTCCACAATAGCGCATAACTGATTTCATTTTTATCCGATATTTTGGTTTATAACAGTGTACAGAACAATTGGAGCATGCACTTTTTTCTTCGCCAAATCTACACAAAGAAAGTCTCATAACAGCGTAGGTTTTTAAATTCTGACAATCCTTACATAGTTCCTGATCGTTATGATGTTTCTTGCGGCAGTACAATTTAATCATCTTGGTGACCATTTCTTTTTCCATTTGGATTTTTGGCCCATTGTTTAATTGCCTAATCATTGAACGTAAACCCCCTTTAACAAGACAGATCTACCACAGAACTGTATCTCTTACTTAGAACATAACACACCAAACCTGTTCTAAAATCAATAATCTTTAACAATTTACTAACAAGTCAAAATCCAGCTTTTCTAAATAAACTTTCTCTTTGACAAAAGCCTGTATACCTATATATGATAGTAAGCAGTGTAAAAAGTTAACACTATTATTAAGTGAGTAACTTTTATGAGAAAGGTGGCTTAATATGACAGGAGATCAAAGAAAAAAAATTACCATGTTGATGATCAACATGTTTATAGCAATTGGGAGTTTTGGAATCATTATTCCTATTTTACCAGCATATTTGGAGTCCATTAATCAAGGCGGAACAGCTGCAGGCCTGTTCATTGCTATCTTTGCCGGAGCTCAGTTCATCTTTTCTCCGATTGCAGGTAAATGGACAGATCAATATGGCCGAAGAAAAATGATTATATACGGACTTGCAGGTTTAACCCTGTCGATGTTTATTTTTTACGCTTCCAACTCAATCTGGGTACTTTATGCTTCTCGTGCAGTCGGCGGAATTGGCTGTGCGATGCTTGTACCAGCAATCTTTGCCTATATCGCTGACATTACAACGATGGAGCAGCGTGCGAAAGGGAACAGCTTAGTTTCCGCTGCTATGTCTCTTGGAATTGTTGTAGGTCCTGGGATTGGCGGTTTCTTAGCAGGTTTCGGCTTGAAATTTCCTATTTTAGTATCAGCACTTGTATCCTTAGTCTCTGTGTTGTTTTCCGTTCTTCTTTTAAAAGAGAGTAAAACAACTCCTATCGGAGCAACAGCAGAAATGCCGCCTGATGAGTCTATGGTACGTAAAATAGCTCGTTCTGTGAAAATGCCTTATTTCATTCCTCTAATTATTACACTTGTTATGAGCTTTGGACTAATTGCATACGAATCGGTTATAGGTTTATACCTTGATAATCAATTCCAATCGTCTGCAAAGGACATTGCGGTTATGGTTACTGCAACCGGAGTTGTCAGTGTTATTGTTCAGCTTTTTGTAGTTGATAAAATTGTAAATCGGTACGGTGAAAAATCTGTTTTGAATGTATTTATTGCCGTAGCTGCCGCTGGATTTTTATTTTCGTTATACGCTTCCAGCTACTCTTTATTCTTTATCATTTCACTTTTTATTTTCCTATCGACTTCTATTCTCCGTCCGGTGTTGAATACGTTGATTTCAAAGCTTGCAGGAAACGAACAGGGCTTTGCGATGGGGATGAATAATGCTTATATGAGTATTGGTAACGTCCTTGGTCCAACACTTGCAGGATTACTATATGACGTTAAAATTACCTATCCATTTATATTAGGATTTGTATTATTAGTTATTACACTTTTCATTACCTTTACATGGCAAAAACGATCACTAAAAGCAAAAGCGGTTATATAAGGCTGTGTTAAACTGGGCTGTTGATTTACGCTCCTGGCGCTACGCTTTCCGCGGGCTCACCCGTGAGCCTCCTCGGTCGTCCCGACCTGCGGGGTCTCACTCAGCTCGTGCATCCCGCAGGAGTCGAGCGCCTTCCGCTCCAATCAACAGGTTCTAAAATCAACAGTTTTTCACTAACACAACCTATAGTAAAAAAACTGATGCAGGATGCCTGCATCAGTTTTTTTCATGATTTAATTGTTCTTCTATATTTATACATCTTCCACTGGTAGTGAATGAAACATCCGATGCAAAATCCGAGGATAGCCACGAAAGCCGCGGTTGCAACTATAATGGCAAACACATACCCCACTGTATTCCAGCCAGCTAGAAAACTTATAAACCCAGCAGTCAGACAAATCACAGCTATTTTTTGATTAAATTGCTGCTGTTCCCAGTCCTCAGGTATATATTCTTCGGGGTGTTTCTTTAGAAAACGCTTTGCGATATTCATGACGGGATTATATTTAAAAACAATTCCTGATATTCCTGCAAGTAATGGGACTATTAAAAACAATCCTTCACCAAAAGTGAGCGTTAATAGAGCACAAATGACAATCACCCATTGGTTTGTTTTCACAAGCGGTCTTGGGATAGAACGTACTTTATCAGACAAGCAAAACCCACCTTTCATATCGGTATTATTGGTGTTTTATCTTATAGTTTACCCGTTTTATGCGGTTTTGTATAGCTTTGTTTTTTAAAAGGTAGACCCATTTTGTTTTAAATTGTAAGATGGAAGTAATAGCGTTACAAGGAGCTGTCGTTTCGTGAAAATAAAAAAAATCCTCAATAACAATGCAGTTGTAGTTATAGACCACAATGAAGAAAAGATAGCAATTGGTGCAGGTATCGCTTTTGAAAAACGGAAAAATGACATCATTAATCCAAATAAAATTGAAAAGCTATTTGTTATGAAGGAAAATGAGAAATTTCAACAGCTCTTGCAGCAAATACCTGAGCAGCATTTTTCTATATCAGAGGAGATTATTTCATATGCAGAAGACCGCCTTGGATTAAAGCTAAACGAACATATCCATATCGGCCTTACTGACCACTTGTCATTTGCCATTGAAAGAGCAACAGATGGAATTCATTTAAAAAATAAGCTTTTTCATGAAATAAAAATTCTTTACAAAAAAGAATTTGATATTGGTATGTGGGCAATCAGACATATCGAAAATAAAACACATGTAAAGATGCCGGTAGATGAAGCGGCTTATATTGCCCTCCATATTCATACATCTAAGCCCCAAAGCGGCGACATGAAACAGACATTAAGGCAGACCGCGATCATTGGTGAAATGATTCAAACTATTAAAGACTCTTTTCAACTATCTATAGAAGAAGATGACCTTTCCTATCAGCGATTAATGACTCATCTTAGGTTTGCTCTATCCAGGATCAATGATGAATCTCAACAAATAATGGATGATGAAATGCTGAACATGCTAAAGAAAAAGTTCGCACTATCCTACAATGTTTCAAAGAAAGTGGCCATGGTTCTTGCGAAAAACCATGGTATACACCTCCCTGAACAAGAATTAGGATACATTACTATTCATATTGAGAGAATTAGAAATCGTTAATTAGAATGATGACGCTAACAAAAAAACCGCTTGAACCAGAGGGTCCAAGCGGTTTTTACTTATCTTATTTATTTTTGCTTACGGATTTTCATGATTTCATCTGCTACGAACTGTACGTTTGTTCCCACAATAACTTGAATACTGTTCTTACCTACTACATTGATTCCAGGAACACCAGTAGATTTAATCTTCTTCTGATCAACAGCACCCATATCTTTAACTTCTAGACGTAATCGTGTTACACAATTATCTACAGATGTTACGTTAGCGTCTCCGCCTAAGCCTTCATAAATCTTAGCAGCCATCGCGGCAAATTTATTACCTGCTGCAACTCCTTCTTCCGTCTCTTCATCAATATCTTCTTCACGACCAGGAGTCATTAAGTTGAATTTTGTTATAATGAAGCGGAATAAGAAATAGTAAATGACTGCAAACACGAGACCTTGAAGAAGCAGCATATATGGCTGATTTGCAATTGGAATTTTTAAGCTTAACACAAAGTCAACTAAACCTGCACTAAAGCCAAATCCTGCTGTCCATTGGAACGTTGCAGCAACTGCCAATGAAATACCTGTTAATACAGCGTGTGTTACATAAAGTGCTGGCGCAACAAACATAAACGCAAATTCAAGAGGTTCTGTTACCCCAGTGAAGAAGGAAGCAACACCTGCAGCCATCATTAAAGCAGCCACTTGTTTTTTCTTAGAAGATTTAGCAGTATGGTACATGGCTAATGCAGCTGCCGGTAAACCAAACATCATAACTGGGAAGAAACCAGCCTGATATCTGCCGGTAATACCCTGCTCACCCTTACTAGCCCAGAAGTTACCAATATCATTAATTCCTGCCACATCAAACCAGAATACGGAGTTTAGGGCATGGTGTAATCCGATTGGAATCAATAGTCTGTTGAAGAAACCATATATACCTGCACCGATGGCACCTAAATCACTAATCCCTTTACCAAAAGAAACAAGTCCAGAGAAAACAACCGGCCAAACAAAGAACATCACTAATGATACTGCTAACATCGCTACAGATGTCATAATAGGGACAAGTCGTTTCCCGCTAAAGAAAGATAAGGCATCTGGTAATTTCACATGACTGAAGCGGTTATACATAATTGCAGCGATAATACCTGAAAGAATTCCCGTAAACTGGGTTCCAATTTTTCCAAAAGCAGCATTTACCTCTTCAGGCGCAACACCTTGAAGCATGGCAACTGAACCTGTTGATAATACAGTAGTAATAACCAAGTAGGCGACCAAGCCGCTTAAGGCAGCTGATCCATCTTTATCTTTGGACATACCTAATGCTACACCAACTGCAAAAAGGATAGCCATATTATCAATTATTGATCCACCTGCTTTAATTAAGAAGGCTGCTACCGGACTGTCAGCACCCCAGCCTGTAGGGTCAATCCAGTACCCTATCCCCATCAATATAGCTGCCGCAGGTAATACAGCTACTGGCAGCATCAAGGAACGACCCAGTCTTTGAAGATATTTCATCATTTTATTTTCCCCCTATCTATTTATAAAAAATAAACCAACTTTCTTGACCGTCTTTTCGTAATCGATGTCTTTTAAAGGTTTCGATCATTTCATTCCCGCCTAAAAAAGAAGCAAAACTAAAATAATAAGTGCTATGTGTAGCATAGAATTCCCAATATCGATACCTTTTAAGCAAAAAGAATACTATTTACGGCCAACATTTTTTCTTTCAACCAGTTTAAAGTCTACCACCCCCTTTAATATAGAATATTAACGTTAAGATGCTGAAATGATTATCGTTTGACCTTGAACTGCTTTTTTCTCATTTGAGAGATTATACTGTTTTGCAGTCTGCTGACTATTCGTTATTACAATTGGAGTTACTATACTTTTTGCGTGTATTTTAATATAGTCCCAATCCACCTCCATTAGAAGCTGTCCGACTGAAATCTTCTCTCCTTCCTTAACTGCTAATGAAAACCCAGTTCCATTTAACGCGACTGTTTCCAGCCCAACATGAATGAGAATTTCTGTGCCATCATCTGCACGAATCCCAACAGCATGTTTTGTGGCGGCGATGAGAATAATAGTTCCATTAACAGGTGCATAGATATTTCCTCCCTCAGGAACCATTGCTACTCCTTCCCCCATCATCTTTTGGCTGAATACAGGATCTGGGACGTCCTCTAACGGAACAATTTCCCCATTAACTGGTGCAACGATTTGTAATTTTGCTTTTTTAAAAAAACCAAATACCATTTGAATTACCCCTTTATATGAAAATAAAAAAAGGCATGGGGGTATAATAAAAGGGCAGCATGTGCCTTTCTATTTACCACCATGCCTGAAATATATCAGTAACATGTGATCGCTATTCACTATTTAATCCTAGCATACCATAAGCTGAGCAAAATACAAGAGAAAGCGTTAACATTTTTACTTATCATTCCTGGACTCTCAAAAAAACATTTTCGCAATAATTTGTTTAATCCAAAAATAGTAATTATTTTAAAAAAACTTTTAATTCATCTATTTACTGCCGTGATTCCTGATATATCAGTATTCATTACTATATAAATCTTAATTACCAAAAATAGTTTTTGACAATTGAAAACAATCGAAAGTATTATAATATAATAAAGGGAGGTAGAATTATGTCGAATTATAATAGGCAGAAAATTGTGGATAGTGTCCCTCAGAAAGGTTTCTTCGGACATCCAAAAGGTTTATTCACACTTTTCTTTACAGAATTCTGGGAGCGTTTCTCTTACTATGGAATGAGAGCTATCCTAGTCTACTATATGTACTACGAGGTCTCAAAAGGCGGTTTAGGGCTCGATGAAAACTTAGCTCTTTCCATTATGTCCATTTATGGATCACTTGTTTATATGTCCGGTATTATTGGAGGCTGGTTAGCTGACAGGATATTCGGTACATCTAAAGCAGTATTCTACGGCGGAGTGCTGATTATGCTCGGTCATATTGTCCTAGCAGTACCAGGCAGCGTAGCAATGTTCTTTGTATCTATGGTATTAATCGTTCTCGGTACAGGTATGTTAAAACCGAATGTTTCAACTGTAGTTGGTGAAATGTACAGTGAAACAGACGACCGTCGTGATGCTGGATTCACCATTTTCTATATGGGGATTAACGCCGGAGCGTTCTTAGCACCGCTAATCGTAGGAAGTGTTATGGATTATAGTTTCCACTTAGGTTTCGGTATCGCAGCTGTCGGTATGTTCCTTGGACTAGTTATGTTTGTATTGACTAAAAAGAAAAATCTTGGTCTTGCAGGTACTACAGTTCCAAACCCTCTTTCAAAAGCTGAAAAGAAAAAAACTTTTACATTCATCGGATTAGGTGTAGTCGTTCTAGCTGTACTATGTGCAATTTTAATTCCAGCAGGACTTTTAACTTTTACTAGCTTTATTAATATCGTTACATTCTTAGGTATTATCATACCAACTATCTATTTCGTTGTTATGTATCGCAGCCCTAAAACTACAACTGTGGAACGTTCACGTATTATTGCTTATATACCATTATTTATTGCAGCTGTTATGTTCTGGTCCATTCAAGAACAAGGCTCAACAATCCTTGCAAGTTATGCAGACAAACGTACTCAATTAGATTGGATGGGACTTGATATTTCTCCAGCATGGTTCCAATCTTTAAATCCTTTATTTATTATCATTTTCGCGCCAATTTTTGCTGGGTTATGGGTTAAATTAGGTAAACGTCAGCCAACAATACCTCAAAAGTTTTCTTTAGCATTATTATTTGCTGGTCTGTCATTCCTAGTTATCCTTCTGCCAGCTTACTTTGGCGGTACAGATTCATTAGTAAGCCCAATGTGGCTGGTTCTTAGTTACTTAATCGTTGTATTTGGCGAATTATGTATTTCACCTGTAGGCTTATCTGCAACAACAAAATTAGCTCCTGCTGCATTCTCAGCACAAACCATGAGTTTATGGTTCTTAGCAAGTGCAGCCGCACAAGCACTTAATGCACAAGTCGTTAAGTTTTATTCTCCTGAGAACGAAATGGCTTACTTTGGTGTTATCGGTGGAGCAGCAATCGTACTAAGCCTTATCCTTTATGTAATAGCTCCGAAAATTCAGGGCTTAATGAAAGGTATTCGATAAATTCCAAAATTAAAGCAGTATTCCATAATTCATGGGATACTGCTTTTTTATTATTACACTTGTTATTCTAAATTAAATCGTGTATGATTAGTTCGTATACGATTTAAATAAAACTTTCACCACACAGGAGGAATTCCAATTGAAAACTGTCTATGATTACAATGTGAAAATGACGAATGGTGAAGAAAAATCCCTTGAGGATTATAAAGGAAAACCTTTAATTATTGTGAATACAGCAAGCAAATGCGGTCTTACACCTCAATTTAAAGGTCTTCAGGAATTATATGAAAATTATAAGGATCAAGGATTGGAAATCTTAGGATTCCCTTGTGACCAATTTAATAACCAGGAATTTGATAATATCGATGAAACCACTCAGTTCTGCCAATTAAACTACGGAGTATCATTTCCAATGTTTTCAAAAGTAGATGTAAATGGAGAAAATGCAGATCCTTTGTTTACCTTTCTTAAGGAACAAAAAAAAGGCTTACTCTCTAAAAATATTAAATGGAATTTCACAAAATTCCTTGTAGACCAGAATGGTCAGGTTGTTGAACGTTATGCACCAACAACAGAACCTGTTAAAATAAAAAATGATTTAGAAAAGCTATTATCTTAATTAGGCGGTTAGCATGGAAGACTTTATGACATTAAAGAAGCAGCTTTGCTTTGCTGTCTATGAAACAGCAGGTGAATTTAATAAATTATACACAAGTGTCCTTCAGCCTTTTGGTTTAACCTATCCCCAATATTTAGTTCTATTAGCTTTATGGGAAAAAGATGGTGTAACATTAAAGGAATTAGGAGCAAAATTGAGTCTAGGGACTGGGACGTTAACTCCTATGATTTCTCGCATGGAAGCAAATGAATGGTTAAGAAAAGAGCGCTCAAAAGAGGACGAAAGAAAGGTTTACATCTACTTGCGGGAGAAGGCTGTCTCACAACGGCAGCCCATTACAAGCAAGGTTGCGGAGGTAATTCTATCCTGTCAGATAGAGCTTGAGGAATATGAACAGTTAATGCAGCAGTTAAGTACTCTGCAGAATAAATTAAAGAGCAACGGCCGACAGTAAGATAAGCGGATATTTTCCGGTTAAATGCTTTATGGAGCTCGTTTCGGGGCAAATAAACGGAGGTTTTCCGCTTATGTAAAGCAAAATCGCCTATTTGCAAATTTGTCGAGTAAATAGACGGAATTTCTCCGTCTATTTATGCCTTTTTTAATTATATTTATTAATTAACCGGAAATTTTCCGTCTATTTATCAGCTCGGATGCTTAACTTGGTCCCCCAACCGATTGAACCTGCAGAATAAATTAATAGAGCAAAGACCTATACAAAAAGCTGTCCAATCACCTGGACAGCTTTTACTTATTCTATATTAATTGGTTACATTCTTAGGGCAGTACCTTCACTTGACGCGGACGACTATACATAAATATAGCAATCAGTATAGCAATAACAATCACCAATGCTAGGAATGAGCTGCCAGTAATTCCAATGATAAGATAACCAATGATTGAAATTCCTGCACAGATTAAAGCATATGGCAGCTGTGTTACTACATGATCAATATGATTAGAACCTGCACCTGTAGAAGACAAAATGGTCGTATCAGAAATCGGGGAGCAATGATCTCCGAATACGGATCCTGCCAGGACAGCCGCCATTGCAGGAAGAATCATGTTTATATCCGTTGCAGCTGCAATATCACCAGCAATCGGAAGAAGAATACCGAAGGAACCCCAAGATGTTCCAGTCGAGAATGCCATAACTCCAGCAATTAGAAACAGAATAAGCGGGAGGTATGATACATTAAAGTTTGAATCTCCTACCAAACCAGCTAAGTATGTTCCTGTTCCCAGCCTGCCAATTAAATCTACGATTGCCCATGCGAAAAGTAAGATATAAATCGCTGGCATCATGGATTTTGTTCCTTCCAGTAATCCCTTACCAAATACACTTGAGCTAACTCCACGCAAAACAACTGCTTGTCGTAAAAACATGACCATTGTGACGATTAGTCCGAACAAACCGCCTAGAACTAATGATTTCGTTACATCCGTATTTTCAAGTATAGATAGTATGGTCGCATTTCCTTCCGTTGCTTGGTATCCAGTCCACACCATCGCACCAATAACACCAGCCACTAATGCAAGAATTGGCCAGATTAGATCACCAACTGACCCCTTACTGCTAGTCGGAAGGTCATCCTTTAATTCGCCAGGTACTGTTTTCATAGGATTAAAGAGAACACCTTCCTTAACAGCCCTCTCTTCATGCAATTTCATGGAACCAATATCAAAGTTTCCAATCGCCACAATAATGACCATTCCAAGCGCTGCCCAAACATAGAAATTCATTGGTACCATTTGCATAAACGCTGAAAATGCACTATATTCAGTTACACCATGTGCCGCCAAAATCGTTCCAATCAGAGCGATAATGTAGGCTCCCCAACTAGAAATCGGTGACACAACACAAACTGGGGCTGAAGTAGAGTCAATGATATAAGCCAGTTTTGCCCTAGATACTTTTTGTCTATCAGTAATTGGCCGTGTAACCTGTCCAACAGCAAGTGCATTGAAATAATCATCTATAAAAATAATAATACCTAACACCGCACCCACTAATTGCGCCCCGGCACGGGTTTTCACACGCTTCATTGCCCATTCTCCAAATGCTCTGCTTCCTCCAGAGATTGAGATGAAGGCTGTAATTACTCCGAGAATTAACAAGAATAATATAATGTATACACTAGATGTATTGAGTGCACCTTCAGAAATAAAAATCCCCTTTGCAGCATCCCAAATGATTGAGAATGTTCTGCTGAGATTGAATTCAGCTAATAAGAGTGCTGAAGCTAGGATACCTGTCGCAAGTGACAAAAGCACTCTCCTAGTTAAGACCACCATCAAAATTGCCAATATCGGCGGTATTAAAGAGTAAATTGTGTTTTCCATTCCATTGTCCTCCTCCTAATAATCGAGGGGGGAACTTGCCATGAAAGAGACTCGGGAGAAAATACAAAAAAGGGCAGCAATAGAGAATTCTATCGCTGCCCTTAATAAGCAACAAGTTTCTCCATCACGATCTGTAGCTCCTCATTATAGATATTTTTATCCATAATGACAGTGTTACTCTTATTCAGAGCAACCCCAGCAAAACAAACATAGACAGGTTTGCATTGCTTCGGCAGTCTTTCCTTTCAGCTGTAATCCTCGTTGTCATCCTCATACAGCTTACTCTTAAAGCCCGCGCCTCTACCCCACCGGAATGATAAGGTTCAATTTAATTTCTATATTACTATATCAAAAAATTATATTTAGTACAATAAGTGTTGACCGAAACCATTTATCCAAATAATTCTAAAGAGGATGACAGAAATACTCATACCCAGCCTGTCTCATGGAAATAGTAACGATATAAAGCAGAAGGAGGTTTACAGATGTTCGACCGAAATAATAATGGTAATAATATGCTGCCCTTTACAAATGTAGATAGCGAATCAACTAGCAGTGTAAAATTAGATGAGGATCAATACGAAGTTTATGTGAATGGCACCTTTATTGGGCGCAAAACACTTAAAACCCAGGGCGAAGATTTATCCGATATAGACGACTTTTTGCGAAATCAAGGATTCAGTGACTTTACAGCGTCCGTTGATGGCGACCATTATACTATTCATGCCAATCAACAAGACAATGACATTTCTAACGCTTTATCTGTTTACTTTAATAATCGGTAAAAATACCATTCTAAGTCTCGGGGAGTCCTTCTTAACGAAAGACTCCCTTACCTAGGAATTTAGAATAAAGGCCATTACCGACTTATCCAGCTTAAAATTCCAGTCTATAAAAATATCCCTTACAGATTTATGAAATATGTCTTCAAACCTGCCATATCGGTGAAAGTAACCTTTCTCCAATTGATCCTTGGTAAATTTAAGCTCGTTTTCAAATCCTTTATCAATTAATGCTTTCTCTATTTGAATAAGAATACCTTTTCTTTCAACTAGGAAAATGGTTGGGGAAATTGGGCAGGTATTGATTTTATCTGGTACTTTTTCTACCAGTAAACTAATCCTGCCCACTTCCAACTCAAATCTTTGGATATCAATATTTGTTTCCACCTTCTGATGTACTTCAGCATCTAAAATAAAAATAAGAATGCCTGAATTATTTGGGAAATTCCAATCATGGTAATATTCTTCCACTTCAACGTCAAAGGTAATTTGTATTACTCCTTTTATTTCATCCAGCAGGTGTGTAATAATTACGTTTCTAGCATGATCTACATACTGGTTCTGTCCGTGCTGTAACATAACATCTTCCATCGGTGATAAAAATCCACCTATATAAGTGACAAGATAATGACTGGATATTGAAGTTTGGCAGCTGCGGGGTCCCCTGCCAAAATTTTTTCTTAACAATTTACTTATGTAACTGCTTATATATTCTTCCTTTTTTAAATCCATCATAAACTTTACTCCTTACTTTCCTTAGTTGGAAGGCGACTGGTATATCTAAATAGTATGTACGAAAGAGTGCTTTGTTAAAATAAAGGCATTAAAAAAACACATTGTATTTAGGAAGTCCTTCATTACAACATGTTCTTTTAAATTAATTCATTATATATAATTTATTAAAGATAAAAACTAGATAATTTCTATTATTTTTGTAATCCCACATCATAAACATATCCTCAATTAAACGATTAAAGAGACCTTCAAATTGTCCTTTATTCTTCCAATATCCGGTTTTGATTTCCCATGCCTGTTGAAGTAATAAGTCGGCATTCCCTTTTTCATAAACTAATCTCTCTAGCGGTAACAACACTTCTTTAGATTCAATTGCACAAATATTTTGAGTGAACTTTATTACTTTTAAGCTAGCAGGTTTTTTATGGTAACTAGACCCAACATTCTCTATTAAGGTAAAAAGATTATTTTCAAAAGTGCTATCTAGATTCTTCTCATGGTCCAATTGAGAATGATCTAACAGAAGAATTCCTGTGTTTTTATCATAATTCCAGTCATGAAAGAAAGAATCAAAGGATATACCCAAAACCTTCGACACTTCCGGTAAGTAATCCTCCGTTACTGCATTAATGATTGAAGTACGAAAATTCACTGCCAATTCTAACTTATCCTGTTTTATTAATACTTCCTCAGCAGGGGTAATAAAATTTCGCATATACACGTAAAATCTATTGCCTTTTAAGATGACATTACAGGTTTCAGGCCCCTTTCCAAAGCTCCGTTTGAGCGATTTGCTGAATGTACTGCTAAGATATACCAAATTTTCATGATTAGGTTTAATACGTACTCCTCCTAACTAAAATAAAAAATGGCCTAACTTCAAAAAGAAGTTAGGCCACGGTTCAGACGACTATTTTAATAGTTTCTTCCATTTACCATACAGTTTACGAGTATTGTTTTTATGTAAAATATAAAGAATGCATAAAACTAATGACTGCAAGACATTAGACTCTCTTATTTTACCATTATTTTCACTATACTGCAATTGTTTATGTAGTGGTCAGTAAGGCAGGCAGTATCACTTCTATACAAGTCCCTTCCGTATTACTGATAATATTAATCTTACCCCGATGCTCTTCAATGATTTCATTGCTAACCAGCATTCCAAGTCCGGTCCCATGTTCTTTTGTTGTAAAAAACGGTTCATTGATACGTTTCAGAGTTTCCAGCGGCATTCCACTGCCTTGATCGATAATTCGAATATGAGCACTCTCATTTAAGCATATTCCTTCAATAATTACTTTTCCACCATTTGGCATTGCTTCAATAGCATTTTTAATATAGTTTATAAACACTTGTTTCAACTGATTTTCGTCCCCTACGATCATTACCTCTAGAGCATGGAAATTTTTTATAACTTCAATATCATTTAGTAATGTTTGTGATTCCATTAGTGTCAGGACCTTGTCTAAAAGCAGGCGTAAATCCAATTCTTGATATTTTATTTTTGTTGGTTTAGCTAGAACCATGAGTTCTTTTAGAATCATTTCAACTCGATTAATTTCCGATTCTACAATCTCAAAGTATGTCGTTTCCCCTTTATATTCGCCCATCAATAATTGCAGGAAACCTTTAATTGCGGTGATTGGGTTTCGAATTTCATGTGCAATCCCTGCAGCCAGTTGACCTGCGGCTGCTTGTTTTTCCGAAAGCAGCTGCCTCTCTCTCTTAATTAGCGTAATATCCTTTAACACCACATAACTCCCCACTACTTCATTATTAAAAAGGATAGGAAAAGTCGTTACATTAACATCAATAATATTTCCAGGTCTCATACTGATTTTAGAATCAAAATTCAAAAGCTGTTCACGCTGTTTATCAATAAAAAACGTTTGAGTATCATTTAACATAGAAGGAATGAAAAGATTACTCAGCTTCATTTTTACTAGATCATTTCTAGAACACTGCAATAGTTCTTCACAGACTTCATTCACATAGATCAGCTGACCTGATATGTTCACGATAAAGAATGGATCAGTTTTTTTTGAAAGGACAGAGAAATCTTTATCAACATTCACATCCACATATATTTCAAGCAGGAAATTTAATCGCTTCATTTCATCGTTATCCATTTTGATACCTCCCCGTTTTCATATAATAAAAAAAGCCAAAATAAGCGTAGATTTTCCTACGACTTATTTTGGCTTAAATTCTAGCGTCTGCATATCTAGAAAATCATTACCGATTAATCATCAAAGTATTTAACATATTATGCGCTAATAAGTAGTATAGAGCATAAATCCCTATATCCACCTTAATAATAAACTATTTTCATAGAATATTCAAACAATAATTCACTTTCTAAAATTACTTCTGATCAAAAAAACTCCCCAGTAAATAAGCAATCCATTTGGTTTGAGGATGGTTACGAATATTTTCTAGCAGCCCCTTAATAATTGCCCGGCCAAAAGTTGGTTCATTCAGCTGCTGTTTTAACAGCACTAAAGATTCCTTTTCTACTGACTCTTCCAACTCTTCTATTTCTTGGTCCAACCTTAAGAGAATTTGTTCTTTTGTTAAATCCTCTAACACCGGCTCTTCAAACGCCATGATCAACCCTTTTGAAATAAAAGGAACAGTGGAGTTTCTTGCCAGTAAATTTGTTTTTTCCACCAGTGATTTTGACAGCAAATCCAGATCTAAAGGTACATTATAAAACAAGAATAATTGAGAATACATACTCATAAAGCCTTTGATGCAAAACACTAAATCATACTTTATTTCTTTAACTTCATCGTCTCCATACAAATGCTCTACCATCGATAGAATACTTTTATCCATTAATCTATCGTAATAACGCATCTTTACGATGAAATCCTCATTAAAAGACCTTGATTGCTCCTTGATTAATATCTTTCCAAAATCAGAATGCTTTTGAAAAGAGTTGAATATCGCATAATAAAAGTTATATAGAAGATTTTCTCCATCTTTTGCACTTCTGACTAGATGGTCAATTTCAGAGGTAAACTGAATCATAAAGTGATCGATTATCTCGATAATTAATTCATCTTTTGACTTAAAAGATAGATAAAAGGCACCTTTAGAAATGCCGCAATGTTCTGTTATCTGCTGGACAGATGTAGCTTCAAACCCTTGCTTAGCAAAGAGTTCAATTGCCTTTTCCATTATTAATTGTTTTTTCATCGTTCATTCTTCACTCCTAGGTTCAATCATTGACAGATGACTGGTTAGTCAGTATTATAAGTAAATGGGTTAGATAAGTCAATTAAGGGTAGGTGTAGGCGTGAAAGGTTTAGTCAACTTTGTACTAGGAAATAAACTAGCAGTTTGGTTACTTACGATTATTATTACGGTATCTGGTATTTATTCAGGTACAAGAATGAATATGGAGACAATCCCAGATATTTCAATTCCATACTTAATGGTAATGGACGTATATCCTGGTGCAACTCCAGAGCAAGTAATGGAGGATGTCTCCAAACCTTTAGAGAAAGCGATAGAAAACCTAAAGGGTGTAAAATCGGTTTATTCCAATTCAAATGCTAACATGTCAAGTATTCAAGTAGAATATGAATACGGTGAAGATATGGATGAGGCAAATCGTGCATTAAAATCTGCCTTAGAGGCAGTGAAGCTCCCAGAAAATGCACAAGAACCAATTATTACAGCAATTAGCATGAACATGATGCCAGTTGTTGCACTAAGCGTAAGTAGTACAGAAGAAGATATCGTTGAATTAACATCAACCGTAGAAGATATTATCCTTCCAAAAATCGAGAAGATTGACGGTGTTGCCTCAGCGACCATTACAGGGCAGCATATTGAAGAGGTTCAGCTTACGTATGACGAAGCTAAAATGGCTCAATATGGCTTAAAAGAAGATACTGTAAAACAAATGATACAGGCTAGTGACCTTGCTGTTTCATTAGGACTTTTTGAATTTGAAGAAGGCGAACAAGCGGTAGCAATAGATGGAAAGTTCATGACAGCTGATGAATTAAAAGAAATGCTGATTCCTGTAACCCCATCAGCCACACAGCCTTCACCTTTTGTGAAGCTTAGCGACATCGCTAAAATTGAAGTGGTTGGTAATGTACAATCTATTTCACGTACAAATGGTGAAGATGCAATTGCGATTCAAATTGTCAAAGGACAAGAAGCAAACACTGTGGATGTTGTAAACAGTGTGAAGGATTTAATTGAAGAAGAAGAGGAAAAAATTGATGGTCTTGTTATCGATGTATCACTCGACCAAGGCGAACCAATTGAAGAATCAGTTAAAACAATGGTTGAAAAAGCACTATTTGGCGGTTTAATTGCCGTATTAATTATTCTTTTATTCCTGCGTGATTTCAAATCAACTATTATTTCGATTGTATCAATTCCAGTTTCTATCTTCATGGCATTATTGCTTCTGAACTGGATGGAGATTACCCTCAATATTATGACGCTCGGTGCCGTTACGGTTGCCATCGGCCGTGTAATCGATGACTCAATCGTAGTAGTTGAAAATATTTATCGACGTCTTCATTTAAAAGAAGAAAAGTTATCAGGTCGTGCACTTGTTCGTGAAGCGACAATTGAAATGTTCAAACCAATCCTTTCATCAACTTTAGTAACGGTTGCAGTTTTTGCACCTCTTATCTTCGTTGGCGGTATGGTCGGTGAACTATTTATGCCGTTCGCATTAACGATGACATTTGCTCTTGGCGCTTCGTTAGTAGTTGCGATTACAATCGTACCTGCATTGTCTCACTTCTTATTTAAGAAGAAACTATACGGTGAGAAGACAGAGAGCAGCCATAAAGAAGTTGGTAAACTAGCGAACTGGTACAAAGGTGTACTTGGCTGGACGCTGAACCATAAAGTGGTTACATCCATTATCGCGGTTGTATTGTTAGCATGCAGTTTGGCTTTAACACCATTAATCGGTTTTAGCTTTATGGGCAGTGAAGAAGAAAAGGTAATGTACTTAACGTACACACCAAAGGCTGGCGAGTTAAAGGATGAAACGTTAGAAAATGTTGCAGCCGTAGAAGAGGAAATGCTTAAACGTAAGGATATCGACATTGTTCAGGTATCTGTAACCGAAAGTGGAGATCCAATGGCGGCGATGATGGGCGGCGGCGGCGATGGTGCGTTAATGTACCTAATCTTTGATCCAGATATGGAAAACTTCCCGGAAGCTCGCGAGGAAATTGAAGAATATGTGTTTAATATTGGTCAGTCCGGCGAATGGAAGAGCCAAAACTTCTCAGCTATGTCGATGTCTACCAATGAAGTCAGCTACACGTTCTACAGTGAAGATTTAGATAAATTAAACGAAGCTGTAAAAATGGTAGAAGGCGTTATGAGTAAAAATGACCGCTTAGAAGATGTTTCTTCAAGCGCTGAGGAAGCATACGTTGAATATACATTCAAAGTAGAACAAGACGAATTGCTGCAGTATGGTTTAACAACTGGTCAAATCGTAATGATGTTAAACCCAAATAAAACGCAAGATGTATTAACAACGGTTGAAAAGGACGGCAACGAATTAGAAGTAATCGTTCAGCAGGAACAAGCTGCACAGCCAAAATCAATTGACGATATTTTAGCAACACAAGTACCTACAGCTCTTGGTACAACAATGCCTCTTTCTGAACTGGTAACAGTTGAAAAAGGCACAACACTAAATACCCTTGCACGCAGTAAAGGTGAATACTATGCAACTGTTTCAGGAACGATCCTTGATGAGGATATTTCTAAAGCAACAGCTAAGGTAGATAAAGATATCAATAAGTTAGATTTACCGAAGGGCGTTACCATTGGCGTTGCCGGTGTACAGGCAGATATGACAGAGACATTCACACAGCTTGGTATGGCGATGCTTGCAGCGATTGCGATTGTATACTTTATCCTAGTTGTAACCTTCCGTGAAGGTGTCGCACCGTTTGCTATCCTATTCTCATTACCATTTGCCGTAATTGGTTCATTTGTTGGTTTATTAATCGCAGGCGAAACCATTTCTGTATCTGTCATGATGGGATTATTGATGTTAATTGGTATTGTTGTGACGAATGCGATTGTATTAGTAGACCGGATTATTCATATGGAACGTGATGGTATGACGATGCGTGAAGCAGTACTAGAAGCGGGTGCAACTCGTCTGCGTCCAATCTTAATGACAGCTATCGCAACGATCGGTGCGTTAATTCCACTTGCAATCGGATCAGGCGGCGGCGGTTTAATCTCGAAAGGTCTAGGTATTACCGTAATTGGCGGATTAACAAGTTCAACGTTATTAACGTTAATTATTGTCCCAATTGTTTATGAAGTATTATCTAAGATGTTCAAGAAAAACCGTAAAGATATTATAGAAGACTAATTGTTGAAGTCCTGTAAGGTGACAAAGTCACTTTTCAGGGCTTTTTTTTGCTGTAATATGTTTTCTTAATTCCAAACAAATAACCCAACAATCATCGCACTTAACAATGAAACAGCAATCCCGCTGACAAGAAGCTTCCATACGTTCTTACCAATGATTGCGGATTTCCCCTCTCCTAGGACTGAATTAAACGTTCCATATATCATCCCCACCGTACTAAAATTCGCAAATGATGTTAAAAATGTCGTTGCAACCGCAACCGTATGTGGCGCCAGTGTATCTAATTGCTTTTTCAGGTCCATCATCGCAACAAATTCATTCGTTGCTAATTTTATTCCCATTAACTGCGCTACATAAAGGGCATCCTTTACTGGCAAGCCAAGTAAAAAAGCAAATGGACTAAAGATATACGAGAAGATTTTTTGGATGGTTAGTCCATGTATTATAACTCCTAATATTCCATTAAGCGCAGCTGTCAATGCTACGTATCCTATTACCATCGCTAAAATAACAATGACCATATTCATACCCACTAACATACTGTTAGAAATCGTGGAGAAAAAGTCCTTTTTCTCCGATTTTGGCGGCTCGTAAATAATATCTTCCTCTTTTGGCACTGTGATTGGATTTAAAATGCTGACTACTATAAGAGCATTTAAACAGTTTAAGGGAATAGCGCTAAAAACATAGGTTGCAGGAACCATCGATAAATACGCGCCTATAATCGAACCGCTAATACTGCTCATACTCATAATTCCAAAGGTAAGTAACCGATAATCCTTTAAAACAGACAGTTGATTACGAATGACAGCTAACGCTTCCGTGTTTCCTAAGAACATCATTTGAATAGAGAAAAAGCTTTCTAACTTGGGCATTTTTGAAACCTTAGAAATAAGCCAACCCACTTTATCAATGATCCACGTTAAAATACCAAAATAAGATAAAATATCAAAAAACGTCACAATAAAGATAATCGGCAACAGAGCACTAAAGAAAAAATCGATAGTCTCATTTGCCATGGCACTTGGGAACACAAACGCAATCCCTTCACTTGCACAGGCAATTAACCAAGTAAAGAAAGCAGCAATTTGATTAATCAGCCAGCTTCCAATATCAGTCCCCAACATAAACCAGGTAATAAGCAATTCAACCACAACAAGTGAGACAATCGCTTTCCATTTAACTGCTTTCTTTTGTGGAGAACATAAAAATACGACTCCCATCACAACAAAAAATCCTATAAGATTAATTAAAAAATACATTACAGCAACTCCTAGATGTTTAATTCACAATCAAAAAGCCCTTCTTCTCATTATTCCCAACAAAAGGGTAAAGAATGAATAGAAGAGCTTCTACAGAGTTCTTGATACAAAAAAAGCTTTATAAAATGGGCTAGACGACAACTACTGACAATATTTATTTTAATCAGACGTTTGATTAGATTGGTTCGACCCCTTTTAATAAATGAACTTTTAATTATTTTCAGGGAAATTTTTGTCGTAAATATTGTCTCGTTTTCGCTAAAAATCTGCAGTGGCAGTCAAATAAAATAAGGTAATACAAACTGAGACAATTTTTTACATATTAATATGTTAATCAAACGTTTGATTAGCAGGGGCTAAACCCCTTCAAAATAAGTTTTTTTAGAAACAAAAAAAGCGCTAATCTATTTAGCGCTAATCCTCTTATCCTCTATATTTAATAGCTAGTCCTTTTAAGAAATTTCTAGCGTATTTATCAAGGCACTGCTTATAATTCTTATGACCTTCTTTTCTTAATAGTGCGCTTAATTCACCTTTAGTTACCGTAATTCCTGCTCTTTCAAAGATATCGAGCATATCTTCACTAGTTAACGCCAATGCGATCTTCACTTTTTTTAATAGCTGGTTATTAATACTTTCTCTACTCTTTGAAGGTACAGGTGATTCAGGTTGTCCTGGCTTTGGTTCTTGTCTGCCTCTCTTAAAAGTAATAAAGCCATTTAAAAATGACTCTAACATATTATTTGTGCAATTTATATGTTCCTCATCTTCCGCTATATCCTCTTCATAATAATCTTCGTCATCGTAATTATCCGTTGGTTTTGTAAGGATTTTAAGCACTTCATCCTTCGTTACTTCAGTGCCGCCTAATTTAAATATCTCAACCATATCACTATTTTTTATATCTAGCGCATACCTTAATCGAATTAATATATCATTATTCTCCATTTATAAACCTCCATTATGATTTCTATATGTATAGCACAAGTATATCCGTTTGCAATATCAGACAGTCATTTTCCAACTGGATAGTGCCAGCCAGTTTTCCTGCTGCTTATAATCGGGAAGTATTTTACCAACAAGCCTCCAAAAGGAACGATCATGATTCAAGTGAACCATATGGCACATTTCATGAACGACTACATAGTCAATCACCTGCTGTGGCGCCATCGCCAATCTCCAATTAAAGGTTAACTGCTGCTTTGAATCACAGGTTCCCCAGTTCGTCTTATTATCAGTTATCTTGATTGACCGAGGCTTTGATTTAAAGTTGCTTTGGTAAGACCTTATACTCCTCTCGACTAACATCTTACACTGCTGATAGTAAAAACGCTTTAATGCTTGTCTTATTTTTTCCTCTTCAAGCTGTTTCACAAAAATATGTAACTTATCTTCTGCAAACACTGCATAGTCTTGCTCAATAGTAGTATCTTTCGATATTTGAATAGGATATTCTTTTCCTAAATAAAGAAAGCTCTCTCCATGATCATAGGTCTTCACCTTTGATCCCAGGGTTCTATCCTTCATTTCTTTACGTTTTTCCTGGATCCACTCCCATTTTTCCTCTAAAGCCAAAATGACTTGTTCATCGGAAATTCCTTTTGGAGCCTGAACTTCAACATTTCCATAAAGGTCTATAGAAATGCTCATCGATGTACGCTTTTTATATTTTATCTCAAAACGAATGGTCTCACCTAAATAATTATGAATCATGTCATCACCTCTACTGTTCAACCAATCACAGCTAAAAAAAATTAGAGCGGAAATACTAATTCTACTCTAACCATTTAAAGCTTGTAAACATACATACTCCAGGAATATTTCTTATTTTTTTTTAACTAGAAGAATAGTATTATAGAATTGTCTTATTTTAGAAAAATTAATAGCTTACTAGGAAGGAGCAGAAATGAAAATTAACAAAAACACAGTGGGATTTATTTTGGCAGGAATCCTGCTTCTGTTGTATCTGAAATTTCCACTGCCCGCCTCAGCGGAAATAAATACTGCTATAGGGTATATGGATAGGCCGATTTCTAGCTCATCACTTTATGGGACACAAGAAATTTATGGTTGGTTTTTAGATGAAAGCGAAGTTGCAAAAATTGAAGTGCTGGTAGATGGTGCAGTTGCCGGCCAGGCTGTCTATGGTGATGCGCGACCTGATGTTCAAAAGTTTTACCCTCAGTTCAAGAATGGTAACGCTGGATTTCATTATTCACTCGATACCACCAAATTCACTGACGGCAAACATACTGTTACCATCAAGGAAACAGGTAAAAATGGCCATGTAACTACATTGCCCGCTAGTACAATAATGATTGAAAATTCCTTAGGATTTTTGGACAAGCCAGCATCGGGTTCAACAATGAGCGGGACTCAAAACGTTTATGGATGGTTTTTGGATGCCGGCAAAGTAGCAAAAATTGAAGTATTAGTAGATGATACAGTGGTCGGCCAGGCTTTCTACGGTGATGATAGACCCGATGTCCGAAAGTTTTACCCTCAGTTCAAGAATGGAAAGGCTGGTTTTCACTTTTCCCTTGATACAACCAAATTCACTGACGGCAAACATACGGTGACGATTAAAGAAACTAGTTCGAATGGTCATGTAACTACTTTACCTGCTAGAAACATTACCATTGAAAATGCATTAGGGTTCATGGATAGACCGGCTTCTGGCTCATCTATAAACGGGACTCAAAACGTTTATGGATGGTTTTTGGATCAAAGCGGAGTGGGAAATATCGAGGTTTTGGTTGATGGTATAGTTGTCGGTCAAGCAGTCTACGGTTTTAAGAGACCTGATGTCCAAAAGTTCTACCCTCAATTTAAAAATGGGAAATCAGGGTATCAATATGCACTCGATACAACGAAATTCACTGATGGCAGGCATACTGTTGCAATCAGGGAAACAGGTAAGAATGGTCGTGTGACAACATTACCTGCTAGTACGATAAATATTGATAATGCATTAGGATTTTTAGATAAGCCATCTTCTGGCTCATTAATAAACGGAACCCAAAATGTCTATGGATGGTTTTTGGATCAAAGCGGAGTGGCGAAAATAGAAATTTTGGTTGACGGAGCAGTGGTTGGCCATGCTGACTACGGTGACGCCCGACCTGATGTCCAAAGGTTTTATCCTCAGTTTAAAAATGGCAAATCTGGTTATCACTATGCCCTTGATACAACCAAATTCTCTGACGGTCAACATACAATTACGATAAGGGAAATGGGTAGGAACGGTCAAGTCACAACATTATCGGATCGTACTGTTACGATTCAAAATGCATTGGGATTTTTGGATTCCCCGAAACCAGGAACAAGCATCAGAGGGAAACAAAAGGTTTATGGCTGGATTCTTGATAATCACGGAGTTGAAAAAGTAGAAGTATTAGTCGACAATGTGGTGGTTGGTCAAGCATTCTATGGTGATACGCGGTCAGATGTCCAAAGGTTTTATCCTCAATTTCATAATGGGAAGGCTGGATTCCATTATGAACTCGATACAACCAAGTTCCCGGATGGCCAACATACTATTACAGTCAGAGAAACCAGTAAGAACGGTCATGTTACAATATTGCCTGCAAGTACTGTCACGTTCAATCAATCCTCCAAAACGGTATTTTTAGATCCTGGACATGGTGGATCTGATCCTGGTGCAACAGCTGGCGGTTATAAAGAAGCTGACTTAAATTTGTCAGTTGCTAAAAAAGTACAAGCTATATTATTGAACCGCGGGTATACAGTGTATATGGCGCGTACTGCCAACACCTACCTATCATTGCTAGATCGTTCTAAAATGGCAAATGATTTAAAGACCGATATTTATGTTAGTATTCATACAAACTCTACAGCAGGCGGAGAAACTTCTGTCAATGGTATTGAGTCATACTATTATAAATATTTTCCAGAATATCCTTCAAAAATCAATGAGGATATGCATGATGATCCTGACAGAATTCTAAGGAGTGTAACACTTACTAATTTAATTCAGGAAAATTTGCTAGATTATACAGGTGCAAATGATCGTGGAACAGCTGGGGACACCTTTTCAGTTTTACGTGAGTCTGCCATGCCTGCGACATTAACTGAAATTGGTTTTATTAACAATTCAAGTGAACGGAAGAAGTTAATAACTGATTCTTATCAAAACCTATTAGCAAGGGCAATAGCTGATGGAATTGATCAATACTTTAAAATTTACTAATTTAATTATTAGTGCAATCATTAAATTCAGGACTAGAAATCATAGTAGATTTCTAGTCCTTTTTTTATAAGCAGGTCTTGCTTTAATAGATTCCTACTGAATCAAATCCAGAATTTGCTGCAGCCACTTCCTCGCTGCCTTCACCATAAAGATCAATTGCAGACTGAACAACAGCCTGACGGGCATCGCTAAAATCGGAATTAGGAGTTAAATAAACCGTTAGTGCACGGTAGTATATCTGCCCTAATTTTTCCCTGCCAATTTCTTGAGCTATCAAGTATGCAGCATGGTTTGTAATGGAAGAGTTAACATGGACACCACCGCCATCCACAGAAGTCGGCATATAGTAAAACTCGTCCATATGGTCTGGATAGACACCGCCATTTGTGCTATAGGACCTTCTTTGCTCGTTGCTGACAACAACACTGTTTGGACTACTTAAGCTTCGCAATACAGTGACACCGTCGGCTTTAGCAGCAGGTGCCATAATATCCTCACCCATTTCCCAATCACTGTCGTCAACGAGCGCACCAAATACATCAGCAAACGATTCGTTCAGCGCTCCGGATTGATTACGGTATACTAGGTTTGCAGAGTTAGTGATAACGCCATGAGTCATTTCATGGGCAGCTACGTCAAGACCAGCGGATAGAGATGTCATGAATACACCATCACCATCACCATAGGTCATCCAACGGCCATTCCATGAAGCATTGTTATAATTGGTACCATAGTGAACTTTGGAAATGATTGCCATTCCTTCTCCATCCAGGGAATTGCGGTCATGCTCATTTAGAAAATACTCATATACCTTTTCGGAATTATAGTGTGCATCCACAAGCGCCCGGTCATAGTCACCGATAAATGCAGCTGAATTTCCTACATAGAGCGTATCATTACTAGAAGTGTTATCGTTTTTAGCATCGTACGTTACGATTCCTTCAAGGTTCTCATGTGAGTAATCGGCTAACGCAAACTTCGTACCAGAATTTGGTTCCTTTACTTGAGTAATATGTAATTCCCTATGCTCACCGTGTACACCTTTTCCAGCACCTTTTTGTGACTTCCCTTCTTCTGCATGCATTAAGCCATTGTACTTATCAATGACTTTTCCTGTCTTAGCATCGACAAAGACAAACCAGTTTCCAGGTTCCTCTCCCATGAAGTTAACGTTCACTTTATAGGCTGTATAATTTTCCCCTTCAATAGGAAGGACAACTAGCTCAGCAGTTGGTTCGTATGTCAGCTCTTCAGGTGCATTAACAGAGGATAATGCTGTCTTTAGTGCAGCATCACTGCTTAAAGAGGCAGACGTGTCAACTGATTGGTCAGCGATGGTCTGATTTACTCTTCCGTTGACGGAAACCACTTCATTATTTCCATTAAAGTGAACAACCACCTCTGCCCCTTCAACGTTTACTCCATTTACCGCCTGATTAAAACGAACATGCGTCATACCAAGTTTATCTTTTTGAACACTTTTCACTTTCAACTTCTTATCCGGATTATTAATTCCCGTTTTGTCTTCGTTCTTCTTCAAGTAATTTATTGCTTCAGAGGAAGTGCTGGCTGCATGTTTTTCTGCAAAGCGCTCCTTCACAAATAATGGAACACTCGCCTTTTCATTCCATACCTTTAAAGCTTGTACACTATTCGTAACCTTTGTATCAGTTGGCTGTGCAAAAACACTGCTAGCTGGGATAGAGCCTGCCAACATTGCAGTTGATAGAGCTACAGGTAAAATAAACTTTTTCTTCATCATTCTCTGCCTCCCTTTATTTCTATTATTTTCCACAAAATCATTATAGGTTAATAGAAATAAATTAGCATGAATAATTATAATTATTTTAATATTGCAAAAACAGGATGACGCAGTACCAATTGTTTAATTTATATAGGTATAATCTACCAATTTTAACTACCTTTACTCGTTACGAAAGTTAAGTATCGTTTTTTTATCATATATTATCAGTCGAAATAGCATATTAAGAACATTACATGTTACTAAAAAATAGTAGCGGGTGGAAAAATTTACATTATCTCAAAGACCAATTAATAAATTTTACAAAACCTTTACATTAAATCCAAAGTAACTTTACATATAGTGTTTATTATTTTACATGTCGAATAGAAAATCCAATCGATTATCTTGGAGGTTAAACATATGACGTTGAATAGAAAGACAATGCTGGGACTATTGGTACTATTCTTTACTGCCATTCTATCAGCATGCGGAAATAGCAGTGATGAAGGTGCAGACGCATCGAATAATGGTTCAGCCGTTACTGTTTCGGGATCTACGTCTGTAGGACCTCTAGCAGAAAAAATTGCAGAAAAGTTTAAAGAAGAAAGTAATGTAAAAGTTGAAATAAATCAAATTGGATCCTCTGCAGGAATTACCAACGCTATAAATGGAGTATCCGAAATCGGAATGTCTTCTCGTGATTTAAAAGAGGAAGAAAAAGCAAGCGGGCTAACGGAGACCATCATTGCTTATGATGGCATTGTAGTCGTAACACACCCCAGCAACAAAGTGAAAAACCTTACGATGGAACAAGTGAAGGCCGTTTTTACTGGTGAGGTTACAAATTGGAAAGAGTTGGGCGGCGCTGACATGGAAATTGTCGTTGTTTCCAGAGAGGATGGCTCAGGATCACGTGATGCCTTTCAAGAAATCGTAGGATATTCTTCAGGTGAATTAATAAGAAGTGCGATCATTGCGAGTGGTAACGGAAATATCAAAACGACGGTCGCAACCAATAAGCATGCGGTAGGGTTTATCTCATTCGAATATATTGATTCTTCCATATCCACTGTTGATATCAATGGAGTGGAAGCGACAGCAGAGAATGTATTGCAGCAAAAATACAGCCTGTCACGTCCATTTTTATTTGTCCACAAAGAGGATCAAATAACTGATGGTGGAAAACAGTTTATCGACTATATTTTAAGTCCAGATGGACAATCCATTGTTGAAGAAACTGGAGCGATTCCAATTAAATAACCACAAATACTACTGATTCACCAAAGGATCAGCAAGTGAAATAGAGTTTATGGAGGAATGCGTATGCCACGGCAGCCCGAAGAGGTAATGAAATCAAATAAGAGGAAGTACATGTTAGAGAAGCTGTCATCAAGATTATTTCAGTTTTGTGCACTCCTTTCAGTTATTAGTTTACTATTAATCGTTGGATTTGTATTTTATAAAGGATCTCTGCCATTTGTAGCGGAAGGTTATAGTTTTTTTGACTTTCTATTTGGAGTAGATTGGGTGCCAAGTGAAGAGAAATTTGGCATATTGCCAATGATTGTAGCATCCATTTATTCAACCATTGGGGCATTAATAATTGGAGTTCCAATAGGTTTGTTTACAGCTATTTTTCTTGCTGAAATAGCACCCAAAAGGGTAGCTAAATTCATTTCTCCAGCTGTACAGCTGTTAGCTGGAATTCCGTCCGTTTTATATGGTGTATTTGGACTGGCACTTATTGTTCCATTTTTACAAAATCAATTAAACCTGGCAAAAGGGCAAAGCTTAATTGCAGTAATCCTTGTTTTAGCAATCATGATGCTTCCTACCATTGTAACGGTTGCGGAAACTGCGATTCGTGCAGTTCCCAAAACATATCGTGAAGGTTCATTGGCACTAGGTGCTTCTGAAATAGAAACAATCTTTAAAGTCGTTGTCCCATCAGCTAAGTCAGGGATCATGGCCGCAATTGTTTTAGGACTAGGCAGAGCGATTGGTGAAACAATGGCTGTTATCTTGGTAGCCGGTAATAGTCTTATTCTGCCAACAAGCCTTACAGACAGTGTACGTCCATTAACGACAAATATTGCGTTAGAAATGGGTTATGCCTTCGGAACTCACCAGGAGATGTTATTTGCTACAGGGATTGTTTTATTCTCGTTTATCTTAATCTTAAACTTTGTATTAGCAAAGATCAGTTCGAAGGGTGGTAAGTAAGTTGAGAAAGCAGAAAGATAAATTGTACCGTGGACTTCTTTGGGGTTCGGCTTTCTTGACCGTTGCCGTACTCGTCATGATCGTTGGCTATATCTTTTTCAAGGGTTATCGTTTAATCAGCTTCGAATTTATCTTTGGTGACTATTCCCCTTCTGGCGGCGGTGGAATTTGGCCGATGATTATTACGACCATTTATACCATTGTTATTTCATTACTCATCGCAACACCAATTGGAATTTGTGCCGCGGTATATATGCAAGAATATGCAAAACAAGGCCGATTGGTAAATCTCATTCGTTTTGCAACCGAAAGCCTAACAGGAATCCCATCTATTATTTATGGATTATTTGGAGCAGTATTCTTCGTGACAACGTTGAAATTGGGTATGTCCATTATCGCAGCTTCTTTAACATTAACCATTATCGTTTTACCTGTAATAATCCGAACGACAGAAGAATCGCTTAAAACAGTTCCTCACTCCTATCGTGAGGGGTCATTAGCATTGGGAACAACCAAGCTGCAAACTTTATATAAAGTCATTTTGCCAAGTGCAATGCCTGGTATCTTATCTGGTATTATCCTTTCGATTGGAAGAATTGTTGGTGAGTCCGCTGCGATATTTTTAACAGCAGGAACAGTTGCAGCTATGCCTTCAAGCATCTTCTCATCAGCACGAACATTAACGGTTCATTCCTTTTTAGTGACACAGGAATCAGGTGACATTGAATTAGCTTCAGCAGTTGGAATTGTCTTAATCGTAATTATCCTAGCGTTGAATCTATCGGCAACGTTTATCTCGAAAAAATTAAATAAAGCTGATTATTAGAGCTCTTTTCTTAAACTTTGCTGCTTATTGGAACAAATATTAATAAGAAAAGAGCAACCCAACTAAATTTATAAGCGTTAAATAAATTTTGCCAAGTTAAAATCGGCTTTAGGATTTTAACATCAATGTTACGGAAATAGTTTATTAAAATGAGGTGCTGACATGAGTGCAAAAGATATTAAATTAAGGGTAAATAATTCAACACTGTTGCAGGAAGCAAATAAAGAAGTAAAGATTAGTGTAAGAAATCTTGATTTGTTCTATGGAGAAAAGCAGGCGCTTTACTCCGTATCACTTGATATCCATGAAAATGAGGTTACTGCTCTAATAGGTCCATCTGGTTGTGGTAAATCCACCTTCCTGCGTACATTAAACCGAATGAACGATTTAATTGATGGCGTAAAAATTACCGGCAATATTACGATTGATCATGAGGATATATACAAAACCACTGATGTGATTAAATTAAGAACCAAAGTAGGGATGGTTTTTCAGAAGGCAAATTTATTCCCAATGAGTATTTATGATAATGTGGCATATGGTCCAAGAATGCAGGGAATTAAAAATAAAAAAGAACTAAATGAAATTGTTGAAAATAGTTTACGCGGTGCGGCCATTTGGGATGAAGTAAAGGATCGTCTAAAAACATCTGCACTTGGCCTATCCGGCGGTCAACAGCAGCGTATTTGTATCGCACGTGCTATTGCAATGAAGCCTGATATCATTCTAATGGATGAGCCTACTTCCGCATTGGATCCTATCTCTACTTTAAAAGTAGAAGAATTGATAGAAAATATGAAGAAGGATTATACCATTGTCATCGTTACCCATAATATGCAGCAAGCAGCAAGAGTCTCAGATAAGACAGCATTTTTCCTAAGTGGTGAAGTGGTCGAATATGATGTAACAAGTAAGATCTTTTCGATGCCGCATGACCAGAGAACAGAAGATTATATTACTGGCAGATTCGGTTAATTTAGGAGGGTCATAAAATGATGGTGGTTCGTGAAAGCTTTGATAATAAATTACAGGAACTACAGGAAAAAATGAAAACAATGTCCGACTTGGCTGGTGCATCCCTTGAAAGAGCATTTGAAGCCTTTCAAGCAAAAGATGTGGAATTAGCATTAAAAGTAATAGAAGAAGATGAAGTTGTGGATGACCTTGAAATTGAAATTAATCATTTTATTATATGGCTTATGGCGAAGGAGCAGCCTGTCGCTAGAGACTTACGCAAAATCATCGGAGCTTTAAAAATCAGTTCAGAAATCGAGCGAATTGCAGATTTCGGGGTTAATATTGCCAAATCAACTATTAGAATCGGGAATTCCAATTCTTTAGTCGACATCACAAATCTTGAGAAGATGAAGGATATCTCCATTACGATGCTTCAAAAGGGGCTAGATTCCTTTATTAATGGAGATATCAAGCTCGCCAAAGAGATTGGCGAATTAGATGACGAAGTTGATAACTATAGTGATGAAACCTATAAAACCCTCACGAGTTATTTAAAAGAGCACCCTGAAGAAACAGATCACTTGGTACAACTATTATTGATTAATCGCTATCTAGAACGAACCGCTGACCATATTACAAATATTGCGGAAAGTGCAGCCTATTTAATAAAAGGTCAAATGTATGATTTGAATTCATAAAGAAGATGGAGGCTTCCTCGTAAGGAAGCCTCTTAAATTTTTCACCTTTCATAAGTTGCGGATGGCGGACTTTTAGTTGCGTACAAGTGTTTTTAAGTCTATATAGTAGGTCCGGTGCCAATAGGTTCCCTGACTTTTTAAGTCCATGCCTTGTAATATTCGGTGTGCAGTGTACAACTGATTTTACCGGCATGGGGAAACTTATATATGCCTAAAGTACATCTACAGGTTTCCGAAAAAAGCTGGCTTACATAAGTAATCCAGCTTATCTGTCTTATCCCCGAGAAACATTCAGTAAATATTGATTTAAAGTTGCTTTTAGGTTCTCTTGTCTGCCAGATATATTTTCAATCTTATCAAGCTTTAATGCATACTCTGAAAGTTTATGGAAGTCCGCTTTTCCTTCTACTATATCTTGTCCAATTCCCTCTCTGAAACTGCTATAGCGGTCAGCAATAAAGTTATCTAAAACTTTGTCTTCGATTAGTTTTTGTGCAACCCTTGATCCGACTGCAAAGCTATCCATACCTGCAATGTGAGCCAAGAATAAATCCTCTGGATCAAATGAACCTCTTCGTACTTTCGCGTCAAAGTTTAAACCGCCTGAACCAAGACCGCCATTTTTTAAAATTTCATACATTGCTAAAGTTGTTGAATATAAATCCGTTGGAAATTCATCTGTATCCCACCCAAGTAGTGGATCACCTTGGTTTGCATCAACAGAACCCAGCATTCCATGTATACGAGCTACATGTAATTCATGCTCAAACGTATGTCCTGCAAGTATCGCGTGGTTAGCTTCAATATTAAATTTAAATTTATCATCCAATCCATATGTCTTTAAGAACGCAATACCAGTAGCAACATCAAAATCATATTGGTGCTTTGTTGGCTCCTTAGGCTTTGGTTCAATTAAGAACTGAGCATTAAAGCCGATTTCCTTGGCATAATCAACTGCCATGTGGAAAAAGCGCCCCAGATTATCAAGCTCTAGCTTCATATCTGTATTTAGCAAGGTCTCATACCCTTCACGGCCGCCCCAGAACACATAATTTTCTGCGCCCAGTTCCTTTCCTACCTCAAGGCCCTTTTTAACCTTTGCTGCCGCATAAGCAAAAACATCAGCGTTTGGAGAAGTAGCGGCACCGCTTAACCAGCGCGGATGAGAGAACATATTCGCTGTATTCCACAGCAATTTTGTTTTGCTGGTCTTTAAATAATCTTTAATCATCGCAACAATTTCGTCTAGGTTTTTAAAGGTTTCTGTTAAAGAGTCAGATTCTGGTGCAATGTCATAGTCATGGAAACAAAAGAATGGTACATCCATTTTCTCAAAAAACTCAAATGAAGCTTCTAAACGGGCTTTTGCTAAATCCATTCCTGTATATCGGTCATAAGATCTAACCATTGTTCCTTCACCAAAGGGGTCAGTGCCTCCCGCAGTAAATGTATGCCAATAAGACACAGCAAAGCGCATTAGCTCTTCCATTGACTTACCATTGATCGTTTCACTCGGATTGTAATACTTGAATGCATATGGATTTTTCGAATCCGGACCTTCGTATTTTATTGTATTAACATTTTGAAAATGACTCATTAGGCATTCCTCCAACATTGTGATTTACTTGTCAGCCCTTAAAAACACGTTCCTTATTTTGCCTAATGAATATGCGAAGTATTCCATAAAAGTAATAGTATAAAACATACAAATAAAGAGCCCTTCCATTAAGAAAAGGCTCTTACTCACTGTTACTAAAGAGAATTATTCTAGCGACATTTTAAATTCTAAAAAGTATTCGTTATATGTTCCTAACAGCTCGAGACCTAAATTTTCATATACTTCTAAGTTGTTTCGGCTTTCTTCGTGCGGGTAAAAGCGTTCATCGTTTACCACTTCATCATCTAATAGTTCCCACGCTGCTTTATTTGGTATAGCGTATCCCACATAATCAGTATTTTGGGCAGCCACTTCTGCATCCAGCATAAAATTCATGAATTGATGGGCGCCTGCCACATTCTTTGAAGTTTTAGGAATAACCATGTTATCGAACCATAAGTTTGAGCCTTCTTGTGGTACGGCGTAGTCCAACTCTTCGTTTTCGAACATCATGTCTGCTGCTTGACCAGAAAATGTTACGGCTACTGTTGCTTCATTATTAATCATAAGTGGTGTAATTTCATCACCAATAATGGCTTTGACGTTGCCATTTAGCAGTTTTAATTTTTCTAATGCTTCACGTAATTGGTTATCGTCACGTGAATTTAGCGAATATCCTAAACTGTTTAATCCCATACCCATGATCTCCCGTGCACCATCAACTAAAAATACTTTGTTTTTTAGTGCCGGATCCCATAAATCGTCCCAAGAGTCAAAAGTGATATGTTTTGGAATTTCATTAGGATTATAAACTACACCAACAGTTCCCCAAAAGTATGGAATAGAATATTTGTTTTTCGGGTCGAACGGTAAATCTAGAAAGTAAGGATCGATATTTTGCAAGTTGGGAAGCTTCGAATGATCGATTTCTATTAATAAATCTTCTTTTATCATTGTTTCAATCGTATATTCTGATGGGACAACAACATCATATGCTGAGCCGCCTTGTCTAATTTTCGTTAACATCGCTTCGTTGGAATCGTACGTTTCATAAATAACCGAAATGCCTGTTTCTTCTTCAAACTGGTCGATTAGCGAAGGGTCAATGTATTCTCCCCAATTGTATACGACTAACGTATCCTTTCCACCAGCTGAATTCGCTGCTTCAAGCTTTGAAGCAGCGAACGAAAGTAGTCCGCATGCTATAACGATTGCTAACATTATTTGAATCAAAGATTTCATTGAATTGAGCCCCCCGTTTTTTTCGAGCGCATCGTAATGAAGTAATACATTACGACAATACCGACTGTCACGATAAACACAAGCCCCGAAATTGCATTTACGGTTAACGAAATGCCTGCACGTGCCATGGAATAGATTTCAACAGACAATGTACTAAATCCGTTACCAGTAACAAAAAATGTAACTGCAAAGTCATCTAACGAGTAAGTTAAAGCCATAAAGAAACCAGCTAATATTCCAGGTTTTATATACGGAACAATTACACGTGTTAATACATCGCGGCGATTGGCTCCTAAATCAAGTGCTGCATCAATTAAGTTGGTGTTCATTTCCAATATTTTAGGCAGGACCATTAATACAACGATTGGAATACTGAACGCAATATGTGAAATTAATACAGAAGCAAAGCCCAGCTTAACTCCAATCATGGTGAATAAAATTAAGAAGCTTGCCCCTATCACAACATCTGGGCTCACAATTAAAATATTATTTAATGATAATACGATATTACGTATTTTATAATTTCTCAATGAAACAATTCCAATTGCTCCAAGTGTCCCGATAATGGTTGCTATTAACGCAGATAGCAATGCAACAATTACAGTATTAATTAAGATAGCGAGTAGACGATTATCATCAAATACGGCTTGATAATGTTCTAACGTAAATCCATCAAATGAACCCATTGATCCGCCGCTATTGAATGAATAAAAAATTAAGTAGAAGATCGGTGCATATAAAATAATAAACACGATGGCTAAATATACTTTAGCTTTGGCAGTTAACTCTGATCGCATTTATGCTCGACCTCCTTTTTTCTTTGTGCGCGTAAACCTCATGATTGCAAACATAATCAAGATTAAAAACACAGCAATGGTTGAACCCATCCCCCAGTTTTGTGCTACTAAAAATTGCTGTTCTATCGCCGTACCAAGCGTAATCACTTTGTTCCCAGCAATCAAGCGCGTGATCATAAAAAGTGAAAGAGCAGGGATGAACGTTACTTGAACCCCCGACTTTACACCTTCAATCGTTAAAGGGAAAATGACACGACGGAACGTTGTAAGCGGCGAGGCACCCAAGTCTCGTGCTGCGTAAATTAAAGACGGGTTCATTTTATCTAATGCGTTGAAAATAGGGATAATCATAAACGGTATAAAAATGTACACCGCAACGAACACAAAACTAAAGTCAGTAAATAAAATTTGTGTTGGGTCGAAACCCAGCAATTTAATTACTGCATTGACTGGTCCGTATAGACCGAAAATCCCGATAAACGCATACGTTTTTAATAATAAATTAATCCATGAAGGAATGATAATAAGCATTAGCCATAAATGCTTATGCCTTGTTTTTGTTAAAAGATACGCAGTTGGATAAGCAATAATCAGCGTAAAAAACGTAATTACTAATGCATACCAAAAGCTCGTCAGCGTCATCGTTAAATATGCGGATGTAAAGAAGTTTTTATAGTTTACAAGCGTAAATTCTCCGTTTAGATCGAGCATCGAATAATACAAAACGAGCCCAATTGGTGCAATAACGAAGAGTGCAATCCATATTATATATGGGACGGAAGCTGATTTTGACTTAAACTTCATTCGTATACGCCTCTATGCGTGCGTCAAATTCTTCTTCTGTTTCATTTAGACGCATTATATGAATCGCCTCTGGATCGAAATCAAGACCTACTTGTGCACCTACTTCAGCCTTTTTTAGTGAGTGCACAAGCCACTCATTCCCATCTTTATCATATGTTGATAACTCATAATGTACGCCGCGGAATAACTGCGTGTCGACAGTAACACCTATTTTACCTGCTTCTGGTGAAGTAATTTGCAGATCTTCAGGACGAATAACAACATCAATTTTTTCGTTTGGCTTCATTCCGCCGTCGACACATTCAAATACTTTACCAGCAAATTTGACTTTATAGTCTTCAAGCATGACACCTTCAACGATGTTTGACTCCCCGATGAAGTCTGCAACAAATCGGTTAATAGGCTCATCGTATATATCAACTGGGGTACCAGACTGCTGGATAATCCCTTCGTTTAAAACGAAAATTTCATCACTCATCGCCAAAGCTTCCTCTTGATCGTGTGTAACGAAAATAAACGTTTTGCCAAGGCGCTGCTGCAGCTCGCGAAGCTCGTATTGCATTTCTGTGCGCAGCTTTAAATCAAGTGCTGATAATGGCTCATCGAGTAAAATCACTTCTGGGTCATTAATGATAGCGCGTGCGATTGCAACCCGTTGACGCTGTCCACCTGACATCTCAGTAATTTCACGGTTTTCATAACCTGATAAGTTTACGAACTTTAACGCTTCTGCTACGCGTACTTTAATTTCAGAATCCTTCACTTTCTTAATGCGTAAACCGAATGCCACGTTTTCAAATACGTTTAAATGCGGGAATAGGGCGTAGTCTTGGAATACAGTGTTTACTTGACGCTCGTTTGCAGGTACGTCATTTACACACTTGCCGTTTATGTAAACATTTCCTGTAGTCGGTTTTTCAAAGCCAGCAATAATACGTAATATCGTCGTTTTTCCACAACCTGAAGGACCAAGTAATGTGTAAAACTTTCCTCGCTCAAGCTCAAAACTCACGTCTTGTAAAACCTTCGTATTATTGTTATAAGTTTTTGTTACGTTATCAAAAGTGATAATAATATCGTTTGCCATGGAAGCCTCCTATAAATAAGAATATTAGTCTACCTAATTTATTTAATAGTGCTGACATACAGATTCGCCTTATCATTACATTTTCTACTGAAATAAAAGAATAATTATATACTATAAACCCTGTTAAATGCCCTGCTAAAAGAATGTTCAAACCGTTAAATATTAGTAATTAACATAAATAGAGATAGATTAGCAGGTGTGAAAAAAGTAGATTATTAGTGAAAGGTACCGAATTGAGTTTAGTCATAGAAAGGCTAAAATAGCAATTATTTTATTCTAGCTTTATAGTATTCATTTCCGAACGAAAAAAAACCCATTAATTTGGGTTTTTTTCATTTTGAATCTATATAAACACCATTCTTATTTCTATCAACACTATTATTTCAATAGCCCCTTTCGCCAATCAAGGCTTTGCTGCCCGACTCTTCTACCATGTTTCTTAAATCAGCACCAGATGGATTCTGGAATACTCTAAGTCCAAACTCTGGTGCAACAGCAAATAAATGATCAAAGATATCGGATTGCACAGATTCATAAACTGCCCATTGTACGTCATTGGTAAATGCATAAATTTCTAGAGGCAATCCGTGCTCATTATGTGCAAGCTGTCTTACGATTATGGTCATATTCTGATTGATTCCAGGATGACTTTTGAGATAATTGCTGATATACGCCCTAAATACACCGATATTGGTTAGGGCTCTTCCATTCACGCGAATGTTCCTATCTATCGCATTCTTTGTATTGTACTCAGCAATTTCCCTTTCTTTATGGATAATATAGTCTGATAGGTACTGGACCTTTATGAATTTATCAATCATATCCTCTGTGCAGAACATGATACTGCTTGTATCTATATACAAGCCGCGTTTGATACGCCTTCCGCCTGAGCCTTGCATCCCCCTCCAGTTTTTAAAAGAATCGGAGATAAGGGCATAGCTTGGTATCATCGTAATTGTTTTGTCTCCATTTTGAACCTTTACGGTATTTAAAGAAATGTCAATAACATCACCATCTGCTCCATACTTTGGCATTTCAATCCAGTCACCAACTCGAACCATATCATTTGCGGTCAACTGAATTCCTGCCACTAGTCCTAATAAGGAATCTTTAAATACTAACATCAAAACAGCCGAGAGAGCACCAATACCACTTAATAGAATAAGAGGGCTCTTTCCTATGAGGTTCGAGATAACTAAGATAAACCCAATTGTCATGAAAATAATGTTAACAACCTGAATATATCCTTTAATAGGCTTAACCTTGGATATTTCAAAGGTTTGATAAATATCATTAAATGTATTAAGTAAGCTTTGTATAAACACTAATCCTACAATAATGGTATAGGCAATCGCCAATTTCTCGATGGTTGATTGATAGCTTGGAAAGGTTGAAGCAAACGAATAAATAATGATCGAAGGGACAATATGGGATAACTTTCGAAAAACTTGTCTATCTAAGACGATTTGACCCCATTTGACTTTGGAGTTTGTAACGATACGAGTAATAATCCTTATTACTATTTTCTTTGAAATAAAATTTGCCGCGATACAGATGAGCCCTATTAGCAGAATCTTGAATATTACCGAAAGATATTCTACTAATCTTGGATCTAGTTCCATATCCATAAGTAGATTATTAATGAATTGCATTTGTTCTCCTCCATTTTCAATTGCATCATAAGCAACTTTACGAGGAAAGTATCTAAACTGTCAATCGCTACTTTATCAATAACGAAAAAATGGTACCTTAGCCCTGAGTTGCAATGCTTCAGTTATACAGGCATTCATCATCAAATGTTTCAATCCTGTTATAAATATTAAAAAAGAGCTCATCCTGTTTCTTTTTCGTAGGATTAACTTTATAATGCGCACTAGATGATTTCTTTTTGGGAAATCTATACTTCTAACTAAAGGAAGGAGTTCGATTATGAAAAAAATGATATTTACATTAATAACCGGTCTAATGGTCGTTGTTTTAGCAGCATGCGGAGGAAACGAAGAAAGTAAAGAAGCTAAAAATAATGATAAAGCAAAAACAGCGGAAACCGATCAGCAAAAGGAACAGCAAAAGCAATTGGAAGAAATGCAAAAGAAATTAGAAGCACAGAAAATAGATGAAAAGAAAACTGTTGCCATAGTGAATGATAAAGAAGTTTTAGGAAGCGACTATAATAGCGCTTTAGCATCTGCGCAAGGACAAATGCAGCAAATGGGACAAGACCCCGCTTCTAAAGAAGCTGCAGAGCAAGTAAAAAAGCAAACTATTGACAGCTTGGTCGGACAAACTCTTCTACTTCAAGAGGCAGATAAAAAAAGCTATAAAGTTTCAGAAGCAGATATTAATAAACAGCTGGACGAAATAAAGAAACAGTTTAAAACAGAAAAAGAATTTGATGCCGCTCTTAAACAATCCGGCATGGATATGAAAACACTTGAAACTCAAATAGCTAACGATATTAAACTTAAACAGTACATTGAGAAAGAAGTGCCGGCTGATAAAATAACCGATGAAGAAATTCAAAAAACATATGAACAATTTGCGGAACAAGGAAAGAGTACTGGACAAGAAGTTCCAAAGCTTGAAGAAGTAAAATCGCAAATCGAACAATCTCTTCAACAGCAAAAACAGCAGGAAAAACTCGCTCAGCAGGTTGAAGAGTTAAAGAAAAATGCGAAGATTGATATTAAGATTTAAGGTGCTACACACAAAAATGAACAGCTCAAGTGGCGGATGACAAATGCCCCTTCAAACGAAAAAGAAGATGAATCTCTACAACATGTAGTGTTCATCTTCTTTTTTATTCACTGTATTCTGTATATAAAGGCTCTTTAGTTTGATCAACGGCATTCATTGAAATTTTCTCTGAGACACTTAGCTGGCACAGAGCTTTTCGTTTCGTGCCATATGTTATCTCCTTTAGTTTTTAAATGAGTGAGTACGCAGTCAATATCATTATGCATAGAGCGATCAGTCAAGAAAGCGGTGCTCTGTTCATAATTATTAATTGAGTTACTAAAATCTTGAAATAATGCCTATTATTTCACTGTTAGATTTTCACAAAAATAACTTCAACATAGAAATAGCAGCCAAAATCTAGTATGATATCCACATGTGATATTAGATAAGGGGTTAAAAAAATGAGCGTATTAAACGTAAAAAATTTAAGCCACGGTTTCGGTGATCGTGCGATTTTTAATAATGTGTCTTTTCGTCTATTAAAGGGTGAACACGTTGGACTAGTCGGTGCAAATGGTGAGGGTAAGTCTACTTTCATGAATATTGTGACAGGGAAGCTGCAGCCCGACGAGGGGAAAGTTGAGTGGTCACGAAAAGTTCGTGTTGGTTATCTAGATCAGCATGCTGTGCTTCAAAAAGGCACTACGATGCGTGAGGCATTGAGTACTGCTTTTCAATATCTATTTGATGCTGAAGCAGAGATTAATGACCTTTATGCAAAAATGGGTGATGAAGGTGCTGATATCGATGCACTGCTTGCTGAGGTTGGAGAACTGCAAGAAACGTTAGATAGTAATGATTTTTATCAAATTAATTCAAAAGTGGAAGAAGTTGCTCGCGGTTTAGGATTAGACGATGTTGGACTCGATCGAGATGTAGATGATCTTAGCGGCGGACAGCGTACGAAAGTTTTGCTAGCTAAGCTTTTACTCGAAAAGCCTGAAATCCTATTACTAGACGAGCCAACGAACTATTTGGATGAACAGCATATCGAATGGTTGAAGCGCTACCTGCAGGAATATGAGAATGCATTTATCTTGATTTCACATGATATTCCATTCTTAAACAATGTTGTTAACTTGATTTATCACATGGAAAACCAAGAGTTGAACCGCTATGTTGGTGACTATGATAACTTCTTAAATATCCATGAAATGAAGAAGCAACAGCTAGAGTCTGCTTACAAACGCCAGCAACAAGAAATTGCTGATTTGAAAGATTTCGTTGCTCGTAACAAAGCAAGTGTTGCGACACGCAATATGGCAATGTCCCGTCAAAAGAAGCTCGACAAAATGGAAATTATTGAATTAGGGAAAGAGAAGCCAAAACCAGAGTTTAACTTCAAGGAAGCTCGTGCCGCTAGTCGTTATATTTTCACTGCTGAAGATCTTGTGATTGGTTACAATGAACCACTTTCCCGCCCTCTGAATTTAAAAATGGAACGCGGCCAAAAAATTGCATTCGTAGGTGCGAATGGTATTGGTAAGTCTACTCTTTTAAAAAGTATTCTTGGGTTGATAGATCCCATTTCGGGTAAAGTGGAACGTGGTGAGTACCAACAAATCGGGTACTTCGAGCAGGAAGTGAAACAGTCCAACTACAACACTTGTATTGAAGAGATTTGGAGCACGTTCCCAAGTATGAATCAGGCCGAAGTCCGGGCTGCTCTTGCAAAATGCGGATTAACGACGAAACATATTGAAAGTAAGGTCGAAGTCCTTTCTGGCGGAGAAAAAGCGAAAGTGCGTTTGTGTAAGATTATTAACACCGAAACGAATTTATTAATTCTGGACGAACCTACCAATCACCTGGATGTGGAAGCAAAGGAAGAATTGAAGCGTGCTTTAAAAGCCTATCGCGGAAGTATCTTGATGGTATCCCACGAACCTGATTTCTATCGTGAAATTGCGACTGATATTTGGAATTGTGAGGATTGGACTACGAAAGTGTTTTAAATATAGAGTAAGAGGGGCACCCATACTTGGGTGCCCCTCCAATAAATAGACTTACATAGTGTCGGTTACATTTTAAGATTCTAGAGTGCCTTATTAATCTTTGGATACTAATTTTAATGGGGCTCCTATCATCTTCTCAACCTTTTTTCCCTGCAGAATGTCGCTTGCTGCTCCAACTGCAAGCTTACCAATTAACTCAGGCTGCTGTGCGACTGTCGCTTCCATGTTCCCTGATTTAATTGCATTAAGCGCATCGTCATTCCCATCAAACCCAATGACCATAATTTCCTTACCAGAGCTATTAATTGCCTCAATAGCCCCTAATGCCATTTCATCGTTATGAGCAAATACCGCTTTAATATCAGGATTAGCTTGCAGAAGATTTTCCATAACGGTCAATCCCTTCGTCCGGTCAAAATCAGCTGCTTGTTTAGCCGTTATATTTAACTTCTTATCAGCTACATTATGAAACCCCTGACCTCTTTCACGTGTGGCAGATGCCCCAGGAACTCCCTCTAACTCAATTACTTGTGTATTTTCACCGAGCTTTTCAATAATATAATTTGCAGCCATTTCCCCGCCTTTTATATTATCTGAAGCCACTAATGCTTCTACTTTCCCTTTATCAGCTGAGCGATCCAACGTAACAACAGGAATACCAATATTATTCGCTGATTGAACAGCCGTTGAAATGGCAGCAGAATCAGTCGGATTAATGAGCAGAGCATCTACACCTTGTTGAATTAAATCCTCAACGTCATTTACTTGTTTTGCCGAGTCATTCTGTGCATCTACGATAATAACCTCCATGCCCAAGGCTTCTACTTCTTTTACAACTCCATCTTTTAAAGAAACAAAAAACGGGTTATTTAATGTAGATACTGATAAGCCAATTTTAATATCTTCTAAACTATCTTTTTTATCCGGTTTTGCCCATCCAGGCGGTTGCATAGAACAAGCACTTAGGAGCAAAAGTGTTAGTGACAGACATATAGCCATTATTTTTTTCATTTTAATCTCTCCTTATGCTACTTTTTACGGTCAAGTAATACTGCAATTAATATAACGATTCCCTTGACCACCATTTGATAGAAAGACGATACCCCAAGAAGATTCAAGCCATTATTTAAGGTACCGATGATTAAAGCACCGATTAATGTTCCAAAAATCCTTCCTTTTCCTCCTGATAAGCTTGTCCCTCCTAATACAACTGCTGCAATGGCATCAAGCTCGTAGGAAGTACCTGCAGTAGGCTGTGCAGAATTTAAACGAGAGGTTAGGATTGCCCCTGCCAAAGCTGCCAGCATTCCGGAAAGACTATAAATCATGACTTTTACTTTTGGTACTTTTATCCCTGAAATTAATGCTGCTTTTTCATTTCCACCAATCGCATATGTTTTTCGGCCGAATGGAGTTTTATGAAGAATAATGAATAAAACAACAAATGTTAGTATCATTGTAACCGCTGGTACAGGTATTCCTAAAAAATAACCACGTCCAAATAACTGAAACAGGTAATTATCACCAAGACCCGTAATCGGGTTTCCACCCGTATACACAAGTGTTAGTCCCCTGAAGATTGTCATGGTTGCTAGAGTGGCGATAAACGGAGCCATTTTCCCCTTGGTTATGAACAATCCATTTACCATCCCCATCAAGCCGCCTAGAATACATCCAATTAATATTGCAAGAAGCGGGTCTATCCCTGATACCATCATTCCTGCAGTCAACGCACTTGATAATGCAAGAATAGCCCCGACAGATAAATCAATCCCGCCTGTTAAAATAACAAACGTCATACCAAATGCAATCAGTGCATTGATCGCAACTTGCCTTAATAAATTTAATATATTCAAAGGTTCGAGAAAACTAGGATTTAATATCGATACAATTACGACCAATATAATTAAACCAAGTAATGGCCCTAACTTTTGGGTGATGGCATTCATCATATTTGTCTTAGGTTTTGTCACTGCATTAATGGAATTCATCTCACTGACCTCCTGTTGCCATTGTCATAATTTTTTCTTGGGTGGCATTTTCTTTCAATAGCTCACCATTTATTTTTCCTTCATGAACGACGAGGATTCGATCACTCATACCAAGAACCTCAGGCAATTCTGAAGAAACCATAATGATGGCTACACCCCGATCTGTTAATTCATTCATTAGGTCATAAATTTCTCTCTTCGCTCCAACATCTACCCCTCTAGTCGGTTCATCTAGAATAAGTAATTTGGGCCCGATTCCGACCCACTTGGCAATGACCACCTTTTGCTGATTCCCTCCTGATAGCTTTCCAACCGCAATATCTGGGGATTCCGTTTTTACTGTCAAGCGTTTGATTAACATATTAACAAAGTCTATCTCACTTTTTTCATTGATGATCCCTTTTGGAGCGAAGCTATAGAGTGTTGGCAGCACCATATTATCTCTTATAGAGAAATCTAGAATTAACCCTTCATCTTTGCGATCCTCTGTAATGAATCCGATTCCTGCTTTGACAGCCTGGTCCGGTGTTTTGATTGTCACTTTTTCTCCTTCCAACCAAATTTCACCGTGATCAAAACCATCTAGACCAAAAATCGCCCTCATGATTTCTGTCCTTCCGGCTCCCATCAAACCTGAAACCCCGACTATTTCGCCAGCACGTACAGAAAAATTCACATCCTCAAATTGTCCTTTTTTTGTCAGCCCCTTTACCTGAAGAACAGTTTCACCAAGGTTAGGATTTCGGTTAGGAAAGCGGTCTGTTAATTCCCTGCCAACCATTTTCCTGACGACTTCATCAAAATTTGTTTCTGGAATTGCCTTCGTATCAACGGTTTTCCCATCACGCATGACGGTAATCCTATCACAGATGGAAAAAATCTCCTCCATCCGATGTGAAATATAGACAATCGATACTCCTGCTTTTTTTAAAGAAGAAATAACATCAAAAAGTTTGCTGATTTCCCTTTCTGTTAATGCAGCAGTAGGTTCATCCATAATAATCACTTTTGCTTCTGTCATTAAGGCTTTAGCAATCTCAATCATTTGCTGCTCCCCAACAGAGCAATTCCCCGCCTCTTTATCTAACGGTATCGATACTGCTAATCTATCAAACTGTTTCTTTGCCAACGCTTTCATTTCCGTTACTTTTAGAAGGCCAAAAGAATTCTTTAATTCCTTACCAATAAATAAATTTTCTAAAACAGTCATATCCGGCCAAATATTTAGCTCCTGATGAATAAAGGTGATCCCACTTTGCTCCGCTTCTTTTGGGTTTTTAAAATATGTTTCCTTTCCATCAATTGTGATGGTCCCCTTATCTCGAGCATGAAGTCCAGTAAGTACGTTCATCATCGTTGATTTTCCTGCACCATTTTCCCCCATAAGGGCATGTACTTCACCATCTACTAACTCAAAATTAACACCAGTTAAAACTTGGTTGGTTCCAAATGCTTTATAGATGTTTTCCATCGTAATACGCATATTTATCACCTCATCTTTTAGAAAAATACTCCGGATTGTAAAATACAGTTAGCATATGGTGTAATCTCACCCGTACGAATGACTGCTTTAGCTCGTTTTGTTAATTGTTTAAACTCCTCATGGGAGACTTTTTCAATTTCCTTATCAGCAAATTTATCTTTTAAATAGTTGGCATGTATCGGATTTACTACTTCTATTTCAGATGCAATCGTCACTTTTTCAATTACCATATCCTCTTCTATGGCATTGACTACATCTATAAATGAAGGCATGCCTGGTTTAATTGCTAAATCAATCTTTTTAACACCTTCTGCAATAGGCAATCCTGCATCTGCTATCACAATAAAATCAGTATGACCAAGGTCAGATAATACCTTCGATATATCGCTGTTTAATATTCCATAACGTTTCATTTCTATAAACACCCTTCTACTTCTTCTCTTGTTGGCATTCCACCCTGTGCGCCAAATTTTGTTACAGACAATGAAGCAGCCCGATTGGCAAAACGAATGCTATTTTTTATACTATTTCCCTCGGCTATTGAAACTGCAAATGCTGCATTAAATGTATCGCCTGCACCGGTTGTATCAACGGTATTCACAACATAGGCCGGGACTAGCACCTCATTTTCGCCATCATAATAGCGGACCCCGTTTTTACCTTCTGTAACCAATAATTTATTTGGAAACTCCTTTAGAGCTTCATGGATATCCTTGTTCTCAAAAAGAACAGAAGCTTCCCATTCATTTGGAGTAATATAAGTTGCCTTTTCAATCACAGTTTTACTAATAGGTCTTGCGGGTGCTGGATTTAGTAATAAGGGTACATCGTTCGCAAAGCAAATCTCGGTTACATATTCCACTGTTTCCTCAGGAATTTCCTGCTGAATTAATACAATATCGGATTCAAGTATGACGTCTAGTGCCTTTTCAACAAAATCAGGAGTGACATAGTTATTCGCACCTTTAACTACAATAATGCTGTTATCGCCATCTGCAAGGGTAATATGTGCCGTTCCTGTTTCCGAATGTGTAACCGGTTCCACATAGGTTGTAAAAACACCATTGGAACTAAAATTGTTAACTACTTCTTCACCAAACCCGTCGGCACCTACACATCCCACCATATAAACTTCAGCACCGAGCCTGGCTGCTGCGACAGCCTGGTTAGCTCCTTTGCCACCAGGTACTGTCTTAAAGCTCTCCCCAAGAATCGTTTCCCCTTTATTTGGCCGTTTTGAAGCGGTTACAACCAGATCCATAGAAGAACTGCCAATTATCGTGATTTTAGTCATTTTTCTCAACCTTTCTCGTGGTTTGCCTCTCTATAAATGTAACAGGCATTTGTATATTCAATTGCTCTAATGGTTGTTTTTCAATAATTTTCATTAATAATTTCGCTGCTTCTCTTCCCATATCATAAGCTGGCTGTCTAATGGTAGAAAGCGGCGGGAACAGCAGCTTGCTAAGCGGTATATCATCATAGCCGATGATTTGTAAGTCATCTGGAATGGATCTTCCTATTCTTAGTGCCTCATGTAATATGGCTGCTGCACTAAGATCGTTGCTGGCAATTATGCCATCTGTTTCAGGAAATTTTTCAAATAAGGTTTTAGCCACTTTTTCTGCATCATGAAAGCTGAATGAAGACGTGATTACCTGAAAATCCACATTAGCATTACATAGCTCATCCACTGCACCTTTGAACCTGTCCTGTGCAGTTCTTACTTCAATTGGCCCTCTAAGTAACGCAATTCGCTTACTTCCCCTTTTGATGATTTCACGTGCTGCTTTTTTACCTCCATCTAAACCGTCTGCATAAACGGAGGGATGATTATTTGTGATCCGATCTAGAAATACAACCGGAATAGATAAGTCTTCGTAAAGTTCTGTTTCAGCTTGATTTGTTGCTGAAATAATCCCAATTACATTATTTTGTTTGAAAGTTTCTATATAATCTATTTCTTTTTTAGGTTTTTCATCAGCATTTCCAATAATCAAATGGAGTCCTTGTTCTTGCATTTCATCCTCTACTCCACGAGCTAATTCTGGAAAGAAGGGATTTCGAATATCCGGCAGCAATAATCCAATTAATCTAGACTTTTTCTTAAAAAGAGATCTTGCCACTTCATTTGGTTTGTAGTTTAGTTCTTTAATTGCCTCGTTTACTAGCTTCCTAGTATCTTCATGTGAATAACCTTTATTGTTTAATACTCTCGAAACGGTCGCCACGGATACTCCAGCTTTTTTGGCAACATCACGTATTGTAACCATTGATTCACCTCTTATGTGTAACCGGTTACACATATAGTACCATAATACATTATCGAACGCAACTTTGAATTAAGAATAAGTTTTAAAAGGAGTGAGACTGGAAGCCGCACTCCAATATGAAAAAAATTATAGATAAGTTTTTATTTTAACATGGTTGCTTGAAGGAATTCTTTTGTACGCTGCTCTTTTGGATGATCAAAGAATTCATTAGGACGATTTCTTTCTATAATTTTGCCATCGTCCATGAAGACAATCCAATCAGCAACCTCACGAGCGAAGCCCATTTCATGGGTCACCACTACCATCGTCATTCCTTCATCGGCTAACTCCTTCATGGCTGTCAATACCTCACCAACAAGCTGGGGATCAAGGGCAGATGTCGGTTCATCAAAAAGCATGATATCCGGCCTCATGGCCAGTGATCTGGCAATTGCTACACGCTGCTTCTGACCTCCAGACAATTTGCTGGGATAAACATTCGCCTTATCCTCTAAACCCACCTTTTGGAGCAGTTCCTTTGCTTCGGCAATGGCCTGGTCTTTTGGGATTTTCTTTACCATGGTGGGTGCTTCAATGACATTTTCAAGTACTGTTTTATGTGGGAAAAGATTAAAGTGCTGGAAAACCATCCCCACACTTTGGCGGACATTGTTAATATTGTGGGTATCCGGGTTAATTTCTTCCCCGCGGATTGAAATTCTCCCGCCTTGCCTTTTTTCTAAGAAGTTAAGGCATCGCAGCAGAGTACTTTTACCAGAGCCTGATGCCCCCACCAGGCAGACAACTTCACTTTCATATACGGACATATTTATATCTTTTAATACATGTAAACTGCCATAAGACTTTTGTAAGTTTTCTATTTTTATCATTTCTCGTTCATTCACTTTGTCGTCCTCCTATCGATCACTAACTGCCAATCTCTTTTCGAACAAGCTCACCAGCATCGTCAATACTGCAACAAGTACTAGATAATAAACGGCTACAATTAACAAGTAAGTCATTTCATCGAAATTATTGGAACCGAGTGTTGTCGAAACATTGAACAGTTCATTCATGGAAATAAAGGCTGCCAGAGATGAATCCTTAAGTCCTATAATAAATTGGTTTCCAAGTGGAGGCAGTGCCCTCTTAAATGCCTGTGGCAGAATAATACGGCGCATGGCTAGTATTCTGGTCATGCCAAGAGAGCGTGCCGCTTCCATTTGTCCTTTATCAATGGACTGAATCGTCCCCCGGAAAATTTCCGCAATATAGGCACCATTATGGAAGGCGAGCGCTAGAGCCGCTGCCCAAAAGTCAGGAATGAGGAAAATTCCGCTGAAGCCAAAATACAGAATGAAAATCTGGACAATGAGTGGAGTTCCCCTTACAAGGAATACATACGCATTTGAAATATACTCCAATACTTTAATCCTCGAAATTTTTAAAAGAGCAAAAAATAATCCGAATAATATCCCAATTAAAATGGAGACAACCGTAAGCTTCAATGTCAATAGAGCTGCATCTATAAAAAGGTCTTTGCTATTAATAAACGTATGTAAAAAGTGCGAAAAACTAGGCAAAATAACTACATCCTTTCTTTCTAATTAACAATCTATTATTCTGGTTTTCTAGTAATATCCTCACCAAAATACTCTTGACTGATTCGGGATAATGTTCCATCGTTACGAAGTCTTTGAAGTGCGTCATTAACCCGCTTAAGCAGGATTGGATTATCCTTCGGAATAACAATTGCCTGTTCGCTTCGTTCGATTAACTGCTGCCCCTGAATTTCGAAACCTTCCTTTTTTGCACTTTTACCAGTGACAAAATCAGTAATAACGGCTTCATGCCGGCCAATACTTAATGCTTTTAATGCTGTAATATCACTGTCGTACATTTTAATATTGCTGGTATACCTTTTGGCTGTATCAGCATAGGTGGACCCCTTTGCTACGGCAACTTCTTTTCCTTTTAAGTCCTCTACTGTTTTAATCTTGCTGTCAGGTCTTGTGAAGATTTGTGGACCTGAGTAATAGTAGGGTGTGGAAAAAGCAACTTGTTTGGCACGCTCAGGGTTAATAGTGTGGCTGGCAACTGCTGCATCTGCCCGTCCCGTTTTAATGCCCTCGATGAGTCCTTTGAATTTCATCCTTTTCTGGACTGGTTCAAGTCCTAATTCTTTTCCGACTGCGTTTCCTACCTCAATATCGAAACCAGTCATTGATAAATCATCATTACTTACATAGCTAAAGGGCTTAAATTCCCCTGAAGCTGCAAAAATAAACTTCTCCTTATCTATCAGCTTTGTTCCATCTGGCAGCTGGTCCTTTTGGATACAGCCAGTCAGCATCCCCATCAGAAATAAGCACGATAGAATCATTATGTATCGCTTTTCCATGCTTGATTTTCTCCTCTCTCGTTCAAGCTATACCGTTATTACTTATAAAAGGACTGCTTTTCTGCTTCTTAAGCAAAAAAACAGTCCCCCATTTTTCATTCACGAAGCTCGAAGGTTTTGCAAGCTGTTTCTTCCACTGTATCAGCCTGTCTGCTGCCGTGTGGACCTATGACATATATGGAGTCAGCCACACATTGGTCGCCATCAGCCCAATACTTGCAGTTTTCAACATTACATTTCACTTCCAATTTCATATTGTGCCACCCCCTCTAATAGATTTTCTTATTTAATACCCCCTTCAAGGTTGGTTGAAACAAGATTTTTCTACCAAGGCTTTCGACCTGCCCAAGCGGTCTATCTATTTAGAATCCTTTATTCTCTTAAATAATTTGAATTCTCATAGGGATTAATAAATAGTTTTTCATAAAAAAAAGGCAGATGTAATCTGGAAATTCCTCCATTGATAACATCTGCCTCTTATTTTCGTATCAACAGCTAGTCCCGCAATTCTAGTTTAGCAATTGACTTACACAGCAAATTTTTCTAGTTAAGATTCTTTGTTTATCGGGTATATAAAAATATTCTACATCGAATAATTTAGGAGGATAATCATGTTTGAATTCGCAGACATAATAAAATTTCTAATCTCCTTTTTCGTAATCCTTCCTATCGTTACTCTTATCCATCTAAGCGGGCATATTTTTTTCGTTACACTCTTCAGAGGATCAGAGAAGAAAATCATAATAGGATGCGGGCCAATGGTATTTTGCATTTGGAATATTGAGGTAAGGAAATACTACTTCTGGAATGGGGCCTGCGAGTTTAAATCGTTAAAGCATGATAACCGTGTCACGAACACCTTAATATACCTTGGCGGGTCTTTATTCAACCTGATAAGTATCTTTCTGGTACAGGCCTTCATTTCTCAAGGAATTCTAGATAGTTCAGTTTTTTGGTCTCAGTTTACCTATTTCTCATTTTATATTTTATTTTTCTCCCTATTTCCTATGTATTTTTCAGATGGATCGCCCAGTGACGGGAAGGCGGCAGTACTCGCATTGAAAAAACAAGATGAAAAGAAAATAAGTGATGATATTCAATTCAGGAAAATTGAAGAGCAGGATAAACCCGAGGAACGATTCAGGGTTTGTAATAAGTAACTGATTTTTTTGTTTTTAAAAGTCTATTTCTTTAATGAAAGGAATACTCCCCTCAGCAGCAGGATCCCCCTATTTGGGGTCTGCTGCTTCTTTTAAACGATTTGCGAGACGCACTCAACATGCCTAGCCCCTACATTACCGATAATTTGGATATTACAAATTCAAAAGTTAATAAATTAATAAAACATATTAGTGTAAAAAAACGGCATCCCTTTAATTGGGTACCGTTTTCAAACTTTCAATTATTTAGAATAATTCCTAATTGACGGAAATTTCATACAAATTGAACCTTACCATTTTTAACCTGTAAAAACGTTGATAAGTCAACCTTTGTTCAATAAGCTGTATAACCGCTACGCACTCCACGTGCGCAGAGTGTATGTGGCAACACATGAGGTGTTGGTGAGTTACACTTCATTTTTTACTATTCTTAATCGCAGACTATTTCAACACTAGTTGCGCAACGCACTCAACTTGCCAGAATGTATGTGGCAACACATGAGGTGTTGGTGAGTTTTCAGAGACAGCAGAACTGTTCTGATGCCTTACACATGATTCATTAAATTTCATTCAAAAATGACTGAATAAATGGTATAGCGGCGCCTATAGGTACTCCATTTTCCGGTGAACGGCTGATATAAATAAATGGGTCATTGCTAGGAAATGCCGCTTTTTCATTTACTTTTTCATGAAGAATTTCGATATCTTCCTCCGTTAAGTAAGCAGATAGATGACCACCTAGAATAAAATCTCTATTTAGAACAAGATGGATATTGTTGATTGAAATGGCTAAATAATCTAAAAAGGCATTCCACCGCTTTACAAAAGAAGGGATTCTGGAACGTACCTGTAGAAAAAAGAAATCTAATGTTTCGTCTTCCTCTAGAAGTGCATTAACAGAGCTAAATGTTTCCATGCATCCTTTCTTCCCGCAGTAACAAACTGGACCATCTGGATGAATCGTCATATGTTCAACTGTCCCACTATGCCCTTCTTTTCCCATATAGATTTGACTATTTATGATAATCGCACCCCCAAGGTGCGGACCAATCGATAGATAAACTGCATCGCCAATATCATTTCTAACCCACAACTCTGTTGTTGCCGCACACTTTGCATCATGTAAAAACATACATGGATAAGGGAGATACTGTGAAAACACTTCAATGCCTAATCCTGTAGCAACTAATATTTTTCCGTAAGTAATATTTTTTCCGTCATTGGACGTTAATCCTTGTACGGCAAAGCCAATACCTAGAATCTTCTCTTCAATCACATCGAGAGACGAGATGAAAGATTGTATAGCTTTACTTAACTCTTTGTAATAACGATCTTCATTGGAATAATCCATCGCTAGTCTCTCTTGCTGAAAAGCAGACCCAAGCAAATCAATGGCCAGAATCTGTACACTCCTCTTCTGAATCTCTACTCCTATGCTAATCCGAGCCTGAGGGCAAATGGCATAAGCCGCTGCACGCCTTCCCACAGAAGATTCAAACTGCCCGCTCTTCTCAATCAATTTTTCTTTTTCCAAGCGAACAAGGTTCTGAGTGACCGTCGGTAAACTCAAATGAAGTTGATTGGCAATTTCTTGTTTCGAAAGCTTCTCATTTTGAAAAATGAGGTGGTAGATCGATGAGTAATTGCCTTTTTTTATATCTTTAAATGTAATGCTGTTATCCATGGAGAAAATACCTCATTTTATAAACCAATTTTATAAAAACATTTACCTTAACTGCATCAAATATATCACAATAGCGGATATAATCACAGTTTGTCATAAAGTATCCGCCAATTTTAAATTTAATATTTATTGACTATCAGAAAAAATCGCTTTATTATGTAAATATATTTTATAAAAGTATTTTACAAAATAAATTAATAAAAGGGAATGAAGAAAATGGGGATTATTGAAAAAATGAGATTGGACGGAAAAAAGATTTTTGTAACAGGCGGCGCAAGGGGTATCGGTAAAAGTGTGGCAACGGCTTTTGCTGAAGCAGGAGCAGATATAGCGATTGTGGACTTGGATATTGAGGAAGCCACAAAGACAGCTAAGGAACTTGAAGAAAATAACCGTATCAAGTCAATTGCGATCAAAGCAGATGTCACCAACCCGGCAGATGTAGATGCCATGATCGAAACCATACTAGAAGCATTTGGTCGTTTAGATGTTGCTTTTTGTAATGCGGGCATCTGCATGAATGTACCAGCAGAGGAAATGACCTTTGAACAGTGGAAAAAAGTCATTGATATTAATCTTACCGGTGTATTTTTAACGGCCCAGGCTGCTGGAAAAGTCATGTTAAAACAAGGCGGCGGTTCGATTATTAATACGGCTTCGATGTCAGGACATATTGTGAATGTGCCGCAGCCACAGTGCTCATATAACGCCTCTAAAGCAGGAGTCATCCAGTTAACCAAATCACTGGCAGTGGAATGGGCAACAAGAAATGTACGGGTAAATTGTATCAGTCCAGGATATATCGGAACAGAACTTACCCTAAATTCTCCAAGCTTACAGCCATTGATCCAACAGTGGAATGAAATGGCACCGCTTCACCGAATGGGTAGACCAGAAGAACTTCAGTCCATTTGTGTTTATCTGGCAGGAGACACTAGCAGCTTTACTACAGGATCTGACTTTGTCATCGATGGAGCTTTCACTTGCATTTAATAGATTAATAGATTAGGAGGATTCATCAATGAATTACTTACTCGGTACAGATATCGGAACATCCGGTACCAAAACAATCCTAATGGACACAGAAGGCAATCTGATTGCTCAAGATTTACAGGAATACGATGTGTTAACCCCAAAGCCATTATGGGCCGAGCAATGGCCGGATGTATGGCTGGATGCAACGAAAACATCGATTAAAAACACGGTACAAAAGTCAGGAATATCCGCAGAAAAAATCCGCGGGATCGCCATTAGCGGGCTATATGGAGGTTCAGGAATTCCATTGGACGAAAACATGGAACCTGTTAGGCCGTGCATGATTTGGATGGACCGAAGAGCCGAAGGAGAAACACAGTGGGTCTTAGATCATATTGGAGAAGAAAAACTCCGCGAAATTACCCATAATGGAGCCGACCCTTATTACGGCTATACCAAAATGTTATGGATGAAAAATCATGAACCAGAAAATTGGCAGAAAACCAAGCTATTCCTTCCACCGAACGATTATGTGATTTTTAAATTAACAGGAGAAATTGCAATTGATTATTCGTCTGCAGGAAATATCGGCGGAATTTTCGATATGAATAACCGAACCTGGTCTAAAGAAATGTTGGATGCCATGGGAATTCCTCTGTCGCTGATGCCGGAGAAAGTCGTGGAATCAACTGACATTGTAGGTGGATTGACAAAGGAAGCCGCAGCGGAGTTGGGGCTTTCGGAAGGAATGCCTGTTGTAGCCAGTGGGATTGACTGTGGTGCTGCCAATATCGGCCTTGGCGTATTTGAATCTGGTATTTATGCAGCAGCCATTGGAACTTCGATGTGCGCAGCCTTAATTTCCGATCAACCAGTGAAAGGCAAGGATCTGATTGTCTGGCCTTATTTATATGATGCGAAAAGACTTTCCTATTATTTTGCCGGCGGCGCTACAGCTGGAGCGATTGTAAAATGGTTCCGTCAAACGATGTGTCAATATGAATTGGAAATAGAAAAAGCAGGCGGGAAAAATGCCTATGATGTGTTAAATGAACAGGCCGCAGACATTTCAGTTGGAAGCGATGGGTTAATCGTCCTTCCTTACTTTATGGGAGAAAGAAGCCCTATTTGGGATTCTGATGCAAAAGGTACTATCGTGGGACTTTCATTGGCACATACAAAGGCTCATATTTATCGTGCCTTTCTGGAAGCGGTCGCCTTTTCCTTGCGGGATGCTATTGAAGCGACCGGAGAAAATCTAGGTGAATATATTTTACTTGCCGGCGGCGTTACAAAATCAAAATTGTGGAGACAAATTTTTGCCGATGTCACTGGCTATCCAGTGGTTTGCCCGATATATGATGTAGAAGCAAATATGGGCGATGTCATGCTTGCTGGAATTGGGACAGGTCTTCTTTCTTATGAAGATGTAAAGCAATGGCAGGTTCTCGATCAGAAAATTATGCCCAATAAAGAGAATCATAGGAAATATAATGACTATTACCAAGTTTATAAATCTATCTATCAAAATTTAAAATCTGACATGAAAACGTTGACAAGACTTTCTGCAACCTGATTTGAGCATATGCTTTACCAATTTTAAAAAAAGGATATGTGATAGAAATGAATAAATGGAAAAAAAGAATTGGATACGGGGCGGGCGACTTCGCCTGCAACCTCGTATTTAGTACAATGGCGTCTTACCTGTTGTTTTTTTATACTGATGTCTTTGGGATCACCGCAACTGTTGCCGGTACCTTAATGTTAGTAACCAAAATCATTGATGCCTTTGCCGATACCGGTATGGGATTATTGGTTGACCGGACTCGTACTAGATGGGGACAAGGAAGACCCTACTTCATAATCGGAGCCATTCCGTTTGCTGTCTTTACCGTCATGACCTTTATTGTTCCGGATTTCAGTATGTCAGGAAAGATCCTCTGGGCGTATATCACTTATTGCTTGTTGAATATTGCTTATACGGTAGTTAATATCCCATTAAATACGATTGTACCGAGGTTAACTTCCGATAACCACGAGCGAAACTGGTTAGTATCGACTCGTATGATTTGCGCGTTAATTGGAACCGCTTTAGTCATGACGATCACGACGCCGATGGTTAATTTCTTCGGTCAAGGAGATAACCAAAAGGGTTATTTGATTACGATGTCCGTTTATGGCATTGCTGCGGTGTTCGTATTTGTGTTTACCTTTATGAATACTAAGGAGGTAGTTCCGCCAACCGTTCAACCAGGAAAATCTTCTTTTAAACAGGATTTCAAAGGATTGACTGGCCCTGCCGTTATTTTCTTTATCTTGAACTTTCTTTACTTTGGTCTTTTTGTCATTAGAAATACGACCGTTATCTACTATTTCACGTATAATCTGGGCCGTCCGGATTGGCTGACGTTCGTAGGACTTTTCGGTATTCTCTCAGGTCTGCCAATGTTGCTGCTTTTGCCTTGGCTCCAAAAGAAAATGCCGAAGAAAAATGTATTGCTTCTCAGTACAGTCATTTATATTCTTGGAGATTTTGTCATTTATTTTGGAAAGTCATCACCTGTCCTACTGATTGCCGGCTTAGCAATTACCGGACTTGGTATCTATGGCATCTTCGGCACCACTTTTTCGATTCAGCCGGATGTTATTGATTATTCAGAGTACAAAAACCATCGAAGTATTGCGGGGATGATTGCCGCTTTCCAAGGATTTTTTGTAAAAGTAAGCTTAGGCCTTGGAAGTGCACTTGTAGGAGTTATTTTGAAAATGGGTGGCTATATCCCGAATGTTAAACAAACTGCAACCGCTTTAAATTATATTGAAACCAGCTTTATCTGGATACCACTAATCATCTGTATACTAATCGCAATCACCATGATTCCCTATAAACTTGATGCTAAACGGGCAGAAATGGACTTAGAACTTGAACGCCGCCGATCAGAAGCAACACCAATTGAAAATGTTGTTTGATGCATTGAGACGGTTCCTTTAGGGGACGACTAATCAGTTAAGTGTGAAGGAAAGTAGAGAGCACTGTCTCTCTGCTTCTTCATACTTTAATTCGGTTAGGTGTATAATAAGTTGGTATGTTATCAGAGTTTGTTATGCCAGAAAAAGCCCGGATTCGTAATCGAACAAACCCGGGTTGATATTGAATTAGAATCGACAATCGGTAATGTTTATTTTTATGAGATGTGTTTATTATTATTTTACACTTTTAAAATGAGCTGCGAGACACACTCCACATGTGTCGTCTGCGGAAACATATCAACAGGCTGTACTTCAACGGTTTTATAACCGCCATCTTCTAAAATCCTTAAATCACGAGCCAAAGTGGCTGGGTTACAAGAAACGTAGACAACCTTTTTCGGCTTCATTTCAATAATCGTTTGCAAAAATGTTTCATCACAGCCCTTGCGCGGTGGATCTACAACCAACACATCAGCTGAATTCCCTTCTTTATACCACTTCGGAATTACAACTTCCGCTTCCCCGGCTGCAAACTCCACATTATTCATACCATTAAGCTCTGCATTCCGTTTCGCATCTTCAATCGCTTCTGGTACCACTTCTACTCCGAAAACCTTCTTTGCCTTTTGGGCTAAAAATAAGGAAATGGTTCCAATCCCGCAATAGGCGTCGATGACAGACTCTTCCCCAGTAAGCCCTGCGTATTCTAATGCCTTGTCATAAAGAACCTTCGTTTGAACCGGGTTCACCTGATAGAAGGACAGCGCAGAGATAGCAAACTTAACATCACCTATTAAATCATAGATTACTTCATTGCCCCAGAGGACGGTTGTTTTCTCTCCAAGGATCACATTTGTACGCTTTGAATTCACGTTATGTACAATCGACTTTACTTTCGGAAGGCGGGCGATAATCTTCTCCACTAACTTGTCTTTGTTTGGAATATCAGCTGTTCTGGTAATAAGCACAACCATCAGTTCGCCTGTTTGTTGACCATAGCGTGCCATAATATGGCGAAGGACACCTTTATGAGACTCCTCTTGATAGGGAGAGATTCCTAACTCACTGCATATTACCTTAACTGCTTGAACGGCTTCATTAATTTCAGGCAGCTGGATCAGACTCTCGTCTGTGTCCACGATTTCATGACTTCTAGGTTTAAAAAATCCAGCAATCAGCTTACCGTCCTTCTCACCGACTGGAACCTGTGCTTTATTTCGATAATGCCATGGGTTTTCCATTCCTAGAATTGGGTGGACTGTCACGTCCTCTAGCTTACCAATACGAGTCAGCACCTGACGCACTTGATTCTCCTTGTATTTCAGCTGTCCTTCATAACTGATGTGCTCAAGCTGGCATCCGCCATACTTATGCAGCTCACTGCCGGGCACTTCTACACGGTATGGGCTTTTTTCATAAAGTTCAATTAAACGTCCGAAGCCGTAGCCTTTGTTTACTTTAATGACTTTAATCTGTGCCTTTTCACCGGGCAGACCATTGGGAATGAATAATGGAAAGCCTTCAACCTTCGCGACCCCTGCACCATCATGAGTTAAATCTTCAAATACAACATCTATATAATCATTTTTTTGAACGGGTATTTTTTTTTTCATTTTTTACTTCCTTTACTCCGATTTGACTAGCAAGATTGTATCATAAACCCAATCTAATTGCGAAATCAGCCATACATTGATTCTATCCAATTTACTTTCGCGTAAAATGTCGGAGCATTTTAATTTAACAATATAACAAAAGTGTTTATAATTAAAACCATTCCCAGAAGGAGGTGATTACGATAAAGAAGGAAAAAATTCTTTCGATCGCATTGCTCCTTGCCTTCGTATCCTTTACCGTTTTTCTTCACCAGTCTAAGACCATTACTCATCTGCATCATGAACATAAAGCAGTCTTAACAATTGATGAGTGGAATACACAATCAACATCTGACGATGAAGATAAACATCTATACCATCTATACTTTATTGGAGCATTTGCCTTAATTTCACAGATCGTAGTCACCCTTCACAGAGCTTCCCCAAGAATACACACCAAGAGTCTTATTTTCCTTCTACCCGTTTTTCATCAATCGAATTACGTGATCTCCTCTCCTGAATTGTTAAATTAAGAATTTACAATAAGGGAGGAATAATGAATGTGGATTCGCTTTTTGATGATTGGTGTATTTTCCTTAACAGCAGCAGGAATGCTTACGTATCAAGGCATAGAAATTTATCATGCTTTCATGGATTTCTTTAAAAATAAATAAAGTTTAAGGTTGAATCCCGCGGAACTTTGGCAATGGTATCGCGGGATTCTTAGTTTATTTTCCGCGAGCTCCTAGCCTTCGGAAACGCTCTTTCTTCATTAAGCTGTTTTCGGGTTCTCATCTTTCTTATGAGTGACCGCTCTTTCTTCTTTTAGCCATTCTCGGGCTCTCATCTTCCTTATGAGTGACCGTTCCTTCTTCTTTTAGCCATTCTCGGGCTCTCATCTTCCTTGAGTGACCGCTCCTTCTTCTTTTAGCTATTCTCGGGCTCTCATCTTCCCCATGAGTGACCGTTCCTTCTTCTTTTAGCTATTCTCGGGCTCTCATCTTCCTTATGAGTGACCGTTCCTTCTTCTTTTAACCATTCTTGGGCTCTCATCTTCCTTATGAGTGACCGCTCCTTCTTCTTTTAGTCCTTCTCGGGCTCTCATCTTCCTTGAGTGACCGTTCCTTCTTCTTTTAGCTATTCTTGGGCTCTCATCTTCCTTATGAGTGACCGCTCTTTCTTCTTTTAACTATTCTCGGGCTCTCATCTTCCTTATGAGTGACCGCTCCTTCTTCTTTTTGCTATTCTCGGGCTCTCATCTTCCTTGAGTGACCGTTCCTTCTTCTTTTAGCCATTCTCGGGCTCTCATCTTCCTTATGAGTGACCGTTCCTTCTTCTTTTAGCCATTCTCGGGCTCTCATCTTCCTTATGAGTGACCGTTCCTTCTTCTTTTAACCATTCTCGGGCTCTCATCTTTCTATCTTAGAAATCTTCCTATTAATTCTGTAAGTCTCCACGATCATCCAGCAAACCCACTTGTTCCAAACAAAAAGACACCCTAAAAAAGGGTGCCATACACATACAAATCTATTCAGCCTTCATTTTGACTACTTTTTCTTTTACTTCTTCAATATTTCTCATTTTGTTATCCCAGCATTTTTGGCTGAGATCGACAGGGTATTCTTCCGGATTCATGGTCCGCTTATACTCATCCCATAGGGCGTCAAGGTTTTGCTTTACATAGTCCCGTGACTCCTCAAGACATGGCATTTCATAAACAAGCTCACCGTTGGAATAAATCACTTCGTGAAGCTCTTTTGCTGTGAAGTTCGTAACGATTTTATTCATATACGTATGCGTCGGATGGAACATTCTTAGCTTCTTCTCAGGCAGCTTTTCATCCGCGAGTGCTATATAGTCCCCTTCTGCATGATTATTCTTATTGTTAATGATTCGATAAATCTTCTTAATGCCTGGCGTGGTTACTTTTACAGGATTAGAAGAGATTTTAATCGTATCCTGCATTTTACCGTTCTCGTCTTCAATGGAAACAATCTTGTAGACAGCTCCTAATGCAGCTTGCTCGTAAGCGGTAATAAGCTTTGTCCCAATTCCCCAGCTATCAATTTTCGCACCTTGTGCTTTCAAATTGAGAATGGTGTATTCGTCGAGATCACTTGAAGCAAATATTTTTGCATCCTTGAATCCGGCCTCATCCAGCATTTTACGGGCTTCCTTTGAGAGATAGGCAAGGTCACCGCTGTCTAAACGGATTCCTATGAAATTAATTGTGTCTCCCATCTCCTTGGCGACTTTAATCGCATTTGGAACACCCAAACGAAGAGTATCATATGTATCAACCAAAAAGACACAATCCTTATGCGACTCAGCATATTTTTTGAATGCTAGATATTCGTCCTTATAGGCTTGAACCATCGAGTGCGCATGTGTACCAGAAACGGGAATTTGGAACAGTTTACCTGCCCGAACATTACTAGTTCCATCAAAACCAGCTAGGTATGCCGCCCGCGTTCCCCAAATAGCCGCGTCCATTTCTTGTGCCCGGCGTGTACCAAACTCCATTGCTATTTCACTGCCTAGAACCTGTTTAATCCTAGAAGCCTTCGTAGCAATTAATGTTTGATAATTAATGATGTTCAGTAGTGCCGTTTCAATCAACTGAGCTTCACAAAGCGGTGCATCTACGCTTAAAATCGGCTCATTTCCAAAAACAAGCTCGCCTTCTTTCATACAGCGAATGGTACCCGTAAAGCGCAAGTCCTTTAAATAGGCTAAAAAGTCATCTTGATAGCCGACTTCATTTTTTAAATACTCCAGATCATCTTCTGAAAAGCGGAAACCCTGGATAAACTGAATGACTTTTTCCAAGCCGGCGAATACCGCGTATCCATTCCCAAAAGGAAGCTTACGGAAAAATAATTCAAACACTGCACGTTTATTATATCTGCCGTCTCTCCAATAGGTTTCTACCATATTGATCTGGTATAGATCAGTATGCAGTGCTAAGCTATCATCCTGATAAATGTTTTTCATCATAACCCTCCGAACAACTACTTTTTCAACATATTTAACAATTTTACCATTATAAAAACTATTTAACCAGCGCCCCAAGGGATTGTTCAAAATGCCCTAATGCCCATTCATGACCTTTTAGATTAAATGATGCTGTTGCGTCCTTATAGACTACAATATTAAAACCTTTATTGTACGCGTCAACTGCAGTGTGTAGAACACAAATATCTGTACACACTCCAACGAGATGCAATTCGGTAATTCCTCTTTCCCGCAGCTTGATTTCAAGGTCTGTACCAGCGAAAGCGGAGTATCGTGTTTTATCTATGTAGTGAACATTTTCTTTTTCTTTATTAAATTCATAAACAGTTTGCAGTCCGCCAAATAAATCCCTTCCTGACATTCCACGGATATTATGCGGCGGAAATAGTTTTGTTTCTGGATGATAGGTATCTCCCTCATCATGAACATCAATAGCAAAGACAACATAATCACCTTTATCAATAAATTCACGTGTCAATTGCACAATTTTCTCTTCGATTAAACGTCCCGGCTCACCGCAGGTTAACGCTCCTGCATCAGCGACAAAATCGTAAGTATAATCAATATTAATTAATGCCTTTTTCACCATTTACTCCCCACCCCTTTAAAATTACTATCTATAACATATTTCTATATTGCCACAATTTATTCCTCTAAACTAAAAAGCCCGTTCCTGTATGGAACGAACTTTCCTTAGCTGTATCTTTGTCCCGGTACCCAATCGGTTGGTTTATCGAGTGGTCGAATATCATCGAGTGGAACAAATACCTCTAAATGACGATAAAGGTTAGCAAACTCTGCTGGCAGTAACCCGCCAAATTCACCATCAAGGTTTAGTTGTACCTTTTCACTAGAATGGACTTTAATACGGCTTGCCTTCGCATAAATCACATTAGGGTCGTTAACATGCTCACCACGAATGGCTAAAGTAGCAACTCGCACAAACTCTGCCAGATTAATTTTTTTCAAAATAAGCAATGAAAATAATCCATCATTGATCGATGAATCTGGAGCAATCTTTTCAAAGCCTCCGATTGAATTGGTCAGCCCTACAAGGAATAACATCGCTTCCCCTTCAAAAAGCTTGCCATCATACTCAATACTTAAATCCGATGCTTTAATGGAAGGAAGCATTTCCATTCCTTTTAGATAGTAGGCAAGCTGCCCCAGCATCGTCTTTAATTTACTTGGAACCTCGTATGTAAGCTCCGTGATTCTCCCGCCGCCGGCGATATTAATAAAATATCGGTCATTGATTCGGCCAATATCCACCGGAATTCGTTCACCTTTTGTAATAATATCAACCGCTGCACCAATGTCTCTTGGAATATGGAGAGCTCGGGCGAAATCATTCGTTGTCCCTGCAGGGATAATTCCTAATTTTGGTCGAAACTCCTGCTCAGCAAGGCCATTTACCACTTCATTTATCGTGCCATCCCCGCCTGCCGCAATTACAACATCATATTGTCGTTCTACTGCTATTCGAGCGGCAGCCGTTGCATCACCGGCACCTGTAGTCGCATGGCAAGAGGCCTCATATCCGGCAACCTCAAGTTTTTCTAGTATCTCTGCTAGATGACGCTTAAGAATTTCCCGTCCTGAAGTAGGATTATATATTAATCGTGCTCGTTTCATCATTCATCATCCTATTTTTATGAAATCAATAAAGGGCATATGATGGGTCTCTTCTATATTCTACCAATTTACTCCTTGGCTTACAATTATTAACCCAAGACACAGATATTATTCTATCCATATCTCCGCCGTCTACTATCATACCCTTTTTTTATTTTTTTGCAAAAAATAAAATGTGAGCTAGTTACTATTTAAAGTAACATAACTAGTATTCGAAATTGTTATATGGTACTGACCTTCACCAGATCGATGAACTGCATCTACACGATCTCCTTGATTTGGGTCACCATCACTAGTTATATTCCATGCACCGTCGGCTCCACTAACTCCATGTACATCAATTGCTTCAATGTTCAAATTGCTAGTGTCAGCAACTTTTACATCTAGTGATGCGGCACCATTAATACTCCAATTATTCTCAAGCGCCCGTGGATTTAAAATAATGTCCGCACCTGTACTAATTACTTCTAGTTCCACACCCCTTGGAATGAGAATAGTTGAAGCTACTTTTGGATGACTATAAAAAGGGCCCAATTCGTTTGGAAGTGTCTTCACATTTACGTAAAGCGTATCTCCCTTTCTGTTTGCATACACATAATCATCTGCACTCGCTAAGAGCTTCTCGTTTTTCGCAGCCTGTGTTCGATACGTACCAAACATCGATACCTCTTTTTCATCACTTGCTTCAATAGTCGTTTGGTATCCTGCGGTCCTAAGTACAACACGTTTGATACTATCATCCATTTGGTAGGAAAAGTCCGGCAGTTCAAAGGAACGTTCTTCTCTAGCAACCACTTCCTCCACTTTTCCCATAATACCGGTTGCACTAAGAGTCGCAAAGACTATCCCTGCCATACCGAGCAAGCCGACAAAGAGGATACTGACAAAATCATATTTTAGAATGGGCTTCTCCTGCTTCGAGAAGAACAGGTAGAGTAGAATTTCAATCCCAAGAACGATTAATAATACCGGCCACCATGCCGTCATCACATGGGCTAAATCAAAGCCTAGGAAACGTGAGAGAAAAAGGAAGAGACCAAGAAATACGAGCGAGGCCCCCATCGAAAACGTACCAACACGCCAAGTTCTCATGCCTGTTCCTCCTTACTTTTTCTAAAAAGGAACCCAATGCCCGCTCCAATTAAGAGTACCCCTGTTAGTGTGTTTTTCCACTTTTTCATGATTTTTTCTCCTCCCTTTTTTGCTTGCTGCCAGATAAAAGCTTAATACCTCCGCCAATTAACAGCACACAGACAATCCCTGTTTGAAAATATCTTTGAACCCAGTACATTAAATCAATCTGAATCATATTTGACAACATTGGGGCAAAAACAGGAATAACCACATTCACGAATAGATAATAAATTCCCATCGCTACTAAGCCAATTCCAACCCATTTTTGATGATTAATTAAGTAAGAAATGATTGGAACATCTTCAATTTCTTCCTCACCATATTTTGAAACATTCTGCATTGCGTCGAAGAAGCTATAAAACCAGATAATCGGAATCAAAAACAAGAAGATTCCAAGACGTAAAATGTCTAAAATGTAAATTGAAAATAAAAAGGCTGCCATTAGCTGAATTCCACGTTTTTGTAAGCCTAGATACAGGTGTCCAGCCCCAGGGAAAATCGATAGGAAAGTGGCAATGGATTTACTCTTCTTTCCGTCTTCTCTTCGTGTTTCAAAGTCTTCAAAAATCGTCCGATCAATAAGCTCCTCGCCGCGTTGTTTTTTGTTTAACTGCTGTACTGAGTCAAAAAATCCGTATACCCAGATAATCGGTAATCCCGCTAGGAAAACAAGAAATTCTGAGCGGCTGCTAAGAGCTGTTATGAAAATCACCATAATACCAAGCCCCAAAAACGCTGCTAACAATGTGAGCCCCCGGTTCATCAGCCCCAGCTGAAAATGACCTAAACCAGGTACAAATGACAGCACAATGGTGTAAAAGCGTTCTGACTCTTGTGTTGTCTGTGTTTGCGGCTCATCTGGGTTCACTGCTTTTAACACTTTCTTTTGCTTGGAAATTTGAACACCCAAGTCTATAAAGCTGACCAAATAAATGAAGATACCTACCATAAAGCAAAGAATTGCCACTTCACCCGCGTTGGAGAATAACGCAATAACGGTAATGAATGCTAAACCCACTACAGACAGTAAGTAAAGTACCCCCCGAATCATGTTACCGAAATAAATATGACCGAGGCCGGGAAATAACGATAGTGTTAACGCCTTTGTTGAACTTTTCATTTTTTATTTGCCTCCTTTTTCTCTAAAGAATCCATCCATGCAAATGTCTTATCGATAACGCCTTCTGTCACTGTAAGCTTTTTTTCCTTACTATTCTGTGGTGCTTCTACAGCACTTGCATACGTAGCAAGAGATTGGAACACTCCTGAAAAAGTAAGCAATAGTGTTGCAGCAGCTGCGATTAAATAGTGGAAAGATGCCTGCTGATAGAAGGGCTTTTTCGTTTTTACAGACTGCTTCACCGCTGCTGGTTTTTCAACGTCCTCTTTTTGCTTAGAAACCTCAGCCATTACCAGGTCTGTAAAGCTGGTTTCGTTTGAAAGGACTGGAAGTGATGATTCATGTTCTGTTATAGCCTGTAAGTATTGCTCTAAACATTGATCGCATGTATATAAATGACTTTCGAGTTCCTCACGGTTCTTATTACTGAAATCGTCTTTTACGTAACGCAGCCACTCATCATAACTGTAATGCTTCATGAAAAATCGTCCTCCTTCCAATTCTTTTTCATCCAAACCCGTGCCCGATATAGCTTTGTTTCAATTGTTTTCACCTGTACATTTTGTTCCTCTGCCAATTGCTGATAACTTTTTTCAGCTATATAGAAACCATAGATAACATCACGATAATTCTCAGGCAGCTCATCAAGTCTTTTTCTTACGAGCGTTTGCCTTTCATTTATGATGAGTTCTTTCTCCACGCCATCCTTTGGAGTGCCAAATGCCTGCTGCTCCAAAGCCTCTATCACTTCTTCTTTTCTGCGTGCCTGCTTTCTCTTTATATCAATTGCATGATTTACAGCTATTCTCGTTATCCACGTCTTAAAGCCTTGATTTTCATATTGGGAGAGAGAAGTATAGATTTTCATGAATACTTCTTGGGCGGCATCTTCTGCTTCCTTTTGATCGCGTAGAACAGCAAAGATGGTCCGGAACACATCATTGCGGTATTTCTCAACCAAAAGGCGAAAGGCATGATCACTGCCGTCCACTACTTTTTGTATTAATACTGAATCACTAATCGCTCTCTCCCCCTTTCTTTCGCGACCTTCACTTAATAGACGAGACGAACGTTCTAGACCCCTACACTTTTAAAAAAATATTTTTTCATAAAATAAATACTAGCATAAAAAAACGTGCGGTATAGTCGCACGTTTTTGGTATATATCTATTCTTTGATCTATTATTACAGTTTTAATATACAAACATTACACTCGTGTGGAATGACGAAGGGATCTTGATCAGAAATAGATTCTGATAAATCCTGAAGTGCTTTCATTCTAACACCCTCTTGTAATCCTGCAAGCCAGGAGACCGATTCCATTCTCTCTATCCAATCCTGCTTTGAAAAGGTAACACTGTAGTTAAGTTTATAAAAGTCACTCAATCCAAAACCATTCTTCTGCCATTCAGCAAACCATTCAATCGGAAAGCCGTTAATTCTCTGCATAGAATCCGCCTTTGAGCCAGCAGGTTTTAATCCGCCGCTAACATATTTAGATAATACTTCAAATGTCTTCTCAACTACTTCTGAACCAGCAAGAAAGCCAGAATCAATAACGATTAATGTTCCCTTTTCTCTTAATATTCGTTTTGTTTCTATAATCGCCTTTTCGCGGTCAAACCAATGCCAAGCACGCATAACTGTTACCAAATCAAACTGGGAATCTAATAAACCCGTATTTTCAGAAAAGCCTTGCACATATGGAATACTATAGTTTCTTGTCTTATTAAAATCTATGGCAAGCTGGAGTAACTCCGCCGAAGGATCCACTCCTATGACATCTGCTTTCCTCATTGCCATCTTTCTTGATAAGGCTCCTGTACCACAGCCAATATCTGCAACTTTTTTCCCATCCAAAGAAATTCCGCGGATGAATAGACTATCCATTAAACTTACGGGAATATCTTCTCTCGCTTTCGCATAACTTTTAGCAACTTGACCAAAATCTATCTGTCCCATGTCGGTCGCTCCTTTTATATTTCCTTTTTAAGGAATCATTAAAATCATACCATTGTATTATGGTAAAATGCTATTGTTATAGAAGATACTCTGACAAAGGAATGATGATATGCTTTGGTTGTTACTGCTTTCCTCCTATTTGATTGGAAGCATTCCGACTGCGCTGATTGTGGGCAAGCTGGTATTCGGAGTTGATATTCGCGACCATGGAAGTAAAAATCCGGGTGCCACCAACACGTTAAGGGTTCTTGGAAAAGGATCTGCCATTATCGTGGTCCTTGTTGATATTGGTAAGGGGGCACTTGCTGCTTACCTGCCTTTATACTTCAACCTTGATGTTGAACCACTTTACTTTGGTCTTTTAGCGGTAGTAGGACACTGCTTCCCTATTTTTGCCGGCTTCCGCGGTGGAAAAGCCATCGCAACAACTGCTGGAACTTTAGCAGTAGCAAATTTCCCGCTGGCTTTAATTGCTTATGTAACGTTTTTCTTAGTGATCTATTTATCAAAGTATGTATTTTTGGGCTCTATTTCGGTTGGGCTCAGCCTTTTGATTTATTCTTACTTTTCTTCTGAAGTCGATTTTGAACTTATCTTTTTATTTTTCACTTTATTTCTAATTTATCTTCACCGCTCTAATATTCGTAATCTCATCTTAGGAATTGAACCGAAATTTAATGATAAGAATCTTATCAATGACCGTATTCCCCCAAAAAACAGTAATTTTAAAATGTAAAAAGAATCCCTGGCTGCTGTCAGGGATTCTTTATTTTTACAAGATGGCTGTCATAATACTGTTGGCTACTGTTTGCCAAATAGATGAATCATTCTGATAAGATGCCCCAAGAGTTTTGTATAATGCCATTTGCTTCTCTTGGAAATCAGGAGCTTCCTTATCAGGCAGTTCTGCACGGCCCTTTTCTACAAGAGCTTGCATTTCTGGTGCACGCGGTCCCCAAACTCCCACTTCATTACCATCTTGATCAATGAAAATAAAGATCGGAATCGCTCTTGAGGTACCATTCGTTAAATATTGGTCCATTAACTCAAGGTTTTGATCCCTTAATACAAAACGAACCTCTATATTGGCTGCTTCAGCCACTTTTAGTAACACCGGGTTATTTAGCATGGCGTCACCACACCAATCCTCCGTAAGAACAATAGCTCTTAATTTTTTGGACTGGATTGCTTCAAGTTTCTTTTTATCACCTTGTGTTAACTCAAAGCGATCATAAATAGAAGTCATTTCTTCTTTATTTCGAGTCATTGAGCTTATGTACTCATCTTTCGTTAAACCCTTTTGAAACCAAGAATTTAATTCCAAATTAAACACTCCCTTCTATTTCTTTTATCATAGCCCTTTCAATTCTTAGTTACAAATGAAAGGATTTCTACCTTTTGTACTACTATTCCAAGAGCATTTTAACCTATTTTAAAAAAGTAAAAAAATAGTAGTAGATATAGTTATACCTAGTTGCTAGAATATTTTATATATATAAAATATTATTTTAATTTATTCCTAACATAACTAAGGGGGCAAAAGGATGTCCAATGAAACACTACAGCTTGTATCCATTGGTATTTACCTTGCGATGATGCTTTTTATCGGATGGTATTCTTATCGAAAGACTAGAAATCTAACAGACTATATGCTTGGAGGCAGGTCTTTAGGACCTGCTGTAACTGCATTAAGTGCTGGAGCCGCTGATATGAGCGGGTGGCTATTAATGGGTTTACCAGGAGGAATTTATGTAACTGGTTTAGCAGATGCATGGATTGCAATTGGTTTAACAATTGGAGCATATCTTAATTGGTTATTAATTGCACCTCGCCTTCGCTCCTATACTCAGGTTGCCAACGATTCAATTACGATTCCAAGTTTCCTAGAAAACCGTTTTAAAGACAACACCAAACTCCTACGGATTGTATCTGGTATCGTTATTCTAATCTTCTTTACTTTCTATGTTTCCTCAGGTTTAGTATCTGGAGCAGTCTTTTTTGAAAGTTCCTTTGGAACAAGCTACCTTACAGGACTTTTAATTGTCGGTGGTGTTACCATTGCTTACACATTATTTGGCGGGTTTCTTGCCGTTAGTTACACCGACTTTATTCAAGGATTAATGATGTTGATTGCCCTGCTTCTTATTCCCGCAATGGAATCTTTGCAGTAGGTGGTCCTGCAGAAACGTTTGACACGATTCGTGCTATTGATCCAACATATCTTGATTTCTTTAAAGGAACAACAACTTTAGGGATAATTTCTGCTATGGCTTGGGGACTTGGTTATTTTGGTCAGCCGCATATCATTGTACGTTTCATGGCCATTACAACGATAAAAGAAACAAAAAGTGCCCGCCGCATTGGTATGGGCTGGATGATATTCTCGCTAATAGGTACCATCTTTACTGGATTCATTGGTATAGCTTACTTCCATAATAATCCACAACATAAATTAGAGAACCCAGAGGCGGTATTTATTGAACTAAGTCAGATTCTATTCCATCCCTTATTTGCTGGATTTGCTTTAGCAGCCATTCTTGCAGCCATTATGAGTACTATTTCATCACAATTAATCGTTACATCGAGTGCATTAGTTGAAGACTTATATAAAGTAATCATGAACAAAAAGGCATCCGACAAACAACTAGTCTTTTTAGGAAGAATGGCTGTTCTTTTGGTAGCAGTTGTTGCTGCCATCCTTGCTCTTGATCAAAACAACACCATCCTAGACCTTGTAGCATATGCATGGGCAGGCTTCGGAGCTGCCTTTGGTCCAATTATTATTCTTAGCTTGTTCTGGAAGAAGATGACCAACTGGGGTGCTCTATCCGGTATGATTGTGGGTGCTATAACCGTTATTGTTTGGAAAAACGTTGGACTTGGTGAAACTCTTTATGAAATCGTACCTGGTTTCGTTTTTAACTTAATCGTTTCTTATATCATCAGCATAATTACGTATAGGAAAAATGATGCCATTGAAAAGGAATTTAATGAAAGTGTAAGCCTATTAAAAAAGGAATAGAGTTTTTCAGAAATGCCTGGATATCAAAACCCGGGTATTTTTTATCTTTCTGACTGACAAGGTTCTCCTTTTACTTGCTAATCAAACGTTTGATTAGTTTTGATCCTACCCTTAATACTAAAGCTTTTTACTTTTAAAAACGGTAGAATTATGTCATTTAACCAATCATTTGATTAAATAGCGATGAAATGCTTAAACGAAAGGCTTTTTGTTCAAATCCTAGTAAACTTATTGTCGATTTATCGGTCTGAATCCATTACATTATCATTCTTGGCAAGTAATCAGTAACCACCCGACAATAATCCCCAGCGTAATTACTAATCAAACGTTTGATTAAAAAGTACCTCACCCCTTATTATTAAAAGCTTTCAGAAGAAAATAGGGTTGAATTATGTCGACTAATCAAACGTTTGATTAGTTTTAATTAAACCCGTATATTTATGCGTTTTCCTGGGAAATCTTCAAAAATATTTGTCGATTTTTTTACGACAAAAAAACTGGCAGTATGAATTCTGCCAGCTTCGTATTTTTATCGCTTGCCCAATTCCTGCTGCAATAATTGATTGACCATTTGTGGATTCGCCTGTCCCTTTGTAGCCTTCATTAGCTGCCCAACGAGGAAACCTACTGCCTTATTTTTACCATTTTTAAAGTCCTCAATCGATTGTGGATTAGCATCAAGTACCTCAGAAATTATCTTAAGCAGTGTTCCTTCATCGGAAATTTGAACAAGACCTTTTTCTTTCACTATAGCTTCTGCATCGCCGCCGTTTTCAATCAGTTCTTTAAAAACAGTCTTAGCAATTTTTGAAGAAATTGTTCCGTTCTCGATAAGCTTAATCATGCTGGCTAGGCCTTCAGGAGTTAAAGCTATTTGGTGAAGCTCTTTTCCCTCAGCATTCAGGTAAGCCGAAACATCTCCCATGATCCAGTTAGAAGCGAGTTTCGCCTCTGCACCTGCTGCCACAGTTCCTTCAAAGAAATCTGCCATTTCTTTCGTTACTGTTAATACTTTAGCATCATAAACAGGTAATCCCAGCTCCTCTACATAACGCTTTTGGCGCTGGTCCGGAAGTTCAGGAATCTCAGCAGCAATTGCGGCCTTCCATCCCTCATCGATAAAGATATCAAGCAGGTCTGGTTCAGGGAAGTATCGATAATCATCCGATCCTTCTTTAACGCGCATTAGCAATGTAGCACCGGTTGCTTCATCAAATCTGCGCGTCTCCTGATCAATTTTCCCGCCGCTTGTGATAACCTCACGCTGACGCTTCTCTTCAAATTCCAGACCTTTACGGACGAAGTTAAAAGAGTTTAAGTTCTTCAATTCTGTTTTCGTTCCAAACTCTTCCTGTCCCACTGGGCGAATGGAAATATTAGCATCACAGCGTAGTGAGCCCTCTTCCATTTTACAATCAGATACTCCAGTGTACTGGATAATTGATTTTAATTTTTCAAGATAAGCATATGCTTCATCAGGAGTTCGGATATCCGGCTCAGATACAATTTCTACAAGCGGGGTGCCCTGGCGGTTATAATCCACTAGAGAATAACCATTGCCATGGCTTAATTTCCCTGCATCCTCTTCTAGATGAATCCTCGTAATACCTATCCTTTTTGTGTAGCCATTAACCTCAATCTCAATCCAGCCATGCTCCCCAATCGGTTTATCAAATTGGGATATCTGATATGCCTTCGGATTATCTGGATAAAAGTAGTTCTTACGGTCAAATTTTGTATGAGAGGCCACCTGGCAATTCAAGGCCATTGCCGCCTTCATTCCGTATTCTACTGCCTTTTTATTTAGAACAGGCAGCACCCCGGGATAGCCAAGATCAATTACACTTGTATTCGTATTTGGCTCCGACCCAAAATGGTTTGGGCTTGCTGAAAAGATTTTCGAATCTGTCTTTAACTCTACATGCACTTCAAGTCCAATCACTGTTTCAAATTCCATTGTTTTCACCCCCTATATTCCTGGCTTTTGTTTATGGTAATCTGTTGCTTGTTCATAAACATGTGCGACTCTGTAAATGGTTTCTTCATCAAAGTGTTTGCCAATAATTTGTAACCCCAGCGGCATTCCATTATCTAATCCACAAGGGACTGATATGGCTGGCACGCCAGCTAGGTTGACGGGAATCGTCAAAATATCGTTCGCATACATCGTTAATGGATTATCAATATTTTCACCGATTTTAAACGCTCGCGTTGGAGTCGTTGGACCAACGATGACATCATATTTTTCAAAAACATTTTCAAAGTCCTTCTTAATTAACGTACGTACCTGCTGTGCTTTTTTGTAATAAGCATCATAGTAACCAGAACTCAAGGCAAAGGTACCCAGCATGATTCTGCGTTTTACCTCATCACCAAATCCCTCAGATCTGGAATTCTTATATAACTCAAGTAAATTTTCAGCATTTGGTGTCCGATAGCCATAGCGAACACCATCAAATCGTGCTAGATTGGCAGAGGCTTCTGAAGAAGACAGCAAATAATAAGCTGCTAAAGCATATTTAGAATGAGGCAGAGAAACCTCTTCCCATGCGGCTCCTTGTTTTTCAAGCACCTTTAATGCCTCCAGCACAGACTGGCGGACACTTTCGTCCACGCCCTCACCAAGGTACTCTTTAGGTACTGCAATCTTTAACCCTTTTACATCCCCGGTTAGTGCAGAGACGAAATTTGGTACATCTATATTCGCTGATGTGGAGTCCATCTGATCTAATCCGGATATCGCTTGCAGAAGATACGCATTGTCTTCAACACTTCTTGTTATAGGTCCAATTTGGTCAAGGGAAGACGCAAATGCAACAAGCCCGAAGCGGGACACACGGCCGTAAGTCGGCTTTAACCCTACCACTCCGCAAAAGGCAGCTGGCTGCCTGATCGATCCCCCTGTATCTGAACCAAGAGAAAACAATACTTCACCTGCAGCAACTGATGCCGCTGAACCGCCTGAAGAACCGCCTGGTACTCTCTCTAGATCCCATGGATTACGCGTCTTTTGATAATAGGAGTTTTCGTTTGAAGATCCCATTGCAAACTCATCCATATTTAACTTTCCAATCGTAACGGTTTCTTGCTGCTGCAGCTTCTGAACAACCGTTGCATCATAAATTGGGTTAAAATTTTCTAGTATCTTACTAGCACATGTTGTCCGAAGATCTTTCGTGACAATGTTATCTTTAATTCCGATTGGCATCCCAAATAATAAACCTGTGCTGGAATCAGCAGTCAGCTTTTCATCCAGAGTGTTCGCTGTTTGCCGAGCTTTTTCTTCATCTAAGGTTAAAAATGCCTGAACCTTGTTATCTACCTGAGCAATTCGTTTGTACGACTCATCCACAAGATCAGCAACTTTGATTTCTTTTTTATGTAATAGTTCGTGGAGATCTGAAACTTTATAATCAAATAAACTCACTTTCTTTCCTCCCTTGTCTAGCGAAAGCAGCCTAAGCGCTTAGGCTTTTCTTACTCCCCAATGATTGCTGGAACCTTAATTTGTCCATCCTGATGTTCTGGCGCATTTTTTAAGACTTCTTCACGCGGCAATCCCGCTTGCTTGATGTCCTCACGGAAAACATTTTTCATATCCAGCACATGATAGGTTGGTTCAACGTTCTCTGTATCTAATTCATTTAACTGTTCCGCAAATGTAATAATCGCATCCAGCTGCTTGGTGAACTTTTCCGCTTCTACATCTGTGATTGCTAATCTAGCCAAATTTGCTACATGCTTAACTTGCTCGTTTGAGATTCGTGTCATTTTTTATTACCCCCAATCCCTTTTGTCGTAGTTAATTTACTATTGATAATACCAAACTTTTCCGCTTCACCGCAATGATTCCTTCACTAGTATAGACAGATTAAGTACTTTTAGATTAACAGCCACAAAAAAAAGGAGCAATCGCTCCTGTCTTATTGCTAGTATTCCTTATGTAGTGCAGCGGACTCCTGAGCCCAGATTAATAACTTTGTTCTTTCAAAATAACGCTTTGTTTCAATCATTACATACGGAATCATTTCCCCATCATAGGAACCTGTTGTTTCAAGCATTCTTTTTTCTTCTGTAATGATCCTGAGCAGCTCCTTTTCCGTTATTCCTAAAAGCTTAGAGGCTTCTTTACTATCTATAAATATAGTATCCTCTATTTCTGTTTTACTTATAGAATCACTTACAGGTGTTGATTTCGAGGAGATAAGAGACCCTCCCACAATAATCCCTATTGATAAAATGATTGAAGACATCAACATCGTTTTATTTGAGAACATTACCATCCCCCGATTATGTACTGATTATTGCTGTGGTATAACCTCTCCATTACTATTTAATGCTCTAACCTGCGGGGAGATGCCTATTCCCACATAGTACCGTTTTCCATCTTTCTCAATCATTTTTGCTTTTTTATACTCTTCACTATCCTTATTGGCGAATTCAATAGAGTCGATATTCTCATTTTTGATTTCTCCAAATACAACGTAGATATCTTTAAGAATTTCCCCTTTATCACCATACTTGGTGTAATTCTCATGATAAATGGAATAGGTTTCGCTCTCAGCATGCTCCCAGCCATTGGGACCGTCATTTTTCCATCCTTCTTCATCGTTCCCTTCAAAGAAAGAAACCCCCAGCACAGGTTCTTTAATATGTTTAACTTCTTCCCCTTCTGCTTTGGTTGAGTATAGAACAATCGTCATCCCATCATTTTTTGTCTTGTACAAAACATCCTGAACTTCAAAAGGGATTGTTTCTGCAATCGCTTTTTCTAATGTAGGGTATTTGCAGCCTGCAAGTGTAAGCATTAATACCATTACGAATAAAAGAACAGTCCATCTTCTCATAACCTTCTCCTCCTAGATATTGGCCAGATGTTTGTATTCTAGTAATCTCTAGTAAAAAATACGAGTAAAATTATACGTATTTCCTACCTGACCAGTTTTCTTTTCGTACCCATTATGAGTTAACTTTTTCTTCCCCCTTATTTAAATCGACCTAAATGATAATTTACCTTATCAATATAATAGTCCAATTTTTTATACAGTTCCAGTTATATCCAAATATAGGTCAAAGTACCTCCTCCTTATGAACCTGACCCATAACAAAAAGCAGTCACTAGACTGCTTTTTGTGTACTTTATCTCTTAAAGAGTTTCGCAAAAAGACCTTTGCTCTTCGGGGGGGCAAGCTGACTGACTTCTTTTTGGGTGATATATATCTCTTCCTTATCAATTGCATGGTCCATCGCAAGCAATAAGCCAATTTCTGTATCATGTTCCTTGTTGGTTACGATTTTATGCTCGATATTATGTTTGGCCGCTAATTTTACATATTTGGATAATGCAGCGTACTCGATATTGCCGTTTAAGTAGAGATTAACCTGAGGATTTTTTTTCATTTCTCTCTCCACTTGAGGATAAATCGTCGCTTCTGTCACTTGGTTTTTCTTTAGAGCAAGAATGGTGCGTTCCCGTAAGGTACCTAAAAATTTCCGCCTTTCATCTGGCTTCGTTTCCAAAGCTCCATGTATTCCTTGTTGAAGAACCTCCTCAACGTTCGGCTTTTTCAAATCAGATCAACTCCATTAAAAGGGCTACTATTATGTATGATAATACCCTAAAAAATGTTCATTTCCAAAAAAGTCATAGCTATCCGAGAGTATTTCTTGTTATCCGAGAGTTAATTACTGCTATCCGAGAGTGTTTTCTGTCATCCGAGAGTTATTTTCTGTTATCCGAGAGTGTTTTCTGTCATCCGAGAGTGTTTTCCGTCATCCGAGAGTGTTTTCTGTTATACGAGAGTGTTTTCTGTCATCCGAGAGTGTTTTCCGTCATCCGAGAGTTATTTCTGTTAACCGAGAGTATTTCAAGCTATCCGCAAGTATTTTCCGCCATCCGCAAGTATTTCCTCCCTCCAATCCTAACCAAAAAATCCCCCTCTCAAATATTGAGAAGGGGATTCGCCGTAAGAGATTAATTTGTAAATTGCTCTTCCTCGGTTGATCCTTTCAACGCTGTTGTAGATGATGTTCCGCCTGTGATGACCATAGATACTTGGTCAAAGTAGCCTGTTCCTACTTCACGCTGGTGTCTGGTTGCTGTGTAGCCGTATTGCTCACTGTCGAACTCAGCTTGCTGCAATTCGGAGTATGCCGCCATGCCGCGCTCTTTGTAGCCGCGAGCTAGTTCAAACATGCTGTGGTTCAATGCATGGAAGCCTGCAAGTGTAACGAATTGGAACTTGTATCCCATTTTCCCAAGCTCCTGCTGGAATTTTGCAATCGTATTTTGATCAAGTTTCTTTTTCCAGTTGAACGATGGTGAACAGTTGTAGGCAAGCATTTTGCCAGGGAATTTTTCATGAATGGCTTCTGCAAAACGTCTTGCTTCCTCAATATTTGGCTCAGATGTTTCACACCAAATTAAATCTGCATATGGAGCATAAGCTAAACCGCGGGCAATTGCCTGATCAAGTCCTGCTTTAGTTCGGAAAAAGCCTTCAGCTGTCCGCTCTCCAGTGATGAATGGTGCATCGTTCATATCAATATCACTTGTAATTAAATCAGCAGCATTCGCATCTGTCCGTGCCACTAGTAACGTTGGTGTACCCATAACATCTGCAGCTAAACGAGCAGCTATTAAGTTCCGAACCGCTGTTTGAGTTGGAAGCAGCACTTTACCGCCTAAGTGACCGCATTTCTTCTCAGAGGAAAGCTGATCTTCAAAGTGAACTCCTGCTGCACCTGCTTCAATCATTCCCTTCATTAATTCAAAACAGTTCAACTGTCCGCCAAAGCCTGCTTCTGCATCCGCCACAATCGGAACAAACCAATCAATGGAATTGTCTCCTTCTGAATGAGTGATCTGATCAGCGCGCTGAAGTGCTTGATTAATTCGTTTTACGACACTTGGTACACTGTTTGCTGGATATAAGCTTTGGTCTGGATACATATTTCCAGATAGATTGGCATCGGCTGCAACCTGCCATCCACTTAGATAAATCGCTTTTAATCCTGCTTTTACCTGCTGAACAGCCTGATTTCCTGTTAGAGCACCTAGTGCATTAATATAATCTTCTTCATTTAACTGCTTCCAAAGCTTTTCTGCTCCTCGTCTAGCTAATGTATGCTCAATATCAACCGAACCTCGTAGCTCGATAACATCCTCTGCTGTATATGGTCTAGTAATTCCATTCCAACGTTTATCCATTTCCCAGCTTTCTTGTAATGCCTTCGCTCTTGAATTCGTCATTTTAAATTTCCTCCTATTAATCTATTAATATTTTTTATAAAAGCTTATACCCAGGCAGGGTCAGAAAATCTACAAATTCATCATTTAAGATTAAGCTGTCAAACAGCTCTACTGCTTCAGTGAAACGACCATTCTCATAGGCAGGCAAACCAATCTCAGCCTTTATCTTTTCTAATTCTTCAGCCTTTAACTGATCATATAAGGGTGCCGTTATTTTTCTGCCATCCTCAAGTATCCCTTTTGGGTGGCGGATCCACTGCCATAACTGAGCCCTTGAGATTTCAGCCGTCGCCGCATCCTCCATTAAGTTATGGATAGGTGCTGCGCCTCTCCCAGAAAGCCAAGAAGCAATGTATTGAATCCCGACATTGATATTAACGCGGACACCTTCTTCGGTAATCTTACCGCCTGGTGTTTCTAGCAAATCACTTGCTGTTATCGTAACTTTTTGCTGTTTGTTTGTATGAATCTGATTGGCTACTGGCATTTCTCTATCAAATACTTCTAAAGCCACCGCTACAAGCCCAGGGTGTGCTACCCATGTTCCATCATGACCATCATAAGCTTCACGTTCTTTGTCAGCCCGAACCTTCGCAAATGCTTCCTCATTAGCTTGTGGATTGTCGCGAATTGGTATTTGTGCCGCCATCCCTCCGATTGCCGGTGCTTTCCGGCGGTGACATGTTTGAATCGTAAGCAATGAATAGGAACGCATAAATGGTGCAGTCATCGTTACCTGTGCTCGATCCGGAAGAATGATACTTTCATGGTTTCGCAGTTTCTTTAAGTAACTAAAGATGTAATCCCACCTGCCACAGTTCAAGCCCGCTGAATGCTCCTTCAATTCAAAAAGTATTTCATTCATTTCAAATGCAGCCATAATGGTTTCAAGTAAGACAGTTGCTTTAATGGTTCCTTGAGCAATTCCTAGCTTATTTTGCGAAAAAATAAACACATCATTCCAAAGCCGGGCTTCTAAATGGCTTTCTAGCTTTGGCAGGTAGAAGTAAGGACCTGTTCCTTTAGCCAGCAGATTTTTCACATTATGGAAAAAGTACATTCCAAAATCAAAGAAGCTCCCTGAAATAGGCTTGCCATTAAGCAGCACATGTTTTTCTTCTAAATGAAGTCCGCGCGGCCTTACAAGCAAGACTGCTGTTTCCTCATTCAGTGCATATTTTTTACCCTTTTGATTTTCATAGGAAATCGTCCGATTCACTGCATCTCTTAAGTTGATTTGTCCTTCGACGATGTTTTCCCAGGTTGGTGAAGTAGCATCTTCACAATCCGCCATAAAAACCTTTGCACCCGAATTTAGGGCATTGATGACCATCTTTCTGTCTGTTGGTCCCGTAATCTCTACGCGGCGATCCTGAAGATCTTTAGGCAATGGAGCAATTGTCCAGCTTCCATTACGGATATGCTTTGTTTCAGGAAGGAAATCTGGAAGCTTTCCGTTATTCATTTCCTCTTGTCGCTTTTGCCTGTACTGTAACAGTTCAATTCGCCTTGCTCCAAATCTTTGCTCCAGTTCCTCAATAAATTTCAGCGCTTCCTTTGTTAGAATCTCATCGTAGTGCGCTTTTTTGACACCTGCTACTTCAATATCTGTCGTTTGCGTCGACATGAACTCCATCACCTCTTTGTTATAATACAGCAACGTTCCATGTGTTGTATTATATAACACGTATTTAAAAAATGGAACTAGTTTTCAGAAAATTTTATAAAAATAGGTAAAATAATCCTAAAGTCCTATTTCCCCCTAAAAAAAGAGGCTGTTGGATTCCTCCAGAGCAGCCTCTCCCAATTACATTAATCTTTCATAACGCTCTTTCGCTAAGATATACAGCGCACTCCCCCATCCTAATGGAGTATTGGAATTATACTTTTCAGATTGAGCAAAATACAGCTCTGGAAGGCTCCCATCACTCAGCATCACGCCTTCAGTCAGTTTTATATAATGATTTGCTTTTTCAACATTACCCAATTCTAAATGGCACAACGCTAACCATGGGAGTCCGAATGTCCACTCCGCCTCTGTTCCATAGTAAAACGATAAATCATGATGTCTCCCTTCATGTTCGACCGTAGAATAATACGAATCTCCTTTGTAGCGTATTACCCCGCGTTCGCGTAAAAGGTTTGTTTCGACTTGTTCCACAACTACTTTCGCTTCTTCTCCTAACAAGACCTTATAAGGAAAAATCAAACTCAATTGAGCTAAATCGTAGGGACGATCGCTGCTTTCATGTGGGAATAAGTTTGTTAGTGTCTGATAACCATTTGTGATCCATTCACCTTGGACAAACACAATATCTTTTACTGCCTGAAGACCTGCGATACATGCACCGACAGAACTTGAATGAACCTCTCTCCATTCTTCCCACATTCCATTATCTGCATCTTCCCAGTACTCCACACAGCCTAAGTAGCCAACCAGCTTCTGAACAATTTCATGATCCTTTGCATCTCTTATTATTCGTTTTCCCTTTTTTTGACCCATTCCAATCCCCCATAGTATCGCTCCAATCGCATCATGCTGAGCATGTCCCCATGGGGAGTTTATTTCCTTTACTTCAGAGGCAGAATACCTTGAATGGATGTATTCCCATTGCTCCCTCGGCTTTTGAACAGTATGGATATCCAACTTCCATTCGTATTCTCTAAATAAGTCCAGAATCCGATGATAGGTCATTTCATAAATGTGATTGTTTTGCTCCAAATAAGGCAGCGACATATAAAATGAATCTCGGAGCCATACATATTGATAGTCCTGTGATGAAGACGCTAAATACAAACCATGAGGCAAACGTAATTGATCTAGGATTTGATAACTATGGATTATTTTCTCGTTCATCTTTTCAACCTCGATTACTTTTTACCTTTCTTTTTAGCCCGTTTGTGTTCTTTTTATACAATAAATGATGTGTATAAACTATGAAAAAGTTGTCTATGCTTACTAATATAAAAATAGATTAGGAGAGTGGGGAAAAATGACTTTTTTGATAGTAGGGGTGAATAGCAATGAGTATAGATGAATTAAATAAAATTATTGCTGTAAAAAAGATGGATTTAGAGGAATGTGAGCTGGAGCTTAATAGTCGATATTATCCTTCTATCGTGAGAATCGCGATGATGAATTACATAGTAAACTTACAAGAACAATTAGAAGAGTACGATAATGATCTTATTAATTTGTAACACCAAAAAAAAGAAATGGCGTGTAAAATTCACACGTCATTTCTTTTTATAGCAATAATCGTAAAAAGTCAGCTTCCCGATCGTTACTGTTCAGAAACTCGTCACTTGCGATTGCTGCTAATATTTTTCTTTTTCTAGAAGGGTCGTTCACTTCTTTCAATACTCGTTTTCTGGCCAAATATAGAAATTCTAAGTAATCCTCATACCGTTCATCAAATTGGGATCCTAGCTGCTCTCGAATTTTCCTTGCAAGTGTTGGTGATGCTCCACCTGTCGATACTGCAATACTCAATCGTCCTTGCACAATATGTGAGGGAACATGAAAATCCGATCCTTCCGGGTCATCCGCAATAGTTACAAGCTGTTGGTCACTAGCTGCCGCTTTTACATACTGGTTCAACTCAACATCGTTCGTGGCTGCATAAATTAAAAACGCACCTTCAATGTCTTCTTTATCAAATGATTTTTCAATCCACTGTATCATTCCATTTTCAGCCAGCCCTTTTAGATTTTCTGTAGCATTGGGACTAATCACGATGATACTTGCTCCAGTACCAAGCAGTCCGGTAACTTTCCGCTCCGCAACCTTACCGCCGCCTGCAACCACTACTCTTTTCCCCTCGAGCCTTAACATAATCGGGTAATTCGAATTCAAGCCTTAACCCTGCCTTTCCTTAGCAGCTGGACATTGAACTAAGTGTTCAACCAAAGCTTCTCTAGTTGCAGACTTCGGGACAGCATCCGCCATTAGGCCCGACGCTTCAACAGCTGCCTTTGTATGCTTTCCCATACACACTACTTGCACATTTTTTAAAAGGGTGTAAACGTCAATACTGCATTTTTTCAAGCTATCAATAAATACTCCAACAGAGGCTGCGCTTGGAAACACCATCGTATTCACATTACCTTCCTCCAGCATTCGTTGAAAAATTGGAAGGAACTGAGTATCCAGCTCTTTTTTACTCGTAACCATAAAGTCAGCATTTTCAACTTTATGGCTGCCTGCATCTCCAACAACGAGTAAGCTTCCTTCCTGGGGCATGTCTTCGATATGTTCAGCAATAAATCCACGTTCCTTTAAAGCCTTAATAGATTTGCTAGAACACCCATAAAAATCAGCCTTTATTTTTCGAATATCGATTTCCTTTTCAATAAGAGCATCGAAAAATTCACCGACGCTTTCGGGGGAGGAGAAGATTATTTTATCGTAGTCTGCTGCCTTTTCCACCTTAACAGGCAAAATTGTCCTTTTCCATTTTGGAAATTCAATGACATCGGCGCCTTTTTCTATTAATTCCTTTGCAAGGCCGCTAACACTTTCACTCGTACGGGCAAGTAATATTTGACGTCCGTACAATGGCATTTTTTCAAACCAGCTGATTTTTTCACGAAGGGAGATGACCTCTCCCACGAGTATGATTGACGGATTGCTAAACTTAGCAGCAAGGACCTTTTCTGAAATATCTTCCAAGGTACCCTGCAATGTTTTCTGACGGCCAAATGTGCCCCATTGAATCAGGATCACAGGAGTGCTTGTAGGTTTACCGTGTGAAATCAGATTTTCACAGATAAATGGCAGGTTTCCTACCCCCATGTAAAAAGCAATCGTATCAACACCGCGGACAAGTCCTTCCCAGTCAAGCATTGGCTTGCCATCCTTCGATTTATCATGAGCCGTTACAACCGCAAACGATTCAGCATGCTCACGATGAGTAACAGGTATTCCTGCATAAAGGGGGGCTGCAATCCCCGATGAAATACCAGGAACGATTTCAAAAGGTATATTATAGCGGGCAAGGGCTGCCGCTTCTTCACCAACACGGCCAAAAACACCAGGGTCGCCGCCTTTTAACCGAACGACTACTTTACCCTCTAATGCCTTTTCTACTAACAGCTCATTGATATTCTCCTGTCGCAGAATATGGCGGTCAGGTAATTTGCCGCAATAAATCAGCTCGCAATCAACCGGAGCAAATTCCAAAAGCTTAGGGTTGGCAAGCCGGTCATATAAAATAACTTCTGCCTGCTGGATTGCCTCCAATCCCTTTACGGTGATTAATCGTACGTCTCCCGGCCCTGCTCCTACTAAAAATACTTTACCTGTTTTCATCCTGCAGCCATCCTTCCAAACTCTTTATATAATAATATAAACGTTATCTCCTTCTACTTCCACCTGAAATGTCTTCACTTGACCTGTATCCGGTGCTTGAACTTTACCGTCAACTAACGAGATTTTCCAATCATAAACAGGACAGTATACATATTCTCCACTCACAAGGCCTTCTGTTAACACGCCGCCTTTTGGATGTGGACTATGATTTTCAATAGCATAAACTCTACCATTGGTTACTTTAAATAAAGCTATTTCAATATCATTGATGTTAACAGCGTAACCAGCCCGTACTGGGAGGTCAGAATAATTTGCCGCTAGTGTCATAGTTTTAGTTGTAATCATTTATTATCACTCTCCAGCCTTGACAGTGTGTACTGCATAATATTTATCTTTGATACTTTCACTTTCGATTGCTTCATTCCAAGGCTCAATATATTTCTTTAACGTTTGGTCCATACGCTCATTTAGTGCTTTTCTAGTTTCTTCATTAGCTAAGACTTCTTTTACATGCTCTAATCCAACGCGTTCAACCCATTTAGAAGTCCTCTCTAGGTAATTCGCATTTTCACGGTAATATTGCAGATAAGCACCCGTCATCTCCATTACCTCAGCCTCTGTTTTCACGGTAGCTAACAGGTCACCTGCACGAAGATCGACACCGCCATTACCGGCAATATAAATTTCCCATCCGCCATCAATCCCGACAAAGCCAATATCCTTAATTCCTGCTTCAGAGCAGTTTCTTGGGCAGGCAGACACACCCATTTTTACTTTATGCGGCGTATCAAGACGTTCAAATTTCTTCTCAAGTTCAATTCCAAGTGACATGGAATCCTGTGTGCCATATCTGCAGAATTGCGCTCCTACACATGTTTTGACCGTACGAAGTGTTTTTCCATATGCATAGCCAGATGGCATATCAAGCTCTTTCCACATGCTAGGCAGGTCCTCTTTTTTTACTCCAAACAAACCAATACGCTGTCCGCCGGTTAATTTTACTAAAGGCACTTCATATTTTTCAGCAACCTCAGCGATTTTTTTCAAATCAGCTGCCGTTGTTACACCGCCATACATTCTAGGAACGACAGAGTATGTTCCATCCTTCTGAATATTTGCATGCATTTTCTCATTAACAAGACGGGAATCACGATCATCCTTGTATTCATCCATGTGAATCATACCAAGGTAGTAGTTAATCGCAGGACGGCATTTTGTACACCCTTCCTCATTATTCCACTCAAGAACGTTCATCACTTCTTTAACACTTGAGAGACCCTTCTCTTTGATTTCAGCAATTAATTCCTCACGGCTGATGGTTGTACAACCACAAATACTAGTTTTTTGTGCTGCTGCTGCATCAAATTGGTCACCTAGTGTATAGGCAAGAATATCATTCACCATCGGTTTACAGCGTCCGCAAGATCGGCCGGCATTAGTACAATGACTAACTTGGTCGAGAGTGGTCAGCCCCTGCGTTTTGATTGCCTCAACGATTGCGCCCTTCGTAACACCATTACAGCCGCATACCAATTCATCATTTGGCATGGAGGCAATGTCGCCGCCTCCGCCTTCAGCACTGCATTGAGATTCGAAAATGGAAACCCCCGTGATATCTTCCTTTTTAGATAACATCCGGAACAGCCTTGTACTATCTTTTGTATCACCATAGAGAACAATCCCAACGACCCTGTTATCCCGAATTAATACCCTTTTATAGATACCTTCAAATTCGTTGTAAACCATAATCGATTTGGTTGTTCCATCTTCAAAAATTTCTCCTGCTGAGTAAAGGTCCACTCCAGCAATTTTAAGCTGCGTTCCAGTAACTGAGCCTTCATATGGCGCTGCTTCTTTTCCGCATATTCTTTCGGCAAGCACTTTCCCTTGCTCGTATAATGGTGCAACCAGCCCATAAACAATCTCTCTATGTTCGGCACACTCTCCCACTGCATACACATTCGGTGCACTTGTTTCCATAAAGTCATTTACTACAATTCCACGATTTACATATATCCCGCTGTCTCTTGCCACACTTGTATTCGACTTAATCCCAATTGCCATTACTACAAGATCTGCTCTTGCAAAAGACCCATCTTTAAAACGAAGACCAGCAACGCGCTCATCACCGATAATTTCAACCGTTTCGTTTTCCATTAAGAATCTCATACCCTGCGATTCCAGCTCTGCTTTTAATAAAGAGGAGGCAATTGGATCCAACTGACGCTCCATTAAACTCGGCATTAAGTGTACTACATCAACCTTCATGCCAAGGTTTAGTAATCCTCTAGCTGCTTCAAGACCAAGAAGTCCACCGCCAATTACTACTGCCTTTTTATATTCTTCTGCTGACTTGATCATCATTTCACAATCATTTATATCACGAAAACCGGTAACGCCCATTTTGTCCGCACCTGGGATTGGGAGGATGAAAGAGTTCGATCCTGTTGCAATGATTAAGTCATCATACTCTACCTCTCGCCCTTGGTCTGTTGTGACAAACTTTCTTTCTGTATCAATTTTGTTTACTGATTCACCTGTAAACAGCTGAATATTATTTTCTTTATACCAATCTAGTGGATTAATAATGATTTCTTCAAAGCTTGCATCACCCTGAAGAATATTTGATAGTTTAATTCGGTTATAGTTTGGATGTGGTTCTTGTCCAAAAATCGTAATCTCAAATTGATTTGGTGAAAGTTTAAGGATTTCCTCTATCGTCCTTACTCCCGCCATCCCGTTCCCTATCATCACTAATTTTTTCATGTTGGATCGCTCCTTATATGGTTAATACTCGATATATTTACGTTTTAAAGTTTTGCTCTATAATTACATTGTAAATAATGAGGACCAATTTGATTGTGACGTACTTCACAATTTGTTGATTCTTTGTGAATAACTTCACATTATTGTCAAATATTTATCTGCACTTCTTTGGTTCCTTCTAACCTCGTTTTTCGGATTCAATGGTAACCAAAGCACCTCTCTGTTTCCCTCTAACCTGGTTTTTGGGGTCCAATGGTAATCAAAGCACTTCTCTGATTCCCTCTAACCTGATTTTTCGGGTCCAACGGTAACCAGAGCTCTTCTCTGATTCCCTCTAACCTGATTTTCCGGGTTCAACGGTAACTAAAACACTTCTTTGATTCCCTCTAACCTTGTTTTTCTGCTCCAACGGTAACCAAAGCACTTCTCTGATTCCCTCTAACCTGATTTTCCGGGCTCAACGGTAACCAGATCACTACTCTGTTTCCCTCTAACCTGATTTTTACGGTTCAACAGTAACCAGAGCATTACTCTAATTCCCTCTAACCTGATTTTTCGGGTTCAACGGTAACCAGATCACTACTCTAATTCCCTCTAACCTGATTTTCCGGGTTCAACGGTAACCAAAATATCGCTTGCTCATAAAAAAATCCCCCTTCTCTGCCTGAGAAGGGGGTCATAAAATTAGTACATTTCAGATGTAGTTTTTGCTTGCATATGCAGTAACAAGTAGTCAGGACCGCCAGCTTTAGAGTCAGTTCCAGACATGTTGAAACCGCCGAATGGCTGATAACCAACAATTGCTCCAGTACATGAACGGTTAAAGTATAGGTTACCAACATGGAAATCTTCACGTGCTTGTTCCTGGTGCTCACGGTTCGTTGTGATAACCGCACCAGTTAAACCATACTCAGTATTATTTGCAATTTCGATTGCTTCAGTGAAATCCTTTGCTTTCGTGAAGCCTACCACTGGTCCAAAGATTTCTTCCTGCATAATACGTGAGTCTGGAGCAAGGTCAGCAAAAACAGTCGGCTGAATGAAGTAACCTTTTGAATTGTCTCCTTCGCCGCCAGTCATTAACTTGCCTTCCTGCTTACCAATTTCTACATACTCCATGATTTTCTTGAAAGCATTATTATCATTAACTGGACCCATAAAAGTACTTTGCTCAGTTGGGTCGCCAACTGTTAATTCATTTGTTAATTCAACAACACGGTTCAACACTGTATCATAAACATCTTCAACGATTACGGCACGAGAGCATGCTGAACATTTTTGACCAGAGAAACCAAACGCTCCTGCCACAATTGATTGTGCTGCAAGCTCAAGATCTGCTTCTGAGTCAACCACAATCGTGTCTTTACCGCCCATTTCAGCGATCAAACGCTTCATCCAGACTTGACCAGGATTCACTTTAGAAGAACGTTCGAAAATACGAAGTCCCACATCACGCGATCCAGTGAAGCTGATGAAACGAGTATCCTTATGGTCTACTAAGTAATCCCCAACTTCAGCTCCGCTGCCCGGCACAAAGTTTAATACGCCTTTAGGCAGTCCTGCTTCTTCCATTACCTCAACGAACTTTGCTGCCACAATTGGAGTGGTAGAAGCTGGCTTTAGTAAAACTGTATTACCAGTAACAATTGCAGCTACAGTTGTACCAGCCATAATTGCCAATGGGAAGTTCCAAGGTGAAATAATGATACCAACACCTAGTGGAATATAGTTGTAACGGTTAAATTCATTTGGACGGCTATTAACTGGAACACCATCTTTTAGATCCAGCATTTGGCGGCCATAATATTCAAGGAAATCAATTGCTTCCGCTGTATCCGCATCCGCTTCTCTCCATGGTTTACCTGCTTCCTTTGTTAAAAGGGCAGAAAACTCATGCTTGCGGCGGCGAATAATCGTTGCAGCTTTAAATAAAACATCCGCACGAACTTCAGCTTTAACCTTTCTCCATGTTTTAAATGCTTCAACGGCAGCCTGCATTGCTTGTTCCGCATGATCTCTGCTGGCTTTGGATACGCTGCCAATTATCTCTTTATGATTAGATGGATTATATGAAACGATTTTATCTTCAGTTGTGATTCTTTCACCGCCGATTACTAGCGGGTAATCTTTGCCTAAGTAACTCTCGATTGTCTTTAAACCGTTTAAATAGGCTTGACGGTTTTCTTCATTTGTAAAATCTGTGAATGGTTCATGCTTATAAGGTTGTACCATGTCTTAAAACCTCCTATGTATTGAAACATTACATCCTTGTTCATTCTAACATGTTTCTTTTACACCTATCAACGGATAATAACAAATGCATATTTTGAATAAAAGAAAAACCTGACCGCTAAGCCAGGTTAGTAAATATGCACAAATGGTTCGGCTTCATTTGCCTTACGAACAATCAATGCTTCAGGCCCGTCAACAGAAGTTACACTTACAGAAACGGAAATATAATCTGGAAAATGCTCAAGTACAAGTCCGGTTACATATTGCGTAAACCCAATTGCTTCAGATTTCCCATAGAACTGAATCGGAATCGTGATATCCAAATCATGAAATTGATCTCCAATATAGAAGGCCCGGCCAATTACACCATTAAAATTCGGAAAATAGGCTTCAACATCCTGCTTGAAATTTAAAAATGCCGTTACATCATCACGATGTGCTTCCTGTGCTTCTGTAGATGGAAATAAGAAATACTTTTCTGCAACTGGCTCCCAAGCATTAATTGTTGAGCTGCCTTTATCCACTTTGGCATAGGTAAAAAAGGTCCCAGGAACGACGGATGATTTACTTTGCTGATTAAACAGTGCGATTGTAATTGGAACATCCTTCAGATTCTTCATTGCTCGAAGGCGCTTCAGTACCTCATCGGCAATCTTTTTCCCTTCCCTTTCCATTTCAGCAAACTCAATTTCCCTTTCAAAGTAGGGTTCACCAACTGCAGTCCGAAAATAATGGACAGAATTCAGTGCAAGGCCAATAACCACACCGCCTAATTTAACGGTATCATTTTCACCTTTGATAAGGTAATCATGTTCTAAGATGTGGGCTAAGTAGATTGGACTATTACTATTACCTGCTTTAAAGTCTGCATTATCTGGCATAAGCGGATTTAAACCGATATTTTCATCTTCTTCAAGACCCTCGTCTTCTAATTGTGCGGGTGTGAATTTACGATTCAACCACATCCTAACGGTATTTCTTTTTAGTTCTTGTCCTTCACGGAATAAATACGTTTTTGGATCAAATTGGTGTTGAGCAATTCTCATCAAACCCGTTTCAAACTCATTAATGTCATATCTGGTATTAATATTTCCAACAATTAAACCGCGTGCTTCCCCAGGTTCGAACGGTAAAATCGTTCGATAATAGTTGTCTGAAATGTTATATTTCGGAATAATTGCTTTCTCTTCCGCCTCTTCTTTTGTCTGCACAACATTCTCCTGCTTTTGAAAGTTTGGTGCACATCCACTAAGCAGTATGACAAGGGAAAGAGCGAGCAATGAGATTTTTCTCACGTCGATACACCTCTTATTTATTTAATTCTGCCAAGAGCCTCTCCTCGTCCCAAACTTCAATTCCCAGCTCCTCGGCCTTTGTAAGCTTTGAACCAGCATCCTCGCCAGCAATAACAAGGTGCGTTTTTTTACTCACACTTCCCGATACGTTTCCTCCAAAGGCTTCAATTTTTTCCTTGGCCTCATTTCTAGAAAGCTGCTCCAGCTTCCCTGTTAAAACCACTGTTTTACCAGCAAAGATACTGTCTGATTCTTCTGCAGTCACTGGTTTAGGACCTTTATATTCCATATTGACACCTGCTGCTGCTAATTCTTTCAACAGCTCTTCAGCCTCTTCCTGTTCAAAAAAGGCAACAATAGAATCAGCCATCTTATCACCAATCTCATTGATAGCTGTTAACTCTTCTTTTTGTGCTGCTGCTAGTTTCTCCATGCTTCCAAAGCTTTGAGCAATTGTTTTTGCAGCCTTAGCCCCAACGTGGCGAATCCCAAGACCAAATAACAACTTTTCTAGTGAATTGGATTTCGAAGCCTCAATTGCTTTTAAGAGATTTCCTACAGATTTTTCACCCATTCTTTCTAAAGCTAAAAGCTGTTCACGGGTAAGTTTATAGATATCTGCCACATCACTGATTAATTTTGCAGCAAACAGCTGACTGATTACCTTTTCACCTAGACCATCAATATTCATAGCATCACGTGAAACAAAGTGTATCAAACCTTCACGAATTTGGGCAGGACATTTTGGGTTGATACAACGTAATGCAACTTCTCCTTCAAGACGAACAAGTTCACTTTCACATTCAGGACAATGTGTTGGCATTTGAAAATCACGCTCATCACCAGTCCGTTGTTCTGCTAATACATTGACCACTTCAGGAATGATATCACCGGCTTTTTTAACAACAACCTGATCACCAATCTTAATATCTTTCTCACGAATTAAGTCTTCATTATGCAAAGATGCACGCTGAACTGTTGTGCCGGCTACCTTAACTGGTTTTAGAATGGCTGTTGGAGTGACAACACCGGTCCTTCCAACACTTAATTCAATATCTAAAAGAGTTGTCACGACTTCTTCAGCAGGAAATTTATAGGCAATCGCCCAGCGCGGACTTTTCGCTGTTGTTCCAAGCATGCTCTGGTGTTCATAGGAATCTACCTTAATAACAATACCATCTATTTCATATGGTAAATGCGGGCGCTTATCTACCCAGCTAGTTACATACTCAATGACTTCATTAATAGTAGAACATTTACGCCGCTCTTTATTTGTCTTAAAGCCAAGATGGTCCAGGTAATCAAGTCCTTCACTATGAGAATCAGCAACCGCCTCACCACCGCCGCCAATTCCATATAAAAAGACATCAAGATTCCTTGTTGCAGCAATCTTCGGATCAAGCTGTCTAAGCGATCCTGCTGCTGCATTACGCGGATTCGCAGCTAACTCTTCGCCGCGCTCTGCCTTTGCCTTATTTAATGCTTCGAAGGAACGCTTTGGCATGTACGCTTCACCACGTACTTCCAGAGTAGCATTTTCACGCAGACGAAGCGGAACTGATTTAATGGTCTTTAAGTTTGCCGTTATATCCTCACCAATACTACCGTCGCCTCTGGTAGCACCTTGAATAAACAATCCCTCTTCATAGCGTAAAGATACAGCAAGACCATCAATCTTTAATTCACAAACATAGGAAACTTCTTCGCCGACAGCCTGGCGGACCCGGCGGTCAAAATCCTTTAAATCCTGCTCATTAAAAGCATTCCCTAAGCTTAGCATAGGTGTCCGGTGTTCTACCTTTTCAAATACGTCCAGAATCTCACCGCCAACACGGACGGATGGTGAGTCAGGTGTTCTTAATTGTGGAAATGCAGCCTCTATCTCTAAAAGCTCCTGCATCAAACGATCATATTCTGCGTCAGGAACCGTTGGTTGATCAAGCACATAATACTCATAACCATATTGGTTTAATAGGCTTCTTAAATCATTCACTTTCAGTTCCGCTGTTTGAAGGTCCATAAATCCAGCCCTTTCATTGTAAAATTATACGAGAATAGCCCCATATTAGGGGCATTCTTTTTTATAATTTGGCCGTGTTGATTTGCGCTCCAGGCACTTCGCTTTCCGCGGGCGGAACGGGGAGCCTCCTCGGCGCTTAAGCGCCTGCGGGGTCTCCCCTGCCCCGTCCTCCCGCAGGAGTCTTCGTGCCTTCCGCGCCAATCAACACTGAGCTTAAAACACTATACTTTTGTAATGGGGGCAAATTTTGCAAGCAGGCGCTTGATTCCGGTTGGGCTTGGGAAAGCAATATCAAGCTCCGTCCCTTCGCCTTCGCCTTTAACACTTACCACGGTTCCAGTGCCCCATTTGCCATGCTGTGCTTTATCTCCCACTTTCCAGCCGAAAGTGTCTCCGCCAGTGGAAGATGCTACAGGTCTCATGACCGGCTTCCTGGTTACTGGGGTGCCGAAGGATGTCCCTGTCGAACCAGAGGCGCTTCTTCCGAAAGAAGTTCCTGTTGAAGCAGAAGCACTTCTTCCAAAAGCACTTCCTCTTGATCCAAATGGTGTATTCTTTCGCTCCTCTTTTTCCACACCTTCTAAAAGTTCTTCCGGAATTTCACTGATGAAACGAGAAGCTGGATTCATGTTTGTACGCCCAAACAACGTTCTCATCTGTGCATTTGTTATGAAAAGAGTTTGCTCAGCACGGGTTATTCCAACATACGCCAAGCGGCGCTCCTCTTCCATTTCTGCTTCTTCCATTAATGAACGGCTGTGAGGGAAAACCCCTTCTTCCAATCCAATTAAGAAGACAACCGGGAATTCTAATCCTTTTGCAGAGTGCAGGGTCATTAGAGTAATGGAATCTGTCTTTTCCCCTTCTTCATCTAATGAATCAATATCCGCAACGAGAGCTAAATCTGTTAAGAAAGCAACTAAGCTCTTATCTTCATTCACTTCCTCAAAGTTCTTCGTTACAGATAATAACTCGTCTAAGTTCTCAAGTCTGCTTTGTGCTTCGATTGATTTCTCTGCTTTAAGCATTTCACGGTAACCAGACTTATCTAAAATATCTTCAACCAGTTCGGTAACAGATAGAAATTCCTGCATCTGGGTATAGCTTTTAATCAAATCTCTAAATTCTCTAGCACCCTTGGTGATCTTTGGACTTAGCCCAAGTAACTCCACTGAGTCGAGTGCTTGAAAAATAGAAATATCATGCATAGCAGCAAAGTTAGCCATTTTATCGACGGAGCTTGAGCCAATTCCACGTTTTGGCACATTAATAATACGCTGTAAGCTGATATCATCATCTGGATTTGAAATAAGCCTTAAGTAAGCCAGCATGTCCTTAATTTCTTTTCTGTCATAGAACTTTGTTCCGCCTACGATGCTATATTCTATATTAGATTTTAGCAGCACTTCCTCCATTACACGGGACTGAGCATTTGTCCGGTAAAGGATGGCGACGTCAGAAAGCTTATATTTGCCATCTCGCGTTAATTCTTTTATTTTTCCCGCAACAAACTGTGCTTCACCCTGCTCACTGTCAGCGCGATAGTAAACAAGTTTGTTTCCTTCAGGATTTTCTGTCCAAAGATTTTTTGCCTTACGAGTTGCATTGTTTTCGATGACCTTATTTGCTGCAAGGAGAATTCTTTTTGTGGAGCGATAGTTTTGCTCTAGAAGAATAACAGTAGCATTCGGATAATCCTTTTCAAATGAGAGAATATTGGCAATATCCGCACCACGCCAGCGATAGATGGACTGGTCAGAATCCCCGACAACGCATAGATTCTTAAAGCGGTTTGCAAGAAATTTCACGAGCATATATTGTGCTCTGTTTGTATCCTGATACTCATCCACATGAATGTACTGAAATTTTCGTTGGTAATATTCAAGTACTTCAGGTACTCGTTGAAACAGTTGAATGGTCATCATAATCAAGTCATCAAAATCGAGCGCTTGATTTTTCCTTAATCGTTTCTGATATTCTGTATAGACATCACTGACTGTTTGTTCAAAATAACCCCCAGCGGTTTTTGCATACTCTTCCGGGTCAATCAATTCATTTTTCGCTGAACTGATTGCTCCTAAAATAGCCCGCGGATCGTACTTTTTAGGATCAAGATTTTTATCCTTGAGAATCCCTTTAACCACCGACTGCTGATCACCTGTATCTAAGATTGTAAAGTTACGGTTAAAGCCCATTCTGTCAATGTCCCTGCGCAGTATCCTCACACACATCGAGTGAAAAGTGGAAATCCAAATTTCTTCTGCTGCTCCGCCCATCATTTTCCCGATACGCTCTCTCATTTCACGAGCTGCTTTATTTGTAAAAGTAATCGCTAAAATGTTATAAGGATTTACACGTTTTTCAACAATTAAATAGGCAATACGGTGCGTTAACACTCTTGTTTTTCCACTTCCTGCACCAGCCATTAGTAAAATCGGTCCGTCCGTTGCTTTTACCGCACTTTGCTGTTCAGGATTTAAACCATTTAAAAGCTTGTCAGTTAAATATTGCAATTCCTTCACCACCATACCAAACATTTGTTCTTATTTTAACTCTTTATATCAGATTAAGCAAATTTTCATCGTACACTTTTTACTGTTGCCAGCGCTTGTTCAAATTGATCATATATGGCGTTTCCAACCACAATGACATCTGCATGCCTGGCCATTTCAACCGCTTGTTCAACTGTTGAAATGCCGCCGCCGTAAAATAAGACCGTTTTTTCAAGCACCTTTTTAACCTCAGAAACCAACTGCACATCCCCATATCTTCCACTATATTCAAGATAAAAGATTGGTAAATGAAACATTTTCTCAGCCATCATCGCATAGGCCTTAACCTCTTCTGCTGAAGCATCTGCACGGGCAGAAGTCAGTTTTGCTGCTTTGCACTCTTCGTTCAATATGCAGTAGCCTTCCATAACGATCTCTTCCCAATCCATAATTTCACCAAATTCTTTAACTGCCTGATGGTGAAGTCCCGTTATCCACTTTGTTTCATTGGTATTTAAAATTGTCGGAATAAAATAAAGGTCAAATCCAGGGGTAACGATATCAATACTTGAAACTTCGAGGACACAAGGAACGGTATAACGACGGATTCTAGCCATAAGATCAAGGACTTTATCCAGTGTGACCCCATCTGTTCCGCCAACAATTATCGCATCTGTTCCAGATTCGCATAGTTTCTCTAACTTATCATCACTTATCTCTTTATTTGGATCGAGTTTAAACACATGGCGCCACTCGCGAAAATCATACATCCCAAGATCCTCCCATTCTCTCTTACATTACACCATTATAGCACTAGCGGATTCGATAAAAAAAGAAAACACTAATTCAAGTAATAGAAACTTTAACCAAAATAATAAATGGAAATCACTAACGCTGGCCCTAGATAAAAAAAACCGAAGAGCAATCTCTTCGGCTTGGTTTACTTCTCTTCGGTTGTTTGTTCTGTTTTAATCCGTTCTAATACCATTTCATAGGTGTCATTTCCAAAATTCAAACAACGTTTTACTCGCGAAATCGTTGCCGTACTAGCACCCGTTTCCGTCTCAATTTTATGATAGGTATTTCCTTCACGAAGCATTCTTGCAACATCTAAACGCTGTGCTAATGATTGAATCTCATTAATCGTACATAAATCATCAAAAAAGCGATAGCATTCTTCAAGGTCCTTCAAGGAAAGGACAGCTTGGAATAACTGATCAAGCTCTTTTCCGCGTAATTTGTTAATTTGCATATATTTTACCCCTTTAATTAGTTAAAGTTATTTTACATTAAAAGACACACTAGAGTGAAGTCCTGGATTGGCTGGAACCACATTTACCCAAGTTTTCCCCTGAACAAACGGAACAACTTCTCCATTTCTAACTGGCAGTATTAAACCATTATCATTTTTCCATTCTACTTCCATTACCTTACCCTTTTGCAGTAAATAACCAGATCCCCCAGATTCTAAATCAATCTCTTTATGCCCAACATCATCAATAACCCGATGGGCAGTTTCAATAATAAACAGATTGTCTACCATTATAGGTTCTTTGGTTTCATAATCAATTGTTTGATCTCCATCAGAGAAGCGTTTGTACTTTTCTACAGCCGGGTCATACTCGTATGTGGAATCAAAGATCGTACTTGCTGAATAAGAAATCATTACCGACCCTGCTTCGTCTCCTGTTATCGAGTCATCTTCATCCGCTGATAAAAATTTAAACTTAGGAGGAGACTGATCCATTGAATATTTCTTTTCCTTCGCACCCTTCAGCACATTTTCATACGTAATATAGGAATTATGCGGCGCCTCTCGGAAGCTGGCCCTTTTAAACAAGGTACCGTCATATACCATGCCATTTAAGTTATCAACATAATCTTGTTCAAGCATTTCCTGTGCCTCTGCACTATAACCATGGGCGATAAATAAAGCATCCAGGCCCTTAGCCAAATCAATGTAATAGTCTCTTGCGCTTCGAACTGGACCGATACTTTTTGGTGTTTCACTTTGAAAAACAGCAAGGAACCGCGTAACATCTCCTTCAGCCAATATTTCATAAACAATATCCGCTTTGTATAAACCGGATTGCGGCCTCGCTTTAGGATGATTATTGACCATAACGGCCACTGCTCTGCCATCTGTTTTAGTCTCTGAGCCCACACCTGTTAATGGGTATTGATAAGGGAATTCATTATTTGCTTCTTCTTGAACCACTTCTTCAACTTCTTCTACAGGCTCCTTTGGTCCATTCACCTTTTCTTTGTCGCTGCAACCAGAGAGCAGTAAAAGAGCTGCTGTTACCGCAACAGCCCATTTTTTCATGTAAAAAAACACTCCTAACCATTTCTTCGCCTAGTCGTATTCTGCCGTTTCTATCCATTCAATTACACTTTTATATTTTAACGCATTATCGATGGAAAGAGTACAGTTTTGTTCATAACATCATACATGCCCTGTTGAGTAATTCGTATATATGGTAAGTGAGTTGCAGAGAAAAATAACAAGCTATAGACAGGGTCTGAGAACGAATACCCACGGTCCCTTAATTCAACGAGAAGTTTCTTTTCTTCATTTATTAATTCCTTAATTGGAAGATTTGACATTATACCGTTAAGCTTTAACGGCACCTCACATACAACTTGCTCATCCTCAACCATGACAATTCCTCCGCCTAATTCCTTCATTCTATCAAAGGCAGCAAGCATATCACGTTTGTTTTTTCCAATTAAAATAATGTCTCCAGTATTAGAAAAAGAGCTGGCAAGCGCAGAAAGATTTGTAGCAAAACCTTTTAACAATGTATTGATTCTCCACTTTCCATTCCGATCGAGAAGAGTGAAGAAGCATTCATCATGATCAGTTGACAGCTCATCCCCAGAAGCATCAATTGCAATGGAATATGGTTTTGTAATAACTGAGTTCTCCATTTTAATTCCAAATGGCATGGAGAATTGTAAGTCATCAATACTTAGATTCCAGTCCAATTCCATTGGTTTAAGACCATAATCCTCCCAATTAATCGAGTGATAAGCCTCTACTACTTCTCCATCACGTTTAACCCATTTACCCTTTGCAAGGACCGAATGAGGGGTTGGATCCTCAATACTTGATAGGAAATTTATATTAGCAACGCGTCCGGTTGCTATATTTCCATGCAGATGGTCAATGTTATAATAACGCGCAATATTAACAGTAGCCATATTATAGGCGTCAATCGCAGGTACACCTTTATCCATTGCAATGCGAATCATCTGGTCTGTGATACCCTGCTCATAAAAAGTAGAGGTAGAACCATCTGTGTTAAACATTAATCGATCATAGGCCTGGATTCCTAAACGGTTCATATCATCAAGTATCTCTGGCAAATCAGGACGAATCGATGAATATCTCAGTGAAACCATATATCCCTGCATTAGACGGTTATACACTTCCTCACCCGTCATGGCTTCATGGTCACTATCTGCACCTAATAGCATCATTTTGGCTAATGTTTTCTCCGATGCACCTGGAAAATGTCCTTCAATCTGTTTGCGCATCCGTTTCGCTTCTTGAATCCAGTGAAGCATCATATCATCGCCATCTAACAATTTAGGCCAGCCCGTTAATTCTCCACCTTGCAGTACAGCGTCATGCTCAAGCCACGATTTAATATTGCTATGTGAAAAAACATCTTCTTCATTCAAGATTTCCGTCTGCGAATCAAATCGGCACCACCAGAACATGGTCGTTGGAATCGAACGCAAGTCCTTCAGTAAAGAAAACGCTTCCTTTTTCTTCAAATGCATAATCAATGACATGTTGTCATTAATAATGGTCGTAGTTCCAAATTGGGATGCATAGGCCGCCAGAGTATGGGGATTATATAATTGATAAGGATGGGCATGCGGCTCGATATAGCCTGGAACAAGTATTTCATTTGTGCAGTCAATAATCTCACAGTTATCCATCTGCTGCGGTAAATTTTCACCGACATATACAATCCGATCTTCATATATCCAAATATTCGCGCGCATCCACTGGCGAAATGTTTGATTTAAGTACAAGGCATTTTTTAACAAGATAGTTGGTGAAGTTTTTCCATCTAAAACGGATACATGCATGCGCAAATGTTTATTTTTCCATCGATAACGTTGTTCGAGCATACGATACCCCTCCCTTTCTTAGAAGCTATATATCTAGTATAAATCCTTATTTAAAAGTAAAGAAAGCCCTTACAATAATTGATTTACTCTATACTAACATATTTTACTGTTTAACGCATTAAAGAAATGGTAATTACCATAAAAATCTTGTGAAGGAGTGAACGTAATGAATGTAACTAAAAATATTGGGATTTTGAATGCATTAATTAGGATCACCATTGGGCTTACTGTTCTATCTTGGAGCACTGCAAAAATGGTGAAGTTCCCTTGGAGAGACTCTTATTTGTTCATTGCTATTTGCGGAGCGATGAAAGTTGCGGAGGGAATTGTTCGATTCTGCCCGGTAACGGCTCTATTTGAAAGATATCAGGAAATGGAAAAGCAAGCCCCGCTTGCCCTCGGTGATGGTTCAGATTCAGACAACATCGATACTGAACAAGTACTGCCGTATAATCCATCCTAAATAGATGGCGTCTTTTTTAAAGAAGCGCCAGCCAGCAATATTGCTATTCGTGCCCTTCTCCTCGCATTTTTGGAGTTTACGGTAACGAATAGCTGCTATTCGTGCCCATTCTCCCCTACCATTGGAGTTTGCGGTAACGAATAGTAACCAAGCGTTATCCTACTTTCAAAAGCAAGGGTACCGATTAACCGACAAACAAAAAAATTAGGGCTGACCGCAGTTGGTCAGCCCTTGAAAGGAAGATTACGAATAATGTTCTGGGAATATATACTAGATATGTCGTTTGTGCTTATCAGCCTTATCGGCGGTATTGTTGCACTTTTATTTGTATTTATCCGCCGGTCTAACAAAAGACGCGCTCGATAGCCTTCGAGCCGATATCCTTTCGATAGAAAACTCCGTCACAAGATAATTTTTCAAGCTCTCGGTAAACAGCACCTTGCGCTTCCTTTAAGCTTTCTGCCTTTGCACCAACAAGGAGAACTCTGCCTCCAGCAGTTTCAAATTCACCTAATTGATTTTTATTTGTTCCTGCATGGAAAGTATAGACCTCATTGGAGAAGCTGCCTAACCCTTTCAGAACTGCACCTTTTTCATACATTTCAGGGTAACCTTTGGCAGCCACAACAACGCCGACCATTGATTGTTCATCCCAAACTAACTCTGGCGTTCTGCCAGCTAACACATCTAATATGGTTTGAACCAAATCAGATTTTAATCTTGGTAAAATGACTTGTGTTTCCGGGTCTCCAAAGCGGGCATTAAACTCAATTACCTTAGGCCCTTTTTCACTCGCAATCAAACCAGCATATAGAATTCCACAAAAGCTTCTTCCTTCTTCAATCATTGCTTTTGCAGCAGGCTTGAGGATCGTCTCAATTGCTGTTTCCACTATTTCATCTCCAATATGAGGAACAGGAGAATAAGCACCCATGCCGCCAGTATTTGGTCCTTTATCGCCATCATAGGCACGTTTATGGTCTTGTGCAATTTCCAGTGGAATCACAACGTCTCCATTTACGAACGCCATAAGGGAAAATTCTTCCCCGCTTAAAAACTCTTCAATAACCACCCGTGATGAAGCATCACCAAACTTTTGGCCAACAAGCATTTCCTCTGCACTCTGTAATGCTTCTTCCAACGTTAAGGCGACGGTAACACCTTTTCCAGCTGCTAATCCGTCTGCTTTGATAACAATCGGAGCACCTTTTTCTTCTATATATTGCTTTGCTTCTGCAAAATTGGTGAATACGGCATAATCAGCTGTTGGTATCTCATACTTTCGCATGATTTCCTTTGCGAACGATTTGCTTCCTTCAATCTCGGCAGCAAGCTTACTAGGTCCAAATACCGCTAGACCTTCCGCTTCGAATTGGTCTGCTAATCCTTCAAGTAAAGGAACTTCAGGTCCGATGATGGTAAGGCCGACTTCCTGTTCCTTTGCAAATTGAAGTAACTGTTGATGATCACTTTCAGGGATTAAAACTCGTTCTGCCACATCTTCCATTCCGTCATTACCTGGAGCAGCATAAACCTTCTCAACAAGGGGACTTTCACTTACCTTTTTACACAGTGCATGTTCTCTTCCGCCTCGTCCAATGATTAGAACCTTCACTTATCTCACCTCGTTTTTAGTGTTTAAAATGTCTAACTCCGGTAAACACCATGGCAATTCCGTATTCGTCCGCTTTTTTAATCGAATCCTCATCACGAATGGAACCGCCTGGCTGAATGATTGCCGTAATTCCTGCTTTCGCTGCTGCTTCAACGGTATCATCCATTGGGAAAAACGCATCGGAAGCAAGTGCCGCACCTGCTGCTTTTTCACCTGCTTGTTTTAAGGCAATTTCAGCAGCGCCTACTCTGTTCATTTGCCCTGCACCAATTCCAATCGTCATATCCTCTTTCGTTACGACAATCGCATTGGATTTAACGTGTTTAACTACCTTCCAGCCTAGCTTCAATGCTGCCCATTCCTGCTCCGTTGGCTGTCTTTTTGTTGGTACAGAGATTGCTGCGTTTTCTAATGTAAAAGTATCCTGTTCCTGAGCAAGCAATCCGCCTTCAATCGTAGTCAGCTTCATCTCTGACTTTTTAGCCTCTGAAAATGGAATGGTTAATAAACGAAGATTCTTTTTCGATGTTAAGATCGATAATGCTTCCTCCGTGAAAGATGGTGCAATTATAATCTCTAAGAAAATCTCACGAAGTTTGCCTGCTGTTTCTGCATCCACTTCTCTGTTAAAAGCAATAATTCCGCCAAAGATAGAAACCGGATCGGCAGCAAATGCCTTTTCAAACGCTGTAAAACTACTTGTACCCGTCCCGATACCACATGGGTTCATATGTTTAACAGCTACAGCAGCAGGTTCGGTAAATTCCTTCACAATCTGCAAGGCTGCGTCCGCATCATTAATATTATTATAAGAAAGCTCTTTACCATGAAGCTGCTGAGCATTCGCAATGGAGAACGTAGAGCCAAGTGGCTTTTTATAAAAAGCAGCTTTTTGATGTGGATTTTCTCCATAACGGAGATGCTGCTTTAATTCATATGTAACCGTTAATGTTTCAGGCGTTTCTTCCTGTGAAAGCTCTGTCATGTATTCAGCAATTAAGGCATCATATGCGGCTGTATGACGGAAAACCTTCGCAGCAAGCTTCCTGCGTGTTTCCAATGTAGTTTTACCATCCGCTTTTAACTCCTCAATTACCTTACTATAGTCAGCGGGGTCAACCACCACTGTTACATATTGATGATTTTTTGCTGAGGCACGTAACATCGTGGGACCGCCGATATCGATATTTTCAATCGCGTCCTCTGTTGTGACATCTGGCTTGGCAATGGTTTGCTGAAAAGGATATAGATTCACACAAACCACTTGAATAGGATCAATGTTATGTTCATCAAGCTGATTTTGATGCTGTTCGTCATCATGTTTTGCGAGCAGGCCGCCATGAATAAACGGATTTAACGTTTTTACACGTCCTTCTAATATTTCTGGAAAACCGGTAACATCACTTACACCAAGAACAGGAATTCCTTGTTCTTGAAGTGCCTTTTTGGTTCCGCCCGTTGAAATAATTTCGAATCCCAAGCTGACTAATTCTTTAGCAAAATCAGAAATACCATTTTTATCAGAAACACTAATAAGTGCGCGCTTTTTCGTCACTTTGAACTTCCCCTCTCGTTAACAGCATTTGCAGGATGGATGGATAAAGCTTATGCTCAATATTTTGTATTTTCTTTTGCAGACTTTCTCTTGTTTCCTTTTCACTAATACGGATACGTTCCTGAACAATAATCGGGCCGGTATCCATTCCTTCATCCACATAATGGATTGTCACACCGCTCCATTTTGCTTTTGCAGCCAAAGCCTGCCCAATTGCGTCTTTACCGGGAAAGGCAGGAAGCAGCGATGGATGAATATTAACAATTCTTCCTGAATACTCTCCAAGCAAGGTTGAACCAATCAGTCTCATATAACCTGCTAGAACGATAAACTCTACTCCATAGCCTTTTAACTTTTCCAAAATAGCCTTCTCATAGGCTTCTTTGGAGTCATACTCCTTCGGATTAAAGGCAAAGGCTGGGATATGGGCAGATTCGGCCCGCCGTACAGCAAATGCTTCCGGTTTATCACAGACAAGGAGCGCAATGTCTGCTTCTAGCTCCCCAGTTTTCACCACATCAATAATCGCCTGAAAATTGCTTCCACTCCCCGAGGCAAAAACTGCAATTTTTTTCATCGGCGAACACCCAATTTAATTCCCTCTTCTGCGGTTACAACACCTATTTCATAGGCACCTTCGCCGCATTGTTGTAAATGACTAATGAGATCCGGAGCGATTTCCTTATCAACAGCCATGACCATGCCAATACCCATGTTAAAAATATTATACATTTCCTGCGGTTCAATTTGTCCAACCGTCGTGATTAAATTAAAAATCGGCGGGATTTCCCAGCTCTTATCAAAAATGTCTGCTCCTAATCCATTAGGAAGCATCCGAGGAATATTCTCAATGAAACCGCCGCCTGTTATATGGGCCATTCCTTTTATTTCAAATTTCTTTAATGCTGACAGTACAGGCTTTACATATATTTTTGTCGGCTTGATTAATTCTTCTCCCAAGCTGCAGCCGAGCTCGTCAACATATTCCGTTAATGCCCAGTTATTAAATACCTTCCGAACAAGTGAATAGCCATTGCTATGAATCCCGCTTGAAGCTAATCCAACTAATACATCGCCCGGCTTGATAGTTTCACCGGTGATTAATTGGGATTTCTCACATGCTCCAACCGTAAATCCAGCAAGATCATACTCACTTTCACTATATAATCCAGGCATTTCAGCCGTCTCACCGCCGATGAGTGCACATCCTGCCTGCTCACATCCGTCCGCAATCCCTTTTACAATGGCCTCAATTTTTTCAGGTTCAGCCTTACCGCAGGCAATGTAATCTAAGAAGAACAAAGGCTCTGCGCCTTGGACCACGATATCGTTAACGCACATTGCAACAGCATCAATACCAATCGTATCATGCTGGTCAAGCCAAAATGCAATCATCAGCTTGGTGCCCACCCCATCTGTTCCTGATACAAGAACAGGCTCTTTTAGGTTTAGTGCTGATAGATCAAACATTCCGCCGAATCCGCCCAGACTCCCTAATACACCGTTTCGGGCAGTTTTTTGGACGTGCTTCTTCATTCTCTCAACAGCCTCATAGCCTGCCTCAATGTTTACTCCTGCCTGTTTATACGCATTCGCCATGATGGTCCCTCCTATTTCTGATAATAATATTGGAGTGTATCTGGATAAATTTCAGTTGGATAGTCTCCAGTAAAGCAGCCTAGGCAGAAGCCGTTCGTTCCTTCGGTTTTCATGATTGCTCCGACCATTCCCTCCGTACTTAAGAACGTTAGGGAATCAGCACCAATCAGCTGTCTAATTTCTTCCACTGATTTATCTGAGGCAATCAATTCTTCCTTCGATGAAGTATCAATCCCATAGAAACAAGGGTTTTTAATCGGTGGAGAACTAATCACAACATGCACTTCGGTGGCTCCTGCCTCTTTTAGCAGGTTTACAATGCGTCTGCTCGTCGTTCCGCGAACAATTGAATCGTCAACCATGACGACGCGTTTTCCTTCGACAACACCGCGAACAGCAGAAAGCTTCATCTTCACACCCTGCTCCCGTAACGATTGAGTTGGCTGAATGAAAGTTCTGCCGACATATTTATTCTTAATTAATCCCATCTCATAAGGAATACCTGTGGCTTCAGCATATCCAATCGCTGCCGAAATACTAGAATCAGGAACTCCCGTCACGACGTCTGCTTCAATTGGTGCTTCTACTGCTAATCTTTTTCCCATGTTTTTACGGGCTGTATGAACATTGATGCCTTGGATATTGCTATCAGGTCTTGAAAAGTAAACATATTCCATTGTACAAATCGACTTCGTTGAATTAAAGGCAAATTGTTCGGAAGTGATTCCCTCTTCATTGATAATTAACAATTCTCCAGGTCTGATATCACGGATATATTCTGCTCCAACAACATCAAAGGCACAGGTTTCTGAAGCAACCACATAGGCATCACCGAGACAGCCAAGCGAGAGCGGTCTTAATCCATGAGGATCGAGCGCAACCATCATTTCTTTCTCAGTTAAAATGACATAGGCATAGGCACCCTTTAACATCGAAAGCGCATTTTTCACCTGATCCTTCAACTGGGGATAACCACTTCTCCTAATTAAATGAGCTAATACTTCTGTGTCAGAGCTTGTTTGAAAAATACTTCCTTGGCCTTCTAGCTGGTGTTTCAAGAAATTGGCATTTACTAGATTTCCGTTATGAGCAAGTGCCAGGCTTCCCGTTTGAGAATGGAACAGCAAGGGCTGGACGTTCTCATAACCGCCGCCCCCTGCAGTAGCATAACGAACATGCCCAATTGCAGACGTTCCCTTTAACTTTTCCATCACGTCGGCAGTGAAAATTTCTGATACTAGTCCTTCACCTTTAACAACACTAAGCTTTTCCCCGTTGGATACGACAATTCCCGTACCCTCCTGACCGCGATGCTGCAGGCTATGGAGTCCGTAATAGGTAAGTTGTGCAGAGTCTGGATGTCCAAAGACACCAAAAACTCCGCACTCTTCATTTAATCCCTTGATTTCAGCAAGCATGGGATAGCTCCTTTCCAGGCATCCTTCAATTGGTTTACAGAAGCTTCTAAAACGGTATTATTTTCAGCTTTGACTTTCAATGCTGCAGTATTATTTACTTCACCAATCAGTTTAGCAGCTACTAAGCTTTCAAACTCTGTTTGGTGTTCCTTTTTCACAGTTAATAGAAAGCGGGATTGTGTTTCACTAAATAAAGCAGATACTAGATTTCCCTCGATGCTGATTTCTGCACCAAGCTGTTCATTTGTAAACAGACTCTCTGCGACTGCCACCCCTAGACCGCCTTCTGATAAGTCATGTGCAGATTGAACCACTCCAGCACGAATGGCTGTTAACACATGGTCCTGATTTGTTTTTTCAACATCAATATTTAATTCAGGAGCTTTACCAAAAACCTTTCCGTGAATAAGTTTTTGGAGTTCACTGCCGCCGAACTCATCCTTTGTCTCTCCTACTAAGTAGATAAGGTCGCCGTTATTTTTAAAGTTCTGTGTCGTAATATGATTTAGGTCTGTTACTAATCCAACCATTCCGATTACTGGCGTTGGATAGATGGCTGTTCCGTTTGTTTCGTTATATAAGGATACATTTCCGCCAATAACAGGAGTCCCAAGAACCCGGCAGGCTTCGCTGATCCCATCCGCTGACTTTTCAATTTGCCAGAACACTTCCGGCTTTTCTGGATTACCAAAGTTAAGGTTATCGGTAATGGCTAATGGTTCGGCACCAGAGCAGACAATATTACGCGCGGCTTCGGCTACGGCAATTTTCCCGCCCACTTCAGGGTCAAGATACACGTATCGTGAATTACAGTCTGTTGTCATTGCTAATGCCTTACGTGTGCCGCGAATACGGACTACTGCTGCGTCTGAACCAGGAGATACAACTGTATTTGTGCGTACCATATAATCGTATTGGTTATAAACCCATTCCTTACTTGCAATCGTTGGTTGACTTAATAGCTGCAGCAGTGTTTCTTTCAGATCGGAAACCTGTGGTATTTCCTGTTCCATCGCCTGAAACTCCTCATAATAAGCAGGTACTTTGGATGGCTTGTGATAAACTGGAGCATCTTCAGCTAAGGCATCCACTGGTACATCTGCAACAACTTCACCATGTTGAAGTAATCGAAGTTTTTTATCATCCGTTACTGTACCGATTGCAACTGCTTCAAGATCGTATTTTGTGAATAGATCTTTGATTTCCTGTTCTCTTCCTTTTGTAACAACAATCAGCATTCGCTCTTGTGATTCTGAGAGCATCATTTCGTATGCAGTCATACCTGTTTCACGCTGTGGAACAAGGTCTAAGTTCATTTCAATGCCCATTCCAGCTTTACTTGCCATTTCCGCTGAAGAACTTGTTAATCCCGCAGCCCCCATATCCTGAATACCGACAAGGGCATCTGATTGAATCAACTCAAGGCAGGCTTCTAGTAAAAGTTTTTCCATGAATGGGTCGCCCACTTGAACCGCTGGGCGATTTTCATCGGACTGATCTGTTAATTCTTCAGAAGCAAACGTTGCTCCGTGAATTCCGTCACGGCCTGTTTTTGCACCGACATACATCACCGTATTGCCGACACCCTGTGCAAGACCTTTTTTAATATCTTTATGGTCAATTAAACCAACACACATCGCATTAACCAACGGGTTACCGTCATAGCTGGCATCAAATTGTATTTCACCGCCGACAGTCGGGATTCCGATACAGTTTCCGTATCCTGCAATTCCTGCGACAACTTCTTTGAATAAGTAGCGCACTCTTGCAGATTCATCAAGTTCCCCGAAGCGAAGTGAGTTTAATAGTGCAATAGGACGTGCTCCCATTGAGAAGATATCACGGATAATCCCGCCGACACCTGTTGCAGCACCTTGATAAGGTTCAATTGCTGATGGGTGGTTATGACTTTCAATTTTAAAAACAACTGCCTGTTCATCACCGATATCGACAATCCCAGCACCTTCTCCAGGTCCTTGAAGTACCTTTTCCCCTGTAATTGGGAATTTCTTTAATACAGGCTTTGAATTTTTATAACTGCAATGCTCTGACCACATAACGGAGAAAAGGCCTGTTTCTGTGTAATTCGGTGTCCGGCCTAGAATATTTTCAACCAGTGTAAATTCTTCATCGGATAAGCCCATTTGCTGATAAAGTTTTTCTGTCTTAACTTGTTCTGTACTTGGCTCATGCTTTAACAACATTTGCTTCCCTCCAGCTTCTTACAATCGATTGAAATAATTTAAGTCCATCTGCCCCGCCTAATAACTCATCTACGGCTCTTTCAGGGTGCGGCATCATCCCTAGGACGTTTCCTTTTTCATTGATAATTCCTGCTATATCTTCTAAGCTTCCGTTCGGGTTATCTTGGTAAGTAAAAACGATTTGGTTATTTTCTTTAAGTGCAGCGAGCGTTTCTTCATCACAATAGTAGTTTCCTTCACCATGAGCGACTGGGATTGAAATGGTTTCTCCTAGAGAGTAAGCTGTAGAAAAAATCGTCTGATTGTTCTCTACCTTTAATTCCACCGGTTTACAGATAAAGGATAGACTTTCATTTCGTCTCATAGCCCCAGGAAGTAATCCTGCTTCCAACAAAATTTGAAATCCGTTACAGACACCTAGTATTGGTTTTCCTGCTTCTGCTGCTTTTACGACTGCTTGCATGACTTTACTAAAACGCGCAATCGCTCCTGTACGTAAGTAATCGCCGTATGAAAAACCGCCAGGAAGTAAGATCCCATCAAACTCATCTAAGCTCTCAGTGTCGTGCCATACATATTCAACCTGTTCACCAAGTTCATCCTTAATCGCATGGTACATATCGACGTCACAGTTAGACCCCGGAAAAACGATGACTGCAAACTTCACTGAGGAACACACTCCTCTACTTCATAACGGTAGTCTTCAATGACTGTATTTGCCAATAGCTTGCTGCAAATCTCATTGATCACTTCATCAAGGTCGCGCTCTGATTTTTCAATCGTTAGTTCCATATATTTACCGATTCGAACATCGGATACTTCTGGATAATTTAATGAATGCAGTGAATGAGTTACTGCTTTACCTTGTGGATCCAATACACTTTCTCTTAACGTCACATATACCTTTACCTTAAACATGCTGTTTTCCCCCTAATCGAGCTAAAATGGTTTCATATGCTTCTGTTAAACTGCCAAGGTCCCGACGGAATACATCCTTATCGAGCTTTTCATTCGTCTTTTTGTCCCAAAGTCTGCAAGTGTCTGGTGAAATCTCATCTGCTAAAAGAATTTCGCCTTCAGCGTCTTTACCAAACTCAAGTTTAAAGTCTATAAGATTTATTCCTAATTCGTTAAAAAAGCTTGATAAAACTGTATTAATTGTTAGTGCCTTCTCTTTTAGGATGGTGAGTTCCTCTTCTGTTGCAATGTTCAGTTCGTAAATATGGTCGATGGTTAGCAATGGATCGCCAAGGTCATCGTTTTTCAAATAAAACTCAACTAATGGCTTTGTTAAGTCTTTACCTTCTTCGATTCCTAATCGCTTTGAAAGACTTCCAGCAGCGATATTGCGAACGACAACTTCAAGCGGAATAATGTTGACTCTTTTCACTAGCTGTTCTGTTTCTGATAATCGCTCAATAAAGTGTGACTGTATGCCCTGATCTTTAAGCTTTAAAAATAGTAAACTAGTAATTTCGTTATTCAAACGGCCTTTACCCGTAATATCTGCCTTCTTTTGCCCGTTAAAAGCTGTGGCCGAATCCTTATATTCAATCAAAACAGTTTGTTCATCGTCGGTTCTGAAAATTCGTTTCGCTTTTCCTTCATAGAGAAGTTCTCTCATAAAGAATGCCTCCTAATTCGCAATATTGGGAATCTTCAAGATAAGTAAGGGGCGCTAAAGCACCCCTATATTCATTTTTTAGCCATTTAATCCTAATCTGTCAAAGATAGTATCAACGTGCTGCAGGTGGTAGTTGTAATCGAAGCAGTCCGCAATTTCTTCTGCCGAAAGCAGGCTGGTAATTTTCGGTTCTTCCTCAACCAAGGTGCGGAAAGGAACTTGATTTTCCCATGACTCCGCTGTTTTTGGCTGTACGGTATCATAAGCCTCTTCACGTGATAATCCCTTGTCAATCAGTGCAAGCAGGACACGCTGTGAGTATATCAATCCTAGTGTCCGGTCCATGTTGCGAAGCATGTTTTCCGGATAAACGGTTAGGTTTTTAATGATGTTTCCAAATCGATTTAACATATAGTTCAAGGCAATCGTTGCATCTGGTAAAATGATCCGCTCTGCAGATGAGTGTGAAATATCGCGCTCATGCCATAATGGAACATTTTCGTAGGCGGTCATCATATAGCCGCGGATCACACGTGCTAATCCAGTCATATTTTCAGATCCAATTGGATTGCGTTTATGCGGCATGGCAGATGATCCTTTTTGTCCTTTTGCAAAAAACTCTTCAACTTCTCGCGTTTCACTTTTTTGTAATCCGCGGACTTCAACCGCAAACTTCTCAATCGAAGTCGCAATTAAAGCGATCGTTGACATATAGTGTGCATGACGGTCGCGCTGCAAGGTTTGAGTTGAGATTGGTGCCGGCTGGGTACCCAATTTCTCACACACATATTGTTCAACAAACGGGTTGATATTCGCGTAAGTTCCCACTGCTCCGGAAATCTTTCCAAACTCAACACCAGCAGCTGCCTGATTAAAACGTTCCAGGTTTCGTTTCATTTCTTCATACCAAAGAGCGAGCTTTAATCCAAAGGTAGTCGGTTCAGCATGTACCCCGTGCGTACGCCCCATCATGACCGTAAATTTATGCTCAATCGCTTTGTTCTTTAGGATTTCAATAAAGTTTTCAAGGTCCTTCCGGATAATCGCATTGGCCTGCTTTAATAAGTAAGATGATGCGGTATCAACTACATCTGTTGAAGTTAATCCGTAATGCACCCACTTGCGCTCTTCCCCTAATGTCTCGGATACTGCACGAGTAAAGGCAACGACATCATGTCTTGTTTCTTCTTCGATTTCTTTAATCCGTTCAATGTTAAAGGATGCATTTTCACGAAGCTTCTTTACGTCCTCTTTTGGAATTTCGCCTAACTCTGCCCATGCTTCACATGCAAGAATTTCAACCTCGAGCCAAGCTTTAAAGCGGTTTTCCTCTGTCCAAATTGCACCCATTTCAGGTCGTGTATAACGATCAATCATCTTTTGGCCTCCAAACTTTTTTCTTCCCAAATCAAACTTTTTTCAACTTCTTCAATAGCAGTCTCAACAGAATCACAGAGAATGGTTACATGCCCCATTTTTCTCTTGAATTTTGCTTCTTTTTTACCATAAAAATGAACTTTCCAATCTGGAACGTTTGTTAAATTATCTAACACGTTTTGAACATGTTCTCCTAATATATTAACCATGACCGCAGGCTTTAATAGCTCTGTCTTACCAAGGGGCAGGTTACACACCGCCCTGACATGCTGTTCGAACTGTGAAGTTTCACAAGCTTCAATTGTATAATGCCCTGAGTTATGCGGTCTAGGAGCGAGTTCATTTATGTATATCTTATCCCCCGCTGATAAAAACATTTCAACCGCCAGTGTCCCTACTAACTCAAATGAATTAGCAAGTTGTATAGCTGATTGAATAGCTTTATCCTCCGCTTGTTTACTAATCCGTGCTGGTGCAATCGTTTGGTGGAGAATATTATCATGATGAATATTTTCTCCTACCGGAAATACCGCACTCTCACCATTTGAATTTCTTGTTATAATGACGGAAATTTCTTTCGAAAAAGAAATCCATTTTTCCAAGATACATTGTCCGTTATCAAGCAGTGCTTGAGCCTCTTCAATATCCTCATGACTTTTAAGAACAGCCTGCCCTTTACCGTCATAACCGCCTCTTGCTGTTTTCAAAACAACCGGATAGCCAAGACGCTCACAATTTTCCTTAAGGTCATTTAGTGAATTGATCACTGCATATGGTGCCACTTCGACACCTGCGTTTGCAATTGCTGCTTTTTCCTTCACCCGGTCCTGCGTAATTTCAAGTAAACTCTTACCCTGTGGTACATATGCTTGTTCACACAGCCATTCAAGTGCCGCCGCGTCAATATTTTCGAATTCGTAGGTAATGACATCACTGACTTCAGCTAGTTTCCTAATACCCTCTAGATCATCATAGTCTCCAATTACCTTATAATCCGCCACCTGGCCGCAAGGAGAATCTTCAGCAGGGTCTAATACAGCAATTCGATAACCCATCGCTTTTGCAGAAAATGCCATCATCCTTCCAAGCTGGCCGCCGCCAATTATACCTATTGTCTGACCCGGTAAGATCGTTTTATTAGACAAGCAGATCACTACTTTCTATTACCGTCTTTTTAGACTCCAAGCGGACTTGTTCTAATCTTTCTTGTACTTTCGAATCATCAATCGATACAATCTGGGCTGCCAATAACCCTGCGTTCGTTGCTCCTGCTTTTCCAATGGCTACCGTTGCCACTGGAACACCTGCTGGCATTTGTACAATCGATAATAGTGAGTCCATTCCATTTAACGCCTTCGATTGAACCGGAACGCCGATGACTGGCAATGTAGTCTTGGCTGCAACCATACCTGGCAGATGGGCAGCACCGCCTGCACCAGCGATAATCACCTTTATTCCTCTTACTCTAGCATTCTCAGCAAATTCAAACATTAAATCAGGAGTGCGGTGGGCTGAAACCACCTTTTTTTCATAAGGAACCTCTAATCGGTCAAGGATTTCACAGGTATGCTTCATCGTTTCCCAATCTGATTTGCTTCCCATTATTACCGCCACAATCGGTTTCATATTCTCTCCCCTAACTTTACCAATATAAAAAGCCCAAAACAGAACCTTTCCCCAATTTCATGAAATGAGAGAAAGCAGTCTGTCCGGGCTGAAATCGGCACAGTAAAATACCTTAACGATACGTTTCTGGTATTTTCCACTTCCCCTCATAGTCCAATCATTTACGGTAATTGGGTAGATACTCACGGGCCATATTCCCATTATTATACGAGGGTGTTACGCTATATATTTTTTTGACACCTTTATATTACAATTTACGAGGCAAATGGTCAATAAAAACGAACGATTTTATTTTTTTAAAATATAACGTTCGCTTTTACTCATTGATGACTGCCTCAAAGATAATCTGCCTTCCGACCGGTTCATAGGAGATTTCCTTTCCAGTAACTACCTCCTGAAAGATTGGTTTTTCCGTACGCCGAATCGGTACATACCCCTGATTTTTAATCCTTTCTAAACAAGCCTCAATGCTTTCATTTTCCTGAACTTCAAATTGCATTTTCCTTTTTCCTTTATTCATTTGAATAATTTCCCTCTCTTCACAGCTTTTACTAGGAAACCTCCATGAATTGATTTTGGTTCATAGACAATAATGAAGGCTTTTGGATCCAATGATTTAATTAAGTCATATAATTTTAATTCAAATTTTCTAGGCGTTAAAATTTGAAGGGCCATCCGATTTCCTTCGAGGCCGCTTGCCTCCCAGTTTGTTACCCCGTAACCTTTTTCTCTTAACACTTTAGGCAATTCTTTATCATATTCTTTTGTGATCACATTTACTGTAATATAGCCTAAAGCCAGCTTTTCCTCTATTTTCATCCCGACAATAACCCCAATTCCATATCCAACTGCATACGCAATTAGATTTTGGATTTCATTCAGATTATTTAAAACGAGACCAAGACCTAACACATAAATAACAACTTCAATCATACTTAGAAAAGCAGCCAAATATCGCTGACCTTTTAACGTTAAAATCATTCTTATCGTAAAAAATGAAACATAAACAATGTTAATGATAAGAATGATTGCAACCATCATAAAACTATTCTCTAACAACCAACTTCCTCCTTTTCCTTTCCTAGCCATATTAATGTTGTATTTGTTAGTTTAACCCTTTTTAATAAATTTTTCATTTAATTAAAAAAAGACCCGCATATAGACAGGTCTCACGCTAGTATTATTTTCCTATGGAGAGTTGAATAGATGAATTTTCATTTACATAATTTAAGAGTGTAGTTAGAATGCCTTCCCAAATTTGATCATCATCTGTTAAAAAATGTCCTGCCCCAGAAATAAAGTGGGTGTGGCAATTCGGTATAGCCGAAGCAGCTTTTTTCATTTCCTCAGCCGGAGCCATCCTATCCCCTTCACCATGCCAAACATATACTGGCACAGTAATGTCTTTTAAGGAAAAACCCCAGGGCTTTGTTAGTAATACAGGTTCATTCACACACTCATCCACAGACACACGAAAGGCTTCGCCCATATGCATCATTAGGCCTTTTAACTGTTCGTCTGTTTGTAAAAATTGTCGATCCCACTCATGTAAATGCTTGTTTCCCTTTTTGTTTTGCTCCATGAACTTTTCTGGCTGCTTTTCAATCAGCTTTTTCGTAGACCGATAGCTTGCTTTTACAAGCCAAGGTGCCTTCCTAGCAAGAAAAAAAGCTATTTTATTGGATGTCATTGTCCCTTTAGGAGACTTACCATTTACAAATGGAATTGTACTGGCTACTAATGCCACTGAATGGATTCTTGGTGCAAGCTTATAGGCGCAGGCAGCCGCAAACGCCCCACCCCCAGAGACTCCAATAATCGAGAACTTATTGATCCCTAAAAAGTCCGCTGCTTCGTCTACATCGTCTGCCCAATCGAGAAGCGTCCGGTTTGGTTTGGGGTCAGAAAGCCCATATCCCGGCCGGTCCAATGATATCAACCGAATTCCTAATGCCTTTGAAATTTCATCGTCTTCAAGAAATAGTAATCTGGAGCCCGGAGTACCATGGAAAAACAAAACAGGCGCCCCTTGTTTATCTCCATATTCGATTACAGCCAGCTTCCTGCCATCCTTTAGTGGAACAAAATAGTTTCTCATTTGTTTTCCTCCTTCATTTAATACAATTAAATAGTTTAGGAAACTTAAATGTTTTACAAAAAAAATTACTCCTTCTGAGCCTCGACTGCAAGATGATAGAGTTTTTCTTGAATTTCTAATAGCCTTTCCAAGTCATCCTTTGGTAACCTTGCGTAGTATTTTTCAATGATAAATAGTTGACCTTTTTCTACACTTTGATGATAGTGGTGACCTTTTTCACCGAGTTGAACAATAATTTCACGGCGATTTTCAAAATTAATCTCTCTTTTTACATACCCTTGTTTCTCAAGTTTTGAGATAAGCTGACTTGCCGCACTAGCTGTAATCGATAAAAATTGTGCAATTTCATTAATGGTTCTATTTTTCTCACCCAAAAGCTCTAGAACCACTTGTTGTTTTGTTGAAAGTTCTGCAAATTCCTCTGTTAATAATTTCTTATAATCCTCTAGAAATAGCGAACTTAAAGCATTTGAATAATCTAATATTTTACTGCATAGTACAGTTAAATCACGTTCCATTTACTTCCACCTCTTTACAATTTCATTATAAACTCATCTAAACATTTAAGCAACCTTAAACTTTAAGTAAAAAAATAAGCTGGATAACCAGCTTGTTCTTTAAATCATAGTCTTTTTCAAATTACGTAAATAATGGTGGCGGATAAACAAGAAATAAATGACTTGTGCGATAAAGAAGCACGCAAGGACAAGCAGCATATCAGCTGCAATGGACACAGTGAAAAAGCTTTGCAGAGCCATAAAGGCGAACACACTGTGAATGATCGCAACCATAATCGGAACAAAGAATAGCAATACGAGCTGCTGGGTAACAATCTTGTTCAGCTCACCATCCGTTAATCCTACCTTCTTCACCGTTAAATACAAGCGGCGGTCGTAATCTAAGTCTGCATACAGTCGGAAATACAAGAAGCTTCCTGCAGCAATAAAGAAAACAGCTCCGATAAGAAGAGCAACAAACAACATCATCCGATACCTATTTACTTGGATTTGATAAATAGTACCGCTAACCGTCATGGCATACTTCTTAGGATCCATTTTTTCGGCATCAACGGGCGCATGAGCAGCTCCCTCTTCCACTAAGTGACCGCCAATTCCAACTGTTTGGTCAAATTCTTTTGTATAAAAGCCGGTAAATGTGTCGCTTCTAACCTCTGAAAGTTTCTTGTATATTTCGTCACTTATCACAAGACCTTCAGCAAATAAAACTTGATGAGGAAGAACCACATGTTCTGTTTTGTTCTTTTGACTAAGCTTAATGTTCTCTTGCTTTAATGTATAGGTCTGTGGGTCAAAGGTCTCAAGTGCCGAGTTTGACAATGCTAAGCTTTCTGTCCCTGTTACCTCTTTTTCCGTAAACGTATAACCGGCCATTTCTGATGACTTTTTATAATCAGAAAATGCTACGACCGGAAGCCATTGGCGTGCATATTCATCAGATGAATCAGCTACTTCAACAAATTTAATAGTAAATTCCAGTGTAGAATAATCTATATTCTTCTCTTTTAATTCCTGCTTGATTTGCTCTATGTTTTTATCATGACTGGGATCATCCCCCTTTGCAACATACGTGATGGCTGCGGGATAATTCTCCACAAATTCTTTCTTAAAAACATTCATGGATGCAAGTGTTCCCACCGCACAAAAAGCAACCGTTGAAACAATGGTGACCAGGAAAAACATCCGAGCGTTATCTTTTAACCGATAGGCCAAACTTGAAATGGTAATGATATTTGTTTTCTTCCAAAAAACCAAACGATTCTTTTGAAGCAATTTAGTAAGAAACACGGATAGTTGTGTATAAAAGAAATAGGTTCCAATAATGGTCATCCCGATGACTGGCAGAATCCGAGTCAACATGTTTTGCAATGTGGTTGTTGCAGCCAGGTAATAACTAGTGATTAATAGAATGGCAGAAATGATAGAAAGTACCTTAGATACTTTTGGCTCTTTTTTTGGTTTCTCTCCTGCTTTGAATAAATCAATCAAATGATTTACCCGAACCAGAAACGAGGTGAAAATAGAAATGCATAGGAAAAGAATTAAAAAGGCCCCAATGGTCCATCCTAGTGCCTTGCCTGATAGAAAGAAAGGGAGTGACTCAATCCCAATCATTCTCGAACCTATCATTAAGAACAATTTACCAGTAATGATTCCTGCGCCAATCCCCGTAATAATAGAAGCCACACCAATCAACATATTCTCTAAAAAAATCATCGTATTTAACTGGTTTCTCGTCATGCCATGCATCATTAGTATTCCAAATTCCCGCTTCCTCGATTTTAAAAAGGTACTGACAGAATACAGGACAAATAAAAAGGAGAAAACATACATAATCACTTCAGCCGCTGTCATTATTTGAATCGCTGCACCAGAGGTTACTCCTTTACTAATATCCGGATGAAAGATAAAGAGAGCATAAAAAAAGAAGATCATGACAGAAAAAGCACTGCTTAGAAAATAGGCGGCATACGTCCGCTTATTGCGAGTAACATTTCTAAAGGCGAATTGTCGAAAGGTCATGGCTGTTCCCCCCTAGCAATGCCAGCATATCGATGATTTTTTGGAAAAATGCCTGACGGTTTTCCCCGCGGTAAATCTCATTAAATAACTGACCATCTTTTATAAAAATAACACGGTGACAGTAACTCGCTGCAACTGCATCGTGAGTGACCATTAAAGCGGTAGCTCCTTCTTCTTTGTTAATGGTCGAGATGGTTTCCATTACGTCCTTAGCTGATTTTGAATCTAAGTTACCTGTAGGCTCATCCGCTAATAATAGCGAAGGCTGATGAATAATCGCCCGAGCAATCGCTGTCCTTTGCATCTGCCCTCCAGAGATTTCGTACGTGCGTTTCTTTAGGATAGGATCTATCCCAAGTTTTTGGGCCACATAATTAAGCTTCTTATCCATCTCACTTACTTTTACTCCATCCAGTGTAAGTGGAAGAACAATATTTTCCTCTACGGTTAACGTATCAAGCAGATTAAAGTGTTGGAAAACAAAGCCAAGTTCATGACGTCGAAACAGTGCTGATTCCTTTCTGTTTAATCGATGTGGATTTTTGCCGTTGATCATTATCTCACCAGAACTTGGCTGATCAATGGTTGAAATTAAGTTTAACAGAGTCGTCTTTCCGCTCCCTGACGGACCCATGATTCCAACAAATTCACCCTTTTCGATTGAAAAATTAATATTTTCTAAGGCTTTATGCGCCACTTTTCCCTCATATATCTTTGCTAAATGTTTTACAGTTAAGATTGACAATACCTTCACTCCTCGCATTACTTCTTGTCTTTAATTCTAGCTGGTAAAGGCGGTTCCTAACCATTTCCTTAACTTACAGTTAGCTTACAGAATTGTAAGGTTGACAGAGATGCGGAAGGAGCTGGACACGATTTTTAGAAAATAATCCGTACAGTTGTCCCTCTATATTGCTGAGATTCAATTTCCACTGTGTGACCAAGCTTATCGCATATTTGTTTAACTAAAAAGAGTCCCATACCCGTTGACTCTTGAAAGTTTCGTCCGTTTTCGCCTGTAAAATAGGGATCAAAGACTCTAGGCAAGTCACTCGCAGGAATTCCAACACCTTGATCCTGTACTTCTAATATAACGTTAGCACCCCGCTTAAAGCCTTTTAAGATAATTTTTTGATTCTCTTCCTTTGTATACCTTACTGCATTTGTAATAATCTGAGTTAAAACAAATGAAAGCCACTTTTCATCTGAAGCAATATTCAATCCCTCCTCCATTTGCAAGGAAGGAAACACTCGATTACGAATAAATAGTCGTTTTTGATTGGAGGTAACCGAGCGGGCCACCTTTTCTAAAGGGAGCATTTCCACATAAAAGTCATGTTCAAATTCATCTAAGCGGGCTGTATATAACACCATATCTAATCCCTTTTTCATACGATCCAACTCATCAGCAATAGCGGTAAACTTTGGTTCATCTTCATCCTGAATCATTAAATGAATAACAGATAAAGGGGTTTTCATCTGGTGTACCCATTGGTTAATAAAGTGGATGTGATTCTTTAATTTAAACTGATATTGCTGGATATCATTTTGATAAAATCGATATTGATTTCTCAATAACTGATGGACTCCTCTTGCTACAGGAGCTTCCGAATCTATCTCTAAAGTTTCTTCTAAGGAAGCATGCGGCTCTTCCAAACGCTTGTAAAAGTTTCGATGAGTTACATACCGGTAAACCAAGTAACCTATTAATAAACACCCGCTAAGGAGTGCTGCATAAAGGCTAATAGAATAATTTCGATACCCATCCACCCAAAAAACAAATAAGATGAGGAGCAGCTGAGCCAGATAGACAAAAACCAGAGGCATTTGTTCTCTAATAAATAGTTTCAAATGTGTATCCCCCAATTGGGTGAAAGGCGATAGCCTTGTCCACGAATCGTTTGCAATGCGTCCTCAATAGTTAATGCCACTAGCTTCTTTCGCACACGTGTGATATAAACATTTAATGTATTATCATCAACAAAAACCTGATCATCCCATATCTTTTCAAGCAGCCGGTCACGGCTGACGACCTTTTCAGACTTCCTCATTAATTCTTCTAAAATCTTAGCCTCCGTATGACTGATTTCTACCTTGTGATTCTGATAACTCAAGGTTAGTCTTTCAACATCCAGTATTAACCCCTCGATATCGAGTCTTCGCTCGTCCTGAGAACTAGCAAATTCCCCATATGCCCGACGAAGCTGACTATTGATTTTGGCAACCGCTATGTCGTAATCAAACGGCTTTGTGATATAGTCATCTGCGCCATTCTCCAGTGCCATTACTTGATCCATCTTTCCGTCCCGGGCTGAAATAAAAATAATCGGACAGGTAGATACCTTGCGGATCTGACGGCACCAATAATAGCCATCAAATTTAGGCAAATTAACATCAAGTAAAACAAGATGCGGCGAAAAGGTTTCAAATTGATCTAGAACAAAATCAAAGTTTTCGACTGACTGTGTATGAAAGCCGAATTTATGTAATTGATCCTCAAGCAATGTAACAAGTTGTTTATCATCTTCAACGATAAATATTTTAAACATTCTGTTCTCCTTCAATTAGGAAGTTTAGTTTTTCTATTCGATTCTGATCTGTGTATTTTTGTAAAATAAGTGCAGATATAATTCTATCAAAATTTATAGGAAGAAAAAATGAGAAGAAAATCGGCAGCTAAATAAGAGGCTTATATACCGACTTTTTGAAAGTGAGTTAGAACGGGGTAAATAGTTTATACAGGGAGCCTGCTAGTCGGAGGGCCAGGCAGGCTTTCATACCCGGCTCCTCCCCAGAACTATTTATCTTCAATTAAAATATTGGTTAATGCACCTAATTTTTCAACCTCAACGGTTACTATATCTCCAGGCTTCAGGTATACTCTCTTTTCCCTTGGGGAGCCTATGATAACACCCTCTGGAGTTCCAGTGAGAATAACATCACCCGGCGTAAGTGTCATATGCTGCGAAATATAGCTGACAATTTCATCTACATGAAAAATCATATCAGATGTATTGGAGTTTTGACGTTTCTCTCCATTCACATACGTTGTTAATTGTAATTGATTAGGATCACCTACTTCATCCGCCGTTACAAGATATGGACCAATAGGACTGAAGTCATCACATGTTTTTCCAAGTAACCATTGGTTTGTTCTTTTCTGGAGGTCACGTGCCGAGAAGTCATTAGCGGTACAATAGCCAAATACATAATCTAGTGCGTCTTCCTTACTTACATACTTTGCTTCCTTCCCAATTACTACTCCTAGTTCAACCTCGTAATCCAATCTTTGAGTCACCTTTGGCACGGCTATCTCACATTTATGCCCTGTTAATGCATTATTAAATTTATTAAATAAAATAGGGACTTCTGGATAAGGGGAATTTGTTTCATCCGCATGCTTGCGATAGTTTAAACCAACACAAATAATTTTGTTTGGCTGCGTAACACAAGGACCCCACTTAATATCTGCTTCATTTTTAAGATAATTTGTTTCACCTTCTGACGGCAGGTTTGCAATATAGTCCTCGAGTGCAGTAATGGCCTGTGTACCGCCCTCAATTACTTCCATGATAGTTGTATGTACTCGATTATTAGGACTCTCTTTTAAGGCATTTTCAAGGTCAATTATACCTTGCTCTATCTTTACTCCTAACACATGTTTACCTTCTTTACTAATGGTTACTAGTTTCATAGAATACATTACTCTCCTTTTTTGCAATCTTATCAACTGATTTCTCTATTCCCTGCTTTTAATCCTTCTTTTTACTTTAATTAGTTAAAGTATTTTACTGAAATAGCAGTATCAAAAAAGGGGTGATTCTGGTTTTGCGCTAATCGTTACCGATATCACTGATAATGGCATTGAACGGGCACGAATAGGTGCCATTCATTACCGTTTTCTCTAAAAATACCGACTCACGGGCACGATTCGCTCCTATTCGTTACCGTCTTCTCTATAAACACCGACTCACGGGCACGATTCGCTCCTATTCGTTACCGTCTTCTCTATAAACACCGACTCACGGGCACGATTCTCTCCTATTCGTTACCATCTTCTCTAAAAATACCGGTTCATGGGCACGATTCACGATCTCATTATAATATCTGCAGGCTCTTATCCTTTCGGACATAACAAAAAAGCACAACCTTTATCAGGTTGTGCTTCGTTTTGCCTGGCAACGTCCTACTCTCACAGGGACAAAGTCCCAACTACCATCGGCGCTGAGAAGCTTAACTTCCGTGTTCGGTATGGGAACGGGTGTGACCTTCTCGCCATTATTACCAGACTA
>NZ_JACWFG010000013.1 GCF_019749295.1 Neobacillus niacini
ATTTAGCATTCTGGCTAACCTTATAATACGAAAGGAGCAGAATAGTTGGAGTAGCTGTCCTAAAATAAAGTGAATTTTACCATGTTGGAGGTCTTCAAAATGAAGAAACCATTTGGGATTCAAATAGAGGGTTCTATTTATGGGAACAACAGAAGATTTAGGAAATAATCAGTTTTTGGATTTATTTTTGAGTTCATCGAAAGTAAAGGTTGGAATTTCGGCGGAGGTAGTTTACAGATAGACCAAGAAGGCATTAGGTGCTTTTTGATCTATTGGGGTGATAAATACAACTTTTCACAAATGGCGTTTATGCTTTGGATGCGCTTATGTATAAGTTGAGCTATTTTGAAGGAATTTACATAAGAGGTTATTTTTTTCGAGGAGGCTAATATTACATGAGTTTATATGAAATAGGACGTGATATAGAGCGTCTCAATCATCGGATTACTGAATTAGAAGGAAAAGATTCAAATGATTGCGGGTGTAATGGTGAGCAAGAAGAAGTTTATTATCCCTTTGAAAATAACGACGGAATAGTAATAAAATTTACTCCACTTACACCTTCACAAACCTTAATAACAGTCACAACTAAATCTGGTACAGAAGTTGGCAATGGGTTTATTCCCATAGAAGCAAATAGTTCACTCGTTGAAAAAGATGGCTTTAAGGTATTGACAATCATACATCCTACGGATGCACCGTTTACTCCTTCTGATCACTATACCTTTGCTTATAGAGGACTGGGGTTCGGGAGAGGCTGGTGTAAAAATAGGAATGGATTGAAATGTGGAGGGAAAATAAATTTAGACAAGGATTGCGTAGGTCAAGATTCATATATGAATTGGGCCTCTGGCAAATGTCCATTTTTACATATGTGTGGTGGCGAATGGTATTGGTATCTTGATCCTAAAAGAGTATGTTAAATGCTAGTTAGGAGCTGATTTAACGTTTATTTGGGTTTTCCAAAGAAATCTGCTCTAGTCACATAAAACATAGAACCCACCAATGGGTTCCTTTTTGTTTGAAGGAACAAAATTCCTTATTTAAGACAATCATTAATATCCTGTCTTAGCGCTTTTAAAATTTGTTTTGCCAAAACCAAAGATAACCCTTAGGAAAATATCTGATCTAAACGGTCACTCACAATTTCAAGTCCAAGTTATGGATGCTACTACTCCACAGGTAATATACTTCAGCTAAATGAGCTAAAAAAGGATGTACCGCCAGAAACCTTAAAAGAATACATACATGGCATTCTTTCTCAAATTAAGAGGGGAGATAGCCTATGGAGGTTTTTTTGATAATGTTGATTTTATAATTCAACTAAACCAGCTAATAGTTTGTCAACATTTTTCAATTAAAAGTTTAATTACCTCATGTTATACTAAAAATATTCATGCCAAATAACCTTCCGTTATGCTCTTTTTGGAAGGTTTTGTTGTATTTAGTTAGATATAGATTTTAAGCTATATCCTGGAAAGTAGATCTGCTTTTTAATAAGGCGTAAATCCAATGTAAGAGCTTATTTGTACAGGCAATGATTGCTACTCTAAAGGGTTTTCCTTCTTCTCGTTTCTTATCGTAAAACTCTCGTAGTCTTCTATTGCGTGGAATGATCTCATCCGTCGTTTTCTTTTTACGGGAATCCCGAATTCCACTTTGTACAGCCATATACAATGCGTGGCGAAGCCTACATGAGCCACGTTTGGTTATTCGGTTTACTGATGCAGTAAACTTTCCAGAAGAGTACACACTAGGATCTATACCAGCGAAGTCAACTAACTTCTTGGCATCATTAAACCGATCTATCTCTCCGATTTCAGAAATAATCGTTGCAACGATTTTTTCTCCGACTCCAGGGATAGATTGAAGGATCTCATATTCTTCAATTTCACTAGCGAGGGCATCTATTTCATTCGCAATATTGGATAGATGCTCTTGGTATTGAAGAACAATCTTAACCAAGATTTCAAGGTTAAAAATATGACTATCGTAGAGATTGTTTTGAAAAGGATTACGAAGGGCTGCTTCTCTTAACTTCTGTGCTTTTTCCTTTGCCCATGACTCCGAACGACTCATACATAATGAAGCTATTTTACCCGTTAACTCTTTTTCACTCACACTTAATAGAGCCTTAGAAGTAGGGAACTCTAGTAAAGTAAACAATGATACTTTCGAATATAGGCTTCCAAATACACCTCGATACTCTGGAAATACCTGATCGATTAAAGAATGAAGCTGTAACTTTGTTTTCGCTGATATTTCTGCAATACTCTCTTGTTGTCTTGTTAGATTACGAAGGTTTAAGAGTTGAACTCCACGCTTCTTGTAAGGCTCTAATTCTTCTTTATAATACAATTCACAAAGGTGAAAAGCATCGATTGCATCTGTTTTTACCTTTCTTAGGCTTGAGCTCTTGGCTCTGTGTGAGATAAGAGGATTGACGATAATATAAACATATTTTTGTTCCTCTAAAAACTGAATAACGGGAATATGATAGTGCCCAGTTGATTCTAAAACGACCGAAGGTTGATGACCACCTGCTGATTTCTCAACTTTTTGAAGGAAATCTAATAAATTCCCCAAACCCTCAAGATCGTGATTAATACTAAAGCTCTTACGGTAAGGCTTACCTTTATCTAAAAAAGCTTGTACCTGACTTTCCCCTTTTGATACATCCAGACCAATGACTGGATCCATACTTTATCTCCTCCTAGAAATGCAACATTAGTCGGTATCCCCTAAGGCTTCTTGTAATGTCATAGGTTCGCTTGTTAAACGGGATCTATGTCCCAACCAGCCTGAAACATGTTTATACAAGTAGGGGGTGAACAGTTTAGCTAACGGGATTGAATCCCACGGGTGCGACGTTCTACCCCGACTACCGTAATCATAAGACCATATGAAAAAAGGTCAACCAGAAAAATCTGGCTAACCTTATATTACGAACGGGGTGCAATAGTTTAAGTGAGATCGCTGCGGCGACTTTTACTCATTTGTTACTTTTTAAAAAAAGCAGGTGAAAAGTCTACATCTTCTATCCAAATACATGCTTCTTTCTGCTTGTCATGCTTTATCCATACATCACCATTTTGAATTTCGTCTTGTCTGCGTATCCATGTGAGATAAGAACCAACAGACTGAGGATCTTCATCAAACTCATTTTCTTTTGGAAATGTGATTTGTTTTTGATTGTCTGAGCCTAAATCTATTTCATATAGAGAGGTGAACATTGTAGGAAATGGACCTTCTTTCCATACTTTGTTTTCCTGTGACCGTGCGACAATCACTTTGGAGGGTGACCACCATTCCAAATCTAGGTCTACATAGCCGTTCGGTGTATATTCAACCTGTTTGGTGGATGCCTCTATTTCAGCAATTTTAGTGATCTTATTCTCAACAAAAAAACGCCCTTCTCCTGAAATATAAGCTAATTGGTTTGATTGTGGTGCCCACTTAAACCAATCACTAAATCCTAACATCCTACCAATATCTTTGAACACTTTTCCATCTGAAGATAGAACACATAAAGGATTACTATCCATAGCCCAAGAAGGTGTGGGGGTGCCAAGAAAGCTAATCCACTTCCCGTCATAACTCCACTTAAATTTACCTACATTAACGGCAAATAAATTTTTTTCATCGATTTGGATTGAGTACAATAGCTCCGCCTTTTTCTCGTTTAGATTCATATCCTTTGGAATTCGATACAACTTAATTGGCTCCCAGCCTGTTGGAAGGCGGTTTGAGCTAGCAGAAACAATAAACTCTCTCCCATTTGGATACCACTCAAATCCACTAACCCCTAAAGACACATTTTCAAATCCAAAAGGTCTGTCATCTTTTGTCTTTGTAACGTTTAGTACCCATCCTGATATGTATGCTAGCTCATTTGCAACAGGGGACCAAGTAAAATAAGAAGTCTGAATGCTATGATATGGTTCATAGTTTTCTTTCCTTTTTGTATCATAAACCCACAGGTTAGACTTCTCTCCCTTTTCATCACCGTCGATATAGGCAATAAATCTTCCATCATAGGACCACTGTGGTGAATATACAAATTTATCTTTAGTAAGCTGTATTTCTTGATTTCCCTCTTTTATCCATAACTGGTGATAGCGAACAAACGCAGCCTTCAATGCCACTTCTGCCTTCGTCACAGTTGAGTAATGAAAGAAGAAAAGCATCAAAAATAATAAAATTTTTATTGGCACGGCAATCCCTCCTGCTTATTAGATTACCTAATAGATTTAGGATAATGCTTTAAGCAAAGTGAATCGTTCTTTAATCTAGATAGGGAACATAATTTCTTTTATCTTTTTGAAATAAAGGAGAGAGAATATAGAACAACGAAAGTGTTGCTCTAAGCAGGATATGTACCTATTCTTATTGAAGTAAAAAAGCAGGTTAGTAGAATAAGGGGGATTCGAAAAGTTCGTCACAAAAATTCATGCTAAGAGAGTATATTTCCCTTTCCTGATTCTTCAACTTCATTACAAAATGTAAAATTTATAATTTTTTGGAAAATATTTCTTTTTTATTACATTTGCTAAAGGTAACAGGAAATATAAGGGATTTTATTGTATATTTCTTTTATCTTAATTAAAAAGGGGTGTTTTTTTATTGTAACAGCTTTCTTAGCATGGGCGAAAACCATAACAAGCAAATGGAACGAAATTACTGGTGTTGCAGTTGGAGCATTTGGCACATATTATTTTGTCAATGCTGGCACAGAAAACATATATACCTTTACTAAATACTACTATCGAGAAGAAGGACCTGGATTTTTTGATAGTAATGGTACTTATTATGGGAATTATAAAATCAAGAAAACCCATAGAACTACTAAATCCGCAGGTGGTACTGGTGGTCAATTGTCCACTTTTTATAAAAATTCAACAATTATTGAACCTTGGTTCTAACGGGATGTGATAGTAAATATTGAGATACTTTAGTTTCTTTATCCTTAATTTTGTTATAGCGTATTTCCTTTTCGAATCAAACTATGTTAAGTCTTTATTGTACTCTGTTATTTTATTAATTCTTGTTTTTGTTTTGAAATTATTTCCGTTCAAAAAAAAAGAATAAAATAATAATATAAGTTTCAGTGAACAATTAACACAATCACCATACTTGAAAATTTGTAAAATGAGAAATCCTCAAATTTGGTCATATCATTCAAATTTGAGGATTTTTATTTTTATTAGCTTTTTTATTTAGAATTTTTTTAACGGTGTAAACCAGCATTTTCATGATGATGTTCCATGGTAGTGATATTGTAATTAACAAAATAATGTATTTCTTTTCTATTCAATAAAAAATTAAACAGACGCATGCAATGATAACGAAGTTAAGGAAAATAAATTAGGAATTCAACCAAAATAAAGACTTACTAAAAATGAGATTCATCAAGTTGTAGTTACGCTTTCCAAAAGATTGTGAATAAGTGTACTTAAACTAAAGGGTGCAAGAGTTAAAGATCGAGATGGCTGCTGACATCTCATTTTTGTTGCACTAACGGGCAGGTTAGTGTAAGAAAGAAGGGTTTTTATAGATAAATATAGAACTGTAAAATTATGAGAAAGTTTCTAATTAAATTCATCTAAAGAATCTATTTTTCTTGGAGGATTTCAAATGAGTAAGAAAAAATTCTACTTAATAAGTTTTTTAATTACTATTGCTTGTGCTTTTATCCCTTATCCTTATGGGGAGAAATTAGAATCCCAACAATTAACTGGTTTTCCAGCACAAGTATTCGATTTTTATACTATTGATAAGTTTCAATTTGGTTTTCAACTGTTGGGTTTTATATTTAACTTTTTCTTTTTTTACTTTTTCTTTTTTTTATTAGTGAAATTATCTTCAAAGTTTTTCGGCAAAAAAAGTTTATAATCTCTTGTCTAAAAGCTAAGCTGTTGCAGCGGCAACAGCTTGTTGCTTTTGAGCTAACGAAGCGGGTTAGTGTCAGAAGAATTTGTTTAAAAAGGTCAGATTTAAAATTTAAATTATGATTATTCTCAAAGGGAATAAAAAAGTATCTTGATAGGATAAATGTTGCCCTTCCCAGAATTATTTACAGATGTATAACATGTATGTATGGTGTTTCCAATATTCTAGAAGTACAAAAGAGAGGGGAATAATTTTATCGAATGAAACTAATGGACTTTGTTATTCGTATAAATTAACGGAATTGATTATTAGATTTTCGGAATTAAAGAGGGGGAATATCGGTGGATTCATTGGTTATCATGGGAGCAGGATTACCTACAATAATATTTATAATAGTACTAATTAGTTTTTATAAAGTGTTTGTACAGAAGAAAAGTGTGACCCCGTACTACACTCCATTTGATGAAATAACTGGACAATCTCAAGTGGAATTTCACGTAGAACAAGAAATTCTTGCAGTAGATGAGGACCAGGGGGACGATATCAATAAAAGTAAGAAGATAAAGAATCCCAATGACTCCAAATGTGAACTACTTATGCAACTATAGGAGGCGATTCCTCAATAACGAGGGGTCGCTTTTTTCTATTGAAGTAACGAAGCAGATTAACTCGATAAGAAAAAACCTCCTTGTTAAAGGGAGGCTTTGGATTTAGTCTTGTTTGAAAACGAAGGTTTGTTTGAACTTTCGTGCGGGATACTTTTCTCCATTTTTCGTTTGTTCATTTGGTTTTTCTCTCCAAGTAACAACAACTTCTATCACTTTCGCTTTAGTGGAGACAGGGAGATTTTGATGGTGAAAAAAGTCTTGTGTTTTCGGTAAGTCTTCGCTGAATACGCATTTTTACCACCCTAAGCACGACAATAAAGGTTGTGGAAATTACTAAATCAGAAGGGACCCATAAACTCGTTTGTCATAAAACATTCACAAATTTTTGAATTGACCCTGTCTTTTTTCTTCTTTTTTACCTATATAAAGGGTGAAAGTATTAGCAAGAAGAAGGGTAGTGTTGTGGATGGCTAAGTTTAGAAAAGTGAGCACGGATTTTTGGGTGAACCCGATTCATTCAGAGGAGATGACTCCAGATGACCGGCACTTTTATTTATATCTTTTAACCAATCAACGGACGAAACAAATTGGAATCTATAAAACTACGATCAAGCAAATAGCCTTTGATATGGGCTACACAATCGAATTTATTCAAACATTAATGGAACGATTCATCCAACTTCACCGGCTGGTTCGTTATAATCCTAAAACGAGAGAGCTCGCGATAAAAAACTGGGCGGAATATAACTTTGATCGAGCCGGGAAACCCATGATGGATTGTATTTTCTCTGAATTAAAAGAGGTCCAAGATATCTCCCTGATTCAATATGTTGCGGAGTCCATTCATAAACCAGAATTCCGCAAACTTTATGATTCGTTTTGTAACATAGAAGAGAGTACATCCAGCAAAGAAGTGAGTCATCATGAAGAAAATAATACATATCTAGCGCCCGTATGGGAAGAGAAAGACGAGACTTTGACGACTCGTCAGACGATACGTGGACAAGAAGAAGAAAAAGAAGAAGAGATAGAGAAAGATATAGAAAAAGAAAAACCACAAGAAGTTTTTCAGCCCAAATTGGAAGGTAATCTAAATAATGAGCATCACGTGCAGGATAAGCAAAAAATGAAAGATGTGAAAGAAATTATTGCATTTTGGGATAATAATGGATTTGGTTTTAGCAATGTGAATGCAAAAGAGCAACTATTATCCTGGTTAGATGATTCTCGCTTCCTGCAGCCGAAAGCCGTCATTTTAAAGGCATTGACGATTGCGTGTACCAATAACAAGCGAAGGCTGAGTTACGTGCTGGGGATTCTAAAAAATTGGGAAAACGAATCATTACTGACGGTAGAAGAAATTGATTCCTATCAAGAGAACCAAAAGCCTGCAGCGAATAATTGGAAAACAACGAAACCAGTTCCGAGCGGAAGAGATATTCCAAGTGGGTTTGACCAAGATATATCGGAAGGTGAAGATTGGTGAATCTAGCGGAAAAAGCGTACTTAGGAAGCCTGATTAAGGCAGAGTACTTACTCAAGGATACCGTTATTCAGCCTGATCAACTGGAAAGTGTGCGGCATCAAGAATTAATGCGGAGAATGCTGGAATTAACCCGGGCAGGCAAGAATATTGATTTAATCTCTTTGGCATCTTTACTTGACCTTGAGTTCTTTGGTGGAATGTCCTATCTATCTGAACTGTTATCATACGGTGATCTAGAGAAATTCGAGAATACGGAGGAGCTCATTCTATCTTCGTGGAAGGAACGAGAAAAAAGGAATATCTTAACGGTGGCAACAGTGAGTGATTGGGAGATTTCGAGAATTACCACTGAACTGGATAAAATCAATCAATGTAAAATGAAGGATCATACCTCCTTAACAGAGGCATTGGCAAATATGTATGAGGCACCATGGGAAGACCCAATACTTCTGAATACAGCCACAACAGGAATCAAAGAGCTCGATGTAATGACCGGAGGCTTTCAGAATGGGGAAGTAACGATTGTGGCAGCAAGACCCTCCATGGGAAAAACCGATGTTATGCTTCATTTCGCCAAAATGTCGGGCTGGGCCGGGTTCATACCGCTGATATTTTCTTTGGAAATGCCTGAAAAGCTGATTACCTCTCGACTCATTGCTTCGACGGGAAACGTTAACCGAAGAAAAATGAGAGATCTGAAAAGGATGCTTAATCAAAACCAAAAGAATTCCTGGTTCGATGTTCTCGGTCAACTGGCTAAGACCAATATACAAATTTTTGATGGAGCTGGGCAAAGTATGGCCGAAATAAGAGCGAAAACGAGAAAAATGATACACCAATTTCCATACAAAAAACCAGTCATTTTTATTGATTACTTAACATTGATTTCTTCAAGTCAAGTGTACGGAGGGAATTCCCATCAACAAGTAACAGAAATATCCAAATCACTTAAAACAATGGCAAAAGACTTTGATTGCCCCGTAATATGTTTGGCACAGCTTAATCGATCGGTAGAATCGAGAGCAGATAAAAAGCCGATGATGTCTGATATTCGGGAATCAGGCAGTGTGGAACAGGATGCAGATGTCATTTTGTTCCTGTATCGTGAATCCTATTATGACAAGGAAACAAAGAATCCTTTCCTTGAAATCATTGTATCGAAAAATCGAAATGGTCCAGTGGGGTCAGCGTTTGTGGATTACAACGAGTGTACAGGTAGAATCGAGGACCAAAAGATAAAAACAGAGAACAGGGTGGTAGAGGGTGTTAATAAAAGACGCTTACCTTGATTGTTTTCTATACGAAGATTCTACATTGGCCCATTATATTCACCATTTACTAGAAGAGAAGAAGGTTTCTTTAGAGGATGACATTTCCAAACTGAATTTTGATTTAGCAAACCATCAGCAAGTGGCAGAAATGATTACAACCAATGTACTAGGAATCAATAAGGTTCGAGTTTACTCATTAAAGATGAACCAGAGGGATTTTGTCTTTATCTTTGCCCTTAGTGAGGAAGAAGCCATTCAGTTGTATGAAAAAACATTTCATCAAAAGCCGTTAAAGTGTCATGAATCTTTACTAGATTTCGAGTTTTACAGAGGAAAAGAGGTGATTTCGTTTCGGGACATGAGGAAGGAATATCGGTGTTTCCCTGCGATAGTGGGATATTTTTCCCAGGGGAGTTGAATGTACATCTAAAAGAAACGTCCCAAATTAACGGATTTTTTATCATGTTCAAAACAACCACGACTAACGTTTAACATTACCATAGGGATTGTTCCTCACGGTTCAAGTTAAAACGGTCTTACAGATAAAAAAGAAAATTATTAGAATCCGTTTTGGCTTGGGAAATGGAAGATCACATACACTTGAAGAAATAGGTAATGTAAACGGGGTAACTAGAGAGAGAATAAATCAAATTGAAGTGAAAAATATTCGTAAAATTCGTACAAGAATACGAAGTCGAAAGCATAAAAAAAAAGAAGATTTATAGGGTAAACTTTTATAGTGTACCGATATTATTAGTTCGACCCCGACCACTGGTATCTTTAGGTGAAATCGAGTTAATTTAAGAAACGATAGAACACCTATAAATGTTGCTACATCAATGTTTGTGGGTGTTTTTTGTTTTGTAAAGAAAAGGGGTGAAAAAGGTGGGCTTTGAAATCATTTTACGCATTTTTCACACAAGGTTAAAGAGCTAAGAAATTAATTTGTCAGGTAATTGTGTGAGGATTTATTAAATATTTTAAGAAATAAAAAAATCACTAAATGCCAACTATTGAAACTAATAAAGAGGTGTGCCCTTTACTAAAAGGTCGTAATTACTAATAAAATAGTGTCTTTTGATTTCCCACTAGTGATCAATTTGTAATTTTTCTTAGAAGTTGTGTATCCGTTAAACGACCGACCATAATTCTTCCTACAATTATATTTCCCAATTCATTCTGATACCGTGCAGGTAGCACCAGTATCAAGATTAGAAAAGCAACTGTCCCTACGAAAAGTGTATAGAATAAAATATTGCTATAATAGAAAATACCGTTAATAAAACTAAACATGTTAAAATAGTAGTGGGTGAACTTAGTAATTAAGAGATAGAATAATTCTGAGTATGTTGAAATTTATTTTTCACCTTCGTAGCCTTAATACTAAATTAAATTGACGCATGTATTAATATATACCTTGGAAGAATACCTTAAGGTGGTAATCACCAATATGATATATTTATAATCATAAAATTCATCTTAAAAAGAGGGAAGTACTTATTGTTATCGAATATTATCACAACAAGAGTAAATAAATGGGGTGAGAGAATGGAGTACGGCAATAACGAATTTATATCATATGATGGTACGGAGCCAGAATCTATAGAAGATTGGGATTCAGAAGAAACGCCATTCGATGCAGATAAAATTAGAATTGAACAAAGAATGGTTTCGTTAAAATATATGAAAGAATTAATTGATATGGACTTAATGAACTTGAATCCGGACTTTCAGAGGAACCGAGTATGGAATGAACCTAAAAGAAAATCATTACTAATAGAATCATTAATGCTAAGAATTCCTATTCCTGCATTTTATTTTTATGAAGATGAAGATTCTATCTTGCATGTAATTGATGGCTTGCAAAGGTTACATACAATTAACGATTTTTTAAATGGGAAATTTAAATTGAAGTACCTACAGTATTTACATGAATCTTGTAATAATAAAACTTTTAATGAGTTGGAAAACAAATATAAGCAAAGGATTTTTATGACACAGTTTCCTGTAAATATTATTGATGCTCGGACACCGTCTCAAGTTAAATATGACTTGTTTAGAAGAATAAATACTGGTGGCGTATCTTTAAATGCACAAGAAATAAGAAATTCTATAGCTAAGCCCTCAGTACGGAAATTTTTAAGAGGTCTTGCAAAATCTACTGAGTTTAATTTGGCTACAGATAACGGTGTAAACGATGATCGAATGGCGGCACAAGAATTAGTTTTAAGATATGTAGCATTCTATAGAGCATATGACTTTGAAAAAAGAACTTTAGAATATCATAAAAGTGATTTGGAGTTCTTTTTAGACAATGCTTTTGAAGAATTGAATAAAATGAGTGATAATGAGCTTTCTAAATTTGAATTCTATTTTAAAAATGCAATGCAAAATGCATTAATACTTTTTGGAAAGAAAAGTTTTAGGAAATATAATAGAACAACCATTAACGACAATAAAAAGAAATTAGTAAATAAATCTTTATTTACATCACTAAGTGTTATGTTGTCATATATTGATACTGAATTTATAAAAAGTAGGGTAAATACAGATTTAGCACTCAATAAACTAATTGCACTAATAACTGAAGATAGTCGTTATTCTGATGGTTTAACGGTAGGGACGAATTCAGTGTCAAATGTTAAATACAACTTTAAGCAAACAAGATTATTAATTGAGGAGATTCTAGATAATGTGGAATAGGGTAAAGTTCAAAAATTTTAAAAGTCTAAAGAATCTAGAGCTAGAATTAACAAATATTAATGTATTGGCTGGAGGAAATGCTGCTGGTAAGTCTAGTATCATTCAGGGAATACTTTTGGCAAAAAGTACATCGGAAAGCCTTAAGAAGAATGAAATTGAACTAAATGGACCTTATAATCTGGCTCTTGGAAGATCAGAACATGTATTGTGCTCAACTGCTGATTCAGAAAACTTCTCTATTATCTTGAGTAATATGGAAAGAGATTTAATATATTCTTATAATTTAGATCTTCTTAATAGACCATACACTGTTGAATTAGATAATCTATCTTCTGGGAATATTGAGCTTTTTAAAGAAACTAAACTTCACTATTTAAATGCTGAAAGACTAGGACCAAGAAAGGGTCAAAAATTTGATCCAAAAGAGTCTTTGATGACAGGTTATAATGGTGAATATGTTAATCATGTATTAAATCGAGCAGATGATCTACATATCCAAGTTCCAGAGAGTATTAAGAACCGAAATGGTTTAGAAAGATTTTCCACACAAGTAGAGGCATGGATGCAGTTGTTAATTCCTGACTTTAGGTTAAAAGTGACTCCTATTAAAGAAGTAGATATGGTTACTATTTCTTATGGTAATAGTGGGTTAGGACATTTTATTCCTCCAACCTCTACTGGTTTCGGTATATCATATTGTCTACCTATTATTACTTCTGGTCTTTTGGCGTCTACTCAAGAGAATTCTGTACTGATTGTAGAGAATCCAGAAGCGCATTTACATCCTGAGAGTCAATCTAGAATAGGTCAATTCTTAGCATTAGTTAGTCTAACAGGCGTTCAACTTATTGTCGAAACACATAGTGAACATGTTGTTAATGGTATAAGAATACAACTAGCTAAAAGTGATGCAACAAAGAGTGGAATAGTTCATTATATTTCACAAATAGAAGGAGAAACTGTAAGTTCTAAAATCGAAATATCAGAAAATGGAGAATTAAGTAATTGGCCACAAGGATTCTTTGACCAAGAAAAGAAAGATTTATTCGAACTCCTTAGGTTAAAAAGGAGTAGAAGAAATTGAACATTGATTATATCTTATTAGAAGAAACTCTTTATAGTGATGAAAATCTAAATGACTCCGAATTAAAAGCTAGGTTAAACGAATTTCTTAGTATCTGTGAAGAGATTGTTCAATTTGAAGAGGAAAACATTCTTTACTCGTTTGATTTGTACGATCAATATATAAAGGGTGTAGAATTTGCAAATTGGCTTTATACAGATGATAAATTTTTTGCTGATGAGAAAAAATTACTTAGGTTACTAATTGAACAATCTTTTGTAGATGACGACTCACTATATAAATTGTATAGGTCACAAATTAATAAAGAATTCAGTGATAGAAATATGGCTGCTATGCATATCTTAGCAGAATTAGAAGACTTAGTTCCGACGGAGATTTCAGTATATGAAATAGAAGATTGTTTCAAAATAAGAAGGTTATTTTTAGGCTATGAAAGAGATAGAATTAATTTTTGTAGTTCTATAAATAGGGTATTTCCGAAATTATATTTGGGAGAGAATGTTGAGAATACGTTAAGACATTTTAATCCAATCAGTGATCATATTAAGGAATTAATTACACATCTGACAGCTCTAAATGATCATGCTTTAAACTTATTTGAAGAATATTCACGTGAAGGGGAAGCAAAAGTTTTGAGTATGCTTTCTAGTACTACGGGTATTATTTGTTCTCCAGAAGGAAATCATCAAACTGTTGAAACCTATCTCAAATTTAGGTTCAAAGATAATGAGGGTAATATTCAGCAATTAAGTTGTTCTCCTCATACAAAGCTGTATAGAGCAGATTCGAATTATCGTATCTACTTTACTTGGAATAACAACAGGTTGCCAGGGTTACCAGAGATTCTAGTAGGACACATTGGTGGACATCCTTATCCTTAACAAAAATATTTGTTAGACTTCTTATAGTGAAAAAGTGGACTAGAAAATGAGAGTGTATCGCCAAAAATCTTAAGATACCAGATTAATAGCTATAAAAATATTACTCTTTTTTTCCAATTTTTATAACTAGAAGTATTTTTGAAATGGTATATATTTCACTAACTTTATGTTAAAAATGCTCAGAGTAAATTCTCTGAGCATTTTGTTTGTATTTTACTAGTACTATAGAAAAAATCATTGTAGATCAAAATTGTTATTTACTTTGTTTAGTTGTCCACTGAATGTTTATATACGACTATAACATTATTTTTTGGATTTTACATATTTTCAAACGTATCAATTGTCAGTTTCTCCTCTTCCTCCCGCAATTCCTTAAGCACATGAGTATAGTGCCTATAAGTCGTTTCGATATTGCTGTGTCCCAAACGTTCACTAACATAATTTACTTCAATCTTGGGATACAATAGAACACTTGCATGAGTATGCCTCAATCCATGTATCGTAATTGGAGCAATTCCAAGTTCTTTTAAAGTTTTTTGTAAGAGTTTGTTGGCATTGGTGTTGCTGATTACTCTGTACTTGGATTCTGGCTATAAAAGACTAATCCATACATATTAGGTGTTACCTTCTCGAAAAGTCTTCTAAATGCATTCATTGTCTTTTTATCTAGTTTGATAGTATGGTTGGATGCTTCATTTTTCGTTAGACCGAAACCTTGGAAATGCCTTTTTGCATAACCCCATGTTTTGTTAATGGTTATTGTGTTGTTTTTAAAGTCGAAATCCTTTCTTGTTATTAATCCCACTAACTCCCCAAAACGCGCCCCAGAAGTCAGCCCTAATAGAATTAGATAATACCCTATCCCTTGGTTTAACAAACTGTAAATCACTTCTTGTAATCTTTTGGTTTCAAAAAAATTTAAATGTTTTTCTTCTGGCTTCTTTGCAGGATTGATTGGTCCATGTTAATACTGCTTTCCTTGTGAAATCATGCTGAATTATTTGTTCCTCAATAGCATCCTGCACACATGACCTTATGTGGGTGTTTACCTTCTCAACATTTTCTTTAGCCTTATCAGAACCAAATTTGTTTAAAAACATCTGGTAGTCATGACGTTTAATTTCCTGCAATGGTTTGCCACCAAAATATTCTTTAATTGCTCTAAATGTATAATCGTAATGAAGTTTGGTTGTTTTAGTTAAATTAGATTTATAGAGTTTGAACCATTTCTCGAAATACTCATCAAACGGCATCGGCTTTAGATGTGGTAATAATCCTTTACTTAATTGAGCTTATATTTCTACAGCAGTTATTTGTGCCTCTTTTTTGGTTTTGAATCCAACTTTTCTTATCGGCTTCGCTACACCGTTAACCGTGTGACTCACGGTAAATTGATAGGTTTTACCCCGTTTTTGTATACTTGCCATTCTCAGATGTCACCTTTCTAATGTTTTTTGGGGTTTAACCAAACACGGTAAAAAGGGGGTGCTTGGTAGTTGTGTATATTAGTAGTCTTTAAGAAAAGATCCGGTCAAAGTTTTCATCTAAAAACATTGCCATTTTTGATGCTTGAAATGACCAAGTTTGTCCTTTACTTCCTGGATAGAATACAAATCCACCATTTTGTGCATCCAGTACTTTACGGAAACGTGAAGGATAAAGGATATATTCTTTGATCCATTCACTTTTTCTATTCACTCTTTTTTCAAGATCTTGCATTGACCAGTAGACTCCTACTAACTGAATTTTTTTCAGTTCTTGTAATTCGATTTTAGAAATTATGATGCTATCCGCAGGTACAGGGATGTTTATATTAACTGATAGTGATTGAACATAACTCGATACCTTTTGATGGTAGAAAAGTTGATTTTCTCTTTGATATTCTTGAAAGATAGTTGCCATTCTGTTCACCTCCTAGTTGAAAAATATTTATCAAAGATACTTGGTTATCGGTAGTATATTAGAAAACTCTTTGGGTTAATTTATGGAAATTTTGTGATGTGAAACGGTAAATAGCTTATGTATTTATAGTAATATTGATTTAGTAGACCGGAAAATTTGCTGGGGGGTACCAGAAGAAAGTTATTATCTAAAATCATTTATAACTGATTTGGGGATTAGGTTAGTAAAGACTATTTATTTTTTAGATGGTATCGATAAAATACATTTAAAATGAAAATAGAATATACATATAAGAGGAGTATAAAATGGCTAGTCCGATTACTATTTTAAAAAACAACGACTTATTATTTGAAGCTAAGAATATACAAGAAGCAGCCAGGTTTTTTGAAGAATATTTTAATTCAAGTAAATATAAATATTATGACTCTATTGAGAGAGGATATGTTTATAATATTCCTTACTACGATGGGGAAGATGAATATCATTTTGTTGCACCTAAAGAAATCGCAGCGAATCGTCGTAAAGAACTTGAAGAAAGAGGGCACAAAAATGCCCGCCGTGTTTGGTTGGTACCTGCTAATCCTAATGATTATGACGTAGAAGGTGCATTTAGCTTTTATGATACGATTGATTGGAAACGTTCTTTTAACTATGAAAATGGCGATATACTATTTATTTATGTATCCGGTAATATCCGAAAGGTCCGCTTTAAGGTAGAAGTTATAGAAGGTATTGTAAAGGATAAAGATATTACATATGATAAAAAATTCTGGTTGGATGAAGAAAAATATAAGAAGTCTAAGGAGTATGATTATACAAGAATTCGATTACTTGATGAGATAGATACTTCAGAGCTTTCTCTGGCTAAATTGCGCAATTACGGTCTAAAAGGAAATATTCAAGGAGCTATGAAGCTTAAGGGAGAATTACATGACTATATCATGTCATTTTTTGAACATGGCTTAACGGAAGGATATTATCCTGAAGAAGTTTCTGAGGGGTTAGAAGAAGGAAAACGTAAAACTATTAACGTTAATGTATATGAGCGAAATCCCCTTGCTAGGAAGAAATGCATGGATTTTTACGGTGTTCAATGTCAAATATGCAATTTTAATTTTGAAGAGAAATATGGGGAAGTTGGCAAAGATTTTATTCATGTACATCATATTGTTCCCCTACATCAAATACAGGGGGATTATAAAGTGGATCCAATTAAAGATTTAATTCCTGTTTGTCCAAACTGTCATGCAATGTTGCATAGATTGGAAAATGGCACCTATTTATCTGTAGAAAAATTAAAAGAACGGATTAAAAATAATTAAATGATGCTTTAACGTGTCACAAGATACTGCAAAATTACTAAAAAGTTTAGGAAAGGAGAAAAGGAATTACCATAGATTTTAAAAGTTTTCTTATGGATGAATATAAGTTAGGAGAAAAATCAGCTCGTGATTATGAAGGACGTTTGAATGGAATTATAGCAAGCGGTATTTATAATGGAGAAAGAGAGGTTTCACCTAGTCTTATAAAGCTAATTGAAGAGAAATTTCCAAATTCATTCAATCATTATCGGCTTACCATAGAATGATATATTGAATTTAAAAAGCGTTGAAAAAGGGATTGAATTAGTATAAAAGTAGGTGATTGAGATGAATATTAGTATAGGTCAACGTGAATATATGTTGGAAATACTTAATTATGAGTACGTTGTACCTAATGAATTTCATGCATGTATTAAAGATGCTATAAAAAAATATGCTACTAATAGCAGATATTCTGAGGCAACCATTGATTCAATGTTAAAAAAGCCTCAGAGCATGGCAACGAGTATTAGTGCAATCAGGGATAACAATTTAAGTCTTTTCAGAGGTAAATTTGCTGAATGGCTGGCATGTATTGAATATAATGCGTTAAAAAACAAGGGAAATGTTTTGATGACAATAATTAATCCTGATTCAACTTCAAAGGCAGATTTAATACATATCATTAAAAAGGGTGATAAATATGAAGCTATCCCCGGGCCAGATATTAAATGCGGGGGTAGTACGTATGTCTTAGACCAGTGGAACAAAATTGTAAATAGTAGATATGACATACCTATGGTTGATATAGATGGTATTCTGACAACCGAAGAAGGATTAAAAATGCTTACTAACAAGCAAAGAGAGAAGTTTGAACAGCTTAAACAAGTACATCCTAAGAAGAAACCTATTAAATCGGAGTGGAATAAACAAGACATTAATAGGCTTATGATGGATTATCTTAAATATGTAAGCGATGGTATTACACCCGCTGATTCAGAAGATAGAACGTTTGTTGCCAGTAAAGAAAATCGAGAAAGAATAAGAGCTAAGTTATCTAAACTACCAGGTAAAATAGAAAATCGGTCTAGCTGGGATGAGCTCTGTAAAAAAGCTTCTGAATTACCAAATATACCAGAAAATTATTTGAATCATATGACCATCGCAAAAGTAGAAAAGAAAAAACTCGAAGAAGTATCTAAGAAAAATACTAAAGTTTCAACTGAAAATATAAAATATGCAAACGGAAAGGGAAATAATAAAAAAACCAAATGTCTACAAGAGGATAAAAAAGTTAACAAATCCAAGCAGACAGGCTTTACAAAAAAGGTAGCAAATTTCTTTGGATATGCATCTCGTACTGAAATGGTGCTTGATGTAGGTGGAAAAATATTAACCTCTTCTCCAGTTAAAGCCGCTGGTAGAGTATTGGTGAACAAGTTGTTTAGAAGGGGTTCGGACACGGGATCAAGTCTCATTGATAATCAGAGGAATGAAAAAACCTTCAATAATTCGATAGAAATAAAAAATAGTGCAAATGAAAGAGCTAATACAAATAATGCTATCCATGCTTCTCGTAGGGAACATAATGTAAAGGGGCATGGGCAGCATTACAATACAAAGGAAGGTCCGATTTGGAAAGAAAAAGAGCCATATTCACGTGGGAAAAAGGATGAAAGTATATAATTATTATTATGTTGAGTTTCTCTATAATAATCTATTAAGCAAGGGATAAAGAATAAAGAATATTAATGTTTTTAGACAGAATCCCCCTCGTAATAAGAGGGGGATTAATATTAATCATTATCAGTATCAGGATCAGAATTCGGCCCAAGATAAATTCGAGTTACATCATCTCGTCCATGGCCTAATTGTTCAGCTACTAGCTTACGAGATGCTTGGCGTGAAAAACCTTTACCAATAAATTCTCGATAACTTTCTCTGACAAAAGAATGGCGGAGACCATGGTATGTTAGTTTTGATTGTACGGTGTAATCATTATTATTACTATCTAAATAACCCTGTACTGGGTCACTCTGCTCTGTAAATTTAGAACGATTATTGATGATCCAATTTTGGATACTTTTCTTAGCTTGCATATGATTGCGTCCATGGTGAACAAAAACTCTTTCATATGATGCTTCTTTTAAAATGTTAGAGATTATCAATTTAGCTTCTGAATCGAGGGGAATATCTCTTAATATTCTGTTCTTAGTATTTCTCAAGTATAAAAATCCTTGAGCTAAAGCTTCTTTAAGTTGAGTTCTAGTCAAAGCAGTACATTCTTCTAATCGGACACCACAATTCCTAGCTAGCTTAAGAGACCATACAACATCATTTCGATTCATTAATAGTGCTAGATTAATAGCAGCATTATACTCTTTTTCAGTCCAAGCACGATCTATTTGTTTTTTCACTCGTTTTTCAACACCCAACAAATCATTTTTAATAGTTAGGTGATACTTTGTTTTAGGAATAAGTTTGTGAAGCTTCCTGATTGCAGATAGTTCGGTCTTTAATGTTGATTTATCTACACCTGCTGCGATGGATTCTTCAATAAAGCTAATAAGATGTTTATCTTGTAAGTTCCTGAAGTTTTGAGAACGGTATTTAATAGCAAGATGCTTACAAAAAGCCCTTAGCCCATTCCTATATCTTTCGGTTCCTCTGTAACCTTGTTGATGATTAGTGTAATTAAAAATTGCCACTATCTGATTCCATAGATTATTAAAAAAGGCCAGCTCTTTTGCGGTAAGTTTCCAGTTGCGTTTCTGTGACATGTTTAATCCTCCTGTAGTTCGTAGTCCGTTATTAGTGTTGTTAATAGATTAATAAAATCCTGTGCATCATTTTTGCTCTTGTTATCCCTAAATTGATGGCAAAGATTTTCTATTTAGGATAGATACTTCTTGTTTTGCTTTTGAATTTTCTTCTTCAAGTCCAATCATTACAGTGTTTCTTTCACATGAGAATCTTCTTCTATATATTTGACATGATTTTCATTGATTTTAGGGAGTTGGGCTAGCTGCTGATAATATTGTTTCTGAGTATCCATATCTTTTGTTGCAAGTGTATATCCAGCCCCCATTGTTAACTTATTACACCCCAGTAAATCCTTAAATTCATCACTTAAGTTGAATAATTTTCTATATCGCTCTAATTTTGATTTGGTGATTCCCATAGTAGTGGCTCCATCCCGTATTGTCCCAGTTTGGGACAGGTGATAAGATTGTTCAATTAATCGTAGAATGTTTTTCTCCACCCCACGTCGTAAGGAATTATCTGCAATCATAAATTGTACTAGTTCAGATGTACTGCCTTGAACTATTTGGCAAGAGACAGTGGGATAATTTAAGTCTTTTGCAATTCTTAATCTATTATGACCGCATAATAGAATTGAATCATCTGTAATCAGTAATGGTTGTAAAATCCCATGTACTCTGATATTTTCTTTAAGTTCATTGTATAAATGGTCAGTTAGAGGTGAGAATAGCGAAAAGTTGTCTTTATGCTCTCTAATTTCCTCAACCGGTATTTGTATTACTTCATTTTTTATTTGCATTATTTTCAGCGCCATTTCAATTACTTTTTAAAAAAGTGCATACTTAACCCACTGACAAAATGACTGATTTCATGTCTAACTCATGGCAACTTCCAGGGAGAACCATTGATAAATTAGTAATCTATAAAATCTATCTCAGTTTATAAATTTGTAAGTGATTAAGTAAGAATGTCGACACCCGCAAATGCAAGTGGTTGATCTATATCATCTTCTAACGACATAGCAAATCAAATATGAACCCGAAAATACAGGTGACTAGAGTCTTTGCTAAGTGCATGATTGTATCGTTTAGTTCACCACTAAATAAAACGATCCCTGCTTTTTTTTACCGCCAAAGGAAGCGATCGGCTCTCGATTTGAAATGGCTGCCTACAATTCCATTAACCTTAATATCCGTCAATCTATTTAAGGTCTTCATAGATTATGGAACCGATGTACAACAAAGAGGATGACTTGTCTTATCATCCTCTTAACTCCCAGAAAATATGGTTATTAGGTAAACTCCTCTTTTTCAAAAAACAAAAAGGCCTGTATAAGGACATAGGTAAACACACTCAATTCTTTGAGTATGTTACACTAGTCTTTACACAGGCCTATATGGCTGATTATCGACTTTTAAGATTATATCTTACTATCATGCATTTGTATTTTTTGGCTTGGTTAGCCTTGGTTTACATACAGGAACTTGTCCAGTTTTACTGCATAGCAGCAACAATACATCCTATCTTGTGATAGAAATGACAATAAAGGATTAAAAGAAATGAATATACTTAAATTATATACAATACCTGACTTTAAAGATAATGGTAATATACGGAATAAAGGGATGAATATACTCTAAATTACGAGCTTATCCTAAGAATTTGATATCTAATAAATTATATTCTTGGTTCACCATTTTCATCATATAAGGTTTCAAAATGAGTTAGTATGGTATATCTCTTTTCAAATTCTTCATTTACTGTAAAGATGCTTACAAGAAGGCTTATTTTATTAATTAAAGCTTCTTTATTTATATTTCTATCAATCATATAATTTGGGATATTCCTCCTCAATAATCTTAGCTAGATTTTTAAACACTACGTTTTTACTTCTCTTATCAAGGTCATCTCGTTGTTATTTAGAGTAAGCAAACTCTATAAAATGAGATTAATTGAAAGCAATGTAGGTGTCGAATTGGTCAGAGGGTACCATTATAATTGGCTATCTATGGTTACTAGAAACAAAGACAACAATTGGAAGCTTTTTTGAAATGGGCATTAGATGCATGATGTAAAAAATATCCACAATAAATATTTTCCGTTATAATATAGGTAGCAGTGAAGGCGTTCACTGTGGGATATAGGCAGTATCCACCCGAATCACTCTTCCACAGGCGGTCGTCGGGTGGATATGGATAGAATAGAAGTAAAGTGCAAAATTGAATAGATTGAAAAAAAGTAAACATCAAGTCAGATATCTGGAAAGATGGTTACTTCATATACTACTTCACCTTATAATAATATAATCTTGCTTCATAATATCCCAGGTATCATTAATCATGTATTGTAGGCTAGCTATCCGATTCTTCATGTAGTTTTCGATCTACATAATCATCTCGAAGGTTGGGACTATTAAAGAGTGTCCATTTGAGCTGAGATAAAGAATACTTTGCAAAAGCCATCTATTACTCTTACCAGGAAATTTTCATTTAATGTAGTGCACAGTAACCTTTTCCAACTTATCGTAATAGTTGGAAAAGGTTATTTTTATTCATTTAACACTAATAATTCCAAAAAAGTAAAAGTAGTGTATAAAAATATTTATAACTAGATTGACAATGATATACACTTAAAATACGATGATAATATATGGAGGGATAATATGGAAAAGGAACTGGTTTCGCATTGTCCGAGATGTAGTAATAATTTAATTGCAACACATCTTATATGCAAAGAATGTGATTTGGAGTTAAGTGGCAATTTTGGCCTTAGTAAATTTGATTATCTTTCTACCGAAGAATTAGATTTTGTAATAAGCTTTTTAAGGTACCATGGAAATTTTAAGGCTATCCAGGGCGAAAAAGGTATGTCCTATCCTGCTGTTAAGAAGAAGATAACTGAGATAGTAAAGAAATTAGGAATCGAAGACATAAACCATAGTAAAACAACTATTACAAGTAAAGCTTTTTTAAGTTTTTTACAAATAGAACATACTGATAGTCCAGTAATTGCTCAAATTAAAGAAAAGCTAAATGCATGTGGTGGAAAAGCAACTATTAAGCTTTTGCAAGGGGATGATTGTGAGATATGGTATGATGCAAATGGTAAAGGTCTTGTCTCTCCTAAAATTCCTCCGGCTAATCAACTGTGCTGGCAAGCTTTCGATGCTGCCGTTCAATTAGTTATACAAAATGGTGGCAAGGCAGCAAAAGGAAAAGCTCGTTCTGGAGCAAAACTCGGTAGTAACGATCTTCCAATAGATTCTGTTGAAGGATACATCGCCCATAAAGTACATGGAGTGCAAGAGGGTGAAACTGCTTTTGGACCAGGGTTTGTAATTGCTGCGGTATTGGATTGGGCTAATATTTGCAACAATATACGAGGATTCCTTTCAATAAAACCCACTTTTTTAGAGGATTATAAAGATAAATTATAGATAGTTTTAATTTATTGGTGGAACTATGGAAAAATATATATTGAAACCATATAAACAGAAGTCCAATAAACTAAGAAATAGCTAACATGAAGGTTCTTTTTTCTAAGCAAGAACGTCCCTGTGTTTTTATAGAGTATAATTTCCTATGACACATTGACTCCGTCAAGTTTTATAATGAAAAATCATATTCTGATTACTATCTAAATTGAAAGAAGCTAAACAAGAAGCAATTTGTTTTAGAAAGAAGGGCTTACAAATGAAAGAGGAAAAACTGAATCGGTTTGGAATAGATTTCGATCAGGGTGGTGCTCATTTTGCTCGAACGATAATGTTGGAAGAACTTAGGCAACTACTTACATATGTTGATGAAATAAATGCACCAAAGGTTACCTACCGTCATGCAATTGAGGAAGAAAATTGTCTAGGTAAGAGATCAGGTAGTACAAGAAAAATTACAACATCTAAACTAGCTATTCTTTATGGACTAGATCCTGAATTAACAGTATTTAGAACATTGAGATATTTATGGTTCCGTGATGAAGAAGCCCGTCCTTTGTTAGCTATACTATGCTCTATTGTCAGAGATCGTATTTTGAGGCAATCGATTCCTTTTATACTAAGAATGCAAGAAGGGGAAGTATTTATAAAAGAACAATTAGAAGAGTATATAGAAAGTATAGAGGCTAACCAGTTTACGAAATTAACTATAGAGTCTACTGTACGTAATCTAAGTTCTTCATGGACTCAGTCTGGTCACTTAAAGGGCAGGATAAAAAAAGTTAAATCAAGAGTTATAGCAACTCCAGGTGCTATAGTATATGCGTTATTTTTAGGGTATTTGATGGGAGCAAGGGGTAAAGCAATGTTTGAAACAGACTTCATTAAAGTAACGGAGTGTAACATAGAACAAGCAATTGAACTTGCAGAATCTGCTTCTCGACGTGGTTGGATTGTCATGAAAAGAGTAGGGGATGTAATTGAAGTACACTTCCCAAACTTTATAGATCATAAAGAAAGAGGCTGGATTTATGAGCAGGGTTAAGAGACTTATTGACTCTTATGGTAAACATATTGCTGTCCCTTGGAGAGAGGTAGCTGCAGCCCAACGTGTTATTTTTTGTGTTTATAATGAAACAGATGAGCTAAGATTAAGAGCAAAGATTGATGAGTTTGAACTAGTGACTAGGAAGGCTGAACACGAATGGATTTTGTTTGATCTAACTAATTCTTTCGGTGAATGGATATCAAAACAAAGATATGCATCGAGTTACTTTGAAAGACCTCAGCTGCTTAACACAGTTATATCGAAATACCTTGATTTTATTGATGAGAAATTTTTAAGTTTTTTAATTGAAAGTAATTGTTCTGATAACACAGTTGTTGCCTTACAAGGCGTAGGGTCCTTGTTTGGTTTTCTTAGAGTGAAAGACGTTGTGGATAGGCTTGCTCCGAAAGTAAAAGGGAGACTTGTTGTTCTTTTTCCAGGTAAGTATGAAGGGAATAATTACCGATTGTTGGATGGGTATGATGGATGGAACTATTTAGCTATTGCTATAACTCCAGATAAGGAAATGTAACTATATAAAAATGAAGTAGCTTAAAAATTTATTGAAAGGGAGAGCGTCTGAAGATGAATAATAGAGATGTTTATCAAGTTGATCCATCAACTAGAAAGTTGGTTAATGAAGGAGTAGCCAATGTTAATGATGATAAAAACAAAGAAGCAATGGAAGTTCTTCGATATGAATTAGATACATTTGTATGTGACGGTCAATATGAGGAGGGGCTTAGAACTATTATAGAAACGTATTTGAGGAATCTCACTCAAGCTAATCAACCTGCAGTTTGGGTCAGTGGATTTTATGGATCGGGTAAATCCCATTTAGTAAAAATGTTACGTGCTTTATGGGAAGATACTAAATTTGAAGATGGAGCTACAGCAAGGGGGATAGCTAATCTATCTCAAGATATACTTGATCTTCTTCGGGAATTAAGTAACGAGGGGAAAAGACATGGTGGTTTGCATGCTGTTTCAGGTACATTAGGTTCAGGTGCAAGTGGAAGTGTAAGGTTAGCTTTATTAGGAATTGTTTTTAAATCTATTGGTCTACCAGAGCAATATCATTTAGCTCGGTTCATGATGTGGCTTAAAGATGAAAACATTTATGAAACAGTTCGTAATTTTGTAGAGAGTGAAGGTTATGAATGGGAAGAGGAACTTGCAAATTTATACGTTGCAGAAGGTTTACATAAAGCTTTGGTAAAGACAAAGTCCAACGTATTTCCTTCACCAACAATGTGTGCAGAAATACTATACAACCAATATCCATATGTTAAAGATGTAAGTAATGATGAAATGGTAAGGGCGCTACAAAAGTCTTTAAGCAAAGATAAAAAATTCCCTTTGACCTTGATTGTATTAGATGAAGTTCAGCAATTTATTGGTGAGGATATGCAAAGGTCAATAGAGGTTCAAGAAACTGTTGAGGCATGCTGTAAAAATGTTGGAGGTAAATTACTTTTCATTGGCACAGGACAAACAGCAGTTACAGCTACTTCTAACTTAAAAAAATTAGAAGGTCGTTTTACAATACGGGTAGAGCTTTCAGATAATGATGTTGATGCTGTTGTGAGAAAGGTAATATTAGCTAAACGAGCAGAAAGTATTACCCCAATTAAATCTGTTATGGAAAAAAATATGGGGGAGATATCCAGACATTTAACGGGCACAACAATTGGAAACAGTACTGAAGACAATCAATTTTTTGTAGATGATTATCCAATATTACCAGTTCGTAGAAGGTTTTGGGAAACCACCTTGAGGGTACTTGATCAAACTGGAACTGATAGTCAACTTAGAAATCAACTTAGCATGATACATAAAGTGATCCAAACAAATTTAGAGAAATCAGTAGGAAATGTTATTGCAGCTGATTATCTTTACTTTGATTCAGCAGAAAAACTATTACAAGCACGTATCCTACCTCGAAACGTTTACGAAAAAACCATGAGCTGGATAAGAGGAACTGAAGATGAACAACTTTGGGCTCGAGCTTCTGGGCTAATTTTCCTTATAAATAAATTAGCTGGTAATAACAATGAGGTGGGTATTAAGGCTACCATTGATACAATTGCTGATTTATTAGTTGAAAACCTTTCAGAAGGAAGTAGTGCTCTCAGGGCTAGATTAAATGAAATTTTGGATAAATGTCCACTATTAATGAAAGTTGGAGATGAATTTCGTATTCAGACAAAAGAAAGCTCAGCTTGGAATGATGAGTTTCAGAGTCAGAGAAGCCAGTTATCTAATACCATACATCGAGTGGATGCAGAGAGGAATGATAGATTTCGTCATAAATTCGGACAACTTGTTAAGAGACTTAATATTACTCAAGGAAATTCCAAGGTAAATAGAACTATTTATACAACCTTTGATTCACAATTACCAACTGATTATGACAAAAAAGTTTATGTATGGGTAAGGGATGGCTGGGGGATAGATGAAAACTCTGTAATTGCTGATGCTCGCCAAGCGGGAAATAATTCTTCAACTATTTTTGTATACATCCCTAAACGATCAGCTGACGATTTGAGACATAATTTAATAGAAGTTAAAGCAGCTAAGGCGACACTTGAGAAACGAGGCGTTCCTAATACACCTGAGGGACAGGAAGCTAGATCCGCTATGGAGACAGTAAGAATAACTGCAGAGTCTAGAATAAATGAGCTTATAGATGAGGCATTCCAAGGAGCTCGTATTTTTCAGGCTGGTGGTAATGAGATCTTAAGTAATGGATTACAAGAAGCTATACTAACTGCAGCGACAAATTCATATCAAAGGTTATTTCCACAATTCCATTTAGCTGACCATCCAGGATGGGAGAAGGTATATACAAAAGCTAAACAAGGAGCACCAGATGCTCTTAAAGCAGTTGATTTTCAAGGTGAGCCTCAAAATAATCCTGTTTGCAAAGCTATATTAGGTTTTATTGCAGGGGGTAAAAAAGGCGTTGATATACGTTCGAATTTCGAAAATGAAACCTTTGGATGGTCAGGGGATGCTGTGGATGGGGCATTACAAGTGTTACTTGTATCAGGCCATATTAGAGCTGCAAATGAACGTGGAGACCTAATAGAAGCTAAAAACTTAGAGAGGAAATTGATCGGAAAGTTAATTTTTAAAGTAGAATCCACTACCATATCTACTGCACAAAGAATACAAGTTCGTAAATTACTTCAAAAATTAGGTATTCAATCATCACAGAATGAAGAATTAAAAGTAATTCCTGAGTTTTTACAAAGGTTAACTGATTTAGCCAAAAAAGCTGGTGGGGAAGCACCAAAACCAATAAATCCAGATATTACGTTAATCGAGAACATCCGTAGGTCAGCAGGGAATGACCAGATTCTTAGTATCTATAATAACCGTGAAGATATAAATAAAAAGATCGATGAATGGTCAGATTTAGCAGAAAAGATAGAGAAAAGATGGGGAAAATGGGAACAACTAAAAACTCTAATGCTGTATGGTGGAAATTTAAAAGAAACGCAAGATGTCAACCAACAGATTGATGTGATTGAAAAGCAAAGGCTACTTTTAGCAGAGTCAGACTTAATATCAACATTGTTAAAATCTTTAGAGGATGCATTGAGACGGGAACTAACCAGTTTAAAACTAAAGTATAAAAAAACGATGGAAAAACATAAAACTTCTTTAATAGGAGATTTATCCTGGCAAAAGATTAGCATGGAAAGGCAAGATAGTCTACTGAAAGAGTGTGGAATAGAGGATGTTCCTGACCTTGATCTAGCTAGTTTTAATGCATTAGTATCATCTTTATCGACATATCCTATATCTTCATGGAATGACAGAATAGATGCTCTACCTGGAAGATTTAATAAATTATTGGAGCTTGTTGCAAAGGAGTTAGAACCAAAAACACAAACTATAGAAGTACCTCGACGTACATTGAGAAGTGAAGTTGATATTCAAAATTGGATAAATGAATTGGAAGAAAAATTAAAAGACTCAATTAAGAATGGACCAATAGTGTTACGTTAATTAAAAATAATAGGGGGAATTAATGTGCTTCCGCTAGATAAAGGTCTAAGAAATACTTTTGAAAGAAAGATAAAAGAAGCAAGAGAAATAGCTGAAGAAGCATCCCAAGTTGCCATAAGGCATCTTGGGGTTGGAGATGCAAGTCCATATAGTCACTTAACAGATACTGAACGAAATTTAAGAAGAAGGTTAAGGGCACATGGACGACAATTAGGTGACAAAAGAGATAATGAAAATCAAACACAAGAGATAGATAGGCTAGTTGAGGAAGTTGCTTACCAGCATTGGCATCGTATGCTTTTTGCCCGTTTTTTGGCTGAAAACCAACTTTTAATGTATCCTGATCCAGATGCACCAATTTCAATAACTCTTGAAGAATGTGAAGATTTAGCTGCAGAGGAAGGGGCTAAAAATGGTTGGGAGTTAGCTTCAAGGTTTGCAGAAGGTATGCTACCGCAAATTTTTAGGACTGATTCGCCAGTCTTTGATTTAAATTTTCCACCTGAACATCAACAAAAATTAGAACGGTTGTTAATTGATTTATCAACAGAAATTTTTACTGCTTCGGATAGTTTAGGTTGGGTATACCAATTCTGGCAAGCAAAGAAGAAAGAAGAAATTAATGAATCAGAAGTAAAAATTGGTGCAAGAGAAATCCCTGCAGTTACCCAATTATTCACTGAGCCATATATGGTTAATTTTTTATTAGACAATTCTTTAGGTGCATGGTGGGCAGCACAAAGACTTTCTGAGCTAGATTTGAAAAATGCAAAAAGTGAAGAAGAACTACGTGGTAAAATATCCCTTCCAGACTTGCCATTTAAGTACACTCGATTTATTAAAAATAGTAAGGGATATTGGACACCTGCAGGTGGGCAATTAAATGGTTGGCCAAAAAGCTTACGAGAATTCAAAGTGTTAGATCCTAGTTGTGGTTCAGGGCACTTTCTTATAGCAATCATTAATATGTTAGTACCTATGAGAATGGTGTTGGAGGGTAAATCTACTAAGGCTGCATTGGAAGCGGTCATAGAAGAAAATATCCATGGATTAGATATTGACCAAAGGGTGGTAGAAATAGCTGCTTTTGCCATAGCACTTACAGTGTGGAAATATCCAAATGGAGGTGGCTATCGTAAACTACCTAATATTAATCTTGCTTCCTCTGGACTTAGCGTGCATCTTTCTAAAGATGACTTTAAAAATATTAATGTTAATAAGAAGAATCTTTTGATTGCTCTTAAATGGATTCAAAGGGAGTTTAATGATGCATCTATTTTAGGAAGTTTAATTAACCCTGCTAAAAGTGAAGCTTCAAATATTGTGTCTTTAGGAGAGGTGTTGGAAGTCATTAATTCAACCTTAGTTAAAGAACAGGATGAAGAAGAGAGAGAGATGGGAATAACCGCACAAGGTATACGTAAAGCATTTAGATTGTTAACAAGTCAATATGATCTAGTTATTACAAATGTTCCATACTTAGCACGAGGAAAACAACACAAAAAATTAAAGGAATTTTGTGAGAGTAAGTACGATGATGCAAAAAATGATCTTGCAACAGTTTTTCTTGATAGATGTATTGAATTTTGTAAAGATGGAGGTCTTACAAGCGTAGTAATTCCTCAGAATTGGTTGTTTCTAACAACCTATTCAAGATTTAGAAAAAAACTACTTAGAAATCATTCTATAAATTTTCTAGCAAGATTAGGAGCACAAGCTTTCCAAACTCCTATGTGGGACTTTAATGTGCAACTATTTACCATAAGTAAAGGAAATTATGGAAACTATACAGAAGGACTCTTTGCAAATAATGGAGTTATCGACGAGCATGGCTTAATTAGAGGACTTGATGTATCATCTAAACCTACAGCTTTTGATAAGGCAGAATCATTAAAAACTATTGAAATAAGTGAAGTTGAGCAAACAAACCAACTTCAAAATCCAGATGCAAGAATTTTGTTAGCTAATAATGAAAGGGGTACTTTATTTTCTGAATTTGCAATCTCAATGCGTGGTATAGTTTCAGGAGATAATGATAAATGGGTGAGAAAGTTTTGGGAACTTCCAGATTTAGGGGAAAGGTGGAGGACTTTACAAAGTAATCCACAAAGAACTAGATATTTCGGAGGGAAAGAACACATCATTGATTGGTCAACTAATGGGAAAGGAATGCTAAGACCAGGTACTACAAATGAAGCTTATGGACGCAAAGGGATTGCTATTGGTCAAATGAGTAGTTTACCTGCGACGTTATATGATGGAAGCTTATATGATAATAATACTGGTGCGATAGTGCCGAATGATATTAAGGACTTACTAGCAATGTGGTGTTACTGCTCTTCAAAGGAATATCACAAAGCAGTTAGGGAAATAGATCAGAAGTTAAATGTTACAAATGCAACCCTTATAAAAGTTTCATTTGATGTTAATTACTGGAGAGATGTTGCAAGTAGGAAATATCCTAATGGGTTACCAAAACCATATTCGGACGATCCTACCCAATGGATTTATCATGGTAATCCCTCGAATTCCGACAACCCACTTGATGTTGGAGTTGCACGACTTATCGGTTATAGATGGCCAGTGGAAATAAGTACATCAATAGACGTTTCTGATAAAGCTAGGGAATTAATAAGTAGTTCTTATAACTTAGAATCATTTGTTGATTCCGATGGTATTGTTTGTATTCCGTCGGTCTTAGGAGAAGCTCCAGCAGCTGATCGTTTATTAAATTTATTAGCAACATCGTTTGGAAAAGAATGGAGTAATACAACCTTATCAAACTTATTATCTCAAGTAGATCATTCGGATAAGACGCTAGAAACTTGGTTACGGGATAAATTTTTCATTCAACATTGTAGAATATTTCATCACAGACCTTTTATATGGCATATTTGGGATGGGCTACGAGATGGCTTTGCGGCATTAATAAATTACCATAAATTAGACAAAAAATTATTAGAAAGACTAATATTCACATATCTAGGTGATTGGATTAAAAGACAGAAAAATGACGCCGATTCAGGTATTGATGGTGCCCATGAAAAGCTAATTGCTGCTCAAAATTTAAAGAAACGCTTAGAACTCATCCTAGAGGGAGAAGCACCATATGATATATTTGTTCGTTGGAAATCGATCGAAGAACAACCTATAGGTTGGAATCCTGATATTAATGACGGTGTGCGTTTAAACTTAAGACCATTCATGATGGTTCCAGACATTGGAAAGAAGGGCGCTGGCATCTTAAGGGATAAACCGAATATTAATTGGAATAAGGATCGTGGTAAAGACGTAGAAACAGCTCCGTGGTATCATGTATTCAATGGAGAGCGGATAAATGATTATCATTTAACATTATCGAATAAAATGGAAGCACGAAGGAAAGAAAAGAGGACTTATAATGAAAGTAATTGACGAACTATTAAGGATTATCCGTAGTTCTTCAGCTTATAATTCAGAAGTACAAGTTGCACCTCACTGTATTCTTTGGCCAGATCATGAGCGTCAATGGGAGTCATCATTACCTAAAATTAAAAGTTTGTTACCTGAATTATTTGTTCTTGGGAAATATAATCCACAAGATCGTAAAGGTCCTGCAATATGGTTAAGGTGCGTAATTTCAAATAGTATTGAAGGTATAAATATACCTAAGGGAACAATACCAATAATATATTTACCTGGTGTAAGTCGTCAGGATTTACGTGCGGTAGACACTTGTCCTGATAATATAAAGCCATTAGCTGAACTCCAATATCGTGGAATAATATGGTCCCAAGTAAATGCTAAGGACTGGACAATTTTAGCCTTTCTAATGTCTAACCAAGGTGGGTTGAGTCTAGATGTGGCACAAGACCGTGCTACTCAGAGCGCAATGTTAATTGCATTGGATCGCTTGTTAGAGGAAGATGTAAACTCACTAAGATGGAAACGATTAGATAAGGAATTCTTTAATACTCTCTTAACTAGTGGAGACCCTGTCCGTGATTTGCTTTTATTATTAGACCAAGGTGCTGAATATAAAACTCGTCTTGAACAAAAAGAGTGGAATGCTTTTGTAGATATTTTAAAATCCCAGTTTACATTTGACCCACTAAATGATGGTGAGCTAATGGGTATAGAGAGACTAGCTACTCGTGAAGGACCTTGGGAATTAGTGTGGGAAAGATTTTGTGAAGCACCAACTAGATATCCAAATATTCCATCTAAAATTCGAAAGACAATCCCAACAGATTTATTTATTGATCAGAGTGCGTGGCCCCAATGGAATGATAGTGAGGAGGAGGAGTTACGTAATGAATTACTAAAATTAAATGAACTTCCTCCACACAAAGCAAGAACTCGTATAAAGGATTTAAATGAAAAGCATAAGAAAAGACGTGGATTAGTTTGGGCAGAACTTGGTCAATCACCCTTAGCTATGTCAATTGAATGGCTTGCAATTCTTGCTGAAATTACAGATATTTCATTAGCAGCAGGAACTATTAATGACATAGTATCTAGATATATAGAAAAGGGATGGGAAGCAGATGATGCTGTTTTAAAAGCATTAGCAACGGTGAATAAGCAGCTAGACGTTGAAGCTGTGATAATCGCTGTAAGATCTGTGTATTTTTCTTGGATTGAAGATCTTTCTAGATATTTTCAAAAATTAGTTAAGGAACACGGGTATCCTGTAATCTACTCAGATAAATCAGCTAATGATGAACCACAATGTATAGTGTTTGTTGATGGGCTTCGTTATGATGTAGCGAAAAGGTTAATTGAAAATATGACAAAATATGATGTTAATGTTACAGATGATTTTAGATGGGCTGCTTTACCAAGTATAACGGCAACAGGAAAGCCTGCTGTGACTCCAGTTAGACACTTAATTACAGGAAGAAACTTAGATAGTGATTTTGAGCCTTCTGTAGCCTCTACAAATCAGTCACTAAAGGGTGGTTATCACCTTCGTAAACTCTTAAAAGAAGAAGGATGGGAAATCCTAAATAGAGATGAAAGTGGTACACCTACAAATAAAGCATGGTGTGAGTTTGGTGATATAGATAATGAAGGACATAATCGTGGTTGGAAACTTTCACATCATTTAGACACTATACTAAATGAAATTGAAGAAAAAATAATTCAATTATTAAACAACGGTTGGAGCAAGATACAGATTGTAACTGATCATGGATGGTTGCTCATGCCAGGAGGTTTACCTAAGTTGGATTTACCCTCATCATTAGCTGAAAATAAGTGGGGGCGTTTTGCAGTTATTAAAGAGGGGGCAAGAACACAAGAGGAACTGTATCCGTGGTACTGGAACCCAAACTATTACTTTGCATTAGCAAATGGAATTAGCTGTTATAGAAGTGGGCAAGAGTACACCCATGGGGGACTTAGTATACAAGAATGCTTAACTCCTCAAATAACAATTATACAAAAGTCAACTAAAATAAATAACGAAGGCATTGAGTTTACTGACATAGTGTGGAGAGGCTTAAGGTGTAATGTTGCAGTAGTAGGAGAATTCGATGAATTAACTCTGGATATTAGATTACGAGCAGGAAACTCTTCAACAAGTATAGTATTAAGTACTAAGAAATTAAATACTAATGGTGTTGCCTCTGTTGTGATTGAAGATGAAGACCTAGAAGGAAGAGAGGCTTTTATAGTACTTGTTAATGAGAGTGGTCAATTAATTGCACAGACTAGTACTATAATTGGTGGAGGAGATTAATTTGGATATTGACTTATTAGATAATCTAGCATCAACTCACTTAGAAGGTTATTTAGTAAAAAAAGATTTAGTGAGGACTTTTAGCCGTCAATTCCCAGTACCAACATATGTAGTAGAATTTTTACTTGGTAGATACTGTGCGAGTACTGATCCTGAAGAAATTAATGAGGGAATTGAAATAGTTCAACGGCAACTAAAGTCTAAAACTGTAAGGGCTGGGGAAGAAGAACTTTTTAAAGCACGAGCCCGGGAAAAAGGTCAGGTAAAAATTATCGATCTTATTAGTGCAAGACTTGATGCTAAAACGGATTCTTATTTAGCAACTTTGCCAAGTCTAGGATTACGTGATGTTCGTATAGATCCAGATTTAATTAATGAACATGAAAGAATTTTAACGGGTGGATTCTATGCTGAAATCACTCTAGTATATGATAGTCTTATAGCACTAGAAAAAAATGGAAGACCGTTCGGTATAGAAGCATTAAGAGAGATTCAATTATCTAACAGAGATGTATTAGATGTTTTAGCAAAAGCACGAGAGCACTTTACAACTGAACATTGGAAAGACTTTTTATTGAGAAGTATAGGAATAGAACCAAATATTTTATCGGACCGTGAGAAAAATGCGTTTTTAATGCGTATGGTCCCGTTTGTAGAGAGAAATTACAACATGGTTGAACTTGGTCCACGTGGAACGGGAAAGAGCCATTTATTTCAACAAGTTTCCCCATATGCTCATTTAATTTCTGGTGGGAAAGCGACAGTTGCTAGGATGTTTGTAAATAATGCTACTGGACAAAGAGGTTTAGTATGCCAATACGATGTAATTTGTTTTGATGAAGTCTCTGGAGTTTCTTTCGATCAAAAAGATGGAGTAAACATCATGAAGGGTTACATGGAATCAGGAGAGTTCAGTCGTGGGAAAGAAAGTATCAGAGCCGATGGTAGTCTAGTTCTTGTTGGAAACTTTGACGTAGATGTAGAGCATCAACAAAGGATTGGGCACCTTTTTGGTCCACTTCCACCTGAAATGAGAGATGATACAGCTTTTATGGACAGGATACATGCTTATCTTCCAGGGTGGGATGTACCGAAAATAAACAAGGAACTTTTAACTAATCAATTTGGATTAGTAAGTGATTTCTGGTCTGAATGTATGAGTCAACTTCGAAATCAAAGTAGAGTCTCTGTATTGCAAAATCGTGTCTATTTTGGTGGGGCTTTAAGTGGGAGGGACACTAATGCAGTACTAAAAACAGTAAGTGGACTTTTAAAGCTACTATATCCTTCCAGTGACATACCAGTTCTTGATGAAGATTTAGAATGGGCTGTTAGAATTTCACTTGAAGCAAGACGTAGAGTAAAGGAACAGCAAAAAAGAATTGGTGCAGCTGAATTTCGTAATACACACTTTAGCTATACTTTTGGAGAAGATGGCGTAGAAAAGTTCATCTCCACACCTGAATTACATAGTGAAAATAGTATTGGTAACGATCCATTAGAACCTGGACAAGTATGGACAATTAGTCCAGGCAATATGGAAGAGAACCCTGGTTTATATAGAATTGAAATTAATGAAGGTCCAGGATCTGGTGTGAAAGTCTTGAATAAGCCAGTACCAGCACCTTTTAAAGAAAGCCTTGGTTATGCTGAACAAAATTTATATGCACGTGCTAGACAGCTTGTGGGGGATAAAGATCCTAGATCACATGAATTTATAGTACAATTAAGAGCGTTTGATGCTTCTAAATCAGGAGCAAAGATTGGGGTAGCGTCATTAGTTTCTTTATGTTCATCCCTTTTAAAGAAAAGTGTTCGTGGTGGCCTTATTATTGTTGGAGAAATTAATCTTGGTGGTTCAATAGAACCCATTCATAATATAGTAACTATAACTGAGATTGCTGTAGAGAAAGGAGCTTCGTCAATTTTAGTTCCTGTTACATGCAGAAAACAACTATTTGACTTATCGGATGATATGGCAACTAAGATTGATATTCAATTTTACTCCGATGCCACTGATATCCTACTCAAAGCTATGATAGAATAATATATATTAGGCCAATTTGTACACACAAGAAGAGCAACCTATAATGAAAAATTTAGGGCTGCTCTTTTTTGTAAGGAATGGAATTGAATATAAGATTATTGAATTAGTAAATATTATCAGTTCTACATGTGGAATACGGATCCGTTATACTTCCAGAACATTTTACACAAATTTTACACATTACTCGTATAAAACCCTATAAATTCAATAACTCCCATTTTCGCCCCCGACCACCGGGGTCGAACATTATTCTATAACGAGCAGAGTATCTTAATAGGAACTCTGCTCTTTTTATTTCAACATGCATAAATTGAAATTTGATTTTTATATATTTACATCGCATACACCGATTAAGAACAAAACAATTTCCAAGTATGTAAATATTTATGCGTTTCGTTATAATAAGGGTATATACATACAAAATGGAGGAAACGTTAAATGCCTATTTATAACAAATTAGTTCGAGATCGTATTCCCGAAATTATTGAAAAGACAGGAAAAAACTTTACTACCAGAATATTAGATAACGGAGAATATATAAAAGAATTAAAAACAAAAAGCTTTGAAGAACTTAATGAATACATAAATGCAGAAGATGATAAAGATGCTGTTGAAGAGTTAGCTGACCTTTTGGAGATTATCCATGCTCTTGCTGAATGTCATGGAGCGAACATTGAACAGGTGGAACAGGTAAGGCAGGAAAAGGCAGAGAAGCGCGGTGGATTTAAAAATAAAATCTATTTAATAGAGGTTGAGGATGAGTAAGGTACAGCTGATAACAAGAGACCTTGGATTACATTTGAATGACAAAATAATAGGGGCGGATACAGTCTGTATTTTGTCTTCCTTTGTCATTAAATCTGGAGTCAAATTTATCAAAGATGCCTTGAAAAAAGCTGCACAAAATGGAGCGGATATTAAGATTTGTACTGGTGATTATTTGTACATTACACAGCCTGAGGCTTTAGAAGAGCTGCTTTCAATTGATGACCGTATTAGCATTCGACTTTGGAAAAGTAATGGTACTTCTTTTCACCCAAAAGCTTATCTTTTTCAATCCAATGAACATGATGTTCTCTTTATTGGTTCTTCCAATCTTTCAAATTCTGCTTTGAATCAAGGTATCGAATGGAATATTTCCGTGAGTGATGAAAGAGAAGTTTTTGATGAAGCACTAAAGGAATTCCTTGCTCTTTTCTACTCTGATCAAACGGTTCCATTAAATACAGAAACCCTAGAAGAGTATCGAGCTAATTATAATGAGTATCAGCGAAAACATCCAAATCTAGTTCGAAAATGGACTGAACTTGAGGAACAAGAATTAATGCTTCCTGCAAAAAAGGATAATCCTGAAAAGCCTGAAGTCGTATTAGAACCGCCGGTTTCTTATGGAGAAATACTGCCTCGTTTTGCGCAGATTGAGGCACTTGAAGAGTTGAATAAGACTTTAGAAGAAGAATACAATAAAGCTCTGGTTGTGATGGCGACTGGACTGGGAAAAACCTATTTGGCTGGTTTTTTTGCCCAAAACTTTACGAAGATTCTCTTTATTGCTCATCGTGAGGAAATACTCTATCAAGCAAGAAATTCTTTTCAGAGAATTATGCCTGAAAAGCAGTATGGTATATACAATGGCAAGATAAAAGAAGGTGTAGCAGATACCATATTTGCTTCAATCTATACACTAAGTATTAAAAAGCATCTTGAGCAGTTTAGAGTGGATGAATTTGATTTGATTATTGTGGATGAATTCCATCATGTTGCAGCGGATTCATATAAGCGTGCGTTAGATTATTTTCAGCCTAAATTTCTACTAGGGATAACAGCGACTCCTGATCGGAATGACAATAAGGATGTATATGCGCTGTGTGATGGAAACGTTGCATTCAGATTAGATTTCTTGGAAGCGATTAACCGTCAATGGTTATCACCCTTTATTTATTATGGGGTATATGATGACACAGACTATAGTCAAATAACGTGGCTGGGAAATCGATATGCCGAAGAGGAATTACTGCAAGTTCAATTAAGAGAAGAATTAGCCCAAAAGATACTACAAGCCTGGGAAGATAAAAAGCAGACCAGAACACTGGGATTTTGTTCTTCCATTAGACAAGCCGACTATTTATCAAACTATTTTAATAACCATGGCTATCATACGGTTAGTCTCCATTCGCAACAGACTGGAATCAGTAGAAATCAGGCCATTTCGCAGCTGGCAAAAGGTGAAATGGATATTATTTTCACTGTAGATCTTTTCAATGAAGGTGTAGATATTCCAGCCGTAGACACGCTTTTATTTGTTAGACCGACAGAATCATTAACTGTTTTTACACAACAAATTGGCCGTGGACTGCGTCTGCATCCTCATAAGGAAAAGTGTGTAATTATTGACTTAATTGGAAATTATCGAAATGCGGATATTAAATTAGGATTATTTGATACACAACCTAATGAGGGTAAACCTAGAAACATCCAACCTACATTACCGGGCTTTTGTGAGATTGATCTGGATGTTAATGTCATTGACCTTCTTAAAGAAATGATCAGAAAACGGCAGCCGAGAAGAGAGAAGCTCTTCCAAGATTATATGGAATTAAAGAAGGATATAGGTAGAAGACCTGCATATTTGGAATTACATTTAAAAGGAGCTTCGGATTCTCCGCAATACCGACAGGAATTTCATTCTTATTTTGGTTTCCTAAAATGGGCTGAAGAATTAACGGAGCGGGAGATTGAAATATTTGAAAGATATGAAAATTGGTTAGTCGAAGTAGAAAAAACAGGGATGGCTAAAAGCTATAAAATGGTTGTACTATTAGCGATGCTCGAACGAGGGAAATCGAACTGGTTCAAGCCTATTTCTTCAAAAGATGTAGCACCTTTCTTTCATCACTACCTTATGGAAAAAGAACACCGTAAACGAATTGATTTTTCCGATAAGGGTGCCAAGAAATTATGGGATTATGATGAAAAAGGTGTAACCAAATTGATTGCTACCATGCCAATGTCAAAATGGAGTGGCAGTTCTAAAGGCTTAATTTCTTATGAAAATGATGTTTTTCAATTAAATCTTAATGTAATAAAAAAACATGAGGACATTTTATTCACTTGGACAAAGCAAATTTGTGAGTATCGCTTACATTTTCACTTTGAACGGAAGGCACGATCACCAATAGGACTATAATATGAATGTCAAAAGGGCTGCTCAAAATAAGCGGCCCTTTTGACGTATATATACCTCTAATACCTTACCAAGTAATATGTCTATTATTGTAAATTGGTGGATGTTATAATGTGAGTAAAGCACTATTATTATAGTAGAAATATTTTTAATATCAGTCATAATTTTTTTCTAATTAAAAAAATGATAGTTTTTTTTAGGAAATTCATTTTTTTATAATAGATTTGTATATTTTGGGGGTTTGAAAATGAAGACCTTTTGGAATTTTCCTGCTGCAGTCGGGGGAATGATTAATTCAATAAATAATGCAGGGCTGGAAACATTCCGTGGCAATGCCTTGGATTCACTAACAAGAGAAATTTGCCAGAATTCCCTGGACGCTGTTAAAGATAAGAATAACCCAGTTGTGGTGGAGTTTAATCGTTTTTCCATGCCAATCAATAACTTTCCTAAGCGGTATGAGTTAATCAACGTCTTTAAATTTTGCAAACAAACTTGGGAAGGCCATAATAAGAAAAGTGAAGATTTCATAGAACAAGCGTTATCCATTTTAGGTCGAAATGAAATCAGTTTTTTAAGAATCAGTGATTTTAATACAAAAGGTTTAGAAGGTGCAAGGGAAGGCAATCTTGTTTCGCCTTGGTCTTCTTTAATAAAAGAAGCAGGATCCTCGAATAAAGAAGGAGATTCTGGCGGTAGCTTCGGAATTGGAAAGTCAGCACCATTTCTCAATTCTAATTTGAGAACGCTTTTTTACTCTTCTTATGATACTTCAGGATATCAATCACATATTGGTGTAGCAAATATTATGTCATTTAAAAAGAATGATAACCAGGTGACATTAGGTAATGGATATTACACGCATAATGATCACTCAATGGCCATTCCAAATTTAATACATCTGGATGAGAGCTTCCAAAGAAATGAAACGGGAACGGATATCTATGTTTCGGCTTTTGAACCCAAGGAAGATTGGGAAGGTGAAATAAAAAAATCTGTTTTATTCAACTTTTTTATTACTGTTTTTAAGGGGAAATTGGTTGTCAAAATTAACGATTTTGAAATCAACGATCAAAATATTGGTCAATTGATTTATGAATTAGAAGACACGGAAGTTAACAGAATTTTAAAGAATTATTATAATCTTTTAATATCCAACAAAACCATTAAAATCCCGTACCCAGCCATGAACTTTTCCAAAGGGACTCGTATTGAAGAAGGAGAAGCGGAACTCTATTTACTCAATGGTGAGGACTTAAATAGAAGAGTATTAATGACGAGAAAAACAGGAATGCGTATTTTTGAGCAGAAGAATATCAGCGGAAGCATTTCGTTTACGGGACTTTTGATGATAACAGGATCACAGATGAACAACATCTTTAAACAAATGGAGAACCCTGCACACAATGAATGGGCGCCGGAGCGATATGAGAAGGACCCTAAGTTAGCCAAAAAGGTATATGCTGATTTAAGGAAATTCATCCGAGACACTGTGAAGAATACTTTCCAGGAAAAAATTACAGATGAAATGGATGCTGTCGGTTTAAGCGACTTTTTACCGAATAAGGACTTTAGTAACTCATCCTCTGTGAGTAAGACAGAATCATTAAATTCATCTATAAAGGCAATTGTTACAAAACAAAAGGAAAAAGAAACACCTAAAACCACTAGAAAAAAAGGGAAGGATACAAAGGAATTTGAAGAACAGTTAGCAGGGGAATTTGGTATTTCTCCAACAGGTGATCAAGGTGGAAACGGTACTGGTGAACACACTGACGGAGGAACAGAAGGTGCCGGCGCAGCCAATACTAGCGGAAATAACGAGATGGATGAAAATCAACGTGGAGAACAAGGAAATCGCAGGGAGCGAAAACCTAGTAAACACCCCATTCAGGTTAAGCAAAGATATGTTTGTGTTGATCGAAACAATGGCAAATATAAGTTTAATATTGTACCAGAAAAGACCCTGTCAAGAGGTCGTTTGGTGTTTAGTGTTGTAGGGGAGCAAAGTGATTATGATTTGCCGATTAAAGCAGCCTTTACAGATGATAGTAATGTTACGATTGAAAAAGTAAGTTCTAACACCGTATACCTTACTACTCTTAAAAAAAATAAGGGTGTTGTGGTAAATGTTGAGATTGATTATTCCAATTATTGCGTGATGGAGGTGGAATTGTATGAAGATTAATCATTCCTATCCATACCCTGTACTTTATATGAATAATGACGACTATATGGATTCAAGTTTTAACACGAAAATCCAAGTTTATGAATCGTTTGGTGAAGTAAAGATTCATGCCGATTTTGAATTAATTAACCAAGGAATTCAGGATTTAATTGACAATCACTATGGGGTTTATTTAATTCATATTGAATGTGGTCAAACTAGCTATCGTCAAGCCTTTCAATCTAGTAAAAAGACTGTGGACATCTCGATCCCAACAAGTGTGCTTCGAGGAAAAATATTAATCCATTCCTTTATTATCGCCAGTGAGAAAATTGAAAACTATCAAAATCAATTGTTAAATGATTGGTTTAAAGATATTGCTATTTCTTTTGAAAAAGGAAACCTACTCGCAATTGGGGATGCGATTGAAACGACTTTATTCGAAGAGAATTTAGAACTTTTAAATCTGCCTTCCATTGCTAAGGTAACGAAATCGAATAAAAATGAATTCATGGAAGTGGATATCCATTCCAACTTTATTACGATTTCACTACCAGAATATGAATATAACCAATATGCATCAAATGCTAATTCAAGATTAAAGAATACCATCTTGTCCACTGTCATTGTTCCGAGTTTAGTATATGTATTTTCAAAACTACAGGATAACCGTGAAGACCTGGAAGGGTACACCTGGTATCAAGTGTTGGAGAAAATTTTTGCTGATAACAATGTTAACATTCACGACGTCGGTACGGATTCATTGTCGGCTTTGAAGGCTGCTCAAATGGTATTAAGAAAACCTTTAAAAACCAGTCTCGAAGAAATCGAGAAGCTAAATAAAATGGAGGATTAAAGTGAAATTATCATTCATTACAGATGAGACTTTAATGGATTTACGGACGAATTATGATTCATATAAAGAACATTACTATACAAAAGATAACGTTTGGTTTGACGAGTATTTTCGTGAAGAGGCTCGAGTGGTTGAATCCAAAATTGACTTTGAAATGCCAGAGTTTAATTACCATGAGGAATATGCTATTAGTGATCGGGAAAATGTAAAAGTCATCTATGATGCTCTGAAACATTTAACCGTATCTCAAGCAACACAAGAAAAGCTTTGGTCAGGATTAGCTCATTTACAATTTAGAGATTTCACTTACTATCGCTTAAAAAATGAATTGCAAGATAAAAAGGATCAGCGAATCAACACAGCCATTTTCTTTAAAAACGGAAATAAACGGTCGCTATTTGTTCACATTCTGGCTCGATTGTGGTGGGTTGGATATATGACCTATGATGAATCTAATACTAGTAATCCCTACTGGTTAACGGACTTCTTCACTGAAAAAGATTTCTCTGCAAGATGTGTTGTATTCTTTTCAAGTAATTTTACATCTAACCGCAATATTACCAGGGGTATTCTAAAATCAATTATTAAGCTTGAAAAAAGAGGAATTCAGATTAAACGGGATCACTTTGTTCAGGCAAATAAATATTTGAATGTAGTTGGCGGGGCAATGATCTTAGATATGCTTTCGACTGATGAAGTGGAAGAAATGATTGATCAGTATTTGGTTAAATATTATAGTTTGGAAGTTGGAGTATAGATCGTTTTACAAGGAAATAACTGGGGTGTTTTTGATAATTTAGATTTGAGCCACTGATAAACGTATTGGTCACATAAAAAATGAGCCACCTGCCTAGCTTTTCTAATAAAAACCCTTTGAAATTAATAATAATTAAATTCAAAGGGTTTCTCTTGTACGCTCTTTATAAATTCCTCCATCATGATACCTTCAGAATTGCCGTTATGGCTTTATATGTAACCATCAAATAGAAATCAACAGTTTTTAGGAAATAAGATTAAATGATTACGGCCATTGAAATGTACCACCTCTGACATAGTTTTTACCACCGAATGACAAAGAATGTACCAAAGAATGACAGACTGTTTACCACTGTAATCCATCTAGTGATAAAAGATATAAAACCATAGTTTTGAGAATCAAAATGTTATAAAAAATCGATTGACTTTCAATAAGATCAGTCTTCTGCAAATGGTCAAGATTAACTCTTGTATTACATAGTAGACCATTACTGCGCAATAAAAATCTGAATTTGTAAATGACTTTGTAAAAGGATGTCATTAAGCTAGCGATTCAGTTTTAGTTTATGAAAAGTGAAAAAGGGGAGGGGTGTTCAGTATGCCTCCTATGAATACCAGAATTTTCAAGAGCCTGATCGAATAGCAGAAGGGGATGCATTTTTTATTTTTTTAAATACCCTTCCAAAATATGTAATACTTCCAAAGCCAACCTTTTCAGCAATCTCAGTTACTGGTAAGTTAGTCTCTAATAACATTTTTTCAGCTTCATTAATTCTGAGAAGCTGAACATACTCAATTAATGTTTTGCCTGTCACTTTTTTAAATACTTTGCAGAAGTGATTTGGACTAAGATTAACCATTTTTGATGCCACGTTGACACTAATTTCATCGTGGTAATGTTCTCGTAAATAATCCAAAAGGGCTGTTAAGTTATAATTTTTTTGGTATCGATTAGTGTACTGTTGTTTTAAATAGCCATAATTCCTAAAAATTAATCCAAAAATACGGAACAACTCTGCTTTAATTAACAACTCATATCCAGTTTTCTTTTGTTCAAATTCATAAACCAAATTTGTAATAGATGCAATGATTTGTGAAGTATGTTTTTCATCTTTCCTAATAAAATTTGGTAATTTTAATTGCTGGTTCAAATAGGGGGAAAAATATAAGTTCTCTGTGTTATCTAAACCACTATTTCGAACGATGGCTTCGTTAAATACAATGGCAATAATTTCTGTGTTCTCATCAACCATCCATGCAGCATGAAGCTGTTTTGAGTTCACGAATGCGATTTCACCTTTTTGTAAACAAACGAAAACATCATCAATTTGTATTCGCGCCTTCCCATTCTTAATAAAGATCCATTCCATGTGATCATGCCAGTGTAAAGGAATATCTTTCGTTAAAAAAATATTGATTGGAAAGGTCCTATCAGGTATAAATGTCGCCTCTTTTAAATGTGAATTCGTCATTTCTCTCCCCTCCTCCAATAATTTTCATTTTAAGTCATAAGTCATACTTTCTCTTAAAATATCAAGTATAAAAATTCTAGTCAACCCTTTCAGTGAGGCGAAAATCGTAAAATTGTATGAATATTTCGTATTATTGACCGTAGAAATACAACGATTTATTCGCTACCATAATGATAGAAAGATGTTTCATAGATAAGAGGGAGGAAAAGAATTTTGGAACAAATACGAATCGGTACATTGGTTAATGGATTGGATGCAGTCCGTATACTTCCTCAGATTATCCCACATGGTTTCGAATCATTTGCTTTAACATTTTGGCAATCAACGAACAATGCTAATTTATCTGAACTAGCTAAACAAATAAAAGAGATCTTAGCAGAAAAAGATATTGTCATTTCCAGTCTTGGTATTTTTGGAAATCCTCTAACCGGAGCAGGGAACAATGTGGATACGCTCGAGAGCTGGGAACGATTGATTGACCATGCTCATGAATTTGGTACAGATTTGGTAACAGGTTTCACCGGTCGGATGCCGGGATCGATTGATCAATCGATTTCTCGTTATGCTGAAGTTTTCGGAGAACTTTCAAAGCGGGCAGATGATCGGGGAGTATGAATTGCGTTTGAAAATTGTGATATGGGCGGTACTTGGCATGATGGTGATTGGAATATTGCCCATAATCCAACCTCTTGGGAAATGATGTTTAATGCCATTCCTTCTGATAACATTGGATTGCAATGGGAACCGTGTCATCAAATGGTCAGTTTGATTGACCCTATTCCACAGCTGCGTAAGTGGGTCGGAAAGATTTTTAATGTTCATGGAAAAGATGCAACAATTGCATGGGATATTGTGAAGGAATATGGAATACATGGACCGATAGAATTTGTATGGCATCGTACCCCTGGTTTTGGAGATTCAAACTGGACAGATATTATTTCGATTTTACGCCAAAACAATTATCAAGGGAGTATTGATATAGAAGGCTTCCATGACCCGGTGTATCGTGACATTTGGGAAATGACTGGCCAAGTACATGGATTAAATTATTTAAAAACTTGCCGTGGCGGAAATTTCGTACCAAATCCAAAATAATGGAAAAAAGGAGAGATTTTTATGACTTTACATAAAATTGTTGTAGCTGGGTGCGGCAGCATGTCCAATACTTGGCTTGATTATGCAGAACAACGCGACAACGTAGAAATTGTAGGGTTAGTTGATGTATCCATAGATGCAGCAAAGGCTATGGCAGAACGAAGAAATTTACAGGTGGCATTATTTACAGATCTATCACAAGCACTTTCTGAAACGAATGCAAACCTTGTATTTGATGTCACGATACCTGCTGCACATAAACAAATTGTCACAACCGCGTTAAAAGCGGGCTGCAATGTCTTCGGGGAAAAACCAATGGCTGAATCCTTAGAAGATGCCAGGGATGTTTTAAAAGTAGCTCAAGAAACTGGAAAAAAATATTCTGTTATGCAAAATCGCAGATATAATAAACAGATTCGTGCATTCCGAGACCTTTTAGCAAGCGAAGCAATTGGTACAATTGGTTCGATACATGCTGACTTTTTTCTTGGGCCGCATTTTGGAGGTTTCCGTGATGAGATGGATAGCCCGCTTATTGTGGATATGGCAATTCATACATTTGATCAGGCGCGTTTCTTATCAGGGACTGACGCTGTATCAGTATACTGCCACGAGTTTAATCCCTCAGGATCATGGTATAAAGGAAACGCATCAGCCATTATCATATATGAAATGAATGATGAATCTGTATTTTCCTACCGTGGATCTTGGTGCGCAGAGGGGTTGAATACTTCATGGGAATCAGATTGGCGGGTAACGGGAAGTAAAGGAACCGCTCGCTGGGATGGATCAAATATACCAATCTATGAAATTGTTGATAATAAACAACCCATTCAATTTGTGAGCAAAACAAAATTTGAAACCGCATCAATTAGATGGGAAGGTCGAGAAGGACATTGGGGATGCCTAGATGAAATGTTTGCCTCCATTGAGGAAACCCGTTTGGCAGAAACAGACTGTACTGATAACATTAAAAGTATGGAGATGGTTTTTGGTGCGTTGGAAAGTGCAAAAACCGGAAAGAAAATAATATTATAATTAGTTTTAAAAAAAAAGACAACATTACTTTACGAACTGGTGCGTTAATCCAAAAGCAGATTTTGATGTTATTCTGTCTTATTGTCATTATTCATTAAATAGAAGTTCCATCCTAATTTAACTATTCTAAAAAGCTTTAAATTATTGTTCATCATTACGTTTTAAAGTAATAGTAATAAGCATTGCAAAGATTTTATATTATTTTGCGCCGTAACTGTACTATAAATATAGGAAATCAGAACGTTGCCCCAATGATGTAATACTAATCAGAGGGGCATCATTTTGTTTTAGGCAATTGTCCATGAAATATAAAGGAGTAAGGTAGGATTTGTCGAAAAACTAACTATGAGTTCACTTTATGGATAATCTACATAATATTCTATATCCTTAGGTAAGGGAAGTATGAGTCTTTAATAGGCTGTGTTGTATTGTAATTAGGACAATAGAAAGAGATTGGAGGAAGAAGGAGTGAAGAGAATTCGATTATTATCCATTATATCTTTGTTATTAGGCTTCATGCTTATGTTAATTCCTTTAAACAGCTCTGCAAAAGGGGAAGTTGTCTATGTTGTACCAATTGAAGAAACCGTTGAAAAGGGTTTGTTTGCCTTTTTGAAAAGAGCGGTTGAAACAGCTGAGAAGGAAAATGCAGATGCTATTATTTTTGAAATTCATACTCCTGGAGGCGCTGTAGATGCTGCTGCGGGGATTGGAAAGCTGCTCACTTCCACAAACGTTAAAACAGTAGCTTTTATTAATAACCAAGCGCTATCGGCTGGTGCGTATATTTCATTAAATATGGATGAAATCTACATGGTTAGAGGAGGGACTATTGGGTCGGCTGCGATCATTGACCAGCAGGGGAATACAGCTGGTAAGAAAGCGGAATCCTACTGGTTTGCCGAAATGCAAAACGCGGCAAACCATGCTGACCGAGATCCTATTTATGCATTGGCGATGGCGGATGAAAATATTGATTTACCAAAGTACGGAGCCGGAAAAGGAAAATTATTAACCTTAACCTCTGAGCAGGCGGTCGAGGTTAAATATGCTGAAGGAATTGTGAACAATCTTGATGAATTGCTTGATGAACTCGGATATAGCGAGGGTGATATACGACCTCTTGAACTTAGCTTTGCAGAAAAAATTGCCCGTTTTATCACGAATCCATATGTTTATTCGATTTTACTGACGATTGGCAGTCTTGGTCTTGTGCTGGAATTGTACTCCCCAGGTTTCGGTATTCCTGGGTTCATGGGCTTATCATCCTTGCTGCTGTTCTTTTACGGACATCTGGTAGCCGGGCTTGCGGGGTATGAAACGCTTATATTGTTTATTGTTGGACTTGGTCTTATCTTATTAGAGTTTTTTATAGCAGGCGGCATTGCTGGGGCCATCGGTTTTGTGGCCATTATTGCGAGTTTCTTTTTTGCCGCAGAAAACCCCCTTCATATGGGAATATCCATGGTCATTGCCATTTCCGTAACCATTTTAGTATCTATTTTATTGATAAAAGTGTTTGGTAAAAAGATGAGTTTATTTAATCGAATTATTTTAACGGAATCCACGAATACAGAAAGTGGTTATGTTTCGAATATTAATCGCTCAGAATTAGTTGGGTTGGATGGCTATGTGTTGACCGTGCTACGACCATCGGGTACCATCCTCATTGAAAACGAACGGATAGATGTCGTAAGTGAAGGAGCCTTTATTGACAAAGGGGCCAAGGTGAAAGTAGTAAAGGTAGAAGGATCTCGAATTGTTGTAAGAGCGGTGACAAACTTGGATAAATAGTCATTGTGTTTTTTTCATAAAGGCGGGTTACTCTGCATTAAATATTAGAATAACCTGCCTGAAAACTTCACCTATTGAGTAACTGTCACAACCCGAGTTTTAAAGTTTAAGGGTTAGTTAAAAAGATAAAAGTGAATGATAATGTAAACTTTAAATGTACAAGGAATATGGAGGAAAAACGAATGAAATTTCCAAATGATGCTGATGGAGAAGCTTTACATAGTTTATATAAAGATGGAGTAAATTTTAAAAAACCACAATCAGTGGAATTTTTTGTTGCTGTACCTGATAAACCAACAGGTGAAAAAATATCACAAGTACTAAAAGAAGAAGGGTTCAATTGTTTCTTAGAGCAAGACGACGAAACGGAAGAGTGGGCATGTTGTTGCTCTAAAAGAATGTTATTAAATTACAATGAAATTATTAAAGTACAGAATCATTTAAATAACTTAAGTAAACCACATGGTGGTTATTCTGACGGTTGGGGCGTTTTTGTAGAATAAAATAACAATAGATTAAGTACTAGAACCCTTTAAAGCAATAGAAGGAGATTAGGTACGGTACTGCAAAAAGACAAAGGTCAGCATGATTCCGATTTTCGGATAAGGCTGATTCCATCCTACGGAATAGAAAGCCCAGTGGTTTATGGTCGGTTATAATTATACGAAAACGTCCCAAGTACTCAAACACACTTGGGACGTTTTCATTGTACAGACAGCATGGTTGCAATCTATTGGGTGAGAGTCCGGATTTTCTTAATCACTTAGAATGTTCCACGTAACTTTTTGTTAGGTTTACTCACTCGCAATTGCTAACTCTCCATTATACCTTTTGTTAGAATAGGCGATAGCTGCACCTATATTCAATAAATCTATTTTGTTAAACTTCTGGTAGTAGAAATTCTAATTTTGGACATTTCTTCTTCGAGGCGTAACCTGTAATTTATTGAACGATATAATCCATTACGACTTTATATTTTTCTTTATTAGAAGGAGTTAACCAAGCTTCTAGAATGTATTTGCCTTTTACTAAATTTAACTCAGCTAGGTCTATATCATAATGTAATTCTTCCCCTGGTTTAAGTGTTTCTTCACCTAATTCAGCCAAAAACAGGGCCACACTTGAGAATAGAAATACCTGTTCACCATCCTCCGTTTTCACACCATAATCAAAACGTTGGCTGCTTGTAAAATGAAATGTTATATCCTTATCTGTCGAATTGGTTATTTGAAAACGAAACTTCCCACTTCCTAAATCAACTAAACTTGACATGACATCCCCCTGACCATTTGCAACTTTGTTGCCTTCAAAGTTCTCAAAGTATATAAATAAACCAAAAACCGTCAAGGTTACTATTAATAACAATGAAATCATTTTTTGCCCTTTTCTCATATGAACACCTCCCGTTATCAAAATTGTTCTTCACTTATATAGACTAATTTAAAGAGAAAATGTTACGAAAGCTGTAAATGAATTCAAGAAGATGATTATACTCTGAAAATAGAACAAAACATCCTCATGCTCTTGTGTTGAGCCGAGGATGTTTTGGTTGGTGCTTTATTTCTTTTTAAGAATGCCCTTTTTAACAAGATTAATAAGTGTACCCTTATTTTTATAACGATTATAAGCAATTAACCTATTTAAATCCTTTATGGTTAGCTTGGATGGAGCGATGGCCAGTTCAAATTCATCTTTTACTTTTTCAATCAACGAAAGCGCATATTCTACCTGCTTTGCTGACAACGTGTAATCCTCATCCTGAAGGGGAGCTTGGTTTGTTTCTAATGTTGCAACATGTTCCTTTAACTTTGCTTCGACTAACGCCTCGACTGAAGGTGAAGGTATAGAGGAAAAACTAAAAGACCTTATATATGGCCAGAATAAAGAGCCTATAAATCTTATCATGGACTCTTTGTGTATGTTCCTATTTTATTCGATCTATCCAGTTGATAAATTTTGTTCTGTTTTTATCATACCAATCGTTACAGATTAAGTATCTCTCACCATTAATTTTATAAATACTACTCCAGTATCGACTGTAGCCATTGATCATTCTTAGTTCAAAAGGCGATTGGTCGGCATTTATCTTTTTAAAAATAGGATAGTTGACATCAAAAGTTAATTTGGAATATTTTTCGTCTAATAAGTGCTGAATGATTTCATTGGATAATAGATTATTCCTTATCAGTCTATCAAATTCATTTCTTACCAATGCCCCAATTTTTAGGTGGCGGGCATCTTTTTCAAGTTGTTTTGTGCTGGTATTTGACCTTATCTTCTGTTGCCTTTTCTCAGCAGTATTCACTTTATTCTCTACTGTCAAATCGGAGAATAGATTATACATCTGGCTGCTTCTTAAGAATAATTCAGATGTGTCTGCAACCGACTTTGATAGATTAACCACTGGTTCAAAAATGTCTTTTCGGAAGTCTTGATTGCCATAAAGGATGAAGGTGAACTCCAGATCAAAAACTTTAAAGATTTTATTTAATAAATCAAAGTAGCCTTTAAGTGGGTCGTATATAGCCTTATGGATTCTTGGTGAAGCAAAAATGATCGTTCCTTTAGATAGATTAAAATAACCATAGATAAGAATGGCCGTTCGAATCATTTTTTTTATAATCCGTTCACTCGTCGTTATACTGCTTCCGTAGTTTAGACCTGATTCATGAAAGGCAACGTCTACACCATAGATATTTGCAATGCTGCCAGCATTAAGCTCTAACCCAATCACATCTATTTCACCCTGTTGCATTAGCTGCAGATGTGAAGTTGTATTTTTATAGATATTAAGATTATGTTTTTCCATAAAATACTTCTTTGTTGCAATCATTATTTTCTTTATCTTTTCTTCATTATGTAGATCCCACGAATGGGTAGAAGCTTTCCAATTTAATTGTGCTGTTTGGCATTTCTTGATATGTTTCAGCCAGGACAGCATTAATGATTCTCCGATTTCAATCTTCATTCACACAACTCCCTGTTAATGAACTCTCTTTAATTTAACATATTTCAAATCAAAGATGGGACTATTGCCATTTATTTAAGGTTATAGGATTTAGAAAAAAAATCCTAGATACTCGTTGTATAGAGGAAATTAGGGAGATTTTGTCGAAATAATAATGGGAACAAGTGGAAAATGAACATTAGATTTATGAGATATTGGAAATACTCGATTTAATATACTTGTATTGAGTTTCAATAGTGAAGCAGTTAATCAGAGAGGTAACAATGGAGGCATTTTATGAAGCATGAACTATTGAGTAGAGGGATATACGCAATATTAAATAAAAATTTAAAGTTAGTTTATGTTGGACAAACCCAACGAAATTTTCTTATCAGATGGACGGAGCACTTAATGAGAATACAGGAACATGTAGACAATTTTGAAAGGCTAAAATTGTTTCTTCATGAAGATACAAAATTCCTAATTCTAAAGAAATTAGATGACCCAGAATGTATTGAAAAGAACTTTATAAAGTTGGAACAAGAGGCCTATGAATTTTATAGAAAGAAACACTGGGGAATCGTATCTACGCATCATTTTAATACTTACTCAAATTATAGAGGTAAAAACCTTGATGATGAAAGATTGCTTGATCGGTACAGGAAAGCTATTATTCATATGTCGTTCATAATTTCAACCAAGAACACAAACCATAAAAATGGCTCTGTTATTCTAATAAATTTATATAATCAAATTGAAAAGAAGTTTCAAACGAATGTGAAAAATAGAGGTGGTAGTAGTATATTAAGCACTCTAACTCAAAATGAATTAGAGTTTATGCTTTTAGAACTCTATCCAAGATTCTTCAATAAAAAATTAGCTGTTCTTAGAAAAGAATTAAATAATACTGAACGACAAATTAGCTTATTTTAAACTCAAATGACATTATGGAATAGCTTCAAATAGGAGGAAGAAATGAATTACGAAGCATTGAAAAAACACATGTTAAAGGATTCATACATAGATATTTCATTTAAAAAATACCTACATTTTAAAGAAACACCGCTTTATGATGAAGCTTATAAAAGGGAGATACTGTCTAAGCAAAATGAATTTTTAAATGGACAGGATATTAACGAGCATACTGTGATTGATATAGTGAAAAAACTCCAAAAAGAAAATCCAACTACTGGAAGCTTTGTTCACTGGAGCAATACAAGTGATTTGGTGAAATATACAGAGGCTCGACCAGAGGAAGTGGCTGATTTATTCAATCTGTTATATGATTCTTCTCTTCACCTCGAGGAGAGAATTGAATCATTTAGGGAAAAAGGCAAAGCATATAATCCATCGATTTCCTTGGGAGCTCCAATGTTTGCTTATTTGCTTGCTGCACTAGATTACAAAAAATATCCTCTCTATAAGCAAGAAGTGTTTACAGATCTAAAGAGAACGTTTGGTATACAATTGAAGCTTGGCAGTGTAGGGAATAATTATGAAACCTATTTGATGATGTGTGAAGTGGCACTAAAGCATTTAAAGCCATCCTATACTGAATTAACAATGCTTGATATTCAGGATTACTTTTTCTGTAGCACACAATATGATCAAATCATGGTGGAAAGTGCTGTCGAGTACCTGCAGGGAATTGCCAAAGAGCTTGCGCATTACATGAAGCACCCAGACCATATGTTAGATCATCTTGCGTCTTTAGATAAAGAACAGTTAATGTTGTTAAGAGAACAGTACCGAAATAGTGAAAAAGTAAATCTCATCAAATTTATGGTACTAGATAAAATAATTCAATCTGGTTCTGTTAGTATAGGTGAAATGGAAGAGATTAAAGATCAAGTAAAAGCGAAGTATGAAAAAAACATCCTGCAAGCGTGGAATAATTTTACGATCCTCTTTCAGTTGTATTATTCAGACAAGAAGCACAAGGTTCAAGAAGAATTACGAAAAATCCATTCATCTATTCGTCAAATGGAAGAGTTAAAAGAACTGGAATTAGTAGAGGATAAAGTGTTAAACGGTTTTAACTGGAATCAAAGTTTCGGGGGATCTGAGTGTTGGCTTGCAGTATATGAAAAAAGCTATACCAATCATCGGACAGCTCCTCAGTTTTTTGTATCAGTCGAAGATAATAAAATTCGGTATGGGCTGGTATACGGCGATCAACATCCAAAAAGAGGACAAAAAAATTGGTCGATTAACTCCACTGCAGACCTGTTTTCATTTGAGCAATTCCATCAAAAGATGGTAGAAATAGTAGATGAAATTATAGATGAGGATTCAGAATTAGATCCTGAATCAAAAAATGAAAACGAACCCGAAATTAGTACAGACATCTGGATTAAGTTAGTTCAAGACAGGAATATAGTTAAAGAAAGTGATTTAGTCTATCTTTTCAAAATGTATGAATTAGGCGGTGAGGCATCGGCTACGCAATTGGCAGCAACACTTGGTAAACATTTTTCTTCCTTTAATGCTCCTGTTGTTCACCTTGCGAAAAGGATATTAGATAAACTTCATCTCAATCCACCTATCGATTCAGATGGCAAGGAAAAATATTGGCGAGTACTTTTTGAAGGCGAATATGATAAGGAAGAAAATAATCATTTTATTTGGAGATTAAAACCTAACTTGAAGAAAGCAATTGCATCAATAAAATTCGAGTCCCCAGATGAATTGGAAAGTTATACAAAGAAAGATTTTTTAAATGAGGTATTTGTGGATGAAAAGCAATTTGATACCATTGCCAATTTGTTAAAGTATAAGAAAAACATTATCTTACAAGGACCTCCAGGTGTAGGGAAGACGTTTGTCTCAAAACGATTGGCATTTTCTTTGATGGGTGTTCGAGAAGAAGAGCGTGTGGAGATGGTCCAATTCCATCAAAACTATGCTTATGAAGATTTTGTCATGGGATACAGACCCAATGAACATGGTTTTTCTCTTCAATATGGTGTATTCTATGATTTTTGTGACCGCGCTTTAAAGAATCCAGAGAAGGATTTCTATTTTATTATTGATGAAATAAACCGAGGTAACTTGTCTAAAATCTTTGGTGAGCTTTTTATGCTGATAGAGCGGGATAAGCGTGATGAATTTGTAACCATGGGCTACTCCAAAAATCCCTTTACGGTTCCGAGCAATGTCTATCTGATTGGTACGATGAATACGGCTGACCGGTCATTAGCTCAATTAGAGGTTGCGTTAAGAAGGCGCTTTGCCTTTGTAACGCTCGCACCTGCTTTTAATGAAAAATGGCGTAAAGAGCTCCGAGAGTCTGGGGTAACAGAGCTAATGATTGAGAGGATATACGCTGCAGTTGAAAAGCTAAATAAAGAAATAGGCGGTGATTTCCAACTAGGAAGAGGTTATGAAATAGGGCATTCCTTCTTCACAATGAAGCCTGATAATCTGGATGAAGTTAGTTGGTATGAGGGGATCATCGCATTTGAAATTTTGCCGTTATTAGAAGAATACTTCTTTGATCGACCTGAAATCGTTAAATCTCTCATTGAGGGAATCTAATATGGAACCTTTGTTTAAAGTTCCCATACGCAATTTATTCTGTTTACTCAGTTATATGAATGAAATGCCCGAATTGGTTAACAGTCTGAATGAAGTCGATGAAGACATCATTACCTATGACTTTATCGCCAAGCAATTTCTAAATGAAGCCGAGGCTATAAAACGAAGAGGGTTTATAAAAAATTATGAAGTCATTCAGGAAGCCACAAGTCATCTGGGCGGTAGACTCATGATGAATGAATCTATGCCTTATATAGTAGCAAAACAGCCAAAAGTGGTTTGCGAGAAGGATCAATATTCACCCAATAATGTGTGGAATCAAATTATGAAAAGTACGTTAATAGGAATTAGCCGCAATCGTTTTGTAAAAGCTGAAACAAGAAAAAGAAGTTTTGCCTTTCTTGATTATTTTCAAGAGGTTGATTCACCTTCGCTTACAAATGAAATGTTTTTAAAACTTTATTATAGTAGACATAATTCACACTATAAACGAATGATTCAGATCTCTCGCTTATTGCATGAATTTACATTGTTATCTCATAAAAATGGAAACTGGAGTTTATTTTCGGCGGAACTAGATGAAACTTTCCTGAATCAAATCTTTGAAAGATTCTTGTTTAACTTTTTTCGAATAGAACAAAGAGATTACAAGGTTCAATCGGAGATAATGCAGTGGCACCTGCAAGGAAATCAATCCTTGTTGCCAGTGATGAAGACAGATATTTCATTAACTCATATGAATAGACATGAAAAGATTGTAATGGATGCCAAGTTCTATAAAAACACCTTTCAAGAAAACTATGGGAAGTCCACATTCCATAGTCACAACCTATATCAAATGTTTACCTATTTAATGCACCAGCCTAAAGAGCTTAATCTTAGAGGGATCTTAATCTATCCATTTAATGGCGTGGACGTTGATGAGTCCCTTCTCTGGGATAGTAGAATGACGATGGAAGTAATGACTCTTAACTTAAATGATTCATGGAAGGATATTTACAATAAGTTAATGTCTATTGTTATACAATAGTGCGATACTAAGGGAGAATTTATATCGCAAAGTGAATGGCTAGAGCAGTAGATAATAAATAATGAATTAATTCCTTTATGGCTCGAAAAAGGAATCGCATCAATTGGATGGTCCTAACTAGGGAATCCCCCAAAATTTTAGGAATAGAAATTCCTTTATCGAGAGATCACTTGAAACTTAAAATTAGAATGCGTGCCAATAAGGAAACATTTTCTTCCTTGTCTGATAGCGGCGGCTATTAGCATACTAATGATAGAACATAATCATTAGCAGGGAGGAAATTATGAGCAAGACAGAGGAATTAAAAAAGGAATTGCAGGTTTTGACTAGTCGACGTGAACGGATGCAACAGAACCTTTATGAAGTAGAAAAACGCATCAACAAAATTGTCAATGAATTGAAAAAACCATAAAAAGGATGGAAGAGCACCGTTAGTGTTCTTGACAACGTAAATATTTTTCTGGGCTGCTGCGGCAGCCTTTTTCTTTTCCTACGGGTTCGTTTAATTCAACCATCATTGCTACATCACAAGATAGGTATGAATGTGTTTTAGGAAATAAAAAACCATATATATCCTGACCAAGCCATTTGGTGGCGCCTAAAGAAGGGATATCGGGATAAAGAATTGCGTCTGCACTTAAATGTTTGTTAATAAATAAACAACATAAAAATGTGTTTGTTTATCTGTTGACTAAAACAAACATTTATCTTATTGTGTTTATAAATATACAAACAAAATAAGTTAACGTTTGTCTTTTTATTCGATTGGAAGTGATAAACGATGGAACTATCAACTATGTTTTGGAGTGCTTCTTTGGATGAACTGAAAAGTGGGTATATTCAAGACAGTTCTTCATTTACTTGTCTACTATGTGGGGAAAGAATTGAAAAAGGGATTGTGTACCCTTATGAAAATAGGTTTTATGAAGCCGAAAGGTATATGCGTATTCATATTGAACGTACACACCAGTCCGTATTTGACTATTTACTTGGCATGGACAAGAAACTCATCGGTCTTACTGAACATCAAAGGAATCTGCTATCCCTTTTTTATCAGGGGAAAGATGATAAAGAAATACAAAAAGAACTCAACATCGGAAGTGCCTCTACCATTCGTCATCATCGCTTTGCTCTAAAAGAAAAGGAACGTCAGGCAAGGGTCTTTTTAGCATTGATGGAACTGCTGAAAGAAAAAGATGAATATGCACCAGCGTTTGTACCAGTGCATAAAACGGCGACAATGGTCGATGAGAGATATAATATTACCCAAGATGAACACGATCAATTTGTTCACAAATACTTCTCTGATGGAGTATTGACCAAATTTCCTCAAAAGGAAAAACAAAGACTTGTGATCCTTAGAGAAATTTCGAACCATTTACAAAAAGATTATCAATATGATGAACAAGAATTAAATAAACTTTTGAAAGGCTTTTATGAGGATTACGTGTTAATAAGAAGATATTTGGTCGATTACGGATTTTTAGACCGTACAGCAGATGGTAGCAAGTATTGGGTGAAAAAATAAATCAATAATAGTAGGAGAAAAACAAACATGAATCGCAAAAAAGAGTTAAAACAACAATTTAAAGAAGCTGCCGTTGAAGCAGGAATTTATCAGATAAAGAATACAATCAATAATAAATTATTCGTTGATAGTACCAAAAACTTTAAAACTTTGAATGGCTTAAAATTTATGCTTGAAACAAATGGGTACACCACCAGCAGAGAGCTGCAAAAAGAATGGAATCAGTATGGAAAAGACGCTTTTAGAATTGACATACTAGAAAAATTAAAAAAGAGTGATGAACCTTATTTTACCGAAAAAGAAGCTTTAGCAGCGCTTGAAGAAAAATGGCTAGAAACGTTACAACCCTATGGTGAACATGGCTACAACCAAAAAAAGGCTTAAGTGCTCAGCCCCTATAAATATTACCAAAGATGTTTTTTGAAGATTTGTTTTATAGGTATAAAATATGGGAACATATCTTTTTTACAATATAAATTTATGGTTAGTAGAAAAGAAACAAGTGAAAGATAATGAAATCAATGATAGTACTAGAATACGGAGGAAAAACGAATGAAATTTCCAAATGATGCTGATGGAAATGCTTTACATAGTCTATATAAAGATGGAGTGAATTTTAAAAAACAACAATCAGTAGACTTTTTTGTTGCTGTGCCTGATAAAGCAACAGGTGAGAAATTATCGCAAGTACTAAAAGAAGAAGGATTCAATTGTTTCTTAGAGCAAGACGACGAAACGGAAGAGTGGGCATGTTGCTGCTCTAAAAGAATGTTATTAAATTACAATAAAATAATTAAAATACAGAATCAATTAAATGACTTAAGTAAACCACATGGGGGTTTTTCTGACGGTTGGGGAGTTTTTGTAGACTAAAGGAATGGATTATGCTTCCGACTTATCCTAACAGAGGAACCTAATTAGGATTAATGTTTTTATTCAAGTAACGTCCTATTAGTGGTACAAGAACATTATATTAAAGGAAAAAGTTTGGGATGTTTCCCAAGCTTTTTTTGTAATTTTTATTGTTAATTTCCATTTTGCTACGAAATTGAGTGTAATTTTGGCAGCAAATTTCTCCACGTTAATATTTAATTTGATTTCTACCCTTTTTTTTCGAAGTGCTTAAACCATAGCTCGTCAAATAAGGGTTGATGATAATTTAACCATAACTAATCCTACTTAACATGTAATAAATGAATTTTTTAAAAGACTGTTTAACAATAAATAAGATATAATTATAAATAAAATTTTATTGATTATCGATAAATAGTATGGTAAATTTCAAATTGACACTAAATAAATGAGGTGCTTTTGATGAAACGAGGATCAACTACCTTTTTAAAGATCGCTCTTTTTCTTATAGGAATTCCTATTCTTGCTTTGTGTATATTTGTATTACCTTTAATCATGAAAGATGCAGGTGAAGGTAGTGCAGAGATGGCTTATGTCCTTTATGGCATTTTAACGATTATGTACGTTTCGGCGATCCCTTTTTACTTTGCACTGTATCAAGCTTTTATTCTTTTAAGCTATATTGACAAAAACAAAGCTTTCTCGGATATTTCGGTAAAAGCTTTGAAGAAAATCAAAAATTGTGCAACTACCATCAGTATTCTGTTTGTGGCAGGTATGCCGCTCTTCTATATTGTAGGGGAGGTAGATGATGCCCCCGGTGTCATTGTAATCGGAATGGTCATTATTTTTGCATCTATGGTGATATCTGTATTTGCTGCCGTTCTCCAAAGACTCTTGCAAGAAGCCATTCATATAAAATCTGAAAATGATTTAACGATCTGAGGTGAAAACAATGGCGATCATCATAAATATTGATGTCATGCTGGCAAAAAGGAAAATGAGTGTGACGGAACTATCAGAGAAGGTTGGAATTACCATGGCCAATCTTTCCATTTTGAAGAATGGGAAGGCGAAGGCGATTAGATTTTCAACATTAGAAGCTATATGTAAAGCTTTGGATTGTCAACCAGGGGATATTTTAGAATACAGAGATGACGATTTGTGATATTTGAATATAACGAGTGAAAAACATGTTTCGGAGGCGGAATGTAAATGAGAATACCCTTTTTTACTACTACTAAACAACCGGAAGAATTCATCGATATTTCGGAAGAAAATATACCGGACCATATCGCCATCATTATGGACGGAAATGGACGCTGGGCGCAAAAGCGCGGCATGCCGAGAATGGCTGGCCATAAAGAAGGCATATCTACCGTTGTAAAAATCGTAAAGGAAGCAGTCAAATACAAGGTGAAGGCTCTGACTCTTTATACATTTTCTACGGAAAACTGGAAACGTCCAAAGCCCGAGGTCGACACCATCTTGAAACTGCCTAAGGAGTTTCTACATATCTATTTGCCAGATCTTATGGCGAATGATGTACGTATTGAGACCATTGGCGATATCGAACATCTTCCGGCCCATACACGAAAAGCCGTCCAGTATGCTGTGGACAGTACTCGAAGCAATAACGGCCTTCAGCTGAATTTTGCGCTAAACTATGGAGGTAGACAAGAAATTCTAACTGCCATGAAAGATATATTCGCAGATATAAACGATGCGAAATTGTCGATGGATGAAGTAGATGAACGGACGTTTTCAAGATACCTGTACACAACTGGTTTGCCAGACCCTGACCTGTTAATTCGAACTGGCGGTGAAAAACGCTTGAGTAATTACTTGCTTTGGCAAATGGCCTACACCGAGTTCTGGTTCACTGATGTCCTTTGGCCCGATTTCTCCGAGAAGGAATTTATCCAGGCGCTTGAGGAGTACGGTCAAAGAAAGAGACGGTTTGGCGGGCTATAAGTCTTTATACTAAGGGAAAAGGCCCCACATGGTCAGAAGACTAGAATAGAAAAATTCCTTGGTTATGGCAACCAAGGAATTTTTCTATTTTCTAGCTAGAACGCCCTTTTTCACTAGATTAACAAGTGTCCCTTTATTCTTATACCGATTGTAAGCAATCAATCTATTAAGATCTTTAATAGTTAAAAGGGATGGTTCGATTGCCAGTTCAAATTCATCTTTTACTTTTTCAATCAACGATAGCGCATATTCAATCTGCTTTGCTGATAGAGTGTAATCTTCTTCAAGGCTAGTGCCTCTCCCGTGGGATAATTGTTCTGTTTGGCTATTTTCTAATGACGCTGCATGCTCTTTCAGTTTTGCCTCAACGATGGACTCAACCTCTGCCTGGCTGATAGATTGGTTCTGCTGAGGGCTGTTGGATTGAGGTGTTTTAAATAGTTTTTCTATTATTCCTTTTAACATCATTTCACTCCGGTCTCTTTAAGACTTCCACTTTAGTCTTATTTTACTATAATACTATTATTAATAGAAAATATTGCAAAATACAATACTTTTAGTCAAAAAATGCCAATAATTCAAGAAGATATTGTAATATTTTTAGGATGATTGTCCTAATTGTAGTATAATGGAGAAAATTGCAATTTTTGGAGCGGTTGTTATGGCTATTACGATTCCCGAGACAATTCGATCATCTGCGACAACAGGGGAAAGGCTGTTTTTTCGAACGCTTAAGACCTTTTTACCAGATGATTACATTGTTTATTATGAACCTGATATACAAGGAAGAAGACCTGATTTCGTGATTATTGGGCCAGACCTTGGCATTGTGGTAATAGAAGTGAAGGATTATACGAAGAATACACTTCTTCAAATAAATCATGATGAATGGCATATTGTTACTTCCTCTGAAGAGCAAACGGTTGTTAAAAGTCCGATGAAGCAGGCAAGGGATAATATGTTTCATGTAGTTGATACCTTGAAAAAAGATAAAAGTCTGATTCAATTAGACGGAAAATATAAATTTCAATTAAAGTTCCCATATGGCCATGGGGTTGTTTTTACACGGTTGTATTCTAAGGATTTTGTCCAAGAGGGACTTTATTCCGTCATTGAACCGAATCTTTGTTTTACCAGGGATGAGATTGACCCAGACAAAGAGGGATTTTCAGAAGAAGTATTAATGGAAAAGATCCTCAATATGTTTGTCGTTCCATTCCGATTAAAGGAATCATTGTCCATTGAGGACATCAATGCGATTCGGTATCACTTGTTTCCGGAGGTACGGATTAGTGCTGAATACAAACCACCGGTACCATATCAGGACCAGCTTTTATTGTCCTTGCATGACATTAAGACCATGGATCTTCACCAGGAGAATTTAGCGAAACAGATAGGGGACAAGAACCGCTTAATACGTGGAGTAGCTGGGAGTGGTAAAACGATAATATTAGCAAGTCGAGCAAAGATGTTATCAAAACAAAATCCAGACTGGAAGATTCTTATTCTCTGCTATAATATTTCCCTTTCAAATGCAATCCAGCAAATGATCCATCACATGCTCAATGAGCCAGAGGATTTATTTGACTTTGATCCAAATGCTGTGACTGTAAAAAATGAGAATATTATTGTGAGAAATTTTCATTCTTGGTTAAAGAATGATTTAAGGATAAAGGAGCAGCAGCTTCCTACTATCATAGAAAAACTAGAAAGAAAAGAAGCAATTCTGCCTACATATGACGCCGTTTTGATCGATGAAGGGCAAGACTTTGAAGCTGACTGGCTCCGCCTGGTTAGTTTGCTGATTAATGCAGATACACAGTCTCTATTATTAGTAGAAGACCGCGCACAGACTATTTATCAGCGGAAGCGTTCCTACCTTGAAGATACAGGACTGAGTTTTCGTGGACGATCAAAGGTTCTTTCTATCAACTACCGGAACACCCAGCAGATTGTAAAATTTGCCTGGGAATTTTACCGCAAGCATTCGATGTTTAAGAATAAAGTGGTCAACCGTGAACTAGAAGGTGAGATCATTGCACCGCAGAGCACGAAGCGGAGAGGCCCAGAGCCAGGCATTGTAAAGGCAGCAAATTTCTTTGAGGAAATGAGGATTGTTGCTCGCTCCATTAAGAAATTGCATATGGAGAAAAAAGTACCTTTAGAGGATGTTTTAATTCTTTACCGTGTGAAACGGACACATAAATTTCCTATCATTGATATCATTCAGCGCTCTTTGAGGGATGAAGGATTACCTTACTTTTGGATCACGGAGAACGACGTCTCAAAACGCTCGTATGCAAAAGATGATGGTAAAGTGAAAATCAGCACCATTGATAGCAGTAAAGGACTGGATTTCAGAGCTGTTTTTATCGTCAATGTCGACTCCATGCCGTTTCCACTTGAAGAGAATAAGGAAAGGGAAGTTTCACTTCTATACATTGGAATGACGAGGGCAAAGGAATATTTATGTCTATCATACTCAGGAGAATCTGAGTTTACTGCCTATCTGGATGGTATTTTGGAAGAGAGAAAACAGAAGCGAAATGGGATAGAAAAAGTAAATTAAAAAGTAAACCCAAAGAGTCTATACTCAATGCTATAGACTCTTTATGTTGTTTATATTACTATCCCGTTTTCATATTTAAAGTTAATGACAATCCTTTTTTTACTGTTGCAGAAGACAGTTATATATAAATTTTTTTATCCTAATCAAAAGGTATAGCAAAAAATATCCACCTGTGAGTTAATGACTCTGGTGGATTATTTCTGTTCAAGGAAGACACTACTTTTTTTAGAATATCTTAGAAATTCTATGAGACTATTGAGGCTTTAATAAATGCTGTAAATATCCTGTTTGAAACTTGATCGAAAGGGGTAAGAAATTCAGGGTGCCATTGAACGCCAAGTACAAATTTGTGCTCAAGACTTTCAATCGCCTCCACCACACTATCACTAGATTTAGCACTAATTATAAAGCCAGGAGCAGGGTCTTTAACGGCTTGATGGTGGAAACTGTTCACTTTAAATTTATCTAGTCCCGCAATGGTTCGAAGTAGTGACTCTTCTTTGGTTGTGACAAAATGGGATAAATGTGTATGAGGTGCTCTTTGGGAGTGTTGTAAAAGATCACTCTTTTGACTGTAAATATCTTGGAACATATTCCCACCAGCTGCAACATTAAGCATTTGTATCCCACGGCAAATAGCTAAGATTGGCAGGTTTACCTTTAGGGCATTTTGAATAAGTAGTGTTTCCAATTCATCTCTTTCAGGCATAATCTCCCCAAGACCAGGAATTGGTTCTTCACCAAAAAGGGTAGGATCAATATCCACCCCGCCACTTAATAATAGCCCATCAATATGCCCAATTACCGATTCAATGGTTGATGGGTCCTTTGTATATGGCAGGATATAGGGGATTCCACCGGCCATTAGAATGGAATTGATATTATCTTGATTGAGTGTAATTTTCCCTTGAATAATAGGAGCGGTAACACCAATGATTGGTTTCATCCTATCTCATTCCTTCCAGAATATAATCATAATCTAGTGAAGAGGGTAGGCCTTTTCATTCAGATTACTGCAGCCAATAGACTCATAGTTTTTGACGCTCCCTTCAGGTACAAGCATTTCTGCCTGGTATTTGTGCGGTACTCCTTTTGGGATTGCCATGGTATCGGCCAAAAGCGTTGCCACTTTGAACAGTTGGATTTAATTGTATTTTTATTACGTTAACATTACATAATATCAATGTAATTTTTATAATATGTCCAATTTTAAAAAATGAGAAGTTATTAGAAATGATTTAATGGTTAACTTGGATTAGTTTGGCATTGGCATCTAGGATGCTTAAAACTACTAAGGTTAGAGAGAAATAATGCTTTTATTAGGTATTGCTTTTTTATCCAGGTATGTGATGTTCGAATAAAACGTATTACCCCGTTCTTTACTTAAATCCCCTAAAAAAGAATGAATATAAAAAAATATTATCGAGAAAATAACAAAGTATCATATTTAGAAGGGAGTTTTTAGTAATGAAAAAATGGTTTCTAGTATTAGCTTCAAGTCTATTGTTCGTAATGGGGTACATACCAGCGGCATTTGCACAAGGTGACGTGAACTGCGGTGACTTTAATGGAAATGGCGCAGCGATTGCAAAGTTTTGGGTTGATAATGGTTATAGTGCAACCAATGATCCCCACGACTTAGACCGTGATGGAGATGGACTTCCATGTGAAGCTTCTCAAGCGGATATTGATTCTTACAGAAATTCATTAGGTGGAGCAACAATGCCGAACACTGCTACAAATAATGTTACGATGATGGTAGTGGGTGCTGGTCTTGCTGGTGCGGGTCTCCTATTAGCTTTACGTCGTAAAAAAGGAATGGAATAAACTGAAGCGACAGGAGAAATCCTGTCGTTTTTATTGATAGGGTGATTCATTTGAAATTGATTCAGTTGAAACGTGGACTTGGGATATGTTTAATTTTAATTGGTTTTTTGATTAGTGCTTCGAGTTTACTTCAGTGGCAAATTGGTCGTTCTGCTGCAGAGGATATGACAAAGGAGGAAATAAAAAAATACGTACAAGAACCTGAGACTCTCCAAAAAGAAATTCAACAATCAAAACCTTCATCTCAGAAGCCAACTTCAAATCTCCAGATAGAAAAGGACCTACCTAAACAACAAGCTATTTCAGGTCCTGAAAAACAAACCCCAAGTACTGATGTGAAGCATGAAAAAGGAAAAAAAGTTGCACTATTGGTCATTCCAAAGATTGAACAGAAGTATTCAGTTTATTGGGGAACAGAGAATAACATTCTAAAAAAAGGAGTAGGTATGTTTGTAAGCCAATGGACAACCGCTCCTAATGGAGGGGGACATACGGTTGTCAGCGGTCATCGGGATACTGTATTTTATCGGCTTGATGAGATGAAAGAAAAAGACTTATTAAAGCTTGAATATGAAGATAAAGTTTATACCTATCAGATAACAAAGATATGGGTCACTGATGAAAATGATAAGTCCGTTATTGTGAAAAAAGCAACACCAACACTAACGATAACCACATGTTATCCCTTTAATTATGTAGGAAATGCAACAAAAAGATACATCGTACAAGCAGATCTGCTGAATCAGCAAAATAATAATAAGATGTTACAAGATAAAAGGAGAATTGAGTTCTGATTAAGTTGAACCGAGTGTCCTTTACTTATGTATATTACGCTTAACCCTTGCAACTTCAGCAAGGGTTTTTACCTGTATATGCAGCTTTGGCACCAGCAAACTCTGTTTATTAATTTAAAGATGTTTCTCTTCTATTATAGGTGGAGAAAGCTTAATACAAGATATGCTACAATATTTAAAAAGGTAAACTTTGGAGGCACACCACTGCAATAAGACTTATAACGAAATTAAGTTCTTGATATATCCCATCAAGGACATATTATGAAACAGTGCTTTAATAAAGGAGTTGTATAAAATGAATGAAAATAAAGGTACTGAAATAAAACGCTCTTCAAAAGCAGAAAACATTCTATCTCAGATTAATAGTAAAACTATGCTAGGCGAGTTACGAAAAATTGCGAAGGCTATTAAAAAAGATCACGAACTAGCTATGGAACTTTGGTCAACACAAGAGTTTTTGCCCAGACTATTAGCAATTTTAATTATGGACAAAAAACTTCTTTCACAAGATGTGTTAAATAAGCTTGATAAGGATATGCAGACTCATACTTTTGTTGAGCGGAATAACTTGATGGATTGGTTAATGGCCAATCAGCTTACCAAAGACAAGAAGAACATTGCATTGATGGAGTCATGGGAAAATAGTCCTTCTTCTCTTCAAAGGCGAGCTTTCTGGTATTATCAAGGGCGATTGAGATGGACTGGACAAACACCGCCTGATAACACCGCATACTTGCTATCTGAAATAGAAGCTAATATTACGAAGGAAGAACCGGAAGTTCAATGGGCTATGAATTTCACAGCAGGCTGGATAGGCGTTTATGATGAAAAGTATCGTGCACGTTGTATTAAACTTGGTGAGCAAACGGGTCTTTACAAAGATGAAATGGTATCAAAAGGATGTACTCCCAACTATTTGCCGGAGTTCATTAGGATTGAAGTTAACAAACGACACACTAATTAGTTTACCTCTGAAAATATTGTACAAAAAAAATTACAAAACACTTGACGACTATGTGGATTTCTTAAATTAGACTGATCACATGATGGGTATCGTTTATAGAAGACCGGACATATGAATGTTCGGTCATTTTTATATTTTTTTAATGCCTAATTTTGTAAATTACACTTGACTCGATGTATAGTTTACCTTACATTTAGTATAACAAGTTTAACATCTTGTAAAAATAATCATACACAAAAGAGGTGAAATATGACTTATCAAGAAAAGAAAAGTATCGTTTCGGTCATTAGTGCTATTCTCATTTTCGTATCTTATTGTTTGTTCATGTATCCGCGGTACCCAGGAGGGGCTGTGGAGTCCGAGATTCTTCATTACTGGGGTTCCTTCGTCCTATACCTGACTTTGTTTTCAATCGTCGCCCATATCATCATCAGCATTATTTTCAACATTGTATTTAGAATAACGACCAATGAAATAGAACCAGCCTTTGCGGATGAATTAGATAAGTTAATTGACTTGAAAGCGTTCCGAAATTCATTTTTTGTGTTTGTCATCGGTTTTCTTTTTGCGATGGGATCGCTGGTTTTCTATCAACCGTTACATGTAATGTTCATGATTCTGATTTCTGCAGGTTTCATTTCAGATGTCACTGGATCAGTTACAAAACTTTATCACTATCGGAGAGGAGTGTAAGAATGGGTAAAAATCTTGTCGGCAATCACATCCGCAAATTACGATTCAACCATGATGAAATGACACAGCAGCAGTTGGCTGACAAGGTGGGAGTAACCAGACAAACCATCGTCGCTCTCGAAAAGGGAAACTACTCCCCATCACTGGAACTAGCCTTTCGCATCGCGCTTGCCTTTAACTTACCATTGGAAGAAGTATTCTTTTATGGGGATCAAACAAAGCAGTAAGAACGATCAATGGTTAACGTTTTTGAATTTATTACGTGAGGAGATAGAAAAATGAATTCAAACAGAAAAACTGCAAAAATTGTTGGAGTCCTGTTTATACTTGCTGCTGTTACAGCAGTGATCGGTCTAAATTTATACAACCCAATTTTAAATGGTCCCGATTATCTACTAAAAGGTTCCGAACACGCCAACCAAGTGATACTCGGAGCTGTAATGGAATTAATTCTGGTCGTCTCAGCGGTTGGAACGGCCACGACCATGTTTCCGTTGTTAAGACAGTATAATGAAACAATCGCCCTTTGGCATGTTTGCTTCAGGTTTCTTGAAGCAATTATTATTACAATTGGTGTCATCAGTGTCTTGTCCCTCCTAACCCTAAGCCGGGAATTTGTCGCAGCAGGAGCCCCAGATCCTTCATCCTTTCACTCTTCAGGAATTATCTTACAAGCCATCCACGACTGGACATTTATGCTTGGTCCACTTTTCATGCTTGGTATCAATACGGTGATGTATAGTTATATCTTTTATAAAACCAAACTTGTACCCAGATTTATCTCGATCCTGGGTATGACAGGAGCGTCTTGTGTTTTCATTTGTTCTTTGTTCGTAATGTTTGGTGTATTTCCTCAAATTTCTTTTTGGGGAGCTGTTCTGGCTGTGCCCGTAGCAGCGAATGAAATGATTTTAGCACTATGGCTTCTTGTAAAAGGATTTAACGAAAATGCGATTACATCCCTCGCATCAAAAAGTAAAAGGAAAGCAGCCATATGAGAGCCATGATATGCACAGGTTATGGATCACCGGATGTTTTTGAGCTCCAAGAGGTAGAAACGCCAATCCCTAAAGATTATGAAGTCAGGATTAAAATATACGGTGCTTCTGTCGGACCATCGGACTGTATCTTTCGAAAGGGATCTCCCATCGTTAAGCTTGTATACGGGTTTAAAAGACCGAAGAACTCGATATTTGGAACGGAGCTGGCAGGCATTATTGACGCTGTTGGCAAAAGAGTAACACGATATAAAGTAGGCGACCGAGTATTTGGGTTAAGTGCTAAGACATTTGGCGCCCAAGCAGAATACAAATGTCTGCACGAAAACACCCCTCTGGCAATCATACCAACAGCAATGTCCTATGAAGAAGCCGTCGCCATCTGTGATGGTGCACCTACCGCCTTGACGTTCCTTCGCGATAAAGCAAAGGTTCAACGCGGGCAAACGGTTCTGATTAATGGTGCATCTGGTGCGGTGGGGATATATGCCGTACAAATCGCGAAATATTTGGGGGCCGAAGTGACAGGAGTATGCAGCGGTGCAAATGTAGTGTTGGTAAAATCGCATGGGGCAGATAAAGTGATTGACTATACCAGGGAGGATTTTACGAAAAACGGTCAACTCTATGACGTTATTTTCGATGCAGTTGGTAAACGCTCCTTTTCAGAATGTAAAGGAGCGCTTACGAAAAGAGGCGTTTACCTTTCCACGGTACTTTCTTTATCTATTCTTTTAGACATGATAAAGACTACGGTGTTTGGAAACAAGAAAGCCATTTTTGTCACGGCGGGACTAATGCAGAACCAAGCCAATCTAAACTTTCTTACAGAGCTTTATGAGTCAGGGAAGATTAAAGGTGTCATCGATCAACGATATCCGCTGGAACAGCTTGCCGAAGCTCACCGTTATGTGGAAAGAGGTCACAAAAAGGGTAATGTTGTGATAACTTTAGTGTGAGGCAGAAGCTATTAGTCTATTGATGGAAGATGAATAAAGTTAAAAATGCTGCAGTCTCTGGGGCTGCAGCTTGATAATGTCGTATGTATACTCATTTTCCCTTTTATTTTAAATTCATAAAACAGAAACATTTGTTCTTTTTTAATTAAAAAAGTATACTATTATTAGAATACACCTCCTCAGTTTTTCCTCCTAATCTCCTCAAAAGGATGTGTTAAAATGGCACTAGAAATACTAGTCCGTGAAGATTCCACTCAGTATATCCACCATGATCAACTATTTAAACAGCTTCTCAATACCTTTTTCTCGGAGTTTTTGGAAGCATTTTTTCCAGAGGTTCACAGAAATATTGATTTTTCATCGCTGAAACCTCTATCTGAAGAAATGTTTACCGATTTAATAGAAGGCGAGAGCCGAAGAGCTGACATAATCATTGAAACAAAACTGAAGGATGAAGAAACACTCATTATTATCCATGTAGAACCACAAAGCTATGGCCAGCCAAATTTTCATGAAAGGATGTATCATTATTTCAGCCTGCTTTATAATAGATATAGAAAACCAATTTTGCCTATCGCCATCTTTTCATATGACCAAAAAAGAATTGAACATAATCAGTTTACTGTTTCTTTCCCCTTTTTTCATGTATTGACCTTTCAATTCTTAATGCTAGAATTAAAAAAAATGAATTGGCGCTCTTTTATTCATACAAATAATCCAGTGGCTGCAGCACTTCTTAGTAAAATGGAATACACAGAAAAAGATAAAGTCCAAGTGAAAAAAGAATTTTTGCGAATGTTAGTGAAAATGGAACTGAACGCAGCAAAAGCAGAACTCATTAATGGATTTTTTGAAACTTATCTTACTTTAAATAAGAGTGAGGAGGAAGAACTCATGAAAGAGATTAAGCAATTAGATTTACAAGAGTCCGAACAAATTTTTAAACTGCCAAATTCATGGAGAGAAAAAGGCATAGCAGAGGGAATTCGAAAAGGAAGAGAAGAAGGTATTCAAAAAGGAAGAGAAGAAGGTATTCAAAAAGGGATAGCAGAGGGTATTCAAAAAGGGAAAAGGCAAACAGCACTTGAAATGCTAAGAGAAGGGTTATCTGTTGAGCTCATTGTAAAGGTTACTAAGCTTAGTCTTAATGAAATTGAAGATTTAAGAAATAACATATAACAATAAAACTAACCCTAAGATGAAAAGCTTCTTGGAATGAAAACTCTAAGGGGCTTTTTTAGTCTCAGTAAAACAAATATACCAATCGCAAAAAAACAGTGACAGTTAATATCTATCTCATTTGAATTTAGATTATGGCCAGTTACTCTATCAACTAAGTTATCTTAATATTAGAATTATTCTTGACACTACAAAACTAGAATGTTATCATTTTCTAAACCAAAGACGAGGGAGTAAAACTGTTAAACGATCTCTTTAGCGAATCCGGGATGGTGTAAGCCGGACAGATACGAGACAGCAAATGGGCCTCCGAGGGCGAAGTGAACGATCGTTGATCTAGTAGCTAAGACGCAAAAGCCAGCGTTACAGGGTTAGGAGTGTGTAAGCACTCATTGAGTGGGTATGGTGATACATATCAAACAAGGTGGTACCGCAGGTTAACACTTGTCCTTGAATTTTTATTTGAGGGCAGGTGTTTTTTGTTTTTTTTTGAAAGTTTTAACTGATTGTTGATTGTGTTTGATAATAGACGGAAGATTTCCGACTAAATTGAAAAAAAGCCAAGTTTCCTTAAAAATAAGCGGAGTTTTTCCGCTTATAAGATCGAAATCCTTTGATTTAATCGTTTTTTGAGCAGTTAACCGGAATCTCTCCGCTTATTCCTGCTTCTTAAGCGACATCTATATACATTAGCCGGAAATTCTCCGCTTATTAATTCTCATCGGTTACAGCGAAACTCAACCATATATATTTTTAGCAAATACAGAAAGGAAAAGGTGCTATGGATGATAAATTTACGCTCTATAACTTAAAGGTAGAGGTGGTAGGGTCAGATAAACCAATGGTATGCAGCCATAAGGAAGGTGACTACTTCTTAGTGGTAGGGGAAAACCTGATTTTCCCGGAAACGAATTCATTTTCGATGTATGCCTTAAGCGCTATTTTGCCATTACTTCCTGCGAAGCAGCGACCATTACATAGAAATGACTGGATGATGTCTGATAGTTTGATAGCCTGCCCAGATCCAAACTGTGGGGCTAAATTTAAAATAACTCGTACCCAAACGCAAGACTTTAGTCATGCTGAATGCACAATAGAACCTATACATAAAGGAGAGTAATCGAAAATGGCAGAACGAATACAACTAGCAGAAGATTATAGTATTAGCAGAGTGATCAACGGTTGTTGGCAGTTATCGGAAGGTCATAGCTTACAAGCAAAGCTAGATATGCAAGATGTCATGAAGGCCTTCCATATGCTGGCTGAAAGAGGATTTACGACATTTGATTGTGCAGATATCTATACAGGTACTGAGGAACTCCTCGGTGAATTTTTAACGGAACTAAAAGAAGGGAGCACCCTTTCACCGCATGATATTCAAATTCATACCAAGTATGTACCGGATATCAATTTGCTTAGCGAGGTCGATTACACGTACACAGAAAAGATCATTGATAGAAGCCTCAAACGTCAAAAACGAGATGTATTGGATCTTGTTCAGTTTCATTGGTGGGATTACAGTGTGCCTGGATTTGTTGAGACTGCGGGAGATCTGTTGAGACTTAAAGAAAAAGGAAAAATCCGTAATATTGCTGTTACAAATTTTGATACGAGGCATTTACGCGAAATTGTTGATGCAGGTATCCCTGTTGTGTCTTGTCAAAATCAATACTCGGTTTTTGATAGACGTCCAGAAAAAGAATTACTAGATTATTGTAAAAGCAAAGGAATTTCCCTGCTTTGCTACGGTACATTATCTGGCGGATTGTTAGCGGAAAAATGGATTGGCCAAACTTCAATTCAACCCGAAACTCGCTCTCACGTTAAATATTTTCAGGTGATTGAAGATACTATGGGCTGGGATGGCTATCAGGAATTGTTGGTATTACTGCAAAGAATTGCTAAAAAGCATTCTGTCAAAGTTTCTCAGATTGCTACGAAATATATATTAAGTCAAAAAGGTGTCGGAGCATCTATTATTGGAGTGAGAAATAGCAGACATGTTGAGTCAAATACGCAAATATTTGCTTTCGAACTTGATCGTACCGATATCGAAGCAATAAAACAATTCTTAGACAACTATCCAACAGTAGACGGCGAACCGTTTGAGTTAGAGCGTACAGCTGATTCGAAATATCGCAATATTATGAAGATGAATTTAAATGAAGAATAAATGAAAGTGGATGTTTAGTTTAGAATAGAAAGTTTAGAATAGTAGAGGAGAGTTCATGTATGAATAAAAGACTTGAGTTTAGAGGCGGCTGGGTCACTGCGTTTATTCCAGTTGTGATTTTTCTATTTTTCTGCATACTGTATTTTATCGTATTTAAAGCGTTTGAAATGTACGCTCTTGCCATGGGGGCTTTCGTCGCTCTGATGGTAGGTTCTGTTTTGGTGAAAAAGGGTAACTACGATCGGTTCTGGGATTCCGTCTATGAAGGCGTAAAGGAAGCTGTACCGATTACCATTCTACTGTTTGTAATCGGGATGTTTTCCTCACTGATCAAAGAGAGTAACATTTCTTCAGGTTTTGTATGGCTAGCTGATTTACTGGGCGTTGATGGAGGATTATTCACCGCGTTTACGTTCTTAGCCGTTTGTGTCATTGCAACTGCTACGGGATCATCGATTGGAACCATGTTTACCTGTTTCCCGATTTTCTATCCAGCAGGAGTTTTGTTAGGCTGCGACCCTGCCATTCTCGCGGGCGCCATCGTGAGTGCTTCTATTTTTGGAGATAACTTGGCTCCGATATCAGATACGACCATCATCTCTGCTGGAACGCAAGAATTTACAAAGAAACGAGGCTTTGCAGATATCGGCGGCTGTGTTGCCACTCGACTGAAATATTCCTTGGTCGCAGGTGTGATCTCGTTTGTTCTGTTCTGGATCTTCGGCGGCGGAGGCAGCGCAGGTTCAGATGCTGCAGATATCCTTGAGAAGAACATGAATCCAACTACACTAGTTATGCTGGTTCCAGTAGCAATCATGTTAATCGTGGCGATTAAAACCCGAAATATCTATAAAGCTATTACTATAGGTATTGTTTTAGGAACCATCACGGCTCTAGCATTTAACCTCTTAACTTTTGACAATGTGATTTCTGTTTCAGATGGCGCTCCGGCAGGATTCTTAACGGGAGGTATCAGCTCCATGATGGCAACAGTAACGTTGGTCATTTCCGTTTACGGGATCATGGGTGTGCTGGGCGGTGCGGGTGTACTAGAAAAAGTCACGAATGGCATCCTTAACAGCAAAATGGGGAAAAGTGTCCGTGGTGCTGAGTTTGCAATGATGTTAGGAATCTCGTTTACGACTTTGATCTTCGGGGGTGTGACTAGTGCATCGATGACCACCTTTGGAAAAGTACAGAATGAGATTGGTAAACGGGTGGGTCTCCATCCATACCGCCGTGCCAATCTACTTGATGGTTTTGCGAATGCCATCGTGCTCGTTGTCCCGTTCTTAAGTGTTTTTGTCTTCCTCGGTGCTTTATTGTCGGAAGGCTATGATTTTATTGCGCCGCTTTCCCTAACACAAGTCAGCAGCGGTATGATTTATTGCATGGTATTGTTCTTGGTTCTATTATTCTCGATCATAACAGGATGGGGCCGCCAGTTTGAAGGCTCTGAAGGGGAAGCTGTTAGTAAACCACAAGAATATACAAGCAAAAGTGCTGTGATGTAAAGGGGATTCACCAGTACCTTATATGGAACCAAATACACTTTGGAAAAGAGAATAAGTCATGTTTCTGACGTTAAAAAAAAGAGCTCATTCATGTTAACGGGTTCCGTTTCCTATCACAAACATTAAAAATATATGTTTAAATGAGTGCCAATTTGCATATGAAATTGACACTCATTTTTTATTGGTGTAAGGCCATTTGAGCGGAAATTACTTAAAAATTTATATAGGAAATTGCACCAGCCATTGTAGGTGTACAATGGCTGGTGCAATTTAATTCAATATTTTGGAATGAAAGAAACACAAAAAAGAGAATTATTTGATATACCAAATTAAAGTAAGGAGAGGTAAATATGAGTAAATCATTTATTGAGCAAGTACATTATATTAGAATTCCTGTAAAAGATTTAGAACAGTCTGCACAATGGTATAGAGATGTATTAGGTTTTCAGTTATTAAACATTACTGACGATCCATTTGCGATTTTTAAAGTAAATGATGGAGCTTTTTTACTTATCTTAGTTCCAACTGACGATGAAACATTTGCCCACTTTACAATTAATAATGAATCAGCTTTTAGTATTGGCTTTACAAGCCCAGAACTATCCGAATTTTGTCAACACCTAATTAATAATCAAGTTAAAGTCGAGGATATACAAGAAGATAACGGTCATTCGTATTTCCACTTTTATGATCCAAATGGTAATAAACTTCAAGTACACTGGTAGGAACAAAATTCATGCGGGCTCTTTTTATAATAGACTTTATAAGTTGAATGAGTGGCACTACCCAGAAAAGAGTCAGACAGTGCCCACTCATTCATTATTTTTCAATTTGTACTTTCATTAAAACTCCTATTTTCTATTAATTTCTCTATTGAATTATTGAACTTTTGTAAAGTTGGTTTACAAAAATGGTATAAAAATGTAATTTATATTAGAATTGAAGTGGTGATAATTTCCATATTCAAAGGAGGAGGACCATGAAGAAAGTTTTAGTAAAAACCTTGCTTTCTGTAACATTAGGGTTTGGATTTGTGGGGGGATCTGCGACATCCAGTTTAGCTGCAGAAATTCAAGGAACGAAAACAGCAGAGGAAAATCTGTACGTGATTGCATTTAAAAATGGGCTGCCAAAGGATTATGAAGACGTAATCGAGAAAGCAGGAGGCCAAGTGTTGAAAGTACTCCAAGAAGTGGGAGGAATCCAGGCACAGTCTGATGATTCTGCATTTCTACGAAATCTAAAAAAAGTGCCTTCCATTGAGGTTGCCAGTAAAGAAGTGCCACTAGCATTAAACCAACCGGCATCGACTTCCAAAGTTGCACAAACAGCTGCCATCCATGAACAAGGAAGTCTATGGGATGGGCAATGGGACATGCAAAGAGTAACAAACAATGGGAAATCATATGAAATTGAAACCGGCGGATATGTAAATGATAAGGGAGAAACTGTACATAAAGCAGTGGTAGGGGTTATTGATACAGGAATTGACCCAACTCATCCAGATTTGCAGAAGAATCTTCTTGGTGGACGGAATTTAGTCCCTGCAGGGATGGATGAAACGGAAACCGGAAACCCAAATGACATCGTAGATCGAAATGGACATGGAACACATGTGTCTGGAATCATTGCGGCAAATGGAAATGTCAAAGGGGTAGGGCCAGACCTAGGAATCCGTACGTATCGTGTATTCTATTCGGATCAAGCTCTTACTCTGCCATCCTTTATCATTGATGGCATTATTGCAGCTGCGAATGATGATGTAGACGTTATTAATATGTCTCTAAGACTCTATCATACTTCGAAAACCATCATCGAAGGAGAAACCTATAAAACAACGGCTGATACGTTATTGTGGAAGCGTGCGATTCAATACGCCTTGAAGAAGAACGTTACCGTTGTAGGTGGAAGTGGGAATGAAAGCTTAAACTTGGATAATAAGAATGAAGTTACGGATTACTTAAACACACTTTATGAACCATTGGGAATCTCACTCCAAGGACCGACAACAGTTGTACCAGCACAATTGCCTGGAGTAATCAATGTATCAGCTTCGAACAAGTGGTCCAAACAGGAACTTGCTTTTTTCTCCAATTATGGAAACTCTGCGATTGATGTAGCAGCTCCTGGAGGAGACTTTGGTGCAAAATATGCCGAAACCTTTGATCCTGAAACAGCTGATTTTACTAACTTAATCCTTAGTACCTGGCCAACTTACTTAGGGTCGGATTATAATTATAACGCAGGTACATCGATGGCGGCTCCTCAAGTTGCTGGGATTGCGGGTGTCATTAAAGCGGCAAACCCTGATTTAAAGCCATCACAAGTATCAGCCATCATTAAGCAAACTGCTATTGACTACGGAAAACCTGGACAAGATGCCTTATTTGGATCCGGGGAAGCTAATGCTTATCGAGCGTTGATGAATATTAAGAAATAGGGGTTGTTGTTCAAAACCACTAACAATTAAACGGGGACATTTCATTAATAATGAGATGTCCCCGTTTTGTCAGCGGCATGATTATTGCATGTTACTGATTGACCTCGTGTCAGGCACTGTCAAAATAGTACATTGGTGTCTGACACTTATATTTTACAAGTCATTTACTGTTGGTTCTGAGGATTGTATATGATTAATATTAATTACCTTCGGGTCTGTTAGATTGGAATTACTAAGTTAACTAATAATTTGATCAATATCCTCTTTCTTAACTTTTCCATGTAAGACTTTAATTACTTGATGCTCATTTCCATGTTTCATAACAAAAAATCCGTTTGTGAAGTCAGAAGCACTCATTTTATAAAAGATTCCTTTTTTTCCTTCGTTGTTATGATCACTCTTAAAGGAAATTTCAAATTCATCCGCAATTTTTATTAATTCCGCAGCTATTCCTCTGTCAAATTCTTCGCTGTCGTTCACATCACGACTGACTTCAACAATGTGCAAATCGACGCCTTCAAGTTTCTCGAGAAGATTGTTTATTAATGAGTCTTGCAACATCAATTCCAGTTTGGAAAGAGACACTTGCCCAATGACAATTTGAGTGGCCTTCTGTTCCTCAGCAAACTGAGCGATATGATAGGCAATTTTTTTTAACTTAGAAGGCTCAGACATTAGCTGCACATTATATTTTTCGGCCAAGCTCTCAAACATTAACTTTGTTTGTAATTGATTGAAATCCAGTTCGTCAAAAGGTGCTTTTAGCACATTTAGTACAACACACTCCCCATTAAACGCATCTGCCAAAACTTTTCCTCTCTGAATTAGCTTTTCAGCGTAATAAGGATTACTAATACAAACTACAATCTTTTCCAAAATAGTCATCACCAGCCTTTATAGTAAATTATAGAATATTGTTTCTAAAATTTCATTCGAATTTATAAGATCAGTTTAAATAAGGAATTTTAATAGAACCTTTGCTATTCTTATTCATTGGTAAAGTATTGTTTCCGAAATTCTTTTGGTGTCATATTGTATAATCGTTGGAACGTTTTTGCAAAAGATTTAGGATCCTTGTAGCCAACAAGAGTACCAATTTCATAAATTTTTAGAGTGGGGTTTTTGGTTAATTCACATGCTTTCTCCATTCGAACCCTTGTTAAATAATTTAAAAAGGTTTCACCGGTAACAGATTTAAATACTTGACCAAAATAGTGGTCTGTAAGATGTAAGCGGTTTGAAATTTCCTTTAATGTTAACGGTTTCATTAGATTAGACATGATAAAAGATTGTGCACCTAAAACCAGTCTTTCATGATATGTGGTGGGGTCGTGATCAGATTCTGGCTCAACCTTTTTGGTCGGGTTCATGTCAAATATGATTCTATCAATGGCATCCATCAGTTCATCTGTATCGATTGGTTTTAGAATATATCCTTTTGCATTGTATCTCATCGCTTTTTGGGCGTAAGAAAACTCTTCGTACCCACTCATAATGATCACATGAATGTTCGATTCCTTTTCATAAATATGCTTCGTTAACTCTATCCCATCCATTTCTGGCATCCGTATATCTGTTAAAATGATGTCCAAATCCTCTTTTTCCATCCAAAATATTGCCTCTTTTCCATTTTCAGCCGTGCCGACCACATCGATATTTCGCTCATGCCACTCATCCAATGATTTCAAACTATCCGATATTAGCCAATCGTCATCCACTATTAACATTTTGAGCATCATATACCTCCATGGGGATTGAAATTGTAACGGTCGTACCTATATTTATGTAACTATCTATCGTAATACCAAAAGAACTGCCGTAATGTGAGTGAATTCTTGTTTGTACATTATAAAGCCCAATTTTATTCTTATATTTCGCAAGGTTTTTAGAGCTGAATTGAAGCTGGTGAGTAATCTGTTGCACCTTAATAGAATCCATTCCAACTCCATTATCTTTAATGGTAAATATAATGGTTGAGCCTCTGGTTTCCCCGATTATCTCGATATTTCCGGATGATCTTAAGGGGTCAATCCCATGAATAATCGCATTTTCAACGATAGGCTGCAGGATCCATTTCACCGAAAGATAGTCCTCTAATATAGGATCAATCGAGATCTTGTAGGTTAATGGTTCTCTCATCCGTACCTTTTGAATCTCCAAATAATTGACGATATAATTGATTTCCTGTTTGATAGGGATTTTTTCTTCAAATGAACTTATACTCGATCTCAGCAGTCTTCCAAGCAGCACAATCAGACGGCTAATTTCAGTTTCTCTCTTTTTACGAGCCAAAGAATTAATCGTTTCTAAGGTGTTATAGATAAAATGTGGGTTAATTTGTAATTGTAATGCGGTGATTTCCGCTTCTTTCTTTAATTTCTCTTCATGTTTTACCGCTAGAATTAATTTCTTTATTTCCCCAATCATCGTATTAAAACCTTTTCCGAGGTCACCGATTTCATCCTTTGAATGGACAACAAACCTTTCATCCAGGTTTCCAGATTCCACCTTTTTCATCACTCTGCCAAGATTCTTAATTGGTGTTGATATTCGATGTGATATAAATAAGGATGCAAGTAAACAAATGAAGGCAGTTGTGATCGTTATAATCATGGCGATTTTCTTAATTTCATTCACTTTTCCATAAAATGCATTTTTCTCAAAATACTCTGATACGTACCATCCTGTTTGAGGGAAATACTTTGTGAAAACAAGAAATTCTTCACCGGAAGGACTTTTAATGGTAGAACCAGATGTCGAATCTGCTACGTCCTTATATTCCAGATTAATCTCTGGTTCTAATACATAACCATGATTGTCATAAATAAAGGTTCCCGAATTATTAAAAGAACTTCCTCCATCATTTCGCAGGATGTCTTTTAACAGATTTTCTTTAAAATCAATGATAAGATACCCGAAGGACTTTATCCTTCGGTCCCATACTTTTTTAACATAAGAATAAACCTTATCTTTCTTATTAATATTCGAATAAGGTTGTTCATGAAGGGTTGTAATTTGTGGGGTGACTTCCTTGTTTTTTTCTATTTCTTTAACCCAAGAGAGACTCTTAAAGTCCTCATTTTTAAATTGTAAATCATGAGAATATCCATAATTGTAGATAAAGCCATTGTTGCTGACGATCATGATTCCTTCCGTTTCTGGTCTTATATTTTGAATACTTAATAGTAATTCATCAAGCTCAATATAATATTTAGGGTGGTCTATTGGATTGGTGTTTGTGAGAAACTCAGAAAAAATTTTACTTTGTGTAATCCCTTGATCCATTCGTTCCAAGTCCTTCATGAATGCTGAAAGAAAACTAATCTTTTGTTCCAAAACGTCATCTGCATGATACTGTAAATTTTCATATAAATTATTGGAATACTTATCATAAGCAAGCCAGCCAACAATGCCCATTGGAATCAATGAAAAAAGAACAAATGTCAAAAATAGCTTTAAAAAGATAGAGTTGATGAATTTCATTATTTTCCCCCAAATGATAGACAGTATTGTACTCTACGATCTATTAACCACGATTCACCCCCCTTTTAACCATCTCTTGCACCATTGAAAGAAAGTTTAAATCATTTAGAATTATTAATATATTAACGTTACTTATATTCTATGGAAAGGAGCGTGAAATGTAAAATAATAATTTTACTATTCGGATAAAATAAAAACTAATATGAAAAAGGGATGGGGATGTTTATGAAGGGGAACAAACATAAGATTTCTTTTTTACTAGTGTTATTGATGATTCTTACAACAGCGTGTCAATCTCCAACATCATCAAGTGAAGATCAAACAAAAAAAGATTCAAAAGAAGTAAAAAACGAATCAGCAAGTGGGAATGATCATGTACTTGATCTTATGATACCAAACTATTATAACGATGTAGAAAAGCAGCAATGGGCGAGTGTTGTTGAAAAGTTTAATGAAATTAATCCTGATATAGAAGTAAACATTACCAATGGGGATGTGCAAGTAGAGTCTGGGAAACTTCCTACTCTATTACAATCAGGAATTGAACCACCGGATGTAATCTTAATGAATGCGGGTCCAGGAAGGGTATCGATTCTATCAGATGTAAATCTAATCCAACCCTTAAATAATCTTTACGAGAAGAATAAGTGGAAGGATGACCTTAGAACATTTGCCTATGACCTGATTTCTAAAGGGGAAAACATTTATGAGGTTCCACACATGATCGATACAATAGGAATGTTTTATAATAAAGATATTTTTAAACAAAATGGTGTGGAAGTTCCTACTAATAAAAACGAATTTTTGAAAGCGCTTCAAACTCTTAAAGATGAGGGTGTAGCACCTATAACAGTTGGGGCAAGAAATGGGTATGCGATTGGTTGGATTTTTGGAGTCATGATGGAAAGTGTAATGGGAACAGAACAAGTAGAGGAATTATTCTATGGTGATGGTAAATGGAATGATCCTAAAGTCGTAGAAGTTGCTGAAATGATCGCTGATTGGGTTGAAAAAGGCTATATAACGAAAGAATCCGTTACACAGACCCAACCTGATTCAAAGTTTAGATTTTTATCGAAGCAAGCAGCCATTGAAGCGGAAGGTACGTACCTCATTACGGATTTAGCGGATCAAAAGCTTGAGGACAGTGTAAATATGTTTATGATGCCATCGTTTGTTGATGGAGATGTTGCGCAGCCTGTCGGTGGAATTGGGTTAACATGGGTTGTTCCTACAAAGGCGAAAGACGTAGAATATGCTGAAAAATGGATGGACTTCATTCTATCTGAGGACTATAGCAATATCGTATTAAATCTGCCTGACTATAACTTTATCCCAGCTTCTAAGGCTTCTGAAAACATTGAACCGGTTGGTGACGTTTTAAAAACTGCCATGAAATCCATTGAAGATGGTTCTGGTTATAATCCAAGTGTGTTCATGGGAGTAGAAGCAAAGGAAGCGTATTACCAAAACCTGCAAGGGCTTGTTGGTGGATTGGTTACCCCACAAGAGGCAATGGACAACATCGAGAAGGGTGCAGAAAAAGACAGAGCAAATGGATTTAGTTTAAAGTAAGCGGATGTTTATGGGACTTGGTCGTGTGAGCAGGTCCCTACGAAGAAGGGAGGTCATTACATGACTCAATCAACTCCATTAATAGAAATGGATAAAAAGAGTGTAGTTGCTGTCAATAGTAGAACAAAGCTGAAGATCAAGAAAGCTATTACAATCGCATCTTTTCTTCTTCCAGGATTGATCTTATATGCCGTTTTTATGTTATATCCGATGATTGACGCCGTTCGATTTAGCTTCTTCGATTGGGATGGAGCATCACCAAGTATGAACTTTGTAGGGTTTGAAAATTATGTTCAACTGACTAAGGACGACATTTTCTTAAAATCTTTAGGCCATAACCTATTGTGGGTCCTACTTAGTCTTACTCTCATGGTGGTTCCTACCTTAGTGTTGGCGGTCTTAATTAGTAGGGTTAAGAAAGGAAAAATGTTTTTCCGGGCAGGATTTTATCTGCCAAGTGTTCTTTCCTTAGCCGTTGTTGGCGTACTTTGGTCGAAAATCTATGATCCAATGATGGGACCGATAAATGTCTTTCTAAAATCAATTGGGTTAGAGAGCTTGGCAAAAAACTGGTTAGGGGAACCGTTATTTGTAATTCCTGCTCTCGTCATAGCCAGTACATGGGCATTCTATGGATTGTATTTAATTCTCTTCCTTGCAGGTCTTCAAAGTATTGACTACAGCCTATATGAAGCGGCAGACATTGATGGTGCTGGCCCGATTCGTAAGTTTTGGAATATTACGATACCAAGTTTGAGAAATACATTAAATGTTGTCATCAGTATGGTCATCATTCACGCGCTTAAAGGATTTGCCTTAATTTGGATCATGACTCAGGGTGGACCATTCTATATGAGTGAACTTGTCTCGACATATGTCTATAAAGCAGCATTCAGTATGAACAAGGTGAGCTATGCAACAGCTGGTAGTGTGGTGTTGGGGATTATTGTAATCGCATTCACGATTAGCTTTAACTATTATCGAGAAAGGACTGAATAGTATGGGTACGCGATTAAAGCAATTAAAAGGTTCCCAGGTAACACTTTTGGTTACCTTGTCAGTATTATTGCTATTCATTACATCTCCTATCTTTTACGCGGTATTAGCTAGTTTTAAATCGAATATGGAGATATTTAGTTCTCCTTTCTCATTGCCTAAATCATGGAATTTCGATAATTACATCGGGGCTTGGAATCTAGGAAACTTTAAAACTTATTTCTTAAATAGTGCATTTATCACCATAGGTGGGATGGTACTCGTTGCATTAGTGGCAGCACCAGCAGGCTATGCGTTTGCACAACTTACTTTTAAAGGAAACAATCTACTCTTTTATTTAGTCTTATTGGGTATGGCATTGCCGGTTCAGGCCATTATCATTCCAATCTTCTTTCAACTTAAATCAATGGGAATGGTTGATACTTTAACAGGCGTAACTTTAGTATCTGTCGGACTCGCACTTCCGTTTTCCATATTTCTCATGAGAAATACATTTCGGGATGTTCCTAAAGAATTACGGGAATCTGCTGCCATTGATGGTGCTGGGGAATGGAGAACGTACTGGTCGGTTATGTTACCTCTAGCGAAACCTGGTCTAGTTGCACTTCTTATCTTTACTTTTATGAATATTTGGAATGACTTCTTACTGCCGCTTGTCCTATTAATATCTCAAGAAAAATTTACGATTTCATTAGGTCTTTATTCTTTCCAAGGAGAACAATCTACAAACTTTGGGTTAATCTTTGGAGGCACTGTTATCAGCATGATACCAAGTATTATTGTGTATCTGATCTTCCAGCGTTCCTTTGTTGAGGGAATGGCAAGTGGAGCAAATAAATAATACTTGTAGTTTCATATAAAAACGAAAATAAAAGGAGAGATTCATTATGGCTACGATTACTGACTTAAATGAGGCAAAACACTTAATTCAAAACGACTGGGGTTCTATTCAATGGCTATGCGGACAGGAAATCGATCCTGAAGCAGAAATGACATTTGGAATGGTTTATATTAATGCAGGTGTCTCAAACCCGAGACATATTCATCCGAATTGTGAAGAATTTATATTCGTCCTTTCTGGAGAGTGTGATCATTCTTTAGGTGATGAAACGTATCATCTGAAACCAGGAATGATGCTGCGCATCCCAAGAAATGTTCCGCACAATGCTACGGTTACGAGCTGGGAACCATGTCGAATGATCATCGCGTATTCAGCACCTGACAGACAAACCATTGGTGAATAAGACTAACGAAAAATTGTAATCAAAAAAGGAGATCAGACAATGGAACCAATTAAATTTAATTATGAGTATAGTAACAAACTTCGCATCGGCTTTATCGGCTGTGGTGCACATGCCTATCGGAATGTATATCCTACCTTTGACTATGCACCCGTTGATCTTGTAGCTGTTTGTGATTTAAATCAAGAAAGAGCGGATCTTTACAAGACCCGTTTTGGAGCAAAAAGTGCCTATACCGATTATATGGAAATGATCAAAAAAGAGGACCTCGATGCCATATTCATTGTTTTGAACTTTGATAAAAACGGTCATCCCCTTTATCCAAAGATCGTTCCAGAGATCCTTAAAGCGGGTCTGCCTGTATGGATGGAAAAACCGCTTGCTTATACGGCGAAAGAAGGCGAGGAATTACTAGAGTTAGAAGCTAAGACCGGCCAAACTGTGCTTGTTTCGAATAAACGCTATTTTTATCCGACTTTCGTTAAAGCCAAACAAATCTTAGAATCTAGTACTTTTGGAGAAGCGGCATCGGTTTCAGGTAGATATCCCTTAACACTATCTCCGTTTGAAGAGAAGCTTGGAGAAAGAACGGGGCTTCATTGGTTCTTAGATATTTGTCACCCGATGTCAGGCATTCATTACTTAATGGGTGATGTGAAAGAAATGATGTTTATCGAGCACCAGCCAAGTGGGAATGTTCATACTCTACTAAAATTCAAGTCAGGCGCGATCGGTAATCTAGAACTGCCTTCTACACAAGCTGACACGAGTCCATTAGAACGTTATGAAATTATTGGAAACAAAGAAAATGTTGTCATTGATAATGCAATTCGCCTTGCTTATTACAGAGGTTCAAAGGGCAGCGGAGAATACGGTAAGGCCCCCCATTACATAGGGGATAATCCTTTAGAGGGACCAGTTCATTGGGAGCCAGAATTTTCCCTAGGGCAGCTTTATAACAAGAACCTTTTCTTACAAGGAATGGTCCAAAGTGTTAATCATTTTGCTCATGCGGTTTTGAATGATAGAAAAGTAGAACGTGCTACATTAAGTGATGCTGTGCATTTAACAAAGATTTTTGATGCTTATAAGAATAATCGTTCTGGCAACTGGATCACAATTGAGTAGACGGAGGGGTATAAAATGAAATTTAGTATTTTTACAGATATGTTAGGAACGGAATCTTTCCAAGAATCATTGGAGCATGCAAAAAGCTTAGGTTTTACGAATATAGACTTAAGAGGAAAGCTAGATGGGTCTACCATTGACGATATCACTCCCGAAAAAGCGCGGGTAATTAGTGAACTTATTCAGGAGAAAGGACTACAGGTTAGCAGCCTTAGCTCTTGGGCAGTTAACTCCTGTACGTTCTCTGGACAGCCTAAATATGATAATCATGATGAAGAACACCATAAGCAAATGGGTGAAGTACTAAACCGTTTATTTGAATTAGCTGATATTTTTTCTACTAATTTCATCCGTATCTATTCCCTATACCGTCAAGAGGATTTCAATCTTCTATCAGATGAGGAGAAGGAAGCGCAATATCGGCATAATGCAAACGTGATGTTACGACATGCTGAACTAGCAAAATCTAGAGATAAAATTCTCTTAGTAGAAAACGAACCACCAACATTAACGAACAGCTGCAAAGAACTCGGTATTCTAATGAACTATACTAATCATCCCAATTTAAAGGTCAACTGGGACGTATTGAATGGTTGGAGAGCAGGGGAGTATCCTACTGTTGAGAGTTATGAGCATATAAAAGGTCATGTATATCAAACACATTTAAAGGGTGCATACAGATTATCCAATTCCATTACAGTAGAAAATCCTACTGGTACATTCGGTAATTTTGCCATCGCAGGAAAAGATGATTATGACCATGGTCCAGTTATGAAGGCCATTGCCGAAAATGATCCACAAGTGATCTTAACCATTGATACGCACTATCCGTCCTTTTATGTACAAGACCGAATTGGTGAGGTAGAAGTTGTCCGTCAAACAAAGGAATTCTTCGAAGGAATCGTGGTGAAGGAGGGTGCACATGAGTAAGAAAATTGTTTTAGTAGGTTCATTGGATACAAAGGAAAAAGAGTTTCTCTATGTCAAAGGAATTATTGAAGAAAATGGACTTGAAACAATTTTAGTGAATACAGCTGTGTACCCTTCCTTCACTGAAGGAGACGTTTCGAATGAGGAAGTCGCGAAAGCTGGCGGCTCCTCATTGGAGGAATTAAGAGAAAAGAATGACCGTGGTGGTGCTGTTACCATTATGGCGAACGGTGCTAGAAATGTAGTAAATAGATTGATAGAAGAAGGAAAGGTTGGAGCTGTGTTCGGAATGGGCGGAACGGCTGGAACGACGGTAGGTGCTACAGCCATGAAGGACGTTCCAATTGGAATTCCAAAGCTATTAGTGTCAACCGTTGCTTCTGGGAACACCAGACCATATGTGGGCGAGAAGGATATTATGATGTTGTATTCGATTGTGGATATTGCAGGTATTAATAGTCTTTCATCACTCATCCTAAAGAATGCAGCCAATGCACTTAGTGGGATGGTTAATGGGAATAAAATTAGCATTGAAGTGGAAGAAAAGCCAATGATTGCTGCAACCATGTTCGGGGTTACGACACCATGTGTGAATCAAACAAGAGAAATCCTGGAGCAAAGTGGATATGATGTTCTTGTATTCCATGCCACCGGAGCCGGTGGTGATTCAATGGAAGCTCTAATAAAGGAAGGTTTCATTAAAGGCGTGGTAGATATTACAACAACAGAATTAGCAGACGGACTTGTTGGTGGCATCTTTCAATCTAGTGAATCCCGACTAGAAGCAGCCGGTCAAGTTGGTATTCCACAGGTCGTTTCTGTTGGAGCATTGGATATGGTTAATTTTGGTCCTCCTGAAACAGTCCCTGCGCAATTTAAGAATCGGAAATTCTATCAGCATAATCCAACTACTACGCTGATGAGAACAACGGTAGATGAAAATCGAAAACTAGGTGAAACCATTGCTCGAAAATTAAATAAAAGTACATCGCCCGTTGTCCTTGTCTTTCCAAAAGGCGGAGTTTCCCTATTAGATCGTACGGGTCAGCCATTTGATGGTCCAGAAGAGCGTGATACGTTATGCAACGCTATTAAGGAAAATCTATATGATCACATTACGTTTATTGAAGTAGAAGAGGATATCAACCACCCAAGTGTTTCTGAGCTAATTGCAGCAACACTATTAGAACAAATTGGTACAAAGAAAGGAGACGCGACACATGTCTAAATCAAGAGTGGAAGTTATTCAAAAATTAAAGCAAAAAATTCAAAACAATGAGGTTATTATCGGTGGAGGAGCAGGTACTGGCCTTTCCGCAAAAAGTGCAGAAGCAGGCGGCATTGATTTAATTATAATTTATAACTCAGGTCGTTATCGTATGGCAGGCCGTGGTTCATTAGCTGGTTTAATGCCATATGGCGATGCGAACCAAATTGTCGTGGAAATGGGCAATGAAGTGTTAACAATTGTGGAAGACACACCGGTATTAGCTGGTGTTTGTGGTACAGACCCATTCCGAAATATGGATGTATTCCTAAAGCAGCTAAAGGAACAAGGTTTTTCTGGGGTTCAAAACTTCCCTACAGTTGGACTGATCGATGGCCAATTCCGTCAGAATCTTGAAGAAACGGGAATGGGTTATGACTTAGAAGTGGATATGATTTGCAAAGCTCACAATATAGGGCTTGTTACTTCTCCATATGTTTTTAGTGAAGAAGATGCGATTAAAATGGCAAAAGCAGGAGCAGACATTTTAGTGGCTCATGTGGGTCTTACAACTAAAGGTGCCATTGGTGCACATACAGCCATGGATATTGATGATGCTGTTGAATTAGTTCAGAAAATTCACGATGCTGGGAAATCAGTGAATCCAGATATCATTGTATTGTGCCATGGAGGGCCAATCTCAGAGCCAGAAGATGCAGCCTATGTTCTAAGTAGAACAAACGGGGTTTCTGGATTCTTCGGAGCTTCAAGTATCGAAAGATTACCAACGGAACAAGCGATTTCTGGTCAGGTAAAACAATTCAAAAGTATTGAACTAAGTCCAAAGGTTCAAGCCTAGGTACTTAACAATTATTAGGATCTAACCCATTAATCTTAGCAAAGACCACTGTTATCTCGTGTTTTCGTGAGTTAAATGCAGTGGTCTTTTTATGGAAGAGCTTGTGAATGGAGAGATCTTACGTGAATGGGGATTCATTGAATGAAGAAGAACTATCTTTACTTATTGTTAATATCCATGATGGCCATTTGGGGTTTTAATGTTATTGCTGTCAAAATTGTCGTCACTGAATTTCCACCGGTTACGATCACAGCATTACGCATTTTTATTGCGTTTCTTGCACTAGCACCATTCATTTTCTATAAAAAATTGTATCGTACATTAACCAGGAAAGAATGGTATTACGTTATTGGTATTTCTACTTTTGGTATATTTGGTTTTCAGTACTTTATGTCTGTTGGATTGAATTATTCAACTGCAACAAATGCTGGAATTATTCTAGGAGCATCACCTATAGCAACCGCTATTGCAGCAGCGATTTTTCTCAAGGATAAATTAACCATCCCAAGAGGATTTGGCTTTCTATTAGGTTTTATTGGGGTCACTACTATTATTATGGCAGGAGGCAATGAAGGTTTTTCAATTTCAATGGGTGACTTGTACCTGTGCATCGCCGTAATTGTTCAGACGATTAGCTTTGTGTTGATCAAAAAGGCTTCAGAAACGCTGAATACTACTTATATGACTGGAATGACTCTATTAATAGGGTCAATCATGACAATGATTATTGGATTTTTCAGTGAACCTAATGGAATCTCACAAATACAGGGTGGAAGCAGTTTGGCTTGGGGCTTATTGGTTTTCTCTGGTTTTGTTGCCACAGGATTAGGCTACTTAATAGTGAATTCAGCCATCCAACAGGTTGGTGCTGGGAATTCTGCCATTTTCCTAAATCTTTCTCCATTCTTCTCCGTGATTTCTGCCTATTTTGTATTACATGAAAGTATTTATCTGTCTCACTGGGCTGGGTTTAGTTTAATCGTAATCGGTGTATTATTAGGTGCTGGAATCGGGCAGGCCAAACCTAATAAAGAGAGTACAGTAAGAACCTCAATTACTATTAATCGTGTTCCTTGAAAAAATTATCTATTGTATTGAATTCTCTTCCGTGATATTATATAAAATAAATTGTGGGAAAATTGCAAAAATACTAAATTTATAGAGACTGGCTTTTTAATACGAGACAGCGATCCTGTTAATCGGTTAAAGTGGTTTAGTTTAAATAGAAGTAATTAGTAAGTGGAATGGGATGAATGATACAGTGAATAAATATGAAGCAGAATTTAGTAATATCGTTCGTGCATACCGAAAACGTCATATGGGAAAAGGACCAAGCCAGGTGAGAACGACCTTTTGTAATTGCTGGGCGATTTGTGAATTAGAAGGAAATTTATCACCCATTGAGAAATTTATTGCAACTACTGATGATGGAAAGCAAATGCTCCGTGCTGCTCGGACAGAAATGGTCAAAGAGATTTATAAGAAAAACCCTCCTATTGAAATGGAGGAGCTGCTTGGAGCAGGCTTCCTTGAGGTATTTGTTGATATTGATATTGAAGCTGACAGAGGAATGTCCATTTTCGTCTTTGATCGGGATATTGAACAAAAACATAAAAATTTGTAACCATAAACTTACTCAATTGTATACTGTTGGTACTTGACAGCGAACCTGTTAAAGACTAACCACCACGGAGAATACCCTTACTTAAGGGGCTCCTTGGTGGTTTTTTTATTGTATTATAAAACTCGAAAAACTAGAGGGGGAATTATAAGTGGGAAAAACACTTCATCCAGGTCGACAAAAAAAGGCAAAATTGCCTGCACCTGAACATTGGGTAAGTCCAATCCCTTTCGGACTAGGAAAGATAAAGCCAAAACATATTCGAGATACTATGAAAATCGCTTGGGATAATCGCGATAATTTAGGCTATGCCACGAATATTATTACAAAAGGTGTATGTGACGGCTGTGCACTTGGAGTGTCTGGTTTATATGATCAGACATTAGAGGGACCTCATATTTGTACCACTCGTATGAATGTACTTAGGCTAAATACAATGCCTGCCATTAAGCGTGAGATACTTCATGCTGATATTGATGAGCTAAGAAAATATGATAGCTCTGAGCTTCGTAAGCTTGGGCGTATTCCCTATCCGATGATTCGCAGAAAAGGAGAACGGACTTTTACTAGGATTAGTTGGGATGAAGCGATGAATCTCATAGCGGATAAAATGAAGAAGTTGAACCCAAAGCAATATTCGTTTTATTTAACGGCACGTGGAATTACCAATGAAAGCTATTACGTTGCCGGTAAGGTAGCACGTTTTCTTGGGACCAATCATATTGATAATGCTTCCCGTATTTGCCATGCTCCTAGTAAGACAGCTTTAAAACGTTCAATTGGTGTAGGAGCTTCTACCTCAAATTATTTGGATTGGATTGGAACAGATGTCTTGTTGTTTTGGGGGAGTGTTGCTTCAAATTCTTCACCTGTATCATCGAAATACATGCTAGAAGCAAAGAAGAAGGGGACGAAAATTATCGTTGTAAACCCTTACCGTGAGCCGGCCATGGATAAATATTGGATTCCCTCCAATCCTGAATCTGCCTTATTCGGAACGAAAATTGCCGATGATTTCTATCAGGTTAATATCGGCGGAGATATTGCCTTTATGCATGGGATTATGAAGCATTGGTTTGATTTGGAAGGAAGAGCCTATGGATCAGCGATTAACCATGAGTTTGTTCAAGACCATGTGTATGGTTATGAGGATTTAAAGAGAAAGGTCGAGGAGCAAAGCTGGGAAGAAATTATTGAATCATCTGGTGTTTCAAAAAATCGAATCATTCAATTAGCAGAGCTCCTAGCCACTAGTAAAAACGCTGTGTATTCATGGGCACTTGGACTAACGATGCACTCTTTTGCAACAGATAACATCTCACAAGTGGCAAATTTGGCATTGCTTCGCGGCCACTTAGGGCGTAAACACGCTGGGCTTATGCCCTTCCGCGGACATTCCAGTGTACAAGGGAGCGGCGAAATGGGAGCAGATCCATTCGTGCTGCCTGGCGGTGGCTGGGATGCCAAGAATGTGGAAAGGATAGCAAAACTATGGGGATTTGAACTTCCTAAATGGCAGGGAGATATCGTTGGTGTAACCTTGGAAAACATTGTCCTTCCAGAAGACCATGAACGGAAAGTGAAGTTATATTATCTATCTGGCGGTAACTTCTTAGAAACGATGCCAGACCCAGATTTCATTGAGTATGCCTTATCAGAGCTTGATGTTCGGGTACACCAAGATATTATTCTAAATACCTCAACATTAGTCGATGCCAAAGAAGCGGTAATCATACTTCCAGCTAAAACACGGTATGAACAGGAAGATGGCGGGACCAGCACCTCCACAGAAAGGATGGTCTACTACTCTCCTGAAATACCAGGGAACAAAAACAAAATCGAAGAAGCGCGTACTGAATGGAAAATATATATTGACCTTGCAAAGCGTGTAAAACCAAAGACTGCTCACTTGGTTGATTTTGCCGATGGATTTGCCATTCGTGATGAGATTGCGAAAGCAAACCCTGATTACGATGGAATTCAACACTTGAAAAAGCAAGGCGATGTATTCCAGTGGGGCGGTGCATGGTTATGTGAAGATGGAATTTGTCCAACACCAGATGGCAGGGCAAACTTAATTCCAGTTGAAATTCCAGATTTAAATAAAAAGCCAGAGCAGTTTGTCATTACATCGCGTCGGGGCAAACAATTTAATTCGATGGTTTATAAAGAAGTGGATCCATTAAACGGCGCAGGACGCTATGACGTATTAATGAGCCCCGTAGATGGACAAAAATTAAGCATTGCAGAGGGAGAAGGAATCGTTGTATACAACGGATTTGGTGTTTTTCAGGGTAAGGCAAAGTTCGTTGATATTGCGCCTGGGAATTTAGAAGTACACTTTCCTGAAGGTAACTTTTTGCTCCCACGGGGCAGGTACGAGAAGTTTGCAGGAATACCTGATTACAATATTACTGTAAATGTTGAAAAGGCTGAGCGCTATAACGCTCGTAAAGATACTCAATATGTTGAAAAGCCCGTTGAAGATCTTGAAACCGAAGTTAGCTAATAGGAAAAATATGGAGAGGGGGGGACGCTATTGTTTAAGGAAATTACAACTTCGCAAAACATTGTCAGATATAATGGACAGAGCTTTTTCGAGGAAGAGGATGACATTGCAGTTGAATCGGCTTTAACCATTATTCTAGATGGTAATGAGTTTGCTACCATGGTTTGTACTCCATCTGATTTGACCGAATTAGTGGTCGGTTTCCTTGCATCAGAGGGTGTTATTCGCTTTTATCGAGACATTGAATCCCTCTACATCGATGAAGAAAAGGGATTCGCCTATGTTGAACTTGTGAATAAACACTGTATTCAAAAGGAGTTCCACTCAAAGAGATTTATTGGATCTTGCTGCGGAAAAGGACGGCAATTTTACTTTCATAATGACATGAAGACCGCAAAGACGGTGATGACAAAATTGACCGTTACACCAGAACAATGTCGCGAGTTGATAAATAAAATGCAGGAAAACTCCTCACATTTCCAACAAACTGGCGGTGTGCACAATGCTGCGTTATGTACAAGAGATGGAATCGTTGTTTCTAGAACAGATATCGGCCGGCATAATGCCCTAGATAAACTATTTGGTTTTTGTATTATCAATCGAATTCCATTAAAGGATAAAATCATTGCCTTTAGTGGCCGGATTTCTTCAGAGGTTTTATTAAAGGCTTCAAAGATTGGTGTCGGAATTATTCTCTCAAAATCTGCACCAACCAATCTAGCCTTAGATTTGGCAGAGGAACTTGGTATTACGGCCGTCGGTTTCATCCGAGGAAACGGATTCAATGTATATACACATCAGCAAAGGATTCAAGGGATTGAATATAATCGGTCATCTTCTGTGTTATAAGTAATTTTCCATATTATTTTTAATATATGGATGGTACTTTTATATCCTTTAATAGAAAAATTTCGTCATCCCTAATTGATAAAAGAATTATAAATTTATCCATAGACATACAGACCTCTATATTTTCATAGGGGTCTTTTTGCTAACTATAAAAATAATTAAATAGGAATATAGCATGTGAATTTTTGCTATTTATTAAATATTGAAACTTTTTTGTAATCTAGCCGTAATAAAACTATAGGCACACAGAGAGAGGGGAGACAAAATGGTAAATCTAAAAAAGATATATACAACTGTTGGACTTATTTTTTTAGCAGCAATCGTCGTAATTGTTGGTTTCACCACTTGGTATACCGTCGATGAAAGTGAGCAAGCCGTTATTATTACTTTTGGTAAGGTTGAAGAGGGGGTAACGGAACCGGGGTTACACTTTAAGCTTCCATGGCCGATTCAATCCGTTGAAACGCTATCGAAGGAAACATTTAGTCTGCAATTTGGTTATGAAGAAAAAGATGGGCAAGTAAAAGAGTTTCCAAATGAAACGAAAATGATTACGGGTGATGAAAATATCGTGTTAGCGGATTTAGTCGTCCAATGGAAAATAACCGATCCTTCTAAATATTTGTTTAATTCCGAGGATCCAGAAGAAATCTTGTTTGATTCTACATCTGCATCCTTAAGAAGTATTATCGGCAGTTCGAAAATTGATGATGCTCTTACCTCTGGAAAGGCTGAAATTGAAGCAGAGGTACGGGATTTGTTATCCACATTGGTAGAAAAATACGATATTGGGATTTCGATCCTAGCTGTCAAGCTGCAGGATGTAGAGTTGCCGAATGAAGAGGTCAGAAAGGCATTTACAAATGTAACAGATGCACGTGAAACGATGAACACAAAGATTAATGAGGCAGGGAAATATCGAAACAAACGGACCAACGAAGCTAAAGGTGAAGTGGCTGCACTCAAGTCAAAAGCCCAAGGTGATAAAGCAGCAAGGATAGAAACGGCAAGAGGGGATGTTTCCGTATTCAATAAGCTCTATGCTGAATATGCTACGAATCCTGAAATTACACGTGAACGACTCATTTTAGAAACACTTGAACAGGTTCTCCCTAACGCTGAAATCTATATCATGAACGATAATGGAGATACGTTAAAATATTTCCCAATCAGACCTTTGGAGAATCAACAGCCTAAGGCAAATGAGGAAGGAAGTGAAAAAAATGAGTAATGATAATGTAGTCAATATCGAAGGCCGTGCTCCCAAATTCAATTTGAAAAACTACACAAAAATAGGCAGCATTTTCGTTATCGTCATCATCCTTTTAGCTGTATTTATTGCAAATCTCATCGTTGTTAAAGAAGGCGAATATAAAGTAATTCGTCAGTTTGGAGAAGTGGTACGGATAGTGAAAACCCCTGGTTTAACTTATAAAGTTCCGTTCATTCAAAGTGTCTCAACGCTGCCGAAATACCAAATGACATATGATGTGAATGAAGCTGAAATTAACACCAAGGACAAAAAAAGGATGCTCATTGACAACTATGCTATATGGAGAATTGAAGATCCGAAAAAGATGATTACCAATGCAAGAACCGTTGAAAAAGCAGAATCCCGTATGGAGGAATTTATTTACTCTGTTGTTCGTTCAGAGCTTGGTCAATTAAACTATGATGAAATCATAAATGATGAGAAATCTTCACGTGGTTCTTTAAATGATCGGATTACTGAAAAGGTGAATGACCTCCTTGGAAAAGATAATTATGGTATTGTGGTTACTGACGTGAGGATGAAACGGACCGATCTACCTAAGGAGAATGAACAGTCCGTATTCACGAGAATGATTTCGGAACGAGAATCGAAAGCACAGGAATATTTGTCTATGGGTGATGCTGAAAAGAATAGAATTGAAGCCGATACGGATCGCGAAGTGCAGGAGTTGCTGGCAAAAGCAAAAGCGGAAGCAGAAGTTATCCGTGCTGAAGGGGAAGCGGAAGCAGCTAGAATCTATAATGAGGCATTCTCAAAAGATCCAACCTTTTATTCCATGTACCGTACTTTAGAATCTTATAAAAAGACGATTAATGACAAGAGTGTTATCGTTCTGCCATCAGATTCGCCATATGCACGTTTGTTGATGGGGTATACGGATTAACGTTTAAATGAATGGAAGTGCCCTGCTATTGCTTTGGCGTAGTAGGGCATATCTGTTTCTACCGTTCATCTGCTAGAGGCAGCAAACTGCCTGTCATTAATTTTTACAAGACAGAGATTCATTCAACCATTTAATGAGCATTGTTATAGAGATATGGCAATCCCATAAAAAGTGAGCTATTGTAAAGTAATTAAAGGAAAGTAGACATTCTAGTTTAAATACATAGGAGGATAAATTAAATGAAGGTAAGTATTTTACAACCTAGCAATCACGAGGATATGAAGAAGCTATTTTTAGATGTATTTTCAAATGACCCTTGGTTTGATAAGTGGAATAGCAACCAATTAGACTTATATATGAAAGATTTAACAGAGAATAATAACTCGCTGTCACTCGCTTTATTTGATGAAAAAGAAGAGCTAATTGGCTGTTCATTAGGATATATTTTTAACTGGTGGGAAGGCCGGGAATATTTTATTAAGGAATTCTTTATTTCTAGAAAAAAGCAAAGCCAAGGGGCAGGTAGTACTTTTCTTACATTAATAAAAGAAAGATTAAGAGTTGAAGATGTTCAGCATATAACATTAGCGACTGAAAAGGATGTCCCAGCTTATCATTTTTATCAAAAAAATGGATTTTCAGTATCGGAAAAATCAGCGTTTTTAGTTAAAAGAGTCTCAGAATAATCAACTCTAAAAGGGTTGAAACGAACACTCCGATAATAAATGAACGGGTTTACTTCTAAGAATTAATCATCATTCTTACTATATAATTGAACCATATTATTCATCAGAAAGGGCTGATAACGATAATGAAATTATCTTTTAGCGGATTAAAATATGGAGAACGCAATGTGGAACTAAAGTTACTGGTGGATGTACAAAATGATTGGTTTGAGGTAATGCATACCAAGGAAGTGTCTCAAGTAATGAATAAGTCAACTGGTGAATATATTCAAGTACAACGAAACACATTGAAATCTGAGGTTGTTTCATAGGACGAAGATTTTGGGAAGAAAGTAATTAAGCTACGTGGTGCTTTAGTGAAATAAGATTTACAAAAAGGCTTAGAGTTGAAAATAACTCATAAGCCTTTTTGACTGTGACGTATATTGTGATTTGTGTTGTGAAATCTATGTTATTTACTGTGTGATTAGGTCTGTGATATGACGTTTTGCACCTCACAAGTAAACCCGTTAATAATTAATCGGGGTGTTTACTTTATTCCCATTAAAAGTGATCAACTTTAATTAAAATTCAGTATATTGTCATTTTTTCTCTACCTTTCTGAATGTAATAATGATAGATTTAAATTGGCTGGAAATCTTCTAAGTAACACCTAACATCTTTTAAAAGGGGAGATAAAATTGTATTAGAGTAGACGTGTGTTTTCAATATTAACTGGGTAAAGCAGGTTTATTTTGTTATTGAATAATGAATAAATTCCACAAATTAATCGTAAATATCTTCTTTCTTCTACTATATTTAATCTCAAGATTTTTCCCCTCTGCTTTTTTTATCACATTCTTTATTTTTTCACTTTTTAGATTAGTTGCAGTATATTACAAATTTGCTATTTATTAACGTTTGATAATCGATAAATGGAGGCATTTTTCATGGAGGAAACACTAAATAGTATTCTTTCAGAACTAAAACAATTAAATAAGGAGCAAAAAGATTTATTGATAGGGCAAAAAGAACTAACAAGTCGTATAGAAAATTTAGAAAAAGGTCATAAAAAATTAATGACATCTAGTACGAAAAATTTAAATAAGATTCATCAAGAGTTAATAATAGGCCAGCAACAGTTAAAGCTTAAGATTGATAGTATAGAAAAATTAAAAGATCCTTCACTTTTGGGGCAAAATGAATTAAAAGAATTAATAATAAAAACGACAGCGTATATGTCTGGAAAACTTTCAGTTTCGGAAAGAATGAAGTTGGAAATCGAATGGTTAAATGAAAGTGAGCGGCAAGAGCTTCTGAATAATATTAATGATAAAAATTTTAGAAGTAAGCATAATACATGGTCGGAAGATTGGGATGATGATCAGTATAATGATTACTAAAATAAAAACAATTATGTTGGATCGACCTATATAATAAAAAAGAGGGGTTCATTCATGGAAGAAAAATTAAATATTATTATTACAGAACTAGGAAATTTAAATAAAGGTCAATACGAATTACTATCTCGTGCTGATAAAATAGAAAACGGCCAGCTGGAACTAATGGGACGTTCAGAAAAGTTGGAAAAAGGTGTTACCGAATTAATGGGTCGTACATATAACGTAGAAAAAGGCGTGACAGTTTTAATGGTAAGCACTGAAAATTTACAAAAAGGACAAGATAAAATAATTGACCGAACTGAAAGTTTAGAAAAGGGTGTGACCGAGTTAATTGGCCGCACTGATAATTTAGAAAAAGGTCAAGAAGTATTAATATGTCGCACTGAAAATTTAGAAAAGGGTCAGGATATATTGTCATCTGGACAAAATGAAATAAAAGAATTAATTAAACATACAACTACATTTATGACTGAAAACTTCACGTATTTTCGAAAAGATATGAAAGCATTAGCTTTGGAAGTTAACTCTGATGTTGAGCTATTGTTCAAAGAGATGGGAGATGTAAAGAGAAAGGTGAATAAACTAGAACAGAAATAAAGATCTCTTTGTTATTTATTTAAAAAATGTAGAGAGGGAGATTTTTATGTACAATGTCTTATATTTATATCCTGTCCTGAAAGATAAAAAAGATAGGTTTATAGAGATTAACAAAAAGGCATCCCTTATTTACAAGGAATATGGTGCTGTTGAAGATGAGATTTTCCAAGGCACTTTTTTTGATGCTATCTATGGTTGTAAAGGGATGAAGTCATCGGTAGATTTTCATGAAAATGAAACTTTGATGTGCTCAGTTTCTACATTTAATAGTAAACATCATCATGATATGGTAATGGAAAAGGTTGACTGTGATAGGCGAATTGAAGAATTATATAATGAGATGATTAACGTTGTAGATATGAGCCGAGTTGTTCGCGGTGAATTTGTAAAGGTTTAATGATACGATACATACTTTGATTAATAACCTGTATTTTGGTGAAATAAATGGTACAAAAATGGCTTAGAGTTGACATAACTCTAAGCCATTTTAACAGTTTAAAAAACATGTGCTTTTATTTGGGTATTATTGGTTAATAATAGGTAGGAAATGTCATGTTTCGTCAATGAACAGGTTACATACCAAACTTTGTCTCAGAACTAAAAAACAAAATCTCTACTAAATATTCTAGATGACCACTTTATAGGGACAATGCATTCAGGGTCGAAATAAAGAAACTGGGGAAAATAAGTCATAATAATAGGAAATCAAAAGTAGTAAGGGTGGAAATAGATGAGTTTTCAAAAATGGTTGAGGATTGTGGTTCCAGAGGTTCAGCTAATTGATTTTATTCAAAAAGAGGGGTTTCGCGGGAAGAAACGAAGAAATGTAATGGTGACACAAATGAGTGCAGGGGGAGGAAGTATTCCAACTAGTTCAGCCATTCCAGGCACCAATCATTCAAGTATTCCTCAAAGCGGTGGAGCAATGAAGGAAGCAGCTCGGGATGCTAGACTTGGGATTAAAAATCTCACTCTAAACACATCCAATGAAGAACTTGACAAGCTCTTTGAAGAAATCAAAATTATCCTCAATACCCATGTCCTCGGACAAGCAAGATACATAGATGATTTACTGGTTTGTTATAAAAAGGCGTTCTTGGCGAGAAATAAAGGGAGTGTTCAAAATACCATTTTACTGAGCGGACCTGCCGGAACGGGGAAAAGCCTTAGCTTAAATATTTTAATCAACGAACTTTATAAAAAGAAGCTTATTCCCTATAAAAGTTATTCTACCATTGACTTAAGCCAATATGGGGAAAGAGATATTCATACCAACTTTATTGTGGACTGTTCTGCATTATTTAGTTATGGAATCGGGAGTGTATGTTTCACGGGTTTTGAAAAAGCACATGCCGATGTTCTTCATTATGTAACCAAGCTGTTTAGAGATGGGTATTTCCGGACGCCGGAAGGGATTGTTGTCAGTGCTTCCGATTATTTCTTACTTCTCTATATGGATGGCGAAGTAAAGGAAAAGGATACGGGCCAGCAAATTCCTTTGTCTATTGCTAATCGTGTCCAACCTGGATTGTTGCGGGAGATTCAATCCTTTGCGTATACAGAACCATTGAAAATCGATTCTCTTCGCAGCATTTTACATATGCAGCTTCAACAAGCAGCAGCAAAATTACAAACGCAGGCTCAGGTTTCGGTGCAATTTGATGCCAATGTATTTACTGACCTGGCTCAAAGAATTCTAGCTTCGAAAAGATATGGAGAGGCCATTTCTGAGCTGGTAGAAAATCACTTTTTATCTGTCCTTTTAGATGCTCGGGCAAGAGGACGAATTAGCAGCAGCCAAGTAATCTCTGTGAAAATGGAAAATGACCGCTTTATTGCCGATACAGGTAAGGAGAGAATTTTACTTAAAACCATTTCGATTATTAAAGAAGAAACATTAGATGACATCCTAGCTGAACTAGATAGTTTGGTTGGATTGGATTCGGTTAAAACCTTTGTTCACGAGCTTCTGCAAACGGTGAGATTACAGAAACAGCGTGAAGCTCTTGGTGGGAAAATAACCCCTATGACCTTACATATGGTTTATACAGGGAACCCTGGAACAGGGAAAACATCTGTTGCACGATTGATTTCAAGAATTTTAAAAGCGATGGGCCTCATGTCACAAGGGCAGCTTGTAGAGGTGGCTAGGCAGGACCTTGTTGGGGAATATGTTGGTTCCACCGCACCTAAAACAGAAGCAAAGATTCAAAGTGCCCTTGGCGGGGTGCTCTTTGTTGATGAGGCCTACACCCTTGCGCGGAATAAACATGACAGCTTTGGACTTGAGGCAATTGATACATTGGTTAAAGGAATGGAGGACCACCGCGATCAATTGGTTGTCATTCTTGCTGGATACACCAATGAAATGGAAACCTTTCTAAAATCGAATCCAGGTCTTCGTTCGAGATTTCCGTTCATTGTGGAGTTCCCTGACTATACACCTAAAGAAATGATGGATATTCTCCTCATCCAAGCCAAACAGCGTGATTATGTGATTGATTCATCTGCACATGAAGGATTAATCGAATTATTCGCCAAAAAACAGATTCCTGGGAGAAATGACAGCGGCAATGGAAGGCTTGTTCGTAATTTAATGGAAGAAGCAATTCGCAAGCAATCTGTCCGGATTACTGAAAATAGCACGAAGGAAAATCAACCGGCGTTAAATACATTGATCAGTATTGATTTTGGAATCGGAGTTAAAGAAGAGTTTGACTTAGAAAATGCGCTTAAAAATATTATTGGCCTAGACAACGTGAAACATTTTATTCGTTCCTTAGAGAAGCAAATACTAGCCAATAAACGTCGGAAGGAAGCGGGAATCCAAACCCAGAATGATCAAACCCTGAATATTATCTTCTCCGGAAATCCCGGAACAGGTAAAACCACGGTTGCACGCTTGTTTGCCTCCATGCTGAAATCCATGGGTGTCATTAAACGAGGGCATCTTGTAGAGGTGGATCGCTCTCACCTTGTGGCAGAGTATGTAGGACAAACAGCCGTAAAAACAACGGAAGTAGTGGAAAGTGCATTGGGAGGCGTCTTATTCATTGATGAAGCTTATTCTCTTGTGGAGGAAGGAACTGCAGGGGGAGGATTTGGGAAAGAGGCCATCGATACGTTGGTTCGCTTAATCGAAAATCATCGTGAAAACCTAGTCGTCATTCTTGCAGGCTATACCAATGAAATGCAAAGGTTTCTGGAGTCTAACCCTGGGCTATCCTCACGGTTTCCATTAAATATCACGTTTCCAGATTATAGTGCTGAACAATTATCTCAAATGACCAATATCATCGCTAAGTCCAAGGGCTTTGTTGTATCAGAGGATGTAACAACGGCGCTAATGAAATTTTATGAGAAAAGGCAAATCCCTGGTAAAAATGATAGCGGAAATGGACGGCTTGTTCGCAATACAGTAGAAAAAGCGATTCGAAATCAATCGATTCGAATCGTAGAGCAGCCTGATTTAGCGGTAGAGGAGCTGAATCGGTTAACACTTGAAGATTTCCAGCTGGCAGCTGTGGAGAAAAAAGAAACAGCCTTGAAAGAATTAGAGCAAGTGATTGGCTTGGAGAAAATCAAGGAATTCGTTCGGTCATTGTCCGCTCAAATCGAAATTGCAAAAAAGAGAGAAGAATTAGGGCTGCCAAAGGCTGGCTCACAATCTCTTCATATGGTGTTTAAAGGGAATCCTGGTACCGGTAAAACCATGATAGCGCGAATTTTAGCCAAACGCTTGAAGGAGCTTGGGGTTATTAAACAGGATAAACTCGTTGAAACCGATCGATCTGGTCTCGTTGCTGGTTATGTGGGCCAAACGGCTCTCAAAACGAGACGGGTACTGGAGCAAGCATTGGGTGGAGTTTTATTTATTGATGAGGCGTATGCGTTATTGGGAAGCGGCAATGATTTTGGCCAAGAGGCCATTGATACGATCGTTAAATTTATGGATGATCACCGAGAAAATATCATCGTGATTCTAGCTGGATATGATGAGGATATGGAAAGGTTTTTGGACTCGAATGCGGGCTTGCGATCACGTTTTCCTACAATTATCGATTTTCCAGATTATACGCCGAATGAACTGTTACAAATTAGTCGTCTTATCTTTAAAGGAAAAGGCTTTGAAGTTTCTCCGGATACTGAAGCAGCTTTACTTAAAACCTTTTATAAAAATAAACAAGTTGAAAATGCGGGTAATGGGAGAATGGCAAGAAACATGTGTGAGTTAGCCATCCGTAACCATGCTCTGCGTGTCAGCCAAATAGACAATCCTGATGTAGAACAATTGGTAACAATTCTTCCGCAGGATATTCCGGAAGTAGGTGAACAAATTGGGTAAACTATTTGCAATCATAGGTGCTATAGCCTATTACCTTTTCTATCCGTTTCTCTTAATCATGATTTTACTAGGACCCATTATGGAGTTTCCAGTTCTGCTGGAGATCTATGAACTCGAAACGCCTAGAGCAGGTCTAACTTTATCTGTGCTATGTATAGTAGGAATCCTTTTATTCTTGTCCTATAAATACCCAAGGCTTGGGTGGTTATATCGAAAATTCCCGGTCATGATTCCATTATTACAGATGTTTTTTATCACATTGACAGGTATTGAATTGGGTATATTCTTTGCGAATCTATGGGCGGATAAATTCCTTTACAGTAAAGGCGTGGCTATTTTCTTATCCATTGTTAGTTTAATTATCGTGCGAAGCTATTTATCGTATTGGTATAGTAAATATCCAATCAGTTATAAAGTTCACAAGGTGTAAGGGGATCGTTATGAAAAAAGTGAAAAAGCAATCAAATCAACCAAGTACGGAATTTGACCAGCTAAGCAGTGAGTATAGTCAAGATCAGGCAGCACCAGAAATTGTCCCGCATCAATCGAAGATTCGAAGGTCATTAGGCTGGAGCGCGTTAACGATTGTCGGAATTGCTATTCTCAGCGGCTTTTTTACAACTAGTTACAGTGATGAAGGTACAGCAGAGGAAGTAGTTGCGAATCGAATCAGTACTGCAACTGAAGCAGGTGAAAACTTGTTTACAGAAGAAAACAATGCAAATATTGAGGCAAGAGATTTTGAGGTCACAAATGCTGGCTCTGATGGCGGAGAAGCTAGGATGTTAATTTGGGACTTTAACCTAGAGGATTTTGATGAAGTCGCTGTTTTGGTTGATGGCGTACCCGTCAAAGAAAAATTGATTTTGTCAGAAAATGCAGCTGCCATCAGTATACCTGTTCCGAGTACTGTTACGGTCAGAGGGGTAAAAGACGTAGGCGGCGGGATCTCATACGCAGTTAAATTCCCGAACAATAAATCAACATACTTCAATGTGGTAACCGTTGGACAATCAAATACTTATACGGTCTTACCTAGACCGTAATGAAATTGTTATTGAAAAAGATGGTATGGAACTGGACTTTCATGCCATCTTTTTATATTTCCCTGTAAAAATAAAAGAAAGAATTTCGATATTCGTTTAATTAAGACTTAAGACTTGGGCAGTTGACTTAGAGGAAGATAGGATGATTGAATTAATAGACATCAATCGGGATATATTATCATTAAGTCTCTTTAAATGGTGATATTTTATGAACCTAGATAGATGGATTTTAATAGCCATTATTTGCTTTAGTATAATTATGATATGGATTATGGTCCCAAAGAAAAAGGCAAGAGAAGCTTGGGTACTTTTCCTATCTATGGGAATGATTACATGGCCAGCTGGTTTGCTTGCAGTTGAAATGGGTTGGATTAAATATCCAGTACAGTTGCTTGCCAGAGCAAATGATTATAACAAGGCAAGTTTTACTTATGAATTTTTTTTGTTCCCTATGACATCTGTTGTTTTTAGCTTATATTATTCCAAAGTTGTATCAAAAATCGGTCAGTTCTTATATTTCTTTCTATTTGCAGGCATGTTTACAATAATGGAAATAATTTTAGAGAAGACAACGATGCTCGTGGAATATGATGAGTGGAAATGGTATTGGACGCTTTTTACTTTAATGGTTTCGTTATATTTAAATCATAAATACTATGAATGGTTTAAAAAAAGATTAAGAGTGGTCTCATTATGAGCAAAGAGATTATTGTTATCATCGTATCGTGGATCATTGCCATACTTTGCTTACTTAAATTTATTCCAAAAGAACGAATGAGAGAAGCACATATTTCTTTTTTATTTACTCAAACATTGGCTTGGATATTTGAATTTATTCAAGTTCATTTTGGGTTGGTTGAGTTTCCATTTAGAGAATTTCATCATACAACTAAAATGAGTTTTTCTCTTCACTATTTAGTGATACCTTCTTTTGGCGTGTTTTTTATACTCTTATATCCCTTAAATAACGGGATATTTAGAAGAGTATTACATTACTTGATTTTTTCATCAGCAATTGCAACCTATTCTACATTGGTGGAACATTTCACGTCATTAATTGAATTTAAGAAATGGAACTGGATTATAGCTGTATTGGTTGACTGTTTTTTACTATGGTTTATTAAAAAGTTTATTTTTTGGTTTCGAAAGGAATTGCATTAATGGATTTATTTAAAGAAGTTTTTTTAAACCTGGCAAGGGTTGTGGAGATCATGATACATGGATTATCCGCCTCTTTAATAATGATGTTGATGGTTGTAATTTATCATTACTCAATATTAGCGAATCTATTGTGATTTCCTTTATTTAAAGTAACGTGGACTGTCATTGTGGCAGCTTTTTTATTTATGCGACGATACAGTTTAAGTTATAGAAGGATTCTTTGTACTTAGTCAAGAATACATAAAAAAGCAGAACTTGAGCAATTAAAAGAAGGTGAAAATAGTGGAAAAACAATTTGAAACTGCACACCGTTTTAGTAGTCATCATCGAAAGCAATTAGTAAAGGATAAAATATGTGGTTGCTTTTATTGTTTGAAAACCTTTACCCCCTCTCAAATTACCGATTGGTGAGATGATGAAAATACAGAATTATGTCCATACTGCGGAATTGATTCTATACTTGGAGAGAGTTCTAGTTTTCCCATCAATGAACAATTTCTTAAAGGAATGCATAAGGAATGGTTTTAGTATGCGGCTATGCAACAATTTGATATAGTAGAAGAAAAGTAGAGCCATTTACTATATTTCAGTTAAGACATACATAATGGAGAAAAAACGGAAATGAAAAGATTTCTTGATAGCTCAGAGGAATTATCCGGTAAGGATCAAGGTAACAACACAAGATACAGCCGTCGTATAACCATTAACGGAGAAACCAAAACCATTGCGGAGTGGTCTCGGATATCAGGTATTGGTCCCAAGGCCTTGAGATATAGAATAGAGTCGGGTTGGGAAGAACAAGACTTATTATTACCTGTTGGAGTTCAAAAGGTATATATTACGGTTGGAAACCAAACAAAAACCATCAATGAATGGTCTAAAGAAAAGGGATTATCTAATACCATTATTAGTAAACGTTACAAATCTGGTGTTAGGGGAGAAGATCTTTTTGCCAATAACCGAAAAATCATTCAGGTTGAAATCGATGGGGTTACGAAATCCTTATCAGGTTGGTCAAAGGAAACAGGCATACGACTCACCACACTATTACAACGATATAATAAAGGGAAACGTGGCAAAGACTTAATTGCGCAAACAAAGAAAAAAGCAATCGAACAACTGTCATGGGATCTTTAATAAAAGAACGAGCTGTGGGAATTGCTCCCATGCTCATTTTGTAAGCTTATATTTTACTATGACTAAAGATCATTATCGAAATAAATATTAACCATAGGGTGATCCCAGCTGTTTTTAGTTAGAGTATTCCCGGTAAATGTTTGACATCATTCTAACATTTACCGGGTGTTTTTTTATGGCTATATTTAACGAACATTAAGACACTTTTGGATGAAGGAGGGAAAGAACACAGGGAAACAAGTGCACTGGTAAGATATTAATAAATAAATTACCTTATTTCTTTAACGGGATATGAAAGGGAACGCTATATCAGAGGTTCCCATATTTCTTCTCGAAAAACAACAATACTATTTAACAAAGCTTTTTCAAAAAGGAAAGATTATGAAGTATTTTACTTAAACTTATGGGGTGCAAGAGTTCAAAGGGGTGATCGCTGCGGCGAGCCTTTTTTTATTAAGATAACTGGGAAGGTTAATGAAAGAGTCCAGATTAATCTTTTGTTCTGCAATTAGTCCAAATTGTTTAGAATAAAGGTAAAATAAAATTACTTATAGAAATAGTAATTTATCCGATTTTTAGGGAGGGATAATAATGGAAATGAAATTTAAAGTTTATGATAATGCTCATAAATTTGAAAGAAAGATAGAACCGATTTTATCGGAAAAAGAAGATGTTTTTAGTCTTTTTTGGGGTGTGCTTCAAGGAATTAAAGCGGGTAATTATGAGAATCCATTTATGGCGACAATTGAGAAGGATGGAAGTGTATTAGCTCTATTCCAAATGACACCCCCACATCCGTTAAATCTAATTTTTGTCGATGAAATCCGTATAGAAGAAATAATGGATGTGTTTATAAATAAAATGGTCGAACTTGAAATTAACTTTAATTCAATCATAAGTTTGAAACCGTGGGCATTTAAAGTCGCGAAGAAATGGGAAATAAAAACTGGTAGAACGCATCAACTACTTATGGATCAGGGATTGTATCGATTAAATAAGGTAAATGAAACGCTTGAACATAGTCCAGGTACTTGGCGCAATGCAGAAGAAAGTGATTCTTCACTTATCGAGAAGTGGTTCAACTTATTTGAAAGTGATACTGGATTGCCGATTTCGCCAATCGAACACGTGAAAAAACGTGTTGCCATGTTTCTAAAGGAACGGGAGGTTTTTCTTTGGGAGGATAAAGGAAAGATAGTATCTATGATGAAGAAGTCACGTCCGACAAAGAACGGTGTAACCGTTAGTTTTGTTTTTACACCAAAGGAAGAGCGTAAAAAGGGATATGCTCGGACACTTGTTACGGCGGTTTCAAGAGAACTACTCAAAGACTTCGACTTTTGTGTTCTATACACAGATATGATGAATCCGACATCGAATAAGATTTATAGGGAAATTGGCTATGAAAGGATTGCGGATTCTGTTCATCTTGGTTTTGATAAAAACGAATGAATTTGTCTCCATAACGATTCATATTTAAAGGGATTGGAGAAATCAGTTATTTAGCAGTAATTTTAAGTCGGTTGCTATCTGTATTCTTGGTTCAATCATAAAAAAATGTCCTCAGTAAAATCCAAAATATGAATTTGATAAGGAAAATTTATGAAAACGATGAACTCATCTGTTCCGAAAAGAAAATTAACACCAGACTTAGCACGAGGATTTATGTTGTTGTTTATTGCTTTGGCACATGCCAATCAATTCATTTTTTCAAAGGAACGAGAAATTACTATTACTGACCAATTAACGGTATTTATGAGGCAGGTGCTAATTGACGGACGTGCCTTCCCATTATTTGCTATCCTTTTTGGATATGGACTCCATCAAGTATTGAAAGGCCAAGAAAGAAAAGGAACCAACTGGAAGGATACTAAAAAAATATTCAGACGCAGGGGATTCTGGATGTTGGTAATTGGATTTTTCCATGCTACCCTATTTCTAGCGGATATTATTGGGGTGTATGGATTTATTGCACACCTGTTTGCAGGTTTATTTCTACGGTTATCCAATCGAAATATGATCCTGTTAGCTTTGTTTTTTCTCATTTTGGTAGGAGTATTTGCACCAGACATGCCTAGAGGCTTTGATGTATTAAATATGGAAGTGACGAATTCGGCTAGTATTGCAGATCCCATTGAGGCAGGTAGGAATCGGATGTTTGAGTGGATGTTTTACACACCTGTACTAAGTTATCAGGTGATACCCGGCGTGTTAATTGGTATATTAATGGCACGTTTTCAGGTAATCGATCACCCTAGAAGTCACAAGAGATTACTCCTCATGGCTGCGATAATTGGACTTTTCATTTCAACAGCTGGCGGGATCCCGATGGCGTTAATGTCGTCATTATTTTGGACAGATTACAATCATGTATGGGAGGTAACAGCAAAATCACTTCATACCATTACCGGTTACGCAGGTGGAATTGGATGGACCGCGCTGATTGGGTTGTTGGTCATTAAATTGGAAGGACAAAGTGGAAGCATTACAAAAGCAATTGCAGCTCTTGGACAGCGTTCATTGAGTTTTTATCTCTTTCAGTCGGTTCTATTTGTTACTATTTTATCTCCTTATGCTGGGGGACTAGGCGGTCAAATTGGCCAATTGGAGAGTGACCTGATCGCGGTGCTTGTTTGGGTTTCCACCGTATTACTTGCTAATTTTATGCAGAAAAGATCCATGAGAGGACCTTTTGAAACCTTCTTAAGAAAGAAATCATCGATACAGTAAATGAGATATTATGTAGGTTTAATGGTGAGAATTAATTGTTAATTAAGATTGGAGGCAAAAAATAATGTCTAATGTGGGGAAGCAAAGAAAAATAATACTAGATTTAGCTGTTACGTTAGATGGTTTTATTGAAGGGAAAAACGGCGAAGTGGATTGGTGCATAATGGACCCTGACATGAATTTTAATGATTTCTTGCATCAAATTGATACCATTTTATATGGGAGAAAGAGTTATGAGCTATGGGGAAAATACACTCCAGAAACAGAAGTGACGGAAACGGAGAAAGAATTATGGGAGTTGGTACATAGCAAGCAAAAATATGTGTTTTCGCGAACACAAAAGGGGAGTGACGATCCCGCCATATTTATAAATGAACAGATACTCGAAGAGGTCAATACTTTAAAGAATCAGCCTGGTAAAGACATTTGGTTATATGGCGGAGCCAGTCTTATTACTACTTTTATAAAATTAGGGCTTGTGGATGAATTTAGACTATCTGTTCACCCCGTAGTGTTGGGGGAAGGGAAACCGTTGTTTATGGATGTACAAGAGAGAGTACAGTTGAAATTGGTAAATACGAGAACCTTCTCCTCAGGCGTTGTCCAGCTAATCTATCATTTAAATAGGGAGAATATGAATTAATTCTATTGGTTTGGTAGAGCAAAACTATATTTTATATAAGGGGCTGGTGCTGCATGGAAACCATCCAATCGTTGTTTCAGCATGTACATTGGGCAAATCAACGGATTCTTGAAACCTTACAAAACAGTGAAGAACACAAGCAGGCGAATACTCTCTTCTCACATATCCTTCATGCGGAAAACGTTTGGTTTACTAGATTAATAGGAAAGGATAGTTCACATTTACCAATCTGGGCAGAGGTTAGTTTAGAATCCTGTGTAGAGATGGTAAATAAAAATCATCAGAACTACTCTGAATTTCTTTCAAAATTATCTCATTCTAACCTGGATCGAGAACTTTCCTATAAAAATAGTGAGGGTACAAAGTTTCAAAATACCATAAGGGAAATCTTAACTCATGTTGCTCTTCACGGTCAGTACCATCGGGGACAAATTAATCTACTCCTAAGAATAGCAGACATTGAACCTATTAATGTTGACTTTATTACGTTCAAAAGGTGATTGGTAGATTTAACTGTCACAAAAAATAATAATCACTCTCTGTACCCGAACCATATTGCATCCATAGGATAATTATTTTTTCCTTAGGAAGGAAAACTAATTCTTAATAGAGAACGTATTATCGTGTGATAATTTATGTTAAGGGAGAGAGAGTTATGAAAATTGGAAAAAGGTTAATAAGTGCATTGATTATTAGTTCACTCTTCGTTTCAATCCCATTTACCGCATCAGCAAAGAATATCAAAAAGGAACAGTTTGATTATGTCGCACTAGGTGATTCACTCGCTGCGGGACGAACACCATATGGAGTGGATCAGGATGGTTATGTTGACTTGCTAGCCAGCCGTTTTGAGCAATCTCAATACAATGTTGAACTCGATAATTACGGGATATCAGGTTATAGGACGACACATATCATGAATGAGTTATTCAATCCCTCTAATCCGAAGTATACTAGCTTTCGAGAATCTATTTCTAATGCGGAGCTCATTACCATCGATATTGGAGCGAATGATTTACTAGCCAATTTAGGCGATATACAAAAGAATCCATCAAAGGCACAACCAGTATTAGAAGGGATCGGTAAAAACCTTTTTTCCATCTTAAGTGAAATTGATATAATCAATCCCGATACTAAAGTATATGTAATGGGCTACTATAATCCATTCCCTCATTCGCCAGAACAACAACAAGCTGCACTTATGCCGTTATTAGATGCTTTTAATCAAACAATTCAAAGTGTAGCTAGTATGAACGGTGATATCTTCGTACCAACGGCTAAAGTGATTGAAAAGCATGAGAAGGAATACCTTCCAAATCCGGCTGACATCCACTTAGACATAGAAGGTTATCAAGTCGTTGCGAAAGAGTTCTGGAAAGCGATTCAAAAAAACAAGTAAATATCGATTTTTGTGCCAGATATAAAACGCTAGGATGATCCAATGTCTTGGATAATTCTAGCGTTTTTGTATTGTTTTTTTTAGTTCTATGAAAATTGAAATAACTTGGTTTCAGGCGATAGGTTTTATGATATTCTATAGAGGTAAATACGGCCAAATAGGAGAGAAAAAAAATTGTCTAAAGAGATATTATCCAAACAAACCGCAGGAGTTATAAGCGCTGTCATTAACCAGCCGCATTGGAAAAAGGATGAGCTATCACAAAAAATGATCCAAGCATTAAAAGAGATTAAACAAGCTGGGGATTCGCAAGAAGCTTATTTAGAGACGTTGCTTAGAAACGTGACCTTTTTGTATGAAAATACGAATCGTGCAAAAGCTTTTTTAAAGCACTGTATTAATGAAGAAAAGCTTTTTCCCCAAGAAACTTTTCATAAGATCATGTTGGACGTTCCTAGGCAAGTGAACGAGTCTAATTTCTTAGCTGAAAATATGCCTCGTTTTAAGGACGTGGTATACAAAGGTTCCACTATGGAAGAACAAGCAGCTCATTCTGAAATGGTATATTGTCACACCAGACTAGTTAACGACCTGTTAATTGATTTTATAGGCACTTTCCTTCATCCAAATAACAAAGAGTTTATGATTCACTTTTTGGAATATGCTTCCGATGTAGTAGCAGATACCGTCATGCACCATTGCCAAAATTTTTCGAACCTAATGCTAAAAGAAATAAGATAGAATATCAGTAAACTAATTTTAGAAGGCGAATAATATTTTCTCCTATATCCTACATTCAGAAAATGTTTGGTTTACTAGATTTGAAAAAGAACTCAAAGGAGTTCTTTTTTTCTTTAGCTGAATAACAAGTAGATTTATTAGCTAACGAAATAGGAGGATATGAAGAAGGATTATATAATACTGTAAGGGAATTAATTAAATAGGAACTTTTTTTAATAAAATAAAGTTGGGTGAGTTATGGAGTTAATTGATAGAGTTAAGGGGTTTATTGATAACCAATACAGAAAACCTAAAGGACTAATTGGAACCTATATCGGTGAAAAGATGGTACGGCAGCATAAACCTGAAACATTATGGACTATTGAATTATTAAATATCCAACAGAGTGAAAGTGTTTTAGAACTTGGATGTGGTGCTGGTTACGCAATGAAACTTATCCTAAAACAAAATATTGTAGGTAAAGTAGTAGGCTTGGACCTTTCTCCAACTGTGATTCGGTCAGCTATGATTAGAAATAAAAAGGCATTGAATAATGAAAAGGCAGAATTGGTACAAGCTAATGTAAAGAGTTTGCCTTTCGAAGACGCACAATTTGACAAAATATTTAGCATTCATACTATTTATTTTTGGGATGAAATATCTGCCACAGTATCGGAAATATTTAGGGTGTTAAAGCCTGGCGGTGTCTTTATACTTACCTTTTGTGATGGTGAAAACGGTGAAATATGGGACGAAATAAGTAGACTGATAGACGAACAATTCATTCCTATTATGAAGAACAAAGGTTTTTTTGATGTAGCGTTAGTAAAAGGTCCAAATTCAAGACAATTTCATACAGTTGCGGTTTCTGGAATAAAGAAACGTAAACCAGCTATCCAAAATTAGTAAAGGAGATGAACATAATGACTGAGGTATTTTTAACAGTTCAAGATGTTCTTAACAATTACAAAACAGCCATTTACGAAAAAGATGTTGAAAAATTCTTATCCATGTATGCATCCGACATGCAAATTTATGATTGCTGGGGGAACTGGGAGATCAAAGGTATTTCTTCATGGAAGGAAAATGTGGCAGAGTGGTTTAATGGCTTGAGTGAGGATGGAGTTTTACTTAAAGTTGATTTTGATGATGTAGAAGTTGAAGAAAATTCAACTCTCGCATTTGTTCATTGTGCTGTAACATTTGCTGCTCACCAAGAAGAATCAGGTGAGAAACTTCGTCAAATGACTAATCGGTTCACATATGGTTTGAAAATAGTGAATGAATCTTGGGTCATAACTCATGAACATTCATCATTGCCTATAAATATGGAAACTGGTAAAGGAATATTTAACTTAAAGTAAAGTATAAACTCTCTATGTTGGTAAAAAAAGATTGCAGCTCCAATTCTATTTTTCACTAAAGCTAAAGGGAGCAGTAGTGAAATAGCAGCGGAGTATGGGTGCCTTTTGCCAACGATTTCTAAGATATACGAAACTGTCCAGCCAATGGTAAGGTAAAGTGCCATTCTGGACAGTTCCTACGTATTCTTGATTGCTTGTTTAGATAATGTTAATTGGTTACAAATTGTTAATAAAATCAAGGGCTTCTTCCAACTTTGCTTCTAATACCATATTCTTCAACGTTATAGATTCAATGAGATTAGTAGTGTTCTCGTTTGCTTGTATTAGGTCATTAATTACATCCGTAGAAAGGTTTGAAATATTACTTATTGTTGAGAGTAAACTTAACGAAACTAGGGCGATAAGATTTCCTAATCCTTCTTCTTCAACTGCGATTGAATTGACAATATTACTCAGGCTATTTTCAATTTGTTCAATTTGAATTTCATTTAATTCAACCTGTCTGAATAAGGAAAGCACATCTTCTAGTTTAGCTTCTAATATCATATTTTTTTGTACGATGGTATCAACAATACTGCCTACACTATTATTTATTTCCAATCTTTGTTCTGTTGTAGGTCCAAAATTCCCAGCTCGATCTATTTTTTGAGCTTCACTCTCAATAAGTGCACCTAAGCTGGTTTCTTCATTACTAATAGCATTAATTAATAATATTAAGTTGTTGATCACATTTTGAATGGTAATAGGTAAAACTACATTTTCTGAAATTAGAAACTCTATAAACTGTATGACATTACGAAGTTTGCGTTGTAATATAAAGTTCTTCTGTACTATAATTTTCATCAGAGCTCTTACACTTTGATCAAGCTCAACTAATTCTTCAACTGTAGTGGCAATAGGGATAGCCGTATTAATTTTATCGGCCTCTGCTTGTATTAATTCAGCTAATGCATTCTCTTCATTGAAAATACTTCCAATCACATTCGCAAACTCTATGAGTAATTGTTGGACTGAGAATGTAGCGATATCCTGTTCTCGTAATGTATTAAGTACATCACGAAGCTTTCTTTCCAAGATTGTATTCTTTAGTAAAACGGTTTTCATTGTTCTTGTTACGGAACGGTTGATTCTTATTAAATCAGCAATTGTTACTCCTTCAACCCCAATGGCTGCTTGAATTTTGTTTGCCTCTGCCAAAATTAAAATTCTTAAACCAATTTCTTCAGTTGCAATTGATCCAATAACGTTGAGAAGATTTGCACTTTGAACCTGATTGATTTGTAGATTCTCCTCATTTTCAAGTTCGTTTCGTTCGTTTTCCATAGAATCACCCCCTTTGATATATAGAATACTCAATCATTAATGATATCGAAACGGCGCTTGTCTTATCGGATTAATACATTAATAAAGAACTGACCTAAATCTAGGAGTTTCCTATAAAATAGTAAAGGGACAGAGATTCATAATACAATAAGGGAAATACTCACTCTTGTTGCCTACATGGTAAATACCATCGAGGACAAAGTAATAAACTTGTAAGTAAGTATACTTGGAAACTTTTAATGTGACTTATAACGTTTATAAGATAATGTGTTGTATTGGCATTAAAAATGGCACATAAAAAGGGCATCAGTTCAAACTGATGCCTCTTAAACGTTACAGGTTTTATTTTTGTATTGCTTCTACATTCGATGTTTTGGTATATGAAAATTTAATTAGACCTAGGATTAAGAATAACATACTGATTGCCCAAAGAACTCCTGAAATACCAAGACGGAAAGATATTTCTTCGGATGCCATTGGATGACTTACATCGAAAGTGATGGCTTTGATGGCTTGGCTAGCGGCCAAACTGAAAAATAGTAAAAACCCAATAATAAAAGTATAGGCCAACCGAAATGGTTTTCGTTTTTTCGAAAATAACAATAGTAGAACAACTATAAACGTAAAACCTATTATGCTGGACAAACCACCTATTAACAGCCCCATTGTTTCCTGCTCCATCGGCATTCTATTACACCCCCAAAATACTATTATTGTTTATTTTAACATTAAATTCCAACACAATAAAAGTTTGTCATATGAATATAGGAATTTAATGATAGAATGAAGAAATGCTAGTTGAAATTATTTGAGATAGAGAAATGGAGGGGAGTTAAACCTAAAATGGATCATAAAAAAGAGGTTTTCTCATTTGGTGCTAATAAAAAGTGGCTTGCCATTCCAGCAGCTACTCGCAAGGAACTTGAACATAATGTTTGGTGTAGTCATTGTAGTGATGTTGTACAAATTGTAGACTTTGTCGTTAAGGATTCACCTCCAGAGATAGCGTTGGAAGGTAAATGTGGAAAATGCGGCAAGAAAGTGGCAAGATTTATTGATTAGACTCTATTAAACCTTAATGCTAATATTAACTAAAAAGAATGGAAATCCATCTAATCAAAAGGGTTTCCATTCTCTCCGATAAAAACCGTAATCAAAAGAATTATTTTCTTCTCAACTCACTTAGTGCTTCTTTAATTTCATCATCAAATTTAACTTCCATACTCATGTCATGTTCATACACATAGAAGATTAATACATTTTCAACTTCATAAACATTATAAGAAACAATATCCATTGTCGCTGTTCTACCATGGAAGTCTTCTAAGCCCTTTTTTCGTTCTTCCACTGAATTATAGATATACACCGATAACAACTTTCCATCTAATTCATAAGAAGAAGGTTTGACTCCATTAAGTTTCATTCCAAAGATGTTTTCATTACTTAATTCTTTATTTTCTTTAATGACCAATTGCTGTTTTTCAACAGAAGATATAACTTCATCCAGCGTGATCCTATCGGGATTTATTGATTTGCAGGATGTCAGCAAGAAAACAATTGATATAAGAATTAGAGGTACTTTATTCATTAAAACCTCCTAATTTTTTAAATTAATACTAGATATGAAATGCGATTGGGATGAATATTATCTAATTCAAATTGTAAACCAAGTTGTAGAGGATTAGAACAGGGAGGGAAGAAAATTTTGGATAAGGTACAATTGAAGATTTTTATAGAGTTGGATTATTAGGGTAGACATGATGATTTCCCTCAATTCCATTGCCACTTAAGGGGTTACTTGAAACCAAACATGTAATTTCTAGTAGCAGTACCGCTCTTGATAACCACAGGAGCGGTGCTGCTTTTTACTAGACTTATTCAGCCATTACAATAATTCTATAAAACCCTCTGTCCCATGCACGCGAATTCGCTGTCCATCTTTTATCAGTTTGGTCGCATTTTCGACTCCAACAACTGCTGGTAAGCCATATTCACGTGCGATAACGGCTCCATGTGTCATCAGACCGCCCACTTCGGTGACGAGACCTTTTATAGAGACAAATAATGGTGTCCAGCCAGGGTCGGTAAAGGCAGTGACTAAGATATCTCCCTCTTCAAAATCAGCATCCTCCTTGTTTAAAATGACACGTGCCCGACCCTCTATTACTCCCGATGAAACAGCCAGACCTGGGATCGCCTGTGCTGGAAGATTTTCTCGTTTGTACTGACCCGTAATAATTTCACCATCAGATGTGATAACTCGTGGGGGAGTAAGTTTTTCAAAATATTTGTAATCGTCTTTTCGTTTGCTGATTACCTGGTAATCCAGTTTGTTCGTACGTACGACATTGTGAAGCTCTTCAAACGTGAGATAGAAGATATCTTCTTTTTCAGAAATAAGATTGTTCTGTACAAGTTGTTGTGCTTCTTTTAGTAAAGCTTGCTTATATACGAAGTAGCGATTAATCATGCCGTATTTTGGATATTCGCGATAACCTATGAAAGTCCGTAGGGTGCTAATCATTCGTTTTGTCTCTTCAGCTTTTTGTTCACCATCTGGTAATTGCTTCAATCGCTCTAACAATTCTTGCTCTTTTTTCAAAGCAGCATGCTGGCCTTGCTCAAATTTCCGCTTGGCAGCACCCGGCTCATAGGTTTTGATGTTTCCTAGTATCATGGGGACAAGAGTAGTGGGTCTTTCAATCCAGCGTGGTTTCGCCAGATCGATTTCTCCTGCACATCTCATTCCGTATTTGTTCAGATAGGCTATGATTGCGTCTTGGCTTTCCTGTCCACCTTCAAATGTAACCAGGTCATCCAAAAAGTGTTCGTCTTTTACCTTTTGTAAATATTCAATTACTTCAGGATAAGGGCGAATCACATCGGCAACATCCAAAAGCGCCAGACCCATTTCCGAAGTAATATTATTTGGCACCGATAGAGAAAGTGTGTCTGCTGCGTTTTTTTCACCTAACCACTCGTTCATCTTTTCATTGATCCATGAAGTGGCTTGAAAAGCAGCCATGATTGCAGCCGAACTTCGTGGGTCAAATAGGATCTTTTTTAATTGCTGGATATCTTCTAGAATAAAATCAAATAAATCTGAGCCCGATTTCGTTTGTATGTTTTGTTTTAACTCTTGTATCGATGTTTGATTATTCTTGATCAAATCCGATACGATGGATGGATCATTGTCGATTTCAGCGGGCGCATTTGTATGGCTTCTGCCGGGACCCGTTGCTTTTCCATCATGTGGTATTGGTTTTATAAAATCGCCTCGTTCTATAACGGTCAGGAGTGCGTCTTTTATAAGCGGTTCGGATTGGCCTATCGTTTTTATGAGCATTTCTCTACTGACAGGAGAAGCCAGCATAGGTGTGACATCCACAAACAGCCTTCCACCAGCGGTACGCATAGGTGCAGGTGTCGTTAACAGGTAAAAGGACAATCCCAATGGACTCATAGAGTCGGTCATCATTTGTTGATGGCCAACAGATACATAGACGTGATTTTCTTGATCATTTGCTTTGGGAATGGGGTATAACGTAGTAATGGGACGGCTCTGGACGATATAAAAGGTTTCATCAACCAAGCACCATTCAATATCCTGTGGAGAGTCAAAATAAGCTTCAATTTCTCTTCCGATGTGTGCTAGTTGTAAAATTTGTTGATCCGTAAGTGTTTGAGTCTTTTGCTGATCAGGGGCGATTTGCTTTGTCTCTGTTCCGCCTTCTTTTAATCCATTGATAGCGAGCTTTTTGGCTGAGATCCTTTTATCGACGATTGTATCTTCCTGTACTTTGTAACAATCGGGAGAGACCAGACCAGAGACCACTGCTTCTCCAAGGCCAAAGCTGGCATCGATGGATAGGAGTTTTCGGTTTGAAGTAATCGGGTCAGCGGTAAATAGTACACCTGATGCTTGAGGGAAAACCATTCTTTGAACGATAACGGATAAAGAAACCTGAGTGTGGTCAAATCCGTTTTGCATACGGTAGATGACCGCGCGATCCGTAAATAGGGAAGCCCAGCATTTGCTGATATGCTGCAAGATTGCTTCTTTTCCGATGATATTTAAGTAGGTGTCTTGCTGTCCGGCAAAAGAGGCATGTGGTAAATCTTCAGCTGTGGCACTCGAACGGACGGCATAAGCATGTTCATCACCAAATCGGGAGAAATAGTGAGTAACTGCTTGCACAACATCAGTAGGAATTTCTACTTCCATAAGTACTTGCCGAATCTTCCTGCTGACCTCTCTGATTTGTTCCTGATTTTCGACATTTAGCTGTTTAAGTTGTTCCAACAGTGCATGGAACATTACGTTTTGTTTGATAGCCTTCTGATAGCCTATAGTTGTTACACAAAATCCTTCTGGAACGTGTATCCCTTGAATTTTTGATAATTCCCCTAAATTTAATCCTTTTCCGCCCACGAGCGAAAGCTGTGTGTTTTCCATTTCCTTAAAGCTGAGAACCAAAGCACTCATCTACATCTCTCCTAACATTAAATTAGAACGGATTACGACCAACTACCTCCACCATATCTTTTTTAAGTTCTATTGCATTTTAGCAGTAGTAATTATGTATAAACAGTCTATTTTACCCCTATTTTATCTGTTATAATTAAAGTAGGGAGGGGTTTATCTTCAAAATAAGAGACCTTATCCTACCGTAACCTGATGCCCCGGTTCATCTCCTTGAAGACATCTCATATACTTTTTCTCAAATCAATTTTTTTCATTAATCGCTTTACAATTTGGAATTCATACAATGGTGTTAAATCGATTTGAAAAATCAATTCTGAAAGTTAATATAGATGTATTAAGATTTGTATCATGTGAAGCAATAGTAGATGGAGGTATGTATGGAATTCATCCCAGTACAACAGCGTGATTATGTCAGTACATATAGAAGTCTTCGTTCATTATTTGAAAAGAATATAAGTGTTAACAGCATTTCAGAGGTTTTAGCAACATGCAATGTGGGAGATCAAGCTCTGCAGATAAAAGACCAAATGGTGTTAAAAGACTACGATGTTATCGGAGTTGAAGAGAAGGGTATGGTTATAGGTTATATCCTAAGAGATGATTTGAGGGAAGGAACTTGTAAGAAATATTTCCGCAGCTTTAGCCCTTCCGACCTCGTTTCAGATTCCACACCACTGCTTCAAACTCTATTTATTTTTAAAGACACTGATAGACTTTTCATTATTGAAGGGAACCGGATTACCAAAGTAGTAACGCTAGCCGACCTTCAGAAACCACCGATACGAATGCTTTTATTTGGAGTGATTTCACTAGTAGAAATGCATCTCTACCGAATCATTCGTCAGTATTTTGATGGTGATAGCTGGAAAATTCACTTAAGTGACAAACGATTAGAACAGGCTGAGGAGTTATTTTTACAAAGAAAAGCTCGAAATGAAGGTATTGAACTTAGTGATTGCCTGCAGCTTTGTGATAAAAGGGACATCGTCTTAAACGAGCAGCCTTTAAGGGAGCTTTTGGGAATTGAATCAAAAAGTAAAGGGAAGGATTTCTTCAAGAAATTAGAGATTCTTCGCAACAATCTAGCACATTCACAGGAATTAAATACTCAAAATTCCTGGAATGAGATGATTACATTAATACAAGAGACAGAGAAGTTATTAGAGGCATGTGAAAAAGTTTAGAAAAATATCCCACAATCTTATGATTGGTGGGATATTTTTTTAGCTTAAGTTTTGCTCACTGAGTATTTTTTCTAACAATGCAAGACAGCCTTCTGAAACAAGCCAATAGGTTTCTTCAAAGTCACCTGAGTATTATGGATCAGGGTCATCTCTATTATGCTCCGTTAAATTGACAGACGGATAATCTTCGGTTCTTTAGGTTTACCAGCGATTTCAAAAATGTGCTTTACAATTCTCTTATCCATTCCGATAAGATTAATTGAAGAAGGATTTCCCCTTTATTTGGGAGAAATTAATAAAGATAATATGCTAGAATAAGGGAAATGGTTAGTGATAGCTAGCCTTTTAATTATGTTTGTAGGGTGCTCAAACACTGATAGCAATGATACTAAAAAGGGCTATGATGATAAGGTAGCCAACAGTGCGGAAATTACTGGTCCTGGTGTTGAGGGTTACGTTAAAAAACAGACATCTAACAGGGGCTTTTTACTTGAGGTGACAAAGGATCACCAAATGTTTGATACAGGTACGTTAATACACGTAGGAGTAGATGAGGAAACAATGTTAGACGAATTAGAAGTAGGTCAGAATGTATCAGTTTGGTATGGTGGACCTATTCTCGAATCAGATCCACCAAAAATCAAAGGGTTAAAGATTGAAATCAAAGATAGTGAGAATTAAAGTGGAAAGCCCTTGTTAAGCGAACGGGTGCGATTCCTCATAAGTGATGGGTCGCATTTTTCTTATTAAAGTAACGGGAAGGTTAGTTTAAGAAAAAGAAAAATTTATACTATTTATATGTTAAAATATAGAAAATTTGTAAGAAAGGAGAGAATTGGAATTTTACAAAGAAAAATAATGTCTGCATCTGTTTCTGGAACTATCTTTGCAATTATTTTAGGATTTATATTTCCTAATCTTTTTGGTGATATAAGTATTAGTTCAATACACGAATATTTCTTTGCATCTATTTCGATTATCCCATTTTATATGATGTATAGCTTGCCAGCAATTTTAATTTATGGTGTTATTACATCAATTATTAGTGACAAGGTTGGAGATTTTATATCAATAAAAACCAAAGAAAAAAAGGTAGAATCAATCGTTTCAGGTCTATTGCATATTGTTTTCGGTTTAATATTGATTTGGTTAAGTCTTGGGGCAGCTATGTTATTTTTTATTACTGATAGAATAATGAAACGACGTAAACAACAGTACAAATGGTTGGAAGCAATTAAAAGTTTGGCACTTCCTGTGGTGACGTGGCTAATATTTATGGGAATTGTTTGGGTGAAGGATATGTTCTTGAATTAAGTGTTTGTTCATTGAAATGTAGCCATCTCCTTTTTTAAACAAAAGATTGTGAAACGTTGTACTTAAACCAACGGGTGCAAGAGTTCAAAAAAAGACATTGCAGAGGGTAGCGTTTTTAATTGAGCTAAAGATGCAGGTTAGTTGAGCAAGAAATAATGAAAAAATGTTAAAAGGGGGGCAATAATTTATGAATGATAATAAATCTTTGGCTAGAGCAATAATATTTAATATAGGATTTGCTATTTTAACAGTTTTTGTTTTCAGTCAATTATCGAATACTAACATTGTCTTTGGTATTGTGCTTATTGTTAGTCTTTGGTTTGTTTATGACTATATTAAGTTTTTGTTGGACAAAGCGGGAACAAAAAGAAAATTTAAACTTATAGGTTATACTAGTTATTTAATTACTGGTCTTATCACTTGTTTTTTTTTCTTCATTTAGGGTTTTATTAAGATAAAGGGTGCTTTAATAAAAGATACTGATAGATTACTTATAAGCGAAGTGAAGATGACAGGGTATCTACCAGATTCCAGTGTATATAAAGTGTTGAAGAACCAAAAAGTTTCGTAAAAGAGTATCCAACTTTATGGGTGAACTTGAAAATAAATATGGTAGAAAAGAACTTAATATTCTTCTGTCGGGACATCGATGTACCACAGGTTGTATGGGGGCTTATTTCGAAGGAATTCCAATGGATGGTAATATTTTAAAATTCTCATCTGATACTGGGGATTATAAAATATTTAATTTCAACACTTATATAAAAAAACATTTGCAAATTCTTTATCAATGAAATTTTCTTTGACAACGTAATAATTAATAATACCTAGTTGAATTAAATCCTCGAAATCTACATTTATTCCTATTTCTTCTTTTATTTCTCTTACTCCATCAATAACGTTTTCATCAGCTAATAAATGTCCAGCAGACTATGAGAAATTATATACTTGAACTAATGGGGGTTTTACTTTAAAAACAGGTTGTTGCGGAAAATACCTTTGATGACTTTACACTTCAAGCAGAAGAAGTTTCAGGCATTGTACGGGCCAAATTTACTGATTTTGCTCAACTTTGGTTTGGTGAAAGAAATGAAATTGAAATCATTCGTTTTTGTAGTTGTAAAAGGAGATGAAGAAATGAGTAAGCCCACCAATGAAGAAATAACCAGATTGTCTAACGATGTATATCAAAAATCTTTGCTCGATGGGGGATAATCCAGAAGATGCAAAAGAAATTGTCCAAGAATCCCTATATCGTGGTTTTCTACATATCGATGGTATTCATTCTAAGGCATTTAAATCCTGGCTTTACAAGGTTGCCATCGAAAAAGTTTCGTATATCTTGTCCAATTAATCGGTGTTTGAATTAAAAACAATATAGGATCAGATTCAAATAAAATAGATATGGATTCCTTACGAAGAAATATAAGAGTAACGGTGAAAAAAAATATGAGAAAACACTTGAACCTAACGTTACGTCAGGTTGTATAGTAAACATGCCGGCAAAATCAATCGTATGAAATGAGGGGATATTCATTAATAGAATTTGGAAAATAGGGGAATTGGCCAAACAAACTGGACTAACGGTCCGTACTCTCCACCACTATGACCAGATTGGATTATTTTCTTCATCTGAGGTTACGGAATCGGGACATAGAATTTATACAGAAGAGGATATTGAGAAGTTACAACAAATCCTATCACTCAAACAATTGGGTTTTTCTTTAGAAGAAATTAAAGAGACGATTGAAAATCCCCAATTTAATCCAATGGAAGTAATAAAAATCCAGTTAGAAACTGTGAAGAAACAAATGGAAGTACAAGAACAGTTATACAAAAGGCTAGAAGGAGTGTATCAGCTGCTAACAACTCAACAGGAGGTTCTAGCGGAACAATTTATTAAATTAATTGAGGTGATTAATATGAGTGAACAATATTTTACAAAAGAACAATTAGAGAAATTGAAAAATCAAACAGACAAATTTAGCTTAGAAGAAAAAAGGAAAATAGAAAATGGGTGGATTGACTTAATTGCAGCCATCCGTTTGGAATTAGAGAAAAATTCACCGCCTGAAGCCCCTGCAGTCGTACAATTAGCTAAACGTTGGCAGGAACTAATCAATACGTTTACTAGTGGTGACGCTGAGATTGTTAAGGCAGCTGAACGTTACCATGCAGAAAATCCAAACAATCCAATCCAATTTGGGGTAGATGAAAAGCTATATAAGTACATTAGTAAGGCTATGATACACATTTAATTCATTATGCTATAACCAAGAAGGGCGTGAGGATATCAATATTCTCACGTTTTTTTACTTGCATATTCCAGTCACAGCCACACGATAAGGTCAGAGACCGATTTTGGTCATAATCTTCCCTTTTAAATAGTAAAAATGGTATAAGGATTGTTTTTTCCAACTCCATGATTTGGTGAAAAATTCTTCTAATTTGTACAACTTAGATCATTAGCTTACTAAGGAGGCGTGTTTCGTGAAATCAATTGGAATCTTAGGCGTCGGTCAAGCAGGTGGAAATATAGCAGAAATTGCATCAGCCTTGAATTTTCCAACAGCTCTCATTAATACAAATCAACGTGATGGTGTTGTAAATACGAGGGTAGAAAAAAAGTTTTTTGTTCCAGGATACAATGGGGCCGGTCAGGATCGTTCTTTAGGATTACGTGCCCTTCAAGAAAACTATAAGGAGATTATTGATTTTGTTAACAGCTCCTTTAAAAACATCAAAATTCTATTAGTGGCTTTTTCAACGGATGGCGGCACGGGGTCTGGGATGAGTCCAATGTTGATTGATCTGTTAATTGACCAGCTGCCAGGCGTTAAGGTTGGGGCGATCGCGGTTATTCCTGAACGAAATGTATTGGCGGGAAATCGCATCAATACCGCGGAGTGCATCGAAGAACTTTCCAATATAGAAGGCATTTCTTCTGTCTTCCTCGTCGACAATGACCAAATGCGAAAACTGAAACCGCAATCTAGTAAACACGAAATTTATCTATCTGCTAATCTTCAAGCCGTGGAGGCCATTAACCATCTACTGAAAATAACCAAGAAAAGCTCCTTCTTTGGCAATTTTGACGAGACAGACTTAATGAATATCCTTGGATCTAGAGGGGTAACGATTATTTCTTCCGCTCCGATAACGGAAGCGAAAAATACCTCAGAGGTTTCAAAGAAAGTCCAGGTTTCATGGGAGAACTCGATATTCTGTCCTGTTGAATCACAAGGGGTCATTCGGGCTGGACTGATTTATGAGGGACCAGAGAACATCTCAAAGCTGATTAACGTACCATCAATCTTTGAGAGAGTAGGGGAACCGCTGCAATTATTCGAAGGAACCTATATTTCAGAATCAGATCCAACGGTCACAACCATCCTGGCTGGATTATCGTTCCCAACACGCCGGATGCTCTCTGTAGAGGAATCCATAGAAAAGAATAAAGAACGATTACAAAACCTAGTAAAGAAAGAAAATACCCAAAATTACGAGTCAGGAATTCGTTGGGCATCTAACTTAAAATTAATCAAACAGGAAAGAAAGCCAGTATCCATTACTTCCAAACTAAATAAATATCAAAAGTAAATAAATGGTAATAAAAAGGAAACACATGTGGAAGTACCAATCCGATGTGTTTCTTTTTGTATACTCTAATAAACAGGAGTTATTCTTGTTTTTCCTTATTATTGAAAGGAAAAAATGGAGAGTGAGTTAGTTGAAACCTAGATTTAATTTAATCGGTTTTCTATTTCGTCAAAAGAAAGCAGGTAGACTTCAAACTAAAAAGATTAAAGTAATCAGTGGAAATAGAAGCATAAAATTAACCGTCCAAGTAGCAGATACTCCAAAGAAAAGAGAAAAAGGCTTGATGTTTGTTGAAAAACTACCAGAAAACGAAGGGATGTTATTTGTGTACCCGGTAAAAACATATGGTGGTTTTTGGATGAAAAATACCTTCATTCCCTTATCGATTGCGTTTCTTAATCTAGATGGGAAAATTCAAAGAATATTAGATATGGAGCCTTGTTACGAGGATGAATGTCCAACTTATGATCCGGAACTATCTTATTACTATGCCCTCGAAGTCAATCTTGGCTGGTTTGAAAAGAACCAAATCAAAGAAGGGGATAGTGTGCAATTTTATTAACCATCTTTTTTGGGTCTTAACACAGATAATCCTATGAATACATCATTGACAGCTCATGTTATAATGAGTAGCTTAGAATAATTACTACTTCTAGTTAACGGATGCCAAGAAAAGCCTCCGAATAGCAATCAAATATGGAGGTGTAAGAGAATGCATAAACGATGGACGATTGATAAAATTAAAGCATTTGTTGAGAACAATTCGGAAAGTAAGTTGTTAACGACGGAATATCATGGTTTCTCTCAAAATTTATTATTTACATGTAAATGTGGTAACAACTTTGAAAAAACATTTACGAAATTTAAAAATAATAATCAACGTAAATGTGACGTGTGTCAACCGCCAAAAGTGTCACGATAATCCAAAGTGAAAAAACGTAGTGCCAATTTCTAATTGAGAAGTTGGCACTATTTTTATTTTAAAGGGTAAAGTCAAATTCGATGTAAAGCGAACTTGACTTTTAAAACGGATGTAAAGTAAACTTGACGTAAAGTTAACTGTACATTAAGTGGGTGGACTAATGAAGAATAGGATAAAAGAGTTACGTGCTAAAAATGATTTAACCCAAGATCAGCTGGCTGAACAGTTAGAAGTATCACGACAAACCATTATTTCACTAGAAAGAGAACGCTATAATCCATCGATTATTTTAGCGTTTAAGCTAGCTAAAATCTTTAATTGCCAAATTGAAGATATCTTTATTTATGAGGGGGAGAAGTAAATGAGGAAAAATAAATTAATCTTTCTGTTTTTGGGTGTCATTATGTTTTTGAATGCCATAGTTGTTAATTGGGCGTATATTTCAATTGGCAAATTTCCAGAAGGGTTAATGCTAATTGCCATAGCCATTATGAGCTTTTCTTTAGCCTACTTATCGGATCATTTTGCTGCAAAAGATGAACGTGCACAAAAAATAAGAGAACGTGGAATTTACATGAGTTATTTTTGGATGTTAGGAATAATTTCTGTCTCATTAATATTTGTTAACCCATATTTAAATATAATAAATATATCAGCCTATCATCTATTAACCACGCTTTTATCGCTTTATATAACAGTAGTATTTTTAAATATGGTTTATTACGCAAGAAAATATTAACAGGGTACCATGGGGACGGTTCCTGCGGATTTTCCTATATATGGAAATAAATCCTTGGAGACGATTCTCATGGTAAAGCTGCAAACAGGTCAAATTGTTGAATTAATACAGGAAATTTAATAGATGGTGAAGTCTTTATGGCATTTAATGTATTTATTGGCAGTATGTTTATTAACATGGATGTGGATGTGTAGAAGTAAAATTCATACATTTTCGAGAAAAAGGAGATTTATATGAAAACAACCCAGTCAAAAGACGGTACAACTTTAGCGTACGATGTCTACGGTAATGGTCCGGCGCTTATTTACATAACGGGAGCGAGCTGCCACCGCTCATTTAAGCCAATAGTGCAAGATGCCAAAATATTTGCCAATGAATTTACTGTTTTCAATTACGACCGCCGTGGACGAGGAGATAGTGGCAACACACTTCCTTATACGATTGAACGTGAAATCGAAGATATCGAAGCCATGATTGATTCAGCAGGCGGAACGGCGTTTTTATATGGTCATTCTTCGGGTGCCGTGCTAGCACTTGAGGCTGCGCTTCGACTTGGAAGCAAAGTTCAAAAAGTAATGATGTACGATGCGCCATATGTGCATGACGAGGAAAGAAAGTTCGAATACAATCAATTAAGCCAAAAAATACACAAACTTCTCGATAACGGTAAAAATGGAGAGGCAATGAGCTGCTTTTTAAAAGGTATTGGGATGCCAAAAGTATTTGTTTTGCTATTGCCCCTATTTCCCGGCTGGAAAACTATGAAAGCACTAGCTCCAACCCTTGCCTATGATATTGTTCTTACTCAGGACTTGCCTCCCATTGAACGAGCTACTCAAATTTCCGTACCAACGCAAATTATCGTTGGCGAAAAAAGTCCATCCTCAATACATGATGTCGGCCGTCAACTAACGAAGGCAATTCCCAACGCAAAGTTTGTACAACTTACTGGCCAAGACCACATGGTTAAAGCAAAAACCCTGCTGCCGCTGCTTTCGGGTTTTTTCAAGTAATAATGCCCCTCTTTTGGAAGCTTCTATGAATTATATAGTCCCGGTAATAAAACCTGGCTGGATCATTTTTAGGATCAGTCTAATACATAATTTAAGTGAATGATTACATTCATTCTTAATGTAAAGCAAATTTGTAAAGAGAGGTGTACAAATGAAAAATATTTTTAATCAATTGCATTCAGAGGAAATTTTAAACCGTATTGACAAATTAAATCCAAATGCAAAACCGCACTGGGGTAAAATGGATGTTGCCCAAATGCTGGCACATTGCTCATCCTTTCAAGACATTGCCATGGGAAATTCTTTTCCTGCGAGAGATTGGTTAGGAAGATTAATAGGAAACTTTGTGAAACCAATCTTTTATAACGACAAGCCATTAGCCAAAAATATGTCTACAATTCCGACGATTTTGATTGTTGCTGAAAAAGAATTTGAAAAAGAGAAGAATAAATTGAAACAAAAAATTATTACTTTCCAAAATAATGGTCCAGAGAAGTGTAAGATTCAGCCACATCCTTTTTTCGGTAAACTTAGTAGCGAACAATGGGGAAAAGGAATTTACAAGCACCTTGATCATCATTTAAAACAGTTTGGCGCTTAGTTAGTCATTAGAAATTCATCAAATTGGAAGTGGCAGGAATTGAAAATCAATACCCTGGACATAGGAAAAAGCCATCAGAACCGTCCCTGCGGTATACGAAAAAAGATGCCAGTTACCTTCAATAATTTAGTAAGGTGCCTGGCATCTTTTTTAATGTCTGGTAAATTTGTATTTCCTTAAAGAAATAAATAAGAAAATTCCAAGAGAAACAATGGTCCACATAAGTGAAATGGCCGGATCGATATTTTTGACCACAAATAAGGAGGGAATGTTCCCTAAGGCAGAGTCATCCATCGTGATGAACCACCCTAACAGCATATTATTTGCCGCGTGCGCTCCAATTGACAATTCGGCACTGTTCGTTTTGACACTGATATAACACCAAATGAAACCTGTTAATAAGTAATCCGCGCCAACCAAAATGGGTGAATACCCCATCTCAGGATTGGCGAAATGAAGCGCGCCAAAAATGAATCCTACTATAAGAGATAAAAGAAATGGAATGCGTATCCACTTGCCGAAAAACTGTAAGAGGTATCCTCTGAAAAATAATTCCTCACAGGTTGTCTGAAGAGGAGTCAATAGCAATACGAGTACGAATAATAACAAAAACTCAGAGATCTTGATATCGTTCAAAAAGTAATCCCCAGGGTTTAACAGAAAATCGATGATAGAGGTAAGCCCCAAGATACAAAAAAAAGTAATAAATCCAAAGCCTAATCTCTTCCAATCTATTTTTCTATTGGGCGTAATGAGCGATATCAATTTGCGTTTATGAATAAAACGAATCGCAATAATAATGCCCAAAAGCCAAAATATAAATTGTGAATTCATCAAAGCAAAATAAAGTAACGGGTTAATTCCCACATAATCTTCATTTTCAAAATCATAATATGTATTTGGGTTTTCATCGGTATTAACGACCCAGTCACTTATGATGAGATAAGGCAGCGCTCCAAAAATGATAAACACAATAATTACAATAAATGAAGATAAATATCGTTTCCAGCTATTCTTGCCTTCTATAACTTTAATAAAATCCATTTCAAATACACCAACATTCTATTAGTTTTTGAGAAAAATACATACAAATTATTACACCATTGGTTAGAATAGTCAATTGACCGAGTTACTACCGGTTTGTATTTTAAATGAAAAAAAAATATGGAACTTTCCACAATGAAAATCGTAATAATAATGTGAGATTGATTTATTGTAGAGAGTTTACTAGTACCGGATTCCACTTTTTTTCTTTATTAATAAAAGCAGTTGTTTTATTTTTCGATTAAGAGCTATTAAAAGGTATGCTATTAGGAAGGGGTAATTCGATGGCATGGTTAGTCCTGTTTGCAGTTGTGATTTGGTTTATTTTATTTTTAAGTAAAAAACTCTCATTTAGTTTTGGTTTAACTCCAAAATCAGTCGAGATCAAACCACTAAAGGGGTTGAAAAAACTATGTGATAACCTTGAACATTCCCTTAGTGAAAGTTATATGAAAAACGTAGAAGAAAGGGTCAATAAAGAAATCAAGTTAAAGGAGAATGAGTACAAGTGGCGCCTGCTAGATTTAAAACGCTACTTTATTTTGACTTCTCTTTTAAAAGAGTCTCCCATGTTTAGCGAAAAAGTCGATGAACTATGGCATCAGATGCTCATGTTTACCCGTGAGTATGGTGATTTTTCTAAAAAATATTTAGGTAGTTTTCTTCATCACAGTCCAAATGTAAAAGAGTTGTCTGATCCTGATTTGCGAGGTTTTTTTGATTGGGTCTATTCGGAGCTTTTTATCATCAGAAAAGAGAATATCCATCTTTATAAGGGGTTCTTTAGGTACCCTGTACATCCAAAGATTATTGATGAATTTAGAAGTTTACCAGAAAACCAACTTATAGATTTATATTTTAAAAGTGATTCCAAATATATGTCTACTGTACTCACGCTGATCTCTTCCATGAAAAAAACAGCGAATGGTGTGAAGGATTATGATAAAGGCGTCGTACAAGACAAAATGAAAAAAAGTAAAGATCGGAAAGATTACAATGCAATGCTCGTTCCTTTTTTATCTGTTTCTTATTTTCATTATGAAGAATTTTCGAGTTACATGAAAATAAGCAGCACCTCTTCATCAAGTTGTACAAGTTGCGGATCGGGAAGCTCATGTAATTCTACCTCGTCCTGCAGCAGCTCCTGCTCAAGCTGTGGCGGGGGTGGAGATTAAAAACGTGTAAAACCGTGGGGTCGGCTCTTCTGGTCCTTCCCCATCCATTTTTATTCTTTTTATTTAGATTGTGGGAAAAACATCTCTGTAGGTAAGAATGTTTTCATTAATAAAGGATGTCATTTTCAGGACCAGGGCGGAGTGGAATAAATAGTGTTTGTTTTTGTATATAATGTTTGAAACTAGAGTGAAGGAGAGGATGTTGTGAGCGAAATCGATAAACGAAATAGATTGAGTGAAGAGCCATTCTCGTATCAATCAACGAAAAATGGGAGTGTTGTAATCTATTACAATGGTAAACAAATTAAAATGATAAAGGATTGTTAGGCTGAACGGCTTATCGCAAGAATTCGAGAAGTTGAAGATAATATAACAGAAGTCCAGTTATTGTTAGCTAAAATAACAGGAAACTTTAAACGTGGTAACGAGAACATTAGTAAAAATAAAAAAAGATAAACTAATTTTTGAACTTTATTAAGTAACCTGGCAGTGTTGATTAAGATAACAGGAATTATTAGGTATTTTGTCGAATTAGTTCACTAACGATAATAATGAGGTGGACTTTTTTTATGGAATTTATTATTGATCATGAATGTTTTACCAAGGCAATTTCAGATGTTAATAGAGCAGCATCTTTAAAAACACCTTTTCCTATTTTGTCAGGAATTAAGATCATTGCTAATCATAATTGCTTAATCCTGATCGGCAGCAACTCTGATATTGTTATTGAAAAAGTAATTCCTTTAACGAGTGAAGGAGTTACCATATTGGAAGTTTATGAGACAGGTAGTGTTGTTATTTCCGCTAAATATTTATATGAAATTGTTAAGAAATTACCAGCTAAAGTACATTTAAGAGTAAATGAAAAACAATTTGTTACCATTCAATCCGATGAAATTGTAACGAACCTGTACGGTTTTCATTCTGAAGAGTACCCAAATCTTCCACAAATTGATGAAGCTCATTTCACTAAAATCTCCAGTATTGAATTAATTGAAATAATTAAACAAACTACTTTTGCGGTCTCAAAGAGTGAGTCTAGGCCTGTTTTAACAGGCGTAAATATGTCCTTTAAAGAAAACCGCCTTACGTGTGTTTCCACTAATTCCCAGCGCCTAGCGTTAAGAGAACTCGCATTAGAATCAAGTATCAATGGTTCTTTCATTGTTCCAAGTACAAGCTTAAATGAGCTTTCCAAATTACTAAATAATGATAGTGGCTTCATACATATATTTGTAACAGACAGCTATATGGTATTTAAAACAAATAGTATCTCACTTTTTTCAAGGTTAATTGAAGGGAATTATCCTAACATTACGGGATTATTGCCGACTAATCCGAAGACCATCATTACGGTCGATACCAATCAACTATTAATGGGGATTGATCGGGCTTGTCTTTTTGCAAGTGAATGGAAACATAACAATGTACATTTAGAAATCAATAATAATGGCACAAGGTTAAAAATTTCCTCTAACTCATCCGAAATAGGTAGAATTGAAGAAACACAACAGATTAAAACGATTAAAGGTGAAACTGATTTACGCATTTCACTTGATGGGAATTTTTTAATAGATGCCTTAAAAGTAATTAAAGAAGAAGAAATACGTTTAAGTTTTGGAGGGGCTATGAGGCCAGTATTAATTGAACCGATTGATCATTCTTCGTATCTTCATCTTATTTCACCAGTGCGTTCTTAGTAAATAATGATTAAATTGAATTAACGGGGCAAGAGTTTAGATGAGAGCTTTGATTTAGGCAACCTTTTTGTTCAATTAACAATACAGGTAGTGTGGTTACAAAAATGGTTCATGTGACCAAAACAGGTGGAGGATAAAGGGAAAGTAGTCACAAGAAAGGGTCATGTGTCCAAAACAGGTGAAGGGTATAGGAAAAGTGGTTACAAGAATGGTTCGTGTGACCAAAACAGGTGGAGGATAAAGGAAAAGTGGTTACAAGAATGGTTCGTGTGACCAAAACAGGTGGAGGATAAAGGTAAAGTGGTCACAAGATGGTTCGTGTGACCAAGAGCATTGCTATTTTATAAAAGTTACTAAGGGAGAAAATCAATGATTAAATTAGTATTAATGAATTCGGTTGAATATCAAAAATATATTTCTACAGCAATTAAAACCTATGCGGAAGAAAAAGTGTTAGCAGGAAATTGGAATGAGGAAGAATCTGTTTGTAAAGCGCAAGAGGAATACGGAAGGCTATTGCCAAACGGTGAGAAAACTGAGAATAATTTCTTATACAGTATTGTAAATGAAGACAAGGCCATTGGAGTTATCTGGCTTGCTCGGTTATCTGAAAAAAAGGGATATATTTATGATATTGCTATTGAACAAGAGTACCAAGGATTTGGATATGGCAAGGAAGCCATGAAGCAAATAGAGGATGTTGGGCAGAAACTTGGAATGAATAATATAGGTCTGCACGTATTTGGTCATAACAAAGTAGCAAGAGGATTATATGAAAAATTAGGGTATCAAACTACAAATGTTTTGATGGAAAAAGAAATTTAATACTTTCTGTTGTTCAACCGAAGGGGTAGTCTAAATATCTTTGTGTCCTGTATAGAAGGAACATTTATTGCTTGACCTAGAGTTAACTCTAGGAATTAATATTACTTTGTAAGAGAAAGATAGGTATAGATTAAAGGATAGGATAACTGATTGATTCATATACCCAATAAGTCATGAGCTTGTGGTTGAAGAGGTAATACAGTCATTTTGAAAGGATGATAAGGTTGGACATACATGATTTTTTAGCACATTTGAACCGTGGTGAAACTGTTGAAGGGAGCTCGGAATTACACAAATTGATGCACGATTTATCACAGGAAGCATTAAAGATTACGGCTGAACTGAATGGACAGTACCATTCTCCAGAAAAAGTCAGGGAATTGTTTGCCGCGCTAATTGGAAAGCCAGTAGATTCTACATTCGCGCTGTTTCCTCCATTTTATTCAGACTGCGGGAAAAACATCAATGTGGGAAGGAATGTCTTTATTAATTCAGGTTGTCGTTTTCAGGACCAGGGCGGTATTACAATTGGTGATGGTGTTCTGATTGGGCACAATGTGGTGTTGGCTACTCTTAATCACGATATTAATCCGAGAAAACGCAGCACCTTGTATCCTGCTCCTATTGTGATAGGAGCAAATGTCTGGATTGGCGCAAATGCTACCGTAGTACCTGGTGTAACGATTGGTGACGGAGCCATCATTGCGGCAGGGGCCGTTGTTACTAAGGATGTACCAGCGAATGTAATTGTAGGTGGTGTACCTGCTAAAATCATAAAAACGATTGAAAGTAATCAGTGCGAAACGGAATAATATGTGTTTTACTTTTCTAAAGTCTGTTGACGAGAAAATGTAACCAAAAGTGGAAAGTCAAAGATCATCGGATCAAACCCTTATGGGTGCCTGGAAAACATCAAAGGCACAATTAGCTCAGTCTACTAGTTGTGCTTTTTTGCACGTAAAAATTCCTGTTGCCCCTAAGAGAACTTTCTACGGTGACTCTACTGCAATATCTAACTGTTTGTAATAGTTATCTACAATTGGATGCATATCTGGGCATTTTCCTATTAATGATAGATTCTCCACCAGCAATGAGTTGTTTGGTTTCTACGTCATATACTGAGCATCTTCCTTTAAATTCTTTGTCTGTGTCTTTGAATGAGTAGAAAAAGTATACTTGGCGATTTGGACTGATGGCTTGATTATATTTCATTTGTATATCTGGGTAGGAGGTCAGCATTCCATTACCATCCCAAGTTATATAATAAAATTTTTCTACCTCATGAAACAGCATCTTTTTTCTGAAATTTACGGATGCATCGGGCATGTCTTTAAAAAGAGCACTATCCATGTTTCCAAGTTTGTTCTTATGTTTCTTGTAAAAAGCATAATGCTTATTGTAATATTCCTGATGCACAGGATAACTCCTACGCCTTAATGCCTCATAAAATTGATCGATCGTTTCAGTAAATACCTTTTCTTTATTTTCAGGGTATATGTATGTTCTTTCTTTTACTACAGATTCCTTAGCTGATAGTGGATTATCTTCAGCCAAAGACGGCAGTCCAGTCCCCATTAACAAAGCAAAGATACAGCACAATACTTTGTGTTTCATGTTATTAGCTCCCCAGTTGTATTTTATTTACCAAAATAATGAAGGATATTATATGTATTTTGACCTAATTGCTTAAATTTATGAAGTTTACATATGGCAGATTGTGAATCATGGGGCAGCAGTGGATCCACAAACAAATACCATAAGAATTAATAAGGAAAAATCTTTATTGGTTTATTATGTAACCGGAAAACTAGTGTTTACTACATCTATCAACGCTTGGATTTAGGTCCAAGCGCTAGTTTTCATTTAGTTCTTTCTAGCTTCCGTTAGTTAAGATGAACTCAAGTGAATTATGTGGTTTTTTCTCCTAGAAAGTCACATTGTTGATTCCATTCTCTGACCAGATCCAACGTAACTATTACATCAAGGAATTAACAAAAGACTATTCAATCATTTGTTCCAATAGGCTTTTGCTTGAGCCTCAAGGATCTTTAATCTTTTGTAGTAATCAGGAAATTCGTTAAGATGAGCCAATGCAATTTTTCCAGTAATAATAGGATCATCGCCAGTAACATTTGTTTGGCTGGCTATTTTTCCATGTTCCAGCTCTGTATTTACTCCCATCCAAAACTCTTCTAAATCAAACTTGCTTTTATTGAAATCAATGCCTAAAAGTAAAGCGATTGCCGCAGCTTCTTCTTTAGTATAAGTTTTAACCCTAGCTGCAGGACGATTATGTCGAGACCAATTTGGATTTCTGTTGGCAGCATGTTGATATTGCGGACCAACGTTATAGCCGTTAATGAAGTGGTCTAAATACGGATAATTATAGTAATACAAAACACATCTCTCCTAAAAAGTAGTTATCTACACTATACGTAAGCTACTTATTTACGAGCATGTCTACTGAAAGTGAAATGATTGTAACAAAAAATGACTTAAACGAACTAGAAGTTTTCGTTAAAGGGAGAAGCATTAAAAATACGATACCTAAATACTGAGACATCGCACTTGTAACAATTTAGTTAGATAACTTTTCTGAAAGATCCTCAATTGCTTGAACAGTTAGTTCCAATGCTCTAATCCTTCTTTCTAAAAGTGTTTTTTGAGGACTACCTAGTTTTGATTTAGCATACACTTTCTCGACGGAAGGGGGTAAAGTAATAAAAATGCAGCTCCATGGACCATTTGGACCTGCAATAAATAGGGGGAATGTGAATGGATCATAAAATTGCTGTCATTACAGGAGCTAGCCAACCAAGAGATATTGGAACAGCGATATGCCGTAAATTAGCTTCTTGTGAAATGGATATTTTCTTTACGCATTGGAACTCTGATGATGCTTGGATTGATGAATTTCAGCAGGAGATTTCGAATATGGGAGTCCTATGCCAAAACATGAAGATAGATTTATCAAATGTTGAAGCGGCCTCAACTATTCTAGATAACGTCCAATCTATACTTGGCTTTCCATCTATCTTGATTAATAATGCAGCTTATTCTACCAGCGATGGTTATCAAAATTTAGATGCAAAAACTCTTGATGAACATTATTTTGTTAACATGAGGTCAACTTTCCTCCTTTGTGCAGAATTTGCTCGTCGCTTTGAGAAAACTCAATTTGAATCAGGAAGAATCATCAATATGACGTCGGGACAAGAGTTGGGACCCATGCCTGGTGAGTTAGCTTACGCCGCAACGAAAGGGGCCATTACGGCCTTTACTAGGTCCCTTTCCGTTGAACTTGCCCCATTAGGGATTACGGTTAATGCAGTAAACCCAGGACCCACAGATTCCACGTGGATGAACGAGGGAATAAGGGAATATCTATTGCCTAAATTTCCAATGGGCCGTATTGGACAACCGGAAGATGTCGCAAGAGTGATCGCGTTTCTCGTTAGTGATGATGCACAATGGATAACGGGACAGATCATCCATTCAGAAGGTGGATTTATGCGGGGATAACCACTAAGAGGGCTGTAACAGTGCTAGTAAAAAAATAGCCATTGTTATGGCTCTTTATTTTGCTATTATACCATTTGGACTAAGCTGACCAACCCTTTTACGAGTGTAGCAGCTTAACAGGATAGTATTAAATAAAGGGTTTAGCAAGTATGTATAGAATATAAAAATATCGAGGTGATGATATGAACATTTCTGTGGAGTATTTGAAAACTGTTACACAACGGTTAAAGGAAGCCAAAGTAACCGCTGAAAAAGCAATCGAGCAACTAAATGAAAGCGAATTATTTTGGTCTCCGAATGAAGAGTCCAATAGTGTTGCGGTTATCGTCAAACATATGAGTGGTAATATGATATCGCGGTGGACAGACTTCCTTACAACGGATGGGGAAAAGCCGTTCCGTAATCGTGATGATGAATTCGTGGGAGATATGCAAACAAAAGAACAGGTGCTGGAATTATGGGAGCTAGGGTGGACTACCTTCCTTAATGCTTTGGAAGAAATTAACGAAGAACACCTCTTAATAACAATCACAATCCGAAATGAACCACACTCCGTTATAGAAGCGATTGAGCGCCAAATGTACCATTATTCTTATCATGTCGGGCAAATCGTTTTTATCTCTAAAATTATAAAAGCTGATGATTGGAAGACACTAACGATTCCTCGGAAAAAGTAAAGATATTCAGGAGAAATGCCGCTATTAAAAATATTTTTAAAACGAATTGACGTAAAAAGGCTATAAATGTAATATATTTTAAGGAAATTAAATCACTGGAAAAAGGAGGAATTATTTATGACTAAAAAGTGGAAAGTTTTAGAAATTATAATTCCATTCTTTTTCATTTTACAAAGAACTAAAGCAGCTATTTAATGCTTTAGTTCTTTTTTTATGTCCACCGAAGGGAGATGGGGAAAGTGTATAAGCGTATCTTAATTAAGTTAAGTGGAGGGGCTCTCGCAAATAGTTCGGGAAATAGCTTTGGCTCCGAACAATTAGAGCATATCACAAAAGAAATTCTTACTCTTGCCAATCAAGGGGTGGAGATTTGTATTTTAGTAGGCGGAGGAAATATCTTTAAGGGTAAGTTTGCAGAGGAATGGGGAATTGACAGAGTTGAAGCAGATAATATTGGAACTCTCGGAACAATCATCAACAGCCTTATGTTAAGAGGTGTATTAAAAAGTAAAACAGACAAAGATATCCGTGTTATGACATCTATTCCTGTGACAGCACTGGCAGAACCGTACATCCGATTACGGGCCGTTCATCACTTGGAAAAAGGGAGTATCGTCATATTCGGAGGAGGAAACGGGCAGCCATTTGTCACTACCGATTATCCTAGTGTTCAAAGAGCGATTGAAACGAATTGTGATGCCATATTTGTAGCAAAGCAAGGAGTCGAAGGGGTTTATACAGGTGATCCAAAGATAAATAAAGATGCCAAAATGTATAAGCACCTGGAATACAATGATGTCGTAAAAAACAATATCATGGTGATGGACCAATCCGCACTCTTGCTTGCGAGAGATTACGAGCTTCCCGTACATGTATTTAACTTTGATCGTGTGGGAGCAATGGCTGGTATCATCCAAGGAAACCACGTAGGAACCTTAATTAGTTCACAGGGCACTCAAATCAAATAAGTGGGTGTTTAGGTAGGGGTTACCCATCCCAATGTGATTAAGATCAATTGGAGAAAAAAATGAGAGCCAGACACATTATACTTTTGTGCCTGGCTCTAATTTTACTCAACTTCTTTAAGCATTTTCTCAATGACGCTCAATCTTTCTTCTAAAATATTTACCTTTGATTGAAGCTGTCGTGTATTTTCCTTGTCTAAGGCAAGTTTTTCATCTGCACGTTTCTCAAACCGTTTAACCGATCTAATGATGTAAATTACGACAAGTAGTACAAATATAATAGGAGCAAAAAGAGTTAGTAAAGGTAGGAATGCGAAAAGTGGTTCCATTTTGTTTACACCTCAAATTATTAGTTATTTCTTTTTCTTCATCGTTAATGAAGAGGAAAGATCATGAATGTTTTTTTCGTTTAGTTCAAACTGAAAATCGTTTAGTTGATAGTATTTTGCTGCTTGGCCCGTTTCTAAAATCTCCATGTCACTTGAAACAATATTAGCCTCCTCTAGTTTTTGTAAATGCAGATACAAAAGCGGTCTGCTGATGCCAAGCTCACGTGCGAGGTGGCTTACATATTGTCGCCCCTCTGATAAAACAGCAATAATTTTTAAACGGTGTGGATTGGATAAAGCCTCTAAGACTAGGAGCAACTCATCGCCAGAATCAAAACGTATCATATGTAAGTATTTTATTACATATGTAATGAATACACAACAGAGGAATTGGATTATTTTTCTAATAAGTTGATGGTGGGAAGGGAATGAGACTATTTTATAGAATTTGTTGAATTACAGGGGAGAGTTAAAAGGAGGAATAGTATGTTTATTTTTTCTGTAATCGCATTTGCAGCTTTAATCCTATCGATTGTGTCAACGTTTTATGCTATCAAAGGCAGGTATCAACTTTACTGGATTGCCGCTATCGGTATTTACATTTTCAGCTTTATTGCAGGTTTTAGTATAGGACAGATTACTGTTGGATTTACATTTGTGCTTTTAGCCTTGGCTATCGGTCATACATTCAATATGATAAAAAACAAATTACACTTCACGACTTTTCTAGGAGTAGGACTATTGGTTGGTTTTTTTATGGTAGTTTTTGTTGATGATTATTGGCTATTTTTTCCGATAATGTTTTTCAGCTAATTATTAACTGGCCTATAAAAATAAGCAGGAGCAATGTGAAATAGTAGAACAAGCTTATCAAAGAGATTTGGATTCTTATATAATCGAGACTTATCACACTATGGAGGAAGGAGAAGAAGTACAGATATATTTGCCTATTCAAGCATAAACGTTCAAATCAATCTTTCTGGAGGTAAAATATGAATTACGATGAAGGTTTCACTATAAAAATTGCTGCGAATGAGGATAGTAGAAAAATTATTAAAATGTTAAAAGAGTTAGCTCAATGGATGAAAAATCATGAAATAAATCAATGGAGGTTTCTATTAGAGGGTGGAGACGATGAAGAGATTAAACAAGCCATATCTAATCAAGAAACGTATATTGTTTTGAAAGATAACGAGATTCTCGCTACATTTACCCTTTCATCTAAACAAAGTGAATGGGATAGGCATATTTGGGGAGCCGATATTTCCGCTGATTCGCTTTACGTACATAGACTTGCGATTATTCCTGCATATATGAAGAAAGGTATGGGGAGAAAAATTTTGGCTTGGATACAGAACCATGGAAGTGATAAAGAATATCTTAAACTAGATTGTGTTGCGGAAAATATAAAGTTAAATCACTTTTATAAGGAAAATGGGTTTGAACTTGTTGGTTTAGCAGATGGACACTGTAAATATCAAAAGTGTATAAAATTTTAAAACTAGGGGCGATTCTTCCACATAGAGGGTCGCCTTTCTACTTGAACAACCGGGAATTTAGTTGAACAAGCAATGAAGAGTAATTGTATAATGGAGAAAAATAGGTGTTGCAAGTGGTCCTAACAACATTTCCCGAGACAGCTAGGCTTTAGGTGTCACATTAGATGAAAATGGTGAATTGATCTTAACTGCTCCTTGGGGGATTCATGATGTTGTAAATTTTAGAAGTAAGACCTACACTCCATTATGCTTCAGGAGAAAGAATGAAAGTTTACGAGAGTAGAGTTACAAAAAAGGACTGGATTAAGAAATGGGCAAGAGTTAAGATGTTTTATTGAAAAGGAGAGGGAAATGCAAAAGTTAATAAAGATTGTTTTAGGTGTCAGTTTTATTTTTTATTTATTCATATTGGTCGTTCTATTATTCTTGGGTTATAGGGGTTATGTATGGGCAGATCAGACTTTGATAGAGTATATGAAGAGTTCTTCAAACTTTGTTCCGTTTAAAACGATAGGTTTATATATAAATGCCATTTCTAGCGGAAGTATGAATATGGATATACCACTAAAAAACCTCGTTGGCAACTTGATTATGTTCTTACCAATGGGGATCTATCTGCCTTACTTTATGAAAAAACTAAACAAGGTAATGATCTTTTCAATGTCAATGACTTTCTTATTATTCGTGATTGAAGGAATACAGGTCATTACTAGAAGAGGAAGTTTTGATATCGATGATTTCATCCTTAATATGTTGGGTGCTTGGATAGGATTTGGCATATGGAGAGTGAAGGGTGTTCAGAGATTGGTGAAATATGATACTTCGAGACAGGATTCACATTAAATTTCAAGCAGGATTACCCTAAAGGGAATAACCAAAGTCTGGCATTTCAGCTTCGCATTGTGACGGTATTGATTGGCGGGTAAACAAAGTAACATGGGGGAAGCGGGGGACTGAATGAGAATCTCCCCCGGCAGGTTCCCTGAAAAAAGCCATCGGAACCGTCCCCCCGGTTTTTCCCCCGGTTTTTGGTTCCCTGAAAAAAGCCATCGGAACCGTCCCCCCGGTTTTCTCAGAACCGTCCCCCCGGTTTTTATTCTTTAATCTCGATTTTCCGGTTTTTAAAGGATCCCGCGTGTTCTAATGTGAGGTGTACTTCGAATGTTTTTATGCTATCTTCTCGGAGCAGGGTGTTGTGATTTTTTTGTTTTTTCCAATCGGCGTTGTATTTTCGGTAAAGCTGGTGTTCTAAGTTAAGGAAGTCAATATCATGTTCTAACCCTAATTGATATAATTGCCTTATCTCTGATATGATTCCTTTTTTTACAAACTCCTCCATTGCCTCCACATTTAAGGTGTTGTTTCTCATACGATTGCTTACAATCCCATTTGCAAGGTAGAGAATGGTGAAGCGAATGTTTCCATGTTGTTTAACCGGTTGGATTTTGACCATTTGGTCTTCAAGCACCGTAATGAATTCAGGATTATTTTCACTTGGTAATAGGAGGGAAGCGCGTATTGTTTCGGGAGTCAGCCAACGCATCCCTTTCAATTTCTCATATTCAAAGTAGCCTTTATACTTGTTATTGTGTAGAAAAAACGCTCCATCTATGGCTAGTTTGGGTTCCTTCTTTTTATTACTTTTCCATTGGGTGTCATCCACCGTGAGTGAAGGCAGATAGGTGGTGCGGCCTGGGTCGAAAAACTCCCGCGCAAAACGATTTAGCTTTACGGGCATGAGGGTGGAGCTTTGCTCATATGAGCTTTCCGGGCTGTGCAGAATGGTGTTTAATGAGGTTTGCTTAAAAAAACCTGGTGTTGAGAGAATGTCGACGATGGAGTCCTTAGTCCCGAAAATCCATGGAGTGGGCCGGAATTCATAATAGCGAGTTAAACCATCAAAGACACTGCCCAATCCTTTTTTCAAGACATTTTCGCTCAAAACAATGGCCGTCACGTTTGCCCACAAAAACCGTTCTTGTGCGGTATGATAGGATTTGAAAAATCCATCAATGAACGTTTTCCCTTTCGTCTCGGATACATAAACCTCAGGCGGCGATTTTTCACCACCTTCACTCTTGGCAACAGAGCCTAATCCTATCATTTGGATATAAACATAATATTCCCCATCTCGATAGTCAACACCGACGGCCGTTGCGAAGTTTTGGTTTTCAATTTCACCAATATCATGCTCACAAGCTGTAATAAAGAGGAGGCAAAGAACAAGAATGGCAGAACAAGTCATCATTGATTTTCGCTTCATGTTATTTTCTCCGCTTCTGAATAAATGATATTCCGAACTTTTTTCGGTCAAATGGGTTTACGAACAATGCCGCTAGATATTCCTTAAATCTTAACGAGGCGATCGGTTCGAGATAGGCGATTTTAAAGGATTCCAAATTAGAGAGATAAATCAGTATGCTAAAGATTCCAATAACAAGCCCGTATACGCCTAAGAAAATCGATAGAATTAAGGTATAAACACGAAGGATACTTACTGTTCCAACCAATGATTGGTTTACCAGCGTATAGCTTGCCACCGCTGTTAAGGCAATGACAACAATCATTGTGGGGGAAGCGAGCCCTGCTCGAATCGCCGCATCGCCAATAATAATACCCCCTACAATGGAAACGGTTTGTCCAAGAAAGGTGGGCATCCGAACTCCCGCTTCTCTTAACAATTCGAATAGCCCAAGAATAAAAATGGATTCCAGCCCGATGGGTAACGGCAGCCCTTCACGCGAGACAACGACCGTAGCCAAAAGGGCAAACGGCAGCTGGTCGATATTTACAGAAGCGAGCGACACCCAAAAGCCGGGGAGAAACATGGCCACTGACAGGCCGATCAACCGAATAAACCGCCCAAACAGAACAAAATAGTAAGGGAAATGAACATCCTCAGGCGATTTTACCAACTCGAAAATATTTATGGGTCCAATTAATACAGTGGGCGACCCACTTACAATTAATATAAATCTGCCCCGCAACATGCTTTCAATCACATAATCTGGTCGTGTTACATAATCGAACAAGGGAAACAGCGTGAGGGAGTTGTCGGAGAGCCATTGCTCCAATTGACCACTACTCACAATACCTTCGCCACTAAAGTCCATAAGACGCTTTCTGACTTCCTGAATCAGATTTTGATTGGTTTTATCATTTAGATATAGCAGCGACACATCTGTTTTACTAATGGAACCCAAGGTAAAGGATTCGGAGTAAAGCTGTTCCGACTTCATTCTCTTGCGAATTAAAGCGATATTTACATGCATCTCCTCGGTAAAACTATCCTTCGGGCCCTTAATTGAAACCTCTGTATTCGATTCTTCCGGATTCCGCTGAGGCACCTTGCTAATATCAAACACATGAAAAAACGGATGCCCTTCTTGAAACACAATTAGCGAGCCTGAAAACAAATGATTCACCACTTCATCCATTTTTTTTATATGTTGGACGGGTGGGAGCATTTCGGAATGACTTCGTGCTTCTTTGTTACTTATGCTCAGGAGAATTCGGTTAAAATACTCATTTAACTGTGTTGAATCTAGCATCCCTTTGCAATAAAAAGCTTGCAGTGTCTCTTCTATTTCATTTGGAATAAATTTCACATCGGCATAAGGGAGAAAGAATTTGGTTACCTCATCGCAAGTCAACGTTCCTTTTGCTAGAGAATCATTTAATTTTTCCGTGTTCATATTTCTTGGATTCCTTTCTTCATAGGCAAGAGGCAAATGATTAATAATGCCAACGAAATCATGACCGCACTAATTAAAGCAGCAGGATAAAAGTATTTTCCGATGATGGTTTGGACCCATATATCACTTAATGGGATGATTGTCACTAATCCTAAAAGAACGGTGGAAATGGCAAATACATGCTTTTTGTTAGGGGGTGCTGAAAATCCTTTCACCATATCTGCAAGCAGGAAGAGGCCTAATGAAACTCGGATAATTTCACCGCTCAAAAATTGAAATACCGCTAAAAAGTCAACATGGGATATATATTCTCCCAATGTAATTAGCCGCCATTGTTCAAAAGCAGGAAATCGCATATCAGATGCAACAGAAGGTCCAAATGAAGATAAGGAACCCATGGTTGGCCCAAGTATGAGAACGACTAAAATGGTAATAAGAACGATAAGGTTGAGCAAGGTAAACGATTTTTTTAAATGGTGCTGAAGAAGTAAAAGTACTAGCAAATCTGCACTGCCCCCTAGAATGATGATGGTTCCTTTTAAAACGGGGTGATAGCCGTCAGCAAGAATCGGAAAAAGATAAGAATAATCTTTATCTTTCATGGTAAACAAAGCAACAAAGATCCCAAGCATCCATACAAATGGCAATAAAACCGCTGAAACATAGACAATCGATTTTAATCCACTATAGGCGGACCACGCACTAATCAGCAAAAAAGGCAGCATCACAATAAAGGATGGCGTTCGTGGCAGAAAATAAATATTAATGGATTGAATTAAATCGTAAAATGAAATCGCTGTTATCGTGAATACATACGCCGAAAGGATGCTGATGAAAACAGTGGAGATTACACTTCCTGCACGTCCTTTAATCCATTCATAAAGGCTTTGCCGTTGTTGGTTTTTCTTCATAATCAAATAAAGGATCCATCCCCATAACAATAAGAAAACATAAGAAACCAATACACTTACCCATGCATCTCGTTTTCCTGTTGCCAGCAAATGAGGCATGATGAGAACATGATTGGAAATTCCAATAAAGAGGATTAGAACAAACAATAACTGAATCCGCGAAAAAAGCATATCTACACCACCGTCATATTCCACTCATGTTAGGTTTTGTTAGTGTTGTAAAATTATGTATAACCCAGCAAAGATAAACAACTAATTAGCTGAGTCAAAAAGATACATATTATACTTATGTAATTGGGGTTGGTAGGTAAGATGGGAGAAGCGCAGGTAGGTAACAGCAATGTGCTTATCATCGAATATAATTACTCAAGACTTATATGCTGCATTCGTTGTTGTTGTAATTGTATCAACGGTTGTTACTCCTCCGATTATAAAATGGTTACTTGAATCTAGGAGGCAAACTCAATCTGTTCTTAACTAGGTCAAGAAGGTCAGCATCTCTGTGCATAGATGCTGACCTTTTTATGATTCTTTTTTGAAATGAGTTTTTTATAAAAATATAGTATTGCAAAAAATTTACATAACCTGTTAAAATTAGTGTAATATTACACTATTCGGGGTGTGGTTGAATGGAGACATCACCTAGGAATAATAAAAAACAGTCAATACATAAAAACCCATGGTTTCTAGGAACTTTAGTATGTATTTTTGTTATCTCGGTGTTAGTAAACATTCCGGTTGAAAAAAGAAAATACGGCCTTACACAAAGCAGTTTGACAACAGATTATACAAGTCTGCTTCCTGAACGCATCGATAGAATCGTCAAAGCAGGCAGTCGAACGGAACTACAAAAAATAGTGAAGGAAGCAAATGAAAACCGCCAGCAGATTTCCATCGCCGGATTGCAGCATTCACAAGGCGGACATACGTATTACAAGGATAGCATCGTATTGGATATGAAGACATTCAATAAAATTCTGAAAATTGATAAACAGCACAAAACAATAAAGGTAGAAACTGGAGCGACCTGGGAAGATGTTCAGGAAGCGATTCAACCTTATGGGCTGGCTTTAAAGGTCACTCAATCACAGTCGATTTTCACCATAGGCGGATCACTCTCCGTTAATGCTCATGGGCGGGATATCACCTTTGGTCCAATGGCAGGAACTGTCAGAGAAATGACTATTCTGACTCCAACAGGGGATATAAAAACGGTAACTCGAAATGATTCGGAGGAATGGATGAAGTATGTATTTGGCGGCTATGGGTTATTCGGTGTCATTCTAGATGTCACGCTGGAATTAACGGAAAACGATGTTTACACCATCCATACAGAAGAACTTAAAACAAATGAGTATGAAGCCTATTTTTCAAATCTATTACGTAATGATGGTACCTCCATGCATTATGCAAGGGTAAGTGTTGCTCCCCATTCTTTTTTGAACGAAATGTATGTAATAGATTACAAGAATACTGGAAAAAAGGATCATCAAACAGAGCTAAAAAAAGAGCGCGGTGCCCGTTTTGGTAAGCTGGCATTGGATATTGGCCGGCAAGGCGGAGCGTTAGAGGACCTTTTCTGGGAAAATCAAAAGCTGCTGATTAAGTCACTTGATGGAGACGAGATTACAAGAAATAACGCAATGCGCGGGAATTCTGCATTTATGGAATTCACAAAGCCTGGCAGGGTAGAAGTACTGCAAGAGTTCTTTGTTCCAGTGGCGCAGTTTGAAGAATATATAAGCGACTTAAGGAGATTTCTCCCGTCGAATGATAAAAATGAAGATTTTAAAATTCATAACATTACAGTTCGCTATGCAGCAAAGGATGACTACACATATTTGAATTATGCTAAAGGAGATATGTTTGGCCTCGTCATCTTAATCCAACATGGCTTAAAAGAAAAAGAGATTGATCATGCGAAGGCAATTATACAAGGATGGACGGATTTGACACTCAAGCACGGAGGAGGATATTACCTCCCTTATTATCAGTATCAAACAATTGAACAATTTAGAAAGATTTATCCATCATGGGAGATGTTTCATGAAGAAAAAATAAAAAGAGATCCAAACGGTGTTTTTCAAAACATCTTTTATGACTATTATTTTGAATGAAGGAGCCTCGGATGAAGATTTTGAGTGAACGCTATGTCCCTTTGGTTGTAACCGTCGGTCAGGTTGTTATTTTTCCGTATTATATCCTTTGGTTAAAAGAAGCCTCACTGACATTTACCTTATTTACCTGGCTTTTTGCTGCTTTTTCTTTTAGTGCTGCCTTAGGATATCGACTTTTTCAAGCTAGAAAAAAACCAGCTATCTCGTTTATCCCTTTTCTCTACATGGGGATGGGCGGAATATATTTATTGGTTGGCAATATAAGTACTTCGTTTGAAGTGCTTCCTTATCTGACTCTTATTTTTCAGGTTATCTTGGGTTTCTTACAAGGTTACCATCACGCCTGGCACATCATGCAGAATACCTTTCGTTTACATGCCATCAATCACTATCTTTTAGTTGGGATGATTATGGTTGGACTTTCCTTTGTAAAAATAATCTCCCCAGCCATTTTCATTACTGTCTTTGGGACTATTTTATTCATTTGCGGGCTAGTATTCTTATTCAAGAAAAATAAGGACAGCGTTATTTTCAAATTGGGGGACAATGAAGAAACAGAAGTGGAGTAGCATTAAAGCAGATAATGAATGTTGGTTAACTAAGATAAAAGGTACTCATTGAAGTTTTTATTACTGTCCTGTTTATTTTCCTTTCGATGAAGAAGGAATTTTTAAAATAGATATCGAAATATGTTATGGCCAAAATACTTCCAACTGGTGGTGTTTCTGAGATGAACATTATAATAAAAGAATTACCTGAAACCGAAGTAGCGTTTTTTAGACGTACTGGGAGTTATTTTGAAACACAAGAACACTGGGGAAGGCTCATGCATTGGGCAATTACCAATGGGCTATATCCTCCTCAACAATCATTTATCGGAGTTTCATTAGATAATCCTGATTTAGTTGAAGGCAAGGATTGCCGTCACGATGCTTGTGTTACAATTCCAGATAGATTTGATAAAGAGAAACATCAGGATATAAAGTTTAAGAAGTTGGATGGCGGGCAATACGCCATGTATCCATTTTATGATACACCTGAAAAGCTAAATTTTGCTTATCAATATATGTTTGGTGAATGGTTGCCAAATAGCGATTTTGAGGCAGATTATACTAGATTTAACCTAGAATTTAATATGAATATTACTTCCGAAGATACAGAAGGAAAATGTAGAGTTGATTTATTTATTCCAATTAATAAAAGAAAACCTTGAGAAATTTACATTCTCAGAATGAGCCACCAATCATGGTGGCACTTTTTGTGCTTAACGGGATTAACTCTACAAAAAATAGCTAGCTTTTCAAAATATATTAACATAGCAAATTCATTGTGAAGGAAGATGATTAATGATTAATAAATATTTTTGTATAGTGGTAATAGCTGGAACAATTTTATTATCAGCTTGTAGTGAGGAAAAAACTGAACAAAAAGCTATAGAGGATAAGACAGTTGAAGATAAAGTAATTGTCGATGATGCTGCTGAATTACCCCTTTTTGAACTGACTGCTAAAGAAGAAGAGGTTTATAGTGATTTTCAAAAAGATTTTAATTTAAAACATCTAAATGGATTAGAACCAATAAGTATTGCGAAGTTATATGTAAAAGCAGTGTTTGATAAAAAGTATGATGTTCAATATGCCTTATATACAGACAGAGAAGGTTATGTTCAATGGTCAAAAGAAGAAGATGAAAGAATCCCTGAATCTGACAGAGGTTCAGACGAACAAAATATCAAGAAATTCAATAATATTGATAAAGGAACATTCATAAAAACGAGTGATTATGAAGGATATATTGAATATGATGGAGGCGAAGGATCAAGTGGGTTTCAGATGATTAAAAATGAAGATGGGCTTTGGCAAGTGTCATATATGCCTATTCAATAAAAGCTTCATTTTCGTTAAATCTATTTGGTATTGAATATCAAGTTGAAAGGGTGAATAATTTTTTGGAGATCATTTTTAAAAAAATTCTCGAAGAAGAATTAACTATTGAAGAAATACAAGAAGCATTCGAGATGGGAGTTTTAACCTCGAAAGAACTGGTAATGTATTATTTTAACAGGATAGCAAAGTATGACCAAAGTGGGCCCAAATTGAATTCTATACTGGAGATAAATCCTGACGCCATATTTATTGCAGAGGGTTTAGACCATGAAAGAAAAACGAAAGGAGCTAGAGGTCCACTTCACGGAATTCCTGTTTTGCTAAAAGACAATATCGAAACAAAAGATAGAATGCATACAAGTGCAGGCACCTTAGCTTTAGAGAATCATTTGAGTACAAAAGATGCCTTTTTAGTAAGAAAACTACGGGAAGCGGGGGCTGTTATTATTGGGAAAACCAATATGACCGAATTAGCGAATGGAATGTCTACCACGATGTGGGCAGGTTACAGTTCAAGAGGAGGTCAAACGTTAAACCCTTATGGTCCGGGAGAATTTTTTGTCGGGGGTTCTAGCTCAGGCTCCGCTGTTGCGGTCGCAGCCAATTTTACGGTATTATCCATTGGAACAGAAACAGACGCGTCCATTCTTAGTCCTGCCATTCAAAACTCGGTAGTGGGGATTAAACCAACAGTTGGATTAATTAGCCGTAGTGGAACGGTTCCTTTTACATATACACAAGATACCCCGGGTCCTTTGGCTCGCACAGTGACTGACGCAGCTATTTTATTAGGTGCATTAACGAATGTCGATTCATCTGATCCGGCTACCTATAAAAGTGAAGGTGTTTCTTATCAAGACTATACTTCCTTTTTAGATTCGGAAGGATTAAAGGGTGCGAGAATTGGTGTTTTTAGAAACGCATCTGAAAATTATTACAGGGAATCAGATGAATATGATGAAGACCTTTTTAACGATGCTGTTCAAGCAATACGAAGGAAAGGAGCAGAAGTCGTAGAGGGTATTGAGATTCCATCTTTTAATAGGGAATGGAGTTGGGGAGTTCCTATTTACGAAATGAAACATGCATTAGGAAATTACCTTTCCCAACTGCCGTCTCATCTGCCGGTACATTCAGATAAAGAATTAATTGAATTTAATAAAAAGAATGAAGAGAATGCATTAAAGTATGGACAGAATATGCTTGAATATAGACAAGGATTACCGGATAACAGATTGACGAATCCGGAATATTTAAATGCTAAACTAGAAGATTTATATTTTTCCCAGGAACAAGGTATTGATTATGCATTGAAAAAGTATAATTTGGACACGATTTTGTTTCCTTCGTATATCGGTTCTACTATTTGCGCTAAAGCTGGCTATCCTTCTATCGCAGTCCCAGCAGGTTATATGGAAAATGGAAGACCTTTCGGCATAACTTTTGCTGGCGGCACCTTTAGTGAAGGAACATTAATTAAGCTAGCGTATTCTTTTGAACAATCTACAAAATATCGAAAATCACCGCTTCTCAACAAAGAGGTGCATTAATCAAATAGGAACAAATAGAATTCTAAAATCAGAAATGGAAATTCATGAGTAAAAAATATCGTGTGTTTATGTTTCCTTGCAATTTATCTTATTAAGTGTTAAGCTTTAAAAGAATTATTTTTGTTCGGTGTAAAGGATAGTATAAGATTAACTTTTCGTCTTGATGATCACTGAGTGCAGAGATAGTAACACATTGTGTGTAAAACACACAGCTGGAGGAAACAAAAATGGAACAAGGTAAAGTAAAATGGTTTAACGCAGAAAAAGGATTCGGATTTATCGAGCGTGAAGGCGGAGAAGACGTATTCGTACATTTCTCAGCAATCCAAGGCGAAGGTTTCAAATCTTTAGACGAAGGTCAAGCAGTTACTTTTGACGTTGAGCAAGGTCAACGTGGAGCTCAAGCAGCTAACGTTCGTAAAGCTTAATAAATGTAACAAACTAAAGCAGGCTCTTTATAGAGTCTGTTTTTTTACTATTAATGGATTTGTTAAAACTGAATATTGATTTCACTGTGTTTAGAATAAGCGGAGAATTTCCGTTTAAATTGTGAAATACCCATATTTCTTTAAAAATAGGCGGAGCTTTTCCGCTTATTGTCTCCAGATCCTTGGAATTTGTCTTTTTTAAAACAGTTAACCGGAATATCTCCGCTTATCCTGCTTCTTTAGGTTCCTCTACAAACAATAGCCGGAAAATCTCCGCCTATGAATTCTCAACCCCAACCCTACACGAAAATCAACAAGGAATAATAACACCTTATTAAAAACAAGGAGCCCCACTCACGAATGAGCAGGGCGCATGTAAAATAGTAAAACAAATGGTAAAATTAGTGTATCATATAATTACGAATTCTCCTAATTATCCATCAATTACTTCCTGCAGCACCATTGAAAAACTTGAAATTACTTTGCTCCAAAAATTAACGAATAAAGTTAAAAGGAAGTGTAGAGATTGAAGAAGGTATCTATTCTTGTTTTGATCACTGTATTTTTATTGATTTTTACAGGATGTTCTCATTCACCTCAGACAGCACCTAGTTCGCCGGACACAGATAAAGAGGAGGAATCATCTAATGAAGATAACCCTTCATCGGAAGAATCACCTGTCATTCAATCGGAGGATACTTCTTCGGAGAATGGTGAAGTAAAGCCGGTTGATAAAGAGGACAAAGAAATACTATCCTCATATTCTAGCGAACAAATTGAGTACGCTCGTATTTGGCTGCAGCTTGGACCTAATCAAGAAATCGAGGAATTAAATGTTCTACATATTCCTGCAGGAACACCTATCAACCCCGATGATAACACCAGTGCTGTTTATCCAGAAAATGTTATTCAGTTAGCAGGTTCCCGGTTGGTAGATGGATCTATAACATATAGTGGTAATGGGGATGGCACAATAAATGTGTACAATGTTCCATTGCGATGGGATGGCAATTACCCTGCTGGGGAAGACTTCTACACTGACATTATTAAAAATACCAAGTTAGTGTCAGTTGAACTTGGTGCCAATGAAAGAATCATAGAATTGATCAAATTAATAAAAGTTCAACCTTAAGACATCCTACAAATTGTGAATGAAGGAGATTAAGAAAATTGGAAAACAATGACTATAAAGTGATTCCTGATAAACTGGCAGGGAAAACAGTGGAGGAAGTTGCGATTGCCACTCATGCTGTCGTGATAAAATTTACAGATGGTACCTTTCTAGATGTCTACTCAACAGAACCTATAAAAACATCTACAAATAAGTTGGAAAGTTAAATCATTTAAAAGTACGATTGGCGTTAATCTATTGAGGATTAACGCTATTTTTGTATTTACTTACCAATTATGATCTTACAATCATATCATTGTTCGGAAAGTCTAAATATGGAATATAATGTATTCAAGGCGTTGTTTAGGAGTGATGATTTTGAATAATACTTGGAACAAATTTATTTATAAATTCGGTTCTCCACTTTATGATATGTTCTTTAACTCAGGTATGTTTTTAGCTGCCCGAAAGCGTGTTTTTCGAGACATCTCGTTTGATAAAATACACAAAATATTGTTTGTGGGTGTAGGTACGGGTGCTGACCTAGAGTTAATATATCTTTCTGATCTGGATATTACAGCAATTGATTATTCTCCTGATATGCTTGAGAAAGCAAGAGCAAAGTTTCGAAATCACGATATTACGTTTTTTGAAATGGATGCTCAAAAGATGAATTTTGATGATGAATCGTTTGACTATGTAGTGGCAAGTCTGATTCTTTCGGTCGTGCCTGATGCAAAGAAATGTTTTAAAGAGATGGTGCGAGTTTTACGTAAGGATGGGAAAATCATTATTTTTGATAAATTTTCCCCTGAGAATCAGAGACTATCATTACCAAAAATGCTTTTAAGACCCATTATTTCTGTGTTAGGAACGGATATTGGCAGGAGTTTTTGTGAAATCACCCAACATCATAAAAAGCCCAACATCATAAAAATATTTGTGTAGAAGAAGATACCCCTGTCATGCTAAATGGGATGTATAGGAAAATAATGATTGAGAAAGTTACTTGATCTTTTTATACGAAAGAAAAATAGGGTAGTATCAAAACTACAAATTGTCTGTTATCTGAGGTGTTCATATGATAGTAAAAGGTCTTAATCATTTTCTATTTTCCGTTTCTGACATAAATTATTCAATTGAGTTTTATCAAAACGTGTTTGGTGCAAAGTTGTTAGTGAAGGGGAGGCAGACTGCCTATTTTGATTTAAATGGAATATGGCTGGCTCTTAATGAAGAAAAAGAAATTCCGCGGAATGAGATACATCAATCTTATACCCATATAGCCTTTTCAATTGAAGAAGCAGAATTTAAAACGATGTACGATAGATTGAAGGAATTGAAAGTAAATATCTTGAACAGTCGACAAAGAGATGAAAAAGATAAAAAGTCGATTTACTTTACGGACCCTGATGGTCATAAATTTGAATTTCATACAGGAAATCTACAGGATAGACTAGAATATTACAGAAAGGAAAAGACGCATATGGAGTTCTACGAGTAATAAAAGGTTTCAAGGAACTCTTGAAACCTTTTTTACTCATCTCTATTTAGCGGCAGACAATTTAACAACTGCTTCTTGTTCAGATGAAACAAAAAATATACTGTTTCCCTTATTAGATTCATAAATGAAATCTTTCAGTGATTTGCTAGTATAAGACGAAAAATCTCCTATAATTGCAAACTTAATATGATAGTTTATGAACTTTTGAAGGATATTCCCTGCGAGTCTTGTACTCAGTTTGAAGAACTCTTCTGAAATAGCTTCTTTGTTTAATGCGATTCGATTACTGCCAGTTTCGAAGCTAATCGACATAATCATATCCAATGCACTTTGTTCGTCATTTAGTAAAATTGATTCTGCATGAATCATCGTAATATTATGTCCATTTGCTTCTATCATTTTAGTATTCAATTTCACCACTCCATTCGCTACTCTTTATTATAACCCCGTTCTCCATAGGGCTGTAATGTTTCAAGCCATTTTTCTTCTAACGCTAATAAAGCTTCTTTTTCGTTAAAATAAGGATCATCACTTTTTTTCAATATTTCTAGTATGTCAATGATGAAAGCGTCTTTTCCGTACTGGTTCCATTCTTTTTGCAGGTCTTTGTTAGTGGTATACCCATTTGTTTCGAGCATAAATTTAACACCGTTGAGCGTTTTAAGGTTTTTCGTGCTTCCCACCAGTATTTTTTGATTAATTGTATTCTTAATCTGGTAAACGCCTGCTTCAACTTCCGTTTCTTTGTATTGTTGTTTTAGCTCTTTTTTGCGATCCATGATTTTTCACCTACTGTTTTCCATTTATTTTCTTAACCAATAACTGCTGCCGTCTGATTTACGATCTAAGAATCCGTAATCGACTAAATATCTTCTGATTAAGACATAATCCTCATAGAAGCCCCTTAAAATCTGATTTAAGGCGTGTTCATCATACTGGTAATTCGTTTCTAAATGAGTAGAAATTTCTCTAAGAACTACAAGTTTTTGTTTTTCTCTTTGGGGAAACTTAGTCAATTTTCCTTCTGCGAAGTACTTTTTCACAATTTGCTCTTGTTCATCTTGAGTAATGTTATATCGCTCATCTACCATTGTGGCTGTCTTATGGACGGGTACAAATGCTGGTGCATATTCATCTTTTTCCCTAAGTAATTCCATCAAGGCTAAAAAAGTCTTCGCCTGGCGTTCCTTTTCTTTTAAAGCAAAACGGTGATGACGAATGGTAGAGGCACTTCCAATGCCCAGGTCTTTCTGAATTTCTTTGTCACTTTTCCCCTGATAAAAGAGGGCTAAAAGGTTCATTTGGTGTTCAGTAAGACCTGTGAGTTTCTTGTCCATGCCCAATAAGTATTCAAATACGGATTGGTGGGTGCTTTCAATATGAATCCGCATATACCTTTCCGCTTCGTACATTCTATTCTCGAAAGGATAGACAATCCCTTTTTCGATTCTTTCCCCACATAATAGACAAATGAATGAATCTTTTTCATGAATATATCCATTTTTCAACTCTTCCAAAGAGGCACTCCAAAAAATATCTGAAATTATCATTGTATTAATCATTTCCAATCACACATACATAAACGTTTGTTTATTATGTTTGTATATTTATAAACAGATTACAATAACGTTTGTGTTCAGTCAATGATAAATAAACGTATTATTTATTTATCTGTTTATTAGATTCTAAGTATTTTGTCCTTACTGATTTATCCCATTGGAAAATACAAACAGCGTTACCATGATATAATTTGTAGAAATATGTACGTAAAAAGGATGAGGTGCGCTTAGAATCTTCAATAATATTAAAATTACTGTAACTTTTTCTAAGGTAAAACGATTAATAAATGAATACTTCAATTTAAGGGGGGAAAGGTTTGTTTGATTCAGAGAATTTAGAGAAAAGAATCAGCGATATTTATCATCAACACTATTTAGATGTATATAGATTTCTTATCTGTTTTTCGGGAAATCAAGATGAAGCGGAGGATATGACGCAGGAAGTATTTATTCGAGTATTGAAAAACCTATCCAACTTCAATGGTACTAGCAGTCTCAAAACTTGGATTTTTTCAATCGCCAAACACGTGGCAATCGATCACTATCGAAAGAAAAGGTTTTCTTCTATTTTTAAAGAGGGATTTTTCAAGCATATTGCATCAAAGGAAATAGGACCTACTGAATTAGTTGAAATTAGTGAAGTGCAGCAGGAAGTGCATGAAGCAATCTCAGGATTAAAACCCAATTATAGAGCAGTCGTTTTGTTGAGAGGAATCAATGAATTTTCAATAAAAGAAACTGCTGAGATTCTCAATTGCACTGAATCTAAGGTCAAAGTAGATTATCACAGAGCATTAAAAGACTTAAGAAAGAATTTGAATATAGATGTAAAGGAGGTAATGGGAAATGCAAACTGATAAAGATTTGTTCAACCTATTGAAAGAATCTTATCCTTTACAACCAAGACAGGAATTTGTTACATCCACTGAGAATTTGCTTAAACAACGTGCACGCAAAAAGACCAAAAGGCACATGATGAAGCGATTATCGTTTGTATCAAGTGGATTCGTATTGTGTGTTCTTGCATTTTCATGGTTTTTCTCTTTTAGTGGAAAGGATATTGTTCTTGATACTCTCACTTCACTAGGAGAAAATGAAACGAAAACGCAGGATGAAAATATACAGACGATTGAAGCGGTATTACAGAATGCTCTTACAGGGCCAAGTAAAGAATTAAATCAAATATTGGATCAGACGGATTGGATAGAACCTTTACGACAATATGAAGAAGGACTGTATAGAGAATATTTTGCTAATGATTCGGCTTATCTAGATTTCGTTAACAGCTATGGTTCCGTATTAATGATTGAACCGAGAAGAAACGGTTACCAATTAAAGGTGGGGAAAATCGATTACGAAAAAATAGATGCTAAAGATATGGTTTATAATTTCACAGTGGAATTACAGTACCAAAAAGAAGGCAGTGAAGAATCAAAAGTTGCAATGGTGAATGGCCAAGCGAATCTAACTGAAGAACATAAAATAGAAGGTATGGTTATTCGAATGAATGACTTTCTTGGTTCATTGATTAATGAAAGGTAAATTCTTCGTCCGTATTCTTACGCGGGGAAAGATGAGATCGCTTTGGCGGTCTTTTTTCTTGTTATCTAATGTGAGAGGTTAGTTACATAAGGAAATTTTGTTCATATGGAGGGTGTATTTTCTAAAAATAAATGCACCGCAAAAGTTATGCGGTGCGGGTGATATGCTTAGGTTTCATTTGTATCTAATGTATATTATGTTTCACAAAATTACCGCCTTTTACTTCAGCTACGTCATATACGGTAACAAAGGCTTTTGCATCCACTTCATTAATAATTTCCTTTAGCTTCGTTTCTTCTAAGCGGTTAATCACACAAGTAATTTCCTTGAATTTCTCATGGGAAAATCCTCCGTACGCTTCTTTATACGTGGCACTACGACCTAGCTCTTCACGGATTTTCTCAACCATTAATTCTGGCTGCGTTGTGATGATTTGAAAGGTTTTAGATCCACTAAGCCCTTCTTCAACTATATGTATAACTTTAGACGCAATATAGTAAGCAATGGCAGAAAGGAAAGCACCTTGTAAACCAAATACCGTTGAAACAAAAATAAATACAAACATATTTAGGAATAAAATGAGATCGCTCGTTCCAAATGGTAATTTTCGAGAAAGCAGTACTGCAAGCATATCAATTCCATCAAGTGCACCGCCATTTCGCAGCGCTAAGCCCATTCCAAGCCCAAGAATAATTCCTCCAACCACAGTTACTAACAAGGTATCTCCCTCTATAATCGCTGGGGTATGGTGCATAAAAATGGTACCAATGGCAAGTGAAGCTATTCCGATAACCGATAATAAAGCAAACCCCGTTCCAATTTGCTTATATCCTAACCAGATAAACGGGATGTTAAGAACAGCAATTAGAACTCCTAATGGTAAACCAAAAAGCTGTGAACCTACAATACTAATACCCGTCACTCCTCCGTCCGATACACTATTAGGTATCAATACGGTTTCTAAACCATATGCCGCAATAAAACCTCCTATAATAACCATTAATCCCTGTAATACCTTTTTAAATGTAAATCCTTTACGTTTTTCAATTGAATTCATATGATCCCTCGCTTAATTTTTATCAATTGTTAGTTTACCATAAAATTTTCCTTTACTTTATCTATTCTGCCCTGACAAATAGGTTACTTAGTATTATGATAATAATGATTATCTGTCAAAAAAATGGAGGCTGGGAATGAAACTAAGTAAAATAAATGTACTAGGATGGGTAATTATCATATTTTTAGGAATTAACGCGTTCTTTTTTAAAGAAGAAATGCGATTAATAACTACTGGTTTTGGTGGGCTAATTTGTCTAATTATAGGATTAACATTAGTATACTATAAGAGAAAAAAAGGACTATACAAACAAAATAAGGTTTGAAGGAATGGTAACAAACAATTGAAGAAGAAATTAGTACTAATTGGAATTAGTTTTTTATTAATAGCACTTATATTCGCTGGAATGTTTAAGGTAACGAAATTAAGAACTTTTCAATTTTTTGGGGGGTTAACATATCAAGTTGAAACGGAAGAAAAGGTCATTGCCTTAACCTTTGATGATGGTCCCACTAAAAACGTGGATCAAATCCTGCCTTTATTAGATCAATACAAGGCGAAAGCAACTTTTTTTCTAATCGGAAATGATATTGAAAAACATCCTGAAGAAGCTAAAAAATTGATTAAATCTGGACATCAAATTGGAAATCACACCTATTCTCATAAAAGAATGGTTTTAAAATCACCATCTTTTATTAAAGAGGAAATAGAAAAAACAGATGAGTTGATTAGAAAGTATGGATATAAAGGCGAAATTGACTTTCGACCTCCGTATGGAAAAAAACTTGTCGGGCTACCATATTATTTAAATAAGCACAAAAGAGAAACCATTATGTGGTCTCTAGAACCAGATACATATACATCAAGTACTGATGAAAAAGTAAAATATGTTGTGGAAAACATTAAACCAGGATCAATCATTTTGCTGCATCCAATGTACGATCAAACAGGTGGGGAAATCCAAGTGATTGAAGATATATTACGAGAACTTACGAAGAAAGGATATAAATTTGTGACCGTGGACTAACTCCAAGGAATCTATTAGGTTACAAGGTTTGATCTCATTAAGGAGTCGGAGTTGCGACTCTTTTTTTCATGTTAGCTAACCAGCAGTATTATTTAATTAAAGACTGTTAGAATATCTAACAAAATTAATGTTGTTAAACATTCACTTGTCTATAATGTTGAACGATAGAAATAATACTTTCAATTATTACTTTGAGGAGAGGTTATGCAAATGGAAATGAAAATCGCTGAAGAAATGGACGTTCCTGTTGTTTACAAGCTTATGTTAGAGGCGTTTGAAGAATATCGAACCCTTGATGTTCCTTCAAGTGCATTAAATGAATCTTTAGATGCTTTACAAATAGCTATTAAGAATAATTCCGAGAAGGCTTTGCTATGTTCGATAAATGGAGTTCCTCTTGGTACCTGCAGGTTTATCCTGAAAGAGGATACTTTATATTTTTCACGTGTATCAGTGACACCCTTAGCAAGAGGGAAAGGAATAGCGAAAGCGATGTTATTGTGGCTAGAAAAATATGCTTATGACAATTTTCAAAGAACAATGGAATGTCGTGTTCGACTTTCATTACCAAAAAATATTGAATTGTACGAATCCATGGGGTATTTTATTTCTAAAGAGGAAGTTGTCACGAACCCTAATGGCTATTTAGTAAAAACGGTTGTAATGCAAAAATCTTTAAAGACCAGAAGGATTTGACGTTTCCATCTTAACACTAGATAACAGTATTTTTGAATAATACTTGGATTCGAATAAACAAACTACTTAATTAGAGCTACCGGTTCCAGAGGATAGGGAGTTTTTGATAGATTACATAAATGAAGTAAAACAATATCATTCAACTTAGATACGGAGGATGAATCCATGCAGATTCGTGAAATTGAGGAAAAAGACAATCAGACAATGGAGCAAATTATAAAACGTTCTTTGAAATCATTTAACTTAAACATTCCAGGAACAGCCTACTTTGACCCCCAATTGAGTAATCTGGCACAATTTTACAAGGACATACCAAATGCGACCTATTGGGTTGCATTGAATGAAAAGGATGAAGTGGTAGGCGGTGTCGGTATCGCACCATTTGGACACGAGACCGGTATTTGCGAGTTACAAAAGCTATACATCAAACCCGAAGCTCAAGGTTTGGGCCTGTCCAAGAAGTTGATGAAAGTAGCACTGATCTTTGCCAAAGAACATTATTCCCGCTGTTACTTAGAAACTTTGAAGAAACTCGAAATAGCTAACCTGCTTTACATTAAATTAGGTTTCCAACAGCTTGATGGACCGCTAGATGGTTCAGAGCATAGCGCCATGGACGCTTGGTATATAAAAGAATTATAGTAAAGGGAAATTTAGAAACTTGAAAACGCTTGGATTTAATCCAAGCGTTAATTAGTCTTTTCGGTATTCCATTTGGTTGAATAACTTACTGTTATAGATTATCTGTATTAATTCTCGGAGTATTTGATTGAAGATCAGCTGCTGCCCTGGCGTTATCATTATGACGGTCGTTATTAATCCTATCTGTTTTACCATATGATTCTTCTTGTTTGGAAGTATTCTTTTCGTCAGTCACCTTATCACCTCCTACAGATAATATGTCCATCTTTTTCCTTAATGTTTTAGAGAAGTTTATGCGGGCGCTATATCAAGAAGGATTAACACTTCTAACTGTAGAAACTTATTAAAATAACAAATATAAAGGAAAATTATTTGATGCAGACAGGAGTTAAATAGGATGATAAAAGGTTTTGGAGGAGTATTTTGGAGAACTAAGAATGTTGATGATGTAAAAAAATGGTACAGTAAAGTATTTAAGATTGATCTAGAAGAATGGAATGGGACTATAATAAAACCTCAGTTAGGTAATGAAACAATCTTTTCTTTATTTACAGAAGATAACAGCTATTTTCCAACAGAACAACAGGTGATGTTAAATTTCCAAGTAGAAAATCTAGACGAAACCATTAACCATCTTGAACAGATTGGTGTTCCACTTGTAAAGGAAAAAGAAATTAGTGATTTTGGAAAGTTTGCTTGGATTAAGGATCCGGATGGCCGACTGGTCGAGCTTTGGGAGAAATAGTTAGTTGGCATACATTTTCTGGTGAGCTAATGTGGGTCTTTTCCTGAAAATCAAAAAACCATTCAATTTATTGTACAATACAATTACCAATAATTGTGTAATACAGTGTATAATTAAAGTATATTATTTGAATCTTAAAATAATTTAGTAAAGGAGGCATTCTATGTCAATCATCGCATACTTATTTTGGGGATTCTTATTAGCACTTGTACTGTTTGGTTTATTATTTGATAAGCTATTTCCTAACAGGAAATTTAAAGATCCTGACCACGTCAAATCTACTGAACAACAATTAAACGAAAATATTGCGTTGAACTCTAAGAGTACAAATGAAATAGGTGGAACTTTTTTACCTTGATTAATATGTAAAATTGAAAACAACCGTGATGTAAAGAATAATGTTAACGTTCCTGCGTATTATAGGAGCGTTTTTTTTATTCATATGAATCATTACGATTGCATGAAAATATAGTGGTTACAACAGAATTAAAATGGGGAACTTTGATTAATAAGATTGATAAACATTTATGGAATGATTTTCATTTTAAAATAGACAAAGGACTCCAAGTATAATTGATGTAATTGTGAAAAAATATTTATTAAGATTTTTCCTATGGGGAATAATATCCAAGTATAAAACTGGGGGTATTATTATGGAAACTCATCATATTCGTTTAACTTCATCTGAAGTAGGTGGCTTATGGGCAAATTATATAGCGGATTCTATGTTTGTATGTGTTTATAAATATTATTTGGCTAAGGTTGAAGATGAAGAGATCAAAAAAATCTTACAGCATGCATTAGATTTATCACAACAACATGTACAAGTTGTTACAAAAATATTTAAGGAAGAAGGTCATGCTATCCCTCTAGGTTTTACTGAGAATGATGTCGATGTGGATGCTCCAAGGCTTTTTTCTGATGAGTTCTTTTTATTCTACACGAAACATATGACGAAAGGGGCTTTAGTAACATACGGTGCCATTTTGCCACATACCTTTCGCAATGATATTCGAGAACATTTTATGTCTTGTATCTCTTCTACAATGGAATTATATAATGATTCCACAAATCTCCTTCTTTCAAAGGGGATAGAAGTTAGGTCTCCCTATATTCCCTATCTCCAAGAAGTGGATATGGTTGAAAAACAACATTTCTTAGCAGGTTGGTGGGGTAAGCAAAGGCCTTTAACTGCCGCAGAGATCACTCACCTCTTTTCTAATGTCCAAACTAATCATATGGGTACTGCAGTTATAACTGGTTTTGGTCAAGTTGCGGAATTAAAAGATATCCGAGATTATTTTATGAGGGGGAAAGAAATTTCAAAAAAGCAAATTGAGGTTTTTAGTAAGTACTTACATCAAAATGACCTCCCTGTACCTGTTACCTGGGATGCACAAGTTCAGGTCACAACGGAATCTCCTTTTTCCGATAAATTAATGTTGTATCAAGTTTCCATGATGACTGCTGCTGGTATGGGAAACTACGGTACTGCACTATCTGCTAGTCCAAGACGTGACATTGCTGCTGATTATGTGCGATTACAAGGCGAGATTGGACTCTACGCGGAGGACGGTTTAAATCTCCAAATTAAACATGAATGGCTGGAAAGACCGCCTCATGCTGCTGACAGAGATCAGTTAATGAAATAATTAATGTTCAATCCTATACACTATCTTGCTAAGGTTGCATGATATTATCTCTCTTCATGCAACCATAAGGTTACTTATACTTGACAAGCAACCAGAGGGTTGCGTATACTCGATATATGAATTGGGACAAAGACGCTATTTTTAAAGCACTCAGTGACCCGACTCGGCGGCTCATATTAGACGAACTATCAGAACGTAACGAGGTAACGTTGTATGAACTTACAGTACGTCTCATTATGAAGCACAACTTAGCCATTTCGCGACAAGCGATAGCTAAGCACCTTTCTGTTTTGGAAGATGCAGAACTCGTTACGTCAGAGAAAAAAGGAAAATACCGAGTCATTATCTTTAACAACGAACCACTTAAAAATTTGCTGAAAGGATGGGTAGAGTAATTTTATTAGATAACTATAAAAGGAGGCAAAAACAGTGAAAATTATTGTGACTAGTATATTTGTAGACGACCAAGATAAGGCACTTAAATTTTACTCAGAAACACTGGGATTTGTAAAAAAGCATGATGTTCCTACAGGTGAATATAGGTGGATTACACTTGTTTCTCCCGAGGATCAAACGGGTACCGAATTATTGTTGGAACCAAATCAACATCCAGCTGCAAAAGAGTATCAAGAGAAGTTATTTGCTGATGGCATCCCAGTAACGATGTTTGGGGTTTCGGATATTCACGCAGAGCACAAAAGGTTAACAGAAATAGGCGTGAAGTTTTTCATGGAACCGACAAAAATGGGGGACTTAACAATCGCTGTCTTTGACGATACATGTGGAAACCTTATCCAGATCATGCAGGTTTAACATCAAACCCTGTCCTTATTTGAGGACAGGGTTAAACATTTTTAAAAACTAATCTTTCATTTAATAAACCAAGTCATTATTGTTGGCATTGATTCATACTATATTTTGGAGGTGGGAAAAATGCCAAGAGTTGCGCACCGAAGTTCAGACATAGACTTAATGGCAAGGATGATGAGAGCAGAAGCTGAAGGTGAAGGAAAACAAGGAATGCTCTATGTTGGGAATGTAATTGTTAACCGCGTTGTAGCAGATTGTCCAGACTTTAGAGCATTGACAAATATTGAACAAGTCATCTTTCAAGTGCAAGGAGGAAATTTCTCTTTTGAAGCGGTTCAAAAAGGCAATGTATTTTATCAAAGAGCAAGAGAGGCTGAAAGAAGATTAGCAAGAAAGAATGTGGTGGAATATTGGAGAGAACACCCAGCGAAATATTCTCTTTGGTACTTTAATCCAACTGGTCCGTGTCCTCCAACATGGTACGATCAACCTTTTACTGGACAATTTAAAGAACATTGCTTCTATGAACCGAAACCTGGAACATGTGATAGTGTATATAGAGGGTGAAAAAGAGGACCCGTTTTTCAACTCCCAATAAAACAAACTCGCCTAAGCAGCGAGTTTGTTTTTGTTATCTCAGAATGATTACTGTTCTTCCTTACTTTCGTACCGGAAGTCACCTAATGTTTCAATATCTCTCATGAACAGTTGTCCGTCCCCAAAGTTCAGGACTTCCATCGTCATGGTTGGGCGATTCATTTCCGTTTCCTTTCCATCCTTGAACAGCTTTTCATTCGTAAACACAATCAATTTGCGTTTATCGTCCCATTCCCATTTTCCGATAAAGGCATTATCCTTGGAAGGGTAGGCATCATTCCCGTATCCTTCATATTTTCCATCTTCATACATTACAATCGAAGGCTTCGAGTCTTTAAAGCCCCATTTACCCACAAGTTCCTTGCCATCCTCCGAAATATTTTTACGGACGGCGTCACGGTCAATCCCTGCTGATTTATCAAGATTCTTCAAGTCCTCGGTTGTAATCGTGCCGTCACCCAGTGGGATTGGAGTTATCTCGGAGAGTTGGGCAAACGCTTCACTCCAAATTGCACTGGCATCTGCAAAATATGTATCGGCTTTCTGCCACGTATCATTGTCCTGTTCAGCAAGCCCCTTGCGGTTGTAACTCAATCCTTCATCATAAAGCTTAGCAGCTTCAAGATACATCATATGTATTTCTTCATATTGTGCTGGAGCTTTGATGGCCTTGTATTCATTTACAACATCCTGAATCGTTTGAAGTTGATCGGCAATCTTTTTGTTCCGATCCTCTGAACTTTCCTCTGCTCCAATAAGCTGCATGTCCTTAAATCCATCATTCAGTTTCTGATGCAGTTCCCCAATTTTTTTTGGATACTCTTCCATTGATACCTCAACAGCTTCAATTTTCGGCTGTTTATAGGTATCCGCTTCTGCAGACTTATCCACCGCGCTGCAGGCCGTCAAGACAGCCGCAGCCAGTAAACTAAGTGCAAGCAACCGTAACTTCATGTTTCCACCCCTTCAAATTAATCCCTTTTAATAATAGATAGATAGTATTTAAACTTCAAATAATAAATCGTTATTCTACTAAAATTAGGAATTAATGCCCGTATCCAATTACCTTTTAAGGGAAAGCCGACCTACGACCATTGAACGTAAAACATCACTTCACACCATTACCAGAAAAATGAATATTTTCTACTCACGGCCATATTTTTAAAAGGTGACGAAAAACCAAAGAACGAGGAGTGAGATGGTGAAAAAGAACTATGATGTGATTGTAACAGGGGCAAGATGTGCGGGTTCTTCACTGGCGATATACTTGGCCAGGGCAGGTTTTAAGGTGTTATTGGTGGACAAGGCCACATTCCCAAGTGACACCTTGTCGACGAATACGTTTTTTAACAATACTACTGCATTGCTGAGGGAGCTAGGTGTTATAGAGGAAGTCTTAAAAACGAATGCAACACCCGTAAAGGCAATTAAGTTCCAATTTGAGGAGACCGTAATAGAAGGGCCAATTCCGATTGTTAACGGTGAGGACACATCCTACTGTATCCGAAGGACGTACCTGGATGATATTTTGCTCAGACAGGCCGGCTCACTGGAAAATGTTAAGGTTTTGCAGGGTTTTAGGGTAAACGAACTAGTTTATAATGGAGACCTCGTTGTTGGTGTTAGAGGAGAAGATAGATTCGGAGTAATGCAGGAGTTCACGGCATCACTAGTAGTTGGGGCGGATGGGAGGTACTCAGTTGTTCGAAAGCTTGTGAAAAGCGAACAGAAAATCACCAGTCCTTCAACTGTTGCCATCTACTTTGGTTACTTTTCCAACATTCAGCACGACGGCGCAGCTAAATTCGAAGTTTATAAAAGAGGAGAGAACATGGCCATTCTTTTTCCGACCAATGACAACACCTATGTTGTTACAGTAAATTTTCCTCTTACAAATAAAAGGTTGCTAGAGGATTTCAAAAGTAACTCAGAGGGCAGCCTTCGACAGCTGTTGACAGATCAATTCCCAAACACAACAATCGGAGCAAGGCTGGAGTCAGCAACCCTAACAGAACCAATCAGAGGACTACATGAATATGAAAATTATTGGTACAAGGGAATGGGGAAAGGCTGGGCGCTTGTTGGGGATGCCCTCTGTTTTAAGGATCCTGCAATGGCACAGGGAATTCATGACGGAATTCGCGGAGCACAATTATTGGCCGAAACTCTAAATAGAAACAAAGAACGACTAAAACAATGGGATCAAATCGCAGAAGAGTATCAACAAGCTATCGAAGCTGAATTCATGGTCCGTTTTCACATGGGTTGCGAACTCTCCAAAAATGAGCCCATCTCTGAACAACAGGATACTGTTAACAAACTAATCAGCAGCCATCCTGCAGTCATCGAGAAGTTTCTAGGAATCTATAACTATGCCAACGAACCGAGTGACTTTGAGGAAGAACTCATAAAGGTTATGGGAGCTGGTGCTGGTTCAAACGATTGATAAATCTTAAGGCGTGTATAAAAATAACGGTACCGTGATGTTGGGGAGGTTTCACTACTGGAAAAAATTTTTTAAAAAAGAAGAAGCAGCAATTCGTTGAATTTGCTGCTTCTTTTCTAGTATTAGTATATGATAACCGGATCATATTGGCTGAGATTATTATAAATGGAAGCCATTACGCTAGGTGGGACGTTGACACAGCCAGCAGAACCTGCTGTATTATAGGCATTGCTAGCCCAGTTTGAGCGCCAGCCTGCATCGTGAAACCCTTGCCCATCGTTCGTAAAAGGGGCCCAATAATTTACGGGCTGCTCATAACTTCCTTTACCGACCGCCGTGCCTCTTAGGACGGATGGTGATTTTTTATAAAGGATATACCAAACACCCGGATGTGTATCTTCTCCCGTGCTGCGTTTTCCAGTTACGACATGGGTTGTAACGGCCAACTTTCCATTTTTATAAATCCAAATTCGCTGCTGGGCAAGCGATACTTCCGCATACGTGTCACCAATGCCATTATTGGTGGTTCTTTCATATCCGATTGGTGTCCAATCCCAGCCATTTCCATGAAGATTCGAAGCCTCAATCGAGGTTTCTCCTTTTTCAAACGCTTCCTGAATACGTAACGCTTCATTTTCAGGTTTTAATGCCCATCCAAAGCCTTTGCCTTTTACCGATATGACCGAACCCGAATGGGTCTTAAAGGTGAAGTCTTTATTTAATGTGGATTGTGCATTGTTAATCTCCGTAATTTTATTCTGAATATTACTAGCTTCAATCGTAACCTGCATCTCACTCGACAAAGAGGCATTCAATATTAAATCGCTTGCTTTTAAAGAATATACTTTGTCCTGGACCTTATAGTCCACTGTATGCTGAAGGAATTCTTGTAGTTTTTTCTCTTGGTTCTTTACTACAGGACTATCCTTTTTGTTAGGCTGTATGTATGAAGGGTTTAAATGTATTTCGCTGCTATATTTTTGTTTCTGATAATCCTTTAGTACACTAGAGACATCATACTTTTCACCATTTACACTTGGGATAATCACGATTTTTCCTTGTTCCAAGCGAGCGTATGCATCTTGTGGGGCTTTTAGACCTTCATTCATGGTTTTTAACTTATCTTCTATCAAATTTGGCAGCGTTTCGCTTCGATACTGTTCCATTTCTTTTGGTATCAATGAATATTCTTTTTCCTTAGAGGATGGAAAAAACGTCCATTGGTTTTTCAATAATTTCTTTATACCAGTGAGATCTTTATCCGTAAACCCCATCGGCGTATCTTTTTCATCTAAAAGTGGCTGCTGCCCGATATAGACTGCATTTTTTAATTCAACAGATTGTAACTTTGTTAAGGCTTGATTTGCACTAAGTCCGCCGACTTTTATACTGTTGATCATCACATTCGCATTAAACTGAGTTGCTTGATAATAACTGATACCCCCAAGAATGAGTCCAATGACAATGATAATACCAATGGCAATCCATACTGGATACGATATCCTTTTAAATATATGGTCTGCCTTTTTATCACTTTCCTCCATTCTTGCATTTGCTGTGCTCATAAAATATCCCCCTCCGTAACCTAGTAGCCATTCTTTAATGTTTTAGAACACTAAGTCAGCTACAATGCTTTCAAACTTTTGAATATATAAATCTTTTTTATAAATACATTTTACTACTTTTGAAGTGTGAAAATTGTCAAAGTTTGTAAAACAATATTAAAATATTAAACTTTTGTCTTATAGTGGAGTTTTCTTAATTTAGGAAGACGGCATTAATATTTGGTATTATAGTAGAGAATAAGTATTAGAAAAGTATGAATAATTTAATTACTGATCATTATACAATTAGCCAATCTGTTGTTTGGGGGGATTATTATGGTACTAGAAAAGTATAGAAACGACGTGCTAAATAATTTTGTTACTTCTGAAGGACGTCTGAAAACGATTCCTTCACAATTAAAGAAAAAACTAATTATCTATGAATATTTGGTATGTAAATTGAACATGGGTGAAATATACACAGAAAAAGACCTCAATGAATACATCCAAAAATTTCATTTCGATTTTTGCACTATAAGACGGGAATTTATTGTAAATGGCTTTATGTCAAGAAATAACGGAATTTACAAGATAAATCCCAAAGAAACTTGGAAAAGATGGGATGATTTATAGAAGATCTGAAGAAGTCGGGCTGTATTTAACTTGCCAGCAGGTGGAGTTGAACCTAATGAATTTGTTGTTGAAGCAGTCCGAAGAGCAGAACAGGAAGCAGCAATGTAGAAGTCGGTCCTTTAGCCGAGGGGGGCAATAAATGAAGAAAGCAATTTGGCTTGTGTTAATACTTGTAATACTTATATCAGGTTGTAGTTATAATCCTTCTGATGAGGATATTGTAGATATGCACGGTGAAATAACCAACCTTGAGAAGTTTATGAAATTTGTTGAGAATGTAAATCAAGGTACAGAAGATAAAATTAGAGTTGTAAGATATACAACTGAAGGGGACCCACTGTTGCACGACCTTAAATACGATGGGAAAATAATCACTTCAACCACTGATACTACTAGAGATGAATTTGGTAATGGAAGTGTTAGTACCGCAACTTGCAAATCAATTGATGTTAAAGAAACTGATGAAAGTACGGACTACACTTTATCAGGATGCGACAAAACGAATAGAGACAACAGTATTTTAATAATTTGGAATTGAAATCATACTAAAATGTGTATATAGAACTTTTTACTAACTGAATCGTATTAAGGATAGATGAGAAAGTAGGGGGGGAAACCCGCAACACAACGTCAACAGCAAGCGTTCGAATATTTAAAGCAATTGGTCAACGATGTCAATATTGCTATAAACGAAACCGCAACAGGTGAAGCCTTCGGCGTTTCAAACCAATTGGACGGTGAAAAAATTGAGGTACTACAATCCTTTATAAATGAATAATTAATAGAATGCTTTCCACTTGGCCTTTTTTCATGGAGAGTGGGTAAAAGATATTACTACTCTCCACCGTCGCCGTCATCAATTCCTTCTCCACTACCTTCATTATCTGAATCGAAAAACTCATTGATTTTGGTTATAATCGTTGTTTCTGTGTGTTCATGATGGTTTTGATGTAAAAAGTCTCCTACGGAAAAACTTTCTATTATTTGTTCCTTGTCTCTTCGAATGAATAGTAAGATACAAAATATTAGTAACAGTAATATTAACAATATTAAAAATTCCATTAGATACACCCCTTAAAAATACTATTCGAATTAGAAAAAAAAAGAACGGTATCATCCCGGTTAAAGTAGTGGGGCTGTAAATGCTGCCACTTGGGATTTTCTGTTCATTAGTCCTTCTAGCCAATTTTTTGGTCTGGCCTTTTTTCATTTTACGAAGTGCTTGGACTTTGAAAGATCATAAAGTATATAACAATAATTTCGTTCCCATTTTACTTTAATGAAATTTTACCATTATTTATTGTTCTTATCATTGCAATGATAGCTCTGCAAATTAACAGTTTTATCATAAGACTTATTAAGGAGTGATACCAAGTCCATCCTTTTTTCCATTTAATTAGGTTAGTCTTCTTTGCAGCAATTGTCTCTATTATTGTTTGTGGTACAACAAAAGGTAAAAGTTTTAAAATAATTCCAATTGGTTTGCTGTTCAATGTCCACTGATTATAATAAAGCAGCATTAACGGGTAATGGATATAATCAAATGGAAGGTGAATTTTATACTTTGGAAAAAGTTTTTTTGGGTATTTTAAATATCCTCTTGTTACTAAATATTCATCTGAAAAAAAATTACCGATGAAACTTACAAGGTATACAATAATCCAATCTTTAAATGAACGTTTCACTATGGCGAATGGTAATAAAATTAATCCAAGTAAAGTATTTATGACTAAGAAGTAATACGGATAATCTTTTTTTCTCAACTTTCACACCTCCTGTTATTATGATTTGTTCAATTAAAACTTTTATGTGAAAAATCTTTAATATCTTCAACTAATGGGACCATAATTGGTGCCTTTTTTGAGTTCTAAAGATGTTATGAAATAAAATATACTATTTTTTATAAAATAGGTTAATAGTTTAGAACTTGTCCAACTATATCAGCATAACATGTTGGTGTAAGAGCTCTTTCAATAAGGTTGAAAGGGGGGAAATAGATGTCTATCAATCTAGTTACAGTAGTTCTTGTGCTGCTTCTCTTAGTAGCCCTGCTTGTTGCAGTTTTACTTGGCACTCCAGAACAACAACAAATCATTATTGCTGCTATTAATGCATTGCTTGGTTAATATAATGTAGCAATATAGTTCCCCTCAGTAACAAGGACCCCTTTAATATCACTGCCTAATATAGTAGTGGGTATTATTGGGGGTTTCTTTTTTAATGGATTATTTATTATTATAATATATGGTTTTAACCCATTTTTTGGTCTTATGGTTTTTAGCAAACACACATGTGTCATTTTTTCATAGTATGTAACAGCATAGGACAAGAATCCGTTCTGTTATTCTAAGATAAAAAAGGTGGAGTTTATTACATGACGAATGAAAACGAATCCAAATCAGAGGTTAATAACCCTCTGATAGATAATAAATCTATAGATTTAAGTGGGATCATGAATATTGCAGGTTCATTACTTAAAAATCCAGAAGTATTGAATACTGTTTCAGATGTAATGAAACTTACTAATAACGTTCAAGAGACCACAAAGAAACCAGAAGAACTTCAGGAAAATACAATTCTAGTACTGCAGAAACAAATAACAGAAATGAATCAACAAATAATCGACTTACAAAATCAAATAAGTAAATATAATGAGGAACTAAGAGAATTGATTTTAAAAATGCAAAGCTCCCTTGAAAAGCGAAAGTGGTGGTTCTAATTTCAAGGGATTCACGTATGGAAAAGTGTGCAACTATATAATATCAGCGGTCTTTTGTTATACGTGTGTAAGAATGAGATAAAGCCGCCTATACCTGGGCAGCTTATTTAGAAAAAGCGTTCATATTTTGAATGCTTTTTTCTTGGTCATTTTTGTAAATACTGAATATGGCTTATCCAAAAACGTTTGGTAACCATATAACAATAAAGACTCAAACATTGTAAGTATGAGATGATGTAGTCCTGTGAATTTTACATATTTTAAATAGTTTGCTCTCTCAAGTAAAGGTATTATTCCAAAGCCATATTGCAGGTTATTTAGTAGGTTTATTAATAAATACAACCCAAACCTACCGTAAGATAAGTGGAATATCCATAAGTTTCCTACAGCAAAAGGCCCTAGAACAAGAGCTAAATGGTTCCACATTCTTTTTCTTGAGATGCCTGTTTCCTCCCAGAAATGATAATGAGTACCTATGAGTACATTGGTTACCGTAAAAAGACCTGCAAGAACTGTAACTGGCAGGTACCTCTTCAATGATTTCTTCGGTAAAAGGCATACTGTGGTCCAGCTTAAAACACAACCTATCCTAATAAGAAGATTTAACATATCCGACCTCTGTTTCCTTTTCCCTTAGATTTTGTAAAAGTTCAGGAAATATGCATTGATTCGAATTAGAATCAATTTGAAATAGATTTTTGAAATAGCCATGGTAAGGGAAAAATTTTTTGGGGGAATGATTAAACCTTCGTAATCATAAAAAACATTAGAGGTGTAATTGAAACTCTACTGTTTTTTAATCCTTTCAAAATGATGGCAGGAGAGGGTGGAATGGAAGTCCCAAGCAGCGATAAACGCAAACGTAGATATATGCCAGGAATAGATGGCCTTAGAGCTATAGCCGTCATCGGGGTTATTCTATATCATTTGAATATTCCCTGGTTTCAAGGAGGGTTTTCAGGCGTAACCGTTTTCTTTGTTTTGTCTGGCTACTTAATTACAGACATCCTTATTGATGAATGGTACAAAACCAATAAAATTGACTACTTTCGTTTCATGATTCGCCGCTTTCGCAGGCTGGCTCCGGCTTTACTGGTCATGATTTTTATTATTACCCTATGGGTGATCTTCACGAATCATCCTGCGTATGAAAAATTACGTTCGGATTTTCTTCCTTCTATTTTATATGTTACAAATTGGTGGTATATTTTCCATGAAGTTTCCTATTTTGACAACTTCGGTCCAGCTTCTCCGCTTACTCATATATGGTCATTAGGTATCGAAGAGCAATTCTATCTCCTATGGCCGTTTTTGGTAATTCTTAGTTTTAATTTTATAAAAAAAAGTACGTTTCGGATTCTGGCAATCCTAGTAGGAGTGGTCATTTCTGCGTGGTTAATGGCATTCCTTTTTACACCAGGAGAAGATCCTTCCCGTGTGTATTACGGAACAGATACAAGAGCTTTTTCACTACTGTTAGGAGCTGCACTTGCCATTGTTTGGCCAAGTCAACGATTGTCGAAAACATTACCAAGACATGCAAGCGTGATTCTTGATATTGTTGGAATTATAGGATTGCTGCTGATCATCGTATTCTTTATGGTTACATCCCAATTTGATTCTTTTCATTATCAAGGGGGGATGCTTCTTTTATCCCTTATAACTACTCTAGTCGTAGGTGCAATCACACATCCTGCTAGTAAGCTGGGGAAATGGCTAAGTGTTAAGCCTTTGCGATGGATTGGAGTTCGTTCCTATGGTATCTATTTATGGCATTATCCCCCCATTATTGTCTTAACCACGCCGATTGTGAATACAGATGGTCTAAATAGCAGGAGGATTTTCTTACAAATTGGTGCTACATTGATTATTTCGGCATTATCCTACCGATTTGTGGAAACTCCGATACGAACAGGACGTATTACATTTACATTATCTGCCTTTAAAAAACTAACTATTGTTCCACAAAGGATTGTTTTGGGAAGCTGTGCTGCACTATTTGCTGGAATAATTGTAATAGGCGTCGTCTTTGCCGCAAAAACAACGGTTTTTGTAAGTACTAAAGCCCCCTTAACAATAGGTGCTATCAATGAGATTGAATTCAAGGATCCGATCATAGAGCCTGTTCCCGAATCCGACCCTGAATTGAAGACCATTACAGTTATTGGTGATTCGATTCTTCATGATGTTGCTCCATTCTTCAAAAACCATTACCCAGAAGCAATACTTGATTACCGTGTCGGCCGGCAAATGTCTGAGATGCCAGATGTAATTACGAAGCTGGAGAGCAGCGGCCAATTAGGGGAATATGTGATTATTCAACTTGGAACCAATGGACCATTTGTAAAAACAGACTTAATAAATATTATCAAGGGCCTGGAAAGTAAAAAAGTGTATCTAGTAAACTGCAGAGTTCCTAGGGCGTGGGAAAGTACGGTGAATCAAACATTAGAGGAAGTCGTTAAAGGTATTTCTAATACCGTTCTAGTGGATTGGTATAGTGCCAGTGCTGGTCATCCTGAGTTTTTCTCAAGCGATGGCGTTCATTTAACAAGAGCCGGAGGGGAAACATACGCCAACCTTTTAGCAGAACAACTCGATGATTAAATATGCTGCGGGATTCCAATAAATCGATTGGTTTTCTTAATAGAATAGGTTACTATTTTGAAGAAGTCCAATTGCCATAAGAGTTCAGGTAAACGCCAATTTCATGACAAAAAATTAAAATTATCTGATTTAATTTATTTCAAAGGAAGTGTAATTTTGAATACAAATAGAACGGTCTTTTTAATAAGTGGTCCCCCTGGGGCTGGAAAGAGTACACTGGCTGAAATGATATGTAAAAGTATAAAAGGGTCATGTGCTCATATAGAGGGGGATGTGTTATATAATATGGTAAAACAAGGATGGGTACATCCTTGTGATGATCACAATAATCTTTTTCTAAATATTTTATGGGACAATATAGTTGCCTTGATTGAAAACTTTACAAAAAATAATATAAATGTAGTTACTGATTATGTTTTTTCTAAAGAACAACTATTTTCTATTATAGATAGAATAAGGAATTTAAACATTAACATTAAAGTAATAGTAATTAAAAGTGAGATAGATACCCTAATTAATAGGGATAGACAACGGAGCGGAGTGGCGTTTGTAGGAGAAGAAAGAATTAGACAAATTGTTAAAGATTTTAACTCAAGTGACTTTCCAGAAAGAATCATAATAGAAAACAATGATTCTTATTTAGAGGACCTAGTTAATACCGTTTTAAACGAAGACAGGTTCAAAGTGTATTAATTTAAAATAAGTAGAGCCAAAATATGCGTGTATTAATGCAGTACATGCATATTTTGACTCTTTTTACATACATAAAAAAAACAGTCTTTTATCAAATTTCTATCATGAAATGACTTTATGTTAGAGAAAAAGGTCAATGGTGTTAATAGAGTCGAAAAATGTCGATATATGTACTTTTATATTTTGTTTTGTTTCCGAATAATTGGTAAACATAATAAACACTTATATAAAAGAATTAATAAACCTGGTCCAAAGGAGAATTTCATGAGGAACCTTGCTGCTTTATTTTCCATGCTGATGCCTGGATTTGGACAACTCTATAATCGACAATTTCTAAAAAGCGTATTTCTTCTCTTCGTTGAACATTATGATAATGTATTGGGGAAAATCAATACTGCCATTCATCTGGATTTTAATGGTTTCCACCAAAAAGCGTTAGAGGCGGCAAATTTCCAATACGTATTATTTTATCCTGGATTTTATGCCTATACGGTTTGGGATGCATGGTATTATGCAAAGCCAAATGCAGACAAAACAAAATCCGCCATTCCATTTTTGATAGGAGGTTTCCTTGGAGAGTTTGGTGCCATTTTTTCTAGCCGTTTACCCATTCCCACACTTACAGTTGGATTGCTAATGATTGTACCTATGATAACGGGAATGATACTGTTAAGAAACCAATAAAAAAAGCTTTACCCTTCTGAGTGTGGTAAAGCAGTTATATCTAAGAAGATTGGGATACCGTGGGGTCATCTTTAAGATTCACTTTTACATACTCTAAATGGCTAAGTTCTGTTGGCAGCGTAATCGTTACCTTTGTAGCGATGTTAGGGACACTTTCAATTTCAAATTTCCCATTATGATTTTGAATAATTTTCTTGCTCACCATTAGCCCCAAACCGGTTCCCTCTGATTTTGTTGTATAAAAGGGGGTGCCTAATAAATGAAGATTTTCCCTCGATATCCCCACACCATTATCGATCACCGAAATAACAAGATTCGTATCTTGTTGTTCCATCCTTATCTGAATTTTACCTCCTTGCGGCAGGGCTTCTATTGAATTTTTTATTAGATTGGCAATAACCTGCTTAATTTGATTTTCTTCGCATTTTATTAAAAATTGCTCACCGATAAATTCCGGAGTAATTTCAATATTTTTTATGATTGCCTGCGTATTTAATAGGGTAATCACATTTTTTATACTTTGCGAAAGATCTGTTAAGGAATATTGAACGATATGTGGTTTTGATAGGACCATAAACTCACTCACGATAAAATTGATTCGGTTTATTTCATCAATCATAATCTTAGAATATCGTTTATTGGTTTCGGGGTCGGTATTTTCATTCATCATTTGCGTAAACCCTTTTAATGTTGTTAAAGGGTTTCTAATTTCATGTGCTACACCAGCCGCAAGTTCTCCCACTAGAGATAGTTTCTCAGATTCTCTTAGCTTTCTCTCATGATTATTCAGATCCTTCATATGTTCAATCAGCTTTTTATCAAGAAAAGCACTAGATAATAACATAATCAATACGACAAAGATCGCAGGGACAGAGATAAAAGAACTCAAGGTAGTGGAACTAACTGAGTAATAGGCATCTTGTGTTATAGGAGCTGGTTGATAGAGGAGTTTCGTTCCCCACATCCCAATATAGTGCATACCAGCAATTCCAATGCCCATTAGGATGCTGCTCAACACCCGGCAAGAAAAGTTCATCGAGCGGCGATGATTAAAAAAGAATAAGACCCATAAAGAGCCGAATGCAGCGGTAAAAGCAATCCCTATCGACAATAGAACGATTGGCAGGTTATAGGTGATGGAGAAGTTCAGATACATGGCCTCCATACCCAAATAATGCATACCAACGATTCCACTGCCCATAAACACACCCGAAAATAGCAGTCTAACAACATTCATTTTCATCATAAAAAAGGCGAGGCCGGTGCCTAATATAGAAATCAACAGTGAAAGCAATACTATCCTTGCATCATACTCACTGTGACTTGGCATATCCATCGCAAGCATCCCAACAAAGTGCATAGTCCAAATCCCAATGCCCATTGCAATCGCACAGCCTAATAACCAAAGATTGTATTTATAATTTTTAAAAATAATCATTTTCCAGCGAAGGTCTAACGCTATGTAAGAAAAAAGAATTCCTAGTAGAATCGAAAAAATCAACCAGTAATCATTATAGGTCTCGGTCATATGCTCCATTGTTAATCACTTCCAAACCATTTATATATCTACCATCTTTCACTTCTAAACCGTATATTATAACGAAATAATAAAAAAATGATAAATTATACCCAAATAGCTTTAAAATGTTAAAAGGTCTATACTTTAGTAAAATCATAAGGCATGGAGGTATTTTGCTTTGGAATTAAGACAATTACGAACTTTCGTTGAAGTAGCGAAGCATAAAAGCATAACAAAAGCTGCAGAGCATTTACATGTATCACAGCCAGCATTGAGTAAGTCGATCATGGCTCTAGAAGAAGAGCTGGGCATGAAGCTGCTTATTCGAGGTAATAAGACAGGTGAGATTACTGATGCAGGCAAAGTGGTGCTGGAATATGCACAGAAAATGACGCTTTTGCTTGATGAGATGACAGATACCTTAAATGATATGACAAATCTGACACGGGGACAGCTTAATGTTGGTCTGCCTCCTTTCATTGGCAGTTTGTTTTTTCCACGTGTAATGGCTAAGTTTCATCATACGTATCCGAATATCGAATTAAATATTACAGAGTATGGAGGGGCCAGGGTGGTAAAAAGTGTGGAGGAAGGCGAGTTTGAACTAGGAGTAGCCGTTCTGCCCATTGATGAAAAGCAGTTTCATGTATACCCGATTGTAGAAGAAGAAATGAAATTGCTCGTCTACAAAGAACACTATCTCGCTTCTAGAAATGAAGTGGATATAAAAGAATTAAAAGAGGAGGAGTTTATATTTTATCATGAGGAATTCGCACTTCATCAAATTATGAGAAATCATATTATCGCTGCGGGCTTTGAGCCAAAAATCTTATTTAAGAGCTCTCAATGGGACCTAATGTCAGAAATGGTGGCTGCAAATCTTGGAATCACCATTCTACCACAATCCATTTGTAATAGAGTATTTAATAGGGACATTAAAGTTATTAATCTAAAACAAGAAATTCTATGGAAACTGGCCGTCATCACGAAAAAAGACCGTTATATTTCTAATGCCGGGAAAACCTTTATTGATTTCATACTTAGCGAACGATTATAACTTTTAGTTATGCAACTTATTCTGAATATGTATTTTACGAATAACAAATTTCATCGTACCATTATCCTATTGTTAAAACAGATGGAAAAAGGAGTTAACTAAACTCTTTCTTAATAGAAAGGATATTATGATGAAATTTGCTGCTATTGTTTTACAGGTATTGTTCATACATGTGTTTTTATTTCTGGGTGCTGCGCTGAAGGAAATAATCCCACTCCCTATCCCAGCATCAATGTTTGGTTTGATTCTCCTTTTCCTAGTACTTTATTTAAAAATTGTTAAGTTAGAATGGGTGGAAAAAGGAGCAAAATGGCTGATGGCTGAGTTGTTATTATTCTTTGTTCCATCAGCAGTAGGAATTGTGAATTATGACGATATTTTAAGTCTTCAGGGAGCAGAAATTGTGCTATTGATCGGAGTCAGCACCGTAATCGTATTAGGGATGACGGCTCTCGTAGCAGAAAGAATTACTGGCAGAAAAAGAGGTGAGCAGCATTGATGATGATTTTGTTTACTGTTCTTACATTTATTATTTATCGGTCAGCAAAAATGATTTATGCCAAAACTGCCTTACCAGTCTTTCATCCATTGCTGCTAGCACCTATTCTATTAATACTGCTGATTAAAGGAATGAATGTTTCTGCCAATCACTATTTGGATGCGACCAAATGGCTCACCCATTTATTAGGACCAGCGACGGTTGCATTTGCTGTTCCTATTTATAAACATCTACCTACGATAAAAAAATATATGGGAACGATTATGATTAGTGTAACGACTGGAACGTTGACAGCGATTTTTTCAACTTTCGCACTATCAAAGATGATTCATTTAAAATCTGATTTTGTAACTTCCATCCTTCCAAGATCGATTACGACACCGATTGCGATTGAGGTTTCAAAAGAAATTGGGGGACTGCCAACTCTTACGACCGTTTTTGTCATTATCACAGGAGTAATGGGAGGGGTGTTGGGACCGTCCGTCATTAAATGGTTATCAATCAAAACGCCCATAGCCAAAGGACTTGCTCTTGGTATGGCAGCACATGGTGCAGGAACCAATAAAGCAATGGAATATGGGGAACAAGAAGCTACTTTTTCATCACTAGCAATGATTTTCGCCGCTTGGATCACGCTTCTTTGGGGAGTCTTATTGATTCCAGCTTTGATCCATATGGAGCCTTTATTTTAGAAAGATTTAATCACGGCAAAGCCCTCCTCATGTGAGAAGGGCTTTGCCATTTTTATGTTGGACATGTCCATTTGAAGATAAAAATGTAATAACAGCTGTATTATCCAGAAAACATGTTAGACCGTCATACTTTGGTAATAATGACACTTATTTCTTTTCCACTTTTACTATTCCTTTTCCAAAATTATCTTTCTCAAAATAGCAAATGACCACATCATCAACTTTTATTTTTTCACTCGAATCAATGCTTTCAGCAGAAAAAACAATTTTCGTTCCATCATCACTTTTTCCGTGATATAGATTTCCTTTTATATCACTGATTTTATATTCTACTGTTTTGTATTCAGAGGAATCACTGCTTTGATTACTGACTGGTACAGTGGTTTGCGATTTTACTACTAGTAATACTACTAATATGGATGCGAGTATTCCAAGAATGATTATTCTTTTTACCATGATACTAACCTCCCCATTAGTATTTTAAGAGTTGATGGCGGAAAGTAAATCCTACCATTTTCCCTTGGTCTTTCTACCTATTATAAAATATTTATTAATATAGAAGAGAAGATCGTTAAGAAAAGCACAAAAACACGAACATTAATGTTTAATTTTTTCTAAATATCGTTCTAAATACGAATGTTCTATATTTATATCGAAATATCGTTCATATTTTATTGATTAAGCAATATGAACTTGTTATACTAACAACATATTCATACATTTATACAACATTCCCAGATGCATGTTCAAATAGCTAACTTTTTACTCTATCAACATAACATTAATGTTATTGTAAAGTATCTAAATATTCTCTATAATAATATTTATTAGAATTTATAGTTTAATTGAAGTAGGGGAGGTTTTACTAGATAATAAAAAAACAAATACGTAATGTTCCGAAACTGGAGCAATCTATCAGATACTTGTAGGGGGAACATCTATGAAAAGTCTATTAAAAAAGTGGAATCAAATTAGTATTGTAAAACAAATTTTAGTTGGTCTAATTATTGGTATATTTTTAGCTGTTCTAATACCTGAAGTGGCAAAGCCAGTAACCATTTTAGGATCATTATTTGTAGGTGCTTTAAAAGGAATTGCACCTGTATTGGTACTTTTCTTGGTAATGTCGGCCATTGCTCAGCATAAGCGTGGTCAGCAAACGAATATGAAATCTATTCTGTCCCTATATCTTTTAGGAACTTTTTTTGCTGGATTAGTTGCAGTTGTTGTAAGCTTTATTTTTCCAGTAAGTATCACTCTTACAAAGGGTGTTGAGGATATGGCCGCTCCAGGCGGTGTTGTTGAAGTTCTTAAAACATTATTGCTTAATGTTGTTGATAATCCGGTTAATGCTATTGCCAATGCAAACTATATCGGTATTTTAGCTTGGGCCATTGTCCTTGGTTTGGCTTTAAGAAATGCTCCGGACACAACAAAAACAATGATTTCTAATTTTTCAGATGCCGTTTCAAAAATGGTTACATGGGTAATTAAGCTCGCTCCATTAGGAATCATGGGGCTAGTTATCGATTCGATTACAACAAATGGACTAGAGTCTCTTTTAGGCTATGGGAAATTACTTGTTGTTTTAATTGGATGTATGCTATTTGTGGCTTTTGTTGTCAACCCCCTTATGGTATACGTCAACCTACGTCAGAACCCATATCCACTTGTTCTGAAGTGTGTTAGGGAAAGTGGGATTACAGCATTCTTTACACGCAGCTCTGCTGCCAACATTCCTGTTAATATGAAATTATGTGAAAAACTTAGTCTAGATAAAGATACTTATTCTGTTTCCATTCCATTAGGTGCTACAATCAATATGGCTGGTGCAGCGGTAACGATTTCTGTTTTAACACTGGCAGCTGTCCATACTCTTGACATTCCAGTAGATATCCCTACAGCCATTATCTTAAGTGTATTATCCGCTGTATGTGCATGTGGTGCCTCAGGTGTAGCCGGTGGTTCACTATTATTGATTCCACTTGCATGCAGCTTATTTGGGATTTCTAATGATGTGGCGATGCAGGTAGTCGGAGTAGGTTTTATCATTGGAGTATTACAAGACTCATTTGAAACAGCCCTTAACTCCTCAACAGACGTCCTTTTCACAGCAACAGCTGATTATAAGAAACGTCTTAAAGAAGGTAAAAAAGTAGATATTAATAAAGTAGCTTAAAGAACAAAACAACCTCTCCTACATAATAGGGAGGTTGTTTTTCGTATCCTTAACCATCTTGTGATGGTCCACTTTTATTTGTAGATAATTTATTTTTAACTGTAACAAAAACATACAATAAAGGTATATACACCAATAGAATGTAGGTACTCATTTTAGCAGTAATGTCTTTAAAGACCTGAATCATAATCCGATCATTAAGAATAAATGAAAATACATTTATAAGAATATGAATCCCTGCTAAAGTTAAGCTGGGTTTACTATTAAAAACACCTTTAAAACCTCTTGTGACTGACCATATGCATAAGCAGACCGGAGGGAGTATAACTAACATCCATGAAAAGATAAATAGATATTCAAATCTTTCTATGAAGGGCATCTGTACAACTTTTGTCATCGAAAGTGTAGGCCAAATAACATATTTTAATACCCCTTGATTAAAAAAAGCATATGTAATGACCGTCAAGATCACATAAAGAATCGTTGTAAACATCAAACCTAGGTGTGCCCATTTTTGGTCTATTTAAAAAAATGGAAACGAGCCCCCTAATTAATCCAATCATATTAAGGATGATATCAATCTGGGTTCAACTCTGTTAATAATCTTTTTCCTGAGAATTCTGCCATAACCTTATGAATCAATAGTAACGTATATTTATACTAATTTGGGAATTACTAACTATAATATAGTTACGAAGGCAGGGCATAAGATGGGACGGTTGGGAAAATCAGATGTGATAGACAAATTAAATGCCAATGATAGCCAATCCTCTGAAAATATAAATCGAAATATTGGAAATAGTATTATTGTGAATGAGGCAATTTTCAAAAAAGTCTTTCAACACAGCTCAGACATTATGTATCGAGAAATTACGATTCATAGTCAAACTAAGCTTTTATTGATTTATGTTGATGGTATGGTGAATACGGATATTATTATTTCTAACATTCTAGAACCATTAATGTACAAAGGACTGCCCCAAGGTTTAGGGGCTGTCGAAAGTGTTTTTGAGATGTTTGAACAGGAGCGTTTTTCCGTTCTCCAAACGAAGAAGGTTTCCAATATAGACGATATTTCTGAGCACATTTTAAAGGGAAATCTTGCTATATTAGTCGACGGGGAAAACATTGCTTTACTTGCAGATGTTAAGAAAATAGAAACAAGAAGTATAAGTGATTCTGCTATAGAGCCTGTTCTTCGCGGATCAAGAGAAAGTTTTACTGAGAATCTACGAACGAATACCACAATGCTGCGGAGAATACTTGCAACTCCCAATTTGAAGATTGACTCGTTGAAAATTGGAAAATTGACAAAGACGGATGTAGCTGTTGTTTATATTGAAGGAATAGTCAAACCATCTGTACTAAATGATGTAAAAAAAAGATTAAAACAAATACAGACTAATGCAATTCTTGAGTCGGGAATTATTGAGCAATATATTGAAGAGGATCAATTTTCTCCCTTTCCACAAATCTTAAATAGTGAGCGTCCAGATGTTGTCGCAGCAGGATTGTTAGAGGGAAGAGTTGCAATTATTACGAATGGAACACCATTTGCCCTTATCGTTCCCATGACGTTTTGGTCTGGATTGCAGGCCCCTGACGATTATCATCAACGTTTTTTGTTTGTAGCCATGATTCGATGGGTTCGTTACATTTTCACCGCCCTTTCAGTTTTTCTGCCTTCCATATTTATTGCGTTAACCAACTTTCATCCTGAAATGGTCCCGCCAGATCTGATGCTGAATATTGCAGCACTTCGAGAAAGGGCTCCATTTCCGACAGTAATTGAGGTCTTATTGATGGAGTTCATGTTTGAAGGGCTGCAGGAAGCAGGACTCCGCTTGCCAAAACAAATTGGTCCGCTTGTAAGTATTGTTGGAGCCTTAGTTATTGGGGAAGCGGCCGTCAGTGCAGGAATTATCTCCGCACCAGTTGTTATTGTCGTAGCGACAGGTGGAATCGCTGCGTTTATCATTCCCCGTTATAGCTTCAGCTTCCCCTTGAGGATGTTACGGTTCCCATTAATCATACTTTCAGGAACACTGGGTATATTTGGAATTGCGATTGGGATCAGTACGATTCTTATCCACCTGCTGAATCTTCAATCATTTGGAACACCTTATCTTAGCCCAGTGGCTCCGCTTAACAAACGTGGACTTAAGGATGTGTTGATTCGATGGCCCAAAAAGCTTGTAAAGAATAGTAAGGGGGACCAAGTATGAGGCATACTGCCAAAATTTGTTTCCTATCACTCCTTCCGCTCTTCATCACAACAGGTTGTTGGAACTTGAAGGAGCCTGACCAACTCGCATTTGTTGCAGGGAATGGACTGGATTTGACTAAAAACGGAAAATTAGAAGCGAGTACTCTTTTAGTGATACCTGCAGGTATTGGCGGAGGACAAATCAATGGCGGTGAAAAGAAAGAAAGCTACCAAGTGATGAACGCAACTGGAAAAAATGTTTCTGATGCGTTGGATAACATTCAGTCAAAGTTATCACGGGTTGTGTTTGCTGGACATCGCGATATTTTTCTTGTCGGCCAAAGCCTAGCAGAGCATGGAATGGGAAATACTATCGATACATTCATGCGTAGTTCTCAATCGGATATGCGTGCGATGATTTATTTGGTAAAAAACGGTCAACCAAAAGATGTATTTTCCAGTGCTCCTTTTTTTGAGCCATTTATAACCACAACACTTTCAGAAGAACAAGAAGCCATCGGTTTGAAGCCTTATTTAGCCCGTGAATTTGTGGCAGATGTTTGGAGTGATGCCACCCAGCCATTGTTGCCGGTGGTAAGCTTAAATCCATCAACGCATTATAGCTATAATGGTTCGGCTATTCTTAACAAAGATGATGGAGTGAAATTAGTGGGATTTTTAGATAAAGAAGAAACTTCTTATGCACGTTGGTTGACGAATAGACTAATTAGTTTTACACTCACTGCTTTCGTTTCTAAAGGGAATGGAAACATTAGTCTATCATTAGATAACCTAGGACGGCGTATCAAAGTGCTCCAGGTTGGTGAAACAATACAAATTGATGTCCATTTAACTGGGGGAGGAACAATTATCGAAAATAGCACGAAACTAGATTCATCAAAACGTAAGGATCTTCTTCTCATACAAAAGGAAATCAGTTTACAAACGGAAAAATCAACTCAGAAGCTAGTTAAAAAAGTTCAAGAGGCATATAAGATGGACATTTTCGGTTTTGGTGAAAGTGTTCATCAACAATACCCTTTACAATGGAAAACCTTGAAGCATAACTGGACTAAGACATTTCCCACTGTTGCAGTCTCTGTTTCAGTGGACATTCGAATCAATGATTCAGGCCTAACCCATTCGTCATTGAATAAGCCATAACGTGCAGTTCATCTTGCATTAACGAAGCTTAAGATTATTGTAAAGGAGTGGGCAAAGCCTATGAAGCTTTCAGAGACGCAGCTTGTTTGGGTTATTGTAACGACTGAAATCATTGCGATGATTGGGTTAACAATCTCACCTGCGATTCAAATAGCGAAACAAGATGCGTGGCTTTCGATGCTGGCGGGGGGAGTCATGGGGATTGCCTTAACCTTCCTTGCCGTAAAACTGAGCATTCTCCATCCTAATCAATCGTTGGTCCAATACAGCCAAAAACTTCTAGGTAAATGGTTAGGGAGATTGATTGTTCTCCCTTATTTACTGGCTTGGTATGTACTGCCTGCCATTTTACTGCGTTCATTTGCAGACTTTCTCCACCTTATTTTACTTAACAGAACACCTTTGTGGTTGATCGTCCTGCTTTTTCTAGGTGTAAGTACCTATTTAACATATTCATCAGGGATGACGGGAATCGGCCGTTATTGTGAACTGGTGGGGCCGATTATAGTATTGACGTTGATTGTCAGCTTCCTGTTAATCCTTCGAAACATCGAATATCATCATATATTGCCTTTCTATTTTGATTCTGGGGAGGTAAATATATTAAAGGGGTCATTTGCACCTGCTTTTTGGTTCGCAGGTCCGTTCGTCTTATTGGTTATCATCTCTTTTATCCAGAACCCTCGAAGAGTGCTTGCGAAATCCATGTTAGGTGTTGGAATCACCGTTTTCATGGTTGCTTCTGCCACACTTATGGTACTCTTGGTTTTCGGCCCGAATATAGCAGCAAATTTAAGATTTTCTTATTTTATGTCCGTACGGACAATTGATATATTAAATTTCATACAAAACGTAGATGTTTTTATTATGTTTATTTGGGTCTTCGGTGTGATTGCCCAATCATCACTTTATATTTTTATTGCCAGCTATGAAACGGCAAATTGCTTGAACGTGAAAAATTGGCGAAAAATCGTATGGTACCTATTACCGGCGATTTTCATAATGGCAATATTAATTCCTGATGAAACAGCTATTACGCTATTCGATAAATTTTGGACTACAGCCATATATCCTGTTTGCGGCATCTTGATCCCGCTATTCTTATTAATCCTGACGCTCATCAAGAAGAAAGTAAGTGCGCAATCCTTTTAGCCTTGGCAAATCTCTAATTTAAATAGGATACAAAGTGAGTGGTATTCAGTACCAGTCACTTTTTTTCGTTCTACCTTTATCCGTATTTTCCCATCTAATTTCTAGATGGTTTCAATCAAAAATGTTGTATTGTTAATGTTTCAGAATACTTATACTATTATGCTAGTCTTTAATAAATGTTAAGGAGGTCAAGTTTTTACAAATATAAAGTTGTATGAAAACCCAGCAGCTTAGAAGACTATGGTTAAAAAAAGTAAGGTGAGAGGAGCTCCCCCATTTTGAGAAATAGAAAAAATATGTTTCAACTGCCATTAAGTTTACTAGTAACTTTGATTCTCTTAAGCAGCCTTGTTTTTCCCAATCATCTAATCGCCTATGGAAATTCTGAAGAGAGAAAGCCTATATCTGCCGTAACGAACACTCCCGTCGAGAATAAGGTAGATTCTAAGCTAATTAAACAATTTAAGGATCAAAATCAAGTTACATTCCTATTAAAGTTGAAAGAACAGGTTGATACAAATCGAGTTGCAAGCCAAGCAGCAGAAAAAGCAAAAAAACAGAAACAAACTGCCGCAAGCACAGAACTTCAGGTACGCTCTGCAGTCGTTTCCTCATTACGAAATACTGCACTGGAAACACAAACGGAAGTAATGGATTATCTTCTGCAGGCAAAGGAACAAGGAAATGTGAAAAGCTTCCAATCTTTCTATGTTGTGAATGCGATTGCGGTAACAGCAACGAAAGATGTGATAGACAAATTAGCAGCATTTCCGGAGGTAGCAAAAATTCTGCCGAATGAAACGCGGCAGATCATCTCACCAATTACTCCTAAGGTAAAAGCATCCACTGAAAATACATCAACAGTAGAATGGGGTGTGGAAAAAGTCGGCGCGCCTCAAGTTTGGGATATGGGAATCGATGGAGCAGGAATCGTGGTAGCCAGTATTGATACAGGCGTCCAGTGGAACCATCCTGCATTAAAGGAAAAATACCGAGGATATAATCCAGCGAACCCCAACCAACCAGATCATCTATTAAACTGGTATGATGCCGTCGAAGGACAAGAAGCCCCGTATGATAATTTAAAACATGGTACACATACCGTTGGAACCATGGTTGGCTCAGAGCCTAATGGCGGCAACCAAATTGGTGTTGCCCCTGGGGCAAAATGGATTGCGGTTAAAGCATTTTCTGAAAGAGGCGGCAAGGATGTTGATTTGCTCGAAGCAGGGGAATGGATACTGGCTCCAAAAGATGGAGAGGGTAATCCCCATCCGGAATTAGCTCCAGATGTAGTAAACAACTCCTGGGGCGGTGGTCCAGGACTAGACGAATGGTATCTCCCAATGGTTCAAAATTGGCGGGCTGCTGATATCTTCCCTGTTTTTGCTGCGGGCAATGACGGTTCAATGGGAGACGGATCGATTGCTTCACCATCAAACTATCCAGAATCCTTCGCGGTTGCAGCAACGGACCAAAACAATGCTTTAGCATGGTTCTCTTCCCGTGGACCTGGACCATATGATGAAACAAAACCAGATGTATCAGCACCAGGGTTTAATATCCGTTCGGCTATCCCAACAAATGATTATGATCTGATGAGTGGTACCTCAATGGCAACGCCTCATATTACAGGAGTTATCGCTTTGTTAAAGCAAGCAAATGCCTCCTTGACGATTGACCAAATGGAGGAAATTCTAACAAATACAGCTATCCCATTGACAGACTCAGAATTTTCAACCTCTCCAAATTTCGGTTTTGGGCATGGATTTGTTAATGCTTATAACGCAATAAAAGATTTAAATAATGGAAATGGAAAGATTGAAGGGTTAGTCGTACATGATGGAAAAGATACAACAGATCCAACCTACCAGCATACTTCTCCTGATTTTATATACGACCAGGTCGTTTTACCATTAACAGTGGAAGTACAAGATAACATTAGTGTAGAGACCGTTGAAATTCAGTATTTGGTGGATCAACAATGGAAGACTGTAAAAGCAATGAGAACTGCAGGAGATTTTAGAAACGGTACTTATCAAGCCGTAATACCAGGTGGGGATATACACAAAGGTACATTTTCGTACAAATGGAATTTCTTAGACTATGGACAAAATCCAGTAACTTCTTCCACGTATGTCGTAGAAGTAAAGCCTGCGATTACGCTTGGGTATTTCCAAGATTTTGAAACAGTTCCCGAAGGCTGGTATTCTGAGGGAGAGAATAACGATTGGGAATGGGGTAAACCAGTTGATGGACCTGGACAGGCTCATTCAGGACAAAAAGTATATGGAACAAATGTGGATGGTTCTCATGCTCCTAATGCATCATCTTATCTCAATATGCCTCCTATCGACATACCTGAAAGTGGTAATTCATACCTGCAGTTTAAGCAGTGGTATGATTTTAGTCCAGAAGGAATTAACGAATCAGTCGATTTCGGAGCGGTCCTTGTTTCTACCGACCGCCAAAACTGGGAAATGGTAACTAGAACGGAAGCCACTAAATTTTATGAAAATGGAGTACCACTTGAGTATACTACAGATGGATGGAGGGATGCAGAAGTGGATCTATCCGCTTATGCTGGAAAGCGGATATATATTAGTTTCTATACGTTTACAATTCAAACAGGATTTGAAACCAAAGATTTTTATGGGTGGTACTTGGATGACATATCCTTAAGTGATAATCCTCTAAAAGATAGTAAAGTAAAAAAGAATCAAAAGCTAAAAGGAGAAATCCATACAAAAAAACAAACTACAAATAATATTCTTGCTCCGACGGCTGCATATGTTCAGAAAACTTCTAGTCAACCAAATGTATTGCCAATCGGTGCAAAGGTAACTTTAGTAGACTCTGGATATTCAGTTACAGCGAATCCAGCTAATGGAAAGTATTCTATGTTCCATAATGCAGGGGAATTCAATCTTCGCGCTGAGGCATATGGCTTTCAAACCATGGATCAGCAGGTATTGATTCCAAAAGACGGGATTGTTGAATCAAACTTTAATCTTAAACCTTTAGGGAAAGGAACCGTAGAAGGGATAGTCAAGGATAATACCACAGGCAGACCTATCTCGGGCGCCATAATCTCTTTAGTTGAGGATGCAGCCATTGCTCCAGTGAAAACGGATAGCAAAGGGAGATTTTCGCTAACAGCCTATGAAGGTAATTATACGTTACATGTTTTCAAGAACGATTATGTTTATCATGATTCCGATATTACACTACTGTCGAAAAAGAAAATCAAACAGAAGGTAGAATTGAAAAGGTTTATCGGCTTTCCTGGAGAAATCGCTTATGATGATGGAACAGCGGAAAATTCTTGGTTTTGGATCGGTGCTAAAAATGGCTTTGCGGTTAGAATGTCACTGGAAGAAGGAGTCACTAAATCTTGGTTGACAGGTGGCCTCTTTAAAGTAAATACTGAATTCCCGAGTCCGGGATCAACCAGGTTTCAAGTAGCAGTATATGATTCTACTGGTCTTAACGGAGCTCCTGGAAACAAAATCGCAGGTCCTATAGAGGCTGAGGCGCGTACGGATGGAGAATGGACGCATGTTGATTTGGCGGATAAAAACATTTTTGTAACAGGCGATTTCTATTTGGTTTATGTACAAGCTGATGCCGCTGCAGCAGACAAATCACCAAGTCTCTACAATGATCATGATAGTCCTTTCCATGAAAGAAATTGGTGGTTGTATAATGGAACATGGGAGCATCAGACGGACCCACAATATGGAAATGCGATGATTCGCGCGGTCATGAATAATGCAATCGTAGCACCTGTCATTGAAACACCACGAGATAATACAGTTACGAAACAAGATAAGGTTTGGGTAAAAGGGACTGCCAGCCCTTCAAGTACCGTTGTCATTCACAATAATGGTAAAAAAATAGCATCCGTCTATAGCAATAAGGACGGTACCTTCGATATATTGGTTAAATTAAAGAAAGGATTAAATTCATTAACAGCCACAGTTTTAACGAAAGAAGGAAGTACAGAACCATCTTCAACTGTTAACATTATTTTGGTTCGAGGCATATAAATTGTTGCACATGTAGAAATCTATTAAGCTATAGGAAAATCGAGAGACAGTTCACCATTTAACTTAATGCGTGAACTGTCTCTAGTAAAAAATGTTAAAGGCAGAGGGGTGAAAATCTTGGAATTAAGACAATTAGAATACTTCATGGCTTTGTGCGAAGAACTGCATTTTACAAAGACCGCTTTAAAACTAAGAATCGGACAGCCTACTTTAAGCTACCAAATGAAAGCATTAGAAGATGAACTGGGTGTTCGTTTATTTGATCGTCTAGGCAAAAAAATAGCTTTAACGGAAGCTGGTGAAATTCTCCTTGAACATAGCAAAAAAGTGTTCACTAATTTAAAGTGCGCTACAGAACAAATCGAGGAGCTTCAAAAGGTGAAAAGAGGTAAATTAGTCATTGGGGCACTATCTGGGGACCTAAGTCATATAGCATCTAAGGTACTATCAACGTTTCATGCCAAGTACCCCCACATTCAAATCCAGGTATACTCACTAGATGATTGTGTAGAAAAGCTAAAACAAAATGAAATTGATTTGGCTCTGACCATCCTGCCAAAAACAGATGAGAGCTTAATATATATTCCATTATGTGAGGAAGAGTACATTTTAGCAGTGCGTGCGGATCATATTTGGTCAGAAAGAGAAGAGGTAGAGTTTGGTGAAATTCAGAATATTCCTATCATATTAAATCCAAAAGGTCATTGTTTTAGGAAATCCCTTGATGATGCTTGTATAGCTGCCAGGATTACTATCCAGCCAATTATTGAATCAACTGATTCAAAATCAATATTAAGCCTTGTGAAGGAGGGAATAGGTGCTACGATTATATCTTCTTCACTATTTGCTCTCGAAAATGAAGGGCTATTGAAGGCAGTAAGAATAAAAAATCCAACAATCATTCGTGAGGTCACCATTGTACATCTCAAACAAAAATATATTGGAACTGCTGCAAGTGGATTTATCGAAATATTAAATAACTATATAAAAGAAAGTAGGGCATTAAATAAGTGCCTAAAGGAAAAAGAACTATCCCGAACTTGACAATATGCTAATGAAAAAGTATGTTTAGATAGTTAATAGTTAATCAATTAACTATTTGAATGGAGGTCATATCATATTGGAAAAATGGAATCTTTTTGACCAACCAGTTCTATCTATTGATGTTTTTTTAACTCTATATAAAACAAATCATCATTTGGTTCAAAAATTGGAGGAACAACTAGGTAAGTATAATCTGACTTTAGGGCGGTGGTGCTTACTAGTTATATTAAAATCAAGCGGTAGAGATATGGTTCCCTCTGAATTAAGCGACGGCCTTGCAGTCACAAGAGCAAACGTTAGTAATTTACTAAATGCATTGGAGAAAGAAGGCTGTGTCCGGAGGGATTTCGATCCGGACAATAGAAGAAGTATTCTAGTAAGTTTAACGCCAGAAGGTCATAAGACTATATCGAACGTATGGCCTATATATGAACAGACAATCTCAAAACATGTAGGCAATAAACTTACTCTGGAAGAACAAAAACAATTAAAAATTCTGTTAAAAAAGTTGGTTTAGAAGTATTGCATTCTGTCCTCTGTGAAAGGACACGTTTCTATTTAAGTTAATCGATTAATGATTAATAGTTTAATTAAATAGTATTAAATGTTTATCCGATTTGTCACAAAATTGCTCCTCATTTCGTTTTATTTGTAGACTCTCCTTAGAGGCAGCTAACAGAAGAATGGAAGTGATAAAATGCTTGAATTGTACAAACAATATAAAGGATTACTTTTTAAACTAGCATACCAACTGACAGGATCGTTTTCTGATGCGGAAGATGTTGTACATGACGTTTTTTTAAAGATATATACCGTACCTCCTGAGAAATTGACAGAACCTAAAGCCTATCTTTGTAAAATGGTAGCGAATCGATGTCGTGATATACAAAAATCTGCACGCAATAGGCGCGAACAATATTATGGTGAATGGCTTCCAGAACCACTCGCTGACGGAAATGAAGATTCAATGGAATCTGTCTTCCGTGACGATCAATTGTCATACGCGATGCTCGTGCTGCTTGAAAGACTGACACCGACAGAACGTGTAGTTTTTGTCCTGCGCGAGGCATTCGGCTTTACTTATCAAGAGATAGCAGAGATTGTTGATAAAAGCGATGCGAATTGCCGCAAACTGTTCAGCCGTGCGAGCGCAAAGATGGGGATTTCCCCTGAAGAACTTGGAAATTCAGGAGGAACCTCACAAGAGTTGGTCCATGACTTTCTAGCAGCACTAAAACAGGGTAACTTTAATCAAATCATATCAATGCTTGACCAGAATGTGGTACTACTCTCAGATGGGGGCGGCAAAGTAAAAGCGTCCTTAGAACCAATCAAAACACGAGACCATGTTGCACAGTTTCTGTTTGGTCCTCTACGACAGGCATCTATGGTCGATGGAATTTCACATATTGAAATGCTTCAAATTAATAGACAACCAGCTCTTATTCTTCGTTCAAGTGAAGGTATTCATACGGTGGGGTTGTTTCATGTAGAAAGGAATTTGATTCGAAACATATATTTTATCCGAAATCCTGACAAACTGATGCATGTAGGAACGAAGTAACTGGGCAAACACTAAAGAACCTTCCGCAGGTTCTTTTTTTATTTTATTCATGAAAATTTTTTCTCATGCAAGCAAATTTGGGCTTGTCTACAACAAAAAACCTACTTCATTATGGAAATGAAAGTAGGTTCCTTTTAACATCATTCAAAATTAAGCAGAATTACCCTGAAGATAGCCGAGCCATTCTTTGAAGAACATTGAGGTAATGCGTGCACTCCTCTATTTTTAAAGAAGAAATTTTGCTGCTTCTTACCTCAGTCCCGCTTTAGTCAGTCCAAACGCTGTGTCTGCTGAACCTGGAACAGTCTTAAAGGCTACGTTAATACGGTTCCAAGCATTGATTGCCATGATTGAGAAGGTGAGGTCTGAAATTTCCTTTTCTGACAACTGTTCGCGAACATGTTTATAAACATCATCAGGTACTCCATGCTCAGGCATCCTGGTCAAAATTTCGGTCCATGCCAGTGAAGCTCGTTCTCGTGGACTAAAAAGCGATGATTCGCGCCAAATTGAGATATGGTAAAGGCGAAGCTCACTCTCACCATGGATTTTCGCCTGTTTGATATGCATATCCAGGCAAAATCCGCATCCATTCATTTGGGAAGCTCTGATGTGAACGAGATGGAGAATTTTCTCTTCAATAGTACTTTCTTTCTCGGCATTGCTGAACTCCATCATCTTATTGAAAAATTCTGGTGATTGTTTCATGTAATTAATTCGTTGTGTCATAACTATACCTCACTTTTATAATTTTTATTATTCAATAGATTCATTATGTTTAACTCCAAACCTGTACGTAATCTTATTCGTCAAACCGACAATGCAACTATAGCTGTAATTTTTCCCTATTATTCTAACCTTGATTTCACCTCCATCTGAGCAGCTTCAAATATATAACGACGCAGCGATAGAATTTGTGACAATTCTCGATGCTGTCTTGAAAACTTGAGTGCACCTCTAGTCAATGATAGGAACATATACTTGCTGAACTTAAGTAATAAATGGATACCTATCTCATCAGATTTGCACTTCATAAATATAACGATGTCTAGAATCAATCCGTGACATGGTGCGAGACTCCGGCAGGAATAAAGCGGAATGATGTTGGTTGTCAAGAGGCACAGGAAATTGCCTCCAAGAAGAGTTATTCATAAATTGGAACAAAGTTGTCACTTTCACGAACCCACAACTAATAACGACAGACGTATAATAATAGTAAGAAATATAGTTTTTTATCTTGAGAGGATGAGTATAATGTTAACGGATTATTCAAGAATCGTAGTTGCATATGATCATTCGGAATTGAGCAAAAAGGCTTTGAAAATAGCTATGAACTTAGCAAAACAGGATAAACAAATAGAATTGATTGTACTGATGGTCTTGCAGCCTGCACGGCCTATGGTTTACTCATATGGCTATGCTTTTGATTCATATCAGGAATCTCAACGCGAGGAAGCAAATGCTGTACGAACTGAAGTTGAGCACGAAATTAAGTCGCTGCCAAATAAAACAAAAGCCGTTGTGATCGAAGGTGGTCCAGGCAATATGATTGTTCAGTATGTGAAGCAAAATGATGCTGACCTCGTCGTGATGGGAAGCAGAGGATTAAGTGGTTTGAAGGAGCTATTCTTAGGAAGCGTCAGCCATTATGTGGTCCAAAAAGCACACTGCCCAGTATTTATTGTGAAATAACAGCCGCAGCGAAAAAGCTTGTAGAAAAAGTCCGAGAGGACAGATTCTACAAGCTTTTCTTATTGAATACTATAGAATTAAATTCGTCATAGCTGTCCAGGTGAAGATCTGCTTCTATGTCCGGATTTTGAAAAGCCACGGTTTTTATTCCTAATTTTCTTGCTGGAAGTAAGTCTAATTCACGGTCACCGACGACCAAATCAATATTGTATTTTTTTAATACGTATTCATACGAAGCTGTATGTGGTTTTCTGTTGAACCCTTGTTCTTCAACGGAAACAATCTCTGAAAAATATTTTTCTAGAGAGAACTTTTCAAGAAGAAATAAGGTCGATTCCCTGTCGCGATGGGTAACAATAATATTGTGGTCAGCAGCAGATAAAACAGATTCTAAATGTTCAAAAGGAGTACTGAACTCTTTAGAGTAGCGTTTATCAATATCCTTATACGCAGGACGTTTGGATTCATCAATTCCATAATGTTTAAACGCTGTTAAAGAATCAATTTTCAGCCATTTTAAGACCTCAGCTTTATCAAGGTCGCGCTCACTTAACTTCACAAAACCTTCGACTAATGCAGGATATGTATCAAAAAGGGTTCCATCAAAATCCCATAATATATTCATGTTTATCCCTCCAACTCTTAGTTCCTCAAAAATATAACTTTAACACTAATTTTTCCTGAAAACCAGTAAACAGCTACTCTTAATAGAATTGGTAAATAATTCTTTACATATTGAATCTTGTAGACTATTATAGTAACTAATTTAATAAGACTTTATCTACTAGGGGTGCCCTGATACACGGGCTGAGAGAAAAACGATACGTTTTTTAACCCTTTGGACCTGATCTGGATCATACCAGCGTAGGAAAGTAGCCAAGTGGAAAATACTATTTTCTCTAACTATTAAGCCAGGTCCAATTATGGATCTGGCTTTTTTGTGGAGAAAAACCAGAGGGAAAACCAGAGGGACGGTTCGGTTCTCATGGTTCAGGTTAGGCAAAAAGTGTACCAAAAGAACCGTCCCCGTGGTTGCATGCAAGAACCGTCCCCATGGTTCACATGGTTCACAAGAGGAGGAAATGTTATGAATAGCAGCGATTTGAGTTCTATTTTACTAAGAGTAAGAGAAGAAAATCCGTTAGTACACAATATTACCAATGTGGTTGTCACCAATTTTACAGCGAATGGTCTTTTATCTCTGGGTGCATCTCCTGTTATGGCTTATGCTCCGGAAGAGGTAGCGGACATGGTTAGGATTTCTCGTGCCCTCGTCCTTAATATTGGGACCTTAAACAAGGATGTAGTGAATTCTATGATTCTCGCAGGTAAAACAGCCAATGAGCTTGGTATTCCGGTCATTTTTGACCCGGTTGGGGCTGGAGCCACTTCGTTTAGAACAGAAATGGCGAAAAAAGTAATAAAAGAAGTGAACATTTCTGTGCTTCGTGGAAATGGTGCTGAGGTAGCGAATGTGCTAGGGGAGAACTGGGAAATCAAGGGCGTTGATGGTGGTGCACATCAAGGCAATAGTATGGAATTGGCTCTTCGTACTGCCAAAAAGTTCAATACAATTGTCGTGATCACCGGTAAAGATGATGTTCTGACAGACGGAGAAACAACCTATCTGGTTTCAAACGGGCACCCACTATTAACAAAAGTGACGGGTACAGGATGCCTGTTAACCTCTGTGATTGGAGCATTTGCAGGAGTAGACAGCAATTATCTCCGGGCGTCATTAGCTGCGTTAACTTTCTACGGAATCGCTGCAGAAAAAGCAGTCGAACAGGTTGGGGAATTGGGGCCAGGCAGTTTCCAAATACAATTCCTAAATCAACTTGCCCTTGTTTCTTCAGACGATATCCATCGTTTTGCACAATTTAAACACGCATAAGGAGTGAGCACAGTGAAAAAAGCATTAAGTATAGCCGGCTCGGACAGCGGCGGTGGTGCAGGAATTCAAGCGGATTTAAAAACCTTTCAGGAATTAGAGGTCTTCGGGATGTCAGCTCTAACAGCTGTAACCGCCCAAAATACACTAGGAGTTCAAGCTGTATTTCCGATGACTGCTGATGCAGTCAGTAAACAAATCGAGTCAATTGGTGAAGATATGGGTACAGACGCCGTTAAAACAGGAATGCTGTTTAATGCAGAGATCATTAAAGGTGTTTCTGAGAAAATAGAATATTATAATTGGAAAAATGTAGTGGTTGATCCTGTTATGATCGCAAAGGGAGGAGCATCCTTGCTCCAACTCGAAGCTATTTCGGCGTTGAAACAATATTTGCTGCCTTTAGCGTTGGTAATTACACCAAATATTCCTGAAGCAGAGGTACTGACTGGAATGATTATTCGATCTGATGAAGATAAAAGGGAAGCTGCCAAAATGCTTTATGATTTTGGTGTTAAGAATGTAGTCGTAAAAGGGGGACATGATGAAGACCGAGATGAATCAGTAGACTTGTTGTATGATGGAAACGAATTTACAAATTTTACTAGTATAAGAGTTCAAACAAAGAACACGCATGGAACCGGTTGTACATTTTCAGCCGCTGTCACTGCTGAACTCGCCAAAGGTGTAAGTGTTTATGAAGCGGTATCGAAAGCAAAAAGTTTTATCCAAGCAGCGATTGAAGATCAACTACATATTGGTCAAGGGCACGGACCAACTAATCATTGGGCCTATCAAAAGAGAAATGAACTTAAAAGGCAGGGAATAGTATGACCATTTGCAATACAGAGAGTTTGAGAAAATCATTGAAGGTTTACTTTATCATGGGCAGTCCGAATTGCAAGGATAATCCAAGCACAGTTTTAAAAGAGGCCATTGAAGGCGGAATCACCCTTTTTCAATTCCGTGAGAAGGGAACAGAGGCGTTAACGGGGGATGAAAAGGTTTCCCTCGCTAAAGAACTCCAGCAAATATGTCGAGAGAATCAAATACCTTTTATTGTTAATGACGATATCCAATTAGCAATTGCACTTGATTCGGACGGGGTACATATCGGACAGGAGGATGAGCCCATTGAGGAAGTAAGAAAGAAGATTGGCAACGATAAAATCATTGGAGTTTCTGTACATAGTTACGATGAGGCTATAACCGCGCTACAGGGTGGAGCTGATTATTTTGGGATTGGACCTGTTTTTCCCACGAAAACAAAAGAGGATGCGAAACCGTCTAGTGGAACAAAGCTCATTGAAGAACTGCGTGCCAGAGGATTACCGATTCCGATTGTTGGAATTGGTGGAATTAATGCAGAAAATGCTGGGACTGTTATCAAAGCGGGAGCTGATGGTGTATCGGTTATAACCGCAATCAGCCATGCACCTTCTGTTATACAAGCGGCTAATGCTTTAAGAAAAAGTGTCTATTAGGGTTTTAATGGTCCTTGTGACCACAGCTCATGTATAAAACTGTCAAAGTGGTCACAACAAGGGGACTGGTGACCAAAACTCATGCATGAAACTAGCAAAGTGGTCACAACAAGGGGACTGGTGACCAAAACTCATGTATGAAACTGTCAAAGTGGTCACAACCAGGGACCTAGTGACCAAAACTCATAGATGATACTAGCAAAGTGGTCACAACCAGGGACCTGGTGACCAAAACTCACAGATGATACTAGCAAAGTGGTCACAACCAGGGGCTTGGTGACCAAAACTCATAGATGATACTAGCAAAGTGGTAATTAATAATTTGGAGGGTTTTATTTATGAGAAATACGCATAAGCTCACTTTGACCGCGATGATGATTGCGATCGGTACACTCACAAGTAATGTTTTGTTTATTCCAATTGGAGTCACAAAAGTGTTTCCAATTCAGCACTTTTTGAATGTCTTGTCTGCGGTACTATTAGGACCTTTTTATGCGGTAGCACAAGCTTTATGTGTGTCGATTCTGCGAAACATCATGGGGACTGGATCCATTTTTGCTTTTCCAGGCAGTATGATTGGCGCTTTACTTGCTGGACTTCTCTTTATGAAAACTAGAAAGATTTATATGGCTTTTTTTGGTGAGGTAATCGGAACAGGTATCCTCGGAGCGATTCTATGCTATCCGATTGCAACTCTATTAATGGGTCAAGAAGCAGCGCTATTTGGATTTATTCCGTTATTTATTTTTAGCTCGATTGCGGGTGCACTAATTGGCGCTATGATTCTTTCTATTTTTTTAAAAAAGAAAATAGCAGTCTTTACACAAAAAGAAACTACAGTAAAATAATTCTAGAGAAAAGTGTCCTGCACCGCAGGTAGACAAATGTCTATTTACGGTGCAGGACACTTTTTTATCAAAACTCTGATTTGCTTGACTAGGGATTAATCCCCAACTTAGCTATTCAATAAATAGGTAATGTGATTTGTTTTATTTTATTCCTATTAAAAGTTGTTGTTATCGCTTTAAAGTTCTAATAGTTATTTGTAATATTGAGAGTATAGATAAAGTTTATATGAAAATAGTGCAGTTTGATGGCTCTTATCGTGAGGTGATTTATAATTGAAGGCTGATGCAGTTTTTGAAGGCGGCGGAACTAGAGGCATAGCTTTTGTTGGAGCAATTGAAGCAATGGAAGAGGAAGAGGTAGAATGGCAAAGATTAGCTGGGACATCAGCAGGGGCCGTAATTGCTGCTCTTTTGGCAAGCGGCTACAAAAGCTATGAAATTAGAAAACATCTAAGTGACCTTGATTTATTAAAGCTGCGAGGTAGGACTTTCTTGAACCAAATTCCTATATTTGGCAGCTTACTTGAACTAATGTTTAATCTTGGAATCTATAAGAATGATTATTTAGAAACATGGGTGGATTCACTTCTTTCCAAAAAAGGCATAAAGACATTTGCCGATCTTCCAGATGGAAAGTTAAAGATTATTGCTTCTGATGTTTCGAATGGGCAAATGCTTATTTTACCTGATGATTTGGTACGCTATAGGTTAACTCCTGCGGATCTAAAAGTTTCAACTGCTGTGATGATGAGTGCCTCTATTCCATTTTTCTACCGTCCGGTTATTTGGAAATCAAAAGACTGTAACAAATCCTACATTCTAGATGGCGGGTTACTTAGTAACTTCCCAATTTGGATATTTGATACGGACAACCCTTGTTTCCCAACGTTTGGCTTCCGATTTGTGAAAGATAAAGTTAACATAAATGCTGTTATACCAACACCTCTACACCTTTTCAAAAATATTTTTAAAACGATGCTTCAAGCCCATGATTTACGACATTTGAACGAAGAAACAAAAGAACGCACGATTCAAATTCCGACTGGGAACATCAACGCCACTGATTTTAACTTAAAAAAGGATGAAATCGATTTTCTATATCATTCAGGCTATACTTCCACAAAAAACTTTTTATCCAAGTGGGACTTTGAACAATATAAGGTCAAAAGAATGCAAAAAGCAAAGAAGGAATTATAGGAAGAAAATTCCATAAAAAGAAACGCCATTTTCTGGAAGGATTATTTCTTTTAAACATAAAAAAGTGAAGTCCGCCTGAGCTAATGGACTGACCCGTTGACAAGAGACTTAGAAAAAACACCTATGCTGCCTGTCCCCGATATTCCAGTGGGGACAGGTAGTTTAATTTTGCCTTCAACTTGTACAACGAATTGCGGCTCCAACTCCTTTCGACTATTCATCCGACACTCTGAAAATTCCTTTCCTTTCCATGTGTTTCCAGTTATATTTTTATCGAGGATATTTTTTTAAAATGACAAAATACTTGTTTGCTAGGTTTCCTATAATAGGTAAAAAGGCTTAATAGAAAACGGTGAGTATCACTATTTTTGATATTCGGTGATTTATTTTTTTGGCGTAATCATGCTATAGTAGATTAACCATGAAAGCATTACGTATATTAAGAAGTTTTTTATTAGAAGGATGAAAAAATGACGAAGACTAGAGAGTACATAAAAGAGTGGCAGCAGGCACTCCAAAATGAAATTATTCACTTAAAAAAATATGGCAGTAACAAATACAGAGTTACGAATGGCAGACTACTTTCCAATGATGGTACGTTTACCTATTATTTCGATACTGCCTTCTCATTAAAAGTTCCTGTTGGATCTTCCATCACACTCACATGGGGAGGAATAAAACAAAGTGGACGAATCCTTTCATCTGAGGGAAAGGGGATAATCATTCAATTAGAACAAACGTTAGGTGATTTAATTCCGGAAGCATATATCAATCACGATCCTTGGGAACTGCTTGAACAACTCATTGAACGGTTAGATGAAATAAGCAAAAGCAAGCAAAAACGAGTAAGAGTCAATCGATTGATGAACCCCTCGATGCCGGCAAAGCATCCTAATGAAAAGATAAAAAGCAATGTCCATGAATTGGTTTTACGCTCAAAGTACAATCCGATAACCTTTGTATGGGGGCCTCCCGGAACAGGTAAAACCTATACATTAGCACGTGTTGCCGCCAATAAATACTTTCAAGAAAAAACAGTTCTCATCCTTTCACACAGTAACCAAGCAGTGGATGTATTAATTAGAGAAATCTCAGGATTTATTAGGAAGAAAGAGCGTTTTCGAGTAGGTGACGTACTTCGGTATGGATATAATACTGGTGTGGCGGAGGATAGCCAAGAAGTGCTTACGACCAGTCAATTGCTCAAGAAGCAAGAACATAGTCTAGTTGAAGATAAAGATGCATTGATGGAGGAAAGAAAGAATTTAAAACAGGATTTAGCTCGCTCCTTTAGCAAACGTGACTCCAATCAGCTATTAGAGCTTGAGAAAAAGCTGTCAAGAGTGTTAGAAAAAATTCGCCAAAAGGAAATAGAGTTCGTAAAGGATGCATGGGTAGTGGGGTCTACGCTTGCCAAAGCTGCTAGTGATCCAGCTATTTATGGCAAGGAATATGACGTTGTCATACTCGATGAAGCCAGCATGGCCTACGTTCCACAGGCAGCTTTTGCTGCTTCACTTGGCAAAAGAGTAATCATTTGCGGCGATTTTAAACAATTACCCCCCATTGCATCTTCAAGGGATTCACTCGTCACAAAGTGGCTAAAAGAGGACGTTTTCCATCGAGCAGGAGTAGCTGATTGGGTTCGAGCTGGCGAACTTCATCCGCATTTATTTTTATTAAAAGAACAGAGAAGAATGCACCCAGATATCTCTGCTTTTACGAATCAATACGTTTATCATTCACTCGTTGGTGACCATGAAAGTGTAAAAAAAAGCAGAAATGAGATTGTAGAAAAATATCCTTTTTCAGGACGTGCAGCCATCCTTTTAGACACAAGTTATATGGGCGCGTTTTGTTTAAATGAAAAAAGCTCTAACTCAAGGTCAAATATCTGGCAGGCTTTGATTTCTTTTCAATTAATCCACGAATCCTATTTAGGTGGAGCCAGGTCGATTGGTTTTGTGACACCTTATCGGGCACAAGCCAATTTAATGGAACTATTACTACAGGACTTATATGCAAAAGAATTGTTAACTGCAGATATTATCTCTGCGACTGTTCATCGTTTCCAAGGCAGTGAAAGAGATATTATGATCTTTGATACAGTCGATAGCGACCCGCAGGAACGTGCAGGTATGCTATTAACTGGTAAAGATAGTGAAAGGTTAATAAATGTTGCCATTACTAGAACAAGAGGGAAGTTTATTCATGTCTGTAATCATTCCTTTATTCGGAAGCATGTCTACAATCGAAAAACAATTCGACAGCTGGTTGAGCATCAAGAAAGACACCAGCAAAGTGTTAGGACGAAGGATATTGGAACGTGGATAAAAAATCAGCTCCCAAGATTACAGTGGATACATGCATTAAAATTGGAGAAGGTTTTTAGGGATATTGAAAATGCCCGATCTTCTATTGTCATTTCATTGCCGGTTACTACTGTATTATCTGAAGAATGGATTACTGCGTTAGTAAACCGCAATCTGTCCGTCAAGCTAACAATAATCTCAGACAAATATTGGCCGGAATTAAATTCAGACACCTTTCATGAAGAAGGGTTGAATTTCCCATTTATCATTGTTGATCACCATATTTTGTGGCTTGGATTACCATTAGAAAGAGGAAAAGGGATACAACCACCTTATATCGCTGCAAGATTAGATTCACAAAAGGTGTGCGAAAATCTAGTTGCACAGTATTTAACGAGTGAAAATTGGTAATAAAATTAAATTTTCAAAAAACAGTCTTGACATTTCACCTTTTTCTATAGATAATAATTAAAATTACAAAATGTTAATGGTATGGGATTAGTAAACTTCGGAACGTGATAGAGAGTGAAACCCAAAGGCTGTAAGGTTTCTCACGGAAAAAAGATTGAACCTGCCCTGATCACACCGCTTATGCAAACATAAGCCGTCTTCCCTCGTTACGGAGTTAAGTGGATGCTTAGGCATCAATTAAGGTGGTACCGCGGAATGACTCTTCCGTCCTTTTTATAAGGACAGAAGGGTCGTTTTTTTATTTTATAAAGAGGGGTAAGAGTAAGATGAAGAAACAACTCGTAGTTGTAAAAATAGGAAGCAGCTCTCTAACAACACCATCAGGTACTATATCTGAAGAAAAAATCCGTGACCACATCGAGGCACTTGCCCATATAAAAAAACAAGGTCACGATGTCATCCTTATTTCATCTGGTGCAGTAGCCGCAGGCTTTGGAGCACTAGGGTACCCGGCACGACCAAAAAGTGTTGCAGGTAAACAAGCAGCTGCTGCAGTTGGACAGGGATTATTAATGCAGCATTATATTCTACAATTTAAAGAGTTTGGAATTGTACCAGCTCAAATTCTATTAACGAGGGAAGACTTTTATAGTCTAGAACGTTTTCACAATCTATACAGTACGATTTCAGAACTGCTTCAAAGGGGCGTTTTGCCGATTATTAACGAAAATGATTCAGTCTCGATTGAAGAATTAACGTTTGGTGACAATGATATGCTTTCTGCACTAGTAAGTGGATTTTTACATGCAAATGCTTTGATTATCTTAACAGATGTAAATGGGTTATATAACGGTAATCCAAAAGTTGTTAAGGATGCAAAGAAGTATGACTTTATTCCAAGAGTTTTTGATGAACTTTTTGAAGAGGCCGGAGAAAGCGGTTCTTCTGTTGGTACAGGAGGAATGAAATCGAAGCTTTTGGCAGCTAAGAAGGCTCTGTCCTTCGGTGTTAGTGTCTTTGTCGGAACAGGCAATGGGACAGAAAAACTTTCAAATATATTAGAAGGTAAGGGTGACGGAACTTATATTGGAGGCTCCTTCCAAACCCAAATGCAAATGAAAAAACAATGGATTGCCTTTCATTCTCAACCTGCCGGGATTGTGGAAATTGATGATGGGGCAGAAGCAGCCATAGTTACAAATGGAAAGAGTCTGCTCCCTGTCGGTGTTACGAATGTTATTGGTGATTTTAATGCAATGGATGTTGTTGAAGTACACAATCAAAGAGGAGAATTAATAGGCAAAGGTCAAATCTATTATTCTTCAAGAAATCTTCTAATGGTAAAAGGATTACCCGGGGAGAAAACAAGAAATTTTTCAATCAATAAAAGAGCAGAAGTAATCCATCGTAATAACTGGGTTAGTCTGCCAGAGGAGTGATAGTATGAGTGAATTATTAGAAAAAGCAAAAAAGTTAAGGGCAGCCTCAAAGGTACTTTCTATTCTCTCTACAGAGGAGAAAAATGAAGCATTAGCCACGATGGCCGATCGGTTATTGAATGAGAAAGAGTTAATACTTACAGAAAATGCTAAGGATATACAAGCAGGAAACGAAAATGGGTTAACACCATCCTTATTGGACCGATTATTGCTTACAGAAGAAAGAATTGATCAAATCGTGGAGGGTATCCGTCAATTGATAGAGCTAAAGGATCCAATCGGTGAAACGATTGAAGCATGGGAACGTCCAAATGGTTTGCAGATTCATACGGTTCGTGTCCCACTCGGTGTCATCGGAATGGTGTATGAAGCTCGTCCAAATGTTACCGTTGATGCTGGAAGTCTTTGTTTAAAAGCCGGTAATGCTGTTTTATTAAGAGGAAGTACGACTGCCCTTCATTCAAATAAGGCACTTGTAAAAGTAATGCGTGAGGCTCTTGCTGACAGTAAAATCCCAGCGGATGCGGTTCAGCTTCTCGAGGATACGAGCAGGGAAACAGCTTCACAAATGTTTAAACTGAATCAATATCTTGATGTGTTAATCCCACGCGGAGGGGCAGGTTTAATTCAATCAGTCATTAATAATGCGACCGTACCTGTGCTTGAAACAGGTGTCGGGAATTGTCACGTATTCATTGATGAATCAGCTCAAAAGCAGATGGCGATTGATATAGCAATCAATGCAAAAATGCACCGGCCATCTGTTTGTAATGCGGCTGAAACCCTGCTGCTTCACAAAGACTGGGGATATGTTTCTGAAATCCTTCATTCGCTTCATGAAAAAGGGGTAGAGCTTAGAGGGGATGAAAAGCTATCAACAGAATATTCCTTTGTTAAAATAGCGGCCGAGGAAGATTGGAAATCTGAATTTTTAGCACCGGTCTTAGCGGTGAAGCTGGTCAATGATGTGAAAGAAGCGATTGGGCATATTGATCAATACGGTACGAAGCATTCTGAAGCTATCATCAGTGAACATGAGGATAATGTAAAGTTATTCTTCCAGGCAGTCGACGCCGCGGTTGTCTACCATAATGCTTCTACTCGTTTTACCGACGGGGAACAATTTGGATATGGTGCAGAAATTGGTATTAGTACACAAAAACTTCATGCAAGGGGACCAATGGGGCTAAGAGCCATTACCACTTCAAAGGCAATTGTCCAAGGCAGCGGACAAATACGTTCATAAGAGTGATAGAGAACAAGTTTTATTCTTGTTCTCTATTTTTTTTATGGAATGGACACTGTGGCAATGTTGTATCATCGTCTCTAAGGAAGTATTGCTTCCATTCGTAATTATCGTTTTGTCCGTATGAATTTAAATCCGGATGAATGGCTATAGAATCATACTCCACTAATCGTTCACGAATTCTCGTTTTCATTTTCTCGGCCTGAAGGGGTGTCGCTGTGAACTTTTCTAAAACCCATCTAGGTGTAATCGCCAGCATGAAATAGGGGAAATAACGGCTTTTCCTATTTCTATGTGATGGTGTTGCGCAATACATGAAATACTGTTCGCCATGAAAACAATATTCCCACATGGGCTGCTTGGGATTGGTCGGGATATGATTTGGCCAATCTACCTCATCCCATTGACTAAGTTGATTTAATTGTTCCCAAAATACCTGTTCATATTGCTCTACTGAAGTTTGATGTTTACTTTCATGTGAAGGCTCATAAAAAATAATCAGTGATGTGTAGGCACCCATGGATTTGAAAATGTTTGAGTAATCTTTTAGCAAATGTGCCAATTCTTTAACGGCGTGCGTCCTTTGTGGATTTGAAACAAATCCAAAGCAAAATCGATTCAGCTGGTAGCCTATTGTCGCTGGAATACATGGAAATGGCTTTTCTTTGTCATTCATTCTGTCAGCAAATTTTTGTATCGCATCTTTTTGCCATGCTTCAAGGGTTATTTGATTGATGTTTTCCTTTGTAACTAGATGCATAAGTCTATTCTCCTCTCAAAAATAGATTATGCATGAGGAGATTTTCGAGTGAGTGTCCCAAAATGCTTAGGATTCTGTTATAATCATAAATATACAAACGTATATTCTTATTTTTGGAGGTGGTGAGGTTCTTGTCAAATACCATTCAAATAGCAGTTAGAACACTTGTGGAGCATGTATATAGCAGTGGGAGTATTGATTCCCGTTTCCGCTCACAGTCCACAATGTTAGATGGAACAAGAATTCACCAGGAAATCCAACATACATATCAAGAAGGTGACCAAAAGGAGGTTTATCTTCGAATCGACCTGCCTTATAAAGACTTACTATTTACGGTAGATGGAAGATGTGATGGTTTATTAGTTCGGGATGGGGAAATAACCATTGATGAAATAAAATCTACCGCTCAGCAATTAGAAAGCTTTGGCGAAGATGGACTGCCCGTTCATTGGGCACAAGCTAAAATGTACGCTTTTATTTATGCGAAGGATCATCAATTGCAGGGAATTTATGTACAGCTTACCTATGTTCAGGTTGAGAGTAGTGAAAAAAGGGTTTTAAAAAAATGTTTTACTATTGAAGAATTAGAAACTTTTGTTAATGAGGTTTTAGAAAATTATTATCACTATGCTAAGTTACTATATGATCATCGGAAAGAACGAAATGAAAGTAGTAGAGCTGTAGGTTTTCCATTTGAATCCTACCGTGAGGGCCAGAGAAAACTAGCTGCTGGTGTTTATAAGACCATTTCAGAGGAAAAGAGTTTGTTTGTAAAAGCTCCTACTGGGATTGGAAAAACGATTTCAACCCTTTTTCCTGCAATCAAAGCATTTGGTGAAGGGCATTTAAACAGGATATTTTATCTAACCGCTAAGACCATAACGCGATCGACTGCAGAAGAAGCTGTTGAAAAGATGCGTTCCTGCGGACTTTGTGTTAAATCGGTTACGATTACGGCAAAGGACAAAGTCTGCTTCAAGGATGAGACAAAATGCCAGAAGGATTATTGCGAGTTTGCAGACGGTTATTATGATCGAATAAATGGCGCTATATTAGATATTGTTGCGAATGAAAGTACCATGAATCGTGAGACAATCGAAAAATATGCCCGTAAACATACGGTATGTCCATTTGAATTTTCAATTGATCTTGCTTATGCAGCCGATGCTGTTATATGTGATTACAATTATATTTTTGACCCGCGAGTCTCACTAAAGCATCTGTTTGACGAGCAAAAAAAGTCTACACTTTTACTAGTGGATGAAGCACATAATCTTGTTGACCGTGGCAGAGAAATGTTCTCAGCACCGCTTAACAAAGACCTATTTCTTCAATTGAAAAAGGAATTCAAGGGCGTTAACAAAATAATTTATGAACGAGCTTCAAAAATTAATTCTTGGTTTATTTCTTTGAAAAAGAATGTTGGAGAGTTGAATGAATTTACCATAGAACATCTGGACGAAGAATTGGTCACATTATTAACTCAATTTAAAGAAGAGGCTGAGTCTCTTTTACTCCAAGAAACATCTGCTATTTTGTTGGACCTTTACTTTCAGGTGAACGCCTTCTTGAAAATAGTTGATTTACTGGACGAGCACTATGTAATTTACGGGGAGAGAAACAAGAACGACATAACCCTAAAGCTGTTTTGTATCGATCCATCGAAACTGCTTCACAAAATGGGAAAAGCCTTTCGTTCCAAAATATTTTTCTCAGCTACTCTTTCACCACTCCCTTATTATCAAGATATTCTTGGCGGACAAACCGACGATTATTTACTATCCATTCCTTCTCCATTTAAAGAGGAGCAGACAGATATTTTTATCAAGCCGTTATCGACGAGATACCGTGACCGCGAGAAAACGCAGCAGAAGATTGTTTCCATGATCCATTCCTTAGTTCAAAATCGCCCAGGTAATTATTTAATCTTTTTCCCATCTTATAAATATTTGCTTGCTGTATATGATCAATTCATTCAGGATTTTCCTGAGCTGCATACGCTGCTTCAAGGTGCTGGAATGTCTGAAGAGGAGAAAGAAGCCTTTTTGGAGGAGTTTAAACCAAATCAAACAGAGACATTAATTGGTTTTGCCGTACTTGGCGGCGTCTTCTCAGAGGGTGTTGATTTAAAAGGTGACCGGTTAAATGGTGTGGTGGTAATAGGTGTAGGCCTTCCACAGCTTTGCTTTGAACGAAATCTAATTAAGGACCATTTCAATATGAAGGAAAAAAATGGATATGATTATGCTTATGTATTTCCTGGTATGAATAAAGTTTTACAGGCCGGGGGACGGTTAATTCGTTCCGAGGAGGACCATGGAACGATTGTATTGGTGGACGATCGCTTCTTACAAAGGCATTATCAAGAACTTATGCCGCAAGAATGGCGGAATTTCAGGGTTATTTAGTGCCAATGTAGACTACACCATCAATTTTTACAGAAGTTTGACTATTTACTCTAACTTTAATAAAATTAGACTAAATACTCTAATTTTGTAAGGGCGGTAAAGAATGAAGCATCCTATTTCTATATTTATTCTAGATGTAAGTAACTCTTCCTCCGGTGATATGGGAGAAAAATTGACAAAATACTTGGATGAGCTGGTCAGCTGGATAACCCTTTGGACGAAAGATTTCGGTCACTGTAAAGTGAAGCACCGTGCGGGTGATGAAATTATCTTTGCCGGTTATGGATATTCATCCGCCTATATTCTCGCGTTTTTTATTAGCACAGTTTGGAAGTACAGTGACCATACCCCTTATTTCGGTTTGGCTTTTGGTGATAGTGATAAGGAGTTAGAGGAAGTCGATATTGAAAAGTGGATTCATCCATTAATTAAGCAGGCAAGATATGCGAATGATTTGTTAAAACAAGAACTGGTCAGACCACTATTTAAAATGGAACTAGATCAATTCTATCAAAATATTTCACCCTTTTCATATAACCAGTTTCGGAATGAATTTGAGATTTTAATTAATTCATTATTACGTTTACAGATGAGCATGATGAAAGAGCAAACCCCTATTCAAAAGCAGGTTTTTACCTATTACCTTATTTTGCAGCAGCAAAAAGCAGCAGCAAAACTGCTTGGAAAGACGGCGCCTACCATCTCAAGTCATTATAAAAAAGGGAAATCTGAAGAAATCATAAAAGTTTTTACCGAAATAGTTTCCATTCTAGATTCGCTGCAGGAAAAATCTTATAACGAGAATTTCGAAAAAGCTAAAAGTGAATCATTAATGGAATCCATTAGATACCAGTTGAAAATAAATTATATTAAATAATGTACTGATAGAGAGGAAAATCCATGGTAGTATTATGCCTTATTCTTGCTCATCTCATAGCAGATTTTTATTTGCAGAGTGATGAGATGGTATTAGAAAAGATGAAAAGTATCAAAAAGCATATCAGCCATCACTTACTAGTGAATCTTCTAGTGTTAGCAGTTTTTTATCTTGTGAATTCTAATGCAATGAGTATTTATTCGGCTCTCATCTTCCCGTTAATCCTTATCGTGTGCAGCCATTTTTTTATTGACATTCTTAAAATAAAGCTCCTTGATGCCCTAAAAATAAGCAATGATGAAAACGTAAAAAGAGCAAGTTTCTTCATCATTGATCAACTGATACATCTTGGAATAATTTTATGTGCAGGACAGTTTTTTTTAGGAGTTAATCTTATAGGTACTTTTCTAAACGGGAAAGAATTGGACACTGTAAATTCATTTTTATTTACTATTATTATTATAATTCTTGCCACAAGTGTAAGCGGGCATATGATAAAAATACTTTTAGGTTCACTGCCTAATCAGCTTTTAACCTTTGAAGGGAAGTATACATTTAAAAATGAACGGCAAGAGGCTCAATATGGGATGAATCACACAGGTAATCGAGCGTTAACTGAGGAATACAACTATACAATTTTTAGCAAACATGATCTTTCCAGAGGAAAATTAATTGGATATATTGAAAGATTACTAGTTTTAGTGTTAACTTTTTATAGTGCTTATCCTGCGATTGGATTTATCGTTGCCGCTAAGTCAATTGCACGGTTCAAACAAATGGATGACCGGAATTGGGCAGAGTATTTTCTATTGGGTACGCTGACATCGATGTTTATAGGGATTACACTTGGAATACTTCTAAGGGAAGTATTGACTTAAAAATGAAAACTATTTATATAGATTAGCTGCCTAATAGTAGGCAGCTAATTTTTTTTTTGAAAAAATGACACAAGATTGCCAATATATCATATAATTAAGAAAAAGTTGCACGAAGGAAAAATTTTAACGAAGGGGAAAAATATATGAGTATACCAAAAATAATAAAACTAGTGAATGGAGAAAAGGGTAATTTAATTCGGATTACTTCTTTAAATCTGGACGGTGTGATGAGAAGAAGATTGTTAGATTTAGGCTTTGTTGCAGGTGCGATTGTCGAGGTCATTAGAAAAAGCCCTTTAGGTGATCCAATTGCTTTTAGGGTCAGTCAAACAACAATTGCATTAAGAAAAGAGGAAAGCTCTCGTATAGAAGGAGTGTTGATGACAGATGGGGAATAGTTATCGAGTGGCCTTAGCGGGAAACCCAAATACCGGTAAAAGCACGTTATTTAATGCCTTAACGGGTTTAAGACAGCATACAGGAAACTGGGCTGGAAAAACTGTTTCGCTCGCACAAGGGAATGTTCTGTATAAAGATAAAACGTTTAATTTGATTGATCTTCCAGGTACTTATTCGCTTTTTTCTAATTCAAATGATGAAGAGGTAGCACGGAACTATATTGTTTTCGAAAAACCTGATGTTACTGTAGTTGTACTGGATGCAACATCATTAGAACGGAACTTTAATTTAGCCTTACAGGTTTTAGAAATGACCAAAAATGTAATCATATGTATTAACTTAATTGATGTGGCAGAAAAACAGGGGATTAACATTAACGAGCGGATTCTCACAAATCGATTAGGAGTTCCAGTGATTAAAATATCGGCTCGAAACAAAAAAGGGTTCCCTATGCTGCTCGATACAATAGATCGTATCGTGACTGGAGCAATAGAATGTGTACCTGTTCAAACAACCTACCCTGATGATATTGAAGAACAAATAAAGAACATTGAACCAAAGGTTTCTGAGCTTATTGGAAATCGGTTGTCCGCGCGTTGGGTTTCGTTAAGATTGCTTGATGGTGATGAAAAATTATTGAATGAGATTTCAAAGCGATTTGGACAAAAGGAGGGATCAGAGTGAGTATTCAACAGCTTTATTCAGAAGCACAGCAGCTTTCAACTGCTAAGTTGAGAGATGATATTGTACAGCGTCTCTATGAGCGAAGCCATCGACTATGCAGAGAAGGAATTAAGTATACAGAGTCTAGAAGGGACACTAGGACTGAAAAGCTCGACGCAATTTTCACCTCTCCGATTTTTGGGTTTCCGATTATGCTTACGATGTTGGGAGTATTGTTTTATTTAACAATCGCGGGAGCAAATATTCCATCGTCAATGTTAGCTGAATTTTTTGGTTCATTGGAAATATATCTATCGGCTTTTTTTACTTTTATTCAAGCACCTGACTGGGTACATGGCGTTCTTGTTCTCGGATTATACCGCGGTACAACGTGGGTTATTAGTGTCATGCTTCCACCGATGGCAATCTTTTTCCCAACCTTCGCACTCTTAGAGAATTATGGCTATCTTCCACGTGTTGCTTTTAATATGGATCGCCTGTTTAAAAGGGTAGGTGCTCATGGTAAGCAATCATTAACAATGGCTATGGGTTTTGGTTGTAATGCCGCAGCTGTTATTTCGACAAGGATTATCGAATCGCCAAGAGAACGAATGCTTGCGATATTGACTAATAATTTTGTCCCTTGTAATGGGCGTTGGGGAACGTTAATTGTATTAGCCTCGTTATTTATGGCTGCAAATTTTACAGGCGGACTTAAATCACTCGTAACAACCGGAGTAATTGTCGGGATTGTCATGTTTGGTATAATAGTTACCTTCTTTGTCTCCTGGGTCCTTTCAAAAACAGCTTTAAAAGGAGTTCCAACTCACTACACGTTAGAACTTCCGCCGTACAGGAAACCTAAGATTTTTGATACTGTGGTTCGTTCATCGTTAACAAAATCATGGTCGGTATTAATGCGAGCTGTGAAAGTTGCAGCACCGGCAGCGATATTAACATGGGTATTTGCAAACATTTTTATTGGTGATACCAGTATTCTGATGTATGCAGTGGAGTTCTTAGATCCATTTGGAAAATTGCTTGGTCTTGATGGTTATATTATGATGGCTTTTATTTTGGGCTTGCCAGCGAATGAGATTGTCCTTCCCATCCTTTTAATGGGTTATCTTTCGACAGGATCCTTAACAGAGGTGGATAGCTTGGTTGATTTAAAGCAAATTTTTCTCGATCATGGCTGGACGTGGTTAACAGCGCTAAACATGATGTTATTTTCACTTCTACATTATCCGTGCGGCACCACGCTTCTAAATATTTATAAAGAAACAAAAAGTAAAAAATGGACTTTCTTAGCCTTTCTAATTCCAACTGTAATTGCGATTCTTGTTCCACTTATTATTACCCAAACTGTTCGATTCTTTGGTTGGCTGTAAGGTGAAAGACACCACTTTGGATTAGATAAAGTGGTGTCCTTTTTGTTAGTTTGATTTTTCTATGTCATAATAACAGGAAGGAGGAGGGAATGATTATGCGTTTAGAAGGAAAAAAAGTGGTTAGTCTTGTTCATCATGATTTTGAGGATCTTGAGCTATGGTATCCAATTCTCAGATTAAGGGAAGAAGGTGCTGTGGTTCACTTAGCAGGAGAACAAGCGGAGAAGGAATACATAGGAAAATATGGTGTGCCTGCTAAGTCGGATTACTCTTATAGTGATATTAATGGAGAAGAGTACGACGCTATTTTGGTTCCAGGAGGGTGGGCGCCAGATAAGATTCGTCGCTTTCCTGAAGTTCTTTCACTGCTTCAACATTTCGAAGAAAATAAAAAGCCGATTGGACAAATATGTCATGCGGGATGGGTTCTAATTTCTGCGAAAATATTGCAGGGTAAGAAGGTAACCAGTACACCTGGAATTAAGGATGATATGGAGAATGCCGGGGCAACCTGGTATGATGAACCGGTTGTAGTCGACGGACACCTAGTCTCAAGCAGACGCCCACCGGATTTACCGGATTACCTGAGAGAATTTATTAAAGTCATTGAACAAAAATAAGTAATTGTTAAGCATTATTTCCAGCTTTTTTAGAGATACTTATGGAATGAAATGTTTATTCTAAAATGAGAGGGAGAATGCAAAGTGGCTAATATTGAAGTAGGCGAAGTATTTACAATTAGTGATGAAACTGATCAGGAGCAGGAAGTTGAAGTCCTCGCTTCCATCAACATAGAAGGTACCAATTATGTGGCAGTAGGATTTGTGGAAGATATTAAAGAAGAAACGGAAGACGACATTGACATTTTCTTCTTAAAAGTGGACGAAGACGGAGACTTAACAGCAATCGAAAGCGATGAAGAATTTGATAAAGTTTCTGCCGCTTTTGATGAGATTATGGATGAGGAATAGGAATAGGAAAAAAAGCTGGCAGACGCCAGCTTTTTTATTAATTATTCAAATAACTCGCTACCACCAAATTCACCATTGAGAAAAAAGAAAACCTCTAATTTTCCATCACTAGTAAAAAAGGGAACAGCAACTCCAATAGAACCAGCTTTAATAATCACTGGAGTTTCTGGGTCTAGGGGATCAGCATGAACGTCTTTTACAAATTTAGTAACTTCTGCTTTACTTACCCCCTTCCACTTATATCCTTTTTTTAAGTTGTTTAATTTTAAGGTCTTAAAATTCTCGCTTGATAAGAATTTTGCTACAATTTTGTTCTTTTCGGAACCTTCAAGTACAGTGAAGGAATCACAACCACAATCACCGTCCCCCTCGTGTGCAAGAACTATATTCCCTGGAACAACAAACATCAATAAAACAATTAAACTGGTACAAAGTAATGTTACTATCTTTTTCATATTTTTCCTCCTTATTTATGTACTATTTATATATTCCTTTCTTTCTCGACAAATTCCTGCAAACATTGTGAAAAATTCCGGACAATTTTCCTAGTTCTTGTTACTCATGCTTGTTGATAGTTTCAATCTTGATAGTGGACCAAATAAATAAAGCCTTACAGAAAATAATCTGGAAGGCATTTATACGCTGTTATTTAATAAATCGTTTGATTTGTTTTAGTGCGTCTTTACGATTTGGGTATCGAAATGGCAAATCGAAGGTCGTCGTTTGTTTTAAGATACTTTTCTGATGGGAGAAGACATCGAAGCTGCCTCTGCCATGGTAAGCGCCAATTCCACTTTCACCAACACCGCCAAAAGGAAGGTAGGGTGAACTAAGGTGCATGACGGTATCGTTTACGCAGCCGCCGCCAAAAGAAATAGAATTCAAGATGGAATCTTGGAACTCTTTGCTTTCTGAGAAAATATAAAGCGCCAATGGTTTAGGATGTTCATTTATTTTATGAATCATGCTAGTTTCATCATCGTATTCAAGGACAGGGAGGACAGGACCGAAAATTTCCTCCTGCATAACCGGGTCATCCCATGTAACACCGCCAAGGATAGTCGGCTCAATTGTCAGAGTATCCTTTGAGTAATTGCCGCCATGAAGGACTTCACCGCTAGAAAGTAAACTCGTCACACGATTAAAATGACGTTCACTTACGATTCTAGTAAATTCCCCATTTTTAACAATATCCTCATATAGCTCACTGATACTTTCTATAAAGGTTTTAATAAAATCTTCCTTTATGCTTTTGTGTACATATAAGTAATCAGGTGCTACACATGTTTGACCCGCATTAATAAACTTGCCCCATGCTATTCGTTTTGCAGCTAATTTAAGATTCGCGTCATGATGAACAATACAAGGACTTTTTCCACCTAGCTCAAGTGTAACAGGAGTTAAGTTTCTTGCTGCCGCTTCCATAATTACCTTTCCGACTGCAACACTTCCAGTGAAAAAGATATAATCAAATTTTTCTTTTAATAAGAGCTGAGTAGTATCGGCATCACCTTGGACGACGGATACGAATTCTTGTGGAAAGGTTTTATTAATAAGATCTGCCATGAGCCTAGACGTTGCTGGTGTTAGTTCAGAGGGTTTAAGTACCGCACAATTCCCCGCAGCAATCGCACCAATCAAAGGAGCAATGGCTAACTGTAAAGGATAATTCCATGGAGAGATAATCAATGCTATCCCATATGGTTCAGAATAAATATAGCCCTTTGATCCTATTTGCGTCATTGCTGTCTTTACTTTTCTCGGCTGTGTCCAATCTCTTATATGTTTTAGAGTAAAACGGATTTCCTCAAGTAATATTCCCATTTCACTAATATAAGAGTCAAAATCACTCTTATTCAAATCCTTTTTAAGCGCCTCCATTATTTCGGTTTCATGTGAGCGAATCATGTTCCCTAAGGATGTTAATGCTTCAATTCTAAAAGAAACATCTTTTGTTTTTCCAGACTGAAAGAAATCACGCTGGACCTTCAATAAATGACTAAAACCTTCCATACTCACACCTCCTCAGATAAGGTTATTCTATCATATCTTTTTTTTATAACCAGATTTGAACGAAGCTAAATGGAATATTTTTGTATGAATAAACATAATCGGAGAATACTATGTCTAAATACCACAGAAGGAGACATCCAATGCAAATTGAAACAGGAATGAAATATCAAATTTCTCAAAGTATTAAAGGGAATTTTAACTCAGCTGAGTCGTTGACGGTCACAACTAACAATGGGATTACGGTTCAATTTATACTAGAAGATGGAAAAGGGTATGGTTCTATGCCGCTTGATCATTTAAATTATTTATTAAAGAGATCCAACCTTACCCAGATTACTACTAATAAAAGAGTGCTATTAAATACAGACAATGAAGAAAAAATCGGATGACGAGTAAACCCTCCTTCTATAAAAGGAGGGTTTATTTTTGGAGTGACCAAAGAGCATGAATAAAAGCATTTGGGTGAATGCAAGCAGGCTGGAGTGACCGAAGAGCATGAATCAAAAGCATTTGGGTCAATGCAAGCAGGCTGGAATGACCGAAGAGCATAATGAAAAATGATTTGGGTAAATGCAGGCAGGCTGGAGTGACCGAAGAGCATGAAGCAAAAGCATTTGGGTCAATGCAAGCAGGCTGGAGTGACCGAAGAGCATAATGAAAAAGCATTTGGGTGAATGCAGGCAGGCTGGAGTGACCCAAAATTTTGATTAACAAATATTAAGTCATTCGGGTCAAATTCCTCTTCACCTACATTACCATTTTTAATAAATAATCAGCATAAGCATCAGAAATTTCCTCTGCACTTTGTGGTCCATTTTGGTCATACCATTCTTGAATCCAGTTAAGTGAACCTAAAATAATTAAACGTACCATCTTTACCTCGACTCTATCGAAAACCTGTTTATCTATGCCTTCTTGAATGATTCTATCAAAATACTGAGAGTAACTCTTTCTTAATTCGAGAACTTCTTGAAGCTGTTCTTCTGAAAAATTAAGGTTGGGCTTTGAAAGTGCCATGAACATTGATTTCTCACTTGTAGCAAGTAGAATATGCTCTTTAATTGCACTTCTTAGCTTATCAATTGGATTACGATCACTTTCAATCACTTTCTCTATTCCATCCAGACAGATTTCCATGATCATTAAATGACATTGATACAGAAGGTCATCTTTATTTTTAAAATAATAATACATCGATCCCTTTGTCATAAGAAGTTTGGCCGCGATTTCTTCCATCGTCGTTCCTTGGTACCCTTTTTCAACAAGAACAGCTGCAGCAGAACGAAGAATTTCCTGCTTTTTTTTCGCCATTTTCTGTGCTCTAAAAGAAGACATAACGTAACCTCCTAACTTACCGAAATTTCAATCTGTATATATATTTCGAACTGTCAGCTTATTTATAATCCTTTGTTTAAATATAGGACAGCTATTTTTAAAAATCAAATAATTTTAAACATACGTTCAAAAAATAAATCAATTGTAAAATTTTAAGAAAATTGTTATTATTTAAAATAGAGATGTAAACGTTGTCATGAAGGTATTTTGTTAATAAGGAGATGATAGTTTGTTACCTCTTGAAGGTATACGTGTCCTTGACCTCACAAGGCTTCTTCCTGGGCCCTATTGTTCTTTGTTACTAGCTGATTATGGAGCAGATGTAATAAAGGTGGAAGACCCTAAGAGCGGGGATTATGCCCGCTGGTACGAACCAAGGGTAAACGATGATCAAAGTGCTATGTTTATCTCATTAAATCGCAATAAACGCAGCATTACCCTTGACCTTAAAGATGAGAAGGATAAAGAGGCGTTTATAACATTAATGAAAACAGCTGATGTCCTGATAGAATCATATCGGCCCGGAGTTATGGAACGGCTTGGACTTGGATATGAGCAGTTAAAGGTACATAATCCAAAACTAATTTACTGTGCAATAACTGGTTATGGTCAAACTGGACCATATGCAAAAGAGGCAGGACACGATTTGAATTTCTTAAGCTATTCGGGGCAGCTGCATTTACAAGGAGCTCCAAGTGAAAAACCGCTCATACCATCCGTTCAAATAGGTGATATTGGAGGAGGAGCATTGATGGCAGCAGTCGGTATTTTACTAGCCATTATTGACGCAAAAAAATCTAACAGCGGTCAATTTGTAGACATTTCCATGCTAGATGGTACGCTCTCCTGGATGCATACAATCTTGCCAAACTACTGGACTTCCGGCGAAATGCCAAATCGCGGAGAACTAACTTTAAACGGCGGGAAAGCATGTTATGAGATTTATAGAACAAAAGATGATCGTTTTATATCCGTCGGCGCTCTTGAATATAAGTTTTGGAAAAATTTTTGCCATGTCATTGGTAAGGCAGAGCTAATAGACCAGCTAGATGCACCCCTAGAACAGCAGCGCTTAATCAAGCAGGAAGTTCAAGCAGTTATCCAACAAAATACATTAACAGAATGGCTTGAGCTATTCGCAGGTATTGATGCCTGTGTTTCCCCAGTTTTAACTCCAGAAGAACTAACAGATCATCCACAAATTAAACATCGTCAAATGATTGAAACCATCACACACCCAGAAATGGGAGTAATGAAACAAATAGGAAATCCTATAAAACTATCAAATTCAACTGTTACAACTAGACGGCATGCACCCGGTCTTGGAGAACATACAAATGAAATTTTGAAAGAACTAGGTATTCAAAAGTAGAAAGGGGAAAGGGTATGAGAATACAAGATTCTATTGCTTTGGTAACAGGTGGTGCTTCAGGACTTGGAGAAGCAACAGTGAGAAACATTGTTAAAAACGGCGGTAAGGCAGCCATTCTTGACCTCTCTGAAGAAAGAGGCTCAGCGTTAGCAGCAGAGTTAGGGGAAAATGCAGTTTTTATTAAAACAAATGTAACAAGTGAGGAAGATGTACAACATGCTATCGATGCTGCGATTGCTCAATTCGGCAGCATTAATACGGTGGTAAATTGTGCTGGCATTGCTGCCGCGGAAAAAACGGTAAGCAGAAATCAAGCACATAGTTTTGATAATTTTAAAAAAGTAGTAGAAATCAATTTATTAGGTACATTTAATGTTATTCGCCTGGCTGCTGCCCATATGGTAAATAATCAGCCAAATCAAGAAGGTGAAAGAGGCGTCATCATTAATACCGCATCTGTTGCCGCATTTGATGGTCAAATCGGTCAGGCTGCATACAGTGCTTCCAAAGGCGGGGTCGTAGGAATGACGCTTCCAATCGCACGTGATTTGGCGAAATCAGGTATAAGAGTTATGACCATAGCACCAGGTTTAATTGAAACACCACTTTTTGGTTCCTTGTCAGAGCAGGCCAAAGCTGCCTTAGAATCGCAGGTTCCTTTTCCATCAAGACTAGGGCGTCCTTCGGAATATGCACAACTAACACAGTCCATTATCGAGAATGTCATGCTTAATGGAGAAACAATTCGACTTGATGGGGCCATTCGGATGGCGCCAAGATAAATCATTACTCTTTTAAAAATTAAATCCAAATTGGAGGAAGATAAAATGCGCGAAGTTGTTATTGTTGAGGGAGTTCGTACACCGGTTGGAAAAAGAAAAGGTCTGCTCAGTTCAGTCCGTCCAGACGAGCTGGCTGCAAAAGTTTTAAAAGAATTAGTGAATCGTGCCGGGATTTCTCCAGGAATCGTCGAGGACATTATCATGGGCTGTGTCTCACAGGTAGAAGAACAAGGTCTAAATATTGCACGAACGGCAGCCTTAATGGCAGATTTCCCAATTCATGTACCAGGAACAACTCTAGACCGTCAATGCGGTTCTGGTCAGCAAGCCATTCATTTTGCTTCCCAAGCTATTCTCAGTGGTGATATGGATATTGTCATTGCAGGCGGTGTGGAAAGCATGACACGTGTGCCTTTAGGCTCAACACGTCAGAAGTCAGAATGGAATGAAACACTTACTTCTAAATATGAAATGATACATCAAGGCTTATCAGCAGAACGTATTGCTGATCAATGGGGATTTACACGTACTCAATTAGATGAATTCTCTATTGAAAGCCATAATCGTGCACTAAAAGCACAGGAAGAGGGCAGATTTGACAGAGAAATTATGCCATTAGAAGTAACGTTAGAGGATGGAAGTACAGTCGTGGTGAAACAGGATGAAGGCCCTCGGAAAGGATCTACCATTGAAAAATTGGCTGCGTTAAAAACAGTCTTTAAGGAAGATGGGAAAATCCATGCAGGAAATGCCAGTCAAATGAGCGATGGTGCTGCAGCTGTTCTTTTGATGTCACGTGAAAAAGCGGAGGAGTTAGGGCTTAAACCGCGATTCCGTATTGTGGCACGTTCTGTAGTAGGCTCTGATCCAACATTAATGCTGACAGGTCCAATCGAAGCAACTCGACAGGTGTTAGCCAAAGCAGGGCTGACTATTGATGATATGGATACGTATGAAGTAAACGAGGCATTCGCTCCGGTGCCGATGTGCTGGTTAGAAGAAATTAAAGCTGACCCGAAGAAATTGAATCCAAATGGAGGAGCTATTGCTCTAGGCCATCCGCTAGGTGCAACCGGTGCAAAATTGATGATCTCGATGATGCATGAACTAGAAAGAACAGGCGGCCGCTATGGTCTCCAAGCCATTTGTGAAGGCGGAGGAATGGCTAACGGTACCATTATCGAAAGAATCAGCGAATAATTTAGGGGGAATGAGCAGCAAAAGAAACATTTTGTTGCTTATTTCTCTTTAAACATAAATAGGAAATAGGAGAGAGGAGTAGGGGTTTTGTTAAATGAAATAGGGGTTAAACAAGTAACTGTCCCGCTGCCTTTTCGCTTAAATCATGTAAATTGCTTTTTAGCACAAGGCACAAACGGATGGACGATTATCGATACGGGATTAAATAATCAAGTATCTAGGGACATATGGAGACCCATTATAGAAAAGCATGAAATAAAGGACATCATTATAACTCATTATCATCCTGATCATTTTGGATATGCCGGTACACTTCAACAGCTCACAAATGCAGAGGTATGGATGACAGAAATAGATGCTGAGGCAGGGTTATCATATTGGGAGATAGATTCTTTAGAAATTGTAAATGAGAACTATGATTCATGCGGGCTTCCTGATAATTTATCTCAGGTTTTAACGACGGATGAACAGGGGTTTAACCCGCAAGTAAAGCCGTATCCGACAGTTCAACACTTCCTGGAGAAAGGAATGAAACTCGTATTCGGAAAATACGAATATGAGGTTATTTTTACACCGGGACATTCTGATGGGTTAATCACTTTATATAATCAAGAAAAAAGTATTTTATTTTCAACTGATCATATTCTGCCAAGAATTTCACCCAATATTTCATACTGGTTCCGTGGTAATAGGAATCCATTACAATCCTTTATAACGTCTTTGGAAAAAATTAAATCTTTGGATGTTGAAAATGTGATACCTTCTCACGGGAAGCCATTTAGAAATGCCAATCAAAGAATTGAAGAATTATTGGCACACCATCTTGAAAGATTAGAAGAGACGTATAATTCTATTAAACGACCAGCAACTATCTATCAAGTAAATCAACAGTTGTTTCGAAATTTGAATATCCATGAAACTCGCTTTGCGGTTGGAGAAACACTTGCTCATTTGGAGTATTTATATTTAAACAAACAATGTGAAAAATTTCTTCAGGATGGTACTTGGTATTACGAATCTATATAATTTAATATTTTGCGGTGGTTCATCGTTTTGAAAGGAGGATAGTATTGGAAACTATTTTTACACTTCAAACACATATAGAAGATATTGACCAATTAGGACATGTGAATAATTGTAGATACGTTAAATTTTTGGAGGATGCCCGAGTAGATTGGTATGGAAAATGCGGGATCACTCTACATGACTTTCAAGAAATGGGTATGGGAACGGTTGTCTTAAAAATGGAGGTTTTGTATCTAAAGGAAGCAAAACTAGGAGATCATTTGAAAATTATTACCACTCCAGAATATTTGGGGAATACAAGTTTTGTATTAAAACAGGATATATATAATCAATTTGATGAACATATATCAGATGCCAAAGTTACAATGGTCATGTTTGATACGGTATTACGAAAAGGTATAAGAGTTATTAATCAAATCGCTCAGTATTTTAGATAACCTTTTAACAGTGAAACAGAGCATTTTTGTATGAAATAAATGCTCTGTTTAAATACATTAATTATTTATACCGTAGAAAGACTTTAACTATTTAATTCCTAAACTCAGTATTAGAATAAACAGCTATTAAAACAACTGCTTTACAATCCCCGACATTTTTCACAGTATGAGGAACACTTGCATTCCAGCTGAAGGAATCTCCTTCTTCTAAGATAACAGAATCTTCCCCTTGCTCTGCCAAAACCTTCCCTTCAAGCACCAAGTGACATTCTTCCCCTTCATGTGCATGGGCGTCTCCAATTGAGGCACCTGGAGGAAACTCCACACTTCTTAAACTCAAACCACCCATTGAAGAAATATGCTCAATTTTTAACTGATTAAAAGTAGTGGTTGTTCTGGCATCTTTTTTGACTACACGTAAATGCTGTTTTTTTTCTAATAATAAGTAAGGTAATGGAACCTCTAAATAACTAGCAATAGTTTGAAGCGTATTAATGGATGGCGAGGTGTTATTGTTTTCTACATTGCTAATAAATCCTTTTGAAAGTCCAGTCCCTTCACACATTTGGGCTATTGTGATTTTTTTTCGATTTCTAATTGCACGAATTTTTGCGCCAATATCCAGTTTGATCACCCTTTATGGTTTCCTAATATAGAACATATTTATATATTAGCAAAAAATTAATTGACAATCCACAAGAACCACTGTTATCCTATAAACAACAAATGTTCATATCGATAAACATTTTATTTTTTGGGGTTTATGTTTACCGATATGAATTTTTATTAACTATTAGGATACCTAATGGTTAATAAAAAAAATATATTAAGGGAGAGGTAAATTATGAAGAAGATAGAAGTAAGTACCTTGATTTTACGTTTAGTATTAGGGGTTACGTTTTTTGTGCATGGATTGGTGAAATTCCAAGGCGGGATTGAAAATACCGTGGGCTGGTTTGATTCCATCGGTTTACCAGGAGTTCTTGCTTATGGTGTTGCAGTGATAGAAATGGTTGGAGGTCTTGCTTTAGTTGTAGGTTTAGGAAGCAGAATCATATCAGGATTGTTTGTGCTATTAATGCTCGGAGCAACGGTGAAAGTGAAATTAGCTGGAGGCTTTTTAGGAAATGGTCAAGGTGCTGGCTGGGAATTAGATTTAGCCTTACTAGCAATGGCATTATTTATTGTGATTAACGACAGTAAAATGTTCGCTTTAGATAAAGTGCTATTTAAAGGTCAAAGAAACGAGACACAATCACTATAATACAGGAGGGATAAATTCAATGATGCCATCACTGTTTATTGCTCATGGTGCACCATTGCTTGCGGTTGAAAACAATGAGTATACTCAATTTTTAAGTCAATTAGGACATTCATTACAACGACCAAAGGCAATCGTTTTATTTTCTGCCCATTGGGAGTCTAGAGCTCAGAAAGTAAGCCAAGTAGACCAGTATGATACCATTTATGATTTTGGTGGATTCGATCCAAAATTATATACCATTAAATATCCAGCTATAGGTTCACAGGAAATCTCTAATGAAATCATTGATGTATTCAAAGAAAATGGTATTCCTTATGATGTAGAAACGAAACGAGGCTTGGATCATGGTGCGTGGGTAGTGCTTCGCTTACTGTACCCAAATGCTGATGTTCCTGTCATTGCGATGTCGGTTAATCCTGCTCTTACTCCGGAAGAACAGTATAAAATTGGAAAGTCTCTGTCAGCACTACGTGCTAAAGATGTTTTAGTCATTGGCAGCGGAGGAACAGTGCATAACTTAAGAGCCGTAAATTTTGCAGACAACGGAAAAATTGATCAATGGGCATTAGAATTTGATGATTGGTTAGCCCACCATCTCCACACGTGGGATACGAATTCATTATTTAAGCACCATTCACTCGCTCCCAATGCCCAATATGCTGTACCTCCATATGGAAATGAACATTTTGTTCCGATTTTTTACGCCATGGGTGCAGCAGATGACAGCCAGAAAGCGAAATTACTACATCGCAGCTTCCGATATGGGAATCTAAGTCACAGCGTGTGGCAATTTGGATGATTGATTAAAAATAACACTAACTCAGGGTTAGTGTTATTTTTCGTAAGTTAGAATAATTCTTATCAATTGAAAAACATGTATGTTTTTGATATAATAATTCGGTTAATAATATAAAGAATGTATAAAAGTTAATAAGGTGGTAAATATGAATCAAGAATTTAGAGTTTTATTATATTATAAATATGTCACGATAGAGAATCCGGAAGAAGCACAGCAAGAGCATCTTCAGTTCTGTAATGAGTTAGGATTAAAAGGTAGAATTATCATCGCTGCTGAAGGTATTAACGGTACTGTGTCAGGTACACCGGAACAAACCGACGCGTATATGAAATGGATGGATGAGCACCCGCTTTTTGCTGGTACGATCTTTAAGATTGATGAAGCAACTGAGCATGCTTTCAAAAAAATGCGTGTTCGTCTCCGCCCAGAGCTTGTGACATTACGCCTAGAAGACGATGTTGATCCCCATGTTACAACAGGAAAGCATCTAAAACCAAAAGAGTTTTTCGAAGCCATGCAAAGAGAAGATACTGTGGTCATTGATGCTCGAAATGACTATGAATATGATTTAGGTCATTTTAGAGGCGCTGTCCGCCCGGATATTTTGAATTTCCGTGATCTTCCAGATTGGATCAGAGAAAATAAGCAAGAATTCGAAGGCAAAAAAATTCTTACTTATTGTACGGGCGGCATTCGTTGTGAAAAGTTTTCTGGATGGCTACTAAATGAAGGCTTTGAAGATGTATCACAATTAGAAGGCGGAATCGTAACGTATGGAAAAGACCCTGAAGTACAGGGTGAATTATGGGATGGACAGCTTTATGTATTTGACGAGCGCATTGCCGTTCCAGTCAATCAAAAAGAGCATGTGGTTGTCGGCAAGGATTATTTCACTGGCGAGCCTTGTGAGCGTTACGTCAACTGCGCCAACCCTGAGTGTAACAAAAAGATTCTTTGTTCTGAGGAAAATGAACACCGCCACCTGCGCAGCTGTTCTCATGAATGCAGAACACATCCACGCAACCGCTATGTTGCGCAGCACGGATTAACAAAAGAGGAAGTAAATGAAAGATTGATGAATCTAAAATCATAAAAGAAAGGCTGCATACTCAAGATAGAGTGTGCAGCCTTTTGCTATTTCTTTGCGAGTATATCACTTGATTTAGAAAGTTCTTTGAAAATGGTTGCAGTTAAACTGTGGTCGCCTGTGCTATCATGACCAGCCTCCCACAACATCATACCGCCAAAGCCGTTATCTAGTGCTAAATTGGTTTTCTTCTGAATCGTTTTAACTCCATTATAATGGTAGATGGTTCCGTTCATACTAACGGTATCACTTACTGCATTTGCCGGATTTTCGTTGATAATGGCAGCATAGGAAACCTGTTTAATTTCTGGGTCTTCAGGCTGTGCGTAAAAAGGAACACCTAAAACTAGCTTTTCCTTTGGAAGCTTCTTCTGATCAAACAGATTTGCCCAGTAGTTTACAATTTTCTCCGTAAATGGATAGGGAGATAAATTGGCCGCATTGTAACCGCCATCCCACTGACCGTCATAAGCCATGATATTTACATGGTCAACATGCTGAAATGTAGATGGTTCATAAACAACGAATCCCATTTCAGTGCCTGTCACCGCATGAATTTTAGCATAGACAGCAATTGATAGTTCTTTGCCTTTGGGATGAAGCTGATTGCTTAGTTCTTTTGCAAAAGCCGCTAAATTCGCTGCGTCTGCTTTTGAGCGCGGGTGTTCAAAATCTATATCAATCCCATCGAGTTTCTCACGTTCTACAATCCCGGTTAACTCATTTACTAGTTTTGTTCGAGAGTCAGGATTGCTGATAGCAGCTTTAAATGGCTCATATGATTCCCCGCCATTTATATGAAACCAGCCGCCGACGGCCAAAATTACTTTTGTATTGTGTTTCTCAGCTTTTTTCACCATCGTACGTAAATTATTAATGGCTGAATCTCCATTAAGCAAAATACCCCCATCTGATGTCGGATGGGCAAACGAGAAAATAACATGTGTCAGCTTCGAATAATCGACGACATTCGGGTCACGAAAATCCTGAACATACCCTAATAACACTTTGGATTCCTCTATATCTTCCTCGGGGATCCCTTTTTCTTTAAGACTTTTTGTAGATTCTGAGGCTTCTTCTATTGTGAGCGGTTTTGACGCTTGATCTGTATTATTTTTGGAATATAACACTCCTGTGAAAATTCCCCCTGTAAAGGTAAATAGGATTACCAGGGCTAGGAGGATATTGCGTTTATTCATAGATGTATTCCTCCCTATTATTCTCTGACTCTAAAATTGTATCAAAAAATAGCAGGTAACAGAGATGGTAATATCACCCGTGCTAATAAATGGTAAATACATAATCCAAAATTGTTGTGAATTAAGCTCAAATATTGTCTAATAAGAGTAAGACTTCTATATGTAAAGGGGATTCACATCTGTGTGGGCTGTAGGAATAGGAATTATTTTACTATATAATTTATTGATTTTTTATATTGGCTATAATATTTGGGCCTGGATAAAAAATTTAAGCGGGGACCGTAAGAGTATTAAAATCCTTTTTTGGGCAGTACTCGTGATTTTTGCTTATTCTTTTGTTTTCTCACGCTGGCTTGATGAAAGTTTATTTCTCACCTGGTTAGGAGCTGCTTGGCTATCGTTATTCTATTTCTTAATCTTACTGCTTCCTGTGGCAAATATAGCCGTCTTTTTGAGAAGATTTACGAGGTATAAAAAAGAAAAGTTTGTTAAGTGGACAGGGTATTCTGTGTTGCTGGTTGTTGTCTGCTCATTCATATTTGGAATGTTTAATGCATACAGTCCTTCAGTGACAACCTATGAGATTAATATTCCTAAGAAGGTGGAAGGGAAACAGAATTTAAAGATTATCATGGCTTCTGATATGCACTTTGGTGATTTATCTGGCAGCGGGCAGGCAGAGAAACTAGTAAAGTATATCAATTCGCAAAGTCCAGATTTAGTACTCTTCCCAGGCGATATTATTGATGATGATATCACGCCTTTTCTGGAAAAAGGAATTCCAGATATATTAAAGAGGATAAAGGCTCCCGTGTATGCTTCACTTGGTAATCATGATCGTGATGATGTTGATCTTGTTAAGATTTTTAATAACAGTGGTATGAAGGTGTTAGATGATGATGTTTTAAACCTTCCTGAAGGGATAGCTCTTGTGGGGAGGAAGGACCGCGGGTATCAAGATGTTGATAGAGCAGAGCTTTCGACATTAATGAAACAGGTTGATAAAAAGAAACCCGTTTTCCTTCTTGAGCACCAGCCCTATGATTTAGATATTGCCGAAAAGAATGGCGTGGATTTAATCTTATCCGGTCACACCCACCGAGGCCAGGTAGCACCAGGAAATCTAATTACCAATATGATTTTTGAAAATGATTGGGGCTATCTGAAAAAAGGGGAGCTTCAATCCATTGTCTCCTCTGGATATGGTGTATGGGGATTGCCTCTCCGAATTGGAACTCGTTCAGAGATTGTCCAAATTAACGTTTCTTTCAATCCATCAAGATAATTTTGCAGAAATCCACCTGTTTTACGGGTGGATTTTTTCACATTTTGAAACAAAAGATAACTGACAGTGTTTTTTTAATTCTAATTGAATAATATTTATTGATGACTATAAACAAGAATGAAAGCGCTTTAACAGTATAAAGGAGAGAAGCGAATGGAAAAATTATTGCCTCATGAGGTACAAGAAAAGTTATCCTCCGTTCCGAAATGGAAATTAACAGATGAAAAATGGATTGAACGTAAGTATCGTTTTCGTGACTATCTAAAAGGAATTGATTTCGTCCAATCCGTTGCTACCCTTTCTGAGCAGGTTAACCATCATCCATTTATATCCATTGACTATAAGGTTGTTACATTACGGATATCATCATGGAATGCCAAAGGTTTAACTGCTTTGGATTTTGAATTGGCCGCAAAATATGATGAATTTTATTTACGGGAGACAAGTTAATTTTTCATTAGAGGGAGAGATTGCTATATGGCGGAAGCAAAAAAAATTCCTAGACACTTACAGAAATATGTGGTCGACCAGCAATACGAAAAGTATACACCGATTGATCATGCTGTTTGGCGTTATGTCATGAGACAAAACCATAACTATTTAAAGGACGCTGCTCATCAAGCCTATGTTGGCGGGTTAAAGTCTTCTGGTATATCTGTGGAGAAAATACCAAACGTAATGGATATGAACAGGGCGTTGGAACCATTTGGGTGGGGAGCAGCCAATATCGATGGCTTTATACCAGGCGTTATTTTTTTCGACTTCCAAGCACATGGTATCCTGCCGATCGCCTCTGACATTCGTAAACTAGAAAATATTCAATATACACCTGCACCTGATATTATCCATGAAGCTGCAGGTCATGCGCCAATTCTTTGCGAAGAGAAATTCTCAGAGTATGTAAAGCTATTTGGACAGATTGGTTCAAAGGCATTAGCCACTAGTGAAGAGCATGAGTTATTTGAAGCAGTGCGTACTTATTCCAATTTATTAGAAAGTGGAAATGCTGCAAGTGCAGAAATTGAGGCAGCGAAAGCTAATTTTGAAGAAAAGCAGGCAGCCGTTACAGAATTGTCGGAAGCAGAGCAAATTTCACGTTTATATTGGTGGACCGTAGAATATGGATTGATTGGGAGTGTGGACCAGCCGCAAATATATGGTGCTGGATTGTTATCTTCTGTATCGGAAGGAAGAGGCAGTTTAACAGCTTCTGTAAAGAAAATCCCTTTTGACCTGCAAACGGTCATTGAAACGGGCTTTGATATTACCAAACCACAGCCACAGCTTTTCGTCTGTGACAGCTTTGATCAATTAATTGATGCGGTAAACGAATTTTCGAATACGATGGCTTATAAGGTTGGCGGTACACAAGGTTTAGATAAAGCACTGCGATCCAATCATACCGCTACAATTGAATATAACTCAGGACTGCAGCTAACAGGAACACTACGTAACATTATTAAAGATGAACAAGGTGAAGCGATATACATCCAAACTGAAGGTCCTTCCGCCTTGGCCTATCAAAATACCGAATTATCTGGTCATGGAAAAACGACACATCAAGATGGCTTTGGAGCTCCAATTGGAAAAACGAAAAACCTGAAAAAACCAATGGAAGACCTTACAGATAAAGAACTTGGAATCAAGCAAGGAAAAGAATTCATAGTAGAATACGAGAGTGGAGTTAAGATTATTGGGACTCCGGTTGAATCGCTGCGACAAGACGGGAAACTTATTCTCCTGTCATTTAAGAACTGTAAGGTTACCTTAGGTGACGAAACCTTATTCCTACCAGAATGGGGTACGTACGATTTGGCGATTGGAGACATAATTACCTCTGTATATGCTGGCGCTGCGGATTCTGAACAATTTTATTCTGACTTAGAGGAAGTAGAGACAAAACCTTTTGTTAAAAAGGAATTAACAGAATTGGAACATTTGTATGGGATCGTTAGAACAATTCGTGAAAAGGCTTATCTTGATTTCCAAGCTGACCTATCAGAAGTAATAGTAAGATTAACAACAAAATTCCCTAAAGATTGGTTATTAAGGATTGAAGTAATTGAGCTATTGGCCAAACACAATCTCTGGCCGGATAAACAAAAAATGTTAAGAAAACAGCTTGAAGAGATAAAACTATTACATGAGGAATATCCAGTATTAATAGAAAGAGGTCTCATGCTAGTTTAAAAATTGATCTTAGCAAATTAACATACTATCCGTCCATTGAATACACTTTTACAAGGCTAAATCGATGGGCGGTAAATTCTATGGAGAACCAACTAAAAGCACTTTTTGGGGCATGGATTCAAGCGATTGGAACCGTTACCTCAGCTGTAGGGAGTACGCCATCTCTAAACGAAGATATTCAAGATAGTCTAAACTTGTGGGGAAATGCACTTCAAGGAACTGGGAATGCCTTAATCGCAGATTCTGAGGAGGGCTTTTCGTTAGAAAATCTCGGAAATGAAGTCCAAGCGATTGGCAATACTACCGTTATAGCTGGACTACTTTTAAATGTTTCAGAAGAAAAGAAGCTTAAATTAGATATTAATGGAAATCTGCTGCAGGCTGTAGGCGGAGGAATTGCTTTACCGGACGATTTAGTGGATGAGCCCTCCACGATTAGAACACTTAATATTGCCGGAAACGTGTTACAAATTATCGGTAATTCCTTGCAAGCACGCGGGGGGATTATTGAACTTAAAAGTAATCCTAATAATCAGGTTAAATATAAAAGCTACAGGGAAAGTAATCAATCACAAGAAATATCCTACAGTGATTCGTTCGCCATAAACGGCAGCTGGATTCAAGCTGTTGGGTCAGTAATCTCTGCAATCGCTCAAACAATGGAGAGTAAAGAAAATAATACATGATAAGGTTGGCGAAGAAAGGGTAAACTTAAGAAAAAAGAGGAAAATTTAGGTGAAATTTAATGAAATTACTATGTATAGATGGCGGTGGAATTCGAGGTATTTTTGCCATTACCATACTACAGGCATTGGAAGAAGAAGTGGGACATCCTGTTGGTGAAATATTTGATGTAGTGTCTGGTACGAGTACGGGTGCGATTATCGCGGCTTCTGTTTCACTAAATAAAAATATGAGTGAAATATATGAGAGCTACAAGCATTTCGGCGGAAAGATTTTTACCAGACAGGCAAAGGTTGGACTATTTAAAAGTGTATATAGTGACCGTTCACTAAGGCACCTATTAAAGAAAGCATTTGGGGAAGTAACATTACAGGATATAACGAAGCCGCTACTCATTCCTGCTGTTGACATTACACATGGAAAACCATTTATTCATCGCTCCAACTACGGTCATCCTGATAATGAAGATTTATCAATCAAACTTTGGGATGCTGTCCTTTCATCATGCTCAGCCCCTGTTTATTTTCCTCCAAACAAAATAGGTGATCAATATTTATCCATTGATGGCGGACTATGGGCGAATAATCCTTCATTAGTTGGCATGACAGAAGCGATACATTTTTTTAATAAAACTATGAATGAAATCAACATCCTATCAATTGGCACAGGACTGCAGAACATAGATTTTACAAACGATAAGGAAAAGTATTGGGGAATTAATCAATGGCTTCCTTTTCATTTTCCTTCCATGAAAGTAACACCCAAACTTCTTGATTTAGCACTTCATTTATCTTCAGAATCCGTTTCATATCATTGTCAACTCCTGCTGAAAGATCATTATCTGAGAATCAATGAGGAGTTAGGTGAAGAAGTTCCGTTTGACGAAGTAAAGTATATGGATGTACTAAGTGAATTAGGAAGAAGTGTTTTCAAGAAGCAGAAAAAAGATATTCTATCATTTATAGAAAAATAATGAACAAATCCCGGCACTTTATATAAGCGGTGGGTTTTTTGTTTAAGTATTTCAATATTTTTTACTTTTTGAACCCATACTATTTCATGAGGTGAAGAGCATGTTTAAACTGTTGTCTCATAATGATTTAGATGGTGTCGGGTGTGGAATCTTAGCGAAGCTGGCATTTGGAGAAGAAGTAAAGGTTCGCTACAATTCCATCTCTGGTTTAAATCGAGAGGTTGAATGGTTTTTTGAAAACGATGATAAAAATACTTTTTTGTTTATTACCGATTTGTCTGTTAGTGAAAAAAATGAGCAGAAGATTAACGAGTTTTATCAAGGAGGCGGGAAAGTACAGCTGATTGATCATCATAAAACAGCACTCCATTATAATGACTATCCATGGGGACATGTGGTGGTAGAGGACGAGGAAGGAAAATTAACTTCAGCAACCTCCCTTTTGTACGACTATCTCCTAAAACATCAGCACCTTGAGGCGTCTGAGGCTATTACTGAATTTGTAGAGCTAGTCAGACAATATGATACATGGGAATGGGAGAAAAATAATAATCAAGATGCCCAACGGCTGAATGCGTTATTTTTTCTTGTTTCCATTGACGAATTTGAAGAGAAAATGATTGCCCGTCTCCAGGCAAGTGAACATTTTCATTTTGATGAGTTTGAAAAGAAAATATTAGATATGGAAGAAGATAAGATTGACCGCTATATCCGCAGGAAAAGGCGGGAGCTGGTTCAGACGGAAATTGATGGACTATTTGCAGGTGTTGTCTATGCTGAATCCTATCACTCAGAGCTAGGGAATGAACTAGGAAAAGAATACCCTCATCTGGATTACATAGCGATATTGAATATTGGCGGAAAACGTATGGGGTTTCGAACCATTCACGATCACGTGGATGTTTCCGCTGTGGCAGGGCATTACGGTGGGGGCGGGCATGCAAAGGCATCAGGGTGCTCATTAACCGAGGAAGCCTATAAAAACTTTGTGACGGATACCTTTCATTTGGAAACCGTTCCAGAAGATGCCAGGAGAAATCGTTATAACCTAAAAGGCTCTTCTTTTGGTACTCTGTATAAAAGCAGAAGGGAGGATATCTACCTTCTTTATCAGGAAAATGAAAAAGAGTGGGCAATAGAACGCAATCATAATAGATTTGAGGAAACCTTTGCTAATTTCGAAGAAGGGGAAAGTTACTTAAAAAGAAATTTTGAGGTCTGGCTAGTAAAAGACGATGATTTTGTAAAGTACCTTATGAAAGAAGTAAAAGCATATAAGAACTAAAAACACCACCACAGAACTAGTGTTCTGTGGTGGTGTTTTTAGTAAGGGATACTACTATTGTTTCATATGATTTAAGTCCTCGATGCATTCCTGAACAAGTGTTACCGCCTGACTCATCGCTGCTCCGCCGCCAAATGCTGCAGTCACGCCAACAGCCTCTAGGATCTCCTGTTCAGAACAGCCTTGATCGAGACACCCTTTTGTATGGTAGATGATACAGTACTCATCCTGAGTATACAGGCTGATGCCCAATGCAATTAATTGTTTTTCACGCTGTGATAAAGCACCTTCTTTGAAGCATTCTTCTGTAAAAGCATTGAAGTGCCTAGCGAATTCAGGCATTTTTTGAGTAAATACTCCTAAGCCTGCTTTATACTCATGAAGCGCTGCTTCAGTACTATTTCTAGCTTCAAATTCCATTTTTCGTCAGCTCCATTTCTAATTATCATCAATCCAAAATTAGTATGAGCAAACAAGGAATAGATTAACCAACATTACAAGCTATTATGGTAGTTCTTAAAATAGGATGTTAAAGAGCAGGGTGGCGTTTCCATATCAGGCACAAAGGCACTAAGCTTCGTCAAAAAATAACATGACTCTGGAAAATGATGTTCTAAGAAACGAAGGGTAGTGGCATTGAGTACTTCTTTTCCTTTATAAAGCTTAATTACATGTTCCACCAATTGGTTAAAGGCAAGGACTGTTCCAGTGACTTCTCTTGCGAAGGCGATTTGTACAGGGAAATGAGGAGGCAAAAATCGTAAATATCCTTTGATTGCATCATTTTTTAACATATGCGCTGAAAAAAGTTTACTTAGTGTATCCACTTTTTCTTTTAGGATTAGCTCAATACCATCTAGACCCCGATTTAATAATGAAGCATGGCCAATCTGATCTTCTAACCATAAATCTAATAAATCTACTAGCGACAGTGGTGGGTAATCTGCTCCATTCATATAGTACTGAAGAATTCTTAAATATTCTCCGTTTTCATTCAATGTCCCGTTAAAATAGGTTGGAGTAATGTTGATAAGTACTTGATTATTTAATTGTAAGTTAAGGACCTTTCCTTCGAATCGATAATAATCATAGGAAACTTGAGCAGAAAGCTTTGAAAATTCAATCATGGAATGAGAATTTACATTACTGTTTTTGGGAATCTGCTCAAGCCGGTTTCTTACCTCTGAAAATCTACCTATAAACATTACGGCTTCGTCCACCAGGTTTACCTCAATTGGTGATAGATAATCTCGAACAAAAATCGCATGATCCAAAAGGATATTTACCCAGAAATAATGCTCCTCCCAAGGAGTAAATGGATTTAAGATTTTCACCGACAGCCTCCTCTAAATGAGATCTTTCTTATATAAGTTATTAAAATGCGAACGAATAAATGTATAAATTACCATTGTTAGCAAAAAATATAAGAAAAATAGATGGGGCGGATGCGAATGCGAAAAGATCGCAATCGCTTTTTTAAAGATATTAAACTGCAGAAAGAACCTATAAGAGAAAGTGTTTCAACTGAAGATACAATTTTAGCTAGGAATCCGATACTCCAGCAATTTATTAACAATTTCAGTAATCATTCGGATTTAAGTGTCACCGAATTTCCGCACCTGACAGTCAAAATATATTATTTCAGTTATCTCATTAATAAGGATCATTATGAACAATTTTTATCTAACATTAGAACGATCACTCTTGACGAGTTACCGCCATTTTTGAACCATTCAGAGTTTAAACGATTGTCAAATTTCGACAGTATTGAAGAAGCTATTCTTTCTGGCAGTGGTATTTTATTTACAGAAAAACGAGCTTATGAGCTGCCTTTTAAAGAAGGGTCCGGTCGTTCAATTGCTCCATCTGAAACAGAAACGGTTATTTTAGGTGCACATGATTCTTTTGTTGAATCGATTGATGTCAATTTATCACTTATTCGCAAAAGAGTGTTGAGTTCACAACTGAAGACAATCAAATTGCATGTGGGAAATAAGGCAAAAAGGACTGTTTATTTACTTTATATCGAAGGAGAAGCATCCGAGAAAGATATTGAAGAAATTAAAAAAAGAATACTTTCAATAAAAAACGATGCAATTGTCGATACAAATATGCTCGTTCAATTTATTGACGAACATCCTAATTCACCATTTCCACAATTTTATACAACAGAGAGACCAGATGTCATTGCATATAAATTGTTTGATGGGAAAGTTGCAGGGTTAATGGATAACAGTCCATTTGCTTTTTGCACACCAGTCAGTTTTTTTGATTTTATGGAATCGATGGATGATTTTGGGCAAAGATGGATTGTCAGTACATTTATCAAAGTAACGCGATATATTGCCATTTTAGTTACTTTGTTATTTACTGCCTTATATGTAGCCGTTACAACCTATCACTATGAAATGATTCCGCAGGCATTACTGCCGACATTGCTGGTGTCACGGAGTAAAGTGCCGTTTCCACCTGTGATTGAAGCGCTTTTTCTAGAATTTTTGTTAGAACTTTTGAGAGAAGCAGGAGCAAGGCTTCCAACAAAAGTCGGACAAACAATTGGTATTGTTGGTGGTATTGTAATCGGACAGGCCGCTGTGCAGGCAGGAATTACCAGCAATATCCTTATTATAGTTGTAGCAGCATCTGCTATCGCGTCCTTTGTCGTACCCAATTATTTATTGAGTACCTCTATCCGAATTGTCCGTTTCGGATTTATTATCATATCTGGATTTTGGGGAAATCTTGGGATAATTTTTGGAATGGGTATCTTGATTATCCATTTAAGCAGTCTGACAAATTTAAATTCTCCATATCTATTGCCAATATCACCTATGTTTCCGAAATTCTTTAAATACTCACTAATAAGGGGATCATTTAAGAAAAAAGCTGAAAGGGGTTAACAATCTTGCAAATGAAAGAAAGGTTATCACCCTTTCAAGCTTCGATATTGATGTATTTAACCCAGTCCGGTGTTACCTTATTTTCTTTACCGCGATTTGTTGCGGAGGCCTTTGGCACAAACGGCTGGATTGGACTTATCATTGTTTACTTCATCGTTAATATCAATTTAGTACTCATTTGGCTCGTATATAAAGTCAGTAAGGGGAAGTCCATGTTAGAAATTATAGACATTTTCCCGAAGTGGATGACACTTCCTTTTAATTTAATAATAGCAGGAGTGTGGATGCTATTAGGAGTAATGATCATGGTTAAGTTTTGCATGATCCTTAAAGTATTGTTTTACAATAACGTGTCACTTATATACTTATTGACAATGGTATATATATTAACCTATTTACTGTTAAAGAAAGACTTATATCAAATCGCAAAGTCTACAGTAGTATTATTTTATTTTACCATTTGGACGGTTTTTTTATTAGCATTTCACCTTCCAGAATTTAGTTTTATCCGGCTTACCCCGTTTATCTTTAAAGGTGATACGGATATGTTAACAGGGGGAATATCTATTTATACGGCCCTTTTGGGTTATGAACTGTCCATTTTATATATCCATATGATCGAGAAGAAACAATTAAAATCTATTATTGCAGGGAATACCATAACATCCATTATTTACTTAGGTGTGACCTTTGTCAGTTTTGGTTTTTTCAGTTTTGATCAGTTGTTAAAGGAAATGTACCCAGTTGTGACCTTGTTAGGGTATATATCATTTCCAGTTCTTGAACGTGTAGAAAATTTTACGTTTACGATTTTCGGCTTAAAGGTACTTATGACGACCGTCATGTATTTATGGGGTACAAAAGAACTGGTACAATATCAGTTTAAAAGGATAAAACCAAATTTTCTCGTAATTGGAATTTTGATCATTGGATTTACCGTTTCCTTTATTCCTAAGGTCATAAAAGATGTTGATTATTGGATAACGTATATTTCCTATGCAGCTACAGTAATTGCCTTTTTATTACCGATCCTTTTATTGCTTACTATTCTATCTTCGAAAATATTGAAATGGAAGGCAGCCAATGAATAAGTTTATTCTAATCATATTCATATTTTTAGTTACTGGATGTGCGGAGCAACGGATAATAGATGATTTAGCGCTTATTAACGCAGTAGGATATGACCTCAGTGATAACGAAAAGAACCCCTTAAAGTTAACTGTTACTTTCCCAATCATAACAAAAGACGGAAAATATGATCGAAAAACGATAATGGTGGAAGGGAAAACAAGTAAAGAGGCGAGGGAAAAAGTTAGATTTAAGACTAATTATAAATTAGAAAGCGGACAAGTTCGTGTTTCCTTGTTTGGCCAGGAATTAGCTAAAGAGGGACTGTTACCTAATTTACATTCCTTAGTTCGTGATCCAAGTCTTGGTACTAGAGTAAAATTGGCTTTAGCAGAAAATGAAGCCAGTGATATTTTGATGCTGCAAATAAAAAATGAAGGACAAAATGCAACGTATCTTGAGCAATTTTTATCGAAATTAAATAGAGAAAACTTTAGGACGAATTATAATATTTATCAATATCTCCGAGATTACTATGATGACGGTATAGACCCAATCCTGCCGGTCTTTAAAGTCGAGAAAAACAATATTGCTTATAATGGCATTGGTCTATTTCATGAAGATAAACTTATAGAAATCCTTAAACCTTCTGAAGCCAGTTATCTTTTCCTTTTTCGCGAAGAGATGAAACAAGGTGTTTTTGTCGAACAAATTGATGTTGGGGAGGAAGAACAAGCCTCAATCATGCTTAATTATGAACTAAAGAATCACCATATTGAAGTTCCTTCAACACCTAATAAACCAAAGGAAGCATCTATTTATATAGAACTAATAGGAGATATAGTTGAATATACAGGGAAAGAGGACGTTTCAGAACCCAAAATACAAAGAAAAATTGAAGCTATCATTACTAAGAAAATTAAGATGGAAGGAAAGAAGCTGATAATAAAATTACAAAAACTCCAAGTTGATCCGATTGGAATAAATCGATATGTACGAAATAAAATGAGCTACAATCAATGGAAATCATTAGATCAGTATAAATCCTATCAGGATATGAACATAAATATTGAGACAAAAGTTTTCATTAACAGTACAGGAAAGTGGAAGTAGGGAGGAAAAAATAATCCACCAGGAGAGTGGATTATTTTTTTTCTAAACTGGTTACATATTCCTTAACCATCTCAATTGTCACATTTTTTCTAATTGAAATGATTCGCAAATTAATTCTGTTCATTCTATTTGTTACTTCATTAATTTTATCAGTTGTAAAAGGTTTTCCTTGTTTACATAATTCAACCGCTTCTTCAATGTATTTTTCACGCAAATCATCCATGGCCTGAAACTCTTGGTAACTTTGATTTTGGTTTTGCGCATGTTTAATTAAGTCCTTATGTACACTCATGATCCCACTCCTCAAAAAATAACTGATTCCATCATACCATAATTAAAAAGGAAGGAGGATAGTTTGTTATTCCTTTAGAGTAAGTGCTATCATTTTAATAAGATAAAAGGAGATGCTACTATTGGTTAATAAAATTATTTTAGATGAAACCTCTATAAACGTATACCATTATGAAGAAGCAGCGGAAAATGGTTTACAAAAAATATCTGTCGATTTCAAAGTTACAAGCGAGGAATATCACGACATCACGACACTATTGTATAAAGGTACATTTGATGTAAAAGTCCCTGAGAGGGAGCTGTCCTTTACGGCAAAGATTTATCAATACTCTACTTCCTTTACAAATTTATACATTAAAGGGCAGGTTGGAGATTTTAAGTTAGTTTTACTAGAAGTCAAAGAGTAGATAGGAAGGATGGTAAAGGAATGAGATTAAGCATTTTAGATCAAGCACCTATTTCCTCTAATCAGTCGCCTCGAGAGGCACTGCAAGCATCAATGAAATTAGCACAGGCGGGTGAAAATCTAGGATACACGAGGTATTGGATTGCAGAGCATCATGATTTACCCGGTTTGGCATGCTCTGCACCTGAAGTGATGATAAGCTATATTGGGGCCAATACGGAAAAAATTCGGTTAGGCTCTGGAGCCGTTTTATTGCCGCATTATAAACCGTACAAAGTTGCTGAGGTATATAATATGCTGGCTACATTGTTCCCAGGACGAATTGATGTGGGCATTGGCAGGGCTCCAGGTGGTTCTGCAGAGGCAACCAACGCTTTATCCGATAACTTTTTACAGCAGGTATGGAATATGCCGAGCTCCATACAAGATTTATTATATTTCTTAGACAATGATATTCCTTCTGATCATCTGCATGCGAAGGTGTCAGCTTCACCAGTTCCTGATAAGACACCAGTGCCATGGCTGCTAGGTACTAGTAAAAAAAGTGCACTACTTGCGGCAGAGAAAGGACTTTCGTATGCATTTGGACAGTTTATGAGTGATCAAGATGGCGCAGCCATTATCAAACAATATAGAGAACACTTTAAACCTAGGAAGCAAAATGACATTCCTCAAGTAATCGTGACTGTTACGGCCATTTGTGCCGAAACATCTGAAAAAGCAGAAAAAATAGCACTAAGCTCACTAGTTTGGGGTCTGCAAAGAAAAAGAGGAGAGGGGACATATGGAGTTCCGTCTATCCAGGATGCGAAAAACTATCTAGGCAGTGAAAAAGATGATCTGCTAGATGAAATGAAACGTGGTATGATAATCGGCAATCCTAGGGAAATAAAAAAGAGTATTCTAGAACTGCAAGATAAATATAATGCTGACGAAATCATGATTGTAACTATCACACATTCACCTGCAGATAAAATCCAATCCTATAAATTGATTGCAGAAGGAATAATATCTAACACTGATGGTTAAAAGGGGTCTGTATGGTTGAAAAAGGAGGGAGGAAATGAAATAGGGCTTGGTGGGACTCGAACCCACAAAATACTCAACAGTTTACGATTGAAACTGTCGGCTGCTCTACAGTTGAGCTACAAGCCCTGTTTTTATTATGGTTTTAAGACAGTATCTTATGCATTCATTTTCCTAATTTCTTCACTCACAACAAATGCAAGATCATCATTACCAAATAAGGATAATACACCAAGAAGTGTTTCGTCGCCAATTTCTCCAGCTTCGTCTTTAGGCACTACTAATTCCAGGGCTTCTTTTAAAGCGGTGTTAGAAGATTGGTTAGGATATGCCCGCAAATACAACTCTTCAGGATTTAAATCATGATTGATACACCATTGAGCAAAAACGAGAATCATCATTTTTTCTTCGCCTTGGTAATTTTCAATAATTTTTTCTTCTAATTGTTTATTATTCATTAAGAATTCTCCTTTAAAAACAGCATAAATTTATTATATAGGAATTGTTTGTTACACAGAAGGGATTTCAGACGATTGAAGGGGAAGAGTCTAATATAGTCGATATAATACTAAGATTTTTATAAAAATTACGGCCCAATCATAGTTTAACATAATTACGTAAAATATAAATTTGACGTAATTAACCTAGTTAGGTAAAATATAGAAGTGAGGTGATTTTATGGTAAATCCATCAAAACAAGATCATTTTAAAAAGCTGCAATCCCTTTTATCTGAATTGCCCTGGTATGTGGATGAATACATCAATCATAAATTAAGGAAACTTTCGACTGCCTCCTTATTTAATTACTGCCATGATTATAAGATCTTCTTTAATTGGATGATCAGAGAGCAACTATTTACTGGAGCAGCAAAAGATATCCCTTTAGAACGATTAGAGCAAATGACAGTTATTGAGATTGAAAGTTTTTTAAATTTCCTGCATTACGAATTAAATAATAAAGAATTAACGGTTAACCGAAAATTATCAGCTTTAAAGTCCCTGTTTAATTATTTGCAGAACATTGCTGAGACCCCTGATCTAAAGCCATATCTTCACCGTAATGTATTGGCGAAAATTGAATTTAATGAAGTAAAAGAAAACATGGAAACCAAAGCTGCTAAAATGGAAGGAAAAATTCTTCTTGGAGACGAATACGAAAAGTTCCGTTTGTTCGTAGCAAATGATTACGGTGAATTAAATAAAGAAAACAAAAAACTCTATAACTTTCATCAACTAAATAAGGAACGTGATACGGCGATTGTTTCATTAATCCTAGGTTCTGGTCTTCGTCTCTCTGAATTAATTGGGATTGAATTAGATGACATTGATTACAAAAAGTACTGTGTAAGGGTCATTCGAAAAGGAAATAAAGAGCAATTTGTTTATTTTAGCCAGGTTGCTATGGCAGATCTTCAAGCCTATCTATCTGTAAGAACTACTAAATACCAAATAGAAAAAAGCAACAAAGCCTTATTTATTTCAGCACCGATTGGTCCAAAAGGAAAATCGCGAAGACTTACGGCACGAGGTGTTGAGAAATTAATCGAAAAATATGCAACGGCATTTGGTAAACCATCGTTATCCGTACATAAACTAAGACATTCATTTGCTACAAGATACCATGCAGAAATTAACGATGTACCTAAATTACGAAGACAATTAGGCCATTCATCCATTCAAACGACAATGATTTATACACATATTAAGAATGATGATTTAAAGATTGCTGTAGATAAGATGGATATGCCAAAAGAACAGGAACAGATAGAATGAAGTCGGCAGGCTATACTGCTGGCTTTTTTAATTTTTATCAGTTTACATAATATTATTATGGTAACAAATAGCGATAATATCTCAAAACCCAAGTATACTTAAGAAAATGAGACAGTATAAAATTTTTTTGGTTTTCAATATCATAATCTATCTTGATTAATTCAGTTGTTAACAAATCCATAGCTTTTTAACAACTCTTCATGATTTATTTCTTCCTAAATTACAAATTTTCCAGTCAAAAGTCACAAAAAAACACAGGTTTCCCCTGTGTTTTGTGTTATTTTAGAAGTTTCTTATATTGCTGCTCCCCCTGCCCTATTTACTCTCTTTTGTGGTAACACTTGTAGAATTGAGGTTCCACTTTCCGTTATTAAATTTCCATGTAGACTCTACAAAGGCTATCGTATCAGCATTTGCAATTCCAGTAATTCGCTGCATACCTTTTAAGATTAATTGGCCTGTGTTTAATTTAACCGGCTTAAGTGAATGAAACGAGTTAACCGTTAATTCTGTAGGTTCATTTAATTTTCCTTTATAAAATAACCCTAACTTTTTATAGTACTTTTTCCTATCTTTTAAATCAAATAGATAAGATTTACCTGTTTGTCTAATGGTCATCTTTGCTTTATATCCATTTTCAAAACTACTATCCATTTCTAATGGTTCTGGGACACTCAGTTCTTTGCTGATATTATCTTTAAGGGTATATAAATAATTTAGGGTTATTCCCCCGCTTCCCCCTGTAAAAACATTTGCAAATATATCCTTAACTCCATCCTGATTAAGATCTACTAATTTTAAAGAGGCTTTAGATCCGCTTTCAAGAGTTATTTTGTATTTTTTATCATCTGAGGTGGAGACCTCTATATAAATTTCTTTTAAATAATCTTCATCATCTTCATAAGGTACGCCTTTTAAGTGAATAACTTCGTTTATTCCATCTCCAGTTATATCAGATTCGTGTTGCGAAATAGTAACATTTTTCGTTTTTTCTTCGTAAGCATAAACCCCTGTAATCGCGGTAAACGACATGAGAAAAAATGCAGAAGCAACAAATAAAAACCCTTTTTTCATTCTTTTCCCCTCCAAAATCTGATATATGTAGTATGCCCCAGTTTTGGTAAAAACATGAAAAAAAGACCCCCAAAATTTTGGGAGTCCTTCATTATGGTTTAATCATTCGCTTTAACTGGACCTTCTGCCATCCAAATGGTTGTTACTTTTCCATTGTCATTTTCATCAAGGACGAAAGATCCGTTGGAATAACGGTCATTAAACCGTATTTCGGATGTCACAATCTTTTCGATGTGGCCTTTTTCAGTTTGAATGAAAAGTGTATCTTCGTCAGCTGCAACAACAAAGCCAACTATACGGTGAGGATTTGCCTTTAGCTCCCGTAAGATAACAACCCCGCGCTTCGCTCTTGTTGATTTATCAAATTCCTTCAGCTTCATCCGCTTCACAGAACCGCGTTGAGTGGTGATTACGATCGTTGCTTTATCATTGTCAGGAGTGATCACTTTCCCGCCGACAACAACATCCCCATCCTTCAAATTAATACCTTTGACACCAGCTGCACGAATACCGATAATACTAATTTCTTCTTCGTGGAACCATAATGCATAGCCAAAATTTGAGATGATGAATATTTCCTTTGTACCATCTGTTAGGTGTACATCAACTACTTGATCATCATCCTTAAGATTGATACCCACTAATGGTTTGGAATAGCGCTGTGCCTTATATTGCTTTAGCTCTGTCTTCTTAACCATTCCGTTTTTCGTAACAAATACTAGATAAGCATCAGCCTCAAAATCCTTGACTGGAATAACTTGAATTATATCTTCATCGCGATCAATCGGTATGATATTGGCAACATGCTGTCCTAAGTCCTTCCAGCGAATATCTGGAAGTTCATGAACCGGACAGTATAAATAGTTCCCTTTATTCGTGAAGAGAAGCACTACATCTTGTGTGTTTATTTCAAGTTGTGAAAGTAACCGGTCTGTATCCTTCATTGCCAGATCCTGACCATTAGAAGCAGCAAAAGAACGCTGGCTTGTCCGTTTGACATACCCTTCTTTTGTTACCGTTACAATTACATCTTCACTAGGAACCGTTACCTCAAGATTAATTTTTAATTCTTCAATTTCTGCCTCTATTTTAGAACGACGAGGATCAGCAAAACGTTTCTTAACGTCTTTTAATTCCTTTTTTATGACAGAAAGCAGCTTCTTCTCACTTAATAGGATTGAAGTCCATTCTTCAATTTTACTAGCCAATTCTTCCGCTTCTAGCTGTAAAGCCGTAATATCTGTGTTGGTTAAGCGGTATAGCTGTAAAGAAACAATGGCTTCAGCTTGAGCTTCGGTAAATGAGAATTTTGCAATTAAATTATCTTTTGCATCACGTTTATCCTTAGAAGCACGGATTGTCGCAATTACCTGATCAAGGATTGATAATGCCTTCATTAACCCTTCAACGATATGTTGGCGTTCTTTTGCTTTATCCAACTCATACTTCGTTCTTCTAACAACAACTTCTTTTTGGTGATCGATATAAGCATCTAATAATTCACGAATGCCTAATAACTTTGGATGCTTTTTAGAAATAGCAACCATATTGAAATTATAGGCAACCTGTAAATCACTATTTTTATATAAATAATTTAGAACACCATTTGCATTGGCATCTTTCTTTAATTCAATAACAATTCTTAGTCCAGTTCGATCTGTCTCATCACGAACCTCTGATATTCCATCGACTTTTCGGTCAAGTCGGAATTCATCAATTTTCCTAACAAGATTCGCTTTATTGATTTCAAAAGGAATCTCAGTTACAACAATTTGTTGTTTGCCGCCGCGAAGCTCCTCAATTTCAGCTTTACTGCGGACAATAATTTTACCTTTACCTGTTTCATAAGCCTTTTTAATGCCGTCTATTCCTTGAATGATTCCCCCCGTTGGGAAATCAGGTCCTTTAATAGCGGTCATTAATTCCTCAATGGATACGTTAGGATTATCCATTCTCATGATGACACCATCAATGACCTCACCAAGATTATGCGGCGGGATATCCGTTGCGTACCCTGCCGAAATTCCTGTTGAGCCATTTACAAGCAGATTTGGGAACATAGCGGGCAGCACCGTAGGTTCATTTGCTGTATCGTCAAAGTTAGGAATAAAATCGACTGTGTGTTTTTCGATATCACGAAGTAATTCTGCGGAAATAGCTGACAGACGTGCCTCAGTATAACGCATCGCTGCTGGCGGGTCGCCATCCATACTTCCGTTGTTTCCATGCATCTGAACGAGAACGTTTCGAACCTTCCAATCCTGGCTCATCCGCACCATTGCATCATAAACAGAGGAGTCACCATGCGGATGATAATTACCGATAACATTTCCGACTGTTTTAGCGGATTTACGGAAGCCCTTTTCAAAGGTATTTCCTTCAACATGCATCGCATAAAGTATTCTGCGTTGAACTGGTTTTAATCCGTCCCTTGCATCAGGTAAGGCCCGTTCTTGAATAATATATTTACTATATCTGCCGAAACGATCGCCAATTACATCCTCTAAAGGTAAGTCACGGAATATCTCAGTTGAGCTCATTCTTCAGATTCCTCCTCAGCGACCGTAATATTTTCGTTTTCCAAAATACTATCATCTTCCTCTAAACCAAAGGCTACATTGTTTTCAATCCATTTACGGCGCGGGTCAACTTTATCACCCATTAAAGTCGTAATTCGGCGCTCAGCTCTTGCCGCGTCATCAATTTTCACACGGATTAATGTCCGAGTCTCTGGATTCATCGTTGTATCCCAGAGTTGATCTGCATTCATTTCTCCAAGACCTTTATAACGCTGGATCATATAGCCTCTGCCAACTTTTTTAATCGCACCTTGGAGTTCATCATCGCTCCAGGCGTATTCAATAATCTCTTTTTTACCCGTACCTTTACTTACTTTATAAAGTGGAGGCAGTGCAATATACACCTTACCTGCTTCAATAAGTGGTTTCATATACCGATAGAAAAAGGTTAACAGTAACACTTGTATATGCGCACCGTCTGTATCGGCATCCGTCATAATAATGACTTTATCGTAGTTTGCATCCTCGACATTAAAGTCAGAACCTACTCCAGCACCAACTGTATGAATGATTGTATTTATTTCTTCATTCTTAAAGATATCAGCCAGCTTCGCTTTTTCTGTATTGATTACTTTTCCACGCAAAGGAAGTACGGCTTGGAAGCGGCGGTCACGGCCTTGTTTTGCAGAGCCGCCTGCGGAGTCACCCTCAACTAAATAGATTTCATTTTTTTGCGGATTTCTAGATTGAGCAGGTGTAAGCTTCCCTGATAAAAGAGTATCCGAGCGCTTCCTCTTTTTACCGCTCCTTGCGTCCTCCCGTGCTTTTCGTGCTGCTTCACGGGCTTGATAGGCTTTAATTGACTTTTTAATTAACAACGAGCTGATGTCGGGGTTTTCTTCAAGAAAATAGGTTAGGTTTTCAGAAACCACTGCGTCTACCGCCGATCTAGCTTCACTAGTCCCTAATTTTCCCTTCGTCTGTCCCTCGAACTGTAATAACTGCTCTGGAATTCGAATAGAAATAATCGCAGATAATCCTTCACGAATATCAGCACCCTCAAGATTCTTTTCCTTTTCTTTTAAAAGAGAAACCTTTCGGGCATATTCATTGAAAACACGAGTCATCGCTGTTTTCGTCCCTACTTCATGCGTTCCGCCGTCTTTCGTCCGGACATTGTTTACAAATGATAGCATGTTCTCTGAATAACCATCATTAAATTGAAAGGCATATTCCACTTCAATCCCATTGTGGCTTCCTTCAAAACTAATGACTGGGTGAAGGACATCTTTTTCCTCATTTAAGTAAGCAACAAAGGCCTCTATCCCATTTTCATAATGGAAAACCTCATGAAAATCATTTCGATCATCGATGATTTCAATCTTTAAACCTTTTAAAAGAAACGCTGACTCTCTTAACCTCTCACATAATGTTTCAAAGTTATATGTGGTGGCAGAAAAAATGGATGCGTCTGGTTTAAAGTGAATTGTAGTACCCGTTTGATTGGTTTTCCCGATTTTTTCCAAGGTGGTAACGGGTTTACCGCCATTTTCAAAGCGTTGTTCGTAAACAAAACCATCTCTTTTTATCGTTACCGTTAACCATTCAGATAAGGCATTAACAACGGAGGCACCAACACCATGTAATCCACCGCTGGTTTTATATCCGCCTTGACCAAATTTACCGCCAGCATGAAGAACTGTTAGGATAACTTCTGGAGTCGGTTTCCCCATTTTATGCATGCCTGTTGGCATTCCACGACCTCTATCCGAGACACTAATTGAATTATCTTTGTGGATCTTTACAATGATTTGATTCCCAAATCCTCCTAGAGCCTCATCGACTGAGTTGTCGACAATCTCATATACAAGATGGTGTAATCCGCGTGTATCAGTGCTCCCGATGTACATTCCTGGTCGCTTCCTGACGGCCTCCAGTCCCTCTAGTACCTGTATGGCATCATCATTATATTCAAAAGCTTTCTGATTACTTGCCACTAAAATACCCCTTTCATTCCCTGCAACGAAAAAACATCTTTTAATTGCTATCTTTATGAGTAAATTTATTCATTCGTGTAAAAAAGTTATTATTATGGTTATTTTAGAACGAATGTTTGCCGCTCTTAATTGTATCACATCTTTTCGGCGTCTATGCTTTATTTTAGCGATTTATTTCGATTTGGCAAATGTCTAATTTGAAACAATATAATTTTGTAACTGTTTTTTTAGTAAAAAAAAGAAAAAAACTGCTAAATATTAGCAGCCTCTTTCAACCAAAATCATTATTTTGTTAAGGCATGTGCCACTTTTATGCAAAGGTCCATAATCACTGTATATCCTTTTTCTTTCAAGAAATCATAAGCTTCTTCGTTTACTAATCCCTGCTGTGCCCAAAAAACATCTGCGTCGACTTCATCAAACTCTTTCGCAACATCAAATAATTGCTCTGAACGACGGAAAACATTCACGATATCAATATGCCCCTCAATATCTTTTAACGAGGCAACCGCTTTTACTCCAAGCACTTCATCAACTGTTGGATTAACCGGAATGATTTCATAACCCGCTTTTTGCATCACCTCAGAAACCATATACGAAGTTCTGTCTGGTTTATCACTTAAACCCACAACAGCGATACGTTTAGATTTTTTCAATATAGCTCCAATTTCTTCTAAGGTTGGATTTTCAACTGCCATGAACAAACACTTCCTTTATTTCCTGAATTTTACTATCTACTTTCACTATAACATAAATGGATAATTTGCAAAAAAAAATGCTTTCAGCATTAAAAAGAACCAAAAAAATAGACCAGCATTGCTGATCTATTTCTGTGTGACTGCTTTATTTGAATCCATATTGATGGCAGTCCATGCTGTCTGATCTCCGAAGGTTCTTGACCAGGAAGCAACTCCAGCTAGATGATAAGAGGCTGCTAGGTTTGCTCGTTTCGTTAAGGATAATTCATCTTCAATCCACACTTTATAGGTGGCATTTTCATCTGCTGCATAATACTCTGCGTAGTTTTGCCCACTAGCTTCATCATACACAGGCTGCAGACCTTTCTCTGCTAACCATTCCTTGACCTTAGACATTGACATCGACTGCGAGGTAACCACTGTACTTCCATCTGCATTGTGTTGTTCTTTCCAAAGTCTAGTATATAATGGTACACCGAGAATGAGCTTCTCTTTAGGAACCTCTTTTAACAAGTTTTGCAAATTCTTTTCAACCCAAGGCAGACTAGCGACACTGCCGGCAACTGGAGATGATCCTGCGTGCTCATCATAAGCCATGATAATAAGGTAATCTACAATTCCAGCGAGCTTACTTCGTTCATAAAAAGATGACCAATTATTATTTTCACCTGCATAAAAGGTAATGTCCATTGAAACTACTAATCCTGCTTCATGCAAATAAGGTGTGGCTTCTCTCATAAATTGGGTGACGAGTTGCCCATCTTCCTGCTTTACGTTTTCTATATCAAAATTTATCCCTTGCAGCTGGTACATTTGACTGAAATGAAGCAGCTGAACAATGATTTTTTGACGAGTTTCAAAGTCTTTTAATGCTTCATGTGTAAGTACGGGGTCGAAAGAGTTTGAAAACAATCCCCATACTTGATAACCCTTAGACTGTGCCCATTTACTATACTCTTGGGAAGCTAAGTTTTTTATACTTCCATCAGTTCCTGCTAAGGAAAACCATGTTGGAGAGACAACATTCAAACCTATCATGTCTGGTATTTGTGTATGATTTGGATTTTTCGTATAAACGGCTTCCCAAGTTAATTGGATAGGACCATCAATTTTTGTAACACCTGTCGTTTGGGGTTGCTGTTTTAGCGTAATTGTTACTTCTTTGTTTTTTGTAATATTCTTCTTACTAATGTATCCGCTGATTCCATTTTCTTTTCTTACCAAATAATAATTTTCTTCCTCAGCCTCAATCATTACATTTTCCTGTTTCGATAATTCCGCTGTAAACGGAGCCTTTAAAGTTGGCTCTGTTCGTAATCTTAGCTTTTCAGGGTGAACATCTTCCGCTGTTGTGGTCCCTTCGAAATACTGGTCCCCATTCTTTTGAATCCAAATCGTACCTGTATCCTTTAATACCTTATATTGTATAGGATAAAAGCTCAGCAGAGGATCGATTGCTACAAATATTTGTCCATCCTTTGAGATAATTGGTGAAACCTGCAGCTCTACCGGTTTTGAATTAACAAAGAAGGTTAATGAATCTGTAGGCATTTGGATAACCTTTTCTGCTGTCGTTATGATGATGGAGGTAGATTTTTCATCAAAAATAATCGTAGAATCTATGTTCTCTTGCATAAATGAAAGTGGGAGAAAGATCGTATCCCCTTCGAGTAGTGCATTTCCCTTTTGAGTTCCTTCAAAAAGGACTGGATTTTGTTGAGTAAAATAATTAACTTTTTCCTTTGAGGCAAATGGATAAAATAAAAAAAGAATAGAAGAGGCAATCAGTAAGACTGCTATCATCAATCCTCCTAGGATCCATTTTGGTGATAATGATTTCTTCTTATGGTATTCAATTTGTGACAACGCTCTTCCCCCTCATTTCTATCGTACGGTATTAAAGAAAATTTGAGAAGGAATTTTTTCAGCATAAATTGAAATAGTTAAAAGCACTGGTAGTGTTTTTTCACCATTACATGGTAAAATAAAAGGACTTGCACTATTTATAGAAGGAGAAATCATTAATGGTTCAAATTATCTTAGTCTTAATACTAGCCTACCTGCTTGGATCCATTCCGTCAGGTTTAATTATCGGTAAGGTTTTTTATAAAACTGATATCCGTGAACATGGGAGTGGAAATTTAGGGGGAACCAATACTTTTCGAACATTAGGAGTAAAAGCAGGTATCGCTGTAACCTTAGCTGATATTCTAAAAGGGACATTAGCTGCTTACTTACCTGTTATGTTTGGACTCGATATTAATCCTTTACTTGCTGGAGTATTTGCTGTAATTGGACATACCTATCCCGTCTTTGCTGGATTTAGAGGCGGCAAAGCAGTTGCTACCTCTGGGGGCGTATTATTGTTTTGTGCACCGCTTATGTTTTTAACGATTTTCGTTGTCTTTTTTGCCAGTCTATACATAACAAAGTACGTATCATTATCATCTATGCTCGCTGGCATTTGTGCAGTCATCTATGCTGCCATTGATGGGGATATTCCTCTCTTAATTGCAGTAACACTTTTAGCCTCATTTGTAATTTATCGACATCGCGCTAATATTAAACGAATCATGAATAAAACAGAACCTAAAATTAAATGGCTTTAAGGAATCTTTTGTGGCTTCCTTAGAGCCATTTTCAATTTTTCATTAAAACTACATATTCTTAGTGATTTTTTTCTCCCCTAATAAAGTAAAATAAAGGTAAAGGAACTCATGGAGGGATTTTTAATGTCTGAATATAATCAAACTTATAAGTTTTCCACAGACGTTTCACCTGCTTCCGATCAAGAATTTGAGGTTGAATTTTATCAATGTTTAGTAGACGACCATGACCTGCCGGAAAAGATTCCATACAAAGTAACAAAGACTTTTGATGAGCTAATTGATTTTCTTGAACAAATGGATGAATAAGCCTCATAAAAAAACGGAGTTTCCGCTTAAGGAAACTCCGTTTTATATTCTTAATAATGTAAATGAAGAATTCCCCATTACATCTTTTACATAATCCAGTTTGGTATGGTCAAAGTATACATAATCCTGTTCATGTATAAGGATCCCTATCCCATCAAACTCAAACAACACATCACCAGTAATTTTCTGCTCCTCCAGAGACAGATTAAGTTTTGGCCCGCCTCAGCCAATTCCCATACTTAACCGGACCAGTAGTTCCTCATTTGGAGTTTGCTGTTCCTTCATGATTAATTCTTCCAATTTACCATGGGCACTCTCAGTGATTTTGAACAAAATACATCACGTCCTTTATTTTTTTCAAAAAATGCGGGAAAAAGTCGAAAATTAGCATATAAATATAATATAGTATTGGTAGAATAGTTGAAAATATTTTGCCTTAAAATCTGTTAGTTAGGAGATATTATGAAAAAGAGAGCCATTATATCATCTGTCATTATCATTTCAATATGTATTCTCGCTGCAGGCGGGCTTCTAATTCAGCAAAATAATAACAGGAATGCTGCTTCAATAAAACACCCTGCTAAGGACCATGCAACGAGAGTACAACCCGTCGTAACGAGGACATTAACGGAAAGGTTGACCATTGGGGCAATTGGCGACATCCTGATCCATGATAGGGTTTATCAGGATGCTTTTAATGGCACGCAATATAATTTCAATCCAATCTTTGAAAATGTAAAAAGCATATTGGAATCACCGGATGTGCTTACAGCCAATCAAGAGAGTATGCTGGGTGGTGTTGACATAGGTGTTTCTAGTTACCCTATGTTTAATAGTCCCCATGAAGTGGCAGATGCTCTCGTCAATACGGGCGTAGATATTGTATCACTAGCTAATAATCATACGCTGGATAAAGGGCAGAGAGGAATCCTTTCTGCAACCGATTACTTAAATAGTATCGGACTTCCCCATGTAGGAAGCTTTTTAAATGAAGAGGATCGTCAAAAACTAAGAATCATTACTAAGAATGGCATTAAATTAGCCTTTCTTTCATACACCTATGGAACAAATGGGATACCAATCCCAGATGGTAAAGATTTTTTGGTTAATCTTATTAACCGTGATAAGATGAGTGAAGAAATAAGACGGGCAAAAAAAGAAGCTGATGTTGTGGTAATGAGCATTCATTGGGGGAACGAATACCAGCGAGTACCTACCAGTGAGCAAAAAGATTTAGCAAATTTCCTTGCGAATGAAGGGGTAGATATCATCTTTGGCTCTCACCCGCACGTACTGCAGCCAATGGAATGGATTAACCGTGATGATGGCAAGAAGTCATTTGTTATTTATTCATTGGGTAACTTTATCTCCGGGCAAGTAAGAGACTATAAAGATATAGGCGGGATGGCAACCGTTGAAATAACCAAACACATAACAGAAACAGGTAATAGTATTGATTTGTCCAACCCGGCTTTTTATCCAACCTATGTTTCAAGTCAAGGACAGCAGAACTATCGAGTAGTACCACTTGAGAAAGCAGGTTCTTTTGGACTGCAGGATGCCCCTGCAAAATATCAGGAAATTCAAAACCATATGACACAATGGCTCCGTTAATACGGGGCCTTTTACACGCTTACGTTGGAAGGGTGTTTCAAATGAACCAAAAACAATATCAAGGTACCTTTTTATCTCTATTGTTTATCGTCCTCATCTATCTTTTTACGAGAAATTATTATAGTCTGTTCTCTTGGATTCTTCTAGGTTTATTACTGCTGGTGGCCTTCCTTAGGGAAGAAAATCGATTGTTCGTATGGGTAATGATTTCTTTTTTTGGTGGAAATTTCGTATTGTTTTATATTGATAAATTTATCGAGGGATTCCAGCTAATGCCATATTATGGGGCTATCCTAAGTCAGTTAATGTTGAGCATCCCAGCCCTAACAATGGTATATGTGATCAGGCAATTTAATAAAAGAATTAGTTTCTTTTTTTATATGCCAGAACTAACTGAAAGTTTTGCTAACAAAAAAATTCTCTATATTTTTTTGTGCATGATTATTGGGAGTTTCCTTCTAATAAGTTTTACAATTAGTTTTAGAATTTACCTCCCTCTTATTTTATTTGTTTTTATACATGTTTTCCTGCAGGAGATTATATGGAGGGGCATTCTATTAACCCAATTGATAAAAATTACGAATGAAAAAATGGCTATTCTTATATCGGGTATAGCATTTGCACAAAATACAACCATATTTGGTTATTCTCTCGGAGTTTTTCTATTGTATCTAACTTTAGGGTTCTTACTTGCCTATTTAACAACTAAATATAAAAGCATTTTGCCATCTATCTTTGCTCATATATTGGTACTGCTTTTCATTTTTCTAAATGGCTGGCTGCGGCTGCCTATTTAAGCAACTTCATCGATATTTGTGTGTGCTTTATTATATACTACTACCATAGGCATTTTGAAAGGAGATACAAATGAAAATCCAAATCAGCAGTGAGGCAGCAGCATGGTATAAAAAAGAACTCAGTTTAAATACAGGTGATTTTGTCCGTTTCTATGTACGGTACGGCGGATATAGTCCCGTACAAAAAGGGTTTTCACTTGGCATTTCTAGTGATGAACCCAATGATATTGGTGCAAAGACTACTGAAGACGGGATTACCTTTTATGTTGAAGAAAAAGATTTATGGTACTTCGATGAACATGATCTAGTTGTTACATACCATGTAAAATATGACGAACCTGTATTAGATTATAAAAAATCCTAATCAACTAAAAAAGCACACATGAATGGTACTCATTTCGTGTGTGCTTTTTCTAATTCTTGCTTTCTGAGCTGTTGGACAACCAGCTCACATATTTCATGTGTCTGTAACGAATCGCGGGCAGTCACAGATGGAAGGCTATCATAACGTACGGCGCTGATAAACTCCTCAATTATCTGTTCAAATCCTCTTTTAAACAAGGTAGAATCCCAGTTGTTAAAGGAGAATGAAGTTTCTGACTGGTTACGATAAATTGTCAATTTATCTAGGTCTTGAACGACCCTTTTCTCATTTGTTCCCATTACTTCTAACTTTTCTTCAACTGCGCCACTGTCACGATTCATAATCGCCAGACCTGTCATATCTCTAGAGATAAATTGAACAACCACATGATAAAGGATTCCACTTCTTACTCTTCCATGAACGATAACATCCTGAATATCGCTTTTAAACAGGTAACGTACCGTATCTAAAACGTGAATAAAATCATCATAAACAAATGACCGAATATCACCTGGAAGGTCATGACGGTTCTTTTGGAGAATAATCATATTTGGTTTGTCAATTTCTGATATGGACCGATAAAAAGGTGCAAACCGCCTATTAAATCCTGTCATTAAGATAAGTCCTTTACTTTCAGCGAGTTCTACCAGTTCCTTGGTAGTCCCCAAGTGATAGGTTATAGGCTTGTCCACATAAACATGTATCCCATTATTTAAAAGCTCTCTCACAATGTGATCATGGGATTCAGTCGATGAATGGACAAATGCTCCTTTTATTCCGCTCTTTATGATAGAAGACAGACTAGTGTGAGTGTAAGGAAACCGATATTTATTACTGATTTCAGTTAAAACCTCAGTATTTCTAGTGTATAAATGGAACTCCACATCAGCCAGACTTCCTACAACAGGCAGATAAGCTTTTTTCGCAATATCCCCAAGTCCGATGATTCCAAGCTTTAACATCGTTTTATTCCCCCTATTTCACCAAATATGATGATGTAATCCTTCACTAAGCAGGATTTCTTTTTGCCTATCTCCAATTAGATCAAAATGGGAATAGCCATCTCGGCGGTGGTGAATCCATTCTTTTTTTAACCCATATTTCCTTCCCCATTCAGCAAGCTTTTCAAGATCATGGCAGCCTACCTTGGTTACAGTCTTGGAGCCTGGGAAGCGGTCATCTAACCAATAATGGGTTAGAAATGCGATTTCCCCGCCATCAATTTTTTGCTTCCACTCTCGTACTTCCTGTTTTTTGATTCCAAAAGCCATATCGTCACCCCAAAGGTCATTCCATTACTTTTTCTTAATTTCTTCATACTTAAGGAACCATTCAGGGAAGGCCTTTTTAAATGCAATCGGTCGAAAGGTATCCTTTTTGACAACAATATGAGTCGATGTTCCTTCTGCACAAACTTCCTTATCTCCATTTGTAATGGAATACCCGTAAATCGTTTTAATTCCATCATTTTTTTCAATCCACGTATTTACAAATCCTCTATCGCCATAACGTAACGGTTTCTTATAGGTTGCTTGGATGTCATATACGGGTGCAAAATAGCCTGCATTCTCCATATCTAGATAACTATAACCCAAATCCTCGATTAAGCCGCTTCTTCCGAGTTCAAAATATTTCAAATAGTTTGCATGATAGATAACTCCCATCATGTCCGTGTCTGCGTATAAAAGTTGAATTTCTCTAGTTGAAATAAAAACGTTGTCCATTGCTTACTCCCCTTTTCTTATCAATGAATCTTAAAGCGTCATCTTTTTAAGCGCTTTTTCCACATCTTCGCCTTCTATATGAAGGGCTTTATCTAATAAATCTTCTTCTTTTGTGTCTCCCATCAGCCTCATGGCTTGTGCTTGAATCATTTCATCCGCTAAATTGGTTGCAAATCTGCCATTTCCTTGGAATGTATTGCTTTCTATACTCTGCCTCAATCGGGCTCTAGCATCTTCACTTAAGTTGTATTGGTAGCCTTCTACATATGCCTCAATAATCGCAAGCAGCTCTTCAGGAGAATAATCAGGGAATAAAAAGAATTTCTTAAATCTCGAACGGAGACCTGGATTGCTCTCCAACAGCTGGTCCATTTCGTTTGGATATCCCGCAAGGACAACTACCAGATTTTCGTTATGTTTCGTCATTTCATCAACCAAGGTATCTACTACCTCTTTACCGAAATCACCAGCAGTTTGGCTTAATAGTGAATAGGCTTCATCAATAAATAAAACTCCTCCAAGTGCTTCTCGAATCTTTTTCTTCGTTTTTCCTGCTGTTTGACCGACATATCCCGCTACAAAATCGGCTCTGCTTGCCACGATTAAATGACCCCTTTTTAACATACCGCATTCCCTTAGGAGCTCTGCATATATCTTCGCCACTGTTGTCTTCCCAGTCCCTGGATTACCGGTGAAAACCGAATGAAGCTGTATAGGTACGGCAGGAAGTCCTTTTTCCTTCCGAAACTGCTGCATTTTTACAAAGGAGACAAGAGACTCCATTTCTCCTTTTAACTCTGTCAATCCAATTAAGCGTTCTAATTTCTCAAAAGGCGATTCCCGCTGCTCGGTCTTTTCTGCCTCAAAGTCAGTTTTATCCAAAATGGTATAGGTAAGAATATCTTCATTTGATATCGGATGATCTGATCCTTTTTTAAAAATCGCGTCTAACACAATATTTCGAACAGACCTCGCATTACCAAAGGTATCGTCTACACGCTGCTGATCAAGAAGATGGTTAATTTCTACCTTTGCTTCTTCTGTCAGGATGTAATCATTTTCTGAAGCAATTTTTTCTGCAATATTGATTAATTCCTCATTGGAGTAATTAGGTAAATGAATGAGGTTAGATTGAGGGAATCGGCTTCTTAATCCTGGATTTGCATCTAAAAAGACACGCATTTCATCAGGATATCCCGCTAAAATAACGGCGAATTTCCCGCCATATTCCTTACCGGTCATTAGCGAAACAAGGGTATCAACCGCTGTTTGACCGTAATCGTTTCCCGTTTGCCCTTCTCTTTTTAAACTATAGGCTTCATCAATAAATAGGACACCACCAATAGCTTTTTCAACCACCGCTCTGACATTTTCCTCTGTCTGGCCGACAAAGGCACCTACTAACTGTGATCTGTCCGTCTCAATCACTTCTGGCCGCGGCAGTACCTCAAGTTCGTGATAAATTTTAGCTAATAAACGGGCAATGGTTGTTTTTCCTGTGCCGGGATTCCCTGTCAATACCATATTTAGGCTAAGTTCATCTTTTGTTTGAAATCCAAGCTCTTTCCGATCTCTTTGGTATTTTAAAAACTGATAAAAATTATTGACTCTCTTTTTGACAATTTCCATCCCGATCATTTCATTAAGCTGTTCTAGTGCATTGTCAGAATCTTGCTTGAAATCTTCTTCGACAATAAAAAGCTTCTCCCAGCTTTGTTTTATTTCTTCTAGACCCGATAGATGGACTTTAAGCTCATCAAAATAGGTGGCAGTGTGAAATACTCCCTTAATCGATTCTTCATACTCCTCAGCAGCTTTTAGAAGGCTGCCAGTGATATCAATTGAATCAGAAAGCAAAACAGCAAGTTTTTTATATTGTTGAGAAAGTGAAATGTCTTTCAAGGATTCCGCAAGTTTCATCTTTTCAGTAAGATCCTCTACATGATCATCTGCTTCTGCTAAGAAACTTTGGCAAATTTGTATGTATTGTTCTGCAACCTTTTTCTTTGCTGTCCTGTTATCTGTTTCCCGAATAGCCGGAAAGGTAAGAACATCAAAGATATCTTTCTTCTTTTTCCAATCGTATTGGATAAAATACGACTTTGCTTTCTCATTATCAGGGAATAATTCCAATGCTTTATGAAGCCAAGCTAGAGCTAATGAATCATTACTTTTACGATTTAACCGTGAAAGTGCAGCAACTGTTAACAACCTTGAAAGCAATACAGAGTTAGACTCAAAGCGTATGGCAGTTAACAGCTCATTTTCATTGGCAATTTGTCCTTTTTCATTTAACTCTGTTTCCCACTGTTCTATACGTTCTACAGAGGGAATGTTTTGATTGGTTTGTTGTCTTATCATAGGATCACTTCTTCTTCAAAATTTCCCTTTTATCTTACCATAACCTGTTCAAACAAACGAAATTCAAGGCTCAAATAAAAAGGACCTGTACAAAATGAACAGGTCCTAATTACCTCTATGTTAAACTTCATCCTTTATTTCGGAGCGGAAGGATTCGATACTTTCACGACGTCTTTCGTTTTTCGCCGCAATTTGCTGGCGCTGTGTTTCGCTGTTTGTAAATGCAAGAGATTCCTCAGCAGCTTCAATGTTTTCAATTGTATCATGAATCATGGATTGGAGCTTTTCAACATTATCACTGCGGTCATCTGGTTTTGGTTTGTTGTTATAAGTCATCACAATTCCTCCTTGGTATTATCAGGGTTACTACAGATATAGTTTGTTACGAAGTGAAAAAAATATCACAGAGAAATTTTGTTAGACTTAAAACAAAAAGACCCGGTGGCACATGCCTGACGGGTCTTTACCATATAACTTATTCACCTTTGGTTTGCATGACTTGAGCATGTTTACCAGATTTATCTTGATATTTTTTACCTTTGTTTCCACCAAAGTTCTTGGACTTAGTTCCAAGATGATCTTCGCTGAAGCCTTGTTGACTGTGTTTTGGATTACTCATATTAACATCCCTCCTCTTTTACATTTTGTCCGCTTTAAAGGAGGAACATGATTGGTAATCTATGTGAGTTTATTTATTCAGCTTTTCCAAGGCGTTTTTCTTCAAGGCGTAATTCAATTTTCTCCATCGCAGCTCTATCTTTTAAAAGTTGACTTTTATTTTCAGATACCAATTCTGCAAAGGAACGTTTTCTAGGCTTTCTCATGTATATCACCTTCCTTATTTCCTATTCTAACAGTTATTATGCCCGGAAACGGTTGCAATTATTACAACTTTTTGAAAATTATAAGAAAATAATGCGTTAAAGCTTTAAAGTGTCCGTAGTATAAAAAAAGACATCGGATTTTTTCATCCAATGTCTAATTTAGATCCTTTGTATATTGTTTCATTGCATCAAGACTCATAGCCCCGATAAACTTATTTCCGATATTCCCTTTTGTATCAATAAAATACGTCGTAGGAATGGAAAGTACTTGGTAGGTTTCGTTTACTTTATCCTCGGCATCTAAAGGTATAGGAAAGGTAATCCCATTTTCGTCAACAAAAGCTTGAACATCCAAATGAGGATCAATATTTACCGCTAATATAACAACTTCGTCCCCAACTTCTTTATGAAATTCTTCCATAGCTGGCATTTCAGCTTTACATGGTGGACACCAAGTTGCCCAGAAATTGAGCATTACTTTTTTTCCTTTTAAATCCGAAAGTTTAACGGTCTCCCCCGTTAATGTTTTTAATTCAAAATCAGGAGCTTTTGCCCCCACTTTTAAACCACCCATATTAGCCGCTTCTTGACTTACGTTCTCGGGTTCAGCCTTTTTGTCCATAGCCTGCACAATTGCAACTCCAAGTAAGGCTATAAGTACAACAGCAGCGATGACTTTTTTTACCATACCCCCGAACCCCCTTGATTCAATAATGTACTACATTGATTTTACACTATAAAGTAAGTTGAAATGAAAGTTGTGTATGCCAAATATGTGACAATTTACAAACAGTTTAGTAAAAGTATACTAGAAAAGCAAATAAAGTTACTTATTTAAGGCATTAAAGACACTGGTTGTCACACGGTCTACAATGATGTCAATATCCCTTTCAGATAAGGTCTGTTCGTTTGTGGGTGTCACTCGCTTTGCATTATAGCCTTTAGGTACATCTACGCCTAATGGTGATACGCCATCAAGTCCCAACATGTTTTTTATATCAATGAGCTTAGCAACATTCTCCTTTGAGAGTTCTCGGTCACCTCTTAATTGTCTGGAAATCCAATTAATTTTTGCGGTGAACTCTAATGATTCCATTAAGTAATAAGTATGCAATAAATCCTTGCCCCAGGTTAAAGCCCCATGGTTTTCTAATAATACACCCTGATGATCATAAACATGTGATTTGACGGCTTTCGGTACCTCATCTGTTGATGGTGTTCCATATTTTGCTAATGGAATCGTCCCTAACGATACGACTGCTTCAGGCATTATGGCCTGGTCTAAAGGTATCCCCGCAATTGCAAAGGCTGTTGCATATGGCGGATGGACATGCAGCACCGCATGAACATCAGGACGTTCCTGATAGACAAGCAAATGCATTGTCATTTCAGAAGATGGTTTATACTCGCCTTCAAGTACGTTTCCTTCGCCATCAACTTTAATAATCATATCGGTAGTTAGGAACCCTTTACTTACTCCTGTTGGCGTAATCAAAAACTCATTTTCATCAATACGGACGGAGATATTTCCGACATTAGCTGCAACAAAGCCTTTTTCATAAACACGTTTTCCAATATCACAAATAAGTTTTTTATATTTAATCTCGATAATCATATAAACCCTGCTTTCCGTTTTGCGAAAACAATTGTTTCACATAGTATACCCTTAATCTTATTGATATTAGAGATTTATGCTTAGTTAGATATTAACGCAATGTTATGAAAATTTGTTCCTATTAACTTCGCGGATATGTTTGATTTTACGCTGATATACAGCAATCATAGTAGTTGAAATAAAAAATAGCCCCCTTCTCGAGGGGGCTATCTTATTGTTATTATAGTAATTTTCTTTTTTGCTTCAGCAATTCGTTGAATTCACTATCTAATTCGTTGTATTTTGGGTTCTTTTGATCAATTAAGGATAGTTCTCCTAAAATGGTCGCAATTCTGTTTTCGATAATCATTAATGTTTCTTTTTTTTCAGCAGGTTCTGCAGTCTGTTCTTTCTGAAAGTATTCTTCAGGCTTCATTTCCACACGCTTTATCCTTTGGTTATCGAATACAAGGAGCTTATCACATAGCTTATTTAAGAAATAGTAATCGTGAGAAACGGTTATGATGGTGCCATTAAATTCACTAAGCGTCTTTTCAAGCTCTTCTCTGCTAGGTAAGTCTAAATGATTGGTGGGCTCATCTAAAATAAGAACATCATATTCTCTCATTAGCATGTCGACTAGTTTCACGCGTGTTCTCTCTCCAAGGCTCAAAGTCCCAATTGGCTTTGTAATGAACTGCTCCTTTAATCCGAGATTGGCAAATAAGGTTCGGGCGCGAAGTATATTTTCACGGTCTGTAAACCCTAATGCCTCTAAAGCGGTTCTATCTTCGGGTAAATTATCAACATCCTGACTGAGGTAAGCAATCTTTAAAGAATCACTTTTCCACAGCTCTCCATTAGAAATGGATGTTTCGCCAAGCAGCATTTTAATCAAAGTCGTTTTACCACTGCCATTTTCTCCTAATAAGCCTATACGTTCTCCATGATTTATATAAAAGTGACTTCCGCTGAAAAGGGATCTTTCTTCAAAAGACTTTGTTAGACCCTTCGCCTCAATAATCCTTTTTCCTCTATTCCCTTTCGAATCAAATTGAAATTTAACCTTTGTCTCTTCTAGAGGTTTTTCAACCTTGTTTTTTTCAAGCTCACTCTGCAGTCGCTTCATTTTCGACTTCACTTGCTTATCACGATTCTTTGCTTTTACCCGGTGATATTCCTTATTACCATAATCTCTGCCTTGCTTTGTTGAGGTCCTGTGAGCCTTATCAGACCATGCAGTTAATTGCTCCATTTGCATCTCAATGTCTTCTTTTTTACGCTGTTGTACCTCGAAATGGTGCATTTGGGTTTCTGTTCGATGCTTCTTTTCTTTCTGGTAATCACTGTAGTTCCCAGTATAAAAGTTAAGCTTAGTATTCACTATTTCAAATATCCTGGTTACTGTCTTATCTAAGAAATGACGATCGTGAGATATGATTAATACTGGACCCGTAAATTTCTCCAACTCTTCAATTAACCATTCTATCCCTTTAAAATCAAGATGGTTCGTAGGCTCATCTAGAATTAAGAATCCGGGCTTGGAAGCCCACACATTAGATAAGGCAAGTTTCAACTTCTCACCACCGCTTAAATGGTTTAAACGCTTCTCTTCCCATTCATACACCTTTTTTAGCCCTAACTCACTGGAGTGCTGCAAGATTTGTCCCTCAGAAGATAGAGATTGTTGAAATTCACTGCCTTCGTAATCTATCGATTGTGTCAGATAACCAATCTTTAATTCCGGTGATTTTTCAACAAAACCCTTATCAGGGGTGAGTTTTCCAGTAAGGATATTGGCTAATGTCGTTTTTCCGGTGCCGTTATACCCTACGAGACCAATCCTTTCGCCATTTTTTATATCAAAAGAAATATTGTCTAGGATTTTTCGAAGATTAAAGTTCATCTCCAATCCAGTTACTTTTATTATTGAAAAATTACTTTTGTTCATAAAAAAACTCCCTTCCATTGAACCTGAAGAGAGTGTTTAAGTCATGTAGTTTACACATTAATAAAAAAGCATACGTTAATAAACCTAAAAAGGCCTAAGTTAACGATGATTTTCATTGTAATATAAACGTAGAGGACTAAAAAAGGATAGACTAATCCTATTCTTCAGGTTCACCATTTTTCGTTATTCGAATAAATGTGCTGAAAAAATAAGATTATAACTTCATTCCTCTTTACCATTCCTTTGCGTTTGTTATGTTTATTTTATTTTACCGTAAACCAATTTGTCAATGATTTCCGCAAAATTAACATCTGAATACGGCTTTCCACGCTCAATATTATTTTTTAAATCAATAAGAGTATACTCCTGCCAATCCTGTAAGTTTAACAAATCCCATTTCTCCAAAAATAATGTATATAAAAAGATCTCCCTGATTTTTAAAAAGATTGGTATTTGCTGAATGAGTTCTTTGCTAATTTTGTGTTCCTTCTGATAACCTCGTAAGAAATGTTCCCAGAATTCCCTGCTAAATTGGGTGTTTTCTGATGTAAAAGAGGAAGCTTGCCAATAGGCATGATAAAAGGAAGTGGCTATGTCATAGGCAAACCAATGATAGGCACTATCATCAAAATCAAAAAGTGTCAGCCTGCCTTTATCTACAAATAAATTCCCTTGGTGAAAATCATTATGGATAAGCCCGAATAAATCAGACGTTAGTGGGAACGCAAATAAATGCTTTAAATGTTGTTTATACTTTTCTGCTATAGGTTCTGAAGTAATCCTTGGGAGAAGATTTAATAAATCCGGTTGGTTTACGGTCCACCTAGGTCTGTTTAGCTCAATGTTTTTCCCTGCATTATGCATCTTCCCCATTAAATTTCCCCAATAATAATAGAGTTCTTTGTTCCATATATCAAGATTGGTGACATCAATGGGTATTCCCTTGGCTTTTTCAAATACCACTAAAAAATATTGATTGCCTACTGTCTCAACGAAATTCCCACGAATAGATTTTACAGGCATCGATACCGGAACAGCTTTCTTCCATAAATCCTTTATAAATTCCAATTCATTTAAAATATCCTCTTTCTTCCGTCTGCTGGATGGTGAAAGTCTGAATATGAGATTACCAAGGGAATAGACGGTATTATGAAAGCCATCATTTATTGGAACTAGTTCACCCTCCGTAAACCCATATAAAGGTAAAATCTTTTCCGTAATCATTTTTCTCTCTCTTTCGTAATGAACTCTTATTTTAATTTTTTATAAATTTTATCCGCATAGCTCCCAAAACGAGAATTGGTGGTTGTTCCTCTCTTTTCCAGCAGCCTCTCCATTTCCATTCGTTTTTTTCCCAGTTTCGCTTGAAGACGTTTTTTCTCGTCTTCATCTGTTGAATTTTCCAATAATTCTTCAATTCTAAAAATTTCATTTTTTACTTCATCAGGTGAATAGCCCGCATTTTTTAATACGCGGTATGCCATTTTCCATTCATCGGACATTCCGGGAAAGTCATCTTTTAATTCCAGCGGCTGCCCCATTCCAGGGAGATTGTCGAGATCATTCTTCTTTATTGCGTCCTTAATTTTATCTTCAGCAATTTTTGAAAAATCCATTTACCTACCACCCTTTGCTCCACAAGTAAATAATTTATTCTTCCCAAAAATATATGTTGTTATCAGCTGTAAAAAACCACCATGCAAAGTGAGCATGGTGGTTTGGACATTAAGCTTCTTGTAATTTTTCGCGAAGTACCATTGGAAGGATACCGCCATGACGGTAGTAATCAATTTCAACTTCAGAATCGAAGCGAACAAGTACTTCAAATTCTTTCTTGTTGCCAGCTTCATCAGTAGCAGTAACTTTTAGGAAGTCACGTGGTTTAACGTTCTCATCCACTTGAACATCGATTGTTTCTTTACCCGTTAAACCAAGTGTTTCAGCACTTTCGCCATCTTTAAATTGAAGTGGAAGAACGCCCATTAACACAAGGTTTGAACGGTGGATACGCTCGAAGCTTTCAGCAAGTACTGTCTTAATGCCTAGAAGGTTTGTACCTTTCGCAGCCCAGTCACGTGAAGAACCCATTCCGTAATCTTTACCAGCAAGAACAATTAAGCCAGTGCCGTTTTCTTTGTATTTCATACAAGCATCATAAATCGGTGTTACTTCGCCTGTTGGCCAGTAAGTGGTTACTCCGCCTTCTGTGCCTGGTGCGATTTGGTTACGAATACGAATGTTTGCAAAAGTTCCACGCATCATGACTTCGTGGTTACCACGACGAGACCCGTATGAGTTAAAGTCACGCGGCTGAACACCTTTTTCAAGCAGATACTTACCAGCTGGAGTGTTCTTACCAATTGCTCCTGCAGGTGAAATATGGTCAGTTGTTACAGAATCCCCAAACTTCGCTACTACACGTAGGTTAGTCAAAGGCTCAACTGTACCTGGCTCAGGTGATAAACCTTCAAAGAATGGTGGGTTTGCAATGTAAGTGGAATCCTCATCCCAAGTATACAATGGCTCATTGCTAGTTTTGATATCGTTCCAACGTTCGTTATCACCGAACACATTCGCATACTCTCTGCGGAATAGTTCAGGAGTTACTGTGCGCTTAACAACATCATTTACTTCAGCAGTTGTTGGCCAGATATCCTTGAAGAATACATCGTTTCCATCTTTATCTTTACCAATTGCTTCAGAAGCAAAGTCAATGTTAACAGTACCAGCTAAAGCATAAGCAACTACTAGTGGTGGTGAAGCAAGGTAGTTACCTTTTACAAGCGGGTGAATACGTCCTTCAAAGTTACGGTTACCTGAAAGTACGGATGTAACTAATAGATCGTTTTCAGCGATTGTTTTTTCAATTTCTTCTTTTAATGGACCGGAGTTACCGATACAAGTTGTACAGCCGTAACCTACAAGGTTGAAGCCAATTTCTTCTAAATAAGGAAGTAATCCGGAATCACGAAGGTATCCAGTAACAACCTTTGAACCTGGTGCCAAAGAAGTTTTAACGAACTTTGGAACTTCCATGCCTAGTTCAACAGCTTTTTTCGCTACAAGTCCAGCACCTACTAATACGTATGGGTTAGAAGTGTTTGTACAGCTAGTAATAGAAGCAATTGCAACTGCACCTGTTTTAATGGTTGTTTCATCACCATTTTGGAAATTAACCACAGCTGACTTTTCAAGCTCATCTGCTTGTAAGCCGAAGCCTTGGTTTCCTTGTGGTGCAGAAACTGCCTTAACAAATTCTTCTTTCATTTTAGAAAGTGGAATCAAATCTTGTGGACGCTTAGGACCTGAAAGATTCGCTTCAATAACTGAAAGGTCAATTTCAACAACATTTGTATAAACTGGCTCTAAAGCTGGATCAAAGAATAATCCATTTGCTTTGCAGTATTGTTCTACCACATTGATTTGTTCTTCCTCACGGCCAGTTAAACGCATATATGCAAGAGATTCATCATCAATTGGGAAGAATCCACATGTAGCACCATATTCAGGAGCCATGTTAGCAATCGTTGCACGGTCTGCTAGTGGAAGTACAGATACTCCAGGACCAAAGAATTCAACAAATTTGCCAACTACACCTTTGCTGCGAAGAACCTGTGTTACTTTTAAAGCTAAGTCTGTTGCAGTAGCACCGTTTGGCAGCTCGCCTGTTAACTTAACTCCGACTACTTCAGGTACCGGGAAGTATGAAGGCTGACCAAGCATTCCAGCTTCTGCTTCAATACCGCCAACACCCCATCCAAGAACACCAAGACCATTGATCATGGTTGTATGGGAGTCAGTACCAACTAATGTATCTGGATATGCTTCTAATTCACCATCAGCAGTTTCTGCTACATGAACAACATCTGCTAAGTACTCAAGGTTAACTTGGTGCACGATACCTGTAGCAGGCGGCACTGCACGATAGTTATTGAATGATTTTTGAGCCCAGCTTAGGAACTGGTAACGCTCCGCATTACGTTCAAATTCAAAATCCATGTTTACTCGCAATGAGTCTGCTGAACCGTATGCATCAACCTGTACAGAGTGGTCGATTACAAGGTCAACTGTTTTCTCTGGATTAATTTTATCTGGATCCCCGCCAAGGTCTGCCATTGCTTTTCTTAAAGAAGCAAGGTCAACTACTGCTGGAACTCCTGTGAAGTCTTGCAGGATTACACGAGATGGCTTGAATGGAACGTCCACTTCTTTAAGCTCATCTGTTCCCCATTTTGCTAAGTTTTCAACGTGCTCTTTTCCGATAACACGGCCATCGTATTGGCGGAGCACTGATTCAAGTAATACTTTTACGGAATATGGCAGGTTTGAAACCTTGCCGATTCCAGCCTCTTCAAGTGCACTTAAGCGGTAATAGTGGTAGCGTTTACCGTTAACTTCAAAAGAAGTTCGTGCGTTAAATACGTCATTTTTCACCATTGTAAAGCCCCCTCATTCGTCATACATTAACTAAATTAACGAAAAGTCGAAAAGTTTGAATATTCATATCCATTCCTACTTTTCTCACAATTCTAATCTTAATACAACCTTCTACATAAGTAAATAACAAGAAAGTTATTGTACTTGATAAGTTTTCCTTATGTTTTTTATGTAAAGTGTTCATAATATTTAGAAAAATCTTATAAGAACGTGTAACTGGATTTCATAATGATTAGAATTGTGTGCAGATTTATTATCTCAAAAAACTTTTTTGTTGTCATTTATTTTCTCTAAAAAGGTAATATTATCATTATCGAAAGAGAATTCAACAGAATTCTCCTAGGAGGTGAATGGTGTGCAACGAAGAAAGTCTAATCATGTAATCCCTGGAGCGAATGCTGCTAAAGGTCAGGGGCAAGGCGCAGGTTACAATGAAGAAATGGCGAATGAACCATTAACAATAAAAGAAAAAATGAACAATAAGAAACGAAAAAAGAATCAATAATACAGTTAAAAAGCAGGAGCTCCATGTCCCCTGCTTTTTTAACTTGTTTATTCTGGAAGATTTACTTCTGCGACTATGCTCTGCAAATCTTGCTGAAAACGCTCAAGTTGTGCTCTTTGGTGTTCGGAAGCTACTTCCAGCGCATTTTCAATTTGTTGGTAGGCTTCATTCACTTCTTCTTTTAAATGCTTCAATTGATGGCCGTAACTTGCACTATCACTAATAATAGTTGCCGCAAGCCCTTGTGCCTCTTCATATCCTTGCTGAGCAGCTTGAAAAGCCTGTTGTTTGTCTTTATTGTATGGATATTGCTGCATTGACTGTTTCACTCCCCTCAATCGTTTATAACGTTAAATTGCACAGCGGAATAACAAATTATTCAGCATAAAAACTCTTCAGCATACCATCCTAACATTATAGGAGGGATGAAAAATGGTGAACAAAAATGACGGCAAGGATATGAGAAGAAATCAACCGAAGATATCTGGTCAGCCTGAGCCATTAAGCGGATCGAAAAAAGTGAAAAACCGCAACCATACACGCCAAAAAAGTAAGTCGCATCACGATATGTAACTGGTTAAACAAGTGATTACTTGGAACCATATAAATAGTTCGAACCCCCTCTAGACCGAAGAGGGGGTTCGATTTATAATTGGATTAAGGCTTGAAGTAAAAGCTTTTCTTCTTCCTCTGTAACAGTTCTTAAGTCGATGATAAATTCATCCTTTTGAATTCGTCCGATGATGGCTGGCTTACTTTCTGTTCTCAATTTTCTTCCTACCTTTTCGGCAGTAAGAGTAAGATGTTTAAGAGAAATGACCATGGTTGGAAGCCCTACATCCGGCATCGTACCCCCTCCTACTTGACTTGTATCTGGGAATATTTTCGCCTGGAAATGTTCTGTCGCTTGTAACAAGTTTGTAACAAACTTCTTCGATCTTGCGTCTAATTCATCGAGAGTAACTAATAAATCACGGATTGTGGGAATATTTTGTACACCTTGTTCTCCTCGTGCATAATCAATTAATGTACCTTCTAGTGCCGCTAATGTCATTTTATCAACCCGGACTACTCGTGCTAATTGATGTCTTTTTAGGGTATCAATGAATTTCTTTTTACCAGCAATGATCCCAGCTTGAGGTCCGCCTAACAGTTTATCCCCACTAAAGGTTACAATATCCGCACCCATTTCAATGACCTCTCTCACTACTGGTTCATCGCCGATTCCATGTTTTCTAAAATCAAAGAGTGCACCACTGCCTAGATCTTCATAAAAAATAACGTCTTGTGTTTGATTGGATAGCTTTATTAAATCTTCGGTTTCCACAGATTTAGTAAATCCAATCACTTTGAAATTACTTGTATGTACTTTCATGATAATCGCCGTTTCAGGATTAAGTGCTTTTTCATAATCATATAAATGAGTTTTATTTGTTGTACCGACTTCGACTAACTTCGCTCCACTTTCTTCCATAATTGAAGAAATACGGAACGAACCGCCGATTTCTACTAACTGACCTCTTGATACAATGACTTCTTTATTTTCTGCAAGCGCTCTTAATATCAGATATACCGCGGCAGCATTGTTATTAACAACCATTGCTGCCTCTGCACCCGTTATTTCTTTAATGAGGGCCTCTACATGGCTGTGTCTTGAGCCGCGCTCACCTTCAATAAGTTTATATTCTAGGTTTGAGTAGTTTTGTGCTGTCTCCACAACATGCTGTATAGCATGATGACTAAGTCTAGCTCTTCCGAGATTGGTATGCAGGATAGTTCCTGTTGCATTAATAACTCTTTCTAGGGTATAGGAATATTGTTTCTTTATATTAACTTGTACCAGTTGAAAAATTTCTTCAATAAATTGATTGGTATCTGGAGTTGCTCCAGTCCAGTCTCCTTTTAATAATAAATGCCTAATATGGTCGAGCGCTTCCTTAACCTGTTTTGTCAGCTGGGAAGCATCAAGACGATTCTCGATTAGAAGAGCTTCAAACTGTGCATGATTTTGCAATTCATGTACAGCAGGAATTGAACGTAACCATTCTTTCACTACAAAAACTCCTTTACTATTCCTACTTTATTCCTATTATATCATTTCACATTTTCATTCTGAATGAATAATATAAACCGAGCAAGGGGGATAGTTATGAAATCTAAAAAAAATTTACAGCCAATTGATTTTGACCTTGTGGAAAAGTGGTTAGAAAACTACTGCCTTGATCCTCTTACTTCGCAGGACGATCTGACTCAATTTCGAATAGATTTATATGAAACAGATCAAGAATGGATCGTTGAGGCATTACTTAACGAGTATAACAGCTCGGATATAAAGGTTTTTATAGAGGATAATAAGCTTGTTATAACTGCTGTTAAATCTTCCACTCCCTCTAATGAACTAAAAAAAGTCCGTACTATCCAGTTCCCCTTTCAAGTGATTAACCAAAAAGTAATGGCGCATTATATTAATGGAATTTTAGAGGTCCTTATTTCAAAGTCTGAAAAAGGCTTAGGGAAAAATTGCTATATAACACTGCCTTAAGGTTATAGCTTATGGCATGATTTTTTTGTATACAGTTAACATAATGTGATTATATAAAACAAAACACCCTCATATCTGATTTGATATGAGGGTGTTTTTTATTTTTCTGAAATTTTATTAATGATATCCTCAGTGTCAGGAAATACACCGGTATCTAGCTTGGAATAGATCTTTTCCCCATTGACAGTTACTTCAAATGCTCCGCCTGAAACAGGAATTAATTCCATTTTTCCAATCTTTCGGTTAAAGTGTGTAAACAGTTCTTCCGCGAGACTCGCGGCTTTTGGTGCGTAGTTTCATTGCATGCAAAATTCAACAGTTACTTGATATATATTCATTGTTAGTCCTCCAACTCATTTGTCCTAATTTCCTACATCACTATAGTAAAAATATTTTATCGTATGGAAATATTCCATGCAAATCTTTTGCTTCTACCCTAGTGTGTGCGATTTTTAGTGGAAACAGTTATACTAATTAATGGAGGTGGATCTAATGAGTGAGCAAGAGAAAATTCGCCTAACCTCTTTATCAACTAAAGCTGGTTGAGGCTGTAAAATTGGTCCTGAGGACCTAGCGCAAGTTTTGCGCTTATTACCTAAGCAAGAACCTGTTCCAGAATTATTAGTGGGACATGAAACGTCAGATGATGCGGGTGTTTATCAGTTAACTGACTCTATTGCCCTTATTCAAACGGTTGATTATTTTACCCCAATCGTGGATGACCCATATATGTTTGGACAGATTACCGCTGCAAATGCATTAAGTGATGTTTATGCAATGGGTGGAGAACCGAAAACAGTATTAAATATTGTCGGTTTTCCAATAAAGAAACTTGGAGCCCAGATGCTTTCTGATATTCTCCGCGGTGCAGCAGATAAAGTAAAGGAAGCTGGAGCGCTGACCGTTGGAGGCCATTCCATTGATGACCAAGAGCCTAAATTTGGACTCTCTGTGACGGGAATTGTTCATCCTGACAAGGTTTGGAAAAATGTTGGTGCCAAGCCTGGTGATGTTTTGGTTTTAACCAAGCCGATTGGCGTTGGTATCATCACTACTGGTATTAAGCGGAGTGTGGTAACACCTCAGCAAGAACAAATTGTCACAGAAACAATGGCTGAGTTAAATAAAACTGCTGCTGAAGTGTTAACAAACTATCATCCTCATGCTGTAACGGATGTAACAGGATTTGGATTGTTAGGGCACAGCAGTGAGATGGCTCGGGGCAGTGATGTAAGCTTTGAAATTTCCTATTCAAAGGTTCCAATTCTTGAAGGTGCAGTAGAGTTAGCAAGAGACGGAGTGGTTCCAGGTGGTTCAAAGTCAAATCACAAATGGATACTCGAAGATGTTGAATATGACTCCTTGCTTCCTGAAGAACAGCTAATTCTATGTGATGCAATCACTTCTGGAGGGCTGCTCGTTTCCATGAGTGAAGCAGAAGCTGTCCAATATGTGGACAACCTACATTCAGCTGGAAAACCTCATGCAGCTATTGTTGGCAGAGTTACGGAAAAGAAAGAAAAATTAATTTATGCAAAAAGATAACAGCGCAGCATTTGCTACGCTGTTTTTTTCTATAGTTGATGTTTTACAAAACCGTACAGTTTATACAAAATAGTGTACAGTTTTTACAAAGAACCATACAGTTTATACAAAAAAGTGTACAGTTTTTACAAAGAACCGTACACTTTATACAAAAAAGTGTACAGGTTCTACAAATTCGAAGGATTAACCTTTCATATGTAAACATAAAAAAAGATGACCCAATAAATAGGCCATCTATTAGTATAATTATTGGATCCCGCTCGCGTTGGTTTTATTCATGGTTAATTTATTTGTTAGTTTACTAATCATGTCTTGTGTCATTTTCGCTAAGTCATATTCGAACTTAAAGCCCCACTCTTCTTCTGCGGCAATCGCATCAATGGAATTTGGCCAGCTGTCAGCAATTCTTTGACGAACAGGATCAACTTGATACGTCAGCTCAAAACCAGGTATATGCTTCTTAATCTCGTTCGCAATTTCTTCTGGGTCAAAGCTCATCGCCGTTACATTAAACGAGTTACGGTGAATAAGCTTACATGGGTCCGCCTCCATTAAATCGATAATGGCATTAAGGGCATCAGGCATATACATCATATCCATGTAAGTCCCTTTGTCGATATAGGAAGTATATTTGCCAGTCTTGATGGCTTCATAGTATATTTCAACCGCGTAATCGGTTGTTCCCCCGCCAGGCAGTGCAACATGGGAGATTAAGCCTGGGAAACGTAGACCCCTGGTGTCGACTCCGAATTTATGATAATAATAATCGCTTAAGAGCTCGCCAGCTACCTTATTCACTCCATACATCGTAGTGGGACGCATAATCGTGTCCTGTGGAGTGCTATCTTTTGGTGTTGAAGGGCCAAAAGCACCAATGGAACTTGGTGTAAAAAATTGCGCATTAAGTTCTCTTGCAGTTTCCAGGGCATTCATTAAACCGCCCATATTTAAATTCCAGGCTAAGACGGGTCTAGCCTCGGCTGTAGCAGACAATAATGCGGCTAAGTGCATAACGGTATCAACTTTATATTTTTTTGCAACTTCACCCATTCTTTTCAAGTCAGTTACGTCAACAACTTCGAAGGGGCCGCTCTGTGCTGCTTCACTGTCATTCTTTTTAATATCAGTAGCAATTACATTATCAGTACCATACGTTTCCCGTAACTTCATCGTAAGTTCAGAACCGATTTGACCTAATGCACCTGTTATTAATATCCGTTTCATTCTTCTCCGTCCTCTTCACTTGTGTCATAAATTCTTGCCCACTGAAGGGTTTCTATAATTAAATAATGCTCATTTCCTTACCAACTTTTTCATATATAGCAATAGCCTGGTCAAGCATTTCTTTCGTATGTGCAGCTGTTGGCATATTGCGAACACGTCCTGTTCCTTTTGGAACGGTTGGGAATACAATTGCCTTTGCATATACTCCTTCATCATTCAAACGTTTGCTGAATTGCTGTGTTAATGCCTCGTCTCCGATAATACATGGCGTTATTGGGGTTTCAGAGTTCCCGATATTAAAGCCTAATTCTTTTAAGCCTTTTTTTAGATAATCGCCATTCTCCCAAAGCTTCTTATTAAGCTCTGTGCTTTCCATTAAGATTTCAATGGATTTTTTGCTTGCTGCCACATCTGCTGGTGTAAGTGATGTTGAGAACAGGAATGGACGGCTGCGTACCTTTAACCAATCAATTAAATTCTTCTTCCCTGCAACATAGCCTCCTACTACTCCAATGGCTTTTGAAAGGGTCCCAATTTGGAAATCGATTCTATCAGACAAGCCGAAATGCTTAACCGTACCAGCACCATCACCAAGGACACCTGATCCATGTGCATCATCTACATATGTAATGAGATCGAATTCTTCTGCGATTTTTACGATTTCTGGTAATAATGCAATATCGCCATCCATGGAGAAAACGCCATCGGTGATAACCATGATTTTGTTGTATTGACCAGATTCCTTTGCTGCCTTCGCCTTTGCCCGCAAGTCATCCATGTCAGAGTGGTTTACACGAATAATCTTTGCTTTTGATAAACGGCAGCCATCAATAATAGAAGCATGATTAAGTTCATCGGAAAGAATCGCATCGTTTTTATCCATAACAGCCGAAATAGCAGCCATATTACAATTGAACCCAGATTGATAGGCAATTGCAGCTTCCGTGTGTTTAAATTCTGCTAATTTCTCCTCGAGTTCCACGTGAAGTTTTAATGTTCCATTAATGGTCCGAACGGCTCCTGCACCAACACCGTATGTCTCAATTGCCTCAGCAGCTGCTTGCTTTAAGCGTTCGTCCGTTGCTAATCCCAAATAGTTATTAGAAGATAGATTAACTAATTGCTTACCATTTATCGTAATCATTGGACCATTAGGACTCTCTAATGGATCGATGACATTATATAGACCTTTACCTTTTAAATCTTCTAGGTTCTCGTTTAAAAATTGCTCCAAAATCGTACTGGACATATTTATTCCTCCTTATTGTCGCTTTTAGAAAAACAATTGTCCGTCTCAGGCGGACAGTGGAAAGTTCGTTGAATACCATTGTAAAAGGGTTTCTGTACTATACTTTATCATATTTTTTTGGAAATGTTCACACCTAGAGGACATTTCTTATGAAAAATTTTCATTTTTAGGTTATCCAATTAGAAAACAGGTTATTTTTCAAAAGCCTTAAAATAGGTATAATGGTAGGCACAGTCTTAAAGGTTGTTTGATTACAGGAAGGATGTCAAATGTGGAAGTTATTTCATCACTAATCTATACCGTCATTGTTGGCGGGTTGTTTATCTTTATTTTTATGTACCTCTATGATTGGCTTTTTGGGGAAAAACACGAAAAACAAATTCGTAAAATCCATAAATATTATGCAAAGGAGAACATACAAAAAGTTGAGATGCTTGAGCATCAGCCGAAGAAATTCACTTTGTATCAAGTCAAAAGTGACAGAGAAACAAAACGTGTGAAAATAAAGCCAGGTTATAAAGTGGTTAAAATGGTATCTAAGAAAAAAGAACCTTCCCGATGATAGGGTTGGTTCTTTTTTCTTAGATACCTGTTGGCCATGAGGCGAGACGTCGTTCACTTTTTTCGCGTTTTTTGGTTAATAAGTATTCTAGTGATTGACAGAGAAATTTTCTTGTATCACTTGGGTGAATGACATCATCGATTAGGTTTTTGGCAGCTGCCTTATATGGTGAGCTGTCAAAAGACCAGTGCTCTAATAGTTGTTTTCTTACTTCCTTAGGATCCTCTGCACGTGCAAGTTCCCTTCCATAAACAACATTTATTCCAACCTCGGGTCCAGTAAAGTTGATTTCAGCTGTTGGCCAAGCTGCAACCAAATCGCCTCCCATCCCCGGACCGCACATATTCCCATAGGCAGCACCAATACTCTTTCGAATAACAACCGAAATTTTAGGTACAGTTGAAAGAGCAAGCGCCTGATTCCAAACCATTATCTTTGTCGGCATCTTCGCCTTTTCTGCTTCGCTGCTGATCCTGAATCCAGGTGTATCATGCAGAAATATTAATGGTATATGGTAGGAATCACAGAGACAAATAAATTCAGTCGCTTTTTGACATTCCTGTGGACCCGATGCTCCAGCATACTGGTTTGGCTGACTGGCAATAATACCAACCACATGACCATTCATATGTCCGAAAGTAGTAAGCAATGCCTTGCCGAATTTCCTTTGATATTCATAAGTTTGCCCATCATCCACTAACACAGAGATAATTTTCCTCATATCGTAAACACTGTTGCTTTTCTGCGGCAGGATGGATAAAACCTCGTGAACCTGCCGGTAAGGATCATCGAGTGTTTCTCTCATCATTGGACGTTCATCTGCATTTTGCGGCATATAGGTAAGAAAGGTTTTTAACTGATTTATGCACTCTTCCTCGGTGGCACCATCATCATCGATTTGTCCTGTATATCGATGATGAACATCCACTCCGCCGAGCTCTTCAGGGGATAGAATTTGCCCATTGGCGAGTTCAAGCATCCGGGGACCAGCAATAGCCATACAAGTTCCTTGAAGCTGGGTAACGAAATCAGAAGAAACTGCTTCCCAGGTTGGACCTCCAAAGCTGTCACCTAAAATCGCAGCCATGGTTGGAACTTGCCGATGAAGGGTTAGCATTTCTCGTGGGAAAAGTTTTTCGCTAATACCATCTGAGCCCATTCCATCTGGCATTCGCAAGCCACCGCCTTCATTTAAGGCGATAATCGGCAAGCCATTCTTCACAGCAAATTCGTGAATCTTTTTTGATTTCCGAATATGAACATTTCCTTCCGTACCAGCAAATACCGTTTTATCGCCAGCTCGTATTACTGCTGGCCGGCCATTTACTTTACCTATCCCAGCAATTAGCCCATCGCCATAACTCTTATCTTCTACTCCTTTAACATCTGAAGTATTTAGCATTCCCAGCTCCATAAATGTACCAGAGTCAACTAGCTTTTCTATTCTTTCCCTAGCTGTTAAAGATCCTTTTTTATGCTGGGCTTCGATTCTTTCGGGTCCTCCTCCCAAAAGTGCTTTTTCCTTTCTTCGCTGAAGGTCATCCGTTATCTGTTTTAATACATCCATTCATTCTCTCCCTCCTAACCAGTCAGTATCATTTTTTGATTATTTTACGGATAATCTACTTAATTTTGCAGAAGTTTGATTAACTTTTTTCAACGCTTCTTGATACTGAACTTCTAGAGTATTGATGATATCCGCAGTTGACTCAATCTTATCTATTGCTCCCACCCCATGTCCAGCGGACCAAATATCACGCCAAGCTTTCGCATCTGATTTTTTCTGGAGGCCATCAAAATCAACTTTCTCCTTCTTCACTAATTGCTCCGGATCCAGCCCTTCCTTAACAATACTTGGTATAAGCATGTTTGCCTTTACTCCAGAAAATGCATCCGTTAGGATGATATCCTCTTGTGACGACTTTACAAGCATTTCACGATAATCATCATGAGCCATACTCTCAGTTGAGACGATAAATCTAGTTCCCATATACGCTAAATCAGCACCTGCAGCCTGTGCCGCTAAGATTCCATTACCGGTTGAGATACCTCCCGCTAGGACAATGATTCCATCCCAGAAGGAACGGACCATATCCACGAAGGCTAGACTATTGATTTGTCCTGCGTGTCCGCCTGCGCCGCTGGCAACTAAAATTAACCCGTCAACACCTGTTTCAGCAGCCTTCCGGGCAAATTTAAGATCGCTGACATCCGAGAAGACCAATCCGCCATATTCATGGACTATTTCGACTACGTGTTTTGGACTGCCTAGAGAAGTAATGACCAATTGTGGTTTGTGTTTTTTGATTAGCTCCAGTTCATCCTGTAGACGACTATAGGTGCTATGTACAACCATATTCATGGCCCATGGTGCAATTTTTCGGTCAGGCTCAGCATTCCTAGCCTCTGCTAATTCTTCATTTAATTGACCCATCCATTGATCGAGAACCTCGATCGGTCTAGCATTTGGCGCTGGGAATGATCCAATTACACCATTTAAACAACAGCTTTTTACTAGTTCTGGCCCAGATACTAAAAACATAGGTGCTGAAATTACCGGCAGTCTCAATTGATTCCACCAATTTTCAGGAATTGATTTTTGCATTGGATTCGCTCCTTCATTTTGAATTTTCTGAATAGATTACCTATTTTAATAGTAACTGAAAATGAATGGTTATTCAATCATAGACTGAAGCCTTTTAGATTAAATATTAAAGCGTTTTCACTACACGAACGATGCATCGCGAAAAAAACTTATCGTTCGTCTTTTGCTTAAAAAACAATTGCTTTCCTTCTTCACCATGTTATAATGAATTTAAATTTAAAAGGTATCACTCATATAATCGCAGGGATATGGCCTGCAAGTTTCTACCGGATTGCCGTTAACAATCCGACTATGAGTGGGTAATGCTTACGGCGCTATTTTGCGTCTATACATTTCGGTTATCAAGCCCAAATGTCATTGCCTCACTCAAATTTGATGTGAGCAATGGCGTTTGGGCTTTTTATTTTTTCATAGGGGGATAAACATGAGATTACTAGAAGAAAAGATTAAAAAGGATGGCAGAGTGCTTAATGAAAATGTATTAAAGGTGGATTCGTTTTTAAATCACCAAATTGATCCTCAATTAATGAATGAACTTGGAAAAGAATTTGCACAGCGATTTTCAGCAGAAGGAATTACGAAGATCGTTACGATTGAGTCTTCAGGGATTGCCCCTGCTGTGATGGCTGGATTATATATGAATGTACCAGTGATTTTTGCACGAAAAAGAAAATCAGTCACATTAACAGATGACCTTCTGACAGCAAGTGTTCATTCTTTTACGAAAAACGAAAGTAATGAACTGGCGATTGCACGAAAATTTATAGATGAAAACGATAAAGTTTTAATTATTGATGACTTTTTAGCTAACGGTCAGGCAGCTCTCGCCTTAGTGGCAATGGTCCAACAGGCAAAAGCCTCGGTTGCTGGGATTGGTATCGTTATAGAAAAGTCCTTCCAACCTGGTGCGGCAAAATTAAAAGATCAAGGATTACGAGTTGAATCATTAGCTAGAATTGCCTCTCTATCAAATGGAGAAGTTACGTTTATTACAGAGAAAATGGAGGAATTGGTCTAATGAAACAGCATCCGTTTAAAATCGCATCTTTAGGAATTCAACATGTGTTAGCCATGTATGCAGGAGCTGTCATCGTTCCTCTTATCGTTGGAGGAGCTTTGAATCTTACTGGGGAACAATTAACCTATTTAGTCTCGATTGATATTTTGATGTGCGGGATTGCTACAATATTACAAGTTTGGCAGAATCGCTTTTTTGGAATTGGCTTGCCGATTGTTTTAGGATGTACGTTTACTGCGGTTGGACCAATGATTGCCATTGGCGGTGAATATGGAATTTCAGCCATTTATGGTTCGATTCTAGTCTCTGGTTTAATCGTTGTTTTGATTGCTAGTTTCTTCAGTAAGTTAATTAAATTCTTCCCGCCCGTTGTGACGGGCTCGGTTGTTACCATTATAGGTATTACGCTTATTCCGGTTGCGATGAATAATATCGCTGGCGGACAAGGCAGTCCAGACTTTGGAAGTCTATCAAACATCAGTTTAGCTTTCGGAACTTTATTATTCATCATTCTTCTCTATCGTTTCACAAAAGGTTTTATCCGTTCTGTTGCGATTCTTCTAGGTCTTGCGGGTGGAACAATTGTAGCTGCATTTATGGGTAAGGTGAACTTTGCGGCAGTTGGGGATGCCTCATGGTTCCATATGGTCAAACCTTTTTACTTCGGTACTCCTACCTTTGAATGGACACCGATTATTACGATGACCCTTGTTGCGATTGTAAGTTTAGTTGAATCTACAGGTGTCTACTTTGCTCTAAGTGATATCACAGGGAGAAAGTTAAAGGAAAATGATTTAGCTAAAGGTTATCGTGCGGAAGGTCTTGCGATCATGTTAGGGGCATTGTTTAATGCATTCCCTTATACTACCTACTCTCAAAACGTGGGGTTATTGCAGTTAACAGGTGTTAAGACTAAAAACGTCATCTATACCATGGGTACAATGTTAGTGATCTTGGGATTCGTTCCTAAAATCGGTGCATTAACAACGGTTATTCCAACCTCTGTTCTAGGCGGAGCTATGGTAGCCATGTTCGGAATGGTTATTGCTTATGGAATTAAAATGTTAAGTAAAGTAGAATTCGCTTCACAGGAAAATCTGTTAATTATTGCTTGTTCTGTAGGAATGGGTCTTGGTGTTACCGCTGTTCCTGACCTTTTTGCACAGCTGCCTGAAAGTGTTAAAATCCTAACCAATAATGGTATTGTTGCTGGAAGTTTAACGGCTATTTTCCTAAATATTGTATTTAATGTCGCTAGACCGGCCAAACAAAGTCAGTCCGTAAATTCAAACAGTCAAAGTGTTGCTTAATTGATATAAAAAAGCTGCCTATAGTTTAATATGGCAGCTTTTTTATTCAATAAGACCTGTTCTTCTTATAGTGAAATCTAGGTTTACGTTGACTTTAGCCTCTTTAAGCATTTTGTACCATTTTTCATCCGTAAGCTTTGAATGCCGCACTGAACTTTTGTAAACTTCCCCCAATCCAACTACATCTGATTCCTTAGATTGAAAATAAGCGATGAGTTTCTCAATCTCTTTTTTCATGCTCTTATTAATTTCCTTCTCGATTAGTTTGATATTTTCAGGATTTCCAAGACTTATTTGACTAGTAATTTCTAGCAGCCGAGCGGTAAGGTTAACATTTAGATCAAATTCCACTTTTTCTTTGTTGATTAGCTTAATATCACTACTGCTGCCGATTGAATCTAAAGAGGCAACTATTTTGTTAAGTCGACGGTTAATAGGTTCTAATTTCGAAGAATCACTATTAATCTCGATATCGATACTGCCACTTTTAAATTTGTCCGTTAGGAGCGTTAAATAAAAGCTTTGTTCCGTGCTTATTTTTCCAACTAAGTTACTGCCCTTAAAAATTGCTACTCCTGAAAAAGCAATCTCCTTATTACCTTCTTTCTTAAGAATTGGTAAGACAGGATCTTTTCCTACAGTGAAATGATTATGTAAAACTTCCTGGAGGGTGGCTGACGGCATTATTTTTACCTTGGTGTTTTGATTAATAAGGTTATAGAGATGGATTCCGATATCAGGAATTTGTTTCGCTTTTAACTGTAATATATCCCGAGCTTTCCCATCAGCCATTGCCAAGTAGGTCAAATCACTAATGACTGGGTCGGTTGATAACGATTCGGCTATCCCTGTGTTTCCTTTATTAAACATACCTTCACCATATAGGATGACACGAAGCTGACCCGATGCCAGCCCTTTAGATGTCTTTTTATTTGCAGCGTTACGTATTCCCCTTATCGTTGATGATTCTGTCTCTAGAATAACAACATCATTCGTTGCAACAGGATCAATTTTTAACTCAACTAGCGTTCCTAAAATAGTGCCATTTTTCCCTGGATCGTAGCCAGATGCCGTAATAAGGCCGATTTCTTCAATTACTTTTGGTTCCGCACATCCACACAACAATAGAAAGGACAAGAAACCGCACCATAACCATCCTTTTTTCCTCATTTCTATTTCTCCTTAAGGGTAGTCATTTTCTTCTTTATCAATGCCAAAATATAAAGAAGAAATGGATAACAAAACGTAAGATAAAAAGCAATGCTCGCAAAGAAATCGTTAAACTGGTTGATTTTTATTCGTGTATCGATGAACAAACTGCCTAAAAAAATGATCAACGAAAAAAACCAGACGAGTCCATTCGATTTTAATTTAAACGTACGCTTTACTCCTTGATGAGCTGACCACAAATATAGCATTAGATTTGGGAGGATAATTAGCAGCCAAAAAGATACAGCTACATACTCTGTTCTTTCGATAAAAGGCAGTTTAATTACTTTAAATAAGGAAAGAGTAGCCCAGATGGTATTTTCCAATTGACCAGGACTAAAATAGACAATGGTTAAAAGCATAAGAAGCAGGTATAAAACATTCGTTCCCGCGATTCCTAAATGAGCAAACTTAGTAACCTTCCCCTTTTCCTTCAAGAAAGGGTAAATAACATAAAGGATTTCAAAACCGATTATCGTGAGTGTCATTTTATAGGTCCCCTTAAGAATCGATGTTATATTCGATTCCATAACGGGTAGAAGATGGCTGTAGTCAAGAAAACGAAAAGGATAGCCGATTAAACCTAACATCCAGACCGACAGAATGACGCTAAAAAAACAGGCACCTACAATTACCCTTATTCCGCCAGTCACCCCGTAAATAACTAATAATAGGATTGAGGCTGAAAACAACCATGTGGGTACGGTTTGAAAAACCCATGTTTGCATGACCTCAATATAGTTCATCAATATAGTCATAAACACCCATAAGCAATAAATGATATATATAGAATTAACAAACTTTCCAATCCATTTTCCATACACTTCATCATGGATGCCATAAATATCTGCCGGTCCATATAGTTGTAACGTTTTAATCATAACCATTACCACAAGATGTGTGAAAATGCCTGCAAGAACAACGGAGATCCACGCATCTTGTTTCGCTTCAAAAAAAATAATCCGTTGAAATCCCTGTACTCCTATTCCAACTTGTATCGAATGGATGATAAAAAATAGAATAAATGTATTGAGACTATTTTGAGGTTGTGGTTGATATTGAACTTTCATACAGTCACCCGCTACTTAAGGTCATTTATGTTTTTTTGCCTTTACTGGGTCATATTTGTATACGTCCTCGGCTCTAGTTTGGTTCGGTCTTTTGTTGGTGAATGATAATGGCAGGCGAATGATACTGTCTTTCCAATCAGCCAAACGCGGCGGATAAAATGGTGCTAGGTAAGGTGTTCCAAGGCTTGTTTGTCTTAATAGGTGCAGAAGTAAAAAACAAAAACCGTACATAATTCCGTAAAAACCCCAAAAACCCGCAAGTATGATTAGAGGAAATCGTAATATCCTAATGACATTGCCCATGGTATAACTGGGTGTAACAAATGAACTTAGAGCTCCTAAAGAAATAATGATAATTAGAATGTTACTTGTAAATCCAGCTTGTACCGCTGCTGTTCCAATGACGATACCGCCAACGATACCCATCGTTTGACCCACTTTTACAGGCAGGCGTGCACCGGCCTCTCGTAGTAATTCGATAATAAATTCTAAAAGAAGAGCTTCAATTAACGGTGGGAAAGGCACCTTTGCCCTTGATTCACTAAGTGTAAACAACAAGGTTTGTGGGATGATTTCATAGTGAAAAGTAAGGGCGGCAACATAAATTGACGTAAAAAAAACGGAAAGAAATAAGGCGGTGAATCGTAATAGGCGCAAGAATGTAGCAATTTGCCAATTTACATTACTATCCTCCATACTGTGAAAAAATTCCATAAAAGATTGAGGACAAACAATCGCTAATGAACTGCCATCCACAAAAATAGCTAATTTGCCCTTTAGCAGAGAATCTGAAACGCGATCTGGCCGTTCCGTTAACGCAGTTTGGGGAAATATCGATAACGAATTCTCTGATAGAAGTTGTTCTAACATTGAACTATCAAGTATTCCATCAATTTTTAACTCTTGAATCCTTTTTCTTAAGGTGCCGACCATTTGCTCAGATACAATTCCGTTTATGTAGATAAGGGACACCGTTTTATTAGTACGGGCTCCTACTTTAATTTCCTCAATGCATAAGGAGATATCCTTAATATAATTTCTAATGAGAGTGAGATTTGTTTTTAAGCTTTCGGTGAAGGCCATCTGTGGACCAATAACCAAGGATTCATTTTGAGCAAACGTGACAGAACGCCCAACTTGGGAAGGTATTTTCACTAATAGAACAGATGAGTTTCCTTCTAAATATATGATTACATTTCCATCTAGCGCGGAATTGACCACCTTTTCCATTTGTGTTGACTCTTCCATCTCCCCGATTGATAAATCCTCCTTAATTTTTTGAACGGAATCGAAGGATTTGTTTTTTATCGGATCAATAATATCCTGATGAAGCATCGTTTTATCGATTAAGGTACTAATGGAAAATAAGGTAATACCTGAAATTCCTATTTCACTCTCCAGTATGTCTGCGCTGTCCTGCAGTCTTTTTTTAAATTCAGCTGACATTAATTCTCTTGTAGCTGGTATAAGATCCTTGTCCATAGACGGTAAATTAATCTTTGGTAAAAATAGCTTTTTATTAAAGAACAAATGCAGCACCCTCTATCATCAAAAACATTCGCTTATGTATTATTTACCATTCAAACCTCTTTATACCACGAGACACTTCTGCAAAAAAATAAAGCAATGCTATTATTCGCATCGCTTTGGGAATTTCAAAATTGGTTCATTTTCGGTATTCATTTCTAAATCCATACCATCATCGGGGCTGGTATTGCTTTCGCCTGAGCCGCCAATGGTTTTGGTGATGGAAATAGGTGAAATGTAAACAGCACCGCCAAAATTAACAATGCCGCCAGAAATCGTCCCGATTGAAACATTATTATGGTTTGTGACCAAAGTAACCCCTCCTTGGTGTTACTATCATGTTATGTACACGTGGGGTTAGGGTTCATCATAAACAAAGTGAAAGAGCCCTTATCGTAAAGGCTCTTTTGAACAGATCTCTACTGATTTTAAATGATTCCTAAAAAAACGATTTAAACATTTCTTGATGGTCGTTGCATTCCTTACAAATGTATTCAATTTCTAACGGATCTTCTCTAACCATATGTACAGTTTCTCTGCTGCAGTTTTCACAAAATCTAACTTCTTCGATTTGTTCCATGAAATAAGCACCTCGTTTTCTTAGTTCATAGTAAATAGTATGTCCAAGAAATTCTATTTTCATGGTTCAAATCCTAACTCACTTTACAAATGTCCATTTTCTTTTTCAATTTTTAAAAGCTGCTCCTTCATATTCAATCCACCTCGAAATCCTGTGAGTTTACCGTTCTTCCCAATCACTCGATGACACGGTACAGTTAAGAGAACTGGATTTGCCCCAATTGCAGTGCCAACAGCACGGACTGCTGCCGGCCTTTGAATGGTATTAGCAATATCGGAATATGTCCATGTATCTCCGTAAGGAATTTTACAAAGGGCGTTCCACACCTCTGTCTGGAAAGCTGTCCCCTTTAAGTCGTGAGAAATGGTAAAGGAATTGCGTGCGCCTTGGAAAAACTCAATAAATTCAGCAACATATGGCTCCATGAAAACATCATCCTGAACCAATGTACTTTGTGGATAATGCTTGTTAACCCAATCCTCTAATTCCTCAAAAGGTTTTTCCTGCGAACCAACGTAACAGAGCCCCTTAGATGTCGCTGCCATATATAGTTTCCATTTATCAAATACCAACTTTGTCCAATATAGTATAGGTGTCATCTTAAACCCCTCCATCCTTCTTTATTTTCTATGGTATAACTTTATTATGACATTGAAAAGAGGAGGATTTTACTGGTGATTCAAACTTCGGATGATAACGACGATGAATTAATGCTATTTGTACCGAAAGAGTTCAACTTTGATGAAAATATAAATTATTTAGCTAGGAGTCGTAACGAGTGCCTTTACCACATCGATAATAATCGTGTTACCAAGGCCATTCAAATTGGTGATGAGACACTAATTTTTGAGGTTAGTTCTGTAGATGACAACTATTTAAACGTACGATTTTTGGGTGAAAGTAAGCCTGCCCCAGTGTTACGTGAGAAAGTTGCTTGTTATGTCAGAGAGTGGTTTGATCTTGATAGAGATCTACGTCCCTTTTATACCATGGCAAAAGAAGATCCACTGCTGGCTTCAGCTGTTGATTCCTTTTATGGACTGCGGATAATAGGAATTCATGATTTATTTGAAGCCCTATGCTGGGGTATCCTCGGTCAGCAAATCAACCTATCTTTTGCCTACACCTTAAAAAGGCGTCTAGTTGAAAAATTCGGTCGAAGTGTTGTCCATGACGGTGTTACTTATTGGGTCTTCCCATCTCCTGAGGATATAGCGTCTCTATCACCTCCGGAATTGGAAAGCCTTAGGATGACAAAAAAGAAAGCTGAATATATTATTGGGGTTGCGGGGCTTATGGTCCAAGGAACATTATCGAAGGAGTTGTTAGTAACTGTCAGAAGTCATCAGCAAGCCGAGAAAACGTTAGTAAAAATAAGAGGAATTGGTCCTTGGACAGCAAATTATGTGTTAATGCGATGCTTGAGGTATCCTTGTGCCTTTCCTATTGATGATGTTGGATTGCACAACGCGATTAAACAACGACTTGGTAGAGAATTAAAACCTGACAAAGATGAAATTTTGAAACTAGCTGTAAATTGGAATGGTTGGGAATCGTACGCAACCTTTTATTTGTGGAGATTCCTTTACTGAGGCGTATAGATTTTTATTAGATGAAAAAACTAAAAGAAACGAGTGCGTAAGGAGCATTAGCTAATGAAGACCATAAAGCCGATTAAGATTACCTCTAAACTTACGAATCAACCAGTCGAAAAATTAACCTCAGCTGAATTGGGTAAACTTTGGGCTGTCTATATGGGGAATACCATGTCTAAATGTGTTCTTAGTTATTATCTCCAGCATGTGGAAGACAAAGATATAAAAGAAATCCTGAAAAATGCATTAAATATCAGTAATGAATTTTTAAAAGACATTAAATCCATTTTTCAGAGCGAGGACTTCCCCATACCTATTGGATTTACGGAAGAGGATGTTAATTTAGGAGCTCCTAGATTATTTGCAGATGAATTTTATCTTCATTACTTGAAGTACGCTGCTAAAGCAGGGTTAAGTCTTTATTCCACTGCAATCCCATTAATGCTAAGAAAAGATGTGAGGGATTTTATCCTAAAGTGTAATCAATTAACAACTGATTTGTTAGTAACACTTAATGATACATTAAAAGATAAAGGGTATTTGACGAGACCACCCGTCATTCCGATTCCTGAAAAAGTAGAATTCGTACAAAAAGAAAGTTATTTTAATGGTTTCTTAGGGCATGTCCGCCCTTTACATGGTCTGGAGATTGCTCATTTATACGATAATATGGAGAATAACTCCACGAGCAAAGTGTTATTAATGGGCTTTGGGCAGGTAGCGAAAAGGGATAAGGTTAGAGACTTTATGCTTCGCGGAAAAGATATTACCATGAAACATATTGAAGCATGCAGACATCAGTTAAATAATGAAGATTTACCTGCACATCCATTGTTGGATGACTTAGTGGAAAACTCAACATTTGCTCCATTTTCAGATAAATTGATGATGTTTCATAAAATAGATATGTTCAGCATGAAAATCAGGTCATATGCGAATGCTTCATCACTTAATGGGCGGCATGATATTGGTGCAATGTACAGCAAGTTTTTATTGGATATAGGGCTTTATGTACAAGATGGTGCCAAGATATTTATTGATGAAGGATGGATGGAACAACCCCCTCAAGCAGTGGACCGTGATTCCATGAAATCTTAATAAAAGAAGGAATGGGTATTCAAATTACGGAATGTCGAAGAATGGTCACAAACGATAAACTCCTAAAAAACATCTTCTCCCGCTTTTGGGCGGGAGATTTTCTTTATTTCCAAGGGTTTAGTCCCATTAACCTATTATTTTCCTATAGAAAATATAGATTAATATCTATTTGTATAATAGATAAAATGAATTTAATAGAATGATACTATTCATTATAATCAAGGAGGCAAGGTCATACTTACAGTGATAAACTACAAAATACTTGAGGTGGATAGTTTTATGAAGAAAGTGTTATCTGGTATTATTTTATTTATGCTTGTTTTTTCATTAGCAGCTTGTGGGCAAACTGATGATAAAACAAATGAAGAAAAAGACGATAAAAAAGATAAGAAAACGGAGGAAGTATTTAAAATTGGTGCCATACCAGATCAAAATGCATCTTTCCTTCAAACCGGTATGGACGCGGTTGCTAAGGAATTAAGTGAAGCAACAGGGTTGAAGGTTGAATATGTCCCTTCTGTTGATTATGCAGCGTTAGTTACAGGATTCCAACGTGGTGAAATTCATTTAGCATGGTTTGGCGGTTTAACTAGTGTTCAAGCAAGAAACCTTGTGCCTGAAGCAGAATCGATTGTTCAACGGCCGCGTGACGCTGAGTTCAAATCTGTATTCATTACGCAGGAAGGCTCAGGTATAAATACATTAGCTGATTTAAAAGGAAAATCCTTCACATTTGGCAGTGAAAGCTCTACCTCAGGACATTTAATGCCGCGTTATTTCTTATCTGAAGAAGGCATTGATGCGAATACTGACTTTAATGGAAAGCCTAACTTCTCAGGCTCTCATGATACAACCTACAAGTTAATCGAATCTGGATCTTACCAAGCTGGCGCGCTAAACATTTCTGTTTGGGAAGCTGCTGTTAAAGAAGGAAAAGTTGATACAAACAAAGTGAAAGTATTCTATACAACTCCAGATTATTATGACTATAACTGGACCATCAATAGCAATGTGGAAGAAGTGTTTGGCAGTGACGCGAAGCAAAAAGTAAAAGAATCCCTGCTTACTATGCCTGGGGACTCAACTGAGATTACTGATTTATTCCAAACGGATAAGTTTATTGAAACAAAAAATGATAACTATGAAAAGATCGAACAAGTTGCGAAAGAATTAAAGATTATTAAGTAGTAGGTGTTGGAACATGTCATCCAAAACGATGATTGAAGCAAAAAATATATCAAAACATTTTGAGCGGAAGATAGCCTTATCTTCCCTTTCTTTTTCTATTAAACAAGGTGAATTGGTTGCTTTAATTGGACCAAGCGGTGCCGGCAAAACGACTTTATTGAATTCTATTGCGGGTATTGAATCTCTTGAGAATGGTGAACTCCTCATTGATAGTAAACCGCTCAAAGAATATAAACGAGGAAAAAGGTTTGCTAAGAAGATAGGTGTCATTCGCCAGCAGTTTGATTTAATTGGTCCTCTTGCTGTTATCCATAATGTACTCGCTGGAAAACTATCTGAGTGGAGTTTAATTAAGTCGTTATTATCCCTGCTTGTCCCTAAGGAAAAAGAAATAGCCTTAAAAGCACTTGATAGAGTCGGGTTAGCAGATAAACTATACGAAATAACGGCAACACTATCAGGAGGAGAACAACAGCGTGTGGCTATGGCAAGATTAATGGTACAGAATCCAGAAATCATTCTTGCAGATGAACCTGTAGCCTCTCTCGACCCTGCAAGGGCAGATGATGTCCTTGCTATGCTGACAAAGATTGTTGCAGAGGAGAATCAAACATTACTTGCTAGTCTGCATTCAGTTGAATATGCTAGGAAATACTTTACGAGAATCATTTCACTCAAAAATGGTGAAATAATGTTTGATTTGCCAACAGAAAAAGTAAGTGATGAGCTATTAAAAGAGCTATATCAACTAAAGGAGCAGGGATAAAATGACAAAGCTATACCCCTCCCTCCGATTGCATAAAAGATTCATTCTTACTTTACTGTTGACGGCTATTTTTATATGGAGCCTTACCTCCATCCATTGGAATTCCGAGCTTTTTCATACGGGTGGAATTCCTACAATGCTGCAAATAGTTGAAGGGTTACTAAAGCCAAATTTAGAACCTAGCATTTTATTAGTGGGGTTAGAATCGGCTTGGATTACACTTGCGTACGCAATTGCTGGGATGTCGCTTGCCATTGTGTATGCTTTTATTGTTGGTGTACTCGCATCTGGAACATTAACTTCAAGCAGGTTTTCACGTATCATTTCCAAAGTTTTTTTTCGAGGTGTATTAGGTTTTACCCGTTCCATTCATGAATTAATTTGGGCCTGGCTTTTTGTGGCTGCGGTTGGACTATCTCCTTTTGCTGCAATCCTGGCACTTGCAATTCCTTATGGCGGCATTCTAGGCAGGATATTTGCAGATATGTTAAATGATGTTCCAGAACAGCCAATCCTCGCTTTAAAAGCAGCCGGTTCTACCCGCCTGCAAACACTAATTTATGGATACCTGCCCTTGGTTTGGGCTGATTTCATTAGTTACACGATGTACCGCTTTGAATGTGCGATTCGTTCCTCAGCAATTATGAGCTTTGTTGGACTTGGCGGACTTGGTTTTCAAATTCAATTAGCACTTGCTGATTTGAAGTATGCTTCCGTTTGGACCTTTGTCTTTTTCCTGATTGCACTCGTAATTTTTGTTGATGGCTGGAGTAATTTAGTCCGTAAAGGGTTAACAGACCATAAACGGAAAAAAGGACTGAAATCTGGATGGTTTTCTGTATTTTTTGCCCTTCTTTTAATTGCTGCTTCCTGGTTATATATAACAATTGGTGAACAAGCTAAATTAGGAGAGTTATTATCACAGAAAAATTTGGAATATGCTAGTAAGTTTTTCGGTGGACTACTTGGAATCAATCAAGAAAACCCAGCGTTCCTTAATGGTGAGAGCTGGATAACAGCCTTGAAGCTGACCTTAGAAACCCTTGAAATGAGTATCATGGCGATTGGTTTTGCAACCATTGTTGCCTTTATTACGGTCATTCCAGCAGCTAGAAACATAGCCAATGGAAGTCTCACCCTAAAAAAGAATTGGTACAACAGAATTCTTTTTGGTGTAATCCGCCTGCTCTATATCTTTTCAAGATCCGTACCAGAACTAGTATGGGCGATGATGATAATCTTTATATTCAAACCAGGACTCTTGCCAGGTGCATTGGCCCTTGCCCTGCATAACTTTGGTATTCTTGGTAAACTCTGGGCAGAGGTTGTTGAAGATATGGATCCTAGGCCAATTAGGAACCTAGCAACTGCAGGTGCTTCAAAAATTGAAATCCTTTTTTATGGAATACTACCCATTGTTCTGCCAAGATTTCTTACCTATATTCTATATAGATGGGAAGTTATTATGAGAACTACAATCGTGGTTGGGTTTGTCGGTGCAGGCGGTTTGGGAATGGACTTTAAGCTCGCCATGAGCTATTTTGATTATACACAAATTACCTTATTATTACTTTGTTATATGATTCTCGTCATCATTGCAGATTTTGCATCGGAAACCACTAGGAAAGCAGTAAAATAAGAGCACAGGTCCTAAAGGCTTGTGCTTTTTTATGGACTATCAGCTGCTATATACATGCTAGCAGTTGATAGCATGTAGCTGCTTTTGTGATACCGACTTATTTGACCCCTTTTTACTATTTTACAAAATTATATGAAATAAAAAATTGAAATGCTTGTATTGGATTGATGTTTTCTATTATCCTAAGCATAGCAGCCAAAATTTGTATCAATATTATACATAAGGATTTGAACTGTACAGATTATTTAGGAGTTGGAGTATTTGGAAACAAAAAGAGCTTTACCTATATTATTTTTAGTCATGTTTTTAGTGATGATTGGTTTTGGAATCATCATCCCTGTTCTTCCTTTTTATGCGGAGGAAATGGGGGCAACGCCTACTCAACTAGGATTTTTAATGGCTGTTTACTCGTTGATGCAGCTCATTTTCGCACCATTTTGGGGTAAATTATCTGACAGGATCGGCCGTAAGCCGATTATGATGATTGGAATTGCTGGATTATCATTATCATTCTTTATACAAGCAATGTCTACTGAGCTTTGGATGTTATTTGCAGCCCGTATCATAGGCGGAGTACTATCTTCAGCCAATATGCCAACTGCGATGGCCTATGTAGCAGATATTACGACTCCGGAAAATCGTGGGAAAGGTATGGGGATTATAGGAGCAGCAGTTGGACTAGGATTTGTGTTCGGTCCAGCTATCGGTGGAATATTTTCAGAATCAAGCATGAGCATGCCATTTTACTTGGCTGGAGCATCCTCCCTGATTACACTAGTCATTATTTACTTTTTCTTAAAAGAATCACTACAGAAAAATAATACAGAAAATAATCAAAGTAATAACGTTTCGCGATGGAAGGCATTTTCTGGCCCTGCTTCGATATTATTTTTATTACAATTGTTAATTTCTCTTTCATTATCTGGATTAGAAGCTACATTCGCCTATTTTGCAGCCCAAAAAGCAGGATTAGGAGCTGTTCAGTTAGGTTATATATTCATGATTATGGGGTTTGCTGGTGCATTGGTACAGGGTGGTTTAGTTGGAAGATTAACGAAAAAATACGGTGAAGGTAAAGTCATTCAAGGCGGAATCATTGTATCAGCCATTGGTTTTTCCCTCATACTGCTGGTAGACAGCTTTACAACAGCTGCAGTATTTTTATCCATCTTTGGTATAGGTAACGGCGTAATTCGTCCAAGTGTCTCTTCCCTATTAACCAAAACAACAGATTCTGGCCACGGAAGCGCAACAGGACTGCTTTCTTCTTTTGATTCATTAGGCAGAATCGTTGGGCCGCCACTTGGAGGATGGTTATTTTCTCTTTCCATTGGCTTACCTTATATATCTGGAGCCATTATTTCAATATTAGCCTTTGTGTTGTATCAATTCTATCGTTCAAAAGCTTACGTTTTAAAAACAAACTAGCATATGTCAAAGGGACATGCATAAGATAGGTTACGAGGATGTACTTGTTAAAGGAGTCGAGATGAATGAAAACACTCTCTCATTTCAAAACACTTTTATTCCTGTGTATCATTGTTGCACTCGTAGCCTATCTTGATTCACCGTATTCATTTATCCATAGCGGCTATTCCTACTCAACTATTAGTGAACCAGCAGTGGCACAGCCAGTAGATGTAGAACCGCCAACTGATGTGCCGGTTTTGGAGAATAGGCTTGATAGTGTTCAAATGATGGATGGGTATTACGTAGAAATCTATCAGGAATACGAAGTTTATTACGATGAAAAAGGAAATGTTGTTAAAAGGGATCCCACAGCTAAAACCGAAAGTGTCCGTTATTGGGATGAAAATGCTAAGAATGAACCATAAGAAACTGTCGAGTTACTTCGACGGTTTTTTTTTATGTGTTTGGCTCTGTTATTATTCATTGTTGATTTTCGTGTAGGGTTGAGAATTCATAGGCGGAGAATCTCCGGCTATTGTTTATAAAGGGACCTTAAGAAGCAGCTATAAGCGGAGATATTCCGCTTAACTGCTTTAGATAAGACCATTTCCAAGGATTTGAATACAATAAGCGGACTTTCTCCGCCTATTTTTAAGGAAATAGGGGTATTTCCCAATTTAAACGGAAAAACTCCGCTTATTTTTCCAAACACGGTGAGATCAACATTCAGTATTAACAGAGCCATGTTTATAGGGTCTTCAATTTTTTTTATTTTCAACTTTTTACTAAACAGAACAAATGTTTTGTGGTAAAATTACTATCTGTGTAGTGCTTTATCAAATACATAGTATATTATTTAGAGGTGAAACGAAATTGAATGGAACAGCACATACAGCAATTGGTGCTGCAACGGGTTTTATAGTGGCAAACACCTTTGATACTAATCCTATGACAACACTTTTTTTAGTAGGATTAGGAGGGATTTCAGGTTTAGTTCCTGATCTCGACATTGATGGAAAACTACGTGATAAAATCACATTGTCCCATAAGGTAATTACAACCGCAGCACAGTTGATTGGAATTCTAATGATCATTTATAGCTTTTATGAAGGAACGTCAAAAGAAAAATGGATTGGAATTAGTATTGGATTAGGAATGATGGCTGTATCAGCTATTATCAAACAAAAGCATATGTTGACCATTACAGGAATTGGTGTCATAGGTGTTGGCTTCTCCCAAGCTGAAAGTTGGTTAATCCTATTTGGTATCTATATCATCATTGCTTCTTGGGTTTCACACCGAAGCTATACCCATTCTATTTTGGGGGTTTTGTACTTTGGGCTGATTGCCTTCAAATTAGAAGAATCCCTCGGGATAGATGGTGTATACTATACCTGTCTAATTGGATACATAAGTCATTTGATTGTAGATCTAAAATTCTTACCCTTTAGTAAACGCGGAATAAAACTTTTTTTACCTGTTTCCTCGAAAGAAATTTAAAAGTGAACAAGGCTTCCCAGGTTTTATGGGAAGCCTTGTTTTTATTTATCTTTTACTCTTAAAAGTCTTAAACCATTTAAGGTGACAATCAGGGTTGCACCCATATCGGCAAAAATTGCAATCCAAAGAGTTAACCAGCCTGGTATGACTAAAAGTAATGCAATCAGTTTTATCCCTAATGAGAATGTAATGTTTTGCTTAATAATAGTTAAAGCTTTTCTGCTGAGTTTTAACGTAAATGGAAGTTTACCTAAGTCATCGGCCATTAAAGCAATATCGGCTGTTTCAAGTGCAGTATCAGTTCCTGCCCCGCCCATTGCAATCCCAACTGTAGACGCAGCCAATGCTGGAGCGTCATTTACACCATCTCCAACCATTGCCACACGATTATATTTGTTTCTTAATTCTTTAATAAAGGCCAATTTATCCTGAGGCAGGAGTTCGGCTTTAATGTTTGATACTCCAACTTCATTTCCGATTGCATTTGCTGTTCCCGTATTATCACCTGTTAGCATGACGGTTTCATGAATACCTAAAGAGTGAAGTTTCTTTATGACGGATTTACTGTTTCCTCTAACTTCATCCGCAACCGCCAGGAGTGCTAAAATTTCTGTTTCAGTACCAACAACCATGACCGTTTTACCTTTATTTTGAAGATCTGTAATGGTATTTTTTATATTTGATGGAATTCCATCCATTAAAATTTCATCAAATAAATTTGGACTTCCTACAAAATAGGTCCATCCTTTAACTCTACCCTTAATTCCCTTACCAGTTATAGAAGTAAAGTCTTCTATCTCAAGTTCTTGGTAAGGCAGCTTTTCCTGTTCTGCTTTTTTCATAATAGCTGAAGCCAATGGATGTTGGGAACTCTTTTCTAAAGCTGCAATAATGGCTAATACTTCATTGGCATCTGTATGATCCAGCGGCAGATAATCAGTAACAACCGGAATTCCTTCCGTTAGTGTTCCTGTTTTATCAAAGGCAATGGCTTTTATTGCTCCCATTTCCTCTAGATGGATTCCGCCTTTTATTAGCACACCGTGACGAGCTGCATTTCCTATTGCCGTTACGATGGCGACAGGTGTAGATATAACCAATGCACAGGGACATCCGACCACTAGAGCGGCTAAACCTTGATAAATCCATTTATCCCAATCCTCTCCAAAAAACAGAGGAGGTATGACCGCTACGCCTAATGCTATAAGCATAATAATAGGGGTATAGTACTTTGCAAATCGGTCAACAAATGCTTGAGACGGAGCTCTTTCCGCTTGGGCTTCCTCAACTAAATGAATGATTTTGGAAATGGTTGTATCGTCAACATGTTTGGTTACTTTAACTTCTAGTAACCCTTCTCCATTTAACGTTCCAGCAAAGACTTCATCATCGATAGCTTTTGTAACGGGGACAGATTCACCAGTGATGGCAGCCTGATTTACTGCAGATAACCCCTTAACCACAATCCCGTCCATGGCTATTTTTTGCCCTGGTTTTACAATCATGATGTCGCCAACTTGAATATCGTCAACTTCTACAGTGAACTCTTTATTTCCTCTTCGAATCAATGCTTCGTTTGGAGCGATATCCATCAATAATCGAATCGATTGCCGTGCTTTATCCATTGAATACGATTCAAGCGCTTCGCTTATGGCAAATAGAATTACAACAGTAGCGCCTTCACCCCATTCTCCAATAAAAGCAGCACCAATGACAGCGATGGTCATTAAAGTCTTCATATCAAATTCTAACTGAAATAAATTCTTTATCCCTGTTTTAAATAATCGATAACCGCCAATTAAGATTGATGCCCCGTACGCTAAAATCGAGAGGAAACTCTCCTCCCCATTCAGCTGCCCTAAAAACCATGCAATGAGTAAGAAAACAAAAGAAACGATGACAGTTGAATGTTTTTGGAAGAAAGGGATCTTTTTCTCTTCTATTTTTTGTTTTTCAGGAACAACTTTAATATTTTCAAAGGCCCCTGCCTTTTCTATTTCCTCTATGGTGGTATGACCATAAACGGTAAGTTTTGCAGCACCGAAATTTACACTTGCATCTGAAACACCATCCAGGTGTTTTACGTTCTTTTCGAACTTAGTCGCACAGCCTGCTCAGGTGAATCCCTGAACTCGATAAACTGTTTTATCAGTTGTTTTTTCTAACGCATTATTCATGTGCTTTCCCCTCCATTTGGTGAGCAAAGGCAATTTGAATCAGTTGTCTTACATGTTCATCATCTAATGAGTAAAACACTAACTTACCTTCTTTACGATATTTTGCTAAACCTAAATTCCGCAAAAGGCGTAAATGATGAGACGCGGTTGCGGTTGTGCTTCTAACAATATTTGCTACATCACATACGCATAATTCATCTTCTTCACTTAAGGCATAGGCAATCTTAATTCTAGTGTCATCCGATAATGCTTTAAATATTTGTGAAACAGACATTGTATTTTTCTGTGCAAGCGATTCTTTTACTCGTTTTACTTTTACATCATCTACACAGGTTATTTCACATATATCATCATGCTTCAACAAATCCCCCTCCTCATTCAAACAATCATTTGATTATTAGTATATACAATTATTCTGCTAATGGTCAAACAATTGTTTGAATGTTTTTATAATATCTTATTCATAATTTGGTGTTTTTGCAGAATATTCGTCTCCCATATAAGAAAACCTACTAGTAACTGGAGGTGAACAAAATGAAAAAATTGCTCTATGGTATCATTTGTATTGCTTTTCTAGGCTTCATTACGGCATGCGGAGGCGGTAATGATGAATCGGAACAAGATACAACTACTACAGAGGAACAAGCTGGAGATGAACAAGAACAAACGGCTGATGCAGGAAATGGTGAGGCTCTATTTCAACAGAGCTGTTCTTCTTGTCATGGTGGAGATTTAAAAAGTGGAGGAGCTCCTGACTTAGATAAAATAGGCTCACAATACTCCAAAGATGAAATTCTAGGTATTATTGAAAATGGTAAAGGCGGTATGCCTGGGGGATTACTTAAGGGCGATGACGCAGATGCCGTTGCTTCGTGGCTTGCAGAAAAAAAATAAACAATAAAAACCAGAATGGGGAATTCCAGTCTGGTTTTTTATTTATATAAATACCCATAAGCACAATTATTTGATTGATGAAAAAGTTTACACTACAATTAAGTAGTTAATGAACATTCTAAAATGTAAGGAGATCAGCATGAAATCAAAAAAATTAGTCTTTTTCCTTCTCTCTATGCTGCTATTAACGGCATGTGGTCAAAAGACACTTAGCGAGCCAATCACATTACATAACCAGGATAATAAGGAAATTACGTTTCCATTGGAAAAACCAACAGTCTTCTTCTTCATTACTTCTTATACCTGAGGCCTCTGCCATCAGCAACTAGTTGAGTTGCATGAAAATATTGATAAATTAGCAGGCATGGATGTAGAAATGTATGTACTTAGCAAAGATTTACCCGAGGAACAACTTCAATTATATAAAGAATTAGAAGGGATTTATGGCAAAAGCCTCTCCTTTGTTTCTGATCCCGATCTGGAATTAATTGATTTCATGGGTATGAAAAATGGTGATGTTGCGTATAGAGGCTATGGGATGCTGGACCAGGATGGGAAGGTCGTTTTTAAAACGGTAAATGATCACTGGGGAGAACAAATTGATAAAACAGTGGAAGAAATAAAAAAGGAATACAACAAAATAAAATAACAACACAGAAGCCACAATCAACTAGATTGTGGCTTCTGTGTTGTTAAAAGAATATAACCTAAAAGTGGAACCATTAATAGAATGATACGTCTAACTAAATAGGAGGGATTAAATGAAAAAATGGGGTCTCTTTATTTTCCTGTTGTTTGTATTAACGGGCTGCCGTACCACACCATTTGACGGTCATTCAGTCATTGATTGGGTTGACTTTATTAAATGGGATGGTATCGAATACAATGGTATTTATTCCGGTGTTATAGCGAATGAAGAATATATAGGAGAAAAACTCGGTACTGTTAAATATAAAGTTGCTGATAACGTGACAAACCCAAATTATAAAATCCGGAATGGTGATGCTGCCTTTCATGATAAAGGAACAGAGATTTTCACAATCAAGGGACAAACAAATTTAATTGCCGTAAAGGATGCTAATCAAATTAATGGGTATAAAGTATATCGCTCTCATGAATCTGAAAATCAATGGAATTTCAAGGATTTAGACAAGGATAGAGTGAACAAAGTGGAGATTTATCAACCCTATACCGCTGAAGGTAATAAACTACTAGGTAATTATACAAATCATGAAGAGCTTAATCGCCTGCTTAAGCTATTACAGAATAGTGAAGAATCACCCAATTTTCAACCTAATATGTCAAAAGGTGACCCGGACTTTTACCAAATCGTTATGTATACTAATGAACCCATTGCTTACAAATTTGACGTGCAGTTTGACGGAACCAGCTACTTTTGGTACCCGTGGGATACTGCCATTATATCAAATGATATTCAATCATTTTTAAAGGAAAAATAAAAAGCTAATCAGTTTGATTAGCTTTTTAACTTTATAGTTTTCGATACCAGTCTGCAGCTGCTTCTACTTCTTCTTTGGTCAATTGATGACCTCGATGCTCCCAATGCAGCGAAACGTCAGCATTGGCTTTCTCTAATAATGATTGTAACTCTTCTGATTCCGTAGATGGACAAATGGGGTCGTTTGTTCCTGCAGCAATAAATACATGCTTACCAGTTAAATCAGGAAGTTCAATGCCATGTCTCGGTACCATTGGATGATGCAAAATCGCACCCTTTAAAGCATTTTGATAATGGAACAGTAAACTAGCAGCTATATTAGCTCCATTAGAGTAACCGATTGCGATGATGTTCTCACGATCAAAATCATATTTTACAGCAGCCTCATCTAGGAATTCGTTTAACTCTTTGGTTCGAAAAATTAGATCTTCTTCATCAAATACTCCTTCTGCTAATCTTCGGAAGAAACGTGGCATTCCATTTTCTAAGACATTTCCCCGGACGCTTAAAACAGAAGCTTCATCATCTATCATTCCTGCTAGCGGCAACAGGTCTAATTCATTTCCACCTGTACCATGAAGCATAAGAAACGTTGGTTTTGCTGAATCTTTTCCCTTATTAAATATGTGTTTCATAACTTTACCCCTCCAAAATCATTTAGGTCTTTTCATTGAAAATATCTCACCAATTTTTGCATAATTCGTACCAGCTAATCGGCTAACAGCTCCCAATCCTGCTGGATCAATTCTACCCTTTTCATATATTTCATCCTCAATATGAAATTGAACGACTTTACCTATGATTAAATCACATCCAGGAGAAGTCTGTTCCCCTAATTCTAACGAATGTTCTAAGGTACATTCCATCCGGATTTTTGATTCCGATACACCAGGCACTGATATTTTTACGCTCTTTGCTAGTGTGAGGTTTGCTAAATCAATCTCACTTTCATTTGGCCGCAGACTAGCAGCAGTTTTATTTATCTTTTCAACGTTATCTTCGTCAACAATATGGATGACAAACTCTTTTGTATGGAGGATATTACGTGCAGTATCCTTTTGCCTTCCCTTTGAGCGTTGAATCGATAAAGAAATCATAGGCGGATTGGATGAGACAATATTAAAGTAACTAAACGGCGCACCATTTATTATCCCCTCATCATTCATAGTAGTAACAAAGGCGATGGGTCTGGGAATAATACTGCCAATTAACAATTTATAATTTTCCCTTTCGTCGTTGTTGGCAGGATCAATCGCAAGCATGAGAAATCACTCCTCTTAGTCTAATTTTCTTACATGGAATGGTAGCAAACCTTGTTCAATTTGTCCTCTATGTTGCTCATATTGTTCAGGCAGCATTAAATTCTCACCCATCGTTTCGTGTGTTTCGTCATGAGCAAATCCTGGTGGATCGGTTGCAATTTCAAAAAGGATTTCACCATGCTCCCTAAAGTAAATCGCATTAAAATAATTTCTGTCCTGTACCGGTGTAACACCATAGCCATTTGCGGAAACGTACTTTTTCCAATCTAGTTGATCTTGGTCATCAATCGCTCTCCATGCGATATGATGAACGGTACCAACGCCCATTTGTCCTCTACCCATAGGAGTTAATTTAAGATCAATTATATTTCCAATGTCAGCGGAAGAACGAAAACGTACAAAGTCACCTTCTGTCCCGATACGCTCAAGGCCCATTACATTTTCTAACGCGTCTGCTGTCTTTTCAGGTTGTGATGATAATAACGTTGCTCCACCAAACCCTTTGATGGCAACATCAGGTGTTACATCACCAAACTTCCACGGATTTGCTTCTCCATCCTCTCTTTCAACAATTTCTAAATGAAGACCATGTGGATCATCAAAAACTAAATATAACTCACCAAAACGATTCATTTCTGAATATGTGACGTTAAACTTTTCTAGTCTATTTTTCCAAAAGTCAAGTGAACCTTTAGGCACCACATATGAAGTCACACCTACTTGACCGTCACCGATTTTACCTTGACGTGCACCTGCCCAAGGGAAAAAAGTAATGATCGTCCCTGGTTTTCCCCCTTCATTCCCAAAGTACAGGTGGTATGTTCCAGGATCATCAAAGTTTACGGTTTGTTTTACCAAGCGAAGCCCTAAGACCCCCGCGTAGAAATCAACATTCTCTTGTGGATGTCCGACAATTGCCGTGATATGGTGAATACCCATTGTTTTTTTGATCATTATAAAAACTCCTTTAACATGGATGAATTACTAATATTTTTTTCGATTGACGAGACATAAATGCAGTGATGTCTTATTTTGCCCATATTCCTCTGTCTATTAAAAGATTTATATATTATCTCGAATTCAAGATATAAAAGCAAAAAAATAAGTCGGATTATATCTCGAATTTGAGATAATTTTATAACAAATATCCATCCTAGTCAATAAATATTTATAACTAGAGGGAAAAAGGGTTTGTGTAGAATCAGATTGGGTGTCTGATGCCTATGAAGAAGCAAAATAGGGTTGAGCGGGAATCAGAACCGCCCTCTGATGCCCGTGAAGAAGGAAAAAGGAGTTGAGCAGGAATCAGAACAGCCCTCTGATGCCCGTGAAGTAAGTTATTAGGATAAATTAAAAAGCGATTACCCTAAAAAAATAGGGTGACCGCTTATTTTTTATTTAAAACTTTAGTGTTGAGTATGGGAAAAGATTGAACATAAAAACTATTTATAAACCAGTGGTTGAATGGTTTGATTGTCACCTACTAACGTAATTTCACCAAATGGCTTAGAATCCCCCACTGCCGCGTTGGCTGAAATAATACTTCCACTTCCTACAACTGCACGGTTAATTACTGCATTTTCACCTATCACCGTATTGGGTAAAATAACGGAATCCTTGATCCTTGCACCTTTGCCCACTGTCACTCTATAAAACAATACAGAATTCTCTACCTCCCCATAAACTTTACAGCCTTCACTAATTATGGCCTGATGTAAGGAGGCTTTTCCATCTAGATACATCGGTGGATGGCTTATCCCATTTGTATAAATGATCCATTCCTCATTTTTTAAGATCGGATTCGTATTTACAGAAAGTAGATCCATATGTGCTTCCCAAAAACTTTGAACCGTTCCGACATCCTTCCAATACCCATTGAAATGGTATGCATGTAAGTGACAGTTTTCACGAATCATAGCTGGAATAACATCCTTCCCAAAATCCTTAGAAGAAATTGGATTGTTTTCTTCTTTTACTAGATATTTCTTTAATACCGGCCAATTAAATAAGTATATACCCATAGAAGCTAAATTTGACTTTGGCTGTACTGGCTTTTCTTCAAACTCTATTATCCTATTTGAAGCAGGATCAATATTCATGATTCCGAATCTGTCGGCCTCACTCCAAGGGACTTTAATAACTGAAATGGTGGCATCCGCCCCAGATTGCATATGTTCATTAACCAGATGACTATAATCCATTTTATAAATGTGGTCACCGGAAAGTATGAGCACATACTCTGGATTCTGGCTTTCTATATAGCGGAGGTTTTCGAAAACAGCATGTGCGGTACCTTCATAGCGGATCTCTTCATCATCATTTTGATTTGGCTGAAGGATGGCAATACCGCCTATTTTATTTTTTAATCCCCATTTCTCCCCATCTTCAATGTAATTTTGGAGACTTTCTTGTTTATATTGTGTGAGAACTCCAACGGTATCGATGCTAGAGTTTTTACAATTACTAAGTGCAAAATCAATAATCCGGTACTTTCCTCCAAATGGAACTGCTGGTTTTGCTAAGTTCTGTGTTAATTCCTTAAGACGGGTTCCCTTTCCACCAGCTAACAACATGGCAATGCATTTCTTTTTTGACATTTGAACCTCCTCTTTCACTTTAAAATTCATTATGTATCTCTTATATGCCCTCATTGTAGCACCGTAATTAACAGGTAAATATCAATACTTTGCGACGGGTAAAACGGTTATTCGACGCAATTCTTTTTCACTTACTAAAATAAACAAAAAATCATGTATAGCAAGCAACAAATACAATCTGTTTGTGTCGAATTAGAACGATGTAATAATTGAAAAATATGAATTCTTTGTGAATACTTAAATAAATAAAAAAACACGCTGATTTCGTTTTCAGCGTGTTTATCTCTATGATTAATGTCCGACCGCTTTTTCCAAACCTCCTGGCTTGTTATGCACCGCCAGCTTTTCTATCAACTTATTACTCTCATTATTAAGACCAATTAACTGAACCTTAATTCCATTCTGATGATATTTAAGAATTACCTTGTCGATAGCACCAACAGCTGAATCATCCCATAGATGGGCTTGTGTTAAATCTATTGCTACCTCAGATACCTGGTCGTTGTAGTTAAAGCTCTCAACAAATTCTGAAACGGATGCAAAAAATAATTGTCCAGACACTCGATATACTTTTTTATGAGCTCCTTTGGAAGCTAGAGTTGTTACCTTCACTTTAGAAATCTTAGAGGCAAAGAAAATAGCACTTAATAGAATTCCTACTAGAACTCCTTTTGATAAATCATGTGTCATCAGTACAGTACCAACCGTTGCAATCATTACAATCGTGTCAGAGATTGGAGTCTTATGAATGTTTTTAATCGATGACCAATCAAATGTTCCAATGGAAACCATAAACATAACTCCAACTAATGCTGCCATTGGAATTTGAATTAAGAAATCATTTAAAAGAATAATTAATACCATTAAAAAGACACCAGCAACTAAGGCGGATAGTCGGCCTCGACCGCCTGATTTCACGTTAATGACAGATTGCCCAATCATCGCACAGCCTGCCATACCGCCGAAAAATCCTGAAACAATGTTGGCAATCCCCTGTCCTCTTGCTTCCTTGTTTTTGTCACTGGTTGTATCTGTCATATCATCCACAATCGAAGCCGTTAATAAGGATTCCACTAATCCAACAATTGCAATCGAAAGTGAATAAGGGAAAATGATCTTTAGTGTTTCGAAATTAAATGGAATATCAGGGATTAAGAAAAATGGCAAAGTCTGTGTTAATTCCCCCATATCGCCAATTGTACGTACTCCACTACCCGTCATTACGGCAATAACAGTGATCGTGATTATCGCAACTAATGGAGAAGGAACAACTTTAGTAAAACGCGGAAAAATATAGATAATGGCTAAAGCTCCCGCCACCATTGCATACATTACCCAAGTTTCACCAACAAAATGAGTTAATTGCGCAGAAAAAATTAGGATTGCTAATGCGTTTACGAACCCAGTCATTACCGAACGTGGGACAAATTTCATTAATTTTCCTAATTTAAGAACACCCATTACAATTTGAATTATACCAGTTAGAATAGTTGCAGCAAGTAAGTATTGTAACCCGTAGTCTGCCACTAACGTCACCATTACTAAGGCAGTTGCACCTGTTGCTGCCGATATCATTCCTGGTCTGCCACCTACAAAGGCAATCACGACTGCAATACAAAAGGAGGCATATAAACCAATCATAGGGTCAACACCAGCAATAAGGGAGAAGGCAATTGCTTCTGGAATTAATGCCATTGCCACCACAATTCCAGATAGGATATCTCCTTTGATATTGCCAAACCATTGTTCCTTCAATGTGTAACTTTTCATGAAGCACCTCTTTTCAATTTTTTCATTTATTGATGACTTTCAACTCTCATGAAAGTCAGGGCCGTTGTGAACAAAACATAGTATAATAGATTGTGACAAATTTGTGAAATTGAATGTAAACGCACTCAATTTCCTTTCCTTTTGATTTACTCCTTGTTACGCTTGTTTTCTACCTGAAGCTGTGAAAACGAAAAAACAGAAGGGGCTATCCCTCCTGTTTACCATTACTCAAGCTCACGTTTTAAAACTTCTTTTAATTCAGTCCAATCTTGGATACGAGGATATTTCAAGTGTCGATTATACGACTGGTCCCTTACATATACGTTTAGTGAATCTTGAGAAAGAGTATCTAATACTTCCGCTTTATCGTCAAAATAATAGTCTAGCTTTAATTCCTTGATTATTTGCACCTTTTCGTGATCCTGCATTCCATAGAAAAAATGGTCATCACGAACAGGGAAGCCTCTTTCCTTCATCCACTCTTTTGTACGTTCACCATGATCTTTTGGCCGAGCGGTTATGTAATAAATTTCGTGCCCGTTTTTATCTAGTTCCTGTAAGGTTTCAACCGCGTTTGGAAATGGAGGACAGTCGGTGTAATAAATCTCTTCTAACGATGTTTTCCACATTTTGTTTCCCTCTTCATCACTTAATCCAAAGGGCTCATGAATTTCAACCCTTTTTAACTCGTGAAAAACTTCAGAAGGTACATTTTTGTTTAACCTTTTATTATATATTGTGAATGCATGCTCTCTTAAGTTGATTAATGTATCATCAATATCAAAACCAAATTTCATTTTAAAGCCCCTTATGTGAGTAGGTTGGGTATCCAGTAATTTTATAATCGCTGCCAATTTGCTGTAGTGAAAGATTTGATAAATGAACTGCGTCTCTCACTTTATCAAAACCAGCTCCTGCTAGGAATGACGGAGAGTTATGACCGCCAATGATTTTTGGAGCAACATAAAGGACGACCTTATCGATTAACTTTTTCTCTAAAAATGCCCAGTTGATGGTCCCTCCTCCTTCAATTAAAACGGAGGAAACTAATTTTTCACCTAGTATTTGTAGGACTTCAGCTGGATTAACATGCTTTCTTCCGGACGTTTTAAAAACGGAAACTCCAGAGTTTTCGAGTACTTTACGCTTTTCAATGTCATAATTTTCACCTGTGAATATCCATGTTTCTGCCAGCTTATCTGTAATAAGTTTAGATTCTAATGGTATTCGCAAGGAAGAGTCTAAAACAATGCGGATAGGATTACGGCCATTTGGTATTCGAGTAGTAAGTTCAGGATCATCCTTTATTACTGTATTAACCCCAACCAGAATCCCCATATTTTCATTCCGAAGATGATGCACATCCTTCCGAGCTTCCTCAGAGGTAATCCATTTACTATCAAATGAATGTGTCGCAATTTTCCCATCTAATGTAATTCCAGCTTTTAGCGTTACAAATGGTGTTTTTTCAACAATGAATTTATTAAAAACCTCATTCATTTTTTGTGATTTTTCCTGACGAACGCCAACCACGACTTCTATACCAGCATCCTCGAGGATTTTCACACCATTCCCTGAGACAACTGGATTGGGATCAAGCGTTGCAATCACAACCTTTTTGATTCCTGCCTCGACAATGGCTACAGCACAAGGACCTGTTCTTCCGTGATGAGAACATGGCTCAAGGGTTACATATATGGTACCGCCTTTTGCTTTTTCCCCAGCCATTCGTATCGCATGGATCTCAGCATGAGGCTCCCCCGCCTTCAAGTGAGTTCCAATTCCAACGATCCGGTTATCATTGACAATGACGGATCCTACCAACGGATTCGGATCTGTTTGTCCTTTCATTGCCTGTGCATTACTTAGGGCTAAATCCATATAAAAATCATGATTAGTCATTTGGACAAGTCCCTTCATCTTCTTCTAGATGACCGGACTTTTTAATCTTAGTCTGTAAATATTTCTCATTATATTCAGATACATCACCCCATAAAGGCTGTCTGCCTGAAACTTCTAATCCAGCCTCTTTTAAGGCATTTAATTTTTTCGGATTATTGGTCATTAAGGTTACAGGTTTTTGACGAATCGCCTTAAGTACTTGTATGGCGTCACTATAGTTTCTAGAGTCATCTACAAATCCAAGACCTTCATTTGCTTCTACGGTGTCATAGCCATTTTCTTGCAGAACATAAGCCATTGCTTTACTAAATAAACCTATTCCTCTTCCCTCATGATTTGCCAGGTAGAATAATGCTCCGGTTCCATGTTCCTTAATCATCTTCATGGATTGTTTAAGCTGATACCCGCAATCACATCTTTTACTTCCAAAAATATCACCTGTATGACAAATGGAATGCATGCGGATAATTGCTTCCTCAGAATACTCAAAATCTCCGTAAACTAACACACTGGATTGCTGAAGTTCAGCTAAGTTAGAAGAGGATAATTTATCAATAATTCTTTCATAATCCTCCGTAACCTCGTCACAATTTAACCAGCAATACCACTTGAATTCAACCGTTTCATTGTATAAATTCACTGGCAGCTTAATGGGTCCAACTAAATAAATGGCACCCTTTTCTGTTTTAATTAATTGAATTTTGTCTTCTAATACCGAAAGCACTTTAGAGTCAAGAGCCTGCTTCATTCAAATATCCCCTTTTTTTAATTAGTGTGTCGATTTTGTTTTTATTTCATGCCAACCTCAACTGGTATTGTCTTCATTATTAATGAGCTAAGTAAGACCTTAAGAGGGAGCAATCGTATGAGACTGCTCCCGTTAAGTGTTATTTTATTATCAAACCTAATAACCGTGCAAATCCTAAGGCTTGATGTTCTGTAACCTCACACCCGGCTAAGTCTTTCATAGATACATTTATCGTATCAAATGTGCAGCTGCTTAAATCAATCCCTTTTAAAGGGGTTTGTTCAAAATTCGCATCATTTAAATCACAGTCCTTAAATGCTATCTTACTAAATTTGGATTCATAATAATCAGCGCTTCGGAGTGAACACGTATCAAAGTGTACCTGCTTAAGCTTTGAATATCCAAAGGAAATCAAATTTGCATTACAGTTTTGAAATAGAACATTTCCAAGGGATGCGTCTGAAAGATTAAGACCCAATATTTTAGAATCTTTAAATTCAACCCGATGAATACTTCCATCTCTAAAGTCCGTATTCGATAAATCACAGTGATCAAAAATTACGTCTGTTAATTCAATTCCTTTAAAAGAAACATCTACAAATGTGACATTTTTAAAAATGACTTGTTCAAAACGTATTCTATGTATATCTTCATTCATAATAGAACAATCACTTATCAGACACATTTCGTAGTAGGATTCATCTGTTGAATGGAATGCTGCAGATGTTATGCCTTCTGGAATTTTAGGCTGCTGGATTTTTATCTTCATTTAAAACACCATCCTTTATAAAAAAAGACCTTTGTTTCATACAAAGGTCTACTTCAAGCCCTATTCACCTAAATCCACATTGTGGTAAATTCGCTGGACATCTTCTAAGTCTTCCAATACATCAATCATTTTTTCGAATTTTGCTTGTGCATCCTCTGGAAGAGTCACTTCATTTTGTGCGAGCATAGTTAATTCAGCTACTGTAAATTCAGTAATACCTGCGTTTTTAAAAGCTTCCTGCACTGCATGAAACTGGTCTGGCTCTGCATAAACGATTACGGATTCATCTTCTTCGATAATATCACGCACGTCTACATCTGCTTCCATCAAAATCTCAAGAACTTCATCAGCTGTTTTTCCTTCAAGACCAATAACTGCTGTAGCATCGAACATATAAGCAACAGATCCGCTGACCCCCATGTTTCCGCCATTTTTACCGAAAGCAGCCCGAACGTCAGAAGCTGTGCGGTTCACGTTATTTGTTAAGGCATCAACGATGACCATTGAACCGTTTGGTCCAAAGCCTTCATAACGAAGTTCGGAATAGCTTTCTTCTGAACCGCCTTTAGCTTTGTCTATCGCACGGTCAATAATGTGTCTTGGTACATTATACGTTTTAGCACGTTCTAATACGAATTTTAAAGCCTGATTCGATTCAGGGTTTGGTTCACCCCTTCTCGCAGCTACATAAATCTCAACTCCAAATTTTGCATAAATACGACTTGTATTTGCATCCTTTGAAGCTTTTTTTTCCTTAATATTGTTCCATTTACGACCCATACTGTCCACTCACTTTCAACTTTGGCTCTATAGAAAAATAGTAATAGAAATAGGCTTATTCTTCAACCATTTTCTAAAATGATAGGTTCTACCAGATAATATTATACCGAAATTACTAAATTTGTCATCATTCCTTATGTATTTTTAAATAGCAAAAGTCAGGAGAATTGTCCTGACTTTTTCAAGTTAGTTTTAATTTAGCAATAAATTTGATTTCATTTTGAAATTTTTCTAGAATTTCTTCAAACGTTGAATTGATTAATAGCGGGAAAAGATTTTCAAGTGCTTCGTAATAATTTTGTCCTAATGCTTCACGCAGCAGAACATATTCATGAAATAGCAACGCTTTCTCAAAGTCAATACCTAGTTCATATAAGCCGCGGAACAATGTCTCTTTTGGGATTTGTTTTATCTTTTTATATATTTTTTCATTTTTTTCGATAAACTTTTCTTCTAAATACCGTGTCACATAATCTCTATAAACCATTTGGCCAATATCATTGGTTTCTTTTTTTAAATAGTTAAAGCCAATCACACGACCTTCCTTATTTTCACGGATAATAAATGTCTGATTCCCTTTTAAATGTTGGATAAAATTCTTAACACTCTTATCAAAGGTTTTGTTGAATTTAATGATTTGATGCAATTTGATGGCAAAATCCGTATTTTCTTCACCGACTACAAATAATCTGTCCACGATAGGCAAAAGCTTTAATACTCCTTCAGAAAGCTGACTCGAAGCATCATAGATAATAATATCGAATACTTTCTTCATCTTTTTAACAATTTGTTTTTGTTCTGTTAGTGTCAATTTAGAAAAATCATGGATAACCTCTTCAGAAAGACCTTCTCTTTCTAGTGTCCCGTATGAAATAAATGCAGCTGATAAATCAGTATTCAATTTTAGCCAATGATAAATAGATAGTGATAATTCCGTTACACCTGATTTCGCCTTTGGGGAATAAAAGCCGACCAAGTACATGTTATTCACCTGCCTTTTATTACTATAATATTAATTGCTTGGTTTATTGGTTAAAGACAAACTCTCCGATTGTCCCTTTTTTTTAAAAAAGGCTCTCTATAAATAAAAAAGAATGGCATCACATGTGATGTCATCCTAATGTAACCTATTTAATTATTATCCTGATACTCTTGGATTGCTCTCAAATCCACCTCTTTTATGGGATCCATCACAAAAGGGTTTTTTATTGGAAAGTCCGCATCTGCAAAGATAAACTTTTGCTTTTTTCTGATATTCATTCCCTTCTGAATCAATTAATTGAAAATCTCCGCTTACTTCCAACGGACCATTCTCTGAAATCTTAATTTTGCTATCCATACATCCTTACTCCCTTGTGTTTTTTATTAATGAATAAAATTCAGCCCGCAGGTCTGGTCGATTTTCATAGATTCCAAGAAGACTTGATGTTGTGGTAACGGTGTTAGCTTTCTTGATTCCTCTGCTGCACATACACATATGTTTCGCTTCTACTACGACTATCGTACCTTCTGGTTCAAGTACTTTATCAATGGCTTCTGCAATCTGGGTTGTAAGCCGCTCTTGAACTTGGAATCTTTTGGCATAACCTTCCACCAACCTCCCCATCTTGGAGAGACCAGTTATTTTCTCCTTGGGGATATAGCCAATATGGGCTACTCCAAAGAATGGCGAAAAATGATGTTCGCATAAGGAATAAAACTCGATATCTTTTACTAAAATCAGACCCTTATGGTGAATATCAAAAGTTTTTTCCAAGTGAATGCCAGGGTCTTCATGATATCCTTCCGTGTACTCAAGGAATGCTTTAAGTACTCTATAGGGAGTATCCTGCAACCCGTCTCGCTCCGGGTTATCACCACATAGTGTAATTAAATGTTTAATGGCTTCTGCTATTTGAGAAACATTGGAGAGGTTATTATTTATCTCAACTGTTTGTTGGTTAAATAAATGTGGGTATTTTTCAGATAAAATAAGCAATTGCTCACTCTTCATGACCACATCATTCCTTTTAAATTTGTAGGATTACTCATCCTCGAGGATAATACGTGATGTATTCTCATTAATGGGTTCATCCATAAGAACCCGAAAGGTACAACATCCATCCCCATTCTGAAGTCGTTTCTCTCTCTTTACAGAACAACCTAATAAATGTGTTAAAACTGAAACGCTTACACTGCAAAGTACAGGTCTTTCCATGGCCACATTATGAAATGGGCAGTTACGCTCTATTAGGGAATATCCATGATCATTGTTGTCTACTTCCATAAAAGAATCATCTTTCATATAAAAATCTTTTAATTTTTCGAGGCGTTCAAGTGTGCTTAACCCATTTAATTTTGGCTCCCATTGACGAATTCTTTCTTCAATCATGGCAGTAAGTAAGTTCTTTAGTACATCTCCCCCGAAAGTTGTTGTCAACGTATCTAAAACTTCAATCGTTAATAAATCATAGTTTTTATTGAATAGGTGTTCTCCAGCTGTGGTTAATCGGTACTTCCATAACGGACGACCGACACCATTATTCTCCGAAAAGCGAGTAACCCACCCTTCTTTTTCTAATTGAACGAGGTGTTGACGTACGGCCTCGCCGCTAATATCTAAGCAGCCAGCCAGCTCGCTCATCGTTTTTGAACCGGTATTTTTTATTAGGCCAATAATTCTACGGCGCGGTTCTGTCAAATGATGGACCAGGATACTCATCAACAACCCACCTTTTTTACCATTGATAAAATATATTCAGGGAGGAATTGAATTGTTCAAGTTTTTTATTGGAAAATTTGATTTATTATTTTACAAAATGGAAAAAAGTCCTTTTCATGTGAAAGGACTTTCCATCTTCTTTATTAATAGTATGGGTAACTGCTATATGGGTAATATCCTGGATACGGTGCTGGTGCAGGATATGGTGTTGGAACTGGATACGGATAGGCTCCATAGCCAGGTGATCCAAGGGCCCCCGCAGCTAACCCTCCGATTAAACCTCCTACAAATGGTGCGCCGCCATATCCATAACCGTGATAGTGACCGTGATGTCCGCCGTGATGCCCGCCATGATGTCCGCCGTGATGCCCGCCATGATGTCCGCCGTGATGCCCGCCGTGATGCCCGCCATGGTGTCCGCCGTGATGCCCGCCGTGATGTCCGCCGTGATGCCCGCCATGGTGTCCGCCGTGATGCCCGCCATGGTGTCCGCCGAATCTATTTATATCAGTCATAATTTTTATCCTCCTTGCGAAAATCCTTCCTTTTACTTTATGCAGGATAGATGTCCAGGGAATGGGCGAATATGTTGCTAGATCTTTTAGCCCTTAATTAATTCGTCACGGTCATCTGCTTGAGGAGGTTCCTCTAACCAGCTGTGATTGATCATGATATTGGCTCCATCTTCCGCATAAAGGGAGATTTCTGGAATTAAAGAAGCATATCTCATTCCTAGATCTCTTCTGGGGCTTGCTGCCATTGCCATACCATAATTTCCTACCCCGGCAGCAATCATCGCCGTGATATGGAACATGATTAGTTTATCGGAGAAGACAGGTGTTGTAGAATCTAAAACCGCCGTGTCCCAGCTCATTGGAGCAGGTAAGTCTTCTTTTTTCAAAAAGTTACTAAAAATATCTATATGTTTTTGGGCAATTTGCTTTCCTCTATATAAGTATTGTTTTATTTCTTCATTTTGGGTTGTTTGGGCAAATCCCGATATTAATGCTTTTCCAATGGCATTCGTTTGGACGTTTAGAAATAAATGAGTAATTTCTATTCCTGTAAACGCTCTTTTATGGCCAAAAAAACCAGCTAAAAACTGCTGTTTCTTCACAAAATCAACTTTATCAGGGACAGAAATATAAGGTGGTTTAATATATGTTCCCTGACTTAACATGATTTCTCTGGTGATATCCTGAAGGTGAACAGAACATTCTAATACACTTTTATGAAATGACACTACATCGGGTCGTGTTGCTAATCCGAGCGCAGCAGAACTTGCTGCCATCGCAAGTATGGACATATTTCTAAAATACATTTGTATAAAAGTATCAGAAAACAGCTTTGGTGCTTGTACATTTACATCCTCTTCATTAAAGCCGACGGGTATCGGAAACTGTTCATTAATAAAAATCTCCTGCATGGTTGAAACATTCTTCTCTGCAGACTGAAGAACAAATTCAATAATTGGCACAGTTCCTTCATCTTCTACTTTTTCTAAAAAGTATTTACTAACACAGGTGGCTAGTGAATCGTTCAAATATTGGCTCCATAATGTTGTCATTTCCGCAGCAGTTAGCTGAAGCTTATTTTTATCCTCCATAGGGCTTGACCTCGCTCTTCTCGGTACTTAATGTAAGGTAGTAATGTTAATTGGCAGACCTAATCATAACATTTTTAGATACCCAAAAAATTCCTTATTAACGTCCAAGATTCATTTTCTACCTTTACTTTTCCCAAAGTATAAGAAAAACAATAATTGAAATGGTGATATAATGGAAGAAATCAATAATGAGGTCCATTCAATGAAAAAATCACTAATAATATCCTTGATTGCATCAATTGCACTATTTCTTATATTATCTCCTATCCTATTTCAATTAATTGACTATCTCCACCCGGTTGTTATAGGTGTTGTTTTTTTCTGTATGGTTATGGCAGTATTCCTCTTAGCTTTATTCATTCGTAAACAAACCGTACAATTTTCCTATTCAAAAATCCGTATTCTATTACTTCTCTACTCATTTGGTTTATTCATTTTGCTTTTCTTTCGACCAAGTGACCAAATCTATCAGTCCATAAATCTTATTCCCTTTTCAACCATCTCCTTTTATTTATCGGGAGAGGTAAATGGTTTGATTTCCTTTTATAATTTGGCTGCCAATATCGGCTTGTTCCTTCCGTTTGGATTTTTTCTAAAAATGAGAAAATGTACCATTTTCCAATTACTTTATATCCCTATTTTCTTCATTTCCTCGATAGAATTACTCCAATACTTTTCTCAAAGTGGCAGTATGGATATTGATGATCTCATTTTAAATGTACTTGGTTTTTATATAGGTTATCTGCTATATCCTTTCTTTAACAGGGTTGTTACAGTATCCTATCAAAACTAAGAGCCATCAGGATCCTTAATAAGGACTGATGGCTCTTTACATAAAACTATTTCTTTAACATGGCAGTCAACTGAGACCATTTGAACTTTTCTCCGTATACCATTACACCTTTTACATAAATTCGTGAAGCTGCATAAGCTAACAATCCAATTGAGATTATTAAAACAGCCCCGCTAATTAACAATTCAAGGGTGGAAATTTCCCCCATAACAAATTTGGAATAGGCCACAATAGGTGAAAAGAACGGGAAGTATGTTGAAAATGTGACTAGTCCTCCTGTTGGATCCATCATGGTTTTAATTCCAACCATTAATGCTCCAACCACAAGAACCATTACAGGTCCCATAACACTGCCCAAATCCTCTGTTCTAGATATCACGGAGCCTAATGCTGCGAAACAAAGGGCATATACGAGATAGCCACAAGCAAAGAAGAAAATAAAACCAATAATTAAACCTGCATTTACTTGCGAAAGATCTAATCCAAAACCAAAGATACTAAATAAATCTTTATTAATCCAACCAATTAGATAGGCGAGATACCCTGAAAGCAAAAACACGGATACTTGAATTAGACCGGCTGTTAAGCTAGAAAGGATTTTGGCAAACAGCATGTAGATTGGTTTAATTTTTGTAATCATAACTTCCATTACTCTTGTTGATTTTTCACCAGTAATACTCATCGCAACACCCTGGCCAAACATGATAATAAAGGTGTACATAAGGAAAATGAAGACATATACAATCCCTAGGCTTCCATTGTTTTCTGCCAGCATCGTTTCTTCTACAGGTATGTTTTGAAATAATTCAGTGACAACTTCCTGAGACAAAGCATGTTCTGTGGAAACTTTGGATAAGTACTGTTGTTGTAACTGAGTGGTAAAGGCAAACATTACGGTAGGATCGGGTGACCGATGATAATAATAGTTGACAACTGGAACTGAATCCTGCTCTTTGATGACAATTAAATGATCAAGGTCTTGATCTTTTATTTTCTGTTGTTCCTTCTCTTCATTTTTTATTTGTTCTGAGTGCAGTTGTAACCCCTCAATGTTTTCCTTAAGGAGTTTGTCATCGAGGCTATAATACTTACTTGTGTTAATGACTGTAACTAGTACTTTTTCTTCGTTTGATGAAAAATGGTTATAGGCAAAATATCCTAGAATTAGAATAGAAATGACAATAGAGGTTATTCGAAACCCCTTTGTACGAATCTGTTCTTTTATATGAAATAGATACGCTGTCCATAATGCATTCATATTACGACCCCACCTTTTCAACGAATATTTGATGAAGGGTTGGTTGTAAATAGGTGACTTCGCTAACCTCGATATTTTCATTTTTTAATTGTGTTAAAACAGTAAGCGGTTCTTGGTCACTTTTTAATGGAACGATGATTCGTTTCTCTTCTTGTTCAAACGGATACTCCTGTTCCTGACAAAATGATATTAATTTATCAACATCGCCGTATAAGGATAAATACATTAATCCATAAGAGTTCTTGATGGTTTCTAAATCACCCGCTAATAAAGCTTGGCCATCCTTCATAAGTACAACTTCTTTACAGAACTTCTCTACCTGCTCCATCTGGTGACTGGACATAATAATAACTTTTCCCTTTTGTTTTTCTTCTAAGATTACTTGTGTTAAGAGATTTGTATTTACAGGATCTAATCCACTAAAGGGCTCATCAAGAATAATGAGGTCCGGATTATGTAGTAGTGTCGCAGCCAATTGAACCTTTTGCTGGTTACCTTTTGAGAGGTCACCAGCCATCTTGTTTCGATACATGGCAATATCAAATCGATCTAACCAATAGTCGACACTTCTCTTGATAATTGATTTTTCCATTCCTTCCAATCTAGCAAAATACGAAAGCTGGTCAGCAACTTTTGCTTTCGGATACAAGCCTCTCTCCTCCGGCAAATAACCAAAAGAAGCACCTTTCAGTCCCTTTTGACTTTTCCACATTACGCTTCCTTCATCCGGTGTAACCAGGCCAAGCATCATTTTAATGGTGGTTGTCTTTCCAGCACCATTTCTTCCTAGAAGTCCAAATACTTCTCCAGTAGAAACGGAGAAGGAAAGATGTTCTACAGCGTGTTTTTCCCCATACTTTTTTGTTAAATTTTCAACCTTAAGCAAAACATGATCCCCTTTTCATCAAAATAAAAAACATTCTGTCATTATTTTAAACGACAAAATGTTCTTTTTAAAGGAAAATTTTCCATTTTTTTAAACAAATACCAACAGCAGCCATAGGTAAAGACCTACAAGAGTAAAAATCAGTGTTGGCGGAATGACAATAATAGTCACCTTAATATAGTCCAGCCAGGTAATCTTTATATTATTTTTCTTCAAAATATCCATCCATAATAATGTTGCCAGGGTACCGATAGGCAGAATTAAGGAACCGATATCACTGCCGATAATATTTGCTAGATAAACCGTCTGGGTTAATAATGGTTCTAATCCCATTTCAGTTAATGCAAGTGTTGAAACCATTAGTGCAGGATGGTTGTTAAAAATATTTGAAAGAAAGGCAGTTATGATCCCCATGGTAACGCTTGCGTGAAGTAAACTGCCATTAACAATAGAACTTAGATGGTCAACCAACAGAGTTGTTAATCCTATATTGTGCAGTCCATATATGAGAACATACATGCTAAAAGCAAAGATTAAGATATGCCATGGGATTTTGGTGATGACGTCTTTCGGATTTTTCTTTAAATGAATCCATCTCCAGATTAATAGGACGATTGAACCTAGAACGGCAACCAAAGATACCGAAATGTTTAAAAAAGAGGCTACAAAGAGGCTGATCCTAACAATAAATACAAAGATGAGCATTTGTATCATTAATTTCTTTTGTTTCTCAAACATATCCTCGTTTTTTCTTTGTAGTGGATGAAAGCGATTGTTATTCAACAATGGCAGCGTGTAAGAATGGAGTCGAATTTCTTTAGGGATGTCCTTCTTGAAAACGAGAAGCAGTAAATACGCCAAAAATAGTAGTCCAATCGTAGAAGGAACAAACATCATGGCTGTTTGTAGGTAAAGATCCATCCCAATAATTTTTAGTGCAATTAAATTTACAATATTACTAACTCCGATTGGAGCACTTGAAGCAGTGGCGATTAATGCACCACTTAATAAATAAGGAATCTTTTGCCTATTCTTTAAACCGATATTTTTAAAGATCAGGATAAGGATTGGGGTGGTAATTAAGATACTGCCATCATTATTAAAAAACATTGTCATTAAAAAGCAAAGTAATAATGTATACCAAAATAAGCGAAGACCCGACCCTTTTGATACTTTTAACATCAGTGCTGCCGTCCATCTAAAGAAGCCAAAACTTTCCAGCACAATTGCCATCACAATGGTTGCGATAATGGTTACCGCTGCTCCTGTTACTTTCGAGCTTATATCCATTAAGTCTGTGAGTGAAACACTGCCACTCAACATGACGATAATTGCTCCAATCGTTGCTGGGATTGCTTCATTCATATTTTTCGGACGGATGAATATCATTACCATGGTCAGAAAAAAAGCAAATATGGTTATGACCACCGTCGTTGGATGATACATATAAGTTATTTCTCTCCCTTCAACTGTCTAAGTATATCTTTCTAAGATTCTCCTTTTTTCTGTCTTCTCTTGTCCTTTGCTTTATCATACGTAGCTCATAAGGGGCTTGAACTAAACGAATATCTTGAATTTATGTAAATCAGCAGGTATCTAGAAATTTTCTTAAAATAATGGCTGGATTAATGCCTGCCTTTTTGCAGCTAAACAAATGCCCAGCTGTTGTTTTATAGGCAGCTATCTTATAAATTTAGCGGTAACCATAAAAAACCGGTACTCCTATAGTACCGGTTTGAGTTTTATTATTTTTTACCTTTTGATTTCTTGCCTTTGGTCCCCTTACTTCCGCCGGAAGTTTTCCCGCCTTTGGAGCCTTTGGAACCGCCAGAGCCTTTACTGCCCTTGGAGCCTTTGGAACCGTGAGAGCCTTTACTGCCTTTGGAGCCTTTGGAACCGTGAGAGCCTTTACTGCCTTTGGAGCCTTTGGAGCCGTGAGAGCCTTTACTGCCTTTAGAGCCTTTGGAACCGTGAGAGCCTTTACTGCCTTTGGAGCCTTTGGAACCGCCAGAGCCTTTACTGCCTTTGGAGCCTTTGGAAC
>NZ_JACWFG010000014.1 GCF_019749295.1 Neobacillus niacini
GTTGACGTTACTGTTTGTTTAGTTTTCAAAGATCAATTTTTCTATATCGCTCAGAAGCGACTTTATTAATATATCATCTGTTAATCTTAATGTCAACAATTAAATGTTTTAATCTTACTTAACAAGTTATTATCTTGCCGACTCAAATGAGTATACCAGCATTAATACTATCGTGCAAGAGAAAATATCAAATAATGATAATAAATTTTAAAAGGAGTACCAGCAGGCACTCCTTTTAATTAAAACTTACTCTTCTGTATTTGAATCAGAGCTATTGTCTTCAGAATCTAACTCGTTTCCTTCAATATCTTCTTCTGCTTCAATTGCTGCCTCTGCAACTTCTATTCCTTCTACGCCCTCTATGCTTACTGTGCCTTCAGTATCCTCAGAAGTTATTTCATCTTCTGAATCTTCTTCTTTTTCTACCTTAGCAACAGTTGCAACATAGTCATGTTCATCGCCTTTGATACTAATAAGCTTAACACCTTGAGTGTTACGTCCCATAGTCGAAATGCCAGCTACGTCGATACGAATAAGGACTCCGCCAGTAGTGATTAACATTAAGTCCTCTTCACCTGTTACAGCTCTAACCGAAACGAGAGGACCGTTCTTGTCGGTAATATGACATGTTTTAATCCCTTTACCGCCTCTTCCCTGGATACGGTATTCTTCTGCTGGTGTACGTTTTCCATAGCCATTCTTTGTTACAATAAGAATGCTGCTATTTTCCTCAAGTACTTCCATTCCTACTACTTCATCATCAGAATCTAAAGTAATACCCTTAACTCCAGTAGCTGTTCTGCCCATTGATCGTACATCTGTTTCAGGGAAACGGATTAACATTCCCTTTTTCGTACCAATAATCATATGCTTTGTTCCATCCGTTAACCGCACTGAAATCAATTCATCGCCTTCACGGAGATTCAGCGCAATTAGACCATTATTACGAATATGTGCAAAGGATGTTAATGGTGAACGCTTAGAAATACCCTCTTTTGTTGTAAAGAATAGGAACCAGTCATCAACAAATTCCTCAATTGGAATAATGGCATTGACCCATTCTCCCTTTTCAACTCCTAGAAGATTAATGATTGGCAATCCCTTCGCCGTACGGCTGTACTCAGGAATTTCATAACCCTTAGAACGGTAAACCTTACCTTTATTTGTAAAGAAGAGAATTGTATCATGGGTTGATGTCGTGACCAAATGCTCGACAAAATCATCCTCATTGGTACCCATCCCTTGTATACCTCGACCGCCTCTTTTTTGCGCGCGGTATGTTGAAACAGGAAGACGTTTAATATAGCCATTATGAGTTAACGTAATAACCACATTTTCCCGCGGGATAAGATCTTCATCTTCGATATTTTCAATTCCGCCAGTTACGATTTCTGTACGGCGTTTATCATTAAATCGCTCTTTAATCTCAGTTAATTCTTCACGAATGATTTCAAGAACCTTTTCTTCATCTGCTAAAATTGCCTTTAATTCAGCAATCAGCTTTACAAGGCTTTGATATTCTTCCTCAATTTTCTCTCTTTCTAAACCGGTTAGACGCTGCAAACGCATATCAAGAATCGCTTGTGCTTGTTTTTCAGAAAGGTTAAATTGCGTCATTAAACCCTCGCGTGCGATATCAGTTGTCTGCGAGCTTCGAATTAAGCTAATAACAGCATCTAAATTATCCAGCGCAATCCTTAAACCATCCAATATGTGTGCACGCGCTTCTGCTTTACGCAGCTCAAATTCTGTTCTTCTGCGAATAACAACGATTTGGTGGTCTAAATAATGGACTAAACATTGTTTTAGGTTTAATACCTTTGGATGTCCATTGACTAGGGCTAATGTATTAATCCCAAAGCTAGTTTGTAATGATGTTTGCTTATATAAGTTATTTAAAAGGACATTCGCATTTGCATCTTTGCGAACCTCAATAACGATTCGCATTCCATTACGGTCAGATTCATCCCGTAAGTCGGTAATGCCCTCTATTTTTTTATCACGATGTAATTCTGCAATTCTTTCAACCAATTTCGCTTTGTTTACTTGGTATGGTAATTCATTAACAATAATAACTTCTTTACCATTTGATTTTTGTTCAATTTCAACTTTACCGCGTATAGTTATTGATCCTCTGCCTGTTTCGTATGCCTTACGGATTCCGCTTCGGCCAATAATGATTCCTCCGGTTGGAAAGTCCGGACCAGGAATAGTTTCCATTAGCTCTTGAATGGTGATTTCTGGGTCACGGGTAATAGCTAATACGCCATCAATTACTTCTCCAAGCTGGTGTGGTGGAATATTAGTAGCCATACCAACAGCAATACCCATTGAACCATTGACTAAGAGATTAGGGAATCTTGCTGGCAGTACAGAAGGCTCCCGTTCTTCACCATCGTAGTTATCCTGGAAATCAATTGTGTCTTTGTTAATATCTCTTAATAACTCCATAGATATTTTAGACATTCTTGATTCTGTATAACGCATTGCTGCTGCTGAATCGCCATCGACTGATCCAAAGTTTCCATGACCGTCAACCAGCATATAACGATAGTTAAAATCCTGCGCCATCCGTACCATGGTTTCATAAACAGCAGAATCACCATGCGGGTGATATTTACCGATTACATCCCCAACAATACGAGCCGATTTTTTATAAGGTTTATCAGCATGTATTCCAAGATCATGCATAGCGTATAAAATACGGCGATGAACTGGTTTTAATCCATCCCGAACATCAGGAAGGGCACGAGAAACAATAACGCTCATTGCATAGTCAAGAAATGATGTTCTCATTTCATGACTGATATTAATATCTTTCACTTGAGAATTTGGTGTTTCGGCCATTTTAGTACCTCCTATTTTGGTGACAACCTGCCTCTAATCATCTTCTATTGAGATAGATAAACGAAAAAAGGAGGATAGTGGTCACCCTCTATCCCTTGTCGAAAAGCGCAAAGCGCCTCGGCGCTGCAGCTAGACAATTTTATATATCTAAATTCTTTACATATTGCGCATTTGCCTCAATAAAGTTACGACGCGGCTCTACTTTATCACCCATTAACATTTCAAATGTTTCATCCGCCTCAATCGCATCTTCTAGACTTACTTGCAGCATGGTTCTATTAGAAGGATCCATTGTCGTTTCCCATAATTGTTCTGGATTCATTTCTCCTAAACCTTTGTACCGTTGGATATTAGGTTTCGGCTGGCTTGGAAGCTCGGCGAATATTTTATCCAGCTCTTTGTCATCATAAGCATACCGTACCTTTTTTCCTTGCTGAACTTTATATAGCGGCGGCTGTGCAATATATACATAACCAGCTTCTAATATTTTTCGAATATATCGGTAAAAGAAAGTTAACAGAAGCGTTCGAATATGAGCACCATCGACATCAGCATCTGTCATAATAACGATTTTATGGTATCTTGCTTTTGCAATATCAAAATCTTCTCCTATCCCAGTACCGATAGCAGTGATCATAGAGCGAACTTCATTATTGGAGAGGATTCGATCTAATCGTGCCTTTTCAACGTTAAGTATTTTTCCTCTCAATGGCAAAATTGCTTGGAAATGCCGGTCACGGCCTTGTTTTGCAGAACCACCTGCCGAGTCACCCTCAACGATGTACAGTTCGCTGATAGAAGGATCCTTTGAAGAACAGTCTGCTAATTTCCCAGGCAAACTTGATACCTCTAAAGCACTCTTTCGACGCGTTAGTTCCCTGGCTTTCTTTGCAGCAAGTCTTGCTCTGGCAGCCATTAGCCCTTTTTCGACAATTTTTTTAGCAACTTGAGGATTTTCTAATAAAAACTTATCAAAATGACTTGAAAATAGTGAATCGGTTATGGTTCTTACTTCAGAGTTTCCAAGCTTCGTCTTTGTTTGCCCTTCAAATTGAGGGTCTGGATGTTTAATTGAGACGATGGCTGTTAACCCTTCACGAACATCTTCTCCAGATAAATTTGTATCGTTTTCCTTAATTAGACCGTTTTTTCGTGCATAGTCATTAATAATACGTGTTAACCCTGTTTTAAATCCGGATTCGTGTGTTCCGCCTTCATAGGTGTGGATGTTATTAGCAAAAGAGTAAATGCTATCTGTATATCCCTCATTGTATTGAAGAGCGACTTCAACGCTAATGCCATCTCGTTCTCCCTCAATAAAAATTGGTTCATCATGAATAACTTCCTTCGTGCGGTTTAAATGCTCTACATAGGATTTAATTCCACCCTCGTAGTAATATTCATTCTGTTTATTTTCCACACGATTATCTTTAATCGTTATTTTTATTCCACGATTTAAGAATGCGAGCTCACGAAGACGGGTTGCCAAGATATCATACTCGTATTCAAGTGTTTCAGTAAAAATTTCTCCATCTGGTTTGAAGTGAGTAATCGTACCAGTCTTATCTGTAGTTCCAATTACCTCTAATTCTTTAACGACAGCTCCACGTTCGAATTTAATTTCATAAATATTGCCGTCACGGTGGACTTGAACTTCGAGGTTAGTAGAAAGTGCATTAACAACGGATGCACCAACACCATGCAGTCCGCCAGAAACCTTATATCCCCCGCCGCCAAATTTACCGCCAGCATGGAGAACAGTCATAATAACTTCAACGGCCGGTCTGCCCATCTTTTCCTGAATACCGACTGGAATTCCTCGTCCATTATCTTTAACGGATATACTGTTATCTTCTTCAATGACAACATTGATTTCGTCACAATAACCCGCCAAAGCCTCATCTATACTGTTATCTACAATTTCCCAAACAAGATGATGAAGCCCTTTTCCACTTGTTGAACCAATGTACATACCAGGTCTCTTTCTAACTGCTTCTAGACCTTCTAGAACTTGTATCTGATCCGCACCATATTCTTGTTCTTCTTGGACTACTTTTTGTTCCATCGTCATATAGTTCACCCCGTACTTTCATTCAAAAAATACTCAATTAACCTAAAATGAATAAATATAATTTCAAAATTCCTGTATATCCTTTTGATTTGAACGTTTTTTTAATGTTCCGGAAGAAATAGGGGATAAATAAACCTTGTCGTATGTAATGACGACTGATTTAAAGGGGTTTTTTGAAAGGTTAACTAGCTTTTCCTTATGCTGTTCCAAGAACTCTTCGACTAAATTTGAAGAATTCACGCACCCTTTATCAAGAATGGCGATGATATCCTTCGCCCTGATATTTAAATCTTCCCCAACATGAATATACACACTTCCACCTCAATTAATTTTATTGATAACACCAGATTCTACTTCAAAAGTTGAAGCTTCTTTTAATGTTTGATGATGGATTCCATCGACGCTTGTTGTTGTAACAAATGTCTGGACTTTTCCTTGGATGGTATTTAGTAAGTGTGACTGACGATAATCATCTAATTCCGATAATACATCGTCAAGGAGTAAGATCGGATATTCACGAATCTCCGAATGAATTAATTCGATTTCGGCAAGCTTAACAGAAAGTGCAGTTGTTCTTTGCTGGCCCTGTGAGCCAAATGTCGAAACATCTCGTCCATTTACAAAAAACAACAAATCATCGCGGTGTGGTCCGAATAAAGTTGAACCGCGTTCTATTTCCCTATTTCTGACTTTACTAAATTTTTCCTCATAGCATGCTTTCATTTTCGACAAATTTTGGTCTTCTAATACATCAACAGATGGTTTATAGACGATTTCCAATGACTCCAGCCCTCTTGAAATCCCTTTATGGATAGGCTGAGCCCAATTTTCAAGCAAGTGGAGAAATTCAAATCTCTTCGATACAATTTTCACGGCCATATCAATAAATTGTTCCGTTAGAATTTCAAGCATGGTTTGGTCGTTTTGTTTTTTTATTTGCATCATTTTCAAAAAATGATTCCGCTGTTGAAGTATTTTTTGATATTGACTCATATCATGTAAATAAATGGGCGAAACCTGCCCAATTTCCATATCAATAAACCGCCGTCTAATTTGAGGGCTGCCTTTTACTAAATTTAAGTCTTCCGGTGCAAACATGACTACATTCATATTCCCAACATACTGACTTAATTTTTTCTGTTCAATATGATTGCACCTTGCTTTTTTACCCTTTTTAGAAATAAGTAATTGCAAAGGTAATGAACTGTATTGTTTTTGAACCCTTCCCTCTATTTTAGCATACTCCTGGTCCCAGCGAATAAGATCTTTATCATTTGAAGTCCGATGAGACTTTGCCATAGCTAAAACATAGATTGATTCCATTACATTTGTTTTCCCTTGGGCATTTTCCCCCAGAATAACATTCACTTTATTTTCAAATTCAACACTTAGGTTCTCATAATTTCGATAATCTGTTAGTAACAACTGTTCAATATGCATGAAAACGACACAACCTTTAGTTACTCGGTTATAAAAAATTCTCCGTGGCCAGGAATTTCTACCTTATCTCCCACTCGAAGCTTTCTTCCTCTTCTTTGATCTTGCTCGCCATTAATAAAAATATCGTTTTCACTCAAAAACCATTTTGCCATTCCGCCAGATTGGATAACGTCAGCTAATTTAAGGAACTGTCCTAACGTAATAAACTCTGTATTTAACTTAATTTCTTCAGGCAATGTTTATCACTCATTTCTAAAATGGTCTCAATACTTTATTTTACTAAAAAAAGATAAATAAAGAAAGCCACCAAAATTATGGTGACTTTTATGAGGTTATTACTAGTAAGTTCTGACTGGTAAAATCAATTGCAGTGTTGTTTCGTCATGCAGCGGTTTAATTACAAATGGCCGCATTGCACCAGTAAAGCTTACTCTTACATCCGTTCCCTCAAGTGCTTTCAGGGCATCCATCATATATTTAGCACTAAAAGAAATCTTTAACTCCTCACCGTCAATCGATTGTCCTTGAATTTCCTCGACAACTTTACCGATTTCAGGTGTATTAGAAGAAATTTCAATAACGCCGCCATCAATAGTTGACAGCTTGACCACATTATTTCTGCCTTCACGGGCTAACAAGGAAGCTCGATCAATGGCATGGAGGAATTCCTTTGTATTAACTACGATATCCGTTTTGCTTTCATTCGGGATAAGTCTTGAAGTATCAGGATAATTTCCTTCTAATAATCTTGAGAAGAATAGTAAATGCTTCGCCTTAAATAAAATTTGATTTTCGGTAATAACGATATCAATTAATTCATTCGAATCATCAATAATTTTACTCAATTCATTTAAGCTCTTACCTGGAATTACCACATTATAACTCTCATTATTTTCTGTTTCGATTTTTGCTTTTCTTAAAGCAAGTCGGTGGCTGTCTGTTGCAATACAGTTTAATTCACCATTTTCAATCTTCCAGTTTACACCTGTCAAGATGGGGCGTGTTTCTGAGCTGGACACTGCGAAAAAGGTTTGGCGAATCATTGTCTTTAATAGATCCGTTGCAATATGAAATTTATTATTCTCCTCAATTTGCGGCAAATGAGGATATTCCTCTGCATCTAGTCCATTCAAATTAAATTCAGATTTACCAGAACGAATAACGGTCTGTAATGAACCGAGAACTTCAATTTCAACACTATCAGTTGGCAATTTTTTAACAATCTCGCTAAAGAACTTTGCCTGAAGGACTATTGAACCGCTTTGTTTAATCTCAACGATTTCATTTCCGTCATCCTCGTGTGGAATGAAAGATTCAATTGAAATATCTGAATCACTTCCTGTTAAGGTAACTCCTTCGCTGCCAGCTGTAATTTTAATTCCTGTCAAAATTGGAATTGTCGTTCTTGATGTTACAGCCTTCATTACATCTTGGACACTTTGAACAAGGCGGTCCCGTTGGATGATAAATCTCATATCGTAATCCTCCCCAGCAATTTTTTCTAAATACGTGCATAAATGAAATTTTTTAAGCATATAATAATAAGTTTTTTAAATAAAAAAACAGTAGAAGTACTAGTAGGCCCTGTTGATATGTGGATAACCTAGTTTTTACAATGGAAACACAGTCTATCCACATGTGGACAGACTGTGTGTAAACTAGGACAAGTTATTCACAATTTAGTTAAACTTTCAACAGTTCATTTAATTCTTTCATTTGCTTTTGCAATTGTAAATCTGACTGCAAGAGCTTAGAAATCTTCTCGTGAGCATGGATAACGGTGGTATGATCCCGTCCTCCAAATTCCTCGCCAATCTTCGGTAAAGAATAATCGGTCAATTCACGCGATAAATACATGGCAATCTGTCTTGGAAATGCCACAGATTTTGTTCTCTTTTTAGCTTTAAAATCTTCTAGTTTTACACTGAAGTGTTCGCCGACAGTCCTTTGAATTTCATGGATTGTGATAACCTTCGGCTTTGAGCTTGGAATGATATCTTTTAATGCCTCAGATGCGAGATCGGCATTAATATCTTTATTGATTAAAGAAGAATAAGCAACTACACGAATTAATGCTCCCTCAAGCTCACGGATGTTAGTATCGATTTGGTTTGCGATATAAAGCATAACTTCATTTGGTATATCCAAACCTTCAGCCTTAGCCTTTTTCCTAAGAATTGCTATTCTCGTTTCTAAATCTGGCGGAGTAATATCCGTGATTAGTCCCCATTCAAAACGTGAACGCAGACGATCCTCAAGTGTAGGTATTTCCCTTGGCGGTCGGTCACTTGAGATGACAATTTGCTTGCTTTCTTCATGAAGAGTATTAAAAGTATGGAAAAATTCCTCTTGTGTTGATTCTTTTCCTGCTAAGAACTGAATATCATCAATTAGCAGCACGTCAACGTTACGATATTTATTACGGAATTCAACAGCTTTATTGTCACGAATAGAGTTAATAAATTCGTTCGTGAACTTCTCTGAAGACAGATAAACTACTTTTGCATTTGGTTTATGCTCCAGGACATAATGACCAATTGCATGCATTAAGTGTGTTTTTCCTAAACCAACACCCCCATAAATAAATAAGGGGTTATAGGCTTTTGCTGGTGCCTCGGCTACTGCAAGGGAAGCAGCATGAGCGAACCGGTTACCAGAACCGATAACAAACGTATCAAATAGGTACTTTGGATTTAAGATGTTTTGTGGAAAATCATGTTGATCTTCCTCTTTTTTGGCCTTTTTTGCCGGCAATAGCAAGTCTGGGTCTTCCTCTTTTTGATTTTGCGGAATAATGAACTTAACAGATAGCTCTTCACCAGTAATTTCATACAGAATACCGGCAATTAGCTGGGAATAGCGCTCCTCGAGCCAATCACGTGCAAATTCATTCGGAGCAGTGATTACAAGCAAATTGCCTTGAAGGGAATGGGCCTTTGTGGACTTCAGCCAGGTGTCAAAACTAGGCTTGCTAATCTTCTTCTCGATATTGGCTAGAGCAGCATTCCAAAGATCCGCAATATTCTCCAACGGTTGTCCCTCCTTATTTCTTTTTTATCTATCTACTATGAATGCATTTGCAGTTTTTTTTCGTCTAGACTCCATATATAGTGATATTTTTTCACAAAGAGGTATGAAGTATCCCCATTCATAATGAACAAAAGTTCCGTGAAAAAACAACGTTATACAAGCTGTACAACCTACTAATTTATAAATATACGAAACAATGGTTGTGGAGAAACATATTATAGGAAATAAAGTGGAGTTTCGACAATATCCACCGCTTGTGGACAAGTTTCTGCAGCATGCTAGAATAACTTGTCCACACCTTGTCCACAATTTGTGGATAACATATTTTAGAGACGAAGTTATTCAGAGTGAAAACACAAATATAATATCAAATAAAAGGTGCGTGTGCAATGCCTTTTAAAGGTTTATCCACAACTGTAACAATCTGTGGTTAAAACTTGTCCACAAGTAGTGTGTCCTGTGCAAAAACTGTCAATATCTTGTGAAACGACATAAAAAAAGTCGAAAAAAATATCCACAGGTAAATTTTTAAAAGGTAAGTGAAAGGATAAAATCTCTAGATGCTGAAAATGGATCTTGCCGTAAGAAAATCTTGAAGGTGGGGACAATAATAAAGGGATAGTTGACAATATTGGGGTCACTCCTTATAATAAGTTAGACTGTCTTTAACAGCTATTCCTCAGGGAGGTGTCTTATAATGAAAAGAACATATCAACCAAATAAACGTAAACATAGTAAAGTTCACGGTTTCCGCAGTCGTATGAGCTCAGCTAACGGACGTAAAGTTCTAGCACGCCGTCGTCAAAAAGGAAGAAAAGTATTATCAGCTTAGGCCACTGAAACATCAGTGGTCTTTTTTCTAATAAAGCTATTTTAGCGGCAATTGCTGCTAAAATAGCAATTGCTGCTTTATAATAGTATCTTTCTCAATGGAAAAAGTTTTTGTGCAGATGGAAGGTGTTTTCTATGAAGAAAGAATTTCGGGTAAAAAAGAATAAGGAATTTCAAGAGGCGTTTCAAAAGGGTCAATCATTTGCTAATCGACAATTTGTGGTATACAGCCTTACCAAAGAAGATCAAGACTATTTTCGAATTGGTCTGTCTGTGAGTAAGAAGATAGGAAATGCTGTAACTAGAAATCAAATAAAAAGATACATAAGACAAGCTGTTTTTGAATTAGGTGATTTAATTACTCCAGGGAATGATTACGTGATTATCGCCAGAAAACCTACAGCTGAAATGGACTTCTTTGAAGTAAAAAAGAGTTTAACTCACGTATTTAAAGTGGGAAAGGTTTTAAAGAAAAAATAGTAAGCCAAAATAATGTTGTATTCGTCATAAAATTATGAGACAAATTATTCTAAAAAGTGGTAAAATACCTATGAAATATTCCTAGCGGAAGTTATTTTATAAGGGTATTCATACTTAACTAGTATATATATTGTTCAAGGAGGAAAATTCGGTTGAAAAAACGAATATTACTTTTGATTGGGATTATTTCTATCTTTCTGTTCCTGTCAGGATGTACAGAAATTAACAAGCCAATTGATGCTGAAAGTACAGGCTTTTGGAACCAATACATTGTCTATCCGCTTTCCTGGATTATTGTAAAGGGTGCAGAAATACTAGGTGGAAGCTTTGGATTTTCTTTAATCGTTGTTACAATCTTAATTCGGTTAGCTATACTGCCACTGATGATAAAGCAGACAAGAAGTTCAAAAGCTATGCAGGCATTGCAGCCAGAGATGAAGGCGCTTCGTGAGAAGTATAGTTCAAAGGATCAAAAAACACAGCAAAAATTGCAGCAGGAAACAATGGCTCTTTTCCAAAAACATGGAGTAAATCCTATGGCGGGATGTTTTCCATTAATCGTTCAAATGCCTATCTTAATTGGCTTTTACCATGCGATTTCTAGAACAAGAGAAATTGCAGATCATAGTTTCCTATGGTTTGACTTGGGAGATAAGGATCCATTTTATATCTTACCTATTATTGCGGGTATCACCACATTTATTCAGCAAAAATTGATGATGGCCGGACAAGAGCATAATCCTCAAATGGCGATGATGCTTTGGATGATGCCAATTATGATTGTCGTTTTTGCTTTTAGTTTCCCAGCAGCCCTTTCCTTATATTGGGTAGTCGGAAATATCTTTATGATTGTTCAAACCTATTTCATTAAAGGACCGGATCTGAAAAAGGCTTCAGCAACCGGTAAAGCGGGAGGAGCAAAAAAGTGAAACAAGTAACTGCTACCGGACAAACAGTCGAAGAAGCAGTGGAATCAGCTTTAGCTCAGTTAAATACAACAAAAGACCGCACAGATGTAGCTATTATCGATGAAGGTAAAAAGGGTATTTTTGGGATTTTTGGTGCGCGCCCTGCAGTCGTTAAGGTTACGGTAATTATTGACCCAATTGAAGAGGCAAAAAAGTTTCTGCTTCAGGTTAGTGAACAAATGGGAGCTCCTATCGATATTGAAATTAAACGAGATGGAAAACAGGTTCTATTTGTTATGACTGGAGAAAAAATCGCACTTTTAATTGGAAAAAGAGGACAAACGTTAAATTCGCTGCAATATTTAACACAGCTAATTATTAATCGTTTTTCAAATCAATACTTAACTGTAATCTTGGATGCAGAGGATTATCGAAATCGAAGAAATGATACACTGATTCAGTTGGCGCATCGCCTTGCCATAAAGGCTTTGAAAACTGGCAGAGATGTAGCATTGGAACCAATGCCTTCATACGAGCGTAAAGTTATTCACACAGCTTTATCAGGTAATAAACGAGTGAAAACTTTTTCAGATGGTTCAGATCCACATCGACATATTGTAATTTCACCAGTTAAATAATTGTAGAGACATCCTTTTTCGAGGGTGTCTTTTTTTTATCTTGTCGAAATTTAGCGTACAAAAGTACTCGTTTATAACAATTATATGAAATATCTTGTTTTATTGTTATTCACATGTGGATAAGTTAAAATAATACGTGGACATTAATTTAGATTGTGGATAAGTCATACAAAGGTTTTCTAGTTTTTCAGATGAGAATTATGTGGTATTCTAATAATTTGGAGTAAAAAAACTTCGTTTCTATAATAGATTAATTTTATAAAGAGTGTGGTGAAAGTAATGGAATTTGATACGATAGCTGCCATATCAACACCAATGGGTGAGGGCGCAATAGCAATAGTACGATTGAGCGGCGATGATTCCATTAAAATCGCAGATCAAATTTTTCGGAGCATCGGCGGTAAAAGGTTAACAGAGGTTCCAACTCATACAATCCATTATGGTCATTTAATTGATCCTAAGACTGAGCAAGTGATTGAGGAAGTAATGGTATCGGTTATGAAGGGCCCAAAGACTTTTACGAAAGAGGATGTAGTTGAAATAAATTGTCACGGTGGAATAGTTTCTGTTAACCGAGTTTTGCAGCATGTATTAGCCTTTGGGGCGCGGCTTGCAGAACCTGGTGAGTTTACAAAACGGGCATTTCTAAATGGCCGCATTGATTTATCGCAGGCAGAAGCTGTAATGGATTTAATCAGAGCAAAAACGGATCGTGCGATGAATGTAGCTTTAGGACAAATGGAAGGCAGGTTATCAAAGTTAATTAGAAGCTTGCGCCAAGAAATTCTAGAGATACTAGCGCATGTCGAGGTTAACATTGATTATCCAGAATACGATGATGTTGAAGAAATGACACATAAAATGTTGCTGGAAAAGGCAATGTATGTTCGAGATGAATTAAAAAAATTACTGCAGACCTCGCAGCAAGGCAAAATACTGCGTGAGGGTTTATCGACTGTTATTGTCGGCCGGCCTAACGTAGGGAAATCTTCGTTATTAAATAGTTTAGTTCAGGAAAATAAAGCAATTGTTACTGATATTCCTGGGACAACCCGTGATGTGATAGAGGAATATGTCAATGTACGCGGAGTTCCACTTAGACTTTTAGATACTGCAGGAATCAGAGAGACGGAAGATATCGTTGAACGAATTGGAGTAGAGAAGTCTAGACAGGTATTAAAAGAAGCAGATTTAATCCTGTTAGTTCTTAATTATGCTGATACATTTACAAAAGAGGATGAGAATCTCTTTGAGGCTGTAAGAGGCATGGACGTAATCGTGATTGTTAATAAAACAGACCTTACGCAAAAAATTGATATGGAACGCGTAAAGGAATTGGCAGCAGAACATAAAATCGTGACTACTTCATTATTGGAAGATCGCGGTGTCGATGAGCTTGAGGAAGCCATTTCCTCATTATTTTTCGCTGGATCGATTGATGCCGGTGATATGACCTATTTATCGAACAGCCGTCATATTGCTTTGATTGGGCAAAGTTTGCATACAATAGAAGAAGCGATAGATGGAGTAGAAATGGGAACGCCTATTGATATTGTTCAAATAGATATAACGAGAACGTGGGAGCTGCTTGGGGAAGTTATCGGTGAAAGTGTTCACGAAAGCTTAATAGATCAGCTATTTTCACAGTTCTGTTTGGGAAAATAACGTTCGGTAACAACGAAAGAGGAGGAAAGAAATGTCATACGAAGCAGGTAATTTTGACGTTGTGGTCATTGGTGCTGGACATGCCGGCTGTGAGGCTGGCCTCGCGGCGGCACGTATGGGTGCTAAAACATTAATGATCACCATTAACCTTGATATGGTGGCCTTTATGCCATGTAATCCATCAATCGGCGGACCAGCAAAAGGAATTGTTGTCCGGGAAATAGATGCACTTGGCGGCGAAATGGGAAGAAATATCGATAAAACCTATATTCAAATGAGAATGTTGAATACAGGTAAAGGTCCTGCAGTGCGTGCACTGCGCGCGCAGGCAGATAAAGTTGATTATCAGTATGAAATGAAAAGAACGATTGAAGAAACACCAAACCTTACACTTCTTCAAGGAATGGTGGAGCAATTAATCGTTGAGGACGGCGTCTGTGTTGGGGTTATCACAAAAACAGGTGCTATTTATCGTGCTAAGACAGTGGTCATCACTACTGGTACGTACCTTCGCGGCGAAATAATTCTCGGGGAATTAAAGTATTCAAGCGGTCCTAACAACCAACAGCCATCCATTAAGTTATCTGAGCATTTAGAGGAGCTGGGGTTCGAGTTAGTCCGCTTTAAGACAGGAACTCCTCCGCGTGTTAATAGCCATACCATTGATTACAGCAAAACAGAAATTCAGCCTGGAGACGATGTACCGAGAGCATTCTCTTATGAAACAACCAAGTATATTACGGACCAGCTGCCATGCTGGCTAACGTATACTAATGAACAAACACATTTGTTAATTGACCAAAACCTTCATCGTTCTCCCATGTACTCAGGGATGATAAAAGGAACCGGTCCACGCTATTGTCCATCCATTGAAGATAAGGTGGTTCGTTTTAATGACAAACCGCGTCATCAAATTTTCCTTGAGCCAGAAGGAAGAAAAACGCAGGAAGTATATGTCCAAGGTTTATCGACAAGTTTACCTGAGGATGTTCAGCAGCAAATCCTTAAGACCATTCCAGGATTAGAAAATGTCCAAATGATGAGATCTGGTTACGCCATTGAGTATGATGCTATTGATCCGACTCAGCTTTGGCCGACACTAGAGACAAAGATTGTTAAAAACCTGTATACTGCAGGCCAAATTAATGGAACATCAGGATATGAAGAAGCAGCTGGGCAAGGAATTATGGCAGGTATTAACGCCGGACTGAACGCACTTGGAAAGGAACCATTAATCCTAAGCCGTTCCGATGCCTATATTGGTGTGCTTATAGATGACTTAATTACAAAAGGAACCAGTGAACCGTATCGTTTATTGACTTCAAGAGCAGAATATCGTCTTCTATTGCGCCATGATAATGCAGATTTACGCTTAACTGACATTGGGCGCTCCATTGGACTCATTCCAGATGACCGTTACCAAAGATTTTTGGCAAAGAAGGCTGCTGTTGAAGCGGAAAAGGAAAGACTAGCCTCCATTAGAATAAAGCCTTCAAAAGAAGTTCAAGAGCTTATAAAAAGCACTGGCGGCAGTGAGTTAAAGGATGGTATTCTTGCTATTGATTTACTAAAACGGCCAGAAATGACTTATGAACACATCGAAAGCTTAATACCAAGTGAAGAGGTTTTAGACCAAGATATTAAAGAACAGGTTGAAATTCAAATTAAATATCAAGGATATATTGAAAAGTCATTGCAGCAGGTCGAACGCTTAAAGAAAATGGAAAACAAGAAAATTCCTGAGAATATTGATTATGATGCCATTTCAGGACTTGCAAACGAAGCGAAGCAAAATTTAAAACAAATCAAACCGTTATCCCTTGCACAAGCTTCGAGAATCTCAGGCGTAAACCCAGCTGATATCTCAATCCTTCTTATCTATTTAGAACAAGGAAGAGTAGCTAGGACAGGTAATATCTAATTTTACAAAAGAGGAAGTTTGCTGATGAACATTGAACAATTCAAAGCTATGCTTCTTGAAAAGGGGATTACCCTTAACGAAGAGCAGCTAGATCAATTCGAGAAATACTTTCATACCTTGGTCGAATGGAATGAGAAGATGAACCTAACTGCCATCACCGAACAAAGTGATGTGTATTTAAAGCATTTCTATGATTCCATATCTGCTGCTTTTTATTTTGATTTCACGCAGCCCCTGCATCTCTGTGATGTCGGTGCAGGTGCGGGATTTCCAAGTATTCCATTAAAAATTGCCTTTCCTCATTTAGAGGTGACCATTGTTGACTCTCTAAATAAGAGAATTTCCTTTTTAAATCATTTAGCAAATGTATTAAAATTGGAAAAGGTCCATTTCATTCACGACCGTGCTGAAACCTTTGGGGTTAATCCGTCACACAGGGAGTCTTATGATCTTGTAACTGCTAGAGCGGTTGCTAGAATGTCAGTACTTAGTGAACTCTGTCTGCCGCTTGTTAAAGTGGGCGGCCACTTCATTGCCATGAAAGCAGCTCATGCAAATGATGAATTAACAGCAGGTCAAAAGGCAATCACAACTCTTGGCGGAAAACTTGAACAAAAATTTACCTTCACTTTACCAATTGAAGAAAGTGAAAGAAATATCCTTGTGATTAAAAAGGAAAAGCAAACGCCAAAAAAATACCCGCGAAAGCCAGGGACACCTGGTAAAATGCCAATTGAGTAATTGTATCAAGGACCGTTTATTTTTGTTTAAATAAACAACGGGTTTTGGCAGGAAGATAACAGTTAAATAGCGAAATAAGTAATAGGGAGTTTCGTAAAGGTGGTGTTGGGGATGAAGAATTCGTTTTCACGCTTTTTTGGCCTCGGCGAAAAGGGAGATCAAAAGGTTGAGCTAGAAAAAGAGCTTGAAAAGGAGCTAGATGAAGAGCTAGACGAAGAGCTAGACGAAGAGCTAGACGTTGCAAGAAATGAGGAAATTAAAAAGATTCCGATTGACAGTATTGTTCCAAACCGTTTTCAGCCTCGAACCGTATTTGATGATGAAAAAATAGAGGAATTATCACGAACAATCCATACTCACGGAATCATTCAGCCAATTGTCGTGCGGCAGTTTGACGGAAAATACGAAATTATTGCCGGGGAACGACGTTTTCGCGCAATGAAAAAGCTCGGCTGGGATGAAGCTCCAGCAATTATAAAAAATTATTCAGACACTGAGACTGCTTCAGTTGCTTTAATTGAAAACCTGCAACGGGAAGAGCTTTCACCGATTGAAGAGGCAATTGCCTATGGAAAGCTGCTTGAACTGCATAACTTAACTCAAGAAGCACTTGCACAGCGTCTCGGTAAAGGTCAGTCAACAGTAGCTAATAAGCTTAGGCTTTTAAAGCTGCCACAGCCTATTCAAGAATCACTGCTTAATAAAGAGATTACAGAACGGCACGCTAGAGCTCTTATTCCACTTAAGGATCCAGAGAAACAGGTTATGCTTTTACAAGATATTATCGAGAAAAATTTTAATGTAAAGCAAACAGAAGATAGAGTTGCCCGGATGTTGGAAGAAAAGAACCAAAAGCCAAAGCCAAAAAGAAAAGCTTTTAGTAAGGATATGAGAATTGCCGTAAATACTATACGGCAATCATTAACCATGGTGTCTGACAATGGTATTAATTTAGACGCCCATGAAGAAGAATTTGAAGAGTATTATCAATTCACAATAAAAATACCAAAGAAAAAATAAAATATTCATAAAATGGAACCAGACTGTCATTAGTTTGGTTTTTATTTTTATATTTATCAGAATTAGTATATAGGATGTAAAATAATGGTAGTATTTACTTCTAATCTTCACTATTATTTTATGAAAAAAAATAACAATAATTCAGTTTCATGATAAAATAAATAGCATGGAATTTTACTTTACTAGTTTTTGCTTGCTGAAATGACAAGTTATTACTAGTTTATATGATTAGAAGTTAAGAATCTATTTGAAACAGGTGGGTGACATCGTGGGCAAAACCATTGCAATCGCGAATCAAAAGGGCGGAGTTGGAAAGACAACGACCTCTGTCAATCTAGGCGCCTGCTTAGCATACATTGGAAAAAAGGTTTTATTAGTAGACATTGATCCACAAGGGAATGCAACAAGCGGAATTGGAATCGACAAAGCAGATGTAGAACAATGCATATATGATGTTTTAGTAGATGACGTAGAAGCGAAGGATGTTATTAAAGCAACATCTGTAGAGAATTTATATGCAATTCCAGCGACAATTCAGCTTGCAGGAGCAGAGATTGAATTGGTTCCTACTATTTCTAGAGAGGTCCGATTAAAGCGTGCTCTTGAGGAAGTCAAAGATCAATTTGATTATATTATCATTGATTGTCCTCCTTCATTAGGACTGTTGACGCTTAACTCCTTAACCGCCTCTGACTCTGTGTTAATCCCTGTTCAATGTGAATATTATGCTTTAGAAGGTTTAAGTCAATTATTAAATACTGTTAGACTAGTGCAAAAACACTTAAACCAAGATTTAAAAATTGAAGGTGTATTATTAACGATGCTTGATGCCCGTACCAATTTAGGCATTCAAGTTATAGAAGAAGTTAAGAAGTACTTTCAAGACAAAGTATATAAAACCATTATCCCAAGAAATGTACGTCTAAGTGAGGCTCCAAGTCATGGCGAACCAATTATTACGTATGATTCAAAATCTCGTGGAGCAGAAGTTTATTTAGATCTAGCAAAGGAAGTGGTCTCAAATGGCTAAAGGTCTCGGAAAAAAAGGCATAAATGCATTTTTTACAAATATTGAAGCTGATAAGGAAGAGACTGTCCAAGAAATTAGTATAAAAGAATTGCGCCCGAACCCTTACCAGCCAAGGAAAACATTTCAACAAGAGGCCATTGATGAGTTAAAAGCTTCTATTTTAGAACATGGAATCCTTCAGCCTCTTGTGGTAAGAAAAAGCATTAAAGGGTATGAAATTGTAGTCGGGGAAAGACGTTTTCGGGCAGCAAAGGAAGCCAAATTAGCTACTGTTCCAGCTGTTGTCAGAGAGTTAACAGAACAGCAAATGATGGAATTAGCAGTACTGGAAAACCTGCAGCGGGAAGACTTGAACCCCATCGAAGAGGGTCAGGCATACCAAACGCTGATGGAAAAGTTAAAATTCACTCAAGAAGAGGTAGCGAAGCGTTTAGGGAAAAGCCGGCCGCATGTTGCCAATCATATTCGACTGCTTTCTCTTCCTCCTAAAATTCAAGAGTTAATTTCAACTGATAAAATCTCAATGGGTCATGGACGAGCACTATTGGGTTTACGTCAAAAGGCTAAGCTGCCAGCTTTAGTAGATAAGATTATTCAAGAATCATTAAATGTCCGCCAGTTGGAAAAGCTCATTCAACAGTTAAATGAAAATGTTCCACGTGAAACAAAAAAGCCTGAAAAGAAAAAGGATGTATTTATCCAGGAGCGTGAACACTCCCTTCGTGAGCGATTCGGAACAACAGTAAATATAAAAACATCAAAAAACAAAGGTAAAATCGAAATCGAATTCTTCTCTCAAGAAGACCTAGAACGACTCTTAGAAATGCTGAGTAAGGAAGAATCATATTAAACCATCATTGGATGGTTTATTTTTTTGCTGTGTTAAAGGTGAATTTTGATTGAGAACCCTGTTGATTTGTGCGGAAGGCGCGAGACTCCTGCAGGAGGACGGGACTGAGGAGGCTTCCCGAACCGCCTGGAGCACAAATCAACAGCCCCTTTTAACATAGCTTTTTTTTAAAAAATAACTTTCCAACAACACAAAAAGATGATAGTTTAATACTATTATAAATTTCGAGTTTCGAAGAATAGGTGAATAGAATGTTTTTATTAGGAACGCTTGTAAATGGTGTATTAATCATAATCGGAGTACTGATTGGCAGGCTTTTGAACCGAATTCCTGATAGCATGAAAACAACGGTTATGTACGCAATAGGCTTATCAGTGATTGTCCTAGGACTGCAAATGGGATTAAAGAGTGAGAATTTTCTAATTGTGATAATAAGCTTGGTTTTGGGAGCTGTTTTTGGAGAACTCATGCAATTGGAGGAAAGGCTCAATCAACTTGGCCTTTGGCTGGAAAAGAAAATGGATTCTAACGGAAAAAGTGCAGGAAAAGGCAGTATTGCAGAGGGATTCGTGACAGCAACCTTGATCTTTGTTATTGGCGCCATGGCAATAATAGGAGCACTTGACAGCGGCATCCGGGGTGATCACGATGTTTTGTATACAAAAGGGCTAATAGATGGGTTCACTTCTATTATTTTAACGACGACCCTTGGAATTGGCGTTATTTTTTCAGCCATTCCCGTAATGCTTTATCAAGGAATTATTGCTTTATTTGCCACCCAGATTAATACCTTTATACCTCAGTTACTGATGGATCAATTCATTGTTGAAATGACAGCAACAGGCGGTGTTATGATTTTTGCTATTGGCCTAAATCTAACAGGATTAGTAAAAATTAAAGTAGCAAACCTCCTCCCTGCTATTGTTGTGACAGGATTTATCGTTACGATTCTCTATCTTTATAATTTATATTTATAGTACTTACAGTATTTGTGAAAATTAAAGGAGCAAGTGGATGTATTCCAGATTGCTCCTTTAATTGGTTTTTTTCTGCTCTTGCTGTGTTAATTCTTGCAGTCTTCCTTTTGAATGGAGAATACTTGCTTGATAAATTCCATTTGCAATGGTTTTTGCCATTTTCATTACTAGATTAAGGCGAGTATTTTGTAAAACAAAAAACTCCATAAACCCGCTGACATTAACAATACCGGTAATATGAATATCTCCGACAGCAGGGAGTTCTTTGTTTACTCCAGCGCCAGGTTTAACTGGGCCGTCACCTACCTGAATGATACCAACATTTTTCATTCTGCCTAAACAGGCATCAATCCCAATAATATAAGGGTTATGGTGTTTTATTGTAATTTCTTTTAAACGTTCAGTAAGATTCACAGCATGAATAGGTTCATCAAGTGTACCGTACACGTAGAAGGAAGAAATGTCCTTTTCCTCTAAAAACGATCCAACAAGGGGTCCTAAAGAATCTCCAGTTGAGCGATCAGTTCCGATACAAACAAATACAATGGGACGCTCCGCATTCCTGGGAAGGAATCTGATTAATTCCATTGAAAGATTGTCAACAGCTTGAAAATCATCATGGAGTATTCGCCCTGTATTTGCCTTCCTATCCAAGAAACTTGGTCTAAGATTCATAAGTACACTCCTCGGTTTGTGCATGCTTTTGTCTGGCTTGGAGCACCCAAGCAAGCCGTTTCTGTATTTCTTTTTAACAGTATACGGAAAATTATGAAAATCTATACATAGTCAATTGAAGATATTCCAGTTGAAAAAATGAATATTTCACACTACTATAAGATAAAAAGAAAACTTAACGTATAAGAGGATTGAATTGGTTTAGGGAAAGGGTGATGGGATGAGTTCTACTGAAAGAATTATTCAGAGATTTGTTGATAAATTCCAAAATGAAGATACGTGGCTCGCAATGGGGGAAGGGCTGCTAAAGATCATTGCCATTATGATCGTGGCTAAAATACTGATCAAATTAGGAAGTATAGCCATCGATAATGTTTTCAAAATAAGAACTCGCTCTCCTTTAAAGACTTCAGAGCGAAGAGAAGAAACACTAGCAAAGCTTCTAGATAATGTTCTTACATATGTAGTCTATTTTATTTCTTTTATGATGATTCTTTCTGTTTTAACGATTGACGTAAAAGCGCTGATTGCTGGAGCTGGGGTTGTTGGACTGGCTGTTGGTTTTGGTGCTCAGAGTCTTGTCAAAGATGTTATTACGGGATTCTTTATTATTTTTGAGGACCAATTCTCAGTTGGTGACCACGTGAGGATTGACCAATTTGAAGGAACTGTTCAAACGATTGGTCTGCGCACCACCAAGCTGAAAAGCTGGACAGGAGAAGTACATATTCTGCCGAATGGAAGTATTGTTCAGGTTACAAACTTCTCCTTAAATAACAGCTTAGCAATTATTGATATATCTGTTGCATATGAAGAAGATATTGAAAAGACACAAAACGTTATAAGGGATTTGCTTGAAAAAATGCCGGAACGTTACGAAGAACTTACGAAAGCACCTGAGCTTTTAGGCGTTCAAACCTTAGGACCTTCAGAGGTAGTTTTAAGAATTGTTGCAGAAACTCTGCCAATGAAGCATGCTGGAGTTACAAGGAACATCAAGAGAGATGTGAAAGAATGTTTAGATGCGCATGGTATTGAAATTCCATATCCACGTATGGTCATGTACTCAAAGAATTCTGGAAATATCAATGAACCTAGTGTTTAAAAGGAGAGGTATTCAATGGAAGAAAAAGAATTTGGGTTAAATGATGTCGTTGAGATGAAAAAGCAGCATCCCTGTGGAACAAATCGCTGGAAAATCATTCGCATGGGGATGGACATTCGGATTAAGTGCGAGGGCTGCGATCATAGCGTGATGATTCCAAGACGTGAATTTTCAAGGAAAATGAAGAAAATATTGGTGAAGCATGAACAGTAGTTCAAGCTTCTTTTTTTTGCTTAATTATATTATCCTATTAAAAAAGTAGATAGATGATTTTGGGGGTGGAGAATTTGGCTGAGGTGATCAAATCAGCATGTCCTTTGAACTGCTGGGATAGCTGCGGTCTTCTTGTAACGGTAGATAATAATAAAGTAGTAAAAGTGGAAGGTGATCCTTCCCACCCAATCACAAAGGGAAAAATCTGCGGCAGAGGAAGAATGCTTGAAACTAGGACCAATTCTCCGGAGCGAATTTTGTATCCTTTAAAAAAGGTAAACGGAGAATTTAAACAAATTTCATGGGAGCAAGCTCTTGATGAGATATCTCACAAAATGATGGAAATTAAAGAACAGCATGGTTCAACAGCTGTCCTTCACAGTCATGATTATTCGAATAATGGGATACTGAAAAATTTAGATCAACGCTTTTTTAATATGTATGGCGGTGTCACGGAACTTTATGGTTCACTTTGCTGGGGTGCAGGAATTGAGGCTCAAAAATGGGATTTTGGTGACGCTTATGGTCATGAACCAGAGGATGTGCTAGAAAGTAAAAACATTATTATCTGGGGAAGAAATGTCGCACGGACCAATATGCACTTTTACGAAAAACTATTGGAAGCGAAGAAAAACGGAGCAAAGATTTATGTTATTGATCCAATGTTTAACGCAACTGCAAAAATAGCAGACGAATATATATCAATAAAACCTGGAATGGATGGTTTATTAGCAGTTGGGATTATCAAAGAAATCCTCCGATTAGGGATGGAAGATCGTAACTTTATTCTTCACCATTCACAGGGATTTGAGGATTTAGAAAATCTTGTTGATGGTATTTCTTTAGAAGAAATTAGTGAAATGACGGAAGTACCAATTGAAATAATCCGCTCTTTTGCAAATATCTATGCAGATAAACCAACTTCAACGTTTATGGGGCTTGGACTCCAGCGATATAAGAACGGCGGGAATACCATCCGTCTAATTGACGCCCTTGTGGCTGTAAGTGGTAATATAGGAATTTCTGGCGGTGGAGCCAACTATGCCAATCTTCAAGTAGGTCAAAGCTTTGATGTTGCTAATTTAACGATGAGTGACCGAAGGAGCAGCCATAGACAGTTTTCAATTATGAGACAGGCTGAGGAAGTACTTGCTGCGGTTGATCCAATAATAGAGATGATTATCGTTACCTGCGGCAATCCTCTCACACAGGTTCCGGATTCAACACTTGTAGAAAAGGCCTTTTCATCTGTTTCAACACTTGTTGTAATTGATCAGTTTATGACGGATACAGCAGCTTTGGCAGATTATGTTCTGCCAACTGGCACTTCATTTGAGGAAGAGGATATTTATTATTCCTCCATGTATCATCACTACGTCAATTATGGTCCAAAATTCGTTTCAGCTCCAGGGGAAGCAAAATCTGATTTATGGATTTGGACACAGCTGGCACAGAGACTCGGATTTGGTGATGTTTTTAACTCTTCAAGAGAGCAGTTGCTGAATTTGTCACTTCAGTCTTTAGCTGAAAAAGGGAAAACATTAGTGGAACTTAAAGAGAGAGGAACTCTTGAGTTACCTGTTAAGTATGTTCCATGGCATGATTTTAAATTCAAAACAGCTTCTGGGAAATATGAGTTTACAACCATGGATAAGGGTGAAGAAGGTAAGTTGACATTGGCTGTTCCGGAAGAATCCAAATGGAACAACCCCGAACTTGCGGAGAATTACCCATATAGCCTATTAACCATCCATCCTTTACGGTCAAACCATTCTCAAAATTATCATCTTTACTCTAAAGCTCCTCAGCTTAAGATAGAGGTATCCGAAGACATTGCAGCCAGTAAAAACCTAAAGACTGGTGATTATGTGAGAGTATGGAATGATCGGGGAGAAGTAAAAGGACAGCTTTCCATTTTGCCAAAGGCACATCCTAATACGATAAATATTGATGAAGGAATTTGGAAAAAATTTGGCGGGTCTGTAAATGCTTTAACCTCAAGCAGAGAATCAGATAATGGTCTAGGAAGTACCTTGTATGATTGCTTGGTGAATATTGAAAAAATAAACTAACTGCTGCTTTTAGCGGCAGTTTTTCTTTTCTATCTTACGTGTCTAGAGCTTCCACTTTTCTTTGCTTGTCTTTTTACGGGCTAATGCCTATAATTGTGAGAGGCTTTTTAAAATTAACGGACATTATTTATTAAAATAGATTTGATTTTTAGAGGAGTGAAAGTTATGGCATTAACAGCAGGGATTGTAGGTCTGCCGAATGTTGGTAAGTCTACTTTATTTAATGCAATTACACAGGCTGGAGCTGAATCAGCGAACTATCCATTCTGTACAATTGATCCAAACGTAGGAATTGTCGAGGTGCCGGATCACCGTCTAACTAAATTGACTGAACTCGTGCAGCCGAAAAAGACCGTTCCAACAGCATTTGAATTTACCGATATCGCGGGAATTGTAAAAGGTGCGAGTAAAGGTGAAGGGCTGGGGAACAAATTCCTTTCTCACATCCGTCAGGTAGATGCAATTTGTCAGGTTGTTCGCTGCTTCGCAGATGATAACATTACCCATGTATCTGGTAAGGTTGATCCGATTTCAGATATTGAAGTAATTAACTTAGAGTTAATTCTTGCGGACATGGAATCTGTGGAAAAACGGATCAGCCGTGTGGAAAAACTAGCTAAGCAAAAGGATAAAGACGCTGCAGCTGAGTTTGAAGTACTCTCTATGCTTCGCGATGCCTTTGAAGCAGAAAAACCAGCGCGGACGGTTGAATTTACTGATGAACAAATGAAAATTGCAAAGATGCTTCATCTGTTAACGATTAAGCCAGTTCTTTATGTGGCAAATGTGGGTGAAGATGATATCGCGGATCCATCTGGAAATGAATATGTTCAAAAGGTTCGTGAGTTTGCTGCTGCAGATAATGCAGAAGTAATTGTGGTTTGTGCAAAGATTGAAGAGGAAATTTCTGAACTCGAAGGCGAAGAAAAGCAAATGTTCCTTGAAGAGCTTGGAATTGAAGAGTCTGGACTTGACCAATTAATCCGTGCTGCTTATAACTTGCTTGGTTTAGCGACATATTTTACAGCTGGTGTACAGGAAGTACGCGCTTGGACGTTTAGACATGGCATGAAAGCTCCACAATGTGCGGGAATCATTCACTCTGATTTCGAACGCGGATTTATTCGTGCAGAAACAGTTTCATACGATGATTTATTAGCTGCAGGAAGCCATAATGCTGCGAAAGAGGCTGGTAAGGTTCGTCTAGAAGGAAAAGATTATGTAGTAAAAGATGGAGATGTTATTCACTTCCGTTTCAATGTTTAAAACAATCAGCCTTGCGTTTGCAAGGCTTTTTATATGGGAAGACTTTTAACACAAAGGCAGTGTAAAAGCTAAATTAGTTATTGGCACCCTGTTGATTTGTGCGGAAGGCACGAAGACTCCTCGAAAATGCTATCGCATTTTCTTCGTGCGTGGGTAGATTCAGGGAAGTAAATCAATGTCCTGCAGGAGTACGGAGCAGGTGAGACCCCACAGGCGCTTGCGCCGAGGAGGCTCACCGCAACGCCTGCGGAAAGCGAAGTGCCTCGTGACAGGCAAAGACCGCCTGTCCCTGCGAAGCTTAACCAAGAAGCATTCCTTAGTGGAGCGCAAATCAACAGAAACCTCTTAACACAGCCCAAGTAAAAATATAGAAATAGTGAACAACCTTGCTTTTCACTAATAACTATGATAAAATCTTAACTTGTGAGTAATGAATAATTGCTCCTTGCCCAAATGGGCCGTTTAGACCAAAAGGAGGTGACTGTGATGAATAAGTACGAAATCATGTACATCATCCGCCCAAACATTGAAGACGAAGCGAAAAAGGCTCTTGTAGAGCGTTTCAACGGAATTCTTCTTGAAAACGGTGCGGAAACTGCTGAGACAAAAGATTGGGGTAAGCGTCGTTTAGCTTACGAAATCAACGATTTCCGTGATGGTTATTACGAAATCGTAAAAACTACATCTTCAGCTGACGCGGTACAAGAATTTTCTCGTCTTGCGAAAATCAGCGAAGATATCATTCGCCATTTAGTAATTAAAGAAGAAGCTTAATATAAATATATTTTGGTCTGAATGTTTCACATGAAACATTCACCAAAAGAAAAGGAGTTGATTCTGATGATGAATCGTGTCGTTCTTGTCGGCCGTTTAACAAAAGATCCTGATTTGCGTTATACACCAAATGGGGTTCCTGTTGCTACCTTTACATTAGCGGTTAACCGTCCGTTTTCTAGTCAGTCAGGTGAGCGTGAAGCAGACTTTATTAATTGTGTTGTTTGGCGAAAACCTGCTGAAAATGTGGCTAACTTCTTGAAGAAGGGCAGTCTTGCAGGTGTAGATGGCCGGATTCAAACCCGCAACTATGAGGGACAAGATGGTAAGCGTGTATACGTTACTGAAGTCCAGGCAGAAAGTGTTCAATTTCTTGAGCCTAAAAATGCTTCTGGCGGCGGTGGCGGAAGAAGCGACAATGATTACTTCGGTGCACCACCAAGGGAACCGCAAGGAAATCCTTATGGCGGCGGCAATCAGAATCAGAATCAACAACGCCAATATCAAGGCAATAACAACAATAACAAAGGTTTTACTAAAGTGGATGATGATCCGTTCGCAGGTAACGGTCAGATTGACATCTCCGATGATGACTTACCATTTTAAAAGTGAACTTTTAACAGTGATTTAAATAAACAGCAATAAAGGAGGGAAATTTTCATGGCAGGTGGAGGACGTAAAGGCGGACGCGCGAAGCGCCGTAAAGTGTGCTATTTTACAGCAAATGGTATCACTCGCATCGATTATAAAGAGGTTGATTTACTTAAAAAGTTCATCTCTGAACGTGGAAAGATTTTACCACGTCGTGTAACTGGTACAAGCGCTAAATATCAGCGTAAACTAACTGTTGCAATCAAACGTGCACGTCAAATGGCATTATTACCATTCGTTGCAGGTGAATAATAAAGCGTAAGCGCCTTGGCGCTTAAAGCTAGAATAAAAAGTATAAGGCAGCTGGGGTTAATCCCTTGCTGTCTTTTTATTTTATCTTGCAGATTTGTTGAATAGGAGAGCGTAACTGGCTAAAATTAAGGAATAGGGTTTTTTTGAAATAATTGGGGTGAAGTAGTGAAGAATGTTCGTAAATTAACTGAAGGAGCTATCCTTTTAGCAGCTTTTGCTGTTTTATTATTACTGACGATCTATGTCCCGTTTCTCGGCATGGTGGTGAATTTATTTTTAGCTGTACCGTTTATGCTATTTACAGCAAAAAATGATGGGAAAAGTATTTTTGTTTTTATCGTTGCCTCCCTTCTTCTATCATTCATTGTAGGAAGTGTTATGTCCCTTCCATTAGCACTTGCTTATGGTACAACAGGTGCTGTAATCGGTTACTTAATTCAAAGACAGAAGAATATGGGTGTTTTATTTATTGCGGGAACCCTTGTTTTTTTAATTAACTTAATTATCATTTATGTGACTAGTATTGTTCTTTTTGAAGTGGATATGATTACTGAAATGATTGAATTGATGAGGGAATCGCTCAACGTTTCAGCTGATTTACTAAAGAACTTCGGAAATGCACAAGATTCGGAAAAGCTGTTGGAGCAATTTAATAATGGATTAAATCTAATTAAGACGCTAATCCCAACGTTATTCGTTCTATCTTCGTTTTTTATCGTATTTATCATGCAGCTTGTATCCTTCCCAATCATTAAAAGATTTGGTATTAAGGTTGAAAAGTGGAAAAGCTTTAAAGAGATCTCATTGCCAAAAAGTTTATTATATTACTTTCTCTTAACGCTGCTATTAAGTATGTTTATGAACCCGGAAGAAGGTACCTTCTGGTATATGGCCATTATTAATATGACATACATCCTGCAATTCCTTATGGTCCTGCAAGGATATACATTTATGTTTTACTATTTTGACAAAAAGGGTATTTCAAAAGCTATATCTATTACAATAGGTATTGTCGCTTTTCTAATTCCAATTTTCCTTTATATTATAGGGATATTAGGTATAATTGACTTAGGCTTTGATTTACGAAAGGGCTTTATTAAAAAAGAGAGATGACTACTGTTTAGGAGCTGAAAAAATTGCCTGCATTTATTGAAAAGCGCTCGATTCGTTACCCTTTTTACGGGCTAATAGGCATTACAGTGGTGCTGCTCATTGTCCTGGCCTACTATAATTGGATCCTCAGCTTGGTTGGTTTATTTCTCATTATCCCGCCGTTGTACTATATGTTAGTCATCGATTCCAGCCAAAGAAAAGAGATGGAAGATTATATCTCTACCCTTTCTTACCGAGTAAAACGGGTAGGCGAAGAAGCATTGATGGAAATGCCAATCGGAATTATGCTCATCAATGATGATTATTTTATAGAGTGGACGAATCCATTTCTCTCCTCTTATTTTGATGAAGACACCCTTATTGGAAAGTCACTTTATGAAATTGCTGATACGTTGATACCGGTAATTAAGCAAGAGGTTGGCACAGAAATTATTACACTTCATGGGCGGAAATTTCGTGTAATTCTGAAAAGTGAGGAAAAGCTCCTGTACTTTTTTGATGTTACAGAACAAAAAGAAATTGAAAAGTTATATCATGATGAAAGAACCGTTATTGCCGTTATCTTTTTAGATAATTATGATGAGCTGACGCAGGGCATGGATGACCAAATGCGTGGAAGTATTAACAATATGGTTACTTCAACCTTAAATAAGTGGGCTCAAGACAACGGGATCTTTCTTAAAAGGATATCATCAGAACGATTTATTGCTGTTTTCAACGAAGCCATCCTGCAGCTCTTGGAGAAAGAAAAGTTTACTGTTCTAGATGAAATGAGAGAAATGACATCTAAACAAAATATCTCCTTTACCCTTAGTATTGGAGTGGGTGCTGGGACGCCTTCACTGCCTGAACTAGGTGTATTAGCACAATCAAGCCTGGATCTTGCTCTTGGAAGAGGCGGTGATCAAGTGGCTATTAAACACCCGAATGGCAAAGTGAAATTTTTCGGCGGTAAAACCAATCCGGTTGAAAAACGGACAAGAGTACGTGCACGCGTTATTTCGCATGCATTAAAGGATTTAATTACGGCTAGTGATAAAGTAATTATTATGGGTCATAAAAATCCAGATATGGACTCTATTGGTTCGTCTATCGGTATTTACAAGGTCGCACAAATGAATCAAAAAGATGCCTACATAGTTTTAAACTTTCAGGAAATGGATGGCGCTGTGCATAGACTCATGGGGGAAATTCGTCAGCAGGAGCAATTATTCTCACGATTTATTGGTCCAGAAGAGGCACTTGAAATTTCCACAGAAAAAACACTGCTGGTCATTGTTGATACTCATAAGCCTGCACTGGTCATTGAAGAACGTCTTCTAAATAAAATTGATAATGTAGTGGTAATTGACCACCATCGCCGCGGGGAAGAATTCATTGAAAATCCAGTTCTTGTTTATATGGAGCCATATGCTTCTTCTACAGCGGAACTTGTAACCGAATTTCTTGAATACCAGCCAAAACGCGGTAAAATAGAAATGATAGAAGCAACTGCACTGCTCGCGGGAATTGTGGTGGATACAAAAAGCTTTACCTTACGAACAGGGGCAAGAACCTTCGATGCTGCCTCCTATTTAAGGGGTCAAGGCGCAGACACCATTTTAGTTCAGAAGTTTTTAAAGGAAAGTGTTGATACCTATATTAAAAGGGCTAAGTTAATTGAATCGGTTCTTTTTTATCGTGATGGTATTGCGATAGCAAAAGGCGATGAAGGCGAACTGCATGATCAAGTATTACTTGCCCAAGCAGCGGATACACTCCTGACAATGGATGGTGTCGCAGCCTCCTTTGTTATTGCAAAACGCAGCGAGGGACTAATTGGGATTAGTGCGAGATCGCTTGGCAACGTAAATGTTCAAGTCATTATGGAAAAACTTCAAGGCGGCGGTCATTTAACCAATGCGGCCACTCAACTGACGGGGATATCCATAACAGAAGCAGAAAGACAATTAAAACTTGCAATTGAAGATTATTTCGAAGGTGGGAAAAAAGAATGAAAGTAATTTTTCTGAAAGATGTAAAAGGAAAAGGAAAAAAAGGTGAAGTAAAGAATGTTGCTGATGGCTATGCCCATAATTTCTTAATTAAGCAGGGCCTTGCAATTGAGGCAAATAATACAAATATCAGTACACTCGAGGGCCAGAAGAAAAAGGAAGACAAACGTGCGGCAGAAGAGCTTGCTGAAGCTAAAAAGCTAGGCGAACAGTTAGAAAAAATCACTGTAGAGCTATCTGCAAAAGCTGGTGAAGGCGGCCGCCTATTTGGTTCCATTACGACAAAGCAAATTGCAGAAGAGCTTCAAAAGAAACACGGAATTAAAATTGATAAACGTAAAATGGAATTATCTGATGCCATTCGCACCCTTGGCCACACAAAGGTTCCGGTTAAGCTTCATCATGAGGTTTTAGCAACTTTAACCGTTCATGTAAAAGAAGTAAAGTAATTTCCAGTTCAAATTTTAGATAAACATGTTAAAATAATAAAAGTTAAGGAAAAAGGAAAGTTCACTTTTTCCTAAGTTAGTGATGTGATCGGTTGAGGCTGGTCACTTTTCTTCATTTTGGACATAATTAGTTTTAGAAACTATTAAAATATAATTTATCCTCTTCAAAAATAGGAGGTTTTGATAGATGAGCGATTTATATGCAGATCGACTGCCGCCTCAAAATATTGAAGCTGAACAAGCCGTATTAGGTGCTATATTTTTAGAGCCTTCTTCATTAACGGTAGCTTCCGAAATTTTAATACCAGAAGATTTCTATCGTGCGGCCCACCAAAAGATATACAATGCGATGTTGAAACTGAACGACGAAGGAAAAGTAGTTGACCTTGTCACAGTAACAGAGGAATTAGCAGCAGCAAAGCTAATTGAAGATACTGGCGGAGTCAGCTATTTAAGTGATTTGGCAAGCTCTGTCCCAACAGCAGCCAATATTGAGTATTATGCTAGAATCGTAGAAGAAAAGTCTTTACTCCGAAGATTAATTCGTACAGCTACTGAAATTGCTTCTGATGGTTATTCCCGTGAAGACGAAGTGGAAGCATTATTAAGTGAAGCGGAGAAAAATATTCTCGCAGTTGCTCAGCGAAAAAATGCCGGTGCCTTCCATAATATTAAAGACGTCCTTGTTCGTACGTATGACAATATTGAAGAAATGCATAACCGTGTTGGAGAGATTACCGGTATTTCCACAGGATTTGCTGAGCTAGACAGAATGACCGCAGGTTTCCAGCGTAATGATTTAATTATCGTTGGAGCCCGTCCTTCCGTTGGTAAAACGGCTTTTGCCTTAAATATCGCCTCAAACGTCGCCATTAAGACCGGTGAAAATGTTGCGATTTTCAGTCTTGAGATGGGTGCCGAACAGCTGGTTATGCGTATGTTGTGTTCTGAGGGCAATATAGACGCGCAGCGTCTTCGTACAGGCTCTCTGACCGATGATGACTGGGGCAAGCTGACGATGGCAATGGGTGCACTTTCTAACTCAGGTATCTTTATTGACGATACTCCAGGGGTAAGAATCAGTGATATTCGCTCCAAATGCCGCCGTCTAAAGCAAGAGCATGGCTTAGGAATGATCTTGATCGATTACTTACAGCTTATCTTAGGAAGCGGCCGTTCCGGCGAGAACCGCCAGCAGGAAGTATCTGAGATTTCCCGTTCCCTTAAGCAATTAGCCCGTGAGCTGCAGGTTCCGGTTATTGCACTGTCTCAGCTGTCACGTGGTGTCGAGCAGCGTCAGGATAAGCGTCCAATGATGTCTGATATCCGTGAATCCGGTTCGATTGAGCAGGATGCCGATATTGTAGCCTTCTTATATCGTGATGATTACTACGATAAAGAGTCCGAGAATAAAAACATCATCGAAATCATCATCGCAAAGCAGCGTAACGGCCCAACAGGCACCGTTTCTCTAGCCTTTGTAAAAGAATACAATAAATTCGTAAACTTGGAGACCCGATACGATCCGAGTGCATAGAGAGCTCAGCCAAGCCTTTGGCTGGGCTTTTTTGGTTTTTCTAAAAAGGGTAATATTAAGGGATGATACCAGGAGAATCGTGCCCTTGAGCAGTAAAATAAAGTAACAGAGGGAACGATACCAGGAGAATCATGCCCTTGGGCAGTAAAATGAAGTAACAGAGAGAACGATACCAGGAGAATCATGCCCTTAGGCTGTGAAATGAAGTAACAGAGGGAACGATACCAGGAGAATCGTTCCCTTGAGCAGTAGAAAGAAGTAATAGAGGGAACGATACCTATTTTTCCACATAGTGAGAGGCCCTGGCTTTGTCTAGGAGAACAAAGTTTTTAGAAAGTACTCGTCGAATTACCTTTTTTGACTTTATAGAACCACACCAGTCATAAATAGTATCAACTGTAATTTTATTATCTGGAAAAAGTAAACGAAATTCATTTAAACTTCTTAAAATAGCGGCTTCTGCATCCTCTATACATCCACACTTCTTACATATCAGTGTTCCATCAGTTAAAAAGGCTTTACAGTTGTGACAAATAACTCCTTTCCTTAACTCTTCAAAGGTGTATGAAGGCAATCTCGGATAGGGTGATTCAATTTTGTGAAGGCTCTCTAATTGTTTGGCTAATTGGTAATGTTTTTTACTTAGTGGTACGGGCTTAGAATTTAGCCTTTTCAAAAAGCGATTTAGCTGTGTTGGAAAAATAATAGCAGAGTGGATTGTGGGGATATATAAATGGAACTCGGGGTTATTGAAGATTAGATAAGATTCAATCGTATATGGGTATCCCAATTCTAGCAGCAATTTGTTAAGTAAGGTTTCGCAGCGTTCTAGTTGGTGTAAAGGGTTCTTTTGCAAAACTCCTGCGGGATTATACCATTTATCATCTTTAACAGCGTAGTCTCCTTCAAAGTTTTTCACATCTAATATATAAACTTTCTCATAAGCAATAATTAACGTATCAATTTGGAAAATGGATTGATTATATTCAAGTAATAAATCATGTAGAACCAGCCACGAATCAGTAAGGTTTTTCAGCCATGTATCACTTCTTACCTCACCTTCATACCCTTTTTTAATTGTCCAATAATGTTTTTGTTCATCCTCAGTCAGCTTCATTCTAGCATTTAAAAAGTGAGTAAGTACTAATCCCAGTGGTTCAGGCCTCTCTTTAAAAACCATATAACACTTCCTCTCTATAATATCTATTTTATGGAAAGTCCCTAACCATTACAAGCTAGAATCATAAATCAATATTTTACGAACATATTTTAATAACTTAATATAAATCGTTCGTGTTTTGTTGACTTTTACCTATATATATTGTTAAACTTGTGTGTGGAAATAGAAAAGTGTATTTAATTTGGAGGTGCCTATATGACGTCAGTAGTGGTAGTTGGTACACAATGGGGAGACGAAGGAAAGGGTAAAATTACCGATTTTCTTTCTGAGAATGCAGAGGCAATCGCTCGTTATCAAGGTGGAAATAATGCAGGACACACAATTAAATTCAACGGAGAAACATATAAATTGCACTTAATTCCATCTGGAATTTTTTATAAAGAAAAAATCTGTGTAATTGGCAATGGTATGGTTGTGGATCCGAAGGCACTTGTGGCAGAGCTTGCTTATTTACATGAAAAGGGAATTACAACGGATAATCTTCGCATCAGCAACCGTGCACATGTAATCCTTCCTTATCACCTAAAGCTTGATGTAGTTGAGGAAGAAAGCAAGGGTGCTAATAAAATTGGAACCACTAAAAAAGGAATTGGCCCTGCTTATATGGATAAAGCGGCGCGCGTTGGCATCAGAATTGCTGACCTTCTTGAGCGTGATGTTTTTGAAGAAAAGCTGGAGCGTAATTTAGCTGAAAAGAATCGTTTATTTGAACGTATTTATGAGACTACAGGCTTCACAAAAGAAGAAATTCTAGACGAGTATTTTGAATATGGACAGCAAATTAAACAGTATGTCTGCGATACTTCTGTTGTATTAAATGATGCTTTGGATGAGGGGAAACGTGTTCTATTCGAAGGTGCTCAGGGTGTTATGCTCGATATTGACCAAGGTACTTACCCGTTCGTAACCTCTTCTAACCCAGTCGCTGGAGGCGTTACGATTGGATCTGGTGTTGGTCCATCAAAAATTACTCATGTTGTCGGTGTTTGTAAAGCCTATACTTCACGTGTAGGAGACGGACCGTTCCCAACTGAATTACATGATGAAATCGGGAACCAAATCCGGGAAGTTGGCCGTGAGTATGGAACAACCACTGGACGCCCGCGCCGAATTGGCTGGTTTGACAGCGTTGTGGTACGTCACGCACGCCGTGTCAGCGGATTAACAGATCTATCTTTGAACTCTATTGATGTATTGTCAGGTCTCGAAACGGTAAAAATCTGTACGGCATATCGATACAAGGATGAACTAATCACAGAGTACCCTGCAAGCCTTAAGGTTTTAGCGGAATGTGAACCTGTGTATGAGGAACTTCCTGGCTGGAGTGAAGATATTACAGGAGTTAAGTCACTAGATGAATTGCCTGTAAACGCGCGTCATTATGTTGAAAGAGTGACCCAGCTTACGGGAATACCGTTAACCACTTTCTCAGTAGGACCAGATCGTAACCAAACGAATGTAGTCCGCAGCCCTTGGAGACAAATTTAATCACATAAAGCCCTCACTTAACAGAGGGCTTTAATTTTTTTATTTAAAGTTTTTTCAAAAAAGTATTGCGCTATTTGTATATGCCGTGCTATTATAAAAAGCGTCGTCACAAACAAGACAAGTTTTGTACGAGCCATTAGCTCAGTTGGTAGAGCATCTGACTTTTAATCAGAGGGTCGAAGGTTCGAGTCCTTCATGGCTCACCATTTATCTTCAATAGAAGATAATAGTTAACATATGGCCCCTTGGTCAAGTGGTTAAGACACCTCCCTTTCACGGAGGTAACACGGGTTCGAATCCCGTAGGGGTCATTGGCATTTGATTGTTGGCAAGTGATTGGCAAGTCCGGTCTTCTTGCTGACGATCAATACTATAAAAATTTGGTCTGGTAGTTCAGTTGGTTAGAATGCCTGCCTGTCACGCAGGAGGTCGCGGGTTCGAGTCCCGTCCAGACCGCCATACATATGGCTCAGTAGCTCAGTCGGTAGAGCAAAGGACTGAAAATCCTTGTGTCGGCGGTTCGATTCCGTCCTGAGCCATTATAAAGAGGAAGCTTACAAATGTAAGCTTCTTTTTTATTTGTAACAAGTGAAATGTTATTGTAATAAAACATCCAAATATTTACTAAAACTGGTCGAGGTTTGTCTGATTTTGTTGAAGTTGGTAAAACGATAATACCTACTAGAAACGTTGGTATAATAAGTTTTCCCTATAGATATTGGATAAATAGCATATGAAACCCCTTCCACTAAGAACTCCTACCTATGTAGTAAAATGTCAGCTATTATACAATTTTGTTACATTATCAAGACTAATCGTTATTTAAATTGAATTTATGATAAAGTTATAAAGTAGGAAAAGAGGGAAATTTCTTTTGTGGTTATAAAGTACTAGATTAAGAGAGTTGTTTCCGTAATTTAGGAGGTTCCAATGTTATTTTTTAATAAAGGAATAAAATCAAGTAAATTAAAGAAAAAACAATCTTTAAAAACTGCTGTTATGACAGCGTTTGCGGCTTCTGCTCTCGTATTTAGCAGCATGTCAGCAAGTGCTGCAGGAACATTTAAGTTAACGACTGTATACCATGTTTACCATGATCAACAATATATAGGCACAGTTTCTGATAAAGTGGTTGTCGAAAAAATTGTCGAAGAAAAAGCGGCTGAGTTTAAAGAAGCCACCAAGGATTTAAACGTAGAATTTGGCTCAGATATTGAGTACATAAAAGAACAGGTTTTTCATTCCACAGCAAATGATACAAAAACAGTTCAAGACCTTGAGAGTGTAATCCAACTTCAGGCTGAAGCTTCCTCCATCATTATTGAAGGAAAGCCAGTTGTTTTCTTAGAAAACAAAGATCGTGCGGAGGAAGTTATGAATAAACTGAAACTTACCTATGTCACTCAAGCTCAATTAGATGAGTTAGAGACTAGAAAAACTGCACAGTCAGCACAGTTACCACCACTGAAGGAAAATGAGACTCGTATTTTAGACGTAAGAGCATCAAAAAATGTTTCATTTGATTTAGAAAAAGTTTCGCCAGATAAAATTATGTCAGTTGAAGAAGCTGTTACCTTTTTACAAAAGGGTACGTTAGAAGAAAAGAAATACGTAGTCCAGCAGGGCGATGTTCTAGGAACAATTGCTAATAATCATGGATTAAAATTAAATGAATTTTTAGCATTAAATCCTGGCCTTAAAGAAGACACTGTTGTGAAAGTTGGACAAGAGGTTAATGTTACTGCATTAAAGCCATATCTTGAAATTATTGTCGATAAAGAAGAAAATAAAAAAGAGCCGATTGCATTTGCAAATGAAACAGTAGATGATGCGAACATGCCAAAGGGCGAAACCAAAATTCAGCAAGAAGGTAAAAATGGAGAACGCTCTGTTAACTACCGAGTTTCTACACTTAATGGAACAACAATTAGCAGTGAAATAACTAGTGAGGTTGTACTTACTCAACCAGTTAATCATATTGTGGTTAAAGGAACAAAGGTTATTCCTTCTCGCGGTACTGGAAACCTTGCATGGCCAACAGTAGGAGGCTATATTTCAAGTAAGCAAGGTTATCGATGGGGTAAAAACCATAAAGGAATTGATATTGCTAGACCTAGCGATAGAACAATAAAAGCAGCTGATAATGGTAAGGTTGTATCTGCTGGCTATGATGGCGGCTATGGTAATAAAGTTGTTATAGATCACCAAAATGGCTTGCGCACGGTATATGCTCACCTTTCATCTATCTCTGTAAGTGTTGGACAGACAGTTTCACAAGGTTCAGCCATTGGTATTATGGGCACGACTGGGGATTCAACTGGAATTCACTTGCATTTTGAAGTTTACAAAAATGGAGCCCTTCAAAATCCGTTAAACTATGTACATCAATAATTCAACATTTTTTTAAAAGAGTCTCTACTAGTACTAGAGGCTCTTTTGGTGTTAAATACTACTAATAGATGAATTACAACAGAAACCATGGTAAAGTAAACTAGAGTAGAAATGCCATTTAATCATTATCAATAGATTTTTTTAAAAAAAGGAGCAATGGGTATATGGAAAAGAAAATTCTCGTAGTGGATGATGAAAAGCCGATTGCGGATATATTGCAATTTAACTTAAAAAAAGAGGGTTACGATGTTTACAGCGCTTATGATGGAAACGAAGCTCTCGTGATGGTAGAAGAGATACAGCCAGACTTAATTCTCTTAGATATTATGCTTCCATTAAAAGATGGAATGGAAGTATGTCGTGAAGTCCGTAAGAAATATGATATGCCAATTATTATGCTGACAGCTAAAGATTCAGAAATAGATAAGGTATTAGGCCTCGAGCTAGGTGCAGATGATTATGTAACCAAGCCGTTTAGCACGAGAGAATTGATTGCCAGGGTAAAAGCGAACCTCCGCCGCCATCAAGTTGTTACCTCTCAAAGTGATGAGGAAGTTGAAACAAATGAAATCGAAATTGGTTCACTTACGATCCATCCAAATGCATATGTCGTTTCAAAACGAGGAGAAACCATTGAACTGACACATCGTGAATTTGAGCTTCTCTACTATCTTGCCAAGCACATCGGACAGGTAATGACTAGAGAACACCTGCTGCAAACAGTGTGGGGATATGACTATTTTGGAGATGTTCGAACAGTAGATGTTACCGTCCGCCGTTTACGTGAAAAGATTGAAGATAATCCAAGCCATCCAACGTGGATTGTCACCCGCAGAGGAGTGGGCTACTATTTACGTAACCCAGATCAGGAGTAGTTTTCTACATGAAAAAAGTTAGTTTTTTTCGTTCCATACATGTAAAGTTCGTTATTATCTATGTACTGCTCATATTGGTTGCGATGCAGATTATTGGCGTCTATTTTGTCAGGCAGCTCGAAGAAACATTGCGGACAAATTTCCAAACTTCAATAAAAGAACGCGTCAATTTACTAGCCTACAATGTGGTTGAAGAGATGGAAAAGAAAAGAACCCCGGAAGATCCGACCCTCGAAGATGAAATTAGAAAAATTCTTCGAGATTTTGAATCTCCTGATATTTTTGAAGTTAGGGTGATAGACGCGAAGTCTCGTAAGATCTTAGGAACTTCTGACGCTGACCAAGGCGTGGTTGGCCAAAGGACAACAGAACTTCGGATTACACAGTCCATTAATCTTGGGGAAGATTCGAGCAGTATCAGAATAGCTCAAAAGGGCGGCCATCGTATATGGGTTCTTTCCACTCCAATAAAGTCAGGTAATATTGTTATTGGAGCCATTTATTTAGAAGCTAAGATTGAAAATGTATTTACGCAAATGAAAACTATAAATGGTATTTTTGCAACTGGTACAGGTATTGCCTTAGCGATTACCGCTATTTTAGGGATCCTTCTGGCTCAGACGATTACCAGACCCATCGCGGATATGAAGAAGCAGGCATTAGCCATGGCGAAAGGGAACTTTTCGCGCAAGGTTAGAGTATATGGCCAGGATGAAATAGGGACATTAGCTGTTACCTTCAACAATCTAACGAAAAAGCTGCAAGAAGCTCAAGCTATGACTGAGGGAGAAAGAAGAAAGCTTTCCTCTGTCCTATCTTATATGACAGATGGAGTGATTGCGACTGACCGAAAAGGCAGGGTGATCTTGATCAATGAACCAGCAGCAGAGATGCTGAATGTTTCACGTGAAACAGTTCTCTCGCAGCCAATACTCTCTTTATTAGGATTAAGTGATACAAACACCTTTGAAGATCTATTAGAGGAAAGTGATTCGTTAATTCTTGATTATAGTACGAAAAAGGAACCTTATATTCTTCGTGCTAACTTTTCAGTTATTCAAAAAGAGACTGGATTTGTGAATGGCTTGATTGCTGTTCTTCACGATATAACCGATCAGGAAAAAATTGATGCGGAAAGAAGAGAGTTTGTTGCGAATGTATCGCATGAGTTAAGAACACCGCTCACCACCATGCGAAGCTACTTAGAGGCATTGGCTGATGGTGCGTGGAAGGATGAAGAAATTGCTCCTAACTTTTTAGAGGTAACGCGGACAGAAACGGAAAGAATGATCCGTTTGGTTAATGACCTTCTGCAGCTTTCCAAATTAGATAGCACAGATTATCGCCTCTCTAAGGAATGGGTGAATTTTGTAGACTTCTTTCACCGTATCATTGACCGATTTGAAATGTCAAAAAGCAAAAATGTTAGTTTTAAAAGATCACTGCCAACTCATGCTATTTTTGTAGAAATAGACGAAGATAAAATGACCCAGGTACTTTACAATATAATTTCCAATGCACTTAAATATTCTCCTGAAGGCGGCCTGGTTACTTTTTCGATAAAAGAGGAAGAGGAAAAGGTTATAGTCAGTATTTCAGATGAAGGTATGGGAATTCCAAAGGAGAACATCGGAAAAATCTTTGATCGTTTTTATCGCGTAGATAAAGCAAGAACTAGAAAATTGGGCGGTACAGGGTTAGGATTGGCCATTGCAAAAGAAATGGTGAACGTTCATGGAGGCATGATTTGGGCTGTAAGTGAAGAAGGAAAGGGCACGGAGATATCCTTTTCACTACCATATGAGCAATCTGAAGAGGATGAATGGTCATGAAATACGAAAGCAGTAAATCAGTCATATTAACAATTCTCATTATGGTTAGTATTGTATTAACCTGGAATCTTTGGACGTACCAGCCTAAATTTGACCTGATGGAAAATGGTAATAATGTTCCAGAGGTTACTTTAAAAGAAAAACGTGAACTTCATGAGATCATCAGACCAGATTTAATGCTTTTTCATAGTAATGGGCAGCATTATGGAACAACGAATGCCGTTGAGCTTAATGAGATTATGAGTGAAATTAGGAAATGGTCCATCTATGATGTTAAGGATTACTCAGATCAAGTGGAGGATATAAAGGAACTAGTCCATGGAAGCGGCAATGCCGAACTTGTCTTTCCAACGGATATTCCAATAGATATTTATCGAAGTGTATTGAAATTTGAAGAGAAAAGAATTCCTGCGTTTAATTTTAACCGCATTATTATTGATGTTAATAATTCTGAAAAGGGAAATGGAACAGTATACTTTATTTCTGCTGATTTTCAACAGGTTTATATGAGTCATATTTCTCCTGCATTATTGAATGAATTCAACCGTGACTTTTTTAAAAGGGCAGATCAGTATCAACGTTATTTCGCCTATGAAGTAACAGAGCAGCGGACTGTTTTTATTCCTGATGGAGAGTTAGAAATGATGGAATATACCTATTTGCCGGTGGTTTTAAACTCTGATGCATTTAAAGAGGCATTGTTCAGCGACCCGAGTTTCGTACAAAGGGGCACCGTTTCAGGGGTAGAGGAATTTAGTGATGTTTCGAGTAAAATGACCGTTAATTACGATACCAATATGCTGAACTATGTTAACCCAACTAGAGAGTCTGATTATGTAGATAATGCTTATGATTTGTTAATGAGAAGTATTGATTTTATTAACGGTCATGGAGGATGGACAGACACCTATCGTTATGTTGAAAAGGATGTTAAGAGGAAATCTGTAAAGTTTCGTCTGTATAATATGGATGGATACCCTGTCTTTAATAGCAATGGAATGTCAGAGATTAGAGAAGTATGGGGCAGAAATGAGATCACCAGATATGTCAGGCCCAATATTGCGCTAGAGCTTCCGTTAACGACAGAAATGGTAAGTGTAACCCTCCCTTCAGGGTCAGAGGTATTGGGATATCTTAAAAGCAGAAAGAATTTTAAACCAGAATTACTCGAAAAACTTGTTTTAGGTTACGAGATGACAAGGGAAAATGATGAAAATAAATTGATCCTCCTAGAGCCTGCTTGGTTTTATCGGTATAACCAGACATGGGGACAAATCACGAAGGAAGACCTAGGGGGCGTGTTACATGGATTGGAGTAAGATAAAGACTATTTTTATCATAACGTTTTTGATACTAGATGTTTATCTTTTATTTCAGTTTATGAAGGTAAGAGATGCGAATAAATATGAAGTCATTACTGAGGCCAAATTTGAGGAAAAGCTGGAAGCAGATGAAATACGTTATAAAGAGATGCCAAAGGCGCCGATTGAAGATCAGTATCTTAGTGCAAAGCCAAAAATGTTTACCAAGGATGATCTTACAAAGCTGAAAGGGCAAACAGCTCTTCTAAAGGAACCCAGTACGACACTTCAAGTGAAAATCGATAAGCCGATTCAATTAGATACAGAGTTTGAAGCTGCTGAGCTGACTCCTTTTATTAAGGATAATGTTTTGTATGGAGATCAGTATCAATTTTGGAAGAAAGATGATAAAAAAAATACGCTTGTTTATGCGCAGCATTATGGGAATATGACCTTATATGAAAATCTAAGCGGAAGAATTACTTTTCATATTGATGATAAGAACCAAATTATATCCTATGAACAAACCTTTTTAGAGGATATTGTAAAAATGACAGATAAGGAAGAAATCCTCCCTCCTTTGAAGGCGTTGGAAACCCTCCATCAAAAGGGTGTTCTAAAGCCAAAAACCAAGATTACAAAGGTTGAACTTGGGTATTCAACATTAATTCAGCTTTCCGCTTCGCAGGCTTTAGCACCGACATGGCGTTTTGTGGTGGATGATAACGAAAGTTTATATGTGAACGCGCTAGAAGGACAGATTATAGAATTTAACAGCGATGAAATTAGGGACGAGGAGTGAAATAGTATGTCATTACGTTATAGCATTTTAGCGAGCGGGAGTACGGGGAATTCGCTTTATGTAGAGTCAGACGAGCACTCCTTTCTCGTAGATGCAGGATTTAGCGGGAAACAAATGGAAGCATTCTTTCAACATATAGATCGTGATATTAGTAAATTATCAGGAATTTTTGTAACCCATGAACACAGTGATCATATTAAAGGTATTGGGGTGCTGGCACGTAAATATAAGCTGCCTGTTTATGCAAATGAAAATACCTGGAGGGCAATGGAGCGGTTAGTTGGCGACATACCAACGGAACAAAAGATGATCTTTAGCACTGAGAGTGTAAAAAGCTTTGGTGCTACAGATATTGAATCATTTGGTGTTTCGCACGATGCGGCAGAGCCTATGTTTTATGTTTTTCATCACTCCGGTAAAAAATTGGTGCTGATTACGGATACGGGCTATGTCAGCGATCGGATGAAAGGAATTATCTCTAACGCAGATGCCTATATCTTTGAGTCCAATCATGATGTACAAATGCTAAGAATGGGAAGATATCCTTGGAATATCAAACGGAGAATACTGAGTGACCTTGGACATGTTTCAAATGAAGATGCAGCGATAGCGATGAGTGAAGTAATTGGAGACAATACAAAAAGAGTGTATCTGGCACATTTAAGCTTAGATAATAATATGAAGGACTTAGCTAGGATGTCGGTCGCACAAACCCTGCAAAGCCAAGGATTGATTGTCGGCGAGCAGTTTGACCTCTACGATACAGATCCTAAAGTTCCAACGATACTTACAGCTGTGTAAGGATAAGGACAAAGATATCTCATTGGTATCTTTGTCCTTTTTTTTATAAAATAGATTTGGAAAGAGTATTATTGTAAGTATAAGCCAAAATATAAATTAATTGCTTACGAAAGGGAGTGGTGAAAATGGGTTATTATGATGATCATTCACAGGAGCGCTACCAAAATAGAAAAGGAAAACGAGGCGGATTCTTTTTTGCCAGTATTGTCGGTGCAATACTTGGGGCAATGCTAGTTGTTATTTCAATTCCAGCATTATCTAACCAAGGATTTCTTCCTTACAATGTACAGCCAAATCATAACCAGTCTGCTGATGAAAACAATAATAATCAGGATAATTTTATTCAACAGCAGGTGTCATACGATGTAAATACCGATACTACTAAAGCCATTGATAAGGCTGCAGATGCAGTAGTTGGCATTAATAATATTCAAAACTCTAATTTTTGGTCCGATGAGTCCGGTGACGAACAAGACCCTGCAGGAACAGGGTCAGGTGTTATTTATAAAAAAGCCGGAGCTAAAGCATATGTTGTAACCAACCAGCATGTGGTTGAAGGTGCAACACAGTTAGAGGTCACTTTAAATGATGGTACAAAGATTCCTGCTAAATTAATGGGCGGCGATATATGGACGGATTTAGCTGTTCTAGAAATTAGTGCAGACAAGATTAAAAAGGTCGCTGAATTTGGCAATTCAGAGGCACTAAAAATGGGCGAGCCTGTTATGGCAATTGGTAACCCGCTAGGTGCCACCTTCTCTGGTTCCGTAACACAAGGAATTATTTCAGGGATTAATCGAACCATTCCAGTCGACATCAATCAAGACGGAATTATGGATTGGAATGCAGAGGTATTGCAAACAGATGCAGCCATTAACCCAGGTAATAGCGGCGGCGCACTCATTAACATTGCTGGACAACTAGTGGGCATTAACTCCATGAAAATTGCCCAAAACGCTGTTGAAGGAATTGGGTTATCCATTCCGATTAACTATGCAAAACCAATTATTAACGACCTTGAGCAGTTTGGTGTGGTAAAGCGTCCATATATGGGAGTGGACTTGAAGTCTGTGGCTGAAATTCCCGGTTATTATCAAGAGGAAGCATTGAAACTACCTAGAGATATTACCTACGGGGTAGCATTGCGTCAGGTTATACCTAACTCGCCAGCCGCACAGGCTGGATTACAAGAACTCGATGTTATTGTTGAAATGGATGGCGAAACCATCCACGACGTCATTGATCTTAGAAAGCATTTATATCAAGAGACAAAAATTGGCGATCAAATGGAGATCAAGTATTATCGAGAAGGTAAGTTGAAAACGACTAAAATCACATTAGCTGAGGATCAATCCTAATATATAAACAGAAAGGTTTTAACGCCTTTCTGTTTTTTTATGCTATGATAGGAAACTGAATGAAGTTGTTGAGGTAGTAAATAATAATGATAAAGTGGAACGTTTACATTTCGGGGGAATTATTGGGGATAACTTATCAACAGGCTGTGAATAGTGTCGAAATAACGATGTATATATTGTGGCGAACAAATGATTCCATACAAGATGTGGATAAAAATTGTGAATATGTGGATAACTTCTGTGGATAACTTGTTTGTAAACTGTTTGTAACATAAAAAAGAGGGTTGTGGATTGTGAATATCTTGATTGTTACGGTTGGAAAATTAAAAGAGAAATATTTAAAAATGGGAATTGAAGAATATTTAAAGCGATTGAATGCTTATGCAAAAGTGGAAGTCATTGAAGTGGCAGATGAAAAGGCGCCAGAGGAATTAAGTGAATCTGAGATGGTGCAAGTGAAGCAAAAAGAAGGAGAACGAATTTTAGCTAAGATTAGCCAGGATACCTATGTAATTGCGCTGGCCATTAATGGGAAAATGCAATCCTCTGAGGAGCTTGCGGATACGTTAGATAAATTAGCAACATACGGAAAGAGTAAAATAGCATTTATTATTGGCGGATCATTGGGGTTGAGTGATGAGGTACTAAAACGAGCGAACGAACATCTCTCTTTTTCAAAAATGACCTTCCCTCATCAATTGATGAAGCTGATTCTCGTAGAGCAAATTTATCGAGCTTATCGAATTAATCGTGGAGAACCGTACCATAAGTAGAAGCGGTTTTATTATTGGTTCAAGTTCGGACAAGGAATAGCTGAAAAGAGAGAGTGTGTCCGAAGCTGAGCTGACTTCGGACAAGGAAGAGCTGAAAAAGCAAGATAGTGTCTGAAGCAGTGGGGTCTTCGGACAAGGAAGAGCTGAAAAGGCAAGATAGTGACTGAAGTCGTGGGGTCTTCGGACAAGGGAGAGCTGAAAAGGCAAGATAGTGTCTGAAGCCGAGTCAAGTTCGGACAAGGAAGAGAAAAAAAGTGTGATTACCTCCGAAGAAATGTTGATCCTCCAGCAGAACAAAATTCATATATAATAGCAATCACTTGTTTTTCCAATCGGGGTTAAGTTTTTCTTTAATACCCTGCAAAATGTCCTTTTTGTTAAATCGACGTTGCACCACTCATAAATAGCTGTAGTCGTAATCCTCCGTTCAGGAAATAGTAGCTGTAATTCCTTCACATTCCGCAAAATGGCATCTTCGGTCTTTTCATGCCCCCTACACTTTTCGCAAATAAAATTATGGTTTTGTAAAGAAACCAAAAAGGAATTGCAATACTTACAATAAATTTTCTTAACCAGCTCCTCATATTGATTGTTAGGTACCTGTGAAAATGGACTTTTAGTTTGATGCAATGATAGCAATTTTTTGGCTAATTCTTCGTGCCCTTCATTCAACTTTGATGATGAAGTATTTATTCCTTTTAAAAACCGGTTAACCTGATTTGGAAGTATAATGGGATGGTCCATTTGCGCATTGTATAACGTAAATTCGGGGTTAATAAAGATTACGGAAGCTTCAACGAGGAAGTTAAGCTTGAGGTCCCGGAGCAGCTGGCGGAATTGTGATGTACATTTGTTTAATTGATCGATTGGATTTTTATATTCGCGACCGGTTTTAACGGAGTAAAATCGATCACTTTCCAGACAAAAGTCTCCTTCAAAGTTTTTCACATCCAAGAGACGAATCACATCCTATGATATAAGCGTTGAATCAATTTGAAAATAGGAATGGTTTATTTTTAGCAGCAAGTCATTGATGAAATATCTATCTTCTTGAAGAATTTCTGCCTTACGGTCAAATTCCACCTCACCTTCATAACCTTTTTCCAGGTTGAAATAATAAAACTTTTCTTCTTGTGATAACTTCATCCGCGTGTTTAATGATCGCATTTTCAACAATTCATCTGATTCTGTTCTTCCTCTAAGTAGCATAATCCACTTCCTTTCAACTTTCCTAAGTCTATTTTATAAAAAAATTGAACAGATGGGTGTGAATATTCCGTTAAATAATTACAGGTATTTTCAAATGCAATTTTATAAAAAAACTGCCGGTATAATAGGTGGGGTGAACCTTACCATAAGTAAGTGAGGTTTTGAATATCTCAAAAGTTCATCCCTAAAGAGCAGTATTATTGGTTCTCTAGGGACAGTTTTATTTCAGGTGATCCTCCATATTTCTTTATGAAATAGGTAATTTCTCTGGATTTATTGTTATATAAATTTCGGTTAATTTTTCATTACGAATATAAAAACTTAGGACACTATGAAACTTGCCATACATGTATATAACGATTGCTGGTTGATAGTTGATACTTTTTATTTCAAAGTATGAGTCTACAGGGGCTTTTTTTATAATTCCGTATATAAAGGCCATTACGTTAGCAGCAGATACAATTGGGCGTATTGCAGCATTAACTTTTCCTCCACCGTCGGAATATAGTGTGACATTGTTTGAAATTAGTTCTAATAATGTTTCTGTATTTTGCATTTGGAACGCTTCTATAAAGCGGTTAATGATTGCCTTGTTTTTCTCATAGTTTAAACTTTCATCTTCTACATCTGCGATTTTTTGCTTAGCCCTGCTAAAAATCTTTCTGCAGTTTTCTTCTCTTTTTTCAATCATAATAGCAATTTCTGAGTATGAGAAACAGAGCACCTCTCTTAGAAGGAGGACAACTCGCTCATCCGCTGTTAAATGTTCCATCATACGTAGATAGGCAATACTCAACCCCTCTTTTTGAATGACCATTTCACTTGGGTCTAAGGCATGCAATTTCTCTAGTAATAGCGGCTCGGGATTCCATGGTCCCACATATTGTTCTCGTTTATACCGTGCAGACTTAAAGAAATCAAGACACAGGTTGGTCAATATTTTGCAGAGATATGCTTTTTTATTCTTTATATTCTCATCACTTACTTGGTAAGCTTTTAGAAAAGTTTCTTGGACCATGTCTTCTGCTTCTGCTACTGAACCTAACATTCGATACCCTAATGAAAATAACAATGGTTTAAATAGCTGGTAGTCTTCTTTCGTGATTTGCATGATTCTTCCTCCTTTCATTCAAAGTAATTTCTTCAGCTGCTTGTTTTCCACTACTGATGGCAGCTTCCGCTAAAATGGAATCCGGCGAAGCCCAGTCCCCAGCTATATATAATCCTGGAATTTTTGTTTTAGAACTTTGTAACATGCCTTCATCCCCAATTTGAGGCAGGCGCTGATTAACCGTAATGTTAGGGATAAAACGTTTTGAAATGACATGCTGTTGCCAGCCTGGCTGCAGCTTATCTAAGAATCGTTCAAGCTCATATTTAATGGTACTTCCGTCTATGTGTTCATCTGGATGATGATATTTAAATACATGAAGAATGGCATTTCTTGAATCATCTGAAAGGCGTGCATAATTTGAGTGGACTGAATAATAGAGAGGTTTTGTGGTGTCCATAGCGAAAAGTTGTTTTTGGTTAGGCAGCTGTGTTAGAGCAACATCTAATGTTGCCCCTCGAACTGGTATCATGTGAGATAAAAATTCCCTCTGGGGAAACTCTATCTTTTTACTTAGCATTTCATTTAGTTCATGTGGGCCAGTTGTACAAATGACATACTTCCCCAGAATCTCCTCGCCATCTGAAAGAATTAATTTCATTTGGCCCTGTTGGGAGGGTTCCATTTGTTTTACAAAACGATGTGGTTGAACGTGAACACCTGAGGAGATGGCATTTTGATGAAGCTGATTGATCATTGTCATCCATCCACCATCTAGATAAAGTACGCCCCCCATTGCATTTTTTAAACAGGTTATCGCCACTTTTGCACTCATTTTTTCTGGAGCATGACAGTAGGTTGCCAGTCTGCCAAGAGTATAGAGCAGGGACCTTACTTTTTTAGATGGGGCAACTTGCCTGGCCCATTGTTGAAATGTCTGCTCTGCTAATCTTTCAGGTTCTGTACTCATTATTTTTAGCAAAACACCTACCCACTCCATACGTTCAGTTGTAGTAAAGAGACGAGTTGTAAAAAGTTCTAAAGGAGAAAATGGAGCAGTATATTCAGTATTATTTTCAACGATTATTCCACTTAATTTGGGTGATTTTCCGCGAAGACTAATACCTATTTCTTCGAGAATGGACTTGGCTTTTCCTTTCTTATAAAGAGCATGAGGACCAAGGTTAAAATATTGTTGATTCACCTTATTTGTTCTAGCCCTTCCACCAAGACTTTTTCCTTTTTCTAATAGTGTAATAGACAAATTGGTTTTTGATAAATAAGCGGCTGCAACATATCCTGCTAATCCGCCACCAACAATGACAATATCCCAGCTTTGAGTCATAAGATAACCTCCTAATTGTTACTTCATAATCCAAGACGAAATAGGTTGATAAATGTGACACGTTACGGTGAAACTTATCACCGTGGTTATTATCCTATCCGTCAAAAAGTTGAGTGCCTTACCAGTATACCTGTCCAATACATTCAAAATTTCCTTTCATATGATATAAAAGATTACAAATCGTTGAAAAGGACTTAATGAGGATATAAATCAGCCCTTTTTTTGTTGGAGATTCATAAAATATTTGAACGGATTAAAGACAAGGTACTCCTAGGGGGGAGGAAAATGAATCAACCTAATAAAAATCCAAAAAATATACTCATTGGCAAATGGCTGTTCAATGTAATCAGCCTTAACGACAAACCTCTTTTTGATCAGTTTATTAAGGAAAGCGAATATCCAGCCACGGTCTGGTCCTCTAACTTTGCTTACCTATGGGCATCTTCACAGTCTAGAAACAGGAAAACTGTTTGGAAAATCATTGATGGTATGTTAGTACCATTTTTTTATAATGTGAAACATCTATTTCTTTCTCTTGTTTGTCTGCCTTTTGGAAAAGGAGATGCAGAACATGTCATTAAAGTTCTATATAAATGCATATCATACTGCTCTAAGTTTAATAAATTTACGGGAAATCAGAGATATAGCAGAATCCGGACTATTAACGAAGCCCAACTGCAATTTTTACAATCCTCCGAGAATTTTGATCAATGTTTCCACCCTAAGAAGCTAATAGGGGTTGAGAGGCATTATAGTGTTCAAAAACTCATCAACTTGTCTGGAAAGGAATTCGCATACGTCCGCAGAAAGATCAATAAATTTCATCGTAATTATCCTCAAGCTATTATTCGAAAATATAAAGCAGATACCGACTACCATAAAGTAATGGAATTTAATAATCATTGGGAAAGCGAGCAAGATAAATCCATATTTGATGGTACGTACTTTAAGGAAATCCTACAGCACCCAGATGAGTTGGACCACACGGTTTTAGTTGTTGAAATTGATGGCCAAATTGTTGGTATGACATCAGGAGGTTGTTTGCCAACAGGTCAATCCTGGGCGTGTTTAAGGAAAGGTGACCATAAGGTTGAGGGACTAGCGGAGCTGCTTTTATGTGAATTGGCAAAAGAAAGCTATAAGGTCAATTTCTCTATTGAATACATGAATGACGGCAGTGATTTAGGAGATAAAGGGTTAAGGTTCTTCAAAGAACGGTTTAGACCAGAATTAAGTTTAAACCGCTATCGGGTTTACCTTAAAAATTCTAATGATCACTAAACTATGAAAATTGTATTTTGCTCGTTAAATTGCTAAATATAGTGTGCACCTTAAACGGATTTAAGGTGTTTTTCTTGTTTGATATTCCACAGTAAAACAACTCCTAATATTGACCTAAATCAAGGTAAAAGATGTTTTGGCTCGTTAAGATTAGCGTATAAAAGTTAAAGGGAGCAGAATATCATGATAAAATTAGGATTACTACATATAAGAGAGACAAAAATGGCAATCGTATGGACTATATTACGAATATGGTTAGGGCTTCAATGGATAGAAGCGGGTTATGATAAAATTAACTCTGGATTTGAAGTAAGTGGATTTTTAGAAGGCACAATTGCAAATGCAAGAGGAGAGCATTCGAACGTTCAAGGATGGTATGCTGGTTTTATCGAAGGATTTGTGCTGCCAAATACAGAGTTTTTTAACATCCTTATCCCTTGGGGAGAATTTCTTGTTGGTTTAGGATTATTATTAGGGTTAGCAACAATACCAGCATTAATTGGCGGTGCCTTCATGAATCTTAACTTTATTTTGGCGGGGATTGGATTATCAGGACCAGATTCAAAGTTTTTTGCTATAGCAATGATTCTATTATTTATTGGAAAAGGCAGGTATTATTACGGCCTAGATAGATTTGTTATCCCATACATAAAAAAGCATATTTCTACAAAAAAGAAGTATCTTGCAAATTAATGGTAAGGATATCACAGGGCTATAGGCCTTTCAGGAATAAAGCTCAATTAAAAGAGAAAACAAGGAAGGGAGAAAACCATATATGGCATTCTCCCTCTCTTGTTTGTTATGGTCTGATTATCGTATACCTCTTTAATAGACAACAACGGGTTCGTATACACTTAGATTGTCATAAACGGCTTTCATCATACTAGGGGAAACATTGACACACCCGCCGGAACCTCCTGTAAGATAGGCATTGCTGCTCCAATTTGTCCGCCAGCCAGCATCGTGGAAGCCTTGCCCGCTGTTTGTAAATGGTGCCCAATAATCTACTTCGACAGCATAATCGGCTTTACCAACTGCGCTTCCTTTGAGTGTGTATGGTGTACGTTTGAACAATACATACCATACACCTGGAGAAGTATCCTCTTTCGTACTATGTTTACCTGTAACCACATTGGTTGTCAGAACTAAATTTCCATCCCTATATAGCCAGATACGCTGCTCTTTAATAGAAACCTCAGCATAGGTGTTACCGATTCCATTGTTCGTCGTAGTTTCATAGCCATAGCCTTCATTGCTCCAGCCATTTCCATGTATATTCGCAGCAGAAACCAATTTCTCTCCTTTTTCAAAAGCTTCTTGAATTAGTAAGGTTTCCTTTTCTACATCAAGCGCCCAGCCGTACCCCTGTCCTTTAACCGATATCACGGAACCTGAATGGGTCTTAAAGGAAAAATCTTTACCTAATGTAGATTGAATATCATTAATTTCATTAATCTTCGTTTTGAAATGGCTTGGGTCTATCGTAACCTTCATATCGGCAGACACAGAAGCATCTTTGATAAAATCGCTGCCTTTTAAAGAATAAACCTTATCCTGTACCTTATAATCGACACTATGCTGCAGGAGCTCCTCCAGCCTTTTCTCTGCATTAGTGACAATCTCACTGTCTTTTTTAACAGGTTTCATGAAGACTGGGTTCAGGTGAATCTCACCTAAATACTTTTGCTTTTCATATTCCTTTAATAGACTAGTAACATCATATTGTGTCCCATCGATGCCATCTATAATCTCTACTTTACCTTGTTTAAGAATTACCTGTGCATCTTTCGGTGCTTGCAAATTCTGATTCAGTGAGTTGATTTTCTGCTCTAGTTCACTTTTCAGCACACTGCTTAAATAATTGTCTTGTTGATCTGGCAGTAATGTATAGTTTTTTTCCTTAAAAGAAGGGAAAAATGTCCACTGACTTTTTAGTAGTTTTTTAATTGCCGGCAGATCCTCTTTTTCTGTATAGCTCAACTGAATATCTTCTCCATCTAAAATTTGCTGCTCTCCAATATAGATTTCATTTTTCAAAACAGATGTTTGCAGCGCTTTTAGTGCTTCGTCAGCAGTTAAACCACTAACTTCTATGCCATTAATAGTCTTATTACCATTAAAATGGTTTGCTTGATAATAGCTTATGGCTCCTAATAGGAGTGCAATCATAATAATGATAGCTATGGTGATGAATTTCCAATTTTTATACCACTTTACTGATTTATGATGTGAGTAATTCATTTCCCCCATTGGCTGCTCTGCAATATTTCCCACAATGTTCCCCTCCACATACCTTTGACACCAGATTTAGCTTTTATCAAAGTTTCCAATTATCCTATCTTACTATATAACTTTCATTACCATTCTACTAGATAGAAATGCATAAACTTTGTCGTTATATGTAATTTTTATAATTAAATATAAATGCATTTTAACAAAATTTTGGAAAATATGCTCATTATCTGATTATAAAATATTTTCGGTCTACTTACGATTGTATATAAACGATATATCGATTATAATTACCGATATAAGTAAGGAGGAATAAAATGAAAAGACGAAGAGGCTTTGTTCAAATAGCTATACTGCATTTGTTGAAGGAAGAGTCCATGCACGGGTATCAAATCATGAAGGAGTTGGAAGAACGCTCCCTCGGTGCTTATTCAGCAAGTGCTGGAACAGTCTATCCCGCACTTCAAGAATTAGTGGACCAACATTTAATAAAACTGGAGGCGGACTCAGATAAGAAGGTATATTCCATCAATGAAGAAGGCAAGCGCCGCTTAGAAGAAATAGCTTTACATAAGGAAGGCGATTTTTGGGTGGAATGGAAAGAGAGAATGATATGGAAAAAGTCTGATGAATCGGTGCAATTAAAGGAAGCAATGGACAGGTGGGAGGCAGAATTTCGAAAAGCAGTAAAGCAAATAAGAGGGAATAAAGAAAGTGTAGTTGAACTGATCGCCTTTATCGATGAAATGACACAACGTTTAAAAAACAAAAGTACGAAGTAAGGAGAAATGCATGAAAGCCATGAAAAAGTTACTGCACTATATGGCGCCATATAAGTTCTTTGCTATTATCGGACCGCTTTTAATGTGTGTAGAAGTGCTAATGGATCTGCTGCAGCCAACGATCATGCAGAAGATGATTGATACAGGCATTGTCAATCAAGATAATGCCTATGTCATAAAACTTGGTCTGCTGATGCTGCTAAGTGCGATTATTGGGCTTATTGGGGGGGCAGGGAGCTCAATATATGCTGCAAAATCTGCTGTTCATTTTGCAACAGATATTCGCCGTGATGTGTTTAAAAAAATGGAACAGTTTTCAAATCAAAATACAGATTCATTTGGTACAGGTAAATTAATTACCATCGCGACCAGTGATGTTGAGACACTTAAACAGGCTGTCATTATGACATTACGTATGTTTATTCGGGGACCGTTGTTGTTTATCGGGTCTGTTGTCATTGTTTGGGTCACTGCCCGAGAACTATTTCCAGTGCTGCTTGTTGTTATACCAATTCTAGTTGCCTGTATCTATTTCTTCTCAGTAAAGTCGGGAAAACTTTTTTTGAAAGTACAAAAGGCGATGGATCAGGTGAATACGAAGCTGCAAGAAATGCTAGCAGGAATTCGGGTGATAAAGGCTTTTGATCGCCAGGATTATGAAAAGAACCATTTTAAAACTGTAAATGATTTATTAATGAAGAGAAATATGACAGCTGAACAGCTAATTTTAACTCTAATGCCTATTATGATGTTTATCGTAAATATAGGAATGATTGCCGGGCTATGGATGGGGGTCATAAAGGTAAATGAAGGCACCCTTCAAGTCGGGGTTATTTTAGCTTTTATAAATTATTTAAACATTATGATGAATGGATTAATGAGCAGCAGTCATGTATTAATGCAGATTGCGCGTTCTTTTTCTTCTGCTGAACGAATTAATCAGGTTCTTGACACAGAAATTGATATTACTGAACCAAATAAGCCGGCTGCTATGGATTGCTTTAATGGGGAAGTAGAATTTAGAGATGTGAACTTCAGCTATAGTAAAAATGGGAATTATGTACTTCAAAATATTTCCTTCAAGGCTGCTCCTGGGCAAACCATTGGGATTATCGGTTCAACAGGCAGCGGGAAATCTACCCTTGTTAAATTGATTCCACGCCTGTATGATCCAGATTCGGGAGAGATATTGGTTGACGGGGTAAACATAAAGGATTTATACCTTGAGAAACTCCGTACAGCAATTGGATTTGTTCCACAAAAGGCCACGTTGTTTTCAGGATCCATTGAGAGCAATCTACGTTTTGGAAAAGAAGAAGCAACAGAACAAGACTTAGAACAAGCTGCGCATTCAGCTGCTGCCAGTGAATTTATAGACAGACTTGATGAAGGATTTGCTTACAACCTGATGCAAGGAGCCGCAAATTTATCTGGAGGTCAAAGACAGCGGTTAGCCATGGCGCGTGCTTTCATCCGTGAAGCAAATATTTTGATATTAGATGATTCAACCTCTGCCATTGATGCCTTGTCGGAGGCAGCAGTACAACAGGAACTTAGAAAGGAATATCCCGATGCGACTGTGTTTATTATTTCATCAAAAATATCCTCCATTCGCGGGGCAGATCAAATCCTTGTGATGAAGGATGGGAAACTTGAAGCCATTGGGACACATGAAGAATTAATTAAAAATAGTAAGGTTTATAGCGATATAAATATTTCACAGAGTGGAAGGGAGGTTCAATACGGATGAGTAAACCTGTCTCAGAGCCTAATACCAATTTTTTGAATAAAGTCCGCGGTCCAAGAGGGTTAAGCGGACCGGTGGTAAAGGCTAAGGATTGGAAGGGAACGATAAAACGGATCTGGCTGTATATGGAGAAACAAAAAGCAGCGCTGATCGCTTCTATTGTATTTGTTATGGTTTCTACTTTGTTGAGTCTTCTTGGTCCTTATATGATTGGGATTATTATTGATGAATATATCATTCCTAAGGATATAGCTGGAACAATCAAGTTTTTGGTTCTCCTAACAGCTGTCTATTGCGCGACTGTATTGTTTACTTGGCTGCAATCGTTTATGATGGTTCGGGTTTCGATACAAACGATACGGAATTTGCGGCAGGATTTATTTGATAAATTTCAAACCTTATCTTTACGATTCTTTGATAAACGAACACATGGCGATCTTATGAGCAGGGTCACGAATGATATTGATAGTTTGAATAGTGCTCTAAGCCAAAGTATCATACAAATCTTCTCTTCCATTCTAATGCTTTTAGGTGTAACGGCTGCGATGTTTTCACTTAATTGGGTATTGGCCATTGTGTCACTTTTAGTTATTCCGCTTATTGTTTTTACCACAAAAAAACTGATTACCTACAGCAGCAGTCACTTTATTAAAAGGCAGCGGGATTTAGGTGAATTAAACGGGTTTATTGAGGAATCAATCTCAGGAAACGAAGTGGTAACGCTTTTTGGGAAAGAGGGAAAAATGAATCAGCAATTCTCTGAAATCAATGAACGTCTGCGTCAATCAGCTATGGATGCGGATACGGTATCTGGATACCTTGGCCCTGTTAATAACTTTATAAACAATTTAGGACTTTGTTTAATTATTGCAATTGGAGCAGTAATGACGGTTCAGGAATTAGCCTCTGTTGGTATTATTGCGGCCTTTGTGACTTACTCCCGGCAATTCTTTAGGCCAATCGCACAGCTTTCTAACCTCTTGAATATGTTTCAATCGGTTATTGCGGGTGCGGAGCGTGTATTTGAAATCATGGATGAAACACCTGACATGATAGATAAGGAGAATGCGGTTGTTGTAGATTCGTTTAAAGGTAATGTTGAATTCTCCCATGTCCACTTCGGTTATGAGAGGGAAACACCAATATTGAAAAATATCCATTTTGAAGTAAAACCAGGTGAGAAGATTGCTCTAGTAGGTCCAACGGGATCAGGAAAAACAACGATTATCAATCTACTCATGAGGTTCTATGATGTAACAGAGGGTGTGATCAAACTAGATGGACTGGATATTCGTGATTATCAGATAAGCGGGCTGCGGAAAAAAGTAGGAGTAGTGCTTCAGGATACTTTCTTATTTTCAGGCAGTATTATGGAGAATATTCGATATGGACGTTTAGAGGCAACAGATGAAGAGGTCATAACTGCCGCAAAAATGGCGTCAGCACACCAATATATTAAGCATTTGCCTAAAGGCTATCAAACTAGTATAACGTCAGGCGGATATAATTTAAGCCAGGGACAGCGCCAGTTATTAGCGATTGCCAGAGCTATATTAGCCAATTCAGATATATTGATCCTTGATGAAGCGACATCCAGTATTGATACCACTACCGAAATTGAAATTCAAAAGGGAATCAATGCACTAACTCAAGGAAGAACAAGCTTTATTATTGCACATCGCTTGAAAACAATTGAAAATGCCGACCGAATCTTAGTCATCCATCAAGGGGAAATAATTGAAACAGGAACACATCAAGAGCTTTTAAAAAATAAAGGATTTTATTTCAACATGTATGAAAGTCAGTTTAAAAAATAAAGCTCTGTTAAAACTGAATGTTGTTTTCACTGTGTTTGGAAAATAAGCGGAGAATTTCCGTTTAAATTGGGAAATACCTATATTTCCTTATAAATAGGCGGAGTTTTTCCGCTTATTGTATCCAAACCCTTGGTATTTGTCTTTTTCATAGCAGTTAAGCGGAATATCTCCGCTTATAGCTGCTTCATAAGTTCCTCTTTAAACAATAGCCGGAAATTCTCCGCCTAAGAATTCTCACCCCTACACGAAAATCAACGATGAATAATAACAGAGCCAAAAGTAAAGAGAGGGAGAAATACCATTTGGCATTTCTCCCTCTCTTATTTTTATAATAGAAAGATTTTACTCTTCCCCTACATCTGCCCATTTGTATTCGTAAGTTGCACCGAATGGATTGATGAATACACCTTCAATTTTTGGAGAAACCAATTGTGCTCTAGATGCTTGGTATACAGGAGCAATTACCGCATCTTCAAATAGCAATTTTTCTGCTTTTAAGAAGTTTTCATAACGTGCTTCATTATCTGTAGCAAATTTTGTAGCTGTTTCACTCACTAATCGGTCATATTCTGCACTGGAATATCCAGTCATATTGTTCCCGCCATCTGTAATCCATAAGTTCATGTAAGTGTATGGATCAAGGAAGTCAGGACCCCATCTAGTAAGCTGAAGCTGATAGTCCATAGCTGTATCTAAATCAAGACGCTGCTTTTTTGGAACTTGTTTAATGTTAATCTTTAATCCTTCTAAATTTGTTGAGAGTTGGTTTGCAACATATTCAACTAAGTTTTTAGTTGTTTTGTCATCATCTGCAAGAAACTCAAGTTCAACAGAGTCAGTACCTAACTCTTCTAATCCCTTTGCCCAGAAATCTTTAGCTGCTTCAAGGTCATACGTTACAAGGTCGCCGCTTACTTTACGGAAATCATCACCTGTTTCAGGCATTGGTGTAAAGTCTCTCGGAACTAATCCGTTTGCAGCAATAGAACCGTTATTAAGAATTTCACCTACTAACGCTTCCTTATCGAAGGCTCTGCTAAGTGCAGCACGAATATTCTTATTAGCTAGTGCTTCTGATTTTGTTTGATTAAACTTTAAGAAATAAACAAATGTATCTGCTGAAACTACATAATCATCATCTGTTGAAAACTGGTCAACAAGATCAGATGTTAAATCCATTCGATCAACTGTTCCTTCTTCGTATAAATCTAGAGCCGTTTGAGGATCTTTAACCACTTTGAAAGTCAATTTATCCATTTTTACTGTTTTATTATCCCAATAGTCTTTGTTCTTTGCCAGGTCCCATGAATCACCAGTACTAGTCCAGTTGTTCATGGTGTAAGGGCCATTTGCTAATAAGTTTTCTGAACTAGTCGCAAATTTATCGCCTTTTTCTTCCACAAACTTTTTGTTTAATGGAAGGAATGTTCCAAATGTCGTTAATGTTTCAAAGTATGGTGTTGGATTTTCTAATTCAACTACTAGTGTATAATCTCCATCAGCTTTAGCTCCTAATTGATCAACAGATGCTTCACCTTTGCTGATTGCAGTTGCATTTTTAATTACTCCACTCATCATATACGGGCCATATTCAGATGCTGTAGCTGGATCAACGGCACGCTGCCAAGAGTATACAAAGTCATGAGCGGTTACTGGGTCACCATTTGACCACTTTGCATCCTCGCGTAATGTAAAGGTCCATGTTAGACCATCTTCACTTACTTTATGTTCGGTAGCAATACCAGGTGTTGGTTGTGTTTTTTCATCTAAACGATATAAACCTTCCATTGTTGCTGCTAGATAGATAAAGGAAGATTCGTCTGTAGCCAGTGATGGATCCATTGATGGAATCGCTTCTGGGTTTAAAAAGTTAAGTACCTTTTCCCCTTTTTCCTCTTCTTTTGCATCTGTACCGGCAGGTTCTTTTGACTCATCCCCGGAGCAGGCTGCTAGTACACTTAATACCAAACCAAATGTTAACAGCAATAACCAATGTTTGACCTTCATTCGTTTTTCCCCCTAAGTTAATTTTAATTCTGAATATTATATATCTACAGAAAATTGAGACTCTAAGATTGATTATACTCACTAACTTGTTTTCTTGTAAAGTATTGTTGGATAATTTAGGTAGTGAATTTATTAGATATAGAGTAGGAGACTAATATAAAAAAGCCCTGAAATTCAGGACTTTTTTATATTAGTCTATAATTTTTAGAGAAATTTTCATTGCTTCATGGTCATCGGCGGCACCGCAAATAGTAGAACAAATTAGTTCATATTCACCTGTTGTGTCTGCAGTAAACTCAGAAGGAGTGTCAGCTTTGAGGTCAATTCCTAAGTCTTCATTACTAATAGTATGCATTCCTTCTTCGTTTACTAAGTTAATTTTAACCTTTGTACCCTTTTTTATAGTCAACTCTTTATCAGAAGTGAAATCCCAGTTAGTAGCAGTGATCGTAAACTCTTCTACATCTGAAGCTGTTGTTGTATCAGCAGCAGTGGTTTCTTCACTAGCTTCTGCACTCTTTGCCTCATCATCAGATCCCCCGCAAGCTGCTAATCCAACTGTTAATGCACCTGCTAATAATAATAATCCTAATTTCTTTATCATCTTGATTCTCCCTTTCCTCTTTGATTTACTATTTAAATTTAACGGATAAATTCATCCATTTCCTTGACCTAAGTCAAGAAAAAATAGTTTTAGAAGATGCAGGAGTATTTGAAAAATTAGGTTTATTGATTCGTCTCCAATATTTCCTCCATTTTATCTGATATTAATGGATAAAAATAACTCTTGGCACTGGCTGTAGAATTACCCCCAAAAAAGGCAGTTCCTGGACAAGATTTAACATTATAGCTGGCTGCAGCATCTAAGACTCTTTCTTTCGTCTTCAAGTGCCACCAATGGTGATAGGTAATACTGTCAATAGAAGGGATTAAACCAAACTTAATACATAGCAAGGCATTGATATAAATGATTGTGTCTTTTTGTTCCTTTGTCATAACATCATGACCGATATCAAAATTTCCAATATGTTCGATAGCAATACCAATGGAGTTTGCCTTTTGACCAATCGTACCTTCAGGAATGTCGTTTAATGGTCTTGATATTGCAACTTTCCCATCAGGAAAGGTTGTAATGTTTTGGGCAATGTTACTCCAGCCCATTGTTTTCTTGTGATGATTCTCCATCCCCAGGAGCATCTGAAAATGATTGGATCCAGTAAAGTGTTTATAGGATGGCAGCCAAGTATGATGCTGCTGGATTAATCGGATTTCTCGGGTTACCTCGGTGTTGTACAGCCAATCCTTAAATTCTTCCTTCGTCATTAAGATGTGCTGTCCCTGTACTTCTTCTGCAAAGACTGGAGCTATAGGCAGGAAAGTAAAGGAGAAAATAATTCCAATCGTAAATACAAGATTTTTCCTCATATTGTTCTCCTTTCAAGACTTTTATGCTTAGTTTTGTAGAACACCAATAAGATTATTCTCCCTCCCTATACTAAAGATGAGTTATATTAAAAAATTCCTCAACACTTCACAATCCTTGAACGTTATCTATATGAAAGCGATAAAAATGACAAACCTTGGAGAAGGAGGAAAAACAATGACCATAACTATTTTCTTTTTCACCATTAGTATAAAAAAGCGGGAAATTTCCCTTGATGAGGCTATCCATAGAGAAGTGGTTGAAAGACGTATGCAGGAAAGTGCGGAACGAAACTTTCAAATGATGGGGAGATATTAATTCTAAACAGTACAAAAGAGACCGCTGCGATTTCACGGTCTCTTTCGTTATTATACTAAACTTCAAATTCACTCATTAATGCATGAGTATTATCTTCACTGTCCTTGAAAAAGGCCATCCATGTTTCGGTCTTTCCCATTTTTGCAATAAGGTGAGGTTCGTCAATAAAGATGACTTCCTTATTTAGTAAATCTTCATAAGCCTCGTTGATGTTTTCCACTTGAAAATAAATAGTGGAGCTGTGCTGAGCAAACTCCTCATTCTCAGGAACACTTAGCAAAAGACGAAGTCCATTGCATTCAAAAAATGCTAACCCATTAGACGTAAATAAAAGAGTCAACCCGAGTTTTTCCTTATAAAAATTCACGGCCCGTTCTACCTGTTTTACTGGAACGGCAATTTGACCAGCTTTTTGAATCAAAGTATTCCCCATTGTAAAATTTCCCCTTTGGTATAACTTAATTTTCAGATAGTTAATTATAACCATTTTTTAAATAACATAGTAAAGGAAAATTAAAATAATAAGCAGCGATAGTAGTAATGCTGCCTGGAATTTAATACGTTGGTAGAGTGAGGCGTTAAACTTTTCTGATGGCAGTGGTTTTTCACGCCATTCTTCTAGATAATCGTCCCTTTTAAACATAATACTGTTAAATCTTCTAAATCCGTATGTAACACCGTCAAAAAAGCCCCCTTTAATCGTGTACATTAGTAAAAAAGTAATGAGATAAAGGATGCTAAGATAGAATAAAGAGTTAATAAAGTTCAGGAAACTATAATTAGATGAAAAAATAAAAAAGATCATAAGGGTGATTAAAAGATTGAGTATAAAAAACTTCCATTTGTTTTTAAACATTTCGTCCACCTTATCATTCAAAAAAATTATTTTAGACTTGCCCAAAAGAATAAGGGTATTTTAACCTAATATCCTCTGAAAGTATATAATATCAGTATTTTATCTCTAAATAAAAGTAAGCGCATTCCTATTTTAAAATAAAGCTTTTCTGAATTTCAAAAGAAAAAGCATTGATATATCAACTGTAATGCTGTTGTAATTTATAATGATATAATAATTTTTTGACTCTTTTATATATTTAGTCTTTACAAGAGTAGTATAAAAATAGTATGATTTCTTTAGCTTCTTTTTTAAGAGCGAATTGACAGAAAAATAAAACAATAGGAGGTCATTTTCTTATGAAGAAAAAGTATGCATGGCTTTTAGCTTTGAGCCTTGTGCTAAGCATGTTTTTAGCAGCTTGCTCAGGTGGCGAAAAGAATACAGCTGATGATGATAAAAAACCAGCTGATGATGCGCCAGAAGTAGAACAAGTATTAAACTTTATTAATGGTGACACAATTCCTTCAATGGACCCTGGTATGGTAACAGATGAATACGGGATCCAATTCACGGCTGCTATTATGGAAGGTTTATACCGTCTTGATGAAAACGGAAAACCAACTGAAGGTATTGCTACTAAGCACGAAGTAAGTGAAGACGGTAAAACTTGGACTTTCACTTTACGTGAAGATGCAAAATGGGAAAATGGCGAGCCTGTAACAGCTAACGACTTCGTATTTTCTTGGCGTCGTGCAGTAGACCCAAATCAAGGATCTGAATATGGTCCATACATGATGGGCGGCGTTATCAAAAACGCAACTGCTGTTAACAAAGGTGAAGTTCCTTTAGATCAATTAGGTGTTAAAGCTGATGGTGATTACAAACTAGTTGTTGAACTTGAAAATGCAACTCCTTATTTTGAATCTTTAACAACCTTCCCAACTTTCTTCCCATTAAATGAGAAGTTTGTAACGGAAAAAGGTGACACATATGCAACTAGCGCTGATACATTATTATCTAACGGACCATTCAAGTTCTCTTCATGGACTAGTACTGCTAACGAGTGGGAATTAGTTAAGAACCCTGATTACTGGGATGCAAAAACTGTTAAGTTAGAAAAAATGACTTATGTAGTAGTTAAAGAACCTCAAACAGCTGTTGACTTATATGAAAAAGGTGAAATTGACCGTGCTGGTTTATCATCTGACCTAGTTGACCAATACTCAACTCATGATGATTACACAGTAGAACCAGATAATTCTGTATTCTACATTAAGATGAACCAAACTAAAAATCCAGCTCTTAAGAACGTAAACGTACGTAATGCAATTGCTAGAGCATTTGATAAGCAAGCATTAGTAGATGAAATCTTAAACAACGGTTCTATCGTTGCTAATGGTTTAGTACCAAAAGATTTCGTTCCAACTCCAGATGGTAAAGACTTCCGCGAAGCTAGCGGCGATCTTATGGAATTCAATGTAGAAGAAGCAAAGAAATACTGGGAAAAAGCTTTAACTGAACTAGGAACTGATTCAGTTGAAATCGAATTCCTTGGCGGCGACAACGAAGTTTCTAAAATGATGAACCAATATCTTGCAAACCAATTATCAACTAACCTACCTGGTTTAAAAGTTACTTTAAAAGAAGTACCATTTGAACAACGTCTAGAATTAGACACAGCTATGGATTATGACATGCAGTTTGCTGGATGGGGACCTGACTTCCTTGATCCATATACCTTCATGAATCTTTGGTTAACTGGTGGCGGAAACAACCAAATGGGCTACTCTAACCCAGAATATGATAAGCTAATTAATGAAACCGCAACAACTTTAGCTTTAGATCCAGAAAAGCGTTTTGAAAACTTCTTAAAAGCAGAAAAAGTCTTATTTGAAGATGCAGCAATTGCTCCTGTATATCAAAGAGCTGGTGCTCTATTAGTTTCTCCGAAAGTTCAAGGTGTATTTACAAACCAATTCGGAGCAACTTACGAGTACAAATGGGCTAGCGTTGGAGCAGAAGAATAATTATTAGTAACTTAATAGTGTAGAATATGCTATTATCAAAAATTGAAGGGAGTGTATGCTAACAGGCATATACTCTCTTTTCTCCTGTTTGGACTTGAATATTCCGATTATAACAAAAATTTATAATCGACAAGATATAACATATAATAAAGAGAAATTTAGGAGGTGCAAAAATGACTCGATATATACTCCGTCGTGTATGGTATATGCTATTAACATTATTTATTATTGCCACTGCCTCGTTCTTTCTTATGAAAATTTTGCCGGGTAGCCCGTTAAATGCAGAAGATAAATTGAGTGAAGAACAAAAAGAAATTATTTTAGAAAAGTATGGGTTGAATGACCCGGTGCCGGTTCAGTATGCAAAATATCTGGGCGGACTTGTACAAGGTGACTTAGGTGTATCCTTTAAGTTTGACAATACACCGGTTACACAAATTTTGGTAGATAGAATCGGGCCATCTGCACTATTAGGTTTTCAAGCACTAATTGTAGGTTCGATACTTGGGATATTCCTTGGATTAATGGCATCGATTTTCCGTAATAGTCCGATTGACTTCTCTTCAACAATTATTGCGGTAATAGGTACATCGATACCATCATTCGTATTTGCAGGATTACTTCAGTATGTATTTGCTGTAAAATTAGGCTGGTTCCCAGTAGCATTATGGGGAACGTTTGAGCACACTATTTTACCTACTATTGCTTTAGCTATTCATCCATTGGCAACGGCTGCACGTTTTACTAGAACAGAAATGGTCGAGGTTTTACATTCAAATTACATCATTACTGCACGGGCAAAAGGTGTTGCTGAGTCTGGAATTATTTTGAAGCATGGTTTGCGAAATGCACTTATACCTTTGATTACTGTTTTAGGTCCAATGGCAGTTGGTTTGATGACTGGTTCTATGGTTATTGAACAAATCTTTGCTATTCCAGGAATTGGCGAGCAATTCGTTACCTCTGTTATGGTAAATGATTACCCTACTATTATGGGTACAACATTATTATTTGCATTTGGATTTATTTTGATTATCTTAATCATTGACCTCCTATACGGATTGATTGATCCTAGGATTAGACTAGCAGGAGGTAGTAAATAAAATGGATAAAAATAACCTAAATAACATACCAAAAGATTTATTTGTTCCTCTTGTTCGTAAAGAGGATACAAGTGAAAAAATTTCTACACCGAGCAGAACGTTCTTTCAGGACGCCAAAAGAACACTTTTCAATAATAAACCTGCTGTTTTCAGCATGATTCTTATCGTTTTGATTATCATTATGAGTATCGCTGGTCCATGGATGAACAATTTCGGTTCTGATGAGCAGGATTTGAAAAGAGCAAAAATGCCTCCACGTATACCCGTTTTGGAGAATGTCTCATGGCTTGGACTTAATGGGACATTATCTGGGAATTTCGAAGGTAAAGATGTTACCCAGGCAACGAATAAAGCAAATGCTAGATTTGATAATAAAAAAGAATTTATTGATATTGAAGTAATAAATAAAGGTGATGGAACTAGAAACTCTGCTGAGGTTAAAGCAACCTATCATATTTATGAAGCAAAAGATATGAAGGATACTTATTTTTGGTTTGGCAGCGATGCTTTAGGCCGTGACCAATGGACAAGGCTTTGGGAAGGTACAAGGGTTTCCTTAATCATCGCTTTTGTTGCTGCATTACTTGACCTTGTTATTGGGGTTTCTTATGGCGGGATCTCTGCATTTTATGGCGGAAAAGTCGATAATGTCATGCAGCGTATCGCTGAGATATTAGTTGGTATTCCTAACTTAGTTATAATTCTCTTAATGATGCTGGTTCTTAAGCCAGGTATTATATCGATCGTAATTGCCTTAACCATAACAGGCTGGATTGGTATGTCCCGAATTGTTCGTGGTGAAGTATTAAAGCTGAAAAACCAAGAGTTTGTTTTAGCTTCAAGAACGCTGGGAACTTCGAATGGGACTATTATTAGAAAACACTTAGTACCAAACATCAGTGGTATCATTATTATCAACACGATGTTTTCAGTTCCAGGAGCAATCTTCTTCGAAGCATTCTTAAGCTTCATTGGATTAGGTATTGTTCCGCCAGATGCTTCACTTGGTTCTTTAATTGACCTTGGGTTTGATAACCTCAGACTTTATCCATACATGCTTGTGTTCCCGGCAATTGTAATCTCTGTCCTAATGATTGCATTTAACATTGTTGGTGATGGTTTGAGAGATGCATTTGATCCTAAAATGCATAAATAAGAAGGTAGGTGTTTAATAAATGAGTAAGTTATTGGAAGTCAAAGATTTAAAAGTATCATTTAACACCTACAATGGTGAAGTACATGCTGTTCGGGGTGTTACCTTTGATTTAAATAAAGGGGAAACTTTGGCGATTGTAGGTGAATCGGGTTCAGGTAAGTCGGTAACCTCTAATGCGATCATGAGACTCCTTCCAGAACCACATGGCTTTATTAAGGAAGGACAAATCCTTCTTGAAGGGGTAGATCTTGCTAAGAAATCCATGAAAGAAATGCAAAAGATCCGCGGTAAAGATATCTCTATGGTTTTCCAAGATCCAATGTCGTCCCTAAACCCGACGATGAAAATTGGTAATCAAATCATGGAAGGTTTGATGAAGCACCAGAATATGAGCAAAACAGAAGCTAGAAAAACAGCTCTTGAGCTTTTAACACTTGTTGGTATTCCAAGACCGGATGTACGTATTAATCAATATCCTCATCAATTCTCAGGCGGTATGCGCCAGCGTGTTGTTGTAGCGATTGCATTAGCATGTAATCCAAAGATTCTGATTGCGGACGAACCAACCACTGCTCTTGACGTAACCATTCAAGCTCAAATTTTAGAGTTGATGAAGAGCATTCAACAAAAAACGGATAGTGCAATAATTTTTATTACGCATGACCTTGGTGTGGTAGCTAACGTTGCTGACCGTGTTGCTGTAATGTACGCAGGGAAAATTGTAGAAATTGGAACAGTAGATGATATTTTCTACAACCCAAAACATCCATATACTTGGGGATTGATCGGCTCAATGCCTACGTTGGATAGCAATGACGAAGAGCTTTTTGCGATTCCTGGCAGTCCGCCTAACATGCTGACTCCTCCTGTTGGAGATGCATTTGCCGCAAGAAATCAATTTGCTTTAGAAATTGATACAGTAATGGAGCCGCCTATGTTCAAGGTTTCAGACACTCATTATGCTGCAACTTGGCTGCTGCATCCAGATGCGCCTAAAATTGAGCCGCCTGATGCCGTTAAGCACAGGATGCAAGGTTTTGCTCAAACAGGTACTAAGGGCGGTGGAAAACGGTGACAAGAGAAAAGTTACTTGAAGTAAAAAATTTACAGAAACATTTTGCAGTTGGTAAAAAGAATACCATCAAGGCTGTAGATGGTGTCAGTTTTGATATCTATAAAGGTGAAACATTTGGTCTAGTTGGGGAGTCTGGATGTGGAAAGTCTACTACAGGCAGAACAATCATTCGTCTTTATGACGCAACTGGCGGAGAAGTTAAATTTAACGGGGAAGATGTTCACGGTAAGAAAAATAAAGCTGAACTGCTTAAATTTAACCGTAAGATGCAAATGATATTCCAAGATCCTTCGTCATCGTTGAATCCACGTATGACAGTTCTGGATATAATTGCTGAAGGCCTAGATGTTCATAAGCTCGTTAAAAATGAGGCTGAGCGAAAAGCAAAGGTTGAAGAGCTGCTTGAAGCCGTTGGGTTAAACCGAGAACATGCTACTCGTTTTCCGCATGAATTTAGTGGTGGTCAAAGACAGCGTATCGGTATTGCCAGGGCACTTGCAGTTGACCCTGAGTTTATTATTGCCGATGAACCTATCTCTGCCTTGGACGTGTCTATACAAGCACAGGTAGTCAATCTGCTTAAGAAGCTGCAAAAAGAACGCGGATTAACCTACTTATTCATCGCGCATGACCTTTCAATGGTTAAATATATCTCAGATCGTATCGGGGTTATGTATATGGGTAACTTAGTTGAACTCGCTGAAAGTGATGAATTATACAACAATCCTATTCATCCATATACAAAATCATTGTTATCAGCGATTCCTCTTCCAGATCCAAGATATGAGCGTACACGTAAACGTATCAGCTATGATGCGTCCGTACACGGAACAGATAGCGATTTTGAGCTAAGAGAAGTTGTCCCAGGACACTTTGTTCGTTGTACAGCTAAAGAGTTTGAAAGATATCAAAATGAACAAAAGTAAATATAAAAGCACCATGAGAATACTCTTTCGAAAAAATCCTTACTTATAAAAAAGTAAGGATTTTTTTACTCATGGAGTTAGAAATGGTTCATTTCAACTATATAGTTTTTTTCTTTAAGAACCTTAAAAAGCATGTCGATATGTTCGTTATTTTTCGTTTCAACAGAAATTTCTACGCCTGCATACCCAGGATATATATTTTTACCCATTCGGTTTAGGTTAACAGATTGAATATTTGCATCTAGATCTGTTAGAGAGCTAAGAACCCTCTGCAGTTTGCCGGGTTTATCTTCTAAGGTTATCGTAAACGTAGCGTACCTTCCTGATTCGACTAGACCGCGTTCAATAATTCTTGAGATAAAGTTCATATCAACATTTCCGCCGCTTAAAACAGCAACAACCTTTTTGTTCTTTAAATTTATTTTTTCGTATAATAGTGCAGATAGTGAGCTGGCACCAGAGCCTTCTACTAATAATTTATTTCTTTCTAAAATCATAAGCATTGTTCTAGCAATTTCCATCTCATCAACACAAAAGATATCATCCACATATTTTTGAATGATCTCAAAGGTTTTCTGACCTGGCTTTTTAACAGCAATTCCATCTGCCATCGTTGGTTTCGATTCTACCGTTACGGGCCTTTCTTCTTTTAAAGACTGTTTCATGCTGGGGCAGGCAAGTGCCTGAACTCCATATACAGCGATATGAGGGTTTTTCTCCTTAACAGCTAATGCAACCCCTGCAATCAGTCCGCCGCCGCCTACAGGGCAAATAATAGCCTCTACATCAGGAAGTTGATCGAGTATTTCCAATCCGACTGTTCCTTGTCCTGCAATTACAGCGTCATCGTCAAAGGCATGAATAAAAGTGGCATTTCTTTGCTCTTTAAGCTCTAAAGCATAGGCAAGGGCATCATCAAATGTAGACCCTTCTAAGAGTACCTCCGCTCCATATTGCTTTGTCGCCAGCACCTTGCTTAAGGGTGCACCCTTTGGCATCACAATTGTGCAGTTTACTCCGAGCATTTTACTAGAATAAGCGACCCCTTGTGCATGGTTTCCTGCTGAGGCTGCTACAACCCCTTTCTCCAGTTCTTCTTTCGATAAGGATATTAACTTGTTATAAGAACCCCTAGCCTTAAATGAACCCGTTTTTTGAAGGTTTTCAAGCTTCAAATAGACTTCATTATGTGAAAGCTGACTAAACGTCTTAGAATAATCCAGCGGCGTCGTATGGACAACTTCCTTCATTTTCTCACGGGCAATAATAATATCATCTACATTCACAACCATTCCTCCTGCTAACACATTTGTTTATTCTTTAGGATGTGCTGTGAAAAGTAAACTATGTCTTATTTCCGGGAAATAATCCCTCAAAAATGTAGATGGACCTACACTGTTCTTTAGTTGTAGAACATGGAATTGTACTTTTAGTATATTAATTATTTATCAGTTTAATAGTTTAGTAGGATAAAAGATAGAACTTTAGTAGTGGGAGTTTAGGAGTTAGTGACTATTTATTCCAAAAATTTGCTATGTTAGAATTATTTAGAAAACACTATAAATAAAAGGGGGAACCAGAAGTTGAAAAAGAAAAAGCTATTATCAATTCTATCAACTGGTGCATTAGCTCTATCACTTTTTGCTCCATTATCAGCTAATGACTCAAAAGCAGCAGCTGCTACAGCACCAAAATGGGATGTAGAACGTTACGGAGATCGAGTAGATATTGATGGTCAATTAAATCAATTATCTAACGATGCTTCATACCTAAAGCAGGCAGAGAAGAAAATGAAAGAACAGGCGGCACAAATAAATTTTGATGGTGAAGGTCAAGCAGCATCAGATAATTCGACTGCCTCTAGCACTTTTACATATGATGGTGGGACTAAGCTCTTTTTAAATAGGGAATTAGATTTTAAAGAATTTACACTTCGCAGTGTAGGGGAGAACGTTGAAATTTGGGTAGCTAATGACTTATCATTTCCTGATGAACGTCCTGCACACGTTGTAACACAGGAACAAGTTAATAAGCTCCGTGACGAATTCGACTCCAATATTTATCCTAAGGCTACAGAATTCTTTGGAACACCTGATTCTCTTGATGGCTCCCATTCTCCTTTACCAGGGATGGTTGGACTTCCTGAAGGATACTATGAAGGTAGCGACAAAGTTATCATGTTAGTAGATAACATTATTGATGAAGGTTACACAAACCCATCATATCCATTTTTTGTTGCTGGTTTCTTCTGGCAAACACTAGAAAACTATATTGATAGAAATATCATTACCATCGATACAAACAGCTGGGAGACTCGTTTAGAGTCTACATTCTTCGGAACAACCATTCATGAGTTACAGCATTTAATTCATGCTGACAATGATGGTGCTGAGGAAACCTGGTTAAATGAAGGTATGTCTACTTTCTCTGAATATCTTGGTGGTTATGGACATGATGACAGTTCTATTAACTTTTACTTAGACCATCCAGAAAATTCACTAGTGAATTGGGATGAGCACCAAGGTGCTAAAACTGGTCCAGAAACAATTGCTGACTATGGTCAAGTTTACCTATTCACGTTATATATGAATGACAAGTTTGGCCGTGAATTTATTCGTGACTTAGCATTGAATGAAAAACAAGGTATGAACAGTGTGGACGAAGTATTAAAAGCACATGGTTCTAGCCTAGGCTTTACACAACTTTACCAAAACTTTATCACTGCTTTAACATTAGATTCCGATCGAGTGGGTAATGGTGTATATAATTTTGATAGTATTGATCTACGTGATGTGGTTGTTAATCAAACAACAGGTGAAAAACGCGGAAAGACTGTTGATTTTGAAAAAGCAGTAACATTTGAAAAAGAAGGCATTCCAGCTTGGGGCGGCGATTTTAAAGAATTAGACTTCCAAGATAAAATTAGAAGTATTTCATTTGATGGTGTTGATTTCTTAGGAACTCCATGGGAATCTAAAGAGGATCCAAAGAATGCTTCAAATAAAGTATTATGGGGCGGACAGGGAGACGAAGCTGATAATGCAATCATATTTGAAGCAGACCTTTCTAGTGTAGATAATGCGACATTGAAGTTTGATAATCTCATTGATATTGAAGAGCAATGGGACTTCGGAATGGTCCAAGTTTCAACTGATGGCGGAGAAACGTGGAATAGCTTAGAGAATGAAAACACACGCAGTGATGTTGTTGAAGAAGGATATCCAAAAATTAAAGAAAACGTACCTGGTTTTACAGGAACATATGAAGATTGGCAGGAAGAAACCTTTGACTTGGGCAAATATGCTGGTCAAAAGGTATTAGTTGCATTCCGTTACTTAACTGACTGGGGTTCCAATGAAAGTGGCTGGTTTATTGATAATATTGAAATTCCTGAAATCGGATATACAAATGACGGTAGCTCAACAGAAGGCTTTAAGTCATTTCAAGAGTTAGCTGGCCAGTATGTTAATTACACTGTAACTTTTATCAACGAGAAAGAAGTTGGTAATAAAAAGGGTGCGAAAACAAACTACAAGGTCATTACAGTAGATCCATTCAATGTAACTGAAACTGAAGCATTAAACCTTAAACAGTTATTCAAAGATGGTAAGAACTATATGATTACATCATACGCAGCTCCTGCAAATGATAAAAATCCAGTAGACTTTACGTATGAGATCAATTTAAAAAAGGATTCACCGAAAAAGAATAAACAAAAGAAAAATAAGTAGCAGTTAAGGAGTTAACAAAAGACCGAATTATGACTACTCAAATGGTCATGATTCGGTCTTTTTGTTTTACAGTAAATAAAATCCAGAAAAAATGACTCCAGAGAATCTATCCCGGAGCCATCTATTATTACATATTAAAGTTACTTAAAGATTAATACCTTACCAACAGTACCATCAGCACTTTCGCCAACAACACGGAACTTTAATCCATACTTAGGTACATTACGTCCTGCGTCAACTAGTCCAGGATTAGAATAGTCTGCACTATCATCAAATAATGGGTTGCGTTGAGTAAAGTTATCCTTCATGGTAATTCCAAGAATATTTGCATAATCTAAGAACATTTTATCTGTTTTACTTAAGCCAAATGCTGCGTCATGTACTTGGTAGCGAGATGCTCCAACGGCTTTATCGCTCCAATAATTTGTATGTTGGTCAGCGTCAACAACCCCAAGGAAACCGTCTCCGGGATGAATTCCAGTCCAGTTGTTATCATACGACTCATCAACATACCAAACTACTAAACCTGGGTCAAAGCTCATTAAGCTATTACCGCGGCGGATATTAGCCAGACCTTCGTCAACACCATTATGGGATCTCCACTCTAATAAATAATAATGTTTCGATAAGAATTTACCTTTATCTTTTGAGAAGCCATCGAATGTAAAGGTAGTTGTACCTTCAGCATCGTCAGAAAGAACTGTAGTACTATCGGCTGTAATAGTAATATCGTCTACATATAAGCCGCGTTGAGCTACATATGGATCTGTCCAGTAGTTGAACTCTAATTTAATTTCTTTTCCTGCATATGCAGATAAATCGAAAGTAGCAGGTACCCAGCCATCAGATGTTCCAGTGATACCATGACCAGGATTTTGATCATTAGGGTTATCAGCAGTTGTAATGTTACCTTGAATCGCCTCACCATTAACTTTTACAGAAGCATAGTCCCAATCTTCCTCAATGTCATACCAAGCGTTGAATTTCAATTCAGCTTTAGAATCAGCAGGAAGGGTTATAGTTGTGACCATTGTATTTTCCATTTCATTGCCGCTACCGCTGTAGTATTCATATTGACCACTAGTAGGGGTGTTTACATTATTTTCCTTATTAGGCAGATTAATGCGAACAGCATCATTGTTCGTGCCCTTTGTTACAGCTTCATCAAGAAGGACATTTGTACCAGCCTTTGTAATGTCTGAAGCATTTAATGTTGTTCCACTTAACCAGTTGCCACCATGTAATTCCTGAAGCATTTGTCTAGAATATGGGCTTATTCCAGGAGGTTCTGTACCAGGAATAGCTCCAGCCCAGCTACCTGCTGACATCAATGACCAGAATTCAATAGCTTCACCTGCACCAGTGTACTGAGTGTCATATTCATCAGGGAGACCTAGGTCATGGCCGAATTCATGAGTGAATACTCCAGCAGCTCCGTCCTCAGGCTCAATTGTGTAATCCCAAGCACCTAAGATTCCTCCAAAACGGTCGCTATTAGATGTTCCGCCAGGTACGGCAATTGGTCCAGTTGAAAGTTTGGAACGGTGTGACCAAATGGCATCGCCGCCTAAGCTGCCTCCTCCTGCTTCTTCACCAACACCAGCATGGATAACCATTAAATGGTCAATAAGACCATCAGGTTCAGCATAAACACCATCACCATCATAATCGTCACGATCCCAAGCATCATACTCTGATAAATCCACATCTGGGTCTTGTCCAGCTTTTGTTAGTGCTTCATAAACTAGTTGACGTGCACGAATGTCACTATCGTCAGGACCAGGGTAATTTGCGCCATAATAATCGGCGTTATGGTCTGCAGTGTACCACCCTGCTATTTCACCTTCAACGGAGTAGCTGCCACCAGACTGCTGCTCATAGTATTGCTTCATTGAAATATATGTTTTTCCATCTGGACCTTTATAGCCATTTTCACCAAAAACCATATCTTGGAAATGTGATTTTGGATAATCCTCATACCACATATCGGTTTCTTCTTTAGTGATAGAGCCAGTCTTGTAATCCGGGAATTCTATTGCAAGAACTAAGACTTTATCAGTACGAACATCACCGTTATAGCCCTCTTTTTCAACTGAATCGACTGTGTTTTTCTTCGCTTGTCCTAATTTATTTCCCTTACCATTCTTAAGACCATTTGATACGGCTTTATCATCTTCTTTTATATTTGCAATCGCCTTCGGCAGCTTATCTTTTGTCTTTGTTGATTGGCTCTTTGCTTTTAAATAGACTTTTAATGCTTTTTCCGCTTCGGCAGGGCTAGCATTTTTCGCTAGTTTGCCTTCGCGCTTTAGCATTTCTATTAATCTCTCATCGTTTGCAAGTGCTAAATCTGCCGTTCCCCCAAATTTACCAACTTGACCATTTGCTTTAACATTGGCTGGTACTGCAGCAACATTGAACAATCCTAGTCCTAAGGATAGTGTTAGTGCTGAAGATAATACTTTTCTCTTCTTCATATAGAACCTCCCTTTTTTGTTTTTACACCTTTTGAGACGGTTACAACTATGTATGTATCCCTCCTTATTTAAAAAGAATCTACTAATCTCAAAATGGTTCGAGTCCCTAAGAATATAGTAGTGTAATATGATGATATATCCTTGTTGGAATATTGTAAATATTTAAATAACCATTTACAAAAATAGAAGAAATACTATCAAATACGACAACAGTATTCGTGGATAAGCGGGTCAATTTTACAAAAAATACAGGAAAGAACCTGAGCCCTTGGACCCAGGTTCTTTATAAAAACATTACTTTTTAGTACCTTCGTTAGTACTATAATAGAATTTAGCTGTGATAGAGCCATCAGCATTTTCTTTGATATCCGTTACATGAATTCCAGAGTCTGCTGGAGTAGAGCCGTTGCCCTTCCAGAAGTAGTAGGAACCGGTATGAACATTAGAAGAGTTTGGTGTGATCTTCGCTCCTGTCTTGAAGAAGTCACCAGCATCACCGCGGTTTAGGTTTCTTTCTAAGTCATATTTTCCGTCGGCTTGAAGAAGGGATAACCCATAATGGGTAACAACAGTGCCGTCACTTGCTGTTTCTGATTGATTATACTGGAAGCGTTTGTTCATCCAGTTTTCAACGTTGTTTGGACGGAAGCCGGCAGTTTGATATAAGTTAAGGATATTTTCATCGACATGCCATGCTAATAATCCGTGAGAGTCTTCGCCTTGACGAACTAACCCTTTATTAAAGCCACCCTGTTGAACGTTTTCAAATAAGAAATACTCAGTTCCATGAGAACCAGGAACCTCCATTTTTACGATTCCGTTTGAAGCATTAGCTTTATTAATAGCTGGTAATGTAATCTCTTTGACGCCATCAGCAGGTGATACATTAATAGGTTCACTCCAACCTAGGAAAACCTTGGAGAATGGATCAAAATGAGTAGGTGAGTTACCAGAGTAGGCATTATTGTCTGGATAACGCATCCATGAACCCCCAGCCATCATGGAGTAGTTTCCAACACCTTCAGACGTATAAACAGTGTCATAGAAATCCGGTAATCCTAAAGCGTGACCAAATTCATGAGCATATACCCCAGCTTGAGCAGGGTATGGACCTGTTTTCAGGTCTTCATTATATCCGCCAGTTGTTAGGTCAAAACCAGCAACGTTACCGCCAATAGCAGGTTGGATATTATAGTTGTCAATGACAACACCGTCATATGTCATATCTTCTTTAACGGTTTTATTAATCCAAGCACTTTGAGTCATTCCAGCGTGTACATCTGCCGGTTTACCAGTTTCATAGTATTTACCATAGTATAAGGCACTTAATAAACTCCATTTATGTGACCAGAATTGAGCTGGATCTTGGCTCCACTCCGCTCCTGTTCCCTCATGAACAACAAACACGTTTGGCACTTCGCCGTTTTCAGCATACTTTGAGAAGTCTACCTGCTCGTCAGCAGCTTTTAATAGATCTCGGACGAACTCACCTGTATGAGCATCTCCATTTACATTGCCTAAGACATATTTACCGTTTTCAGCATACTTGCCCTCTTGATCTAAATAATAAGAAGCTCCTTTAGGAAGTTCTACCCAAACAAACTCAGTATTTTCATTACGGACTAAATTAACTCTGCCATTACTAGATTCTTTATAAGCATTTTGCATGGTGCGGTCTGTTGGAGCCTTAACACCGTTATATTCAGCATATTGTTTGAATGCTTCTAATTCATATGGATTGTATTCTGTTCCAAAAATTAAATCCTCATAGTATTTTGCAGGGACTTGCCCTTTTAAGTCGCCAATTGGCTCATCGCCATCCTTATATTTTGCTAGTATTACGAGAACAGGCACATCTCCTGTAGCAGCTTTATATGCTACATGGTTGTCACCAGGCTCCTGGAATTTCGTTCCTATATTAGCCTTTTCTGCTGGGTCAACCTTGGATAAGTCGACTCCAAGCTCTTTTGCTTTTGCTGCTAGTTCTGGAGCAGCTCCAACGAATTCAGCTGGACTTATAGTGTATGTACTTTTTGTTGCGGATGGGGCTTCAGTAGGTTGAAAGCCTGTAGCCACAATGCTTCCAGCTAGTGCTAGAGTTAGACCGGTCTTTGATAGTACTTTTAACATGAGCGTCACTCCTAAAATTATTTGAGGATTAAAATATATCAGAATTGTTAAATAACTAGTAGAATCGAAGTACCTAATTTACTCATATATATTTAGTGTGACGAAATAACTAAATACTAAGGTTTGTGCCAATTATAATAGGAAAAAAGACTTAAGAAATAGATAGATGGATATACTGCTATTATGTTTCGGGAATTTTTATATGCTAATATTGAGAGAGTATTTGTAAAGAGAGGAAGGTCTCATAAATGACAGAAGCAGCTTCTATATTAAAAAAGTTAAACTTTAAGGATCAAGGGCAGCCGGTATTAGTGATCAATGCACCTAAGTCTTATGATGAGATAAAAGCTGCATTTGAAGGGGAGGTTCATCAGCAGGCAAGGCTTGCGATGTATGATTTTGTTCAGGTGTTTGGTACTAGTAATGAAGAACTTCAATCCAATGCCAAAAAAGCTGTTACCTATGTGACAGAAGATGGTCTTCTATGGCTCTGCTATCCTAAAAAATCATCAAAAGTCTATAAAGGCTCTGATTGCAGCCGAGACAGTGTTACAGCTATGCTTTCTGAAGAAGGCTATGAACCAGTTCGTCAAATTGCCATTGACGATGATTGGTCTGCATTAAGGTTTCGTAAGCCAGAAAAAATTAAAAAAATGGTTCGAGATTTTGCTGTTACGGATGAAGGAATTAAACGAACGAAGAAGGAATAGATCCCTGACTTTTTGTGGTCTATTTTTTTGTAAACAATATTCGTATACATGTTTACGGAAAGTGTACACTTGTTTACAAATCCGTATACATCGTGTTTACAAAAATGTATACTTGTTTACAAATACGTATACATGTTGATATAGAGCTATGTGTACAGGTTTGTCATCGTTGTATACAAAAAATGTATACAACGATGACGTATTGTTTACAATTTTACATTTTTATTTCTTTTTAAAATGGACATTGAAGAATCTATCAATCTCCTATAATCTTAAGATAGATACATATCTTCATTAACATCTAAAACAATAAAATAATAGAATGAAAGGATGACAATTTTGAATAATACTAGAATTGCCGCCGTTGATGTTGGAAATGATTCCATTAAAGCTATTTTTGGAGAAATGGAATATGAACTTAATATTCCTAATATTATTGCCAGGGATACTGAAGACCGCCCTGTAATTGGAATCGAAGAGTTAGATGAAAAAAATCCTCTTGATGGTATTCATATAAAGGTCCACTCCCCTGCTCTAAAGGATAACAATGCTATTTACCGTGTTGGTAATCTCGCAACAAAAAGTCCAAATGGAACTGAATTAGATCCTGGAAGCAGCAAGTCTGAAGAAGACCAAACTCTAGTTCTCCTTTTTACTACATTAGCATTGGACGCGGTGAAGGAAGGAAATAAAAATAATTTCCGCCAAAATAAAAATGTTATTGATGCAAACTACACACTTGGAACGGGTCTCCCTCTTCGTGAAGTGAAGGAAGGTAAGGATGCAGGCTACCGTTCGAAGTTAATCGGTTCTGTTCACCAAGTAGAGTTTCTTGTCACACCTAAATATCAAGGCTTAAAAGTAAACATTAAGTTTGATGAAATAAAGGTATATCCTGAAGGATTTGCTGCTTATATTAACTTGGTTATGGATAATAATTCCAAAATTATTAATAAAGACTTAATCGATAAGCGCATCTTGATTCAAGATATTGGCGGATTATCAACAGATATCGCTGTTATTAAGAATCGAAATGTAGATGATGATAAAGCACAAGGTTTTAATCTTGGGGTTTCGGAATCATTGGAGGCAATCCGTGAAGAAATTAGAAAAAAACATGGCGTTGAATTGGATAGCCGTCGTGATGTTGTTGAAATTATAACAAAGAAGAACGATCGCAACCATATCATGGTAAAAGGAAGCAGAACGAGTGTTCATGATATAACTGACCGAATTCTCCTAGATTTGGCGAAGAAGCAATATCGTTTATTGCGAAATGTATGGTCAAAGAACTCACAAACAGAAATCTGCTACTTTGTTGGCGGCGGAGCTACCGTATTAAAGGATTATCTTAAAACGTTAAATAATAATCTTGATGGCTTTAATATTGATTTCTTTGAAGATGAAAAAGAAAGTATTTGGATGATGGCAAATGCTTATTATAAGTTGATTCAAGATTTTGTTAGAAGATCTGAGCCAAAACAAAAGCCTGAACAGCCTAAAAAACCTGTTGCGAATTAATAAGGTGATGACATGAAGAAGGTTGGAGCAAATGAAATTCAGAGGGGACAAGCGATTTCCTTTCGTATCCCTTCTGACACACCTGACCATTTAGTTAAGCAGCTGCAAAAGCTAAAGGAAACAGAACGACGCAATTTTTCCAGCAGGATTGCGGAATTCGTAATGGAAGGTGTCAGCAGTGTTAATGCTAGAGAGCGCGAGATGATTACCGTCCCTCTGCCGAAAAAACTAACGAAGGCGCAGCGGGACTGGTTGAAACACGAGCATTCTGAAGCGTTATTAGGGAGTATTATCTATCAATTAATCTCTGATCCAGTCCGGTCTACCTCCCTGCTGGCCAGCTTAAACAGCAGGTCAACTGATATCGATGAGGCTTTGTATCTGCAGGAAGATATTGCTCCGGAAATACCTTCATTTGAGAATGAAAGCAGTGTAGTAGAGGAAATGGCTGCCACGATTGATCTTTCTGATATGAATGATGATTTAAATGAGTTCGATTGGGAGAAGGCAAAACCTGTGGAGACTGAGGAAGTAGTAGAGGAAGAGCCTGATTTAGACGACTTGCTGGGTGGATTTCTCGCAAGCATGAATAAGTAAGCAAGCTATAACCTATAGTGACGAAAAGATAAGCAGTTTTTTTCTTGCTTATCTTTTTTTGTTGATAAATACGCTCGGATTCCTATGATATAATTTCTTTATTATAAAAATATGACCTAATTAATATTGGAGTGGATTGGTTGAAGAAGCCTATTATTATAATTCTAGCTATGGTTTTACTGCTTTTTGCAGGTTGTTCAAATAGTGGAAATAGTGGATCAGAAAAACATATAGATACTACTAAAGATGAGCTGATTTTAGCTGTTGGTAATGAACCTGAAACTGGTTTTGATCCGGCATTAGGATGGGGGCAATATGGTTCGCCTCTTTTTCAAAGTACATTGTTGAAACGAGATCATGATTTAAATGTTACATATGATGCTGCAACAGGTTATGAGGTTAGCGATAATGGCAAGGTGTGGACTGTCAAACTTCGTGATGATGTGGTGTTTTCAGATGGTAAGCCATTACGTGCCGAGGATGTCCAATTTACCTATGAAACAGCTTTAACAAGTGATTCTGTTTTAGATTTGAATATTCTCGATAAGGTTGTAGTTAAGGACCCGGTGACAGTTGAATTTCACCTTTATGAAGCAAATTCTACCTTTCTCCATTCTTTATTGACACTAGGAATTATCCCAAAGCATTCATATGGTGATCAATATGCAGAAAATCCAATTGGATCAGGCCCTTACAAGCTTGTCCAATGGGATAAAGGACAACAGATTATTATTGAAAGCAACCCTAATTACTATGGGAAAAGGCCATTTTTTAAAAGAATAACCTTCTTATTTTTAAATGAAGATGCTGCCTTTGCGGCTGCAAAAGCCGGACAAGTAGATATGGCTTATATACCTGCTTCGTTTAGTAAAAATGAGGTGCCGGGTATGGTGCTTGAATCAATCCAGAGTGTAGATAATCGGGGAATAATGTTTCCTTATGTCTCTTCGGGAGAGAAAACAGATGACGGCCAAGAAATTGGGAATGATGTTACTGCAGATATAGCGATACGTAAAGCAATTAATGTTGCCATTGACCGTGATGCCCTTGTTGATGGGATATTAGAAGGCTATGGTACACCTGGCTATTCCGCTGCAGATGGTTTGCCATGGTTCAATGAAGAAACCAAGTTCGAAGATGGCGACGTAAACGCTGGGAAAGAAATCTTGGCTAAAGCAGATTGGAAAGACAAAAACGGGGATGGAGTCCTAGAAAAAGACGGATTAAAAGCAGCATTTACTCTTTTATATCCAGCCAGTGATGTTACGAGACAGTCATTAGCGATTGCCGTGGCTGATATGGTGAAACCGCTGGGAATTACTATAAATGTAGAAGGCAAAAGTTGGGATGAAATAGAAAACTTAATGCATTCAAATGCGGTGATGATGGGGTGGGGAAGTCATGACCCGATTGAGATTTACAATCTGTTTAGCTCTAAAATGGCAGGAATGGATTATTATAACTCAGGTTTTTATTCTAATCCTAAAGTAGATGAATACCTAGAGAAGGCACTGTTATCGAAAAATGAACAAGAAGCAATTGGATACTGGAAAAAGGCTCAATGGGATGGGGCAACTGGCTTTAGTTTAAAAGGAGACGCTCCTTGGGCATGGTTAGTAAATATTGATCACCTTTATTTAGTAAATGAAAACCTGAATATTGGGGAGCAGCGAATTCAACCTCACGGGCATGGATGGCCAATTACCGATAATCTTGTTGACTGGAAATGGGATGAGAAATAGATGATGAGTGTAAGACGAAGATGAGGATGATATTTTCATTTATAGGCAGAAAAGTAATCAGGCTCCTTTCTCTCCTGTTTGCTATTAGTGTTATTACCTTTATACTTATTAGCCACTCCCCTATTGATCCTATTCAAGCCTATATTGGGGCAGATATGATGCGAGTAGGGCCGGAGCAGCGAGAGAAAATCGCTGAGAACTGGGGGTTAGATGAGCCGCCGGCAGAACAATTTTTTCGGTGGGGTTCTTCTGTTTTACAGGGGGATCTTGGGACATCAATGATCTATCGACGTCCTGTCACTGAAATTATTTATGAGAAGTTCCTTCACTCTCTTGCGCTAATGATTATTGCCTGGCTATTATCAGGACTTATTGGGTTTATTTTAGGAATAGCAGCTGCAATGAAAAAGGATAAATGGGCAGACCGAATCATCAAATGGTACTGTTATACATTGGCCGCGACGCCGACATTTTGGATGGGTCTGCTATTATTAATGATTTTTGCCGTTTGGTTAGAATGGTTCCCAATAGGTATGGGAGTTCCAGCAGGTGTGTTAACTGAAAATGTAACGTTAGCTGACCTTATTTCACATATAGTCCTCCCTGCTCTTACACTCAGTATTGTGGGAGTAGCGAATGTGGCGCTGCATACGAGACAAAAGTTAATTGATGTCCTTTCAAGTGAGTATATTTTATTTGCAAGAGCAAGAGGAGAAAAGGGCTTTACACTTATTTGGAGACATGGAATTCGAAATATATCTCTGCCGGCAATAACCCTTCACTTTGCTGGATTTAGCGAGCTTTTTGGAGGAGCGGTGCTGGCTGAACAGGTTTTTTCATACCCGGGATTAGGACAGGCAACGGTTGAAGCAGGGCTGCGGGGCGATGTTCCGCTCCTTTTAGGCTTGGTTATCTTTAGTACACTATTTGTATTTGCCGGCAATTTACTAGCAGACCTTATCTCTTTTCTAGTAGATCCACGAATGAAGGAGAGAAGGCCGGTATGATTTCAATAAATAAAAGACAGAAAACGGTGGTGATATCAACCATTACCACCGTTATATTACTAGCTATACTAGTCATCGGTTTACTCATAAGTAATGATAGAATTGTAACAAATTTAGACTCTCGAAACCTTCCACCTTCCCTTAGCCATCCATTTGGAACGGATTGGCTGGGGCGGGATATGCTCATTCGGACACTCAAAGGGATGTCCATGAGTATAGGCGTTGGATTAATAGCCGCTGCGTCCTCCGTTATGATAGCCGTGAGTTTAGGAATCATGGCCGCAACGCTGGGACGCGTGGTTGATGGTATTATTTCCTGGTTGGTAGACCTTTTTTTAAGTGTCCCCCACCTAGTGATGCTTATCTTAATTTCCTTTGTTTTAGGCGGAGGAATGAAAGGTGTCGTGATTGGTTTAGCTCTCACCCATTGGCCAAGCTTAACAAGGGTAATTCGGGCAGAGGTCATGCAGCTTCAATGTGCTGAGTATGTTCAAACCTCGAGAAGACTGGGGAAATCACAGTGGTTTATTGCTGTAAAGCATACTCTCCCACATTTGGTACCACAGTTTTTAGTGGGCTTGTTTTTATTATTCCCGCATGCCATTCTGCATGAGGCTGCCATTACATTCTTAGGAATGGGTTTATCGCCGCATCAGCCTGCAATTGGAATTATTCTATCAGAATCCATGCGTTATTTATCAACCGGTATGTGGTGGCTGGCACTTTTCCCAGGATTATGCTTACTATTGGTTGTCCGTGCCTTTGATTTATTAGGAGAGGTTCTGCGGTCATTCGTTGACCCTTATCGGGCCAATGAATAAGTTGGAGGTTGGATATGTCTACACTTGAAATTCATGATTTATCGATATCCTTTACAAAGTACTCGAAAGGATTAAGACAAGAAACAACTCAAGTAATTCATAACTTAAATGTATCGATTAATAAGGGTGAAATTGTTGCGGTTGTGGGTTCAAGCGGGTCTGGTAAGAGCTTATTAGCCCACGCTATTCTAGGGATTTTACCAGGGAATGCATCGGTGAAGGGACGTATTGTATACGATGGTCAAGAGCTGACAGAGCAGCGTAAGGCAGAGCTGCGCGGGACTGAAATCGTGATTGTTCCGCAATCAGTCAAATTTTTAGATCCATTAATGAAAATTGGCTCACAAGTGCAAACTTCTGTTAGAAAAGGCAATGCTGCAGTTGCACAAAAGAAAATTTTTGAAAAATATAAATTGAAGCCTCTTGTTGAAAAATTATTTCCTTTTCAGTTATCAGGTGGTATGGCGAGACGCGTTCTCCTGTCGATGGCGGTTGTAAGTGAAGCGAATGTGGTTATAGCCGATGAACCAACACCAGGACTTGATGCTGACGTGATCAAAGAAGCTGAAATATCCTTCAGGGAGTTAGCGGATAATGGGAGTGCGGTCATGCTTATTACCCATGATATTGAATTTGCCTTAAAAACGGCGGATAAAATCGCTGTCTTTTATGCGGGAACAACCGTTGAGGTCGCGCCTGTTTCGGATTTCTCTGGCAAAGGTGAGAACCTAAGGCATCCTTATACAAAGGCATTATGGAGAGCACTTCCCCAAAATGAGTTTATTCCCATCAAAGGGTCTCAGCCGCTCGCAAATCATTTGCCGAAAGGTTGCCCGTTTGCCCCAAGGTGTGAAAATGCAACGTTAGATTGTTTAAAAGAAATGCCAGAAGAAAAAATGCTTCGAGGCGGAATGGTTAGGTGCCTCTATGCAACTTGAAGCTATAGATATCGGCTTTGGTTATAAGAAGAATTCCTGGATTTTCAGGCATGTTCATATGAGTGTTAGTAGAGGAGAAATCGTCGGTCTCGTCGGCCCCAGCGGTGCTGGAAAGACAACCCTTGGGAAAATTCTTTCGGGGTATGAGAAGCCATCAGAAGGGCTTGTAAGGCTGAATGGCTCACCATTGCCAAGCAAGGGCTATCATCCTGTCCAGCTTGTCTTCCAGCATCCTGAAAAGGCAGTAAATCCGAAATGGAGAATGAAGGAAATCCTCCATGAAGGCTGGAATCCTGATGATGAATTACTAGAAAGGCTGGGAATTGAAAAGGATTGGCTGCGCCGCTGGCCCAATGAGTTATCAGGCGGGGAATTGCAGCGCTTTTGTGTAGCTAGGGCACTCGGCCCTTCGACGCAGTTTCTAATTGCAGATGAGATGACAACGATGCTGGATTCTATTACTCAAGCACAAATATGGCAGGTGGTTCTTGATATGGCCCAAAAGCGTAATATGGGAATACTTGTTATAAGTCATGAAGCACACCTATTGAATCGGATTTGCAGTAGAATTATTGATATATCTCAAGTATAAAAATCTCTTGAAACGTAATTAGAGAGTTCTAAGGAGAAAACCATATGGAAAAATTGAAGAATTATCGTTTTCCAATTATTTTGTTGGTATCCATTTTGATAGGGGCAATTGTAGGTTTGACAATGAAGGAAGATGCAGTAGTCTTTCAGCCGATTGGTGATGTCTTTTTAAATCTATTATTCACAATTATTGTCCCGCTGATTTTCTTTACGATTTCATCATCGATTGCAAATATGAATGGAGCCAAACGATTAGGTAAAATTATCGGCTGGATGTTTGGGACGTTCTTATTTACAGGCCTTGTTGCTGCTATTTATATGTATTTTGTCGTAAAATTTGTGAACCCTGGTGAGGGTGTTAATTTAAAGCTGGTGAAACCGGAAGCTGCTGAGGGATTAAATCCAGTCGCACAAATTGTTAAAACCTTTACAGTGCCTGACTTTGTTGAGCTGTTCTCAAGAAGCAATATGTTAGCACTTATTGTGATTTCTATCTTGGTTGGGTTTGCGGCTCAATCAGTTGGAGAGAAGGGTAAGGCGTTTACGAGCTTTTTAAGCTCAGGTTCTGAGGTGATGATGAAGGTTGTTTCCTTAATCATGTACTTAGCACCAATAGGTCTAGGAGCTTATTTTGCAACATTGGTTGGGCAGTATGGGGCTATTTTATTAGGTTCATACATCAAGGCTGGAGTGACCTATTATGCTGCTTCCATTGTCTATTTCTTTTTAGCCTTTACGATTTATGCCTTTATGGCGGGCAAAGGGAAAGGGATTAGGGTGTTTTGGAGCAATATGCTGGCACCATCAATTACGGCGCTTGCTACCTGCTCTAGTGCTGCCTCCATTCCTGTTAATCTAGAAGCATCAAAAAGAATGGGAATTAAAGAAGACATACGTGATACAACGATTCCGTTAGGGGCGGCTTTACACAAGGATGGCTCTGTACTGGGCGGTGTGTTAAAGATCGTATTCTTGTTTGGTATCTTTGATATGAATCAAACAGGGATTGGCACCTTTTTCTTAATTATAAGTGTTTCTCTATTAGTTGGAGCGGTTATGGGAGCTATTCCAAGCGGCGGAATGATCGGAGAAATGTTGATTTTAAGTTTATTTGGATTCCCTCCTGAGGCACTTCCGATTATTGCGGCGATCTCTACGTTAATCGATCCGCCTGCAACGATGTTGAATGCCAGCGGCGACAATGTTGCCGGGATGATGGTATCAAGAATGGTAGAGGGCAAGAATTGGCTTAAAAAAATAGCATAAAATAAGGGTGCTCCATCTCGGAGCACCCTTATGTTTTTAGATAACACCCTGTGCGATCATTGCATCTGCTACTTTCACGAATCCAGCGATATTTGCACCAACAACAAGGTTGCCTGGATAGCCGTATTCCTGTGCTGCATCCATACTGTTACGATAGATATTAATCATAATCTGGTGCAATTTCGCATCCACTTCTTCAAATGTCCAAGAAAGTCTTTGGCTATTTTGAGCCATTTCAAGTGCAGATACGGCTACACCGCCAGCATTTGCTGCTTTACCAGGAGCAAATAAAATATCATTTTCTAAAAATACTTCAACTGCTTCAAGGGTAGATGGCATGTTCGCACCTTCTCCAACAGCTTTTACACCATTTGAAACGAGAACTTTTGCTGCGTTTTCGTCAATTTCGTTTTGAGTTGCACATGGCAGAGCAATATCACATGGAATCGACCAAATGCCCGAACAGCCTTCGTAATACTGAGCTTGTGGGTGCTCAAGAACATATTCACTGATTCTCTTACGTTCCACTTCTTTAATACGTTTAACAGTTTCAAGCTTAATGCCAGAAGGATCATAAACATATCCACTAGAATCACTGCAAGCGACAACCTTTGCGCCTAATTGAGTAGCTTTTTCAATCGCATAAATGGAAACATTTCCTGAGCCGGAAACGACAACGGTGCTTCCATCAAAGCTATAGCCTTTGTCAGCAAGCATTTCGTTTACAAAGTAAACAGTGCCGTAACCAGTAGCTTCTGTACGTCCTAAGCTGCCGCCATATCCAAGGCCTTTACCCGTTAACACACCAGCTTCATAGGCGCCGCGGATTTTCTTATATTGTCCAAACATATAACCGATTTCACGGGCACCTACACCGATATCTCCTGCTGGTACATCAACATCTGGTCCAATATGTCTGTAAAGCTCGCTCATAAAGCTTTGTGTAAAGCGCATAACTTCACCATCTGATTTTCCTTTCGGATCAAAATCAGATCCGCCTTTACCGCCGCCAATAGGCTGGCCAGTTAATGAATTCTTAAAAATTTGTTCAAAACCTAAGAATTTAATAATGCTGGCATTAACGGAAGGGTGGAAACGTAATCCACCTTTATAAGGTCCGATTGCACTGTTGAATTGAACACGGAAGCCGCGGTTTACTTGAACCTTTCCTTGATCATCAACCCAAGGAACACGGAAGTAAATAACTCTTTCTGGCTCTACGATTCTTTCAAGAATATTGTGCTCGATGTATTTAGGATGTTTCGCGAAAACAGGAATGAGTGAATCAAAGATTTCCTTAACTGCTTGGTGAAATTCGGACTCATAAGCATTTCTGCATACTACCTTATTAAACACTTCATCCACATATTGAAGTGCTGCTCCTTGTACATCATGTTTTAACTGTTCAATTGTTTTCATGCTATCCACCTCTTTAATAGGAATGATTATTTTTTTAAATAATTAGATTATTGATATCAGTTATTTTATAATTAAATAATAATCTTAACAATGCTAATAATAGATGAAATTCATCTCATGATGAGATGAATCGAGGTGAACCCTTTGGAATTACGACAAATTCAATACTTTATGGAAGTAGCCAAGCGTGAACATGTTACCGATGCGGCAATGGCTCTGCATGTAGCGCAATCGGCCGTAAGCCGGCAAATTTTTAATCTTGAAAAAGAACTCGGCGTTAATTTATTCATCCGCGAGGGACGGAATGTCAAACTGACCATGATCGGGCAGATGTTTCTAGAGCATATGGAACAAGCGATGAAAGTAATTGATGAAGCACAACGAGAAATTGAGGAATACTTAGATCCCTTGAAAGGGACGATTCGTATAGGTTTTCCCAGCAGCTTGGCTGCATATACGCTTCCTACTTCCATTTCTGCCTTTCGCGAACACTATCCTCAGGTGAAATTTCAACTTAAGCAAGGAACCTACAAAGAGTTGATTGAGGGCGTTATGAATGGTGATTTCGATATGGCATTAATCGGACCTGTTCCAAAGCATGAGAAGAAGGTGCAGGGGACAACATTATTTACCGATAATATTGTGGCGCTATTACCAACTAGTCATTCTTTAGCCAAACAGTCAGCGATTAAATTAAGCCAGCTGCGTGAAGAATCCTTTGTCATGTTTCCAAAGGATTACATATTACGAGAAATTATTGTTCAAGCCTGTGAGCAGCTAGGCTTCCAGCCAAAGGTATCTTTTGAGGGAGTAGATATTGATTCCATTAAAGGATTGGTTTCAGCAGGTCTGGGAATTACATTAATTCCAGAAATTACACTGGTGGATGGATATCCGCGCTCAACTGTTAAAATTCCTATTATTGAGCCTGAGGTAACCCGTACGGTTGGAGTGATTGTTTCCCGAGAACGTAAGATGCTCCCTACGGTCAGACTATTTTATGATTTCTTAAAAGACTTCTTTACCAGATTGGACCGCTATCAAATGTAAAAAGCCCAACTTTTCAGCTGGGCTTTATTTTATGCTTTTTGTTCAAAAAGTTTCGTAATTTCGATAACAGTGTTTGCAGATTTAATCATATTATCAACAGAGATAAATTCATACTTTCCATGGAAGTTCTCTCCGCCAGTGAAGATGTTTGGAGTGGGCAGCCCCATATAAGAAAGCTGTGAACCATCCGTACCGCCGCGGATTGGTTTAATCAGCGGTTTGATATCGAGGTTCTCCATCGCCTGCTGTGCAATGTCGACAATCTCCATAACCGGTTTGATTCTTTCACCCATATTGTAATATTGATCGTTCATTTCTAATTGGACGGTGTCTTTGCCGTATCTTTCATTTAACAATTCCACAATATCCTTAATCCTCTTTTTTCTTGCTTCAAAGATTTCTTTGTCATGGTCACGGATAATATAGGACAGCTTTGTTTGCTCGACATCTCCGTTGAAGGAGATTAAATGGTAAAAACCTTCATACCCTTCTGTATGTTCAGGTGCCTCCAGGGCTGGAAGCTGGCTATGTAGTTCCATGGCAATCTTCATTGAATTGACCATTTTATCTTTTGCTGAGCCTGGATGGATGTTAGTGCCTTTAACGGTAATTTTAGCAGCCGCAGCATTAAAGCTTTCGTATTCTAATTCTCCCAGCGGACCTCCATCCACAGTGTACGCGTATTTGGCATTGAAGGCCGCAACGTCAAACTTATGTGGTCCTCTGCCAATCTCTTCATCCGGTGTGAACGCAACGCGGACCTTACCGTGCTTAATTTCTGGATGTTGAATAAGATAGGACATCGCGGTCATGATTTCAGCAATTCCCGCTTTGTTGTCAGCACCTAGCAGGGTTGTGCCGTCTGTGGTAATAAGTGTGTGACCTTTATAGCTCGGCAGGCTTGGAAAATCCTTCGTAGACATCGTGACGCTTGGGTTCAGTGCGATATCAGACCCATTATAGTTTTCAATAATTTGCGGATTCACGTTCTTGCCTGTGAAATCGGTTGCAGTATCAACGTGAGCTAAGAAGCCAATCGTTGGCACATCCTTATCCGTATTAGATGGGAGGGTTGCCATCACATACCCATTTTCATCAATGGTTACCTCTTCCATCCCAATCGACTTTAACTCCTCCACCAGCATGTTCGCTAATGTCAGCTGCCCAGGTGTCGAAGGACAGTTTTCATTGCTCTCATTCGACTGCGTATCCACCTTTACATACGAAGTAAACCTCTCAATGATCTCATTCTTCATGTTTCCTACACGCCCCTTTCGTAATTACAAATTAATAATAGCATGTGAAGTGTGGCGGGCGGAAATTGGAAGTGGTTTTGGTTTTGCTTAAAATAGGTAATTTTGGGTTGGGGTACTGGCGGGTAAGGAGTGTTTACTCTCGGATGGCAGAAGATACTCTCGGATAAGGAGGGTATACTCTCGGATGGCGGAAAACACTCTCGGATAAGGAGGGTTTACTCTCGGATGGCGGAAAACACTCTCGGATAAGGAGGGTTTACTCTCGGATGGCAGAAAATACTCTCGGATAAGGAGGGTTTACTCTCGGATGGCGGAAAACACTCTCGGATAGGGAGATTTACTCTCGGATGGCGGGAAAACACTCTCGAATAGGGAGATTTACTCTCGGATGGCGGGAAAACACTCTCGGATAGGGAGATTTACTCTCAGATGGTGAAAAACACTCTCGGATAGGGAGATTTACTCTCGGATGACGGAAAACACTCTCGGATAGGGAGATTTACTCTCGGATGGCGGAAAACACTCTTGGATAGGGAGGTTTACTCTCGGATGGCGGAAAACACTCTCGGATAGGAAGATACCTATTTAAAGGGAAACCTTTTAAAGTCCATGGAATAGAACCTGTTTCGAAATGTACCTTTTGTTTGCAGAGGCAAGCTTTGTAAAATCCTTGTAGCTGTGTGAATATCCACCCCCAAAAACTCTCGACACTCCCGATTTGTTATCGTCCGCTTCACCACTAAAAACCACTCTACTAAAGCCCCGCGATGTGCCAGATGATTATTCACCTTACAAAATTTGCAATGCCAGGTTCTAGGTACTTTAATCATCCCAAGCTTCCCGCATGACGCACACCTCACTCCTGGTTGAATATCACCTATAGGAATTTGGTAAGATTCACAAACGGGTTTGGGAATATAGGTTTGATGACACTTCAATAATTCAGATGACAGCCAGTTAAAAGTAGAGGTATTCAGTCCCTTTCCCTGCTGAGGAAGTCCCTTGATAAACGGCGGGATTAAGTTCGGAAAGAGGATCTTGGTGTCGGCAGGTGGAATTTCGACATGCTGCTTGGGATAGGCTAAAACAATAGCACCATAAAGAGGTAAATCAATTTTGCGCTGTGACAACCAGGCTGACATAAGCTCCATATTCCGTTCTAATTGTACTACTGGACTCTCATAATACTTGATTTGTCCGTCCTCCCGCTTTTGAATAAGCTGTGGAGGGTTATCCCGGAATTCTAAACTGCCTGCAAGATTCTTGGTTTCTAAAACGACGCCGTAATGGGGTGTTTTTAATAAGTGGTCAATTTGAAAGTAAGTGTCTGATGAGAGTGATAAGTCGTGGAAAATGTTGTTTTTAAAAGGAAATGTGTATCGCTGCAGGACTTCTGCTACCTGCTGTTCACCACCAATGCCTGCCTCAATGATTGATTGCTTTGAAGCTAGTATCGAAACTGTTGGATGTGTAATGGGAAGCCTGCTTTGGGCGGCAATCAAGCCCTTTAGTGTTAGTGAGTCTGAACGTTCTTTCATTTTTCACCTCCACACGTATCCTAGCACATCCCCACCCTAAAATATATAAACTTCATAATTTTGTAAAAAATAAAACTTGTCTTATATTGACCACATCAGTCAACGGGAGTAAACTAGAATTGACTGATGTGGTCAACGCCTATGAAAGGAGGCAGCCTATATGTTTTCAAAGTTTTTAAGCCTGGATTTGGAGAAACAGGACCGCATTATTAACGCAGCGATCAAGGAATTTGCCCAAAAAGGGTATGACAGTGCCTCGACGAATGAAATTGTCAAAGAAGCTGGAATCTCGAAAGGGCTGCTTTTTCATTATTTCCAAAGTAAGAAACAGCTGTTTTTCTTCCTGTTTGACTATTGCTATAAGCTAGTTGCGGATGAGTTCTATAAAAAGGTCGATTTAACGGAACGAGATTTTTTTAAGAGAGTCCGACAAGCTGTACACATTAAAATGGACCTGCAATCGAAATATCCAGAAATCTTAACGTTTATCCAAGAGGCCTTTATGCAGGATTCCCCAGAGATTAAAGTAGAATTTGATAAAAAGAAACAGGAACTTAACGCTATTAATATTGGGATTATTTATGATGGAATCGATCTTTCGAAATTCAGGGAGGATGTTGATCCTCAAAAAATCTTAAAGATTATTTCATGGACGTTTGAAAAAATGAGTGACGAGGAGCTCCTCAAAGCGAAAATGATTCCTGGTCACAAGATTGATTACGATAAAGTCTTTCTAGAAGCTGAAGAGTATTTTGAGGTTTTTATTAAATGCTTTTATAAATAAGGGGGCTGTAACGATGAATGTGATTGAGATTAAGAATCTAACAAAGACCTACGGCAAAGCAAGAGGAATCAGTGATGTCAGCTTTAATGTCGAGGAAGGTGAGATTTTTGGCTTCATCGGTCCAAATGGTGCCGGGAAATCGACTACCATTCGGACACTCCTTTCACTCATTTACCCTACCAGCGGCAGTGCCACTATTTTTGGAAAGGACACTGTACAATTTGCCCCTGAAATCAAAAAGGAAATAGGCTATTTACCTTCCGAAGTATTTTACTATGACAATATGAAGGTTAAGGATCTATTGAACTACTCAGCTAGTTTTTATAAAAAAGACTGTAGTAAGAGAATAAAAGAGTTGGCTGAGATTATGGACTTAGACCTAAGCAAAAAAATTGATGACCTTTCACTGGGAAATAAAAAGAAGGTTGGAATCGTTCAGGGACTGCTGCATGAGCCAAAACTGATTATTCTCGATGAACCTACGAGCGGACTTGATCCGCTTATGCAGCAGAAGTTTTTTGAATTGCTGGAGGAGGAGAATCAAAAAGGTGCGACGATTCTATTTTCCTCTCATATTCTAACCGAGGTTCAACGTCTTTGTAATCGGGTTGCGATTATTAAAGAAGGCAAGATTGTTACCGTAGAAAAGATAAGCACATTGAAGGAAAACACCTATAAAAAGTTCAAAGTAGAAACAAAAGATACCATTGACCCCCATTACTTTAGCCTTCCAGGAGTGAATAAATTAGAGGCAAAAGAAAACCTCACAAGCTTTTTATTTAAAGGCAATATTAATGACGTTATGAGGAAACTTGCTGACATAGAAATTACAAATCTATGGATTGAAGAGCCAGACCTTGAGGAGATTTTCATGCATTATTATGAGAAGGAGGCGTAAAAACAATGAATATATTGTTGCATGAATTAAGGGCTTATCGAAAGTCTACAATTATTTGGACAGTATCATTGATTGCCATCACGGCACTTTTTATGTCATTTTATCCTTCTTTTGAAAAAGAGTCTGAGGGGTTTAGAAACATCCTGGAAGGCTACCCTGCTGCATTTCGGGATGCGCTTGGGATCAATCTTGATACATTCTTTTCTGTGTTAGGACTCTACTCGTATGGTTTAACGTATATCACGATGTGTGGAGCGATACAGGCGATGAATATTGGTGCTTCCATCGTCAGCAAAGAAACTCGGGAAAAAACGGCAGACTTTTTACTAACTAAGCCAGTTACTCGTACAACCATTTTAACCTCAAAACTGCTTGCAGCGTTAATCTCAATCCTAATTACCAATGGAATTTATTTAGCGGCTTCAACCTTGGTGATGAATCAGGTTAAGAGTGCGGATTTTAACAGCAAAATTTTCATCTTACTGTCCCTTACCTTGTTGTTGATTCAGCTGGTCTTTCTTGCGATTGGAATTATCATTTCTGTTTTGGTGCCTAAAATCAAATCTGTGTTAACGGTATCTCTCGGAACTGTTTTTGGCTTCTACTTTTTAGGAATCTTTAGTGCAGGTGATGAAGTGAAGCGATATATATCACCCTTCAAATATTTTGAGACTACTTATATTATGGAGAATTCCGGCTATGAAGCTTCATTTTTAATCGCAGGTGCAATCATTATTATCCTAGCGATTACTGCGAGTTATATGGTTTATATAAAAAAGGATATTCATTCTGTCTAGGAATGGAGGGATACTGTGATGAACTTATACGTTAAAGAGCTTAGGTCGCATTTTAAGTCGTTAGTGATATGGAGTGTCTGTATTTTTTTAATGGTGTTGTTAGGTATGATTGAATATGAGGGGTACTCATCGTCAGGGCAATCCATTAACGATGTGATGGGGGAAATGCCACAGGCGCTGCAGGCGGTTATGGGTATAAGTGATATGGATTTATCAAAAGCAAGCGGCTATTATGGACTTCTCTATCTTTACCTGTTATTAATGACCACTATCCATGCAGCCATGCTTGGAGCTGTCATGATTGCTAAGGAAGAGCGGGATAAAACGACGGAATTTTTATTCGTAAAGCCCATTTCAAGAACGAAGATCATTACAACGAAGTTACTAGCTGCTTTTACAAATATTGTGATTCTTAATATAGTTACCTTGGTTTCATCTATTACTCTTGTAGGAATGTACAGTGGTGATGAAGCTGTAAATGGGGACATTTTAATGACGATGGCCGGAATGTTCTTCTTACAGCTGATCTTTTTAGTTTTTGGCAGCGCCCTTGCGGCAGTTAAGAAGCAATCAAAGAGAGCCTCATCCCTTGCAGCAGGAGTTCTCCTGCTGACCTATCTGCTATCTGTGGCCATTGATTTAAATGACAGGATAGAAATGTTGAAATATCTGACCCCTTTTAAATACTTCGAGGCAAAAAATATAATGTTTGGCGGCGGGTTTGAGAACATCTTTGTGCTATTGTCAGTAGTTTTGATTGCAGGACTTACCGTAGTGACTTTTGTTTTTTATAAAAAAAGAGATTTGAATGTTGCTCTATAACCCGATTAATGGACACTTAATAAAAAGTGCCCCTTAATCGGGTTTTTTATGTTCCTAGAAAGAAAACCCGTTTATAATA
>NZ_JACWFG010000015.1 GCF_019749295.1 Neobacillus niacini
AATTAAATAATCATACAAAGAGACTTGAAGAAGGACAAAAAGTACTAAATAATCATACAGAGAGACTTGAAGAAGGACAAAAGGAATTAAATAATCATACAAAAAGACTTGAAGAAGGACAAAAAGTACTAAATAATCATACAGAGAGACTTGAAGAAGGACAAAAAGTATTAATTACTGGGCAACATCTTTTAACGACTCGAATGGAAAATGTAGAAAGAAGTCAAGATGAATTAAAAGATTTGATTAAGCATACTACAACCTTAATGACAGAAAATTTCACCTACATTAGAAAGGACATGAAATATTGATTGCTATTCATGACAAAACCCTATCTTTTTTTAAGATAGGGTTTTATTTTGACGATAATATTGAGATGGGCTAAACCAACACATTACTTTTTCTGTGCTAACCATTCTGCAACAATCTTTGCTTCTTCTGGGGTAATAACCCCGCCGGGCATGGCACCTTTCCCATTATTAATAATATTTTCGATATCGTTTTGGGCATACTTTGAACCAATTTTATTTAAATTAGGACCTGCGCCACCTTTTAGATTTTCACCATGACAGGTCATACAAGCAGTACTTGCGATTTCTTCGGCTTTTTGAGCAGAGACTGTTTCTCCCTCTGTAGTTTCACCACCCGCTTTTGCTGTATGTTCGGTTCCTTCGTAATAAAAGAGTAAAAATACAAGAAGTCCCGCCAATAGAATATTGAGTCCAGTAGTAGCCCATAATTTTTTCATGTCAAATCCTCCATGGTTATTTATGAAATATCTCTAGAAGAGAAGACCAATTGAATGCGATTGTCCAGATGAGGCTGTTAAGGATTAAACCAGTAATAAGCATATCCCAGTTGTGTTTTTTATTTTCCCAGCAAGCAAGAATAATCGCTATTCCTATTGGTATCCCAATAAAGGGCAGCCAGGGAAAAGTCTCAAAGGTTTTGAATAAATAAATGGCTACACAAGCTGTTAACAAAATTGATAATAAAAGCTCGCTTAACATGGATATTTCTGTTTTTATATGACTGGTCATGATATTCCCTCCTGCCATAATCTTTTTACATCAAAGGCTTATACCGTACCCCTTTTTTTATTAAAATCAAGAACAAGTCCATCATCATGCTTGCTAAGGGGTTTCATCATGAAGGAATCGTTTGTTATCTTGGTTTTTAAAGTCATTATTGCTTTCATTTTCATTCGGATTACCGTCATTTCGAACAGGACGGAAATTAACATCATTTTCTTGATTTAAGGAATCTCTTTTTTCTGCAGTGTTACATCCTGTTAAAAAACCTATTGAAAGGAAAAAAAGTATGATTAGCTTCCATATGGTTCTCATATGATTACTCCTCGCATCATTTTGTTGGGAATATTTTTACTATGCACGTACTAGTATTTATTAGTCGAAAATTGATCATGTAAATATTTACAATAAAAAAACCATTTGCATTCCTACCGGAAAGTAAATGGTCTAATAATTAAAAAAAGGAAGGATTAGAATATATTAAGGATTTTTAAAATTACATATGGGAACAAGGTAAAAAAAACTAAAAAAGAAAAGTTATATAAGCTGAACTTTAGTAAATATTTTTTACCATCGGTTGGATAGGATTGGATATACAATTTATAGGAAATCACACTTGCCATCGAAGCAATAATGGTACCAAGTCCACCGATATTAACCCCCAATAATAAAGGTTTCCAATTGGTTGTGAATTCTGCCAAAAGGATAGAGGCAGGGACATTGCTGATAAATTGACTTATTAGAATCGAGTAGAAATAGACGGAATCAGCGTCCTTTAAACTTTCACTTACTATCGTATGCACGGTGTTAGTGTTCGAGATATTTCCTACAAAGATGAAAAAACAAATAAAAGTTAATAGCAGGAAATAATCAATATTTAACAATAGCTTACAATCTTTAATGGCAGCTGTCATTAAAGTAATGATTAACGCAGCCTGGTAAGGAATGACGCCGAAAATAGATGCAATGATAACGATTAAAACGATGCCCCAAACCATTGCACTCTTTGGATCGTTAAATCTGTACCGGAGAAATTTCTACCTTCAATTCCTTTTTAGCCAATCTGTGGATGAAGATATATATCGAAATGATACCAAGAACAGCGAGTAAAAGAACGGTCATGAAAAAGGGCTTCGGTGTTAGTCCATAAAATGAATATATAAACAGATTTTGCGGATTTCCCATGGGCGTTAGACTGCTGCCGATATTTGCAGCTATCGTTTGCAGGATTATCGTTTCCATCATGGGCATTTTCATTTTTCTGCTTATCACGAGGGTCAGGGGTACAAATGTAAGTAATGCCACATCGTTTGTAAGTATCATCGAGCTAAAAAAACATAACAGTATGAGAATCGCTGATACCGATTTACTATTATTGCATTTATTTAAAATTGAAATCGCGATTTTATCTAATACTTTTAGTTCCTCGAAAGCCTTGATAGCAAGCATTAGATTAAACAAACTAATCAATACGGGGAAATTTAGATACTCTAATTTAGGAGAATAAGATATACAGCTTCCAGCTGCTAGAACAAGAGAGATGGTAAAAACCATGTCCTTTTTTAGAAAGCTAAAATCAAGCTTCGTTCTTTTTTTATGTTGAACTAATACAGTTTCTTTCACAAGACACCACCGATAATCTATGTTTACTAGACTTATTTTACAACGTTAAGATTCTATCATGGTGAAAGCGATTTGGAAATAATAAATTACCTCATTTATTGTTTTTGTGGGAAATTTTGTATTACGCGTAAAAATGGTATATTATGCTACTGTAGTCAAAAAAACAAATGGTAATGGAGGAAATACAATGTATACAGCTATCTCTCATTTTATTAATGAATGGAATCAAGAAGCAGCTTCTACCCAAAAGGTATTGGATACCTTAACAGATGAGTCATTACAGCAAAGAGTTTCGCCGGAAGACCGCACATTAGGGGAAATTGCCTGGCATATTGTTGCGAGTACACCTGGTATGTTAATGGAGTTTGGTGTTACAGTAAAAAATTCATTAAACGAAGCTGATCTTCCATCCTCTGCTAGGGAAATAGCTGAGACCTTCCGGAGTGTAAGTGCAGAAACCAGTGAAGCTATAAGTGAACAGTGGAATGATCAATCGCTAAGTGAAACGAAAAATGTATTTGGAATGGATCTGCCAAGAGCTGTAATGCTTAATATGCTTAACAAGCATATCATTCATCACCGTGGACAGATGACCGTTCTTATGCGTCAAGCTGGATTAAAGGTACCGGGTGTGTATGGACCTTCACGAGAAGAATGGAGTCAAATGGGGATGGATGCAAACTCTTTATAGAGAAAAGAACTTTATATGTTAAAGCCGTTATACACAATTGTGTTTGCGGCTTTTCTTTTTAGGTAAATATTTAATTTTTACCAAAAAACATGCAATTTAGGGCTCGATATGATTACCTGCATTTTGACAAATTTCTCAGACTTTTGATGTATTTTGTAGAATAAAATCGAAATTTATTTATTTTGGATGTATAATAGATTCTTGTGTTGTTCTATTAAAAAGAAGGAGGTTGTATTTTGATGGAATGGACTTTACTCGGATTGTTTCTGCTCTCCGCATTATTGCTCGTATTTTCAATTGTTAAGTCAGTTCGTGATTCAAAAGTAGAAAAAAAGCAAATTGATTTAGTACACGTATCGATGATGAAAGAAATCAATAGTATTCAAGACTCAATCCGCGATATTGAGCTTGATATAGAAGTGGTAACAAAAGAAGCTGGGATTCAACTTTCTGCAGAAGAGAAGCTTTTTATGCGTGAAGTAATAGACTTATATAGACGTAACTACTCGATTGAAAGCATCGCTGAGAAAAAAGAAGTACCAGTAACTGAAATTGAACAGCTGCTAACACCTTACCTGAAAATAAAGGATGAAGGGGGACAAGTTGCCAATGCGAATTAATTTATTGAGCAGCTTTGCAGCAGGAATACTCCTAGCGACAACCATTTGTGGTGTTGTTTATCTTACAGATGATACCACTGTTGAAAAAGCAACAGCAAAATCTTCCGATAAAGTTCAGCTGACTGCGTCACAGATGAAGGAAAAACTTGAATCTGATGGATATGTCGTACAAACGAAGGAAGAACTTGAAAAGACTTTGCAAGCAGCAAAGAATACTGAAAAAAAGCCTGCTGATTCAAAAGAACAAGAAAAGGCTGTAACCCAAGTCGTAGTTAATGTTGCGGATGGGATGACCAGTATCGACGTCGCAAACGTACTATTTCAAGCAAAATTAATCCCGGACGCTTTCAAATTCACTCAGGATATTGAAGCTAGGGGGCTGCAAAACGCTTTACGACCAGGTTCATTTACAGTCAATAGCGAGATGTCATACGACCAAATCATTGGAACTATTTTTACAAATTAAATTTAGACAATCATTAAGCCGTTCTCAATTTGAGACGGCTTTTTTAATAGATAAATATACTAGTATATTCCAAAAATGCATCTGTATGATAAAATTATTCTATTAATAAGTCGAAGGAGCATAAAAATGGAAAAGCAATCCTACTTCTATCAATTTATTGAGCCAATATCCAAAGAACTGGCTCTAGTTGCAAGAGAACTAGAAAATAGTATTTTTTCGAGCCCAAGAACCATGCTGACACATGCTCGTGTCTTCGTGGAAAATATCTTGCAGCAGGTTATTCAAGTGGAGAAATTGCCTAATGATCCACGTGCTAATTTAAAGGATCAACTTGATATGCTTAGCGATAAAGGATATTTACTTAAAGAAATTCAAGATGCCCTGCATTTAATTAGGCAAAGTGGAAATCAAGCTGCCCATGATTCGCGAATGTTCCGTTTTTCTGAGGCCCTGTTATCCTGGGAGGCATTATACAAAATCGTTAAATGGTATGTAGAGGTTTATGGCCCAGTAGATATCACCGTTCCGGTTTATCAAGATCCATCACCTTTGATGGAAAAAAGATATGATATGTCTGAGCTGGAAATCAGACTTAAGTCACTCGAAGAGCTTCTTTCTAATTCTGTTCAAAAGCTAACCACTGAATCAGCACTTACAGAAACAGCGGTTAGTGTTGAAACCCATCCAGAAATAAACGAGGAAGTAAATCCAGGGTTCACTTCTATTCGAACACTAACGTTTAATGGCAGACAACTAGAGATTCCATACTTCCTGCGGGATGCTTTCTTACTTCCACAAAGATTTGAAAAGTCCGAAACGTTCCTAATTAGATTAGGAGCAGAGCAGCAAGCTCGGATTATGAGTGAGCTCCCAAGTAATCTGGCGGGACTTCACAAACATGTAAAACGCTATAGTGAAAAAAATGATGAAATACTGTTTGAAGAGTTAAGAACGTTAATTGAGGAAGAAAAAATTAGAAGGAAACTTTCGCTCGAACGGCCAGGGGAATTGTTTTTCTTTTATAAGGATGACCATATTGTCGTTACAGAGGAGCTATCAAAGGTTGTGCTGACATCTTCAGAATTCACAGGAATTCCGAGCTTATTAAGACAATTAAATGAGGATCAAATTGAATGTGTTGGACAGCTTCCAAAGGAGCTTGTAATTCTGGCAAAATACGAAAATGTTGGTATTGGAACTGTTGAAAAGCTTTTTGAACAGCTGAAGAAAAAAACTTATGAAAAAGCCGTCATAACAGAGATTGAGGACTCTAATAAAACAAGTTATAAAAAGTGGGAATCTTTGTATATTAATGTGAAGATTGGAAGAGGCAACACGGTTATTCGTGGTGAAAGTGTACCTGCGCTTTGGAAAGAAGGTTTAAATTGGATTGAGGATCACCACCTTCCTCTTCATCAACTGGTAGAAGAAGGTGTTATCCTTGGTGCTACGGATAATGGTAAACGCTTTGCAGTAGCGCTAGAACCTTTTCACAAGGATAAGAGGCCATTTACCCAAATGCATACCTATCAATCTAAACTCACCGAGACCACCTATTACCTTGAAACCAAAATTAATCCTAAGTCCGGACTTGAAACACTAGCAAAGCTGCTTACTCGTTTAGGAGTAGAAGTTAAGATTCCATTATTAGAAGAAAATTTATAATCATCGATAACACTGACATTCTAAAAAAGAGTGTCAGTGTTTTTTAATATTTCTAAAAATTGAGTATACCAATGAAACGATAAGAGTTATAATAAATTGGAATAAATTTAGAGTATCGAAATAAATTTAATAAGATATTCTAACTAAAAGGTGTGGAGAGAATGAAAAAAACAGTAGAAGATGTGAATATGAAATCCTTGTTCATCTTCTTTATTCCTTTAGGATTATCTGCAAGTCTTGTGACAATTTCCCATATTATTATCAATAGTACGTTAGTTAGAGCGGAAAATTCGGAATTTATTTTAGCCAGTTATGCGATTGCCATGAGCTTGTTTGTCATTACGGAACGGCTGGGAAATTTACTTCGGCAAACTTGTTCTTCATTAGTGAGAGATAAAGCTTCGTATAAATTAATGTCACATTTTGCCTTTTACCTAATAGTTTGTTTAATGCTGGTTGCAATTTCCGTTGCCTATACACCTGCTGGAGATTTTATTTTTGCAAAAATTTTCGGTGCTAAAGCGAATATGGTGGATGATATTAAGCGTATTTATCAAGTACTGATATTCGTTACGATCTTTTCTGCACTCCGTTGTTTAGCACAGGGAGTTATTATTTATAACCGGCAAACGAAGTGGTTAACAATAGGGATGGTCATTAGGCTTGCTGCCATGTATATGTTATCGTTATATTTCATTCACAGTGGGCATATTACAGGAACATCAGGTGCGATTATATTCTTAATAGGCATGATGATTGAATGTTTAATCAGCTTCATTGAAGCGAGGAGCCTGGTTCATAAAATGCCCGTGAAGCACGAGCTGTATATAGAATCTAAGAAAACTATATTAAAGTTTTATAGTCCACTAATGTTTTCTTCTGTTATTGTCGTAATGATTGGTCCTGCGATCAATATATCTTTAGGTAAAACCGTAAACATTGAGCTGGCGATTGCGAGTTACGCGATAGCCCTTAGTGTCACTCAGTTGATATTAAGCTTCTTTACCTATATCCATCAAATTGTTATTAATTTTTATGGAAACCATAATGCCATTGTAAAAAAGTTTTTACTCGTGATGGGTTTTGTCCCTTTTATTTTAGTGGGGATTTTATCCTTTACCCCGCTGGGAGGTCTATTTTTGGAGCATGTGATTGGGGTAAACGGCAGGCTGTTGGATGCAAGTTTACAAGTACTCAAAGTTACGATGTTGATGGCACTTGTGTTTCCATTTATAGATTTTTTTAATGGTTTATTAATGGTATATAAACGAACAAAGGTAACGATCTTTTCTCAGTCTGCCAATTTTGTTGTTACATTGATAGCGTTAATCATTGGTGTGAATTTTGCTGCACAGTGGAATGGCACCATTGGAGCAATGGGGCTTTCATTTGGATTTTTAGCTGAGTTAATCGTCTTAGGCGTTTTTGTCCATGCCATAGAACGTAAAGAAGGTAAGGCTAGCATGTTTCAGATAAGAGGATTATTGAAAGTTGGAAAAAAATCATAAAGTCATAAAGCCGCCAAATTTTTGGTGGTTTTGTTTTATTAACCTATTATTTTTTTGAAGTGTGATTATGTCTAATTCAATGAGGAGTTCTTTACATAGTATAGTAGGAATTCATTATTGGTGGTGACAAAATTTGCTTACGATATACCAGCCTGAAAAAGTTAACATAAATGGAAATGTACGCTTGCAGGCAAAGTTTGAAGTTTCCGGATTAGAAGATGTACTTTGGTATGAGAGTGATGAGAAATTCGGACACTTTTTTGTAACGGAACAGGTAGACGCCTTTTTAGTCGGGCTGCTTTGGCTGGGGCTTAGAAAAGGGGAAAATATTAAGGTTAATGGACCATTATCTGCAAAATTGTTTTATAGTTTAAACCATCATCTAATCCCACTCATTGCCCAAATCTATAAGTACAAGCAGATTAAAGTGCTCTGTGACCAACTTGTTTCAACACCTTTGCCTAATGAGGGTGCAGTTGGTACCGGGTTATCATGTGGCATAGATTCATTGAGTACAGTCTTTGAACACCAAGGGGCGGACATTCCGGAACAATATAAAATTACCCATTTTACCTTTTTTAATACGGGCTCAAACGAAATGATGGGAAGTAAGGAGTGGCAAGCGAAAATCTTCTCGGAAAGGGCGGAGTGGTCAAAAGCGTGCGCTAAAGAGTTGGGGAAGGAACTAATTGTTGTAAACAGTAATATTAATGATGTTTTAAAGATGAGCTTCGTAAGAACGCATACGCTCCGAAATATCTCAGCGCTGCTGGCAATGCAGAAGCTTTTTCATGTCTACTACTACTCTTCAGGCTTTCAAACACTGAATGCTAAATTCAGTCAGGATTCTGCCTCCTATGATGTGATAAGTCTGCCCTTATTGTCAACAGAAAGTGTGACCTTTTATTCGGCAGGAAGTAATTATAGCCGGGTGCAAAAGACACAAATCGTTTCGGAATTTGACCTCTCGTACAAGTATTTAAATGTTTGTCTCTTTAAAATTAAGAATTGCGGACGATGTCTGAAATGTAAAAGAACCCTATTGACCTTGGATGTCCTTGGTGCTATGGAAAAATATAAAGATATCTTTAATTTAAAAGCATTTAACAGAATAAAAGACTCGTATGTAAAAGAGGTTATAGAGTCGAGAAGAAGGAATATCTGGTATAGAGAAATATATACGGAAATGGAGAAGAGAAACTACCTTGATAATGGGTCATGAGGCCATTAATTTAGATAGGCTGAGAGTTTGGGCTTCATGGACGCTTTATGAGGCTCATTTTGTATGGAAGGCTGAGAGTTTGGGCTCCATAAACGCTTCATGAGTCTCATTTTTAACGAAAGGCTGAGAGTTTGGGCGTCATGAACGCTTTATGAGGCTCATCTTTAGCGAAAGGTTGCGAGTTTGGGTGTCATGAACGCTTCATGAGTCTCATTTATAACGAAAGGCTGAGAGTTTGGGCGTCATGAACGCTTCATGAGTCTCATTTATAACAAAAGGCTGAGAGTTTGGTTTGGGCTTCATGGGCCAGTATTTTCGGTACGATACAAAAAACAGACCTCATGCACACTTCATGAGGTCTATTTTCTCTATCTGACTAATTATTTTGTTAAATGATCTACGATTTCCCTAATGTGGTATGAAGGAATTGCAACTCCAACTATTTCTTTCGATTCTGTTTGGGGATTTTGCAAAGTGGCAAATATCACTCCAACGACTTCTCCATTTTGATTCAGTATGGGACTGCCGCTGTTCCCCTTATAAATAGGTGCTTCAATCATCATAACCGGCACATCCCAGTCTGTTAAAAGAGCTTTTCCGATGATTGTACCTTGATTGGCTATTTGGGTAAAAGCTAACGGATTTCCGATAAAGATGATTTCCTCGCCAACCCGCTTTTCCCAATCATGTTCTAATGCAAGTGGAAGAAAAGGGATGTTTTCGGCATCAATTTCTACAATTGCAACATCTATTTCAGGATGTTTCGCAATTACCTTGCCAACATAGGACCCGTCAGATTTAAAATGGACATTTACTCTGTTTGTATGTTCTACAACATGTTCATTGGTGACAATTAATCCATTAGGAGAGACCGTAAAGCCCGTTCCTTTCACTCCATCCCATTCAATTGTTACCACAGATTTTTTGAATTCTTTTACTTCAGGCTGCTTTGATAATGTATTTGACACTTTAACAAAGTTGATCGCTGGGAGGTTGAAAATGTTAATCCACACTTCTAAACCGCTTATCAAAAGCGCGAACACGAGGAGTGAACTAACAATTTTAACGAAGAACTTTTTTCGCTTTTTCTTTTGTAGCTTTTCTTTTTCCCATTCCTGCTTATCTTCCGGATTAAAAAAAGTCTCCCAGTCGATTTCGTCTTCTGAATGTTGTTTTGGACCGATATTTTCGTTATCCACGTTTATCCCTCATTACACATTTTCTATATCTCTATTATATCGAAAAACGAATCATTATTAATCAATCAAAATTTCATGATAAATTTTAATAAAAAGGTGAGAGGACTTACAAGATGGAAATTAATAAAGTATCGATTATCGGATTAGGAGCATTAGGGATATTATTTGGGAACCATTTTGCTAAGAGAATGCCAACGGAAGATGTAAGAATTATTGCCGACACTAAGCGTATTGATAAATATAAAAAAGAACATGTCTATTGTAATGGTAACCCTTGTAACTTCCACTATGTAAGTTCTGAAGAACCCTGTGAACCAGCAGATTTACTGATATTCACTGTAAAATATGAAGGATTACATGATGCTGTCCAAGCTGTTCACCGTCACGTAGGAAAGGATACGATTATCCTATCCGCGCTAAATGGGATTACGAGTGAGGGGATTATTGGACAAGTTTATGGGTTTGATAAGATTCTTTATACTGTGGCCCAAGGGATGGATGCGGTAAAAGTAGGAAATAAACTTACATACGACCATTTGGGAATGCTTTGCTTTGGCGATCAAAAGCCTGGAATGATTTCTGACAAAGTTAAGACTGTTGCTGCTTTTTTTGATAAAATTGATTTTCCCTATGAGATAGACACTGATATGAATAAGCGGCTATGGGGAAAATTCATGTTGAATGTTGGAGTCAATCAAACTGTTGCTGTTTATAAAAGCAATTATGGTGAAGTTCAGCGGGATGGCGAAGCGAGGGAAACCATGATTGCTGCGATGAGAGAGGTAATTAGCTTATCTGAATACGAGAGAGCTAATCTAACAGAGGCAGACCTGAACTATTGGTTAAGCGTATTAGCCACCTTAAGCCCAGAAGGGAAACCTTCCATGGCGCAGGATTTGGAAGCGCGGCGTTATAGTGAGGTGGCTTTGTTTGCAGGAGCAGTATTGGAAATGGGTACAAGGCATCAAGTCCCAACCCCTATAAATAAAAAACTATATGATATCATTAAATCCATAGAAAGTACTTATTGAAAACATACTTTGAAATAGTAATCGATTATGTTAAACTAAACCTAACTTATTAGAAATGGAGGTTTTTCCTTTGACAGCGTCTATGAGACTACGAATCCCTGCTTTGAACTGTTAATTGAATAGGTTCAAGGACTTTGCGTTTGCAAAGTAACGGGAGTGGTCTGTCTATTTTTAGGGAAACCTTTATTTTACGGTGTTGTAAAACAAGAGGGGACGATTCTGCCCTCTTTTTTGCTGTCTTTTTTTAGATGTAATTTTAGTTTCTATAAAAATGTCCTTGACCACATATAAAACAAAAAATAATTTATAGGACGTGAATTCTATGGAAACACCTAAGCATGAAATGAATCATTGGAAACGAAATACGATTCTCTTTTTGGGGAGTCAAACCATATCGCTTTTTGGATCAGCCTTGGTTCAGTATGCAATTATGTGGTATATCACCTTGAACACTCAATCGGGTGTCATGATGACGATCTCCATCATATGCGGCTTTGTACCAACCTTTTTTCTTTCGCCATTTGCAGGAGTATGGGCCGATCGCTACAACCGAAAAATACTGATTATCCTATCAGATTCTTTGATAGCCATTTCAACATTAATACTGGCTATCTTGTTTTTTATGGGGTATGAGGCACTTTGGTTGTTATTCCTTATGTCAGCTATCAGGGCAATTGGAACAGGCATTCAAGGACCAGCGGTTGGAGCTATTCTTCCACAGCTTGTTCCAGCGGATAAACTGACGAAGGTGAACGGAACAAATGGAAGTATCCAAGCATTAATTATGCTTGTTGCACCGATGGTCAGCGCAGCACTGTTGACAATGGCTACGATGGAAGCTATTTTCTTTATTGATGTCATCACTGCCGCAATCGCCGTTTGTATCTTGCTGATATTTTTAAAAATACCTGTTCATGCAAAAGCTGCAGAAAAGCAAACAACCAGCTATTTAACTGACTTGAAACAGGGATTTACCTATATTCAAAACCATGATTTTGTTAAAAAGTTTTTTGTGTTTTTTGCATTTTTCTTTGTATTAGCTGCACCGGTGGCATTCCTAACTCCGCTGCAGGTTACACGCAGTTTCGGTGATGATGTCTGGAGGTTAACTGCCATCGAAATTACCTTTTCAGTCGGTATGATGCTAGGTGGCGGGTTTATGGCATCATGGGGTGGATTTAAAAACAAGATTCATACCATGACACTTGCTGCACTCATTATGGGAGCCTGTACCTTCGCACTTGGGATTGTCCCTAATTTTTGGGTATATATCGTTTTCATGGGAATCGTTGGTATTGCAATGCCGATTTTTAACACCCCATCCACAGTTCTCTTACAAGAAAAAGTGGAAGGAGATTATTTAGGAAGAGTTTTTGGTGTTCTAGGAATGATTTCAACCTCTATGATGCCGCTGGGAATGCTCATATTCGGACCAATCGCGGACATTATTGATATAGAATGGCTGCTGATAGGGACTGGGATACTAATGTTTATTCAAGGATTCTTCTTAGTTGGAAGTAAGGTTCTCCTTAAAGCAGGTGAACCAGTTGTAAAAGAAAGTACCAATTAAATAGTACGATATACAAAAAAACCGTTCTCTGACCAGGGAGAACGGCTTTTTTGGGTTATTGTTATTTAGATTTACGGGATTTTGAAAAAGCAAATATCAATACACTCTTAATGATACTTGGCTTCATTAATGATGTTATAGGTCGAACTAAATTCATCACTTTAACAAACGAGTCGTAAATTTCTTGATTATCAGATGATAGAAGAAAAATGTTTTTTGCATACCATTGCTGTACAGAAAGTCCAAATGGCTTTTTCCCTTTTGTGGCAGGATATCGGAAATCTTCTGTAATAACCATATTCCAAATAGGGCCAATGATATTCGCAGCCTTTTTGTGAAATGCGTATGGCACTTTATGTAGTTCACCATTATGTTTTTGCAACAGTTTTTGTAGTGCAAGAGACTCTAATATAGAAATACTCATTCCTTGGCCAAATACGGGATCAATTCTGCAGAGCGTATCACCTATCAGTATTATTCCATTCGGTAAACTTTCTAATTTATCAAATCGCCGCCAAACAATCTGGGGAATACGATAGATGGATGTTTTGGTAAGAGGAGTACCATTTTCTATTTCTTGATGTATATCTAATTTTGGAAGTTTCTTTGCTAGTTCAACAAAGCCAGTATCATTTTTTAAAACCTCTATATCATTAATAGAATTATGGTATCCCATCAATGTGACTATATAACGATTTCCCTCTACCTTTGAGATGGTTCCGCCCATTTTTTCATGTGGCGGGTTAGGATACACCATCTTAATCTTCCAGTCTCTATCTTGATCAGATAGTTTATATTGTTTACTAATATAACTCAGATTGATTTCCATTATTTCATCAGGGACCAGAGTTCCTCGTTTTTTTAACCAACTTGAAGTTAGACTGCTAACTCCACTGGCATCAACCACTAAATCAGCTTGCATTGATCCTTCTTTTAGTTGTACACCGATGATTTGATCTTCTGCTGCATTATACAGTAAATTCTCAACAACTTGATTGTACTTAAATACAACATTAGGAATTCTATTAATAAATTGTTCGATATGCCATTCTAAATGCGGACGTGTCTGTAATGTGGTGCTGTATCCGCCGTCATAACGAACCTTCCATTCACCATGGTGAAACCATGCGAGTTCAATGGTGGAGTTGATGTTTTCAGCCCCGCCACTATAAAAATTCTCTGTTATTCCAGGAAATAATTTTTCAAGACCATATTCACCTGCATGGAGTAGGGCATGTAAATGTTCGCCTTGAGGTGCACCTTTTCTCGGCAAAGGTCCTGCTGGTTCATGGTCCCGCTCAAGTATGACCACTTCCTTATAATGATCTGATAATACTCTTGCTGCTAACTTTCCTGAAATACCTCCACCTATAACGATTGCTTTATTCTTAAAAGACACGAATGTACCCACCTGCCATAAAATTATAATAAAAAGAACAATAGAAAAAGCAACCCCAAAGGGTTACTTAGGTTTACGCGCCTAGTTTTTCTGAAATGTATGATGAGTTGGTTTCATCCCAGTGAAAAATACCTTCTTGGAGTTGTATAGTTGTATCGAAAGGACGTGGAATCGGTGAACTGCCAAGCTGCTCCTTTAATTGTTCTCTTAATTGTAGAAGTTCATTTCTCGAGGCAATTCGAATCACTTGTTTTAAGGAAACCTCATTTAGACTAATATTTTTACTATTACAGACGCTATCCTGAAAAGGCTTGTTAAACTGGATCATCATTTGTAAATCATTTAGGCAGGCAACTCCGAAAACATCTTTTATGATGTCATCATATTTAAGTTGATAGCCAGTTGCAAATTTAATAATATTCTTTTCGGGATTTTCTAAAATATAAATTGTATCAATTTGATTTTTCATTTATTAGCACCCTTTTGCTCTAAACAGCAGTCTAATCCCTTACACCACTGCGTTAGTTGATTAAAACATTATTATTTTATTATAACACAGATTCGAAATTTTGGTGCAAGGGACAACCTGTATGTGACATTTGTCATACTCTGCATATGACACCTGGTACTTACTGTAATGATTTTATTTCCCTATACTTGATTTAACGACACAAACCGAAGGGAATTAAAAAAATGTCAGTACAACAAAATACGAAGAATTTACGAAAACAAGTTGCTCCTTTTGAAAAATCAACAACCAAAGAAAGTGTATGGCAAATCATAAACACGGTTGGACCGTTTATCCTATTATGGTTTCTTGCTTATCAAAGTTTAGCTGTTTCTTATTGGTTAGCATTAGTACCAATTATACTTGCAGCAGGATTTCTAGTACGAATTTTCATCATATTTCACGATTGTACCCATCATTCATTTTTTAAAAACAGAAGTGCAAATCGTGCAGTGGGTACTGCAATGGGCGTTTTAACATTATTCCCGTTTGACCAGTGGGGACACGAACATTCCGTCCATCATGCAACGAGTGGTAACTTGGATAAGCGTGGTACAGGGGATATTTGGACACTGACAGTTGATGAATATTTGGCAGCACCGCTTAAATTACGTATAGCGTATCGTTTTTATCGCAATCCTCTTGTTATGTTTGGATTAGGACCTATCTATGTATTTATGCTTAAGAATCGTTTCAATAGAAAAGGTGCGCGTAAGAAGGAAAAAATGAACACATATTTAACAAATGTAATTCTTGTTGCTTTGGTAGCATTGTTTTGCTTGACCATTGGCTGGCAGTCATTTCTACTAATTCAAGGAACCATTTTCATGATCTCAGGTTCAGCAGGTATTTGGCTGTTTTATGTGCAGCATACTTTTGAGGATTCTTACTTTGAAGAAGATAAAGATTGGGAATATGTGAAAGCAGCTGTAGAAGGAAGTTCTTTTTATAAACTTCCAAAACTTCTGCAATTTTTAACAGGTAATATTGGCTTCCACCATGTTCACCATTTAAGCCCAAGGGTTCCGAATTATAAACTGGAAGAGGCTCATAAAGAGACCACTCCTTTACAAAATGTTCCAACTATTTCACTTGCAACCAGCTTAAAGTCCCTTCGTTTCCGTTTATGGGATGAAAAAGCTAAGAACTTCGTTGCTTTTAAGGACGTTAAAGCGTTAGCTAAAAAACGTATTTCAGTTCAAGCAAAACCAGAAGTTTAAGATCACACGAACATGGCTGACTCTCCTTGTCGAAAAGGAGGGTCTCTGCATGACTAGCAGCTGCCTCGATAAGGAGAGATAAAAATGATTCAAGTTGTAATTGCAGAAGATCAGGAGCTGCTTTTAGAGGCCATGGGGAATCTGCTTAATTTAGAAGATGATATCGAAGTTGTTGGTACTGCAGTCAATGGGGAAGAGGCCATCATGCTTGTAGACCAATTACAGCCGGACGTCTGCATCATGGATATAGAAATGCCTGAAAAGAGTGGACTAGAGGCGGCAGAGTCTTTGCAGCTGACTGACTGTAAAGTAATTATTCTCACTACCTTTGCCAGACCTGGATATTTTCAACGTGCATTGAGAGCGGATGTAAGTGGATATCTCCTCAAAGACAATCCGAGTGAGGAGTTAGCTTTTTCTATTCGGAGCATCATGGATGGAAAGAAAATATATTCTGAAGAACTCATGGACGAAGACATGAGTGAAGCTGATTCACTTTCGCAAACCTCCTCTGAAAGTATCAATAAAGGAAGAGTTAAAAATTATCTATCATCTATAATGGATAAAATAAAGTTGCCGACAGGCTGAAAAAGCATCCACACAACGGATGCTTTTTGTGTTTTTATCAGGGAATGGTATGATTTTTATAGTAGTTCTTTAAAGGAAGGCAGGTAAAAAGATGAATACAAAAATACAAAAAATCACAACGAATTTATGGTTTGATCAACAAGCTGAGGAAGCCGCAAAGTTTTATACTTCTATATTTAAGGATTCTAAAATGGAAAGGATTACACGATACGGAGCTGAGAGGCATGAAATAAATGGTATCTCCGAAGGTGCTGTCATGACTGTAGAATTTGAGTTGGAAGGACAGAGATTCGTGGCTTTAAACGGTGGTCCGCAATACCAATTCACTCCGGCCATTTCTTTTATTGTCCATTGTGAAACACAGGATGAAATAGATTATTATTGGGATAAACTATCAGAAGGCGGAGACGAAAAGGCACAGGTATGTGGCTGGCTTAAAGATAAATACAATATTTCCTGGCAGATTATTCCGGTAAACTTAACACAAATGGTAAGTGACCCTAACCCGGATCATTCAGAACGGGTAATGAAAGCCATGCTCCAAATGAAAAAAATGGATATCAGAGCATTAGAGCAAGCCTGCGAAGGGTAAATTAATAAACATCGAACCACATAGGTTCAGTGTCCTGTGGGTCTCCATTATAATTGATTAAAATTTCATCGCCGGTTTTTATATCGGTATAAGCAAAGATGTCGATGGTCTGGTTTTTTAAATTGAGTTTATATAGGGCATTTGGGGTGAAGGAATGGTTAAACAGGGAACCATAACCTAACGCTAACGCACACTCCTCGTAATCCTCACCCCACCAGAACACATATTCAATCATGATGGTTTTTTTCAAATACTTATACTCATCCTTAGGGGAAACAATCACGGGTGCCTCGTGGATAAGTTCGCCTTTCTTGATGTCTTGGGTTGCAAATATCCCTCTGCCATACTTTGATTTCTTCACTTCAAACATAAAGTTATCACCACCATTTTTGAATAAGTAAATTTAGTATTAATCTATGATAGAATGGGGAAATTTGTTTTAGGTAATCTATTTGGGAGGTAACGAAATGAGTGAAACACCAGAGATTAATCATAAAACATACTGTGCCAATGAGTATGATGTATTGAAGCGTGTGATTCTTTGTGCTCCACAATATATGACCATTCGTGAAGTCATCAATGAAACACAAAAGGAATTTGAGGATGAAGGAATACATATCAAAACAGCACTCGCACAACATCGTGAATTCGTCAGGACCCTAGAAGCACATGGGGTCGAGGTAATTTTATTACCTTATCATAAAAAATACCCGGAACAGGTATTTACTAGAGATATTGGCTTTACACTAGGGCAAACCATTTTTGTTGCGAAGATGGCACATGATGTTCGTATTGGGGAAGAAGATGTATTAAAACGATGGTTAGAGGATGAAGAAATGTCTTATTATAGTTTGGCTGAGGATAGGATTGAAGGTGGAGATGTAGTCATTGATGGAAAAACCATTTATGTTGGTCTAAGTAACCGAACCCATCCAGAAGCAGTTGAACATTTGCAAGGTTTGCTTAATCAGTACGAAGTAAAACCTATCCCATTTAAGGCGAAATATCTCCATTTGGATTGTGTTTTTAATGTCATATCATCGGATGCAGCCCTGATTTATCCGCCAGCACTGACCAAGGAAGACATAGCCCTTTTTTCCTCGCGCTATGAATTAATTGAAGTAACAGAGGAAGAACAATTTACATTAGGAACAAATGTATTAAATATCGGCAACAAGAAAATTTTAAGCTTGCCTGTAAATAAACAAGTAAACAGACAGCTGCGTAACAGAGGTTTTGAAGTGATTGAAGTGGACATAACAGAAATTATTAAATCAGGCGGATCCTTCCGTTGCTGTACACTTCCTATATTGAGAGGATAAGAAAAAGGCTGCCCGAGTAATCGGACAGCCTCCCTTTTTGAAATCATTAGGTTATTGACCTTGTTGATTTCGTAAGGCTTGTTCAGCGTAGGCGACAAGACGTTTTGTCATTTCGCCTCCAACGGAACCGTTTGCTCGTGCGGTCGTATCAGCACCAAGTTGAACTCCAAACTCGCTGGCGATTTCTTCTTTCATTTGATTCAGGACGTTTTCTGAACCAGGAACCACTAGTTTGTTTCTAGCCATGATACATCACTCCCGACGAAGTTTTTTTGAGCAATGTAGAATTGCTCGTATATAATTTGCCCTCTTTTAATATCCTGATTCGTTTATGCTAATTAGCGTAATAATTCTGCGTATAATAAGGCTGTGATTTTTCATTAAAAGCGACACCAACCCCTAAGTACTCATAATCCTGACGTAAAATATTTTCCCGATGTCCCAGCGAATTCATTAAACCTTCATGAGCAAAAATACTGCTTAACTGCCCATATGCTAGATTCTCTCCTGCTGTGTGGAAGGCAACTTTATCCTCTTTCATGCGATCAAAAGGTGACTGGCCTTCCAAATTCTTGTGGTCAAAATAATCATTCACCGCCATATCTGAACTATGGTCTCGAGCGGTTTCTCTCACGTGGTCATCCCACGTTAATATAGGGAGCTGATGATTGACACGAGCAGCATTGGTGATATCAAACATTTGATATTCGAAGCCCTCTTTTAGAGTGGGTGTGGCTTCTGTGTAAAAATCCTTCTTGCTTTCTTCTAATGCTTTACTAATGATTTGAATACCCGTTACAGAGTTATTCTCGTGTTTATCATAAAAAATAGTCACATACGCATCATCCAGTAAAAATAGATCATTGTCATTATTCTCTTGTAACTGATAAATGACCATTCCCTTTTGGATTTTCGTAATCGGTTCGCCGAGAATGCTTCGAACATTGTCTTTTGAGGTACTGCCAATTTTTATTCCATTGGTAGAAGCTAATAAATCTTGATTCGTATATAAACCGGCAGCTTTGTTATCTTCATCGTACATCACCATGAAAAAGTCATGATAGTTCTCATGGTAAGCATGCCAGCTTATACCATATTCATTAGCTGAAATCCGCTTTGCTGCTCCTAAGTTATGTTCTATATCGTTTTTATCGTTTCCAAGCTCGACATTATGAATGGAAAAGGTTTGTTCTGTTGGTGGTGTTAACTCCACTTTTTCCTTTGGCACATCATTGGATTTTTCTTGAGTCTGCTGCATTTCATCTAGTTGAAAGCCAAGCTGTTTTAATATTTGCCCGATATCCTCATATAAGACGCTAATCGTTTCTGGTACTTCGAGATTTTCTTTTAGTGACGACACGAAATCAGCTTGAATCGCGGAATTATCCAGCTGTTTTACAATAAAAGGCCAAGAGATATATATCAAGAATAAAATAGCAATTAATCTTAGAAAACGAAACATATTTTTCCTCCAATTCTATTAGGAGTATTGCCAATTTCGCTTAACTGTAAAATAAATTAGCACTGAAATCAAGATAAATTTTCGTTCTTCTAATTATATTTTCGATAAAAGGAAAATATCTGGGTTATTTGATTCCGGGTTAAATGAAAAATATCTAAGATATCTGCTTTGTGGCAAAATTGAAATGTCAGGCACTAAAATAGATGCCTGACATTGCTCATACCGTAATTATATTTCAAGGATAATTGGTAAAATCATCGGCTTTCTCTTTGTATGCTTGAACAAATACTGTCCGACTGATTTTTTAATGTTTTGTTTCATAACATTCCACTGGCGAATATTGTCTGCTTCCAATTCAAGAATAACTTTCTTAACAAGGCGGTTGATTTCTCTTATGAGATCCTCTGATTCCCTTACATAAACAAATCCACGTGTAATGGTATCAGGACCTTGGATAATTTTTCGGTCGGATTTACTAATGGTTAATACGACAACCAGCATACCATCTTCCGAGAGCTGCCTGCGGTCACGTAAGACAATTTCCCCGACATCCCCAACGCTAATGCCATCTACATAGGTGTCACCAGCTGGAATATTTCTTGTCTGCCGAGCAACTGAGTTTTGTATATCAACTACATCTCCATTTTTGATAATAAAGGTATTCCCTTTTTCAATACCAACCGATTCTGCTAACTGCTTGTGATGATGAAGCATTCTATATTCTCCATGGATCGGAATAAAGTAGGTTGGCTTCATGAGCGTGAGCATGAGTTTTAAGTCTTCCTGGTACCCGTGACCAGAAACATGCATACCGGTTGAACTGCCGGAACCATAAATGACTTTCGCCCCAAGTTGAAATAAGTTGTCAATAATACGGGAAACATCCTTTTCATTTCCCGGGATAGGTGATGCTGCTAAAATAACGGTGTCACCAGGATAAATCGTGGCATCGCGATAATTCCCTGTTGATAAGCGGGCAAGAGCCGCATTAGGTTCTCCCTGACTTCCAGTACACAGAATTACGACTTTATCCGGAGGAAACTGTTCGATTTCATTTGCAGAGATGAGCATTCCTTCTGGAACATTTAAATACCCGCGTTCAAGTGCAACATCAACCACGTTCACCATACTGCGACCAAGTAATGCAAGCTTTCGATTTGTCTTTATAGCTGCTTCAACGACTTGTTGAACGCGGTTAACGTTTGATGCAAAAGTGGAGAGAATGATCTTTCCCTCTGCCTTCATAAAAGCCTCCACTAAATGTTCAGCGACCATTTTCTCAGAGGGAGATAAACCTTTCCGCTCAGCATTGGTACTTTCAGAAATTAATGCAATTACTCCTTGTTGACCTATTTGAGCCATTTTATGAATATCGCTATATTGATCATTTGAGGGTGTTAAATCGAATTTAAAGTCACCGGTATGAACAACATTTCCTTCAGGTGTATGAAAAACAATGCCAAGACAATCAGGAATACTATGACTCACTTTGAAAAAGGAACAACTAATTTCTCCAAACTCTAGAATGGACTCTGATTGTATGGGTACTAACTCAGTATCACGAAGAAGGCGATGCTCTTCTAACTTTAATTCAATCAGACCTAAGGTAAAACGGGTAGCATATATAGGTACATTTAATCTTTTTAGAAAGAAAGGAATTCCACCGATGTGATCCTCATGACCATGTGTCACAATCATTGCACGGATCCTATCTTGATTTTCCTCTAAATAAGACATATCAGGGATAATCAGGTCAATTCCCATTAAACTTTCGTCAGGAAATTTACCACCGCAATCAATGACCAAGATATCGTCTCCATATTCAATGACATACATATTCTTACCAATTTCATTGATTCCGCCTAAAGCGAAAAAGGATAACTGTTTCGTTTGCACGTTTTATTCCTCCTGAAAACATTAGATGAATTTAGTATTCCCCTGAAAAAGGTGAGTATGTTAAAGGCAGGAATTTTAGGTTCGAAAAACATTTCGAAATTTTTAAAAAAATGTATTGATTTTTGAGAAAATAACATTTATGATTTGATTTATAGTAATCCTATATAGATAGTCGGAATTAGAGTATTGGGAACATTACAAAGTAAGAAGGAGGGATTTAGTTGACGATAAAAGGGCGTCTGGATCAACAAGTGATGGAGAAAATAGCTAGTTTATTGGAAGGCTTGGAGTTTGGCACGGTACAAATAACCGTTCATGATTCACAAATTACGCAAATTGATCGCTTAGAAAAGCATCGCCTCCCTTTACAAAGTAAATCGAGTGTAACGTCACTCACAAAAAAAACCAAAAGCAGGCCAGAAAAATGAATAATTGCCGATCGGACACCCGAAGGCCCTTTAGTATCTTTACATGTGTGCTATGTACACGTATTGACTAATGGGGCTTTTTTTATTGGAAAAAGCCTACAAAAATATAGAGGAGTCATTAAAATGATAAAAAAAACATGGTTAACGCTATTTTCCTTAACATTACTATTATGGGCGGCCGGGTGCTCGAATCAGAGTGCAACAAGTGAGAGTGAGACACAATCAGCTGGAACACAAGAAACAGAAAAAAAAGATATTGAGCTATTAAATGTATCGTATGATCCTACAAGAGAATTTTATGAAGAATTTAACAAAAGCTTTGCAGCCTATTGGGAAAAAGAAAAAGGACAAAAAGTGACCATTAACCAATCACATGGAGGTTCTGGTAAACAGGCACGTTCTGTTATTGATGGTCTTGAAGCGGATATTGTGACGTTGGCATTAGCCTATGACATTGATGTAATTGCTGAAGCGGGAAAGCTGCCGGAGAAATGGCAAGAAGAACTAGATAACAACAGCTCACCTTACACATCAACGATTGTATTTCTTGTTAGAAAAGGCAACCCAAAGCTATTAAAGACTGGGATGATCTCGTGAAATCAGATGTTTCCGTAATCACTCCAAATCCTAAAACCTCAGGGGGTGCGAGATGGAATTACCTTGCAGCCTGGGGATATGCCTTAGAACAAAATAACGGGGACGAAGCAAAGGCAAAAGAGTTTGTAACCAAACTGTTTAAAAATGTACCTGTTCTAGATTCCGGTGCACGCGGCTCGACAACAACATTTGTTGAAAGAGGAATTGGGGATGTACTAATTGCATGGGAAAATGAAGCATTCTTAGCCTTGAATGAGTTAGGTAAGGATGAATTTGAAATTGTCGTTCCTTCCATCAGTATTCTTGCAGAACCTCCTGTTACAGTTGTCGATGAAAATGCTAAAAAACATGAAACAGAAGAAGTGGCGAAAGCATATTTAGATTATCTGTACACAGACGAAGGGCAGGAAATTGCAGCTAAAAACTATTACCGCCCACGTTCTGAAGAGGCAGCCAAAAAGTACGCCAAACAGTTCCCTGAAATTAGACTATTTACCATCGATGAAGTTTTTGATGGATGGAAAAATGCGCAAAAGACACATTTTGATGATGGTGGAGTTTTTGATGAGATATACAAACCGTAAAGTTAAAGGAGAGTTTCAACGTGGCTGATAAAAGAAAGCGACATCGTGTTTTGCCGGGTTTTGGTCTATCTATGGGGTACACACTGATTTATCTAAGCCTAATCATTTTGATTCCGATTGCAGTCCTATTTTTAAAAGCATCGACAATCAGCCTTGCAGAATTTTGGGACACCGTAACCGAGGCAAGAGTCGTTGCTTCCTATAAATTAACTATCTATACATCCTTCATAGCAGCCTTTGTTAATGCCATTTTTGGGACACTTATCGCATGGGTTTTAGTACGATATGATTTTTATGGAAAACGAATAATTGACGCGCTCGTTGATTTACCCTTCGCACTTCCAACCGCGGTAGCAGGAATCGCGCTTACGACGATTTATGCTCCAAATGGTTGGATAGGGCAGTACTTTGAATCCATCGGGATAAAGGTAGCTTATACACCACTGGGTATTATGATTGCATTAACGTTTATCGGACTTCCCTTTGTCGTTCGGTCTGTTCAGCCAGTATTGCAAGATTTGGATCAGCAATATGAGGAGGCTGCAGCAACCCTTGGGGCCAATCCTCTGCAGATTTTTGCGAAAATTATCTTTCCAGCCATATTCCCAGCTACCTTAACAGGCTTTGCCCTTGCGTTTGCAAGGGCTCTGGGCGAATATGGTTCCGTTGTGTTCATATCAGGGAATATGCCAATGAAAACAGAAATTGTTCCATTGCTAATTATTACGAAACTAGAACAATTCAATTATGCCGGCGCAGCAGCAATTGCCGTTGTAATGCTCGTATTTTCATTCGTTTTATTATTCTTGATTAATTTCTGGCAATGGAAAACAACAAAAAAATATCAAGTAAGCTAGAGGAGTCAGGGAAATATGATAGTTCGAGATACAACCCTTCATGCTAAAAATGTAAAAACCACCTTCCAGCCTGGATTGTTAACAAAATGGCTGCTGATTACGGTTGCCATAGGCTTCTTAGGAATATTTATTGTAGTACCTTTAATTGCTGTTTTCTCAGAAGCTTTGAATAAAGGAGTTCAGTTATATTTTGCAGCTTTAACAGAGCCTGATGCCGTTTCTGCAATTAAATTAACATTAATTACAGCTGCAATAACGATTCCTGTAAACACGATTTTCGGGGTGTTTGCAGCCTGGGCTATTGCCAAATTTGAGTTCAAGGGTAAAAATATTTTAATTACGTTAATTGATATACCATTTGCTGTTTCACCGGTTATAGCAGGACTTGTTTTTGTTCTATTGTTCGGCTCACAAGGATTATTTGGACCATTTCTCGAGGCAAATAATATTAAGATTATTTTTGGAATACCTGGAATTATTCTAGCAACTATTTTTGTTACCTTCCCGTTTGTAGTCAGAGAATTGCTGCCCATCATGCAGGAACAAGGAACCGAGGAAGAGCAGGCAGCGATTACGCTTGGTGCAAACGGCTGGCAAATGTTTTTTCGCGTAACATTACCTAACATTAAATGGGGCTTACTATATGGTGTCATTCTTTGTAATGCTCGTGCCATGGGTGAATTCGGTGCGGTTTCAGTTGTTTCCGGACACATTAGAGGATTAACCAATACTATTCCTCTCCATGTTGAAATCTTGTATAACGAATACAATTTTACCGCAGCTTTTGCTGTTGCTTCCTTATTGGCTATGCTGGCTTTACTGACATTAATTTTAAAAAGCTTTGTAGAGTGGAAAACAAAAAAACACTAAAAAAGCATTGTCAAAGGTATATTTATTTGTCTTTCATTGGGGGATTGTTGAAATGGGGATTACGATAAAGGACGTGTCAAAGGCTTTTGGAACCTTTCAAGCCGTCAAAAATGTTAGTCTTGAAATACCAACAGGGGATTTTGTAGCTTTATTAGGACCATCGGGTTCAGGTAAAACGACGCTCCTGCGGCTTATTGCCGGTTTAGAGGGATTGGATTCAGGAGGAATCTACTTCGATGACATTGATAACACCTACAAAAGTATTAAAGAACGAAATGTAGGGTTTGTTTTCCAAAATTATGCTTTGTTCAAGCATATGACTATTTTTGAAAATATTGCTTTTGGTTTAAAGGTAAGACCACGAAAAACACGTCCTTCTAAAAATGAAATTACCGAAAAAGTAAATGAATTATTAAAGCTCGTTCAATTAGACCATCTAGCAAAACGTTATCCATCACAGCTTTCAGGAGGACAAAGACAGCGCATTGCGTTAGCAAGGGCTCTTGCTGTAGAACCTGAAGTTTTACTTCTTGACGAACCATTTGGTGCGCTCGATGCAAAGGTTCGTCAGGAACTTCGCCATTGGTTAAGAGAAATTCATCAAAAGCTCAACATCACTACAGTATTTGTTACTCATGACCAGGAAGAGGCACTAGAGATGGCTGATACCGTAGTCGTAATGAACTTTGGAGAAATTGAACAAATTGGCTCACCTGAGGAGGTTTATCAAAAACCTGAGAGCGCATTCGTTTATAGTTTTTTAGGAAGAGTTAACGAATTTCGGGATTCTGAAGTAGCAAGTGAGTCTGATAAGATTAGTTATATAAGGCCACATGAAATTGTTCTCCGTAAAATTTTACAAGGGGACAGCATCGTATCAGAGGTATCACACATCCATGTTATTGGATCAACCGTAAGGATTGAGTTAAGACGCTATGATACGAATGATTTATTTGAAGCAGAAATGAGTATCGATCAGTATCAAAAAATGGGCCAAGTAAAAAAAGGAGATATCCTTTATGCCGAATTTAAAAATATCGTTGTATTTGATAAAAACTCGGAAAATAAATTAAATCATTCAGGAAAAAGTGGTATTAGAAATTCATTGAAAAGCAAATTAATATAGAAGGAAAAGTGCTAGGAAATCCTGGCACTTATTTATTTTTCTGACATTATCAAGAATCGTTATGATTGAAATATACCTATATTAAGCATAAATTAATAGGTAGAAGCTTTTTCTACATGAAAATGATCAACGAACGTAAATGGTACATTAAATAACAACTGGAAGGGCTGATTACATGAAATATAACTTTGATGAGATTGTAAATCGGAGAGGGACCTACTCCATAAAATGGGATGGAGGAGAGCTGATTAAAAAAATGGGTCTGACGGATCGATATGATGAAAATACAATCCCATTATTTACTGCGGACATGGATCTACCAGTACCTCAACCTTTAATAGACGCCTTACATAAAACCGTTGATCATCGTATTTTTGGTTATTCTGTATTTCCTGATGAGTATTTTGAAGCCGTACAACACTGGTTTAAAAAGAGACATAATTGGGAGTTCCAGAAGGAAGAGATCGTTTATAGTCCAGGGACAGTTCATGCGCTAAATGTTGCGGTCCGCGCATTCACACAGCCGGAAGACGGAGTGATTATCCAACGGCCTGTATATCCTCCTTTTACTTCCTCCATAAAAGCTAATGGAAGAACGCTGTTAAATAATGCACTTATCGCGGATGCAGAAGGTTATTATTCCATCGATTTCGAAGATTTCGAAGCTAAGGCAAAAGATGTAAAAACAAAAATGTTTATCTTATGTAATCCACACAATCCAACTGGAAGAGTGTTTAACGAAGAAGAACTTAGAAAATTGGCAGAAATCTGTGTGGAAAATAATGTACTGATTGTAGCGGATGAAATTCATGGAGACATCATTCGACAGGGTCAAACTTTTACCCCAATCGCAAAAGTAGTTCCAGAGTATAAAGATCATATCATAACGTTTACAGCGATTAATAAAACCTTTAATTTGGCTGGACTTCACTGCACGAATGTCATAATTACGAATCCAGAATTGAGAAAAACCTATTTTGGTGTAATGGGCATGCATTTACCATCACCCTTTACCGTTTCGGCTCTTCTATCGGTTTATCATGATGGAGAAGATTGGCTTGAGCAGCTGAATGAATATATCGATGGAACGATGGAATGGGCTGTGGAGTTTTTAGCGGAAAAGATGCCAAAAGTGAAGGTCAGAATACCAGAGGGAACCTATATTATGTGGATGGACTTTAGTGCTTATGGAATTTCACCTGACGAAGTCCATGAGCGGATTTATAACAAAGCAAATGTCTTATTAGAAGATGGAAAAATGTTCGGAGAAGAAGGCTTGCACCATCAACGTATCTGTATTCCATCCCCAAGACCAATGATTAAAGAGGCATTTGAAAGAATCGCTAGAGAATTTGAAGATTTAAAATAGGTAATTAATTGTATAGATGATAGAGCTAGCGAAGAAAACTGCCGAATGGTAAGACATACTGGCGGATAACGAAAAATACTGGCGAATTAGCTGTAATACTAACATGTAGCAAAGTGCTAGCAGTAAGTTAGCAGTGGTTACATCTATTGCTACGACTAAAATAGGTACTATGTTTCATAGGAGAGATGATATGGAGAGCAGCATGCTTCAAACCTGCACAATGCTAATTGAAAACGCGAAGAATATTGTCGTCCTCACGGGTGCAGGTATTAGTACGGAATCGGGAATTAAGGATTTTCGTTCGCAAACAGGTATTTATCAGATGGCACCTGAATATATCCTGTCGCTAGATAATTTTTATCAAAATCCCAAGGGATTTTATCAGTTTGCTGTTGAGAATCTTTACCACCCAGAAGCACCTCCAAATAAAGGTCATCAGGTTTTAGCTCATTGGGAAAAGGTTGGAAAGGTAAGCCATATAATCACACAAAATATCGATGGTCTTCATCAGAAAGCAGGTTCCGAAAAGGTAATTGAATTTCATGGGACCATTAAAACAGCTAGCTGTCAAAATTGCTCCAAAGCCTATACGACCGAGGAAATGATCGTTAGACTAAACACCATGGACGATTTTTATATATGCAGCCATTGCAAAACTCGTACTGAAAAAGAACGATACATTAAACCGGACGTCGTCCTATTTGGAGATGCTGGTGATTGGTTTAGCATCGATGGCTTCAATAAAATTATTAACATTATTAATCAAGCTGATTGCCTACTGGTATTAGGAACAAGTTTAAAGGTTACTCCATTCTCCACATTCCCGCAATATAGGAAAGAAGGGACGCCTCTAATTATTATTAATATGGGAGATTCTCCGTATGACAGGACAAAGGACTCCTATGTTATTCATGGTTCGATTGGAGAAACCTTAAGTAAACTAAATAGTAGTATTTATCCACCAGTTGATTAATGGTGGATTTTTTTTGTAGTCAGCTTTATTGGAAACCGTTTAAATTTTCTAAATAGATTGACAATTAAAATATGGGTAAATAAAATGAAAGAGAAAATGATGAAAGCCTATTTTGTAAATTAAAAAAAACGTTGTTTGTTATTGCGAAACAATGGGGGTGAAGGAATGATTATTGACGGAAGTCTATCTGACTTAAAAGCTGTCTTTAAAGGAATTAAGCTAATAGAAGAGGACCCGCATCATCCTCTTGGGAATTCCGGAAGAGTGACGATACTTCCAAAAACAGAACAAGAAATCTCATCTATATTAGAGTATGCCAATACCCATAAACACACTGTTATTATTGCAGGAGGCGGGACAAAAAGAGGGTTTGGAGGGCTATTAGAAATAGCAGACATTCAATTATCGTTGGCACAATATACTGGAATTGTTGAGCATGATCCTGGTGATATGACATTGACCATCAAATCTGGTACACCCTTCCAAGTAATACAAAACCATTTAGCGCCATACAATCAAAAAATCCCACTTGACCCTTTCTTTCCTGAGGCGGCCACAATTGGTGGAATTATTTCTGCAAACGATAGCGGGCCGAAAAGGTTAGGGTATGGGGCAGCGAGAGATAATGTTATTGGCCTCAGAATGGTCTACCCTGATGGGTCACTGATTCGTTCAGGTGGAAAAGTGGTGAAAAATGTTGCTGGATATGATATGAATAAGCTATTTATTGGTGCAATGGGCACCCTTGGTGTTATTTCAGAAGTGACCTTAAAACTGCGTCCCATTGCAAAATATGAATCTATTCTTCTCATTTCCTTTCCTAATAGCAGTCTAGAAGTAATTTCAGCTTCTGCTGTCAAGGTGCTAGATTCTTTGGTCGAACCCATCAGCCTCGAGATTATAACCCCCGCCTTAGCTGGGAAATTGACAAACACTAATCAATATACATTGCTTATTTCGTTTGAAGATGTAAAGAGCTCAGTACACTACCAAGAAGACGTTATCAGGCACATGATGCCTGAGAAAACCACCATTAAGTCCCTATCAGAACATGAAGCAAATTCCTTCTGGAATACTTTTTATCACCATCAACCCCATGTATATACAAATGTAAGCGCTACAGAGGCAGTACTTAAAATTGGTGTCATCAACTTAGATGTTATCAAGTTATTACAAGAAGCAGAGCTGATTGGCGATTCCTGTCATGTTTCCATTGAAGCACATGGAGGCTTAGGGACTGGAATCTGTCAAATGGCGATCAAGGGTGCATCTGCTGATGTCCTATCAGCTATTCGACTCGTAAGAGAAACAGCTGTGCAGCTCGGAGGGTATGCCATCATAAAGCACCTTCCTTTCTCCCTCCGCAAGGAAGCTAATGTTTGGGGGAATAAAACGGCGTCTCAGTTTCTCTTTGAAGGAATAAAACAAAAAATTGATCAAAATGGAATATTGAATCCAAATCGTTTTGTTGGGGGGATCTAACGTGAGTGTAAAAGAAACAGTTTTAAAACAAGACCCGCCTTGTACCTCCACATTAGGAAACTATCTTTGGCGTGATCCCCCACAGGAAAGTAAGTGGGCTGATTGTGTGCATTGTGGTATGTGTTTGGAATCATGTCCTACATATGAACAAACAGGTGAAGAGCAGCAATCGCCGCGTGGACGTGTGTACCTCATCAAAGCAGTCGCAGAAGGAAAGTTGTTCGTGGATGAACATTTTGCAGATCCTGTTTTTTCCTGCTTAGATTGCCGAGCCTGTACGACTGCATGCCCTGTTGATGTAGATGTTGGCGGACTTATTGAAGAAGCAAGAGGGCAAATCAGACAAAGTATGCCTCTAAAAGGCTGGAAGAAAACTGTGAATAGGTTTTTCCTCCATGGTGTTTTCCCTCATCATAATCGCTTAAACTCAATTGGAACTTTATTAAGATTTTACCAAAAAAGTGGCTTGCAAAAAGTAGTTCGTAAGACAAAGCTTATTAATATTATGCCAAAGCACTTAAGGGAAATGGAATCTATTATGCCAGAAGTTAAGAGCTGTGTGCACAAAAAATATGATTCTGTCATAAAAGCTAATGGCGAAACAAAGCATGAAGTATCCTTATTAACCGGTTGTGTGATGGATGTTTTCTTTAGTGATATTAACGAATCTACAATCACTGTTCTCACAAGAAATGGGAATGATGTGTGCATTCCGAGAAATCAAACCTGCTGTGGTGCACTGCATGTACATGCAGGTGACAGAGAAATGGGGAGAAAGCTCGCAAAGCAGAATATTGAAGCGTTTGAAAATGCGGAAACAGTAATCGTCAATGCAGCGGGATGCGGGTGTATGATGAAGGAATATACAGAACTATTCCGTGACGACCCGGAATGGAAAAAAAGAGCGGAAAGCTTCGAAGAAAAGGTCGTGGATATCTCTAAATACTTACATGACACGGGATATGAAAAGCCAAAGGCAATGTTAAAAACACGAATCACTTATCACGACGCCTGTCATTTAGCACATGGGCAAGGGGTAAGACAGGAGCCGCGTGACATACTGCTTGATATTCCGGGGGTAGAAATGGTTCATATGCCCAAAGCAGACAGTTGCTGCGGCAGTGCTGGAATCTATAATCTTACTCATCCTGAAATGGCAGACGCAGTCCTCAAAAGTAAAATGGAAAATGTTCCAGACGATGTTGAAATGATTTCCATGGGAAACCCAGGATGTATGATGCAAATGGCTTTAGGTGTGCAAAAATACGGTAGAAATCAGAAAATTGTTCATACGGTTCAACTGCTTGACTGGGCCTATCAAAAAGAAGAAAGGGGTTCTAGCCATGGCAGTCCTAAAGATTAATACAACTGACAAGCATATTATCAATCTAGCAAATATCGTTGATGGTCCACGCACCATTTTGTATAAAAAGGCAGATTTGCTCGCATATGATTGCGATGGTTTTACGATTCATAAGCACTTGCCCAAGGCTGTAGTCTTTCCGAAGAGTACAGAGGAAGTTTCAAAACTTGTAAAATATTGCTCTGATAATGGGCTCCCTTTTCTTGCTCGCGGCGCAGGAACAGGGCTAAGCGGCGGAGCAATTCCTATTAATGGTGAAGTCATCATCAGCATGGTTCGAATGAAAAAACTCATCAGTATTGATCTAGCAAACAGAAGAGCGGTGGTTGAACCTGGCTTTGTTAATCTGAAACTAACAAACTCGATTTCTGATAAAGGCTATTATTATGCTCCAGATCCATCGAGTCAATATTGCTGCACAATCGGAGGAAATGTTGCAGAAAATGCCGGAGGGGCACATTGCCTGAAATACGGTGTTACCACGAACCATATACTTGGCCTGGAAGTGGTGCTCCCGAATGGAGAAATTGTTGAGATTGGAAGGAATGGAGTTTTAGACGAACCTGGATACGACTTACTCGGCCTCATTACTGGTTCAGAAGGAACGCTGGGAATTGTTACAAAGATTACTGTTCGTATCTTAAAAAATCCAGAAGGAAAACAAACCGTACTTGCATATTTCGATAAGGTCGAGGATGGAAGCCAAGCGGTTTCCGATATTATCTCGGCCGGAATTGTTCCTGCCGCACTCGAAATGATGGATAAAATAGCGATTGAAGCTGTGGAGGCGGCTGCATTCCCTGTCGGTCATCCAAAGGATATTGAAGCAGTACTATTAATTGAGGTGGATGGAATTGCGGCAGGAATTGAAGAACAAGTCAATCAAATCTTAGAGGTTTGCAGGAAGAGGAATGTCCGTGAGGTTCGAGCTGCCAAGGATGAGGCAGAAAGAGAGCGATGGTGGGCCAATCGTAAAACAGGCTTTGGCGCGATGGGCGCCATTTCTCCAGATTATTTAGTACAGGATGGGGTCATTCCTAGAAGCAAGCTGCCGGAGGTACTTAGTAAAATTTCTCAGATTAGTAAAGTATCAGGTTTGCGGATTGCGAACATTTTTCATGCGGGAGACGGGAACCTCCATCCACTCGTCCTCTTCGATGCCAGGAAGCCAGGAGAAATTGATAAAGCGTTAGAAGCTGGCAGCGCTTGCTTAAAGGCTTGTGCAGACGTTGGGGGAACCATCACTGGTGAACATGGGGTGGGCATTGAGAAACGTGAAGAAATGCGTTTTGTATTCAAAGACGAGGAAATACGGGCACAAACTAATATACGTGAAGTATTTAATCCTAACAATCTCTTAAATGCAGGAAAACTGTTTCCGACACCAGGGCGATGTGTGGAAATAAAAAAAGAATTGAAATCACTCTCTTAAGAACGCGGTTTCGTGATAATAAACCATTGGTACAGGAGGATAATATGAGTATGTATGTGAAGGTTGGAAATTTACAGATAGCGAGAGAACTAGCTGAATTTATTAATTCTGAAGCTTTGCCAGGCAGCCAAGTGGAACAGGAGACATTTTGGGCAGGTTTTGAAAAAATCATTACTGAATTGACACCGAGAAATAAGGAATTACTGGAAAAAAGAACTGAACTTCAAAGGAAAATTCATACTTGGCACCGGGAAAATAAACAATTTAATTTTGATAGATACAAAGCTTTTTTAGAGGAAATTGGCTACCTGCTGCCAGAATCAGAAGATTTCAAGATTTCTACTGAAGGAGCAGATGATGAAATTGCTCGTAAAGCAGGTCCTCAATTGGTTGTGCCTGTTGATAATGCCCGCTATGCGATTAATGCAGCCAATGCCCGCTGGGGTAGTTTGTACGATGCGCTATACGGTACCGATGTGATTAGTGATGAAGGGGGAGCTCAAAATCAAGGTGGCTACAACCCAGTACGTGGAGAAAAAGTGATTGCATTTGCAAGGGAATTTCTAAACGATACTGTTCCTTTACAGGATGGTTCACATGAGGAGGCTGTAGAATATTCCATAGTCCAAGGAAGTTTAGTGGTAACTTTGAGAAATGGTAAACAAACACGTTTGAAAATCGAAAAGAAATTTGCAGGTTATCAAGGCTCACCACAACAGCCTTCTGCCATTCTGTTGAAAAATAATGATAATTATTTTGAAATTCAAATTGACCGCAGCCATCCAATTGGAAAAACTGACGCTGCTGGTGTTAAAGATATTCTCCTTGAGTCCGCACTTACTTCGATTATGGATTGCGAAGATTCTGTAGCAGCGGTAGATGCACAGGATAAAGTCAAGGTTTATCGAAATTGGTTAGGCTTAAATAAAGGCAATCTATCTGCAACTTTTACAAAAGGAAATAAAACCTTAACTCGGACTCTTAATCCTGATCGCAGCTATGTGTCGCCTAATGGCAGTGAATTCACCTTGGCTGGGCGGGCGTTAATGCTTGTTCGTAATGTCGGGCATCTTATGACGAACAATGCCATCCTTGACAGTGCTGGTAATGAAGTTCAGGAGGGAATCATCGACGCTGTTGTTACCTCTTTATGTGCCAAGCATTCTATTATTGGCAATACCACTTTTAAAAATTCAGAAACAGGCTCTATCTATATCGTAAAACCAAAAATGCATGGTCCAGAGGAAGCCGCATTTGCAAATGAGCTTTTTAACCGGACTGAGAATTTACTTGGTTTGGCTAGTAATACATTGAAAATTGGCGTTATGGATGAAGAACGTCGGACGTCTTTAAATCTAAAAGCCTGTATCAAGGAAGTGAAGGACCGTGTTGTTTTCATTAACACAGGATTCCTTGACCGCACAGGTGATGAAATGCACACCTCTATGGAGGCAGGTGCCATGATACGTAAAAATGATATGAAATCTACCGTTTGGCTGCAAAGCTATGAAAAATCGAATGTCAATAATGGTCTATCTACTGGATTCCAAGGGCGCGCGCAAATTGGTAAAGGTATGTGGGCGATGCCTGATTTAATGAAAAATATGCTCGAGCAAAAATTAGGTCATGTTTTGGCTGGAGGAAATACAGCATGGGTGCCGTCGCCAACGGCTGCAACCCTTCACGCATTACACTACCATCGAGTAAATGTGAAGGATGTACAAAATAACCTTCTAAAAAGCATTTCTAATTTAAGGGATGAAATACTACAAATTCCAGTGGCTGAAAATACGAATTGGAATTCAGATGAAATCCAAGCAGAGCTAGATAACAATGCACAGGGAATACTTGGTTATGTGGTTAGGTGGATAGATCAAGGTATAGGCTGCTCAAAGGTTCCGGATATCAATAATGTTGGGCTGATGGAAGACCGAGCTACTCTTCGTATTTCCAGTCAGCATGTTGCTAACTGGCTGCACCATGGAATATGTACGATGGAACAAGTAATTGAAACGATGAAGCGAATGGCAAAGGTAGTGGATAAACAAAATGCGGGTGATGCTGCATACAGACCAATGGCAGCCGACTTCAATCAATCTGTAGCCTTCCAGGCTGCTTGTGATTTAGTGTTTAAGGGCTACGACCAGCCAAATGGTTATACCGAACCCATCCTGCACAGCCGCCGACTTGAAGCCAAAGCAAAATACTCAATCAAATCCTAAAAATCCTGTCAGGCAATAAAAATTAAGAATGCCCTGACAAAGTTCTGCTTAAAGAGGTGGTTTAGTTTGCAAAGAGAAAATGTGGTGAAGTCTGTAAGCAGAGCACTGGATATTATCGCACTCGTAGGAATGAAAAAAGGCGGACTGGGTGTTACGGAGATTGCTGACCAAATCGATATCAATAAAAGCTCCGTATTCCGAACACTGTCCACCCTCGTTCAATATGGTTATATCGAACAAGTTCATGATAAAGGAAAGTATAAGCTTGGCTACAAATTTCTGGACATAAGCTCGAAGCTGTTAGAATCAATCGATATTAGGACTGAAGCAAAACCATTTCTTCAGGAACTTGAAAATAAGACAAATGAAGTTATACATTTAGTTGTCTATGATCAGGGAGAAGTGGTTTATATTGAAAAACTAGAAGGAACTGAAACTTTGAGAACTCATTCAAGGGTAGGAAAAAGGGCTCAAATGCATTGCACCTCCGTTGGGAAAGCAATACTGGCAAATTTACCTGAAAATGATGTTCTTGAGATTCTTGAACGAAAAGGAATGCCTGCGCATACAGATTATACAATTACAGAAAAAGAAGCCCTCCTTCAGGAACTAAAACAAATAAGAGTAAGGGGTTATTCCTTGGATTTAGAAGAAAATGAGTACGGGATAACCTGTATTGCTGCACCGGTTTTTGATCATCTTGGAAATGCAGCCGCAGCAGTGAGTATCTCAGGTCCAACTACAAGGATGACCAAGGATAGATTAAACCAGCTTGGACCAATTATGATTCAAACAAGCCAGAAGCTGTCAGCAAGACTAGGATATGTAAGATAAAAAGCCGCAAAACATACTACTTGTTTTTGCGGCTTTTCCCTTATATTTTTACGATAAATCTTCCTTTTGCCTGCCCTTGTAGTATGATAGGAAGAGTCTGAGGCAGCTCTTCTAAACTTATTTCTTTAGAGATTGACTCTAGTCCTTCTGGTTTGAAATCAGTTGCCATTCGCTCCCAAAGGGGCCTGCGCACTTCCATTGGACAGTAGACGGAATCAATCCCTAGAAGATTAATGCCGCGAAGGATGAATGGAAATACCGTTGTAGGTACGTTTCCACCACCCGTTAATCCACTAACTGCAACCGAACCGTTGTACTGAATTTTACTTAAGATAGCCGCTAAGAATTCTCCGCCAACTGGATCAACGGCACCTGCCCAAAGCTGTTTATCTAAAGCTTTTGCTTTTCCATTATAAACTTCTTCCCTCGAAACCACCTCGTTTGCACCGAGCTTATGTAAGTAATCATGTTCACTACTTTTCCCGGTACTTGCCACGACATCGTAGCCTCGTTTTGCTAGAATGGCAAGGGCAAGACTGCCTACTCCTCCGGTGGCTCCAGAAACAAGCACCTTCCCTTTTTCAGGAGTGAGCCCATTTTCTTCTAATCTCTGAACAGAAAGAGCTGCTGTAAATCCAGCGGTCCCATATATCATCGCCTCTTTTAAAGAGAGGTTTTTTGGTAAAGGGACAATCCAATCAGCGGGGATTCTAGCATATTCACTGTAACCGCCATAATGAGAAACCCCAATTTCGTAGCTAGTAGCAATGACTTGATCACCCTCTGTGTAGCGGGGGTCTTCTGAAGAAACTACCACTCCTGCTAAGTCAATCCCGGGTATAAATGGATAGGAACGAACGATTTTACCATCAGGCAGACTGGCTAGCCCATCTTTATAGTTTATACCTGAGTACGCCACCTTGATTAGTACCTCTCCGGCTGGCAAATCCTGAAAAGAAACCTGTTTGACCCCTATCGAAAAGTCAGTGTCAGACTTATCAACTACTAATGCCTTAAAATCCTCACTCATCCTTTAGAACCTCCTTTTAATAAAAAATTTTCCATTTTTATCATACTACATTATAGTAAAAGTATAGAACTCAAACATCGTGTACTAATTTCAATAATTTGAACTAAAATAGAAACAGGTAAGAGGAATAGGAGTTGATTTTATGTATTTAGTGAGACCCCCTTGTTAATCTAATAAGACCATCCGTCCGCCCCCTTATGGATTTCTGTTTTTTAGAAAATAAAGGGAGGATGGAACGATGATGGCAAAAAACGTTAATAAGCTTTATTTGATCATATTTTTTCATAACCTTATTCCTGCTTACGTAATCGAAAGATTGTTTTGGGAGCAGCGAGGTATGACGGTGCTGCTGGTAGTTCTCTGCGAAATCATTTATGCTGTAAGTATTGTTATCTTTGAAATACCTACTGGTGTTTTTGCTGATAAGTACGGCAGAAAACCACTGTTAGTGATTGGTGCTGTTCTATCAGTGTTTGAATTTATCACCCTGCTATTTGCCTATGACTTTTGGTCATTTGCCTTGGTAGTCTTCCTGGCAGGTATTTCAAGCGCCTGCACAAGCGGTGCTTTCAATGCTCTACTTTATGACTCACTGGCTGCAGTCAATAAACAAAGTTCGTTTGAAAAAATGGTTGGGAGAATGAATTCGCTCGACTTAATTGGTGCGATGATTGCTGCACTTTCAGGAAGTGTACTGGCAAAATATTATGGATTCGAGCTTAACTATATTCTTTCAGCTTTAGGTATGTTCATAGCGTTCGTGTTCACAATCCTATTGAAGGAACCCCCTAGAACAACGCCGGAGGTAAGACAGAATACGAAACTGAATAGCTTTATATCTTATATAAAGAAATCACTATTATTCTATAAATCTAATCCTAAGCTAGTTACTATTCTAATAAATGCGATGGGTATTGGAGCATGCATTACTTATTTAGATGAGTTTTGGCAGCTTTATTTAGATGAGGCTGGGTTTTCTGTCCTTTTTTTCGGAGTATTTTCAGCGTGTATATCGCTCGCTAGGATACCAGGAAACATACTAGCAGCCTCACTGCTTACTTATTTTAAAACTGAAAGTATTATTCATTTTATACTAGCTCTGACCACAGTTTGTTTTTTTGCGACAGCTATTTTTCCTGGTCTGTTTGGGCTGCTCACCATCATTATCATTTTTATAGGTAGTGGAGTGATTGATCCTGTAGTAACGGGTTTTCTTCACCATCATGGAAGCTCAAATATACGAGCGACTATTGAATCCTTTCAATCCTTGATTGAAAGTGTAATTACTTTTTCGGTGGGCATAGGCTTTGGGATGATCTCATCACATTTTTCAGTCATTTCAGGTTTTTTCTTTTTAGGTGTAATCTCCTGTTTATTCTTCTTTATTTTCTTAAGAAGAATTCAGAGCTTTGCAAAGGACTAGAAGCCATCCTGCGGGATGGTTTCCTATTTTAATCATTCCCTAACGACAAATTTGAAACTAATTTGCATCAGCTACCGTCTGTTTTAGTGTGAACAGCCTAGAACCATGAGAAGGAGAGATATTAATGAAAGTTTTTTACAAGGGAATTACGTTTGCCATTCTTTTTGCCATAATCCTAACTGCAAGTAGTACAAGCAAGGTTTTTGCCGATACTAATGGTAATAATGAAGACAGTATCAATGAAAAGTTTGGGCTGCCAATTGTGGTATATGGTGAGGCATTATCTGCAGCTCAAAAGGATGAAGTCAGAAAGCTTTTAAACGTAACCGACACTAGTAAGGTTAAAGAAATCACTGTTTCTGGAGAAGATCTGGTTACCTATATTAAAGGGGATCGCCATTCTAATATGTATTCATCCGCTAAAATTACGAGAAAGGATTCAGGTGAAGGTCTTATTATTAATCAGGTTACCCCTGAAAATATCACAGAGGTTACCGATGAAATGTATGCCAACGCTCTGCTAACGGCTGGAATTCAAGATGCTGTTGTAGATGTTGCTTCTCCGGTGAAAGTCAGCGGACACTCGGCATTAGTAGGAATCTATAAAGCTTATGATGCAGGAGACGGTGCCGGATTAAATAAAGACCGTACAGAAGTTGCAAATGAGGAGTTAAATCTGGCAACGGACTTAGCAAAAAAAGAAGGGCTCGACCAAGATAAAGTTAGTGAGCTGCTAACGGAAATTAAAAAGGAAATTGCTAATCAAAATCCAGCAACAAAAGAAGAACTTGCTGCGATTATTGATGAAAAGTTAAAAACTTTAGAAATCAAGTTAAGTGCCGAAGACCGTCAGCTATTAATAGATTTGTTTGAAAAAATGAGGGACCTAAATATTAATTTTGATAATGTTAAATCACAGCTGGAAAATCTCACTCAAGATATCCAGCAGCGAATTGAAGAAGCAGTAGGGGATAAGAACTTTCTGCAAAAGGTAGCAGATTTCTTTAAAGAATTAATAGATAGTATTAAAAGCATATTCTCGTAAATTTGGGCTCAGTCTATGAACTGAGCTTTTCTCTTGCAAAAAATTTAATATTAAAATTAGTAGGAATGACCTCAGGACTATATAAAAATCCCCAGTTTTTTGTTAAAATAGAATTTAAGTAAAAAAAGGTTCGACAAAAATCACAAAAATATGCTTTAGTTAGATTATAATTTATTATATTGTTATATTAATCTACTATAGCTTCAGATTAAAAATACTCATTAGAATTATTAGAATAATGAGGCAATGAATTTTTGCAGGAGCAGGAGGAAATCATTCATGTGGGATTTTGAAATGGACATAGATCAAGTAGCAAGAATAAAAGTAATCGGTGTTGGCGGCGGCGGTAATAACGCAGTTAACCGGATGATTGAAGACGGTGTTCAAGGTGTAGAATTTATTGCCGTTAATACTGATGCCCAGGCTCTTAAACTCTCAAAAGCAGAGATAAAAATGCAAATTGGAGCAACCTTAACAAGAGGGTTAGGAGCAGGTGCAAATCCTGAGGTTGGCAGAAATGCAGTTGAAGAAAGCAGAAAGCAGATACAAGAAGTACTAAAAGGCGCTGATATGGTCTTTGTTACCGCTGGTATGGGCGGTGGTACTGGTACTGGAGCTGCACCTGCCATTGCACAAATCTCCCGCGAACTTGGAGCCTTAACCATTGGAGTCGTGACACGTCCTTTTGGATTTGAAGGCCGAAAACGTGCAACAAATGCAGCGGCTGGGATTGATTTAATGCGTGAAGCAGTAGACACATTAATCATTGTTCCAAACGACCGCTTACTCCAAATCGTTGATAAGAAAACACCGATGATCCAAGCTTTCCGTGAGGCAGATAACGTGCTCAGACAGGGTGTACAAGGTATTTCTGACTTAATTGCAGTTCCTGGTCTAATTAACCTTGACTTCGCTGACGTGAAAACGATTATGTCTAATCAAGGGACAGCCTTGATGGGAATTGGCTTAGCAAAAGGTAAAGACCGTGCCGTTGAGGCGGCAAAGAAAGCAATTTCTAGTCCATTACTTGAAACTTCCATTGATGGAGCCCAAGGTGTATTAATGAACATTACAGGAGGCAGCAATTTAAGTTTATATGAAGTTCAAGAGGCTGCTGATATCGTTTCATCCGCTGCAGACAAGGAATTAAATATGATTTTTGGATCGATCATTAATGAAAACTATAAAGATGAAATTATGATCACCGTTATTGCTACTGGCTTTTCTGAATCACTTTTATCATCAGGAAAAAGCACTTCAGGTCCATCAAGAGATGTTAATTCTAGACCACAGTCTCAAGGGTTTTCAAGACGGGAGCAAAGCGTTCAAGAAGTACCTGCACAAAGTCATGAAAAACCTAGACAACAGTCAGAAGATGCACTGGATATCCCAACTTTCTTGCGTAATAGAAACAGAAGATAATATAAAATACAAAGGCTGCTGAGGTATTTTCGGCAGCCTTTTTGTGTCAAGTAAATAACTTTTAGAAATTTGACTTGTTTATCAAAACTTTAAGGTGAATTTAAAACATTTATGCTAAAATAATAGTGCAATAGTGAAATAACAACAGCAAGGAGCAATCGCTATGTTGAAAGATATTTTTATGGGCTTATCTCAAAATCAATTCCTAAATAGTGCAGCTAAAAAATATGGCTTAAAAATGGGTGCACAAAGTGTTGTTGCAGGTACCAATATTAATGAAGTTATAAAAAGTATTAAAGAGTTAAACGCACATGGTATCTCTTGTACAGTAGATAACCTAGGTGAGTTTGTTTTTAAAGAAAAGGAAGCCAATGCTGCTAAGGAACAAATTCTTAATGTCATTGAAGCTATTTATGAACATAAAGTTGATGCACATATATCATTAAAACCTACTCAATTAGGTTTGGATATAGAATACAGCTTTTGCTTAAGCAACCTAAGAGAAATCGTTGATAAAGCCAGCAATTATGGGATCTTTGTAAATATTGACATGGAAGACACTAGCCACTTACAGCCTACTTTTGATCTTTTGGATGATTTGTCTAAGGAATATGATAACGTTGGGACTGTTATTCAAGCTTATTTGCTGCGTGCTGATGAATACCTTGAAAAATATAAGAACTACCGATTAAGGATTGTAAAAGGGGCTTATAAGGAGCCGATTGAATGCGCTTACCAAGATAAAAAGGATATAGATGCAAATTTTATTAAATTAATAGAGTGGCATTTACTAAACGGGAAATTCACTTCTATTGCCACGCATGATCACAACATTATTAACCATGTGAAGGAATTTGTAAGAAAGCATAACATTCCGAATGAGAAATTTGAAATCCAAATGTTATACGGTTTTAGGAAAGATCTCCAATTAAAATTGGCGAGTGAAGGCTATAATTTCTGTACCTATGTACCATTTGGAACAGACTGGTATGGATACTTCATGAGACGGCTTGCTGAAAGACCTCAGAACTTAAACCTAGTCGCAAAGCAAGTGTTTAACAAAAAAACGAACACCATCCTTGGTGTTGCTGCAGGGGCATTCTTGTTAGGGAGAATGACGAAATCTACTAAAAAGAAACGCAGATAAATAGTATTCTAACCTTCTCTTATGGGAAGGTTTTCTTTTTTTTTTTGTTATAGGTCTAAAGAACTAATATAATTAAAATTGACAAGTTTACAACTATTAATTAATAAGTATTGAGTGATGGATGTATTTACAAAAAAGGGGGAAATTTTATGAAAAAGAAAAAGTTCTATCTTTCTATGGTCTTTCTCTTAACGCTATCTATGATTCTCGCAGCATGCGGGAACAAAGAAGAGGGAGTTGAAAAGCCTGCAAATGATAAAGAAGAAAAACCAGAATTTATTAGTATATTAACAGGTGGTACAGGTGGAACTTACTACCCGTTAGGCGGCTCCTTTGCAGAGATTATTAAAGATGAAACAGGAATTGACACGAATGCGGAAACAAGCGGTGCTTCTGCTGAGAACATGACCACAATTAAAAATGGCGATGCTGAAGTTGCTTTTTCCCAGACAGACATTGCTTCGTACGCTGTGGACGGAAAATTAATGTTTGAAAATAATAAAGTTGACAATGTAAAGGCGATTGCTACGTTATATCCAGAAACCATTCAAATAGTTACTACAAAGGAATCTGGGATTTCTACAGTTGAAGATTTAAAAGGTAAAAAGGTTTCCGTAGGTGCACCAGGGTCTGGAACAGTAGCAAATGCTGAGCAAATTCTAGAAGTCCACGGAATGACATTTGATGATATCGAGAAACAAGATTTATCATTCGATGAATCCACACAAGGAATTCAGGATGGTACGATTGATGCTGCGTTTGTCACAGCGGGTACACCTACAGGGGCGGTTGAAAGTCTTGGGGCAACAGAGGATGTAGTAATTGTTCCTATTGAACAAGACAAAATCGATAGCCTTATCGAAAAGTATCCATTCTATGTAAAGGAAGAGATACCTTCAGGCACATATGGATTGGAGGCTGCGGTTACAACCGTTGCCGTTCAAGCGATGTTAGTAGCTAGCAGTGATCTTTCGGAGGCTGTTGTTTATGACATTACCAAGGCCATCTTTGAAAATCTTGATAAAGTGACACATGCAAAAGGAAAATTAATCAAGGTTGAAAATGCGTTAAATGGTGTGGGAATTGATGTCCATCCTGGTGCACAGAAATACTTTGATGAAAAAGGCGTCAAAGCAGAATAAATAAAAACAATTACGTTAATTTTTGGCCGGCTGAGGTTGATTGAGTCGGCTTCCTTTTCTATTGAATAGGAGGGGGCAATGCGTAAACTTCAAATTTTCCTAAGTCTATCCATCTTTATTATGGCTTTTATTTTCTTGGCATTTATACCACAACACCCAGCGATAGTCTTCCAACCGAACTATACCAAAGAAAAACTTGCCTACATTCAGGTAAAAGATGAAAAAACCTTTCAAATTAAATATACCCACTCCATTCATTTATCGGATGTAGTTGAAAGCTATAAAATTACTCCCAGTCAAAAACTCCAACAATATGAACTGATGTATGAGGACTTTGCTATTGGGATGCCTTCCAATGCTGAAGAGGGAGAAACTTTTCAGCAGATAAATGGCAGTTACTATATCAAAAATATGAAACGGATTTTCCCTTTCTTTCATATACGAATCGGACAGGTTATTGCCAATCATAGACTGATTTATAACAACAAGGAATTCCCTTTATCACGAACGTTTGAACCAGGTACATCTCTAAAAGTGGAAATACGTAAATTGAACTATTTTGATCTATGGAAAGGAGTGAATATCCTTGAGTCAATATGATTCAGCCTTGTCTGAAGCAAAACAGCAGGAGCTTTTGGAAAAATATGATCCGGAGGCAGGAACAAGAAAACTGGCAGGAGCTGCGGGCTGGATTGTTTTTGGAGGCTTACTTGCTTTTTCTTTATTCCATTTATATACAGGTATATTTGGAATGTTAACTGCACAGCTCCAACGCTCTATTCATTTGGGATTTGCACTTGCCCTTATATTTTTATTATTTCCAGCACAAAGGAAGAACAGAGGAAAAGAATATAAGGTGGCTTGGTATGATATCATCTTGGCTTGTATTTCTGTTCTTGTAGGTGCCTATTGGCCGGTTATGATTGATGAATTGGTTTTAAGAACCGGAAATATTACTAGTTTTGACTTTTTTGTGGGGCTTGCGGCTATTTTACTGGTATTAGAGGCAACCCGCAGGACGGTTGGGCTGCCAATCACCATCATTGCAATTGTTTTTATGGGCTATGCAGTATTTGGACCGTATATGCCGAGTGTTATCGCGCATAGAGGTCTAGAATTAGACCGACTCGTGCAGACGATGTTTTATACAACAGAAGGAATCCTAGGTACACCGATTGGTGTATCCTCCACTTTTATTTTTCTCTTCTTACTATTTGGATCTTTCCTAATCAAAACAGGGGTTGGGGAATATTTTAACGACCTTTCCATTGCTATTGCCGGAAGGAGTGTCGGCGGTCCTGCAAAGGTGGCTGTTTTTTCAAGTGCGTTGCAGGGGACGATTAGCGGCAGTTCGGTTGCAAATGTAGTGACATCTGGTGCCTTTACGATACCGATGATGAAAAATCTTGGTTATAAAAAGGAGTTTGCTGGTGCAGTTGAAGCGTCTTCTTCTACTGGAGGACAGTTAATGCCGCCAATTATGGGAGCAGCAGCTTTCTTAATGGTTGAATTCATCGGGGGAATCAGTTACTGGGAGATAGCCAAAGCTGCAGCTATTCCTGCATTTCTATATTTTGCAGGTATTTGGATTATGACACATTTTGAAGCAAAGCGGATTGGTCTTCGCGGGTTAACAAAAGAAGAAATGCCAAACAGGAGAGAAGTTCTTGGAAAACTCTATTTATTACTCCCTATTATTGCCATAGTTCTTTTGTTAAGTTCAGGAATGAGTGTCATTCGTGCTGCACTTTGGTCAATTGTCATAACAGTTGTTGTAAGTGCGATAAAGAAAAATACAAGAATTGGTTTTAAAGGAATCATTGATGCCTTGGTAGACGGGGCCAGATCGGCATTAGGTGTTGCGGCCGCTTGTGCGGCTGCAGGTATCATTGTTGGCGTTGTTACAAAAACAGGGCTGGGATTGAAAATGGCAAATGGGCTGCTCGATTTTGCAGGAGGAGCATTACTGCCGACCTTATTCTTGACCATGATTGCTTCCTTAATATTAGGGATGGGATCTCCAACGACGGCTAATTATGTCATTACCTCTACAATTGCAGCACCGGCAATCATTTTATTAGGAGTTCCGGATTTATCAGCTCACTTGTTTGTGTTTTATTTTGGAATTGTGGCCGATATAACTCCTCCAGTGGCTCTTGCAGCATTTGCCGCCGCAGCTATATCTGGAGGGGAGCCATTTCGAACCGGTGTGGAATCAACAAAACTCGCGATTTCCGCCTTTATCATCCCGTATATGTTTGTTTTGTCGCCAGAATTGCTGATGATTGATACCACTTGGACGTATTTGATATGGGTGGTGTTTACCGCTTTAACGGGTATGATTGCCATTAGTGCAGGGGTTATAGGGTTTTGGATGCGAAAGTTGAACTGGATTGAGAGGATTGTTTCTCTTGGAGCAGGATTATGTTTAATCTATCCGGAAAACATATCTGATATCGTCGGGTTAGTATTGTTTGCTTTTTTACTTGCCTTGCAATATTTATATAAACGGGATCGTATTCCAAAAGTTCAAAATTGAATATTGAAATATTCGGGACTTCATATTTGTGAAGTCTCGAATTTATTTATTAAGATTTTCTTACATAACGATTGAATTGACAAAGTTACCATTTTTACTAAAAAGGGGAGATACGTTAATGGCAATAATAATTGCTTTTTATAACTTATGTACATACTAAATAAAAAGGAAATTACCTATTTGAATCAAGTATTGATTAATGGGTTCTTAGTTGTAACTATGCTTTCTAGACTTCATCAGGGGGAGACGTACGAATGGAACAATCCATAAATAAGACTGAAAGGCCGCCATATGGTATTATCGCTGTAATAATGATTGGGGCATTTATTGCATTTCTTAATAATACTTTATTAAATGTAGCATTACCTTCTATTATGAAGGATTTAAATGTTGATACAGCTACGGTTCAGTGGCTGACTACCGGATTTATGCTTGTCAACGGGATTATGATTCCGACTACAGCCTTTCTAATCCAAAAATATACAGTCCGGCGATTATTCTTAGTCGCTATGGGGCTATTTACAGCGGGTACCATTATCGCAGGCATTGCACACCACTTTCCTTTGTTATTAACAGCTAGAATGGTACAGGCTTCTGGATCTGCCATTATGATGCCGCTTTTAATGAACGTCATGTTAGTTAGTTTTCCGATTGAGAAAAGAGGAGCCGCAATGGGTGTATTCGGGCTCATTCTTATGTTTGCACCAGCAATTGGTCCAACTTTGTCTGGCTGGATTATTGAACACTATGATTGGAGAATGTTATTCCATTTTGTTACACCAATTGCAGCGATTATTCTTTTTATAGGCTTTTTGAAACTAAAAGATAAAAAAGAGAAAGTGGATCTCAAGCTAGATTTCTTTTCGCTATTGCTGTCAAGTATCGGTTTTGGTGGTTTGCTGTATGGATTTAGTTCCGCTGGAAGTAAAGGATGGGACAGCCCGCAGGTTTATTTAACCATTATCATTGGGGTTGTTTCGTTGGTTTGGTTTATCTTACGCCAATTGAAGCAAGAGCGGCCAATGCTGAATTTTAGGGTTTTTAAATATAACATGTTTGCTCTTTCATCGGCTATTTCGATGATAGTAAATATTGCCATGTTTTCAGGTTTCCTGCTTCTCCCTATCTATGTTCAAACCATACGCGGGATTTCTCCATTGGATGCAGGATTGATGTTATTGCCAGGAGCCCTCGTGAATGCTTTCATGTCACCCGTTACCGGAAGATTATTTGACAAATTTGGCGGTCGTATATTAGCTATTACAGGTTTGTTCATAACGACCGTTACTACCTATTTATTCAGCATGTTATCGTTTGAAACGACCTACATGTATATGGTTTTTTTACATGCTATTCGTATGTTTGGAATGTCAATGGTATTTATGCCTGTGTCGACTAATGGATTGAATCAATTGCCGCCGCGTTTTTATCCCCATGGTACGGCGATGAACAATACCATGCAGCAGGTATCAGCTGCTATCGGTACAGGGTTATTGATTACTCTTATGTCTAATCGGTCAGCAGCGTATGGAAAGGAACTTACTGAATCTGCCATGCAAAAAATGACCGTGCCGCCAACAGAAGCAGCAATCGCGGAAATGCAACAACAAATTGCTTTGGAAGCCATGTTAGAAGGAATTAACTTTACCTTCTTTATATCAGCCATCATTATTGGCGCAGCCTTGGTTCTAGCTTTCTTTATTAAACGAGCTAAACCTGAAGAAGAAAAACTGGATGAGACTCCTTTTAGTAAGCAAGTAGTAAACAAATTAGCCAAGACTTAACGGACTAGAACGTCATATGCTGCTGGCACTGTAAAAGAGAACAATATCCTAACATCTGTTACCTTGCCGAATAATATTAGATTAATATAAAATACGAACAGCCATCTTTTGATGGCTGTTTGCTATTATTCCTGTTTTATTAGCAATGGTTGTTAAACTGTTTGATTTGTCCGCGGATTTCTCCGTCAGGATTTTGGACAGTATGGGCATTGACATATGTTTTACCATCTCTCATAAGTTCTATTAAATCTGAGAGTGATTGTCCCATTAGGGGACCAACAAGATCATCTGCTGTAATGATTCCTTCAACGACTCCTTTATTTACACTTATACCAGGGTCAGCTGGACCAAATAGAAAGACGACAACAGGACCGTTTACACCTCTTCTCCCTAAATGAATATGAGCCTGAGTAAAATTATCAAGATTATTTACAGTTAGGCGATATCCAATCCTTCTTTCATCTCTGCTAACTTTAAATTTTGCAAACCCAAAAGCATCTGTTCGAACCGGTGGAACCTCTTCTGAACCTTCTAATATCGCAAAAAACAGTTGATTATTTTCCATATATATCCTCCAGAAAAACATAATTTATGTATCATATTTTTTAGAGGATTAATTGCTTGTACGAATGTCCTAAGGTATTGAAACCATTGCCTCTACATAAAAATTTTTTTCGCTTTCTTTATTTTAGATTTAAATAGGACTGGTAATTTAGCATAGATTCCATATTTCGACATTTTATTTTATATCTATGTAGTAAAATAGTACCGGTTCTTAAGTGTTTTCTATTATTAAGGAGAAAAAAACTATAAATGAAAAGACAATATGATTTAGATTGGATTCGTGTTTTAGCTACAATAGCCGTTTTTATTTACCATTGTTTTATGTTTTTTAATCCATGGGCCTGGCATGTTAAGAATAATGAGACTGACCCGACTTTCATCACGGCCATTTCTTTATTTATGAGTGGCTGGTTGATGCCAATTTTTTTCGCAGTATCGGGAATCAATTCGTACTACGCTCTACAGAAGAGAACGGGGAGCCAATATATTAAAGAGAGGCTTGCACGACTAGGGATTCCCCTATTATTTGGGGTCATGATACTAACTCCTCCTCAAATCTATATGGAGCGGGTCAGTCATGGGCAGTTTTCCGGATCGTTTTTTGACTGGTATCCTCACTATTTTGATGGAGTTTATCTCGATATAGGTGGGTCAGGAAACTTTGCATTTGTTGGTTTGCATTTATGGTATCTTTTGGTTCTATTGGTCTTTAGCACCATTACGCTGCCTCTTTTTCTAAAATGGAAACCTACTAGTTCAAAGGAGTTAAAACCATTACAGCTTTTTTCTATATTTATTCCGTTAATGTTCCTCATCATTCTTGTGGATGTGGTAAACCTTGGAGGCTGGGATATTAGTATTTATCTAATCATTTTTCTATATGGATATTTTTTCTTCTCAAAAGCTTCCTTTAAGTCTTTGGTTCAAAAACTGCTGCCTATTACGTTGGCACTATCCGTTCTTACCACTGTATTTTTTGTGTATGAATTCATGACAGGAATGCATGCAGCGGGTAATAGACTATCATTCCTCCTAGCTTGTGTTAAAGCTCTAAACTGCTGGAGCTGGCTGCTAGTTATTTTTGCCTTGGCTAACAAAAAGCTATCTTTTTCAAATAAATTGCTACAGTATGGGAACCAAGCATCTATGCCCTTTTATGTACTCCATCAGCCGGTAATTGTTACATTAGGTTTTATAATTGCAGATGTTGATTGGTCAATTCCAGTAAAACTTGTCTTTCTTCTAACGATAGCCTTCATAATTATTATAGGTATTTACCATTTTATGATTTCAAGAATTTCATTTATTAGAATTCTATTTGGGATGAAGGGCATAAGGGAAGAACGGATGTATCACAAACCAAATGTTAAGATTTAGAGAACATTTCTTTAATTGATTGTAAGGGGTGTATCCGGGGAAGCCAATTTAGCATGCGCAGCGGAAAATATCTGCCGAGTGTTAAAATCATAATTAAATGAAATCAGTCATCCTACGATGGCTGTTTTTTTGTTAAATATTGATTAATATGGTGGAAAAAGATAAGTTTGATTAATAAGAGAAAATATGGAGGTAATTATGAAATGAAAAGATGCGGTTGGGTGAATTCAGATCCACTTTATATTGAATATCATGATCATGAGTGGGGTGTGCCAGTGTATGATGATATATTGTTATTTGAGTATTTGAACTTGGAAGGAGCCCAAGCAGGCTTAAACTGGTACACAATATTGAAAAAAAGAGAAAATTATCGGAAGGCATTTGATCATTTTGATCCCGCTATCATCATTTCCTATGATGAAAAGAAAATGACAGAACTTTTGCAGAATGAAGGAATCGTTAGAAATAAACTAAAGATAAATGCAGTCATTACGAATGCGAGAGCCTTTTTGAAAGTAGTTGAGGAGTTCGGATCATTCAGTAAGTATATTTGGTCTTTTGTAGAAGGCAAACCGATAAAGAATCATTATAAAGATATATCAGAGGTTCCAGCTACAACGAATACTAGTGATGTGTTAAGTAAGGATTTGAAAAAGCGCGGTTTTAAGTTTGTCGGGCCAACGATTTGTTATGCCTTTATGCAGGCGACAGGGATGGTAAATGATCACGTTGAATCCTGTTTTTGTTACAATCGTCCTTCGGTATAAAGTACCTAAACTCGTTTGATGTCATTTTCATCGATTTGAAATTCCTGTGAGATTTTTCGTTAATTTCTTGAAACCATTTTGGATAATAACCGTCAAATAAGTATATCCAATTTAAGGAATTAATCGCAGGGATTTTGCAGGAATTATGTGACAAAAGGTGGAATAGATTAAGAGAATGAGAGCGGAATTCTCTTTCTGAATATTCGGAAGTGTTCGTTTGGGCTAAACGAGATTTTGGAGACAGAGGAGACGAAGGTAAATGTCTATACGGACCTGGGTGATTTCATTCATACTAATTGGCAGTTTAATAGGGTTGACTGGGTGTGCGGAGAAAACAAATGGCGAGGAAGCAGAGCTTGAGAACAAAGTAACAGAACTTGAAAAGAAACTTGAAGAACAAAAAGCCGCAGAAGAAGCTGCAAGGAAGGCTGCGGAAGAAGCGGAAGCAAAAAGAAAAGCAGAAGAAGAGGCTAAAAAGCCAAAAGTGGTAAATGTAATTGACCCTGGTACAAAAAACATTGTTAGATCCCTGATACCAGTGGATATGGGTTTTGGAACTGATAATGAAAAATATAAGCAGGAGCTCGAGCAATGGGCTAAGGAAATAGCAAGGGGAACAGAAACGACACCTGGTTACGACTCAAAGATGATACTTGATAAAATTGACGCAAATGGGCAGGTTATCAAAGGTAAACCGAGAGTTGTCCTTGAAGAGGCAGAACTTGTTACGAAAGTAATGGAAGCCTCGGCCAAGGGCGGGGATGTATTTCTACCAATTTATGTAACAGAGAGCGGCTATAAGCCTGAAGATGCAGCTCATTTGTCTGAAGTAGTGGTTGCAGCTTATACAACCAAATTTAATCCTAGTGTAACAGGGAGAAATAAAAATATTGAGCTATCAGCACTGGCAATCGATAATGTCATTGTTGGTACAGGAGATATTTTCTCCTTTAATCATACGGTCGGACCGAGTGACGAAGCACATGGTTACCAGCCAGCACAAGAAATAGTAAATAAGCAATTGGTGATGGGAATTGGCGGTGGTATTTGTCAAACATCCTCTACCTTGTTTAATGCTATTGATCAACTAGCTGTTGAATATGTGGAATGGCACCATCATTCTCTGACAGTGGGGTATGTACCTGCAGGGCGTGATGCAACAGTTTCATTTGGCGGAAAAGACTTTCAATTTAAAAATACGGCAGGTGTGCCGTTATTGATTAAAGCCATTTATAATCCGAATGGTACTTTAACCGTTGAGATGAGAACTTCAGCGGCTTATCAAGCCTTACTTCAAAAGCGTTAAATGTAGAGCAGAAAAGACGTGTGATTTGATCTTCCCACACGTCTTTTCTGCTTTCTTAATAATTCCAGTGTTAATCATCCCGCAAAAGGAAAAATAGAATACGAAATTATGTGAATTAACATGCACCGTCTTTTTATGGATGGTGCTTTTTGTATGGAATTTTTCTCTTTCTAGGTCCTAAACTATTATACGAACTGCTGGCCTTGGCAAAAAAGGTCACTGTTCCACGAATGGGTAGTGGGGAAAAGGGGAATATAAGGTCAAAAAGGGGGTTCGAAGCATTGGAAATATTACAAGGACAAGTAGCATTCATCACTGGTGCAGGTTCAGGAATTGGCCGCGCTGCAGCACTTAAGTTAGCTGAAAATGGGGCAAAAGTGGCATTAGTTGATTTGCACCCTGAAAACTGCAAAGAGGTTAAACAGTTGATTGAGGAAAATGGGAGCGAAGCTCTTATAGTGGAAGCAAATGTATCTTCTGTAGAGGATATGAAAAAAAGTTATAAGCTTGTAATAGAGAAATGGGGAGGACTTGATATTGTATTTGCTAACGCTGGAATTAATGGTGTAGTCGCCCCCATTGAAGACCTTTCACCTGACGATTGGGACCTAACCATTTCTAATAATTTGCGGAGTACATTTTTAACCATTAAATATGCTATACCTTACATGAAAGAAAAAGGCGGAAGCGTGATTATCACGAGTTCCATTAATGGAAATCGTAAATATAGAGGTTTTGGAATGTCAGCCTACAGTACTTCAAAAATTGGCCAAATGGGATTTGGAAAAATGGCAGCTCTTGAATTAGCCAAGTATCACATACGGGTAAATATTATTTGTCCAGGTGCCATCGAAACACATATCGGGGAAAATACATGGAAAGAAAAAGAAGAGATAAAGGAAATTGAGATACCCATTATCTATCCTGAAGGAAGTCAACCCCTTGAACACCAGGCAGGTAAGCCTGAACAAGTCGCTGAACTCGTGTTATTTTTGGCTTCCAAACAATCCAATCATATTACAGGAACAGAAATTTACATTGATGGTGCTGAGTCACTTTTATGATATTTCGGACAAGAAAAAACACGATAATCTTCTCGTTCATCGTGTTTTTCTATTTTATTCTAAGCCCTCAATCGTAAGTTCTTTAGCAGGGAGGAAGTCTTCATCTGTATCCAAATAGGTGACATTTACATTGTCTCCTTCTTTTAGATAAATGATCAATGGTTCCTTTTCTGAGGATAGGATATAGCTTTTCTTATTGTCTAATAGGAATGAAACAACCGTGAAATCACCAGTTTTCTCCTTGTACACACGGAGAACGGTTCCGGTTATTTGTTTTTCATCCGCCTTCGAACTGCCATCCACTGACCCTCCGCCTCGTTGGAGTGCGGTTTTATATTGCTTTAGTGCTTCGTTTGGAGTAACCCCAAATACTGAAATTTCAGGATTTGCTGCTGATACGATAAAGTAATTCTGTAAAAATCCATTCGAATCAAGTACAGGTGTCAGCCAGCTTGCTTCTCCATAGAAATTATAGATGACAGGCATTTCACCATGCCATTTCTTTTCAATAAATTTCTTTTCGATTATTTGTAGAGCACCTTGTGAGTCCATGTAGGATTCTTCAGGGTTCCCAGTATAATAAGTTGCTTCACCAGTCCGTGAGTTAGTTAACGAGTACCCTAGCATGGAATCGACACCTTCTTTAGGACTTGTAAAATCAGTGAAATAATACATAACTCCGTTTTGGTCGAAAATTGGACTCACATTGGCCTCCGTACCTTCATCAGAAGGCAGTTTCACATCGGATTTTCCGAAGAGACTATTCCAAAACCCATGAATATAATTTCCGAAATAGCTATTTTGCAAGCTTACAATCTCAGGTGATACTGCACCATCAATGAATTCAGGAACTTCTGCCAGGGTATAAGACTTTGTAGCCCCATTTTTCGAATCTACTACCACAACACCTTTAACATCAAAACCATTACGTGCTGAAATAAATCCTCCGTATGAACGGATGTAGTAGGCTTTCCCATCGTCAGCAATCTCTAATTGAACATCGCCGTGGAAAATATGTTTTGGAAACTGCATACGAATGTGTCGTTCAATATCTTTGTTAAAGAAAGAAGAAGGGGTATAAATCATTTCTGACTTGATGAATTTTGGGTTGGCAGAAGAATCAGTTGCACTCAAAGTAAAGTAACCAGGTGTTTCTTTTCCTTTCCACCATTTGAAAAATCCAGAGAATTCAACAGGTGCGATATATACATAATCGCCATTTACCTTTTGAATTTGAAGATTCCCCAATTCATAATAGCTCGTATTTGGAACTTGACCAAAAGCTTTTTTCATTTTATTACGGGCAAACTCTGGTGGAACACTGGCAGGTGTTTCTTTCTCGTCAAAGGTCTTAATCTCAACTTGTTGATCCATTTGTGCAATTTCATACTTTTCTTCCGCATTAAAAAGAAAAGCTGTGAGAAAGTAAATTCCAAGGACCAGACTTGCTGCAAAGAGGAGTGCCTTCACTTTCCTTTCCATTCCAGTAGAAATGAGTGCACCTAATGCAGTAATAACAATAGCATGAACCCATAAAGAAGAGAGATTTCGATCAAAATTCGTAAAATAATAGTAAGCAAAAACAGTAGGAATCAATATAACCAATAAAGCGATAATAGCTCCCGGAATTAACCTTCCAGCTCCGTTAGAACTCTTCTTATTCGTATCGTTAGCCTTATCATCCCTATAAATCGGTATAAGAATAAGAGTAGACACAATAGCAACAATCAAAGAAAACAAAAATATATTCCCCATATCCAATTCCCCTTTATCATAAAACTTTTAACTAAGTCTATTTATATACGAGCAAATAGGAAGAAAGTTTCAATAATAATTATTATTTGGTGACAGGCACCACTCGTGTACAACTGTACGTCTGGAGTGGACAGTCTGAATTCCGGAAATAAAAAGGCACCATTCTTGGCGAATGGTGCGTCTTGGATGTTATTCGTTGTTGTCTGTGTCTGTTCTTACGTCTGGTCTTACGGGTGTAAGTTCTTCTGATGCTTCTGTTTGGTACTGCAAGGTTGTTGTTTGCTGTCTGCCTCTGTCAGGAAGTATATTTCTTGCGAGATATTTATGGAACATGTATTCAAATAATGCGACACCAAGTGCGGCAATTAGAGACATGGAGAAATGATTGTCTCCATAGGTTAGGTTTTCACTCATTAACCAAATAATGAGAAACGCTAATCCAAAGTCTGCAAGGGTTGCTACGGTATTATTTGTCCTTGGTAAGATTAGCAGATCTCCAATAATATAGGCTGCCACTCCAAGTACTAGTGAGATAAGTAAGATATTGCTAAATGCCATGTCAAAGAATAAACCTAGAATAATCGACAAAAGGACAAGACTTGAAACAAATTTAATGGCTATTGCTTTTATGTGTTTCATTTTATCCACCTCCTTTGAAAATTATTGTGTATAATTTTTTTATTATTATACATTCCAGTCTTGTTTCTAGATTTACATCAAGGCATTGAATAAAAAAGTGCCAGGCGCCGCTCAAAAAATGAGAGGGGACCTGGCACTTTTTTATTACTATATTATTTTTCCAATTCATCAATTAATGAACCGACGTAAGCTACAGCTGTACGGACCGGTTCAGGTGTCGACATATCTACACCTGCATGCTTTAATAGCTCAAGCGGTTTCATGGTTCCGCCGGCACGAAGTACTTCTAACCAGCGGTCAACAGCAGGCTGGCCTTCTTCCTGAATCAATTGTGCCACTGCAGTCGAGGCTGTCAATCCAGCAGAATAGGTGTATGGATATAAACCCATGTAATAATGAGGCTGACGCATCCAGGTTAAGCTTGCACCTTCGTCAATTTCCACTGTATCACCCCAGAATTCTGAAAGCACCGCTCTAGTCACTTCTGATAACGTATTAGCAGTGAGTGCATTTCCGCTTTCTGCTAATGCATAGACTCTGCGTTGGTATTCAGCTTCTAACAAATGGGTGACAAAGTTATGATAATATGTTCCAAGCAGCTGAAGGACCACCCAGCGCCTCATTTGTTTGTCTTTGTTATTAGCTAAAAGGTACTGTCCTAATAAAAGCTCATTCATGGTGGATGGAGCTTCAATGAAATACATAGATGGACGAACATTCATGATTCTTTGATTTTTATTCGCCAAGTAAAAATGACCTGCATGCCCGAATTCATGTGCCAGGGTAAAACAGCCGCGCATATTGTCCTGCCAAGTAACCAAAATGTAAGGGTGCGCTCCATATGGGCTTGAACAGAAGGCCCCAGTGGATTTCCCTATATTATCAGCAAGATCTACCCATCGCTCTTTAAAGCCCTTTTCGATTATTTCACTGTACTCTGGTCCCATTACCTTTAATGATTCCAAAATAAGGTTACTTGCCTCTTCATAGGTTGTCTCTGGATTAAAGTCAGGGTCTAAGGGTGCTTTCAAATCGCAAAACCTCATGACATCAAGACCTAAAGCCTTTTTCTTAAGCTTAGCAAAGCGGCGCATGTGTGGTGCCAGCTCTTTAAAAATAATATTTATTTGGTTATTGTACATTTCCAATGTTACCTGATGTGGTTCTAGCAGCATTTCTTCTACTGACTGATAGTTTCTTAAACGAGAAAGAGTAACTTGTTTTTTTACTTCAGCAGAATAGGCTGCTGCAATTGTGTTTTTATATTGTTTGAGAGTCGAAACAAAAGAGTCATAAGCTGCTCGGCGTGATTCTGTATCAGCAGAAAACTCGTAGCGGTTTTCAAATAGTGCAAAGGATACAGGTAATTCATTACCCGCACTATCAGCGATAGGGGCAAAGTTCATGTCTGCTAATTTAGCCATGTTATAAATGGTATAAGGTGCACCATGGACTTCAGCCAAAGAGGCTAATACTTCTTCCGTTTCTGGGGAAAGCCGATGTTTTTTCGTTTCAAGCAGCTCGTGCAAATCTTTTTTGAATGGTTGAAGTCCTGTATTCTCTTGAAGGTATTTTTCTAAGGTACCATCTTCAAGTGCGAGGATTTCAGAATGAATGAATGATAATGCAGTTGTCATTCTTGTTCTTAGAGCGGCTAATTTGGCTGAATTAGCCTGATTGACAGGATCTGTCCCATCAGCTGATTGCTTCAAGCTGACATATGTTGCTGCTTTTACCATTTTCATCAATAGTTGCTCTTGAGCGAGTAAGCAATCTAATAAAGCATTAGAACTAGTATGTAACGTACCTTTAAAATCTTTCATCTTGGCAGCAACGCTTTCAATCACTGCAAGTTCTGCTTCCCATGCTTGAACTGACAAAAATAAATCATCCAGATTCCAAGTTAATTCCTCTGGAACCTCTGAGCGGGAAAGTCTTTTTTCAACGGTCTTTTCCATCTAGTATCTCCTCCTAAAAAATCCTTCGCTATACTAAGTAATATCATATATTATTTGAATATTAAATCAACAATAAATAAACAAAAAAGGATGAGTTGAAACGGTAAGGTTTCGACTCATCCTTTTTACCACTGCCTTGGTTCATAATTTAAGTCACTAAATAATTGATTCTTTTCTTTCTTCGTTAAATCTCTCCATTGTCCAACAGGCAGGTTTCCTAATTGGATATTCATAATCCGAATTCGCTGGAGACGAACAACCGAATAACCAAGTGCTGAACACATACGTCGTATCTGTCGATTTAATCCTTGTGTCAAAATAATCTTAAAAACAAACTTTGAAAGCTGTTCTACCTTACATGGAAGTGTTTTTGTATCTAAGATGTGTACACCCTCTGACATCTTCTTTAAAAACTCAGAAGTTATCGGCCTATCCACTGTAACTATATATTCTTTTTCATGCTTATTCTCTGCACGAAGTATTTCATTAACAATATCTCCATCATTCGTAAGGAGGATTAACCCATCTGAATCTTTATCTAGTCTTCCAATATTAAAAATACGCAGTGGGTGATTGACTAAATCAATGATGTTGCCTTTGATATGTTTTTCAGTAGTACTTGTGATTCCGACCGGTTTATTTAAAGCTATGTAGACATATTCTTTGGCTACCCTTATGGTTTCACCATTTACTCGGACCACATCACCTGGCTCAACTTGACTGCCAACCTTTGCTAACTTCCCGTTTATGGTGACTCTGCCTTCTTCTATCCATTTATCTGCACCGCGCCTTGAGGTTTTTCCAGACTCGGAAATAAATTTATTTAATCTCAGGTTAAACACATCCTTAATTTCATTGAATATGTTCTTAGAATACTTAACTACTAACATAATTTCAAGGTTAAGTTGTTTACCTAAACCAACATTTTTTCATGCCTGTTATAAATTTCAAAGAAGGGAAAAAGGTTTCTCTAGACCCACTAGTTACTTTTGTTCAATAATATAAATAGGGAAAAGAAGTGGGTGATTTATTTGATGGAAGAACAAGGTTTTTTGGATTTGAAAAGAGGAGAGCGCGGAGCTATTATAAGCATTATTGCCTATTTAATTTTGTCCGTGCTGAAACTAGCCGTTGGATATATAGGGAATTCAGAGGCACTAAAAGCAGATGGCTTGAATAATGTAACCGATATTGTAGCTTCAGTTGCTGTTTTAATTGGACTTAAATTATCGCAAAGACCTGCAGATGATGACCATCCCTACGGACACTGGAAAGCAGAAACTGTAGCATCCATGGTTGCATCTTTTATCATGATGGCAGTGGGATTAAAAGTTGCATATGACGCTATTTTTAGTATTTTTTATGCACAAAAGGAATCTCCGGACGTAATCTCCGCCTGGACGGGTCTATTTTGTGCTTTCGTTATGTACTTTGTTTATCGATATAATAAAAAACTGGCCACAGAAATTAACAGCCAATCAGTTATGGCTGCGGCAAAGGATAATCTCTCGGATGCCTGGGTAAGTGTGGGTACGTTCATTGGGATTATTGGTGCACAGTTTGGTCTGCCATGGCTGGACCCTTTAGCAGCTGTAATAGTAGGATTCCTCATATGTAAAACTGCCTGGGACATTTTTAAAGAAGCTTCGCTCTATTTAACGGATGGATTTGACGAAAAGCAAATTGATATTTATAAAGATACCATCAATAAATGTAATGGAGTTAAAGGGGTCAAAGAAATTAAAGCGAGGAATTACGGTAACAACATAGTTGTTGACGTGGTCATACTCGTTAATTCTACATTGGATGTAAAAAAGGCTCATGATATCGCCACTAAAGTTGAAGAGGATTTAATCAGATTACATAAGGTATATGACGTCCATGTACATATTGAACCTAAATAAGACCATACTTAAAACAAAAAGGAATGGAGGTATACTATCCCATTCCTTTTTTGTCACTTCTAGTAATTTTTTCTGCGAATTTTATATTCTAGCATATTATTGCCATCCCAGCCTCTAGAGATAATGTAATTACCACTAATCGTCTCCTGAATTTTTATATGGCTAGGTGTTGAGCGATCTATTTTTACTTTAGGGCTATCATGAGTTAAATCTTCTTCTTCTTCTTCTTCTTCTTTTGGCCTTAATGGGCTTAATTCCGGAGTTTGTTCCTTAGTATCTTCGATTTCTGTCATTTTAGGACCTGTTTCAATATCTATGCTAAGAAAATTTCTATGCTTTGACCTATGACCCCAAAATTTAAAAGAATCAAAAATTGATCTTTTTTCCTCCGGGATATGAGTCTTGTCTGCTGTGAAATTTCCCATTATTTGCACCTCCTGCAGCAAGCAGTATCAACTGCTCCTCCTCAAAATAGTAAAACAATACAATGTTTATACTAATTTACGTAAAACTACCTAGAAATGCATGGGCAAACGCTCAGTCTTAAAAATTCCATAATGAGAATGTCTAATTTAGTGTTCATCTTCTCCATTTTCCTCCAATTGTTGAAAAAAGGCAGTGATGATCTGAGTAAGCTGAAGAAGCTCTTTTTTCCAGATATCTAAAGGGTTATTTTGCAGTGTTTGAAGGGCGCTTTCGATAAGGAATTTCCTGGGTGCTCTAGTATGCATGATTTCTTCTTGGATAAACTCTAGCAGCTCAATATATTTTTCTTGGTCGTATTTATCGTGAAAGTGCTTTGTGATGCAATTTCTCATTAAATTAATAATTTTATAAAATTGGCTAATCCATTCATGATTATTTTTCTGAGGACCCGGCAGCCATTTTTCTAAAAGCTCTTGAGGGTGCAATTGTTCATCAGCTTCGGCTACTTCTTCCACCAATTTAACTAGACGATTCACACTAAATCTGACTACATTACTAATTTTCTCATTAGAATCAGTAGCCAAGCGATTATATTGGAGGTTATTCTGCAGGAGTCCTTGAAACATAATTGCACAATCTAATAAGTATGGTTTATTTTTTTCACCGAATATATCAATAAACCTGCTAAACATCCAGCGAAGAGAACGCAGCCGTGTGATACGGATATAGTGTTTCAGGTCTGCATCATTTGTTGACATTACTTCCTCATAAAGTGCAACAAACTTATTTTTTTTATTAGAAATCATTTGCAATTCTAATTGTTTAATAAAGACCTCGATATCTGATGGGTTTTTCCCAATTAATAAATCATTTCTTTCCTTTTGGAGTTTTTTAAAATTTGCTTTATAAATTGCAATTAATAACTCACTCTTTGATGAAAAATATTTGTAAAAGGTTCCTTTTGAAATACCGCTATAGTCTAAAATGTCCTGAATCGATGTAGCTTGAAAACCTTTTTCAATAAATAATTGGTGAGCCTTATTGATAACGTGCTGCTTACGTTCGTTCATTCTTATCACCTATAATCCGAATTATACTACCTGTATAAAAATATACTACATGATATAGGTGTTCATTACAAACCCCATAAATTAAGGTTTTTTTGATTGCAAAAAAAGAACTGTCGGTATATTATTAATAAAGCATGAAACAGGGGTATAAAAAAGTGTACAAGTGGTTTATAGGGGGTATAAACAATGGAAAATAAAAAAACGGAAACAAAACGTCCCCCATACGGGATTATCTCAATCCTGATGATTGGGGCTTTTATTGCATTTTTAAATAACACATTACTTAATATTGCACTTCCTTCCATAATGGCGGATCTTGAAGTTGATGCTTCTACTGTGCAATGGCTGACGACAGGGTTTATGTTAGTAAATGGAGTACTTATACCGACTACAGCGTTTTTGATTCAAAAATATTCTGTTCGAAAACTTTTCTTGGTTGCAATGGGCTTATTTACGGCGGGAACTATACTTGCAGGATTTGCACATGCTTTCCCGGTATTATTAGCTGGCAGAATGACGCAGGCATCAGGTTCTGCGATTATGATGCCTCTTTTAATGAATGTTATGCTTGTAAGTTTCCCTATTGAAAAAAGAGGAGCAGCAATGGGGATTTTTGGGTTAGTATTAATGGGGGCACCGGCAATTGGACCAACATTATCTGGCTGGTTAATTGAACATTATGACTGGAGAATGTTATTCCACTTTGTAACTCCAATTGCAGTGATTGTTCTATTAATTGGTTTCTTCTTATTAAAGGATAAAAAAGAAAAAGTAAATATTCAACTTGATTTCGTATCTGTATTACTTACAAGCGTTGGTTTTGGCGGTTTACTTTATGGGTTCAGTTCAGCAGGAAAGCAAGGCTGGGACAGTCCACAGGTTTATTTAACGATTGCGATCGGAGCTATCTCATTACTTCTTTCCATCCTGCGTCAACTAAAACAAGATAAGCCTATGCTTAATTATAAGATATTCAAGTATCCGATGTTTGCTTTATCATCAGTTATCTCTATGGTCATAACAATGGCCATGTTTTCAGGGATGCTCTTGCTGCCGATTTATGTGCAAACGGTCCGAGGCATAACTCCTTTTGATGCAGGTCTAATGATGCTTCCAGGAGCACTCATTATGGCACTAATGTCACCTATTACAGGTAAACTATTCGACAAATTTGGTGGACGCGCTTTAGCGGTAGTTGGTTTAGTCATTACCGTGATTACGAGTTACCTTTTTAGTCAATTGACACTTGAGACAACGTATACTCAATTACTGCTATTATTTTCCGTCCGTATGTTCGGGATGTCAATGGTGATGATGCCTGTTTCCACGAATGGATTGAATCAATTACCTGCACGTTTTTATCCGCATGGTACTGCCATGAACAACACACTTCAGCAAGTATCTGGGGCTATTGGTACTGCTCTTTTGGTAACCGTGATGTCAAACAGGGCAGAATCAAAGGCAAAAGAACTTGGTGAAGCCGCGATGTCTAAATTAACTGAACAGCCAACTCCAGAAACTTTAGCTCAAATGGAGCAGCAAATCATGATGAGTGCCACATTAGACGGAATCAACTTTGCGTTTTTCGTATCTGTCTTTATTGCTGCCGTAGCGCTTGTCCTTGCATTATTTATGAAACGGGCGAAACAAGCTGAAGATGATGTTGAAGGAAACCCAGCGGGGAAAAAAGTAGTAAATAAACTTGTGGAAAACTAGTTTGAATTACTAATGTCTAAACTCTTTGAGAGTTTAGACTTTTTTTCTTATTGAATGAAAGTTGCTTTTTAATTAAAAATCATTCTATAGTAAAAGTGGAATTGCTATTTCAGGAGGAAATCAAATGGAAAACAAATTGAACTCAAATTTTATTGATGCGTATATTGAACGGTGCAGCAAAGAAACAGAAACGATGATCGCAAATGAGTCATCAAATTTTTTAAACCAGCCCCTTACCTATCTAAAAGAGAATAAAAATGAATTTATTTATGTGGAATCTACCTTTTTTGAACAAATTGGTGTTGAGGGTGTGTCACTAGAGCTGGATGATGTTTTTGGTACATATGATGTCATGTTAGGTTTAAAGCTTCAAAAGAAGTTTGAGAAAGTGTTAAAGGAACAGCTTAATACTTCCTTACAAGGTGATGAAGCTAAATTTGATTTAATGTTTAGTCATGATGATGGGCTTTGGGATCTGAATTTTGCTTTTAACTATGTAGAGGGGTTTAATGAGAACATGTCGTTGAATGAGGCATTTAAGTTAATACACCAATTCTTATCACAATTAGTTGAAAGTATTAAAAAACCAACCAGCTGAAAAAAGCTGGTTGGTTTTCTTAACTTATTTCACCTTAAATCTAAGTACTGTTTTTAATTTTGCAGTATCTGTCTTTCTTGGATCACTTATGTATATTTCTCTATGCCTAATTTTAAGTTGACCCTATAGTGCATGGTATAATTGCTTCAAGAGATTGTTTAAAGTTGAGAGGGGCATGCTTAATATTATGGATCTAACTAAAAAAACGGCACTTGTACTCGGGGCTACAGGTCTAATAGGGACAGAATTAGTCAAAAAAATTAGTGAAAATGGGGAGTATCAAAGAGTACATTTGTTGGTCCGCAGACCAATTGAAGTTGAATCTGATTTTTGTGAAGTACATATCGTTGACTTCGATGAACTGAATAAATATCATGATTTATTTCAAGTAACAGATGTATTCTGTTGTTTAGGCACAACCATAAAAGTTGCTAAGACTAAAGAGGCTTTTCGTAAAGTAGATTACGAATACCCTGTTGAGGCTGCAAAACTAGCAAAGGAAAATGGTGCTGAAAAGTTCCTAATTGTAAGTTCAATGGGGGCAGATCCTGAGTCATTATTCTTTTACAGTCGAGTAAAAGGAGATGTAGAAGTAACACTAAAAAGCTTAGACCTGCCATCGCTTCATATTTTCAGACCTTCTTTATTATTAGGGAAGCGTGAGGAATTCCGATTGGGAGAGAAGATTGCAGAAAAAGCTAGCGGTGTGATAAACAAGCTAATGATAGGTCCACTGCTTCCTTACCGAGGAATACATGCAAGGAAGGTTGCTGCAGCAATGGCAGTAATGGCTCAATCCAATAAAAAAGGAAATCATGTCTATCTCTCACATGAAATTGATTCAATGGCTGGGTACACGGATTGAAAGAAGCTTTAAATAATTGAAAAGGATTCGAATAAGTGTGCTATTGGTACACTTTTTTTTGATTCGGCAAAAAAGTGTATGATTGTCGAGAATTTATTTGGAAGAAAATCTTTCCTTATTTGATAGTCTGCAAGTAGATTTACTTTATTTTTACCTTAGAAACATTGGTTTTTAGTTCATATTAATATCCATTTAACCATGTAATAGATTAAATAGGGTTTCGATGTATTTTTACAAAATTTTTTGCCTGTCTGTGATAAATTGGTAAAAGACTAAGAATTGTACAAGAATAAAACTCATTTAATTACTACTAAACTCATCGATATTCCCTTCAAACCATCATCAAGTCAATAAGGTCCGCATACATGTTTTATAGAATCTATTTCACATATTGGTAAGTAGAATACGCCTATCGTTTTACAGGCTGTATAATGTATTGAATTTTTGTGCCCTGTAAAATAAAACAAGATGCAGAATTTTCAGTAAAATAACTTTAGATAAAGGAGGGTTTTTTATTGGAAAAAATACAGCGGGTCAGCTATACCAATCTAGAACGAAACTTTCAAGAAGTAGAACGTCCTCTTACAAATCAAGAAGCGCGGGAAGAATCGAATCGCTGCCTTTATTGCTATGATGCTCCTTGTATTAAGGCATGCCCAACAGGCATTGATATTCCTACATTTATTAAAAAAATTGCTTCAGGAAATATGCTGGGATCTGCGAAAACAATCATGTCTGCCAATCCCGTTGGCGCAAGCTGCGCTAGAGTGTGTCCAACAGAGGAGCTGTGTGAAGGGGCGTGTGTGTTAAATCATTCTACTAAACCCATTATGATTGGAATGCTGCAGAGACATTCAACAGATTGGGCAATTAAAAATGAACAAACTCTATTCGAGCCAGGAACAACAAATGGTAAATCTGTTGCCATCGTCGGTGGAGGACCTGCAGGACTTTCAGCTGCCAGGGAGCTGGCAAGATTAGGGTATGAAGTAACGATATTTGAAGCGGCAGATAAAGCTGGGGGATTAAATACCTACGGAATTGTCTCATTCCGTCTTCCACAGTCAATCTCGTATTGGGAAGTGGAACAGGTTGAAAGGCTCAATGTAACCATTAAAACCAATACAAGAGTTGGTAAGGATGTGTCTGTAGAGGATTTACTAAAGGGGTTTGATTGTATTGTCTTAGCAGCTGGTATGGCTCATGTTCCTCATTTAGGTATCGAAGGAGAAGAGCTTGAGGGAGTATATGATGCTATTGAGTTTGTAAAAAGTACAAAAAGCGGAAGCTTAACAAAGGATTTTGTCGGAAAGCGTGCCGTTGTCATTGGTGCAGGAAATACCGCGATTGATGGTGCAACCTGTTCCGTACGGTTAGGTGCGGAAAATGTAAAAATCTTATATCGTCGTAGTGAAGAAGAAATGACTGCCTATGATTTTGAATATGAATTTGCGAAACAAGACGGCGTAGAATTTCGCTGGTTAACTGCACCTAAAAGAATTATTGGAAATGAACATGGGAAGGTAACAGGGATTGAATGTATCAAGATGAATTTAGGAGATGCCGGCCAAGATGGCCGGAGGAGACCTATACCCATTGAAGGATCTGAATATGTCTTACCAGTAGATGCAGTTATCAAAGCAATCGGACAAACAAGGCATTTAGAACTAATCGAACAATTTGGACTACAACATGATGACGGAGTGGTACAAGTTAATAAAGAAACCTATCAAACTTCTAATCCTAACATTTATGCATGTGGTGATGTAGTTTTTGGCAAGGGTAAAGGTGACGCGATGGTAGTTACTGCAGCACAACAAGGAAAACTAGCTGCCTACAGCATTCATAGGCAATTTACCACAGTCAGTACAGGAAGGTAATCTGTGTGTAATAGAATATAAGTGTGTAAGCGTTTTCTATTATTAGAGGATGTTTTATTATTAAGGGGTGAATTTGAGATGGCTGATTTACGTATTAATCTTGCAGGAATAAAATCTCCTAACCCATTTTGGCTTGCTTCAGCACCTCCTACCAATTCAGGTTATCAGGTACAGAGAGCCTTTGATGCTGGGTGGGGCGGAGCAGTATGGAAGACACTAGGCGACCCGATTTTGAATGTATCTTCTAGGTTTGCTGCCATCGGTTTTAACGGACAACGTGTGGCAGGGTTCAATAATATTGAATTAATCACCGACCGGCCGTTAGATGTAAATCTAAAAGAAATATATGAAACAAAAAAAAGATTCCCTAATCACGCAATTATTGCATCATTAATGGTGGAACCTAAACAAGAAAAATGGCACGAAATTGTTAAGCGAGTGGAGGATGTAGGAGTGGATGGTCTCGAGTTAAACTTTGGCTGTCCGCACGGTATGGCGGAACGCGGGATGGGTTCTGCATCCGGTCAAGTACCCTCGCTTGTAGAACGTCAAACTTATTGGGTAAAGGAAGCAGCAAAAACACCTGTTATTGTCAAATTAACTCCAAACATTACGGATATAACCGCAACTGCGGAAGCAGCATGTAATGGCGGAGCAGACGCTATCAGTATGATAAACACAATTAATAGTTTAATGGGAGTAGACCTTGATTCCTGGAATACGATTCCACATGTTGCAGGGAAGGGAGCACATGGCGGCTATTGTGGTCCTGCTGTAAAACCGATTGCACTTAACATGGTGGCAGAGTGTGCAAGACATGCCCATATTAATGTCCCAATATCGGGAATCGGGGGGATCTCGAACTGGCAGGATGCCGTTGAATTCATGCTAATGGGGGCAACCGGTGTGCAAATTTGTACGGCTGCCATGCACCACGGCTTCCGTATTGTGGAAGATATGATAGATGGACTCAATCATTATTTAGATGCAAAGGGTATAAAATCCGTCAGCGAAATTATTGGAAAGTCGGTTCCGAGGTATTCGGATTGGGGAAACTTAGATCTTAACTACAATATCGTTGCAAAAATCAATAATGATGTTTGTATCAACTGTAACAAATGCCATATTGCCTGCGAGGATACCTCTCATCAATGTATTGATATGTTAACAGACGAAAACGGATTGAGTTATTTAAAAGTTAGGGAAGAGGATTGTGTTGGATGTAATCTATGTTCCATTGTCTGTCCAGTAGATGGAGCTATTGATATGGTAGAAGCCCATCGCGAACTTCCTCCGATGACCTGGAATGAAAGACAGAAAGTCTTGAGTCTTACAACAGAATGTAAGATTGATAGCAACAAATAAGAAGGGAGAAATGGTATGAAGAAACTGATAAAAAACGGAACGATTGTAACAGCTGCAGATACCTTTGCAGCAGAAATATTAATAGAAGATGGAAAAATATCTCAGATTGGCAGCAATCTTGCTTTACATGGGGCAGAAATAATTGATGCAAAAGGATGCCTTGTATTCCCTGGGGGCATTGATCCTCATACCCATTTAGATATGCCATTTGGTGGAACTGTGACGAAGGATGATTTCGAAACAGGAACTATAGCTGCTGCTTTCGGGGGGACAACAACGGTTATTGATTTTTGCTTAACCAATAAAGGTGAACCGTTAAAAAATGCCATTCAAACCTGGCACGCGAAATCGAAAGAAAAAGCGGTGATTGACTATGGTTTCCATTTAATGATTGCGGAAATCAATGAAAATGTCTTAAACGAACTTCCCTATGTGATTAATGAAGAAGGGATTACCTCTTTCAAGGTGTTTATGGCCTACAAAAATGTTTTCCAAGCCGATGATGAAACACTATTCAGAACGTTAATTTCAGCAAAAGAACATGGAGCACTTGTCATGGTACACGCAGAAAATGGGGATGTCATTGATTATTTAACGAAAAAGGCAATTGCTGAAGGAAACAAAGACCCAATCTATCACGCGTTAACTAGACCGCCAGAATTAGAGGGGGAGGCAACAGGAAGAGCGGCAAAATTGACAGGATTGGCAAACTCGCAATTATATGTAGTCCACGTATCTTGTGCGGATGCAGTAGAAAAAATTGCCGAAGCCAGAAGCAAGGGCTTTAATGTTTGGGGTGAAACCTGTCCACAATATTTAGTTTTAGATCAAAGTTATTTAGAGAGACCGAATTTCGAAGGAGCAAAATATGTTTGGTCACCGCCACTAAGAGAAAAATGGAATCAAGAGGTTCTCTGGAACGCGTTAAAAAGCGGTCAACTGCAAACGCTGGGTTCTGATCAATGCTCCTTTGATTTTAAAGGTCAGAAGGATCTAGGAAAAGATGATTTTACTAAAATACCAAATGGCGGACCAATCATTGAAGACCGTCTTTCCATTCTATTCTCTGAGGGGGTGAGAAAGGGACGCATAAGTTTAAACCAATTTGTTGATCTTACTTCCACTCGAGCCGCAAAATTATTTGGCTTGTATCCGAAAAAAGGCAGTATTGCAGTGGGGGCAGATGCTGATATTGTCATATTTGATCCCCAGGCAGAGCGCATTATTTCGGCTGAAACACATCATATGGCGGTTGATTACAATGCCTTTGAAGGAATGAAGGTCACGGGTGAGCCAGTTTCTGTTTTATCCCGAGGTGAATTTGTCGTACGTGATAAACAATTTGTTGGCAAGCCAGGTTCTGGTCAGTATTTAAAGAGAGCCAAATACAATGGGTATACACCACTAAACCAAAACGAAACCTTATCTATTTAACAGTATGAGATAGAATACTATTTTCTCCATTCATTGTTGAACGACTCCTGCAATTGCTTGCTTTTCGCAGGCAATTGCACTTTAAAACCTCTGCCTGATAGTCGGTGTTTGAATTTACATGTTTAAATTCTTGTCATTTTAAACCGAAAGAGGAGTGTTCATATGAAGAAAAGCCACTTAAAGTCTTCTGATTTATTACCCATTCAACAAAAAGACAGGAAACTCACAAAGTTAGGTTATTCGTTTATGTGGGTAGGGATGGTCGTTGTTCTTGCTACCTTTGCCATTGGCGGGGCAGGGATCCAAAGCCTATCTTTACCGCTAGTTATTCTAGCAACCATTATTGGCTCACTCGCGATTGGATTTTTTATATCTCTAATTGGAGACATAGGTATAGAGCACGGCCTATCATTTCCTGTATACATGAGGGCACCATTTGGGACGATTGGAACCCATATTCCTTCGATTACAAGAGGAGTTACTGCTTCTGCATGGTTTGGAATCAATACCTATTTTGGTGCGACAGCGATGAATGGCATATTAAATATTTTATCTGGTTTTGATAATTGGTTTGTTTGCTTCATCATATTTGCTATTTTCCAATTGATTAATACAGCCTTAGGGATTAAATCGATTGAAAGGTTTGCGGATCTAGCGGCACCAATTATTATCTTAATCTCTATTTGGATGTATTCCTCTTTATCTGACCAAGCTCAGGCTGCCGGAAGAGATGCTTGGAGCTGGGTAGAATCACCCGTTACAGGCGGTGCGGCATTTACCGCTTTTATGGTGGTGATTTTTAGTAACATGGGTTTCTGGGCAACATTGAGTGCTGATATACCTTCGATTTCTCGCTTCATGAAAGCTCCAGTAAATGAAAAGAACTGGTTTAAAAGAAATAAAAGTTCCTTAATTGGAAATCTAGTCGCCATGCCTATCACACAAACCTTTATGATTATTATTGGCGCTGTAGCATATGTTGCTGTATTAAATGCAGACCCAGTGGTGGCCCTGCAAAAATCGGCAAGCGGTATAGTCCTTGCTGTATTGCTCCTGATGATTGTCTTGGCACAATGGTCTACGAACACAGCGGCAAATGTTGTCCCGGCTGCAACAATCTTCTCTAATGTAGGTGGTCCAAAGTTTCCATTTTGGGCAGGTGTTATCACTGCAGGAATTGTAGGTACCATCGTGCAGCCGTGGGAGTTATTCGGTGTTATCATTCCGATTCTTCTAATTGTTGGAGGCGTACTGTCTGCTATCGTCGGTATTCTTTTTGCAGATTATTATTTAATACGTAAACGACGAGTGAATGTCCCGGAATTATACGAAGACCATGGTCAATTTAGATATTGGGGCGGGGTGAATGCAGCCGGCTTTATTGCCTGGATTATTGGCGGTTATATCTCCTATTTATTACCCGCATATGGATTTTTAGTAGGTTTCTTACTTGGGGCAGGAATATACTACGTCCTTGCGAAATACTGGTGGTTTAAGAAATATCAACAAGCGGAACTCGAAGATCCGAGCGATGCAAAATATCTTGGAATCTCAGTTGGGCGGGATTGGGTCATAGAAGAAGAGTATGAGTCAGTACTTGAAGAAGCACCTGCCAGCCTAAAATTCGATTAATGAAAATTTCTGATACGTAGGAGGAAATAATGTCTGATTATCAACAATATCTTAATGAAAGAGATAAGCTTGATTTTTTCATTCAGAAGGGTTTTCGAATTAATGCTGTCCATGAACATTTAGATGGTGCGTCTGTAGAGTTTTACCACCCTGCTAGTAAGGAAAAAGAAATACTGCTGATTGGAACAGCTAATGCAAGAAAGTATTTTTCTAGTTTACTTATCAAACAAAACTTAGGAATAAAGTGAGTTTAGCAGTAAAAGAGGATTGGTAGCTTATACCAATCCTTTTTTGAAAAATTATTGTTCATTTCGTGAGGAGTAATCATAATGAAGGAGCATTTACCATTAATGGTTTCCGATATTTTATCTCGGAAGCATTTTGAGCAAGCAATCATACTTGCTGGGGAAGAAGGTCTTAATCGGATTGTAAAATGGGTTCATGTTGTAGAAGTCACCAATATTGGAAATCTCTTAAACGGGGATGAATTGATACTATCAACTGGAGTTGCATGGAAAGAAGATGAGGGGCTGTTCATATCCATTCTCAACCAATTGGTTGAAAACCAAGCAGCGGGTCTCTGTATTGAAATGGGGACCTATTTGGCAGAGATTCCAGCGGAAGTAATTGTAATTGCAAATAAGAATAAATTTCCGATCATTATTTTTCAGAAAGAAGTTCCGTTTGTAGAAATAACACAGGATATTCATACCTTTATTATTAATAACCAACATAGGAAAATTAGTGACTTAAGAGAATTATATGCGCAAGAAAAGAAGAGAGTAGAAGAAATTGAATGGCTTCAAAGCTGGATAGAGGGAGAACACCCCTTGGATGAAATAAACGAGTACCTTCTACATCACGATAGTAAGCCAAATTCATCAGAGGCTCTGGTGTTAGTAGCTAAAGTTCATTGTATAAAAGAAAAGTGCAGTCAAGATGGTACCTATCTAAAGTTATTATATCGCTCTGTTTTTGAACAAAATGGATTTGTCTTATTTTCGGTTGAAAAAAGAAATGAATTAATCCTTATTCTATTAAATAATCGGCCAAATAAAAATGTAAAGGAGCGAGTAAAAAAAGCCATTCTATCTATAAAAGATTCCGAGTTTATTAGAAAGAAGGGTACTACCAAACTATATATGGCAGCAGGAAAAGTTGTTGAAAGACTAACGGATATTCATAAAAGCTTTCAAAGTGCAAAAGAAACTCTTAGGATTCAGCAGGAAATGTCGAAAGAAGAGACCTATTTTTATGAAGATTTACACTTATATCGGCTCATTTCTCATATGAGTAAGCATATGGATTTACAGGACCTGGTTGTAGAATATCTTCAGCCTGTAATTCATTACGATCGGAAATATAATGGCAAGCTGTTAGAAACATTAAAAGTATATTTAGAGTGTAACGGATCTAAGCAAGAAACAGCCAACAAACTTTTTATCGTCAGGCAAACTTTATATCACCGTCTCCAAAAGCTGGAGAATTTGCTGGGGGAAGATTTTATGAATCATGAAAAACGGATAGCATTAGAGTTCATGCTTCTTGTGAAGGATTATTTATCCCCTCAGTTCTTGGAAAGAAAAAGTATCTGATGGAATTTCATTTACGAAGTGTTCATTTTGTGGAAGAAATAGGTTGGTTCTTCTTACAGTCTGTCTAATGAACAACTTTCTCATTTACGAGATAATTATTTTAAAAGTTTTCATATATATTAACGGTGGAGGGGAATACATGAACGTGACGAGTAAAGATACGACCGTACTAAAGAATTATATTAATGGTGCATGGGTAAGCTCTAGCAGCAATACTACTCTTGATGTTCCAAATCCTGCAACAAATGAATTACTAACAAAGGTTCCTATTTCTACAAATGAGGATGTTAATGCAGCTGTACTAGCTGCAAAAGAAGCGTTCTCTAAGTGGAAGAAGGTTCCCGTACCAAAACGAGCAAGAATACTCTTTAAATATCACAGTCTATTAACTGACAACCATGAAGAGTTAGCACGACTGATTGTCAAAGAAAATGGCAAGGCATACAAAGAAGCTTACGGGGAAGTACAGCGTGGAATTGAGTGTGTAGAATTTGCATCAGGAGCACCAACCTTAATGATGGGTGAAACCTTATCCGGTATTGCAGAAGAGATTGATTCCGAAATGTTCCGCTATCCACTAGGAGTAGTTGGGGGGATTACTCCTTTTAACTTTCCAATGATGGTGCCGCTTTGGATGTTCCCATTAGCCATTGCCTGCGGAAATACCTTTGTGTTAAAGCCATCTGAACGAACACCGATTTTGGCGAATAGACTAGCAGAGTTGTTCACAGAAGCTGGCGCCCCTCCGGGTGTATTAAATGTGGTCCATGGAGCTCATGATGTTGTAAACGGTTTACTTAATCATGAAGATATTGCGGCGATCTCTTTTGTCGGTTCACAGCCGGTAGCGAAGTATGTATATGAAAAAGCAGCAGCGAATGGAAAACGAGTTCAGGCTCTCTCGGGTGCAAAGAATCATCATATTGTTATGCCTGATGCGGATATGGATAAGGCGGTCCAGCATATCATCAGCTCAACGTTTGGCAGTGCAGGGCAACGCTGTATGGCATGTAGTGCTGTTGTTGTTGTAGGTGACAATGAGCCTTTCGTGAAAGGTTTAAAGAAAAAAGCAGATGAGTTAATTATTGGAAATGGAATGGATGACGAGGTGTTATTAACACCAGTAATCCGAAAGGAACATCGAGAAAAGGTTCTAGGATATATTGAAAAAGGGATAGAAGAAGGTGCAGACTTAATTCGTGATGGACGTACGCAAATGGGTGAATATTCGGAGGGTAATTTTCTTGGGCCCACTATTTTCGATCATGTAACTCCTGACATGACGATTGCCAAGGATGAAATATTTGCTCCGGTATTAAGTCTGCTCCGTGCAAGTAATTTAGATGAAGGATTAGAGTATATACGTAAATCAAGATATGGAAATGGTGCCACGATTTACACGAATAATGCAAAAGCAATTCGGCAGTTCCGTGAAGAGGCTGACGCCGGTATGCTGGGGATTAATGTTGGAGTTCCAGCAACGATGGCATTCTTCCCATTCTCAGGCTGGAAAGCTTCCTTCTATGGTGATCTGCATGTGAATGGTAAAGACGGCTTAAACTTTTATACGCGTAAAAAAATGATTACATCACGGTTTGAAGCATAGAAAAGGAGGGGCTGATATTGGTTCAAACAGGTCGTCCACAACAGGAATTACTTGCCCAAGATGATAAATATTTATGGCATTCGATGAAACCTTATAATCCCCAAGCAACTATTGTAGCTGCGAAGGCAGAGGGGTCTTGGATAACCGATGCAGATGGTAAGCGTTATTTAGACGCAATGGCAGGTTTATGGTGTGTGAATGTAGGTTATGGAAGAACAGAGCTTGCCGATGCTGCGTATGAACAACTTAAGGAAATGGCGTATTTCCCCTTAACTCAAAGCCATATTCCTGCTATCAAGCTGGCTGAAAAACTAAATAGTATGTTGGGTGATGACTATGTCATATTCTTCTCAAACAGCGGCTCAGAGGCGAACGAAACAGCCTTTAAAATCGTCCGTCAATATCATCAGCAGCGAGGAGAATTTAATCGTTATAAGATAGTATCCCGCTACCGTGGTTATCATGGAAATTCTTTTGGAGCTCTGGCTGCTACAGGTCAAGCACAAAGAAAGTATAAATATGAGCCTTTAGCACCCGGTTTCATTCATATTTCTCCACCAGATTCCTATCGGGACGATACGAATGTAAAAGATCCAAAAGAGCTTTCTTCGGTAAAAGAAATAGATCGAACGATGACGTGGGAATTGAGTGAAACGATAGCAGCCATGATTATGGAGCCGATTATTACGGGTGGTGGAATCTTAGTTCCACCTGAAGGCTATATGAAGGCAGCAAAAGAGGTTTGTGAAAAACATGGTGCTCTTTTAATTGTAGACGAAGTCATTTGTGGGTTTGGGCGTACGGGCAAACCTTTCGGCTTTATGAATTATGATGTAAAACCCGATATTATCACCATGGCCAAGGGAATTACTAGTGCCTATTTGCCACTATCCGCAACGGCTGTACGGAAAGAAATTTATGAAGCGTTTAAGGGAAGCGAAGAATATGATTATTTCCGGCATGTTAACACCTTTGGAGGAAATCCAGCGGCCTGTGCCCTAGCGTTAAAAAATCTAGAGATAATGGAAAAAGAAAACTTATTTGACCGTTCCCGAGACCTTGGGAAACAGGTAGTAAGTGAGTTAAATAATCTTCTTCAAAATCATCCATTTGTCGGTGATGTCCGCGGTAAAGGTCTATTAATTGGGATTGAGTTAGTTAAGGATAAGAAAACAAAGGAACCATTAGAAGTTGCTCTAGTTAATCAAGTAATTGCTTCATGTAAGCAGGAGGGGGTATTGATCGGTAAAAACGGTGCAACTGTGGCAGGGTACAATAATGTATTGACACTATCTCCGCCGTTAAATATAGAGCTGAAAGATATACAATTTATTATCAAAACTGTTAGTGATTCTATCAATAAAGTCAAATAAGAATAAAGAGGTCCTAAGTGTTGGTGGACTGACCCGTTGAAATGAGACTTAGAAAAAACAGCTATGCAGCCTGTCCCCGATACTCCAGTGGGGACAGGTAGTTTAATTTTGCCTTCAACTTGTACAACGACTTGCGGCTCCAACTCCTTTCGATTTCCTGGTACTTTTTTGAGATTTCCAATTGAGTTTCTAATTGTTTATTTTTTAATTTCAATTGGTCTAACTCACTTAGTTCCTCTGTCCCTTTACCATAGGTATATTGTTTTCCTACTTGTTGAGAAAACCGGTAGGTTTTGCCCCGTTCTAAACCATTTCATCCATGTCTTAATTTGAGACTTATGTTTAATACCCAGCTGCTCCATAATTTCTTTGTTCGACTTTCCGGCTTGCTTCAACTTAATTACTTCCCACTTAATTTCTTCTGGGTAATGTACTCTTGTGCCCATATAAAAACACCCCCTGAATCATATTGTAATAATATGATTCAGGGGGTGTTTTTTCCTTGTCTCATTTATCTGGGTCTCTTCACTTACTTGCACAGGGGGATTTTTTTTCTTAGATTTTTCCGCAATTTTCAAAGTTCAAATTTTTCATGTGCAGTCTAATTTTGATGAGAACATTTTTTTCTCATCCCTGAAGGTATTTTGAAGCTATTAAAATAGGCTTTTGTATCAGTAGCAATACCCACCCATTGTTCATATTTTGTGGGGAAGGTAATGCAGTGTATTTACCTATTTATAAGTTTGTTCTTTGCCCATTTCAAGTAGCTGCGGCCCTTTATATATATAAGGAGGTAATAAAAATGAATGATTTCCAAAGTCAACTCCAGGGGTTAAGTCTTGGAGACTTCCAAGCGACACAGGCAGTTCCTTTTGACCCAAGCATGTACTATACTGATCCAAATCGATTTGGTGGTTTTGGCGGTATCGGTGGTATCGGTGGTATTGGTGGTATCGGTGGTATTGGTGGTATTGGCGGTATTGGTCGATGTTTTAGTTGCTTTAGTTGTTTTAACTGCTTTAATTGTTTCAACTGCTTTAATTGTCATAATTGCGGAGGTCATCGCTGTGGAGGTCACAATTGTGGTGGCGGTCATCGTTGCGGAGGACATAATTGTGGAGGCGGTCATCGTTGTGGCGGCGGTGGAGGCCACCGTTGCGGCGGTAGATAGATTTCGACTTTTCAAAAAAACTCAACTTTTAAATGGACAGAAGAAGAGCCCCTGCAATTTTTGTAGGGGCTCTTCTCTTATAACAATTAACATAAGGGACAAATTGCGGTACATAGGATGATAGTGATGATAAATATAAATGAAGAAAGCTTTGGCTAAGGAGGAGCGAAATGACAAATATGAACCCTTCTATGCGTCTGAAGGTGAAAAGGGACACGTTTTTTCTCCCTGATCCAAACAGCGGTGTGTATTTTCGGAACAACGTAAGCTCATTTCGTATGGAAGGCAGTATGATCGATCAATGGGTTGAAAAGCTGATTCCAATGTTTAACGGCGAGTACACCTTGGAGTATATAACAAACGGATTGCCTATTCCATACCGAGATAGAGTATTTGAAATAGCAGAAGCACTCTATCGAAATGGGTTTGTACGAGATGTAAGCCAAGACCGTTCGCATTTATTGAAGGAACAGGTTCTTAAAAAGTATGCTTCACAAATTGAATTTGTGGATAATTTGCTTGATTCAGGTGGGTTCCGTTTTCAGACCTATCGTCAAGCGAAAGTATTAGCAGTAGGCTCTGGTCCTTTTTTTGTGTCGTTGGCTGCGTCATTACTTGATTCCGGATTGCCCAACTTCCAAATGCTGATCACTGACAGTGATCAGACCAATAGACAGCGGTTGATGGAACTCGTGGCACATGCCCATAAAACAGACTCTGATGTGGAGATTGAGGAGGTCACTTTAAAAAATGAGGGGGAAAATTATTGGGAGGAAATAGTGAAGCCGTTTGATTATATATTATATGTTTCAGAAAAGGGTAATGTAGAGGAACTCCAACTTCTACATAGGGTTAGCAAGGAAGAGAAGAAAGTGTTTCTTCCTGCTATCTGTATAGAGCAGGCAGGTTTAGCGGGGCCGATTGTGCATCCGGACTCAGAAGTGTGCTGGGAGTCCGCATGGCGTCGTATCCACCAATCCGCTCTCGTTAAAAACCAGGAAATTCCAACTCCCTCTGCTACACCCGTTGCAATGCTGGCAAATGTTATCGTATTTGAGCTGTTCAAAGAAGTTACGGGCGTGTCCGAAAGGGTACAAAAAAACCAATTCTTTCTTCTAGATTTAGAAACGTTAGAAGGAAACTGGCATTCGTTCATCCCTCATCCACTGGTGACTGGACAAACATCATCTAAATTGGTTGAAGATATAGATATGCGACTAGCACAAGGAACGGAAAGAGGAGATAACGGTAAATTACTTCTATCCTTTAACCAATTGACATCTAGGGTAACGGGAATTTTTCACAATTGGGAGGAGGGTGATTTAAAGCAGCTTCCGTTAGCTCAGTGCCGAGTTCAGCCAGTTAACCCATTGGCATATAAGCCAGCTGACCTATTGGATGATATCGTCTGTACAGGTCTGACACATGAGGACGCAAGAAGGGAAGCGGGGTTGTCCGGTATCGAAAGGTATGTAACACAACTAGCCGGATCGCTCGACCTGCCTCGGGAAATTGTGGTGGGAGCAGGTGAAACATTCGCGGAAGGTGTTTGCCGGGGATTACAAAGATTATTGGATGAGGAGTTACTAAAACAAAGCCTTGAAGAGGAGTATACCGTCGTCCCAGTGCAGTTAAGTACGGTAAAAGATAAATGCTGTCAGTTTTACTTGCAGTCACTGACGACTTCTTTACGGGGAGCTCCAACTATAGGCATTGGCGAGGAAGTCTCTGGGTTCCCGGTTGTATGGGTTGGTACCAATAACGGATGGTATGGCAGTGTAGATTTGAATATCACACTGGCTTTAAGAAATGCGCTGCAGCAGGCCATTTTCAATGTGCAAAATGAAGAAGCATTCGTTATGGTACGATCCTTGGAGGTTTCGTCCATGACTCTCGATAAAAAAGTGCCGCTAAGTGTTGAAATTCCTGCGTGTGAAGAGAGAATAAAACCCGAGAACTTGCTGGCAGCTATGGAAATCTTGGAAGGGAACGGGAAGCAGTTGTTTGTATATGAACTAGAACTAGAACCTTTTTTGAAAGAGGGCTTGGCAGGGATCTTTGGAGTATTGGTTCAAGAGGAGGGATTAACGTGAGCGCTGTCATGTTGGTTGTAGGAGAAGGGCTGCTGGCAGACCACATGTGTAAGGACCTTTCATCTCAATATTTGGTATTTCGCCAAACCGATTTCGGGGCCATCGTACCGGGAAGTATTGACTTGGCATTAGTTTTACATGATGCATGGAATCCCGCTGTTCATCAAAAAGCTGAAGAGGTGTTTCAACGAACCAATACACCTTGGCTGAGAGGTTTTGTTTCTTTTGGAGAAGGTGTAATAGGACCTCTTGTTCGCCCGGGTACGCCCGGGTGTTCTCAATGTGCAGATATGAGGCGTATTATGACAGGACACGACCGAAAAGAGATGTGGGCAATACAAAAGAGGCTTGAGTTAGAAGGAGGAATGCGGCAGGATCCTTTGGCCGCACGTACGAGTCTTTTTCACTTGGGGCACCTAGTACTGGCGGAGGTCCAAAGATTTATCAGAGGTGATCAGTCACAATCTGAAGAAAAGGTATGTTTTATCAATTTGAAAACATTGAATAGTTCCTGGCATAGGTTTCTGCCTGTCCCCTTGTGTCAGGTTTGTAGACCATTACCTGATGATACACCTGAGATGGCTCGAATTTCTCTGAAGAAAAGTCCGAAGGTTACCAGCGACAGTTATCGCAGCCGTTCGTTAGAAGACCTGAATGAGGTTCTCGCTAATGATTATCTTGATCAACGCACTGGTCTTTTGACTGATAAAATGGTTAACCTCGTGCACACATTTGCTGATGTAAGTGTCAATCTGCCTTTATTCGAGGGGGACGAACGAACAGCAGGCCGTACAAACTCTTTCGCGGTTAGTGAATTAACGGCCATTTTAGAAGGGTTGGAGCGGTACTGTGGACTTGAGCCTCGCGGAAAACGGACCGTGGTTCACGACAGTTATAATCATTTGAAAAATCAAGCACTTAATCCGACCGAGGTTGGTGTGCACGCAAAAGAACAGTATGAGAGACCTGGTTTTCCATTTGAAGAATTTGATCCAGATCGCCCAATTGACTGGGTTTGGGGATATTCGTTTTTGCAAGATCGTCCGATTCTGGTTCCAGAGCTGCTTGCCTATTATAGTTTGGGCTGTGGATCACGAGGATTTGTCTATGAAACTTCCAATGGATGTGCCTTGGGAGGAAGTCTAGAAGAAGCTATTTTCTACGGTATTTTGGAAGTGGTCGAACGTGATTCGTTCCTTATGACTTGGTACGCTCAGATGTCCCTCCCGCGTCTGGACCCGGAATCCATTGAAGACCAGGAGCTTCAGTTAATGATAGAACGGATGCGTGCAGTTGCTGAATATGATCTATATTTGTATAACTCTACGCTGGAGCATGGAATTCCAAGTATTTTAGCCATAGCAAAAAACAGAAAAGAGAAAGGGATGAATCTTATCTGCGCGGCAGGATCTCATTTGGACCCAGTACGGGCAGTAAAAACGGCGGTTCACGAATTAGCTGGTATGATGCTGTCTTTGGATGAGAAATTAGAGGCGAACCAGGAAGAATATGTAAGAATGCTGCATAATTCTACCTTGGTGCAACAAATGGATGATCATGGAATGCTTTACGGTTTGCCGCAAGCAGAAGAGCGCCTGCAGTTTTTGCTGGACGATCATCGTCCATTGCGATCATTTAACGAGGAATTCAAGTGGCAGGCAACACATTTAGATCTTACCGATGATCTGCAGGATATTATTCAAGTGTTTCGTAAATTAAGTCTCGATGTCATTGTGGTTGACCAGACGACACCGGAAACGGGGCGAAACGGACTATATTGTGTAAAAGTGCTAATTCCGGGAATGCTGCCAATGACATTCGGACATCACCTTACCCGCGTAACTGGGCTGGATAGGGTATTCAAGGTCCCTATGGAACTTGGATATACGAAAGAACCGCTGACACCTGAACAGCTTAATCCGCATCCGCATCCCTTTCCATAAGCGCATCACTAGGAGGACCTGAGTATGATTCTAGAGGAGTTTCTGCACAACTTGCATTTTGACATTGATAAGGCAAGCATAGCTAATTGGGAAGTGGATTGGGAGGATAAACCACTTCCTTATAAACTATATCGCGGATTGCCTGTGTTCCCATTATCCCTAGAAGTACCACTGACACCTGAAGACCTGAAGAGACCCCTTATGCCAGACCTGCGTCAAATCGGTCATTTTCTTTGGTATGTTTACGGCCTTACTCAAGTTAGCCAATCTGTCTTAAGTTTGGATGCTACAGACCATTCAGACGTCATGGATTTGTACAGACGGTTTGCTCCTTCAGGTGGAGCGCTGTATCCAAATGAATTATACGTTTATTTAAAAATCGAGAATTTGCCAATAGGGGTATATCATTATGATGTGGCACACCATCGCTTAGTATTGCTGCGAGAAGGAAATTTTGATTCCTATATTGCCAGGGCTCTTGGTAATCGTTGTGACATTTCAGCATGTTTTGGGACGGTTTTTGTATCGACGATGTTTTGGAAAAACTTTTTTAAATACAATAACTTTTCCTACCGTCTGCAGGGATTGGATGCAGGTGTGTTGATGGGACAGTTGTTGGAAGTATCGAAAGTGTTTGGCTTCGAAACGGGGGTATACTTCCAATTTCTTGATCGGGCCATAAATCATTTGCTTGGGCTGTCTGAAAGCGAGGAGACCGTCTATTCGATCATCCCTCTATCGGTAGAACCTACCATATGGTCAGCTAATGGGAGCGAAAGAGACAGGATCGTTTCTGCAGCAGAGATATGCCAAGAATTGACACAGATTCAACCAGACCACTACGTCCGGTCACAGAAAATTAAAGAGTATCCGATGTTAACGAAGGTAAATGAAGCGTCCATGCTGGATTCTACAACTTTGTTTACCGTAATCGAGGCAAAGGAGAATAGTAGTTGTGAGGGTCAAACAGTAGCTCTGCCATTTGCCGAGAGGTTGTCCTATGATTTGGGTTCTGTTTGTCGAAAGCGATTTTCTCCAGATATGGATTTCACTTTAGGAAAGGTAAGTCAAATTGAATTGGCAAACCTGTTACATGAGGCAATGGAGTCCTTTCTATATCGAAATGATTTGGTTGCTGCGCATGAGAGGCATGAGCCACGTGTCTCACTTAATGTCTGTTTATATAATGTTGAAGGAATTCCTAATGGTGCTTACCACTATGACAGCACTGCTCATGCATTACATCAGGTTCAACCAGGGGATCATCGACTCCTGCTGCAATCTGGTATGTCGTTAAATAATGTGAATTTGCTCCAAGTGCCACTGTGCATACATGTTACAGGAGATAAGGATTACTATAAAAACGCACTCGGATACAGAGGCTACCGCATCCAACAAATGGAGGCAGGAATGCTGCTGCAGCGATTACTTTTATTGGCAGCAGCCAGTGGAATGGGGGGGCATCCGCTCCTTGGGTATGATTCCAACCTGTGTGATGAACTTTACAAGTTGGCCCCGCAAGAAAAAACCAGCTTAATCCAAATTCCAATCGGTCCCTACCGAAACCGCCCATGGTTAATGGGAGGAATGCGTAGTTAATAGCTTTACTAGATTAAAGGAGGGTGATTTTACTATTACTCTCCTTTTGTCTGCTTGCATAGGAATTAATCCCCATGTTATCAATAATTGAGTAGGTACCTAGATTTGTTTTATTATATGTCTATTTAAAAATTTTTTTATTGCTTTAAAGTTGTAACAATTATTTGTAATATGAGAGTTAAGGAGAAATTACAGAATCCGATATACATAAGGGAAGTGAATGTAATATGTTTAAAATTTGGAATATTGAGAAGATTATTGAAGATACACTAGAAATGCACCATTTAGATATTAACTATGAAATTAATAATAAACTCCCTGTACCCATGAGTTATAACGTATCGACAACCACGATAAAATTTAATTACCTTCAAGTTAACGGGTATATAAGTAAAATTAGAATAAAAGAGACAGATGAAAACCTTGTAAAAATTATGCTTTACCATGTGATAGGATATTACATAGATTTTAAGAAAAACAAACATGATTTAAGAACGCTCAAGTATGGTGAGGACGACGAAATCGCAATGCTTAAAACAACCATAGAAACGAATGCTTGGGAATATGGGCGAACATTGGTCCCTGAGCCACTTTTACAGTCTTATGATCAGGTGCGCGAATTAGATAAAGAATTAATAAACGGTCGATTAACAAACATATAATGCTACATTTTTCCTTACGGTTAAGAGATAGCTAGAGGGTTTTAGAATATTGATAACATACAAGTACGGAGGAGGTTCTTATGGATGGACCATTTCCCACCCCTTATTAAAATCTCAGAGGACATTTATCAGCTGGTTGTTCGGTATCCGTTTGGAATGTTTGAAATGAATAGTTTTCTATTTAAAGGAGAAAACGGATTTACAATAGTGGATACAGGCAGTGAATCGAAAGAATCAATCGAACTTTGGGAGAAAACAGTATCATCGGGAATGAAAATTGAAAAATTAGTATTAACACATGCCCATCCAGATCATATTGGTCTTGCCGGATGGTTTCAGGAAACTCACCACGTTCCGGTCTTTATATCAAGTTTAGGCTATAAAGAAATCAATAATAGACGGAAAAATGAGAGGCCAAATTGGATTCACAGCTTTTTAAAGTCACACGGTAGTCCTGAAATTCATCCAAACTTGGGGAATTCAGAAGCCGCGGCCTTTGAATTTGAACCGGATGGATTATTTGAAAACCAGCAAAGTATTATGCTAGGAAACGAGACCTATGAAACCATTTGGACTCCTGGTCATTCATTCGATCATTTCTGTTTTTATAATCAGAATCAGCAGGTGATGTTGACAGGAGATCATGTTTTAGCTGGACTTTCTCCAATTGTAGCTCTTTGGTCAGAGAAGGACGAGAATCCAATAAAGGATAATTATGCTTCTCTTGAAAAATTAAAAGCTTATTCTACCAAACTAGCTCTCCCAGGTCATGGTGAACTCATTTACGACCTGAACGATCGGATAGAAGAAATGATAAAGAGTCACACCTTTCGCTTACACCAAATCTTAGATTTTGTTGGAGAAAGTGAAAAAACATCGTGGCAAGTTTGTCAGGAAATCTATGGTGCATTAGGATTCCCGAAATTTTTTGCACCATTAATGGCAACTATTGCCCGGCTTGTGTACCTTGAAAAGAGCGGTGAGGTCCAAAGTGAGATGAAAAACGGAAAGTGGCATTATAAATCTATCAAGTTGTAATCTGTGGGACATTAACTTGATAAAAAAAACAAGTTCCTAAGCTTGATGCAAGGGGACTTGTTTATTTTTAAAATTCCTATATTATTACCTGTAACCATTAGAAACAGCCTCTGTTCTGGTGGTAGTTTGAAAAAGTAACTGTATGTTGACAAAGAATAAGACACATACTTACCATATGGTTATTAATGTATTTTTTGCATATATTATAGTGTTTTTTGAAAGAATCAGGAGGAATACATAATGCGTAATGAAGAATATGAAGTATTGCTGAGAAAAACAGTTGAGGTTGCTCCGGAATGGATGATAAATGATATTCAGGATATTCTGAATAAAGATGGTTCACATGCTGGGGTTAGTTATGTCATTTCTCAACTTCACGAACGATATACGTTCAGCCTCAAACATATATTGTCGGCTATCAACTTTTCAGATGAATGGGCAAAGGTTTCAAGAGAACGCCTTAGTTTTATTGATAATAATATCGATGTTATTGTTGCTTTGTATCATGATATGAAAGCCAAACGGTGAAAAACGTCTAACCATATAAAATTTCTATAAAAAGGAACTGCTGCAGTTCCTTTTTCTTATGCTCTAGCAAATATTTGTGTAACTTATGCCAACCTTATTACCAGAATTTCCACCATTTCTGTTGTCGGGTTGCTGCAATTTGATTTCGTGTTTCTTCAAACATCCTATTACTGCCTTCTAGTAGTTCCTCAGTATGTTCTACTTTTTTCAGAATTTGATTTATTTTTTCTTCTAAGTAGGCCTCCCGAACAGCTTTTTCCTTCAAGAGTTTAATTAAATCTTGGTTGATTTGCTCTAAATGTTCCATACGCTCTAACAATTCATCACCATTACGATCGTGTGCAACTCTATGATCAGACTCAGATTGGTCCGTTTCTTCCTCCACGGGAGATACTTGGATATTTTCTTCAGAAATCCACGTCATGACGGCTTGTGCTGAAAGTTCCAATGTCATTCCCTCTTGCTTAATGAATTCAATGAGTTTACGGAGAGTGATAAGATCATGATCAGCATAGCTTCTGTGGCCTCTATGATTTCGTTGAATGAGATAGCCATGACCTTCTAGGAGAGTCGCATATTTGCGTAATGTATTACTATCCATTCCAAGTCGTTCTTGTACTTCCCCTGGTGAATATATTTTCGTCATCCCATTACACCTCCGCTATAACATGTCTATATAAACTCATTATATACAAGAGATTTTTAAGAATTTGTCGAACCAACAGAATCTCACACATTTGTAATTAGACTGTTAACTGCTTGAGACATCTAGTAATAAATTAATCATACAAAAACTCTGAAACACTGAGCTAAGGCTTTTAAAGAGAAGAAAACAGTTTATTAAATAAAAGAATGTAAACGTTTTTACTATCATTAACGTATTAACTAATAGGTATGCTATTATAAATAAATGAAATTGAGAGAATGGAGATGGTGCTATTGAAAATTAATTCATTAATCGCCAACAATATCAACAAAATAGATGCCTTCATACCTGTAGATAAATCATTAGGAATTGCGGGTTTATCTGGGTCTGGTAAAACAACCTTTTGTCAAACAATTGGGGAAGAAGCCAAGAAGCGTCTGGTTTCCTTATTGCCGAAGGCTGAGTATCAATATCTATTTTCCAACATCATGGAAACGAACTTCAGTGCCATCAAGATGGAAGACATGCCATTAGTGCTTTTTCTCGGAAAATCATCCATTTCCTCCAATCCACGATCCACCATTGGAACACATACTGGCGTTTTTAAGGAGATTCGTGAAACACTTGCAGAAAAATTTCATCTTTCTCCAGAAGTATTTTCATTTAATAATGCATTAGGCTGGTGTCCTGATTGTAAAGGACGCGGAACAACCAAAAATGTCGAATGCCCCAAGTGTAAGGGCAGGCGTTTTAGTCAAGAAGTAGAGCAATATATGCTTGAATTATTCGATCAACCACATAGTATTTCCGATATCAACAACTTAAGCGTTGAATCTATTCTATCATTAGCAGAAGATTTAAATATCAGCGAAGGAAAAATACATATTCTCAAAAATATTGCCAATATGAATATTGGTTACTTAACCTTAAATCGGATTATGGGCACGTTGTCAGGGGGGGAAATAACTCGCCTGTACCTGGCAGAATTCATGGCTGCAAGTGAAAATACGGTTATTATTATCGATGAAATCTCCGTAGGCCTTGATCATCACACATTACTCAAGATCTTAGAACAGATTAGAAAATTGGGTTTTAAGAATCAAATTTGGCTTATTGATCATTCTGACACGGTGCTAGATGCGACGGATAATCAAGTGTTCTTTGGACCTGGGAGCGGTAAATATGGCGGGAAAATAGTAGAAGAATCACCGCGTCCACAACCAATTCTATGGGAACGAAATCCATCAAAGCCGACAGAGTTTTACCAATTTAAAGACCTGTACTGCCGTAATATTCAAATCAAGGAAATTCAGATCCCTAAAAACAGACTTGTTACCTTTACGGGTGAATCAGGAAGTGGTAAATCTACACTGGTTAATGAGTGTATCGCTAAAGATTTCGTGAAACGGTATCCAAAAGACAAATTGGTAATCGTGGGACAGGATCGAAACCAATCGATTACCAGTCGATCAACACTTGCAACCTTTCTTGATATTAAAAGAAAACTAACAAAATACAGTGAAGAGATTGGTGATATTTTTCAAAGGTCCATTGAAGATATCATTCATGAGCTGCCAAATGAAGACATAGCTCATAAACGATTGAGCCTTTTAATAAAACTCGGTCTCGGCTATTTAACATTAGAAAGAAAGACTCAAACTCTATCAACGGGTGAATTTCAATGTGTTCACTTGGTTTCTGAGCTGTTTGCAAACATTAGGAATCCACATACACTGTTTATTTTTGACGAGCCTTCAAAAGGTTTATCACAAAATATCTTAAACCAGTTCATCGATAGTGTTCGTGTCATTCTTGAGGATGAATCAGTATCCATCATGATGATTGAACACAATGCTTATATGCTAGAAAGCTCTGATTTTATCGTAGATTTTGGACCGAGGCAGATAGAACCGGTTCAGTACCTAAATGTCTTAAGTCATGAAGATTATTATCGTCAAAAAAACAGTGAAGATCATGCCGCTCCTGTACAAATATCGTCGAAGCTTACTCTGCAAAACGGCATTCACTATGTAGAAGAAAATCAAATTGCCACTTTTAAAAATGCCGAAAACGTCTATAAGGGCGGTATCTTAAAAAGCTTATCATCCATGGCTCGATTGATATATGGTGAGTACGAATCGGATACGATTGCTCCTGTCATTGCGATTGACCTTGAAAGACATTTGTATAGTCAATATAGTTTTCTTTATGAAATTGGCGGTTTGATTAACCATATTATAGCTAGTAATCCAACCAATAAAGACACTAGAAGCTTTGATTTTTACCATCAAGATAATCATTGCCCTTGCTGTTCTGGCCGTCGGATAATTGATAGGTTTGACTTTGATGTTGTCATCCAAGATAAAAGTGTTCCTTTCTGGGATGGATTACTGCATCCAGACGTAATGGAGGTATTAAAATGGTACCAATATCCAAAGATACAATTCTTATTTGATGAGATCAAGAATGAACTTGGTCAGGATATCAGTAAAAGCTATAACGAGATGACTGAAGCAGAAAAGCATACTTTTTTATATGGGTATTGGGAAAAGTCATTTTATGATAAAGCCGGAAAGGCTTCGCGTACGTGGGAAGGCTTTAATCTTATTCTTAGTCGTTACATGTTTATCTCTAAATCGATTATTAAGGAGCAGATGAAGGAATCGAAAGAATTGATTACCTGTCCCGTCTGTCAAGGAACCGTGCTAAACCATCATAAGAAACTGAAATTTGGCGATAATGATATTCGCGAGATTATTCACATGCCACTGAATAAGGTCATCGAAACAGCAGGGGAATTACCAGAACTTGAAAAAATAAAGTCGATTGTTGGCGGGGAAATGGTGCTCACGGAAGATGTCTCATTACTTCCTAGGGAAACACAAGTTGCTTTAAAATTGCTTGAACTAGAACTATCCAGTTTCGTCGGCTATGAAGTGGTTTTACAAAATGCCTTACCATTTTGGGATCAAATAAAAAACAATATCGAAGCCATTAGCAGCAAGAATCTAGTGACCATTTGTGATTTTCCCAATATTACCGAAACACGTGAAATGATTATTGATAAATATTTCACCAATGGAAAATACAAAAAGCTCACGTATGTCTATGAAGCGTTCGGTTACAAAAAGATTGTTACTCAAATTAATAAAATTAAAGCAGCTCATAAATGTCCATTCTGTAATGGGAAAAAGGTCATTTCTGAAGATAATCTTCATGATGGAGTTCATAAACTTTCTGTTCCATGTGTAAGTTGTCACGCCAGCGGCATTAATGATGAAGGCCGTAAGGAAATCGTCGAAGGAATTGATGTCCAAACCTGGCTTACTGGAACCGTAAGAGATGTTGTTGCTGAAAATCTACGAACCGAAGAGGTTGCAGACATTCCTATTTTCAATCGGATTCGCGAGTTGAATAAACGCGATATGAAGGCCGTTTATCAAGCACTTGAGCAAAATAATTAAATGGTAGAAATAACGCATTTGCAATACATAATTGCAAGTGCGTTATTTTGGTAAAGTACTTATCGATTCAAACAAGCGATGAGAGCCCGTAACTTTAAAAAAGTGAAGATGCGGTCACTCATAAGAGTTATGAGAACCCGTAATCTTATAAAAAGGGTAGAAGCGTCACTCATAAGAGTTATGAGAACCCGTAATCTTATAAAAAGGGTAGAGGCGGTCACTCATAAGAGCGATGAGAGCCCGTAATCTAATAAAAAGTGAAGATGCGGTCACTCATAAGAGCGATGAGAGCCCGTAATCTTATAAAAAAGGTAGAAGCGGTCACTCAACACCTAAGAACACTCCTTCATAACTCTGATGAAGGTTCATTTTTTTCAATATCCGTATAATAGATGATTTCAGAGAGAATTTTACATCCATCCACTTTATCGTACTTCTCCCAAGCCTCGTCTTTATTTTCATACTCAAACATTTTGATGCTGTCTGCTGAATAAAGTGTCAAAATCCACACATTCTCATCTCCCTTAGTAAGGTTTATGGTAAGGATTCCTAATTACTTTACAAATAGATCAAAACCGATGGAAATAAGCCAGCCGACAGCAAGAGTAACCGTGAGATATGTACCGATATAAAGTAATAGTTCCGCCATGCTTCCTCCTTCACTTCATATGTCTATTCCACAAAGATAAAGTCATTATAACAATGGATAATTAAAAAAATGTCGAACCAAGGGAGGTTAATCTATTTGTAAATAGAATGTTAACTTCCATTAATAATAGAAATATTTAGTAAACAATCAGGACCATACTCCCCCAATAAGGAAAATTTTGACTGTATTTTCTGTAAAGTTAGTGTGTGCTTTATCCCATATTACAGCCCTTAATAATAGGTAACACTTAACTAGACAATGATTTTAATGTTCCGTAGACTAAACACTATATCATTTTTTCTACTAATTACTTGGGGGTATTACTATCTAGCCTCCTAATCTACTAACCAAAATAAATAAATAATGAAGGTTGTAGTATTTTTGAAAATAGGGAGGAATAATCATGTTGGAATTTGACACAAGTATGGATCAATTAGCGACGATTAAAGTAGTCGGTGTAGGCGGCGGGGGAAACAATGCTGTAAACCGAATGATTGAGGATGGAGTAGAAGGAGTAGAGTTTATTGCTGTAAACACGGATTCACAAGCAATTAATCAATCGAGAGCAGCCATTAGAATGCAAATTGGTGCCTCGTTAACTAGAGGGTTAGGTGCAGGTGCCAATCCGGAAATAGGCCAAAAAGCTGTCGAGGAAAGTAAGAATCAAATCGAAGAAGTGTTAAAAGGAGCAGACATGGTATTCGTTACAGCAGGAATGGGAGGAGGTACTGGAACCGGAGCAGCACCGGCAATCGCTAGAATTGCACGAAAGCTTGGTGCCTTGACCATTGGAGTGGTAACGCGCCCTTTCAAATTTGAAGGTCATAAGCGTGCAAAAAATGCAGAAAGTGGAATTAGTGAAATGAGGGAAGCAGTAGACACCCTAATCATTATTCCAAACGATCGTTTATTGGAAATTGTCGATAAAAAAACCCCTATGATCGAAGCTTTTCGTGAAGCAGACAATGTCCTCCGGCAGGGTGTACAAGGGATATCAGATCTAATTGCGGTACCTGGATTAATCAACCTTGATTTCGCAGATGTGAAAACGGTCATGTCTCATAAAGGAACTGCCCTAATGGGGATTGGGATCGCGAATGGCAGCAATCGTGCGGCTGAAGCAGCGGAGAAAGCTTTAAACAGTCCGTTATTGGAAACGTCAATCAATGGGGCACATGGGGTAATCATGAACATAACCGGCGGTAACAATTTAAGTCTTTTTGAAGTACAGGAGGCCGCCGAAATCGTGGCTGCAGCTTCTAACGAGGAATTAAATATGATCTTTGGTTCGGTCATTAATGAAAACTTAACAGATGAGATTATAGTAACCGTCATAGCTACTGGATTTACCGAGCAAGGTGAAACTAAAGTACATACGCAATCCCAGCCGCCAGAGGAGGAAGTTACCTCTCCTTATCAAAGGGAACAGCGACTTCACTATCAAGAACCGGAACCAATCATTCATTTTGAAGAGGTTTTGGATTATGGCACGAACTCAAGGGATTTAGAGGAGTCAGATGATGATATTCCAACCTTTTTGCGTAATCGAAAAAAGCGCTTACGTTCATTTTAAGTGAATAGGGATAAAAGATATTCCCTTAATGAATAAATGAGGGTTAAGTGAAAGATCCTTGGCGAATCGCTCCCTTGGAATGCGAGATAGATGGGTCTAGGGAACAATACCTGGGGTATCGTTCCCCCGGATGGCAAAAAGATGGATAAAGGGAACAATACCCGGAGAATTGTTACCTTGGAAGGCTAAAGAGATAGATTAAGGGAACAATTCTCGGAAAATACTTCCCTTAAAGGGAACAGTCGGAGTGTAAAGGGAACGATACATTTTAAATTTCAATTTAACAATCGATAAATTCGTTCATACAAAAACAGGCAGCCATTCACTGCCTGTTTTTACTTTTTCTATCTACGCCATTGGCAGGCTCTTAAATTTTGTAAGTGTCTCAACATACTCTTCTTGACTATCAATAAGCTTATACACTCTTGCTTCATCAAAATGGACAATCTTCCAAGACCGCAGCTCGCCATCTCGATACCCCCTAGCTAAGACCTTTTCCAATGATTTCCTTGTAGCTCCTTGGTAATAGGTTTTTCCAATAAAGGTCCCTTTAAAATACTTGTGAATCATAAAAGTTTCGAACATCATTCCAGCCCCCTAATCTTCTATTTAATAAATCCAATTAAAGAGTATAGTAGTTAATAAAATCGTTGAATATTAAAAGATATTTGCAACATCACTATGTTGTTTACAAGAGGTATAGTAGCATGGATAAGAAGGAGAGTCTGTGGATTTTTTGTGAATTATTTCACGATGTGTAAACTGTAATATCCAAAGCTAGGAATATAAAAGAATTCAGTATAAACGTAGATGAAATGGTATAATTTTCTAATATATAAACTGTCAGTAACACAAGAGGGGGAGTAAAATGAGGATTGTTATAGCGGGAGGTTCAGGTTTTATCGGTAGAAAATTAACTGAATTATTACATGCACAAGGCCATTCTGTCGTCATTTTAACAAGGGAAGCGAAAAAATCAGACGGGAACATAGCTTATGTACAGTGGCTTTCTGAAGGATCGTCGCCAGAAAAGGATATAGGTTATGCAGATGCCTTTATTAATTTAGCTGGTGTTTCCATCAACGAAGGCAGATGGAGTAGGATGCATCAGAAACAAATCTATGATAGTAGAATGACCGCAACAGATGAGTTACTAAGAATCATTTCCTTACTTCCTGAAAAGCCTGCTGTCCTTGTTAATGCCAGTGCGATTGGCATTTATCCCGCCTCAGAAACATCTATCTATACGGAAAATTCTACGGAAAGAGCTAATGACTTTTTAGGAAAAACGGTAAGCGACTGGGAAAACAAAGCGAAACAAGTGGAAGAACAGTCCGTTCGTGCAGTCTTCATGAGATTTGGTGTTGTGCTCGGTAATGAAGGTGGGGCTCTGCCTCTTATGGCACTGCCTTATCGTTTATTTGTTGGCGGAAAAGTAGGTTCCGGTGAACAATGGGTATCCTGGGTGCATGTCACGGATGTTGTCCGCGCTATTCTCTATGTGCTCAATAATGATACTTTGCGAGGACCAGTAAATGTTACATCACCCTCACCACTCCAAATGAACGATTTCGGTAAGACCATTGGAGCGGTATTGCATCGTCCCCATTGGATGCCAGTCCCTTCATTGGCAATGAAAATGGTCCTTGGGCAAAAAAGTGCCCTCGTTTTGGAAGGGCAGCATGTAGTGCCTCAAGTGTTGCAACAAGTAGGGTTTGAATTCATGTTCCCAACACTTCATTCGGCTTTAGAGGATTTATTCTTACGTTAATAGGAATAGATAATTTTGTTAAGAAAAATAGAATGTATGTTCTTATATCGTGTTGTTTATGATATACTAAAATGGCAATAGAAGGTTGTCTTAAGGGGTGGTCGGCATACTCCCATGGAGGGGGGTGGTGCTGTTTGACCGTTTTTGAAACATTTATGATCATGTTTGGTTTTGCTAGTTTAGTCATTGCGATACTGACATTTAATCAAAAAAAATAACCCACCCTCGAGTTAGCTCAGCTCAGGTGGATTACTAGTCCGTATAATACAGCCGTTCCTTTTGGGAAAACCGACTATTGCAGGACCGACATGTTGCAGCATGTTCGGTCTTTTTATTTTATGTTTATGCTTACCTATATTATAACGAAAAATAGGAAAAAAGAAACATAAATGAGGGATAATTAATAAGTAAAAAATCGGTAAGCGTTTACATTTATTTTTAAGAGATAATGCCTTTTCTTAGTAGTTCACCAACTGCATGGGAACGATTATGGGCACCAAGCTTTTTAATCGCTGATTTCACATATTGTTTTACCGTTAATTCACTTATTTCCATTGCAGCTGCCATTTCCTTCATGCTTTCACCCCAAGAAATCTTTCGCATTACCTCTAATTCTCTTTTACTTAAGTTTGATGTTTGGTCTAGGGAATTGGTCTGCTCCATATACTTCCCGATGATTCTCCCATAATCTGTTAAAGAGGTAAGAACTCGTTCATCGATAACAGCGGCTTCGGAAAATTCTGTCGTACAAATATAGCAAATTGAAGAAATTACGGAGAAGGGGATCCGTACGTCTGAAGGAGAATATGAGCTCGACGCCATTGTGTTTGCTACCGGCTTTGATGGTATGACAGGTCCATTGTTAAAAATGGATATTCGTGGGAGGGATGGTGTGTCATTTAAGGAAAAGTGGAATGGGGGAGAAGATACTCGAACCTACCTTGGTGTTGCCAATGCTGGTTTCCCTAATTTCTTCATGATTACCGGTCCTGAAAGTCCTTCGGTTTTCAGTAATATGCCGGCATCTATTGAGCAGCATGTGGAATGGTCTCCGATTGCATCGAATACATGATTGCGAATAACATGGAAACAGTGGAAGCAAATGTTGAAGCCGAAGAAGCATGGAGCAAGCATTGCCGAGAAGTGGCAGAAGCCACATTATTCACGAAAACGGAATCATGGTACACCGGGGCCAACATCCCTGGTAAGACTCGGAGATTCTTAATCTATTTAGGAGGTGCCGGTGCCTACCGTCAGAAATGTACAGAAATTGCTGAGAATGGGTATGAAGAATTTACCTTTGAAAAGTCACCTGCACCTATTCAGGGTAGTGTAAAATAACTAGTTTACACCAAATGTCCCTAGACATCCGTCTAGGGACATTTGGTATGGAACCCCGAAATTTATCCTTTATTGAGAAATTCCACCTTCATAAATAAACTCAAAATATCGATTAACACTGTTACCTGATTCATTTGCAGCCGTAATTCTGTATGCGCGATAATTTGGAGTAGATTCATCAAAATGAATGCTCTTTTCAAATAAACTTGGTAACTGTTCAGTTATCACCTCGTCTGTAAAAATAATGCTATCTGCATCCGAACACCCTTGGAACGTAACATCATGTTCTCCCGTAGGAAGGTGCGTCACAAGCTCGATTGGACTTTCAATGGTTAGTTTTGGAAGCGAAGTGTCGGGCGCTTCCTTAAACGTTAGTCCTTTTAGAATAAAATGATAAGTTAATAGGGACGGGTCTTCCGGTGATTCTGCAGGATTTGACGTAATCACCAACATATAATCTCCTGCTGGCAATACAGCTCCATTTCCATACATGGCAGACCAGTTTTTATCAGTAATGATATAATCGGATCCCACTGTATCAGGTCCCCAACTGATGTCAATGGTTCCTTTCTTTGCAGTTGAAAATAAGTAATAATGTGTTTCCAAATCACGATAAATCTTGCCTTTATATTCAACTGTCATTTTGACTTTTTCCTTTTGTTTCTTCTCTGATTTCATCTGTGCTGCTGATACAGTCTTATCATCCGGCATTGGAGAAAACATTCTAGGTGTGAAAAACAGCAGAAACACCAAAAAACTGATCAGAAAATAATGAAAACCTTTCGATTGAAACATAACAATCATCCTTTCTTGATGACAATTAAAATGATTGTGCTGCGATCGGTGCTTGATTGTATGCTGCAACTATTTTCTCTATAAAGTAGACGATATCATGTGAGTATGGTTACATTGTTTTTCTAAGAAGTTGAGTGGTATTTTGAATTTCAGGAGCCTATTTTTACGAAAAGTTTCATGGGAGATGTTTAATCCCTTTTTATTGTCCTGGTCCTACAAAACTAATAAGATGGTTATATACAAACCTAAACAATCATTACAATCATTGTTAGAAAAGGAGTCGGTTTCGTGTTGTGGGATAAACCTAAGTGTATGGTTTGCGAGAAGGAAATAAAGGGAGATGATATGGTTTTTGTAAAAATGAAATACCCTAAGCGAAAAGGTTTTACAGAAATCAAAGCGTATTTACTAAACGAAGGAAAATTTGTTTGTGAAGACTGTGTTACACTTAAAAAATAGGAAGTTAACGGATCGATTGGCAAATACATATTCCTACTAGAGTCAAATCTATGAAAATATAGTCAACGAGGTGTATTCATTGTTTACTAATAAACTGACAGGACTTTTAAAAATTGAGCACCCCATTATCCAAGCTCCCATGGCGGGAGGTATCACGACTTCAAAATTAGTTGCAGAGGTTTCAAATGCTGGAGGTCTTGGAATGATTGGGGCAGGCTATATGACTCCCGCTCAGATTCGAGACCAAATTAAGGAAATTAAGCAGCTAACAAAAAAGCCATTTGGCATTAATTTATTTGTTCCTAACGATTTTTCTTATACAGAAAACGAAGTAAACAAGGCCAATCAGCTATTACAGCCCATTCGAAATCACCTGCAAATACACCATGACCACACAATAGATCTCCCAACAAGTGATCAAATTATTAAAACATTTAATGAACAAATCAAAGTTGTCATCGAAGAAAGAATTCCAGTTTGCTCCTTTACATTTGGTATTCCTTCTGAAGAAGTCATTGCTGACTTAAGAAGGAATGATGTTATTCTGATTGGAACAGCTACAACTGTAGAGGAAGCCATTGAAGTTGAAAAATCAGGAATGGATATGGTTGTGGTGCAGGGCAGTGAAGCAGGAGGACATAGAGGGAACTTTATTTCTGAAAGTCATAATAGTTTAATAGGCTTAATGTCATTGATTCCACAAATTGTCGATCATGTCAGCATTCCCGTTATTGCTGCTGGAGGTATTATGGACGGGCGAGGATTAACGGCTTCTCTCTGCTTGGGTGCAATGGGTGTCCAAATGGGTACTGCTTTCTTAACATGTATCGAAAGCGGTGCACAACAGAAGTACAAGGAAGCGATCCTGCATGCTAGCGAGGACCAGACAGTCTTAACCCGAACATTTTCCGGCAAATGGGCAAGAGGGATTAAGAATAAGTTTATTGTAGAAATGGAGAAATATGAAGATGTATTACCTGAATTCCCTGTTCAAAACACACTTACTCAACCGATAAGAAAGGCATCTTCTTCTCAACAAAACGCAGACTATCTATCACTTTGGTCCGGTCAAAGTCCTAGATTAGCAAAAACACAAAGTGTTAGAGTGCTATTTAATACGATTTTAACTGAAGCTAAAAACATCCAGAATAACTTATAGAAATTGAAGCAATTCTTCCATACCGAAGAATTGCTTTTTTTATAGAATGATATGTTTTTTTTTGCGATAAAAGGAAAAAATAGCTATTAATACGTTACTTTTTTCCTAAAACACGAACATTCAAACAAAAACACTATAATAATATTCACCTTTTTGTTGACCACCTTTTATAAGTTTGTTATATTAACAAAGTAATAATCATAGATAACGATACTCGTATATACTCGGTAATATGGTCTGAGTGTTTCTACCTGGTTCCCAATAATGAACTAGACTACGAGTTAAAGTAATATGGTCCAGACTTTCTGTCTGATGCCATGAGATAATTTAGTGATTTTTGCTTCATTATTTTATACTTTAACTTTCGATAGTCTAGGGTGGCAGGAATGTTCCTGTACGTTCTAGACTTTTTCCCTTTGGGACCATTTAGGGGAGAGTGTACACAACTAGAAAAAGGGGAGAGATTATTGATGAAAAACAAAATGTTTAAGAAAATTGTTTCAGTCACAGCTATTTCCACTATGTTATTGGTGGCAGGTTGTAATTCCACTGATTTAAAAGAAACAAAAGCAAAGAGTGCCGAGAGAACGATTATTATTCAAGGTCCAATGCCCATTGAAGCAGAATATTTTGCCGATAAATTAGAAAAAGTGAAAATCGAAAAATCAGGAAACTTTGTTTTCTATAAAGGGACGCTTAACGATTACCCTGTCATTGTAACGAAAACAGGGAAGGGAATGGAAAATGCAGCAGCTGCTACAGCATTGGCGATTGAAAAATATGACCCGATCGCGATCATCAATCAAGGTACTTCCGGCGGTCATGATCCGAATCTAAATGTATTTGATATTGTACTAGGGGAAAGAACGACAAATATCGGTTCATTAAAAACAGAGAATATGGATGAAGGCCAAGGAACTGATCCCACTACATGGATCCCAATGGATTTAATGGCATCAGAAGGAAGCGGTTCTGACGCGAGTGCGAACAAAGTCCGTTACTATGAGGGAGATAAGGAATTACTTGCCGCAGCCAATGCAGTTAAAGACACGTACACGAAGGGGAAAGTTGTCGAAGGTACAATTGGTTCAGCAGACTTTTGGAATAGTGAAGTAGATAGAATTAAATGGATTCACGAGGTTTATGGTACCTCTGTAGAAGAAATGGAAGGTGCCTCAGTTGCACAAATTGCTGATGCTTATGATGTAGCATTCTTAGGGATTCGAATTCTATCAAATAATAAAACAAATGGCGGCACTTACGATCCGGGTACAGCGGAAGCGAATCAAAAATACGTTTATGAAGTTGTAAAAGAATATATTTCAATGAAAAAAAGTAAATAAGCAGACAAAGAAAATGCGTTTCTACATTAGTAGAAACGTATTTTTTTGGTTAGGTTTAAGGAAGAATTCCTATCTTTAAACTGGATATCCTATGAGCAGGAGGGATAATCATGGCATATCGGGTTTTATTACTAGTCATCTTCATATGTTTTCAGTTCTCAACAACAATGGTCAGTGCAGAAGTACCACTCTCTGCAGCCTTTATTCGCGACCACCAGCTTTGGATTAAACAAGGAGAAGATGAACTACAAGTGACAAAAGGACAATATGTGTATTCTCCGAAATGGTCCTATGATGGTCGTTTCATCGCTTATATTGATAGTGCTGAACAAGGAGAGAAATCGCAATTATTCATTTATGATACAAAAGCAAAGGAAAGCTACAAGCCTTATGTAAGTATACAAACATCTAACTTTAAATGGTCACCAGTAAAAAATCAACTAGCCTATACTTCAGGCGGAGTATTGAATGTTACGAAAACCAAGGAGGGCAGACCGCTGGGTTTTGAAAATGTCTCTTTAGGTGTTAGTGATTTTGACTGGTTCCCAAATGGAAGAGAATTTATTGTTTCCTCACACGCAAATTTGCTGCCTACAGGATGGGGTCCTGTTCAGTTATTTAGGATTCCAGTGGATGCAAATCTTAATGGTAATAAAATGAGAGATTTCTACACGATTCAAAACAATACGTCTGATTTGTTTGGTATTTCTGCAGATTATTTTAAGTGGAGTTTTGATGGAAAATGGGTTAGTTTTTTAGCTACACCTACAGCATCCTGGTCAAACGATAGTAATACATTATGTGTTCTAACGTCTGAGGGAGAGCGATTTCATAAAATAGGAAATATGCTGGGCTATAAAGACTGGATGAAGTGGGCGCCATCAGCTAATCAACTTGCTTATATTTCCGGAGAAGGCAGATTTTTCGTAGACAATAAGATGTCAAAGATAGCTGAAATGCCAAGTGCTGTTCAACAAAGGGAATATACACCTAAAGGATTTGTAGACCTTGATTTAGAGTGGTTTTCCCCTGACAAGGTAATCGTAGCTCGTGCAAAAGAGAACAAGGAGTGGAAGGAGGGACCTGTTCCAACTATGTTTACCGCTCTTTATGCGATAAATATTAAATCGGAGGAACAGCAGCAGGTTACTTTTCCAAAAATGAACGAGTTCGATGTTGACCCCCAGGTAGTTGAATCCCACCTTATATGGTTTCGAAAAGAAGAGAAGGAAGATATGGGGAATGTATGGATAAAGGATTCATTAACAAGTCAAGAGAATATATGGCTTAAGGACGTTGATTCAGCACCCATTTTTCAAAGAAATAGTGAATAATTTTAAATTGATGCACAAATTATGTGAATAATCATATAGTAGCTTCTGTGAGAATTTTTTTTGGAAGGAAGTTTGTACAGATGAAAGACATCCAATTAACAACTAAAAATGATGGCAACCATGGAGGAAACGGTTATAAAATTATCGAGATAAACGTAAGTGATCCATCTGAAAATACTTTTGCCGTAGTGACTCCTATAAAAATGAAATAAGAGATCTATGTTTTAATATACGGGAATGGATTAACTGATAGTAAATTAATACGAATTGTATTATCAACCGAACGAGGCTGCCAGCATGGTGGTCTTTTTCTATGGTATATATCGTATAGGTAGTTTAGAAGAAATGATGAATTTACCCCTTAAAACAACGTATAATGAATACAACAAAATTTCTGAATAACCCTATAGGAGGATTTATGTCGAAAAAGAAAATTGTCTTTACAGGTGGTGGATCGGCAGGGCATGTAACGCCAAATCTGGCCATTATTAATGAGTTGAGTAAGGATTGGGAGATCTTTTATATTGGTTCTAAAAAAGGGATTGAAAAGGAATTAATACAAAAAATAAACATTCCTTATTATGGGATAAGCAGTGGGAAGCTTAGAAGATATATTGATTTTGAAAATTTTATTGATATGTTTAGAGTGATAAAAGGTTGTTTTGAAGCAAGAAGGATTCTTAGAAAAATAAAACCTACTTTACTTTTCTCTAAAGGAGGGTTTGTGTCAGTTCCTGTCATCTTAGCTGCTAAGTCCTTACGTATCCCTATTTTTATACATGAAAGTGACATGACACCAGGATTAGCTAATAAAATTTCTCAAAGATTTGCAACAAGGATTTTCACCTCATTTGAAGAAACAAAAGCATTCTTTCCCGAACTGATAACAACTGCTATCGGTTCTCCGATTCGAAAGGAGATTTTAAGCGGTTCCGCAGAAAAAGGAAGAGCGTTTCTAGGATTCGATAAAAAACGTCCAATTATAACGATTATGGGTGGAAGTTTAGGTGCTAGAAAAATAAATGAAGTAGTCCGAGAATCGTTGAAAGAACTAACTGAACATTTCCAGGTTGTTCATTTATGCGGAAAAAATAATAGAGATGATTCTTTAGCTAATTATCCTGGGTATAGACAATTTGAATATGTACATGATGAGTTATCAGATATATTGGCTGCTACTGAGATGGTTATTACGAGGGGCGGTTCAAATGCAATCTTTGAATTTCTAGCTCTAAATATTCCTATGCTTATTATTCCATTAGGTTTAGATCAAAGTCGAGGAGACCAGATTTTAAATGCACGGGCATTTCAAGATAAGGGATACTCCCTAACTCTTGAAGAAGAGAAGCTTACTAGTAAAACCTTGATGGAATATGTAGATAACGTCCACTCTAACAGTAATAAGTTCAAGAAGAATATGAAAGATTCTAAGAAGGGTGAAGCCATTCAATTACTGATATCTGAAATAAATAAGGTGAACTAATTACTGAAGAGTCCGATAATGGACTTAATCCTCGTTGTAATTGTGACAACTTTATGAAATTGTGTCCTAGCATTAATAAACACATAAATATAGTGTTAATATGAGTAAGTTGGTGTGGGTTTTAACACAATTAACGAATGAAAAATTAGACCTACATGAGTCAGGTTGAAAGGAGTCATATCTTGAAAAAAATCATCTTAATTTTGTTTTGTACTTTGATACTGTTACCTTCATTTGTTCATGCACACACAAGTTTATCCTCTTCCAATCCAGCAGAAGGACAAGTGGTAAAAGAGGATCTTGAACAAATTATCCTTACTTTTGGTACCCCGATTGAGGTATTAAGCACCATGGATTTGGTGAAGGATGGAAATGTCATCCCATTAGAGGACATCAAAGTTGAAAATAAGCAATTACTTGGGACAATTGCAAAGCCATTAGAAAATGGATCATACATAATTCAATGGAAAATTGTTGGGGAAGATGGTCATCCGATAAAAGGTGAAATCAATTTTGTAGTTGAGATGGCTCAAAATGGGCCAGAACCTACACCAGATACACCTGAGGAAACTGAAGCAAATAAAGAAGATAAAAATGAAAAAAATCAAATTGAACCCATGAAGGATGAACAAAATATCGCTTCTGATACATCAGAAGAAAATGATGAACAAAATAATAACAGTATGTTAATTACAGTTTTTATTATTTTAATCGTTATATTTGGTATTGTTCTTTTGATGTTCACTCGGAAGAAGCGATAGGTAAATAGTGGAAGGGAAGATTTCTAAATTGAAAAAAATGATAAGTTCATTGGTATTAATGCTCGCTGCATTTTCCGTTTTTGCTGGGATTGCAAGTGCTCATGTAACGGTACTGCCTAAGGAAACAACTCAGGGAAGCTATGAAGTATTCACCGTTAGAGTTCCATCTGAGAATGAATCAGTATCGACTACGCAAGTAAAAGTCGTAATTTCACCAGATGTAAATATCACTCGATTTGAACCAAAGCCAGGCTGGAAATATGAGCTAGAAAGAGATGGTTCAGATAAGATAACAAGTGTAACATGGATTGCAGAAGGTAGCGGCCTAGCACCTACAGAGTTCGGGCATTTTAACATGCAAGGAAAAGTAGCTGACGGTGCAACTGAAATTGTTTGGAAGGCTTACCAGATTTACCAGGATGGAAGCGTAGTAGAGTGGTTGGGTGCACAAGATGCAGAAAAACCTGCTTCAGTGACCATTGTTAATCCAAAACCAGCTGACGGTTCTGACGAACACCATAGTCCTGTTACACAAGAGGAAGACAAAAAGGAGCAAACCCACGAAGAAGTGAAAGAAACAACTAGCCCTTCGAATGCTCCACTGTATGTATCGATTGCAGCTCTAATTGCAGGGTTGTTAGCTCTTGTTATTTCACTTAAAAAAGCATAATTTTATCCTTAAAAGACAAGAAGTTTGATGTTCTTGTCTTTTTTCTTTAGAGGAGCAAAATAAAGCCTTATTATATTGACTAAAAAATCATAAATCTGTTAAAAAAATAGTAAAATCAAAAATTATAACATTTCATTAATAGGTGAATAGGATATCGTGATGAAAATTTGAAAGGAATGATCAAAATGTACTATGTACCTTATTCATATCCCTATCCATATTCCAATCCCTATTACTACAATGTCCCAACGTATAATGTCTATAGACACCCTATTTATGGGGGATATCAAAATGAGTTAGATTATGCAAACCAATACGGATACTGGCAATCCTTTAATACAGCAAGAAACATTGACATAAAAGATTATGGAAAAGAACCATTTGTCGTAAATATTGACGATGCTACACAGCAAAACAATACATTTCGTACAGCCTTATGGACAGGGGAGCATTTGCAGGTCACGTTAATGAGTATTAATGTTGGGGAAGACATTGGTTTAGAAAATCATCCAAATACGGATCAATTCTTACGTGTGGAAGCGGGGGAAGGAATCGTTCAAATGGGTGACACACAAGATAATTTAACTTTCCAAGCACAAGTTTCGGATGATTTTGCCATTATGATACCTGCTGGGAAATGGCATAATGTAACCAATACAGGAAATACCCCTCTGAAACTATATTCCATTTATGCACCGGCTGAACATCCATTTGGTACGGTTCATAGGACCAAAGCAGAAGCAATGGCTGCTGAAGGAAATCATGATTAAACCAAAAAGATGCATCCGATTATTCGGATGCATACTTAATTATTCCATGTAAATAAACGGAGTATTCTCGCTGAACACATTCTCTTACCTTAATTTTTCCTTCACTTTCTAACTCTCCAACCCAACCTTCAATCTTTTTTTCATCCTCTTTTGAAGCTTTAGGAATCTCAGTTGAAAACAAATTACTTCGACTAGCATTACGCAGATTTTTTAATAAACCTATTTTATTCATTGGGCCAACCCCTTTAACTAGTATTTCGACATTAAGTACGTTTTCTCCTTTGAATTCAGCTCAATATCTTAATTTATCTAAATTCTAATTTTCATAGAAAGTTGAGTTTATTTCAATTTTGAAAAAATTACTCTAAAATTAAGTAAGGAAATAACCTTCAACCAAAAAGGAGTGTTGGAATGCAAGCCTCTGATAAAAATTTGAAAATCTGCAAAAAAGGGCACAAATTTTACAAAAGCAGTGATTGTCCAAGCTGTCCGACATGTGAGTCAGAACGAAAACCTGAAAGTGGGTTCCTTACAGTGCTCTCAGCACCTGCAAGACGTGCATTGGAACACAATGGAGTCACCTCTTTACAGAAGCTATCAACGTGTAGTGAAAAGGAGATATTAAAATTTCATGGAATGGGACCGGCTTCCTTACCCAAACTCAGGTTAGCTTTGGAGGAAGAAGGACTATCTTTCAGAGACTAATCATGGTATTAGGCGTTTGTTACTTATCAAAATTTTGAATGTTGGCTATAAAAGGGGACATAATCGTAAACCCCAAAGCACAAGCTTTGGGGTGGACTGCTGCTATATCATTCTTCTACTGGATTTTTGGGTCCGTTAAGGTTTAATTGATAAAAAGCCAGGTCAAGCCATTTATTAAATTTATAGCCTGCTGCCTTAATCGTTCCTGAATGTTCAAAGCCAACATTCTTGTGCATGGCAATACTTTTTTCATTTGCTGCGTCGATTCCGGCAATTAATGTCCTATACTCCCTTTCATTGGCAATCGCAATGATTTCTTTCAATAAGGAAGTGGCAATCCCTTTTCGCTGATAATTTGGATCTACATAAATGGAATGCTCAATCGAATATTTGTAGGCTGGCCATGGCCTGAAGGGGCCGAATGTGGCAAATCCAACGGCCTTATGATCCAGTTCATACACAATTACAGGATAACCTTCTTCCATTTTTTGTTTGTACCAAATCTGTCTGCTTTCAAGGGTTTGAGCCTTATACGTATAAACAGCAGTCGTATTTAGGACTGCATCGTTATAGATATTTAATATATTCTGTAAATCCTCTTCATTTGCAAATCTTATCACATCTTGCACCCCTAAATTTGAGTATGGGCTAAATTATATCAGTGATAAGAGAATTTGAAAATATTTTATATTCCTCCTACTTTAATAACCACTTTTCCTTGTGCATGCCCTTGTTCAAAGTACCTGAACGCTTCTGAAAGATCACTCAACTTATATTTTCTATCGATAACTGGTTTTACTTTCCCAGATTCAACAAGTTCCTTTAAAGCGTTCAAATCCTTTTGATTTTGTCTTTGTAAAAAAGTGCCCACTTTTTTATTTGAGGTTTTTGCTATCCAAGGACCCTGGAGCATTGCTTGGAACATTTGAGACTCAGAACCGCCGATGTGAACAAAAGTGCCATTAGGAGCTAATGTACGCTTATAATCTGAAATCGATTGATGTCCATTAACCCCAACAATAAGATCATATTTCTGATTGTTATTCGTAAAACTTTCCTTGGTATAATCAATGGAATAATCTGCTCCTAATGATTGTAATATCTCTAAATTTCTCGTACTGCACACACCTGTTACCTGTGCTCCAAATGATTTCGCAATTTGAACGGCAAATGTACCCACACCGCCAGAAGCTCCATTAATCAATACTTTTTGTCCAGGTTGAATGTTGCCTTTATCTCGTAATCCTTGTAAGGCTGTGGCACCAGCCATTGGCACGGCAGCGGCTTCCTCATAGGAAAGATTGGAAGGTTTTAAAGCTAAAGCATGAGCAGGAACACAAACATATTCGGCAAATCCGCCCCAACCACAACTTGATAGGTCCCCAAAAACTTCATCGCCAATCTGAAACTGGGTAACATCCTTACCCACAGCTTCCACCTGTCCTGCAATGTCACCACCTGGTATAGAGTATTTTGGTTTTAGCAGACCAAAAGCGAAGCGAGCTAAGAAAGGCTTTCCTTTTAATAGAACTAGGTTTCCATAATTCAAGGATGCAGCATGAACTCTAACCAATACTTGGTTATCGTTAGGAATAGGATTTTCAACTTCTGTTAATTCAAGGACATCAGGTGGACCATATTTTTTAGTAATGATTGCCTTCATTTTTGCCCTCCTAAAATAAAACACCTAATATTGAAGATATTCTGACCGGAGAAAATTCAATACTTGAATTATATTATTATTTCGAGTTTTCTTTAAAACTTGATATAATCGTTAAAGAATAGTAAGCAAAAAAAGTCCAAAGACAAAAGGATGGGAATACAATGGATAAAAAAATATCACTCATTCATTCTACAAAGTTAGCTCAAGTTGATTATGCCTATGCTAGCCGCGTGCCTGCTGGGTTGGATTTATTATTTTTAGCGGGAGCATGTCCCTTAACGAATGAAGGAGTCGTTCCTGAATCTAGTGATTATGAGCTTCAGGCAAACCTTTGTGTGGAGAATTTGAAAGAGGCATTGAAAGAATGCGGCGCCACGTTGAAGGATGTAGTCTATACTAGAGTTCTCGTAGCCACTCAAAACCAGGCTGATTTGGTGACCGCTTGGGAAACAATAAGAAAAGAGTTTGGCGCCCATGATGTCCCAAGTACATTATCAGGGGTTACAGTATTGGGATATCGTAATCAATTAGTAGAACTTGAGGCAGTCGCTGCTGTAGAGAATAAATAATTGAAGGGGAACATGTTGGCGTTCCCCAACTAAATTGAGGAGATATTGATATGCAGAAAAACAAAATCATCATTACTGAATATGACCCAAAGTATGCCGAACAAATCGTGCAAATGTGGAGAGAGAGCAAAGAAAGTGCTATTGGTCAGAAAGAAATTCACAGTTTTGAAAATCACGTAAACTTCCTAAATACTATCTTGGCTAAACAATTTCAAATTGAATTAGTATTAATGGATTATAAAGTTGTAGGAATGATTGCGTATAATGACAGCGAGATAAGCCAGTTATATATTGATAATGATTACCAAGAAATTGGCCTAGGGAAAACATTACTAGATAAGGCAAAACGCAATTCAAAGGGAAGATTGACTTTATATACGTTTGAAGTTAACAAGATTGCCCAACGATTCTATGAAAAACATGGATTTAAAGTGATTGGCAGAGGGCATGAAAATGAAGAGAATCTAGCAGATATTTTATACGAATGGGAATCCAATTAATTCACTATCGCATGCCATTGTAACTCCCACTATTTTCTAATTATTCACTATTATTTTCCTATTCCGCCTATTATGGAAGCGCTTTTATGTGAAGCTGTTCACATGTATAATATGAGTGTAAGCAGTTCATTAACCGTAACTGGAGGAAATCAAGATGCTGACAGAATTATTTCTTGAATTCAAAAACTGGTGGTTTGGCGAGTCAATGTATAATGAAGAGATAGAAGAGTTTGAGCGGATTGAATCCAAGCATACAAGAGTTCATCATGATGAAGATATATTTGAAATGATACGAGTACATTAAATTACATTACATTCCAAAGAAGACATCTAATTTAGAAGTCTTCTTTTTTTATTCTGAGATTGATAAAATTCATAATCTGTTTGATTTTAGAAGGATTGTAGTCCATATATCTATGTTATTGTTAATTTACTAAGTACTATAATCTATACATCCTTGGAGGTTACAATATGAGCTGTGGTTGTTCATCACATATTAAAGATGGAAAAGATATCGTTGATCATGTTAAAAGCAAAGGGAAAGAGAAACTAGCACCAACAGTGGCGCATGAGATTCACTGTGAGTGTGGTGAAATCTTTTCATTAGAAACAGTCATTATGAATTGCCCAAAATGCGAAATGACATATGCCGTAACACCTTGCGGATCTAGTGATAGTAATAACATCAAGCTTGCAGGCATAAAATACGCTTAAGAAAATGAAGTTAAGGTTGCTGCGGCAGCCTATTTTTTTGCGCACATATCTAATAGAAAGGAAGATATACTTTATAAAAGGGTTCTATCTAATTTTATCGAAGTATAATAGTTATGATCCATATGTAAGGAGGAAACCTTATGACAAAACCACTGTTAAAGGGGATGGTAGGTGTCTTTATTCCGGTAAAAGATCCTAGCCTTTCGTAGAAGTAGGTCCTATTGGAGGAGACGGCAATACTAGTTTTTTACCTTTTATAATCCAGATGGAAACCCGTTAGGCGTATGTCAATAAGCTATGGATGAATCCAATGTGGCGGACTCTATACATGAGTTCGCTTTCTTATTCTTATGGCTCTATTAAAACTGAATGATGATTGCACTATGTTGGGAAAATAAGCGGAGAATTACCGTTTAAATTGGGAAATAATCATATTTTCTAAAAACAGACGGAGTTTTTCCGCTTATTGTATCTATTTCCTTATAATTTGTCTTAATTAGAGCAGTTAAGCGGAATATCTCCGCTTATATCTGCTCTTAGGTTCCTTTATAAACAATAGACGGAAATTCTCCGTCTATGAATTCTCAACCCTACACGAAAATCAACAATGAATAATAACAGAGCCATTCTTAAAGAAAAAATAGTTGATGTATTTAAATATTTTCAAAATTAAAAGAATAGATTATAGTAAAATATAACTGTTTATTTTTTTACAATAAAAATGAATGTTCATTCAAACATTATGAAGGTAGCAGGTGAGGAACGTTGGATTATATAAATAGGGTAAAGTCAGAAATTTCAAAGGTTATGGTGGGTATGGATCGGGAGGTTGAACTTCTTACTATATCTCTCCTATTTAATGGACATATATTGCTAGAAAGTGTACCGGGTACTGGTAAAACCATGCTTGCTAAATCATTTGCCAGCAGTATTAATGGAATCTTCTCAAGAATTCAATTTACCCCAGACGTTCTGCCGAGTGATGTAACGGGAATTCAATTTTTCAACCCTAAAATAAAGGAGTTTGAACTTCGAACCGGTCCTATCGTTGCCAATATTGTGCTTGCAGATGAGATTAATCGTGCTACACCAAGGACACAATCCAGTTTACTTGAAGTCATGGAGGAGAGACAAGTGACGATTGATGGAATCAGTGTCAAAGTTGATGACCCATTTATGGTTATTGCTACCCAGAATCCGGTTGAAGCACAGCAAGGAACCTTCTCACTTCCAGTCGCCCAAATGGACCGTTTCTTTATGAAATTGTCGATGGAATATCCCAGCCTTGAAAGTGAAAAAGAAATATTAAAGCAAGCACGAGGGATTGGGGGCAGTCTTAAAACCAATGCTGTTTTAACTCATGAAGAAATTAAAAAAGTGAAGGCGCTGGTTCAACAAATCAAAATCAATGATACAGTTGAATCCTATTTGCTCCATATCGTAAGAGAGACCAGACAGCATCCTGAAATTGATTTAGGTGTAAGTCCACGGGGTGCGTTGGCGTTGATGAAAGCAGCACAAGGCCAAGCTTTTTTAGAAAAAAGAGAATATGTGATTCCTGAAGACATCAAAAAGATGGTCCCCTATGTGTTAGGTCATAGAATTATATTATCAACCGAAGCCTCGTTTACAAGGTCTCCTGAACGTGTACTTAGGGAAGTATTGGAAGCAGTCCCTGTACCTGTAGAGTTGGGTACGTATTGATGATGCAATGGAAAAAATATAGTGTTGAGAACAACTATCTGCCAATAACAGGAGCGTTTGCATTCTTTATATGCATTGCTTCTTTTTTCTTCCAATCCTGGCTGGCTTTTTTTGTTGGCGTCTTTATTGTTATGCTTCTTTCCTTCAATCATCTATATAAGTTAAAGGTGGGAGAGGGGTTACTATTTGATAATAAGAAAGTAAGAGAGAAGTATTTTCCAGGTGAGGAGGGTGAATGGGTACTCGATTTCCATAATAAAGGTGTTCCCATTATGAAGGCGAGGTTGAGTGTTTCCTTTCATGATTCTGTAACACCACATGATCAACTTGCCAATAAGAAGTCTTCCATCTATGAGGTTACCGTCCCATTTTCAATCAGCTATAAGCAAAAAATGAGTGTGACTATCCCATTTACAGCTGAAAAGAGAGGGACCTCCAGAATAAGTAAAATAGAGTTAATGATTCCACACTTCTTTGGTTTAGGTGAAACTATATTAGAGAAAAATTTCCATTCGATGCAAGAAGCACTTGTTTATCCGAAAACATTGAACGTACACAATAAACAATCACTACTTACCAGCAAGCAAGGCGAATCACCTGTTTCACTCTCTCTTTTTGAGGACACACTTTCACCTGTAGGAACACGAGAATACCACTATAGTGACAGTTTTAATAGAATTCATTGGAAGGCAAGTGCGCGCAGACAATCGCTGCAAACGAAGCTCTATGATAAAGTGACAGAAAATGGGTGGAATATTGCGATCAATATTGGCGATGACTCTTTTATAACCGATCATCTCGAAGAAATTTTAAGTGGAGTTGCTGATCTTGCCTATTTCTATGTAAAACAGAATATCCCATTCTCCGTTTGTATTAATATTCGTCACGCAGGTACTACACCTTTTTACTATATAATGCCAGGGACTGGCAAAGAGCATTTACAAAAGGTTCTGGAAGCCATCGCTCTTATTGATGTGCATACCTCTGTTTATCCTTTTGAAAAAATGCTCGCCTACTATGCAAGTCATTTAGAATCGCAGCCGTTTTTTCTGCTAGCTGGTCAATACGCTCCTGAAAAAAGGGATATATTGAGGAAGATTGCCGAAAAAGGTACAAGTATTTACGAACTCATGGTAAATGAACAAAGTGCTTCCATTGTAAAGAAATCATTTTCCCCAAAAAGGGGGATGATTTCATGAAAAGTAATGTTTTGTATATGGTTTATTATAAAACCATTGAAATTTTTTTAGCTAGCCTTGTCATCGCTTTTTATTTTACATTTCAAGGACAAGAAATACCTTTCCTATTTTTTCTTGTGTTGGCCATTCCGTCAACCTATCTATTTATTTTCCTGATGCATACCTACCAGGAGAAGAGCAGATTGTTATATTTTGTCATTGTCTTACCATTGTTGATAGTTAGCGGTTTATTGGTTGATTTACCAATTATGTTTGTTATCGTATTATCGATATTGATCTATTGGAGAACGACTGTCATGAATAGCGAATATGATAGTGTGCAAACAGGACCTTGCTTGTTTTTGACTGTATTCTTAGGCTTCACCCTACTCATTTTCGCTTATATGCAGGATTATCCTGACCAAAATACTTTGTTGATTATGTTAACACTTACCCTTGCTTTTATTATTATTGGAGGATTCTTGATTAACTGGCTTTCAGTGACGGGGAACAAAGTGCTAAAAAGTCTCCTGCTAAAAAATTTCCTTTGGTTATTGGGTATAATGGTTACAATAAGTCTGCTGCTAGCTGCCTTGAAGGATGTCTTTAAATGGGTGGTTGTAACAATCCTAAAAATCGCTGTATTTGCAGCATCCTTTTTTATGTCTCCCTTGTTTAATTGGGCTGGAAATTATGAGTTGACTGGAGAACTGAATCCATTCTCTCAAAATCAAAATGAACAGACTCCAGATAATTCTGAGAATACTGGTTTCATTCAAGATCAATCTACATTGGCTGCAAAGTTGGATATGGATTTTACTTTCTTGTACATTGCAGGGTTCATGATACTTTGTATTTTATTATTTATTTTTCTTTACAAAAAATTCCAGGGAAGTACAGAGGTTTTAAATTCTACTGAACATGGTTTTTACACTACATCATCTTTTGATGAAGAAGAAAAGAGAACGAGTTCTTCCAAGAATAAAAAGATTGGAGAACAGCCTTCCTATCGCGTCCGAAAAGAAATTTACCGCCTCGAAAAACTAGCGGAAAAGCTGCAGCTAAGAAGAAATTCATCTGAAACGATTGGGGAATGGTTCAGGAGAGTAGGTGTGAATGAGGACGAGTTAATCCAATCTGTCTACGAAAGAGTTCGATACGGAAATCAAATTGAATCCGATGAAGAGTATAAATTACTTTTAAAAAATATAGATAAAAAGAAAACAGAGCTAAAACAGATTCATAAAGTGCTTTTAGAGGAGGGTAAAATCGAATCTGCCTCCCGTGTTAAAAATATTATGAAGAAGTTTAAATCCAGAACAGAAGAACATTGAATTATTTGTTCTTCTGTTTTTTTATGCTTACTAAACAATCTAAGCTATAGGCAATGACAATTCCTGTTGAATATCGAATTAAATCCACATGAAGAAAACCTTTGCCTAATATCAATGCTCCCACCAGCGTTCCCCGAATCTGATTCATCCAATTTGCTTGATACAGCTGACTGAATTCGATACCGAAGCTGAACAGAAAACTAAGAAGGAAGGCAGTTATCATACTTTTATTCACCAATAAGAAACGAAATCCAAAGTAGACCATCATTGCCCATAGAGCATCACCCGCATTTTCTGCAAAAAAGGAGAATAATAAATGGCTGTATTTTCTAGAGGCTAGTCCCAGCAAAATAGTGAGAACAACAGCTCCAAAATACATTTTCCTCAGTTGATTTTTAGATTCATAATTAAAAATCATTGGCAACTCCTATTTTCCAAAGTATAATCTTCATTATATTAACACTATTTTTGAGTAAACAAGCACTATATACTATTTGAATGAATCTACCCATTTTTCTAATGGAGGTGTTTAGAGTGTTGAACATTGAAGAACTTGAATCTATTGAGGCTTATATAGTCCCACTCTCTGAACTTTTAGTAAAGGTGGTAGATGATGGAGCCTCAATTGGCTTTTTACCCCCTATGAAGCTACCAGATGCGAAACATTATTGGCAAACTGTATTAAATCCCAATGTTATTTTATATGTTGCTAAAATAGATAATGAGATCGTTGGTACCATCCAACTTCATTTATGTACCAAGCAGAATGGACTTCATCGAGCTGAAATTGCAAAATTGATGACAAGCCCTAATGCTAGACGTAAAGGGGTTGCGCGTTTCTTAATGAACACAGCGGAAGAAAGAGCGATTAAGGAAGGAAGGAATTTACTCGTACTTGATACAAGAGAAGGGGACCCATCCAATCTTCTATATCAATCACTTGGCTATATTCAGGCTGGGAAAGTCCCTAACTTTGCCCTTTCTGGTGAAGGAAAACTTGAAACTACTGTTATTTATTACAATATTTTACATTAATTATAAATGGAATTCTTATAAGAAGATTTTGATCCTTGGATAAAAAACTATCCAAGGATCATTTTGTTTAGTCGGGAAAGAAGCATATATTCTATAATAGTATATTTTTTACATTTTAATGCTAAAATCAATAATATACAATAGTTATACTAGACAAATATAAGGATGATGACCTTTGGATTCAACGATGAAAAAAATAGTTGAGACAAGCTATCTAACAGCTGATTCTGCTGCACACTATCGTACTATTCTACGATATTTCTATCACCAACACGAAAGAATGAGAGATTTTATTGCACCAGAAGAGTTATTGGAATACATGCGTTCCATTCCTACATTCGCTGATTACCAAGAGGAACAGCTTCATCAACAACTAGCACAGTTAGTAAAATGGAATAATCTAATAGCAAGACAAGACATGACCAATGCGAAAACGATAGAAGAATATAAGAAAAAACGATTCCGCTATCAATGCACACCCTATACAGTTGAAATTGAGAGAATGATTGTTAATCTGGAAAAATTAGGTGATTCATTCCAAGGGTCGCTGGAACGTTCCCAGTTTGATCGGCTGTACCAAGCGTTAACCACCCTTCAAAATGAACTGAATCATGACTTAAACAAATCAACAGAAGAATATATACGGATTTGGGAAGATGTTTTTCGCTATTTCCAAACAATACGTACGAGTACTGCCGATTATATTGCCTATATAAATAGCGAACAAACTGATCAACGTATGCAGACGGAAGCATTTCTAGTCTATAAGAATCAGTTTACAACTTATCTACGAGATTTTATCGTATCCTTGCAAAAAACATCTTTGCAAATCAAACATTTATTAACGGAATTAACTTCTGAACGATTGAGCAAGTATTTTCAAAAATTAATCGAGCATCGCGGATCCATTCCCCGTCTTGAAGATGTGTCATCTTCCGTTGTTGACTGGCTTACTGAATATGAGGAGTATTGGTTCTCCTTACGGCAGTGGTTTTTAGGCTCAGCTGTCCAGCAAAGTGAACTTGAGATTCTTCAATGGCAAACAAACGAAATGATTCGTAGAATGACAAGATACGTGCAGCGAATAGGTGAAAGACAACAGCATTTTCGTAGTCGAAAAAAAGACTACCTGCAATTGTCCAAATGGTTTGAGGAATGCAGGGATAATGAAGAAGCACATAAACTATCCGCTGTAGTATTTGGTTCCATGACCATTCAACATCTCCAGCTGGAAGAAGCTACTACTGAAAATCTGCACGTTGATACATGGGATGAGGCGCCAACAGAACTAACTATCAAACCAAGAACGGTGCGCTACCGTGAAAAAACAAAGCCAGGTTCTTTTAACTCAAATGAGCAAAAGAAAAAAGAACAGCGGGAGCAATATTTAAGAGAACGAGAACATGAGAAAAAATTAATAGAAAAGTATATGAACCAAGGCAGAATTACGATCTCTACTTTATCATCAGTTGAACCGTTCATCCGGAAGGTTTTATTAAGCTGGATAGGAAAATCCATGGCGAGCAAAAATCGTGTTGTAAAAACCGATTACGGGCTACATGTAAAGGTCATGATTGTTGAAGAACACACCGTCCTATTAAAAGCGGAAGATGGAGATTTATTCATGCCGGACGCTACATTCGTGTTTGAAGAACAGAGGTGATTAAATGGAACAAATACAACTATTCGATGAAAAAGCGATCCAGGGGATGGACATATTGTTTCATCATTATTGGATTTTGCGGGCTGAACAACCTGAATGGTATCAATTGATCCGTGAAAGAGAAAAAGTACTGCGCAGGTATATGGATGAAAAGTTTGGCTTGCGTCTAATCGTCCACCAACATTTTATTAAACTAGAAAAAATACCGGTGGAGCCTGAGGCATGGATGGGAATTCAAGATTTTCATGAACCGATGGACTATGCGATTTTTTGCTGCGCGTTGTCATTTTTAGAGGGGAAAGCGGTAGAGGAACAGTTCCTGCTCTCAGACCTATGTCAGGAGATTCAAGCTGATTATCCAGGAGATTTTCCACTTGATTGGACATTGTATACCCACAGGAAATCATTAGTTCGGGCTGTGAAAGTGTTAATGGAATTTCAGCTAATTAAAACAATTGATGGGGATATTGGACGTTTTGACCAAAATGCAGATTCTGAGGTTTTGTATGAAGCTACCACTTATAGCCGTTACTTCATGAGAACCTATCCTGAAGATTTCTCCAGTTATCACCATTGGAGTGAATTACTGAAAGAAGATTGGAAATTGACTCAAGAGGATGAACGACGGAAAAGGGTATACCGTAAACTATTCTTTTCACCTGGATTACACAGAAAAGATCAGCAAGATCCTGACTTTCTCTATATACGAAACTATCGCAACCGCTTAGCAGAAGATATTGAAAAGCATAGTGATTACAAGCTTCATGTCTATAAAAATACTGCTTTTTTATCGATAGCAGAGCCAAAGCAATATCAACAAGTTTTTCCTAATTCCAAGGCATCAACAGATATCATTCTTCAGCTATCAAAATATCTTCATGGGCAGCCTGAGCGATTTAAAGCGAATGAAAATGGGGAAATGCTGATGACAGAAGGAGAATTTGAACAAGTAATCGATGATTTGCGCGAGCAATATGGGTTAGGATGGGCAAAGTATTTTCGGGATATGAGTACGAGTGGAATTCGACTAGAGCTGCTTCGTGCCATGAAAGATTGGATGATGGTGGAAGTGGATAAGGATACTTTTATTATTCGTATAAAATCGTTAATCGGAGTCATGACGGGTGAATATCCTGGCGATTTTCAAACAGGAGGAAATGAATGATGACAGAGTCAAATTGGGTGATGAATCGGGCAGGGTTATTAAATTTCTGGTATTACGATGATGAAATTTTTCATTTTTCAGATGGAAAACTTCTTCTAAGGGGGACAAATGGCTCGGGAAAATCGGTTACGATGCAGAGCTTTCTGCCGGTGTTACTAGATGGAAAAAAGTCTCCTGATCGCCTTGATCCATTTGGATCAAAAGCTCGTAGAATGGAAGATTATCTGCTTGGGGAAAAAGAGGTAGTCGATCGTGATGAGCGAACGGGTTATCTTTTTATTGAATACAAAAAAGCAGGAGTAGATCGCTATATTACAACTGGAATTGGTATGCAGGCGAAGAGAAATAAAGGGATCAAATCCTGGTATTTTATCCTTACCGATAATCGAAGAATACAACATGATTTTGAATTAGCACATTCCCAGTTGGGAGACCGAGTTCCTTTTTCTGCAAAAGAGTTGGAAAATCGCATTGGTGATGGAGGATATGTCGTTCATTCACAGCGAGAATACATGGAGCTCGTCAATAAATATATTTTTGGCTTTCAATCAAGTGAAGCTTATGAAGATTTGATCAAGTTGCTCATCCAATTACGGAGTCCTAAACTCTCCAAGGATTTTAAACCAACTGTTATTTATGAAATATTGGAATCGGCCTTGCCACCCTTGACCGACGATGAACTAAGACATCTTTCGGATACGATTGAAAGTATGGATCAAACTCAGCAGCAGCTTGAACAGTTAGAGCGAGAATTTGCATCTAGTAATAGACTGGTCAATCAATACCATTCTTACAATGAATTTATTTTGGCTGAACGTACTGCGAAGTGGCAGAATGCCTTAAAAAGATATACGGAGGCTGACCATTTAGTAAAAGGATTAACTGCTGAAGAAGAGGCATTGGTCCTGGAGATTCAACAGCATGAAAGACAGAAGCAGGACTATTTCCAGCAAAAGGAAGTGGCCATAGAGGACAGAAAGCGACTTGAAAAACACGAGGTCTGGAGTCTTGAAGAGGAAAAGAGAAAGAAAATTGACAACACAAAGAAATTAATTGGTGAAATTAGCTCATTACAACAAAAATGGGATACCAAAAATGGTAAGTACAAACTTCTATGGCAGGAACGTGAGCAAAATCAAGACGAGATTAGCCAGCATGAAAGTGATATGGAAGACTTGCGTGAGGAGCTTCAATTTGATGCGGAAGAAGCAGCTTTCTCTCAGCATGAGGTAAATGTCCATGATTTCGAACGACATCAGAACGAAGAGTTTGATTTTTCGGTATGGATCCAGGAAATTGGAGCTCATGAACTATTACTAGCCCGTTTAAAAAGTTTAGCTGATGAGGAATGTCGCCTGTTAGAAGAACATAACCGTTTGCAGCGGCAATCCTCTGATAAAAAGAAAGAAGTAGATGAATTAAGAAAGAATCTTGATCATTTAGGAGCATGGTTTACAGAAGAAAAGCAAAAGTTGGAACATCTAGTTTTCACTTGGATCGAACAGCATCCAAAGCTTATTTTTTCAAATGAAAGTCTCCAAGAAATCGCTCGATCAATTGAAGGATTGTACGAAGAGAATCGTTACGACCAGGTGCGTGAATCCCTCGTTGCAGCCATTAATGAATACATTACGGATATACGGACGAAGAAAAACTTAATGGAAAGCTCTATCGAAGGTAAAAAACAGGAATTGGAAGAGGCAAAGGCAGAACTCCAACACTGGAAGACGCTGAAAATGCCTAATCCTGATCGTGCGAAGGATACAGAGGCATTCCGCGGACAGTTAAAGGAAGAAGGGCAAAACTTTATTCCATTTTATGCGGCGGTTGAATTCCAAGACCACGTGACAGATGAGCAGAAAGAACGAGTTGAGTCCGCTTTAAAGCAAACGGGAATATTGGATAGCTTGATTACCGAAAAATCAATTTCACCAACCCATGATCGAGTCTTTAGACCGGATCCACAATTACTTGGTTATACATTAGCAGATTATTTGCGTCCAGATTTAGAAGATGACAGTCCCGTCTCAAATAAACTGGTTGATGAAGTATTACGAAGTATTTCTCTTGAACAAGTAGGTTCAGGGTTTCATGTGGATGTGGATGGTTCATACTCTCTAGGTTGTTTAGTCGGACATGCTCCGAACGAAGGACCATCAAAGTTTATCGGTCGCTCTTCCCGTAAGCGATATCAGCAGGAGAAAATCCAAGAATGCGAGGAATTGCTGGAGCAACTCCAATTCCAACTAGAAGATCTTACACGTCAATTACGTCAGTTCGAGGAGAATCTCAAGAATGCTGAGGAATGGAAGCAGATCTTGCCATCAGACCAGGAACTAAGTGAATTGAACGTTCAGATTGAAAAAAACGGTCATCAATTGGAGGAGCAAAAAAAAGTACTGCTACAGTTAGATGAACAGTGGAAAAAGATACTGGGACAGCACCAAGCTATTAAACTTCAACTCCATCAGGAGGGAAGTCACCTAAATATATCCTTAACAAAAGAAGTCTTAGGGGCTGCAGTCATTGCTGGCATAAACTATCGTGAGCATGTCTATCGCTTCAAGGATTTATTTCAAAAGTGTTTATTCGCTAGACAAAGAATTGAGGATCTGCATCATCGGATATCTGATATGGAAATTGAAATGGATGAACTAAAGGGAGATCAAAATATCAAGGATTCACAGCTGCGTAAAGAAAAAGCTGAAATTGAGTCCATTGAGCAACAATTGAAATTGAAAGGGATTGATGAAGTACGACTTCGTATCCAGCAGGTGCAACAAGAGCTGGAAGAAACAGAACAGGGAATCACGTATCTTCTTGAAACCATCCCAACAAAAAGAGCGAAACAAGAGAGTTGTCAAAAAGAATTAGTAACGGCAAAAACGAGTGCTGAATTCTGGGAAAATATAGCGGGCGAATGGGAAGCAATGGTCAGAGAAGAAATTACCCGTGGTTTTGTAGAAGTCGATGAGATTGATCCTTCTAAAATTCTAAAGCAGCTGGAATCCGTTTTAGGAAAGGTAGATCGTTCCAAGTTAAATGAACAGCTGACAAAGGCATTTATTAATGAACAGGTATATTTAACCGAGTACAGGATGTTTGAATACCCAGATGATACAGAGGTTCCTGAGTGGTTTTCTAAAGAATGGGGCGATTATTATGAACCATTTATGAATGAATGGAATCAGCTCAAAAGCCGCCGTTTGATATTGATGGAATATAAAGGCCAGCGAGTAAGCCCTTATTTTGTGTACAATTCATTAGAAAAAGAGCTAGAAGACCAAAAGGGCTGGCTCGACGAACAAGATCGACAACTTTATGAAGATATTATCGTCAATACGGTTGGGGTCATCTTAAGGAACCGAATCAAGCGTGCTGAAAAATGGGTGAGCGAGATGGACAAAATCATGAAGAGTCGTGATAATTCATCTGGTCTAACCTTCTCGATTGCCTGGAAACCATTAACGGCTGAATCGGAACAAGAACTCGATACGGAAGATTTAGTAAAACTCCTTCAACGAAATAGTAAATTTTTAAATGAGGATGATTTAAACTCAATCACCAAACATTTTCAGTCAAGAATCGCTAAAGCCAAGGAATTGATTTTGTTACGAAATGAAGGTTCCACACTCCATCAAGTGTTAAAGGAAGTGTTGGATTATCGGAAATGGTTCACCTTTGTTCTTTCGTTCAGGCGTGTAAATGAACCGAAACGAGAACTGACAAACAATGCCTTCTTTAAATTTAGCGGTGGTGAGAAGGCAATGGCTATGTACATTCCGCTATTTACAGCGGCATATTCACGATATAAAGAAGCAGGTACAATGGCGCCGTATATTATTTCGCTCGATGAAGCATTTGCTGGAGTAGATGAGAATAATATCCGCGATATGTTTGAAGTTGTAGAACAGCTTGGCTTTAATTATATTATGAATTCACAAGCATTATGGGGGGACTATGATACCATTTCAAGTCTTTCCATTTGTGAACTAGTCCGACCAAAGAATGCTGACTTTGTAACCGTTATTCGCTATCAATGGGACGGGAAACAACGAAATTTTGTGTTTGATGAAGAACCTGCTGAGGAGCTGGTAACCAATGAATGAGAGAGTGCAGGTGTTTAGGGAGGAGCCTGGATTTTTAAAGTTATTTTCCCTTTTCAAAGAAAAATACCGATCTCTCGGCAGAATTGGCGGTACTGTTAGTATCAAATCCTTTTCAAATACAGAAGTAGATTCGATAGCAGGTTTTTTAGGTCAGTCTGTTGATGTACTTCTTCAAAAGGGAACCGTTGCTTTAGTCGCCTTTGAAAAAGAACTATCACAGACTGGGTTTGCTGACTATACACTTATTCAACTGCTTGAGGAAGTTTTAGAGGAAACAATCATCACAAAGTTGGAAGAAAGCAGTTTGGAGGAAGAGAAAGAAAAGATATTTTTTGAAGATTTACGTTTAACCTATCCGGAGGGAAGCTGGTGGTGGGATTGGATTCAGTCTAAGCCTTCAGATTCCCGTTGGATCTGGGCTCTTTATCGGCAGAATTCAGAAGAGTTAATGGAAAAATTACATGTTGTTTTCAAAGCATTTCAAAATCTTCCTTGTAAAAATAGTAAGTACGAGCGATTGCCATTATTTTCACAGAGGATAACCGGAAACCCGCATTTCTTCGATACTAATCAATTACCTGGAAGATTGCTCAGTTATTGTATGCAGGTTGATCAACAACTGAATGGAATGCGTGATTCAGGTATGCCAAAAACAACAGAAGAACTTAATGATTTACTTAGCAGATATGGGCTGATGAGGGACGATTTATGGAGTTTTGTTTCATGCCGTGGTTTACTTGCGGAATGGGAAACAGGAGTTCATCCAGTTTGGCAAGCTGCTGCTAATACAGACACCGTTTTGAATGTGCCTATAAAAGAATTACTGAAAATAACACGTATATGGCCAAACCATGGTAAAAAAGTGTGGATTGTAGAGAATTCGAGTGTTTGTTCTACTATTGTTGATGAAGTCGCTAATGCTCCTGTCATTTGCACTCACGGACAATTTAGAGCAGCCAGCTGGATTATGCTTGATTTTTTAATAGAATCAGGCTGCCAGCTCTTCTATTCAGGAGATATCGACCCCGAGGGGATATCCATGGCGCAACGTCTAAAAGATCGATATAACGACCAGGTTACCTGTTGGCGAATGGATAAAGCGTCTTATGAAAAAACAATCTCTGATGAAGATATTTCTAGCAGGATTACAAAAATGGATTCTATATCATCAGCAGAGCTGATCGATGTGGTTAATGCGGTAAAAAATATAAAAATGGCGGGGTATCAAGAAGGTCTAGTGCATGACCTTATTGAAGATATAAAAGAGGCGTTTAAAAAGTAGTCCAAAAATAAGGAGAGTTCAATGAACAGTAATCATGTCCTATTTGACACAAAAGTGATAGAAAGAAAGTCTTTTCCGTATTATTTTGACTATGGCAAAATCGTATCTACGCTTCAAGAGAAGCTAATGGAAGAAGTAGGAATCGACTTTTTCCTATATTCAGATGAAGATACTTCAAATGAAATTTGGAATATTCTTGAGGAAGACTTGAAAGAGGTATCCTCTGAAATCCAATTGATTTCTCATATTTACAAAGAAGGCGAGACAAAAACCATTTCATCTAACCATACCGATAAAACAATGGAGTTAATTGTTAAGCCAAGAATTGAGAATGGACTTTATTATTATCCGAATTATCAGGTTGCCCTTGCAAAGTTGAAAATTTATCAAAGTGATGGCGAAGCTACGCGTGATTTAATTTTTGCAAAAAATGACGCTTGTTTGGTTTCTTTTCTTAAATATGTATTAAAAAGAAAGCGTGACTATATTAAAAACTACGTGACCATTTTCACCGATACAGAAGACGGCGTGGAAACAGAGATTGATAGCATTACCACATTGGTAAGCCGCGAGGATGTCTTTTTAGAAGAATCGCTAAAACGAGAAATCTATCGCTCAATTGATGAGTTCTTCTCTGAAAGCAGCGAGTTTTTCAAGCTATACGACATTCCGTACAAACGTGGGATTCTTCTTTACGGTAAACCTGGGAACGGGAAGACAACGCTAGTTAAATCCATTGCCAGCAGTATCAATGCTCCGGTGGCATATTGGCAAATCACAGAATTCACGTCCAGCTATACGATTAAAGAGGTATTTAAATCAGTATTAAAACTAACGCCATTGGTGTTGGTGATTGAGGATATCGACTCGATGCCCTCAAGTGTTCGCTCGGTTTTTCTAAACGTACTAGACGGTGCTACTTCAAAAGAGGGAATCTTCATCATCGGGACCACAAATTATCCTGAAAAAATCGACCCTGCGTTGATGAATCGTTCTGGACGCTTTGATCGTGCATATGAGATCAAAGTGCCGACGAAGGAGCTTCGCTATCAGTATTTAGTTAAGAAAAATATATCTAGAATTCTTTCAGAGGAACAAATCCAAAATGTAGTCGATTCTACTAAGGATTTCTCTTATGCCCAACTTAACGAGCTGTACACTTCCATTGCCCTTGAATGGCATTACGAACAGAAGGTTGATATTGCCCGTTTATGTACGGACTTGAAGGCTTTGCAGCATAAACAGCAAAAACAAGCATGGGACAGGGAGCTTGCGGAATCCTCTATTGGTTTTTCTAGATTCTCAGACGATTAGAAGGCGAGATTGTTTATGAGAGTAATAGGTATTGATTTATCTGGGCCAAGCAATCATAAGGATACAGTTATGGAGGTCTTTGAAAAGCAAGATGGAGAATTAACGTTTGATAACCTAAGGAGAAATATTGGGGATTTTGAGATTATAGAGGAAATTCACGCACAAAGTCAACTAGATGAGGTGGTTATTGGTATGGACGCTCCCTTGTCATATCAGGATGGCGGGGGAGATAGACTAGGTGATAAACAACTGAGGCAGTTTATTGTTTCCATAGGGATGAAATCTGGTTCCATCATGCCGCCTACATTTAACCGAATGGTCTACTTAACCTTGAGAGGTATTAAGCTTACCAGGGAGATAGAAAATCTTACGAGTAAAAACCCTATATCCATTGTGGAAGTGCATCCTGGAGCGGTTATAGGTTCAAGAATCGCGATATGGAATATGTATTAAGGTATAAACAAGAAATGTCTTCTAGAAGTTTTATAAGAAATTGGCTAGGGGAGCAGCATGTAAAGAAGCTCCCCTTAAATATTGCTTAAGAAAGTCATATGATTGATGCATGTGCTGCAGCACTAGGGGCTTGGCACTGGAAGGACCCATTATATGAACCAAAATGGCATCTTCCAGCAAATCCTCCGCTTCATCCATATGACTATTGTTGTTAATCAATTCTAAGGAGGAATTAAGGTGAAGTATTATATTGTAGATGTGTTTGCAGAAAACAAATATGAGGGAAATCCTTTAGCTGTATTTATTCCCGATAGAAATATTGAGACAACCGAAATGCAAAAAATCGCACGAGAAATGAACTTTTCGGAAACAACCTTTATTATGTCAGGTTTACAGAATAATGGAGGATATGATGTTAAAATTTTCTCACCTGATTCTGAATTACCGTTTGCCGGACATCCTACACTCGGAACAGCCTATGTCATCAAAAACTTATTAAATCAGTCAGAAAGTAATGAGATTAAATTAAATTTATTAGTTGGGCAAATACCAGTTGTTTTTGAAGATCAATACGCATGGATGACCCAAAACCAACCTGAATTTGGTACTAATATTGAGATTGATAGAATTGTAGCTGCACTACAAATAAAGCGAGAAGATGTCAATTGTGATTTCCCCATACAAGTGGTATCAACTGGATTACCATGTGTTATTGTCCCTTTGAATTCGTTGGATTCTGTGAGCCGATGCAAGATTAATCATCAAGCCTATGAAGACATATTGAAGGATATGAAAGATGTTAATTTACTTGTTTTCACAACGGAAACGGAAAGCGCAGAAAACGATCTAAATGTGAGATTATTTATGCCTATACCGGGGTATCTAGAGGATCCGGCAACAGGTAGTGCGAATGGAAATTTAGCTGGTTATCTATTAAAACATAACTTTTTCCATTCCAATGAAATAAGCTATCGTGTCGAGCAAGGAGCTTTTATTGGGAGACCATCGTTACTAAAGATAAATGCCAAAAAGGACGTTGACCACTTTTCTCTCCAAGTCGGAGGTCAAGTCATTACAGTTTCAGAGGGTAATTGGTATTAAGAATCAAATGAAGGGATCTATACTATGCAAACATTACCACAAACACAACCAGTAAAGAAATATATACCCCTTTCGTTTTTTGTTATTTTTCTAGGATATCTAGTTTTTGGGTTATCTGAAAATATTAAGGGACCAGCAATTCCTCAAATGCAAATTGATTATGGAATCGATGAGCTGCAGGTTGGTTTTCTATTAGCCATTAATTCCATTGGGTTTTTAATCGCTTGCAGCTTTACGGGTGCTTTTTCATCCAAAGCGGGTATTAAGCTTACGAGTCTAATAGCCTTTGGAACAATGGCGATATCAGGTGTTCTTATTTACTTTTCTAGTAATTTTGCCATTTTTTCCGTTTCTTATTTCATTATGTATTTAGGTAACGGTATGTTAGAAATTGCGTTGGCCATTTTAGCTGCGAGGATTTTTACAAAAAATACGGGCTTTATGATGAACCTATCGCATTTCTTTTATGGACTTAGTTCAACGGCTGCCCCTTTAATGGCAGCGGGTTTAATGGGTATGTCGTTTATCGGGAGTCGAGAGCTTGGCTGGCAGGGAATGTATTTACTCATGCTTTCCTTATGTATCATCCCCATGATCCCAGCATTTTTTAGTACACTTCCAGTTGATAAAACAACTACTCACGAGCGCCTGCCTATTAAAATGTTCTTAAGAGATCGGGTAGCTTGGCTGATTATTATTATTCTATCGTTCGGAGTTATCGTAGAGCTTTCAATTGCTGGCTGGCTTGTTAACTTTCTAGAGAGATCTTTCCAATGGAGTTCTACAGCGGTGTCTGGTATGCTATCCATATTTTTTCTCTGTTTTATGGTGGGAAGGCTACTTCTAGGATTTGTAACCGACAAAATAGGATTTATGATTTCTATCATTGTCTTTTCCGGTCTCGCTGGGATTGCAACCATTTTGGCCACATTATTAGGCCCATCAGGGGTTTGGTTATATGCGGCTGCTGGGTTTGGAATTGCACCCGTTTATCCGACGGTAATGGCTCTGCTGGCTAAAAGATATCCCAATGGAATTGACGCTGCAATTACCGTCACCGTAACCATTATGGGGATCGTGGTCGTCATCAGCAACTTATTCTTAGGTGCGCTGATTGAATTTTTCAAAAGATGGTTTACCAGTTTACTAGGAACCGAAATGGGCTTAATGAGAGGATTCCAAGCAGGATTTATCTTCATTGGGGTCTGTGGGGTATTATGTTCTATTTTTAGTATTATTTTGTATCGGTATTTGAAGAAGAGAAATGAAATCTTGTAAACGAGGCGACTATTTTGGTTGCCTTTTTTAGTTGAAGGGAAAGAATATATTGGTTGGCGAAACAATAAGGAAAGTATTGGTCCTGAACTATTCATAATTGTTCATATTTCAATTACCACCCCTAAAAATTTTTTTGTATAATTTAATAGTACTTCTATATTCAATGGTAAATACAAAGAGTGGTAATGTGGGGGATTATTGTGAAAATCAAAGTGTCTGATTTAAAGAAACAGTTAAAACAGTATGACCAAAAAGAGTTAGTTGAATTAATAGTAGAAATGTATAAGAATAATAAGGATGTTCAAAACTTCTTGTCTAGTAAATTTTTAGGTGATGAAGCAATTGAGGCTCTGTTTGCTCAGGCTCGAAAAAAGGTAGAGAATGAATTTTTTCCAGATCGGGGAGATGGGAAACTTCGATTGGCCGAGGCAAAAAAGGAAATTAATGCTTTTAAGAAGGCAACCAATGATCAAAAACGAACTGTTGACCTTATGCTTTTTTACGTGGAGCAGGGTGTTGAATTTACTAATTCTTTTGGGGATATTTCTGAAGGTTTTTACACTAGTATGATTAAAATGTTTGATCAGGTTGCTGAAGAATGCGACTGGGATGAAGAATTGTATAAGGCGTTTTCTGCTAGATTATATAACGTTGTGACCGAAGCACCTGAAGGCTGGGGATTTCAGGAAGCTTTATGGGATTCCTATTATACGATTGGATGGGTTATTGATGAAGAGGATGATGAGGAATAATTTATGTAAAAGAGTGGGATAAAGTATGGCGAAAAGTAAGAAAAATTCAAGTAATACGCCTAGACGGAAACGTTATAACCGTAAAGCTCGACTTCAAAATGCAAAAAAATGGACAGAGCAGTATGATGGGAAAAGTATTGCAAAAGGTTATAGTAATTGGTTTGGTGTAGACTTAGTATGTGCAATTACAGAGCTGGAAATATTGGGTTATAAATTTAAACAGTCGTACAAAAAGCAAGTCCAGCAAACATTAATAGCTAGGCAAAAACAAAAAGAAAATAGAAAACGAAAAGAAGTAGTGGAGAATTATGAAGATGATACTTTTTACTTCATCGCAGGATATACTTCAAATGGTGTTCCATACGGAATTACAAAAGAAGAACTAGAATCAGAGGAAGAAATAACTAAGCACCCCAAATATCAAAACAATTTTCCAATCCTCATAGATGATGGAGATTTACCATTTTAGTACTGGTCGATGGATTTCTATTAAATAAACTCTTTAATAAAACCTGTTAATATCTAAAATTGGTGTTGATAAGAGGAAATACCACCTCAAAGAACACTTTTCAATAATCTAGAAAAGGATTGTGACCGGAAATTAGTAGAGATTGGAATTTGGGTAAGAATTAAAAAAGGATTATGCCCAAAATCAGTGGATAGCGAGTTTTGGGTAAGAATTAATAGGGAATTGTGACCCAAATTTGAGGAATGAAGAACTTTGGTCACAATCAACTAGGTATTGTGCTCCAAAATCAGAGTTTGAATAAATTCTCGTAACAATCATACAAATAACTAAAATCCCAAGTGCTATTCCAGCACTTGGGATTCAATCTTTTATAGATAAGGACTTTCATGTTTCGCCTTAAGCATATTCCAACGGCGATCCACTTCTTTATCAAACATTTCCAGCATGTCCTTGCTGTTTTCATTGAGCAAATGTTTTGTTTTACCCATAAGCTTCAACCACTCAGAAACGGCTAATCGTTTCTTTTTCTCCTCAGGGTTATACGTAACCGTTGTAATCCCGTGTTCCACTTCATAAAGAGGGAAGAAGCAGGAGTTAACAGCAGCCTCAACAATTGTTTGGCCTAATTCATCTTTTGATTTCCAGTTCAATGGGCAGGTGATCAGAATCTTCCCATATACCAAGCCTTCATTGTTCGCATACCACTGTGCTTTCGCCGCTTTCTTTAATAGGTCACGGTCAAAGGCCTCGGTTCCCGTGAATACATATGGGATGTGCGTGGCAGCCATGATTTGAGCGGTATCCTTGTGATGGAATGGTTTTCCGTTTTGAAAGCCGCCGATATTTGACGTGCTTGTCATATGTCCCATTGGAGTAGAATAGGAGAGCTGACTGCCTGTATTCATGTACCCTTCATTATCATACTCAAGGATGATCATTTTATGGTTACGTAAAGCTGTTCCAATTGCAGGACCCATGCCGATGTCCATACCGCCATCGCCTGTGACCATTACGAAAGTAAAGTCATCATTCAATCCTAATTCTGCTAACTCACCGCGTCTCTTTCTTTCATGGAACATTTCTACAAGACCGGAAAGGGTAGCAGATCCATTTTGGAATAGGTTATGAATATAGGTTGCTTTATGAGAGCTATAAGGGAACCCGGTGGTTACAACCATCGCACAACCTGTATGGAATAATGCGACGATATCTCCTTCAATTCCTTTAAAAAACAATTCCAGACCAGAGAAAATCCCGCAGCCTGGGCAGGCACCATGTCCAGATGCAAGTCGTTTTGGCTTTTTCGTTAAACTCCTTAATGGCGGTATTTTTACTTTTAGCTCGCCTGTTTTTTCATCAGGAGTAACGGTGATTAAGCCCGAATTCAAATCTTCTTTTTTCATCGGATTAAGTACGCGTTTAGCTGCAAATTCTGGATTACCAGGGTTATGCCCAAAGTAATCGAATTGCTTCTCTGCAAACCCTTTTTCTGCAGCTTCAATTGCTAAATGGAAAAAGTGTTCAGCGTCATCTGCATAAAAGTCCTTACCGCCTAAACCATAGATACGGTTAATCACTTTTGTATGAGCATTGCCAACTGTTTGCAGCGCAGCTCTTAATTCAAGTGCCATGTTGCCGCCATGTGCCCCGTAAGAATCTGCACGGTCGCCGACGGTAACAGCTTTTACGTTTTTTAAGGCTTCTGCTAATTGCTTTTGAGGGAAGGGACGGATCATATTTGGTGAAATGACGCCCGCTTTAATCCCTTTTAAACGTAGACGGTCGACCACGTCCTTACAAACCTCAGCAGCAGAATTTAACATAAATACTGCTACTTCCGCATCCTCCATGCGATATAAATCAAGGATTGGATACTCACGGCCAGTTAAATCAGCATATTCTTTCGAGATTCGCTCAAAAACAGCTTCTGCATTATACATTGCTTCTGATTGCTGATAACAATTGTTAATATAATCAGGTTCATTCATATATGGACCGATGGTAACTGGATTCTCACGGTCTAACGCATGTGGGAAGCTTGTATTCGGCTCTCCGATAAATTTCTGGACATCACTTCTATTTTTTATCACCTGAACACGACGTTTTTGGTGGGAAGTAAAGTACCCGTCGAAAGAAACGATGACCGGAAGTCTGACTGCTGGATCTTCTGCTAGTTTAATAGCAATAATGTTCATATCATAAACAATTTGAGGATCACGGGCCATCAAGATTGGCCATCCAGTATTCAAACCGAAATATAAATCAGAATGATCACCATGGATATTTAATGGACCAGAAACAGAGCGGTTTACTAAATTTAATACCATTGGAAACCGTGTTCCGGATTGAACAGGAAGCTGTTCTAGCATATAGAGAAATCCGTTAGCACTGGTAGCATTAAAAACTCGTCCGCCGCCAGTGGAAGCTCCGTAACAGATTCCTGCAGAACCATGTTCACCATCTGCAGGAATCAAAACGATATCATGTTCACCTCTAGACTTCATCCCATCAAGGAATTGAGCTACCTCAGTAGAAGGAGAAATAGGGAAGTATCCCATTACATGATAATTGATTTGATGTGCCGCGTAGGCAGCCATTTCATTGCCTGATTCGAATACAAAACTTTGTTCTACAGTTTCTTTTTCAGTATTAAGCTTTTCCTGGTTTATTTCAATGGACATAAGATCCCGTCCTTTCCTTAGTTTTGAGTGATTAAATCAAAAAGATGCGGCACGCGGTGTTTGTCCGCATACCCGTCATTATATTCTCGTTCTCCTGATAGCGCTTCCACAGGACAGGCGGTTACACACTTTAAACAGCCTTTGCAATATTGATAGTCAATACCACTGAGAAACATTTGCGGGCGGCCTTTTTTATCTGGTTTTTCTTCCCATACAAAGCAAAAATCCGGACATGCTGTATCACAGGCCGCACAATTAATACATTTTTCCTCATGAAAATGTGGGAGCATACCGGCGCGTGAAATACTTAAGTCCTTTAACATGCTGTTACCTGGGTTGAGGATCATTCCGCCAATGGCCTGGGTTTCATATCCAAGAACAGGTTCTGGCCTTGAAAAAGGTTTGGCTTCGACTCCAGCATCTAGAAGGTAAGTTTTAAATTCTACTTCATTAAATCCACGGTCGAACGTCCGAATATTTGGCTCAACCAGGTGGGGATATTTCTTCTCAAATGTTCGACGAATCGTCTGTTTCATTGACTCAGGATCTAAAAAGTCTAAGATACGGTATAGCGCACCCAGCATTGCGGTGTTGGCTTTTGTTTGTTCTTCTAGAGCAATACCAGTAGCATCAATGATGGCAATGGTTCCGCCAGCAATTTTCATTTGATTTTTAAGTTCATCAGGGGATTTTTGTGAGTTTACTAGGATGGTGCTGTCAGGATAGATCCCGCTTGTACAGTCGATGGTTTTAAATAGGGCATCATGGAAAATGCCGACAACATGAGGGCGTTCTATAGGTGTCGTGTCTCGAATGTTTGTTTCTGGCTCGCAAAACCGTATATGGGCTTTTACTGGGGAACCTTTTTTCTCTGAACCGTATGATGAAAAACCGACTCCATTTAGTCCGTTTCCAACCACTCCATCCTCAGATAGCATTTTACCAGCCAGATTCGCTCCTAACCCGCCAATAGACTCAAGGCGGATTTCAAAAAAACCTAATTCATTTGTTTTTGGCAATTTTGACAAAGATATTCCTCCTATCTATAAAAACGGAGTGCTGTATAGAATATTATAAATATTCTATATATTAAATTATTTTAATTGTAACAGGACATGAAAACAAATACAACAGATTTTTGGCAAGGAGAGATATGAACTCATTTGGAGTTGGTTTAACAGAGAGATTACTTATTTAGAGTATATATTAGTGATATATAACAGATAAACTTATGTTATACAACAACTAACAAGGGGAGGTATTAACAAATCGGAGGAATGTCTATAGGTCACTTGTGCCCAGTTCACACATATAATTGTTTATGGTGATCAGTCTTGAAACTGAATATGTATCCAAGCCTGTTGTGATGACTTCCTAAGGTAAGAATTTATAGTAACAGGAGGGGATGTTTGTGAAATTTACGATACAATATATACCACTAAACAAAATAAAAACTGATACTTCATTGAAGATTACAGAGCATATCAAAAAGCTTCAACGATTAATGTGGGACTGTATGTTTGTTTTGGTTGTCAGAAAAAATCGGAAGGATAACAGCTATACGATCATAAGTGGACAGGAGAGGTATGAATCCCTTCGAAAACACACGAAAAGTATTTATGCTCCTTGTATCGTCGATAAAAGTACTCCTTCCGGAACCCTATCATGGTTTAATCGCTTTCGCAGGAAACAACCGCTGGATGATTTTCCGCTTATGCCTTCAAGCTGGACCATTGTCCGTTCTTTTTTAAAGCAAGAGCCTCGTTTTAAGCAGTTAACACGATCTCAGCAAATAAGAGTCCTTCTTTTAGCTGTGCACTATAAAAAAACAGTGATCTATTCAATGAAAATAACTGTTGATGATATATTGAGAGACCTATAGAAAAATCTAAGGGGTTGGCCAATGCCATCCCCCTTCTTTGTCAAGACTCACTAAGGAAAAAATATAAAAAGAAATGAAGGAGGATACCTGCTCCAATCATATTAAACCAATTAATGACGTATTTATTTTCTCTGGGTTGAATGACACCCATCGCAACAATATTCCAGAAAATTTTCGAATCACGCCATCTCTTTTTCGAAGATTTTTCCTTAGCATCCATCTTCCGGTTTTCTCTTTTTACCCAAATATAAACGATGATAACGTCCAGCAATGCCCCAATGGAGACCGCAATCAATACCATTTCATTCGTTATATTCCAGCGGTTTTTCTTTTCTTCTTGTCTTGCTTCAACTTTTTTTTCGTGTTTTTCTAATTCTTGTTTAAAGGTAGTATTAGGAATTTCTACTGGAGACTTACTAGGCTTATAGTCTATCAACGAAACTGCTGCAATCATTGACACCATTAGCAGTATGTATGTGGTAAAAAAAAGAATGATTTTCTTATTTGATTTTTTCATATAATCACCCTGAATAATAAATTAGATACATCCTAACTTTACCACAATTATCCATATCATTTAATTAAATTGCTCCAGTTAATAGTTAACCCAGCCGACCAAAATCCATAGATGAAACAGTCAAAGTGGTCACAACATGGACCCTAGTGACCAAAGCTCATAGATGAACCTGTCAAAGTGGTCACAACACGCTGCTTGGTGACCAAAACACATAGATGAAACTAGCAAAATGGTCACAACAACAAAAGACCATAAAAAACACTACTAATAGGAAATTAGACTTCTTTTGCCAGTTCTTGCAGACGTTTTTTGTCTCGAATCTTGTAGCACCTTGATTGTTTTTCAATTATATCTGCATCGCATAATTGTGCTATAACATGAAGGAGATGACGGTATGAGACTCCCAGATATTCACATACCTCCGTGTGTTTTTCCTTGTATAAATCATGGTCTGCTGACATAAGAATAAAGGCAGCAAGCCGGTTAATCAGGGGAAATGCCTGATCCTGTGCGTATCTAGATGTCATCATCGTCTGTTTTTTACTTAATAAAATACATAAATATTTTAAGAAAGTAGCATCCTGTAATAGTTTATCCTTACAGGCCTGAATTGGGATAGCAAGGCAAATGACTTGTGTTGCCGTTTGAATTCCTCTTGTATAACGTTCCTCATTTAATAATTCAATTTCGCCCATGAAGGCAGGAGCGTGTAAGAAATTGAGGAGTGACACTTTACCATTTTTTTGTGTAACATATAATTTTGCCTTCCCTTCGACAAGGTAGTACATATAGTCTGGATAGGAGCCTTCTTTAAAGATGAATTCACCTCGTTCAAACTGAACAACTTGGAGATACGGAGTAATGGGAAACGAAAAGAGTGATTCAATTGGGTATTTTTCAATATAAAAACTTCGCATTTGATCGATTAAAAATTGCATTTCTTCCTCCGCCAAAAATATGAGATATCTCATATAATTGTATTTGTTTACATGCTATGATGCAATGGATACGGAGGGATTATCTTGAATAACCAACAAACTCTTAAACAATTGTCAAAACCAAAAAAATTAGCAATGAGTAATCAACAGTGGATGTCACTGAATTTTTTTGTATTTTTCTTAACTTGGGGAATATTTTTACCTTATTGGACTGGATGGCTTGTCCAGGCAAAAGGACTTAGCGTAGCCAATGCCAGTATCATCATGGGGTTTGGCTTAATAGCACGTGGGGCATCATCGCTTTTTGCTTTTCCACTGGCATCAAAGTTTATGAGCAGTCAAACCGTTATTTTTGTTCTGACAGGCAGCTCACTCGTGACTGCGATTCTGTATATACCATCTACCTCTTTTATCACACTTTTTATAGTAACGATTATGTTTAGTGCTGTTTTACCACCGCTTCTTCCAGCTCTGGATACAGCAGCAGGCAGCTTGGTCCAACAAGGTGACGTACATTATGGTAAAAGTCGTTCATATGGTTCTATGGGATTTATTGTTTCGGTGCTCATCATTAGTGTCGTAACGGGGTACTTTGGGGAAAAAGCTATTCTAAGCAGCATGATAATAGGGCTTTGTTTAATGTTATGCATGCGCCTGTTGCCAACACCCGCAGTATTAGCGGTAAAGCCAACTATGAAGGACCGCAGGGAGTCACTTACATTCAAAAGTTTATGGCAGACAAAAAGTTTCCCGATTGTTTTATTGGTTGTCATTTTGCTGCAAGGCGCCCATGCTTCCTATTATAATTATGGCTATATCTACTTGCAGGATTTAGGTGTGAATCAATTTTATATCGGAATGATCATTAATATTGCCGTGATTTTCGAGATTATTTACTTTTTGAAGGCTGATCACATGTTTAAAAAATGGAAGCCTTCATCTTTATTCATTCTTGCAGCTTCTGGATCTACTTTACGCTGGGTCCTCGTATTTTTGTTTCCTAACGTGTGGATATTTATGATTTCACAAAGCTTGCATGCATTGTCGTTTGGTGTAGCTCATTATGCATTTATGCTTTATATCACAAAAAACTTGCCTAAACAGCAAATTCCAAATGCACAAGGAATTTATTCAGCACTTGCCTTAAGCTTTAGCACAGCTGTTTTAACACTGATAGGCGGCTTTTTATACGAAATTTCTCCAACACTCTCATTTTTATCTATGATTATTTGTACGGTTCCAGCGATATTCATTTTGTTAACAACAAGAAAGAAGTATCAATATTAACAAGGTTACCTCCCATTACTTTTAACGGGAGGTATTTTTTTATAAAAAACTATTCGACCTTTACCTTAATTCGATCAACTGCGTTATACCCATAACCTTTTCTATTCCAAAATGGGTTGAGGGGCTGCGTTTGACCATAAGAATCTGTTGCTTTAGACATAATGGTATAAGCGTCTTTCTCGGCTGCATTCCATTCAAATGTCCAAGGAACCCATTTGTAGACCGAATTGAGATGAGTTACTTTCGCCTCGGACCATGTGTTTCCGTTATCCATACTAATTTCTACCTTTGTTATGTGGCCTTTACCCGTCCAAGCAATGCCTCGTAATTCATGTTTACCAGTATTTAAACTAGCCATATCTAACGGTTTTTGTATAGTAGAATTTACATTGATTGCGGTGACAGGAAATGCACCATCATCATTATCCATATTTGGGTAGTAGATATAATCAATGTCCTGGAAAGGTCCAGTAAAATGAGAACCGATCACACTTATTTGCTTAATCCATTTAACAGATGCCATCCCATACCAAGATGGAACTATTAATCTGAACGGAAATCCGTGTTTAAAGGATAGTGGTTGATTATTATATTCATAAGCAATAATGGTATCTGGGTGTAACGCCTTCTCTAATGGTAAACTTCGGGAATAGGAAATCTCTTTGTCTGAGTCAGTTCTTTTTCCAACATCATATCCTTCTATGACCACTTCTTTCGCTTCTTCTTTTATACCCGTGATTTCAAGCAGAGTTCGTAAGGGAACACCTTTCCAAACACCTTGGCTCATAGCACCCTTTTCCCATTGCTCACCAAACACTTTTGGCTCGAATAGACTGCGCTTATTCCCTGAACATTCAAGGACAACCTCTAAGGTTTTAGCGGGTAATTGGAAGATATTTTGTATAGAAAGCAGGATGGGGGTAGAAACCAAACCATTTATTGGAATAAAGTAGTTTGAATAGGTAAGCTTTGGATAAGAAAAGTGATTGCGTCGGTAAAATAAAGTGGTTTGGATAGTATCATCCTGAATGAAATGAATAGGTGTTTCTTGATTCTCGGGATTCAACCTGCGTGTTATTAAATAAGGTTTTACAACATGTTGTTTTGGGTCAGTCATAATTTCCTCCTTTCAAAATAGCAGCCAAAAATAGTGTATGATTTTTGTAGATGAAATAGGCTGTTAATCGTTTAAAGTGTTGGAAGAAAAATAAATAGAAGCTGGATTATAGTGAAGTGTCTTGGAAGTAAATATGTTAAAACTTCCTTACCTTAAAACAATCGATTATAATTTCTTATGAATGGAATGTAATAGGAGTGTATGAATGAAAAGTATATCGATTTTAGTTGCAGACGATGAAGAAGAAATTGCAAATTTAATTGCCATCCATTTAGAAAAGGAAGGATACCGTGTTTTTAAAGCATTAGATGGGGAAGAAGCCTTACATATAATCCAGACTCAATCGATTGATTTAGTGATTCTGGATATCATGATGCCTAAATTGGATGGGTATGAAGTAACTCGTCAAGTTCGTGAACAACACAATATGCCGATTATTTTTTTGAGTGCAAAAACATCTGATTTTGATAAGGTTCACGGGCTCGTGATTGGGGCAGACGATTACATGACGAAACCCTTCACTCCCATTGAATTGGTTGCCCGCGTAAATGCACATCTGCGCCGGTTTATTAAATTGAATCAACCTAAAGTGAATCTTACTTCCGGCTTGGAATTTGGCGGATTGATTATTTCTCCTGAACAGCGGTCTGTTACTTTATATGGAGAGACCATCGACCTGACGCCAAAGGAATTTGATATTTTATATTTACTAGCCAAGCAGCCAAAGAAAGTATTCAGTGTGGAAAATATTTTTCAACAGGTATGGGGAGAAGCATATTATGAAGGGGCTAATACGGTAATGGTCCATATACGTACGCTGCGGAAAAAACTTGAAGAAGATAAACGGAAAAACAAATTAATCAAAACGGTGTGGGGAGTCGGGTATACATTCAATGGTTAAAATCGCACGAAGTTTCCGTTCTAGAATGGTGCTTTTATTTGGCTTAAGTATGTTGTCAGCAGCTACCATAACATTCATTATTTATAAGGGACTTCAATGGTATTATCACAATTGGGTAGAGTGGGACGATCCGCTGTCCCTGCTCAGGAAATATATGAGCACAATGGGTGACATAAACTTCTTCCTAATGATATTTATTCCGCTTTCTATTCTTTTTTTCTATTTATTCACTAAGCCGTATACTGCGTATTTTAATGAAATTTCAAATGGAATTCACAATCTCGCGCGTGGAGACTTTAAACAGCGGGTTACGATTCAATCCAATGATGAATTTAGTGCTATTGCACAGGACATTAACCTCGCAAGTGAAACATTAGAAGAAGCGATTCTTAGAGGCGATTTTTCAGAAAGCAGCAGGGATAAGTTAGTCGTCAATTTGGCCCACGATTTACGTACGCCGCTTACCTCTGTTATTGGATATTTGGATTTAATCCTTAAGGATGAAAAATTGACGAAGGAACAAGCCAAACATTATTTAACCATTGCCTTTACAAAGTCTCAGCGTTTAGAGCGATTGATTGATGAATTATTTGAAATAACGAGAATGAATTATGGAATGTTACATATTGAGAAAAAGCTGCTGAATGTTAGTGACCTGCTATATCAATTGAAGGAAGAAATGTATCCAGTCTTTGAAAAAAATAATTTGATTGCTCGTATCAATATTTTGCCCGCGCTATTTATTTTAGGAGATGGAGAACTGTTGGCACGTGTATTTGAAAACCTGTTAACCAACGCAAACCGGTATGGCGTTGATGGTCAGTATGTCGATATTAACGGTTTTATAGAAAAAGGCGAAGTCGTTGTTCAGATTGTAAATTATGGAGACAGCATTCCACCAAATGAACTTCCACATATATTTGATATGTTTTATACTGGTGATAAAGCGCGTACACATCAAGAGAATAGTACAGGACTAGGTTTATTCATAGCGAAGAATATCGTTGAGCAGCATAATGGGAGCATATCGGTAGAAAGCAGTTTAATTGAGACGGTATTTGAAGTTCGTTTACCTCAAGAGAGCATGGAAAATGATCATTCTGCTTGAAAACTTAAGAAAAATTTAAACTTTACCCCACTTTTTATTTAAATAGTTTTTCCTATTCTAGTACCAAGATAGAAATAGGAGGATATATGAAGATGAAAAAGTGGGGATTTTTATTGTTAGTGGCAGTAAGCATAGGAATTGCAGTAGAAAATAGATTAGACTTTTTTAATGACAAAGTAGAAATTAAACATTTTGTTCCAGACCATAAATTAGATGAAAGTACTGAATTGGTAGAAATCGGAAAGGAACTCGTTTATCAAGGAAATTTACTTTTAGTCAACAATGAGCATCCTGTTCATAAAGAGAGTATAAAATCTGATGTCGTAAATTTATTTCAACATAGGGAATTAACAGAGGGATATGGGCTATTAGACAATGAAATTTACTTATCAGAAGAAGTTGCCCATGCGTTTTCTGAGATGATAGATACTGCAGGAGAAGAAGGGGTTCGTCATTTTTCGATTAATAGTGGATTTCGAGACTTCGATGAGCAGAATGTACTTTATCAGCAAATGGGGTCCAGCTTAGCCTTGCCAGCGGGACACAGTGAACACAATCTAGGGTTATCATTGGATGTTGGTTCAACTCAAATGAAAATGAGTGAGGCTCTTGAAGGCAAGTGGATCGAAAAAAATGCTTGGAAATTCGGTTTTATTTTACGCTATCCAAAGGATAAAACCCATGTTACTGGTATTCAATATGAACCATGGCATATCCGTTATGTAGGTTTACCGCACAGTGCAATCATACAGGAAAAAAATTTAGCTTTAGAAGAATATATTGACTATCTTAGAGTAGAAAAGAATTTGACGGCCATCGTTAATGAAGAAGAATATACAGTTACGTATTACCCCATTGAAGCAAACAGTTCAATACAAGTACCAGAGAATAGCAAATATGAGATCTCAGGAAATAATATTGATGGAGTAATTGTGACTGAAAAGAAATCATGATACGTATGTAAATAGAAAAAATTCACTTATCTGAGAGTGTTTTTCACTATGTGAGAGTAAATCCTGGTTATCCAAGAGTAATTTTGGCTATGTGGGAGTAAATCTTGCTATCCGAGAGATATTTCCTTTATGTGAGAGTTATTCTATTTATCCGAGAGATATTTCCCTTTATGTGAGAGTAAATCTACTTATCCGGGAGAAATTCCAAGATTTGTGCGAGCTATTATTCTAATAACTAAAGAAATTTCCGTATTTATTTTCCTGTTTGATAAAAATAATGGAAATTTTTATCAACATTATGGTACAAAATAGTATTAAATGGGTATAAACATATTTTATACTATTCTTGTGATTTAATCTTAGCTAGGAGGATAAAATGGAATTTTCTTTGTTATTAGAGTATGGATGGGTTTTACTTATTTTGATTTTGTTAGAAGGCTTACTTTCTGCGGATAATGCATTGGTACTAGCAATCATGGCAAAGCATTTACCTGCTGAACAACAGAAAAAGGCAATTAATATAGGATTATTATTAGCCTTTATCTTTAGGATTGGTGCCATCTTTATTATTTCGTTTTTGTTTCATGTTTGGTGGATACAAGCGATTGGTGCTGCATATTTAATTTTCATCGCATTAAAACATTTGCTTAAGAAGGATCATGGTGGTAAAGAGAAAACAGGAAAAAGCTACCGAGCTACTGTTGCTCAAATCGCATTAGCTGATATTGCCTTTGCTGTAGATTCCATTTTAGCTGCTGTCGCACTTGTTATCGCGTTACCAGGTACACCTATGGGCGAAATCGGCGGCATGGATGGTGCACAATTTATTGTCATTTTAATTGGTGCCATCGCTGGATTAATCGTAATTCGGTTTGCAGCAGGATTCTTTGTTAAGGTCTTGACACAACGTCCAACCCTTGAAACAGCAGCGATGTTACTCGTTGGCTGGGTGGGAGTTAAGCTATTAATGCATACTCTTGCACATCCGGCATTACACATTATTCCACATGATTTCGTAGAGGGACCGATTTGGAACACCATCTTTTGGTCCGTTATGCTTCTTATTGCTTTAGGCGGCTGGTTCCTGTCTGGGAAGAAAACAGAACAATCGACGTAAGACATGTTATCGTAAAGAAATGGCTTGAAACGATATCAAGCCATTTTTTTATTGGAAATGGGGGAGTAATATGAAATTTTCTTTCGATCACTTAGTTTGGTTCCATCATAAACCTGAAGATGTGATACAACCTCTTTCAGAAAAAGGACTCCATGTCGAGCATGGCGGCCGTCATGAATCATGGGGAACCTACAATACACTTAGTTATTTTGGTTTAAGTTATATAGAATTCTTAGGGATTGAAGCACTTTCAATCGCTGAGCAGCATGAAGAGAATCGGTTAATTACCCAGATTGTAGAGCAACTCGCACAAGAGAACCGTGAAGGACCTGCTAAAATCGCCATTCGGACAAATCAGATTCACGAATTAGCTATAAAGCTAAAACAAGACGGACATACCGTTTATGGTCCGCTTCCAGGACAACGTGTAACGACAAGTGGAGAAGTGATAAGATGGTCACTTCTTTTCATCGAGGATCAACCTAAACAGTTATCATTTCCTTTTTTCATCCAATGGGAAAAAAGTGATGAAGAAAGATTGTCTACTTTTAAGGAAAAAGGAATGATAGGTAGGCATTCTGGCGAAAATTCAAAACTTGAAAGTATCGGATTTGTTGTAAGGGATTTAGAAGAAACGATAAATACCTGGGGAAAGATATTAAATATAACACCAAGTGAAGCGTTCAGGGACGAAGGCTTACAGGCAAGTTGTCAAACATTAAAATTACCTGGCACCAATCTGCTGTTCTTCACACCACTTGGTAAAGGACCAGCAGAAAAGGTCTTATATGACAGAGGAGAAACACCTTTTTTAGTAAACTTGTCAAAGACAAACCAAAGCAGAATTTTTGAATTGTTGAATGGCTATTGGCATTTTCAATAGCCAGACTATTCTATATCAGAGGTGTTGTTAACATGATTAATACAAAATTAATTTTAATAGAGGGATTGCCTGGTTCAGGAAAATCCACAACAGCAGGAGTAATAAATGATATTTTAAAAGAGTTGAAAATTGAAACACGTTTATATCTTGAGGGAAATGTTGAACATCCTGCCGATTATGAAGGAGGTTCTTACTACTCAAAAACTGAATTTGCCCAACTTATGGAACAGTATAAAGAATTTAAGCCTATTTTAGTAAAACATGCAATTGAACGCTGTGGTGGATTTATATTGCCCCAGTATAAACTAAAACAAGACTTGGCAGATAAAATGGTACCTGATTCTTTTTGGGATGACATTTGGAATCATGATATCTATGAGCTGCCGTTAGAAAAAAACATTGAATTAATAACCGATAAATGGCAAAGGTTCGTAGATCAGGCGATGACAGAAAATCAAACGTATATTTTTGAATGCTGCTTTATCCAAAACCCTGTAACCATCGGAATGATCAAATATGGTGCCTCTCATGAAGTTGTCATGAATTATGTAAAGCAATTAGCTGCTATTATTGAGCCGTTGAATCCCGTTCTACTTTATGTAGACCAACAAGATTTGTCGCGTTCCTTTAAGAAGGCTGTGCAAGAACGGCCAAAAGAATGGTCTACTGGATTTATGGATTACTATAATAACCAAGGTTACGGGAAAATACATGATGTTCAGGGAATCGAAGGAACAATCGCTGTTTTGGAAGCACGAGAACAATTAGAGTCCTCGATTTTTAATGCATTAGACATGGAAAAATTTAAAATTGATAATTCTTCATTTGAGATTGATTCCTACAAAAAGGGAATCATGGAGATGTTCAGAATACTTTAAAAGTGTAAGGCTGTGAATCAGAGTGCACATGGCCTCTGATTTTTTACATTGATAATAAATTATCTTGATGGATTGGTGACCAAAACGATGACGCTCTTATCTAAATCAAAGTCCCAATCGACAAAAATATCAATAACGGTCGTATCCAAAATTCCTTCAAAATGGTTGTTGTTATGAAGCAGTCCTTTTTCGAGTGTACGCTTTGCAAGTTTTAGTTGTTCCTGCATTCCTTGCCGGATTAATTGCTTTTCAATTCTTACTAAGATTCCATTACGGATAACAAGGATTGACCGGGGATTCAATTGGCATGCGTAAATCTCTACAGGTTTCTTTTCAGATTCTGAGCTTAAATTAATTATCTCGTTAATTAGTTCTTCTTTTCCTGTAAACTCTTCATTAATGGGATAGTCGATACTCGTTGTATCTGTGCAGATCCCTGTAAACATCGCGGATTTATTATGCAGTCCCCAATCATAGTAAAATTCTCGTATCTCCATACCGGTAACAATTTTTATATATGCTTTTATTTCAGGAATGAGCGTTTGCATCACTAAATCCCTAGTTTGTTGAACACTTTCCACTTGTTTTTGATTCATTAGTACTCTTTCTGTTGGAGATAAGAAATTCCGAATATAGACGATAATAAAGGTTTTACCTAATGAAACATGCACCGATTCTGGACCTTTACCAAAATAATCACGCAGTATCTTACTAATATAGCTGCTTAACTCAACAGTTTGTTTATGAATGGGTGACTCCATTTTCGAGAACTCCTTTTTCCGTGACTAGTTATTTACCACTAGCATACCCGTTTTACTGGAAATAATTAGCATGGTTTGTTACTCGGAATAAAAATATAATGGAAGAAGGTGAAGGGATAGAAAGCCATTCGCTTTGAGGAGTAGGATATGTTTTCAAGCATGAGCAACAAAGTTTTAATAGACACATATTTTAATGCTGTAAATCTAAAGTTAGACGAAGATTTTATTAAACTGTTAGAAGAAGAAATAGTTAGAAGAGGGATACAATTAGATAAGGTTGAAAGAATGGTATAACCATAGCTTTTTGACTTAAATACTATGAAACTTACCCTCAAAAATGATTCGTAGAAGTAAAAGTAATAAGAACGGCGAATGGCTTCTCGCTCTTCACTTATTCCATCGAAAATATTAAATAGTCTGACTACTTACACTTTTTAAAAAAAGCTAGACCATGCGTCTAGCTTTTTTTTCTTGCACTTATTTTGATTATGTCGTTTTTCCCCTTATATCTCAATCAATAGTTTTGTATAATTCTATATAATGAGAAATTTTTAAGATGACCACGAATGATACCTTTGAAAAACGGAGTGCTTGAAATGTTAATAATACGTAACGCAACGATGAAGGATTTACCTGACATTGTCATCATTGAACACATTTGCTTTCCAATAGAGGAAGCAGCTACAGAAGGAGCGCTAAAAAAACGAATACAATATATTCCAGATAGTTTCTTTGTAGCGGAAGAGAATGGTGTGATTATAGGTTTGGTTAACGGACCAGTAATTGAAACAGAATTTATTACAGATGACTTATTCGATGGGATTAATCCAAATCCGCCATCCGGAGGTCATCAAACGGTCTTAGGAGTGGCGGTGACTCCTCATTTCCAAACTCGAGGAGTGGCAACCGCATTACTATCACACCTTGAAAAACATGCAGCAGGAAAAAAACGTGTAAGTATAACTTTGACTTGCAAGGAGGACTTAATCCGATTCTATGAGAATCTGGGGTACCGGAACATGGGAGTTTCGAAATCAGAGCATGGCGGCGTAACATGGTACAACATGAGTAAAAAGTTGATTTAAGCCTATTGGAGGAGAGTTAATGATTTATAGAGATAAAAGCAAAATATTCAATTAACTTGAACCCGATAACCTGGGTTCTTTTTTTTATGATTAATTAATGAGGCGGTTTCCTTTTTACAAAAAATGTACCCAGCTATATAAACCCGAGGAACCCATGTTAACAATCCATTTAATTGTTGAATATGGGGCCGATTTCATTCGCTTATGGCAGGAGTCCTGCTATTCCCAATAGAGATAAAACAATTTCAAAAAGAATAAGAATGACAATAATCCATTCAACGAATAGTCCGCGAATCGAGTGACTGATGGTCGAAAATCCATCCATAATGTTGTAGAGTATTTCCGTTTTACTTTTTAAGATTTTATAACGGTCATTTAATTCGAAAAACTCATGCATCCGATCATAAAAGTCCCCAGCAGTACTGCTTGTCCAAGTAATATCAGGTTTATCAAGAATCATGATGTAAGCAAGGGTATTATACTCATGACGGATAATTTTTGCCGTGGTCCTCGCCAGTTCCTTATTGCCGATTCGAAGCTTCCCCTTTTCTAATCGATCAATCATTGTTTCCAGCTTATCATTAATATGCCCCAGCTGTTCCTCCGTCTTTTCCAATGCCACCGATTTGGCCAGTACAGTGGAAATTAATTCAGGATAGTAGCTTTCATATTCAGGAACGACCACATATTCGTCCGTCAGCTCGATGCTTTCGGTTTCTTTAACGTGTAAGCTGTAATCATCGCTGTACCTGTCAGCACCACTAACGTCAATTTCAGGCTCAAAGGAGTGGAGGTAGTTCAATAAAGCAGTTATCTCATTCGGAGTGGAGTGATTTATGAAGACAATGCTGCCAAAAGAAAAAACAAGTACCATCTGAGTTTCGTCTACATTTTTCAAAAGGATTGATTTTAAAATTTCACCTCTTAAAATTAATGGTTCTTCCCAGGTGAATTTCTTCGGTATTCCACAATGATCGGCGATTTTGTTTAGATCTATTTCATTTGTAATGGCAAAGGCTTTAAAGATTAAATCTCTCATATTCACCACTCATTTCAATATTTTTGTTTTATTTCATCTATATATTAGTATATGAGCTGTGAAGGAGAAATAATGAAGGATAAGTGTAAATAATAGAGAATTAATTATGATGTACTAGTGAACGGGGTTGATACTAGTAAATACAGCCTGAAAAAAAATTGAGGAAAGATATCATGACTGAAAAAAACTCTACCTGCTGTTTCCATTTAGAGATAGTGGATATTTTGAAATCCCTTGTCATACTTTCTCCTTAAAGTCGAAATAATAAAATAAAGGAGAGATGATTATGGATGAGATAAAGGACTATGTCGCCGCAGACTTGTCGTCAAATCTGGTTAGTGAGCTCAAATCACTTGAAGAAAAATTAAGTGAAAAAACGAATAAAGAAGTTGTGGTTATTGCATACGAAAAGGACAAATAAAAAGCAAAAAGAGCCGTCAATTTCAAAACGGCTCTTTCATCTATTTTGCAAACACATGATTTCCTACTGTCTTTACTACTTCGCGAGTTGTAATCCAAGTATCAGTTGCGATTTCTGGATTATAAAAATAAATACAATCATTTAAGCGATCTTGTCGTGTTAGAGCTTCTTCGACTGCGCGAATTGCTTCATCTGATGCCGCATTATTGATCTCGCCATTTTGTACTGGTGAAAATGCATATGCCTCACCAACAACTTCATTAATAACTTCTGTTACTGTATTTGGAAACTCAGGTGATTCTACCCGATTTAATACCACAGTCGCAACGGCTACTTTTCCCTCATATGATTCACCTTTTGCTTCTGCCTCTACTAGTCTCGCAAATAGATCTTTCTCCTCGTTTGAGATGGAAACCGCTGGTGTCTCGGCTTCTGGCGGGTTAACCACTTCAGGTTCTGAGGTTTGTGGTTCTATTACAGCTGTTACACCAACCTCTGTTTCTTCTTGAGGTCGTTTTTCAACAAGATCTTGTTTATTTGGAATGAATTCTTTTTCATCATTAAATTCATTATATTCTTGATTCATTTCATACATAATTGGTCCATATGCATATGCTTGTCCAATTTCAGCCAGGCTGTCTACATTTACAACTTGATATTCAGTTATCGCTTCAACTGTTGGATTGTGAATTCCGATAAATGCAAATGTAGCTACACAAGCTACCGCAACTTTTTTGAAATAAGTGTTTTTCATGTGTGCTACCTCCTGATGTTTTTGTCTGATATAAGACTAACATCGACAGGGACACGTTATACAGAACGATAAGGTTACATTTCTTTATAGTTTCATGAACAACATTACAGTAGCGGTAATAATGTGACATAATGCCTAGCAATCTGTCATAATCAACCCATTTTTACGGTATAGAGGAATATTTTGTATAAGAAATAAGGCGGATAGTGAGTTTTTGGAAAGTATTTCTATAATCTAATATTTCGGAAATGAAAATAACTGTACATTGTGATACGATTAACATAATAAATGTATGAATATATTGGAGATGGATTTGCATGCTAGTTTGGAAGCGTAATTTGTGGGTATTATGGATAGGAGTTTTTTTCACTTCAGCAAGTTTTTCCATGGTTATCCCATTTTTGCCTATTTTCCTGCTTCAAATTGGTGTGCATGAACACACAGAAGTATGGTCAGGCTTGTTATTTAGTGCTGCATTTTTTGCAGGAGCGATCGCTTCCCCGTTCTGGGGACGGGTGGCAGATAAATATGGAAGAAAACCATTGTTAATCCGAGCTGGATTAGCTCTTTTTGTAGTCTATACATTAACTGCTTTTGTTACAAATCCATACCAGCTATTAGGATTACGGATTATGCAGGGTTTGTTAAGTGGATTCATTCCTGGTGCTATTGCCTTAGTCGGTACCAATACACCCAGCAATAAAGTAGGTTACGCTCTTTCAATGATTTCCTCCGCTTCTGCTTCCGGTGGCATCGTTGGACCGCTGTTAGGAGGAGGAATTGCTTCTTTAGTGGGAAACCGAGTGGCGTTTGGCAGTGCAGGAATGTTTGCGCTCATTTCGACACTCCTAGTTATCTTTTGGGTGACGGAAGAGAACTTCACTCCCAGTAAAGAGAAGGGCTCGATCATGAATGATTTTAAAATGGCAGCCTCTAATCGTTCCTTGATGCTTGTACTCGCTTTAACTGCGATTACATCGGGTTCAATTATGACCATTGAACCCGTCCTGCCATTATATATTGTGGACCTTGGCGGTTCTTCTGAGCATGCTTCGTTACTTGCGGGAATTGTGTTCTCACTGCCCGGTATCGCTAGTGTTATTTTTGCTCCAATGTGGGGAAGATGGGCAGATAAGGCCGGTTTCCAAAAGGTCTTATTTATCGGCTTAATGGGCGGGGGAATCGGAACCATTGCCCAAATTATTTTCAGCAATATTTGGGGATTTTCCATTACCCGTTTCATATTTGGTATCTTTTTCTGTGCCGTATTCCCCGCACTAAACGGGCTGGTGGTAAGGTCAACACCGAAAGATTTCCGCGGCCGGGCCTTTGGTTTACACCAGACCTCTAATCAAATAGGAGGTATGATTGGCCCCATCATCGGAGGAATCCTTGGTGGTTTTTTTCCAGTTCAAACCGTATTCGTGGTAACTGGTTTCTTACTTCTCGGTGCAACAGGTATGGCTTATTGGAAGGCAAATGATTTAAATCGCGGGCTTAAAACGAAAGCCGTACCCGAAAAGTAAATTTAAAAAGGATATAAATAGTATGTAAATACACCAACAATGATTCCCGTTATCGCTCCAAAAAAGACCTCTGTTGGTTGATGACCTAATAATTCTTTTAATTTTTCCCTAGACTCCGGTTTCTTTAAATTGGGGTCTTTTAGTGTCTCAATCACCCTGTTAAAGTCGGCTAACAGGGTGTTTAGTATTTCTGCATGATACCCAGCATGCCTTCTAACCCCCATTGCATCATGCATTACGATTGCAGCAACCACAACACATATAGCAAACTCATTAGATTTAAATCCAGACATCAGACCAATAACCGTTGTCAAGGATACAATCATTGCGGTATGTGAGCTTGGCATTCCACCTGTACTAAACATCAAATTCCATTTTAATTCCCTTGAGGCTAAATAATGAATCGGTATTTTTACGAATTGTGCTAGGAACATTCCTAAAAAAGCAGCTAGAATCGGACAGGATAAATACATAATAACCTCCTAGATAATTGTTGATTTACCTTATAATCATATCAAAAGGATTTTTATGTTAAAGGGAGAATTATGAAAAATATAGAAGTTTTATGATAAAGAATGATTTGAAAAACTGGGGGAAATGATAGCACAGATTATAAAAACAAAGAAGTAAGAGGGACAGCATAGTCTCTCTTACTTTCTATTGCAAGTGTATGGGTAAAAAGGCGGGTTTCATTACTTTAATGTTTCAATTGTTTCTATTAATTTTTGCATTGCTTCTCGATCATCGGAACCAGAAGTTTCAATACTAATCTCAGCATTATTAGGGATAGCTAAAGACAAAACGCCCATTATCGATTTACAGTTCACTTTATGACCGTTGTAGGTAAGGTAAATATCAGACTCAAATTGAGACGTTACCTGAACCAATTGGTTTATTGCCCGACTGTCTAACCCTGACTTTCTATTTAATTGAATCGTTTTTAATACCATCGAGAAAACACTCCTTATCATTCTGGTTAATTCACACTCTTTTATGTATGAAAAATAAATACCAAATATGACAAGTATAGCCAGAGGGATAGCCAGGGGGACGGTTCTCATGGTCCAAAAAAGACCATGAGAACCGTCCCCACGGTGTTAAATCCCTAGAACTTTTTCCAATTTCTCCTGATCAAACCCTAATATAACCTGTGATCCATTTTCATCCTCAATAAGTGTTGCAGGTGTTGCGGAGGCACCTAATTCTACAATTTCATCAAGGTACGCAGGGTTTTCTCTGATATTTCTTTCCTCAAATTCAATCCCATTATCCTTTAACCATAATTTTTCAGACGTACACGGACCGCAGCCTTCTTGAGTGTATATTACTACTTTTCGCATAACCATTCCTCCTTCATTCATCATAATACCATCTTAAACCTTTCATAATTAAATGTCTCATTCCATGATTATAATGATGTAGTGTTCATATAATCATTTGACCAACATACATATACAGTAAGAAGACAAGCAGTTATATAGGTAAAAACAGAGAAAAGGAGACAAGTACAAGGGGATGGAGTTTTTACAAGAAATCATAGCGAATTATGGTTCATTTTTATCATTAGACGCCTTGGGAGATGTATTAACAGATCCTGCTAGTTGGGGAATCATTGGTACCTTGGTTATTTTAGAAGGGTTATTATCTGCTGATAATGCATTAGTACTCGCTGTTTTGGTAAAGCACTTGCCTGAAAAACAACGAAAGAAAGCACTTTTCTATGGAATTATAGGAGCATATCTATTTCGGGTTATTGCGATTGGGATAGGCGTAACGTTGATTAATATTGGCTGGATCAAGATTGTTGGCGGTCATTATCTCCTTTGGCTGGTTCTCCAACACTTTATGAACAAAAGAGAAGGAGAGGAAGAGATTCAAACCAAACAAGTCGGTTTTTGGAGCACCGTATTAACCGTAGAGCTTATGGATATCGCGTTTAGCATCGATAGTGTCATTGCTGCGTTTGGTGTATCAAATCAGGTCTGGGTATTGTTCTTAGGAGGAATCCTTGGAATATTAATGATGCGAGGTGTTGCACAATTATTCTTAGCGCTGATTGAAAGAATACCTGAATTTGAAACAACTGCATTTATATTAATTGGCATGATTGGATTAAGAATGATCGGTGCTGCTTTTGGCTTCCAAATGCACGAAGTAATTTTCTTCAGTCTATTAATCGGCATCTTCTTTGGGACCTTCCTCGTACATTTTTTAAAAGGTAAGCCCATAACAAAGTAATGTTAAGAGACCAGCCTTTTGGGTCTCTTTTTGGTTAAAATTTCTCATTTTTTTAATAATCAGGTAAAATTATATCGTTATTATTTTTTATTTTTACAGGGGGAAATTCTCATGCGAGAAGAGGGTTATATAGAGGTAACAGGCGGGAGAGTTTGGTATCAACTATTCAATAAAAATTCAAAAGCTACTCCTGTCATCATACTGCATGGTGGTCCAGGATCCTCAAGTTATTCATTAGAAGGATTACAAGCGCTTGAAAAAGACAGACCGGTTATTTTGTACGATCAATTAGGGTGTGGCAGGTCAGATCGTCCGACTGACACATCTCTTTGGCAAATTAACCGCTTTGTAGAAGAATTAGCTCAGGTTAGAAAAGCTTTAAAATTAGACGAAGTACATATTCTAGGTCATTCGTGGGGTACAACCTTAGCAGTAGCCTATTGCTTAACGAAACCAAGCGGGGTAAAGAGTGTTATTTTTTCAAGTCCTTGTTTGAGTGCACCACGTTGGGAGCAGGACCAAATTGAAAATCTAAAAAAACTCCCTATTGAAATTCAAGAAACAATTAAACAATGTGAGGAAAATGGAACAACCGATTCAGAAGAATTTAAAGCGGCCATTCAGGAATTTAACAAAGTATTTGTTTGTCGGATACAGGAAGAACCAGACCCTGAGTGGGTTAAAAAGGGATCAGGATATCGTAATCCTGAAATTTATAATATTATGTGGGGACCATCTGAATTTAGTGTAAAAGGGAATCTCAAGTCATTTGATTGTACAGCCCGATTACATGAAATCAGCTGCCCAACACTATTTACATGTGGACGATATGATGAGGCTACACCTGAATCAACGGAGTACTTTAGCAGTCTTGTACCAAACGGACGTTTTCACGTTTACGAAAATAGTGCTCATTTGGCATATTTTGAAGAAAAGGAAGAGTTTTTACAAGTAGTAGGAGACTTCCTAAAAAACACTGATTCTAACTGACAAAATAATGTAAAAGGACAACCGTTGTGGGTTGTCCTTTTCGCATATTATATAGAGGAAAGTAGAATGGTTTTCCGGAATATTAAGTTAATCTATTGCTCATTTACTTAACTCTTGCCAACGAGAAAGGAGGAACATAGTAATATGTTCTCCTTTACTAAATTTGACGTTTACTATTAAAGTACGTCTAATTTAGCAACGATTGTTACAAGGATTTGGAGAAGTGCTTGGATATTTACAGAAACTTGAGTGTCAGTTGTCGTAACTTTGATATTTTTAGAACCGTGAATAACTGTTTTTTGTGAGTTCTTTTGTTTGTTTTTAAACAATTGTTTAAGGTCCTGAACAACTGCTTTGCCTTTCTCCGTATCGCCAATTGTAATGCTAATAACAATTGCGATTGCTACTTGGATTGCTGCTTGCAATGATAATGCGACTTGAGTATCAGTAGTTTGTACATCGATTCCTTCAGAATCCTTAATGATAATCCATTCAAAAGATTGTTGTTTATTGGAAACAAATTGATCAGCCTCTTGCATAACATCCGCTTCGTTACTTTTACTGTCACAAGAATCTAATGCTTTCCATTTCTTTTCTGTCATTTTATTTTCACCTCTTATTTTTATATTTTTTTATGCAATATCAATTTTTGCAACTAAAGTTAGAAGTACTTGTAGTAATGCTTGGATGTTTGCTGCAACGTCTGTATCAGTTGTTGTGATGTTGATATCTTTGGAGTTTACGATGCTAATTTTTTGGAAGTTACTTTGTTCGGATTCAAAGTATTGAAGTAGATCTTCTGCAACACTGTTTCCTTGATCAGAATCAAGAATTGTAACTCTAATAACTAATGCGATAGCTAGCTGTAGTGCAATCTGCAGGGAAACAGCTGCTTGCGTATCAGTAGTGTGAACACAGATGTTACAAGAATCTTTAATATAGATTAATTCCTCGGAATCCTGTTCCATTAATGAAACTTGGTCAGCATCTTGTAATACATCTGCATCGATAGAATCGTTTGAATGGTGCTCTGGAGCTTGGTATGTGTGTGCATCTTGAAAAACTGCTGGATCATGATAGACATAAGCAAATTGCGGGGCTTCCTCGTAAGTTTTTTCAGCAACCGGCTTGTCCTCATAAAACATATCTGAAGACTCATCCTTCCGATGCTTTTTATCGTTTTTTTCCTTCTTGTTGGATGCCATTGTTTTTACACTCCTTTGTTGTGGTTTGTTTTCAATATAATATATGGAGTTGTCCAATAATGTGTTTGTGTGTATTAGCTTATTTTGGATGTTTTACAAAAAATGAAAAGAACGCCTAATCCAGGCGTCCATTATAAAATGTTATTCTTCGCCTTCGGCTTTAGTTGGTGGAGTGTCTTTCTTAACGAATGCATCCACCTGTTGGGAAAGGTCATTCACTAGTTCTTTAATTAATTGTTTTTGTTCGTCTGATAAATTTGCTTTCCCTTTATCTAAATTAATCCCATTTTTTTTGAATAAATCACTTACCAGTAAATCAATAATCTTACCTGTAAGTAATGGGTTTTGATTTGAATCGCTCACCACTATCGCTCCTTTACATAGTATTTCCATTATCAGGGTATGCACCAAGCTCCTGATATTCCTGCACTAATCGTCCAAAGTAATCAAAAATAAGATAAAAATGATAATATGTTATATAATTCTTAAGAGCAGGGCAGGAGGTAAAAATGGATAAGACTTTTGGGTAGATAATAAAGGAGAAAGAATATCGGTCAAGACAGGCCGTTTACGGTATTATTTTTAATGATACGAAAGAAGAGATATGAGAAAGATGGCTGATTGTATGAAGGTACTTTTCGTTATGCTTGGTGGGTTTATAGGGGCTATAGCTAGATATAGTATTGGAGAGTGGATACATACTAATAATGGTTTTCCTCTTGGAACACTTTTAATAAATCTCTTAGGTTGTTTTCTACTAGGTTGGTTTCTTACTTTCATCACGATTAAGAAAAAAATAAGAACAGAATATACCTTATTTCTCGGAACAGGATTAATTGGTTCTTTTACAACTTTTTCTACCTTTTCAGTTGAGACCATACGACTTTTGCAAAATGGATTTCTTTTAAATGGTGCACTATACATATTAACCAGTATACTTTTTGGATTATTGCTTACATACTTAGGAGTTAAATTAGCTATTACTAATGGAGAAAAAGGGGTAACAAATTGATTTGGTTAATTGGACTAGGAGGATCCTTAGGTGCCGCTGCTAGGTATTCATTGGGGATTTTTATTAATAACAATTATAGATCTAAGCCCTTTCCGCTGGGGACTTTGATTATAAATATTTCCGGTTCCTTTCTATTGGGACTACTGGCAAAACTATATTCGGCTAACGAAATTAGTGCAGCAGTCTGGTTTTTTGCAGGTGTAGGCTTTTGTGGTGCTTACACGACTTTCTCAACTTTCGGTTATGAAACCATTACACTTATTCAATCAAACAAAGCAGTAATAGCAGGCGCATATGTTTTATCTTCGGTTATCTTAAGTACAGTAACGGCTGCTATAGGTTTTGCTATTTGGTAACTCCTTTACGTTTAATTTTGAAAAAAGAAAGCAAAATAAGAGGGTAACTACTGATTTGTAAGGAGGATACAAATGTCTAAGAAAAAGTTTACCCCCTCATCTGATGTTGACCAAAAGCAACTACTTAATGATAAAGTTGAGAAGGCTCGAAAAAACGAAGACGAACATGTGCGTCGGGTAACACCAAACGGCGGGCAAGGGGAATAAGGATATAAAGAAGCTGTTGCGTATGCAACAGCTTCTTTATATAGAGCAATGTTTTAGATTAGTACATTATGCACGAAATAATTGGATAATATTTCTATTGAACAAGATGTATGTGGGTGTTATTATATAAAAGTTCCCTTCAGAGGGACAAACAAAACGAACAATAGATATTGACATTCAACTGATTGATATGTTAAAATATTTTTTGTCGCTTTTTAGAACGATAGTAATCTTGCTCTTTGAAAACTAAACAAACAGTAACGTCAACAAACAATTTTTTTAGCTTTTTATAAAAGCTAAGCCAA
>NZ_JACWFG010000016.1 GCF_019749295.1 Neobacillus niacini
TCACACCCGTTCCCATACCGAACACGGAAGTTAAGCTTCTCAGCGCCGATGGTAGTTGGGACTTTGTCCCTGTGAGAGTAGGACGTTGCCAGGCAAAACGAAACACAACCTGATAAGGGTTGTGTTTTTTATTGTCCATAAGGATAATCTGGCCCTAGCACAAAAAAGTACGAAGTGTTTTTGAATTATTCATATCTAGACATACACCCAAAAGCAATTACCAACATAAGATATACCGAGGAATACCCTGAAGAAGATAATTCTAAATATTGTATACAATTTTTAAAAATGGGAAGAATAGGTGTATGGAGGTGGTGTAGTTGAGTTCTTTAGCACATAGTCATTATCAGGAAACCTGCGTTATTTGCGAAAGTCAAAAACAAAAAGGGATACATCTATATACTTCATTTATTTGTACAGATTGTGAAGAAGATCTAATTCAAACAGAAACACATGATCCAAAATATAAATATTATCTGAAACAATTAAAAAAAATAACAACACCTGAAATTTTTTCTTAAAAAGTCCATTTGGGCTTTATTTTTTTGCACTGTTATTTGTTAAAATGAATGAGACTCTTTTAAGGAGCTTACCAATGAGTAAACAAAATCGAATACCTTTATATGAAGCATTAATAGATCATAGACGTAAAAGTTCTATTTCCTTTCATGTTCCAGGACATAAATCCGGAGCAATTTCCCACCAGCAGTCAGAGAATATTTTTGAAGATATTCTAAGAATCGATGTTACCGAACTAACGGGACTAGATGATTTGCACTCTCCTGAAGGAGTCATAAGAGAAGCACAGGAGCTTCTAGCAGCGCTTTACCAGGTCAAGAATAGTTTTTTCTTGGTCAATGGATCAACTGTGGGTAATTTAGCCATGATCCTATCAGTTTGTGAAAAGGATGATGTTATCCTTGTACAAAGAAACTGCCATAAATCAGTCTTAAATGCTATAAAACTAGCAAAGGCCCATCCAATTTTTTTAGAGCCTGACTATAACCAAGAGTGGAAGACTGCAACGGGCGTTTCTAAAGAAATAGTTGAAAGTGCTATTTCTCTTTATCCAGAGGCAAAGGCAATTGTCTTAACCTATCCTAATTACTATGGAATGGTGTATGATTTAAAAAGTGTTATACACCTTGCACATTTACATAACATTCCTGTGTTAGTTGATGAGGCACATGGTCCTCATTTTATTTTGGGGGAACCCTTTCCGGCCTCAGCTATCCAATTAGGTGCTGATATGGTAGTACACTCAGCACACAAAACCCTTCCTGCTATGACGATGGGTTCTTATCTACATATAAACAGCAATCGGATTAACACTAATAAGGTAAAGGATTACTTGCAGGTGCTGCAGTCAAGCAGCCCGTCCTACGTTATTATGGCGTCACTTGACTTAGCAAGACATTATTTAGCGAGATACCAACAATCTGATATAGAATACTTAAATAATGAAATAACACTCTTCAAGAAAGAACTAAACAAGATACAAAGTATTAAGGTACTAGAGTATCCTGATTCATATGGTGACACATTAAAAGTAACCATCCAATCTAGGTCTAAGTTAAGCGGTTTTGAGCTGCAAAAGAGACTGGAAGAGATAGGTATTTATACAGAGTTGGCGGATCCCTATAATGTGCTTTTAATACTTCCATTATTAAAGCAGAATCAAGATTTCCTGTTATTTGAAGCATGCAGCAGGATAAGGGAAATATTAGTGGATATACCTTATCACTTTAAGGAGGAAGAAGTGCTGACTAGTTCAGGAAATATATCTGAGTTAGCTATTCCCTATGATAAGTGGTCATGTTATGAACAAGAGATAAAAGATATTTCAACAGCAGCAGGATTTATTTGTGCGGAGACAATCATACCGTATCCTCCAGGAATTCCTCTTCTGCTGACGGGTGAGCTAATTACGGAGGAAAAAGTTAGCCAGCTCGAACACCTAAAGAATACGGGAGCAAGATTCCAAGGAGGCTCCTGCCTAGATAAAAATCAAATTAATATATTCAGCAAAGCGGATAGCAGGAAAATCAGGAACTTGAAACAATGAAGAAACAAGTCAAATTCGTTCACGGGTTGATTGAGAGATATCAAAAAATTAGCTAATTGTACATTTGGAAAAGATTCAGATGGCCACATAGGTTTTGGAGGTTTATGTTATATGAAAAAGGGTTACTTTGTTACTTTAGAGGGCGGAGAGGGCTCTGGGAAATCAACCATAATAAATTATATAAAGGATTTTCTTGAAAGTGATGGAAAAAAGGTAGTTATAACAAGAGAGCCTGGAGGAATTGATATAGCTGAACAGATACGCTCAGTTATTTTAGATAAGAAAAATACTAAAATGGATGGCCGAACGGAAGCCTTACTTTACGCAGCAGCAAGAAGGCAGCATTTAGTGGAAAAGGTAATACCATCTCTTAATGAAGGCTATATTGTATTATGTGATCGGTTTGTAGATAGCAGCTTAGCCTATCAGGGATATGCTAGAGGTTTAGGTATTAAGGAGGTCTTTTCCATTAATAAATTTGCAATTGGAGACTTAATGCCAGATTTAACTTTGTATTTGGATTTAGATCCACAAATTGGATTAAATCGAATTGCGAAAAATAAGGGGAGAGAAATCAACAGATTAGATTTAGAGGAAATAAATTTCCATATTAATGTTCGGGAAGGCTATGAAGAAGTAGTAAAGATGTTTCCGGAAAGAATGGTCAGAATAGATGCTAATCAAGAAATTGGTAAAGTAGTGTCTGATATCAATAAAGTGTTAATAGAAAAGCTTAAATAAGAAAATTCATATATAAAAGCTGGCCTCAACTAGGAAGCCAGCTTTTAATCTGCTTATTTATCTCCGTAAGGATCAATCGTTTGAATTGTACCGTCTTCGTTATATTTAAGTTCAGTGTACTTCACAGAGCGCTTATGGTTCACACCATCAGATAATGAGCAATCGTGATAGAATAGGTACCATTTATCGTTAAACTCAACAATCGAATGATGTGTAGTCCAGCCAATTACAGGAGTAAGAATGGTCCCTTTGAATACAAACGGCCCCTGTGGGTTTTCACTGACTGCATAAACAATTTTATGAGTAGTACCAGTTGAATAGGATAAATAGTAGAGGCCATTGTATTTATGAACCCATGGACCTTCAAAATATCTGCGGTCTTCATCACTTGCTAGAATCGGATTGCCGTCCTCATCAACAATGGAAATCTCTTTGGGTTCGCTTTTAAAAGTAAGCATGTCATCGCTTAATTCAGCTACGATTGGTCCTAATGCAGGAGCATCTGGTGCTGGACCTTCAGCGTTTGGAATAAAAGTGCGAGTCTGCCATTTTTCGAGCTGTCCTCCCCAAAGACCGCCAAAGTACATATAGGCTCTTTCATCATTATCCACTAGCACTGCTGGGTCAATGCTGAAGCTGCCTGGAATGTAATTTTCTTCTGGTGTAAAAGGCCCTGCAGGATTTGGGCTTGTTGCAACACCGATTCTGAAAATACCATCATGGTCTCTTGCTGGGAAGAATAAATAATATGTGTTATTTTTGTAAGCCGCATCAGGTGCCCACATTTGTTTTGATGCCCAAGGAACATCTTTTACGTGAAGCGCTTCCCCGTGGTCGACAACAGGAGAGTTAACATCATCCATAGAAAGGACATGATAATCTTCCATCTTATATTGGTCACCATTATCATTAGAAGGCTCATCGTGATCAAGGTCATGAGAAGGATAAATATATAGCTTTCCTTCAAAGACATGCGCCGAAGGATCTGCTGTATAAATATGTGTAACTAAAGGTTCATTAGGTTTTGCGTTTTTCATCGTTACATCTCTCCATTAGCTAGTTTAGATACTTACAATTTTATTATACATGAAAGCGTGTTACTTTGTATATCCAAACAACTAACTTTTTAAAATAGTGTTGAATACAGCGAAAACAATAGAAAAAGCAAGTGGAGAAAAGTTTATTTTACTCTACTTGCTTTTTTCAAGACTTATCGGATAATCCCTTGATTAAACAGACAGCCAATTAGGTGTCTTAAATTATTCATCTACATATCTCATTTGTTCCGATAGGTCTTTACAAGATGTTTTGAGAAGATCAATAAATAAGTGCAGCTCCTGATCGTTCACTCGGGAAACTAACGTGGAGATACTGAGCGCTGCTAACACGTGTCCTTTGCCGTTAAAAATTGGTACCGCTGCACAACGGACACCTTGCTCATTTTCTTGGTCGTCTAATGCATAGCCCTGCTCTTTGACCTTTTCAAGTTCTTCACGAAAAACAGTCTCATTGATAATCGTGTTGGCCGTTTGATGCTGGTAATGATAATTTTTTAGTAAAAGTTCCATTTTGTTAGGAGATTGATAGGCTAAAAGGACTTTTCCAATCGCTGTAGAGTGGAGGGGAAGTCTTCGACCAATACGAGAATAACGGATAATAGATTGTTCCCCTTCTACTTTGTCGATATACACACCTTCCCGTCCATCCAAAATCCCCAAGTGTACGGTTTGCTTCGTTTTGGCGGAAAGATCAAGGAGGTAATTCTTTGCTGTTTTGGTGATATCCATATGGCTGATGACGACATTTCCTCGTTCCGCGAGTTTCAATCCTAATCTATATTTTCCATCTTCCGGATTTTGGCTGATGTAGGAATGTTCTTGTAGTGTTTTCAAAAGGGAATGGACCGTACTTTTATGCAGCCCCATTTTCTCACTGATTTCAGTAATTTTTAATTCTGACGTATACTCGTCAAATAAATCTAGAATCTTAAGAGCCCGTTCAACAGATTGAATAATTGGCATAGACGACTCCTTTTTGTTTTATAATATAAAATTATATCTTATTATATCAAACAATATTTAAAAATAAGCTAAGAAAAAATTTTTTAAAAATTCGTAATGAATTAGACATTTTTTCCCTTCCTAGTGATTATTAGGTGTGCTATAATCATTTTGCAACTATAATACAGAACGTAGTTTTATAATATAAAACTAAAACTTAATAAATTCAATACAGGAGGCTGCGATGTCGCTAAACTCAATTTTTGGTGAAGAAAACCAATCGATTTATAGTATAAAGACTCATGGTGCCGGACCTCAAGGTTCCCTGCCGCTGACTCCCGAAATGTTAAGGGAATTGCCAAGCGGTGATATTTTCGGAATGACGCAGAATGCCGGAATGGGCTGGGATCCTTCGAGGCTCTTAGGTAAACAGGTACTCATCATTGGAACATTGGCAGGTATTCGAGATCACGATGGCACTCCGATCGCTTTAGGATACCATACCGGAAATTATGAACTTGGATTACAAATGAGAGCCGCTGCTGAAGAAGTAACGAAACTAGGCGGCGTACCGTTTGCCAGTTTTGTAAGCGATCCCTGTGATGGCCGCTCGCAAGGAACAACAGGGATGTTTGACTCCCTTCCATATCGGAATGATGCCGCACTTGTCATGAGGCGCCTTATCCGCTCGATTCCCACAAGAGGAGCCGTTGTAGGAGTTGCCACCTGTGATAAAGGTCTGCCGGCGGTGATGATTGCCCTCGCATCCATGCATCATCTTCCAACCGTGCTCGTTCCGGGCGGTGCAACCCTTCCGCCTACAGAAGGGGAAGATGCAGGCAAGGTTCAAACCATTGGTGCAAGATTTTCAAACAATGAACTTACATTGGAGGAAGCATCAAGACTTGGCTGTGTCGCATGCGGGTCTAGCGGAGGAGGATGCCAGTTCTTAGGAACGGCAGGAACCTCACAAGTGGTGGTGGAAGCACTAGGATTAGCGTTACCGCATTCTGCTTTATCCCCCTCCGGTCAACCTGTTTGGGAGGAGATTGCCAGACAGTCGGCTCGCGCTGCGTTGGAAATGGAGAGAAAAGGTATAACCACAAAGGATATCATTACCGATAAAGCAATTGAGAATGCCATGGTCATACATGCTGCCTTTGGCGGTTCAACGAACTTGCTCTTGCATCTTCCTGCGGTTGCACATGCGGCTGGCTGCAAAATTCCTACAGTCGATGATTGGGAAAGAATTAATAAAGTCGTGCCTCGATTGGTCAATGTACTGCCAAATGGACCAGATGAACATCCAACCGTTCGTGCTTTCTTAGCTGGCGGCGTACCTGAAGTGATGCTTCATTTAAGAAAATTAGGATTGTTGCATGAAGATGCCCTTACGGTGACGGGCGAAACGCTTGGAGCAAACCTAGATTGGTGGGAAAAATCAGAACGACGTGCGAAGTTTAGACAATTATTGATAGAACATGATAGAATCGCGCCGGATGAAGTGATCATGAGCCCTGCTCAATCCAAACAACGTGGATTAACCTCTACAGTTACGTTCCCGAAAGGAAACCTTGCACCTGAGGGTTCTGTGATTAAGTCTACAAGCATTGATCCATCTGTGGTGGGAGAAGACGGTGTTTATCGTCATACTGGTGCAGCAAAGGTGTTTACATCCGAAAAAGCAGCGATCAGAGCGATTAAAACAGGCGGAATTGAAGCTGGCGATATCATGGTTGTCATCGGTGGAGGACCATTGGGGACAGGTATGGAAGAAACGTATCAACTAACGTCTGCCTTAAAGCATTTATCATATGGGAAACATGTATCCTTGATTACCGATGCCCGTTTCTCAGGTGTATCGACGGGTGCTTGTATCGGTCATGTTGGACCAGAAGCACTGGCAGGTGGACCAATTGGTAAATTACGTGATGGGGATATCATTGAAATGATCGTCGATAGAAACCAATTGGCTGGTTCTGTTAACTTTATCGGAACAAAGGATCAACGCTTATCAATAGAAGAAGCAACGAGAGTATTAGAAGAACGTGAGACACATCCTGATCTTAAGCCGGATCCAGGTCTGCCGGATGATACCCGATTATGGGCAGCACTTCAAGCTGCAAGTGGCGGAACTTGGCGTGGAAGTGTCTATGATACTGACCGAATCATTGAAGTTTTGAACGCGGGTATGAAAGCGCTGGCGAACGAGAAGAAAGAAAACCTAACCACTAATTAATGATCTGTGTTTTAAATATTTAAAACATCCTGCAGGCTCTAGAATCAGAGTCTGCAGGATTCCCAAGGAGAGAGGACTATTGAAAAAAGCACAATTTTTAACGCCTGTGGTTACTGCCTTTGATTCAGAGGGCAATTTGGACCACCAGGCTAACAAAAACATTTATGACTTTTTAATTAATGGGGGAGTAGACGGCTTGGTTATCATGGGCAGCACTGGGGAGTTTCCCTTTATGCATGATGCCCAGAAAAAAGAATTGATTGACCTGGCCGTAAGTTATGTGAATCACCGAACCAAAGTGTATATTGGTACTGCTTGCATGACCGTGGAGGATACGGTGCAACTATCTAACTACGCGATTGACGCTGGTGCCGATGGTGTCATGATTATCAGCCCTTATTATTTTTCCCTTTCGGATGAAAGTTTGGAGTTCTATTTTTCTCAAGTGGCGCAAAAGATAAAAGGGGATATTTATTTATATAATTATCCTGCTAGGACTGGTCACGATTTGTCTCCGGAAGTGACGCTGAACCTTTTGCGGAAACATAACAATATAAAAGGATATAAAGATACGGTCTCGGAAATGGGGCATACCAGAAAGCTAATTCAAACAGTACAGAATGAGTTTCCTGATTTTATCGTCTACTCCGGATTTGATGAATACTTCGCTCATAACGTTTTAAGCGGTGGTAATGGTTGTATTGGCGGGCTTTCTAACATATATCCAGAGGTATTTTCTACATGGGTAAAGGCGATAAACGATCAAGACTTGAAAAAAGCGGCTGATATCCAGGAAATTGTCGATAAAATGATGGAGCTATACGATTTAGGTCCAACCTTTATTCCGTTTACGAAACAAGCGATGGTTCTTAAAGGTATTGGATTAGAGGGAAATTGTCAAAAGCCGCTAATTCAGCCAAGTGAGAAACAAAAAGAGTCTATCAATTTGCTCTTACAAGAGTTGGATGCGAGGATTGTTCAAGTCATTCCAGAATATAAAGGTGTTTTACTATAAAATAGTCATAATTGATACAAAATTGTAATCGATTTCTAAGTAATGAAGTGATATAATCTAGCCAAGATAAGACTAGATGACAAAACTGTGTTTTATATTATAAAACATTTTCTCATCTACCATATTGCACCGGCAGAGATCCTCTCTCGTGTCCGGTGCATATATCCAAATAACAGTTGTAAAAGGAGTGAAGCTGATGTTAAAAGGTTTACAAAGTACAACAACCTTACATAACGGTGTGAAAATGCCACTGGTTGGCTTGGGGGTTTTTAAAGTACAAGATGGGGAGGAAGTTGTCAATTCGGTAAAGTCAGCCCTTGAGACAGGATATCGAAGCATTGATACTGCTGCCGTCTATGGAAATGAAGAAGGTGTTGGTAAAGCAATTGCAGAATCGAATGTAGCCCGTGAAGAATTATTTATCACGACAAAGGTTTGGAATGCTGATCATGGATATGAAGAAACGTTAGCAGCTTTTGATGTAAGCTTGAGAAAGCTGGGCTTGGATTATTTAGACCTTTATTTGATTCACTGGCCGTTACCTTCCCAAGGAAAATATATAGAAACATGGAAGGCGCTTGAAGAACTTTATAAAAATGGACGTGTCCGCGCTATTGGGGTTAGTAATTTTAAAATTCATCACTTGGAAGACATTATTGCCAACTGTGAAATTAAACCAATGGTCAACCAAGTAGAATATCATCCGCGTTTCAATCAAAGGGAATTGCATGCATTTTGTCAAAAACATGCTATTCAACTTGAAGCATGGTCTCCACTAATGCAGGGCGGACTTTTTGAAGAGCCCGTCATTGTAGAAATTGCCCAGAAATACAATAAGTCAGCAGCACAAGTTATTATCCGCTGGGATATACAAACTGGGGTAGTGACTATACCAAAGTCTGCTAAACCTCACCGTATTGCTGAGAATGCTGATGTCTTTGATTTTGAACTTTCACAAGAAGACATGGATAAAATAAACTCTCTGAACACAGATCAACGAATGTTTGCAGATCCTGATGACTTTAACCGTGTGTAAGGTAATCGTTTATCAGAATTGAAAAATAGAGATTCTTTACATTAACTTTGTTTATACAATATACAAACAAAGTTAATGTCACTTATAATAGAGAGGGGAATTAGAATGAGTACAAGCCTTGCTGAAAAAATAACCGTAGTACAACCACAGCCAGAAAGAATCAAAATGAAAGAAAAGGTTGGCTATGCTACTGGGGATTTAGCCTGTAACTTCATTTACCAAACAGTAAGTAGTTATTTATTATTTTTCTATACAGATGTTTTTGGAATTACCGCTGCCGCAGCTGGATTAATGTTCCTAGTTGTTCGATTAATTGATGCAGTTCTCGATCCATTTATCGGAGCAGTTATTGATAAAACGAATTCAAAATACGGGAGATTCCGTCCTTATCTTTTATACGGCGCATTTCCATTTGCAGGTGTAGCGATTCTGTGTTTTACCACTCCTGGATTTTCTGATCCTATGAAACTTGTTTATGCCTATGCTACATATATTTTGTTATCGATTACGTATTCCGTAATTAACATCCCTTATGCGGCTCTTACTTCCGCGATCACACAAGATAACAAAGAAGTTGTCAGCTTGACTTCAGTTCGTATGCTATTCGGAAACATGGGCGGATTAATCGTTTCATTTGGTGTACCGCTTTTAGCTGGAATTTTTACAAATATGACTGGTGAGACAGGTTCTGGATGGCAAATTACCATGACCATCATGGGTATTACAGGAGCATTTTTATTGTTGTTCAGCTTCTATAACACAAAAGAACGTGTTCCGCTTAATCATTCAAAAGAAGCAGAAATTAACTTTAAAGATATTTGGGTTCAATTAAAAACCAATCGTCCACTATTGATCGTATGCTTTTTCTTTATCCTAAACTTTGGTGTAAACTCCATTGTTAACTCTGTTGGTATTTATTATGTCACGTATAACGTTGCAAGACCGGAATTAGTGAAATGGTACGGTTTAATGGGAACACTTCCTGCCCTTATTCTAATGCCATTAATGCCAATGATGTATAAATGGATGGGTAAGAAAAAATTATTATTTACTGCCTTAGGTTTAAAAGCAATCGGCTTAATAGCTTTATTCCTTATTCCGCCAACCATGGTTCCATTAGTATTTGCAGGACGTTTAATTGCTGCACTTGGTACAATCACTGCAGGTGCGTTTACATGGGCGTTAATTCCTGAAACCATCGATTATGGCGAGTATAAGACTGGCAAACGTGCAAGCGGTATCATCTATGCATTAGTTGGATTCTTCTTTAAGTTTGGTATGGCAATTGGAGGCATTGTTCCAGGATTGCTTCTTGCAAACTTTGGTTACATCGCGAACCAAGCTCAGACTTCAGAAGCATTGCACGGTATTTTGATTACGATGACCGTTATTCCGGTTGTATTCGTCATCATCGAGCTTGGTATGATCTTCTTATATAATTTGGATGAAAAGGAACATAAACGTATTCTTTCTGTAATAAAATCGAGAGGATGATGAACACAATGAAAATTCAAAATCCAGTATTAAAAGGTTTTAATCCAGACCCGAGCATCTGCCGGGTCGGGGATGACTATTATATTGCCGTATCCACGTTTGAATGGTTTCCTGGCGTTCAAATCCATCATTCAAAGGATCTAGTCAACTGGCACCTAGTATCCCGTCCGTTAAATCGGGTTTCCCTGCTTGATATGAAGGGAAATCCTAACTCTGGCGGTGTTTGGGCACCATGCCTAACATATGCTGACGGTCAATTCTGGCTGATTTATTCAGATGTAAAAATGCATTCCGGTGCGTGGAAGGATACACCTAATTACTTGACCACCTGTGAAACGATTGATGGCGAATGGAGCGATCCAATTTATTTAAATAGTTCAGGGTTTGACCCATCCTTGTTCCATGATGAGGACGGAAAAAAATATATCATTAATATGTTATGGGACCAAAGAACGTATAAACATTCCTTTGGTGGAATTGTCTTACAGGAATACTCCCATGAGGAAAAGCGCTTAATTGGCAAGCCGAAAGTGATTTTTGAAGGAACTGATATAAGACTGACTGAGGGACCACATTTATATTATATCGACGGTTATTACTATCTGCTGACAGCAGAGGGTGGAACACGCTATGAACATACAGGAACCTTGGCGAGGTCTAAAAATATCGACGGTCCATATGAGCTGCATCCAGATCATCCTTTCCTAACTTCCTGGCATGATCCACGAAATCCATTGCAAAAATGTGGACATGCTTCAATCGTTCACACGCATACGGATGAATGGTATTTGGCACACCTGACAGGCAGACCATTATCTCACGAGGATAAACCAGTGCTTGGTTATCGTGGTTTCTGTCCGCTGGGAAGAGAAACTGCGATTCAAAAATTGGAATGGAGAGATGGCTGGCCTTATGTTGTCGGCGGTAAACAAGGATCTCTTGAAGTAGAAGCACCGAAGATGGAAGAAGTGAAATGGGAGAAGGATTATGATGAAGTCGACCATTTCGATAGCAAGACCTTGAACCATCATTTCCATTCATTAAGGATTCCATTAACAGAAAATATTATGTCTTTGACAGATCGACCAGGAAACTTGCGCCTATATGGAAAAGAGTCGTTAACATCTTGTTTTACGCAAGCGTTGGTGGCACGCCGCTGGCAGTCCTTGCATTTTGATGCAGTCACCGCGGTTTCCTTTCAGCCAGATACCTACCAGCAGGCTGCAGGTTTGACATGTTATTACAATACAGAAAACTGGACATCTGTTCAAATTACTTGGAATGAAGAAAAAGGCCGCATCATCGATATCATGGGTGCAGATAACTTTATTTTCTCACAGCCGCTGCAAGGTAAAGAAATTCAAGTTCCGGAATCAGTGGAATATGTTCATCTAAAAGTGAAAGTAAGAGAACATACTTATCAGTACGCTTATTCATTCGATGGCGATAATTGGACTAACATTCCAGTAACCTTTGAATCTTATAAGCTTTCAGATGAATATGTCCGCCTAAATGGATTTACCGGTGCATTCGTCGGCATGCATTGCCAAGACACAAGCGGAACAAGCAAACCAGCTGACTTCGACTATTTCACTTATAAAGAACTTTAATTTTGTCAATGGAAGGAAGGGACTTCTAATGGAAATGCTTCAGGTAATAAATAATAAAATTACTAATGCTGCTGGAGAAACTATTCAACTTAGAGGTACATGTATCGGCGGCTGGATGAACTTGGAGGATTTTATTAATGGCTATACTGGAACTGAACATGCTCTTCGTCATACAGTCGCAGAAGTGATTGGTAAAGAAAAAGCAGAATTTTTATTTGACAGAATGCTTCATTACTTCTTCGGTGAAGATGACATTGAGTTTATTAAGAGCTGGGGCGCAACAACGATCCGCATTCCTTTAAACTATCGTCACTTTGAGGATGATGAAGCACCGTTCACGTATAAAGAGTCTGGTTTCAAGCGATTAGATAAAATTATTGATTTATGCGAAAAGCACGGACTTTATGTAATTCTTGATCTTCATGCGGTGCAGGGCTTCCAAAACACTCACTGGCATTCAGATAACGATGTCCGTCATAGCTTTTTCTGGCATGATAAAACCTATCAAGACCGTTTTATCGCGCTATGGGAAGAGTTTGCCCGCCGTTACAAAGGCAGAGAAGTAATTGCAGGATATAATGTCATGAATGAACCAGCGGTGAACACACCACACGGTGATTTCCCGCATACCTTCTTTGATAATTACAAACCGGATTGGGAAAGAATGAACAGGGTCTACAAACGTGTGGTCGAGGCCATCCGTGCAATCGACCCTGAACATATCATCTTCCTTGAAGGAGATAACTACTCAAAATTATTTGATGGTTTAGAAGCACCGTTTGCTAAAAACTTGGTCTACAGCAGTCATAACTACACTGCAGCTGGGTTTGGACCTGGACCATACCCGGGAGTGGCTGACGCAAAAACACCACGTGTGGTAAGCGGCAAGTATTGGGATAAAGCTGTTCAAGAAGAAGTATTTTATAGCCATGAAGGTACTAAATATGCACAGAAGTATGATGTTCCTCTTTGGGTAGGGGAGTTTGGATCTGTATATAATGGTCCAGAAAATGAAATCCCTGACCGCTTAAGTGCAATGGACGATCAACTTGGTATCTTTGAAGAATTTGGAGCACATTGGACCACTTGGACGTATAAAGATGTCGGCGTCATGGGCTTAGTGACCCTTGACCCAGAATCAGAGTATATGAAAAAGGTTGCTTCCATTTTTAAAATGAAACATGCCTTAAATACGGATGATTGGATGATTTGGCTGCCAGGCTTTAAGGCAAGAGAGTTAGCAGCGGAATTGGCCAGTCACTTAGAAGAGGTTGTCAATCCAGAAATGTCTCACGGTTATAATTTAGCCAGCCTTTCACAAGCAATATTCACCATTTATGCTGGAGCACTGATTCAGCCAGAGTATGCCAAGATTTTTAAAGATCTTTCTGAAGAAGAAATTGACCTTGTTATGCAGTCATTTGCCTTCAAAAACTGCAAAATTAATGAAGGTCTGCTCAATATCTTGAAAAAACACACAAGCGAAACCGTTGAGATAGCAAATTAACACAATTGCTCAGAAAATGAAGCTGATTTTAGAAGGCGTGATGTAAAGCCCTTTTGAAATCAGCTTTCTCATTTTTACGTTATAGGAGGGTCTTTCTTGGACGCTACAAAAATATTTTTTGAAAGGCATACAATCCGTAAATATCTAGATAAGCCTGTCAGCAAAGAAATATTAGAAAAAGTACTGACAGATGCTACTCGTGCACCGTCATGGCCAAATTCACAGCCCTGGGAGATTTATGTGGCAACAGGGGATAAATTAGAGGAGCTGCGATCAGCGTATTTGGAGTCATTTCAAAATCAAGAAACGCACACACAGGATTTGCCAACACCGAAAGGATGGCCTGAGTATATTGATAATCGGATAAAAAAGAGCTATGCAGAATCGTTTAAAAGTATGGGCATTACTCGTGAAGATGAGGCGGCCCGCTATAAAAATTGGAAAAATAATTATCAGTTTTTTGGAGCTCCAGTAGCTGTTTTTTTATGTCTTGATACGAATCTTTCAGATTGGTCTTTATTTGACCTAGGCATGTTTGCCAACAGCCTTATGCTCGCTGCTAAAGCACATGGACTTGATACTGCACCGGCTGCAAGTTCAGTCTCATATCCGCATCATATAAGAGAGGTACTCGATATCCCGGAAAACCAGAAAATTATTGTGGGAATTATGGTTGGCTATGCCGATGTAGAGCACCCCTATAATCAATATATTTCTAGCAGGGTCCCAATGGAGGAGGTAGTCCATTTTAGAGGTAGTTGAGTTGATAATCAGATTGCTTTGAGTAATGGCAGGAAAAACCTTGAAATAACCTCTGTAAATGCAATGAAGTTAATGAGTTTAGCCTTGAGAAAAGTTGAAAAATCATGATGTCTTACAAAGCATAACAAACCTCTGGATAGTATAGTAATACTGCATAAAGAATACCCCTGCTCCCTTTAAAAAAGAGCAGGGGTATTACATTATTAAGAGTTTACTTCTTCTTTGATAAATTTCTCCACAACAAAGGCGGATACACCTAGTGATGTTGAATATTTCCCGAGTTTTGGGAAATTTAAATGCATTTCATTTTGATGGTGAGTGAGTGTATGATTTTCAATCGTGGTTCGAATAGGCTGCTCAATCCATTCTCTAGCTAATGCTAATCGATTACCCAGGATTACCTGATCAGGATTAAAGGTATTAATAATGTTATTTATACCGTACCCTAAGTAAGTTCCAATTTCTTCAAAAAGCCTCTGAGCGGTTGCATCACCGTTTTCCGCTAATTCTATTAAAGACTCGAGCGAATCACTGTCAGCCAGCTCCAGCAGTGCATTTTCAGAAGCATATGCTTCCCAGCATCCTCTGCTTCCACAGCTGCAAGGCTTACCATTAAGATCGATAATCATATGTCCCATTTCACCAGAAAATCCATTTTTACCTTGATACAATTCTTTGTTTAAAATAATCCCGACACCGATACCAATTCCGGCGCTGATATAAAGGATGTTTTGGAAATCTTGACCTGCACCAAATTGCTGCTCGCCAAAGGCCCCGGCATTTGCTTCGTTTTCAATAATAACAGGAACATGGAATAATTCCTCAAGGTCCTTTTTTAACTGAATGTTACTCCATCCTAAGTTTGGAGCAAGAAGGATCGAGCCTTGTATGTTTACAATGCCTGGTACACCTACGCCTATCCCGACTATTCCATATTTACTAACAGGCATTTCGTCGATAATCGACTGAATCATGCTTTGAATGATGGTCATAATTGCAGGATAAGGGGTACGTTTTACCGACTGATTTTTTTCAATTATGATATTACCGTTTAAGTCCGTTAAGACACATAATACATAATTTACCCCGATATCAATCCCGACTGCATAACCTGCAGATTTATTGAAATGAAGGATAACAGGGCGTCGTCCGCCGCTTGATTCTCCTGGTCCAGATTCAAAAATAAGTGATTCCTCTAATAATTCATTTACTAAAGAAGAAACCGTTGCTTTGTGCAGCCCGGATATTTGAGCAATGTCTGCCCTTGAAATTGGCTCTTTTTCCATAATTAATTGTAATACGAGTGCTTTATTATTCTTTTTTACAATTTGTTGGTTCCATGACATGGTTTCCATTAAAAAGCTCCTTATTTTTTGACAGTAGTATTATTTTACCACAATCTTTGTTCACTGAATATACAAACATGCATCATCAAAATTTCACTTCCACTATATATGTGTTGGAAAGGGATAAAAATAACTGGGTCTAAGGTCGTCTGTATTGATTTTCTATGTGTATATTTTGTAGACTATCGAAGTTCAAAAAGTGTGATATTTTTGGATGCAAAAGATTTTTAAAATATCTTAGTTTATTCGATAGACAAACAAAGTTTGCGGTGCTATAATCTAGTTAAGCAAAGGTTAAGAAATTAACAACCTATTGAAAGCATTTACATGAATAAACCTAAACTATTATATTACTAGGAGGAATAACCACATGGCTTATTTCGAAACAGTTAACAAAATTAAGTATGAAGGCGCTTCATCTAAGAATCCTTTATCTTTCAAGTATTATAATCCAGAAGAAGTAATCAATGGCAAGACAATGGAAGAACTTCTTCGTTTCTCTGTTGCTTACTGGCACACATTCAATGCTGACGGATCAGATCCATTCGGCGTAGGTACAGCAATCCGTCCTTGGGATCGTTTCACTGGCCTAGATTTAGCAAAAGCACGCGTTGAAGCGGCATTCGAATTTTTCGAAAAATTAAACGTTCCTTTCTTCGCTTTCCATGATGTGGACATCGCTCCAGAAGGAAGCACGTTAAAAGAATCGAATGAAAATCAAGACGTTATCGTTGGCATGATCAAAGAATATATGAAGACTAGCAAGACTAAATTGCTTTGGAACACAGCAAACATGTTCACTAACCCACGCTATACTCACGGTGCTGCAACTGCTCCAAATGCAGATGTGTTTGCTTATTCTGCGGCGAAAGTGAAAAAGGGATTAGAAGTAGCAAAAGAACTTGGTTCGGAAAACTATGTATTCTGGGGCGGCCGTGAAGGTTACGAAACACTTTTGAATACGAACATGCAATTAGAGCAAGATAATCTTGCGCGCTTCTTCCACATGGCAGTTGACTATGCAAAAGAAATCGGCTTAAACGTGCCATTCTTAATCGAGCCAAAACCAAAAGAGCCAACAAAGCACCAATATGATTTCGATGTGGCTACTGGTATTGCATTCTTACAAAAATATGACCTAACTGACTCTTTCAAGTTCAACATCGAAGCGAACCACGCTACATTAGCTGGTCACACGTTCGAGCACGAACTTCACGTTGCACGTATCAATGGTATGCTTGGATCTGTTGATGCAAACCAAGGTGATACATTACTTGGCTGGGATACAGATGAATTCCCAACTGATCTATACACCAACACATTAGCTATGTACGAAATCCTTAAAAATGGCGGTTTAGGAAAAGGCGGATTGAACTTCGACGCGAAAGTTCGTCGTGGATCATTCGAACCTGAAGATCTATTCCACGCACACATTGCTGGCATGGACGCATTTGCAATCGGCACAAAAGTGGCGAACAAGTTAATCGAAGACAAAGTGTTGGATAGCTTTATCGAAGAGCGTTACAGCAGCTATACTAAAGGAATTGGTTTAGATATCGTTGAAGGAAAAACCAACTTCAAAGAGCTTGAAGCGTATGCTCTTGGTTTAACAGAGATCAAGAATATTTCTGGCAGAACAGAACGTCTTAAAGCTACAATCAACCAATATCTGCTTGAAACTCTTTCAAGTGTAACAGTATAATACTATATCAAAAAGTGCTGGCGGCGAATTACTCCAGCACTTTTTTTAGAAAAGGATGATAGTGATGAAATATGTAATTGGTGTTGACCTTGGAACAAGTGCCGTAAAAATCTTACTTGTTAATCAAAATGGTGAAGTTTGTCAGGAAGTTTCCAAATCATATCCACTTATTATAGAAAAATCAGGCTATAGCGAGCAAAACCCTGAAGAATGGGTAGAAAAAACAACAGCAGGTTTAGCTGAACTCATCCAGCAATTTAACGGGGATATAAGCGATATCGAGGGCATTAGCTTCTCTGGCCAAATGCACGGTTTAGTTTTACTAGATGAAAACAACGAAGTATTAAGAAACGCAATTTTGTGGAATGACACAAGAACGACAAAGCAATGTCAGGAAATCTACGATGTTTTCGGCAAAGAGCGGTTATTAGATGTAACTAAAAATCCGGCATTAGAAGGCTTTACTCTGCCAAAAATTCTATGGGTAAAAGAAAACGAACCTACAACTTTTGATCGTGCCAGTGTGTTTGTGCTTCCGAAAGACTATCTTCGTTACCGCCTTACAGGAAATATTCATATGGAGTACTCTGATGCAGCGGGAACTTTATTGTTAAACGTTGCAGAACGCGAATGGAGCGGCGAAGTATTAGAGGCATTTGGTCTTTCAGCTGATTTCTGCCCGCCATTAGTAGAATCTCACGCGTTTGTTGGGAATGTTACGGCTGAATTTGCTCAAAAAACGGGATTATCAGAGGCTGCTAAGGTATTTGCAGGAGGCGCGGACAATGCTTGCGGAGCGATTGGTTCCGGGATATTAGCAGAGGGAAAAACGTTAGCAAGTATTGGTACCTCAGGTGTTGTTCTATCTTATGAAGAAAGAAATGACCTTGATTTTGAAGGAAAAGTTCACTACTTTAACCATAGCGAAGAAAATACTTACTATACAATGGGTGTGACCTTAGCTGCCGGCTATAGCTTAAGCTGGTTCAAAGATACCTTTGCAAAAGACGAAGCATTTGATCAGTTATTAGAAGGAATAGAAGAAGTACCTGCTGGCAGCAACGGATTATTGTTTACACCATATATTGTCGGTGAAAGAACACCGTATGCGGATTCCACTATTCGCGGCAGCTTTATTGGTGTTGATGCATCGCATGAGCGGAAGCACTTTGCCCGTGCTGTTCTAGAAGGAATAACGTTCTCTTTAAATGAATCAATTGAGATTTTTAGAAGCAGCGGTAAGAAGATTGATTCGATTATCTCTATCGGCGGCGGTGCGAAAAACGACACATGGCTGCAGATGCAAGCGGATATTTTTAATTCAAAAATAGAAAAGCTTACAAGTGAGCAAGGTCCTGGAATGGGTGCAGCTATGTTAGCGGCATATGGATGCGGATGGTTTCCTTCCTTAAAAGATTGTGCCGAGCACTTTATTCAGACTGCCAAGGTTTATTATCCAAATAAAGAAAATGTTGAAAAGTATGCAAAGCTTTTTAATGTTTATCAACAAGTATACACACAAACAAAGGTGCTCAATGATCAACTAAAGGAATATAGAAAGTAATCACGATTATATTGCCAAAAAGAAAATCAGAGAATGCCAATAAAAATGATAGTAATTAAAGAGCAGAATACCCCTTAGAATACATATGGGCCCAAGGGATATTTTGCTCTCTTTAATAGTGTCAGAAAAAACTGATAAATTTATTGTAAAACTATTAATTTTTATATATGATTATCGTATAATTAGTTTGTTGCCTGTATAAACTAACCCGATTGTCCAAATATTCATAAGGAGATGTATAAAAAATAATGACAACTCAAACTAGTGTGGAAGCCCCATCCTTGCAAAAAAAATATGAAAATATCTTTGACATTGGTGCAGCAGTTAACCTGAGAACAATTGTGACACAACGAAACTTATTAGCTCAGCATTTTAATAGTATTACAGCAGAGAATGATATGAAATTTGAGAGCTTGCAGCCAAAAGAAGGTCAATTTACCTTTGAGAAGGCTGACGAATTGGCTGCTTTTGCAAAGGGAAACGGTATGAAGATGCGCGGTCACACACTGATATGGCATAATCAGACTCCTGATTGGGTATTTCAAGATGTTAATGGTAAGCAGGTTGATAGAGAAACTCTGTTACAGCGAATGAATAATCATATTAAAGCGGTAATGGAAAGATATAAAGGGACAATTTTCTGCTGGGATGTTGTAAATGAAGCTGTAACGGATGAGGGACCTGAATTGTATAGATCTACAAAGTGGTTAGAAATCATCGGTGAGGATTATATCGAAAAGGCGTTTGAGTTTGCCCATGAGGCTGATCCTGAAGCTCTGATTTTTTACAATGATTATAATGAGTCCAACCCACAAAAGCGTGAAAAGATCTATAAGCTTGTTAAAACATTAGTTGATAAGGGTGTTCCAATTCACGGTGTAGGGCTTCAAGCTCACTGGAATTTAGTTAATCCAAGTCTTGAGGATATTCGTACAGCAATTGAACGCTATGCAACTCTTGGTCTAAAGCTGCATCTTACAGAGTTGGATGTATCCGTTTTCAATTATGACGATAAGAGGACTGACCTAACCGAACCGACTCCTGGAATGTTAGAAATCCAGGCGGAAAGATATCATCAAATATTTCATTTACTTAGAGAATATCAAGACTCTATCACTTCTGTAACGTTTTGGGGCGCTGCTGATGACTATACTTGGTTAAGTGATTTTCCTGTCAAAGGAAGAAAGAATTGGCCTTTTCTCTTCGACGAAAATCAACAACCTAAAGACTCTTTTTGGAAGGTTGTCCAATTTTAATATCAAAATATCAGCAAATATATTTAACAATGGTATGCCAGTTTTGCTGAATATCAATTAAGACAACGAGAAGGGAGAATAACAGAATGTTACCGTTGAATTCAAATTTAGAGGGAAAAGTGGCTGTTGTTACAGGCGGCGGTGGAGTTTTATGCGGCTGTATGGCCAGAGAACTAGGAAGGCAGGGTATGAAAGTAGCTATTTTAAATCGTACCTATGAGAAGGCTGTAAAGGTAGTAGATGAAATCAAGGCAGCAGGCGGAGAGGCACTCGCGATCGAATGTGACGTATTAAGTGTTGAAAGTGTGAAGCGAGCGGAGGAAATAGTTTCTGCTGAATATGGCAGCTGTGATGTATTAATCAATGGTGCCGGCGGCAATCATCCTAATGGTATCACAACAAAAGAAATCTTTGAAAAAAGCGATCTTACCCGTGACGAGTTAACAACCTTTTTTGATATGACGCCTGAGGGATTTGGATTCGTCTTCAATTTAAATTTTATTGGAACACTTATTCCTACACAAATATTTGCGAAAAACATGATTGAAACACAAGGGACTATCATTAATATCTCATCCATGAGTGCACCAAGTCCAATGACAAAGGTACCGGCTTATAGCGCAGCGAAATCGGCAATTGAGAATTTTACAAAATGGCTGGCGGTTCATTTTGCCGAAGCTGGACTGCGTGTGAATGCAATTGCTCCTGGGTTCTTTTTAACAGAACAAAACCGTGCGCTTTTGACAAATCCGGATGGTACAAATACAGAAAGAACCAACAAAATTCTAGCAGGCACCCCAATGAGAAGATTAGGTAAACCAGAGGATTTATTAGGCACCTTATTATGGCTTGTTGACAAAGAAGCAAGTGGATTTGTCACTGGAATAAGTGTCCCAGTGGATGGCGGATTTATGGCTTATTCAGGAGTATAATAATTTGATTAACATTTTTGTTATTCCAGTGAAAGGGTGAAAATCATCATGCCATTAACGGTTCAGAATGTCATTGATAAATTAATGGAGCCGATTGACAGTATTCCAAACACTGTTGATACCCTTTTGTCCGGTAATCCAGATACAGAAGTGAAAGGGATAGTCACTGCATTTATGGCTACACAGCAGGTAATTGAACAAGCAATATCCTTGGGAGCTAACCTGCTAATAACCCATGAGGGAATATACTTTAGTCATCATGACAATAGAAAATCCTTGGAAGATAATCGGATTTATAATGAGAAAAGCAAGCTAATTAATGATTCTGGCCTGGCAATCTTCCGTTTTCATGATTATTGGCACAGGTATAAACCAGATGGCATAATGGCTGGATTGATTCAAAAGCTTAAGTGGCAATCGTACGTTGAAGAAAATCAGCCGGCAGCAGCCATTCTAACCATTCCTCAAATGACAGTAGGAGAAATTTCCGCGTATATAAAAGAAATGTTAGGGATTCAATATTTACGCTTTTCAGGAGATTTATCGATGAATTGTAAGCGTATCGGACTCTTGGCTGGTTATAGAGGCGGGGGAAGCTTATGTATCCCGCTTTATGAAAAGGAAGATTTAGACCTGATTATTTATGGTGAAGGACCAGAATGGGAAACTCCTGAATATGTAAGAGATGCTAATTATCAGGGTAAGAAGAAGAACCTAATCGTTCTTGGACATGCAGAAAGTGAAGAACCTGGAATGAACTACTTAGCAGGTTGGATAAAAACAATCTTCCCGATTATTCCAACCCATTTTATACCGATAGAGCAAGCTTTAAAGGTAATATAAGCGAAAAAAATATATTAATAATTATTCATCTGGAACCGCTTGCAAAAGTCGAAATATGTGGTAAAATCTATTTAAACTTAGTTTATTCATTCTACAAACAAACTAAAATTGGTAAGTATACTAAATTAATTAATGATTGAAACCTTTAGGGGGGAATCGTATGAAACCAGCGGTTCAGGTACAGAAAACAGCACAAAATATCGTGCTGCCGGACCTAAACGTCAACAAGCGAACTAAAGTTCTTGCATTACTGAAAAAAGATTGGCAGCTTTATTCATTACTTGTTTTACCGATTATTTACCTGCTAGTTTTTAAATATCTCCCAATGCTGGGGAATATTATCGCCTTTAGAAGATTTATTCCAGGCGGAAGTATTTTTGGAGAGGAATGGGTAGGGTTACAATACATTCAAATGTTTATTAATGACCCAACCTTTTGGCATGTATTTAAGAATACTCTTATGATTAGTAGTTTGACATTGCTATTTTGTTTTCCAGCACCAATAATCTTTGCATTGTTATTAAATGAATTAACATCGAAAAAATTCAAAAAATTCGTACAAACAGTTTCTTATTTACCTCATTTCCTGTCGATGGTCATTATAGCGGGAATGGTTCTGCAAATTACAGCAGGGAATGGACCCATCAATGCCCTAATCACAGCACTAGGTGGAGAGCCGATCTACTTTATGCAGGAAGCTAGTTGGTTTAGAGGCATCTATGTTACATCGGAAATGTGGCAGGGAATGGGATGGGGAGCGATCCTTTATCTTGCTGCCTTAACAAATATCGATGAATCACTATATGAAGCAGCAAAAATTGATGGAGCAAACAGATGGAAGCAGACCATACATATTACGATTCCAGGTATCCTTCCGACAATTGTTACATTACTTGTACTAAATATCGGTTCCTTAATGGCTGTTGGATTTGAAAAGGTATTGCTTTTATACAATCCATTAAACTATGAAACAGCTGACGTAATTTCTACTTATCTATATCGTATCGGTTTAGAATCTAGTAACTTTAGCTATGCTACCGCGATCGGATTGTTTGAAGCATTGATTGGTTTAACATTGGTTTTATCAGCTAATGCAATTTCTAGAAAACTTACCGATAGCAGTTTGTGGTAAAGGAGGGGCAACAATGAAGGAATCCGTACAATACAAAATTTTTAAAGTCATTAACGTGCTTATACTGTTACTCGTTGTCTATGTGACCTTATTTCCATTCTTAAATGTTGTCGCACAGTCCTTTAGTGGTGAAGCTCAAATTAATGCAGGTAAGGTAGGTCTCATACCACAAGGATTTAATATTGAAACCTATCAAACTGTTTTGAAAGACCAACAATTCTGGGTCAGCTATAAAAATACTGTTCTTTATACCGTAGTTGCAACCACCATTTCAATGGTGATGACCACTATGTTTGCTTATGCACTATCAAAAAAACGTCTGGCTGGGCGTCAGTTTTTTACAAAATTCGCCGTTTTCACCATGTTTTTTTCAGGGGGACTTATCCCAAACTACATCCTCATTCAACAGCTTGGCTGGGGAAACACAATTTGGGCAGTAGTTGTTCCAGGAGCGATTAGTGTATTTAATATGTTGATTATGAAATCCTTCTTTGAGAACATTCCGGAAGAGTTGGAAGAAGCTGCTTCTATTGATGGGTCAAGTACTTATGGTACTCTCTTTAAAATAATTCTGCCTCTATCCAAGCCTATCTTAGCAACAATGGTCTTGTTTTATGCAGTAGGTAATTGGAACTCTTGGTTTAGCGCCTTCCTATATTTTGATCAAAAGGAATTATTCCCTGTTACCCTCTACTTAAGAAATTTAATTAAAGGGGCAACCGCTGGATTATCGACTGGTGCAACAAGTGCGGATAACTTAACACAGATAGCCGCAAATATTAAATCAGTTACCATGGTATTAACTGTTTTACCAATCATTATGGTTTATCCATTCATTCAAAAGTACTTTGTTAGCGGTATCATGTTAGGTTCGGTAAAACAATAAATTGGGTGACACTTATTGAAGAAATAAGTTCATTATAAAAAGTTGCAAAGATAAAAGGGAGGACAAACAAATGTCAAAAGGCAATAAAAAGCTTTTCTTGCTAATAGCAATCATTACATTGCTTGGTTCGCTGCTAGCAGCATGCAGTGGTTCGAAGGAATCATCAACAGAAGTTCCTAAGAGCAAAGCTGCCGTGGATGATTATAAAGTTGGCTCTACATTTAAAGCGAAAGAACCGCTATCATTCTCATTTCTTTATAGCGATCATCCAAACTATCCGTTGAAAAAAGATTGGCTATTATTTGAGGAAATTAAGAAAAGAACTAATATTACTTTAGAACCAACTATTGTTCCTATGAGTGACTATGAGCAAAAGAGAAGCTTGTTAATGAGCTCTGGTAATGCTCCGCTTATCATTCCTAAGACTTACCCAGGTCAAGAAGCTGCATTTGTTTCTTCAGGTGTAATTCTTCCTGTAAGTGATTACATTGATAAAATGCCTCACTTCAAAGACTTTGTTGAAAAAAATAATTTACAACCAGACTTAGAAACTTTAAAGCAAGAGGACGGCAAATTCTACGTACTTCCAGGTATGCATGAAAATATTTGGCCAGATTATTCTTTTGCAGTACGTACTGATATTTTTGAAAAGAATAACATTGCTATTCCAACAACTTTGGCAGAGTTTAAAGATGCATTAAAGAAATTAAAAGAAATCTACCCAGATGTTACTCCTTACTCTGATCGCTGGCAGATGAAGGCTACAATGAATTTCTTAGCAGCTGGATTTGGAACAAAAGCAGGATGGGGCTACAATGGAGTAACTTTTGATGAGAAGAAAGATGAATTTGTTTATACTGGCGCAATGGATGGGTACAAAGATATGGTTACCTACTTTAGCGAATTAGTAGAAGAAGGTTTACTAGATAAAGAGAGTCTTACTCAAGATGACCAACAAGCTATTACTAAATTCGTTACAGGTAAATCATTTGTGATTGGAACAAATGCTCAAGAGATTATCAGCATGCGTAAAACAATGGATACAAACCTAGGTGCAGGTAATTTCAAAGTCCAAAAAATTACAGTTCCTGGTGGACCTGCTGGTCAATTTATGGCTGGTTCTAGATTAGAAAACGGTATGATGATTTCGTCTAAGGCGAAAGAAGATCCAAACTTTGAAGCAATGCTGCAATTTATTGATTGGTTATGGTACAGCCCAGAAGGTAAAGAACTTACAAAATGGGGCGTTGAAGGCGTAACTTATACAAAAGATGCAAATGGCAAGCGTACATTAACTGAAGATGTAAACTACGTTGGATTAAATCCAGCTGGTACAAAGGCTCTTAATGTAGATTACGGATTCTCTGGCGGCGTATTCTCTTACGGCGGAAATACAGAATTACTTCAATCAATGTTTAGTGAAGAAGAACTAGTATTCCAAAAGGCTATGGCAGAAGTCAAAGAACCAGTGAAAACTGAACCTCCATATCCATTAAGTTCAGTTGACCGTGAGCAAGCAACACTATTAAGCACACCATTAAAAGACCTTACAGACCAAAATACATTACAATTTATCTCTGGTACACGTCCAATTTCTGAGTGGAATAAGCACGTGGAAGAGTTAAAAGCAAAAGGTATGGATAAGTACCTAGATTTAGTAAACAAATCTTATAAAGAATTCAAGAAAAACAAATAAAACAAGTATAAAAGTATATGAGAAACTGCCTGTAATTTATCTTTAGTAATTGCAGGCAGCCTCATTTATTATTTGAAGATTTTATATTTATGGTTGTGGAGAGAAAGGTGACTTCTCACGTTCACAGCCATTTTTTATTATTGTTCCTTTAACGCAATGAGTAATCCCTAGCAAGCAAAGCCTATTTACTAAATAATGATGATGGGGAGAATATTTTATGAAAACAAGACAATTTGGAGAAGGACTTTTATTTTCCTTAACAAGTCATATTTATTGGCTGATCATGACGAATATTTATTTCATCTTATGTAATGGACTATTTCTATTCTTTTTTATGACGTTAGAGCCTAGTTTCTCAAATATTACAATTTATTTTTTAGCCCTTATTCCGACAGGACCTTCCATTTCAGCTCTGTTTTATTCAATTGGAAAATTAATTCGTGAAAAGGATCTTTCTCCTTTACGGGATTTTTTTCATGGATATAAAATAAATTTTAAGGATACCATGAAATTTTGGCTGCCGCTGCTAATAGTACTTTACATTCTTTTTGTTGATTTACAATATTTTAATTCAAACTCAACTACAATCAACGATATTTTATCGGTACTATTTTCAATTGCCATTATATTAATGATCGTTCTTGTAATGTATGCATTTCTGATAAATGCTGGTTTTACTTTCAGATTAAAAGATATCTGGAAACTATCCGTTTATTATAGCTTTACGAAGCTAAAGATTACTTTTGGGAACATTGGGATTGTAATTATTCTATTATTCTTGTCATCTATTGTTTCTGATTTCTTAATCGTTTTTGCAGCAAGTCTTGTATGTTATTTATTCATGCTAAATAGTAAAGAAGTGATTGAACATATTAAAATAAATTTTACTGATTCACAAGAAAACGCAGGTTAATGCAACCTGGAATAGACTAGGTATAGGTAAAAAGGTAATACCTAGTTATTCATACATAGTTTGTTGATTCGATAAACCAACTTTTTGGCAGGATAATCATAAATTTGAGGTGGGTGTGTGAAGAATGCAAGTAGGATTTAGGTGGTATGGAGAAGGAAATGACTCTGTTAGTCTAAAGCAAATCAAACAAATTCCAGGTGTGGAAAGTATTGTCTGGGCCCTTCATGATATGCAGGCTGGTGAAGAATGGCCGATGGAAAAAATCCTTAAAGTTAAGGAGCAAGCCGAGAAATTCGGATTTAATATCGATGTGGTTGAAAGTGTAAATGTTCATGAAGATATTAAACTAGGCCTCCCTTCTAGAGATGTATATATTGAAAACTATAAAAGAACCATTGAAAAGCTGGGAAAAGTTGGAGTAAAAGTTATCTGTTATAACTTTATGCCTGTGTTTGACTGGATTAGGACTGATTTATTTAAGGAACTAGAAGATGGTTCCACTGCCTTGTTTTATGAAAAGTCTAGGGTAAATGATATTGACCCAATGGAATTAGTCCATAAGATTGGGAATAATCCTGACTATACAATGCCCGGCTGGGAGCCAGAGCGCTTAGAAAATCTGACTAAGCTATTTGACGCCTATAAGGATGTGACAGAGGAAGATTTATTTAATCATCTGCAGTATTTTTTAGAAGCAATTATTCCTGTATGTGAAGAGAACGACATCAAAATGGCCATCCATCCTGATGATCCACCATGGTCTATTTTCGGATTGCCCCGTATTATTACGAATCAAGAGAATATTAGAAGAGTGTTAAAGCTTGTTGACAGTCCTTATAATGGTGTAACACTTTGCAGTGGTTCTTTAGGTTCCAATCCAAGTAATGATATCGTTAATATGGTCAAAGAATTTGCAGAACGTATACCTTTTGCCCATGTTCGTAATGTAAAGGTCTATGAAAATGGTGATTTTATTGAGACTTCACATCGTGGACAGGATGGAACAGTTGATATCGTCGGCATTATGAAAGCTTATCATGAAAGTGGCTTTAAAGGATATATTAGGCCTGATCATGGAAGACATATTTGGGACGAAAAATGCCGCCCAGGCTATGGTTTATATGATCGAGCCCTTGGAATTATGTATCTATTAGGTATTTGGGATTCATTAGAAGGTTAATTGATATACACTAACAGTCAATCATTTTTAGGAGGATAAATAATGAATAGCACAATTGAAACTAATTCAAAAAATAGTACTGATATGTTCAAGGTAGAACATAAAGACAGTTATGCTGCTTGGCTCCAGTATAAAAATATTGATAATAGCGCATTATCAAATGAATATAAGCATTTATGGGGCAGCCTTAATGTTCTTGGAAATTCTTTAATCCTTGAGACCGCCAAAAAGGAACTCTTATCAGCCATTTCTTCTATGTTAGGAATTGAGCCTGCCTTTGCAGAACCAACGCAAGCAAATCTTGTGTTAGCTACAAAGGATTCTCTTGGTGATTTAGTGGATGTTGACTTTGATCAACTAAATGATGACGGGTACGTCATAAAAACTGTTACATCTAGAGAAGAAAAGCAAATATTCCTCGTGGGAAAAAGAGATTCAGGTGTCCTATATGCTGTTTTTCATCTATTACGCTTAATGCAAAGCAGGAACAATTTACAACAGCTCGATATCCTGGAAAATCCTAAAAATCAATTAAGAATGCTAAACCAGTGGGATAATATGGATGGCAGTATTGAGCGCGGCTATGCAGGAAACTCTATTTTTTATAAGGATAATCAATTCTCTGATGAGCTTAATAGAATTGAAGATTATGCAAGATTGCTGTCCTCAGTTGGAATTAATGGAATTGCCATTAATAACGTAAATGTTCACAAGGTTGAGACCAATTTAATCACAAGCATCTTACTTCCGAAGGTTGCTGAAGTTGCAGCCATTTTTAGAGCTTATGGAATCACGACATTCCTTAGTGTGAACTATGCAAGTACAATCACAATTGGAAATTTATCAACAGCAGATCCATTGGATCCTGAGGTTAGACAATGGTGGAAGGAAAAGGCTGAAGAGATTTACAGTTATATCCCTGACTTTGGCGGTTTCCTCGTGAAAGCCGACTCAGAACACCGCCCTGGTCCATTTACATATGGACGAAATCATGCAGACGGCGCAAACATGCTCGCAGAAGCACTTCAGCCTTTTAATGGAATCGTGCTTTGGAGATGTTTCGTTTATAACTGTCTTCAGGACTGGCGTGACCGCTCTACGGATCGTGCAAGAGCTGCATACGATCATTTTAAACCATTAGATGGACAGTTCCATTCCAATGTTATTTTACAAATCAAGAATGGACCAATGGATTTCCAAGTACGTGAAGGTGTTTCTCCGTTATTCGGTGCAATGGAAAAGACCAATCAAATGTTGGAATTTCAAGTCACTCAAGAGTATACAGGACAACAAAGGCATCTTTGTTACCTGGTTCCACAATGGAAGGAAGTCCTTGACTTTGATACGTATGCAAAAGGTGAAGGGTCAGAAGTCAAAAGGGTTGTAGACGGCTCCCTGTTCCAATACAAGTACAGTGGGATTACAGCAGTATCCAATATTGGTAATGATTATAATTGGACCGGGCATACACTGGCACAAGCTAATTTATATGGTTTTGGGCGCTTGACGTGGAACCCTGATCTAGCAGCTGAAGATATTACAGATGAATGGATCGGGCAAACCTTTGGAAGTGATGAATTGGTTAAAGAAACAGTTAGTAAAATGCTGTTAAAATCATGGAGTATTTATGAAAAATATACATCACCACTTGGTGTAGGCTGGATGGTAAACCCACATCATCATTACGGTCCAAATGTGGATGGTTATGAATATGACGTTTGGGGAACATACCACTTTGCAGATTGGAAAGGAATTGGGGTGGACCGGACTGTAAAAACGGGTACCGGCTATACTTCTCAGTATTTTAAGGAAAATACTGATAGGTTTGAAAGCATTGAAACATGTCCAGACGAACTGCTGTTATTTTTCCATCATGTCCCATACACACATAAACTTAAATCAGGTGTAACGGTAATCCAGCATATTTACAACACTCATTTTGAGGGGGTTGAAGAGGCCGAGGGGTTGGTTGAATCTTGGTTACAGCTTAAGGATAAGATTGATCAAGAGCGCTTCGAGGATAGTTTAAATAGATTACAAGAACAAGCAAAACATTCGAAGGAATGGCGCGATATAATCAATACCTATTTTTATAGAAAATCTGGAATCAAGGATGAGCTAAATAGAAAAATCTATTAATCAAAATAGATTTCCTGTATGGTGCTTATCGCCAGTTATTAAAAAGCCTAAAATACAGTTTTTCAATCACGATTGTCATGGCTATCGTAATTGCACTTATTAGGGAACCAATGTTAGGGATATTTACAGATGATAACGAAATTATCAGCATGGGTGGTATCTTACTCTTAATGTGTTTACTTCTTGAGCCGGGCAGAACCTTTAATTTGGTGGTTATTAGTTCATTACGAGCAACAGGTGATGCTACAATTTCAGTAAAAGTCGGAGTACTTTCCCTGTGGGGAATTTGTGTCCCGCTTGCCTATTACTTAGGTATTCATCAGGGGCTGGGTCTTCCTGGTATTTGGATTGCGTTTATCGTCGATGAGTGGTTTAGAGGCATTACCATGTACTTTAGATGGAAGAGCCGGGTATGGGAGAAGAAGGTTTTAGTTCAGCAAGAATCTTCTGTTTCTATTTAGCTATCCGGAAAAGTTAGTAGAATCTGTGGAATTGGGAGGAAAGTAAAATGAAGATTGAAACAGGTCAAAAACTATTATTTATTGGTGATTCCATCACAGATTGCGACAGGGCTAAGCCAGAGGGTGAAGGATTGTTTGGTGCTCATGGAAATGGTTATGTTTCTTTTGTAAATGGCCTCTTGTCAGCCGTATATCCGGAGTTGGGAATTCGAGTGGTTAATAAGGGAATCAGTGGAAATACTGTTCGTGATTTAAAGAAAAGATGGCAGGATGATGTAATTGACCAGAAGCCCGACTGGTTAGGAATTATGATTGGTATAAATGATGTTTGGCGCCAGTATGACGTTCCTTTTATCAAAGAAAAGCATGTGTATATAGATGAATATGAGGAAACGCTGCGGAAACTTGTGGCAGAAACAAAGCCTTTAGTAAAAGGACTTGTCCTAATGACCCCATTTTATTTAGAAAACAATGAACAGGATCCAATGCGCCAGACAATGGATCAATATGGGCTAGTGGTCAGAAAAGCAGCAGAAGAGTATGGTTGTTTATTCGTGGATACTCAAGCAGCCTTTAATGAGGTATTAGGGAGCCTATATCCGGCAGCATTAGCTTGGGACCGTGTCCATCCATCCGCTGCAGGTCATATCGTACTGGCCAGAGCCTTCTTAAAGGAAATCGGCTTTAATTGGGATCGGTCGAAACTAGAGTAAAGGGAGTACACCAACATGAACCAGAAAACACTTTTTAATGATGGGTGGGAATTTGCCAAAAGCAGCCTGGAGATTACAGATAGCGCGACTTTGAAATTTGAGGCGGTCGACCTGCCCCATGATTGGCTTATTTATAATACATTGGACCTTTATGAAAACAGTATCGGCTGGTATCGTAAAACATTTTCATATACGAAAGAAGAAGAGCATGTTCTCCTGTGTTTTGATGGTGTTTATATGGATTCTTCCCTTTATGTGAATGGACAGTGGATAGGAGAATGGAAATACGGTTATTCCTCATTTGAGCACGAGATTACCGAAAAGCTCATGGAGGGAGAAAATGAAATTCTGGTCAAGGTTGTACACCAGAGCCCAAATAGCCGATGGTATTCGGGTGCAGGCATCTATCGCAATGTATGGCTGAAGACTAGGACTAATTCCTATATTGTGAGTGATGGAATTTACATTACCACAAACCAGAGAGAGGATGGCTGGGAGGTAGAAGTCGACACAGAATTAATTATCAATGAAGATGTACAGCTTTCTCATACGATTTCGTATAAAGGTCAAATGATTGCTGCTGCTTCGGTGACGGTCATAGCAGGTAAAGATTTTAGTATACGGAACCGGCAAGTGCTAATGATCAGAAGTCCTGATGTATGGAGCCCTGATGAACCGAATCTATATCAGCTCACAACCCGGTTACAGTCAGCTGAGAAGGACCTGGAAATTGAATTCATATCTCAGAATATAGGGTTTCGAACCATTAACCTTGATCCTCAGCAAGGTTTTTTCTTAAATGGAGTTAGGATGAAATTAAATGGTGTTTGTGAACATCATGATTTAGGAGCTTTAGGAGCTGCGTTCAATAAAGCAGCTTTAAAAAGAAGGTTTATCATACTGAAGGAAATGGGTGTTAACGCCATCCGGACTGCTCACAATATGCCTGCAAAAGAACTGATGAATTTAGCGGATGAGATGGGAATGCTGGTAGTTTCAGAAGCCTTTGATATGTGGGAACGATCAAAAACAACCTTTGATTACGCAAGATATTTTAAGGAATGGGCTCCATTAGATGTGAAAAGCTGGGTCATGCGGGATCGGAATCATCCCAGCTTGCTGATGTGGAGCATAGGAAATGAAATTTATGATACCCATGCCGATCAAAGAGGGCAGGAAATAACAAAAATGCTTTTGGATGAGGTACGAAAATACGATCCGAAAGAAAATGCAAGTGTGACCATTGGGTCTAATTATATGCCCTGGGAGAATGCTCAAAAATGTGCAGACATCGTTAAGGTCGCAGGTTATAACTATGCAGAAAAATATTATCAAAGACAACATGAAGAGCATCCGGATTGGATTATCTATGGAAGTGAAACCGCGTCTACTGTCCAAAGCAGAGGAATTTATCACTTTCCGTATGAAAAATCAATACTGGCGGACGATGACGAGCAATGCTCTGCACTTGGAAATAGTTCAACCAGCTGGGGTGCCAAGTCAACAGAGGCCTGTATAATAGCAGACCGCGATACTCCTTTTTCGCTTGGCCAATTTATTTGGACAGGATTTGACTATATCGGTGAACCAACACCATATCATACTAAGAATTCCTACCTAGGGCAAATTGATACGGCTACCTTTAAGAAGGATTCTTATTATATTTATCAAGCAGAATGGACAGATTACGAGTCAAACCCGATGGTGCACATTTTTCCTTATTGGGACTTTAATAATGGTCAAACCATCGATGTAAGGGTGTGTTCGAATGCACCTAAAATTGAGCTGCAATTGAATGGTGTTACCATTGGCACCCATGATATTGACCATATACACGGGAAGGAACTAGTCGGGTGGTGGAAACTCCCTTATCAAGAGGGAGAATTAAGGGCAATTGCTTATGATGAGACAGGAAAAGTAATCGCAACTGATGTAAAAAGATCATTTGGAGATGCAAAGAAGATAGTCCTCCAAGCGGATAAAAAGGAACTTATGGCAGATGGGACGGATTTAATTTTTGTCGAAATTAGTATGGAAGATGAAAATGGCAATCCAGTTGAGAATGCTGCTAACCGGGTAAATGTGAATGTTACGGGCGCAGGTCGTTTACTTGGTCTGGATAATGGGGATAGTACTGATTACGACCAGTACAAAGGGAAAAGCAGAAGATTATTCAGCGGCAAGTTAATGGCCATCATAGGAGCATCATTGAAGCCAGGCAGTATTAATATCGAAGTATCTTCCATAGGTCTAGAGACGAAAATGGCAGAATTTGTGTCTCTTCCAATATTAGATGGAAATGCAGAAGGAATTTCTGCCATTATGAACAATCAGGACTTACCTGTTGTGATGGGCAGCATGGAAGAAATACCTGTCCGCAAAATCGAAATTATCAGTGAATCAGGACAATTGTTTGACGACTCAAGAAAAGAGATGGTTGTCCATGCAAAGCTGCATCCCCAGGATACTTCTTATCAAGAAGTAGAGTGGAGTGTGGTGAATGAAGCAGGAATTCTTTCAAACATTGCAAAGGTAGAGGCATTTGGTCATGAAGCAAAAATCACCGCTTTAGGTGATGGTGAATTTAGAGTACGTTGTACGAGTAAAAATGGTACCGACAAGACAAAATTGATATCTCAACTGGAATTCAATGCAGAGGATCTTGGGACTGCTTATAAAGATCCCTATGGTTTTATCTCAGCAGGTTTATATGATTACAGCAAAGGGGAAGTTGGGAACGGAAATGAAAGAGGAGTGGCGACTAGCCGGGATGGTGAAACACAGGTAGGTTTCCATGACATCGACTTTGGTCTGTATGGCTCTGACACCATCACTCTTCCAATCTTTGCTTTGTCAAACGAGGAATATTCCCTGCAGATATGGGAGGGAATGCCTGATGAGTCTGGAAGTGAATTGGTTGCAGATGTCATTTATCAAAAGGAATCCAAGTGGAATGTATATCAAGAGGAGACCTATGTTTTGTCAAAGAGACTCCGCGGCATTACATCAATTTGTTTTGTCCTTCAAAAGAAGGTGCATATCAAGGGATTTTCGTTTGAAAAACAGAATCGTGCATTTAATCAAAACAATGCTGCTGAATGTAACTACATCTACGGTGATACGTTTGTTATGAATGAACATTACGTGGAGGGTATAGGCAATAATGTCTCTCTAGAATTTGAAGAGATGGATTTTACAAGTGAAGGCTGTACAAAACTTGTCATTAAAGGCAAATCGCCAATTGATAAAAATACGATTCATATCACCTTTGCCAGTCAGGATAGCGAAAGCAATCAATTAGTTGAATTCACACAATCCGATGAATACGTTGAGCGGGTATTTGAATTAGAAAAAATAACTGGAGTACAAAAAGTAACCTTTATATTCCTGCCAGGTTCAAACTTTGACTTTGGCAGTTTCCGTTTTGAACGGTAAAGGATGGAATAAAGAAGGAAGAACTGTATAAATAAAAGGGAGTTGTTACCATGAATTATCGTGAATTAGGAAATACAGGGATAAAGATTAGTGAAGTCAGCTTTGGAACGTGGGCAATCGGAGGGGCATGGGGAAAAACAAGCGATGCAGAAGCCCTGAAATCCCTAGAATATGCAATCGACAAAGGTGTGAATTTTTTCGATACAGCTGATGTGTATGGTGATGGTCATAGTGAAGAGCTATTGGCTAAGGCGACAAAGGGCAGGGAAGATCAGATACATATTGCAACCAAGTTCTGCCGTCAGGGTGATATTTTTGATCCGAAAAATTACAGCTATGAAAGAGTAAGCTCTTATTGTGAAGACAGCCTCCGCCGTTTAAACAGAGAAGCGATTGATTTGTACCAGATTCATTGCCCTGCAACAGAAATCTTGAAAGACGGAAGTGTCTTTGAAGTACTAGACCGTCTCAAGAAAGAGGGAAAAATCCGCCATTATGGAGTTAGTGTGGAAACAGTCGAAGAGGGACTTATTTGCCTAGAGAATCCTAATGTTAAGAGTCTGCAAATCATATTTAATATGTTCCGTCAAAAGCCATTAGAAAACTTAATACCTGAGGCTTATCAAAAAGGGGTAGGTCTTCTTGTTCGATTACCGCTTGCCAGTGGACTGCTGACTGGTAAATTTACCACAGACCATGTGTTTGAAGAAGACGATCATCGCCGCTTTAATGAAAATGGAGAGGCTTTTAATGTAGGGGAAACCTTTGCCGGTCTAGGATTTCGTAAGGGTGTCGAGTTAGCTGATGAGTTAAAGTGGATTGCAGAAGGACGTAAGTCAATGGCTAGTGCAGCACTGCGCTGGATACTAGATCAAAAAGAAATTTCATGTATCATTCCTGGATTTAAAAATGTTAAACAAGTTGAGGACAATCTCTCTGCTTTGGATACAAAACCATTTTCGTCTGAAGAAAAGCAAGAAATACAACGCTTTTATCAGGAAAAGGTAAAAGATTTTATAAGAGGCCCTTATTAAAGGAGTGTGCGTGATGATTAATGAAGTTCATACATCACAGAGGATGGTTGCCATTACATTTGATGATGGTCCAAATCCGTTATACACGCCGCAAATATTAGAGATTTTTTCAGAAGCAAAAGCAAAGGCTACTTTCTTCATGATAGGTGAACAAATGAAGAGCCACCCCGAGGTTGTAAAACAAGTTGCAGAAGGGGGTCACGAAATTGGGAATCATACTTTCAGCCATCCAAAGCTATCTCAGTTAAGCATAGATGATTGTTTAGCGGAGATTGAACAAACAGAAAAATTTGCAGTGGAGTTGGCTGGCAGGAAACCTGTTGTCTTTCGTCCTCCTTACTTTGATTATAATCAGGATACGGTTTCACTATTGCAGCAGAAGGGATATCCTATGATTGGTGCGGTAAATCTAGAGGCACAGGATTGGGAACAGCCCGGCGTGGAGCATATCTTGGGAAAATCAAGGGATGTTGTAGAAAATGGAAGCATTCTAATTTTTCATGATGGCTATGGTGACCGATCACAAACCATAGAAGCAGTGCGAATGCTTGTTTCCGAATTAATATCACAAGACTATCAGCTAGTAACCGTCAGTGAACTATTAAAACAAGTTAAATAATCGTTAGTTAGAGGAAGCTCAAATAATCTTTTTGTGCTTCCTTTTGATTTTTTGCTTTCATATAATATTATTTGATAATGGGCACTCATAATAGATAACCTATTATATAATAGATATATACTGCGTATTATTTCAGAATAATAGTTGACTGAGGTGGCAGCCTCAACACAACATGAGTATTTATTGTCTGGAGGGATTAGATTGAATGGAAGTAACTCTGTAAATCGGATCTATTCAGCGACTGAATGGATTGCCAGATTTGCTTATATTAATTTATTATGGATTGGATTTTCGTTGGTCGGTTTAATTTTTCTAGGTTTTTTTCCTGCCACGATTTCGATGTTTGCGGTCATTCGTAAATGGATAATGGGAGAAAGGGACATACCGATATTTCGAACCTTTTGGACTACCTATAAATCGGAGTTCCTGCGCAGTAATGGGTTAGGCTTAATCGTTGCGGCAGTAGGCGGGCTTATTGTCCTAGATTTGGTTTATATGAAGAATTCTGAGAATGATCTTATGAACAGCATTCAAATCCCTCTTTACTTGTTTATGTTTGCAGTAGTCATGACCATATTTTACTTATTTCCGGTTTATGTTCATTATGAGTTAAAACTGATGCAGGTGATTAAAAATTCATTTTTAATCATGCTCATTAATCCTCTTCAAAATCTAGTCATGATCGCTGGTATAGCTGCCTTGCTTTTTGTGGTAAATTACATTCCAGGTTTAGGCTTCTTCTTTGGCGGCAGCCTTTGTGCAGCTATAATAATGGCATCAGGTTATCTAGCATTTAATAAAGTAGACAAAAAGAAACAGATGACATAGTTTCTTAATAAGAGTTCAACTAAAAAGACAGATAGGAAGTGTTTCTTTAAAAGAAGAAACTCTTCTATCTGTCTTTTTGCGTTTAAAAAATAATTTTTTTACTAATCAGCCTTTGACTGAACCAGCTGCCATACCCTCAACAATCTTGTTACTTAAGAATAAGAAGGTAAGCAGAATTGGTATGATACTAATTACAAGAGTTGCACCAATGGCGCCCCAATCAGTTAAATATTGACCTACAAAGTTGTTGATTCCGACAGTTAGTGTTTTCCATTTATCAGAACTGATGAATGTGTTTACAAAGACGAATTCATTCCAGTTGTAAATCATGTTAATAATCGCAGTGGTTGATAGTACAGGCACGGTCATTGGCAGGGTGATTTGGAAGAAGATTCGGTGAACCGAGCACCCATCCATAACTGCTGCTTCCTCAATTTCACGCGGGAACGTTCTATAAAAACCAAGCAGGATCATAATCGTTAATGGTAAGTTAAAGGTTGTGTATGACAATACAATCGATACTGGACTATCAATTAAATTCACATTGTTATACATGTTAAACAAAGGAATGATTGTTGAATGCAGCGGTATCATGTAAGCGACTAAAAATAACCCAAGTACTAGACCACTTAGTTTCCAATGCATCCTTGTTACGGCAAACGTTACCAGACTAGCAAGAATGGTGGTTAGGACGACTGATAGTATCGTAATCCAGACGCTGTTGAAAAAGTATAATCCAATATTTCCTGAAGTCCATGCTCTTGTATAGTTTTCCCAATTTGGATCTTGCGGTAAAGAGAAGGGAGACATTCCGAATACTTCTTGATTGGTTTTCAGTGAAAAGAAAACCAGCCATATTAATGGGTAAATCTGAATAATAGCAAATGCCCCTAATATTAGATAAAGAAATCCAAATCCGATTTTGTTCAAGTAAGATTTCTTTGTAGTTTTGGGTACGGAAAGGTTTGTTGTTACTGGTTGTGTACTAACCTTACTCATCTTGTTTCACTCCCCCTTAAAATTGAACATCATCATTAGATTTCGTTAGTTTCGATGTTAACCAAGTCATGACTAGACAGATGACTAATAGGCCGAATCCAAGTGCACTACCATAACCAAAGTTATTCAATTTAAATGCTTCCTTGTACATGTAAGAGGCCATTACTTCACTTGCACCGTTTGGTCCTCCGCCGGTCATTACATAAATCAAGTCAAAATATTTCAATGATCCAACTACTGCCAGCATAATCGTTACTTTAAATATGCCAGAAATAAGCGGCAGTTTAATTCTAAACGCAATTTGTAATGCATTAGCTCCATCAATTTTTGCAGCTTCGATTACTTCATCTGGTACATTTTTTAATGCTGCGTAATAAATAAGAATATAAAATCCTGCATATTGCCAGATAACTGGAATGAAAATGGAATAAAGAGCGATTTCTGGATCCGCTAACCATAATGGTGTATTTTCCACGCCAAAGATTTCAAGTAATCTGTTGGCCATTCCGTTATTTGGATCAAAAATCTTCATCCAAAGCTGGGCAATCGCAACTGATGATAAGAGCATTGGAATTAAATAAATCTTACGTAATAAATCAGAACCTTTAATTTTGCTGGCTAGAACAAGTGAAATCCCTAAGTATAGCAGCAAACTAACTGCGGAGAAAATGGCTAATTGAAAAGAATGCCAAGTACTTGTCCAGAAAACTTTATCCTGAACCAGGGTTACATAATTCTCTAACCCAATAAACTTCATCTCTCCAATTCCGTCCCAATCCATGAGACCGTAATAACCTGATAATGTAATAGGAATATAGATAAGGACTAAAATGAGAAGTAAAGCCGGGAGAGTATAAAGGGTGATAACGAATTTATTCGACATAACATTTTTCATGTTGGTTCGTCCCCTACCTTTCTATAAAGAAGAGGACATATTTTTATCAATATGCCCTCTTATAAAGCATGATTATTTCTCAGAAGCAAGAGCCTCTTCTTGTGCTTTTGTAAACTCTTTAGGTGTTGATTGTCCGCCAAATAATGCTTGAATCTGATTTAAGTGCACATCAGCAACGCCAGCAGACATTTGAACATCCGCATAAAGTGTAATATTTGTAGCATTTCCTAAGTCATTAAGAATGTCAATGTACATTTGTGCAAGATCGCTGCCGGATGTATCAACAGTTGTTGCAGGAATCACACCAGCTTCAACAACGGAACGTTTGCCCCATTCATCAACTAAGTAAGAAATAAATTGTTTCGCTTCATCTTTTACTTTAGATTGTTCAGATGCGAATAAAGCGACTCCAGGTCCTCCTACAAAGCTATCAATGTTGCCTTTTCCACCTTCATAAGCTGGAAACTTGAAGTAACCGACTTTGTCTTTAAATTTCTGGTCAACATCTGGGCTAGTGGTATAGTTTGGTAATTCCCAAGTGCCCATAATGTACATGGCAGCTTGCTCATTCATAAAGTAACCTTTTGCTTCATCGTTTGAAAGTCCGTTAAATCCTTTAACAAATGCATCCATGTCAACAAGTTTTGTAATTTCTTCAGCTGCTTTAACTAAAGCCGGATCTTCAAAACTGCCGGTACGATTAATTGCATTATTTAATGTTTCAGGGCCGCCGATACGGTCTGCAAGGTACATATACCACATAGAGCCAGTCCAGCGGTCTTTGTTTCCAACTGTGATTGGTGTAACATCGTTATCAGAAAGTGTTTTAACAACTTTTAAAAACTCATCATATGTTTTTGGAACTTCTAAGTCATACTTCTTAAAAATTTCTTTGTTGTAATACACTGGAGCAATATTTAATTCAAGAGGTATAGCGTATGGCTTTTGGTCAACTGAAAATGCATCAAGTGTACCAGCAACGAACTTGTCTTCTTGGACAATATCATCTAATGGTGCAAACATATTTCCTTCAACGAAAGGTTTCATATATCCAGCAGCCCAAGTAATCCCAATGTCTGGAAGCTCATTTGAAGCGGATAATACCTTTATTTTTTCTTTGTATTGTTCATTTCCTAATATTTCTGTTTGAATATCGATATCGGGATGCTCTTTTTCATACGTTTTGATAATGTCATCCACAATTGTATACTGAGCTTTTGCACTTCCTTCAGGCCATAAATGCATCATTTTTACAACTGTTTTGTCACCGCTCGACTTACTTGTATCTTCAGATTTACTAGATGATGATGAACAGCCGCCTAATACAAGACCACCCATTAATGCCAAAGATAACGCAGCGGTAACCGCTTTCTTTTTCAACATACTAAAACCCCCTTGATTGTTTTTATTTATTTATATCTAACAATTAAAGTTTACCACCTTAGACATAATCAAAATAGGTAACAAAGATTAGGGAAAATACCATCATTTTTAGAAAACGCTATCATTGCTCGTCTTTCGATAGATACTAGGTGTTATACCTTCAATTTCCTTAAAGATTTTAATGAAGTATTTAGATGTTTTATAGCCAACTTCTTCAGCGATTTCATTTATTGGCAGATTGGTTGAAATCACTAATTCCTTTGCTCGCTGAATTCTTCGTCTAGTTATATATTCACTAAAATTTAGATTAGCCTGCTCCTTAAACAACACGCTGAAATAACTCGGATTCAAATGAACGTGGGCAGCTATGTCTTTGAGGGTCAATTCTTCCTTTAGATGCTGGTCAATATAGGCAATGGCTTTGCGAATAGGATCTTTGGTCGAATCTATTTTGTTGTTGGTATCGGCTATTCTTTTATCCACTACCCTTTCAATCATTCCTGCTCTTACTTGTTTCTCCATAACCTTAACAGCCTCATCAACAGCCTCAATCAACTTCTTTTTACCTATGGGCTTTAAAAGATAATTCACTACACCAAGCCTTAAGGCTTCCTGGGCATACTCAAACTCGGAGTAGGCGGAAATAACAATTACCACAGATGAGATCCCTTTTTCCTTCAAGTTTTTAAGCAGTTGTAATCCAGTCATTTCAGGCATTCTGATATCAGAAAGCAAAATATGAATCTTTCTTTCCTCAGCAATCTCCATAACCTCCTCACCGCTTTCAGCAGTGAGGATAGTAAATTCTCCATTATTCCAACTTTCTAATGTTCTCTGCAAACCTTGCCTGGTTCTTGGTTCATCGTCAACTATTACGATATTTTTAGTAATCAAATTATTCTCCTCCATCAATCGGTATTTCAAATGATATTTGTGTTCCGACATTTACCTTACTCTCAATCATAAGGTCAAAATCTATGATTTCTTTGTAATACAATTTTAAGCGCTTGTACACATTGGAAATGGCCATTCCTTTACCATTCACTGAGGATGTGCCGCCAGTTTTCATTGATTGAATAATCCACTCCAGCCGCTCTTTATCCATTCCAGGACCATCATCTTGAACACAGATGGAAATCCATTCTTTGCCTTCTCGGGTTACAGGTTCCACCGTTACTGAAATAAGACAATCTCCAGCTTTGTTGCCAGCTCCATGTAAAATTGCATTTTCTACTAAAGGCTGAATAATTAATTTAGGTACTCTAACAAACGCATATTCTGAGGGGACAGAGACATGCCATTGTAATCTGTCACCAAAGCGCATTTTCATAATTTCCATATAGTCGGCAATATGCTTGATTTCGTCTTTCAAAAACACCCAATCATCATCGGTTTCTTTTGTTATGGTATAACGAAATAAATTGGACATGGCCAGGACAAGTTCAGACAATTCTTCTTCATCCTTTTCTTCAAGCGACCAATGAAGCGCATCCAATGTATTGAAGAGAAAATGTGGATTAATTTGCGCCTGAAGGGCTTTCAATTCACTGCGGCTCCGTAAAATCTCTTTTTGATAAACCATCTGAATTAAATGATTGGTTTCTTTTACAAGCTGATTATACGTACTGTTTAATTCATTAATTTCATTTATGGAAGAAACACTTGGATTCAATGTTAAAGAACCTTCTCCCGCATGCTGCATGGTTTTCGTTAATTTAATGATTGGTCTTGTAATGATTGTTGAAAGGAATAAGGCGCTAATTGTAAAAATAAGAGCACCAAAAACTCCCGATAAGATAATTCCAGTCCGGATCCCAGACATACCTTCTGTTAGTTCACTTACAGGGGTTAAAATTAGCACGGTCCAACCTGTTAGTTTGGATAATTGCCTTGTTACCATATAATCTTGCTGATTTAGTTGAACGATGTTTTCATTGTTTTCAATAATATCTGTTATGTCTCCATTATAATTTTGGATAATGGGCTTTTGATCTTGATCTAGAAGAATAGAGTACTGACTGTTTTCATATATCTCATTTGCAAATGTAAAATGATTACGATTTATACTAATTAACAGATAACCGCCATTCTTGTATTGTTTCTCTATTAAATTTATACTGCGGATGGCAAGAAAGTAGTTTCTATCATTTGGATCCTCACCTATCCAAACCATTCTTCCTCTAGCTTTATTTGCTTCATTAATCCATTTTTTGTCAATACGGTTCAATAAAGAGTCTTCATCAAGAGGGAGAACACGCTGTTGTTTTCCTGCAAAGAGCTGAAAGGAAAAGATTCCATATGTGTTCCCCATAATTCTGTTAATATGTCCCATTAAACGTTGACGGTCACTAAAAGATACGTCTTTTCGATTATGGACAGCAGTTAAAACTCGTTGAACCTCTTCGTCTGTTATCACAAGCTTTGAAGACATGTTAATTTGTTCGTAAAGTGATTCTATTCGGCCATTTGCTTCAATGGCCACTTGTTGTATTTGTTTTTCAGCATTATTTTTTAATAAAGAAGAAACCTGTTTCAATGTAAGAAGACTTACAATCAATAGAACAATGATCATAAAGAATAAGAAGATAAATAAAATTTGGTTCCGAAGGGTATTCCATCTTTTTAGCAGATTTAACATTGATTGTTCGCCTTTCTTTAGTAGGATAATACCTTATTATATTATATAACTTGTTCGCTGTAATCGTTGTCTTTTTGGGATTATGTAGTATTTCCTAGTTTTGTGGGGAGGTGTTTTCAGACAACTTTCAAAACACCCAGCTGTCGAATATCAATGTACCAAGGACAAATACCTGTTATAATAAAGAAAAGAAATGAAATGTTAATGAAGGGGTTGGTAGAGATGAAACTTATCATCGCTGTTGTTCAGGATCAAGATAGCAACCGGTTATCAAAAGCACTGGTTGACAATAACTTTAGAGCGACAAAGCTGGCAACTACTGGCGGCTTTTTGAAATCTGGCAATACCACCTTTATGATTGGGACAGAGGATATTCGTGTGGACCGCGCATTGCAAATCATTAAAGATAACTGTAAATCACGAGATCAATTAGTGGCACCAGTTTCTCCGATGGGAGGAAATGCAGACTCCTTCGTACCATATCCTGTTGAAGTTGAGGTTGGCGGTGCTACCGTATTTGTTCTGCCGATTGAACAATATATGCATTTTTAAATCAATACTATTTGTAAGTGAGTGATGAACTTGATAAAAACATGGGATCAACTAGAAGAGCTGCAGCCTGCCGTGCTAAAAATGTTAAAGAACAGTTTGTTGAAGAACCGAGTAGCCCATGCCTATTTATTCGAGGGAATCAGAGGGACTGGGAAAAAAGAAATTGCTATATTAATCACAAAAGCATTATTTTGTGATTCCTTAATAGATGGCTTCAAACCATGTGAGACATGTCATAATTGCCGGCGTATTAATAGCGGTAATCACCCTGATGTTCATAAGGTGGAGCCCGACGGGTTATCGATAAAAAAACAACAAATTCAAGACCTTCAAGCAGAGTTTTCTAAAAAAGGGGTAGAGTCACAAAGAAAAGTTTATATGATTAGTGATGCTGATAAAATGAGTGTAAGTGCAGCAAATAGTCTGCTGAAGTTTCTAGAAGAACCAAGTTCACAAACAACTGCTTTTCTATTAACGGAGCAGCTTCAGCAGCTGTTACCTACAATTCTTTCCCGGTGCCAAATTTTATCATTTAAACCATTATCTCCACAAACCATGATTAATCAACTGATTGAAAATGGCGTTAACCCAATGAAAGCACCACTTTTGGCACAGTTGACCAATAGTCTAGAAGAAGCGTATACACTAAATGTCGATGATTGGTTTGCACAAGCCCAAAAAATAGTGTTAAAATTATATGAGGTGTTGAAAAAAAATCCTTTAGAAGCAATGGTCACACTTCAAGGGGATTGGTTCTCACACTTTAAAGAGAAAGAACAGATTAATCGTGGTTTAGATCTTTTACTTCTTATTTTTAAGGATTTATTATATATACAATTAGATAAACAGGAGCAAATCGTCTTTAAAGCTGAAAGTGAAGTGTTAAGGCAGTATGCTCTAGAAACATCCGGACGGCGGTTATCGGATCAAATGTCGGCTATTCTCGAGGCAAAAAGGAAGCTTGCGGCCAATATGAACCCACAGCTAATGATGGAAGAGCTTGTGTTAAATTTGCAGGAGGGATCTTCATTTGTATGATGTTGTAGGAGTACGCTTTAAAAAAGCGGGTAAAATCTATTATTTTGATCCTGGAGACCTCTCAATTCAAAAGGATGACTTTGTGATTGTTGAAACTGTCCGCGGGGTTGAATACGGTAAGGCGGTTGTTCCTCGTAAGCAGGTCGAGGAGCATGATGTCGTGCTGCCATTAAAAAAGGTAGTGAGAATTGCAGATCATAAGGATCGAATGATTGTTGAAGAAAATAAACAAGCTGCCCAGGAAGCATATGATGTTTGTAATGAAAAAGTAAATGGACATCAGCTGGATATGAAACTAGTCGATGTTGAATATACATTTGATCGAAATAAAATAATCTTCTATTTTACTGCGGACGGAAGAGTTGATTTTCGTGAATTAGTAAAAGACTTAGCATCTATTTTTCGGACAAGGATTGAACTGCGCCAAATCGGTGTCAGGGACGAGGCGAAAATGCTCGGCGGTATTGGTCCGTGTGGAAGAATGCTTTGTTGTTCCACATTTTTAGGTGACTTTGACCCTGTGTCTATTAAGATGGCAAAGGATCAAAATCTTTCTTTGAACCCTACTAAAATATCCGGTTTATGCGGCAGACTTATGTGCTGTTTAAAGTATGAAAATGATGAGTATGAAGCAGCAAAATCACAGCTGCCTGATATAGGAGAAATGATTGAAACTCCTCAAGGCAGAGGAAAAGTGGTAGGATTAAATATATTAGAGCGGGTACTTCAGGTAGAACTAAAGGAACAGGATCGAGTTCTGGAGTATACATTGGATGAAATCATTAAAGAGGGTGCCTTGTCTATACAATCCACAGATTAAGAGGTGTGCGACGTGGATAAAAAAGAGATATTCGAATCAGTGAGTAATATGGAAACACAAATTGGCCATCTTTACCAACAGCTCGGAGAATTAAAGCAGCATTTAGCCGAAATACTAGAAGAGAATCATTATTTAAAGCTTGAAAATGAACATCTAAGACGCCGTTTAGATGTAACCACGGAAAAAGATAAAAAGGATGAGATCGTTAAAAAGGGGACAACTTCCCGTGCATCTGCTGGAGACAGGAATATAGATATCGGTGAAGGATATGATAACCTCGCTCGTCTATACCAAGAGGGATTCCACATTTGTAATCTCCACTTTGGCAGCTTGCGTAAGGAAGGCGATTGCTTATTTTGCCTCTCCTTTCTTAATAAGAAATAACTTAGAAGAGGTTGACACTGGTCAGCCTTATTTTTTTACATATAATTTTGAGGTGGGTATGGCAGTGGTTAATTTAAAAGATGATGAGCGGCTTGATTATTTGCTTGCGGAAAATTTAAGAATTATTCAAAGTCCTTCCGTTTTTGCCTTCTCGCTTGATGCAGTCCTGCTGGCTCGGTTTGTATATGTTCCTATTCAAAAGGGAAATATTATTGATCTATGCAGCGGAAATGGAGTTATACCATTGTTTTTAAGTGCTCGGACAAAAGGAAAGATTACGGGTGTGGAGATACAAGAGCGCTTGTATGATATGGCTGTAAGAAGTATTGCATATAACACTCTCGAAGAACGCATTCAGATGATTCATGGTGATATAAAAGAAGTACCAAAGAGGTTAGGACAAGGAAAATTTGATGTTGTTACCTGTAACCCTCCATATTTTCCTACTCCCTCAAAAAGTGAGATGAATCCAAATGAACACTTAGCCATTGCCCGTCATGAGATATTATGTACACTGGAGGATGCTGTAAAGGCTTCAAGTCAACTAGTGCGGCAGGGCGGAAAGGTTGCATTTGTTCATCGCCCAGGGAGATTAATGGATATCATTACGGTAATGCGGCAATACAGAATAGAACCGAAACGCATTCAGTTTGTCTATCCGAAGCAGGGAAAAGAGGCAAATACATTATTAATTGAAGGAATAAAAGATGGCAGTCCAGATTTAAAAATACTTCCTCCTTTGTTTGTCTATAATGAAGAAGGGGAATATACAGCCGAAATTAAAAAAATATTATACGGTGATAAATAGAAGTGGGTGGTTAGTGTGTGGCAGCAAAAGAGTTTTGAGAACGAGGCGCAAAAAGGTATCCTTTATCTCGTTCCAACCCCAATTGGAAATCTTGAAGACATGAGTTTTCGTGCAGTTAGAATTTTAAAGGAAGCAGATTTAATAGCAGCCGAGGATACAAGAAATACAAAAAAGTTATGTAATTACTTTGAAATACAAACGCCTGTTGTCAGCTATCATGAACATAATAAAGAAGCCAGCGGGGAAAAGCTCATTCATAGAATTAAGGACGGAATGAAAATTGCTTTAGTGAGTGACGCAGGTATGCCGGCTATTTCAGATCCGGGATATGAGCTTGTAGAGGCTGCGATAAGTGAAAAGGTTACAGTAGTGCCATTACCAGGAGCTAATGCAGCACTCCCGGCATTAATTGCCTCAGGGCTAATCTGTCAGCCCTTCTATTTTTATGGATTCTTAAACCGTAGTAAAAAGGAAAAGAAAACGGAGTTAGAGAGTTTAAAAAAACAAACAGGAACTCTTGTTTTCTACGAGTCGCCGCATCGACTTAAAGAAACCTTATACAGTATGTATGAAATCCTTGGGAATCGTAAGGCTGCTATTTGCAGAGAATTGACAAAAAAGTTTGAGGAATTTATTAGAGGAACATTAGAAGAGATAATAGAATGGGCTAACCATGATGAGATTCGCGGCGAGTTTTGTTTAATTATTGAAGGTGCAGATGAAAGTAGAGTTAAGGAAGAGGACATTAGCTGGTGGGAAAACCTGTCGCTGGAAGAGCATGTAAATCACTACATAAATGTCAAAGAGATTTCCTCAAAAGAAGCTATCAAACAGACAGCCAAGGACCGAGGAATAAATAAGCGTGAAGTGTATCAGGCCTACCATATCGATTAACTGGAAATAAAAAAGCTTCTCCTAAAGGAGAAGCTTACTGTGTATTACTTTACTAATTCAAATTGGCTTTTGATTTCATTAACTAACTGCTCTGCACCTTCACGGCTTAGAATTAATTTGCCGCCAGCAAGTGCCAAGTTATCATCAGAAACTTCACCTGTTACTTGACAAGTCATGTTAGGCTTATATTTCTTTAGGATAATGCGCTCGTCATCAACGTAAATTTCAAGTGCATCCTTTTCAGCTATACCAAGAGTTCTTCTTAATTCGATTGGAATTACCACACGACCTAATTCATCAACTTTACGGACAATACCTGTAGATTTCATATCTAATAGCTCCTCTCATTTTAAACCTATTAATTTATTAATTTATCTCTCTATTAATTCGTCATTATTCGACATTATTTTCATAAATTTATGATACCAGCCATTCCCATTTGCGTCAATTACTTTTACAAAAAAAGTAATGGAAAATATTACAAATTAGTGAAATGTTGATTTATCAATGTATAATGAATGACCATTCAGTTGAAACAGACCAGTAATATTATTGTTAATAAAAAAGAGTGTTTTTAATATAAATGTAAAATTCGACAAAAAACAACAATATTAACAGGTTCATATGTATAATTTTCGACAGGCACATATACTTTTATGGGGGGAGTAAATGAAAAATAAAAATAAATATATTTGTTAAAATTGGAGTTTATTGCACAATTGTTGATTTTTGGGTATATTTTGATGATATAAGAGGATGAAAAAGGGCAATAATGATTTAATAATAGATAAGTCGATTTGCCTATATTAGGAGGGTATCAAATGCAAGAAAAATTAAAAACGTTTTATCTCACTACCCCGATTTATTATCCGAGTGGAAACTTACATATTGGCCATGCGTACACAACAGTAGCTGGTGACGCGATGGCACGCTATAAAAGAATGCGCGGCTATGATGTTATGTACCTGACGGGTACAGATGAGCATGGACAAAAAATCCAGCGTAAAGCTGAGGAAAAGGGGATTTCCCCTCAACAGTATGTTGATGAAATTGTGGATGGGATAAAGGATCTTTGGAAAAAACTTGATATCTCCTACGACGACTTTATTCGGACAACGGAAGAGCGACATAAACAAATAGTTGAAAAGATCTTTGCTAGACTACTTGAACAAGGGGATATTTATCTTGATAAGTATGAAGGCTGGTATTGTACACCGTGTGAATCCTTTTATACGGACCGCCAGTTAATCGAAGGAAATTGTCCTGATTGCGGCAGAGGAGTAGAAATTGTCAAAGAAGAATCTTACTTTTTCAAAATGAGTAAGTATGTTGACCGGCTTTTGCAATACTATGAAGAGAATCCTGAGTTTATCCAGCCGGAGTCACGTAAGAATGAAATGATTAATAATTTTATTAAGCCCGGCCTAGAGGATTTAGCTGTTTCTAGAACTACATTTGACTGGGGAGTAAAAGTACCTGGTGATCCAAAGCATGTTATTTATGTATGGATTGATGCCCTGTCAAACTACATTACAGCTCTTGGTTATGGAACGGAAAATGACAGTAAATACTTAAATTATTGGCCTGCAGATGTTCATCTTGTAGGGAAAGAAATTGTTCGTTTCCATACCATTTATTGGCCGATTATGTTGATGGCTCTTGATCTTCCGCTTCCTAAAAAGGTTTTTGCTCATGGCTGGCTTTTAATGAAGGATGGGAAAATGTCCAAGTCAAAAGGAAATGTAGTGGATCCTGTTACATTAATTGACCGCTATGGCCTTGACGCTCTTCGGTATTACCTATTAAGAGAAGTACCTTTTGGGGCTGATGGTGTATTTACACCAGAAGGATTTGTTGAAAGAATAAATTTCGATTTAGCCAATGACCTCGGCAATCTGTTGAACCGTACAGTGGCAATGATTGAGAAGTATTTCAATGGTGTTATTCCTTCTTATACTGGTTCCACGGGTGAGTTTGATGAAGCATTACTACAAACAAATAATGAAACAGTTGCTAAATATGAGGAAGCCATGGAGAAAATGGAGTTTTCAGTTGCACTTACATCGATTTGGCAATTAGTAAGCCGTACTAATAAATATATAGATGAAACACAACCATGGACCTTGGCCAAAGCGGAAGAACGAAAAAGTGAGCTGGCTAGTGTAATGGTGCATTTAGCTGAATCATTAAGGAGAACTGCTATCCTTCTGCAGCCGTTTTTAACTGTGACACCTAAAGGGATATTTGAACAACTGGGTGTTAGTAATGAGGAGCTTAAAACTTGGGATAGTTTAGCCAGCTTCGGGGCTATTCCTGCTGATACAAAGGTCTCGAAAGGAAATCCTTTGTTCCCGAGACTTGAAATCGCTGATGAGGTTGAATTTATCCGTGGAAAAATGGGAGGTTCAACTCCTGTTGTTGAAGAGAAACAAGAAGTGAAGCAGGAAGAAAAGCCGGAAGAAATAGATGAAATCGCTATAGATGACTTTATGAAAATTGATCTAAGAGTAGCAGAAGTTATTCAAGCGGAACCTGTTAAGAAGGCAGACAAGCTTCTAAAGCTTCAGTTGGATTTAGGTTATGAGAAACGTCAAGTGGTCTCAGGTATTGCACAATACTATAAGCCTGAGGAGCTAGTTGGCAGAAAAGTAATTTGTATTACAAACTTAAAGCCGGTGAAACTGCGTGGTGAATTATCACAAGGTATGATACTAGCTGGTTCAAAGGATGGATCCTTATCACTAGCCACAGTTGACCAGACATTACCTAACGGTTCTAAGGTAAAGTAAAAATTTTCAAATGGAAATGTTCCACGTGAAACAAATTTCGTGGCATTTCCATTTTTTCTTTATACATTCGACAAGATATAGTGATGAAATACAACAAAGGAGTATGACTTATGTTATTTGATACACATGTCCATTTAAATGCAGAGCAATTTGAAGAAGACTTAGAAGAAGTAATTGCAAGGGCACAAGAGTCCGGAGTGTCGAGTATGGTTTGTGTCGGTTTTGACAGGCCAACCATACAAAAGGCTATGGAGCTTGCTGAAAGCTATGACTTTATTTATGCCTGCGTTGGCTGGCATCCTGTAGATGCAATTGATATGACTGAGGAAGACTTGGTATGGATAGAAGAGCTTGCCTCCCACCCAAAAGTAGTAGCGATAGGGGAAATGGGGTTAGATTACCATTGGGACAAATCTCCAAAAGATATTCAAAAGGAAGTATTCCGAAAGCAAATACAATTAGCTAAGAAAGTCAAACTTCCAATTGTAATTCATAACCGGGAAGCAACGGCAGATATCGTAGAAATTTTGCAGGAGGAGGGCGCTGCTGAAGTCGGGGGGATTATGCACTGTTTTAGCGGCAGTCCTGAGGTCGCATTGGAATGTCTAAAAATGAATTTTTATATTTCACTTGGCGGACCGGTCACATTTAAAAATGCCAAAAAACCCAAAGAAGTGGCAGCCGTCGTTCCGTTAGAAAAGCTGCTGATTGAGACTGACTGTCCTTATTTAGCGCCGCACCCTTATCGTGGAAAACGCAATGAACCGGGATATGTAAAGCTAGTTGCTGAGCAAATTGCAGAGATTAAGGGTATATCCTTCGAGGAGGTAGCGGAGGTAACCACAGCTAATGCGAAAAAAGTATTCGACATAAACTGATAGACAAGCTTGTCGAAGTTAATAGAAGCTTGTCCAAATTTTTATAGATAACTTAAAGTTCTACATGTCTCCTTTTTCTCATAGGATAACCGTGTCGATAAGTTTTCCTTTGCAAATTTCCCAACTATATGCATAATAGGAAATACGTTCACAACAAATGCAAGGGTTGACAGCCGGCAGCATGTTTCTCAATAATCTCTCCGAGAAAAGGAGGCGTTTTTCATCGTATTCAAAAACATGAAAAACCTGTTTTCCAAGTCTTCGAGTAAGAAAAGGTTGGCAATCATTTTTGCTAGTTTTGTAGTTTTAGCAGCACTCCTTGGTTTTTCATATTATGAGGGATCGAAGTATACAGTTGCATTAACTCTTAACGGACAGCAAAAAGTAATAAAAACACATGCCGATAAGGTTAAGGATATATTCGCCCAACTGGATATATCACTAAACTCTAAAGACTACTTGTCACCTTCAGCTGATGCTAAGGTGAGAGACAATCAAAAAATTGTCTGGAAACAAGCAAAACAGGTTCAGATGGTACAAGACAGCGAGAAAAAAACGATATGGACAACAGCAGGTACGGTCGCTGAGCTCTTAAAAGAGCAGAAAATTGTATTGAACGAACAGGACGAAATTTCACCAAGGCCGCAGGAAAAAATCAAAAATAAGATGGATATTAGTATCAAATATGCTCTTCATCTTACACTAGTTGACGGCGGAAAAAAGCAACAGGTATGGTCCACTTCGGCTACGGTCGCTGACTTTTTAACACAACAGGGAATTAAACTTAATGAATTTGACCGAGTTGAACCGTCATTATCAGAGACATTGATAAAGGATGACGTTATTAATGTCATTCGCGTAGAAAAGGTCACCGATGTAGTGGAAGAACCAATTCAATTTGCCGTGATCACCAAGAAAGATGAGAGTTTAGAAAAAGGAAAACAAATAACGGTTAAAGATGGCAGACAGGGGCTTGTTTCAAGAGAATATGAAGTCATCATGGAAAACGGTATAGAAGTTTCAAGAAAACTAATTAATGAGCAGAGTCTTAGAGAGAAACTCGATAAAGTTGTGGCTGTCGGAACGAAGGAATTAAATCTTCAAGTTTCACGTGGAGCAGAAACTGGAACTGAGTTTTATGTTAATACTACTGCCTATACGGCATATTGTAACGGCTGTTCAGGAAGAACGGCAACGGGATTTGATTTGCGCGCTAACCCAGGGGCAAAAGTAATTGCAGTTGACCCGCGGGTAATTCCGCTGGGAACAAAGGTTTATGTGGAAGGCTATGGCTATGCTGTAGCGGCTGATACTGGCGGCGCCATTAAAGGACACAAGATCGATGTTTTTTTCCCAACAAAGGCGGAGGCATTCCGCTGGGGAGTTAGAAAGGTCAAAATCAAAATATTACAATAAGCATATCACTGCAGAGGTTAATTTTAGCCTCTGCATTTTGCTTTTTCTCCGATATTCATTATACTTACAAGGTATTTACTTCATAATATGAATGTATTTGTTAATATAGACGATGGACATTACAAAAATGTTTCATTTATTTTTCAAATTATTTTATCTTTTATCATTACATACGGAGGAAATAATGAAGATTAAGGAATTCATTGTGGTGGAGGGGAAAGATGATACCACCACGATTAAACGAGCTGTTGATGCAGATACGATTGAAACCAATGGTTCTGCCATTAATGAAGATACTATCGAAAAAATCAAAAGAGCACAAAAAACAAGAGGGGTTATTATCTTCACCGATCCCGATTATCCCGGAGAAAAGATTAGAAAGACAATTTCGGAAAGAGTACCTGGATGCAAGCATGCTTTCCTGCCGAAGGAAAACGCGATTGCGAAAAATGGAAAAGGGCTTGGTGTTGAGCATGCTTCATTAGAGGCCATCCAGAATGCACTAAAGGATGCACAAATCATGTCGGACTCAATTAAAGAGGAAATTACACAAGAGGATTTAATTATTGCAGGACTCATTGGCGGAGCTGGCTCTAAAGAGCGTAGAATCATGTTGGGAAAACTTTTGAAAATTGGATATACCAATGGAAAACAGCTTTATAAGAGGTTGATGATGTTCCAAATCAGCAGACAGGAATTTGCAGAGGCACTTGCAGCGGTTATACAGGAGGAAAATAATGAATAAAGATATTGCTACCCCGATTCGAACAAGAGCCATACTCGAAAAATACGGATTTTCTTTTAAGAAAAGTCTGGGCCAGAACTTTTTAATTGATACAAATATTTTACATAGAATTGTTGATTTTGCCGACTTGGGTGAAAATTCAGGGGCAATCGAAATTGGTCCTGGTATTGGTGCTCTTACAGAACAGCTTGCCCGGAGGAGTAAGAAAGTTGTTGCTTTTGAAATTGACCAAAGGCTGCTGCCGATTTTGTCAGACACTCTTTCTCCTTATGAAAATGTAAAAATTATTCATAAAGATATTTTAGAGGCAGATGTTCAAGAAGTTATTGATAATGAATTTAATGATATTAATGACCTTATGGTTGTTGCTAATCTTCCTTATTACGTTACAACTCCGATTATTATGAAGCTGCTGGAGGAACAAATTCCAATACGCGGTATCGTATGTATGCTTCAAAAAGAGGTCGCAGACCGCATTTCAGCCAAGCCGGGTACTAAGGAGTATGGATCGCTTTCCATCGCTGTACAGTACTATACAAAGGCAGAGACAGTGATGATTGTCCCAAAGACAGTTTTTGTTCCTCAGCCGAATGTTGATTCAGCTGTTATTCGATTAACAAGAAGGGACCAGCCGGCAGTTATCGTAAAAGATGAAAAATTCTTTTTCCAAGTAACCCGGGCAAGCTTTGCGCAAAGACGAAAAACATTACTAAATAATCTAACTAGTCAGCTGCAGGATGGGAAACAGAAGAAGGAAGAAATCATAGCTGCGCTAAACGCAGCAGGAATTGAACCGTCAAGAAGAGGGGAAACACTCTCTGTTGAGGAATTTGGGCGTTTAAGTGATGAATTATATACCTATTTTCAATAGACCTTTATGGTCTATTTTTTTTTGGCTATAGCTGTCCATTCACCAAAAGATGTGTAGTTGCATAGCCTATCAAAGAGAAAAATTTATTGGAAGGCCTATATGCTGGTCTTATTGGAGTGAAGGCAGTGGAAATAAAAATGATGGATATTGTCGGCAGACGGTCCTATAACTGCGATATTCTATTCCGAGTGATTGATATTCAAATACTAAATGGCCAGAGATTTGCAGTCCTTTACGGTGAGGATATTCGCTTAGTGGCAGATGCGCCTTACGAAGATTTAGTCGTTATTAACAAAAATGTGAGATCGAGGATTATCCAGGAATACAAAACCCTAGAGGAGCAATCCTTCAAACTATTTGCACAGGACGTAGATCTAATTAAGCAAAGGCAGGATTATGAAGCGACTGGAGGCTATGTACAGCCCGCCAATTACTTTCAAATCCCAGGGAAGGTTCTTCACTTAGATGGAGACCAGGACTATCTACAAAAATGTATGACATTATATGAAAAAATTGGTATTCCTGTCTATGGTATACATTGTAATGAAAAAGAAATGCCAAATAAAATTGGCAGCCTGCTTGATCAATATCGTCCTGATATACTAGTTATTACCGGTCATGACGCCTATTCTAAGTCTAAGGGGAAAATAACAGATATTAATGCATACCGCCACTCAAAGCATTTCGTTCAAACCGTTAAGGAGGCACGGAGGAAGATCCCTCATTTAGATCAACTCGTTATTTTTGCAGGTGCCTGCCAATCTCACTTTGAATCCTTGATACATGCTGGTGCAAACTTTGCAAGTTCTCCCTCGCGAATTAACATACATGCACTAGATCCCGTTTATATCGTAGCGAAAATAGGCTTTACGCCGTTTATGGAGAGTATCAATGTTTGGGATGTCTTACGAAACACACTTACAGGAGAAAAAGGACTAGGAGGCATCGAAACAAAAGGAGTCTTACGAACAGGGATGCCTTACAATCCTGTCCAGGATGAAGAGTCATAAGTCCCTTTGGAAAAAATAAGGGCTTATTTTTTTTACACACATAATATCCATAATTAAGGTAATCCTAATGATTGTTGAAATTTGGGAGAAAAAGTAGAAGAAAAGATATTGACAATCATTTTGTCGGACTGATATAATTTTATGTTTTTATTTGACAGGGACTATGTCAGTGTGATATACTTTACACAGTGAGGTGGACCGAATGCCAAAAACCTTAGCCGATATTAAAAAGGCTCTTGATTCAAATTTAGGGAAAAGATTGTTGCTCAAGGCAAACGGAGGACGTAGAAAGACAATCGAACGATCAGGCGTATTAGCCGAAACGTACCCTTCGGTTTTTGTAATCGAGTTAGATCAAGAAGAGAATTCATTTGAACGAGTTTCTTACAGCTATGCTGATGTACTTACCGAAACAGTTCAAATAACCTTCTATGAAGATGCAGCAGGAAACATAGCTTTAAGTTAGAATATAGGGCAATTTTTTAGGGCAGAAAATCATCTGATTTTCTGCCTTTTGCTTTACCATTAAATAAATATTAATGAAATAAACTCTAGATAACATACTAATAGTGCTGTGGTGTGATAAAAGGGGTTGTTTAGATGGCAAGAAGAAGAGGTGTTATGTCTGCTCAATTTAAAGAGGAACTTGCGAAAGAGCTTGGTTTTTATGATGTCGTTCAAAAAGAAGGATGGGGCGGCATTCGAGCAAAAGACGCAGGAAATATGGTGAAAAGAGCGGTTGAATTAGCTTCAGAGCAACTTATGAAAAACAACAGGAAGACTTAGAAGAAGCACCCGCGGCAGCCAAAAGTTGATATGCGGCACTTGCTTCCCATTATTAAACAAAACAGACACCATACCACGGCAAGGCCAGGAGAAAGAATCCCTGGCCTTTAAATATTATTAATAGACTTTTTTCCTATCAGAAGTTTTGTGGTAAAATAGGGAAAAATAAATGAACGATATAGAAGTGTAGGTGGGCGTAGTGAAGCTTTTAGTAAAAGCACCAGCCAAAATTAATTTATCTTTGGATGTTTTATATAAGCGTCCTGATGGTTTTCATGAAGTTGAAATGATCATGACGACGATTGATTTGGCAGACCGAGTGGAACTGACATTATTAGAGCAGGATAAAATACATATACTATCTCATAACCGATATGTACCTGATGACCAGCGGAATTTGGCCTATCAGGCAGCACAATTGTTGAAGGATCGATACCAAGTAAAAAAAGGTGTCCAAATTACAATTGAAAAAACAATTCCTGTTGCTGCTGGACTGGCTGGAGGAAGCAGTGATGCTGCTGCAACGCTTAGAGGTCTTAATAAACTGTGGGACCTCGGGTTAACATTGGATGAATTAGCTAGTCTTGGTTCTGAAATCGGATCAGACGTGTCGTTTTGTGTGTATGGTGGTACCGCTTTAGCCAAAGGGAGAGGAGAAATGATTACGGACCTTCCTGCCCCGCCCACTTGCTGGGTAATTTTGGCCAAGCCTTTCATTGGTGTATCAACCGCGGAGGTTTATCGACGGTTAGATTTAAAGGGAATGAAGCACCCCAATATAAACGAAATGGTTAAGGCCATTGAAAACAATGATTATCAAAGTGTATGTGAAAATGTCGGCAATGTCTTAGAAGACGTTACGTTAAAACTTCATCCAGAGGTAGCACAAATCAAGGAGCAAATGAAGCGGTTCGGTGCCGACGCTGTTCTAATGAGTGGAAGCGGACCAACGGTTTTTGGAATTGTGCAGCACGATTCACGAATGCATCGGATTTACAATGGTCTTAGAGGATTTTGTGATCAAGTTTTTGCTGTGAGAATGCTTGGAGAGCGTCATACTCTTGATTAAAAACGGACAATAGTGATATTCTATTATTAGAATATTCGTCTTTGGGGGATTGTTATGAAGTTTCGCCGCAGTGAACGATTGATTGATATGACAAGTTATTTACTTGATCATCCGCGCCAGCTTGTACCACTCACCTTTTTCGCTGAACGTTACTCTTCTGCGAAATCTTCCATTAGTGAAGATCTAGCAATCGTTAAGGAGACCTTTGAACAAAGAGGAATTGGAACCTTACAAACCGTTCCAGGTGCAGCCGGTGGAGTTAAATTCTTTGTCAGCGTAAGTGATGAAGAGGCAAAACCTTTTGTAGATGAGTTATGTTCGTTAATTGCCCACCCAGATCGACTTTTACCAGGGGGATACTTATATTTAACGGACATATTAGGTAATCCATCTATTGTTCAAAAAGCGGGCAGGATTATTGCATCCGCTTATGTAAATACAAAAATTGATGTAGTCATGACCGTGGCAACGAAGGGGATTCCACTTGCTTATGCTGTTGCGAGCCAATTAAATACACCCGTTGTCATTGTAAGAAGAGACAGTAAGGTGACCGAAGGCCCGACCGTAAGTATCAACTATGTTTCTGGGTCAGCAAAGAGAATTCAGACGATGGTGCTTTCAAAAAGAAGTTTGGCTCAGGGTTCAAGGGTCTTAGTTGTTGACGACTTTATGAAAGCAGGGGGAACCGTAATGGGTATGATCAGCCTGCTAGAGGAATTTAATGCTCAAGTAGCTGGTATAGCTGTTTTGGTTGAAGCTGAAAAAATTGAAGAACGCCTCGTTGATGAGTACAAATCACTAGTTAAACTAACGGATGTAGATGTTAAGGAAAAGAGGATTTCTGTTAAAGAGGGTAACTACTTTAAACGCCGAACGGAGGAATAAAAATGAAAGTTGTTCAAACGAATCAAGCGCCTGCTGCTATAGGGCCATATTCCCAAGGTATCATCGTAAATAATCTCTTTTATAGTTCTGGTCAGATACCACTAACTGCGCAAGGGTTAATGATTGAGGGCGGTATAAAAGAACAGACACATCAAGTTTTTAAAAATCTAGATGCTGTGCTATCAGCAGCAGGGGCATCCTTTGAAACCGTTGTAAAGGCCACTGTTTTTATTAAGAGTATGGATGACTTTGCAGCAATAAACGAAGTATATGGTGAATACTTTTCAACCAATAAACCAGCACGCTCTTGTGTAGAGGTAGCCCGGCTGCCAAAAGACGCCCTAGTTGAAATCGAAGTAATCGCGCTCGTGAAATAATTAAAGGGTTCTGTTTTTTTCGGGTAAGTTCATATTAATAAACTTGACGTATGAATTGGCATACGTCTTTTTATTTTCTTTCCCGTTTTTGAGTACCAATTTTATAATCTTAATAAGCTGCTGATTCCCGCAGTTATCGGTTTGGGGATCAAGAACAGGATTCAGTTGCTAAATAGACGGATAATTTCCGTTTAATTAATAAATATAATTAAGAAAAGCATAAATAGACGGAGAAATTCCGTCTATTTACTCGTTAAGTTTGAAAATAGGCGATTTTGCTTCGCATAAACGGAAAAACTCCGCTTATTTACCCCCGTTACGAGCTACATACTACATTTAACCGGAAAATCTCCGTTTATTTTACCTTTTCTGTTTACTCTATTAAGGACAAGGCATCTTATTTATCACTATCCATCTAGTAATATATCTGATTTTTATAAATGTTCATTATTTTGCCTAAAATATTTTAAAAAATATTAAATTAAAAGAAGGATTTACTAGATTCGCTGTTGAATTAATAACACTAGCTTTTTAACATAAGAAAAGGGTGTGAGCACATGGAAGTAACAGACGTAAGATTACGCCGCGTCAACACGGACGGTCGTATGAGAGCGATTGCATCAATTACACTAGACAATGAATTCGTTGTTCATGACATCCGCGTTATTGACGGAAACAATGGTTTATTTGTGGCTATGCCAAGTAAACGTACTCCTGATGGAGAATTTCGTGATATTGCGCATCCAATCAACTCTGGAACACGCGGTAAAATCCAAGAAGCTGTCTTGGCTGAGTATCACCGATTAGGTGAATTAGAAGTCGAGTTTGAAGAAGCCGGAGCTTCCTAGAAGAAACTAAACAACCTAGAGCCTACTACACAAGTAGTGCTCTTTTTTTATGCCTCGCAGCTCTCCTCCTTTATTCAACCGCTAATTTTTTCAAAATAACAAATTCAGACACATTTCTTACATTCCTTGAAATGACTGACTAATTACGTTAATATTTTTAATGGATAAAAAGGTAAAATTGGAGGACATAAACATGACCAATCGTTATGCTGTGATTTTGGCCGCAGGACAAGGTACCCGGATGAAATCAAAGCTTTATAAAGTATTACACCCTGTTTGCGGTAAGCCGATGGTTCAACATGTAGTGGATCAAGTCAAAAAGTTAAATATTCAAGAGATGGTTACCGTAATTGGCCATGGAGCTGAAATGGTAAAAGCACAATTAGGGGATGAAAGTCATTATGCCCTTCAAAGTGAACAGCTTGGGACGGCACATGCAGTTATGCAGGCACAGCAAAGCTTAGAGGGTAAAGATGGTGTTACCATTGTTGTTTGTGGTGATACACCTCTAATTAAGGCAGAAACGATGGAGTCATTATTTAAACATCATGAAGAATTATCTGCAAAAGCAACAATTCTGACGGCTAGTATTGAAGACCCAACAGGATATGGCCGTATTATAAGAAATGATAATGGTCTTGTCGAGAAAATTGTTGAGCATAAAGATGCAACAGAAGCAGAGCGAGAAATAAATGAAATTAATACTGGAACGTATTGCTTTGATAATGCTGCTTTGTTCGAAGCCTTAAAGAAGGTTTCAAATGATAATGTACAAGGCGAATTCTACCTGCCGGATGTCGTTGAAATTCTTAAAAATCAAGGCGAAGTGGTTACTGCATACCAAACAAATGATTTGGAAGAAACGCTGGGTGTTAATGACAGAGTTGCTTTGTCAGAAGCAGAAAGAATCATGCGCAAACGTATTAATGAAAATCATATGCGAAACGGAGTTACGATTATTGATCCTGCTAATACATACATTGAATCAGATGTAGTGATTGGTCAGGATACCACTATTCTTCCAGGTACAATCTTAAAAGGTAGAACTGTAATTGGGGCAGATTGTCAAATTGGACCAAACTCAGAAATTGATACATGTGAGGTAGGAAATGAAACGGTAATCCGTCAATCTGCAGCCTATAACAGCGAGATTGGATCTTTAGTGAATATTGGTCCATTTGCTCACATTAGACCGGATTCAACAATTCATGATGAAGTAAAAATCGGAAACTTTGTTGAAATCAAAAAGGCAGTCTTCGGTAAGGGAAGTAAGGCTTCACACCTAAGCTATATTGGTGATGCTGAGGTCGGCAGCGATGTTAATATCGGCTGTGGTTCAATAACTGTTAACTATGATGGGAAAAATAAATTTCTAACGAAGATTGAAGATGGCGTTTTTATTGGCTGTAATTCTAATCTGGTAGCTCCTGTTACCATCGGAAAAGGTGCATACGTAGCTGCAGGTTCAACTGTAACAAAAGATGTTCCTGGTAATGCATTGGCCATTGCACGAGCACAGCAGGTTAACAAAGAAAATTATGTCGATAAGTTAAATCTGAAAAAATAGGTAGAATATTGGAGGGCAATATGTCAAATCAATACTTAGATCCAAACTTAAAGGTATTCAGTCTAAATTCAAATCTCCCATTAGCAAAAGAGATTGCCAAAGTAATTGGTGTGGAATTAGGAAAGAGCTCTGTAACACGATTTAGTGATGGAGAAATTCAGATTAATATCGAAGAGAGTATCCGTGGTTGTGATGTATATGTTATTCAATCGACAAGCTCACCTGTTAATGAAAATATTATGGAATTGTTAATTATGATAGACGCTCTAAAAAGAGCCTCTGCCAAGACCATTAATATTGTTATGCCTTACTATGGATATGCCCGCCAGGACCGTAAAGCACGTGCGCGTGAACCGATTACAGCTAAATTAGTAGCAAACCTTCTTGAAACAGCTGGAGCAACGCGTGTTATATGCCTAGACTTACACGCACCACAGATTCAAGGTTTCTTCGAGATTCCAACCGATCATTTAATGGGTGTACCTATTTTAGCGGATTATTTCCAGAAGAGAAGTTTTGAAGGGGACATTGTCATAGTTTCTCCTGACCATGGCGGTGTAACAAGAGCAAGAAAATTAGCAGAACGCCTAAAAGCACCAATTGCCATTATTGACAAACGCCGTCCAAGACCAAATGTCGCTGAGGTTATGAATATCGTCGGTAATATTGAAGGGAAAATTGCAATCTTAATTGATGATATCATTGACACAGCAGGAACCATTACCCTTGCAGCCAATGCTCTTGTAGAGAATGGTGCACGCGAAGTATATGCTTGCTGTACACATCCAGTATTGTCTGGTCCAGCAATTGAAAGAATCCAGAATTCAAAAATAAAGGAATTAGTTATCACGAATTCTATTGCACTTCCTGAAGAGAAAAAGACTAATAAAATTATTAACCTTTCAGTAGCGCCATTACTTGGCGAAGCCATTATCCGAGTTCACGAAGAACAATCAGTAAGTACATTATTTGATTGATTCTGGCTTTTGTATAAATTATGTGTTTAGACCTTCCTGTTTTGGGGAATTTTTATATAGACAGTTAAGAACAAAACTAGGAAGGTGACTAAACGCATGAGTACGGTTTTACAAGCAAAGGAACGTAAGGATCTGCGCACTTCAGAGTTAAGAAGGATAAGAGAGACAGGTAATATTCCTGCTGTGATCTATGGACGGAAGGTTGAAAGTAAACCCGTTTTTGTTAGTTCTGCAGATTTAACGAAAACAATCCGAAATGTGGGCAGGAATGGAGTAATTTCACTCGATATAGACGGCAGTACACATGATGTCGTTTTATCTGATTATCAAGAAGACTTTATTAAAAAGGAAATCATTCATGTTGATTTTCTTGCAGTTGATAAGTCTTCAAAAATCAATGTGACGGTAAGACTTGTCCTTACTGGTGAAGCGGCCGGAGTAAAGGATGGCGGCGTTCTTCAGCAGCCTGTTCACGAACTATCGATTACCTCCACGCCAAGTGAAATTCCACAACAAATTGAAGTGGATGTAACAAACCTTCAAGTAGGTGAGACGTTAAAGGTTTCAGATATCCTTTATCAGGGCTCATTTACGATTAACCATGAGGAAGAGGAAGTCATCGCTAGCATCTTGCCGCCTAAGCAGGAGGAAGAGATTAACGCCGGCGAACAGCAAGAAGGCGGCCACCCTGAAAACGAAGAAGGCAGAGAAACAGAGCCAGAAGGTGAGTAGAAAAGCGGAAGCCCCTAGGCGCTGCAGCTAGACACAATAATGATTTAGACGTAACCTGATTAAGGTTACGTCTTTTGTCGCATTTATCACAAAAAAGACGTATTATTAAGTGGGAGACAAAAGGATGTTCCGAAAATTACTTAACAGGTGGACCGGGCCGAAAGAGAGGGAAAGAATGAAATTAATTGTTGGTTTAGGAAACCCTGGGAAACAATATGATAAAACAAGGCATAATATTGGATTTGAAGTCATAGATGAGCTTTCAAACCAATTATCTATTCCCTTAAATCAGTCAAAATTTAAAGGGTTATTTGGAATTGGTCTTCACAATGGAGAAAAAGTAGTTTTATTAAAACCACTTACCTATATGAACTTATCAGGAGAATCTATACGAGCTATAATGGATTATTACCAGATAGATATAGAAGATTTTGTGGTGATCTATGATGACCTTGATTTACCTGTCGGGAAAATCAGGCTTCGTCAAAAAGGAAGCGCTGGTGGTCATAATGGGATAAAGTCCACGGTTGCCCACCTTGGTACACAAGAATTTAATAGGATACGCATTGGTATCGATCGGCCAAGAAACGGAATGAAGGTTCCAGATTACGTGCTGGGACGTTTTCATGAAGATGAAATCGGCCTTACAAAAGAGGCTGTACAAAAGAGTGCTGATGCATGTAGAACCTGGATGGAAAAACCATTCTTACAGGTCATGAACGAATATAATCAGTAATTGTTCATGAGATAACCTTTCCTTTCATAAAATAAAGCAATACTCTTTTTTTGTGAAACAAAAACAAATGAATAACTTCCCTCTTCATCGTAAATACTATTGATAATAGTAGAATAGGGAGGGTACCTGCGTGGCCATTCATTATCACTGTCGTCATTGCGGCACAAACCTGGGTTCCATTGAACAGTCATCGATACACAGCGAAGCACTTGGTCTTCATAAATTAACGGAACAAGAAAGGCAAGAGATGGTCTCGTATGATTTGTCTGGAAGTATACACATTACAGCCATTTGTGAGGATTGTCAGGAAGCATTAGAAAGAAATCCAGAATATCATCAATATGATTTCCTTATTCATTAACCAGCTTTGGACAGCAATCCAAAGCATTTTTCTATTTTTATTTACCACTAACAATAAAGTTAAAATAGTCAAAATATGAAAAAAGATTCAAAGAGAGGAGGAACGAGCTTTTGAAGGGTTTAAAATCATTATTTCTAGATCAGGAAGATAGTCATTCTATTATTTCCGGAGTTCAAGAAGGCCTGAAGGAACAGCTGATTGCTGGTTTATCAGGATCCTCAAGAACGGTATTAACTGCGGCTATTTATGAGAAAATGAAAAGGCCGATTCTCTTAATAACCCATAATCTATTGCAGGCACAAAAACTCTATGACGATATTGTAAATCTATTAAGTGAGGAAGAAGTTTTTCTATTCCCAGCAAATGAATTAATTGCTGCAGAGATGAGCATTGCCAGTCCAGAGTTAAAGGCACAAAGGATTGAAGCCTTAAATCATTTGAGTAAGAGTGACAAGGGAATTATTATTGTTCCAATTGCAGGATTAAGGAAGCTCATTCCGCCAAAAAGCGTCTGGAAGAAATACCAGCTGTCGTTTAAAGTGGGCGATGATTTAGATATTACAGAGATTCTAAATACGTTTGTTAAAATGGGCTATGTTCGAGCTGAAATGGTATCAACCCCGGGAGAGTTTAGTATTAGGGGGGGGATTATTGATATTTATCCCCTTACGGAGAGCAATCCAATTAGGATTGAATTATTTGATACAGAGATTGATTCCATCCGTTATTTCTCTTTAGAAGACCAGCGTTCGATTGAAAAAGCTGCTGAAGTTTTGATTGGTCCTGCAACCGAGGTTCTCTTTGAAACTGGTGATTATAGTCGTTTAATTGGAAGGTTAGAGGATGGATTAGCTAAAAGTCTGAAAAAATTAAGGGACGATAAAGCAAAAATCCAGCTCTCTCAAAATATTAGCTATGAGCTTGAACAGCTAAAAAATGGCCATAAACCAGACCAGATATTTAAATACCTTTCACTAGCATATGAAGGCGATACTAGTTTACTAGACTACCTTCCTCGTAATGGAATGGTATTTATTGATGAGATAAGCCGGGTTCAAGAAATGAATGAGTCATTAATTAAAGAAGAGGCAGAGTGGTATACTTCTCTTCTTAGTGAAGGTCAAATTATTCATGATTTGACTATTTCCCATGACCTGCCGAATCTACTTCATAAAAGAGAGCTTCCCATTCTTTATATGAGCTTGTTTCTGCGCCATGTGGCAAATACGAGCCCGCAAAACATTATTAATGTTTCTTGTAAACAAATGCAAAACTTCCATGGGCAAATGCACTTACTAAAAGCAGAAGTTGATAGATGGAAAAAAGGTAATTATGCCATTCTCTTTTTAGGTCCTGATGACGAGAGAGTAAAAAAGTTAGAAAGAGTGTTAGAGGATTATGAAATAGAAGCCTCCATTATCCGAAGCGGTCAGCAGCTTTTACCTGGGAAGGTTCAAATAATGAAAGGGAACCTCCATACTGGATTCGAGCTTTCGATTCAAAAGATAGCTGTGATTACAGAGGAGGAGCTCTTTACAAAGCGAGTTAAAAAGTCCGCTAACAGACAAAAGCTCTCAAACGCTGAAAGGATTAAGAGCTACTCAGAACTTAAAATTGGGGACTATGTCGTTCATGTCAATCATGGTATAGGAAAATACTTAGGTATCGAAACACTAGTTATTAACGGTGTTCATAAGGATTATCTCCATATTCGTTATCATGGTACGGATAAGCTGTATGTTCCTGTAGAACAAATTGACCTAGTTATGAAATATGTTGGTTCTGAAGGGAAAGAACCAAAAATCTATAAACTTGGCGGCAGTGATTGGAAAAAGGTTAAAAAGAAAGTACAATCCTCTGTCGAAGACATTGCAGATGATCTTATCAAGCTTTATGCAGAACGAGAAGCGGCAGTTGGCTATGCCTTTTCTCCGGATGGTGATATGCAAAGAGAATTTGAAACGGCTTTCGCCTATCAGGAAACAGAAGACCAGCTCCGCTCCATTCATGAGATTAAGAAGGATATGGAAAGACCTAGACCGATGGACCGATTGCTATGCGGTGATGTGGGTTATGGGAAAACGGAAGTGGCAATTCGAGCTGCCTTCAAAGCAATTGCCGATGGCAAACAAGTAGCACTGCTTGTTCCAACGACAATTCTAGCCCAGCAGCATTACGAAACCATGAGGGAAAGGTTTCAGGATTATCCGATCAATATTGGCCTGCTAAGTCGTTTTCGGTCTAAAAAGCAACAAACAGAAACAATGAAAGGCTTAAAGGCAGGTACGGTAGATGTGGTAATTGGAACACACCGTATTCTCTCTAAAGATATTGTTTATCGCGACTTAGGCTTATTAATCATCGATGAAGAACAGCGATTTGGGGTAACGCATAAAGAGAAGATTAAAAGGCTAAAAACCAATATTGATGTATTAACATTAACAGCAACCCCAATACCTAGAACCTTACACATGTCCATGCTCGGCGTTCGCGATTTATCTGTTATTGAAACACCGCCGGAAAACCGTTTTCCTGTACAAACCTATGTAATGGAATACAATGGACCGCTTGTCAGAGAGGCAATCGAAAGAGAACTGGCACGTGAAGGACAAGTTTACTTTTTATATAACAGAGTGGAAGATATTGAACGGAAGGCGGAGGAAATATCGATGCTCGTTCCTGATGCACGAGTTACCTTCGCACACGGACAAATGTCAGAAAATGAATTAGAATCTGTCATGTTAAGCTTTTTAGCCGGGGAGTTCGATGTTTTAGTCAGTACCACCATTATAGAAACCGGCGTAGATATCCCGAATGTTAATACCTTAATTGTTTATGATGCCGATAAAATGGGACTTTCCCAGCTTTACCAGCTTAGAGGTCGTGTTGGAAGGTCAAATCGTGTTGCATATGCTTACTTCACACACCGAAAGGATAAAGTATTGACAGAGGTAGCTGAAAAACGCCTTCAAGCTATTAAAGAATTCACTGAACTTGGTTCAGGTTTCAAAATTGCGATGCGGGACTTAACTATCCGCGGTGCTGGAAACCTGCTGGGTGCTCAGCAGCATGGATTTATTGACTCGGTAGGATTTGATTTGTATTCGCAAATGCTGAAAGAGGCAATCGAGGAAAGAAAAGGCGACTTAAAATCAGAGCAGAAAGCAACAGTTGAGATTGATTTAGAAATCGATGCATATATCCCTGATACCTATATCAAAGATGGACATCAAAAAATTGAAATGTATAAGCGTTTTAGAGGTGTTCAGAATCTAGAGGATATAGAGGAATTGCAAGCAGAGATGCTCGATCGCTTTGGTGAATATCCTGAGGAAGTCGATTATCTATTCCAAGTAGCAGAAATGAAGATTTATGCATTGCTCGCAGGTGTCGAAACAATAAAGCAGGTAAAACAAGAAGTAACCATTCTTGTTAATGAACAGTCCAGCAGTATGATTGATGGACAAAAGGTATTTGCGATTAGCAGCAAATATCCACGAATGATTGGGCTGGGAATGGAAGGTCAGAAGCTTAAAATGACCCTGCAGACAAAAGGGCAGGAAACTGCTCATTGGATAAATGCAGCATTTGAAATGATTAAAGGTCTCCAAGCCGCGAAAAGGGGCCAGAAAAATCCAGTATAACCAATACCAATGAAACTACAGCAGTAGAACACTTCGTAAAAAATAGGATAATTATCCTGTTTATGAAAAAATATTGTGAATGTGTATAGAACTTTCCAGATGAAAGATACTAAGTTCAAAGTTGGTGATGATTCCTACAAAAGGAAAGAATGTCATTACCAAGTTAGTAAAATCATCAGATGAAAGTGAGGCAACATTGGATGAAAGCAACTGGAATAGTTCGTCGAATCGATGATTTGGGTCGTGTTGTCATTCCCAAAGAAATACGCAGAACACTGCGTATCCGTGAAGGGGATCCGTTAGAGATCTTTGTGGATCGTGATGGAGAAGTTATTTTAAAGAAGTATTCACCAATCAGCGAGTTAAGCGATTTTGCCAAAGAATATGCAGAAGCCCTATTTGACAGCCTCGGAAACCCGGTATTAATTTGTGACAGAGACAGTTATATTGCATTAGCAGGAAGTTCTAAAAAGGATTATTTAAATAAAAATATAAGTGATTTAGTTGAAAAAACAATGGAAGATCGTAATTCAGTTTTGGTTACACAGCAAGGTGATATTGCGTTAGCCGATGGCAATGATGAAACTATCTCATCTTATACAATTGGACCGATTATTGCAAATGGCGATCCTATTGGTGCAGTTATTATTTATGCTAAAGAAGGTACACTTGGTGAAGTCGAGAAAAAGGCTGTTGAAACTGCTGCTGGATTTCTTGCAAGACAGATGGAATCCTAGAACTAATATTATTCCAACAAATAAAAGAGACAGCGCCAGCTGTCTTTTTTATTTGCCTCTTGTGATATAATACTCACGAGTTTAGGTTAGTTAGGAGATAAGAAATGAAGCAAGTAAATCAGTCGAAGGCTCTTTTTAAAGGGGCTTTTATTTTAGCGGTTGCAGCACTTGTCACGAAAATCCTTAGTGCTGTTTATCGGATTCCGTTTCAAAATATAGTTGGCAATGATGGCTTTTACATATATCAGCAGGTATATCCGTTCTATGGTCTGGCGATGGTGCTGGCGACAACAGGTTTTCCGGTTGTCATTTCTAAGCTGTATGCTGAGCAGAGGGAAAAAGGGGACCACGAGAAAACCAGAAGGCTTTTATTCGTTTCGTTTATCATTCTACAGTTATTCGGAATTATATGCTTTTTAATTCTTTACCTTGGCGCTAGTCATATTGCAAATTGGATGAATGATAATAAGTTAGCTATTTTACTAAGGGTTGTCTCTATCGTCTTTTTATTATTTCCGATTGTTTCTATTCTAAGAGGATTCTATCAGGGGAAGGGAGACATGGTCCCCACTGCATTATCGCAGGTGGGTGAACAATTAATTAGAGCTTTAACCATTCTCTTTTCCGCATACCTACTCACAAACTTAGGATACTCACTGTATCTGGTCGGCGGCGGTGCCATGTTTGGTTCCATAACAGGAAGTATGGTATCAGTCATTATTTTGTTTACATTTATAGGGGTTCGTAAAGAATGGAGAATGATTGCTCCAAAAAAAGGTATGCTGCGCGGCTATTATCGAGAGTTCTGCGTTATTCTAAAAACACTTACCTTTCAAGGTCTGACAATTTGTGTTAGTGGAATGCTGATGATTTTGATACAAATGGCGGATGCACTCAATCTGTACTCGTTACTTACAGAAAATGGATATGGGATTAAATTGGCAAAGGGTATAAAGGGAATCTTTGACCGTGGACAGCCATTAATTCAGTTAGGTACCATTGTAGCTGTTTCAATGTCTTTATCCCTAGTACCCTTAATAACAAGTGCGAGGATAAACAAAGACACTGAATTCTTACAGGATAAAATTCGATTGTCCATTAGAATCAGTATTGTTATTGGGGTGGGAGCATCTGCAGGGTTATGGTCCATTATTGAACCGGCCAATATCATGTTATTTAAGGATAGCTCAGGTTCTAACGTACTAGGAGTATTAAGCTTTGTCATACTCCTATGCTCAATGAATACGACAGTTATTGCTATTATGCAGGGGCTGGGTTCGTTACTTTTTCCAGCTGCTGCAGTTCTGGCATCATTTCTTTTAAAGTATAGTCTTAATACTCTCTTTGTCCCATTATATGGGACAATGGGGGCAGCGTATGCTACGATAATTACCTTAGTATTACTTTGTGCGGTCTTATTTATAAAACTTAAAAAAATGCAAACCATTTCGCTGTTAACGTACCGTTTCTTAGCTACATTACTGGCAGCAGCACTAATGATGGTACTACTATTGAAAGGCTGCCTAGCCTTAACAAATATGATTGCAATACCATCTGGAACGGAGAGAATGATGTCAGCAATCCAGGCGGTAGTCGGTGCCATTTCAGGAGGATTCCTTTTCTTATTAATCATTATTAGAGGTGGAGTCTTTTTAGAAAAAGAACTATCGCTATTTCCTTTCGGCAGTAAATTAAGCCTTTTATTACCTAAGAAGAATAGGAGTTAAAAGAATATGGGTAAATCAATTGAAATTCTCGGTTTGGGAGCAGGAGATCTTGATCAGCTTCCCTTTGGCGTTTACAAAAAGTTGAAGAATGCAAATCATGTTTATTTAAGAACGAAGGAACATCCAGTTATAAATGAATTAGTACAAGAAGGACTGAGCTTTTCTTCGTTTGACTCAATCTATGAAAAGCACGATCAATTTGAAGAAGTTTATCAGGAGATTGTCCAAAATTTACTGCAAAAAGCAAAAGTGGAGCAGGTGATTTATGCGGTACCGGGCCATCCTCTTGTGGCAGAGCGGACTGTACAATTACTTTTGGAATATGGCCCTAATGAGAATGTGGAGATTTTAATTGGGGGAGGTCAAAGCTTTGTTGACGCACTCTTTCAATCCTTGAAAATTGACCCAATAGACGGTTTCCAGCTGCTTGATGGAACCTCTCTTCATTCCAGCCAGCTGCAAATCGATCAGCATATGTTTATCAGTCAGGTTTATGATCAGTTTGTAGCCTCTAATATTAAGCTGACCCTTATGGAAAGACTGCCGGATGATTATGAAGTAGTCATTGTACGTGCCGCCGGAAGCAGCAGTGAAAGACTAGATCGGGTACCATTGTATGAATTAGACCGAAAAGTAACGCTTGATAATCTTACTTCTGTCTACGTTCCACCCGTAAAAGATGAAAAAATTATGTTGAAAAATTTCTCCAAGCTTCGAGAGATTATTGCTGTATTAAGAGGCCCTAATGGCTGTCCATGGGATAAGGAACAAACACATGAGTCACTAAAGAAATATTTGATTGAAGAAACTTTTGAAGTCATTGAGGCGATAGACAGCGGTGATATTGACCATTTAATTGAAGAGCTTGGTGATGTCTTACTGCAAGTCATGCTTCATGCCCAAATTGGTGAAGATGAGGGGTATTTTGCTATTGAGGATGTGATTGAGGTCCTTTCAGAAAAAATGATTCGCAGGCATCCACATGTATTTGGGAATACAGACGTGAAAGACTCATCAGAGGTCCTTCGTAACTGGCAGGAAATAAAGAAGCTTGAAAAGGGCGAGATAAAAACCTCTCTTCTTGATGGTGTTTCTAAATCAATGCCGAATTTATTAAGAGCATACGAGATTCAAAAGAAAGCAGCGAAAGTTGGCTTTGATTGGCAGGAAATAACACCAGCATTGGAGAAAGTGAAAGAAGAGCTGGAGGAATTTGAGAATGAGATAAAGAATGAGAGCCTTTTAGACGCAAAAAAAGAGTTTGGTGATATCCTGTTTGCCTTTGTTAATGTAGGAAGGTTTATGTCCATTCATCCAGAAGAAGCTTTATTTGAGACCAATGAAAAGTTTATTAGAAGGTTTCGTTTTATAGAAGAAAAGGTAAAGAATAGTGAAAAGCCTATAGAGGATTACTCCTTAGAGGAGCTCGATCGTTATTGGGATGAAGCAAAATCAAAAGGACTATAGAATCGAGGGATTAATTAATGAGACTAGATAAGTATTTAAAAGTATCAAGATTGATTAAGAGAAGGACTTTGGCAAAAGAAGTATCCGATCAAGGAAGAATTCTTATAAATGGAAAAGAAGCAAAAGCAAGTTCAACTGTTAAAGTAGGCGACGAGCTTACCATTCGCCTTGGACAAAGACTAGTTACGGCGAGAGTTGACCAGATTCAAGATACCACTCGGAAAGAAGCAGCAGCAGAAATGTACACGATTATCAAAGAGGAAAGAATCAGCGAATCTCAGTTGTAAGGACACATGCAAAAAGGCTTGTTCTAATTCAATTGCCCTTTACATAAAAATGTACTAAAGGTTGTACAAATGATTGTGAGGGATGAATAATGAGCCAATATTATGAAACAAATCCTGTCAAAAGTACTGTTCCAGAGCATGATGTCATCATGAGAGGAAGAAAACTGCTTGATATAACAGGTGTTAAACAGGTAGAAAGCTTTGATAATGAGGAGTTCTTATTAGAAACGTCTATGGGCTTTTTAGCAATCAAAGGGCAAAATTTACAAATGAAAAATCTCGATGTCGAAAAAGGGATTGTCTCCATTAAGGGTAAAATATTTGATTTAGTTTACTTAGACGAACAGCATGGGGAGAAAGCTAAAGGATTCTTTAGTAAGTTATTCCGATGACCCTTTCGACTCAATTCCTTACCATGCTTTCGATGATTGGGATGGGTTCGCTGTTCGGTGTCATGTTTGATACCTATCAGCGATTCTTAGATCGTCCTAACCGAAAGTCTTGGATTGTTTTCTTTAATGACTTGTTGTTTTGGGTCATTCAAGCACTTATCATCTTTTATATTTTATTCCTTGTGAATAATGGAGAATTACGATTTTACATTTTTGTTGCCCTTCTTTGTGGATTTGCGGCCTATCAAAGTTTATTTAAAGGTGTTTATTTGAGACTTCTTGAATTCATGATAAAAACGGCGATTGCCATTTACAGATTTATAAGAAGAGCTTTTCAACTACTTATCTATAAACCTGTCGTTGGCCTTATCCAATTGGTCATTTCCATTATCATCTTAATTGGCAGGGGGCTTTTTTCCCTTGTCAAATTTGTTTTAAAGGTTTTATTGTTTATTCTTAAGATTGTTTGGGTGCCGATTGTGAAGATAATATTAATTCTATGGAAACTTTTGCCGAAAAGTATTAAAAAATACGTCGAGAAGTTATATAATAGAACGGCAGGATTTTTTATGGAAATCAAGAATTACTTATTAAAGCTAATCAAAAAGTTTAAAAAACCAAAAAAGTAAGGAGGGAAGGGAAATGAGTTCAGTAAAAGAAAAAAATATAGCTAAGATTGAAACCACTTATGTCCACCAGCAGGAAATAGCAGAAATTGCTTCGGCCAGAAAAAGGAAGCTGCTATTTCGAAGACTAACCCTATTCTCAGTCTTCGCAGTTATCATGTCCTATTTAATGATTACTAGCTTTGTTTCCCAATCCTCCACATTAGATAAAAAAGTGGCTCAAAAGAAGCAGCTTGAACAAGAACTGGTTCAATTAAAAAAGCAGCAGGAAATCCTTAAAGAAGATATCGTCAAGTTAAATGATGATGATTACCTTGCTAAGCTTGCTAGAAAAGAATATTTCTTCTCGGAAAATGGAGAAATTATCTTCAATATTCCTGAAGAAAAAGAAGGTAAAAACAACCAATAACTAGTCTTATTGACACTTATTTTTCCCATTTTGTATAATATAAAGTAAGTATGATTTTTTTAATTCTTAAGGAGGAAAATTCTTTTTATGTCAATCGAAGTAGGCAGCAAGTTACAAGGAAAGGTAACAGGGATTACAAATTTCGGAGCTTTTGTGGAGCTGCCTGATGGCTCAACTGGACTCGTACACATCAGTGAGGTTGCTGACAGTTATGTGAAAGATATCAATGACCATCTTAAAGTTGGTGACCAAGTAGAAGTTAAAGTCATGAATGTTGAAAAAGATGGAAAAATTGGACTTTCTATAAAAAAAGCAATAGATAAACCAGAGGCGCCGCAAAGACCCCGTTCACAATCAAGCTCACATTCACAACGCCCTCGTCAGAACAGGTCAAACGATCGAAATGTTCCAAGAGTAGAGACATTTGAGTCAAAAATGGCGAAGTTTTTAAAAGATAGTGAAGATCGTTTAACTTCTCTAAAACGCCATACAGAATCAAAGCGCGGCGGAAGAGGAGCAAAAAGGGGTTAACTTGTTGCTTATTTAATAGAATGCTGGCTTTTTACATTGCTTATTAAGACAGGTCGAGCGACTTGTCTTTTTGTTTTCGCAAATTTTCTATTGACATCTATTTTCACCCTATGTATTATATAACTTGTGCCTTAAATACTTGGCGGTGTAGCTCAGCTGGCTAGAGCGTACGGTTCATACCCGTAAGGTCGGGGGTTCGATCCCCTCCGCCGCTATAACGAAAAGCGAAAGCGCCTAGGCGCTGCAGCTAGACATAACGAAAAGCGTAAGTACCGATATTATATCGGTGCTTTTTTTTATATGTAAATCCTCCGAATTCCGACATCATTTCAATTTCTCAACATTAATTGAATAAATATAGTGGAAACCGTCGAACGAAACTTTGCATACGTTCACTAATCTGACAAAATTTTGAATCTATTAATTTTATAATAGTTTTTAACGAGAATTAATAGAGGAGTGTGAATTATGGAAAAGCTTGAACGGAATTTACTAGAACCGGTCGGAGAGGTTAATTTTCAATCCTCTAAACGGTCATGGGACAGCGTCATGAAAAAATTCCAGCTAAAAATTGAATCCTTCTTCCTTATAAAAGGTTACCTTTTACTTTTGGTAGGTTTCTTGTTAGGAAGAGCTTTAATATTATCCACGCTTGCTCCCTTTAGTCTGCCATTTTTCGCTGCAGTCTTTCTCATTAAAAGAGATCGATCTCCACTTGCCTTAGTAGGATTGGTTGCGGGCGCGGCAACTGTCTCCTTAAAGAATGCAGCTTTTACCTTTTTGGTTTCAATCCTTTTTCTAGTCATTTATCGAATTAGTGAAAAGTGGATTAAAAATGAGATGAGAATGATCCCATTCTTCGTGGCTATTATTCTAGGGACGGGTAAGTTAGCAGAAGCGTTTATTATTTCTAGGCAGCTTACATTATATGACGCTATGATGGTTGGTGTTCAGACGAGCCTGGCATTTATCCTAACACTAATTTTTCTACAGAGTATCCCCTTATTAATCTTGAATAAACGCAGACAATTATTAAAAACCGAAGAGATTGTCTGTTTAATTATTATGCTTGCTTCTATTATGACGGGAACCATTGGCTGGAAAATCTATGATTTGTCACTTGAACATATCATGTCACGATATCTTGTTTTAGTATTTTCATTTATTGCTGGAGCAACTGTTGGTTCCACCGTCGGGGTCGTAACAGGCTTAATCTTTAGTCTTGCAAGTGTTTCAAGTTTTTATCATATGAGTTTACTTGCCTTTTCAGGTGTATTGGGCGGCCTATTAAAAGAAGGGAAAAAAATAGGAGTTGCAATTGGTCTGTTTATTGCAACACTGTTAATTGGTATGTATGGACAGGAAGGTGGTTCTGGTTCCTTAACGACTACATTATTGGAATCGGCTGCTGCTATATTGCTTTTCCTATTAACACCTCAGATATTTACCTCTAAGTTGGCCAAATATATACCGGGTACGCCAGAGTATACAACAGAACAACAAAAGTATATGAGAAAAATGCGTGATGTAACTGCACAGCGGGTTGCCCAATTCTCTAATGTTTTCCATGCACTTTCTAATAGTTTCTCACAAATGGAAACAAAGCCAAGTGATGATGAGCAGGGACGGGAAATGGATTATTTTATGAGCCATGTAACAGAAAAGACATGTAATACATGCTTTAAAAAAGAGCAATGCTGGGCGAAAAACTTTAACACAACTTATAGTTACCTAGAAGAGATCATTCATGAAATGGACCAAAATGATGGGGTAGTATCTACAAGGCTTACCAGGGAATGGGACAAGCACTGTACAAGGTCAAAAAGAGTATACGAGGCTGTCGGGCAAGAGTTAACATTTTTCCAAGCTAACCAAAAATTGAAGAAACAAGTGCAGGAAAGCAGGAAGTTAGTGGCCGACCAACTCTTAGGTGTATCAGAGGTTATGGATAACTTTGCAAAGGAAATTCAACGAGAAAGAGAAAATCATCATAAACAAGAGGAACAAATTCTGGAGGCAATTCAAAGCTTTGGTGTTCAAGTTGAACAAGTAGAGATCTATAGTCTCGAGTCTGGAAATGTAGATATTGAAATGTCCGTTCCCTTCTGTAATGGACATGGAGAATGCGAGAAGTTGATAGCACCCATGCTTTCGGATATTCTCGGAGAACAAATTATTGTCAGCTCCGAAGAATGTGCGGCATATCCAAACGGTTTCTGCCATGTAATCTTTAGGTCTTCCAAAGCCTATACAGTTGAAACTGGAATGGCCCATGCTGCTATGGATGGCGGCTTTGTATCCGGCGACAGTTATTCAACCATGGAGTTAGGGTTGGGTAAATTTGCGATAGCAATCAGCGATGGCATGGGAAATGGGGAAAGAGCCCATTACGAGAGTAAAGAGACATTACAGCTATTACAAAAAATACTGCAGTCTGGTATTGATGAGAAAGTGGCGATTAAATCAGTCAACTCTATACTGTCACTTCGAACAACAGATGAGATTTTTTCAACCTTGGACTTAGCTATGATTGACCTGCAAAATGCTTCAGCAAAATTCCTAAAGATTGGTTCCACTCCAAGCTTTATAAAAAGGGGAAATAAAGTAATTAAAATTCAAGCCAGCAATCTGCCGATGGGCATACTAGAAGAGTTTGAAGTGGATGTGGTGAGTGAGCAATTAAAAGCAGGAGATTTGCTCATTATGATGAGTGATGGAATATTTGAGGGTCCCAAACATGTAGAAAACTACGACCTTTGGATGAAACGGAAAATTCAAGAACTACAGACAGAGGATCCTCAGGAAATTTCAGATTTAATCTTAGAAGAGGTCATCCGTTCACGTGATAACTCGATTGGTGATGATATGACCATAGCAGTGGCGAAAATAAAACATAATACACCTAAATGGGCGAGTATTCCTGTTACAAGAATGAAGAAACAAGCCTAATCAACTATTTTATGCTGTTTATCCCTGTATTATGTATAAATCCCCTCCACGGTGTCGAAAATGGAAGTAACTCGAAAAAGTGGAGGGAGAATGAGTATGTATACAGGAAAAATTCGTCAGATTCTATTAATAACAGACGGTTGTTCAAACCAAGGTGAAGATCCTATTGCGATGGCGGCACTTGCAAAAGAACAAGGAATATCAGTAAATGTTATCGGTGTAATGGAGCAGGATGTCATTGATGAAAAGGGAATGACGGAAATAGAAGGTATTGCAATGTCTGGCGGAGGAGTCAGTCAAATTGTCTATGCTCAGCAACTCTCCCAAACGGTTCAAATGGTTACAAGGAAGGCAATGACGCAGACAATTCAGGGTGTTGTTAACCGGGAACTGCAGCAAATTCTTGGTCGTTCACAAACGATTGAAGATCTTCCTCCTGAGAAAAGAGGGGAAGTAATGGAAGTGGTCGATGAGCTTGGTGAAACTGTCGAATTAGAGGTGTTGATTCTTGTCGACACAAGCGCAAGTATGAAACACAAGCTTCCTACTGTTAAAGAGGCACTGCTTGATCTATCCCTAAGCTTGAACGCACGTACAGGTGATAATCAGTTCTCGGTTTTTGTATTTCCCGGGAAAAAGAATGATGTCGAAAAAATTCTAGATTGGACGCCAAAGCTACAATCTTTGACAAGTATCTTCTCTCAGCTTACAACGGGAGGGATTACACCGACAGGACCTGCCATCCGTACAGCATTATCTTCATTTAATACGAAACGTTCATTAAGGAGTCTCATGACCGGTGATGATGAATCATTCCTTGAAGAATCGATGTAAAGTAGCTCCGGGTACTGTCATAGCTGGAAAATGGCATTCGAATAAGTATACAGTTTTAAAGGAACTAGGATATGGAGCAAACGGCATTGTCTACCTTGCTAAGTTTAAGAATTCGCAAGTAGCGTTAAAGATGAGTGATAATGGAATGTCTATTACCTCAGAGGTAAATGTATTAAGGTCGTTTGCGAAGGTCCAAGGGTCAACCCTCGGACCTTCTTTGCTTGATGTTGATGATTGGAATAGTAATCGAGGTCAGATTTCCTTCTATGTCATGGAATATATACAAGGACCAGACTTGTTGAGTTTTATCCAAACAAAAGGAAAGGCATGGACCACTGTTCTGATATTACAATTACTAAATGACTTAAATAAATTGCACGAAAACGGCTGGGTATTTGGGGATTTAAAGCCAGAAAACCTAATAGTAACTGGACCAACACCGAAAATTAGATGTATTGATGTTGGGGGAACAACGCTTCAAGGCAGAGCAATTAAAGAATTTACAGAGTTTTATGATAGAGGATATTGGGGATTAGGGTCAAGAAAGGCCGATCCTTCCTATGATTTATTTGCAGTTGCAATGATTATGATCAATACTGCCTATCCAAAACGCTTTAATAAGTCAACAGGTGGAATCACACAGCTGAGAGAGGCAATAAGTAAACAAAAGGATTTACTCCTCGTAGAAAAGGTCATTGTAAAGGCACTTCATGGACAGTATTCAAATGCGCTCCAAATGAGATCAGATCTATTATCGCTTGTAACAGATAATAAAAGTATCAGTCCAGGAAATAAATCAACGACGATAAACAGCACCAATAGTACTTTTCATAATCCAAAAGCAAATCAGCCCCCAAATCAGGCTAAGAGCAGACAGACATATAGAAAAAAGAAGAAAAAAAACCGTTGGGTTGAGACAATCAGCATTACCATCTTCATTGCCTTTTTATATTTCCTGTATATTTTTCAAAAACTTCTCTAATTGTTGAAACTAATGGTTACTCATTTCGTATAAGAGGGAAGGAAAAAAAGACCTAATCAAATAGGTCTTTGTTTTTGATACTTTTGTCATAAAAGTGGTAAGCTAGTGATATTCAAAATGATTTATAAAGAAATCTCTATAAGGAAGAATGCAAAATGTTAGAAGCAAAGGTAGCAGCACTGCTCGATCGCCACTCATTTCAAATTGAAAATAAAAGTATAGTGGTTGGTGTCTCGGGGGGTCCAGATTCACTAGCATTGCTTCACTATTTATGGCTGCAAAAGGAAAAGAATAACCTTTCCATTGTAGCTGCACATGTAGATCATATGTTCCGCGGTCAAGAATCATTGGAAGATGCCTTATTCGTAAAGGATTATTGTGAAAAACAGGACATTCCTTTTGAAATGGCACGAATAGATGTTCCGGAAATCATTCGGAAAACAAAGAAAAATTCGCAGGCAGCATCAAGACAGGCAAGATATGCGTTTTTTGAAGAAATAATGGAAAAATACAATTGTGAATATTTAGCCCTTGGGCACCATGGGGACGACCAAGTTGAAACCATATTAATGCGATTGACAAGGGGAAGTTCTGGTGCTGCTAGAGCAGGGATTCCATTTACCAGACCTATTGGGAAAGGATTTATTTTTCGACCTTTCTTATCTTTAACGAAGACCGAGCTTAATGAATATTGCCAAAAGCAAAATTTAGCACCTAGATTGGACCCTAGTAATAAAAAAAATATTTACAGCAGGAATCGTTTTCGAAATGAAGTACTGCCTTTCCTAAAAGGAGAAAATAAAAACGTTCATGAGCATTTTCAACGCTTTAGTGAGGATGTTCAGAATGATGAAATACTTCTACAGGAATTAACTGTCCAAAGAATGAATAAAGTAATGAAAATGAGAGAAAAAAATAAAATTACCATTGACATTGCTCCATTTCTGGAAGTGCCAATTCCTTTACAAAGAAGAGGTATTCAACTAATATTAAACTATCTTTACAAAGTAATACCTGTGTCACTTTCTGCTTTACATATCGATCATGTTCTATCATTAGTTCGACATCACCATCCTTCTGGAACACTTGATCTTCCTGACGGTTTAAAAGTAATTCGATCGTATTCACTTCTTTCTTTCCAATTTGAAGTGATAGAGGGCTCTCCGTATTCCTTTATATTGTCAGAGCCTGGAACAGTTGAATTACCTTATGGGGCGAGTATTAGAATGGATGTAATTGATGAAATAAAGAACATTGATCCAAAAGGAAGTTATGCACTATTTCCTGCTGATAAGATTAAACTCCCCATCGAGATTCGAACAAGAAAAATGGGGGACCGCATGAATCTAAAGGGAATGTCTGGTACTAAAAAGCTTAAAGATATTTTTATCGATAGTAAAATTCCTATTCAGGATCGAGATACATGGCCTGTTATTACTGACAAAAATGGGTGGATTATTTGGCTTCCTGGAATAAAGAAATCAGCATTCGAAGGCGTTAATCATTCAACAAGTCAGTATATACTACTCACATATAATAAGTAATGATCTTCTAGGAGGCACAATTTATGATGAATCAGGATATTGAAAAAGTGTTAGTTTCAGAAGAGGAAATTCAAGAAAAAATCAAGGTGTTAGCGGCAGAATTAACGGAGGAATATAAAGATACTGTCCCTCTTGCCATCTGTGTTCTAAAGGGTGCAATGCCATTTATGGCTGATTTATTAAAACGAATGGATTGTTATCTAGAAATGGATTTTATGGATGTTTCAAGTTATGGATCTGGCTTTGTCTCTTCAGGAGAAGTAAAAATCCTTAAGGATTTAGATACTTCTGTTGAAGGAAGAGACATCTTAATCATTGAGGATATCATTGATAGCGGCTTAACATTAAGCTATTTATATGATTTGTTCAAATACCGAAAAGCAAAGTCAATCAAAATTGTTACCTTACTTGACAAACCAACAGGAAGGAAGAGCGCAATAAAAGCAGATTACGTAGGTTTTATTGTCCCAGATGAATTTGTGGTTGGATACGGTTTAGATTATCTAGAGAAGTACCGGAATCTTCCATATATTGGTGTTTTGAAACCGGAAGTATATAGCGATAATCTTTAAGTGAAACTAAAAGAGCCATAGCGATTCTAATGATTTAAAACGCAATCCTGTTAATGTAGAGTAATTTAAGAATTGGAATGATTTTCTATGATACTATCTAAAAAAGTTTTTATCGCGGGAGGAGGTAAGAGATGAATCGGATTTTCCGTAATACCATCTTTTATTTATTGATATTTTTAGTCATAATTGGCGTGGTTAGCTTCTTTAATGGCAGCAACGAACCTACGGACAACATTTCTTATAATGAGTTTGTAACTCATTTAGAAAAAAATGAAGTCGATGAATTTTCTATGCAGCCTGAACGTGGTGTTTTTGAAGTTCGGGGGAAGTTTGAAAAAGAGGTAAAAGAGGGCAAGAACTTTTTAACATACGTTCCAAACAGTGAAAAAATCTTAGAGCGTATTGATGCGGCAGGTTCAAAGGTAGAAGTAATGCCTGCGAAGGAAACTAGTGGATGGGTAACATTCTTTACTTCCATCATTCCATTTGTAATCATCTTTATCCTATTCTTCTTCTTATTAAACCAGGCTCAAGGCGGCGGCAGCCGTGTTATGAACTTTGGTAAGAGTAAAGCTAAGCTTTATAACGATGACAAGAAGAAGGCACGTTTTAAGGATGTTGCTGGTGCAGACGAAGAGAAACAAGAATTAGTCGAAGTGGTAGAATTCCTTAAGGACCCTAGAAAATTTGCGGAACTTGGCGCCCGTATTCCAAAAGGAGTACTTCTTGTGGGTCCTCCAGGTACAGGTAAAACTTTACTTGCACGTGCAGTAGCAGGTGAAGCTGGTGTTCCTTTCTTCTCTATCAGCGGTTCTGACTTCGTTGAAATGTTTGTTGGGGTCGGTGCATCCCGTGTACGTGATTTATTTGAAAATGCTAAGAAAAATGCTCCATGTATCATTTTTATTGATGAAATCGACGCCGTTGGACGTCAACGTGGCGCAGGTTTAGGCGGCGGACACGATGAACGTGAACAAACCTTGAACCAATTATTAGTTGAAATGGATGGGTTCGGTGCAAACGAAGGAATCATCATTATTGCTGCAACCAACCGTCCAGATATCCTGGATCCTGCGTTATTACGTCCAGGACGTTTTGACCGTCAAATTACGGTTGACCGTCCAGATGTTAATGGTCGTGAGGCAGTCTTAAGAGTACATGCAAAGAATAAACCGTTAGATGAATCGGTTAATTTGAAAAATATAGCTATGCGAACACCTGGTTTTTCTGGTGCAGACTTAGAAAACCTATTAAATGAGGCTGCTTTAGTGGCTGCGCGTCAGAATAAGAAAAAGGTTGACATGGAAGATATTGATGAGGCAACTGACAGGGTAATTGCCGGTCCTGCTAAAAAGACTCGTGTCATTTCTGAAAAAGAACGCCGAATCGTTGCTTTCCATGAAGGCGGACATACAGTAATTGGCTTAATTCTTAATGAAGCCGATATGGTGCATAAGGTTACTATTGTACCTCGTGGTCAAGCGGGTGGATATGCTGTTATGCTTCCAAGAGAAGACCGTTACTTTATGACAAAACCAGAATTACTAGATAAAATTGTTGGTTTATTGGGCGGCCGTGTAGCAGAAGAAATCGTCTTTGGTGAAGTAAGCACCGGAGCACATAACGATTTCCAACGTGCAACAGGAATTGCCCGCAAAATGGTAACTGAATATGGTATGAGTGATAAACTTGGAGTAGGACAGTTTGGGCAAGCTTCAGGCGGTCAGGTATTCTTGGGACGTGACATTCACAATGAACAAAATTACTCTGATGCGATTGCCTTTGAAATCGACTTAGAAATTCAACGGATTCTTAAAGAATCTTATGAAAGAGCTAAAAAGATACTAACAGAAAATCGTGATAAGCTTGATCTAATCGCTAAGACTCTTCTTGAAGTCGAAACACTTAATGCAGAACAAATTGAGTACTTGATTGAAAATGGACGCATGCCGGAGTCCGCGGCTGAGCTAGAAGGATTTAAACCAGTGGATACAAAAAAGACAGATGATGTAAAAGTTAATATCAGCACGAAGAAGGATGAAGAATCAACGGGTCAGCCTTCTGAAACTGAAGATAAGTAGATATTTTAAAAAAGAGTGCTTATAAAAGCACTCTTTTTTCACGATAAAATGTAATTATGATATGATGTTTGCAGACCCAAGAAAAATCAGAAAAGTGAGTGATTCTTTTGATTTTCGTATTTGACGTAGGAAATACAAATACTGTTTTAGGTGTATACAAAGGGGAAGAGCTTAAATATCATTGGCGTATAGAAACTAACCGTAACCGCACTGAGGATGAGTTTGGGATGGTTATCAAATCGCTTTTTGATGCTTCAGGACTTTCTTTTTCTCAAATAGATGGGATTATTATTTCATCTGTTGTTCCGCCTATTATGTTTGCCTTAGAAAGAATGTGCAAAAAATACTTCCATCTCAGTCCATTGGTTGTAGGCCCAGGGATAAAAACAGGACTTAATATTAAATATGAAAACCCGAGAGAGGTAGGGGCTGACCGCATTGTTAATGCAGTTGCTGCTATCCATGAATATGGAAGTCCGTTGATTATCGTTGATTTTGGTACAGCGACGACCTATTGCTACATCAATGAACAACGTCAATATATGGGCGGGGCAATTGCGCCGGGAATCGGTATCTCAACAGAGGCATTATACTCAAAGGCGGCAAAACTGCCTAGAATTGAAATTGCTCAGCCTGAAGCGGTAATTGGAAAAAATACCGTTTCAGCCATGCAGGCGGGAATTGTTTATGGATATGTGGGTCAAGTTGAGGGAATTGTTAAAAGGATGATTGACCAAAGTGAACAAAAACCGACAGTCATCGCGACTGGAGGATTATCTTCTTTAATAGCCAAAGAATCTAAAATTATTGATATTGTCGATCCATTTTTAACTTTAAAAGGATTACAGCTAATCTATAAGCGAAATATGGAGAATATAAGAAATGCGTAGGGCGCCTGCCCATCGGCGACAGGCATAAGACGAGCCGGCTAGAAGGTTGGTTTTTACCTTCTTGACGGATTGGCTTAGACCTAAGAGCCGATGGCGCCCGAAGCTAGACAATAAAAGAGTAGCAACTAGAAAGGAGTTACATAATGAATGATTATCTTGTGAAAGCTTTGGCTTATGACGGTCAAATTCGTGCTTATGCAGTACGTACGACTGAAGTTGTTTCTGAAGCACAGCGTCGACACGGAACATGGCGTACAGCCTCTGCGGCTCTAGGACGTTCCCTAACTGCTGGAGTTATGATGGGAGCGATGTTAAAGGGGGAGGACAAACTAACCATTAAAATCGATGGCGGCGGACCAATTGGTGTGATTTTAGTCGATAGTAATGCAAAAGGTGATGTGCGCGGCTATGTTTCAAATCCGCAAGTTGATTTTGAGGCGAATGAACATGGCAAGTTAGATGTACGCCGCGCGGTGGGTACTGATGGTACACTATCTGTCGTTAAGGATACAGGGCTTCGAGATTTCTTCTCGGGTCTAGTACCAATTGTCTCTGGAGAATTAGGGGAAGACTTCACCTACTACTTTGCCACATCAGAACAGGTGCCTTCCTCAGTTGGAGTAGGTGTCTTGGTGAATCCGGATGATACCATCCTAGCAGCAGGCGGATTTATTTTTCAATTAATGCCGGGAATTAAGGACGAGACTATCACTAAGATAGAAGAACGCTTAAAAACCATACCTCCAATTTCGAAACTAGTTAAACAAGGCCTCTCTCCAGAAGAAATATTGGAAGAGCTGTTTGGGAAGGAACAGGTTAATTTCCTAGAAACCATGCCTGTTCAATTTAAGTGTGTTTGTTCAAAAAATCGTTTTGCAGATGCAATTGTCGGTTTAGGTCAAGGTGAAATTGAAGCTATGATTGTTGAAGATGGACAGGCAGAAGCTCATTGTCATTTCTGCAATGAAAAATATCTTTTTACCAAAGAAGAATTAGAGGAGCTAAAAAGTCAGGCAAAATAGAAAACACAGGGGGAGGAGTTTTTGAGACGAAAGCAGCTTTGGATCGTTATTGCAGCGCTTATTTTACTGAACTGTCTAACGATTGTCTTTTTCCTTTCTAAAGTGAGAGATACAATTAATGATGAAGTCGTTGCAACTGTGGGGAAAAGTGAAATAACAAGGCAAGAATGGCTTAATGAGTTAGAGTCTCGATATGGAAAAGATGTACTTAGAGATATGATTGATCAAAAGGTTATAGCGGAAATGGCCGCAAAATATAAAATTAAGGTTTCTGAGGAAGATGTCGACCGCGAATATAGGATTCTTCAAACTACATACAGTTCACCCAGTGAGAACACAAAGACCAATGAAAAGAAGTGGAAAGAACATATTCGTAATAGTCTTCTTCATGATGAAATACTCACTAGGGATGTTAAAGTTTCCGAGAAAGAAATGAAGGCCTATTTTGAAAAAAACAAGGAATTTTTTTCAATCCCTGCTGCCTATCATCTATCACATATTGTTGTGAAAACAAGTACCGAAGCAGAAGAAACACTCAAAGAGCTATCACAAGGATCTAGTTTTTCAGCACTAGCGATGGAACGATCGATTGAGGAGTTTTCTGCTAATGAAGGCGGAGACATTGGATTTATCTTTGAAGGAGAAGAACGGTATCCTACTGAATATCTAAAAGCCGCAAAGGATCTAAAAGAAGGTACTTGGAGTGACCCAGTCAAAGTTGAACAAGGCTATGCCATCGTAAAGCTTGAAGGGAAAATTAAGGGAAAAGAGTATTCTTATGAAGATGTAAAGCAGCAAATTCGAAGAGAAATGGCACTAGAGCAAATGAAGACCTCAGCCACAACCACAACCTTCTGGGAAGAAATGAAGGTAGAATGGTTTTATGGAAATAAAGACATAAACTGAGATAAGCACAGAATAACTTTCTGTGTTTTTATTTTAAATTGAGAAGAAGTAAAATTGATAAATTTGGGAATTTCGTACTGCAAAGTGGTTGACAAAACTAGTAGAAAGCTGATAAGTTTATTATAATACCAATAAAAATACTCGGAATTAAGAAAGAGGTGCTCTAATGGTACGTGTAGCAAATTCAGTTGCAGAATTAGTTGGTCAAACTCCTATTGTAAAATTAAACAGATTAGTAGATGAAAACAGTGCAGAGGTGTTTTTAAAGCTTGAATACTTCAACCCTGGAAGCAGTGTAAAAGACCGTATTGCTTTGGCCATGATTGAAGCAGCAGAAGAAAAGGGTTTAATTAAGCCTGGTGTTGATACGATTATTGAGCCTACTAGCGGAAATACAGGTATTGGTTTGGCCATGATTGCAGCAGCTAAAGGATACAAGGCGATTTTTGTTATGCCTGAAACAATGAGTTTGGAAAGAAGGAACTTGCTTCGTGCGTATGGTGCAGAGCTAGTTCTTACACCTGGTCCTGAAGGAATGAAGGGTGCTATTGCTAAAGCGAATGCACTAGCTTCTGAAAATGGATACTTTGTACCGCAGCAATTCGAAAATGAAGCAAATCCTGAAGTACACCGTAAGACTACTGGTAAGGAAATAGTAGAACAAATGGATCAACTTGATGCATTTATTTCCGGTATCGGTACTGGTGGTACCATTACTGGTGCGGGTGAAGTTCTTCGTGAGAAGTTCCAAAATGTAAAAATATATGCAGTAGAGCCTACTGATTCACCGGTATTATCAGGTGGTAAACCAGGTCCACACAAGATTCAAGGAATTGGTGCAGGGTTTGTTCCTGCTGTTTTAAATACAGAAGTATATGATGAAGTTATTCAAATTGCTGCAGAAGAAGCTTTTGAAGCTTCACGCCGTGCGGCTAGGGAAGAAGGAATTCTTGGAGGAATTTCTTCTGGTGCAGCTATTGCAGCAGCCCTAAAAGTAGCTAAAGAACTAGGAAAAGGTAAAAAAGTACTTGCGATTATCCCTGATAATGGAGAGCGTTATTTAAGTACACCTCTTTACCAATACGAAGGCTAAATATAACTAATGAGGGGTTTAGGCATGATGCTAAGCCTCTTTTTTTTTTGCTTTAAAAAACCTTCTTCTTGTATGATATAAGAAGTGAAAAATACGCGGGAGGTATTTAAGATGCATACATCTGTGAATTACAGTATTAAATGCGGACCACATCAGTTAGATCTTAGTAGGAAAACTTATATTATGGGGATTTTAAATACAACCCCCGATTCTTTCTCAGATGGGGGAAAATATAATACGATTGATCAGGCCATTGAGCATGCTAAGGAAATGGTTGAAAATGGTGCAGATATCATTGATATTGGCGGTGAATCAACACGTCCAGGATATACAGTTATTTCTGAAGAGGAAGAGATTGACCGTATTGTCCCGATTATTGAAGCGATTTCTAAGCATGTTTCTGTTCCTATTTCAATCGATACATATAAAGCAAAGGTTGCTCAAAGAGCAATTGAAGCAGGCGCCCATATCATTAATGATATATGGGGAGCGAAAGCTGATGCTAAAATGGCAGCAGTTGCTGCAGAATACAATGTTCCTATTATCCTCATGCACAACCGGGATGATCGAAACTACTCTTTTTTCATAAGAGACGTGTTAAATGATTTGTATGAGAGTATTAATATTGTAAAGCAAGCTGGAGTACGAGATGACCAGATTATTTTAGACCCAGGTATTGGCTTTGCTAAAGATTTAAATGAGAACATTTTGATGATGCAAAACTTAGATATTTTAACATCCCTCGGCTACCCTGTCCTTTTAGGGACATCAAAAAAATCAATGATTGGACAAGCGCTCAACCTCCCGGTAAAAGAAAGAATGGAAGGGACTGGAGCAACGGTGTGCTATGGAATCCAAAAGGGATGTCAAATCATTCGCATACATGATGTGAAGGAAATGAGCAGAATGGCAAAAATGATGGATGTACTAATGGGGAAGGGTGTCAGCTTTGGATAAAATATATGTAAACCAAATGGAATTTTACGGGTACCATGGTGTTTTTCCTGAGGAAACAAGACTTGGGCAGCGTTTTGTCGTTGATTTAATGGTGCTAATTGACTTGAAAAAAGCTGGCAAAAGTGATCAACTAGAGCATTCGGTAAATTACGGCGAGTTATATCAGCTTTGTAAGGAAATTGTGGAAGGAAAACCTTTTAAACTAGTTGAAGCTGTTGCGGAAAGGATTGCAGAAACTGTTCTAAAGCAGTTTTCTCTAGTTTCCGAAGTAACAATAAAAGTAATCAAACCAGATCCGCCAATCCCAGGTCATTATCGCTCCGTGGCAGTAGAGATAACGAGGGGAAGATAGAAATGGTAAATGTAGCATTTATTTCCCTTGGATCTAATATTGGAAACAGGTATGATTATTTATCGAAAGCCATTGAAAATCTTGCAAAACATTCAAAAATTCAGCTGGTAAATACCTCCTCTGTTTATGAAACGGATCCTGTTGGTTACGAGGAACAAGATTTATTCTTAAATATGGTGATTGAGGTTCATACAGAACTGAGTGCTAATGAACTTTTAGATCTATGTCTGAAACTTGAATTAGAGCTTGGAAGAAAAAGGGAAATAGTCTGGGGGCCAAGAACAATTGACCTTGACATTCTCCTTTTTAACCAAGAAAATATAAAATCAGAGAAACTTATTATTCCGCATCCACGGATGCTTGAGCGGAATTTTGTCATGATTCCTTTGTCAGAGATTAAACCTGACATAATCATTCCAAATATAGAAAAACCACTTGATGCATGGATCAAAGAATTACCTAACAAAGAAGGAGTCCGAATATGGAAGCGGAAAAATGGGGAAGACGTATTCGAGCCTATCGAAAGCTAAAGGGATATACGCAGGAAAGCTTTTCGAAGGAACTTGGTGTTTCAGTATCTATTATTGGTGAGATTGAAAGAGGAAATCGCCTGCCTACGGGTGAACTGCTAAAGAAAATCGGCCAAACCTTAAATATTACAATCGAGGAATTGTCACCAAATGATTAGATGGGAGGGATACTCTTTTGTTGAAAATCGGCAATATTGAAATGAAGAATCAGGTCGTTTTAGCACCGATGGCTGGTGTGTGTAACTCTGCCTTCCGTCTAACGGTGAAAGAGTTCGGAGCTGGTTTAGTTTGTGCAGAGATGGTCAGCGATAAAGGAATTGTTTTAAAAAATGAAAAAACAATGAATATGCTTTACATCGACGAACGTGAAAAACCATTAAGTCTTCAGATTTTTGGCGGTGAAAAGAAAACTCTTGTTGAAGCTGCGCAATTTGTAGATAAAAATACGAATGCTGATATTATCGATATCAATATGGGTTGTCCTGTTCCAAAAATCACAAAATGTGACGCTGGAGCGAAATGGCTTTTAGACCCAGATAAAATTTATGAAATGGTATCAGCTGTTGTAGAAGCTGTAGACAAACCAGTAACCGTTAAAATGCGTATGGGCTGGGATGAGGACCATATCTTTGCTGTCAAAAATGCACAGGCTGTAGAAAGAGCAGGCGGTTCAGCTGTTGCTCTTCATGGACGTACCCGTGTACAAATGTATGAAGGAAAAGCAAACTGGGACATTATTCGGGAAGTAAAGCAGTCTATAAACATCCCATTAATCGGTAATGGTGATGTACAATCTCCACAAGACGCGAAAAGAATGCTTGAAGAGACTGGCTGTGATGGAGTTATGATTGGCCGGGCTGCTCTAGGAAACCCATGGATGATTTACCGAACTGTACATTATCTAGAAACAGGTATATTAATGGATGAACCAACTGTTCGTGAAAAAATGGATGTATGCATTCTGCATCTTGACCGCTTAATTGCCCTTAAAAATGAAAATATTGCAGTACGTGAAATGCGTAAGCATGCTGCTTGGTATTTAAAAGGTGTACCAGGAAATGGATTAATAAGAAATGCTATTAATGAGTGTAATACTCGTGATGAATTAGTTGGTTTGTTAAATGGTTTAGCATCAGATGCAGAAGATGAAAAGAGCCAAGTGATTGTAGGATAAATTTGACTTTACCTATAAGCTTTTCTATAATATTTTTATTTAATGAACACTGCCAGTAGATTAGCTGGCAGTTTTCTTTTATATTAATCTTTTTTGATGTCTGAATTGCTGAGATTGTGTAAAATAATAAAGTATGCATAAAAGTGAACTATTTAAGTGATTAAATGCTAGTTTACATAAAAAGAAGTAATTGGAGTTGATTAGGCATGAGTCAAGAAGAATTAAATGACCAGCTGAGGGTCAGACGGGAAAAAATGAATACGATGCGTGAAAGTGGACTAGATCCGTTTGGAAAACGCTTTGAACGTACTCATAATATCATGGAGTTAGTTGAACAGTATGGAGAATTAGAGAAGGAAGAGCTTGAGGCGAAAAATGTTGAAGTAACTCTTGCCGGTCGAATGATGACCAAGCGCGGAAAAGGTAAGGCAGGGTTTGCGAATATTCAAGACCTCACCGGCCAAATTCAAGTTTATGTTAGAGTTGATGCGATTGGCGCGGAAGCTTATGAAGTATTTGATTCCTCTGATTTAGGAGATATCATCGGTGTCACAGGAACTTTATTTAAAACAAAAGTAGGAGAGTTATCTGTTAAGGTCCAAAACTATACGTTTTTAACAAAGGCTCTCCGTCCGCTGCCGGATAAGTTTCATGGACTAAAAGATGTGGAGCAAAGATATCGCCAGCGTTACCTAGATTTAATTGTCAGCCAAGAGAGTAGAGAGACCTTTATTACACGCAGTAAAATCATACAATCTATGCGCCGTTATCTTGATGACAATGGTTATTTAGAGGTTGAAACTCCAATGATGCATTCTATTGCCGGCGGTGCTTCAGCCCGTCCGTTTATCACGCACCATAATGCTCTAGATATGGAACTATACATGCGGATTGCTATTGAGCTCCACTTAAAGCGTCTAATTGTAGGAGGACTTGAAAAAGTTTATGAAATCGGTCGTGTGTTCCGTAATGAAGGTGTTTCTACACGTCACAATCCAGAATTTACGATGATCGAACTATATGAGGCATATGCGGATTATCAGGACATTATGAGTTTAACTGAAAATCTTATTGCACACATTGCACAAGAGGTACTAGGTACAACTACTGTCCAATACGGTGAATATGAAGTTAACTTAAAGCCAGAGTGGAAGAGATTGCACATGGTAGATGCAATTAAAGAATATACCGGAGTAGACTTCTGGAAAGAAATGAGTGTAGAAGAAGCTCGGGCACTTGCGAAAGAACATGGTGTAGAAATCACTGAACATATGCTTTATGGGCATATCGTAAATGAATTCTTTGAACAAAAAGTTGAAGAAAAGTTAATTCAGCCAACATTTATTTATGGTCACCCAGTTGAGATTTCTCCACTTGCTAAAAAGAATGAAGAAGATCCAAGGTTTACAGACCGTTTTGAATTATTTATTGTTGCACGTGAGCATGCAAATGCATTTACAGAGTTAAATGATCCAATTGATCAAAGAGAACGTTTCGAAGCTCAATTAAAAGAGCGGGAGCAAGGCAATGACGAAGCTCATGAAATGGACGAAGACTTTGTAGAGGCATTGGAATATGGTATGCCGCCTACAGGAGGATTAGGAATCGGTATTGATCGTCTAGTAATGCTGCTAACGAACTCTCCTTCGATACGCGACGTATTATTATTCCCGTTAATGCGTCATCGTTAATATGTAATTGACAAAAGCACCAGATTACTGGTGCTTTGTTTTTGTAGTAAAAGTAATTCGAAAATTATAATTTTAATATATTTGATAAATAAGTTTAAAAAGCTATTGCACTGGGTCAATATTGGTGGTATATTAATATCTGTTGTTGCGAGACAACACGTTTTAAAAAAAGAAATTAAAAAAGTTATTGACTTTAGGTTAGTAACTTGGTATTATTAAAAAGTCGCTTTCGGGTGACAAGATAAAATTGCTCTTTGAAAACTAAACAAACAGTAACGTCAACAAACAATTTTTTAGCTTTTTATAAAAGCTAAGCCAACGTAACAAATGAGCTATATCAACTTTCTTGGAGAGTTTGATCCTGGCTCAGGACGAACGCTGGCGGCGT
>NZ_JACWFG010000017.1 GCF_019749295.1 Neobacillus niacini
GTGGAGCTGACTGATACTAATCGTTCGAGGACTTAACCAATTTTAATGCGAACTCGTTTTACTACTTCTTCTGATTATCTAGTTTTGAGGGAATGAATCCTCAACAAAATAGTCTGGCAGCAATGGCGAGAAGGTCACACCCGTTCCCATACCGAACACGGAAGTTAAGCTTCTCAGCGCCGATGGTAGTTGGGACATGCGTCCCCGTGAGAGTAGGACGCTGCCAGGCAAAACGAAGCACAACCTGATAAGGGTTGTGCTTTTTTGTAAATACGATTCTATAACATTTCTAAAGCATAATATTTCATTAACGTAACGAATATAATTCATCGATATACTTATTTTTAAATTGAAAGTAGGTATTAATAGATGAAAAGCAAAATACACCGGTGTAATTGCAGGAAGGTATGGTCAATCCAAAATAGAAAAACAAAGGTTACGGCAGATTCTATTCTTCTGAATGGAGAATGGTATGCAGAATTAAGACCTGAAAGGAGATGTGACCCAAAGGGATTTGTTGCGACTAAGAGAAGTCAAGAAATCATCTTTAATCCTCCTCGTGAGTATATTGAGAATTTTAGAATAATAGAAAAACTTAATTATGATAAGAAAAATGTAAATTTCAACATAAAATATGGAAAGTATTTATTATTTGCTGAAGACGGATCGTGTTATATCCTAGAAAAGGCAAAAAACCCTTAAATAGCAACACTCCAAGCTGTTACTGTAACAGCTTATTTTTTTGCTATTTGTCAAAATAATATTATAAGTGCTGTCTAATAATGGCTTAAGATATGTTACATTTAAAGTAAGAAGGAAATAACATATTGGTAGTGTAAATGTAAAAACGTACACGATGCATATCATAACCTTCTATAGATTCCAAGGTAAATATTACAATAGTTTGAGGTGTCCCCGATGAAATACACAGGTAGAACTACTTTGTCTATTCTTTCTATTATGGTTTCCTTTATCGAATCATTTTCAGAAAAAACAACCTTATGGTCAATCTTAGAGGCTGTTTCATTTGCTGCTATCGCTTTCCTGCTGGGATGGGTCTATGATAAAGCAATCTACTATAAGAATAAAGCTGAAATTAGTGAAACTAGACTATGGGATATATTAAAATTCTCTCCAGAACCCATCATTGTATATCAGGATGAGAGGATTGTTTTTGTAAATGAAAAGTTTGAACAATTAATTCAATTACCATCTACTGAAATAATTGGGAAGTCCATCCTGCAGTATGTTCTTCCTGAATACCATTCTACTGTGGAAAAACGATTACAGGAAATGAGCGATGGAAATATAACTCAAGACCGAGTAGAGTTGAAAATCAATACACCATCACATCATGTTCTGGACATTGAAATTTCCTCTAGTCCTATTATTTATAATAGTAAACCTGCAGTTGAGGTGTTTATAAGAGATGTAACAAAACGTAATAGATTGGAAGAAGAGTTGAGAAAAAATGATGAGTTATATCGATTTATAACCGAAAATACAACGGATCTTATCTCTTACATTAATCCAAATGGTTGTTATCGTTATATTTCACCCTCCAGTAAGTGTATGTTAGATTATAATCAAGATGAATTAATTGGCAGGAATCTTTATGAATATTTACATCCTGATGAAGTTGAACATGTTACTTCATTAATTTTAGAAGCAGATTCAGATTTAGACTTTGCATCCTTTACCCACCGGTTAAAACTAAAAGATAATACGTTTATCTGGTTAGAAACAAACGCTAGAACTATTCGAGGTAACTCTCAAAAGCTAGAAGGAATTGTAGCTGTTTCTCGAGATATTACAGAGCGTATCGAAAAAGAAAAAAATCTTCAGGAAACAAATGTTATGTTGCGTTTTATAGCCAATATGGATGGATTAACAGGAATTGCAAATCGACGGTTCTTTGATGAAAGGTTACAAGAGGAATGGAAACGAATGAAGCGTAACAGCTTACCCTTTTCAGCTATCATGATTGATATTGATTATTTTAAAAAATATAATGATTATAATGGTCACCAGGCTGGTGATGATTGTTTAAGACGTATTGCAAAAACGTTAAAGGATACCTTAAAGAGACCTGGTGATTTTGCAGCAAGGTATGGAGGGGAAGAGTTCGTAATCTTGCTCCCAGATACAGACGAACAAGGGGCATCACATGTTGCAGCTATGCTTCAAGCAAATGTAATTAAACTTAACATTCCCTATACACCCGAAGAACATGAACCAGTTGTCACCATCAGCATAGGTTGTGCAACACTAATTCCAAATGAGAGGTTAAACCCTGAGGATTTAATCAAACTCGCTGATGAAAAATTATATCTCTCAAAGGATAACAGAATCCACCACTTTCCTTTAAACCAATTAACCTACCTTGCTTAAATGCAGGGTGTTTTTTATTTTAGCATTGTTATTTTCTATAAAGTAACCGAAAATAAGAGAGGTCAAATGAAAATTGAATTGGGGGGTACGGAGCAGGTGAATTCTAAATATGCACCTTTACTTGAGTCATTTGCATTTAAAAATGGCGTTCAACTAAAAAACCGAATGGTGATGGCACCAATGACAAATTGGTCCTCGAATCCTGACGGAACTGTTACAGATGATGAAGTCAATTATTATGCCAGACGCTCCAGTGGGGTAGGCTTGGTGATTACCGCATGTACCTATGTTACAGCGAATGGAAAAGGATTTCATGGTGAATTTGGCGGAGACAGAGATGAATTAATTCCTAGCTTAAAAAGATTAGCGGCTGGGATAAAAGAACAGGGAGCAAAAGCCATATTACAAATTTTTCACGGCGGCAGACAAGTGCCTCCTGAATTAATTCCAAATGGTGATGTCGTAAGTGCAAGCAGCATCCCTGTCGAAGGTGTCGGAAAGCCCGTCCCTAGAGAATTATCAGAACAGGAAGTAGAATCGATTGTGCGTGATTTTGGTGAGGCAACTCGAAGAGCAATTGAAGCAGGCTATGATGGTGTTGAAATCCACGGGGCAAACGGATACTTAATTCAACAATTTTTCTCTCCGCATTCCAATCGTCGGGAAGACCGCTGGGGAGGAAGTCTCGAGAAGCGTTTAACCTTCCCGTTAGCTGTTGTCGATGAAGTGAAGAGAGTGGCTGCTGAGCATGCAAATGGTTCCTTTATTGTTGGTTATCGCTTTTCACCGGAGGAGCCCGAAACGCCAGGGATTACCATGGCTGATACTCTTGTTCTAATTGATGAGCTGGCAAAAAAGGAACTGGAATATCTTCATGTTTCCTTACATGATTTTTGGTCAACACCTAAGCGGGGTGTCGATGATAGCCGTTCAAGGATAGAAATCATACAAGAACGCGTGGGGGATCAAGTTCCCGTGATTGGAGTCGGGTCCATTTATACCCCGGATGATGCGTTAAAAGCTTTTCAGACGGGTGTTCCACTGATTGCGCTAGGTCGAGAGCTAATTATCGATCCTGATTGGGTGCAAAAGGTAGCAGAGGGCAGAGAAACAGAAATAATTACAGAGATAAACAAGGAGAACCAACAGCAGCTAGTGATTCCAGATCCACTTTGGCAAGCAATCTCATACACCTGGATGGTTTCCGGGAGTTCATTAAAAAAAAAGAGTTCATCCCTAACTTGGATGAACTCTTTTACTGTATATATTCGGCATTATAAGTATTTTCACCAGAATGAACTGATAAGAGGGTGTCTGCATAACCAACCAATCGATTTACAATTTCGTCAGCAAGCGCATAAACCAGATGGTGCTGCTCAGCTTTATGAAGAGCTGAATCATCAAATATAATCGTGGTATTAATAAATATCTGTTTTGTGTCATAAAGGTTGTAATGAATAATCGTTTTTCCTGCAGCTCCTCCGGTTACAGGATCTGTAAAACTAGGAAGAAATATATACCATTCCTCTGCTGTGGGTGACCGAAAATTTTTTGTGAATTTCATGCCATTAATTTCAGATTCAATTTGTCCTCTCAAGCGCTCATCTATCACATCAATTATGTTTTCATCCATTTGTAATCCCGCTTCCAAACATGTTTTTTTATCCTCCTAGCATACCCATTATTGAGGGAATATTATCCTAATTTTGTTTGGCAGATGGTTAAATATATAGGAGAAAAAAATCTTTTGCTATAATAGTAGAAGTGCAGAGATAGGAGGACTAAATGAATAAGAATAAATATGTTTTTATTGGGCTTGTGATAACAACTCTTATTTCAGCCCTCGATACTAATATTATGCAGACAGCAAGTCCAACAATCGTTAATCAGCTTGGAGGACTAGAACTATTTTCTTGGATCTTTGTTGTTTATATGCTCGCTAGTACTATTACGGTTCCTCTTTATGGGAAATTATCGGATATGTATGGTCGTAAAAAACTATTAATGGTTGCAGTGGCTTTGTTTACGGTTGGTTCAATCCTCTGCGGACTGGCAAATTCTATGATTACCCTTATTATTTATCGGGGGATACAAGGATTAGGAGCCGGGGGTATGATTCCTCTCTCGATGATTATTGTAGGGGATTTATTCACCATCGAAAAACGCGGGAAGATCCAAGCGGTCTTTAGCGCTATTTGGGCAATATCTTCCATCATCGGACCTGTTTTAGGATCATTCTTTGTAGAAGCTTTGACTTGGAGATGGATTTTCTTTATCAATATCCCTATAGGTATTGCAACAGTTCTTTGTTTACTGCCATATAAGGAAACCGCTGAATATAAAAAGACTTTTATCGATTATAAAGGTTTTTTCTTGTTTGGTATTTCCATCACTCTTTTATTATTATCAACGAGCCTAAGTAAGCCATTCTGGTATATCATTGGTGGTGTAATTGGATTTATTCTTTTTATTCTTGTGGAAAGAAAAGAGAAGTATCCATTCCTTCCTGTTGCCTTATTTAAGAACAAAGGGTTACTATCGACGAATTCTTTCATGTTGGTTTACTGCCTTTCTTTTTATGGCACTTCAAACTTTATTCCACTCTTTTTACAGGAAGGCAGTCAAATGAGCATTTATAAAAGTGGGTTAATATTGTTAAGTATTGCGCTTGGATGGATGTTTGGCAGTACACCAGCTGGAAAATGGATTATACGCTTTGGATATAAAAATCTGTTTGTCATTGGCAGTATTCTTACAACAATCTCTGGCTTGGCACTCTATTTATTTATCCAAGACTTATCCTATATTGGTTTGTTTTTAATCTTGACCATACAGGGATTTTGCTTTGGTTTATTGTTTGCACTTGGTACAATTGCATCTCAAGAATTTGCAGAATCCACTATTAAGGGGATGTCCACGTCACTGCAAATGTTTCTAAGAAATATCGGGACCTCGGTCGGTGTAGCAATTATGGGATTGATTATTAACCATGCTGCCACACTTGCCATGGGAATGAAGAATGTTTTTCTTTACGCGCTACTATTGAGTTTTATTAACATTTTTCTTAGCTTTCGAATTCCTGAGAATACTGCAGCAGGCAGTGAGCCTAGCCTAACAACGTAATAAAGTTTGTGATAATGATGTTATGTCAACCAGAATGTTACGAATAAAATAGTATGACAGGAAAATAATAGGGTTAGTGTTATTCAATAACACGAATCTTCAATGTGGAGGGATATACTTTGAATATACTCTTTAGCATACTTAGAGCTTTAATGCTTTTAGGAATTAGATTAACGTATATCATTAATTATGTTCAATCTAAGTTAAGTTTTATGTTAAGGAAGCCGATAAGGCTTAACCCAGTGTATTCATAAAGTAATATCTGATTCACATTGCAGCAAGGAAAGGTGAGCATAGCCCTATGCTTGCCTTTTTAAATGAAAAAAATCCATATAAAGGATGGACTTTTTCATGTATTTTATTATTATTTAATTATTTCTTTATATTTCTTTCCTTTTTGTACATAGCTATCGCTTGAAAATTGGAGCATTTGTAAATCCTTATCAGTTAATTCTCGAACAACTTTACCTGGAGAGCCGAGGACAAGTGATCGAGGCGGGATTTTAATGCCGCCAGCTAGAAGCGTATTTGCCCCAATAATACATTCCTCACCTACTTCGACATTGTCTAACAAAGTTGATCCCATTCCAATGATTGAACATCTCCCGACTTTACAGCCATGCAAAATAACATTATGACCGATGGTAACATCATCACCAATGACAACAGGTGACCCCTCATAAAGATGAATGGTGGCATTATCCTGTATACTGCATCTTTTCCCAATGGTAATCGGACCATCATCTCCTCGCACTACAGCATTAAACCACACCGTTGATTCTTCTCCAATTGTAACATCTCCAACTAGATAGGCACCTGGCGCTACAAATACACTTTCATGAATAGCAGGGAATATACCATTATAGGGAATACGCATGATTCGCTCTCTCCTTTATAGTCAGAGTTATTTAATAACTTAGCTGAATTATACCATCATTAGCTGGGAAACGAGAATTCCTTCGATTGAAAGATATAACTTTTCAACTGCTCCCGTGAACATGATACCAGCATCAAGTATCGATACTACTAGGAAAAAGTAATCATTTTATATAAATAGAGAAAATTACCCCAACAAAAAGAATGACAAAGTGTAGAAAAAGATTCAGCCCTACAGGACAAAATACGTTGTCGACCTCAATTTGGACTAATTTTCCATATTTCCCAATGACTACTAAACTCTCAATTTCCAATAATTACTATTTTCTTGACGTGATTCGACACAAACCCCAACTACTAAGCGGTATTTTTAAAGTAGCACCAATGTTACTAACATAAAGTGTGCTTTAGGAAGGAGGGTAGGTGTCAGTTCCACGAAAATACTTAGGGGGTAATGGGATGAGAAAAAAGAAACGTCGTTTTCTATCGGTGATGTGCACCGCCATGTTAGTTTTACCTATGCTCATGCAGCCTCAAGTGAATGCCGTTGCAGCAACAAAGGGAGTCAGTGTTTCAGCTAAAGATCACATAAACTCTCCAGCTAAGAAAATTTCGAACACCCTAGAGAAACAATTCGATAATCAAGACAAAGTAACCTTCTTAATTAAAATGAAGGAACAGGTGGATACGGCAAGTGTAGCAAAAGAAGCCGAGAAAAAAGCAAGCCTAAGTAAAGCAACACCAGCTAAAAGTAAATCTTTAAAACGTTCTACAATTGTTTCAGAGTTAAAAGCAACCGCACAGGAAACTCAATTTGAATTGTTAGAGTACCTGCAAAAGCAAGTGGAAGCAGGGGCTGCAAAAGACGTTCATTCCTACTATGTTGTTAACGGGATTGCCGTAACAGCTACAAAAGAAGTCATGGAAAAGGTTGCTGCCTTCCAAGAAGTAGAAAAAATCCTTCCAAATGAAACAAGACAATTGTTTGTTCCTGAAAAATCTGCAGGAGCGGTAGCAGAACCAAAAGCCGAAACCAATGCCATTGAATGGAATATTGATCGTGTAGGTGCGCCAGCCGTTTGGGAGATGGGAATTGATGGGAGTGGAATCACGGTTGCATCCATTGATACTGGTGTACAGTGGAATCACCCGGCACTACAGTCAAAATATCGTGGGTTTGATGAAGCAACTGGTCAGGTATCACATGCCAACAACTGGTTTGACGCTACAGCCGGTCAATCAGCACCATATGATGACCAAGGCCACGGGACACATGTTACTGGAACAATGGTTGGATCTGAGCCAGATGGTTCGAATGCCATTGGTGTCGCACCAGGTGCCAAGTGGATTGCTGTAAAAGCTTTTACAGCTGCAGGTGGAACCGATGCTGATCTATTAGAAGCTGGTGAATGGATTTTAGCACCAAATGGAAATCCTGATTTAGCGCCAGATGTAGTAAATAACTCTTGGGGTGGAGGAGCTGGTTTAGATGAGTGGTATCGCCCTATGGTTCAAGCTTGGAGAGCAGCCGAAATCTTCCCAGAATTCTCAGCAGGAAACACAACGTTAACGAACCCAGGCGGACCTGGATCCGTTGCAAATCCCGCAAACTACCCTGAATCTGTCGCTACAGGTGCAACAGATATTAATAACTTACTAGGAAGTTTTTCATTATTAGGACCATCGCCATATCAAGAAATTAAACCAGAGCTGACTGCACCAGGCGTTAACATTCGTTCTTCCGTACCTGGAAGCAGCTATGAAGGCGGATGGAATGGAACATCGATGGCTGGACCGCATGTTGCAGCTGCGATTGCCTTATTACTACAAGCAAACTCTAGTTTAACTGTGAATCAGCTAGAAGAGATTTTACAAACAACTGCAATCCCATTAACAGACAATACGTATCCGGAATCTCCAAACAACGGATATGGTTCGGGATTATTAAATGTCTATGACGCTGTATCCTCCGTCATTTCTGGCTTAGGAAAGCTTAAAGGACAGGTAACAAAAGAAGGAGACGACAGTGAAGCTCCAGTGTTAGAACATTCCCAACCTGCCACGGTTTTTGCAGGAATGCCGCTAACGTTACAAGCTTCAGCTGCCGACAATATCAGTGTAACAAATGTAGAAGTTGAATATCAATTAGAAGATGGAAGCACAAATACAATTGCAGCAAAAAGAATTAGCGGTGATTATAAAAATGGAGTTTACCAAGCTGCTATCCCTGGTGAGGATATTGCGGGTGAATCGTTCTCCTATACCATAAAAGTAACCGATTTCGGTGGAAATGAAGCCGTAAATGAGTATTCTGTAGCTGTACTCCCAGGCATTACAGTTGGATATGTACAAGATTTTGAAAGCAATCCAGACGGATGGACATCTTATGGTGAAGCTAATACATGGGAATGGGGAGCGCCGACAACTGGACCGGGTGCAGCATTCTCAGGCGAAAAGGTTTATGGAACAAACTTAGACGGTACGTATGATAGCAGGGCTAATATGTCTTTACAACTGCCGCCTATCGATTTGCCAGAAGGAAACAGTTATTTACAATTTAAACAATGGTACAATCTTGAACGAAACTATGATTACGGTCATGTATATGTTTCAACCGATAATGTAAATTGGGTTCAAAAGCTTCGGGTAAACAATCTGTCCAATGGATGGGTTGATGGTGAAGTTGACCTAAGCGAATACGCAGGACAACGAATCTATATTGCCTTTAATGTAACGACTGACGGCAGTGTTGTTAGAGATGGCTGGTATTTAGATGATGTTCGTCTAACTGATACTGCCCTCACAGCACCACAACAACTTGGTGTAGTTACGGATAAAGAAGACGCTTCTGCAAATGTGGGATTAAAAGAAAAAGTTGATCCAAATAAAATCACAATCCAAATGCCTGAAGTTTCTAAAGAAGCTAGCAGTGAAAAGGCTGCTCCGGCTGCCTTACCGATGCATGCTTTTGTTACAGTCCTAGAATCAGGGCGCTCTGTAAAAACAAACCCAGCTGACGGAAGCTTTGAAATGACACACGCTGCAGGTGAATTCACCGTTATTGCTGAAAGTTATGGATACCAAACAGAAACACAAACTGTGAACATTGAGCAGGATGGTGAAGTGACGGCTAACTTTACCCTTGAAGAACTTCCTAAAGGCACAGTAACTGGAACTGTTATCAATCAAGCTACGGGTGAGCCAGTTGCTGGGGCAACGGTTTACTTAATTGAAGATGCAAACATCGCACCAGTTGCAACAGATGCTAACGGAAACTATTCATTAACAGGCTATGAGGGCGACTATACCCTAAAAATCATTGCACCTCATTTCTATAGCCAAGAAGTATCTGTTACTCTACAAGGCAATTTGTCACAAAACTTTGAATTGAAGCCATTTATCGGTTATCCTAGTGAAATTGGCTATGATGACGGAACAGCTGAAAATGCTAGAGCATTTTACGATGCAGGTAATGGCTGGGCTGTAAAAATGTCTTTAGCACCTGGCAATGAAAAGGCACTTGTTTCTGGAGGCTTATTCCGTTTCTGGGATACAGAATGGCCAGTCCCTGGTGGTACAGATTTCAAAGTGGAAGTATATGATGCCAGTGGTCCAGATGGAGCACCGGGTAAAAAATTGGCGGGCCCAATTGATGCAACCGCTTTGCGTAATGGTCAATGGACACATGTTGATTTAAGCAGTCATGGGATCGTTGTTGAAGGTGATTTCTATCTAGTTTACATTCAAGCTGAAATTAATACAGCTTCTCCGGGACTTGCAACCGATGAAGATGGTGAAAACGCCTTAAGAAGCTGGCAATTGGTTGGGGGAGCATTTGCACCTGCACCTGAAGCAGAAGGAAACTATATGATTCGCGCAGTAGTTGATTATGAAGTTACTGCCCCATCTATCACCTCTCCTGTTGATGGATCTTTTACAAATGAAGGAAACGTTACAGTAGAAGGGAAAGCGGCACCTACTACCACGGTTCATATCTACAACTATGGAGAAGAAATTGCAACAGGTGAAGCTACGGATGCTGGTACGTATGCTATTGAGGTATCACTTCAAGATGGAGAAAACAGTTTAACAGCAAAAGCCTCAACAGTCCAAGGGATTACAGATGCGTCAGCACCTGTAGGGGTAGTCTATGACCAGAATGCTCCAGAGTTAACTATAACCAGCCCAACAGATGGCGGGAAAATAAATAAGGAAACTGTTACCGTAACAGGTACAGTTGCCGATGAATATTTAAAATCTGTTAGTGTTAATGGGACAAAGGCCAAAGTGGAAAATGGCACCTACTCAGCTAGAATACTACTAGATGAAGGAACAAATACGATTACAGTGACAGCAGATGACCAAGCAGGTAATCGTACAGAACAAACTCTTCAAGTTAATGTAGATTATACTGCACCAGTGATCTCAAATGTAAAACCAGCAGAGGATAAGACGTTGAAAAAAGGTGAAACTGTAAAAGTCGAGTTTACTAGTGAACCAGGCTTAAAAACATCTTTTGTTATTCATATGCCTTTAACCAATCTTAACTCTGTACAAAACGCGACCGAACTGCCACTAATGGAGGTTTCACCAGGATCTTATGCAGGCTACTACACAGCTACAAAAGACATGGTTGCCGATGGTGCATTAATCGAAGTCAAAGCAGTAGATTCATTTGGTAACGAGACAAGAAAATTAGCAGACGGAAAATTGTTTATCAACGTAAAAAATAAAGGTAAATAGCAACATAAAAGAGAGGAGCAGCCTGCAATTAAATTGGAGCTTGCTCCTCTTTTTTTAATTGGCTGTGTTAAAGGGGACTTTTGATTTTAGAGCTTTGTTGATTTGTGCGGAAGGCGCGAGAATCCTGCAGGAGGACGGGACAGGGGAGACCCCGCAGACGCTTTAGCGTCGAGGAGGCTTCCCGAACCGCCTGCGGAAAGCGAAGCGCCTCGTGACAGGCTCAAGACCGCCTGTCACAGCGGAGATTATTCAAAGAAGCTTTCCTTAGTGGAGCACAAATCAACAGCCTAGTTTAACACAGCCATTTAGTAAGGAATATGTGAAAGCGCTTTAAAATAAACAAAATAATTAAAATAGTCAAATAATATTGACTCTGCCGCTTTACAGTGATAATCTTATAAATAATTTAAAACGAATTGATGACGAGAAGAGTAAGATTTGCTCCTTGTCCCAAAGAGAGTCGACATTTGCTGGGAGTCGATGGCGGGGCCTATCTGAAAATCATCTCTGAGATGTGTAGCTGAAAAAGAATCTGTAAGCTATACCGGAATAGTCCGCCGTTACATGGAACACGTATAATGAATTATACGTTGATCGAGAGCCGCAGCACAGGCTTTAATTTGCTGCGGAAGTAGGGTGGTATCGCGAGTTAACTCGTCCCTATACAAGGGGCGGGTTTTTTGTTGTTTAAAATAACTAAAATGAAAGCCTATGAAAAAGGCAAATTTTAAAAAGAAGAATAAGAGGAGGAAAGTGAAATGAATCAACAAGTAGACCAAAAAGAAAAAGCTGTCCAAGTAGAGGATATCATTATAGCAAGCCACACCATTAAGGATGTGATTTCGCCAACTCCCTTGCAGTATAATCACTTATTATCAGAGCGATATGGCTGTCATGTTTATTTAAAGCGAGAGGACATGCAAAGTGTACGTTCTTTTAAAATTCGCGGAGCTTATAATCGAATTAAGAAGCTGACACAAGAGGAATTACAAAACGGGATTATATGTGCCAGCGCCGGAAATCACGCACAAGGGGTTGCCTATTCCTGTAATCATTTAAAGATTAACGGGAAAGTCTTTATGCCGAGTACCACTCCCAAACAAAAGGTCAATCAAGTAAAATTTTGGGGTAAGGAACATGTGGAAATTGTTCTAGTAGGTGATACCTTTGACGATGCATATGAAAAGGCAATTGAATGCAGTTTAGTAGAAAATAGAACCTTTATCCACCCATTCGATGACCCAGACGTTATTGCGGGCCAAGGGACAGTGGCGGTTGAGCTGTTAAATGATTGTCAGGAAAAAATTGATTACCTATTTGGGGCTATTGGCGGAGGTGGCCTCCTTTCTGGAGTAGGTACATATATGAAACATTTCTCACCAGAGACCACGCTAATTGGAGTAGAACCTCAAGGGGCAGCAGGAATGAAGGAGTCTATTTTTCAAGGAGAGGTGACCTCCCTGAAAGAAATTGATCCGTTTGTAGATGGTGCTGCAGTGAAAACCGTGGGTTCGATGACTTTTGAGATCTGTAAAGAAGTGGTTGATGACATTGTAGTCGTACCAGAAGGAAAGGTCTGCACTACACTGTTATCTCTCTATAACGAAAATGCGATTGTTGTTGAACCAACTGGGGCACTTTCCATTGCGGCATTAGATCAATTTACCGAGGAAATTAGAGGGAAAACAGTCGTTTGTATTGTTAGCGGCGGGAATAATGATATCGGCCGGATGCAGGAAATTAAAGAGCGTTCAAAGCTTTATGAAGGACTGCAGCATTACTTTATCGTCCAATTCCCACAACGTCCAGGTGCTTTACGTGAATTTTTAGATGATGTTTTAGGGCCAAATGATGATATCAGCCATTTTGAATATACCAAAAAGAATAATCGTGAAACCGGTCCAGCTTTAGTCGGAATTGAGTTAAAGTCTAAGAATGATTATTTCCCATTAATGGAGAGAATTAAAGCAAAAGGGTTTGATTTTAGAGAAATCAATAAGGACAGCACATTGTTCCAAATGCTTGTATAATAATAAAGAGCCCTTATCAGGGCTCTTTTCCTATTTTGCTATATTCTTCCTTTATAAGACCGATTTCTATCTTTTACTAGTTAGGCTGGGTCATTTATGACTCATTATCATTAAAAAAGGAAAATCCAAGAATAATTGTGACTGAAACTAGGATTTGGTTAAAGGTTGGGTCACAATCCAAGTATATTTGTGACTCTAACTAGGGTGAGCTAGAAAATTGGGTAAAAATCCGAGAGTGATTGTTACCCAAACTCAAGTTAGAGGGTGAATTGGAGAACAATCCTACCACTCTATATGAAATTTCATTTATAATGTCTTTAAGATTACAATAAAGTACAAGGTGGGGGCTATGTGTCAAAGACAATATATACAAATGGGTTAATCTATACACTTGATCCCAAGGAACCTGTGGTTGAGTCGGTTGTAGTGGAGAATGGCAGAATCTTAGATTTAGGTTCACATCAAGAAATGAGCCTGCAATGGGGAAGAGCTGGAGCAAGAGTCATTGATCTGCAGAGGAAAATGGTTACTCCAGGACTGATTGACAGCCACTTACACATGTCAGGTGTTGCCTTTAATTTCTTAGACTTAGATTTAACAGGGATAACATCAAAATCTGAAATGCTCGATAAAATAAAGCAAAAAGCGGATACTGTTGCTCCAGGTAAATGGTTAATTGGTATGGGCTGGGATGAGAATCTTTTTACAGAAGGATCCATTCCTACTATTGAAGAATTAGACTATGTGGCACCTCATTGTCCTATTTACTTAAAAAGGATCTGCTATCATGCATTTTTAGTAAATAGTAAAGCACTAGAAATGAGTCAGTATCATCCTTCTATTGAAGTACCAATGGGTGGAAGTGTGGTTTTGGATCCACATACAAAAAAGCCTGCAGGACTGCTGCTGGAGTCTGCTTCCCAGTTAGTAACCAAACATATCCCAGATAAAACCTATGAAGAATTAAAAAATGGGCTGGGTGATGCGATGAAATTTGCCATCAAAAAAGGATTAACCAGCGTACATACCAATGATCCTGCATACTTAGGCGGCCTTCACCAAACCTATCGGATGTATGACGAATTGCTTAACCATGAGGGAAAAGGATTACGCTGTAATCTTTTGATTGATTATCCTTATCTGTCTGCATTAAAGGAAAATGGAATGGTTGCTGGTTTTGGAAATGAGAAACTACAAATTGGTGCGATAAAAATCTTTGCGGATGGGGCTTTTGGACGAAGAACAGCTTTGCTGTCAGAGCCATATCATGATGAACCAAGTCAATACGGAGAATCCATGCAAACGGAGGAAGTTCTTTTTAACATTATTAAAGATGCAAGAGATCAATCCATGCCGATAGCAGTACATACAATCGGCGATAAGGCGTTGGAAAATGTTCTTGATATCCTTGATCAATTTCCAAAGGTGAATTACCGTGATCGAATTATCCATACTTCATTGGTCAGAGAGGATTTAATTTCCCGTTTAGCCCATCCAAGCATCGTTGCGGATATTCAGCCAAGGTTTGTTGTGGGGGATTATCCATGGATAATCGATCGGATAGGGAAGGAGAGGGAACCCTATTTATATGCATGGAAATCCTTATTAACGAATGGGGTCATCTGTGCCGGCGGATCTGATGCTCCGGTAGAACCCGTGGATCCATTACTAGGCATTCATGCGGCCGTAACACGTAAAACTCCTGGTAAACAAGAGTGTTGGAATGAGGGGCAGAAACTCTCTATGATAGAAGCAGTGAAACTATTTACCATCGGTGGTGCATTTGCAACAAATGAAGAAGCCATTAAGGGAACGATTTCAAGAGGTAAGTTAGCGGACATGACGGTTTACTCAAAGAATTTGTTTGCAATGGAAAACCCTGACGAACTATTAGAAACCGACATTGAAATGACCATCATTGATGGGGAAATTCAAGCATAAAGAAAGTAAAGAGCATCGATTATGATGCTCTTTAACTAGTTAGTAGAATTTGTTGATCAGAGGGATATTTGAAATATTGCCTGATCGTAAGTGAGATTCCTTTTGCTATGGAAGTTGCCATTGTATAGATTAGATTCAGGTCAGTACATAATAGAGAATTTTTCAAGTCAGGATCATTCTCGAGGACAACTCCAGTTATACTGCAATCACCAATGGGCGGAAGCTTATTTCCCAGGCCTATGCCAGGAACCATCGGTCCATCCTTAAGCACAATGGAGTTCACTACTTCTTTATTACCTAAAACACTATCCACCGCGATAATAAAACTATTCTTTCGAAACGTGAAAGTAGATAATTCAGGCGAGAGAGTCGCAGCATCCAAGGGTGACTGCAGATTTCCCAGGACAGTTAAGCGTTCAGGAAAGCTATTCTTTAGCAGGGATCCCACAAAAGGACCAAGACTATCGCCGTTAATTCGACTAGAGCCAATTCCAATCACATAAATATGCTCTGTTTCCTGAGGTAATAGGGAAAAAAGTCCTTGCCGGATGAAAAGAGGTGCTAATTTATTTTTATAAGGAATCACTACATTCGGTTTAGAGCATAAACCGATACAACTAGAACTGCTATCCATGTTTTGAACACCTCACCCTCGTTTATACCTACAAAATTCTTCATTCCTATAAAATAATCCTTCTATTATTATCTAAAAAAACAATTCTATAATTCTTTTACAAGTGCACGGCCAGTCTGTCTTCCGGTAAATAGGCAGCCGCCGAGAAAAGTTCCTTCAAGAGCGCGATATCCGTGCACACCACCGCCTCCAAATCCACAAACCTCTCCAGCTGCATATAGACCTGGAACAGGGCTGCCGGCAGTGTCTAATACGCGGCCAGATAAATCCGTCTGCAGCCCGCCAAGTGTTTTTCGACTAACAATATTTAAGCGAACGGCAATCAAAGGTCCATTCTTAGGATCAAGTATTTTATGAGGGGAGGCAACACGAATTAGCTTGTCACCAAGATAGTTGCGAGCCCCACGAATGGCCGTGATTTGCAGATCCTTTGTAAATTTATTATCCATCTCGCGATCTCTAGCAGCAATTTGCCGTTCCAGATCCTCAAGATTAATAAGCTTTACTCCCGTAAGCTTATTCATACCCTCGACAAGCTTGGTCAAATTGTCTGCAATGACAAAGTCTTCACCTTTATCCATAAAGGCTTTTACTGGAGCAGTCGGTCCTGGGAGAATACGGGATAAGACTTTTTTAATACTTTTCCCCGTTAAGTCAGGGTTTTGCTCAGAGCCTGAAAGGGCAAACTCTTTCTCTATTATTTTTTCAGTTAAGATAAACCAAGAATAATCATAGCCTGTATTCTGGATTGCCTCCAGAGTACCTAATGTATCAAACCCTGGGAAATTAGGAGCTTGAAAACGTTTTCCTTTTGCATCAAGCCAAATAGAAGAGGGACCTGGAAGTATGCGGATACCGTGATTACTCCACACCGGATCATAGTTTTTTATTCCTTCCGTATAATGCCACATTCTATCACGGTTCACGATTCGACCGCCTGCATTTTCAGTAATTTCTAACATTCTTCCATCAACATGGTCAGGAACACCAGAAATCATTTTTTTCGGTGCCTGCCCTAGACGTGCTGGCCAATTTTTCCTTATTAATTCATGATTACCGCCGATTCCACCACTTGTTACAATAACCGCCTGTGCACTAAACTCAAAGTCTCCAATTATTTCACGGGAACTTTTCTCCCCGCGGGCAGCAGAACTAGCGACGAGGATAGAACCACTGACACCAACGACAGCGCCATTTTCGGTGAGGAAGGAATTAACCCGATGACGCGGATGATAATCCACTAAACCAGAAGCCATGGCTTTGCGAACTCTTTTTTCAAACGGCTGGACAATTCCTGGACCAGTCCCCCATACAATATGAAACCGCGGGACAGAATTCCCATGCCCTTCAGCCAGATAACCTCCACGCTCAGCCCAACCGACAACAGGGAAGAAGCGAACGCCCATATTATACAACCACTCACGTTTTTCACCCGCAGCGAAGTCGACATATGCCTCTGCCCATTTTTTACCCCATAAATCTTCATCTTCTTCTCTATCAAATCCTGCAGCTCCTAACCAGTCTTGCCATGCGAGCTCACGCGAATCATTTATTCCCATTCTGCGTTGTTCAGGAGAATCAACAAGAAACAAGCCGCCAAAGGACCACCAAGCCTGTCCACCAAGTGAAGCCTCTGGTTCTTGGTCGAGTAGAAGTACTTTCTTACCTGCATCTGCCAGCTCAGCTGTTGCGACTAAACCAGCGAGACCAGCACCAACAACGATTACATCGAACTTCATTATTTTTCCTCCAGAAAGTAATATACTCCGATACTATTTTAAATTTTCAAAAAAGTCAATCAGCAATTAAAATCATAATATTAGACACTTGATACTAAAGATAATAAAATTATGGAAGAGTGCTTTTCTTTAGGTAAACGAACACATAATGATCAATCAGAGAAGGACAAAAAAGAATAGGGGTGTTGGGAATGGATGATCGTTTTTTTCGAAATGCAATGGGGAAATTTGCAACGGGCATTACCGTTGTTTCAACCGAGGTCAATGGGGAAGCACATGGAATGACAGCGAATGCTTTCGTATCTGTCTCGTTAAGTCCTAAACTTATACTTGTATCTATTGATAAAAGAGCAAGAATGCTTCCACTTATCCAACAATCAAAAAAATTCGGTGTTAGCTTCTTATCCGCCGAACAACAAACAGAATCGATGCGTTTTGCCGGACAAATAAAAGAGGAAACTCCATATAGCTTTGAACAATTTGGAGATTTACCCGTTATTCAAGGAGCGCTTGCAAACATGACATGTAATCTTTATAACGAGGTTGAGGCTGGCGACCACATTTTATTTATCGGTGAGGTTACAGACCTTATGGTAAATGAAGGAGAACCGTTGTTATATTTCGGCGGCCAATATCGTAAATTATCAGAATAGATACAAGGGAAAAGCTGTCAAATGGCAGCTTTTTATTGTTCTTCTAGTTTAGTATTGTACAATAGAAACAGGAGGGATCAACCTTGTTTAAGAAACTAAGAATTGGATTAGGAATTGTAGTTTTATTATTAGCTGGATTCGGGTTAATCACAAAGAATTTCACTGCACAACCCATTATGATGTTGAGTTTGAGCGCCTTTATATTAGTTGGCGGTTTAGATGAACTTAAAAACGGAAGAAAACGTCGTGGATTTATAAGCATTATTCTATCAATATTTGTTTTAGCCGTCTTAGTACAAACTTTCTTATCATAATAGAAGACAAAAAAACGGAGAAATCTTATGATTTCTCCGTTTTTTTGTTCTCCCCTTTAGGGATGAATTCAAAAATCTCCTTGGATTCAAAGCTATCTACCAATCGGTTGAGCCAGTCGTAATATTCAATTGCGGATGTTAGCTTTTCGATATCTATCTTTGCTTGTTCTTTTATATGAGGTTCTACTTGTTCATTATTTAAAAGGGGTTGGATTTCAGATAGGGATTTTTGCATAGCGGAAATATTCAGTGATATTCCTGCTCGCCACTTTATAGTGAAAAAATCAATAAAGGTTTGATACCAATCTGCTTCTGCTAGGTAAAGATCTTTCCTTACCCCTTTTTTCCAAACCTTTCCCACCATCTTTAACTCCAATAAACTACGTACCGATGTACTCATGCTCGTCTTACTCATCCCGAGTTCTTCCTTCATTTCATCTAGTGTTAATGGTCCCTCTTGAAAATATAAAGCCCCATATAATCGGCCAATGGATTCCGTAACTCCATATAAATTCATATTTTTAGAAATCGCATCTATTACTCGTTCACGAGCAATTTCCAGCTCTTTTTCTCCGTTCATCCTGTTCATCACACCTATTCTTTACGTGTCCTTTTATTAGACTACCATGTTTCAATAAAATGTAAAGAACTCACATAAGCAGGATATGGAAGCATTTTTAAGGAATCCTAAGGATATTGTGTAATCTGTACGTACAGTTTTTTCTGTACGTACTTTATGACCAAATATGACCAATTAACAACTTTGCTTGTAACATGAAATTGGTACTACAATAGTAGGGTAAGATTTTAACAATCGGTGACAGACAGCATAGGTAGATAGGGGGCACATATGACTAGTAATCCAATAAAAATTAAGGTTCAAAATGTTACAAAAGTATTCGGAAAGTCCAAAAAGGCGATTCAACTGTTAAATGAAGGTGAAACAAAGAATGCTATTTTAAAGAAAACCGGAGCAACAGTTGGTGTAAGTAAAGCTAGCTTTGAAGTAAAAGCCGGTGAGATTTTTGTCATTATGGGCTTGTCCGGAAGCGGAAAGTCAACGCTTGTTCGGATGATTAATCGACTTATTGATCCATCCATTGGGGAAGTGTTCATTGATGGTGAGGATATTGTAAAAATGAATAAAGAACAGTTAAGAGAGGTTCGCCGTAAGAAAATTAGTATGGTATTTCAAAAGTTTGCCCTTCTTCCTCATCGAACCATTCTCGAGAACGTAGAGTATGGCTTGGAGGTGCAGGGTATACAGAAAGAAACCCGTTCACAACAAGCAATGGACGCATTAAAGCTGGTTGGCCTTGAAGGGTACGAACATCAATATCCTAAACAATTAAGCGGCGGGATGCAGCAAAGAGTTGGTTTAGCAAGGGCGTTAGCAAATGACTCTGATATTTTACTAATGGACGAGGCATTTAGTGCGTTAGATCCGTTGATCCGAAAAGATATGCAGGATGAACTTCTTGACCTTCAATCATCGATGAAAAAAACGATTGTGTTCATCACGCATGACTTAGATGAGGCACTAAGAATTGGAGACCGCATTGCTTTAATGAAAGACGGGGTAATTGTCCAAATTGGGACGCCTGAAGAAATACTTATGAACCCTTCAAACGACTATGTTGAGAGATTCGTAGAAGATGTCGACTTATCTAAAGTCTTGACTGCCGGTCATGTCATGAAACGAGCGGAAACGGTTTCGATTGAAAAAGGTCCGAGGGTTGCGCTTCAAATCATGAAAGACCTAGGAATTTCGAGTATTTATGTCGTTGATAAGAAGAAAACTTTACTTGGTGCCATAACTGCCGCGGAGGCAAATCAGGCAATCGAGAACCGCCAAGGTTTAACGGATATTTTAAAAGAGGAGGTAACGACGGTTTCACCGGATACGTTACTTACTGATTTATTCGATAAAGTCTCAACAGCCTCCATACCCGTTGCCGTCGTTGATGAAACCAACAGACTAAAAGGAATTCTAGTCAGGGGAGCGGTCATTGGTGCATTAGCAGGAAACAACCAGGATATCAACCAGATACATACCGCAAAGTCTGAGGCAGCGGCAGGTCAATTAGGCAAGGAGGTGAAAATTACATGGAACAATGGCTCCCGAAACTCCCAATAGCACTTTGGGTAGATGATTTTGTTAATTGGCTGACGACAAACTTGGAAGTAGCTTTTGATGGGGTCACCATCATTTTAGAGTCGGTAGTAGAAGGGATGGTGGCTGGATTTGGTTTTATACCATCCTATATATTTATCATTCTATTAACGCTCATTGCATGGAAGGTTTCGAATAAAGGTATTGGTCTATTTACATTAATTGGTTTATTTCTAGTAGATAACCTTGGTTACTGGGAGCCCATGCTTGAGACACTTGCACTTGTGTTAACCGCTGTATTTATCTCCATCTTATTAGGGATTCCTATGGGGATATGGGCTTCACAAAAACAAATGGTCAAGAATGTAGTGGTACCTGTTCTTGACTTTATGCAAACCATGCCGGCTTTTGTCTACTTAATTCCTGCTATTTTCTTTTTTAATATCGGTGTTGTTCCAGGTGTCGTGGCATCCGTCATTTTTGCCATGCCGCCGACCATTCGTTTAACGATCTTAGGTATTCAACAAGTACCAGCAGATATTATTGAAGCAACAGAAGCATTTGGCTCCACAACCAGCCAAAGATTATTAAAAGTACAGCTGCCGCTAGCGATGCCCACGATTATGGCGGGAATCAATCAAAGTATTATGCTCGCCTTATCAATGGTGGTTATCGCTTCAATGGTTGGTGCACCAGGTCTAGGTGCAGATGTATACCGCGCCGTCACACAAATTCAAATCGGCAGAGGGTTTGAGGCAGGGTTATCAATCGTTGTGATTGCGATTATTCTCGACCGAATCACTCAAAATATTGGAAAAAGTAAAAAACAAGGGGGAACTTTTTAAAATGAATAAAAAATGGATGGTAACATTATCGGCAGCATTATTAACAGTAGGCCTTGCAGCTTGCGGCTCAGACAAAACGAGTAACGAGTCAGGTTCAGTAGGAGAAAAGGTAGATTACGAGATTATTGGAATTGATCCAGGTGCCGGTCTTATGAAGGCTTCTGCCAAAGTTGTTGAGGAGTATGCCTTAGAGGATTGGACTCTTGTCGAAGGCTCCAGTGCTGCTATGACTGCAGCATTAAAAAAGGCGTATGAAAAAGAGGAACCTATTATTGTTACTGGCTGGACACCGCATTGGAAATTTGCTTCATTCGATTTAAAATACTTAGAGGATCCAAAAGGTGTTTTTGGTGAAGATGAAAATATTCATAGTATCGCAAGAAATGGCTTAAAGGACGATCTTCCAGGTGCCTATCAAGTCTTGGATAAGTTTAATTGGACCCCTGATGATATGAATGTAGTTATGAATGATATTGTTAACGGAGAAGATCCTGAAGCTGCAGCGGCTAAATGGGTAGAGGAAAATGCTGATAAAGTTACTGAATGGACTGATGGAGTAGAGAAGGGTGCTGGAGAAAAAATCAAGCTTGGGTATGTTGCCTGGGATAGTGAAATTGCCAGTACAAATGTGATTGGTAAAGTGCTGACAGATTTAGGCTATGACGTAACACTTACTCAAGTAGAAGCAGGACCAATGTGGACTGGTGTTGCAGATGGAAGTTTAGACGCTCACGTGGCTGGCTGGCTGCCATCCACACATGCAGATTACTATGATAAGTATGAGGGTGAATTTGAGGATTTGGGAGAAAACCTAAAAGGTACCAAGCTAGGATTAGTAGTTCCTGCGTATATGGATATCGATTCAATTGAGGACTTAAAGGAATAGACTATTAAATGGGAGAGACCTTCATAAATTGGAGGTCTTTTTTGTATCAAAAGGGACTAAAGTACAAAGCAATTACCCCAAATTATTTCCCAACTATCCATAGCAAACAATATATTGATTAATTAGAAATTTCTAAATAAACTCAATATTACAGCCGTAGAAAAGCTGTACATAAAAAAAGTAGAAGAGGGGAAATAAGATGCGAAAGAAAAGAAAGATTGCCTCAGCATTACTAGCGTTAACAATGGGAGCTTCACTGTTTGCCTCAGCGGCATATGGTGAGGTATCAGATTCGAAGGAAACATACCGAGTTATCATTAAAGGACCAAATGCAGAAAAGGCAAAAGCAAAAGAAAATACAGGGGTTCGTTGGGATTTTGGTGCTGAAGGCTATTCCGCAACGGTGAATGCGAAGCAATATCAAGCATTACTAAAAAATAAGAATTTAACAATTGAAAATGTACCAGAGGTTCAACTGGACAGAATTGAAAACGCTTCAAAAGAAAAAATTGGTACAACCGCTATTACATCCCTGCCTAGTGACCGGACACCCTGGGGTATGCAAGCCATTTACAATGATCCCAATATTACAAGTACTTCAGGCGGAGCGGGAATTAAGATTGCAGTTCTAGATACTGGGGTTTATATTAATCATTATGATTTAGCAGGAAGCGGTGAACAATGTAAAGACTTTACACAATCCTCATCGGCACTAGTAAATGGAACCTGTACAGATCGAAACGGACATGGAACACATGTAGCAGGCTCTGCTCTTGCACACGGAGCATCTGATGGATTAGGGATTTACGGTGTTGCACCGCAGGCTAAGTTATGGGCATATAAGGTATTAACAGACAGTGGTTCAGGATACTCAGATGATATTGCTGGAGCGATTCGTCATGCTGCCGATGAAGCCGTTAGAACAGGCTCTAAAGTTATTATTTCTATGTCTTTAGGTTCTGCAGGTAAAGACTCCATGATTGCTAGTGCAGTAGATTATGCTTATAGCAAGGGAACGCTTGTCGTTGCCGCTGCAGGTAACGATGGATATAGTGCGAATACCATTGGATATCCAGGGGCACTGAAGAATGCCGTAGCCGTGGCAGCTTTAGAAAATGTCCAACAGAATGGTACTTACCGTGTAGCTAATTTTTCATCTCGCGGAAATCCATCAACTGATGCTGACTTTGTCATTCACGAAAGAGATATAGAAATTTCAGCTCCAGGTAAAGACATCCAATCCACATGGTACGATGGAAACTATAACACAATCAGCGGAACTTCAATGGCAACGCCTCACGTATCAGGATTAGCAGCAAAAATATGGTCATCTAATTTATCATGGACACATGCACAGCTTCGTTCGGAGTTACAAAGAAGAGCAAAATTATATGATATTAAGGGTGGATACGGATCAGCAACTGGAGACGACTATGCTTCAGGATTTGGTTTTGCAAGAGTAAGATAATCATAGAGAAAAGGCCATCTGTCTTTTAGATGGCCTTTCGTCATTCCCGTTTTACTGCGGATAATATAAATATAGTTGCAATAATAGAAAGGGCACCCATCCATTCTACTGCACTAAATGGAACATGAAGCCAAGCCACCGATAAGAATGCCGCTGATAACGGTTCTGCACATGCTAATAAGCTTGCTTCTGAAGCCTTTATGTATTTCATACTTTCCATATAGAACAAAAAGGCCAGTAAGGTTCCAAAGATCACCACAAAAACGACTGCCGTAAAAGAGGGTAGTGACCAATTACCTTCGAACTTCCAGGGAGGATGGATAAAGCTGAAGCCTATTCCTCCAATCAACATACCCCAGCCTACCGTTAATATGGTTCCCCATTTTGATAGTATTCTACTTGGGTACAGCGTATAAAATGCCAGCGCAAAGGCAGATAAGATTCCCCATGCAAAGGCAGGTCCAGATATCGCTAGATTTTGAATATTACCTTTTGTAACCAGCAGAAAGGTACCGCACAGCGCAAATATGATTGCAATTACCTCATGTTTAACGGGCAGGGACCTTGCTCGAATGCATAAATAGAGGGCAATAAGCACTGGAGCTAAGTATTGTAAAACAGTGGCTGTTGCGGCATTCCCGTGTTCTATGGCTGCAAAATACGTATATTGGACACCCAGCATACCAACAATGCCGAATAACACGAGTTGTAAAAGATCGTTTTTATTTTTCCAAACTATCCATATATTTTGTTTCCCAACTATTCGGGAAAAAAATAGTAAACCCACTCCAGCAATAAGAAGGCGCGTAACCACAAGCCAGTTTGTACTGAAGCCTTGTTGATGAAATAAATATTGAGCAACAGTACCCGAAACACCCCAAAAAATGGCTGCCATCAGAACTAAAATAATTCCCTTTGTCCGTGGATAAGACAAAACTATACTACGTGTACTCAAAAATATCCCTCCCAAACCAACCATTCTATAAATTTAGCAGAAATAGTATAAGTTTAAAAGAGGGAGTAGGTGTATTTTACATAATTTCGTTCGTTATATATTAAAGGTAGAAAAAGCCATTAGACATATAAAAAACGGCAAATGACTCATTCGCTTACCTTGGAGCTAAGGTTTTTACCGATATGGCAGGGGAGTAGGATGTGACAATACATCCCTCTAAATTCTTTTCATCTATTAATCCTAGTTGAAGAGCTGATTTTATTTTGGATTCATCAGGTTTTTTTACAACTTGAAGGAGGTCGTTCATTTGCAGCTCCTCTAACCTTTTAACCGTTTCATCTTCCTTATATTTTTCAATTTTTCTCACTTGGCGCTGTAATTTGTAACCTTTTATCGTAATTTCAGCCTTATTATTTGGACCGACTAGCTTATTGAAATACTCATGGAAGGTGTCCTTTAATTCGTTCATTTCCAACTCAATTTCCTTTTTCTTCTTATTCAACTCATAATATTTAACCAACATCTCATCTGTTATGAAGGAATCATTCTGTTTACCCAAGATCCTCTCCTCCTCATCGAACGTGTATTCTATTTTATTAGCTTTGAACTTAAATTAGTCCATATTTCCTTCTACATTATTTTTATTATTGAACAAAATAGAAAAGAGGTGTGGGAGCTTGAAGAAGATTTTAAGTATTATATTCTTTTTGTTGCTGCTAGGAGTATTAGCTGCTTGTAGTAATGATGACGAAAAGACTGTTAGTGAGGATCCTGCAGCCGAAGAAACAGCAGATAGTGATAATTCAAATGGGGATGAAGGTACCAAGCAGTAGTAGACTATTTATGGGATCAACAATAATTAGAGTACTAAGAAAGGTATTGGTTCATAACAGACCAATACCTTTTTCCATTGACTAATGAAGTTAAAATTGTTAAGAATAAAAGGTAAAAACCTTTTAGGACGGGATCCCTGTATGCACATTATTTTTGAATTAATTCTTAGTTTTTTTGTGGAAGTACTATTTCATGGAGTCATTCGCTGGGCAGGGAGGTTCTTCCTTTGGATTGGTAAACTTTTCAGGATTATGAGAAAGTAATTTCTTACTTAGATAGTAATTGAGATAGATGTTTTCGTATTGCTTCAGGATTTCCGGAAATACTTTTTTCTCTCGCTTCATCTTTTTTTATTTTCGCTAGGGAATTAGCCAAAATCTCTTGTTCCCTCGCTTGAGGAATTACGACTACCCCGTCTGCATCACCAACAATGATATCCCCAGGGTTTACAGGAGCACCTCCGCATGAAATAGGTACATTCACTTCACCAACACCTGCTTTACCGCTGGCTGCCACTGTTGTTCCCCTTGAAAAAACAGGGTAATTTAGTGCCTTAACTCCTGCGATATCTCGAATAACACCATCGACTACTAATCCACCGATTCCCAATGTTTGTGCCATACCTACAACAAAATCCCCAGCAATTGCTCTGTATTGGTCTCCTTTTGCGTCTACTACTAAAATATCACTCGGTTTTGCCTCAGAAATCGCTTTTAGAACAGAAAGATTTTCACCAACGGGAATTTTTACAGTAAATGCTCTACCTGCAAGTTTGTACTCATCCTTTAGTGGTTTAATAGCTGGGTGCAAATTATTTAAACCATCCACGGCGTCTGAAATGCAGGTAGTTGGAATACTAAGAAACTCCTTAATAATATTTTCCATATACTATCTCCTCCAGTCATACATTATCTGTACTTATTATACATGGAAACACGAAGGAAAATATTCTCAATTTGGTCGAAATAAAAGGAATAGCTTGGAGAGTGGCTTTCCAAGCTAATTTTAATCATGAAATTCTCTCATTCGTTTTAAAAGCATTCCATCGCTTTTGTTATTTTCACCAATTACAAAATCCGTCATATAGCCGGTTAAATATTGACCATAATGATTGTTCGTTTTTTGTAATAGCTCGTCCACGTAGAAAACCCCTTTTGGAATTTGATCGAGCAGCAGGACGGATAGGGAGGCATAGATACCGCAAGCAACCTGGAAGTAGGTTGCATTTGTATTATATTGAGCAAAGATTCTTTCATTCTCCAAAACATTATACATGTAACGTTCCTTATCTTGATAGACCAGCAAAACACCAACAAGATCTTCACCAGTAAGCGGTGCCTCTAGAGGGTCCAGAACCTTCATTTCAAAGTCCCACAAATCATCACTGTTGTCTAAATGATTGCGAATTATTTTGGTGGTATGGTCATTCACCTTATATAAAAAACCACTCTCCATATCGTACATTTTTCCCAACGTATAAACTTCTTCATGTGGCATTAAACATCCGTAAAACTGTTTGTTCCCTAATGTCACTTTAAATTCGATGTTATAGACATCTTCATATAGAAATAGAGGGGTATGATTCTTCATGAACATCGGATAGCATAAAATGGCTTCATCCAGGAAGCATTCCGGAGACCAAGTTGTATATATTACGTCTTTTTTTGCCTGTGACTTATCCTTAAAAAAAGAGGTATCGTGCTCAACGATATAGCAGCCCAATGGTTTTTCATTACTATCTTGATTCATAAGTTCAAACGCCATCCATTGTACCACCCCTGGATTCATTCCAGAGCAAACAATGGCTGTAGTATTTTTGAACGTATCTTTATACTTTTCAAAATAGCGAATTCGTTCAATGAGTGGAAAACCCGCAAATTGATCTTCATTATCATCGATATAGGTGTTTTCCAAAGCAGAATTTACATATTTGATTCCCAGTTGATCACAGCATTGCAGCATTTCAACAGTATCGGCCCAAGAGACATCTATAACAATATCTGTTTTGGTACTGGATAAATGGTCTAACAACTGGACCTTATCCTTTAGGTCAAATTGATGATAGGCCATTTGTGCTGTTAAATTCGGAAAAAGATTTTGATAATACAAAGGTTCCTTTTGTTTAATGTCGATTATGTGTATGGAACTCTGCGATATGATAGTATGAATAGGGTCTTTAGTATTCAAAACAGATTGATTAAAAATTGAAAGTACGGATTTCGCCACCCCGCCAGCACTTCCAAAAATGGATATGACTGTTTGGTGATCTTTCATTTCAACACCTCGTCCACCTTTTTTATTACAATATGTTTAAAAGGCGGAAATGGATTGGATTATTATCCGAGTATTATACAATTTGGAGTTGAACAAAAATGAGCAGTACATTTGCAAAATGGTATGATTTTTTTATGATTCCCTTGGAACAGAATAAATTTAAGAGGATTCGCAGAGAGTTACTAAAGGGAGCGAGTGGGAGGGTGCTTGAACTTGGATCAGGGACGGGGATTAATTTTCCATTGTATAGCAATGTTGATACTGTTACCGCCATCGAACCAAGTCAGCCTATGATTGACCGATCGTTAACCAAACAGAAATCGGCTGTGGTACCAATAGAAATTGTTCATGCGAGTGCGGAAAATCTGCCTTTTGGAGATCATACATTTGATACCGTAGTGGCTACGTTGGTGTTCTGCACAATCCCAAATGTTGACAAGGCGATTCAGGAGCTTAAAAGAGTGTGCAAACCAGATGGGAAAATCCTGCTGTTTGAACACGTAAAGATGGAAAACAATTTTCTTAGTAAACTACAGGAAAGTTTAACACCATTTTGGAAAAAAATCTGTGATGGCTGCTGCTTAAATCGTGAAACGTTAAAGGCATTTACCAATCAGGGGTTAAAGATAGAGAGGGTAGAGCATTTTTATAAAGATCTCTTTGTTGTGGCTGTATTGAAAAAATAATAAAAGAGAAAAAACCTCAAATTACTTTGAGGTTTTTTACTGTGATCGCCGTGCAAAATCAACAAAACGAAATTTGTCTGGTCGATGCCTTGATTCTGTATATTGAAAAAGGGAAGCGTCCTCTAGATAAACATAGTTTTTGATCACAACAATATTGTAAAAACCATCCAAGTCTAAAAATGAACGATCTTCGGCCGTTGGTTCCTCCACGACAATTTCCTTTTTTGCAAAACTAATCTTCAAGTTTAATTCATTCTCCAAATAAGCATATATGGAGTCTTCACAAATTTCTTCTGTGATAGATGGAACAAATTTTGCTGCAAGATAATCCTTATCAAGAATGATTCTCTGACTGCCAATTTCACGGGTACGAACGATTTTCCATACTTGCTCCTTGCCTGAAAGCTGCAGCTGTTGCTTAATATAAGCATCAGGCTTAAGAATGAGTGATAGCTCATTTACAATCGTCCGGGGTTTTTTCTCCATTTTGTCAGCAAGTTCTTTAAAGCTCACCAATCCTGATACTGGAAAATCAAACTTATTGATGTCGATGACAATTGACCCTTTGCCCCTGACTTTTTGAATATAACCATTTTGAGCAAGCAGGTTTAATGCTTTTCTTATTGTTTCTCTAGATGTATCGTACTCTTCCTTCAATTCATTTTCAGAGGGGAGAAGGGAGTTCGGCGGTATTTTCCCGCTTTTTATCTCATCCACAATATTATTAAAGATCATTTGATACTTGTTTGTCATAAAAATCTCCCATTATTTTTTCAGATGATAAACAATGGACTCATATGGTCTTAAAGGTATTTCTTTGGCGAGTGGTGCTGAGTCCTCATAATTTGAGAGTAACACACCCTTTGACATGCCATCAAATTCAAACTTCTCTGGAAGAGTATAGGTCGTGGCTTTTCCATAAAAATTATTAATAACCAACAGCATTTCATTTTCGGTTTTGCGTACAAAAGCGAAAATAGCTTCATGGTCTTTGGAAATCAATTCATAATCCCCGTTCGTAATCACATCATATTCTTTCCGCAGCTGGATGAGTTCTTGATAATGATAGAACACTGAGTTCGCATCCTTCATCGCGATTTCTGCGTTAATTTCCTGATAGTTAGCAGCTGTATGAATCCATGGAGTACCTGTTGTAAATCCAGCGTGTTTGCTAGAATTCCATTGGACTGGAGTTCGGGAATTATCACGAGATTTTTGTTTTAAAATCTCAATAATCTCTTGTTCTGACATTCCTTCCTTTTTCAGAATTTCAAACATATTTAAGGACTCGACATCACGGTAATCTTCAATCTTGTCAAACTTCGGATTGGTCATTCCGAACTCTTCTCCTTGATAAACATAAGGAGTTCCTTGCATCATATGGATCGTTGTTGCAAGCATTTTTGCTGATTCTTTATGGAACTTTTGATCATCACCAAACCTTGAGACCACACGAGGCTGATCATGGTTGCACCAAAAGAGGGCATTCCAGCCGCCGCCTTTATTCATTTCTACCTGCCAATCTGACAGAATGTTTTTTAATGCTTGGAAATCAAAATCCGCCTTCGTCCACTTATTTCCATTTGGATAATCCACTTTTAAATGATGGAAGCTGAACGTCATATTGAGTTCTTCCTCACGCGGGTTGGTATAGCGAATGCAATTATCAATAGAAGTAGAAGACATTTCCCCAACCGTCATGATGTCATATTTTGAAAAAACCTCTTGGTTCATTTCATGGAGGTACTCATGTATTTTTGGTCCATCTGTATAGAATTTACGTCCATCACTGTCATCTTCAGGAAACTGTTGATCTTTTGAGATTAAATTGATGACATCAAGTCTGAAACCATCTACACCTTTTTTCAGCCAAAAGTGCATCATTTCATATAACGCTTGACGTACCTTTGGATTTTCCCAGTTTAAATCTGCCTGGGTAACATCAAATAAATGGAGGTAGTATTGACCTGTTGTTTCATCCCATTGCCAAGCTGAGCCGCCAAATTTGGATTCCCAGTTGGTAGGAGGGAGGCCGTCTTTCCCATCTTTCCATATATAAAAATCGCGGTATGGATTGTCTTTTGAGGATTGCGCTTGCTTAAACCACTCATGTTCAGTGGAGGTATGGTTGATGACAATATCCATAATGATTTTGATTCCGCGCTGATGTGCTTCAAAAAGAAGCTGGTCGAAGTCTTCCATCGTACCATATTCTTCTTGAATGTTGTAATAGTCGCTAATATCATAACCATTATCTCTTTGAGGGGATTTATAAATCGGAGTGAGCCACAGAACATCGACACCAAGCTCTTTTAAATAGTCGAGCTTCTCAATAATTCCTTGGATATCACCGGTCCCATTACCGGTCGTATCATTAAAACTTTTTGGGTAAATTTGATATACTACTGCTTTTTTCCACCATGATGTTGACGTTGACATGAAAAAACACCTGCCTATATTTATTGAGTCTCTAATAATGAAAAGGAGGGAGATGATCTCCCTCCTAAATTGGAGTCTTATCTTTTAAAAGAAAATTTGTTCATACCTGTTTTTGCAAAGATGATTGTTAAGATGAACGGAACTACAATCGCTGTAAGCATAGCAATTGCGAACATCATCATGTGCTGCGGCTGGATGGAAAGGAATCCTGGAAGACCGCCGACACCGATTGAGTTAGCCATAACATCACTGCCTACAGAAATAACTGCTGCTGCAAGAGAGCCAATCATGGCTGCAAGGAATGGGAAGCCATATTTTAAGTTAATACCGAACATCGCTGGCTCTGTTACACCTAGGTAACAAGAGATTGCTGCAGGGATTGAAACTTGCTTTTCTTCTTCATTTTTACGATTAATGTAGATCATTGCAAGAACGGCAGAGCCTTGAGCAATATTTGATAAGGCAATCATTGGCCAAAGGTTCGTTCCGCCAAGCTCTGACATTAACTGTAAGTCAATCGCATTTGTCATATGATGTAAACCTGTGATAACAAGTGGTGCATAAGCAAAACCAAAGATAGCAGCAAATAACCAGCCAAATGCTGAAGTTAAGCTTGTATATACAACATCAGAAATCCAAGAACCAATTGTCCAACCGATAGGACCCAATACGGTATGTGCAATTAATACAGTTGGAAGTAACGCTAAGAATGGAACAACAATCATAGAGATTGAATTAGGAACAATTTTTCTAAGTCTTAACTCTAAGAAAGAGAGTAGGAATCCAGCTAAAATAGCAGGAATGACTTGAGCTTGGTAACCGATCATTTCAATTTGAGCAAAACCAAAATCCCAGGTAGGAATTTCTTCCGCCCCTGCAACGCCATAGGCATTTAGTAATTGCGGAGATACTAATGTAATACCGAGGACAATACCAAGAATTGGTGTTGCACCCATTTTTCTAGCGACAGCCCATGTAATACCGACAGGCAGGAAGTGGAATACTGCTTCACCAATTAACCAAAGGAAGGCGTGAACTCCAGCCCAGAATTGAGAAACTTCAACGATTGACTTCGTCCCATCTTCAAGCAATTTTATATCACCAATTACGTTTCGAAAACCAAGGATTAAACCACCGACAACGAGTGCAGGAATTAACGGTGTAAAAATATCTGCAAGATGGGCAATCATTCGTTGCAGCCAATTCATATTTTGCTTTGCAGCAACTTTTGCTTCATCTTTCGTTGCTTCACTAACACCAGCAACTTTAACAAAGTCATTATAGAAGGTAGAAACATCATTTCCGATGATTACCTGGAATTGTCCTGCTTGGGTAAATGTACCTTTTACAGGTTTAATAGCTTCAATTTTTGTTACGTCTGCTTTGCTAGGATCATTTAAAACAAAGCGCATTCTCGTTACGCAATGGGTAACGGCAGCAATGTTTTCCTTACCACCAACGTGTTCGAGCAGTTCTTTCGCTGACTCAGTGAACTTCGTCATTATTTATTCCCCCTGTAGGAATTGGAACTATCCAATTCTTTATCTAGTTATTATTTACTTGTATTTACAGATTAATGTGTACGTTTTCACTACTACGACCCAAAACATGTATATACAAGTTATTTGATTACGTTTACATTCTAACTTGTATATACAAGAGTGTCAACTGTTTATTTTTAAAGAAAATAATGGAAGAGAAAGTATGATTTACTAATAATAGGAGGTAATATTACAAGTTCATAACTTTTTAACTTTAACGCTTTAAACTATTGAAAGAATTTTCTAAAAATGCTATGATGTTCTTGTTTAAATTCTTCTGAGTTTAGACCTCCTAAAACTGGAGCTTAGCCTTGACCACTAAGCTCACCTTTTGCCTTTGACACTGTTCAAAGGTATTTTTTGTGTTATGTCTAAAAAAGTCACTTTAGGGAAAAATACTATATTGTGGATTATTTGAAATTTTAGGAGTGTGTTTATTATGAAGGGGCAATTAACACCATATTTATCATTTGACGGGAATGCGAAACAAGCTTTGGAGTTTTATAAGGATGTCTTAGGTGCGGAAATTACAGGAGTTCAAACATTCGGTGAAGCTGATTATCCTACTCCACCTGAAGCAGAGGACCGAATCATGCATGCGAAGTTAACAAAAGGTGACATTTCGCTTATGTTTTCAGATACTTTCCCAGGTCAGTCAGTAGTTGTAGGAAATAATATCTCGCTTACACTTGAACCAGAAAGTGAAGAGGAGATTCAACATTTATATGACGCTCTTTGTAAAGGCGGGAAGCCGCTAATGGAATTAGAGGATACTTTTTGGGGTGCGAAATATGGAAGGGTCCAGGATTCATTCGGTATTATATGGGAACTGAATTATCAAAAATCATAACTAATTAAAAAAGCACCCATCAGTGCTTTTTTGTTTGCACAAAAAAAGAAAGTGGTGGGGCCACTTTCTAAAGGAGGTATTGTATCATGGGTTAATATAATATATGTAAATCTTGTACAGGCATGTAGTGAACATGTCCATATTTGCAAATTTTTTTTAATCTAAAAACCGTGCTTTCGTTTCCAAGGCGGGCAGCATACAGCTCTCTTTTTTTCCAAACCATTTATAACGATTCTTTGCAACGATATCATAAAGGAAATCTCTAAAAGCAGAGGGGAGGACCTTAAAACATATCAAGTATTTCCAGTAACCATCAAGATACTTGGAGATGTGTAAAGCCGCATCTGATTTTATATATATTTTTTCATTTTCAATGACGATTATACTGTCTATTTTATTACTAACCCCGTGTTTTTTTAATAACCTCTGTCCCGTTTCACTTTGGATAGAGGCGAACTTAAAATGACCTTTTGAATCCCTTTTGATAATAAATTGGACTCCGCTATTACAAAGGTTACATATCCCGTCAAATAATATAATATTCATGCTCCACCTTTTCCTTATTACACTCTTTTTTCTATTATATTATTCTTACGGCATGTACGAATGCTATTTCTTGTAATTATTAGGATAGTACCAAATGCACTTCTTCAAATCCTTGTGTTTTCTTGAATTTCATTTGGTAATTAAAATTTGTTAAGGCATCCGAAGGATCTAGATTGGAAAGGTTTAATGTATTGAGCGTCATTCTATCGTATTTAACTGAGAGGATCGCTGCTCTTTCCTGATAACCCGTCGCTGTATTTAATTTGTCTTCGTACGCATGAACAAATACAAGGGAAACGGGGAGTAATGCAAACATGTCTCTCGCTATTCGCAATGCACAGCTGCTTACATAATCTTGGTATAGATCATAATAGGCTGTTTTAGAAAGATTCTTTTCAGATAGTTTTCCGGTCTTTGTTAGCGATAATGCCTTTTCGGGAACAACATTTTGAGCATTAACATCAAAGGAAACATGGATGACATTTGGATCATCGGTACCGAATTCGAAACCACTTCCAAACCCCACTAAATCATCAAGAGGATCAAATTCCTGGATTACCTCAAAGTAGGCATCTATATCTCGATTTAGTATTCTTCCAGCGATTGTGTGCATATAATTCCAATCGTTTAACAATTCCTGGTCCTGTAGTTTGGCTTTTTCAATTTCCTGATAAAGCTCCTGCATTTTTGTTTCATCTTTGTTTAATAAACGGTCAAAAAATCCCGGGCGGTAGGATTGTTGTTTCTGTCTTGCTGCGATTGTGTTCGGACCTTCTTGCCCTGGTTGGAAGGGAGGAGAGCGGCGGAAAACCTCCTGCCAATCAACAGGTTCATCACATTCATGGTGAATGGACCGTATTTGGTCAAGTTTGTTTTCATAAAGCTCTACCTGAAAACGTGCATACTCCAACTCTTCCATTTTTCTCTGTTCTCTTTGAATGCGTGCTAACTCATTTCTCCGTTGGTAGGCAGGGGTCTTATTGGACTTTGATTTAGATGAACTTGTATAATATAGTCCTGAACCAGGAATCCCAACTGTCGTCGTCCGCCTGCCGCTGCTGTTTACAGAGTATCTTAGACCATTGCCGCCAACACTAAGCCCAACACCTTTTTTTCCAACATTCACTCTTACACCAGGCGCTATTTTAAAGCTCTTACGAAAATTCAAACCCATGCTGATTCCCCCTACAAGCATTTTATCTACTAAAAGTATGTCACTTTAGGTCGATATAATACTGGCGCATATCCAGCTTACTGGCGCATAACCAAATTTACTCTCGGATAACCGAATTTACTCTCGGATAGCTCAATTTACTCTCGGATAACCGAATTTACTCTCGGATAGCTCAATTTACTCTCGGATAACCGAATTTACTCTCGGATAGCTCAATTTACTCTCGGATGCCTGAATTTACTCTCGGATGCATGAATTTACTCTCGGATGCATGAATTTACTCTCGGATGCATGAATTTACTCTCGGATGCATGAATTTATTCTCGGATGCATGAATTTACTCTCGGATGCCTCAATTTACTCTCGGATACCCGAATTTACTCTCGGATCACGCTTATCCACTATTTCATCCAAAGATATCCAATACATTTTTTATAAAAAAGAAACCTATTTCAATTAGAAATAGGCAAATTACAGTTTACATATACAAACCAGCAAGAACGATTCCAAGCGTCTCTTCATAAATCTCGTCAAATTGGGTGAGAGGGAGGGGATTGGTTCCTTGACCGAGCTCGACAGTAAATCCAGGCCGACGCCAATCTTGGATGAACCAGTCCTTATACCCTGCATAGCTTTCAATCGTCTTAACAGGCTGATATCCGCTAACTCTTGCAAACTCATTAACAAGAACTTCAGATTCTGGCGGCTCTAAGTTTTCAAACCCCCAATAGATAACCTCACCCTGAGTATGAAAGGCCAGCACTCGAGCAAAATCACGTCTTTTTGTTAAATCTGCCATTGCAACCGCTTCAGGTTCAGATAAAGGATGTTCACCTACATAATCTCGTGGTCCAGGCTGACCAGGATTCCTTGCTTTTTCTAATTCCCAGCGAGCGGGGAATTGGTCATTTAAATCGACACCTCTAATATTTGCCTTCCAGCCAGAAAAATCAGTACTGCCACGATTAAGTTCTAATACTCTATTTCTCCACGTTTCATTTTCAGGCGGGCCGTTCAAAACGAGACTTACACCATCTGGATTGACCATTGGTACAAGTGAGAGCAGCGTTTGTTGGTATAAAGGAGATGTAGATAATCCACGAATAAAGCTGCCATTCGTAAGAGATAAACAATAATCATTCAAAAATGTCATTAAGATAGGTGTAGTAATCCATTCGTTCGCATGGAAAGAGGCATTATAATGAACTCTCTTCCCGCCAGTTCCAATTAAAACTTCAGGGATCCGATTACCCAATACGGAGTTCCCCGTATTCGTCACACGCAGAAATGGATAAACACTTTGCAATCGTGCTATATCGCTCATCATACGACTAAAATCATAATGCTGCTTACCCTGCACTAGTCTCCAGGTAATCCGTAAAGGAACGCGAATATTCTGCCCAACTTGAAGAGAATTTGGATTTACATTTGGGTTGGCAAGCAGCAGTGCATCGAGTGAAAGATTACGACCTTGTGCAATACTCCAAAAAGAATCCCCACGTCTGATTTGATAATTTTGCGCAACAAAACCAGGAATCCGAACCCGCTGACCTGCGGCGAGCTGGCTTGGCTGAATATCACGATTAGAATCAATAATAAGCTGTAAATTAATTTTGTACAGTTGACTGAAATACCATAATGAATCACCTTGCCTAACAAAGATGTCCATGTAATCCTCCTGAAGGTGAAAAATTGTATTACTAAAAATGTATGCAGCAAAGTCGAGCTTTTATGTAAGTTTAATAAAATTGCATACTCGCGATAAATAAAAGAGTGCCCATTAGACACTCTGTGATAGTTTTATGGAGCACCAGGCTATATGTGTCGAACAGAGCTAACCTTACATTTACGCCATATGAACCGTTTTAATATGTTGAAGATTTATATATACGGGGTCACCTTTAGCACTTATCAATTCTACAAAATTATTTTTGATTCCCATTATCTTCCCCATAGAATTCTCATTTTCCCCAATATTAAACACAGTCAAAGTTCCATTTAATTTTTCAATTTGAACTTCAAAGGATCTTGCAAATGTGATATTAGATGGATTAACTGGTAAACTAGCGTTACTTAACCCGTATGGACGCTGGTTGTTTGTATAAGGAATTAACCATTTTAAGTGGTTTAGGGAGATAAACATTGTTTTATAAATAGGGGAGTAGAAAACAAAATAATTATTCATAATGCTGATAATGTAACCATGTAAAGCTTGTTTACTGGTAACGTATATTTCCGTGAAAATACCCTTTGCCGCTGTAAGGGTTTTTCGAAGTGAAATTTCTTCATTTGGGTTAAAGATAGGAGATTGGTCGTCTGATAGAGTAATGATTTCATCAATTTCCTCTTGTTTTGGAAACTTCCAATTTTGAACATGAACAGTAGGGATGTATAAATAATCATAACCATTGTAGATAACCCATAAATCACTGCCAATATCAATTAAGATTCCGTTGATAGCCTTATTTCCGGAGATTTCAAGTTTTATATAGGTACCAATATGGTCTTTTATCTTCATTTTATCACATCCTTTCTACTAAACTGATTTTACAATAAGAGAGGGCCTACAATAGTGTAAACTACTAAACTTGAATGCCCTTCTCTTTATTGTAAAATTTAATATGGTTTCTCGGCACAGGAAAAGTGTATATTAGATTAAGGGTAAGCATCTGCTGCCATTAGTGGGAGGGTTAAATGCGTCTTTGTGAATTATTGCGATTTGGCCATCCCGAGAAGATGGATCTACGGTCAAACTCACGCATTGCTGGTTCACCAGAAAATCGAGAAGCCCCAACTTCCTGCGCCTTAGGTTTTTTATCCACTTTTTGACTTTCAACATTGTTTCTTTTTGACTTTTCCACTTTAGCAATTGGATTTGTATCAATCGTTTCTTTGACTTTTTTTACTCTATTTACTAACTCCTGTGTAGAATTTGGAGCAGCTTCTTTTTTCAGTGTTGGAACCGTTTTGATTTTATCCTGTATAAGCTGTTTAACTTGTGCTTTTTTCTCCGCTGTGGAGCTGGAACCTGTTGGCTTTTGAATACTTTCTTTATCATGCTTAACGATATTCTGAACAACAACTTCAGCTTTTTGTTTTTTTACATTTTCTTGAGATGATTGTGGAATTTCTGTTTTAGTCCATTTACCTTCATTTTGACCGGTTTGTTTTACATTCACATTCTGCTGATTGTTTTCAACGAGAGTGGTTTGTTTTTTCTCTACTTTTGGAGATTTCATTTCATTGTTAATCTTTGAGCTTGGTAGTGAGGTTTTGATAGGTTCGGCCAATACCTTTTTCTCACTTTCACTTTGATTTACAACTACTTTTGGAGAAACTACAGCATCATTTTCAACATTATTTACTACCAGCTGCTGAACGTTCTTTTCTACTTTATCTGATTTCATGAAAACCTGAGTTTCCACATAATTATCGTCCTTTTCTTCACTCTTACTGTCGGACACAACTGCTTCACTTTCATTTTTTGTTTCTTCTTCCTTTTCTTCTTTCCTATATCCTTTTAAAATATTGGAAATGTGAGAAATTTTAATTAGAATCCGATCTTCGCCATTTATTAACGTTACAAAGTCCGTATCAACAATACTTAGAACACCGCTAAAGGATTGTTTATTTAAGCACAAAATAGATACCCATGAATTCTTTAATGAGCTTAATAAGTCCGCTAAACTCTGAGTTTTCACAAATTCCGCGGTAATTTCCTCACCTTTAAATTGCTTCGTATTTTTCGTAATTGCCTGAATTTTATCTATACTATAGTAATAGACGTATTTATTTTCGTCTTCAAGGATAATATGATCAGACTCTACGCCCATTAGTTTACCTTTTATAATTTCTTCACCAACATATAGATTTACATTGTAGCCCTTTAGTAAATCCACAGTTGATGAAAAATTATCAGATCCCATTCAATGTTCCTCCTTAGGGTAAATTTGTCGCTCCTCTATGGAGAAGCGACAAGGTTTTTATTTTCATTGTCTTACTTGTGAATTTTCTGCACGTACAACTCTTTGTCTTACCACTTGTTTTTCTGTTTGAGACATTGTATTCTCTTCTTTACCTTGATCTTTATTTTCTTCTTGTTTTTCACTTTCGACTTTTAATCCGTAACTAATATTTCGAATATGCCACATTGATACGCGGACAACTTCTTCTTTACTAATTAAGGATACAAAGTCTTTATTAATTTCACTAATAACACCTTCGAGTTTTTCAGGGCCTCCACGGTTAATTCTTACCCATTGGAATTTTAAGCTATCTAAGAGCCCTTGGAAACTTGAAGCACTTTTAAATTCAAAATTCTCAGGAACCTCGATTCCTAAATCCATTGTGTCCTTTGAATTTTCTGTTACGCTTTTGACATGGTGCGTATTGTAATAAATCACACCATCATCTTTAGTCAAAAGTACTAGATGGTCATCAAGAACCGCCATTAATCTTCCAATTCTTGATTCTGGTCCTCCTCTATCAACCTTGATCGTCTTCCCCACTAAAGACTTCCACATGTCGTTATTCACAATATTTATCCTCCTTTAAATAAATAAATAAACTTTTACACTGCATTTATATGTGTCATGGTGTGATGTTGTACTAAACGACGAGCCTTTTTTCTTACCTTTTTGTAAAAATAGGCAAAAAAAGATGTATATGGAATCCATATACAGGAAAAGGGTCATAGTGAGTCCAATTCATTATTTAAATACCCATTTCTGTTCTTAATAAAGTTTAGAATGATCTCTATTTCTTTATCAAAATATTTATCGTCCATTTTTAAATAGGGATCTGTCTTAATAAAAGGCTTTATTGTTTGAAATTGCTGCTCAATAATAGGTTTTAATGTATCAAGACAAAAGTGATTTTTTAGGACGGAGGACAGGATTTCCTTGTATTTTCTCTTATATGGGTGAATATGGAGAAGTCTTCCAGTTAAGGTATTGTATCCGCTAATTGGGATAAAATCGTAATCAAGTATCCTGCCGTGCAGATCTCTTCCCCAGGTTCCATCATAATCCCAAGGTGTTATTTCAAAGAGGTTTGTTGCGGTGTTTAAATATAGAGCATAGTTATGGATAAAACCATCAAAATTCTGAGTACAAACTACACCAGCCAGCCATTTTAGGTATTTATCAATATTTAGGACCTTACCAATTTCTTTTTCAAACTCGTTATTTGGAAAAGTATTTATCATTTCTATAAAGTCTTCTAATAAGGAAAGGTCTTTTTGCTCTCCATATTTTATCGTGTAACCCTCATCTAAACTGGATTTAAGTTCGTTTTCTGGAGAGAGTAATGAGAAGTTTGCGAAGTAATTAGTGGCATAAATGATTGGCCCCTCGGGAAGATTCCTTTTTTTCAAAAGATGCTGGTCAAAAGACTCCAATTCTAAATAAATTCCTTTGCAGAAACCATTTATATAAAGAAGGATGTGCTTAGAGTGTGGAGAAATGACTCCAATACGATCAAAAAAATCAAGAGACAGCTTGTTGCGGCTCAGTGAAATGTCTTCGTATTCTGCATTAAGATGTATTTCGTGTGCACCATCAACAAGATAAGGATTTTGAAAAATGATATTATAGGATTTTTTCTTCTTCTTTCTAATGACATTTCCCCGGTAGGTTAGACCAATTTTGTATTGATTTTCACCTATTTTTAAAACTGCGGGGACATGTTCATCCTGCCAAATATCATCTTCCAGCTTTTTGAGCCATTTGGGATTAATGAAGATTTCGTATTTTAACACGTAAATACTCCTATACATACATTTTTTCTAGATAGTATGCATCACCCTGGTTGAATGTGCAACTATTCACCCCTGGTTGAATGTGCAGTACAAACATCTACCTTTTTGATATAGGACAAATGTGAATGTGCAAATAATTTAGGAATGAATTTAAAAAAATAAATGTTTGTCTATATCAAGTACCACTTTATTACCATAAATTAGAAAGTGAAAAGAATATATTTATGGAAAGTGGTGGAAAACCCAGATGATTAGGGATATGAATCAGATGCTTTCAAAAGCGAAGGAAAACGGAGTCGTCTTATTCCTAGATAACAATCCAGATGATAAACAGGACAAAAAATGTTTCTGTGAGGATTCAGATTCAAGTGGCAGCAAAGGGTCAGAAGGGAGTCAAGGGTCTAAAGGGAGTAAGGGCTCAACAGGAAGTCATGGTACATGCGGAAGTAAGGGCAGCAAGGGCTCTGACGGAAGTAAAGGATCCAAGGGTTCACGCGGTTCGGGTGGAAGTAAAGGGTCTAAAGGTTCTCGTGGTTCCGGTGGATCTCGACGTAAAAAAGGTCCTAAAGGCCCGAAAGGTCGAAAAGGTCCTAAAGGTAGAAAAGGCAAGCACGGTTCGGGTGGAAGCAGAGGATCCAAGGGCTCACATGGTTCGGGCGGAAGTAAAGGATCTAAAGGTTCACATGGTTCGGGCGGAAGTAAAGGATCTAAAGGTTCACATGGTTCGGGCGGAAGCAAAGGATCTAAAGGTTCACACGGTTCGGGTGGAGGTAAAGGATCTAAAGTTTCACACGGTTCGGGTGGAGGTAAAGGATCTAACCGCGGTTACGGTTATGGCGGTAAAAATTCTGGCGGAAGTAAAGGCAGCAAAGGATCGAGTGGTTCCGGTGGATCCCGCGGCAATAAAGGGCCTAAAGGTCCAAAGGGTAGAAAAGGCGGACATGGTTCTGGTGGAAGCAAAGGTTCCAAGGGTTCACAAGGTTCGGGCGGAAGTAAAGGATCCAAGGGCTCACATGGTTCTGGTGGAAGTAAAGGATCCAAGGGTTCACATGGTTCTGGTGGAAGCAAAGGATCTAAAGGTTCACATGGTTCAAATGGAAGTAAAGGTTCTTCTGAAGGTTATGGTTATGGGGGTAAAAAAGGATCTAAGGGCGGGAAAGGATCCGGCGGCTCCAAAGGCTCCAAAGGCAGTAAAGGCT
>NZ_JACWFG010000018.1:0-51773 GCF_019749295.1 Neobacillus niacini
GGAAGCCTTGAGAAAGGTTTCCCTACTTTATTTGCATTGGAGAAAATTGGTCCAGGTTTGACCTTTATATGTAATTCTCAAGGAAAAAAGGTATTGTTTCAACAAAAATTTTTAGAAAATTAAAAACCTATTGACTATAAATAGTAGAGATGATATCTTTAATTTATTAGTTAGTTTAATGAACTAACAAAAAAACTAAATAATATTTTATAGCAATTTACATTTTTGAATTTGATAATGAAAGGGATTTCAAAAGGGGGTAGTAGCTTAGTGTGAGCAAGTAGGGGGGATTCTCTAAATCTTCCAGAAAGTTTTTTTAAAATAGTATTGAGAATGTAAGCGGATTCAATTATCATATAAACAAGGCATTTAGTTAGTTTATTAAACAAATAAAAGGATAAAGTTTCCATCGGAGATTATTAAACAATAACTTTAATGAAAGCGGTTAAACCGCTCAGGGGAGGAACTGCACATGACATCAGCAGTTAATAATCAGCAATACAATAAAGCAAAACTTTGGGAAATTGGATTCTTCGCATTAAATAATACTGCAACAAATCTTTACATGTTTATTTTGGCTTTTGTGTCCTACTATGCGGCGGGAGTTGCGGGGATTGCAGTAGTTGTAGTAAGTACCATCTTAATGAGTATGAGAATTTGGGATGGGGTTACTGATCCAATCATTGGTTTCTTGGTAGATAAAACCGAAGGCAATTTCGGAAAGTTCCGACCGTACATGGTGATTGGAAATATCATCTTAGCTGCTACTATTCTCGTATTATATAATGTTACACACTTATTACCGGAATCATTTAGACTGTTTTTCTTCATCGCAATCTATGCGATTCATATTATTGGATATACATGTCAGACATCCGTTACAAAGGCAGCACAAACAGTCTTAACAAATGATCCTAAACAGCGTCCTTTATTCGCAATATTTGATGGAATTTACAACACATTGCTTTTCACAGGCGGACAAGTTTATGTAGCATCTTATTTAATTAAAAAACATGGCGACTTTAATATGGGTTTATTCACTGAACTAAACACGCTGGCGATTATTCTTGCAGGTGTATTTACCGTATTAGCTGTAATTGGTATTTCCAGCAAAGACAAGAAAGAGTATTTTGGATTGGCAGAGGATACAGTTAAAACGAAATTCAGCGATTTCTGGCCGCTTCTAAAAGGTAATAAAGCGTTACTAAAACTAATTTTTGCTGTAACCGTTGACAAATTAGCATTCTCACTTTTGCGCCATTCCGTAGTAATGGTTATGTTGTTCGGGATCTTAATCGGTGATTATGAGCTGAGCGGTACAGTATCGATGATAACCATTGTTCCAACATTATTGATTACATTCTGGGCAGTAGCAAAAGCAAGAAAAACAGGTATGAAAAAAGCATTCCTTTTCTCAACTTGGATTGCATTAGGCAGTTTCGCTGCATTAATTGCCATGTTTACTCTAATCGATGGTTCAAGTATCTCCATGTCTAACCTTGGAATCACAACCATCTTATTCTTTGTTTTATACACAATGGCAATGGGCTTTGGCGGCGTTCCATCAACACTTGTTAACCCAATGATTGCGGATGTTTCCGATTATGAAACGGATAAATCAGGAAGATACGTACCAGGGATGATCGGAACATTGTTCTCTTTCATTGATAAATTAATCACTTCTTTGGCACCAGCAATTGTTGGTTTTGCAGTAGCGTTAATCGGGTTTAAAGATGCATTCCCAACAGTAACAGATACGTTAACACCAGAATTAAAACTTGTAACGATTATTTTAGCCTTCGTTATTCCAGCTGTTGCATTAGTTATCTCAGGTCTAACGATGTCTCGCTATGAACTTGATGATAGGAAAATGGCAGAAATACAAGAAAGTATTGCTGCTAAGAAATCAAAGAGTAAAGTTGCTTAATGAAATAAAAAGCTCATATCAAACTCAAAACGGTTAACTTAATAGACATAAATTCCCCTTGTACAGTGTGCAAGGGGAATCTTTTAAATAGGACTGCTTTTAATATATTGGTATAAATATAATGAGAAAGTCAGTGCCTTTTGTATTGGAAAAATCAAAATGCTGTAAGGATCTTCTAGGATCAGTTTTTATTAAAAAGGCGTGTTAACAGCTAAATGTTTAGAAAATTAAAAATTTATTGACTTGGAATCATAGAGATGGTAATCTATATTTAATAGTTAGTTCATTAAACTAATTAAAAAATAGAATAATAGTTTACTAGCTATTTTATTTTTTGGTTAAAAATGAAAGGGGTTTCATAAAAAGGAGGCGGCAAGGTCAGCGGGGCAGCGAGTAGTGATTTGGTGTTGTACAAGAGGGGATATTTTTCGGGGGAATTATCCCAATATTCAAAGAAATGAAAGCGGTTAAATACGAGGGGGCGAAATCATGTCAAATGTTAAAGTAGAAAATAGTAATCAATACAACACAGCGAAATTATGGCAAATTGGTTTGTTTACATTAAATAATACCTCAACAAATCTCCATTTATTTGTTTTAGGTTTTGTTACCTACTATGCAACTGGAATAGCTGGACTTGCAGTTATGGTGGTAAGTTCGCTATTAATGGCGGCAAGGCTGTTTGATGGAATAATAGATCCTGCTATTGGTTATATCATTGATAAAACAGAGGGGAAATTTGGCAAGTTCACGCCGTTAATCGTTATCGGTAATATCATTTCAGCAGGTACAATCCTAATTATCTATAATGTAACTCATCATTTGCCGGCATCTGCACAATTTATTTTCTTTACTGCTATGTTAATTGTAAATAAAATTGGTTATTCCTTGCAAACGAGTGTAACAAAGGCTGCACAAACCGTTTTAACGAATAATCCAAAGCAGCGCCCATTATATGCGATTTTTGACGGAATTTATAATGCAGCTCTTTTCACAGGCGGGCAAATTTACGTTTCTTCTATCCTAATGGCAAAGCACGGTGGTTTTAATCTTGGTTTGTTTACTGAATTAAATGGCTATGGACTTCTCTTATCTGCAGTATTTGCGGTATTAGCAATCGTGGGTATTTGGTCGAAAGATAAGAAGGAATACTATGGTTTAGCAGAAGAAGGAACTCAAACTTCACTTCGTGAGTATTGGGGTGTTATTAAAGGAAACAGACCATTACAGATGCTTTCACTTTCTGCTTCTTTTGATAAACTAGCAACGAGTATCGCTCGTTACTCCGTGGTTGGAGTTATGTTATTTGGTATTTTACTAGGGGATTATGCGTTAAGCGGTAAAATAGGTCTCATTACGCTGGTACCAACATTGATTATTACCTTCCTAGTAGTTGGAATTGCAAGAAAAACTGGTTTAAAGAAATCATATGTAACTTCGGCTTGGATTGGAATGTTTTCTTACTTAGCACTGATTGCATTATTCTTACTAGTTGATCCAGCTTCCGTTTCACTATCTCATATTGGATTGACCACTATCTTATTCTTAGTCTTATATTCCTTAGCTGTTGGCTTTTCAGGGATTCCAACAACGCTTGTTGTTCCAATGATTGCCGATGTATCAGACTATGAAACACATAAATCAGGCCGTTATGTACCAGGAATGATGGGCACGATTTTCTCTTTCATTGATCAGCTCGTTTCATCATTAGCTCCAACAATCGTAGGGGTCATGGTTGGGGTCATAGGTTACAAGGAAAAGTTTCCTGAGGTAGGGGAAGCTTTAACAACACCATTGTTTGCTATAACGTTATTAGTAGCATTCGGTTTACCTGCTCTATGTTTGGTAGTATCCATTACGGCAATGAAATTCTATAAATTAGATAATAAAGAGATGGAAAAAATTCAATCTGGTATTGCGGAAATTAAAGCAAATGGAAAAAAAGGCAATAAAGCTGCAATTTAATAGAATTTCAATTTGGAACCCTGGCGGATGCTGGGGTTTTTTTGAATAAAAAAACCAACTCACATTTTATTTACGTGAATTGGTTACGATTGGTTCGTGAGTATCAAATGGTAAGTATTCTGTGTTTTTCTCAAACTTCTCAATTAATGATAACAAGATCTTTTTCATGTGTTTAACCCCCAGTGTTTTGATACTCTTATTATCATGGAATTGGGTGTTTTTCACAATGTTGCTGAAAACGGAAACAAAGGCAATGAAAACGAGAACAATGTTAATGAAAACGACAATCATCTCATTTTTTCTTACTAATTCGCATGTTTTCTCGTTTTTCCTCTGTTTTTCACTTTGATGACTCTTCAAAAGCAAAGCTTAACTCTTTAACCTCTAAAAAGTTCTTAATTGCCAGCGCACAAGCGCCCATACTGCAGGCATTTTTACCAAATTCTGAAATCATCAGTTTTCGATACTGACCTAGTGTAGAGGTTAACTTTGCTTCAATTTCTTCTAATGCGTTTGGATATAAACGGAGTAATTCACTATTTATCACTAAAATCTCAGGATTATAGAGGTTGATAATATTGTTAAGTCCATATGCTAGAAACTTTATATAATCTCTCATTAATCTATTGATCACTGGATCCTGTCCTGTGAACCAAACGCGTAAATCTTCATAGGTAACATTTTCTTTATTTTGAGCTGCAGACAACTGCTTCATAAAGCTTGATTCAGAGGCGTATTGTTCCCAGCAGCCTAGATTTCCGCAACTGCAAGGAAGACCGCCTGGAACGATAATCATATGCCCAATCTCGCCAGCATAACCATCGCAGCCCTTAAGTAATTTGTTGTTTACCATAATTCCTAAGCCTATTCCCGAATACAAACTAACCGATAATAAGTTTTCACTATGATAATGTTTATAGACGATTTCAGCGAATGAACACAAGTTAGCGTTATTTTCGACAATGATATTGACACCGGTTTCATTTTTGAGATCTGCCTTTAGATTTTTGTTATGCCATTGATGGTAAGGTACAAAATAGATGGTTTCATCGTTATTTACAATACCATGAATGCCAATGACTACCCCGATTAAGCCATAAGGTGCATGAGAACATTTCTCTTTATAAAAAGTAATCTGTTCTGCTAACAATTTTAGAATTAAATCATACTCAGATGTTTCCATCTCGATAGAATGGGAGTGGACTAGGGCCCCGCTTAAATTGGATAATGTAAATGTAATAGAATATTTATCCAAGTCAATTCCTAAAGCAAAGCCTGCTTGATTGTTAATCGACAGCATAATCGGTCGTCTGCCTAGGTTTTTATGCTCCTGCTGTGTTTCAATAATTAAGTTCTCTTCTAATAAATCAGCTGCCTGAACTGAAATAGTTGCCTTGTTTAAGCCAGTAATTTTTGCTAAGTCGGCGCGGGATATCATGCCGTGTTCAATTATTTTACTGATAATTATTGCCCGATTTATTTTTTTGATAAATGAAGCATCTCCTGTAACCATATAAGCACCTCCTAGGTTGAATGTTTAATGAACCATGAAATATTTAAAGGTTAATAGTTCCTCTTAACAATTGACGTAAATAATCCATAATGTTATTATACAGTTAATTAGTTTGTTTGGTAAACAAATTAAATTACTATTTAAAATTATTTTCCAAACAAATATATATATATATTCTTTTGTAAGGGATTACAGATTTTTTGTAAGATAAAGAAAGGCAGATACATGGAATAATATCCCTTGAGGAACACTGAAGTAGAAAAGGAGTGAAACAGATAAATGGGTATTTTACAGGATTTATTAAAAGATATTCCGGTGCCGAAAATGGCAAAAGTGAAAGTGAAATTTGATGACCAGAAGATAGACAATTTAGAACAGGCTTTGATGGAGAAATTACAGCAGGAGCATATTAAGGCTTCCGTTAAACCTGGAATGGAAATTGCCTTAGCGGTTGGAAGCAGGGGACTTGATCGTCTTGTGGAATTAACGGCAGTGACAGTTAAGTTTCTTAAAGAACTTGGTGCAAAGCCTTTTATTGTTCCAAGTATGGGCAGTCATGGCGGTGCAACCGCTGAAGGGCAGCGTGAGGTTTTAGCACATCTAGGTGTTACCGAGGAAAGTGCCGGCTGTGAAATCCGCTCTTCCATGGAAGTAGTAAAAATCGGAGAACTGCCGAATGGGTTACCTGTTTACGTGGATCAATATGCTGCAAATGCAGATGGTATTGTTGTGATTAACCGCATTAAGCCGCATACGGCATTCCGCGGACCGGTTGAAAGCGGCATTATGAAAATGATTAGTATTGGCTTAGGAAAGCAAAGAGGTGCAGAGGCTTGTCACCAGCTGGGCTTTAAGTATATGGCAGAAAACGTGCCAGCGATGGCAAAAATGATTATGGAGAAAAAGCCGTTTCTTTTTGGAGTAGCAACGATTGAAAATGCTTTTGATAAAGTGGCCGTGGTTGATGTGCTTTCACCTGAAGAAATTATAAATAGAGAGGCAGACCTTCAGGCTAAAGCGAAGGAATTGTTACCGAAGCTCTTCTTTGAACAACTAGAAGTCCTTGTTATTGATCAGATTGGTAAAAATATCTCTGGTGATGGAATGGACCCGAATATTACAGGCCGATATCCTACTCCATATGCTCATGGAGGACCGGACGTTAATAAAATGGTCGTTCTCGGTTTAACTCCTCAAACAGAGGGAAATGCCAATGGCGTGGGAACTGCTGATTTTACGACCAAGCGTTTAGTGGACAGAATGGACCTTGAAGTAACCTATGCCAATGGATTAACTTCAACTGTTGTGGCCCCAACAAAAATCGCAACAACTTTGCCGAATGACCGTGAAGCGATACAAGCGGCTGTAAAAACAAGCAATATTTTAGATTTTACAAAAGTAAAAATGGTCCGCATTAAAAATACGTTGGAGTTAAGTGAAATTGAAGTATCTGAAGCTTTAGTAGAGCATGTGAAACAGCATCCAAATATGGAGTTAATTTCAGAACTTTATGACTTGCCGTTTGACGAAAAAGGAAACTTATACTAAAACTAGGGAGAGTTGAAATATGAAGAACTTATTCGATTTAACAGGGAAAACAGCTGTAGCTATTGGAGGAAATGGTGTATTAGGTTCAGCAATGGCAAAAGGCTTGGCCGATCATGGTGCGAAGGTTGCGATTGTTGGCCGTAACTTAGAAACCGCGGAAGCTGTTGTTAAGGAGATTATTGAAAATGGCGGGGAAGCGAAAGCATTCCAGGCGGACGTTAGTTCAAAGGATTCTTTGGTTCAAGCTGCAAATGAAATTGAACAATGGTCCGGCGGCTGGGATATTCTATTAAATGCACCTGGTACCAATAGCCCCACTCCATTTTTCGATTTAGATATGGACGAGTACGATAAAATTATGGATATTAACTTAAAAGGCATCGTCATGACTTGTCAGATTTTTGCTAAACGCATGATTGAGCAGGAAAGAAAAGGCAGCATTATCAATATTTCATCGGTTTCATCGACAACTCCTTTATCAAGAGTGTTTACGTACTCAGTTTCAAAAGCAGGGCTTAATAGTGTAACTCAATTCCTAGCCCGCGAGTTTGCAACCAGCGGTATTCGTGTTAATGCAATTATTCCAGGATTCTTCCCAGCGGAACAAAATCGCAAAATCTTAGACAAAGATAGAATTGAATCCATCATGGGTCATACTCCGATGAAACGCTTTGGAGAAGCAGAAGAACTTCAAGGTGCGACCGTGTTCCTTGCCTCTGACCAAGCTTCCAGCTTTGTAACAGGCGCGCTTTTACGAGTAGACGGCGGTTTTGGAGCAATGACCATATAATTTACACATATAGCATTATGCCACTCAATATCTTGTATAGTGGGTGGCTTAATAAATGTTAGGGGAAAGGAGATTAGACCATGTTAACAGAGAAATATAAAAACTTACAGTCGATTCTCCGAGAAATGGAATCAGTCGTAGTAGCATTCTCAGGCGGTGTGGATAGTACCTTTTTGTTAAAAGCAGCTGTTGAGACCTTAGGCGCTGGCCATGTTCTTGCGGTTACAGCGGACTCGGAAACCTATCCCTCTAGTGAGCTTTTAGAGGCGAGAGAATTAGCTGAAAGAATAGGCGTCAAACACCAAGTCATTGAAACGTCTGAATTGGCGATTCCTGGCTACGCAGAGAATAATAAAAATCGCTGCTATTTTTGTAAAAGCAGCTTATTTGATCATTTGATTCCGGTCATGGAAGAAAAAGGCTATAATAATGTCATTTATGGTGTAATTGCGGATGATATGAATGAACATCGTCCAGGAATGCAGGCAGCAAAGGAAAAGGGAATTCGCGGACCTCTGCTTGAAGCAAACCTTTTCAAAGAAGAAATCAGGGAGCTTTCACAGCAGTTTGATTTGCCAACCTGGAATAAACCTTCATTTGCCTGCTTATCGTCAAGAATTGCTTACGGTGAGTACATTACAAAAGAAAAGCTGACAAAGGTTGAAAAAGCAGAAGCGTACCTTAAGAGCCTGAATATTCGCCAAGTACGAGTAAGAACGCATCAAGAGATTGCAAGGATTGAAGTTGAGCCTGATGATATGAAAACCGTTCTTGAAAATCATGACGCGATAGTCAAAGAACTGCAGGAGTACGGTTATAAATATATAACGTTAGATTTACTTGGATATAAGAGTGGAAGTATGAACAAAGTTCTATCGAATTTAGGCTGAGAAAGTACTTGATTTAAAGAAGGCTTTGGGGAAAATCCAAAGCCTTTTCTATTAAAGTAATAGAAAAGGCAATAATAGATATAATTGACACATATATATTGTTACTTGAAAAGGAAGATGAGTATGCCAAGAGAGTTTGTAATTGGACTTGATATCGGAACGACTAGTGTAAAAGCTTGCGTATTTCACTTAAATGGTAAATTGGCTGCAGAAGCAGAGAAAATGAATACTTTTCAATATCCGCAACAAGGCTGGTCAGAACAAGACCCAATTGAAATCGAGCGGTCAGCGGTCTCTGCCATTCGGGAGGCGGTTGAAAAAGCAGGTGCGGAAAAAGATGAAATCCTCTCTTTAGGGTTCTCGGCTGCCATGCATTCTCTCCTTTGTGTGCATGAAGATGGAAGACCTCTGTCACCGGCTATTATTTGGGCTGATGGAAGAAGTACTGGGCAGGCAGAAACAATTAAGAAAACAATTGGAAGTACTATTTATGCAAAAACAGGAACTCCGATCCATCCAATGACTCCTTTTTTAAAGTTATTGTGGATGAAAGAAACTAATTATGAACCATATAAACAAGCTGCATTTTTTATGTCGATAAAGGAATATTTAATTCAATGCTGGTTTGGTGAAAGAGTCATCGATTATTCTATGGCTTCGGCTACAGGGTTATTTAATCCCCAGACACTTGAATGGGAACAAGAGCTGCTTGAGATGACAGGTATTGGCAAGGAACAGCTTTCCGAAATCGTTCCCCCAACCAAAGTGTTGAACGGTCTTAAAAGGGAAATTGCTGATGAAATGGGAATACATCCAGAAATGCCTTTTGTGATGGGCGCGGCAGACGGCCAACTGGCAAACCTAGGGATTGGGGCGATTTTACCTGGAGAAGTTGCGGTTTCCGTTGGTACAAGCGGTGCGATCAGGCAAATCAATCAAGGAGTAAAAATTGACGAGAATCAGGAAACATTTTGTTACTCCTTTACAGCAGAATCATCCATTGTAGGCGGACCGACAAATAATGGCGGAATCGTCTTACAATGGTTAAAAGATCTCTTAAATGACGAAAGGGATTTTAGTGAATTCTTAGGTGACGCAGAAAAGGTTGCTCCTGGTGCTGAGGGGATTTTATTCCTTCCGTACTTGAATGGTGAAAGGGCGCCAATTTGGAATCAGCAGGCAAAAGGTAATTTTTATGGGGTTTCGATCACGCATAAAAAGGAGCATTTCATCCGCGCTGTCCTAGAAGGAGTTACCTTTAATCTCTATCAAATCGGGAAAGCGCTGGAAAGGTTAGCGGGCGAGCCGAAAAAAATCTACGTTAACGGTGGATTGGCAAGGTCACCGCTCTGGCTGCAAATGATGGCAGACATTTTTGAAGCGGAAATCTATGTTTCCGAAAGTCATCACAGTGCCGCATGGGGTGCTGCCTGGACCGCTCTAGTGGGAATTGGTAAAGTAGATTCATTTGAAGATATCAAAAAGAATATCCCAATGGGAGATGCAGTGCTTCCAAATAAGGAAACTAGTCTACGCTATAAAGCGATATATGAAAACTATGAAAAGCTTGCTAAGGATATGGCAAAGTACTTTTAATTGATGGTACTGAGGGGTTCATGAAGCCCAAAACTGTGGTGGAAAAGTTAAAATGGTCCTCATGAGGTGTTCATGAAGCCCAAAACTGTGGTAAAAAAGTCAAAATGATCCTCATGAGGTGTTCATGAAGCCCAAAACTGTGGTGGAAAAGGTAAAATGGTCCTCATGAGGTGTTCATGAAGCCCAAAACTGTGGTGGAAAAGGTAAAATGGTCCTCATGAGGGGTTCATGAAGCCCAAAACTGTGGTGGAAAAGTTAAAATGGTCCTCATGAGGGGTTCATGAAGCCCAAAACTGTGGTGGAAAAGGTAAAATGGTCCTCATGAGGGGTTCATGAAGCCCAAAACTGTGGTAAAAAAGTTAAAATGATCCTCATGAGGGGTTCATGAAGCCCAAAACTGTGGTGGAAAAGTTAAAATGGTCTTCATGAGGCTTATTATTGGGAATCACCCAAAATTTTTAAAAGGGGGGAAAACAATGCTTGAAGACATTCTAGAACAAGTTCAAAAAGGTACCCTCAGTATTGCCGAAGCAAAGGACCAATTAGCGACGTTTGAAAACTTGGGTTTTGCAAAGGTTGACCATCATCGGAAGAAACGCCAGGGATTCCCGGAAGTTGTCTACGGCGAAGGGAAAACAGCTCAACAAATTATATCGATTATCCAGGCGCTAAGGGCCAGGAACAATCAGGTTATGGTCACAAGAATTTCAGAGGAAAAAGCAGCAATCGTTAAAACTGCTTGTCCTGAATTTACCTATAATGACATTGCGCAGATTCTATTTTGGAAAGAGCAAAAAACAATAGAAAACAATCATGGATACATAGCAGTTGTCGCTGCAGGAACCTCTGATTTAAGGGTCGCAGAAGAAGCTGCAGTTACAGCTGAAATATTAGGAAGTAAAGTTCACCGTATATATGATGTCGGCGTAGCTGGGATTCATCGGTTACTTAGTCATGCAGAAGAAATTCAAAAAGCGACGGTGTCTGTTGTGGTAGCCGGGATGGAAGGAGCACTGCCGAGTGTGGTGGGAGGGCTTGTTTCTCATCCTGTAATCGCCGTTCCTACTAGTGTCGGCTATGGAGCTAACTTTAATGGATTATCGGCTTTGCTGACCATGCTGAATTCATGTGCTTCAGGAATTAGTGTTGTCAATATTGATAATGGTTTTGGCGGCGGTTATAACGCTGTATTAATTCACCAACTTGCACAAAAAGGGGAAAGAAATGAAGACACTTTATTTTGATTGTTTTTCAGGAGTCAGCGGGGACATGGTCATTGGCGCGCTCATTGATGCTGGTGCTGACCCCGTCAAACTAGTAGAAGAATTAAAGAAGTTAAATATAGAAGATGAATATGAATTGAAATGGAAAAAGGTCAACAAAAATGGGATTACGAGCACGAAGTTTGATGTATTGCTAGCAAATCATGACCATGGACACACGCACAGCCATGCCCAGGATCATGAGCATGGACACACGCACAGCCATGCCCACGATCATGAGCATGGACACTCTCATAGCCATGAACATACTCATGACCACGAACACACGCACAGCCATGCCCACGATCATGACCATGGACACACGCACAGCCATGCCCACGATCATGACCATGAACACACGCACAGCCATGCCCACGATCATGAGCACGAACACAGCCATACCCATACTCATAATCATGAACACAGCCATACCCACGGTCATGACCATGAACACACTCATGATCACCATCATGACCATCGTTCGTATAAAGATATTGTAAGATTAATTGAAGAGGCTGATTTTCCTCAACAAGTGAAAGATACTGCTTTAAAGATATTTAAAAAAATCGGTGAAGCAGAAGGGCTTATTCATGGTGTTCCTTTGGAAAAGGTACATTTTCATGAGGTAGGTGCTGTTGATTCAATAATTGATATCATTGGAACAGCTATTCTAATTCATCAGTTAGAAGTATCCGTTATAAAATCCTCCCCGATTCCAGTTGGAACAGGGAAAATTCGGATTGACCATGGGATCTATCCAGTACCAGCACCTGCAACTCTTGAGATTTTGAAAGGAATTCCGATTGAACACTCAGAAGTGAGATTTGAACTCACCACACCAACTGGGGCAGCCATTATCGCGGTTTTAGCTGAAGAGTTTACCTCTATTCCTTCAATGAAAGTTAACTCAATAGGTTATGGAGCCGGAACAAAAACATTTAAAGACCGTCCTAATGTTGTTCGAGTCATCATTGGCGAATAAATTAATTTAAAAATCAGAGCTGCTGGCCAGAAACGCGGATATAATTCATATAACGCGGATAAATTTGATTTAACGCTGATAAAATTCATTTAACGCCGATATAATACAATTATCGCTGATATAGTCAATTTAACGCAGATTATATTAATCTGCGTTAAATCTTTTATTGAGAGGAGTCTACCCAATGAGTTCTCACCCCCCTAATTATGAACACCTAGATGATCAAATGGTGAAAATGGAAGTAAACTTAGACAATATTCCTGGAGAATGGCTGGGTTACGTCATGGATCTTCTGTTTGAAGCGGGGGCAAATGATGTTTTTTATACCCCGATTTACATGAAAAAAAACAGACCGGGTATTTTGCTTCAACTGCTATGCTCTCTAGAAAATGTAAATAAAATGAAAGAAATACTTTTTAAAGAAACGACAACACTAGGAGTCCGCTATTATCCGTTAACCGTTCACCGATTAGAAAGAGTATTCAACAAAGTGGAGACGGAATGGGGTGCAGTAACGGTAAAAGAAGGGATCCTAAACGGACAAGTTGTGCAGCGGGCACCGGAGTATGAGGAATGCAAGGCTTTGGCACAACTCCATGGTATTCCTTTAAAAAAGGTGTATGAACGTGTATGGAAGATGATTGATACAGTTTAAAGATAATGAAAAAAAGAAGCGGTGCAAATTGGTTAACATCCAAAATGCATCGCTTCTATTTATCTATACTCTTTTTTCGAATTGTACTCGTTTATTAATGAAATAAATAATCGGCATACCTACTGCCATCACAACAAATTCTCCTATTGCCACTGTTAACCAAGTAAATAAGAATGGCAATTCGAATGCTAGGTTTAATTCCCAAGCAATCAAGAACATAGTGAAGGTGAAAACAACGGTATTCACAATCATACGAGCCCAGATTCCTTTAATGAAACGCGCTGATAAAATGGTAATCGATAAGGCTAATAGTGATTGGCCGACACCGAACACAAGGTCATAGGCGACCATCGGAGAAAAGAATAGGTTTGATAAAAATACCCCAATAATGATTCCAAAGATATACTTCTTATTGAAAACAATAAGATGATTAAACATTTCGGAAACACGAAATTGAATATTTGTGAAACCAAAAGGTGCAATTAAACCGGAAACAGCTATGTACAAAGCTGCCAGTATCGCGTTAACAACAAGTGTTTTTATTCTCATATTAATTTCTCTCCTTAGTTTTTTTACGTGGGAGGTTCTCGAACCACGATTTACTGACAAAATATTATATTAATATATACGAATCTACTAGTCAATATAAAGATAGTCTGTGCTTAATAAATTATGTTCAGCAAAGTATATTTTATGTCTTGTTTATGGATAATACTTCCCTTTTTGCACATTCTAATAGTAAAAAAAGGAAAGTATAGTTTATGATTAATAAAAAGAAGTTCGTATTAGTTGTTATGCTGTTGCCTTGGCTGACGGTGCCCTTTATCGGAAAAAATGCAATGAAACGATTTTCACTTACTTCAATCGTTATTGGTCTTTTATTTGGGGCACAGTCTATTTACGCTCATAAAAAAGGCTGGTGGAGGGTTTACACTCAATTATTCCCAAAAACAATGGGTGAAGTTCCATTTATTGTTGGACCATTTTTTGTCGGAGCTATTTGGATATTGAAATTTACATATGGTAAATTTATTCGTTATACCTTGGTCAATCTAGGTATAGATTTTTTTCATATCTTTATTTTTGTAAAATGGTTACAAAGGGTGGGAATAGCTTCTCTCATTCGATTGAAAGAATACCAAGCTCTGCTTCTATTTTCCGCAAATGCTTCAATCATGTATGGATTTCAGAGGCTTATTGATAAAAAGGTAAATCCAAAGAAGCCTAAGTCGTTCATCAAAAGAATCTTACCCTAAATAATAACTGAAAGGCCAGGCTCAGAAATTGTGCTCTGGCCTAGAATTATTGACTAAATACAGTGTTTTTAGGATATCCCACATTGAAACTTCGTGCTATTATATTTCTTGTGAATTCATTACTATGATTGAATAGTATTCAGAATATTAATAAAATAGAGAGAGGAGGGGTTAAATGGAACCCATTATAGCTTTAGAAAATGTATCATTTTCTTACAAAATCAATGAGAACAGTACTGTTTCTGTTTTAAAGGATGTCTCTTTTTCTATTTTTCCGGGTGAATATGTTGCTATTATTGGCCACAACGGATCGGGGAAATCAACATTATCCAAGCATTTTAATGGGCTCTTAACACCAAACACAGGGGAAGTTTGGGTCAAGGGACACAATACAAAGGACGATAGCAAGAAACTTGATATCCGAAAAGGCATTGGAATGGTTTTTCAGCATCCTGATAATCAAATTGTCGCTACTATCGTTGAAGAAGACGTAGCGTTTGGTTTAGAGAATATTGGCGTCCCGAGGCAGGAAATGAAACAAAGAATTGATCAGGCTTTAGAGGTTGTGAAAATGTCGGAGTTTCGGAACAGACCTCCACATCACTTATCCGGGGGACAAAAGCAAAGAGTAGCAATAGCGGGTGTGCTGGCCATGCAGCCAGACTGTATTGTTTTCGATGAGTCTACAAGCATGTTAGATACCTTTGGCAGGAACGAAGTTCTTCAGGTGATGAGAAAAATGAATGAGATGGGTATGACGATTATAACCGTTACCCATCGTATGTCAGAAGCGGCAGAAGCTGATCGGATTATCGTAGTGGAAGACGGAAAAATTGTAATGGATGGAAAACCGCGGGAAATATTTAAACATAAAGAAGTATTAATGCAGCTGCAATTAGATATTCCCGCTGTTAGTCAAATGGCTGAAATGATTCATAATCAAATTCCAACCTTTTCAAAAGAGTTAATCCATGAGGATGAACTAATTGATGAAGTAAAGAGAGTTTCAAAAGTAAGGAGTGGGGAGGTGGTCTAAATGTCGATCATCGAAATAGAAAACCTTTCACATACATACATGAAAGGAACTCCTTTGGAGCATAAAGCTTTAAAGGGGACAAGCATGATGGTCCATGAGGGGGAATGTATTGCCATTATTGGTCACACCGGTTCTGGGAAGTCCACCCTAATCCAGCATTTTAATGGCTTAATCCGTCCTGATTCAGGGAAAGTCGTGATTGATGGGGTTGATTTAACCAAAAAACGTATTGATATTAAAGGATTGAGAAGAAAAGTTGGACTTGTTTTTCAAAATCCGGAGGATCAGATTTTTGAAAAATTAATTGGCGATGATATCGCTTATGGACCCTTTAAACTTGGTTTGCCTTTAAAGGAAGTTAGGGAACGCGTGAAATGGGCAATGGATATGGTCGGTTTAGACTTTGAAGAAATGAAGGATCGGCAGACCTTTGCCTTAAGCGGCGGACAGAAACGTAAAGTCGCATTAGCTGGCATACTTGCTCTAAAGCCAAAGATTTTAGTTCTCGATGAACCAACAGCAGGGCTTGATCCAAAGTCACGAAATGAGCTGCTTGATAAGATAAAGTTCCTAAATAAAACGGAAAACCTAACTGTTATTTTTGTTTCACACAATATGGAAGAGGTTGCTTATTTAGCGGATAGAGTCTATGTAATGGCTAATGGTACCGATGTGTTGTCAGGTACTCCAGAGGATATTTTTACCGATAAGGAAAAACTGCAGCTCTATCAAATTGGGACACCAGAAACGGTACAGGCATTATACCGTTTAAAAGATCTTGGATACAATGTAGATACTTCTGCTTTTACGATTTCAGAAGCAGCTGGTGAAATTATTAAGGTTCTTGCCAATGGAGAGGGGGAGAATCGTGGCTAGTGAATTTGAGTTATCAAGGAATATTACGATTGGGCAGCATGTACCGACTGGTTCCTTTATTCATCGACTGGACCCAAGAATAAAGCTATTAGTTTTTACCATTCTGGTCATAGCCATAGCCCTCAATACCAGTTATGTAGGTAATGCTCTTGGACTGCTATTATCGATTTATTTATTCTGGGCATCAAAAATACCCGTCAGTTATGGGTTATCGGGAATCAAACCTGCGATCCCCTTTATTATTATTTTAGCTGTGCTTCAGCTGATTTTTCAAGGCAATGTATTTTCTGGCGGCAAGGTTTTCTTTGAGTATGGATTCATCTTGATTACAAGTGAGAGTATTAGACTGGTCATTGTTTCTGCTGTTCGCTTCGTGGAAATTATTTTATTAAGCAGCGTGCTCACTCTTTCCACATCAACTACGGAGTTAACCCATAGTATTCAAAGCCTTTTAAGTCCTTTGAAAAAAATAAAATTTCCTGTGCATGAACTTTCGTTAATTATTACCATTGCTATTCGCTTTGTGCCAACCTTTGCGATTGAAATGGAAAAAATGATGAAAGCGCAAGCCTCAAGAGGGGCAGATTTCGGTTCTGGTGAATGGTGGAGAATTATTCAGAGAACCAAGGATATGCTTCCTATTATTATCCCCTTATTTAATATCGCGTTATCTAGGGCAGAGGATCTGATTCTAGCAATGGAATCCCGCTGCTACACACCTGGGAATGATAGGAGTTCCTATTCTGTTTACAGGGCGATAGGACGAGATTACTTAGTATTAATTATTGGGCTATTATTTTCAGCACTATTACTTTTTTATCGCTTTCCATACTAGATAAGATTAAAGGGGGAGAAATAGAATGAAAAGTTCATTATCTGTTCGGAATATTGTTATCGCAGGTGTGCTTGGTGCAGTAGCGATACTTTTAGGCGTTACTCGATTAGGATATATTCCTGTACCTACAGCAGCCGGAAACGCAACCATCATGCATATTCCAGCCATTATTGGGGGGATTATGCAAGGTCCGGTTGTAGGAGCTATTGTTGGGGTCATCTTTGGAGTTTCATCGTTCCTAAACGCAACCGTTCCACTTTTCAAAGATCCATTGGTAGCGATTCTGCCTAGACTTTTTATCGGGGTAGCCGCTTGGCTTGTATATGTTGGTATTCGCAGAAAAAGTGAATACCTAGCGATTGGCACTGCTGCATTTTTAGGTACCTTGACCAATACAGTATTGGTATTAACCATGGCGGTAGTGAGAGGGTACATGGGTGCTGAAGTTGCATGGACAGTTGCTATAACAAGCGGAATTCCAGAAGCGATTGTTGGGACAATTGTAACATTAGCTGTCGTATTAGCGTGGAAACAAATTGGCAAAGGTAAGAAATCTAAGATATCAGAAGATCTATAGTCTTTTAAATAAGAAATCAACCCATTGAGGCCTTGGCTTCAATGGGTTTCTTGATTAACTTTGATGTAGGGGGAATAGTATGTTACATCATGTGGAGATATATGTTTCAAGCCTTCAGAAAAGTATCGAATTTTGGGGCTGGCTCCTGCCAAAATTAGGATACGTTCAATTTCAAAAATGGGAGTCCGGTATTAGCTGGAAACACGGTGAAACCTATATTGTGTTTGTTCAAGTGGAAGAGCGGTTCATGGATATAGCCTATCATCGCTGCAGGGTTGGTCTTAATCATCTCGCCTTTCATGCAAAGTCAAAGGAACATGTCGATGAAATCACGGAAGCTTTACAGAAGAAAGGAATACAAATTTTATACAAAGAAAAGCATCCGTATGCAGGTGGAAAAGACTATTATGCTGTTTTTTTTGAAGACCCAGATCGTATTAAAGTAGAACTAGTTGCATCTAGCTCGATTGAAGGTAATTTTTGAAAGTGTGATGTAAATCACGTAAAGTCATCGCTTTTATCTTTATAATCGAAAGAAAGTAAAAGGGGTGTGGGTATGGAATATAAATTTAAGACACTATATAGCGAAATTGGCGGCCAAGAAACGATTGATAAGCTTGTAGCTGCTTTTTACCCGCGGGTTTATGCAGATCCTGAATTACGGCCATTGTTTGAAGGGGACATGGAAGAAATAATGAGGAAGCAAAGAATGTTCCTTCCACAGTTCTTGGGCGGCCCAGCTCTTTACAGCCAGGAATTCGGCCCGCCGGCCATGCAGCAGCGGCATCTTCCTTTCGAGGTTACACCAAGAAGAGCACAATGCTGGCTTCGCTGTATGAAGGAAGCCTTTCAAGAAATTGGACTTTATGATACACCAGCGGGACTTGCATTTTATGATCGGTTAACACAAGTTGCTGGGATTATGGTAAATAGTCCGGATAAAGAATAAAGGATTAACAGGGGGGCATGTAATACGGTTCATTATTTTTGCATTAAATCAGGTTCGAAACTAACTCACTCTTTATGAGGAAAGAGGTCTGGTCCATAATCGGGTAACCAGTAAAAGTAAGATAAGCGGAGATTTTCCGGTTAATTGCAGAATGGAGCTCGTTTCGGGGGAAATAAGCGGAGGTTTTCCGCTTAAACAAAGCAAAATCCCCCACTATCAAATTTTTCGAGTCAATAGGCGGAGTTTCTCCGTCTATTTTAGCCTTTTTTAATACTAATTACGAATTAAGCGGAAATTCTCCGCCTATTAATCACTCAAGTGATTAACCTGATTCCCCCAACCGAGAAACTTTGATTAACCAGAATGTTAGGTGGACCTAATTCGGCAGTAACGGCGTCAAGCAAAATAAATGGTGCACTTGGATCAGCCAAATCAACTTCTAAGTTTCCACACCTAACACCATATTCTCGGATGCTGCATTCAAATTTCTTTACCCAATCTGTATTTGACCCCCAATGGGTAAAAAATATATTTACACCTTGTGCTGCTAATTTATTGCAAATCGCAGCTCCAATTCCATTTTCATGACTTACACCTGTAATTAATGCAACACAACCATTTAGTTTATAAATAAAATCACCCCATAATAATAAAAGCACAATAGAATTTAACAGTGAATTCTATTGTGCTATTTTTTGCATTATTATTTTTTCAATTTTGCCCATGTTTCATCGAGAGCCTTCATCGCTTCATCCGCAGATTTTTGGCCGCCTACATAAGCTTGAAGCGCTGCACCAAATTCCTGTCCTGCACCATCTGGATATTTCATGAACTGCCAAGAATACGTTTTTCCTTCTTGAGAGTATTTTTGAATTTCTGCTCCAAGCGGTCCGATATCTTCAGCTTTTGCTTCGATTGTCTTAAAGGCTGGAATATATTTGAACTCTTTCACTAACGCTTCTTTACCTTCCTCAGATGTTACCATCCAATTTAAGAAATCCAATGCAGCTTTTTTGTCTGCCTCCGGTGCACCATTGTGAACAACCCAGTTGGTTGGCACGTCGACCATTAATTTATTTGCTTGAGAAGCATCATCGTTTAGTGCCATTGGGATAAAACCAACTTCCATGTTAGGAGAAATTTTATCCAGCATTGGCTGAATCCAGTTACCCTGCTGGATCATCGCAGCTTCTCCGCTTGCAAATAGTGTAACCTGAGTATTATAGTCTGTTGTTAATGGATTTTTGTTGCCATATTTCATGGTTAAGTCTACTAGCTTAAAGTAATTTTTGAAGTGCTCATTGCCTTCAATTTTAGTGCTGCCTTCATTTAATCCATTAATAAAAGTATCTGCATCATCCTGATAGGCAAAAGGAACATTTAGTCCATGGTTTGCCAATACCCACCACTCGCCGTATCCAATTGAAAAAGGCGTAATGCCGGCATCTTGTAATTTTTTCGCTGCGTCTTCTAATTCAGAAAAAGTAGTTGGAAGTTCTGTGATACCAGCTTCCTTAAATAACTTTTTATTGTAAGCAAAACCGTAGCCTTCCATATTTACAGGCTGACCATAGATCTTTCCATCAATCGTCATTGGCGCTAACGCTGATTCATAGGCATCCTTTACCCATGGCTGGTCAGATAAATCTTCAAACTTATCCTGCCATGTCAGAGCCTCTTGATAACCGCCGTTGCCAAAGATATCTGGAGCTTTGTTGGAGGCAAACTTTGCTTTTAGAGCAGCAGAACCGTCTGCACCGCCGCCGACTGATTCAATGTTGAAGGTTACGTTTGGATGTTCTTTTGTATATTTGTCTGTTAACGCTTTTAATTGATCGGCAATCTCAACCTTTCCATTAAAAAGATCGACGACAACTTTATCACCCTCGCCTTCGCTATTCTTCTTATCTCCAGATGTACTGTCACTGCTGCATGCTGACAAAAGAAGTGATGCGGATAAAAGACCTGCTGCAATTGAATACTTTTTAAAAGCCATGTTTCTTCCCCCTAGTAATATATTTATTTAATAAATCTCTGCTGACTTATACAGCCCGCAGAGGGTGTGCACGTTGTTACTTAATCGAACCACTGGTAATACCTTGGATAATGTGTTTCTGCATGGTAAAGAAGAAGATTAATAACGGAATAATCCCGATTACTAATGCTGCTAGTGCTAAATCCCATTGCTTTGTATACTGTCCAAAGAAGAAGAAGGTCGCTAACGGAATGGTTCTAAGCTCTGGGTCCTGCAGGACAAGTGATGGTAATAAAAAGTCATTCCAGATCCATAGGCTGTTTAGGATGACGATAGTAACCGTGATTGGTTTTAGTAATGGAAAAACAATTCTCCAGAACACTCCAAATCGCGAACAGCCGTCAATGATTGCTGCTTCTTCAAGCTCTAACGGAATCCCTTTAATAAAACCGTGATATAAGAAGATGGTCATGCCGGATCCAAATGCTAAATACATAAAGACAAGACCCCAGATACTGTTTAAAATCCCCAAGTTACCGGCTGTTTTAATAAGTGGAATCATGATTGATTGAAACGGAATGATCATTGCGGCAACGAATGTCATGAAAATGATATTACTAATTTTCTTCTTGGTTCTAACGAGCATGTACGCTGCCATTGAACAAAAGATTACGAGAACGATATTACTAGCAATGGTGATGATTAACGAGTTTTTAAATACAAGTAAGAAGTCCAGTTTTTCGAATGCATTCACATAGTTATCGAATATTAGCACTTTCGGCAGTGCCGATGTGTTGGTCAAAATCTCAGCAAATGATTTCAAGGAGTTTGAAAGCACATAATAGAAGGGGACTAAAAAGACTAGACCGACCAAGATCGCAAGGATTTCAACAATGGATGTTTTCCATGTATACCTGCTGCCCATTAGGATTCAACCTCCCTTTTCTTTGAAATCGTTACTTGAAGGACGGTAATCGCTGCTACGACAATGAAGAAAATTAATGCTTTTGCTTCACCGATACCGTAACGGTTATTAACAAAGGCTTCCGTATAAATGTTAAGCGCCAGCATTTCTGTTGATTTAAATGGACCGCCGTTTGTCAACGACAGGTTTGCATCAAATACTTTAAAAGATGAAGCTGTTGTTAAGAATAAACAAATTGTTACAGCTGGTGCAACCAGCGGCATTGTGATATGACGAAGAATCTGAAATCTATTGGCCCCGTCGATTCTCGCTGCTTCAATTAATTCCTGCGGGACGTTTTGCAATGCTGCAATATAAATAATCATAATGTAGCCTGCTCCCTGCCAAAGACTAACAATAACGATTCCCCAGAAGGCCGTATTCGCATCTCCTAACCATGCTAATTCAAAAAGAGGAATTCCGGTTAACTCTCCTATTGATGCAAATCCTTTTACAAAAATAAACTGCCAGATAAATCCTAAGATCAATCCGCCGATTAAGTTTGGCATGAAGAAGACGGTACGTAAAAGGTTCCTCGTTTTTAACCTTTGGGCCACAAGTAATGCTAATCCAAAACCAATTGCATTGGTTAGGATAATCGAAACGACTGTATATTTTGTGGTTAGCATAAATGATTGTTGAAATTGCTTGTCCTCTGAAAATAGGTATTTAAAATTATCCAGTCCCACCCATTTGACGGTTCCTGTTATCCCGTTCCAATCTGTAAAAGCATAATAAATACCTGTAAAGAAGGGGATTAACACGACTAGTGTAAACGCTAACAAAACTGGTCCGACAAAAAGGGTAAATAACCCTGCATCTTTCCATTTCTTCCTATTCAAAAAAGAAACAGACTCAGAAACTTTCGTGCTTTTCTGTTTTTTGATGGCTGACCCCTTTACTGTTTCCAGCTTACTTTCGTTATTCATTCCCTGCACCTCCATAACCTTATTTTAGTGAATACTGAAAATTATGAAACGGCTTACATTGACCGATTGGGTGGAAAATATTGAACTGTCAAAATATTGACCTATTAAAAATAAAACTGTGCTACAATGTTCTAAAAATAATGGTAAGGGGGAAGGTTAGTTTTTTACTATATTTAACTAACCATAACGATATGGGATGGAGTATACGGAAAAAACTGATTATCTTCTTACTTTTAGCAACCGTTGTCCCTTTTGGAAGTTCCATTGGTATTACTTACTTTCACACGACAAAGTCACTGGATGAACGTTTTGTTTCTACCAATCATGAGTTGATAGAAAAAGGAGAAGAAGAACTGACTACTTATTTAAACGATGTAGCGCAAATGTCATCCGTTCTCTATAGATATACTCCTTTTATGAATGTGATGAGAGATGGAATCTCGCAGAACTTTAATAGTAATCAGGAAGAAGTACGGAGAGCACTCGCTTATTTATTCAATTCTCGTCCTGAAATTGAACAGATGCATCTCTACATAGATCGAGATAAAGAATCCTACACAAACTATCATTCAAGAATTAGCGGCAGGGCAAAGTATGAGGATGTTTTTTCACATCCCTACTATGACCAATTAAAGCAGTATCCCGGTTTTTCAATCATTGAACCACCCCATGAAATCTATAGTTATAACAATATATCTGTGATTCCAAATTCCGAAAAAAAGGCAGTATTAAGTTTCCATAATATCATTCGGGATGTTCCGTTAGAAAGATTTTTAGGCTTTTTATCGATTGATATTAATCTTTCAAAAATAAGTGACATCTCCGACCGTTTGTACACGAAGGATTTAGAGGATTTTTATATTATGGATGAAAATGACATCATTATTTACTCATCCAACGAAAAAGAGCTTGGAAAAGTCAATAATGACAAATGGTATAAGCAAGTGAAGAAAGAGCCGGAAGGCGGGAAAAGTCTTGAATGGAAGGATGCGAAGTTTTCGGGTTTCATCGTCTATGAAGAGTTTTCGGAATACTTCGAAGACTGGTATATTGTGAAACGAATTCCATACGATGTTCTTTATAAAGGTGCTAGAGAAACAGCCTTCATCAACATTTTGATTGGTTTGGCTACACTAGTATTTGCTTTACTCGGAACCCTGTTTGTTTCATTTAAGCTCACTGCTCCTATAAAAGTGTTAATTCGGAATATGAAAAAGGTAGAGAATGGTGAATTCAAGGCTGATTTTGATACTCTCGGGACCGATGAAATTGGCATGCTGGGAAGGCATTTTAAATTAATGATTGCCAAAATCGATGAATTAATTGAAAGCGAATATAAATTGGAGATTGAAAATAAAGCATCGCAGCTGCGGGTGCTGCAATCGCAGATTAATCCGCATTTCCTGTATAATGCCTTTCAGTCTATTGGAACATTGGCGCTCAAGTCTAAAGCGGTTCCGGTTTATACCCTCCTCACTTCTTTATCGAATATCATGAGATACAGCATGAATATGAAGGACGATATTGTTCCGTTTACAGCAGAGCTGAATCATGTTAGATCATACCTATTATTGCAAAAACAGCGATTTGACGAGCACTTTGATTTTGAACTGAATATCGAGGAGGAAGTCAAAGAAATATTCGTTCCCAAAATGATTTTGCAGCCTATTGTGGAGAATTGTTTTAAGCATGGCTTTGACCAAGAGGCAGGAAATGCAAGGATTCACTTGGAGGCCTTCTTCGGGAATGACAATCAGGTATGGATTCAAGTGAAGGATAATGGAACCGGCCCAAGCGATGAGAAGCTTGAAAAAATCCGACTTGAACTGTTTTATGGCATCTCAAGAGAAGAAAAGCAAAGAGAAGAGATTGGGTTGAAAAATATTTTTGATCGATTGCAGATTTATTATCATAATCAGGCAAACATGTCTGTTAATCGCAATGAAGAAGGCGGTTTTACGGTAACAATCGTGATTCCAAACGTAATGCCAAAAGGGGTGGAACATTCATGAAGGCGTTAATTGTTGACGATGAAAAACATGTGCGAGAAGGTATTAGGATACTAGCTGATTGGGAACAAAATGGAATTCGAGAAATATATGAGGCAGGAAACGGTGAAGAAGCTATTCAGCTTATCCAAACCATCCGGCCAGAGATTATTTTCTCAGATATGAAGATGCCAAAAATGGATGGAACTCAGCTTTTAGAATGGATAAAAGAAAATCTCCCAGACAGTAAGACCATTGTGGTGACTGGTTTTGATGACTATCATTATATGAGAAAAGCAATCCATTTCGGCAGTTCGGATTATCTGTTAAAGCCAATTGAACCTGAAATTTTGAATCAAACATTGGAAAAAGCGGTTAATGAATGGAAGGAAGAAGAAGTAGACAGGAAGAGAAAGGAAACTAGCTCCCTGCTTATTAATGAAATGAAACCTGTTTATCGAGATCGCAAACTTACACAGTTAATGAACTGTGATAGTATACAGGATGAGAAATATGAAGAATTTGAATGGTTACAACCGTCGAGGCAGTATATTTTATCGCTTATTAGAGTCGATGGGAAAACGATTGAGACATTTCAAGGAGATCGAGATCTAGCTTATTTTTCAATTTTAAATGTTATAAATGAAATTTTAATAGAATTTGAGTGTGGAGTAGGGTTTCGTTACTTATCAAAAAAAGGCCAAATTGTTATTATTTTTTGGGACAAGTTTGAGCAAATCGAAAATCTATTAGTTCGAATGTATAGAACACTAAAAAATGTGATGGATATCTCCTGCCCAATTGCTGTCGGGAAATTAGTAAACAGCAGTACCAAGTTAATCGCTTCTTATCAGCAAGCTAGAGAGGTTTTATTAAATAGAAATATCTTAATAGATAGTGAAAGCAGAGTCTTTATAAACTCTTTACAATCTTCTCCAATTGTAAAAAGTTTGATGTCATATGCACCAAGTATCGAATTGGCTGTCAAGACTGGTGAGATAGGTGCTTTTGAAGAATTAATCAATCAAATAGCAAAGGACCTTACAGAAAACAACTATTTATCTCCAAGACAGTTGTTAAATCTTCAAAATGAATATATGGTCATAAGCAATAAGTGGTTTAAGTACTACAATTTTTCATTTAAAGAACCAGAAGGTATTGCTGAGAGGATTGAATTGTTTTTCGATTCAAACGGCACGTTTAAACTAGAAGAGTATAAAAAGAGAATAAAGCGTGAAATCGGCATTTTTTTAAAGAATGTAAAGAAAAGCACAGTTCATAAGAATAATATCATAATTGATATTGAAAAATACCTTCAGGAAAATTTTGATCGGGATATAAAGCTTCAGGAAATTTCAGACCATTTCTATATCAGCAGAGAATATATCTCAAGGAAATTTAAACAGGTTTTTAATGAGAACATCTCCGATTATATCGTGAGAATTAGATTGGAAAAGGCAAAATCTTTATTGAAGAACAGTCAGTTAAAAATCTATGAGATTGCAAGTATGATTGGTTATCAAGATGATAAGTATTTCCGGAAGGTGTTTAAGAAGGTCGAGGGAATGACACCGAATGAGTATCGGGCAAAATATGTGAAGCAGTAATAAGCAGATATAGAGTCCTCTTTCTCTGCTTATTTTTTCACAAAAGTAAAAAGAACGAATTTTTTGTAAATTAATGTATGAATATTTCACTATGTTTATTTACATGACATTTACCAAGTCTAAATGGTACCTACACATGTGCTAAACAATCACTCTGTACAATTTTATTTGTAGCAGCAGACAAATAAAGGGAGATGGAGAAAATGAAAAAAACATTTGTGATTGGAGCAGGCCTGACTTTTAGTTTATTATTTAGTCCTTTTCAACAGGCTTTTGCAGCAGAAACAACGGGGGAGTTACGAAAAGTGGATAATGTTGCTCACCGTGGTGCCTCGGGGTATGCGCCGGAGAATACGATTGCCGCTTTTGATAAAGGCGTAGATATGAAATCCGATTATATTGAAATTGATGTCCAAAGAAGCAAGGATGGGGAACTGGTAATTATTCACGATACAACGGTTGACAGAACAACGGATGGGACTGGCCGTGTGAAGGAATTAACCTTTGAACAAATCAGAAGCCTTGATGCTGGGAGTTGGAAGGGAGAAGAATTCAAAGGAGAAAAGATCCCAACCTTCGATGAAATTCTTGACCGTTATCATGGAAAAGTTGGTATTTTAATAGAATTAAAGGCACCTGAGCTTTATCCTGGGATTGAGGCGCAGGTTGCACAGGAATTAACAGAGCGAAACCTTGATAAACCGCAGAATGAAAAAATTATTATTCAATCGTTTAATTTTGAATCAATGAAAATAACAAACAGCTTGCTTCCGAAGGTGCCGATTGGTGTCCTTACATCCAATAGAGCACACACAACTGAACAAGCTTTGAAAGAATTTGCAACTTATGCTGATTACGTTAATCCAAGCTATGGAATCGTATCAAAAGAATTGGTTGATCAAGTGCACTCACTTGGAATGAAAATCCAATCCTGGACGGTCCGCAGCCAAGAAGCAGCAGATTTCCTTTTAGAAATGAACGTAGATGGAATCATTACGGATTATCCTGATTATGTAGATCCAAGAAAATAAGACAAGATGGCTCAGTTTCCATACTGAGCCATTTTTAATGATATCAGGTGGTATTCTTGACTATGGATGTTTGTGTACGGATTATTTAACTTTAATAACAATTTTCCCTTTGGCATGATGTGTCTCGCTTAACTCATGTGCTTTTTGTAAAGCTTCTGCTGAAAACTCAAAGATACTGCCCACTTGAGGCTTAAGGATTCCTTTCTCAAGTAATTCGCCTAATTCTCCCAGCTGGTTTCCGTTTGGCGTTAACCAATAGGAGCTTGCCGTTACTCGATGCTTTTCTGCTAATGAGGGATCAGGTTGTCCGGCAATCGTTACGAGTCTGCCGCCAGGCTTTAATATTTGGAAGCTTTTATTTAGTATGTCGCCGCCCATTGTATCAATGACAACATCATAATCACGTAATTCTTCTTCGAATTGTTGTGTGCGGTAATTGATAAATTCATCTGCTCCAAGCTCTTTTACATAGGCTTCATTATTTTCACTCGCTGTTGAAGCAACATAGGCACCTAAATGTTTTGCCATTTGAATGGCCAAACTCCCTACACCGCCAGCTCCAGCGTGGATGAGTACTTTGTCTCCTTGCTTGACTTTTGTATTATCCACTAGACACTGCCAAGCGGTTAAACCTGCTAATGGAATAGAGGCAGCTTCTTCAAATGTCAGGTTGCTGGGTTTTATCGCAAGCAATTCCTCATCCACAGCTGTAAATTCTGCATAAGTGCCTTTAGCAGTAGTATCCGGCCGCGCAAAAACTTCATCTCCGATTTGAAAAGACTTCACTTCACTTCCAATTTCAACAATCTTACCAGCAACATCCCAGCCAAGGATGATGGGGAAAGTCCAATCAAGCATTTGCTTCAAGTAACCCGCACGAAGCTTCCAATCAATTGGATTAATGGAAGTTGCATAAACCTCAACAAGTACTTGGTTTGCTTTTATTGCTGGTTTTGGCAGCTCCTGCTCCACTAAAACATCTTTACTGCCATATTCATTGATGACAACCGCACGCATAAATAGCACTCCCTTTTGCAAAATATATCTGCATGCTCTAGTATTAGTTTCTTCTTTAGAAGTCATTCCTTCTCGTCAGAGCTTAATAAAAACCTAATATATTAGCAAAATAGTAGATGTTTTGACTATATCATCTATGTTTAATTGCTGTAAAAGACAGTAAGATATAATCAAATAAGGAATGTTTATAAAAGGAAATTCATACAGGAGTTGATTATTATGGTCAAAGTAACAGTGTGGAATGAAAACCGTCATGAACAAAAAAATCCAGTTGTAAGAGATATATACCCTAATGGGATTCACGGTGCAATCGCAGAATTTTTAAAGGAAGACAGTCATGAAGTAACAACCGCTACTCTAGACGAACCTAAGCATGGTTTAACGGATGAAGTGCTAGACAACACAGAGGTATTAGTTTGGTGGGGACATTTAGCACATGGTGAAGTAAAGGATGAAATTGTTCAAAAGGTTCGGCAGCGCGTCCTCGACGGTATGGGTCTGATTGTTCTTCATTCCGGGCATTTCTCAAAAATCTTTAAAACATTAATGGGAACAAGCTGTGATTTAAAATGGCGGGAAGCAGACGAAAAAGAAAGACTTTGGGTCATTAGCCCAAGCCATCCTATTGTAGAAGGAATCTCAGAGTATATTGAATTAGAAAAGGAAGAAATGTATGGGGAACATTTTGATATCCCGCAGCCAGATGAACTAATCTTTACAAGCTGGTTTGAAGGCGGGGAAGTGTTCCGCAGCGGCTGTACATACAAACGCGGAAGCGGAAAAGTATTTTACTTCCGTCCAGGCCATGAAACATATCCTACTTACCACAACAAAGACATTCAACGAGTTATTAGCAATGCCGTGAAATGGGCAGCGCCGGTAAAGCGTGAACGTCCAGTCTATGGAAATGCAAAACCACTAGAAGTGATTCAAGGGGATAAAAATAAAAAGCAGCATTGATAATAAAATGATGAGTACCTCCTCAGCCAGCTATTGGGGTGAGGAGTTTTTTTATGTTATAGTATTTTTTATTCGTTAGGCGGGAGGGTCATACTATGAAAATGAATGATCAATGGTGGAAGAAAAGTGTCGTGTATCAAATCTATCCACGGAGTTTTATGGATTCTAATGGAGATGGAATTGGTGATCTTCAAGGGATAATCCAAAAACTCGATTACTTGAAGCTGTTAGGTGTTGATGTTATTTGGCTTAGTCCAGTTTATGATTCACCGAATGACGATAATGGATATGATATCCGAAACTATCAAGCAATCATGAAAGAGTTTGGAACCATGGATGAATTTGACCAGCTTCTTTCGGAAATCCATAAAAGAGATATGAAACTCATTATGGATTTGGTGGTGAATCATACGTCGGATGAGCATGAATGGTTTGTAGAATCAAAAAAATCAAAAGACAATCCATATAGAGATTATTATATTTGGCGTGAGAAGCCCAATAATTGGGGCTCCGTTTTTAGCGGATCTGCATGGGAGCATGATGAAACAACGAATGAGTATTATCTGCATTTATTTTCAAAAAAGCAGCCGGATTTAAACTGGGAAAATCCAAAGCTGCGAGAAGCAGTCTATCAAATGATGAGATTTTGGCTCGACAAAGGAATCGATGGTTTTCGCATGGATGTTATTAATTTTATATCCAAACATCCAGAACTTCCGGATGGTGCAAAGGATGAGGGACAATCATTTGGTGATGGAAGCCCATATTTTATGAATGGGCCTAGAATTCATGAATTTTTGCATGAAATGAATCAAGAAGTTCTATCGAAGTATCCGGCGATGACTGTTGGTGAAATGCCTGGAGCTTCCCCGGATGATGCTATTTCTTATACAGATCCGAATAGAAAAGAAGTAAACATGATTTTTACTTTTGAACACATGGATTTAGATAGTGCGCCAGGAGGAAAATGGAATTTAAAGCCTCTGCATTTGCCTGATTTAAAAGAGAATTTAACTAAGTGGCAGACTGCCTTACATAATAAAGGCTGGAACAGTTTGTATTGGAACAATCATGACCAGCCGCGGATTGTTTCACGGTTCGGAAACGATCAAGAATACAGAGTAGAATCGGCCAAAATGCTTGCAGCGTGCCTTCACTTCATGCAGGGAACTCCCTATATTTATCAAGGTGAAGAAATTGGAATGACCAATGTAAAATTTGAAAAGCTTGAGGATTATCGAGATATCGAGACGATGAACATGTATAAAGAAAGAATTGCATTAGGGTATAGTCATGAGGAAATCATGAATTCTATTTATGTGAAGGGCAGGGATAATGCCCGGACTCCAATGCAGTGGGACCGAAGTGCTAATGGCGGTTTTACAACCGGCACTCCTTGGATAAACGTAAATCCACGATACGATGAAATTAATGTCGAGGCAGCTGTAGAGGATCACCATTCTATCTTTTATTTCTATCAAAAATTAATTGCCCTCCGGAAAGAAATGGATATAATCATTGAAGGAGACTTTAAGCTGCTGTTAAGAGAGAGCAGTGAAATATTTGCCTATGAGCGTAATTGGAAAGATGAACAGCTCATTGTTGTATGTAATTTTAGTTCTGCGGAAGTTGTGATTGAGGACGAAGAATTGCTGAAAAAGATGCAGGGATCTGAGCCGGTCATTTCCAATTATGATGCTGGGAATAAAAGCATTTTACGCCCGTATGAAGCGGTTGTATTAAAGGTATAAAAACAAAAGGGGCTGCTGAGAGCAGTCCCTTTCTCTTGGAAAACAAAAACTTAGGTATTAAGACTTTTCTTCTTCGTATTTTCGCTTTACTCTTAGTGACCATACCCCAAATAATAAGAGGCAAGGTCAAAAACATGCTTATAAGTGACCACTTATGGTTTTTTCATAAGATTACAGGTTCTCATCATGCTTATGAGTGACCGCTTATGCTTTTTTAATAAGATTACGGGTTCTCATCATACTTATGAGTGACCGCTTATGCTTTTTTCATAAGATTACAGGTTCTCATCATGCTTATGAGTGACCGCTTCTCTACTTTTTATAAGGTTACGGGCTCTCATCCTCTAAGAGCTTTATAGGACGGGAACCCAAAAAGTAGAAGGCATGTACACATCCGCATCAACAAAAAAGGGCTGCCTAAAGGCGCCCTTTTGTTACGACTAACATTCAAAGATTGCAAATCCATTGCCTTTTAGCTGGACAATATCGTTTGCTGGCTCTATTACTTCATCCGTCCAAAGGTTTTTAACACTTTTTCCAGAAAGCCCATTAGGCAAAGTATATTCCACCGATTGGCTGCTAGTATTAAGAATAACCAATATCGTTTTATCACCATCTGATTTCGTATAGGCCAGGCATTTGTCGTGGTGTTCAGGATTAACAAAGGAAAGTTCACCGGCATTTCTTAGTAAAGGATGATCCTGACGCAGTTGGATTAATTTTTGAATATGGTTGAATAAATCAGTATTTTGATTCTCTTTATCCCATTCCATACATTTCCTGCAGCCAGGATCCTGAGTGCCGGTCATTCCGATTTCATCTCCATAATAAATACATGGAGTTCCGATAAACGTAAGCATAAGAGTGAACACTTGCTTAACTCGGTCGATATCCTCCTCGCATTCTGTTAAGATCCTAGGAGTATCGTGACTGCCAACTAGATTAAATGCCGCTTCGTTAATATTCCTAGTGTACATATGAATGACGCCTGTCATGCTTTCAATAAATTCCCTCGGACTAATGCTTTGCTTTGCGAATAGGTTAAGGATATTAGTCGTGAAAGGATAATTCATAACTGCGTCAAATTGGTCTCCCCGCAGCCATGCAATAGAGTCATGCCAAATCTCCCCTAAGATATAGAGGTCAGGTTTGATTGCTTTTACTTCCTTACGAAATTCTCTCCAAAAGGCATGGTCGACCTCATTCGCAACATCAAGCCTCCAGCCGTCAATATCAAACTCTCTTACCCAATAACGCCCTGTCTCTAATAAATATTCCTTTACCTCAGGATTTTCAGTATTAAGCTTCGGCATAAAGGGGGTGAAGGCAAATGTATCATAGTTCGGAAGCGGCTCAGTGATAATAGGAAACTCATGGATATGGAACCAATCCTTATATAACGAATCTTCCCCTTTTTCCAAGACATCTTGAAATGGAGGGAAGTAAAATCCACTATGGTTGAATACGGCGTCCAGCATTACTTTTATGCCATTTTCATGACATACTTTCACTAGATCTTTTAAAGTTTCCTTTGTTCCAAACTGTGGATCAATTTCCATGTAGTCAATACTATCGTATTTATGATTGGAAAACGCCTTAAAAATCGGTGTAAAATAAATCCCGCTAATTCCGAGTTCTTTTAAGTAAGGTATATTTTGAATAACCCCCTCTAAATCTCCTCCAAAGAAGTTCGTGGGTGTTGGTTCTTCACTTCCCCAAGCTAGCACATCTTCAGGGTCATGACTTTTATTGCCATTTGCGAATCTTTCAGGGAATATCTGATACCAGACAGTATCTTTTACCCAAGAAGGTGCTTTGAAAATATCAGCATTGTTCATATAAGGAAAACAGAAGTAATATCCAGTATCATCTAATGGAGGCTCTGAATAAAAACCTTTCTCCGTAAAGCAAACTGTTTCGGTCCCGTCATCCAAAATGAATCCATAGCGAAGTCGTCTGAATGGAGGATTCAAGCTTACAACCCAAAAATCAAACAATTGATCTGAACCGCTTTTCTTTAAAGGAGTAGTGGTTGTTTGCCATTGCTTGTCTTCCCAGTTATAGGGATCACCATGGATCAAAGTGACCTTTTTAAGGTCATTCTTTTTTGTGCGTATAGTAATATTTAGTTCACCGCTTGTGCAAACGTATGCATAATTATCTTTCGGCCTATGATAAATGGCTTCTTTAAACACGTAAGACAACTCCTTTATTATTCTATTAGTTTAAGGTTAATGTACCCAAAAAACCTTGTCAATACCATATATTTTAAGGATTAACTTTTCATGGATGTATTAAGTGATATGAAAGTACTGTCAGATACTTTTTTAAAAAAAGTGTTGTAAAAAATAAAAATGGCCTTATAATGAGAATATGTTGCGCAAACGTTTTCGCAAATGAAAGCGCTGACCAGTGTTTGTGCAATGTAAAAAAATCATCCCTAACAATTTACAGGAGGAGAAAAAATGAAAAAAGCACTTTCGATTTTCATGATGGTTATTTTAGTGTTAGGCGTTCTTTCAGCTTGTGGACCAAAAAGAGAAACTACAAGTACGAATGACACTGACAAAAAGGAAGAAGCAGCAAAACCAGAAAAACTGGTAGTTTGGGAAGATAAAGATAAATCAGGCTGGCTGGAAAAGGTAGCAGCAGATTTTGAAAAAGAATATGGAATTAAAATTGAGTATAAAGAAGTTGAAATGGCATCTAAACTACGCGACCAGCTTCGTCTTGATGGACCAGCTGGGACAGGCCCGGATATTGTAACATTACCGCATGATCAGATTGGTCAGGTTGTTACAGAAGGACTTATTGCAGAGCTTAAATTAGATAAAGAAGTGACGAAAAAATTCTCACAATCATCGATTGATGCACAAACTTATGACGGAAAAGTATACGGACTACCTAAGTCTTCAGAAACACCAGTATTAATCTACAATAAAGATTTAATGGCTGAGGCTCCAAAGACTATGGACGAGCTTTACACTTTCTCAAAAGATTTCACAAAGGGTGAAAATTTCGGTTTCTTAGCGCTTTGGGATAACTTCTATTTCGCACACGGTATCATCGGCGGTATGGGAGGTTATGTTTTCAATAATAATAATGGAACACTTGATCCAGAGGACATCGGATTAAATAACAAAGGTGCAGTTGAAGGTACTGAATACATTCAAAAGTGGTATACAGAAGGCTTGTTCCCTAATGGTATCATCGGTGAAAATGGCGGTTCTGCAATGGATGGACTTTTCACAGAAGGTAAAGTGGCAGCAGTTATGAACGGACCATGGTCATTCCAGCCATACAAAGATGCCGGTATTAATATTGGTGTTGCAGCTCTTCCAACTCTTCCAAATGGAGACCATGTAAAAACGTTTATGGGTGTTAAAGGATGGCATGTATCAGCTTACTCTAAAAATCAAGAATGGGCTGTTAAATTCCTAGAGTTTATCACAAATGATGAAAATGCTAAATATCGCTTCGAACAAACAGCTGAAGTTCCAACAAATGTAGCGTTACTTGAAGATTCAGCTTTTACGGAAAATGAAGGAGCAAAAGCGGTTGCTGAACAATCTCAATATGCTCTTCCAATGCCAAACATTCCAGAAATGGGTCAAGTTTGGGATCCAATGGCAAAATCTTTACAAACAGTTGTGACAGGTAAGACAGAACCAAAAGCAGCGCTTGATTCTGCAGTTGAGCAGATTAAAGCGAATATCGCAGCAACTAAATAATAACAAAATCTCAGCAGCAGTACCTCGGATATCTGAGGTACTGCTGAAAATAGAATAATAGTTTTGCTGCTTTCTGAAGGAAAAAATGAACTTTTCCTTGATAAAGCACTAAAGCTTACAAATTGACATTAGAAAGGGGAGTTTAGGATGTCTAAAGATTTATCCTATTCAACCAGTCACAGCAAGAAAGCATTGATTCTTTCCATAATCCCTGGGTTAGGTCAGCTATATAACAAACAGTTTTTAAAGGGAGCCTTCTTTCTCATTATGACAGCCGCTTTTTTCTATGTTTTCTATGATTTGTTAAACATAGGATTATGGGGAGTTGTTACTTTAGGGGAAATTCCATTTACAGATCATTCTATTTTTCTGCTAGTCTACGGAATTTTAGCACTTATTGTTTTGGTCTTTGGTATTGGTTTTTACTTATTTAACCTGCGTGATGCCTACAAAGTAGGGGGAAGTCGAGACAAACATGAACCTATTAGTACAGTAAAAGAACAATATAGAAATCTAATTGACAATGGTTTTCCCTATTTAATCATGTCTCCTGGATTTTTATTGCTCGTTTTTGTTGTTGTTTTTCCCATTCTGTTTGTATTATTACTAGCATTCACAAATTACGACATGTATCACTCTCCTCCAGCTAAACTAGTAGACTGGGTATTCTTTAAAAACTTTGTCGATATCTTTAAGGTAGATATGTGGCGTCAAACCTTCTTCTCTGTTTTATCATGGACTTTGGTTTGGACTTTTGTTGCTACTACCTTCCAAGTAGCATTGGGGATATTCCTAGCCATTATTGTGAATCAAAAGGATTTGAAAGGAAAAGCCATTATACGTACTGTCTTTATTCTTCCTTGGGCAGTACCGGCATTCGTGTCTATCCTAGTTTTCGCAGGAATGTTCAATGAATCATTTGGTGCTATTAATAGAGACATTCTAGGTTTCTTCGGGATAGAAGGTTTCCCATGGATGACAGAGCCGATTTTCACAAGAATAGCTCTAATCCTTATGCAGACATGGCTTGGCTTCCCATTCATTTTCGCAATGACAACAGGTGTCCTGCAGTCTATTTCACAGGATCTTTATGAAGCCGCAACGGTTGATGGTGCGTCCAATATTCAAAAGTTTAAAAACATTACATTACCACTAGTGTTGTATGCAATCGCACCGGTTTTAATCACTCAGTATACGTTCAATTTTAACAATTTTAATATCATTTATTTATTTAATGGCGGAGGGCCGGCAATCACTGGCCAAAATGCCGGCGGAACAGATATCTTAATTTCTTGGATTTACCGCCTGACTATGACATCAGCGCAATACTCGAAGGCAGCAACCTTAACCATGCTGTTATCGGTTATTGTTATAACGGTTGCCATCTGGCAGTTTAAACGAACAAAATCATTCCAAGAAGAGGATATGATGTAGTATGAAAAAACAAAACTTTGTAAGACTCACCCTTACGTATCTCGTTGTCCTGATCATGTTTGTTATTATCCTATATCCGCTCGCATGGATTATCGGTTCATCATTTAATCCTGGTCAAAGCTTATCTGGATCAAGTATCATCCCGGAGAATGCGACATTAGCACACTACAAAGAGCTTTTTGATACCAGTAAGAGTAATTATGTCTTTTGGTATATGAATTCACTGAAGGTTAGTATCTTAACCATGCTTTTCACAGTGATTTTAGTAAGCTTAACAGCATACTCATTCTCAAGGTATCGATTTGTAGGCCGTAAAAATGGGTTGATGACGTTTTTAATTCTGCAAATGATACCAAACTTTGCCGCTTTAATAGCCATTTATATTCTGGCTACTTTAACACATTTAATCGATACGCATTTAGGTTTAATTCTTGTATATGTCGGAGGTCAAATACCGATGAACACTTGGTTAATGAAGGGGTATTTAGATACAATTCCCAAGGAACTTGATGAATCAGCCAAAATTGACGGTGCTGGACATTTACGAATCTTCTTCCAAATTGTCATGCCGCTTGCGACACCTATTCTCGCGGTAGTAGCGCTGTTCTCCTTTATTGCACCATTTGCGGATTTCATTATCGCGAGTATTTTACTGAGAACAGAAGAAAATTATACCCTTGCAGTGGGTCTTTATGATCTGGTTGCAAAACAGTTCGGTGCGGAATTTACTACATTTGCAGCAGGTGCAGTATTAATTGCTGTTCCAATAGCGATACTATTCTTATCTTTCCAACGCTTCTTTGTGTCTGGATTAACAGCCGGTGGTACAAAAGGCTAGGTAATGAGGTAGAAAATATTTTTCCTCACCTTTATAATGAATTCAAAAACCCTTTGAGAGTGGTGCAGGAAATGGCAGTAACAATAAAGGATGTGGCAGTACTCGCAAATGTTGCTCCTTCTACGGTTTCAAGAGTGATCGCAGACAGCCCTAGGATCAGTGAAGAAACCAAGCAAAAGGTAAAAAAAGCAATGGAGCAGCTGGGCTACCATCCAAATTTTAATGCAAGAAATCTAGCAAGCCAATCCACTAAGGTTTTGGGTCTCGTTATGCCGAGTTCCAAGGACGTCGGATTTCAAAATCCCTTCTTCCCAACGGTTTTGCAGGGAATTAGTGAAGGGGCACAAGAAAAAAATTATGCCTTGCAAATGTCAACAGGCAAGACAGAACAGGAAGTTCTTAATGCTGTAATTCAAATGGTGCAAGGAAAAAGAGTGGATGGAGTTATACTTCTTTATTCTAATGTTGATGATCAGGTTATAACCTATTTAAAGGAACAGAGATTTCCCTTTGTTTTGATTGGGAAGCCTTATATAGATATGGAGGAAATTACTCATGTTGATAATGATAATGTTCGGGCTGCAAAAGAGGCGACTGAATACTTAATTAGTTATGGACATGAGAAAATAGGCTTTATCGGCGGCAGTCCGGAGCTTATGGTCACAGTCGATCGTGTAACGGGGTATAAACAAGCTTTGCAAAATGCGGGTTTAACCATCAGGAATGATTATACGATTCATGAGGAGTTTCTAAGAGAAGGCGGTCAAGGGGCTGTCCGTGAATTAATGGCACTTGAGCACCCGCCAACAGCACTAGTTGTGGCAGATGACTTTATGACTTTGGGTGTCCTCAATACACTAGATGAACTAGGAATTAGTGTTCCGGAGGACATATCTATTGTAAGTTTTAATAATGTGCTGCTTGCAGAATTGGCAAGGCCGCCATTAACCTCAGTGGATATCAATATATTTGAACTAGGCTATCAGGCATCGAAAAACTTAATTGTTATGGTTGAAAATAATAATGAACCTACTAAACGCTTAATCATTTCTCATAAAATTATTGAACGTTTATCATGCACAAAGCCAAATCCTCATAGAGGATTGGAAAGGAATTAAACATGAAAAAGATATGGTGGAAAGAAGCAGTCGCCTATCAAATTTATCCCCGCAGCTTTATGGATTCTAATGGGGATGGAATAGGTGATATTCAAGGAATTATTTCAAAGTTAGATTATATAAAAGAGTTAGGAATTGATGTCATATGGATTTGTCCAATGTATCAATCGCCAAATGATGATAATGGTTATGACATAAGTGATTATCAGGAAGTGATGCGCGAATTTGGAACAATGGCTGATTTTGACCAGCTATTGCATGAGACGCACCAACGCGGCATGAAATTGATCTTAGATTTGGTTATAAATCATACAAGCGATGAACACCCGTGGTTTATTGAATCTCGCTCTTCAAAAGAAAGTCCTAAGCGAGACTGGTATATCTGGAAAGATGCTAAAAAAGGTCAAGAGCCGAATAATTGGGAAAGTATTTTTGGCGGTTCTGCTTGGAAATATGATGAACAAACTGACCAATACTTTTTACATCTATTTTCTAAAAAGCAGCCAGACCTCAATTGGGAAAATAAAGAGGTTAGACAATCGCTCTATGACATGGTCAATTGGTGGCTGGATAAAGGGATTGATGGGTTTCGTGTCGATGCCATCAGCCATATTAAAAAAGAACCTGGTCTAGAGGATATGCCCAATCCAATTGGATTAAAGTATGTTCCTTGTTTCGATAAGATGATGAATGTTGATGGTATTCATCCATTTTTAGAAGAGTTGAAGGAAGAGACTTTCGCAAAGTATGACATCATGACGGTAGGCGAAGCCAATGGAGTAACGGTTGATGATGAAGCGGATGTGGAGCAGTGGGTCGGTGAAAAACAAGGAAAGTTCAATATGGTCTTTCAATTTGAGCACCTAAATCTTTGGGACGCCGAAGTGAAAAAGGACCTGGATATTATTGAGTTAAAAGACGTGTTATCTCGCTGGCAAAAAGGGCTTGAGGGTAAAGGCTGGAATGCGTTATTTATTGAAAATCATGACAAGGCACGTGTGGTTTCAACCTGGGGAAATGACCAAGAATACTGGCGCGAAAGTGCAACTGCTTTTGCTGCTATATACTTCTTAATGCAGGGTACACCGTTCATTTATCAAGGACAGGAAATTGGCATGACGAATGTTCAATTTGACTCTATTGATGATTATGATGATGTTTCAGCCAAAAATATGTACCGTTTGAAAAGAGAAGAAGGTGTGTCCCACGGAGAAATTATGGAAGTCATTTGGGCTTCGGGCCGGGATAATTCACGTACACCAATGCAGTGGTCAGATGAAATAAATGCTGGTTTCACTACGGGAAACCCATGGATGAAAGTCAACCCAAATTATTCTGATATTAATGTTGAAGCTCAGAAAAAAGATGAGACCTCGATACTGAATTTTTACAAAAAGATGATTCAGTTAAAAAAGAATAATGAAGTGTTTACGTATGGCATCTATGATTTGCTGTTAGAAAAGGACCCTCAGATTTTCGCCTATACGAGGACGTTAAATCAGGAAAAAGTATTAGTAATAGCAAATCTTTCTGTAAAACCTGCTAAGGTTAAAGATGTTACCGTGGATCTGCAAAGTCTGATTTTAAGTAATTATGATGTGAATGAGCAAGAAGCGGTTCTTCACTTACAACCATATGAGGCAAGAGTATATCGCATTAAATAAACAAAGGACGATTTCAATTTTGAAATCGTCCTTTGTATTTTCAGTCTTAAAGAGAGATCATTACAGGATGAGAGCCCGAAACCTTATAAAAAGGTCAGAAGCGGTCACTCATAAGGGTGATGAGAGCCAGAATCTTAATAAAAAGGTCAGAAGCGGTTACTCATAAGGGTGATGAGAGCCCGAAACTTTATAAAAAGTGCACAAGCGGTCACTCATAAGGATGCTGAGAGCCTATAACCTTATAAAAAATGCAGAAGCGGTCACTCATAAGCGTGATGAGAACCAGTAATCTATTATCGCATTAAGGATTCTTAAATAGTTTCTATCCCAATTCCATGCGTCTATAGACGCCCGGTGCAACACCGTACTTTTTATAAAATACTCTATGAAAATAAGGATAGGTGCCAAAGCCGCAGTCCTCAGCAATTTGCTCCAGCGTCAAGGATGTGTATTTCATTCGATCAATAGCCGAGGCTAACCGAATTTCGAGAGCGTATTCAATGATGGTCTTTCCAACCGTACTTTTAAAAAGATGAACAGTACGCGAAACGCTAAGTCCAGCATGCTGTGCAACATCCTCTAATTTAAATGCCTGGGTTGCGTGTTCCTCAATGTAACGCATCATTACTGTCACCGAATATGGCCGATTGAATGACGGAGCGGTCTCATTAACAGCCCGTTCTAAAAATAAACAAAGTGCTCGAAGCAAATAGGTGGTAAGCTCTTCGTCTTGATTGGATGCTGGCCGGCGTTTCTCCATTATTATTTGACGCCATAGCGAAAGTAACTTTTCATCGATATGGATTCTGGAAACATTTTGTTTTGTACTTCGTTTCCACCATTCATTCACCCAATCTCCTTCACAAACTAGGTGATAATCCCCGCTGATTTGCCCATCCTTGACGAGCAGCTCATAGTGATCCCCAGGCTGGATTAACAGAAGATCCCCTTTTTCAAGGTTCATTTTCCTTCCCTTTACCACTACTTCACAGAGACCTTCTGTCTGCAAACGTAATAAATAAGAGGGATATCCAGATTTATGCTGCGAGTGATATCCATTTGTATGATAAGAATAGCCGCAAAATAATATGTTGGTCATCAAAAATCCTCATAAAATAGCAAAATAGTAGATGTTTTCATTATATCATCTATGTTTATTTATTGTAAAACGCATTAATATGGTATCAAATCATTAATGTCATACAAAGGAGGGCTTACGTTGACAAACATACCAGTCGCTTTACAAATGTACACTTTGCGTGAAGAAAGTGAAAAGGATTTTGCTGGTACATTAAGAAAAGTGAAAGAGCTTGGTTTTGATGGTGTTGAATTTGCAGGTTTTGGAGGATTGCCCGTTCACGAGGTTAAGGCATTGATTGATGAAATCGGCCTTCAAGCAGTGGCGTGCCATATCCCTCTTGATGAATTAAAGAATAATCTCTATCTGGTTATCGAGGATTTAAAGACATTAAGCTGTCAATATGTGGTTTGTCCCTATTTAATGCCTGATTCTCGAAGTGAGGAAGATTATAAAGCACTTATTCCATTTTTAGACCATGCAGGTGAAATCTGCTGTAATGAAGGGATAACTCTTTGCTATCATAATCACGATTTTGAACTGATTAAGTTGTCCGACGGAAGAATGGCCCTTGAAAACATTTATGACAAAACACGTCCTGAGAATGTAAAAGCTGAATTGGATGTTTACTGGCTCACAAAAGCTGGAGAAAAGCCGGTTGACTGGATGGAACGCTATCAAAATCGAACTCCGCTGATCCACTTAAAAGATATGACCTTGGATGAAGAAGGATTTTTTGCAGAGCTTGGAACAGGCGGAGTGGATATTGAGTCAATTTTGGATTATGGAGAAAAGGCTGGTGTGCAGTGGTGGATTATTGAGCAGGATGTAAGCCGCCTTACACCATTAGAAAGTATCGAAATTAGTATCAACTACTTAAAACAAAAACTTATGAAAAGTATTTAATTGGAGGGATAAGAATGACTAAATTAAGAGTGGGTGTGATTGGATGCGGCAGTATTGCTATCCATCGTCATTTACCTGAATACCAAAGGAATAAAGATGTTGAAATAGTCGCTGTCTGTGATATCAACGGAGAACGTGCCCAAGCCACAGCTGAAAAGTATGGAGCTAAGGCTTTTACAAGCTATGAAGAGTTAGTCAGCAGCGGTTTAGCAGATGCAGTCAGCGTCTGTACACCAAATTATCTCCATGCACCCGTATCAATTGCTGCTTTAAATGCTGGACTTCATGTCCTTTGTGAAAAACCAATGGCAACTTCAAAACAAGAAGCAGAAGAGATGGTTGCTGCAGCAAAAGCCAATGGTAAAAAGCTGATGATTGCTCATAATCAGCGATTTGTACCATCCCATCAAAGAGCACATCAGTTAATTCAGAGCGGTGATATTGGAAAAATTTATAGCTTCCGTACCGCATTCGGACACGGAGGACCAGAAGGCTGGAGTATAGATGGTAAAGAAAGCTGGTTCTTTGAAAAAGAGAAAGCATTTGTTGGAGCTATGGGTGATCTAGGTGTCCACAAGACCGATTTACTTCGCTATGTGCTGGGTGAGGAAATAACAGAAGTAGGAGCTTTTGTTGAAACAAATGCAAAGGCTTTCGCAACGGTAGATGATAATGCTGTTTGTGTATTGAAAACTGAGAGTGGAATCATCGGAACACTTGCTGCCAGCTGGGCTTATAAGGGCAAGGAAGATAACTCAACGATTATTTATGGGGAAAAAGGAATCCTTCGTTTAGAGGACGACCCTGTAAATTCACTTGTCGTTCAATATGCTAACGGAGAAATAGTAAATTATCAGCTTGGCAAAATTCAGTCTAATGAGGCCGGAGGACAAAATAATTCTCGTGTCATTGATCAATTTGCTGCTGCTGTAATAGAGGGTCATGAGGTGCCTGTCACCGGTGAGGAAGGCATGAAATCATTGGAGGTTATTTTGGCAGCGTTAGAGTCCAATGAAACGAAGCAAATTGTAAGAGTAAGATAATATTGAGAGAGAGGTTAAAGTTATGAAACTAGGAGTTTTTACCGTTTTATTCGCAGAAAAGTCCTTTGAGGAAATGCTGGATACTGTCAAAGAAGCTGGACTTCATGCAGTGGAAATCGGTACAGGATGTTATCCGGGAAACAGCCATTGTGATTTGGATGGGTTATTAGAGAGTGAAGAAGCTCGTAATCTATACCTTCAACAAGTAGAGAGCCGTGGATTGACAATCAGTGCATTTAGTTGTCATGGTAACCCTATTTCTCCTGAAGAGGGCTTTGCTAAAAGCTCACATGAAACACTTTTAAAAACGATTAAGCTTGCTTCGTTATTAAATGTGCCTGTTGTTAACTGTTTTTCCGGTACCGCAGGAGACCATGAGGGTGCAAAATATCCAAATTGGCCAGTCACACCATGGCCGAACGAATATGGTGATGTGCTAAAGTGGCAGTGGGAAGAAAAGTTAATTCCTTACTGGAAAGAAGTCGGACAATATGCGCAGGAACACAACGTGAAAATTGGACTTGAGCTTCATGGTGGATTTTTAGTGCATACTCCATATACTCTATTAAAACTGCGTGAGCAGACATGTGACGCAATCGGAGCAAATTTAGATCCAAGCCACTTGTGGTGGCAGGGAATTGACCCAGTGGCTGCAATCAAAATATTAGCAAAAGAAAATGCCATTCACCATTTCCATGCGAAAGACACATACATTGACCAAGAAAATGTAAATATGTATGGACTAACAGATATGCAGCCTTACGGGGAAGTAAAAACGCGGGCATGGACATTCCGCTCAGTAGGCTGTGGACATGGTTTAAAAGATTGGTCAGACATGATGAGTGCGCTTCGTACATATGGCTATGATTATGTAGTCAGCATCGAGCATGAAGATCCAATCATGTCGATAGATGAAGGGTTTAAACGTGCCGTGACCAATTTGAAATCTATTTTAATTGAAGAGCCTGTTTCTCAAATGTGGTGGGTATAGGCTAAACAAAAACAGAAGGGACTTAGGGTCCCCTCTGTTTTTTTGTAGTTTATGAGTGACCGCTTTTGCTATTTTTATAAGATTACGGGTTCTCATCATACTTATGAGAGACAGCTTCTGCCCTTTTTAGCAGGTTACGGGCTCTCATCATTCTTATGAGTGTCGGCTTCTGCCCTTTTTAGCAGGTTACGGGCTCTCATCGCTCTTATGAGTGACCACTTCTTCACTTTTTATAAGTAAAGGGGCTCTCATCACTCTCTAAAAAATGAAAACAGAAGGGACTGCGCGTCCCTTCTGTTTTTTACTTCATTTGATTTAATTTATCACAGCTTTAGCAAACCGTTCCCACGGTTTGCTAAGCCAGCGTTTTAAGGCAAAACAGCCGCGCAGCCACTCATCGGCCCCTTGGGCAAGCCATATGCCTAAAAGTCCCAAACCAAAATGCACTCCTAGTAAGTAACTCAGGGATACAGCGACTCCCCACATGGAAATAATTCCAATTACCACTGGAAAACGAACATCTCCTGCGGATTTTAATGAGTTCATCAAGACGATATTCATTGCTCTTCCGGGCTCAACGAAGACAATGGCCCATAAAACCGGCAGACCCACCATAATAATGGAAGGGTCCTCTGTGAATACACTTAAGACAAAATCTCCTCCGAAGGCAATAATGAGTGATGCAAAGGTTGATGCAAACATAGCGATTTTTAGAGTACGAATACCCCGTTTTAAGGCGCGGTCATATTGTTTCCCGCCAATATAACGTGCTACCAAAAGCTGAGTTCCCTGAGCAATCGCAACGGTGAACAAAAAGCAAAGCATGCTGATATTTAAGATATATACTCTACCAGCCAATGAGGCGGTACCCATTGATACTACAAAGCTAGTAATAACCACTTGGGATAATTGGTAGGAGAGATTTTCCCCTGCTGACGGAATTCCAATATTGAGCAATTCTCGGATATCTTCTTTTTTTGCATTAAAAATATCCTTGATGACGATTTTTAAAGAAAGTCTGTTGTATAGTAAATACAATAGAGCACAAACCGCATAAGCCCGTGCTGCAAAGATGGCCCAGGATACACCCGTTACACCTGTAATTGGCAGCCCGAAGATTCCGGTAGTGGCAATGATATTCCCGCCAATACTGATTAAGTTCATAAAAATAGTAACCATCATTGATTCCTTTGTGTACCCATGACTGCGAAGAATTGCACTTAAAGCGAGAGAAAGTGATTCGAAAAAGAGTGAAAGTGCACATATACGTACAAAGGTAAGCCCGTAGTCAAAGACCGGACCATGAACATCATACAAACGAAGAAGCTGTTCTCCAAAAATAAAAACAATGATCGCAATACATACACCAAACCAGAAATTCAATCCGAATACGGAATAAGATAATTGCCTTGCACGCTGAAGTTTTCCAGCACCAAGGTTCTGACTGATTAAAACAGTTGCCCCAATAGAGGTGACGTTAAAAACTAAAATAAAGATATTTAACAGTTGGTTGGCAACCCCAACACCCGCTACTGCTTGGTCGGAGTATTGACTTAACATCAGTGTAGCCACAATCCCCATCCCCATATGAAGTGATAGTTCAATAAACAGCGGCCAAGTAATACTGAAAAGAGTCTGCTCTTGATAGTTATTTTTTTGTTCCTCCACGATATTCTCCAATCAGTTTTAATAAAATAATGTTTTATTTTACTACTTTAAGAGTGATATAGGAATAGAAACTTCAGGTTGATAAGTTTTTCCAAAAAAGGGAATCACATATGGAAAAATAATAAGATTGTTATCAAGCCTTGAATTTGCTATTTTTAAACTATAACAATACTAAAATGGGGGAAAAAATGAAACTGAAAAGAAGCTTATATAGGTTTTTGCTAATCCTCATTGTTGGTATATTTGTCCTTATACAAGTTATCGACTTTTTTAATCCGGAATTCTATCATTCTTTTGAAATAGTAAGTAATATCGTTTCTATTGTTACTTTCGCTGCCTTAGGATTCTTATTCTTCTTAATTAAAGAATTTGATAAGAAGGCAGATGAATATACTAAAGATCAGCAGAAAATGAAAAATATATTTGATACGCTGGATGTTGCCATTTGGTCACATGATTTAAAGACTGATACTCTTTTAATAACTCCTGGAATTGAAAAATTATACGGCCGTAAGCTTGAAAGTTTCTATGAAGATTCAAACCTTTGGAAAGAGGTTATTTATCCAGGGGATTTGTATGTATTAGAAGAGAGAGAAAAGAAATTAGCAGCGGGCGAAACAGTCACCAGCCACTATCGTATTATTCGTCCGGATGGCGAAGTCCGCTGGATTCAGGATAGAGGAATTCCTACCTTTGATTCAAAAGGAGATTTTGTTGATTTTAATAGTGTACTATTTGACATTACGGACCGGAAAGAAAGTGAAGGTCTTTATCAAAGCATAGTCGAAATGTCACCAGATATCATTGCTGTAGTACATGATGGCAGAATTGAATATATCAATGAGGCTGGCTGCAAATTAATTGGTGCCGAGAGCCAGGAGCAAGTGATTGGTCAATCGGCTAAGAATTATGTTCCTGCTCAAATTACAGACTTAATAAAAAGTAAAGTATTTTCACCTGATAAATCGGAAAAAGAGAGACATACTTTTGAATTCCAAGTTAGGCGAACAGATGGTGAAAGCATTGATGTTGAATTGGCAGCAAGGGCCATTCTATACGAAGGACGTTTTGCTATTCAGGTAGTGGGCAGAGATATTACCCAAAGGAAGAAATCAGAACAAACAATTAAATTCATGGCTTTCTACGATACGTTAACCATGTTACCCAACCGTAATCAATTTAGGAAACATCTTAATGAGATCCTGCACCGGCAAGAGCACAAAAAACACGCAGTGCTATTCTTAGATTTAGATCGATTTAAAATTATTAATGATACCAAAGGTCATTCTGTCGGTGATATCATTCTTCAAAAGGTTGCAGACCGGCTTGAGAAAGCAGTTCAAAATGAGGGGCTGGTATCTCGCCAGGGCGGGGATGAATTTATCATTGTCCTAGAAGATGTGAACAAGGAAAAGGCTTCCCAAGTGGCTAAACGAATTCTTAATGAATTTTCCTATCCTTTCGAAGTGAACAGTGAAGAATTTTTTGTCACTCCAAGTATCGGAATTAGTATCTATCCTATGGATGGAAGCGATGAAGAAACACTTATAAAGAATGCCGATACCGCCATGTACCAGGCAAAAGAACACGGGAAAAATAATTATCAATTCTATTCCAATAACCTTGATGGTATTTCAACTTGGAAAATGAAGTTAGAGAACTGGTTGCGAAGAGCGATGGAGCAAAACCAACTGACTCTCCACTATCAGCCTCAGCTAGATTTATGTACAGGAAATATTGTCGGGGTGGAGGCATTAATTCGTTGGAACCACCCTGAATATGGCTATATCGCGCCTTCTGAGTTTATTCCGCTTGCAGAAGAAACGGGTCTTATTGTGCCGCTGGGCAAATGGATATTAAGAGAGGCATGTGAACGGAGGAAGGCGTGGAAAGATGAAGGATATGAAGATTTTCCTATCGCAGTAAACGTTTCTGTCCGACAGTTTCAGGATGAGCATTTTATCCGTTTTATTACGGAAATGCTAGAGGAAGCAGGGCTTGAGGCAAATTATTTAGAACTGGAAATTACAGAAAGCCTTATGCAAAACCTTGAAAACTCCACCATTATTTTGAATCAATTAAAGGAGTTAGGTGTGCTATTATCAGTGGATGACTTTGGTACTGGATATTCCTCCTTAAGTTACTTGAAACACCTTCCCATTGATAAAATTAAGATTGATAAGTCTTTTGTTGATGACATAATCTATCATTCAAATCAAGGAATGATGGTGAAAACCATCATTGATATGGGGGTTAATTTAAAATTCACTGTTATTGCAGAGGGGATTGAAACAGAAGAGCAGGTTAAGTTCTTAACGCAAAATGCTTGTCAAATTGGTCAAGGATATTACTATAGTAAACCATTACCTGCGCACAAGCTGGAAGAATTTTTATTAAAAGGCAGTGTCCCTATATTTTAGGATTTGGGCCTCCTATAGGTGAAAAAGACCTTCGATGGAAGGTCTTTTAGTTTCCCCATTTCATGTGTACGGTTAAGGTACAGCAGGACATGGGACTGCTGGGATCAGGATGAGCTGTTAGTTCAAAGGTAACACCAGTTGGCGTATACTTCGTCTCCACAGGCACTTTTAGTCCGATCGTTTTAATTAACTTATCTACTTCTACTTTATTACCCTTCTGTGCAGCACTCATTAACTTAACGTCGAAACCTGGGTCGCCTAATCGGTCCAAAAGAATACTGCCTTGGTCCATTAATAACCGATAAGACTTAATGGACTTTGTAAATATATTTACATCCACCTGCGGGTATTGTCTAGCCATAGTCTGATTGTATGGGTAACCTGGATAAGCAGGGGGCTGTGGCTGCGGTGGATATGGATAGTGGTAATAGTACATTATAACGCTCCTTCCATTTAAAAAACACGGCAATATACCTTATGGGACTTTGACTAGATTGGTTACATAAGAAAACGTTTGGATTTTTGGAAACCCAAACGCTGAATCAATTAGTATATATCCACATCTCCGCTTGAAACAGAGATATTGATTTTACTTTTCCCAGAACCATGTATGCCCTTTAAGTTTTTATTATCAGTCTCAGTAGTGGTTAAAGGGAACTCGCTCGAGATATTTCCGCTGCTCACTTCCCCATCGAGAGTGAAATCCGCATTGTCAGGCAAATCAAGGTCCACATTCCCTGAGCTTAGGTCAATATCTATAGGATTATTTAATTTATCTATTTGGAGTGAAAGCTTTCCAGATGAAACTTCTGCATTAAAGGCACCGGTATAATGGTTAATCTCTAAATTTCCAGAGCTAAGGTCAAAAGTGCCTGTTTTTGTAACCAATGTGTCGATTGTAACCTTGCCAGAAGAACCATCATGGATAAATTCATTCACTTCTATATGATCCAAACTTACATTTCCAGAACCGATATCCAAAGAAAGTTCATCCAACTTCATTGATTCCCCAGAAAAATTTAAACTGCCTGAGCCAATCTGAATTTTCATATCAGCGTTATAATCTTCAGGAATATAGATATTAAGCTGCCTTTTTTCAGAGAAGGAGAACCAATTAAACATTTTCCTTTTCGTTTCAACTACTAATCTGCTGCCTGTTTCTTTCACAATGAGCGAGCCTTTCCCTGTTAAAATGGCTTCAACATCATCACGGTTTTCAGGAATAATCGTTGTTTTTACTCCTCCCACATTAATATCAATGGTTTCGATGTTATTTGATAGCGGTGCCCGCCCATCCTTACTGCCTCCAGCTGCAAAACCATCAAATTGGAATGACTGATTAAAAACAATATATAATCCAGTGATGATTAGTAGGAGTATCACAATTCTCTTCATATAAATCCCTGCCCTTCCATTCTTATAGATTAATCATAAAGGAATTCCCATTAAGCACCAATGAACTAGAGAATGAATTATCTCTAAGACTTGAGGCGTACGGATAATAACCATATTACCTAAGCTTTATCTTTTTCGATTATCGAAATATAATATATGTGATATTCTTTTAAATGGAGGTGTTGACAGTGGCATACAAAAAAATCAGCCCAAATGAACTTCAGGATAGAATTGCAGGAGAAGAAAAGGTAGTGGTTCTAGATGTTCGTGCTGAAGAAAAATATACTCATTTTCATATTGAGTCATCTCAAGTGGTGAGTTTTAATATACCGAAAACGGAAATATTTGAACTTAAAGATGGGGCAGAGCTTTCAGCATTACCGAAGGATAGAACAATTGTAGTTACCTGTACCACAGGAAATTCTGCAGAAAAGTGTGCTAAAATACTTGACGGTCTGGGCTATCAAGTTGAAGTTTTAGAAGGCGGCCTTACGGCTTGGAAAGAAACTAGAAAATAGCTTGGAGAGAAGCAATATGCTGCAGAAGTTAAATAAACAACTAGAAAAAGTAATGCCTTTAATCACTCCTTCGAGTGTTTTATTGGGTGTATTACTTTCTGTCTATATACAGGACTTTTCCTATTTAATCCCTTGGATATTTGCATTCATGACATTCGCTGGCAGTTTGAACTCTAATTTCAAATCATTATCAGATGTGGTAAGACATCCTCTGCCGATATTTGCTGCCATGATTTTATTACACATACTCATGCCAATTTGGGCATGGGGTGTCGGGCATATTACTTTCCAAGACGATATATTTACCATTACCGGTATTGTGTTAGGCATGGCCATTCCTACTGGTATAACGAGCTTTATTTGGGTTTCAATCTATAAAGGAAATATTCCATTAACCTTATCCATTATCTTAATTGATACACTGCTTTCACCGTTGATTGTTCCTTATTGTCTTTCATTACTAATCGGTGAAAAAATAGAAATGGACATTGTTGGAATCATGAAAGGCTTAGTTGGAATGATTGTACTGCCTTCAATTGTTGGAATGCTGCTAAATCAATTTTTAAAAGGCGATGTAACAAAAAAGTTGAGTACAACGCTGGCACCTTTTTCTAAAATCAGCATCGGAATTGTTGTCATGCTCAACGGTGCAGTTATAGCGCCTTATTTAAAGAATATTAATTTTAAGTTAATTAGTATCATACTTGTGGTATTTTTCATTGCAGCCACAGGTTATCTGTTTTCATTTTTCATTGGTAAATTAATTAGAAGTGATCGTGATACTATTGTATCCTTGACCTTCTCGGGTGGAATGAGAAATATAAGTGCAGGTGCTGTAATTGCTGTCACTTATTTTCCGCCGGCTGTGGCAGTTCCGGTAGTTGTTGGTATGCTGTTCCAGCAGATACTTGCTTCTTTTACAGGACATTTTTTAGCAAGATACTATAACAAGAGCACGATACTTATAGACCTAGAAGGCGCTAATAAAAGTAAAGGATTCTAACTAGCACCCAGTCATTTCATAACCGGCTCTCTTAAGGATACTTCATTCGAAGTGTCCTTTTTCGATTGTTAATCTTCGATTTTGGGGCAAAGTAAAGGAAGAAAAATTCATTGACATGAAACCAAATGGTTTTATATAATACAGAAAGTGAAACAAAATGGTTTTATATTAAAAGATGAAAGTAGGAGAAGCTCTTGCAAAATACATTACAAGATATTAAACAAAGTGTTGTCATTAACGCACCTATTCAAAAGGTATGGGATCAGGTATCAACTGCAGAAGGTATTGCAGCTTGGTTCATGCCGAATGACTTTAAGCCAGAAGTGGGCTATGAATTTCATATTCAATCTCCATTTGGACCTTCACCTTGTAAAGTGACTGAATTCAATCCTCCTAATACTCTTTCGTTTACTTGGGATACAGATGGATGGTTTTTATCATTTGTTTTAAAAGAGGTTGATGGCAAGACGGAATTTACTGTTATCCATGGCGGTTGGAAGCCAGCGGATGAAATTGTTGGAAAAGCTGGTGAGAAAGCTTCTGTCATTCGTGAGCGCATGGCTCATGGCTGGGCGGGTATTGTTGAAAAGCTTCGTCAGCTTTTGGAGAGCTAAGTGTCATCCTCTGCACAAAAGCATGATGTCTTTCAAGCAATCGCTGACCCAACCCGCAGAGAAGTATTAAGACTCCTCGCAGAAAAAGAGAGACCGATTTCAGAAATAACGGCACATTTTCCCATGAGCCGAACGGCCATTGCTAAACACCTTCAAGTCCTCTCGGAAGCTGAATTAGTCAGTGGACAGAAGGTAGGAAGAGAAAAAATCTACCGGCTGCATCCCGAGCCGTTAACCGAACTTAAACAATGGCTTTCCTTCTACGAAAAGTTCTGGGAAAACAAGCTTTCAATCCTTAAACATATCGTTGAAAACCCAAGCGATCATGCAATTGGGATCATAGAACGAGAAGACGACCGGCAAAAATAATTGCCGGTCTTTTTGCTGACTAAGAATCTATATCTTTCAAAGCCGTGATGGATGAAGGACAAAACGAATGGAGGAGATTGGAGATTTGTCCTTCATACCCATGA
>NZ_JACWFG010000018.1:51889-327887 GCF_019749295.1 Neobacillus niacini
TAATGAGGGAGATTGGAGATTTGTCCTTCATACCCATGATGAAGGACAAAACGAATGGAGGAGAGTGGAGATTTGTCCTTCATACCCATGATGAAAGACAAAACGAATGAAGAAGAGTAGAGATTTGTCCTTCATACCCATGATGAAAGACAAAACACATGAAGAAGCTTAGAGATTTGTCCTTCATGCCCATGATGATAGTCAATGCAAATTAGGAAGTCATACTATTGTCTTACATATACCGACAAAGTGTCATTTTTTATCCAAAATCCTTTGAATATTGTGATAAAATATGTTTAAACACGAGTAAAGGGGCAGGAATATGTGGGCTTTTATATTGGTCGTTCTGGTTCTATTTCTAATCCCAGGGCCTGCGGTTCTTTTAACGCTTACCCAAACTGCGCGCGGAGGACTTAAGGCTGGAATTATTACCGGCGTCGGGATTGCAGTGGGTGATCTCCTTCATACGGTGGCAGCTGTACTTGGACTTTCAGCAATCCTAATGACTTCTGCATTAGCCTTTGAAGTAGTAAAATATTTAGGAGCCGCTTATTTAATTTTTTTGGGGATAAAATCATTACTGGAAAAAACACAAAAACAGGTAAAGCCCGCTGAAAAAAAGGCAAATGCATCTGTGTCATTTCGTCAGGCATTATTGATCGAACTGCTTAACCCTAAAACATCATTATTTTTTCTAGCATTTTTACCACAATTTGTTCGTCCTGACGGCCCGCCGGTAGTCTATCAACTATTAAGCCTGGGACTTGTCTTTGTGTTAATGAGTATTTTATACACCTCATTGCTAGCCCTTCTAGCAAGCTCATTAGGAAATAAACTATTTTATAAAAATAGCAAAATATCACGCTGGCAGGGTAAAGTGGTCGGAACAATTTACATTGGTTTGGGTTTACAATTGGTCTTTCAAAGTCAAAAATGAACGTAAGCGGCACAATATAAAACTGTGCCGCTATTTTATTGACATGCTATGTGGATATATGATATTTAATTAATGTCGGCATTAGCACTCTTGAGTGGAGAGTGCTAATCGAAAGTAATTCATTTGAGTAAGGAGAGGTTTCTATGGCAAAAATGCAGTTTAAAGCTGAATCTAAAAGGCTGTTAGAAATGATGATTAACTCGATTTATACGCACCGCGAGGTATTTTTAAGAGAGTTAATTTCTAATGCAAGCGACGCAATTGATAAAATCTACTACAAGGCATTAACAGATGATGCATTAAGCTTTGACAAGGATAGCTACTTTATTAAAGTAATCCCTGACAAGGAAAATAGAACCTTGAAAATTATTGATACTGGGATTGGTATGTCAAAAGAAGAGCTTGAGACTAACCTTGGTACAATTGCGAAAAGTGGATCTTTAGCTTTTAAAAAGGAAACAGAGCTAAAAGACGGCTTTGATATTATTGGTCAGTTTGGTGTCGGCTTCTATGCAGCATTTATGGTTGCAGACGTTGTGACAGTAACCAGTAAAGCATTAGGCAGTGAGGAAGCTTATAAATGGGAATCCACAGGTGCAGAAGGTTATACCATTGAGCCTGTTGAGAAGGATTCTATTGGTACGGAGATTACTCTAACCATTAAAGAAAATACTGAAGATGAAAATTACGATGAGTTTTTAGAAGAGTATCGTTTAAAGTCCATTATCAAGAAATACTCTGACTTTATCCGCTATCCGATTAAAATGGATGTCACTGGCAGAAGACCAAAAGAGGGCAGTGATAATGAGTTTGAGGAATATGTAGAGGAACAAGTTATTAATAGTATGGTTCCGATTTGGAAAAAAAATAAAAGCGAACTCACCGACGAAGATTATGCGAACTTCTACGCAGAAAAGCGGTACGGTTTTGATAAGCCGCTTAAACATATCCATATCAGTGTTGATGGGACCATTCGCTATAATGCGATTTTATATATCCCGGAGAAAACTCCATTTGACTTCTATTCAAAAGAATTTGAAAAAGGCTTAGAGCTATATTCCAATGGCGTCTTAATAATGGAAAAGTGTGCAGACCTTCTTCCAGACCATTTCAGCTTTGTCAAAGGAATGGTAGACTCTGAGGACTTATCTCTAAATATTTCTCGTGAGATGCTGCAGCATGACCGTCAATTAAAGCTGATCTCAAAAAACATTAACAAAAAGATTAAGAGTGAATTGCAAAGTCTTTTGAATAATGAACGAGAAAAATACGAAGAGTTTTACAAATCATTTGGCCGTCAATTAAAATATGGTGTTTATAGTGAATTCGGAGCGAACAAAGAAGTATTGCAGGATCTTATCATGTTCTACTCATCTAAAGAGAAGAAGCTAGTTACTTTAGATGAATACGTATCAAGAATGCCTGAAGATCAAAAGTTTATTTACTATGCTTCTGGTGAATCGATTGAAAGAATCGATAAACTGCCGCAAGCTGAGTTTGTCTCTGAAAAAGGCTATGAGATTCTGTACTTCACCGAGGATATTGATGAATTTGCGATTAAGATGCTGATGAACTACAAGGAGAAGGAATTTAAATCGATCTCCAGCGGCGACCTTGGAATTGAAGGAGAAGAAAACAAAAGTGAATCTGAATCAGAGGAGAAGGAATACAAAGAAATCTTTGACTATATGAAAGGTATCCTAACTGATAAGGTTAAGGATGTCAGAGTTTCAAAACGCTTAAAGTCTCACCCTGTCTGCTTGGCGACCGAAGGTGACATCTCTATCGAAATGGAGAAAATCCTTGCTGCTATGCCTGATAATCAAAATATCAAAGCAGATAAAGTGTTAGAGATTAATAAAAATCATGAAGTATTCCAATCCTTAAAAGATGCATTTGCAAATGATAAGGAAAAGCTCGAATTGTATACGAAGCTATTATACAATCAAGCGCTGCTTATTGAAGGATTGCCAATCCAGGATCCAGTAGAATTTACGAATGACATTTGTAAGGTGATGGTATAGTTTTCTGATAAATCTACTAGCCGTTACTTTCGTTGATAATAGCATTTGACTTTTTGCTGCCACGCTCACAATATTGTGTGCGTGGCATTTTTTTGAAGTAACCATAACCTTATATATTTTTAATGAAACTAATCATACATACCCCTGCCATTACTGACAAAATACCAACCGAAATTGCCAGCCACTCACGATGCTTCTTTTTTTCTTTGAAAATCACAATTCCTCCCAATGTAGCAATTATAATACTCGCCTGAGACAGTGGAAAACTTTTGGCAATCCCTAACGTTCCATTTGCAATAAACAGAGATAAATTTGCTATGCTCCAGCTCAATCCAGTTAATAAGTTCAGCATAACTTTTTGCTTGCACAGTTTGTTTTTTGAAAAGGAATTGATCACCAATGAGGAAAAAAACATTCCGAATGCTTGAGGTAATACAACCTCAAAACCTGACACACCAAAAAGTTGATTAATAATCACATAAGACGATAAAGCCAGAGCTGAAAAAAGTAATACCATAAATAGATGCAAAGAAAACCCTCTTGAAGAATTTCTTTGTTTTTCTTGAAAGCTAAGTAGAAATATTCCGATTAAGATAGTTATTAATGCAAACGTGCCAACCACTAAGTCGGATATTCCTTCCCATTCATTAAAAACAATTGCCGCAAACAAGGTTGTACCGGTTAGCTGTAGACCGCAAATAATTGGTATGGCCTTTGCAACGCTAGTCACTTGAAAGGATTGGAACTGAAGTAATTGTCCTAATGACCAAAGAATTCCGGATACAAAGCTAATGATAAAAGGTAAAAATTCTAGAGGGGCTGGACTATAGAGATATAACAATAATGCAAAAAATAGCGCTGTAATCGTCGTACCAGTCAATTGTTCCCTAGGATTACCCTTTGTCATTTGTGCGATTATAGGCATGATACCCCAACCTAAAGCAGGAATAAGAGCGATAAACCAATTCATTGTAAACACATCCTTTTGCCATCCATAATCAGGTGATTCTGAGTTTTGATAGTACTATATCATTTTCAAAATCAAAGATAGCAAATGGGCTGCGTGTAAGATATGGCTGTATTATAGAAAAGTATGGGAAAATTATAAGATTTTGTTCCGGTCCTTTAAAGGAATACCTGTTTCAAGATGAAATTAAGGATTCTTTCTATATGTTTTCGGTGATTTGCCTGTCACCGTTTTGAATGCGCGCGAAAAAGTAAGTTGGTCGCTATACCCAACACAGTTAGAAATTACATTAATGGAATAGTTTGTTTGTTCTAGTAGTTCGCATGCTTTTTTGATACGTAACTTTATTAAGTACTCTTTTGGGGTGACCCCTGTTTCCTGCTTGAAAATGGTCGATAGATAATTCGGATGTAAACCAAGATATTGTGCAATAGCGTTAATTTGCAGATTATTACTGTAGTTTTTATCGATAAAGTTTATTGCTTGTAAGGTGTAAGATAGATGATAAGGTGTGTTTAAAATTCTACTTTCATTATCGGTAACTAACTTTGCTAAAATATGGTGCAGGTATCCTTGCAGAAATAGGTAAGATGAAAGGTTTGAACCTGACTTCATCAGCATTTCCTTAATCGAATTGTAGAAATAATCTACATCCTCTAAATTAATAACATATTCTTTTTTACTAACGCTCGCGATGTTTTGCAGGTAATAATCAGATTTGAATCCCATAAAACCCACCCAGCAATATTCCCACGGATTCTTCGAATCTGCCTGGTAAAATGCAATTTTATTGGCGGGGATTAAGAATGCCTGCTTTTCATGTACAGGATAAGTTTCGTTATCGATCACCAGTTTTCCGCAGCCCTTTAATACGAAATGGATTAAGTTAAATTCACGGGAAATTGGCCCAAAGAAATAATTAGGGTCACAATTTTCTGTACCACAATTATATACGATAAGATCGCTTACATTTTTCTGGTTAAAGCTTGTTTGTGTATCGATATACTGAATCATCTTCTGCATCCTGTTCACTCCTCCTCTTATCATTATAATACAGTGAATTTGATATATATTACTAAAAATATTACTAGATGAAAATCTGTTAGATGTGATTAAATTGCATTATTTCAGTATTTTTAATGATAATTAGGCGCTAAAGTATTTAGAAAATTTTTATTTTTTAATTGAAAACCCTTCCAGTAGGTGTTATTATTCAAATATATCAGGTAAATATTTTTGTGATTATTGAGAAAAGTTTACTGGAGTAAAAAAGAACATGAAGAGGGTTTAAACAATGGCCACTATAAAGGACATCGCAGACAAGTCGAATGTATCAGCATCTACTGTTTCACGGGTGTTAAATAACGATGATACGATTACCGTTCAGGCAGAAACGAGGGAACGTATTCTTCAGGTTGCCAAAGAACTCGGTTACGAAACAATCTTAGAAAGACGGTTGAAGCAGAAACAGCATGCTTCGAAACATGTAGGGATTATCCTTACCCAATCATTGGATGAAGAAATTAGCGATCCTTATTTTCTTTCCATCCGACAAGGGATTGAGATGGAGCTTGCAAGCCGTGGAATCAGAAGTGCTACATTTCGCTTACATGAAACAGATGGCCACCAGATGATTGAAGGGTTAGATGGGCTTCTTGTTGTCGGAAGAGTAAAAGAGTCAACGCTGAAAGCTATTAGTAAGGTTGAAAATGTAGTTTACATTAACCATTCTCCGAATGAAGACCTTTATGATTCTGTTGTAATTAATTTTGAACGCGCAACGGAAAAGGCGTTGAAGCACCTGTTAAATGCTGGTTACAAACGGATTGGCTATATCGGGGGCAGGGAAATGGAACATATGAAAAATCAGAAGTTTAATTTTGAAGATAAACGTCTTACCACCTTTGAACGTTTCATGAAAGAACAAAACTTATTTGACCAAGCTGCTGTCTATATCGGTGAGTATACAATGGCACAGGGATATGAATTGATGAATAAGGCAATTCAAGCGGGTAAACTGCCCAAAGCATTTTTTATTGCCAGTGATCCGATGGCGATAGGAGCTTTAAGGGCAATACAAGAAGCCCATCTTAACGTCCCTGAGGATATAGCCATTATCGGCTTTGATGATATTGAAGCAGCAAAATTCGCGAGTACACCTTTGACGACAATCAGAGTGCATACGAGGGAGATGGGAAGAACAGGGGTAAAACTTTTACTAGAACGCCTAAACGGCAGGGAACTTCCGTTAACTGTTACTCTCCCGACAGAGTTGGTCATCAGGGAAAGCTGTGGTGGAAAGCGGAATTAATTCTTTTTAGGAGGTGATGTAGAGTAGTAGGAAATTTGAGTATTGCATGATGTTTATATCCCACCCGGCACCAAAGCTTGGAACCAGGTTTACAAAGTGACTGCCATCACTTTTGCGCGGGAAAAAGGTTTAACTCCACCTAGGAAAGGGAGCTATATTCTATTATATAGATGCTCCCAAATACCAGCAAGAGAACGAACTCGAAAATTAGGTGAAAGTACCTAGTCTTATTCAAAAAGAAATTTAGGGGGCGTTTTTATGAAAGGGCTTTTAAAAACAATGTTGGTTGCTGCCGCTCTGACAACCATTGCAACTGGATGTAATAAAGCTGCTGGCGGAAGTGAAGAAAAGGTTGATAAGACTGTCGTTACTTTGTATTCGACAGTGACCAATGAAGCAGATAAGGTTACCCTTCAAAATGTTGTCGAGAAATTTGAAAAGGAAAATCCTGATATTGATATTAAAGAAAATTATCCTGCTGACGGTTATGAAGGAATGCTCCGTGTCAAAATGGCTGCTAATGATATGCCGGACTTATTTGATACACACGGCTGGGCGATACACCGATACGGGGAATATGTTGAAGATTTAAAGGATATGGACTGGGTGAAGGATCTTGATCCGGCACTTGAGCAAATTTTAAAAGATGAATCTGGAAAAGTCTATGCGTATCCTCTAAACCAGGCAAAAGATGGACTTACATATAACGCAACATTGTTAGAGAAATATGGAATTGAGCCACCGTCTACCTTTGATGAATTTATGACAGCACTTGAAACCATCAAGAAAAAGGGAAAAGGTGAAGTGACGCCACTTTGGTTCGCCGGCTCTGATAAATCAGCATTCGGCCAGTATTTTGATCAATTTTCCACACCACTATTAATTACTGCAGAGCAAAACTTCCAAAAGGAATTGTTAGATGGAACGTTTGATTGGTCAAATTATACATTTCTAGCAGAAAAACTTAAGGAAATGCAAGACAAGAAGCTTCTTAATGAGGATGTATTGACCGCTCAAAATCATCAAATGGTAGATTTAATGGCTCAAAGTAAAATTGGGTTTATTGTTGGCGGCGGAATGCTTGGTCCTTCTGTTCAAGAATTAAATCCTGATGTTAAGCTTGGCGTTCTTCCAATGCCTGTAATCGAAGAAGGCGACGAGCCAAGCTGGATTGGCGGCGAGCGTCATACATTAGCCGTCTGGAAGGACTCTAAAGTTAAAGAAGAGGCTAAGAAATTCCTAGAATTTATCTCTCAGCCGGAAATCGTTAAAGAGATCGCAGAAGGTACCTCGCTCCCAGCTGGTCTAACCAATACCGAATCGAAAAACTATTACTCTGAGTACTACGATAAGTATAAGGACATTAAAGTTGAGCCTTATTTTGACCGAGTATATTTACCAAGCGGCATGTGGGATCCTATGGGTGCTTCTGGACAGGAATTATTATCCGGTACAATGACGCCTGAAGAGGTTTCGAAAAAGATGGCGGAAGAATATAAGAGATTGTTAGAGCAAAAGAAATAGTTTTGAAGTTGGAGGGCCGATTTTCATAAGCATTTCTCTTAATCTAAAATTCTAGGAGCTGGTTACTTTGATAGGAGTAGAGACAAAAAGGCAGCCAATTGCCGACTCTTCCGTAGAAGTGAAAAGGACCCGTAAAACGCGGCAGGAATCCTCGCTTTGGTGGATGTATCTTCCAGCTCTTGCTGCGGTTTGCTTTTTCATCCTTTATCCTTTTTTAAACGGATTTAAAATTTCTTTTACAAACTGGAACGGGTTTTCACAAACGTACGACTACGTTGGATTCAGCCAGTATACGAGAATGCTGAAGGACCCAGATACCTGGCTGGTTGTAAAGAATACCCTTCTGTATGGTATTGGCAGTACGGTTTTGCAGAATGTAATGGGTCTAGGTTATGCACTTTTATTAAACCAGAGCATACGTCTGAGGAATTTTACTAGGACCGTTGTGTACCTGCCGGTCATTATCAGCCCGCTCATCATGGGGTACATCTTTTACTTCTTCTTTGCCTTCCAAGGCGGGGCACTGAATGATCTACTTGTATTTTTCGGTCTTGAAAAAATTAATGCTTTAGGAGACCCAAAAGTAAATATTTGGTTGATTGTTTTCGTCAATACCTTCCAATTTGTTGGGATTGCGATGATTATTTACCTGGCTGGTTTGCAAAGTATCTCAAAGGATTATTATGAAGCTGCACAAATTGATGGGGCGTCTAGTTTTCAACAATTTAAAAATATCACCTTGCCGATGTTAATGCCTTCAATCACGATTAATATGGTCATTAACATTATTGGCGGGTTGAAATTGTTCGATGTGATTGTCTCGCTTACAGGCGGCGGACCTGGCTATGCTTCGCAATCGATGTCCACGTTTATGTATGACCTTTATTTTAACCGCCAGGATGCGGGATATGCCGCGACACAAGGTGTATTTATGGCAATCATCATTTTGGTCCTTAGCTTGGCGGCACTTGTGTACTTCAAACGAAAGGAGATTGAGGCGTAATGGACTATATGGATAAAAAGAAAAAGTGGCTTCTCTCTGGGGTAGCACTTTTGGTCGCAGCCTTTCATTTAATCCCTTTCTATATTTTAATTACAACAGCATTAAAAGCAAGGGGAGATTTTAGTTCGAAATGGATATTTCCAAAGGTCCTCGCGTTTGAGAACTTTGCAGAAGCTTGGGAAATGGCAAGCCTTGGAAATGCTCTTTCAAATACCACAATTATTACCTTTGTAAGTGCCTTATTACTGATTGTATTCGGCTCAATGGCAGCATATCCGCTGGCCAGAAGACAAACAAAACTAAATAAGATTGTTTTCATGGTATTTATTGCAGTTATGGTAATTCCGCCTTTAACTGCGTTGGTTCCACTATATAAGCTCGTTGTTGACATAGGAATGATGAATACGCTCGAAATTGCCATTCTGAATAATGTTGCCTCGTTCCTGCCATTAACTATTTTCTTATATTCTGGTTTTATTCGCTCAACGATTCCAAAAGAATTGGAAGAAGCGGCGAAAATTGATGGGGCTAGTACATTGGGAATCTTTTTCCGGATTGTATTTCCACTGTTAAAGCCGGTTACAGCATCTATTTTAATCATATCTTGTGTTTTTATATGGAACGATTACCAATTCGCTATCTTTTTCTTACAAGCAGAGGAAGTTAAGACTATTACAGTTGCATTGGCAGGATTCTTTGGGGAAAATGCCAATCGTATGAATCTCGTAGCTGCGGCTGCAATCATGGCTGTACTGCCAATGGCCGTACTGTTTCTATTATTGCAAAAGCACTTTGTTAAAGGATTAGCTTCAGGTTCGGTTAAAGGATAATTTAAAAAAGAGTTTGGAGGATTATTATGTCTAAAATTACGTTTCTTGGTGCAGGAAGTACGGTATTTGCTAAAAATGTTCTAGGTGATTGTATGTTTGTTGACGCTTTAGATGGATTTGAATTTGCATTGTTTGATATTGATGAACAGCGCTTGCGTGATTCCGAAAAAATGCTGAGTAATTTAAAGGAAAGCCTTGGGAAAAATATTCGAATTAAAGCATATACAGATCGGAAGGAATCTTTAAGAGGAGCGAAATATGTAATTAATGCAATTCAGGTAGGAGGTTATAAGCCGAGTACTGTAATTGATTTCGAAATTCCGAAAAAGTATGGCTTAAGACAAACCATTGCGGATACGCTCGGAATTGGCGGGATATTCCGTAATTTACGAACAATTCCGGTTATGCTTGATTTTGCAAAGGATATGGAAGAGGTTTGTCCGAATGCACTGTTTATGAATTACACCAACCCGATGGCGGTTTTGACAGGAGTTATGAATCGGTTTACGAATATTAACACCGTTGGCCTATGTCACAGTGTACAGGTTTGTACGAAAGATCTATTTGAGGCATTGGGAATGGATCGGACAAATGTAAAGGAGAAAATTGCCGGAATCAATCACATGGCTTGGCTGCTGGAGGTAAGCAAGGATGGTGTCGATTTGTATCCTGAAATTAAGAGAAGAGCACGTGAATTGCAGAAAACAAAGCATGGCGATATGGTTCGATTTGAGTTAATGGATAAATTTGGTTATTATGTGACTGAGTCATCCGAACACAATGCTGAATATCACCCGTACTTTATCAAATCTCGCTATCCTGAGTTGATTGAGCGTTTTAATATTCCACTTGATGAATATCCACGTCGTTGTGAAAAGCAAATTAATGATTGGGCAGCAATGAGAGAAGACTTGGTTCATAATAAGTCCTTGAATCATGTTCGTTCTCGTGAATATGGATCACGTATTATTGAGGCGATGGAGACAAATGTTCCGTTTAAATTTGGAGGTAATGTCTTAAATACTGGAAGACTGATTAGTAATCTTCCAGAGAAGGCCTGTGTCGAAGTGCCTTGTATTGCGGACCGCAGCGGAATTACTCCAACCTATGTGGGAGATCTTCCAGAGCAGCTTGCTGCATTAAACCGTACTAATATTAACACGCAGCTGTTGACCATTGAAGCAGCAATGACGCTGAAAAAGGAATATATTTATCAGGCTGCGATGCTTGATCCACATACAGCTGCTGAGTTATCTATGGACGACATTATCTCCTTATGTGACGACTTAATTGAAGCACATGGGGAATGGCTGCCGAAATTTAAAAGTGAAACAGGCATTGCTGTAACGATATAGGTCTTAGTAAAACAAATGAGAATTACAGGGTAATGATACGATTGTCCTAGATGTTTTATCCTTTATAACAATCTGAGTACAATAGATTCAAAGTTGGCCGCTCTCGCGCTATAGTGAGGCGGCTTTTAATATTATCATAAACTATTTATAAAAGGTAAAAAAATCATTATAGATGGTAGATAAAGTTGTATAAAATTCAAAGCAAATTATGAAATAATGAAAACGCTATCAGAGTGTTATCCGAAAAGTCAGATAACCGTTAGAGGGGGGGAACATACTTAAAAGCACAGCCATACCATTTTTCCAGCCTAATCTCCAAAGAAAAACCTCAGACTCAACGCACCCCTATGAATTTCAAACAGAAAAGGAAAATAGTAAAATCCTAAGTTAGAAAAAACCAAAAGGAAAGGATTGAACGTAAATGGGGAAACAAACCAAAAAGATTAAAAAGATGATTGGTAATTTATGCGTTGCTTCCATGGTGTTTGGGTCTTTTGGCTTAATAGGGTCAAATGAAACCAAAGCAGAAGTAATCACAAAAACGATTACCATTGACGGAAACAATGTTGACCAATACAACCGCTTCAAAGGGTTTGGAACAGTAACAGCAAATAATACATCTCGATTGATGTTAGATTACAAAGAAGAGCACCCTGAAGAATATTGGGAAATTATGAACAAGCTTTTTAACAAGGATACAGGGGCGGGGCTGGCGCATGTCAAGATAGAATTAGGCGGCGATGTTAACTCATCTTCAGGAACAGAACCTGCAACGATGCGATATGCCGATGAACCTGCAAATATTCTTAGAGGTGCTGGATTCCAGTTTGCAGCTGATGCCAAATCTATTAATCCTGATATTACAACTGAAATTTTGCGGTGGGGTGAACCTCGATTTACATGGGATGGTGCAGCAAACAATAGCTACGAAAACAGATATCAATGGTACAAACAAACCATAGACGCTGTTTATGAAGAATATGGCTTTAAATTGGATTATGTTGGAATCTCCCAAAATGAAAGAGCACAAAACAACAATAATCGGATTGAAACAGAGTGGTTGAAATACTTCACCACTAAAATTAAGCAAGAACCAAATTATGAATCCGATTACAAACATCTTAAACTAGTTGCCGCAGATGGCTACCGTGATACGTCAACAATTAGTCGTACACTGCTTCAAAACCCAGATTTAATTGACGAAATCGACGTCATTAGTTCTCATTATGGTTTGACTGGTTCTAATGAATTAAATCAATTACAAGAAAAATTGATTGCTGAAGGCAAGAAGCCGAAAGAAAGCTGGGTCTCTGAAGGAATTGCTCCGATGATCAACGCGCGCTACCGTCAGAATATGGAGCCAAACTATAAAGGTCTGGGCGGCAAGGCGGGGATTATCGATGTAACGTCCCGTATTATTTCCGTGTATTCTTGGACAGGAGCAGGAAAAACTCCGCTTAATGCTGTTTCATTTGATTTCCAGCCTTCTGTTGCTGCTTTTTATGAAGGCTCTGCTTACAATCCAAAACATTTAATTAGTGCAATGGATCCATGGTCTGGTTTTTATGAAGTAGATGGAGGCCTTCAGGGAGTTCGTCATGTCATGAATTTTGTCGGATATGATGACCACGCCACACCTGAAAATGAGCGCTGGATGTATGTTAAGGATGCTACATATAGTGATGGAGCTTTCTTTGATGGCGGTGTGGATGTAGATACGAGCACCCATAATTATTTGACATTAAAAGACCCTGAAACCAATGACTATACAACCGTCTTTGCCAATAACACAAAAGAAACACGTAAATATAAGATAAAAGCTCAAAATCTAAATGGCAAAGAGAATACTCCGATTTATGTCTGGGAAACACGAGGAGCAGATGAAGGACAAGAAGTTGATGCCAATTGGTTTAAAAATATCAATAAAATCACTCCTAAAGACGGGGAGTATGAAGTGGAAGTTAAGCCATATTCCATCGTAACGATTTCAACGTTAGATAAGGAATCTGAAGTGGAAGGTTTCGAATATGAATCAGAACCTGTTGATTTATCGAAAGATACAATTATGCCGCTGCCATATAAGGATGATTTTGAATACGACAAGTATCCTGTCGACGAAAAGGGCAGAGATTATGTAGATCGCCGCGGAGGAACACCGCGATATACCACTGATCAGACCGGTGCTTTTGAAGTAGTGAAAGAGGCAACAAAACCGGCGGCAAGTGGAAGTGCAGAACGGACGGACTTAGAAATTCCTGCTGCAAAAACTCATGGAAACATGCTGCAGCAGAAAATCAGCCATGACATCATCGGTGCTGACTGGGCAGTCTGGGGCGGAAGAGACGGCTCGGCTTCTAGCGGTAATCCAAACGCAACGATTGGTGACCACCGCTGGGTGAACTATAAAGCTTCCTATGACTTTTTACTAGATACACATACACCTGAAGCAGAAGGCAGAAGTAACTATGCCTTAATCGGGGTAAGACAGGTTAAAGCTGGCGGGGCAGATTCCCATGCACCATACAATGCACGCGTATTTTCAGATGGAAAATATGAAATTCTTAAACTAGGCAAGGTAGAAAAAAGTGGAACGATCGAAGGCTTCGATAATAAGGTTTGGCATAATCTAGGATTTGAAGCAAAAGAAAATGTATTTACGCTATATCTAGATGGTGCAGCAATCGATTCCTATACAGATAAAGATTCAACGGTTATGGCCGGAAGAGTTGCATTAGGTTCCGGTTATTATGAAACTCTTATCGATAACTTAGCGATTGAACCAATCAAAGGATACACCTATACATCAGAAAAAGTCGACAGTGCCCAGGGTAGAAAATATGGAACCGAAGAAGAAGCTTTGAACAATAATGACTTACTTAATCCTATTGGATATATAGGGAAGTGGGACTATACACAGGCAGGATATGCCCATTTTAACCGTACACAAATGACTGCAAAGACAGATGTGCCAGTTTGGAACGGAGTGACTGTAGGTCATAGGGACACAACAACCGTACAAGGAACGTTGAACAAAGTATTTTATTCTTCGGGCTGGTCATCTAACAATGGAAATGCATGGGCATCAAATGGTGCTTCCCTTGAGATCAAATTTAAGGGTACGGAAGTCAGATTATATGGTGAAACGAATCCGTCAAATGGAAAAGGCGATGTTTATTTAGATGGAGTTTTAGTGGGTGAGGCGAATTACACCAACAACAGCAGTATAACCCAGATGGTCTGGTCTCAAGGCGATTTGGAAGACAAAGAACATACCCTTAAAGTGGTGTCAAAAGATAAATATATCAGCTTTACGAAAGTAGAAGTTGAGACCACTGATCCTGTCTTGGCAGTTAAAAAGGCTGGGCCTGCTGATCTTGTAAAAATTTCAGATGAATCACTGATAGAGAATAAAGAAAATACAGTTTATGCATTTAGAAAGAATACTGCTTGGGGCTCAAATAGTACGAATGCCTGGGCGAATTTTAATGATGATCCATATATTTTAGTCAATTTCACTGGAAGTGGTATTGATTACTTGTCAGGAACTGGTGACAAAACACTCTATAATTTCGAGCTTGATGGTCAAGATATGGGTAACTTTGCCGTAAATACTAGCACGGGCGTAAGGTACTCTGTAAGAGGTCTGGAAGAAAAACCACACACGTTGAAGGTTTCTCGAAAAGATAATGAGATAAAAGAAACATTTATGGATTTCCGCGGGGTCGATATCTATCACACTCCAAAATTTGATGCTCCTGACAGCAGTATGATCTTTGATTTTGAAGGTTCAGGATTCAATTTATTTGGATCAACTCCTGATGCGTTGATCGACGTGTATATCGATGACCAATTAATTGAGGAAAACTATAGAATCTATGCTAAAGGCGACAGACAAACCTCTTATACAATTCGTGGGCTAAAAGATACGAAACACACAGCAAAAGTTGTCATTAAAGGTGGTACTTTTACCTTGGATGGTATTGATGTGGTAACAGGCAGAAATAAAGTGGAAATAAACAAGACCAAATTGCAGGAATTGTACGATGCAAACGAAGGGAAAAACCACACAGACTACACGAAGGAAAGTTGGAAAACCTTCCATAAAGCCCAACAATCCGCAAAAATGGTATTACAAAATCCACAAGTTACACTAGAGCAAGTAGTGGCAGCAAGAACAAACTTACAAGCAGCAGTTGAAGGTTTAACCGAAGTAACGAGTGAGTAAGAAAAGGTTCGCAATAGCCGAAAAGGCCATCCAGTGTTTTGGATGGCCTTTTTAGCAGGCTTATAACAATCTTTTAAACTCCCTTATATGCCTTACGATAGATTTCAGCTAATTCTGTTACGAGAGGAAGTTTAGGGTTTGCAGTAGTACATTGGTCTTCGAATGCTTTATCGGCCAGGTAATCAACCTTGCTTTCGAAAGCTTGAGCGTCAATACCGTTTGTCTCAATGCTCATCGGGATATCAAGTTCTTTTGCAAGGCGAATGATTGCCTCAACAAGACTTTCTACACCTTCCTCCGTAGTTTTCGCAGGCAGTCCAAGAGTTCTTGCAATTTCTGCATAACGCTTATCTGCCACAAAGTGGGAATATTTCGGGAATGCAGTAAATTTATTTGGTTTGGCCGCGTTATAGCGAATAACATGTGGCATTAAGATTGTGTTTGCACGACCATGGGCAATATGGAATTCTGAGCCAAGCTTATGGGCTAGGCTATGGTTGATACCTAGGAATGCATTTGCAAAGGCCATCCCAGCAATTGTTGAAGCATTATGCACTTTTTCACGCGCTAATTCATCGCTGCCATTTCGGTAAGCTCTAGGCAGATATTCGAATACCAGCTGGATTGCTTTCATCGCAAGCCCATCTGTATAGTCGTTCGCCATGCAAGAAACATATGCCTCTATGGCGTGGGTCAATACGTCCATTCCTGTATCAGCGGTAATATGTTTCGGAACCGTCATAACAAACTGCGGGTCAATAATCGCTACGTCTGGCGTTAATTCATAATCGGCGAGCGGATATTTGATATTTGCTTCTTTATCGGTAATAACAGAGAATGATGTTACTTCTGAGCCTGTTCCTGAAGTTGTTGGAATCGCTACAAACTGAGCTTTTTCACCTAACTTAGGATATTTTACAATTCGTTTTCGGATATCGAGAAATTTCTGTTTTAAACCAAAGAATTCAGATTCTGGGTTTTCATAGAACAGCCACATACCTTTGGCTGCATCCATTGCGGATCCGCCGCCGAGGGCAATGATTACATCTGGCTGGAATTTCGCCATCATTTCGGTACCCTTCATAACCGTTTCAATGGATGGATCTGGTTCTACCTCTGAGAAAATTTCACAATGTACATAATCAGGGCGTTTTCTTAAATAATATAGTACCTTATCCACATAGCCTAGTTTCACCATTCCAGGGTCCGTTACAATGAACGCTTTAGAAATCTTCGGCATTTTAGCTAAATACTGAGTGGCATTTTTCTCGAAATAGATTTTGGACGGAACTTTAAACCATTGCATATTAACATTCCTTTGGGCTACTTTTTTAATATTGATTAAATGAATCGCACCAACGTTCGTAGAAACAGAGTTTCCTCCATATGAACCACAGCCAAGTGTAAGAGATGGCATATAAGCATTGTAAATATCACCGATGGCACCTTGTGAAGAAGGGGCATTGACAATGATTCTTCCGGCTTTCATCCGGTAGCCATACTGCTTTATCACATTTTGGTCTTGGGAATGGATGACGGCAGAATGTCCTAAACCGCCAAATTCTAACATTTCTTCTGCTCTTTTTAAACCTTCTTCAAGACTATTAACCTTGTAACAGGCTAGGACAGGGCTTAATTTTTCTCTAGACAGCGGATAATCTGGTCCAACACCATTTAATTCAGCTACAAGAATTTTTGTGTTTTCAGGAACGGTTACTCCCGCCAAAGCGGCAATTTTGCTAGCGGCCATTCCAACGATATTTGGATTAACGGCACATGATAATTCATTGATAACTAATTTTTCAACCTTTTCTTTTTCTGCTTCATTTAAAAAATAACAGTTATTTGCAATCATTTCATTTTTGACTTCAGAATAAATCTCTTGATCAATAATAACAGCCTGCTCAGATGCACAAATCATTCCGTTGTCAAACGTCTTTGATAAAATTAGATCGTTTACAGCTTGATGAATGTTGGCTGATTTCTCCATATAGCAAGGAACATTTCCAGGTCCTACACCGAGAGCTGGTTTACCAGAGCTATAAGCAGATTTGACCATTCCCGCGCCGCCAGTTGCAAGAATCATAGATACCTTTCCGTGATTCATCAGTGCTTGTGTAGCCTCGATTGAAGGTGTTTCTATCCATTGAATGCAATTCTCAGGAGCTCCTGCCTTTATCGCTGCATCTCTAAGGATTCTTGCCGCCTCACTGCTGCATTTTTGAGCGGATGGGTGGAAGGCAAAAATAATTGGATTTCTTGTTTTTATGGAAATCAGTGCTTTAAACATTGTTGTGGAGGTTGGATTCGTTACAGGTGTGACACCAGCAATAACGCCAACAGGTTCGGCAATTTCAATGATTCCTTCATGTTCGTTTTCGTTGATGATACCGACGGTTTTATCATATTTGATATTATGATAGACATATTCAGTCGCAAACATATTCTTTATAATTTTATCTTCATAAACGCCTCGTTTGGTTTCCTCAACAGCAAGTTTTGCAAGCTGCATATGCTGATCAAGACCTGCTAAGGCCATTTGCTTCACAATATTATCAATCATTTCTTGGTCAAAGCTGCGGAACTCATCTAAAGCTTTCAGACCATTGTCCACCAAGATATCCACCATTGTCGTTACACTCTGCATGTCCTTGCCAATTTTTTCTGCCACTGCCATTTTAATTCCTCCAATTACTTTAAACTTTGTGAAATATTTCACAAGATTATATAAAAAAATAATAACAAACAGAATTTATATAGCTTACAGTGTTACTCGCATACAGGATTGCGCGGTATCTTTTCAAAGGAGATGTCAGTAAGGACCTTTGAATATTTTTTTACAATGATGACATAGTTTACTGTCCATATATAACTTGGAATGTTCTCGTTATCCTTAAACATCATTGCCTCAAATTCATCACCAACAGTTTCTTCAAAAGTTTCTTGTGTATACGTTTCAGAATCTGTTGAAAAGGACTTCCATTCACATAGCATCATGTTATATCACTCCTTGTGCTCTTTATGTATTTATCATAACACCGATTTCTGATAAAAGTTTGTGAAATATTGAACAAACTTTGAAATATTAACAAACCTGCCAAAAATGGTCCTTTTTACCTAAAGGAGCTGTTCCTTTGTCGGAAAAAGTAACGTCTTGAGGACAAATCGCGCGAGCATCCAGAAGGATTAGTCCTTAATCGGGGGTCTTGAGGACAAATCGCACGAGCATCCAGAAGGAATAGTCCTTAATCGGGGGTCTTGAGGACGAATAAACACGAGCATCTAGAAGGATTTGTAATTAATCGGGGGCTGAAAAGTTAAATGAAATAATAATGGCTGTCGAGTCTTTCCCGACAGCCCGAACAGCCATAGAAGGGGCTGTTAGTTTTCTTGCTTTTCTTTATCGAACCAAAGCAGTTCTTGATCTTCTTCATCACCATTATAGTTAATAAGAATCTCTTCGCCTGCTTTAATGTCTTTGTATGCATAAAAGTCAAAGGTATGATTAGGAAAGTTTATTTCATACGTAGCATTTGGCTGATAGGAATGGTTAAATAACATGCCATAACCTAAAAGAAGGCATGTATGGTTGATGCCGTATTCGAATGCATAGTCAGCAAGTAATGTTTTTTCAATGTGTTCATGTTCTGCATTTGGATAGGCAATAACGGGTGCCTCATGGATAAGCTCGCCTTTTTGGATATCACGTGTTGCGAATACCCCTCTATTGAACTCTCCATCACTGAGTTTTGATGTTTTTATTTCTATCATGTTCGTCACCTACATTTACTTTCTTTGAAGTCAATTATCAGAGCTCTTTTCTTAAACTTTGTTGCTTTTTAGATCAAAATTTAATTAGAAAAGAGCTGCAAACTAAATTCTAATGTGCAAAATAACTCTTTCCACGTTAAAATCGGCTTTAAGATTTTAACAACTAGGTTTAAGAAAACAGCCATTATCCCTTTAGTTTGACAGGTAATTGCATTGAAAGCAACCGTTTTCGGTTTCTCGCATGATAGTGTGTCTAAAAAACACGAATTTTAAACAGAACGGATGTCAATATGTTCGAACTTTGAAACCTTAAATAAGCCTTTGTCGGTAAGCTTTAATTCTGGTATGACTGGGAGAGCTAGAAAGGAAAGGGTTAAAAACGGATTAAACTCATTGTTTGCCCCAAGCTTTTCGAGTGCAATATGAAGGTTATTTAGACTCGCATATACTTCCCGGTAAGGGCGGTCAGAGATTAAACCCGCAATGGGTAATTCCAAGGATGCGAGGAGTTGACCATCTTTAACGACAATCATCCCGCCCTGCATTTCTTTAATGGTATTTGCAGCTAATGCCATATCTGCATCATTGGTTCCAGCAATAATTAGGTTATGTGAATCATGTGCAATCGTGGTAGCAATTGCACCATATTTCAAACCCAGCCCCTTAACGATTCCTAAACCTATCTGCTTAGTCATATGATGGCGCTCAATTACCGCTAACTTTAATTGATCTGCAGAAATAGCGGGCAGGAAGAATCCTTGATCGCAGGTATTCACTTCTTCCACAATATGCCGTGTAATAAGACTGTTAGGTATGATTTCGATGATATTTGCCTTTTTAGAGGACAAGGGAATGTTTAAATTAATCTCCAGGATTTCCTCAAAATGAACGGATTGTTCCAAAGTATTCACATTGCTATTATTACAATCAATAACCAGTTTGCCATCTTGGACGACTGCCATTCCATCCTTATACACATGTGATATTCTGACACTTTCAAGATCATCAACGAAGGAAAAATCAGCTTTGTAACCTGCAGCAATGGCTCCCTTATCTTCAAGTCCAAAACATTCTGCGGCATTAATGGTAGCCATTTGTATAGCAGTGATTGGGGAGATTCCTTCGGCAATTGCGAGCCTAACGTTGTGATCTATGCTGCCCTCAAGCACAAGGTCATCAAGATGTTTATCATCCGTAACAAATAAACACCTGCGGGAATTGTACTGATTTACAACCGTAATCAAATTGTGTAAATCCTTTGCCACTGTACCCTCACGAATCATTAAGTACATTCCGCTCTTAAGACGTTCTTTTGCCTCAGAAGCAGTAGTACTTTCATGATCAGTCCGAATACCTGCTGCCATATATACATTCAAATCCTTCTGAGTCAAACCCGCAGCGTGACCATCTACTTTTTTACCGAATCCTTTAGCGTCAGTTATTTTATCCAGCATATCCTCTTCAGCATGAAGAACTGCGGGGAAGTTCATGACTTCAGCTAATCCCAGCACTCGTGGATGTTGATAGAAGGGAGATAAATTTTCTGCCTTTAAAATGGCGCCTGAATTTTCAAAGCTAGTTGCAGGGACACAGGAAGGAAGCATGATATAAATATCGAAGGGAAGGTCTTCAGAAGAGTCTAGCATATACTGTATACCTTCAGCACCTAAGACATTTGCAATCTCATGTGGATCGGCAATAACGGTCGTTACTCCGTGAGGCAGAAGGACCTTTGCAAATTCACTGGGAGTCACCAATGACGATTCGATATGAACATGACCATCAATAAAGGCAGGAAGGACATACCGACCCTGTGCATCAACAGTATTCTTCCCCTCATATTGTCCGATACCAGCAAAATAACCATCTACAATCGCAATATCGCCTTCTATTATTTCACCGTTAAATACATCAACAATCCTGCCATTCGTTACGACCGTATCCGCAGGTTCTTTTCCCGAAGCCACAGAGATTCTTCGTTTTAATGGATTTATCTCCACTGCTCAACACCCTCTACTCTAAAGATTAGTAATCTACTTTGTCATTTGAACCTTCCCATGTACGAAAAGGAAGGTCAGCATCGTCTGGGAAAATTTGTTTCATTGGGATTTTTCGATGTTCCATTGGAAGTGCAAGCTGCTCATAAATAAATTGGTCATCGAACCCTATCTTTGCAGCGTCCTGTTTCGTACAGCCAAAATATACGGCCTTTGGTCTCGCCCAATAGATGGCACCAATACACATTGGGCAAGGTTCGCAGCTTGTATAAATTTCGCAATCAGTCAGCTGAAAGGTGTTTAAATATCTGCAGGCATCACGAATGGCCTGGACCTCTGCATGTGCTGTTGGATCGTTGGATGATGTCACTTCATTACGACCAACCCCAATTATCTTTCCATCCTTCACTACAACTGCACCAAACGGCCCTCCGTGGTTAGTTAGGACATTATTGAGAGCTTCCTCAATTGCTTTTTTCATAAAATGAATATCTGACATATAACCTCTCCATCCTATGGTGTATTTTTATTCTTTTGAAGCTAGTGTTTAGCACGTAAGGTTTATTATTCTACTTAACTTGAAATTCATTATTCTATAACATACATAGAAATTCTTCCTTGTTGTCAGGTTTGTTTCCACACTTTTTGGCCTAGGAGTTGTATTAAAAAAACTTGTTAGATTATATGACGCGTTTGTAGATACTATTTCGGGATTTCGATAGTATTGTGAAAAAATGCCGGGACGAGTTTGCTATGCTCTGATAACTGACATTAGCCTGGCCATAAATGAAGATTCTTAAATAGAGAGTGAACAGTGATGTATTTTTAGGAGATCAGGAATATATATAGTTTTAATAGTAAGCCAGCTGAAGGAAGAGAGATGAGGCTATGGAGGATGTAAATCAAATGAACAAGGAGGAGTTCGTACAAAAGGCAGGCTGGGTGTTTGAACACTCACCGTGGGTGGCTTCGGAGACATGGGAGAATATGCCGTTCCAATCATGTGAACATCTTTTACAAACGATGATTAATATTGTTCAAAATGCGGAGGAAGCTAAACAGTTAGCATTGCTGCGAGCACACCCGGATTTAGGAACAAGATTGCAAATGTCTGAGGTTTCTCAAAAGGAGCAGGCAGGAGCGGGCCTTGATCAGCTTACGAAGGAGGAATTTGAGGAATTTGTGACCCTCAATCAGAGGTATGTCCAGAAATTTAACTTTCCCTTTATTATGGCCGTGAAAGGTCAGAACAAAGAAAGTATCCTTGCGGCAATGAACCAAAGGATTCATAACGCTTACGATGATGAGTATAACATCGCTTTACATGAAGTCTATAAAATCGCTGGATTCCGATTAAATGGAATTTTCAAGGGTTAACAGAATCTGTGTTTAAGAAGCATTAACAGACTGGAGTGACCGAGGCGAAGCGAAAAAAGAGTTTGCGGTCAATGCAGGGTGTCCGGAGTGACCGAGGGGGAGCAAAAAAAGAGCCTGCGGTCAATGCAGGGTATCTGGAGTGACCGAGACGAAGCAAAAAAAGAGCATTCGGTCAATGCAGGGTATCTGGAGTGACCGAAGCGAAGTGAAAAAAGAGCACTCGGTCAATGCAGGGTGCCTGGAGTAACCGAAGCGAAGAAAAAAAGAGCATACGGTCAATGCAGGGTGTCTGGAGTGACCGAAGCGAAGAAAAAGAAGAGCATACGGTCAATGCAGAGATACCATGACTATTTTTCTAATCCTGTTGAATAAACAAGGAGGCATCGAATATGAAGAGAACAATGAGCTATGGGAAAGCAGATGTTTGGGTTTATCGTACCTATGCTAAGCCGTTAACAGCCATTCGAAACATTCCAGAGTCCACCTTCTCAGGCCGAAAAAACATTCTATTTGGCATGAATGTAAAAGTCGCTGTAGAAGGTGAAGCGTTTTTCCCGTCATTTAAAGATGGTGACAACACATTAGTTGTCGCGACGGATTCGATGAAGAACTTTATCCTCAAGCATGCTGGAGATTATCAAGGAGCTACACAGGAAGGATTTCTTGAATTTGTTGCACAACGCTTTCTTGAGACCTATTCACATATGACCGGCATTACGATCTCTGGTGATCAAATCTCCTTTGAAGAGCTTCCTGTCCCGACAAATGGAGCTTTTGAACCTAGCCCACTTGTTTTTCGTTATTCTTTAAATGAACAGGCCGGTGCAGCCTTAGAAGTGAAACGTGAAAAAAATGAAATTACCACTACTAATCATGTAAGCAGCTTAAAGGGTCTTAAGCTTATTAAGGTAAAGGGCAGCTCCTTTTACGGCTATGTGAAGGACGAATATACGACTTTGCCCGAATCCTATGATCGTCCGTTATTTATCTTTTTAAATATAGATTGGCGCTATAACGATCTCGAGGATGCAAGAGGAAATACATCAGATGGGTATGTGGCAGCGGAACAGATTAGAGATATAGCTTACACGGTCTTTCATGAAGCAAACTCTCCATCCATCCAAAATCTGATTTACCGTATCGGTACTAGAATCCTGGAGCGCTTTCCACAGCTAGAGGAGGTCCTCTTTGAATCAAATAACCGCACCTGGGAAACGATCTTAGATGAGATTCCTGCTTCGGAAGAAGGAAAAGTATTTACGGAACCTCGTCCCCCATATGGTTTTCAATGTTTTTCAATGACTCGTGATGACCTAAATCCTCAAGGAGGAACCAAGTAAATGACAGGGAAGTTAACAACACATGTCCTCGACATCAGCATTGGCAAGCCAGCTGGCGGTGTGTTAGTGGAGTTAGTAACTGTTTGTCAAAATAAAGGGCTAGAAATTCTTCGTTCTTCCTATACCAATGAAGATGGCAGATTAAATCTCCCCCTATTAGAAGGGGAAGATATGAAACAAGGTATCTATGAACTTCATTTCCATGTAGGAGACTATTACCGAAAGCTCGGAGCATCCAATGAAAGTCCCTCGTTCCTAGACTGTGTGCCTGTTCGTTTTGGTGTTTCAGACCCGGCTTCTCACTATCATGTGCCGCTTTTGATTTCACCGGGTGGCTACAGTACCTACCGGGGGAGTTAGGAGGAAATATGAACACAGAATTTTGGGTGAAAAACGGATATGTTTTTACAGGTGAAGAATTTCGGTTTGCAAATATAAAAATAAAAAATGGGAAAATAGAGTCTCTACATGACAGCGAACCCGAACCACCGAAAGAAAATGAGGCCAATTCCATAGACGCAAGTGGCTGTTTAGTCGTACCAGGATTTATCGATTCGCATGTCCATTTTAATGACCCCGGAAGGACAGAGTGGGAAGGGATTGAAACTGGCAGCCGCGCCGCAGCCATTGGTGGAACGACAACGATTTTTGATATGCCGCTTAATTGTTCTCCGTCAGTGACCAACCTGAAAGCTTTTCAAAATAAAAGAAACTATTTAACCGCAAAGTCTTATATTGATTATGCCCTATGGGGTGGTATGACCGGTAAGAACGTACACAATAACACAGAGTTAGCGAAAATGTCAGAGGGAATTATCGCCTGGAAGGCCTTTATGTCAGAAAGCGGTATTGATGATTTTCCATTTGTCGCACGTGAACAATTAGAACTGGCTATGAAGAATGCAGCAGAACAAAATAAACTCCTAGCCCTTCATGCAGAATGGCAAGAGGAGATTAATCATCTTACACTCTTTTATAAAAATCAAAAGGGGATGAATGAGCGGAAAGCTTTTCTCGCCAGCCGGCCAATATCAGCAGAAGAACAGGCCGTAAGCGCTGCTCTAGAGCTAGCTGCAAAATATGGAACGGCCATTCATTTCGTTCATATCAGTTCACCAAAAGTAGTTGAAATGATTCAGCAGGCTAAGAAAAGCGGGATAAATGTTACGGTTGAAACATGTCCCCACTATTTAATTTTCGATGAAGAAGATTTCCTTCGAGCAGGTGCCATTCTCAAGTGTGCCCCGCCGCTCAGGCCGCGTGAAGAAGTAGAAGGGCTATGGAATTGTATCTCAAATGGCTGGATTGATAGTATCGGTTCCGATCATTCACCCTGTCTTTATTCCATGAAAAACACTGATTCCATTTGGGAAGCATGGGGAGGAATTCAAGGGGTACAATTTACTTGGCTTGCCTTACTAGATGAAGCATTGAAAAGAAAAATTCCACTCAAAGATATCCTGCCTCTAGGCACCTCTAATGCCGCTGATCGATTTAGAATATCTGATAAAAAAGGAAGAATTCAACCTGGATTGGATGCGGATTTAGCCTTAATTTCATTAGATGAAACAACGATGGTGGACCAGCAATCAATTGCCTTTCGTAATCAATATTCTCCCTATGAAAATAGAAATTTTCTGTTAAAAGTAAAGAAAACCATTTTACGAGGAAACGTGATTTATGACGATCAAACCGGAGTAACCCAAGAAAAGTTTGGTCAGTTTATACAGCCAAGGGAGGATGCATATGGCTCACTACCCAACTAATCTCCATGAGGCAATCGATTGGCTGGCCACTTTTGGGGCTGAGCGTGATGGCGGTGTAACGCGGACACTTTATTCCAAGCCTTGGAAGGAAGCTCAGCAAGCATTAAAGGCATGGATGGAAGAAGCTGGGCTGCTCACAAATTATGATTCTATTGGAAACTTATTTGGGAGATTGCCTTGTTCTAATCCTAATGCTCCAACCATTCTGATTGGCTCTCATGTTGACACTGTCAAATCAGGCGGTAAATATGATGGAGCTTATGGAATCATTGCAGGAATACTAGCATTACTACATTTGAAAAAGCAGTACGGACAGCCTGCCATTAACCTCGAGGTGGTTTCATTTTGCGAAGAGGAAGGCAGCCGCTTTCCGGTCGCCCTGTGGGGTTCAGGTATGATGACAGGAATCTATTCATACAACGATATTCGTGATACTAAGGATTCAGAGGGCAGCAGCTTTCAGAAAGCTATGATGGAAGCAGGATTTGGACTTTCTGAATACAGGGTCCGGAATGATATCCAAACTTTTATTGAACTACATATCGAACAAGGACCTACTCTTGAAAAAGTTGAAAAATCGATCGGTATTGTCAAAGCAATTGTCGGCCAGAAGCGGTTTCGAATTACTGTGAATGGCGAATCTAATCATGTTGGTACAACCTCCATGAAATGGAGAAGAGATGCTCTTCATGGGGCGGTAAACATGATTCATGACTTATATGAAAGTATTAAGAAATACGATGAAGACCTTGTAACAAGTGTAGGGCAGCTTTTTGTGGAGCCTAATGTACCAAATGTGATTCCTAATCAAGTTCAGTTTACAGTCGATGCACGGCATCCGAACGAAACAGTTTTACGTTCTTTTTGTCATCAATTCACTGAAATGTTTAAAACCCATGCTAAAAAACGCGATTTGGATATACAGGTTGAGATGTGGCATGAAGTTCAGCCATCTCAAATGGATAGTAACCTTAATGAAATGATACAGAGCATTTGCACCAGCAGCAATATTCCCTTCCATTGGATGAATAGCGGGGCGGGTCATGACGCTCAGCTATTTGCACGAGTCTGCCCTACAACTATCCTTTTCGTTCCCAGCCAGGGCGGTATCAGCCATTCTCCACTCGAGTATACTTCCATACAGGACTTAGAATCAGGTCTGAAGGTACTCTTGCAATTATTACATCAATTAGCATACAAGCGCTAAGGAGTGATTTTATGAATGAAGATAAAGTTAGGATTGTGCAGTGGATAGAGGACCAAGAGGAAGACCTAGTGGAGTTTTTGAAAAAGTTAGTTGAAACAGCTTCTGATAATCCAGCTGGTGATTGTTTACCAATCGCCAGAGTGTTAGAGAAACAGCTTTCAGAGCTTGGGTTTGAAAATGTGTTTCTCCTTGAAATAGACGAAGAAAGTGTAAAAGCAAATGGGATGATTAGTATGGCTAACGTCCTTGCGCCCACGGTGTTTGGTAAAGGGACAAATGTTGTATTAAATGCACACGGAGATGTTGTTCCTCCTGGTTTAGGGTGGAGTGTCGACCCATATGGAGGAGAAATTATAGATGGAAAAATGTATGGGCGGGGAGTGGCGGTGTCAAAGTCAGATATTGCTGCTTATACCTATGCAGTTCTTGCATTAAAACAGGTTCAAGCTCAGCTTTCTGGGAGGGTGGACCTTGCATTTACATTTGATGAAGAAACAGGAGGAGAAATAGGTCCCAAGTGGCTGATTGACCAAGGTCATATCAAGCCAGATCAGGCAATCGTTGCAGGTTTCACCTATTCGGCTGTCAACGCACATAATGGCTGTTTGCATTTTGAAATCAAAACAACTGGAAAGTCAGCACACGCTGCACTGCCGCATACAGGTATTGATGCAATTGAGGCGACTACAAAAATTTTAGGGGTTTTATATGATTATCGTAAAACACTCGCAGAAAAAAAGTCATCGATACCAGGGATTGAATTTCCTACATTGAATGTTGGACTCATTTCGGGTGGAATAAATACCAATGTAGTTCCAGATGAATGCAGTATTAGGGTGGATCGACGATTAATCCCTGAAGAGGACTTTGTGGCTGCAGAAACTGAGTTTAGAGAACTTGTACATCAAGCAGTATATGACATTCCAGGGATAAACATTGAAATTACGAAAATCCTCCATGCTAAAAGCTTTGGACCCGTTCCGGAGAATATACCATTGGTTCAAGCTTTGGCTGAAAATTGGAAATCAATTTTGAAGGAAAATGGGGAGCTCCCGGTCCACGGAGTACCGTTATATACAGATGCCCGTCACTTCTATGCTGCAGGAATTCCTACGATTATGTTTGGAGTTGGCCCAAAGGTGTTAGAAGAAGCTAACGGGCACCGGGCTGATGAAAATATTCGACTTTCTGATTTACAGGCAGCAACCAAAATAATCGCGTGCACACTTTATGATTTATTAACGGAAGGATAAATGAAAGAGCCAACGAAGTGTGTTGGCTCTTTGATATTAGAATGTATGAGCTAAATCTTTTGCACGCGCGATGGCGTTTTCTTTAATTTCCTGTGCTTTGTCAGGCATTGCATTATGCCCCTCAACAAATAAGCCTTCAAAGGAAGGGACTCCATAGAATTGCATCATAATTTCAAGGTAGCGGTGCCCCATCTCCATTGCTGCTGCAGGTCCTTCGGAATAAATCCCTCCGCGTGCTTGAATATGTAATGCCTTTTTGTCGGTTAACAGTCCAATTGGACCACTTTCTGTATACCTGAAGGTTTTTCCTGCAACGGATACTGCATCTAAATAAGCTTTCATGACAGGAGGGAATGAAAAATTCCATAACGGTGTAACAAAAATATATTTATCGGCAGAAATAAATTGCTCACAAATCTCAGAAAGTCTGCCAACTTTTGTTTTTTCTTCAGAGGATAGCTGTTCAAATTCCGTGCCTGATCGAAGTTTTCCCCAGCCGCTGAAGACATCAACATCGATTTGTGGAACATCAACTTTGTAAAGATCCACATTGATAATTTCATGGTCAGGATTTACTTCTTTGTAGGTATCAATAAATGCCTTTCCTACTGCCATACTATAAGACTGAGTATCATCATGAGGATGAGCGGTTATGTACAATACTTGTGTCATTTTTATATCGATCCTTTCCCTATCTAGTCTAGCCTACATTCTAGTTTGCGTGTTGAATGTAAATATATGCAGATACATAAACAAATCATAACAAAAAAAATAAAAGGAATTTGCGTTTTGCAAACTCCTTTTATTTTTTAGTTATTATTTTCAGTAAAGTAAGGGTTTCCACTAATGTTCGCACGCATTTCATCTGTTAATGAAAATGGCTCGTTTACAGTGGAATTAGCAGTAGTCTCCTCATTGTTTTGAATACTTCCATCATAATGAATTGGTTTATTTGTCATAGGTACATTCACCTCCATAATATAGTCTATACGTAAATTCTACTATTTATTTACTATTTTTAATAGGTAATTTTTAATATTCTAAATGTTATTTCTACTGGTAATTATTTACTATAGAAATGTTAGTATTTGGTATAGTGCTTTTCCTTCATTCACCTTTCTTCGTTATTTATGATAAAATTTTTAAAAAAAGGAGTACGCTCAACATGAAATTAATTGACCTCCATTGTGATGCATTACTTAAACTTTCAGAAGGAAAAGGCACGCTTCGTTTTGCTGACGCGAAAGAATTGCAGACCAATAAAAACCGGTTACATAAAGGGCAAGTTAAGGTGCAGTGCTTTGCCATTTTTATTGAGCCAAACATTCCTTCTGATCAGAAATTTCAAGAAGCACTCGTACAAATTGATTATTTTTACAAGGAAGTACTCGGGAAAAATCAAGATATCATTCACATTAAAGAATGGTCTGATTTTGAAAAGATCAATATCGGTCAAATTGGTGCCATGTTAACCCTTGAAGGTGTGGACGCCATTGGGAACGATCTTACGAAACTCAATATCCTTTATCAACTGGGGGTTCGTTCCGTTGGTTTGACTTGGAATAATGCTAATTTAGCTGCGGACGGTGCAGGTGAACCACGCGGCGGCGGGCTTACGCTTTTTGGGAAAGAGATTGTGCAGTTTAATAATGAACATCATATTTTGACAGATATCTCTCATCTGAGCGACAAGGGAATATGGGAGGTCATTGAATTAGCAAGGTTTCCAATCGCAAGCCATTCAAATTCACGAAAGCTTTGTAACACCCTCCGCAATTTAACAGATGAACAAGCAGCTGCAATGTTTAAAAGAAATGCTATGGTTCATGTTGTCTATTACCCTCCATTCGTAAAAGAAGCTGGAGAGGTGAAAATAACAGACTTACTAAAGCATATCGACCACTTCTGTTCATTAGGCGGTGTGAGGCACATTGGGTTAGGTTCTGATTTTGATGGAATAAGAACGTTTATCACAGACCTTGAAGATGCATCAAAGACCCAAAATCTTATTAATGAATTATTAAAGCACTTTAAAGAGGATGAGGTAAGAGGTTTCGCCTACCAAAACTTTCTCGACCACCGGCCAGGAGTGTTTGGATGAAAATTAGACAGACAGGATTAAGTGTTGGCATGCTGCCAACAGGTCCCAAAAATTGCATTACCGATGTTGCGGGTGTAATGGTAGGTCACGTAACGCTTGATTATCCGCTGGATGATGCTGGTGTAGACTATGCCTGTACAGGAGTAACAGCGATACTGCCTCACAAAGGGAATGTTTTTAAACAAAAAGTAACTGCGGCAAGTTATGTACTAAATGGCTTTGGCAAAACAACCGGGCTTGTTCAAGTCAATGAATTAGGACAGCTTGAATCACCGATTATGCTGACAAATACGTTTGCTGTACCTGCAGTCACTCAAGGGACTTTAGAATATATGCTGGCTGAGAACCCTGAAATTGGAGATACAACTGGCACCATTAACATCGTAGTTGGAGAATGCAATGATAGTTATTTGAATTCAATACGGCAATTTCCAGTTAAACCGGATCATGCGATTGAGGCAATTAGAAATGCCTCAGACCAACAGGCTGAGGAAGGGGCGGTAGGTGCTGGAAAAGGGATGATTTGCTTTGGATATAAAGGCGGAATTGGTTCGTCTTCCCGCAGCATTGAAGAATACACTATTGGCTGCTTAGTTCTGAGCAACTTTGGTAAAAAAGAAGAGCACCAGACATTTCGATACTCAAAAGTGGAGGGTCTGTCGGATACATCAGATGGATCTATTATCATTGTCCTTGCGACCGACGCTCCATTAAGTGACAGGCAGCTATTACGCTTATCAAAACGCTGTGGAATCGGTCTAGGGAGAACAGGCAGTCATTTCAGTCATGGCAGCGGGGATATCGTTATTTCCTTTTCAACAGCTTATAAGATAGAACATTTTTATGAAGAACATACAGAACAAAGGACTCAACTTCGCGAGGATCATCCTTTGATGAATCAGTTATTCACCGGGGCAGCAGAAGCGGCAGAGGAAGCAATCCTAAACTCATTGTCTCAGGCAGTAACAACAAAAGGAAGAGCGGGAAGAGTCGTAAATCATATTACCTTTACGGGCGAGGAATGAATGACATGTATCTAACCATAAAAGAAACAGCAGAATACCTATCAATGCCAGAATCAGCAATAGAAGACCTAATCAAACAAAAAAAAATCCGCGCCATCCATGACGGAGAAGAGTGGATCATCAACAAAGAACAATTCAACACCCACCTAAAACAAGTAGAAAAATACAAACACCTAGTCGAAGAAATCCTAAGTGAACCCATCCCCGAAGACCACGATATAAAAGATGAAGACTAAATACGGTGCCTGTCACCGTCCGTGGACAGTGTCCACCTGGAATGGACACTATCCCTAAAAGCTTAATACGGAGGGGTTTCTAGTGGGGGATTTTTTCTTGAAAAGAGTGTATGAACCATACGATGAGTCAGATGGTTTTCGGATTTTAGTGGATCGCTTGTGGCCTCGCGGCATCTCAAAGGAGGCTGCAAGGTTGACGGCTTGGCATAAGGAGGTTGCTCCTAGTCCCAATCTTCGTAAGTGGTTTTGCCACAAACCCGAGTTGTTTGAGGAGTTTCGAACTAAGTATATAGCGGAATTGCGTACGGATGAGAAGAAGCTGAGGATTATGGATGAATTAATTAATTTTGCTTCCCAAGGGAACGTTACTCTCCTATACGGAGCAAAAGATTCAGTATATAATCATGCAATCGTTTTAGAAGAAGAACTAAAGAGATTAATGAGTCATAAAGAAACAAAAGAAAATTAGGCAGCTAGGAGCTTTTTTATGAAAAATTATATCTTTTTATTCTGTATTATTTTGATCCTGTTTGGCACCTATACCGGTATTCGTGGTTCTTCTGAAACCAAGACCATTAATCTAGTAGCCCTCGGTGATTCCATCACACATGGAGTAGGGGACCCTGAAAAAAAAGGATACATAGCAGGAGTTAAAGTTAAATTGGAAGATAAACAGAAAACTCCTGTCAAAGTGAGCAACTTTGCCATACCAAGGTATTCTACCGATAAAGTTTTAGAACAACTTCAGGATGATAAAATCAAAGCGCAAATAGAAAAGGCAAATTATATTATTCTTTATATTGGCACGAATGATTTTAGGAAGAGTGCTAATTATCAATTTAATCCACTTGATGTAAAAAGAATAAATGATGGTAAAGTTACATTCACAACCAACCTTAATAAAATCCTTGAAAGCATAAGGAAAGATAATTCTGCAGCTCCTATTTTCGTTCTAGGTTTATATCAACCTTATGTTGAATACTCGAATCGCAAGGAAATTCTAAACACCATAAAAGATTGGAACGATGGGATTGCCAATGTGGCAGGTAATTTTAATACAACTTACTTTGTTGCCACTCTTGACCTATTTCATGACAAACCTAAAAGCACCTATTTTAGTGATTCATTACATCCTAATCCCGCTGGATATCGACTAATTTCTGAGCGAGTGTCAGAAAAAGTAATAAAAGAACTTAGTTTTAAATAATCATCCATTAGAAGACCTAGTGATATAAAGCTATGAACTAAAAAAGGAGCTTATAAAATGATAACGCTAAATGAACAACCCATCGTTAAAGCAGAAATGCTAATTCGCAGACCAGTCGAAGAGGTGTATGAAGCTTTTATTAACCCTGAGATCACTACAAAATTTTGGTTCACTAAAAGCAGCGGAAGGTTAGAAGAGGGTAAAACAATCAGGTGGGACTGGGAAATGTATGGTGTTGGGGATGAATTAGTTGTTAAGGAAATCGTACAAAATAAGCTATTAAGAATTGAATGGACCGACGGCACCCAGGTGGAGTGGATATTTATCCCGCGAGCGGATAATGAAACCTTTGTTTCTATTACAAACTCAGGCTTTTCTGGAAGCGGCGATGAGATGGTAAACCAAGCCATTGATTCTATGGGAGGATACACAATGGTACTCTCTGGATTAAAGGCATATCTAGAGCACAACATTCAATTAAATCTAGTAGCCGACAAGGCGCCAGATGCGAACGTAAATTGACAGGAGTAATGAGGCAGACTAAATCTACAAGATTTAGTCTGCTGTTTTGTCATGATTTGAGCAAAGTTAAGGGGAGTAAAGACAGTGGAGAAATATATAAAGCGTATTAAACAGGTTTACCCTAAACTATCCATCCTGGATTGTCAGCCAAATGAAGTTGGCCAAAATAATGATGTAATCATTATAAATGAATCCATCGTATTCAGATTCCCAAAGTATCAAAAGGGAATTGAAAGTTTAAAAAAAGAGACTGAGATATTAGGAGCTATTAAAAATACTGTATCCATTCCGATACCAAAGCCAATCTATCAATCTTTTGAAGAATGGGAGGCAGGGAAAGCTTTCGTTGGCTATGAGTTAATTCAAGGATCTCCATTATGGAAAGCAAGTTTCGCAACCATTGATAATGAAGAAGTATTAAATAAACTATCATCACAACTTGTTAACTTCCTTGTTGAAATTCATTCATTTCCAAAAAATAAACTATCATTAGATGAAAACAATCCTCGTGAACAAATAGTCAATCTTTATCAAAAGATACAAAATAAGCTTTATTCTTTTATGAGTGTAGAAGCACAAAGACAAATCTCTCATTCATTTGAAACCTTTCTAAATAGCGAAATATGCCAAAACTTAAACACCTCTTTGGTTCATGGGGACTTTGGGGCAACCAATATTTTATGGGAACCTCATACCAAAGAGATATCGGGAATTATTGACTTTGGCGGCAGTGGTATAGGTGACCCAGCATATGACTTTGCAGGAATACTATCCAGTTACGGGGAAGATTTTTATAACATGTGTTTGAATTTGTATCCAAACGGAACCGAAATAGCTGAACGAGTAAAGTTTTATAGAAGCACATTTGCGCTGCAGGAAGCCTTACATGGGGTGGAAAATAATGATGCTGAAGCATTTAAAAATGGTATTAAAGCTTATATTTAGAATAACTTCAAAAGCCTTCTAAAAAGGTCTTACCTTACCTTTATGGTTCTTAAGACTCATAAAAAGTTTAATTTGATAAAGCAGTGAAGTGAATAATTAGGTATAAATTCCTACCTTTTTAAGCATTATAAAAGATGTTGCTAGCCACAACATACATAAAAAGGAGGAATTACAAGTTATGACCAATAAAAATAATAATCGTAACCAGCCGCATACTGGCGGCAGCAAAGCCGATACGGAATTTGGTGCAGAACAAGGATTAAGCAAGAAAGCAAGGAAACAAGCTGCAAGAGATAATAAAAACAACTCATAATTCAAAGCAAAAACGCCTCCCAGGGCGTTTTTCTATTTTATATAACAAAGTAAAATACGCATAAGAAATGAGACAAACTCCCAAGCATAATAAAAATGTGAAAAATCTCATGAAAGCCCATGTATTTAGATTGAAGGAATTTTGGCTTTGCTCCGTAAATAACTCCGCCGATTGTATAAAAAATACCGCCCAGCACTAATAAAAACAACCCCAGCCTATCCATGCTTCCTGCTAATGGGGAGAAGACAAATACAATCATCCATCCCATAACAAGATACAATGCCGTAGAAATCCAGCGTGGGCAATTAAACCAAACCATCTTAAAAACTACTCCGCTTAAAGCTACCGCTGCAATAATCGAAAATAGAATATTCCCTGTCGTTCCATTTAAGCTGATAAAGCAAAATGGTGTATAGGTACCTGCAATTAAAATGAAAATCATCGAATGATCGAGCCTTCTTAGAAAAGCAATCACATGGTCTTTAGCGATTACCATATGGTAAGTGGCCGAAGCAGAATAGAGAAGAATCATGCTGACTCCGAAAATGATGACTGCAGTAATGGCCATCGTTGACGAGTTCGTACTCGACACTTTGATCACCATCGCAAGAAGTCCAACAAACGATAACAGCGCTCCAGTTAAATGAGTTAGTCCATTAATTGGTTCCCGAATAAAATTACTCAAGCAAAAACCCTCCTAATACATCATGTAGTTTCAATAACTACTTATAATAATACTCATAAAACATAATCTAGTCAACGAATAACTGTTACGATATAATGGTAATTAGATAACATAATGATCGGAGTTTTTATGATGGAAAAAATCAGTGAGATAATCGAACAGCTAGGTTTAGATTCAAACCTAACAGTAGATGAAATACCGAATATTGATTTGTATATGGACCAGGTGATTCAGTTATTTGAAAATAAATTTGCAGATTCCAAACGCAATGACGAAGAAAAGATCCTTACCAAAACAATGATCAATAACTATGCGAAAGGGAAGCTTATTTTTCCGATAAAGAATAAGAAGTACTCCAAAGAGCATTTGATTTTAATGAGTTTAATTTATCAACTAAAAGGGGCTCTTTCCATTAACGATATTCAGACAACACTTGATGGGATAAATAAAAGAATTGTTAAAGAGGATATCGAGATAGATTCTTTTTACAATAGTTATTTAAGCCTCGCTCAAAAAAACGTGGTGGATTTTAATGAGGATATTAATGAGCGGGTAAAGGATGTCAAGGAAGAAGTATCGAAAATGGAAGATCGAAACGCTCCGTATCTTGAGCAGGTTCTGATGATTTCTGCCCTCGTTCACATGAGTAATTTATACCGAAAAGTCGCTGAAAAACTGGTTGATGAAATTGTTGTTGAGAAAGAAGGAAAGCGTCATAGATGAAATGACGCTTATTCTAATTCCTTCACTTGATGTACATGGACATCTTCTACCTCTTTACCTATATCAATTGCCTTTGGGGCAGAGTCACAAGTCTTAACATTATGGATAGAAACAGAATCAGCCCGGTTTTCACCGCCGTAAACTTTAATATCTGAACCAGCACTTTTAAATCCATGAATTGAAATATTATCTAAAGCTACATTTCTTGCTCGATATTGTATCGCAATAACGGGGTTACCTTGGTAGTTATAATCGGGATCGCCAATCAATGTGAAATGATTAATAATGACATGTTTATAAGCCGATACTACTAAGGCCCGCGGTGTGGAATCCTTATATAAGTCAGTAAAAATGGGTGCATTTGCTACAAGATTCATTGCTGTAATATTAAAAGCTGATTTTGATTCGCAGTCAGTACTTTTGTGGTGCCCGATATGGCGGAAGTTATAGGAACGATTATCGTTTACAGAGATATGACCAAGTATTTGAATATTTGAGGCAGCGGAAGAATTCTGATGGGCTTTCACTTCAATGCCTCCAAAGCACCTGGCCGAAGAATTATTAACCAAAAGCACATTTCTTGAACCATCATCTACTTCAAACCCATTTGAATTCGAAAAACCTTTCTTATGGGCTCGTCCGCTTGGGTCACACATATGTGAATTCGAAATGAAAATATAGTCACTATGATGGGTCGTTATTCCGTCATCTCCAAAACCATAACCAGTTAACCCATCCAGCCAAACATATTTACTGCCGCCTCTGGCGCGGAATCCATCTCCAGCATAATTGTATAGAGTGGAGGAAATATCAAAGCAATGCAGCCCAGGATTGATTCCTTCAACATCCTTTACCCAGCCATAGGTTATGTTTGCATACGTTAAACAGCTGGAATGATTGCCCCAAGTACTCGTTTTTTGTACAGCCCCCAGTCTTTCGACATTCCAATCAAGCGTCATTCCCTGAACAAGCAAATGATGATTTCCCTTCCAATGGTTTGCGTTGGTAATTAATCGTGTCCCTTTGGGAGCTTTGTGATGCAGTTTAATCGTTGTTTTACCTTTTCCAGCCCCAGCGAGATAGGTCCAAGATGGCAGAACAATCCCTTTGGTAATAAAGCTTCCTTCTGGAACGTTTACTTTGACGAATCCCTTTCCAATCGCTCTTTTAAAAGCAGCTGTGTTATCTGTTTTTCCATCCCCAACCCCGCCATAATCCTCAATATTTACCTCCCTGGTAATTCTGCTCACTAAGTTTTCATACTCGTCATCTAGTTTCGGTTTCCATTCAGGATACACATTCCCTTTAGGATCGACGGAAACTTTTACAGGCTCCAGAATGTTATAGGGCTTGGCGAAGAATCTAAATAATCCCTCTATTATCTTTCGTGTAAAAGGAACTGTGAATGTTGACTTGTTGAAAGAGGGGACGGGCTTGTTCTCACGGCATTGATGAAAAATCTGCTCTGTCTCTATTATGGCTTTTTCTATATCAAGATCTTTTCCGGTAATCTCTATAAGCAATTCCCTATTTTCCCGCGGGTCATGGGATTTATTAAATTTCATTATTCTTCTTCACTCCAAGAAAAAAACATTTATAAAACTATTATTGCCGATTAGCAGGAAAAGCTCTAGTAAAGTGGAAAACCGAACTTTTTGTGAACAAAGAGGTCGCGGCTTAGGTATATAGAATAGATACTATGAACGTTAATTTTGAAAGGGGGGACCCAGCTATGAAATACAAAAAAACGATAAGTTTACTCGTTATCATTGTTGCCATACTTTCTATCTTTTCAACGTCTTTTGCCATCTTCTCGAATCAAGGTCAAGGAGAATACGAATACAAGTCCTTATATGGAGAGAGTGTCTCAATCTATGGGAAAGGGCTTTATGAGCATGACTCGGTATCAATGGCTGCACAAGCCATTGCACAGGATTATGTTACGCTTTTCTTAGGAGTTCCCTTGCTGCTGCTATCCTTTTATTTGTATAGAAAAGGTTTGCTTAAAGGCAGCCTGCTACAAACGGGTACATTAGGATATTTTCTATACACCTACGCCTCTTACTCCTTCCTTTCCATGTACAATTCAATGTTTCTAGTCTATGTTGCCCTCATGTCAGCCAGTTTCTTTGCCTTTACACTCATGATGATGTCTTATGATATTAACTCTTTGCCTTTATTTTTTTCAGAAAAGATGCCAGTAAAGTTTTTAGGCGGGTTCTTACTATTCGTCTCTTTTGTTTTTGGGATGATGTGGACGGGGAAGCTGGGTTTTCCGCTAATGAACCATACATTACCTCCGGGAGATTTACAGCACTACACAACATTTGTGATTCAAGCACTAGACCTTGGCTTTGTAGTACCTGTGGGCTTGCTAGCCGGTGTCTTACTTATTATGAGAAAACCATTTGGCTACCTGCTTGCGCCTGTAATCATCATTAAAGAAATAACATTACTGACAGCAATGACTTCAATGATCTTTCTTCAAATAAAAGCGGGAGTGCAGATAGGCGGCTTATTGATATGGAGCATAATTCTGTTTAATCTCTTGGTAATTTACTGCATGATATTAGTTTTAAAAAACATAAAGGAGACCAAAGAGCCAACAAGTTCTTCGGGTATGTCCTTAAACTAATTACAAAAGAGCTGTTTGATTCCCAAACAGCTCTGACTCTTCCTTTAAATGTAAAAACCTGCAGCCAACATCCCCATTGGAAGGCTTCCTGCAATACAAAGTCTCGACATACTAACCTTTCCATAAAGGGTTACGGTACCGATTTTAAGGTCCCAGGTGGACATTCCGTGCCCCTTCAGGTCCCGATAGGAAAAAATGAAGCAAATAAAATTTAAAATAGGGATTCCGAATCCCATACCCGCAGCGCTAACAAAAATACTTCGCTTAAGGGCAGTTTTGAAATCGACTTTATCACCATGTATGCTTTTAATCTTAGTATTTAAGAAAGCCCTTCCAAAAGTATTGCCAAAAATAGCAATAATCGCCGGTTCAACGATAATCCAGAGGAATAAACTTATGATAAATATATATAAATTTGAGATTTCTGCGACGAACGATGGAGAAAGAATAGAGACAAATAGAATGAAAAGTATTGAAAATAAGGAAAGGTCGAATAGTCTAGCAAGGTAACGTACATAAGGTCTTCCAGCAGGATAGGTCGCTTCTTCATATTCTTCTTTTGTTTTAAACTTATCTGGGAACAGGTGGATTCGAGTGGATTCAAAAATACTTTCTGAGAAAGTTGCAAGGTTTTTGGCCATTTGCCAGCTGCTCATTGATTTGTTCCATACAAAGGTATCACCAGAAAGTACTCTTTGTTCTATTAACTTCTTTAATTCAAATAGGCAGACAGGACCTTGCTGCTCAGAATCTTTAATAAAAAACCAAACATTTTCCTTATTTGATTCCATTTTATCGCCCCCGATTAGGTAAATTATACCATGTTAGGTTAAGGGCCATTTTTGTCAGTTTTGTGTATTTTGAATATTTTTTACCCATTAGCTTCAAAATACTAACATACGTTCGGAGGTGGGAGCTATGGAAGATAAGAATTATGAGAAGATTTATGAGGAATATAAGCAGCAAAGTGAGCAGCAAGCACAGTTAGAGGCAGATCAAGGCAATCCTAATGGAAAAGAGGAATTTACAGCCGTTAGAAAAAACGATGATGGGGATATCATTGCCTTTAAAACAAGTACAGGCAGAGAACTGGATTACATTACCGCTTTAACAGAAGCAAAATCAGGTCAGATTGCACATGTAGATGTGTTTCATAAGTATGGAAGAGATATCATACGAAGTGAACCAGATGGGATAAAAGAAAACAATCTTGACCGACTGCCTGAATTCTAAATCATTAGTGGAGCAGCACAAAGGAGCTGCTCCCTTTCTTTTATTTGGCTCTGTTATTATTCATTGTTGATTTTCGTACAGGGTTAAAAATTCATAGGCGGAGAATTTCCGTCTATTGTTTATAGAGGAACCTTTAGAAGCAGATATAAGCGGAGATATTCCGCTTAAATTGCTTTAAATAAGTCAAATTACAAGGATTTGAGAACAATAAGCGGAAAAACTCCGCCTATTTATAAGGAAATGATAGTATTTCCCATTTTAAACGGAAAAACTCCGCTTATTTTTCAAACACGGCAAAATCAATATTCCGCTTAACAGAGCCTTTTGTTAGAAAAAGGATTTTTCCTATTTTAATGGAATATAAAAGATGAAAAGGACTTAAATATATTGTTATGGGACCTAGTCTGCAGGAGTCATAATGTTATAGAATAAGAGAAATTCTTAGAGGAAAAGGTGGTTGGTATGTTTTTTCTTTTGTTAACTGCGATGATTATTTCTTTTGTAGTTGCTGTTACGTTATTACTAAATGGTGAAATGGTAATTGGCATAATTGCTGCTGCTATAGGTATTTTAATGTTGCTGTTCGTGCTTTTTTATTATGGAAAAAAGAGGTATCGAAAAAAGAAAAAGGGTGATTGTACGCCAGATTGCCCAGATTTCGATTGTGGACCAGACTGTGACGGAGGGCCAGATTGTGATTGCGGACCAAATTGTAATTAAACTGAAGGTGCTGACTGATATTGTACCTTGTCATCGAATGAAGTCTAGAAGTCTAACAATAAAAGGGCATACGCTTCCACTATGCGCTAGGTGCACGGGGATCTTATTGGGGTATTTATTTTTTCCTTTATTATTAATAGTTCCAATAAATCAGCCGCTTTGGCTGGGGATTGTATTAAATCTTCCCATGGTCTTGGACGGATGGACCCAAAAAAGGAAACTTCGATTGAGTAATAATCCATTGAGGTTAACAACGGGAATCGTAAGCGGTTTAGGTCAGAGTATTATTATCGTGAGTATCAGCCAAGGGATTATTTCTCTTGTATTGTAACACAAGTGCGCTATTATCCGTTTCATACTTGTCCTGCAAAGCATAGTATAAGACAGGTCGGTATGAAAGGATGATGTTAATTGTTGGACTCTTTATTTGAGTTTTTATCACAGCTGCTCACAATGGTCTATCAATTTATTTTATATATTTTAGAAACATTCCAAAATATTTTATAAAAGGTCTAATGCATGGCCTTTTTTTTGTTAAAGTAGAACGTAAAGAAGCGAAGGTTGTGAAAAAATGGAATGCTTGGGATGTAATTTGGCTAATAAAAATCTGCCTGTTCATGTTGTTTTTGAAGATGAGTATGTTTGTTGTTTCTTAGACCATGAGCCATTTAATGAAGGGCATATTATGATATTGCCTAAAAAACATGTTTATGATGTAGAAGAACTTAACGAAAAAACAGCCAATTCAATTATGAAGGCATCAATTCTTTTATCAAAAGCAATAAAAAAACTGTTTAATCCAGATGGGATCACCATCTGCCAAAATGGCGGGATTTTTAATGAATTAACACATTATCATATGCATGTGGTCCCTAGATATAGAGGACAGTCATTTGGAGATTTCTATTTAGAAGATGAGATTGTGATAGAAGATGAAACGAAGTTAAAAGAGACTGCTAGAAAACTAATTAAGGCAATTAGTGAATTAAACAAATAAGGAGAAACTAATGATCACTTTATACATAACAAGACACGGTGAAACAGAATGGAATACTGAAAAAAGAATGCAAGGCTGGCTGGATTCAAATCTAACGGAAAACGGCATAAAAAATGCAGTATGTTTAGGCGAAAGATTGAAAGAAACAGAGGTAACAGCCATTTATTCCAGTACAAGCGGGAGGACGAAAGCCACTACTAATTTGATACGTGGTGAAAGAGATATTCCGATCATTTACGATGAAAATTTAAGGGAAATTAAACTGGGTCAATGGGAAGGAAAAACTCATTCTTCCATTAAAGAAATGTATGGAACAGAGTTCGAGGCATTCTGGAATACACCACATCTATTTACGAATGATGGAGGAGAGACGTTCGAAGAAACACGTGCAAGAGCCATTAAGGTTTTAAATCGAATAAAAAGAGAATATAAATCTGGAAATATATTGATTGTTACTCATTCTGTCGTCATCAAATGCTTGTATACATTCTTTAAGAATATACCAATTGAAAATTTATGGGACCCTCCCTATATACATGATACAAGTCTTACGATTGTGGAAATGAATGAAAATGGTTTTAAACTCATAGTAGAAGGAGATATCACTCATTTGGAAACGGCAAATTTTATTTAGAAGGAGGTATGGCCAATTTGGACGTTAGATTAGAAAAAGCAGTAAATACAGATGCAAAAGCGATTTTTGATATACAGGTAGATGCCTTTATGCCCTTGCTTGAAAAATATAAAGATTACCAGAAAAATCCAGCAAATGAAACCATCGAACGAGTCATTACCAGAATAAACAATCCTCAAGGGGGATTTTATAAAATACTGGCTGATCACCATCTTGTGGGTGCTATTTGTGTACATTGGAAAGTGGAGAAACAATTTTGGATAAGTCCTATGTTTATTCTTCCTGAACATCAAGGGAAGGGGATTGCCCAAAAGGCTATTGCTCATGTGGAAAAATTGTTTCCTCAGGCTATTAGCTGGGAATTGGCAACCATTTTGGAGGAAGAACGTAATTGCTGCTTATATGAAAAATTGGGATATATAAAAACAGGTGTTAAAAAGGTCTTAAATGAACAAACAACACTTATTTTTTATAAAAAAGAAATGGAGGCGGGGACAGATTAAAAGACTGGAAGCATACAAAGCAGCTGATCTATTTATCATGAACCATTTTCCGAATTGTGATGGTGCCTTGTTAGCAGGGAGTGTTGTTCGAGGCGAGGCCACAAAAACATCTGACCTTGATATTGTTATATTTGACTGTAACCTTAAATCTGCATTTAGAGAGTCAGTCATTGAATATGGTTGGAGTATAGAGATTTTTGTACATAATTTTACCTCTTATAAGGACTTTTTTAAAAGTGATTGTGAACGAGCACGACCTTCCTTGCCTAAAATGGTTTCGGAGGGAATCGTAATAAAAGATACTGGAATAATCGAGCCTATAAAACAAGAGGCAAGAGAATTATTGGAGAAGGGACCTGAGGAATGGTCATCTGAGACAATAACATTTAAACGCTATTTTATTACAGATGCGCTTGATGATTTTATAGGGTGTACCATGCGGGCGGAAGAAATATTTATTGCTAATACACTAGCTGAATTAGTTAGTGAATTTGTGTTAAGGACAAACCGACAATGGATAGGAGCATCCAAATGGGTAATACGCTCATTAAGAAACTATGATGAAAACTTTGCAAATCGATTTGTCGAGGCGTTTGACACTTTTTATAAAACGGGTAATAAGGATTTAATTATCGTATTGGTTGATGAGATTTTGCAGCCATATGGCGGACGGCTATTTCACGGCTTCTCATTAGGAAAATAATAATCTGGTTCATACCAGTATTAAAAATGGTAAAATCACACATACTTTCCTCATTAAGATACTTTAATATAGGGGGAGTAGTATGCATTGGTATGAGAAGTTAAATCAATATTTTCCTGTGGTAGAAATGAAGTCTAGAGAGCATATGGAGACTTTGTTGAAAGAGCGTTCTGATATTTATCATAAAGACGAAGGGCCGAATCATGTTTTGATGTATGCAGAATTAGAGGATTTTGTATTTATTGATTATCTATTTGTTTCAAAAGATGCACGCGGGCAGGGGCTTGGTCATAAGCTTATCGAAAAAATGAAACAAAAAGGAAAGCCAATTATCCTTGAAGTTGAACCGGTTAACTATGAAGACAGTGATACAGGAAAAAGGCTTCATTTTTATAAACGCGAGGGATTCGAGCACGCAAATTCAATCGGGTATGAAAGACGGTCGCTGGCGACAAATGAGGTTAATAAAATGGAGATTCTCTATTGGGCACCTAATCAAGAGTCGGAAGAGCTGATATTTGAAGGCATGAAAAAGACGTATAATAAGATACATACCTATAAGGATCAACATTTTTATGGCGAGTCGTACCAACCTGTTGAAGAGGTCTTGACCTTTACCGAAAATCCCCAAAATCAAAATATTTTAGATGAATTATAAAGTAGTGCTTTGCTCCTGATGGGGTAATGCACTTTTCCTTTTTTTAGGAAGGATTAATAGGTTTAAATGATGAATATATAGTGTTGAGATTTTTTTAAAAATGGAGGTATAACATATGAATAGAATAAACCTTATTACTTTAGGTGTGAAAAATATCTCTCAGTCACTTAGATTTTATCGAGATGGACTAGGATTTGAAACATCTGTAACGGAAGAAAATCCTGGAATTGTGTTTTTTAAAAATGGCGGTACGAAGCTTGCTTTGTATCCTTTAGATGAGCTTGCTAAGGATATCAATGGAGAAGACCCGCCATCTCGGCAAGGCTTTTCAGGGATTACTCTCGCTTACAATGCAAAATCTGCAGAAGAGGTTGATCAAATATTTGAAACGGTGGAGCAGGCAGGTGGAAAGATTGTAAAAAATCCACAAAAGGTATTTTGGGGAGGATATAGTGGATATTTTTTAGACCCAGATGGCTACCATTGGGAAGTTGCTTATGCGGAGAGCTGGAAGTTTGATGAGAGTGATATGTTAATTATTGATTAAAATAACCATTTTGTGAGGTTTATTCAATGAATCAGACAAATATCCGACAGTATGTAGAGAATGATTTTAACAGAATACAAGAGTTAAACCAAGCAGAGGGCTGGAATAACTTAGTTGAAAATCATGAAGATACTAAGGAAGCATGGGGAAAATCAAATGTATCTTTTGTCATAGAAGCAGAAGGTAATGGTGTAGTTGGATATATTAGAGGATTAACTGATACACGTATTACACTATATATTTGTGAATTACTAATTGACAAAAATTATCGCGGGTTCGGTCTTGGAAGAGAGTTACTACAATACGTTCATAATAAATATCCGAAAACAAGAATTGAAATGCTTGCGTCTAGTACATCTCGTTCTTTTTATGAAGGACAAGGTTTTCGACCATTTTATGGTTTTAGGAAAACGTTAGGAGAATAAGTTCAGGGAGAGGTTTTTAGTGAAGAAAATTTATCTTATTAGGCATTGTGAAGCAGAAGGGCAGCCACCTGAAGCAGCACTTACAGAAAGAGGTTTTAAACAAGCCATTCAATTAGCAGATTTGTTTACTGGAATTTCAATTAATCGGATTATTTCAAGTCCTTTTGTGCGTACGATACAGTCAATAGAGCCGCTTGCAAAAAGACTTAATTTGGAGATTGAAACAAATGATTTATTGACAGAAAGAGTACTTAGTTCTGAAAATCTTTCTGACTGGCTTGAAAAGTTGAGATCTACCTTTGAGGATTTTGATTTGAAATTCGAAGGTGGAGAGTCTAGTAATGAAGCAGTAAAACGAATCATTAGTGTAGTAGAGGAAGTTCTGAACAGTGAAGCTGAGAATACTATAATAGTTACGCATGGTAACCTGCTGTCATTACTCTTAAATCATTATAATAATCATTTCGGCTTTGAGGACTGGAAAGCTTTGCGAAATCCGGATGTTTTTCTATTGAAAAAAGAGAAGCATTCATTAACGTATGAAAGATTGAATCAGCTATCGTTAATTAAACCAACGGTAGATTTGAAGGAAGAATACCTCTCATTTTATGATGAATGGTTAGAGAGCAAAGAGGATATGGTACCTTGGGTTATTAAAAAAGATCCTTCAAACTTTGAGGCAATGGTTCAATTTTTACAGGATAATGAGCAAGGGTGTAATCTTCCTGAAGGCTGGGTGCCAGATTCAACATTTTGGTTAATAAACCAAGATAAAAGAATACTAGGTGTTGTTAATATTAGACACCGTTTAACAGAAATTCTATTAAATAGCGGCGGGCATATTGGTTACGGTATCCGTCCTTCTGAGAGACGAAAAGGATATGCGACTAAATTATTGTCATTGGCGCTTGAGAAATCTAAAGAGTTAGGTATTAGAAAAGCTCTGGTTTTATGTAATGAGGATAATACAGGTTCCTTCAAAACGATTATTAATAATGGGGGTATCCCAGATTCAGACTATATTGAAGAAGATGGTAATGTTATAAAAAGATTTTGGATAGAAAATTAATTTACTTATTTGGAGTTGACGTGGACAGGAGGAAAACTGGTGGTAACAGAGAAAGAAATCAAAATTGTTATCGGAGCAGGGGAATACATTAATAATCCAGGATGGGTACATACCCAGGAAGAAGAACTAAATTTACTTGATGAAACCACTTGGAGTAAAAAGTTTGATAGTAATACAATTACAGCAATATTAGCGGAGCATGTTTGGGAGCATCTTACATTTGAAGAAGGGGTGGATGCGGCAAAAAATTGCAATAAATACCTGAGGCCTTCCGGTTATGTTCGATGTGCAGTTCCAGATGGATATTTTCCTGATAAAGAATATCAAAATATAGTTAAAATTGGTGGTCCAGGCCCAAAAGATCACCCAGCAGCAAGTCATAAAATCGTACATAACTATCATACTCTAACAAAATTGTTTGAAGCCGCAGGCTTTCAAGTAAATTTACTCGAATATTGTGATGAAGAAGGTAACTTCCACTTCAAAGAGTGGAATCCAGAAGATGGAGTGATTTTTCGTTCGAAAAAATTTGACCCCAGGAATAGGGAACAAATGCGTGCACCTTCACTGATCTTAGATGCAATAAAGCTATGAGAGATAGAAAAGAGGCAGGAAAGTCCTGCCTCATATTATTAGATTTCCTTCTTCCCCTGATATTTCATCTTAAACTCTGCTTCACTCATGTTTGGATTTTTTCTAGGTGTAGTTTTGCTTAGTGCCTTCTTCATTTCAACATTTGCATCATCATTCGTATTGTACTTTCCATCCATCGTAATCCCTCCTTTTTAGTAATTAGTATCAAACCTAAGCCCTTAGTTCATTCTTTATTTTTTAGAGAAGGAGATATTGGGGTGAATATAGAAACGGTCACATGTCTTTTGACTAATACAAATCTAGGGAGAATAATATGATTAATTGGAATCAAATCTAATAGATACACCACGTGGAACGTTTGAAGTATTTAGTAAGGGTGAGGGAGAGCCGATTTGTGTCACCCGCCATTATTCTGAATTTAATGAAACCGGAGATTATTTTGCTGAAACTTTTACGAAGACCGACAAGGAACCAGAGGGAACGTCTGGTTCCTGTTGACAGGTAAATTCAACAGATACGGGAACCAGAAAGAGCGTCTGATTCCCGTTGACAATGGAATTCAACCGTTAAGGGAACCAGAAAGAGCGTCTGATTCCCGTTGGCACCCAAATTCAACCGTTAAGGGAACCAGAAAGAGCGTCTGATTCCCGTAGGCAGGTAAATTCATTCGTTAAGGGAACCAGAGAGAACGTCTGATTCCCGTCGACATCCAAATTCAACCGTTAGGGGAACCAGGAAGAACATCTGATTCCCATCTACAGTCATTTTCAAGACATAAGGGGTCTAGATGGTTCTCATATTATCTCTCATTTAACCGAAGGACGTGAACACAGTGTTACAAGCATCTATATTATTTATCCTTGCAGGCATTGCAGAGATAGGAGGGGGTTATCTTATCTGGCAATGGCTTCGAGAGGGGAAGCCTTCCTACTGGGGACTAATTGGCGGAGTAGTGTTAGCTTTGTACGGTGTTATTGCGACCTTTCAATCCTTTCCGTCATTCGGCAGAGTATATGCCGCCTATGGGGGAGTCTTCATCGTACTATCAGTCTTATGGGGATGGGGAATTGATAAGAAAACTCCAGATTTGTATGACTGGATCGGGGCTGGAATATGCATAGCAGGTGTTTTAGTGATGTTACTTGCACCAAGGAACTAATAAAGAGCTGGTGTCCAAGCTCTTTTCGTAAAATGAAAGCCCGAAATCCTATAAAAAGGGAAGAAACGGGCACTCATAAGTGTGATGAGAACCCGGAATCCTATAAAAAGGGAAGAAACGGGCACTCATAAGAATGATGAGAGCCCAAAATCCTATAAAAAGGGAAGGAACGGTCACTCATAGGGGTGATGAGAGGCCTAAATCATATAAATAGTAAAGTAGTGGTCACTCAGTAGGGTGTTTGTGATTCTGAGTCCTGCTTTTTGGGGGGCTCTGGCACAACAAATAAAAAAAGCTTGGATGGATGTCCAAGCTCTTTTCAACTTTATTTATGTGCAAGCTCATACGCTGCAATTTTATCTTCATAGTTGAGAGTTACTCCAATTTCATCCCAGCCGTTAAGCAGCATCTCTTTCGGATATGGAGCAATATCAAATGTAAACTCTAACCCTTGATTATCGGTAACCACTTGGTCTTCTAGATTCACAGTAAGTGTGTACTCTTCGTTCTCAGCCTTACGCATGATACTTTGAACTTGTTCTTCACTAGCTTGAATCGTAAGAATACCATTTTTAACACAGTTGTTTTTAAAAATATCTGCATAGCTTTGAGCAATAACCACTTTAAAGCCAAAGTCCTGAATCGCCCATGGGGCATGCTCACGAGAGGACCCACAGCCAAAGTTTTCACCTGCTACTAAAATAGAAGCACCCTGATATTTTCGATGATTCATGGAAAAGTCCTCACGCAGGTTACCATCATCATCAAAGCGCCAGTGATAAAATAAAAACTGACCAAAACCGCTTCGTTCAATTCTTTTTAGAAACTGCTTTGGAATAATCTGGTCTGTGTCTACATTATTTCGATTTAACGGGCAAACGACTCCTGTATGAATGCGTAATGGTTCCATTTATAGTACCCCCTGAGCAGTGAACTGACGAACATCAACGAAACGGCCTGCAACCGCAGCAGCAGCAGCCATTTCAGGACTTACAAGGTGAGTGCGAGACCCGTTTCCTTGGCGGCCTTCAAAATTACGGTTGGAAGTGGAAGCACAGCGTCCTCCTGGAGGAACAATGTCATCATTCATTGCCAGACACATACTGCAGCCAGCTTCACGCCATTCAAAGCCAGCTTCTTTAAAGATTTGGTCAATGCCTTCTTTTTCGGCAGCCATTTTTACACTAAAAGAACCTGGAACAACAATTGCCTTAACCTTAGGATTAACCTTGTGACCGCGGATGACATCGGCAGCTTTTCGCAGATCACTTAACCGTGAATTGGTGCAGGAACCGATAAAGACATGATCAATCTCTACATTTGAAATTGGCTGGCCGGCTTCAAGTCCCATATATTGAAGGGCACGAGAAATTTCATCCTTTTTATTTGCTTTTTCCTCATGATCTGGATTTGGAACAGAGGCTGTAATTGGGATACACATGCCTGGGTTTGTTCCCCATGTAACCTGAGGTTCAACTTCAGATGCCTCTATTTCAACAACCGCATCATATTGTGCACCTTCATCGGTAGCAAGTGCCCGCCATTTTGCAACTGCTTCAAGAAAAGCTTCACCCTTAGGAACATGTCGACGTTCTTTTAGGTATTCAAAAGTTGTTTCATCAGGAGAAATCAAGCCTGCACGTGCACCAGCTTCAATGGACATATTACAAACGGTCATTCGTTCTTCCATTGAAAGGGAGCGGATTGCTTCACCTGTATATTCCATCACATAACCAGTTCCAAATTGGACCCCGAATTTTCCGATAATCGCTAGGATTAAATCCTTCGCCGTTACACCCGTTCCAAGATTTCCATTTACCTTAACATTCATTGTTTTTGGAGGTGCTTGCCAAAGTGTTTGTGTAGCTAAGACATGTTCTACTTCACTTGTCCCGATCCCGAACGCAAGGGCACCAAACGCACCATGTGTAGAAGTATGACTATCACCGCAGACGATTGTTTTACCCGGCTGTGTAAGACCAAGCTCAGGACCAATAACATGAACAATTCCATTGTCAGGGTGCTGACGATCTGAAAGTTCAACACCGAATTCCTGGCAGTTCTCTTTCAATGTATCAATTTGTTTCTTTGAAATTGGATCCTTGATAACGTTACGATCACGTGTGGAAACATTGTGATCCATTGTCGCATATGTCAAATCTGGGCGGCGTACTTTTCGACCGTTCATCCGTAATCCTTCAAAGGCCTGAGGAGAAGTTACTTCATGAACTAGATGCAAATCGATAAAAAGTAAATCAGGTTTTCCTGCTTCTTGATGTACAACATGCTGCTGCCAAACTTTTTGAATTATATTTTTTGGTATTTGCATAATGTCCTTCCTCACGTTTATAGATTTAGTAAAAGGGAGGTCGTCCCGGATTAGATAAGTAAATTCTTAAAAAAACGGTTCCTAGATAGGGAGAAGCAGCTGGACTGATGAGCCCAGCTGCAATAAATTTTACACGTAACAGCTCATAATACATTTTGATGCGTTCTGTGATTTAATATAATCCACAATTAGACGAGTCATTTCTTCAGTACCCACTTGTCTTCCTTCAGGTATTTGAAGGTCAGCTGTATGGAATCCGCTATCTAACACAGACTGTACCGCATCTTCAATTAACTTTGCCTCATCATTGAGTTGGAAAGAGTAACGCAGCATTAATGCAGTTGATAAAATCATTGCTGTTGGATTTGCAATACCTTTACCTGCAATGTCTGGTGCAGAACCATGAACAGGCTCGTATAAGCCAACTCCATCTTCGCTTAAGCTTGCTGAAGCAAGCATTCCTAGTGAACCGGTTAGGACAGAAGCTTCATCACTAAGAATGTCACCAAACATGTTTTCTGTAACAATAACATCGAACTTGGAAGGACTTGTGATTAATTTCATTGCTGCCGCATCCACCAATACATGTTCAACCACGACATCTGGATATTGAGCTTTTTTCTCTTCCACAATTTCGCGCCACATTTTACTGGATTCCAACACGTTTGCTTTATCAACAGAAGTAAGGTGGCCACGTCGTCCTTGTGCAGCTTGAAAGGCTTTATCTACAATTCTTTCAATCTCTTTACGCGTATATGCAAGTGTATCAACAACGGTCTGACCGTTGTCACGGCGTTCACTTGGAGTACCAAAGTAAATTCCGCCGGTTAATTCACGAACGATTAATAAATCGCTGCCTGCAACAACTTCTTCTTTTAAAGGAGAAGCATGAAGCAAGTTTTTAAATCCTTTAATAGGTCTTAGATTTGCGTATAAATCAAGAGCCTTCCGAATACCGAGTAATCCTCTTTCAGGGCGTAAATGGGAGGGGTTGTTATCCCATTTCGGGCCGCCAACCGCGCCTAATAATACAGCATCTGCCTGTTTACACGCTTCAACTGTTGTTTCCGGCAGCGGAGTGCCGTATAGGTCGATGGCTGCCCCTCCGATTTCATGGGTTTCGAAGCTAAAACTGTGGTTAAATTCTTCAGCAACAGCATTCAATACATCTTTTGCAGAATTAATAACCTCCTTGCCAATCCCATCACCAGGTAGTAATACAATACGTCTTTTCATTCGAAGCAACCTCCTCGTCATTTTTTCATTCGCCTTGCGAAGCCTTCTATGCTTGAGCTGATGCTGCTTGAACAACAGCCTTAGGGGTAAAAAATACTCGATTTACAGCATTCAAGAATGATTTGGCAGAAGCCTCTAAAACGTCCTGAGCTGAACCTCGGCCACTTACCTGTACACCATCAACGGTCATTTTTACATGCACCTCAGCCAATGCATCCCGTCCTTGGCCGACCGAGTTAAGTTTAAAATCAGTTAAGTGAATTTCTTCTTTAATAAGAGCTTCTAATGTGTTCATTAGTGCCTCCACACTTCCTGAACCTGTACGGGCTGTTTCAACGCGTACACCTTCTGGAGTGGTAAGCGCTACAGTAGCAGTAGGGAGGTTTGCAGAACCATAATGAACTTGGAAAGCTTCTAACTCATACTTTTTAATGTCAGCAACAGCTGTTTGAATATCTGTCAAAATGGTAAATAGATCTTCATCGGTAACTTCTTTTTTACGATCAGTCAGCTGTTTAAAAGCCTTAAATGCCTCAAGAAGTTTTTCATCTGATAACGTAAAGCCCATATTTTCAATTTTATCTTTGAAGGCATGACGTCCTGAATGCTTCCCAAGAACTAAATCATTGGATTGAATACCAACCATCTCAGGGGTAATAATTTCATAGGTTAAGGTATTTTTTAAGACACCATCCTGATGAATTCCTGACTCATGAGCAAAGGCATTTTTTCCAACAACAGCTTTATTTCCAGGTACCATCATTCCCGTAAAACGGCTTACTAGATCGCTAGTGCGTTTGATTTCTTTTAAAACAAGATTCGTAGTAAAAGGGTATTTATCTTTTCTAATATTCAGAGCTACGGCAATTTCCTCTAATGAGGCGTTCCCTGCACGTTCACCAATACCGTTAATCGTACCCTCGACCTGGGTAACACCGTTCTCAATCGCAGCTAGTGAATTGGCTACAGCCATTCCTAGATCATCATGACAATGGCAGGATAGTGCAGCCTTATGGATATTTGGAACGTTTTCTCTGATATAACGGAACATTTGACCATATTCTGCTGGAGTTGCATATCCTACAGTGTCAGGGAGGTTAATGACTGTTGCTCCAGCGTCGATAACCTTTGTAATGATTTTGACAAGAAAATCAAGATCTGAACGAGAAGCATCTTCAGCAGACCATTCGATATGAGGGAACCTTTGTTTTGCATATGCCACCATATCGACAGAGGTTTGAATGACTTCCTCTGGTGTTTTGAACAATTTATATTTCATATGAATAGGGGAGGTGGCAAGGAAAACATGCAACCTTGGTTCTGCAGCATCCTTTAATGCGTCCCACGCAATGTCAATGTCCGATTTGGTTGCTCTTGCCAGGCCTGTAACGGAACTATTTTTAATACTCCGGGCAATTGCTCTTACTGCCTCGAAATCCCCTTGGGAGGAAGCCGGGAATCCGGCCTCCATGATATCAACGCCAAACCTTTCTAGTTGTCTAGCAATTTCAAGTTTTTCAAGCTGGTTTAAATTCACACCAGGGGACTGTTCACCATCGCGCAGTGTCGTATCAAAGATGTTAACGTGAACCATTTACCACCACTTCCTTCTTCTCATTTACTGGCTTATTTTTAATAAATGGCATTAAGGCACGAAGCTCACGGCCTACCACTTCAATTGGATGGTTGTTTTCGCTGCGGTTAATTGCGTTAAATTGTGGACGGTTTGCTTGGTTTTCCAAGATCCAGCCTTTCGCAAATGCACCTGTTTGAATATCTGTTAATACTTCTTTCATGCGTGCTTTTGTATCTTCGTTCACAACACGTGGTCCAGAAACGAAATCTCCCCATTGAGCTGTGTCAGAGATAGAATAGCGCATGTTTTCTAGTCCTCCTTCATATAGAAGGTCAACGATTAATTTTAATTCGTGTAAACACTCAAAGTAAGCAACCTCAGGCTGATAACCAGCTTCTACAAGAGTTTCGAAACCAGCTTTGATTAGGGCTGTAGTACCGCCGCAAAGAACTGCCTGCTCTCCGAAAAGATCTGTTTCTGTTTCTTCTTGGAAAGAAGTTTCTAACACACCTGCACGAGCAGAACCGATACCTTTTGAGTAAGCTAGAGCTAATTCACGCGCTTGGCCAGTGTAATCTTGGTAAACTGCGTAAAGTGCTGGAACACCTGCGCCTTCTGTATAAGTGCGTCGTACTAAATGTCCTGGTCCTTTAGGGGCAACTAGGAATACGTCAACATCTGCTGGAGGAACGATTTGTGTAAAGTGAACGTTGAAACCATGAGCAAAAACTAGTGCGTTACCAGCTTCAAGATTTGGTTTAATGCTTTCTTCGTATACTTTAGGCTGCATTTCATCTGGAAGTAAAACCATGACAACATCTGCTTGAGCAGTTGCTTCCGCAACAGTTGTAACCTCAACACCATCTTCAACTGCTTTATCCCAAGACTTTCCGCCTCTTAAACCAACAACTACGTCAAAGCCGCTTTCCTTTAGGTTTAATGCATGTGCATGACCTTGTGAGCCATAACCGATTACTGCGATTTTCTTTCCTTGTAAAACTGCCTCTTGAATATCTCCGTTATATAATACTTTTGCCATTTTAATCATCCCTTCGAAAATGTTTATTTTATTTGAGAGTAGGTAGTTAACTCGTTAACCTGTGGTTGATGACCGCGTAAGAAGGCGGTTAATCCTGTTCTTGCAATCTCTTTAATTCCATATGGGCGAAGTAAATCAATCAACGCGTCAATTTTGTCTGGACGGCCTGTGATCTGGATCGTTAAGCTGTCTTTACTTACGTCAATAATCAAGGCGCGGAATGGATCAATAATCCCGTTAATCTCGCTGCGAAGCTGTGAGCTGCCGGCTACTTTAATGAGTGCCAGTTCACGAGCGACAATTGCCTTATCTGTTATATCTGAAACTTTTAAAACATCAATTTGCTTGTTAAGCTGTTTTGTCACTTGTTCAAGGCGCTGCTCATCTTCAACTTCAACTACTAAGGTCATTTTTGAAATGCCTTCGGTTTCAGTAGGACCGACTGAAATACTTGAAATATTAAATTGTCGTCTTTGCAATAAACCAGTGACTCGATTTAAGACACCACTTCGGTCCTGAACGGTTAGCGATATTATCCGTTTCACGATGGTTTCACCCCAATCATTTCGTGTATCCCTTTGCCAGGAGCAATCATTGGGAAGACTTTTTCCTGCTGTAATACGCGGCAATCCATTAGAACTGGGCCATCGTAAGCAAATACTTCAGGAAGCTTGGTGATTAATTCTTCCTGACTTTCAATCTTTAACCCTCTAATATGATAGCTTTCGGCAAGCTTCACAAAATCGGGCTGCGAATGAAGGATGGACTCTGAAATGCGGTTGCCATGTAATAATTCCTGCCATTGTCGAACCATACCTAGGGCACCGTTATTAACAATGATGATCTTGACAGGCAGATTCTGTTCATAGATGACAGACAACTCTTGCAGTGTCATCTGGAATCCAGCGTCGCCGACAATTGCTACTACCGTGCTTCCTGGTGAAGCCATTTGCGCCCCGATTGCAGCAGGGAAGCCAAAGCCCATTGTTCCAAGACCGCCAGATGTAACCCAGCGATGAGGTTTTTCAAAGTTGTAATACTGAGCGGCCCACATTTGGTGCTGACCAACGTCCGTCGTAACAACAGCCTCACCATTTGTTACTTTATGAATGGCTTCAATCAGCCATTGTGGTGACATTCCGTTTGGATCGTGTTTATACCATAATGGGAATTCTTCTTTATACTTGTTTAATGTTTCTAACCAGCCTTCAGTATCGGGTGATTCTGCTGTCTGATTAATTAATTCAATCAAAGCTTCCTTGGAATCCGAAACAATTGGAATATTTGTTGGAACATTTTTTCCAATTTCAGCCGGATCGATATCAATATGTGCCACTTTTGCATTTGGAGCGAAGTGCTTTAGATTTCCTGTAAGCCGGTCGTCAAAGCGTGCACCTATATTAATCAGTAAATCAGTCTCGTATATTGCCATGTTTGCTGTATATGTTCCATGCATACCGCCCATCCCAAGAGAGAGAGGGTTGTTTGCTGGGAAAGTTCCAAGACCAAGAAGAGTGGTTACAACTGGAATCTTGTGTTTTTCTGCAAAAGCCGTTAACTCTGTAGATGCTTTACCGTGAAGAACTCCAGCACCAGAAAGAATAACCGGTTTTTTAGACTTTGTAATGGCATCAGCAAGTTTTTTGATCTGCAGCGGATTTGGCTTCGTTGTTGGCTGATATCCCGGCAGGTGGATAGCACCTTCCTCAGGTATCTGCGTTAATTCTCCAGCAGAGATATCTTTTGGAATATCTATTAATACTGGACCTGGACGTCCTGTAGAAGCAATATGAAAAGCTTCTTTTACAATTCTAGGCAGGTCGGAAATGTCTTGAACCTGATAATTATGTTTTGTAATCGGTGTTGTAATCGCCATAACGTCTGCTTCTTGAAAAGCATCTGTTCCGATGACACCTCTTGCAACCTGACCAGTGAAAATGACTAGAGGTAAGGAATCCATCATTGCATCTGTAATACCTGTAACCAGGTTCGTAGCGCCAGGTCCAGAAGTTGCTATTACAACTCCAGGTTTTCCTGTAATACGGGCATAACCTTCAGCTGCATGTATGCTTCCTTGCTCGTGACGGAAGAGGACATGCTTAATGTTGCCTCTCGCACGATAAATCGCATCATATATTGGTAGAACTGCACCACCTGGATACCCAAATAAGGTATCGACACCTTCATTTATTAATAAGTCAATGAGCAGGTCTGCACCAGTTTTCGGTGCCGTACTTGTTTGGAAGTCCAGCTTTGCTTCTACTTTCACCTCTTAATCCCTCCTTGTAGATATCTACCTAAATAGTAAAAGGCCATTTCGCCTCCGAATAAACTGCAGTTGAAAACAAAAGCAGAATATATCGGGGAGAAAAGGCCTTCCATTTCTCGGTACCACCCGGTTTTACAGCATCCTCACGAATGCTGCCTCTTGAAGCGACAAATAAACATTATCGCCTCTTTTGATAACAGGTGCCCTAATAGAACACCTGATTGAGCCTAATAAGTTAGGACTGTTCAGCTCAATACTCAGGGATGATGTCGGAATAAGGTGTATTACTGGGCTTCCAGCAACCCCAGCTCTCTGAAAATACATTTTCTTATTCCTTTATTCCCGTCATCGATTTTTACTATAAACTTTTCAAATCTACTGAAATGTCTTTAACCTCGGCTATTAAAAGGGAGCCTAAACCCTGGTTAGGTTAAAGCGACAGCATCTTTTAACTCTATATTTTCATAATCCCGCCAGTGTTGGCAGATGTAACTAACTTTGCATATTTGGCTAGGTAGCCAGTTTTAATTTTTGGCTCTGGCTTTTGCCATAAGCGTCTTCGTTCTGCTAATACCTCGTCATCCACTAGCAATTCAATGGAGCGGGCAGGCAGATCAATTAGGATTTTGTCACCATTTTCAACTAGAGCAATAGGTCCGCCTTCAGCTGCTTCAGGTGAAATGTGTCCAATTGAAATTCCGCGGCTGGCACCTGAAAAGCGGCCATCCGTGATTAGTGCGACTTCTTTCCCTAATCCGCGTCCCATAATAGCGGAGGTAGGGGCAAGCATTTCTGGCATTCCTGGTCCGCCTTTTGGACCTTCATAGCGGATAACGACAACGTGTCCTGCTTGGACAGTACCATTATTAATATTTTCTTGTGCTTCTTCCTGAGATTCAAAAACGATTGCTTCACCAAGGAAGGTTGTAATCGATGGGTCAACCGCACCGACTTTAATTACACTGCCATCTGGAGCAATATTTCCATATAGGATGGATAGACCGCCAACAGGGCTATATGGATTGTCTTTTGTTCGGATGACATTTTCATTTGTTATTGCGGCATCCTTCACATTTTCTTGAAGGGTTTTTCCGGTGATCGTTAAGCACTCCTTATGCAGTGCACCTTCAACTTTATAAAGCTCGTTGATAATGGCACTTACTCCGCCGGCATGATGGATATCTTCCATTGAGTAATCTGATGCAGGCATGATTTTAGCTAAATATGGAACCTTTTCAGCAATTCTGTTAATATCGCGTAAATCATATTCAATACCTGCTTCATGTGCGATGGCTAGGGTATGTAGAACCGTGTTCGTTGATCCCCCCATTGCCATATCTAAAGCAAATGCATTGTCAATTGCTTCTCTTGTAATGATATCGCGTGGACGTATATCATTTTTTACCAATTCAACAAGATGTTTTGCCGCTTGACGAATGAGTTCATGTCTTCCCACAGATGTTGCGACCATTGTTCCGTTACCTGGTACTGTCATTCCTAGGACTTCCATTAAACAATTCATCGAGTTTGCTGTGAACATTCCTGAGCATGAGCCGCAGGTAGGACAGGCGTTTGTTTCAATTTCAAGCAATTGCTGCTCTGTCATGGAACCACTATGGTAAGCACCAACACCCTCAAAAACAGAGGTAAGGGAAAGATTCTTTCCAGTCGTTGGAGAAACACCAGCTTCCATTGGACCTCCTGATACAAAAACAGAAGGGACGTTGGTTCTGGCTGCGGCCATTAACATCCCAGGTGTGATCTTGTCACAGTTTGGAATGTAAAAAACACCATCGAACCAATGAGCATTAATAACGGTTTCTGCACTATCTGCGATAATTTCACGGCTTGGAAGGGAATACCTCATTCCAATATGCCCCATTGCAATTCCATCATCAACGCCAATGGTGTTAAATTCAAAAGGAATTCCGCCGGCTTCCCGTATCGCTTCTTTTACAATTTCACCGAAATGATTGAGGTGTTTATGTCCAGGAATAATTTCAATAAATGAGTTACAGACACCGATAAACGGTTTATCTAAGTCCTTCACTGTTACCCCAGTCGCGTATAGCAGGCTGCGGTGGGGAGCACGATCAATCCCCTTTTTAATCATATCGCTTCGCATTTTTTTATCTCCTAACTGACAATAGCGTGGTTTGCAGATTCAGGATAACAAGCCACTCCGTCCGTTGTTACGATTTTTCTGAATTCTTCTAATAGGTCGTTTGTAACGATTCCTGGTTTGCCGCCGCTAATTTGGCGGCCATCAACATCTATTACAGCTATGACTTCTACTGCTGTACCAGTTAAGAACACTTCATCCGCTACATAAACATCGTGACGAGTGAAAGGAGATTCTTTTACTTCATAGCCTTTCGCTCTTGCCACATCAATGATAGCGTTTCGGGTAATTCCTTCCAATGCTCCTAAATAAACAGGAGGAGTATATATAACTCCATTCTTTACAATGAAGATATTGTCAGCTGAACCTTCTGTAACATATCCTTGATCATTAAGCATTAAAGCTTCTTGAACACCAGCTTGATTGGCTTCTAATTTAACAAGGATGTTATTTAAATAATTTAATGATTTAACTTGTGGACTTAGTACATCTGGCCGATTTCTTCTGCTGGCCACTGAGGCAATTTTGATACCCCGTTCGTAAAATTCTTTAGGATACAGTGCTAATTGTTCTGCGATAATAATTACGCTGGGCTTTGGGCAGGAGGAAGGGTCCAGTCCGAGATTTCCTTTACCTCGTGAAACAACTACACGTATATAGGCGCTGTCCAGTTCGTTTTTTCTGATCGTATCGACAATTAGTTGTGTCATCTCTTCCTGAGTAAAAGGAATATTCAGCATGATGGATTGTGCTGATTCGTACAGTCTTTTAAGGTGGGCATCGAGTCTAAAGACGTTTCCGCTATAAACGCGAATGCCTTCAAATACTCCATCTCCATATAAAAATCCATGGTCAAAAACTGAAACTACAGCATCCTCTTTCTTGACAAATTCACCGTCAAGGAATATCCATTGACTTCCCAACCTAACCACTCCTTTTAGTCATAAAACGCTTTAGATAGTTAAAAAAAGATTGTAAAAAAATATCCAGCCTATTCTCCTATTAATGGGAGTACCATTGGCATGTTTATTTATGAGAATATTTAATACAAATTATATTTTCAGTTATCTTACACCCAATCTAATTCTTGGTCAACATAAAAATCTGACAATTCAAATAAATTAGAAAAGTTGATAGCGTTTTCATTATTGTTAGATTAAGGTTGGAGGAAAAAAAGAATAGTAAAAAAATTTTTTTTGAGGGGAAAAAAGAAGAGTGAAAAGAACAGATTTCACGTGGGGATTCTACTATAGTCAACTTAAAAAACTGACTGTATAACTCTATAAATCTGTAGAAAGGAAACGACATTAGTTTTTCACAATACTAGTTTTTCGTATTTGCACTATCTAATTCTTGCTAAGTATTCGTATACTTCACGCAGGTTTTTATAACCCATTGTTTGGGCTATCTCTAAAGAATGAGCCCAAATATGGGCAGTCATTATTGCATCCCCAAGTGCGTGGTGCCGATTGATTATCTCAATTCCACGCTCCAGGCACACATCTTCAAGTGGTAAGGATTGAATCATTGGATTTGATAAGCGGAGTAAGAATGAGGTGTCTATGATTCGATGCTCGAATCTAGTTTTTAATAAATCCCATGTCATTTTTTGCATGAAAGACTGTTCGTGCTTAGCATGGTGGGCAACAAGGGCATGATTTTTTACAAACTTTAAAAATTCTAATAAAACTTCTGAAGCGATTGGTGCGTTCTGTAAATGCTCTTCTTTAATCTTGGTTAATGCAGAAATTTCTTCTGAGAGTGGGATGTTTGAATTTACAAGAGAATAGAAGGTTTCTGTTTTCAAAATTTGCTGACCCTTCATTCTGATTGCACCAATAGAGATGATTTGGTCACCTTTTTCAGGATAGAAACCCGTTGTTTCTAAGTCAAACACAACCACGTTTAATTCTTGCAAAGGTGTTTCTAAGCAGTTGTTTTCTTTCATTTCCTTTTGAATTTGTCTAAGAAATGAGATGTTCTGCAAGTTTGTCTTCCCTTGGACACCTGCATAAATATTGGAACCAAGTTTACCCGACATCTGTCTGAAAAATTGAATCATATCATTCATTCCCATTAGTTCTCCTCCTTTTCTATTAAATTTCTGACATAACGGTAAAGGTCCGTACCATTTTTTAGTATTTCTTTTATTTCTTTCTTTTGCTCTTTTGTTAGGGAAGTCATGGGAAGATAATGGCTATTTTCATAGTTGTCAGGTTTTGAAAGTGTGAGACGAAAGTTTAGTAATTTTAAAAACTGCTTCTTATATAATTCTCTCTTAATAGAAGGCAGTTCATATTCAGATAATCTTTCCAGACGTGAAAGAGTAGTGGTTTCAAGTATATTCCCTTTTATAGCTAATAGACGAATTGCATTTACATAAGGAAAAAGAGCTTTTTCCTTTATATTTAGGGAACCTGAATGCAGCCCATGTGTTTCCACTAGTATTTGTCCAAGGACGCCAATTCCTTTTTTTAGATAAAGAGTATTATTGAGAGCCTTTTTTAAAAGCTTCTCATTATGGATAGTCTGATAAACCTTTTTCTTTAAGTTTTCTAGAAATTCAGGCTCACCATAAAGGGATCGTCCATCAATAAAAATTAATAACTGTCGAATACATTCCCAGCTTGAGTCGAGGGACCAGCTTTCTAATTGCAGGCTCCATTGTGATAGTGATTTACACCATAAGGGATTACTTGCCATAACAGCTCCATCACAATATTCATATCCTGATAGGTGCAATCCCAATGAGATTTCTTTCCCTAATGTTAAAAAATACTCCTGTATTTCTGTGCTTTGCTGCTGATAAATAATACCATGATCCTGATCACTCCAGAGCGATTGCTCAAACCGTCCAGCGCTGCCCATCATAAAAAAGGTAAAAGGGCAGGGGATGGGGCCATATCTATCTTCCATTTGTTTAATTGAGACTGTGATTACAGAATGGATGATTTTATCATGAAGCTGGTTTAATTGAATATGATTGCGAGAAACCCAAATGCTTTGACTATCTCGGAATCTTCTAATCTCTAAGTAGGTGTCCATTCATCCATTTCACCCCTTCAATAATAGGTAACACCATCCCTTTTTCAACATGAAAGGGGATGGTGATTGTATAGTAGAATTTAAGCGTTTAGCTTTGACTCGATTGCCGTTTTTTCTACCTTTACCATTTCAGGGTAACCATAGCTTCCATGCTCGCTCATGTCAAGACCGATAATTTCTTCCTCTTCTGTAACGCGCAGGCCATTCATGACTGATTTCATAATAGTAAGGAGGATAAAGGAAACGATAAATGCAAAAGCGCCGCTGCTTACAACTCCTAATGCTTGAACACCAAGTTGGTGTAAGCCGCCTCCGTAAAATAATCCTGGCTGACCGACCGTTGCTAATTCTGGTGTAGCAAATAATCCAGTTGATAATGTTCCCCATACACCAGCGGTACCGTGTACGGATAAGGCTGCAATCGGATCATCAATTTTTTTGCTTTCAAAGAAGCGAATGCTATAAAATACAAGTAATCCTGAGATGAAGCCAATAAGAACGGCTGCCCATGTATCAACAAAGGCACAAGAAGCGGTAATAGCAACTAAGCCTGCTAAAGCACCATTTAACATCATCGGTACATCTGCTTTACCCATTACCATCCAAGAAATGATCATCGCTGCGATAACACCTGCTCCAGCGGCTAAATTTGTGTTAATTGCAACAAATCCAAAGAATGCGCCGTCAACGGATACTGTACTTCCAGCATTAAATCCAAACCATCCAACCCATAAGATTAAAACACTTAATGCTGTAAATACTTGGTTATGTCCCGCTAGATTGTTTGCAGAGCCATCTTTATTATATTTACCAATACGAGGCTTAAGAATAAGGGTAGCTGCTAATGCTGCCATGGCTCCTGTTAAATGCACAACTGTTGAACCAGCAAAGTCTTGCTTACCATGTTCTGCTAACCAGCCGCCGCCCCAAATCCAATGGGCAATTGGCGGATAAACAATTACTGAGAATAATACGGCGAATACGAGGTAGGCTCCTAGTTTTGCTCTTTCCGCAAAACCGCCAAATGCAATCGTTAATGATATACCCGCAAAGGCTAATTGGAATAAAAAGAATACGGAACCGGAAAGTGCTAAGCCTTCCACCTCATATCCAGAGTAGAAGAAGTCCGAGAGACCGATTAATGGGTTTCCTTCGCCAAAGATTAAACCATATCCTACTGCCCAAAATATGATAGAAGAGATACCAAATGTAAGTATCGTTTTCCCTGCGATATGTCCGGCATTTTTCATTCGAGTGGATCCAGTTTCGAGAAGGATAAATCCTCCGATCATTAGAATGACAAGTATTGCTCCAACCATTACCCATAAACTGTTCATTAAGAATAAAGTATCCATCATTTCTCCCCCTTTAATTTCATGTTAATTTTCTTAACATTCGGTGTATTTGTATTTTTACATGGATTTGGAATGGTTTCTACAAACATGTGAGGTTTCCTAACATGGTTTTTAAAAAAGTGAAGGTGAAAAGGTTCTTTTCCTAACCTAGAGGTTTGTTAGATTAGAGGATAATAGGAATTTACTAACGTTTGTGGAATATTTTTAAACAAGGTTTTGTTGAAAGATAATGTCTATTTTAACCACTTGTTGATTTTCGTTTCAGGCACGAAGATCCTCGAAAATGCTATCGCATTTTCTTCGTGCGGTGCTAATTCACTGAAGCAAATTAAATGTCCTGCGGGAGAAGCGAGACAGGCGAGACCCCGCAGACACGCAGTGTCGAGGAGGCTCGGCGGTCGCCCGCGGAAAGCGAAGTGCCTGGAATGGAAATCAACAACCAAGTAACAGAGCGAAAAACAAAAAACCATCCTCTGGTTAAGAAGATGGTCCTTTTCGTAATCCGAATTGTGCATTTAATTGTCCCTGTATCATCTTTCTTCTTAAATCATCTTGATTTTGCTTCTTCTGAGCTCGCAGCATTTCTTTTCTAATTTCGTGTGTTTGTACGCCGTCTTCAATTTTGTTGGCGATTTCCACTAATAATTCAACATCAGCAAAGGAATATTTCCTGCTTCCACCAGAGGATCTTTCAGGAAAGATTAATTTTCTTTCTTCGTAATAGCGAATTTGTCTCTCTGAAAGACCAGTCAGGTCTCTAACAATTCCAATTGTGATCACTTTTTTATCTTTATAAGAAAAATCATTAGCCATTTTTTCTTTTCACCACACTCTTTTATAATTAGGTAGTATTAATATAAATTATGTTAGTTTTCCTTACATTGACTGGATTTTGATGCATGCTGTAAGAACTTTTGAATTGAATACTGTTATCTTTTAATGGGGAATGTTTTTTTAAAGATATATTGTAGTTCACTTAGAGTGAGGGAAATAAGTTCATTGTCAGAATCTTTATAGTGACCAGATTCAATTAATCTATTAATGTAAAATAGTCTAAGTGTTTCGACTCCTTTACGCAATTGATTTGACATAACATATTCTCCTCCTTACTGATTTTGTACTTCCCTTATAAGTTCATGCGCACGTGAGCCCAGCTTTTTCATAAGCTCTTCAAACAATTCATCGCGTAACTTATCCAGCTTTAGAATTTGCTCAGCTAACTTAATCTCATTACTCTGGTACATGCCGCTTCTCCCCTTCTAAACTGTATGTAATGTAAAAGTTAACGGAATTTTAAAACTTTGTCAGTGTTTGTGTTAGAAACACTGACAAGATTTTTTAGACTTTAATAGAAAATCTAACAAAAAAGAGAACCAGGCTCACATCGGCTTGGTTCTCCCTTTTCCCTAGTACTCTCCATCGAATGGAGTGAATGGGAAATTAAATCTTCTTTCGACTTGACGAAGACGTTGATTAACACGCTGCAAACGACGTTGAAGCTGGTTTACATCACGTTGAAGTTGATTGATTTCTCTTTCTTGGCGCTCATTTTGTCTTTCAAGTTGATTTACTCTTCGTTCTAGCTGTTGTGGTTGTCGATCAGGATCATACTGGTCATATTGGTCTTGTTGTAAATACGGACCTTGCTGTGCATACGGATCTTGCTGTGCATACGGATCATACATGTTGTACTCATTCTGAACTGGTGGTGCTGGGTAATAGCCATAAGGATACATTGGGCAACTCTCCTTTTTGTTATAATACCCTATAGATTATGTAGGTATATGTGGAGAGTGTGGGCAAGTGCCTAGTTAAAATGAATACATTATTAAAATTATCAAAACCAAAATGATTATTATCTATTCAATACTATTTTCATATTGTTTTTTTAGCGTATTAAAATAGTAAATTAGTAAAGTGTTGATAATAAAAGATTGAATATGAAAGCGAAAAAAGTTATAATCGTTATATTCTAAAAATTATAAATGTTTTAAAGATTAACTCATAAAAGTATAATAGGGGGATGGGAAAATGAAGAAGTTTAAACTTTTTACAACGTTCTTGGTCATGGCATTTATGTTAATTCTTACTGCTTGCGGCTCGAGTGAAACTAGTAGTAACGGCGGGGATTCTGATAAAGAAAAGGAAAAGAAAACTCTCCGTGTCGTAACGGATGCAGCTTATGCACCGTTTGAATACCTGGATAAAGGCGAGATAGTTGGATTTGATATTGATATAGTTAAAGCGGTGGCAGAAGAAGCAGGCTATAAAGTTGATATTGCGAATACAGGATGGGACCCAGTATTCCTAGAATTAGAGAAAAAAATTGCGGATGTTGGTGTTTCTGCGATTACTATTAACGATGACAGAAAGAAAACCTATGATTTTTCTGTGCCTTATTTCTTATCAACCAATAAGATTATGGTTCCAGAAGGCAGTGATATCAAAAGTGCTGAGGATTTAAAGGACAAAACGGTTGCTGTTCAAAACGCAACAACCGGTCAGGAAGCGGTCGAAGGTCTTCTTGGTAAAAATAGCAGCCAAATAAAAAAGTTTGAAAACAATAACTTAGCCATCCTTGAGCTTAAGGCTGGTGGAGCGGATGCAGTTGTTGCAGATAATACAGTAATCGAAGAATATGCAAAAAATAATCCAAAAGACAAGTTTGTTATTATTGAAGATAAAGACGCATTTGCACAAGAATTTTACGGACTAATGTTCCCTAAGGGCAGTGCATTAAAGGCAGAATTTGATAAAGCGCTAAATGAACTGTTAGATAACGGTACGTATGCGAAAATTTACAATGAATGGTTTAAAGTAGATCCAGATGTACAAATTCTAAAAGATCAACAATAAGAAGAAAAATTGCGTAACTCTTTTATACTAGAAGTTACGCAATTTTTGGTTTAATACCTAGTCTTACATAATTTAACAGAGGGTCAACGTATCATTAGGGGGATTATTATGGATTTTCAATGGGATATTTTAGTAGAATACGCACCCTTTTTTCTTAAAGGGACGCTGCTGACAATTGGACTATCGTTAGCTGGTATTTTAATCGGGACAGTACTTGGATTGTTTATCGGATTAGGAAAAATGATGAAAAATAAATTTCTATCATTTCCTTTTAGCGTTTATATCACTTTGTTCCGCGGTACACCAATGCTCGTACAAATTATGTTAATTCATTTTGCGGTAGTACCACTATTTACAGGGGGAACAAATGGTATTGCTGCAGCTATTCTCACGTTGTCATTAAATTCTGCTGCATATATCGCTGAGATTTTTCGTGCAGGCATACAATCGATTGATAAAGGGCAGATGGAAGCAGCCCGTTCTCTTGGAATGACACATGTACAAGCTATGCGTTATGTAATCCTTCCACAAGCGTTCAAGCGGATGATTCCACCGTTAGGTAATGAATTTATTGTCTTAATCAAAGAATCATCACTTGCTTCATTAGTCGCAGCCCCAGAATTGATGTATTGGGGACGAGCCATGCAGGGTCAGTATTTCCGCGTATGGGAGCCGTATCTTACAGCAGCACTAATTTATCTAGTCTTAACGCTTTCGTTAAGCTTCTTATTAAGCCGTCTTGAAAGGAGGCTGTCAACCGAATGATTGAAGTGAAAAATTTAAAAAAATCCTTTGGAACAAATGTAGTACTTAAAGATATTAATGTAAAAGTTAAGCCTCAGGAGGTTGTGGTTGTTATTGGACCTTCTGGTTCAGGTAAGTCCACTTTCCTCCGGTGTATTAACCTCCTGGAAAGTATTACGGATGGACATGTCTATATTGAAGGAACTGATATCACCGATAAAAAGTCTGATATTAATAAGGTACGGGCCGAAGTGGGGATGGTATTTCAGCAGTTTAATCTTTTTCCTCATAAAAAGGTAATTGAAAATATCATGCTTGCCCCAATGAAAGTAAGAAATACTTCTGCCGCGGAAGCTAGAAAAAAAGGCTTAGAGCTTTTAAGAAAAGTAGGATTGGAAGATAAGGCTGAAGCGTATCCTGATTCCTTATCAGGCGGGCAAAAACAGCGTGTGGCGATTGCTAGAGCGCTGGCAATGGAACCGAAAATCATGCTGTTTGATGAACCAACTTCAGCACTCGATCCCGAAATGGTCGGAGAGGTTTTAGAAGTTATGAAACAACTGGCCAAGGAAGGAATGACGATGGTGGTTGTCACCCATGAAATGGGGTTTGCTAAAGAAGTGGGAGACCGCGTCATTTTTATGGATGGCGGGCTCATCGTCGAGGAAAATACGCCAATTGAATTATTTGACCATCCAAAGGAAGATAGAACCAAAGCCTTTTTAAGTAAGGTTTTATAAAAACAGGGAGGCATGATGCCTGCCTGTTTTCGCTATTTTTTACTATCAAAATCAAAAATGTCGACAATCTTGTCCGCTTTTATTCGGTTTTGACAAAGCCTAAATGATTGATTAAAGAATTCTTCTACATCAAAAGGAGATGCAGGAATTTTGATTTGTACGGTCGTGGAGCCGAACATTTGCTTGAAATAAGCTTTTCTTAAATCGTTTTTCCCGTCTCGTTTCAAAGGCTTGTACATCCACACAATATGGGGGATTCCATCAATTTCGTCAATCACTCGCAGCTCCGCTGCTGTGGTTGATTTATTATGTATGTAAATAACTAAATAATAGTTGTTATTACGGTGCCAATCGATGAATAGAAAATAATAGCTAGTACCGGTATCAATCGCAGTAACTTCAAAACCAGCTAAGGTTTGTTTACCATTTGTCCATTGATGGAATTGAGGCAGTGACCCATTGACTGTTTCCATTTTTGTAATTTCGTAAGCAGCTGGCCTTGATTTTTTTATCAAATCTGCCAATGTAACAGCTTCATCCTTATTCAAAATAAATGCCCCTTTTCGTAGAATGATTCCATTATACTTCTTAATTGGATATAAGTAGAAGCCTGCTTATCTAGGGCATTGTATTCAAATTGAAATATAACTGATACGTAAATTAAAAAATCGTTTGGTAGAATCGGTATAATTGGGACTAAAAATAAGTACATCGTTCGAATTGTATAGAGGAATAATTCTGCCTCTTTTCCATATGAATGCATAGAAGTGGTGGTATTGGAGGGACGAAAAATGACGTTGGAAAGTCAGTTAATCAAAAAATCATATTACCAAATGTATATAAATGAACATGAAAACGTACAACCGATACGTGTGCTAGGTGACGCCTATCAAGAAGAGATACAAAAAGATCTGCCCGATTTAACATCGATACGCTTTGCGCAGGGAGAGATTTATTTCCACAATCGTGATTTTGAGGCAGCTATCTTTAAATGGGAAAACATTGTGGGAGAACTTGAACTCTGGGCTAGGAAAAATATTGCCGATGCCTACTATGAAACAGGTCTACTCTCAAACGCTGAGGATCTTTATCTATCAATTGATACCAATAACCTTACCCTAAAGACAGAAGTGGCTTTACAGCTATTTTCACTCTATATTGACCGGGGAAAGCGTGAGGAAGCCGTTGAAATCATTAAAAGAACGATCGATTCTAACCCGGATTATCCTAATGTGACTACAATAGCCCGTGCTTATTTTGAAGAGCAGCAGGATTGGGATCATGCCATTGAACTTGCATTGAATGAAGCAAGGCGGACAGGTTCACTTGAATGGTTTGAGACAGTGAATGATTATGTAAAGAAAGGTGTTACAAAAAGTTTTAGTCCAAATTATTTTTCACAAGGACTATTTGAATTATTTAGCCTTGACCGGAAAACTTTTGAAGAGCTTACAGCGTCCCTTTGGAACAGCTACAGCAGTGAAGAGTCCTATTTTACATGGTTAAAAGAGGTAAATCACCTGCTTTTCAATCTTGATATTAATCGAAACATTCATTTTCAATTGCTTTCAAATCTGCATTACGAAACGTATTTTGGTTTAATAAATGGAAACTACAGTATAAAAACACTAGAAGATTTTGTACCTGATCTATTAACAAACTGGCTGCGCTTATCAGTACCGAAGCATGCTGTCTTAGCATCGGCAGCTGTATTGTCATGGAATGAATTATTTCCAACAAGTATTAGTATGTCAATTGTCAGTGAAGCTGAAAATCTTATTAGCGAAACAGAAGGTCATATTGATGAATTAGAAGAGTGTATTAATCTCTTTGAAGCGATTATTAGTTGGGCGAAAACACAGGATATGGGTGAAAATAACCACTTAAAATGGCTGGTTTCACAATTGAATGATTTTGACACGCATCACCTGTTTGTTACCGGATTAAGCGGCAGCGGAAAGTCTGCTTTTATTAATAGTATTCTGGGTGAAGAGATTCAGGATAGCCCCACTTCGTCACTCGTAATGTTTAAAGATTTTGAGGACTTAAACATCTATGAAATAACCGATCAGGAAACCGTGCAGCTAGAAGACTTCACACAATTTCAAGAGCGGATGGATCGACGCCGGAATGCACTAGAATCAATAATTGAATTTCAACAGCCATTCCCATTTTTATATGAACAGAAGCTTGCTTTAATCGAAACACCTGGTCTAAAAGGAAGCCATCAGGACCGCGGCGAATTACTGCAATACCTTCAAATGGCAGATAGTATTTTGTTTGTCTTAGATGCGAATTCTTCGTTTGGTGATAAAGAGAAGGGTGTTCTTACACAAATGCTTGAGCTTGCTCCTGATATACCAGTACACTTCCTTTTAAACAAGATGGATACGATTGTCAATGAACAGGAAGCTATTAGAATCTTTGAGGAAACTAGTTCGAAAATTCAATCATATTTACCTGAGGCTCAAGTATTGGCCTTTTCTGCTAAATATGAAAGAGGCCAGCAATTAGTTGAATTAAGGAGCTTTATTCAATCTATAAAAGATACAAGAAACATATCTGATAAACGTCTGGCAAAGCTTTTATACTTTATCCGAACAACTATTTCAAGGCTGCTGCAAAAGAGAATTGATGTTGAGAATCAATTAATTGAAGCGGTACGCTGGAACGAAGAAGTGGTGATGAAGTTAAATGGTGCGCTTAACCAATTAAAAGACACTGAATCGCAAACGACAAAGGCAATAAAAAGGTCTTACCAAGGTATCAAGGAATCCATCAAGAATGAAATTACCAGTGCTGTCCCGAAAATTCTTCAAGAATGTTCAGAGTTAGTAAAGGAAGACAGCAACTTTAGTACGATTCATATAGAGCTTAATGATGTAATGAATGATAGACTTCAAGATTACTTAGAGAGAGAATTAATGCCGAAATATTATTCAGCACTACAAGGATGGATTAATAACGGTAAAGAAGAATTTGAACAAGGACAGGAATTTTTATATGAGATGGCGGAAGGCTTAAATAGTTTATATGGTGAAGAAAGAATTAAAATAGAATGCGACTTTAAAGTGCTTGATGATTGGTGCCGCGATACGGATAGGATGACGAGCAGGTTCCAACTAGAAAAGGTAAATATTTTACTTCGGAATACGCCATCACAATTCCTGTTGAAAAGTGCGGGAAAACTATTTGGAGCGCTTACTCAAAATAAAGCGATGTTATATAACAAATACAAAGCGTTTGTAAAAAATGATCAATACTCAGAAACAACTGAGGTCGTTATTGAACGTTTCTTCCAACAATTTGAGCTTTTTGAAAAATCATTAGAACGAGACATTACGATGTTCTTCAGACAGCCAACGAATATACTCCAGGCTGCGAGCGAAGAATCAGTGTCTCAAATATCCACAAATCAAGAGATATTGAAAAAAATGAATACAAACCCGGAAATGTTCCGTGATCCATTGACACTCTTTGAAGTTAGACTGCGTCAATTTGAATGGACTACGATTGCAGGCAAGGGTGTACAGACTATCTATTAACAGTAAAGGGTGCCTCCTAATTGAGGCACCCTTTACTGTTATACAAAAGCAGCAATAATAATTCCCATAACTGTCAAAGCTACGATATGGTAGCCGGCACTAATGAAGAATAAAGTGTAGTTCCTGCTTTCAAAGAAGGTAGGGGATAATTCTCTGAATGAAGCAATAAGTCCAATTAGAAATCCGAATAAAGCTCCATCTAAGATGGTTACAGTATCCAATAATTGAATAAACAAAGAAAGGACTACAGCAGTAAAAATGCCGCCAAGGGTGGTTAATCCATACCCAACGTAGGCTCCTTTCGGATCAATATCCTCCATTTTCTTACCAAGGGCTTTCACCCATATAGCTGAAAAGAGAATAGGTGAATACCAGAGTGCACCAATCACCATGTTTGAAGCAACAGCTAAGATTATGGCGAATATACTTATATTTGCAAATTCCATTTCAAACCTCCTTTTATATCCCTTTTTCCTTAAGCAGTTGTAGTAATAAGTCTGGCCGGTTTGTCAGTATTCCATCTGCACCAGCTTCTATAAGTTTTTCCATGGTTTCTGGGTCATCAATCGTCCAATAATGGATATCCATGCCAAGACGGTGAGCTCCATCAATTAATCTTTGGTCAGTTAAATCAAAGCCGCTGTCTTCGACTGGGATTTGGAAAGCATCAACCTCTGGTACATAGAGATTTCGTAAAAGAAATTTATGTGTGACAACGAAGTTTTTAACTTCTTGTCTGCCAGCTGAAGTGGCTGTACGGCCTTTTGCATACTTTTCAAATGTATTAAGAATATCTTGATCAAAGGAAGCAATAAGAATCTTTTTCTCCATTTGGTATTCTTCAATCAGGTTCCATAATTTAGAAGCAATTTCCTCTATTCTTTCAGGAGGATTGTCATCTTTAATTTCTATTTCAATTTTTATATCCTTGAAGGTTTGAAATAGTTCTTCAACACTTGGGATATAGACTCCTTTACCCCGATAACTATAGTTACCCTCTAAATCCTTAAAGTGATAACCTGCATCAAGCGCTTGAATTTCTGCCAGTGTAAGGTCTGCTACGTTCCCCTTGCCGTTAGTTGTCCGATCTAAACTGGGATCATGGATCGTAACTAAGTAACCATCCTTTGTGATATGTATATCCGTTTCAAGTACATCTACCCCCATTTCTGCAGCCTTCGTAAAGGCCGTCATGGTATTGGAAGGGGCTAATAACTCACCGCCTTGGTGAGCAATGACCAATGGGCGATTATAATCAAAAAAGCTCTTTTGTTGGATTGGTTTGACTGGAAACAAATTAATAACCAACAGAAAAATGAGTATGGCAGTAATGATCAATTTTAAAGATAGAATGACTGTTTTCTTTTTCTTTCCCTTTTCTAATGTGACATACTGCATATTGCTGCTCCTTTTGCTAATAGCCTTTTGAAAAATCAACAAGATTTACTGAAGGCTGGGCGCCAGAAATATAGTTTTTAAGGTTTGGAAACAGTATATTTTCTATTACCCTTTGATTATAATGCTCAGTGGAACCAGAGGTATGTGGCGTAATAATGACATTTTCCATTTCCCATAATGGACTATCAACAGATAATGGCTCTTTTTCAAATACATCTAATCCAGCACCAGCAATAATCCCCTTCTGTAAAGCAGAAATTAAATCTTCTTCAACTACAATTTCACCGCGGCCAATATTGATAAAGAAAGCTGAGGATTTCATTAGCTCAAATTGTTTGGAACCAAATAAATGGTTGGTTTCTTTCGTTAGCGGCAGGGTAACAACAACATAATCACAGTTAGGAAGAATTTCATCTAATTGAGCTGTGGTGTACATTTCATCAACGAACTCCTGTGGTTTACCTGAATGGCGTACGCCAAGAACTTTCATTCCAAAGGCCTTTGCAATCTTTGCAGCTTCTTTCCCAATCATTCCCACGCCTATAATTCCAACTGTTTTTTCATGCATTTCCAGTTTCATGCCAGAATGATGCCATTTTCTTTCTTGTTGATTTTTCACATATGTATGAATCTTCCTCGTTAAGCTGAGCATTAATGCAAAGATGGTTTCGGAAATAGGATAAGCATGCACGCCATTTGCACTGGTTACAATCACATTTTTAGAAGCAAGGGCCTCAAGAGGTAAGCTATCAACACCGGCACTCCAGGTTTGGAGCCATTTAAGCTTTGAGTGGGGGGAGAGACAATCTTTTTCTATCCCTTTTTTCCAGCCTGCTATGATTTCAGCGTCTTGTAAATGCCCCTGCCAAGTATCTCTATCATTTCCCGCAATGATCGTCCAATCAGGGATAATTTCTTCTATTTGTTCCAAATGGTCCTGTTCTAGTTTATGAGTAATAACGAGTTTTCTTTTTTTCATATTTTTCCTCCAATTGCTCATCTTTTATTAATATAAATAATACCTGAATTTACTGAAAAATGATAATCATTCTAGAAGAAACTGGTTAAATACAGATGATTTCTTATTTCTCTTTCAGTGGTTCTATGCTGATATTTAGTGATACGAAATAAATAAAATGGCCCCAATCTTCGAAATGAAGATTGGTAGTGAGGTAATCCTATGAAAGAACGTTTATGGACTAAATCTTTTATTATGTTAATGGTTGGGAATCTATTTGTGTTTATGTCTTTTCAGATGCTTATTCCTACGCTGCCCCCTTATATAAAATCAATTGGTGCAAGCGGGCTTGAAATTGGTCTTGTTACGGCATTGTTTTCAATCGGTGCTGTGCTCATTCGACCGTTTATTGGATACATGCTTGAATACAAACATAGAAAGCATCTCGTATTAATTGGAGCATTCATTCTTTTCGTTATTACCATTCTATATCCAATCTCTAGCATCGTCGTGGTATTCCTTTTTATCCGTTTTGTGCATGGCCTTGCGTGGGGCTGGTCTACTACTGTGAATGGAACAGCAGCAGTTGACGTCATTCCATTTTCCCGGCTTGGTGAAGGCATGGGTTATTTTGGGCTGTCCAATACCATTGCCTATATTATTGCTCCTAGTCTAGGAATCTTCTTATACAATGTCACTACATTTACAAATCTAATTGTTATTTCCAGCATCTTAGGTTTTATATCTGTAGTGCTGCTTGCACTCGTACACTATCGAACGCCTGAAGCAGTTTTAAAAACAAAAAAAGAGGACCTTAAATTCTCCTACCTTGGTTCATTAGTGGAGAAATCGAGCTGGTATCCTTCTTTAATTACCTTCATTATTTGTCTTGGTTATGGTTCTGTCTCAACCTTTATCGTCATATTTGGAGAAGAAAAAGGCATTGATCAAATCTTTTTATTCTATATTCTTAATGCCATTGTTGCAACAGTGGCTAGACCTATTACAGGAAAGTGGTTTGATGAAAAGGGACCGATTGCAATGGTATTTATCTGTATCTTCGCAACCTTTATTGGACTTTGGATCTTGTCTTTTGCACAAACCAATTTAATGCTTGCCGCAGCGGGAGGATTGTTTGGAATTGGCTTTGGCTGTGCGTTACCGATCTTGCAAGCCTGGACCTTATCCATTACACCCGCAAATCGCAGAGGTGTAGCAAATGGAATGTTCTTTTCAGCGATTGATTTAGGAATTGGCTTAAGCGGATTGATTTTCGGAGCAATAGCACAATTCACTGATACGGCAAATCTCTTCCGAATAAGCAGTTTATTTTTAATTATGGCCGTCGTTTTAACTATGATAGAAGTAAGGAAAAAGAGAGTTACTCCGAAGGAAAGAATTGTATCATAACAAAAGGTCAGGACCTCAAAAGGAAGAGGTTCTGACCTTTTTAATTAATAAAAACTCCCGTATACTTCTATCTGAATTGTCCTCCTATGAATTTAGTAAAATAGGTAAAAAGTTAGTAAATAATTCCTGTAGTAATATTCTAAATATTCATTAATTTTGTTACAATAGGTTAGGGTGAATTTCTTTTTAAAAAAGGGAGGAACAACAATAATGAATATTGGTAGTCTTTTATCTCAAAATGCTAGAAAGTTCCCGGAAGTTTTAGCCATTGAATGTGAAGGCCGCAGTTACACCTACCGGCAATTCAATGAGGAAGTAAACAGACTAGCCCATGGCTTTCTGAAGATGGGAGTACAAAAGGGCGATAAAATAGCCTTGATGATGAAAAACTCAGACCATTTTGTTTTTACCTTTTTTGCGGCTGCTAAAATAGGTGCTGTTGCTGTACCTATAAACTTTCGCTTAACCTCAACCGAAGTTCACTACATATTACAGCAATCAGAAGCTCAGCTAGTTGTTTGTGATTTAGAATTTGAAGAAATCATAACAGATGCTAAAGAGGATAGTGTTAGGACCGTAATTACCATAGGAGAACCCCATACATTAGGCTATCACTCTTATGAAAGCGCTTTATCTAATGAAAAGAAGGAACCAGATATTGAGGTCTCTGATGAAGATGATTTAGAAATTCTTTATACATCAGGGACAACTGGACGACCGAAAGGCGCATTGTTTGATCATAAAAGGATTTTTAATGTAGGAATTTCAGTAACCATTAATATGGGGTTACGTCCACATGAACGTATCCTTCATGTAGCACCACTCTTCCACTCTGCACAGTTAAATCTATTCTTAGTTTCAGGTGTTGCACTAGGGGCAACGCACATCATCCATCGTGATTTTCATCCAGTCAAAACACTTCAAACCATTCAAGAACATAAAATTACTCACTTCTTTGGTGTTCCAGCCATGTTTAATTTCATTCTACAAGTTCCAAATGCAGCAGAATACGATTTATCCTCCATCCGCAGGTGCGGGTATGGTGCAGCACCAATGGCACCTGAGCTAGTGAAAAAGAGTATTCAATTATTTAAAACCGATCAATTTTATAATCTTTGCGGCTTGACTGAAGGCGGACCTGGTGGAATTCTTCTTGATCCAGAGGGGCATAAACTCCACCTTGGCAAGGGAGGAAAACCAATTTTTCTAACTGAGACGCGTATTGTCGATGAACAGGGTAATGATGTTAAACCTGGTGTGGTGGGTGAGTTCATTATTAAAAGCCCTATGGTTATGAAGGAGTACTATAAAAAGCCGGAAGAAACGAAAAGTACGGTAAAGAATGGCTGGCTTTATACAGGGGACCTGGCAAGCATTGATGAGGAAGGCTACATTACCCTTGTTGACCGGAAAAAAGACATGATTATTACTGGCGGCGAAAATGTTTATTCTATGGAAGTAGAAGGAGTCCTTTTCGAGCATCCTGAGGTACTTGACGCCGCTATTATTGGACTCCCTGATGATACATGGGGTGAGGCCGTTTGCGCCATCATTGTACCAAAAGAAGGGGCTGTCATAAATGAGGAGGAGCTAAAAAGCTTCTGCCGTCAGAAGCTCGCGGGCTTCAAAGTTCCAAGAAGAATCTTTATAGAACAACAGCTGCCAAGGAATGCATCTGGGAAAATATTAAAATATCAGCTTCGTCAAAAATTGAATCAAGTCAACGCTTAGTTGATAAGCGGGTAAAAATAGAAAGTGAGGTTCTACAAAATGAAGCATCCTTATTTAACCGGAGACCATGAGATTTTTCGTAAGTCATTAAGGAAATTTTTAGAGAAGGAGGCCGTCCCGTTTTATGAACAATGGGAAGAAGAGAGAATGATTCCGCGCTCCTTATGGAGGAAGATGGGAGAACAGGGATTCCTTTGTCCAGATTTAGATGAGAAATATGGTGGCAGTGGTGTGGATTGGGGCTTTTCTGTTGTGATAAATGAAGAGTTAGAGAGAGTTGGATCTAGTATGGTGGGACTGGGGCTGCATAATGATATCGTGGTTCCTTATATCAATACCTTCGGTAGAGAAGAGCAAAAACAGCGATGGCTTCCCCGCTGTGTAACAGGGGAACTTATTACAGCCATTGCCATGACTGAACCTGGTGCGGGGTCTGACCTCGCGAATATTAAAACGACAGCAAAGCTTGATGGGGACCACTATATATTGAATGGGCAAAAAACTTTTATTACAAATGGGATTCAATCTGATTTAATTCTTGTTGCTTGTAAAACTGATCCTCACGCAGTACCAAAACATAAAGGGGTAAGCTTGCTCCTTGTTGAACGGGATACTCCCGGTTTTTCAAGAGGAAGAAAGTTGAACAAAGTGGGTCTTCATAGTCAGGATACCGCTGAGTTAATTTTTGAGGATTGTAAAGTACCTAAGGAAAATCTTCTTGGTGAAGAAGGTAAAGGCTTCTTATATATGATGGATAAACTTCAGCAGGAACGGCTGCTGGTTGCCATTGCTGCCCAAACTGCAGCAGAAGTTATGCTTCAGGGAACGATCGAATATGTGAAAAGTCGTGAAGCCTTTGGAAAGCCTGTCAGCCAATTCCAAAATACGCAGTTTAAAATTGCTGAAATGGCTACCGAGGTAGAGATGGGGCGAGCATTTTTAGATCAATTAATAGCTGAACATATGGATGGTCAAAACGTGGTGACCAAGGTTTCAATGGCGAAATGGCGATTAACGGATACTGCTAAGAAAATTGCCGGAGAATGCCTGCAGCTTCATGGCGGCTATGGATATATGGAAGAATACGAGATTGCGAGAAGATTCCGTGATATACAGGTTTCAAGTATTTACGCTGGTACAAATGAAATTATGAAAACAATTATTGCAAAAAATCTAGGTTTGTAAATTGGAGGAGATTAGATGACAACTACTATTGGAAAAATTTTCGAATTAACGGTAAAAAGATTTCCGAACAAGGAAGCTATTTTTGACGTTAGGAAAAACGTCCGCTATACGTACAAAGAGTGGAATGAGCAGGTAAACCGGCTTGCCCATGCATTGGTGAGTGAAGGAGTAAAAAAAGGAGATCGTGTTTCTACGTTCATGTTTAATACGGAAGAGCTTGGGACTGCTTTCTTTGCCTGTACTAAGATTGGTGCCATCTTTAATCCAATAAACTTCCGTTTAATGCCTGAGGAAGTGGCTTTTATTCTATCAGATGCAACGCCAAAGGTTGTTCTTTTTGAAAAGGCGCTGGAGCCTGTTATCGCTGCAATCGAAAACCGTTTTGACTCAACCGCCTTTTGGTTTATTGATGAAGAAACACCAGCTTATGCTGAAAGTTATCATGCAAAACTTGCTGGCTCATCGATTGAAGAAATTCAGGCTGATGTGAATGAAAATGATATTTATGCGTTCATTTATACAAGCGGGACAACAGGAAGGCCAAAAGGGGTTATGCATAGCCATCGAAATATGGTAGACCAAAGTATGCTTTGTATTGCGGCCCAAAAGCTGGAACCTGAGGATGTTGGACTTGTTACTGCTCCAATGTTCCATTGTGCCGAACTTCACTGTGCCTTTTTGCCAAGAATTCAGGCCGGAGCACGAAATGTTATCCTCCATCAATTTAATCCTAAAGTCATCTTACAATTAATTCAGCAGGAGAAAATCACGAAGTTTTTTGCGGCACCAACAATGTGGAACATGCTGCTGCAAGAAGATTTAAGTCTGTATAACACGGAAAGTCTCAAGCTTGGTTTATATGGTGCGGCCCCCATGGCACCGTCTCTTGTTCATGCTCTCCACGACCGATTCGGTATCGGGTTAGTTCAGGCATATGGGATGACAGAAATGGGTCCTGCGATTACGTTCTTATCCGAGAAGGATCAGCTTAGAAAGGCAGGATCAGCTGGGCAGGCAGCTTATAATCATGATATTCGCGTGGTTCGTACAAGAGAGGATGGACCATCTGATCCTGATGATATCGTTCCAGTAGGTGAAACAGGTGAGATTATTGTAAAAGGACCATGCATGATGACAGGCTATTTTAATCGGGATGAAGCTACTGAAAAATCGATGTACAAAGGCTGGTATCATTCAGGTGATATCGGTTACCTTGACGCCGAGGGCTTTCTATTCGTCAATGACCGGGTGGACGATATGATTATCAGCGGCGGAGAGAATATTTACCCGCGTGAAGTCGAGGATGTTTTGCATGCGCATGAAGGAGTGCTGGATGTAGCCATTGTCGGCCAGCCAGATGACCGCTGGGGAGAAACTGTTACCGCTTTTGTCGTGAAAAAGGACCCTGCGCTGACAGAGCAGGATCTAGAAGACTATTGTAAAAACAGTGATAGCCTAGCGAACTACAAACGCCCGCGTAAATACGTCTTCTGTGAAGCATTGCCGCGGAATGCTAGCGGTAAGATTCAAAAATTCGTGCTGCGTAAACAGTTGGAAGAACTGTTTACGCAGGGATAATGATTGAAAAGACCGCTGAGTGGTTATCTCAGCGGTCTTTTACTTGCGGATAAGCAGGAATTAGTTGCGGATAAGCAGGAATTAGTTGCGGATAAGCAGGAATTAGTTGCGGATAAGCAGGAATTAGTTGCGGATAGCAGGAATTAGTTGCGGATAGCAGGAATTAGTTGCGGATAGCGAGAAATACTGGCGGATAGCGAGAAATACTGGCGGATAACGAAAATTACTCTCGCATAGCGGATAATACTCTCGTATAGCGAAAATTACTCTCGCATAGCAGAAAACACTCTCGGATAACGAAAATTACTCTCGCATAGCAGAAAACACTATCGGATAACGAAAAATACTCTCGCATAGCAGAAAACACTATCGGATAACGAAAAATACTCTCGCATAGCAGAAAACACTCTCGGATAACGAAAATTACTCTCGCATAGCAGAAAACACTCTCAGATAACGAAAATTACTCTCGCATAGCGGAAAACACTCTCGGATAACGAAAATTACTTTCACATAGCATAAATTTACTCTCGGATACATTGAAAAAAAGGTATAATAAGAGAAGATTATTTAGTAGAAGGGGGAGACGTTTTGTTATTTGAAAAAGCTCAGCGATTACTAGAAACTCATTTTGGTTACTCATCTTTTCGAAATGGGCAGGAGCTGGCAATCCAATCCGTACTAGCTGGAGAAAATACAATTTGTGTTATGCCAACTGGCGGAGGAAAATCAATTTGTTATCAAATTCCTGCACTTGTTTTACCTGGTACCACGATTGTAATATCCCCGTTAATCTCACTTATGAAGGATCAAGTCGATGCCCTCGTACAGGTAGGAATTCCTGCAACTTTTATCAATAGCTCACTAAGTTACAATGAAGCCAATGAACGAATCAGGGAAGCGAAGCAAGGAATGTACAAGCTCCTTTACATCGCCCCCGAGCGCTTAGAATCTCGTGAATTTATCGAGGAATTGCAGCAAATGGAGATTCCGTTAGTAGCAGTAGATGAAGCACATTGTATCTCGCAATGGGGTCATGATTTCCGGCCGAGCTATCGTCATATTAAGCAAATGGTCTACAGTCTTCCTCAGAAACCCAATGTATTGGCGCTAACTGCAACAGCGACGCCAAGGGTTCGCGAGGATATCTGTGAAACACTGGATATCGATGAGGAGAATTCAATTATTACGGGATTTGAACGAGAGAATCTTTCCTTTTCTGTGATAAAAGGTCAAGATAGATTAAACTTTCTTAGAGATTATTTAAAACAGAATGAAAAAGAAGCTGGTATTATCTATGCAGCGACAAGGAAAAACGTTGACCAGCTTTACGAGAGACTGAAAAAAGCCAATATTAATGTTGCCCGATATCATGCAGGAATGGGGGACGCAGAGCGCATACGTGAGCAGGACAGATTTTTAAAAGATGAAGCCTCTGTTATGGTCGCCACTTCAGCCTTTGGAATGGGTATCGACAAATCCAACATCCGGTATGTCCTCCATTTTCAACTTCCGAAAAATATGGAAAGCTATTATCAAGAGGCGGGGCGTGCAGGACGTGACGGACTTGAGAGTGAATGTATCCTGCTATATTCCTCACAGGATGTACAAGTTCAGCGCTTTTTAATTGACCAATCCAGCGACCGGGCACGAATCACACAGGAGCTGGAAAAGCTGCAGCAGATGGTTGATTATTGCCATACTGAAAATTGCCTGCAGGAGTTTATTCTTAAATATTTTGGGGAAATTGAAACTGATTCTTGTGGAAGGTGCGGTAACTGTCTCGATTCCCGCTCAAGTAACGACGTAACGAAGGAAGCGCAAATGGTACTTTCTTGTTTAATCCGAATGGGACAGAGATTCGGCAAAACTCTGACAGCACAAGTATTAACAGGTTCAAGAAATAAAAAGGTAACCGAGATGGGTTTTGACAAGTTAACCACCTATGGAATTATGAAGGAAAAAGGTTTGAAAGAAGTCACTGATTTTATCGAGTTTTTAATCTCTCAAGAATTAATCGCGATTGAACAGGGGCAATTTCCAACTCTGTATGTATCTTCTAAAGGGAAGGACATTCTGCTTGGGATAGAACAAGTCCATAGGAGAGAAAGTGTCAAAGTTAAAGAAATTTCAAAAGATGATCCATTATTTGAAACCTTACGGGAAGTTAGGAGAACAATTGCTGAAAGTGAAAATGTTCCGCCATTTGTTATTTTTTCTGATGCAGCCCTAAAGGATATGTGTGCCAAACTGCCTAAAACGAACGAAGAATTCCTAACGGTAAGTGGAGTCGGGGAGCATAAACTGAAGAAATATGGACTAGATTTTATTCAATCCATCCGAGCTTTTTGTGAAGCACACCCTGAACGCAAAGCTGAATCTGTTGTCGGAGCTGCACCAAAAAAGCCAGCCAAAAAAAAGGCTGTAGGTGATTCCCACCTAGAGACATTCCAGTTTCATCAGCAAAACTTATCCATTGATGAAATAGCTAAAAGTAGAGATTTGGCTATTAGTACTGTAGAAAGCCACTTAATCCAATGTGCTCAGCAAGGTATGGAGGTTGATTTTACACGACTTATTCCGGCAGAATACATTCAATTATTAGAGAAAGCTGTTCAAGAGGCTGGCAGGGATCGACTAAAGCCGATTAAAGAACAATTACCTGAAGAGGTTAGTTATTTTATGATAAAGGGTTATCTATATTTTTTAAGTAAAAAGAATAAGGGATAGTGGTATTTTTAGAAAATTCACAATTTTTTTGTCATCTGCTCTGCTTATTTGTTGATATTTCCCGGGAATTTGTCGATTAAAGTATAAATAGCCGTATGCAGCATACGGCTATTTTCTATTCTTTATAATCATCTAAAAATGGTTTATTCACAAAATAATACATCCACGCCATTAACATACTGCCGCCAAATAAGTTTCCAATAGTTACAGGGATTAAGTTATGGAAAACTCCGGCCCATGAAATGGTTCCTGGATGGTTCAACACTAAGGCAATGGCAAATGTACACATATTGGCAATACTGTGTTCATACCCGGAAATAAAAAAGCAAAACACGAAGAGCATCATCGAAAACATTTTGGGTCCGTCTCCCTTAAGGCCCATTGGTATAAAGAAGGCTAGGCAGACGAGCCAATTACAAAGGATACCTCGGAAAAAAAGTTCCATTGTGGGTACTTGCATTTTCTTTTCTACAACACTTAATAAAAAGCCATTAACTGAGGATTCTTCGTATAATCCAGTTGTGAAAATCATCAACGCGAAAACAGCTGCTCCTAAAATATTGCCAATGTAGCTGCTGACCCATAACTGAGTAACCTCAAGCCATGCCATTTTTCCACGTAATGCTGCATAGGTATAATAAAAGGTATTACCAGTAAATAAATCCCCGCCGCCATATGCAATTAGGATAATGGCTGAACCAAAGGTAAGTGCCGCCATTGGATAGGCAAAAGGGGAGTGTTCTAGGTAGAAATAGTTACCTGTTTTAAAAGCAACAATTACACCAAACCCGATAAACATACTTGCGAGCATGGCTCGTAAAATATATCGTAACAGGCTTTGTCTAAAAATTTTTACTTTCTTTAACGCCAGCTTTTCAACTTCACTTAAGAGTGGCATTTCCATTATGTACGTCACCATCCACTGTTTAACAATTTCTATCATGTTAGTTTTAACGAGAAACATTAAATTATGCATGTCTAGAATAATAGATTAAATAATAACATAGGTTTTAAATTAATACTTAATGTTAACAAAAAATACTATATTTCAGTTATAATGAAATGGTTTTTTAATACTGATTTTAAGGAGTTTACTATGTCCTACTTGAAAAAAATAACCCCGGAATATGACCCGTGGGAAGCTTATAATGACATTAAGCAGTACGGAAAACCTCAACTTACCAATATTGAATTCACGACCACTACCTTATGTAATATGCGCTGCGAGCATTGTGCAGTAGGGTACACCCTCCAACCAAAAGACCCGGATGCGCTTCCTCTTGATTTACTTTTGAGCAGGTTAGATGAAATTCAAACACTAAACGCACTTAGTATTACAGGTGGAGAACCAATGCTTTCTCTTGCCTCTATCAAAAATTATGTGGTTCCTTTATTAAAATATGCTCATGAACGAGGAGTCCGGACCCAAATTAATTCGAATTTAACGCTGGACCTAGCACGGTATGAGTTAATTATTCCATATTTAGATGTCATGCATATCTCGCATAACTGGGGAACGATAGATGATTTCGTCGAAGGCGGGTTTGCAAGAATGGAGCGCAAGCCTGATTATAAACAGCGAGAAAAGTATTTTCAGAGGATGATAGAAAATAGCAGAGAGCTGGTGAAGGCGGGGGTAATGGTTTCGGCTGAAACAATGCTTAACAAGCGGACACTCCCTTATTTAGAGAAAATCCACCGTCAAATTGTTGATGAAATGCACTGTCAGCGTCACGAGGTTCACCCTATGTATCCAAGTGATTTTGCGAGCAATCTTGAAACATTATCTCTAAATGAAATAAGAGATGCTATTCATCATTTACTAGATGTTCGTGATGAAGATGTATGGATGCTGTTTGGAACTCTTCCCTTTTATGCATGCAGCCATAAGTTAGAGGATTTAGAGCTTCTAAATCGGCTCTTTCAAAGTAAAAATGTAACCGTAAGAAATGACCCTGATGGCCGGTCCCGCTTAAATGTTAATATCTTTAATGGAGATATAATCGTTACTGATTTTGGTGATACTCCGCCGCTGGGAAATGTTTTAGATACTAAGCTGACAGATGCATACGAGAACTGGCAATCTTCTGCTATTGCTAAGGAACTGAGCTGTCATTGTCCAGCTGCTGCCTGTCTTGGACCTAATATCTTAGTGAAAAATAGTTACTACCAAGATATAGATTTTTCTATGCAAAAAAACAAAATAAGCAAATGAAAAAGGCAGGGATTACCTGCCTTTTTCATTTGCTACGCTGTATGTTTAACCAACTTCGGATGACGGTGCATTGAGATAAATAAAATAATTCCGCTGACTATTAATAAAACACTAGTACTAATAAACACAGCGGAAAATCCTAAATAACCTGAAATAAATCCACCCAGCATTGGTCCTATGATATTTCCGAGGAACCGTAAGCTTGTATTGTAGCCTAGGACTTCACCTTGCATAGCAATGGGGGCCTCTTGCCGAATGTAGGCAATGCGGACTGGGATAATTCCTCCAATTGCAATTCCCAGGGTAAAGCGGATAATAACTAATTGCCAGTACTCAGTAACGGCTGCACCAGGAAGGTATATGATCCCTGATACAAAAAGCAGTATGACGAGGATTTTAATATAACCATGTTTATCCGCAATCTTCCCCCAATTTCTCGACATCAGCAGGTTTCCTAATCCAGCTGCGGAAAAGGCAATTCCGGAGTAAAATGCGATGTTCGTGTGACCATGCAGTTCACTGACAAATAAAGATAGAATTGGCTGTATGCTAAAATGGGCAATTTGTACGAGTGCCGAGATCAGTAAAACCGTTAACAATACTGGATTCCTAACAATATGTGTGAAAACTTCCTTACTAGAATAGTGTGATTTGGTTCCTTTTTTCGCTTCCATTACATACTCTTTTGTCGCAAAAACGAGCAGTCCAGAAACAATAATGGCAATAGATGTCCATTTAAAGGTCAAGGCGTAACCCAGTGAATCCGCTAAAACCCCGCCAAGCATCGGACCAAGCAGTGAACCAGTGATACTGCCTGTTTGCAATGTACCAAGGACACGGCCCGCTATTTCCTTCGGTGTTTGTGTGGAAATAAATGCTTGTGACATTGGAATAAATCCTGTGAAAAACCCCATCAAAAGCCGCAAGAGGAATAGCTGCCAAACGGATTGAACAAAGCCCATGAGGAATATCGAGCATCCCATTCCAATTGCACAAATAATTAGGATTTTTTTTCTTCCATAGCGGTCGCCAATTCTTCCCCAAATGGGTGAAAAGATAAAAGCAGATACAAACGTTACAGCAAAGGTTATTCCAGACCAGTGCTGTACATATTTTTCTGAAAAGTCACCAAAGGTCTCTATGTACAAGGAAATAAACGGCAGAACCATGGTCATACTTCCAGCAACAAAGAAATTAGCGAACCACATGATTAAGATATTTCTTTTCGCCATTTCCGATTTAGTCAGGCCAGCTCACCTCTTTTCATCTATTATTTCGGTTTGCTAAATATTATAATACCGAATTTTCAAGAAAATGAAAGTTATATACGTTTCTAGTGTTCTGGTTTTAGGTACGTTATTATGTGAGGTTGTGAAAGTAGAGGATTAATTTAAAATATTAAGAAAACACTATTGACAAAATGTTAATAGAAGATTAAATTTAGTTTAATACTTTAAACAAGTAAAATAATACGTTCTCTTATCAAGAGTGGCAGAGGGACTGGCCCTATGACGCCCAGCAACCGTTCCGTTTGGAATTGGTGCTAAATCCTGCAAAACAAGTAATTGTTTTGAAAGATAAGAGAGGAGTAATCCTTCTTTTTGTGATGAAACCTCTCTTACCTGGAGAGGTTTTTTGTTTTTCAATACTCTCCTAGGAGCAACGTTGGTGGGAATGCACGTACATATTAAAAAAAGGGGAGATTTCAACATGAAGAAGAATTTATTAAAGAGCACTTTTGTATCAGCGATTGCAGCAACACTTTTGCTAACAGGCTGCGGAGCTGGGGGAGAATCAAAGCAAACAAGCGGGAATACAACCATTGAGGGGGTTCCGGAACGATTTGCAAAAGGAGATCAGCCAAAGATTAAGGTTATTCGAAAAATCGGTGGTGATGATCATACTGCTCAATTCCTAGCGGGTGCCAAACAAGAGGGAGAAGCGTTAGGATTCACCGTAGATGTTTTCACTGCAAATGGAGATACCGCGAAATTTCATGACGCGATTAATCAGGCTTTAAGCCAAGATTATGATGGATATGTCATTTCCCATGGTGACGATGATGCAACAGTAAACGATGTGAAGAAAATTGTAGAAGCAGGAAAAAGCATTGTTGCCTTTGACTCGAATCCTAATTTAACAACAGTGGAAGGTGTAACTCTTACATCACAGGATGATGAAGCATTGGCAACATTAGCATTAGATAAATTAGTTCAAGAAACGAAAGGTGAAGCAAATATCGCTTATCTTTGGGTCGATGGATTTCCACCAATGGTTCGACGAAATAAAGTGTACCAGGATGTCTTAGAAAAGAACCCAGGAATCAAGGAAGTAGAACGGTTTGGTATTGCTTCCGCTGATACTAGTGTTCAAACACAGAATGCGGTTGCTGCTATGCTGAATAAATATCCTAAAGGTGAATTAGATGCAATTTTTGCCACTTGGGATGCTTTTGCCATTGGTGCTGCACGTGCACTGAAGGAAGCAGGCAGAGAAGAAGTTAAGCTTTATGGTATCGATGTATCAAATGCAGACCTGCAGGAAATTCAAAGAAAAGGCAGTGCTTGGAAGTATACTGCTGCCGTTGATCCGAAGCTTATTGGTGCTGTGAATATGAGATTATTAGCCAAGAAACTAGCAGGAGAAGAAACTCCTCAAACCTATGATCTAGAAGCATCATTGATTTCACAAGAAGACCTTCAAAAATCAAAAGATCCAGTTAATATGGTAAACCTTGCCGATATTATTTCAGGCTGGGGGCAATCAACCGCTTTTGAAGAGGACTGGATGAAGAAGTTAAAGGAACACTATAAGAAGTAGTATCAAAAGATGATAGTAACGCCTTTTCTCATTGAAAGGGCGTTTTTTTATTGATAAAAGGCTGTGTTTTGATTAAACTTAGGAAATCATAAAAGAAAGAGTAATTGTGGTGAAGGATAGATGGATAATGAAAAAACACTTACATACGAAATAATGAATGTTTGTTTACTTGCTGGGAAAATTATGCTCCAAAGCGGCGGGGAAACCTATCGAGTTGAGGATACGATGATGAGAATTGCGGCTGCTTTTGGAATTGAAAATTCGCACAGCTATGTAACCCCAACAGGAATTATTTTTTCTGCTGAAGGTGCTGAGCCTACTAAAACAAAGCTAATTCGAATATCATCTCGTTCTACCGATTTGAAAAAGGTCGCAATGGTTAATAGTATTTCACGCCAAATTACAAATGGTGAAATCAATCTTGAGGCAGCACTTACACTTTTAAAAGAACTTGAGGAATTAAATGTCACCTTTCCCTTTATGATTCAGGTTGCTGCAGCTTCCATTGCCAGCGGCTGTTTTATGATTATGTTTAAAGGTGAGTGGATTGACTTTATTCCATCTATGGTAACCGGAGGATTAGGTTATTTCGGGTTTTTATATTTTCACCGCTACATACCGATAAAATTTTTCTCTGAATTTTTAGCGTCATTCATCATTGGTTTCTTAGCACTCATTCTAATTAAAATAGGAGTCGGCAGCCAATTAGATAAAATTATTATTGGCTCGGTTATGACATTAGTACCTGGGCTCTTAGTGACCAATGCTGTAAGAGATTTAATGGCTGGACATTTGGTTTCGGGATTATCTAAAGGCGCGGAAGCACTCTTAACAGCATTTGCAATTGGATCTGGGGTTGCAGTCGTTTTATCATTTTTGTAATGGGGGATTAGAGTGGAAATCTTAGGACAATTAATCACAAGCTTTATTGCCACAGCTGCATTTGGAGTCATTTTTAACGCACCGAAGGAAACGCTGGTAAAATGCGGACTTGTTGGAATGGGCGGGTGGATTATCTATTATATGGCGGAAAAGTATTCGGGAGATTCTGTAGTAGCTACACTTTTAGCTACTCTATTTGTTGGAATAGTCAGCCAAGAGTTCGCCAAATTCTATAAAACACCTGTTATTATTTTTAGCGTTGCTGGAATCATTCCGTTAGTACCAGGCGGGTTAGCATATGATACGATGAGGAATTTTGTCGAGGATGATTACTTTCATGCAATAGCATTAGGTGCAAAGGTAACCTTACTATCAGGATCCATTGCTTTTGGGCTTGTTTTTTCAGAGGTTATTAATCAAGTGGTTCGCAGGATAAAAGGCGGTAAAGTGTTAAAAATCTAAAATTCCCAATAGAATTGGACGAAGGCAGAGGATAAATTTCCTCTGCCTTCTTTTTGCTTTGATCCAAAAGGGATCACTATTGTAACTTGTGATTGGTTGATTTCAAATATCTGCAATCGCAAGGTAAGTATTTATATATAATAAATGGTATTAAAAGACCAATTTGCCGCGGTTACTCTTCCACCTGATGGTTTTATACCTAAACGACGTAAGCCCTACCTCTCTTACATCCTTACGGCTCCGAAGCCGATCCAGCGTGAATAAGTTTTTACTTTTAAAACATAAGCAGAATGCCAGAAAAAAATTCTTACATTGCGTTATCTATCGTATACAAGTTACATAAAATCTAAAGCACAATTAATAATATTACACCCTGTAATTAAAAAAGTCAATACAAAAAATGAAAGGAATATAAATAGTGTCCTTCTTTTAAAAAAGGAAAAAGGGAATCATAAGTAGAAATGATAGTAAGAGAAAAGGAAAGGAGGGGGAAAATGCTATTTTTTCGTAAACTGTTCCTCACAGCCTCTCGGTACAGGTATCGAACAGTAATACTGTTTACCTTGTTATTTATTATTGTAAACGCAGAAATTATGAGAGTTATAGAACCTAATACGTTTGAAAGCAGCTTGCATGCAGTGTGGTGGATTCTTACTACGATGACTACGGTAGGTTATGGAGATGTCTATCCTGCCACAGAGGCTGGAAGAACATGGGCTATGATTGTCGTCTATACATTAGGTATAGGACTATTTGGAACAGTTATTGGGGTTATAGTAGATGGTGTTACGCAATATAAAAAGCGAAAGGAGGAGGGGAAATTGTCTTATAAAGGTGAAAATCATTTTGTTATTATGGGCTGGACGGCTAAAAGCAAATCCACAATTAAGGAACTTTTATTATGTGATGAAAAAACAGATATCGTGTTGATAGATGAATTTGAAAAGACTCCTTATGAACATGAACGGTTTCATTATATTCAAGGGAGCCCGACAGATGTTGAGACACTGAGGAAAGCTAAAATTGAAAATTCTCAAGCTGTTTTGTTGTTTGCAGCCGAAGGGATAGGAAATCCTGATTTAGTTGATGGCAAGACTCTTTTAACTGCATCCTCCATAGAGCGCTATGATGATGGAACGGAGAAGAATATTTATACGATAGCTGAGATTATCAATGAAAAGCATGTTGATAATTTTAAGCATGTTAAGATTGATGAGTTTATTTTATCAAATGGTTCTGTATCAAATCTGATGGCGAAATCAGCCCAAATGAAAGGAGCGAGCCATCTCTTTACTCAACTGCTAAGCAGGCAGGATGGAGATGGAGGCAGCGATCTTTGGGAAGTCAGCATAAGGCCTGAGTGGAAAACATATGGTGCTGCTTATGAACAACTAAAGGACAACGGTGCTCAACTTATAGCAGATCGAAATGATTTGAACATACTCAAGAAATGGAATGAACCTATCCCAAAATTGGCTAGATTATTTGTCATCTGTGACAAGCATATATACCAAAGACTATAAGAAAAAACGCATCTAAATAGATGCGCTTTTTCAATATGTCAAACAGCCAGCAATAACTATGCCAATCGATACGGACAATAATAGTAGAAAAAGACCGACTGCACGATTGTCATCCTCAATGCTCTGGGATACGTTAAAACGACGCGGGGTCAGCCATTCAGTTAGATAGAAGACAATAATCTGTGCTGCGATACCAACTGCTCCCCAAATGACCGTATCTACTAGCGATATGGAGTTAGCAAGAGCGGAATATAAAACAATTGCCAGTCCGAGAAGTCTTCCTCCGAGAACATAGCTTGCTGCTTTATTTCCCTTCGCCATTAAGGCGAATTCCTTTACCTTTGTGGTAATCTCCATTAAGAAAAGACCAATAAGTAATAAGGCTAATGAAACACCCAGATATATTAAGAAATTTAACAATTAAACTCCTCCTTTTTTATTCCTGCTGGTAAGAAATAAGATTCATTACCTGTGATTTTTCCTCCCGCACGGATTCCAATACTGCTCGGCTTACCGGCAATAAGGAAAGAACCAAATACCAGAGACAGTTCTTCAATGCCTTTTTCAGTTTCGAGTGAAACAACAGGAAGAGGTACATATGATTGATAGACAGGCAGTTCGTTTTTGTAGGTTTGGAAGGAATTTTGGGCATCTACCTTGGTGTGTTGATTCCATATGGTAATCGTATCTCCTTCCCTTCCAAAGGATGGTTTTTGAACATAGGAATGTGTACCTGCAAATGAATCTGCTTCAAGATAGGTAGGAAGCATATATGTATTTATCCATTCCTGTTCTTCCTTTGTATAAAATCCCTCTTGTTCCGCTAATCCCCAAATTAGACATTGAATGGATTTGGGTTGAAGAAGAAATGCCGAAACTGGATTTACGATAGATAATTTACCTTCCTTAGCGAGTTGTAATAATTCAACTCCTACTAAATCCCCTGTATTTGGGTCTTGATCCTCAAGTAAATGTTCTAAAGGATACGTCTGCCGATATAAAACATCAATTGATACACCATTAGAATCTAAGAGTGCACCGTCAGTAATCCTTAGCTCTGAAATGGGGAGGACTTGATTAGGGACCTTACATAACTGACTTAAATAAACCGTGGTGTTCCAATCCTCCATATGATCACGGTGGGCTGTGAACACAACATTAGGTGACGCACATTCCTTTGAAGATTCAAGGACTGCCTTAGTAATACCCGAGGCAAGCAGCTTTTCTTGATTTTCATTCGGATTACGATAACCCAATTCAGAACAGACTTCCCCGTTAATTTTGAAGCATTCAACGATAAAAGTAGGAGTATCAGCATTAAATTCAAGCATTTTTACACCATTACGTGTCAGAACAAAATCAAATCGAGAAATAACACTTTCAGGAAATAGAGTTTTCATTCTAAGAAATGGAAGACTTGCAGCAGGGAAACCAAGTTCAAGAAGCTGCTGGTCCTCGAGGCTGCGCAAGAGGCCTGCCGTTTTAAAAAATACCTTTCCCATCTTTTCTGTCGCTTCCCTCAAAAGGGTATGTGTTTGATAAGAAATGTTAAAAACATGATAAAGGCTGTATTCGCTGCCATATAAATTCGACCAAAAGTCAGGAAACCTGGAGTAAAATTGCCTCCGGTCCTTTGCATATGTGGACATGTACTACCCTCCAAATCCACCTTTAGATCCGCTGCCAAATCCGCCCTTATAGCTTGAGGAAGATTTATAAGATTTGTAAGCAGAGGAATTGATCAAAGCTGATTTATTACGGTAAAACAAGCCTCCATAAAAGAAATGACCATAATAACTTGAGCGAGTATCATCACATTGCCATACGCCTTCATCATCATCCCACTCCCAGTCTGAACAGTTCGTGTCATCTGGCTCTGGTGGTAAGTCCTGTGCCTGGGAACAGCCTGCCAGGGTAGTTCCAGCCATAAGAGAAGTAAGAACACCAGTAATTAACCATTGGGTTTTCTTCACCTTCTCACACTCCTTTTTAATTTATAATATCCATTATAAGAGTAAAATTCAGGAAAACAATGGTAAAATGGAAAGAAAAAGAAAGAGGGATGAAAAATGAGGTTGGAGTATCGACTAGATGATGAGAAAAAACAATTTCCTGCCTTATGGAATTATCAAAATATTACGCCCGTTGAAGCAGTAGCAAGAATGACCTGCGAATTCTTCGTAAAAGAAGGGGCGACATATAGTGTTAACGCCACTGCTATGGATCCAGATGGAACGGCCGTTCTTTATGTAACAAAAGAAAGTTACACCAACGATACCTCCGATACGATATATTCTCACATAGGTTTTGAAGTCAGGGAACTAAAAGGGACAACATCTACCTTAGTGGAAAGGAAAGATGTGTGGGAGCATGAAGAGATACTGGCAGCTCTTCATTCTGATTTTATCTATATCCAGAAAGATGGTAAATTCTTGGAATTTGAACTTGATTCAAGAGAAATAGATGAAGACCGAAAATGCTATGTGTTTTATGGGACATACACTGGTAAAAGTCGATAAAATTAATTATAAAAGTATATCTTTTAAGTGAAAAGGCTAACCATCTAAAAAGGTTAGCTTTTTTTATAGCTGGGGGGTTGGAAGATGTTAGATGCCAACGTAAAGAAAGCAGCCAATTCAATGTTTCAATGTTTATATAAAACAAGGCATATTCAGGATAGGAAGAATTTTGTCGAACTTCATCGAATTTCCAAAAAAAATAAAAGGATTTTTCTTCGAAAGGTGGTAAAATGGTAGGAGATAATTTGAATCACTTTATATGTGCACCAAAAGGGAGTTACAAAATGAAAGAGAGCAGTACAACCTCTAAATTATTTTATGAAGAGGAGAAAGCAACTAAAATATTTTTGTGGTTATTTTATATTTTTTATATTTCATTTGAACTAATTTATTATTATATTTTTCCCAATATTTATGGCAGGGGAATAACTAGACCCCAACAGGGTTTGGGGATTTGGGTATACGTTATCCTTTTTGGGATTTTTCCACTAGCCATATACTTTATGAAAAAAGGTAATCCTTATATTGTTAAGTATCTTTATATTTACAGCTTTATCCTTGTTGATACTGTCCATACTATATTGATTTATTACGGGACGGACAAGCCTTTTGGTTCCGGAGATATTGCGGAAGTTGTCTTTATCCTTTTTGCTCCTATCTTTGTAAATAAAAGGTACTTTTGGACTGTTTCAGCAGGAATGGTGCTAAAATATATACTTCTTGGAGTTCTCCTGCTCGATGTTCGCGTTGTGGTTCCTACAGTTATATATATCATCCTATCTGCTATCGCCTATATTATATTGATACGGTTTAATTCGTATATCGGTTCTTTGATTGAAGTGCATGAAGAACTGAGAAAGACAGAAAAGCTGGCCGTGATTGGCCAAATGGCAGCTGCTATTGGTCATGAAATACGAAATCCACTTTCTTCATTAAAAGGATTTACACAGCTGCAACAAGAGCGATACCCAAATACCAATGATTTTTATCCGATAATGATTCAAGAGATTGACCGAATCAATTCTATTGTTAACGATTTGATGTATCTAGGCAAACCAAAAGAAATCAAATTTGTGAAGGCGAACATTGAGGAAATTATTGCTTATACTCTATCGATTACTCAACATCAAGCTGAGAAAGAGAAGGTAACTATTGAAACAGTGATCGCTGGACCCCTGCCCCCACTAGAATGTGACTCGCATCAACTAAAGCAAGTTTTTATTAATCTTATTAAAAACGCAATTGAATCAATGCCTGATGGCGGGCGAGTAAAAATAAATGTTAACGTCTTAGATGGAAACAAGATGAAAATCTCTATCCGAGATGAGGGATGTGGAATAGATGACGGGCGGATTCATAATTTAGGTGAACCATTCTATACCACTAAAAATGAAGGAACCGGCCTTGGATTAATGGTATCTAACCAAATAATCCAAGACCATCAAGGGGAACTAACGTTTAAAAGCAGTGTCGGAAACGGTACAACAGTAATTGTAACCATACCGATAACACAGACTTTTGGAAAATAATAATTCTGTAATTATACAAATTTCATCAGTATAATATATTTTAAGCATATAACCAATGAGATATAATGTTAAATGAATAGTAAAAGTTAATTATTTTTTGTAAAAACAAAGGATTTCTGACTGTTTATTACAAAATTCCCTAAATGATAGGCGTATTAAAGGGTGCTTGGAGGATAACATGATTCAGCATGAAGAAAAACGAACAGTAAAATGGTTTCTTTTAATATCATATATAATTTTAATAGGCTATGATGTATTTTACTATTACATTGCACCTGGAACAATAGTAGATAGTGAACCTGGTTTTCCTGGAAATCCTTGGGTTTGGGGCCTTATTTATCTAGTATTATTGATTTTCATCCCAGTTGCTTATTATTTAAGCAAGAAGAAAAAGGATTATTTAATAAAATATGTTTTTATACTCAGCTATTTAAGCATCACTACGCCTATAGGAATTTTCTCTTATATTAGAAATGCGGAATTATATTCTAGCGGAAATATCGTTGAGGTATTTTTCATATTATCCTTACCAATCTTTTTAAGTACCAGTTTTTTCTGGTTAGTCAGTATTGGGGTTACCGTAAAATATATTATTACAGCTATCATATTAAATACTAGTTTTCTAATTATGCCTATTATTCTGATGATCATTTTATCTGGCATGTCATTCTTTTTATTAGTTCGTTTTCAAGGCTATGTTAGGGCTGTCAGCAATTTATATGATAAGCAATTAGAGGGAATTGTAAAAGGAGTAATAGCAACACTAGAATTAAAGGATCCTTACACAAGAGGACATAGTGAGCGTGTTGCAAAATATGCTTTAATTTTAGCTAATGAAGTTGGAAAGTTCACAAAGGAAGAACAAAAATCTTTTTATTATGCATGTTTACTCCATGATATTGGGAAAGTGAATATTCCTGATACCATTTTAATGAAACCTGGCAGACTTACGAATGAGGAATTTGAAATTATCAAGTCTCATCCAGTTGTTGGTGCTGAAGCTGTTAAGAATGTAGAAGGAATAAGTAATAGCATTGATGTTATTCGCTATCATCATGAACGCTGGGATGGCAAAGGGTATCCTGAACAATTAAAAGGAGAAGAAATTCCATTACTTGCCAGGGTGTCTACCATTGCTGATGCTTTTGATGCCATGACTTCTTCAAGATCTTATCGTGAAGCTATGCCGGTTGAAGAAGCATACAAACGTATTATTGAAGGAAAGGGTACACAATTTGATCCAGTCCTTGTGGAAAAATTCAAAAATGTATACCCCGCATGGATCAAATTTCATAAAAATTATCCGTGGACAGAAAAATGGGAATTACAGAGGGAGGTGGACTCATGAAAATTCGTAAGCTTAAAAAGGTAAAGACAACTTGCTGGTGGTGTCCGTTCATCGGAATAAAACATTAAAAATGTGGGATGCTAGCGGAAGCTATGCATCCTTCTTTTATTTCAAAAATTTTAGTAGAGATGGTGTTTAAATGGCTTTGACACTTGATTCCTATTTGTCCTTAGTTCCTGTCGAAATCCGGAAAGATAAGAAACGGTTTATCATTGAAGATCAAATTTCAGGAGACTTTTATGAAATGCCTGAGATTTGTATTGATGCAATCCAATTAATGAATCAGGGTGAGCAGTTAGGAAAGATTGAGCGTGAGCTAAAGGTTAAATACCCGCAGGAAGAGGTAGACCTTTTAATTTTTGCCGAACAACTAATCGAGTTGGATTTGATTGATAGTATTAATGGTACAAAAGTTAATAGGCAGGAAAAGCAAAAAGAAAAATTGGGATTTTTATGGATATCACCAAATTTTGGCAAGTTCTTTTTTAATAGAGTTACCTGCACTTTATATGCAGCATTATTTATTCTGAATATCGTTATTTTCATTCGTTATCCTTCATTATTTCCTCATCATGATGACATCTTTATTTTTGATATAATGGTCGTTAATGTACTTTTTTGGATGGTATTTACGTTCCTTTTTGTTCTAATACACGAGTTTGGTCATGTTTTGGCAATGAGAGCATTCAAGCTTCCGACTAAACTAGAGATTGGACACCGTTTATTTTTTGTTGTACTTCTAACAGATATGTCATCTGTTTGGAAGCTAGCTCCAAAAGATAGAAATGTACTCTTTTTAGCAGGTCTATGTTTTGATACCGTTCTCCTCTTTATTTCTCTTGTTATTCAACTCATCCTCTCAGATGGCCAATGGTTACTCAGTGGTTTAATGCACCTAGCTGTTTTTGATATTGTATTAAGGATGTTGTTTCAATGCTGCATCTATATGAAAACAGATCTATATTTTGTTTTTGAAAATATAACTGGCTGTTACAATCTGATGGAAAATGCTAAGCAAGCCATAAGGAAGAAATTTTCGTTTTTAAACTCAAACGCAACGGAGGAAGTTGTCTTTTCCGGTGAAAAAAAACCTGTTTTCTTATATTCGTTCTTTTATTTTCTAGGGGTTATCTTAACGGTTGTACTCTATTTTATTTATTATATTCCAGAAATTATCTATGCAGCAAAGAAAATCCTCCCAGGATTTGTACAGCCGCCGACAAGCTTGATTTTCTGGGATGCCCTAGTCTTTTCATTACAGGTTAGTATTTTTATTGCCTTGCTTCTATATTCTTGGAGGAAAAAGTACCTTCTTAATAAAATGTGACAAAGATTTGTCTAAATCGAATATTTTAAGGGTTTTTTCCCCGAGAGATGGGGGAGTTCCCCTATATTGATAACACTAACGATTTTCTTACAATTAGAGTAAGAAAACTCGTTAGTGTTATTTTTTTAGGAGGAGCTAAAATGCAGACAAATACGCCATTAAATAAAAAATCGGATTCCATCAATAATGCATTTGCATCTAAGTTTGCTAAATCTATGTTTTTAACTGTTTCAGCGATTGTTGTTCTCTCTTTTATCGCAACTAGAATGTTCACACACGTTGATTTAAATTTGTATGGATATATGGTTGGGACGATTGTTTTTATCGGAGGCTTTTTCTACCGTTTTATTGCCTGGGGAGAAAGACCGCCAACCAAAATCTTTATTAAAAAAGGTCTAAAGCTTTTAAAAAGAAAAAGCACACCTAAAACGGCCGTCAATCATTTAGCTATTTACGACTTTATCAAAAATCGCGGGCTATACCGCTGGATACAGCATATTTTAATCGGCTGGGGCTGTGTTCTTGCTTGTTTAGTAACCTTTCCACTTGTATTTGGCTGGATGTACTTCACGATGGACGATATGGGACAATACACAATCGTGCTAATGGGCATGGATTTAATGACCGTGAAAGCAGATGGAATCATTGCCTGGTTCTCCTATAACGCCTTAAATATTTCTGCGGTTATGGTTATATCAGGTGTTTGTATGGCCCTTTACCGTCGTTTGAAAAACATGCAGGCACGAGCAGAACAAAAGTTTATTTACGATTTCCTGCCGCTTTACTTATTGATCTTTATATCTGTAACAGGACTTTTATTAACTGTTCAAAACGTATGGCTTCATGGCTGGATGCAGCCGCAAATGTCATTAATACATCAATTTTCTGTAATCGTAACATTAATATATTTGCCATTCGGTAAACTTGCTCATATTCCTTTCCGTCCGGTAAGCGTCTTTGCAAGAAACTATCGTGAGCACTACGCTGAACAAGAAGAGAAAAAATGTAAGGTTTGCGGTGACCACTTCGTATCGGTCGAGCAATCAAATGATGTCATTCAAGTTTTGGGAGTAAATGCGATTGAATTTAATATGGAAGATGGCTTTAACCTTGCTGAATTATGCCTCCCTTGCCGCAGAAAATATCGTATTTCAAGATTCTCAGGATTCGCAACACACCAGGTGAAAGTTAAGGAGGCAAACCAGAATGCAAAGGGATAAGTTTTTTAAAGAAATTGAAAATGTTATTCATCCAAATGAAACGCTCGTAAAAACTCACTGCAGTTATTGCGGCATGCAATGCGGAATGAATTTACGTGTAAATACAAAGACCAATAAGATTATAGGAGTTGAGCCTCGTTATGATTGGCCGGTAACGGTTGGAAAAATGTGCCCAAAGGGAGTCACAGCATATCAGCAAACCAATCATGATGATCGTATTCTAAAACCTTTGATCCGGGATGATGCTTCTCTAAAAGGAACGAAGGAAGGTTTTCGTGAAGCAACATGGGATGAAGCGTACAGCTTAATTGCTAAAAAGTTTGGAGAGCTTCAAGACAAATACGGTAAAGATACTTTGTCTGTTTTCAGCGGCGTTTCTATGACCAATGAGAAATGTTATTTAACAGGAAAATTTGCAAGGGTAGCCCTGCAAACACGATATATCGATTATAATGGCCGTTTCTGTATGTCGAGTGCTGCGGGTGGTTTCTTGCGCTCATTTGGTGTTGACCGCGGTTCAACCTTGCCATGGACAGATCTTCATGAAACGGATTGTTTGTTCATTGCTGGAAGTAATACTGCTGAATGTCATCCAACATCAATGTTTAGAGTTTGGGCGGTACAGGAAAGAGGAGGCTATTTAATTGTTGCTGACCCTCGTGAAACACCAATTGCAAGAAGGGCCGACGTTCACCTTGATTTAAGACCAGGAACAGACCTTGCACTTGCAAATGGAATCTTAAATCTATTAATTCAAAACGGGCATGCTGATGCGGAATTCGTTAACAACCATACAAACGGATTTGAAGAAACAAAAGAATTAGTGAAAGAATTCACTCCAGAATATACAAGTGAGATTACAGGAGTAGCTCCTGAAAAAATTATTCGAGCAGCAGAGATTTATGGTAAAGCACCAAATGCTGTGGTAATGTTCGCCCGCGGTATCGAGCAGCAGCATAAAGGGGTAGACAATGTTTCTGCTTATACGAATATGGCTTTAGTAACAGGTAAAATTGGACGTCCAAAATCAGGTGTTGCGACATTTACTGGTCAAGGTAATGGGCAGGGCGGACGTGAGCATGGACAGAAGTCAGATTTACTGCCAGGCTATCGTAAAATCACAAATCCAAAGCATGTTGAAGAGGTTTGCCAGGTTTGGGGGATTACTCCTGAAGAAATGCCGCAGCCAGGTGTTTCCGCCTATGAAATGTTCGAATTAATGGAGCAAAAAACCATTCGTGCTATGTATCTGCTTTGTTCAAATCCTGCTGTATCGGCACCTAATTTGAACTTCGTTCGTAAAGCTATGAAAGGCTTAGACTTCATGGTTTGTGCAGACTTCTATCTATCAGAATCAGCAGAATTTGCTGATGTAATTCTTCCAACAGTAACTTGGTCAGAAGACGAAGGGACCGTTACGAACCTAGAGGGCAGGATTATTAAAATCAATAAAGCGCAAGAACCACTAGGTGAATCAAAGCCAGATTGGCAGATTCAAGCAGAGCTTGCTGAATATCTAGGAAGAGGAAAGTACTTCTCTCATCTGAAAACAGCAAGAGATGTTGCCGATGAGTTCCGTTTAGCTTCAAAAGGCGGCTATGCTGACTACTATGGTGCAACTTGGGATAAAATCGATAAGCAGGATGGGGTATTCTGGCCATGTAAAGATGAGAAGGATGAAGGAACACCACATATGTTCTTAGATAAAAAGTTTTATCATCCAGACGGAAAGGCGAAAATTTGTGCACTGCCATACCGTCCGCCAGCAGAAGAGCCATGTGAAGAATATCCGCTTCGTTTAACAACCGGACGGGTGGTTTACCATTACCTATCAGGTAACCAAACTCGCAGAATTCAGTTCCTGCGTGATATGTGTCCTGAACCTTATGTGGAAGTTCACCCTGTGACAGCAGCAAAATACAACATTGAACATGAAGAATACGTTCGCCTATTTACGAGAAGAGGCGAAGCTGAATATAAAGTGAAAATCACGGAAGCTATCCGTAAAGATACTGTATTTGTGCCCTACCATTTTGGACACGATAAATCTATTAATCTCTTAACGATTGCTGCTCTTGATCCAATGTCAAGAATGCCGGAATTTAAAGCCTGCGCAGCACAGATTGAAAAACTAGAACTAAAGAAGGTGCAGTAAATGAAAAAGAGGTTATATCTTGAACTTGAAAACTGTATAGGCTGCCGCTCGTGTTTGGCTGCCTGCACACAGTGCGGCGGGCATGAGGAGCGTAACCGTAACTATGTATACGATGTTAACCCGCTTGTTAACCGTCAGACAATGCCTCTGATGTGCCTTCACTGTGTGAATCCAGCATGTGCGAGAAGCTGTCCGGCGCAAGCAATCCAAATTCATGAAACAGGAGCCGTTCTTTCGGCTCTTGTTGAAAAGTGCATTGGCTGTCAAAACTGTACCATTGCCTGCCCTTATGGAATTCCAAAGTTCGATACCGAGCAAAATCTAATGTATAAGTGCGATCTATGTATCGACCGTACAAAAGATGGGATCCCTCCGATGTGTGCAAGTGTATGTCCATCAAATACATTGCAATGGTTAACCGATGAGGAAATTGAAGCAAAACAAAAGCAATTTAATTTAGATAATGGTAAATGGGTTACAAGTATGCCTTACTTAGAAGGCGAAACCAATGTTAGAGTGAATCTCCCTGGAATCCTGCAGGGTGTCACGAAATTGTTTTAGGAGGGATTAACTCATGACAGATAAAAATAATAAAATCCCGTTCAATGAAGATAACTATACACATAATATCAATCGCAATAATGAAAGAAAACTTGACCGCCGAGGGTTTATGAAAACGTTAGTAGGAGCCGCCGGAGTATTCGCTGTATCATCTCTTCCTTGGGGAGTCTTGGCAGCGAAGGAGCTGAACGGATTAGGTGATAAAAAGTACCCTAAGCAAAAAATTACTGATGTAACATCTATACCAGTAGGTGATGCCGTAGATTTTCATTTTCCTGGTGAGCATGACAGTGCGATCCTAATTAGGCTTTCTGAAGAAAAGTATGTGGCCTATCAAAATGCCTGTACACATCTTCGCTGTCCGGTATTTTGGAAAAAGGAAGAGAAGGAAATGCTTTGCCCATGCCATCACGGGAAATTTGATGTTGAAACAGGAGCACCTACAGCTGGTCCTCCAAGACGCCCGCTCCCTGAGATTTATGTGAAAGTAGAAAACGGTTCTGTTTACGCCGTTGGGGTGAAACGTTATGAAGCGTAGTTACGTAAGTGTTGCACTCCTTTTAGCGGTATTATTTATGAATATTATTGCAACACAATATATGGTTCACCAGTATTTTTATGAAAATTATACAAACACAATTGTTGCAGGTGTTATTAATATAATCCTGTTCCCTTTCGCATTCCTTATCTATAAAAAAGGTGTGAATACCAATGAATAGTGAAACGTATTTAGATTTTTGTTTTATACGAGAACAAACAGGTGAATTCTCTGCGGACATTGATGAATTATTGAAAAACCTGTTTGGGAAAAAGCGGCTGAACTGGTTCCTTGAAGAAAAGACAGTAGAGGGTGCTGAGATGGTCATTGCTGAAGTAAAAGGCATGAGTGATTGGGCCTCTGAAGAAGAAACTATTTTATTCATTGAGGAGCATGCAGATTCAAAGTTCTGGGAATACCTGCAGGGTTACAAGATGTTCATCTATCCAGTGAAGAAAGGATGTAACAGCTGTGGCACCCATTAGTATTGATGAATTACAGAGATTTGTTGGGGAAACAATGGAAATATCTATTGAAGATAAGCAGGGTGGAGATCAGGCTCCAAAGATTAAAAAAACAATAAGGAAAATACAACTCTGTCCGGATCATACGCATATTCGTTTTTATTTTGATTCCGTGTATTTTTTAGCTGTTCCTCTTATCAGTAACATAAGTCAATCAGAGGTTAGTTTTTTCGCCTCTGACCTAGAAAGCGGATTAACCTATACATTTCAAACAGTTTAGATTAAAGATAAAAGGTAACGGGGGTTAAGTATGGAGCAGTCTGTCTCAAAGGAGCAAATTCGTTCTTATATTATTCAATCACAAGAGGAAGAGATTAAACGTATTTCGATGGAGCTGCACGAGGGTGTTGGACAAAATTTATTTAGTATTCTAACTGGATTACAATTTGTTGAAGCAGGATTAAGTGAGCACCATTTGAAAAACTATTTACATGAAATGACTCAGTTGATTGAAAAGACGATACAAGAGATTCGATTGCTTTCAGTGGAGCTTCATCCCCCTTCCTTAACTACACTTGGCTTACTGCCGGCAATAAAGAGCTATATAAAACTATATACCTCGACATTTGGAGTTCTTGTTGATTTAGAATCAATTGGGGAAGAGAAACCAATCCAAGAGCAAAAAAGTGTTGCGGTTTTTCGCGTTTGTCAGGAAGCACTTACAAATATCGCTAAACATGCAGATACATCTAATGTAAAAATGCGTTTTGTGTGGAATGAAGAAACCTTAAAGATTACGATTGTTGATTTCGGCGGTGGATTTGTAACAGGTGAACTAGAAGAAACTTCTGTTACATTAGGAATTGCAGCCATGAAGGAAAGAATGCTTCTAACTGGCGGGCATTGTGTAATATCCTCTAAAATAGGAGAAGGTACATCTGTTGAAATATCTCTTCCTTTATAGGAAGGGAAGGAGAGTTAAAATTGATTAAAATCCTATTAGTTGATGATCATGCCGTTGTAAGAATGGGTCTTACAATGCTGTTAAATTCTAATCCCGAAATGCAAGTAATTGGTGAAGCTTCAGAAGGCAATGAAGGCATAAAAAAAGCCATGAAGCTTAAACCAGATGTTGTCGTCATGGATTTAAGCATGCCTCATGGCAAAGATGGATTATCAGCAACATCCGAATTAAAAAAACTAATGCCCAATGTAAATATCCTAATTCTAACGATGCACGATGATGAAGAATACCTTTTCAGAGCTATTCAAGCCGGGGCATCCGGGTGTATTTTAAAAAGCGCACCGCATGATGAGCTTATGTCAGCCATTGAGTCTGTCTCGTTGGGAAATGCTTATCTCCATCCAGCCGCCACTAAAAGATTAATGGAAGAATACTTGGGGAGTATTAAAGATAGCCAAGATACCTACCATCTATTATCTGAACGAGAGAAAGAAGTTCTCACGCTTGTGGCTAAAGGCTATGCAAATAAAGAAATTGCCGAGCAATTGGTTATCAGCGTAAAAACGGTAGAAACTCATAAAGGTAACTTAATGGAAAAACTACAAATGAAGACAAGACCAGAATTGGTTGAATATGCGGTTAAAAAGGGTTTGCTAGGTTATGGAATATAAGGAGAATACTTGAGTATGACGGAAATAAGAGAAAATCATGGTGTTATGGCAGTTTGTGATCAGCTGCTTGAGGAAGTTGGTTGTGATTTCGTTGCCCTTGCTCTTCAAAATGAAGTAGGGCCAGACGTACGCTGGCACTATGCATCAGGTAACCTTAATGATAAATATAATAGAATAACCGTCCGTTTTGGAAAAGGAATCGCTGGAAAAATCATTTCAAGCGGCAGTCCAATGATGATGAGCGACTTTCCGAATGAAATTTATGGAAAAGTTACAGACCATCCTATTATGCTTGCTGAAAAACTGGTTTCCTGCTATGCAGTCCCATTATTTTTCAATACCTCTCCAAAAGGTGTATTACTCGTTGGAAAAAGGGTCTCATACTCGTTTCCTGAACAGGTGCAGGAAAAGGTGAAAGAGTCGGCAAAAACGCTTGAGCAGCTCTTAAGAAGTCACATCTTAGGCGGAGGGGCTTAAGTCATGGAAATAGATCGTCAGCAAACACTAAATGAACTCACCAGTCTTGAGCTGGAATTGAAAAAGTCGATTCAAGAATTAATGGATATTAAATTTGCTCTCGATGAATCTTCCATTGTAGCGATAACAGATTCTAGAGGAACTATTACATATGTAAATGAACAATTCATCCAAATTTCAAAATTTACAAAGGATGAGCTAATAGGGCAAGACCATCGGATATTGAATTCTGGATATCACTCTGAAGAATTTTTTAAAGAAATGTGGAGAACGATTGGTACCGGTGAGGTATGGAAGGGTGAAATCCAGAACCGAGCCAAGGATGGAAGCTGCTATTGGGTGGATACTACCATCGTCCCCTTCTTAAATGATAAGGGGAAACCCTATCAATATTTGGCTATTCGTCATGAAATTACAGAGCGGAAAAGAGTAGAACAAGAACTTCAAAAGATGATGACTAGTATTATTGACGTTCAGGAAGAAGAACGCAAACGCTTATCCCGAAATTTACACGATGGCATAGGACAAAATCTATATAGCCACCTTATAACGATTAATCGTTTACTGTCAGAATTAGAACATCCGCTGCTCCGCCAAATGCAAAAGGAAGCAACTCAGTTGATTGAAGAGATAAGGGATATATCATGGGAGCTGCGGCCATCCGTATTGGATGATCTTGGACTTGTTCCGGCTATTCGGTCCTTTCTATCACGTTTTTCTGAGAACTATGGCATTGATGTTTATTTTGAATGTGTGCTGAACCGCCGTTTAGATATAAGTATTGAGTTAACGATATACCGTATCATTCAGGAAGCACTGACAAATATCCGCAAGTATGCGGAAGTATCCGAGGCAGCTGTGACAATTAGGGAAATGGATCAGAGTATTAGAGTGATGATTGAGGATAAAGGGAAGGGATTTGATGTGAATTCCCAGTCCCGAGGCGTAGGTTTGTTCAGTATGGACGAAAGAACACGTGCTGTAGGTGGTGAACTGACTATTAATTCGTCATCAGGTAAAGGAACAAGGATTATTTTGGAAGTCCCATCCAGCCCAAAACCATAAAAAATAGAACCAGGTGTTTGCGCCTGGTTCTACTTCTATTTTGCGATGTTATAACTGAATGCTGTTTTCACTGTGTATGAAAAAATAAACGGAAAAACTCCGGCTAAATAGGGAGATACCCATATTTCCTTACATATAAGCGGAGTTTTTCCGCTTATATGAATCAAATCGTTGGTTTTTGTGTTATTTAGAGCAGTTAACCGGAATATCTCCGCTTAAAGTAGCTTATTTTGCTTCCTCTATATACATTAGACGGAATTACTCCGCTTATGAATTTTCACAACTACACGAGATCAACAAGGAATAAACAGCCTATAACTTAAATGAGCTTTTTAAGGATACAATTCGGTTAAAGACAAGCTTATCAACAGTTGTATGCTTCGGATCCACATTGAAATAGCCATGTCTAAAGAATTGGAATTTATCGTGCGGCCTGCTTTCTCTCATGTTAGGCTCTACAAAACCTTGTAGAACCACCAGCGATTCTGGATTAACGTTGTCAAGGAAGGTTTTTCCCTCTTCCGCGTCATTTTCGTCTTCTGTTTTATCAAGAATTAGTGGTTCATATAATCGAAACTCCGCAGGAACAGAGTTGGTTGCTTCTACCCAGTGAATGGTTCCTTTTACCTTCCGTCCTGTAAAGCCGGTGCCACTCTTGGTAAGCGGGTCATAAGTACAGCGAAGCTCAATCACTTCTCCGTTTACATCCTTGATAACTTCTTCACACTTAATAAAGTAGGCATTTTTCAGGCGTACTTCATTACCAGGGAAGAGGCGGAAATATTTAGCCGGAGGATTTTCCATGAAATCATCTTTTTCAATATAAATTTCACGTGAAAACGGAATTTTCCTTGTGCCCATTTCTGGGACCTCTGGGTTTATCTCGGCATCAAGTAACTCGATTTGTCCTTCAGGATAATTCGTAATCACTACTTTTAATGGATTTAGAATTCCCATTGTCCGTGGAGACTTAAGCTTTAGGTCTTCTCTTACAAAGTGTTCAAGCATTTGGGAATCAACGGCACCAGAACCTTTCGAAACTCCTGTCTCACGGACAAAATTACGAATAGACTCTGGAGTGAATCCTTTACGTCGCATTCCAGAAATGGTCGGCATCCGTGGATCATCCCAGCCATCCACAAAACCTTCATCAACCAGCTGCTTCAGTTTTCGCTTGCTCATTACTGTATTGGTCACGTTTAAGCGGCCAAATTCAATTTGCTGCGGTTTACTGTCCATTTCACATTGTTCCACTACCCAGTTATAAAGTGGACGCTGGTCTTCGAACTCGACCGTACAAATCGAGTGGGTGACGTCTTCAATCGCATCCTCCAAAGGATGTGCGAAAGCATACATCGGATAGATACACCATTTATCACCAGTGTTATGGTGTGTTGCATGAGCAATTCGATAAATGACAGGATCACGCAAATTGATATTAGGAGATTTCATATCAATTTTTGCACGAAGAACTTTTTGTCCATTCGCAAATTCTCCATTGCGCATTCTTTCAAATAAATCAAGATTTTCCTCAACGGAACGCACGCGGTAAGGACTCTCTTTACCAGGAGAAGTTAATGTTCCACGGTACTCGCGGATTTCATCTGCAGTAAGGTCATCCACATAAGCAAGGCCTTTTTTTATTAACAGTACAGCACGTTTGTACATTTCTTCAAAATAGTCGGAAGCAAAGAATAAGTCATCCCATTCAAATCCCAGCCATTTTACATCTTCTTTTATGGAATTAACATATTCGACATCTTCCTTTAACGGATTCGTGTCATCAAATCGTAAATTGGTTTTTCCGTTAAATTCATCCGCTAATCCAAAGTTAATAATAATGGATTTAGCATGACCGATATGTAAATATCCATTAGGCTCTGGAGGGAAACGAGTGATAATTTTATCGTGCTTACCGGATTCCAAATCCTTAATCATAACATCTTTTATAAAATTAGAACCTAGATTGTCCACTCTATTCAACCTCTTTCTTTCATCTATTACTTATAAATAACATAAATTATGATATTTTTCCATTGTACCCAAAGATTCTTTAGAAAAATAGTGAAATTGGTAAAAAGAATGCAAAAAAGCTACAATATAAGCTTGAAGATGTAATGGAAGGGGTTTTTTTAATGATTAAGTTAGGCACAGTTGGAACAGGTTGGATTACAGCCTCCTTTATTGAAGCAGCAAAGCACAGCGGAAAACTCAATTTAACGGGTGTTTATTCAAGAACAGTCGAGAAGGCGAAGGAACTTGCCCATACATATAATGCAGAACACTATTTTACCGATTTGGAGGAAATGGCAAAGAGTCCTGAGATTCAGGCTGTCTATATTGCTTCACCCAATTCAGTTCATTTTGAGCAGGCACTTACTTTTTTAAAAAATAAAAAACATGTCATTTGTGAAAAACCGATATTTTCAAATACTGCTGAGATGACGGAAGCCTATCAAACAGCAGAAGAGAATGGAGTATATTTATTTGAAGCCATTCGTAATATTCATACTCCCAACTTCCAAATTTTAAAAGAAAAGCTTCATTTAGCAGGAAATCTAAGAAGTGCGATTCTTCCTTATATGAAGTATTCTTCACGCTACGATTTGTTTTTGCAAGGCGAGGAACCAAATATCTTCTCAAGTACCTATTCTGGAGGTGCTTTAGTAGATTTAGGGGTGTATCCTCTCTTCTTAGCTATAGGATTGTTTGGTGAACCGCAAAAGGTTACCTATTATCCAGTTATATTGCGCAGCGGCGTCGATGGCAGCGGGACACTGATTTTAGAGTATCAAGACTTTGTTTGTACCATTCTTTGTTCAAAGATTTCTGATTCCGTCCTTCCGTGTGAGATCCAAGGAGAAAAGGGTACCTTTGTCTTAGAAGATGCCGCGCCCATTTCCGAAATTAAATTCATAGATTGTCGTTCAAAAGAGCATGAACTCTTTAGTGTGGCGCAGGAAGACAAAGACATGGTCTATGAATGCATAAAATTCGCTGAAATCATTGAAACAAACAATGATCAAGAGTATGAGAAACTGAAGGAATGGAGTAAAAAAGTATTGCGCGTAACAGAAGAAGCACGAAAGCAGAACAACATAGTGTTTGGAGTAGAACGTTAACGAATACGGCAACCCTTATCTTATTACAGTCTAATTTTGTCTGATTTGAGGATAGTGTTGTGAACTCTTTATGAAAACGGTATTCTTAATGACTTTTATCACATCCCCAATTTTACTTCGTTCCTTATATTTAAGGTGAAGAAGATTGGGGGGAGTCGTAATGAAGTCAATGAACTGGTACAAGAAACAGATAAAAAGAAAGCCGGTTCAAATAACAAGGTACGTCGTTCAAGCTGTATTCCTGTTATTTTTACTATATGTCGGTGTCCGTTTTTATCAATTTTATATGCATTTTGAAAGTCTTGGAGAAACACCTTTTGTGGAAAGACCATCCGCTGTTGAAGGATTCCTGCCAATCAGTGCCTTAATGGCATTAAAGGTATGGCTCACTACAGGAGATTTCGATGTAATCCATCCAGCAGGACTTGTTTTGTTAAGCTTTTTTGTTGGCGGTGCTCTTCTTTTTAAAAGAACTTTTTGCAGCTGGATTTGTCCAATTGGAAGTGTAGGGGAATGGATTAGCAGATTGGGCAAGAAACTTTTCAAAAGAAACTTTGAAGTACCCGCCTGGCTCGTTTGGCTGCTGACTCCAATAAAGTATTTATTACTGCTTTTCTTCTTGGGAATGGTAATTGTTATGCCTACGTACGGTGCAATTTCTTTCTTAAACGAACCTTATAACAAAATATCTGATGTAAAAATGCTGACATTTTTCTTAGATATCAGCGCTTTTGGAATTGGGTTTCTCACCTTAATGTTTGTCCTATCTTTATTCTATAAAAATTTCTGGTGCCGATTCCTTTGTCCTTATGGGGCGTTCATCGGACTTGGTTCGATATTTAGAATTTCCAAGATTAGCCGAAATGAAGAAACGTGTACGAACTGTGAAATGTGTACGAAGGTGTGCCCATCCAGAGTAAAAGTGCACAAGGTAGAAACAGTGAATAACTTGAATTGTACGGCATGTATGGCCTGTGTGGAAGCATGCCCGGTGAAGGACACCTTGAATATGACCGTGGCAAACAAAAAGGTGAGTAAATGGTTTATACCGGTGTCATTCTTTGTGGCATTCTTCTTAATAGTAGGCTTTGCTAAACTAACAGGGCACTGGGAAACAATTATCAGCTACGAGGAATGGAAGATATTAATTCCCGAAGCTAAATATATTGATTAAGGAAAAGAGTAACCTGGATTCGTATAACCAGGTTACTCTTTTTTTGTTTTTCGGATTATTTTAATAAATCAGTTGAAAAACTTAGAAACGTTCAATATAATAAAAATAGAATTTCCAAATAAACAATTACATTTCCTATTTAGAAACGAAGGGAGGTAAACATCATCAAAAAGGCAAATATTCTCTTGAAGCTTGAAGAAAGCGGTGTTATTGCGGTACTGCGTTCAGATACAAAAGAACAATCACTAAAAACAATAGATGCACTAGTAAATGGTGGTATTACCGGTTTAGAAGTGACGTTCACAACGCCTCAAGCAGATGAAGTCATTCGTGAAACAGCAGCAAAGTATAAGGATAACGCTTCTATTGTCGTCGGTGCAGGAACCGTTCTTGATGCAGTCACAGCTAGAATCGCGATTATGGCGGGAGCTGAATTTGTTGTAAGCCCAATGTTTGATGCGGAAATCGCGGAGATATGTAACCTTTATAGTATACCGTATCTGCCTGGGTGCATGACCATAACCGAAATGAAAACAGCACTTCGATCAGGTGTAGACATTATTAAACTATTCCCTGCGACTACATATGAACCAAGTTTTGTGGATGCCGTAAAAGCACCGCTTCCACAAGTTAATATCATGCCGACAGGCGGCGTCAACTTAGAAAACATGGAGCAGTGGATAAACAAAGGCTGTGTAGCAGTTGGCGTAGGCGGAAATTTATTAGCTCCTGCTAAAACAGGAGATTATGATCAAATTACGAAGATGGCAAAACAATATATAGATAGGTACCATGAAATTAAGATGGTGAATGTATGAGCAGGCTTCTGAACTTTTGCGAAATTATGTTAAGGCTTTCAACACCTGCTGATACTCATTTTAGCATGTAAGCAGCTTCAAGCTCACCGTAAAAGAAGTAGAAAATTTAATTCAAAATGGCACTGCTAAAATAAATCGATAACAGGAGTGAATAAAATGGAAACTCGTTACACACATAGCCCAGAAGATATTCGTCATTATTCAACAGAACAATTACGCAAGGAGTTTTTAGTAGAAAGTATTTTTGTACCAGGGGAAGTTCGATTAACGTATACCCATAACGATCGAATGATTTTTGGCGGTGTTACACCAACAGACCAGCCATTAACAATTGAGCTTTCAACAGAATTAGGAGTAACTTATTTCTTAGAACGCCGTGAACTTGGTGTAATTAATATCGGCGGACCTGGATCAATCGTGATTGAAGGTACAGAAGAACCAATGAAAAAGCAAGACGGATTCTACATTGGAAAAGAAACAAAGGATCTACAGTTTAAATCAGATGACCCATCTAATCCAGCTAAATTCTATACTGTTTCCGTTCCTGCTCATCATAAATATCCAAATGTGAAAATCAGCATTGATAAGATCGAACCAATGGTAACAGGGGATTCAGCAACGTTAAATCATCGTTCTATTTATCAATATATTCATCCAAATGTATGTGAAAGCTGTCAGCTTCAAATGGGTTACACGATCCTGACTCCAGGAAGCGCTTGGAACACTATGCCAAGTCATACACACGAACGCCGTATGGAAACATACCTTTACTTTGATATGAAGGAAGATACACGTGTATTCCATTTTATGGGCAAACCGGATGAGACAAAACACTTAGTTATTGCAAATGAGCAAGCTGCCATTTCTCCAAGCTGGTCAATCCATACTGGTGTCGGTACTAGTGACTATACATTCATTTGGGCAATGTGTGGAGAAAACATCACATATACAGATATGGACATGGTTCCAATGAACGAATTAAAATAAACCAACAAGAGGGAGGCTATAAGAAATGACGAATGACTTGCAGCAATTTTCACTAGATTATTTCAAATTAGATGGTAAAGTTGCAATTGTGACAGGTGGTAATACTGGCCTTGGACAAGGTTTTGCGGTTGCTTTAGCAAAAGCGGGTGCCGATCTTTTTGTTGTCACGCACGGGAATAATTGGGGAGAAACAAAGGACCTCATTGAAAATGAAGGCCGCCGTATTGAGTTTTTTCAAGGCGATTTAACGAATAAACAAGTGTCTAAGGATATTGTTTCTAAGTGCTTAGAAACATATGGAAGAGTAGATATTTTAGTAAATAATGCAGGCACCATCCGTCGTTCGCCATTGCTTGAGGGTAAAGAAGAAGATTGGGAAGCTGTAATGGATATTAATTTAAACGCTGTTTATTTATTGAGCCAAGCGGCCGCAAAAGTTATGGTCGAACAAGGCAGCGGAAAAATTATCAATGTGGCTTCTATGCTCTCTTTCCAAGGCGGCAAATTTGTACCGTCCTATACAGCAAGCAAACATGGTGTGGCTGGATTGACAAAGGCATTTGCCAATGAATTGGCCGCTAGTAATGTACAAATTAATGCGATTGCACCTGGATATGTTGAAACAAAAAATACAGCACCAATTCGTGAGGATGAAGTGCGTCATGCAGAAATAACCTCTCGTATTCCAGCTGGCCGCTGGGCAACTCCAGCAGACCTGCAAAGTGTTGTGGTCTTCCTTGCCAGCAAAGCTTCTGATTATATGAATGGAGCCATTATCCCTGTCGATGGCGGCTGGTTAGTTCGCTAGTAAAAATGTAATAGAATCATTGATTAAGAATATAGCTATTCCAAAATAGCTATATTCTTTGCTTTTTACGCAGGGAATACGTTTGAAATTGGTGTATAATATGAGAAAAACAATTATCACTAAAATAAATTTTAATCGTAATGCTACTTACGAAGGGAGGTAATGCAATGGAGAATGCTAAACAACCTTATGGTACTGTTCTAATAAAGGCTGCGAGTATTCTAGATGTTCTCTCAGCAAAAAAAGAACCACAATCATTAAATGTGATTGCACAGGAAACAGGCTTAACAAGTTCAACCGCATTAAAGATTTTAGATACTCTACTTCTAATTGGTTATGTGAAGAAACATCCAGAAACTAAGAAATTCGAGCTGGGAAGTGCCCTAATAAAATACGCGAACAAGTATCTGGCGAATCTCGATATCTCCAAAATTTCTTATCCCTATTTAAAAGAACTGCAAAATAATTTAGATGAAACGATACACTTGGGAGTCTTAGAAGGCGATGAGATATTAACCGTTAACAAGCTGGAAACGAATAAACCTATCGTCTGTCTGAATTCAAGAATTGGCCTATCTAAGCCTCTTTACTGCTCTGCAATGGGAAAAGCCGTACTTGCTGAAATGACAGAAAGTCAAATAGCAGCTTATTTGAACAAAGTGGAACTAAAAGCAATTACCGAAACCACGATTACAGATTCGGAAGCTTTGTTAAAACAGTTAGAGGAAATAAAAAGAAACGGATACGCTGTAGATGACAGTGAAGGTGAAAAAGATGTCTATTGCCTAGGTGTATCACTAGTAATGAATAACCAAACCTACGGTGCTTTTAGCGTAAGCGTACCGGCCTATCGCATAACACCTCAAGTGAAAAATGAAATCACACAAGCAATATTGAAAACAAAAGAAAATATTCTAAGAGAATTACAACAAAATTATGTTTTTATATAAACATACAAGAAAGAATCTATTTTGAAGCAGCTTTATTCAAAATAGATTCTTTTTGTATGTAATTGCAGATAAGCTCCATCCTGCCCATTTTTTCATATATATAACAAAAAATAAAATGGGGTAGTAGTGATGTCTAGAAGAAATATGGAACAGGAAAACTGGATTACATACCTGCTTTCCTTATCCAGAATGGTTTATCTTTTTCCGGCAGCAGTGAAAGGTATTGGCGGAAACAAGTGGGGGTACATCAATGAAAAGGGTAATTTTATTCTTCCGCCTAAATATGAAATGGCACGTGATTTTCAGGAAAATGGTTTAGCGATTGTTCAATTAAATAATCTTACAGGAATCATCAACAGTGACGGATATCTTATTGTGAAACCAAAATATGATACAATCAGTCCTTTTTCAGAAGGGAGGGCAGTCGCTATTGATCGTGAGGGGTACAAAGTATTAGATGAAAGTGGAAAAGAAATAACCACAAAAGGATATTTCCACATTGGAGATTTTCATGAGGGCAGAGCATTGGCTGCCAATCATAACGGGCATGCCGAATATCTATTTGGATATTTGAATAGAAGGGGTAACGAAGTCATTCCTTTATCCTATGAAGGTGCTAGTGACTTCCAAGACGGTAAAGCACTAGTAAAAGGCAAAGAGAATGGCTATTCGCTGATTGATCTTACAGGAAAGGTATTGAAATCCTACCCTTACACTATTGTAAATTATTATGGAGAAGGCATGCTGGCATTCAAGGAACAGGAAGAAGCCAACTGGGGTTTCATGGACGAGTCAGGGATGGTGGTCATTGAGCCAAAATATACAGGAGTACAGCCGTTTATTGATGGTAAAGCGATTGTAACTGTAGAAAACAATAATCATGATTATTATGGTTTAATTGATCGACAAGGGAAGTTCATCATCAAACCGCATTATAATAGCTTATTAAATCTTGGCGAAGACATGTTTGTGCTAGGGAAGTCGGTGGATCCTGAAAAGCCATATCTGTTTCCAAAGTATGCAATTGCTGACTCTAACGGTCAAACTTATACCGGTTTTATCTATAATGGTGTTTCGAGTTTTAAGGAAGGCATCGCTTCAGCCTATAATGACGAAATTACCTTCTTTATCAACAAGAGGGGGCAGAGAGTGGATTATCTTCCAAAGGTTAAGGGCAGTGGTTCATTAGCTTTTGAAGCATCCTTAATTAAAGGAGATATTGATCTCCGAATTCTCTATTTTGATAAAAAAGGCAAGTTAGTATGGAAACAGAATACAATCATTCCTTTAAACAACCATTATTCTGTTATCGAAAACAAATTTAAACCCAATAAAGATTATTTGGTTTACTACCCACAGTTAAAGGGTGTTGAAAATCAGGAGAGCGTTAATCAGACATTGAAAGACCTTTCCGGAGTAAAGCCAATCCCTCATCATACACAACTAGAATCAAGCTACACAGGCGATTTCGACGTAAGCTATTATAAGAATAACCTAGTAGTCCTTGAGATAAATGGATATGATTATCCTTTTGGTGCAGCTCATGGAATGCCAATAAAAAAATATGCCCATATAGATTTGAAATCGGGCAAATTTTATCAACTAAAAGATTTATTTAAGCCAGAAGCAGATTATGTAGAGGTGATAAGTAAGATTGTTGGAGAACAAATCAAAAATGATAATCAATATTCCTATGTCTTCCCTGATACGTATAAAGGGATAAAAGCAGACCAGCCATACTTTATTAGTGATGGGGCAGTGAATGTTTATTTTGAACCATACGAGATTGCCCCTTATGCTGCAGGTTTCCCAACGTTTACGATTCCGTTTCAAGAAATAAGCAGCATCATTAATTACGCTGGAGACTTTTGGCGTTCCTTTCATTAATTGACAACACCGCCGGTAGCAATATATTTTAAATATAGACGAATAAAATGCTGCCCTGGGGAGTGGGATAAATGAAAATAATTGATATTTCTAGAAGGCTAGAAAATGGAATGCCGGTTTGGCCGGGAGATACATCCTTTAAATATGAAGTGTCTTGGTCAAAAGCCGAAAGTGGTTCTGTGAATGTAGGGAGCCTTTCAATGAGTACGCATACAGGAACGCATGTGGATGCGCCTTTTCATTTTGATGACAATGGAAAAAGAATCATTGAATTGGACCTCGATTTGTACATTGGTCCAGTCAGGGTGCTTGATATGTCAGAGAAGGATAGTATCGGAGCTAAGGATTTGAGTGATATCAATTTGGAAGGATTCAAAAGAGTAATATTTAAAACTTCGTCTTGGAAGAACACAAATGAATTTCCAGAGAGCATCCCTTATATAGAAGCAGATTTAGGACCATTTTTAGCAGAAAAGGGGATTAAGCTCATTGGAGTAGATGTTCCATCTGTCGATCCTATAGACAGCAAGGACCTTCATGCTCACCATAGTTTAAATAAAAATGGAATCCATATCCTTGAATCAGTCCTTTTAGATAAAGTTGAACCTGGTGATTATGAGTTAATTGCCTTACCTCTTGCCTTGGCCCAAGGAGATGGGAGTCCGGTAAGAGCAGTGTTACGTTCACTTTCATAAAAGAAGCAGCGGGAATCAATATCCGCTGCTTCTTTTATGAAATACTTAACATAAATCCTATATAGCCAGAAATGATAAACAATAGACTCATAAGGAATGCCAGAACTTTTGAAGCTTTCTTTAAAAAAATTACAATGACTAATGCCAGGAAAAAGATAGCTATTAGAAATAGGATGATTGAACCAACCCCAGGGGAGAAGGTAAGCGGAAAGTTTATTTGACTAGGATGAAAAAAGGAAAACAGCTTAGAAGCACCTTCTGCCCTAATCATTGAACTCAATTCATGCGGCGGTGAAGCTTGTCCAAGTGCGCCAGTAATAGAAAAAACAATTAATACAATCACGCTCTCAAGCTTCGCCCATGGAAGCGGATTGTATGATGGATCCTTTTGAAGCCTTTTCCGAATCAAAAAGCTATTGATAAAGGCGAAAGCCAGTAATGGAAGTATGGCGATATGTTTGATTAATAATGTCTGCCCATAGGGAATAGCCGTTACACTAACATAATCGGTCAGTTCCATGTGAAAAGTCATCAACGATATACCTGTTAAGGTAGTAATGACTAAACATAAAATAGCAACAGGTGAAAACCATTTTAAGAATTTCAGCCAATGATCATGGTTCTGTGAAAACCAACTGACTACCATCAAGATTCCAACCCATGTTGTGATCGCTAAAAAGTGGGCAGTATGAATGAAAAAGCCTGCTAATTTAGATAACGATGCTGCATGGCTGGACCAGCCAAGTGAAGCAATTAAGATTAGTGTAAAGATGAGACCAGTCAAAGAGAATAAAGGTTTTTGTTCAAGTTTAATTGGAATAAGATAGATGAACAGGATCAACGAAATAACTACCGTACTAATCCAAGTCTTGCCTACCTCGAAATTCGTTAATACAGATTTAAAAGTATAGCCTAAGCCTAAGTCCTCATATAAATATAAAACAATTTTTAATACCGGTAAAAATGAAAACAGTGCAATACCCAATGCTGCGCATAGCAGCAGCACTTTAGGAATCCTTATTTCCGGTCGTACCGTTTCGGGGATAAGACTAAGAATAAAGCTTCCTACTAATAATGAAAAACAACTATAAAGTAATGCTTCACTTACGATACCTGCAATAAACATTTAGATATGTTTCCTCCTAAAAATCAACCAATAGCTTCCAAAGCCGAATATGATAATCAAACCTATTATAGCAGGAAGTACATATTTCATCACGGAAGGTTCATTAGAAGTAATTTCATTTGTTATGGTGACCTGTTCTTTCATCACCGTTTCAGTATCTGCAGAGGCAGTTTGTATTTCAGTAGTTTCCTCAGTTTGGGCAGGTGATGCTTTACTTTTTTCCAAATGGGATTGTGCCAAGACATTCGCTCCAAATAAAAAGAACAATAACAATGAAAATAGAGTAATTTTATTTAACATCATTTTCAACTCCGATATATTGTTATCTTACTGTTCTTCATTCTACCACCAATCCCAGAACGTTATATCCCTTTAAAGATATTGTTCACAATACGTTCATTTATTAATGATAAAAACATAGTTGACCTTGATATAAATCAATACTCTAGATACAAATGGGTGCTACACTTGGAAGTAATCATACTTATTAGGAGATGAAATAGGATGAGCACCTTCCAAATAGAAAATCAAAGAGCAGTCATAGATATTCGCGAGAGAGTCCTAAAGGGTGAACATCCACGACGGGAAATTATCAATTTTGTAAAATCAGCACCTGTGGGTACCATATTTGAAATTCATTTACCACATCGTGGTGAACCACTCATTGCGACCTTTCAGTCCTTGGGGATGAATGCGATTGTAAATGAAATTGAACCTGGACACTTTCGCCTCATGGCAATAAAATTAAATGAAGTTTAACCTAACTCAGCTATTCCTTTCAGTTGGTCCAACTCTAGAATCTGAATCACCCTTTGACCTTCCATATGAATAATATGCTTGGACATAAAAGTCAAAAGCTTCCTGCTTACAGATTCCGGGGTTGTTCCAATAAAGCTGGCTAAATCCTTCTTCGTGATGGGCAGCGTAAAAGGCTCATTCTTTATTTTTAATTTTTCGTGAAAAAGAAGAAGTGCCTTTGCAAGTCTTTGTTCTACTTCCATTAAACTAAGATTCCCCACGGATTCATCCGCTTCATATAGACGATCGTTCATAGCTACTAAAAAGCGGAACGCCATATCGGAGTTACCCTCCATCACTTTTAAAAAGTCCTTTTTCTCGATTGAACATATCTCTGTTTGTTGGAGAGTTTCCGCATTGATATAATGTTTCTCATCTCTTAATAGTGAAAAAAGCCCAAAGAAATCCCCTGGAAACAAAAGCCGTACAATTTGTTCTTTGCCGTCAGCTGACGTTTTTGTCAGTTTAACCAGCCCATCTTTAATGACAAATAACGTACTAGAACGTTCACCTTCGCGAAAAATATATTCTCCCTTCTGTGCCATTCTGCTGTGCGTTACCTTTCGTAATTGCTTAATATCTTCCTCATTTAGTCCTTTAAAAACAGGAACAGTCGTGAGGCAGGATGATTCATGAGAGCAATGATCACAACACACGTAAACCACTTCCTTAAAGTATTCTATACTCTAGTTTATCTTTCTTAAAAAGACTTTGAAGTGATTCATATCAACCTTGATGTAAATCAAGGTATTATGATCGAAAATCTTATAAGCTTAATCTAGAAGCCATGATTGAGAGGGGATATTAAAATGAGTATGATTCAGTTGTCTTTAAATGATGTTGCCTGCTCAGGGTGTATTGGTAAAATTAAGAGAAAAATAAAAAGATATAACGGCATTGAAAAGGTAAAAATCATATCTGGCAGCGGTAAAATTGAAGTTAACTATAATGAAGCTATTATTGAATCTGAGGAAATACATTCAACCATTCATAGATTAGCAAATAGAACATTTGATTAATATATTCTTCCTCCTTGTTAAATAATAAACAAAAACAGGGGGGATTTATTTTGGAGCAAAATCAGGATAGTAAGTTTGAAGGTTCAATCCTTCCAATGACCTCCATTGGGAGCGGCATGGGTTTGGCTGTTGTACCAGATGTGTTTTGTTATACCAATCAAATTGTCAATCTTGCATTAGTGGGGAATGACAAGGAATTTGTGATCGTCGATGCAGGTATGCCTAAGAGTGCTGATGAAATTATCTCGTTGATAGCAGAACATTACGGTGAAGATGCCAGGCCAAGTGCTATCATTTTGACACATGGTCATTTTGATCATGTAGGTTCATTAGTGGGACTTTTAGAAAAGTGGCGGGTACCTGTTTATGCGCATGAACTGGAGATTCCTTATTTAACCGGAAAAAAAGATTATCCCCCAGGGGATCCAAGTGTAGATTCAGGAATGGTGGCAAAGATGTCTCCGATGTTCCCAAACCATGGAATTAACATTGGGGATCAAGTGGAGGCCTTTCCACAAGACGGCACCATTCCACATATGCCCGGCTGGAATTGGGTTCATACTCCGGGGCATACACCAGGACACGTATCCTTATTTCGTGAGCAGGATCGTACTTTAATTGCCGGTGATGCATTCGTCACAGTTAAACAAGAGTCACTTTATAAGGTATTAACGCAAGCACAAGAAATAAGCGGGCCTCCGAGATATTACACAACAGATTGGGAGGCAGCCTATGAATCCGTTAAAAAGCTGGAGGCGTTAAAACCAGAGGCAGCAGTAACTGGGCATGGAATTCCAATGACAGGTGAAGACTTAAGAGAGAACCTGCGTTATTTAACCGCAAATTTTAAAGAAATGGCCATTCCAAAAAATAGCCGGTATACGAATTAAGGATAAAGCCCATTCCGCGCTAAGGAATGGGTTTTTTGTGGACACAATTTGCTAATTAGGTTAGTATCAGAGGCATGTATGGATATAATATGTAGAAATGAGAATTAAAAAGGAGTCAAATATGATAAATAACTTAAGCCCTTTTTTGCAGGAAAACTGGGAAAAGTCAGGATTTCATCAGCCTACTTCCATTCAGGAAACAGCCATCCCTCTGATTCTTGATGGAAAAGATTTAATTGCTGAGTCACCAACTGGTACAGGCAAGACACTTGCTTATTTACTGCCATTATTAAATAAAATTGAACCTCAATCACAATCACTGCAAGCTGTAGTATTAGCATCATCACAAGAATTAGTTATGCAGGTTTATCAAGAATTTCAAAAGTGGTCAGAAGGCAGCGGGATTAGAGGTACCTCTATTATTGGCGGGGCGAACGTAAAGCGTCAGCTTGAAAAGTTAAAAAAGCGTCCTCATGTTATTTTTGCTACACCAGGGCGATTATTTGAATTAATCAAACAGAAAAAAGTAAAAATGCATGAAGTGAAGCTGGTCGTTTTGGACGAAGGAGACCAACTGCTGATTCCCGAGCATTTTAACACCGTGCAAAGTATTGTTAAATCCACGTTAGGGGATCGCCAAGTTGTTTTATTTTCTGCTACCATGAAAGCAGGCACGGAGAAAATGGCGAAGGAAATGACGAAGGAACCAGAAGTCATTCGTATTGAAAAGGATGAGCTTGCTTCATCTGGCGAAGTGGAACATATTTATTTTGTTGCGGAACCAAGGGATAAGATTAAACTGCTTGAAAAGATTGTCCGCTTGGAAAATATTAAAGCCCTGGCATTTATAAATGATATAGGCGAAATTGAAGTGTTCAAAGAAAAATTCCATTTTAAAGAGCTGTCAGCAGGAATTTTACATAGTGATATGAAGAAATTAGAACGGCAGGCAGAGCTTAAGGCGTTCCGTGATGGCAAGACGAAAATGCTGATTGCGACAGATGTAGCAGCACGTGGGTTGGATATCCAGGGAATAACACATGTAGTCCATGTGGATTTTCCAAAGGATATTGCCCAGTATGTTCACAGGGCTGGAAGAACCGGAAGAATGGGAGCTGATGGAATCGTGATTTCCTTAGTAACCGACCGGGAAGAAAGAGAATTAAAAACATATTGCCAAGAGTTAAATATAACGCCTCAAAAGAGAATATTTTTTAAAGGGCTAATTGCTGAACCGGAACAAAAGGCACGCCGCTAATTATAGGACAGTGGGGATTTATCCACTGTCTTTTTGGATAGAAGGAATTCACCGACTTTTATAGAATTTTAAGAGCTAGGGAGGGAAATGCATGGAAAATCCTAAGTTAAAAAAATACCTTGATGAGTGGCTCGAGGAAGCCACTATCACGCAAATGCAGGAAAAGATGACGAACGGAGAGCTTACGTCAAAAGAACTTGTGATGATGTATCTACATAGAATTTCGGTTTATGATAAGAGTATCCACTCGATCCTTGAGGTGAATCCGGACGCATTGCATATCGCAGCAGCCCTTGACGCTGAACGGAAGGATACGGGAGCACGGAGCGCGCTGCACGGTATTCCGATCTTGATAAAAGATAATATAGATACAGCTGATAAAATGCATACGAGTGCAGGTTCTTTAGCACTAAAGAATTCTATAGCGCTCAAAGATTCCTATGTGGCTGAAGAGCTTCGCAAAGCAGGCGCTGTGATCCTTGGTAAAACGAATATGACAGAGTGGGCCAACTTTATGGCCGAAGGAATGAAAAGCGGCTACAGCTCACGAGGAGGTCAGGTGCTAAATCCTTATGGTCCTGGACAATTTGATGTTGGAGGCTCCAGCTCTGGTTCTGGAGCAGCGGTTGCTGCCAATTTGGCGGCAGCTGCGGTTGGAACAGAGACCTCTGGATCAATCTTAAATCCATCCTGTCAAAACTCATTAGTAGGCATTAAACCGACACTCGGTCTTATCAGCCGAAGAGGGATTATTCCGATTGCCCATACACAGGATACTGCCGGGCCAATGGCAAGGAGTGTTAGTGATGCATCCATACTCTTGAATTCCTTATCAGGAAGAGATGAGAAGGATCCAATCACTAGAAGTAACCCGCTAGTTGGAAAGGACTTTACTGAACATTTACGTAAAGATGGACTTAAAGGGAAACGAATTGGCATTGCCATAGATGGATTCATCGAACCGTTAAGTGAAGAAAAGCAAAAGATTTTTCATGACGCTGTAGCTATTTTGGAAGCCGCTGGTGCCGAAATCATTGAACAAATTGAAATTCCATCAGTAAATGCGAAGTGGCAGTATGATGTCTTAACCTATGAATTTAAACCTGACTTAAACGCCTATTTAAGTAATCTTCATCCATCAATATCAATTAGAACGTTGAAGGATCTAATTCAATTTAATCGTGAAAATGAAGAAAAAATGCTTAAGTATGGGCAATCGGTATTAATTGAATCCGAAAGTACTAGTGGTTCTTTAACCGAAGCAGCGTATGTAGAGGCTCTGGAGTTTGATTATTACCATTCAACTACGAGAGGTATTGATTATGCTCTTAACGAATATGGATTAGATGCGATTCTTTTTCCAAGTGAAGAAGGTTCCCATATTAGCGGCAAAGCTGGTTATCCAACGATAGCGGTTCCTGCTGGTTATACGCCTGAAGGAGAACCTGTTGGAATTACATTTGCAGGAAGCGCTTATAGTGAACCGACGTTGATTGAAGCGGCTTATGCTTTTGAGCAATTAACAAAGTTCCGCAAGCCACCAGTTTTTGGGGGAGAATAACTTCATTTATTTTCACTCATACTATTTATGAATTTCTCTAAAAGGAGCTGATAGTATGGGAAGACAGAAACTCGGTAATGCCAATGCCCAGAGAAATAACAATCGTAAAAAGGGAATGAAAAACAGTGCTGAACTTGTTGAGTTTTCAACAGGTGAAGATTTAAAACGAAATCGCCCGCATGGTAAATAAAGTAAACGCCTCCTAATTTCAGGAGGCGTTTTTTTATTTGCTGGTACCTTTTTAGAAATCCAAAAACTCATTCATTCCCAACGTTTTTTAGTGCCTTTTTAGCGGGACCCTCAATTACATCGCCTGCGTACGAGAAGCGAGAACCATGACATGGGCAGTCCCATGACTTTTCAGCATGATTCCATTCACATTCGCAGCCAAGATGGGTACAGGTCGTATCAACAATGTAGAGCTTGCCGTTTTCGTCCTTATAGGCACCTGCCCGTTTTCCATTGTGCATAACGACAGATCCTTCTCCATCCTTCAAATCCCCTGGATCTTTTGGAACAAACTCAAGCTTTCCTTTAATTAAATGCTTGGCTACATCCGCATTGGTTGAAATAAATGATTTTACATCTGGATCGGCATCAAAACGTGATGGTGAATACAATTCCTTAGATGGATTATCGCGATTCATAACATAATCGGTCAGTAAATGCGCAGCCATTATTCCTGTGGTCATTCCCCACTTTTTATAGCCGGTTGCAACTAAAATATGCTCTTTATTTGCTGTTACGGGCCCAATATACGGTACGTTATCTAAGGTTACCAAATCCTGTGCTGACCAGCGATAATGATATTCGGATTGGTCAAATACCTCTTTAGCAAAGGACTCTAGAGCGAGATAATGATTCAGAGTATCTACACCCTGTCCTGTTTTGTGATTTTCACCTCCAAGGATAAGAAGATTTCCCTCCTTCAACGGAGTATATCGAATAGACCGAGACGGGCTATCAACACTGACATACATTCCGCCTGGGTACTCTTTATTTGTTTTTATCCCAATAGCATATGATCGATCTGCGTACATCCTTGCAAAATAAAGACCAGGTTTATCGTAGAATGGAAAATGGGAAGCAATGATTACATGCCTGCAAGTAATTCGATGTCCATCCTTTGTCACTACCTTTGGCTGTGAAGATTCTTCATCTTCTATCGTCTGAGCTGTCGTATTCTCATAAACAGAACAGCCTGCACTTACAGCTTCGTCAAGCAGACCTCTTAAAAACTTCAAGGGGTGATATTGTGCCTGATTACGCATTAGAAGAGCAGATTTTATCTGGATATCAAATGGAATATTTCCTACAATATCACCATCAATTCCTAATTTTTGATAAGCCTTCCACTCGGTTTCTATTTTCTGGGCGTATTGATCTGAATAGGCATAAGCATAAGCGTCCTGTTTGCTAAAATCACAATCTATCCCTTTCTCATTCACAGCAGCTTCAACAAATTGAATCGCTCTGGAGGTAGAATCAAAATATAGCTTTGCTTTTTCCTCACCAAAATGACTGATTAATTCATCGTATATCAATCCATGCTGAGCAGTAAGCTTGGCAGTTGTATGCCCGGTAGTACCATTCAGTACTCCTCCTGCCTCAATAACGGCTGCCTTTACACCTTCTTTTGCAAGTAAATACGCAGCCGTTATTCCCGTAATTCCAGCCCCAACAATCGCAACATCTACAGTTATATCTTCATTTAATTTTTCAAAGGATGGAAGCTCTATTTCACGCCAGTATGTTCTTGGGAATTGATGAGTACTATCTGTTGAGCTCATATGTTTACCTCCAATAATATATTCATAGGATTATTTTTTCCAAATGCCGTGAAATCATGTAAGGATTACCTTTTTTAAAAAATATTATTTGGGAATAAATTTAGATTGACGAAAGATACAGGTATTGATATTTTCAATATAATAACTATTTTGTAAATTAAGAAGAGGGTGCTGGTATGGGGAAGAAGTTTGAGACAGAAATTTTACATGGCAGGAAGAAAAGTAATAGTAAAATTACGAGTAAAGTTACACCAATTTATCAGACTTCTGCATTCTCCTTTAAAGATCTCGATGAACTAGAAGGATTTTATCATGGGAATGGTCAATATCTTTACTCGAGAGTGGGGAATCCAAATACAGATGAACTCGGAGAGGCTGTTGCAAGACTCGAAGGCGCGCCGGCTGGTATAGCCTCATCGTCAGGTTTGTCAGCTATTTTAGCAGGAGTTTTGGCGGTTGTGAAAAACGGGGACCATATCATTGCTGCGGATGATTTATATGGCGGCAGCTTTCATATGCTGAAAGAGGAATTAAACCAATTTGGGATTGAAACGAGCTTTGTTTCTTTTGATAATTTAGCCGAAGTAGAGAAGGCGATAAAAGACAACACCAAACTGCTATACACAGAGTCCATTACCAATCCATTGTTACGGGTGGAGGATATCAAAGGAGTAGTAGAACTAGCCCATAAGCACCAACTCAATACTTTAGTTGATAATACATTTGCGACACCTTATCATTGTCAGCCTTATTCAATGGGAATTGATTTAGTGGTTCATAGTGCCACCAAATATATTGGGGGACACAGTGATGTAACCATTGGAGTTCTCACTGGCAGAGAAGATTTAGTTGCCAGCGCACGTGCAAAAGTGGTGAACCTAGGGACAAATGTTAGTCCGTTTGAAGCATGGCTGACATGCCGTGGTTTAAAGACATTGGCATTGAGGATGAAAGCACAGTCCAGCAATGCAAAGAAATTAGCAGAAGCATTACTGCATAATACCTTTGTTGAAAAAGTCTATTACCCATTTGAACAAGAAAAAGATGGATATGGTGCAATGGTGACCATCGAACTATCAAAGTCTGTCGATATTAACGACTTTTTCCGTTCGTTAGCATGGATTAAAATTGCTCCAACTCTTGCTGGAGTTGAAACAACCGTGTCCCATCCACTTACTACGTCACATCGATCGCTCCCGCCGGAAGCCTGTGAAGCATTAGGGATAACAAAAGAGGTTGTTCGAATTTCAGTCGGAATCGAACATGCTGATGATATAATTGTGCAATTTGAACAGGCGATTGAAAAATCACTTTAAAAAAGAACCTTGGGATTCCAAGGTTCTTCGTTTCGCTGTGAAACCCATTAATCAATTTCTTTTTTTACCGCATCAATACGGGTGGAGTCTTCAGAGTTAAGTGTTTCTCTTAAAAAGTATACAAAAATACCCCCAACAAAACCAAGACAAATGATAAACCCAATGGCAGTAACCCACCATTCAGCCATTCAAATCCCCCCTTTGCTAATGTTTATGCGAAGGGGGGAGTTTTTTTCCTGTAAACTATTTCTTTCTCTCTAATTCTGCATAATAATCCACTTTTTTAATATTTACTCCTACAAATGTTTCAAGAATGGATTGGCCGCCCGCAATGGATAAAATCAAAATAAAGACAAAGGTCACTTGAGGAAAAAGTAAATATCCCCCTCCAAGTAAGATGGCACTCCAAACTCCCGCACACCAATAACATTTCAATAAATACCCAAACATGCCTTTTGGTACTTCCTTTGTTTCAATACCATGATTGGTTTCAACTTTAACCTTCTTCATAAATGGCCTGCGAATAAATTCAGTAATCTTATCAAAAACAATTAAATGGGTTAATCGGTAACTCGCCAAAATTAACATGACATAGGTAATCCATGAAATGTCTCTCACACGTTAGCCTCCGAACTTAAAAATAATTTTATTTTGACACTCTGTATATTTTGAACCTGAAATCAAAAATATATATCGTGGAGGCGAAAAAATGAAAAAATCATTTTGGTTTACTTTGTTGCTTATATTCTCATTAATTTGTATACCGAGCATTACTTTTGCTCAACAGATTTACACCGTTCAGCCAGGCGATACACTATGGAAAATCGCAGTTCGTTACCAGGTTGGGATTTCTGAAATTATCTCAGCGAATCCGCAATTCAGAAATCCAAACCTCATTTATCCGGGAGATAAGGTTACCATTCCGACTATTGCTGCGGAGAAAAGCATTGAAAGTCAAGTTATTCAATTAACGAATCAAGAACGAGCCAAACATGGATTAAGGGCATTGTCTCAGGATTGGGAGCTTTCCAGAGTGGCCCGCTATAAATCAGTGGACATGAGGGATAAAAATTACTTCAGCCATACTAGTCCTACTTATGGCAGTCCTTTCACCATGATGAAAAGCTTTGGAATTTCCTATCGTGCAGCAGCTGAGAATATTGCTGCCGGTCAAACGACTGCACAAGAGGTTGTTCGTGCGTGGATGAATAGCCCTGGGCACCGTGCGAATATCTTAAATGGAAATTATACGTATATAGGTGTTGGATACGCGAAGGGCGGATCGCAAAGACATTATTGGACACAAATGTTTATCTCTAAATAAGCAGCAAGAGGGTCAGTTCCTATCAAGGGACTGACCCTTTCTACGTCTAGAGACCGATATGAAAATAAAGCGGAGGTTCGTTATGAGAAATTTGGATTAGAGGTAAGATGAAATCAAGATAAAGAAAGGAGGAAAACAAAATGAAAAAATTTGGTTTACTACTAGCGGGTGGTATCGCAGCGATCATAGTACTTTCATCAATAGGTCCGATGATAGGATTACTGGTTGGTCTTGCTGCCCTTTACTTCATTTTTAAGCAGTTCTTAAAGGCTGAAACAACTGGAGGTAAGATTGTTCTAGGGATTATCGGATTTTTTGTCTTAATGGCCTCTATCCATAATGCACCTGCCATTATTGGTGTTCTTGCTGCTTATGTACTTTATCTAGTATATAAAAACTGGAATAGCAGTAAAAAAACAATTGAAAAAGAGGACTCTGACCCGTTTGTAAACTTTGAAAAACAATGGAACGAATTAAATAAAAACTAATCTGAGGAGAGATATAAAATGACAAACCTATTAACTAGAATTAAAGATACTATTATGGCTGATCTACATGCTGCAGTTGACCAAAAGGAGAAGAAAAATCCTATTGCCCTGCTAAACCAATATCTTCGCCAATGTGAGCAGGAAACAGAAAAGGTTAGAAAGCTTTTGGAACGTCAATATGCATTGAAAGATGAATTCACAAGAGAATATTCTCAAGCAGCAGAGTTGGCAGAAAAGAGAAAGTATCAGGCTGAGATTGCTTCTAAAGCAGGAGAAATGGAGCTGTATGAATTTGCTTCAGCACAACACCAGCAGTATTCAGGCCGCGTGGAGCGACTAGCGTCTTCACTCGAGCAAGTAAAAGGCCAGCTTGGTGAACTGGAAAGAAAATATGAGGAAATGAAGCATAAGCTTAAAGATATGCAGATTCGACGCTTAGAATTAATGGGGCGTGAGAATGTAACACGTGCTAATCATCGAATGAATCAGGTGCTGGACTCAAATACTGATACTAATAAAGCAGCTGCACGTTTTCAAGAAATTGACAATTACTTAGACCGTCTAGAGCATCAAGTGAAGAGCTCTTATTACCGCGATACTATTGATGCAAGAATTGCTCAATTAGAAAAAGAAATGAAATTAGAAGAAAGCAAGTCCATTTAATAACCAAAACATGGTATTCTAGAAAGGTGCGCAATGTTGCACCTTTTTGGCCATAAGTATAGAAACAAACCAACAGAGGGAGGGTGGGCCGAATGTTAAAAAATGCGAAAAATGATTATACAGGATGGCTGGTCGTTATTGGAGTTGTCGTTCTCCTGCTAGAGATTTTATTTTTCAACAGTGGTCTTATTTTCTCCCTTTTATTTTCTGGTGGATTGATTTATTTAGGCAGAAAAAGATCAGGGAAGAAAAGTGGGAAAGGTCTTTTCTATGCCGGAATTATTTTTCTTTTAATCAGTGTGTTTAGTATGATGACTTTTAGATTTTTGTTACTGGCTATTCTTGTGCACTTAATTATTCAATATTCTAACTCGAAAAAGAATCCTAATAAGATTACATTGGATATCAAAGAAACAGAGCAGGTCCCACAATCAGAAACGATCATTAAGAGCAAGCCGCTCTTTGAAAATATATTTTTTGGACAGCAAAAAACGCCAAGTGGTGTTTATGAATGGAACGATATAAATATTCAATCAGGCATTGGTGATACCATCATTGACCTTAGTAATACCGTTTTACCAAAAGGTGAAACAATCATTTTTATTCGAAATGTCATTGGAAATATTCAAATTCAAGTCCCTTATGATATTGAAGTAAGTGTTCATCACTCATGTGTGGTTGGTTCTACAACTGTTCTTGATAATTATCAGTCCCAAGTATTTAACCAGGCCTTCCATCTTAAAACAGCAGGCTATGATCAGGCAGAGCAAAAGGTGAAAATACTTACATCCATGCTGGTGGGAAATCTTGAGGTGAGCCGGATATGAGCACCATCCAAAGGCAAGTTATTTGGAATATCGGCTTTTCAATTATTATTGCTCTCGTTGTATCGGCTGCCTTTATCATTGTTTTTCCCATTTCAGATTGGTCAGAAGCTTGGAATCGGGATTTCATGGATATCCCATTTGTTATTTTTATCCCTTCCTTCAGCATTGCGATTGGGATAATCTTTGGCATCATAACAGGTATTTTCTGGAGAAGGAAGTTCCAGTCCGTTGAAAACTCCTTACATCAGTTGGAGCAGGGAAAACAAATCGGATTAAATGGAAAGCAATCGATAGCAGAAATGCAAGGGATTGCAGATCAAATTGACAAGATCGGAAGACAAATTTCTGAACAAGCCAAGCTTTCACAACGATTGGCTACAGAAAAAGTGGAGGATCAAGAAGCAAGAATACAAGAAATAATTGAACAGGAACGAAATCGGCTTGCCCGTGAGTTACATGATTCGGTTAGTCAGCAATTATTTGCGGCCTCGATGATGATGTCTGCCATTAATACAACTAAGCAAAGCACGAATGAGGATGATAGGGAAGCAAAGCAGTTGAAGATGGTTGAAGAGATGATCCATCAATCTCAACTTGAAATGCGTGCTCTGCTTCTTCATTTGCGTCCAGTTGCGCTAAAAAATAAAACACTGCAAGAAGGAATTGAAGAGCTATTAATCGAATTATCACAGAAAGTAACCATGGAAATTAAATGGAAAGTGGAAGCATTCCCGCTTGATAAGGGGATTGAAGATCATCTATTCCGTATTCTGCAAGAGTCGGTATCCAATACGCTCCGGCATTCAAAAGCAAATAAACTTGAGGTTTTATTGATAAAGCGGGATGATCTAGTCATATTAAGAATTGTGGATGATGGTGTGGGGTTTGAAGTCGATACCATGAAGGCTGGTTCCTATGGCATGCAGAATATGCATGAGCGGGCACTTGAAGTTGGAGGCACCTTAAAGGTAATTAGTGTACAGAGTAAGGGTACGAGGCTGGAAGTAAAGGTACCTGTTATGACAAATGGAGATGGTGTAAATGATTAGAGTAGTATTTGTCGATGATCATGAGATGGTGAGGATTGGAGTTTCAGCTTATTTATCGGCTCAGCCAGATATTGAAGTAGTCGGTGAGGCTGCTGATGGGAAAAAAGGTGTGGAACTGGCTCTTGAGCTTAGGCCAGATATTATCCTAATGGATTTAGTCATGAAAGAAATGGACGGGATTGAAGCAACAAAACAAATTATTGAAAACTGGCCAGAAGCTAAAGTAATCATTGTCACCAGCTTTTTAGACGATGAAAAAGTTTACCCTGCACTAGAAGCAGGTGCAACGAGCTACATGCTAAAAACTTCAAAAGCAGATGAAATTGCCAATGCTGTCCGCGCTACATATCATGGTCAATCTGTTCTTGAACCTGAAGTCACGGGGAAAATGATGGTAAAAATGCGCCAGAAACACCAACAGCTGCCACATGAAGAACTCACCAGCCGTGAAATGGAAATTCTCATGTTAATGGCAGAAGGAAAAACAAACCAAGACATAGCAGATGAACTATACATCGCCCTAAAAACAGTAAAAACCCACGTAAGCAATATACTAAGCAAACTAAACGTACAAGACCGAACCCAAGCAGTCATCTATGCCTTTAAACATTCCTTAATAAAATAGATAGTAGAAAAAAGGACTGCAGAAGTCCTTTTTTTGATGGGCTGTGTTACTAATACTTTATTATGTTGATTGGAGCGGAAGGCGCGAGACTCCTGCAGGAGTACGGAGCTGGTGAGACCCCACAGGCGCTAGCGCCGAGGAGGCTCACCGCAACGCCTGCGGAAAGCGAAGCGCCTGGGAGCGGAAATCAACATTCACCTTAACCTTTTACACAGCCGCGAAAAAATTCCCTACTAATCTTAGAACTTGTCTCATAGCTTATTAAAAGTGAGATTGTTTTAAAGGGGAGTTCACAAATGGCTATCTTCTACAAAGGAATATTATTTCTAGCCCTCTCCGCTTTTTTAGGAGAAGGCGTTGAACTATTAGTTAATTTAATACTCGCAAAAGAGTTGGGCAAGCATGGTTTAGGCTTATATATGTCTATCCTTCCCTCTATTTATCTGCTCGTTCTTCTATCAAGCTTTGAATTGCCGGTATCAATCTCTAAATTTGTTGCAGAAAAAGAGGAAAAATTCCATCGTAACATCCTTTATCATGCTATTACCATTACGATAATTTTCACCTGTGTTCTATTGGTAGCAGCCATGGCTCTAATTCCTTTTATTTCAGTATTTAATGGATACCATCCTTATACACGATGGCTCATTATTCTGCTGGTCCCTGTTATTTCCTTTACCTCGGTAGCCAGAGGTTATTTCATGGGCAGGCATCAGATGGGGAAAATCGCGATAGCTAATTTTCTAAGGAAATCCATTCAGCTTGTCTTGTTGTTCCTTCTATTCCGTTTCTTCGAATTTGACTCAGAATCGGCTGTCTTAATTGCCATTGCTTCCTTTATTGGAAGTGAAATTGCTGTGTTTCTTTACTTATGCTACATGTTAATAAGTCAATTTCAGCAATTAAAAAGAATGCCCTTTTCCAATTTAAATCGTAAAGCTGTCCGCAAAAATTTAGTGGCTGTCTCTGTACCAACGACAGGATTACGGTTATTTTCTGCACTTACTGGTGCGATACAGCCCTTCTTAATTAAGGCTGCTTTAGTGAGGTCTGGACTATCAGAAGCCATTGCAACTGAACATTTTGGCATGCTAATGGGGGTTGCCGTTTCAATCGGCTTTTTCCCAGCTTTTATTGCTCATTCCTTAATGACAGTCTTAATACCAGCCGTCTCGAAAACGCACTCCAATAAAGATTACCCCACATTGCAAAAAATGCTTTCGCAAGTCATGACGCTTACCTTTCTTTATGGGGTGCCAGCAGTTGTCGCTTTTTATATTTTTGCCCCTCAGCTAACATCCATTTTCTTTGAATCATCGACTGCTGCGATTTATTTACAAATGCTATGGCCGTTTTTTTTATTTCACTTTTTTGTTATGCCAATGCAGGCCTTTTTAATTGGATTGGGACTTATAAAAGAAACCTTTATTCATGCCATTTGGTCGACAATCGTGTCCTTTGCGATCATTATTTTCCTAGCAGCACGTCCAGAATGGAGGATGGAGGGTGTAATTATTGCCATGAACACTGGATCTGTTTTACTGGCACTCATGCATTATTTAAGCATTTGTAAAAGTATTGGCGTTTCGATTTTTATGAAAGGGTTTGTTCAAAAAAATAATTAGTAAAATAGGATACAAGAGTGTAGGGGTAAGCCATTTTTATTCCGTCTATTAATATAAGAAGTGTTATAGGAAAGAAGGTACAAGAAAATGCGGGATAGAATGACTAATTTGTTTGAAGACACAGTGAAAGAACATGGGAAAGCCATTTTTAATTATATTTTTTCTTTGGTAAAACAAAAGGAACTAGCAGAGGATTTGTACCAGGATGTATTAATATCTGCCTACATGGCTTTTCAGACTATCAAGGAACCTTCTAGATTAAAAGGCTGGTTATTTACTATAGCTAGAAATAAGTGTCGAGATTATTGGCGAAAAGAAAATAAAACAAAACAGTTTTGGAAGGAGGAGGTGTACTCCTACTCTGCGACAGTGGAAGCTCCTCCACTTCCAGAAGAAGAAGTCCTCCATAAATACTCATCCGAAAAATTGACTGAAAGTGTAATGACGTTACCGGAAATATATCAATCTGCACTTTTTCTTTATTATTTTCAAGACCTTAGCTTAATTGAAATATCCAAAAGAAAGAATATACCAATATCTACAGTTAAAACTAGAATGAAAAGGGGGAAGGAGCACCTGAGGCCGAAGCTCCAATCTTTTGCATGAAAAAAGCCGGGGTATAAACCCCGGCTTTACTATTTACCTAATCTTTACTTGATAGAATCCCAAAGATTCGTAAAATGCTTACAAACAGATTAATAAAGTCTAAGTATAAGTTTAATGCCATCAAAGGAACTTCCTCAGCGCTTACACCGTAATGCTTCATACGATTGAAATCAAACAATACATAACCGCTGAAGACCACTACACCGATGAAAGAGAAAGCCAGCATAGCTGTTGAACTTAACGGCATGAAAATATGCCAGATGGAAATTACGACCAAAGCGAGCAGGGCTGCAAGTAAGAATCCGCCTAAAAAGGAGAAATTACGTTTTGATTTAGTCGCATATACTGCAACACCTGTGAAAACTACAGTGGTAGTCGCGAAAGCCATCATTACCACATTTGCCCCAGCACTCAGTGCATAATAGGAAACAATTGGGTATAACGTAACTCCTGAAATAAACGTAAAGATATAAAGGAAAGTATAAGAAATTGCTTTTTTACGTCTAAAGAAAAAGGCAATCATCAGCAGCACAAACTCAAGGATGGCCAAGGGTAAAAATAATGCCGGCGGTACATAGGTGCCTGCCATTGTACCAACAAAGGCTATGGCAAGTGAAAGAGCAAACGTCCTTATAACAGAAGGTAAAAATTCAGTAGATGTTTGTGTATACAATTTTTCTTCACCTCGAAAATATATTTATATCTAGAATATACGAAGAAGAGGTCAAGATGTTTCATTTTATCGAGAAGAATCTTTTTCCGCCTTCAATAAATCTCTTATTTCAGCAAGAAGTTCTTCTTGCCTGTCCATTTTAACCTCCACTTTAACTTCCTCTTCCTTCTTTTTAAAACGAGAAAGGAATTTTATAAACATAAAAATGGAAAAGGCAATGATTAAGAAATCAATAATCGACTGGAGAAATACACCGTATTTAATTGACCTATATGCCAGGTCGGCAACGCTGACCCTTCCAACGAGCATTGCGATAATCGGCATAATGACATCCGCCACTAGCGAGGATACGATTTTCCCGAATGCCCCGCCAATAATAACACCGACAGCGAGATCAATCACATTTCCTCTCATAGCAAACTTCTTAAATTCATTTAACATAATTTTAACCTCCAAATTCTTTTCAGTAAAAAGCAGCTTCCTATTTAGAAGCTGCTCCATTCATTATACTATTTAAAAGGCCCAATTTCCTTTTCTAAATACTGGTTCTGTTTTTCCATCGGCAGTTATACCGTCAATGTCCATTTCTGCTGAACCAATCATGAAATCAACATGTGTAATACTTTCGTTGAGCCCATTTTCTTTAAGCTCTTCAGAAGACATTTTCTTTCCGCCTTCAATACAGAACGCATAAGCACTTCCGATTGCTAAGTGGTTTGAAGCATTTTCATCAAACAATGTATTATAGAATAGAACATTTGATTGTGAAATTGGTGAATTGAAAGGAACGAGTGCCACTTCACCAAGATAATGAGAACCTTCATCGGTTTCTACTAAACGTTTTAGGAATTCCTCGCCTTCTTCGGCTTTATAATCAACAATTCTTCCATTTTCGAAGGTTACAGAGAACCGATCGATAATATTTCCGCCGTAGCTTAATGGCTTTGTGCTGGCAACTGTACCATTTACACCCTCTCGATAAGGAACGGTAAATACTTCTTCTGTCGGCATATTTGCCATGAATTCAAAACCGTTTTCATTTACACTGCCAGCCCCAACCCAAAGATGGTTATGCGGTAGTTCGATTGTTAGGTCTGTTCCCGGTGCTGTATAGTGAAGCTTTTGATAGTGTCTTTCATTTAAATAGTTAACCTTTTCATGCAATGTTTCATCATGTTTTTTCCACGCATCTACTGGATTTTCCGTATCGACGCGAACGGCTTTAAAGATAGCATCCCACAGTAAAGAAACTTGTTGGTCACTTGGTGCATCAGGGAATACTTTACTTGCCCAAGCAGGTGATGGTGCAGCAATTACTGTCCAGCTGACTTTATCAGATTGTGCTGCTTGACGGTATTTAGCAAGTGCTGTTCCAGCGGCCTTTTGGAAGTTAGAAATACGTTCAGGATTAATTCCTTTCAAAAGGTCCGGGCTGGAAGAAACAATGGCCATAAAAGCGGCTCCTTTTTCAACGAAATCTTCCATTTCCTTTGCACGCCAAACAGGGTATGTAGTAAATTCTTCATCTGGTGCTAATTCATATTTAGTTCTTGATACCACATCATCGCTCCAATTAACGACAACGTTCTTTGCACCAGCTTCATAGGCCTTTTTCACAACCTGGCGGACAAACTCTGCAGAATCTAAGGTCGTGTTTACTACTAGAATTTGACCCTTCTGAATATTAACGCCGACCTTAACAGCAAGCTCAGCATATTTCTCTAGATTATTTTGAAATTCACTCATTTTTTAGTCTCCCTTTTCAGAATCTTCCTTATATATTTTATCCCTTTTATTGTTAAAAAGAAACTGATAACAGTTAAAAGGCTCAAGAGCTCAAAATTAGGCAAAAAAATAAGTAGGGAAGTTACTCTCTACTCTAATTTACTGCCATATACTTTTAAATTAAAATAAATACCTGCAGAAAATAATACTAAAAATGTAATAATACCGGACCATGAAGTGGGGGACATAAATTGAGATAATTCCATTAATACCACCATCCTTATATTAGAAACCGATTACAAATTAATTATACTAGTAAATAGGGTAATTGTGAACATTTTAGTACGATTTATTGACAGTTTTTTGAACAAAAAAAGGATCCTAATTAGGATCCAACACAGTTTTCTTCTCAAATGAATAAAACATAATCCAATACAATCCTGCACTAGCAAGTGCCAGCAGGGATAGAACGAAAAATGTCCATTCATATCCTATCAAAACCGTTAATGGGATTGATAATGGAGCGATAGTACGGCTGATTGTAAATCGTAAGCTTGCCGCAGCAAAATATTGCCCTCTCATATGCTCGGGAGCAAGCTTTGAAACAAAGCTTTGTTGAATTCCGGCTCCCATAAGTTCCGCAAAGGTAAAGACAGCCATCGCGATGATAAATCCCCAAATCCAATGGGTCTGACTAAATAGTACGATGGAAATAGCATAGACAACAGATGAAAGCACGAATACATTTCGTTCTTTATATTTGCCCATCCATTTAGTAATCACAACTGTTAGTAATGCAACGAGAAATCCATTTTCTGCAAGCACAATTCCGAAGGCTTGTTCACCCTTAACAGTGAATGACCAGTCTCCAATTGAAAACAGAGTTTGCAGGTCGATTACGTCTTTCATGTAAACAGGAAATAATAAATCTAATTGCATAAATGTTTGACCTGCTAATACGCCTGCGATAATAAAGAGAAGAAATGTTTTATCTTTTATGATTAATGTGTAATCCTTTAATTGGTTTTGTAAGAAGTAGTACCACTTACGATCCTCTTCCAAGGAATCGACTTTTTGTAATGGTGCAGTTTCCCTTGTCCATTTTGCTAAGATTAAGCCAAGTAAAATACATACAATACCAGCAAAGAGTAAAGTTTCAAAACGATAATTCACATAAAAAATTGCCCCTAAAATAGGACCAATGACTACTGCGATATTAATGGATGTGTAGAAAATGGCAAATACATTGCTTCTATCCTTTTCATCAACTACATCTGCAACCATTGCTTGACTGGCAGGCCAATAAAATGAACCAAAAACGCCAGCAATCGCGAAGGAAACAAATCCTGCCCATGGAGATTCCAGCCAAGGAGAACTGGCTAAGGCAAAGGCTATGAAGGAAAGTCCTTGTCCGATGGCTGAGAGTACCATCATTTTTTTTCTTCCAAAACGATCGGCGCAATACCCGCCCATTAAGTTAGCCAATACTGAGAAAATCTGTGAAAATACCAGCAGAAACCCTGCTTTATTTTTACCAAACTCCTCAGCAAAATAGATTGTCAAAAACGGAAAGAACATCCAAAACGTAATGTTCATCATGGCTTCGCTAAATAAGCGAACCTTTAAGTTAGGATCCCAATCTCTAATCCTCATGGTGTACCTCATTTCGCTATGTATAATTGCCTAACTATCATACTATCCAAATAGAGTTAAATACAAGAAAAAAGATAGGTACAAATGAATGTACATATCCCCATATTCGTTCTACTCACAAAGCTTGGTTAGCAATGCGATTTAAGTAATTAACGTTATAATATGCTATATTATTATACAATGCGTTACCGAAAGGATGTTTATAAATGAAAAAAAGTGTAGTTATAGCTGAAAAACCTTCTGTCGCTCGAGATATAGCGCGAGTATTGGATTGTAATAAAAAAGGAAACGGTTTCTTAGAAGGAAATAAATATATTGTTACATGGGCGCTGGGACATTTAGTTACCCTTGCAGATCCTGAAAGTTATGACGAAAAATATAAAACCTGGAAATTAGAAGATTTACCGATGCTGCCAAATGAGCTAAAGCTTGTAGTCATTAAGCAAAGCAGTAAGCAGTTTCATGCTGTAAAAAGCCAGCTGCAACGCTCTGATGTCGAGGAGATAATTATTGCAACAGATAGCGGCCGTGAGGGTGAACTAGTTGCAAGATGGATACTTGCTAAGGCAAAGGTTAATAAACCTACAAAGCGTCTATGGATATCTTCCGTTACGGATAAAGCAATTAAAGATGGTTTTCGGAACTTGAAGCCGGGCAAAGCCTATGAAAATTTATTTGCTTCTGCTGTTGCCCGATCTGAAGCGGATTGGTATATCGGTCTGAATGCAACACGTGCATTAACTACCCGTTTTAATGCCCAGCTAAACTGCGGCCGGGTTCAAACTCCAACGGTTGCTATGATAGCGGCACGTGAGGATGAAATTAAAAACTTCAAATCCCAAACGTATTACGGAATCGAAGCCCAGACAACAGACAATTTAAAATTGACCTGGCAGGATGCAAAAGGAAACAGCAGAAGCTTTGATAAAGAGAAAGTCGACGGAATTGTAAAAAAGCTGGGTAAACAACCCGCAATTATAAAAGAAATTGAGAAAAAACAGAAAAAATCCTTTTCTCCTGGACTTTATGATTTAACCGAATTGCAGCGCGATGCAAATAAAATCTTTGGGTACTCTGCTAAGGAAACGTTAAATATTATGCAAAAACTTTACGAGCAGCACAAAGTCTTAACCTATCCTCGTACTGACTCACGTTACCTATCTTCAGATATTGTAGAAACGCTTCCGGAACGTTTGAGGGCCTGTGGAGTAGGAGAGTATCGTCCCTTAACTAATAAGATTTTAAGCAAGCCGATAAAAGTATCGAAAGCGTTTGTGGATGACAGCAGAGTATCCGATCACCATGCGATTATACCAACCGAAAGCTATGTAAACTTCTCAGCTTTCACAGATAAAGAGCGGAAAATTTATGACTTAGTGGTTAAACGATTCTTAGCTGTGTTATTCCCGGCATTTGAGTATGAGCAGTTAACTCTTCGTGCAAAAATCGGCGAAGAGAACTTTATAGCAAGGGGGAAAACCATCCTATCTACAGGGTGGAAAGAAGTATACGAGAATCGCTTTGAAGATGAGGATGCAGGAGACGACCTGAAGGAACAGATTTTACCCCGCATCGAAAAAGGCGATACTCTTAACCTGAGATTAATCGCCCAAACATCCGGTCAAACGAGTCCGCCTGCCCGTTTTAATGAGGCAACACTACTGTCGGCAATGGAAAACCCTGCAAAGTATATGGAAACCAATAATAAACAACTTGCAGAGACATTAAAATCAACTGGAGGATTAGGAACTGTAGCTACACGCGCTGATATTATTGATAAGCTTTTTAATTCATTTTTACTCGAAAAGCGAGGCAAAGACATTCACCTTACTTCCAAAGGACGTCAATTGCTGGATTTAGTGCCTGAAGAACTAAGATCTCCTGCATTAACAGCCCAGTGGGAACAAAAGCTTGAACAAATTGCCCATGGAAAGTTGAAAAAAGACGTGTTCATAAGCGAAATGAAAAAATATACAAAAGAAATTGTTGCTGAAATAAAAAACAGTAATAAAAAGTATAAGCATGACAATATCTCTACCAAAAATTGTCCGGACTGCGGAAAACCAATGCTTGAAGTGAATGGGAAAAAGGGCAAAATGCTTGTGTGCCAGGATCGTGAATGTGGACATCGGAAAAATGTTTCCCGTGTTACAAATGCGCGCTGCCCGCAATGCCGTAAAAAACTGGAGCTGCGCGGTGAAGGCGAGGGCCAAGTTTTCGCATGTAAATGCGGACATCGTGAGAAACTATCTGCTTTCGAAGCACGCCGAAAAAAGGAATCTGGCGGTAAAGTAGACAAACGTACAGTGCAAAAGTACCTGAAAAACCAAAACAAGGAAGAAGAGCCAATAAACACCGCTTTGGCAGATGCTTTAAAGAAGTTAAATTTAAAGTAAGGAATAATGGTTAAGCAAGTTGTTAATTGGTCCTGCCATTTGCAGGACCACTTTTTTTGTAGAATGTACATCAAATACTTTTATTTACTATTGTGCTAAAGTGTTATTGTGCTAAAATTCAGACTATTTTATTGACAAACAGACTTTTTATCACATACAATAATTATTAACATAATAGAATTTTACTGATAGTGGAAAATAGTTGCAGATGGCCGAGAATAGTTGCAGATGGCCGAGAATAGTTGCGGATGGCTGAAAATAGTTGCGGATGGCTGAAAATAGTTGCGGATAGCCGGAAATAGTTGCGGATAACCCAAAATAGTTGTGGATGGCCAAAATTAGTCGCGAACAACCGAAATTAGTAGGAATGGAATGATAACCCTATGAGACACTCCAAAACAAAACTAAATGAACAAATGTTAATAAAAGAGGCTGGACTCCAAATCTAATCTGATATGGAATCCAGCCTCTTTCTTTATTCTATTAAAGTGGTAGAGGTGAGAAATATGATTATGCTAACAGGTCAAAGTTTAACGATGGAACAAATGAAGGAAGTTTTATATCGCAACGAAAAGGTTTTTGCTTCTGAAAAAAGTATGGGTCTCGTGAAAAAGAGCCGTGAAGCGGTCGAGAAGATTGTTTCCGAACAAAAGGTAGTTTACGGGATTAATACAGGATTTGGGAAGTTTAGCGATGTATTAATCGAAAAGGATCATGTCAGAGATTTACAGCTTAATTTAATTCGTTCTCATGCATGTGGCATCGGTGAACCTTTTCCAGAAATTGTTTCAAAAGCGATGGTCCTTTTACGTGCGAATGCACTTTTAAAAGGGTATTCAGGAGTACGGCCAATTGTGATTGAGAAACTTTTAGAACTAGTTAATACTGAAATCATACCGGTTATTCCTCAGCAGGGTTCACTTGGTGCAAGCGGAGATTTGGCGCCGTTATCGCATTTAGCATTAGTGCTGATTGGGGAAGGAGAAGTTTTTTACAAAGGCAATCGGATGGAGTCGATTCATGCACTTCAAACGGAAGGAATTCTTCCAATCACCTTGGAGGCAAAAGAAGGTCTTGCGCTGATTAACGGGACACAGGCGATGACGGCAATGGGAGTTGTTGGCTATCTAGAAGCAGAGCAGTTAGCATTTGAAAGTGAACTTATTGCGGCAATGACAATGGAAGGGTTGAACGGAATCATTGATGCTTTTGCTGAGGAAATTCATTTAGCAAGGGGCTATCAGCAGCAGATAGATACTGCGGCAAGAATTCGCAGGTATCTAAGTGATAGTTTATTAACAACAGTCCAAGGAGAATATCGTGTTCAGGACGCCTATTCGCTAAGATGTATTCCACAAGTTCATGGAGCATCATGGCAGGCATTAGATTATGTTAAGGAAAAATTAGAAATTGAAATGAATGCAGCTACAGATAATCCATTAATATTCGATGATGGAGAAAAAGTTATCTCTGGCGGAAATTTTCATGGTCAGCCGATTGCATTTGCAATGGATTTTATGAAAATTGCTGTTGCGGAGCTTGCCAATATTTCTGAAAGACGAATTGAGCGATTAGTAAACCCACAGTTGAACGACCTGCCGCCTTTCTTAAGTCCTGAACCTGGTTTACAGTCAGGTGCTATGATTATGCAATATGCAGCGGCCTCGTTGGTTTCAGAAAATAAAACACTCGCCCATCCGGCAAGTGTCGATTCCATTCCTTCATCTGCAAATCAAGAAGACCATGTAAGTATGGGGACCATTGCCTCAAGGCATGCCTATCAAATTATTCAAAATGCACGAAGAGTGCTGGCGATTGAATTCATTTGTGCGATGCAGGCGGTTGAAATACGCGGGGTAGAGAAAATGGCCAGTCAGACCAAAAAAATGTATGAGAAAGGAAGAGAGCTTGTACCTTCCATAAAAAAAGATCGAATCTTTTCAAAAGATATTGAGAGGGCCGCAGTGGGTCTAAAAGGTTTGGACCTAAGGATGCTCATTCAAAAATTTGATAATGTGAAGTAAATAAAAAAGGCGTGAAACTTCACGCCTTTTGTCATTCTATTTCTTCTGTTTCAACTCTATTCTTAAATGCTTCCCTGACTACAAGGAATTCCTCATCACCGATGGCATCCTTTGAATGTTTTACCACTTGGTTATCCTTCGGTAAATTTCCAGGGTGACCTTTCTTCTTATGATTAAAATGTTCTCCACGTGCCAAATCAAACACTCCTTTCGTCTTCGAATGTATCATTCCCAAATGAATGAAATTTATTAGCAGGCAGTGTAAGCAGGAAGATTTATTCCTCACTAACTTTTTCTTCAGACTTAGCGGGGCTGCACATCCGGTCAATTAAATAACCGAAAAAAATCATAAAACCAATGGGTATTGCGTAATTTAATACATGAATGGCTGTCATAAATAGATTCACCACCATTATCTTAATATTATTAATATTTAGAATATTATAATGTTGTTTATAGTGAATGTCAATTGTCACATATTAGTCAAATTTCATATCAGCTTCTAGTCTTTTTGTGGTGTTTCACAAAAACTTTCATTGGGTAAAAATTCCTAATTTCGACTTTTACCCCTCGTATTTTCCATTAATCTTCCAAAGTAGAGATGAAATTTTTATAATATTCTTAGTATTGGTGGGGAATTTTGTAGAAATTTGGAATATATTGTGTGAAAAAAAGGTTTGAAAAATAGAAATTTCTGACAAAATTCAACACGTTACTAAAAAAGTACTAGATATAATAAGTATAGGCTTTAGGGATTAGGACTCCGGAGACTTTTCTATTGAATATACTGAATAATCAAAGATTTGTGGGTAATTTGAAACAGAAAAAGGCAAACTCATTGAAAAGTGGGGACGCAAAGCCGAGGATCTAAGGTGTGATATACATACTATGATGGCCGGGTTACCTGGAATACGACTTTGTATTTTAGGAGTGAATGAGTGTGGAAATAACGGATAGTATGATGAATGGAATGGACGCAGAATGGTTGGCACTTATTGTTGAAGCAAAAGAACTAGGTCTATCAAAGGAAACAATCTTAGATTTTCTCCATCAGAAAGAAGTTAGAGAAGTACTAGTAAAGAATCGCTAAGATACATAAAGAACAAAGCATACTACGAAATCATGGTAGTATGCTTTGTTCTTTTACTTGTCCAGCTCCAGGCGCCATCGGCTCGCGGCTCTACAGCCAATCTGTCCAAAAGATTAAAAACCAACCTTTCAGCCGGCTCGTCTTATGCTTGTCGCCGATAGGCGGGCGCCTTCCGCTTTTCTTTATTCATTATTATTCTGACCGATTCGCCACTTATTGAATTCAATAAAATCGCGAAATTGTTCTTTCGAGACACCTGAATCCATCGCTTCTTTGACAATATTCATCCAATCACTATCTAATTCTTCTTTATTAATCTGTTCATTTATTAGATGATCAACAGGTACATGTAATACAGAAGAAATCTTTTCAAGAAATTGAATCGATGGATTTCTTTGCAGGTTTCTTTCAAGTGAGCTTAAATAAGATTTAGCCACTCCTGCTTGCTCTGCAAGTTCTGATAATGACATTTTTTTTTCTAAACGAAGTTTTTTAACACGATCACCTATCATTGAGCTCACACACCTAATATATTAATTATTACTATAATAATTTTATCAGAAACGATGAAAAAGTTCCATATTAAGAACAACTTATTATAACAAAAAAGTTTCCAACTATCGAATATTTTTTGAAAAAGTGGCGTTTTAACGATACTATTAAAGTGTGTTTCCAATTCTATAAGAATTCATAAATAAATAAATAAATAATAAAGGTTGGGAAGTCATGATTGTTCTAAAATCACAGCGTGAAATTGAAGCGATGAAAAAAGCAGGAGAAATTCTTTCCTTATGTCATAAGGAAATAAAAAAGTTGATAAAACCAGGAATTACAACATGGGAGATTGATGAGTTTGTAGACGAATTCCTAAGCAAGCACAAGGCAACTCCACAGCAGAAAGGCTATAAAGGCTATAAATATGCTACATGTGCAAGTATTAATGATGAAGTTTGCCATGGCTTTCCTAGAAAAGAGCCATTAAATGAAGGTGATATTGTCACCATTGATATGGTTGTTAATTATAATGGCGGGCTGGCTGATTCTGCATGGTCCTATGCTGTTGGTAAGGTTTCAAAGGAGACTGAACATTTATTAAATGTTACGAAGGAAGCACTTTATAAAGGAATTGCAGCGTCTGTCCCTGGCAATAGAATCGGAGATATTGGACACGCAATTCAAACGTATGTTGAAGGTGAAGGATTTTCAGTTGTTCGGGATTTTATCGGCCATGGAATTGGGGCTGTCATTCATGAAAAACCAGATGTACCACATTACGGACTGCCTGGAAAAGGTCCTAGAATTAAAGAAGGAATGGTGTTTACCATTGAGCCAATGGTCAACGTCGGAAAGTATCAAACCAAGATGGATGATAATGGATGGACTGCACGTACGATTGATGGTAAATATTCTGCTCAATATGAACATACCATTGCCATCACAAAGGACGGTCCCATTATTTTAACTGAACAGGATTAAATGAAAAAACAGATCCTCTGAGATCTGTTTTACTTGTTTTTACGAAGATTTCCTAGCTCTTCTACTAAGGCTTGCATTTCATTTGGGCTAAAAGATGGTTTTTTTATCACCATTTCATATATTTCTTTTAACTCTTCGTACATTTCTTCATCAAAGTGAGAAGGTTTTATGGCCCCAAGATTTAATACCTTTAACTTTTCTTTAATTTGTTCAATCATATATTCTACATTTTCTGTTGTTTTCTCTGATAAGTTCATCCCGTCACCCTTTCAGTATTCGTAACTTTATCTTTCCATTTTCAATGGCAGATGTCAATCTAAACATGTTTTATGGGGTCTATTGATGGGTAATAAGAATAATAGGATAAAAATATGGCCAGCCCTTGCATTTGGCAGCCTGCTTAAAGCAAAATATAAAGTGGAGTATATTGGTATTTTTTTCATAGTGATGAAAACAATGATAAAAACATTTTGAAAGGAGAGGTTAAAAAAATGGGTAAAAATTTATTTTTGAAAGGCATAATCTATGGTGCCTTAGCAGGCGGGGCCCTTAGCTTATTAGATAAAAAAACACGTCAGGATATGAAGGTAAATGTGAAAAAAGCGTACGAGCAAGTCTCGTATGTTATTGCGCATCCCGGTGAAATAACCGGAAATATAAAAGAGACTGCTGAAAAAATTAGAAACACGATTGAGCAGGTAAACGAGGATATTTCTTTTATTACAGAGAAAGTGGACGAACTTCGTGAGTTGACACCGCAGGTAAAGGAAAGGGTTAAGGAGACGAAGATTGCTTTTTCAGGTCCTGAAGACTCACTTGAAGAAGACCTATTAAAAGAGGTTGTTGTGGAAGAGGACGCTGCAGAGAAAGAAAAATAAGAAGTAAGAATCGTTTAAGGAGAGGTGAGATATGGAGAAGGTAGTGAATGTTCGCAAATCTTTGTTAAGTATGTTATGGCATCGGATAGAAGAAGATGATATTCCAGGTTTATCTGCACAGCTCGCTTATTTTTTTCTTCTTTCATTGTTTCCACTTCTAATTTTTATTTTTACTTTATTGCCTTATCTGCCTATTCCATACCCTGACATTTTAGGAAATATTAGAGAGTTTGCGCCGCCGCAAACCATGGATTTAATCGAGAAAAATGTTAACTATGTAATGAATACCCGCAATGGGGGATTACTATCCATTGGGATTATTGGAACCATTTGGTCTGCCTCTAATGGTATTCATGCCTTAGTAAGAGCCTTTAACAAAGCATACAATGTGAAAGAGAGTCGTTCTTTTTTCGTTTCTAGGGGGATGGCTATCCTGCTGACAATCGGAATGATTTTTGTTTTTATCGTTGCTGTATTACTACCGATATTTGGCAGAGAAATTGGAGTATTTCTTTTTTCCTATTTAGGCTTTAAGATGGAATTTCTTCGTATTTGGGAAATGCTCAGATTAGCTGTCAGCGCCCTTATCTTATTTTTAATTTTCACTGGATTATATTGGATTGCTCCTAATGTTAAATTGCGCTGCAGGAGTGCATTCCCAGGAGCCGGTTTTGCAACCGTCGGCTGGATTGTTTCGTCCTATGCTTTATCTTTCTATGTAAGTAAATTTAACAACTTTTCATTGACCTATGGAAGTATTGGAGCCATCATCGTCTTGCTAATTTGGTTATACATATCTGGGTTTATTATCATTATTGGCGGAGAGATCAATGCTTTCTATAGTGAAAGGAATAAAGCAAACTGTTAAATTTTTTCTTTATGAAAACTTCATTCACTGCAGACAATATAGGTGGGGAACAGTTAATAAATAGGGGGGACTCACCATGACTAAAAAAACAAAAAAAGATGGCGGCACAAAGCAAAAGGGTAAAGGCAGTAAAGGCAATAAAACATCTGGTTCTGCTAACGGCAGCAATGGATATCATTAAATAGAACCGGGCGAAAGCCCGGTTCATTAATTTTTTAACAGTCTTAAACTATTTAGAATTACGAGTATGGTACTGCCTTCATGACCGATTACTCCAAAAGGCAAATCCAGTAATTGAAAAAAATTAGATGAAATTAAGATCATAATCACCGTGATCGAGAAGATTACATTTTGTTTAATGATAGAGTTCATTCTTTGGGAAAGACGAATGGCTTCGGCAATCCTTGGCAGGTCATTTTTCATTAACACTACATCCGCTGTCTCGAGGGCAACATCCGATCCTTCACCCATCGCAATACCAACATTCGCAATCGCTAATGCAGGTGCGTCATTAATTCCATCTCCAACCATTGCAATGGTTTTGTATTTTTCCTTTAACTTTTTAAGCTGCTCCACTTTTTCTTCAGGCAGGCATTCGGCAAAGAACTGGTCGACATGACTTTCCTTTGCGATTGCTTTAGCCGTTTTCTCACTATCACCGGTAAGCATTACCGTGTAAATACCAAGCTTCTTTAAGTGGTCCAGAGCAGCCTTCGTTTCTTGTCTAACAACATCCTTTAAAGCAATCATTGCGGCTAAACAACCGTTAACTTGCACAAATACAAGCGTGTTCCCTTGGCTGGCAAGCTCAGCTGCTTTACCGTCAGCAAATGTTAGTGCGGCCTCTTTCCCAACAAAATCCGCTTTGCCTATTTTCCACTGTTCCCCATTTATTTCCGCTTTTACACCCCACCCCGAAACATCTTCAAGATTCTCCGGCTGAATAAGGTCTGTGTCAAATTTGGCTTTCACATATTTGACAATCGATTGTGCAAGAGGATGATTTGATTGGTTTTCTATTGAAGCTGCTTTCCATAACAGTTCCGATTCACTAAAGTTTTCATGAATGATTATTTCGGTAACCTCAGGTTTTCCTTTCGTTAGTGTACCGGTTTTATCGAAGGCAATGGCTTCCAAATGGCTTAGATTTTCTAAATGTACGCCGCCTTTGACTAGAATTCCTCGTTTTGCGCCATTTGAAATGGCAGACAGTGTTGCCGGCATAATCGAAGCAACTAAAGCACAAGGAGAGGCGACAACCAATAAAATCATCGCTCGATAAAATGACTCATTCCATGTCCAATCCAGTAAGAAATAGGGCAGGAACATCATTAATAAAACAACAACTAACACGGTCTTTACATACGTTCCTTCAAAGCGTTCAATAAACAGCTGTGATGGAGACTTTTCGCTTTGTGCGGATTGTACAAGTTCAATGATTTTATGAAAGAGTGTTTCATTACTTGTTTTCGTTGTTTGGAGTGTGATGGCACCTGTTAAATTGACGGTACCTGCAAACACTTCCTTATCAATTCCTTTTGAGACTGGCATTGATTCCCCTGTAATGGCGGCCTCATCAATATTGGTATGCCCCATCTTAATGACTCCATCTGAAGGGATTCTTTCTCCCGGTTTAACTAGGATTTGGTCACCAATCTTTAGCTCAGAGACAGGTACACGCCTTTCAATCCCATTATTAATGAGAAGAGCCTCTTCTGGCTGAAGCTTCATAAGCGAGGATATTTCTTTATGACTTTTGTTCATTGTATAAGTCTCTAAAGCACCGCTGACAGCAAATATAAAAATTAAAACGGCGCCTTCTGTCCAATAACCAATAATCGCAGAACCGATCGCTGCAAAAATCATCAGCATTTCGACATTTAACTGTTTGTTTTCATAAGTAGCCTCGATTCCTTCCTTGGCTTTTGCAAAGCCGCCAATCACAAAGGCTAATAAATAAAAGATAATAGAAGTGACATGATCACCCATTTTATCTGTAATCCATCCTGCTGCAATGAAAACACCACTAAGTCCAGCGGCAATCAGCTCGGCATGGGGTTTTATTTTTTCTAAAATACTTACCTTGGGCAGCCCTTTTGTTAATCTCTTGGCATCTGTACTCATTTTCAATTCCCTCCTCTTTGTCTATCTAATTGAGAAAAATAATCAAAATCATTACCCCTAAAAAACACGAAAGCTGTCATCAATAAAGATGACAGCGGACTTCCGAAAACAATTATTAGATTAAATTAATTTTATCATAAATTATATGCAATTTATATAATTATGCTCCAAATATAATTAAGAGTTATGCTGCTCAACCATTGAATAGTTCTTCTTACCAAACGTATAAATAATGATGGATAAGGTTAACAGCATGGTACTGATAATATAAAAGAAACTAATTCCCTTGAAAAATTGAATAAATAAACCGCCGATTATGGGTCCGCTTAAACTTCCTAAGCTAAAGAATATACCACATAACAAATTTCCTGTTGCTAACAAATTTTTCGGAACTAGATCCGTCATATAACTGATTCCCAGTGAAAATGTAGAACCTACGACCATTCCTGAGAAAAGGAATGAGATGAAAAGGCCAATAAAGGAATGTTCAAAAATGCTCGCGGATGTAAATGTTAGAAATCCAAGAAGAAGAACAATCATTAAGATATTTCTACGTCCGTAGGAATCGCTAAGAACACCTAATGGCAGCTGCGTGATGATACTGCCGACTGCAAAGGCTGTTAGTACGAAGGAAACACTTGCAACGTCGATGTCACTTCTTAATGCATAGACGGGAAAGCTGCCGTTTAAAGAGGATTCTAAAAATCCGTAGCAAAAGGGTGGGAGGAAAGCGACCCAGCCATATTTCATGGTCTTCTTAAAACGTTTGATTGTGTTAAGGAATGAATTAATTTCCACTTCCTGTTCAGGAAACTCGTTCTTTAATGTAAATACAAATACCCAGCCAATTAAACAAAGGATAGAGGAAACAATAAATGGCAATGCCTCATTAATATTTACCAGTGGTGTCATCAAGGGTCCGCTGGCAAATCCTATCCCAAAAAATAAACCGTATAAGGAAATATTCCGCCCTCTCTTTTCGGTTGGAGAGGCAGAGGTAATCCAGGTTTGCGTGGCAAAATGTAAGGCATGGTCCCCAATCCCGATTAGAGCCCTCAAGCCAAACCAAAACCAAAAGGATTTCCACAATGGAAACAGTGCAAGGGCCAGCACTACTAGTCCGCCGCCAAGTATAATCGTTGGTTTATAGCCATACTTTCGCAGCGGTGCTTCCATAAATGGAGAAACAAGAAGAATCCCAATGTAGAGAGCAGTGGCATTTAATCCATTAAGAGAGGAAGAAACCCCGCCTTGTTCAAAAATCACCGCAATCAATGGAAGAAGCATTCCTTGTGAAAAGCCAGAAATGGCGACGATGGTCACTAAAACCCAAAACCGAAAATTAGTTTTATTCATATATAAACCTCATTAGTTTGTTAATTAATACCCATTCGATGGTATCGGGAAAATAATGCATTTGCAAGAAAAATATTCTTCAATCATGTTAAATAGCACAAAAAAAGGGAACTATCATACTGGAGGAATTTTTATACTTTTTTATCATATTCATTTTCTATGCAAGCCCTAAGGAGGAGAAACAGTGGAAAAAATATTTATGCTGCTTACTTTCATTGGAGTCCCGCTCTCTGTGATTGGGACACTGATGCATTGGCCGACTATGATTCTTTTTGTTGTTTACTGTGTTTCAATTATCGCTCTTGCCAGTTATATGGGGAGGGCAACTGAAAGTTTGGCAATTGTCACAGGACCACGTGTAGGAGGTCTATTAAATGCTACTTTTGGAAACGCAGTGGAATTAATCATTTCAATTTTTGCTTTAAAGGAAGGGCTGGTTGGAGTTGTACTTGCATCCTTAACAGGATCAGTCTTGGGGAATCTTCTACTGGTGGCTGGTTTATCCTTTTTTATCGGGGGTTTGAAATTTAAAAGGCAGACGTTTAATGTCCATGATGCCAGGCACAATTCTGGATTGTTAATGTTCGCTGTAATTGTAGCCTTTGTAATTCCTGAGGTCTTTTCGATGGAAATGAATGAGTCGAAAACATTAACACTTAGTATTGGGATATCACTTATTCTAATCTTACTTTATCTAGCGGCTCTTTTCTTTAAATTGGTTACACATCGAGGGGTTTATCAAAGTGAGAATGCACAAACACATCATGAGGAAGAGCCTGAATGGGGGAAAGGCAAGGCTATTGGCGTTCTATTGGCAGCTACTCTAGCTGTTGCCTATATTTCAGAAAATCTTGTTCATACGTTTGAATATGTAGCGGAATCATTTGGCTGGACGGAGTTATTCATAGGGGTTATTATTGTCGCCATTGTTGGTAACGCTGCAGAACACGCTTCTGCTATTGTAATGGCCTTTAAAAATAAAATGGATATTGCGGTAGAGATTGCAATCGGCTCAACACTTCAGATTGCCATGTTTGTTGCACCAGTACTAGTCTTAATTTCCCTTCTCTTTCCAACAACCATGCCGCTTGTTTTTACTATGCCAGAGTTAATTGCCATGGTGACCTCTGTACTGCTTATGGTTGTAATCTCAAATGACGGGGAATCAAACTGGTTTGAGGGACTCACCTTACTTGCGGCCTATTTCATCATGGGTATAGGATTCTTCTTACTATAAAAAATGGTCAAATAAAAAGACTCTGAGCCAGCGGGCACAGAGTCTTCCTTTACTTTTCAAATTCGATGTAAGAGTAAATCATGTAATTTTGCTTTCATTCAATCATTATGCTATATGGGGTAAAACCAATCGCGTATCTTGGGCCCATCAATCACCAACCTTCATGTTTAGTTTATAATTGAAAAACACGAGTGTTGAATTTTCATATATGAGTGGAATCCCAACCTCCTTACTGGTAAATGGTTCGTCGATTGATTACTGCCCTCCTTTTTTAAGGTTAAGTACATTATAACTGGTTAATTGAATTTTGTAAATGTTCTGATTATTATTTTTTAGGAGAATAAAATGGCATTCGGTTTTGGGCTGATTTAATGATGGCATTGACTGAGAAATAATCACTTGATAGCGGGGAGTATCAGGAGAAATATTGAAATATTTCGTGGAAATGGATAAAAGTTTTCAACTCCGAAAACACTATGAGCAGACTTATAACTGTTACAAAAGTGAAAGGAGTTTTTCTTTGTGAAAAAGTTTTACCCTGTCTTCATGACAATGCTATTACTATTAGCTTTTCTCCCAACTGTTTCGGCTGAAAAGGCAAATGCAAAAAAAGAACCTGCAAACTACCAAGTTCCTCCTTCGGTTCGTAATATAACGAAGGAAAATACCTACCCCAATTCAACTCAGGATTTACCTACCCTGCAGCCTAGTGAGCTAACAAAGAAACTCATTGACTCTTCGAAGGTGAAAATTGAAAATCCAGATTTAATCCGCATGTTGAATGAATCAAGTATTAATAGCACACCTTTTGCATTAGGATATCGTGCCATCGTGTACCTTGGACAGTGGCCATTAAATTATGAATCATCCGAAACGTCTCCTAACTGGGAGTATCAAAAGATTAATACAAACTTCTATGATAATCGCGGCGGTAAAGTACCATACCAGATTCATTATGTACAAGAGGCTCAAAAAATTATCCGCGGCGGATTAACCGCAAAAATACCAAATGCAGAAGATGTAAAAAAGATGATGCTGTTAAAGGCAATGGAAAAAACACATTTACCACTAGCCTTTGATACAATTATCGGAGCAGGAACAAAGAACGACCATGTCTACAATATCCCTGTTAATCGATTAGGGTACTTATATGCATATGCACCTGCCGTCAATGAAAAGGGTAAAGTCACTTACGGTGAGGTTTATTTAATGCTAAAGGGAAATAAAAAGATTATCGTGATTAAAAATGTAACCTCACAAGGAATTGGAGCATGGATTCCAGTCCAGGATCATGTCTCGTTTGGATTTGCCGCGTCTGAAAGACCAAGATGATTTGGGGAAAGAACTCCTACAAAGGTCGTAGGGGTTCTTTTTTGAAAAAGAACTTCAGACAGTGTAGGATATTGGAATAGAAGGGGGAGAATCAACTTTGGGCAATCCGACTCATGATAAAAATTCACAAGTAAGTTTCTTAAAACAACGTTTGAACATGTTTCTAGATGTATTGGATGCTATCGATCCAGAGGACACGGATCTTGATGATATCGACAACTTAATAAAAATGATTGATGAGTTAGAAAACAAATGTAAAGAGTTCAATCATCGTGAAGCACCAGAGTCTGTTTAATCAGGCTCTTTTCTTTTTGGGAGAACCTTTATCTTTAAATCAGTTGTTTATAGGAGTATAATAATAATCGTCAAATAGTTGTAATTTTTAAATAGATTATGAATCGGACAAGGGGAAGGGGTACTTTAGGTGAATATCGAGAAATTCCAGGAAAGTATGTACAAGCTGGTAGTTGAAACTTCTACAAAGCTTCCAAAGGATGTCCGCCGCGCAGTGAAAGCGGCAAAGGAGAAAGAAAATGCGGGGACAAGTGCAGCAATGAGCCTTGCAACCATTACCAATAATATTAAAATGGCAGATGATCAAGTTTCACCTATTTGCCAGGATACTGGATTACCAACCTTTAAAATTAAAACGCCTGTTGGCGTAAACCAATTAGAATTAAAAGATGCAATTAAAAATGCAATTGTAACCGCAACCAAAGAAGGAAAACTTCGCCCTAACTCAGTTGATTCTTTAACGGGTGAAAACAGTGGCGACAATCTGGGTGCAGGATTACCGGTTATTAAATTTGATCAATGGGAAAAAGATTATATCGATGTTCGTTTGATTTTAAAAGGCGGCGGCTGTGAGAACAAGAATATTCAGTACAGTCTTCCTTGTGAGTTAGAGGGACTGGGACGAGCGGGACGTGACCTTGATGGTATTCGTAAATGTGTGATGCATTCCGTTTATCAGGCTCAAGGACAAGGCTGCAGTGCTGGTTTTATCGGGGTAGGAATCGGCGGTGACCGTTCATCTGGCTACGACTTAGCAAAAGAACAATTATTCCGTTCTTTAGATGATGTGAATCCAAATGAAGATTTACGCGCCTTAGAAGAGTATGTTTTGGAAAATGCGAATAAACTTGGAATCGGTACTATGGGATTCGGCGGAGAAGCCACTTTGTTAGGCTGTAAAGTTGGGGTTATGAATCGAATTCCAGCCAGCTTCTATGTATCTGTAGCGTATAACTGCTGGGCTTACCGCCGTATGGGCGTCAGCATAGAACCTTCTACTGGCGAGATTAACGAATGGATGTACCAAGATGGCGAATTCATTGATTTTGCCCAAACAGAAGCAGAAAAAGAAGCTGCAGCTGCAGTTTCCGAGAAGGTCATCACACTTCAAGCGCCAATTAGCGAAGAACAAATTCGGGAATTAAAAGTCGGCGATGTGGTTCAAATTAATGGGATGATGTATACCGGCCGTGACGCCATCCATAAATACCTGTCTGACCACGACTCACCAGTGGATTTAAATGGACAAGTAATTTACCACTGTGGTCCGGTTATGTTGAAGGATAAAGAGGGGAATTGGAATGTGAAAGCAGCCGGCCCAACGACTAGTATCCGCGAGGAGCCTTACCAAGGCGAGATCATGAAGAAGTTTGGTATCCGTGCGGTTATTGGAAAAGGCGGTATGGGTCCACGTACGTTGGCTGCTCTTAAAGAGCATGGCGGCGTTTACCTGAATGCCATTGGCGGCGCTGCACAGTATTACGCAGATTGTATCAAGGGTGTTGAAGGTGTTGACCTGATGCAATTTGGTATCCCTGAAGCCATGTGGCACCTTCGTGTAGAAGGATTCACTGCTGTCGTAACAATGGATTCGCACGGAAACAGCCTGCATGCAGATGTAGACAAGTCTTCACTAGAAAAATTAGCGCAATTTAAGGATAGAGTGTTTAAATAGGTTTTAGGGCAGACTCCATATTAGGGAGTCTGCTCTTTTTTGTTTGGGGTTGGGGGCTAGGGCTTGTTTTGTATAAACTGTATGGTTTTTTGTATAAACTGTACGGTTAATTGTATAAACTGTACGGTTTATTGTATAAGCTGTACACTTAATTGTATAAACTGTATGGTTTTTTGTAAGAACTGTACAGTTATCTGGCAAATTTGGTTATAAGTTATAAAAGATTCAAAATGATTCTGTATTATAAGCAGGGAAATCATTATTTAAATAGAATAGTAACAACAAACAATTAGAGGAGGATCTTGTTTGTTTGATAAAAATTTAAGCGTCCCAATCCCCCTACTTCAAGCAGAGGCTTTAGAGAGAAGAATAAGTCCTGACCATGAAAAAATACCAGAGGTTAAAACGAATATAAAAATTTTAAAGTCAGGTTATAATGGCGAAAAAGAATTAAATTACCAAGTGGGGCAAATTCCACAGCATAAATACCACATATTCCACGATCTCCGACTCCCAATAGGTGAAGTATTTTTTCAAATTGACGTGATTCTTCTTTCACCCAATATTCTAATTAATCTTGATGCAAAGAACCATTCAGGCAAAATAACCATTGAAAAAAATCAGATGATCCAAGAAACCGTTGATACGAGAGAGATTTATGAGAATCCTGTTTCCCAGATTAATCGACACAAAATATTATTGAGAAATTGGATGGAGGAAAATAATTTACCTAAGATTTTTATAGATAACTTAGTTGTCTTCACCAGATCTTCAAGTGAAATCATTGTTACTCCAGGGTACAAAGAAGCAGAAAATAAAGTTTGTAAATCACATGATTTACTAAGAAAGATTGAGGATTTAGAAAGGTACAACAAAAAGATCTATATGAATGAACAGGATTTATTCAATGTAAGCGACCTTTTATTAAAAAAACACACGCCTAAGAGAATAGACATTTTAAAATCGTTCAATATACCTGTATCGGATATTATTACTGGTGTTCAATGCCCAGCGTGTTTATTGGCGCCGATGAAATATTACAGACATAAATGGATGTGTCCTACATGTCACTGCGTTTCAAAAGATGCCCATATAAGAGCAATTGACGATTATTGCTTAATTTATAAGCCGTGGTTTACTAATTCAGAAATACGAAAATTCCTCCACATTCCTTCCCAGAGAATCGCCTCTTATTTGTTATCTACAATTGATTTTACCCGTGTAGGATACAAAAGTGATACAGTCTACCACCAACCACCCCTTTTTCCTTAAAATACTAATCATGTTTCCCAATGACAAACAAATACTAAAAAAAACAAAATAGGGGGAACATGGATGAAGAAGTTAGTTTGCATCCTTAGTTTGATGCTGTTAATGGTACCTCAGGTTACATATGGTTACGTTCCCAATAAGCCCATCCATTGGGGGTTTAAAAAGGCTGTGGATGAACAGCCGCCCGATGCAGGAGCGGAGTATGAAAAGATACTTGAAAAGTATGGTGCTTTTTATAAGGGAGACCCAAATTCAAAAATTCTATATCTAACCTTTGATAATGGGTATGAAGCTGGATATACTGGTCAAATATTGGATGTATTGAAAAAGGAAAAAGTTCCGGCAACTTTTTTTGTAACGGGACATTACCTATTATCGCAGCCTGAATTGACGAAGAGGATGGTAGATGAAGGTCATATCATTGGCAATCATTCTTGGCACCATCCTAATATGACAGAAATCAGTGATGAGCGGATTCGTGAGGAACTTCAAAAAGTGAAGGACAAAACAAAAGAGATTACAGGGCAAAAGAAAATGAAGTATTTACGTCCTCCAAGAGGCGTTTTTAGCGAGAGAACGATGCAGATTGCGAAGGAAGAAGGCTATACCCATGTTTTCTGGTCATTAGCTTTTGTCGACTGGAACACGAATGCTCAAAGAGGCTGGGAGTATTCTTACCTTAACATTATGAGACAAATCCACCCTGGAAGTGTATTACTGTTACACACTGTTTCGAAGGATAACGCCGATGCACTTGAGAAAGTAATCAAGGATTTGAAAAAGAAAGGCTATAAATTCAAGAGCCTTGATGAATTCAAGCCAGAAAAGAAAGGTTTATCAAAGATCATACCGAGCTTCTGGAGAAAATAATGAGGTGAAAAGCTGGATTCGCGTAGAATTCGGCTTTTCTCTGTTAATAATGCTATAATACGGAGAATCAAACACAGAAGTGAAATGTGGAGTGAATAAATGAAAACTAATCAATCAATCAAAATACAAGAAAAACAGACCTTTCCATTAACCATCAAAAGGCTGGGCATTAATGGGGAAGGTGTTGGATATTTTAAAAAGCAGGTCGTTTTTGTGCCTGGTGCCCTTCCTGGTGAGGAGGTTGTGGTCGAGGCAACAAAGATTAACCCTAAATTTGCTGAAGCAAAAATTAAAAAAATTCGGATTAAATCGCCGCATCGGGTGCAGCCGCCTTGCCCTGTTTATGAGCAATGCGGAGGCTGTCAGCTGCAGCACCTAGCATATAGCCAGCAATTAAAAGAGAAGCGGGATATCGTTATCCAATCGCTTGAACGACATACAAGACTCCAAGTGGACAAACTCGATATTCGAGAAACCATTGGTATGGAAAATCCATGGGGCTACCGCAATAAGAGCAGTTTTCAACTAGCTGGAAGAGACGGTAGGGTATTAGCTGGTTTGTATGGTCTAAATTCACATCAACTCATTGATATCGAACATTGTGCTGTTCAGCATTCACAAACGAATGAGGCAGTGAATGCAGTTAAAAAGATTCTCGAAGAACTTAAAATTACCATTTATAATGAAAAAACACGAAAAGGCATCGTTCGCACGATTGTTACTCGAGTAGGTGTGCAAAGTGGCGAGCTTCAGGTTGTGCTTATAACCAATCAACAAGAATTACCAAAGAAAGAACAGATTGTACAGGAAATCCAAAAACGACTTCCAAATGTGAAATCCATCGTTCAGAATATTAATGAACAAAAAACATCGCTAATTTTTGGGGAAGAAACGTTACCGCTAGCGGGTGAGGAATATATCCAGGAAACGTTGGGTGACCTGCAATTTGAATTATCTGCGAGGACATTCTTCCAGTTGAATCCTGTTCAAACCATTAAGCTTTATAATGAAGTGAAAAGTGCAGCATCACTGACAGGTAAAGAAAAAATTGTAGATGCCTATTGTGGGGTTGGAACCATTGGATTATGGCTTGCAGACCAGGCAGCAGAAGTTCGTGGGATGGACGTAATCCCAGAAGCAATCGACGATGCAAAGAAAAATGCCAAGCGTCACGGGATGACGAATACGAAATATGTACCTGGAAAAGCTGAAGAGGTTCTTCCTAAATGGGTGAAAAAAGGCTGGAAGCCGGATGTGATCATCGTCGACCCGCCAAGAACAGGTCTGGACGGGCAATTAATCCAAACGATTCTACAAACAGCACCTGAAAAACTTATATACATCTCATGCAACCCGTCTACTTTGGCAAAAGATATCAATTTGTTAAGTGCAAAATATGAAGTGAAATATATTCAGCCTGTAGATATGTTTCCGCAGACTGCACATGTGGAGTGTTGTTCACTACTAGTTTTAAAAGACCAAGAAAAATATAATTGAGATGTTCCGTGTGATTCAGCCTTCCTTTTTGGAAGGTTTTTTATTTTGTGTTAAACAATTAGAATGTATATTAGTATAGATTTACGTGATGTGATTTCATGTCTTTCTTATTATGCTAACAAGAAAAATGGTTGATATCAAAGGTCAACCACAAATCCAAGTAGGTAATGGATACAGCAGCTCCACAGATCATTACCTTCACACTTGATGAGTTGGAAGGGGATAATTACCAGAAGAGCTAAAAAGATATATACGGGGCATTCTACCACAGATAGAAGACTGGTAGATGGAGTTATAGATGGTAAGTTGAGTGCAAAAAGGATCCAGCAATATACTAACGGGTTCCGTTTCCTAACACATCCATTAAAAATTTACCTTAAAATGAGTGCCAATTTGCATATTAAATTGACACTCATTTTTTATTGGTGTATAGCCATTTGACCAGAAATTACATAAAATTTGTATAGGAAAATGCACCCCAAATTGTAGGGGTACAATGGATGGTGTACCGCTACAATTTTACCACCAATTAAATATACAAATTGTCTTACAATAAATGCATAGAAGGCACATTATAATTGGATATATATGCTAAAATAAAATAAAGTTTGTGAAATAATGTACTCACGCTAACGACGCAGGTTAGTTTAAAGTGTTGTTTAATCTTTGTTCAACAATCTGGCCCAATTGTTGAACTAGGATTGTAGTTAATTATGGTTTTACATATTGATACATGGAAGAATAAGACTTTATCTATTATCTTTACTAATCAACTGCCCCAGTTCGTTTTATTTCTATCGTTATATTTGGTTTGAACTTTAATCTGGAATACTTTTCTCTCAAATCTTCTTCATTAGTATTGGAATATTTTCGAATACTTTTTATTTTTCTTCCAATACCAATTGGATCAATTTCTAATTTCCTAAACACCTCAAGAATATCCCCTAATTCTTTGTTTAGTTCTTCCTCAAGTATTTCCTCCAATTTTTTTATGGATTCCTTATTATTAAAAGTCACAGCAGGCTGTAATTCTATAGTTGAAACTGAAATATTGGCGTTTAGGTTTACCGCCTCTTCTTTAGAAAATTCAATTTTTCCACGGTACTTTATTGGGCGAATGGTAATATTAAATTTATCTCCTTTTATCTTTTCGACTAGTGTTACTCCCTTTTTTTCTAAAACCTCAACAGGAATGTTAAATGTTATATCTCCCAAAAAAGCATCTCTTTTAGTGAATAATTTTATGAACAATGTTTTTTTCAAAGAGATAGAACCCACCATTTTATCATCCTTAAATAATGCAACACTATTGATATAGGGGGCTACACCCTTCTTATTCGCTATAATAGGTAAGGTAGGATCGATACCAAATTCATATAGTGAGGAGAAAAAATCATGCAAGTTGGAGTCTATTAACATTTCCTTCCTTTCGTGTTTATCTAATAATTGGTAAATATATGATCCCATGTCAGGGAATTCTTCATAGTTGTTATTATTAATCGTATCCTCAGCATTGTTTGTAATTGCCAAAAATATTAAAGACCCAATGCTGGTGTCACGTTGCATGGTATCTAAAAAAGAAGCAATTCCTAACATTTCAGTCATATCTTTATCAAATAATATTGTCCTTAGTTGTCCAGAAGTAATGTCGTGGCTTGTCCGTTGTTCTAACCTTTGTCTTATTTGTTTGCTTGTCGTTCCGACGGCAGAAATGGTTACACTTGTCTTTTCTTCTTTACGGTCGAATTGCAACAAGCTAATTGTGCCTTTGTATGTATCCTCATCAAGTAAGTCATAACCAATAATTGTTGAAATCCCTTGCCTTTCTAATATTTTATCAGGGGGCATACATGCAGTGCAGAGAAGGGAACTCAATAGAATAAACCATTTTTTCATTTTTTCAACTCCGTTAAGAACGTGAAAAGATTTTAGATTTAATGATTGAAATGAAATATAAGAATATCGGATAGATAAACCATAGATAAAAGCCAACCTGACCAACTTGATCAAAAAAAAGGTCATTGTCGAATCTTTTTGTGATAAAAAGACTGGTAATAAAAATGATGATAGAAATTACCCATATTCCGTGTTTTTGTTTTAAGTGAAATATTTGTTTAACTCCTTTTGAAGAAATAAATAGGTATATACATAAATTCGGAAAAATGACTATTATCCATAATGAAACGGCTATAAATTCAAAACGCTCAATAAATGGAAAATGGACAGAACTTATCATACTGACAATAGGCCAGATATGCCTTTCTAATTCTTTTGGGCTGAAAAATAATATAGAAATAACAGTTGAAAATAAAATAAGGAGGGTGGTAAACCAAACTGCTAATTGACTGAAAAAAAGTATTTTATTTTTCTCCTTTAGAAAGGGAAAAATAAAATATAAAGTCTCAAAACCCAACATGGTATAACTACTTTTAAATACTCCTTTCATCAATTCTGAAGGGGAAGCAGACAGGATAGGTAAAATTCTAGCAAACTTTATGGAATCTAGTGGTTGATACATCACAAATACCAGCCATATAGTCATTATAAAGGATAAGAAGCATATCCCTGCAATTACTCTGAATCCACCTGATACTGCATAAATGGTTAGTAATAATAGTACTAAAGTGGCTCCCCATTCATAAAATCCTTCATAGCCCCATGTTAGGGATAATTCTATATAACCAATGATGATAGAGTAATTGGCTGCAATGAAGTAAATGACAATAAAGGTATTGATGATACTACCTAGAAAGCGACCAAACAAAATTTCGTGTATTTCATAAAGATTACAGTTTTCATATTTATTTAGTAAGCTAATCATAATCCAAGTGATAATACTAATGTATAGACCAGATAGTAAAATGGACATCCATGCATCTTGCCTAGCTTCAAGATAAATAATTCTAGAAACACCAAGGATGCCCATCCCAATTTGCGAAGTGTGTATGATAAAGAAAGCAATATAGGCGTTTACAAAACTAATATTTGATTTCATTATCCACCTCAAAATTCATCCAAATCTTTTTCTGTTTTTTTAGATTTCCACCTGGTGCGGATTGCATTTAATGGACGATTGACCGTAGGACGTCTCATATAAAAATGATGTGGGAGACGTATTAAGAAATATTTTAAATCCTCGATCCTTAACGGGTATAAAGGTGCAAGATAAGGTTTGTTTAATGATGTCAATTTTAACAAGTGGACCATCAGTACACAGACACCGATAATAATTCCATTTAATCCCCAAACACCAGCTAGAATGATGAAAGGAAATCTGGCAACTCTTATAGCAGTCCCCATTTCATAAATAGGAGCCATAAACGCCCCCAATGCACTAAATGCAACAATAATAATTAGAATATTACTAGTCAAGCCCGCCTCCACAGTTGCTTGGCCAATAACAATCCCTCCAACAATTCCCATTGTTTGACCAACTTTTGAAGGAAGGCGTGCCCCTGCTTCTCTAAGTAATTCAATTAATAATTCCAATAAAAGTGCTTCTAGCAAAGGGGGGAAAGGAACTTGTGAACGGGATTGACCAATTATTAATAACAATTTAGATGGAATAAGTTCAAAGTGATAGGTAATGGTTGCAACATAGAATGCTGTAATGAGGAGTGACCCAACCATAGCAAATAATCGTATAAATCTAATAAAAGTACTTAAGGACCATCTTAAATAAATATCTTCTGTTGATTCAAAAAATGATAAAAAATTAGCAGGTCCTATAATGGCAACGGGACTTCTATCTATTAGAACACCAATCCTTCCGTTTAAAATAGAATAGAGGAATCGATCGGGTAACTCTGTTAATATAAACTGTGGAAAAAACGAGTAATGATTATCTTCAAGACATTGTGCTAATACTGAACTGTCACTTATATCGTCAGTTTTTATTTTTTCAAACCTTTCCTTAAGTGTTTTAAGTATGTCATCATCCGCTATATCTTTAATATATATAATTCTTACTTGCTTTTTAGCACGTTCTCCTATCTCTAGTTCATCTGTACACAAATTAGAATCTTTTAGATTTTGTCTTATAATTTTTATATTTGAAGTTAATGATTCTGTAAATGATATTTTAGGACCGTATACCAATGATTCTGTTTCAGCTTTCTCGATAGACCTTTCAATAGGGTTAGTGCAATTTACCATAAATGCTTTACTTTCGACTGATAAGTAAATATAAACGAATCCATTTAAGAGGGAAGAGATAACCTCTTGTTCATCAAAGTTTGTCTTTACTTCGTCCATTGGTATGTTTTTCAATAAGTAAGAGAAAGTTATGTATTCTATTGGAAGTTGTTGAATGTATTTAATTACATACTCATTTAGAAACTCATGTTTAATTAAATTTTTCATAAAAATAACTTCGAGACAATCTCCACCAACTTCAAGTGTTCTACACATTAAGTCTGGTGATTCGTTGAGGATGTATTTAATTTTTTCATAATTAGGACAGTTATTTTTATTTAGATGGATTTTCAATTACAACATATCCTTCAATAATTTTTTTTAGTATTTGAAGTAGGCATCATTTTATACTTGTTTTAACAAAGAAGTAAGGATTGACCTTTGAATGTTTATTTGTATTTAACAGAAAGTGATTTCTGGGACTAAAAACTGTGTGGAAACAGCATTAGTAGCTGTGTACTGAAAGAGGGTGAATAAAAACCTCACTTAGATACAGTACGGAGAACCGTATCGTGAATAACGGTAAACCAAAATCATTTTTGGTAAGAAGGGGTAAATTTTGAGAGAAACTATTTATAATTATGAAGATTTATTAGAAATGTTGGATTCTTTATTAAGAGAACCGACAGAGTTTTGGGATACAATGTAGAATATAAATCAACCGAGTGATGTCTTCGGTGTATCTGGTTTATTGACTGCTGTATTTCAAAAATATTAATAACCATTTTTCTTATTCAACTAAAGGGTGCAATAGTTAAAGATTGGGATGGCTGCGGCGATCACTTTTTTATTGCACTAACGATGCAGGATAGTGAGAGAAGAAATGTATAGTGTATAGTTTTTTTCAATATGATATAAAATCAGAGAAAGAAGCAGTGAGTTAGTTCATCAATAATATTACGAATTTGAGGCTTAAAAAAACGCACTTAATAAATAAGCCCTTTCCATAGATACTTTTTCTATTTTAGGGGATACTATCCTCAATTGATTATATAGGGGGGGTTTTGGATATGGAAAATAATCATGTACCTATTAAATTAACTACTGCTGAAATCGCAACTCTGTGGAGATCATATATTCAAAACACAGCTGTAAGATGTTTTTACAAATATTTTGTTCAATACCTTCAAGATGAGGAGATAAAGCCAATTATTAAAGAAGCTGAGGTTTTGGTTGAAACAATTATTGGGAAAATCGAAACAATTTTTGAAAAAGAAAACTTCCCAATACCAAAGGGATTTTCGGATAAAGATATTGACTTATCAGCCCCTGCCCTTTATACAGACTTATTTGCATTAAGTTTTCTATATCGTGGAGGACAAGTAATTATTCCTCAGTATGCTAATACTCTTTCTAGAGTGACTCGAATCGATATTTATAATTTTTTTACGGAGTGTCTAAACAGGGAGACGGAATTACATAAGAAAGCATTAAACCTTATGCTTTCAAAAGGATTAAATGATCGACCTCCAAAGATGGAGTATCCAAAAAATGTTGAGTTTATTAAAGATCAACCCTCATTAATAAATACCTTGTTAGGTGAGAAAAGACCTCTAAATACTTTAGAAATAACAGAACTTTTTATGGAAATCGAAAGAAATGCAATTGGTCTAATCCTTTTGATGGGATTAATACAGGTAACAAAAGACAAGGAAATAAAGAACTATTTATTAAAGGGAAAAAAACTGGCTGAAAAGCAAGTGGATATATTTGATAAGTTATTAAAAGAAAATGATCATTTTATCGGATTCCCAATGACTATGGAGGTAACAAATTCAACAATTTCTCCATTTTCTGAAAGATTAATACTGTTTATTATAGCTACTTCAAACCAAATAGCTATTTCTGCACTTGCAGATGCATTGTCTGTCTCAATGAGAAGAGATTTAGCGTCCCATTATTTCCTTGTTATAGGAGAGGTAATGAAGTACGGTGACGAAGGGCTTAAACTTTTGATTGAACGAGGCTGGATGGAGCAACCGCCACAACCCATTGATAGAAACAAATTTTATAAAAAATAACATTTCTATGAAAAGATCCAAATCATAAGGGGGTTGGGATCATGTGAAAAATGCAATTGAAAAATTATTGTGGAGCATTGCCCTTCCTGGGTTTGGTCAGTTTCTAAACGGAAAAGTAATTAAAGGGATTGTTTTGATAATATTAGAGTTTCTTATAAATGTTCAAGCGAATTTCAACGTTGTGATTATTGCAAGTTTTCAAGGAGATATTCAAAATGCGATTGGACAGGCAGATTATCAGTGGTTAATGTTTTATCCATGTTTATATTTTTATGCAATGTGGGATGCCTATAAGGATGCTGGAGGAGCGAAAGAAAGGTACTCTTTTCTTCCCTTTGTGTTTTCTGCCTACTTTGTTACAGTGGGATGTATTTATTCCTCAAATTTTTTATTATTTGGGGTTTTACTCGGACCTGTTTGGCTCCCAATGTTGTGTGTAATTCCTGGATTAGTTGTAGGAATCATAATAAAGAAAGGTCTAAACAAGAAATGTATATTTTAAAATTCACAATAATTAGAACCTTTTTAAATAAACTTGTTAAGCTAATGGGTGGCAAGAGTAAAAAGGCAGCGGAATTGTCCGATGCCTTTTGCCATTTATCACTAAAAATATTTTCTATAAAATTCTCTTCTAAGGCTGCCACTTAACTGAGCATAAATCCTAGTGGTTTCGCTTTTTTCGTGCCCTAGTAAACTTTGAATAACATCGATAGGAGCTCCGTTGTTCAATAGGTGGGTGGCATAGCTGTGGCGTAGTTGGTGTGGATGTATTTCTTTGTTGATCCCTGCACGGCTTGATATTCGCTTTATGATGTACCTCATCTGACCAATGCTCATTCGGTGCGGATTTCGTTCCGTAACAAAAATAGCTGGGTCATTATCTTGGCGAAGATCTAAATATCGCTTAAGCCAGATTTCACACCGTATATTAAAGTAAACCTCCCTTTCCTTATCACCCTTTCCAAGTACAATTGCAGAGCGATTTGACCAATTAATACTATTTTTATTAAGAGAAACAATTTCTCCTATTCTACAACCTGTTGAAAACATAAATTCAAATAATGCTTTTTCCATTGGAGAAAAACACGCTTCCCTCAAATGTTCAATTTCTCTCTCCGTTAAAAATTTCGGAATCCGTTTTCCTTGTTTAGGTTCTTTAATTTTTGCAGCTGGATTTTTTTGAATATGCCCTTCCTCGTGTGACCAACGAAATAGTGATTTAATAAATCGAATCCGATGAGCTAAACTTGATGGTTTTAAGTGTACACTGGATTTTGCTAGGTATCCTTTCAACTGATCGGTTGTTACTGATCCAATACTTACATCATTAAAGTGATGGATGAGTAACTTAGATTGGAGTCTATACGCTTTTAATGTCTGTGGAGAGAATCCTTCAATCCTCTTATCCGATTCATAAAGTTCCCAGGCATTTGTTAATTGCAAAATCAATTCCTCCTTAAGGATTGTGTTAGAGGAATTATTGCCTTGAATATAGAAATAAACACGTTGATATTGAAGTAACGGGCAGGTTAGTTCAAATTATGTTTTATATAAATAAAAGACGGTGAAAAAAGCACCGTCTATAATTAGCTATTTATTTTGTGTTAATTCTTTGTAATAAAGGTAATCGACTTTATGCTTGGTAGCCATTAACTGCGAAGCCAAAACCGCCGTATAAACAGTGGTTAGTACAATTGCTCCAACACCAAGACCTGAAAGGTTTATCTTATTAGATGTACTCATTCCGTTATTACTTGTACTCATTCCATTATTACTTGTGCTCATTTCATTATTACTTGTGGGTGTTTCTTCCATTATATTAACCCCCTAATTTGTTATAGGGGTATTATTTGTAACAGCATTTAAACTTATACTCCAAAAAATAATTGAGAGAAAGAAAACAGGCAGATCCTAAAAACTTTAAGTTTGTGAACAAATGTATTTAAACTAAAGGGTGCTTAACTTTAACAAGAATACAAAAGAAAGGAGCAGGATTTTTAATATCCAGCTCATTCTTTATTGTTAAATGATGCAATTTTGTTTGCTAATTCGTATGTGAAACGCGTTGTTATTTGCTTTGCCTTTTTCTATTTTGCACTTCAAAGAGAACCCGTTAGTATCGTACAGGGGTCGTCTTTTTTTACTTCATTGATACCAGAAGTAAGGTTATGGTTGATGGCACCTTTCACTTCTTGGTTAGAATCTTTTAATACTTCACACCATTTTATATCAGTTAAGTCGTAGAATGACAACACAACCCCTTTCTAGGGGGTGTTGTCCCAGCGGTATCCCCTTCAGGACATGCTTACATATACGTCTGCAATTGTTTTTCCCTATTTTGACTATCCGGGAATGATAGGATGACAACAGCAGCAACGATAAAAAATCCGCCTAATAGTTGAGTAGCACCAAACCCCACATTTAACCAAACGATAGACACAATTGCAGCAACTAGAGGTTCGATACTGGATAATAAACTTGTTTCAGTGGCGCTTAAATAATTCAGACTGCCAATATAGAGTATAAAAGAAACCGTGCCGCAGATAATTACCAGAAGCATCATCGAAAATGTATGAAGTGTTAAGGTTTGGGCCAATTGTACAACGCTAAAATCATGCTTGAAAATTAACAGCACAATGCCGCCAATTAACATACCCCAGCCAATGATGACCGAGGTTCCCCACTCCTTGATCAATGAGACAGGATGGAGTGTATAGAAAGTAAAACCAAGTGTAGTTAGCAGACCAAGAATAATGGCCCTTTTCGAAAGCATGACATTTTCCATTGAGCCATTTGTAATCAGGAGAACGGTTCCGGCTAAGGCTGCAATCACAGCTAGAAATTGCATCATTGTTGGTAGTTTTTTTGTCTGCCATGCTAAATAAATGGTAATGAAAACGGGACCGAGAAATTGGAATAGTACTGCTGTCACTGCATTACTTACACGGATGGTTTCTATAAAAACGTACTGGGCTCCAAGCATACCCAACACACCAAAAATCATGAGTTGAATCCAAGAACGACGATCCTTCCAGATGCCAAAAATGTTTTTTTGAGTGAAATGCAACAGTCCCAGAGTGAAGATTCCAGCCATAATTAATCGTACAACAAGGAAATTATTCAGAGATAATTCGCTATTTTGAAAAAGCCACTGGATCATCGGTCCGGAGAGACCCCATAATGCTGCTCCACTAATTATCATCAAAAGTCCGCCATATCGGGTTGTTTTCATAATGATTGCCTCCCTGCTGATAGTTTTTTAATAGTAATTATTAGGAATGTTTCCATAGATGCATTATAATAAGAGGCTGGCATGGTTTGTAGGGCCAGTTTTTATTATCGGAAGGGAGTCAGATGGATGTATGAATTAACACCAAAACTTGATTCGTATAGTAAAGAGCCTCAATATGTACAGTTATATAACTATATCAAGCAAGAGATTGATAAAGGGATGCTTAGGCCAAATACTAAGCTTCCTTCCAAACGAAAACTTTCTCGGTATTTAAACGTGAGCCAAAACACTGTAGAGGCATCGTACGACCAGCTTGTTGCCGAAGGATATATTGAGGGAATCCCACGAAAAGGGTATTTTGTCTGCGAAATTCAGCCAACATTTTCCGATGCTGAAAAAAATTCCGATTATATCAAGGAAAAAATCTTTAAAAGCGACGTCACTTTCGATTTCACTCAAACAGGAGTTGATCATCATTCATTTCCTTTTGCTGTTTTTCGAAAAATAGCAAATGATGTTTTGAAGAGTGAGAGTAAACATTTGTTGACGATTGGGCATCCTCAGGGAGAATATGAGCTGCGTGAAGAAATTGCCTCCTATCTGTACGAATCCCGTGGCGTCCGGACAGCGCCGAGCCAGATAATCATTGGGTCAGGAACACCAACACTAATACAACTTTTGTTTAAGTTATTAAAGGGAAGCTTGTATGCCGTTGAAGACCCCGGGTACCATAAAAGACTTGTAACCTTCGAAAAAGGACCTGAAAATGTGAAGGGAATTCCGCTTGATAATGAAGGGATCAGCATAACCAGCTTAAAGGAAAGTGGCGCTAATATTGCTTTTGTTACTCCGTCACACCAATTTCCTTGTGGAATGATAATGTCGATATCAAGGCGTAAGCAGTTGCTGAGCTGGGCTAAGGAAAAAAAGGGAAGATACATCGTCGAGGATGATTATGACAGTGAATTTCGTTATTCAGGCAAACCCATCCCTGCATTACAAAGTCTGGATTCCGATGAAAAAGTAATCTATATGGGTACATTTTCAAAAGCGTTGCTACCGTCCCTGCGCATGGCTTATATCGTTCTTCCCAAACTGTTAATGGAAAAGTACCATGAACATTACTTTCACTTCGTTCAGTCTGTGTCTCGGCTTGACCAGGAGATCATCAAAAGATTCATGCAGGAAGGCAGCTGGAAAAAACATATTAACAAAATGCGGATTGTTTACAAAAAAAAGAGAGATGCACTCATCACAGCGCTTTCGACTCATTTCCCAAATTCAATTGAAATCATTGGCCAGGATTCTGGATTGCATCTTTTAGTCCGCATGAATAACGGTATGGTGGAAAAAGAGCTTATTGAACAGGCTGCTAAATATGATATCAAAGTTTATCCTGTATCAGATTACGGTTTAAGTGACAATCGAACCATTCTATTGGGTTTTGCAGTATTATCTGAGGAAGAGATATTTTCAGGAGTTCACTCGTTGGCAAAAGCATGGGGAGGGTAGCACCCCTAAAAAGAAGTTTGTGAAGAAATGGACTTAAACTAATGGGTAGCGTTGATCTAGGAAGGATTAAGGCACCTTTTTGCTGAAATTCTTATTAAACAAACGGGGTAGCATTCCTGTAATAAAACTAATTTTGTGAAGAATTGTACTTAAACTATCGGGGGCTTTAATTCAAGAACGGACTGTCAATAGACGGTCTTTTTTTTATGTCTTGAAAAACTATAACAGACTATAACAGTCATGTTTAGTTACAACTTATAGGTTATGATACCGACAATAAATATTCTAATCAAAGAACAGTAAAGTCCTAAGGATTGATTTGTAATCCCTTAATCCAAATTCGTGGAACAGAGCTAACCACCTTAACTGTGCGATTGACGGGAATCAACGAATATAAATTATATAATATTGCTGGAAAGCAAAGAAAAGATTTATAAGGTAAAATAGGAGAAAAGTACATGGTATAAAGAGGGGAATGTTATGAAATTTCAGCTGCCGGATTTTAGTCGTTTAAATGCAGTGTTCCAGGAAGCTACCGAAAATATGGAAGCCATACAGGAACAATTAAAACAAGCAACGGAACCAATGGTGAAATTCGCAGAAGCAATGCGTGTTCAAGTTCACGCACTGAATTTAGAAAGAATTGCAGAAGGAATTAAAGCTACTAGCAATGATGTAGAAAAATTTAAGTTGATTATGGCGGAAATGGGTTATCCTCCACACGAGGATTTAGAAATAATCCAAATGAGGGAAATCGTTCATTGTTATTATCAAAATGGATTGGATCTAACCAGGGTGCATGTAGAAAAAATACTTATTCAAAAATTCAATGAGGAAACAATTAAAGTAATACTAAGAAAGTGGATCAGGTTAGATTGGCTACATAACAGATTACCAATTCTAAATGAAGGAATTGAAGCACATAACAATAGAAAGTTTTTTTCGTCTATCGCAACTTTGTTACCTCAAATTGAAGGGATAATAGTAGAAAACTTCAACCACACGGGTTGGTTAAAGCAAGATAAACTTAAATCCTATATAGAATCACTTTTAAATGAAAAAGGAACATTTTCATTTGATAATGCGGTGCAATTATTCTTTTTTAATGTTGTTCTCAGCAGTTTCCAGCATGGTCAAGTTCTAGAGTCTCCGTTAAGCAGACATGCTATTTTGCATGGGGCAGATACTAATTATGGGACGGAATTGAACTCTTTAAGATGTATCATACTTCTAGATTATTTAATAGAAAAATTTGATGAATTAAAAAATATGAGAGTTTTAGTCGAATAACATAAATAACAGGACCATAGAAATTGGTTCTTTTTTTAAATGTGGGTTTCATAAATAGCCAATTGCTACGAGGTCAATAAACAAAAGTAAAAAATTAAATATTGAAATGAATGGAAAGTAAATATACATTAGGTGTAAAACAACAAAGGAAAGATAACATGGAAAAATACTATTTAGGGTTAGGTGGACAACTAGCAGACGAAGAATTAAAAAGAATTGGACATCAATCATTATTCCTTCTTAATTTAGTAAATGTAATTCCAGAAACGATGGATGAAATACAAAATCTGTATTTATCATTTGAACAAATCTGCGGATCATTCGGGAAAAAGCCAAATAGTTTACTTGATTTCAGTGCCTTTGATGAGGTTACAACAATGGATTTATTTAAGAAGGAAATCAAAACCTGGGCGAAAGATTGGTACATAAATGAAGAATGGGTAATCGAGTATTTGTTCCAAACTTTTATGGTTTGGTTTGAAAACGAACAAACAAAGTATAATTTATTTTTATTTAATCCTGTTATTGGTAAGGTTCAAAATTTAATAGATGAGGTAAACCAAAATGGTCAATTGGTGTTGCCGATTTATAACCCAGCTACAGAATCCGAACAGCTATATCGAAAAAGGGTTGAAAAAATTGTGAACAGCTATATTGGAAAGACTAACAAAGTATTTTGGGAAAACCGATTTTCAAATGCCGATGAAAAAAGAACAACAAATCATTATATGTGGTTTATTCACTACCACGTTTTAGGGGAGACATTTGAAGATATAGCACATGAATTTTTTAAGGATGGTAGTGTTGACAAGGTAAGAAAAGAAATTAATAAAATTTACGATAGCATTGGTTTAAACGAGAAAATAGAAATAAGAATAATAACAAAAAATAAAAGTAATAAAAAGGGCGTTAGGGAAAATCTCTAACGCCCTTTTTGTGTTTGGATTTTACTAGTAACCTTTAACTTAATTAAGTTGTAAGGAGGTGAATTAAAATGAAACTATTAAAAATGGATGATGTTGCCCGGATATTGGATGTTACCAATGATCGAGCATATGCACTCATCCGTGCCGGAATTATCCCAGCTGTTTATTTGGGTAGGCAAGTACGTGTGGAAGAAGAACAGCTTAAGGAATGGATAAAAAAGGGTGGAAAATCAATCACTAAATAAACGTGTAAAGGGAGATTGACTGATGAAAATCACTGATTGCTATGGACTAATTGCAAGGGTCGGAGAAATTCTAGCCGATAAAAGTCTGAACGACAAGGAAAAGGTTGTACTCATAGGAACATGGTTTGGGATTTACAGTGAACGAGAAAGTTCGTAATTTTCGTAAGTTGGCGAATACTGAAAAAGCAAAGAAACCTAGGTGTATCAAGGGATTTTAAACAAAATTCGTAAATTAGTAAAATTCGTTCCTTGAAAACTGAATAAGTGGCAGCTATGAAAGGAGCCTTTATCAGTGAACTATGATATGGATAATATCCGGAAAACCTTAGAATTATTTACGTTAAGTGAACATGTTTATGAGTTAAGACTTTTTAATGTAAAAGGAAAGGGTACTGTCTCCGGCTATTTCAATGACTTGGACAAATTAGTTAACGAATGTGCGAAATGGAGTGGTAAATGCCCAGGTATTTATATAACACTGAATCCGGTTAATCGAGCTTTGCTGGGTAGGGCTAATAACAGAGCTATCCCCTTTGCCAAGAATACAACTAAGGATACCGAGATTATTAGTCTTGAATGGTTATATATTGATGTAGATCCCCAACGTCCTACAGGGGTTAATGCGAGTGATCAAGAGAAGGAACTAGCGTATCTAAAGGCAAAAGAAGTATTTAGCTATTTAAAAGAAGAAGGATTCCCAGATGGTGTTGTTGCAGATTCTGGTAACGGATTTCATCTAAAGTATCGAGTTGGTTTTCCAAATGAACAGGAATACAGGGAATTGATTAAAAATTTTCTAAAGCTGCTAGACCTCAAATTTAGTGACAATAACGTCAAAATTGATACGACTACTTCTAACCCAGCTAGAATATGTAAGGTTTACGGCACCTTATCCTGTAAAGGTGACCATACTGAAGAACGCCCTCACCGTTTAAATAAACTATTATTTGTTCCAGAAGAACTTGAACAAGTTAACGCTGACTGCTTAAGGAAACTAACAAGCCAATTACCTTCAAACGAAAATGAATTGAAAAATTTTAAAACTACTAATAGCGAACCATACCATATAAAAGATGTTGGGGCTTGGTTAGATGAAAAAGGGATAAAAGTTAAATCTGTTGGTAATTGGAATGGTGGAACAAAGTATTTACTAGAACAATGCATATGGGACCCTTCACATACAGATAACTCTGCAATAGTAGTTCAATATCCTGACGGGAGAATTATTGCAATGTGTCAGCATAATTCTTGTCATGGGAAAGGTTTTTCCGAGTTTAGGGACTCATTAGAGCCAGGGTGGAGAAAACAACTAAAATCTGTAAGGGCTGTTGAACAAGATAATGAAGAAATTTCCTTGACTTACAACTTCCCAGAGCCAATGAATGATTTAGCATATTATGGATTAGCTGGTGAGATAGTAAAGGCAATTGAACCTCATACAGAAGGTGATCCTGTTGCGTTATTAATTAATCTCCTAACCTTTTATGGGAATGTTGTTGGTAATAATGCACATGTAGGAGTTGAAGCAACCAAACACCCAGGACGGCTATTTTCAGTAACTGTTGTTGATTCTTCGGTCGGTAGGAAAGGCACAACAACAGCACATATTAAAAGGTTATATGAAACGTTTGATAAAGAATATATCCAAAATAATATTAAATCTGGTTTAGCAAGTGGGGAAGGTCTAATTTATCATGTTCGGGACCCCATTTATAAATACGAGGAAACTACCAAAGATGGAGTGACTATCGGTGAAGAACGGCTTGTAGACAATGGGGTAAGTGATAAAAGGCTTTTAGTTATTGAATCTGAAATGGCTTCCCTATTGAAGGTTGCTAAAAGGGAAGGAAATACGGTTACAGAGGTTATTAGAAAAATGTGGGATGATGGAACAGCTGGAACATTAACGAAAAATAATCCCAATAAAACAACAAATGCTCATGTGAGTATTATCGGACACATTACCCCACATGAGCTTATAAAAAATATTACAGATACAGATATGGCAAATGGTTTTGCAAATAGGTTTTTGTGGTTTTGCGTTCGCCGTTCAAAATTATTACCCTTTGGAGGGAACATTGAACAGGTGAATTTTCAACCAATGCTACAAAAGTTAGAAACTTCAATTACTTTAGCTAAAGAAACTAGAAAAATAGAATTTGATGATGATAGCAAAACGCTTTGGGCAAGCGTTTATCCCGATTTAACATCGCTAAAGGGTTATGGTAGCCCTTTAATAAAGGATATCACGAGTAGAATGGCACCTCAAGTACTAAGGATAGCCCTTCTTTATGCTCTATTAGATTGTTCACCTCAGATAAAACAACCTCATTTACTTGCAGCACTCGCTGTTGCAGAATACTCCATCAATTCATGTAAATACATCTTTGGAAACAGCGTAGGAAATTCACTTAGAGACGAGATATATAAACATATTAAAAAGAGTGGGAGAAATGGGCTTTCAAAAACTGAAATTCATCAGTGCTTTAACAACAATAAAAGTGCAGAAGAAATTAATAATGAACTTGCTCACTTGTTAGATCAGCAAACGATTATCGAAAAAAGAGAAGGAAAAAAACGAATTTATTATTCTATTGAAAATTAATACGAAAATAACGAAGTTACGAATTTTCCCTTCAGAAGTGTTGGTCTATATAGCGTTCCACTGTACTCCTATTTTCGTATTGCTGCGAAGATTACTAATTTACGAGGGTGGTACTTATGGGTTTGGTGGAAAAGGCATTAAAAGTAATTAATGAAAATAAAGCAAGTCAGAGCAGCAAAGCTGAAGTATCTGCTAGTAAATTACCATTAACTTTGAACAAGAAGTTGATTTTTGAAAAAGAAGAGGATAAGAAAGCCTATGAGTCCGGCTGGGTAATTGGTGTACCCGGTGAAGTTTATGAGATTATGCTTAACCGTTTTAGTTCCATATTCATTTTGAAGCAAGAGGAGGAAAGGTTTGATGTTGTTAGACTAACGTGGTTGAAAGGGAAAAAGACCCCTTTTCTCGAAAAATATAAGGCGAAAAATGTACCATTCTCTACAGCTTTAGAGCTAGGGAATAAATATATCAACCGATTAGTAAAGGTTCAGAAATAATAAAGAGTATAAAACGAAGTATGTGCTAATGGTTAAGTTTTGCTAAGGTTTCTGAAAAAGAAAATAACTAAAAAGGTTGGTATAACAAGGTTTACAGGCAATTAGATAAAAAGCACCTTAACCAGATGTGCACTGATTGAAAATTCCCAAACACTTGAATATTCAAAGGAGAGACGATAGTGAATAATGAAGTAAAACAACAAACAAAGACTATTAAATTAATTCAAAAATATAAATTGGAAAAGGTTGAAGAACTAGTACTTATTAAAGCAATACAACATCACAGTCCTATTCCATTTCTCGACGATAACTTGGATATAGATAATGAGTTAGAATATCTCGAAATAGATAGCCCTAATAACCTAAAAAAATTATATAAGGGTCTTAGAGTAATAGTTTCGATATGGGATACTGGATGTTTTGAAGGTATAATCCTCACAATAAATCAGGGGAAACTTTACCTTGAAATTGAGGATTTTTACGGTGAGGTTCATGATTGCGTGGATTATTCAGATTGTTACCAAGGTGTTCATAGCTTTGGGATAGACGAAATTTATGAACTATCTATATTAAAACAAAGGTAAACCATTAGATAATTAAGGCACGGATCAGGAGTGTTTAAATATCCTAACACTTGACCGTGCCTTGTTTAAACAACTGATAAAAATTAAATTCAGCATATGAAAGCCTTCCAATCGAAACTTGATTTGTCGAGACCAAATTGACGAGGTGAGATAATTGAAAGTTAATATCCATTATGGAGTATGTGAATTTGCAGTTTTAATAGAAGCTTATATTAATAGTGAAATGGAAAAAAGAGTTAATGCAGGAATTAAAAAACCAATCTATAATAAAGATTATACACACGGAGACATCTCTTGAGGAGGAAACAAATCTTGAGATGTGCAGTATATGTCAGGGTTTCAACAGATCATTTGGAACAAAAAACAAGTTTAGAAAATCAAAAACACCTATTTTACTCCTATATTGAACAGCAAGGGTGGGAACTTGCAGAAATTTATCTAGATATTGAAAGTGGAACTACGGATAAAAGGGAAAACTTCCAAAGGATGATTCAAGATGCTGAAAAGGGAAAGTTCGACTGCATTTTAGCTAAAGAACTATCTCGTTTAGCTAGGAATGGAGAGTTAGCCTATAAAATCAAGAGGGTCCTCCAATCTAGGAAAATTCAATTAATAACTTTGGATGGGGCAATTAATACCTTAGAAGATAATACGGACAAATTTGGTCTATACGCGTGGCTTTATGAAGAAGAAAGCCAACGTATCTCTAGGAGAATTCAAACTGCTCTTAAACAAAAAGCAAAAAGGGGAGAGTATAAAGGCTCAAACGCTCCCTATGGTTATGAAGTTATTGATAAAAAACTTGTTGTCAGAAAAGATGAAACCGTTGATGTAATTAAATTGATTTTCTATTTATATTTACAAGGAAAAGGTATTGAAGCAATTGCAAGACACCTTGATAGTTTAGGGTATCCAACACCAGCACAAATTGCTGGTAAGAAAAATGCAGGTCAGTATTGGCAAGGTACTTCTGTAAAATTAATCTTAAAAAATCCTCATTATGTTGGGGATTTGGTACAAGGGAGAAGCAAAGTAAGAAGTGTGGTTGATAAAACCAGGGACGACATACCCATTGGAGAATGGATTGTTATTCCTAATTCACATGAGCCGATTATTTCTAAAGAAGATTTTGAAACAGTACAGGACATGCTAAAAAGCAGGTATAAAAAACGTCCAAAAGCAAAAAAGCATTTGTTTACTAATGTTATATATTGTTCTGATTGTGGCACTTCATTGTGGTATATGCAAGACAGAAAAGGATATGTATGTGGACGTTACCGAAAGCATGGGAAAAATGCCTGTACTAGTCATTTTGTTAAAGAAGATAGGCTTAAAAAAGCAATTCTTACTGAATTACGTGCATTGATAAATAATGTTATTAATGGCAACGACATGGTTGAATCTTTAGTAAACAAGGTTAATAAAACAATGACAGGTGAAAAGAAGAAACTTAAAAAGATCGACGACGAAATTTTGCAGCTTAAAGAAGAAAATAAAGAACTAATAAAGTTACTTGCCCGAAAGATTATTACTGAAGATGAATACAAAGAAACAACAGAATCTAATAGAAGAAGAATTATTGAGTTACAAGAAAATAAACTTGATATTACTGAGCTGCTACAATGCCACCAAGAAGGTAATAATGATTTAGTTAAATATCAAAGGGTAATAGATGAAATACTACAATTAAACGACTTGAATGAAGAACTATTGCATAGGGTAATCGAGCGAATCGAGATAACAAGTGAAAAAGAAGTAAATGTTCATTTTCGTTTCGCAAAACCCTCTTTATTTTTAGAAAAAATGTAGTCACCAACAGTCAACACACGTTGAGTGCGTCTCGCAGATAGTTTTAAAAGAAGCAGCAGACCCCAAATAGGGGATTCTGCTGCGTTTTAATCAGGTATGGAAGCCGAAAAACGATAGTGGATGAAAGGTGTTCCATCTTCCTTTACTTCGATACGATTTATCTCGGGTGTTAACTCATCGAAATTTAGAAATTGAAGTAATTCTTGTTTGAACTTCTCGATGTTATCCGCCGTTTGTTCACTTTCCATCGCTGTTAAAAGATCGTTCTTATTTTCTGCTAACTCGTTAAATTCAATATTATTAGCCTCTACATTTTCACGGTATTCCTCTTGAGTAATTATCTCTTCGGCTAACATATTGATGTACTTTCTTTTGCGACGCTTAATGATCTCGAATTGCTTTTCTAATTTCTCAAGTTGTTTTTCAATGTTTTGCTTCGATTTTTTTGATTGAGCTTCTAACTTTTTTAAACATTGCTGCTTGTCCATCTGTTTCACTAACTTCTGGATGTCAGTTAGAATTGTTTCATTCAGTAATTTCTCTCTAATTAGATGATTACTGTATGCTTTTTTACCTTGACGTGCATAACTTCCACAAATATAGCCTTCACGATTACTCCTGTACCACATTCCTGTACCGCAGTCTTTGCAAAAAAGAATGTTGGTAAATAGATGCTTTTAGGTGCTGTAATATACTTTGTTCTAATTTTCATTTGTTGCTGAACGGCATCAAATACTTCTCGTATAATTATTGCATCATGAGCCTTTTCAACAATTATTAGTTTTTCAGACTCAACCTTTTTTCTCTTAAATCTGTTATTCCTCTAGTAAATAAGCTAGAGGTTTTTTTATTGAATAAAAAAGTCTCATATTAGTACAAAACCTGCTCACCCTAAACCTATGGGAATGAAATTGTATTTAAATGCCAAAAATTTCAAATACCCCTATCCAAAGATATTGGAATCTAACTTTTATACTACCTGATATAGTTAAAAGCAAATAAGCAATAAAATTTTTCATAGAAGGTTAAGAGATTGCAAGAGTAAGTTAATACCAAAAATGAAACCGCTTTAAATGTTATAACGGATAAGAAAGCTGTATCTGTATGTTAACTTTGCTTCTGCCAATTAAGAACAAAGGAGGCAGCAATTAGAAAAAATTTTGTGGAACACCCGTAGACTGACGGGATTTTTGCTAGTCATGATTAAATAATAACAGCAAGTTTAAGGGTGGCAAATATCTTGATTATTGATTGGGAATAACATACTGCACACAAGAGAAGTGTTGCAAAATTTCTGTATTAGGAGGGGGCCATCGAGAAATGACAAAGCTTATACCAAAGGTTACAGCCTATAGGAAGAATATAAAGTCTAATACTCTAGAGTTAGAGCGTGTAGAGGTCAAAAAAGAAACCAGTGGTACTCTTTTCAATACATCAGGCGTAATTACGTACTGTATCTGTTTTTAGCTCCTGCCATTATTCTAACCATTATTTTTAAATATGTACCTATGTATGGATCGATTATTGCATTAAGGATTTTAGCCCAATGAAAGGGATTTTAGGAAGTGATTGGGTTGGACTGGAGCATTTCAGAGATTTCCTAACATCACCAAATTTTGGCCATATTTATGAATACGCTTTTGTTGAGTGTTTATGGACTTATTATTGGGTTTCCAGTCCCTATCATTTTAGCTTTAATGCTGAACCAACTAAGAAGGGCAGCAATTAAGAAAAATATACAACTTGTGCTATATGCACTGCAAAACTACTTTGGAACAAATGACAAGGAGGAAACTAATTTTGAAAAAATGGATTTCAATATTTTTGTCAACTATACTTATTACTACCTCTGTGGGAACGTATCTTGTTTATCCTTCGAAAGGCTTGGCAGCTGTACCCAATCAAACCATAGGGGAAGAAACGAAGGTGGAATCAACTATTTTTGAAAACACAAACAAAGCAACTACAAATCTAACAGGCTGGCAAATTAAAGGGAAAGGCACACTGGAAGACACAGAACAGGGACTATTGCTAACATCAGAACCAACAGAAAATGTAATAGCGGTTTCAGATGTCATCTCTGAAGATTTTATCTATGAAGCAGATGTGAAAGTAATAGACAAGAATGCGGATGCCACCTTAGTATTCCGCTCTAATGAGGATGGCTGGGATTCCTATATGCTGCAAATCGTTCCTAATGCGGGAATCATTCGCCTTCATGATGCTCGTGATGAAAAGAGATTAAAAGAGGAACGCAAGGTTAAGTTGCAAGAGGATGGAATCTATCATCTGAAGGTGAAGGTGGTAGGAGATACGATCAAAGTTTATTGGGAGAACAAGTACGCTCCTATAATTGAGGTAAGAAATGCTTCATATAACAAGGGGTTTCTTGGACTTAACGTATGGGATGGGGCAGCATTATTTCAAAATGTAAAAGTCAGCGAGCTCTCAACAAATCTTGGTTCAACACTATATAAGGAAGGAAACTGGGAACCAGCTATCAAAGGTTTGAAAGGAATAGCTGATAATGCTGTGAAAGCAAAGCAAATCTATAATAAAAGCGCAAGCGACTTTGTACTTGAAGGAAATGTTTCTTTTGATCAAAACCCATCGGAAGCTGCACTTGCTTTTCGTGCAAATGAACAGGGAACAACTGGTTACCAGGCGGTGCTTTATAAAGAAGGTCATACAGTCAAGGTGCAATTGAAAAGGGCGGACGGGACAGTACTTAAAACATCGGACCATACCTATGAATCTCAAGAAGGTACCAAACACCATCTTGAAATTATAGCAAATGGCAATGAAATCGAACTGTATGTTGATGGCTACTCTGAAGCTGCTGTTAAGGTGACGGATAGAAGCTACAAGGCTGGGCTTGCAGGATTTATCGTAACATCAGGTTCTGCCTACTTCCAAGATGTTTATCTAGTTCCAACATCCAGCTATTACAAAGAAAAATATCGGCCAGACTATCATTATACTCCAGCTCGCGGGTCTGTAAGCGATCCGAATGGTCTGGTCTACTACGAAGGCGAGTATCATTTGTTCCATCAAGATGGTGGGACTTGGGCCCATGCGGTAAGTAAGGATTTGGTGAATTGGAGTCGACTTCCTATTGCCTTGCCATGGAATGATCATGGGCATGTCTGGTCAGGATCAGCTGTGGCGGATTTAAATAATGCTTCCGGTTTATTTACGAATACGGGAGGGAAAGGTCTTATTGCATATTACACTTCGTTTAATCCAGATGGATTGAATGGGAACCAGCGTATTGGTCTTGCCTATAGTACCGATCAGGGACGTACTTGGAACTATTCAAAGGAACGCCCGATTGTAATTGAGAATCCCGGCAGGAATGGGGATGATCCGGGAGGCTGGGACTTCCGTGATCCTAAAGTCGTCCGGGATGATGCAAACAATCGATGGGTTATGGTTGTATCCGGCGGGGATCACATTCGCTTCTTTACTTCTACGAACTTAATAGATTGGAAGCTTACTGATAATTTTGGTTATGGAAATTATGTGCGCGGCGGAGTATGGGAATGCCCTGATCTCTTCGAACTTCAGGTTGAAGGGACAGATGAGAAAAAATGGGTTTTGATGATTAGTACTGGGGCAAATCCAAAAACGCAAGGGTCTGATGCGGAGTATTTTGTTGGACAGTTGACAGCTGATGGTAAATTCATCAATGACAATCCGACTGGGAAAGTACTTAAAACGGATTACGGAAAGGAGTTCTATGCATCAATGTCATTCTCCAATATGCCGGATAATCGCCGTGTAATGTTGGCCTGGATGACCAACTGGGATTATCCGTTTGCATTTCCAACTACGGGTTGGAAGGGAGAACTGACGATTCCGCGAGAAGTACGATTGGTGAACACAGATGAAGGGATAAGACTCGCGCAAGCTCCGATTAAGGAACTACAGTCCATCCGCAGCACCATATACCAGACACAGAACAAAATAATAAATCCGGCTAATGCTTCAAACTTGTTAAAGGGAATCAAATCAGGAGCCTTTGAAATAGAAGCTGAGATTGAAATTCCTTCTACAAGCCAAATAACCGAATTTGGTTTTCAAGTTCGTGAAGGTGCGGACCAAAAAACAGTTGTTGGATACAAATCAGCAGATAACAAAATTTTTGTAGATCGTGCTGAGTCAGGTGAATCTGATTTCTCCAGACTTTTCTCAACGTTCCATGAGGCTCCATTAAAACCGGATAATAAACGTATTAAGATGAATATCTTTGTAGATGATTCATCCATTGAGGTATTTGCTAATGATGGGAAGATAGTTTTTTCTGATGTTATATTCCCTGATCCTTCGAGTCGTAACATTCACTTCTACGCCAAGGGAGGCGAAGTGAATGTTGTATCATTACAAGTACATTCACTTACAGATACTTGGGGCCACAATGCGGAAGATGGTACAAGTATTGTAATGGATACAAATCAAAGGGAGATGAATAGTGGTGATGCTTTAAACTTATTTGCATCTGTGAAAAATGGAAATGGAAAGGGTACTCAGCCTATTAAATGGACATCCAGTGATTCGAATATAGTGGAGGTTGCCTCTTCTACTAACACCAGCGCAGTACTTAAGGCGGGAAGCAAAGGAGAAGCAATCATAACAGCGTCTACGCCGAATGGAAAGGCTTCCGCAAGTGTAGTGGTAAAAGTATATGATGGTGAATTTCAAACTAATTTAACTGGATGGGAATCAGACCTTTCGGCATCAAAATGGACTATCACCGAAAATGGAATCCGTGGTACGCATACAAGTGATGCAAACTATATGGCTAAGGAAACTGCGGGAGACTTTATCTATGAAGCAGAAATGATGCTGGGAGAAGCAGGCGGTGCAGGTTCCATTCTATTCCGGGCAAGTGAAGATGGTAGAAGCGGATATTACTTTAATCTTGATCCGAATATGAAGGCTTTTCGTCTATTTTACAAGATTGACGGAGGCTTTGAGGAACGTATGGTAATTGGGAAAGTTCCTGCCTTTATTCAACCAGGAAAGACATATAAAGTGAAAATCGAGGCGAAGGGTCCTCACATCCAGATTTATGTGGACGGTCAGAAAATCATGGATTTACAGGATGGAACATTTGCCGAAGGGCATTTTGGTGTAAATGTCTTTGGAGGTCAAGCAACTTATCAACATGTTAATGTCATCAATGCCTCAGAAGCAAACTTAATGAAAACAAGCTTTACGAATATAGTAACAGGAAAAGCTCTTTATACATCCAAGTCTCATAACGGGGAGCCTGTGACTATAGCTGATGCAGACCAGGCTACAAACTGGACCCTGATTCCAACAGGTGATGAGCATGGTTCCTATTCAATCCGAACAGATGGCGGCAAAGCGCTTGATATGGATACTGGGCAAAATAAAATTCAGCTGTACAACTATCTTGGCTATAATAATCAGCGCTGGATTATTACTAAAAATAATAATGGGACTGTTAGTATCACTTCTGTTCATAATGGGAAAGCACTCGAAATAACAGAAGATGGAATTTTGACTTTTGATGATTTGAATCCAGATCAGGAGCTTCAGCAGTGGGCTCTTTCTTCTGATAAGAATTAAAGAGATTTGAAGAGATACAAGAAGAAGAGCTTTGACCGGTATAATGAAGTTATAGCCACATTCGGTGAAGTATTGGATTATCAGCCTTCCGTTACAACTAGATAGTATTTAAGATTAAAAATAATAAGATGGAGATTAGCGGATTAGTCTAATCTCCATTAAGGCTTTTACCCATGGAAAAGGCTTCCTGTTAACCTTTAGAGCCTGTTTCAAAATAGATTTGCTTTACGCTTTTGAAATGATGGCAAACTCAGCAAGTCTAAAACGTTCATCATCACAAAAAACAATTCCGGAAATAGAAGGATACCCAACTATAACAAAGGAATTGAGGATTTTGCAGAATTCTTTATATCATTAATTACCTATATGATTTTGGAACTTTCTGTAACTGAAAGGAAAAAAACTGCTGACAAAACTAATAAACTTATTTTGTCAGCAGTTTGAAATTATCAATAAACTTAAGATACAAAAGATAAACGAATAATATTACGCTGCAAGTTTTTCAGTTTCATGGTCAAATCTTCGAAATTTAAATAGTGAGTACACCAGTACCAGCGCCACTCCCATTGCCAAATAAGGGAGGTAAGGCGATTGAATGGACTGAACAAACAGGTACAGTAAGAGATACATAATCGAACGACCTATTGTGATTAAAAATTCACGTTTCAAAAGAATAACAATTTGGTCCTCTTTTTTCATGCCATTCAAATATCTGAAAAAGGTATTGTCCATTGTGTAACCGTACACGTAAATGGAAACGACAAGGCCGACCATTGTCACAAAATAAAGTGGTGTAATTTGCGCGAAGCCGGCGAGCAATATGAACCCCGTACTAATTAAAGTATAAATCACAAACTGTTTTTCCATTTTTAATTGTTTCCATTTCGATATGAAGACAATGGCGATGGTTAAAACCACAATATTCATCACATTCAGATAGGATACATAAAGCGCATTTTTCGATAAAACCACCATAATGATGACCTGAAGACACACCATACATTCCAGAACACCAGCTGTAATAATCCCAAATGGAACCATCTGTTTAGAGACTTTAATGATCTTATAATCGTGGAAGAAATTCGATTTAAACTCAGCTTCGATGGAAGGCAGCTTGGTAACAGCAACAAAGTAAAAAATAGAAACCAATAGCATAAAAACAAATGAAACCGTAAAACTAAAATAATAAATTAAGAAAGAGTTAATAAGTGGAAGTATAATCATTAAAATGTTTTTCACATAACCAATTCGCGAATTAAAAACATTCAGTTCCGACCGAGTCGATAGAACACTTAACGCGTAATTGGAGGAGGAATAAAAGAAACCAAAAACACAGCCAAAGCTAGTTGCTGAAAGAACTAGAAGAACTGTATGACTTAAGTGGGAACTTAAAAGAAGAACAATAAACAATATGATTGCTGAGATGGCACTTAGGTAATAACTAATTTTTATATTATTTTTGAAAAGATAATAGGTTCCGATTATATACGCAAAACAAGATAAAAAATAACTCAAACCATTAAAGGCAATCAGTGGTCCGAGTGTAGTGCTGTTTTCCCAAAAATAATAACTGATAAAAATCGTGCTGTACCCGGTAATGCATAAAAAAACCGATTGAAGAAGAAATAGCTTTTTCAGGTCTGAATTCATCCTAACACCTTTTCTATATAGTATTTAAAAAAATAACATTTATATATTTTAAAAGGAAAAAGCCAGACTTGTAAAGGTGTTAAGGATGTTTTTAATGCGTATGGCTTCACCAGCACCTAATTTGTTGCTACATAAACTCTCCACATGTGAAGTGTGTGGCGCACTAATCTTAAAATTGTAACACCCTAATTAAAATTTGCTAGTAATAATTAACACTAGATAATCCGGCCCTGTTTTCGGTAAAAAATTCTTTTGCGATTTGTTTTTTCATTATTCCCCCTTCGTTAAGTATTAAAAATTATGGTAAAAATAATGAATAGTTACCTTTTTCTGATAGCAGTATAGTTTTCTCGAAAGAGCAAATTATATTAAGGTTCGACCATAACTTTCAGCGAAGGGGGATTTTTTATGGCAGATTTTTTAGGATTATTCGGGGATGACAAATCGCAAAACAATGATAATTCAAGCACTCAAGGGACCGATACAACTTCCAATACACAAAGTAATTCATCGGATGGCAAATTAGAACTTCATAAAGAAGAGCTAGATATTACAAAAAATAATGTCAATGCAGGTGAGGTTGTTCTTTCAAAAGAAGTAGTGGAGGAGCAAAAAACTGTTGATGTTCCTGTGATGCATGAGGAAGTGGTCATCACAAGAACGCCGGTTAATAACCAGTCAAGCAACGCTGCGATTAGCAGTGATGAATCGATTCATATTCCTGTTAGTCAAGAACAAGTAGATGTACACAAATACACCGTTACAACGGAAGAAGTTTCTGCTTCTAAGCGCCAGGTTTCAGAGACCCAGCAAATCGAAGAAACACTAAGACGGGAAGAAGCCAAAGTTGATACAACTGGAAGTGTTAATATCGTTTCAGGCGGATCTGAATTTAGCGATATTAACAGCTAATTGATCTTTGGCCTCACCTGCCTGGTGGGGCCAGATCCATTGCATAGGAGGGATAGAAATTGAAGGACGAAACCCAAGATGTGACATTCCAACTGCATAAAGAAAAGATGGATATTACCAAGCAGCGGGTTAAGACTGCCGATGTAAGGGTTTATAAAAATACATACACAGAAGTGAAGCAAATCTTGGTACCGGTAATCCATGAAGAACTAGTTATTGAAAAAAAGGGGCTCACTCCAGATTATCCTGATATCGAGGTAACCCGAATTCCCATGAGTGAGGAACGTATAGAAGTTACTCTTCATCCTACTGTGTTGCATAATACGAAAGTAGATACACAGCAATTTGAAGAAGTAGTTCAGGTAAGTGAAACACTAAAGGAAGAAAAGCTCCGTATTGAAACGATTGGTGATATTAAAGTGGAGGTAGTCGACACGCCTTCCGATTTGTAAAAAGAAAAACCATCCTCTAAGGACCTGCTTCCCGGCAGGATTTTTTCATTTACTCAATAATTCCTTCTTAATTATCTTTTCATTTCATGATGGTTGTCACAATTGACTTTTGTTCGAGTAAGATTATAGTTAAATGCATTTCACATATACCTAATCATTAAATCCCGTAAAAACCAATACAGTCTAGCAGTAACAACAGTTTGATAAAAACTGCTTAAGAATGGTATAAGTATAAAAGAAGCAGGGACATTCTGCTTTTTAATGTTGGATAAGGGGTTAGCCTGGTCCCATAATGAAAGGATTTGGATTTAATTATGATAGATAATTTTTGGCGTGATTTACCACGACCTTTTTTTATACTTGCACCAATGGAAGACGTGACGGATGTTGTTTTTCGCCATGTAGTAAGTGAAGCTGGCGGACCGGATGTGTTTTTTACAGAGTTTACAAACTCTGAGAGTTATTGTCATCCAGAGGGGATGCAAAGTGTACGCGGGCGTTTGACTTTTACAGAGGACGAGCAGCCAATTGTAGCCCATATCTGGGGGGATAAGCCTGAAAACTTTCGGCAAATGAGTATTGGTATGGCGAAATTAGGGTTTCGGGGTATTGATATTAATATGGGCTGTCCTGTACCTAATGTGACACAGAATGGAAAGGGAAGCGGCCTTATCCTTCGACCAGAAGTAGCAGCAGATTTAATACAAGCAGCAAAAGCAGGAGGATTACCCGTAAGTGTAAAGACGAGACTTGGCTTTACAGATGTGGAAGAATGGCGGGAATGGCTGACACACATTTTGAAGCAAGACATTGCTAATCTTTCTATTCATCTGCGTACAAGGAAGGAAATGAGCAAAGTGGATGCTCATTGGGAGTTAATCCCAGAAATCAAGAAATTGCGTGACCAGGTAGCACCTGATACTCTTTTGACGATCAATGGAGATATTCCTGACCGTCAAACTGGCTTGAAGCTTGCCAGCCAATATGGTGTTGATGGGGTTATGGTTGGGCGTGGTATTTTCGCTAATCCATTTGCCTTTGAAAATGAGCCGAAGGAGCATAGCACTAAGGAAATGCTTGATCTCTTAAGGCTGCATTTGGATCTCCATGATAAATATTCAAATGTAACGCTGCGTTCGTTCAAGGCACTTCACCGCTTTTTTAAGATATATGTCAAAGGATTCCGAGGTGCCGGTGAATTAAGAAATCAACTGATGAATACAGAGTCAACAGACGAAGTGCGCACATTGCTCGATAACTTTGTGTCAAAGAATCTTGATGTAATGTAAAGCGTCCCAATTACTTGTATAACCAAGTAGTACGTTTAAACGGGTGTATCGCCACTCAATTACAGTCAAACATGAAGCTGCCCGGCAGTTGGTGTTGAAATTGTTCTTTAAGGGATCAAATTCTAAAGGGATTTGGTCCCTTTTTGCGGAATATAGAATAAGCGTGATTTTATATATAAGTGCATGCATTCTTATATAATTGAAATATGAGCTTTGATTAGTTAACTCCAGTTATAATACAATCAAAGAAACCATTATGTGGAAAATTAATAAGGGGGAACCTAACATGACAAATATTATCAGCACTAATAAGGAATTGTCACCGGAACAACGGGAGGCATTACTCGAAACATTGAGACTTCGTTTTGAGAAAAACATGCACCGCCATGAAGGTCTTGAATGGGCTAAAGTACAAGCGAAGCTGGATGCTAGTCCTGAAAAACTATGGTCGCTGGCAGAGATGGAAAGAACCGGCGGTGAACCGGATGTTGTTGAATATGATAAAGAGAAGGATGAATACATTTTTCATGATTGTTCAAAGGAAAGTCCTAAAGGGCGAAGAAGTGTTTGTTACGACCGTGAAGCGCTGGAGGCAAGGAAAAAACATAAACCAGAAAATAGCGCTATGGACATGGCAGCGGATATGGGTATTGAAATTTTAACGGAAGAACAATATCGTGCATTGCAGAAACTTGAAAGTTTTGATCTGAAAACATCTAGTTGGGTACAAACATCCTCCGAGATCAGAAAACTCGGTGGTGCCCTCTTTTGCGATTGTCGCTATGAACATGTATTCGTGTATCACAACGGTGCAGACTCCTATTATGGTGCCAGAGGGTTTCGCGGCTCATTAAGGGTGTAACAAATAAGGATAGTAAAATGAAAAAGGCAGAGTAGTCAATCCCTCTGCCTTTTTTTCTATCCAAACTAATTGGTAATCATTAGTTGTGATTGGTTAAATTATTGTCTGCGAACGAGTTATTCTAGCTTTTTTATAATTTCAACATTTCACTAGATAATTGTTGGTTGAACACATCCGACAAGTATTCCTCTACTGTTAAGAACAGCAATCCGTTGCCTTCGAGTTTAGGTGAGTTTCCAAGAGGTACTGTTCTTTTTATTAATTGTGCATATAGCTCAGGCTCTGTAAAGCTGCGCTCGAAACTTTTATTAACTATATCTTTTATTAGCGCAAGTGCACCAGACACATGCGGTGTTGCCATCGAAGTTCCAGATAGTTTTGCATAAGTTCCGTTTAAATACGTTGAAAGGATTTCCTCTCCTGGGGCAACTAAGTCGACTTCATTATTGGAATTTGAAAATTCAGAAGAACGGCGCTGCAGATTACTGGCTCCGACGCTGATCACTTCATTGTAGGAGGCAGGATAGGAGAACTCATCTGAAAAATCATTCCCATCGCCCTCGTTTCCAGCCGCACAAACTACTAGAATTTGATTAGCAATAGCGTTTTGAATTGCTTTATGCAATTCAGGTACATCTGCAGAACCACCGAGACTCATAGAGATGATATCTGCCTTTTGGTCAACTGCATAGTTAATTCCATTAATAATCCAGTCGTATTGCCCTGATCCATTTTTGTCAAGCACCTTTAAGATCAATAAACCTGCTTCTGGTGCGACACCAATTACTCCGTTATTGTTTTGGACGGCAGCTATAGTGCCAGCCACATGAGTTCCATGACCATTATAATCATTGTATTCATCAGGATTTCCATCATCATCATTTGTGAAATTCCGGCCGCCGATTATCCGCTCACTCAAATCAGGATGAGTGATATCGCAGCCTGTGTCCAATATAGCAATCGTGATCCCTTTACCTTTTGATTTCTCCCAAATTTTTGGTGCTGCAATAAGCTCAATACCTTTTGGCACCTCAGACACGACTTCTACTACTTCATTCACCTGATACGGTATTAAATGTAACCTTTGCTCCATTTGTATCCCTCCTGACAGAATTAGTTTCTGTGTATTCTAGGAAGTTACTAATAGTTTAACAATTCAGAATCTATTTAAACAGTTACTAAAGATGTGTTTTTGGCGAACTAGCGTTCCTTTTTTGTTTAATTTATTAGTCATATTTATTAATCTATATTGCGTTTTAAATAAAGGAATCTGCCGTAAAGATAGAGAAATACAAACATGATAGAATCTACCTTTTGAGAATACATAGATGATAATTGGAAATAATGGGTTATTACTATTTGAAAAACAGGAGGAAATCATGGGAAGATTAGTTCATTTTGAAATTCATGTGAGTGACATGGATCGAGCGAAGAAGTTTTATGGAGAGGTATTCGGATGGACATTTCAAGATTATAGTGAATATGCAGGAATGCCTTACTTTGGGGCAGTGACTGGAAATGACAATGAACCTGGTATTAATGGTGCTTTAATGCAGCGTCAAGGTGCAGCTCCTGAACCCAGCCAAGCTTTAAATGGATTTGCCTGCACAATGGGAGTAGAAGATTACGATTCAGTGGAATCTAGAATTCTTGAAAACGGCGGCAAGGTGGCATTGCCTAAGTATGCATTGCCAGGAATGGCGTGGCAGGGTTACTATATTGATACTGAAGGAAATATAATCGGAATCCATCAACCCGATGCGAATGCAAAATAGAATTCATGATAGGTGAATAAATAATGGAATCACTAGATACACAGAGCACACCTGAAAAGGTGCGGAATATCTGTCTTGCACTGCCCGAAGCAGTTGAAATAATCGACGGTTTCGGTCACAATACGTTTAAAATCAATGGAAGATCATTTGTGATTTCAGGTGAAAGTGACAAAGGATTCAGCTTGTCGTTTAAATCGGACCGGGAAACGCAAGAAATACTGCTTCAAAAAGAACGCTTTTTCAAAACCCCATATATCGGACACCACGGCTGGGTATCTATCCAAAATCCGAATGTGGACGACTGGGATGAACTTACGGATCTAATTCATGAAGCCTATTTGCGTGCGGCACCAAAGCGGTTGGTTAAGAATTGGACGAAAGTTGCAAAATAAGTGAAGAATGAAAAATGGCAGGTTTCCCTAAAAGTGGGAACTGCCTTTTTTGTATTCTTTATTATCTATAAGTTCACATCATTAATGATAATTTGATACATATGGAAGAAAAGGCCATCCTGAAAAAAGAATAGTTATCCGGTGTAAAACCACAACTAGTTGACTGGAAAACTTTTTATCATCATTTGGAAATGGTAAGATAGTGGAGGTATAGGTAAATAGATCGAAAGGTGGAAGGACCATGAAGCTTTACAGTTCAGTTCTTGACTTAATTGGAAAAACTCCAATCGTAAAATTAAATAAATTACCTGACCCTGCTGGCGGGGAGGTTTATATAAAATTAGAATCATTCAACCCAGGAGGAAGTGTCAAAGACCGTGCGTCTATAAATATGATTGAAACTGCTGAAAAAGAGGGAAAATTAATTCCTGGAAAAAGTACGGTTATCGAGCCGACTTCTGGTAATACTGGGATTGGAATTGCAATGGTATGTGCTGTAAAAGGGTATCGTTGTATTATTACCATGCCTGATAACGCAACAAAAGAACGGATTAAAATCATGAAAGCCTATGGAGCGGAAGTCCACCTGACTCCAGCTAGTTTGCGAATGCAAGGGTCTATCGATGAAGCAAATCGGTTGGCTGAATCTATACCTGATTATTTTATTCCGATGCAATTTGAGAATCCTGCAAATGCCGATGCTCATCGCGAAACAACAGCAGTTGAAATTCTTGAGGCTTTCGATGGGAAATTGGATGCTCTTGTGTTGACTGCAGGAACAGGAGGAACCGTAACAGGGGTAGGGGAAGAACTGAAAAAGCAGATTCCCAATTTGAAAATTTATGTAGTAGAACCGTTTGGGTCTCCTGTGCTATCAGGTGGTGAGCCTGGACCGCACAAAATACCAGGAACTGGACCTGGTTTTATTCCCAGCATTTTAAATCGGTCTATTTTTGACGAAATACTGCTCATTAAGGATGAAGATGCACAAGTGACAGCACGCCTGCTTGCTGCAGAAGAAGGGATTTTTGTTGGGGCATCAGGAGCATCTTCGGCCTATTTTGCTGTCGCGGTAGCAAGAAAACTGCCATCTTCAGCAAGAGTTCTCTGCTTAGCGCCAGACACAGGGGAAAGGTATCTTTCTTCTGACTTATTTCCAGGTTAATTCCTGCACCACGTAATTTGAATAAATGAAAAAAATAAAAGCTCAGTCCTCAGGACTGGGCTATTTTCCGTGTTGGAGTAAATGTTGCAGTTACATGTCTAAAATTAGAGATGTGTTGACTTTTTGTCAGATTATTCTACATTAAATTACATTTTAATTACAAAATCGACTATTTCATTGTTTTTAGTCCTTTTGAAATATAAACTAGGAATATATTAGTAAATAAAATGCTAGGTTACTAGAGGAGACTTTGTGATGATAAAAAAATTCTTTAAATATACGGCAGCGGCAGCTATCTTCGCCGCTGCGATACATACTACACCAGCTTTTGCAAATCCTGTGACGAAAGAACAAATCGATGCTACTGCCGGACAAATTGATGAGTTCGAAACAAAGATTCAACAATTAGATGACAAAATTATAGTAGCGATGGAGAAGAGTCAACAATTAAACGATCAAATTGCCACACTAGATGGAAAAATTAAAGAATCTGAAATTGAAATTTCAAAAGCTAAAGAGTCCCTAGAGAGTCATAAAGAGGTTTATTCAGAACGCTTGAAAAGCATTCAGTTAAAGGGAAATCAATCAGTGGTTACATACGCAGAACTTTTGCTTTCTTCCAATAGCATTTCTGACTTTTTTAATCGTTTTACAGCTATTTCACAATTTATTGAAAGTGACACAGAATTGTTGAATGGTTTAAATGAAAAGGAACAGGTTTTAAGAGGTGCAGAGGAACAATTACTTAATCAGAGCTCTCAATTAAATGAGCGAAAAGCAGAATTAGCTGCTGAACAAAAACAGATTGAAGAAAATAAAGTACAAATTCAAAAAGACCTAGTTGCTGCACAAAGTATATTACAAAGTCAACAGACTCAATGGAATCAACAAGAGGCTGAAAAAGCTGCTCAAGCAGCTGCCCAACTTGCAGCTGCACAGGTACAACCGCTGGCTGCACCACAAGCGGGACAACAGACTCAACAGACTCAACAGACTCAACAGACTCAACAGCAAACTGCAGTTAACACACCACCGGCATCAACACCTGCTCCCGTTCCTGTAACGAACTCAGCAACTGCTAATAGTGTTATTGCCAATGCTAAGCAATATTTAGGTGTACCATATGTTTGGGGTGGATCAACGCCAAGCGGATTTGATTGTTCAGGCTTTGTTTCATATGTTTATCGTTCTGTTGGGATTAGTCTGCCAAGAACTTCACGAGCTCAACAAAATGTCGGTACGAGAATCTCTCTAAGTCAAGTACAGCCTGGAGATTTAGTTTTCCAAGGCTCCCCAGCCTATCATGTTGGTATTTATATTGGGGGAGGACAATACATCCATGCCCCACAAACGGGTGATGTCGTGAAAATCGCATCATTTAATCCGTCTAAGTTTTCTACTGCTTCTAGAGTTTTACGTTAGAATCAAAATTCATAGGCAACAAACCCTGTGGTCAAATCACCAGGTTTGTTGCCTTTTTTATTTTTTTGTAATACCTCTGCCAATAATCTTAGAATCCCTTCAATAAAATCCACCTTTTCTAAAACTGTGTTTCTACTATTACCTATACCCCCATATATTGAGAGTAAAACCAAACAGGAGTTTATAATAATGGAAAAACAAAATAGCAAATTTAGATGGATTGTATTTGCTTCTGTATTGTTTACATATTTATTAATGGCAAGCCAGCGTACTGCTCCAGGGTTGATTACAGATCAGGTGATGAGGGATTTTAATGTAACAGCATCAACGATTGGATTACTGACAAGTATACAGTTTTTTGTATATACCGGCCTTCAAATTCCGATGGGGATTTTGGCAGATCGTTATGGACCAAATTTTTTCCTGATAATAGGTGCTATACTCACTGGTTTAGGTACAATCATCTATAGTCTTGGTACCCATGAATTTGTTCTGTTTTTTGCTAGAATGCTAACGGGGACCGGAGATGCCACCATCTGGGTCAATATGGTGTTAATTTTAGGACAATGGTTTAAAGTAAAGGAATTCGTTCGGTTAATAGGGTTGGCAGGCATGACGGGTAGTCTGGGCTTTCTTTTGGCAACTGTCCCTTTTTCTGCTTGGATTGACTTACTTGGATGGAGAGGAGCATTTTTTTCGGCAGGATTAGTACTGTGTTTATGTGGAATTCTTCTTTATTTTGTACTCATAAAAAAACCAAAAAAAATCTTACTTAACGATTCGGTTTCTGCAAGTAAAGAGATTCAACGTGAAAAAACATGGGGGATATTACGAAGAATATTTTCGAATCGCCAAGCCTGGGCTTTATTCTTATGTCACTTCGGTGTTGTCGGTGCGTATGTAGGTTTTATTGGTTCATGGGCAGTGCCTTACGGGATGGATGTATATGGAATGACGCGTTCAGAGGTTAGTCAGCTCATCATGATTGGTCTTATCGGTGCTCTTATAGGTGCGCCTCTAACGAGTTGGATTTCAGCCCGTTTGGAGACAATTAAAAAGCCGTATGTTATCGTGCATATTATTATTTTATTGAGTTGGGCTGTTTTTCTATTATTTAAGGGTAATCCTCCTTCTGGAATCCTAATTGTACTTTTCTTTATCATTGGTTATGGATACGGAGCAAGTGCCTTAACCTTTGCTGTTGTTCGCCAATCCTTTCCTTTAAAAGAATCTGGAATCGTATCTGGATTTGCGAATACCGGAGGATTTCTGAGTGCTGTCCTGCTGCCAAGTATTTTTGGAATCGTATTAGATCAATTTGAAACAATCACTGGCAGCATTGGTAATGGATACTATTACGGTTTTTATACTCCGGTAATTTTTTCTATAATAGGCTTGATGGGTGTACTATCAATTAAAGAAAATTATTTACAAAAAAATGAAATAATGAGATAATATAGGAAATGTTGAAGGGGGAAAGTAAGTTTATGGAACCAACTAATTGCTAATATTAATTATTTTTAAAATTAATATGAATTTTGTAATGAGCGCAAAAATCGCCTATAAATAATAGGCTTATTTGTTATGCTCTTTATGGAATTACGGCAATTTAGAAGGTAACTTACTTTACTGAAATCAAAATTATAATTTATTGAAGAAACTATGGGCATATTTATGTGCGTTTTTAGCATGCATATCTTTGCTTAAGGGTCTTTTTGTAAATTAATTTCGCTGATTATTCAGACCGTAAGAAGAAACCATCTTCTTGCGGTCTTTTTATTTACAGAAGAATAAGGTATTGCAGGTACTTCTTTGCCTTGTCCATAAAAGGTGTAACTGAATTATGGATGAAAGTAGGAGATTCTATGTTAGAAATGAAATTAAATGGCGTTAAAAAATTTATGGAAGCTACCCTTGTGGTTAATAATATAACGTTTGAAGCATATGAAGGAGATAAGGTTGGGATAGTCGGTGCAAACGGAAGCGGGAAGAGCACGATTCTAAAACTGATAGCAGGTATCGAGAAGATGCATTATTATCCAGGCTACCCTCAAACCTCAAGCCCTGGTTATGATGAAGGCTTGATTAATCTGCCAAGAGGAGCGACTAAGGCATATCTCGAACAGTCCCCTGTCTATCCGGAAGGCTTAAAGGTGATTGATGTCCTTAACTTGGCCTTTGAGGAAATTGTCATCATTGAGAATCAAATGCGTGAATTAGAAGATCAGATGAAAACACTGGAAGATAAGGCTCTTGAAAAAGCCCTAAATAAGTATAGTGATCTCGTTCATTTATTTGAAGTAAAGGGCGGATACGAACGAGAAGAGAAGTTAGGCAGGGTTTGCACAGGTCTAAATTTTGCTGAAGGTTTCTTAAACAAGGATTTTTCTTTATTAAGCGGCGGTGAAAAAACGACAGTCGTGCTTGGAAAACTTTTAATCCATAATCCGGATATATTGCTGTTGGATGAGCCGACCAATCATTTAGATATGGAGGCAATTGAATGGCTGGAAGGCTACCTTAAGAGCTATAAGGGAATTATCATTATCGTTTCTCATGATCGATATTTTTTGGATAATGTGGTTACAAAAATTGTAGAAATTGAGGATATGGAGTCAATCTCCTATAAGGGCAATTACTCATCTTTTGTTAGTCAAAAAGAAGAAAATATGCGGATTCAATATGAGCATTTCCGTGAACAGCAGAAGCAGATCAATAATATGGAAAAGCAAGTGACAAGCTTGAGAGACTGGGCGATGAGAGCAGATAATAATAAGTTTTTTAGAAGAGCCGCCAGTATTCAGAAAAAGCTCAATAAAATGGAGCGAATCGATAAACCTATCTTTGAGAGACGAAATATGAGACTTGAATTCAAGGAAGGACAGCGGTCTGGAAATGAAACGATTAAAGCAATTGGACTCTCAAAAAGCTATCAAGATAAGATTATTTTTAAGGATTCAGATTTAATGGTCCATTATGGTGAAAAAGTGGGGCTGGTGGGTCCTAATGGAAGTGGGAAAACTACCTTCCTGAAAATGCTTTTAGGTGAAGAGCAGCCTGATAAAGGTGTAGTGGAATTAGGTGCTAATGTTAAAGCTGCATACTTACCACAAAAAATTACCTTTAAAAATGAAGAGTTTACAGTCCTCGAGGCCTTTCGGGAAGATATATCTATGCTGGAAGGTAAAGCACGTGAATATCTAGCAAAATTTATGTTTTATAAAAAAAGCCCATTCAAAAAAGTAAAGCATTTGTCTGGTGGAGAAAGAATCAGGCTAAAGCTGGCAATGCTTTTATATCAGGACATAAATTTATTAATCCTCGATGAGCCGACGAATCATCTTGATATTGACTCGATTGAAACCCTTGAGGAAGCACTCGAAGACTTTAAGGGTACAATTTTCTTTATCTCTCATGACAGATATTTTATTAATAAAATGGCGGAAAGGGTTGTTGCTTTAGAGAACTTTGGATTTAAAAGCTATTCAGGAAATTACGATGATTACAAAAGTCAGCAGCCTAAAGAAGTACCAGTCGAAAATCGCGAAAAAGATAAGAAACAGCGAAATAAATCCGAAAATATAAACCAAGAAGAAGTGAAAGCAAATGCGCTGGCCAGGATTGAAAGACTTGAAAAAGAAATAACTGCGATAGACTTATCCCTGGAGCAAGACCATTTGGATTACGAGGAGCTGAATAAGCTTTATAATAGAAAAACATATTTAAGTGAGGAACTTGAGTCAGTTATGGAATGGTGGATTAGTATAAGTTAAGTTAATAAGGGTCCAAAGGGGTATAATAAAATCACATCAGTAGACAGTAAGTAAAAGCGTCCTCAAGACATGTTAATGACATAAAATCATATTTATTGCCAGAGGAAAAGGGGGATTAGATGACAAAGGATTTTACTGAAACAGGATGGAATTTTGATAACAGTTATGCTCGCTTGCCTCAAACTTTCTTTACAAGCCAGAAACCAATACCTGTAAGTTCACCTAAGCTCGCTATTTTTAATGAGCAATTGGCTGCTTCTCTAGGGTTAAATATACAGAGCTTACAAAGTGAAGAGGGTGCTGCAGCTTTTGCGGGTAATAAAATACCAGAGGGGGCTTCACCTCTTGCGCAAGCTTATGCGGGGCACCAATTCGGACATTTTACGATGCTGGGTGATGGCCGGGCTGTACTTCTAGGGGAGCAGTTAACACCCGCCGGTGAGCGATTTGATATCCAGCTTAAGGGTTCTGGAAGGACTCCTTACTCACGTGGCGGCGATGGCCGGGCGGCAATTGGACCAATGCTGAGAGAATATATTATCTCGGAAGCCATGCATGGATTAGGAATTCCGACCACTCGCAGTTTAGCCGTGGCAACGACAGGTGAAGAAATAGCCCGGGAATCCTATTTACCTGGTGCTATACTAACTCGTGTGGCTGCTAGTCATCTGCGTGTAGGCACCTTTCAGTATGCTGCTAGATGGGGAACCGAAGAGGAGCTTCGGGAGCTGGCGGATTATGCAATAAAGCGCCATTATCCTGAAATTGAGACTGATGGAAATCGATATCTCTCGTTCCTTCATGAAGTAATTAAACGTCAAGCAATGTTAATTGCGAAATGGCAATTGGTTGGTTTCATTCATGGAGTAATGAATACGGACAACATGACGATTAGCGGTGAAACCATTGATTATGGACCTTGCGCCTTTATGGACACCTATGATCCAGCAACTGTGTTTAGCTCCATAGACCGTGAGGGCCGCTATGCTTATGGAAACCAACCCAATATTGGTGTCTGGAATTTAGCAAGGTTAGCGGAGGCTCTCCTGCCGCTGCTGCATGAGAATCAAGAGGAGGCTGTTACGCTTGCACAAGATAAGCTCTCTGACTTTGCTCAGTTTTTTGAATCAAATTGGCTCGAAGGTATGAGAGCAAAATTAGGACTATTTAATGAAGAGGAACAAGATAAGTCCCTTATTAAAGACCTTCTAGATATGATGCAGAAGCACCGTGCAGACTATACTAACACCTTTAGAGCGTTAACGTTAGATAAACCGGAAGAAACTATCCTTCAAGAAACAACAGAATTTACTCAGTGGCTTGAACGGTGGAAGGAAAGGCTTGGCAGACAGGAAGAATCGAGGGATTCCTCCATTCAATTAATGAGGAACAGTAATCCTTCGGTAATACCTCGGAACCACCGTGTAGAGGAAGCGCTGGAAGCAGCGAATAATGGTGATTTTACGGTAATGGAGAAGCTTCTAGAGGTCTTAGTGAATCCATATGCATACACTGCAGAGCAAAATAATTACACCACGCTGCCAGAAGCCTCACATCTTCCTTATCGAACCTTTTGCGGTACCTGAGAAAGAAAAATTACAATGCAATGGCCTTTCTAATGAAAGGCTATTTGTTTTGGTATTGAATCTATCGATTGAAAATAAAAAGATTCACCGCTTTTATCTATTGTAAATATTTCCAGTACATTTATAGTAGATAATAGGTAATTAATAGATTTTATGGGGGTATATGGGTGAAGAAAAAGTTATGGATTTGGGCAGCAGTTATTGCGGGAATACTTATTATTGCAAGTACGGGTACATATTTATATGCTAAAACAGGAACAGCAGCTGTGGGAAATGATGTTGAAGAAATGAGTGTAAGTGTACAAAAAGTTAGTGAACAGGAATTGGTAGAATCAATTCTTGTTACGGGTAAAATTGTTCCAGAAAGTGAGCAAAAGGTTTTTTTAGAACCGGAAAAAGGGGAAATTAGTGAATTTAAGGTGGCAGAGAACCAAGCTGTCAAAGCTGGTGATGCATTATTAGTCTATGATTCTTCGAAAATAGATAGTGAGCTTAAAAGGGCAGTACGTGAAAAAGACTTGCTGCAAAGCAGAGGGAAAACAGAGCAAAACCAAATTGCAGATCTTAACAAACGCCTTACAGAAGCTAAAAAGAAGGTAAATACAAAAGCTGCAGAGACAGTAGAGGGTGCACAAGGGCTAGTTACACAAGAAGATGTAAACCAGCTTTCAAATGAAAAAATCCAACAAGAGATGCAATATGAAAGTACAAAGTCTGAAATTACATCTGCTGATGACCGTATAAAGGAATTGAACGCACAGAAAAGTGAAATGACGATTGTAAGCAAGATGGATGGGATTATTGTTAAGGTTAATCAAAATGTAGCAAATACAGAGGCAGGTGCATCAGAACCTGTCATCCACATTATTTCAAGTCAACCCTATAAAGTTATTGGGTCGATGAGTGAATTCGACACTGTTAAGATTAAAGAAGGACAGCCAGTTATTATACGGCCAAAGGTTTTTAAAGATCGTGAATGGAAGGGTGCTGTTGAATCTGTTTCGCAATTCCCAAATGCGGAAGGCGGCGGTGGTGAATTTGAAGGGAGCGGCGGAGGCGGTAACGTGACCATGTATCCTTTTAAAGTTACCATTACGGATGATACTTCTGAGTTACGTCAAGGCTTCCATGTTTCTTTAGAAATAAAAGCAGGTGACGCGGCCAAAAAGATTGCTATTCCACACCCAGCACTCATCGATGAGGCTGGAATAAAAATTGTGTATATTTTAAAAGATGGGCTCTTAGAGAGACGTGAGGTTCAAACAGGAGTTATGAACGATGCCTTTATTGAAGTTACAACAGGAATTACGCCGGGAGAACTTGTTGTTATTACACCAACGGAAGAAATGCATGATGGAATGGAAGTGACCTCATATGATGAAGTTGAGTGATATTACAAAAGTATACGGTAAGGGTTTACTAGAGGTTCCTGTCCTTCATGGCATTGACTTAACGATAGAAGATGGGGAGTTTGTCGCGATAATGGGTCCATCCGGATCTGGTAAATCTACTTTGATGAATATCATCGGTTTTTTAGATTATCCATCTTCCGGTACATACGAATTAAATGGGGAACAAATCGCCTCTGCAAAAGAGAGTATCTTAGCTAAGCTAAGAAATGAGCATGTGGGTTTTGTTTTTCAACAATTTTTTATGTTTCCTAGAGACAATGCGATTAAAAATGTTGCCTCACCGCTCGTATACGCCGGGGTGTCTAAGCGTGAAAGAACTGCGAGAGCACAGGATCTGCTAATAAAAGTAGGCTTAGGTGACCGGATGAAGCATTTACCAAACCAATTATCTGGGGGTCAGAAGCAGCGTGTTGCGATTGCTAGAGCACTAGTTAATAACCCTACGATTCTCTTAGCTGATGAACCGACGGGTGCGCTTGATTCGAATACGAGTGAACAAATAATGAAACTATTTACCCAGCTCAATGAAGAAGGGAAAACCGTTATTATTGTTACGCACGAAGAAGAAATAGCAGCCTATGCGAAGCGGATCATCACGATAAAAGATGGTAGAATTACGGATGACCGGAGGGTAATCACATGAATGTATGGGATAGTTTTAAAATTGCCCTGTCGTCTATCCTGAACCATAAAATAAGATCCATTCTAACAATGCTTGGAATTATCATAGGTGTAGCCGCGGTTATTATTATCGTAGCAATTGGTCAAGGTACGAAAAAGCAGATGACAGATGAGTTGTTTAGTACAGATAAGAATGCGATTGATATTTATTATGAATATATCCCGCCTGAAGATGAATCAGAAATGTTTTGGGAGGAACCTGTATTAACTTCAGAAGATATTCAAACACTTGCTGCCGTTCCGGGAGTTAAGGCTGTGATTGCGACAAATCAGGGCTGGGGGATGATGGCGCATGATGATGAACAGGGTGAAATGCAAATTACCGGTGTTGGTGCGGAGTTTTTCCCTGCCAGGGATATTCAAGTTGTAGAAGGACGAGCATTGTACGCTGCGGATAATGATGGTTTAAATCGAGTGGTGTTGATTGATACCATAGCTAGGGAAAAATTCTTTAAGGAAACTGAAAATCCAATTGGTGAGATTATTGATTTAAATGATAATCCTTACAAGATTGTCGGAGTGTATGAGTCACCACTGCCTGAGCAATTCCGAAACACAGAAACCGGTGAGATGCTTATGCCGCGTTCAGTTATCTCCATGATGTTTGGTAACCGAGAAATTGAACAACTATCTGTGATTGCGAGTGATGCAGAAAACATTTCAGAGACAGGCAGGCTTGCGGCAGAGACATTGACAGCAGAAAAAGCTTTAGAAAATGGTCAATATTCCACAAATGACTTTGAAGATTATGAACGAGAATTAAACACAATGATTTCTTTACTAACACTCCTAATTGGAAGTATTGCAGGGATTTCTCTCCTTGTAGGCGGAATCGGTGTCATGAATATTATGCTCGTTTCCGTAACAGAAAGGACAAGAGAAATTGGACTTCGGAAAGCCATTGGTGCAACAAGAAGGAAAATTCTTTTACAGTTTCTAATCGAATCTATCACGTTAACTTCATTAGGAGGATTGATTGGAATTGGACTGGCAGCGATAGGCAGTATCCTTGTATCGGAGTTTTCTCCGATTACTGCAACAGTGAGTCCGATAATCGTTCTCATAGGAGTGAGTTTTTCAGCCTTAATTGGAATTATCTTTGGTTTGCTTCCGGCAAACAAGGCATCTAAACTTAGCCCGATTGAGGCATTACGATATGAATAACTGAAATTAATTTTCCCTCAGATAAAAGGTCTGAGGGGATTTTTTTATTTAATTTTCATTTTACTAGTTATAAAGCTAATGCTTACGTGTATTATTAATATACATACTTAAGTGAACCTGAAGTTGAGGTAATGTATAAATGATTAAGACGCTAATAATAAATGAAGAAACATCCTATGCAAAGGCTGAGAAAAAGGCTGGTGATTATTTTCAGTCACTGTATCAGCAAGTTAGGCAAAAGGAATTTGTTCCTGTTCTAACGAGAGATATACACTCTTGGAAACACAATCATATTCACCATCATTCAGTATTCTCTTTCTTTTCTCGTGGTAGGAGAAAATCAGATCCCCGTGATTATCACAATTATATTAAATATCTGGATTACACGGGCAAACTGGATAATTACTTGGATCGAAGCATTTCTTATATTTTTATGCGTGATTTGGGGAAAGCGCTGGATTCTAAAGAGACACAGGCTAGGATTAAGAGTGTTGTCAACAGTTTAAAAAACAATCTCACGCATCCAAATGAAAAACGTGAAAATAAACATGAGCTTTTCACAATGGCTTGGTTGTACAGGTGGTCCCAGAAGGAATCTATCGAATCTGCGGTTATCTGGATGATAAATAAACTTAAAATGGTTTCCAGCAACCTTCCACAGGGGATGGACGCTAATCATGCCCAGCGTAAACTTATTAAAATAATAGCTGGAGTACTGATGCATGAGATTGAAGAGATGGGAGAAAACACCTCTCCTGATGAACGTGCTTATAGACTGGAGAGAGCTATTAAGCTGGGTTATGCCTATGGTTTGACCTATCCCTTCATTGATGATCTTCTTGATTCCAAAGTCTTAACAGAGAAAGAGAAAAAACAGTACTCCAATTTGATACGTACTACTCTTACCACTGGAACTGTACCTAAATTGGGAGGAGATTGGCAGGAAAAGAACAAGGCCTTGATTACGTTCATTCATTCGGAGCTTCGTGAGGGATTTGAATATATTAAGGCACAACAGGAGCCAGAGACCATTCATTCGTTTTTTGAACAATCATATGTTTTTTTTCAGTCACAGGAAGTGGACCGAGAGAAGGATTTATCTAATGGAAATTACACAAATGAGGAGCTTTATATACCGGTTATCCTTAAATCTTCTTCTTCACGCTTAATCGTCAGATCTGTTATCAATGCTGCTGAAGACGAGGGATTTGACAATCGAACCTTCTTTTACGGTATATACAACCAGTTGGCAGATGACTTTGCTGATATGTTTGATGATTTAGAGAATGGTGCTGTTACACCCTACACCTATTATCTGAAATATCATAATCAACGGGATGATTTAATCAATCCATTTGAATTGTACTGGAGTGTCATTTCCAATTTAATTCATAGTGTCTATCACTCTGATAAAAAGGCATGTGAGGTAATCTTAGACCGTGCCATTAATGGTTTAAAGAGATTTAAAGAACGAATGGGCACAAAAAAATACAATGAAGTGATGGAACTTTTTACGTCAGGAATTCAAAAATTCAATACTCTTATTCAAAAAATGGCAGCTAAAGCAGACGATGTGGATTTCTTCGATAAACTCCTGCGTGACCATATGATAACGAACCTGAAAAATGAACGAAACGAAAAGGAAGAATTCTTAGATTTAATTAAAAATGTTCGCAGCCAAATTAATCATTTATTACCAATCCCTAAAGATAGTACATTGAATTCTCCAATCGTTGAAGCTGCAAACTATAGCCTAGAGGGTGATGGGAAACGATTAAGGCCAATCATTACTTGGATTATGGGCATTCAGGAGTACGGATTAGATCAGACAGCAATTGTACCGCTAATTAAATCATTGGAATACATGCATACGGCTTCATTGATTTTTGATGATTTGCCTTCACAGGATAATGCCTCGATACGCAGGGGGCGTCCAACTCTCCATATGGTGTACGATAGTGCAATAGCTGAATTAACGGGACTATATCTAACGCAGAAGGCAATCGAGGAACAAACATCTCTAGAACAATTCAACTCAAAAACCGTGTTAACCTTAATACAATATTCTTCTAGATTGACTGAAGAAATGTGTAAAGGGCAGGCAATGGATTTGAATTCTAAAGGGAAACCCTTTACATTAGAAGACTTAACTACTATGTGCTTCTATAAAACGGGTCTTGGCTTTGAGGCGTCCCTATTAATGCCTGCCATTCTTGCGGAAGCTAAACCATCCGAGATGGATGCTTTGAAAAAGTTCGCCTTCCATGCCGGCATTGCATTTCAAATAAAGGATGACCTGCTTGATGTGGAGGGTGATTTAGACATCCTTGGAAAACCAATTGGGAAAGATGAGGAGAACAATAATTCTACTTTTGTTTCGATCTTAGGTTCTGATGGAGCAAAAAAAGCAATGTGGGAACATTATTGTGACGCGGTGGAAATTTTGCAGGAGGTGCCACGCAATACTACTTTTCTAAAGCATTTATTGGATTATATTGTGCACCGTGATCATTAGAACTGTAATTGGAAATTCCAAAAGGAAGGTAATAACCTAAGGGTTGTTGCCTTTTTTTATGATTTCTCAAATAAAACCTTTGATGATTTCATAAAGCTGTAAAATTTTTATGATTTATGTTCCAGAGAATATGAGAAAATAACCTTTGTATTTAAATGTATTGTCAGGTTATGGAGGAAGCAGTTATGGATACTATATGGGGATTTTTTAAAGAACCATTACCGATTTTGTTTAGTATATTATTTTTGGGGTCTGCGCTAGGTCAAATGAAAATTAAAGGGATTAGCATGGGCACATCTGGTGTCCTGCTGATAGCAATGGTTTTTGGTCATTTTGGTTTTGCTATCCCTTCTGTTATTCAGCAATTTGGACTTGGGTTATTTATTGTTGCAGTGGGCTTACAAGCAGGTCCGCGTTTTTTTAGAATGATGAAGTCGAGCGGAATTGTTTTTGGAATTATTGGTTTATTGATAGTATTAGTTGCTTCAATTACAACGATTATTGTATCAAAGCTATTCGATTTATCACCTGCTCTGAGCATCGGAATTATGACAGGTGCTCTTACGAGTACTCCTGGGTTAGCCGCTGCCCTTGAAGCAACGAATGATCCTCTTGCCTCCGTTGGATATGGTATTGCCTATCCTTTCGGTGTTATCGCCGTTGTTTTGTTTGTTCAATTGCTTCCACGGATTATGAAGGCTAATCTTGAGGAAGATTTAAAAAAGAAAACGGGACCGGTCCGCAATGAAGAGTCACCACAAGTTATGACGATTGAAGTAACGAAAACAGCCATAAACAAAAGGACATTAAAGGAGTTAGGTTTTCAAAAGTATGATTCAGTGGTAATCAGCAGGGTTATCCGTGGAGATAGAAATATCATCGCTTTAAATGATACCGTCATTTTGGTCGGAGATCGTCTTGTAGCGGTAGGGCTGCCCAATGACCTGCAAAGGATATGCGGGGACATTGGACAAGAAGTCACTACCAATTTTGAAAATGTTGATCATATTAAGCTTCGAAAAGTAACCGTAGATTCAGATGAAGTGATTGGGAAAACATTGAGAGAAATAGGGTTAAGAAGCAATTACGGTGTTACGGTTACACGTATAGAGCGAGGCGGGTTTGAGTTTAATCAAAAGCCAAAATGGCGTTTAGAAAGAGGAGACATACTTACCATCGTCAGCAGTGAGGATCGTTTGAATAAAGTAGAAATGCTGTTTAGCAAAAAGAAACTGACCGTGACGAATATCCATATTCTTTCTTTAAGCTTAATCCTTCTTATGGGAATAGTGGTTGGGATGATTCCCATTCACCTGCCTGGGTTAGGAACGATTACCTTTGGGGTGGCAGGGGGACCTTTGTTTATCGCGTTAATTATCGGCCACTTTGGAAAGCTTGGACCCATACATGTACGGTATTATCAGCCATCGAATCAAGTAATCCGTGATATTGGCCTAGTCCTTTTTCTTGCAGGGGCAGGGACCACAGCTGGAAAAGGGATTGTCGAAGTTGTGCAGCAGGAAGGGTTTAGTTTGGTTATTGGAGGGGCAATGATTACTATTATTCCTATCCTTGCAGGTTACTTTATCGCGAGGAAGTTATTTGGATTAAGTATTATTCATTCATTGGGTGCATTATGTGGAGGAATGACGAGCACCCCCGGGCTTGGTGCTGCCAACCAGCTGATAGAATCAGAAGACCCAGCAATTGCCTACGCTGCTGCCTACCCGTTTGCACTAATATTCGTAGCTATCGCTGCCCAGCTGCTAGTATTCTTTCTGTAACATTCATAAAACAAATTTACAAACAGGTGTTAGAGCAAATTCTGACTCCTGTTTTTTTATGGGCTATGATTATCTTATTTTGGTTTCATACTTAGATTAGTCCCCAATCCCCTTATTGAGGACAAACCTTTAGCTGTTGAAGAAGGATTAGTCCTCAATCGCCCTTATTGAGGACAAATCTCTAGCTGATGAAGGAGGATTAGTCCTCAATCCCCCTTATTGAGGACAAATCTCTAGCTGTTGAAGGAGGATTAGTCCTCAATCCCCCTTATTGAAGACAAATCTCTAGCTGTTGAAGAAGGATTAGTCCTCAATCGCCCTTATTGAGGACAAATCTCTAGCTGTTGAAGGAGGATTAGTCCTCAATCGCCCTTATTGAGGACAAATCTCTAGCTGTTGAAGGAGGATTAGTCCTCAATCCCCCTTATTGAGGACAAATCTTTAGCTGTTGAAGAAGGATTAGTCCTCAATCCCCCTTATAATACTTAATTCCTACCCGGAAAAACCAAAAATTTACACATCCACTCAATAAAAATAATGAATATTTTCATTTTTTGTAATACAATAAATTCTTGCGAGGAGGAATAGTATGAACTTATTAAAAACTACAGTTGAGCATTTTAGACCATATTGGAGAAAGCTTTTGCTTGCTTTGTTCTTTTCTTTAGTTGGTGGAGCATTTACGATTTTGCCTCCTATTCTAGCAGGAAAACTGGTGGATGAGGTGATAGCACATAAAGAAATGACCTTTTTACTTTTGGTTGTGGGCGGGGTTCTAGCTGCTTATTTAGGGAAGTCGCTATTTGAGACATTGCAGGAGTATGTACAAGTAAAAATCGGCTTAGATGTGATTACCGATATGCAGATTCGAGCATTCAAAAAGCTGCACCGTACACCCATGTCTTTTTTTACTACCACACCAAGAGGTGATATGTTATATCGTCTGACTCATGATGTGGAGTCCATTCAAAACTTAAATAATACGGTAGTGCCCCGTATTTTGCAGCAGGTTATTGGCGCGATTGCCGCATTTTCTGCCGTTTTTGTTATGTACTGGCCAGCAGCGATTGTCATGTTTGCTGTTTTTGCTATTTATATTTTTCCTTCGTTTAAATTAGGGAAGGTAATGAGAAAAATGAGTGCGACTCAAAGAGATATGAGTGCGGATATGTATCAACATTTACAGGAAAGCATTGAAAGTATTCGATTAGTCAGGACCTTTCAGACACAAAAAACAGAGATAGAAACACAACAAAAGAAATTGGCTGACTGGAAAAACTTTTCTATTCGTGCAGCGTTAATTGGAAAAGTTAACTGGCGCTTAGGAAATTTGTTTAATATTGCAACTCCAGGTGTTGTGATGTTAATTGGCGGTTTTTCAATTTGGGAAGGGAATATAACCATCGGAACCCTCGTTGCTTGTCTTAGTTTTATTCCAATTATGTTTTTACCTGTTCGCTCACTAGCTGAAAATGCTTTAACCATCCAACAAGCAATTCCAGCTTTGCAGAGAATATATGAATATTTCGATTTACCGGAAGAGCATGAAGAGAGTCTTCCATCGTTCGGGAAGGTAGAAGGAAGGATAAATCTAGATAATATCTGGTTTACTTATCCTAATAGTGACAAAAAGATCCTAAAAGGCGTTTCGCTCTCTATGGAACAAGGGAGCCACATTGGGATTGTTGGTACAAGTGGCGGCGGAAAGAGTACACTCATTCAAATTCTACTCGGATTATATGAACCTGATAAAGGTTCCGTCATTATAGACGGGAAGAACCTTTTTACTTACAGCCGGAACAGCTTTAGACAGCAGGTAGGAGTTGTTTCTCAGGAAACCTTTCTACTAAACAGCACCCTGCGCAACAATCTTCTATATGGAAAGAAGGATGCAACTCAAGAAGAGTTGGATAAAGCTGTAGAAGCTGCTGGGCTGAAGGAATTAATAGAATCCTTGGAAGATAAGTATGAAACCGTGGTCGGTGAACGCGGTTTAAAGCTATCTGGAGGCCAAAGGCAAAGAGTGGCGCTTGCTAGAGCCATACTGCGCCAACCGCCAGTTTTGATCTTCGATGAAGCGACCTCCTCTTTGGACGGAGAAACAGAGGAAAAAGTTCAGGAATCACTTGAGGAATTAATCCCAGGAAGAACAACGATTACCATTGCACATCGGCTTGTTACGGTTAGGAACGCGGATAAAATTCTCCTCTTAGACCAAGGAATGGTTGCGGAAGAAGGAACACATGAAGAGCTGCTTGCATTAAGAGGGCAGTATTACGAATTATACAAAGCACAATATAGTGAGTTAGAAAAGGAGATGATTGGATGAACGTAAGTACTGTCTCCGAACAAAAAAAGAATCGTGATGGACGAAGGGTCCTTGCTTTTTTAAAGCCCTATAAAAAATGGGTTATTGCCGACTCCATTGTTATTGCAATCAGTCAGGTTTTTTCTGCATTAATACCTACCTTAGCACTTAGCTGGTTAATTGATACTATTATTCCAAATGAAAACCACTCCTGGCTGTGGGGGTTAATGTGGTTATTAATCTTTTCTGCCGTATTTGATTTGGTCATGATGGTCATTGATGAGTATTTTTGCCATCAAACAGCCAAGACGGTAACCAATTGGCAAAAACTTCGTTTGTTTAGTCATTTGCAGATACTGCCATATTCCTTCTATCATAACAATTCATCTGGGGAATTACTTGCTAGAGTTTCAGATGACCCAGATACTCTCCATAATTTTCTTGCGTGGGAAGGTTCAACCTTCATGGCGAGTGTCCAGGGAGTTATTATATATAGTCTGGTGCTGCTATGGATCCATCCTTATTTAATGATAACCAGTGTTATATTGGGAATTATCTTTTACTGGGCTTCCAATTACGTGGGAGCAAGAACCCGAGCGGCTTCCGCTGATGCGCGGCGTGAAGCCTCACGATATCTTGAAAGACTTAGAGAATCGGTTACAGGAATTCACTTATCGCGGGTTATGGGAGTGTCAGAAAATGAGGTTGAGAGTGTTATAGCCATCAGGAATACCTTTGTAGAGCATTTGATTAAAGAACTAAAGGCTAGAATGCAATCTGTAGTGGTCATTGCCAGCTATAATGGATTTGCTCTAGGGATTGTCTACTTAATTAGTACATTATTAATTTGGGACGATGGTTTGACTAGCGGACAGATGATGACTGCAGGGGGATTAGTTACGATTGCGGCCAATGAAATGCAGCGATTGCTGCGTAATTGGCTTTCTGTGAGAAGAACAGGTCCGGCGCTAGATCGTTCAGATATACTACTAACCCATCAGCCGGCGGAGGCTGAAATAAAGGAAGGCATGCGAGGTAATCGGGCAAGCGGCAGTATTAGACTTAAAGAAGTAACGTTTGCCTACCCGGAAAAAGAAGAAAATGTATTATCAGGTGTTTCTTTTGATATTAAACCAGGTGAAAAAGTGGCCTTGGTTGGACCAAGTGGATCAGGAAAATCTACTATCGTTGACTTGTTGTTTAGATTATATGAAACAAAAAAAGGTCAGATTGAAGTGGATGGCAGGAACATTACCGAATGGGATACTGCATGGCTGCGGTCGCAAATAGCGATTGTAACCCAGGATGTTCAATTACGAAGCGGTTCATTGGCGGATAATTTAAGAATTGGAAAGCCAGATGCTGATGATGATGAATTACTTAAGGCTTTGCATGATAGCGGTCTTGAAGAACTGGTGGATAGTCTTCCGGAAGGATTGAATACAAAGGTTGGTGAGCGAGGCAGTCTTTTATCAGGAGGACAGAAGCAGCGGCTTTCGCTGGCAAGGGCAATCATTAAAGATGCGCCAATCCTCATTCTTGACGAAGCAAGTTCAGCTCTCGATCCGATTACCGAAACGAAAATCAATGAGTCTGTTTTGAAAACCGGTAAGAAACAAACCATTCTTATTATATCTCACCGACTTTCAACGGTTCTATCAGCCGATAAGATTATTGTTCTAGAAAATGGTACGATTGTCGAACAAGGCGGGCATGCGGAGTTACTTGAAAATAACAATGGTGTCTATGCAAGACTATTTGGCAGAGAAGCTGAAATTGGTGAAGAGACTATTAACAGCCCTGCAATATAAATAAACCATTATACAAATAGGCGGCACCCAAATGAATAATGATGGGTGCTGCCTTTTTTTGTCAGTAGAGTTAAATATTTTTTGTATCTTGAGAGATACTATCCTTGAAATAATTAAGGAGGTGCCACAAATGCCAAATGCAAAAGATTATGTAAATCAAAGTATGTCTTCCGTACAAAATACAGTTAATACTCTTCAGCAAGCCCTAAGCAATGCAGAAAAACCAGAAAACAAAAACAAAATTCAACAAGCGATTGATTCTCTTAACTCTGTGCAAGACCAACTTTCTGGATATCAAGATTAATAAGTACAGTGCCTGACATTATGATGTCAGGCTTTCTTTTTGACTAATATTTAGGCTTCATCCATAATTTTGATAAATCTACATACCCAAAATGCTTTATCTCAATGTTCACTAAGTTAATGGAAAATGGTATTTGCCGCTTTGAATAATAAAGTGGAATGCAAAGGGAATTTTCGATTAGATATTTTTCTATTCTTAAATGATGATTCATCCACTGTTCAAAGGGCAATTCATCATAGCCTTTAATATATTTCTGTAAATAAGGATCACTTTGAGTTATTTTTCTCAGTGGGGAGAGGTTATTTTTAATAAAATTAAAATAAGAAAAGCTTTGGTTCAATTCAAAAATCTCTCCATGAATAAATAGATCCGCTTCAACCTTTAAATGATCATGGTACAGGGCATCATGAAACGATACTTCTTCTAACTCTATACATATCCCAGCATGCTCGAGAACGGATTTTAACCAAAAGGATACATCCTTTGTATATCCTGTATACTTCAAACCTAATGGCTTTGATAGAGAGGGTTTTGCTATTTTTGGCATGTAATAAGGCCTTGAATAACCGATTAAACAACCAGATGTATTAGCTGAAATGCGTGAATCAATAGTAGAAATTTGCTCTCGATTTTGGTTAATAAGCATATGAATGTAATCTCTGACTTCTTTTCTAGCAATGTCCGATTGGCGATATGGATTCATCACCACAATACCGAACCCAGAATCACTTTCAACCTCAAACGTACCTACCTCTCTAGATTCATGTGCACCATAATAAACATTTCCAAACTCTCTCGAAACCTGTATGAATTCAACACAATCCAATAATGGACGCTCCCCAAAATAATGTTTAAAAGCATGTAATACGGTTTTCTCGTCAGAATTTTCTCCCATATAGAAACTGCCTGTTCCGATGACCTGGCCGTTGGATTCTTTATAAATACTAGCAGGCATCATGCTGAGCAAAGGTAAGATATATGTACAGCCACTTGGAAATTCAAGCTCTACGACTAGTGGTGCGGGAGAGGTAATCTTTGTAATGGGTTTCCAAAGTTCAGCATAAATCAAATCCTGCTTCATTTGCATAAAAGATTGGACGACGTCCTCTGCTTTTAGAATGGAACCATCATGAAAGCTCACATCCTTTCGCAGGTATAAAGTTAACTGATTATCCTTTACCTCCCAGCTATGAGCAAGCTCAGGAATAACCGTATTATCATCATCCAATGCGACCACACGGTTATATAGGTTTGCTATTAGGTTTGCACTATGTACATCTGCAGCCTTTAGCGGATGATACGTTAAGAAACGATAAAAGCGTGGAATAATCAGCCGGTCCTGCCCCTCTTGATTAAACCCAAACTTGGATTGAAATTTAGTCATCAATCGCTGTTTTGTTTCAGTCGACCAGTTAAACAATAACAATTTACTAACTTGTTCAATCGAATAACTCTCTAATTTGGATAGAAAGTGCTTTTCATATGAGGATTCTACATCCTTCTGCCATTGTAACTTCGATTCATTCCCTCTGCCTCTGCCCGGCTGAAAGGTTAACCAGCCTTCCTCTTGCCATTGGCCTAGTTTGCGGCGGGTCTGTTTTGCACTAAGATTTAATCGTTCAGCAAGCTCCTGTACTTTAACTTCCCCAGAAGACTTTGAATTCCATAAGGTTAATAGATAGTGGTCCATCAACTTACCCCTCTTAAAAGTAGACATTTTTTTGAAAATTGGTCATTTTTAAACTGTTACGTCTAGTTTACTATATAGAGTATGAAAGGTGTTGATAAAAATGGCATGGAAAGACTATCCCCAAAATATCAAGGTACGGCTGATAACCTCTTTTTTTAACCGGGCAATCGGAAGCTCAGTAATGCCTTTTATGGCGCTCTTCTTTGCACAGCATAAGGGGGCAGTGTGGGCAGGGATTTTCTTAGCAGTAACAGTCATAATAGGATTTTTTATTAACTTTATTGGCGGCTATATTTCAGACCGCTTCCCTCGGAAAAAAATAATTATTACAACATCAGCTGCTAGTGCGCTTATGTTTGCTCTAATGACCATAAGCTTATTACCTGAACAGAAATGGATAGTATTATTTGCGATTAGTTATGTGATTTTCACCATTACCAGCAGTCTCGGCCGTCCTGCTGTGCATGCGATTATTATTGACTCGACAACTCCCGAAAATCGAAAAAGTGTGTATGCCCTTGATTACTGGCTGGTAAATTTAGCGATGGCTATCGGAGCCGCTTTAGGCGGCCTATTATATGTGAATCATCAATTAGAGCTTTTTATCACGTTAACGATTGTTTCTATTAGTTTGCCGATTGCCTACGGTATCTGGTTAGAGGATACACGTGTGAAGCTGCTGGAGAAAAAACACGAAAATATTTTTATGGACCTCATCCAGAATTACAAAGTTGCATTTCAGGATAAGCCATTTGTCAAGGTAGTTGCAGGTTCCATGTTTATATTTGCGGCCGAATTTTCCCTTAATAGTTATATAGGGGTAAGATTAGCGGAGGAATTTAAGTCTGTATTTATAGGGAACTTTGAAGTTGCTGGTGTAAGGATGCTTAGCTTTCTAAACATCGAAAACATGCTGATGGTAGTGGCCTTGGCATTCTTCGTTTCAAAAGTAACAGATAAATTTTCACCGCGGAAGATGCTTCTATTGGGGCTGTTGTTATATAGTACAGGCTATACCATCGTTACGTCGGCGAACTTATGGTATGTCTTGATACTATTTAATGGTATTGCGACAATTGGCGAGCTGATTTATTCACCAATTGCGAATGCCCAGAAGGCAAATATGATGCCGGAGGACAAACGCGGATCCTATTCTGCCTTTTCAAATTTAGGCTTTAGCGGTGCAGATTTGATTGCTCGCGGTGCAATTGTATTGGGCGCATTCTTAGTGCCGACCATGATGTCTGTCTACCTCGGTTTAATCTTAATGGCAGGGACTTTCCTGCTCTATAGTGGACTTTTTGTGGTCAATAAAATCAAAGTCCAAAAAAATATGTCAACTTAAATTAGGAGGCTAAATTGCTAAAAGTAGAGATTAGAAGACCTAAAATCGAAGACCAAGAGGAATTGAACCAGTTTTTTAGGACGGTCCTTACCGATACATTTGCAAGAGAAGGATTAGCAGATTTAGTGGAAGATATCGAAGCAGATATTGAGAGTAAGAAAAAGTATTTGCAAATGGATTTTGAAACTAGTGGAGAGAAAAGATATTTTTTAATAGCTTTGACAAAAAACAAAATTATTGGAACCATAACTTGTGGGAATGCTAATGAACTGATTCAAGAGAGTACGAATGGAGCCCTGAGGAATACGATTGAAATTGGGACGATATACGTACTTTCTGAATATCAAAGACAGGGTGTGGGGAATCAACTTTTAGCTGAAATGTTAAAGACATTAATGGCGAGGGAAATCCAGGAATTCTGTCTAGACAGCGGCTTCAAAACTGCCCAAACCATCTGGAAAAAGAAATTCGGAGAACCCGAGTATTGGCTGAAGGATTATTGGGGGCAAGGTCAAGATCATATGATCTGGAAAATACCAACGAAAGGAGTCTATTTCTAAGATAGACTCCTTTTTATTATTTTGTTGTATTACATAATATTATAGTGTTATAATGTGGTAGTATGATAATATGGTAACGTACTAAAGCGAAATTAATTTCTATAAAAGGGGTACATACAAATGAAAAAATTAGCAACTATGATTCTTATAGTAACTGCATTACTTGTAATTTTTACTGGGTGTTCAAAACCAACAAGTAAAGACGAAGAAAAATTGGTTATTGGTATCGATGATAAATTTGCACCAATGGGATTCCGTGATGAGGATAACAATATCGTAGGTTTTGATATTGATTATGCAAAAGCAGCAGCGGAAAAAATGGGAACAGAAGTTACATTCCAGCCAATTGATTGGAAAACAAAAGAAGCGGAGCTTAGCAGCGGCAGAATTGACCTTATTTGGAACGGATACACTATTACAGATGAGCGGAAAGAAAAGGTTCTTTTCACAAAACCATATTTAAAAAATGCGCAGGTAATTGTTACTCTTGCGGATTCACAGCTTACTAAGCTAGATGATTTAGAAGGTAAAGTAGTTGGACTTCAGTCACTTTCTTCAGCATCTGACGCTCTAAACGCTTCACCGGTTAAGGAAAAAATAAAAACCGTAACGGAATTTGCTGACAATGTACAGGCTCTAACTGACTTAAAGAGCGGTCGTTTGGATGCAGTTGTTATCGATGAGATTGTCATCAATTATTACATGACAAAAGAGGCAGAAACATTTAAAGTACTAGAAGAGTCTCTTGCTCCTGAAGAATATGGGATTGGTGTTAAAAAAGGAAACGAAGAATTACTTGAAAAACTCCAGAAGTCACTTGATGAAATGAACGAAGACGGGACGGCTTCAGACATCTCGAAAAAATGGTTTGGCGAAGATAAAGTTTTAAAGTACTAAAGTAAGAATGAATATAGGGCGAAACAGGATTCCTAGTGGGAACCCTGTTTTGTTTTTGGAGGAGTTACCATGTCTTTTGAATATTTCACATCCATTCTTGTACCTATGCTAGAAGGGGCACAGATGACAGTTCTATTGTTTTTTATTGCGATTATCGTCTCAGTGCCGCTTGGTTTTCTGCTGACCCTTGCTGTAAAAAGCAGCTTTAAGCTTGTATCCTTACTTGCACAGGGATATATTTACGTAATGAGGGGCACCCCGCTATTATTGCAATTGTTATTAATTTGTTTCGGGCTGCCAATGCTTCCCGTAGTCGGAGAATATTTAGTTTTTGACCGATTCGTGGCTGCTTGTATTGGATTTGTATTAAACTATGCAGCCTACTTTGCAGAAATTTTCCGCGGCGGTCTCTTGGCTATTGATAAAGGACAGTACGAAGCATCTAAGGTTCTTGGTTTAAGTAAATGGCAGACAACCACGAGAATCATTTTACCGCAGATGGTTCGGGTCACACTTCCCGCTATCGCGAACGAATCCGTGACGCTTGTTAAAGACACAGCCCTGCTTTATGCAGTTGCGGTACCGGAACTGCTGCACTTTGCTCAAACAGCTGTAAACCGTGACTTTACGATTGTTCCGTTTTTCGTTGCCGGCATGATTTATCTTGTTATGACACTATTTTTAACATTTATTTTTAAAGGAATTGAACGAAGATATAAATTTGAATAAAAAGGATTGGTAAAAAGTGGCAATCATTGAAATATCCAACCTGAAGAAATCGTTTGGCAAGCTGGATGTATTAAAACAGATCACCTTTGATGTTAATAAAAATGATGTAATAGCCGTTATCGGCCCATCGGGGTCGGGGAAAAGTACTATGCTCCGCAGTTTAGTTCATTTAGAAGAAATAAATGGAGGAAGCATTACGATTGCTGGTGAAGCCTTTGTAAAAGATGGAGTCTACGCAAAACCGCAGGATATTAAGAAGATTACCTCTAAAATGGGGATGGTATTTCAGCATTTTAATCTATTTCCGCACCTCACGGTTAAAGAGAATTTAGAGCTGCCTCCTAAATTGGTAAAGAATGAGCCGGTTACAACTATTCAGCAAAGAAGCATGGAGCTTTTAAGGAAAATTGGTCTCACAAATCATGCTCATGTCTATCCGGCAAACCTATCAGGAGGTCAAAAACAAAGAGTGGCAATCGCGAGAGCTCTAATGATGAATCCTGAAATTCTATTATTTGATGAACCAACCTCCGCATTGGACCCTGAATTGACGGGTGAGGTTCTTGAGGTCATAAAGGCACTGGCACAAGAACAGATGACAATGATCGTGGTTACACATGAAATGGGCTTTGCAAGGGAAGTGGCGAACCGGGTTATATTCATGGATAACGGCGAGATTATTGAAACAGGGCACCCTTCAGAACTGTTTACAAATCCTCAGAATGAACGGACAAAAGCCTTCTTAAGCAGAAGCTTGAAATAAGTGGTCCATGGTGATACTTCTCTTGGCACAAGTTAAACGCAAAAAGGATACAGTCTTTTCAGGCTGTATCCTTTTTTGTGTGGAAATTAACTTCCATATTCTCCGGTATCATGGCTTATCTGCCAGTGGATTCCGAATTTATCTGTTACTTGACCATAAAGTTTAGCCCAGAAGGTTTCTTGAAGTTCCATTGTAACAGTGCCGCCTTCTTTTAATTGATCATACCAAGATTGGATATCATCCAAGTTTTTGCTTACTAATGCCAATGTCACGTTGTTTCCTTCGACAAAAGGTGATCCAGGGAAATTGTCAGAGAACATAACAGTACTTCCATCAATGTTCAGTCGTGTGTGCAAGATTAATTCTTTGGCTTCCTCTGGCATTGGGTAATCAGGATGCTGCGGCTGGTCTCCAAAAGTCATAATTTGCGGTGCTTCCGTTTTAAAGACCTTTGCATAAAATTCTACTGCTTCACGCGTGTTGCCATTAAAAACAAGATAAACATTAACTGGCATTTTCTTCACTCCTCTTAAATGGCTATGTACAAATTCCATTCTATCCGATTAATTCGATATTAGTCTGTTTTTATCCTTTTTTAAATCAAAGGTTTTAAACTGAAATAATCCAACGCCTGATTGATATCATAAAAATTATATATTTTTTTCTCAAGGCAGAACTGGATAACTAAATCTAGGGTATCACTGTCAGATAATGAATATCCGGCGGAACTTAATAGTTTATCGGTTTCTTTTTTCGTTAGTTCGAGTGCCAGCGCTAGTGCGATAACTGTATTTTTACCGGGCTTGTACTCGGGGTTCGAGCGTATTTTTGAAAAATGCCTGCGGTCCAACCCAGCACGTTTATAAATATCTGCGTCACTGGCCCCTTTTTTATCAATATAACGAAACAATGTCTTACTAAAGGCAGGCTGGCGTTTAATTTTAATAAATTCCTCTATATCAACATTTTGAATCTCCTCAGAAATCATTCTTTCCTCAGAGCTGTATAGCTTCATTTCATGAAAAATAGGTTGTAAGTGAGTATCAACATAATGCTGCAATTCTTCTGCCAGCTTTCGATCTAACATAATCAACCTCCGAAAATGTCGCTCACCAAGCGACCAAATAATGGATGGACTCACCTATTATTATAATATAAACGCGAATTGAAAGGATGATAGAGATGAACAGTAACCTGACAGAAATTATTTTCCTGCTTGACCGAAGTGGTTCGATGGGAGGGCTTGAAGGTGATACGATTGGGGGCTTTAATGCTTTTATTAAAAATCAGAGAAAATTAGAAGGGAAAACATTGGTCACAGGTGTTCTTTTTGATGATCAATACGAAGTGATTTGGAATGGTGTTGAGGCTGAAAAAGTAAAGCTGACAGGTGAAGTATATTATGTAAGGGGATGTACAGCTCTACTGGACGCGGTAGGGAAGACGATACTAGACGTTGGGTGCCGATTATCAAAGACAGACGAGGCTGATCGGCCAGGGAAGGTTATTTTTGTGATTACAACAGATGGTTTTGAAAATGCCAGCAGGGAGTTCACCTATGGAAAGGTGAAAGAGCTCATTCAACATCAGCAGGAGAAATATAACTGGGAATTCATCTTCCTGGGAGCAAACATTGATGCCAAGAAAGAAGCAGACAGTCTTGGAATTGATATCGAGAATGCATATAACTTTGAGGCTACTGAAATTGGAGTTGAATGTATGTACAAAATGGTAAGTGAAGAAGTAACAGAAAGAAGACAAACCAAATTGATTAAATAACGCGAAGATGGTCAAAAAATTGTATTCAGATGTATTTTTTGGAATAATAACGGAGTCTAGATGTATTTTAATGAAAGAAGGTAGTAATGGTGGCATATAGAGTAAAAGATACTATGATTTCGGAGAATGAGATAAAACAAAGAGTGAAAGAATTAGCAGAAGAAATCGAAAGAGATTTTAACAATGAGCCAATCATGTTAATCGTGGTGCTTAAAGGATCTTTTGTATTTGCAGCTGATTTAATTCGTGAAATGAAGGGACATATAAACGTCGATTTCATTTCGGTTTCAAGTTATAGTGACCAAACAGAAACGACAGGAAAAGTAAAACTATTAAAGGACCTTGATGAAGATATTACGAATAAAAATGTTGTTGTAGTTGAAGATATCATAGACAGCGGTTTAACTCTGCATTTCTTGAGAGACCATTTGAATATGCATAAACCGAAACAAATAAAAATTTGCACACTCTTAGACAAGCCAGAAAGAAGAAGAGTGGAATTACCAGTGGATTATGTTGGCTTTGTAATCCCAGATGAATTCATTGTCGGTTACGGAATCGACTACGCACAAAGATATAGAAATTTACCTTATATTGCGACTGTGGAAGAGTATTAGTTTTGCCCCAACTTTGAGGAGGTTTCAAACTATGACTGCCAATATTTTTAAAGGAAAGAAAGAGGAAGAAGAAAATAACCTTGAAGAAATACTAGAGCATTCGATTGAAGTTGAAGAAGATCTCATGAGGACTTATCTCATTACAGCGGAGCGGATTCACAATGATGATGAATTAAAAGAGCGCCTCGAAAATTTTGCAGAAGGAAATGCTAAAAGAACAAAACAGCTTATTGATGAGTTAAATGAAAATAAGGATAAATAACGAAGAGGCTGTGCGGATGAAAATCCACACAGCTTTTTCATATTTCATATATATATTGATACATACTAGAGGAAAAGGGGTGTAATTACATATGAAAAAAGGATTAGTCGTAATTGGAATTATTATAGCAGCAATTGTTTTAATGGGTATGATGTTGATGTCAAGCTATAACAACTTTGTTACCCTAGAGGAAAATGTGGACCAATCGTATGCTCAAATTGAAAATCAACTTCAAAGAAGATTGGATTTAATACCAAACTTAGTGAATACGGTTAAAGGCTATGCTTCTCATGAAAAAGAGGTCATTGCTTCGATATCAGATGCACGAGCGAGATTAGCAGGTGCTAAAACAGTAGAGGAGGAAGCAACAGCTAACGCTGAATTAAGTGGTGCATTAAGCCGGCTGCTAGTTGTCGTTGAGAATTACCCTAATTTAAAAGCCGACCAGCAATTTACCCAATTAATGGACGAGTTGTCTGGAACTGAAAATCGAATTTCTGTTGCAAGGAAAGATTACAATGATCAGGTGGCAGTCTATAACAAAAGAATTAAGCAATTTCCCGGCGCCATCATTGCGGGTATAACAGGTTTCGATGAAAAAGACTATTTCACTGCCGATCCAAAAGCAGCAGAAGCCCCAGAGGTTGACTTTGGAGGAAATGGAGAATGAAACCGAAAACGATCTTCAGCCTTCTTTTTTTACTTTTCTTCTTACTTCAAAGCGGAGCCTCTGCTGAAAATATCAAATTGCCGGCTCCCATCGGCGACATCTATGTACAAGATTTTGCGAAGGTACTAACAGATGCTGAAACAGCAGAAATAAGAAGTTTAGGGAGAACGATAGAAGATCAAACAACTGCACAAATTTCTGTCTTAACGGTAGATTCCATTGGTGAGTACACAATGGAGGAATTTGCGAATGAAGCCTTTAGGAAATATGGGATAGGAGATGAAACCCAAAACAATGGGGTACTTCTAGTCATAGCCGTAACCGATCGTTTAATTAGAATTGAAGTAGGCTATGGGCTGGAAGGAAGGATACCTGACGGAAAAGCAGGAAGAATTCTAGACCAAAATGCTATTCCGTACTTACAAAATGGTCAGGACAACAAAGCGATACTTGAAACGTATAAGGTACTTGCGAATGAAGTATTAGCAGAATATGGGGAAGAAGGAGGGGTGACTCCTCCAAAGCAAGTGCAGCATTCTGCTGCTAATGAGGGTGGTGGAATTCCCGCTTGGCTGCTGATCATTATCGTCGTTGTTGTTGTGTTCCTGGATTTTAAGTTTTTTGGAGGGACACTCACCTATCTTCTTCTATCTATTATATCAATGGGAAGAGGCGGCGGCGGCGGCGGCCCTAGAGGCGGCGGAGGAGGTTCTTCGGGCGGCGGCGGTGCTGGCCGAGGCTGGTAAGTGTGTTATTTCCAAGTGATATAAATCATGCTAGAGCCTTTTGATATATGATTTAATGAGAAGTATGTTTTAATGAGATAGAAGTTATAAATTAGGAGGTATTAGTAGATGAGTAAAGAGGAAGTACCTTTTCAGAAGGTAGACAAAGCTCCTTTAACAAATGAACGAAATACCTCTTCCTTAATCTCTGATTTAAAATCACTTTTTAAAGCGGGGGTTTTGATCGCAAATGTATTGCCTGTTTTTACTGGGTTCTGGTTAGCTTTACATTTTACTAATCATTCTTTTAGCGATTACTGGGAAGTATTTCTACTAACGATTGTTGGCAGTACAATGGTTATGGCCGGAGCTCTCGTTCTTAATAATTGGTATGATGTAGATATAGATACGGTAATGGATAGAACGAAAAATCGACCAACGGTAACAGGAAATATCCCATTAAAAGTTGTATTAACAATGGGAATTGTATTGTCCATCTTGGGTTTAATCCTGTTACTCTTTACTTCAATTGAAGCAGCCATTTATGCATTTGTGGGCTGGTTCACCTATGTGATACTGTATACAATGTGGTCAAAGCGAAGATATACCCTTAATACAGTAATTGGGAGTGTGTCAGGAGCCGTTACTCCGTTAATCGGCTGGGCAGCCATCGAATCTAGCAATCATATAGTTCCAATTATATTGTTTCTAATCTTATTTATTTTTCAAATGCCGCATACCTTTGCGATCGCCATGAAGAAATGTAAAGAATATAAAGCCGCGGGTGTTGCAATGCTTCCCGTTGTACATGGGTTTGAAATGACAAAACGGCAGATTGTCGTATATGTCGCGTGTCTACTACCCTTACCTTTTTACTTAACGCCTCTTGGTACATCATTTATAGTTATTGCAACGATACTTAACGCAGGTTGGTTACTTGTAAGCATCGGCGGATTTTTTACAAAAAATGACTTAAAATGGGCACATGTCATTTTCCTGTATTCGGTGAATTATGTAACGATATTGTTTCTTACAATGATAATTGTTACACTGCCTCTATTCTAAATAATTGTTAATAATCTTAAAAAAAGGCTGTCCCTGCTGACTTTAGCGGGGATAGTCTTTTTTGTTGTTCATAAATTTGTCACTTTTAAATCATCAAAATGCCACAATGTGATTCAGTTCACTTCAGTGAGAACACTTCGCAATTATTATATAGCTAAGGACAACAAAAGGGGGTTGAGTTTTCAATGGCAGCTACAAAAGTTACTCATAAAGGTAAAAAACAGGAGCACGAAGCACCGCTAAAAGGAACATGGATTTCCGTAACAGTGGTTGGAGTTGTGATTGTTGCTACGTATATAGTTCTATACGGTCTTTATATGGCCAGATTATAAGGGGGGGAAGAGAAATGAAAATGCATCTTGATGAAAAAATATGGCTTACAATAAGTTTTGGTATCATCATGGGATTCATGTTAATCACAGGTTACCAAGCTTTTGCACTAGAAATGGGACCGCCAAGTAATATGGAAACCATTGATCCTCAGAAGGTTGATGAAACCGCACCATTTGATAACCCAGGTGTTAAAGAAGTTGGCGAAAATGAATATGAAGTGGTCATGACGTTACAAGCATTTGGCTTCACACCAAATAACATTGAAATACCAGCAGGGGCGAAAGTAACGTTTATTATGACATCAAAGGATGTTGTTCACGGATTTGAAGTGGCTGGAACAAATATAAATGCAATGGTTATGCCGGGGCATATTCAAAAAATCACACAAACATTCGATAAGCCAGGCAGTTATTTAGTTATCTGTAATGAATATTGTGGTGCTGGTCACCAAGTAATGAGTACAACGATTACGGTGAAATAAGGGGGGATAGCAGATGAAAATGGAAGCAGATTTAAAAATAGGTTTTAAAGATAAAGCAAATAAAATGCTGGGATATCACCCAGAAGATGCAAAACTATCGAAATCATATATAGCTGTAGCATTTATCGCATTATTAGTTGGCGGATTTTTAGGATTATTACAAGGTTTAAACAGAGCAGGATTGTTAGAGCTGCCAAGTTGGTTTAATTATTATCAAGTATTGACTGCACACGGATTATTACTAATCCTCGTGTTAACAGCATTCTTTACGATTGGATACTTTTATGCAGCACTTTCTCATAATTTAGGGGGGCTTCTTCCCAAAGTAAGAAAGCTGGCATGGATTGGTTTCTTCATTAAGCTTGCAGGATTTGTATTAGCTGTCATTCCAATCTTAATGAATGAAGCATCGGTAATGTACACCTTCTATCCACCGATGGCTGCACACCCAGTATTTTATATCGGTTTAGCATTAATCGTAGTGGGTGTTTGGTCGTGCTGTATTGGAGCATTTATCCAAGTAGCGAATTGGAGAAAAAATCATAAAGGACAGCATGTTCCAATCCTATCTTACTTTGCAACTGGTGTATTCGTTCTATTATTTTTCGCTCTAATGTTCGTAGCAGTTGAAGTACTATTTATGATTATTCCATGGGTATTTGGCTGGGTCGACACGATCAATGTTATGGTCGCTCGAACACTGTTCTGGGCTTTTGGGCACACTTTGGTTAATATCTGGTATCTAACAGCTGTTTCTGCATGGTATGTAGTGGTACCAAAAGTTATTGGCGGAAAGCGCTGGAGTGATTTACTAACACGTGTGGTTATTATCGCTCTAGTTATAATGAACATCACTGGTGGATTCCATCACCAAATCATTGACCCAGGTATTAATGAAGTAGTTAAATTCATGCACGTATTTATGAGTTTGGCAATTGGATTCCCATCATTAATGACAGCATTCGCACTATTTGCAGTATTTGAGCGTACAGCGAGAAGAAAAGGCGGTAAAGGCTTAATCGGCTGGTGGAAGAAAATGCCTTGGGGCGATGTTCGCTTCCTAGCTCCATTTATTGCAATGGTTGCCTTCATTCCTGCTGGAGCTGGCGGTATTGCCCAAAGCACAAACCAATTAGACCAGGTTGTTCATAATACCATGTGGATTGTTGGACATTTCCACTTAACATTAGGTATGTCAGTTGTTATGACATTCTTTGGAATCAGTTATTGGTTAGTTCCTTTTATCTCAAACCGCGTTTTAACACCGCAAATCAATCGATTAGGTGTTATCCAAACATGGATTTGGACTGCAGGTATGATTTGTATGTCTGGTGCTATGCACTATGTAGGTTTGCTTGGTTCACCAAGAAGAACTTCTTACACAACTTATGGGGATCATGCAACAGCATTAGGCTGGGACCCTTACTTGATGTTATTAGCAGTTGGAGGTACCTTACTAATTGTCGGGGTTATTCTTCAAGTATACGCAGTATTCAATATGATGTTCTTTGCACCAAAAGGTGATACAGAATTCCCAATTGCGGAAGAAGAAGATAACGCAACTAAAACTCCTTATATCACAGAACGCTGGGGTCTATGGATCGTTATTATGCTAATCGTAGTAGCAATGGCATATGTCATTCCGTTAACAGAGTTTATCGTAAATGCACCTCCAGGATCACCACCGTTTAAGACATGGTAATTTGAAAGATGAAGAGAGATGGCTCCAAGCTTGGGCTATCTCTTTCTTCTTAAAAAAGAAAACAGAGTTGGAAGTGATCTCTATGATCAATAATAGGTATACGAAAATATCATTTTTTCTTGTTTTACTATTTGGAATTGGCTTGTTTTATTTGGGAACCGATGGATTCACTGCATTTACCGCTGAAACTGCGAGAGTGCAGCAGCTGAAAGCTGATAAACCTAAATTCCCTGATGTTACCCTTGAGGACAGCATGGGACGAAAATATTCAATCGCTGAATTTGAAGATAAATATGTATTTATTACATTTCTCTATACATCATGTACCACTGTTTGTCCTGAATTAGAATATAATATGAAGCAAGTTTACGATAAACTGCCGAGCACCGTTAAAGGAGAGGAAATTGTTTTTTTAAGCATAAGCTTTGACCCTGAAAGAGATACCCCAGCAGTTTTAAACAAGTACAAAGACTTTTTTAAAAGTGATGGAGAAACCTGGCGGATGGCAAGAATTCCAAACCAAACTGAGTTAGATTCTTTATTAAAAGCATTTGGTGTCATTGTAATTCCAGATGATAACGGAACTTTTGCTCATAATTCTGCTTTTTATTTAGTGGATAAAAAAGGCAGTCTGATGGATGTAATGGATTACAAAAAAATCGACGAAGCTGCTCAAAAGGTTGTTAACATCCTAGAAAACAGTGAGGAGAAATAAACTATGAATCAGTCATTTTATGGTTTACTTTTATATATTTTCTTAGTGACCCCTCCTGTTGCAAATTTTATGGAATCTTTAATGGTTATTCATATGCATATGCAAATGCCGATGCTGGTCATTGCCGGAATGTTAATGGCACGTTTTTTCCAAAAACGATTTCCTCGCTTTTTTGAAAAGTGGAATAGCAATGGGGTTCCGGGAATTACTTTATTTGTCATCCTCATGGTATACTGGATGTTACCGCGGACAATGGACGAAGCTTTAACTTCTACACTTGTAGAAGGATTTAAATTTATTAGTTTACCTTTCTTGGCGGGGATTTCATTACGAGACAGTTGGAAAAAACTCAATCCTTTTGGGAAAAACTCCATTATTATTAGTTTTACGGTCCTGTTTATAGGTTTAGGATGGATATATATCTGGTCACCTGTACAATTATGTAATAACTATCTAGTAATTGAGCAAGTTACACTTGGCTGGGCATTTTTACTGACTGCAATTGGAATGATCGTTTATTTAGGCTATAACTTTTTTATTGACCCTTCCGCATATGAATGAGGGGCAGGCAGGAGAAATTGCATGAAAGAAACGAACTATGATGAATTGCTGAATATCGAAACAGAGGGTAATCAAAGGGGATATAACAAGTCCTTCCATTATCACCGATATGAGCCAACGCCCTATGAAGCACTTGAAAAATTATTCGCTGAATATGAATTAACCAGCAGCGACCATATAGTGGATTTTGGCTGTGGAAAAGGAAGACTCAACTTCTTTATTCATTACCTGTTTCATGCCAATGTTACAGGGGTTGAGATGAACGAAAAGCTATATGAAGAAGCACTGGAGAACAAAGCAAATTATTTACTAAAAGCGAGAGAAAATAAAGGGGAGATTCAATTTCAGTGCACTTTGGCAGAAAAATATGAAATAAATCCTCTTGATAATCGTTTTTATTTTTTCAACCCTTTTACGATCCCGATTTTTTGGAAAATCATTAATCATATCTTAGTATCAGTGGAGAAATTCAAACGGGAAGTAGACGTGATTTTATATTATCCATCTGAGGATTATATCTTTTATCTAGAAAACCACACCTCGTTTGAATTAATAAAAGAAATTCATCTTCCAGGTATATATGAGAAGAATGCCAATGAGCGATTTTTAATTTATCGTTTGGCCTATTAAATAGCCCTCGCAGTCTAATTTAGACCACGAAGGGCTATTTTGCTATCGTATGTTATTTATTCATTAATTTCGTTACAGCATTTTCGATGTTCTTATCTTTGTGTTTTGTAATCCAATTATCTGGTATCGTCTTATACTGGCATTGGGTGCTTTTTAGATAGTTATAAATAATTTGAGCTTCATCAATCTCATCCCTCTTTACAGAACTGTCAGAAGGAAAAGAAGCAGCGTTAAAGGTGGTGGTGATAAGGCTGCTTAGTTGAGAAACCTCGGCACTATCAATGGAAATTACTTTACTTAAAAGAATTTCATTGCGTTTTATTAGAAAGAGCTTAATGAAATCCTCATTTATATTTTCTATGACCACAATATTTTTATTTTTCTCAGTAAACTCGATGACCTTTTCTTTTCGAAGAAGAAACTGAATGGCATCAAACCTATCTCTATACCTGGCAGCAGCTTCAAAGTCGAAATCGGCAGCCGCCTCAGCCATTTTCTTGTTCAAATTATCAAGGAATATCTTATTCTCACCATTTAGTAAACCAATGATGTCTTCAATTATGGCTTGATATTTCTGTAAAGCAGGTCCACCTCCGCACATCCCTATGCATAACCCAATAGAATGATTGAAGCACAGTGAATTCTGCTGCTTTGGATTGCTGCAAAGAATATTAAAGGCTTCCTTGATGCCGATAATCGCCTGTTCTACTCTAGCTTTGCTGGGAAAGGGACCAAAATAAAGTCTGCCATCCTGATTCTCCCGATGGTTTGTGATCGCAATGTCACGATAAGGTCTATCCTTATCAATCGCAATGTAGGAATAGGATTGGGGACTTTTCATCATTTTATTAAATAGAGGTTTTATCTCGCGAATTAATTTACATTCGAGCATAAACGCTTCAAATTCTGTATCAGTCAGCAGAATATCAAAATCTGAAATATTGCTGACAAGCTTAATAATCTTTTGCGAATGTGTTTTAGATTTTTGGAAATAGGATTGAACACGCCTTTTAAGATTTTTTGCCTTGCCGACGTAAATAATAGAGCCGCGGGAATCCTTCATTAAATAGACCCCAGGAGTCGAGGGAAGGTTTTCTACCTTTTCTTTTATCAAAATAGCCACGCCTCCCTAAACCTGATTTTTCTTTATTTTATCATAAAAAAATACACAAATTGAGAATAACAATCTGGTAAAACCCTTGTTTAAAATAGTGAAATTTTTAAAAAATCAGGGTTAATAATGACGATGAAAGCAGAAAATAACATTGCCCAAAAAAGGGAGGAGAGGCTCAGGAGTTGAGCTTCTCCTTTCTTCGCGTAATGGAGGGATATGACATTTATCATGTTTGGCACATGACAGCTATATCTACAAAATGGTGTTGTGTTAAAGCTATAATTTTGATAAAAAATGAAAGAAGGGAATAGAGTTATGATGGAACAAAACCAAAAGAATTTAAGAAAGCAAGTTGCTCCTTATGAAAAATCCAATCTGCGGGCAAGCATTTGGCAGATGATCAATACCCTTGTACCTTTCTTTTTACTATGGATTCTTGCTTATCAAAGTCTTGCCATTTCTTACATACTAACATTGTGTCTCTGCGTTCTCGCTGCGGGTTTCTTGGTTCGGACTTTCATTATCTTCCATGACTGCTGTCACCACTCTTTTTTTAAGAATAGGAAAGCAAATACAATTCTTGGAACGATAACAGGGATATTGACTGTTTTCCCATATCACCAATGGCAGCATGATCATTCGGTGCACCATGCAACGAGCAGTAATTTAGATAAACGGGGAACTGGAGATATCTGGTTATTGACAGTGGAGGAATACTTAGCAGCATCGAACTGGGAAAAACTAAAGTATCGTTTATATCGGAATCCACTTGTCATGTTTGGATTAGGTCCTATTTATGTATTTCTGCTTAAAAACCGCTTTAATCGAAAAGGTGCTAGGTTTAATGAACGTATGAACACCTATATAACCAACTTTGGGATTGCAGCTTTAATAGTGTTGCTTGGTGTGACACTTGGGTGGGAGAAATTCCTATTAGTGCAAGCTCCTATCTTTTTAATATCAGGTTCGCTGGGAATCTGGCTGTTTTATGTACAGCATACCTTTGAGGATTCGTACTTTGAAGAAGATCAGCATTGGGAATATGTGAAAGCAGCGGTTGAAGGAAGCTCTTTCTATAAGCTTCCGAAGATTTTACAATGGTTAACGGGAAATATTGGCTACCACCATGTTCACCATTTAAGTCCAAGGGTTCCAAATTATAAGCTGGAGGAAGCACATAATAATACACTGCCATTGCAAAACGTTCCAACCATTTCATTAGCAACAAGCCTAAGCTCTCTCAAATTCCGCTTATGGGATGAGCAGGGGAAAAAGTTTGTTGGCTTTAAAGAGATTAAGGTCCTAGTGAAAAAAAAGAAAGAGTTCCTAAGACCGGAGAAAGCCTAGAAACGACAAGCCCTTAAAAAAAGGGGCTTGTCGTTATTTTGTTCTACTATGAGGTATCAGTCGAATAAATAGTAGTAAATGAAGATAGTGGGTAATTGTGATAATATTAAGGTGACAAACTATTATAAGCTGAAAAAGAGGTTCTTTTATGATAAAGAAGTATATGACTTTCCAGAAAAATAGCGGTATCTCACCTTATATTTGGACCATTCTTTGCATATTGCCATTTTATTTTATTTTCCAAACATCCTCGCTTATTAAAATCATCGTTGGAATTATTCTTACGATTCTCTTTTTTATCTTCTATCGAATTGCATTTGCCTCGAAAGGGTGGCCGGTATATCTCTGGACTTTTATCTTAATAGGGATATCAATTACATCGACCAGCCTCTATAGCTATGTGTATTTTGCATTTTTTCTCTCCTATTTTATTGGAAATATTAAGGAAAGAGTAACGTTTTTAACCTTATATTTTATTCATTTAATTAGTACGTCCGCCTCTATTAATTTCAGTATTGTACAACAGGATGAACTTTTTCTGAAGCAGTTGCCTTTTGTCATCATCATTTGGATAAGTGTCATTTTGCTGCCGTTTAATATTCATAACAAGAAGGAAATGGGGCAGCTTGAAGAGAAACTTGAGGATGCTAACAAACGGATTTCAGAGCTGGTAAAGCTGGAGGAGCGTCAGCGGATTGCCCGTGACCTGCATGATACGTTAGGTCAAAAGCTATCACTCATCGGCTTGAAAAGTGATTTAGCAAGGAGATTAATTACGAAGGATCCAGATCAGGCCCGTAATGAGTTAAAGGACGTGCAGCAAACGGCAAGAACAGCGTTAAGTGAAGTCAGGAAAATGGTCTCCTCCATGAGAGGAATTCGGTTAAAAGATGAGATTGTCAGGGTGAAACAAATATTGAAGGCTGCAGAAATAAACTTTGAGGGAAACCAGGATATTGCCATAAAAAATGTTCCCTTATTGACTGAGAATATCCTCAGCATGTGTTTAAAAGAGGCAGTCAACAATGTAGTCAAACATAGTGGAGCCACCTCTTGCTCTATTTCCATTGTTCAATCGTGGAAGGAAATGGTCATGACTATCCATGATAATGGTGTTTTTAAAAGCGAAGAGGATAATGAAACGAGGGGCAGCGGTCTATTAGGAATGAAGGAACGCCTTGAGTTTATTAATGGCAGCTTGGAGCTTTTAACAGAAGAAGGCACAACTTTGGTAATTAGAGTGCCCAATGACGTAAAGCCGTCGGAAAAGGAGGAGGCGTAGTAAAATGATTAGAATTGTAATCGCAGAAGATCAGCAAATGCTGCTGGGCGCCTTCGGTTCTCTTCTTAATTTAGAAGAAGATATGGAAGTGGTTGGCAAGGCATCAAACGGGGAAGAAGCAGTAGCTCTAGTAAGGAAGCATCAACCAGATATTTGCATAATGGACATTGAGATGCCAGGAAAAACCGGACTCGAAGCGGCAGAAGAGATAAAGGGAATGGACTGCAAAGTGATCATCTTAACAACCTTTGCGCGGACTGGTTATTTCCAGCGTGCTATTAAAGCAGGAGTAAGAGGATATCTGTTAAAGGATAGTCCGAGCGAAGAGCTTGCAAGCTCCATCCGTCGAGTCATGGAAGGAAAACGGATTTACGCTCCTGAGCTTATGGATGATGTATACTCCGAAGAAAATCCACTGACAGACCGTGAAAAAGAAGTACTCGAACTCGTCGCAGATGGAAAAAACACACAGGAAATTGCAGAACAACTCAGCATCAAAACAGGAACCGTCCGCAACTACATCTCAACCATCCTAGACAAACTAGACGTCAAAAACCGAATCGAAGCCATCAAACAATCCAAAGAAAAAGGCTGGTTCAAATAAAAACGGTGCCAAAAACGGTGCCTGTCACCAAGGTGTCACCTTGGTGACAGGCACCACTCGTGGACACTGTCCACCCCATATGGACACTTTATATAAGTAAATGAGGCAGGATGTTACTCCTGTTTCTTTTTGTTGTGCAGGTCATGTTATAATTAGACTGAATATTATGATTAATTTAACGTAAAGGAGTGGGCTTAGGATGAGTTTGACTTCGCATGAAATGGAGACGAGGGGTAAGAATACGTATAGTTTTGATGAGTTTGTCATAAAACGTGAGAATCTGGACTGGTATCGTGATGAACCATTTTTGCAAAAGGCTGTGAAGAAGTTTACGGGAACCCAGTTTGAACAGGTACACGATAAGATCCTCGCATTTTCACCGAGGGTGTCTTCCAAATGGAATACATTAGCTGAACGGAATGCGAGACCAGAGGCTCGCCCTTATATGCTTCATTATGATGCGTTTAATCATCGAATTGACCGTATTGTCCGCCCGCTTGAAGTACATCAGTTAGAGAGTGAGGTGTTTAGAGAAGGGCTGTTTTCGACTAAGATGCCGCCATGGGAAAGCTTTGTGAAAAGGATGCTGACACACCAAATTGGTGAAGGCGGAGTAACCTGTCCATTAACCTGTACACATGGGTTAATTGCGCTCCTTGATCAATTTCCCAATCATGAAATACCGGAACTCCAAGAAATCTTACTACATACAAAAGAAGGGATAAATGGAGAGTTTGCAATTGGTGCTCAATTTATGACAGAGATTCAAGGCGGTTCAGACCTTCCTGCAAATGTTCTTGAAGCAGTACAGGATGGAAAAAACTATCGCCTATATGGAAATAAGTTTTTCTGCTCAGCAGCACATGCAGACTATTCAGTAGTGACTGCCAAAATATCAGGTACCAACAAGGTATCAACATTTATCGTTCCAGCATGGCTTCCAGGTGATAAGGAGAAGGAAAAACGCAACGGTTATCAAATTAATCGAATAAAATGGAAACTTGGTACGGCCGAACTGCCAACTGCCGAAATTCAGTATAATGGTGCACTTGCCTATCCAATCGGACCTAAGGATAGAGGAATTGCTGTTGCTGTGGGTATTGTTCTAACCTTGTCCCGATTAGAAATAGGAATTGCCTGCGCAGGATTTATGCTGCGGGCCTCGAGGGAAGCAAATCTCTATGGAGATTTCCGTACAGTCTTTGGTAAAAAGGTGAAGGATTATCCATTATCCGCTAGCAAACTAAGAAAAATTGAAAACGCAGCCAAAAGAACAACCGCAGGGGCATTTAAAATTTATGATCTCTTTTTACGCTTGGAAAAGCCTTTAAATCCAGGGATTCATTCGGAACATCCGATAGAAGTACGAAAAAGGCTGTTTAATTTACGGGAACTCGTCTTACTCCAAAAAATATGTGCGACAAATGAGGGAGCAGAAGTCCTTCGAGATGCGATATCCGTCTTTGCAGGTCATGGGGTAATGGAGGAATTCTCCTCGCTGCCAAGAATTTTCCGAGATGTGGTTGTCAATGAACAGTGGGAAGGCCCGCGTAATCTGCTTCTCACCCAAATTTATCGTGATCTTCAGAGAGTTGCAGATTGGTATTCTCCATCTGACTTTGTTCGAAATGTATTAGCAGGCGCACCCCATGAGATTATTGCAGAATTCTCAAAACAGCTGGAGGATTTACTCCAAAGACCAGTCCTTGGAGAGGTAAGTGAAGCCTCCATGAATGCGGCAGAGGAATGGGATACCTTTTGCGATTCCTTCTTTAAAGCATATCAGGAAGCAGCATTAGCAGAAATAGAATAGGGTATTTTGAGCCAGCTATTTGTCATCCACACAAATAGCTGGCTTAGTGTTTTTACTCTGTAAAAGAATAATATTGATTTTTTATAACCACTGTTGATTTTCGTTCCAGGCACGAAGACTCCTGCGGGAGAAGCGAGACAGGCGAGACCCCACAGACACGAAGTGTCGAGGAGGCTCGGCGGTCGCCCGCGGAAAGCGAAGTGACTGGAACGAAAATCAACAACCATGGAGCAATTTTAAAAAAAATAGGCAAACTAGTTATTGACCTTAACGTTGCGTAAAGGTGTATCGTTGTTTATGAGGAGATGATCACATGGAATATACAATACAAAAGCTAGCTAGTCTCGCAGGTGTCAGCACCCGGACACTCAGGTATTATGATGAAATTGGAATTCTTAAGCCGGCAAGAATTAATTCATCAGGATATCGGATCTATGGTCAGGAGGAAGTCAACACACTTCAGCAAATCTTATTTTATAGAGAGTTGGGGGTTGGTTTAGACAGCATCAAGGACATTGTAACAGCACCTTCCTTTGATGGGGCAAAGGCACTGCGGGAGCATCGTGAAAAACTCCTCGAAAAAAGAGAACAACTAGATTTATTAATTAGCAATGTCGATAAAACAATCGCACTCACGGAAGGGAGAATAACCATGTCTGATAAAGAGAAATTCGAGGGCTTTAAGAAAAAGATGGTGGAAGATAATGAGAAAAAGTACGGAAAAGAAATTCGTGAAAAATATGGCAAGGAGAAAGTTGAAGCCTCTAATGCAAAAGTCATGAACATGACACAGGAGCAATATGAAGAAGTGACAGCACTAGCTGAGCAGATTCACAATACACTTGCTGAAGCCTTTAAAACAGGAGACCCTGCAAGTGAACTCGCACAAAAGGCAGCTGATCTCCACAAACAATGGCTAACTTATTATTGGAAAGACTACAGTAAGGAAGCTCATGCAGGTCTAGCACAAATGTACGTGGATGATGAAAGATTTACCGCTTATTATGATAAAGAACAACCAGGTACCGCAGTCTTTCTAAGGGACGCAATTCATATATACACCGGAAAAAAAATCTAGCGGAAGGCTCACCCGTTTTGGGTGAGCTCTTTATATTTTAACAGTAATAAGTGTAGAATAAAGTAAGGAATAGATTTATATGAGTTTCCATGGAAAGGCGAAATTATGGCAGAAAAATACAGTTTAGAGATTTTAAGCAGGCCCGATCTATTTTATCAATTGATTAATAATATGACTGATTTAGTCTTTTTAACAAAAGTAAATCCTGATAAATCATTAAGCTATGTTGTCTTAAATGAACCTGCTAAAGACCTTTACGGATTAACAAATGAGTCCTTTGGCAAGCCGATACAGGAGGTTCTCCCCAAAAATGCTTATGATATTGTCAAGAGGAAGTACCACGAAGCAATGGAGAAAAAAAAGCCAATCAAATACGAAGATATGGTTAGGGTTTCGAATCCTCCTCAAAACAGTAAAAATGAAGTAATTTATTGGGAATCGACGATAACGCCTGTGTTTAATCAGGACGGTGAGTGTACCCATTTGTTAGCCATTGTTCGGAATCTAACAGAACAAAGAGAGAAAGAAAATGAAATACAAAGAATAAAAGAACGATTGGAGCTTGTTTGGAATAGTGTAGCAGATGTCATGTTTACATTTGATAAAAATGAAAATATTGTATCCGTTAACAGAGCATTTGAAAAATTATTAGGCTGGAGTGCAGAAGAGCTCGCAAAGGATAAGTCCATTAGTATTATCCCAGAAGAGGATAGGGAAGATATTAGAAAAATCATTGATAGAGTAAAAAGCGGCGAGACAGTGACTTCTCATGAGGTAAAACGAATAACAAAAAGTGGTGAAGTGATTTATTTTCTTGGCTCGTTTTCGCCTCTTTATGCTCAGAATGGTAATTGGGATGGAGGTGTAGTGGCATATAAAGACATCACGGAAAGAAAGAAATATGAAGATAAGTTAAAAGAGTTAGCTCTTCATGACCCATTAACGGGTTTTCCTAATAGAACTTACTTTTCACAATGTCTAAAAATAGAGATGGAAAAAGCAAAACGAACGAAAATGTTGCTTTCGGTATTTGCACTTGATATTGATCATTTTAAAGAAATAAATGATACTTATGGACATGACATTGGTGATGAGGTGTTGAAGGAATTTGCCAAGCGCGTGAAAAGCTCGATTAGAAAAAATGATTTCCTTGCTAGAATTGGAGGAGATGAATTTGTCATTCTAATACCCGAGTTGACAGAAAAGACAATGGTCATAGAAATAGCTGATAGAATCCATAAATCTCTCCGTGATGAATGGATTATTGCTAACGAAAAAGTAAAAATTACTTCAAGTATTGGAATTTCACTTTACAACCAATTGGATACAGAAGAGAAAACGCTTTTTAAAAATGCGGATCTTGCATTATATGAGGCGAAGAAAAAAGGGAGAAATAACTATCAAATTTATAATAATCCAAAAACCGGCTAAAGATGAATTGGCCGGTTTCTATTTTTTAAACAAGCTAACAAGATAATATTTGGTTATCGCTAGGTATTCTCTGCTGTATGACTTTGGAATGGCTACCGCTGGTGTTTTCGCAGGTATTCCTTGTAAATCCAAACCTTGATCTTTCGCAATGGATTTGGCTCGATAAAGATGAAAATCGTTCGTTACGAGCAATCCTATTTCAAGTTTATTCGGAATGAGTTTTTTTGAGAAGGTGATATTTTCAACTGTGTCTGTTGATTTATCTTCTAGTATTATTCTATCCTTGGAAATTCCATGTACAAGTAATCCTCTTTTTATCGATTCCGCCTCTGTTATATCTTCGCCTGGGCCTTGTCCACCTGATGCAATCGCAATGGTTTCTTTATTTTTCTTCATATATTCTGCTGCAGCATCTATCCGATTTTGAAGTGACAAAGAAGGTACTTCGCCTTTCACTCGAGCCCCTAGAATTATGATATAGTCAGCATGACTTGGTACCTCAGTATTTGTATGGTCCCTAATCTTCAAATGCAGGAACCCAAAATATAACAGCAGACTTAGTGTTAACAGCCCTGCTCCCCAAAATAAGATTTTCCTATTTCTCATAACATCTACCAATCCTTTAATCATTCTCATACTTCCTTTTATTTTACCATAGTTTCCCACTAGAGAGGATTCTGATAAATAAAGTGATAGGTTGAAACTTACCTATATATAGCAAAATTATGGGAATTTTTTTATAGTCCGTTGGCATACTAAACGAGACAAAGAGTAAAGGAGTTTGGCGTATGAACTTTTATCCATATGAAGAAGATTCACTGCTATTTTCAAAGAAATCAGCACGAAATGTTTTCATCGTTTTAGTGATTGTATTCTTTTCTGTCTATATTGGATCTGAACAATTTGGATATTTTGATATGGCCTTATACGGGTATTTATGGGCAACGATTCTATGCTTTGTACTGCTAACCATCAGAATCACCTCATGGACCTTGCGTCCTCCCACTAGAAGGCTATGGAAACAAGGGATTAAAATGATGTTTAGTGTTAAAGGCTTGGCGTTTGTCTTTAAAACTTTGTATACCAATATCGGAGAGCAGAGGTTTATTAGAAATCGGTCCGTATATCGCTGGGCGCAGCACATGTTCATTTCTTGGGGAGTTATTTTCTCATTTGCCATTACCTTTTCCCTTGTACTTAACTGGCTTCATTTTGAGTTAGTTGAACCTAAAACTTATGCAGCAGTGGTTTTTGGAATACCGTTATTTCGGATGGGTGTCGACTCACCTCTCGCAATAGCCATTTACCACGGTTTAAATTGGACAGGAATAGCTGTTATTATTGGCTGCGGGATGGCTCTGTATAGAAGAGTAACAGACGAAAAAAAGATTGTTGAGCAGTCAAAAGAATATGATTTCTTTCCACTCTTTCTACTAATAGCAATCTCAATAACTGGCTCCTTATTAACCGTTTCGGCGTTGTGGATGGAGGGTGCTTTCTACTTAGGTATTGCGCTTGCCCATCAAGTAACAGTCATCGTTTTTCTTTTATATTTTCCTTTCAGTAAGTTCTGGCATCTGCCGCTTCGATTTCTAGCAGTAATGGTTCCTATGTATCATGCAATGGGAGAACAGAAGGAATGTGCGCGCTGCGGTATAGAATATGCGACAGCTGTACAAATCAAGGATGTTCAATTGGCACTAGAAAAGAGACATCTATCGGTTCCGATTGATCACACAACACTTCATTTTTCAGACTTGTGTTCACAGTGCCGAAGAGTAAGTCACAGATTAGGAGCATATGGGGCAAAAGTTCATTTCCGCAAGGCAAATCTTGTTTTAGAGAGCAATCAGAAAAACGGACTTCAATTAAAGAAGGGAGGAGACCAGTAGATGGGTCATGCACAAAATAAAGATTACGCACAAAGAGATTATGATGCGATCCTGCGGGATGGCGAGGAATTGATTTCTACTCATTGCTGTTTCTGCGGCATGCAATGCGGGATGAACATCCGAGTCAACAAAGAAGATAAATCAGTCCTTGGTGTGGAGCCTAGATATGATTTTCCAATGAACGGCGGAAGGCTTTGTCCGAAGGGAGTTAGTGCTTACCGGCAGGCAGAGCATGTGGAACGGCTTAAGCAGCCGCTTATTCGAAAAAATGGAAAGCTTGAACCAGCAACTTGGGATGAAGCAATGGATTTGATTGTATCAAAAATTCAAGAAATTCAAGGCAAGTACGGTAAAGATGCCTTTGGAATTTATAGCGGCTCATCCATGACAAACGAGAAATGCTACTTAATGGGTAAATTCGCGCGGGTGGGTCTTGGAACTAAGAATATAGATTACAATGGACGTTATTGTATGTCATCAGCTTCTGTCGGCTTCAACCAAAGTATCGGGATTGATAGAGGCTCAACCAATCCTTGGTCTGACATCAAATTTGCGGATGTATTGTTGATAGCTGGCTCTAATACGGCTGAGTGTCATCCTTTATCGATGCCCTATATATGGGGGGCTAGAGATCGGGGTGCTAAATTAATCGTAGTTGATCCTAGACAAACAAAGACAGCCCTTGTAGCAGATGTACATCTAGATATTCGTCCAGGGACAGATGTGGCGCTAGCGAATGGCTTATTACATGTGATGATTGAAGAAGATTTAGTCGATCATGACTTTATTCAAAAGCATACAACTGGATTTGAAGAATTAAAGGAGCTTGTAAAGAAGTACACACCGGCACATGTTTCTGAGATTACCGGTGTGGCTGTGGACAAAATCATAACCGCCGCCAGGCTATTTGGCCAGGCAAAGAATGGTTTTGCGATGTTTGCCCGCGGAGTTGAACAGCATGCGACCGGTACGGACTCGGTTTCAAACTATGTAAATCTATGCTTAGTAACAGGAAAAATGGGTCGTAAAGGGTCAGGGGTTGCTACCTTTACTGGTCAGGGCAATGGGCAGGGCGGAAGAGAGCATGGTCAAAAAACAGATCAGCTGCCTGGGTTCAGAAAAATTACTGATCCGAAAGCACGTGAATATATCGCAGGTGTTTGGGGTGTTGATGAATCAGAAATTCCAGGTCCAGGATTATCAGCCTTTGAAATGCTTCAGGCGCTCGGAAAGGAAATTAAAGGATTGTTATTAATCTGCAGTAATCCAATTGTCTCTTCACCAACAGTTGGTGATGTGGGTGAGTATCTTAAAAGTTTAGACTTCTTTGTATGCATGGATTTCTTTTTATCGGAATCAGCAGAGCAGGCAGATGTTGTTCTCCCATCAACCGTTTGGATTGAAGACAATGGAACCATGACGAATGTTGAAGGCAGAGTGCTTCGAGTAAAAGGTATTGACCGTACACCTGGCGAAACCAAACGAGACTGGAAAGTCATTTGTGAAATTGCAGAAAGACTGGGGAAGGGTCAATACTTCCAGTTTAATTCTCCCGAGGAAATCTTTAATGAATTACGGGTTGCAAGTAAAGGCGGGACCGCAGATTATTACGGAATCACGTATGAAAAACTTGATAAAATGCAGGGCGTATTTTGGCCATGCCCAACAGAGGAATCGGAAGGGCTGCCAAGATTGTTTGAGGATTTAAAATTTAATTTCCCTGATGGAAAAGCAAGAATCTTAGCCTTTGAACATAAAGGGCCAAATGAGAAAACGAGTAAAGACTACCCGATTATCTTATCGACTGGACGAGTTGTGTTTCACTATTTAAGTGGAAATCAAACAAGGAGGATTGAGGCTCTGCGTAATTTCTGTCCAGATCCATATGTAGAAATTCATCCGAATTTAGCAAAAAAATATAATATTGAACATGGAGAATTCGTGAAAGTATCAAGCCCTAGGGGCAGTATCGAGCTTGCTGCCAGAATAACTAAGATTACCAGAGAGGACATGGTCTTTGTTCCTTATCATTGGGGTAAATCTTTAGCAATTAATCATTTGACGAACCCAGCGCTGGAACCAAAATCAAAAATACCAGAGTTTAAGGTTTGCGCGGTTAAGTTAGAAAAGATTGCCGCACAGGCAGGTGAAAAGCATGGCTAAGGTTTTATATATTGATTACGAAAGATGTATTGCCTGCCGGGCTTGTGTCATTGGCTGTGAGGAATGCAGCGGACATGATCATCTATCAAGGATGTTTGTGGATGAGTTAAATCCAGGTGAAACAGTAGCAGCCTCACCAACACCATGTATGCACTGTGTAACACCGGCATGTGCAGAGTCATGCCCAGTCCAGGCCATTTCAATCGCAGACGATGGAACAGTATTATCAGCGTCAATGGAAAAGTGCATTGGCTGTAAAAACTGTACCTACGCTTGCCCATTTGGTATTCCAAGAGTCGATGATGTGAAAAAAGTAATGTACAAATGTGATATGTGTTATGACAGAACCTCAAAAGGAAGACCGCCAATGTGCGCAAGTGTTTGTCCAACAGATACGATTCGTTTTGTGGATGAACATGAAATTAAAGCAGAACCACCAAAGGAAGTTCAGTTTAAGTGGGATTTCGGCGGAACAGTGATTGAAACTAGGACAGTCATTGGAATGCCTGATACAGAAACAAACAGATATGGATACAGAGAAGGCGATGGTGCTCAATCATGAAGAAAATAGAAGGATTTCTTCGGAAGTTGTCTTTTAATATCAGAAGGGATAAAGAATTAGAATTAAATAGAAGAGGTTTTATCGCCTCTTCCTTATCGCTAATGGGCGTATTATTTGTAAGTTCAACTCCTTTAATGGCGTTATCAAAAAATCGTGAAGAAGAGGCACATAAATCAGAGAAGTTTATCGTTAGGGAAAAAGATATAGCTGTGGGGCAGAGTGTCTCTTTTTATTATCCTGAAGAAAATGATTCTGCTATATTGGTCAGAATTTCAGAAAAGGAATATCGGGCATACAACAGTAAATGCACGCATTTAATGTGCCCTGTTTATTGGGAAAAGGATACGGGGAAGCTAACCTGCCCATGTCATAATGGATTCTTTAATGTGGAAGATGGTTCAGTTCTTGCAGGACCGCCGCCAAGGGGGCTTCCGTCCATTAAATTAAAATTTAAAGGTAAGAAAATCTACGCTGTTGGAATCACACAGGCTCAGCACTAGGAGGGTGTTTAATGAAAATGGCATGGTGGATTTTTATGAGTCTGCTGACTGTGCAAATTATCCTTATTCAGTATATGGTAGAGGAATATTTAGCAGGTCATTACGAAAATCTTCTATATTATGTACTGGCCTTAGGCTTTATGTTTGTTTTAACGCTGATCACGTATTTATTCTTTAGAAGAGTGGACAAGGTAATGGATCATTAAAGGAGGTCGGAAGAATTGCAAATGAATGATGAAAAAATAACTTCAGTCATAAAGGATTTCTTTCATAAAATTCATGCGGATGATTTGATGAGCAAATTTTTTAAAGATCATGACCAAGAAAGAATACAACATCACCCGCAAACATTTTTAGAGCACGGATTAGGTGAAGGGAAATATAGTAATGAACAGATAGCAGATGCCCATAAAGATATTCCAATCAACGATGAGCATTTTGAAGCAATGGTCGGAAATTTCATCGCTACACTAGATGAGCATGGGTTTAGTGCAGATGACAAACAAAAAATTCATGGGATCCTGCAAGGATACAAAGGAAATATAATAGGAAAGTAAAATGGTGGTGTCCCGTATTGGGGCACCACCATTTACTTATGCGATTGAATCCTGAACCTTGTCTGCTAATTCGTTGTATTTATCAAAGAGCAAGGACCCTCTTTTATAGATAGAAGGCTCATAATCATCTTCTTTTGGAGCTAAAATTGGCAGCTGGGCAATGAGGTTTGTCCCTAGTTTTGATGCTAGCTGCTCCGACCCGCCTTTACCGAACAGATAATACTTTTGTTCGAGCTCGGGAGGTTGAAAATATGCCATATTTTCGACAATACCTAAGATTGTATGATTATTATTTGCAGCCATTTTACCTGCTCTTTCTGCGACATGTGAGGCTGTTGGATGTGGAGTTGTGACCACAATCTGATTAGAGCTTGGAATCAGCCGATTGACATCCATCGCAACGTCACCCGTCCCAGGCGGCATATCAATGATGCAGTAATCCAGGGGGCCCCATATTACTTCATTGATAAATTGATTAATCACCTTTCCGAGCATAGGACCACGCCATACAACAGGATCATTATTTTTAACAATAAAGCCCATGGACATGATTTTTACCCCGTGAGATTCTACCGGAATGATTTTGTTATTCATTGACTTTGGACCAAAACTAATGTTCATCATGTTTGGAATACTGCTTCCATATATATCAAAATCAATTAATCCGACCGCTTTTCCCTGTCTGGCCAATGAAACAGCAAGGTTGGCTGAAACAGTTGATTTACCAACCCCGCCTTTACCTGAAATAACGGAAATTACTTTTCCAGATAGCATATTAACACCTCTTTTGTTTATAGACAATTTTTCATGGAACTATGAAGATACTCAATCCATGGCTCCCAATTATTAATCATGTATGCAGGCTCGCCATTTGATAGATAACCTAAAAAACTCTTAGAATCATCTACTATCACATCATTACCTTCGCGTAATCGAGAAATTAAGTCATGGATAATGATATATTCCTCTAACAATAATTCACTTGAATACTCAAGGTTAACTCGTTTATTGTCGATAAGGACATCGCCTAGTGCCTTGTCTGTGTTGTCTAGATAGATTTCATAATGGCAGTCAGTCCTTTTTTTCAGAAAAGGCAAGTCATATTTGGCAAGGTCAACTTCGCTATGAAAGGTTAATGTTGTAGTTAACAGTTTGCATACCTCCTTATCCTTCTCTAACAGTATTTACCATAAGCCCTCATAAAAAACATCTTTTTCAAGGAAGTTATGACATGCATAAAATATGCATAATAATTGCATGTTCATACAAATAACAATGAAAGCGTTTTCAAAAATTACGTTAAAAAAATTCAATAAAAACTGAAAATTGGGTATTTTTTTGGTTGAATAATTATTACTAAGTATGTATAATGATTCATTATGTAAGATACTTAGGAGTTGGAAAAAATGAGAGCTGCGATAATTGGTGGAACAGGATATGGAGCAATTGAGTTAATTCGGCTTATTAACAAGCATCCATATTTAGAGGTTGGTTCGGTTGTTTCCAACTCTCAAGCTGGTAATAACTTTAGCGAATCCTATCCGCACCTAACTAAAATTATTAATCAACCACTTGTAAGCTTTGATGTGGAAAGATTAGTAAAAGAGAATGATATTGTTTTTCTAGCAACTCCATCAGGTGTCAGCAGTAAAATGGCACCGGAGCTTGTAGATAAGGGTATTAAAGTGATCGACCTTTCAGGAGATTTCCGGCTGAGGTCGCAAAATGAATATGAAACCTGGTATAAGCATTCAGCACCAGAAGAGGAATATTTAACTAAGGCAGTTTATGGTTTGAGTGAGATATATGAAAAAGAAATTAAAAGCGCCGCGTTCATTGCGAATCCAGGCTGCTATCCAACTGCTGCAAGTCTAGGTCTGCTGCCAATTTTGAAAGCAAATCTTGCGGACTCTAAAACTATTATAATTGATGCAAAATCAGGCGTTTCCGGTGCCGGCAGGGGTCTTTCATTGACATCGCATTATGCAGAAATCAATGAAAACCTAAAAGCCTATAAGCTTGGGGCGCATCAACATATACCAGAAATCGAACAGGTACTGAGTGATGAGACTGGTGATTCTGTCACCATCACATTTACAACACATCTAGTACCGATGACGCGGGGAATTATGATTACCGCATATGTAAACTTAACGGAGAAACTATCAACGAATACAGTTAATGATTTATACAATAAATTTTATGAAAATCATCCTTTTGTAAGGGTTCGTCCAGCAGGGGCATATCCTTCAACAAAAGAAGTAAGCGGCAGCAACTATTGCGATATAGGATTGCATGTTGACCCGCGAACCAATCGGCTGACAATCATTTCAGTCATTGATAATTTAGTAAAAGGTGCTGCAGGGCAAGCAATACAGAATGCAAACATTATGAACGATTGGGATGTCAGGACGGGGCTTGATAGCATACCAATGTATCCATAATGAGATTTTACGAGTTACCAAGAATAAGGGGGAAATTAAATTGATGCCAGCTATATCAAATAAAGAGATTGTTGTATTAGAAGAAGGAAGTGTCACATTGCCGAAGGGGTTTACGGCAGGGGGCATGCATTGCGGGATAAAAAGGAAACGCCTTGATCTTGGTTATATCGTATCAGAAGTTCCAGCAGCGGTTGCTGGCGTGTATACAACAAACATTTTTCAAGCAGCACCCCTTTTGGTTACTCAGGAGAGTATAGCGAAAGAGAATAGAATTCAGGCTGTCATTGTCAATTCTGGAAATGCCAATGCTTGCACAGGGGAACAGGGATTGTTAGACGCATATGAAATGCAAAAGGGATTTGCAAATGAGCTAGGCATAGATGAGCACCTAGTTGCAGTAACATCCACTGGAGTCATTGGAGAATTGCTGCCAATGGAAAAGGTAACAGCTGGAATTAAACAAGTACTCAGTGCTGCTTATAAAAATGAACAAAACTTTAAACAAGCAATCTTAACAACGGATACTTGTATCAAACAGGTGGCAGTTCAAATAAAAGTTGATGGAAAAACGATTTCAATAGGCGGGGCAGCTAAGGGATCAGGAATGATTCATCCGAATATGGCAACCATGCTTGGCTTTATCACAACAGATGCTAATATTGCCCATGAAGATTTGCATGGTGCCCTAAAAGATATAACAAATCAAACCTTTAATATGATTACAGTCGATGGAGATACCAGTACAAATGATATGGTTTTGGTCATGGCAAACGGGTTAGCAGGCAATGACCAGCTGACGAAAGACCATCCAGACTGGGATATATTTAAAGCAGGCTTAAAGCTAGTGAGTGAAGAGCTTGCGAAAAAGATTGCCAGAGACGGTGAAGGTGCTACTAAGCTTGTTGAAGTTCAGGTGAACGGAGCATATAGTCATGAGGCTGCAAGAGCGGTTGGAAAATCAATTATCTCTTCTAATCTTGTAAAAACTGCTATCTACGGGACAGATCCAAACTGGGGAAGAATTGTTACAGCGATTGGCTATTCAGGAATACCGGTTGAGCCTAATGCATTGAAAGTAGCCATTGGCCCGTACAAAGTATTTGAAAATGGCTTACCAAGCCCGATTGTAGAAGAAGAGGTAAAAGAGTACTTAGAACTGGAAACTGTAAAAATTATTGTTGAACTAAACCAAGGTAATGAGAGTGCAACGGCATGGGGCTGCGATTTAACCTATGATTATGTGAAAATCAACGCATCCTACCGCACATAAGTGGAGGGACAAAGATGAATTATATAGTCATTAAGTGTGGCGGAAGTGTGTTAGAAAATCTGCCAAAGTCGTTCTATGAAGATGTCATAGCCCTTCATCAAAAAGGAGAATGGACACCGATTATCGTCCATGGCGGCGGTCCGCTTATTAATAAGTTATTGAATAGCTTAAATGTAGAAACAACCTTTGTGAATGGCCTGAGAGTAACTAATCACGAGGTGTTAGATATCGTAGAAATGGTGTTAAGCGGAACGGTGAATAAACAAGTAGTACGAAACATCATTGAGGCAGGCGGCAGTTCGCTTGGTGTCAGTGGTGTTGATGGAAGTTTACTAAAAGCAAAACCTACAAGTAAAGAGCTTGGATTTGTAGGCGAGGTCGTTGAAGTGAATACCCAAGTCATTGAGAGCATCGTAGAACAGGGTCATATACCTGTCGTTTCACCAATCGGGATTGACTCAAAGGGGCAGCGATACAATATAAACGGAGATGTTGCCGCCAGTGCAGTCGCCAAGGCGTTAGGAGCAAATCTTTGTTTTATCAGTGATATTCCTGGAATTCTAGTTGAAGAAAATGGAGAAAAGTCCAAACTTGATATGGCAACCAAAGCAAAAGTAGAAGAACTAATTGAAAATAAAACCATCTATGGCGGGATGATTCCAAAGGTCAAAGCAGCCATCGATGGGTTGGTTCATAAAATACCCATGGTTGGTATTATTGATGGATTTGAAAAAAATAGCTTGGTAGATTACGTGAACGGCAAAAATATAGGTACCAAAATTGTTTTAGAAGAGGAGATTGCATAATGACCATTAAAACTTCCGTCTCCCCAATTTCGCCAGTAATGGCTACTTATAGCCGCTTTCCTGTTACGTTGGTTAAGGGGAAAGGAAGCTATGTATGGGATGACCAAGGTAAAAAATATTTAGATTTCACTTCAGGGATTGCTACCTGTAACCTAGGGCATGTACCAGATGTCGTAAAAGCAAAGCTTGAAGAGCAGCTGCAAAATCTTTGGCACTGTTCAAACCTATATCATATTCCAAACCAGCAGGAGCTTGCTGCACTGCTTACAGCCAATAGCTGCGGTGACCAGGTTTTCTTTTGCAACAGCGGCGCGGAAGCCAATGAGGCAGCTATTAAGATGGCAAGAAGATACGCCCAGAAGGTTAAAGGAACAGATTCCTTCGGAGTGATTACTTTTCAGCAATCCTTCCACGGCAGAACATTAGCAACATTATCTGCTACAGGGCAGGAAAAGATTCAACAGGGCTTTGCTCCATTAGTCAAAGGCTTTAGTTATCTTCCGTTTAATGATATAGAGGCACTTGAACAGTTAAAAACACTTCAGCCAGCAGCCATTTTACTCGAGCTCGTCCAGGGTGAAGGAGGAGTCATTCCGGCAAATCCTGAATGGGTGAAGAAAATTGCGGAAATTTGTACTGAAAATGACATCCTATTAATGGTTGATGAAATTCAAACAGGAATCGGGCGGACCGGCAGACTGTTTGCTTATGAACAATACGGTATAAAACCGGATGTTATTAGTGTAGCAAAAGGTCTTGGATCTGGGTTTCCAATTGGAGCGATTATTGCGAAAGAAAAGGCAGCAAAAGCATTCGAGCCTGGTACACATGGCAGTACGTTTGGCGGGAATCCATTAGCAACTGCTGCCGGAGTAGCAACGATATCCCATATTATTGAAAGTAATTTATTGAAGCACGTAAATGAAATTTCACTGTATTTTGATGAACTGTTAGCTAAATTCAAAGAAAAGTACAGTTTTATAGAAGAAATTAGAGGAAAAGGCCTTCTAAAAGGGATCGTTGTTGGTAATAAGGCTCCTCAAATCGTTCAAAAGGCAATTGAAAATCAACTATTGATTTTAACAGCGGGACCAAATGTAGTGAGACTGCTTCCGCCATTAACAGTAACGAAAGAAGAAGTGAACGAATTTACAAAAGCATTGGAAACAACATTCCAAAGTATAGAGAAAGGCGAGTGAGTGTTTTGGAACAGGGATATCTTACTTTGGAAACCGGGGAAGTTTTTGAAGGAATACTAATAGGTGCAAACAAGGACTCCATAGGAGAAGTTGTTTTTAATACAAGTATGACTGGATATCAGGAGATCATTACAGATCCTTCTTATGCAGGGCAGCTTATCACTTTCTGTTATCCGATTATCGGAAACTATGGAATCAATGCAATGGACGATGAATGTATTTCCCCTTCCTTAGCAGGAGTGGTGATTGGTGATTTATGCGAAACACCAAGCCATTATCAATCTATTAATAAGTTTTCTGAAAAACTAATGCAGGCAGGAGTTCCAGGCATTGCAGGTGTAGACACAAGATTACTCGTCAAAACGATTCGCAGCCGAGGGACAGTAAAAGGATATTTGAGTAAGGCTAAACAAGAGAAATTTGATGAAAACAAAACCATACCATTTTGGGTAGAAAAAGTTTCGACTAAAAAAATGCAATATTTTAATAATGAAGGACCGCACGTCGTCCTTATCGATTTCGGATATAAGAAATCAATCCTAAATGCACTGCTCGATGAAAATTGTTGTGTTACAATCGTTCCTTTTAATACCTCTTTTGAAAAAATCAAAGCCTTAAAGCCAGACGGGGTGTTATTAAGTAACGGACCTGGAGATCCAATGGCACTGAAACAGTGGTTTCCGGAAATCAAAAAGATTACACAGCATTATCCTACTCTAGGTATCTGCCTGGGGCATCAGTTAATAGCCCTTGCTTATGGGGCGAAGACGGAGAAACTTGCCTATGGACACCGCGGCGGCAATCATCCCGTTAAGGAACTAGCAACAGGTAAGGTGAAAATTACTGCGCAAAATCATGGGTATGTTGTAGTCGATGAAAGTATCGATGCACAGGTTTTCCAGATCACATATCGTAACGTTAATGATAAATCCATTGAAGGATTAAAGCACCGGCGCTTTCCGATTCAAACAGTTCAATTTCACCCGGAAGCACACCCAGGACCAAGTGACACCCATTACATTCTAGAAGATTTTGTTTATCAGATAAATTCCGTGGGAGATAAACGTTATGCCATTAAATAAAAACCTTAAAAAAGTATTAGTAATAGGATCTGGACCGATTGTAATCGGTCAGGCAGCAGAATTTGATTATGCTGGAACACAAGCCTGTATCGCTCTTAAAGAAGAGGGAATACAGGTGGTATTAATCAATAATAACCCAGCAACGATTATGACGGACGAAACCGTTGCCGATAAAGTATATATCGAACCCTTAAATGTAGAAACCATTGAAAAAATTATTCAGAAAGAAAAGCCTGATGGAGTGATTGGAACGTTAGGCGGTCAAACAGGATTGAATCTAACGGTAGAACTCTATGAAAAAGGCATTCTTCAAAAATACAATGTAGCCTTGCTAGGAACCTCTGTAGAATCGATAAAAAATGGCGAGGACCGTGACCGGTTCCGCAGTTTAATGATAAAGATTGACGAACCTATTCCAGAATCTGCGATTATTCATACGTATGAAGAGGGCGTATCGTTTGTCAAAGAAATAGGCTTTCCAGTTATCATCCGACCAGCCTATACACTTGGCGGGCACGGCGGCGGCTTTGCACATAATGAGGAAGAGCTTGAAAATGTTCTCAAGAAAGGTTTAGCAGCAAGCCCGATACATCAGGTCCTTGTTGAAAGAAGCATTAAAGGCTGGAAAGAAATTGAATATGAAGTGATAAGGGACGCAAATGATACCTGCATCATTGTTTGTAATATGGAAAATATGGACCCAGTAGGTGTTCATACAGGTGATTCTATTGTAGTTGCTCCATCACAAACCTTGACAGATGTACAATATCAAATGCTGAGAGACTCTTCTTTAAAGGTAATACGAGAGTTAGAGATTATCGGCGGCTGTAACATCCAGTTTGCGCTTAATCCAGAATCCAACCAATATTGCATTATCGAAGTAAACCCAAGGGTAAGCCGTTCTTCCGCTTTAGCATCAAAGGCTACAGGATATCCAATTGCTAGAACGGCAGCTAAATGTGCAGTTGGCTATCATTTGGATGAGATTGTGAACCCAATAACAGGTAATACCTTTGCATCCTTTGAACCAGCGATTGATTATATTGTGGTAAAACTTCCACGCTTTCCATTTGATAAATTTCCTGAGGCCGACCGTACATTAGGAACACAAATGAAGGCAACTGGTGAAGTAATGGCAATTGACCGAACCTTTGAAGGCGCACTAAATAAAGCAATTCGTTCCATGGAACTAAATATATTCAGCCTTTGTCTGGAAGCGAATAAAAGCATAGATAATGAGGTCTTATTTGAAAAGCTTGAGAGACCAAATGACCAAAGATTATTTATGATCGCAGAAGCATTCAGAAGAGGTATTTCCCTAGAGGAAATTAAGCAGATAACAGAGATAGATTCATGGTTTTTAAATAAGATCAATTCAGTCGTTAGTTTAGAAGTGGAATTAGCATCTTATGCGTGGAGCGATGTACCGCTTCCATTATTAAAAACAGCGAAGCGTCATAATATTTCTGATAAACTACTTTCGCAACTATACAGCATTGAAGAAAAGCAAATAAGAAGTAAATGGAAAGAACTGAACTGGAAACCAGGCTACAAAATGGTTGATACATGTTCTGCAGAATTTGATGCGATTACTCCTTATTACTATTCAACCTGGCTCGGAGCGGATGAAGTAGAAGAAACAAACAGCAGGAAGATTCTAGTTCTTGGTTCAGGTCCCATTCGGATAGGCCAAGGAATTGAATTCGATTACTGCTCTGTCCATGCTGCAAAAGCGATAAAGAAAATGGGCTATGAGGCAGTTGTAATCAACAATAACCCTGAGACTGTTAGTACGGATTACTCAGTTGCTGACCGTCTTTACTTTGAACCATTAACAGCAGAAGATGTTCTTACTGTTATTGAAAAAGAGAAGGTTGAAGGTGTGTTGATCCAATTCGGCGGGCAGACTGCGATAAATTTAGCACATGATCTCGAAGAAGAAGGGGTCAAGATTTTAGGCACAACAGTAGAAAATGTCGATCGTTTCGAGGATCGGAAAGAATTTTATCAGTTACTAGAAGGTCTAAACATCCCGCACATTGTAGGTGAGACCGTTTCACATAAAGATGAATTGCTGGCAGCTGCAGCAAGACTTGGTTATCCAGTATTGGTACGTCCATCCTACGTCATCGGCGGGCAATCGATGTTTACTATTTTTACAGAAGAAGAATTGAACTACTATATCCTTCAGCTTGAGGAAAACTCCTCACAGGATAAAATGTGGCCATTATTAGTAGATCGATATATACCTGGTTTAGAATGTGAAGTGGACGTCATTAGTGATGGAAAGAATGTAATCGTCCCAGGAATCTTTGAACATATCGAAAGGGCCGGCGTACATTCTGGGGATAGTATTAGTGTTTTTCCACCTATCTCATTAGCGAAAGAGACCAAAGAAACATTAATTGATTATGCTGAAAAGATCGCCAAATCGGCCCCAATAGTCGGTATAATGAATATCCAATTTGTTATTTATCAAAATCAAGTTCTGGTCTTAGAAGTAAATCCACGTTCTTCAAGGACGGTTCCAATCATGAGCAAGGTTACAGGAGTTCCAATGATTGAGTGGGCAGTGATGGCTCAATTAGGAATATCCTTGGATTCTCTATCAAATGATACTGGTCTATTAACAGAGCCTAATTATTATTCAGTTAAGTCACCTATATTTTCAAGAAGCAAATTAAAGGGCGTCGACCACGTTTTAGGACCGGAAATGAAATCAACAGGTGAAGTTTTAGGTTTAGGAGCAACCTTCCATGAAGCTCTAGAAAAGGCCTTCCCTTCATCAAGCGATGAAACAGAGAACTATTTGTTCTGCTCCATTTCCGACCGTGAGAAACAAGCCAGCCTTCCGATTCTACAGCAGTTTGTGAATGAAAATTACAAGCTTGCCGCGACCGAAGGAACAGCAAGATTCCTTAAAGAAAAAGGCATTGCCATTGAAAAGGTTATTAGAGGAAACGAAGATGTGAATGAACTTTTCAAAAATAATACCATTCAAGCAGTCATTAATATACCAAATCAAGGAAGAAATAAAATAAAATTTGGTTTTTACATTCGTGAACAAGCGACCCGCTATAATGTGCCGGTATTTACCCATTTAGATACAGTTGAGGCGATGGTAAGTCTTCAGGCTCAAAACTTTACTAAATCTGAGGTACGCACTGTAACGGAATATTACAATATCAAAGAGAGCGGTGTGGAACATGTCAAATGTGATTAATTGGAACGCAAAAGGTGTATCACAGCAGCCAACATTAAAAGGCAAGGATTTCTTATCCTTGTCCGACTTTCATAGTGATGAGATTCTTTACCTTCTTGAAGAAGCAAAAGCGCTGAAAAGCCTTCAAAAACAAGGAAAACTACATCCTTATTTGAGCGGAAAGGTTCTAGGGATGATATTCGAAAAATCTTCTACTCGTACTAGAGTTTCCTTTGAGGTAGGGATGCTCCAGTTAGGCGGGCATGCTATTTTCTTAAGCTCTAAGGATATTCAATTAGGAAGAGGAGAAAGTATTTCAGATACAGCAAAAGTTTTATCACGTTATATCGATTGTATGATGATTCGAACGTTTTCACATGACTCTGTTAAAGAACTGGCAGAGCATGCGACAGTCCCTGTAATCAACGGTCTGACTGATTTGCATCATCCGACACAAGTAATGGCCGATTTATTAACGATACAAGAACATAAAGGTAAATTAGCAGGATTAAAGATGTGCTACTTAGGAGACGGAAACAACAATATGGCTCATTCGTTAATGGAAGGAGCTGCAAAGGTTGGTATGCATATCAGCATTGCTAGCCCAACAGGATATTTACCTGATGGGAAGATCACAGAAAAGGCGATTGAAGCAGGAAAATTAACGGGAAGCAAAATTACCATCACACATAATCCGGTAGATGCCATCAAAGATGCGGATATTGTGGTCACAGATGTTTGGACCAGTATGGGGCAAGAAGCAGAAACAGAAAAGAGATTAAAAGATTTAAGTGCCTACCAAGTAAATACGCAACTTTGCCAACACGCTAAACCAGATTATATCTTTTTACATTGCTTGCCAGCGCACCGAGGAGAAGAAGTAACAGCAGAAATTATCGATGGACCTCACTCTGTAGTGTTTGATGAAGCAGAAAACCGCCTGCATGCTCAAAAAGCAATTTTAAAACTTTTACTAGAATAGTAGATTTTATTAGGAATGTTATGTATAATAATTCTATTGATTGAATATTAATTCATATAGATACGAGGAGAATACAAATGGCAAAGGAAAAAATCGTTTTAGCTTATTCAGGTGGATTAGATACTTCTGTTTCAGTGAAATGGATTCAAGAGAAATATGGCTATGATGTTATTGCACTAGGTCTTGATGTTGGTGAAGGTAAGGATCTAGAAGCAATTAAACAAAAGGCATTGAATGTAGGGGCTGTTAAAGCTTATATGATCGATGCAAAAGAATTATTAGCAAAAGAATATATTCTGCCAGCTTTAAAGGCTAATTGTTTATATGAAGGAAAATACCCGCTATCTTCTGCTCTTTCACGTCCGTTAATTTCTAAATTATTAGTAGAAGTGGCAGAAAAAGAAGGAGCTACAGCAGTAGCACATGGCTGTACTGGAAAAGGGAATGACCAGGTTCGTTTTGAAGTCTCTATTCAAGCATTAAACCCAAGTTTAAAGGTTGTGGCTCCTGTTCGTGAATGGGGCATGACTCGTGATGAGGAAATAGAATATGCCGAGAAAAATGGTATTCCAATTCCTGTGAATTTAGACAATCCTTTCTCGATTGATGCGAATATTTGGGGACGTGCCTGCGAGGCTGGAGTCCTTGAAGATCCTTGGGCAGAAGCGCCTGAAGCTGCATTTGATTGGACAGCTCCAATTGAATTAACACCAGATCAAGCTGAATATCTTGAAATTGAATTTGAGCAAGGTGTTCCAGTTGCACTAAATGGAGAAAAGCTTCCATTAGTAAAATTAATTGAAACCTTGAACGAACTTGGCGGCAAGCATGGTGTAGGCCGTATTGATCATATTGAAAATCGTCTAGTCGGAATTAAATCAAGAGAAGTGTATGAAAATCCTGCAGCGTTAATTTTAATTAATGCACACAAGGAACTAGAGTTTTTAACTCTTACACGTGAAGTTACTCAGTTCAAAACTCAAGTAGAACAGCAAATGGCTAAAATTATTTATGAAGGACTTTGGTATTCGCCAATAAAACCAGCTCTTGATGCCTTTATTGACGAAACTCAAAAAGTAGTTACCGGTACTATTCGAGTAAAACTCCATAAAGGAAACCATACAGTTGTCGGTCGTAAGTCGCCAAACAGCCTTTATAATGAAGAATTGGCAACATACTCTAAAGGTGACGCATTTGATCATAATGCCGCTGTTGGATTCATCAAAATTTGGGGTCTGCCTACAAAGGTTTATTCTGAGGTAAATAATAAAGAAACATTAACGAAATAATGGGGTGCCCTCGAAACCTTTTCGAGGGCAAACTTGTTAGTTTTTGAGGAGGGGCAATCCATGTCCAAATTATGGGGCGGACGTTTTACGAAAGAAACCAATAAGTTAGTTGAAGAATTTACAGCTTCGATTTCCTTTGATCAAAAGCTTGCGAAAGAGGATATTGCCGGCAGCATGGCCCATGTTCAAATGCTGGGTGAATGCGGGATTATTCCATCAGAGGATGCGGAAAAAATTAAAGCAGGACTGCTTGAAATAAAAAAGATGGTTGACAATAATGAAGTTGAATTCTTAGTTGAAGATGAAGATATTCATATGAATATCGAAAAATTATTGATAGAAAAGATTGGTCCTGTCGGAGGCAAGCTTCATACAGGGCGCAGTCGTAATGACCAAGTGGCAACCGATATGCACCTTTACCTGCGAACAAAGACAACGGAATTAATTAAATTACTTGAAGACGTTCAAAGTTCCCTGCTAGTTCAGGCAAAAGAGAATGTTAACACGTTAATCCCAGGTTATACCCATCTTCAGCGTGCACAGCCGGTCTCATTTGCCCATCATGTTATGGCATATTTTTGGATGTTTGAACGCGATAAAGAGAGATTGATTGACAGTTTAAAGCGTGTTAATTGGCTGCCGCTTGGTTCGGGTGCCTTAGCAGGAACCACTTTTCCCATCAAACGCGAACGTGTAGCCGAGATACTGGGCTTTGAAACAATCTATCCAAACAGCATGGATGCAGTCAGTGACAGGGATTTTATTTTAGAATTCCTATCAATTGGCTCCATCATTATGACTCATATTTCAAGATTATCTGAGGAGCTTGTGATCTGGTCCAGCCAAGAGTTCCAATTTGTCGAGCTTGATGACTCATTTTGTACAGGTTCCAGCATTATGCCGCAGAAGAAAAACCCAGATGTTCCTGAGCTGTTAAGAGGAAAAACGGGTCGTACTTTTGGTAATCTGATTGGCTTACTAACCGTCCTTAAGGGCTTGCCGCTTGCTTACAATAAGGATTTACAGGAGGACAAAGAGGGAATGTTCGATACAGTGGAGACACTTGAAGGATCCCTTATGCTGTTAGCGCCAATGATTGAAAGCATGACTGTAAACAAAGATATCATGCGAAAAGCGATTAATAACGACTTCTCAAATGCCACGGATATTGCTGACTACTTGGTTAGAAAAGGTCTTCCATTTAGAGAAGCACATGAAGTCATTGGAAAAATCGTATTATATGCGATTCAAAACCAAAAGTTTTTACTTGATTTAAGCTTTGAAGAGTACCAAGAGTTCAGCTCTTTATTTGAAGAGGATATTTACGAGGTTTTATCACCAGAGCATGTAGTGGCCGTTCGAAATAGCTTCGGTGGTACCTCACCTGAACAGGTGTTAAAACAAATCGAGCTTGGCGAGGGAAAACTAGGTAAATAAGCGAAAACCACCGAAGGGTGGTTTTTTGTTTTTCGTTTTTAAATCCCTAGACCTGTGGATGAGAGCCCATGAATATATAAAAAAAGAAAGATCGGTCACTCATAAGGAAGATGAGAGCCCGAGAACCGATAAAAAAGGAGAGAACGGTCACTCAGAAGGAAGATGAGAGCCCGAGAACTGCAAAAAAAGGAGAGAGCGGTCACTCATAAGGAGTATGAGAGCCCGAGAACTGATAAAAAAAGAGAGAGCGGTCACTCATAAGGAAGATGAGAGCCCGATAACTGATAAAAAGGAGAGAGCGGTCACTCATAAGGAAGATGAGAGCCCGAGAACTGATAAAAAGGAGAGAGCGGTCACTCATAAGGAAGATGAGAGCCCGAGAACTGATAAAAAAGGAGAGAACGGTCACTCATAAGGAGGATGAGAGCCCGAGAACTGATAAAAAAAGAGAGAGCGGTCACTCATAAGGAGGATGAGAGCCCGATAACTGATAAAAAAAGAGAGAGCGGTCACTCATAAGTGGTAACTAGAGAAGGTCAAGTTACCTTTTATTTGTATTACTAACAAAAATATTAGATAATTTCCTCATATGATTTTTTAGGAGGAGGATAACAATGAAATTACGCGTGTCTGTTGTTCAATATCACCTACATACAATAAGTTCCTTTGAAGAGTTCGCCGCACAATGTGAGCATTATATAAAAACGGCTGAGGAATTTGGCGCAGAGTTTGTCCTATTCCCTGAGTTCTTTACCACACAGCTGCTATCGATTGGAAATGGAAAGGGCCAGAGTCTGACTATCAATGACCTGCCAGGCTTCACAGACCAATATAGAGAATTGTTTTCGAACTTTGCCAAACAAACCAACATGCATATCATTGCTGGTACGCACGTCATTGAAAAGGGCGGCAAGCTTTATAATACTGCGCATTTATTTTACCCAGATGGAAGGATTGGCGAGCAGGCTAAGCTTCATATTACCCCTACAGAAGTGAACGAGTGGAACATGGAGAAAGGGGACAGTTTTCAAATTTTTGAAACAGAAAAAGGAAAAATTGCTTTGCTTACCTGCTATGACATTGAGTTCCCTGAAATCGTCCGCATGGCAAAAGCGAAAGGAGCAGATATTATTTTCTGTCCTTCATGTACAGACGACCGCCACGGATTCCATCGCGTTCGGTACACAAGTCATGCACGTGCCGTTGAAAACCAGGTATATGTGGTGTTAACCGGTACTGTAGGTGCTTTGCCAACTGTTGATTTTATGCGAGCTAATTTTGGTCAGGCAGTCATCATAACGCCAAATGACATTCCATTCCCGCCCAAAGGTATCCTTGTGGAGGGAGAATTAAACAACGATATGATCGTTACAGCGGACCTTGATCTGGAATTATTATATGAAGTAAGAGAGCGTGGATCGGTTACCACCTGGCGTGACCGCAGAACAGATTTATATCACGATTGGGAAAAATAATGACAAAGGGTGGAGCTGCCTTGTATCATAGTGAATTCTTTGTTTTTGACCAAGAAAAGCCAATTCCAGTGACTATTCGTAATTACACTCAAGAGGATTTTGATGAGCTCATTCAAATCCAGTCTGAATGTTTTCCGCCCCCATTCCCATCTGAATTATGGTGGAATAAAGAGCAATTAACAAATCATGTTAAGCTTTTTCAAGAAGGGGCAATTTGTATCGAAGTGGACGGGACGCTAGCAGGTTCCTTAACAGGTCTAATTGTCAATTTTGATCCAAATCATATCAATCATTCATGGGAAGAAATAACCGATCATGGATATATTAAGAACCATGACCCTAGTGGGGATACACTCTATATCGTGGATATCAGTGTACGCCCAAGGTTCCGAAAGCTTGGTCTTGGAAAACTCATGATGCAGGCAATGTACCATGTTGTGATTCAGAAAGAACTTGTAAGGCTGCTAGGCGGCGGCAGAATGCCTGGGTATCATAAAAGTGCTGATACCATGACACCAGAACAGTACTTAGATAAAGTTTTAAAAGGGGATATAAAGGACCCTGTTATAACATTCTTGCTTCGCTGCGGAAGAGTGCCAAGGGGTATTGTAGAAAATTACCTGGATGATGAAGAATCATGTCATTATGCTGCCTTAATGGAGTGGAAAAATCCATTTATTAAAGAATAGGGAGAGTTAGCACATGGAATATTTACGTATAACAAGTATCACAGATCCGAACTTTAAAAAACTTCATGACTTAATGAAGGATATTTTCCCGCCAGAGGAAGTATTGGCGTATGAATTATGGAAGGAACCTCTAGAAGACCCGGGTATTCGGGTGTTTGTTGCTGTAAATGGAGAAGAAGTTGTTGGGGCAACGGAATATCGCTATTATCCTGATTGGAATATTGCGATGACGGATTTCACCATTATTAGCAGACCCGGTCTTGGCCTAGGGAGGTTTCTAGCGCAGAATCGTTTAAAGGACCTACAGCAGCTGGCTGTGGATAACGGCAAAGAGCTTTTCGGCATGTTTGCCGAAATCTATGACCCTTACAGAGTGGGTCATGAGTTTGGCGGGGTGAAAGTTATGGATCCTTATGTGCGCCGTGAAGTTCTATCACATTTAGGTTATAAGAGAATTGATTTGGATTATGTACATCCTTCTTGGGAGAATAATGGAGAAGCTGTAAAAGGGCTGGATTTTTGTTTCATGCCTATGAACGATGAGCTAGATTCTATATCAGCTGCACTTGTAGCAGATTTTCTCACTGCCTATTACTCCATTCTTTCCAATAAACCTCTGGAATGGCTTAATATGATTGAAACCTTGAGGAAAAAAGAAAACATCTCCTTATTGCCACTTTAATATTATTAATCGGGAGTCTGTGTTACAGACTCCTTTGTTAGTTACCCACAGATATATCCACATCTAAAATCCTATAGTATAGATACTCTGCGTACTTATGCACATTATACACAGGTGAATGAATAGTTGGTATACATAAGGAATTGGTTTCTAATATTAACACCTTATTAAGTTCACATACTTTCCATATTTCTAACGTTAATATGTTAAAAAACTGTGAAATCCATTGATATTGCTGGTAAGGGGGAGTATAGTGAAGGTGTAAAGGAGATAGTGATTCTATTCACAATCACCTAGTAAAGGTTTTACCGGGTCCTATTGCCTAATGGCAGAAATCTCTCTATAGGGCACGCTGATTGATTGATTTTTCCCCCTCTAAAAATTTTTAAAAGAAGCAGGACTATCCTGCTTCTTCTTTTTTGCAGCAAAAGAATGCTGCCTGCTGGTTAAAAGGGTTATTTATTTCCTGCGTTTGTTTGTAACGCGCTGATTCGCTGCATTTGCTCGTGCCATTGCCTCGAGATCTGCATGGTCCGCAAATTCTGCAGAATACTCCACGTCATTTCCATCGGATTTCATGTTTTTTGGTACCTGTGGAAGTGATCCTTTGTTTTTATCACGAGTTTTATGTCCCTGCGCTCGACCCATTACAAAAACCCCTTTCAATTTTAGCAATAAGGAACTTAAAAATGTTCCCTATATTAGCTTTTACAAATTGAAAGGGGTCCATTAATGGAAAAATTTAAAGTTTTGTTTTACTGTCGTGAAATCCGCCTGCACGGTCTGCTAATTTAAACTCCCGCTGATATAAGACCTCTTGTGTACTAGTTAACGTGTATTTTCCTCTGCCTAAATCTTTTTTCTTTTTTCCACCCATTTTGCTCATTCCTTTCAACATTTTTGTTAATCGTTAAAACCTTATGGGAAAAATTAAGCACTTCTCCATTTTTACCTATTCGGAATGGAATGATACTCAATTGATTAAAAAATATGGTAAAGTAAGTTTGAGGTGAACGATGTGGCTGTTATTACTAAAATCACCACTCAGCAGAAAAATAAAGATCGCTATAATATTTTTATGGATTATGGTAAAGGCGAGGAATACGCTTTTAGTGTCGATAGCGCTGTACTGATTCGGTTTGAGTTAAGAAAAGGCATGGAGATTGATGAATTTTCCATTTTAGAGATACAATTTCAGGACGATATTAGGAAGGCTTATAATCGCGCCATTAATTATTTGGCAAGAAGAATGAGATCCGAAAAAGAGATAAGGGACTATCTTCTTGAAAAGGAAATAGAACAACCTATTATTAATGAAGTAATTCATAAATTGGCGGCGCAAAAATACATAAATGATGAGGAATATGCTCTTTCCTATGTAAGGACTCAAATGAATACGACGGATAAAGGCCCAGACTTAATACGCATGGAATTAAGAGAGAGAGGAATCAATGAGGGTATCATTAAACATGCTATTGCCGAGTACCCTTTTGAAAATCAAGTGGAAAAAGCAATCAAAGTAGCTGAAAAGGTAATCAAAAAAAATTCAAAGGAATCCCAGCGAATCGTTAAACAAAAAGCAGAGCAATTCCTCTTAAGGAAAGGTTACTCTTTCGATGTGATTCTTCTGGCGCTGACTGAAGCTGATACAGATAAGGAACTAGATGATGAAATGGAAGCCATCCGGTATCAAGGTGAAAAAACACATCGGAAATATAGTAAATTTACTGGCTTTGAATACACGCAAAAGATGAAACAGGCACTTTTTCGTAAAGGATTTTCAATGGACCTGATTGAAAAATACTTAGAGGAAGCCGAAAAATCATGACTTAACAACGTCATGATTTTTTACTTTCAATAATAATCTCCTCTTGGTCGAGTTGGTTCATTATTATTTGTGCAACTTCTTTTGGTGAACGGAAGCGGGAATAGTCAGTTATGTGATTGCTTCCATCCCAAAACGGTGTATCCATGCCCCCCATATAAACAGCCTTAATCCTAACCCTGCTATTTTCGAACTCTTTTTGAAGGCTCTCTGTAAAGCCCCTTACAGCAAATTTACTAGCGACATAAACGGATTCATTTACTTTCGCTCTTAACCCAGCAGTAGAAATGATATTCATCACCAGACCTTCACCCTGTTCTTGCAGCATGGGCAATACAGCTTTTGTCATTAATATCGTTCCTAGTACATTAGTATGGAGCATTTCTTTTATCTCGCTCTCTTGGATGTTTAAAAAAGGCCCGAAATGACCAACACCTGCATTGTTAACTAGACCACTTATATGGTGTGTTTTGCTTATTTCGCCAATTTTTCTTGAAATATCGGATTCCTTTTGAACATCAAGCTCAAAAACGTCAGCAGCACCGCCTGTTTCTTCAATTATCTTTTTCACTGTTGAAAGCTTATCTACAGTTCTCCCTGTCAATAAAACATAATATCCTTGTTTTGAAAATAACAATGCTAATTCCTTTCCTAATCCAGAACCAGCCCCAGTTACAATGATGGTTTTCACTAAATCTCTCCTTCGTCCTTTATTATTTATATAAAAATAACTATACTAAAATAAGAGGAAAAACGAAAATGGGAGTGGAAGCTATGCAGCAGGAGAAACGATATAGTACGATGACTGAGCATGAATTAAAGCAGGAAATTGCCCAGTTGCTAGAAAAGGGGAGAAAAGCAGAGCAAATGGGAATGGTCAATGAATATGCTGTACTTGAAAGAAAAGCAGCGATGGCCCGAGCCTATTTATTAGATCCTTCTGCCTTTAAACCTGGTGAAATTTATGAGCTTGAAGGGGACCCAGGTGAATATTTTAAAATTGACTACCTAAATGGTGTATTCGCATGGGGATATCGTTTAAAGGGTGATGGTAAAGAAGAAGCCTTGCCGATATCGATGTTAAAGGGGTTAAAATAGAATAAAGATAAACCAGAGAGTAAAATCTCTGGTTCATCTAAGTTAGCTCTCCTAAATATTAGAAATACTCAGGAGTGTCGTTTTCACGTTCACCAGAAGCACGCATACGCTCCTGCGGATGGGTATTAATGGTGCCGTCAGCCCGTCTTGAAGCATATTCTGCTTTTGCTCGGGGCTCTCCCTCTAGCTTGTTGTTATTTTGATTTGGAAAATTCCTTGCTTTATTTCTCACCATGTTTAGTACCTCCATCAAAGGGAATGAGAAACACCGTGAAAAGCAAAGTGTCTTCACACCAGTGCTTACCACGTGATAATAGTATCCGATATTTAGGTTTAGGTTATGTTAAAAAGAAATTGGCAATGAGGTGAATGTATGAACGATTATCATGAAAGATTAGCCCAGCTTTTGTTAGAAAAAAACGACTCACTCTCCTACAATCAAGCACGAACTTGGGTAGAGTTAATGTGGGAAGACTTTGAAACCACCGCTGCAAAGGCAGGAAGAGATTATCTTGGCAGTGAAATGACAGAAAGAATTGTTAGACAATGGATTGAGAATTATGGCGGGAGACTCCATGACTTTGTTGCCAAAAATCCAAAATATAAGGATTTTCTTATTCAAGACAAAAATAAGTTAAATTAAAGGCGAGCGACTATAAGTCACTCGCCTTTAACATTAACTGGGGATAATACTAAGTTTTTTCCTTAATTTCTGTTCACTAAACACCCAGCCGGTGTAGGAACTAATCGGATTTAACTCTAAATCTAACTGTACCACGGCAACGAATGGATAATGACCATTGCTTCGATATCTCAAATCAATAAATCGAACTTCATAGTGATCATCATACTCATCTAACTCCCACCGGTACACAGGAGAGAAGGAAAGAAATGCCGCAAGATTGCTATCCTTTTTGGCAGCTTCTAGCACAGGTGTATTTGGTACTGGAACCCGTTTAAAGCGGTCTAATATTTCAATATCCGTGCCAACAGCCTTGCCAACAAAGAACTCACCTTCATTCATGGCTGCAATTCTCCAAAGATGAAACTTCATCGTTGGTGCAATAATAATATCTGTTGCGTCTGGTATTATTTTTTTAACCTCAGCCTTTACTTTACCTTGTGCATAAAAGCGGAGAAGGTAATACCCAAACAATACGAAAAACATCGCTAAAAAGGTATAACCAGGATCAGCGCCAAAAACCCATATAATAATGGCTACAATGTGAATCCCAAAAATAATGGGATCAAAGGTATTAATTACCCCTAATGCAACCCATTTAGAGGTGAAGGGTCTTAGAGCCTGAGTACCATAGGCATTAAAGATGTCTACAAACACATGGATAAACACCGCTGCAAACGTCCATCCCCAGAGGTGGAGAAGATTAGCGTTCGGAAAAAACGGAAAAATCACTGCTGTCAGAATAAGCGGCCATAAAAATACTGCTGGAATAGAGTGGGTAACACCTCGATGATTACGAATATATATGGCATTATTTCTTAACTTTAAAACGGTATCAATATCAGGTATTTGTGAGCCGGCAATTGTAGCGATTAATACACTTGTTGCTGTTACAGAGCTGCTTGCTACCACAGGATCAAGAGTCGCAAGACCACCAAGAGCAATTCCCATTACAACATGAGTTCCAGTATCCAAAAGGAAAAATCCTCCTTTAATAAAATGTCTAGCGCAAGCGGCCTAGGGGCTCGGGGTCATAAGCCAATCCGTCAGAAAGGTTAAAAAACAACCTTCCCGCCGGCTCGTCTTATGCCTGTCGCCCCTGGGAAAAAATGAACTGCTTTTTTCCCTGGTCAAGGCGCTTCCGCTTTTCTTTTATCTTGTCAAAATCATTAATATGGCTTATCGTTAAAAAATGCTTATTATTATATTCCCTTATTTCTTTTTGTTTAACAGGCTGGAGGCATTTTTGTAATGGAAAATGAGTTGAAAAATATAGAAAAGATCTCAATAAAAAGTTTTCAAGAAGATTTAATATCCTGGTTTAAAGATGAACAACGTGATTTGCCATGGAGGAAAGACCAGGACCCATATAAGGTATGGGTTTCCGAAATCATGCTTCAGCAAACCAGAGTTGATACGGTTATTCCTTATTTTAATCGATTTATCGAATGGTTTCCAACAATAAATGATCTGGCGAGTGCCAATGAAGATAAAGTTCTAAAAGCATGGGAAGGACTAGGTTATTATTCGCGAGTGAGAAATTTACATTCAGCTGTAAAGGAAGTAAATGAGAAATATAATGGCCAAGTACCCAATACTCCAAAAGACATTTCAAACCTTAAAGGAGTAGGTCCTTACACGGCTGGTGCCATTTTAAGTATTGCTTATGGGATACCTGAGCCAGCAGTAGATGGAAACGTGATGAGGGTGTTATCTAGAATCCTTTCGATTTGGGAGGATATTGCTAAGCCATCGACAAGAAAGATATTTGAAAAAGCAGTGAGAGAGTTAATCTCCCATGATGATCCTTCTGCCTTTAATCAAGCATTAATGGAACTCGGTGCATTAATTTGTACCCCAACATCACCTTCTTGCCTACTTTGTCCAGTACGTGATCATTGCCAAGGCTTTCATGAGGGAGTAGAGTCAGAACTTCCAATTAAGTCAAAAAAGAACTCACAAAAAAGTGTTGATTTAGCAGCTGTTGTTGTAAAGGATGAAAAAGGCAGGATCTTAATCCATAAACGCCCGGAGACTGGCCTTTTAGCAAACCTATGGGAATTCCCAAATGTTGAAATGCATCAACCAGTTTTAATGGACCGGTCACAAATTACAGATTTATTTAATGAATCATTTGATATGAATATTAAGCTAGAAAAAAGTATTGGTCAAATAGAACACATTTTTTCCCATTTAATTTGGAACATACGCGTATATACAGGAACCATTAACTCTAATTTTCCGGAAGGGACAGAATGGAAGTTTCTTACGCTGCAAGAAATGGAAGAGTACGCCTTTCCAGTTTCATTCCATAAAATCCTTAAGTTGTATAAAGAGAACGCCTAAAATTAGGCGTTCTCTTTTTATTAATCGTAACTCACTTTGGTACCATGTGTATAATCTGCTTCTTGACGCTTGATTCCGCCGCGATTTTCAATTTCCTCAATGATTTCACGATGAATGGTTACGCCCTCACTGTTTAGGTATGGTGCTATTTGCTGTAATGAGTGGTGAAAGAAGGCTAGCTCGCTGTCCCTCCAATCAGTTTTAGAGACCATAGAAAGCTCTGTCATATCCCGTCCTACATACATAATCTTCTTCCTTTCTCATTTGATTAATAGACATAGGTTTTGTATTCAATTGTCATCTATGCATGAAAAGTTTAAAATGATTACAAAACATGATTAAGAAGGGAAACGAGTATATGACACAGAAAGTAGCACTTATTACAGGAAGCAGCAGAGGAATAGGGAAAGCCACAGCCTTACGACTAGCACAAGAAGGATATGATATTGTCATTAATTATGCTAGAAGTAAAAGTTCTGCACTGAAGGTAGCGGAGGAAATTGAAGCTCTAGGCAGAAAAGTTCTAGTGGTAAAAGCAAATGTAGGGGATGTTAGTAAAATTAAAGCTATGTTTCAACAAATTGACGAAGAATTCGGCAGGCTGGATATCTTTGTTAATAATGCAGCTTCTGGTGTACAACGCCCAATTATGGAGTTAGAAGAAAATCACTGGGATTGGACATTAAATATTAACAGTAAAGCTTTATTATTCTGTGCTCAGGAAGCTGCGAAATTAATGGAGAAAAATGGCGGCGGTAAGATTGTCAGTATCAGTTCTCTAGGTTCCATTCGTTATTTAGAAAATTACACGGTAGTCGGTGTATCAAAGGCAGCTTTAGAAGCCTTAACCAGGTATTTAGCAGTTGAGCTGGCTCCTAAAAATATTGTTGTAAATGCCGTTTCTGGCGGGGCTGTGGATACGGAAGCGTTAACTCATTTTCCAAACCGTGAGGAGCTTCTTCAGGAAGCAAAAGAGAAAACTCCTGCGGGACGAATGGTGGAAATTGAGGACATGGTTAATTGTATTATGTTCCTCTTAGGTGAGGAATCCAGCATGATTAGAGGTCAAACCATTATTGTAGATGGCGGTATTTCTTTATTGGTTTAGGCTGAAATTTTTTTGAAATTTTTTTGGATAGTCTCCACACCTCCTGGGTATCTTAATTTTTGTGGAGGTGATTACAATGGCAAACAACTTCAACCAACAACCAAACAAAACTTCTGCTGGAACTAACATCCAAGAAGTTAGACAACAAAATGCACAATCTCAAGGCGGTCAAGGTTCTGCTGGTCAATTCGGAACTGAATTCGCTAGCCAAACAGATGCTGCAGAAGTAAGAAGACAGAATCAGCAATCTCAAAGCGGTCAAGGTTCTGCTGGTCAATTTGGCCAAGAATTCGCTAGCCAAACAGATGCTGCTGAAGTTAGAAAACAAAATCAGCAATCTCAAGCTAATAAAGGCCAAGGAAATTCAGGTCAATTCGGCCAAAGCTAATAAGTAATGAAGCAGAAGGCACCCTTAATTCGAAGGGTGCCTTCTTAGTGCGGTAAAATAATTATCGACAAAACTTCTCTCAAGTCTACATAAGTAGTCAAAGGAAAATTCAGTTTGTTAAAGAATACATATTAGGAAGTAAATATAAGGCGGTGTGGTATATGGATCATTTTAACCGTTTAGTATCTGAGCAGATGATGACAATGGAAAAATTACTATACCTTCAAGGAGAGCTTGAACGTTGTCAAGAGATTGAAGAACAACTACTGGCTTTGCAGAATGAAACGGAGTTAGAGAGTGTCCAATTTGATATTAATCAAATGAAAAAAGAGTTAAAAGAGATTCAAGCTATATTTGAAAGACAGACGGAGGAAGTCATTCAATCCTATCGTGAAACTGATCTAGAGCCTTCATTATAGGTCGAAAATCGAAAAATGAATGAAAAATATGCAATTTTTTTCAAAGAGTCATTGAAATCAATGGCTCTTTTGTTTTAAATTCCTTATTCAACCGTTATAATAATAAGAAATAGTAAATAAACTTTGTTGCCATTTGTCGTTATTTGCACACAGAAGATCGGTTACAAAGCTTTTAGGAAGGAAGAAGGGGAGAACATGGGCGTACCCATCGAAGGTGAACCAATACAAATACATAGCTATAAACACAATGGGCACATCCATCGCGTCTGGGAGGAAACGACCGTATTAAAGGGATCGCAAAATCTGGTAATTGGCGGAAATGACCGCACAATTGTAACGGAATCAGATGGAAGAACATGGATTACAAGAGAACCAGCGATTTGTTATTTTCATTCACAATATTGGTTTAATATTATTGGAATGATTCGTGAAGATGGTATTTATTACTATTGTAATCTTAGCTCACCATTTATTTTTGATGGTGAAGCGGTTAAATATATTGATTATGACCTTGATATTAAGGTATTCCCTGATATGACGTTTAATTTGTTAGATGAGGATGAGTATGAACGCCACCGTCGCGAGATGAAATATCCCGAAGTAATTGACCAAATTTTGAAAAGAAATGTTGATAAGCTCATTCAATGGATTCGCCAGCGCAAAGGACCATTTGCACCTGATTTTATTGATATCTGGTATGAGCGTTATTTAACATACCGACGTTAATGGAAAATGTTTTATCGCCTAGGAAAGATGATGAAGATACCTACAAACGCCATCGTAGTTATCTTCATCATCTTTCCTGTGTTGAGAGGACTCTAGCAGAGATATTCGTTGTAAATTGTACAAGGAAGGGGAGCTACCTTTGAGCAGCGTACGCAGGTACCTTCAGTTTGTAAAACCATATCGAGTCCAAATTATTGGGACAATCATTATTGGAGTTATTAAATTTGGCATTCCGCTTTTGATACCAATGCTCATTAAATATGTAGTGGATGATATCATAGGAGCGGGTAGTCTAACGAATGATGAGAAAATAAATAAATTACTGATTATTATGGGTGTAATGATTGTGGTTTTTGTCGTAGTAAGACCGCCTATTGAGTATTACCGCCAATATTTTGCTCAATGGACTTCAAGTAAAATTTTATATGATATACGAGATAAAATGTATTCACATATACAAAAATTGAGCTTTAAATATTATGCTAATACACGTTCAGGAGAAGTTATTTCTCGTGTCATTAATGATGTGGAACAAACAAAGACATTTGTAATAACTGGTTTAATGAATCTTTGGCTTGATATAGCAACGATTATTATTGCAATCATTATTATGTTTTACATGAATGTCAGTCTTACTTTTGTATCCATATTGCTATTCCCGCTTTATGCGATTTCTATCAAGTACTTTTTTGGTAATCTACGTAAACTTACCCGTTCCCGGTCACAGGCACTTGCAGAGGTACAAAGCTATTTACATGAACGGGTGCAAGGAATGCCAGTGATTAAAAGCTTTGCGATAGAAGCTTTTGAACAAAAGCAGTTTGATAAACAGAATAAGAACTTTTTAGATAAGGCTTTAGAGCACACGAGCTGGAATGCGAAGGCGTTTGCAGCTGTTAATACGATTACCGATATTGCACCGCTGCTGGTGATTGGCTACTCAGCGTACTTGGTTATCCAAGGGAGTTTGACGCTGGGAACTATGATTGCGTTCTTTGCTTATATTGATAAATTGTACAACCCATTAAGAAGGCTTGTGAATTCTTCCACAACCCTGACACAGTCATTTGCTTCGATGGACAGGGTATTTGAATTCCTTGATGAAAAATATGATATTGTCGATGCTCCTAATGCCGTACAGTGCAAGGATGTGAAGGGTGACATTACTTTTGATCATGTTCAATTTACATACAATGAATCTGAGGAAATGATACTGAAAAACATCAATCTTGATGTAAAAAAAGGGGAAACAATTGCCCTCGTTGGGATGAGCGGAGGAGGCAAGTCGACACTTGTCTCACTGATCCCTCGTTTCTATGATGTTACGGAGGGGAAAATTCTCCTAGATGGAGTAGATATCCGTAATTTCAATGTTCAGTCATTACGAGACAAAATTGGAGTAGTCTTCCAGGACAATATCTTATTTAGTGACTCAGTTAAGAACAATATTTTATTAGGAAAACCTGGTGCAAGTGATGAAGAGGTTTATCAAGCTGCGAAGGCGGCCAATGCGCACGATTTTATCGAGAATCTGGCAAATGGTTATGATACGAAGGTTGGAGAAAGAGGCGTAAAGCTTTCAGGCGGCCAAAAGCAAAGAGTGGCTATTGCCCGTGTATTTTTACGAAACCCTCCAATTTTAATATTAGATGAGGCAACCTCTGCTCTTGATTTAGAGAGTGAACACCTTATCAAAGAGGCACTTGATAAGCTGGCGAAGGATCGGACAACATTTGTGGTAGCCCATCGTTTATCCACCATCACGCATGCAGATCGAATCGTCTTAATTGAACACGGTAACATTGTTGAAGTGGGCAAACATGAAGAATTAATGGCGAAACAGGGCAATTATTATAAACTATTTCAAGTACAGCAGCTTGAACAGCATGAAGAAAAAACACCGCTGCAAGCTTAGAAAAGAGCATAAAAAAATGACGTATGAAATAACATACGTCTTTTTTTTATGGAATGGAATGATACTAGGAGAATCGTTCCCTTGTAGGGCGAGAAAGGAGGGACAAGGGAACAATACTAGGAGAATCGTTCCCTCGTAGGGCGAGAAAGGAGGGACAAGGGAACAATACTAGGAGAATCGTTCCCTTGTAGGGCGAAAAAGGAGGGACAAGGGAACAATACTAGAAGAATCGTTCCCTAGTAAGGCGAGAAAGCTGGGACAAGGGAACAATACTTCTTATAAGCTATTAAGCAAAAAAGGCAGCGAATTTGCTGCCTTATTGTCCAAATTATATTTCATAAGAAAACGAGTAAAAGCTGCGTAGAGCTTTTTATTCGATTTCTTTCTGCTCAATCGATACCTCATTATGATGAAAAGACTGAAAGCTTGTTATTAAGGTATCTAAATGTTCTACCTGTTCCCCGTAATCAATGATGGAAGAAATAATCTGCATGGTATGATATAAATGGGGATCGTCTTGATCGCTGAAGAGCTTTTGATGGGCCAAAAACAGGTCAAATAGTTCCTTCTTATTAATACAGTTACCTGCCTCGTTATCTAAAGGAGTAGGTACTTTTCCAATAAATCTAAGCATTAACTGCTCATGGTGGTAAATGACACTATCGAGCTGTTCCTGTATGGATTGTTGAAAATTTTCAGGAAGATGAAGCATTTCATTTTCAAATCTATGGAGTTTCTTTAATGTATCAAGCGCTCTTTTGGCAGTGGATGTCATCTGTCTGAAAATCACAAGCTTTCTAGACTTTTCAAAACTATTCTTTTTAAAATAGCTTCTTTCTTCTTTATACATTAAATAAAACTGACTGATTTTTATTAAATTATCTTTTAATTTTTCAATATCGGTCTTCAACAGATTGTGGTCGAAGTCATGCCGAGTACTTAATCGTATCCAGCGGATAATTTCCTCTGTTGTTCCTGAAATCTTAAAATATAGCTTATTTTCATATTTTGGCGGCAGGAAAACAAGGTTTACCACGAATGCAGAAAAGACCCCAATCATAATGGTTGAGAAGCGAATTCCGGCAAACGGAATAAAATCAGTGCCAGGGGTTTCCATGATTGAAATGAGCGTGACAAGAGAAAGTCCGATTGTATTTTCAATTTTTAGTTTAAGATTAATGATTATAACAATCACAGCGGCTAAACCAATGATGATAATATGATTTCCTAGTAGAAGAACAAAAATGACAGCAAGAATTGCACCAATTAAATTTCCTTGTATTTGTTCAACAATCGTTAAATAAGAACGATAAATGGTTGGCTGAATCGCAAAGATTGCAGCAATACCTGCCAATACAGGAGAGGGTGAGTGCAGCAGCTGTGCTAAATAAAGGGATAAAACAATTGCAATTCCCGTTTTAAAAATGCGGGCACCTAACTTCATTCTAAATAATTTCCTTTCAAATTTAAGTGGTTGTTCTTAGTTTACTTCATAATGAACATTTACGTACTATACATGGATTAAAACATTTAATCAAGAGATATTATATGAATTTAATCCAGTATTAGATAAAGATATTTTCCAAAACGCAAAAAAGAACGTCCGCAGTAAAAAGCGAACGTTCTTTTTCTTTTTATATCATTCTGTAGATACAGCAGGGTCAGCCTGTTCTTTTACTGGTACAATTTGAATAAAGTGATCTTCAGGGTTGGAGAGAAGTGCTCTAAGCTGATTCGCTTCTTCTATCTGACCATCATCAGCAAGTACATCTGTATACTTACTAAGAAGTTCATTTACATCTTTTTTCCCATTTTCGGTTAAGCTCATGACTGAAACTTTAGCTCCTTTCGCAATCCTTCTCATAATTGCTTGGGCTGTTAAACCAACCTCAGGCTGTTGACGTATATAAACAACTCCTCCGGTCATCCCGGCACAAATCCATGGACCTGGATCGCCTAAAACTAAGCCGCGGCCATTTGTCATGTATTCAAATGCAAAGCCTTTAATGTTCGCGTTTGCTCCAATATTTCCAGCTTCTTTTTCAGGAAGGGGCTGCTTAACGGAGCCGCCAATAATCAAATCAGCTCCTGAAAGACGAATTCCAGCACGGGCGTCAGCATTACCTTGAGCAATTAACAAACCTTTTTGAGCACCATACCCGAAACCTTTTCCAACAGAACCATTATAATAGCGGCCATTTTTTCCTTTTGATTTAAGGATGAAGATATTGCCGCCAAAGGATGTTTTTCCAACTCCATCCTGACCGCCGCCGTTAACAATGATTTCAATTCCGCCGCTATTATAAGCCCCTAAGCCGTTACCAGGAATCGAACCATTTTTATATTTAAGCTGTACAGGTGGCAGCTGCTGGTATGAACCATCAAGTCTTCCGCGAACACGGTGACATGAAACTCTGCTGCCTAAGACGCGCTGTTCAGACGTGACACTATCGAATTCACGAGAAGAATGAAGTTGGTCAACGCTTGCGTCTAAATACTCAGCACCAACTGCCACTTGCATTTGGACTTCTTGGATCGCTTTTGTTTCCTCTGTCTTTGAGAATTGGCTGATTTCAAGCGGTTTTAATAGATAAGAAAGGCTTAGCTGATTCTTGCCTTTCACCTGTTCTAATAAGTCTGAACGTCCAACAGCATCCTGTAAGTTGGTAATCCCGACAGAAGCTGCCAGAGCCTTAAGCTCATTTCCAAAGGACGAGAATAGGTTCATTATTCCATTTACAGCAAGGTCAAGCTGACGTGGAACGAATCTGCGAAGTCCATGTTCCTTTGCTTGAACTTCAGACTCAATTTGAGTAGCGATTCCAACGTGACAGGTATCTAAATGACAACCACGACAAGTCGTACAGCCGATCGCAAGCATGGAAAGAGTTCCAAAACCAACACGGTTTGCACCAAGGAGCATAACCTTCATGACATCCATGGCACTCTTCATACCGCCATCTGCCCAAATTTCTACCTTATTACGAAGTCCGCTTTCAAGTAGAGCATTATGGGCTGCCTTAACACCAATTTCAACTGGGAGTCCAACATGCTGGAGTGCATGAATTCTTGCAGCCCCCGTACCGCCGTCAAAACCACTTAATGTAATGATATCTGCCCCTGCCTTAGCTATCCCAACAGCGATTGTACCGATATTTGGTACAACAGGTACCTTTACAGCAATTTTTGCTTGGTCATTACCTGTTTTTAATTCTAGAATCATTTGCGCTAGATCCTCAATTGAATAAATATCATGGTTGTTTGATGGTGAAATTAAATCAGAACCAAGTGTAGCATTACGTGCAGCCGCAACCTTGGCGGTTACCTTAGAACCAGGTAAATGTCCGCCTTCACCAGGCTTTGCACCTTGCCCGATTTTAATTTCTAATAGATTAGAAGAGTTCAATAACTCAGCGTTTACACCAAAACGTCCAGAGGCGATTTGCTGTCCTCTTGTTTTTGGATATTTACCAAGCATATCCTTGATTTCGCCGCCTTCACCATTAAGACTGACCATGTTTAGACGGTCAGCACCTTCAGCATAAGCTCTAAAGGCAATTTCATTTTGGGAGCCAAACGACATGGAAGAAATGATAAATGGCAAATCATGCTCACCAACGGTAATGTCAACGTCTGTTGGGGAAATGGCATGATTGCTCTTCTTTAATTGAACTAAATGACGAATGGTTGTTGGATTCTGCTCCTCTTGCTCACTAATTTTATCACGGTAAGCACTATAATCACCTGTTGCTGCCACTTCACCTATAGCCTTCCAAATACGAGGGAAGAGGTGGAAAGTCTTCCCGACCCTTTCTTTTTCATTATGGTAATCCTGAGCTCTTTGGAAAGCGTCATTCTTCATAGCTTCATAGTTATTCTCGATATCAGCAGAGCCAAAAAAGTTAACTATATTTAGTTCCTTTGCCACTTCTTCATGCAAGCCGATACTTGAGAATAGTCTTCCGTAGCCGCGTAATTCGTGTATGCCAATGGTTGAGATTACTTTTTCTAGTCCCTTCGATAATGCATTATAAAGGTTAATTAAAGGTTGATTGGATTCATCCAGAACTGTCATGAACATGTAATAAGGACTGATTAAATCGGCGCCTAATCCAAAAACAGTTATCATATCATGCAGCGAACGAATGGCTGCTGAGCGTACCACAATTGAGCAATCTCTTCTTAATTCTGCCTTTACCAGTGCCTGGTCAATAGCAGATGTTACTAAGTGCGGGTCAATCCAGTAAAAATCTTCCTGGTGTGCGTTTCCGTCATCAAGAACAAGCAGACTCTTCCCAGAAATTACAGCCTGAACTGCTTCTTTAGAAATCCTAGCTAATGCTATGCTAATTTCCTCATCTTTTCTAAAGGTTGTTGATATAAATGTAACCAGCTTTTCATTTTGGAAATGCTGAATGACTTGGTCGAAGCTGGGTTGACCAATGGTATCCGAGCAGCTATAACCTGCTTTGCCTTCTAAAAGAAGGGGAGTGGTTAACTCTAGAAGTGTTTCTGTTTTTTCTCTCGTAAATAAAGAAGGTCGTTTCCCAATTATCACCCGTGTTGAAAAATGCTCCGTTTCACGGTCTCGGTCAATCGCAGGATTCGTAACAACGGCTACACTTTCTTTAAAATAATCTGCAAGGTTTTTCCGCTCAGGATTTAGCGCTGCAAGTGGAGCATCATGACCAAGTGAACGAATCGGCTCGACACCCTTTTCAGCCATTTGCTCGATTAATTGTATGTGGTCTCTCTCCCAGCCAAATGCCTTATATTGTCCATTATGGATTTTGTCTGGATAATTCATTGTAATTGTCTTTTCTAAGGCTGGTGTTTGTAAACGAACTCTTGAATCCTGGAGATTTAAGCGTTTTGAAAAGGTGCGATAAACTTCTCTTTGAAATTGATCCTGCTCGTAAACTTCTAATTTACTATTCAGCCATTTAAATCCAACCTTCTCGCCAGGAGCTAAAGGTTTAGGGTCGTTTACATACTCACTAGAAGGAATAATCCCCGGTTCAGATGAAAATAAATAGGAAGTCTCTGTTTCCAGCATCCAAAGTGGACGAAGACCTAGTGCATCTACACTAAAAACAGCTTCATTCCCAAATCTAGAAATAATGCCGGCAGGGCCTTGGGCAAAATGCCCCCATGCTTCGCGGCTATAAGTATATAAATCTTGTAATTCATTAGAGTAGGCTTTCATTTCATTAATAATTGGAGGGAATAAGAGATCGATTGCCTCGAATAACGTATATCCATCACGGCAAATTAATGTTTCAATCGTTCGGCTTAGGTCTTGAGAGTCACTGCCATCCTTAACGAGGGGAACACCGATCATCCTTGCTTCATCACGAAGCTTTGCAATAGTATTAATTTCGCCATTATGTCCAAGTACACTAAAAGGCTGGACGCGGAAGAAACTAGATAATGTATTAGTAGAATAACGGTTATGGCCAAGTGTAACGGTTGAGGCAACAATAGGGCTGGCTAAATCCTTATAGTAGCGCGGGAGAATATCCCCGGCACCCATTACTTTATATACTGCATGGTTTTGACTTAACGAGGCAACATGGACATGTTCATTCGTTTCTAAATCAATGATTGCTTCGAATAAAACCTTTGATAATTCTTGGCCGGTTTTTTCTGAAACACATGCGAATTGCCAGAAAACTGGATTTTCTTGGATAGCGATTGGTCCTAGGGCATTAGAGTCGGTAACCTGATTTGTTTCAAAGATGATTTCTAAATCGTGGTTTTTTAGTTTATGAAGTAATTCTTGTTTAGTAGAGTCCCAGTTAGCTTTTTGACTGATAAAAATATGACCAACTGCAAAGCTATCTGTGACAGCTAGGGAGGGATCAACATTAGCGTTTTGTAACTTTTCTTTCCATAAATCCTTTGGAATATCAATGTGAATTCCGACACCATCGCCCTCACCGTTAATAAAACCAGCACGATGATTCATAGTGACAAGAGCATCTATGCAATCAAAAATGTTTTTTCTAGTAGGCTGCTTGTTTTTTTCAAGACAAGCTACAATTCCGCAGGCATCATGTTCATGCTTATGGAAATCTTTAAAAAGGGAAGGGTTCCATCTCTCTGTCATATAAATTGGCTTCAGCTGAAATTTCCTCTAAAGCCGCTTCACCTCCTATTAGCTTAATAATGTAAGAATAGTTAACAAATAAATTAGGGCACAATTAAATAAGATTGTGTGAAAATAATATATCATATGAATTTTCAGAAATCAATAAATATACAAGAAATTGGATAGAAAAATAATGATTAGGCAGGGAGGATTTAATTAGAAAGGTGTAAATGTAAACGTTTTCAAGTTTGTTGAAATATTTGGAGAGTGTTTTACACTCTCCATAACTGTATAAAAAATGTATATTTATTCGTTGGCAAGTAGAGAAAATGCACTGTTTACGGCATGTAGTGTTGCCTCAATATCCTCTTCTGTATGAGCAATGGTTAAAAACCAGGCTTCATATTTAGATGGTGCTAAGTTTATACCTTGATGCAGCATATGCTTAAAGAATCTAGCAAACATCTCACCATCGGTATTTTCTGCCTGCTCGTAATTTTCAATTTTTTCGTTTGTAAAATATACGGTGAAGGCACCCTTTAAACGGTTAATCGTAATGGGAATACCATGTTCTTTAGCAGCATTTAAAATTCCTTCTTCAAGCATAGCTCCTAAACGATCAAGATAGTCATAAATTCCCTCTTGCTTCAGGACTTCCAGACAGGCAATTCCTGACAGTATTGATGCTGGATTACCTGCCATTGTTCCTGCTTGATAAGCAGGTCCTAATGGTGCCACTTTTTCCATAATTTCCTTACGTCCACCATAAGCTCCAATTGGAAGACCGCCGCCAATAATTTTCCCCAGGGCTGTTAAATCAGGCTGAATCCCTAATAAATCCTGTGCACCTCCATACATAAAGCGGAAAGCTGTTATAACTTCATCATAAATGACAAGTGCACCTGCCGCGTGAGTGAGATCATTTACCTGCTGTAAGAAACCAGGCTTTGGCTCAACAATCCCAAAGTTCCCGACAATTGGTTCCACTAACACTGCAGCAATCTGGTCGCCCCATTTTTCTAAGGCTTCTTTAAAAGGTTCAATATCATTAAAAGGAACAGTAATGACTTCTTGGGCGATACTCTTTGGAACACCTGCAGAATCTGGGGTCCCAAGAGTTGAAGGACCTGAACCTGCTGCAACTAGTACAAGATCAGAGTGCCCATGATAACAACCGGCAAATTTAATGATCTTATCTCGGCCTGTATAGGCACGGGCAACGCGAATTGTGGTCATGACTGCTTCCGTACCTGAATTAACGAAACGAACTTTTTCTAAAAAAGGCATCGCTTCCTTCAGCATTTTTGCAAACTTGACCTCATGTGGTGTAGGAGTTCCGTACAGGACACCACTCTCTGCTGCCTTTTTAATTGCTTCAGTAATATGTGGATGAGCATGACCTGTGATAATTGGACCGTAAGCAGCCAGATAATCAATATATTGATTTCCGTCCACATCCCAAAAATAAGCACCTTGAGCACGCTCCATTACCACTGGGGCACCGCCGCCTACTGCTTTGTAAGAGCGAGAGGGGCTGTTTACCCCGCCGACGATATGTTCTAACGCTTCATTATGTATTCGTTCAGAATTTGTAAAATGCATTAATTTTCCTCCTAGAAATGGATTCCTTCCTATAATAGCACTTTTTTCATACACATTAATTTGTTTTACTATTTAAAAATTTTCTGATCCTGCCACCTTTAGTAAGGATTGTTGATATTTTATTGTCCAAGCAAGCATAGTTATAGATTAAATGAGGTCAAGTTGAGGTGGCGGCAGTGTTCTATTTCTTACTACCAATTGTGATTTTCTGTATTTTTATGAGTATAAGAACTTTGTTTATACCAAACACCATAAAAGGCAAGTTTGTATCGATTGAAAATGCTCTATTTTTAGGGTCCATCTATCTAACTGTTATTCTAGGATTTGGTCTGATCTATTTATTATTTGAGTTAAAAGGAATTTCGCTGCTTGTTGAAGTAAATCATGAAAATAACTACAATCTGTTCGAAACGAGCTTTTATTTCAGTGCAATGACTTTGTTTTCCGTTGGAAATGGAGATGTTATCCCGCATGGGCTGGGCAGAATGGTTGCGGTAGTAGAAGCATTGATTGGTTATACAATGCCTGCAGCATTTGTAGCACGTGCATTAATGGACAGAGAAGTCAATGAAATTAAATAGTTGTATAGTTAATCATGTTTGGTTAGGCTTATGGAAGAGTATATTTTCTATGAGGTGATGTAAGGTATGACAATAGAATTAGGCAAACAAGCTCCTGAATTTGAATTATTAGCTAGTAATGGTGAAAAAGTAAAATTGTCAGATTTTAAAGGCAAAAATGTTGTGTTGTATTTTTATCCAAAGGATATGACACCAGGCTGTACAACCCAAGCATGTGATTTTAGGGACTATCACGGAGACTTTTCACAGTTAGATTCCGTTATTATTGGAGTCAGCCCCGACCCGATAGAAAAACATGAAAAGTTTAGAGATAAGTATAACCTGCCTTTCTTACTTTTATTTGATGAAGATCACACTGTTTCTGAACTGTATGAGGTTTGGAAATTAAAGAAAAATTTTGGTAAAGAGTATATGGGCATTGAAAGATCTACATTTGTCATTGATAAAGAAGGTAAGATAGCAAAAGAATGGCGAAAAGTAAAAGTAAAAGGGCATGTAGAAGAAGCGCTCCAGTTTGTAAAAGAGAATTTGGGATAAGTACCTTATCTTGAATTAAAAGGGGAAATTAATAAGGAAATTGGGAAGGGAATAGGGCGTTATTATTTATAGCCTATTTTCTATAGAAAAGGCATTTGTCCAATGCAAACACCTTTAGATTGAATATCATTTTATTAGGGCATACCTCCTCAGATAAAACTTGTTGGGTCGATAATCGGCCCTTTTTTTTTGTTCTCCGGTAATTGAGCAGTGATCAAGGCTGCATCTTTGGAGCGTGAATTTTTTAATAAAAAGAATTAATAGTTAGTATGTATCATAAAATACAAACAATTGGACCAGGAGACATAATAAACAATGCCTAATTATGATATTACAATATTGACAAAAGTATTAATTCCTTAGTAAACTAATTATAACAATTATAATTTAAGAATATTTTTGGAATAGAGGTGCATGGCGATGAATCAGTTAAAAGAAGCATTAGAAACTTTAAAGGAAACTGGAGTACGTATAACTCCACAACGTCATGCGATACTTGAATATTTAATAAACTCGATGTCACATCCCACAGCAGATGATATTTATAAAGCCCTAGAAGGAAAATTCCCTAATATGAGTGTGGCAACAGTTTACAATAATTTACGAGTATTTCGTGAAGTAGGTCTAGTAAAAGAATTAACATATGGTGATGCATCAGCGCGCTTTGACTTTGTAACATCACACCATTACCATGTGATCTGTGAGAGCTGTGGAAAAATAGTTGATTTCCATTACCCAGGATTAAATGAAGTAGAACAGCTTGCTTCACATGTTACGGGCTTTAAGGTGAATAATCATCGAATGGAAGTCTACGGAACATGTCCTGAGTGTACAAGTAAAGAAGTACATTAATGAAACGAAACAAAAGCCGATTAAGTAAATCGGCTTTTATTTTTTGATTTCTTATTATAGGATTCATCAAACTCTTTACCTGCGAGTTCAGGATCAAGTGTTATAGGCTCCCTGCAATGCATACACATATCTACTCTTCCGAGCATTTTTGTATGTTTTCCGCAAGTTGGACATTTAACTTGTACAGTTCTGGTTGACAGCATCCCAATCCAAAAGTAAACAACTGTACTAGCAATAACAAATAAAAGTCCCAATAGCATGAAAATGGTCATAACAAGTGGTGAGTTACGAAAATAAATTCCAACATACATAACAAAAAAACCGATAAAGATTAAGGATAATGCAAAACTGCGGATTTTATTTATTTTACTTGAATATTTTTTAGCCATAAATTCTCCCTCCTAGTCAAACTATACCATATTTACATCTCATGAAAAAATGGTATGTTAAAGAATGTCGAAATTTGTCTTCTATATAAGAAGGAGATTTTTTATTACTGTCGAACATATAGGTTATCGAAAATAATGGAGGAATGAGAATGAAAGACATTCTTCGGCCCATTTATCAGGAACGGGCTAGTCAATCCAATACGCTTGGAGTATTGTTGATAGAAAAAAGACATAAATCAAGCCATACCACAGACTCCTTTGATGTAATCCTTTTAATCATAGTAAAAGAGGGAGAACAGCCATCATTAATCAAACATTATAATTATAATGACAGCAAGGCAGCTATGCATATTGTTACGGAGGATCAGTTAAAAGAATGGCTTCTATTAGGTACGAATCGAAAAATATTTGAATGGCTTCAGAATGCGAAGATATTATTTGACCGTAATGAATATATAGAAAACCTGAAGACAGAGCTCCGTGAATTTCCGTTTAATGGACGGAAGGTTAAAATGGGATTAGAATTTGCGAAGCTGATAAGACGGTATGTCGATGGTAAAGCTCTCTTTGAAAACAAACAGTACCTGGACGCATATAATTATGTTGTTCATTCTTTACACCACTTAGCAAGACTAGCTGTAATTGAAAATGGTCTACATCCAGAGTTAACTGTTTGGCAGCAGGTAAAACTGATTGAGCCAGAAATCGTTAAATTATATGAAGAACTTGTAAATAGTGAAGAGGCTATTGAAAAAAGATTGGAGTTATTATTCTTAGCAAGCGAGTTTATGATCCATTCTCGAACAAAAGTGGGTTGTGCTCATCTTTTAGAAGTTCTTAGTACGAAGGAATATTGGACTTTCAATGAGATTCAGAATGAAAAAGAATTAATTCCTTATTCTGTTGATCTAGCCGTCCTAATTGAGTATCTTATTGAAAAAGGGTTAATCGATGTTGTTAGTCTTGAAACAAAGGGAAATGGTATTTTTCATCGATGTTATCAGGTGAGTAAAAAATTATCGTAAAAAAACATTAAAACCTATTGACGTTTTTTGAGATACTTGATATATTAATAACCGTCGCTGCGAACGAAAGATTTTAACTTACTCGCAAACGACGGTTATATTTTTTGAAAAATAATATTGACACTGTAAAATGAGATGTGTTATATTATAAAAGTCGCTTACGGGCGAAGATAATAATTGCTCTTTGAAAACTAAACAAACAGTAACGTCAACAAACAATTTTTTAGCTTTTTATAAAAGCTAAGCCAACGTAACAAATGAGCTATATCA
>NZ_JACWFG010000019.1:0-1442 GCF_019749295.1 Neobacillus niacini
TTGAAAAAAATTCATTCCCTCAAAACTAGATAATTTCAGAAGAAGTTTGTAAAACGAGTTCGCTTTAAAAATTGGTTAAGTCCTCGAACGATTAGTATCAGTCAGCTCCACATGTTACCACGCTTCCACCTCTGACCTATCAACCTGATCATCTTTCAGGGTTCTTACTAGCTTGACGCTATGGGAAATCTCATCTTGAGGGGGGCTTCATGCTTAGATGCTTTCAGCACTTATCCCGTCCGCACATAGCTACCCAGCGATGCCTTTGGCAAGACAACTGGTACACCAGCGGTGCGTCCATCCCGGTCCTCTCGTACTAAGGACAGCTCCTCTCAAATTTCCTGCGCCCACGACGGATAGGGACCGAACTGTCTCACGACGTTCTGAACCCAGCTCGCGTACCGCTTTAATGGGCGAACAGCCCAACCCTTGGGACCGACTACAGCCCCAGGATGCGATGAGCCGACATCGAGGTGCCAAACCTCCCCGTCGATGTGGACTCTTGGGGGAGATAAGCCTGTTATCCCCGGGGTAGCTTTTATCCGTTGAGCGATGGCCCTTCCATGCGGAACCACCGGATCACTAAGCCCGACTTTCGTCCCTGCTCGACTTGTAGGTCTCGCAGTCAAGCTCCCTTGTGCCTTTACACTCTGCGAATGATTTCCAACCATTCTGAGGGAACCTTTGGGCGCCTCCGTTACTCTTTAGGAGGCGACCGCCCCAGTCAAACTGCCCACCTGACACTGTCTCCCACCCCGATCAGGGGTGCGGGTTAGAATTTCAATACAGCCAGGGTAGTATCCCACCGACGCCTCCACCGAAGCTGGCGCTCCGGTTTCTCAGGCTCCTACCTATCCTGTACAAGCTGTACCAAAATTCAATATCAGGCTACAGTAAAGCTCCACGGGGTCTTTCCGTCCTGTCGCGGGTAACCTGCATCTTCACAGGTACTATAATTTCACCGAGTCTCTCGTTGAGACAGTGCCCAGATCGTTACGCCTTTCGTGCGGGTCGGAACTTACCCGACAAGGAATTTCGCTACCTTAGGACCGTTATAGTTACGGCCGCCGTTTACTGGGGCTTCGATTCAGAGCTTCGCGTGAGCTAACCCCTCCTCTTAACCTTCCAGCACCGGGCAGGCGTCAGCCCCTATACTTCGCCTTGCGGCTTCGCAGAGACCTGTGTTTTTGCTAAACAGTCGCCTGGGCCTATTCACTGCGGCTCTTCGAGGCTATTCACCTCAAAAAGCACCCCTTCTCCCGAAGTTACGGGGTCATTTTGCCGAGTTCCTTAACGAGAGTTCTCTCGCTCACCTTAGGATTCTCTCCTCGCCTACCTGTGTCGGTTTGCGGTACGGGCACCTTTTATCTCGCTAGAGGCTTTTCTTGGCAGTGTGGAATCAGGAACTTCGGTACTATATTTCCCTCGGCATCACAGCTCAG
>NZ_JACWFG010000019.1:1475-3066 GCF_019749295.1 Neobacillus niacini
CTGCGTCCCCCCATCACTCAAACGATAAAGAGGTGGTACAGGAATATCAACCTGTTGTCCATCGCCTACGCCTTTCGGCCTCGGCTTAGGTCCCGACTAACCCTGAGAGGACGAGCCTTCCTCAGGAAACCTTAGGCATACGGTGGACGGGATTCTCACCCGTCTTTCGCTACTCATACCGGCATTCTCACTTCTAAGCGCTCCACCAGTCCTTACGGTCTAGCTTCAACGCCCTTAGAACGCTCTCCTACCACTGACACCATAGGTGTCAATCCACAGCTTCGGTGTTACGTTTAGCCCCGGTACATTTTCGGCGCAGAGTCACTCGACCAGTGAGCTATTACGCACTCTTTAAATGGTGGCTGCTTCTAAGCCAACATCCTGGTTGTCTAAGCAACTCCACATCCTTTTCCACTTAACGTAAACTTTGGGACCTTAGCTGGTGGTCTGGGCTGTTTCCCTTTTGACTACGGATCTTATCACTCGCAGTCTGACTCCCACGGATAAGTCTTTGGCATTCGGAGTTTGTCTGAATTCGGTAACCCGATGAGGGCCCCTAGTCCAAACAGTGCTCTACCTCCAAGACTCTTACAACGTGAGGCTAGCCCTAAAGCTATTTCGGAGAGAACCAGCTATCTCCAAGTTCGATTGGAATTTCTCCGCTACCCACACCTCATCCCCGCACTTTTCAACGTGCGTGGGTTCGGGCCTCCATCCAGTGTTACCTGGACTTCACCCTGGACATGGGTAGATCACCTGGTTTCGGGTCTACGACCACATACTCATACGCCCTATTCAGACTCGCTTTCGCTGCGGCTCCGTCTCTTCAACTTAACCTTGCATGGGATCGTAACTCGCCGGTTCATTCTACAAAAGGCACGCTATCACCCATTAACGGGCTCTAACTACTTGTAGGCACACGGTTTCAGGATCTATTTCACTCCCCTTCCGGGGTGCTTTTCACCTTTCCCTCACGGTACTGGTTCACTATCGGTCACTAGGGAGTATTTAGCCTTGGGAGATGGTCCTCCCAGCTTCCGACCGGATTTCTCGTGTCCGGCCGTACTCAGGATCCACTCAGGAGGGAACGAAGTTTCAACTACAGGGTTTTTACCTTCTATGACGGGCCTTTCCAGACCGCTTCATCTACCCCGTTCCTTTGTAACTCCATGTTGAGTGTCCTACAACCCCAAGAGGCAAGCCTCTTGGTTTGGGCTATGTCCCGTTTCGCTCGCCGCTACTCAGGGAATCGCGTTTGCTTTCTCTTCCTCCGGGTACTTAGATGTTTCAGTTCCCCGGGTCTGCCTTCAATACCCTATGTATTCAGGTAAAGATACTGCTCCATTACGAGCAGTGGGTTCCCCCATTCGGAAATCTCCGGATCAAAGCTTACTTACAGCTCCCCGAAGCATATCGGTGTTAGTCCCGTCCTTCATCGGCTCCTAGTGCCAAGGCATCCACCGTGCGCCCTTTCTAACTTAACCTAAAAGGTTACTACTCTTAATTAAATAAGAGAGAAAAACTAAAATGGCGATTCTCGGTTTTACTTTGACTTCTTCTTACGATTATCTAGTTTTCAAAGAACGAATTA
>NZ_JACWFG010000002.1:0-146904 GCF_019749295.1 Neobacillus niacini
AAGACAATCGCTGATTTAATCACCATATCTAAGTTAGAATTGATAACGGAATCTTTTAAATGGTCTAAATCTAGGTTAAACTGTAAGTGAGTCATTTTATTTCCTCTTTTCATTGTTTATCGTCGCTGAAAACAGTGTTGCCAAGAGTGAATAAAATGACTCTTTCTTTTTACACAATTATATGGACTTTATCCAATAGCCGGAAATTCTCCGCCTATGATTTCTCAACCCTACACGAAAATCAACAATGAATAATAACCAGAGCCTTTAATAAAATAAAAACGCTATATAAGACACAAGGCAGCCTTATTTAGCGTTGTAAATCCTATTTGACCTTTACAAACGTATCAAAGAACTCCTTTCTTTTTCCATCATCGCCAAGAATAGGGTTACTAAATTTCTCATGCCATGTTCTTTCCTCTACACTTAGTTCCTCTACCTTAAATCCTAAATAGTCATTGACCTCTTTACGATCTAAATCCACGGAATATGTTTTCCCGCCATAAGGTAAAACCATTGAAGTGGAGTCTAAATCAGGAAATTGACGCAGCAGCCTTACATTTTCACCTACAAAAATCTTTTCAATTGCATCTCCTGTTTCAAAATACCCTTTGTACTCTTCCTCTGTTAATGGGCTGTCTGGTTTAGCTTGTTTAAATTCATCATAAGAGCCGTAAAATTTTATTAAACCTTTGTTTTCTGTGACTGAAATTGTTTTAATAAAAGTACGACCCATAATATTTTGGGCGTACGCTTTAAATGCTTCTTCATCTACAGTTTTCGTATTTTCTTCCTCTTTCACTTCTGTTGTATCTTCTCCGCCGCCAAAAATGGCATAAACGATAATAACAGCAATAACCCATACCCACCACTTTTTATAAAATGGTTTTTTTACTTTCTCTTTTTTACCCAATATGTACCACCCCCTCCAATTTATAAACATCTTTATTTTGCCATTTTTAGAAAAAATTATGAATATACGTAACTGTATTTAGTACCTTTTATTTTACTCTTTGACAATCTTTATCGATGAAATGCCGCGAAAAAAAAACAGACGTTACTCCTTGCTGGAATTACGTCCGTTGTTAAAGATGTTCTTTATTACATTTTATGATGTTTGCGTGCAGGGGCAGAATGTACCTATACACAAGAAAGAAAATAGGAATACTAAACAGATGGTTCCAATGAGTAAGCTTCATATACCCTGCCTTTGCCACCGCCCATTCAATTAAGAAAGAAAGAACTGTAAATATAATAGCCAATTTCCATTTATGATCTCTTTTAAAATAATTCAAATAAATAACTGAGAGTGATGAAGGAACGAAGTTGTATGTGATAAATTCACCTATTCCTACAATATTTGGGTCACCGAAATCAACCAAATCTAAATACTTTGCAAAGATGCTATCCGACACCCAAGTGGCAAAGCCAATCACCCCTATGGTAATATAAAGCTCTCTCCAACTGATCTCCTTCTTAGGCATGAGAAGAGCATATGCTAATAATACAATCCCAAGTAAAACTGGCAGCCAAAGTCCCTTTGCGTTTAGATCTAAACTCTTAATAATCGACTCCATAAGAAATCCCCCAACACAAGTTAATAATAATAGGGTTTCCAAATTAAAGTAAATTACAAAAAAAATCTGCTTTGTTTGAAATACCTTAAACTTTGTCGGGGATGAATAGAAAAATGACCACTGTTATGTTACAGTGGCCAAGAATGATAGTATTTTTCTATTCTAATGCTGCTTTGACTTCTTCTACCATAGATTGTGTTGAAGTAATCCCATTTCCTGCGATGTACCAGTTCACTGCGTCTAAGTATACAATCTTTCCATTTTTATACGCATTTGTTTTCTGTACTAGCTCATTTTCGATGGTTTCTTTGGCTCCTACTTCCCCGCCAACTGCGGCAGATCGGTCGATAACAAAGAGAACATCTGGATTTTTTTCTAAGATATATTCAAACGTGACACTTTGACCGTGCTGTGAAACTTCAAGGTTTTCGTCGACTGCCTTGAAACCAAACACATCATGCACAAATCCATAGCGTGAACCTGGTCCATAGGCACTTACTTTTCCTTCATTCGCCAATAAAATTAATGCTTTGCTGTCATCTGCAGAAGCTTCTTTATTTAGCGTTTCAATGCTTGCTTTTAACTCATCCATTTTAGAATTAAGCACGTCTTCCCTTTCAAAAACCTCAGCTAAGAGCTTGAAATTCTTTTCAAGGGAGGACATGTAGTTTGCATAATCTACTTCTACAAACACCGTTGGAGCAATTTCTGCAAATTGATCATATAGCTCTGCTTGTCTTCCTGAAATGAAAATAACATCTGGCTGTAATTCGTGCAGCGCTTCAAAATCAGGTTCTTTTAAGCTCCCGACATTCGTATATTCAGAACCTGCGTATTTCTCCAAAGTCTTTGGTACGATTGCTTGTGGAAGAGCTGCTATTTCAACACCAAATGTATCCAATGCGTCAAGTACTCCAAAGTCAAAAACAACTACTTTCTTAGGGTTCTTCTCAATGGTAACCTCTCCGTATTTATGAGTGATTGTGACTTCTTTTGTTTTTTCTTCTGTTTTTTCTCCTTCAGAACCTGAAGATTTGCTGGTTTCCTCTGTGCTGCCGCAAGCAGCTAACAATAAAATCAATGTGAACATAATAGATATAAAACGTAGTTTTTTCATCCTTTTCGTCTCCTTTTTAATGAAATTTAACCAAAATACTTATGTACAGTCGTTGTGTATCGACCATTCTAGCTGGTTAGAAAAATCTATCTGTCTACCAAATAATTCTATATCAGCCCCTCTTTATTTTCATTCTAGTTGAAAATGATTATCATTATCACAATTAATATAATATATTTTCAGACAAATCATGTCAATAGGTAATTGAGAACTATTTTCATCTAGTCCTTAGGGCAGATCTCACGACTTATATTATAGTTAATGCCGGCCACAAGATATGTCTCCACAGCTCCGCAAATAAAAAAAGGGTGTGCTAAGCACAACCCTTTACTGACTTTTCCAATTATATTATTATATGAAAAATTAGCTTTCGGCAGAAACCCACACCAGCCTATTTTCCCGCAAACTCCCAATGAATTTCATTTGAAGTCAAACCATCACCAAATGCGAGGTGGTATTCTTTGTCTTCTAAGGCATCATAGACGATTTTCATTGTAACGGTTTGATTTGGTTCGATGAATTCTACTTCGTCTGTAATATGAACGGCAATTGCATAGATTTCTTCATCAGATAATGGGATTACTCTGCCATCACTATAAACAATTGAAGAAGTCTCAATAGCCTTGTCAGAAACATTTTTAAAGTGAATGGTTGCTTCGATTAGTTTTCCGTAGCTAGAGGTCTTTCCTTCAATACTGTCGATAAAATCGACACTTTCAGGAGTAACTTCATAGCTTCCGATAGTAGATTTAATTAATCCTGTTTCACCCATTTTCAGGTACTTAATCTCGTCACTTGGGCTTACTTCTGAATCACTGCTCTCGTCTCCGTCCTCTTTGCCAGAGTCAGTTGTTGTACCTTCACCGTCTTTTTCTGTTCCTGTTTCTTCGGTTTTTGTACCTTCATCTTTAGATTTAGAACCTTCACTATCCTTTGAACATGCTGCTAATAAAGAGAATACTAGTATGGCTGCTAGTAAGAAGTATAGTTTTTTCATTTGTTACCATCCTTTACGCTTTTATTAGATTAGTAAAAAAATCTCTTAAGCCTTTTCGGTCCAATGCTATCTTTTGTAATAACATCGCAGAAATATTATCTGCAGCGTCCTTTTGTTGATTGGCCAGTTCCACCAGCTCATCCGTGATCGACTGTAAATTTACTTTTTTACTTGTTCGACTTAGAATGAGATTTTCGATACTAGAATCAGAAAAAAGAGAGTAAAAACCATCGCTGCAAAGTAAGAAAATATCTCCTTCGTTACTATAACCTTCCTGAACAAATACATCAAGACCGGGTTCGATGCCCAAACATTGCAACAGGACATTTCTCCTAGGGTGCACTCTTGCCTCTTCTCTGTTTAACCGGCCCTTTTGGACCTCTGTCTCTACCCATGAATGATCATGAGTAAGTTGAATCATTCCTTCTAGATTACTAGAGTTTACAGGTTTTTGATTACACGCATTTTCAGTTAATACTTGAGTCGGCAAGCATTGATCACTGAGCGGCTGTGTAATCTCATAGGCATATTCACTCATTTTACGAGTTGAGCAAATCTTTTTGGCAGAAATCTGATAGATTCGACTGTCTCCTACGTGACAGATACCAAATTGATTTTGGTGGAATAGAATGACAGATAAGGTGGTTCCGGCCATCACTCCATCCTGATAGCTTATCTGGATTAACTCCTCATTGATTTCAAAAAAAGCAGCTTTTAAGCTTTCGATACTCGCAGATAGAGATAACCTTCCACTTACGATGTGAGTAATATTTTGATCCCACCATTGTTTAATCTTAGAAATAGCCAATTCACTTGCCTTATCGCCTGCTTGGTACCCGCCCATACCGTCAGCCATTAGGGCAATCGCATAATCCTGCCCTTTACCTTGAGTAGAATAACGAAAAAATGATCGATCCTCATTGACCTTTTTTACAGGACCAACATGTGTTGACAACCCATATTCCCAAACACTTTTCATGTTGTTTTAGAAACCTTTACGAAAGGTATATTGTTGTTTAGCAATGGTAATCAGATCTTGGTCTTTTAATGGGTAGATGGTATGAGGGACAAGTTTTTGATCATTCAGTTTCGTTCCGTTACTAGAGTTTAAGTCTCTTATTCCATATTCCCCGCTCTTCAAAACAATTTCAAAATGTGTCCGCGACACTCCATTCACTTGTATCGTATAGTCACACGTGTCAGGGTTTCTGCCAAAGATAAAAGCTTCTTTATCAATGGTCACTTTTTGAATGCCCCCCGGTTGATTCAGTTCAAGGTAAGGGTACGGTTTGCTCTGACTATTTACATCCGATAGAAGTACAGTAGCCGCTATTTCTTCTTTTACCACATTGGGCTTCGATAATAACGTTGTTTGATTTTGCAGGTTTTGATAATACTCATCAGGATTTTGATACAGCACCTCATTGGAAAGAGTCCCATCTTGTGAGCTGCTGCTTGCGATTTCTTTTGGTACGGCGTCATTATTTTTAGTCTTCTTGCTTTTCTTTTGTTTTGCTACTTTCTCTTTTTTCTTCCCTTTGGAGTGTTCACTATCTTGCTCAGTCGTACTTCCTGGCTTAATAATCGCTAGGATAATAAAGGCAAGATCAACCGTTAATATGGATAATCCACTAGAAATGAATAGTAAACCTTCACTAGGATTGTCTATATACATTTTCCAAATTAGGGCTATGACTAAAATGGATGCAGAAATCGTAATGAACTTGACCCTTTCTGAAGACATTTTAGCGTTCCCGCTTTTTACAGCAGCATCCGAAACCTTAACCTGCTTTTCATTAATAGGCTTACCGGGTGCTGCAACCTTTTTCTTGCCAAACGCAAGCTTTGGTTGTTTGTGACTACTCATAGAAGGGTTTACTGGCTGCTGTACAGGCACCCTTTCCTCCTGCGCTGGAATGTTTTTGTCATATTGAGGAGTGTGATTGTAGCTGCCAGCAGTATGAATATGCTTATCCAGAAGCATACGCAGTTGATCCATTTTGAAATCAGAACGTTTCAGGTAATTTAAGATTTCCTGAAAGCCATTCCCTGTTAGATTCGTGACATTACCGATAAGGTGAATCATTAATTCTCGAAATTCATCTTGAAAAGCGGGTTTAGAATGAATTTCTTTTAGGGGAATATACATAAAACGCATGTCGTCAAAACTATTTCTTACATAAATAAAATCACTGTTAATGACAAACTTACTTTCGTCCAGCAAGTATTCTTTGCTTTCTTCCAATTTCATTAAGATCTTATTCAGTAATTCGAAGAATTCTTTCGCACTAATCTTCCTGTTTTGAATGTAACTAGATAAAGGCTGCAGACCCGTAACCTGATAATGTAAGGTTACATCTAAATTAATTTCTTCCATTTCTAAAGGTATTAATAAAGGAATCGAATTAGCCTGAATCATTTTGACAGATAAATCATCTAATTCCTGACTAGTAATGGAAGGTTTATCTTTATAAACTTCAATAAATGTATTTTGACCACTTTCATATTGTCGGTAGTCTAAAGAATAAAGCTTGCTCACTAATTCTCCCCCTCCTTTTTATAAAATGACATAATAATAGGTTGTAATCATTCCTGGAATTACGGCGTACATGAATGGAAAGGTTAATGCCTCTTTTTTCTTGTACTCCTCTAATACCTCTTCTTTAGTAGAAGAACTCTTTAATTCTAGAATCTTATAAAAAACACCCAGCATCCGTCTGAAAAAGTCTCTTCGAAGAATTAACAGTACGAGACCAATCAATCCTGCATAGATGACAGAGTACATAATTCCGTATAGTGTAAACTCAATTCCAGAAAATGCACCAATGGCTCCAAATAGTTTTACATCTCCGGCACCAATGGCTTTGAATAAATATAGAATTAACATAAGAACAAATCCAGCCGCGAGCCCGATAACAGAAAATATCAGTCCATTTATACCATTTAACACAACATGGAATAGTAACCCCAGCACCGCCCCGCTTACAGTTAACCAATTAGGGATTCTCCCGAATCTTCCATCAAAAAATAAGGCAGTAAGCAGGAAAATGATGAATGGATAAAAATATAAAGCCATAAGGTCAATCCTTTCTACTTTCCAATCCAAACATGCTCATAGGCTTGTTTTTTTATTTCTAACTGTTTTTTTACAAATGGCAGGGGAAGGTCAACTTTATAGGTTACTTCCATCCCAAAGTAAGGAGAGCCATTACTAGTTAACAAATTCGGCAATTCTACCTTTGTAACTTTCAAGTCCTCTTCGTTGGATATATTCACATCCATGTAGTGGAGAACTAAGGGTTCAAATGCAGCTGCTGCTCCACCGGTAAGCGGGATTCCTGAGTTAAGGAGCTCTTTCAATTTATCAAAAGGTATGTTGTAGTATTTTCCAATGGAGGAATTAAACATTCCGCTCAGGAGTCCTACATTACTATCCACTTTTGCCTTCATATCTTTGGCAGTATCTGCGTAATACTTAAATTGCTGCCCCACATGCGTGCCTTCAAAAGCTGTTTTGGCCATATCGTTAATCACAACCACTGGGTACACATGTGTTGCAATCTGTTTTGTTGCTTCCGCCGTAGCATGGTCAACGGCTCCATCGTAGATACCTAACTTGACCATACTCGTTAGAAAGATAACAAATAAAAGGAATATGGGGAGGACTAAGGAAGCCTCTACAATAATACTTCCGTTTTCTTTTTTGAGTAGTAACAACTTTTATCCTCCTCCTTAATAAGAAAAAGCACCCTTTTTCGTAAATTCAAAACGGTCCTTATCCACTACTTGACCATTTAGTACGCCTGTCTTTCCTAAGAAATCTGCAACTCCTGGCAAGAACCACAAATCAACCGAGCTTGTTACCTCGCCTACAGCCTGAACAGGCCGCTTTGATAAATCCACTCCCGTTTTAAAATCCGTAACGGCTTGAGTTCGCATCATTTTATTTTCATGTTTTCCATTCGTTAAGAGGAAGAATCGGATATGGTCTCGATAACTAACCATAAATTCAGCTCCAAACTTACCGAATTTTTTTGCAATGAATGGCGGGAAAAACTCAGTTGTTCTGCCCATATCCGTCATCAATCGCATGTCCCTTACTGTACCTGTTAGGGCTGCTGCAACAGCTACAATAAAGATTAAAGCAGGATGTCCTAATGCTTTTGTTGCTGGATCCATTAATTGGCTGACCATATGCATTGCAAAACGCATACCGAATAACTGTGAATAAGCGGCCGCATAGTTGGCATAGGCCATCGGGAATCCATAAATAATGTATTCTACTTCTTTTTTAGCAAAATAATAGGATTCTTTATTGGTAATCGAATAAGGTTCACCAGTAGTGAAATTTCTCAACACATACTCATTAAAATAGATTTCATCTCTAAAGGAATAAAGGCCCTTACTGATAGAACCCATGATGGCATCCATAATACCCATGGCGGAATCAGCGGCTTTATTATAATCGTCTAAATCTACCTCTGCCGCTTTCGCCTCAGCAATACCATTATTTACGCTTTGGTATGCTAAAAACTTATCATGGACTGCTTTATAAATGGCATCTTGCTCCGCTAAATCGGCGACCATACCAACAGCCTTATCATGCTGCTCTTTTGCAGCATCCATTTCTTTTTCAGCTGCCTTTTCTTTTTCATCCTTTTGGTTCTGTTCCGATTCAGACAATCTTTGCCTGTTCGTCATAAAATTACTGTGGAAGGCTAACACACTTGGCTTGGCAGCATTATAGCTATCAGCAATGTCATGGATTCCAATTAATCCTGCCCCTAATTTTGCAACAAGCGTATCCGCTTTTTCCCAATTTAGCTCCCCATTAAAAGCATTTTTAATCGAAGTAGCATTCAATGCTACTTGGTCAACATCATCACTAGCTTGGGATAATAAGTCTTTCCACTTGGTCATAATTTTGGGGTCATAGTACATTTCTGTCAGGTTAATTCCCTCAGTAGATCTGCCTCTGCTTGCTACTTCCTGATCTACCAAACTCTTAATTTGGTCGTTTTTCTCAATGGCAATATTTAATTGTTGAACTGCCTTTGATAATTGGTTATTGGCAAGATTTTGAAAGTGCTTCTCCACTTCCCCTGCCAATTTCATAGAATTCTTTTTATAGTCATCCACTAATTTTTTCAGATCGGCGATTTGCTGTTCTATTTCCTTTATCTCTTCTTCTCTTTTCTTCTTCTCTTCTTCTGTCTCCCCTTCAGGAGCCTTCTCTTTTTCCTTTAATTCCAGCTTTTTAATGCCAATCTCACCAACGGCCAATGCTAGGATATCCAACTGAGCAATAATATCCTGTAGGACTTGGATTACCCCTAATGCCTTCCAATTTTGCTCATTCGCTGGTACATCTTTTCGGGATGTGGTAATCTTGTCGGCCATATCTTTGTTTTCGATACTTGTTTTGATTTGACCAATCAGGGTTTCCACCTGATCTAACGCCTTTTCCCTATCGTTATAAAGTGGTTCTACCTGACTCATTACATCAACAAAAGCTGAAGCTCCTGCCACATCTTGCTGCAATTTATCCATATTAAATTTTTCAAGAATAATCTTTGTATATTCAATAGGAGCAATATACTTCATATTTTGCAAGACTTGTTCTTCGTACACATCGAGATTCGCTAGTGTGAAATCCGCTCCAGACTTCGCTACAGAAGAACTCTCTAATTTAGTATCGACAAATTGGAAGTCTGCATCTTTGACGTCTAGATTTTTCTTGACTACATCCTCAAAGATTTTCTTCGGATCTTCCTTCATCCCATACAGTCCGTATGGAAGAAGTGTTTTATCAAAGGCAGCCATGGCTGAGCGTACACCTGTTTTAACCGCACGCTCCGTTTGTTTTTCAGCAATAAAAATTCGGGCGTAATCAATTAAAACCGCATTAAAGATAAATACAACTAAAATAATTAAAATCAGAAAGATGGAAACAACACCCTTTTCAGATTTAAAAAGAGTTTTCAAATATATCCCTCCGTACTACTGGAAAACGCCTTATTTTTACTTGCCTCCGCCAGTTTGTTCATTGGCCTTTTGGCTGTTAAGGATTTGTACATTTCCTTGTAATTCTTTTGCATAAACCTTGATTAGTTCGACAGTACGGATAAACTCAACTGGGTCAGTGATCGTTGCACTTGCTTTGACTTTTACATCGCTGCCAAGAAGTTTTTCAACGAAATTTGGAAAAGGGAGCTGCTTATTCAACTCAACATACACTCTTTTTTCGGCAATATCGTTTTCATAATAGACTTTACCCGATACCGAACCAGATAGGGCAGAACCAGTAATCTTAGAAAGCTTTCTACTGACAAGGTCACCGCCTGAACCTGAGCCAAGCGTAACGGCAGAATTTGATCCGCCGCTTCCAATTAACTGACCAAGTAATTGATCATCCGTTAAACGCCAATATAGACCATCACTTGCGCCTGGTGAATCTAATTCACCTGTCACAATATCCATATGGCTATTTGTCCACACATACGAAATTCGGTTTGCAGCCTTATTGGCATAAGAATATAATTGGACATTTTCATAGATATAGATACTTAAATATAAGATCCCTATAATAATGAAGAAAATAATCGGAAAAATAAGGGAAGCTTCAATAACAAAACTTCCCTTATCATTATGTTTTAGCTTTTTAATGAAAGGGCATAACATCGATATAACCCTCTTTCTTTTTAAAGAATACTTTTGTTTTATCTACTTTAACAAGTCATCCATTTTATCATTGTTACTCTTGAAGATCTTTTCAACCATTGAGGTAATTTGGTCTCTAAAAATGAGTGCTAAGCCAATAATTACGGCAAGAATTAATAGGATTTCTACAATTCCAAGACCTTCCTCATCGTTCCAGAACTTCTTAACCATTTCTTTTACCTTTTTCATTTTTACTTCCTCCTCTAATCTCTCTAGATTCTATATATTTACATCATGGACATCGCCGGGTACCCAATAATAACGAGTACCACGATAAAGATGATAACCATTGGAAAAACTAGTTTTGTTGAAGCTTGCTCACCACGTATTTTTGCAACGGTCTTCCGTTTTTCCCAGAGTTCACGTGATAAGTGCCTTAAAGATATAATCAGTTCACTGCCTCGTTTGTAGTTTAATAGAATCGTAGAAGTTAAGACAGAAACCTCCTGCACGCCGCAGCGCTTATTAAACTGCTCCATAATTTCTGCAAAATTACCATTATTATTAATCCCTGCCGCTACTTCTTTTAGTTCACGATACAAGGGATGTGTATTAGCATCTTTTCTTTGACTTACGGTTCTTACAATCGCCTTTTCGATATTAGAGCCGGCATTCGCCAAGAGAATAACCTTACTAACAAACTCCGGTAACTCTATGATAATATCTTCTTTTCTCTTCTTGATTTTATCGTCAAGCTGTTTATTGAGTAAGATGGGTAATAGAATGGCTAATACCAATCCAAAGACAATCATTTCGAACCCGCCATCGGCAGCCCCAAATAGAGCGCTAAACAATAAACAAACAAATGAAATAGAGATGAGTTCAGCAATATGCATTTTCGTAAACCCAGGACCGCGGCGATAGTCATAAACTTGAATCACTTTTTGATTCACGCCTGTAATTTGACTAGAAAAGCGTTCAATAATTTTTAATTTATCAATCATCGAAAGCGCCATCGGGGCAAAAACAGTAAACTTAAAATCAGCCTTATATTCTTCGATAAATTCCTTATAGTTCTTTCTGCCACTTACATAAAAGGCTAAAAAGATAATCAATAAAACCCCTAGGTAAATATAGATTCCTAGCATAACTCACACCCTAATATCCATAATTTTTCGAAGCACCCAATAAACAAAACCCAAGACGGCAATACAAGCAGTCATGATAACCGGTCCAGCTCCAGGGAATTCGTACAATGGATCCATGTATCCATTTCCTGCAAATGACATAAAGGCGATAATCCCTAATGGCGCCAGAATTAAAACGTTAGACTCTAGCTTTTTCCCAGAGACTAGGATTTGTATTTCTTGCTGTACTTCTAGTTTTTCACTAATAATGGTGGACGTTCTGCTAATAATTTCTACAAGGTCTCCACCCGTACTCGTACTCGTAATGAATACGTCGGAAAAATTCGTAATATCATCGCTATCGGCTCTGTCACTGAAATCCTTGATTGCACTTACAATATTATCGCCGTTTGCAATTCTTCTATTGATGAGTTCTAATTCACGGATGATGTATGTATTCGGGTCCGGATATAATAAACGAAGGTCTTTTACAATTTCCTTAAAAGCCTGATCAACCGATTTTCCTGCAGAAAGGGCGGAGGAAAGTGAAAAGAGCATTTGTTTAAATTGCAATGTCAGTTCCCTTTTTCTTTTATCTCTGAGTTGTACTCTTCTAATCTTAGTAAAGTAGAATCCTAGTAATGAAAAAATTGCGGCAACGATTACATTCATATAAAAGAGATAGCCTACTAGGAAACAGAAAAATGCGCCAACTAAAATAGCTGTTATTTTTTCATTTTTTGACAAGTGATATACAGAGTAATCAATAAGTTCCGGGCTGTTACTCTTTTTTATATTTAAATCAGACGAACTCGTTTCTTTTGACCCGGCATCACTATTTTTTTTACGTTTATCCATCAAGACAAAGATTAATCCGGTTATGCTCACTGCTGCTACAGCAAAAATAATGATTTCCATCTATCCACTTCCTCTAGTACTTTAAAGTATCAGGGTTAATACCTGCCATTTTTAGTTTGAAATCATGGATGATTTTATTACCTGTGGGCTGTAAGCTTCCAATCACTTTCCCGTCCACTTCACCTTCTTCAATAAATTCAAACAAGGGATTCAGTTGAATTTCTCCATTCACAACATCCAACACTTCACTGATGGCAATTACTTTTCTTGATTTATCCCGCAAACGCCCTAAATGGACCATGATGTCAATCGCAGAACTGATTTGTTTGCGGATTACCTGTATGGGAAGGGCTGCCCCGCTCAATACCATGGTTTCTAAACGACTTAACATATCTACAACGGAATTGGCGTGTCCGGTGGATAAGGAGCCATCATGACCAGTATTCATTGCTTGCAGCATATCAAGGGCCTCTGGACCCCGTACCTCACCCACAACAATTCGGTCTGGCCGCATACGGAGAGAGGACTTGATTAAATCACGAATATTGATTTCCCCTTTCCCCTCGGTGTTGGCATTACGTGTTTCCATGCTTACTAGGTTGGGGACATTCTTAATTTGTAATTCGGCAGAGTCCTCGATTGTAATAATCCGTTCGTCCTTTGGGATAAAGTTGGACAACACATTCAGGAAGGTTGTTTTACCGGAACCTGTTCCGCCGCCAATAAAGATGTTTAATTTAGCCATAACCAATTTTTCAAGGAAATCTGAAACCTCCTGCGGCAATGCACCCCATTTAATAAGATCTTGGATGGTGACCGGTTTCTCTGGGAATTTACGAATCGTCATGGTTGGCCCTTTAAGGGCAATAGGAGGTAACACGACGTTAACACGTGAACCATCGAGCAATCTCGCATCGACAATCGGACTGCTTTCATTGACAATACGATTGACTTTACCTACAATTCTTTTGATAATTTGATCCAGCTTTTCTTCACTTTCGAATGCAACTTTTTCTTGATAGACTCGACCGTCTCGTTCAACGAAGATTTCCTTATGACTATTGATCATAATCTCGGTAATGGAAGTGTCATCAATTAAAGGCTGGAGAACATCAAGTCCGCGCAGTGTCGCATAGATACGGTTGATGAGCTGAAGTTTCTGCGTGGCCGTCATGTAGGCCTCTTTGGAAAATTCCAGCACTTTGCTTTCTACTAACTCAAATACCTTTTTGTCTCCATCTTCACCATCAAATCGATCTGTTGAAGTGATGATATCGTGAATTTCCCCTCTTAGCTTTTCTATTTGGCTTTCATCAATCAACTAAGACACCTCTATTTTTCTCTAAAAGCTTTTGGTATAACTTATTTATTTGGTCATTATAAAAGCGATGTGAAGTAAGTGAGTCACCATCGCCAATTGTCTTCCATTCCGAAACATAAGGCAGTTGATAATTGATTTCCAACCCATATTCTAATAATGGGGAAGGAATATTATTTTCACCTAAGTATTTATTAAGAATAAACTCAACCTTAAATTGAAAATCATCATCTTGAAGAATCCTTTTATACCCTTCAAGAGCAGACTTTGACTTATGGAAACTTTGGACATCTAACACAAGCGGCCATAACGTTACGTGGCTCAACTTTAAGCTGGCAAGCACCCGCTCATCTAGGGATGAGTCTAGATCGATGATAATATAATCGTAAACTCCTCGGTTCTTCAATGAAGTGAGAATATTCCCGATATCTTTTTCGGTTGTATCATAGATTTCTTCTGGGCGGGATTGGATATTAAAGTAATCCACAGTGTGACCATCTTTACGAATCAAGGTCTCCAGTTTCGTATCCAATTGCTCACCTTTTGCTTTTGAAAAATAAAAAACCTCAGAAGAATCGGCTACTCCTTCAGTATCAAAGAACAATGGCAATGAACTTACTAGTTCTAGATTAAAATAAAAAACACGCTGCCCCTGACTTGCAATGCAGCGTGATAAATTAACTGCTATTGTTGTTTTACCTGAACCGCCAATGGGAGAATACACAGAAATAATCTTTGCAGAAGCATTAGATGACCGTGTAATTTTCTCGACTTTGTTTTGTTCATAAAACTCTGCTAAGGCATTAGTTAATAACATCGTTAAAGGTTGATATTTTAATAATGCTGTGTGGGACTTATATTGGTCCGTTTGAGTTTCGGAAAGGACGATAAGTGTTTCTATCCTTGAAGTATCGAGAGGGATTAATTCTGGCGTGGTTAGTAAGATATTGGTTTTTGATTTTCCTTGCAAATATGTATTCAAATCTGATTCATTGTCAAAATATTTTACTGCAAGCTGACTGCTAAAATCAGATGTTCGTATGAAACTAGAAACAGATTTTATATAGTTTAGATCATTGTCTGCAATGATTACGCTGACTCTACTCATAACAACCCCCAAATTAGCCTTATATCAATGATATGTTTATAGAATTAGATAATGTTTAGTATTTTAGCTATACCGCCAATGATAAGAACAGCAGATAAAACACCTAATAGCACTGCGATACGCACGGACGTTTTTTTATCCACATTCACCCTCCTAAGCAACCAAAATGCATAAGTACATTATAGTATTATTACATTCTCATGTCTCTAGTCCCGAACTCCTAGTTATTTCCATGAATTTTTATTTCACTATACTATTTTTCCTATTACATTTTTAATAGGCTAGAGAAGAAAAAATTAAGCTGTGTTAAATGGTCTGTTGATTTGCACTCCAGGCACTTCGCTTTCCGCGGGCGGTCCGGGAAGCCTCCTCGGCGCTAAAGCGCCTGCGGGGTCTCCCCAGACCCGTCCTCCCGCAGGAGTCTTCGTGCCTTACGCGCAAATCAACAGAGTGCCAATACCAACATTCGCGTTTAACACAGCCAAAAATTAAAAGAATGCACTCGAAACTGAATTCGAGTGCATTTCTTTTTTGTATACTATTCTTCTACTGGCTGTTTTTTCTGTTTGCGGTAGACAAAAAGTCCTGCTAGTGCAATACCTAATCCACCTATCCCTCCGAGAGATCCTGCGAACAGCGGTGTATTGTTGTACCAGCGAACTAAGAAGTTGGTTGATACGATTAGCTCATTAACTCCTTTTGTAAGTTCGTTTCCTGCCGCATCGACAGCAACAATCTTAACCTCTTGTTTCTCGTTAGAATTCGGGATACTGAAAGTGAAGTTCTCCCCATTTTCTTGGTGCTCTACTTTTTTATCATTCAAGTAGATGGCTGCACCTTCAAGAACCAGGTTATCCTTTATGGAGATGGTTACATCTTTGTTGTCCACTGGATATTGTTCGCCACTTTCAATATCGATTGGAACGATAACCGGTTTCGTTTTGTCGATACCGAATGAAATTTCTGCTTTTTTCGTTTCATCAATGTTTTCATTGATATTTCCAGCAGCATCTTCTGAGTAGATTGTCACAGTATAGCGGCCATCGCCAGTAAATAATTCCTTTTTGACCACATACGTATATTGACTCCACTTACCTTTTCCGCCTGTTTCTGTTATGGTGAAATCTTTCCCTTTCACCAAGTCAGTTGGTGTCCCATTCTTAGTCACTTTTATCGTAATGGATTCGGGTTTTAAGTTGTCAACATTTGTTTCCGTTACAATGACATCTTTTTCTTTCTGAACAAATTTACCATCAATACTCTTCAAGTTTTCTTCGAAGGAATAAACAGAACCGAAACGGTTAACAGAGAAAGTAATCTCTTTGGTTGATACGTTTCCTGCCAAGTCTGTAAGAGAGGCGGATAATGTATAAAGGTCATCCACTTCCTTCGTTTTTTCGAAGTTCTTGAACGTATAAACCTGACCGTTGGCTGCATCACTGTAGCTTCCATTTAAAGCAACTGAACCTCTGTTTGACCCTTTCAAGCTAATGCTTACTTTATTTTTATTAAAGTTTGTATCCGAATAGGAGATTACGGGAATAACATCGCCATTATTGGCTGTCTGGTCAAGAACGCCTGTAATCTTTAATTCAGGTACCGTCTGGTCCACAATAAATGTATCACTTGCATAATCATCCGCGGCATTTCCTGCCATATCACTATACTCTATATCAAAGCTGTACTTTGCATCGCCAGAATACTGGATGGTTGCTGTATGAACATCACCTTTTGTAGTCCAACGGCTTACAGCAGGAAAGGCTGCTGCACTACCATTATCAGTTGCGGTGCCTGTCACCTTAATACGACTAGTTTCAAAGTTATGCTCGGTAATCGATATGGTTGCCGTTCTGCTAGCTTTATAGTAATTTCCGTTGGCAGCAGTGTTATTGTTATACGATACATTTATAACCGGTTTCGTTTTATCGATTGTAAACTTATCCTGAGCAACTGGGGCCGCAGCATTTTGGGCGTTGTCACGATAGTTAATATCAAATGTGTAATCACCGTCTGCTGTGTAACTGACGGTTGCAGTATGAGTCGTTTTATTTGGATCCGCATTATTGACCGCGGTTTTCCAACCTGATAAAGCTGGAACTGCACCATCTTTGTTCGTAATCAAATGAACCACATCACTAGCTTTGAAATTACGCTCTGTAATCACAATCGTTGCGGTACGATTCTCTTTGAAATAATCAGCATGTTGAGGATCTGCTGTGTTGTTATCATACGTAACCTTGATCGTCGGAAGTGTCTTGTCAATGCTGAAGGTAATTTCATCCTCCGAAGTGTTTCCTGCACGATCTGTAATCTTTACCTTTACGACAATACCATTACTGTCATTGTTAACATGAATCGTTTGGGTCATTTCCTGAACGAGATTCTTATCTGTCTTGGTTACAAGCCACCCATCAATCTTATTGTCCTTCTTAAAGGTTTTCTCATGGTCAATTTCAGTGGTATTTCCCACCTGATTCTGAGCCCTATCGTTTGGAGCGGTAACCGACCATTCAACCTTGCTAAGACCTGAGTAAGTGTCCTTAACACTTAACTTTACAGGAACGTTATGGCTATAAAGGTCTAAATTTTTATTATCTTTATAGGTTGTTTTTTGTCTATCGAACGTAATATGTTCTTTTTCACTATCATGCTTGGCTTTATCCTCTATAATCGCACCTTTTGGTGTTTCAAACTCTCCCATGTTATCAACATGGTCAATGGCCTTTGCAAAAATCCGCCCTTTAAATGAAGCTGGAACAGTAAAAGTTACTTCACTTGTGGTTAAAACTGGCTCAATATTTGCAATTTCTGACTCTTCAACTAGAGAAATTGGACCTGATGCTGGTACGGCATAGAAATTACCAGTCTCATAATCTTGTAAATAAATAATCATCGATTTTACTTGCGTAGCTGCCTCATTTGGCACATCTGGGTCTTCTGCTTTTACTGTAACTTGGGTGGACTTTTTGAAGTAGTAACCATAGTCATCCAGCTCAATAATGTCATTAAGCTCGCCATGAATACCAGTCTTTTCACCATCAGCTGTAAAAGTGAAACCAGAGATAACAGGGTCACTACTATCGATAAAAATTGTTTTTTCTAGTTTATGAGAGTTTCCTGCATTGTCAATGACTTCAACAGAAACATCATATGAACCATTCTCATTAACAGGAATACCCATATCAAAGAGTTGTTTTGTACTAAAAGAATCGATTTTTGGATGATGCTGCTTTTCTGCAAGGGCGTCATAATAATATTTATATTTATCTGCTTCTGTTAGAATTTCTTTTCCATTCACTTTAATGACAACCGCATTTATACCAGAATCGGTATCTTCAACATTCACATTAAACGTTACAACACCGCTATAGAATTCCGTTTCCTTACCAGTGGTCTTTTCAATACCCACATATGGATTGCGTCCATTTTCAGGAGAAACGGTAATCGCTGCAGCAGGTTTATTTTTCTCAATCAAGACTACTCCGCTGTTACCCGACGCAATGTTTGAGTTTGCAGAGGTAACGAGGTATGGTACCTCACTCTTGTTGTTTACATTGTCTGTCACTTCGACAGAAAATGTACCATTAAAGCTTGATGCATCAAACCTAAACTCTGCAACTGCTGTCAAAGCGTCCTTTTCGACTTTCTCCGGAGTGATAATCTTTTTATCATCTGTTCCCTCTTGGGCAGCAATCAACACGATATCCTTAATTCCGGAAGCATCGTCCTTAACATTGGCAGTGATTTTAATTTCTTTATTGAAGAACGTACCAAATGTAAGGTAATTTAAGAATTTAGCAATGGAGCTCTCATTCACCACTTCAAAGTGAACCGAGTCTTTACCTTTTGCAAGGGTTGGATTGATTTCGTCGATATAAAGAGTCCTCTTTACGACCTCTTGTTTATTCGTGTTACCTGCATTATCCTCTACCTCGACAGAGACATTGAATAATCTTCCCTCTTCCACAAGTGAACTTGTTTGAATATGGTCAATCGCTGGATTCTTTTGCCTTTCGCTAAGGCTTGAGAAATCGTACTTCTTGTATTCCTTATTGTTAATATCAATACTAACGTTATTAACACCAGAATGCGGGTCATTTGCCTCAACATCTAACTGAACATCTTCACTGTAAAATTCAGTGGTTTCCCCAGTTGAAACATGAACACCTTCATAAAAATCCACATCTTTTCCATGAGTGACATTGATTTTAGCAGAAGGAGCAACTCCGTCAATCATAAATAGCCCTTTCCCTTTTTGGGGAATATTGGAGTTTCCGTTTGTTATAGCATAAGACTTTTTATTGTTAACATTGTCGGTTACTTCTACTGCAAGATGTCTTTCAAAGCTCTCGACATCCAGTTTGAACGTTACTTCACCTGTTAAAGAGTCGTTACTGTAGGTTTCTGAAACCAACTTCGGGACTACTTTCTCGTCATCTGGATTTACCGGATTCGTAACAAGGGCAACATGTTTAATCCCAGCTGCTTGATCCTCGACTTTTACGGTAACTTCGAATCCTTTCGTAAAGAAACTTCCAAATGGCAAGAATTTCATTAAGCTATCTAATTCGCTAATTTCTTCAACAGTAACTGATTTGCCAGGGGCAAGCGTTGGAACTTCTTTATCGATCACAATTGATTTCGTTTTTTCTTCACTTTGATTTCCTGCATGATCCTTCACATTTACAGAAACATCGTATGCTTTATGCTCACCTGCTGTAGTTTCTGTAGCTATAGGAGCAAGTGTTGGGCTTTTTTGCGTTTCCTTTTCTGTCGAAAAATCATAATCTGAATGTCTCTCGTTGTTAATATCAATAGTAACGGCATTTACACCAGCATCAGCATCATATGGTTTTACACCTATCTGAACATCCTGGCTATAAAACTCCGTTTGATCTTCACGGACATAGGAAGTTACGTTTTCTTTATGATTTACATGTATTTCGGCACTAGGAGCTTTTCGGTCAATCATAATGATTCCATTACCATCAGGATTGATATTCGAATTCTTACTAGTTACCTTATATGTTTCTTGGTTGTTCACTTTGTCAGTAACCGTTGCTTTAAGCGTTCCGTTAAAGCTTTCTTCATCGATGATGAATGACGCTTGTGCGGTTAAGCCATTGTTGATAAAACTGCCATCCACCAATTTGGGAACGACTTTTTCATCGCTGGTTAGCAATGAAATACCTTTAATTCCTGAAGCCTCATCACTTGCCTTAACAGTCACTTTCAATCCTTTATTATAGAAAGTTCCAAACGTAAGGAAAGAAATGATTTCAGCTGCTATGCTATCATTTATTTTTTCAATGGTAACGGCCTGTCCTGGTGCGAGTTTCGGCTTGGTCTTGTCAATATGAATAGGGACGATTTGTTCAGCAGAAACATTTCCTGCTTTATCCTCTGCCCAAATCTTATATTGACCTTGATAATCAGCGTCTACTGTTTTAAAAGAGTAAACACCTGTTTTACTTTCCAGCTTCGTTCCCTTATCATCAGGATCAGCCATATTACGATAATAAACATTCGCTATGTCAGAAGAGTAATCAATCTGACCCACAGACTCCTTGGCATTATCAATCCCGAACGAAACGGAAACAGCGTCACTGAACCACAAAGAGTCATTTATGGTTTCCTTGTTTGGTCCGTCTAATGAAGGAGTTTGAACAGTAGGACTTTTTTTATCAAAAGCGATCACTAAATCGCCGGGCAAATCCACCTCCACCCTTTTATTTCCAATTAATCCTGGCACTCCGGCAGAAGATCGTACAATGATCTTACTTATAGTAGTGGAGCTATTGATGGAAACGGAATCCACAAAGGATCGGGAAATATCTACTTGGTCGTATGGTGCTTTAGGTGTTATTTCTACAGCTGCATCTGTTGAGTAAACAAGAACTTGATTATCTTCACTGTCAAAATAAGAATCAACTAAATGCCCTGATGCAGGTGTAATAGCAACGTATTTCTCCCAAGTTCCTTCTAAAACCCGCACACCTTCGAAGCCGACCACTATATCAGCAGGTCCTTGAATATCGCTTAATGTATACGTGTAGGTAACACGCTCACCGTCTTTGTTTTCAGTATAATCATCGACAGGTTTTCCATTAACAGTTAAAGCGGCAATTTGATAGGAGGAATCTTGTGGTGTAATGGTAAAAGTCACGTCACCGTTATGCGTTACTTCCTTCGTACTAGGTGTAATTTCCCCATAACCACCTTTTACAGCTGCCTTCACTTCATATGTGTTAATCTCAAAAGTCACGACCACACTTTGATTTTCTGTTACTTTTGGAAGTTTAAACTCACGTTTTACAGTAGACTGAGTCACTTCTGTTGGTTTTAAAAGCTCTTTATCACCAACTTTAACACTTTTAACATGATATCCTGTTTTCGGGCTAATAAGAATGGACGGTTCTGAACCATATTCCACTGTGATACTTCCGCCGTCTGAAGTGATGGTTTCATTCTTATCAACATCTTTTATATCACCTAAATCACGATTATAGTTAAAGGTTATCGTATGCGTGTTAATCGCAAATTTGACGTTAACCCTATGGTGGTCATCCACATTTTTAAATGTGTACGCATATCCGGTGCCCGTTAGTGTACCATTTACATCAGTCTTAAGATTAATCTCAACACCATCAATGGTAATTTTATCGATATGGTAACCAGTATCTGGCGTAACAGTAAACGATGCATCAGTATTAGGCAGAATAGTGTTGATTCCGCCGTACTTACTGATAGCTTTGCCTGTACTTCCCGTTACCGTACCGTTGCGATAGGCGTCATATGTAATGAAATAGGTCTTTTTAACAAATACAACTCTAATACTTGTATCGTTAGAAATAGCAGGGATGGTTTCTGCGAACTTCCCTTTGTCTGAAACTGTTTTAGATTTACCGCCAATGGTGACAGAGCGAATTTCATAGCCTGCCTCTGGGATAATGTTTACTTCAACATCTTCACCCTCCACCACTGAAACAGGTTTCGTGTACTCAGAGCTGTTGATTTCAACCTTCCCCGAACCAGACTGATATACTGTTACGTTATAGGTAACTTTCTCAGGTTCTGGTGCTGGTGTGGGCTCTGGTTCTGGTTCTGGTGTCGGTTCCGGTGTCGGTTCCGGCGTTGGTTCCGGTGCAGGCTCTGGCGCTGGTTCTGGCACTGTCTCTGGCACTTGCTCTAGCACTGGTTCTAGTGTTGACCCTTCGGTTTGTTGTGTCGCATCATTTGTGATGGCCATAACTGGTAGATTATGGAGGACCAGCATGAATGCCAAAATCACGGCCAAGATGCGTGTGACCTTTGACTTCTTCCTAAACATCTCTCTCTCTCTCCTTCTCTCTACGACTGTAAAACAGTATGAAGTCGTTTTTTTACTTGATAACCTCGCTGGAATGGGTGACTTTGATGTCCTTTACTTTCTTAAAACCAACTGCTGGAATGTTTGCCTCATCAGAGGAATCTGATAACAGGGTAGTTCCCTGCTTGTCTCTTAAAACTTCACTCTCATCAAGCAATAATTCCGTTGCAGCCATCCCATTCACCAATACTTCTGAATCTTCCGACAGGATTTCAGTTGCCTCTGGGTCTGTTAAAATTTCTGTTTCAGCCATCATTTCTGCCGGCAGCTTATGAACGGGTAATGGTCGAGACGTTTCCTCCGTCTTTCCCAGCCAGCCTGACCGTGATGCTAACTGCCTGGAGAATATTCCCTTAAGGACGTTAGGCTGTGAGCGTTTAGTACCGTTCATTTTATGCTGTTCCCGGATTTCCTGAATCTGCCTGGCTGCTGTTTTGCCCGTCAAATCCCAAATTATAGCACGTATATGCATCTTGAAAAATAGGACAATTGTTATAATTAGCAATACTCCTGCAAGGGAGTACCCGATGATGGAAATGATTAACCATGCTGTTGCATCCATTGTAGTACCCCCTATTGATTCCTATATGCGTTATTAACTGCTTTTTCTGTAACACCAAAACGATTGATGACATCATCTTTTATTTGTTGTGTTTTGTCTGTGGTAACTGAAACATTATTTGTACTTTTTTTCACAGACTCTATGACAGAAGAGATATCATCTTCCTTAATCCCATCCAACTTAAATTTCCTAGCATAGGCTTCGATCGAGTACATAGTCAATTTATAGAGTTCTAGTTTTACAATTTCACTTTCATCCGGACTATTTTCAATCAGTTTTAGCAATTCCTTTATATTTTTCCAATATGGGCTATATTTTCCCTTATCCGATGCTTCCTCAATGTGAAGGGTGATATCTTGATTGAACTTACCGATATCCCGGTAGACGTTAGCCATTCCGTAATAATTCCGATCTTTACTGCCATATGTAACAGCATCTTCAAACCACTGAACGGAGCTCTTCATCCGGGTAATTCCATTGTCACTATCACCGCTTTTCCCATAATCGTAGTAATACCAATACACCTTTCCGACTTCAAAGGCAAGGTCACCATAATCAGGATTTTCACGGAATTGTGCTAAATGAGGATTAATTTTTTTCTTAAATTGCTCTTCTTCCTCTACGGTAAAAGCCGTATCATTTTTAAAGGCATCCATTAATCCTAGATAGGCATCATTCACAGTTGGTTTTATATCAATGGCTCTTAAGTAATAGTCAATTTTACTCTGATCTGAGGCAGCTTTCTCCGCCATCAGAATATTATTATCATAATCTGCATTATTTGTATGATTTTTCATCGCCTGGGCAGATATTCCTACACCTAAGCTCAATAGAGCCGCACCAGCAACCATACTAAAAGTGCGAAGCTTCGACTTTTGTTTTGCCCGGTATGCATCATCTTCTTCTTCATAATGATGGAGAGCATATAGCAGCTCGGCACAAGATTGATAGCGATCCTCCGGGTTAAGCTGTGTACACTTTTGGATTATTTTCTCAAGACCGCCAGATAATTGCGGATTCCACTCCCTGATCCTGCGTAACTCATACGGCGGCTCTGTTGGGTTATGTCCCGTTACCAAGTGATACAGTGTAACACCCAGACAGTATACATCGGTCCTTGGATCCGTCTGACCTTTTCCACCGAATTGTTCAGGCGCTGCATACCCCTTTGTGCCCAAATTAACAGTATCCGCTATATTTTCTTGTTTGTATTCTCTAGCAATTCCGAAATCTACCAATTTTAGATTTCCATCAGGTTTCATCATGACATTGGCCGGTTTCATGTCGCGATAAATAATAGGTGGATCATATGTATGTAAATAATCCAGCACTTCGCTAAGCTGTTTTGCCCATTCAATCACAATTTCCTGCGGCTGCGCCCCATATGTTTTCAAAATTCGATCCAGCGGCTCGCCTTCAATGTAATCCATAATGACATAAATAACATTGCTTTGATCAATAATGTCTACAATACGCGGCAATGAGGGATGATCAAGCTTTTTTATCAAATGTGCTTCAGCAATCGCACTTTGAATGACCACTTCGTTATGTTCATCTCTAGCCCTTTTTTCAATCTCTTTTACCGCCCACTGTTTGTTCAAGCGTTTGTCCATGGCTAAGTAAACCTTTGACATACCGCCTTCTCCAATCAGCTTCAATATTTCATATTTACCTTCTATTACTGAACCTATTGCAGCCAAAAGAAATCCCCATCCTTACAAAATTTTAATAAGCAGCACCGTGATGTTATCAGTTTCCTTCCTTTGCTTATTAAGTTCTACCAATGCTTTTGCCTTTTCTTCCATAACACCTTCATTGACCAAAACTTGTGGTGAAAATGAATGATAAATCTCGTTCTCCGTAATCATATGACGAAAACCGTCCGAACACAGCATATATACTTCACCTGGAACAGGTGTACCTTGAATAAACTGTGGTTCCACTATTCTTGATGCACCGATACACTGCAAAAGAACATTCCTTCTTGGATCTAACTTGGCTTGTTCAGGAGTTAACACTCCACTTCTGACATCTCTTCCTACGACTGTTTGATCCTCCGTTAAAACCTCAAGTTTATGTTGTATACGATAAACTCTTGAATCCCCAACATGACCTATCAACATGAACTTAGAATCTATTAAAAGCAAGGCTGTCCATGTTGTTCCAAGCTGAACATTATTATTCCTGCCATATTCAGCTATTTTCTGATTTTGCTCTTGAATCAGCTGCTCCCACCGATACTGGATGTTACTAAGCTCATTTTTAGCAAGATAGGCTGGCAGCTCCTCATCAAACCAATCAGAAAAAGTATTGACTACAGAGGCACTGGCCACTTCGCCCTTAGAAAGTCCGCCCATTCCGTCACAGATGAGTGCTAAAACAACCATGCCGTGAGAAGTTTCTGCAACCTTTAAACATAAGCTGTCTTGATTTGTTTGTTTCGAAATTCCTATATCTGTATATACTGCAGTTAAGACTTCCATCCTCTTACCTTCCTTATGTAAATAAGTATTCAAACTGTATATAAGTATTCAAACCATTACCTTATAATTCTCCTAAAATATGGGTATAAACTAGTAAATTATCTATCTAGCAATTCATTGGCGGTGTACGGAACATTAGTCCCTAACATTTCTAAAAAAGGTATATTTTACCACAATACACACAATAGTATAACAAATAGATTACAACATATGACAATAATTTGTCGATTTTATCTTACTAGAAAAAACTTACAACGGGTATGTCTTATGCTGGAATTAATCATAAAAACCCATTCCGGCAAAAGCCAGAATGGGTCCTATAGTCTATCTAAAGCAAGAAGTTATGGTCCATTAGGAGCATCTATACAATTGGTGTCTCAAACACATCCACGGTTTACCAGTTTGTGTGAAAGACTCCTGTTAGATCGTTGCGTTCATAGGTATGTGCTCCGAAGTAGTCACGTTGTGCTTGGAGCAGGTTAGCATTTGAGTTGCCTCTTCGATAACTATCAAAATAGGTAAGAGAAGCACTTAAGCATGGAAATGAAATGCCTGAATTGATTCCTTCAACTACTACTTTTCGCAAGCCCATTTGGTAATCAATCACCTTCTCAGCAAAATATGGAGAGATTAATAGATTAGCTAGGTTTTGATCTGCTGAGTAGGCTTCACTTATGACATTTAAGAATTCTGCACGAATGATACAGCCGCCGCGGAAAATCAGCGCAATATCTTTTAACGGCAATTCCCAGCCGAAGTTTTCGGACGTCATTTTATATTGAGTAAATCCTTGTGCGTAGGCGCATACTTTTCCCATATATAAAGCCTGCCTGATGTAGTCAATCCACTCGTTTTTATCCAATTGGTTCTGCTCAGTCTTAAGGCCTGTTAGGATTGATTGTGCCTGTACTCGTTCTTCTTTTAATGCAGAGATGTATCGGGCAAATAAAGACTCTGTAATAATTGATGCTGGGATGCCGTTATCGATAGCTTGGATACTGGTCCACTTACCAGTGCCTTTTTGGCCCGCCTTATCCAAAATCACATCAATGAGCGGTAAACCTGTGATTTCATCCTTTTTTCGTAAAATTTCTGCCGTAATCTCGATTAAATAACTTTTCAGCTCACCTTGATTCCAGGTATCAAAAATGTCGGCAATTTCCTCAAGTGGCAACTCCAATTTTTCACGTAAGAATGTGTAAGCTTCGGCGATGAGCTGCATATCAGCATACTCGATCCCGTTATGTACCATTTTTACAAAGTGACCGGCACCTTTTGGACCCATATAGGCACAGCAAGGAACACCATCCACTTGAGCTGCTATTTTTGTAAGAATAGGGGCTGCTTTTTCATAGACGTCTTGGTCTCCGCCCGGCATGATTGAAGGTCCCGTTAATGCACCCACCTCGCCGCCAGAAATCCCGATTCCCAAATACCCAATTCCTTTAGACTTTAACTCATCGTATCTGCGTTCTGTATCTTCGTAATGGGAATTACCGCCATCCATAATCACGTCGCCTTCTTCAAGGTGCGGGACTAACGACGCAATCACCGAATCGATTGCTTTGCCGGCAGTCACCATCATAAAGACTTTTCTTGGAGTCTCTAAAGACTGTACAAAATCTTGTATTTCGTAATAAGGAGTAATGCTCTGTCCATCAAGCTTTTCTACAAGCTGATCCGTTAAATCCCTTGTGTAATTATAAACAGCCACTTGTTCCCCTTTATTCGCCATATTTAAAGCGATATTACTTCCCATAACTCCTAAACCAATAACACCAATTGTATTTACCATTTATTTTTACTCCCTTTATTTAAGATGAATAGGCAGTAGAACCCCATATATCTCGCGGTTATACTGCCCTGAAAGTTTTATACAAATAAGCTTAGTAGTAAAATAAATCCTAAACCAGCTACTGAAATAATCGTCTCAAGCAGCGTCCAAGTAGCAAATGTTTCTTTCATGCTTAAGCCAAAGTACTCTTTAAACATCCAGAAACCAGCATCGTTTACGTGTGACAGAATAACACTTCCTGCACCTGTTGCAAGAACGACCAGTGCCAGGTTAACATCACTTTGACCTAACATCGGAATCACTAAACCAGCTGTTGTTAATGCCGCTACGGTTGCAGATCCTAATGCAATACGTAAAATGGCTGCAATCGTCCATGCAAGGATGATCGGCGAAATAGCAGTACCTTTGAATAATTCCGCTACATAATCACCTACGCCGCCGTTAATTAATACTTGCTTGAAGGCACCGCCGCCCCCGATGATTAATAACATCATACCAATGTGCAGAATCGCTTGTTGACAAGACTCCATAACATCCTTCATCGGAATCTTTCTTGCAATACCCATTGAATAAACAGCAAATAATAGCGAAATCAACATCGCCGTACCCGCATCACCGATAAATCGGATAACAGCTAATACGGAATTATCTTCAAAGCCCATCGTTTTTTGAAGCAAAGTAATAATCGTTGCAATCGACATTAAAATAACAGGTAGTAAAGCAGTGAAAACACTGATACCGAATTTAGGTGTATCTTCGAGTTTAAATGTTTTTAGTTCACCTAATGAGGCAATGCTGCCCATTTTAGTAAAGGATTCTGGTACAAGTTTTCTCGCAATCTTTGTGAAAACTGGCCCGGCTAAGATAACAGTAGGGACAGCAACAATGAAACCATAAAGTAATACTTCCCCAATGTCAGCACCAAGTTCACCAGCAATCGTTGTTGGTCCTGGGTGCGGTGGCAAGAAACCGTGTGTAACAGATAAAGCGGCTGTCATCGAAATACCAAGTGAAAGAATAGAAACTTTTAATTCTCTTGAAATCGCAAAGACAATTGGAATCAATAATACTAAACCTACTTCAAAGAATAACGCGATACCGATAATGAATGAGGCAACAACAACTGCCCATTGTGTATTTTTTTCACCGAATTTTTTTACAAGCGTCATCGCAATTCGCTGCGCACCGCCTGAATCAGCGATTAACTTACCAAGCATCGCTCCAAGTCCAAAAATCAAACCAATGTGACCAAGTGTTCCGCCTAATCCGGCTTCAATAGTTTTTACCACTTCTTCTAATGGCATTCCAAGGGCTAACGCAACACCAAACGATACGATAATTAATGAAATAAAGGTGTTTAGTTTCAAACCCATGATTAAGATAAGTAAGGCGATAATTCCTATCGCGACGATAACTAATGGCATGTTAATTCCTCCGTGATTGTTCTAGTTATGTGGTGTAAGCTTTCGTTGATAATTGGCTATCATTGAGTAATCTTCTTCTAATACTCTTGATAAGTGAATAAAGATTGGCAGCAATTGCCTGTATTCTTTTGCAGCAGCTTCTTCAGGTGAATGTGTAAATGTACTGCCAACCATGTCAGAAACAACTTCAAATGAATCGATTTTTCCTGTTGCATAAAGCCCTAAAATACAAGCGCCCAGGCAGGAACTTTCGTAGCTTTCGGGAACAACAACCTCCGATTCAAAGATATCGGACATCATTTGCCGCCAAACCTCCGACCTTGCAAAGCCTCCCGTCGCTTGAATTCGGGTAACAGGAGCTTCCATACATTCCGTTAAGGCTAGAAAAACAGTATATAAATTGTAAATAACTCCTTCTAACGCTGCTCGAATCATATGTTCTTTCTTATGTGACAGTGTTAAACCGAAGAATGAGCCGCGTACGTCTGGATTCCATAATGGCGCTCGCTCACCCGCAAGGTAGGGGTGGAATAACAACCCATCTGCCCCTGGCCTTACTCGTTCTGCAATTTTGGTTAATACTTCGTACGGATCAATTCCTAGTCTTTTTGCGGTTTCTACTTCTGAAGAAGCAAATTCATCCCGAATCCAGCGAAGCACCATTCCGCCATTGTTTACCGGGCCGCCAATCACCCAATGCTTTTCCGTTAACGCATAGCAGAAGATTCTTCCTTTTTCATCTGTTTGCGGCTTGTCAATAATCGTTCGAATCGCACCGCTTGTCCCAATCGTGACAGCGATTTCGCCTTTTCCAATCGCATTGACGCCGAGATTAGAAAGGACGCCATCACTGGCACCGATGATAAAAGGAGTTTGTGGATCGATACCAAGTTGTTTGGCGATGTCAGGATCACAGTTGGTGAAAGTTTGCGTTGTAGGAACGAGTTCAGATAATTGATCACGCGTCACACCGGCGATAAGTAATGCTTCTTCATCCCAATCCAAGTTTTCCAGATTCATCATGCCCATACATGAGGCAAGGGAATGATCGACTACATATTGATTGAAGAACTTTTTAAAAATAAATTCTTTAATTCCGATATATTTTTTCACTTTGACAGCGATCTCAGGAGTGTCATGAGTGATCCACGTAATTTTGGTTAATGGTGACATCGGGTGAATCGGAGTTCCAGTCTTTTTGTAGACTTCATGTCCGTTCAACTCATCCTTTATTTTATGCGCCCAAGCTTCACTGCGATTATCCGCCCAGGTGATACATGGTGTCAGGTGCTGGTCGTTCTCATCCATCGCAATGACACTATGCATCGCACTGCTAAATGAAATGAAGGAGGGCTTTTTATCATAATGACGTTTTGTTATAGCGGAAATCCCTTGTAACACAGCTTGATAAATCTCATTTGGATCTTGTTCAGCTGTCGACATATCCGGTGTGTAAAGTGGGTATCCATGATTTTCTACCTGAATGACTTCCCCTTTTTCCGTAAATAATACCGCTTTGGTACTGGTTGTACCGATATCAACGCCTAACATGTAGTTAGTCATTTTTTTGTACAGCTCCTTTAGCTTGCATTTGTTGCGACATCCATAGGTCATCTACTGTTCCTTGAACTTGAACGTCATCGAAGTTTAGATGCAGTGATTCAAGCATGAGGTTTCGATCTTTGGATTCAATCGCTTCTATATAAATCTCATGATTTCTAATAACCCTTGTAAAGTCTTCATATTCTTCTTTTACACGCAACCGCATCGACAAAAGAATTAAGCATTCCATAACAGGCTTTAGATTATCCCAAATCATCAGCATATAGGAGTGGTTAATCGACCGAATAATACTTTCATGAAACAAGACATCCTGTAAGGCAAATTCATCTGCATCACGATATTTTATCGCGACCTTCATCATTTCTAGTATTTTACTAAGCTCTCTTGCTAGTTTTTCTGTATCCATTTTAATAATCCGTTCAAACACAAACGTTTCAATGAGCAGGCGAACATCATAGATCTCTTGTATTTCTTTTTCAGTTAACCCAATCACCTCGGCACCCATTCTTCCTAAACGAATGAGATTTTCAGAAGCTAGTATTTTTAATGCTTCACGAATAGGTGACCGGCTCACGGCATAATTCGCAGCTATTTTATTTTCAGATAAGATGGTGCCGCTTTCAATTACCCCTGAAATAATACGCATTCTAAGCTCACATGCTACACGTTCACCAGCCGAAGCTTTTAAAAGAAACTTTTGTGGATAATGAAATTCCTTTGATTCTATCATTCGTTCACCTTCTTTTTTGTAATACAAGGATACTTGTATACAAGTATTATAAACGAGATTGCTATGATTGCAAACGCTTTTCAATTTCCATTTTTTGATAATGTATAGGTCTTGGCGTACTTTTGGGCTATATTACTGTAGTTTCTTTATTTCCAAAACCAATCTAAAAAGCCGAAAATAGGCAAGGTAGAATAACCTCGAATATCTCCGGCCGATTAATTTAAATACATCTCCCCTGCTATTCTAATACCCGTAAATAGCTGCATTCTGATTTTGTAAAACAAACCGATTATTGTTCCATCCTAATGTGTTCAAAACATACCCTAAAGAATCTGCATTATATCTTCCTGCAATTTTTTGATACGCCAATAGCTCATACACTTTATTAGAATCAAAATCAACAGGATATAAGCCGCTTAACGGATTTACAAAACCAGTAATCGGGCTTTTCAGTTTTCCGTTTGCATCATAGATTTCGTTTAAATAGTCAGCATCTCTTAATGAAATATCAATCAAGTACTTTTTATTATTGACCCTGCTCACTACCTCCACTTTATAATGGTCTTGATACGTGACCTCATATTGATACTGCTGATTATAGACATTGAAATCAAATAGCAATTGCGGATTATTTTCCACAAAGGAATAAATGTAATGATACATGATTCCCCCGCTGCCGCCTGTAGCAATACTTATTAAAATATCCTCTACTCCATTGCCAGTAAAATCTCCTAAAAATATCGCAGGATTGTAGCCGGCATTTTTACGCAGCGGAACACTTTTCACCCCGCCAGTCCTTCCATCTTGAACATGCAGAGTGATATTTTGAGTAAATGGACTATCTGGAGTCTTTATTCCGGTTAAATAGACAGTATCAGGTACTGTATCCCCCGTAACATCACCACGTGCAAACGCAACAATACTTGGCTGATTTATATTTGTCCTAGAATAATAATTAAACATAACCTACTCCTTTTTACGGTGACGACCATCATTTTTACTGGACTTCATAATGTAATATCTAAACTTCAGTGTCATAAAATTTTATAAGGCCATCTGAATGTAATTAAAATAGTATACGCTCTCGCCACTCGAAGTTTCCGAAGGATTGGTTTTCGTTCATGAATCATCATAATGGAGGGGAAAAAATGAAGAAATACGCTTCTTTCTCTGGTACAGTTACCATGATCCAGGATCATTTTGTAAGTTCTGATGAGGAGTTAAATGGATGTTTTAAACTAATGTCCTTATTAGGAGAAGATGGTTCCATCATAAATTTCGTGATAAGTCCAACCACCTATTTCCTAGACCGTGTAGTAGTTTCAGTGGGAGACATTGTAACGGGATATTATGATGTCAATGTACCCGTTATCCTTATATACCCGCCACAATATCAAGCACTCATCATCGTAAAAAATAACCCTTATCAAAATGTAAAGGTAGACTACTTTAACAGTCAGCTCGTAAGTAGTGATGGTCAATTACGACTGAATCTCTCTCCTTATACTCCGATTCTATTACAAAACGACCAGCCCTTTACACTTAGTCCTGCCAACCGAAACCTTCTTGTTGTATATGGTACCGCCACATTCAGCATTCCAGCCCAAACGACTCCCTATAAAATCATTGTATTGTGTTAGAAGATGAATATCGATGTTTTTCAGGAGAATAATTTGCCGAAAAATGCGGAAGGTAATTTTCACCCAAAACGAGAATTATTAAAGGATTTGTAAAATTTAGATTAGAGGGAAATGAAATGATCATTTTAAAAGAAGTAAATAAACAAAACTGGTTGGATATTATCAGAATGAGCAGTGCGGAAGATCAAAAAAACAGAGTATTCGAGAAAACGATTGCCTCAAATTGTTTATCCTTAGCGCAAGCCAGCATAGAAGAGAATTGGACAGTGAAGGCGATTTACCAAGGTGACACGCCAATCGGCTTTACCATGTATGGGTATTCGGAAGAACTTTCTGGCTATGAAATATGTAGAATTATGATAGATTACAAGTTTCAAGGAAATGGCTATGGTAAGCAAGCATTACTCTTAGTCATTCAAGAAATGGTGAATCAATACCAGTGTGAAGAATTATTTATATGCTTTGGTCCTGAAAATGAAAAAGCAAAACAACTTTATTTATCAGTTGGTTTTAAAGATACGGGGAAAGTCATAAAGGCTGTTGAAGATGAATTAATCTACTCTATTAATGTTAAAAATTCATAATCCCAATGAAAAGGAATCCGTTCCAGTAAGAATGGATTCCTTTTCACGTCGACAGGGACAGTTCTCATGGTCTTTTTAGACCAGAAGAACCGTCCCCGCGGCTTCCCACGGCTTATCGAACATGCATGTCGTTTGGATGTGATCCTCTGCGTCGATTGCGGTTTAGTTTATTGATTTGGTCCATTTCATCCGCACTTAGTTCGAAGTCGAATACGTTAATGTTTTCTTCGATTCTTGATGGTGTAACGGATTTCGGGATGACGATGGTGTTGTTTTGTAAGTGCCAGCAGAGTACAACTTGAGCTGGAGATTTGCCACGAGCCTCAGCAATTTTTTGAATGACTTCGTCCTGCAGCACTTCTCCTCCCTGATCAAGAGGACTCCACGCTTCTAGAAAGATATTATGTTTGGCACAAAACTCTTTTAATTCATTTTGAGCCAGGTATGGATGACACTCAACCTGGTTCAGCACAGGCACAACTTCACATTCTTTTAAAATGCGCTCTAAGTGCTCAATTTCAAAGTTACATACTCCTATTGCCTTCACACGGCCATCGTGATAAAGCTTTTCTAACGCCTTATAGGTATCAACGTATTGATCAAAGTTAGGAGTTGGCCAGTGTATTAAATACAAATCAACATAATCTAGTCCTAATCTTTCTATGCTTTCATCGAATGCACGTAAGGTTTTTTCATAGCCTTGGTCACTGTTCCAAACCTTCGTTGTAATAAATAACTCTTCACGAGGAAGTGAAGAATCAGCAATCGCTCTACCCACGCCTTTTTCATTCTTATAAATCATTGCGGTATCAATAGAGGTGTAGCCAACTTTTAAAGCGATCGATACTGCCTCTGTCGCTTGGTCGTCCGGAACCTGCCAAACACCAAAACCTAGCTGCGGCATTTTTAACCCGTTATTTAGAGTTACAAAGTTCATGCTCCATTCTCCTTTACAATTGATATGTATTTACCCTTTTAGGTTTATATCGTATCATACCTGTTAATTTATTTACTATTTTTTGCCTTTCTATTCATTAGGATTCTATGCTTAAACGCCGAGCATTTAGAAAACGGTGGAAAAAATGCATGTGTCTAACCTTATAAAACACGCTATATGTGAGTTCTAGGATATAATACCCGACATGATTTAATCCAAAAAAATGATGTATTACACTATGGTTCATACATAAGAACCAATTTTAAAATGGGAAATGCTGTTTTTATCATTGATATCATGATTACCCATATAATTAGGTTACACCACTAATTAAGGGGGAATTGGTTATGAATCAACAAACCTTAATATTGGACCTGGATGATACTCTAATCCACTGTAATAAATACTTTGAGAAAGCTAAAAACGAATTCGCTAAGAAAATAAAAAATTGGGTAAAAGCACCATCCGAAGAAGAAATAAAACAAAAGCAATTAGAAATCGATTTAAAAGGTGTCGAGATATACGGCTTACTTTCGGAAAAATTTACTGAATCGCTTGTGGCCACCTATTTTTACTTTTGTCAAAAGTATGGTAAGGGAATAAAGGCAGATGAAATCGAACAAGTACGAAGGATTGGAACCAATGTTTTTGAAAGGGAAGTGGAGCCCTTTCCACATATGTATGATGTCCTGAACAAGTTACAAGATGACGGCCATCAACTTTACTTATTCACGGGCGGCGATGTAAAAAACCAAAGCAGAAAGATTCTTCAATTAGGTTTAGGAGCTTACTTTGATGATAGAGTGTTTATTTCTCAACATAAAAACAACAAAGCTTTACAAAAGGTTTTAAATAAGATTCCTGCTAATAAGAACTCCATTTGGATGATAGGCAATTCACTTAAAACAGATATACTGCCCGCATTAGAATTAGGCATAAATGCGATTCATATTCCATCTGAAATCGAGTGGAGCTACAATATTGTGGATATAGATATGGAGAAAAAAGGGACTTTTGCTGAACTCCCTTCACTGCTTGATTTGCCCGTATTTTTTAGAGAATACGTTTTTTACAATGAAGCAATGTGATCAATTAGAAACGACTAATCTACAAAGGATTAGTCGTTTCTAAGATTATAGACTTCAAATTTTCAAAGTACTGCTATCATTACTATTACTAGTATTCTTAGGTAAGCTACACTTTAGGAATTGCCCCCATTTTTTACTCTTAGAATAAATTTTGTAAACCAATATGAACTAACTACGATGACTATATCTATAAGGAAAAGGTAAAATTGATTCATTCCTTTTCTAAATTCTACAAACCCCATATATTGTTCAATAGAAGCAAAAATGAAAGCAAAGCATGCACTTACAATCAATGTATATAAATAGAAGTTTTTTTGTTTATTCGTACAGTATTGATAAAGAAGTAGGAAACCAACTGGCAGCACAGAAGCTGTCATATTGGCTGCGTTTGGCAAACTGGGTGTTAAAAAGTAATGGTGTACAAAGTAACCGTTTCTACCAAGCGCGATATCAATATAAGTCCAGAGAATATGTATCGTATAACCAAAGAAAAACAACTCAAATATCCTTTTTCGGTCAACTGTAAAAAACAAAACGAGCAGAGGAATGACTAGTAAAGCTAAAACCACCCAAAATTGCCACGTTCCTAAATGGGAAAATTCTTTCCAGTAATCTGAATAAAGAGCATTTACATCAGTATTTTTCTGATAGATGAGATCCCAATACTTCTTATATTCCATAAGTTCCCCCCCAGTCTAACCCTATTATTTTGTGCAGAATTTTAATTCTTATGTATAGCTTAATGTCATGTATTTAAAAAATATGGAGATAATACCAGTGCAATACCTCAATCGTAATCATAGGGAGTGTACAGATGATTTCACTAAAAGGGAAGAACGCGATTATTACAGGAGCTGGCAGAGGAATTGGCCGAGCTGCGGCCATTGCATTAGCCAAAGAAGGAGTAAATCTAGGATTAATTGGCTTAAATATGTCTAACCTTGAAAAAGTAGCAGCTGAGCTAGCTTCATACGATGTCAATGTTTCTGCAGCAGCGGCCGATGTTGCCGATCTTACATCCGTTCAACACGTGGTAGAGCATATCCAATCAGACCTAGAGTCTATTGATATTTTAATTAATAACGCAGGCATTGCTAAATTTGGCGGCTTTTTAGAGCTGTCCCCCGAAGAGTGGGAAAGCATTATTCGAGTAAACGTAATGGGTGTCTATAATGTTACTAGAGCGGTCTTGCCTGGGATGATTGAAAGAAAATCTGGGGATATTGTTAACATTTCATCTTCTGCCGGCCAAAAAGGAGCCCCTCTTACAAGTGCCTATAGCGCTTCTAAGTTTGCTGTTCTAGGACTCACAGAATCACTTATGCTCGAAGTAAGAAAACATAATATCCGAGTGACCGCATTGACACCAAGCACAGTTGCTACAGACTTGGCCTACAATACCAATCTGATAACCGGCGACCCAGAAAAAGTCATGCATCCTGAAGATTTAGCGGACCTGATTGTATCAGGCTTAAAGCTTCATCCAAGAGTGGTACTAAAAAGTGCTGGACTATGGTCGACTAATCCATAAAATTAGGGAACGGTTTTCACAGTTTTTAGGTCCACAAGGAACCGTCCCCATGGTTTTCCTAGGATTATTTTCTCGATTAATTTGATAAAGGAAGGGTATTATTAGGGTGAGGTGATAAAAATGAAAGTTACATTTACACTAGATGCAAGACAGCATCTTCTAAACCAACTTGGTGATGAGCCAACTGTTAAACTTCTTGAAATCCGAACTACTGGTTGAGGTGCCACCTATGAGTACGAACTTGCTCAGGTTGAGCAGGTAAACGATGAAGAAGTTTTTAATGTCGATGGAATCACAATTTTGATTGACCCATTGGTGGTTAGTCATCTAGATGAAGATATCGTCATTGACCATAAAAAAAATTATGGATTTATTCTCAAAAATAATTATGAAATTTTAACTTTTGGGATGAAGTTTAGTAAGAAATCCTAAGGCAGTAAAAAGCCACTGTTCCATACCTGGAGCAGTGGCTTTTTTGTCTATTTTGTATTTCAACAGATAGGTGACTTCGACAAGAGCAGCTAATATATCTTCCAATCAAACGTTTGATTAAAAGTGCATAAAACCCTTATAAAAAACAATCCTGTCTTATTTCCGAAGAAATATTTTGTCGAGGATTGCTTGTAGCTTGGTTTCACAATACATGATAAGCACCTGAAATTATACAATTTAGGACTGGAAATGACATAGACACCGCGAAGTGTGTTCTAGAGGCTAAAATGCTGCTAGAACCATTATAGGAATTTATTAAAGGTTTTATGTAGAACGATACAGGGAATGTAAAGGACAAGCACATTAATAAAGGAGTGATTTTCATGGACAAACAGTTAGATGAGAACAAAATAGAAAACCAAGTTTACAAAAATGGAGATGTACTAACAAGTTTTGGCGAGTTCAAAGAATATCTTAGCGGGAAGGTCAGCTTGGGTAAAAAGCTAGGTATGGATGAAGAGCAGTTAGCCAACTCTGCTCAGAAATTGGCCGATTACCTTGCATCACAGGAACCGCCAAGGAACTCCGAGGAGCATTTATTGCAACAGCTTTGGAAAGTGGGAACCGAGGAAGAACAGCATACACTGGCTCATATGCTTGTCCGTTTAGTGCAGCAATAACAACTTTGGGGACGGTTTTTACAGCTAACAACAGCTGCCAAAACCATCCCCATTGTCATAATCTTATGCCCAATTTCCATTTCTAAACAATGGAACTTTTCTTCCATCATGATATTCAGCTTCAATCTCTAGATCGGCTGATCCAATCATAAAGTCAGTGTGTCCGTTGCTATGGTTGATTCCTTTATCTTCATATTCATCCAAGCTGATATTCTTTGCGTCATGAAGTGCCATGGAAATCGCGTTTCCAATAGCCAGGTGGCACGATGCATTTTCATCAAACAAGGTATTATTAAAGATGATTCCAGAATTCGAAATCGGTGAATCATGTGGGACGAGCGCCACTTCACCTAGGTATAACATCCCTTCATCCATACTAACCAACTGTTTTAAAGTCTCGTATCCTTTTTCTGCAGAAAAATCCACCACTTTTCCATCCTTAAAAGTCAGAGAAAAGTTTTCGATTAAGTTTCCTAAGGCAGATAATGGCTTTTTACTTGCAACAGTACCGTTAACTCCATATTTATGTGGAGTCGTAAACACTTCCTCTGTTGGAAGATTTGGAATATAGGTGGTGCCAAAAGTAGAAGGATGTCCGCCGCCGACCCATTTATGGTCTGGATGTAGGTCGATGGATAGATTTGTTCCTTTTGATTTATAATGGAGCGTCTTAAACTTTTGTTCATTCAGATAATCCACTTTTTTTGTAAGAGTTGCTGAATGTTCCTCCCACGCTGCGATGGGATCTGGCTGATCGACTCTGACCGTTTTAAAAATGGCTTCCCATAAAGCAGCAACTGCTTCCTCTTTATTCAAATCAGGGAATACACTGTTTGCCCAGCCTTCCGTTGGCACACCGATAATCGCCCAAGGCACATCACCTTTTAATCTCTTTTGAGACAGGGTTTGTAATTTCTCAGCCCCATTTTTTTGAACAAACATAATTCGTTCAGGCGGAATGTTGGCATACGCACTTGGGTCAGTACCAGCAATATACAGCATACAGTCATTCTGATCTGCCAGGCTGTTGAACTTTTCAATCTCCCACGGCTGGATGAAATCCTTTAACACTTCCTCAGATGCGTTTAAATAATGAATTCGATTTAAATCTGTGTCAACCCAGTCGACAAACACTCGTTTACATCCATGTTCATACGCATATTTCGTGACTCTCCGTGTGAAATCAGCACTTTCAATAGGAGAATTAATCTGTAATCTCTGACCCTTTTGAATGTTAAGTCCGATTTTGACCACAAGTTCTGCATATTGATCTAATTTTTCTTCAAAACTTTTCATGTTTAGCCTCCTAAAAATAAAATAGACCCACGAGTTTATTATAAATCATCTTACGATATGTCGCTTACTATGAATTCTTTATAGAAAATAAACAAATAAATAAAATGACCTTACAATTTCTATTTGTTACCAAGTTGGTTTCCAATTTTCTAATAGAAATAAATCTTGGGGGGAGTTTTTGACATGCGAATGGAGCATTTCATCCTGCTTTTAATGTGGCTGTTTGGCTTTATTGGCTTCATTCTGTTTATTCCAAAGAAAGATTGGCGCAAGGGATTCTTGGCATTTATGATGTTTCATGCCATTATCTGGCTTTGTGATATGCCTGCCTTTAAATATGATTTATTAAGAGCACCTGTACGTGAGCTGCCAAAAGCGGCAGACCTTCCCCTTACCATTGATTACTTTTTTTACCCTGTATTGTTTTCAATCTTTTATGTCCATAGGAGAGTAAACGGCAGTCCAGGATCTAGAATAACCTATTTTTTGGTTTGGGTTTCTGCCGCTTCCTTGCTTGATATTGTGATCGAAAGGTATACGGATTTATTGGAATATGAGTTTTTGACGTGGTATGGGATGTGGATGTACATAGGGTTTCTTTTTTACATCAGTCAAGTCTGCTGTAATTGGTTTTTTAAGGACAAAGCCAAGTTTTTAGGCGGAGCGGTGGGGAACGAATGAAAATTGAATGGTGGCTGTTAGTATCTGTGTACGTAGTGGCAACTGGAATTCTTTGTTTTATACCTAAGAATAAAATCCGCCTGGGTGTTGTTGCTATTTTGTTCCAACAGATGATTACGTTTCTTATAGGATTAGTGGTTGTAGAGTTTGGACTGCTTGAATATCCTGTCCGATTCTTCGCGTCTATCAACCGGACGAGCTTCACTTTTGAATATTACGCTTTTCCAGTCGTATGTGCTGCCTTTAATGTCTGGTATCCCAATCATCGTAGTATTCTAATCCAATCGGGTTATTACGCTGGTTTTAGTTCTGTATTGACGTTTGCTGAAGTTTTGATTGAAAAGTATACCGATCTCATCACCTACTTACATTGGGAATGGTATATTTCTTTGATTTCGATATTTCTTGCTTTATTGATCGCACGTTTATTTTGTGTCTGGTTTTTCGCAAAAGAGGGAGGATTCTAGCAGCTAGAATCCTCCCCGTTTTATCACCATGAAACAACAATCCACTCATCCTGCATTTCGATTGAGAAATCATCAACTTGAATACTTTCTCCCGTTTGTGCCACCGTGTTGATATTTTCTATTATTTTTTCAGGTGCTTTTTCTTTATGTACCATCACATCGCTAAGAATATCTAGATGGTTGGGAGCAGCACTCGCAACTCCAGTACTCATACCGACGAGTACCTCTCCATCTTTTACAATGGCAAAAACATCGGAATACGGAATGGCATAAAGCGCTGCCCCATATTTCTCCGCAATGGTAATCCAGTCTTGAAATTTCTCTTCATGCATCAAATTAACAAATTCAGAATCTCCGATGACAATAGAATCCGCGGCAGTTGGTTCTCCCTTCTCCTCTGCTGGGAGTTCCGCAGGTTCCTGGGATAGAGTTTGAATTTCATCTTCTTCTGCCATCTCAGTAGAAAGAAGATTTTGTGTTTCAACATTGTTATTGGTTTCACTGTTTATCAGTTTAATATCTTGATTGCTCTCTACTAATTCATTTTCAGTAATCAATTGAGTTGGTTCCAAGGTGATCGTTTGTGGAGATAATTCATTGGTTGTATCTGCTTTGCTCTCTGTAACATCTTTAGAAGAACACGCAGCCATTAACATCATAAAAGTGATTACCATTAAACCATGCCTCAACATATTATTACCCCCCAATAATTATCTCTATCTATTAAACGTTTTAAAATTGAAAATGTTTCCTATTTTCTTGAAAATAGTTCAATAGTTACAATAGAAATTTCTATCTATTATGTTGATACCCCATTTTCATGAATTGAAACCTTCCATTTCCAAATTCCAGCTAGTCCTTTTTGACTGTTTTTATACTAGATGACTCCACATTTGAAGAAAATCGTATAAGGTAGGTACGGCCGGGACGGTTCTCCCGGCTTTTTTCTGTTTTTCTTATACCACAAGAACCGTCCCCTTGGCACTTTGGCATCCCTTGGCATCATTTTCTATTATTAAGGAGCGTATCGACCCCAGCGTTGATTTTATTTATGCTTTTTAATGGTGCAATCTCCACATGGATGTCTTTTTTATTTAATGAAGGGAACGTTCTGCTGGCTTGGAGTGACTTCCAATCATCGTGCATGTATCGGTACAGATAGTCTTCAAATTGATAGATATCCCCACCGATTTTTTGACTTTTCTCATAGGCAGCATATACATCTTTCCTTATTTCTTCTTGAATCTGTCTTTTAATCTTGGGGGCGAGAATCTGTTTGCTGGATTCTCTGACAATGGCAGAGATTTTTATATCTAAACCTATCCGTATATCATTTTGGTCTTTATTCACCACTCTTTTCATCTTTGGATTCAATAGTTCGATTTGAACAAATTCTCCCTTGCTATCTTTTAAAGTGACGGGGGAACGCACTGTATTCACCCGAATAAAGCCACCGAGGTCACTTTCTGTTAAATGACCTTTCAACTTTGTTCCATTCATAAGATAAGCACCATTAAAAATGGTCACAGGCAGTTTTTCCTGCTCCACCTTAATAATCGTATCTTTCGTGGATATACTTGGGACTAGTATGGTTTTTGCTGGTTCATGTATTTGATAAATAAGTTCCTGCAGCGACAAACTCGGAATAGAGGAATCTTGCTGCTGCATGTATTCTGGCTGAACAACTCTAGCATTTGTGTAGGGATAATTAAACGGAACCTTCGTAGTAAAAATCTTGTTAACATGTTCCTCCGTACCGTAAACCCAGCCCGTTAGACGAATATTGAAATTCGTATCCAACGCATCCACAGTCTCACTTAATCTGTTTTCTAATACAGACTTCCCAAAAACAAATATACTTAACTGATCGTAATTGACCGGAATTTGAATGCCATGGTAGATTTTAATAATCGCATCTTCCACCGTTTTTCCTTTTCCTTCACCAAGCCAGACCGGGCTGGGTTGATCACTTTTCCCCTGCTCTGTTTTCGCAACATTAGAAAAATCTAGGAACTGGAGCACAACGTGATATTCGTCATCCTTATAATCAATACCAATCCCCACCGCATAGGCTTGAAATTGAATCTCATGAATTTTTGTACAACCCGTTATAACCGAAAGAATACAGAAAATAATTAAAAATTTTCTCATCTATTCACCTGATCTTGTGTCATCTTTAATCTGTAGAGATGCGTTCCGTTTTTTCATAAATGGAAACGGGATGCGGAAAAAAGTATAGAGGAGATCTCTACCTTGTCGAGAAGAGATATCCGCCAAAAAAGGAACCCCAAAGGATTTCAACCTTGTTAAATAAAGGAAAATAAACATCAGACTGATGAAAAATCCATAAATCCCCATAAAGTAGCTAAAAAGGACAACAAATACTCTCAAGAGAAAAACATTACCGGTTAGAGACTGGTTAACAAGAGTAAAGCTAGAGATCGCTGTGATTCCAATAATAACGAGGCATGTCGGTGATGTAATCCCCCCGCGGATAGCTGCATCCCCGATGATTAACCCTCCAAGAACGGCAACGGTTTGTCCAATTCCCTTTGGCAAGCGTGCCCCTCCTTCTTTAAATAACTCAAACATAACGAGCATGAGCAGGACTTCAATTAATGGTGAAAATGGCAATCCTAACCTCGAAATCGTGATCGTTGCAATAAGCGGAAGAGGCAATTGTCCTACATTATGTGTGATTAATGCCGTATAAAAACCAGGCAGGAACGTTGTCGTAAATAGACCGATAATACGCAAGGTTCTTTCCATTGAAGCATAATAAAAACTCGTATTTTCATCTTCAGGAGTCTTAAATAGAAAAGACAGATCAATGGGTGCAATCAATGCTGTCGGTGCTCCATCCACGATAATCGCAAACCTCCCTTGATTGACGGCTTCTGCAACAAAGTCTGCTCTGCCTGTATAATCAATGAGAGGAATAAGCGTAAATTTATTGTCCAATAAATGTTCCATCAACATAGAAGAACTTGTTAGAATATCTATATCTAATGCGTTGAGACGGCCATGTATATCGGTTAAAATCTCTTCACTTATAATATCCTTTACATAGAGCAGAGAAATCTTGGTATTCGTTCGTTTGCCAATCGTGTAATCTTCTACTACGAGTGATTTCGTCCGTAACCTTTTGCGGATTAATCCCAGATTTATCGTGATATCCTCAACAAATCCATCCTTCGGTCCGCGTACCGAAACCTCTGCCACCGACTCATCTGGCTGTCTGGATGGAGATTTACTAATGTCATAAAAAATAATACGATCTCCGGGAGGTATCACCATCAGCTTCCCTGAAAAAATTGCCTCCTCTATTTTTTCAGAATCGATATCCTTTTTGTTTGTAACCTCCATCTGCAACGATTGATAAATGGAGTTGGAAGTTACCATAGAAGCCAAAACAAATGAGGGAATCAGACTCGTATCACATAAGGGTTTACAATAGACAAAAATAAAAGATTTTCCGTTAGAAAGTTCTTCTTTTATTTCGACATCAGATGATTGGTTAAAAAGCTGCTGCAGATTTACTATTGAAAACAAGTGCTCGTTCATGATTCAATCTTGCCTCCTGACCACTTCTGCTTGTTTTTCACGATATATACCGCCAAGATTGAGATTTGTATGGTTAAGAAAAAGAACGACAGCGGTCTGTAATATCCATAGATAATGGTAGAAAATGTGCTTTGATTAAAAGGATACATACAGGCGGCAAAAAGGATAAGGTATAGAAACCTTACGATCTTTACCTTCGCCGCTCCCTTGGTAAGAATTCGAGAGGCGATGTATACAAATAAGCTTATTCTTATTACTCCACCTGAAAGCCACTGATAAATCGCAAAAAAATCTGCATGAGAAAAATATCTCCCAATTGAAATTAAGCGCCACTCTTCATAAGCAGGATATCGATAATCTGAAGCCTTCTCTGGCCCAAACTCAACAATCGCCGCCATAGTAGGTCCTAGCGTTAACCCGATGATAAACAAGCCAACATAAAATAATTGCTTTCTTGAAACAGCCTTTTGTAATACTGGAGTTAAAAAAATGATGATAAATAGCTCTAAGATGGGTAACGAAGTATAGAGAAGCCCCTTGGTCATGGGTAAATAACCATCCGTAAACAATGGGAACAACAGTTCATAATGTTTTTTCTTCATATTAGCAGTTGAAATAAATACACCTAAGAATAGAACGATGGGACAAAGGACACTGCTTAAGAGCCCAATCGAAAACAAGCCAGACTCCGTACATAACAAACAGAAAAGAAGGAGCACCAGTGCCAGTGTAAAACTGCTAAATCCTTGCATGTAGCTTAATTGTGACCAAAAAATGATATCCTGTGCCGTCACAAATGCATCAATCAGCAAATACATGGCTAATGGCAATAGAAGCAGGTAATAACTAAGCGTGCCCCCTTTATCCTTTAAAAGCTGAATGATGGAAGTTTTGTTTATGATTGCGACAATCTTATAAAGAACATATATCCATAAAGGCAGAATGAAGAGCGTTGCTAGGATACTAATCCAAGAATCTCTTTTGGCCGCCCTTAACAGAAAGGGAATGATCTCCACATGCGCAAACAGTCCCACAGAAAGTAAAATCATGTACACAATTGAAATAAACCGTAACTTATTCTGCATTGAGTAATTTCCTTTTTTTACATATTATTCATCTAACGTCTGAAACCTATGCAACGGGTTTCCATGCCGTAGGAACGGTTCTTCCGGCTTTTTTATTTACACATTGCCACAAGGACCGTCCCCATGGTCTCTCTCATCAATTTCTAATGTTCCTATCCTTTTATTCTCATTTTCGCTGGATATAGTGTAAGTGTAGAAGAAAACAACACAAGGAGGAAATAAAAATGAAAAAGAAAATGATGATCGGTGGTTTATCAGTATTATTACTGTTTGGCGGTGCAGCTGCTGTTGGTGCTTCAAAAAGCGGGACTCAGCCAGATGATTCTATTCATGCAGATGACAAAAATACCTCTACTATAGTGGAGTCACAAAAGTTACCTGAAATTTCCGCAGGACAAGAGATTGAGTTAGAAACGGAGCATGGCAAAACGTTTTATAAAGTAGAGACAGATGATGATAGCAGCAATTCTTCCACTCAAAATGCCAATAGCACTAGCATATCCATTGACGAAGCAAGTAAAATTGCTCTTAACAAAGTAAGTGGAACGATTACTGAAGTTGAAAAGGAAATGGAACATGGCAGACTAGAATATAAATTTGAAATTCATTCTAATCGCGGCGAAGCAGACGTACGGGTTGATGCGGAGACTGGCAAAGTAACAAGAGTTGAGTTTGACGATGACGATCACGATGATTTTGATGATAACGACGATGATAATGATGATGGTGATGGTGATGACCGCGATGAGTAATAGTCGTCATTTCGACCAATTCCATTTTAAAAATATCCAATCAAACGTTTGATTAAAATAACCTTATTTCTTTTCCCTAAAGAATAATTGTATATTTTCCAGGAAATTTTTTGTCGAAGTATGGGTAGTGTTTCATCCCTCATTTCATAACCAATCGACAACTTCCTTACCCTACTAAATAATCGCGATTAGATAGCTTAAAAGTTCCATTTCGAGGTGGTTTTCTTAAAATAATAACAGTCGTATCGGCCATCGATATGGGTATATAAAAAGTAAAAGTCGCTTTAGACTCGTACCAACAATAATAGACAGTATAGTGAGCTTGGGGGACTTGAGTTCATATCTACTGGACTCATGTCCTTTAATTTTCGCCTCATTTTTAGAGTAACCAGCAAAAGTAAGATAAGCGGAGATATTCCGGTTAAATGCATTATGGAGTTCATTTCGGGGTAAATAAGCGGAGGATTTCCGCTTATGCAAAGCAAAATCGCCTATTTTCAAATTTATTGAATCAATAGACGGAATTTCTCCGTCTATTGATGTTTTTTTAAATTATATTTATTAATTAAACGGAAATTTTCCGTCTATTTATCAGCTCATTTGCTTACTCGCTCCCCCAACCGATATATACAAATGCACCCGAAAACAGAATCCTTTATGTCCAGCTAACACCGTTGTCTCCTATATATTTTCCTGCTTTAAGCTCTCGATGATATTGTCATTTTTTATTTTTGAAATTGAATAGAGCATTGCAGAGCCGACAATTAGGAATATCACAACAATGACGAACAGTATGCTCATCCATGGCAGCTGAAATCCGTATTCAAAGGTATAGTTTGTGGAGCGGTGAATCGCTAACATAACGAGGACGCTGATGGGCAGTCCATAGGTAAGGGCCTTTACTCCATAAAAAATACTTTCATATTGGATCATTTTATTAAATCCTTTTGGGGTCATACCGACCGAGCGCAGCATCGCAAATTCCCGTTTCCGCAGCGAAATGCTGGTGGATATGGTATTAAAGATATTGGCAATCGAGATAAGCGAAATTAGCGTGATGAACCCATAGGTAAAGACAGACATCAGCAAAATCATCTGTTCATCTTGCTGTCGCTGCTGGTAGACATTGAATACATATACGTTTGAATCTTTCCGGTCTTCAATCATCGTTTGTGTCGCCATTGGGTCTGAACTATTGAGATACACATAAGGGTACGCCTCAATGTCCGTATTCGCTAACAAGGAATCCATTGTATCTTGTGGGACGATAAGAGTCACGCCGCCGACGACAACGGAACTGATGCCCATTGGCATTTTGTCAGTCAATGCACCCACTTGAACGGTGGCGAATACTTCTTGTTTCGGTTGTTCACTCTCCGTATCCCCTGTTGGCATTGTAGCTAAGTCGATTTTCTTCCCCACTTCTGACTCAATCGATTTTGTTTCAATGATTTTTCCGCTACTGCCATCTTCATAGGTAATTTGGTCAATGACAATGGCTCTTGGTGCGTCTTGTTTCGAAAATTCTTTCGGGTCCACACCGACTTGCGCTGCATAAGCATTAAAGCTTTTTTGATCCAAACCATGCAGCATTACATAATAAAGATACTTTCCATCCTGCGCTTCCAATTGGTTTTTCAGATGATCAGGTACTTCTTCTTTCCCGATGAGCGCTGTCAAGCTTGCTTCCTCTATGATGGTAGATTTGGTCACATAATCAAGCTTTGTGTAGTCTGCCAAATCTTCCTTCTCCACCTGGTTGCCGCTAATTTGAATATCATAGTTCAGTTCATCTTGTGACATGCTCAGTGATTTTTTTAGATTGTCAGTAAAAAAGGTGACCGTAAGGAATAGGACAATGCTAATCACGAGCGAGAACACAGTGGCCAAGTATTTTTTCTTATTTCTTTTGACATTCTTTAACCCGATTTCGGCTTCAAGCCCAAAGATTTTTCGGACAAGCTTTGATGTTTTCACCGCTTTTCCTGTGAGTTTGATGTCTTGGGTTTGCCGGATTGCATCAATCGCAGAAACCTTTGATGCTCTTTGTGCCGGAACGAAGGTAGATATAAAGATTGTCAGAATTGAAATCCCGCAGGCAATGAGAATCGATGATGGTGTGACGACCAATTCGAGATTTTCGGAAATTCCGAGAGCCTCTTCTAAAAGACCGTTAATTAAAACAAAGGTAATTCCAATGCCTGCTAGACCTGCCAGAATTCCAATTGGGATACTGATGGAACCAATTACCGCTCCTTCAAAAAAGACAGAATTCCGCTTTTGTCTTTTGGTTGCGCCAACACTTGCAAGCATTCCTAAATGTCTAGTCCGCTCGGATACACTAATCGAGAAGGCGTTATATATCAGCGCCACAGAACCAATGATAATGACGCTCATAATGATGGTGGTTAAAGAGAGAAGGGTCTTGTGTAATTGAGCATTATTTGTCACGCCATAGTAACGAAGCAATTCGCCATTATAATTTACTTTCTCAATCCCTTCCGTGGCAGCAAGACTTTTCGCATGTTTATAGAGAGAACGGTCGACTTTCGTTAACATAACAAAAGCATCGACAGTATTGGTATCGCTGACTTCTGTTTCATCAATAAAGCCAATCGCGGTGTAACCAGGTGACCATGTCGGTTCCCACGTAGGACGTTCAATCAATCCGACAATCGTGACCGTTTTGGTTTCATTGGTTCGTAATTCCTCAATGATACCGTCCTCATCCCGTTGGATAAAATCTGTCTGAGTGAGCTTTTTTTCCGTTACTGTGCTCACCCGCTCACCGATATCCACTGTGAGTTGATCGCCAATTTTAAGATCGACCTTTCCGTTTTTAATGATCGCTTCGGAAATCGCAATCTCATTCTCAGTGCGAGGAAGTCTGCCCTCGACCACTTCCATAGGAAAATGCTTCAACCCAGCCACATTATAATTTTGAAAAAATAAATAAGGTTTATCTTCATTTTCTGATTCTTTTAAATCCGAATAGCCAGTACTTGAGAGAATCATGGTTTTCGTCTCGCTGTCTTCTTCAATGGCTTTGATTTGGTCGTTGTTGACATCTTTATACAGAACATGCCATTCTCCATGTTTGGCGATATGCTGGCGGACCATTAAATCTAAAAAAGAATACCCGAGGGTGGTCACGGCGGTAATCATCGCCACCGAAATAATCACACCGATCATCGTTACCAGGGTCCGGCGTTTGTTTTCTTTCAAGTGCCTGACCGTGACTTTTTGGACAATATTCATGGACGAATCACCTCATCCCTGGCAACCTTGCCATCTTCAATGGCAATAATCCTATCGGCCTGCAGGGCGATACGCTCATCATGAGTGATCACAATCAGTGTTTGATTGTAAGTTTTGTTAAACATCTTGAGCAGTTCCATGATTTCCTTGCTATTTTTACTATCGAGATTTCCTGTCGGCTCATCGGCAAGCATAATCGCAGGATTGCTGATTAACGCCCGTCCAATCGATACGCGCTGCTGCTGGCCGCCGGAAAGCTGGTTCGGCAGGTGGGAAAGCCGCTCGCTCAAACCTAGGATTTCAACCACTTTGTTAAAATGACTGGAATCCACCTTTTGCTCATCTAGGAGCATCGGCAGCGTGATATTTTCTTCCACTGTTAAAATAGGAATCAAATTATAGAATTGATAAATCAAGCCGATTTGTCTGCGTCTAAAAATTGCCAGCTGCGTTTCATTTAAATCATAAATATCCGTCTGATCAATCATGACCTTACCGCTCGTGGGCCGGTCAACCCCGCCTAGTAAATGAAGAAGCGTTGACTTACCCGATCCAGACGGTCCGATGATGCAGACAAATTCCCCTTTTTTCACCGAAAAAGATACATCATCAAGTGCAGTAACCGCGGTTTCACCTTTGCCATATACCTTTGATAGGTTCTTTACTTCTACTATATTCATAAGAAAACCTCCATTATTTCTTTATCTTGAGGTTAGTATATCGAGCGAGTATGACTTTAAAGTGACTCTTAAGTGACTATTTATTCACATTGGGGGCAGTTCCATAAAAAGAAGCAGGCAATCTAGATTACCTGCTTGTAAAACTTTATCTGAAAAGTTGTGCCCGCACCAGGTTTGCTTTTCACTTCAATATCGCCATGCTGACTCGTGATGATGCTATACGCCATCGCAAGACCGATGCCGACACTTTCATCGCTCGCATTTTCCCCTTTGTAAAACCGTCTAAATATGTAAGGAAGATCCTCCTTTGGTATGCCTTTCCCGTTGTCAGAGATACTTATTTCTGTGAATAAAGCATTTTCGGAAAAGCGAATAGAGATTTCACCGCCTTCGGACGTGTGCTCTATAGCGTTTTTGATGATATTAATGAGAGCTTCCGCCGTCCATTTATAGTCTCCTAAAAAGGCTGCTTGCTCATCCCCATTGATTTTTAGCTGTTGCATCTTTATATCCATCGGAATCAGTAATGGATCTGTGGCTGCCAGAATAAGGGAAGCGACCTGGACCTTTTCCTTTTTAAAGGTAATCGTACCGGCGTCGATTTTGGAAAGTTTTAATAGAGAAGACACCAGCCATTCCATACGTTCAAGCTGCAATCTAAGATTCCGGGTGAATTCTGCCCGCTTTCCATCCTCTAAACCTTTGTCACGCAGCAAATCGGCCATGACAATCATTGAGGTAAGCGGCGTTTTTAATTGGTGAGAGATATCGGAAATCGCATTGGTCAATTTTGCTTTATCTTCGTGCAACACGGCTCCCTGTTCAGAAAGCATTCTTGTCACTTTAAAAATATCACTTTTTAAGAGGCTCAGCTCACCTTCATAGTTATCCCGGACGTCCAAGTGAAAGTCGCCGCTGCTTATTTTTTTTAAATAGCCTGAGAGTCTTTCAATTTCACGGTACCGCCATTTCGTAAAAATCATACTGCTGCTAATGAGTAAAATCGAAACCGCTAGCACCAAGCCGGCTGCCGGCAATGATACAAATAGAGCCCCTGCGGCTGTACCGATGACACTTATTGAAAGAAGAAAAGTGAGTAGAATTTGAATTTCTCTGTTGCGCAGCAACTCAATCACCCACCTTATAACCCATGCCGCGTACTGTTTTTAATATCGTTGGTTTCTGAGGGTCATCCTCTAACTTTTCCCGCAATCGTTTGATATAGACGGTCAAGGTATTATCATTGACGAAGTCCCCGGCAACATCCCAAATGCGGTCTAGCAGCTGTGCGCGTGTGAGAACTTGTCCAATGTGAGTGGCGAACAAGAGGAAAAGCCGATATTCTAAGGCGGTTAAGATGATCTCCTGGCCATTCTTGTAAACCTTTCCTTCTAATATGTTAATCTGAATATTTTCAAGATCAATGGTATTTTTCAGTTGGGAATGGAGGTTGTAGCGGCGATAGACTGTTTTTATTCTCGAAATGAGCTCTCGAATTCGAAACGGCTTGGTAATATAATCATCTGCCCCCATATCAAGCCCCATCACGACATTCACTTCATCATCAAAAGCCGTTAAGAAAATAACTGGGATTTCGCGGCGCTGCTTCACACTTTTACACAAGTCATACCCGCTTCCATCCGGTAAGGACAAGTCAAATAAACATAAATCGATTTCTCCGATACGCTGATGGATCACCTCTATTGCGGAAGCTGCGGTATGACAAAGCAGTATTTCATAGCCTTCCTGTTTCAAGGAATACTCCAATCCCGAAGCAATCGTCCGGTCATCTTCCACCACTAAGAGTTTCATTTGCGTTCATCCTAACATACCGTTTTCTTTAATCTTATTGGAACAGCGAGGAACCGTCAAAAAATCCGGTATGCGAAATGGGCTGGATGAAAATTTCCTTAGTAAAATACATGCCGAAATTTCGCAAAAGTAAATAAGCGGAGATATTCCGCTTAAATTCAAAATGGAGCTACTTCAGAGGTAAATAAGCGGAGTTTTTCCGCTTATGCACAGCAAAATCCCCTATTTTCAACTAATATGAATCAATAGACGGAATTTCTCCGTCTATTGAAGCTTTTTTTATCAATAGCTGCTAATTAATCGGAATACTTCCGTCTATTTAACTTTCAACATAATCATGATTGGTTTCCGTAGATAAAAGGAAAAGACGGATACCCATTCATAGGTCTTTTCCTGTTTCTTTTCATAAGAAGGTACTCGAAAAAAGACCATCTAATCTACTATTTAGAAGCCGTCACCAGCATCTGCATGTAAATAGACAATTAATGTTTCTGCAGCGTTTCCGTTCATTATTTTGATTCTTATTGTCTTCGGTATGATCGCAATCACTCTTTTTCATTTGGTCATTTTTATTTCCATTATCACTGCAATTTTTCTTTTTCTGCTGGTCTTGTTTTTCGTTATTGTCTTGCTTTTTACAGTTATCCTGCATACTGTTTTTGTCCTGCTTGTTACTGCCCTTGTGCTTGTCATTACTGCCTTGCTTATGACTGTCACCGTGCTTGTCATTCTTATCTTGCTTATGGTCATCATTATGCTGATGGCTTTGATCCTGTTTCCCATTACTGTCCTGCTGATCTTTACCATGATGATGCTTATGATGATGTTTCTTCTTACCTTTCATTTTCCTATCCCCTTCGGAACAAACGTTTTTATATAATAGTTTATTAAGAAAGTGGAAAATGGCTTGGACGAACATCTAGTACAACTACTTTTTTATTACTACGATTCATAATAGGTATTTAACTAGTCTTTCTCTAAGGAGACATATACCCCTGATAGTAATGCTTTGCATGAATGCTAAAAAGCAAGTATGCAAATAATGATAAAAATTTCACTTCACAAAAAAGAGGCTGGCACTAGTGCCAACCACCTCATAATAAATTATTGTTACTAACCTAACTGATACTTACAATTCATCTTCTATTAATTCCTTCAATTCTTCAATGTGACTGAGAAGCTCTTCAGCATATTCCTTGTGAATCTTTTTACCAGACTGCGCTTCAACTTGATTACTAAGAGCAATTAATCCATTCACTACTTCCTTTTTATCGCCTTGGTGTTTTTGGATCGTATCCACCTTAGCAAGCAAACTGTTCAAGATCCCATGATGGGCAATGAAACCTTGCTCATATGCCGTTTCTATTTCCTCATCTAAGCTAGCTATACCTATTTGAATAAATGTCTCCTTTAGGACAAGTGACTCTATTGCCTTTATTAGATTCTCACTGACTGCATTCACTTCGTCTTGCGTTGCTTCACTGTCAGCTAGAACTTTCTTCGCGTTTTCTAAAGCTTGGACAAACCCTTTCCAGCTTTCAGTCGTATAGTCTGACTCTACCTTCTCATTTGCAACTTCTACTGCCTTATCTAAGGCTGTCTTATCGATTACCGGCTTCTCATACTTCGGTGGTAATTCAATATCACCCGCTAGCCCCATCACTTCAAACTCATAAATACGGGCAGCCCGATCGTCCCCTTGGGTGGGTTTGTCAACCATTAGGCGAACATAACGTCCTTTTGTAACGGGAACTTGATCCTTGGATATACCACCCTTATTGTCAGTAACCTTGACTATTTCTTTAAAATTCACACCATCCTCACTCATGAGGACGCGGTAAGCTAACGTATTACTTGCTGATGGCTCTCCACCTTCTTCAGCATGCTTCATCACTATTTCACTTACTACATTGATTTCTCCTAAATCAACCGTTAATTGGTGTGTACCAGAACCATTACCACACCATTTTGTATTTACGTTCCCATCCACTGCATATTGAGGGCCTTCCGAGGGAGCACAGGATCTAGAAGCAGTAGCTGCTTTACCAAGGGCAAGATTGACAGTCTCTTTGTTTGCGAGATTGGTAACAGTTACAAGGTCTTCTTGAATCACTTCATCTATCCCAAGAGGGTTTTTACCCACAAGTTTAACGGTATAGATCCCTTCTTTTTCATATACAACTGTCGGGTTTTGTTCCGTACTTTTCTCGACCTTAGCCCCTTCAAACGTCCATTCTACTTCTTCCGTAGTAAGGGAACTCGTATTTTTTAACTGTATTTCTTCCCCTGGAACCACTAACGTTTTAGAGACTTCGAAAGAAGCAACTGGTAATGGGTCATATTCAAGGGCCTCCTTAATAAAGGCGAGCGCTGTTTCTTCAGAAACTCTATTCCCTCTATTTAGTGAAGGTAATCTGGCTTCAATTTGATTTTTTAATTCGGTATATTTATCATTCTCATTATTTTTTTTAGCGAGAACCAAATCCAACGCTAATTGATCGGTTTCCCCCAATAATTTTAGTTTGTCCAAACTTGCTTCAGCTTCAGATAAGAATTCTAGCGGCAATTCTTCCTTCAAGGTGTCTGCCGCTTTGACCATATCAGCAAACTCCTTTGTTAAAAAATTGATTTCTTGTGTTGCATCTTGTCTTTTGGATATCTTTGACCAAAATTGTTCCATTGTGTTTCGTACAAATACTGCATCTCCACGCCCAACACTCCACGAACCAGTCATCCGAGAAGAATGATTAGCGAAAGTTTTCATCTCAGGGGCAAGGTCTTGAAATAGGAGTTCAATGGAACGATTCCATGATTGATCAGAGTCATACTCTGAAATATTCCAAGAATAATCAGCCCCTGTCGCCAAGGAAATTTTAGAAAGATAGGCATGCTCCATGGGGTTCATGGTAAAGAAATCAAGTTTCCCTTCCAGTCCAGTATCAATATCAACTATCGGACCAAGGGCAAGCTTTGCCCTCAAATAATCCGAAACAGGATAATTCCACCAAATACCAATCCGGTCCCCATATACTTCACGCATAAATTCAACATTTTCTAACGGAAGTGACTCTGAAACAACCGCCTGCCCCGTCCACATGACCTTAATATCTTTATCAAGCGTCTCAGAGAACGCCTTCGTATAAGCACTTAACTCACCAATTTCACCCATTAAATGAGTATCATACTCTGTCGGAACAGTGATAAGAGGTTTCACATCATTTTTTACTTTTATAAATTCATCGTTAAAACGGTTTAATAGATTGGCTTGCTCAGCTCCTTGTTTATTAGAAATATCATCAAACAAGATTGCAAATCTTCGGACCCCCATATTGTAAAGTGATTCACTTTTCGAAAGCAGCGCTTGAAAATCTTCCTCACCACGTTCCCCATCCATTTGAATATCAATACCTGGAGAAATAGCAAATGTAAAATCCACCTTGTTTTCCCTTGCTGTATCAATTAAATCTTTCATGCGTGCCATCTCATTTTCCGGATAGGGTTCCCGCCATTTTTCACGATGATAAGGGTCGTCTTTCGGTGCATAGATGTAAGTATTCATTTTATAATCGCCATAAAACTTTATTTGATCGAGGCGGTCTTCATGACTCCATGGGTTACCATAAAAGCCTTCTATGATTCCTCTTACCTTCATTGACGGTTCATCTGTAATCAGTACATTATTAAATACGAGGGAGTCAGCTTGCCTCTGTGCAAGTTGAATCAGGGTTTTCACACCATAAAACGTACCGTCACCGTCTTTTCCCTTGATAAAGATGATTCCACCATTACTTAGATCATTTTCTCCAGAATTAACTGCTAACGCATAACCTTCAGCTTTTAATTCTGTCCCATCCGGAATGTTAAGCTGATTTTCTAAACTCTCTAGCTTTGATTCAAGATGATCTCCTTCACCTAACACAATCGTAGGTGCCTCACTATCGAAATCCGCATTAACCTCAACATGATTGGCTAGTAAAAATTCTTTTAAACTAGCTATTGCGTCTCGATCTGCAGCGTCTTCTCCTAAAATATTTACAGAGTCACTAATTTGTAATGATCCACTTTTCCCCTCAACATGTTGAGGCATTGGAACTACTCTACTACTACTAGTACTACTATCCCCTAAGGGCAATTCAGAGTTTGCTGCCTGAACTTCAGAAATACCACCAACTGATAAGGTCGAAGTCATAAGCAAAGATAAAACTCCACCGACCGCCTTTTTCCACATCATTTACGCCTCCTTTTGTGCCATGGGGACGGTTCTCATGGTTCGATTATAGTTAGGTATCTCTCAAATCTTAAAATGGTTCAATGAAAAATACCTTCACAGTATGTGATGCTGCTACCATGGCTGATAAACTTTTTTTGGCGAACCTAGAAGTATAGTAAAATTGCTTCTCACTACATGTACCATACTTATTTGTATTCTCGTTTCATTTATACATATTGATGACACTTACTAGGTAGGTGCCATCAATATCAATACCACCAATTAAAAAGCCATTAGAACCGTCCCCGCGGTCTTAGTTTTGTCTTTCAAAAACGCTGATTTCGTACAATGAATATCCCCAGCCGCCGGCTCGTTTGATGCCCTGCATTTTAACATATCGGGCATCGACTGTTGGGAACTGAATTTCATCGATTCCGCCGTTGCTGTTTAGTTCTGTGTGAACGTCTGTCCACTGGCTGCCGTCTGTTGATACCTGAATTTTATATTGTTTTCCATAAGCTGCTTCCCAGTTTAGTTTCACTTTATCAATGGCATACACCTGCCCTAAGTCAACAGTTATCCATTGATTATCTGTGTACAGGGACGCCCATCTGGTGTTATTGTTGCCGTCTACAGCCAGGTCTGGTGTCAGCCAGTCGACTTCGCTTGATGATGCCGTGGCCTGTTTTCCTTCCGCTAAATTCTTCCCGTTAAGCGCACGGTCTAGGAACGTCGGAACTACACCTATACTTAACTTCTGCGGGATTTTGTCCATCGCTGCCATTGATTCCTGCAGAGCCAATTTTGCTGCAGCAGCTTCAGCACTATTCCCGCTCTGTTGAGCCAGCACCATGTTAACGGCATTTTCACCCGTTTGTCCAATTAACTCCAGTTTGTTTAAATATCCATCCACCTCTTTCAAGAAGTTCGGATTATTCACCTTATTACGCAGCTGGCCAGGCGCCTCCTTCAGCTTGCGGAATTCATCTAACAGAGCAGTGCCAGCCTCGGAAACTCCCTGACTGTCCTTGGCTTCCACTGAGGCCCAAAACTCCTGAATTAATGGCTTTAATCTCTCCGAAATTGGCTCCTGGTTGCTATTAAGACTAGTGGCATACGAGGCTTCCACTAAAAGATTTAATGGTTCGTACGCCGCTGGAGCAAATTCCATCAGGCTCCGCTTCAATGAGTCAATCGGGTCATAGGCTTCAGGATTCCACGTATAATCCGCAACGGTAAACAATGGGATCTTCGAAGCCTCTGCCTCATTCATCGGGTTAGCTGTTAGGCCAATCACTCCATGTTCCTCTGTTAAATCAGAGTCCCGGCCTGTCAGTGGTGCAAGGAACAACCGGTTTCGGTCAAAATCATTCACCGGATAATTATCCCAAATCAATAAATCGTGTTTGAAAATTTCATGGATTTTATCGGCATCCTCCGAGGTAATAGTAGGAGCAACGACACCAATTCCTGTCCATTGTACAATAATGTCAGGCTGAACCAGCTGTGCAAAACGTTCCCGGTAAGGAGTAGTACCCTCCTGATAATAATCAGTCGGCACCGTGATTAAACGCTCCGCACCCTCATGTTTTTGAATAAATTCTTCATTGAACCGATTTAATAGATATGCCTGTGCCGCTGCCGGCGGGTTTGGATCGCTGCCAAACATCGCTCTATCTTCAGGTGAACGGAGATTAGGATCAATATCATCGAGGAATAAAGCAAACGATCTCACGCCGATATCCCACATGCTTTGTGCCTTATTAATCAAAGCCTGAAGGTCAGCCTCACTGGAATACGTGATGGTATTCCCCGGCGAAATCGCAAAGGTAAAATCGACATGGTTATCGTGTGCTGCCTGAACGAGTTCGGCAATCTCCGCTAACTTATCCGCCGGATACGGCTCTTTCCATTTTTCGCGGTGGTAAGGGTCATCCTTTGGGGCATAAATATAGCTGTTCATCTTATGCTCGCCGTAAAATTCTAGCTGGCCTAAGCGGTCTTCATGGGACCATGGCGCACCATAAAAGCCTTCAATCGAGCCCCTGATTGGCATCGTTGGCCAGTCCTTAATTTCAACCTCAGGAATCCAGTCACTTCCTTTGCGCTCGACTATGATTTGTTCGAAGGTTTGTGACCCGTAATAGGTACCTGAATCATCATGTCCGGAAATGACAATATGTTTCTTATCCTGGGTCCCGTGCTTGGAAGCGACTATATACCCTTCTTTTTTCGTCATCTCCAAGTCCTCTAAGCCGGTGTGCTGCTGAATGGTTTTCAATTCGTCAGGGTCCGAGAACTTACCCAGCCAAATGATGACAGGTGCCTGAAGCTTAGGTTCATTGATATCACTCTCAACAATCGTGGTTACTCCTGCCTCCTTCAGGGCCTGCTTCAATTCGGCAATCGCCGAAGAATCGGTTCCTTTTTCTGTAACCAATCCTACTTTTGGATTGAGTGGAAAGCCTTTGCCTGTTTCTTCTAATGATTTCGGGATGGGGGATACAGTCATTTTGTAGTTTTCGCTCGCTTTTGCCTTCCCTATGTATGGAATATCCAGCGGTACCAATAACCCGGATACCAAACAAGCTGAAACAACGGCCTTTAACCTTTTACTTTTTGCCAACTTAATCACCTCTACTATTATCATTTTGAACAACCAGGGACGAACCTCAGGTTCAATGGTGCTCCGGCTCTCAAGGTTTTATGGAGAATTCCAGGAGAACCGTTTCCATAGACACGACCAAAAAAAGCAGGACAACACTAAGCAACGGGGAGATTCCCATCACTAAGCGCCGCCCTGCCTGATCGAATCAGTAACATGCGAATTAGATATTCATTCCTATACTGGGGATTATATCCAAAATGACAAGTTGTTCAAAGAGTCTATAAACCTATTTTTGTAAGCCCTTTCAAAGGTTTATAGGATATTTTTCATAGTCGTAACTTCACTTTCAAAATCGTTCCATGAATTTCTTTAACATAAACACTTACTGCCGCTTTATATACGTCTTGGTATAAATGCTTAGCATGAATGCACGAAGGCAAGTATGCAAATAATTATAAAAAATGGACTTTTTCCTGTTGGATTGAATTACGATGGGAATATCAGGAGGCAAGAGTATGGGTACATGTGAACTTTGTGAGCGAAGTGAAGTGGAGACGACAGTCCATCATCTGTTGCCGAAAGAAATGGGCGGCACCTTTGGTCCTACAGCAAACCTGTGTATTCCCTGTCATAAACAGATTCATGCTCTTTACACAAATGCAGAAATCGCGGCACGTCTAACAACCATACCTGAATTAAAAAAAGATGACCAACTATCCCGCTACATGAAATGGATACGGAAACAGCCCTCAACGAAAATCATGAAAATTAAAAAATCAAATGAACGGAAACGAAAGCGATAGACATGGATTGATCTCTGTAACAAGATAACTTTTCACAATGGAATTAAATTGTAAAAAAGTAATTTATTGTTTATGATGAGGCATATAATTAGAAAATGAGAAAAATGCTATCAGAGCCCCCTCTTCTCCAGACTTAACAGCTTCTCATTAGTTTTTTAAGATGTTTCTCTACTAATCTTCGAAAAAAATCCTAGGTCAAATTTTACAAGAGCATTGGTCCCAAACAATAAAATAGAAGGGGGGGCTTTTAAAATGGGATATATTTTTATTTTAGTAGGTTGTTTAGCCATTTACTACGGATATAAAATTTGGAATGATTTCCGGTCCGGGAAAACTTCATGGAGATCATATTCCTCAACAGAACTGAAAACAAGAAATGAAATGAATAGATACAAAGAAATACACAAAATGAAATATGAAAACCGAGAGTAATATCAAATGACTTTACCACAAGATTGCACCAATGCCCGACTAGTTCCTATCAACTAGTTGGGCTTTTCCACGTGCAAAACTTCCGATTGTTCCCTTAAGAATTGCCCCTGTACAATTCCATATTATGTTAAAATAAAAACAGAAAATGAAGGTCTTGGAGGGGTATAGATGAGTGGCATTGAAAAAAGGATCACCGCTGAAAGGTGGTTTAATGAATATTTTACTAGGGGTAATTTAGATGTTTTAGATGAACTGACAACACCTGACTTTTTATATCATTCAAGAAATGGTGATAATACAAGAGAAAAGATGAAGGATTTCATGTCATGGTATCGTTCAGTTTTTCAAGATGATGAATGGGTAATCGATGACCTTATTGAGCAAGGGAATAAACTAGTCGTTCGTTACACAGGCTGGATGACCTATAAGGGAGGCTGGTTCAACATCACTTCAGAAAACCAACGTGTCAAAGAAACAGGTATCATGATTTTCACCTTTGAAGATGGAAAAGTGAAAGAGCTTTGGTGTGAAAATAGTGACGCAGCAATCCTTTACGAACTAGGGGCATTAACCAAAAATACACATAAAGTTTTTTAATAGAAAGGCTCGGGGGAGGCAATGGGGACGGTTCCTACGGGTGCCTTCCACTTTAACCTTTCAATAATCACTGTCGACTAATTTATCGTAACCGTTATTATCCCGCAATATACTAATTTACTAGAAACCTGAAGAGAAAAAGTCTGTAGATACGTCCCCATCGTGTTCCCCTTCTCAATTGGAATAATTTTGTGTATAATGGGCATATACTAAAAAAGAGAAGTGCTAGTAACACTTCTCCATGCAGCTTCTACCGTAAGGGTAGTGGTAGTCAATGTTTATATTTTATCTGAACCACCCTTGTGCTTGCGACGGCGTAGGGTGGTTTTCCTGTCTTCAAGAACATTCTTCCGAAAAAGATATGCACCTACTTCACGCATAATCCCCTTTAGAACTTCTCGTAGAATTTCAAGAAATGTCTCCATGATTATCACCTCCTTTCCTAAAACCGAAAGAAGACGACAACCACCACCCCAACTTATTCAGCTGCACCTACAATTCTATCATTGTTTAGGTATACTGAAACCTATCCATCATCGACAAATATCGAGCTTCACCATGCACTCGTATTTATGATTTCTTATTTGCTCCCAGGTATATATCATAACCTAGAGATCAAAGTTCCTTCATATAAACTGCTGTTTGTGAATGAGGTCTCATCCCCACTGACTGGTATAACATATTCGCATTGGTTAGGCTATCACTGTCTACATATAATAGAACCGTTTTTTGATTACGTTGGTAAGCGATCCCAAAGGTATGTAGCAGCAATGCCTTCCCGATTCCATGTTTTCGATATTCTCGTTTGACACCGAGTAAGTCGATGAATAATCCATCCTCCTGCATTCTACTCATAAGAAATCCTACTGGCTCAGAGTCCTTCCATACTAGAAACCAAAGACTAGGATCGTACCCGTCTGCCTTTTTTTGTGAAATCCAATTGGAGAAATCCTTCTTGGTATACCCCCATGTATCCCGGAAGGTTTCGTCGTAAAGTGAGAATATCTTCTCTTCATCATGATTAGGTTGAAAAGGACGTAACGTCAAGCCCTCTGGTAAAGGGTGCTGTTTAGGCTGCTCTTCTAACTGTATTTTCATCCGTTCATACAGCCGGCTGAATTGATATCCCTGAGCCTCCACTAATTTTCTCGCGGTCTTATTGGTGAAGGAAAGCTGGTTCATTAACTTTTGCTCCCCCTCTTTTCCTTTCGCAAGAATATGGGCGCGCTCCTCCACTTTACTTAGTAAAAGCGAACCAATTCCTTGATTTTTAAACTGTGGGTGGACAAATACACATGTATCCATTCTGTTTGCCCCTGTTTCTTCAACAAACCCATACCCAATGATTTCGCTCGTTTCCGACAGTGCAATCCATGCATTTGTATCGATTGGAATGGAATTCCACATATCAAGAACATCTGACAAGGTAATATCCGGTTCACCAATGTCCTCGATATCACACAATGCCACCAAATCGGTAATGGCTTGAGCATCTTCTAATGTCGGATGTTTAATACTAAACTTCGTTATTTCCTTTTCCATCCTTTTCTCCCCCTTCGCCCGCGATAAATTAACTGTCTTCTCTTCAATCATAATTAGGGGCTTTACTACTAAAGATAGTTTTTCATATTCTATTTTAACTGAAAAAATAGCACTTATTTGAACTTTCCTTCTACAAAGAACAACACAAAACGACCTATTACAAAAGCAAACTTCAGATCAAATTTCTCATCAAAAAAAGAGAGCGGTGAACCACTCTCTTACTTAGTTAGGTGACTGAAATATTTACTTATCTTTCTACTAATTCTAGCTTCTCACCATTCGGACCCTGGAAAAAGGAGATCTTAACGGTATTGTTCAAAATGCTTCGAGGTTCTTCATCTACTAATTTGACGCCTGCTTCTTTAAAGCGTGCGAGTTCAGCTTCAATGTTTTCAACCCTAAAGGCCAAATGGTTCACGATTCCTTCATTCTCAACAGGGCCGCCATACACAAGCTCAACCTCTACACTCGGCTGCTCTGGAAAAAATAAAAATGCAAGCTCAATACTATCATTTAACCACTCTCTACTTCTTAACTCTAAACCAAGGATATTTTGATAAAAGTTTAAAGACTCATCCATGTCCTTAACCATAATCCCTACATGTTCCATTATCACAACGTATTCCTCCTTATATAAAATCCAGAGGGACGGTTCTTGCGGTACTCATAAATGAACACTGCATACTAACCGCTTCCATACCTGAGAATTCTTATACACTAAGAAAACTCTTGAGAAAAAAAGCCATCAGAACCGTCCCCACGGTTCACGGTTCACCCCAGCACTAACTTTTCTATCGCATAGGCCACTCCATTTTCATTATTGGATAGTGTATGGAATTGGGCTGCTTCTTTTACTACTGATACTGCATTGGCCATGGCCACGCCGCAGCCGGCGTATTCAATCATGCTTAGGTCGTTTTCGCCATCGCCGATGCAGATGACTTCTTCCCGTGTAATCCCAAGCTTTTCGGCTAGCAGTTTGACTGCATTTCCTTTGCTGACGCTAGGGTCAAGGATTTCCAAGAAGAACGGAGTACTTTTAACGAATGTATATTTGTCCCAGAATTCTTCAGGGATATTACCAATTATCGTATCCAAACGTTCCGGTTCATCAATAAACATTACCTTTGGGATCACCATATCCTTTGCTACTTCATCCATTGGCAGGTAATGAAGAGGAATTTGATTGATATGGGCTTCATGAATGGTGTATTTGCTGATCTCTCGATTAGGTGTAAAAAGATTTTCGGTATCAAAGAAATGGAGCGGTGAATTGAGTCTTAGACTTAAGTCGTATAGCTCTTTTAAGTTTTCATAGTTTAAGGTAATTTGGGATTCAACATCCTGGTTGTATGTATTTTGCACAAGCGCACCATTAAAGGTAATCACATATTCGTCTTCATCATTTAATTTCAATTCCTCAATGATCGATTGGACACCGACGATGGGACGCCCCGTACAAATTACCACCTTGACTCCTTTTGCCTTGGCCGCTTGAATGGCGTCATTTACTTCTTTTGTAATTTCTTTACGATCATTCATCAATGTTCCATCAATATCAATTGCTACTAATTTATACAAATCTTCTCCTCCTGTTTCTGGTTGTCAGTAAAGTATATACCCATACTACAAGAATGACTCTTATTAATCCAGACTATTACTAAATTCCTGAGCACCCAAACGGATTTTAAGGGATAATAGTGCTGTAAGCTTGACCCAAATTCCTTCTACTTCCAATGATGTCCAAACAATATATTGCAGCATCCCAGAAGTCTGTTGAGACCTAGTAGGAAAATTATCACTTTTCCTCCAATAACCTGCCTGGTTTCCATAAGATACATTCATCAAAGCTATATCTCTTCGAAGATACACAGCCTTTAAATGCTGGTATTGCAACTGAATCATCTGGTCTTATTTCTAACCTTTAACATTGGACAACTGTGAATATATTCCCTATAGTAAATTTTAAAAGAATACTAGGAGATTGGAAAATATGTACATTATGGACTACCATCATCATACTAACCATTCCTTTGACTCCACCGCTCGTATGGTAGATGTATGCAAAAAGGCGATAGAAAACGAGATTCAGGAAATTTGCTTTACCGAACATTTCTCGGTTAACCCACTGGCACCTACCTACGGTCACATCGTTTTTGAAGATTACTTGAATGAAATTCATTCTTGTCAGGAACAATTTCACAGCCAATTAATCATAAAAGCCGGAATCGAACTTTGTGAGCCCCATCTGCTGAAAGACCAATATGATGAAACACTACAGCCGCTAAACTTAGATTTCATTTTAGGTTCCGTCCATAATCTCAACAACCAAAAACTTCGTATTGCTCTCAAAGATCATAGTGTAGAAGCCTATACTCACTATTTCAACGAACTATATCAGATGGTATGTACAGCAGATATCGATGTGATCGCCCATTTCGATTTAATGAAACGGTACGCCTATAAGGAACACGGTCTATATGAATTTCTAGAACATCAAGAAATCATCGAGGCCATTTTGAAGAAAGTGATTGATAGAAACATAGGAATCGAGATTAATACCTCTGGACTCAAGACGAGTCTAAGACAGACAATGCCCTCCATCGAAATTATCCAGCTGTATAAAGATCTCGGTGGGGAAATCTTAACGATCGGATCTGACTCGCACAGCGCCGATACCGTTGGAGCCAACTTCTCCGACGCCCTATCACTGGCAAAGGATTGTGGATTCAACTATATCTACAAATTTGATAAAAGAAAGCCGATACCGGTAAAAATATAAACCGTGGGGACGGTTCTCGCGGTCAAATTCAAGGGCATCTGCTTCTCATATCGACACAACAATATGGGGCAATATCCCAATGTAAATTGCATTAGAAAATCCAAATAAGTAAAAAGGAACGGGGTCTTGCACAGCTAGTGTGAGCAAAAACCCGTTCCTTCTATTCTATATCCATTAAAAGTTTCTCTATTTGAACAAATTCATTGATGGGAGCCAACTACAGTGACTCCTTTATGCCTGGAAATCCCAATTTACTAAGAATCCCAAAGAGAAAAGAACCATCAGAACAATTCCAAGGTTACAATCACTTACGCTTTGCCAATCGGATGACATTCCAAGATAACTTAGGAAGTACCGCTGATACTCCGCCATTATCGGACTTGGCATTACCATTGGAATGTGGCTCAACAGGTGTTCCTTTTGCTGAGTTTCTAAGCTTAAGGTCATCATTTTCAAGAACGATATGTTCAAGGACTTCATAGCCTTCGAAGTTGCGGATATCTACCGCTAATTCCAAACCTTCTTCTAAATGGCGATTGACCGCAAAAATAGTCAGCTGTTCATTTTCCTCATTGTAAACCGCAGTAGATTCTAAGTAAGGAACATCTGTGAAGTCTTTACTATCATATTTAGGACTAGAAATGATAGGATTCAATGCTACCCCTCTGCCAAAAACAGACGCATGCATATATGGATAGAAAATCGTTTGTTTCCACGCTCCGCCGCCGCTTTCAGTCATAATCGGCGCAATGACATTCACCAATTGAGCAAGACAGGCAATCTTTAATCGGTCCGCATGCTTTAACATCGTAATCAACATACAGCCAACCAATAAAGCATCCTCAAACGTATAATGATCTTCAAGCTGTGGAGGAGCGATACTCCAAGGCTCAATCTTTTTATCTGCATCATTGCTGTGGTACCAAACATTCCACTCGTCAAATGCTAGATTAATATTCTTTTTGCCACGCTTTTTCGCTTTAATATAGTCAGCAATCGAAATCACAGAACGAATGAAATCATCCATTTCAAGGGAAAGCGCCAGGTAGTTGGCAATATCATTGTCTCGATTTCCATAATATTGGTGAAGAGAGATATAATCGACATGGTCATACGTATGATCAAGAACAGTGGCTTCCCACTCCGCAAACGTAGGCATGGTTCTGCTTGAGCTACCGCACGCAACGAGCTCAATCGACGGGTCCACCCATTTCATCACTTTTGCCGCTTCTTGAGCAATCCGTCCGTATTCGACTGCATTCTTGTGACCGATTTGCCAAGGGCCGTCCATTTCGTTACCGAGACACCATGTTTTGATCTTATGAGGTTCCTTCACCCCATGAGAGATTCGTAGATCACTATAGTAAGAACCGCCAGGATGATTACAGTACTCTACTAAATTCCTGGCCGCATCAATACCGCGGGTTCCAAGGTTCACCGCCATGTTCACTTCGGCATTCACCTGCTTAGCCCATTTCATGAACTCATTGGTGCCGATTTCATTCGTTTCAGTCGTACGCCACGCCAATTCCAACCGGCGTGGACGTGATGCCACCGGACCAACCCCATCTTCCCAGTTATAACCGGATACAAAGTTACCGCCAGGATAACGGATTAATGGAACCTGAAGTTCTTTCACCATTTCGATGACATCCTGACGGAAGCCATTTTCATCAGCCTGAGGATGCCCTGGCTCATAGATACCGCCATAAACCGCACGACCTAAATGTTCAATAAAAGAACCGTAAATGCGGTTATCAATCTCGGAGACTTTAAAGTCTTTTTCTAAAATCATTTTTGCTTTAGTAGTGGTCATGTATATTCTCCCTCTTAACTTTCATATAAAAATGGGACAAGAAGCAAGCTGGTTGGTCCGCAGGAACCGCCCCCCCTGGCTCCCGCTCACTACATTTCGATCCCTTGCAGTGTAAAGCAGTAGGTATATGTTCGGTTGGCGTACAAGGTAAACTCTGGATGTGTTTTTGCCCCCCAGCTATCGTCCCCTCCGACGCCCATTTGTTTATAGTTGATTCGTAGTGCGACTTTATCGCTTTCTGGTAATTTATATCCGTGGTCATGCTGCTCAAGCTCATGCGGGGTATATGGCAAAGCATTTACTTCAAGAGTGGGCAGTCCATTTATCAGCAGGCCGATTCCTTCATTGTTCGTAATCGCGGCCCATCTAACATCTGTTTTATTGCCACATTCCTGTGGTTTTAAATAAGGAACATACTGATCTTTTACTTTACCGCTATACGTCCCAATCTTAGCTCCTGTTGAGCGATCCCAATAACTTTCATGTGGCCCTTTCCCATACCATGTGATGTTCTCGAACGTTGGGTCAAGGGTCACTATCATCCCGATTTCCGGAATTTCCGGCAATCCTTCACCAGGGACAAGCGTCTGCGTCACCTGAATCTGACCATTCGCAGAAATCTCATAGGTAATGAAACATTGAGTTGGAACAGTCGTAGCTAACTGAAACGCTGCCTCAACCTGGACTCCGTTGCCCTTTTTGAAAAATTGAAAGTTCTTTAAGGCTCTATTTTTCCCTGCTTCTCTCCACGTTTGTGACACTACCGACATTCCAATGCCTTTGGCGAAATCATTATCTGTGGCAGCCCGCCAGAAGTTCGGTTCAAAACCACTCTTTAACAGCTCCTGTCCTTTATAGGAATACGACACCAATTCCCCCAGAACAGTATTGAATGCTGCAGCAAAATCCTTACCCTGTACCTGCAGCCCAGCATCACTTTCCACAACCTTTACCTCTGGGTACCCAAGGGGGCTGCTTGAAACCTTTTCAAAAGGAAAAACAAACTGTTCAAAGGCAACTTCATGGCCTTTTTCAGCCCAAGGTGTTTCCTCCTTTAAATGAAGAGAAACAGTTAAAATATATTCAGCCTCTCGTTTTACAGGCAAGGAATAGGAAAGTGTAACCACAGATGATTGACTTGGCTGTACCTCTACACTCATATCCCCTGTCTCACAGACCTGTCCGTTTTTCAATAATTCCCACTTCAGTTCATACTCACTAAGATCACTGAATAGGTTTTGATTGATGACTTCTACTTCACCTTTATCTAAATCCACAGCTTTAAACTTCACATTTTGATAGCACTTTTTGACTTCATAAATCTTAGGTGTAATCCTTCCATCTGCAAAAATCAGACCATTCCCCGAGAAGTTTCCGTCATTCGGGGTGTCACCAAAATCGCCGCCATAAGCCAAATACTCAATGCCGTCTTCTGTTTGAGTCCTTAACGCCTGATCCTTCCAGTCCCAAATGAACCCGCCTTGAAGAATCGGATATTTATCAAACAGATCCCAATACTTAAACAGATTTCCGCAAGAGTTCCCCATCGCATGGCTATATTCACAAAGAATATACGGTTTAGTCGGATTATTCCGCGCATATTTCTCGACATCATCAGGTCTTGCATACATCGTACTTTCAATATCAGAAGCGGCTTGTGACTTCCGGTGATGGAACACACCCTCATAATGCACAAGTCTTGAAGGATCATTTTCTTTAAAAAATTGGTGCATCTTCAGAAAATTATCTCCGCCCCACGATTCATTCCCGAGAGACCAAATTAAAATCGATGGGTGATTTTTATCCCGTTGAAACATAGAATTACAGCGATCCAGAACGTTTTCTGTCCATTCCGGCTTGCTGGCAGGGACGGTATCGCCTTCCTCAACTTGCCCATAGATCCAGGAACCATGCGTTTCAAGATTGTTTTCATCAATCACATAGAGACCATATTCATCACACAATTCGTACCATAATGGATGATTGGGATAATGCGAGGTGCGGACGGCGTTGATATTAAACTGTTTCATTAATTTGATATCGGCCAGCATATCCTCATAATTCACAGCACGTCCTTTTTCCGCTTCAAATTCATGACGGTTCACACCTTTAAAGACAATCCTTTGTCCATTGATCTTCATCAGTCCGTCTTTTAGCTCAAATTTGCGGAAACCGACCTTGCAGCTTTCCGTTTCAATGAGAGACCCCTTTTGATCTACTAAACTTAAAACAAGTGTATACAGATTAGGCTTCTCAGCACTCCACTTCAGAGGATTTTCTACTAGTTCAGATACGGTAACGTCCACTTCTGCTTTCCCATCCAGATTGGCAGTGAAGCGCAGTTTCTCAGCCAAAACTTCTCTCTTTTCCCCATCGTACAGCATCGCTTCAAATGTAATGCTGCCCACCTGACGTTCGAAATAGTTGCTTACCTTTGCTTGAATTTTCAACTGTGCATTTTCATAGTTTTCATCGAGATCAGTGGTAACAAAGAAATCTCGAATATGAACCTCTGGAGACGAGTACAAATAGACATCACGAAAAATTCCGCTCATTCTCCAAAAATCCTGGTCCTCCAGCCAGCTGGCATCACACCAGCGGTACACCTCGACCGCGAGAAGATTTTCACCCTCAATGAGATAAGGCGTCAAATCAAATTCTGCAGGCGTAAAGGTATCTTCACTGTACCCAACCAATTCCCCATTCACCCACACATAAAAGGCAGACTCGACCCCTTGAAAGTGAAGATAAACAGGCTGACTCTCCCACCCTTTCGGAACACTAAAAGTGGTTCGATACTGCCCAACAGGATTATATTTTGTCGGAGCAAATGGAGGCTTAATATCTTCCTTGCCTTCCCACGGGTAAGTAATGTTTGTATACTGCGGGTAATCATAACCCTGTAGCTGCCAATGGGAAGGAACCTTGATTTCATTCCAAGAAGTATCGTCGTATTCTGATTCATAAAAACCTCGAATCCGCTGATCTGGATTTTCAGAGAAGTGAAACTTCCAATCTCCATTCAAAAAATGATAATAGCTGGAAAAGTTCCGAATTCCTTGTAATGCTTCTTCCAGCGTCTTATACGGCATGAGGGTCGCGTGTGCATTTAAACGATTCAATTGAAAGGTTTCCGGATTATTATTCCATTCAGGATAACCGTTTTTAGGTGGAGCATACTGATATTTTTTTACTGTTTTGATCATGAGTCATCCTCCTGATTACTAGCTTCTACGTGCCTGTCACCACTTACTTTTCCGGCCAGATTTTCACCCCTGGCTCAAGCAGCCACTTATGTTCTTCTTCCATAATTCGGTCAGTCCACGGATTATGTTCGAGGTGTCGAATCATCCAGCAGAAGTACATGGCATAACCAGGTGCCGTCGCTTGTGGATGATCCAATTCACCTGGAATCGTGATGTAACTATTATGTTCGACACGATACGCTTCAGGTCCTACCATCGCACAACCAAATCCTTGTGGCTTATTAAAACGATAATAATACACTTCAGGCTGATCATGGTGATGCGGCGGGAAGCTGGACCAGCGGCCAGGGTATGAAATCACCTCTCCAATCACAAGATTGGAGTAGGGTGCAGTGCTGTAGTCAAAAATCGTTCGGATCACCCGTTCCGCCGTTCCATTCCATACGCCTTCACCTGCAACGGTGCTTTGGCAATCCTCAGGTGTGTATAGTTTTGCATCAAAAACAATATCATTATCTGTTTTTTGGACAAGGACCTCACTGCTGGAAAGCGCTGTGATCTTTACCTCAACGCCTTTTGGAATGTGCAAGCACCATGGATCTTCTTCAAAAACGCTATCGCGTTTGATTTCTTGAGAGTTTCCATTCCACTCTAGAATAACCTCGCCTTCAAGCGGAAGGATCGCTGACTCGTTCTTTCCATCTGAGAGTGTTACCGTTTCCCCTTTTGCTAACGTATAAATACCGATATCCTGAAGCATATCAGGATGCTTATCTTCCATATCTGTTATCTTTGTATATCCAGGCTGTAAGTCACCTAATTTTTCATACATTGAGTATTTCCTCCTTTACCCGCCCAACACTTTCGAACATTTCCATATGTTTTTTCACATTTTCTGCCGCAGCTGCAATCACGCTTTCATGGTAGGAAAAATAATCCTTAAATGGCGCCTGGGTATTAACAGCATCAACAACTCTATTAAAAGTAGCAGTCGCGACATTTATTTTTCGAATTCCATTAGAAATGCAGGTGCGAAAATCAGCTTCAGATATTCCCGAACCACCATGAAGAACCAATGGAATGTCTACTAAACTGTTAATCTCTTCTAATCGGTCAATTCGCAAGTTAGGTTCACCTTTATAGACACCATGCGCATTCCCAATCGCAAGGGCGAGTGCGTCAACCTTCGTCTCAGCAGCAAACTTCACGGCTTGTTCCGTCGATGTGATCAACACTTCCAAGTCAACCGATCCATCTTCACTGCCGCCTACCTGACCAATTTCAGCTTCCACCGTAGCCCCATATTCACGAGCAATGGCAGCCATCTTCTTCGTTTCCGAAATATTTTTATCCAGGGGATGATGAGAGCCGTCATACATAATGGAAGAAAAACCGATTTTCAGCGCTTCGCGAATTCTTTCTTCTGTTAAGCCATGGTCAAAGTGGACCGCAACCGGAACACTGGCATTCTTTGCTGCCGCCACCATCGCAGGGCCAATTATATGCAAGGGCGAGTGTTTCAAACGTACCTCCGCAATTTGTAAAATAAGCGGGGAGCGGAGTTCTTCCGCCGCCTTTACCGCTCCCATGACCATTTCAAAGTTCGCCACACTAAACGCCCCAACACCGTACCCATTTTCCTCAGCATGAGTGAGAATCTCTTTCATTTTTACTAATGGCATCTTACTTCTCCTTTATAGCCCGCTTTGCTCACGGATATAGTCTCGTGCTTTTAACGCATATTCTAAAGGGTTGGCCTTAGCTGGATCTTGTTCGGCCTCGACCACAAACCATCCTTTATAACCAGCACCTTCCAATTTTTCAAATACAGGCTTAAAGTCAATCACACCATCACCCGGAACAGTAAAAACTCCTTCTTTTACAGCTTGAAGGAAGCTTAACTTCCCTTCACGAACCTCATTGGCTACATCAATTCGAACATCTTTCAAATGAACATGGTGAATTCGATCCATATGCTTTTCCAGGACGTGCAAATGATTTTCTCCTGAAAAAACAAGATGTCCTGTATCGTAGAGGAGCGAAACCTTTTTTGGATCAGTGTCTGTCATCAGCCTGTCAATCTCCTGTGCAGTTTGGATCCCCGTCCCCATATGATGGTGGTACACAATTTTCATCCCTTTTTCTGCTGCAAGATCCCCGAGAAGGTGTATGCCTTCTACTAATAACGTCCATTCTTCCTCCGTGAAAACCGGTTTTTGCTCAAACAGAGGAGTCTCCATCTGACCTTGAATACTGTTGCCTTGTTCCGAAACGACAATCACCTTGGCACCCATTTCATATAAAAAATCCCGGTGCTCTATAAAGGCCTTCGTAGTTTCTTCATATGGCTTTGACGTTAAAAATGCACTGAACCAAGCGCTCGCAATTTCAAGTCCCCGCAGTCCTAAAGCCTTTTTTAATACTTCTGTATCACGTGGATATTTATTTCCTACCTCGCTGCCAGAAAATCCTGCAAGCGCCATTTCACTGACACATTGCTCAAACGTGATTTCTCCGCCAAGCTCCGGCATATCATCATTGGTCCAACCGATTGGCGCAATCGCCAGCTTCACATCTTGAAACATTTGTTTTCCCCCTCAAGTTAGTAAGCACGTGCTTTCACAAGATTTGATACTTTATTTTGATAAGCAGCTTGAATACTTTCTTTTTTCGAAACCTCAGCCACGCCGACATTCCACCAGGACTCATAGCCGTGTGTCATGGTTTTCGGAAGTACTTTAATATCAATTAAGGTGCTGACAGCCTGCCTTTTCGAATCAATAAGTGCTGCTTCTAATTCTTCCATGTTAGTAACAGAATAGGTTTTGACTCCGTAACCTTCTGCAACTTTTGCATAATCGATGGTCATGATTGGGCCATCCAGCTTCCCAGTTTCAGGATTGCGTTTACGGAATTCCGTCGCAAAGCTGCCCATGCCATTTTCCATTTGCAAATTATTAATACAGCCGAAGCCGGAGTTATCAAACAGAACGACATTGATTTTTTTGCCTTCTTGAACGCTTGTCACGAGTTCTGAATGAAGCATTAAATAACTTCCGTCTCCTGACATCGCGTATACTTCTTTTTCAGGCTGTGCAAGCTTTGCCCCAAACGCACCCGCAATCTCATATCCCATACAGGAATAGCCGTATTCCATGTGATAGGTATTACGCGCCTTTGAAACCCACATCCGCTGAAGGTCACCTGGCAAACTGCCAGAAGCACCGACAATGATGGAATTGTCATCAATAAGCTCATTCACCTTGCCAATGACACTCGTCTGTGTCAGCGCAGAACGGAATACCTCTTTATATTCAGGAAGCGTTTCATCCAAATGTCCTGCAACCTCTGGTGTGAAGCCTTCCCCGTACGTGATACTGGTGAGTCGGTTTAACTCCTCTTCCCATGCTACCTTCGCTTCTGTAATTTCATTTTTATAAGCACTGCGATAATCCCCAAGTTCATCCTTAATCGCTTCGAGTCCAGCCTTGGCATCTGCCACTACTTTCACTGCGTCGAGCTTCGCTGCGTGGAATTCTGAAATATTGATGGTTAAAACGTCCGCATGGGCAAACAGTTGCTTGGAAGCTGTTGTGAAATCAGTAAATCGAGTCCCGACTGCAATGATTAAGTCGGCGTCTCCTGCAATTGAATTGGCCGCTGAATTCCCAGTAACGCCAAGTCCGCCAAGGTTAAGAGGCAAAAAGCTTTCGACTCCGCTTTTCCCTGCCTGGGTTTCACCAAATGGGATGTTAAATCTCTTCGCAAATTGAAGGAAAGTCTCAGCTGCTTCTGAATAGCGGACACCGCCACCAAAAATCATGAATGGCTTCTTTTTGGACCGAATAAGTTGAACTGCATCAGTAACGCTTTCTTTTGATGGCTGGCGACGCTCGATTCGGTGTACTCTCTTCGCAAAGAATGATTCTGGGAAATCCCACGCTTCTCCTTGTACATCCTGTGGAAGAGAAACCGTAACCGCACCGGTATCAGCTGGATTTGTTAACACACGCATGGCGTTAATAAGCGCTGACATTAATTGCTCTGGACGACTAACTCGATCCCAATATTTACTTACAGCACGGAATGCATCATTGGTGGATATGGATAAATCATGTGTTTGTTCAATTTGTTGGAGAACCGGATCAGGCTGGCGGGTGACGAACACATCTCCAGGAAGCAGGAGCAGGGGAATATTGTTCGCTGTCGACGTCGCCGCAGAGGTAATCATATTCGCTGAGCCTGGACCCACTGAAGCGGTACATGCCATAATTTGTTTCCGATGCTTTTGTTTCGCAAACGCCATCGCGGCATTCGCCATTCCCTGTTCATTACGACCTTGATAGACTTCTAGTTCACCAGGATCTTCTTCAAGGGCCTGCCCAAGGCCAAGGACATTCCCATGACCAAAAATAGTGAATATCCCTTTTACAAATCGTTGTTGCTTGTTATCAAATTCTACATATTGCGCATTAAGAAATTTCACAAGAGCCTGTGAAACCGTTAAACGGATGGTACTCATAGTAGTTAAAACCCCTCTTATTTTGATATTTCGGGTACCAACCACCTCTTTTGGTGACCGCATTCCCCAAATCTACCTCTTCTCGGGCACCAAACACCTCTTTTGGTGACCGTGTTCCCCAAATCTACCTCTTCTTGGGCACCAAAAACCTTATCCTTTTCTAAAAATAAAAAAGGGAATAGAGCACGGATTGGCTCCATCCCCTATCAATGTTAGACATAACGAGCAGTTAGCATTTTCTTTCTTGTATAGAATTCAACGCCATCTGTACCATTGGCATGAAGGTCTCCGTAGAAGGAATCTTTGTATCCTGAGAATGGGAAGAACGCCATCGGTGCCGGTACTCCGATATTCACACCAAGCATTCCCGCATCGATACTTTCACGGAACTGACGAACAGCCGATGCACTATCCGTAAACAGACAAGCACCATTGGCAAATGAGGAGGCATTCGCCAATTCAATACCTTCACTTAAATCCTTCACACGAACGATCGATAAAACAGGTGCGAAGATTTCATCCTGCCAAATCTTCATTTCTTGCGTAACGTTATCAAAAATAGTCGGGCCAACGTAATACCCTTCACCATTCACCGCTTCGTCCTTGCGTCCATCACGAAGCAATGTCGCACCCTCTTCAATTCCAGCTTCGATGTAACCCAGGGTCCGCTGTTTCGCATTGTCACGAATAACCGGTCCTAAGAATACCCCTTCATCCAACCCATTACCGATCACAATATCATCAGCCGCTTTTTTCAATCTTTCAATTAATTCATCGGCAATCGATTCTTCCACTGCCACAACGGCTGCTGCCATACAACGTTCACCCGCAGAACCAAACGCGGCGCCGATAATTTGTGATGTAGCCACATCCAAATTTGCATCACGTAACACGATTGAGTGATTTTTTGCACCGGCAAGTGCTTGAACACGCTTCAAGTTGGCTGTACCTGTTTTGTATACATACTCCGCTACAGGCTGAGATCCGACAAAGGAGATAGCCTTCACAAGCTTGTGCTCTAACAAACCGTTTACGACATCATGAGCTCCATTCACAATATTTAAAACGCCTTTTGGAAGACCTGCTTCTTCAAATAACTCTGCAAGTCTTGCCGCTAATAGTGGTGTCCGCTCAGATGGCTTTAATACGAAGGTATTTCCACAAGCAATCGCTAGCGGGAACATCCAGCAAGGGACCATCATCGGGAAGTTAAAGGGAGTAATCCCGCCGACTACCCCAATTGGGTAACGGTACATGCCTGACTCTAAACCGGCGGCAATATCAGGAAGCTGTTTTCCCATCATGAGTGTTGGTACGCCTGCTGCAAATTCCACACACTCGATTCCGCGAAGAACTTCTCCGTGCGCCTCGGCAAAGCTTTTTCCATTCTCAATCGTTACTAATCTAGCAAGTTCATCCCAGTTTTCCACAAGCAGCTGCTGGTATTTGAATAGAATCCGACCGCGCTTTGGAACGGGTACCTGAGACCATGTTTTGAATGCTTCGTTTGCAGCTTGAACTGCCTTTTCAACATCTTCTTTGGTTGAAAGAGGGACAATCGCAAGCTCTTCACCTGTTGCTGGATTATAAACGATTTCTGTTTTATCGGAAGTTGATTCTACCCATTCGCCGCCAATATAGTTCTTTAACGTTTCTACAGTTGTAACAGTCATTTGAAAAATCTCCCTTTCGTTCGTAAAATTTAAGCTAGTTCATAAACCGCTGTTTCCATATGCTCTATAAGTTCTCCTTTTGTCGGCATCGCATCTGAACAACTGTGACGAGATATCACCAGTGACGCCGAAGCACTGCCCATTTTCATTGCTTCTGCTACATCTTTTCCGTTCATCAGTCCATAAATGAAAGCCGAAGCATACGAATCGCCCGCGCCAAAAGTCTTTAACACATTCGTGCGGAAAATACCGCTGCGGTGTGAAGCACCGTCTTTTGTATAGGCAATTGAACCGGATCCGCCGTGTTTGATGACAACCAGTTCCGCACGATATGAAAACCAGCGTGATGCCGTATAATGGTCATTGGATTCTTTTACATTCAATAATTTCTCCATCATGTCGAACTCTTCACGTGTTCCGATAATCACATCGCACTTTTCAGCTGCCAGGTTATAATACACAGCTGTCTCTGCCTCATCAGTCCACGTATAAGGGCGATAATCAAGGTCAAAAATAATTCGCACGTCGTGCTTCACCGCATACTCAAGGGCAAGGAAGACTGCTTCGCGAGAAGGACTTTTTGCAAGCGCGGTGCCTGACACCAATAACGTTTTTGATTGTTTAATATAGTCTTCGTCAATCTCAGATGGATGAAGCTTCAAATCGGCCACATTGTCGCGATACATTAAGATGCTGCAATCCTCAGGGCTTTTGATTTCCGTAAAAGCAAGTCCGGTCACTGCTCCCGTTTGATCAATCTTTACAGCAGAGGTATCAATTTGATTTTTCTCTAAATAGTCGGTAATAAAACGGCCCATTTGGTCATCCGATACTTTGCCGATAAAACCCGTCTTCTGTCCGAGACGCGCAGAACCAATCGCAATATTGGCAGGAGAACCGCCAACATATTTCGTAAAGGTGCGTGTCTCCTCCATCGGACGGTGAATTTCATTGGCATTTAAGTCAATGCACAGTCGCCCAATAGCGATCAGGTCGAAATGCTTGTTCTCGTTAAATTTGATTGAGTTCATATTCCTTCCATCCTTCCTTTTCCTAAGTGATTCCACAGTTTTTCGGAGGAATCCCGCCGGAGTTGTTGTAAATTCCGCCAACTTTAAACGAAATCCGCCGATTTCTACGAAAATCCCAACAACTTTCTACGTTATCCCGCCGAAATGTGCCAAACAGAGAAAAATAGATTAAGAGATTACTGCGGATGATTCTTCAATGGACTGCAGTTGTACCGGTGCACCTGTATCTAACGATTTCTTTGCAGCTTTGGCTATTCGTTCTGCCTGTAATCCGTCTACCCCACTGCAGATGACTGGTTTATTTTTCAAAATGGACCTTACAAACTCATTCACTTCATCGATATAAGCTTGTGTGTAACGCTCCAGGAAAAAGTACAGAGGTTTTTCCTTTGCCACGTGTTGAGCTGTGGAAACTTCAACTGTATTTGCGCGGTTGTTATCGGCTTGTGCTGATCCTTTATCGCCAAATACTTCAAGTCGCTGGTCATAGCCATAGGCAGCTTGACGGCTGTTATCAATCACGCCAAGTGCGCCGTTGGCAAATTTCAAGGTAATAATCGCGGTATCGATATCTCCTGCTTCGCCAATGTTTGGATCAACGAGGACAGCCCCGTTGGCAAACACTTCGACCACTTCACTGTCCATGATGTAGCGCGCCATATCAAAATCGTGGATCGCCATGTCCATAAAAAGTCCGCCTGAGGTTTTTATGTAATCAATTCCTGGCGGCTGCGGGTCACGTGAGGTGATGCGCAGAATATGTGGTGTTCCGATTTCACCCGTTTGAACAAGCTCACGAATTTTTCGGAAGTTTGGATCAAAGCGGCGGTTAAAGCCCACCTGCATTTTCACACCCGCTTTTTCAACGGCAGCAAGTGCTTCTTCTGTTTCTTCTACAGAAAAACTTACCGGTTTTTCGCAGAAAACATGTTTTCCGGCTGCAGCGGCCTCTTTAATCAGATTGGCATGTGTAGTAGTAGGTGAGCAGATAAAAACAGCATTGATTTCAGAATCATTTAAAATATCTTGGTAATTGGTTGTTAATACCTCTACCCCTTTTTCCTTCGCCCACTCTTCTAAATGGTCGATCGCCACGTCGGATACACTTTTCACTCGTACTTGTGAAACACCTCTTAAATTATCAACATGGATTTTTCCAATCCGTCCCGCTCCAATAACACCAACAGTTAATGTCATTCCCATCTTCCTCCCCTATTGTTGATTGCAGGCAGGTAAGGTTAAGCGCTTAACTTCACCGAAAAATACCTTCGCACTGCAATCATTTCTATGATTTAAATTTATCAAATATTCGTATATTTGTGGTTAAGCGCTTAACCCAACTATCTAAAGAGAAAGCTGTCAAAAATAGATTCAGACAGCTTTATACTTATTTACACTACTTATTCAAATCTCTCACTGATTCCCGTTCAATGAGTGTGGGAGCCAGCATAATCCGATTCGGCGGTATACTAGGATTCTCGATTGCATCAAGCAATTGTTCGATTGTATAGCTGGCAAGTTTCGCAATCGGTTGAGCAATGGTGGTTAAACCAGGATCCGAAATTTCGGCATGGATGGTATTATCAAAACCGATAATTGAAATATCCTGAGGTACCGATACACCTGCTTTACGCACTTCATTAATAAAAATGGCAGCAATTAAATCGGTTGAAGCAAAAACAGCACTTGGCCTTTTTGGCAATCGTAAAATTTGATTAGCCGCTTTTCTAGCTTCGTTAATCTTCGACTTTGCTTCAATGACTAGAACACCTTCGAGGTCTACTCCTTCATCAACAAGAGCTTTCTTAAAGCCCTCAACACGCAGCACACCACTGGCTCGTTGTGGTTCAGTAATGATCACAAAATCTCGGTGTCCTTTTTCAATTAAGTAACGGCCCGCTAGGTATCCTCCTTTTAGGTCGTCTGTTGTGACAACATGTGAATCAATAGCAAGATGGTCAATCGAAAACAGGACGCTCGGAACGTTCCTGTCATTAAGGCTCCGTAATTTCTTGAGATCCTTTGGCTCCGTTGCGATGATGATTCCATCCACTTGCTTTTTGATTAACAGCTCAAGATAATCATGCTCGCGCTCAAGCTGATAGTCTGTGCTGCACAAAATAATCGAGTACCCCATTTCTCGAGCATTATTTTCTAGCGCACGAGCGACCTCAGCAAAGAATGGGTTAGCAATATCAGGAACGAGCACACCGATCGTGAACGTCTTTTTCCCTGTTAAAGCGGTTGCAACGCTACTGGGTTGATATTCAAGCTCCTTCATAATCTGAAGGATTTTGCTTTTCGTTTTTTCGCTGATTCGTCCTGTATTGTTTAGAACTTTAGATACCGTAGCAATCGACACATTGGCCTCTTTGGCTACATCATAAATCGTCGGTTTCATGGCATACTCCTCTTCTCGTCTAATCATCCCCTATTACACGAAGTCAATTTTCTTCATTATAACTTAATTCGTTTATTAACTAAACAAATCTTCATGCTGCAGCACTTCGGATAGAAGTACAATTGCCAAAGCTTGACCATATGCGGTAGGTGCAAGAATGATTTTCTTATAATCTTCCTTTTCTTTGCCGATTGCTGTACCGGCCGAAACATTTAGAACCGTTCCGTCTTCGGCAATATTCGCCAAGACCGCTTCCACAGCCTTACGACAAACCTCCGTGTAGCTTGAATCCAATAGTCCCAATCGAATTCCTTTTAGAACTCCCGCAGCAATCGCACTGGAACCGGATACCTCGGTATAGCTGTCTGGATCATCGAGCAGCGTATGCCACAGCCCATTTTCAGACTGCAAGGAAACCAGTCGATCCACCTGGGCTTTATAGGTGTGAACAATGTTCTCATAGTACTTAGACGTTACCTGCCCTTTCAATGTTTCAATCAACTCCGGAGCCGCCAAGGTATACCAGCTATTCCCGCGGCACCAATGGGCCTCACTAAAGTGATGATCATGATTAAAGTCATAGCCATGATAGAAAAGGGATTCTTCTGGTTTGAAAATATGTTTAATATGAAGATTAAATTGGTAAACCGCTTCCTCTTTCCACGCTTGGTTATCATATTTGACACCCATTTTACTGAGAAACAGGACAACCATAAACAAAGTATCAATCCAGATTTCTCCTTCATGAAGCTTCAAATCATGTTTCGTATCACCAGACGTGACGTGCTGGAGCCCATTTTCTTTTGTCCTAGCTGCTTCATTCATCACCCAGTCTACCCATTCTAAGGCAAGGGGTTTCATCTCTTTTAAATCCATTAATGTTAACAATGGGGCAGTCGTATTGATATTTTTTAATGGTAAACCGCGCTCAATCTGATCCTCTGCCCATTTTTTAATAAAATCGCTGTAGTCTGGAAAGTCGTCATCGCCAGCTAGATTCTTAAGTCCGAGCAATCCAACACCTTGTGGCCAATCCCACTCTTCCATTCCAAAATCTCTTGGGAAGTAGCCAATCTTCTCAGCGTCGTCTGCTCCTTTTAAGGACTCTTCATCTGTAGGCCTTTTTAAATCTAACAGCTGGTTGGTTATTTTTAACACGGAAGCACGAACATCTGCCATAACTTTTGTCACTTTTAGGGTCACCTCTCTTTAGTCTTTTAATCCAGAGCTCGCTCCAGTATCCATAATGTATCGTTGGAAAACTGTAAAAATCAGAACCATTGGTAAAATTGAAATCACAGAAGCTGATAATAGCAGCACCCAGTCAATGTTATCCGCACCAACTATACTTCGGAGGGCAACCTGAACAGTATATTTATTTGGATCACTGATTACGAGTAATGGCCAAACATAGTCATTCCAGCGCCATTGGAAAGAAAAGATTGATAGCGTAATAATGATTGGTTTTGCAATAGGAAGCATAAGACCAAAGAAGATCCTGCCTTCATTTGCCCCATCGATTCGTGCTGCTTCTAATAAATCATCTGGAACCGTTTGGAAAAACTGTCTAAACATAAAGATACCAGTTGCTGTATTAATAGAAGGAATAATCAATCCCCATAAGCTGTCATAGAGACCGAGCGTCTGTATGACGGTAAAAGTCGGATTCATAATAACCTCGGTTGGCAGCATCGTGGTGGTTAGGATACAAAGAAAGAACACACTTAACCATTTGTAATTATATTTTGCCAAGGCATATCCACAGGATGCACTGGCTAATACCGTTAGGACAGTAGTGGCAACGGTTACCATCAAGGTATTCATTACATATTTCGTAAATTCCATTGTGGCCCAAGCATATTCATAGTTTCCAAAAGTAATTTCATCAGGGAAAAACTTTAGTGGATAACTAAATAATTCACTTCCCGGTTTAAAGGAGCTCAGTAACAGCCACAAAATTGGAAATAGATAAACAACCGCTAGAATTGCGACAATGGTGGTAAGGAGTATGCTAGTCGTTCTACTTTTCGCAGTCATATTTTACTCCTTTCTTCAACCTTCATATTAATTAAGGCGAACAAGAGCAGGATTACAAATAACACCATGGATACTGCACTTGCATATCCAATATTTCGCTGGTCAAACCCTGTTTGGTAAATGTATTGCACTAAGAACGTATTATCCGTTCCAGGTCCACCGTTTGTCAGGGATTGTACCATCGCGAATTCCTTCATGGAATGGATGACAGATAACAAGATGACCATAAACGTTGTCGGTTTTAAGGATGGAAGCGTAATATTCAAGAATTTCTGCCATCCATTTGCTCCGTCAATGTCGGCAGCCTCATAGTAGGATTTCGGGATGTTCATTAATGCAGACATCATGATTAACATATTAAAAGCAGTTCCTCCCCAAATCGTTGCAAATAACACAACCATAAGAGCCATGTTCCCATCTGATGACCAACTAATCGGATCAATCCCAATTAATCCTAAGGCATAGTTGATAAATCCAAAACTTTCTCCAAACATCCAACGGAAGATGACCCCCGCTACCAGCGGAGAAATCAACCAAGGGAAGAAGAAAATAATCTTGGCAATTCCCTTCCCTTTGGTATACTTATTCACTAATAGTACGGAAATGAGCAGGGAAAATACATACAACAACGGGACACTAAGGACAGTGTAAAGGAAGGTACGTCCCATTGCTTTATAAAAACTCTTGTCTTGAAAAAGGTTCACATAGTTTTCTAGTCCAATAAAGTTGGCACTAATTCCAGTATAATCGGTAAAAGAATAGTAAACTCCTAAAACTCCTGGCCAAGCAAAAAATAGAGTGAATAAAACCATGTTCACAATTACAAATGCCAATGCCCACTTGTGGTTTTTATCTTTTCTTCTAGTAGTCAAATTTGTTCACCCTCATTCGTTAGAGCTCAAGAAATTCGCATTCAACCTTATAACCTGCGTTATATTCGACCTTTTTCTGATTCACATATAGTTCATCCTGAATCATAGCTAAAGTACCGATGTGGTTATTTTGATAGAACCAGTCATTGTCATTGATCTCTATAGTAGATTCCAATTGTTCGTTAATAAATTGATTAAACGATTGATGTTCATGCTCTGAAGACATCGTAACGATTACTTTATGATTTTTCCCATTAGAACGTACTTCTCTAAAGGCTACGGCCCCCTCGGTAATTCTTTCATACCCTTCACTGAAGTAGATTCCGAGATACGTTTTATCTTTTCTTACAAACAACCAGTTGTTATTTTCAATCATTTCATCCAGCTTCCAGAAAGGTAAGTAGGCATGGATGAAGGGGATAAATGGATCTTGAATGCGATATTCTAGCAGCATGGTTTGTTTATACTGTCTAATATTTGGGCTATATCCATTACCAGCCCAGAAACTTGGACGATTCTCACCGCTATACACAGATTCTCCTGGATGGTTCAACCAAACCTGTGTATTGTCCTGACCAAGTGATAGATTCATAGAATGCTGCTGGTGGCCGCGATTAAAGGCATTGAAATGAATCGCTGAACTCATACAGTAGTTTTTCGTTTTAAAATTATAGGTATAAACCTGTTTAATTCCTTGAATATACTGAGTTAATATTGCTTTCGAGTCATCTTCAACAAAATACTGATCTAATTGCGGCGGAATATAGTCTGAGATGCAGAACAAGGCAGTCGATCTCATTGCTGTGTTTAAATTTCCTTTTTTCCACGTGATGAATGCAAGGTTTGAAACCTCACCTAATTCCATTGCCTTTAAATCATGTTCATAGACTCTTCCATAGGTTGTTGCCATCGTTTTTCCATGAAGATTAACCGCAATAATCTCAAAAGTTAAATCCAATGCTTTTTTTGCCAGATCCCGAATGTTTTCGTCTGGAGCTGCTTCATAAAGGCTGAAGAAACCGATTAGATCGATTGGCAGATAAGTGGTCGAGTTCCACTCAGAATAGCCATATTTAAAGAAGATTTCAAACCATTCTTCTAGGCGTTCCTTTCCTTTTTCATATTGCTCTTTCCCTGTTCGGTTACTTACCGCAAATAGCTTATCTTGATAAAGGTGACCGGCAAAATACTGAGAAACATGGAAGAGAAGGGCATGATTTTCACTAAAGTACCACATAACATCGTTTCCTGGTTCATCAATCCAATAACGGAAGTTAAGCGCTAACTCTTCCAGTTCTTGATGGAAATCCTGTGGGATCACATCATGATACTTGATGGTATACCCCAAGAGCGGTGCAAGTCTGAAATCTGCGCAATCACCCTTCTTCTGAATTTCGTTGAAACAGCTTCGAATATGTTCCTTGGCTTTTTCATCCACCTTGCCAGTAAGATGTGTCATTGCGATTCCAACGTTTAAGTCCAGCGTCTTGCTTTCAGTGAAAAACGCTAATGCTTGTTTTTTCCGTTCAGACAATTCATCGGAGAAAGCTCTTTCGGAATAATCCTTTGCCAGAATAGAAGCGACCATCCTGCGGCTGACCTCCACTTCTCCATCCACCACGACTCCGATGTCAAAATACGTTAAGCCATTCGTTGGAAGAGTATCCACTGGCATCAATAAATGTGGGTTGGCATTTGGATCAATCGCAATAACATAATCATATTTCGATTCAGTTCCATCCTCCGATTGTTTCACTAAGACAGGATTTAATAACTTGTTACGATTTACATTCATAAATAATTGTTCGGTATCATTTATATAGTCTCTGTCGAGATAGATTTCAAGGTTACCAGAATGATAAAGATCCTTTGAAAAATAAAGCGAAGTGAGTAATCCTTCTGCTTTCTTAATTTTTTCCGGTGATACATTCACTGGAAAATATCCTTCTAATTCAGTTTGTCCTGTGTACTTGAGTTCCATAAAATAATTGACATCACGCTCTGCTAAATCATCCATATAAAGGACGACTTCATTGCTGCCTTTTGCTAGAGTTAATTGTATTTCCTTGAAAGAAACTTGATTTCTAGTATACGGAGTCCAGCTGATTTGCTTTTGATTATTAACCCAAATTTCTACACTGCCACATGTGCTAATTGTAAAAGGGATAGTTTGATCATGTTCACTAATTAGGAATGTCTTAGCATAAACACTTAGTAAATGCGGTGTTGGAATAAATGATGAGAACTCAAACCGAGTATTCTCAAAGGGGAAATAGATATTCGTAAAGTTTGAATCTGTGAGTTGAATGTCCTCATTTAAGCGTTTGTCTAGGAATTGCTGACGACCTGGATAGACAATTTGTACATATTCTTCTGTAATATTCACCGGATGCTCAAATGTCGTTTTTTCTGATTGGAAAGGTTCTATTTTCAAATCAGTGTGAATCCATCGGTTAACGTGCTGGTTTGGTTGAATTTTATATGTATAGCGATACATTTTCCATTACCTCTCTTTTAAGGAAATAGGGAATATTTGTTTCAAATATTCCCTATTGATTTATTCATTACTTTGAGTAAGCTTTTGTTAATGCTTCAGCTGAATTCTTAATCGCATCGTCAATCGATTGTTCACCGTTTAACGCCTTAACGATATTATCTTTAATCGCGCTTCCAGGTGTTTTTTCAGAAGTTAATTGCAGGACATCACGTTCAGCCTTTAACTTAGCTGCGATTGGGTCAGAAGACGCCATTTCATTTTGGTAAATTTCATATGCCTTTGTTCCAGCCTCACCAACACCGTAATCTACCTCTGCACCTTCAACTACAGGAAGGTATCCGCCTAAGCTTGCAGCTTCTTGATAGTTTTCTTTTGTATATAACCAATCAATAAACTTCTGAGCTTCTTCTTCTACTCCAGAACCTTCGAACTTCACAATATAGTTACCGCCTAGGTTAGTTGCACGGACCTTTTCATATGGCATATAAACGGATGCCCATTCAAAGTTCTTGATGTTCTTTTCGAAATCTTTAATTTGCCATACACCAGAATAATAAGCTGCTACTTGTCCGCTCTTGAACATAGAAGATGGATCTTCACCAGCTGACCAAACTGCCTTTGGCATAATTTTGTTGTCATTTAACTTAAAGAAATATTCTAAACCCTTTTTGGTTTCAGGATTTGTTGTATACTTGCCATTTTCTTCGTAGAATCCTTTACTTCCAAATTGATATAACATGGTTGATAAGCGGTGATCGGATTGGTCCATAACCAAACCATATCTTGCATCCGTTTTATCAAGTACGGTTTCTAATGCTGCTACAAATTCATCCCAAGTCCAGATATCATCTTCTGTTTGAGGGTATTCTACGCCTGCCTTATCAAATAAATCTTTGTTGATAAATAGCCCAACAGCTGTCAAATCAATTGGAATGGCCTTTACCTTTCCTTCTTCATCCTTGATAGCAAGATCTTCACGAACACTTTTGTCTTTTAAAGTAGAATCTAAATCTCCTAAACTATCTTTCCAAACTGGATTAAATCCCGAAGTCCGTGCTAACGCAGGAGGATTTCCAGCTTGAACCATGTTTGTGATTCTTGTAGCCATATCGCTATACGGTACATCTACAACTTCAATTTCAACGCCAGTTTCATCTGTATACTTCTTAGCCATGGCTGCTAAAGCTCCACCTTCAACATTATCTCCCGATACAAAGAATTGAAGCTTCACATCTTTCTTACCATCTTTTGCGGTTTTGTCTGAGTTCGAGCACGCAGTTACAACTACCAGCATAAGAGACAACAATAAAAGCAAACTGATTTTTAACTTTTTCACTAGATTTTCCCCCTTAGTTGAATGGTACAGAGTTCGGGTAAGCGCTTTACCAAAGTTCTAAAAAAAATATAGATGTTCGTCTATATCTTTAATTCCTCTAAGGGAAAGCGCTTAACTTAATTAGATTATATTTTAACAATTTTCAAAATTCAACACATTTTTTCATAATTCTCTATGAATTTCTACTCTTATTTTGTAACTATAATAAAATTTATTAAACCTTCTTTTAGTATAACGCTTTTCCTCTTAGAAACACTATTTGCCAATAATACAAAAGTGGTGCCTGTTCACCAGTTTCGCTAAAACAGTTACTGCGCGGCTCGAGATTTTCGGTATTGGCTTGGCGGGATGCCTACTTGCTTTTTGAAGATGCGGTTGAAGTAGCCCGGACGATAGCCTACGCTTTCTGAGATGTCATTGATTTTCATGTCGGTGTTCAGGAGTAATTCTTTGGCTTTGTCAATTCTAAGTTGGGTGATGTAGTCGATAAAGTTGGTGCCAATGGCCTTTTTGAAGTATCGGCTAAAAGTGTAGGGGTTGGTTCCCACTTGATCGGCATAGCTTTCTAATGATAGGTCCTTCATATAGTTCACATGAATATCCTTAATCACCTGATCGACGATTTGTTTAAGCTCAGAGTCACTTCTTTCTTCCAGCATTTCAATAAACGGAACAATGATCTTGGTTTTGAACCAGCGAACAATCATTTTAGACTCCTGTATTTGCGATAATTCCTCAAACATATTTCTGCCTTTGAAAAGTTCATAAGGGTGAATACCTGAGTGGATAATCTCATGTTGAATGCTAGAAAACAGCAGCATAATGCCTGGTTGGATGTTAATTTCATTTATGCCCTTTTCGGAAAGTTTCTGTAAAAACTCAAACAGCAATCTCTCTACTTCTTCCAACTGACCCATGCGAATCGCCTGAACAATCTCTTTTTCAATATCAAAGGGATAAAAAATCTGATGGAGTGCATCCTCTTTCTTTAACTCTGCTAAATCAATAATTTGATTATGATTGTTGTACGTACGATAGCCCGCACCTTGTTTCACTTCTTCAAACATGTGTGGAATCTGTTTGATACTTTCAGTTGGTTTACTAATTGTGACTGTTACTTGCTTATTGAAATTATGATTAATCATTTCGGTAATTTGATGGATAAACTCGTATACATCCTCCCGAATCTCCTCCTGACTAGGGTAAGCGATTAACATCCCAACCGAAAGATCATGGAAGTCCATTAAGTTGTATTGCCCAAACATTTCGTCTGCAGTTTCTTCCAAAACATTCGTCACAGCCATAGCGATTAATCGCTCATCATTATGTTGATTGCTCTCATCCAGTTCAACAATCCCCGTTACTCGAACATCCACCAACATAAACAGGTGCTGGTCGACCTTCCATCCATAGTTTTCGAGACGCTCCCTTAACTGCTCCTCGGTCTGGTTGAACAAATATCCCTGAATTAATTGGCTTAAAAACCGCTTCAGCAATTGTGGTATCTGTGCAGATAATTGCTCCTGCAGGTTTCTGCTATCCTTTGCAAGGTCCTGAATTTGCTGCTCAATCAATGAAAACTCATCTTTGCCCTTCTGCCTTCTCCATTGACTTACTTCATCTTCTTTATCCATTAAATGAAGCAGTTTGGCCACTGGACGATAAATTCTTTTAGAGGCAAACCAGGCCATGATGAACGCAATGATAAGGCCCGTCCCGCTTATAGCGATAATTAACTTTGAGATAAAGATAATCGGCGAGGTAATGAAAGTCATCGGAGCCGCTGAAACATAGGTCCATTCGGAATTAATTCGTTTCTGGGTACCATGTGAGACAGAATACTTTTCCCCTTCATACTCAAAGGTAAACATTCCACTATCGCTGCCCCGCTTGTCCAACTCCTTCTTTAAAACGCTTACAATTTTGGGTGAATTCGTATGATTGGCCTCTACTAAAATTTGATTGTTTTGATTCACTAAAAACGCTGCCCCTTCTGGATATGGGTTCAACGTATTCACAATTTCGGTAAGTCTTGATTGGTCTATTTTTACAATAAGAGTCCCATAAGCAGAATTTGTTCGGAATCCAAGGTTGTGCACCAACATCATGGAGGTATGTCCCTTACTCTTAGAAGGTCCCTGTTCCACCCAATTGATACTTTTCTTTTTCGCTAAGATGTCGCGATAAAAATTCTTTACACTATCTTCTTTCACGGTCGTGTAATTGGGCCGAAAAAGAATAGGTGTTTCCTTATCAACAAACAATTCAACATTATCGATCAACGGCTGACTGCCTTCTAGAACGCCAAGAAACTTTTTGATTTCTCTGGTTGTGGTAAACTCCCTGACAAAGTCAACTTCATTCAACGTTTTGCGAAAATGCGGAGCAAATGCCCACTGAGCAATGGACATTTCAAGAACGTCTAATTGATCATTAATATTCTTGGCCCTTTCGTCAATTTGGTTCTCATGTAAGTGGGTTAGTTCGTTTTCAACCTTGCCGGCACCAAACAGATAGATCCCGACCCCTGAGATGAGTCCTGGTATAAAAGTAATAAGTAAGATGAGAACAAAATTTTTCCGAAAGTAACGACTTTTCCAGCCAACCCCCAGACTTTTCCTCGATTTCTTCAAAAATCTCAGCAACTGTTTCCCCCCTTAAGTTTGTCTAAATTTCTGAAAAATTAGCAAATTAAATATAATTATGTATTATAAGGGAGTAATGCGAAAAAATCATCTGGTTTTTAAGTAGTCAGACCTCTGAGGGTGCTGGCTATTTGTGACCCGGGCTCTTGGTTTCTACCACTCTTCAGGTACTAATAGAAGCTATTCGTAACCGTATTCTCGGTTTCTATTACTCTTCGGGCACAAATAGATGCTATTCGTGACCGTATTCTCGAGTTCTGACACTCTCCGGGCACAAATAGATGGTATTCGTGACCGGGTTCTCGGTTTCTACCACCTTTAGGGCACGAAAAGATCTGCAGAAAAAACCCATATCACTCTCAAGGTGATATGGGTTGGCGACTATCATATAGTGGCGAATACTCTCTGATAAGTGGGTTTACTCTCACATAACGGTATTTACTCTCGGATAAGCAGCTATTACTCTCACATAACAAAATTTACTCTCGGATAAGCAGCTATTACTCTCACATAACAAAATTTACTCTCGCATAAGCTGCCATTACTCTCACATAACAAAATTTACTCTCGCATAAGCGCCATTTACTCTCACATACTAGAAAAATACTCTCGTATGCCGACCAATTAGCAAATAACCCTCCTGCTAAAGCGTCGCCTTCTTCAAAGATATCTCCTCATTAAGCTTTTCCGCCAACTCTATCAATTCCATCGGTTCTTTGATAGTATACGTCGGCACTTCTGTTTCATCGGCAGGGCTCTTGGTGTATCTTGGCGCCCAGTCGATGAACACATTTTTAATTCCTAGTAAGTTTGCTCCTTTAATATCTCGTCGCAGGTTATTTCCGACCATTACTACACGGTCAAAGTCTTTTTCTGAGAGATCAATAGCGCCAATTGCCGCTTTAAACATGCGCGGACTTGGTTTCAATTCCTTGATATTTTCAGAGTAAATCATCGCCTCGAAGTAATCATATAAACCATGATCTGTTAACATATTTTTAAAAGATTGCGCCAATCCATCTGCCACTAATACAAGGCGGTATCCTTTGTCATGCAGGGTTTTCACCATAGTGTCTGCACCCGGAATCACGTCTGCTTTTACAACCACATCGTATTGATCCCTGATTTCCGTTCCTTCATCGATAATCGTGTCGCCGCAATCTAAAAAAATGATCAATTCCTTTTTTTTCATCAAACTCTACCTCCATAACTGGCTAGTTCCACTCTTCTGCCCTCAGCATGGGAAACAAGCGCCGCTTCATTGATCTGCGTCAATCGCCACATATCCTCCCGCGTAATACTAGGCTCACTAGCTACCTGGATTTGCTTCACCCACTGCTCCATTGCACTAGGCAATTTTGCAGGCAGTTCACTAGGCGTGAACCATTGTCCATCATTCACATGAATGCTTTTAATTTTCAAACCACCCTTTTCAATGATGATTTGCCCGTCCGTTCCGTGCAGCTCCAGTCTAAAGGAGTCATTCGAGCTAAAACCTGCCTCGATGATGCCTAGTACGCCAGAAGAATAATCGACTAAGACAGCAGAATTATCATCCACTTCATGCCCGAGTGTTGACTCTAATCTTGCATAAACCCCTTTTGGTTTCCCGGCTAAGCGATTGGTTAAATAAATCGGATGGGCACCCAAATCCATCAATGCTCCACCGCCGCAAACTTTCGGATCAAAAAAGTAGGGAGGAAGTTTCCCATATGGTTTCCCCTCAAGCGGAAGCCCCATCCCATGAGCCAGGCGGCAGCGAACACTGTTTATCCTGCCTAGCAACCCTTCTTTTACAGCTTTCTCAGCATATAAATAATAATCATCATTCAGCCGCTTTAACGATAACATCAAATGAACACCGTTTTCGTCTACAGCAGAAAAGATTTCATCGCAGTCATTAGTGGTAAACGCCAATACCTTTTCACTAAAAATATGCTTCTTATGTTTTGCCGCTTCGAGCATCACTTGTTTGTGCATAAATGTCGGAGTATCAATAATGACACCATCAATATCAGGATTTGATAGCACCGCACTCAAGTTTTCTTCAAATGGAACCCCTAACTCGCTAGCCCATTGTCTTCCTCGTTCAGGCTCTTCATCCCAAACCACCGCAATCTCAATGTCAGGGTTTGCCAAGGCCTCGCGGGCGTAATCATTCGCATGGACGTGCCAGCGACTCAACATCGCAACCTTTATCATACTTCCACCCCACTCATACTAATCGCCTTGTTTTCATCAGCAGATTGATAGATTGCCTGAACAAGATGCTGTAAGATAGCCCCTTGTTCTGGGTTACTGCTTGGGTGAACCCCGCCAAGGCAGCCGTTAACAAATGCCTCTATTTCTTTAACCCTTGGCTTCTCCCCCTGTAAATAAACTGGGGTTAAATCCACTAAAGTATCATGCTTTTCTTGATAGATTTTCAGCGGGAATACCTTCGCGCCGCCTTTGTCACCCAATAACTCCACTTGCATCACATCGTCTTCTTCAATGTTAGCGGCAAAAGCCGTTTCCAACAGGAGTGACGCACCGTTCTTGAATTTGATCATGCCAACAGCCAGGTCTTCAATCGAGAAATTCTCCCAATCCCAAGGACCACTTAATCCCACTCCAGGTTTGTTTCCTAGTTTCTGATACGTACTGGCCAATACCGTTTCCCCTTCAGGGTACCCCATTAAATAGAGGGCCGCGTCTAACATATGAACACCAATATCAATGAGTGGACCGCCGCCTTGGAGCTCCTTATTGGTAAATACCCCCCAGCCTGGAATGCCGCGTCTACGCATCGCCGTCACTTTTACACTATATATATCACCCAGTTCGTTGGCATCGACAAATCGTTTTAACGCCTCCACTTCTGGTGTATAACGATAATGGAAACCGTACGTTAGTATCTTTCCTGCTCTGTTTGCAGCTGTGGCCATCCTTACCGCTTCTTCATAACTCATTGCCGGAGGCTTTTCACACAAAACATGGCATCCGGCCTCTAATGCTTTCAGTGTGGCATCACAGTGAAACTTATTCGGTGTACAAATACTTACTGCATCCAATTCCACTTCATCGAACATGGTTTCATAGCTGTCAAATGCATGCGGAATGGAAAACTTCTCTGCACACTTTTGGGCCTGCGCAAGATTAACATCCGCAACTGCCACAATTTCAACTCTATCCGAGCACTTCAAGTAAGCGGGGATATGCGCTCCCATAGCAATTCCGCCTGTTCCGATAATTCCAACCTTCAACTTTCCTGCCATTCTATCTCCTCCTAAACAGGATCAGATCCTAAGATACTCTTTAGGATCTGATATACTGAATTATTTTTTCGCTTTGGATTTCTTTTGAGCTTCTTCATATTCCTTGGCAATCTTATCGCCGCCGCGTTTCTTCCATTCTTCTACGGCCGCTTTCCAGCCTTTTTCATCGAGCTCACCCATAATGAACTTTACGTGTGCATCATCGAGAAGGACCTCCAATTGCTCACCCATTTCTAAATACGTATCGGAAACAAGGGCCAATGTTGGATCTGAGACCATATACTGCTCGTTTTCCTTTGTTAACTTCAATTCTAATTCAGCCAACGGTGTTAACGTACCTTCCATCGCATTGTCAAGCGGAGTAAGAGTGGCTAATGGAGCACCATAAGCACCTACATCATCCGCATTCGTATCTGGAATTCTTTCCGCTTTACCGTCAACCACATTATAATGCACACCTTCAATACCCCACGCGAATAGGTTTGAACCTTCTTCACTCGCAAGATCATCGAAGAATTTAAGCGCCTTTTTCAACTCATCTTCTGTTTCGAGGCTTGCTTTAGGGAATAGGAAGAACCCGTTATGTCCGCCTTCCGCAAAAATTCGTTTTCCATTTCCATTTTCCAGGATGCTGAACATGCTGAACTTTGCATTCGGATTGGATTTCTGGGCACCTAACTCTATATTTTGAGTAGAGTTGGAGGTGTCAATCATGACCCCAGCTTGACCCGTTTCAACCGCAGCTGTCCACTCTGGACGATCGATAACCGTAAAGTCTTTATTCATAAGACCTTCTTCATTGAGTTGTTTTTGGAATTTAAGTGATTCTAAAAACTCATCCGTGGTAACATCGCGAACAAATTTGCCGTCCTTTTTTACTTCCCACTTATTAGGGGCGCCAAAGAATGGTGCATAGTACGTAAATGGCTGACCTTGGTTCATGACAATTCCGTACGTATCATCCTTGCCATTTTTGTCAGGATCGTCAAACGTGAAGGCACGTAACATTTTGTGGAACTCTTCGATTGTTTTTGGCTCTTCCATGCCAAGATTCTGCAGCCAGTCTTGTCGATAGATGAAAACCCTGCGCGCCATTGGACGAACCCTTGGGACACCATACGTCTTACCATCATATTTAATGTTTTCATAGATTTGACTATTAATTTTTGAAAGATTCTTAAACTCATCTAAATACGGTCCAATCTCCCAGAAAACTCCGCCTTGTACGGCATTTAACACATATGGATATTGCTGATGTCTTCTCGGAATCGGAACCGCATCCGGAAACTCACCAGAAGCAATCATAACCGGAAGTTTTTCTTCAAAAGCAGTACCTGGCAACGGATTAACCGTTAGCTTTGTGTTCGTCATTTCTTCAATGATTTTCTCAACTTCGTTACCTTCTTTTGGGAATTCAACACCATCAAAGTTAAACATTAGTGACATCTCAAACGGACCCTTGTCTTTTGCCCCTTCTTTGCTCTCCGTGCTTGCTTTATCATCTGAGCATCCTGCTGTGAAAAGTGTTAATCCTAATAGTGCAGTGCTTAATAATCCCAATCTCTTTTTCTTTTTTAACCCCTTCAATACACTCATACTGATTCCCCTTTTTCGCTTTATTTTTTTATTTAATGATGAGGTAAGGAACTCATCCTTTTACTGAGCCTAGCAGCACGCCTTTGGCAAAGTGCTTTTGTAAAAATGGATACAAGATAATGATTGGAAGTGTCGCAACGACAATAACTGCCATCTGGATTGATTGTCCGTGATAAGGAATGGTTTCAATCGATGAAGAGTCCCCGATTGCTCCCGAACTCAAGATAATCAACTGCCTTAAAATGACCTGAACCGGATAAAGTGCCGGATCTGAGATGTAAAGAATCGCATTGAAATATTGATTCCAAATCCCTACCGCGTAAAACAATCCAAATGCGGCGAGTGCTGGCAATGACAATGGCAGGACAATACGGAACAGAACCGTCAATTCATGTGCCCCGTCAATTTTTGCTGATTCCTTCAGCTCACCCGGGATACTTTGGAAAAAGTTCTTTAAGATAATCAGGTAAAAAGCAGAGATGGCATTTGGAATAATTAACGCCCATAGGGAATTAAGCAAACCTGTCTGCTGGACTACGAAGTAGGTCGGGATCATCCCGCCGCTAAATAGCATTGTGATCAACACCATCATCAAGAAGAAGCTGCGTCCTGGCAGATGGGTATGTGACAAAGAGTAAGCCATCAAGCAGGATAGTGCTAATTGGACAAACGTACCTACCAAGGTAACAAACACAGAAACGAGTAAACTTTTCGTGAATGTATCTGCTGAAAAAATATATTGATAGGCTTCAGTCGTAAACTTCGTTGGGATCAGATCAGATGTGGCACTAAAAGACGTAACGACAATGTACACAAAGGGCAAGAGCGCGATTAAACCGACAAGTAAGAGAAACGTATGATTAAAGATATCGAAAATCTTGCTGCCTAAACTTCTTGATTCTATCATCTCTAATAAACCCCCTCTTCTCCAAATTTTTTCGCCAGCCAGTTCGCTCCTAATACAAGGACGAAAGCGACGGCTGATTTGAACAACCCTACAGCGGCACTGTAACTAAATTGCCCCTGCTGCATCCCAACTCGGTAAACATAGGTATCAAATACCTCACCGACTTCACGATTCAGCGCATTCACCATAAGGAAGATTTGCTCAAAACCTAAATCTAGGAAATTACCAAGACGTAAGATTAACAGGATGACGATGACACTGCGGATCGAAGGCAAGGTAACATGCCATAGCTGTCTCCACCGAGATGCACCATCCATACTTGCTGCTTCGTATAAATTAGAATCCACGCCGGCTAGTGCGGCAAGGAAAATAACCGTTCCCCACCCAGCATCTTTCCAGACCATTTGCAGGACAATCATCGGCCTAAACCATTCAGAATCCGTTAAGAAATCAATGGTTCCAAACCCTAACTTTTCAAGGATGGCATTGATGATTCCTCCTTCTGTCCCGAAAATAATATAGAAGATCCCGACAACAACAACCCACGATAAGAAGTGTGGAACATATACAAAGGTTTGAATCGTTCTTTTAAAAACAGATTTTCGAATTTCATTCAGCATAAGCGCCAATATAATCGTAACGGGAAAGAAAATCACAAGGTCCAGCACCGCGATAATGACCGTGTTTTTCAATAACATCCCAAATTCCGGTTCAGTAAAGAAACGCTCAAAATGTCTGAAACCAACCCATTCACTGGCCCATAATCCCAGATGGGGTTGATAGTTTTTAAACGCCATCAACATTCCCCACATCGGAACATACTTGTAAATGATAAAATAAAGCAAACCTGGCAGCATGAACAGGTATAACCATCTTTCCTTCCAAATCCGGATCGCCAAAGGCTTCTTGGCTGCAACAATAGGTGTTGATACTGCTGATTCAGTAGGCAGTGCGTCTTTTGTTATGACTTGACTCATCCTCTTTCTCCTCTCTCTAGTAGACTTTCTCCTTTAATGGAAGGGTTTACATTATTGCTATTTGCTTTTCCAGCCAAACTCGCCGCAAGCTGCCTTAAACCCTTAATCACCAGAGGGATGAGACCACCGCTTGTCTGTTTTTCAATCCGTAAAAAAGCATAATAGGAGATGCCCATGATCACCAATGCCAGCATACTAACCACAAATAATGGGATAAGTCCCGGGATAAACATCAAAAATAAATAAAGTAGATAAATAGAGAGTATCATTAGGATCGTTAAAGGTATATTCATGATCCCAATCATCAGCGCGTATTTAAAATACTGCGACAGCTTCAACTCGAAATGAGCGTAAACCGGTACAATGTAAAGTAATAGAATCATATAGAAAATGCTCATCATAAAGATAAAAGAAACAATCAAGATATGAAGGAAAGGATTTTCAATCACATTGATATACTGGTAGTTCACATATAGAATCATTCCGATTATCGCAAGAATGAATCCAATGCCATTTGATTTGATAAATTCTTTCTTATATGTGGAAAAAAAGGTCTTTCCTATCTGTACATCTTCCTCCTGCTTCAGCCACTTTCGGGCAATGGTAAAGGTCGCGACGGTTGCCGGCATGACCCCAAATATACCCAATCCCAAAATCGTAAACAGGATCCAAAGGAAATTGAGATAAGCCAATTTCATAGCCCACTCACTAAATCGGAAAAGGCCACCCATGGCTCCGCTCATCTGCATACCACTTTCACCTCCTATGAAATTTAAAATCAACTTTTCTGATTACCCAAAATATAAAACGCTTACAAACCTGCAACAATATTCATTTTTTGTAATCATGATATCCAGAGTTACTTATTTGTTAAAAAAACCTTGATTTATCAAGAAAATAGGCACTATTTTGTAGCAGTGTCACATTCTTGCAGCTAGTTATTTTTAATTACTTCCAACCTCTAAAACATTGATATCGCGTATTTCTCTGATACTGTTAAAAATTTCGGAGGCATTTTTATGCTTTGGAACGTTCAACACCAATTCCATTTCATACTGACCTTCCTGCAAATCTTTAATATACACATCGTTCACTTTATAGTTTTGAAGTTTCATCTTTTCAATGATTCTTGAAATATCAACTTGGTTAATGATAAGAAATTTCACTTTTAATTCTTTAGAAGAGATCGTTTTCGGCATGAACAAATGAACAATAACCGGTAATATCTCAAGTGAAAACAAGATAATTCCGATGCTGATAAAAGCCTCATAATAAAATCCTGCACCAACTGCTATCCCGCAGCCTGATGCACCCCATATAATTGCTGCTGTTGTTAAACCAGAAATCTCATTATTTCTTCGTCTTAAAATAACACCTGCACCTATGAAACCAATCCCACTGATCACTTGGGCCGCTAACCGCATCGGGTCTGTTCGGATGTTGGAATTCATGCTGCTATACATTTCCGCCGACTCGATTGATACAATGGTAATCAAACAGCTGATCACAGAAATCACCACGCAAGTTTTTAACCCCAATGGCTTTTGCTTTAGCTCTCTTTCCAGCCCCATAATAATTCCTAATACGGCTGCCATTCCTAAGCGAATACTGATAGCCTCTAAGCTCATTTCCCCTCTCCTTTCATTTTTTCAGATATTATTGGACAGAAATCCACTATTTTGTTTCATGGCTTTCCAAAATAGCCTCAATGATTTTCATAATCTGGTGGCCATCCTTCAAGCATTCGCGGAAAAACCCGTTCCAATTATCCCGACCTTTACCACGCGCATATATTTCACCTTCTCTTTTTTATACTTAAGTAGAACTATAGTGTGGATTGTCTCTTGCAACAACAAGACATTTTTTCAAAGTTTTACATTGTTGATTTTTAGGGGGATTACTCAGTTTCTTGCATGAGTGGGATTTTTTTGCAATGCAGTGAAAACTATCAGGTGCAATAAAAACAGGATAGAGGACGGAAGGAATTTGAAGGGCTCACACTGAATGGATAAGAATAGGAATTTGAAGGGCGTCTATGAAGGGAGAGAAAAAGAATGAAGTTACAATACATACAAGCTGCTAAAACGTGGAACGAAGCACTTCCAATCGGAAATGGCCGGCTGGGGGCGATGATTTTTGGAGGAGTTTGTGAAGAACATTTGCAATTAAATGAGGATACCTTATGGTCCGGAGCACCAAAGGATTGTAATAATCCACAAGCAAAAGAACTGCTGCCAAAGGTACGGAAGCTGCTATTGGATGAGAAATATGAAGAGGCTGATCACCTATGTAAGGAGATGCTTGGACCATACACGCAATCTTATCTGCCACTTGGCGATCTGTACATTCACTTTCATCATGGTGAAAATATTCAATCCTATGAGCGGGGGCTAGACCTCAAAACAGGAACGAGTTATGTTGAATATGTGATAGATGATGTTACCTATACCCGTGAAATATTCGCATCCTATCCAGACCAGGTAATTGTCATCACTCTTCACGCCAGCCAACCTGGCAGATTGGATTTTACAGCAGAGTTAGATAGCTCATTGAGATTTCAGACTACTTTCGAACAAGATCAACTGATACTTCAAGGCATCTGCCCAGAGCATGTGGATCCGAATTATTATCATACAGACCAACCTGTTGTTTATGGGGATCCTGATTCAACGGACGCTATTAGATATGAAGGGCGTTTAGGTGTAAAAACAGAAAATGGTTCCGTTAAGGTTAATGAAGATAGCCTACATGTAACTTCCGCTAGCACTGTGACACTTTACTTCAGTGCTGCAACCAGTTTCAATGGCTTTGATAAGTCGCCAGCTAGGGAGGGAAAAAATCCTTCTATCGCGGCAAAGGCATTTTTAGAGGCAGCAATGGGAAAAACGTTTGAAGAATTACGGAGTTCCCATATCGAGGACTATAAGGCGCTATTTGACAGAGTAGAGCTTAACTTAGGTGAAAGGATTGCTCCTGAATGCTTACCGACGGACCAATATGTTTTAAACTATGGCGCAAGGGATCCAAAGCTGGTGGAATTGCTTTTTCAATACGGCCGTTATTTAATGATCGCGAGTTCAAGGCCAGGATCACAGCCCGCGAATCTTCAAGGAATATGGAATCAACAGATTCGCCCGCCATGGAGCAGTAACTACACATTAAATATAAATGCTGAGATGAATTATTGGCCCGCAGAAACATGTAATCTATCGGAATGCCATAAACCTCTTTTAGACTATATTGAAGAATTGGCGCAAAACGGGAAGAAAACCGCTGCGGTGAATTATGGCTGTCGGGGATGGGTCGCACATCATAATGCAGATTTATGGCGCCAAAGTGCACCAGTGGGTGATTACGGACATGGCGATCCTGTTTGGGCTTTTTGGCCATTAGGAGGAGCTTGGTTATCTCAACATCTGTGGGAACATTATAATTTCGGCAGGGATGTGGCATATCTTCGAGATAAAGCGTATCCGACTATGAAGGAAGCCGCTCTTTTCTGTTTGGATTGGCTGATGGAGGACGGAACCGGGAATTTGGTCACCGCTCCCTCTACTTCGCCGGAACATAAATTTGTTACACCAGATGGCAAGCTAGCTGGTGTCAGCATATCATCAACCATGGACATGTCGTTGATATGGGATACTTTCACCAATTGTATCGAAGCTTCTGAAGTTTTGCAGATAGATGAAGATTTTCGGAAAGTATTGACAGAGGTACGTAGTAAACTATTCCCGATGCAAATCGGCAGTAATGGAACTCTACAAGAATGGTTTAAGGAATGGGAAGATGAAGACCCCCATCATCGTCATGTATCACACCTCTTTGGAGTTTTTCCAGGACGGCAGATTACGGAAACAGATGGTAAGGAGTGGTTTGAAGCTGCCCGAAGGTCACTGGAGGTGCGGGGAGATGAAGGAACGGGATGGAGTCTTGCCTGGAAGATTTGTTTGTGGGCTCGATTCAAAGATGGTGACAGAGCACATAAATTAATATCCAATCTCCTGCAGCTGGTAACAGAAGATAATAGCATCTCTCAAAAGGGGGGAGTCTATACCAATCTGTTTGATGCACATCCTCCTTTTCAGATTGACGGGAACTTTGGATTCACCGCTGGGATAGCAGAAATGCTCGTGCAGTCGCATCATGGAGAAATTCACTTGCTCCCTGCCCTTCCGTCCGGGTGGTCAAGTGGATATGTAAAGGGATTACGAGCTCGAGGAGGATTCGAAATCGACCTTAAATGGGAGAATCATAAAGTAGAATCTGTTAAAATACATTCCCATTTTGGCGGAATGTGTCAATTGCATATCGGTGATGACAGAATTTCATTTAATACAGTCAGGGGGACGGTTCTTGCGGTTCAACTATGACTCTTTCCAGGTAGCCAGGGGGACGGTTCTCACGGTCCAATTATAGCTCCATCCAAACTTACGTAATTGCCAGTTAAAAGAGAATTTAATCTCTGTGAGGCACATTTTTAAAAATTTCCCCAAAAGAACGTTTCACTGATTATTGACGGCTAAAAAAACCCCCTCAGCTACTTTTAGTAGTTAAGGGGGTACTTAAAAAAAGAGCCAAGTTAACCTTCTCCAAGTTTAGTTTTTAAGCAGTGTTAAGTGTCCGACGATTTCCTTTGCTTCAGATTTTTCCATGGGCGGGAGTGCAATAACAGTCAATGAACCTGATTTAATCTCGGTTAGGCCGCTGTCACGAATACTGAAATATCCTCTTTTTTCTAACTTTTCAAGCTCGGCTTGCTTACCCTTTAAGATAATTTTTTTCATTCCGGTCTGGATCCATTCTACAAAATCATCGTGCCTTTCAGGAAAAGGAGATTGCGAAGACATCAGGTTAATCGTACTTAGAGTTGCAGCATGAGCCACTTGGGCTGCTGTTTTCCCCTTTGACATTGATAGATCTTTATTTACAATAAAATATTGGACGAGATCTCGTTTTTCCATCTTTTTTATCATTCCTCTTTTAAAACTTCTTTAAAGTCTCAGCATTTATAATGTTCTACCTAGCTGGAACTAGCTTCCCTATCTAATTAACTCCTTATACCCACACACTATAATCCCATTATTTTTTATCTTCTTATTCGTTTATATCTATATAGTAGACAAAACGACTGTTTTCTACTAATTCATTTTCTCGACAATTTTCTTCCTGCTAAAGAGGAGTAAACCCAGTATTATCAGCACATAATGCAATTCTAATCAAACGATTAGTTAACTCAAAATCTACTCATCAAACGTTTGATTAAATAGCGGGTAAACCCCTTTCTTAAATGGTTTTTTCTTGATTTCAGGAAAGGTATTTGTCGAAAAACAGTTAAGATACTAGAAACTACTAAAATACAAAAACGGCGTTAATCAAACGTTTGATTAGTAAGAGGTTGAATCAGTTGCTGATTTGGAGAAATTTCAAACTTTGCCATCAGAACTGTCCCTAATGTCCTCCAAGTAAAGAAAAAACTAATCAATCGTTTGATTAGTTTTTGTAATCTTTGATTATAGTCCATATAGTATTAGATGCTTCTTCCGCTCTCACTTTATCATTATTTTTGTAAGAGTCATATGTGATTAATGCCTTCCACAGAGCCCATCCCCGCGCTCGATTCCAGGTTCCTTCGTCAAAATTCAATTCATTCTTAAATACTTCTCTACTGGCATCATCAAAGAAGTTCCAAGCTATTGCAGCATCACAAGAAGGATCTCCTATTCCTACTATTCCAAAGTCAATAACGGCACAGAGCTTTCCATCCTTCACTAATAAATTGCCTGTTGCTATATCACCGTGCAGCCAAACAGGATCTGACTCCCATTCAGAATCTAAAGCTAAGCTCCAGATTTCACGCAGCAGACCACCATCAAAAGTGTCACTGTTGTTTTCAATGGCATTTCTAGATTCTTCATTGTATATAGATAATGAACTGCCTCTATAGAAATTATGCTGACCAGCTAGCGGACCCCCACTAGCATCAATGGCCTGTAACTCTTTTAAAAATGACCCCAAGTCCTTTGCTAGATGATTAAGGTTATCAATATTGTTGTGAGATAGAGTGTCTCCCTCAAGCCATTTATAGATGGACCAGGACCACGGATATTCTTTATTCGGTTTTCCTTTTGCGATTGGAGTAGAAACGGACAATGAAAGTTTTTCAGCAATAATGGGAAGCCACTTTTGTTCCTTTTCCACCTGTGGAGCATAGGCCGCTGCACTAGGTAACCTGACACTCATATGATTACCTAAATGAAATGTTCTATTATCATGTCCACCATTGTTTACCGGTTTGATAGTTAAATGAGACCACTCTGGAAACTGTTCGTCTATTAGTCTTGCTACTAAATCGACATTGATAATCACTATCTCGCTCCTTCCTTTTTCAAACTCATAGAAAGAAGATGCCCTAAACGCCTAAGCACCTGTGCAGCTCATCAATGGTACTAAAAGATAAAAAGCCATCAGAACCGTCCCTATGGTCTATACCTATGGTCTAGGTATGAGAAACAATCAACTCACAATTTCCGTCGATTTCAAATTCTCCTAATCCCACTGGAATAATGAGATGGGTTCCTTTTTTTAATGGATAACGCTCTCCGTCATGAACAAGGACCCCATCTCCCTTAATGACACTAAGAAGCAGATATTGATCAGTAAAAGAAAATACAGATCTTCCGCCAATATCCCATTTATATACGGAGAAAAACTCAGATTTCGTAAACATGGTTATCGTAACATTTTCCCGTTCTTCAACCACCGGTGAAAAACCTGTTTCATGATGGGGTACAGTCGTTACATCAATTGCCTTTTCTAAATGAAGGTCGCGCAGATTCCCCTCCGAATCACGACGGTCATAATCATATACGCGGTAGGTGGTATCAGAGCTTTGCTGCGTTTCCAAGACAAGCGTACCTTCACACAGAGCGTGAATCGTTCCACTTGGTACATAGAAAAAGTCACCGGGTTTAATTTTCACTCTTCGGAGCAATTCGTTCCACTTTCCTTCACTTATTTGCTGGATTAAGTCTTCTTTTGTTTTTGCATTATGTCCGAAAATCATGTCGGCATCTTTTTTACAGTCGAGAATATACCAGCATTCAGTTTTACCAAGCTCACCATTTTCATGAATGTTCGCATACGCATCTTCTGGATGGACTTGTACCGATAAATCCATGTTGGCATCCAAGATTTTTGTTAAAAGTGGAAACACTTCTTCCTTTGAGTTTCCGAACAACTCTGGATGCTTACTCCATAGTTCATCCAAGGCCATACCTGCATAAGGGCCATTTTCAATAATAGAAGGACCATTTGGATGGGCAGAAATCGCCCAGCATTCTCCTGTTTGATCACTTGGAATTTCATAACCAAATTCCTCACGTAAAGTACTTCCACCCCAAATTCTTTCTTTAAAAACTGGTTTTAATAATAATGGCTGCATAATTTATTCCTCCCAAATTCATTCATTCTCAGCTTGCAATGCTTGATGAGCGAGCATAAGCGCGCCAGTTATCCCCGCATTATCACCTAAGCTAGGACTGACTATATAATCAGTAAGCTCCGGCAAAGCTACATACCCATTAATAAATTCATTTAAATATCTATTAATAAAAGTAAATACTTGTTTCTGTTTCATTACTCCACCGCCGAGGATGATTTTTTTCGGCGATAGAATTAAGATATATTGCATTAGAGCCTGCGCAAGATAGTAAGCTTCCAACTCCCAAACCTCGACTTGGTCTACAAGCTGATCACCTTTAACACCCCACCGGTTTTCAATCGCTGGTCCAGCTGCAAGCCCTTCTAAGCAATCGTGATGATACGGACATTTTCCTTTGTATGGATCATTAGGATGACGTCTAACAATGATATGTCCCATTTCAGGGTGTGAAAGCCCTTGGAGGAGTTCGCCTTGAACAATCGCCCCTGCTCCAATTCCTGTACCAACCGTAATGTACAAGCAGCTGTCCAATCCTTTAGCAGCGCCAAAGGTTGCTTCTCCCAATGCAGCTGCATTTACATCGGTGTTGAATCCAATAGGTACTGAAGATGCCTCTTTTAAAACCTGCACAAGAGGATAATGGTTCCAACCTGGTTTTGGTGTGGAGGTTATGTAACCATAGGTAGGACTTTCCTTGATCACATCAATCGGGCCAAACGAACCCACCCCGATGGATGTTAAAGGATATTTTTTAAAAAATTCAATCACCTGCGGCATTGTTTCAGCAGGGATTGTCGTTGGAATCTGGATTCGTTCTATTATCTGCCCCGTTTCATTACCGACTGCACAAACGAATTTTGTCCCTCCTGCTTCAATGGCACCCAACATAGATAATACCTCCCAAACTTATAATTGATTAGAACGAAGTACTGAAACTTTTTTCGACTTTCTCCAAATCATATAGAGTGATGGAATCATAATGACATATACAATCGGAAAAAGACTAAACGATATCGGTAAAAGCTGGTCAAAATTAAGGTATTTTCTCATCACTAAAAACAAAGCTACACCGATGATTCTTCCTATTCCAAGTGGAATTTCACGGATAATGATATAATCTAACCGCTTTTCCTTGTAGTCTGGATCCTTCTCAATCGCCTCGTAAATCATCGCGCTCATCGAGTTCGTAATCATATTCTGTGCTAAAGGTGAGATGACCCCAAAAACAACCAGCGAAAGGATGACAGGAAAAATGGATAACAGAACAGAACTCAAGAATATACTGACCGAACCAATCGTATAAATGGCGAGACGATATTTCGGATTAGAGTACCTAGCGAGTACATAGAATGTAGCAATCGCAACAAGTTCTGCGGCTGTATTATAAATACCTAGACTCAACTCTCCGCCAGCGACTTTGAAGGTAATCATTGTAATTAAGAAGGTTCCGTACACGCCCGATACAATCCCATCAGCAAACATGACCTTATACATCTTCTTCCATTCCCTCGATGGATTCTTGATGACTTCCCAAAAGTAACTTTTGGTGGTAATCGGATGACCCTTTACCTTTAAAGAGGTTAAAAAGGCAATAAAAAAGAAAACACAGGTTCCAATAAAAACAACATAATAACCAAACATACCCTCAAATTGTGAGATGATAATCCCTGACAGAACCGGTCCGATGACACCGCCGATGGTAAATAAAATTCCTTGTACATATAAAAATTGATCACGGTTATCGTTCGTAGTTAAATCCAACACCGCCAAGTGCATGCCGACATAATATAGGCTCATAGCCAACCCATTTGAAAACCCTAACAACATAATATGATCTCGTAATGTATCATGGAAAATAAGCATAATTAAATAGGTGATTAGGTAAAAGACAAAGCCTAATCGCATCGTAATCATTGGGCTCGTCTTCCGAGCAAGCCACCCGCAAAGTCCAAAACAAAAAATGAGTGCAATCGACCAATACAAACTATAATGGGCCAGCAAGGAATAAGTTTTATCCAGCTTCCATAGGAAAACACTTTGAAAAATACCTGACAAAACTCCCCCAAAGGAAAAGAGGGCATTCATCAGTAAATAAAACTTCAATTCTGTAGAAAAAGACTTAAATACTTGAAACATTCGTTTGTTCTCCTTTTAAAGCTAAGTTGGCTAATGGCCGCCCCTCCTGCACCTAGTGATTAATTATCGCTTTTGAAACACTAAGCCTCGGAAAGTTAGCCATCGCCTCAGGCAGATCCTCCAATGTAAAACGATGAGAAATGAGCGATTGAACATCAATCACTTTTTTATCAATGAGTGAAATAGCTTCATCGTGCGTAAATGGATTAACAAATGACCCCTTTATGCTTAGTTCCTTTGAAAAGATTTCAAACGGTGAAACAGAGATTACCGTTTCAGGAGCCGCGACCCCAAAGAGTAATACTTGGCCGCCCTTACCTGCTGATTTAACCGCTAATTCCATACTCTCCGCTCTGCCTACACATTCAATTACAACATCCACCGCTAGATTAGCAGCCTTTGATGGATGAATTACTTCATCCGCACCTAGCCTATAGAGAAGCTCTCTTTTGTTATCTGCAGGTTCACTAACGATGACCGACTGTACATTTTGATGTTTAACCAGTTGTAAAAACAATTGTCCTATAAAACCGCCGCCAATAATGAGAACACTGCTTAAGGATGAAAGTTGAATCTTCTTAAATCCATGTAAAACACATCCCAAAGGCTCAACAAGTGCTGCCTCTTCAAAGCTCATTTCATCGGGGATTTTGTAGCAATTAGCTTCCGGCACTACACAAAACTCCCCCATCCCGCCATCTCTTGTTACCCCTACTGCCTGAAGATGGTTACATAAATGAGCTCGATTGCTGCGGCAATACTCACATGTCCCGCAATAAATGTTGGGATCAATGGAAACACGATCTCCTACCGCGAAGGACGATACTTCGGCACCGACCTCCACGATTTCCCCCGCCAATTCATGGCCGAGGACAATCGGGTGCTGGACTTCAGCAGAACCGGGATGACCATGATAAATATGTTGATCGGTTCCGCAAATGCCGCAGCTTTTCACCTTTACAATAACTTCCTTTGCTGACAGAGATGGATAATTCCACTCCATTACCTCCAACTGCTTTGTCCCTTGTAAAACAGCTGCTTTCATCCTTATAACCCCCTTGTTTTCACACTATTAATCGCTTTAACCCTCAATGTATCCCAAGGAATTGGTTTACCTTCAGCCTGATGTACCTTAATTCTTCTTTTCCTATTTGGTAATAAGTCAAAGAAATTATCCTCCAACACCAGCTGTTCCATTTCCATTTCAATGGTCACCATCCGAGCAAGTACATTCGTAGAAAATATCAATTCATGATTCTCATGGTCCACCGAAACACTAATTTCAGCGTCTTCAAATTTAACATCCTTTTGATCACGGAAATAATAAAAGTCTTCTTCAACACTATTATTCTTTGAAGTGATGACCATAACAGCACCTTCTGGATTCAGTCCACATAGCGCTTCTTGTTCTAAAACAACTGATACCTGCTTAGATATATTGGGTTCAACCGAAACCTTCCAAACTTTTGAGAATACCTTTTCGCCATTGGTTTGATAAACAGCCAGCTCAATTTCATCCTCATAGACTTCTAGAGTGTCATTTACAACCCAAACCTTTATGTCTTGACCTGGCTCATAATCCAGCGTTAGCAGGACCGGACTGTAGAACTTTCTTGCATAATGATACGAAGCCTTTGGCAATAAATAATAGTCAATCACCGACCAGCTCGTGCCCGGCCAGCAGTCATTTAACTGCCAGAACAAAGCGCCGCTCGTGTTTGGTTTATTGCGTCGATAATGCTCAATTCCATATTTCAATCCTTCTGCCTGCGTTAACATGGAAAAAGAAATGTATTCATATAAATCCTTGGGAACTCCTGTATAGCCTTCCATGAGTAGTATTCCTTTTGGATGATGGATATCTTTATTGCGGTACGCCATTTCTTCGCTTCCCCAGAAAAATTGATCCTTGGGAATATTTCGTTCTAATGTATAGGTGTTGGATGAAGCATGCATACCAAATTCACTCGCAAATTTAGTGGTATCATTTTTGAAATTTTTAAACGACAGGCCTTCTACACTGTAATTAACCGATTGCGGCTCACCAAACGTTCTAGGCTCAATATTTCCGTGCCACACCTGCCAATTATGTGTGTCACCCTCTTCTCTTGAGTTATGGTCGTTCCCTCCAAATGGAGAGCTTGGCCAAAACAAGCGAGTCGGGTCAAGTTCTTCTAGTAATTCTGGCATTAATTCATGATAGATTTTCTCGCCGTAAAACGGATGATGGATTTCACCTGAGGAGTACAACGCCTCATACAGCCAATCATTTTCATTGTTTCCGCACCATAGCGCCAGGCACGGATGATTCCGCAGACGCTTTACTACATGAATAATCTCCTCAGTGACATTATCCATAAAGTTCTTATTGTAATCAGGATATAAAGCGCACGAAAACATGAAATCCTGCCAGACTAATAGACCAAGCCGATTGCACTCATCGTAAAAGATCTCCTTTTCATAGATACCGCCGCCCCAAACACGAAGCATATTCATATTCGCATCTTTAGACATTTTGATTAAGTGAAGGTAACGTGAATCTGGAACAGCTCCTATGAAACTATCAATCGGAATCCAATTCGCGCCTTTTGCAAAGATTTTTTCTCCATTTAAAACAAAAGTAAAACAATGATTTCCATTTTCATCTTTTCGAAGTACTTCAATGGTTCGAATCCCGAAGTCTTCTAAACTCTCATCCACTTTCACACCATCAGCTACTAGTTCAACCTTCAGCTGATAAAGATGCGGTGTACCGAGGTCATGGGTCCACCAAAGCTTAGGATTTTCCACCGCGAGTATAACCTTTGCTTTTTTACGATCTACCTTCACCTTTGTTGAAAAAGCTTCCTCTCCAAGTGAAAGATTTACACGGACTTCATACTCTTTATCCTTCGTAAAAGACGCAATATCCACTTCCACCTCGATAAGTGCCTCTTCTTGTGTGATGGATTTGGTTTTAGCAAATACACTATCGATTTTGGCTAAAGTCCTTTTCTCTAAATGAACATCCTTCCATATCCCTGCTGCAACTAAGCGCGGACCCCAATCCCAACCAAAGTGACTTTGTGCTTTACGAGTCCAAATCCGCTTTTTGCTAAAACCAGACCAATAATATTGCACCTTGTCTTTTACATGAACGTGAACGGGATCAAACTTTACAGCTAATACATTTTTCCCTTTTTTAAGCTCTCTTGCTACTTCAAAGGTATGACTGATAAACATATTCTCTGTTGAACCAAGCTCCACTCCGTTCAAATAAACTGTCGCAAACGTATCAAGGCCTTCGAAGATCAACTCATACCGGTCGTCTTTACTGATTTCATCATGGAACTCAAAGGTATTGCGGTACCACCAGACCTTTTCCTCCACCCACTGACATTTCAAATCATTGTGGCCGTAAAAGGGATCTTCAATTAACTTCCTGTCAATCAAGGTGGAATGAACATCACCTGGAACAGCTGATGTCATCCAGAAATAATCAATATAGTCAGGAGAAGCCACCTCAAGATCACGTGCAGCCCCAACATCAAAATGCTTTATCTTCCAATTATCATGAATCTTCATCTATACTTCACCTGCCAAAGTTATGTTAAAAATGCCAAAATCAATAGAGCGATTTTGGCATTCTTCTCGTTATTATAAATAAGTCAATGAATCTAAGATTTCTTGTAAGCTGAATTCCGCACAAGCCATGGATGTATCCGCAACACCGTAGTACATTTTAACAACATCGCCTTCAACAACTGCACCACATGAAAATACAACATTTCCAAAGAATCCTTCTACCTCATAATCTGCTTCAGGCTCGATAATCGGCTGGTTCGAGCGGGCAATGACCTTTGTTGGATCTTCCAGGTCAAGTAACACAGCACCCATACAATAGCGGTGATCGGAAGTCGCACCATGGTACAGTTCAAGCCAGCCTTTCTCTGTTTTAAAAGGAACAGCTCCTCCGCCCATACGCGCACTATCCCACATGCCTTCACGTAAGCCTAGTAAATGCTTGTGGTTACCCCAATGCAAGAGGTTTGTAGATTCTGCAATCCAAATTTCTGGCTCCCCGACACTTTTCGGTACCGGACGATGAAGTGCATAGTATTTTCCGTTTATTTTTTCAGGAAAAATTAATACGTCTTTGTTTTCTGGTGCAAAAATCATTCCGTGATGTTCTGTTGTCACAAAGTCTTTTGTGGAAACCATGGATTCTCCAACACCGACTGGTGAAGCGGCACTAAAATAAATATAGTAAGTATCTTCAATTTTGGTAATCCTTGGGTCTTCAATCCCAAAGGTCTCTAGCTCATTGGATGGATATACAAACGGTTTTTCATCAATCGTGAAGTGATGTCCATCCTTGCTTCGGGCAATCCGCAGGTAGGATAGGGAAGTTAAATAAACAAAACCATGTGGATTTCCGGCTTTCTTAATCGTACGCGGATCTGAAAAATCATACTGAGGGTCATCTAAATTTAATTCCAAAATTTCAAGCTCGCGCGTTTTGTGATTGTATATCGGCGCCTTGACGATATTAGGATCTTCACTGATTGGACGTTCCGCTACACGCAGAAGCATAATAATCTCATCGTTATACGTGGTTATCCCTGCATTAAATGCACCAATCACTTCAAAATCCGGGCGATGTGCTGTTACATCCATCGGAGTTACCAATGGGTTCTCTTCATATCTATATATATTCATTTTCAGGTCTCCTCTATTCAAAGTTCAACTTACTTTTCATATGGTAAAAATGGATCCACGATCGTTATTTTTTGAGCTTCGGCGTCACTAATCCCTGCATAAATATCAGCACTTCCGTCACTTTTCCGAACTAGACCGCCGCTAAAAACAACATCCTCTAGATCTGGGCGTTTCGATGGACCAGGAAGGAAATTGCTTCTTGTAGCAATTAGCTTCATGTCAGAAACTTCACCTGTTTCGGAATCAAGGGCAAATACCATCGGATAATAATGGCGATTTCCATCTTCATCAAAGGAAGCAACATGGCCGAGAACACCAACAAGTCCATTTTTTAAGAGATGCGGCTCGTTTGCCCCGCCCCACTCTTCATCAATAAACTGATTTTCCAGCAAAGGAGCCTCATTGATTACATCGAGAGTCAATTCAGCTAATGAAGAAATTCGAGTCCAGCCAATCTTTCCTCTTCCGCCTTTTTCCCCTTGAGGTCTTGTCAATACGCCAATACTTCCGTCCTTTAACTCCACAAGACGTAGGTCCTTCATACCGTCCGGACCTTTTGCAAATTCCTGTAAGTCTGCAATACTCTGGCCTTTATAAAACACCGTTCTCCAGCCAAGTTGACCTTTATTAATCGGATGTGGGAAGATTTGAACCCCGCCTACGATTAACTCTCCTGCAATGGTAGTAAAGAATGGGTCCTGCAGTTCAAGAACAGGTGAATTCTCTCTTGGCACCCACTCTCCATTTCGCTCGACAAAGAAATATACGTTGGAGTGCTCACTGTCACGAGACTCCACTCGTCCTGCAATCACAAGCTCCCCTTCGTCCTCAAAAGGTGCGCAAATATTATAGACATCTTTTTCACCAACGCCTGTAAAAACAATCTTTTCTGCGTGTACAGGTTGAGAATCCGCCTGAAATTCTTCCAACAATTGTTCACACGTTTTGACATTCCCTTTATTTAAAACAGCCATAGATTAATTTACCTCCTTCAGAATCAAGACTTCATTCTCGAGTATCGTGATAGTATCGTTACACTCCAAACACTTCCGCTTATTTGATAAAAGCAATTCGCTCTTCATATCGATTTCAAAACTTTTTGGTTGAGCAGAAAAGTTCAAGGCTACTACTATTTTTTCTGCACTGTCCTTCCTGGCGAAGGAGATCATGTTATCTTCAAACCTTAGAAATTCATAATTCCCATTGGTGAGAGCAGAATGAGCTTTTCGCAGTCTCATCAATTTTTTATAAAAAGTAAGCATGGAATCCGAGTCCTTTTGCTGGTTCTCGACAGTAACTTTATAAGCATTCTCAGGAATACTGATCCACGGCTCCTTTTCTGAAAATCCAACATGGTGTTCAGCACTCCACTGCATAGGAGTTCGTGATTTATCCCTCGACTTTTCGTTGGCAATGACCAACGCTTCCTCTTCGGGCTGACCAGCTTGTAAGGCAAGCTGATAGTGTGTAATGCCTTGTATGTCCTTCATTTTGGAAATATCATCACACACATAATCTCGCATTCCAATCTCATCACCTTGATAAATGAACGGAACACCCTTAGCAGTGAGCATAAAAGCTGCGACTAATTTGGCTCTGTCCTCATCACCGCCAAATCTAGAAAAGTGCCGGGACATATCATGACTCGAAAAGAACAGAGTTGGGATTTGTGACTGATCATAAACGTTCTCTGTTTCAACGACCTGTTGAAATAGCTTTTTCACATCAAAGCTCTCAATGCTGCCTATGTTAAAATTAAAAACAACATCTAATTTGTTAAGGCCGGAATATTGTTTTAAAATGGCTAGGTCTTCCGAACCCACTTCACCAACTAGAAATTTATCTGGATACTGATGAACAAATTCAGCAATTTCCTCAATGACTGCTAAAATTCCATCTTGATCTTTATCGTATAAATGGATTTGTTCATTATTTTCCACATCAAATGGGTTGTCTTGGAAGTTATCATTTACCTTTAAGAAATTAATGACATCAAGCCGGAAGCCGTCGACTCCTTTTTCCAGCCAAAACTTCATACAATCCATCATCGCTGCTTTCACTTCATGATTGGCCCAATTCAGGTCTACCTGCTCTTTAGCAAAGGCATGGTAATAATATTGGCTGGTGTTTTCATCGTACTCCCAAGCGGATCCGCCAAAGAAGGATTCCCAATTGTTCGGTTTATCGCTCCAAATATACCAATCTCGTTTCGGATGGTCCTTACCTGACTTTGACTCCTGAAACCATTGATGTTTCGATGAAGTGTGGTTCAACACTAAATCGGCGATCACCTTGATACCGCGCACATGTGCTTCCTGAATGAATAGTTCAAAATCCGCCATACTTCCATAATCAGGATCAATCCCATAGTAATCGGAAATATCGTAGCCGTTATCCACCTTTGGGGATGGATAAAAGGGAGTAAGCCACAGTCCATCAACCCCCAGCTCCTTTAAATAGTCGAGCTTTGAGGTAATACCAGCAAAGTCCCCGATTCCGTCACCGTTTCCGTCTTTAAAGCTAGGCATATAAATTTCATAAAAAGTAGATTGTTTCCACCATTTAACCATTTTGTATAAACTCCAATCTTGCAAAAACTTCTATTTACTTGGCTCTGTTATTATTCATTGTTGATTTCTTGTAGGATTGGGAATTCATAGGCGGAGATATTCCGGCTATTGTTTAAAGCGGACCCTTAAGAGCAGATATAAGCGGAGATATTCCGCTTAACTGTTTTAAATAAGACAAATTACAAGGTTTTAGAAACAATAAGCGGAAAAACTCCGCCTATTTTTAAGGAAACTATAAAACTCCCCAATTTAAACGGAAATTCTCCGCTTATTTTCCAAACACAGTGAAATCAACATTCAGTTTTAACAGAACCTTTTACTTAAGTGTAAATTGCATACCTTCTTGGAACTTTTTCGCAAACAGCAAGAAGATAATAATGATAGGCAGTGTTAACAACACAGATGCTGCATACATCGGACCTGGATATCCGCCATATGGGCCGAACATTTGTGATAACAAGACATTCAACGTCAGCATATTGTCACTCTTGGCCACTAACATATCCCACAGGAGCTCTGTCCATCTTTCCATAAATAAAAATAAGAAGATAACCGTCGTAATCGATTTAGACATCGGCATCACGATTTTGTACATGATTTGAAGCTCACTCGCTCCGTCCAATTTTGCTGCTTCAATAAATGTATCTGGGATGGCTTTAAAGAAGTTCGTATACATAAATACAGCCCATAAACTCATTGCTTTCGGCAAAATCATTCCCCAATAAGAGTCATACATTCCGATTCTTTGGATAACAAGGAACGTTGGAATTAACAAAATGATGGCCGGAAAGAACATTTGAAATAAAATAAAGTTATTGATGGTGTCCCTGCCTTTAAACGGCATCTTTGCAAGTGCATAGGCAACCATAATGGCGGTTACCATCATTAAGAAAGTGGAAGCCCCTGAGACGATAAAACTGTTAAAAAAGGCATTAAGCCATGGTCTTGGAATGACCGCTTCGCCGCCGCCTAACAGCCATTGATATGATTGCAGAGTGTACTCTGTCGGAAATAGCTTTTTATCTACTTGATCCCAATCGGCAAACGAGTTTAGGACCATATAAATATACGGAAAAATCATAATCAGTAAGAGAACAACCGCAAGCAGGTAACGAAACCATAATCCTTTTTTCTTAGCTCCACCCATTTCGTTTCCCCCACATTTCTAGAAGTTTTCGAATGATAAATATTGAAATAAACGTAACTACAGATGCTATAATGGCAATCGCTGAAGCATATCCTGCTTGAAGATTCGAGAATGCTCTTGTGAAAATCTCCATCTGCCATGTATTGGTTGCAAAATTTGGTCCCCCGCCTGTTAATTGATACACCTCGGTAAAGATACCAAACGTAACACCAATCGATAAAATTAATACTGTAAATAAAGCAGGATATAGAAGTGGAAATGTAATTTTCCAAAAACGCTGCCACGGTGATACTCCATCAATCATGGCTGCTTCGTATATTTCGGTACCAATGCTTTCAAAACCTGATGTTAAAATCAGCGCATAATACCCAGTGAATTTCCATGCAATAATTACTGCAACAACAAACAATGCTGCAAATGGACTGCCAAGCCAGTCAATATCTAAACCCCATGCGTTCCGCAGGAATTCATTTACAGGACTGTTATATGATAGAAGCCCTTTTACAATTAGCGAAGAAACAACCCCTGACGCTAGGTAAGGGAGGAAAAAGCCAATTAAAAACAGCCCTTTAAACCTTGGTAAGCCCTGAACGATTAATGCAACAACAATCGAAGAAGCGACAACCAATGGTACAAATACAGCCATAAATTTAAAAGTTACCCAAAAGGCACTTTGGACCCCTGGACTTTTGAGTGCTTCCGTATAATTTTCGATACCAACAAAACTAAAAGTTGGTGAGATTAAATTCCAATCCGTAAACGATAAGAATAGTGACCACACAAGTGGGATCAAGAAGAAGACTAATGCATATATAAGATAAGGACTGGCAAATAGCCAGCCCATCCTTCCTTGCTTTGTGCTCATTATTTAAGAGCCCCCTCAATTGCCTTTTGCATGTCCTTCCATCCAGTTTTTGGATCCTTTTCACCTTTTACCACTGGATTGAAAGCATGTTGACCAATAAATGTCTGAATATCATTGTATTTCGAGTTATCCATTGGCGGGATACCATTAGGAACGGCAGCTGCATATGGTTGTAATGCTGGATTTTTATCAAAGAACGCTTTAAATGTATCATTCGTTGTTAAATCATCACGAGCTGGCGGTAAGCTTGTTTTTTCAAGCCATTTCAAATCATTATCAGGATTAGAATAAACCCAGTTAATGAAGGTCATGGCTGCTTTTTGTTGTTCTTTTGTTGCAGACGCATAAATAACTAAACCTTTTGTATCAGCAAACGTTTTAACATTTTCAGTATCCATGCCGTCTGGAACTGGCGGTGCTGCTAATGTGAAGGTTTCATTAAACTTTAATTCCGGGAATTTTTCTGCCCAATATGGAATCGTCCAAGGACCAACATCTACGAAAATACCTAAGCCGCTTTCAAATGGATCTTTTGACTGTCTTGTTAACAAAGCATCTGCTTTACGTAAATCATCCATTAAACCAAGTACTTGTTCGCCGGCTTTTTCTTCACCTGTGAATTTAGTACCTTCAACAAATTTGTTACCATTGGATGCTGCATCATATAACATGAAGAAGTCAAACCATCTCTTCCAAGCTGTTGGGTCGGCAAGGTCTGCCTTAGCCCATAAATATTTATCAGGATATTTCGCTTTTAATTTTTCTGCTACATCTAGCATTTCACTATATGTTTTTGGCGGTTCGTTATAGCCAAGCTCTTTTAAAATGTCTAATCTCCAGCCAAATAACATGGCATTTGAGTAAATGGGCAATACATATTGGTGACCGTCGGCAAATTCCCAGCCATTCATAGTTTCAGTCATATTACGGCTTTCTTTTACCTCGTCCCAGCCTTCTAACTCATCTAAGGCTACAAGCGCTTTACTCTCAGATAGCTGCGCTGCAAATCCACGGTTAATATTTTCTGAAATAGTAGGTGCGCTCCCACCCGCTATGGCTGATTGAATACTTGCTTCAGATGTAGGGCTTTCCTTCATCGGACTGACATTTACCTTAATTTTCGGATTTTCCTTCGTGAACTCCTCCGCTACTTCCTTCCAATACACTTGCTGTGTTGGATTTGGAGCCGCCCAGAATTCAATTGTTGTTACGCCATTTTTATCGGTGCCGCTGCTTTGTTCCTTATTACCTGTCGAGCAGGCAGCTAGACCAGCGACAGTAAGAGAAGCTGCGAATAGGATTGAAGCTGCTTTTTTCATTTTCATTCTGAATTCCCCCAATTTCTAATTATTGTTACCTATCTACATAATGGAAATGCAAATACCTTACGTGAATGTAATGATAAAACAATTATTCTATTAAAGTTCGAAAGTGTAATGATCCTTCACACCATTGCGCGTAAACGCTGTCATTGCTGATAAAAAAAAGTATAATAGGGATAGTCTAGAGTTTTAAAGGTAAGCTATACATCTTTGTATCCTAACCTAACCCATGACAACAAAATTACTAGATTACTGAATAATTGTTTAGTAATGTGTTTTATTACCTTACAACGACATTATTACACCTAAAAACGGTAATGTCAAACAATATCTTAGTAAAAAAAGATTACTATTGTCAAAATCAAGATTATAGCCACTATTGTATTTTGCACTTTGTAACGTTACAATATAATTACAAGTAAACTTTACAAATATAAATAATTAAAATAAATGAAAATGGATAAAGGAGAAGGGTTTATTATGTTGAAGAAAGTGACGATGCAAGACATCGCCGATCGTTTGAATATCTCCAAAAACTCTGTTTCTCAAGCATTATCTGGAAAGCCTGGGGTTAGTGAAGAGACAAGGCAGCTTGTCCAAAAAACAGCAGATGAATTAGGTTACGATTATTCTACTAGCAGAAATCAAAAGCAACCTGATAAAAAAAGTACCAGGAATATCGCTTTAATCGCTTCTGAATTTGCTTTTTCACTCAAAAGCTTTTTCGGAGTCATATATTTAGGGATTGAAAAAGAGTTAAGAGCCCGCGGTATGAATCTTTTTATTGAATCCATTGATAATGAAACGAAGGAGAATTTAACTCTTCCTTCCTTATTAACCAATCATCAAATTGATGGAGTATTAATTCTTTCTCATATTAGTACCGACTATATAAAAAAAATTATCGATACAGGTATCCCAACGGTTTTAATTGATCACCATGACCCGCATCTAGAGGCTGATTCCATTCTGACGAATAACCGTTTTGGAGCATATAGGGCAATAGAACATTTAATTCAATTAGGACATCGTGATATTGCCTTTGTAGGGGATGTTGACAAATCCCCAAGTTATCAAGAAAGATTAGAAGGTTATCTGCTGGCTTTAAGAAAATATGATATTAAACACAATGAACACTTTATCGTAACAAACGCACAGGAAAATCAAAATCATATTAAACTGTTTATGGATAATCTTCAAAGCCAGCCTACTGCTTGGTTTTGTGTAAATGATGGTCTTGGTTTCCTAGTAACATCCGTCCTGCAGCAGAGAGGCGTCCATATACCTGAAGAAGTATCTGTCTGCAGTTTTGATAACGGACAATTATCACAAATCTCTACACCAAGGATTACCACCGTGGATATTGATCTGAATTATTTCGCAAAAAAGGCAATCGAACAGCTTTGCTGGCGAATGGAAAACAGAGAAGAACCGATTCAGGAGATTTTACTTCCAACCACGTTATTGATTAGAGAGTCCACTGCAGAGAGAAAAAACTAAAAGTGAGGAGTCGCGAAGGATGGAACAAAAAACAATATATCTACTATCTGGACCATGCGGAGCAGGTAAATCTACAATCACCAAGGAATTGTTACGAACTGTGAAAAAAAGTGCTCTTATTCAAGGGGATGACTTCTTATCCTTGCCTATGTATGAAAGTGACTCTGAGCCGTCATGGGATGAAATGCTTGCAATCATGTGGAAAAACATCCTTTCGTTAACCCAAAACCTGCTTCAGCATAACTACAACGTGATTATCGATACTGTTGTCGAAGATGAATTGGATTGGTTCTGCAGGCATTTTGCATATCAGAATGTGAAGATTAAATACGTGGTCTTACTCGCGGAGGAGAACATTTTAATAGAACGTTTGAATAAGCGAGGAGATCCATATTTAATTGAGCGCTCCTTATTTTTGCTAAATAAACTTGAAAGAGATCCAGCAAATTCAAAACATCTTTACAACACTTCTTATAAAAAACCAGCTGAAATAATAGAAAATATCTTGAATTCTTCTAGTTTTATCTACAATCCAGCGACTTAATCAAGATTTTAATTGCATGAAGGGAAAGGCGAACGGATGGAGATTACAAATCGGATTACTGCTATATTGAATGATCACTATGGAATTACAGCAATGTCAATACAACAAGTTCCAGGCGGCTGGTCGGCCATAGCATTTTTCGTGGAAGATAAACGTGAAAAGTATTTTTTAAAAGTATACGACAAAAGTAAGCCTTCCATTATTCCATGGATTGATGCCATTGATCGATATACTCCCTTAGTAAAGTGGTTGTATAACCATACTGAGTTACAAAACAATCTCGTCAATCCAATCTCGACGAAATGGAAAAGGAATACATGCGAAGACGATCAGTACGTGTATCTGCTTTCAGAATATATTGAGGGAACAACCATTGGTGACACACAGCTAAGTCCAAATCAAGTGGATGAACTGGCTAAGATTCTTGGAATACTTCATAAAAACACTTCAAACATCCCGAATGAATTAAAAATGCAGCAAGTAAACGAAGGTTTTGACATAGAGTTCTGCGAATACTTATCTGCTTTTATTACGAACGATTTGGATCAAACAAATGATAACGTTTCAGAAATCGTGAAGCCTCATACAGGTACTTTAGTAGAATTAATAAACAGGATAAGGGATTTATCAAATAGTTTAAAAAGCAAGCCACACCAGTTTGTTTTGTCCCACGCAGATGCTCATAATTGGAATTTGATGCAAGGGAAAAACCTTATGCTGATTGACTGGGAATGCCTAAGACTTGCTCCAAAAGAACAAGACCTGATTTTAATCATCACAGAGCCATATGCAGGACAATTTTTAAGTGAATACAAGAAATATATGAAGTATGAGACTCCGAATTTCGATGCCTTTGAATTTTATTTCTTAAAGAGAAAGCTTGAAGATATTTGGGAGTGGATTAAGAATCTGCGCTTTGAAGGTCTTGTGAAGTCTGAAGAAGTAACACTACAATTTCTAAAGTCGAGTCTTGATGCCTGTACAAGGACGGAGAGCTTTCGGTCGGAAATTCAAAAAGTCCCTCGTTAAAGGGTAAATATAGTTAAAACTGAATGTTGATTTCACTGAGTTTGAAAAATAAGCGGAGAGTTTCCGTCTAAGATGAAAAATACTCATATTTCCTTATAAATAGGCGGAGTTTTTCCGCTTATGGTATCAAAATCCTTGTAATTTGACCTATTTAAAGAAGTTAAGCGGAATATCTCCGCTTAAATCTGCTTCTTAAGGTTCCTCTATAAACAATAGACGGAAATTCTCCGCCAATGTATTCTCACCCCCCACCTTCCAACGCGTTAATAAAACAGCTAGCCTCTTGGGAGAACTATAAATGTAACTGTCCCCGATGGATTGCCTTCGGGGACGTTGCCTTTTTGGGTATAGAAAGGAGTCCAATGGTTACAAGCGTCCTTTACATGGCAGGTAATCGCTGCACGGGTGAACCTTACTCGTATACTGAGGCTCAATCCCTTGGTGAATCTGATTCAAATGATTTACTTCTAATTCAGCCAAGAAAGTTCATGTAATATAATGATGGCTGGTACACCAAGATCCATCAACCTTCTTGAGCGGAGGTATCCCTATCTCTTATTTCGCAGAGGACCTCTGCCAGCTCCTCAAGGGAATCTTTGCTGAGAAGTTTATCAGCATGTTTATATGGCAAATTATGATAGCCCACTTCAACTCCTTTTAACCCTCCAGCAATCGCTGCAATCGTGTCGCTATCATTGCCCATGTTGACTGCTCCTATTATGACATCAAGAAAGGTGTTCTTGTTAAGCAGCCAGTAAAATACCCATTTTAGCGTATGAACCACATAGCCACTCGGCGGGCAGTCAGGTGCTATACTATAATCAATATCATACTGTGTGTTTTTTATTTCTGCTGTAATAGCACTTTTCAACTCTTCTCCGAGAAGAAGGCGTCTCGCAATACGATTATAAAGAACACATGCATCGGAGGCTGAATCTTCCTGGTGGGTAATTTTTGATTGAATAATAGATATCTCATCCATCTTTTGAATGTCACAATAGGCAAAGGCAATAGGCAGACATCTCATGAGGGTGCCGTTTCCCCCACTTTGTCCAAGTTGCTTATGTGTCACTTCCGCAGCCTGGAACCAATCTCCCTTATAGTTCCGAAATGTACTCGCAATGGTAATCCCGATATCTTTCGGATTGGAGGCTTTCCATTTTAAAAATTGCCTGCCTATTTCCTCAATCGGATCGATAGAATTGGCGATGATGCCTTTCGCCACAGCAACAGTCATATCCGTGTCATCAGACGTCTCGCCGCGCTTAAAGCCAAACACGCCGCCACCTAAGATTTCCGTGACTACTCCATATCGTTCTTTTATTTCTTCTGGGCTCATAAACTCAGTAGCTACTCCCATTGCATCCCCAATCGCAAAACCAATCAGACCGCCCTTGATTTTATCTAGCATGAACATAGCCTCCCTAAAGCGTCTTATAAATAGACTAATAAGCAAATAGTAACATAATTTGGAATTAATTCGAATAAAAAGACAGAGCAAAACCACCCAAAACAGGGTGGTTTAAATAAGTTCTCATCAAATCTACTTAAAGCAACAACATTATGAAAATAACGCTTTTACTTTTTTAGTGCCCTTTACCAGATAGGCTATTGATTTAATATAGAGTGGATACCCTTGAGTGTTTTCAATGGCATCTTCAACATCAATTAAAGCGGCAACCATTTTTCTTTTTCCAAGCATAACTTCTTCCCCGATTAGTTCGATTCTAAATTTAAACTTCTCCGTTAATTTTTCATAATGTCTTGGTTCCAAATAAATAGTATAAAAGCGAACTTGATTCTTCTTAGCATGCATGGCGGCCAGCTTAAGCAGTTCCAGTAAAATGGTCTTCGAGGCAAATTCTCTCTTTACCCCCATTTTTCGAACTTGGTAAGAATACTGTAGGTTTTGTAGTATACGAGTTTCATTTGATATATCAACTAAATCGTTTATTTCTATAATATTGGCATCACATGGTACAAATTCAATGGTTCCCACGCTTAAATTGGATTTATCCTTTAGGATAAAGGCTTCCGAGTTTTCTGTTAGCGGTGTTACCTGGTATTTCCTTTCATTCGCAATTTGATCCCAAAGGTTCATAAATTCTTCTCTTTCTTCCTTGCTTACTACGTTTACATACATCGTTAATCAACCCCACTAATCCTATTACTTTGTCCATTCAATTGTGTAATATTTAACCAAATTTAGCAATACAAAAAATGGTTTATAACAGGAATATAGGTTTAACCAAACACCTAACAATACAATTCAATTTTCTACGATCCGAAAGGTTTTATAAATGAATAATGGCATAGCTCCCTATAGAGAACGAAAAGTGTTAATTCCACTATTAACTACACTTTAATGTATTTTATTAAGAATCATATGTTCATTATATAATACAAAATACTAAGAAATTGCTAGGAATTCAAAGATTTCCCGCTAATATTGCCATAAATTGGGCTAATACGGCAGATTTTAGGACTTTTGTTGTTAGGTACATTGTCATATACTCAACTTGTAAGTTCTTTAAAACGAACAAAAACCTTTAGTTGTACAAAAGAAAAATAAGGAGTGATAAGGAGGAGAGCGTGATGGGACATCTTAAAAAAGCAATAATCACATTCATAGCCATTTCCTCTGTTTCTGTAATTTCTGTTATGGCAAACCAAGATGTAGCACTACAGATAGATCAGTGGTATAAAACTGCTTTTCAATTGAGCAGTGTTAGTACTTTACAGGAAAGAGAAAAAGGCCTGCTGGAAATTTCAAACAGCGCAAAAGAACAACAGAAAGTTGAAAAAAAAGAAGCTGCGTCTCAAATTGAGTCCTTCTTATTAAATACAATTATCCAATCAAAGGCCAGAATCCAAAACCATGAAGAAGAGTACCTTATCCGATTAAAAAGTGCTCAAACAGTCTTAGAAGAAAGTATTTCCGATGAAACTGCTGAAAATGAAAAGGCACAATTAGATGCTGAAATAACAGCAGAAGTTGAAGAAATGCTTTCGAAAGTATTAGGTGAATAAGGGTTTCCTGAATTTGTTAATTGCAAATTCTAAAAAATATAAAACAAAAAATTAAAAGTTGAGAGGGAGAATTTATTATGAAAAAGTCATTAAAAACAAAAGTAGTATCAGGTGCATTGGCAGTAGGATTACTTTCAAGTGTAGGGATAGCTTTCGCAAGTACAGATGCTGGCACAAACCTACAAAATTGGTACAATACACAGTTTGGAAAATCCGCTTCATCTATTCAAACTCAAGTTACAAATTATGCAACCGGAAAAGTTCCTGCAATTTCACAAGAATATAACGCTCTAAGAACAAATGCTACTACCAGTATTAATGGAACAAAAACTGCTGAAACAACGAATGCAAATTCAGCAATCACAAACGCTACAAATGAACATTTAAATGCATTATCTGCTCAAAAACAATCCATTGAAGCTTCTCTTCAAAGTCAATTTGACGGAATCCAACAGGCAGCTGACACAATTATTGGGCAAGTAGGTCTTCAAGCAATTCAATATGCAAATAATGACCTTACTGCATTGACTGGTAATACTGGATCTGCCGCTCTTACACAATTAACTAGTGACTTAAATGCAACGAGTTCTCAGGCATTATCTGATTTACAAGCAGCTATTGCAACATCGAAAGCGGATCTTCAAACACAACTTGATGAAGCATCTGCTTCAAGAGTAGAAGCTATCCAACATATCATTGACCGCAAAATCGAGGAACTTCGTGGTACCATCACTACTAAGAAAAATGAATTAGTTGTTGCTCAGCAATTACTTATTCAAAATAAAGCAGCAGAACTTCAAGCTAAAGCTTTAGCTGATTTAAATGCAGCTGTTTCTGGTATCAATAAATAATCAAGCTCTAGTACTGTTACAAATGTAAAATCAATAGTTTCTTTGAGCTTATCTACCAGGGTCTCAAACAATTTGGGACCCTCTGTTTTAAAGGAGGATTAAATACTATGAAGAGCAGGAAAGAAAAATTCAGGAAGAAAACATCTAAAGGTGCAAAATTACTAGTTGGAACTCTTTTTTTAAGCATAGGAGTAGGTAGCAGTATTACTGTTGCTTTTGCGGACCAAGATATCCATGGGCTGCTAAGTGATTGGTTTGCAAAACAACAGACCACGTCGATTGAAACAATAGAAAAGGCGATCATGTCTGAGAAGGAAATTCAAATGCAGCGTTTAAAAGAAGAGTTGCAAATAGAAATGAACGATGCTGAAAAGCAGTTAGAACAATTTACTAAGGAAGAAACCAAGCAGCGTGTTAATGACTTGAAGGCCCATACAGATGAATTAATAAAAAATATATCAATTGATCAAACAGAGGAGAAAGAAGCTATCATTAATGAACTTGACGAAATTTTAAATGAGTCTATTAAAAAAATGGATGATATTCGTACAACTGGAGATACGGATAACATTAATGAATGATAGGTGAGAAATAATGCGTACAGTTGAAGAGAATTTACATTCAAGTGAAATTGCAGTTAAGCCTAAGGAAAATATATTGTCATCTATTATTAGTTGGATAAAGTTTATTCTCCTTTTATTAGCGGTCTTTTTTATTTTCCGCTTTACTATCGGATTAACAATAATTGATGGTAACTCTATGAATCCAACCTTCGATAATAAGGATGTTATCCTTACAAGTAATTTGTTTTATAGTGTAGAAAGAAACGATATTATTATTGTTAGAAATCAAAATGGGTTTAATATCATCAAGCGGATTATTGCATTACCTGGCGAGACTGTAAAAATTACAAACGGCATCGTGTACGTCAATGGAAACCCGATAGAAGAACCTTACACAATCGGAATACCTAATGATATGCCGGAAGTCATGGTGCAAAAAGGTTTTTATTTTATTATGGGAGACAATCGAACACCAGGCGAAAGTTTGGATAGCAGGAGCCCGGAATTGGGTCCGATTGCTAGAAATCAAATAATCGGGGAAACGATTAAATTACCATTCCATTAGCTGTTATATTACCATCCGTCCCTATGATATCTAATTCACCTTCTTTTCTATAAATATGAAGTAATTTCGGAAGCTAGTCAGTCCTACAATGAAGGCAAAGGCAGCTTCTCGAATTACACTTACTCCTATATTAAGGGAAAGATGTTGACGCAAATGTCACGAAACAACCAGCACCAGGATAAACATGTACTTCCCGAAAAGGAATTCTGGGAATGGATTGAAGACCAGGGATCATCTCCTTTTCTCGAGAAAGAAACGATTCTAACCTATTGCGAAGGTCTGACGGAAAAAGAAGCAAAATGGATAATGGCATCCTTCATTGAGCAGCTAACCAATATGGAAATAGCAGAAAGGGAGAATGTATCCATATCTGCCGTTAAGCAATGGAAATCAGGGGCATTAAGTAAGTTAAGAAAGTTGAAAGAGAAGACTGCCAAATATAACTAAGATTCATCTTCGCTCAATAATATTGTGGTTGGTTAAAAGACAATAGGCAAAGTCCATTAAGAAAACCAGGCTCAATGCCTGGCTTTTCTGATTGATGAGAGACATCTGAACTTACCTTTATTTAAGGTCTAGCCCCAATAACCTTGGTCCAACCGCTATATACCTTGGTTGTTCCAACCGTTCTATATGCTCTTACTTTATAATAATATGTTTTTCCGGTTGTTAAACCAGTATTCGTATAGGTTGAGGAAGTCGTACTTTTTAGTAGACTATAGGTTCCAGTGCTGGTTGCAGCTCTGTACACTTCATATCCAGTTGCTCCAGTTACAGAACCCCACGTAACCTTAACGCTCGTTGAACTTGCTCTTGCTGCTGTAAAACTCGCTGGAACGGATGGAATAGGTTTTGCACTAACCACTGTAGAATAATTACTATAAACCTTGGTGCTTCCTACAGTCCTGTATGCTCTGACTTTAATATAATAAGTTTGATTGGTTGTAAGACCGGTCTTCGTAAAACTAGTTGAGGTCGTTGTCGCAATACGTGAATACGTTCCTGTACTTGATGTCGCTTGGTAAACCTCATATCCCGTTGCTCCACTAACGGCTGTCCAGCTAGTTTTTAGACTATTATAAGAAGTGGAAGCTGCTTTCACAGAAGTCGGTGTTAAAGGTATAGCTTTACCAATCGCAACCTTTGTGTATGGGCTGTATACCTTTACTCCGTTTATAGTACGATAAGCTCTTACTTTATAATAGTAATTTGTTCCCGTTGATACCGAGCTGTTCGTGTACGTAAGAGTGCTTCCGCTTGTCACAGTGGCAATTTTGCTATAGGTCCCTGTACTAGCAGTGCTTCGATAGACTTCATATCCATTAGCACCTGGCACACTGTACCAGCTTACTTTAATCTTAGTATAGTCTACAGATACAGCTTGGACAGTTGAATTCACAACGGTAGTTTTAGCGGTTGTACTAGTATTTCCTGCCGTATCAACGGTGTATACACCAATTACGGTTCCTGCCTTTTGCGGTGATACAGTTATGCTATATGCACCATTTTTCACGGTGGCCTCACCGAGCTTTACAGTTCCTGCATAGGCATAGACTTTTGTATTGGAGACTGCCTTTCCAGTAATAACCTTACCCGAATCATACATCGGATCCACACTTGGGGTTTTATCTATAAAACTAGCCTTTAGTTGATAGGTAGCACTTGTGGTTCCACTCCAATTGTATGGGTCGATGTAAAGATAATAGGTTCCTTTTTGAAGACTTGCCTTTAAAACCGCAGTATCCCCAGCTGAATACAGATAATCGTTAGTGATCCTATTTCCATAGATATCAACAAGATAGATAACGTAGCCAGCTGTAACTTTATCCAATGTAATGGCAGCATTGCCATCACTATTCGTCGTAAATTGGTAGACATCTCGATCAATACCAGAATCGCTGCTAGATGAATAGGATTTATTAGAAATCATTTGCATACTTGTTTGTGCTGTATCATTGGTTTCAAAAGTGGTTGCACTTCTTGTAAATGAGCCCGGATAAGTTGCCTTTACTCGATAAGAAGCACTTGTCTTTCCACTCCAATTATATGGGCTAATATATAAATAATAGGTTCCTTGTTGAAGATTCATTTTTAAGACAGCACTATCGCCGCCTGAGTAGGTGTAGTCATTTGTTTGATAGTTTCCATTGCTATCGTAAAGTTCGATTTTGAAGCCAGCAGTGATTTGATCAAGCGTTATGTATACTTCTCCATCTTTATTCGTTGTAAATTTATAAACATCTCGATCAATCATATTTTCAGCAGTGGTACTATAGAATTTTCCATTAGTCATCGTAATACTTGTTTCTGCTGTGTCATTTGGTTCTAATGTGGTAGCATTTCTCGAATACGCAGCTGGAAAGGTTGCTTTTATTCGATAAGTCGCGCTTGAAATTCCACTCCAATTATACGGAGTAACCTCAATCCGATACGTACCTTGTTGAAGATTCGCTTCTAAAACACCCATATCTCCGCCTGTATATGTATAATCATTGGTGATATAATTACCATTACTATCAAAAAGCTGAGTAAGGAATCCACTTGACGTCTTATCAAGTGTAATATAAACTTGTCCATCCTTACTTGTTGTAAATTCATATGTCTGTATAGCACCTTTAGCCAATTTTGCAGTAATCGGGGTCCCGTTTGATATACTGGTTCCCTCTGCAAAGGCTAAGCCGCTAAAGAACAAAGACAAAATGAAAACAAAAAAACTAGCACTTAGTACCTTTTTCACAAAATACACTCCCTATAAAAGAATCATAAATACTTTGATATTTTACTATACGAACAAATACATTAGGAAGAAAGACCTATCGACAATAATCGACAACTAGTTCCTTTTTAGTGAATCTTTTAAAAGTAACTATACACTTTTCAAATAGTACACAATTCTGTATCAAACTATCAGCAACCCACCTGTGAGCAAAACTTCCAAGTGCTTTTGTTAAGAACCGTCCCCATTGCCCTCCTTTTTACTTAATAAGACGGACTAGAAGGGGGAAACCGTATGGTGACTGTCGTTCCATGGCCTATAGCAGATTGGAAGTCAATGGTGCCCTTAAATTTTTCCACAATGGTAAAGCAAACCATCATCCCTAATCCTGTTCCTTTACTTTTTAATGAATAAAAAGGAGTACCTAAAGAGGCAACTTCCGCTTCTGTCATTCCTTGTCCATGGTCAATGACTTTAATGACAACAAAGTCTTTTTCTCTTTCCGCTGTCACTAGAACGACATCCCCAATATCGGAAGCCTCGATTGCGTTTTTAATAATATTTATGAGTAATTGTTTAAACTCTATGGTGTTAGCTAAGATTGTACAATCCTCCGTTACCGTTAGGTCAATCCTGTTATCATGTAAAAGTCCATAAGAATGAAGCAAGTCAGTGACACTCTGGAGAGCAGCCTGCACATTGACCTTTTCCATTACATTTTCTTTATCTGGTTTAGCAATTGATAAAAATTGTGAAATAACCTGTTCCGCTGTATTCAACTCATCAATCATCAAGGTAAACTTCCCTTTTTGATCATCGTTAAAGGAAGAATCTTTCTCAAATAGCTGCAAGAAACCTTTTACCACGGTCAGAGGATTTCTAATTTCATGTGCAATAGCAGCGGTAAGCTGACTGGTTGTCCTCAAACGCTCAGAATGTTGGATTTGTTCATAATATAATTGTTGTTTTTTAATTCTTCCATTCGTTAAATAAAAAATAAAATAAACAATGATCTGACTCGCAACAAAGTTAAAGAAATTTCCTATTGGATCCTCTTCAATAAAGCGGTATTGCACTCCATCCGCCAACAGGATATATCCATATATAATGATGTTCGATATACCGTTTAATAACAAGGAAAAGTAAAAGAGCTTTGAATCAAAATATAAGATGGAAAGTGCTGGAATAAAGCATAGAAAAACATAGGTGGAAGACGTTTCTGGATAAAAGAGAAATAGTGTATAAAAGTAAGTGGATGCAATGACGATGATGATTAATCTTAGAAAAGCAGTACCGTTCTTAGGATATAGCAGTAAACACAGTGACAGGATAAACACCAGTATACTGTGGAATATGTAAACAACTCCAAATTCACCAAAACGCGGGTTATCAATTAACAAACCAGATACCATAATCGCGATTACAATCCAAGCAACAATATAATATATCTTCTCATTAGAATGTTTCGTCTTATATTTCATATAAACTACAAACCCCTTTTAATAAACTATCATTATCGGAAATATCTATACTCTTTTTATGTCCATTCATTCATGCAGTTGGCGTACCCACCATTAGCCTCTCCCTAATATCCTGGAAAGGAAAATGGCACCATATATATTTTACCAGCAATATCTACCAATTTTTACAATATTCTTCGACAATTCTTACCCTTCCTACCGACTGGACGCTGAGCAAAATAACTTTGCCATCCCCCATGAAAATTCGGAGTTCCAATTATCATAAGGTTCCGGGAATTGTAGACTTTTCTCTTACGGAATTTCCTGTCATATACAAAGAGCATTGGGGGTGACCCTTGGTCGCTTATTAACTCTTATACTTTTAAAAATAGAAGTTGATTTGGAAAGCAGTTAGTTCTAATTTGAAGCGAATTTTACGCTTAAAATCTATTTTTCTCTCTTAAATTTAATTTTCTGTGATTCGTAGGTCTTCCACGAATGAATTATGGTAGAGCTACCTAGGAATACAACGGAAGCGCGCTGCCTGAAGGACTTTACCAGTGGAGAGCTTTGACGAATTAGTTGTACAGTATCAACCAATGATTCATAAGATCATTCAATCATTGCACATTTATAGAAATGAAGATGAGTTCTATCAGACAGGTTTAATCGCACTATGGGAGGCGAAACAGTCCTTTAATGAAAGCAAAGGCAGTTTCTCGAATTACGCCTACGCCTATATAAAGGGTAAAATGTTGACGCAGATGACCCGAAACAACCAACACCAAGAAAGACATGTTTTTCCGGAAACAGAATTCTGGGAATGTATCAAAGATCAGGAATCCCCTCTTTTTCTCGAAAAAGAAACCATTCTATCCTATTGCGAATGCCTTACGAAAAAAGAGGCTAAATGGGTATTGGCATCATTTGTGGAGCAGCTAACCAATAAGGAAATAGCGAAAAAGGAGAATGTATCTCTATCTGCTGTCAAGCAATGGAAATCTGGGGCAATTAGAAAGTTACGAGAAAAGATTGCCATTCATCAATAACAGATTTATTTCAATTCGGGCGGTTTGTGGTACTAAACTGCCCGGAAAATCGGAAATTTCGACAAAATTTGATTACTTTCACAGAATATCCACTAATGGTACGCCTATGAGGTAGAAATACTATATTGATAAATGGTATTTTTTGTTTAAGGTTTAATTAATGTTTAATAATTAGAAAAACACTTCTAGAATTACTTTTCAAAGATAGTTCTGATTCCCTTCATTAAATTAAATCACTAAATGAACCTCTTGTTATTCCGTTTGACCTGCCTTTTCGTTACTAGTTCTCTTGACGATCTCAACTTGGATACATACATATAGCAGCATCAACTCTATTCTATTCACTGTGGAGGTGAAAATAACAGGAGCACTTGGCAACAATTAATCGAAAACAAATCCCCATATTTTAAAAATTCAGGAGTGATAGGTTTGATTATTGAACACTACTACATTATTAATAAGAATATGATGTACATGTTTGGGTTAAATGATCGCAATGCAAAGGTTTGTACCCTAGTAAGAGAGCTCCACCGTGTATTCATCGTTGACCGCTCCCCTTTGGAAATACTAGATGATAGTCTTAGAAGTATTGGATTTAATTTAAAAGGGGCCATGGACACGGCCAAAATCATCATTGCGAACAAAATGATGTGCCCTGTCATGCTCAACCATATACATAACATATGTGTCTTTCCCGATAAATCACACAAGCATGAAGATACAATTTGGTTTAATCCATGTCAGATTTTAAGAACACATAGCATTAAACGAAAAACACAAATAGAGTTTCGAAATAGGCTGTCACTCCAAATCGATTCAAGTCTATTTTCTTTTAATCATAAGTTGAAATCAGCAGAGCAATTAAGCAGGATAACCATAGAAAATGCGAATAACCCACAATCCTATATCATTGAGCCGCCAAAAAGGGTCAGGAAAAGAAAATATAAAACAAAGAATTGATAGCGCTGTCAGCTTTCAATCTCAATTAGTTTTTCCCACAAAAAACAACTATAAAAGGGTATAGGTGATCAATGAATACAATTGTTGTTGTAAAGTTAAAAGCACTACTTTTGGAAAAAGGAATGACAATAAGGGAACTTTCTCGCCGCACCGATGTACGCCATGCAGCCTTAAGTGAATTTGCGAACCAAAAGAGGATTATTTCCCACCTCCCCCATCTGGCATGTATAGCGCATGCCCTAGATATTAAGGATATGAATGAAATTATCACCTTTGAAAAAATAGAAGACTAACAAAAAAACATTTAAAACTATCTTTTTAAGACAGTTTTAAATGTTTTTTTAATTGTTTATATTTCTATCAATTGCAGTTGTATTTAAAGGAATTTCAACTTTAAGAGATATTTCAGTTTTCGTAATCTCCCATGAAGAAGAAATGCGCCCATACATTGAATGATGGGATGCACATACATGGGTTAATTCCCCGCCGCCAATTCTTGGTTGAAGACGAATTCGTATACGAAGTACACACTTCTGTAACAATCTTCTACCAATCACCCTGTCCTTTCGCCTTCTATATCCATATATAGAGGGTAGAAAGGGTGGTGCATTTTTGTGAATTTGAAATCAGGCAGAATTGAAGGGTTTGAAGGGTATTCTCAGTTTAAAAGTGTGAAGGAGTTTAATACGCATGTGGAGATGTGGTTAGCGGTGAAGAAGCACGAGTTTTCTAAGGGAGAGGTTATCGGGTTGAAACGGCTGGTTCGTTTTTCTGCAAAAGTACCAGGGGTTTGTAATGCAAAGATTGGGACTTTGTTAAAAGCAATCAATGAAGAATACCATGGAAATGGAATCTCCCGCTCTACATTTAAACGGATGACTTTGAAAGCGAAAGAATTAGGAATTCTCACTATCCATGAAACAGAACGGAAGAACGGATCACAATCTAGCAATCTATATAGTTTTAATCGTTTCCCGCAAAGTGAACCACCAAAAGCGAAAAAATTGAACCACCATAAAGAAACTAATAATCTTTTAAAAACTAATAACCAAAAGAGTACTAAACGTAACGAAGCGTCGATTGAAATCAATCACACTTTTGTTTCTGATAAAGTTCCACAAGCATTTGTTCAACTTGTAAAATACTTCTTTCCTGATGCGAAGACCATTGAAGAATACTGGCGTATGGTACAAATTGCTGCTTTTGGATTTGAATGCAGCCAACACACAGAGGATGTTCTTGCTATTGCCATTCAGTCTTTTAAACAGTTGGTCCGAAAACTAAAATCTACCAAACGTGTAGTAAAACCAATCGCCTTCTTTTATGGCATTTTAATCAATAAATTAAAAGGATTCTATCTTGAGCAATTGCCTGAAGACAGAAATGAGAGTAAGCCATTTCGCTATGTGCTTGGTACAGGTGAAGTCGTGTACTATGATTGGCTGCATGCTGAATCCTAATTGAAAGCAAACCTACAAACCTCGACAAGGTCACCATAGGGTAAATTGATTCTAAGATCAAAAATATATTTATTACTATTTCACTTTTTGACAATTTTCTTTCCCAAATGGAGCTGCAAATGCAGCATTAAAGGCTCGTAACGCGATTCTAATCAATCGTTTAATTAACTACAATTCTCCTAATCAAACGTTTGATTAAATTGCCAGTGAATCCTTTGTTATAGGCTTTTTTGCCCCAATTTTGGTGAGGAACCTGTCGGAATAAACTGGTCATTTCCCCGTTTCTACTCAAGTAGTGACAATAGAAACTAGTAAAAAACAAAACCAGACCAAATTCCACTATTTTGAATACTAACTAAACGTTTGATTAAAAGTACCTTAAACCCTTGATGAGAAAGAATCTTCACCAGTTTTCAGGTAAAAGTTTTGTCGATAAAAATTAGCCTTTTAAACCCACTAGGTGTTCTCTGGAAAACCACGAGACCCTTCCCCATTGTGATATCTATTTTGGTTCTAATCAGGTTCTAATTTTATCAAATAGTTGATAAAGAACAAATCCTATACTTGCACCAAGAGTATTCAAGATAAGGTCATCGACATCAAAGGATCGTATAGAAGTAAATAACTGTATAACCTCAACAAAACAAGAAGTTAAAAATCCTAAAAATGTTACTGTCCAAAATTTGTTTACTTTAAATCATAGTGGAATGGAAAATCCCAAAGGAATAAACAATAGGATGTTTCCAGCGATATTCCTTAATGAATACATAAAACTAGTATGGGTTAGTACACTATGTATACTCTCAAAGGGAATGAGGTTTATACGCTGAAAAGCATCTCCTCTTTCCATGAGTGGATATTCATAAAAAGGGAAAGGAAAGAGGTCGTTACCTTTTAATGTTTTCTATTAAGTTATATTGAAAAATGAACTAGAATGAGAATTATCTTGCCATATAAAACCTTACAAAAAACTTAGTCATTCCATATGCAATCATTGAAATAGTACCATCAATAAAGAATAGATGAACAATATTAAATCCCTGATAGATGGAAACGAATCCTGCCAACATCTCGATAGGTGCAAAACCAAAAGCAATTATAGCACTTAGCCCAGTAGTCCAAATAATGAAAGGTTTTTCTTGATTCAGGCAATATTGATACAGCAGCATAAAGGAAACAGGTATAATGGCAGCTGTTATTCCTAAAGCCTGTGGTAAGAACGGCATAAGGAAGTAATGATGGTCTATATAACCAAGTCTTATAAGTAATAGGTCTGTATAAGTCCATAACATATGTACTGTAAAACCAAAGAAAAGAATTTCAAAGGTTCTATTTCGATCAAGTTTAATCAGCAGCACAATAAGTGGAATAAGTAAGCAGAGTAGGACCACCCAGAACTGCCAGTTTCCCCAGTCAGAATGCTCATGCCAATAAGAATTAATTAAAGAGGAAACTTTTTCACTCGCTATGTTTATGTCTTTCCAATGTTGTTTAACTGACATCATAAAACCTCTCTCTAGAAGGTGAAAAGCTGCTAATATTCGACTAATAGTAGGCTTTTCCATTTTTTTCTACAGGTAATTGCCATGTTATTAAATTAGCCAAGCAACTTTTTTTATACAAAATAAGGTAGTTCTACTCAAACTGTAAGAGTTTGTAAAGAATTGTCTATTTTGGTAAATCTACCCGCCATGTAGACGGAAGAGCAGATGCTTCTCACCAAGTCCAAGTTGAACAGGCAGCAGGACTTAGATAAACTAAAACAGAGCTCCCTTACTTCTAAGGAGCTCTCGTTTTTTAGCTTTCGAACATCCTATCAATCTTCAACAACTCAAGGAATGACAGGTTCGGAAATTTTTATAGAATGGTTTTTTCTACCGATATTTAGGAGAAAAATAAGCCATCAGAACCGTCCCCAATGGTCCTATCGATTCTCATGTAAATAATCTTGTATCCGTTCTGCTGCTTGAGCGAGTCTTTCAGGACTTTGGACGAGTGCGATCCGAACATAACCTTCCCCTTGCCTTCCGAAGGCATCACCAGGAACAACGGCTACTCCTGCTTTTTCTATTAGTTCAAACGCAAATTGACGTGAAGTCCATCCTGAAGGGATTTTAGCCCAGACAAACATCGTAGCCGGTGACTTCGGAACGTTCCACCCGCCTTTCTCAAGTCCGGAAATCAAAATATCTCTTCGCTTCTCATATTCTATTACTTGCTCACGGAGTGCAGTATAATCAGAAGTCAACGCAGTGACTGCTGCCATTTGAATGGGATAAAATATACCGTAATCAATATTGGACTTAAATGAAGCTAATATCTTTAATGCTTCCTGGTTCCCAACTGCATAGCCAATCCGGCAGCCGGCCATATTAAACGTTTTTGACAAGGAATTAAATTCAATTCCCACTTCCTTTGCCCCTTCTACCGACATAAAGCTTATTTGTGGATGTTGGTCAAAAACAAGTTCCGAATAGGCAAAATCATGAACGACTAAAATATTGTATTTTTTTGCAAAAGCGACAACCTCTTCAAAAAATTCAATTGATGCTAAGGCTGTGACGGGATTTCCAGGATAACTAAGAATCATCATTTTTGTTTTTTCTAAGACTTCAAATGGAATTTCATTCAATTTTGGTAAATATCCATTCTCCTCCACTAAAGGCATCGGATAAATAGACCCGCCGGCAATCATGACACTATGTTCATAAATTGGATACCCTGGATCAGGGACCAAAACATAATCGCCAGGATCAATCATCGCAGTCGCCAAATGGCTTAGACCATCTTGAGACCCCATTAGCTGTAATATTTCATTCTCAGGATTGAGATCAATTCCATAGCGTTGTTTATAAAAATAGCCAACTGCTTCATGAAATTCATCAATCCCCTTCAATGTATAACCATATTTAGTTGTATCTTTACTGTATGTAACTAACGCATCAACAACATGAGCAGGCGGCGGCAAATCCGGACTGCCCACACTTAAATCAATGACATCAATCCCCCGCCCAATAGCCTCACGTTTTTTATTCGCTAACTCAGTAAAAATACTCACAGCCATTTGTTGTGTTTTTTTAGAAGCAATCATCATCTACAATCACCTAAATTTTTATAATATTCAATCTCTTAAATTCTACCATATTAATAAGAGCCATGGGGGGGGTTCCCATGACTCTTATGGCTTTAATGGTCTTTAGAACACCTTTACACTAGTTTCTTTTTCGACATATCATTCCCACAAAAGAGGCATAAACTTTGTCTTAACAGCATTTAAGGCCATTCTAATCAAACGTTTGGTTAAAATAAATTTTACTAATTAATCGTTTGTTTAAATAGAGCTTAAAGCCTTGTAACAAATGGACTTTGACCAATTTTCAAGAGAGTAAATTGTCATATAAAAGTTGTGGTAGTTAGGAATCGCCTGCAAAACAGACAAAAGAAATATATAAGATATATATTATTACAATTAATAACAAGGAATGATCCCATCAAACGTTTAATTGAAAGTCTAGTAAACCCGCTTTTGTTATGCTTTCGCCTGTTCCTCTAGCAAATTTTTTGTCAGAAAATCCATTCAGTACCTTTTCCTATCTAATCTATTTTTCCTAGAGTCAAATCGAGTACAAATTACAGGAATTGTGCTCCCCCAGTAGAACTATGGATCAATTTACCAATCTTTAGTGGATGCGGCGAATTTATCATAAATTCTAATAGACACGAATTCATAGATTCATAATATTCTTCCCCTTAGTGGGTGATTGGAACAAAAAGGAACCAGCATATAATAATCACTGATCCCTTTCTTTAAATTATTTTATTTTGTCCGCTATTGGACTTGGAAATCCATATCCAAGATGGAATAAAACCTATTGTAGTTTATATAAGTTAGTTAATTATTTCTAAATCTAATTTTAAATTTTGATCTTTTTGGTCGGGAGTTAAAGGGATTTGTGGGTTTATACTTTACTGCTACATCAATGTCCTTTTGCAGTTCATTGCCTTCTTGAATCAAATTATGAGCCTCAGTCAAAATCCTATCAATATCATTATAACCAGTTTTCTTTATGGAATTTACCATAGTTGTCATTCGTTCTCCCCTCCCTCAACAGCCATATCATTTATATTCATTTTATCATACAAAAGAATAAACGTGCACATTCTTGCGTAAAATTCAACTGTTCTTAAATCTGCTTCATTAAAACCATTTTCCGATTCGGATTGAAGGCAGAGTACCCCTATTATATTTTCATCAACCATTAAAGGAAACCCTAATATGGAACCTATTGGAGTTGCAGGCATACCGCCGTCTAAAAAACGCTTATCGCTCTCTTTTATATGATTTACAATTTCAGCCTTATCTTTTCCCCATATATAGCCAGCAAATCCTTCATTTTTATTAAAATATCTTTTTGCAATTGACTCAGCATTAATCCTAACACTTTCTTTAATTGACAGTTTATCCTTATTTACTTCAAACAAAGAAATAGATTTATCAGATTGGTCTTTTTCAAGAATCGTAATACATTCTTCAAGTATATGATTCAGCATTTTTTCTACAAATCTTTTATCATCCGTTTGATATAAATAATTAACTGAACGTAATAAACGGTTAGAATTATCATTATGTCTTAACAAAACTCTTAACTTTGAATCAAATTTTTTAATTGCCTCGCCTAACTGGATTGAATTTTGCTGACTTCTTTTTAATAGCGATTTATTAAAATTATATTGGGTTAAAAGCTCCCTATACTTTCTTCTAAGTAGTATTGGTCCTTTAGTAAAGTTTGAATCATAAAATGGATTTGGAAAGTTTGTCACTGCTGTACCAATTTCATTTTTCTCACTTGACCTCCAGTGATCACCTAGAATCTTTGTTAACCTCCATACAAAATAAACAACTCCAACATATTTAACAACTATTAGCCTGTCAACCTGAAGTAACTCTGTCTTATTAAGGATGTCAGCAACTATACCTAAAAATCCATACAAAATCGCAACAACCAACATAAAAGCAGTTATATAACATGCAAATATTAGCAGTTTTGATATGGAATTATCTAATTCAGAGTCTTTTCTTCCGTTAGCCCCAATTTGAGCTTCTTCATTATTCTGACTTTTGCCATCATTACTGTTCATACATACCTCCAATTTCCTTAATCAACTATTATTTTGTTTGGTTACTATCATAGTCAGGCATTTCTATTCCTTAGGATGAATAGCACCTATATACTGACAGTACTTTTCTTTCTTTTCCTCAATGGTTCCAAGGTAATAATCTAATATACTATCAATTTTCATATAGGACGGTCCCACAGTATGTGGATTCCTAAACAAATGGTAGCTGCTCCACGGGTAATATTCTGGCTTCCTGACCATTTTTGCCTTTACAGGATTTAAGTGAATATAACGGCTAACTTCTAGCATCCCTTCTTTATCTACAATCATCTTGTCATAAAATCTTTTTTCATAGACATGTCCCGTTAATCGGTACTTGGTATTGTAATAATTGGCATAGCGCTTGTTGATCAATCCCATGAGTTTTGAAAAAGAAGCGTCTTTTGAGCGAATGAGAAGATGATAGTGGTTGGTCATTAAACAGTATGAGGCAATCTCAAACGGTATTTTTTCATGGAGCTGGTCAAGGATATGGAAAAAGGCACTGAAGTCAGAAGCGTTTCGAAAAAGCGGGTCGCGGCGATTGCCACGGCAAACGATATGATAATAACGGTAATTGATCCAAACCCTGTGTGGGCGTGCCATTATGCCTCCCTCGCAATACTTAGTGGTTTTGAAACACCTCTGCGTCTTAGTGTCATAGCTTCCCAATTGTAGTGGTGAGTTATCTTGTTCTCTCCGGCCAAGTCTAAAATGGTTCATATAATTTTTCATCGTTTATAGTAAATACAGAGATTAACGAGAAATGGCCTTGGGAAAAACGTTGAATAATGCCTTAAATTACATAGTGAAGGTTTTTTCGAGAAGTTATTGCTGAAGATATTATACGAGGTATTTCCATACTATATTTCTACAATATATTAGAAAATCCTGCAAAAACTGTGATAAAAATATAAGAGAGTGCCGGTGTAACGGAAGGTTCTAAATTCCTTCTCACCTGGAATAACTTTGTGTATAATGGACATATAATAAAAAAGAGAAGTGCTACCAACACTTCTCCATGCAGCCTCGACCGTCAGGGTGGTGGTTGTCAATGTTTATATTTTATCTGAACCACCCTTTTGCTTTCGTCGGCGCAGGGTGGTTTCCTTGTATTCTAGAATATTTTTTCGAAAAAAGAATGCACCTAATTCCCGCACAATTCCCTTCAGAACTTCTCGTAGAATTTCAAGAAACATTTCCATGATCATCACCTCCTTTCCTAAAAGGAAAGAAGTTCGACAACCACCCACCCCAACAATATTAAGCTGCACCTCCATTCTATCACTCTTTACATATCTAACAACCTAGCAATCTTCGACAAAAGTCGGGGAGTGACAGGCACCGTGATATATATCACAACAAATATCACTGAAAACAATTATCATTTAATTAGGAACCATATTACGTCTTACTCACTAATATTTGTACTTTATTATTCTCATAAAGGAGTTTTTATATATGTCTGTAGAAAAATTGTCTGATTTAATTAGTCCTGAAGCGGTAATTAACTTTGAAACTGGTGCGATTAAAGCAAGCACCTTAGATGCAATCATCAATCTTTTGCCATTTGAAATGGGCTTTTGCGATGCCAACGATATTTTCCGCTGGTATTCAAATAATCCGCACCGCGTGCACGGTCGCCGTAAAGAAGCGATTGGTCTCCCTGTGCTTGAGCTTCACCCAAAAGTGGCTCATCACGTTGAAAAATTGTTGAATGATTTCCGTTCAGGAGCACGTGACGAATGGGAATTTTGGTTCCCAAAACGCCATGGTGAAACCGGCCAAATTTACCAAAAGTTTATGGCCGTACGTGATGAAGATGGAAAATACCTTGGCTGTATGGATGTGACTATTAATATCGACCTTTTCAAAGGAAAAGAAGGTAAAAACACCCCTGAAACCATTGACGAATTTATAGCTGTTAAGCCTGAATGATGCAGCCCTAGGCAGCCATGGGGCCGGTTCTCATGGCTGCTTCTTAGGCTTATAAACTTATTATTCTGCGAACCCATTAGTAACTAGATTCATTGGTATCACTTTCTTGGGAGGTCCTCTCTATTTCCTTTCACCACCTATAAAAGCCATTAGAACTGCCCCCCTCAACAAATTGAAAGCGGCGCGACATAAACCCTAGATTACCAGCGTTTAAAGAGACCAGATTCGCTATCGAATCTGGTCTCTCCTTTTTATATCGAATTTACAGTACAATCAATCTTCGACGAAACTCGAGGAGTGACAGGCACCGGAATTGAATTCAAAAGCTTGTACATCACCGCAAAAGTAACATGCACACCCTATATTCCTCTTTGTAGCTGGATCTCTGTAATACGTTTCATAGTCTCCACAAACTGAACATTCAACTTTCATGTATGACTTCTCTTGGTCCCAGCCTCTACCGTCAGGGTGGTGGTTGTTAAGACATATTCTTTAGGCGAACCACCCTTTTGCTTGCTACGGCTGCTGGTGGTTTTCTTATTATCCAAAAGACTTCTTAGAACAAAATGAGCACTTACTTCACGCACAACTCCTTTCAAAACCTCAATCAGAAATTCAAGAAATGTTTCCATAATTATCACCTCCTTTCCTAAAAACAGAAAGAAGAACGACTACCAATATCCCAACAATATTAAGCTGCACCTCCATCTATCACTGTAACAACCTATCAATCTTCGACAAAAACCGGGGAGTGACAGGCACCGATTTTTTTTCACCAACCTGTCCTTTTCCCTATCTTTTCTATATATAGAAGGTGAGAAAACAGTGAGCAGCTCGAGGATACCACTCCGAAGGGCATCACTGTTTCGATGAAAGAAAAGGAGAGATTGAGATGAGTACGTTGTTGATTAATGAAGCTCCATTGATGATTGTTCCGTCTTTGGCGGTGAAGATTGGAATGAATGAGGCGGTGGTTCTGCAGCAGATTCATTACTGGTTAAGGATAAGTAAGCACACAATTGAAGGGAAAAAGTGGGTATACAACAGCTATGAGGATTGGCAGAAGCAATTTCCCTTTTGGTCTGTAAGTACCATTAGACGGACGTTTTATTCGTTAGAAAAGAGCGGTGTTGTGGTATCGGACAATTGGAATGCTATGAAGCTGGATAAAACGAAATGGTATACGATCAATTATGAACAACTAGTAGAAATCGAGCAAAGGTGTGAGCCTTCCTCGGCTCAACCTGAACCAGTGGAATTATCAGACTCGACTCCTTTACAGTTCAGCTTGGACCAAGCAATACCAGAGAGTACTTCAGAGATTACAACAGAGAAAAAGACTATACCGTATGCGGACATCATTCAGTACCTAAATGAAAAGACCGGCAAGAGCTTTAAAGCAGATTCCAGGAAAACAAACCACCTCATTCAAGCCAGATTTAACGAAGGCCATACACTGGAGGATTTTAAAAAGGTAATAAATTTAAAGTCAGCAGAATGGCAGCTGGATGCCCGGTGGAGTAAATTCCTCCGACCTGAGACTTTATTCGGAACGAAGTTTGAATCGTATCTTAATCAGCAGCTTGGACAAAAGAACTTATCGGAGGAGGCTTTTAACCTTGAAGACTAAACGAGAAACATACGCGCTGCTTGAGCAAATCAATCTTTATTACGAGCAGTTTCAAATCACTCAGCAAAAAATTGATAGCTGGCATGAGGTATTACTAGATTTCTCTTATGAAAAGTTACAGCGTAATCTCCTAAAGTATGTGACGTATTCCAGCTTCCCGCCGAAAATTTGTGATCTTATCTCAGCTTCAGACAGAATTTCACGCGCCATTCCAGACGTGACGGAGACTTATGCACAGCTGATGAATGACCAGCCCCCTGCTAATAAGGAAGTGATTAAAACGGAGCTCGCAAATATATGTAACATTCTTGGCATTCAGAGGGAGGATGAAAATGGAGAGCTATGAAGGCAACAGTCAAAGGGTAGAAGAAGCCTTTGTCGGTTCGTTCTTCTTAGACAATGAGCTGGCAAAGGGCTGTTCCATTCAACCGAAACAGCTCTTCTCTCCCTTCTTAAGAAACCTTTATACTGTGATTCAATCGTTAGCAAAAAAAGGACAACCAATCGACCCGGTAACGGTTCTCGACGAGATTGGAGGGGAACAAATTGGCAGTGTCGGAGGGATGTCATATCTCTTCTACCTCGCAGGTAGCGTCCCTTCGATTGCACACTTTCATACATATGAAGACGCTGTCCGCAGCCATGATAAGCGCCGGAAGGCCCTTGCTTATGCGGAGGAATTCAAAAATAAAGTCATGGATGGAGACATTGAACAGGTAGTTAGTGAAGGAATCCACCAATTAATGGAATTAGAAGACCTTCAAACAGATGGACAAGACAGCGGTGAAATCTCCCCTAGTTTAATTGAATTATATAGTGAAGGCGAGCGTGATCTCGGTGACATACCTGGCTGCTCCTCCGGTTTTGGCAAGCTTGATAAGCTGACTGGCGGTTTCCAGGAGTCTGATCTAATCATCATCGGTGCCCGCCCAAGCGTAGGAAAGACCGCTTTTGCCCTTAACTTAGCGCTTCACCATGCCATTCAAGATGTCAGTGTGATTTTCTCGCTTGAAATGTCTAAAAAGCAGTTGTTAAAGCGCGCTGCCTGTATTTGCGAAGAAATTAGTTCGGTGAAACTCCGAAATCCCTATCGTTATTTTTCGGAGGATGATTGGGGTAAATACACGAATGCGCTTAGGAGGATTGCGGGCAGCCAGCTGCATATTTTTGATAAAGCCGGCATGGATGTGAACTATATTTATTCGAAGGTGCGCAGGCTGCGGAAGAAATATGGTGATACTGCACGATTACTCGTGATCATTGATTATCTTCAGCTCATTGATGGGGACAGCAAGCACAAAGGAAATCGTCAGGCGGAGATCAGTGAAATCTGCCGGTTCTTAAAGAAGCTGGCACGAGATTTGAATGTCAGTGTGATTGCTCTTTCGCAGCTAAGCCGCGGCGTAGAGGCCAGGCAGGATAAACGCCCCATGCTTTCGGATCTTCGTGAGAGCGGCCAGATCGAACAGGACGCAGACACCATCGCCTTCCTCTACCGAGATGATTATTATTCTAAAGACAGCAAGCAGGCAAATAAAATAGAAATTATTCTCGCCAAACAGCGAAATGGCCCGATTGGGACGATTGAACTGGAGTTTAAGAAGGAATATGGGAAGTTTGTTGATCTGTCTTGATTGGTTTGGAGTCCTGAACTTCATAGTGGACCTACACCATCTCTCAAACCTATTAGATGACATGAATGGACTACTTTCAACAAATTTAAATTAATCAAACGTTTGATTAGAACTAGGATAACCCCTTTTGAAATATGAACTTTAAATGATTTCCAGGGAAATTTATTGTCGAAATAAAAATATAAGAATGGAGTGATGGAAGATGAAAAAGGAATCAATGGTATGTACTGACTTTTGGATTGACTCAGAAGGTGTGATGATGACCCCGCAGGATAAGTATTTTTATTTATATCTTCTTTCGAATTCAAGAACAAATCATATAGGAGTCTATAAAATTACGAGAAGACAAATGGCTTTTGATTTGGGCTATACGATTGAGACGGTTAACTTGTTAATGGAACGATTCATTCAGCACCACAAGCTGATACGTTACAACCCTGAATCACGAGAAATCGGTATTAAAAACTGGGGGAATCATAATCCTTATGACAATTACAAACACGTATTGGATTGTATGTACTACGAATTAAAGGGTGTCTGTGATCCCTCCCTGATTCCATATGTTACACAGTCCATTCAAGGGCAGGAAATTCGCGGCCTATATGAATCTTTTTGTTAATAAGGTTGATGTGTTTGATGTTATGTACCAAACGGTCAGACCATTCGCTGACTAGCCAGTATTTAAGAAATCTTATCCGAAGTCAGATTCACATTGCTCCCAGCTGCTGATGCGGTTGGAACTTGAAAGTTTGCTAAAATAATAGTAAATAAAAATGCTAAAAAAATATATACCTTTTTCACTTTCTTCCGCTCTCCCTTTTTTATAAATCTCTTTGTCTAAAAATTATTATTCCACTACCTTTGAACCGCTCTTTCCTCCTATTTTTTGGATACAGAAAAATATAAACACATTTTAAACCAATTTTCACCATTTTATTATATAAAATCACCTACGTCCTTTGAACTATAAGTAAATAAAAGGAGAAGAGAGTCGCCAATGAAAACTCTCTCTCCTTTTATGCTTTAACCTAAAAAATCATCTAATTGTAATTGGTAAAGGCTTGACGTACAACTCTCCATAACTGGAGTTAGAATCAAACCTAATTTGGTAACTACCTACTGGCACATCAGCCGGTATGTTCAGACTGACCTGGAAATGACCAATAGCATCAGAATATACATAACCATATGGCTCATTCCAGCCACTTAATTCATCACCATTCAAATCAATGTAGACGTACCCCGATTCATTGAGTGGGAATTTTTCTCCCGTTACTTCTAGACTTCCATTTACCGTTGGTGCAGCTTTCATATTAGCTGTTGTTGGAGATATTGATATTTTTCATTGAATATCACTACTAAACTATGATTTTGAAACAATACTGTTCATTCACTGATAAACGATTAAAAATCATAAAACGACCCTCTTGTAAAACAAGAGGGTCACTTTTTAATCTTTTACTACTTGAATACTCTTATCCTTTATAGGTATACCATGCATTCTGAATTCCTGTTTCTTTTCCGTCTATCGTCCAGGTAATTGGATTAGCAATTGTTGATAGTCCCTCTGCATTTGCCGCTACGCTTTTTGTTTGTGTTGGTTTCGTCACTTTTATAACGGCTGACTGTTTGGAAACTGATTTTCCTTCACTATCCTTTGCATATACCTTTACTCGATAATCCCCGGCTTCTTTTGGTGTCCATTTTAACGTCTTACTGCTTGAATATGGGTAAGTTGCTACTTTTGTTGTTCCTTTATAGACATACCAAGCATATTTGACTCCATTCCCCTTTCCGTCTACCGTCCAGGTAATGGGTTTATCAACCGTTGATGTATCCTTAATATTTGCCGTTACGCTATTGATTTTGACAGAATTCACTGTTATAACAACGGACTGTCTAGAAACCGATTTTCCTTCACTATCCTTTGCATAGACTTTTACCCGATAGTCCCCGGCTTCTTTTGGTGTCCATTTTAGTGTCTTACTGCTTGAATATGGGTAAGTCGCCACTTTTGTTGTTCCTTTATAAACATACCAAGCATACTTGACTCCATTCCCGTTTCCGTCTACCGTCCAGGTAATCGGTGTATCTACCGTTGTTGAACCCTTAATATTTGCCGTTACACTATTGATTTTGACAGGATTGGTCACTTTTATAACAACGGACTGTTTAGAAACCGATTTTCCTTCACTATCCTTTGCATAGACCTTTACCCGATAGTCCCCGCCTTCCTTGGGTGTCCATTTTAACGTCTTATTGCTTGAATATGGATAAGTTGCCACTTTTGTTGTTCCTTTATAAACATACCAAGCATATTTGACTCCATTCCCGTTTCCGTCTACCGTCCAGGTAATCGGTGTATCTACCGTTGTTGAACCCTTAATATTTGCCGTTACACTATTGATTTTGACAGGATTAGTCACTTTTATAACAGCTGACTGTTTGGAAACTGATTTTCCTTCACTATCCTTTGCATAGACCTTTACCCGATAGTCTCCGCCTTCCTTGGGCGTCCATTTTAACGTCTTACTGCTTGAATATGGGTAAGTTGCCACTTTCGTTGTCCCTTTATAGACATACCAGGCATACGTGACCCCTGTTCCGTCTACCGTCCAGGTAATCGGTGTATCTACCGTTGTTGGCCCCTTAACATTTGCCGTTACACTATTGATTTCAAGTAGTTTTTCTCTATCCCCACTTATTTTTACATTATCAATATACACCCCATTATATGTTATAGAGGAATCTGTAACGATTCCAAATCTCATTTTAAAATTACTTACTCCATATGAATGATCTAATGTAATAGATTTGTTTCTCCAACTTGGTTGGTTTCCTGTTGCGGTGTCTTTAACTGTCCAAGTTTGTCCACCATCCTTACTCACTTCCACCCGAGAGTAATCCCAGCTATTCTCTAATTCCAACCATTGATCCCATGAAACATTAATTAACGATTTGACACCTGTTAAATCAATAGTTGGTGATTCTATATAACTCTGTTCACCACTATTATAAGAACCATTAAGATTTGTTCCCCACACTTTTGTTACACTGCTTGTTGGCCCGATTGTCGGCGTTCCCCATTCCCAAGAAGAGTTACTAGTGCCCGTTTTACTATACCGACCAGTATCCTTTTCGAAGTCTTCTAGGTAAATATCAACAAGTTCGTTAGAATTTAGCATCCACCCTAAATCGATTCTAGGCTTCGTAATACCATTTGTATCTCTGACAGGTTTCCCAGTATTTTCAAGCATTTGGGCGATTTCATCTACTGATGCATTGGGATACTTTTCTTTTATCACTGCCCAGGCCCCAGTAACATGAGGAGCTGCCATAGAAGTCCCTGACTTATACCCAAACCCGCCACCATTGATAGATGAATTGATAAAATATCCAGGTGCTAATAAATCTATGAAACTAGCACTATTTGAAAAATAAGTAACGTTATCACTATTATCTGTAGCACCTACTGTAACTGCTGTTTCAATACATCCCGGAGCACCAACAGAATCTTTATAAGATTCATTTCCTGAAGAAATTACAGTTGCTATTCCTATCGACTTTAAATTATCAATAATACCTTTTCTAGGATCACTACACGTACTGTAGTACCTCCCACCACCTAGACTCATATTAACGGCGGAAATCTTTATTTCAGAACTTAATTCATAAACTCTTTCTAAGGCACGTATCTGATCAGAGGAGTAACTCATAGCACAAGGTGCACCATTACACTGATAGGAGGGAAATTTAGAAAAAACTTTTATTGCAATAATGTTAGCATCCTTAGCAACGCCTGAGAAGCTTTCTCCATTACCTGCAGCGATCCCCGCAACATGTGTGCCATGCCCACAGCCACTAAGTCCTGAACAATCTAGCCCTGAATTTATTTCGACTGATTGAGAAACACCGCTTGGACATAACGATTCAATACCAGAGTAATAATTATTCGTTGAATAACATGCCTCAGAGATTACCTTTCCTGCCAAAAAAGAATGACTTTTATCAACGCCTGTGTCAAGAATAGCAACGGCTTGACCTTCACCTGTAAAACCTTGTGACCAAGCTGCATCTGCATTTATTACATTTGTGCTTTCAGCTAAGCTTGGGAAATCAATACTATTCCCTTTTTCCTTTGTATTCATTTGTTGGTCATTTACGGCACTTTCCTTTTCTAGTGGCAGACCTACTAGCATAGGGATATCTTCAACAATACTTTTTACATTTGGATTTTTATGTAAAGCATCTAATCCATTCTCATCTACCTCAAGGGTAATATATGGTACTGTCTTAAAAGTTTTTACTGACTTTGCTTGTTCTGGTAATATACTCATTAAATCTTCTTTTACAGAATCTTGAACAGTCTCAATTTGTTTTCGTTGTTTTGATTTACTCTCTTTTGCTAGTTTCCCTTCGGGTTGAAAAGAGGTATTAAGCTCAATAATGACCTTAATAATTTTCTTATTTTTGTATTTACTTTTTAAGCTTTGAACCTCTTGACTCTTTTGCTCAGAAAATACATCCTGATTTTTTAAGACCACCATTTGTTGGGTAGCAGTCTCTTCTAGTGGTACCTCTTCTTTTTTAATTGTTTCAGCCCACACGTTTGGAGCTACTAAACTAGAAAACAACAATAAAATTACTACAATCTTCAATAACTTACTAGACATACACACACCCGCTTCAATTTTATACTTCCATATAGTTCCATAATAATAGTACCACAGGACTATACATAATTGATATTCCCAAAATTTGTTTTTGATGATTGTTACCTTTCTTTGGATTAGAAGTTAAAAAGGCCAATCCAGATAACATTTTCCATTTTCAAATTTATCCTTAACTACATCCCGCTTTGTTTCACTTGAATACACGTGTTTGCCCACGCAAAAAAACCTCCGATTTAGTACTTTTAATCAGGGTACCTACCATTTCTACTTTATATTGCCATTATGATTGGCACCGTTATTCTAAGTGCAGCTCTGACTGTACTTGCCAACTCTATTTAGTTTTTTTTCTTATACTATCAATTAATAAATAACTAGGATGTTAACAAAGTTAACATCCTTTTCCGTCACTTCTTCTCTCTCCTTTCTGAGTAGATAAATTTCAAATTTATGGAGCAAATTTCAACAAATATTGTTCTCATTTTGCTCTAGTAAGCTTATCATAATAGGAAAAAATGCATTTTTAATCAAACGTTTGATTAACCTTAAATGAACTAATTAATCGTTTGATTAGAATCTCGGGGGGAGCCTTGATATCAAGGCGTTTAACAAGAAAATGGGGTGTTATTAAGTAATAAGATTGTCGAGGACAAGAACCATTCTTTACATCCTCTTCCACGTTTAATAAAATTCCAGGTAAAAGTACTCGGGGAATGATAGGAACTGGAAATTTACTTTCAACTATCTATCTAAATACTATTTTTAGGTGTCTACTTTCATATATTTCAACCTCTTTATCATAATACCCTATAAAGGGTACTACCAATTTACCACAAAATATAAGATAGGTACTTTAAGCAATTTATCTCTACTAAAATACTAATTGATTACCTAACTTTTACCATTCTTTATATATTAAGTCCAAAAATAGGGTGCACCAAGTTAGTATGGTGCACCCTCTCTGAAATTCTATTATTACCTATGGTTTGTAGATGAAGTTAAATCCACCAGATATTTTCACTGCCGTGATTTTCTTCGGTGATA
>NZ_JACWFG010000002.1:147083-415019 GCF_019749295.1 Neobacillus niacini
ATAGGTTGCGCCGTCTAAGGCGTGCCCGCCATAAGCAAAGTCAATCCCATTTAACTGAATTTTGACAGGATTGGAGTAGTTAAAGTTGTAGCCGCCTGGTATTTTCACTGCCGTGATTTTCTTCGGTGATAGTAAGCTCCACTTTATATACCAATCTCCACTAATTGCTACGGCCTGGACGGTTCGGCCCTCAATTACAAATACTCCATTTCCTTTATCACTATATGGAATCTTCAATGTNNCAATTGATATAGGTTGCGCCGTCTAAGGCGTGACCGCCATTAGCGAAGTCAATACCATTCAACTGAATTTTGACAGGATTGGAGTAGTTAAAATTGTAGCCGCCTGGTATTTTCACTGCTGTGATTTTCTTCGGTGATAGCGAGCTCCACTTAATATACCAATCTCCGTTTACAGTTACAGCCTGGACGGTTCGTCCCTCTATAACAAATACTCCATTTCCTTTATCACTATATGAAATCTTCAATGTCTTTAATGCATTCCAATTTACATATGTGTGACCGCTTATAGAGTATCCCGTGCTAAAATCAAACCCATTTAATTGGACTTTAACAGGTGAATAAACAGGTGCCTCTTGGTGTACCTCATATTGCTTGACTAATTTTGTACCCGGATAATAAAAAGCTAAAATATCACGGTAGTTATGCCCAGCATTAACTCGATTATTCGCACCATGTTGACTCAACCCGACACCATGGCCGAAACCTAATCCGGAAAAGGAAAAGGCAGTGCTCGTTTCGTTCACTTCCGTAATTAGGGTGCTCTTCATTTCAGTCGTTCCAATGTAAGAACGGATCCTATCTGCAATAACATTGGTCATAGCTCCATTCAGAAGCTCGAGTTTACCAGTCGAATCAAACTTATCCTTTACAAGGAATTGGAAATCCAGATCTCCTCGTTGAACGCGACCACTTTCAGTTTCGTCATAGAATGATAGATCTGAGATGCTAATGATCTTTATTAGTTTATTAGAATAACCATTTTGGTTAAGCCATGATTTAATGTTGTCTGTAAAGTTACTATCCTTCTCACTTGTACTATTCCACCATAAATCAGGTTTTTGAAGGTCTAGCCCAGTTAAATTAATTTGCTGCTTTTGTATACTGGTCTCCCAAGCTAGCTTTTTATCATAATCATCTCTTTGAATAGGAAAATAAGGTAATGCCGGACTGCCGAATTCGTTATAGTTATTTTCTGACATGCCTCCATTTGATGAAGAAAATAACGCATCAATCGCACGTCCATTGTAGGTAACAATCTCACCTGTGGTCTCTTCTACAGCTTCTGAGGAATTTTCATATAGCATATCTGCCCCACCATATACTTGGTAAGAAGTTGTATCATTAATTACCTGGCCTAAACGGTAATAAGCATAGGTTCTCGCCGCAACAGCCTGCACCTTTAGAGCCTCTTTGTTCCATGAGGGATACATTTCTGCAGGAACCACTGATTTTAAGTATTCCTCTAAATAAATATTGTTAATCGGTCTTACGTAACCACTTTCAACAATAAAGTTAAAACTGCCATAATATTCCCGACTATTAATAAAGGCCGTATATTGTTCTCTCTCAGGCGTAATGGAGATATCCTCAGCTGTAATCAGTTTGATGCTTCCATCATAAAGGCTTATCTTTGACTGCTCAGCCTTTACACTATAGGTCTTGCCACTTGTAAGTTTGGTCGATGTACCGTCTAAAGTGTAATTTCCAGAAACACGTAAAGAAATACTCTTTTGGTTCCCTAAATAATTCACTAGTTTTACCTGTATCTTTGGTTCTACTATACTAGCACTAGCTTCCATTCTCATTGGCAATAAACCAAGTAAGAGAATTCCAATTAAAAAAATAGTTCCCAGTTTCTTCATTAATGACTCCCCTCTAAATCTATAGTCCTATTAATATTCTAATCTATAGATACAAAAAAAGACAGTCCTACCCATTATTTGACAACAAACTCTTACTAATCAAACGTTTGATTAAATAGCCAAAGAACTCTTTGTTAAGAGCATTATTGCTTTGTGTTAAGTGAGGAACTTATCGAAATATACTGTTCATTTTTACTCTTTCTACTCAAAAAGGACAATAGAAACTAGTAAAATACATAACCAGATAAAATTCTACTATAAATTTACCAACCAAACGTTTGATTAGAACTAGGAAGAATCCTTTTGAAATATGAACTTTAAGTGATTTTCATGAAAATTTATTGCCGACTAAAAATATAAGAATGGAGTGAGGTTGATGAAAAAGGAAACAATGGTATGTACTGATTTTTGGAGTGATTCTGAAGGTGTGATGATGACCCCGCAGGATAAGTATTTTTATTTATATCTTCTTTCGAATTCAAGAACAAATCATATAGGAGTCTATAAAATTACGAAAAAACAAATGGCTTTTGATTTAGGCTATACGATTGAGACGGTTCACTTGTTAATGGAACGATTCATTCAGCACCACAACCTGATACGTTACAACCTTGAATCAAGAGTAATTGGTATCAAAAACTGGGGAAAACATAACCCTTATGACAATTTTAAACACGTATTGGATTGTATGTACTCCGAATTAAAGAATGTATGTGATACCTCACTGATTTCATATGTTTCACAGTCCATTCAAGGTCAGGAGATTCGCAGCCTGTATGAATCTTTTTGTAATAATTAGAAATGATAGCCTTCGGAGAAACAGTGTGGAAGGAGTTCAAAAGATAATTTAATAAGTTTTGGTCCCTATCTGGAAAGAATAAATCCCGCCTATGTAAACAATATGTTTTTTCATACTGTCTACATAGGCGGGAAAATATCTATTTCTATTTAGCAGAAGTAAGCTTTTTTGCCGTTTTCCGGCTGCGTTTACTGAACTTTAATCACTGCTGAATTCTTTGATACCGTTTTTCCACCACTATCTTTCGCGTATACCTTTACATAATAGTCCCCTGCTACTTTTGGTGTCCAGGTTAGTTTATTGTTGCTCGTATACCAGATGGTAGCCACTTTTGTTGTCCCTTTATAGACATAATAGGCATACTGTAATCCCGTTCCTTCTGCATTAACTGTCCAGGTAATTGGCTTGCCTGTGGTGGATGTTCCCTGTACATTTGCCGTTACGCTATTGATCTTGAGGGCAACCGACACTTTAATCACTGCTGAATTCTTTGATACCGTTTTTCCACCACTATCTTTCGCGTATACCTTTACATAATAGTCCCCTGCTTCTTTTGGTGTCCAGGTTAGTTTATTGTTGCTCGTATACCAGATGGTAGCCACTTTTGTTGTCCCTTTATAGACATAATAGGCATACTGTAATCCCTTTCCTTCTGCATTAACTGTCCAGGTAATTGGCTTGCCTGTGGTGGATGTTCCCTGTACATTTGCCGTAACGCTATTGATCTTGAGGGCAGCAGCCGACACTTTAATCACTGCTGAATTCTTTGATACCGTTTTTCCACCACTATCTTTCGCGTATGCCTTTACATAATAGTCCCCTACTTCTTTTGGAGTCCATGTTAAAGTTTTATTGCCCGAATACCCAATTGTTTCCACTCGTGTTGTCCCTTTATAAACATAATAGGCATACTGAACTCCTGAACCTTCTGCATTAACTGTCCAGGTAATTGGCTTTCCTGTGGTTGATGTTCCCTGTACATTTGCCGTTACACTATTGATTTTAAGAGGTATCTCTTTTTCTCCTCTAATTTTGATATCATCAATATAAATTCCGGGATACGTTATTAAGAAATCAGAATTTAAACCAAATCTTATTTTGAAATTATTGACAGCATATGAGGCATCTAGAATAGCTGACTTATTTTCCCATGCAGCTTTGTGCCCTGTACCAGAGTCTATAACTGCCCAAGTTAATCCTCCATCTTTACTAACCTCCACACTGCTGAAGTCCCAGCCTGTCTCTGTATTCAGCCATTGGCGCCAAGAAACGAGAAGTACAGATTTGACACCTGATAAATTAATGACAGGTGACTCTACATAGCTAACTTCATTCACATTGTAATTACCGTCAAGGTTTGTTCCCCACACTTTTGTTGAACTATCAAGAATGTCTGTAGGTATACCCCATTCCCAGGAATTGTTCGTGCCAGACTTCGTATATTGGCCATTAGTAGCTTCGAAGTTTTGTGAGTATAAATCAACAAAATTCTTTGTATCTATTATCCATTGAAAATCGATTCTAGGCTTTGTAAGGCCATTTGTATCTGTGACAGACACACCGCCACTTTTAAGCTTTTGTTCAATATCTTCTACCGAAGCGTTTGGAAACTTCTCTTTCACCACTGCCCATGCTCCTGCAACATGTGGTGTTGCCATAGACGTCCCTGACATCCTCTCAAATCCGCCGCCATTTGAGGCTGAGTTTATTTCATATCCTGGAGCTAATAAGTCGACCATGGCTGCACTATTTGAAAAATCAGTCACGATATCAGAATTATCAGTAGCACCGACGGTCACTGCTGTTGAAATACATCCGGGAGCACCAATTGAATCTTTATAACCGTTATTCCCGGAAGCAATGACAGTTGCAATTCCTATCGATTTTAAATTATCGATAATACCTTGTCTCGGATCTTCACAAACACTGTAGAACCTTCCCCCGCCTAGACTCATATTAATTGAGGCGATTGAATACTGAGAGCTTAATGCATACACTCGTTCTAGTGCACTAATCTGGTCAGATGTATAAGAAAGTGCACATGGCGCTCCGTTTACACAAATGGATGTTGAGTTAAATTTAGTAAAGACCTGCATCGCAATGACTTTTGCATCCTTTGCTACTCCGGAAAAACTACTCCCCTTACCTGCAGCTATCCCTGCAACATGGGTGCCATGTCCACAGCCATTAACGTTTGTACAATCCAGCCCAGAATTGATAGCTGTTGATTCAGTAACACCGCCTGGGCACAATGATTGGCCACCATCAGTTGCTTGACTATTCGTTGAATAGCACGCTTCTGAGACCACCTTATTTGCTAAGAAAGTATGATTTTTATCTACCCCGGTGTCAAGAATGGCGACTGTCTGGCCTTCACCTGTAAATCCTTGTGACCAGGCTACATTTGCTTTAATTACATTCGTGCTATCCACTAGGCTTGGAGGATCAATACTGTTGCCTTTTTCTTTTTTACTGCTTTCGTTCGTACTAGGTTTTTCTGCTGGCAACCCTACTGGCATTGGAATGTCTTCAAGTATGCTTTTTACGTTTGGATTTTTATGTAATGCATCCAATCCATTTGCATCTACCTCCACCACAATAAACGGCACTGTTTTAAAAACTTTTATAGATTTTGCTTGTTCCGGTAATTTACTTTGCAAATCTTCTTTTACAGAATTTTGGATAGCTGCTATTTGTGCTCGTTGTTCCGATTTTTCTTCTTTTTTAAGTTTCCCTTCGGGTTGAAACTGTGTATTTAGTTCGAGGATTACCCTTACCTTTTTCTTATCCTTGAGCTTACTCATTAAGTTTTCAATTTGTTTCCCTTTTTTCTCAAGAAAGATATCATCTTGAGTATTTAAGACTTCAATCTCCTGGCTGTTTTCTTCAATAGGTACTTCTTCTTCATTCGAGTTGTTACCAGTCGCCCCAACATTGGGAGCTAGAAAACTTAAAAACATAAATAATAGTACTACCACCTTGAACAACTTATTCCCCATACAGCACTCCCTATCCTTTACGTAATTTTTATTACTCTCTCTATATATGCATAGTTAATTTTTAACAGTACCATAGCACCAAGTTTTTTATAATTTTTGTAAAACGAGACCAAGATGAAATTCATAGTGGAGATATACTATCTCTCAAACCTGTTAGAAGATATGCAATGACTACTAACACATTTAAATTAATCAAACGTTTGATTAAACCACGGATGACTCCTTTTGAAATATGAACTATAAGTGATTTTCAGGAAAATTTATTGTCGAATAGAATAATAAAGAAGGGCAGTAATGGAGGATGAAATGTAAAGGAAAACAATGGTATGTACTAATCTTTGGAAGGGATTCAGAAGGTGTGAGGATGACCTCATAGGATAAGTATTTTTATTTATATCATCTTTCGAATTCAAGGACAAACCATATAGGAGTCTATCAAATTACGAAAAAACAAATGGCTTTTGATTTGAGTTATTCGATTGAGACTGTTCACTTGTTAATGGAACGATTCATTCAGCACCACAAGCTGATACGTTACAAACCTGAATCAAGAGAAATCGGTATTAAAAACTGGGGGAATCATAACCCTTATGACAATTACAAACACTTATTGGATTGTATGTACTACGAATTAAAGGGTGTCTGTGATCCCTCCCTGATTCCATATGTTACACAGTCCATTCAAGGGCAGGAAATTCGCAGCCTGTATGAATCTTTTTGTAAATAAGGTTGAGGTGTTTGATGCTATGTACCAAACGGTCAGACCATTCACTAAGCTAGACACTATTTAAGTTCGCCATCCTGCAGCCAGCAATATAAATGGAGGGAGACTGTTCCATTCGTCTCCCCCCTTTTTCGTATCCTGAATAAGCTTAATTAGGAGACCGTAATAGGTCACACCATTTAATCGCAGAAAGCAAATGCACCTATAACGATTAATAAAATAAACAATACAATGATGATGATAAAATTATCGCACCCGCGTGTTTGAACACATGGAGTTCCATAGCCGTATTGCATTTGATACTGGGGAAGTACATTAGCCCCCATCGTATGTGACGGAATCATATTATCCATTGTAACACTTCCTTTCATTTGCATAGAGAGCCAGTAGGCGAATACACCATATCATACACAATTAAAGGAAATGTGAGCCCGTCTAGATAAAAAAAATGGGTTCATTCTGTTATGAGCTCGAAATATGAATGATCCTATCTAAAGCAATGGACTAACCAAATTCCTCATCAGTATTAGAGCCTTCCCTGTCCCAACATCACCAAAAGGTGAATATAAATTGACAATAACAAAAAAACTTTTTGCAATGAAGTAAATGAGAAGTTTTCTACGTGTCGCATTTTTAAGCCTCATTATCTAATGGTGTTAAAAGGAGAAAACCATTGAAGGATAATGAGAACACCGAAATTGGAGAAGTGTTGGCAAGATTAAGAAAGGCCCAAAATAAGTCACAGGATCATGTTGCATTTGTATGTAATATAAGTAGAAAGACCATGTCTAACTTAGAAAGAACTGAACATTTTCCGAATCTATTAACATTCGGTAAATATGCTAAGGCACTAGATATGAAGCCAAGTAAACTATTGGAAGAACTTGAGGAAAATAGCAATTTCCTTTTGCTTATTGACCAAGATACGAATGATTTAGACTGAGTTTAACGAATCCTAGCAGGATAGAAAGAAAACACCTAATAGTCTCTAGTTGAAATATTCTTACGTAAATGAGGGTTGGCAGATGATCAAGAAGAATATTGATATTATTAAAATGGATATTTGGAGAAATTTCGAGAATAACGGTCAATTGTACTACATAGAGGTCTTCCATTATACAGATGGCACCATCCAAGCGTTTGCAAATAAGAGGCCCGGTAAGGTCCAACATATCTTTGAAGATTTTCCAATAGGCATCGGTCGGAATGACCATGATCCAACTAAGGCTGCTATTCAAGCTATTGCCAACATTCCAAATCAATCATTCTCCCACTAAAACAATACGGCAAAACATGGTGATGAATAGCACCTATTATACTGACAGTACTTTTCTTTCTTTTCTTCAATGGTGCCATTGAAATAATCTAAAATACTATCAATTTTCATATAGGACAGTCCCACTGCCTGTGGATTCTTAAACAAATAGTAACTGCTCCAAGGGGAGTATTCTGGCTTCTTGACCATTTTTACCTCCACAGGATTTAAGTGAATATAACGGCTAACTTCTAGCATCCCTTCTTTATCTTCAATCATCTTTTCATATAATCTTTTTTCATAGACATGGACATGTCTTGTTAATTGATTACATAAGAATGTACCATTTATGCCCCAATTTTTACCGGTATTTGCCAAGAAGTTTATCATTTGCTGTCAAAGTGTTACCAATAGAAAAACGTCAACAATATTGAAGTGAAAAAGCCTAAATCCTTTTTATTTTATTACCGAGGATTTAGGCTTTTGGTTTTCCTCCTCAATCACGCCTATTGTGGAATATCATTTTCTTTTGAAGAGTATCGTTGTACTGCATAACAAATGAATTTGTTTTGGCAGCTTATTAGTGATTCGTCTTACTCTCCATGTATTTAAACTCCAATAAAACGTTAAAGTTCTTACAACAAATCCTTCAAAAGTAAAGTCTGCTCCCTAAAAATTTGGAAACAGACTCATAATATAATATCATTATCTACCTAGTTTATTATCAATCTCAGTTGTATCTACATTCTCGCCAAATAAATCTCTTAGTTTATTTTTGGCTTGCATTTTAACTTCATCATCCACATATAAAGCTACTTGAATTAAAGCAAAGATTACAACACTTAAGTCATCAGCATATCCTACACCAACTGCTAAGTCGGGGATAATATCTAGAGGTAAAATAAAGTACCCTAAAGCCCCAACAATGGTTGCTTTAACTTTTAATGGTACATCTGGCTTTTGAAGTGTGTAGTAAAGTAATAGAACTGCATAGACTATAGAAGTTCCAGCTCTTTTAGAAAATTTTTGAACCTTAGTCCAAAACTTTTCCTCTGAGAAATGCTTTTCGTGTTGGTTTATATCTTCAACATTCAGTTTTTCTGCTTCATCTTTTAAATCAGCAACTAGTTCTTCTTCAATATCAATTTCAATTTCGTCGACTTCAATATTAGATGAGGATAATTCTTCTAGATCTGTTTTCCTCTTAAATAGATTTTTTAACATAAAATCACTCCAAGGATTAGTAAATTACAAATACATTTTACACCATAATTATCCATTTATCATCATTTAATATAAAACACTAGTACTTCAAATAATAAGTATGCATGTTAATCTAATGACGCTATAAAAATACAAGGACCTGAAGAGGTTTCAGAATCTATTGGACCAGTGTTACAGTCTAGATTGGGAAGTATATTCAAAATCATTGAAAATCCATGAAAATGTAAACTATCAGGTCCCAAAAAGGAGGATCAAAGACAAAAGAATTCCCATAGGCTCAGGCCGCGACTCCATTCTTCACTGGCAATCAAAAATTTGCGTAGGATCTTCAGCCTAGAAAGGCCTCTTACACTGCAATCTCCTAGAGGCCCCGATACGATTTTGATCGTGAAAGGATGTCTATAAAACATTTATATCACCCCATAATGCCACTTATCCAAGAAATCAACCAAGCAGAAGGAAGCAGCAGAAGATGGGCGAGTAAGGTACCGAAAAACCTTGCAATCATTAACCAGCCATACGTCTTAGCTATTTCGTCTGCTCCATTTTCTTTAATTAGGGCCCGTTCGGTCATAAACGCGATTTGGGGATCCAACAAAAGCGTTAATAGAATCGTTGCGAATCCATTGACGACGCCTGTTGCCATGTTTGCGGTTGTACTGTGTGCTGGATTCAATATCGAAGCATATAAAGCTGACAATACACCCGTTGTATATATTGCAGTTACCACCATATTAATGAGCATAATGCGTTTTGGAATTCCGCCAACCCGAAGGATATGTATCATTTGAAACCTTGGACGTCTTAAATAGGAACTTGTTCTCTTTAATTTATATATATTCGATGTTTTCATTAAAGCGATGGCTGATCCTTCTATTTCCAATCGTTCAATCATTAACATCGCTAGACGCGAACACGTGGGATAAAAGAATAGTGCGAGCAAAGTACCGATTGAAGCTGAAAATAATATGAGATGGAATATCGCTAGTACATCAATGGTAGGATCAACTTTCGCTCTATCAACGATTACACCAATGACGGGAGCTTGAAACATATTTGAGGTACGCGCAATTAGTAAAACGATCCCCGTAAGAGACAACGCAACAGCAATCTTCTTTAATCTGATGCCCCCCAAACGAATACTATAGGTCAACGTCTCGGTTGCGTGGATAATGATGGTTAAGATAATAATAATGATTATTTGTACAGTCAATTTGTTCACCGTCTATCCCTGGTTTTATAACCCATCCCATATTATACCAATCTAGTAGTTTATTCTAAACCTTTTTTCTTCCTGACAATCCATTTTACAAGCCTATTAGTTACCAATGAACTCGCATTTCCCTAGTCGTTTTGGCGTTAGATACACTTTCAGAAATCATTAATTGTATCTCGAGCGTTATTGTCACCCAACAGAAGTAGAAGCATTAAATCCTTCACATAATCAAAAAAAGTACTGCTGGCTAATAAAGCTCGCAATACTTTTCACTTTTCTCCTCACAATTATCTTTATCTACTACTACTGTTTACAATCTGTCTGTGTATGGTTTAAGCAACCTATCTTTCGTAGAAATACCCCTTATTTCATAATTCTGCAATATGTTAAAAAGATATATATTAGTACTATCTTTCAACATTCTTTAAGAGTTAAACCTTGTGGTTTACTATCTCCTTTTAAAAAGCTAGTACATTGGGGATAGAAATCGAAATCCAGTTAATTTTCACCACTTTCCCCACTTATTTGCCAGTAAACCCTAGTAAATCATTCCCTAACAAGGATGTCTAAACAAAACGGTTTGATAATAACTTCTTTAATACACCTGCTAATTGATATAGAATCATTACTTCTAGTTGGGCTTAATTCTTTAGAGGAGGAAGAATGGAGAGGAAGTTTCAGCCAGCAAGCTTTTTCCATACCCTGGTGAACCGCTCATTCATACTTTATGTCCACCAGCAGCAGCAATTTCTAATTCTCGTTTCGCCTGCCTATTTAGCAACAAAGCAGGACAAGCCCTTAAAAACATTTCAAATCCTGCCGAACCAAAAAATTTACACACTAATTAGAACTTCCCTTGTTCCATATATGTATACCATCAAATAAAACACTTCAACTACTGGTTCTTTTGTGATGGAGTAGTTCCAAATAAGTAAATCAGGCCTCTACTCTAAGACTTACTTTATGTCATAGAGTAGAGGCCATTTTCTAAAATACAGTTTACCCAGCACTGGAAAGAAGGAGGAAAGCTTAAAGGCGTGTACCACGCCAGTTGTGATATCTCTTCCTCTGCATATATAGTCTCCCCCATATTTTACATCACCCTCTTCTCGACAAAATTTTTTACCACCAATCGGGATAAACTTAGGTTTTACAGCATTCAAAGCTTACTTAATCAAACGTTTAGTTAACATAGAATGCATTCATTAAACGTTTGATTAAATCGTGCATAAGCCCTTTTATCAAACGAACTTTTACTTGTTTTCAAGAAAGTTATTTGTCGTATAAAGGTTTTGCCTTACAAGAAATTATCTTCAAAATTGACAATAAGAACTAGCAAGGTACAAATTTATGCAAATATTAATCAGTTTGATTACCAACTAATCATTTGATTAGTTTGAGGAAAATCCATAACCTTCAAGGGTTTTCTTAAATAGCATGTGCAAAAGTTGTCATCAAAAAAGCAACCGGAACCGTCCCCTATGTTCACAAGCGTTAGGCAGAAGGAGCACCTTCTGCCTAATTGTTATTCTATTATTCTTAATGATTCTCGTACAAATGCCGGTATGTCTTCCGGCTGTCTGCTTGTGACCAGCTGGTTCTGGCAAACGACTACTTCCTTGTCGTGTAAATTAGCGCCAGCATTTTCTAAATCAACATGAATCGATTTATAGCCTGTTATGTCACGCCCTTCAAGCGTTTTCGCTGTAATAAGCAGCTGAGGTCCATGACAAATGGCTAATACAGGTTTTTTAGCCTCCATAAATGCTTTTGCGAAACGAACAAAACGTTCGTCGGCTCGAAGAATATCCGGTGAAAATCCGCCTGGAATGAAAAGTACATCAAATTCCTCATGGGATACATCATCAATGCTTTCATCAATAACGACTTCGGTTTTCCCCTGCTTTCCTTTCACGGTTTTTCCCTTTTCCATCTCGATTACGGTTACCTCATGCCCATTTTCCTTAAAGGCCTGTACAGGTTCTGCATATTCGGAATCCTCAAAATCATTCGTAACTAAAACAGCAATTTTTTTATTCATTATCATCAACTCCTCAACCATACAGTACCCACATTTTCATTGGATGAAACAATTAATAAAGTCTTTCTAGCCTAGCCCAATAATCCTTTAATGAAAAAACGTTTCTACATAAGAAATGTATCCAATAACATCACTCTACATCTTTTATAATATAGCTAGATATTGACGATATGAATCAATCATTACGTTTGAAAAAATCAGGACTAATCGAACATCCATAAAATTGAGGAGTAACAGGAACCGGTATTAGATAAGTAAAGTTTGGCAGTACTTTTCTTTCTTCTCTTCAATGGTTCCGATGTAATAATCTAATATACTATCTATATTTATATAGGACGGTGCTACGGCTCGAGAATTCTTATAAAATTGATAGCTGCTCCAAGGGTAATATTCAGGTTTCTTGACCATTTTTGCCTCTACAGGATTTAAGTGAATATAGCGGCTGACTTCTAGCATTCCTTCTTTATCTTCAATCATTTTGTCGTAAAATCGTTTTTCATAGACATGCCCTGTTAAACGGTACTTGGTATTGTAATAGTTGGCATAGCGCTTGTTGATGAATCCCATGAGCTTTGAAAAGGAAGCATCCTTTGAGCGAATGAGAAGGTGATAATGGTTGGTCATTAAACAGTAGGAGGCAATTTCAAACGGAATTTTTTCATGGAGCTGTTGGAGGATATGGAAAAAGGCATGAAAATCTGAAGCGTTGCGGAAAAGCGGGTCACGGCGATTACCACGACAAACAATATGATAATAACGATAACTAATCCAAACTCTCTGTGGGCGTGCCATTATGATTCCCTGGCCATACTCTGTTGTTAAGAAGAACCTGAACGGCGTAGTGTCATCGCTTCCCAAATGGCATTGTCAGTAATTCTGCTCTCTCCAGCTAAGTCTGAGATTGTTCTAGCTAAGCGAATGATCTTGATTTGAACTCGGTTGCTCCAATTTTGCTTAACAGTCACATTTGTTAGCATTCGTTGCTGCTCATTTGTCAACGGAGTAGTTTGGGAAATCACTTCAAATGGAACTTTAGCATTTGTTATTTCAGACTGATAGCGTTCATATTGGCGCAGACGTGCATATACAACCCGATTACGTATTTCAGCGGAGGTCTCTTGTACCTTGGCGGGTTGGTCTAAATTTATCGACATTAATGATAAAAGGATATCAATCCGATCTTGTATCGGTCCTGATAATCGATTACGATAGGTCTGAATTTGTTTAACAGAGCAAGTACAGTAATGAGTATTGGAATCAAAATAACCACAAGGACAAGGATTCATTGCACCAATGAGGATAAATGAGGATGGGTAGGTTACGGTTGAATGAGCCCTGCTAATCGTCACCTCCCCTGTCTCGAGGGGCTGTCTCAGCATATCCAGTGTCTTTTTCGTGAATTCTCCTATCTCATCAAGAAATAATACGCCACGATGTGCTAGTGAGATTTCACCAGGTCGCGGACTGGATCCACCACCTATAATGGCCACGGATGAGGCGGAATGGTGAGGATGTCGATACGGGACTGTTTGATAATAACTGCGTTTTTCACCTGCAATTTGATAAAAACTCATCACTTCTAGTTGAGCTTGATTCGTGAGAGAAGGAAGAATGGAGGGAAAGGATTCAGCCAACAAGCTTTTTCCACAGCCTGGCGGACCGCTCATTAATACATTATGTTCGCCAGCAGCAGCAATTTCTAATGCTCGTTTAGCCTGCTCATGACCAATAACGTGGCAAAAATCCTTTTGAATGGCTTCAGAAAATTGCGGTGCTTCCTTACTAGTCCTAGGTATAGGAAGAAATGAAAAAGTTTGTTGTCCTTGTAAGTGCTGAACCACTTCTTTAATATGACTTACCACAACTAATTCCAATCCATGCAGCATGTTAATCGGAATGGTTGGATCATCAGGGATGTAGATAAGCTTTAGACCAAGTGCTTTCGCTGCGATTAAGGCAGGCAGCAGTCCTTCCGCACTCTCGATTGTCCCATCTAGTGATAACGTTCCAATAAACGCCGTATCCATCCGGATTTCTTCCTTAATAACCTTTAGTTCTCTTAATGCCGCAATCGCGATCGCTAAATCAAACAAAGGTCCATTCTTTTTTTGTTCAGGCGGTGAAAGATTAACGACAACCTTTTGATCTGTCACATCTTCTCCAAAGTGACTAAGAGCAGCTATCACCCGTTCTCTTGACTCCTTGACAGAAGCATCTGGCAACCCTACAATGACCATTGATTCCTTACCTGCAGATATCCTCACTTGCACTTGAACTCGATAACCCTCAAGTCCTTTTAAACCAATACTTGAAACATTGACCGTCATAAAACAGCCTCCAAACATAATTTTTTTATTGTTAGAAAATCGCTCTCTTCGGAGAGATTGTTGCTATTTTTAATATATTCTCAATAAATGTTTTTAATAGAGTAATTAGACTAAGGGCTACTATCACAAGGAGTTGTGTTGTTTGTCGGTTTCGTTATAGGATAAAGTCCATTCTTTGCGATGGGGTAGCAACCAGAGAATTCTACTAGCAAATCATGGGAGACGATTACGAAAATAGATATATTAGAAGCAAAGGGGCTTTTCCTGCCCACCTAACAATTGGAAGATTGAAGCAGGCGATATTTATTCAATGTTTAGGAAAAATTAATGCCATGAATTTACGAATTGTGCTTATATTAGTAGCCACCTTTTTTAGTAAAGACAACATTCTATGCGAATAGAGCTTAGAAAATAAATACAGGATTCACACAAAATATCCAAGGGGATATGGTTGGATGATGAATGAAATAACAGCGGTTTAGCGATGAAGATATTGAGGATATAATTGAAGAATTATACGAAGTATTTCTTTTCTATAATTCTACAAAACAATCGGAATTCCTGCATAGACGATGGAAAAAATAAAATAAAATGGCACTTACATAAACGTTTCTTTTTTAAAGAGGCTATCAATCCTTGAACATAATATGAGGATTCACAGTGATGGAGACGAGGTTGAGTCCCTTCTCTACTGGAATAATTTTGTGTATAATGGACATATAATAAAAAAGAGAAGTACTGGTAACACTTCTCCATGCAGCTTTTACCCCAGGGTAGTGGTTGTCATTGTTTATATTTTATCTGAACCACTCTTTTGCTTGCGACGGCGTAGGGTGGTTTTCCTGTCTTCTAGAACATTCTTCCGAAAAAAATATGCGCAAACTTCGCGCACCATTCCCTTCAGAACTTCTCGTAGAATTTCAAGAAATGTTTCCATGATTATCACCTCCTTCCGCAATTACGGAAAGAAGTCGACAACCAACCACCCCAACAATATTCAACTGCAACTACATTCTAGTTACCTAAATCCCTATCAATCTTCGACAAATATCGGGGAGTGACAGGCACTGATATTTAATAGTTGTTTATTTATCACAAATGCTATCAATCCTAAATAATAATCTGAGGAGTGACAGTGCACCAGAATGAGCTCGAATCCCTTCTCAACTGGAATAGTTTTGTATATAATGGACATATATAAAAAGGAGAAGTGCTTGTAACACTTCTCCTTGCAACCTCTACCGTCAGGGTGGTGGTTGCTCGAGAACCACCCTTTGGCTTGTGACAGCGGGTGGTTTTCTTGTTTTCTAAAACGTTTTTCCGAAAGAAATATGCACTTACTTCACGCACAATTCCTTTAAGAATTTCTCGTAGTATTTCAAGAAAAGTTTCCAGGAGTATCACCTCCTTTCCTGATAAAGGAAAAGAAGATCGACAACCCAACCACCCTCACAATATTCAGTTGCAACTCCATTCTATCATTTTCTACCTACCTAAAAACCTATCAATCTTCGACAAAACTAGGGTAGTGACAGGAACCGATATTATTGGAGATCTCTTCTACGGATTTTTCTTCAGAAAGCTAATAGCTCTCGTAGTAGTTCCTTTTATAAATTTACAATTTTCAACTCATAGCATCGTTAGAGTCAACAATAATAGAATGAACACCCAAATAGATGCACAAAAGTTTGTAAAAAGATCCCTAATAGATATATGGTGAAAAAGTAGACTCTTTTATATACTCATAACCTATGTTATTATGGTATGATTTTCCTATGATTTCTCCAAAATGTGTAATTATGAGATTACTATAACTTAATATAAACTGCAGTTATGGTAATAGTTTTATGAAAAGTAGGATTTTATGCCCCAGGGCAATATTGGTTATTAGTCTTTAGATTAATGGTTCGCAAACAAATAATTGGGGTTCAGGGATATAGAAACCGTATGTTACTTCTTTAGCTAAATCTGGTAATATTCAGTTACTTCAAGGAAACCCTAATTATTTGATATTGATAATTACTCAGCAGAAGTCTTGATGTTCCCGAGGTATGGCACCGAGAAAACAAATTTAATGGAGTGATGTATTCTAATGAGGGAAAATGGAAATATGATATTAAATATTTATGAAAAATTACCTGACTTCAAAGCTAGATTTTATAGAGGCTATAACGTATATATAAAGGAATTAAATAGCTTAGAACAGGAGAAAGACCTAGGGATTTCTATAAAGCAAAAAGAATTATTACTGGCCGTCCTTGAATTGAAGGTACTTTATGAAGAAATACTGTTTCCTATGTTTGGTGTTAATTTATTTTACGAAACATTGAACAGTAGTAATACTTCTAAAGAAGACGTTAGGGATGATGAAAAAGTAAGTATTCAAATAAACAATTACTTATTTGAAAATGAACAATTTGACGAAATACTGGAAATACATAATGCGTTTATCAAAATGATTGCGGCATTAGATATTCCTATAGATGTCTCAAGCAAAAACTCTCTTCAGCAAGTTATCCAGATAATTAGGGGAATAAGTAAATGAGTGATACACCATTTAAAGATATACGACTATTTGTTAATGAAATAGATAACTTTTTAAACAACTATAGCACTAAGATCAATAAATATGCATCTAAAGTTAGTGATTTCTTTGAGATTGCCTGTTACAACTATGTAGTTAAATTTTATGAGAAAGATGGATTTGAAGTAAAGGTAAAAGGCTTACAAAAGGGTAAATTTCGGTACAAAATAAGTCCAATAGGTTACCCTGAAAATTTTTCTTATGTAGAGATAAAAAAGTCTACAAAATCTACCCCAACAATTTTTGAAGTAAGGCACAATATTCCTATAGCCTCCTATGAGAATTCTTCTGATATTTATATCGCAGCGGATATTGCAGTTATAAAACCCGGGGGAATTTTATGGGATTCTACTCATAAATATAAGGGCAAGGGTAAGTATTATTGCTATATAACAAATAAGGATCTACTGACTTTTTTTGAGGTGAAAAATTATAAACCCTCTCCTGAGTTACTAGTAAACTTTACGGGCATGGCAAATGAAATTATGCCACAATCAATAAAAGGAGAAAATCCTTATAAAAATCCAAAACACCTAGCACCTTCATTACTGGTATCAGGAAGCCATACAATACATACAGAATCTATTGCAGATATTTATAGTAAAAGATATAACTTAAATATTGTTGTTGATTTATTTAATATTCCTGCAAAAGCATACCTATTTACATCTAATCTTAATAGAATTGGTACTAAATAATATATTTATAGGAAGGGAAATAAAATTAGAGACATAACTCTGACCTACTCTACCCTTCTAATATTAAAAACAAAATGGTTTGATGTTCTTATTTGAGAATTCCATCACGCTAAGAGTGATAGCTGCACTCATAATTAACTAGCAAACCAGGAAATTGGCGACAACTATCTTGGACAAACACCTCTTCCTGGTTTGAGTATACTATTAATCTCTACCAATTACATATGCTAGACAACCAATAATAGGTGCATCTTGTAATGCAATTCTATGAAACAAAGATATTTCGGGGAATAACTCCGATATTCACTAACTAGAAACGCGCCCTTGATATTTCAACATTTTAAAAATGATAACAATCACAGATTGTAAGTATAGAATCTTTCAAACTTATCTTACTGAAACTGTTTGATTATAGTTCTTACATTTTGGTACTGGAATGGGTAAGGAAAAATCAGATGAAAAGTGTTAAAAACTACTTGCCGTTTTCAGCGCTTGGTATTTTTTGACCGACTTCCATCATAATAGGGAACCTAACAGCACCTATTAACCTATCAATCTTCGACAAAACTCGGGGAGTGACAGGCACGAAATTTTAAAGCACTATACCAAATAAGCTAGCAATAGAAGCAATCGACCCTATATTTCCTAATGTCCCTTTAAGGAAACCGAGTAATTTTTTCCCCTCTTCTTTATCTTGCTTTTGATATGCTTCTTGTAATTTTTCTGCAAAAAATTTCATCTGTTCACTTGTAGCCCCATTACACTTTTCACTAATATCTTTGAACAGCTGCTCAAAAGCTTGCTCAGATAATCCTTGCTGTGATTTATTTATTTGTACAGCATCTTCACCAGTATTAATGTTATTATTTCCAGACACATTTCCACCAATAATTATATTTCTTCCGCTCTCCATTTTTCCGTCCCCCGAAATTATTTGTATATTCTCTACATTTTCTATTCTAATTTGTGTTAATGCAGGTAATTTCCCGAAGGGTATATCGGGTTGATTATTATTTATGACTGCTTGTACTGCTTTCCTAACTTCTTTTCTTAAGACATGTTTATTTTTAAGCGATTCGTCTTTTTTTTTAAGTCTTCCCTTATTAAATCTCTAAACTCATTGGTTATTTTGAAATAAGGATAGAGATCAAATGGCGCTATAGTAAACTCATGTCCACAAATATCACACATTACTTCTTTATTAAGAATTGAATTTTTATCTTCAATATCATTTATTTTCCGCGCACATATCATTTTTTCATTAGTGCACTTAACTTCCCATGCGATTTTTAATTCCCCCGATTCAACACAATCCAATAAAAAATCATAAACATCTTCAAGGGAAGAAACTTTTGTATATTTTAATGCAGCAGTCGGGTAAAACTTTTTAACTGAACTAAAAGCTAAAAGTTCTAAAAAGTTATTTAGTTCTCTTTTTTCTTTTAAATTTACAGTCATTTTTTTACCCCCTTTTTTTCTTAGTTTATTATTTGTTGACGCACAAACTGAATAACCTCTTCAGTTGCGGGTGTAGTGAAAAAGATACTATCAGTAGTTAAACCTACTCTTATTGTAAAGGATTTTTCAACCCCATTTATAGGACGATTAAATTTAATAAATCCACCTTGATGTTGTAAATAAGGTCTTAATGTATCATACAAAGGTTGACCCCTTAAATCTCCCTCATTGACCCTTAATCCTACTCGTTCCATTCCGTTTAATATTAAAGCTGTAAACGGAGCAGTTAACAAATGCTCACCAAATGTTTCAGATGCATTTTTTAAATTTTCAATTAAGTCTTCTTCATTTTCATCGTCAAAGAAGTCATTTAGGGCATTCAGTATATTTAAGACAGCAGCAGTTTGTTGTTGGTTAAAATCTTCAAACACAAATTCAGGTGTTGATGTTGCATCAATTAATTCCCCATTAAGAGCATTGGCAATTTGCTCTACATTGTTCCCAAAAGGGGCAAGTATCCTAGCTTGTTCCAATGTTATGTGCTGACCAATCATAGTAGCAATAGAGGAAGCTATTTTTATTGCGTTCCTCGTATCAGTACGTACTTCTATAATATCCTTTTCCGTATCAATATAAACAGTGGTAATCTCACTTTTTGGGACTATATGCACTTCTGTTCCATTTACCGATCTTCTGTTACCACTATTATAAGCGTATCTTAAAAAGATTTCATTATCATTAATTCCTTCAGCAGCTGCAATTAAAATAGGCTCCGATGTTAAGTCACCTGCTTGAATGTATTCGATCGTTTCAAATCGATTTGACTGTGACTGTTGTAGTAAGTCTTTAAATCCTCTTAAAGCACCTTCATTTTCAATTTTAAACCATGTAACAGAAGATTTACCTGCCAATAGTCTATTTTCAGCGGAATATAATCCTTCTCTATTCCCATTGTTTATTCTATCCCATACCCTTTGGGCTAAATCATAAGATGTTCCGCTTGTATCTAACCTTAAATCAGTGCAAACTTCTTTTAATATTACTTTTGGAAGCTTTATTACATCTGGAAAAAAAACAATATTAGATATTCTATGCAAGTGTAGGGTCCCCCAGTACAAAATTTATTCTATATATTAGATTCTATAGCAAAAAAGTCTTTCCTGCACAAAAAAAACTTTCTGTCATTTTCCATTCTTTTACATAAACTTTACACAAATGCAATTAACCTCAAGTTAATTCTATTTACCTAGCCCATACGGACTTTGAAAACCACCAGCCAAACACTAATTATTGATTTCCCATAAACACTGGTGTAACCGTCAAGTAGAAATCAACAGTTTTTAGTAAATAAGATTAAACAGTTTTCATCAATTAAGATTCAACACCTTGATTATCAAATAATGCTTTTCTGTATTTCATTCTGATGCTGTCTTGTTCTTCGCTGAAAGTCAAAATTTCACTTCGATGTAGAAGACGGTCTAGAATCGCTGTCGTAAGTGTCGTATCGCCAAGGAACTTTCCCCATTCACCAGGACCTTTATTAGATGTAAGGATGAATGCAGCTTTGTCATACATCTCATATATGAACTGGAAGAATAAATGGGCATCCTGTGGTTCATATGCCATATACATGACATCATCGATGATAATCAGGTCTGATTTGATAATACGGTTGTATCTCGTCTTAGATTTACTGATATACTCTCTTGATTTCAATACATAAATTAAACGATCCATTGATATAAAAGAAACCTGGTATCCACGCTCTATAGCGTGAATACCTAGGGCAGTAGATAAATGAGTTTTGCCGACTCCCGTTGGTCCCATCATAATTAAGGTAAAATACTCATCCACCCATGATAGTTGTTTTAATATATTCAGTTGTTTTTCTCCAATTGCTGTCTGTTCTTCAAGACGAAAGTTCTCAAATGTTAAAGCTTCTGGAAACTCTGCCCACTTCATTAGTCTTTCACTGTTTTTCCTTTCTCTACAACGCATTTCATGACTAAGGAACTCATGCATGAACTCATGATATGTCCATCCCTTTGCTTCTGCTTCCCTTAGAAGAGAGGGTAACTCCTTGGCTGTTTCAGCCAAGCGTAAAGTTCTACATTTTTCCTGCAGTAATTCGTAAGGTTGGCTCATCGGTTTGTACCTCCCTGAAGAACACTTAAATAAATATCCTCTCTTCGTTCGGGGGCAACTAGAGTCTTGTATTTCTCATTTAGAGTTACAGTTTCTTTATGTTTCTTTCGGCCTTGTATTTCTAATGAAATGGCAATATCCCGAAGATCATTTGCACTAGTTAACCGTAAACGTCTCATTTCTTTAAGTGCCTCGTCGATAAAAGCCGGATATTTTAGAATGACAGCTTGTACCACTTTAAGTTGATCTATCAGATGGCGTGGATATTGATTAGAGAGAGTTTCAATAAGCCAATTTGCAGCTTCTTTATCGTATAACATTCCTTTGATTTGCTGTATTAATAGGTCACGTTTAGATTGTTCACGTTCGCGATGAGATGGGTCTGAGATGACAGCACCACTGCCTTGTGCAATTTTATGTTTAGCTAGTGGCTGCCCAGTTTGCTGCAGGCGTATGTATAGATAATCATTATCTGTCTCGACATAAGCAATATTGGGGGCTCCTTTTCGGTAAGTACCGCGAGGTACGCTGTACCTATTCCCATCAAATCGGATAACATTGTCTTTGTTAATAGTTCTTGTTATACTAGAATCGAAGATATCTTCAAAAATGTAAGTACCGGAGATCGGTTGTAGGTGTGGCTTTTCCAGGGCGAACACCTCGACTGGTCTCTTTTTTGTATTATGATGTACTTTATAATTTCCTGTTCTTTTTAACCAACTCATACTAGATTCCTGCCAATCTAGTAGATTATCGAAAGTACAGTTCTTCGCAAAATTATTCTTCACGTATTTTACTACCTGCTCTATTTTCCCCTTGGACTCTGGATCAAATTTTCTGCAAAGGTAGACCTTAAACTTTCTGGTTTGTTGATATTTAGTGAATTCTACTGTCATGATAAGGTCTCCAGCATTTTCACTTACAGCCAGTAAACGATCTTGGTCGTAGACGATTTCACTGGACATTCCCCCATAAAACCGAAAAGCATTTTCATGCATCCTAATAAGATCTGATGCTCGAAACGGTCGGTCTAGCCATTCTACATATTTGTATCTAGAATGGGCCAAAACGAATCCAATAAAGTAGAGCCGTTTAAATATTCCACTCGTTGTAGGGACCTTTATTTGACCAAAATCTACTTGTAACTGTTGAGCCATTGGGAGATCGGGTACTGTACTATAATTTCTACCTGATACTATTTTTGGAATATGATAAGCTTCACGTATCTCATTCACATAATTCCTCACAGTTCCTTCTGTAACAGAACTAACGTCTAATTTCTCCCCCAACCAGTCCAATACTTGAGCTCCTGATAAATCAGGATGTTCTTTTAACCACCCAATGATTTCATCCCGAAAGGGATCTAGCTTTTTACTTCTGCTTTGTAATGAGATAGCAAACGAATAAAACTCTTCTGGCGACATCTTTGCGTATTCTATTACTCTATTCCTAGAAATCTTTAATTTCCTTGCTATCGCGCTATTTGTAAAACCCTCGCTGCGAAGACTATGAACCTCGTTGTAAATCATCAATCTTTCCACTCCTGTTTATTCCTCACTTTCCATAGACTGCTTTAAGTATATAGAAAGTGGGTCAATTAAGGTAAACTGTTGAATCTTATCTGTTGAAATCTGTTTACCCTTATTTGTGGAAAACTGTTTATTCTAGTTTATCGTTTACAACTGGAAAACTTCCATGATAATACAGACCTTAGCAGCAACATTTTTAATACCAATCTTCGACAAAACTCGAGGAGTGACAGGCACGGGAATAAATAGTAATTATACCCATACTATTAAAAAAACATTATTCTAAAGGAATACGATAAAAGCTCCTAACTCCACGATTTTGATTAAACAACTGAACATTAGAAGTAACGCCTGGTGTCGTTCTGAATCTTTCTAGTAACTCGGATTGTTAAAAGATGGCTTTCCTTATGAAAGGTCACCATTCTAAAACAAAAACCATTTAGTAACTGGCACTTATTTTGACCCTTTGTGTCCTTTTATGCTCTTTTTAATATTTATTTCCTTTAAACAGCTTTTCGCGTACTACAGTACGTGGATGGTTTTTGCTAGTCAGTATGTAATGGTCTTAAAAAGGAGAATCCCTTTTGAAAGAGACCAAAGTTTATATAGGAATTGGATTAAGAAGATTAAGAAAAGAAAAAGGATGGACGGTTGAGGATCTTGCTTTAGAATCTTATTTAACACGTAAATACATCTATGAACTTGAGCATAATTTGAAATCACCATCTAGCACCACTCTCGATAATCTTGCAAAAGCATTTGAGATGAGGTTCGGGGAATTTAATACTGAAATTGAAAATGAGATAATCCGAAAGTAATGTTCTAGCTAAAATTAATCTTACTTAAATGAGGGTTGGCAGATGGATAAAAAGAATAGTGAAATTGTTAAAGTGAATATTTGGAGGAAGTTCGAAAACGAAGGTCAAATTTACTACGTAGAGGTTTTTCATTATACAGATGGTACCATCCAAGCGTTTGCCAATAAAAGGCCAGGGAAAGTCCAACATATATTTGAAGATTTCCAAATAGGCATCGGTCGAGATGACCATGAAGCAACAAAGGCTGCTATTCAAGCTATTCATAACATTCCAAATCAATGAATCTGTAAGAATGTTCAATCATATTTAGCATGAACTGTTAATCATAATCTAGTTGTAGGATAAAACCAGATGACATTTTGCCAATATACGCAAGTAAAAACACTTACATGCACTTAAAGCTCTTGTATGTCCCTAGAATTTGATCTTTATAGAAAAGCAAAATACATGTTACTAGTTCTAGGCGAAACTTTAATCGGGTCATTTTTACTCCACCTCTCCTTGTTATCGTCATTGAAAACAATGTTTACAAGTCTGATGAAAATGACCCCTACTTTCTTACATACTACAACTTTAATTGATGCGTCTTATTATTTTTATTAGGGATTATCAATTGGAAAAGCTTTACTTACTCAAATCTGGAACCTGCTTTCTAATATAAGGAATATAAGTTACTTTTCTTCATCATGATAGTCATACAAAAAGCCTATTACTTACCAACCAACTAGAAAGTTGTGATGTACAATTTAAAGTTAATCCCTTTATTGAGAATTTTCTTTTGTAAATTTAAAGTGTTTATCAGATGATCGATCGTACAAGAATATTTCTTTTTGTTCATTATCATTTGGTTTACGAAATATTATTCTATCTTTGTCTAGAGCGTAATGAATCACTACCTTACCTCTATTAAAATCCTCTTCGCTTATAATCTCACAAATATATCCATGAATACTTTTATTCCGATAGGATCTATAAAGATATAATATCAGCATAGGAAAGGAAAAGAGAATGAGTACTCCTATTCCAATCAACTTTACATTCTCGTATAGAAAATAATAAAAGAGAGATGCGTAAAACGGAAATGTAGCATAATAATTAATGTTAAATGAGTGCTTAACCACTTTTTTCTCATGGAATCTAATAAACCAATTAAAACCTTCTGCCCTTTCTCTCCCAAACAGTTCTATAGTAGCCACTCTAAGCATGATGGGTATTAAGGAGAGTATAAAAATTGCCGATGTTAAAATAAAAATCCATATACCAAAAATATTATGTAATAATGAAACGATAATAGATAAGGCTAATCCCGAAACTAAATAAAGTAATGAAAAAGTAATATATTCGGTGATTTTAACTATTACTTGCTGTATACTTCTCTCATTCTTTGGTAAGAATAACCGATCAAATTCGTTTAATGATATAATTTTGTGAAATTTTATAAAAAGAGAATAAATGAAGATTACCGAGGCTACTATGAGCATTATTATTTCTTCTGGCCCATTTATTCCCTTTTTAGTAATTTCAATTATTTGTTTAATTAAGTCCATTAATACTCCTCACTAGGTCTGTTATTTCTCAATCTTCCCAATAACTTTCGAATTACTATCAAAGACATTTTTATAATTACATCATTTATTTTAAAATAGGCAGTGCTGACTTTGAAATCTGTTTGAGTCGAGTTTAAAAAAGGAAAATGTCATAACCAATGGTATTGTGCAAAATTACTTGTTAACAATATGTAATGGTTATTTGGATAGATTTACACGATTTTTCCTAATCATATACAATACGGCTAACGCAACAAAAGCTCCAAAAGAATCAAATAAGACATCCCTATATGTAGCTACTCTCCCCGGCATAAAGGACTGGTGCCATTCATCCAATAAGGCATAGAGAACAGTTAGCATCCACGCAAGGATATATGAAAATCGGTAGGATTCGAATGCTTTAAAGAGCAAGAATGCGAGAATCCCAAAAACAATGAAATGTGTAGCCTTTCTTACAATGAGGTTTAGCTCTTTTATATCGACAGGGTCAGGACTTGTATATTCGATAGACATAGTATCAGTCACAACTGCCTTTTGAATTACTTTTGCAGTATTCTGGCCAGTGAAGTATGGCAGCTGTGTAACAATGAAAATGGATATCATCCAAACGATCGCTGCAACTAACCACCATTTCCTCTTCCCCATACGCTTCCCTCCCTAAAAATACTATTAGTAGATTCCTATTATCTTTAATAAATCCTTAGCAATCTTCCCGGCTTCATTTGTATGATTCCTATTATGCTCAGGCGTTTTTAATTTTCCAAATATGAGTGGATCAACTTGATACTTTTCAAAATCATCCCACTCTATCGTTTCACACAGCTGATGTTGTTTTAAATATTTGATAGTATTTTGATCTTCCCTCATGGACGATCTATTAAGAATTAGAAGTGGAATATTAGCGCTTAAAGCCTCTCCAATCATTCCCCATCCCGCTTTTGAAATAACTAAATCTGAAGCAGCAATATAGTTCTGTGATTCCAAATAATCACTTGGAATTTGAAATACATTGGGCCGGTCTACCTCTACATTAGAAGATACAATAAACACACAGTTTGGACTATCCCAAATAGGTAATTGATCGAGTGTTCCTACATCTATCTTCATACCTAATCCTAAAAACACAATTTGCTGTCTACCAACTGGATCAATAGAGTTCCTAATTCTTTTAACCTCTTCTAAATCTACAGTTCTAGAAAAGAAGCCATATTCATATGATTCTATGTCCCACTGTTCCTGACTTCCCGATAAGGAATAGTAGTAGGTCATTTTTTTATAGGCTTCTTTAAACGTGATTAACTCCTTATCATCAATTAACCCCTGATAGGCAGTATACCAAGTAAAGTTTGATAGGCCTACAGAAGATATACCTAAACTTTCAGCAGCTTCAAATGGCAATGGTGATATGTCCGATATAACCAAATCAATATTATTACCCAATAAGAACTCTCTTTCTTGTTCCTTATAACTTTCCCAATCTGCTACAAAGCTTTTATACTCCTTGAATAATAGAATTTTATCAGGATGGATTGAATTCTTTTCCAGTAAGTAGCCTATATCTGTCTTGATATTTCTATAACTTACAAGGCTTGATTCTAGAGATTCCTTAATAAACGAAAGAGCAAAGGAATGGCAGACTATTACTTTTACTTCAGGCTCTTCGAGAAGTTTCCTAATAACCGCAATACTTCTAGAAGCATGTCCATATCCATAATTGGATATATAATAGGCAATGTTTTTCACTATTTTCACCTCAATAAAAAAAGTGGGGAAAGGACCTAAGCCCTCTCCCCTAAAATATTATAGAATCACTTTTGCTTTTGATTTTTGGAAGTGGTTAATGACATCATCCCATTCAAAATACAAGCGGGTAAAGTCTTCATCACTAATACCGATACCTGTTTGAACTTCTATAAATTCCAACTCAGAAAATGCTTTAATACCATGTTTCTTTCCTGCAGGTAGGTGAACGATATCCCCTGCTTTTACTCGAGTGATATAGTCATCCAAGGCCAATTCGCCTTCTCCACGAACAATCGTCCAAACTTCATCACGTAAATTGTGATAATGATAGCTCGAATTCTTTCCTTCATGGATGCAAATTCGTTTCGTTACCATTTCATTTCCGTCATCATATTTAGCATAATCAAGTACACGAGACCAGCCCCAAATTCGCTCTTCATACATTGGAGGCTGTTCAAATCCGCTAATCAATTCCTTAATTCTAGGGCTCGAAGCTTTATCTGCAACTAAGATGCCATCTGGACTCGCTGCAACAACAATATCCTTTACACCAATGACAGTTACAGGAATATCAAGTTCATTTATCAAATGAGTATTTTGCGAATCATCACTTAAAATACCTTTTCCAATTTGAGAAGTTGCCATTTCCTCTGTCAACGTATTCCAAGTTCCAAGATCCTTCCAATAACCATCATATGGAAGTGCCATAATATGATTTGCTTTCTCAACTACTTCATAATCAAAACTAATCTTAGGAAGATTTTTATACTGCAGTGAAAGTTTATCATAATGAAGAGGCAAACTTTTTTCTAGCAAAATATCTAGTAAGTACTTTAATTTAAATGCAAATACCCCACAGTTCCAAAGAGCATTCATATCAATAAGAGTTTGTGCCTTTTCTTCACTCGGTTTCTCAGTGAAATGGTTCACTGAAAAATATGAATCTCCTGTTACAGGATCCTTTGGAACAATGTAGCCATATTTAGCAGATGGATAAGTTGGGTTCACGCCGACCAATGCTAAATCTGCTTTAGAATCTAGTAAAACACTCTCAATTTCTTTTACTTTTTCAAAAAAGCTATCCTCAACATACGGGTCAACTGGCAGTACAACAACTACTTCATCTTCTGATACATTTTGAATAGAATACAGATAAGAAGCTGCTAATGCAATAGCTGGGAAAGTATCGCGACGTTCAGGCTCAATAATTAAAGGTATATTCATTCCTAATTGTCTATGAATCATATCCCTTTGCATTTTAGAAGTTGCAATGACAGAGGATTCAGCAAGTCCAACTGTTTCCAACTGTCCCCATACACGCTGAACCATTGATTGCTTTTCTTCATTATTACTCTCTAACACCTTTAAAAATTGTTTTGATCTTGTATCATTTGATAAAGGCCATAGTCGCTTACCCGATCCTCCAGATAATAATACAAGCTTCATAATATCCCTCCATTAAAAAACCAGGCCACTTGGACCTGATTCGATTTATAATACTTCAATTTGCTACTATACTATACAAGAGAGTATTCAAAATTATTTACAGTTTCTCTACCAATGGAATCATAAGTCAGGTTTGCCTTTTTAACACTTACAAGTTCATAACAGTTTCTTCCATCAAGAATTATTGGTTTTCTCATTAGTTTATTGTATTTTGTTAAGTCAAATTCTTTGATTTCATCCCATTCAGTAAAGATAAAGCACACATCTGCATCCTTAATTGTATCTTCAATCGAATTGCAGTAAGTAATTTCATCGGGATAGATTTTCTTAAAGTTATCTACACCTACAGGATCCCATGCTTTTATATTAGCGCCATCCTCAAGCATAATTGGGATATTCACGAGTGTAGGTGCTTCCCTTAAGTCGTCAGTGCCAGGTTTGAAAGTTAATCCAAGGACTGCAACATTGAGACCTTTGAAACTATCAAAATACTTACGGGATTTTTTTATCAATTTAAGCTTTTGATTTTCATTCACATCAATAGCTGCTTTAATAGTTTTTAACTCATTATCATGGAAGTTTGCTAGCCAGTGAAGCGCTTTTGTATCTTTAGGGAAACAAGATCCACCGTAGCCTATACCAGCATTTAGAAATCGATTACCTATCCTACTATCGTAACCCATTCCATGAGCAACATCCTCTATGTCAGCTCCAATTATTTCACAAAGGTTTGCTATTTCATTAATAAATGATATTTTTAAGGCAAGAAAGTCATTGGAAGCATACTTGATCATCTCGGCACTTTTCCTATTTGTAATCACAATCGGTGCGCCAAAATCCTTGTAAACTTCTTTTAAAACTTCTCCTGCATATGGTTCTTCGACTCCTATGACAATTCTTGAGGCATGTAGTGTATCCCTAACAGCAGTACCTTGTGACAAAAACTCAGGATTAGAAGCTACATATACATTTACATCATGTACCAACCTAGATTTAATCATATCTTTAATCTTATCATTTGTACCTATTGGTACTGTTGATTTAACAACTACGACACAATCTTTCTCAATACTTTCAGCAATTTGTTCGGCTACACCATAAACATAACTTAAATTAGCCGAACCATCCTGCTTTTCTGGAGTACCTACACCAATGAAAATAACATCTGCATCTTTATACGCTTCTTTATACTCAGTTGTAAAATTCAATCTTTCTATATTTTTAGCAATTAATTCTTCAAGTCCTGGTTCATAGATAGGGGAGATCCCAGCCTTCATTAAAGCTACTTTTTTATCATCTATATCTACACAAGTAACAGAATGCTTATGGTCCGCCAGACAAACTCCGGTAACTAAGCCAACATATCCAGTTCCAGCAACAGCAATTTTCATCTTTCACACACCTTCACTATATTAAAATTTCTTTTTTAATGTACTTTGATACTTGATAAGCACTTAAACACAATAACTATAACAATAATAATACTATATTTCAGCCATTCCTAATAAACCCAATATGTTCCTTCAAGTGGAGCTAATTAATGACTAAAATTAAATGTATCACTATCATCATGAATAACGGTTACAGGCACAGAGATTAGCTATGCATAAAACCTTGATATATTGACTTTTGAAATATAAAAATACACTCATTTATTAACCTCTCAAAGGTGCGCTTAATTGTCCAAGGGGATAGAAACCATTGTTCATAATCTTGTTATAAGTCAGATTTTTAGAAATTGAAGGACACCCAAAATGAGTGTCTTTTTTAATATTACGTAATGACGCTTTCTTGTAATTCTTTTATTTTATTTAACTTATTTGTAGCCCATTCTCTTGTATCACCAATTTTCACAGCAGGATTACCAGCCATGATACTAAAAGGTTCTACTTCGCCACGCACAACACTACCGGCACCTATAATTGAATTATCACCAATAATGGTACCCGGACAGATAACACTTCTTATACCAATAAAAACATTATTACCAATTTTAATTTGTCTACGTATCTCGTATCCACGTTTCATTTGTTTGCCTAACCCATAAACGGCGTTATTAATTGAATAGTCATGAGTTAATAGAACTACCTCTCGTGAAATTACTACGCCGTCTCCAATATGAATTAAGTTGTAAAGATAATCAAACCATACTGTAAAATCTATCCAACTTGATTTACCAACAATATTTACTCCTAATTTCCTTAAATAGTTATCATACGCTTGTACATATTTCCCCGGTTTTGTTTTATACAAAACGAATAAAGCAGAATGTTTGTAAGCGATGTTGAATAATTTCTTCAAATTTACCATAGTAGCCTCATCCTTATAATTACTACAAAATATTTTGCAAATATATTTTATGGAGCTAGTTCCATAATCCAAGCGGACAAAATACAGCGTTTTATTTCAGTATATTTTGATTAATATACAAAGTCTGTAACAAGTTTATTTTTTGATTCTGATTTAATTTATTTCCTTCAAACAATTCCTTTACATCTCTCTCTTTTAAAGCACTGGATATTAGATTTATTCCGTCTCTATAATTATCAATAGCATGTTTCCATTCTGTGCTATTCATAACAACTTTCCATTCTCCCCAAGGTCCTTGATTCCCCTTAATCAGACCTATTTTAGAACCGATTGTTCGGAAGAACCAAATAACAAATTGAATAAAGATATTAATATACCAAGAAAAGTATGGTAACCGACCATCACCATGAAGCAACCACTTTGTTGGTTTTAGCAATGGTTTTGCAGCTTTTTGGAATAGCTTTCGATTAAGTTTCCAATCTTGTGGCACAGTAGCACTCATTTTTACAACATCTTTGGACATAAACGGTTCATAACTCCTAAATAATCTTCTGTTAACGTGAATATTAGGTATATTCACATTCATTGAGCTAGGCCATAATTCAAACCATTCTTCTGCTGACTCTTTTCGAATACTCTTGACATATTTCAGATGCGCCTGTCTCCTCTTTGTTAATTCCTCTAGAACCTCAGTTTGAAAATAATCATTTTTTAATGGAGTAGCTGAAGAATAATTAAGTCTCTTTATTTGTGGTAGGAATGGAAATCTATCTAAACTAGATAACTTTTTAATGCGTGCTCCCTTTAAGAGTGCATCCGAAAATAATCCACCAAATACAGCTGAATATTCATTTAACTTACAGCTTTTATGAAATCCAAAAGTATGTGCATGAATATACTGCGAACCCGCCCCTACTAAATTAACACAAGAAGAGAGTATCTCTAAATAATGTAATTTGCTCCTTGTTCCTATTTTAAATTTTGCTCCGTATGAGTTCGCAGCTTTTTCAGCTACTTTACCTTCACGATTCATATGGTCAAGGAATATAAATGCATCTTGATTACATTGTTTTGGTAATAGTCCTGAAAGAGTACGTGAATCTTCTCCGCCACTAATAAACTGTGCAATGTTATACATATTACCAGCAATGCTATCCACATATTTTTGCAAACTATTCCTTAAATCATTTGCTGCCTGATCAATATTGTTATACTTATATTTTTCTTTGGGAAGCCAATAATTTTTAGTCAATATCTTTATTTCATTGGCTTTAATAATATGGGTGGATGCTGGTGCTATCTGTCTTATTTGATTGTATGAAGTATATGGATAAGTAACTATGCCATGTAAAATAAAATCTACTGCTGAAACAATGTCAATATTCTGTTTTTGTCCAGATATTCTTGCTACAACATCAACATGTGACGAAAGGATAATGTTATTGGAATCAGAATATGTGTAGATTGGTATAAATGACATAAGATCAGTTATACATTCTACCTCAGAAGTATTTTTGTTTACTAATATTATTGCAAAGGGACCACTAAGGTCTTCATCCCATTTAATTATCCCCTTAATATATCGGTTAAATATTGCTTCCGTACCACTAGAACCTGATGTCAAATTTAAAAACTGATTTTCCTGATAATCTAATAAAGGTCCACCTAATACAACACAAATATGTTCATCTATCTCAAATGGATTAAATCCATTGTAAGGACTATTACTTACAGCTAATGATCCCCAATCTCCATGAAATTCTTGCACTATAGGTTTCTCTTCACGATATATACTTTGTAATTCTATTGTTAACTTCCCTTTTTCTATTTTTTTTTTAGAATAAATGAAATCGCTCATTTTTTACCGCCGTCCTTGTTTTCCCTTTGTAATTAATTCTAATGCATGTCTTGCAGCATAGTAATATGCCTCATTCCTTAGAAAATGCAATGTTTGTAACTCTTTATGGTCCTTTCTTTCCCTTCCAAGGAGTGCTTTAACTATATTTTTAATAAAAGATTTCATACTCCCATCATAGGGTATTGGTAATAGTGAATAAAAGAGGGGAAGTTTTATTTGCCTATTATACGCTTCAAGTGACATTGAATCATGAAGTTTATCGTATACAGGGCCTAAATTAGTATTTAGTTGTTTTAAATCAATCTGTTTCTCGATTGGAGAGAGTTGAACATATCCATCCTGTTTATGATGAAATATCGGCTCGAATTTGACTTGTTTATTTTTCTCTAAATGGAAAAGGACCGAATATGAGTTATCTTCTTTATTAATATAATTTTTTGAATCAAAATAAAAGTTTCCAAGACTATAAAAAATAAATGAATTATTATATTGTTCATATCCCTGTGGAACATGAGGATGTGAACCAACCACTATATCTGCACCTAAATCACAAAGATGTTTATACCTGTGGCGCCATTCCTTTTGTGGTACATTATAATTTTCTAACCCTGCATGAGATAGTACAATTACAAAATCACATTCTTTTTTTAACTCTATTATTTTATTATCAATTACACTGTGATTAATCCATGCATATCCAGGTTGATTTTTATCTGCAAAATAATCTAAAACCCCAAATTGAGCCTCACTTGCGTTTATTAATCCGACATCTATTCCATTAATTCTTTTAACTAAAGGTTTATAAGCTTCGTTGAAATCCACTCCTACTCCCAAGGAATCCAAACCTATATATTTTGATTCTTCCATTGTAGCAATTAGTCCCTTACTACCAAAGTCCATAATATGATTATTAGCCATACAAAGTAAGTCGAATCCTTGTTTATATAAACCTTTTATTGTAGATTTCCTCTGAAAGTGATGTGGACCTGATTTTGAAATAGGATTTCCGAACCCTTCAATTGGTGCTTCAAAATTACAAATCGAGTAGTCAGCGTTAGCAATTATCTCAGCCAATGAATCTGAACAAACCAACCCATCATTTTTTTCGTAATTTACAATATCACCACAGACAAATATTGTAGCCATCTTTATTCCTCCGTCATTGATGTAGCTTCTTACTTTTTTGGAGAGTAAACAGAATTAAAATAATATTAAGTATTGCACCAGATACCCCGAATAATGCGATAGCAATAATGTCACTTAAAAAAACATAATATCCTAAAGCAAGGAGGGCTATACGTGTGATTAAAGTGATGAATGTGAACTTTAAATGAAACGATTGTGCAGACAAAACAGGTAATGCCTTAACACTCGGCTGGTTAATAAACATAAAAAATACCCAAAGTGCTATCCATCTAGCATATTCCCCTGCTTTGATCCAATCTGAACCGAACACAAAGCCAAATAACCACGGACCAAAAATAATCACAATTCCATAAGGTATAATCCCAATAGCCCCAAGAGAAAGGGTAGCCCTTTTAATTAACAGAGTAAGATCTTCCCCTTTATTGGCAGCTTCTGAAATTCGAGGATAAAATACATCCCCTACGGATTTACCAATGAGTTGTGATGGAATACTTAGCACAGTCCTACCTAAAGAATAAAACCCAGCAGACGCAGGACCAAAAAAACTTGTTAACATCAAAATGGGTAATCCTTGAGAAACTGCATTTAAAAATACCTGTGGGGCTCTAAATAAAGGAAAGTCTTTATGTTTTTTAGCGAGTTCCTTAATAGATAATGACTCAGCATTATCACCTTCTAACTCTTGCTTAATATTTGAACCCTTTGCAAATAATATCATCATTGAAACTCTAAGAAATTGGCCAATAACTGTTAAAATAATAAGTCCTGCTGCCAAAGGGTGGAAAAACCCTAGTCCGACTTTACTTCCATTAATAATAAAAGATTGTAGAATTGTCACTTTAGCAGTTATTCTAAATTGCTTTGTTCGAATAAGCCAATACTCTGTAACTTCTTCAAGGGCAGAGAAAAAAGTTACTAATGGTAATAAATATAAAAATGGAGCAATGCTTTCTATATTAAACATTCTAACAATTGGTTGTTTCAATACAATTAAGGTAATGGCGACTATCATTGCAAAACATGCTGAAATATATATTGAAAGACGAATTAATCCCTTTGCGTCATTATCACTCTTGGGTAATACTACAGCAATGGGATATGTTAGTGCAGCTATTGGTGAAATTATTCCAATAACTGCTGTGAATGCACCCAAAAGACCAAATGCTTCGGGTCCATACAAACGAGTGATAATTGGGGATAATGCCATTGACACAGCTTGAGCTGCAGCAGTTCCAGTTGCCATTATTAATACATTGCGTATAAACGGCTTTTTAGATAGTTCTATTATATTGCGTTTCATGCTATACTCCCTAATATTATTGTTTTGCACTAGGACTTCATAATATCATTGTATGATGGAAGGTATTGTCCAATCTACTATATTCAAATTAAGACTTTCCCAATTAAAATTTATGCTAACACATAAAGTTCCAAAATTTTTAAGTGGGAATCTTCATATTTTAATTAATTTAAAAACTGAGACCTGCCACGATGTGCCGACCTCAGAATGATAATTTATCAAAATATTCATTTTTTCCTTATGCATCAATGGTTCAATATTGCCTTTCTTGATGCGTTGTCATAACAAGTAAAGTTTAAGAAAGAAAAGCTCTGTGAAAGGGTATCTAGATATTACCGGGAGCACAATTTTTACTTCATGACCTGTTCATATATACTACTTAATATTTTTATGTTCATTTCAGCAGTAAAGTGTCTTTGGAAATATTCGAAGGTACTTCGGAACAAATCCAATTCATATTCAGTTGCTTCCACCAATCTATTAACTGCCTCAACCATGGAATCTGAAGAACTATGTTCAAATTTATAACCAGTTACCCCATCAATCACTAGATTACCCACGTTACCAATATTGCTTCCTAGAACTGGCGTGCCATATCCGAATGCTTCAACAATAGTCATTGGAAAGCCTTCATACCATTGAGTTGGCAATATTAGAGCCATTGATTCAGAAATAATTTGGACTACTTTCTTATTTTCAATAAAACCCATCATTTTCGCATTAGATTCAAGGTTATTGGAAACAATAAAGTCTTTGCACCACTGCTCCTCAGGTCCAGTTCCGCAAATTATAAGTTTTATGGTTTGATTGTGGAAAGTACAATATTTTTTCCAAGCATATAATAATTTATCTATTCCCTTAGTATTATCTATGCGACCTGCAAAGATTATCTGTTTTTTCCTATTCTCTATATTTATATAATTTGTCCTTCGATTCATATTTTATCACCCCTTTTTCTAAAACAGGTAGTTGAGTAAGAATACTCATTCTATTCCAACTAAAATATTTCAGAGGACAATTGCATTTGGATTGATTCTATATATTACTCAAATTATTTCTTTTTTATCTTTTATTTCGAAACTAATCCAAAATAACAAATACACCTTCTATTTTTTCTATATAAATATTTTAGAAATTAGTTCTCTTACATATTCCACCTTCATTGCAGCTTTCCCAGCTACGAAAGAATTATCTTCTTCTTTCCGCCGGGCAACACTGATCCCACAAAACAATTTGTTCTTATTGTAGTTCCAGGAAGATGACTTCTTATTTCGATAAACATATTCTCACCAATTATTATCGGTCTTATAGAACAAAAAGGCTTGGGAGTTATCTCAACTGTTAATTCAGTATTAGTAGGTGATTAATCAAGAACAACAAAACACATTCTCGAGAAGTCACAAAATATTAACTTACTATAATCAAAACATGAAACCATATTACTTATATACCTCTCCGGCTTCGGTTGCCACCATTTTTTACCCATCATAATTTTCATTAAACAAGTTATAGTACTTTTTCGCTACCATATCCCAAGTGTTATTCTTTGCAGTAGTTATAGAATACTTACTTAACTGTTGTAATTTGTTTTTATCATGTAAAACTTCCTGCAAAATATCTAAAATTGTTGTGCCTGTCCCTTTATCTAAAGATACTATATAACCGTTTTCGCCATCTCTAATAATATCCTTTGCTCCACAGCAATCAGAAACAATACACGGGCAACCAACAGCCATAGATTCTAGAACCGCAACATTAAATGTATCGTATAAACTTAGACATAACTGTAAAGTTGACTGTGCATAGTAACTAAATAACTTTTTCTTATCCTCTATTAATCCGTGATATGTCACATGATTTTCAAGTTTATTATAGGTTAAATATCGTTTATATTCTTCCATAATTTTTTCGTTTTCCACAGAACCATATATATCTAAATGTATATTAAGATCAGAATTATCAATTATATACTTTACTGCCTTGATCGTTTCAAGAATCCCTTTCCCTCTCTTTATACCGCCAACAAAAATTAATTTGACCTTGTCAGAATCTATAATATTCTCTTTTGTAGCATCTAAAGGATTAGCCTGAACTCCATTGTTTATAACGTATACATTTTTACTTCTGCCGTAAATAGAATTTATATCATTAGCAAGTTTATAAGAAACACAAATTATATTATTAAACTTTTTATATAAAAACTTTTCTAACATTAAATAACGACTTTTACTAATACCTGAGATAGTGGAATCTATTTTATATATTCCATGAACAGTAAGGTAATAAGTGTTTGTTCTGTTAAATAAGCTTACCAAATAGACAATCAATACCATTATAAACCCATCTGTATGAACATTTACGACTAAATCTTTCTTAAACAAAACCTTTGTAACAATATCTTGAATTAGCCTAACAAAGGAAGTAGATTCATTTTTAAGAATACACTCAAAATCTACATTTAATCTTGAGAACGATTTTTCTAAATGATATATGACATTACCTGGTCCATTAAGCTTATTTCTTTCATATAACTTGCCAATTGTTATTACTTTCTGCATATTATACTTTTGACCTTCCTATATTGTTATATCCTTTTTAAAAGGATTACGCACTACAAGTAAACTATTAAATCAAATTCTTAACTATTTTTATCGAGATAACTAACCCATTTCTCTTTGCTTTTAATTATGTTAGTGGAGTCTTTTATGAAAGAAGCAATTCGCTATTACCCCCTCCTAACAAATGATTTTTTGCTTATTTTGCCTACGATTAAATTAATAAATGTATTAACGACAACTTTTATAGTTTTTAACAGATGAATTTTGCACATCATTACTAATTCCTTTGCTGCACTTTTATATTCTTTTTTCTTCAAATACAAAATCATCAACCTATTTGCAAAACTATATTCAATTTCACGTATTTGATTTGTTGAAAATTTCCCATAAACTTCTCTACCTAAATTTCTGTAATTAATTTCTCCCAATATTGTTTTTCCTTTATTACTAATCCTTAGTCCCTCATAGTCGTAGTAACGTGTTAGTACTTTAGAAACACAATCTATTTCAAAATCGTTTTTTAAAATATTTAACATCAATATCGAATCTTGTTTACACGGAACATCCTGAAACATCCCCACTTCTAGAAGAACATCTTTCCTACACATCCATTGACTTGTTGCCGCAATGCAATTGTGAACTAGTTGTTCATATAGACAGTTACCACTAAAATTATGCTTAACAATAATACGCTTTCCACTATCTGTGACTGTTTCCGTATAGCCATACACTAGAGCTAATTTGGAATTCTTACTTTTTTTAAAAACTGATAATTTTTCTTGAATGTTTTCCGGAAAGTACTCATCATCATCATCTAAAAAGGCAACAAACTTACCTCCAGCATGCTTAATGCCAACATTACGTGCCCGGGCACCTCCCATATTTTCAGGATTCTTAATATACCTCACTTTATTGTTTAACTCATATTGCGACATCATTATTTCTGTCTCTCTACGGTGATCACTTCCGTTGCTATTATCATCAATAACCAATATTTCGATATTAGAATACGTTTGATTTAAAACACTATCTATTGCCCTTTTTAACATATCATTTCTAGCATAAGTTGGTATAACAACACTTACAAGATCCATACTAATTTTCCTTTCATATTGGGAGATATAGCATCTTAATTCGATTCTATTTTTTTATTATCCATTAATTTCAAAGTCATAATAAACAGTAAATACAATAATACAACATCTGTGACTACCAAATACCCATTAAACATATTTATTTCTATAAATATCATAATAATACTAAATGCAATAAAGCTATTCCCATTTTTAATAGCCTTCATGCATGGTTTAACTACTATAAAATACAACATACCGATAACATTAATAAATCCAAATTTGTATAACAAAATTAAAAAAGGATACTCCTTTGCAATTGCTGTATTCACGCTGCCAACCATAGTTGTTAAAATAGCATCAATAGACTCGCCATATCCAGTAAAAATTCTTAATTTTAACTCATTCTGTGCAAAAATCATGTTCCAAACTTCATTTCTACCAGTGGTCAAAGATTCATTACTTAATCTAGAAAACACTAAATCAAATAAACCAATATAATATAGTAATAGAGTGCATACTATTAGCAATATAAGGTTTCTTATTCTATTCTTTCCCTTCGAGTTAAACCAAAACATACTAATCAGCATAATAAATATTCCAGTCTTACTTCCTGTACTTAATACCCCAATCATACAAATGGCCATTGAAATTCTAGGGTTAACAATTGGCTTTTCATGTGTCCTGCTATAACACATATTTAGTAAATAAAACATATTATAAATTAGAGCATTCATAAGATAGTGTCCCATAAACGAAGCGTACCTATATGAAAAAATTCTTGCAGAATTAGGAACCCAGTCTGAAATTCCAGGAATCACTGTACTTGTTAAGAGTTTCATAATAGCGAAGTTGGTTAAAGTATCAATTACATATATTCCAAATATAATATAAACAAAAAAATTAAAATACTTTAGTAACTTATTAAGCAAATTTTTTGCCAAAACAGAGTCTGGATTTATTTCACTTATCACTACTATTAATGGCAAAAAATACATCATAGTACTGTATATAATTTGTTTAGTAGAAACATCATTCAAAGTATTTATAATTGCAGCATGCAAAATCATTATTAATAGCAAGAACAATTCCTTACCGTTTAACCAGATTTTTTTCCCTCTAAAAACCATTAACAGTAAGCTAAGGAAAAACAAGTAATTTATATTCGCTAAAGAACCCATGAAAGCGATTCTCATATAAAAGCATGTTAAAAATAAAGAGAATATCAAACCTATAGCAATTAATGTACTTATTTTTATTTTTTCTTGATATATCATATTGCCTCCAAATACTATAACTTCTTCACCATCTTTGCAGGAGAGCCCGCATATACACCTGGCTCTAATAAATCGTTACTTACCACCGAATTTGCAGCAACTACAATGCGGTTACCTATCGTTACTCCCTTAGTAATTACCACATTGGCACAAACCCAAATATCAGAGCCAATCTTTACAGATGCCGATGACATTCCTTGCTTACAAATTAAATCATTAGGGTTACTGTACTCATGTTTGTGATCAACAATAACCACATTAGGCCCAAAGAGATTATTATCCCCTATAGATATATCATTCATCGCAATTACCCTACAATTCGTATTAAAAAAATTATTATATCCTAGCCTTATGTTTCCACCATTTGCTTCAAAGGAACAAAAATCAGAAAACCATGTCTTAATACCGATATCGCAATTTCCACCAGAATGAATCCAAAACTTGACGTTTTTACCAATGAAGTATTTAATACCATTAGTCTTCAATCTTCCTAAATTAATAATCATTTTATTAAAAAGTTTTAGTAGCCCAATGCATATCATTATATACTTTCTCATTTCTGCTTCTCCCAAACTAATAAGTTTTTATTTTAGCCTTACTTTACGTGACAGGTAACGAATGAACCCTAGCGGATAAGCCAATATAGTATAAAGTAGAGGAAGCTTGTATAGCCTTTTTCTTGTAAAGCAATAAAAGCATACCACATTAACTGCTGACCTAAATTTTTTGACAAACCCCTTAGAATAAATAAATCTATTGTAATAGTAAAGCATAAACCCTTTAGGATTTTTCTCCATGATACTAAATAAATTTTTAGTATATCCGTCTTCCTGATATTCGCAGATTATTAAGATTTCAGGACAAACCCATAATTTGTATTTAGTATCTAATAAATCATAAACTACACCCTCTGGGATAACCTTTTCATCATTGAATACCAGAAATGGATTCTCCTTCATAACATCAGTACGTATTACCAAAGAAGTATCCGCTCCAAAACCACTTTCATATAATTTTGTTAAATTTGAGTAACAATTTTCCTCAGGGAAATTATTACTAGGTAGGTACATTCCCCCCAATACTTCCTTATATGCGACCATCCCCCATGCCTTACTATCTAATGCTTTGTCCCAATTTCGAATTATTATATCAACTGCATTATCTGAAAGATAATCATCTGAATCAACACACATAAATAGAGGTGTCTCAATCATGTCTACCCCTTTATTGTGTGCTCTCATTTTTCCACCATTATTTTGGTAAACATATTTAATTTTAATTTTATTTTCTTTAATAAAACCCTGAACGAGCATTTTTGTATTATCGCTAGATCCATCATCCACTATAAGCCATGAAAAATTCCTATTGTTCTGTCTACACAAACTTCTATATAGGTTTTCAATTATATAACCTCTATTATATGTGGTTGTAAGTATGGTAATTTCTTTACAATTCATTTACTATAACCTCATTACTTATTTGAAATTCGGCTTAACAAAAACCTTGTTTGGATCAATTAGCTGTTTTTTTCCTTTATTTAGCATTAGCAATTTCTCTTTGTTGAACTCTGTTAGACATATATAATTAAGTTTTTTATACGTTCCTAAAAGCCGATGAAGTTTTAATGTAAATACACAACCAAGTGTTTGTAACCTACTACCTCTATAACATTTATTGGAAACAGCACATTTTAGACCTTTGTCAACACAATCCTCACATATACGACCTTCACGATAGAATGTAGCTGCTGGACATAATAACCTGAAATTGTGTATCGTCTGAATAACTGGTTTATTTTTGCTAAATGCTGCATAATACACCGAAGGACTAATGAGATTAAGCGTATTGTGAACATGAACCACATCAATTTTTTCCTTAATAATAATATTTTTGACCTCACGGTATGTTCTAATTGAAAACACTGTAGAAAACGGGATACATAGCTTTTGTAATTTAGCCATCCCTTTTAGTTCATTATTGTTTCGACTATATAAAACAACTTGATGGCCATGTTCCTCTAACAACTTTTTCTCATTAGCGACAACAGTATCTTCTCCACCTGGAATTTGATAATAGTTGTGAACTATAAGAATTTTCTTTTTCTTCTCCATTTTTATTTTCCCCTTATCATCGAATGCCATATAAACTTAATATTCGTATTCCAATATCGCTTAAACAGCCTACGTGGGTCCTGCACCAATCGATAAAACCATTCCAAATTACTCTTTTGCATCCATTCAGGTGCTCTATAGATATTTCCTGCAAAGTAATCAAAACCAGCACCCACACCAATCATTAATGCATTTATCATTCCTTGATGGTCGAACATCCATTTTTCTTGCTTTGGAGCACCAAGTCCTACCCATACAAAATCGGGTTTAGTCTCATTTATTCGTTTTACTATTTCCGCATCTTCTTCAACAGTCAGCGGTCTGAAAGGGGGACTATACATTCCGATTACTTTAATACCTGGATATTTCTTTTCCAATTCTCCGTACAATTTTTTTAATGTTTCTTCTGTAGACCCATAAAAATAATGTCTATAATCATTCTCTACAGAAACTTCAAACAACTCACCCATTAGATTTGGGCCTGTAGTTCTACTCATATTCAAATGCCCCCGTCTTCTACCAACTGTAGACAAAGGTCCGCCATCCGGAATTGCCATCAGGCCACTATTTTGAATTTTGCAGTAGTCTGCATCCTCAAAAGAAGTAACAGTAGTATGAACGTTAGAAACGCAGATATAATCACCAGCTAAACGGTTGCCAGATTTACTATTCACATTTGTTTTCAAGTATTTTAAAAGCCATCCCATATTAATAGCAGCAATATTAACACCAAGGATCTTGCAGTTAGGGATCTTACTCTTATCTACCTGGCGTGTAAATTCTTTATGAACTGTTTCTTCACCTTTGTTCATCCTGTGTTGCTCCCCCCTTTTTAATAATCTAATAGTTTTATATCATATTAGGAATTTACATATATTAATGAAAAAAACAGAAATGAAATATAAATCAATTTCACTTCTGTTTTTTTGCTTAATCAAACATTTTTTTTATACGATCTTCTTTTGAGACTTTCTCTAAATCATGAGTCACCATTATCCTTACTAATTCTTCAAAAGATGTTTTAGTAGGATTCCAGCCTAATAATGTCTTTGATTTAGTTGGGTCACCTAGTAATTGGTCAACTTCTGCGGGACGAAAGAATTTAGGGTCTACATCAACAATAATCTCGTCAGTTGACTTATTAATACCTTTTTCATCAACTCCAATACCAGTCCATTCAATTTCAATGCCAACATGTTTGAATGCTAATTCAACAAATTCACGAACGGTATGCATTTCACCTGTAGCAATGACGAAGTCCTCTGGCTTTTCATGTTGAAGGATTAACCACATACATTCAACATAATCTTTTGCGTAGCCCCAGTCACGTAAAGAATCTAAGTTACCCAGTGATAATTTCTCCTGTTTTCCTTGAGCAATTCGTGCTGCTGCTAGAGTAATTTTTCGAGTTACAAATGTTTCTCCACGACGTTCTGATTCATGGTTGAATAATATCCCATTAACTGCAAACATATTATAAGATTCCCGATAGTTCTTAGTAATCCAGAATCCATAAATTTTCGCAACACCATATGGAGAACGAGGATAAAAAGGTGTTGTTTCTTTTTGTGGAACTTCTTGAACTTTTCCATAAAGTTCTGATGTCGAAGCTTGGTATACTCTGGTTTTTTCGGTTAAACCAAGAATTCGCACAGCTTCAAGAATATTTAGTGTACCTTTTGCGTCTACATCTAATGTATATCCAGGCATGTCGAATGATACACGTACATGTGATTGTGCTGCTAAATTGTATATCTCATCAGGCTGAATTTCACCAATAATACGAGTAACGTTTAATGCATCTGTAACATCACCATAATGAAGATGGAAGTTAGTATTATTTAATAAAGCTTTTGCTTCTTCTTCTGTAAGAAGGTCTTCCAAACGCTCTTGGTTATAAGAAGAACTGCGACGAATTACACCGTGTACTTCGTAACCCTTTTCTAATAATAGTTCTGCTAGGTATGAACCGTCTTGACCAGTTACACCTGTAATCAATGCCTTTTTCATTTTGTCCTCCGATATATGTTTAATTTACTCTTGTAAGTTCGTTTTCCAGGAACCAGTTATAAGCCTTCTTTAGTCCTTCATCTAATGAGATTGAAGCTTTCCACCCTAAAGAATTCAACTTTGTTACATCCACTAATTTTCTAGGCGTTCCATCAGGTTTAGATGTATCAAATTTGACTTCTCCTGTAAATCCAACTACTTCTTTTACTTTTCCTGCTAATTCTTTAATAGCAATATCTTCACCAACACCGATATTGACAATTTCATTACCAGTGTAATTGTTCATAAGGTAGATACTAGCGTCTGCAAGATCATCCGCATACAAAAATTCACGTTTTGGTGAACCAGTACCCCATACTTCCACAAATGGAGCATTGCTTTCTTTTGCTTCATGGAACTTATGAATTAATGCTGGTAATACGTGAGAAGTGTGTAAATCGAAGTTATCATTCTCTCCATACAAGTTCGTTGGCATTACAGATATATATTGTGTTCCGTATTGTCGATTGTATGATTCACACATTTTGATCCCTGCAATTTTTGCAATCGCATATGGTTCATTTGTTGGTTCTAACAAACCAGTTAATAAATACTCTTCTTTTAATGGCTGGGGTGCCATTTTTGGATAGATACATGTGCTTCCTAGGAATAAAAGCTTTTCTACATTGTTGCGATAAGCTGCATCTATGATATTTGTCTGAATTAGTAAGTTGTCACGTATAAAGTCTGCAGGATATTCATTGTTCGCAACAATCCCGCCAACTTTAGCAGCAGCAAGGAATACAAATTCTGGTTTTTCTTCTGCAAAAAAGCTATCTACTGCAAATTTGTCTCTTAGATCTAATTCTTTACTTGTACGATACACAAGGTTATTGTAGCCTTTTTCTGTAAGCATCCTAACAATCGCTGAACCAACAAGACCACGGTGGCCAGCTACATATATTTTCGAGTCATTCTTCATCATTTTTAGTACCTCTTTTCTAAAATGCGTCTTTTGAGCCAAATAATACTAAAACCGTCTTAAATATAATTTTTATATCAAAAAAGAACGTTCTTCTTTGAATATATTGAAGGTCTAATTCTACCATTTCATGAAAACCTATACTATTTCTTCCACTTACCTGCCAGAGACCTGTACACCCAGGAGTAACCAATAAACGTTGCTTATCGTAAGCAGTGTATTCTGCAACCTCTCTTGGAAGAGGTGGTCGAGGACCAACTAAGCTCATTTCCCCTTTTAATACATTAAACAGCTGAGGCAATTCATCGATACTCGTTTTTCGAATAAATTTCCCCACCTTTGTAATTCGAGGGTCGTCCTTCATCTTAAACATAGCACCATTTATCTCATTGTATTTTAATAGTTCAGCCAGTTTCTCTTCAGCGTTTGATACCATGGAACGGAACTTATACATTTTAAACTCCCTGCCATTTATCCCTACTCTCTTCTGTGAGAAAAAGATAGTCCCTTTAGGATCCTCAACTTTTATTAAGATTGCAATAACCACAAAGAGAGCACCTAAAAGGATAATCCCGCAAATAGAACCGAAAATATCTACTAATCTTTTTGCAAAGAGATAGATTCTTCCATCTTTTACATTCGTTGTTTGCTTTTCAATATAGCCAACTTCTTGATTTGCTAAATTAGACAACCTAGACCCCTTCCTTCTCTATAACACTACTTTTTCTATATCTAATGAAGAAACTAGGTTCTTCAAATAATCAATCATGTCATCATGGAGGTCTTCGTGCTGCAAAGCAAATTCAATCGTTGTCTTTACAAACCCAAACTTTTCACCAACATCATAACGTTGACCTTCAAAGTCATAAGCAAACACTCGTTGAATTTCATTTAGTCTTTGAATTGCATCTGTTAACTGAATCTCGCCGCCTGCTCCTTTTTCCTGACGGTCTAGGAACATGAAGATTTCTGGAGTTAAGATATAGCGTCCCATAATGGCTAGATTCGAAGGTGCCGTACCTGGTTTTGGCTTTTCTACAAAGTTACTTACCTGGTAACGACGTCCCTCTTGTGTAGATGGATCGATAATCCCATAGCGGTGTGTATCTGAATCTGCTACTGTCTGAACACCAATTACGGAAGAAAATGTATCTTCATACTGGTTGATCAACTGTTTTAAACATGGTGTTTCACTTTGAACGATATCATCACCTAAAAGGACAGCAAATGGTTCGTTTCCAATAAAGTTTCGGGCACACCATACCGCGTGTCCAAGACCTTTTGGTTCTTTTTGGCGGATGTAGTGGATGTCTGCTAGTTTTGTTGGATACTGAACTTTTTCTAATAAATCATACTTTTCTTTATCGATTAGATTTTGTTCAAGCTCCATCGCATTATCGAAATGATCTTCAATTGCCCGTTTCCCTTTTCCTGTTACAATGATAATATCCTCAATACCGGAAGCAACTGCTTCTTCGATTATGTACTGAATCGTCGGCTTATCCACGATAGGTAACATCTCTTTTGGCATTGCTTTTGTTGCTGGAAGGAATCTCGTTCCTAACCCTGCAGCTGGAATAATGGCTTTTCTAACTCTTTTCACTATTGCTTCCCCCTCTATATTTTCTTTCGTTTCTCTAAATATTTCGGCAAAAATAAATACCTAATGGAAATGCAAGCGTTTTACACGCTTATCCTTTCATTAAGTATTTAGGTTTTATTTAAAAATCGGGCATCTAACCCGTCCTCACATCATGCTTTTGACGACATGCGTCTAAGGATTGGAGATAAATTTCCCCTCCCACAGCATAACCGAGTGCTCCCATGGATAACGGACAGGGAACGTCGCCGTTCAGGGTTTTAACCCTGTTTGTATAGTCCTCGTTGAGCAAACTCACTGTATAGTAGGAATTTTCAAAATAAAATAAATATCCTCTTTCTTTTGATTCGTTCTGGGTCTTCTTTATAGACATTCTTCCCGCCAATTAGGAGGGCAGCATTTTCATCAAAATAGTACACCGTATCTATTCCATACTTTTTTTCAATGACGCCAAAGGCCTCTCTCATTTTAAATGTACGTTTGGTTGTATTATGGGCATCAGAAGCGATGAAGTGTGTTAGGTTTGCTTCTATTAATTGCAGGGAAAAGTTTTTGATTTTCTTGCCAAAGTCGCCGCTAATACTCGCAGCAGTAACTTGCGTCAATGCACCCTTTTTCACTAATTGATAAAGTATATCTGGGCGTTCAATGATTTCTTGATTTCTTTCAGGATGAACAATCACTGGTATAAGTCCATTCATTTGCAGGTCATAAAACAGTTTTTCTGTATATCTTGGTACATGATTTGATGAAAACTCTACTAATACATAGGGCGTGTGATTGACCGGCAATATTCCTCCAGCCTGGTAACCCTCTAACATTTCTCCATGAATCCGTACTTCCTGACCAGGTAAAACGTTTAAATGAATTTTTTCTTCTATTAATATAGTGTTTAATTCTTCTACTCTCTCAATAATCGACTGTTTCGGATTTTCATATTTGCTATTCATATGATGCGGGGTAGCCACTATCGTATGAATTCCCTGTTCAACAGCTTTTCTTGCCATGTTGAGGCTATCAGAAAGTGACTGCGCCCCATCATCAATCCCTGGCAATATATGACAATGTAAATCGATCATGGACAACAACACTCACTTTCCAATTAGCTGTTATTTTTATACGACAATATACATTGTAACACCGTCGAAAGTCTTCCGAAAGGGTGGTATTTTGTCGAATTTTAGTTATTTTGAACCATAATAATAGTAATAGTCATTATCCTTAACTTCTTTATTATTAAGCACGACACCAACCAATTTACTTTGTGCATTCACGAGCAATTCTTTTGCTTTTGTCGCTTTGTCAATTTCTGTTTTGCCGCTATAGACAACAAAGATCGAAGCATCTACTTTATTTGCAATAATTTGTGGGTCAGCTACCGCTAATAATGGCGGTGTATCGAAGATGACATAATCAAATACTTCTTTTGCTTCTTCAATGAATTGTTCCATGAATTTTGAGCTTAGTAACTCCGCAGGGTTTGGCGGTACAGGACCACTAGTTAATAGATATAAATCCTTTTCTTCTGTATCAAGTACTGTTTTTTCTAACGTTGCTTGCTTTGTCAGTACGGTTGTAAATCCAAACAAGTTATTGACGCCAAACGTACGATGAGCTGTCGGTTTACGCAGGTCAGCATCTACTAGCAATACCTTCTTCCCTAGTTGCGCAAATACAACTGCAAGGTTAGCCGCCGTAGTTGATTTTCCTTCTCCTGGTCCTGTTGAGGTAACCATAATTACTCTTAGTTCCTTATCAATAGAAGAATATTGAATATTTGTCCGAATCGTTCTGTATTGTTCAGATATCGGTGACTTTGGGTCAAGTGTTGCAATTAACTTTCTTGCTGGATCTGTTGTTCTTACTGTCTTCTTACGCTTAAACGCCATAAGTCTCACCTCTTCCTGCCGTTCTGCTTCCTACTTTACGCTTCTTCAACTCTTCCATCTTTTGGTCATCAATTGTTGCAATAACACCTAGGATTGGAAGTTCTAATAATTTTTCAATATCTTGTTCGTTCTTAATGGTGTTGTCAAAATACTCTAGTAAGAATGCAAGTCCCACTGCAGCCATTAAGCCAACAACAATCGCAATCGCAACATTTAATAATGGTTGTGGTTTAATTGGAGCCTGATTATCGTTTACCTTAGCTGGTGCAAGAATACTCACATTATCAACTCTCGCTCCCATAATACTACCAATGTCTTTTTGAAACACATCTACTGTTACATTTGCAATTTTTGCAGCCATATTAGGGTCTGGGTCTTGAACGGATACACTCACTACCTGTGAGTCCTTTTGACTGCTAACCGTAATTTTCCCTGCTAGTTGACCAGGGGTCATATCCAGACCTGTTTGGACAATAACCTTATCAAGGATACGAGAACTTTTTATGATTTCATTATAGGTACTAATTAATGATAAGTTTGTTTGAACTTCACTCTGACTGTAGAATTGTTGCTCACTCTGTTTCTGGTTGACGAGAATTTGTGTCGAAGCTTGATAGATTGGGGTTAGAAAAAAATAACTTACGATTCCACTTACTAAACCAGCTGTCATCGTAATGAGTATGATCATAACGAACCGTTTCTTTAACGTCGCTAGTAACTCTTTTAAACTAATTGTTTCTTCCATTAGTAATTAATCCTCCTGTATATGTTTCGATGAAAACAAAAAGTATTATAACATGTTTAGATGTCGCGTTTTGTCACTTCGTGTCGAAAAATGATATTTATTTTATTCATTAGGTATTTAGTACCTTTTTATATTTTTCAATAGACAAATATAACTATCATTTAATGATGTAATTTGTATTCTTTTGTCAATTACCTAAACAATGATACCATGTTTTTTGTAAAATAATGTAGGTTTTCCACAACTGGTATAATTTTCTTAGCAAGACCTTTGCTATAATAATAGAAAATATGTTTTTTGGGGGTGAAAAAATGAAGTATTTTTTAACAGCGGTATGGGGATTGGTCTGTTTAGGCGTGCTTGCTTATGGGCATATTCACTGGAATCAACAAGTTGCTGTAAAAGCAGTTGAACCTGTAACCACTCAGCAGATTACCGAGACAGACTTTAGCAGCTATTTGGAAATGGCAGCAAATTGGCCAGATACGGCGAAAGATCAACTAAAGCTTGCGTTAGAGTCGGGACAGCCATTTAAGATTCTCTTTGTTGGATCTTCATCCATGGAATGGGAGAAAAGTGTTACTCAAAGTATAAGTGAAAGCTTTGGAAGTGATAAGATTGTTACCGCACTTCATACATACGATCAGACATCTGCAGATTTCATCGGAGAAAACAAGCAGCTTGAGCTTGTTGCAGAAAAGGCACAGCTTGTCGTGCTTGAGCCGTTTCTGTTTAATGACAATGGCAAGCTTAAGATAGAAGAAACGTTAGCTAACGTAACGAAAATGATTGAGGATATTAGAGCACAGAATCCAGACACTACGTTTATACTGCAGCCATCCAATCCCATCTATCTTCCACAGTATTATTCGGAACAAATAGAAGGATTAAAGAACTTTGCTGCAGCAAACAATTTGACTTACCTCGACCACTGGATAGCTTGGCCGGCAACCGATAATCCAGAACTAGAAAATTACTTAAATGAAGATCAAAGTCCGAACGAGCTGGGTTACCAGGCTTGGGCACATTTTCTAAGTGCATATTTTGTAAAAAATAAGGAAGACTAGTGATATTCGCTAGATGGTGAACTTGGTATTTAGAATGCCGTATATAGAACAAATTGGTTTGTATATGCAAAAAATGTATAAAAGCCATCCAGGATTAATCCTGGATGGCTTTTATTTCAATTTTCAGTTGTTCCATAAAATATTCGTAATAAGGAAGCTCATAGTGAAACGGGGTCAATCCCCATTTGTGCGATTCGTCTGCTGGAAAACCAGTTGGTTCTATTACTTTTAAATTTGGCATGTTTCGTTCTATAAATTGATACATGTGATTTAATAGAGCGTTTTTAGAGTTAATTCTTTTTACCCTTTCAGGATCTGTAAAAGGGATTATTTCGCCATCCTTAGTTTTATAATTAGTCATATATAAAGACTTGTGAAGAATGATCTTCCTAAATGGACGTTTCTTAACATCGTGGATAAATTTTAATGCGCTAAGTTCCCAAAGATCTAAAAATTCTTCATTAAATTCCATTACTTTATAATCAAGTAAAAGCTTAAGTTTAGAATGTTTTAATTCATCTGAATGTGTAATATAAGTATTATTTGTTTTTAATACTCCTAATCTTTCATCCATAAAGTCAATGATTAAAACATCAGCTACAGTTTGTTTTATATGATGGAAAAACTTTTTTGTCATATCAAAATAGACTAATCGCTGTTGATATTCAGTTTTAAGGTTAATACCCTCTTTTTTTATATAGATGGGTGGTGAATAAATACTTATCAAAGAAGATCGGGGATAGTATGATTTTAGTTCATAATTGTGTTGGACAAATGCAAAAGCATCTCTCGTGACACAGCTTCCAAGAATATCTATTGTTGTCAAGTAAATCACTCTCCATAGGTTTCTATAAACAAATTAACACAAGGATGACATTTGTAAAAGAGGGGAATACAAGTTGGAACCTAATTTACCTTAATAAAGATAAAACAGTCCAGAGGAGCAGAGTAATCCAGTAGGGCACAGTTTCTTGTTGAATATTTTGTAAACAAACAAGGAAGACTAGCGATATCGCTAGTCTTCCTTGTTTGTTCTATATTAATTAATCATACTTTTCAAATCAGCTTTTAATTCTTCCATGATCTTTTCAAGGGTCATGCCGTTTTCGTTTACACCCTTTTCGTAAGCCTTTTTCACTATCCGTGTAAAATCAGCTTGTTTCGAGTTATTGCCTTTTGACTTAGCACTCACTTCCCAATGGCCCCCTTCAATTTCCTCTTAATTAAGTATTTTAATAAATTACTAGCCAATTGTAAATACATTTCCATTCCAAATTTGTGGAAAATGAATGAAATTCATAGATTTGTGTAGACATTTTTCATAAAATTCTACAATCTTTGCTTAAATCTACATTATTCCATATTTTATCCACAAAGTTACATCTATCTATTTTCCTAGTTTTTTGGTATTCTATCTGTTGTGGTCAAAATTTGTAAATTTTTCGGAGGAAAAAACATGAGATCAAAAGATAAAAAGAGTAAAAAATGGTTAAAGATTACTGGTATCATCCTTCTTGTTCTAATCATTGGTGCAGGTGCTTATGCTTATTCTGTATATAACTCATTAAAAAGTGCTGTCGATACCATGCACGAACCCATCGAACGCAAGCAATCAGAAAAGCGCGTAGAACCAGTAGAATTAGTCGAAAAGGATCCTTTCTCTGTTTTATTACTTGGTGTTGATTCGACAAGTGATAAAGGACGTACCGATACAATCATGGTACTAACAGTTAATCCAAACACAAATTCTGCAAAATTGCTGAGCATTCCTCGTGATACACGTACTGAAATTGTTGGAAAAGGATTTAATGATAAAATCAATCATGCCCACGCTTTTGGCGGCGTTGAAATGGCGATGGATACCATTGAAAACTTCCTTGATATCCCGATTGATTATTATATGAAGGTAAATATGGAAGGGTTTAAGGATATTGTCGATGCAGTAGGAGGAGTAACAGTGAACAACACACTAGACTTCACTTATCAAAATGTCCACTTCCCTGTCGGTGAAATCACGTTAAACGGTGAGGAAGCATTACCATATGTCAGAATGCGTAAGCAAGATCCTCAAGGAGATTTCGGACGTAACACAAGACAGCGTCAAGTGATTCAAGCAGTTGTTAAAGAAGGGGCGAGCCTATCAAGCTTAACGAACTTCCCTGAAATCTTTAACGCGATCGGAACCAACATTAAAACAAACCTAACCTTCGATCAAATGGTCGATATCCAAAAGAACTATAAAACTGTTGGAAACAACATCGAACAGATGAAGATTACCGGACAAGGCACTACGATTGATGGTATATATTATCTTCAAATACCAGAGGCTGAAAAGGTACGTGTTCAAACTGAGTTGAAGGCACAGCTTGAACTAGATCAAACAACAGCACAAAACTGATTGGGGACTCTCCCAATCAGTTTTTTTGTTATGATACCATTCTTTTATTCAGTTGAATTTCAATATCGTATAGAGCATTTTTGAAATCCTCTCTCAGCCAATGATAGGTTTTCGTCTCTTTGAATTCACTCATACAGCTTATTAAACGTTCCTCCACCTCTGGTGAAGTCTCCAACCTTACCCTTCCCACACTGCTAGGGATTGACTCCACAAACTCTCTTAGTAGACTGTTATCATAATGAGGGAGAGTCTCTAAAGAAATAGAAATAGATGCTTTGAAACATAAAGGATCCCTTACAAAAAGCATTATTACAACCCCTTTCTTTTATATAACTCTATTCTTCCACAACTGTCTTAAATAATTTGCTGTAATTTGGAAATTACCAAAAAATACTTTTGTCGAAAAGTAAATTTATATAATATATTCCCTGAAGATCCATTTTTCAAACAAAAAAGGTTAAGAGAAATCTCTTAACCTTTTTTATTTAACGATACTTAGGAGTATCGTAATATAGTGTATAGTGATCTAGCAATTGATATAAATTATAAATATTGTCTACCTGTTTGTACGCCCAGCCAATATCCGTTGCGTATTGGTGCCATGATTGTAAAGGATTCCAACGCATTTTATAGAGTGTATCTTGTTGGAATGTACCGTTATAGATATAATCACTGCTGATAAATTGAGCTCCCCCAATAATGGCCGCTTCAGGTGTGAACCATCCATTATCATAAGCGGTTTGTGCACCACATGTAAGTGGGCATGAATCTGCAGCACCGTAACCAAACATATTATAGACTTTTTTTCCGTTCACCTCAACACCGTTAGCTAGCTTAGAACTACCATTACCTGTTTCTAGCAGTGCATGTGAAATCAGGTACACATCATTGATATTATACTTCTTCGCCGCTTCAATAAATGCCTGACCTTTACCAGCTAAAATTCCCTTTCCCTTTAAGATCTTTTCATTTACCTCGCTAGCATTTAGGTTTGCTGGCTTTGATAACTTAAGGAATTGGAAATAACTCTTGTTATTGATGGAGAAATTATTTGGATTTAAGTAATGTTTAACATCCGATGCAAATGCATTTTGCCACGTCAATCTAACTTCTACCCATTTATCTGTTTTTCCTATTATCAATACTTTATCACCATTGTTTAACTGTTGGACAATATGACCATCTATAGACGGTGAAGTTCTCAAATTAACACCATTACCTGTGATGATCTGTTTCTTTATATCTACAAAATCGGAAGAGACAAATCTTCGATCATTACGGTACATATCCGTTTGAGGATTATTAGCCATTTGTTTCTCAAGCATACTGTTTAAAGTTAGTCCATAATCCGTGAACATAAGCTGTGGACCATTTTTTGTTTTAACAAGATTTGTAGTCCAGCCAAATAAATCTTTTATCTTGTCAGTGGCTGTCATAGCCTTATCATAACCATTGAATGGCTGCGAAACAATTTGATAGAAGGATCCTTGTCCTTTTGTTAAATAGGTTGCGTACCAATCATTCTTTTTAAAGAATTCTTTTGCTTTATTAACAGCCTTTAAGTCTAAGAGTGGTTCTGACACAATACGGTAGCTCTTATAATCACTTTTTCCAGTTTGACTGATATTTACATACCACTTATTCTTGTCAAAGAAACCTTTTGCCTTCGCTACTAGTGAAGAACCCAATAATGGTTCCGTTTTTATTTTATATACTGCATGCCCTTGTTTTCCTGTAGTTCTTGTTGAGATATACCAATTATTTTTAGTAAAGAATCCTTCAGCTTTTGAAAGCATCGTTGTTCCTAGGATTGGAGCAGTCTTTATTCTAAATCTTTCATATCCTGTTTTTCCCGTTTCTGCAGTCTTCGCATACCATTTATTCTTAACAAAAAAGTTCAATCCCTTGTTTGCCATAGTTTGGCCTAAAACTGGTACTGATTTAATACGAAATCTTTCAAATCCTTCTTTACCTGTCGGCGTACTGCTAAACCACCACTTATTTGTGGCAAAGAAGTCAGCTGCCTTACTTAAACTTGTTCCTAAGATAGGAGAGGTCTTAAGCTTGTATGTATTATTTCCTGCATTGATATAAGTGGCAGATATTCCAGTTGCTTTAGTAAAGTCTTTAAGAACTTGGACTATTCGATCTTTACCAATAAACCCGCCAGATAAAACAGTATAGTATTTCTGCTGATCCCCAATGCCTTCATAGGTTGCATTAATTCCAGTAGATGATTTAAACTCTTTAAGAACTTGTTTGACTCTATCTTCACCTATGAAACCACCAGAAAGGATTTCATAGTATTTAGCTTTATCACCGAAGCTCTCATATGTAGCATGAATTCCAGTAGCAGACTTGAAATCTTGTAAAATAGCTTTGGTATAATCTTCCCCAATAAATCCTCCTGTAAGAATCTCGTAATACTTTTCGAGCCCCCCCACACCAATATAATTGGCCTGAATACCAGTAGACTTCTTGAAATCTGCTAGAATTGATTTAATTTGAGCTTGATCTCGAAAACCTCCTGATAATAACTCATAGTACCGTTCACGTGGTCCGATCCCCTCAACGGTTCCACCTATTTTCGTAGAGGATTTGAAATCTGATAAAATTTCCACTGCTGTGTCTTTTTCAACAAAACCGCCTGAATAAACCTGATAGTACTTTTCTGTTTCTCCCAATTGTTCTATTACACCTGACCAACCCGTTTTGTTTTTAAAACTCGCTAAGTTGGTTTTTGCGTCAGCTTCACTTTCAAACCTTCCTGTCTCAATCTTATAGGATGACATATCCGTATATGCCTCAGCAGGAAGTAAATTGAAATTGAAACTCACACATAGGAGACACAAAATAATTATTGAAATTCGTTTCTTCACCTTTTCTCCCCTTTCTACTCTATCCTTTTTATTGCTAGTTTATTAAATTTATAATATCTCTGATAACTAGGTGAGTCAACAAAATTTGCCATTTTTGTATATCTTTCTTCATATTTCAACATAATTCTTTATAGCCACATTTTATTCAAAAAAAAAATCAAAGAAAAAAGATTCTTTGACTTTTTACTATTTTTTCTTGTATTTAACATCATTTTCTTTAATTGAAAAAGATTCTAAAAGCCCGATTTTACCCTTAATAAAAGGACCATCTAATGCTTCTATTACATTTTGATTTGCCTCTATCTTGCCTTTGTAATTATCGTATACAAGAATAAACATATCTAAAGCACTATTAAAGCTACTTTGATACTCATTCTTAATAACTTTAACATTATCTCCAAAAGTAATAGCAATGAAGCTTATACTACGTCCATTTAATGTATTTCCTTCCACCGTGATATCTCTTCCCCGGACTAGGAATCCATAATTAAAATCCTCGACATAATTATTACGAAACGTGATGTACTCTGCTGTTGAATGCGTTCCAAATCCACTGTTTCCGCTTGCTAGTTTACCCTTGCCATAACCTAATGATTTAGAGTTCTCTACCACACCGTATCGTGAAGGAGTGTCTCCTGAAAAGTCTACACCACGTCTGATCCTCTTAAAGGTACTATCTGTTATGAAGGTCCCGGTCCCTCCATAATCCTGAATTCCATATCCAGATGTAACATCCTTGGTTGTTTGTAAATCAATAAGTGCATTCGTTACTTCCGTTTGATAGGTGGTATGAAGTAAAATTCCTATTCTTTTTGAATTCTTTACCGTTACATTTTGCAGTTTGGAATTCATTGTATTATTTACTTTCACCATGATAGTATTATATGGCTCTGGATGCGCAAACTCTATATTTTCTAAATATAAAGCAGCACTGGGATAAAGTGTTACAGTCACTTCCTCTCCCTTACCTGCCTGGTATCCTTCCACTAACGGCCTTTCTAAATAGACTTTATGACCATCCACCTTTGTAACTTTATGGAGTTCACCCTTCGTAAGATACCCCCTATCATCCCAATACCAGGGCTTATCCGATTTTAGATGAAGTAGCATTCCAGGGCTAATTCCTTTAGTGGAGTGGAGCTCAATATATAACTGTTTTGATGAGATTGGCTGCGTGACTGCGGTTGTAAGAATGGATTTATTATCGAAAATAAATGCACTATCCTTAGCCTTTTGGAGAATCGTTGCACTCTCATACTTGTCAGTCTTAATATGGATAGTAAGATTGCTCTCTAAAGGTTTATCAATAATATATGTTGCTCCGCTTTTAAGAACGATTGTTCCGCCCTTATTTATCGCTTTTTGAAGTGCTGTTGTATCTGCTTTTTTATCAAAACCATTCGCTCCAAATTCCTCAGGTGTATGTACTGATGCTTGTTCAGGAACCGTTGTAGTTTCTATTATGTGTGTATCTTTCTTTTTACTAGTAGTACTGATTAGAAGTAGGAAGGAGAGTAACACAAAGGCAAATATGCATAATAGTAATAGTAACTTTTTATTTTCAATTAATATTCTTCTCTTCATTGTCAGTCCTTTCCCTTTCAGATTGCCCTTTAGAAAAGGGGTATATAATATATTATGTCTTAAAGCAGAAAGACACGAGAAATGTCTCATGTCTTTCTAACGTTATTCTCCTGCTATTATGGTCACGGACTGATTATTTAGATTAAAAATATACTCATAGTCATTCGAAAAAATTGAGAATATCTTATTATCCTTACTAATAATAGCAGCATTCTTTATAAGCTCGTCCATATTGACTTTTTGAGGGTCAAATTCATTTACAATGATTCCTTCTGACAAGTGATCACTCTTTAACTTATATCTTATACTGCCAAAGACAAGGTGCTTGTTACCCTGCTCATCTAACTCTTCACCCGTTTTTCCACGGATCTTACTTTCGATTTCTTGCTGTTCACTATTGATAAACGCCAAATAATACTGATAAGAACCAACGAAAGAAGCAGGCAGTGCATCAAGATAACCCGCTAAGTTAAAGTCTATTTTTTCAAAAGGTGCTTGTGGAATATAGATATTTTCTTCCTTTACATACCCTAGTTGGTCGTTTACAGAAACCTCAAGAACGTCACCAATTTTATTATTCACACGCACTTGATCTGAGAAACCAACAGTTACCATTTCATCCTTTAGCTCTTTCGACTGAAAGACACTTTCTTTTTCAGTCAGGACATAACCAACTTTGTTGATCGCTTCTACCTTATCAGACACCGCTTCTTTTGAGGTTTTCTCCACTTTAACTTGACTTTCATCTTTACTCATATCAATCTGCTTAATAAACTGTATTCCTTTTGCCACGCCATTGTCGAAAAACATAAGCATGGTACTGATAAAGAAGAACATCACTAACAAAATGAGTTCCATCGATTTTCGATTCGTTTTTTCCTTTTTTACCTTTTTACTCCTGCTGGTGGATATTGGCTTTACTACATACTCTTTTTGCCGAACCGCCATCTTTTCCTTTTTATATTTTACCTTCTCCTCTTCACTTAACGCGTTGAAGAATTTAATAAAATCACTATAATTCTTGAGTACCTCTTTTGTAGGTCCAAACTCCAGTAATTCACCATAATGAATCCACATCGTCTTATCACAAAATGAACGAATTTGTGATACTGAGTGACTGATGTAGAAAATGGTCTTGCCCTGACTTTTAAACTCATTCATTTTTTTTAAGCATTTTTCATAAAAGGTCTGATCGCCAACAGATAATGCTTCATCGATGACCATAATATCAGGGTCTGTATGAGCTGAAATCGCAAAGCCAAGTCTAGACTTCATTCCACTTGAAAATGTCTTTACTGGTTGATTAATAAAGTCGCCTAAATCTGCGAAGTCAATGATAAGAGGTGTAATACGTTTAATTTCTTCTTTTTTAATCCCTTGCATCAAACACTTTAATTCAATATTTTCTAGTCCTGTTAAATTGTTGTTCAAACCGACAGCAATGGCGATCAGAGATGTTTCTCCATTCACTTCTATTTCACCAGTAGTCGGGGGTACAACTTGAGCGAGAATGTTGGATAGTGTAGATTTACCTGATCCGTTTATTCCGATTACTCCAATTGTTTCACCTTCATCGACAGTGAATGATATATCCTTCAGCGCATAAAAACTCTTGCTTTTACTCTTTATTCCCAATAAATCTAATATTTTATCCAGCTTCTTTTGCTGAAGTGTATACCGCTTTGAAACATTATGAAATGTCACTTTTGGCCTTGCACACATTTTAAAGCCTCCGGTCTTATATATAATCCACAAATTGTTTTCTAAATCGCATATGAACCAATGATCCAATATAGATGATCAATAACGTTGTTACCCAAAAATAAATCATGTAAATCCAATCAGTGAAAAACCATTCTTTAAATATAAAGGTTTTTCTATACCCTTCAATTAGGTAGTACAATGGATTCAATTTTAGTATCTTCACATACATCTCAGGTAACCTTTCCATATCCCATAAGATTGGAAGTAGATATAACATCATTCTCATTACGGATTGTAAAATGATTTGAAAGTCTCTAAATACGGTTGAAATGGTTGAAAACAACAATGTGATGGCGTATAAAGAAACAATCGTACAAAGAAAATAGTAAGGAAGCTGTAAAAGGTAAATCCCTGGATTAATGCCATATAACATAAGAATAACGAGTAGGAAGATGATCATAGAAGTAAAATTAAGCGCATTGCTGATAATCGTAACTGACGGCAGCACACTTACGGGAAATTTCATCTTTGCTACCATATTTACTCTTGTAAAGACACTATTCGATCCTTGGATCACTGCAGGACTGATAAAGAACCATGGTATAAGCCCTACTAACAACCAAACTAAGTATGGGACCCCATAGATGGGATTCCCTTGTCTTATCCCTATCCCAAAAACAAACCAATAGATGAAGATTTGAAGAGCAGGATTTAAAAATTGCCATGCAGCTCCAAGGTAATGTGCCTGATACTTACTTTTTATATCATAAGATGCTAACCGAAATATTAAATGCGCATTTACGAATTGTTCTTTTAAAATATCTATTACAACTCTCATTCAAAACGTCCTTTATTCATATTGCTTGAATCTATTATTCCATAAGTACAAATACAGTAATATATTATACCACATTACATTATCCTTTAATAAAACTTTTGGCTACTTCTTATTTCCAGTTATTGATTTCGCTATAAGTAATTGTATACTTATTTAGTAGACAATTGTTAATAATTTTAGGAAGGAAGTACTACAAATAAGATTGCGTAAACTTATGTGGAAAGGCGTGTAGATAATGGTACAGCTATTTAAACGAACCTTACCTGATCAATCTTCGCTTCAATTTGCGGACTTGATTATGGAGAATAAAATATTTCTATTTAAAATTTGGGATCCTTATTCATTTGAGGGCAGGTTAACTTGGACAGAGGACCCATATAAAGATAAAACGTGGAAATTTTATTTACACTGTTTAAGAATGGTTAGTTTTCTGACGAACGCTTACGAAATGACAAAAGACCTAGGATATTTAAGAAAAGCAGAATGGTTTATCAATAGTTGGATAGAACATAATCCTACCCCAGAAAACAATGTAAGTGAGTGGGCTTGGAGTGGGCACGGAACTGCCAATCGACTATTAAACCTTATCTATTTTTGGACAGAGTATAAAGAATCACCTCTTTATCAACGTGATTTCGAAGAGAAGTTCATTAATCTCCTTCAGACTCATGGTGAATTTTTAGCAGATCAAAAAAATTATGAGGATTATAATCATGGTATTTTTCAGGATCAAGCTCTACTAGAACTTACTGTATTTTTCAAGCAACTAAAAGGTAGTAAAACTTGGCGTGAAATTGCCATTTCTCGCTTATTATCACGATTTAATAAAGATGTTTCTCATAGTGGAGTGCATAGAGAACATAGTCCTGCCTATCACGTTGTTGTTCACAACCTCTTTATAGGTATAAAGGATTTTATGGATTATCATTCCATATCCTATCCTGCTAACTTTTCTAATACATTGTACCTTATGCAAGATTACTTAGCTTATCTCACAAAAGGTAATGGTTATTTACCACTTGTTGGCGACACAGGTCTATCTAATGCCCTTAATGGCATTGAAAAAAGGCATATTCTAAATGAGCATTGGTCTTATCGTTCTTCAAAAGGGAAAGAAGGAAAAAAACCAGCTAAATCTTTCCTTGCGTACTTAGATAGTGGAGTTGCGCTTTTCAGAACGGATTTCAACAAGAATTTTAATAATAAGCTATTCTGGTTTTTTAGCAGTGCCTTCAATTCGGCCATACATAAGCACGCTGATGACTTATCATTTGAACTGCAGTATAAAAATACAGATTTTATTGTAGATTCGGGTAAGTATAACTATAAGGAGACTGACCCCTATCGGAAATACTTCCGAAGCGTATTTGCTCATAATTCCATAGCGGTGGATGGAAAAACGTATTCATTATCAAGAGAACAAATTGGTAAATCATTATTATTCGACTCATATGAACAAAAAAACACCTATTTTCTTATACAAGGTTGTCATGAACTGTATAATGGGGTAAAAATCTATAGAACAATGATTCAATTAAAGGATCAGGCTCTTGTTATTCACGACAGAGTTTATTCTGATAATCCACATCAGTATACACAGATTTTTAATATTGGAAACGATGTTACTGTTAGTAACAAGGACACAAACAACTATTTATTAGTCAGCAAAAAAGAGGATGCCTCTATATCATTAAAACAAATGGATGACAGCTCATCTGTTTCCATGTTAGAAGGGCAAGAGAACCCTATCTTTGGCTGGCAGTCTTTTGGCTTTAACCAAAAACATCCGATAAAGACCATTCATTTTAGTAAAGAAGGACATTCCGCCCAATTCCTAACACTAATCCAAATGGATAGTAACTTACCCATTAATAATGTTGAGGTTATGGAAGATCAAACTTTCCTTACCTACCGCTTTAATGAAGAAACATTATTAGATGAAATAAAAGTACGGAGATTTTCGGAAGAAGATTTAAATAAGCACAGAATTAGACAGTACGGTAAAGTAGTAAGGGCTGTGGATTCTTGGGAGTTATTTGCTAATAGAAATGGATATAAATTGGTCCGCTGTAATCTAAAACTAAATAAAAAGCGGATTAAAAATCAATATTTTGTTGAATTAAACGGCAAGCTAATCGAAACTAGATATGCAAATGATATTGATGCTCCCCATTTAACAGACCTATACAGTAACGGTTATCTATACATTTCTATCAGCAATGAAGATAGTAATTGGACAGCGGAAGAACGTCCATCCAAGGAACAACTAAATCATTACTTTCAAAAAAATAAATTATTCTTATATTATCAAGAAGAAGTTTAAAGCTATTAGCATATTACTAATGACAAGATTGAGGTATAAATGATGAGCACCGATAAATATAATGAACTTAAATATAAAAGAGGTTTCCTGCTAACCGATCGACAAGTGGATGCACCACATGCGCATTGGAAATATCTTAGCATTGATAAATACCACTTTTATTACGATCCCTTAAACGATGTTTTATTTAAAGATACTGCGGATAATTGGGTACTACTATTCGGTAATATCATTGATATTCGTTCAGAAACTATGGAGAAACAATTTATTGCCTCAGAGGCTCTTCGTTTGTTAGAAGTCTCTGAAATAGCATTCTTCGATTACCTAGATGAATTATCCGGTCGATATCTTATTTTTTACGGAAACAAAAATACTGCGAAAATTTTATCAGATGCTGCAGGCTTACGCAGTATCTTTTATAGTACGGAACAAACAGTTATTGCTTCTCATAGTGACCTAGTCAATGAAGTGACTAACTCTGGTGAGTCCACAAAAGTTGACAGAGAGTGGTTAAAGACATACTCTAGCTCGTTAATTCCGGGACACTTTACCTATTATCATAATATCTATTTCCTTACGCCCAATACTCTACTAGAAGTAAACACAACAAATGTAAGGAGGTTTTTCCCTCGAGAAGATATAGAAATTAAACCGATGGAACAAATCGTTGAAGAAATAACAGCGTTATCTAAGAAACAAATGGAATTACTCTCTAAAAGTCACAAGACCTTTTTGTTCTCATTAACTGGCGGGATAGATAGTAGAACAACTTTAGCTCTAGCCAAAGATTTCAAAGATAAATGTCACTTTTTTACTTATCGTAAAGAAAATTTCAACTCATCAAAGCTAAATGCCTTTATTATAGATGAAAGCATTGTAAAAGAAATGACCTATAATCTCGATTTAAATCATGAGTTCCTTACAATTGATTACAACCTAAAAGATCAAGATTTTATAGACTTTACAAATGTCATGAATCGCAATATTACGATTCAGCATAACCTCAGATTAGCAAAGTTGTATTTAGATTCATTTCCATCTAATTTAATTCATATTCGTTCAAATGTATATGAAATTGGGACCATGTCATATCGAAGAAGATTTAAGCTTCCTAAAACACCAACAGTCGAATCTCTAGTTCTCATTTATTCTAAAGAGGCAAAGGATGACCAGCGGGTTTACGATGCGTTTAAACAGTTTTACGAGACCATTCAGTTAGATCAAATTCACAATTATGATGCATTTGATTTATTATATTGGGAATATCGGATGGGTACTTGGCATAGTCAAATTATTTCTGAAAGTGATGTTGCACACGATACTTTTGTATTAATTAATGTGAGGAAAATTATCAAATTATTACTTTCCGTTCCACTTTCAGAAAAGCAAGATAAAACAGTGTTAAAAGAACTTATTAATAAGAATTGGCCAATCCTTAATTACTGGGAAGTAAATTCTCTTGGTAATCCAACTGCTCATTATGACAAACAATTTGATGACGTAGGGATACCATTAACAGCTGCTAAATTCCAATCAGGTTCAATAGATGGCCAACGCATTGTTCCTATTAGAAAAAAGGTACAAACGCGAAGAATGAAGTTCTGTCTAGAAGAAAGCAGTCCGTTGGAAGGGGACTTTGTTGAGGCTGTTATCCCTTTAAAAACAGAGGCAAATAAAAGCAGTCATTGTATTTTGCATTTGCGCTCTCCATATGAAAACATTAAATTGAAGGGGAGAATTAAGTATCAAATTTTTCTTAACAATCGTTTGTTACTAGAAGAAGATGTGGCATGTTGGCGGGAAACAAACCAAATTTCTCTAAAGTGGAAAAAAGCCAGCGGTAAGGATAAATTAAAGATCAAAGTATTGTCTATGAGGGATTGCGAAGATTGGGCCTGGGGAAAAGCAGGAACGATCTTAGTTGAAAAAATTATCCTTCGTAATGGGGATAAGATTGAAGAGGATCAACTTCAGGTGTCAGCAACCAGTCCATTTTCAGTCATTCAAAAATAATATTACAAATAAAAGGAGTAGAAAAGCATCAATGATGTTTTTCTACTCCTTTTTCTTTGACCATTAAGCAAATTCTCTTTTAATTGTATCAAACTTCTTAGCTGCACTTAGCTCTTTGAAGCGGATAACCTCTCGGCTTGTCGGGGTGAAATCCTTACGATAAAAGTCATAAATTTGCGATAGAATTTTAATGGATTCTAGCGCTTCTTCATTCGATACCTGCTTCAGCTTTTGGAGGTACCAGCCTTTAAAGTAGAAATCAAATCGTTTCTCAAGGAAATCCTGTAACAGGCCGTAATCTTTCAAAACTTCTGATCTCGTCTTCTCAAGCAGTAAATACTTTTCAAAGAACCTTTTTGAAATTGAATTTACTGTGGAACCTGAAACAGCTGCATAGTAAATATGGATAGGTAAATTAATGGCTTTAGTCTTTTTCGAGTTCAGCAGTAATTCATGGAAAAATAATGTATCTTCCCCTGCTGCACCTTCTACCATTTCTAAGTTATGGTCCGCAATTAATTCACGCTTGAAGATTAACGCTTGGATACTCATCGCTTTAAATTGACTTTTTACTAAGTATTCCTTTACATTCTTAGAAATTACGTCACTGCCATTGAAATGAACAGCTGTTTTATAGTAATCAAAGTCCGAAGCTTTTGTATCAAGCTTAAGCATATTACCGACAACCATATCATAATTCTTTTTCGTAATTTCCTCGAACAAGTGGTAATAGCCATCATTAATGGCTTCATTATCAGGATCAAGATACGTAACATATGGAGCGGAACCTAATTCAAATCCCTTGTTTCTAGGTCTTGATGCACTGCCGCTTCCACCATCTTGATATAAGTATGATTTTACATTCGGATATATTCTTTCTAATCGCTTTACCATTTTAGGTGTAAAGTTATCTGTCGAACCATCGTCCACAATGATAATCTCCATGTCCTTAAATAAACTGCTCCGTCTTAAGCTATTGAAACATTTATTTAAGAGGTGTTGCCCATTGTTATAGCTTGCAATAATGACAGATAATTTTGGTGCTGCTTGCTTGGAATCCTTCTTAACGACTTTATTATTAAATTCAAAATGGTCAATACTAAATCCATTTGGCAGTACAGCTGATCCTTGAAGATCCAAGAGTTGCTTTAAGGAGAATGATTTACTCCAGAATACTGTAGCATATTTATCGTTAACAGTGTTTACGTAATCAAACTCTTTCCCTTTACGTAAGGTACCACCATCATAATAAGCTTCTTTTGTGACATAATCAGAATTGGTATATTTAAACCCATTGACCATATCTTGCAAATAGAATTCACCGTAGAATTTATTTTCATCAAAGAATGCAATGAAATCATAGTTATTCTTTTGTTCCTCAGAGAACTCTTCAATTAAGATAAGCTCTTTATCAGGGTATGTCTGATCTTCAAACATTTTTTTGATTGAATCAGTATGCTTTTTAATTAAAACTGCTACTTTTTTCTTTTTAATCTCCAACTTTATTCCAATCTTTTCTAGCATTTCTTCAATTCTTAGGTAGCTTGTTTGATCGGTCATAACATTTCGAATCCCCTGAACCTGATGTTCATATACATCCTCATCAGAGAAGCCATTAAAGATATCTTTTACCTCATTTTGATTGTTGATCAAGAAGATGTTTGGGAATTTATTGTTAACTCCAAGGCTATAATTCGATAACATCAGATTTCCTAACGCCTGAAGTTCGTATACCCTGTTCGCAAACATGGTTGTACTATCTTGAACGGTATTTAGATTTATCGCCCAATCAAACAGCTTATGGAGTTTTTGTAAATAATGATGGTCAACAGATGGAGACACATATTTTAGATACTTTTCAGGGAAAAAGTACGCCTCTAAATTCAACTCATAGTTTCGATCAATGATCTTCAGGTCCTTGTTGCCTTCAATGATTCCGTCGAATATCCTCTTGGTATCTACCTGACGATGCGGATATTTTTCATACCATGACCCAGTGAAAAGAACCTCTTTTAGCTTCGGAAACTTTTTAATTCCCACTGGGTTGTGGTACATCGGATTAATTCCGAAATTTAGGACATAAACATTTTTGTTTTTACAATCTCTTTGGTAATCGCCAATTATCTCTTCTGCAGTTGTAAATATATAATCACATTGCTTAGCAATGTCGATAAAAATGTCGTAATTGACCGGATCTTCTTTTGAGTAAAATACAATCTTAGTGCCTTGCGACCGGTAAAATTCGATAATTTGATTTAGCTCTTGGCGATGCTTTCGGATGTTTGGGTTCCCTAACCCCTTCCATTCCATGTTTAGTCCCTTCCAAGTGGAAACAACCATAAAGACATCGAGCTTTTTAGAATACTGTTTATAGTTCTCTCGTGTAATATAGCTGAAATTAGCAATGTCCTTATAGGAGTTAAACAGGAACTCATCCGCAATAATCCCGATATTCACTTTGAGTTTTTCAAAATATCTGCTTCCGTTACTTTCAGGAATTTGCTCAAGCAGCGGTTTAACCTTGCTAAAAAAGTTTTTATCGCTAACTTTGTTACGTAACTTAATGTATTCGGCTTTCTTATTTACATCTTGCTTGGTTTCAGTCTTCTTAACGGGAGTAGTTGGTAGTTTCACTGCTTTTTTCGTAACAGTACCCTTAGCCAGTAGTTCCTTTTCATCTTCGATATCACTTTTTAACTTCTCTTTTAATTGTTGAAGTGTTGATAACCTCTGTTTAATTGCACCTTCATCCAATCTTATTTACCTCCCATTACATTTCTTCTCTTTTTCCAATAGGTTAAGGTAAGTTTCCCTAATTTCGACTCACTTAATGCGTTATACCTTTTTAAGAGCTTTTGATATGAGTTCAATAGCTTCTCTTCTTTTGTATAAGCCTTATAAAGTGTTTCTTGAACATGGATTTTCTCTTTTTTTGAAATGACAACCTGTTCTTCTAATTCAGCAACTTGTTTCGCCTGTTGCTTTTCCTTTTGTTGTAACTTTACCAACTGTTGATCTTTTAATTTTAATTGAGCATTAAGCGTATTAATTTTTTCATCCTTTTGCTTAACCATTTGCTCAACTTGAGCATCATTTATTTGAGAATAAACCTTATTTATAAGATCTTCCTTCTCACTTTCTATTTGCTCTAAGGAATCTCGCATTGACTCAAGAACTTGATCCTTCTCTTTTTCCATAAGATCATACTTGTCGCGAAGTGATTCAATTGTTTCTTCCTTAACTTGCTCCAATTGTGCTAACTGGAAACGAAGTGAAGCTACTGCCTCTTCCTTTTCTTTCTCCATTTGAGCTGACTGGAAACGAAGTGAAGCTATTGTCTCTTCCTTTTCCTTCTCCATTTGAGTTAACTGTAAACGAAGTGAAGCAATAACCTCTTCCTTTTCTTTCTCCATTTGAGCTAACTGTAAACGAAGTGAAGCAATAACCTCTTCCTTTTCTTTAGTGTTCTTCTCAATCGTAGAATTTAAAAAGGAAATATTACTGTCTTTTTCATTTAACTGATTTTTTAATAAGTCCAACTCAGTATTCTTTGCTGCCAGTTGTTCTGATGACTGGTCTTTTACTTTTGTGATGTCAGCTGATAACCCTTTTATTTTGTCCTCGTATGTTTTTATTTTTTGGACTCTGCTTTTTATTTGCTGCAATAGGTCTCTTTCAACAGTATAGAAAGCATCTTCTAATTTAGAAATAAGTTCATCATTAATAGAAACGTTGGTACTTTCGTCACCATTCTTTTTTAATACAGCACCTATCCATTTACCGAAGAATTTAATATCTTGGATAACACCATTCTCATTTTTAAGCTTCAATAAGTCCATTAAATAATATGTTTTTTTATGGTCAAAATAATCATTGATTCCAAATGGTAAAGTTATGATAAGTGATCCATTGGTATTTAATAAGGTTAGTGCCTTATTAATAAACCTTTGTGGGTCAGTAATATGTTCTAATACTTCACCAAAAATAATTGAATCAAAGGTTTGATCTCCAAAGTCTGTCTGCATAAAATTCACTGCCCTAAACTCTACGGAATTCCTGGTTGCTTCTTCTTCCTTAGCTAGCATTTCGGTTGCAAAATCTATTGAGTCTTGAAGAAGATCGATCCCCATTACCTTCTTACCTTCTCTACCCAATATGATTGAAGTAATTCCTTGCGAACAGCCGACGTCTAAAATGGTTTCCCCTTTGGCGTTTTCACAAACCCAATGGATTCTGCCTCTTACTTTTTCAGAAAATGCTTCACCCATTTCTCCAAAATAAGCTTCAGTTATTCGATCTAAAGGTTTTTTCATTTATTTGATCGACTCCTAATAAGTATTTTTGGCAATATGTTGCATATCAAGAAGAAGTGTTGCTAAAAGCGGGAAATTTCCTTTTTAGCAACACTCTATTTTTTTATTTAGATAAATGTTCTTAATTTAATACAGCTTTTTTGCTTATATAATTATATAAGTTTCCAAAGTTAATATACTCAAAGTCCTCTGGAGAATTATGAACTATATTTCTAGTATCTAGTATTCTCCTATTAGACATTTTTGCTAATCTATTAAAATCTAATTCTTTAAATTCATTGTGATCTGTAAGAATTAGAACTAAGTCAGAATTATCAACAGCAGTCTCAAGGTCTTCGATAACCCAATCCGCTTCTACATGTGGATCAAAGGCTCTAACTTCAAATTTGCCTTCATGCTTAAGCATTTCATAGATTTCCATAGCTGGACTTTCGCGAATATCATCAACATTTCCTTTGTACGTAAGTCCGAACACTGTTACAACCTTGCCATCAACGTTTTCCATTAATGTGTTCGTATTGTTGACTACATATTCAGGCATAGAAGTATTTACTGTACGAGCTAAGTTGATAATTTGTGCTTGTTCAGGTGCTTTTGCTACGATAAAGTATGGGTCAACTGCTAGACAGTGTCCGCCTACTCCAGGACCTGGATAGTGTAAGTTAACACGTGGGTGTTTGTTTGCCATTTCAATTACATCCAATGTGTTAATTTCTAATTCATTACATACTTTAGTTAACTCGTTCGCAAGTGCGATGTTTACGTCACGGAAAGTGTTTTCCATTAGTTTAGACATTTCAGCTGTTTTTGCATTTGTTTTAATAATTTCACCTTTAACAAATGTGCTATAAACCATTGCGCCAGCTTCAGTACATTCAGGTGTAATCCCACCAACAATACGGTTGTTGTAGATTAGTTCATGTAAAATTTGTCCAGGTAACACACGCTCTGGGCAATGTACTAAGAAGATATCTTTACCCACAACAAATCCAGCCTTTTCAACAAGTGGCTTAACGAAATCATCCATACTTCTTGGTGCAATTGTAGATTCAACAATTAACACATTTCCTTTTTCAAGATATGGAATTACATTATTTACCGCACTTAAAACATAGTTTAAGTCACAAGACTTATACATATCATCATTGTTTGGAGTTGGTACAGCTACAATAAAAGCATCTGCTTTTTCTGGTGTAAGAGCAGCACGGAACGTACCCTTTGCAATTACTTCGTTTAGTGCTTCTTGTAAACCTGGCTCTTCAATGTGGATTGTTCCTGAGTTAAGCATTTCGATCACTCGTGGACTAATATCAACACCAACAACATCAACATCGTGCTTTGCAAACATAATAGAAGTTGGTAATCCGATATATCCTAATCCGACTGTACAAAGTTTCATATTAAAATTCCCCCTGAGGTTTATTTTTTTATATTTTAAAAGATAATAGTTTTATATGAATTCTACTAATATATTTCTTACAGTAAATTACATTATTTCAAAACAACTTCTATATTATATATTTTTTATAGCAGTAAAGTCATTAGGTTTTACTTGGAAATAAAAAGGTAATTGGTAAATAACTAAACTTTTCTTGTTTGTTGTGGCCAACCGCTCGGCTCAACTTCTACAGTATAACTATTTCCGATCATTGAAGTCATTAGGTTTTACTTGGATGCAGCGGAAAAGATAGCGTGAGTTTCCTCAACTTTCTTGTTGAAACTAACGCTAAGGTTATCCCGCTGCATGATATAAATAGGATTAAACAGTAAAGTCACTAGGCTTTTCACTGATATAACCGAAGTGATAGAGGATTGCCTCCACAATTCTTTTTGATGCATTTCCATCTCCATATGGATTGGATGCTTTTGCCATAAGATCATGTGCAGCCTTATCAGATAATAGTTCATCAGCAAGTGAATAGATTACTTCCTCATCTGTACCAGCTAACTTAAGTGTGCCAGCCTTAACCCCTTCTGGACGCTCGGTTGTATCTCTTAGTACCAGGACAGGGACACCTAATGATGGTGCTTCCTCCTGAACGCCGCCTGAATCAGTTAAGATTAAATGCGCTCTTGAAGCAAAATTATGAAAATCTATTACATCTAATGGCTCAATGAGGTGAATACGATTGTTATCACCAAGGATTCTGTTAGCAATTTCACGAACAACAGGGTTCATATGAACAGGATAAACAACCTGAATATCAGCATGCTTTTCAACAAGTCTGCTGATGGCACGGAACATATTTTCCATGGGTTTACCCGTATTTTCTCGACGATGAGCTGTCATCAATACTAATCTGTTGTCACCAAGACTTTCTAAAATTTGATGTGAGTAGTTATTTTTCACAGTTGTCTTTAATGCATCAATAGCTGTGTTTCCTGTAACAAATATATCTTTTTCGTTTTTATTCTCAACCAATAGGTTTTGTTTGGACTGATCGGTTGGTGAGAAATGAAGATCCGCAAGAACACCTGTAAGCTGGCGATTCATTTCCTCTGGGAATGGTGAATACTTATTGCCTGTCCTTAAACCAGCCTCAACATGTCCAATCGGAATTTGATTGTATAAAGCAGCTAAGCTAGCCACAAACGTTGTTGTGGTATCACCATGAACCAATACAATATCCGGTTTCACTTCTTGAAAAACCTGATTAAGACCCTCAAGACTTCTTGTTGTTACGTCAATCAAGGTCTGTCTGTCTTTCATGATATTTAAATCATAATCTGGAGTAATTTCAAAGATACTCAACACTTGATCAAGCATTTGACGATGCTGCGCCGTTACCGTAACAATCGATTGGATGTGCTCGCTATTTTTTTCTAGTTCTTTTACAAGCGGCGCCATTTTGATTGCCTCTGGCCGCGTTCCAAATACCGTCATTACCTTCAATTGTTTTCCCATGTGAAAACCTCCAAATTTTTTATTTATTTTACCCTTTACGTAAGTGGTACATTACGATAATAAAGGTCCAAAAAGATATCCTTTTCTAGGTCCCAGTTATATTTTTTACTTGCCTTAACTGATTTTTCTTTCATTTCCTCATATTGTACTTGATGTTCCAATAACCAGTTCACTCCATTGGCAATAGAAATAGGATCATGCGAATCCACGCTTACTCCTGTTCCATCCCCCTCAACGACGCGCTGGATTTCTGGAAAACTACATGCTACAACAGGTACACCTGCCATCATGTATTCAAATAGCTTGTTTGAAGATGCAGAATAGTGATTAAAACACACATTGTTTAGAACTTGAAATCCTAGATAGCCATTTCTTGTATATTTAGGAAGGTCCCCTACAGGTACTTTTGGATGAAACTTCACCTTTTCCTCAAGGTTCATTTCTTTCACCATGTTCTGCAGTTCTTTTTTAATTTTCCCATCCCCAATAAGGACCAACGTTCCTTCCTTAAAATGCGGGACAGCCTTTATTAATTTATCTAAACCTCTACCAGTTTGGATTCCGCCCTGATATAAAAGGATTTTTTCATTTTTAGGAATGCCTAGAATTTCATGTAAATCAACTTTCTCTTCATTATTACTAGTTTGTTGCTTAAATGGATAATTATGAACGACATGTGGGTAAAATCCGTATAAGTCCTCGTTGTACTTTGCTCGTGTGTTATTTTCCACGATCATCTCATCAATTTTCTTTATTAGGAATGCTTCCATCTTCCCATGAATAGGGCTGTTATAGCCTGTCCGACTAGTTTGGACTTCATGTGAATCATAAATGAGTTTTTTAGGCTTAAACCGCCACTTAGCACTGATATAGCCTTGCGGGAGAGTATTTAAATCATTTGAATGATAAATGTCATAATTCCCTCGGTATCCCTTTAGGATCATTCTGAGAATCAAGCTTCCTCTAACCCATATTACATTTAGTTTTGTTTTTAAAAGAATAACCGCAAATATGGTCAAGGGAATGACTATCATAGGTGCCAAATAGGCTAAAATTATCCAAAACACCAAGCAAAGGGCCCCAAACAACTTATTCTGTATGGAGAGACGATAAGCTTTTTGAATTAGTTCTAGCAAGACCGGATATCTTCTTAACCGATAGATCTTAAAACGATCGTTTCTTTGTTCAAACCTTGGCAAATTCGGATCTTTGGGGTCATGAATACAAATCAATTCCACATCATAACCTGCCTCTGACAAAGCTGTACACTCTCGCAACACCCTTGCGTCATTGGTAAAATGATTCCAAACAAACATACCAACTTTTTTCGACATTGTCCTCCCCCTTTCTTCCTAGGGATTAATTCATATACTCAACTAACTTCTTAATGTTGGTTTCCCAATTAAACTGATTAAGAATTACCTGCTGCTCTCTCTCTGACATTTCTTTTCGCAGGTTATCATTATCCAATAGGCTTTTAATATGTGACAAGATTTGCTGCGGGTCATCTGTATTGCTCGCAATTCCCACTTGCTCTTCTTCCACTATTTCTTTCGCATATCCATCAATAACTCCAACAATAGGCACTCCACAGGTCATATAATCAATTATTTTACCTGGTAAAACAGTTTTAAAAACTTCCTTATCCTTTAGAGTTACCAAACCTAAATCATGTTTAGAAATAATTTTAAAGCATTCTTTTCTTGTCAGCGGGTTAATGATCGTAACGTTCTTATACTCTTTAATCGAGTTAAAGAGTTCATTTTTATTAATGCCGTATCCTATAATGGTTAACTTTATTCCCTGTTCATCTAATAGAGGGACAAGCTGATTTATTAACTCTGTATTTTGTGCAAGTCCCAGGTTGCCTGCATAAATAATTTTGTCAGCTGTTTTTTCCCTATCTTTAATAGAAGCTAATTCTTCCCTCATTGCACCATTAGGAATAAATAGTATCTTTGACTTATCTATTTTCCCCTTTTGTTGAATGTGTTCTTGAAAGCCTAAGCTGTTAATAACAATCTTGTCCGATTTTCGATAGAGCATTTTTTCTAAGGCACCAAAAAACCCCAATATTAATGGGTTGTTAAATACGCCAACGCCTTTTAATGACTCGGGCCATAAATCCCTAATATCTATGATAAACTTACTCTTATATCTATATTTAGCAAAAAGACCGACGAAGCCAGTAAAAATCGGCGGTGACGTTGCAAATACATAATCATACCTTTTCCGGTCTTTAATGATTAGGAGGATAAATTTTAAAGCAACCTCTAAATAATAAAATAAGCGGTTTAGGATACTGTTTGAATATTTCCTGCTGTTAATACTTATTCTAACAATGTTATCCTTTTCACAATTAAGCGATTCTTCATCCCAAAAATCTCCATTTTCATAGATCTTCTTATTTGGGTAAGAAGGCTCAGAAGTAAAAATCGTTACATCGTAATTTTGCTTCTTCAATTGCATATAAAGGTGCTTCATTCTATTAGCATGACTTCCTATTTCGGGATAGAAATGCTGTGATATGATCAATACTCGCTTCACTAAAGGCTTACCACCTTTTCTTGTATGCATATTTCTCCTCAGCCATACTAGTAAGGAAATGTAAAATCAAATTCCTTAATCATATTACAGCGGTTTAAAGATCAATGAAATAGGAACTATGTTTTTACAACCAATTACCAAATATGCATTTATTAACTAGGTATAATTTACCCAATATTTCCTGTTATATTATTGTTACCTCGGATTCAAAATAAAATAATATAAAAATAAATATCTAATGGAACATAAGTTTTTATTACTTAATCTTCCTTTAGATATTTGTGCAGGTTCTATTAACTGGGAATCAACCCCACCTTCACACTCTAAAATTAGTGTTTGAGGATAGAACATTGCTGAATTATGACAATTCCCAATGTTTTTTCGACTATAATTCGACTTAAAAAGCCATTCAGCCGCAAACCTTTACTAGTTTATCACTTTTACTCAGTACGGTAAAGGGAGAAAATTGTCGAAAGCTGTCAAATTAAATACAAAATAAAACTTTAAGAGTGTACTTAAAGTTTGAGGAATTAAGCCACTGAATTATGCAAATTTATTGAATCCTAAATTAAACTATTGCTCTCGACATCACTTTTTATATTATTTTCTCACCTAAAAGGCTAAACCTCTGGTAATGTCTTTATCTCCATACTCTTTGATTTCCAATTTAATAGCCTTATTTAATATCTTTATATCCGCCCTTAATCCTTCTACTCTTCCTTCTCATTTCTCTGCGGCTTTTGTTCCTTTATGTTGTAGTAGATTAATAGTATTTATTCAAAAAGTGAGTTATTTCTCAGTAAATATGGATGTTATTACCTTTTTCGCATGAAACATGAACTGATTTGCAAGTTACTATACCTTTATAGAGGTAAATCATGGTAGAATATGTGATAAATACCAGAATAATAGAGGTGAATTGTAATTGAAGAAAACGATCGTTCGTGCCGTTTCGACGGCTGCCTTTCTTTCGACGGTTTATGCAGGGTCGGCATATGCCAGTACCCATACCGTTGAAAAAGGTGATTCCTTATGGAAAATTGCAAAAAAGTATCAAACATCTGTTTCAGAATTAAAAAGCTTGAACAACTTAGAGTCTGACTTCCTTCAAGTGAATCAGAAACTGAAAATTTCTGCTGCTTCAGCGGCGGCAAGTAAACCTGCCTCCACTACTGTATCTGCTGCTAGTGTGTACGTCGTGAAAAATGGGGATTACCTTGGTAAAGTTGCCATTCAATTTTCTACCACGGTTGCACAATTAAAATCAACAAATGGTTTGACTTCGGACATGATTTTTGTAGGGCAAAAGTTAAAGGTCCCTGGAAAAATGGAGGTTACTTTCCCTTCGAAGAAACCAGTAACAGCAGCATCGGCTGCATCTTCAGCTGCTTCTACCTATACAGTTGTTGGCGGGGATACGTTAAGTAAAATTGGTTTAGAGCACAAAATGAGTGTTCAAGCATTAAAGAAGCTTAATAATTTGAAGTCAGACATGATCTATGTGGGGCAGAAATTAAAGGTTTCGGGCAAGGCAGCTGTTAAGCCAGCACCAGCAACACCAAAGCCAACAACTGTTAAGCCGGTTGTAAAGCCGGTTGTTAATAATGGGAGTAGCTCTGTATACATAGTAAAAAACGGGGATACCTTAGGTAAGATTTCTTTACAATTCAATATGACTGTAAAAGAAATCAAAGCTTTAAATGGCTTGAAGTCGGATTTCCTTTCTATCGGGCAGAAGTTGAAGGTTTCCGGAAAGAAGAAGGAAGAAGTTAAAACACCTGCAGCGCCAGCGCCATCCGGTGATTTCTCAGCTGACTTCATCAATGTGGTCAAAAGCGTAATGGGTACTCCATATGCTTGGGGCGGCAGCTCATTAAATGGCTTTGATTGCAGCGGCATTATTTACTACGCAGCCAATAAAGCAGGCAAGGAAATTGGACGCACCTCAGCAGAAGGCTACTACAACCGTACCTTCTACGTTGATCAGCCGCAGCCAGGGGATCTTGTCTTTTTTGAAAATACCTATAAAAAGGGAATCTCCCACGTAGGTATTTATCTTGGCGGAGACCAATTCATCCACGCCGACGAGAAAAGGGGCATCTCGGTTGCCAATTTATCAAACCCTTACTACAAAGAGCATTTTGATAGTTTCAAACGATTCTATTGATTTACAGCACAGACTAAGTCAGGCATAATGCCTGGCTTTTTATTTATGTCTGACTTGTCTTTGTGACTAGTGCGCAGGTAAAAGATTCTCTTTTGCAGGTAGAATGGTGTACAGGCAGGTAAACAAACCTTTTATGCAGATATTGCGGCATCTTAGGCAGGTAAGCAGCTATTTTCTAAACCTGCCCTTCCTCCCCTTCTTAGCCGGTTCCGCATGAGATGCTTTCTCTTCCGCTTTTTTTTGCATAAACAAGAAAATATCTGTAATCACCTTTGATAAGACGATGATTACGATATAGGTTAGAAACAGGTGAAAGTAGTTGGCCCATGAGTTGAACTTGAACAAATGATGCATAACTAAGATAGGTTTAAGGATAAACGAAAGAAATAAACTTAATAGCAGTGTATAGAGGTAATAGTTTTTGTTATGTTTCAGAATCCATTGGTACACCAATATGAACGTTACCGGGACCAGCGATGCGTCCATTCCGAAACTGTGCGAGACAAGGGGAATCATCTTATAAGGATACGTCCAAAGTCCTTGCGTCGCCCCAAAATCATCAAAATAGGCAAACCAAACATGGACATTGAATCCATAAAAGCCAAGCTGGAGTGCTTTTTTCCAATCCATTGCAAAATACAGAATGATTAAGGGTGACAAGAAAATGATGACATGCAACCAAAACTGCCATGTATCAAAGGCAGAAAACTCTTGCCAATACTTTAGCCACTGGGCGGCTCCCTCTTGTTGTTCTTTGATTAACTTACCTAAAGCCTCTCTTTGAGCACTACTCATGATAATCCCTGCCTTGGAAGTTATTTTCCAGATTAATTTACCCAATATGTTTGTAAAAAAATGATGGTCGTATAAAAATTTATTGTTAGATCTGATTTTGAATAGGAAAGAGGAATTAGGGCGATGCAAGTAGAATGGAATCTAAAACGAGGAGGAATGAAACGTGGGGAAATTCGGGATATACGGTAAGTTAATTGCAAAAGAGGGAGAGCGGGAACAGCTGTCAGCAATCTTATTAGAAGCAGCAAAATCGATGGAGAGTTTAGATGACTGTGAATTATATCTTGTCAGCGTGTCGCCAGAAGACCCTCATTCGGTTTATGTTTATGAAGTGTGGAACAGTGAAAGTGCCCATCAGGGATCATTGACACTGGAATCAACACAAACCTTGATTCAGCGGGCGAAGCCTATTTTGGCAGGAATGGAAAGGATTTCGACGCTAGTTCCTAGAGGTGGAAAAGGTCTTTGAAGAGTTAAGACGGAACAAGGGTTACCTCTGTTCCGCCTTTTTTAAATTGAGTTGAGTGACCATAGTTGAAACTAGTGTATTTAATGGATTGAGGATGGTTAAGGCAATCTCATCTTCGACCTGTTGTGCCGCTGCTACCATTGATAATTGAGCTACAGATAGGTTTTGTGTTGTGTCCAGCTGCTTTATGTAATCCCGCACACCTTTATTGTACTCCTCATTTTTCCCGCTCATGATTAATTCAAAGGTATTCTCAATCACTTTAACCTCAATATCCAGCTCTTTATGTTGGGATTGTGCATATTGGTGAAGCCTGCTCATCGTTCCTGGTACCGTATCTGGGTTCGTGAACAAAATGGTTTGCTTCTGTTCCAATTGGCAAATACCTCGGAAAAACGGTTCATCAATCTTGATGATTGGCACATTAACGCTGAGCCCTTCTTCCTTTAACAGCGTAATATAGTTCGTACAAGTGATGAGAATAGCGTCTACAGCTGATTGAGCTATCCATTCTATTTGATCTCTCACTTTCTTTTCCCCGTCACCCAATGTGAAACTCTTATCTGTCATCACCCGGTGCATTAGTCCCGGATCAACAAAATGAACCAGCTCGATGTCGTAAGGTGATAGTGCATTTTCAATATAGCTGATATTTGAATTATGTGCATGCAGACAGGCTATTTTTTTCTTCATCATCAGTCTCCTTTTTATAATAGGGTCTATTGACCTAATTTTCATGCCCATTACATAATTTTCTTTGGCCAACGTGATAATAGATACTACAACAAAGGGGGAACTTTCATGAAAAAGCTGTTACTTTGTGTATCAATCCTTATTGGCTCTACTTTTTCCACTCCTTTCGCTCTTGAACATTCCGCACATGCTCAGCAAAAGCCGACACCTCCGTATGCGAAGTGGAGTGTGATTGCAATGGATAAGGTGAAGGCCAAGTATCCAAATGCCAAGGTTGTTGATTATCTCTATGTTGGAAGAAATAATGGAGATCTTACCTCATCTGAAAGATTTAAATTTTGGTTAAAAGATCCTCAAAGGGAATTCGGTGTATATGTAAATATTGAATTTAACAAAGAAACAGAACAAGTCACGAACGTCACATATCAGGAAACAACAAGATAATTACCTGCTAGGGACCACGGGAATATCAACGTGTTTTTAGTTGATAATGCAATTCTGCAAATTGCTTATAACGCCGAACATCGACCAGCGTGAGCTCGTTTTCTTGGTCCCCTGGCACAAATAACGGGATTCCGCGTCCAATCACGACAGGAGCAATCTGGATGATAAACTCATCCACCAGTTTTGCTTTTAGCATGTACTGCAGCACCTCACCCCCGCCTACCACCCAAATTCGTTTGCCCTCTGCCTGCTCTTTCAGAGATTGTGTGAAGCCGGCAATATCTTCATTAATGAAGGTTACATGCTTCGTCGAGCCAGTTAACTTGCGCGAAAAGACATAACAAGGCTTCCCTTCATAAGGGAATTTATCTGGTGACAGAATGGCAATTTGATCATACGTGCTACGCCCCATCAGAATCATATCTACAGAATCATAAAATTCTTGATAGCCCGTTTCCTCTTCCCCATCCGTTCCAAATAACCAATCCAAGTTATGATTTTCACGTGCCAGATAGCCATCCAAACTGATCGCCCCGTAAAATACTACGCCCATGTTCCACTCTCCTATTCTCTTCGTTTTTCATGCATATACTTTAACCATTTTCTCTGCTTCATGCTGCAAATCATATATCCTACAAGAGCCAAAGAAGTGCCGCCAGCTGATAGGTTCAGGATGATTGCGTGCGAGGTATAAAAACCCGCTGCCATTCCGATGACCCCAAGCAGGAGTATCTGAAATAACCGCTTTTTATTATTTTCAAAAATGACAAATTGAAATTGCCTTCTTTGTTCTAGTTCTTTTAACTCTTCAAGTCTTTGGGGTGTATTAAAAAATTCGGTAACCGAATGGACCAGCTTAAAGGCAGGCTGCGCTTGAATCCATTTCCAAATAAAGGTCCATTTCGTATTCCCTTGTTTCTCCAGCCACTCCATAAAAACGGGTTTCCCTAAATCCAGCAGCTCCGCTTCAGGTGCCAGATTTCGAATGATTCCTTCAATCGTGACAAATGAGCGTCCTAAAAACACAAACCTTGTCGGCACCTGAATCGGAAGGGCCTGAATGGTATCGTTCATTTCCTTTTTAAGTGCCAGCATATCCATTTGCTTTAATTGTTCAGGTTCAAAGGAAACCAACTCCGCCAACAGCCTTTGAATCGTTCTTGAATCGGCTTCCGGCAGTAAAAACCCTAACTGTGATAGACAATCAACAGCTTTGGCATAATTTTTTGAAAGAAAACTTTCTATTAACCCTTGAAAATGGGCAGCATCCTTCTTGCTAATCTCGCCAATCATTCCAAAATCGAGCAAAATGATTTTCCCCTCGTTTGATACGAGCACATTCCCGGGATGCGGGTCAGCATGAAACTTTCCAGGCTCAAGCCATTGCGGAAGAAACACCTTCATCAGCACTTGCGCCACTTCCTCGCGATCGATCCCTGCAGCCTCCAATCCCACGAAATCGGTAAGACGGATACCGTCCATCCATTCCATCACCAATACATTTGACGTACACAGCTCCGAATAAACAGCAGGAATCTTCACACTATCCATATCTTTAAATCGTTCTTTAAAAAATTGGATTGTATCGTGCTCCATTGCGTAATCCAGCTCACGCTGGATGACTTGTTTAAGCTCCTGAAACAGGACTTTGAAGTTAATGAACCCTTTTGGAATCGGTACAAAATGGTCAGCAAACCAAATGATAATACTTAAAACGGTGAAATCAGTTTGGACGATACTATCGATATAAGGGCGTTTTACTTTAATCGCAACCTTCGTTCCATCTTTTAGGACTCCTTGATACACCTCACCAATCGAGGCAGAAGCAATCGCGGTTTTCTCGATAGAAAGAAAGTTTTCCTTTAAGGACTTCCCCCACTGGCTTTCAAGGATGGTCTCAATTTCACTCCAGTCTGAAGGTGGAACTTTATCGGTTAGATCTTCAATTTGGCTGATAAACGCTTCTGGCAGCAAATCGGCACGTGTGCTGAGAAATTGTCCAACTTTTATCAATAAGCCCTCTAATTCAAACAACGTATTTCGATAGCGTGCACCTATTTTCCCCCAGAGTACTTCCCATTCCGATGCAGGTTTCCGACGGATTTTATACCAGTAAATTTGTACGAAGATTACGAAGGCCATTGAAAGAATCTTTGACATTCGGACCAGCTTATTCTTTACTTTCACCCTTGTCCCCTCCATATATCAGCAACCAAATTACTAAACACCCTTAAATAATAGAGATAATTCGCGCCCCCGTAGTTATATCTTTTGTTATACATTTTTGCGACGACAACATTGTATTCTGGAATGACAAGCAGCGTTGGCCCGTTTATACCTAGAATCTGATAAGACCCTTTCGGTACTCTGTCTCCTATCTCACTTCTACTCGCAGGTGTACCTTGCACATACCAGAACAATCCGTTTTGCGGCAGATCTTTATTTTTATAAGGAGGATTTTGAACTTGTGTGGCTAATTTAATTACTTCTTCAGCTACCAATTCTTTGTTTAAATGAAGATTCCCCCATAACGCAAACTCGCGTGCAGAGGTGTGAAGATTCGATTCGGTCCCGTCACTTGTCTGGCCTAGTTTATAGGAAGCAGGTTCATTGGGATCATCAATGAGCGGTACTAGTTTCTCGCTGGGCTTTGTCTGCCAAGCTGTTTCCTTCAAACCTAGAGGCTGAAATACTCTTTCGTTTAAAAGCTCAGGAAAGCTTTTTTGATAAAGTTTGTTTATTAACTTCGTCATCATTACTATGTTAATTCCTCTGTATGCCCAATCCTGTCCGGGTGGGAACTCTCGAAAAATCGTCCCATCCTCGTTTTCATGTAACCCGTGGGAATGGGTAACGAGATGCCGGATCGTTGTTCTGCCCAGTACTTCTGGGTCGTATTCTTTAAAGTAATCCACTGCAAGGTCATCCAACCTTAGGTTCCCTTCATGTACAGCATATGCGACGCATAAGCCCAAATAACTTTTTCTCGCCGAAGCGACATTAAATTGAGAGTTTTCATCAATGAGCCGGGAAGCATCTGCATGAGAATGGCGGCCGCTATAGTGCTCCAGAACTACCTGATTGTCTTTTATGATCACGAGCGCCGCACCGCTGCTGTGATTCCGTACTTTAATATCCTCAACATATGAAATTAATTTTTCAAAAATCATATTCACACACCTTTTAATCCTAGTACTCTTCTTTCTATTAATATATACGATATCCTTTTAATAAGGTTCCAACTTTTGGAACATTTACCATCACTCTGAATATACTATAGAAGACGCGAGGAAGCACCTGGCGTCCCCTGAACTGACTTTAGTAGTCAGTTTTTTTTTGATAAAAATAGCAGGAAGTCTCTCTGTTATAACGAATACTTTGCTAGTGAAAAAAGGAGGAATGTGGATGGAAAGCCGTCATGAAGTATTATTTACCCAGTTAGAATCGTATCGAAGTTATATTTTAGGAGTAGTGGAAAATGTAACGGAAGCAGAGGCAGAAGTGATAGCTAAGGGATTCAATAATAATATTCGCTGGAACCTCGGGCATATCTACCTCGACCAGTATTTGTGGATCCAGGCGGTAACGAAGGGAAAGGCCGATGTTCCCGAATCCTTTCATGGGTGGTTTGGTTATGGAACCTCCCCAGCAGACTTCACATCTGATACGCCATCGTTTGAAGAGCTGAAAGAGCTGTTAAAAAAACAGCCAACTGACATTAAGAATACATATGGTCACCGTTTAGAGGAAGAGTTCCCGCCAACCGAAATGGGCATGCATACCATCGAGCAGGTGTTGATTCGAACCATTTTTCATGAAGGCATGCACCTGCAGAGCATTATTGATTTGAAGAAATGTATGAGGTAAGCTGTTTGGAAAATAAGCGGAGATTCTCCGTTTAAATTGGGAAATACTCATATTTCCCTAAAAATAGGCGGAGATTTTCCGCCTAATGTATCCAAATCCTTTGAATTTGTCATATTTAAAGCGGATAAGCGGAATATCTCCGCTTATCCCTGCCTCTTAAGGTCCCACTATAACAATAGGCGGAGATTCTCCGTCTATGAATTCTCAACCCTGCACAATGAATAAAAACAGGCCAGGATTTTAACGGCCATACAATAAAATACCTTCAACGCTCGGTGGTTCGGGAACATTCTCGCCTTTTCCCTTTCAGATTCTAATTCAGAGCAGTTTACGTTAAGAATGGGTATAATGGAATACGAGCTAAACTCAGTTACGGAGGTTATGATGTTGTTTATAAAGTTAAATAGTATTAGTGCCCTATACGCGTTAGCGTTGTTTATTGCCATTGAACTCATCATCAATGTTTCACATATTAGTGAGGCGTACGGCTGGGAATGGGATCATGTTTACATTGTTATTGCCATTATTAATGTTATTGGACTCCTTCTTGCAACACTTATTTTTATTAACTTAACAAGGAAGTGGAAATTAGGCAGAAAAAGCAGTTTTTGGACACTTATTCTTTGGGTGCCTTATTTTATTGTTTTACTCTATTTCTTCACTGTTTTCACATCTCTTAATGCAGGGGTGACGCTTTTTCCGAGATTTAGTCTTTTAATATTTGGATCTTGCATTCTGTTTCCGGTTTACATATTTTTCATCAATTCATATGCTTCACCTTTAAGCATGGGTGAAGAGGAAATCTGGCATCCTTAGTACGGTGTCATTAAAGCCTGAGAATGTCTAAATATTTTTACACTATTCTAACTATTTATGGTAAATTAATTCTAACCATTTTTTTAGAAAGGTGTGATTGACATAGAGAACTTTGGCTTGTTTGTGATTATGTGTATTTTACTGATTATTTTGCCTGGCCCTGATACCGCTATTGCCACCAAGAATACGCTGACAGTAGGGAGAACCGGCGGGTTTAAAACGATTTTGGGTACGTGCTGCGCCCTTCTCATTCATACTCTTGCTGCGGTTGTCGGACTTTCCGCGATTATTGTGAAGTCAGCCTTTCTATTTTCTATCTTCAAATACTTTGGTGCGGTTTACTTGGTCTATTTAGGAATCAAGACATTATGGGCGTTGAAGCAGAATAAAACAACAGCCAGCGACATACCTGCCGAGAGCAAGTATGAAGGTAAGTCCTGTTTTAAGCAGGGGTTCCTTACCAACCTCTTAAATCCAAAAGTAGCAGTATTTTTCCTGACTTTCCTGCCTCAATTCGTAGAGTCCGGCAGCCAATCTTTTCTTCCCTTTCTCATCATGGGAATCACGTATATGCTGTTAACCGCGCTCTGGTTTTTGTTCTATATCTACCTGCTTGACCAGATTCGTGCTTTTATGAAAAAACCCAAAACTCAAAGTGTGATAGAAGGAATAACCGGAACTGTCCTGATTGGATTTGGGATTAAGCTGACAATGGAAAAGGCATAGAAACCTCAAACAGCAGTGGAACATTTACATATCATTAACATATTTCCATCAGGATCCTTGAAAGTAAAATAGTGATTATGTTGAATCTCAGATATTACATTTACACCTTTATTTTTGGCTCTGTTATCATTCATTGTTGATTTTCGTGTAGGTATGTGAATGGCGAATTAATAGTCGGAGAATTTCCGGCTAATATATATAGAGGATGCATAAGGTGCTGTTATAAGCGGAGATATTCCGGTTAACGTCTCTAAAAAGACCAAAATCCACTGATTTGGATAAAATAACCGGAGAACCTCCGCTTATATTTAATGAAATAGGAGTATTTTTTAAATTAGCCGGAATTTCTCCGCTTATTTTTCAACATAGTGAAATCAACAGCCTAATTTAACACAGCCTTATTTTTCATAAATGAAAAAGCATCCTCAATGTTTAGGGTATTGAAATGAATTCATTTTACGTACTCCTTTTTTAAAAATAAAAGCAAATCCGCTAGATCCTCTATTATGTAATCCGCTTCCACCTGATTCCATTGCGGGTCTCTTTTCCAAATGCCTATCATCCCTATATTCTGGGCAGCCTTCACATCATTTTCAGGATGGTCCCCGACAAATACACTTTGGTGGGGCGAAACATTCAGCTGCTTTAGTGCCCTCTTAAAAATTTCGGGGTTTGGCTTCTTCATCCCTTCCCATTCCGATATTAGAATGGTGTCAAAGTACTTTTCTATCCCTAACGCATTAATATTATCGAGCTGAAACTGGCCCCTGCCATTTGTAATGATGCCTAATCGTATGTTGTAGTTTTTTAATTTTTCCAGTGTGGTTATGAGATTTGGAAATGGAACGCAATGATGTTTGAATCCAGCGATATAATCTTGTAGAAGCTCTTCCCATGTCATCACCGTGATTTGAAATTCCCCAACCAATTGCTGATATACCTTATCCTTCCATACATAGCCGCGTTGGTCTAATTCTATAAATCTCTTGATATAGGTCTCTCTTGGAATATGACCTACCACTCTATTTAATCTTTCATATTGGGTATGGATGAACCTTTTTACCGACTCATCCCGATTTAACAATGTTCCATCTAAATCGAATAATACTGCTTTAATCATTTTAAACTTCCCCCTCTACCCTTATTATTCTTCTTGTTCAATTAGGGAAAGTCCTTCTAAACATAACGGTACGTAAATTTAAATTTCGGCATGTTAGCACTGGAAATAATGGAATTTATATCCGGAACAAGGCCTTAATTGCCTCCTAAATTTTCAATAAAGTCTATTGGATCAATTCTAACAATGGAGCCAATTCTAGAAGGAAAACGCTTGGTGTTTCGTGTGACTATGTAATTACACCGAGTTTCAATGGCTGTAGTCCATACATGGAAATCTTGAATATCAAAAAGCTCTAGAGGAAGTTGCATATCATATTGATGGACAATTACTTGCGCTTGGTCTGTTGTACAGGAGGAAATCTTGAGGAGGGCATCTCCAATCGAAATTGAAGACATTTTTGTAAGCATTTTAATAACTTCGTAACTATTACGGGAGACAACACTATTGGTTACTTCTTCATCTTGTAATGCAGGAAAGACGAATTGATTTAAAAACGAATCAATCGTCTCCCAATCAAATACCTTTTTCTTCTTTCTATTCCCAATACCTTCTGCAGCATTCCGTATAAATTCCAGCAAACACACATTAGAAATAACAGGCTGATAGAATCCTAATTGTGCAGAATAGAGTATTTGACGATTGACACCATTGGTCAGTAAGGCACCACACAACACCGTCGTGTCGAGAAGTGCTTTAGGAGTAATCGATGTCGATGTCGAACTCATCTATATCATCTCCTAACTGTCTACGGGTGTCTTCATCTACTTTTTTCATGAAGGCATTGGCTTCTCTTGCCTGCTGCAATGTTACTTTGAATAGTTTTTGTGGAATCCTCCAGTGACCGCCTTCGGTTTGATAGGCACCTGGGAACTTTCCCTTTTCACACCAGCGGCGAATCGTTTGGTCTGACACTCCTCCAATCTCTGCTGCTTCACTTGTTGTTGCATAATCGCGGTTCGTATATTCCGTACTCAAGCTGTAGATTTCTGCAGGTTCTGAGATTTTACTAATCTGGGCAGAAACAGAATCAGTCATTTTGCTTTCAATAAGTGCCTTTACCACTTTCTTATACATGGTTTCAGCCTCTGTATGTGATTCAGAAAACAAATGAATGATGCTCCCCAAATACTCCGTAATTCGGTCTGCTGCCCCTTCCTTATCCTTCTGTTGAATTAATTCATCTATCTCTTTTGACATGGATTGCATAATGAGTATCTCTTTTTCGTCTATTATCTTATCAAGAGGAATCGAAAAGGCAGGGAAAACACTCATACCACTAATCGACTGCAAAGCTTGATTAGCAATTACCTTCATCACTTCATAGGCCTCTGGAAAATGCTGTCCTTTTACTAAAATTAATATGCTCTTCCACAATCCTTCAGCTGTCCGCCATTCTTTAATAACCATAACATCACCCCTTTACTCTTTTTTGTTTAGTATAACACGAAACTCAACATTTAAATCAACAAACTCAACAACATGTAGAGTTTGAGTTACATGGTTTGATTGCGGGCAGTCATAAAAGCTTTGTACCTCGATTCCTACTCTCGCCTGCCAAAATGATTCCTTCACCTGCGGATTTTGCAATCTTCCCTGCTTATGTACTTTGTTTATATGCCTAACTAATTCCACGCCACCATCTTGTTGTGACTTACTATTGACAAGAATGGTATAAAAAGGTAATCTAAAGTTAGCTACTATGTATAACCAAGTAGCTGTTTTTTTACTCAGCTATCTTGTTTAGCAATATAGCTGAAAGGTTTAGGAAGGGAGCAAATCCATGTCCTTAAGAAGTCAGTTATTAAAGGGAATCTTGGATGGCTGTGTCTTAGCTGTTATTGAAAAAGAACCGGTATATGGCTATGAATTATCTAAGAAGCTTCAGGAATTTGGTTTAAGCGATGTCAGCGAGGGTACGATTTATCCCGTGTTGCTACGCTTACAGAAAAACGGTCTTATCAGGGGAGAAATGCAGCCCTCTGAATCGGGACCAAACCGAAAGTATTATTTTTTAACAAAAGAAGGCAAGGAATCTCTAGACATTATCGTTACAGAATGGAAAGAGATGGTCGGACCAGTTAATTCTTTATTTAAGGGGAGATTAGAATGAAGGCGAAACATTTAATTGAGGAGAATAATAGAAAACGGGAACAACTCACACCCGAGAATGAAAAATACTATAGTGACATGCTCATATATATTCGTCTGCAATTAACACTGTCCGAACAGCAATCCGAGGAAGTGTTGATGGAAATGCTCGACCATCTTCTTGATGGCCAAAACGAAGGCAAGAGCGCTCGGGACATTTTCGGGGAAGACCCTAAACAGTATGCAGATGAAATTGTTCTAAACTTACCGAAGGAAAAGAAACGAAACGTCATTCCATTTGTTTCTAGGCTTGTTCTGGATCTGTTCAGTTGGATGCTTATGATTCGCGGAGTGGCTATTCTCCTAGGTTCTCAAATTAAGAATGAAGCTGTGGATTCAAGTGTTTATCTGTTCTCCTCTCTATTGACACTTTCCTTAATCTTAGGATCCGTTGCATTCGGCGTATGGTTTATTTTTAGAACCATCCAACGTTCTTTGTTTAATGAACATGCTAATGAAACGAAAGACATGGTAAAGGTTGGTCTCTTCGGAGCAATCTCCATGGGACTTATCATTGCTCCAACCATGTTGATCCCAGAGTTCGGCCCCTCCTTCCACTTTTCTTGGTGGGCATCTATCCTAACAGGGTGTGCCCTTTGGGTAATCGTATTTACTTTCAAAAAACTTGAGGTTGGGCTTCGATAGATTCTCTATTGGCGGCTGGGAATTGATGAGGCAGGTACAACATCCCCACCCCACACTGTAAAAAAAAACACCGAATCCGCCTCCTAAGCGAACTCGGTGTTTTCCATTTTTACGCTGCCTGTTCGATAATTGTGTCACTGCTCTTATTACGCTTGAAACTTACTGTAATGAAGATAAATGTCACGATCATGAAGCCAGCCATGTAAGCGAGCAATACTAGATTGTTTTGCCACATGTAAGCAAAGTCGCCGCTTGAGATCACGGCTTTAAACGCCTGGACGCTGTATGTCATTGGGAAGAATGCATTAAATGGCTGCAGCGCCTCTGGTATTAACGCAAGTGGGAAAGTTCCCGCGCTTGTAGTTAATTGCATGATTAGGATGAGAATGGCGATAAATCGGCCAACATCCGCTAACGTTGTGACCAGCAATTGAATCAATGTCACGAACACCATACTTGTTAGAATCGTTGTTACGATAAACAATGGCAAGCTTTGTACTTCAATTCCTAAGCCAATAAGTAACACAAAATCGACTAATAGCGCCTGAACAACACCAATAATAGTGATGACGCCAAACTTACCGAAAAACCATTGTGAAGCCGAAGCCGGTTTGACTGCGGGTTCCCTTAGACCAAAAACAATTGAGATTATGAGTGCACCGACAAATAATCCAAGTGAGATGAAATAAGGTGCAAAGCCGGTACCGTAGTTTGGCACGGTGTTAATCTCATTTTTATCCACCTTAACAGGCTCGCCCATCATATCATACGTATCATCATCCGCCTCTACACTGTTCGCTGCTTCCGCTCCGTCTGACAGCTTCTCGTTTAACTCTGAAGTTCCGTCCTGCAATTTTTCCGTTCCTGCTTGTAATTCAGCAGAACCATCTGCTAGCTTTCCGGTTCCTTCTGTTATTTTACCTGCGCCCGATGACAATTCTCCCATACCGGCTGTCAGCTGGTTGGCACCGGAAGTTAATGCGTTCGAGCCTTCATAAAGCTGGTGAATTCCTTGCTGCAGCTTCACTTGGTTCTCATTGATTTCGCCAATGCCGCCAATTAATTGATCAAAGACAGGGTCTGTTTGTTGTTTCAATTGTGTTTCTAAACCAGATGTCGCTCCCTGCAGTTGTTCGTTTACCTGTGTTTTAAACTGCGTGAAGCCCTGGTGCAATCCAGGAGTGATTGCTTGTGAAACCTGCTGCTCCACCTCTGCCTTGGATGGCGCAGTCTGTTGTTCCATAATGGCTGTCACCGTTTCAGCGGGAACACCATTGGCGATTAACGCTTTAGCGAGTTCCTGCATTTTGGCTGTCTGCTGTGCAATCATCTGGTCCGCAATTTGCGCAGATAATCCAGCGCCTAACTGAGTTTCAAATTGATTGATACCATCGTTTAATTTCTCTGTACTGCCCGCTAACTGAGAGTTGATTCCGGCTGCAATTCCTGCTGGCAATTCTTCTTTGATTTGCTCAGCCCCTGCTTGTGCTTTTTCGGTGCCTGTCACCAGCTGCGGCAGTTTCTCGTCAACCTCTTGTAATCCTTGTTGAATCGCCGCCGTACCTTGTGCTACCTCATTTGAACCCGATGCGGCACTGTTGATTCCTTCTTCAAATTCAATCGATTTGCTTGCTAAGGTTTCAAGGTTTTCCTTGATTTGTCCTGCACCCTCGTTTAATTCTGCTGAACCATCTTTGATTTGGCCGGCACCCTCGCTTGCTTGGGCTAACCCATCACCCATTTCGGTTACTTTTTCAAAAATACTTTCAGAGTATGTTGCGACAATCTCCTTTGAGATCTCCGCTTTGATTTCCTTCATCGCGGTTTCACCAATTTGCGCAGAAAGGAAGTTTGCCCCTTCATTCGGAACATATTTGATTTCTAACTTTTCCGGTTGATCCTCCAGCAAGGTTGTTGCATTTTTTGAAAAATTGCTTGGAATTTCGACCAGGATATAATACTCTTGATCCTCCAAGCCTTGATAGCCCTGCTTCTTATCTACAATATCAAAATCAAACGTATTGCTTTTCTTCAGACTTTTGACCAGGTCATCCCCAATCTGTAGCTGCTCACCATCCAGCACAGCCCCTTCATCCTGATTCACAATCGCCACAGGCAGGTCGCCTAAATATTTATACGGATCCCAAAACGCCCACAGAAACATCCCGGCATATAAAACGGGAATAAAGAGAATGGCGATGATGGGAATGAGCACCTTGCGATTGGAAAGGATTGTTTTTAATTCTGCCTTAAGTCCTTTCATTCAACTTACCTCCGATACATTTTTGTGTTTTTGAAAAATAAACGGAGAATATCCGGTTAAATAGGTATTTTCTTGTTTTTTGTTTGAAATAAGGGACGTTTTTCCGTCTATCGTCGATAAATCTTTGAATCTTGGCTTATTTCAAATCGTTAGTCGGAATACCTCCGCTTATATCTGCCTTTTAAGCTTGCGCTTATACCTTAACAGGAAATTCTCCGCTTATGACTTCTCATACCTATTCGAAAAAATGAATCATACCAAAGCCCACATTTTCAAAAGTGACTATTTTTCTCATTTAGTCATTTTTAAGTATAAAAAGTGACCGTTCTGTTCAACCGGTCATTTTACTGCAAAATAAAAGACTCATGCTAACAAGCCTTTTAGTAAGTAAAGTTCAAAGAGCTTTGCGATTTCTTCTTTTGTTAATGGTGGATGGTTCCTCTGCCAGTCGATTACCAAGGAAAAGTACATTTTCAGCATCACAAAAGCCGTGACTTCTGGATCGCAGGATTTGATTTCCCCTTTATCGATTGCTTTTTGAATGATTGCTTTCATGTACTGAATGATTGATTGCTCCACCCGCTGCATCGCTTCGACGACAGTTTGTGTGCCCATATCGCGTTCTTCCTGAATCAATTTTATCGTCAATTGATGCGATTCCCGGAACGCATGAACCCGAACTAATACGCTGTTCACATTTTCAAGAATCGAGGCTGACTCATCCAATACGCTTTCCACTTCGAATCGAATATCAGCGATTAACGAGTTGATGATTTCTTCAAATAACTCTTCCTTTGTTTTGAAAAAGGTATAGATGGTTCCTTTCCCCACATTGGCCAGCTTTGCAACCTGATCCATCGTTGTTGCCTTATAGCCATATAAGGAAAAAGACTTTGCTGCTGCCTCTAATATCAATTTCTTCCGATCAATCACTGCCACATCCACACACCTCACTTTTAAAAAAACTGACTAAAATACTAATTTGGTCATTTGAACAAAAAGTACTATAACATATGTATTTTAGAAAAGCAACACACTAAAGTTTGCCTCCTAAGGAGTTTTTCATCCTGCGAATTTTGTCAAATTGTTTTATGGAACTAATTGCCGCTTACATACGTCTTATTAAGTAGAGATATAAAGGGAATAATTGGGGGATCATTTCGATGAAAAGAGTTTTAATTGCATTGTTTATTGCGTTGGTTTTGTTTTGTGCCACGGGTGGTTTGGAGCGGTTTGCAGAAGATACAAAAACACCGGAACCAGGGGTAACACAAGAAACTGAGGCAGCAATTGATTTATCATAAAAAATTTGATCAGTCCCGGCATTGCTGGGACTGGTTTTTTTCGTGAGCGCCGTGTCAAAATCTCTGACATGGACATACCTTATAAATGGACAAACTCCAATCAGTCATTCATTAGGCTAACTGGTCTGCTGCCTTCTTTTTTCGATAAATTGTTTTTTCTAGATAGTTTCCAAGAAAGCCGAGCAGGAGTCCGAAGGTCAGGCCGCTAAACACAGGCAGATCTAGGATACTTAGGACCTTAAATTGGTTCAAATAGGGAAGGTCATGCCAAAATAGTCCAAAATCCATGCCTACCACCAAACCGATGAAAAAGCCTGTATAGTAAGATCTTCGTTTTATTATCCGATCGAGGGCCTTGGCATTGCTGGCCTTGGCTGAATTAAACGCCTGCCAAATGGAAAAAGCATAGAGTGAGGGATAAAACATGCCCCACCTGTAATTAACGACACTGTGGGCTTGGGAGAAATCACCAGTAAAAGAATAAAGTAGTGCTAGGTTCAAGTTCGAGTATAGATTAATGAGAATTTCAAAGCCAATCAACACAAAACCAATGATGTAATCCTTATTGTAAAGCTGTCCAAACCCCGGTAAGACCATCGACCATACCGCTGCTGCATATGGGGATTTATACTCAGTTCTCTGTCTCATTGCGCCCATCCTCTCTTTTTAATATATTACAGCCATTTTCTTTGGATTTGGGGGTTTTTCGGCATATTTCACAAAATTTGGTATTTTAGTTATAGCAGAATAATGAGGTCGCGGGTAATTTGAACCAAAATGATTTTGGATGTATACGAGAATGATAGATTGGTAAGAATGATGATAGAAAGTAATTTTAAGGGGGAAAGTAGAATGAAAGAATCTAAATTGCTATTATCTCAATTTGCTAATGAAGAGGGCTTCGAGCTTACACAATATATTACTCACCTATTTGAATACGTCTCAACGCAGCTGGGACAGAATCAACCTATTAACACAACAGCCGAAATGGAAAATACCTAAGCCCAGGCGTCAATCGAGCCTGGACTTTTTTTATTTATAGCCCTGAAAACCACGATTATTTTTATAAAAAAACCGGTCTTGAGGAGAAATACCTTTTTCTCTCCTCTAAAGTCCATTTTTTGGGTATAATATAGGAATATGGATTTTTCTAAAAAAGGGGGTCGTGGCTTTGGGAGCAACGACTGCTAACGAACGGATCGAACTTCTTGCAGAAGAGATAAAAGAATTGCTGCATCCGCATGCTGCCGATGATGTGAAGCTCGTTCAAAAGGGCCTCATGCTGTACCGGCAAGGGCTGGTCAAGCAAGTACAAATATGGAATGCCCAAATTACGGCGATGGTACAGGATGTGACGCCTTGCTATGTGAAGCTCCATTTCACAAGTTTGTCGCTTAGCAGCTGTACATGCCCGCACGAGGGATTATGCCGCCATCAGATGGCTGTGTTTTTTGCTGCCTATTCACGTGTTGGAAGTGTCGCAGAGTGGGTCGCGGAATGGCGGGAGCCGATGAAGGAAAAGAATGACGTTGCTGACTGGGGTCTTCAGAAAGCAAAGGATTTAATAAAGGCGAACGGTGTCATGAAGCCTGATTATGGGCGCTGGGTTGAATCTTTCGAAGTGAGCTTCGATACCATCCTTAATTCGAAAAAGTACTCCAGCCCTTTTATCATTGCTGAGCTTTTCAATATTTATGAACGGCGGATTAGAGCAAGCGCTCCGGTGGAACAGGAATGGCGCCTGCTGTATGAAATGGTTGGAATCGTGGTTTCGTTTAAAAAGCTGGCGGCTCTGACAGAAGACTCAGGGTTTGCAGAGGATGTCGTTAGACGTGCATACCTTTCCGTTTTCCATAATTTAATCGAGGATGCCGATGAGCTCGTTTTGAAAATTGGAGTTCAGTCACTTCCGTTTGACTTCGACGATTTTATTTTAAAATTAAAGGACGAAGTGTTTGAGCTTTTGACATCAGCTACGGGACTTGAGCAGGAACGAGTCTATCTCTACCGCCTCCTCTGGACTAACCTTTTTAAAAAGAAAGAATGGCGTGATCAAGAAATCTTAGCGATTAATGAACGAATGAAGTCGCTGGAGGAGTGGGAAAATCCAAATCCGCTCATGGTGGCTGGGATACATATCAGCGTTTTGCAGCAAAAGGATGAACTAGCATTAGATTTGATTAATAAAATGGATGATAAAGTGATTACCCCTTATATGCTCCATTGGATTGATCTGTTGTCACAGAATAAAGCGTGGAAACGAGTCGGGCCGTATATTGAGCTGTTTTCATCTAACCTTAAGGGTTATTTAGACTTCCTGCGTACGTATCATTCTTGTGCGTCCTTCACGCGGTCGTCACTTAAGGCGATTAGCCCATATGTAACGGAAAATGGTAAGTTTGAATTATATGAACGGACGATGCTGGCGACGCTGCCTTATAGCTATACTGAGTATGAATTTTTGTTATTTGAACGGAAGCAGTACGACAAATGGGGTGACCTCCAGGCCTTTATGGGGTGGAAGTTTTACGATTTGCCAAGGGAGCGCGTTAAAGTGATTGAAAAAGAAAAACCGGAAGTGCTGCTAGGGATGCTGCACCAATCCGCACTGAACGAAATCAATCAAAAAAACCGCTCCAGCTACAAAGCAGCCGTACGGCACCTAAAAAAACTGCGTACATTATATAAGAAGACCAAACGCGTCGACGACTGGCAATACTTCCTCGACAGCCTAATGGAAAAAACCAAAAGACTCCGCGCCTTCCACGAAGAATGCAGACGGAGCAAGCTTATCGAAGAATAAATGGGACCATGCTGGGCGGTGCCTGTCACCGCTCGTGGACAGTGTCTTTCTGTGGTGACAGGCACCACTCGTGGACACTGTCCACCTCAGGCGGACAGTCCCATTCTAAAGAGATGTCCCCCCACCCTAGTAAAAGGAGTAACTTTGCGATGCTGAAAACTAGATTTATCAAGCTTCTGACAACTAAATTGGAGGATGGCCGCTATTTTTTAGCTGCTCAGGATGAGTTTGGGCATGTTTTGCCTGCTTCTGAGTGGAAGAATGTGCTGTTCGGCCGCCATGATGAGAGCTTTTTTGGCACGCTTCTGGAGACGGAGTCTGTAAATGACATGGAGGGTGTTGTGGTCACGGGCTGGCACCTTGTTTCTCTTTTTGCAAAGGAGTCGTTTAATCGGTTTATTGACTGGGACTGGGATGACCAATCGGAAATTTGCCTTGCTGCTGCTCACGCTCTTCATGAAGGAATTCTTGAGAAAGACTGGCTCCCGGACTTTTCCGTTTGGGAGAACGGTGAATTTCGCTGGAAGCTCCCTGTCCGAGTTGTGGATGAATTTGACCCTTCTTTTTGGGATCAGGAGGTTGATCCGCACCTGGAGGATTCCGAAACGGTACAGAAATTTATCTCGGACTTATATGATCATGCTTTAGATGCCTATTTAACACGCAATGCTGCGATGAAAGAGTTGTTTGGACCAAAGCTGGCATTACTGAGGAAACAAAATATCTCTGGTGCGGAGCTGGCACGGTATTTTGATGAGGACAGCTGGCTTGAGTGGGTGGGAATCAAGGAAAGCGACACTCCTTTTACGATTGGACTGAGGCTGGAGGAACCGCTCGATGGCGAGGGTCCTTGGAACTTGGATGTTTTTTTGCGTGGTAAGAAGAATGTCGATGATGTTTATAGTTTGGATGCCAAGCTCCCAGCACGGTGGAAGCCATTTTTACAAAAAGTTGAAGCTGAACAAAGCCGCTGGGCAAGGTTAATTCCTTGGCTGAGTGAAGACGGAGTTACGTTGAAAGCTGGGCTCACAGAGGAAGAAGCATGGATGTTTTTAACTGAGGCCAGTGAAACCCTTGTCGCTTTGGACGTTGAGATCCTCCTTCCTTCCTGGTGGCAGGCGATGAAGAATGCCAATTTGAAAGTGAAGGCTTCCCTGAAAGGGTCATCCAGCCACCGGCCATCGTTCGTTGGACTGCAGGCGATGCTTGATTTCAACTGGCGTTTTTCCATGAACGGTGTCGACTTTTCTGAGGATGAGTTCAGCCAGCTTGTCGAAGAAAAACGTCGACTGGTGTTTATTCGCGGCCGCTGGGTAAAGCTCGATCCGGGCTTTATTCGACAAATTCAGGATTTGATGAGGCGTGCTGAGAAAGAAGGCCTGCATGTCAGAGATTTGCTTGAGCAGGAACTGATTGAAGATACGCCTTCTGAAGATGAGCTAGAGAATCCGAAGGCTTTCGCGCGAATTCAAATTGAATTGAACAGTCAGTGGAAAAAGATGATCAAGCAGCTTTCCGAAGTACATGAGATTCCATTGGAAGCTGTCCCTGAGGGGCTTCAGGGCGAGCTGCGGCCGTACCAGCAGTTGGGAATGAGCTGGCTTTGGTTCCTGCGCCATTATGGCTTTGGCGCCGTTCTCGCCGATGACATGGGACTCGGAAAAACGGTGCAATTAATTGCTTATTTATTGAAGGTGAAGGAAGAAATCGGAGCTCTTCCGGAATTGGTGACTGAGGATGAACCTAAAAAAGGTGCCAAAGAAAAGGCAGCCACTCCAAAAACTCCTGTTAAGGCAGCATTGATAATTTGCCCTACTTCGGTGCTTGGTAACTGGCAGAAGGAGCTCGAACGGTTTGCTCCGGAGATGAATGTGCATTTGCATTATGGACCGAACCGTCTGAAGGAAGAAGCCTTTATGGAAAAAATAAAGGATGCGGATGTTGTCCTTACCTCATATGGTCTGAGTCATATGGATTCAGAGGAGTTTGAGTCGATTCTTTGGAGTTCGATTGCGATTGATGAGGCACAGAATATTAAAAATGCGGGCACGAAGCAGTCAAAGGCGGTTCGAAGGCTGCGGGCGAGTCATCATATCGCGTTGACGGGAACTCCAATGGAAAACCGTTTATCAGAGCTGTGGTCCATTTTTGATTTTACCAATCATGGCTATCTTGGCAGCTTAGGCCAATTCCAGAAAAAGTTCGTCATCCCGATCGAAAAGGATGAGAAAAAAGAAAAGGTCAATGAGCTGCAGTCGTTAATCCGTCCGTTCCTGCTGAGGAGGACGAAAAAGGATGAAGAAGTTGCCCTCAACCTTCCAGATAAGCAGGAGCAAAAAGAATACTGTCCGCTTACCACTGAACAGGCTTCGTTATACGAGCAGCTTGTGCGTGATACCTTTGCTGAAATTGAAAAGCTTTCAGGCTTTGAGCGCAAAGGGTTGATCCTGCAAATGCTCAGCAGGTTAAAACAACTGTGTAATCACCCTGCTCTTTATTTAAAAGAAAGGTCAGCTGACAGGCTGCTCCTTGAACGTTCGAACAAGTTAGAGAAGCTTATCGACCTCGTTGATGCAGTCCTAGACTCTGGCGAAAGCTGTCTCATCTTTACGCAATATATTGAAATGGGTGAAATGATTCGCGCGGCCATCAAGAAGAAGTTTGGTGTAGAGGTGCCGTTCCTAAACGGAAGTGTACCTAAAACACAGCGTGATGGGATGATTGAAAGGTTCCAGAATCAGGAGTTCCCTGTGTTCCTATTATCCTTGAAAGCAGGCGGAACAGGGTTAAACCTGACAGCAGCCAATCACGTTATCCACTACGACCGCTGGTGGAATCCAGCCGTTGAAAACCAAGCAACAGACAGAGCATATCGAATCGGGCAATCTCGCTTCGTTCACGTACACAAACTCATCTGCACAGGCACACTCGAAGAAAAAATCGACGCCATGCTAGAGAAAAAACAGCACCTAAACGACCAAATTATCCAAAGCGAAAACTGGATCACCGAACTCTCTACAGACGAACTCAAAGACTTGGTATATTTAGGTTAATTATACAGTGATGTATATTTGGTGCCTGTCACCACCTTGCGGTGGTGACAGGCACCAAAACAACGGATCTGATTTTTACACAAAAAAAGAGACCTGACATCGTGTTTATGATGTTAGGTCTCTTTTACGTTTACTATTGTAAGACAACGACTTTTACGGTTCTTCTGCCCCATGCAAATGCTTTTGCATTGTTTGGCATTAATACATCTATTTTATGGCCTTTGATGGCGCCGCCAGTGTCACCTGCGATTGCTACTCCATATCCTTCAACCCAAACCTTTGAGCCGAGTGGAATAACAGAAGGGTCCACTGCGATTAATTTCATATTTGGATTTTCTTTAATGTTGTATCCCATGTACGTAATACTACCAGAAGACTGATAGCTATAGGCAGTTGACGTTACATACATTTCTTTACCAGTAGTTGTTGGCGTCGGTGCCGGTGCTGCAGGAACAGCAGGAGCAGCAGATTTGCTAGCCGCGCTCATTACTCTAACTGCCTCTTGTTCTTGACGTACCTTCTCTTGTGCCGCTCGCAGCTCCGCTTGTATCCCAGCCATTTGTTGGTCAACTTGACTGTATTTTTGCTGCGTAACCGCTAATGATTCCTGGTGTTTTTGCAAATTTAGAGCAAGTTCATTTTGCTGTTTTGAAAGCGTTTCCCTTTCTACAGCTAGTTGGTCCTCATGCTTTGCAATTTCTTCTTTGTCTTTTTCAATCTGCGCAAGATCATTTTCCTGATCTTCAATAATATCATTATCAGCGCTAAACAAAGTTGTTACAGCATTTGCACGTTGAATAAGATCTCCCACACTTTTAGATTCTAGAATGACATTAATGGCTACATTCAGTTTTTCGTCCTCTTGTAAAGCCACTAATCTGCTTTTCATAACATCTTTACGGTTGTGGATTTTATCCTGAAGAACGACAATTTCTTCTTTCTTCTTTTCAATCAGTTGTTGAGTTTCCACGATTCTCTTTTGTGTTTCTGCCAACGCTTGTTTATTTTGTGCTATATAGGATTGTAAAGAGTCCATTTCTTTTTTAATCTTTTCGATTTCTTGATTAATAGAGTTCTTCTCATTTGCCTTTTGTTCAAGTTCTTGCTCCACACTATGTAAAGCTTCCTTACTTGATTCTGCATGTGCCACAACAGTCCCTGACACCAATAATACGCATGTTAGAACCATGAAAATCATACGCTTTAAAAGTTGCATACGCTTCCCCCTTCTCTATTAATCTATTTATACCATGACAATGTACCAGTTATATTACAGAAATGTTAAAACTCTATCACAAATTGTCATATAACAGTGGAAAACAATGTAAACAGATGAAAAACATAGGTAATTATGCGGTGCCTGTCACCACCCGTGGACATTTACTCCTATTTGTCCGTGTGGGGTGGACAGTTTGTTTCTAAAGTGTAGGTTTACGCGCTGTGTTGGTTTCTATATCGTGTTTGTGCACGCGCAAAGAAGGTGGAAAAAGGGCAATTTTGGTTTAGTTTTGTCTATTATGTGAAGCAAATGACAAAAGAAGGGTTTCGGCAGGAACCGAAACCCTTCTTTTTTGTCATTTCCTTGTAATATATTGTTACTCTTTTGTTTCCTTTAACATCCTGCTTAATTCCTCTACTGAATACGGAGTAAGCTTTGCAGTTTCATTAAGTGTCATGCCTTTTAACAAAAGACCTCTAATCACACTTATAATACCTTTTTCCAGGCCTTTTTCTATGCCCTGCTCAATACCACTTTCTCTGGCATCTTCTAATCTGCTCCGTTCATCCGATAGAGCCTTTGCCCGCCGTTCATACTCTTTTCTAGTCTCAGGGTCAGCGCTTAACATTATAAGGAACCCCTTTCGATTAAATTAGTCAATCCTTTGAAATATTATGTGATGGTGTATCCTATTTTAAGGCTACTTTTCAACCTCGTTTATCATCCTGCTTAATTCCTCAGCTGAGTAAGGGGTAAGCTTTGCAGCTTCATCAAGGGTCATGCCTTTTAGTATTAGACCTTTTATTACACTTAAAATCCCTTTTTCTATACCTTTTTCTATGCCGCTTTCTCTCGCGTCTTCTAATCTGCTCCGTTCATCTGATAGAGCTCTTGCCCGCCGTTCATACTCTTTTCTAGTCTCAGGGTCAGCGCTTAACATTGTCAGTTTCTCTTCGGCTTTACTAATTACATCCATCATCAAGACCTCCTTTAGTATACTTTCAGGTAAATCCTCTTTTAAAAATAGCAGCCAGCAATGAAGTGGATTATTCAAATCGTACGTAATTTCCTCGAATTTTGGAAACTCGATGAAATGGATCTCAAGCAAATCTGTTAAGTTATTCTTTGATCGTGCTTCGCCAATTTTATAGGTGGAATGAAAACTCTCATTCCGTAACTCTTCCAGCTTAAAACCTAAAATATTGATTGTTACAGTCTTTTTCAGTTCTCTATATAAACATCCAGATTCAAAATCCTCTACAAATAGCTTTGACCAATAAAAAAGAGTTCGGGGAATCATGTTTTTTTGGTTTAATAGTTGAACTTCAATATTTATTTTTTCACCATTAGTCATTTTTGCCTTTATATCTAAAACACCTAATTTTTCTTCCTTCTTAAATCGGTTGAGTTTTTCATTCTCAATCGTAATATTCACAATGTCTATTTTAAGTATTGCATTAAGCAGCCCAATTAACAGTTCATTATCATTTTCGTCTCCAAATAATTTTTTAAACAAGAAATCATTTAATGGATTTAGGCGATTCATTACAGTACCTCCTTATACTTTACCATAAAACTTCCATTTCCCTAGACCTCCAGTTTCTTGCTGGCAGCCAATACCTTCGGCTCGTCTTTTTCACTTGTTTTCATTCTTTTTCTTCCCGCGATCAATAAAAAGGCTACTTTGTTGTCTTCCTTAATGGCAAAGTTGGTGAAGATATCGTAAGCATCTTCCTCGGAAAGCTGCTTCCTGCCTTCGATTAGCTGTAATGATTGGTGTTGACAATTAAATTGGGAGTTAGTCTCACGTATGTGGATGGTAACTCGTGATTGGGTAAGAGGGATTGAATGGTAGGAAAGGTTTGATGTTGGATGATGAGACTTTTTAGAGAGTAAAATAGCATCGTAGAAATCTGGTTTCCCCTTGATCTCCATTTCCAAGTGACTCGGTCGTTCTCCGATAAAAATTAGTGAGTTTGGCATTCGATTGATGACCTCCAATAAGACAAATAATTACATCGATATTTATTATTCGACAATAATTTCAAGACCCCTTTTTCCTCTACTGGTTTTGAAGCTCTCATTGAGGTAAATGTGTATAATTTATGTCATCCTAGTAAAGACCATCGTAACTATAAAAAAAGAGGCCGCTGACATATTATCAGCGGCCTTGAAAAATAAAACACAGGGGGTTTTGTACTAGTTTGTCCCAATGTACAAAAATTATTCATAATAAATGGATAAAAAAATTCCGGCGCTGCCCGGCCGGAAATGGGGATACTTTGGGGATAATGCCTTTTTATCTGCCTTCGGGGAAATCTTATAAAAAACTTTTAGGAGTCCATTTTTATTCAAATACCGAGTCTCAAGGATGATGATTTTTTAAAAGTGAATGGAGATATGATCGTGAACTTGTGATGGTGTGTGTGTATGGTGTGGTGTGGGGTAGTTTCTGATTGGGCTCCATTCTCTTTCCTTTAACTGCCCTTTCATTATCCATTCTAGCTGGCCGATTCTCTTCTGCAGACTATCCATGTTTTGGTTCATCTCGTTCATTCTTTTTTGCAGCTTATCATTATTCTGATTCGCACGTCCTACCATTTTTATCAAACTTTCAAGCAGTTGTTCTAAACTGGCTGCAACATCCTCACGATTACTCAAAATGGAAGCTCCTCCTTCGTTACCGTAACACTTAGCGGCGTTGGCACTACTGGACTATAATTTGGTTTTGCACTCAAGAATTGAATTTGCTCAGCCACCACCTCCGTTACATAAACCCTTTTTCCTTCTTTATTTTCATAATGACGGCTGTGCAGCCTGCCGGTTACCCCAACGACTGAACCTTTTCGGCAGTATTGTGCCGTATTTTCCGCAGATTTCTTCCAAAGTGTGCATTGAACAAAATCCGCCTCAATTTCTCCATGCTGGTTTCGGAATTGCCGGCTGACTGCTAACGTCACAGTAGTTACGGGCAGCCCCTCGCTTGTCTTTCTCAGCTCCGGATCCCGCGTCAGCCTTCCTACAAGCGTGACTTGATTGATCATACAAAACTCTCCTCTCCTTTTGATGGCTTAATCATAGTCCTTCACCCACTTCATGTAAAACGGCCATTTAGAGCTTTCCGAGGTGCCTTTTGCTCCAAAATCATCATTTCCCCTGCTCTAAAAAACCAGTTTGAAAGTCCTAAATTTTAACAAAATGCTGACTTGCAAAAAACGACAAATATTTTTCGACATTTGTTTCCAAAAGGATTATGCTATAATTTAGAAAAAGTGAACGAGAATCGATAAGTGGAGGGATCGCAAATGAAAACCTTTAAGTTAGTCGCTTTGGAAGTTGTTGACGGTGCAAATACGGTGGAAATTCCATTAGAAGATGGATTAATTATCAATAAAGAAAACGAACGTGCCAGTTGGCTGCTTGAGGCTTACACGGATTTATCCCTTTATGACTACTTCAAACAAGTCCAGCAAGATAGCCGCGAGGTCATTGTACAGGCTGTCATCACGAAGCGCGAAAACACTCCTGCCTATTTCCAAACGAGAATTGCTTCACTTCACAAATTTGAAAAACATATAAGTGTCCTGTTTGAAGGTCAATTACGCCGAAACAGAAGTGATTACTCCGAGTTATTGCTCGATAGTCTGCTTGAAAAGGGTCTTGGCGGTCAGGCTTTACTGGAAGAATTTAAGGACAAAATGAAAAGCAAACCGAAATTAAAAATTAAACATGATTAAAAAGGGCAGGCTGCATGAGCCGGCCCTTTCTACTTACTATCTATCCCTATTGTTGCGGTCGTTAGCGTCACGGTCGTCTTCAATCATTTCTTCACCGCGAGTATTTCTGTCTCTCATTATGTCTTTGTCGGTGTCAGTGTTAATGTCGTTGTTGTTGTAACGAGTGTTGGTGTTGTTTAATCCATCATCACCGTTGTTGTCGTTGTTGTCGTTGTTGTCGTTGTTGTCGTTGCCATCCATGTTGTTATCATCATCAAGTGGAGTATCCACTTCGTCGTTCACTGGAGGCGGTGGATTTTGATCATCATCATTATTACAACCCGCTAACATAAACCCTGACAGAAGTGCACTTAATAGCACTAAAAACAGCTTTTTCTTCAAACGTAAAAGCCCCTTTCCATAGGAAAAATATTGACCCGTTTGACTTGGTCTTCTGTTATTTTCCCCAAGAATTTTAGGACTATTACACAAAAAAATAATCGGAGATTTCCCCGATTATTTTCCTAGTGCAAAGGTGATTTCCGCTTCGCAAGCTACTTCTCCATCCACGGTTGCCACTGCTTTTCCTTTTCCAATTGGACCGCGCAAACGGATGATTTCGACTTCAAGTCGTAATTGATCACCCGGTTTTACTTGTTTTTTAAACCGGCAGCTGTCAATTCCAGCAAAAAATGCCAATTTGCCGCGATTTTCTTCTTTTTTCAATACAGCAACTGCACCAACTTGAGCCAGCGCCTCCACAATTAACACCCCTGGCATAACGGGATAGTCAGGAAAATGACCATTGAAAAACTCTTCATTTGCTGTCACATTCTTGATACCAACGGCCTTAACGCCTTCTTCTACTTCTAAAATTTTATCTACAAGTAAAAATGGATAACGATGGGGAATAATTTCTTTTATTTGTTGTACGTCTAACATTTTTAGTACCTCCTCATAGGAACTGATATATACATTTTACTATTAAGAGGATACAAAAAGGAAGGGCATGTGTGCCCTTCCTCGTTATTTTTTTTCTACTAAGTCAATTATATGTGTCCAAGTGGACCCTTTTAACACATCTCCAGGATCTCCGCTTCCGAGCACACCGTACCCAATCGCAGCACCCGCCAGCATAAAGACTCCAGTAAATACGACCAACAGGATCATGCGAAGCCAGATTGGAATAAGACGGATCCGAATCCGCTTATTTACATTTTCAGCTTTGCGGGCCTTTTGAGCACTTTTGACCTTAGAAGCTTTTTGAGTAGCTGGTTTTTCTACAGTCTTTTTCCCATCTACTTTTTTCTGTTTATAATCTTCTCTTGTCTTCACCTGTTTTAGATGATTTACTGACATACTTTATTCCCCTTTTAACCGAAATCCATCTATATTGTATAAGACTTTTCAATGTCATCTTCTGCTGATATTTTCATTTTACCTAATATTATACTCTATTTTATAAAAAAATTAGGGAATAAGCAGTAATTTTTGCAGAAAAAGTATTACCATGGAAAAAAGTGGCGAAAAATATAGGGGATCTAGCCAAAAAAATCTTGGGTAATTAAGCGGAGAATTTCCGCTTAACTTATTTTTTTTATTAAAAAATGCCTAAATAGACGGAGAAACTCCGCCTATTTGTTCAAAAACGTGATAATGGTGGAGTTTTCATTGCTTAAGCGGAGAACCTCCGCCTATTTACCCCGAAACAAGCTCCATTCTCTACTTAACCGGAAAATCTCCGCTTATGATACTTAAGCCTATTACTCGATTAAGGTCAGTCTTTAGATTTTACGAGATAGTATCCCTAATAAAGAAACTCGCCCATTACGGCGAGTTTTACTTATAAGGTAAGATGTCCTACCTGTTATCCAAGTTTTCTTTTCGCAATTCGGTCGATGTTGTCTAACATAATGCCTGTTCCGATTGCTACACAGTCCATTGGATTTTCGGCCACTAGGACTGGTACCTTCAACTCATCCGCAAGCAATGTGTCGATTCCGTGGAGTAAAGCTCCTCCGCCTGTTAGGATGACACCGCGGTCGATAATATCCGCTGATAGTTCTGGCGGTGTGCGCTCAAGAACACTTTTAGCCGCTTGCACAATCACAGCCACTGATTCGCGTAATGCGCCTTCGATTTCTTCTGAACGGACGGTAATCGTACGCGGTAAGCCGCTGACCATGTCACGTCCGCGGATATCCATTTCCTCTGAGCGTGATCCTGGAAATACGGTACCGATGTTGATTTTAATATTTTCAGCTGTGCGCTCACCGATTAATAGCTTATACTCACGCTTAATGTGGTTGAGAATTTCCATGTCGAACTTGTCGCCGGCCATTTTTATAGAGGATGAAGTTACGATATCGCCCATTGATAGGACGGCAACATCTGTCGTTCCGCCGCCGATGTCGACAACCAAGTTACCGCTCGGTTGGAAAATATCCATTCCTGCGCCAATGGCTGCCACTTTCGGTTCTTCTTCTAAGTAAATCTTCTTGCCGCCGCTTTTTTCAGCCGCTTCTCTGATTGCCTTTTGCTCCACGCTTGTGATGTTCGTTGGACAGCAAATCAAAATGCGCGGTTTTGATAAAAAGCCTTTTACATTTAACTTATTAATAAAATGTTTTAACATTGCTTCTGTAACGTCAAAGTCAGCGATTACTCCATCTTTTAACGGACGAATCGCGACAATGTTCCCAGGTGTACGTCCGACCATACGGCGAGCTTCTTCTCCGACAGCAAGAACACGGTTTGTATTTTTATCAATTGCTACAACAGAAGGCTCATTCAATACAATTCCACGGCCTTTTACGTGAATTAACACGTTAGCCGTTCCCAAATCAATCCCAATATCCCTAGCAAACATTCTCTTTTCTTTCCTCCTTGAAACGGTCATACTTCCTAATTGCTAATTGTACCATATTCCTTAAAATTTCCATACTTTAAACCTAAAAAACGTAGAAATTTGTCGGAAAAAATTACTTGAAAGAGAATGTATGCCTTTTTGACCATTAAAAATGGCCCTTTTCCCGACTTTCTTAGAATGCTCCAAGAAGTCTTTGAAAATGGCCATTTCAAAACATTTTTTCTTTCCACACAGAGATTTTTTCTCGAAGGTCGGCCTATTTAACAGCCTCACCTTCTTTTTCTTCCTTCTGGTACTTCATTTTCGTAGCCTCTCCACCCCGGAGATGTCTGATAGATTTATGATAATCTAGTATTTCTTTTACCTCATTTGCCAGCTCAGGATTTATTTCAGGAAGTCTCTCTGTCAAATCTTTATGGACAGTACTTTTGGATACGCCAAACTCCTTCGCTATTACACGAACCGTTTTCCTCGTCTCCACGATATACTTTCCAATCTTGATAGTTCTCTCTTTGATGTAATCGTGCACACCACTCGCCCTCCCTAAATTGGATGTGAGAAGTGCGAAATGAGATCCGCTTATCACTAAGACGAAATACTGATTCCACATAACTGCAGCGGTGCCACTGTCTCGGTGCCTGTCACCATTTATGCAATTATGCAGCTATACGATGTATAATCATGTCCCCAACTGAATCCACAAAAGCCTCAAACGATTCTTCACCTCAAACACTCTCTTTTGTAAAGGTTTGTAACCATTTTATTAGCTTGGATACGAGAATATGCACGATTTATCTAATCAGGACAAGATACCATATGAATTTTTAGAAAAATCGGACATTTTATATGAGAAATGGGACCTATTACGCATTTATCGACACAAGCGCGAAAAAGCTGAAGTCTGCACTGTATCTGGATTTTAACAGCCACTCAAACGGCTCCTATGATTATTTCCGGAGAAATGTGTCGATACCAAAAGTCGAATGAAAATTTTTCAAAAAATAATATTTTTTTATTTTTTCACTGCTTTTTTTTTGCTAATAACCTTGTTTCAGCAATCATTTTTTACGCTTTGTTTATCAAAAAATATTATATAATGGGATGAAATAGACTGAAAGGAATTAGACATATGTTGCCTTTTACAGAAAAAGTCGTAGAAATCATTAAAAATATCCCCGAAGGCAAGGTTATGACCTACGGACAGGTTGCAAGAGAAGCTGGCAGCCCTCGTGCTGCCCGCCAGGTGGTGCGCGCCCTTCACTCGATGAGCCGGAAGTACGGCCTTCCCTGGCATCGTGTGGTGAATAGTAAAGGACAAATCGCCCTTCAAGAAGATGAAGCTTATCATGAGCAGCTGTTTTCACTAGAGAGCGAAGGTGTCGAAATTGGACTTGGGGGCAAAATTGACTTAACCAAATATCAGTATCATCCAGGTGATGAACACACTTTTTAACAAAATCACCAGCTAAACCATATAGGACTTTCGCTTCACTGTTCTATTTACACAACTGCCAAAAGTCCAAATTGAAATCGCTCTCAAAAAGTTATCAACTCAGAAAAATAATCCAAAACAAGAGACAAAGCCTTGAGACACAAGGCTTTTTATTTTGCAAAAATGTGTTCTAGACGGTTTGTCTCAACCTTCGCTAGTATTAGTCACACAAAGACCAATTGGTTCCGAAATCCTCCTAAGGGTTGGCTTCTTATGTATCCGTTTTCATCAATAGAAGATGTTTGGCATGGTCAAAATATAAAGGGAGTGGAGAATACGTGGGGAAAAAGAAGAAAAAGAAAGTCTTATCAAGCGCCTTATCACTAGGGCTCGTTTTTTCAAGTCTTCCATATGCTTCAGCAGCTGTTACAGACGTTGAGGGGTACAACTTGGTAGACGGTTCTGATTTTGAAGAAAACAATCTATGGGGTTTTACAGCTGCAAATTCAACTGTTTCTATTAATGAAGCAGATGTTAAAGGAAACGCAACCGATAAACTTCAATATACGATTGTGAATGCATCTGGCGGCCGTGTGGCTACAAAGAACTTAGATACAGCTGTAAAAGGCAAAGACATTCTTGTCAAATTCGATTGGTACCCTGGAAAGAACAATGACAAAGGATCAAGACAGTTTGAGAATTCTGGTGAGCTGCGAATTCTAGATAACACTGGAAACATTGTTTTTACCTTAAACAATACCAATACAGAAGCCATCGAGTATTTTGCAGGAACCCAAGCCCCTGCCCAAACCTCTTTCACCAATCAAGATGCATGGTATGAAGTGAGTGTTCATTTTGATTTGATCCAAAACCAAGCTGTTTTAACGCTAAAGGATAAAGTATCTGGTGAAACAAAAGAATACACTTCTTCCTTAGAAGGTGTTGCGTTCGACGGCTCTGTCAAGGCTGTGAAGCTTGTTGGAATCCGCACATCTGGAAATAACCACTCATGGACCACCTACCTCGATGATTTTGGCATCTATAGTGTACCTATTCCAGGTAACACCATCTCAAAAGTAGATCAATTACGCTACCACCAGGTTTATGTAAATGAAACAACTTCAGATGTTTCTTCCATCGGCCTCCCTGAAAAAGTAACTGTAACGCTTGCGGATAACAGCAAGAAGGACGTGGCAGTAACAGAGTGGAGAACGGTCGGAAAGGAATGGAATCCTAAAAATTCAGGTTTCTATGAGTTTAAAGGAACACTTGCACAAACAGAAGGAATTGACAACAGCTTTAACCGCGAAGCCACTCTTTATGTTTATAACCGACTGAACGCTCCCGATACAGAGAGACAAACCGAATGGCTGGACCGCGGCGTAATTGCTCTTAAATCCGAAAATGGAAACTTTGTCAGCTGGCGTTTGCTTGCCGACGAATACGCGAAGGATGTCACCTTTAATATCTACCGCAATGGGGAGAAATTAAACACGATGGCCCTTAGTGTGACAAACTACCAAGATGCAGCAGGTAAAGCGAACGATACGTATACGGTTGAAACACTGGTGAATGGCAAAGCTGTTGAGGAAAATGAAGTAAAAGCATTAGATAAAGATTATCTTTCTATTCCAATGCAAAAGCCTGAGGGCGGAACGACGGCTACTGGCAATTACGAATACACAGTCAATGATTCTAGCGTAGGCGACTTAGATGGAGATGGCGAGCTTGAAGTCATTGTCAAATGGTACCCAACTAATGCAATTGATAGTTCACAGACAGGTATGACCGGTCCAACTATTTTTGACGCCTATAAATTAGATGGAACGCTGTTATGGCGTATTGATATGGGGCTTAATCTTACTTCTGGCGCCCACTATCATCAATTTGTTGTAGCCGATTTTGACGGCAATGGAAAAAGTGATTTCCTCATCAAAACAGCTGACGGAACCACTTCGTATGGTGCAACTGATGGAAAGTTCGACAGCAGCAAGGTTTTAAGTCAGATTGGAAACCCAGAAGACAATGGAAAATGGCTGGGTGAAAACGGACATGTGATCGGTGGACCTGAGTATATCTCTGTATTCAATGGGGAAACAGGAGAAGTCATTGACACCATCGATTATGCATTCCCTCTTGGAGACGATAAAGGCGCTTCATGGGGCGATACATGGCAGAACCGTTCTGACCGTTTCCTTGCTGGATTAGCTTATTTAGACGGTAAAACACCAAGTGCCCTTTATGGACGCGGCTACTATGAGCGAACAAGTTTTGTTGCGTATAGTGTAAAAAATGGCAAGCTGGTAGAAGAATGGACTTTTGATTCAAACGAGGCTGGACGCGGCAAAGGTCTAGGGAACCACAATCTTGCTACAGGCGATATCGATAATGATGGCTTCGATGAAATTATTGCCGGCAGTTTAACACTTGATCATGATGGCAGCATTGTTTATGCCATGGACGGAGAAATGCAGCGTGAAACAGGTTCCCATGGGGATGCGCTCCATGTCGGTGCCTTTGACCCTGCCCGTGACGGGCTACAAGTATTTGGTGTTCACGAGGTACCAGCTGTGGCCTCTTTAGAATTACACGATGCTGCAACAGGCGAAACACTGATGTCGTATTTTGGCTCTGTTGATGCCGGCCGAGGCGTAGCTGCGAATATCAGTTCAGAACCAGGCTATGAATTCTGGGGCTGGGGCGGCGACACTGTTGAAACTGGCGGCGGGATCTACAATGTACAAGGTAAGGTAGTGGCTGACAGCTCAAGGGAAGCAGAGTTATCTGCAAACTTTGCTCTTTACTGGGACGGCGACCTCCAGCATGAGTTACTGGATAATACTTCGATTACCAACTACAACGAGGCAACTGGTAAAGCAGAACTGGTAAAAGCTTTCGAAGGTGTTCATAGCAGTAACGGAACAAAGGCAACGCCAACGCTGCAGGGTGATATTGTTGGGGACTGGCGTGAAGAAGTTCTCCTGCCTACCAATGATAATACAGAGCTTCGTGTTTTCAGCACTACTGCCCCAACGGAGTATAGACTGTACACATTAATGCACGATGATGTCTACCGAAATGGCATTGCATGGCAAAACACAGCCTACAATCAGCCGCCGCACATTGGCTTCTACCTAGGTGAAGATATCCGTGATGGTGTTCTTGCAGGCGAATTACAAGCACCAAGTGTGGACTATACAGCCTCTCTTCAATCTATGAAACATAGTGTTGTTCTTGAATTAAATGTACCTGTCTTGAAAAATAGCCTGGATCAAGTACAGCACCAGTTAAATGATGGGAAAATCAAACAGGCAGTAACACATATGGAAAACTTCAAAAAGCATCTAACTACGTCCAATGCTGATGAAGGTTTGAAAGCTAAATTACTTTCTGACGCTGACCAATTAATTGCTGGCTGGAAATAAAAATAGAAGGGCAGGCTGTTTACTCAGTCTGCCCTTCTTTATATTTTCGTCAGACCAAGAGCGAGATGGTCCCATAATATTTTTTCAACCTGATCCCATTTGTGATCCTCGCAGCGAACCATGAGGACGATTTCTGAGGTGATGTTGTTACTCCCTCTTTTATTTTTCTTGAGGAGCAGCATCTTAATCACAAATCCAAGCAGCAATCCTGACAGAGCCCCAATAATTCCCCACAGGATCGGCCCCCATTCTAAAATATACCCGTATATCGCACCAAGCAGCATCAAGCAGGTACCTAAAATCGCCGGCCCGTCAAATAGACTAAATCCATCTGATTTATGGATACTATCAAATAAGCCTCGCAGCTCCTTCCGCTTATCAAGTGGAGCAGCTAGAATCAATTCCTTTGGGATTCCCTGCTTTTCGAGTGCGGCAATCGCTAACTCGATATAAATGGAATTCTCAAACGTAGCAATCACAAACATCCACTCAACTCACTTCTTAAAAAGGAAATTTGAACTCCTTTTTTTGATAATTTTCACGTAAGAATTTCTTCATTTCTTTTTCAAAAAGTAGATTGTAATCCACCGCCGAAGCATAGGCATCATACAGAACAAAAAAGTAAATGGATGGCAGATAGAGGAGCCACTGCATATCTACTACCTGTTTTGCGTCATCGAACCTGCCATGCATGGAATACTGGATTCCCTCTGGAATATGCCCAAAATACATAATCGCGACCGTGTAGGCAAATAAAAAGAATCCGGCAATGACTTTATGGATATAAAGGTGGCCCAAGCCGGGAAATAATGCGGCCCACGCGACTGCGACCCATGGTTTCCGCTTATCCAAGAAGTTAATGGCCCAAGCTCCCATGGCATTTGGGCGTAGTAGTGCGGCATCCTCATGATCGGCTAAAAGATATTGTTTGTTTAAATCAACCGTTGTCCGATAGCTGTCCCAGATTCCAAACATATAAATCCCCACATAGAGCATGAGCCACCGCTCATCCATAACTTCTTTGGCTTTTGCAAAGTCACCAGTGAGGGTAAATAATATCCCGAGGTTCACATTGGCCTTGCCATTAATGAACGTTTCCCAGAGGATCAGGATAAACCCTGCAATATAGCGGTGCAGCAGGAGGTGGCCGAAGCCTGGATAAGAAAAAGCAAAAAAGGCGACCACCCAGGGGTTCTTTGTTTGAAGGACAGATGTTGTAAATTGTGATAAGTGTGCCCTATATCTGCGTGCTGGAGGATGTTGATTCAATTTCGTTCTCCTGTCTTTTAAATATTATTTTTTCTAAATTTGGTCGAATTATCCACCTCCACAACAAAAAAACAGAAACCGGTTGATGGTTTCTGTTTTTTGCTGTTTATTTCGCTTCCATAAAGAAGTTTTTCACTTTTTTCACGGGAACCTGAGAGCCGCCCCGATCCTGAACGTTTTCTATCATGATTGCCGCCATTAATGCTGGTGAATTGGTATTGTAGGCAATGAACCAGCCGTTTTCGGTTCCTTTTACCCCTTGCTTTTCTTTGATCTCAGCTGTTCCGGTTTTACCTGCTAGCGGGTAGTCTGCCATTTCCGCGGAATGTGCTGTCCCTTCTGCATCACCAACAACCTTTCTTAACTGTGATGATACTGTAGCAGCGATTTCAGGTGATACAACTTGCTTTTCACTTTTTTCAGTATCTAAAATCAAGCTAGGCTTCACCATATTACCGCCATTTACAAACGGAGTATAGGTTTGCAGCAAATGGACAATACTCATTTGAATTTGTCCCTGACCGTAGCCTGAATCTGCTAAAGATATCTCGTTTTCTAATTTTCCAATCGTCGATTTCTCTAGCGGGAACGGATAATCGGAGTCTTCCTCAAAGCCAAATTCCTTCAAGCCCGCTGTGAAGGGATCCTTCCCGATTTCCAAAGCTGTTCGAGCAAAATAAATATTATCAGAGAACACCATTGCTTTTTCCAAATTCACTGGATTGGCTTCGTGAACCCTTGTGACGTAATAGCCGCCCCATGAAGCACCCTTTTGCCATTGTAATCCCTTAATATCCATTGTTTGCTCTGTTGTAATGGTGTTATTTTTCAGCCCAATAGAAGCTGTCAGCGGCTTGAACACAGAGCCTGGTGCATAGGCCTTATTGAACCTGGCTGTCATGGGCTTGAGCGGATCATCCTGAAGCTGCTTCCACTCGCTACTTGAGAAGCCCAGGGTGGCTTGGTTCGGGTCAAACGATGGCGAGCTGACGAGTGCAAGGGTTTCGCCGCTTACCGGGTCAATCACTGCCCCTGCACCTGGCTCACCGACTAGCTGCCCATATAAGCTTGCCTGCTTATCGATATCAATGGTAAGCTTCAGGTCCTGACCATCCTCAACTGGTTTTTCAGCCAGGATTTCCGTGCTGCCGTCAGGTTTTTTAATCGTAATTTTTACGCCGCTTTTTCCTTTAAGGTGCTCATCATATACTTCCTCGAGACCTCTTTTTCCAATAATATCATTGCTTGTATAGCCTTTATCCTTTACCTTTTCCAGTTCTTCTGCGGTAATCGAGCCGACATAACCAATTAAATGGGCAGCCGCTTCTTTATATGGATAGATTCTCGCTTCTACCTTTTTCGTTTGTACAGGCTCTAAGGCAATCAATTGCGCGATACGCTCTTGGTCGTCCATCGAAACCTTCTTTAACGGCACAAACAAATCTGGCTTCACCCAGCTGGCATTAAGCGCTTTGTTAATCTGGTCTGGCGTCATTTTTAAAAGACTTGATAATTGCTGAATAACAGGACCTTCCTGCCCCTCCATCATTCCAGGAACCACACCAACCTCGTACACATTCCCGTTCATCGCTAAACTATTTCCTGATCGATCAAGAATTTGTCCGCGCTTTGGCTTACTATTGCTGATCGCTATTTTGTCGCCATCTTTTAGCTGTGGAAAAATATAAGTAGTGTTCCAGTCCACATACCAGTTATTCTTTTTCTCACGTTCTTCCTTTTTCATCTTGGCTGTGTGGGTAAATTTGATTTCTCCTGCAATGCTGTTCATAGACGCAGAAAAGTCATACGTGACCGATTTTTGGTCCTTGTCCAGCTTTTCTTCTTCTGCTGGTTTTTTAAAGTCAATCTTGAGGTCTTTTATTTGCAGGTCTTCATAGATTTTTTGATAGCGATTGATGAAGTCTTCCTTCGTGATTACCTCTTTGCTGCCGTCCGTAAGGTAGTCATACATCTTATCAAACTTTTGCTCATTCCATAGCTTTATGTATGCTGCAAACTGATCCTCGGGCGTGGGTTCCTTGCTGCAGCCAGCTCCCACTATTGTAAAAAGAAAAAGCATCATCAGCAGCCCTAGTAATTTTTTCAAAAAAGATCCCCCCTTTTTCAACCAGTTTACCATATTTATGAAAATAAAACGCGGGCAAAACTGCACAAAAAAAAGAGGAAGGTAGATTCCCCTTTCCCCTTTGTTTCATATTAAGAGTTTGATTTTTCTGTTGACTCAGAAGATTCGTCTTTGGATGGAGCTTCTTCATCATTAGAAGGAGTTTCTTCTTTTGAAGGAGTTTCCTTATCAGAAGGAGTTTCTTCCTTTGATGGAGTTTCCTTATCAGAAGGAGTTTCTTCCTTTGATGGAGTTGACTCATCACTAGCAGGGTCCTCAATCATTTGTTGTTTTGGACTCTTCTTATCTTCTGTATTTTCATCCGCTGCAGTTTCTTCCTGTAATTCACTTACTGGTTTGTTAAAAAAGTTCGTCGGATTAACAGCTACACCGTCTTTGCGGATTTCAAAATGTACATGCGTTCCAGATTCTTCATCAAACAAGCTTTGTCCAGCCATGGCAATCACTTGTGATTGTTTAACCTTATCGCCAACCTCAACCTTCACATCTTTAACCGATTGATATTGTGTTACAATACCTTTATCGTGTTCAATTTCAATGACATTTCCAAGAGTAGCATCCTCTTCGACTCTAGTAACCGTACCACTTAGGGCAGCTAATACATCAAAGGTTTCGCCATCTTTAGATGTGAAGTCAACACCAGTATGCGGCACATACGTATTGTTGTAAAATACTAATGCAGCTTCCTGCTTTTCTTCACTTGCATTGAAATCATAGAATTCCATTTTGACAACGGCATCCATTGGATCTGTTACTGGCATTTTTAAGTTTTCTAAAGCAGAGTTTACCTCAAGTGCTGGAGTATCGTTCTTTTTACCAGTCAGGTCAGAAGACTCGTAATCGTACTTGTCTGTAGCGTTGTCGCTGCCTTGGAACCAAAGAACACCTGTCAGAATGATTGCTGCACTTGCAATATAAATGGCTGGAAATACCCAACGCTTCTTGAAAAAGCGTTTAACACTGGAATCTTGAGAAGATCGTTTGTTTTCTTCCTCTCTCATTTTCATCACCTCAGCAATCATTCTGAACAGATAAGTAGAATTATATACACTAGTGAAAAAAATTTTTCTACTTATTTTTCGATAAACCTTATTTTTTTATGCATGAAGGAGGAAATTTTTTTGAAATACGTCCTGCGAATACTTCCCATCGCCTATATGGCGGCGATTTGGATTATGTCCAGTCTGCCATCCAACCACTTCGTCGAGCTCCCCGATTCAGAGGTTGATCTATTTATAAAGGAATCTCTGCATTTAATAGAGTTCGCCATTCTATATGTATTGCTAGTTTTAGCCTTCCTTACACGCAAGGGCGGGTTTAGCGCGCGTCTAAACGTTCTCTGTGCCGTTATAGCCGGCCTTTACGGGCTGACGGACGAGATTCACCAATCCTTCTATCCTTACCGCTCAGCATCCTGGTTTGACCTCGTCAAAGACGTCACAGGAATACTCGTATGTTTTTATTTTATACGAGGTGCGTTGTTTAAAGGCCGATTTGAGAGGTTAGGGAAGGTACTTGGTTGGGTGAGGAAATTGTAGCCACTGCGCGAGTTTGTGCGGTGGTTTTTTATTAGGGATAGATTTTGGATTTGAAACTTGCTGTACTATTTAGGTTCGCTGTATTTAAATAATGGTGGGCCATATATGCATTGTTGATTTTCGTGTAGGGTTGATAATGCATAGGCGGAGAATTTCCGGCTATTGTTTATAGAGGAACCTTTAGAAGCAGATCTAAGCGGAGATATTCCGCTTAACTGCTTAAAATACGACAAATTACAAGGATTTGGATACAATAAGCGGAAAAAATCCGCCTATTTTTAAGAAAATATGTGTATTTTCCAATTTAAGCGGAAATTCTCCGCTTATGTTCCAAGCACAGTGAAATCAACATTCAGTTTTAATAGAGCCATTTTAAAAAAAATCCTCTACCTGCTAAAATTTGTTCCTCACCTGCAAACTCTCCTCGCTTACCTGCCTAATATCCACCCTCACCTGCGGTTTCACTTAGTTTATCTGCCTAACTTATTCCCAGCTCCATACAAAAGCCAGGCCCCACTAGGCCTGGCTTCCACAAATCTATTTCTGCGCCGTAATCGTTGCGAGCATGCTGTCCGCATTTGTCACTTCGACACCCTGATAATAGTGCTTCACGATCTCTTGATAGTTCTTCCCATCGGCGGCCATGCCGTTTGCGCCGTATTGGCTCATGCCGACGCCGTGCCCGAAGCCGCGGGTGGTAATCACAATGCTGTTTCCTTTACGCTCCCATTCAAAGTCCGACGACCGCAATTCTAATTTTTCACGAATTTGTTTTCCGGTCAGCACCTTGCCGCTAAAATCTACCTTCGCGACCCGCTTGCCAGCGGTGCGCTCAACAATTTTTCCAATTGTCCCGCTCGCCCCAACCTTTACACCGAGCGCCGACTCAAATTGTTTCACGCTGATTTCCTTCACAGAGTTGAATTTCGGGGAACTTTTATCCCATGGACTTGATACACTTCGCAAATAAGGCATTTCATTGGGCCAGTAATCCTCGGAGTTTTCGGTATAGCCGTTGCTGGTGGAGAAGAAGGAGGCGTCGATGGCCTGACCGTCATACGTCAAAATCTGACCACTCGTGGCTCGAACAGCACCCAAAATTTTTGCGTAATTCGATTCAAACTCCATTCCCCAGTTGTCTCTCATCTGCTCTTCGCTCAAATACACCTGATGGATCTGCGTGTCCGTTACCTGTGCACCTTCGGGAACACCGATTGTATCTTTGCTCAGCATTTTTTTTACGATATAGGTTCTAGCTGTCAATGCTTGCGCCTTCAAGGCCTCCTCCTTGAATTCCACAGGCATTTCAGCTGCTACAACCCCAACGAGGTATTCTTCTAGTGGAACATTATCGATTTGTCCTGCAGAGGAGCGGTAAACCGCGACTTCAACGGCGGCATCCTTTGATGAATTGGCTGCAGTTTCCGAGCTGGGGGCCTTGTTAGAAAGGTCTTCACCTAATTTGCCGCTAGCTTTCCCATCCCCAAACGGAAGTACTAATATCGCTGGAATGAGTAAAGTGAGGGCAAATAAGAATGACGCTAGTAGGATGAGTGGTTTGAATTTTTTCATGTAGGAGCCTCCAATTATGAAATTTATGCACCCCGAATTGGGCTACTTCTCATTCCATCATATGGAGGCGGACAAGCATTTATGACTAAAATAATATGACTGAATTTTCTAAAAACAACATATAATAAAAAACCGAAGAATGCATCTCACAGACACCCTCTTCGGCTCGTTTTTTTATTAAATTACGCGTTTAAATCTGTGATAAAACTTTCTACTTCTGGGAAAACTTCTTCTGCTTCCTTTACGCGCTCGATATCTGCACCTAAAGAAGCTAATTTTCCATGGAAGTCCACGTAACCACGATCTAAATGCTTTAACTCCGTTACGCGTGTGTTTCCTTCAGAAACCAATCCTGTTAAAATCAGAGCCGCTGCAGCACGAAGGTCAGTAGAAGTAACCTCTGCACCTTGTAAGTTAGAAGGACCATTTAAAATAACAGAACGGCCTTCAATCTTAATATCAGCATTCATCCGGCGGAATTCCTCAACATGCATAAAGCGGTTTTCGAAAACCGTTTCTGTAATCATCGATGTGCCTTCTGCACGAAGCAGGAGAGCCATCATTTGTGATTGCATATCTGTTGGGAAACCTGGATGCGGCATTGTTTTAATATCAACAGCCTTCAGTTTCTCAGGACCGATGACACGAACGCCGTCTGCTTCTTCAATGATTGTTACGCCCATTTCTTCCATTTTTGCAATTAAGGAAGAAAGGTGTTCAGGAACAGCGCCTTGTACAAGGACATTTCCGCCTGTAATCGCACCAGCAACCATAAAGGTTCCTGCTTCAATTCGGTCAGGGATGATATTGTGGTCTGCACCAAACAATACATCTACACCTTCAATACGAAGAGTGCCCGTGCCTGCGCCTCGGACATTTGCGCCCATTTTGTTCAAGAAGTTTGCAAGGTCAACGATTTCCGGTTCCTTTGCTACGTTCTCAATGATTGTCGTACCCTTTGCAAGAGTCGCAGCCATCATGATATTCTCGGTTGCACCAACACTTGGGAAATCCAAGTAAATTTTCGCACCCTTTAAACGGCCATCAACTTCCGCTTCAATAAATCCATTTCCTACCTTAACCTTAGCACCCATCGCTTCAAAGCCTTTAAGGTGCTGATCAATCGGTCTAGAACCAATCGCACATCCGCCTGGCAGAGCCACACGTGCACGGCCATTGCGTGCTAGTAAAGAACCCATCACGAGGACAGATGCGCGCATCTTACGAACGTATTCGAAAGGCGCTTCTTCTTTCAACACTCTAGATGCATCAACGACAACTGTATTATTGTCAAAGGCAACCTCAGCATTCAAGTTGCGCAATACTTCATTAATTGTGTATACATCGGAGAGTGTAGGTACATCACGAATTACACTTTTTCCGTCACTTGCTAATAATGTGGCAGCGAGTACAGGCAGGACCGCGTTCTTTGCACCTTCAACTTTAACCGATCCATTTAGCCTTTGTCCGCCGCGGACGATGATCTTTTCCAAGAGTATTCCCCTCCGCGTCCATTTTCTCTATATTAATATTCAATCGTAATGATTGGTGTGCCAACTACAATGGTAGTCTTTCCGCCCAATCCTTCGGAGCGTATGCCAATTTGTAAATTCATGTCCTCTGCTATGGAGTTTGAAAACATTGGCGAAGCCGCCGATACAGACATGAAATTATCCTCTTTTAACGCTTCGATTTCTTTTGCATTAAAAATTTCCATTAAATCACTAGCAATAGTTGGTACAGCCTTATCAATCTTATCACTGATACTACCCTTCATACCAGAGAAAACTGTTGGATTTCCCCGAAATATGTCGGAAAGCCTATTTCTAAATTGATCCTTTGTGAAAAAGGACTCCATTTCCTTGTTCCACTCATTACCGCTGACCCTATATACTATATACGCATTAACAGGTTGTTTTGTGTGGGTTGCCATAATTTGAAGCATTTCTGTGTGGTGTTTAGAAGTCGGAGATACTGCCGTAACTTCCCATTTGTCGCTGGTCGCGCTACGGGACCAATCCCAATCAGGAAACTTTTGCTGAAGCTCCTTTACATATTCCTGCACTTCTTTCTCTGTAGACAGGTCAACCAAATGCTCCCTTGCATAAAACGACCATTCTTCGAGCAAAATATCTTCTGTTTGAAACGCGTCGGCGATTTTTACCAAATCCTGCTCTCCGCTTGCTGCCGTTATCCGGCTGCCAAGCACCGCGATCAAACCAACAATCATCATTAAGCTTATACTTAAAAATATCTTTTTCTTTCTCTGCATCTCTACTCTCCCCCTTACTACCATTGTTACCAAGGGGAGGCATAGCATACTTGGGAAATGTCGACACTTTTGGACAAGCTTTTTGAAGCAGAAGATTCTTTTGCATTTTTTTTAGAAAACACCTATTTCTTACTTAGATAGGTTGTAGTTTTTGCATTACGTTCTAATCATTGAAGTCAATTTGCATTGCTTAACACTATTTCTATCTATTTTCTAAGCTGCGCGCTTTACTTTTAGATTGCACATTTTTTCACACAAAGAGAATTGTACTCAATTTTTCACAAAAAAGATACATGTACGAAGACCTAAATTTTTACCAGTTGTATGTATTGTAAGATTAAAGGCAGCTGCCTTGACCACTGAAGGTAGTCTAGGAAAAAATTACTAACACTCGATCCAATAACAATAGCCAACAATATATAAAGCAACCGTGCCTGAAAAATATGGTTCGGCTTCAGCAGCTTATCCAAGCGAATACACTGCAGCGCCCACCACGCCAAAGCAATAAACACCAGATGCGAAAAAATACTCAACAAAGCAATCTGCCCAAAATTATCCATAATCCCTCCTGGTGCCCTCTTTCTGGTGCCTGTCACCATTTATGCAAAATAATGCTTTTATGCATAAAATTGATGCATACCATTTTGAGGTATCATTTCGGTGCCTGTCACCATTTATGCATTAAACTGCCTTTATGCATACCATGGGTGCATAAAAAAGGTGCATACCATACAGACGGATGAAAGTCTGAAAGGTTTCGTTTTTATTATAGCAAATTTTTAACGCATTAACTGCCTAAACACTGGTGATACTTGCGAACAATCAGTGTTTAGGCAGTTAATAGGTGTTTACGAATGTTAGATTCCATTCCAAATCCTGCTAATTCTTAAGGGAACGTAAACCCTGTCCCCATGGATTTCCTTATGAATAATTGGCTTTTTAAAATAATGCATGATTGACTGGCTCTCGCTCGTACGGTGCCTTGCTCGTTTACGCATTCCTTTTAATCTCTCCATACTCTGATTAGACTTTTTCATGATTCTTTCACCTCTTTATTAGTATTTTGTTAGGCCGTTTTTGATGCGACAATTATTACTTTTCCATCGTCCATTTGTTCCTCACAACGCTCAGCAGCAAGTGGTGATAACCCCAGTGACTCTAATTTCGAACGCAGTTCATCCCCTCTGGAACGAAATACATTTGCAAGTGATTCGAAGACTCCCTGCTCTCCAACGCCAATAGCGCTTATATTCAATGCATCTGTCAGGTGTTCAGCACGGTTATGGTCAGGCGCAAATAAATAAATTTCATCCTTCATAAAACCCTGCATCTGAAATTGAGCAATTTCATTTTTGGCTTGTACTCCATTTTCTACTATTTTTACATTTTCCATTTTCATTCCTCCTACAGTAAGAATTCAGCTGAAGTGTCAGCTTGTACCAGTTATATATCCGCTTGTTCACGAAACGAAACCTCTTTTTTTAAAAGTTTAATTGGACGAAAATTGGGTATTTACCTATTAGGTAAATTAAAAAGAATTATTGGGAGGTATGAAATGAAGAAAAAAGCAGAGTTAATTACAAAGATTAGTTTGTTAAAGCAAAAAATCGATCAGTGTCTGGATGCTCGGGATCGGGAAGGATTTATTCAATTATCTTATGAATTAAAGGTTTGCCAACGCTATCTTTCTACTCTTATGAAAAACCAAGAGAGCACTTTACAAGGACGCATAGAAAAAAATCGTGACAAGTTTTATCATTTGTAGGTTTAGGTACTGAAATTGGCGGGTATCTACTAACCATACTTACCGAAAACTGAAAGGAGAGATTTTCATGGGATTTATTTGGTCATTAATTATTGGAGGAATTATCGGCTGGTTAGCTGGAATGATTCTGGGGCGTGATGTTCCAGGAGGCGTAATCGGAAATATCATTGCAGGTTTCATCGGAGCTTGGATTGGTTCGATGTTAGGCGGATGGGGCCCTGTAATCGGAGGATTTTACGTTTTACCAGCACTTCTCGGTGCCATTGTCTTTGTACTTATTCTAAGCATAATCCTGCGAATGATTAGACGTAAAGCATAATGGTTCTAAACAATAAAAAAGGCTATCAAATTGTAATCACATTTGATAGCCTTTTTTTATTTGTGCTTTTTATGTACAATGGCATCCGAAAATGTCTCTCTTTTTGTCAGCCATTCCGCAAATATATAAATCAAGGCATAAATCGGAAGGGAATACGTATACTTCCACCCTGTTAAAACATAATAACCCGCCCATACAAATAGAGGTTCCCCTACATACGCAGTCAAAGCACCAAAAAACAGCCCCTTTTTCCAAGTAGCTATATGGGGTTTGGTTTGGATGAGAAACATGATACATACAGGCAGCATACAAAAGTTAAACGGCAGCCAAGCAGGAAAGGATGGGGATTCTTTTCCAGAATAATACCAAAGTCCAAGCGCGGCTCCTATGTAATCCAAACATAGTGAAAGCAGCATGACCGTAACACCTGCATAAAGCAGACGATGTGTACTTTCTTTTTTTCGATAAAAAAGCCAGAAAATCCAAGCACCAAGACCTAAAAGAGTACCTCCCCACCAATCGAAGTGCAGGAAAGTCTCATCTAACCAAAGTCTTCCATAGCTTTCATGCAGCTGGTGAAACTCCTCAAAGTATTCTCGTACCTGAGCTATTTTTTCCATTTTGTCCATACACTTCACCCTTTTAGTTTCACTTCCTATATTATGTGGAAATTCATCCGTAAATATTTGAACTGAAATAAAGCAGGCCGGTGCAAAAATGTAAAAAAAACAAAATATCATAGAACACTAAAAGCCGGATCATTTAACCACGCTTGCATTTAAAATTAAGTTTGTTTTGCACGAAGTTTTTTTTCTTCCAAGGTTTTAAAAACGAAATAATAAATATGAAAATTGTAACAAGAACTTGAAAGTAGACCGCATATTGTCTTATTTCATGATTTTGAATAAAGATTGGATTACTTAATGCCATTTCTTTTTGAGTTTCCAACAACTCCATATTCGCAACCATTAAATTGTCTACAACAAAAATTCCAATGATGGTTTGAATAAAATAAAGAACAAATTTAACACCAACCCATCTATGTTTGAAAAACCCCCAGTTGGTAAAAAATCCGTATGTGATCCCCACTAGTAACGTTCCAATCGCACCCCATCTGACAATATGATCGCTAATGATGATAATGTTTTTGTAGCCAAGATAAGATTCATCATACTTTGTGAAATCAATATGAAGATTTAAAGCCACAGAACTTAAAATTCCTCCGAAAAATAATACTTCAAGAAAAACGTGGATAATCTTCAGCCACTTCAACCCTTTTGGTTCAATTTTTCTCATTCTCCAAACCCCCAAGTTGTATCAATAAATGATTTGTACACCCTTTTATAAACATTTTCCTTTATCAAAAAGTGCCCTTCGCTAATGCACTATTCATTATAATTGGGGGGAAATAATCTTATAATGAGCCACAGCCTTAATTTTCTCTACTTCTGCGGCCTTATTTACTACACCAATGGTGATATTACAACAAAATAAAAAAGGCGAAATCTTTGCGATATCACCTTAAAATTATATTGCTATGGTTGCCCCTCAAAACGGAGCCACTTGCTTTTTACCGATGCTTTTTCACCAGCTAGAGCAGACCCGAAAACAGACGCGCGAAGGATTCCTTCCATTTAACACCTAGACCTCTTTTATAAAAAGCAACCGGCCTGACGCGGCTGCATTCTTTCAGGTCTTCTTCAAAATGAGTCACCAGGGTGTTAATGCTTTCGGTGCCGGATAAAAACAATTGAACCTCAAAATTCAAATGAAAACTGCGCAGATCCAAATTCGCCGTTCCAATCGAAGCCATGTCCCCGTCCACGATCATCACTTTTTTGTGTAAGAAACCTTTTTTGTAGGTGTAGATTTCAACTCCGGCACGGAGCAGTTTAGGAAAATAGGATTGAGTGGCATATTGGGTAAGAAAACCGTCATTCCTCTTGGGCACCATCAGCCTGACTTGAATACCCTTCTTCGATGCCACCTGCAGTGCCGTCATAATGGTCTGGTTGGGGATGAAGTAAGGAGTGGCAATCCAAATCGACTTTGTCGCACTTGTGATCAAACCATAAAAATGATCCCCCATATCCCGGGTTTCCGGTCCCGTGGCGACCACGTGAACGAGACCATCACCCTCCACAGGTATTCCCTTGAGATAGCGAGCTTCCTCAAACAGCATTTCGCCGCAGACATACTTCCAATCTAATAAAAAAACAGCATGCAATGTCTGGACTGCTTCTCCTTCCAGCAAAACATGCGTATCACACCAAAAACCAAACTTGTTATCCTCGCCAAGATATTCCACTCCCACATTCAGTCCGCCGACAAACCCAATTTTTCCATCAATGACAATAATCTTTCGGTGGTTGCGGAAATTAAACTTTTGCGTCAACCATCCAAATTTCAGCGGCAGAAAAGGGTGAAGCTGAATCCCAGCGTCCGCCATTTTCCTTCTATCCTGTTCAGAAAGAGCGTAGCTTCCTAATGCATCGTAAATCAGCCTTACCTCCACTCCTTCCTTTACCTTCTGTTTCAAGATATCCATGAGCTCCTGCCCAAGCCTGTCATAGCGAAAGATATAATACTCTAAATGAATAAAGTCTTTTGCCTCCAACAGCCGCTGTTTCACTTCCTCAAAGGTTTCCTCGCCGTTTTTTAAAATTTGGGTCCTGGTATTCTGGTTTTGATTCGTTAAGGTCACTCGTTCGAGGTAACTAATAAACCCCCGCTTAGGGCCACTTAGCATCAACGGGTCCTTAAGGGGCGTTTTATCTTTACTCAGTGCCTCAAACAACTCACGGTCACTGGCACGCTTGCTTTTAAAAAGTTCCCCTTTAAAGAGTAATTGCCCTGAATACACATACAAAATATAGCCCGCTACAGGGACCAATAGTAACATGCATGTCCATAAAAGAGTCCTCGGCACAGATCGATTTTGAAGCCATAAATCTACCACACTGTATAAAATAATACCTGCATACAAACTAACTCCTAACACTTTCCACCAAAAGGGAAATGTTGTATATAGAACCATCCAGCTAATAAAAAACATCATGATGACAAAGAGTATCTCGATTCTAACTTTCATGTATGTTCCCCCACAGTCTTTTAAAAGTCTGTGTTAAATTAGGCTGTTGATATGTGCTCCACTAAGGAAAGCTTCTTCGAATAATTATCGCAGGGACAGGCGTTTTCTGCCTGTCACGAGGTGCTTCGCTTTCCGCAGGCGGTTCGGGAAGCCTCCTCGGTGCTAAAGCACCTGCGGGGTCTCCCCTGTCCCGTCCTCTGAGCAGGAGCCTCGCACCTTCCGCACAAATCAACAGGTTCTAAGATCAAACATTTACCTTTAACACAGGCTTTTATAAGAGAAATACCCTTTCAACCACTCTATCAAACATAAAAAAAATGCCTGGCTCAGCTCAGGCATCTAGTTTTTTCCGATAGATCTTTTCAGTTGAATTAAATTCTGCGTATTTCATGCCCTTTGGCATACTTAGGATTGATTCTTTACTTCCGAGTCCAATGAATCCGCCATCAGCCAGACTGCCATAAAACAAACTATGCACCTGCTGCTGCAGGGCATTATCAAAATAGATCATGACATTGCGGCATAGAATGACATGAAACTCATTAAACGAGCTGTCACTGACCAAATTATGCTGAGCGAAAGTCAGCTTCTCATTCAAGCTGGATGAAAAATAAGCAAACTGATGGTCCGTATTATAATACTCGGAAAACGCCATTTTCCCGCCGGCCTTCAAGTAGTTCTTCGTATACTGCTGCATCTTTTTTAACGGAAAAGCTCCCTTTTGCGCTGCCAGCAAAGCCTTTTCATTCATATCGGTTGCGTAAATTCTCGTTTTCTCCAGGATACCCTCCTCCTGCAAAAGGATTGCCATGGAATAAACCTCCTCACCTGTCGCGCAGCCGGCATGCCAAATGCGGACTTCAGGGAGATCTCGAAGCAAGGGCACCACTTCGTTCCGGAAAGCGGCAAAAAAACTGGGGTCACGGTACATTTCCGTCATCCGGATGGAAAAATCATTCAGGAGCCGCTCCAAGACTCCCGGTTCGTGGAGCACTTTTTCCAATAAAGCCGTAATGGTCGGAAGCCGCTCCGCCTTCATCCGGTATAAAATTCTCCTGCCAATCGAGCCTCTGACATAGCTTCGGAAGTCATATCCATACATTTGATACAAGCCCTCAAGCAGCAATTTGATTTCAATCTCCTGAAGCTCATTTGGCTCCAGCGGATTGATTTCTGTTACGATTTCCTTCGAAGTATTGTTCACTCTTCATTCACCTGCTGTGTCAGCCACACCCGCATTAACGAGAATAGCTGATTGATATTTAATGGTTTCATAATATAATCAGAAGCGCCTGCCTCCATACACTTGTCACGCTCACCTTTCATTGCTTTTGCTGTGAGCGCAATAATTGGCAGTCTTTCCATTCCCAAGTCCTGACGGATGACCTTCATCGCTTCATAGCCCCCCATTACCGGCATCATGATATCCATAAACACGAGGTCAAAATCTGCTTGCTTTTGTAAAAATTCAATCGCACTTTTACCGTTCTCTGCCACTTGAACTTTCACTCCCTTTTTCTCAAGCGCAGTTACAAGTGCAAACACATTCCGGCGATCATCCTCTGCCAACAGCACTTTCTTTCCTTTAAATAATTGGTCATCATCAGAAGCCTCTGCTTCCATTTCCTCTACCGTTTCTGGTTCTTTATTGACCGTTGGCAGCTCCTCTATTTCGCTTACACTTACGGCTGCCTCATTCAGCGCTAGTTGTTCAAGCTGAAGTGCATATTCTGCAGCCTCCAGTCTGCCTGGGATGTAAAGCGTAAACGTGCTTCCTTTTTCCGGCTCGCTTTCAACCGTAATCGCGCCGCCAAGCAAGCGGGTAAATTCACGGCATATCGATAACCCTAAACCAGTCCCGCCAAATTGCCGGTTCGTGGTACCATCCACCTGCTGGAACGCATTGAAGATAATTTCCTGCTTCTCTTTTGCGATTCCAATCCCTGTATCGCTAACCGATATGGCCAATACGATTTCATCCTCATTCAGTCCAGGCAATAGTTCCTCCAGCTTTTCCCGGCACGCATGTTCAATGTTTACTGTTACACAACCCTGCTCGGTAAACTTAAAGGCATTGGACAATAAATTCTTCCAAATTTGCTGCAGGCGCTGCCCATCTGTTGTGATGACAGCAGGAACATTTGCAGCTGTATGCACCTCAAAGGTCAAATTCTTTTTGGCTGCAACCGGATTAAACATATTCTTCATCATCTGTGGAATTTCTGTCACGTTCACTTCATCGGTTAAAATTTCAATCTTACCAGCTTCAATTTTTGATAAATCAAGAATATCATCAATCAGCCGCAGCAAATCGCTTCCGGCCGTGTAGATAACCCTGGAGGAGTCCTTCACTTCAGAGTTGTCCATTTCATCGTCGTTTTCCATCAGCATTTGGGAAAGAATCAGAATACTATTTAATGGCGTGCGCAGCTCATGCGACATATTTGCCAGGAAGTCCGTTTTATACTGCGAGCTTAGCTGTAATTTCCTTGAATACTCCTCAAGCTCATCCTTTGCTTTCTTCAGATCAAACGCCCGCTGTTCAGCGTATTGCTTCTGTTCTTCTAAATACTCATTGGTAATCCGCAGCTGTTCCTGCTGCATTTGCAGCTCTTCCGATTGAGCTTGAAGCTCCTCTGACTGCGCCTGAAGTTCTTCGGTTAACACCTGTGATTCCCCGAGCAGCCTTTCAACTTCCATCCGTCCGGCTACATTGGTAATCGCAGAGCCGAACTTATCCTGAAGCAGGTCCAGTAAAGTCAGATGCTGCGCCATAAACGGCTGAAATGCCGCGAACTCCACCACTGCCTCAACCCTGCCATCCACCATAATCGGTGCCACCAACAGATTTCGCGGAGAAGATTCCCCCAACCCTGATGCGACTTTAAAATGTTCCCCTGGCAGGTTGTCAATCAGGAAGATTCTTTTATCCATCGCCGCCTGACCAATTAATCCTTCTCCTAACCGGAAGCTCTCCGCTTCTTCTTCTTCTGAAACAAGGGCATAACCGGCCTCTTTCACGTAACGAACTTCGCTGCCTTGATTTTTACGGAGATAGACCACACCATAAACAGCATCAAGCATAGGAGTAAGCTTGGAGATAAAAGCATGCGTCAGTTCGGTAAGATCGTTCATCCCTTGGTACATCGTCGAGATTTCCGCCACACCTTTTTGAACCCAATTCTGTTTCTCAAGATTGCTGAGAAGCTCATTCATCGCTTCGGCAAGTTCCTGGGTTTCATCATGGGTACTGACCTCGATTCTGGTAGAGAGGTCAACCTCCGTCTCTCTTGAATCGGTAACACTTCTTATCGTCCGGACCACCTGCTTAATCGTTTTGACAATCGAATTGGACAGGAATACCGCCGTTGCAATCGTAATTAACGTAACCATTATGATTAAGCCATACAACGTGATTTTTAAATTGTTATTGTCTTGATTCAGCTGCTCCACACGCTTGCTAGTAAGGCTTTTTTGATTTTCTAGGAACGAATCAAAGTGCGCCCGGAGTTCATCTGTCATTTTCTTGCCTTTGTTATTGTTAAAATGCTGATCTAATGCTGCTTGGTTATTAATCTTCTTCTGATTCACCACGTTTTCAGCAGAATTGGTAACCCAGTTTTGGATCAACGGCTTGATTTCTTCTAAATTTCGCTGCTGTGCACCGTTACTCGCAAGCAGGGAGTGAAGCTTGTTGAAGTTGTCGAGCCAGTTCCGGCTTGCTGTATTGTAGGGCTCGAGGTACTCCTCATTTCCTGAAATCACATACCCTCTCATTCCCGTTTCCATATCTAAGACATTCTTTTGAATTTGATTTGCTAGATTATGAACCTCGATATCATGCTGTGACACGAAATCGACCTCTTGCTGCATAGCCGACATCCGATTCATCACAATTAACAGGGAGAGTACTAAGCAAATCAAAATGAATAAATAGCCTGCAATAATTTTGGTGTGGATGTTGAAATGTAACCCCTTCATTCTCTGCCTTCCCCCTTTTGTAAAAAATTAGTTGTTTCTATCATATCGTTTCTAGCAATCTCACCCAATGGGAATTTTGTCCTAACCTGTTAGCCGAAAAATACTCTCGGACAAATGAGGTTACTCTCGGATAACCGGATTATCTCTCGGATATCACACATTTACTCTCGCATAGCATGCATTTACTCTCGCATAGCACGCATTTACTCTCGCATAGCACGCATTTACTCTCGTATAACCGCATTTACTCTCGCATAGCACGCATTTACTCTCGTATAACCGCATTTACTCTCGTATAACCGCATTTACTCTCGCATAGCCCGCATTTACTCTCGCATAACACACTTTTACTCTCGGATAGCCCGCAGACTTACTCCTCTATTAAATCTTCATAGTTTCAAATCTACCAAACCGGGTATATAACAAGTACACCACAATTTTAGAGGAGGTATTTATATGGCAACATCTACTAAAACCAAATCAAAAGAAAAAACGGTAGCGGATACGCTCAACAGGCAGGTGGCGAACTTTTCGGTTCTTCATATGAAGCTGCACCATTTTCATTGGTATGTAAAAGGGGAACACTTTTTTACTCTGCATCTTAAATTCGAGGAACTTTACAAGGAAGCTGCATTACATCTAGATACAATTGCAGAAAGAATGCTGTCGCAGCGAGCATTACCAGCAGCTACTCTCGCGGAGACGCTGGAACTTTCATCTCTGAAAGAAGCAACAGGGGAAGAAGATGCACAGCAAATGATCCAAACGCTAGCGGATGATTTTGAAGTAATTTGTAACGAATTGACAGAAGGCATCTCGCTTGCCGAGGAAAATGATGACCAGCCGACTGCAGATCTGCTCGTTCACATTCGTACCTCATTAGAAAAGCATAGATGGATGTTTGAAGCCTTTCTGGGCGAGTAACAAACAAAGAATGGGGGTGTCAGCCAAAACGCTGACACCCTTTTATGATGAAGAATTTGCTGAAATTAAGACTAGACACATATCATCTTTTGGAGGATTGACGAGCTCCCAGCCTGGCTGCAATTGATTCAATAATGCCGCAGGATCCTGTATATCCCCCGCTTGCAAAGCGCCAATCAGCTTATCACTAGCATCTTCATATTTTTCCTCCAGCCACTCCGATAGCCCATCCGTATACAACAAAATTCGAGCAGATTCGGTATAAGGAATGACGCCCTTGGTGACTTCAATCTCCTCAAAAAAGCCGATTGCACATGACCCTTCTGTTAAAAGTTTCACATCTTGATCCACAATGGCAATCCCTGCAGGATGGCCCGCATTGACGTACTCAATGGTTTGTTTCTCCGTATCGAGGACAAAGTAAATCGCCGTGAAATAGTAGTTCATCAAACTGTCAGGATTATGAAGCTGATTCATTCTCCTGTTCAGCTCTAACATGACCTTTTTCGGGTCAACGATTCCCGTAATACTATCTTTTAAAGCAGAATATATGTACATTCCAACAAGTGAGGAAGAAATCCCGTGACCCATCATATCGAGCAGGATGACACCGTATTGGTTGGGACTAATCTGATACCAGGCATAGAAGTCACCGGCAAGCTCAAAGGTAGGTCTGTACACAGAGGAAATGCAGATATCCTTCTCCTTTAGCGGGCTGCTAAGCATGCTTCGCTGCACCTGCCTGGCGAGATCGAGTTCATATTCAATTCGTCTGTCCCGTTCCTTCCGCAGGTCTTTTTCTTGCTTTAACCTTAGAACGGAACGAATTCGGGCAAGGAGCTCGACTTTATTAATGGGTTTCAACACATAATCAAGGGCTCCCGCATCCATCGCCTCGGCCATCTTATTGGAATCTCCCATCGCCGTCACAAATATAATTGGCAGGTCGGAATACCGTTCATTCGCCAATACTGTCCGGCACGCTTCAATACCATCAGTTTCCGGCATCATCATATCCATTAAAATTAAGTCTACGGGCACTTCGCCGGGATTAGGCGAATCAAGCTCTAAATACTGATATAACTCTGCTGCAGATGTCAGCTTTAGCAGCCTATTATAGCCAGCTTTCCTTAGGATTTTCTCGACAATCATGAGATTTGTTTTATTATCATCTACTACGACAATCTTCATTGGCATTTGGCTTCGCCCCCTTTTTCTAAGACTGTTTTCTTGTTAAAATCAACGTGGAATATGCTGGCTAGCGCTTTAGAATTGAGTTGGCAGGCTCTTTTCTCATTCATTTCGAACATTCTCACTCTATGTACATTTAAAAAGGAACAATATTTGAGAAAAGAGCCTTTGTAAAAGATGATACCTGACCCCCGCAATTGAGCGTTTAAGGGACAGGTATTTTATTATGGCGAATAGTCACTTTGGGGATTATTAGCAAGAACCTTCCGCAATTTCTCGATCGCCTTTTTTTGCATACGCGAGACATGCATTTGCGAAATACCTAGCAGCTCCCCCACTTCGCGCTGGCTTTTGTTTTCAATAAACGTCGACTGAATAATTTGCTTCTCCCTTTCGTTCAACACATGAAGGGCACTCTCAAGCAGCAGACGCTGGTCGATTTTTTCATAGCCTTTATCCTCTGACCCGATTACATCTAACGCAGTAACCCCGCTGCCATCAGAACCAGTTTCAATGGTTTGGTCCACAGAGGCTGTTTGATACCCTTTTCCTAATTCCATTGCCTCGAGGACTTCTTCTTCAGAAATCCCTAAATGCTCAGCGATTTCAGGAATCTTTGGCGAACGTTGATTGCGATTTGTCAACTCATCGACAGCTCCATTCAACTTTGGCCATATTTCTTTAATCCGTCTTGGAACATGCACATCCCACGTCTTGTCTCTTAAGAAACGCTTAATTTCACCAATCACCATCGGAACCAAATAAGCTTCAAATGGATTCCCTGTGCTGGGGTCAAACCGTCTGATGCTGGATAACAATCCAATCATCCCTACCTGCACAATATCCTCGTGCAAATTTCTGCCTTTTGAATATTTTCTTGCAATACTTCCAATCAGATTCGTGTAGTGCTCCACTAAGAGGGTTTGGGCGGCCTCGCTCTCGTTCTCCTGAAAGTCCCGAATCAAGGAATAAATTTCTTCCTTAGTACGTTTCATGGTCTGAGGCGGCTTTGTCATGATTTTCACGCTCCTCACTTAGATACTTCACCATGAAGACACTTACGCCGGACGTATTCGAAACACGGACTTCATCCATGAGCGTTTCAATCAGATACAAACCCAACCCTCCCTCTGACAGTTGATCGACTGTAGTGGACTCTGTATATGGGCCGAGTTCTTCCTTTTTCTGTATAAAATTAAAGCTTTGACCGCTGTCGGCCACCATCGTTTCCAATTTATCCTCGTAAATGCCGAAGCCGACAATCACCTCTCCGCTTTCACCTTCCGGATAGGCATGCTGCACCGCATTTGTACAGGCTTCACTTACAGCAATTTTGATATCCTCAATTTGCTCATATGTATAACCCATGTTACTGGCTATTCCTGAAATGGTTAATCGAATGACACCTACATACTCCGGTTTGGCTGGAATCTTCATTTCAATATAATCCATTACATTTTTCATCGTCCCACATCCTCTGCATTGTCAGAAATACTCATAATATGGCTTAAACCCGTAATGGCAAACAGCCGCTTCATTCGTTCTGATAACTCAACCAGCTTCAATTCCCCCTCATTTTTGGTCAGCTGCTTGAACATCCCTACAAACACGCCCAGTCCAGTACTATCCATGTAGGAGACATCCTTTAGATTGACCGTAATCACTTTATTGTTTCCCTCTGTAAGAGGCAGTAACTCCTCACGCAGCTTTGGCGCCGTATACGCATCGATTTCTCCGCTAACACTCACAAATACATCCTTCTCATTCTGATGCTGTTCTATATTTACCTTCATATCATCACCTCTAGAAATAGTTAATCGTTACATACCCTATCTATCAGAAAGCTAAACCTATTTTTTTAAAAAATATTTATCTAGCATTATACCAAAATTAGGAAGAGTTAGAGAATAGCACTAAATTCCTAGTAGTATAGTTGTAATTTTGAAATAGCAAGAGGCTTGCACCTATTTGTGCAAGCCTCATATATATAGTAAAGGCAGTGTATGGCAGATTAAGAATCTGTTACAATTTTAATCCTAACTTTTATTCTTCGATTGGGTTGGGGGATTTTGAAAGTCTTTATCTGCATTCTTCGAAATCGTATCATCATATCGCTGCCTGTCATTCTCTTGTTCGACATTTTCACCGCTTAAATAGGCTGGAACTTCATCTCTTGGCCCCTGCTGGCGCGAAAGCTCTCGTAAATCCTCCACAATCTCCTCGCCTGGAAATTGCTGCTTCACCTGAGGATCTTGACCATCGTTATATCCCGTTCGTCTTTTTTCGTTACTGTCGGTATATTGAGTTTCATCCTTACGTCTTAATGATTCTATTTCTTTTTCATCTACATAATTTTTACCCATGATGGTTTCCTCCTTTTTATTTGTTCAGATTGCTGTTTTTCATTCCTATCGGTCTTACACAACATGCAACCACATACTTCAACCACCCTCCTTCTATTATTAGGTTAGCTAGTTTCTAACCTTGATAGTGTTATACCCGATGAGACAACTATCAAACCTTTTCAATGGAAAAATGAACCTTTCTTTTTCCCTTTTAATAGATCTCCTGTCCAGCCCTTAGTTTTTATGTATCCATAGAGCAGCGCTGTCGACACCACAATCGAAATAATCGAAATAAGATACCCGTATTTCCATTGCAGCTCAGGCATATGTTTGAAATTCATTCCCCACAGCGCCCCCAATGCCATTATCGGAGTAAAAATGATGGTCAGGACCGTTAAGGTTTTCATAATTTCATTTCCCCGATGAGAGGAGATGACCTCTTCTAAATGAATCACCGAGTCCAATTCCTGCTCATACTCCCGCAGCAGCACCATCGCACGTTCAATCCGTTTGCACGTCCGGATAAAAATTTCTCCGTCATTGACTGCTGGAAAATCCGTTTCCTCTATTGCCATCTTCAGTTCCTGAATCGGAATCAACAGATTTTTACATACCAGCAGTTCATGCCGCTGATGAAAGACATGTTCTAACGTCCGCATATCATTCCTCTTTTTCACACCCCACATCAGCTTATAGAGTGACTCCTCAAACTGGTCAATCTCGACCAGTAAGTCATTCACCAGCTCTCCCAGCAAAAATAAAAAGCCATCAACGGCATTCTCTGCTTTATTTAACTGCCGGAGCATTACATCTGGTTCTAGTTGTTCAAAAGAGGTAAACTCTAAATCGACCGTAAATAAAGTATTACAGGTTATATAAAAATGAAAAATCCGATGATCTTCTTCCTCATCCACATTTTGCCGATAAATAAGTGATCCATTCACTACCCTTTCCCCATCGATCAAACCATGAACTTTCACGCAATTGTTGTTATTTTTCCGAACACTCATTAACCAGCTTGACAGCAGCGTCTCCTGTTCATATACTGCGTTGTGCTCATTCTTATTTAATTGAACCCATTTCCATTGGTCAAAATTAATATTTCTCTCCAAAACTATTCCCTCCTCCCAAACAATCCTTTGATTCCCTTAAAAAGAGTAAGCCAAACATAAAAAAATGTTTCATACAGAAATAAAACGGGTATGTACAAAACAAGTCCAAATCTTAGGGAGGTTTTAATGATGAATAGAGTTGTAAGTATGAGCACACTGGTAGCGGCAGGAATTGGGGCGTCAGCAGTATGGCTATCAAACAAACCTAACCGCATTAAAGCTGAAAGTATGTTAAGAGACATGAAACGGAAAGTAATACCGACTGTATACGAAAAAGCCGAGCAACTGCCGATCGAAAAGGCTGGCAACCCGCACCCGCAGGATTTTGCGGATAACGATATGGTCAGTGAGGGAGCACAGTATTCCGTTCAATTTTACAATGAGAAAGTTCAATAATAGAGCAGTGGTTGAGGTCCTAGGATCTCAACTCTTTTTTATTTGGCTCGGTTAAAACCGAATGTTGATTTTACTGTGTTTGGGAAATAAGCGGAGTTTTTCCGTTTAAATTGGGAAATACACATATTTCCTTAAAAATAGGCGGATATTTTCCGCTTATTGTTTCTAAATCATCATAAATTGTCTTATTTAAAGCCGTTAAGCGGAATATCTCCGCCTATACTGCTTCTAAAAGTTCCTCTATCAAAAATAACCGGAAATTCTCCGCTTATGAGTTTCCAATCCTACTAGAAAATACACTGAATACTAACAGAGCCCTTCCAACGTAAAAATGCCTTCCTTTCTCTCGAAAAGAAGACATAAATCCTTATGACGATGAGTTTCCATGAATGCTTATCAATTCATCCACAGTCTGAATCTTCCTATCTCCTCTAACATCTTCCTCCGGTGTTGCAAATGACTGATCGTCCGGAGTACTGGAAGCTTCTTTATTCTCTAGCTCCTCTTGCGCTTTTACCGTTCGTTTGGCATACGGCAGGGCTTTAAGCCTTTCAAACGGTATGGGTTCTCCTGTATCGACACAAATACCATAAGTTCCTGTCTTAATCCGCTCCAAAGCCTCATTCACTTCTTCAAGGAGATTGTTTGCTGTCTCATGCAAAACTCTTTGTTTTTCTCGTTCTTCTAATTGTGTGGCACTATCCGCAAAATGATTATCATAGCTTGTTAATTCTCCATAATCCTCAAACGCTAAAGGCTGACTGGCTTTTGCCATTTGAATGGTTTCTTCTTTCAGCTGTACTAATCTTTTCTCAAAATAAGCTAACTCTTCTTTTGATAACATTTATTTTCCCTCCCCAATTTCTTTCCTGTTATTTACCCGTTCATGTATAAACATGAAACTTTCTATCCACATCCAATTAAAAAATGGCATCATTGTATGACTTCGTCTCATCGTTGTTTCCCCCGTTAATAATTTTATCCTCTATTGATTTCTCTTTTCTCAGCTTCCATAACCGATAGGAATGGTGAGCAATCACCTTCATCACCGCATAAACGGGCACCGCTATAATTAAGCCAAGAACCCCTCCAATACGTCCTGCTGCAAGCAGCAAGGAAATAATCGTAAGCGGATGGATCTCTAATTTTTTCCCCATCACCTGAGGTGAAATAATATGTCCTTCAATCTGTTGGACGACAACCATCACTATGAGGACTTTTACCACCATAATTGGTGAGTCGATACACGCAATAATCATCGCTGGAATGATCGCAAGGATTGGGCCGATAAACGGAATGACATTGGTAAACATGGCAAATATCGCAAGTAGAAGCGAATAATCAAGGTCAATCACTAAATATCCGATAAAAAGCATAGCACCGATACAAAAGCTAACTAGAACTTGGCCTTGAATATAAGAGCTGAGTGCCTCATCTAAATCTGCTAATATCTTTCGTCCATTTTTCTGCTGCTTGGCTGGCAAAAAACGAAGAATATGCCGCGGTGCCTTTTCGCCTTCTTTTAACATGTAATAAAGAATAAAGGGAACCGTGGCAAACACTGTGACAATACTGGCAAGCACCCCGATAATATTCATTACATTTGTTCCGATAGTTGAGAGACTCTTAGAAACTGATTTTGTAATTGTTTCAGAAGCCTTTTCTACATCAACACTGTCACTTTGCCGTAAATGACTGTTCCATTTACTCTGCTGCAGCTCAGTCACTTTGTCCTGTATCGCTTCCATGAGTTGAGGTGCGCTATCAGCGAAATTCTTCACTTGCTCCTTCAAAAGCGGACCGCCAAGAGAGACTAATAAGGTTAGTAAAAAACCAAATAAGAGATAAATGAGCAGGATTGAAAGGATCCTTGGTATATTTTTCAACTCAAGAAAATTGACCAGCGGGCGAAACAAGTAATACAGCACTCCGGCAATTAAGAAGGGAAAAAAGAGTGTTTGGACAAGTAAGAAGATTGGCCGGAATATAAAATCAATTTTCATTGCGACTAAAATAATTAAAAATATAAGCAAAAGACCGTAACCAAACCGAAATGCTTTTGTCTGCAGCATGTTCCACACCTCCAATCATCAAAACCCTTTATGAATAAATACCCTTTCTTAAACGAAGCTAATCCCACATTTTGCAGATTTACAAAAATAAGCTGTTCACACAAAAAAAGACATGCGGAGCACCACACATCTTTTGACTTCCATTCATTGTTTATTTCTTACCAAGTGAAGGTGTAATGTTCAATTTTCCGAGTATATTTTTTACTTTCATTCTGTTCTGTTCAGAGGCTAACCACTTTGCGACCGGTACGATCACTCCCATGACTGTTAAAAAACGTTTCATCACCAGACCTCCTTTTTAATGAAAAGAAGCTTGTACACATCTGCACAAGCTTCTCTTTTATTACAGTAAGGAATACTCATTGCAAAAGCATTAGTCGTTGTCACGCTGGTTACTCCGCGATTCTCCGCCTTTTCGGCCAATCTCCTGATAAAATTCTTTATCGTGGTTCTCTGAGGTGGCTTCGCCGCCTTTACGCCCAATTTCTTGATAGAATTCTTTATCATGGTTTTCTGAGGTAGCCTCGCCGCCTTTTTGACCAATCTCTTGATAGAACTCTTTATCATGGTTTTCTGCGGTAGCTTCGCCGCCTTTTTGACCAATTTCTTGATAGAATTCTTTGTCATGGTTTTCTGAGGTAGCTTCTCCGCCTTTTTGACCAATCTCTTGATAGAATTCTTTATCATGGTTTTTTGAGGTGGCTTCGCCGCCTTTGCGTCCTGCTTCTTCTCTGCTCATTGTCTCATTATTGTTCGCCATTTGTGTTTCCTCCTCTAATTTGTTTTTTGTCGATTATTTATACTTCTTCGTTCAGGTTAACTTGTAACCTATGCTTATGTAGTACCACCAAATGACGAATCTAAAACTCCTTTTTCTCTCTTTAATCATTTTGAAATATATGTAAATTATGAAATATTTCTTATGAGAAGCTTATTTAATAAGAGGTTTATGACAACCTATAACGGGTATTTAGACTAGTAAGTCACATGATCTATTAAGGTTGGGGAATACAAGCCCCAACCCATTTTTTGATTCAGAGGTGAAAAAATGAATCTATTCTTTCTACTTATCTATTTCATCATTATTACAGGTGTCATCGAAATATTTGTTATTCTATTTCGGCTGACAGATCTCAAATTGGAGGTTTCCAGGTTCCAGGTAATTTCGTTAATGACAGGTACAGGTTTTACAACGGGCGAGTCTGAGCTGATTTTAGGTCACCCGGTTCGCAGGAAACTAGCTACTTTCCTCATTCTATTTGGCGCCTTTTCACTAGCTGTGATCATTTCATCCATTAGTACGATTCTCTCAGACGATCTTCGAACAAAAGAAGTTTTATATGGTGCGGGGGCTGTTCTGCTTATCTTTGCCATTTTAAAACTGAAGACTATGCAAACAAAGCTATCAGAGGTATTTAAGCAAGACATGAAACAAAATATTGAACTAGGTGACCTGCCAATTAGAGATATCTTTATGTCTGAAGAACAAGACAAGCTGCTAAACCTCCATATCTATAAAGAGTCTTCACTCTTTCACAAACAAATCAAACAGGTGATCCATGATTATGAGCAGTTAGAGTTTGTTGTTTTGTTTATCCAAAGAGGCGAATTAAAACTAAGGAAAAATATCTATCATACGAAAATACACGAAGGCGATCAGATACTGTTATTCGGCGAAGAAAGCGTCATCTCCAAACTTTTTAAAAATGATATTAAAATCATGGAGGAAAAACTTAAAGATTCCCAACATACTCCGGTCAGCGAGCACCAATCATTATAATAAGCCCTTCGCAGGCCATAAAAAGGCACACGTTATCCTAAAATGACGTGTGCCTTCCTATGTGACTTAGCTGACAATTTTTTTTACATCTAAATACAAAATATGGTGTCCGACAGCCTCTCGGACTTTGAACAGGTATCCATCATATTTAGCCTCTGTCCCAATACCAACGTCAAAGTTTTGTGTTAGAAACCAGCCGCCGATTGTATCGATTCTTTCACCGGTTATGTTTGTACCGAGTAAAGAGTTAACATCCTCAATTAACACTTTTCCATCCAGTAAATAATGGTTTTCCTTTACCTTTTGAATCGCTGCGACTTCATCGGTATCAAATTCGTCTCGTACCTCCCCCACAATTTCCTCAATAATATCCTCAACGGTTACTAACCCTGAAGTACCGCCGTATTCATCGACAAGGATAGCCATTTGACTGCGCTCTTTTTGCATTCTCACCAATAAGTCATGGATAGGAATGGTTTCAATCACTTTCATCACTGGCTTTACGAAAGAGCTTAGACTAATTTCTTCAGTATGGCTTTTATCGATTACTTTTGACGTTAGAAAAACCTTCACGTTTAGGAGCCCCACGATGTTGTCTTTATCGCCATCAACAATGGGATAACGGGAATAACTCTCCATCCTTATTTTGTCCATCACCTCATCAATACTGTCACTAATTGAAAATGTACTCATCTCCGTCCGCGGGACCATTATTTCTTTTGCCACTCTCTCATCAAATTCAAAAATATTGTTCACATAGGTTAACTCATTTTGATTAATTTCACCCTTCCTATAGCTTTCCGACAATAGCAACCGCAGCTCTTCTTCCGAATGAGCTAATTCTTGTTCAGATTCCGGCTTTAAGCCAAAAAGCCCGACCAAGAGCCTCGCTGAACCGTTTAGTGCCCAAATAAAGGGCCGCATCACTTTGGTAAACCCTATGATTGGAGCGGCAAACAGCAGTGCAACCTCCTCGGCTTTATGAATGGCAACGGTTTTCGGAGCTAATTCCCCCACTACGACATGCAAAAACGTAACAGACGCAAAGGCAATGATAAAAGATAGAATATGTGAAATGTATTCATTGATATTTAATACCGAAAACAAAGGATGAATGATTTTTTCCACCGTCGGTTCTCCCAGCCACCCGAGTCCGAGCGCCGTAACCGTTATCCCCAATTGACAGGCTGACAGGTATTCATCCAGATGGTTTACTACCTTTTTAGCAGAAACGGCACCCTTTTTTCCTTCCGTAATCAATTGATCAATTCTAGATGGGCGAACCTTTACAATCGCAAATTCTATTGCTACGAAAAAACCTGTTAATGCTATTAAAAGGGCTATTAATAATAGATTTATAATCGTCATTGAGCAGCCTTCCTCCCTTCTTATAAAAGGGCTGTGTTAAACTGGGCTGTTGATTTGCGCTACAGGCGCGAGCGGTTCGCGGGCTCGCCCGTGAGCCTCCTTACAGCTTCGCACCTGCGGGGTCTCACTCAGCTCGTTCATCCCGCAGGACATTGTATTTCTTCCTTGAATCCGCCCACGCACGAAGAAAATGCGATAGCATTTTCGAGGAGTCGAGCGCCTTTCGCTCCAATCAACAGGTTCTTAAATCAACAGTGTCCTTTTAACACAGCCTATAAAAATAACAATCCGAAATCTATTAGATCCGGATTGTTATCATTTCGTTTTGTCTTAACGAATCTCTTATTCTATTATTTGGTTATCGATTTTATTGTCCAGCTTACACAGGTATTTGGAAGCGAAGTCTTTTCCTCCGAGACCGAATGCTAATCCAAACGCTAATGCTAATCCGCCTAATAGAAGGATAAAGGCAGCGTTGACGATGGAGTGCGCAACACCCAGTTGATCTAATGCCATAAAGATGGTAAAGGTAAAGATGGTATATTTCGCAACTGCAGCAAGTGTTCTTGAATAGCTGTTTTTAAGGATATTTTCTAAAATACGCTGTACTAAGTTACCAAGATATAAACCAATTCCCAAGATAATTAAGGCAGCGAATAACATTGGTAAATATGAGATTACAGCGGTTCCTAGAACAACAAGGAACTCCAATTGAACAACCTGTAAGGCCTCAACTGTGAATAATAATATAACGACAATTTTAGCCAGCATTCCGATAATCTGCGAGAGTGTATACGTTGATTGCTCTGGTTTAAGAGAGCCGACACCCATTTGGGTAAAAACATTATCAACCTTTAAACGCCAAAGCATTTGCGTGACGATTCTCTCCACCCATTTTCCAAGCCAAATCCCCACTAAGATTAGAATAACGGCCACGGCAATGTTTGGTATTAGCGATACAACATCCTGAAGCATAGCAATGGCTGGATCAGAAATACCTTTTAATTCAAGTTTTTCTAAAGCTGTAATGATGGTAGGAATCAAGATTAAAATAAACGCAATGTTTCCGATAATACTAGATAGACTTATGCTATCCGTTGTTTTTACGATTCCTAAACGCTCCCCAAGTTTTTCCGTCCCAATACTGTTCAAGAAGTTTGATAGAATATCTCGGACTATTTTTGCAATCAGCCAGCCGACAAACACAATCAGGGCAGCCGCAAATAGCTTAGGTAAAAATGCTAGTAAGGTTGAAAGTGTATCTGCAAATGGTTCCGAAACGCCTTCGATCTGCAATGCTCCTAATACTCCCGGCAAGAATAGTAAAAGAACAAAATAGAAAATTGCCTTTGCAATACCGTTTACTTTGTTTACCGCTTCACTTTGACTGATGGCAATTTTCCATTGAACGAAGCGTCGTTCTAAATGAACCATAGCCGCTCCCTTTTTAAAGAGCATACGAAGCAGCGAAGCAACTCCCCAAGCAAATAGTAAAATAAGGGCAGCTTTTAAAACGTTTGGAATTGCTGCTGTAATCATCGTAAGCATTTCTACTAGCGGTGTCGCAATAAAGCTTAAGTTAAGCATATTGAAAAAGATGATCCACACGACAACCAATAAGATATAGTAAACTATTTTTCCAATGATAATTTCAGAAGAATATTTCTTTGTTCCGATGTTTGCAAATAACTTATCATCAAACTTTGTTCTTTTTAAAAGTGCCTCAACACTTTTTCCAATGCTTTTGGCAATCAGCCATCCAACTAATAAGACTAAAAGGGCAAATAATAGGTTGGGAAGCTGGTAAAAGTATGAGGTCCATCCTGTCATCATTTCGTTTAGATTCATTCTACCTATCTCCTTTTCTACTTTTTATAGATAGGCTGTGTTAAACTTGGCTGTTGATTTGCGCTCCTGGCGCTATGCTTTCCACGGGCTCGCCCGTGAGCCTCCTCGGTCGTACCGACCTCCGGGGTCTCACTCAGCTCGTGCATCCCGCAGGACTTTGAATTTACTCCCTCGAATAATCACCGCACGAAGAAAATGCGATAGCATTTTCGAGGATCAAGCGCCTTCCGCTCCAATCAACAGGTTCTAAAATCAACAGTCTTCTTTAACACAGCCAATAGATAAGAAAAAGATGATCGTATTCCTTTTCTTATCTCCTCTGCTTTTAGTTTGTTTCTGGATTTTTGTTCTCTGCTTCATCTTTGTGTTCTCCGTCCGTTACACCGTTGTCCTGGTCTACACCATCTCCACATCCAGTTAAAACACCTAATGTTAAGCCAAATACCATACCTGTCATGATTAGTTTCTTTTTCCACGTTTTTTCCATTGTTATTTCCTCCTTTAATTTGTCTAGTATGCATTTACCCTTTTAGTAAGTGACCTAAACAAAAAATCTTCATTTTCTATCAACCAAATAGCAACCTTGCATTTTTTTTCGAAAAGGTATTAATAGGAAGAAAAAGGTTTTCCAGCCCTTTTCTCCCCAAAAAAAGTTTCAGATCTTTTTTTACGGGAATATAAAAAGCAGAACAAACATTACAAAGTTCCAAAAATTCTTGGAGGTGCAAATCATGAAGAAGAGTTTACTAGTTGGCGGATTGGCTGTTTCTCTTACTCTTGCCGGTTTAACAGGATGCGGTGATGGGGTCGACCAAGATAATGGAGTCAGTGATGGAAAAAAGTCTGATGAAGTAGATAAGGGCACCATGCAAAAAGCCGAAGATACCATTAATAATGTAGAAAAAGAACTAAAACAAGCACAAAACAACTTAGAAAAGAAAATTGACGATAACGGTGTTAGTGATGGTGTTAACCAATAACCACAGATGTTGCAATAAATAAAGGCTCTGTTTTCATTCACTGTTCATACTCGTATAAGAGGTATGCGGTACGAATGAATAGGCGGAGAATTTCCGGCTATTGTATGTAGTGGAAGCTAAAAGAGCAGTTATAAGCGGAGATATTCCGGTTAACGGCTCTAAAAAAACCTAATTCCAATGATTTGGATAAGATAACCGGAAAATCTCCGTTTATTTTTAATGAAATAGGGGTATTTTCCAAAATAGCCGGAAATCTTCCGCTTATTTTTCAACACATTGAAATCAACAGCCTGGTTTAACACCATAAATAAAATTACAAGGAGGCAAAACAAAATGAACAAAGATAAAGTGAATGGCTATGCAGATACGATTAAAGGAAAGGCAAAGGAACAATGGGGTAAAATGACGGATGATCGTTCGGCAGAAACCGAGGGTAAAGTGGACCAAACGAAAGGTAAATTGCAAGAAAAGGTTGGAGAAATAAAGGATAGATTATCACGATAGTCATGTGGTAAAACATCAAACTATGAATCTATCGAAATGAAAAAGGAGAGGAATTAAATGGACAGGACTGAAAAAAATGTTGTTGGTGTCTATGATACCGAACAGGAAGCCATTATTGCGATTGAAAAGCTAGTCAGAGATGGATACAACAAGCAGGATATTTGTGTCATTGGTCAAGACCTTAAAAACGTGAATCATATTGCGGACGAAACAGGTACAGTAGCGGAAGAAAGTGCTGCTAAAGGTGCGATAACAGGCGGGACACTCGGCGGCCTAACAGGCTTACTAGTAGGGATAGGTGCTCTGGCCATCCCGGGAGCCGGTCCCATCATTGCCGCTGGCCCCATTGCCTCAAGTTTAATTGGAACGATTACAGGTGCAGGTCTAGGCGGATTAACAGGAGCACTCATTGGGCTCGGAATTCCAGACGATGAAGCTGAATACTATGGAAACTCTGTTAAAGAAGGAAAAATATTAGTTCTAACCAAAGATAAAATAGATAACATGGATGACAGGAATACATTAGCAGAAGCAAACAATAGCTCGATGGCACAGGATTGGGGCGAACTAAAGAGGCTTGGCGATGAAATGCAGCATTCTGATTCTAAGGATGAGCTGAGGGATAAAAGTAAAGTTCCTGATCCTAAACAATACTAACCACAAAAAAACGGTCCCAGCTAAAGGACCGTTTTACTTGTTAAGAAGAGGCCCCCATGCCTCTTCTTTTGCGTTATATAATAACCCCTTTTATTCGACCTAGACCGGGTCCTTCCCCCAAAGTTGCCGGTCTATTGTAAGAAGTCTGAGAAGTGATTGAAATTTTCGTTCACGAAGTCGATCGCGATGTCTGGGAATACTCCAAACAGTATAGACGCTGCGACGGTGACGATGAGAACAACCACGATTCCGACTGGTATTTTTGTAAACTTGCTGTCATCCGCAGCTGGGCGGAAGAACATTTGTGTCATGATACCAAAATAGTAGAAATAAGAAACGACTGTTGTTGCAATCATGATAGAAGCCAATACATAATGCGGCTCCTGCCCCATGAAAGCACCGATGAAGATGTTCAGCTTACCGATGAATCCTGCTGTTCCTGGGAAGCCCGCTAAAGCGACTAATAAAATCCCCATCGCGACTGCCAATACAGGTGAACGGCGATACAAGCCGGCAAAGTCAGAAATCTTCGTTGAACCTGTTTTCGCCTCTACCAATTGAATAATGGCAAAAGCTCCAAGGTTCATGAACAAGTATGCTAATAAATAGAACCAGACTGTGTAAAAGAAGTTTGAACTCAAAGTCGTGAACGCCACTAGAATGTAACCAGCGTGGGCAATACTTGAGTACGCAAACATTCTTTTAATATTGCTTTGCCTCAACGCTACCACGTTTCCGATAATCATCGTAGCTGCAGCAATGACAGCAATATAGTCCTGCATATTGTACAGTATTGGTATCGAACCAGGGCCTTCTGTTGCCGCTACCCCAAAGATTGAAATCATAATTCGTGCCACAATTACAAAGCCGGCTGTTTTTGAAACCACGCTCAAGAATGCTGTAACCGGCGTTGGCGCACCTTGGTAAACATCTGGTGCCCACATATGAAACGGAGCAGCAGCCAATTTAAAGCCTAAGCCAACAAAGATCATGATAAATGCCAGCCCAAGCAAATACGCATGCTGTGCGTCCGCTAACGCCTGCAGTGTTCGTGCGATGGCTAACAGGTTCGTTGAGCCTGTTAAACCATACACATAGCTCATCCCAAACAATGTAATCGCAGTAGCAATTGAACCGTTGATGACGTATTTCATCGCCGATTCATTTGATTGTAAGTTGTTCTTGCGGATACCCGCTAGAATATAAGAAGAAATCGATAACAACTCGAGACCGATAAATAGTGTAATTAAATCGCCGCTGGAGGTCATGATCATTCCGCCAAGTAAGCCGGTTAGGAATAGATAATAAAACTCTCCGCGGTATTCTTCCAATCCCTCGTCAGCCTTGTAAGAGACAGCTAAAAATAGAACAAGTGCTGCTCCTGCAAGCAGAAGGAATTTGAATGCTTTTCCAAAAGAATCAAGACGGAAGGTATCCTCTAAAATCGAATCAGGTGCTGCACCAAGCATTCCAGCCAGGGAAACCATTGCGGCGAAAATCGCGGCAATTCCGATCCAGCCGAGGATTCGGCGGTCTTGTTTTTTCGGCATAAATAAATCTAGTATTGTGATAAGCGCAGCAACACCAACGATGATGAACTCTGGTGTCATGATGCCCCAATTATATGATGTTAATTCTTCAAGACTCATCCTTCATCACCCTCCTAACCCTAGCATAATCGTTTCAAGTGTGGCTTGAAGCGGTGAGCTTAGAACGCTTGGTACTACTCCAATTAAGACGATCAATGCGACTAACACAAGAACCGGTACGAACTCAACGCCCTTCAAATCAAGGACTCCGGTAAAGTCACGGTGTGCTTGGCCGTACGTAATGCCGAGAACGGCACGTAATAAATAAACAGCGGTCATAATTATACCGATACAGCCGACAGCAGCAATCCAAGGCATTTCTTCAAATAGCCCTAAGAAAGCCATAAATTCGCTGACGAAACCGGACATACCCGGCAAACCAAGAGACGCTAGGCCGCCTGCAAGCAAGAAGCCTGAAGCAATTGGCATACCCTTTGCCATTCCGCCAAGGTTTTCCAACAGCGACGTGTCTGTGCGCTCGTAGAAGGCACCTACTAGGAAGAACAATAACGCTGAGATTAAACCGTGTGAAACCACTTGGAAAATTGCACCCTGAACGCCTGCCTCATTCATCGCTGCTAACCCGATTAACACGATTCCCATGTGGGAAATCGAAGAGTAAGCCAAAACCATTTTAAAGTCTGTTTGAATGAACGCTAGGAAGGCCCCGTAGAGTAGGTTTACGACCCCAAGGATGGCCAAGAGTACCGCAAGAGTTTCAAACTGCTCTGGAAAAATCCCCATACCAAAGCGAATTAACCCGTACGCACCAATTTTCAATAGAATACCAGAGTGAATCATAACAATTGAAGGCGGTGCCTGCACGTGAACGCGAAGCATCCAGTTGTGTAATGGGAAGATTGGCAGCTTAACGCCAAAAGCGACTAAGAGTGCAATCAATAACCCTAGTTTTAAATCGCCCGATATTGGAACATTCGGATCGTTCATGATCCCCGTCAGCATTTCAATATTGGTTGTTCCTGTTTTCGCAAACAGAATCATAATCACGATTAACAGTACAGCAGAGCCTAACCCGTTATAGATTAAGAAGCTGTAAGCTGCTTTTTCTTTTTCAAAATAACCCCATTTCCCTATTAAGAAAAAGGTTGGAATTAAAGTAATTTCAAAGAATAAGAAAAATAGAATTAAGTTTTCAGCTGTAAATACGCCAAGCATTCCGATTTCTAGCAGCAGGAACAGCATGAAGTAGCCTTTCCATTCTTTTTTAATATAAATGGAGGCAATCGCCGCAAGTGTTGCAACCACAGCGGTTAAAACCACCAGCAGCATCGTTAAGCCGCTGACGCCAAGTTCATAGTTTACTGCCCAGTAACCAGCCTCCGTACCCTGCAAGCCGCCGAAGGTAATCCATTCCTTGGCTACGTCAAAGTCGCTCAAATCCTTGCCCCATAGATAATGGAGATAAAGACCGACTGATGCAATCAGAGCTGGCAGAGTCGCTAGGAAGCCGACAATTTTAATACTTTTTTCTTCTGTTTTAGGCATGAAGGCTAAAACGATAATTCCGAGTAACGGGGAGAATACTAATATTGATAGAACGAAAGAAAGATCCATTTATAGGTACCCCCCTGTTAACACAAAGATGACGGCAAGCAGTGCCATACCAACGAATGCTACTGTAACATAGGTTTGCGTTTGACCTGTTTGCAGCTTCGAACCTGCTGCTCCAAGACCTTGAACAATCCCTGCTACGCCTTTCATGATCCCTTCAACTAGGAAGACATCAATAAAGCGTAAGAAGTAGCTGATTCCTTTTGTAAGTGCCACTACTGACATTTGATAGAATTCGTCAATGTAATATTTGTTTAGTAAAATGCTGTGCAATGTATCGCCGCTGCCTGACAGCCAGTTGCGTGCGAGCGAACGCTTGTAGTAAATCAAGTATGCAAGGTAGATACCTGCTAAAGATACCACTGTTGCTGCGATCATAATCCAGATTGGACCTTCAATATGACTATGACCAAGTGCTTCATTTCCAGCAACGAGCCAATCACCAAGATTGTGGTTGAAAGGTGTTTGAACGTAACCAGCGATAATCGCTAATACACCAAGAACAATCATTGGCAGGGTCATCATTGATGGTGATTCATGCACTTTATTCAATGGGCTTCGTGCTTCACCTGTAAAGACCATGAAGAACAAGCGGAACATATAAAATGCAGTCATAAATGCCGCTGCAAGCGCTAATAGGAACAGAACTGGATGTCCGCCTTCCCAAGCTGCAATTAAGATTTCGTCCTTACTGAAGAAACCTGAAAATAGTGGTACACCGCTGATTGCGAGTGTTCCAATTAAGAATAGTGGTGCGGTAAGCTTAAGCTTTTTCCAAAGACCGCCCATTTCTTCAATATTCTGTGTGTGTACCGCATGAATGACGCTTCCGGCTGCTAAGAATAGCAGTGCTTTAAAGAAAGCATGTGTCATCAGGTGGAATACACCTGCCACATAACCGGCAGAACCTAACGCCAGCATCATGTAGCCAAGCTGGCTGACGGTTGAATAAGCTAAAACGCGTTTAATATCGGTTTGTACCAGACCAATGCTCGCTGCAAAAATAGCTGTAAACGCACCTATGACCGCGATGGTTAACAATGCCGTTTCACTCGCTGCGAACAGCGGGAAAAGAGCAGCTACTAAATATACACCGGCAGCAACCATGGTAGCCGCGTGAATTAAAGCCGAAACAGGTGTCGGACCTTCCATCGCGTCCGGCAGCCAAGTGTGAAGCGGGAACTGACCTGATTTACCAACAGCACCGATAAAGATTAAGATCGCTGTTAAGGTAATCATCGTAGTTGATATAGCGCCAGCCTCAACCGCTTCGAAGATTTCACTGTATTCGAAGCTTTTTGTTTCCCAAAATAATAAAATCATCCCGATGAAGAGACCAACGTCTCCGATACGGGTCATAATGAACGCTTTTTTTGCCGCAGCCTTCGCTTCTTCTTTGTAAAAATAAAATCCGATTAAGAGGAAGGAACCGACTCCGACGAGCTCCCAGAAAATATAGGTTTGCAGCAGGTTTGGCGAGATGACAAGCCCAAGCATCGCAAACGTAAATAGTCCTAAATAGGCATAGAATACTGGAAACCGCTCATCCCCGTGCATATATCCCTTTGAATAAGTATGTACCAGGAAGCTGACGAGCGAGACAATTACTAGCATTAATGCATTCAATTGATTCACTTCAAAGCCCGCTGTTAAAGAAATATCTCCTATCTTGAGCCACTCCGTTGAAGTCTTGTACGTGGTTTGCGTGAACCTTTCGAACAACACCAACAACGAATACACAAGCGCGGCAAGCGTAGCGAGAATCCCCACATATGCACTCGCATCCTTCATGCGCTTACCAAATAGAAGAAGAATCAAAAACGATAATAGCGGGAAAAGCGGTATGATCCATGCATTTTCCATCATCATCACAATCCCCTTTTTAAAAATGGTGCTTGTCACCGCTCAGGAGAAATCATCCCGAGGGTAAACACCAATTATTACCAATTTGTCCACCTGAGACGGACAGTGTCTTTCTGTGGTGACAGGCACCACAGTGTCTAAAAAAAACTAGTTTTTCATCGTGTCCATATCGTCGATGTTGACGGTTTTGCGGTTGCGGTAGAGGGCAATTAGGATTGCCAGACCGACGGCTGCTTCTGCAGCAGCTACGCTTATCGTGAACAGTGCGAAGATTTGGCCGGTGATGGACGGTGCCACCCCGTATTTACTGAAGGTTACTAAGTTAATATTAACGGCATTCAGCATTAGTTCGATAGAGATGAGGACGATGACGGTGTTTCTCTTTGTCAAGGCCCCGTATAATCCGATACAGAATAATATCAGTGCGAGTGCCAGGAAGGCTGAAGCAGGAACTGAACTCATTCCTTGTCACCCTCCTTCTCTTCTTTCTTTGCCAGAATAATGGATCCGACAAGTGCTACTAATAGTAAAACAGACGTTGCTTCAAACGGAATGACCCATTTAGAGTAAAGGGCTTCCCCTATTTTCATCGTATTGTCCACATGTAGATCTGTTGGTACCTGAACCACGTTGAAATCATAGATTCCAATGTAGACAGCTACTGCAAAACCGATTACACCTAGAAATAACAGAACCTTTCTTCCTTTGCCTGTAGTTGTTTCCTCATCGTCATCATGCTTCGTTAACATAATTCCAAATAGCATGATGATCGTAATTGCACCGGAATAAATCAAGATTTGAACCGCTGCGACAAATTCAGCTGACAGCAGCACGTAAATACCGGCAATGCTGACAAATGTAAAAATGAGGGCAACAACCATATGCACGACCTTGGTAAGGTTCAATAACAGGACACCGCCAATGATGGCGACAAGGGCGAGGCCCATAAATGCGATAAACTCGCCTGTAATTGTCATGGTTTATTCACCTGCCGTACGTTTTCGTCGTTCTCATCTAACCATTCAAGGTTTTTAAATAACATATCACGGCTGTATGACGCTAGCTCAAAGTTATTGGTCATGACAATCGCTTCTGTTGGGCAAACCTCCGTACACAGGTCGCAAAGGATACAAATCTCGAAGTTGATATCGTACGTATCGATGATTTTCCCCTTTTTCGTTGGATCCGGATGTTTTTTACCCGTTAAGTTAATACATTCTGTCGGGCAAATGTTCATGCATTGATTGCACACGATACACTTCTCCGGATAGAATTTTTGAATACCGCGGAAACGGTCCGGCAGCGGAAGCGGCTCATCTGGATAATTATAAGTTACCTTTTCTTTGGTTAACTGTTTTAGGGTATATTTCAAGCCTTTTGTAAATCCAAGCACGTTTTTCACCCCTTTTTCATTTTAAAAATTGCTTTCTGCATTCGTTCTATAGATTCCTTCAAGGGCTATGCTTACTTGCGAACGCCCCATTAGGTTCCTTTTTCAAAAAATCTTAGAAAAATAATGTTTTGATTAATGCTGTTAAGAATATGTTTGCGAGCGCGATTGGGAATAGCACTTTCCACGCAAATTCCATGAGTCTGTCGACACGGAAACGAGGAAGTGTTGCTCGAATCCACATGTACACAAACACAACGAAACAAAACTTTAGTGCGAACCATACCGCACCTGGGATAAATCCTAGGAAATCAAATGGCGGCAGCCATCCGCCTAAGAAAATGACGGTGATCAGTGATGACATCGCAAACATGTAAACATATTCTGTGAGCATAAAGAATGCCCAGCGGAATCCTGAGTACTCAACAAAGTATCCGGCAACCAATTCGTTCTCTGATTCTGGTAAGTCAAATGGTGTCCGGTTTAATTCTGCAATTGATGCGATAAAAAACACGATAAACGCTACTGGCTGCAAGAGAATGAACCATGCTGTTTCACCCTGCTGTGCCACGATATCGTTTAGATTCAAGCTTCCTGTTAATAGGATGACACCCAAAACAGATATAACGAGCGGAATCTCGTAGGAAATCATCTGTGCACCGGCACGCATGCCCCCGAGCAGCGCGTATTTGTTGTTGGACGCCCAGCCGCCGAGAACCATTCCAAATACAGTCATTCCGGAAATAGCAATGTAATAGAGTAAGCCTACCCCAATATCAGCAAATTGAAATTTTTCCGTGAACGGGATGGTTGCAAGTACCATAAACGCTGGCGTAAAGGCAATGATTGGCGCTATGATAAATAACGGTCTGTCGGCTGCCTTTGGAATAATGTCTTCTTTGATTAAGAGTTTAAGAACGTCGGCTACCGTTTGCAATAATCCCCATTTACCCCCAAGTTGATTCGGGCCGTGACGGGCCTGCATGTAACCTAAAACCTTTCGCTCTGCTAAGATCGCATATGTTACGAAACCTAAGACTACTAATAGTAAGACAACTGCGAGTAAAAAGAAGATTCCAAAGTTCATCCAGCCGGAACCGGAATGGAGCAACTCTTCTACCATTAGCCGTCCACCTCCCCAAGGACAATGTCAACTGCCCCTAAAATCGCAATTAAGTTTGCAATGTTTTCGCCTACTAATAATTTAGGGAGAATTTGCAGATTATAGAATGAAGGTCTTCTAAACTTTAAGCGATACGGTTCTTTTTTACCGTCACTAGAGATATAGCAGCCGATTTCTCCACGTGGAGATTCAATTCTTACAAATGCTTCCCCTTTTGGTGCTTTAATTATTTTTGGTACTTTTGCCATAATCTCGCCTTCTGCAGGGAATTGCTCACAGGCCTGCTCAAGGATTTTCAAAGATTCGCCAATTTCATCTAGTCGTACATGGTAACGGGCCAAGCAATCTCCTTCGTCCCTTGTGATGACATTAAAGTCAAAACGGTCATAGATTGAATATGGCTCATCTTTACGAAGATCCCATTTCACGCCGGTACTGCGAAGGTTTGGACCGCTGAGTGAATAGTTGATGGCCTCTTCTTTTGAATAAACGCCAACCCCTTTTACCCGGTCTAAAAAGATTTCATTTCCAGATACGAGGTCATGGTAGCCTTTGAGCTGTTCGCGCAGATAAGGAACAAATTCCCTTACTCCATCAACCCAGCCTTCGGGAGCGTCCCACTTTACCCCGCCAACACGCATATAGTTAAAGGTCAAGCGCGCGCCTGATAATTCATTCAGCATATTGATAATCATTTCACGGTCACGGAACGCATAGATGAACGGACTTGTCGCCCCAAGGTCAAGGATATACGTTCCCCAAGCCACTAGGTGACTGGCAATTCGCCCCAATTCCATCGCCATTACCCGAAGGTATTCAGCACGTTCTGGAACTTGGATTCCCATCATCGTTTCGACGGCATGGCAGATAACATAGTTGTTTGTCATCGCGGACAAATAGTCCATCCGGTCCGTGTACGGGATAATCTGTGTATATTGCAGGTTCTCGGCCAGCTTTTCCGTTCCGCGGTGTAAATAACCGATGACCGGGGTTGCTTCAGTAATGATTTCCCCATCGATTTTAACAACCAGCCGGAATACTCCGTGCGTACTTGGATGCTGAGGCCCGACGTTTAGCAGCATTTCTTCTGTTCTGATCACTGGTTACACCTCCACATCATACGGTTCATAATCTTTACGCAGTGGATGGCCAACCCAATCTTCTCCTAGCATAATCCGATGTAAATTCGGATGTCCGGTAAACTTAATTCCTAGTAAATCATAAGCTTCGCACTCAGGCCAGTTGGCTCCCGCCCAAATTGGCTGCAAGGATTCAATTGTTGGTTCATCGCGGTCAATTTTCACTTTTAACGCCACAGATTGGCGATTCTTGTATGAGAATAAGTGAACATATACTTCCATATGTGTTACAAAATCCGTTCCATGCAGCTCAGAGAGATAATCGAACCCTAGAAGCTCATTGTATTTTAAAAATTGAGCTACCTTGAAATATGTATCTTTCTTAGCCACTAATGTTGGAACATCTTTAGATAATTTATTAATATAAGAATCTTCTAAAACATCTGGACCTAAGTTTTCCTCAATCGCCTTCCTGTACTTATCCAAGAAAGGTTGGTTTGGTGATGGCTGCTCGGCCGTATCGGCTGGCGATACGTCGCTGCCTTTTGCTGCGCCTGCTGCTTTCGCCTTCGCTGCTGCTGCCGCTTTCGCCTTTGCTACAGCCGCTGCTTTTGCTTTCGCTTTTTCATCATCACCTGCATCAGCGCCACCCGCTTTTGCTTTGGCCGCTGCTGCTGCCTTCGCTTTTGCTGCTGCCGCTGCTTTCGCCTTTGCTGCTGCTGCCGCTTTTGCTTTCGCGTCATCTCCAGCAGGTTCATCCGCTGGGGCTTCGCCTCCTGCTAGCTCCATTGCTTTACGCTTTGCCGCTGCCGCCGCTTTGGCCTTCGCTACTGCTGCAGCTTTCTTTTTCGCTAAGTCATCTCCATCACCTGACGCTTCAGCCGCTGGCGTTTCTTCGGCTGGGGCTGACTCACCCGCTAACTCCATCGCCTTACGCTTTGCCGCTGCCGCCGCTTTTGCCTTCGCTACAGCTGCCGCTTTCTTCTTTGCCAGGTCATCCCCGTCACTTGACACTTCAGCTGCCGGCGTTTCTTCAGCCGGAGCTGACTCGCCTTTTAACTCCATCGCTTTACGCTTCGCCGCGGCTGCCGCTTTCGCCTTTGCTACAGCTGCTGCCTTCTTCTTCGCGAGGTCATCTCCATCATCGCTGTTTTGTGCAGCTGGCGTTTCCTCAACCGGTGCAGGAGCTTCTTCTTCAACGATACCTTCACGTTTCTTCTTCGCCAGTGCAGCAGCCTTCGCCTTCGCAGCCGCCGCTGCTTTTTTCTTCGCAAGGTCTGCACCATCTTCAGCCTGTGTTCCCGCTGGTTGGGCTGGCTTCTCTTCCTGACTGTGGTTTTGTTCAGAAGGTTTGTCCTCCTGATTCGGAGCAGCCGCAGATTCTCCGGCTTCCTTCGCCTTACGCTTCGCTAACGCAGCCGCCTTCGCCTTCTCGGCCGCTTCTCTTTTTAATTGATCGAGATCCTTCTCCCCGCTCATCGGTTAGATCACCTTCTTCCCAGTCTTCGCCTCATAGCGAATCTTTTCCTTTAATTTATTGATTCCATAAATTAATGCGGCCGGGTTTGGCGGGCATCCAGGGATATAAACATCAACAGGAACGATTTGATCGACACCCTTAACAACAGAGTAAGATTTCACATACGGACCGCCTGCAGTTGCGCAAGATCCCATTGCGATTACCCATTTCGGCTCTGGCATTTGATCATACAAACGGCGGACAATCGGTGCCATCTTCTTCGTAACCGTCCCGGAAACAATCATGCAATCCGACTGACGCGGTGACGTCCGGAAAATAGTCCCAAAGCGGTCAAGGTCATAGTTCGCTCCGCCGGTACCCATCATTTCAATCGCACAACAAGCCAGACCAAAAGTCATCGGCCACAACGAATTACTTCGTGCCCAAGCCTTTATTTGCTCCAGCGTCGCAAAAAATACATTTCGCTCTAACTCTCTCATTTCCTGTGGTGAAAGGTCATCTAGTTTTAAGTCCATCGTAGCACCTTCTTCTTCCAAGCATAAGCTAAGCCAATTAATAACATAACTACAAAAATCAACATCTCAATTAACGCAAAAACCCCAAGCTTATCATAGGCAACCGCCCATGGGTATAAAAATACAGTCTCCACATCAAAAATAACAAACATAAGGGCAAAAATATAATAGCGGACATTGAACTGTACACGGGAATCGTGAAATGGATCAATACCGCTCTCATAAGTGGTATACTTCTCGACACTCGGCTTATGAGGACGTAAAAACTTACCTAAAAATAAAGCCACCAACGGCAGCAGCACCCCAAGACAGAGGAACACAAAAACTATCAGATAATTATTCTGATATAAATTTAAAAGTTCCAAGTCCATCCCCTCCAATGTTGAAAATTTTCATACAAATGAAACTTGTAACCGATAACATTATAGCATTGTTACAAACCTGTGTCGACAACACCACCTATTAAAAATTGGAATTTCTATCGCCGCAAAACTTCCCAATCCAAGCGTTTGAGAGCTCGCTCGCAAAAACGCCTTGGATTGGGAAGTTTTGCAAGCTTTAGCGACAGCTAAAGCGCAATGTGCGCTAGCACATGGCGGTAGAAATTTCAATTTTTCGCTCACCCTGGTTTTGAGACACAAGGCCCCACCCCCTGAGCGTTTGCGTGATCTCGCAGAAAAAGCCCCCTGAAAACACCCCAGAGATGACGCATAAGCGAATTGCAGAACCTTGCACTTATGCACGTGATCTGCAGCGAAGCGAAAGATGACGTGCATAGAACCAGGCTCGCAAGAGCCGATTTGTTCCCTATATCGACATTTAACAACAAATCCCATCATATGTCAGTGAGAATTGTCATAAAAACTTCACCAAATCATAGCCATTCATGCAAAAAATCAAAATTCACAACCAATCAAACTTAACATGATTGCAGCAACCTTGTACACCCATCAACACCATCATATTCACAATATACCAAATCATTCTAAAATTTCTATTAAAAAGGAATAAATCTAATCAACATCCTACTAAACTCCTACATATTCCAGTCGGTTTACTTTCCCTCTCCTTCGTATCTTCTTCCTTCACCACCTCTTACCTGTAGATTCCCCTCCTCTACCTGCCTTTTCTGCCCCCTTACCTGCACACTTCATTCTTTCACCTGCATATCTCAATAGTTTACCTACCTAACTATTTCGCACCGTCCTCTTACATTGAAAAGCCAGTCGAAAGACTGGCAAACTACCTCGACTTTTACATAAAAGTATTCATATTCTTCCTTTTATAATTCAAAACCCCTATAGATTTTTACACCCCGCCTCTTACCTGCAGATTCCCCTCCTCTAATGCTGAAAAGCCAGTCGCAAGACTGACAGATTCAATCTCCCACTACCATAAATAGTTCCTATCCTTCCTTTTTAAGTTAACCCCACCTACAATACCAGCATGGAAGCAGGATATTTATTTTAATTTATTGAATCTATAGGAGATTGTTTAATACTATGTAAGAATTTATCAACCTAATCATGAAGCGGGAGAGATAATCATGGAACATCGCTATATGGAGCTGGATGGAAATAGGGTAAGTTATTACATGGAAGGGAGCAGTGAAAAGCCAACCATTGTCTGCCTTCATGGATTAGCAGGAAGTGCTATCTATAGTTTCTCAGAACTTAGTAAACAATTAGGCGATCACTTTCAACTATTGTTAATTGATCAGCCAGGCCATGGGAAGAGCACACCATTTATTAAGGAAGAAGAATACCTGTTTTCTAGTCTTGCAAGCTGGTATGATAAGGTCCTTTCCTCCTTATTGAGCAAGCCATTTTATCTTTTGGGTCACTCCTGGGGAGCAGATGTAGCACTGCATTATGCAAAACACTACCCTGAAAACCTAAAAGGGATCATTCTACTTGACGGTGGTTTTACATTTCCTGAATTCCAGGAGGAAATGACATTTTCTATTGCTTTCGATGGATGGGATTCGTACATGGATCAAGCAAAATATGATACGCGGGAGGATATCATAAGCGAATATAGGACTTTTACAAAAAGATGGAATGAAACGACGGAAGAATCAGTATCTTCCATATTTATAAAAAAAGACAAGTATGAATTAATTGCTTCTAAATTCACTGTTTTATCCATCATAAAAGCTTTTTTTAAAGAACCATTTACCACTACATATCCTTTTATCAAATCACCATTGTTACTATTGCATGCAACAGAACCAAGTGAACTAGAGGAGGCACGGATTAAAGGAATCTCTCAACTAAAGAATGATATTAAAGATGCTTCCACTATCTCAATGAACCAAACAGGTCACATGATTCAATGGGATAAACCAGATGAAGTAAGCAATGAAATCATACAATGGGTTAAAGCTAAAGAAGAAGAGGTATCATGAAGAACAGATAAATAGTGAGGGAGAATGTATATGTATAAAAACAACAAAGACCCATGCCACAAGCCAAAGGTCTTTGTTTTACATTACGTTAAATCAAGATCACTGTCCATATCGACGTCAATATAGAAGTTTACTTTATTAGCAAGGAGATAGTACACAGAGTAATGTACCGGTCTATCGTAATCATCCTTTATTACTTTCTTAACTTGAATGAGGGTTTCCATTCGAGAGACTTGAAGAAGCTTGCTTAAATCTTGAGAAGGAAGAATAAACTCCATTTCCTTCCGCGCTTTACCGAACTTTATTCCGTACTCATCTTGTATAACTTTAAAGGTCGAAACATTATCCTTTATTTTTTCGGAAATGCCAGGGTATATATCACATGGTAAATAGGCAAAGTCAACACTAAAGATATTGTTTCCATCCTTTATTAATCGTACAAGCTTCACCACTTCAAACGGCTCTTTACGTTCAAAATACTGCATAAGCTCATTGTCAGCGGTTTCAATTTGATTGACCAAAATTTCTTTTGTGAATTTGCCATCCCCTGCTGCTACTGACAATTCCGAAAATCCTTGCAAATTAAGAATATGGATTTTTTGTTTCACGTTTTTGACAAAGGTCCCTTTTCCATGAATGATTTCAATGACCCCTTCACTTGCAAGTTCCTTCAACGCCCGCCTAATCGTAATTCTGCTTGTGTCGAAGGCTTCACATAATTCCTTCTCATTCGGCAGCCTCTGGCCGGAAACAATTTTTCCCGTATTAATCATTTCCATAATGCCATGCTTTACCTGATCATACAAAAACACTGGGCTCTCTGTTTCAACAGATTTTTCCTTATCCATATGTTACCTCTTCTGAAATTTACTTATAATAGTAATTATAATAAGAAAATGATTATAAAACTACCTTTTTGATTGAAAAATAATAGCCTTTACCAAGTGGCGTTAGGCTATATCAAGAGTACTATTCTAAATCCTTCGGGTAGCCGAATCCGCCATAAAACCCGCAAGTAATGCTAGCTCGTTCAGCGGCAAACACTAAGGCATCCTTCATATCTTTTTGATTGTAAAAGGCTGTTAAAAACCCAGCGATAAAACTATCCCCTGCTCCCATCGTATCAACAATTTCAGTTTCAATTACTTCTTGTCTATACTTGTTACCTTTGTGGATAAAAAGAGCAGGCTTGGATCCCCTGGTAATACCGATTGTTTCCAAATCATATTTTCCTAGTTCCGCTACTAAATTCTCCAGTTCATCCTCACTTAAATGAGCGCCTGAGAAAAACCCATGTTTAATATTAGGGCAAACTTTTTCAAGCTGGGAGGAATTATATTTATCCGAGAAATCGTAGGATACGTTAATATGCTGCGCCAAGCCCGGAAGTTCCTCTTCCATTGAACTATAGCAGCTAGTATGAGCCACATCAAACTCTTTAATATATTCATAGTCCTCAGGGGTAAGCTTTAATTTTATAATGTGTTGAACCGTATTCTTTGGTCCGCCTACAAATACACGATCGCCATCCTCGCTAAGATTTACGCGGGGTTGTCCACTGATTCCTTCTGCCACACGTGAGCGGTGATAAGGAATACCCTCCAGCTCAAGAACGCTTTTCAAATGGTCTGCTTTATCGTCGGTGGCAAAAATCCCAATATAACTGACATCTTCCGCTCCTGAACGCTTACAATTTACAGCTACATTAACACAGTTGCCGCCAGGATAATACTTCCCCTGATCTAAATAACAATCTACCACATTATCTCCAATTGCAATAATCTTCAATATGCTCATCCTTCCTTTACCCTTTTACAGAACCCTCAGATAACCCTTGAACTAGATACTTTTGCAGGAAGATTAACAGTGCAATCATTGGAAGCGAAGCGAGTACCATTCCCGCAAGGAGTACGCCCCAATCTGTCCGTAAGGCATCTCTAAAGTTCATTAATCCTGATGGAATCGTTTTCAATGTTTCTGAGTCAATAAAGACTGTAGCAAATAAAAACTCATTCCATGCAAAAAATGCAGTTAATACGATCGTTGTTAACAAAATTGGCACGGACATCGGCAAATAAATTCTTCGATAGATTCCGAATTCCGTACATCCATCAATAATGGCTGACTCTTCCAGCTCTTTTGGAATACTTAAAAAGTAACCTCTTAAAAGCAAAATCGTTAATGGCAGTCGATAAGCGATATACGTTAAAATTAACGCCCAATGGGTATTGATTAAATCTAGATTCGTAAGGATATTAAACAATGGAATTAAGGCAACCTGTGGATTCATCATCATTCCGCCGATGGTAAAAATCAGCGCAATGTCAATCCATCTTGTCTTATATCTGGATAGTACAAATGCCGCCATCGAGCCAATAATCAGAACCGCAATAATGGTTACACTTGTAACGAGCAAACTATTCATAAAATAGCCGGATATACCCTTTGACCAGGCAGTTGCATAGTTTTCAACAATCCAAGTACTAGGTAAGCCCCAGACATCATTGAAGATCTCATTATAGCTCTTCATCGAAGAGATAACCATCCAAAGAAGCGGATAAAGGATGGCGATTGCAAAAGCCGCCAGGATTAGCATGGTGAGAAATTGGCCGATACTGAATTTCCGTAGTTTTCGAGATGGTTTTATTACCTGCTCCACAGATGGTTTTATTACCTGCTCCATGTTAATCATCCTTTCCCGTGCGAGACAGTTTAATTTGAATGAGCGCCAGCACCGCTGTCAAAATAAAGATAATAATCGCCAGCGTGGAAGCATAGCCCATGTTATCTTTCACAAATCCAGTCTGATACATATGTACAGACAGAACTGTTGAACTAAAGCCTGGTCCGCCATTCGTCAGAATATATGGTTCGTTGAAAACGAGCATAGAACCAGTGATCGTAATTAATGTATTAACAAATATAGCTTCTCTTACCTGTGGTACTGTAATGCTAAAAAACTTTCTTATTTTTCCAGCTCCATCTATATCAGCAGCTTCGTAAAGCTCTTTCGGAATTTTCTGAATCGCAACAATAAATAAAAGGGTAACAAACCCTATACTATGCCATTGTGACATTGCAATGACGGAATAAATGGCTGTCTCAGGATTGCCTAGCCATACCTCTTTCAGGTTTTCCAAACCAATTAATTCAAGGAAACTGTTTAAAAGACCCATTTGCGGGTTGTAAACAAACCCAAATAGTAAAGCAACAACAGAAATGGAAATCATAACTGGCATAAAGTAAACGACCCTAAGGAAAGGGGCTACTCTGTGAAATAATTTATCTTCCAATATATAAGCTAACACTAAAGCAAATCCGACCTGTAAGATCACAGAAATGATTGCGTACTTAACGTTATTGAGAATTCCAACACTTACTGCTTTATCGGCTAATAGATTTTTAAAATTTTCAAAACCAACAAACGTTTTTGTTTGAGAGAAAACTGAGAAATCAAAAAAGCTATTATAAAAATTTTGTATAAGCGGAATATAGACAAATACGAGCAGCAAGGCGATGCTCGGCAATAAGAATAGTACTGGGATAATATTAAATTTCCTTCTTTGCATTGACCCCACCCCTAATATTTTTGGCTCGTTTGTTAGATTTCCCCAAGATTCACCGGAACACTGTCCTCGAATCTTGGGGAAGGGGAAATCATTCTACTTTTTCAAACGTTTTGCTTCAGCTTGTACTTCCTTCATAATTTCTTCAGGAGTCGTTTGCTCATTTGCTAATGTCTGTCCGCCTCTCATGAAGATATCGGCAATATTGATATTAACGGCATTATCAAACCATGGTGTAGTTGCAGAAGCATTTGTTACGAGCTCATATGCTTCTAATCTGGCAGGAGAAGTATTGCCTTCATCAACAGCACCCTGAACGGCATTCAATTGTCCATCTGTCTTTGTAAAATCGTAAGCAGTTTCTTTAGATGTTAAGAACTTCAAGAAATCAACTGCTTCTTTTGGTGCATTTTTACTTAACATCCATCCTTCAGGTGCACCTGTAAGTGCCTTAGAATCACCTTTACCGCCCTCGATTTCAGGGAAGTCAAAGAAACCGAAATCTGTCATACCTTGATCTTCGACCATTTTAACTTCAGCAAACTGCATGTAAACGATTGGTGCTTCACCACTAGCGAACATATTTCTTGCAGCCTCATGGTCAATTGCAGTTGAGAGATCGCCCATGTAATCAGTAAGTTCCTGGAAAATTTCTAATCCTTTAATATAACCTGGATCTGTAAACTCACCTGTTGCGACGTTATAATCTTTTGCTGTTACTGCAGGGTCGACAACCCTTTGGAAAATCGTTCCCATGTAATGAGAAATCGCCCATGCATTGGTTAAACCTTCTACTAACGGCGTTTCATAGCCAGCATCCTGCAAATCTTTTAGAACTGCGATAAATTCTTTATAGGTTTTAGGAACTTCAAGATTATTTTTCTTGAAAACTTCCTTATTATAGAAGAATGCCTTTCCATCAACCGTAAATGGTACACCATACTTCTTTTCATCAAATGTAAAACCTGCAAACTGAGACTCAATTAATTTTCCTGCCCACTCAGAATCCTCTGCTAAAATACTATCTAGCTCCATAATACGATCAGATGATACAAGGTTTTCAGCAAATGAGTCAGACCAAGATGAGAAAATATCTGGAAGATCGTCGTTAGAAACGAGCACTCTAATTTTCTCTTTGTAAGAATCGTTTAAAACAGAATTGACATTAATTTTAACACCTGGGTTCGCATCTTCAAATTCCTTGATTTTCTGATCATAGAAAGATTTCCGTGGTTCATTCGGCCATCTATGGAAGAAATCGATTTCCACTACATCTTTATCCGATGATTTTTTTTCTTCGTTTCCTGCTGAGGAGGAACAAGCTGTTAATGCTAATAAAAGAACTGTCATGAAAATCGCTATAAATTTTTTCATTTTTTCACTCCCTTTAAAATATTCAGATTACTATTTTTGCAATAATGAAATGGAGTGAGTTCAATTAAGTGTCCTAGTCAACAACGCAGATTAGATTAACCTTCAACTGAACCTTGTCCACTTGCAGATCGTGTCCCATAAGTATACTAGAAAATCTTTCTTATAATCTATCATGTTGAACCCGGGTTGTTAAGTGACTAATGTTGGCAGATTAATATTCCATTTTCCACATATAGCGTCTTACGGAAAGCGGGTGACCTGTATGCTCTGCCAAACCATCTGCATATTGACGTAATACAACACCTGCAAGAGCTGGACCAAAGTATTCTTTGAGATCTTCATCAATACCTGTGTAATCCAATTCCGCTACATCGACAACCTCAACTTTTTTACTGTATTTTTGTGCAAAGGTAATCGCTCTTTCATCTAATGGACGAGTAGCGCCTTCTCCTTTGATAATTAGGAATGGAACATCAAAGTCAGTTGCTTCAAACGGACCGTGGAAGTATTCGCCAGTATGAATCGCATTAGAGTGGATCCATAACATTTCCATTAACAAGCAGCTAGTAAACGAATATGCCTGGTGGTAGTAAGCACCGCTGCCCATTGTATAAATCAGTTTATCGCGCTTGTACTCGCTTCCAAATTGGAATGCACGATCATAAGTCAATTTTCTGTTTGACTCAAAAAGAGTTTCTAAATTATTTAATTGATTTAATACTCTTTCGTATTTTTCATTTGGTGAAACCGCATTCAAAAGACCGAAAATTAAGCTGTAGTATATACCTGTTTCTCCATCAATCGCGTCTGAGCCATCCTTATAGTTGTAATGAACGGTATACTCAGCTTCTTGACAAAGTGGAGAATCAACTTCCATGGAAATTGCAATCGTTACTGCTCCTTTTTCTCTTGCAAATTTAGCTGCAGCAACTGTTTCTGGTGTAGTTCCTGAATGTGAACGAAGAATAACAACGCTTCCTTCACCAAGTCCTGGCGGGTTCACATGAACAAATTCATTAGAAGTATAAACTCTGCTTGGAATCTCGATTTCTCTATTTAAGAAATAATCCCCAGTAGCAAGGGATGCCATCGAACCTCCACAAGCTACAAAATAAACATTCTTCACATTTGTTGCTTTAACTGCATTGATTGCAGCAGCAATTTGATTAACATGTTCAGTTTTCATTTACTTTACCCCCTAATGTTATATGACATCATATGATGTCTTATTTGTAGTATAAGCTGACTTATCCATTAAGTCAAACACTTTTAAAGATTCTGTTAATTACTTTTTTCCGACAAAGTCTGACAAAACCACAAAAAAACCCTTATTTCAAATAAGGGGCTGCTCCAATACCTCTATCACTTTTTCTAAATCTTCGATAATTTTATATGCCTTTTCCTTCATTTCCTCCGTAGGATCAATCAAATCAGGTACCAATATACAACGAATCTCTGCCGCACACGCTGCCTTCAACCCATTCAATGAGTCCTCTAACACTAAAGCAGACTCCACCGGCTCCCCGGCGATTTTACATGCCTCTAAAAAGATATCCGGATGAGGCTTACCCTTTTTGACCTCATTCCCACTGATATAAAAATCAAAGCGGTCTTCAAGGCCCGCCAGCTTCAAGTATGAAGCAATCGTTTCCCGTGCACTGGAGGAAGCAATACATTTTTTTATTCCCCTCTGATCTAGCGCATCAAGTAGTTTTATGGCTCCCCGCTTTATACCAACGCCATCGTTCGCTAAAGTTTCCTTAAACCGCATCCGATAATCGATAATGATTTCTTCATACGGAAGTTTACCATCATACATTTGCTGCATTACTTCCATTGAATTACCATGCGCCAACCCGATTAACTGTTTATAGTTCTCAATCGTAAACGTAAAACCTCTTCTTTCAACCGCTTCCTTTAATGCTAGAAACGACGGCCATTCCGTGTCAAACAACAATCCATCCATATCAAAGATTACTAACTTCACCCTGTATACCTCCTAGTTTTTCAATTATAGAACATATAACATCATAATACGTTATATGTCAATAATTGAACCTAATCTAAAGAAATACTAGAAAAAGTAAAACCCCAGCCAGTCCGTCGACCAGCGGGGGTTTAATATAACTATTATTGTTTTCCTGTAACCGTTAGACGGTTGATGGCACGCTGCAGAGCGAGTTCAGCACGGCGGAAGTCAATGTCTTCCACTCTCTGATCTCTCATACGCTGCTCGGCACGTTCTTTAGCACGCAGTGCACGTTCCACGTCGATATCCTCTGCTTTTTCAGCAGCTTGGGCTAGGATCGTTACTTTGTCAGGACGGACTTCCAAGAAGCCGCCGCTCACAGCAATAAGATCCTGTTCCTTGCTCCCAGACTTCTTGAGGCGAACAACCCCAATCGCAAGAGGAGCAACCATAGGAATATGTCCAGGTAAAATACCTAATTCACCACTTTGAGCCTTCGTACTGACCATTTCCACATCTGACTCATACACCGGGCCATCGGGAGTAACAACACTGACTTCAATCGTCTTCATTTTTTACCCTCCTGACAGGCTTTAGGCCTCTACACCCATGCGTTTTGCATTTTCCACAACGTCTTCAATACGTCCAACTAAGCGGAATGCATCTTCTGGAAGGTGGTCATACTTACCTTCAAGGACTTCTTTGAAACCACGAACCGTTTCTTTAACAGGTACATAAGATCCTGGCTGTCCAGTAAACTGTTCAGCAACGTGGAAGTTCTGTGATAAGAAGTTTTGGATACGACGTGCACGAAGTACCACTAGCTTATCATCATCAGAAAGCTCATCCATACCAAGGATTGCAATGATATCCTGTAATTCACGGTAACGTTGTAATGTTGATTGAACTTGACGAGCAACATTATAGTGCTCTTCACCAACGATTTCAGGTGACAATGCACGAGAAGTTGATGCAAGTGGATCCACCGCAGGGTAGATACCCATCTCAGAAAGCTTACGCTCAAGGTTTGTTGTCGCATCTAAGTGAGCGAAAGTTGTAGCCGGCGCCGGATCCGTATAGTCATCGGCAGGTACATAAATCGCTTGGATTGATGTAACAGAACCTTTATTTGTAGAAGTAATACGTTCTTGTAATTTACCCATCTCAGTAGCAAGAGTTGGCTGGTAACCTACGGCAGAAGGCATACGGCCTAATAACGCCGACACTTCCGAACCTGCTTGTGTGAAACGGAAGATGTTATCCATGAAGAAAAGAACGTCCTGTCCTTGCTCATCACGGAAATATTCAGCCATAGTCAAACCAGTCAGTGCAACACGCATACGTGCTCCTGGCGGCTCGTTCATTTGTCCGAATACCATCGCTGTTTGCTTGATAACACCTGAATCCGTCATTTCATGGAAAAGGTCATTACCTTCACGTGTACGCTCACCAACACCAGCGAATACCGAAATACCGCTGTGCTCTTGCGCGATGTTATTGATTAATTCCTGGATTAATACAGTTTTACCTACACCGGCACCACCGAATAGACCGATCTTACCACCCTTAATATAAGGAGCAAGTAAGTCAACTACTTTAATACCTGTTTCAAGAATTTCTACTTCCGTAGAAAGGTTTTCAAATGTTGGAGCTTCGCGGTGAATTGAATCACGGCGCTCACTCGCTGGAATTTCCTCGTTAAGGTCAATTACTTCACCTAATACGTTAAATACACGGCCAAGTGTTACGTTCCCAACTGGTACAGAAATTGGAGCTCCTGTATCCACAACTTCCATTCCGCGCATTACACCATCAGTGGAAGCCATTGCAATTGTACGAACCGTATCATCACCTAAATGAAGGGCTACTTCAAGGGTTAAGTGGATATCAACTTCAGATTGACTTTGTGCTTTGTAGTCAATTCTCAAGGCGTTATAAATCTCAGGTAATTGGCCGTTTTCAAACTTAACGTCAATAACCGGACCCAAAATCTGAAGAACGCGTCCTTTGTTCATCATTTTCCCTCCTATCTTACTTTATCACACCATTCTTTTTAAAAAGGAACCATGTGAATCACACTTTACTACTTATAGTCCTGAAATATAGTCGGGAACGATGAACTCATTCCCCTATACCAGAACATATCAAGGCCCCCTGAATGGGGTTAATTTTTTAAAAAATCAAATCCTACTCTAGTGCTGCGGCACCGCCGACGATTTCGGCAATTTCTTGTGTAATCGCTGCTTGACGCGCACGGTTGTAGATAAGTGAATAATTTTTGATCATTTCTTTCGCATTATCAGTAGCGTTTCTCATCGCAGTCATACGGGCAGCGTGCTCGCTCGCCTTACTGTCTAAAAGAGCACCATAAATCAAGCTCTCAGCGTACTGAGGCAGGAGAACGTCTAAGATTTCTTCTGCAGATGGCTCAAATTCATAAGAGGTAAGTTTGGCAAAAGTTGAAAGATCCGTTAGCGGAAGCAGCTTCTTCTCTGTTACTTCTTGCGTAATGGCACTTTTATAATGAGTGTAATATAAGTAAAGTTCATCGAAGGTTCCATCGGAGAACATACCTACAGTACTGCTAGTAATGTCTTTAATGCTTTCGAAGCTTGGTTGATCGGAAACTCCAATAATCTCAAGATCGACATTCATACCACGTTTAACAAAAAAGTCACGAGCTACACGACCGATTGCAATGATCGAATATTCATCTTTTGATTTGTGGCGGCTTTGGATTGTTTGGAAGACACGACGGATCACGTTACTGTTAAAAGCACCAGCTAGACCACGATCGGATGTCATAACAATATAACCCGTTTTCTTGATAGGTCGAGATTGAAGCATTGGATGATTAATTCCGTTGCTGCCCATTGCAACAGCTACCGTAACTTCCTGGATTTTCTCCATGTAAGGAACAAATGCTTTCGCATTCATAACTCCACGGTTCCACTTAGCAGCGGAAGTCATCTCCATTGCTTTGGTAATCTGACTCATCTTTTTCGTAGAATTAATACTATTTTTTATATCGCGTAATGATGCCATAGGTTCTCACCACCCTCATTCAAAGAATGTTTGGGGTTTCTCCGGGGGAGGTGAAGGGGTAGTTTAATGGTAACAGGCACTACAAAACCGTGCCTGTCACCATTAAACTGTCACTCTTCACCTGTCACCCCATCCATTACCCCGTTACTAAATGTTAGACCCTACTTATTCGGAAACTGCGAACGTCTTTTTGAAAGCGTTAAGCGCAGCAGCCATATCGTCATCAGAAGGAAGATCTTTCGTCTTCACAATATGGTCTAACAAGTCTTTGCGGTTGTGGTCTAACCAATTAAGATATTCTGATTCAAAACGACGGATATCTTCTAATGGAATATCATCAAGGAATCCGCGTGTTAATGCATAAAGGATTGCTACTTGCTTTTCAACAGAAAGCGGTCTGTGAAGATCTTGTTTAAGAACTTCAACGGTACGAGCACCACGGTTAAGCTTCGCTTGTGTAGCTTTATCAAGGTCAGAACCGAACTGTGCAAATGCTTCTAGCTCACGGTATGATGCAAGGTCAAGACGCAGTGTACCTGCAACCTTCTTCATCGCCTTGATTTGTGCGGATCCGCCTACACGAGATACGGAAAGTCCTGCGTTGATCGCTGGACGAACACCGGAGAAGAATAGATCTGATTGCAAGAAAATTTGTCCATCCGTGATGGAAATAACGTTTGTTGGGATATAAGCAGATACGTCACCTGCCTGCGTTTCGATAAATGGCAATGCAGTGATTGAACCAGCACCAAGTGTGTCGTTCAATTTCGCTGCACGCTCAAGTAGACGGCTATGCAAGTAGAATACATCCCCTGGATATGCTTCACGACCTGGAGGACGGCGAAGTAATAGGGAAAGCTCACGGTATGCAGCCGCTTGTTTTGATAAATCATCATATACGATAAGAACGTGCTTGCCGTTATACATGAATTCTTCACCCATTGCAACACCGGCATAAGGAGCCAAGAATAACAATGGAGCTGGTTGTGATGCAGATGCAGTTACAACGATTGAGTATTCTAACGCACCATGCTTACGAAGGGTTTCAACCGCACCACGTACAGTTGATTCCTTTTGACCAATCGCAACGTAGATACAAATCATATCTTGACCTTTTTGGTTCAAGATTGTATCGATTGCAACGGATGTTTTACCTGTTTGACGGTCACCGATGATTAACTCACGTTGACCACGGCCGATTGGCACAAGCGCGTCAATCGCTTTAATACCTGTTTGTAATGGCTCATGAACGGATTTACGAGCCATAACGCCTGAAGCTACTGCTTCAATCGGGCGAGTTTTTGTTGTATTGATTGGACCCATACCATCAACTGGTTGTCCTAAAGAGTTTACAACACGACCAATTAGTTCCTCACCTACTGGAACCTCCATGATGCGTCCTGTACGACGAACCTCGTCACCTTCTTTAATGTCAGTGAAAGGTCCAAGAATGATAATACCAACGTTATTAGCCTCAAGGTTTTGAGCCATACCCATAACGCCATTTGAAAATTCAACAAGTTCTCCAGCCATGACATTGTCGAGGCCATGAACACGTGCGATACCGTCACCAACGGAGATAACAGTACCAACATCACTCACTTGAATTTCAGCCTGATAGTTTTCAATTTGCTTTTTTATCAGGGCACTAATTTCTTCAGCTTTGATGCTCATGAGTTTCACCCCTATTCTTTCGAATCTTAGCTTAACAATTTACGTTCTAAACGGTCTAGCTTCCCGCGCAATGAACCGTCATATATACGGTTTCCGATTCGGAGCTTAACGCCGCCGAGCAATTCGGAATCCACGATATTTTCAATTCTAAGTGATTTCTTGCCAATTTTTGCAGCAAATGTAGCTGAGATTGCATCACGTTCTGATTCTGTAAGCTCACGTGTGCTGTAAACGTCAGCATCTGCAATTCCCTTTTCTTCATTTGCTAAGTCAAAGAATTGGTTAGCCACTTCAATGATCTCATCTTCGCGATGGCGCTCGATCAAGATCAATAGTGTATTAAGTACATATGGATTAACCGTTGAAAATGCTCCGTTAAAAATCTCTTTTTTCTTATCAAGTGTAAGTTTAGAAGACTTTAAAACTGCTTTTAAATCGGCATTGTATACCATAACTTCCTTTACTACACGAAGTTCTTCTTCTATTACTTCAAGAAGCTGTTGTTCTTTTGCGATTTGAAAAAGAGCCAACGCGTAGCGTTTTGCTACCATGGAGTTGCTCATCGCTGATCTCCTGCCTCTTGAATATATTCGTTAATGAGTTTATCTTGGTCTGCTGCATTCAATTCTTTTTCAATTACTTTAGAAGCAATTAGTACAGACAAGGATGCAACTTGTTCACGAATAGCAGAAACTGCTTTCTCTTTCTGCTGCTCAATTTCAAGCTTCGCAGATTCTTTAATACGTTCTGCTTCAGTACGAGCTACAGCAATGATTTCTTCACGCTGAATGTCGCCTTGCTTTTTCGCATTTTCAATTAAAACCTGTGCTTCTGAACGAGCTTCTTTTAAAAGAGAGCGCTGCTCTTCTAATAGCTTCTTAGCTTCAACGCGGCTTTGTTCTGCAGCTGAAATTTCTCCAGCAACATGATCTTCACGCTGTTTCATGATGCCCATTAATGGGCCCCAAGCAAATATTTTCAGCAATACCATTAAGATGATAAACATCACAAGCTGGAAAATAATATCTCCCCAGTTTACGCCTGTATGGGCTGCTGCTGCTCCTAAAACCAAACTATTTGTTACCACCAGCGGGTTCACTCCTTTCATGGTCTTTCCTTAAAACAACTTCTATATCAGTCGAAATAATTGTCGAAATCAATCGTTTATTGTCCAGCTGCAGCGCCTAGTGGCTCGGGGTCATAAGCCAATCCGTCAATAAGGTTAAAGAGCAACCTTCTTGCCGGCTCGTCTTATGCCTGTCGCCCCTGGCAAGGCGCTTCCGCTTTTCTGATATGAACAGTACTGAACATAAACGAATGGCGAAGGTTCTCACGAATGATCTTCGCCATGTACATGAAACGCGTGTTTTGCGCGTTCGATTATTGACCTTGAACCATGAACGCGATAACAACCGCGATGATTGGAATCGCCTCAACTAACGCAACCCCGATGAACATTGTAGTTTGAAGCATACCGCGAGCTTCTGGTTGACGAGCGATACCTTCTACTGTTTTTGATACGATAAGACCGTTACCGATACCAGCACCTAGTGCTGCTAAACCAATTGCGATTGCTGCTGCTAAAAGACCCATTTGAAAATTTCCTCCTTTAATGTATGAAAAAATGAATTCTTATTTTTTGTTCTTATGATTGTCCAGCTGCAGCGCCTAGTGGCTCTCCGGTCTAAGTCAATCCGTCCTGAAGGTTAAAGAACAACCTTCATGCCGGCTCGCCTTATGCCTGTCGCCCCTGGCAAGGCGCTTCCGCTTTTCTGCTAAGAACGGTTTTTATGCTAATGGTCACTGCTCACTTTGTGAGCTAAGTATACCATTGTTAACATACAGAAAATAAATGATTGGATGGCGCCGACAAAGACTGAGAAGCCTTGCCATACTAACATTGGTAATGCAGCGGCAAGTGTTCCGCCCACACCGGTTGCTAGACCAGCTGCGAGTAAGCTTAATAAAATTTCCCCCGCGTAAATGTTTCCGTAAAGACGGAGACCGAGAGTCAGAGTATTTGCAAACTCTTCAATAATTTTGATTGGGAACATGAACCAGAATGGTTTAAAGAATTCCCTTCCATATGCTCCGGCACCTCTCATCTTGACGCCATAGAAGTGAGATAATCCCACGATTAATGTGGCTAATGTCAACGTTACAGCCGGATCTGCTGTTGGTGATTTCCACCAAAGTGTTCCGTCCACAACGACTGAGAATGGAAGCCCTAGCATGTTCGAAACAAAGATATACATGATGATGGTGATTCCGAGAATATGAAATCGCCCGCCATCTTTCCAATCCATCGTACTGTTTATAATGTTTTTAACAAAATCCATTACCCATTCCATAAAGTTTTGCATTCCGGTTGGTTTCATGGCCAGTCTACGAGTAGATAGGACGGCTAACAAAAAGACAATTGCACTTGCTACGGTGATCATCAAGATGTTCGCCAGGTTAAATTGGAGCCCAAGAAACGTAACTATTGGAGCTTCGTGATGCAACAGTATTCACCTCGCTTCCCCCGCTATTTATCTGAATAGAAATTGTGCGTAAAAAAATCTATCATAATGACAATGTAGGATGTCATTAATCCTATAACCACACTAATGAGATGAAACTGTTCAGGATACCTCATAGTGATGACAATCGCCAGTGCACCGGTCGCCATCCTAGAGAACGAACCTAGTGAACGGATTTGTCTTCCTTCTGCTGCTGCCTCGCCAAATTTGTCGATTTTTCTAGCCATCAACCACAAATTAAAGAGGCTCAAACTTGTCCCAAGAATCAATCCAAGAAAGATCGATTGCTGCGCAGTGAACCCCCAGCCAAGCACATAAAAAGACAATAAAAAAAACATCCACTTTCGCTGTCGGGCAAACATTGTTTGAAATTCTGGCATGGTTGGTTTAATCTCCTGAATTGAACTTGCGAATTGTAATAAGCATAGAGTATATACCGGCCGCTAACCCTAGAAACAATCCAATTATTAAGAAAATTGGTTCGGTACCCCACTGCTTATCCAGCCATCTGCCAAAAAATATACCAATTAAAATGGATCCAACAAGGGATGCTAGGATGGCGGACATTAGGGCATAAGCTTTGAACGGATTGCGGTTTTCATTACGCATACGCATCGCTCTCTCACCTTTTAGAGAATACAATCAAAAAACGAGGTTTTATGTACAAAAGGAAGATATGTAGAATATCTGAGGATTCTGTCGATTTATGTGAAAACCCTCTCATTTTACACCCTTTGTTAGCATACAATAGCAGTTATTTAATGTCAATGGATTTACGTGAATTAACCCACAAACTATTCTGCGTAATTTCTTCCATTTGGAAGTATTAGTTAACACTATAATTGTAGTAGAAATCAGTGCTGCATTCCCGTTGTAATTGTGACTATTTTGTGAACAAATTGTTGCGGCTGGTGCAAATTACCATCACCAGCCGCACATTTCTTTAACGAACCGCTTTTCCAATCACCAGCATAGTTTCAATAAAATCTTCCTTCCCTGCCTTTTTAGCAAATACCTTAGCAAGATAGGTTCCCTCGGGCGGCAGGTCTTCAGCATTTATCACCTTATTGACCAACCCTTTTTTCACATTCTGATGACTGTCCAAAAATCCAACAAATCGGAAATCATCTGGATTGAAAAGCGCGATTCCAAACTCATCTGCACCTCCTGGAAGGTAGACTTCATAATGATAGGTTCCCGGCTGATCGCCATCCTTAAAGTCAAACCCCATTACCCTTGGATAGTTAGGCTCTTCCAGTACATATATATAGGGAATCTGAATTTTACCTGCACCGGCATTAATATTTAGATACCCATCATGAATTTTCCCCTTTAACTGGGCTGGGTCCACCTTTAATTCAATCTTAGCATCCCTGGATTCTCCAGGCTCCAGGGTAAAAGCTAATGGGAAGCGCCATTCTAAACCATCTGCATCCTTCGGTATGTCGAACGTATAACGTACCGGCTTTTTACTTAAATTCTCAACATGAAGAAATGCCTTGTGGACGTCACCCTCACTTTCATATTTTCCAAAACGCAGTGAGCTAGGGGTAACCAATGATTCTGCCTTTATGGCTTCCGTAACCTGAATCCTTCCTGCCCCTTGTTCATAGGTCCTATAAGGCTTTCCGTTTTTATCTAACGGTTTGGCTGTATTCATCAACGCTGCCTTAATTTGTTCCGGCGTCCACTCTGGATGTGCTTGTTTAATGAGCGCACATGCCCCGGCAACATGCGGCGCTGCCATACTCGTCCCTTGAAGAGACAGATAGCCGCCAGGAATTGTCGAATTAACCGCTACACCCGGTGCCACAATATCCGGCTTTACTTCCCATGAATCTGTTACCGGCCCGCGCGAACTAAAGTCTGCCAGCAAATCCTTTTCCTGTGTCACCTGCACCTTTGCCAATGTATTGATTTTATCTTTTAAAATTTCCCCGTCTTTCTTTGTGACCGACCCAACTGGGATATCCATCGGCGTATCCAGATTCCCCATAAACCCGCCGCTCAGGTTATTGTAAATAACAACAGCCTTCGCTCCAGCTTCACGCGCGTTATTCGCCTTTTCGGAAAAAGTAATGGTACCCCTTTTTATCAGTACTATTTTTCCCATAACATCCTTTAACTCCGACTTCGTACCAAGCCCGCCATCAACGATGGGAAGAGATCGGTCCATTGCCCAGGAGCCTGAGCCCGCTAGTGGTTGAATCTGCATTTTATCCCGCATTCCTTCTATTAAAAGAAATGGTATATCTAAGGTAGGGGTTGAAGCCCCAACCGATATCGCTTTGGAGGCTGTTCCCGGCGATCCCACTGTCCAGATATTCGGACCCGAATTGCCAGCCGCTGCAATGGCGACGATCCCTCTATCAACAGCTCTATTCAATGCAAGCGAAATGGGCAGATCTGGACCATTGATGTCATTTCCCAGCGAGAGGTTCATAATATCGACTCTGTCCTTAATCGCCTGCTCGATTGCTGCGAGCACATTTTCGGTTGTACCGCCGCCGCCAGGACCAAGCGCACGGTAAGCAAGAATTTTCGCCTCCGGGGCCACTCCCTTTAATTTTCCGTTCGCAGCAATAATTCCGGCTACATGCGTGCCATGAACGGTTGCCCTGCCCAGGGTTTTCGTTTCCATCGGGTCTCTATCTTTGTCAACAAGATCATGTCCCCCAGAGTAATTCCTTCTGAGATCTGGGTGTGTATAATCTACACCCGTATCGATTACCCCGACAGTGACACCTTTTCCCGTCAATCGGCGGTTATTTTTATCAAAAAGGCCCCTGACTTCTTCGCCGCCAATAATCTTCACGCCTTCCTCGCCCTGCACCTTATACTCGTTCACAGGTGAAATACTAATGATTTGTTTGCTGGCCTCTGCGAGTTTAGCTATCGATTCCGGGTTTCCTTCCACAGAAAAACCATAGATCGCTTCTGTAAAAACGCGTCTTAAATGAATGTCTTTATAGGGTTTGATGAGCAGTTCGATGTCCTGAGGAGATTGCGGTTCTTCTAGAACCACTATCGCAATCCGTTCTTTCGGTATCGGAGGTGCTTCTAGTGAACGGGCAGACGTTGCCGTTTGTAGGGAGAAAATCAGTACGAATAAAAGTGTCCATTTTTTCATCAAAAAAATCCCCCTTTTTTTCATACTATTTTCATCATGAGGGCAAAATATGCACTATTTCGGGAGATAGTATTTGGTACCTCATTTCGTACCAGTGGAGCGGAGGTTACTTTATCCCTTTTAAAGACAAATCGCTCTCCTTCTTCGTTGGGATTTGTCCTCAAGAACCCTTATTAAGGACGAATCTTCTCCCACTAACTTTCGTTTTGTCCTCAAGACCCTTATTAAAGACAAATCTCTATCCCTCCTCTTTGGTATTTGTTCTCAAGACCACTTATTAAAGACAAATCGCTCTCCTTCTTCGTTGGGATCTGTCCTCAAGACCCCTTATTAAGGACAAATCCCTCTCCTTCCTCCTTGGGATTTGTCCTCAAGACCCCTTATTAAGGACAAATCCCTCTCCTTCTTCGTTGGGATTTGTCCTCAAGACCCCTTATTAAGGACAAATCGCTCTCCTTCCTCCTTGGGATTTGTCCTCAAGACCCCTTATTAAGGACAAATCTCTCTCCTTCTTCGTTGGGATTTGTCCTCAAGAACCCTTATTAAGGACAAATCCCTTTCCTTCCTCTTTGGGATTTGTCCTCAAGACCTCTTATTAAGGACGAATCTTCTCCCACTCACTTTCGTTTTGTCCTCAATCGCTTAATAAATTCAAAAAACAAAAAAACTGAGCAGACAAAAAGTCTGCTCAGCTCTAAAAAACCCTTATTTCGTTCCAAACAATCTATCTCCAGCATCCCCAAGCCCTGGTACGATGTAGCCGTGGTCATTCAGCTTCTCGTCTAACGCTGCAATGTAAATATCTACATCTGGGTGTGCAGCCTTAACCGCTTCTACGCCTTCTGGTGCTGCAATCAAACACATAAACTTAATGTGCTTTGCGCCGCGTTTTTTCAAGCTGTCAATCGCTACATTCGCTGATCCGCCCGTTGCCAGCATTGGGTCAACCACGATGAATTCACGCTCTTCCACGTCACTAGGAAGCTTAATATAGTATTCCACAGGCATTAATGTTTCTGGGTCACGGTATAAGCCAACATGACCAACCTTAGCAGCTGGAATTAATTTCAAAATTCCGTCAACCATACCGATTCCTGCGCGTAAAATCGGAACAACGCCCATTTTCTTACCTGACAGCACCTTAGATTTAGTCGTGCAGACCGGCGTTTCAATCTCGATATCTTCAAGCGACATATCTCTTGTGATTTCAAATGCCATAAGTGTTGCAACTTCGTCTACCAATTCACGGAACTCTTTCGTTCCTGTATTTTTATCACGTATGTATGTAAGCTTGTGCTGAATAAGTGGATGGTCGAAGACGTATACCTTTGCCACAATGATCGCCCCTTTTATAAAATTTAACTCCGTCTCATTTTACAGAAAAACGATTTAAGTAGCAACTCAAACCAAAAAGAAATCGACCACCACTTGGAGTCGATTTCACAGATGTTTAATATTCAGGATAAAGTGTGAATTTACCTGTTAAAGCCTCAACACGAGCAGCCGCTTCTTTCAGCTTCGCTTCGTCTTCATGATTTTTCAAGGTAAATGAAATGATTGATGCAATTTCATCCATTTCTTCTAAACCAAATCCGCGGCTTGTAACAGCTGCCGTACCAATACGGATACCGCTTGTTACAAACGGACTTTGCGGATCAAATGGAATGGTATTTTTGTTAACCGTAATTCCCACTTCATCTAGTACCTTTTCCGCAACCTTACCAGTCAAATTAAGAGTTTGCATATCTAATAGAAGCAAGTGGTTGTCTGTACCGCCAGACACAAGCTTGATTCCTTCTTTTTGCAATCCTTCTGCTAAACGCTTCGCATTCGCAATAATTTGACCTGCGTATTCTTTAAAGCTTTCTTGTAGAACTTCCCCAAACGCAACTGCTTTTGCAGAAATCACGTGCATTAATGGACCGCCTTGGATTCCAGGGAAAATAGACTTATCAATCTTCTTGCCCCATTCTTCTTTACAAAGAATCATCCCGCCGCGTGGTCCACGCAGTGTTTTATGAGTAGTAGTTGTTACAAAATCAGCGTATGGTACTGGATTTTGGTGAAGTCCAGCAGCAACTAGACCCGCAATATGAGCCATATCAACCATTAAATAAGCGCCCACTTCATCGGCGATTTCACGGAACTTCGCAAAATCGATTTCACGTGGATATGCACTAGCACCGGCAACAATCATCTTTGGCTTGTGCTCACGTGCTTTTGCTAAAACATCATCATAATTAATGCGATGAGTGGTTTGGTCTACACCATACTCTACAAAGTTATATTGAACACCACTAAAGTTTACAGGGCTGCCGTGTGTTAAGTGACCGCCATGTGATAGGTTCATACCAAGAACGGTATCGCCTTGTTCAAGAGCTGTAAAGTATACAGCCATGTTTGCCTGTGCGCCAGAATGAGGCTGCACGTTTACATACTCTGCACCAAAGATTTCCTTCGCGCGCTCGCGGGCAAGATCTTCGACGATGTCCACATATTCACAACCGCCATAATAGCGGCGGCCTGGATAGCCTTCTGCATATTTATTGGTTAACACAGATCCCTGTGCTTCCATTACTGCTTCACTTACAAAGTTTTCTGAGGCAATTAATTCGATTTTTCCGCGCTGGCGTCCTAATTCTTGTTGAATCGCTTCAAATACCTGCTTGTCCTGGTTAGACAAATGCTTCATGGTAATCCCCCCTGTATGTATGAACCTGAATTAATCTTTTGAAAATTCCCTCTATATAATAGCACGTTTCTCTCTAAAAGAGAAATGGGGATTCGTAAATTCCCCATTTCTTTTATTTTACCCTATAAAAAGGATAAAGAAAATATGCTAAATACGAACATACAAATAAAATTATAATTAATCATTCGTGTTCAACGATTAACTACAGCTAGAATTCCCCGCAGTTCTTTCATAGACCGCCCGCGCTCCGCCAATAAGTTTTGGCCGGGTTTTCGCCAAAGTAACATGTGCATGTCCGACGTTTTTCTGCGTGACTCTTATCGGTACCGCCACATGCTTCAAGTGCATACCGATAAAGGTATGACCAATATCGATTCCGGCATCTGCCTTTAAAAATTCAACGACGCAGGCATCCTTCATTTTTTCAAATGCATAAGTCGCCATTGCGCCGCCCGCAGTGCGAACAGGCACGACAGACACTTCGTCTAAACGACGTTTATCTGCCTCAGCTCTTTCAATCACAAGTGCCCGGTTTAAATGCTCGCAGCACTGAAATGCCAAAACAACACCAGTGTCCTTCGTGAACCGACTTAATTGCCTGTAAATCATCTCAGCTACATCCACAGTACCTGATGTCCCGATTTTCTCGCCAATGACCTCACTGGTGCTGCAGCCTACGACTACTAACTGCCCCTGCTTTAAAGAAGCTTGGGTTTGAAACTCGTTTAAAATGGCTTCAAGTTCTTTTTCCCATTCTTGAATCATTTTCATCATCCTACTTATTCTCGTATTCGCTGATTTTCCCAACGCGCGTAGCATGACGGCCGCCTTCAAACTCTTCTGTCAGCCAAATTTGTGCAATATCACGTGCAAGACCCGGTCCGATTACCCGCTCACCCATCGTGAGGATATTGGTATCATTGTGCGCACGTGTCGCCTTTGCACTAAAGGTATCGTGCACTAGGGCACAGCGGATTCCCTTTACCTTGTTCGCAGCAATGCTCATGCCAATTCCCGTTCCACAAATTAAGATTCCGCGATCAAACTCACCGCTCGCAACTTTCTCCGCAACCGGAAGAGCATAATCCGGATAATCAACAGATCCTTCACATTCACAGCCGAAATCTTGGTACTCAATGCCAAGCTCATCCATTAAACTAGCAATTTCCCTACGAATATTAACCCCGCCATGATCAGACGCTAATGCTACCTTCATATTAAAAACCTCCTATATTCATCCCAACAAATCAAAATATGTAACTTTTACTATTCTGATTTAATATTGACATACCGCCATAAAAATATAAAGCACTCATCACTGAGAGCTTTGAATTTTTTCAATTGCCTGCTTAATTAAGTTGTCAAGCTCCTGAAAGGTCTCCTGGTAGATAGCCAAATTGCCGCCAAATGGATCGACCACATCAACAGCATATTTCTCACCTGTGAACTCCTTCAAGGTAAAAACCTTGCCCGCACTGTCAGGGTATTGCTGAAGGATAGCATTTTTATGTGAACCTGTCATCGTCAAAATTAAATCTGCCCATTGAACAGAATCTTTATTTAGCATAGTGGAGGAATGATTATGTTCGATATGATGATCATCCAGCACCTTTTTGGCGTGAGCAGATGCCTCACTCCCCGTTGCCGCGTAAATTCCGGCGGACTTCACTTCAAGGCCGTCAATCTTTTTACTTTTTAAAATGGCTTCAGCCATCGGGCTTCTGCATGTATTCCCTGTACAAACAAATAAAATGCGCTGCAAACTGCCAGCCTCCTTTCACGAATTATCCAGCTCCCGCGCCTAGGAAAACTTGACCTGTAATTTTCCACAAACAAGACGCTTCCGCTTTTCTATGTACATTTTATCATTTCTCCACACTCAATGAAAAAACCTTTCACTATTTTAGGAAAGGTCTTATAAAAAGGGATAAAGTAATTTGATCCCGAATGCCAGCAAAATACTGCCCCCCAGCGCCTCACTGTAGGAGCCAATCCAGCCTTGCGCTTTTTTACCAAGCAGTAAACCAGACCATGTTAACACAGTTGCCACCGCACCAAAACAGATAATGACCAATAGCGTTTTTGCCCCATAGATTCCTAATGTCAACCCAAGTGAAAAGCTATCAAGGCTTACACTGGTAGCAAAAATGATTAATCCCCATCCAACAGGCGTCATCACCGGTTCCTCACTCTTCCTCAGGCTCGCCCAAATCATTTGCACCCCAAGGATAATTAACAGTAATCCGCCAACAATCGAGGCAAACGCGCCAAATTTATCCGATAGAAATCTCCCGGCAAGCATACCCACAAGCGGCATCCATACATGGAATAAACCAATTGTAATTCCAATTTTAAAAATTTGCCGCAGCCGTAACTTAAACATACCCATTCCGAGACCAACAGAAAAGGCATCCATTCCTAACGCAAACGCCATTAATAACAGCGTTACAATTTCTCCAACCATTCCATACACGAATCTCAACCCCCTTGGACTTGCCCTGATTTAACATATGCAGTTCCAAAAGAATTTAGAATTAAGAAAAGCGTAAGGCGCCCGTAATCACCGACAAGCAGAAGACGAGCCGGCTGGAAGGCTGTTCTTTAACCTTCTGGAGTGATTGTCAGAAATGTGGAGGCGACTGCTCTGGGACGAAGGCATAAGACGCACACTGCAAGAAGGCGCTTTTTGCCTTCTTCAGGGGGTGGCTTATGACTCGAGTCCCAAGGAGCCGGAACTAGACAAGCTTCTGACCTCGAGCCGATGGCGCCTGAAGCTGAACAATTCCAAAAAAACAGGCCTTCCTTCAAGGAAAACCTAAGCTTTATTCATTAATTATTTTATTCCCTGCTGCTTTTTCCAAGCGATTCATAATCGCATGTCCAACACCGGTATTCGGAAACATTTCACTATAAATAATATCGACCTTTTCTTGATTAAAACGGCGTAACGTATCATAAAGGGCAGTGGCAACACTCTCAAGCTTGTCCCTTCTCCCGCAAGAGATCGTCACATCACTTTGGTAGTCCTCCACTGTTTCCTCCGTTGCAAGCACACCCACTCGCAGCCCCTCATTCTGCCTTTCTTCTATTAAAGACTGCAAGAAAGACTTACTGCCGTTAACTAAATAAAGCGGCGCATTTGGAGCATAATGCTGATATTTCATTCCTGGAGCCTTCGGTTTAGAAGCTTCATCGATTAATGCGGCATCAAGATGAACCTCACCCACAACTGCCTCAAGCTGCTCTTTCGTCACCCCGCCCGGCCGTAAAATGACTGGGATATCCTCCGTACAATCTAAAACCGTCGATTCGACTCCAACACCGGTTGAACCGCCATCAAGCACACCAGCAATTTTCCCATCCAAATCATCTATCACATGCTGAGCCTTTGTTGGACTAGGCTTTCCTGAGCTATTGGCACTAGGGGCAGCAATCGGCAGCTGACATTTTTTCAAAAGTGCGAGTGCAACTGGATGATCAGGCATCCTAACCGCGACACTATCCAAGCCTGCTGTTGCTTTATGGGAGAGAACTCCGGACTTCTTTTTAAAAATTATCGTTAAGGGACCTGGCCAAAACGATTCCATAAGTAATTCCGCTTTTTCAGGGATCTCCCTGACAAATGCATGAATTTGCTTTTTATCACCAATGTGGATAATCAGTGGATTATCGCTCGGTCTGCCTTTCGCGGCATAGATTTTTTCCACAGCCACATCACTTTCAGCATTTCCTCCAAGGCCATAAACCGTTTCCGTAGGCAGTGCCACCACTTCATTTTCTTGCAGGAAATGAGCTGCATCCACAACCTGTGGATTATTTTCTAGGTTATCCACATACTTATCCACTTTCCAAACTTTTGTGTTCATAGTTATCCACCTTTATCTGAAGCGCAAATGATATCGAAATTTGCCGAATTTAGGCTCTTTGTCTCATATTACTTTTGAAAGTATAAAAGAAGGTGGGGATAAACACAACCCCTTATCCACAAATTGTGCATAACTATCTTAAAAAAGTGGATAACTTTGTGGATTAATCCACAATTATAGAGAAAATTTTAAAAATAACGAGTTATCCACATTAAATACATGTCGAATGTGTTCTAAGGAATAAAGTTCAGCAGGCAATAAGTCCTTGTCTACCTTCTCGAAACCCAGCAACTCAAAAAACGGCAAAGCCACGCCTTTATTCGTTGCCAAAAACAAACTTCTCATTCCTTTTTCCTTCGCTAATTGCATCATTTGTGTAATCAACAAGACAATATCCTTTTCCGCCTGCCCTGGCGAAACCACCAACGAACGCAGCAATCCACAGTCCTTGAATACCTCCATTCCAAGTGTACCCTTGATTGCCCCATCCTCATCCTCGAGCATTAAAAAGTATTCTACACTTTCCTCTGTTAAACCATCGGTCCCAAGGTTCGCCTTCTTTAGGAACTCTCTTAAAGTGCTCAAATCCTCTTTATTCACACAGCGTATAAGTGCTTGCATCCCTACCACCTCTTTTATTTGATACTCTACTCTATGAAAAAAGTTAGAATGCTAGAACTAACTCATGCGAAATCTAGTAAATTTTATATAAAAATAAACAACCAGCCCCATTTTTCGGGACTGGCTGCTTCATTGTTAGTAAATAAATGCTTATATTTCCTTTTATCCGCGTTCGTTAGGTTATATCCGCGATAATCGAATTATATCCGCGTTTATTCAGATATATCCGCGTAAATCAAATTATATCCGCGATGACTACATTTACACTTATTTAAATATATTCTCAAACATTTCTACAACAAAGAATTTTACTTTCACCGGCTCTTCATCTTCTGCGGTGTATACTGGAGCTTCTTTTTCCTTTTTAACTTCCTTCTTCACTTCTTTTTTCTTTTCCTTAGCTGACTCTGTTTGCTCAACTTCTTCTACTTCTCCTGTGATTTCCTCTTCTGTCTGAACTTTTTCTTCTACTACTTCATCTGTCTCTTCTACCTCAACTTGTTCTTCTACTGCTTCATTTTTCTCTTCTACCTCAACTTCTTCTACCATTTCAACCTGGTCATTCACCTTAGACACATTCTTTTTCAAATTCGAAACTTGATCTTCCTCAGGTTCCTCCACTACTGCATCCATTTCCTCAACGATTTCATCATTCTCTGCCGCATAGACTTTGTCTTCAAATCCATCACTTTGAACTGCTACTCCATTTGAAAAATCAAGAAAGCATAATGGCGGGTACAGCACACACCACCAGTTCGCACCTGTTCCCTCACCTAAAGTAATCAAAATCGCTTGATACTCTCCTGCCGGATATAAAAACTGACCATACAATTTAGTTGGAAACTGAACTTTCCCAAATTCCACATTCACACTTTGTGTTGAGCCTTGCTCTGCGACAACTCTTTCAGCAATGTTTTGAACCTCTGGAAGCTTGGAATTAATGACATCCTTTGCTTTTTCCAAAGACGTTAAATCCTGTACCCATAGCGTAATCTGCTCATTTACTGCATCACGGACCTTACGTTTAATCTCTTGATCCTGCGCACTATCACTGTTTGCTAGAATCCGGAGTCGAATCGCCTCAGCAGGAATCACAATCGAATCCTTCGCCACCGCTTCTGTCTTTGGTATATATAAATTCAATATCGTTCCTAACGATAAAATAATTAAGTAAGACCACACCAATACTTTACTGTTCATCATTTCTCGCACCGTCCCTTCACTATCCTCATTTTGGACAAATGCAAAGAATCTTAAACTAGTAAAATTAAAAAAACTAGATTTCATTCGCATAACCTTTCAAAAAGAAAGCAAACTAAAATAGCGATCGCTGTTATCCATGTGAAGGTGGTGAAAACATGTCTAAACAGAAGAATAAGAAATTAAAAAATAACCCTGCAATGCCGAAAACTGATGTAGAATTTGCGCATGATGGACTTGAAAAGGTAGCATTAAAAGCCCAAGAACGTAAAGGAAAGCTATAAAAAATAGCAGAGTGATTCACGCAATCACTCTGCTACATGTCTATTTCAGCAAACACCATTCGGTCCTTGCCGTTAATATCATTGAGAACCTCTACCTTCACATTCACAAACGCTTTTCTAAAAAGGTCGGCTACCGCCTCCCCCTGACCGGCCCCAATTTCAAAGCCAACCAGCGCGCGCGGAGCGATTACTTCCGGCAGCTCCTCCATAAAACGGCGGTAAAAATCGAGTCCATCCTCACCCGCAAACAATGCCCGGTGCGGCTCGTGCTCAGTTACTACCTCTGACATGGTTTCCATATCACTTACCGGAATATAAGGAGGGTTTGAAATCACAACATCAAACTTCTGACCGCGAAACGGCTGCAGCAAATCACCTTGAACAAACTCAATCTCCGCACCAAGCGTGCTTGCATTCTCCCTTGCAACCTTTAAGGATTCCTCAGCAATATCCGAAGCATATACCTTTAAAGAAGGCTGCTCTAGTTTTAATGTGATGGCAATCGCCCCGCTGCCTGTTCCGATATCGACTACTTTTAATTCTCTCTTATTTATAAGCTTCAACGTTTCGTACACGAGTTCTTCGGTTTCAGGCCGCGGAATCAAAACCTCTTCATTCACGATAAACTCCCGTCCGTAGAATTCCTCTGTACCGATGATGTATTGAACCGGCATTCCATCTGTGTGTTCATGCACGGCTTTTTCAAATACTTCCCACTGGTCCTGCGTCAGGTCATCACGGACATTAGCAAACAGTTGTGCACGCGACATTCCTGTGATATGACGAAGAAGCAGCTCACCAGCGTTATCGTCCCGATTTGCTTTTTTTAAAAAAGAAGAAGCCCATTGCAGAGCTTCATACACTTTCTTACTCATCTTGACCACTTTCAAGCTTGCTTGTTTGGTCCTCTAACGTTAATGCGTCGATAATTTCATCAAGCTTACCTTCAATAATTTGATCAAGCTTCTGAAGAGTTAAGCCGATACGGTGGTCGGTCACACGGTTTTGCGGAAAGTTATAAGTACGAATACGTTCAGAACGGTCACCCGTACCAACCGCAGATTTACGAACCTGATCAAATTCAGCCTGTGCTTCCTGCTGGAACTTATCATAGACACGCGCGCGCAGTACCTTCATCGCTTTGTCTTTATTTTTGTGCTGAGATTTTTCATCCTGGATGGATACCACGATTCCAGTTGGAATATGCGTTAAACGAACGGCTGACATCGTCGTATTAACGGACTGTCCGCCGGCGCCGCTTGAAGCAAACGCGTCAAAACGGATATCTTTATCATGGATTTCAACCTCTAATTCTTCCGCTTCTGGTAAGCAAACAACGGTAGCGGTTGAAGTATGAATCCGGCCGCCAGATTCCGTTTCCGGCACACGCTGCACACGGTGAGCCCCATTTTCAAATTTTAATTTTGAATAGGCACCCTGCCCATTGATCATAAAACTAATTTCCTTGTAGCCGCCAAGACCGGTTGCATTTGCGTCAAGCAATTCTGTTTTCCAGCCCTGCGCTTCCGCATAACGGCTGTACATACGGTAAAGCGTACCTGCAAATAGAGCAGCTTCCTCACCGCCGGCAGCACCGCGGATTTCAAAGATAACGTTTTTGTCATCGTTTGGATCCTTCGGAATCATCAAGAACTTCATTTTTGCTTCTAGTTCCTCGATTTGCTTTTCAAGCTCATTGACTTCTTCTTTGACCATATCACGCATATCGTTGTCGAGCTTCTCCTCAAGCATTGCCTTGGCATCCTTAAGTTGTTCGCGAACCTCTTTATATTCACGATACGTTTGTACAGTCTCTTGTATATCAGATTGTTCTTTTGAATATTCACGAAGTTTTTTTGAATCATTAATAATGGTCGGATCGCTCAAAAGCTCATTTAATCTCTCATAGCGATCTTCAACGGATTGAAGACGATCAAACACAGTTATTCACCTCTAGTTTTTGTCCATAACATTCTAATTATAGTATAGGTGAAAACCCCCGTCAAAACCAAATTCATCCGAAAAAAATTTTTGGTTATATTTTGGAGGTAGTTTGGGGGGCTGGCACTTAAAAGTAGTATTGAGCACGTAAAATTTTTATTTGGCACATAAATCCTGAATTCGGCACATAAATTTTTAATTTGGCACATAAAACTCAAAATCGCCACGCAAGCTGGGCTTTTCAAAAAAATGGTCTTTTGATATTGGACTTAGACGTAGGAAATACACTCGAAATTCCCTTACGAATTAGATAAAAAGCAAAGACAATTACCTAAGCCCGGCATTTGCCAGGCTTTTTAGTGGGTTGGTACATAAAGATGAAATTTGGCACGTAATTCCTGAAATCGGCACGTAAATTTCTAATTTGGCACATAAACCACCAAATTGGCACATATAAAAAAACATGCCCTGTAGCCAGAGCATGTTAACGTTGTCTTATTTCAAAAGAGTAGCGCGGCAGTGCCTGCTGTAGCTTTGTGTGCAGACGGTCAATAGCTTTTTTCCGGTCTTTGCTATTGAGATCACCGTCTGTATCAACGGTCACCGTCATCCGATCCTGAGAGTTATTGATCCAAATCGATTCTGATCTGAATCCATCACTCCTATTTACAATATCTCTGGCGATATCTATATCTCTGCCGGTATTGTTTCTATTTGAAGCATCGTTCATGCTCGTTCCGCGTAAATTAAGAAAGTTAGGATTTTGGTCAGACATCGGGCCTACATCCCGATTTGCCTTGTTGGACATATAATTTGGGTTTGTGTTGTCATTTCGCAAATTATAGGCAGTATTTTCGGTGTCATTTCCTTTCATACACCCGGATAGCAAGAGGGCACTTAATACCCCTAGACACAAGATCTTTTTCAATGTATTGCACCTCCTACCACTATCTTTCCCAAGCAGATTCCGAATCGCTCTAGTTAGATTTTCCCAAAGAAAAAAGCCGTACGAGACACAGTCTCATACGACTTTCTATTTCACCAATGGTTCTTGAATACGGTTGGATGCAGTTTTGGGTACCTCATGATGGTGACGGCAACGAGGCTCATACGCTTCCGAAGCACCAACTAAGATAACGGGATCATGATAAGAAGCCGGCCTGCCGTCGATCAAGCGCTGCGTTCGGCTTGATGGCGACCCGCATACACTGCAGACTGCCTGAAGCTTTGTTACTGATTCCGCAATCGCCATCAATGCTGGCATTTGCCCGAAAGGCTCACCGCGGAAATCCATATCCAGGCCTGCTGCAACTACACGATGGCCACTGTCTGCAAGCTGTTGAACAACCCTTAAAATACCTTCATCGAAAAATTGCACCTCATCAATGGCAATGATATCGATATCCGCCTCTACATGGTGCAAAATCTCAATCGAATGTGAAATGGGCTTCGCATGAAAAGAGTTGCCATTATGAGAAACGACCGATTGTTCGCTATAGCGATTATCTATTTTCGGTTTGAAAACAGCTATTTTTTGTTTAGCAAATTGAGCCCGTCTGACGCGGCGGATCAATTCCTCTGATTTTCCTGAAAACATACTGCCGCAGATAACCTCAACCCATCCGAGTTGCTTCATTAGATACATAAATCGGCGTCTCCTTCCTATGTACGAAACCTACTATCTCTATATTTTTAACATTTAACCTGTTTTATTCAATTAAAAAACAGGCAAGTAAGATTCCGCTTGCCTGTTTTGTGAAATTATTGTTGTTGCGCGTTTGGATCTTTAAGGCCGTATTTCTTATTGAAACGGTCTACACGTCCACCAGCTTCAGCGAATTTTTGACGACCAGTATAGAATGGATGACATTCTGAACAAGTTTCAACACGAATTTCCTTCTTAACTGAACCAGTTTCAAAAGTGTTTCCGCATGCACAAGTCACCTGTACCATTTTATAATTTGGATGAATTCCTGCTTTCATTCTTTTCATCTCCTTCCGCCCTGAATCATTCGAAACAGAGTTATATAAATGCCTGTCTTAAAGACAAGCACCAAATACTAAAAACACACTGTTCACATTATAACAAGGTGAACCTATTTTGGCAAGTTGGGTTTTTATGGATTTAAGTAATTTCCGTGTATACAGGTCTGTTGATTTCCATTCCAGGCACTTCGCTTTCCGCGGGCGGTTCAGGGAGCCTCCTCGGCGCCTTTTGCGCCTGCGGGGTCTCCCCTGCCCCGTCCTCTGAGCAGGAGTCTTCGTGCCTTCCATTCCAATCAACAGGTGCCGGAAATTATGACCGTCTTCCCTTTAGTTCTTCGCCAATTTGCGCGAAGAATTCTTCGTTGGATTTGGTTTGTTTTAGTTTTTTCATGAAGCGCTCGGCAAAGTCTGGTGAGTCGGACATGGATTTTCTGATTGCCCATAGTTTGTCCAATTGATCTTTTGGAAGAAGCAGTTCTTCTTTCCGTGTGCCAGAGCGGCGAACATCAAGCGCAGGGAAGATACGGCGTTCTGCAAGCTGACGATCCAGATGCAGTTCCATATTTCCTGTACCTTTAAATTCTTCATAAATGACGTCATCCATACGTGAACCTGTATCGACTAATGCCGTCGCTAGGATGGTTAAGCTTCCGCCCTCTTCAATGTTTCGGGCTGCCCCGAAGAATCGCTTAGGACGGTGGAAAGCTGCCGGGTCAATACCACCTGAAAGGGTTCTTCCGCTTGGTGGAATAACCAGGTTATATGCACGCGCTAAACGAGTAATACTGTCCATCAGAATGACAACATCACGTTTATGCTCGACCAGACGCATCGCGCGGTCAAGAACAAGCTCAGCGACTTTAATATGGTTTTCTGGAACCTCATCAAACGTCGAGCTGACAACATCGCCGGCAACAGAACGTTCAATATCGGTTACTTCCTCCGGACGCTCATCGATTAAAAGCACAATCAATTCCACTTCAGGGTGGTTCGTGGTAATGCTGTTAGCGATTTCTTTTAACAGCATCGTTTTCCCTGCCTTTGGCGGCGCGACAATTAAGCCCCTTTGTCCAAAACCAACTGGAGCAACTACATCCATAATTCTTGTTGAAATATATTTTGGAGTGGTTTCGAGTTTCATATGTCTGTCTGGATAGAGTGGAGTTAATGCTGGGAAGTGAACGCGTTCCTTAGCTGATTCTGGGTCTTCACCGTTAACTGCTTCTACATGTAATAATCCGTAATATCGTTCATTTTCTTTTGGAGGTCGAACCTTACCGGATACTTTATCTCCATTTCTTAAATCGAAACGACGGATTTGTGACGCAGAAATATAAATGTCTTCTGAACTTGGCGAGTAGTTAATTGGCCGTAAAAATCCAAATCCTTCTGACTGGATAATTTCAAGGACACCTTCCATAAAGAAGTAACCTTGCTGCTCCGCACGTGATTTTAAAATGGCAAAAATAAGTTCCTTTTTCGATAACTTGCTGTAGTAGGTCACCTTAAACTCGCGCGCAAGCTCATAAAGCTCTTTCAGCTTCATGTTTTCTAAACTTGATATAGTTAATTCCATAGTACACCACACTTTAAAATTTTTGCTCTATTTGTGAACCTAATCGTATAATAGAGGGTTTCTAATTACTATAAAAAATAGAGGGATTAGTAGAAATGAATAGAATAGCAGAATCTCTTTGTATAATAAAACACTATCTATTGTACCCTGTGAGTAAAAAATTAATCAACTGGAAATTTTCAGATGTAGGAGATAATAGATTTTTATGGAGATAAGAGACTAGAATCCAGGTCTAGTCTCTTAGTAAGTGTTTACTATAAAAATTTATCTAATCACTAAATTTGGTTTCTTTTTCAAGCTGTGACGACCTTCAACAAATCGGACAGTTCCAGATTTAGCACGCATGACAATGGAATGAGTAGAGCCATACGAACCCTTAAATTGGACGCCGCGCAGCAGTTCGCCGTCTGTTACGCCCGTTGCTGCAAAAATCGCGTCGTCACCCTTCACAAGGTCTTCCATGCGAAGAACTTTATTGACATCTAGTCCCATTTTAACACAGCGCTCTAATTCTGCATCACTTTGAGGAAGTAATTTCCCGATGATTTCACCGCCGAGACATTTTAACGCAACCGCTGAGATTACGCCTTCCGGTGCACCGCCAGATCCGAATAAAATATCAACGCCTGTGTTATCAAAGGCTGTATTGATGGCACCTGCTACATCGCCATCATTGATTAATTTAATCCGGGCACCCGCTTCACGTAACTGAGTAATAATATGCTCATGACGCGGACGGTTTAACACGGTTGCCACTACATCCTCGATATCCTTGTTTTTTGCTTTCGCAACAGCTTTTAGATTATCTAGAACAGAAGCGTTAATATCAATAAGACCGACAGCTTCAGGACCGACAGCAATCTTATCCATATACATATCAGGTGCATGAAGCAAGTTGCCGTTGTCCGCAATGGCTAGTACAGCCAGCGCATTCCATCCGCCTGCAGCTAGAATGTTTGTCCCTTCAAGCGGGTCGACGGCTACATCTACACGTGGACCATACCCAGTACCAAGCTTTTCACCAATATAAAGCATTGGGGCCTCGTCCATCTCGCCTTCACCAATCACAACTGTCCCCTTCATCGGGATCGTATCAAAAACATCACGCATCGCTGAGGTTGCAGCACCATCTGCTTCATCTTTTTTCCCGCGTCCCATCCAGCGTGCTGAAGCAAGTGCAGCCGCTTCTGTCACGCGAACAAGCTCCATAGATAAACTTCTCTCCATGTTCTCAATCCCCCAATTATCTGTTTATACTTTTTCAATAACATTAGTATAACAGATTCGAGGAATTAGTATAACCTATTTACGTATTCTTAAGCTGTTCTACTTCTTCTTTTGACAAAGCCTCACGCCAAACCGTTGCACCGAGTCCATTTAATTTTTCTACAAGCTGGCTGTATCCGCGGTCGACATGCTCTAGACCTGTCAATTCCGTGATTCCCTCTGCCATCAGGCCGGCAATAAACAATGATGCTCCCGCTCTTAGGTCGCTTGCCTTTAGTTTGGCACCCTGAAGCTTAACAGGTCCGCTGATGATTGCTGAGCGGCCTTCCACTTTAATGTTCGCATTCATTCTTCTTAATTCATCTATATGTTTAAAACGGGCACCATAAATCGTATCTGTTACAACGCTTGAACCCGCTGCTTTCGTTAATAGTGTTGTAAATGGCTGCTGTAGATCGGTTGGAAATCCGGGATAAACGAGTGTTTTAATATCAACGGACTTCAACTTATCAGAACTGCTGACAAACACCTGGTCATCACCCGTTTCGATATTCACACCCATTTCTCTTAGCTTTGCAATCAATGATTCCAAATGCTGTGGAATGACATTATCAATTAAAACGCCTTCACCAACTGCAGCACCTAAAATCATATACGTTCCAGCCTCAATGCGATCAGGAATAATCGTATGACGGCAGCCATGGAGGCTGTCCACTCCATCAATCCGAATCACATCGGTTCCCGCACCTTTGATTTTCGCACCCATATTCGTAAGTAAAGTAGCGACATCAATAATTTCTGGTTCTTTTGCTGCATTTTCAATAACCGTCCGGCCCTTCGCTCTTACAGCCGCTAACATAATATTGATTGTTGCTCCAACACTGACAACATCTAGATAGATACGTGCACCACGAAGCTCGTCCGCACGCAAATAAATAGCGCCCTGCTCATTCGTAATCTGAGCACCAAGTGCTTCAAAGCCTTTAATATGTTGATCAATTGGACGCGGTCCTAGGTGACATCCGCCAGGCAGCCCAATGACAGCCTTTTTAAACCGGCCAAGCATCGCCCCCATAAGGTAGTAAGACGCACGAAGCTTCTTCACTTTTCCATTTGGCAATGGCATTGAGATCATCGTCGATGGGTCAACCGTCATATCAAAATCATTTGAAAGCTCTACTTTCCCGCCAATTTCTTCGAGCAAGTCCTTTAATATTTCAACATCTGAAATATCTGGCAGCCCTTCAATTGTCACCGGTGATTCTGCTAAAATGGTTGCTGGTATCAACGCAACTGCACTGTTTTTGGCACCACTAATTCTTACGGTTCCCTTAAGCGGATATCCGCCTGCAATTTTAAGTTTTTCCATTTTTCGACTCCCTTCTAAGCCATTGGGGGGACTGTGATCCTTTATTAATCAACTAAATTGATAATCAAATCTGTCTTTAGTAATTATTTCCAACAGCGAATTACATAATCCGACATTTTGTCTATCATCTAGTTTACACCAATAAATTATTTTCATGTATGAATATGAAAAAAAGTTTTAAAAATTGGTAAATTTTTGCGCCACAGACTTCCAACCCAAGTCTTCCAATAAGAGATAAAGTCTTCGACAAGTTTCGCCAATTTTCAAATTATTTATTACAGTTTGAAACCGCCCACTAGATAAGGGGCGGTTTCAAGTTGTTATCCTATATTACCAAACATTGGATGGTATTTTCAAGAGGACAAATCCTCTAATTATAAAACTCAGTTATTACGCTCTACCAGAAGAACCGAATTCGCGCATTTTGCCGATTACAGTTTCCTTGATAGCATCGCGAGCTGGGCCTAAGTATTTACGTGGATCGTATTCATTTGGCTTCGCTGCTAATGTTTCACGAACCGCTTTTGCAGATGCAATTTGGTTTTCAGTGTTAACGTTAATTTTCGCAGTTCCAAGAGAAACTGATTGTTGGATATCCTTTAATGGAATTCCAGTTCCGCCGTGAAGTACAAGCGGCAGACCAGTAATATTACCGATTTCTTCCATTTCTTTGAAACCAAGGTTTGGTTCACCTTTGTAAGGACCATGAACAGATCCTAATGCTGGAGCAAGACAGTCAATACCAGTGCGCTTAACAAGCTCTTCACACTCTTTAGGGTCTGCATAGATAACACCTTCAGCGACTACATCGTCTTCCTGTCCGCCTACAGTTCCTAATTCTGCTTCAACAGAAACACCTTTTGAATGAGCATATTCAACTACTTGAGTAGTAATTTCGATATTTTCTTCAAATGGATGATGTGAAGCGTCAATCATAACTGAAGTGAAACCAGCGTCGATTGCTTCTTTACATTTTTCAAAGCTTGAACCGTGATCCAAGTGGATTGCCACAGGAACAGTAATTTTGTAATCTTCTAATAAACCTTCTACCATTTTCACAACAGTTTTAAAGCCGCCCATGTAACGTGCAGCACCTTCAGAAACACCAAGAATAACAGGTGATTTTTCAGCTTCAGCTGCTTGTAAAATAGCTTGAGTAAACTCTAAGTTATTTAGGTTAAATTGACCAACAGCGTAGCCTTCCGCTTTCGCTTTGATGAGCATTTCTTTCATTGAAACTAAAGGCATTTTATTTCCTCCTTGGTATAGGTCTTTATCTCCTCGAATTTAGGCTTTCCTTTTTAAGGATTTCCTGACATTTTAATGATTATGTATTCGTGAGAAAGATAAATGGACCGGTAAAAGTTCATAAGTATCATACCAAACAAAAATCTAAAATGCTATTAAGAAAACCTTGTTTTATAAACGTTCACAATGAAAGCGGAACCACTTTTCGACTCTTCTTTTATTTTTAAAAATAGGTTAATTTGCCTTTTGAGGAATGTGTTTTCTCACTGCCGCACGAATATCATCAATATCAAATGGCTTTGCAAAATGAGTGATGGCGCCAAGATTTTTGGCTTCTTGAATCATATCCAGTTCACCATAAGCCGTCATGATAATAACGCGAATATCAGGATCAATCACTTTCATTCTTTTTAAAATTTCAATACCATCCATACCAGGTATTTTCATATCCAATAGGACGAGATCAGGGTCATGCTTTGTAACAATATCAAGTGCCTGTATTCCATTTGCTGCCTGGAAGGTTTGATATCCTTCCTTTGAGAATACCTCATTTAATAAAATGCGTATCCCAAATTGATCGTCAACAATTAAAATTTTCTCCTTCATAACTCCACCTCTTCCACCCTATTTATATATTTTATATGATTCCTTAATCTTCCACTAGATAATCTTCGACATTTCTTTTGTAAATCCTTTATTTTATTATGCGGTATATTATGGTAATTGTCTTTTATTTTTTGCTCTGTTAAACTGGTTGTTGATTTTCGTTCCAGGCACTTCGCTTTCCGCGGGCGACCGCCGAGCCTCCTCGACACTGCGTGTCTGCGGGGTCTCGCCTGTCTCGCTTCTCCCGCAGGAGTCTTCGTGCCTTCCACTACAATCAACAGTGGTCAAAAATATTATTGTTTATCAAAGCCCTTTTTAAAAGATAAAATGACTTTGAAGGAGTGGTTTAAGTTGATGAAGATGTTTACTACCCAGTTGACGGGTTTGTTTAAGAGGATTGAGGATAAGGAGGAGTTTTCTTTTGAGGATGGTGCTCGCTTGCTTGCGCAGGGTCAGAGTATTTATCTGGTTGGTTTTCGGGAGATGAAGGCTGTAGAGTTTGAGGCTTTGGAGGGTGCAGAACCATTAAAGGGTGTGTCTTTGGATATTGAGAATGCAACAAGTGCTGATCGGGTGCTATTGTTTACTCGGAGTTCCAGTGATCAAGAAGCAGTTGAACTGGCGGGTAAGCTGCAGGAAAAAAATATATCATTTGTTGCTGTTTCAACAAGTGTTCCGGATGGACAACTGGAAGAGATGGCTGATGTACATATCAATTTACAGCTGACAAAGGCATTATTGCCTGATGACTTTGGAAATCGGTATGGTTATCCTTCATCGATGGCAGCTTTGTACGTTTATTACGGATTAAAATTTACAATTGATGAAATATTAGCGGAATATGAATAAGCCAGGCATAAAGCCTGGCTTAACTAATTTTACTATTATTTTTGTAAAGTCGCTTTAATAAAATCACGGAATAGCGGCTGTGGACGGTTTGGTCTTGATACAAATTCCGGATGGAACTGTGATGCAACAAACCATGGGTGGTCTGTAAGCTCAATGATCTCGACTAGACGGCCGTCTGGGCTTGTCCCGGAGAACACGAAGCCTGCTTCTTCCATTTCTTGACGGTAATGATTGTTAAACTCATAACGGTGGCGGTGACGCTCATACACCACTTCATCCTCATATGCCTCAAATGCTTTTGTTCCTTCAACAACACGGCATGGATACAGACCAAGTCTCAAGGTTCCACCTAAGTCCTCCACGTCCTTTTGCTCTGGAAGTAAATCAATAATTGGATGCTTGGTTTCAGGTACAAACTCTGCAGAGTGTGCATCTGCGTATCCAAGTACGTGGCGTGCATATTCAATCGTTGCCAGCTGCATACCTAAGCAAATGCCAAGGAACGGCTTTTTCGTTTCACGTGCATAGCGGGTTGCTTGGATTTTCCCTTCAATTCCTCGGTCACCAAACCCGCCAGGAACAAGGACTCCATCCACGTCGTTTAAAAGTTCAGCAACGTTTTCTGCGTTAACCTCTTCCGCGTTGATCCACTTAATTTCCACATCGGAATCAAACGCATATCCTGCATGCTTCATTGCCTCAACAACTGAAATATAAGCATCCTGAAGCTCAACGTATTTACCAACAAGACCAATACGTGTTTTGCCTGAAAGATTAAGAACCTTATCCACTAATGCTTTCCACTCTGTCATTTCTGGCTCTGGTGTAGTGAGCTTCAAATGGTCACATACAATTTGGTCCATATGCTGTTCTTGCAGAGCAAGTGGAATTGAATAAAGCGTATCTGCATCACGACATTCAATCACCGCTTTTGCATCAATATCACAGAACAAAGCGATTTTATCCTTCATATCCTGGGAAACTGGCATTTCCGTACGAACAACAATAATATTTGGCTGAATACCAAGACTGCGAAGCTCTTTTACACTGTGCTGCGTCGGTTTCGTCTTCATTTCACCCGCAGCCTTAATGTAAGGAATTAGTGTACAGTGAATGTACATCACGTTCGAGCTGCCAATATCACTCTTAATTTGGCGGATAGCTTCTAAGAACGGAAGTGACTCGATATCCCCTACAGTTCCACCAATTTCGGTAATGACAACATCAGCATTTGTTTCGTTTCCAGCACGGAAAACACGCTCTTTGATTTCATTGGTAATATGCGGAATAACCTGAACTGTTCCGCCTAGATAATCACCGCGGCGCTCTTTTCTTAAAACAGTGGAATAAATTTTCCCTGTCGTCACGTTGCTATATTTATTTAGGTTGATATCAATAAAACGTTCATAGTGCCCTAAGTCCAAATCCGTTTCCGCGCCATCACCGGTCACGAATACTTCACCGTGTTGATACGGACTCATGGTTCCAGGGTCGACGTTAATGTAGGGGTCAAATTTCTGAATCGTCACATTCAACCCTCGGTTTTTTAATAAGCGGCCTAGAGAGGCTGCGGTAATTCCTTTTCCTAACGATGAAACTACACCGCCAGTTACAAAAATATACTTAGTCATAAAATAATCCTCCTCTTAATCAGTTTGTGCAATCAACAGTTGTTTAAGGCTTCTTTTATAAAAATTTTTTATCTTAGGCTGTGTTAACTTGGATGTTGATTTGTGCTCCAGGCTCTTCGCTTTCCGCAGGCGGTTCGGGAAGCCTCCTCGGCGCTAAAGCGCCTGCGGGGTCTCCCCTGTCCCGTCCTCCTGCAGGAGTCTCGAGCCCTCCGCACAAATCAACAGCTCTAAAATCAAAAGTTTCCTTACACAGCCTATACTTAAAGAAGTTTTGCTTTTTGCGCAAAAGAGCTATGTATCATTGGTCTAAACAAAATAAAAAAGCACCCCGCTTACGCATTGTAAGGGAGCGCTTTATAAGCTAATTATGATCCGTTCCTTTTAAGGAGCCCAAAAAAGATTGTACAAGTGCAGGATTAAAAAGTCAAGCCTATAATAGGTCGTCGTCTTCTTCGTCTACTGCATCCAAATCCTCTTCATCGTCCAGATCTTCATCGAGATCTTCTTCTTCATCAAGTTCGAAGTCATCATCATCTTCAATAACATCGTCATCATCGTCGAGGTCATCCACATCGTCTAGGTCATCAAGAAGATCGTCCTCATCGTCATCATCATCATCATCAAGAAGATCATCTTCATCGACAAAGTCATCAAGCTCATCGTAATCTTCTTCAATCTCATCAAAGTCTTCAAGCTCGTCTTCATCGACTTTCTTTTTCGCCTTTTTCTTCTTAGGTTTAATAACGGTAACGACTTCTTCTTCCTGTGTATCGATTGGATACCAAACACGAAGTCCCCAGCGGTTATCACCTAATGAAAGAAAACGGCCATCGATATTTATGTCTGTATAGAATTGTGCAATTCTTGATTTGATATTTGCCTCTGATATTTCTGTAGCTGCAGCAATTTCTTTAATTAAATCATGGAATGAAATTGGCTGTTTACTGCCTTTTAGAAATTCATACGCCATCTCAATGAGGGATAACTCTTGTAATTGCTCTTTTGAGTAACCTTGTAAACTCAATATCGGCACTTCCTTTCTCTATTTAACACTCTATGTAATGAGTGATAACGGGCAAAAATGTTAGCACCTAAGTGCTAGTATTTTGACATATTCTTCATTATAAACAAATATCTCCCGTTTATGCTAGTTCTATCTATTGTTTTTGCTTGATTTTTTCCGTGTTTTGGCTGGGTTCATCAGGTTTATCCTCTTTTTTTAGCATTTTCAATTCTTTCATTGCGATGAAAAAGAAGAAAATAGCCAGTACAAAAAAGGAAATTGCCCCTAATTGATGTTGATAGAGATAGTATAATGGCCATGCAGTTATTAGTAAAAATAAAAACATATAGTTTATTTTCATCTGTCAACACCGCCCTTGGGACTCTATGATGTATGCTCATTTATTATATAAGAAAGATAGGCAATATTAGTACTGGTTAGAAAAATATTTTGTAAGCTATGTTAAAATGGGCTGTTGATTTGTGCTCCAGGCACTTCGCTTTCCGCAGGCGTTGCGGTGAGCCTCCTCGGCGCGAGCGCCTGTGGGGTCTCACCTGCTCCGTACTCCTGCAGGAGTCTCCGTGCCTTCCGCAAAAATCAACAGAGTGCCATTACCAATTTAGCATTAACAAAGCATTTATAAAAAAGCAATGGCTTAATAAATCATAAGCCATTGCATAAAAAATTACATGTTTCTTCTATATTGGCCGCCTACTTCGTAGAGGGCTTTTGTGATTTGTCCTAGGCTGGCTGTTTTTACGGTTTCCATTAGTTCTGCGAAGATGTTTTCGTTGTTGACGGCTGCGGCTTTTAGCTTTTCTAGTGCTTTTGCTGTTTGTGCTGCATGTGCTTGCTGGAAAGCGCGCAGGTTGTGAATTTGTAATTCTTTTTCTTCTTTAGAGGCTCGCGCCAGTTCCATGCTGTTGATGTCTTCTTCAGAAGGTGGATTTGGATTTAAATAGGTGTTCACACCAATTATTGGCAGTTCACCTGTATGCTTTTTCATCTCATAGTACATCGATTCATCTTGAATTTTTCCGCGCTGGTACTGAGTTTCCATTGAACCAAGAACACCGCCGCGGTCGTTTAGGCGTTCAAATTCCTGAAGAACTGCTTCCTCGACAAGATCCGTTAATTCTTCAACCACAAACGATCCTTGAAGCGGATTTTCATTTTTGGTTAATCCATGCTCTTTGGTGATAATCATCTGAATCGCCATTGCCCTGCGAACACTTTCCTCCGTCGGTGTTGTAATGGCTTCGTCATAGGCATTTGTATGAAGCGAATTACAGTTATCATGCAGCGCCATCAATGCCTGAAGCGTGGTACGAATATCATTAAAATCAATTTCCTGTGCGTGCAGTGAACGGCCTGAGGTTTGGATATGATACTTCAGCTTTTGGCTGCGCTCACTCGCACCATATTTATCACGCATTACCGTTGCCCAGATTCGGCGGGCCACACGGCCAATCACTGTATATTCTGGATCGAGCCCATTCGAGAAGAAGAACGATAAGTTTGGTGCAAAATCATCAATCTTCATGCCTCTGCTCAAATAATACTCTACATAAGTAAAACCGTTCGAGAGTGTAAAAGCAAGCTGTGAAATCGGATTAGCGCCTGCTTCGGCAATGTGATAACCGGAAATAGATACAGAGTAGTAGTTACGCACTTGCTGGTCGATAAAATATTGTTGAATATCTCCCATCATCCGCAGTGCAAACTCTGTTGAAAAAATACAAGTGTTTTGACCTTGGTCTTCTTTTAAAATATCGGCTTGCACCGTACCGCGGACCGTTCTTAGCGTATAAGCCTTCACTTTCGCAAACTCCTCAACACTTAACACACGGCCAAGCTCTTCTTCTTTTTTCTTCACCTGCTGATCAATTGCGGTATTCATAAACATCGCTAAAATAATCGGCGCTGGACCATTGATGGTCATTGAAACCGATGTAGAGGGATGACAAAGATCAAAGCCATCATACAGCTTTTTCATATCATCAAGCGTACAAACGCTGACGCCGCTCTCTCCAACCTTGCCATAAATGTCCGGACGGTAATCCGGGTCCTCACCATACAATGTTACCGAATCAAAGGCCGTACTTAAGCGTTTTGCTGCATCATCTTTAGATAGATAGTGGAAACGGCGATTTGTTCTCTCCGGTGTCCCTTCTCCAGCAAATTGACGTTTTGGATCTTCACCCTCACGCTTGAACGGAAAAACTCCAGCTGTATATGGATACGAGCCTGGCACATTTTCACGATATACCCAGCGCAGGATTTCACCGTAATCTTTATACCCCGGTAACGCTACCTTTGGAATATCCAGCCCAGAAAGACTCTTTGTTTTTAAAACAGTGATTATTTCTTTATCTCGAATTCTCGTTACAAACTTATCTGCTTTATAGGCAGCCTTCGTTTTTTCCCAGCCTTCGAGGATTTTTTTCGACTCTGGCGTTAATTTCTCTTCTGTTGCCTGTTTAATACCTTCTAAAGAAGCCACAACTTCTTCATTTGCCTCTGTTTCCTTAACCGCTGCAATCGCGCCTTCCAGCTGAAATAATTTCCGGGCAATATTTGCCTGTTCTTCAGCTTTTTGATGGTAGCGGCGGACGGTCTCCGATATTTCCCGGAGATAATAGCGGCGGTCCGTTGGAATAATCACGTTTTGTTTTTCTACTAATGCATCTTTACTAAAAGAAGTAACCCAATCGGTGCCTGTTTTTTGATTTACTTTTTCAATCAATGCCGCAAATAAGGCATTGGTGCCTTGGTCATTAAACTGGCTGGCAATCGTACCGTATACCGGCATCTCACTAGTGTCTTTTTCAAACAGCATATGGCTGCGCTGATATTGCTTTTGCACCTGACGCAGTGCATCCTCAGAACCCTTGCGCTCAAATTTATTGATAACAATTAAATCAGCAAAATCAATCATATCAATCTTTTCAAGCTGGGACGGTGCCCCAAATTCACTGGTCATGACATAAAGGGAAACATCACAAATTTCAGTTATCTCCGCATCACCCTGACCGATTCCACTTGTCTCAACGATAACTAGTTCAAAGCCCGCTGCCTTCACGACCGAAACGGCATCCTTGATGGCTAACGAAAGCTCACTTTTGGAAGATCGTGTTGCAAGGCTTCGCATATACACATTTGGATTAAAGATGGCATTCATTCGAATTCGGTCGCCTAAAAGAGCGCCGCCCGTTTTTTGTTTCGTCGGGTCAACGGAAAGAATGGCGACTTTTTTATCTGGCAGCTCATTAATAAACCGGCGAATCAACTCATCTGTCAGCGAGCTTTTTCCGGCACCGCCCGTACCAGTGATTCCGACAACAGGAATTTCCTTCGTTAACGTTTTCACTTTTTCCAACAGGCTCTCTGCTGCTGCGGCCGCTTCCCGATTATTATCGACATGTAATTCAGCCAAGGTAATCAATTTAGAAATGGCATTCACATCACCAGTAGGAAGCTTTTCAATATGCTGTGCATGATCAGCGGATACGGTCGGAAAGTCACATTCCTCAAGCATCCGATTGATCATACCTTGAAGCCCCAATGTCCGGCCATCCTCTGGAGAAAAAATCCAGGCTATCCCGTAATCATGCAGCTCTTTAATTTCGCGTGGGATAATAACACCGCCGCCGCCGCCATAAATGCGGATGTTCGGTGCACCCTTTTCTTTTAACAAATCGTACATATACTTAAAGTATTCCACATGGCCGCCTTGATACGATGAAATCGCAATTCCCTGCGCGTCCTCTTGAATCGCGGCATTGACCACCTCTTCGACCGAACGGTTATGCCCGAGATGGATTACCTCTGCCCCGCTCGCTTGCAGGATCCTTCTCATTATATTAATCGAAGCATCATGACCATCAAACAAACTCGACGCCGTCACAAAACGAATATGGTGCTTCGGCTGATAAATCTCCGTCGTACTCATATGTCTCCCCCTTTGCTTGGAAAAAAGGAACTCTATCTCCTTTTCCCCGCTCTTATTTCATTATCGTCCCTTTTTTGCTGTTCTGACTCATTCCGTTAATCCCCGAAAACAATCGTTCCGTCTGCAGCTCGATGTATTCGTCTAAGGTGAATAACTTCTGCAATGTCCAGCGGCGGAAGCTCCACATTTGTCCTTCTACGATAATCGTGTGAGAAAGGATTCTAATCTGCTGTTCCGTTAAGTTCAGCTCCCCATTTTCCACACATAATGTAATAAGCTTTTCAAACATCGCCGCCATTTCATTTTCCTTCTTCAACACATATGGAAGAGCATCTTTTGTAAGCGATTTTGCCTCTTGATACATGACCAAAATTTCCTCCTGCAATTCATCAATAACCCGGAAATAGTTAGCAATCCCATGCTTCAAACTATCAAGTGTACCTTGCTTATCCTCTAGGTCCTGCTGAAGACGCTCGCTTACATGGTCATAAATGCTGTCACACACCAAGTAAAGAACGTCTTCCTTGGTGCGGATATATTCGTATAACGTTCCAATGCTAAAGCCTGCCGCCTTCGCAATTTCTCTGGTCGTCGTCCGGTGAAACCCCTTTTGTTTAAAAAGTGAAACGGCCCCTTTGATCATCTGATCCCGTCTTCGTTGTACAAGGCGTTCATCTTTTACTGAAGCCTGCACTTCACGTTTTTTCATCCCTTTTACCGCCTTTATCATTAAATGGTTATTTCGTGATCATTCGTGAGATAACTAGGCGCTGGATTTCTTGTGTTCCTTCATAGATTTGCGTAATTTTAGCGTCGCGCATATATCTCTCCACTGGATAATCCTTTGTATAACCATACCCTCCAAATACCTGAACCGCTTCTGTTGTAACCTTCATCGCCGTGTCTCCAGCGAATAATTTCGACATCGCCGATTCCTTGCCGTACGGCAGACCCTGCGACTCCAGCCATGCAGCTTGATAGGTTAATAGTCTTGCCGCTTCAATGTTTGTCGCCATATCTGCAAGCTTGAAACCGATTCCTTGGTTCGCTGCGATTGGCTTTCCAAACTGCTGACGTTCTTTCGCGTAGTCGACCGCAGCGTCGAGCGCACCTTGTGCAATGCCCACTGCCTGTGCTGCGATTCCGTTACGGCCGCCATCCAGCGTCATCATGGCAATTTTGAAGCCTTCACCTTCTTCGCCTAACCTGTTGGCGACTGGTACCTTACACTCTTCAAAAATAATTTCCGTTGTAGGTGAAGAACGAATACCGAGCTTCTTTTCTTTTTTCCCAACAGAGAAGCCTGGGAAGTCACTTTCCACGATAAACGCAGTCGTTCCTTTTTGTTTGCTCGATGGATCTGTCAGTGCAAATACGACATAAATGTCAGCAATGCCGCCGTTTGTGATGAAGATTTTTGAGCCGTTGAGGACATAATGGTCACCTTCACGTCTTGCAGTTGTTCTCATACCGCCGGCATCCGAACCGCTGCCTGGCTCTGTTAAGCCGTAGGCTCCGATCTTTTTACCTTCTGCCATCGGACGAAGATATTGCTGCTTTTGCTCCTCAGAACCGAATTTGTAGATTGGCCAGCCTGCTAATGAAGTGTGCGCGGATAACGTAACACCTGTTGATGCGCAAACTCTTGATAGCTCTTCAACCGCAATACAATAGGCAAGGTAATCGCTTCCGATGCCGCCGTACTCCTCCGGCCACGGAATGCCCGTTAATCCAAGCTCCGCCATTTTGTCAAAAATCTCCCGATCAAAACGCTCCTCCTCGTCACGCTCAGCCGCTGTTGGAGCGACCTCGTTTCGAGCAAAGTCCCGAACCATTTTCCGAATCATTTCATGTTCTTCCGATAAACGAAAATTCATTTTATATGTCCTCCTCAAGGTAACTTCTCATCTAACCGTGCAGGTTTTTTCGAAAAAGCATACAGTTCTTACAAATAACCGTACAGCTTTTACAAATAACTGGACAGCTTTTACAAATAACTGGACAGCTTTTACAAATAACTGGACAGCTTTTACAAATAGCGGACAGCCTTTACAAAAACCGTACTGTTTTTATAAAAAACCATACAGTTTCTACAATAAACCGTACAGCTTATACAAAAAACCATACAGTTCTTACAATTAACCGTACAGCTTATACAAAAAACCATACAGTTCTTACAATTAACCGTACAGCTTATACAAAAAGCCATACAGTTCTTACAATTAGCTCAGATGTCTACATCTTCCACCGAGCTATCAACTTAAAGATACTTACTAATCACAATCCGCTGAATCTCGCTCGTTCCCTCGTAAATCTCGGTCACTTTTGCATCGCGGAAGTAGCGCTCGACTGGATAATCCTCTGTATAGCCATAGCCGCCAAACACCTGGATCGCTTCTGTAGCCGTCTCCACTGCTGTCTTCGATGCAAATAATTTAGCAATCGAGGCTTCCATTCCGCACTTCATACCCTGCGCACGTAAGTCAGCTGCACGATAGAGTAATAGTCTTGCAGCTTCTACATTCGTTGCCATATCCGCCAGCTTAAAGCCAATTCCCTGCTGAGCAGCAATCGGTTTACCAAACTGCTGTCGCTCCTTCGCATAATTAACCGCGGCTTCTAATGCAGCCTCCGCAATTCCGAGTGCCTGGGCAGCAATGCCAATCCGGCCGACATCCAGGTTTGCCATCGCAATTTTAAAACCTTCGCCTTCTTGACCTAAAAGGTTCGAAGCAGGTACAACCATGTCTTCAAAAGAAAGCTGGACGGTTCTTGAGCCATGAAGGCCCATTTTATGTTCATCCTTGCCAATCACAAGGCCAGGAGAATTTTTTTCAACGATAAAGGCTGATATTCCATTACTGCCTAAATCAGGATTGGTTACAGCAAATACGATATAAACATCGGCTTCACCGCCGTTGGTGATAAACATCTTCGAGCCGTTGATTACATAATGGTCACCTTTTTTTACAGCGCGGGATTTCATGCTTTTCGCATCCGAGCCTGACCCTGCCTCCGTTAAGCAGAACGCAGCCAGCTTTTCCCCTGACGCCAGCTTTGGAAGAAATCTTTGCTTTTGTTCATCACTGCCAAAATACAGGATTGGATTTGTTCCGACTGATGTATGAACTGAAAGGATGACACCGACGGTCGCACTTACTCTCGAAATCTCGTTAATCGCGATAATATAGGAAACAAAGTCCATCTCCGCACCGCTGTATTTTTCCGGAACGGGAATCCCCATCAGTCCGAGTTCCCCCATTTTACGGAGGATTTCACGCGGGAATTTTCCCTTTTCCATCTCCTCAACAAACGGAGCGATTTCCTTTTCGGCAAAATCACGAACCATTTTCCGCATCATTTCCTGCTCTTCTGAGAATCTTAGATTCATAGTAACACTCCCGACTATTCGTATGTGTAGAAGCCTCGACCTGATTTCTTGCCAAGCCAGCCAGCTTTCACGTACTTACGCAGCAGCGGGCATGGACGGTACTTTGTATCTCCAAAACCTTCATGCAATGTTTCCATAATGTAAAGGCATGTATCCAGTCCGATAAAATCCGCCAGCGTCAACGGACCCATTGGATGGTTCATCCCAAGCTTCATGACCTCATCAATCGCTTCCTTCGTTGCCACACCTTCATACAGTGTATAAATCGCTTCATTGATCATTGGCATAAGAATTCGGTTTGAAACGAACCCAGGGAAGTCATTGACTTCAACCGGAACCTTGCTCAGTGTCTTGGTCATATCTTCAATCACTTGGTAGACCTCATCTGCTGTAGCTAAGCCGCGAATGATTTCCACCAGCTTCATTACAGGCACCGGATTCATAAAGTGCATCCCGATTACTTGCTCCGGACGTTTCGTGGCAGCAGCAATTTCCGTAATAGGCAGTGACGATGTATTGCTCGCCAAAATCGCATGTGCCGGCGCGATTTCGTCCAGCTGAGCAAAGATTTTTGTTTTGATTTCCATATTTTCAACCGCTGCTTCAATGACGAGGTCGACCTCGCGGGCATCATTCAGGCTAGTTGAAGCTGTTACTCTCTTTAGAACTTCCTTTTTTTGTTCTTCTGTCATTCGGCCTTTATCTACATTGCGGGATAAATTTTTGTTCATTACGCTTAAACCGCGCTCCACAAATTCCGGTTTCAAATCGTTCAAGTACACAGTGTATCCTGCCTGCGCACAAACCTGAGCAATTCCAGAACCCATTTGACCCGCTCCAATGACCATTACCTTTTCAACCTTCATTACATCCCCTCCAATAGGAGGCTTGAATTTGTTCAAGCCTCTTTTTTAAAAAAATGGCGCTGTTAAAACTGAATTTGTATTTCACTGTGTTTGGATCATAAGCGGAGAATTTCCGTTTAAATTGGGAAATACATATATTTCCTTAAAAATAGGCGGATTTTTTCCACTTATTGTATTCAAATCATTGAAATTTGTATTATTTAAAGCAGTTAAGCGGAATATCTCCGCTTATATTTGCTAATTAGGGTCTGCTATAAACAATAGCCGGAAATTCTCCGCTTATGAATTCTCAACCCTGCACAAAAATCAACAATGATTATTAACAAAGCCTAAAAAATAAATCCCGTTAGTTTTTTCAACAAATAGATATTATCTGAAAACCACTTAAGCTTTAGGAACCTCAATCATAACGGCATCTCCCTGGCCTCCGCCGCTGCAAATCGCGGCAATCCCAATTCCGCCGCCACGACGTTTCAGCTCATGCATTAATGTGATAATAATACGTGCACCGCTTGCTCCGATTGGATGACCCAGTGCTACCGCACCGCCATTGACATTCACCTTTTCCGGATCAAGGTTTGCGATTTTACTGCTCGCTAACGCAACTGCCGCAAAGGCTTCATTAATTTCAAATAAATCGATATTTTCTACGGTTTTACCTGTTTTTTTCAATAGGCTGTTGATAACAAGTCCTGGTGTTTGTGGGAAATCCTTTGCTTCAACCGCTACAGCTGCATGCCCTAAGATAACTGCTTCTGGCTTTCTGCCTTCACGCAATGCACGTTCTTCACTCATTAATACGAGGGCCGCCGCACCGTCATTGATTCCAGGTGCATTTCCTGCTGTAATGGTTCCGTCCGAATTAAAAACGGGTGCTAATTTTGAAAGTCTATCAATTGAGGTGTCTTTTCGTGGTGATTCATCATGCTGTACCACAACCGGCGCTCCTTTACGCTGCGGAACGTTGACAGGCACGATTTCTTCTGCAAATAGTCCGCTTTCAATAGCGGCAATTGCCCGCTCATGGCTTCTTAACGCCCATTCATCTTGAGCTTCTCGGCTAAGTTCCATTTCTTTTGCTGTAGAATTTCCGTATGTTCCCATATGAACGCCTGTGAAGCTGCAGCTTAATCCGTCATGAATCATTAAATCCTTCACTGATGAATCGCCCATTTTTAAGCCCCAGCGTGCTTTTGGTAAAATATATGGAGCATTACTCATCGACTCCATTCCGCCAGCCACAATCAAATCCTCATCACCTGCGCGGATGATTTGATCCCCTAACGTGACACTGCGCATTCCGGAAGCACAAACTTTGTTGATGGTTTCAGTTTTCACTTCCCAAGGAAGTCCAGCTTCTCTTGCTGCCTGGCGTGAAGGAATTTGTCCCTGGCCGCCTTGTAAAACGGATCCTAAGATTATTTCCTGCACATCCTCACTCTTAACCTCTGCTCGTGCAATCGCCTCTTTCACAGCAATTCCGCCGAGCTGTGCTGCAGTCAAGCTGCTCAGTGCTCCTCCAAATTTCCCAAATGGCGTTCTAACCCCGCTTAAAATAACTGTTCTGCCCATCCAAAACACTCTCCCTTTTTATCACTTTAAACCATCACCGACTGAACGCTCGCTCGATACAGCAGTAAAAAAAATCCGCTAACATGAAAGCGTTTTCCCATCCACTATCTATTCTACATAAAAAAAGGCAAAAGTTGAAATGTTTTACACAAAATTCTTAAGATTTTATGAATTCAGGTATCTCATAACAACTTCTGCCTCAAACTTCTACTGGTGCTGACTTTGCTTTTCTATGCCACTTGGCCGCAAACTGCTTTTTCTAACAGCTCTGCTACATCATAGGTTGAAATCTTTTCTTCTACTTCTTTTGCCTTTGTTCCGTCAGATAACATCGTTAAGCAGTACGGACATCCAGAGCTAATTACAGATGGATTAACGGCTAGCGCCTGCTCGGTTCTTGAAACGTTAATGCGGTGTCCCGTTTCTTCTTCCATCCACATCAAGCCGCCGCCTGCGCCACAGCACATTCCCGTTTCTCTGTTTCTTTCCATTTCCACAAGCTGCACACCAGGGATCGATTTCAAAATCTCACGCGGCGGATCATAGACGTCGTTGTAACGGCCTAAATAACAAGAATCATGGAAAGTAATCTTTTCGTTAACGGCATGCTTCGGAACAAGTTTTCCATCCCGAACCAGTTCATATAGAACCTCTGTATGATGATAAACCTCTGCCTCTAAACCAAAGTCAGGATATTCATTTTTGAAAATATTATAGGCATGCGGATCAATCGTAACAATCTTCTTAACCTCAGCCTTTTCGAATTCCTCGATATTTTTTGCCGCAAGCTCTTGGAACAAGAACTCATTGCCGAGACGGCGCGGTGTATCGCCAGAGTTTTTCTCTTTGTTACCAAGGATTGCAAACTTCACGCCTGCTTCATTTAAAAGCTTTGCAAAGGAAAGAGCGATTTTTTGGCTGCGGTTATCGTAAGAGCCCATGGAACCAACCCAGAATAGGTATTCGAACTCCTCGCCTTTTTTGTTCATTTCCTTTACTGTAGGAATTTCAACATCTGCGCGGGCCTCACGCCAAGATTCGCGCTCTTTTCTGTTTAAGCCCCATGGATTGCCCTGACGCTCGATGTTCGTCATTGCACGCTGTGCATCTGCGTCTAGCTTACCTTCTGTTAAAACAAGATAACGGCGAAGGTCGATAATTTTATCAACATGCTCGTTCATTACCGGACATTGGTCCTCACAGTTACGGCAAGTCGTACAAGCCCAAATTTCCTCTTCGGTAATTACATCGCCAATCAAGCTCGGATTATAAGCTAGAGTGGCTGCTGATTCTTGTGCCCCCTGACCGCTTGAAGCCAGTGCAATTTGGTTTCCTGTAGTGTTGCCAAACGCAAAGGTCGGCACCCATGGCTGTTTTGAGGTAACGGCCGCACCATGGTTGGTTAAGTGGTCACGCATTTTTACAATTAAGTCCATTGGAGAAAGCATTTTGCCTGTACCTGTAGCAGGACACATATTGGTACAGCGTCCACATTCTACACAAGCATAAAAGTCGATCATTTGGTGCTGCGTAAAGTCCTCAATTTTTCCAACACCGAAGGATTCTTGTGACTCGTCCTCAAAATCAACCTTCTGCAACTTACCTGGTCTTTCTAAGCGGTTAAAATATACATTTGCCGGTCCGGCAATTAAATGTGCGTGTTTCGATTGTGGAACGTACACTAAGAACGTTAATAAGAATAATAAGTGCACCCACCATGCCGCATAAAAAATGACAATTGAAGCGGTTTCACCAATTCCTGAAAAAATAAGCGCAATTAACGATGCAATTGGCTCTGTCCAAGTGGCTTCATGACCATGCCAGATAATGCCCATCCCATTACCTACCAGCACTGAAAGCATTAAGCCGCCGATAAAAATTAACACAAGTCCTGATTTAAAATTACGCTTCAGACGGACAAGCTTTTCAACATAACGTCGATAAAAAGCCCAGATGACTGCAACGAGAATCACCAATGTAACGATTTCTTGGAAGAAGGTAAATCCAGCATAAAGCGGTCCGAGCGGTAAATGAGAACCCGGTGCTACTCCCTTCCAAATAAAATCAATGGCACCAAATTGGACAAGAATAAATCCATAAAAGAACATAACGTGCATGATGCCGCTTTTTTTGTCCTTTAAAAGCTTCTTTTGCCCAAAAACATTGACCCAGATTTTTTGCATTCTTTCTTTGACATTGTTGTCAAACTCGACTTTTTTCCCCAGCTTAATGAATTCAATCCTCGTTTTCACTACGTAAACGAACAGACTGATCGCGTAAGCGGTTACAGCCAGGAATGCAATGAGGTTTACCCATAAAAGCCCATTCATTCTATACGCCCCCTTGTTTTCTACTTCCGTTAAATTGTCCATTCTAACTAGAAAATTTTAAAACAATACAATTTTCTGAATACTATTAATTCTATTATATAATGAATGAGCATTCAGTCAAATGTTTTTTCTTAAAATTCATTTGACTATTATTCAAACTCATACTCTAGGCTTCGTTTGGCAAACCTAAAATAAATGATTGGAGGAACGATACTGAATGAATTTACCATCCATCGTCATCGCTCTTATACTTCTTATCATTGTATGGTTATACCTCGATCTCTCCATTGGCAGAAAAAAGCATCTTTCCTTTTTTCAGAAACGGGAAACCCCGATACTCCATGGAGACTTTGATATTTTCCCACATGGTAAAGGACTGTTTTCGGATTACTTTCATGAATTAAGAAATGCTGCAAACCATATTCATATTCTTTTTTATATCGTTAGAGATGACCAATTTAGCCAGCAGTTCTTAGATATTTTAAAAACAAAAGCAAAGGAAGGAATCGAAGTCAGATTGTTGGTCGACCAGATTGGCAGTCATAAAGTAAAAAAGCCTGCCATTAAGGAATTGCGTGCTGCTGGTGTACAATTTGCCTTTAGCAACCGTATACGGCTTCCATTTCTCTTTTATTCCTCTCAGGTGCGGAATCACCGTAAGATTTCGATTATCGATGGAAAAATTGGCTATCTTGGCGGCTTTAATGTCGGTAAAGAATATATTGATCAAGACCCCAAGCTAAGTCCTTGGAGGGACTACCATTTAAAAATCACTGGTGAGAGCGTCCCTTACCTGCAGCGTGAGTTTTTTATCGATTGGAATGAATATTCCTCCGAAAAGGAGGTAAATGTAGAGGATTATACCCCTGAGCAGCCAAAAGGGAAGGTTCCTCATCAATTTGTTCCAACGGAGGCTGGGTTTCTTGAAGAAAAATATCTCCACTTAATCCAAAGTGTCAAAAAGTCAATTGTCATTGGCACACCGTATTTTATACCAAGTAACAAACTCATCAATGAACTCATTACTGCTGCAAAGCGAGGTATTAAAATTACGATCGTCGTTCCCTATATCACCGATCATATGCTTGTACAAGAAGCTTCATACCGATATTTACGTTTGATGTTAAAAGCAGGCGCTCAGGTTTTTCAGTACAAAAACGGTTTTTACCATGCAAAGTCGATTATTATTGACGACACATTATGTGATATCGGTACAGCCAATTTTGATAAAAGGAGTTTATTTTTAAACAAAGAAATTAATTGTTATTTTTATGATTCTGCCTTTGTTGAACGGTTTAAGGAAGTCATTCACAAAGACATATTGGACTCTAAACCCTTGAGGTTGGAGGACATCAATAAACCAAATTTATTCCGATCCTTAAAGGAAGCCATTGCACGTGCTTTGTCATTCTTTTTATAGTAAGGAGTTATGCGGGTGAAGATTCGTTTCGGCTATGTTTCGACGGCCATTACATTATGGGACGCCTCTCCGTCGAAGACACTTACGTTTACACGTTACCAGCAGATGTCAGAAAAAGAGCGTAAAAACAAATTACTTGAACTTACCAGGCTCAATCTAGCCCATACGCTTCGAATGTTTTATTTCAATCTCGCACATGAGATTGAATTGTACCGGCTATCTAGTTCCATCGTTCCGTTGGCCACTCATCCTGAGGTATTTTGGGATTTTGTGACGCCTTTTAAGAAACAATGGAAAGAGATTGGCACATTAATAAAAAAGAATCATTTGCGGGTAAGCTTTCATCCGAATCAATATACGTTGTTTACCTCTCCGCAGGACAAAATTACAAATAATGCCGTTATCGATATGGAATACCATTATCGGATGTTTGAAGCCATGGGTGTCGAGGACAGAGGCATGATGAATATTCACATTGGCGGCGCTTATGGGGATAAGGTGGAAACGATTGTCCGCTTCCATGAAAATTTAAAGCGGCTTCCGAGTCATATTAAAAAGGCGATGACCTTGGAGAACGATGACAAAACCTATAATACAGAGGAAACGTTAATTGCTTGTGAAAAAGAAACCATTCCCTTGGTTTTTGATTATCATCATCACATGGCAAACCTTTGTGAGCCGCCTCTAGAGGAGCTGCTGCCAAGGATATTTAAAACCTGGGACCATGTCGACCTTGTCCCGAAAATTCACATTTCTTCACCAAAGACTGAAAAGGAATTCCGTTCTCATGCCGACTTCGTAGACCTAGAATTTATCATGCCGCTGATAAAAATGCTGAAGGAAATCGGACAGGATGTTGATTTCATGATTGAGGCAAAGGCGAAGGACCAGGCAACGTTGAAATTAGTCGAGGATATCAGCAAGGTTCGTGGTTATAAAAGGATCAGCGGAGCTGCCATTGAGGTGAAATAATCCTTGCATTTTTTTAAAGAGGAATGGTTAAAGTAACAACAGATTCACACAAGGAGGGATTTTCAATGGAAAGCACGAGCGAATTCGTTCAAAGACTAGCTGAAAACCAAAAAAAGCAAGAAAAAAATAAAAAGCGCGGCAATAGACACCCTGAAAGCAAATTACCAAATCACAAGCACTCACAAGGTGTGTAAAAGAAAAGAGTCTCCCTTCGCAGGAGACTCTTTTACTCTTCAATTAAATTCAAGACTGGAACTTCCCGTTCGTCCTCCGGATCAGTCTTATAAAAAATCCTCGCCATCTTCGTGTTATCATCCACATGCTGAATAATCACAGGCGCCCCTTCATATGTAACATTAATCATATCCATAGACTCAGCAATTTCCTTCGCTCTTCCCACATTCATCAAAGCCACTCCCCATCTTATCAACATAAAAATCACCCTAATAATATTTACCAAAAAACGGATAGTTATGCAGTGATGTATAAACGGTGCCTGTCACCTTCGGTGACAGGCACCCAAAAAGGGATTCGAGCTAACTTACATTTTCTCAGGAGCTGAAACACCGATTAGTGCTAATGCATTGCGCAGTGTGATTTGTACGGTTTTGATTAGCGCGAGGCGCGCCTTAGTGCGCTCTGGCTGCTCGCTGTCGAGTACTTTTTCCGCATTGTAGAAGCTATGGAACGTTGATGCTAACTCCATAATATAGTTCGTGACACGGTGCGGCACACGCTTTACCGCCGCCTCACCTACTGCCTGCGGGAATTCTCCAAGCTTTTTCAATAACTCAATTTCTTTCTCTGCACCAATTAATGAGAAATCAGCATTCTTATCCACTGAAATCCCCTGCTCCTCGCCTGAGCGCAGAATGCTGCAAATTCTAGCGTGCGCATATTGAGCATAATAAACCGGGTTTTCATTGGATTCTGAAACCGCTAAATCCAAATCAAAATCCATGTGAGTATCCGAACTTCTCATCGCAAAGAAGTAACGAGTGGCATCGAGGCCAACCTCATCCACTAAATCACGCATGGTTACCGCTTTACCTGTACGCTTACTCATCTTCATCTTCTCACCGTTTTTGTAAAGGTGTACAAGCTGAATGATTTCGACCTCGAGGGCGTCCGCAGCATAACCTAGTGACTGGATCGCCGCCTTCATCCGCGGGATATAACCATGGTGGTCCGCTCCCCAAATATTAATCAGCTTTTCAAAGCCGCGGTCAAGCTTGTCTTTATGGTAAGCAATATCTGGTGTCAAATACGTATACGAACCATCCTGCTTAATTAACACACGGTTCTTATCATCACCGAAATCCATGGAACGAAGCCATGTTGCTCCCTCTTCTTCAAAAATATAGCCGTTCTTCGTAAGCACCTTTAGCGCCTCACCGATTTTTCCATTTTTATAAAGGGACGTTTCAGAATACCAAACATCAAACTTAACACGGAAATCCTCAAGATCTCTTTGCAGCTTCGCCATTTCGTATTTCAAACCGTATTCACGGAAAAACTCAAACCGCTCCTGCTCATCGACGTTCACATACTTATCGCCAAACTCTTCTGCCAACGACTTCCCAATCCCAATGATATCCGCACCATGATAGCCGTCCTCAGGCATTGCTTTATCCATGCCTAACGCTTGAAAATAACGAGCCTCAACGGAAAGTGCTAGATTATTAATCTGATTACCAGCGTCATTGATGTAGTACTCACGTGAAACATCATAGCCAGCCTTCGCTAGAATATTGCAAAGGGAATCACCGACTGCTGCCCCGCGCGCATGGCCAAGGTGCAAATCTCCTGTTGGATTTGCTGAAACAAACTCGACTTGAACCTTTTGCTTGCCTCCAACAGTTGTTTCGCCATACTTTTCCCCAGCATCAAGAACAGTCGGAATTAAATCTGTTAGGTATGCATTATTCATATAAAAATTAATGAACCCTGGACCTGCCATTTCCATTTTTTCAATGGACGCCTTTGAGCGGTCGAAATTCTCGATCAGTGCCTCCGCAATTACACGAGGTGCTTTCTTCGCCACACGCGCCAGCTGCATCGCCATGTTTGTTGAATAATCGCCGTGCGACTTCTCCTTAGGGACCTCTAGAATGACATCTGGAATCTGATCTTCTGTTGCCAGATTTGCCTTAATAACCGCTGCCCGAATCTCTTCTTTTAATTTACTTTGGACCTGTTCAACTATGTTCATTTCTTCTCCTCCTGAAACGCAATTTCTAAACGATATGTACTCGTTGGACTACCCTCCATTGAAAAATCATAAAGAACCCCGAAGAAGCCTTTGCCATTTTCATAGGAATAGTCGATATTTTTTGTCTTCGTCACTGTTGCAAACTGGCCAAACGGCATTTCATAACTGCCATTCATCTTACGATTCAATTCAAAAGGCAGACGCATCTTGATAGCCCCGCCTCGTAAAATCAGGGCATCATTCGCGGCCATCTTTACAATCGTCCGAACACTTCCCTCTTCCATTGCTTCCTCATATTTGAGATAAGCACCATTTCCTTTTTCAAAGTATGTACCAAATACCGTCAATTCAAAAGTCTCATCTTGATCAATTGTCGTTTTTACATGTATTTTCATAGGTAATTCAGGGATTGACAAACGAAACGCACACCCTTTTTAAAAATGAACCTTTTGTGGGTCATTGGAATTTTTCATAGCTTGCCCATTTCGGGCACTTTTTCTATTATAAACTATTATCTGAAATGAATTCAAAAGATGCCTGCCCCAATAAGGGACAGGCACCCAAACCATTTTATTTCACCCAGCCAAGCAGCATTTCACGAATCAATTTGCTGGCAGTGTTCGCAGTTTGCTCAGATGGATCATAAATCGGGGCAACCTCAACAAGGTCACAGCCAACCACATTCACACCAGAACGAGCAATTTCATGAATCGAAGCAAGAAGCTCCTTAGACGTAATTCCGCCAGCGTCAACGGTACCAGTACCAGGTGCATGAGCAGGGTCCAATACATCGATATCAATCGTTACATATACCGGACGTCCGTCAAGCTCAGGAAGGATTTCCTTTAATGGCTGATGCACTTCAAATTTAGAAATATGCATGCCGTTTTCTTTTGCCCATTGGAATTCTTCTTTCATCCCGGAACGGATTCCAAAAGAATAAACGTTCTTCGGTCCGATATGTTCAGCAATTTTACGAATCGGTGTTGAGTGGGATAAAGGCTCACCTTCATAGCTCTCTCTGAGATCCGTATGAGCGTCCATATGAATGATCGCTAGGTCTGGATATTTCTTATATACCGCCTTCATAACCGGCCAAGACACTAAGTGCTCGCCGCCCATGCCGAACGGAAACTTACCTGCTGCTAGAACTTGATCCACGAACTCCTCAATCAAATCCAAACTCTTTTGCGCATTTCCGAACGGAAGCGGGATATCACCAGCATCGTAGTACTTCACATCTTCAAGCTCACGGTCAAGATAGGCACTGTACTCTTCCAAACCAATCGAAACCTCACGGATACGCGACGGACCAAAGCGTGAGCCCGGACGATAACTAACCGTCCAATCCATCGGCATACCGTATAGAACTACCTGACTATCCTCAAAATTCGGATGACTCTTTATAAACACATTACCAGAATAAGCCTCATCAAAACGCATCAAACTTCCCTCACTTCTTATGTATAACTAGATTACTTCTAACGTTCACCAAACTTCGGCCACCCAAGTTCTGAGTGACCGAAAATCCACTTTCAAATCGTTTTAGGTCACTGAAGACACTTTATAGTTACCATAAACCCTTTTTAGAGAGGAGTTCGGGCACTAAAAGCCCTCTTTAGTTACCGTAAACCTACTTTCAAAACGGTTTGGGGCACTATAACCCCTCTTTAGTTACCATAAACCCTTTATTAATCGTTTCCGGTCACTATAAACCCTATATAACGACCGTACACCCGATTTCTCCACCTCTACAGTCACTTACTGTCCGCCTGAGGTGGACAGTGTCCACGAGCGGTGCCTGTCACCGCCATACGGCAAAAAAATCACTTCACTAAATCTCCAACAAATTTAGGCAGGACGAATGCTGCTTTGTGCAGTTCTTTTGTATAATATTTGGTTTCGATTTCGTGGAAGCGGTCTTCGCTTACTTCCAGCGGATCGTGCTTTTTAGATCCTATAGTGAATGCCCATAGTCCGCTTGGGTATGTAGGGATATTCGCTACATATAAACGGGTAATAGGGAAGATTTCACGCACGTCACGCTGTACGTTGCGAATTAGATCTGCTTTGAACCATGGATTATCTGACTGTGCTACAAAGATTCCATCTTCTTTTAACGCTTTAGAAATTCCCGCATAGAACCCTTTTGTAAATAGGTTTACTGCCGGTCCTACTGGCTCTGTAGAGTCAACCATGATTACATCATATTCATTTTCACTTTTCGCAATATGCATGAAGCCGTCGTCAACCTGAACATCAACGCGCGGGTCATCAAGCATGCCAGCGATTTCTGGTAAAAACTTTTTAGAGTACTCAATTACTTTTCCATCAATATCAACAAGCGTTGCTTTCTTCACGCTTGGGTGCTTCAATACTTCACGGATAACTCCGCCATCGCCGCCGCCGACAACTAGTACGTTCTCTGGGTTTGGATGTGTAAATAAAGGTACATGTGCTACCATTTCGTGATAAACGAACTCGTCTTTAACAGAGGTCATAACCATGTCATCTAATAGAAGCATATTGCCCCATTCTTCTGTTTCCACCATATCAAGCTTTTGAAATTCTGTTTGCTCCGTATGTAAAGTTTTATTTATTTTCATGGTGATGCCGAAGTTTTCAGTTTGCTTTTCTGTAAACCAAATAGACATGTGTCATCTTCCTTCCGATAGCTTATTTATTTAAACCTAACTACTATCAAATCATTCCATTTTTATAGTACCCAAACTATTGAATTACAAACATAAAGAAAAGTCTAGCATAATCTATCAAAAATTCTAGAAAATTTTTCTTTTTACTAGTTTAAAACATCTAATTTGTTTCAATACTGTTACTATGGCATTTTTTATAAAAATGTAATTGAACTTTTAGGCTTTGTTAACTTAGTCTGTTGATTTTCGCTCCAGGCACTTCGCTTTCCGCGGGCGGCCCGGGAAGCCTCCTCGGCGCTAAAGCGCCTGTGGGGTCTCCCCAGACCCTTCCTCCCGCAGGAGTCTACGTGCCCTCCGCGAAATTCAACAGAGTGCTAATATTAAAATTTGCATTAACAAAGCCATTGTAACGAATGCAAATGACATTTTTCTATTTATCCATTTGGTGAAGGAGGGTATTGCTGTGGAAGTGATGACGAATCATGGGTTTCGGAAGACAATTAAATATTTGCGCGCTTTTATAATCATTAGTTTGATAGGCTTAGGCTGTATGCTGGTTGTTTTTCTCGGGATTCTTGGTTATGCCAAAATTCTTGGTGCGCCGCCGCTTGCTGTCCCGCAATCGACCTTATTTTTTGCCAATGATGGGACGTTAATTGGCGAGAGCAACAGCGGCCAGAAACGATACTGGGTTCCCCTCGAGGAAATTTCACCGAACTTAATCAATGCAACGGTTTCCATTGAGGATAAGAACTATTATGAACATAATGGCTTTGATTATAAACGAATTATCGGTGCCCTTGTTGCCGATATCAAGGCAGGTGCGAAGGTCCAGGGTGCCAGTACTATCACCCAGCAATACGCAAGAAATCTATTCCTAGAGCACGATAAAACATGGTCAAGGAAACTGCATGAGGCCTTTTATGCCATCCGGATTGAAATGAACTACTCGAAAGAAGAGATATTAGAAGGCTATTTAAACACAATTTACTATGGCAGCGGTGCCTATGGTGTTCAAGCAGCCAGTCAATTTTATTTTGGAAAAAATGCTTCTGAATTATCTTTGGCTGAAAGTTCCATGTTAGCAGGTGTTCCAAAAGGACCCAGCTACTATTCACCACTAGAATCATTAGATAATGCTAAAAGACGTCAAAGCATCATATTAAATACAATGGTTGAAAACGGCTATATCAAAAAAGAGACTGCTCAAAAGGCAAAGGAAACAGCCCTTACTTTTACAGGTGAACATCCGCATAAGCGAGTGGAAGCAGCACCTTACTTTCAGGACGCTGTAAAAAACGCCTTACAAAATCAACTCAATCTTGATGAAAAGACCATCCAGCTCGGCGGCTTAAAGGTTTATACGACACTAGATTTAAAGCAGCAGGAGGCTGCCGAAAAACAAATTCAGCAGACCATTGCCAGCGGCTCTGAAATTCAGGTAGGACTTGTTGCCATGGATCCCAAAAATGGCCATGTCAGAGCCATGGTCGGCGGCCGGAATTATGATGAAAGTCCATTTAACCGTGCTGTTCAAGCAGTCAGACAGCCAGGCTCAACGATTAAGCCGATTCTTTACTATGCAGCACTAAGTCAAGGCTTTACCCCATCATCTACCATGAGAAGTGAGAAAACTACCTTCAAAATCGATGAAGGCAGAACGGAATATTCACCGCATAATTTTAATAACAAGTATGCTGACGGTGAAATTACACTGGCTCAGGCTCTTGCTGTATCTGATAACATTTATGCTGTTAAAACACACCTGTTTATGGGTATCGAAACGTTAATCAAAAATGCTAAAAAGTTTGGAATTTCTACTGAGATGGACAAAGTTCCGTCGCTCGCCCTAGGTACATCAGGCGTTCGCGTTATTGACATGGCGAATGCCTACAGTATCTTTGCGAATGGCGGAAAAAAAGTGAATCCAACCTTAATTACAAAGGTAGAGGATTATAATGGGAATGTTATTTTTGAAAGTAACCCTGAAGCAGAGAGGGTGCTTGACCCAGCTAAAGCCTTCGTTATGACACATATGATGACAGGAATGTTTGATAAGAAGTTGAACGGCTATGCCAAGGTTACCGGGAATTCCCTGATTGATGATATTACCCGCACCTATGCAGGGAAATCTGGTTCGACGGAGACGGATAGCTGGATGATTGGTTACACACCACAGCTGGTTACAGCCGTTTGGGCGGGTCATGATGTCGGGATACCCATCACCCTGACGGCAGAAAAAAGCTATGCTAAAAATATTTGGGCAAACTTTATGGAGGAGTCCCTAAAAGGAAAGCCCGTTAAGGCATTTTCTCCGCCAAAAGAGGGTGTCGTGGGCGTTTACGTTAATCCTGAGAATGGTAAACTTGCGTCAAAGGATTGTCCTGTCCGACGGTTTACTTATTTTGTTGCTGGAACACAGCCTACAGAATACTGTACCGATCATCTAGAACATAAAGAAGAGAAACCTTCTGAAAAGAAAGAAGAGAAAAAGGACCCTTGGTATAAGAGGATTTTCAACTGGGGTGCTTAGCATGATAGAAAAAGGGAAAAGCTCCGGAGAATGGTCTCCGGAGCTTTTCCTGTCCTAGTTTTACAGTGTTTTCACACTGCATATATTTTACAACTTTTCGTAGAAAATTGCTATTGTAAAAAATTTTTTATTCTACAGCTAATCCTTTTTTCAACTCTTCTTCTGAATTATTCCACATATCTTGATTGTGATTTTGAAGAAAATCGGATAATATTTTTTTCGACTTATCATCCATATGGTCAACGATGATATGACGTTTCAGCGACTTATCCATACGGTTAACGTGCTCAGGAAGCGACTTGTAACCGCGGCGAATTTCACGGTCCACAGTCATTTCACAGGCAGTCACTCCTGCATAATATGGACCCTCTTGTTTCCGGTCGACCGTCACCCACACAAGCCAGTATGGTTTAGCGTTCGGAACCTCTTCCTTCGTCTTAAGGAATTTAATTCCTTTTTCTACCACACTTCGAGCATGCATTGCTCCAACATCAATTACCGCGTCACCGGCATCAACATCAACAATAACAGGAGAAACATTATCAAGGCTTAATGCGCCTTTACCAAAACCCTTATGTCCATCTGTCGGATCGGGTTTTATAATATTAAAGCCAATTGGTTTTTTCTTATTCTCTTCCATTAAAACTCGAAACCTCCTATTTTAAAAGAACAAATTGTAAAAGAAATTATTTAGTCCCTGCCAAAGTCCAGGGATAATGAATTGGAAAATGGGCTGAATGGTGTAGCGATCAAGAGGAGTAATCACCAATATAAGAAAGATCAATACACCGTATTGTTCAAATTGAGTCATTTTTGCCCGGATATCGTTTGGAGCTAAATCCTCCACGATCCGATAACCATCTAAAGGCGGGAATGGCAATAAGTTAAATACAAACAGCACTAGATTAAGCCAGTTAAAAATCTCAAAAAACTCAAAAATACCTGGCAGGTTGACAGCTAATCCTGTCCGTGCTAATCCGAATGCAAGTAAAAAACCAATTGCTGCAAGGGCAAGATTACTAAGCGGTCCTGCTACCGAAACCAATACTCCTGCAAGGCGGGGCTTTTTAAAGAAAAAGCGATTAACCGGCACCGGACGAGCCCAGCCAAATCCAGCGATAAAAATCAAAATTGTCCCGAATGGATCAAGGTGCTTGAGTGGATTTAGCGTCAAACGGCCCTGCTTTTGTGCTGTAGAATCCCCGAACTTATAAGCAACATAGGCATGGGCAAATTCGTGAAACGTAAATGCAATCATTAACGTAATCGCGACATAGGGAATTTCCCTTAGTGAATAGGCAAGAAATCCTTCCAATTTGTTTCCCCTTCTCCTCTATTTTCCTTTTAGTATACATGAAACTGGATATAAAATGAAAATGTTTGCTAAACTATCTATGTTGTAATAAAAGGAGGACTAAATCATGCCATATGTTACTGTAAAGATGCTCCCAGGGCGTACTGATGATCAAAAGAAAGCACTTGTTGCAAAAGTGACGGATGCTGTCAGTGAAACGACTGGCGCTCCGAAAGAAGCGGTTGTTGTTTTTATTGAAGAAATGCAGAAGGAACATTACGGTGTTGCCGGTGTGAGAGCGAGCGACAAATAGCAGAAAAGCTAAGCCCCGTTATTGGAGCTTAGCTTTTTCTTTTAGCGCCTGGATATAAGCATAGGCTTGGTCAATTTCTTCCTCTGTATAACGCTGGCTGCTTTTTAGAGTAAAGACTTTTTCCGTCACTTCTTCTTTCGAAAGATTATCAAAATATAAAACCGTCGAAACTAGCTCGAGGAATCTAGCATTCTGCTCATTCATATCCTCTAAGCAATCCTCTAAAAATGGCATTTCCACTTCGTTTAAGCTTAAAAACTCTTTCCCAGAGTCTGTCAGCGTATAGCGATATTGAAAATAACCGCCTTTTTTCTCTTTAATTTCATTGAGGAATCCCATATTGCAAAGCTCTTCTACCCGCAATGTCAATTCCTCAGAATATGGGCCGTAAAAATGAAACTGAAACCGCTCATGGAACGGGAAACTTACCTTTTTTGCAATATATATCATCTTTTGCAGCTTTTTTCTCCCGATGATTTCTCCGGATACTAAAACAGCCTGCATCAGCTTAGCATGATCTTTTAACAACGCTCGTCAGCTCCTACTCCAGGATTATATCTCTAATAGGCTACGTATTTGTTTTTTTATACTATTATCTGAGGATTCATCCGCTAGGAAATCACCAGGGTAATATAGTTTATGGTCGGTTCTTCTTTTACCAGAGATAGCGTCCACAATCTCGGACTCCCTGGAAAGCTCCTTCAATTCCCCGTTTTTCATTAATAAATGAATTGGCAGACGCTCCTCTTCCTCACCAGGACGATAAAAATCGTAAGGCAAATCCGATGATGAATCCACGACTAAATAATAGTCTGGGTCAATCCCTGCTTTTTCAAAAAGAGTGTTCAACTCAGCGAGCTTCTTATACTCCTTCGCAGGATCAAACTCGGCATATTTAAATAAATTTCGATTCACAAAACGCCGGCAAAGATCGCTCAAAATGGCGTCGTCTTCATCCTGCCAGATTTGAAAATAATACATAATAATCGATTCATCTAATTTTAAATAGTCTTCTAAAGTTACCTGATCCTTAAAGAAAGAATAAAAGTGAATCGGTTCGTTTTTAAAAGAATAGTTGTTTTCATAGAGCTGCTTGGCACGGTGAAGGATTTTAGTCAAGATCACCTCGGCACTGCGGGAAACAGGATGAAAGTAAACCTGCCAATACATCTGATAACGGCTCATGATATAATCCTCCACCGCATGCATACCGCTCTTCTTAATGACCACTTGGTCTTCCTTCGGCCTCATCACGCGAAGAATCCTCTCCATATCAAATTGGCCATAGCTCACTCCGGTAAAATAAGCATCCCGCTGCAGATAATCCATCCGGTCGGCATCAATTTGACTGGAAATTAAACTGACAACCAGCTTTTTAGCAGAGGTTTTCGCAATCACTTCAGCCACTTGCTGTGGAAAGTCAGGACCAACCTTTTTTAAAATAGCGTTAACCTCTGTATTTCCTAAAACGATTGATTGTGTGAAGTCCTCATGATCAAAGTCAAATACTTTTTCAAACGAATGGGAAAATGGGCCATGCCCCAAATCATGGAGAAGCGCTGCACAGAGAGTAAGCAGACGGTCGTCATCATTCCATTCAGGTCTGCCCGCAAACACATCGTCAATGATGCGCCGGACAATTTCATATACTCCGAGAGAATGGTTAAAGCGGCTGTGCTCCGCACCATGGAAGGTTAAAAAGGTGGTACCCAGCTGTTTGATACGGCGCAGGCGTTGAAACTCTTTTGTTCCGACCAAATCCCAAATCACCCGGTCACGAACGTGAACGTACCGATGAACAGGATCTTTAAACACTTTTTCTTCACTCAGTTTTTCCGCCGAATATCGCATGGTTTTCCCCTTTACTCTAAACTTTCTTCTATTATATCCCAATTACCAACAATTTTCTGCACGATTTTTCGACAATGGTATGAAAAGAAAAATCACCTAAGGCTCGCGAAGTCATAGGTGATTATTTTAACTTTTTATTAATCTTTTCCATTAATTCCTCTTCGCTCAGGGCAGCTAGCGGACGGTTATTGACAAAGGCAAATGTTTTTTTCCGGCCAGGTCCACAATAAGATTGGCAGCCAATTTTTATGTCAGCTTCAGGATCCAATTCTTTCAAACGAGGGATTAATGTCTTTAGATTCACGGCCTGACAATCATCACAAACACGGAATTCATTTGACATTACTTCCACCCTTTCTGATCTATTACTACTATTTTAGCCAATTAAAGTACGGTTTAACTCCTTAGATATATTACAATTTCTTTCAATTCATTGCAAGTTGCTTTTCTTTTGAAATCCTTCTAACTCTTTCAGTTAAAAAAACTATTATCCTTGCAAGAAAATGGTATAAAGCCTGTAAAACTTGTCCAAGATAAGACTAGAACTTTTAAAAACTCGTCCAACGAGTACATTGTCATTATTTTTAAGGGAGTTGAAAAGGATATGAAAGTACGGCAAGATGCATGGACAGATGAAAATGATTTATTGTTAGCTGAAACCGTCCTTCGCCATGTACGTGAAGGCAGTACCCAGCTGAACGCTTTTGAAGAGGTAGGCGACAAGCTAAATCGGACCTCTGCAGCCTGTGGATTTAGATGGAATGCCGTTGTGCGCCATCGCTATGAAAAAGCATTGCAATTAGCTAAAAAACAACGTAAACAAAGACAGAGAGTACTAGGTAAAGACCAAGGTGGAAAGAAAAAGTTACTCTACAATCCACCAGTTCCAGCTGCAGATGACTTTGAAACACTAGCAGCACCAGCAGAAGTCCCAATGGAAACTTCTTATGAAATGCCAGACTTAACAACAGAAGCTGCAGCTGAAACCTACGTAAAAACTCCAGTTGCACAGACTTCACAGACTTATAGACCATCGGCGAATGCGGCTACAGGACTATCACTTGATAACGTTATTGATTATTTACAAAACTTTAATCATGCGAATCTGCAAAATGAAGCATTAAAAAGTGAGAATGAAAGATTGAAGCGCGAGATCGCAGAGCTGCGTAAGCAAAATGAAGAAATGTCTGCAAAAATAGAAGGTCTTGAGCAAAATACCGAAACGATCCAAGAAGATTACGAGACACTCATGAAGATTATGAACCGTGCTCGTAAGCTTGTCTTATTTGAGGAAGAAGAAAGACCTGCTACGAAATTCAAAATGGACCGTAACGGAAACTTAGAAAAAGTAGCAGAGTAATGGAAAAGCAATAGCCCCATGTATAATGTAATGGCTATTTACCAGGGGCTGTAAGCCGCCATCAGGCATTGGGAGAAGAGCCTTAGCACAGTATCCTCTTTAAAAAAGCCGTAAATCCTCAGGGGTTTACGGCTTTTTACATTTCATTCAGTTTTTCATTTCGCTCAACTATTCTCTGGTAATACCCAGGCAGGAGTTCTAATTCTAGTTCATTCAATTGGCCGGCGTAAAGGGTGTCACTGTTCTTTTTTAATTGATTTAATAGACGAAGCAAACAATCCGAAATGGTAAGATGTGTATCCAACAGCTCAGATAAAGATGCCATGACTTCCGGCACAATCTCCGGGTAGGCGAATTTTGTCTGCTGCCCTCTTTTAGCGATCTCATAAAAATGCTGAATCAACTGTGCACGCTGGCTGCCGCTGCCGTTAACACATAAATAGATTTGAACGGCGACCCCTTTTTTAAGGCGGCGCTGGGAGATACCAGCAAACTTTTTCCCATCAATACTAAGGTCATAGCTTCCCGGACAATAAGATCCAACGATTTCTCTTGCTTCAATTTTTTTATTGTACTCTGCAAACATGTTTTGAACGAGCTCCCACATCGTATCGTACCCGCGGTTGATATCAATGCCTTTTTCCTTCTCAGGAAGGATCAATGAGATGTTTAAAACCCCTTCATCCAGGACGACCGCTAAGCCTCCTGAGTTCCGGACAATAGACTGATAGCCCTGACTTTCGAGAAATTGCCTTCCTTCTTTTAAGAATGGCAGTTTGGTATCTTGAATCCCGAGAACAATGGTATTGTGATGCACCCAGGTTCTAGCGGTTGCAGGAGCCTGTCCTGATCCAACCGAGGCACATAACGTATCATCACTCCCAAAGGATTGCAATGCTTGAAAATGACGGCCAGCTGTCGACTGATCGATTATCCGCCACTCTGGCTGATGTAGTAAACCTTCCATATAGAATTTCTCCTCAAAATGATTGTAAGCTTATTATACCTTTTAAAAAAAGCCAGTCCAACTCTGGACTAGCTTTAAAAAGTACTATTTTATTCCTTGCGCTGCGGTGATCAATGCTAATTTATAGACATCTTCTTCGTTACAGCCGCGTGATAGGTCATTCACTGGTTTATTTAACCCCTGCAGGATTGGCCCTACTGCTTCAAAGCCGCCTAAACGCTGTGCAATTTTGTAACCGATGTTTCCAGCTTCAAGACTTGGGAAGATAAACACGTTCGCATCCCCTTGAAGTGGTGAGTCTGGTGCCTTACTTTTCGCAACAGATGGTACAAACGCTGCGTCAAATTGGAACTCACCATCAATAATTAAAGATGAATCACGGCGCTTTGCTTCTTCCACTGCTCCTGAGACTCTTTCTGTTTCCGGAGATTTTGCTGAACCCTTGGTTGAGAAACTTAGCATCGCAATACGTGGTTCGATATCGAACATATTCGCTGTTTTCGCGCTTTCCACCGCAATTTCCGCTAAATCATTGCTGTCCGGAGCAATATTGATGGCGCAATCGGCGAATACATATTTTTCATCCTCACGTACCATGATGAAGACGCCAGATGTCTTCTTCACGCCCTCTTTTGTTTTAATAATTTGCAGTGCAGGGCGGACCGTATCAGCCGTAGAGTGGGCCGCACCGCTCACCAAGCCATCTGCTTTATTCAAGTACACTAACATCGTGCCAAAGTAATTTTCATCTAATAAGACCTTACGTGCGTCTTCTTCCGTTGCTTTCCCTTTACGGCGTTCAACAAAGGCTGCTACCAGCTCGTCCATCCCCGCATAGCTTGCTGGGTCATAAATTTCCGCTGCTGCTAGTGAAACGCCAAGCTCCTGTGCCTTAGCCTGAACCTGCTCTATATTACCAACTAGAATAGGCGTTAAACGCTTTTCTTCGGCAAGCCTGCTGGCTGCTCTGACAATTCGTTCGTCCAAGCCTTCTGGAAAAACAATTCTCATATCACGTCCTGATAATTTCTGTTTTAATCCTTCAAATAAATCAGCCACTTTTAAATCCTCCCTAAATAAATCTTCCTCTTTTAGCATACTTTACCTGTTAAAAAATTCAACTTAGGTAACGTTTTCAAACTAAATGTTTTTTTATTCAAAAAACTTCACACTCATTTACTATTTACCGCTTTTCCAAAAATTATCCATGGTGGTTTATTCGAGCGTGCTTTGGTCAAACTATGTTATAGTAAGATTGTAAATAAGAAGAATGATTATTTAGGAGTGATTTTAATGAGTGAAGCAGCTCAAACGCTTGATGGCTGGTATTGTTTGCATGATTTCCGTACGGTTGATTGGACAACATGGAAAATGCTTTCAAGTGATGAACGCCAGTCAGCGATTCACGAGTTTTTAAGTCTAGTTGAAAAATGGAATCACACGCAAGAACGTAACGAAGGCAGTCATGCTTTATATACAATAGTTGGTCAAAAGGCTGATTTCATGATGATGATTTTACGTCCAACGATGGAAGAATTAAATGAAATCGAAACAGAATTTAATAAAACAAAATTAGCAGAATTCACGATTCCAGCTCACTCTTATGTGTCTGTAGTTGAACTCAGTAACTACCTGCCCGCTGGCGAAGATCCATACCAAAATCCGCAAATTCTTGCTCGTTTATATCCGAAGTTACCTAGCACGAAGTATGTTTGTTTCTACCCAATGGATAAGAAACGTGAAGGTAACGATAACTGGTATATGCTTCCGATGGAAGAGCGCCGCAATATGATGCGCAGCCACGGTATGATTGGACGTACATATGCAGGAAAAGTAAAGCAAATTATTACCGGCTCAGTAGGCTTTGATGATTACGAATGGGGCGTAACACTTTTTGCTGAAGATGTTCTTCAATTTAAAAAGCTTGTCTATGAAATGCGTTTTGATGAAGTAAGTGCACGCTACGGTGTATTTGGTGCCTTCTTCGTTGGTAACCTATTAGAAGAAGAAAGCATAGCACGCTTCTTACATGTTTAATTCCCAAAAGGTTCTCAGTTCACGCTGAGGACTTTTTTTGTAGACTCCGAAAGTCATATTTCCCCTCACCCTTTCATACAAATAAAACAGCGAGTCTTAAGTAAAGCTTTCGAATAAATCTCACAGATGGAACTGACCCGATTGTCACCATTTAGGATTTATAGGCGTATGAATAGAAAGTTGAAACAAAAGGGTTAGTTATTTTTAGGAGGGGAAAAGATGAATCAGTATTATAATCAACAAGGGTATCAGCCCTATCAGGCTAGACAGGGAGCAGCGGCTCCATTTCAACAAGGGCAAGGATTCTTTCCTGGCCAGCAGCAGCAAGGGTTCCCGCAGTTTCCACAACAAGGAGTTCCAGCAGGGCCTCCTGCAGCGGCTCCACAGCCAATGCTGCCAATTGAGCAATCATACATCGAAAATATTTTGCGCTTAAATAAAGGAAAATTGGTAACCGTATATGCAACCTTTGAAGGAAACAGCCAGTGGAATGCAAAAGTATTTAAAGGGATTATTGAAGCAGCAGGACGGGACCATGTCATAATAAGTGACCCACAGACTGGTATGCGGTTCCTCATTCCAATGGTGCCGATCGATTACTTTACATTTGATGAAGAAATTGAATATGAATATCCTTTTGCAGGTGGAGCACCAAACTTAGGTACTTATCCGCCGAGATAATCATAAAAAGGCATTGGAACCTAGTCCAATGCCTTTTTACTATTTTATAAATCTTTCACTGTCCCAATAATCATTAACACCCATCCTGCTAAGAAGCAGACGCCGCCAAGCGGTGTAATCGCACCCAGCACACCTATTTTGGTTAAGCTTAACACGTAGAGGCTGCCGCTGAAAAGAATGATTCCGACAAGAAACAACCAGCCCGACCATGTAAAAAAGGAGCTAACCTCTACTTTTCCAAGCAGAATTCCAAGTACTAACAATCCTGTTGCGTGGAACATTTGATAGGTAACACCGGTTTTCCAAATATCCAGGTAATATGGTTCTAGTCTATCCTTAAGTCCATGCGCGCCAAATGCTCCAAGTGCAACAGCTAAAAAGGCATTAATTGCGCCAATAATGATAAAAGTTTTCATCCTCTTTCCCCCTTAAAAATCAAATAATGAATCTCCGTTTGCTTCGTCTTCCATTTCTAGCTTTTTCTGCTGGTTTAGTGATACTGGCTGCTGAAATGTTGTCTGTGCGATTACCGGCTGATAGGCTGCTAATGGTGTGGTTTTTGGCTCTGGTTGAACCTGCTTATCGTCTAGTATCAGTTCGCATAATATTTTAATAGAGTACACTTTTTCCCGCAAGTTTTCTTGCCTCGTGCTGTTTTTTGCCAGCTTTAACTCTTCTTCTATTTTCATTAATAACTTTTCTACCGATATATTCACGATTCATTAACTCCTCTATTTAATCTCTTTATCATCATACCAAATTCGACAGCCAATTAGAAATTCGACACCTTTCAATGTTTCACGTGAAACATGTTGTTTTTTGTCATAATAGAAAAACCCGCACCATTAAGGTACGAGTTAGAAGTTAGCCTAATATTCGTTGATAAATAGCTTTGGCATGTGTTAAGTCTTTTGTTCCATGAATGAGGGCGCGGCCGTCGTTGAAGATGACCATTCGCTCGGTGCCCATTTCTACGGATAGAAGATAGGGGTTTCCTTTCACACTGTATCCAAGAGAACTTAGCTGTCCTGCCAGCTTCTCAAGCGAAATTCCACCTTGAGCAGATGGGCGAATTTGCACCGTATCCCGGCCGCATAATACAGTGGTTTTTGTCATATTCTCTTGATCGAGGTAAGGAAAGTTTCTTTCCTCGCCGCAGGATAAACAGCCTGCAAATTTCGCCTTTCCCATCTTCAAACTAGTGTATTGATTCCGCCATAAGTCGAAACTGACAAACGAAGTCCGTACTGCATCCCAATCTTCGACAAGCATTTTTAGCGCTTCAGCACTTTGATGGGCAATGACCATTTGGACTGCAGGCGAGATAATCCCGCCCGTATCACAGGTTAATCCCTGCATCGGAATACTCCGTAACAAACAATTTAAGCATGGTGTTTTTCCAGGAATAATCGAAAAACTCATCCCAAAACTACCGACGCACGCTCCATAAATCCAAGGTATATTATGCTTTTGCGAAACATCATTAATCGCCATCCTCGTTTCAAAATTATCGGTGGCATCAATAATAATATCGACATCCTGCACTAAATCCTCTAAAAAGGCAGGAGTAGCATCAGCAATAATCGATGTAATCTCAACATCCGAATTGATCGCTCGAAGTCGTTTCTCGGCTGCTGCAGCCTTTGGAAGCTTCTCCGCCACATCCTCTTCTGTATAGAGCTGCTGGCGCTGCAAGTTACTTGCTTCAACATAATCCCGATCGACAATCGTCAGCCTGCCAACCCCTGCCCGGGTGAGAATCTCTGCGTTCCCAGACCCAAGGGCCCCCGCACCGATCATTAACACATGCTTCGTACGGATTTTCTCTTGTCCTTCTTTACCGATCCCTGGAAAGAGGACCTGTCGTGAATATCGTTCGTTCATTCTGTTTCCCCTTCCAAAATCGCTTTATAACTAGGCCTTACTAGGGGGTATTATTCGCTATCCAAGAGTAAATCCCGCTTATCCGAGAGTATACTCCACTCATCCGAGAGTAAACCCTGCTTATCCGAGAGTAACCCCTGTCATCCGAGAGTAAACCCCGCTTATCCGAGAGTAAACCTACTCATCCGAGAGTAAGCCCCGCTTATCCGAGAGTAAACCTACTCATCCGAGAGTAAGCCCCGCTTATCCGAGAGTAAACCCCGCTCATCCGAGAGTAAGCCCCGCTTATCCGAGAGTAATCCTACTCACCCGAGAGTAAACCCTCTCATCCGAGAGTATACTCCTCTCATCCGAGAGTAAACCCTCTCATCCGAGAGTAAACTCCTCTCATCCGAGAGTAAACCCTCTCATCCGAGAGTAAACCCCTCTCATCCGAGAGTAATCCTGCTAATAGCAGGGATTTACCTCATTTTATCACCCGCCGCTGACTGGCGGGATAAAGGCGATTTCATCTCCATCTTGAATGACTTCGTCGTCCTGAGCGAACTCCTCATTAACGGCAGTCATCACACTATCCATTTTTGGCAGGTCGTAATTAGCAGCCAATTCTGCTTTCAATTCTCCTACACTTTTGCCTGCAGCGTCTAACCGAAGAAACTCTTCCCCGACTGCATCACGCAAATGAGCAAAAAATAATACTTTATTCATTTAAATCGCCCTCCTCCGGCTTGCCGCTTGGATAAGCGACCGTTTCCAGCTGGTTGCCCATCCACTCTTCGCCGTCTTCCCAATGTTCTTTTTTCCAGATAGGGACGATTTCCTTAATCCTCTCAATCGCATAACGGTTGGCATCGTATGCATCCGCACGATGCGGCGTAGAAACCGCGATCACAACCGCAATATCGGTAATATCCAGCCGTCCAACTCGGTGGGTAATCGCTACCTGAGAATCTGGCCAGCGCTCTTCAATTTCTCTGCCGATTTGCTCAAGCTTTTTCACAGCCATCGCTTCATAGGCATCGTAAATTAAGAAAAGTGTCTTTTTCCCTTTTGTCATTTCACGAACGGTTCCAATAAAAGTAGTAATCGCACCAGCATTACGCTGAACGACCTTATCAATCACAGATTGAATATCAATCGGTTCTTTTGAAATTTGAAAATTCATGTATGTGCACCTCTTCAGACCAAATTCTTTGGTTCTGCATTTTCTACTACTTCATATCCGCCAATCTTTTCAACCTGCTTTTTAAAATCAGCTGAATGTATGATCTCCATTAACAGCCTGCCGCTCTCACTTTCATAAAAGCTCCTCGTCATCAATAAATCATACTCTTCATCGGCTACAGGAACAAAGTCTAAGTCCATTGCCTTTGCCGCTGGAAAAATGCCGAGACCAGCGCCCTTATTGTCGCCATTTACTTCTGCAGCAACAGCTAGATGTGAAAACATTTCACGATCGTATCCGGTAATTTCTTCTGAAGCAATCCCGTTCTCCTCTAGAAGCATATCAAAAAGAATCCTTGTGCCTGCACCTTTTTGACGGTTAACAAAGTTTGCCTTCTTCTCAAAAATATCTCTAACATTTTCTATATCTAGCGGGTTCCCTTTAGGCAGAATCCAGCCTTGCTTTCTTTTTAAAAAAGGATAAAGAATAACATCAGTGCCAGCTAATAGTTTCTTAACATATGAGATATTATATTGCTTTGTATTTGGGTCAAGCAAATGAATGCCCGCTACGTGAGCCTCTCCTTTTCGGATTGCCATGATACCAGCCATACTGCCTACATGTGCAGAAACTATTTTCATATCTGCCCTTTCTCTTTTTATCTGTGAGGATAAAAGATCAATCGTCAGATCGTGGCTGCCGCAAAACATAATCGCATTTTTGATTTCCTCAAGCGGCCTTAATAGCTCCACTTCAACAAAATCACCTTGTTCATATCCACTTACGCTGGCTGGTACGACAAGAAGGCCATCTGCTCGAACATATGACATTGTTACGCCAGCTGCGCGTGTCAGCGGATTGGCAACAAACTGTCCATTCACATAGCCGATATTCATCCGGATAAAGTCCTCAGCACCCATACCTGAAACAATACGGCGCCCGAGCTTAACGGTTACGGTTTGACGCTTTGGCTCTGGTATTTGCAAATACTTGCAAATCAGCGGCCGAACAAACCATTCTAACGCTAAATACGCTGAAACAGGGTACCCTGGCACACCCACTACAATTTTATTATTTATTTTCCCTAAAATAACAGGCTTGCCTGGTCTTGCGGCAACACCATGGGTAAAAACAGTTCCGATTTCGGCAATAATATGAACGGTGTAATCCTTAGAGCCTGCCGATGACCCCGCATTGATAACGATAATATCAGATTCCTCTGCCGCTTTTAGCAGTACCGACTTAATCATTTCAGGATCGTCCTTCACAATTCGGTGCAGTCTTGGTTCGCCGCCCCAATCCTTTACAAAATTTGCAAAGACCGTTCCATTAAATTCGATGATGTTTCCTGAAGCAAGCGTTGTATGAGCTTCGACAAGCTCATTTCCTGTTGGAATAATTGTGACAATCGGCTTTTTAATAACCGGTATTTGAAGCTGCTGTCCGGCTAACAAAACCCCCAAGTCAGCTGGTCTTAGAATATGTCCCTGTGGAAACAGCATTTCCTCTTGAACAATATCCTCTCCAATCGGACGGATATGCTGCCATGGTGTCGCCGGCTCTATAATTTCAATGGTTTCCTCATCAATCATATCAACATGCTCAATCATAATAACCGCATTATAAGGAGCAGGAATCGCATTTCCTGTATCTACGATTGAAAAATCCACTCCAAGCTTAAGCTGCAATGGATTTTGCTCATGAGCGGTATAGGTCTTTTCTGCGATAACTGCAATTCCATCCATAGCAGATGCATGATAATGCGGCATAGACACGTTTGCAAAAATCGGCTCAGCTGTTACACGTCCGAGGGCATCAGTTGTTGGAATCATTTCCTTTTCAAGAGGCAGCGAAAAAGCCTCAAGAATTTCGCGCTTTGCTTCCAATCGGGGTTTGTCCTCTAAATATATTTTCCGTTTATAAGTTGTGCGGTCCATTTTCCGATCCCCCTCATCGTGTCGCAATCACAGGTACATAATCTCCCTGTGAAATACCCTCTTTTTCTGAACTTATCTCAACGATTCCATCACTTTTAACCAATGTCGTGATTAAACCCGATTTGCCAATAATCGGTTCAGCCCACCATTCTCCTTCTTTCTCAACTAAACGGACACGTATATAATCTGACCTTCCCGGTGCGGAAGGGATATTTTTTGTTATTCGGGCAAAAATCCGATCTGGTTTCTTTTCTATTTTTTCACCTTTTAACTTTTGCACAATTTTTTCGCCAAAAAGCATGAAAATAATCATTGCAGAGGCTGGATGCCCTGGCAATCCAATGACAGGCTTTCCATTGGCCATAGCAAGGATTGTCGGTTTTCCCGGTTTAATAGAAATACCATGGACAAACACACCTGGGGAGCCTAAGGACCCAATCACATCTGTTGTGTAATCCTTCGCACCAACTGAACTTCCTCCCGAAAGAATTAAGCAGTCGACTTCATTATATAAGCTTTGCGCTTTTTGCTGAAACTCTTGAAAGTCATCTTTCACAATTCCGCCGTAAACAACCTCAACATTCCATTGCTTTGCAAGGCCCGCAATCGTTAGAAAATTAATATCACGGATTTGCCCTTCTGAAAGTTTTTCTGTTTGATAGGGAACAATTTCGTCACCCGATGACAGATACCCAACCTTTAACTTACGGTAGACCGTAACATGGCTAATTCCTAGGGAGGCAATCGCGCCTAACTCCTGCGGTCTAAGCATCGTTCCTTCTGGAAGTAGAATTTCTCCCTCACGAATGTCCTCACCAGCACGAATAATATTTTCACCAGGAGCTACTGGCTTGTAGGTGTTTAACAGTCCATCATGGTCTTCGCAATGTTCGATCATGATAACGCTGTCACTTCCTGGGGGAATCATCCCGCCTGTCGGGACATAAACGGCTTCGCCCTGGCCGACAGGAATACCTGCTGATTCACCCATGTTCACCTCTCCAACTACCGTTAAAAACCCCGGCATGGAATCGGAGGAACCGTAGGTGTCCTTTGCTTTTACTGCATAGCCGTCGACAGTAGAGCGGTCAAAGCCCGGGACATTTTCCTTTGCGGTGACAGGCACTGCTATTATATAATGAAGAGCCTCTTCAAGAGGACGTTCTTCTGTTTCTGTTATTGCAGGGATTTTTTCTTCTATCATTTCAAACGTTTCTTCAACTGTTTTTACTTTGAAAAATTGCACTGTGTTTTACATCCTTCCTACCTACTCGGCTTCCAACCACTTTTTAGCGTCCTCATACTCGTGCGGATGATTCATATTAAAAAAGACACGCTCCAAATCGATATTGCTATAGGCCTGCAGCTCTTTTTCTGTTACATAAAGGACGTTTAAATGATCTAGCAGATGTTTTATTGGAAGACGTCCATTTTCAATACATTCTTCAATTTTAGCAACACTCTTTTTATGAAAAACACCAGATAAAGTTTGCATTTTTCCATTAATAACTGGAATTAAGGCATCATGATGGTCAATCATACCTACAAGGGTTGAAGCAAGTTCGCCAGAAATAAACGGCATGTCACAAGCTGTAATAAAATTCACATCATAGTCCGAAGCACGTAAACCAGCATGAAAGCCTGCAAGCGGCCCCTTTCCAGGATAGTGGTCGGACACCATCTTTACTCCTAAAAACTGATACGCATCCATATCATTGGTGACAAGAATGATGTCATCGAAATAGATTTTGAGAGTATCAACCATTCTTTCAATAGTTGTTTTCTCATTCAGTTTTAAGAGAGCCTTGTTCGTGCCCATTCTACTCGATTTACCACCAGATAAAATAATGGCTGCAGCTTTCATGTGAAAACACCTTCTTAATAGGTTTGTTTAATTTCGCCCACTGCCTGATATCCTTGTTCCTGGGCTACAAAATCAAGATGAATACTATTTAGATCCAGCATGGAAGCGGAAGGTTTGCTGAGATATTGTCTTGTATCTATCACTTTAATATAACCTGTACACTTTTCGCAAACCTGAATTTGATTGGAAGAGTCACCTTCAATAGTTATAAACTGAATACTGTTATGGTCATCATTGCCGCAGTGTGCACATTCAATTCTTTTTGCGTGCCAGCGAGCTAGACAGCGGGGACATGTCATTACTTTTTTACCTTCATCTTCAAGGACAGCAAGTCGAGCTGGTTCGCCGCAAACGGGACATCCGGCTCCTGGTATTGCATGAGTGACTTCGTGCTGGATCTTTTCTGCTGTTAACTGTAAGTAAGGTCTTAATGCTGTTTCAGCAAGGAATTGCGGAATCCATTCATCAAGTCCATTTTCCTGTGCAAAACTAGCAAAGTACACACTGTTAAAAGAAAATGCTTCATCAATCCAGCGAATGACAGTTTCTTCGTTTAATAGTGTTATTACACCTGCTAGTTTTGGTTCAAGCTCTGGGTTATTTTTTGATAACAACACATTAATTTCCTCTATCCACTGTAGGAATAGTGAAATTTCGAAATTAATAGACGTTAAAGCCGCAGCAGGTACTCCTGCAGACATTGCTGCTTTATCCAGCTCGGGATTTATTGAATCAGGATTTATGCTCTTCTTCCAATTCTCCTGAAGGGCTATAATATCCTTCTGTAAATTTTGATATTCTTTTGAAACAATGGTTTTTTTCATCGTTGTGCACCTCGTTTAGTATTTGGTCCTGCCAATGTATTTCTTTAAATAAAGGCTGTCCTGTAAGAGACAGCCTTTATTCGTATTAACTTTTAATTTGATTAGGCGCCTTTTTTCTTCTTACTATCAGGGCTAGTTGGTTTCTTTGGGTTGCCATTTTCATCAATGTCAGGGAAGTTACCTTTCGCAACTTCTTCATCATACCAGTCAGTGTAGTGGCCTTTAGCCCACCAAGCAGGTACCTCACCAGTGATAACTCCTGTATAGCCTGGGCTTGAATGTTTGTGAACTACAGATAGATAAATATGTCCAACGACAACTGCGATTGCTAAGCCGAAGCCAACATTATGGAAAAAATATCCCCATTGAACCACTGCTGCTGGGAAGAATTCAGGAAACCACATTGGAATGCCTGAAGCAATGATCAAGATAGCTGTGAAAATTTGTATGAATGAATTGATTTTTTCACCCGCGTTAAAAAATGATTGTCTTACATGCTTGAATTTGAATCCAAACAATTCTTTTGCAACTTCTTTGAAAAAGTCAATGTCTCGTTTTTTCCAAGTAACAAGCTCTTTCATCCAACGCTTGAATCCTGGGAAGTCAAAAATGACCCAGATGAATGTAGGAGTAACGAAAGCGACTGCGAAAATTCTATGAAGAAGACGTGCTCCTTCTGGACCGCCAAGAACCGGATACAACCAATCGAAAAACTCAGTATACATCGGTAAGGCTGTTATATAGAGCGCAAAGAAAGAAATCGCGTTAATCCCATGCGCCCAAACAAATGCCTTAGAGAAACGTCTTACTTTAACGTTTGATTTCTGAGGTTTACTCATGGCTGTCACCTCCTTCATCTTGTTTGCCTTTATTGATTATTCTACTTGATATAAACATACCAATGACGCCCATAGTCGTAGCACCAATCATCATTTTGCCCAGCGGCTGTGCATAGTCCTTCCAAAGGACAGCAGATGTTGGAACTTTAGGGTTTTCAGGCAAGCCATAAACGGATGGCTTTTCAGCTAAGACATAAACCGTATGCGTCCCGCCAACACCTTTTGGATTATAAACCATTGCATTTGGATAACGATCTTTAATTTGTTTTACACGTTCTTCTGCTTTCTTAATCATCGCTGCTTTGTCACCGAACTCCATTGCACCTGTGTGACATGTAGTAACACAAGCAGGCTGTAATCCTTCTTCAAGACGGTCGGTACACATGGTACATTTATGAGCTTTTCTATATTTGTCACCATTTTTATCAACATATTCCTTAAGAGAAATAACCTCAAATGGACAGTTATTTACACAATATCCACAACCCACACACTTTTCATGGTCAATGACGACCGTACCGAAATCTGTGTAGCTAATCGCATTCTCTGGACAAACCTTTTCGCAGGCAGCATCTGTACAGTGGAAGCATGCTGAGTGGCGGAAAAGGTAATCAAGTTTGCCTTTTGAATTTTCATGCTCGATATATTGCAAGACGTTCCATGTATCAGCAGTGGTCTTCGCATGTGATTGAGCGCTCCCTAGGAAATCTTGCTGCTCTGCCGGAAGGTCATTCCAGTTTTTACAGGCAACCATACATGCACGGCATCCATCACACTTGGTTACATCGACAAATTTCACATATTCTGTTGCCATTATTATGCCCTCCTTACGTCACAGAGGAATGCTTTGTACTCTGGAATGGTTGTATTGGCATCCCCGATGTGAGGAGTCAGGCGGTTTGCTGTATCCCCAGTTGCGAACCCTTTATAACCAAAATGCCATGGCATTCCGATTTGGTGTACCTTTTTACCATCGATGGTATGAGGCTTAAAGCGTTTTGTCACCATCGCATAGGCCTTTACCTCTCCTCGTGCGGAGCTGACGATCACTTTATCTTTGTTTTTAATTCCTTTTTCTTTTGCCAGTTCTTCACTGATTTCAATGTACATATGCGGTACAAGCTCTGATAACCACTCTTGGTTGCGTGTCATCGTTCCAGACTGCCAGTGTTCACTTACACGGTAAGTGGTTGCCACGATTGGATAATCTGCTTTGAAGCCGCGTTCATTAAATTTGCCATCAAATAATTGAATAGTAGGGTTAATTTCCTGGCTGGAGAATGGATTCTTTGCCGGACTTTCGTATGGCTCATAGTGTTCAGGGAATGGTCCATCGTTTAATGTTGGTGCAAATACGCCGCCGACACCGTCATTCATCATGATAAATGGATCTTCAAAGCCTGCATCTCCTGGCTTTCTTGTTGCAACAAAGTCCGGAATGTCTACTCCTGTCCATTTACCTTTTGCTGCATCATACCATACAACTGCTTTTTCCTTATTGTATGGAACACCACTTGGGTCGCAGGAAGCACGGTTGTATAGTATACGGCGGTTCATCGGCCATGCATATGACCAATTTAAATATAAACTCATTCCTGTATCTTTTTTATCACGGTTTTTCGCACGGTTCTTACCTTCTTCTGGATAGAATCCGCAATAAATCCAGTTACCTGAGCATGTGGATCCGTCATCTTTTAAGTTTCCAAAGCCGGCAATCAGCTTGCCTGTATTTACGTCATAACCGTTAATTTCTTTACAAACTAAGTCAATATCAGGGTGATGACCTTCACCATAATTCCAGTAAAGTGCATTAATTGGAGCTGCTGCAGGTCCTGATTCATTTTTATAAAGAGCTTTAATTTTCGTTGCAAGTTCATGAATAATTTCTAGGTCCGCCTTTGATTCTCCAAGCGGCTTAATTGCCTGCCAGCGGTACTGCATCCAGCGGGCACTGTTTGATACACTGCCTTCTTTTTCATAAGAAGAACATGCTGGAAGAAGGAATACCTCTGTGTTAATCTTCCCTGGGTCACTGCCAGCCTCTTTTTGCCAGAAAGCAGAAGTTTCTGTTTCCCAAAGATCAACTGCCACTAGCCATTTAAGATTCGAAAGTGCTTCTTTTTCTTTCCCTGCATTCGGTCCGCCGACTACTGGGTTTGTTCCAAATAAGAATGCACCCTCAAGCTTTCCATCATACATTGCTTTAAATAGGTTAATATGTGAGTAGTTTTTATTGCCTTTTGGCAGGTATTGATAGGCAAATTCATTTTCTGGTGTTGCATTTGGTCCATACCAAGCTTTTAATAAGCTGACAATGAATTTAGGCTTGTTGCTCCAATAACCTGTCTTTGGTGTTTCTTTTTCCAAGTGTCCTGCTAGTGTAGCATTCAATTTATCTGTTGACGTTGGAGCATTCAAATAACCTGTCAGGTTACCGTATAATAAACCAAAATCGGTTGATCCTTGTACATTGGACTCGCCGCGCATTGCGTTAATACCGCCGCCTGGGACACCCACGTTACCAAGAAGAAGTTGAATAATGGCAAATGCACGAACGTTTTGTGTACCCACTGTATGCTGGGTTGTTCCCATTGCATACATGATTGTTCCTGCTTTACCCACTTTACCCGTTGCACAGAAGGCTTCGTACACCTTTAATAAATCATCTTCTGGTGTTCCTGTGATTTTTACAACTGTATCAACATCATAGCGGGAATAGTGCTTTTTCATTAATTGGAAAACAGACCTTGGATGTTCTAGAGTGAAGTCCTTAACTGGTTTTCCTTCAGCATCTTTCTCTATTGCCCATTGTGTCTTGTCATAAGCGCGCTTTTCTGCGTTATATCCTGAAAATAAGCCGTCTTCAAATTTATAGCTGTCTTTTACAATAAAACTTGCATTTGTATATTTAGCAACATACTCTTTGTGGTAAAGATTATTATCAAGCGCATATTTGATCATACCGCCCATAAACGGAATATCTGTTCCAGAGCGCAATGATGCATAGATGTCAGACATTGCCGATGTTCTTGTATAACGCGGGTCAACACTGACAATCTTTCCGCCATTTTCTTTCGCTTTTGTTAACCATCTAAAGCTGATTGGATGGTTTTCCGCAGGGTTTGCACCCATAATCAACGCACAATCGGTATATTGCACATCATTCCAACTGTTAGTCATTGCTCCACGACCTAATGAAGGTGCCAGACCGGCAACCGTAGAACTATGTCATATTCGTGCCTGGTGCTCTAAGTAGGTGACACCAAGCCCTCTCATCATTTTAGAAAGCAGGTACGTCTCTTCATTATCAAGAGCTGCTCCGCCAAGACTTGCAATAGCCTCGGTCTTATTCACTGTCATGCCGTCTTCGCTTACTACAAATGTTTTATCGCGCGTTTCTTTCGTACGCTTGGCAATGGTTTCATACATCCATTCCCATTCTTTTTCTTCCCACTTATTACTGCCTGGTGCACGATATAGCGGTTTCTTAATACGTTTTTCTGAAGTGTATAACTGTCTAATTGTTGTGCCTTTACTGCATAGCTTACCTTCGTTAATCGGGTTATCCGGATCCCCTTCCGTATAAACCACTGTGTTGTCCTTGGTATGGACTAATATCCCGCAGCCAACGCCGCAAAAGCAGCAAATGGTTGGTGTTACTGTTGATTTGGCAATTTTAAACTCTTTTGTGCTGGCATGGGCCTTTTTCTCATTAAAGCCCAGCTCAACTACTGCAAGAGTCACAGCCGTAGCTCCAGACAACTTCAAGAATTGCCGGCGGTTTAAGTTGATTTCAACCATTTTTCTATCTCCTTCCCAAAATTGAATAAAACATCCCTTTTTTATCTCTACTTGAAAGCTTTTCTCTGTTTATTCCCCCCTTCAATGCACCTCTACAGCAGGTATTTCCAATAAATCATTTTCAACTGTGCCTGTTGAGGTATAAATATTGGCCATCTTCCCTCGTAAATAGCCAACTACCTCAATATTCAAGAATCTTGCCAGCTGAACAGCCTGCTTAGTGGCCGCTGTTCGTGACCCAATAACAGGAAAGCCAAACTTCGCTGCTTTGGAGAGCATTTCATATGAAACCCTTCCGGTTGTTAATAGTACTAACCGGTCAGGCTGTAAACCCAGTCGTAATGTGTGGCCAATTATTTTATCGACTGCATTGTGCCGTCCAATGTCTTCTCGGACGGTGATATTACCTGCTTCATCTACAATGCAGGCCCCATGCATGCCGCCAGTCTCTAAGTAAAACGGTGAATTTTGAGCAAATTGACTTTGCTTTTTTAATAGATAACTTAATTTATAGCTGTGTTCAGACGAAACCTTCTGAAAGTTCTTCACATCTGTCATTGAAAAAAAAGTAACACCGCGGCCGCAGCCTGCCGTGTAATGCTTCTTTTTGGTAAATAACTCATCTTCATTGAAGCCATTTAGAAGTGAAACGCTGATACTGCCCATTTCTTCATTTATAGTGATGGACTCGACCTCACACGATCTCTGAATAAACCCTTCAGAAAACAAATAACCATAGGCCCAATCCTCTAAATCGTGTTTAGTCAGCTGAAATACGGCAATTTCATACCCGTTTAGAACTAAGGTAATCGGGTATTCATCAGGACATCCTTTACGGTACATTGATTTCCCTCCTTTTTCAGGAAATACATTCTTGGCGTTTCAATTGTAATCATGGTAAGCAGATTTGCTCAGCGACATATATCACAATGAATAGTCAATCATACTAAATACACTATTCTATTTAAATCTATAATAAATACTGATGCCTTACTCACAGGACTTTGGCGAATCTCGGTCGATTTTGTGTCAAATTATCGAATCTTTGCCCATTTCAATGGCTTTATCACTATCGAAACATTGTAAACCCATGTTCGTAAGCGGTTTCAATCGAATAGGTGTATCTTTAGTACTATCGTACGATGAGTCCTTTTTCTCTGAAGTAAGATTTATCACATAGAATCATTTATTTAGGTTAAAAAAGGTCAATTGTCATTTTTCCGACAAAATCAATACATTGCAAAATTTCTGCTATATTTTTGCATTTGATTTATAATAGGAATAGTGATTTTCCACCAATTAGCTTTTAGGAGGCATACATATGACAATCAAGAAGGTTATGACAATCGCGGGATCAGATACAAGCGGTGGTGCAGGAATTCAAGCAGATATTAAAACATTCCAAGAGTTAGGAGTGTACGGAATGACGGCACTCACTACTATCGTTACAATGGATCCAAAGGATTGGCACCACAGTGTTTTTCCTATCTCCGTTGATACATTAAAACCCCAAATCGATACGGTATTATCTGTAGGAATTGATGCAATGAAAACAGGTATGCTCGGTACGGTTGAAATCATTGAACTAGTAGCTAAGGTTATTGATGAACATAAATTAGAAACAGTAGTAATCGACCCGGTTATGGTTTGTAAGGGCGAGGATGAAGTATTAAATCCAGAAACAACAGATGCAATGCGTGAATTATTATTACCGCGTGCTTTGGTTGTAACACCTAACCTTTTTGAAGCAGGCCAGCTAGCGCAAACAGGTCCCGTTAAAACGTTAGAGCAAATGAAGGAAGCAGCCGTTAAAATCCATGATTTAGGTGCTAAGTATGTGGTCATTAAAGGCGGCAGCAAGCTGTTAACAGAAGAAAAATCACTTGATCTTCTATACGATGGCAAAGATTTTACTGTCTTTGAATCGGACAAGATTGAGACTAACTTTACGCATGGAGCTGGATGTACCTTCTCCTCTGCCATTACCGCAGAACTGGCGAAAGGTAAATCAGTAGTAGAAGCTGTTGAGACCGCAAAAGACTTCATTTCTGCAGCCATCAGCCAAGGCTTCCGCCTAAACGAATTTGTAGGACCAACCTGGCATGGAGCCTACCGCGGGTCAAATACCGAATACTGCACAGATTGCTAATCGCAAGGCCGTTCCCTTCGAACGGCTTTTTTTACGTTATGGCTGTGTTAAAGCTAAACTTTGATATTGGCACTCTGTTGATTTTCGCGGAAGGCACGAAGACTCCTGCAGGAGGACGGGTCAGGGGAGACCCCGCAGGCGCTTTAGCGCCGAGGAGGCTTCCTGGACCGCCTGCGGAAAGCGAAGTGCCTGGAGCGCAAATCAACAGACAAAATTAACACAGCCCATCATAAAATTAGGCATAGATTTCGCTTTTTCAATGTGATTTTAGTATGATAGTTACATTATTAAATACACTAGTTTATAGATTACATACTTGGCATAGGGAAAGGAGAATAGAATATGGAGCCGATTAAAGACTATCTTCAGGTTCAAGAAGCGATTAACAGATACGTGAATCAGGATGTTTATATCCACCTTGAGACAACAAATGGTGCCTATGCATCTCATCACGATCAAACCTTCTTCTCAGCAGGTGCCTATATTAGAAACGCACAAGTTCGGTATGAAATTGGGAAAATCACTGGAACTGATCCCTATCGTGTTGGCTTAAAAATAAACCTCGGCTGGATTTACGCTGAAGGTCTGACTCATTTCGAAGTCGATGAGCAGAACCGCTTGCTGTTAGCTGGCCATGATAACAAAGGCAAACTTGCAGTTGCCCTAGAAATCAGCCCTACACCATTTGAATAGAAGAAAGGAGGAGCCTCTTATGGAAAAAGAACGTCATGTATTAGTCATCTTTCCACATCCTGATGACGAAGCTTTTGGAGTATCAGGAACGATTGCCACTCATGTACAAAATGGGACACCCGTCACCTACGCTTGTTTAACACTGGGTGAAATGGGGCGCAACATGGGGAATCCCCCTTTTACGAATCGAGAAAATCTTCCAAAAATCAGAAAAGAAGAGCTAAAAGCTGCCGCTGCCGCTTTAGGCATTCAGGATTTAAGAATGCTTGGATATCGTGATAAAACGGTTGAGTTTGAAGATGACGAAAAACTTGCGAATGCCATGTTATCAATTATTAATGAAGTAAACCCATCCCTTATTATTACTTTTTATCCAGGCTATTCCGTTCACCCTGACCATGACGCCACCGGTGCGGCGGTCGTCAGGGCCGTAGAAAAGCTTCCTGCTGCCGCGCGGCCTAAACTGCACTGCGTTGCTTTTTCAAACAATTGTGTTGAAGAGCTCGGTGAGGCAGACATTGTCCATAATATTAGTGCTGTCGCAGATAAAAAGCTGGCTGCTATTCAAGCGCATCGATCCCAGACAGAGCAAATGTTTGGAGATGTGACAGAGAAATTAAAAAACCAAGACCCGCAAATGATGGTCTGGATCAACAACGAACGCTTCTGGACTTATAAGTTCAAAAACTAAATTACATTCTTTATGCGGCGAATCTCCTTAAGGACTAATCTCTGGCTGACTCATCGAGTTTTGTCCTTAAGAACCCTTATGAAGGACTAATCTCCGGCCGGCTCATTAAGATTTGTCCTTAAGACACCTTATGAAGGACTAATCTACGGCTGTCTCATCAAGATTTGTCCTTAAGACACCTTATGAAGGACTAATCTCCGGCTGGTTCATCGAGTTTTGTCCTTAAGACACCTTATGAAGGACTAATCTCCGGCTGACTCGTCAAGTTTTGTCCTTAAGACTCCTTATGAAGGACTAATCTCCACCTGGTTCATCGAGTTTTTTCCTTAAGTGGCCATATTTGCAGCATAAAACCCTTCGTCAATGACGAAGGGTTTCTTTAATATGCCGGCTTCATTAAAGTACAGAGTTTGCACATATCAAGGATGATGATTTTCCTTGATTTCATTTCGATAATACCTTCTTTTTTCAATTTCGAAAACACACGGCTTATGCTTTCCCTCGAGGTCCCTACAACGGTCGCAAACTCTTGAATCGTCAACGGTATTTCAATATTCCATCTCGTCGTGGAGGTATTAAATTTATTCCCCAGCCGCTCTAACGTCTTAATACTCTTCGCATAAACATCTAACAGGGCCACATCTCTTAAGGTAGAAGTCATCTCCCGTAGTGAATCACTCATGTATTCAATCATTTGAATCGCTAAATCTGGATATTCATGAAGACCCTTCTCTAATTCTATCTTGTCTAAAAAGAAAAGCTGACCATCCTGAAGCATGGTGGCAGTCGCCGGATAAAGCTCTGAGGTTTTTGAGAAAAGACAAGCCTCCGCAAACACATCACCCTTCTGCTTCATACAAACAATGACCTCATTGCCGTTTTCATCCTGTTTGGTTAGCTTGACCGCTCCGGAATGGACAAAGAATACCCCTCTTGCCTTTTCATCCTCACTTATAACTCGTTCACCCTTTTTAAAGGACAGCCTTTGAATCCTTTTTATAATGAGGCGTAATGACTTTGTTGATAAATTTTTGAAAATAACCATTTTCCTCAAAAAATCTGCTGTTTGAGGTTCTTGGATTGTCCGTTCATGGGATTCGTCAAAAAGGTGCATGGGATTCATAAATTTCCTCCTCTCCTTTCCTTTTAAAAGCTTCATTTCCATAAGTTACTTCCCATTGTAGTAAAAAAAGTCACAGCAAGTAGTGATTATCTTCACAAAACGTTCAATTTTTCAAAACCTTATCACTTCAACTCCCTTCACAAAACGTTCAAAGTTGGCTAAAAAAGTGTGCGGAACGTCACATTTTTAATCTTGAATTCTAATTAGGATGAAGTTGTTAAACAGATAGAAGGAGGGGGAAGTATGAATAAGGCAATTATCAGTTTTGTCGTTAGTATCGTCATTGGTTTTGGTCTTGGGTACTTGGTGTTTGGGGTCATAATGGGAGATTCCGATCAACAGCCTCAAGTCGCTCAAACAGAACCAACAGATGAGGCAAGCGACACACAAGGTCAAAAAGAAGAAGCAAAAGAGGAAACAACCTCTGTTGATGCCAATAACATCCTTAATAGTAAAGGCTGTCTTGGCTGTCACGCTGTTGATTCTCTTGGTTTAGATGGCGGGGCAACGGGCCCGGACCTGTCTAAAGCTTTCACAGATGTTGAAGGAAAACATGGTAAATCAATTGATGAATTCTTAAAAGAACCAACTTCTGCGGTTATGTCGAGCGTGATCAGCGGCAGCCCGCTAACAGATGAAGAACGCACTCAAGTGTTAGATATGTTAAAGCAAGCTTCAGAAAAATAATAAGGTGGTGTGATAGATGAAGAAATGGGTTCCAATTGCCTCTGGTTTACTTGCAGGCTTTGTTGCAGCAACGATTACATTCGCTGATTTTTCAAAGAGTACAAACAATCAAGTTGCTTCTGGCAATACCAAAAGCGATGCTGAAAAAGTTTATGTACCATTCGGTGAAAAAGATGATTATTACCTTTTTGCATCAGGCGGCCACTCCGGTCAAATGTTTATCTACGGTGTTCCATCTATGCGTCATATTCGAACAGTTCCGGTATTTTCACCAGACTCAGCAACAGGATATGGCTTTGATGAGCATACGAAAAAATTGATGGGTGATTACAATTGGGGAGACCTTCATCACCCGGCATTCTCGGAAACCAATGGTGACTATGACGGTAAATATATGTTTGCCACTGATGTCGGAAACAGCCGTGCAGCAGCAATGGATTTAGAAACATTTACTGTAAAAGACATTATTAATGTTCCAAATACAAGCGGACCGCACTGTGCGGCGTTCGTTACCGAAAACACAGAGTATATGTTCCTGCCAACTCGCTTTGCGGTTCCAATTGGCTCTGAATACAAGTCATTGGACGAATACAGCCAGCAGTACCGCGGTGTAATGTCAGCCGTAACGTTCGACCAAGACAAAGACAAACTTAATGTAGCTTACCAGGTTGCTCTTCCGCCGTGGTCATATGATTTATCTGACGCTGGTAAAAAGGAATCTGGCGATTGGGCAGTTATGACAACGTACAATACAGAAGAAGCCACAACAAACCTTGAAATTAACGCATCACAAGCTGACCGTGACTTCATTGTTCTTTTTAACTGGAAAGAGCTTGAGAAAATGGTTGCAGATGGACAATATGATGAAGTAACCGGTCAAAAAATGATTTTCCCTGAAAAACATAAAGGCGGTATTTACCTTGTTCCTGTAGCAAAATCACCACACGGTGTTGACGTAACGCCGGATGGAAAGCACTTTATTGCTTCTGGAAAACTTGCACCATCCATGACCGTTTTCTCTTTTGAAAAAGCATTTGAAGCTGTGAAAAACCAAGAATTCTCTGGCGAACGTAACGGTATTCCCATCTTAAAGTATGAATCTGTAATGGAAAGAGAAGTTAACCCTGAAAACGCACTTGGACCGCTTCACACTCAATTTGATGACAAGGGAATGGCTTATACCACCATGTTCATTTCTTCTGAAATCGTGAAATGGGATCCAAAAACGGGCGAAACACTAGATCGTGTACCGGTTCAATATTCTCCAGGACACTCTGTAGCAGCTGAAGGTGATACGGTTGCACCAGACGGAAAATGGCTGATTGCCTTAAACAAAATTGCTAAAGACAGCTATTTATCTGTTGGACCATCACATCCAGAGTCTATGCAATTAATTGATATCAGCGGCAAAATGAAGGTAATCCAATCTTCACCAGTTAACCCAGAGCCGCACTACGCGCAAATTATTAAGGCAGATAAGATTAAAACGATTGAAGTGTATCCGAAGGATGAGAACAATAAGCTAGCCACTTATAAGCAAGATGAGGCTAGAATTGAACGCAATGGTAACGAAGTTCATGTCTACGGTATTGCCATGCGCTCGAAGTTCATCTTTGACGCAAAAGCTAAACGTCCTGATGTGATTGAAGTCAATCAAGGAGATAAGGTGTTTATCCACTTAACCAATACGGATTTTGATGAGGATATTACCCATGGATTTGCCATCAACCAATATGACTTGAACATTGAAGTTCAGCCTGGTCAAACCAATACAATTGAATTTACTGCAGACAAAGCAGGTACATTCCCGCTTTACTGTACTAACTTCTGTTCCGCACTACACCAAGAAATGACCGGCTACTTCCTTGTAAAGCCTAAGAACTAAAATGTGATGATGGGTATCAATTGATTCAATTGATACCCTTCTCCGTTTAGAAAGGACTTGTTTTAGATGAAAGGAAAGAAATTATCACTAGTTTCGTCCCTGCTCCTTGCACTGTCAGCGCTCTTAATTGTTGCTTCTGTCTTTTTCCCTTACTGGAAAATGGTTTTCTTTGCTCCACAATATCCAGAGGGATTAAATATTATAGTGTTTCCAAACAAGCTGGAAGGCGAAATTGATATTGTTAACGGATTAAATCACTACATTGGCATGGAAAACTTCAGTGCAGAAAATTTCCCTGAATTGAACTATCTTCTTTATATCATGATTGGGTTAGCGGTCATTACGCTCCTTACCGCCATCATACGAAAAAAAGCAATGCTTTATGGTGTTATAGGTCTCTTTGGAATTCTCGGTATCCTCGGTGTATATGATCTCAGCCGGGCACTAAAAAAATTCGGTACCAATCTAGACCCGATGGCGCCAATCAAAATCGACCCATTTGTTCCGCCCATTTTAGGGCATAATACAGTTGCCAACTTTGTCACTGAGAGTATGCTCGGATACGGAACGTATTTCTTAATTGCGGCTTTTATTTTATTACTAATTCCATTATGGAAGGATCGAAAAAGATGAAAAAGCTACTGCTCTTTCTTTTCATTTTCTCTATCACTCTTGTTGTATTCCCTGAGAAAAATAGCGCTGCCGAAAACTTGCAAGCCACGATCGACAGCTTGGAAGAAGGAGCAGTTTTAAAGCTTGAGGATAAAACGTACGAGGGCAATATTGTCATCAGCAAGCCGGTGACAATACTCGGTTCAGCAAAAACAGTCATCAAAGGTGACGGGAAAGACAATGTCATCTCCATCAAGGCACCCGGCGTTACCCTAAAAAAACTGACCGTTACCAATAGCAGTATGAACCGCAACTCTGCAGAGGAGTATGCAGGGATCAAGATTCACACAAACGGAAATGTTGTGGAACACATCAAAATTACGGATTCTTTTCATGGAATCTACTTAAGTCAAGCACACAACAATAAAATCAACAATGTTGTGATAAAAGGCATGGGTAAAGGAGAAATTGCCGCACAGGGTAATGGTATTCATGTCTATTACTCTAATGATAACAACCTATCTCATAACAGCATTGAGGGTACTCGTGATGGAATGTTCTTTGACTACGCAAACAACAATGAAAGCTATGAAAATAATATAAGTGATACGCGGTACGGCTTGCATTACATGTATTCCGATGAAAACATTTTTAAGAATAATACCTTTACGATGAATACGGGCGGCGCTGCGGTCATGAATTCAAATCGTCTCTTATTAGAGGGAAATCACTTTATTGTAAACTACGGAAATCAGTCATTCGGATTACTGCTGCTGCAAGCAAATGATAACCTCATCAAAAACAATACGTTTTATATGAATCAACGAGGTATTTACATTGATCAAGCGACACGAAATAGCATTCAAGGCAATAAAATCTCTCAAAACCAAATTGGGATTGAACTTTGGGCAAGCTCCAATGAACAAATCTTTACGGAAAACCTGATCACTGAAAACACTATTCCCGCCGTGACAATAGGAGGAAGTGGTGAAAACAATTTCTGGAGTCATGAAGACAAAGGAAATGACTGGGGAACTTCTTTCCCGCTCACCGATTTAAACCAGAACGGCATTGGGGACTTTCCTATAACCTATCAGTCTTCTTTATATCAACTACTTGAAGACCAAGAACTATCCTATTTGTTTTTAAAAAGTCCTGCACTCGGTATATATGAAAAAATGAATGCGGCGTTGGTGGATGAGAAAGTAATGTTTAATGACCCGCATCCACTGGCTGCTGCAAAGGGAAATACGAATCTCATACTTATAGCTGCTCTAGGGCTCACCGCAGTGCTGATTTTACTAAAAGGGAGACATTTACTATGCATTACATTTGGAAGGAATGGAAGGAAAACATAAGAGGAAAAGGATTATGGCTGGCATTAAGCATCATTGTTCTGATTTCAATCAGTATTTTGTTTCGTTCCACAGCCCTTTCATTTGATAAAGGCTTTTATGTTCTCTTAATTAATTTATTTGATACGATTATTTATTTTATCCCGATCCTTTGCTTGTTCATCGGTGCCTTTTCTATCTTTCAAGAAAAGGAACAAAAGACATTAATCATGCTGCTGACCAAGAAAGATAGCTATGCAAGTTTCTTACTTCGTAAAAGTCTAGGGCTCTATACCGTCGTGCTTGTTCCGATACTAGCTTGGTTTTTTATCTACTTACTGTTGATAAAATTTAACTTCGAGCTTGATATAAAGGCTTATTTCATCTTTATTTTGGCGATTGCAGCCATGTCACTGCTGTTCCTGCAAATGGGTGCGGCAATCGGAAGCTTTAGTACTTCTAGAATGCAGATCATTGGCTATACGATATTTGTTTGGTTTTACTTTTTCTTCTTACATGATTTTATCCTGCTATCGTTTTTACCGGACGTTACACATGAAAATGTAAGGTTGTTTTCAATAGGTTACTTTTTAAATCCACTGCAGACAGTTCGAATGTTCTTAGAAACAGGGACGGGTGTTTATTCTATGGGTCACATGTCCCGGCTGCTCCAAGCCTTCATGTGGACAAAGCCGGCCTTCTTCCTGTTAGGAAATCTATTGTTTTGGATGATCACTTCTATTGCAACTGCGATTATTTTTCACCGTAAGGAGGGATTCGAATGATTACCGTAACCAATCTAAACCAATCCTTCGGGAAAAAATTAATCCTGGAGTCTATCAATATTGAGATTAATAAGCATGAAATTTGTGCTCTTGTCGGACGGAATGGTGCAGGAAAGTCTACGTTTATTAACAGTCTTCTCGGACTGCTTCCGGTCAAACAAGGCTCGATTACGATTAATAACGTTCAGGTAACCAAGAAAAATCATGACTGGAAAAAAGCAATTGCATATCTCCCTGAAAAATTTCAGCTTTATCCCATGCTGACAGGGTTTGAGAATATTACCTTCTTTGCAGAGGCAGTGGAAAAGACGGTGGATCAGGAACGCATTGAGAAAGCATTGAAGTCCGTAAGCTTGTGGGATGACCGCGAAATGCAGGTGAAGAAGTACTCGAAAGGCATGCTGCAGCGCCTTGGATTAGCGATTACCCTTTATCAGGATTTCAGTATTCTGATTCTTGATGAGCCTACTAGCGGGATTGACCCGATGGGGCGAAAGGAAATACTAGATGTATTAAAATCGCTTCATGATAAAACCATCCTGCTCTCCTCCCATCATCTGGATGAAATTAGACAGGTTTGCACACATGTCGCTTATTTAAACAATGGAAAAATGGAGAAATACACCGTAGAGGAATTCTTGCAAACACATAATCTAGGAGGGATTGAATCATGAAAACTGTGATGAGGCTGGCCGCACTGCTAGTTTTAGTTATCCTTGCAGGGTGCAATGCTGACCCTGAGTATAAAATTGAAGTGACGAAACCCATTTATCACCAGCCAGATAAAGAAATGCCGTTTGAAATTAAAGTAAGTGAAAAAGAGGAGGCTGCTAACGGTCTTACTGTTTCAGCAGAATTCTCCATGACCAATATGGATCATGGCACCACCGAAGTGGAGCTCACAGAAGAGGAAGATGGCATTTATTCAGGTGCTGTGAAGCTTCCAATGACCGGGAAATATGAGATTTTCTTTACGTTAGAGAAGGATGGCAAAAAAGCTGAACAAGTACTCAACTATGAGGTGAAGCAGCCAGAAGGCGTAGCATCCATTAATGGAGAGTGGATTACCTATGAAGATGTAGATTTTTACAAGTTTATCAATTACCTTCAGCTCGCCATTAATCGTGAAACCGATCAAAAGCGCTACACAGGCGAACAGCTGAAAGAAGCCTTATCGTATTGGGAGTCACAGGAAAAGCTGATTGAAGACCAAAATCAATTATTAACGCAAATCATCCGTCTTCGCTCGATGGCGATGCTCGCTGAAGAAAAAGGACACACCGCGAGCGATGCCGAGGTTGAAGCTGAAATCAATAAGGTCCGAGACCAATACAACCAATTTGATTCAGCCAAAGCCATGATCAACGAATACGGAGAAGAAAAATTCTGGGAAACCGAAAAACAGCAATACCAAATGATCGTCCTCTCCCAAAAAGTACAAAAAGACATCATCGAAAAAGTTAAAAAAGAAAACCCAGACATGGCACAACAAGAAATCAACTTCCAAGCCCAAAAACAATACGAAGAACTACTCGTATCACAGGTAAACTCACTGGAAATAGAGATTCTTTGACAGTGATACGGTGACAGGCACCGTTTATACAAAACCCACCATTTATGCAGGCCTTTTTGCATAAATGGTGGGTTTTTTATCTTTTAGTCTTCAGGTGTGTTAATAATTTTTAGGGTTTTGAAGCCGAGGTTGATTTTGTAGTTTAGGTTCCAGTTTGCGCCTTGGATTTCGATTTCGTTTTCTTGGAGGGTAAATCTGAGCATGACGTCATTGTCTTCGTCGATGATGACGTATGAGTTTTTGTTTGTAAAGATTTGATAGGTTGGATGAGCAATCAGCGTCCATCCGAATTGTAATTTATTACTTTTTGTCGTCATTATCACACCAGCCTTTACCCGTTACTTCAAATTGGTTAGCAATACTCGGTACAATTTGTCATCCTTTTCATCAGGAGTTCCCCTGCCATCTGTATTGTTGCTGACAAAGTAGAAGTATTCACCATCAACAAACACATCTCGAATTCTCCCTAATCCTGTTATAACTGGACTTGTAACCACCCTGTCAAGATCAAATTCACGGACTGCATTGCCCCTTAATGTCGCTGCGTACAGCTTCCCATTATGCGCAGCCATCCCTGAAGGAGCCCATGTTTCTTCTCCAGACTGAAACAAAGGTGTCTCCATTCCAGCTTTACTTTCATTACCTTCAATAATCGGCCAGCCATAATTTGCACCAGGCTTGATTATATTGACTTCATCGTGTGCGGATTGGCCATGCTCACTTGAATATAACGTACCCTCCATCCAAACCAGACCCTGAGGATTCCGATGCCCATAGCTGTAAACATAGGAATTCTGGTAAGGATTATCCTCCGGAATACTGCCATCTAAATTCATCCTGAGAATCTTCCCGTTTAAGGACTTTAAATCTTGCGAAAGCTCTGGGTTAGTCGCATCGCCAGTGGTAATATACAGCTTCCCATCTGGCCCAATCTTCATCCGCCCGCCATGATGATAAGCTGCACTCGGAATCCCATCAAGAAGGATTGTTTCCTCTGTCCACTTATTTCCCTCAAGCTTGAGAACGACAACTCTGTTAAACTGCCCCTGTCCATTCTCATACGTATAGTAGGCAAATGCTTGCTGATTATCAGAAAACCCTGGGTCGAGGACAAAGCCAAGTAATCCAGCTTCCGCTGCCTTCGCAAGTGGTTTTTCCAAGTCCACTTGCTGCCGCTCCATTTTTCCATTATCAATTTTAACGATACTTCCTGTTCGTTCACTCACATAAAAAACCTGATTTACCTTATTAATAGACCAGGGAATACGCAGTTCTTCTGCAACTACTTCAATTTCTGGCTGAAGGACAACAACCTCATCCTCGGGAGAATCTTTGGACGTGAGATTTTCTTTTTCAAAAAGTGAACAGCCAGAGATCAATAGCATCATCGATAATAAAATGGAACTTACTTTGACCATCAACCTCTTCCTTTCCTATAAAACTTCGAGTATTGCCTTGGCTACTCCATGCTCATCATTTGTTGCCGTAATAACATCACAAAGAGTTTTAATTTCATAAGCTGCATTTCCCATAGCAACGGCTCTTCCAACTCTCTCTAACATCGAAACGTCATTAAAACTATCGCCCATGGCCATTGTCTCGGCTATTTCAATTCCTTTTGATTTTACAAATGCCTCAAGTGCAATTCCCTTTTGTGCATCTTTATTGGTAATCTCAAGGTTTTCATGTCCAGAGCTCGTCACCACAAGACCTTCTAATTCATGAAGGTCGGCAGCCGAAGCCTCCAGTCTCTCAGAATCAAAAGAGAATGCTAAAAATTTATATATCTGCACATCCTCATCATCAAAGAGTATGTCATAGCTTTCGATACCATGAACTAGGCCATCTCGAACTCTTGCACCTGCTGCATAGATGACTTTCTCTTTATCTGCATCTGGATTAACGCTGACAACAATATCAACCAGAATGGAAACTGCTTTTTCAAGATCGACACTGTATGTACCTTTGTTCGTGTAGGCTTCAAAGTAGATATCATTTTCTGTCAGCTTCTCTGCCGCTTGCTTTGCCAATTGCTTATTAAGCGGGACTGATGATATAACTACACCTTCTTTGGAACGAACCTCCGCCCCATTGACACCAATTACAGGGCATTGTAATCCAGCCTCTTCTAAGACATAACGCGCTTCCTGATAAGACCTTCCTGTAGCCACTACGACTTCAATCCCTTGGGATTGTGCCTTCAAAATGGCTTCTTTGTTTTCCTGACTTATTTGTTGTACAGAATTCAATAATGTTCCATCCATATCTGTTGCAATACACTTAATCATGTTGTTCACCTGTATCCTTCTTTAAGTTATTGCCATTCTAACACGATACCACTAGACATTTTCACCATTTTGCTCATGAAAGATACTTACTTCCTTCTCTTACACTTAATGGAGCAAGGTTGTTTCCAGCGATAAACGCCTTAAAAGAATCAGAGTTTGTTTTCGAGTATTCCCTCAAAGCCCAGCCGATGGCTTTTTGAATAAAGAATTCCTTGCTGTCAGCATTTTTTAGTATGTACTCGTATAGAAGAGCTTCATTTGTTTGCTGTTTATACTTTAATTGAAAGAGAATGGCACTTCTCCTCAGCCAAAGGTCATCGTCAATACACCAGCCATTTATACTCTCTTCAATTATTTCAGGATACATTCGGGCAAGCTCTCCTACTAACGGCGCAATCGAATCAACGCTGTCCCACCAGGATTTTGTCGTGATTAATCCTTCTAAGAAAGAAATAGCATCCTTTGGCAGCTTTTTAATAAACTTTCCCATATAGGTAATACCTGTATACTGATACTCTCTTTCATCCTTTTCCCAAAGACCTTCGACAAAATCCTGGTTAAATGGCTTTTTCAAGATCTCTGTCTCTTTAAAAAATTGCTTTTCAAGCTCTTTTCTAAGCGGTGACTTAATCCCTAAAAAAGGGAAGTGTCCCTTCATATACAAACTCATCGGACCTGCATTTTCTTCATTTCGATGTTCTTCAAACAAAGAGGTTATTTTTTCTATTTCACTTTTCAAAATCGATCACTCCTATGCGAAGTACTACGAGTCTATTGTGGCACTATTACTATTTCTATAAACCATTTCTTTCCCCTCTATTAAAATGCATAATGAATGCCCTAAATGCCAAACTAAACTGTACTTTAAGACGAAAGGAGAATGAATGATGACAAAAAAGGTTAACAAAGGCAGTAAAAACCAAAACTCACCTCAGGCAGATCGTGCTGAATCCAAGTATGCTGAAGCTGAGTTCTCCACTGAGTTTGTCAGCGGTGATAACAGCAAGGGAAATAAGCATAATAAAAGTCAAAAAAGCAAAACGAACCCGAAGTAAGCAAGAAAGCCGGCTTTCCAAGGAGGGAAACCGGCTCTTTTGCTATTGTGTGTTTACAATTACTTCTAATTCTAGTTGTCTAATTTCCTCTGCAATCCTATTCTGGATATGCTCAACAATAGAAAAGTCCATTGCAGAAACATAAATGCTTTCAAGCGTATCATGAAGTTCTTTGGCTCTCGCTAAATAAGATATAGCTTCCTTCATTTTATTCTTGTAGCTTGCTGCAATTGGTTTAATTTTATCTTCATAAATTTCATCCGTACCCGGCGTAATCAGAAGTTCATACATATCAATGATTTCATCACCGGCTCGGCTCGGGAAATACTCATGTGGAGCGGTACTATCAAAAATAGCAATGCCAAGCTCTCTAAAAATAACCATATCGAGGCTGTTAGGATCAAATCCACAGTGATAAACCTCAGTATCAATTCCTCTTGCTTCTGCAGCTGCTGCAATCTTCTTTAGCATCGTTGACTTTCCAGAACCAGGACGTCCTTTAATAAAATAACGTTTTTCGATATCCTCCGTTAAATTCGGTACAAAATCAACGGCTCCTTTTGGCGTTGCCGCACCTAAGAATCTGTGGCGAATATCGGATTCTTTATTGATTTTTAACTTACCAAAAAAGGATTGAATTAATTTATTGGTCAGCTGGTCTGCCTTTTCAAAATCCATGTTTTCAATATAGATTTTCTCCCAATCATCATGAACATCCAATGCCTGTTTAAAGGTTGAATAAGCTAATTTAAAAGAAGCGCTGATTTGCCTTGTTAACCGTTCAATGTTCTTTTTCTCCACAGAAAGTGCTTTTGCGTCCCAAGCCTCACCCAGATTAATATACTGTTCTACCGCCCCTGGAGTCTTCGGCTCTATAACATGTGGAGCCGTTCCATCAACGATTCCTACCTTTAAACTCCGTATAATGACTCCATCAATTGATTGATTATCTGACGAGCAATGTAGGAATTCGATATCATATCCCTTTTCGACCCATTCATTGCCTATTTTTTTCATCAGTGAAGATTTTCCCGTTCCAGGACCGCCCTTAAGAATATAAACACATTCAAGTCCTTGGAGATTCGATTCATACAGGCTATGGAATCCTCTAGCCGTATTTCCGCCTGCATAATAATTTTTTATCTTACCTGCCACTTGCGAACACTCTCCTTTACGTGACATCTGTGAAGTTCATTTATCTAGCTGCAGCGCCTAGGAAAAATTGAACTGCATTTTTCCTGATTTGGCCCTTGAAGCTTTTCATTTCACCTTATCTTATGCATTGTGTTTTTATAGGTGAATGCCTACTAAATTATTTTCTAACATCCGGAGTTTCTGCCTTTGTCAGATGAACTAACACTTCTGGATCCACCACGATTTGGACACCAATTTTCCCGGCACTGACGACCATTTGCTCAAGCTCTAAACAGCTTTTATCAATAAATGTTTTATAGTCCTTTTTCATCCCAATCGGTGAACAGCCGCCGCGAATATATCCGGTCCATTTTAGAATATCCTTAACGGGAATCATCTCTATTTTCTTTTCTCCAGCAGCTTTTGCACCCTTTTTTAAATCTAATTCTGCTTCTACTGGAATCACGTATACATAAATCTGTTTGCTTGCCCCTTGAGCAACCAGCGTCTTATAAACTTCCTTTGGGTCTTTGCCAATTTTCCCGGCAACTGACACCCCGTCTATTTTCCCATCCTGATTTTCGTATGTAAGCACCTCGTAGGCAATCTTCTTTGCATCGAGAATCCGAATGGCATTTGTTTTCACCTTAGCCATTTTTTCACCCTCTATTTTTTTACAATAATTATACAGCTTTCGCGGACGAAATAATAAAAAAAGGGATGAATCCTTTGATTCAAACCCTGCTTTCAAACTATGAGCATCTAAATGATCGAATTCTTCTTAAATCAGTTCCGTAATATACCCAGCGGAATCCTCTCCAACGATAACCGGCAATTGAATCTCTTCCAACATAGGTTGGATAAAACCAGAAACTGCTGCCGTTGTTAAGCCAAACATAGGTAAAGCGGTAAAGACAGCCTCTGATTGCTCCAGGGTCAACTGCATATAAAGAGGGTGACTCTTGTGGCGTGTATGAAGGTGGTGGTGAAGATGGCGGCCCGCCTTCTTGTGCTCCTCCTCCAAATGGCGGGAACCCTTGCTGTCCTCCTCCAAATGGCGGAGGCTGAAATCCAGGCTGTTGTCCACCTCCAAATGGCGGGGGCTGAAATCCAGGCTGCTGTCCACCTCCAAATGGCGGGGGCTGAAATCCGGGCTGTTGTCCACCGCCAAAACGGTCAGGGATAAAAGGCAATTGATAACCATTATAATACATGGGCATATATCCTCCTTTATATATTTTCCCTTTACTATATGTAATCTACGAAAACATGGTGAGAGAAAACCCTAAAGCCAGACCATACACCGAATCTCCACATTGTTGTCACCCGTTTGTCACTCTATTAATCCCTTATTATAGTAAAATAAAGGTAGTTAGAACATATTTACAAAAGTGGTTTTAGTAAACATTTGACCGGTTTATCACTTTGTCACAGTTAATACCAAGAAATTATGTGAAACACTTCACAATACTACTATATATTAAAAAATAGAAAAGGGTGGCTTATATGAAATATGATTTGGTCCTTTTACACGCACCTAGTGTTTACGACTTTCGAAAAAACTCCCTGCTTGCAGGTCCCATTAGCGACGTTGTTCCATCATCGCCCGTATTTGAAATGTATCCAATCGGCTTAACTAGTATTGCTGATTATCTAGAACGGTACGGCCTCCGTGTAAAAATTATAAACATCGCAAATCGAATGCTGATGAGTGAGAAATTTGATGTAGAAACAAAGCTTAGAAAAATCAAAACCCGAGCTTTCGGAATAGACCTGCATTGGCTGCCGCATGCACACGGCAGTATCGAACTTGCCAAAATCGTTAAAAAGCTCCATCCTGATAAACCCATCATTTTTGGTGGGCTGTCCGCAACCTATTACCACAAAGAATTAATCGACTATCCATTTATTGATTTTGTTATGCGCGGGGATTCAACTGAGAAGCTGATGCTTCTATTGATGAATAAACTAGAGCTCGGAAATACTCACTATGCTGACATCCCAAACTTAACTTGGAAGAAAGGCAGTGAGGTTGGCTATAATCCTATCACGTATGTACCAAAGGATTTAGATGATCTAGATGTACCAGGCTATCGCTATACGGTCCGCTCTGTATTTAAATATCGTAACTTCCTTGATCCGCTGCCGTACAAAGGATGGCTTGAGTACCCTAACACCGCCTTATTGACCGCGAGAGGCTGTTCGCAAAACTGTTTAATCTGCGGCGGTTCAAAGGATGCCTATGATCAAAATTGTGGAAGAAGTTCATTAGCACTGCGTTCACCAGAAAAGCTTATTGACGACATTCAGTTTATTTCACGGTTCAGCCGTGCACCTATTTTTATCCTGCATGACCTGCGACAGGGCGGTCGTGAGTATGTAAAAGAGTTCTTTAGCCGTCTTAAACAGCTTAATCTTAAAAATGAAATCGTCTTTGAATTATTCCAATACGCGGGCAAAGAGTTTTTCCAAATGATGAATGACAGCTGTGCAAAATATAGCATTGAGATTACCCTTGAAACACATGATGAAAAAATCAGACGTTATAATGGCAAGTTTAACTGTACGAATCCAAAAGTAATTGAGACCCTTAATTTTGCTCTAAAGCATGGTGCGAAGAAAATTGATTTATTCTTTATGACAGGTATCCCTAGTCAGACCTATCAAAGTGCGATTGAGAACATTGACTTTTGTGAAAAAATCCATCTTGCTTGTAACCAAGACCCTAGACTTTTCTACTTTGTAGCGCCACTTGCACCGTTCCTTGATCCTGCAAGCCCAGCATTTGAAAATCCAGAACTGCACGGCTTTAAGAAATTCTGCCATACGCTTGAGGACCACCGCAAGGCGATCACCCAGCCATCCTGGAAGCATATGCTTAGCTATGAAACAACACAAATGACACGTGATGATATCGTAAGATCAACCTACGATTCGGCACAAAAGTTAAATGAGTTTAAATTAAAATACGGTCTAATTGACCAAGCTGGCTACGATGAAATCAAAGGCAAAATCGAAAAATCACAGGCCTATATTGAAAAAATCGATTATGTACTTTCACTTCCTGAGGAAGAGCAGAAGGCTGAATTAGACTTAATTCAAAAGGAAATTGAGGAGTTAAATAAATATAGTATCTGCGGTAAGAACGAGTTAAAGTGGGAGGTTCAAAAGAACTACGCGAACTTCTTCTCCCTGGCATTGGTTGGATTAGAGCAGCTTTATGAAGAGTATATGATTAAAATTAAACATGCTTTGCAGCCGAAGCTTCGCCATCAATTTAAACTTGAGGCTGAACCGCAAAAAGTAAAAGCATAATCTAGAGCGAAGAAAGACGTGTGAATTCAACTCACACGTCTTTTTACTGCTATTAATGACCGCCCAGGTAAGCCATTCTAATTTGATCGCTTTGGTTGAGTTCGTCTGATGAGCCTGATAGGACGATTTTGCCTGTTTCGATTACATAGGCGCGGTCGGCAATGGATAACGCCATGTTGGCGTTTTGCTCTACCAACAGAATTGTAGTGCCTGACTTATTAATTTCTTCGATGATTCGAAAAATTGTTTTTACTAACAACGGTGCCAGCCCCATTGAAGGCTCATCTAATAGTAAAAGCTTTGGACGTGCCATCAAGGCTCTGCCCATAGCAAGCATTTGCTGTTCTCCGCCTGATAACGTACCAGACAGCTGCTTACGCCGTTCAAGCAGACGCGGGAACAGGTTATAGACTTTTTCAAAGTCTTCTTTAATGCCTTGCTTATCTTTTCGTAAATAAGCCCCTAATTCAAGATTCTCTTCAACAGACATATTGGCAAACACACGACGTCCTTCAGGAACATGAGAAAGCCCTTGTTTCACGATAGACTGTGCAACTTTACCTGAGATGGATTGACCTTGAAACAGGATATCACCATTTTTCGGTTTCAGAAGTCCGGAGATGGTTTTTAATAACGTACTTTTTCCTGCTCCATTTGCACCGATTAAGGTAACAATTTCTCCTTCGTTAATTTCAAGAGAAACACCCTTTAAGGCATGGATAATCCCATAATACACATTTATATCTTCAATTTTTAACATTATGAAACCTCCTCCCCTAGGTACGCCTCGATGACTTTTGGGTTATTTCTGATTTGTTCGGGAGTCCCATCTGCAATAAGCTGGCCATGGTCAAGCACATAGATTCGCTCACATACACCCATAACCAGAAGCATGTCATGCTCAATCAGTAATATCGTTAAATCAAACTTCTTTCGTATTAACGCGATTAAATTCATCAATTCCTCTGTTTCCTGAGGATTCATACCTGCTGCAGGTTCATCCAGCAGTAATAATTTTGGATTGGCTGCAAGCGCTCTAGCAATCTCTAAACGGCGCTGCTGCCCGTACGGCAGGTTCTTTGCCTTTTCGTGCAATACATTATCTAAACTAAAGATTTTTAAAAACTCAATTGCCTTTTCTTCCATATACTTTTCCTCGGAAAAGTGCTTAGGAAGACGGAGGATCGAGCTCATAATTGAGTGCTTTGCTAGTGAATGATAGGCTACCTTTACATTATCAAGCACCGACAATTCATTAAACAATCGAATGTTTTGAAAGGTTCTGCTGATACCCTTTTTGGTAATCTTATAGGGTGCTAAGCCATTTAATTTATCTCCATCTAATTCAATACTGCCTTCGGTTGGGACATATACTCCTGTTAAGAGGTTGAAAAAAGTCGTTTTTCCGGCCCCATTTGGTCCAATCAAACCTACTAATTCACCCTGCTTTAACTCGAGGTTCACATCTGAAACCGCCTTTAATCCGCCAAAACGAATACCGGCATTATTTACTTTAAGCAACGGTGTTTTTGTCATGGGTGACTCCTCCTTTGGAAGACTTGCCAATCTTAAAGAATGAGGTCAATTCCTTTGTTCCCATCAACCCTTGAGGGCGATAAATCATCATAAGGACCAATACCAAGCTATATATAATCATTCGAAGTTCAGGAAAGCTTTGCAGGAATGTCGAAACAATGGTCAGTAGGATTGCAGCCAGTACCGCACCAGACATACTGCCTAACCCGCCAAGAACAACAAAGATTAAGATATCAAAGGATTTTAAGAAACCAAAGTTCGTCGGCTGGATAATGAAAAAGTTGTGTGCATACAAAGCACCTGCAACACCGGCAAAAAAGGAGCCAATCACAAAGGCAATAACCTTATAGTAAGTAGTGTTAATCCCCATAGCATCAGCGGCAATTTCGTTTTCTCTAACTGAAATACACGCTCGTCCATGAGTGGAGTTAGTAAAGTTTCTGATAACCAGGAGTGTTAACAGGATACTTCCAAATAGCCATGGCCAAGTCGTAAGCTGGGTAACAGTCATCCCGCTTGCTCCGCCAACATATTCAATATTTAAAAAGACAATCCGGACAATTTCGCCAAATCCAAGTGTAGCAATTGCTAGATAGTCTCCTTTTAGCCGAAGTGTAGGAATCCCAATAATTAAGCCTGCAATGGCAGCTGCAACTCCTCCCGCCACTAATCCAAGCCCGAAAGGAAGCTCTAATTTCATCGTAATAATCGCAGAGGCATACGCGCCAACAGCTAGGAAACCCGCATGCCCAATTGAAAATTGTCCGGTAATTCCAATAATAAGATGTAAGCTGGCAGCAAGAATAATATTGATCCCAATAAAGTAAAGTGTGTTTACATAAAAGAAGTTAATTATTTCTCCGGTAATTAAAAATTGCATCACAATACCAAAAACAACGGCTAAAACGATAGAAGTCCAAAAACCTTTTGCTGTCTTGAAAATATTCATCGCCATAGCCCCCTTACACTTTTTCCCGTACATTTTTACCGAGTAAACCGGCTGGACGGAAAATCAAAATTAAGATTAGTACAACAAACGCTACCCCGTCTCTCCATAAAGAGAAGCCAGCAGCACTTACAAGTGATTCAATGACACCTAGTAACAAGCCGCCTACCATTGCACCTGGAATAATCCCAATGCCTCCAAGTACAGCAGCAACGAAGGCTTTAAGACCTGGAATAATCCCCATTAACGGCTCAATTTTTGTATAATACATTCCGAAAGCAACACCAGCTGCACCTGCTAACGCAGACCCAATAGCAAAGGTTGCAGAAATGGTATTGTTAACGTTGATACCCATTAATCTTGCTGCATCCATATCATGAGATACGGCACGCATAGCTTTTCCAATTTTAGTTTTATGAACGATAAATTGTAATAAGATCATTAATACGACAGAAGTACCTAATATCAGTAATGATTGACTGCTTACTTTAACTCCCAGGAAATCTAAGCTTGTCACTGGAATAATATCACTAGGATAAGCCTCTGGCTGGGCCCCGCGGGCATAAATCATTCCATATTCGATTAAAAGTGAAACACCAATAGCTGTAATAAGAGCAGCGATCCGTGTTGCATTCCTTAAAGGTTTATAGGCGATCCTTTCAATAAGAACCCCCATAATCGCACAAGCTGTCATTGAAATGATCAGCGACGGGAAAAATCCTAAATCTAGTATAGTAATAGAATAAAAGCCAATAAAAGCACCGACCATGAAGACATCTCCATGGGCAAAGTTGATTAATTTAACAATTCCGTACACCATCGTATAACCAAGGGCAATCAACGCGTAAATACTCCCCAATGAAACCCCGTTAACTAACTGCTGCATAATTTCCATGTCGACAACTCCTTCCTAAAAATAGGAAATCAATATGTAAGAAAGAGAATAGGGAGACATAACTGCTCCCTATTCAATTAGAAACCTATAAAATTTTACTTTCTTAAATTAGCCTGTTGATTTCCACTCCAGGCACTTCGCGCACCTTAGGGCGGTTCGGGGAGCCTCCTCGGCGCTTATGCGCCTGTGGGGTCTCCCCTGCCCCGTCCTCCCGCAGGAGTCTTCGTGCCTTCCGCTCCAATCAACAGGGTGGCACAAGTAGCATAACTTTTAGTAATTATTACTTATGGATTTACTTTTGTATTAAATTCTTGCTTTCCTTCTTTGTATTCTAGGATTACTGCTGATTTGATTGGATCGTGGTTTTCGTCAAGCTTCATTGTTCCAGAAACTAACTCTAGACCATCTGTTTCTTCAAGTGCTTTTTGAATTTTTTCAGGGTCGCCGCTTCCAGCACGCTTGATTGCATCAGCAAGGAAGTATAATGAATCATAGCCTAATGCATTGAAGGCATCTGGAGATTTTCCATCATATTTTGCTTCAAATGCTTTTACGAAGTCTTGTACCTTTGGATCAGAATCCCCTGAAGAATAGTGGTTCGTGATAAAAGTATTGTTTAATGGACCGTTACCAGCAATTTCTACTAGCTTAGGAGAATCCCAGCCATCGCCGCCCATAAATGGAGCTTCAATACCAAGTGCACGGGCTTGTTTAATGATTAGACCTACTTCTTCATAATATCCAGGAAGGAAGATGAAATCTGGTTTTGCAGATTTGATATTCGTTAAAATGGCGTTGAAATCTGTATCCTTCGCAACATACGCCTCTTCCTTAATCACTTTACCGCCATTTGCTTCAAATGCTTCCTGGAAAGCAGCTGCAAGACCCTTTGCATAGTCACTTGAACTATCAATAATAATCGCAGCATTTTTCACTTTAAGATCTTTAGAAGCAAAGTTAGCCGCAACCGTACCCTGGAATGGGTCGATAAAGCAAGTACGGAATACGAACTCACTTAGAACGCCGTCTTTATTTGTAATAGTAGGATTTGTTCCAGTTGGTGTTAACAATGGAATTTTATTTTTCTCAGCGATTTGTACTTGCGCCAATGTGTTAGTACTAGTAGCTGCACCGATAATGGCAGAAACCTTATCTTGGCTGATTAGCTTTGTTGTACCGCTTGTTGCTTCAGCGGCATCAGATTTATTATCGAAGGTTACAAGCTCAAGCTTCTTACCATCAATACCCTCTTTATTGATTTCTTCCAATGCCAATTTGATTCCTTCTTCAATGGACTGACCATAGGAAGCAACTCCGCCTGAAAGCTCTAGGTTGGCGCCAATTTTAATCGTATCGCCGTCTTTTTCACCGCTTGTACTCGATGAACCTCCACAGCCTGCCAACACACCTGCCGCCATCATGAACGACATAAAAATACCTGCAAGTTTTTTCTTTCTCACTGTCTATACCCCCTATTATTAAATAGTCCTCTTTAATCCAGTTGGAAAATCTTCTGAGAAGTTTAAAAAAAGATAATATTCTGAAAACATTGTACAAGATAAATTTCTATTCGTCTAGTCCTTAGATGTGCTATTTTGCTATAATTCTGAAAAATAAATAAAATACTAATTTCCCACTATTAGCATAGGGTTAAATAGTTGATATAGTCACTCTAGCGCTTTAAAGGAATAAAATGATACTGCGATAAAAAATAAAAGAGAGATTCCCATTTGGAAATCTCTCCCAATAAACATTATACTAATACTTTGTTTTTTGTTTCTTTTCCTAAAAAGATAACCGCGAAGGCAGCAATGAAAACAGATATACAAAAGATAGTAAATATAGTTGAAATCGATGTTTCACGAGCCACTAGATATCCCACCATTAAGGGACCAAGAACTCCTCCTAACCGGCCAAAAGCAGCCGCTGATCCTGAGCCAGTGCCGCGAATTACTGTAGGATATTGTTCAGGTGTATAAGCGTACAATCCGCCCCATGCTCCAAGGTTAAAGAAGGATAAAAGGATTCCCGAAGTGATTAAAAGTGCCGTTGACTCAGCATTTCCAAACATAAGAGCACTGAGAGCCGTTCCAATTAAATAGACTGCTAAAACAAACTTTCGGCCAAACCGCTCGATCGCCCATGCAGCTGTAAAATAACCCGGCAGCTGAGCAAGTGTCATAATCAATACATACCCAAAGCTTTTTATAAGACTAAAACCTTTTAAAACCATCACACTAGGAAGCCATAAGAACATTCCATAGTAGGAAAAAACAACACAGAACCAAACAATCCACAGCATGGTTGTTCTGCGGCGATACTCATTCGTCCATAGATTCGCGATACTTTGAAACGCAGAAATCTTTTCTTTATCTTTAATCGCTTCAAATCTTGGTGAATCCGGCAGCCCCACTCGTAAATATAGGGCATAAAGAGCTGGCGTTGCACTAATTAACAAAGCAGTAGACCAGCCAAACTTTGGAATAATAAAATAAGAAATAACGGCAGCAATCAGCCAGCCGGCTGCCCAAAAACTTTCTAGTAATACAACAATCCGCCCGCGTTTTTCAGCCGGAACACTTTCAGACACGAGTGTCGAGGCAACAGGCAGCTCGCCCCCAAGGCCCATTCCAATAAAAAAACGCAGAATCAGAAAGACTGTAATCGATGTAGCAAAAGCTGAAATACCGCTGCCGATTGAAAAGAGTAGTAAAGTAATAATAAAAACATTTTTTCGGCCAATTCGGTCTGACATTAACCCAAAGAGTAGAGCTCCTGCAGCCATTCCGATCGATTGTACACTGCCAATCCATCCCATTTGTTCCGCTGTTAAACTCCATTCCACACTTAAAGCAGCAATAATGAAGGAAAGCATGCCCACATCCATTGCATCAAACATCCAACCTGTACCAGAAACCCAGAGTAATTTCCGGTTAGAAACTTCCTTCTTCATAAACAGCCCCCTATATGAGTACCATTAACCTCATTATTCCCTAATCCCTGATCTTTCATGAATCCACAGCCATTTCAACATTCTTAAACTGGTTAAAGAACATATTATTGTATTTACCTTGTTGCTTCATAAGCTCACTGTGATTTCCTTTTTCAACGATTTCACCGTTTTCAATCACCATAATACAATCAGCTTCACGAATGGTATTCAAGCGATGGGCGATAATGAAGCTGGTTCGTCCCTCCATTAAGGTTAACAGCGCCTCTTGAATATGAAGCTCCGTACGTGTATCAATGCTGCTCGTCGCTTCATCTAATATCAGTACTGCCGGCTTAGCCAGAATCACCCTCGCTATAGCTAGTAACTGACGCTGTCCCTGGCTTAGGTTTCCGCCGTTTTCAGAAAGAACAGTTTCATACTTCTTAGGCAGGCGGTTAATAAAGGAGTCGGCATTCGCCATTCTTGCCGCAGCCATGACTTCTTCATCACTGGCCAAGGGCTTTCCATATTTAATATTGTCCTTAATACTGCCGGAAAACAGGTACGTATCCTGCAATACAAACCCAAAGCTGCTTCTTAAACTATCTCGGGTGTATTCTCTAATATCTCTGCCATCTAACAAGATCCTGCCCTCTGTCACATCATAAAATCTAGTTAACAGGTTCACAATCGTCGTTTTCCCTGCCCCCGTTGGACCGACTAACGCCGTACTGCTGCCAATATCAGCCTCGAAGCTGACATTTTTTAAAATTGGGACATCACCGCGGTAGCCAAAGCTGACATTTTCAAACACAACATGACCCTTTGGCTTCTCTAACACCACCGCATCCTTTACATCATCTGTCTCCTCTGGCTCATCAAGAATTTCAAATACCCGTTCCGCTCCTGCTACACCCGATTGGAGCATATTAAAGATTTGTGCTAGATCGTTAAGGGGTCTGACAAACTGCTTTGAATAAGTAATGAAGCTCGCTATAGCACCAACCGTAATCATCCCCTTTACCGCAAGGAATCCTCCCGTAACTGCCACAATGGCAAAACTCAAATTATTGATTACGTTCATGATGGGCATAAGAAAACCAGACCATATCTGTGCCTTAAGGCCGACCTCACGCAGCCTCTGATTGACTTCCTCAAACTCAGAAATCACCTTTTCCTCATGATTAAATGCCTTAACCACTTCAATACCCGATATCGTTTCCTCAATTTGACCATTTAATTTACCAAGCTGAATTTGCTGATCTTTAAACAGTACACTGGTTCTTTTTGCAATACTCTTTGTTAACAAAAAGACGAGGGGAACCGTTAATAAACTTGCCACTGTCAAAATCGGGCTTAGGATTAACATCATAATGAAGGAACCGCTAATAACAATAGCCCCTGACATCAGCTGAGTAGTAGATTGGGAGATTGTCGAGCTGACATTATCGATATCGTTTGACAGCCTGCTCATTAACTCTCCGTGTGTGCGCTTATCAAAAAAGGAAACAGGCAGTTTTTGCAGCTTTTTAAACAGAGTATCCCGGAGTCTTTTGACAATTCGCTGTGACACGCCAGCCATCAGCCAGCCCTGCATGAAGGACAGCACAGCATCTAAAATAAAGGCTGAAATTAATATAATAATCATGACTTCAAGGAAATTAAAATCAACCTTGTTATTCAGACTTATCGCATCAACTGCTTTTCCAATTAAATATGGCGTGAGTAATGCAAGTGCGGCACTGAAAAAAATAAATAAAAACACGATAGCCAGCATTTTTCGCTCATTGCCAAAATACTGCCATAGCCTCAGCATGGTCTCCTTAAAGTTCCTCGGTTTTACAACCGGTCCCCCGCGGCGGTGACCTCCAAAGCCGCCAGGTCTTCCAGGGACATTTATCGGAGGAGCAGTTGTACTAGACTTATCCGCTGCCTTTGTCATTTAGAGTGCCACCTCCTTACCCACTTGAGATTGATAGATTTCCTGATAAACCTTACAGTCTCTTACTAAATCCTCATGCTTTCCAATTCCAACAATTTCACCATGATCCATAACAACAATTTTATCTGCATCCATAATCGAAGTAATCCGCTGGGCAATCAGAAGACACGTAAGTCCTTTTGCATATGTTTTCAATCCATCCTTAATTCTTGTCTCCGTACTGACGTCCACCGCACTGGTACTGTCATCCAATATCAAGATTTCCGGATTCTTAATCAATGCCCTTGCTATCGAGATTCGCTGCTTTTGTCCGCCTGAAAAATTTACGCCGCCTTGACCAATCCTTGTTTGATACCCTTCCGGGGACGCCGCGATAAAGTCATGTGCACCAGCAACGACTGCAGCTTTTTCAATTTCTTCTATCGATGCGTCTTCATTTCCCCATTTAATATTTTCCTCAACGCTGCCAGTAAAAAGAATCGTTTTTTGTGGAACAAACGCTATTTTCTCCCTCAGCCTTTTAGGATCCACATGGTGAATGTCCTCACCGTCAACCTTTATACTTCCCGAACTCACGTCATAAAAGCGCGGTATCAGACCTACAAGCGTACTTTTCCCCGAACCTGTTGAGCCAATAATTCCAACTGTCTCTCCCGGGAGGATACTAAGGTTAATATGTTTCAAAACAGGCTCACCGCTTGTCCCTTCATATGAAAAGGAGACATCATGAAATACAATGCTGCCTTTCTCATCAGGGGCTTCGTTCACTTCATTTTTCCAAGTTAAGTCATCTTCTTTGGCAAAAACTTCACTAATCCTGACAGCAGAAGTTTTTGCACGGACAAACATATTAAATACCATCGAAATCATCATCAATGAAAACAAAATTTGAGTCATGTAGTTGATAAAAGCAATGATATGACCTACTTGAATATTGCCATTCGTCACACCAAAGCCGCCAATCCAAAGTACCGCTACAATTCCGAGGTTAACGGTAAGCATAATCGCTGGACTGAACACAGCCATTAACCTTACAGCAGAAATGGACTGCTTCTTAAATTCCTCATTGGCTGCATCAAATTTATCAACCTCAACATCAAAAGTGTTGAACGCTTTGACAACACGGACGCCGGATAAATATTCGCGCATAACCCCATTGACACGATCAAGAGCCTTTTGTACCTTTGAAAACATTGGAAACCCGAGTCTTAGGTTTAGAATAATAAAAATAGCTACAATCGGAACAACCACAATTAAAACTACTGATAGATGGAGATTTAACTTCGTCGCCATAATTAAGGCGCCGATACCTAAGAGCGGAGATTTAACAAAGATCCGCATTAAACCATTCGCAAAAACCTGCACCTGTGTGACATCATTGGTCAGCCTGGTGATTAGCGATGCACGTTCAAAAGTGTCTATATTCTTAAATGATAGGGTTTGAATTTTTTTATATAAATCAGACCTTAGCTCCGAACCAAAGCTTTGGGAAACAATACTGGCAAGCACACTTCTTGTGGAAGCTGAAATTGCTCCAAAAAGCGTAATCAACAACATTAAACCGCCCATTTTAAGGACATAATTTAAGTCTCTGCCAGCTACACCTACATCAATAATTTTGGCCATGATGGTGGGCATTAGCAAATCACTAATGGTTTCAAAGGTTAAAAATAAAAGTGCTAAGCTAAAAGACTTCCAATACTTCTTTATGTATTTCACTAAAAACCCCATGAATCCTATCACCCCAAACGTCATTTGGAAATCTTTTGAACATTATGATAAAGATATTATAGCAAAGAAAAGTATGAGTCCTATGAAAAGAACTCACACTTTTACTTAATCTTCTACAGGACGAAATTCATGGACCCACACACGCATTTGTGGAAGCCACGGCATTCCTGGATGGTAAGCAAGAATCGATTGCTTGTATTCCTCAACCGTAGCGTAGCCCTCGCGGCGTGCATCATCATCGGTTAATTCTCCTAAGCTTTGCGAATAAACATTCTCAACTACAAATTTCTTTCCTTCTAGGATCATGATTTCACCTGGATCCGCATATCTTCCATTTCTGCGGGTTGCAGTTTTCTCTCCTGCAAGTACTTTTTTCACATCTGCTTCTAGCGTAACTAATCTTTCAACTGAACATGTTTTTGGCGGCAGTGTAGTGTTTTCATTCTGTTGCATCTTGTAATCCTCCTATTTCCAATCGTGCTGTTATCTATTTTAACACTATCAACAGGTTATTAAAAACGTTGGTTACACATGATCTATAACCCATAATATGGACAGTTTAA
>NZ_JACWFG010000020.1 GCF_019749295.1 Neobacillus niacini
AAACTCTAACTTCCGGGGGTCACATCATTCTCATGGCCCATTTTTTAGAAAAGTTAAGAATAAATAATGAGGAGGAACTACTATGATGCCAACTAATTTAAAAGATACTGTTACCTTACATAATGGAGTGGAAATGCCATGGATGGGTTTAGGTGTTTTTAAAGTAACCGACGGGGAAGAGGTTATACAGTCTGTTAAGGCTGCAATAAGAAATGGATACATTAGTATCGACACCGCTTCTTTTTATAAGAATGAAGAAGGTGTTGGACAAGCGATTCGGGAATCTGGTGTTCCACGTGAAGATTTGTTTATTACAACCAAACTTTGGAATTCTGATCAAGGCTATGAATCAACCTTAAAGGCCTTTGAAACAAGTCTCGACAAGCTAGGGCTAGATTACTTGGATCTTTATTTAATTCACTGGCCAGGGAAAGATAAATACAAAGAGACTTGGAAAGCCTTTGAAGAGCTTTATAAACAGGGGCGTGTACGTGCCATCGGTGTATGCAACTTCCAGGTTCACCATTTAGAGGATTTAATCGCCTCTGCCGAAATTAAACCGATGGTCAATCAGGTAGAGTTCCATCCACATTTAACACAAAAAGAGCTTCTAGCGTATTGTAAAGCACATGGGATTCAACTTGAGGCATGGTCACCGTTGAAACAAGGACAACTTCTAAATCATCCTGTCCTTGAAGAGATTGCTCAAAAGTATAATAAATCCGTCGCTCAAGTTATCTTGCGCTGGGATCTTCAACATGGGGTCATTACGATTCCAAAGTCTGTTAAAGAACAACGAATTATTGATAACGCAAATGTTTTTGATTTTGAATTATCCGCAGAAGATATGGAAAAAATTGATGGACTCAATCAAGATAGTCGTGCAGGTTCACATCCAGACACAATGAGCGTTGGTTTTTAATGAAATGAAGCACGGGTATGGCTCCCGTGCTTCATTTTTACAAATCGATTAGTCTTTGCCTATGTTTTATTTGAAATACTTTGGAAAGTTCCCCAATTCTCCTGTCTAGCGAATTGTGGATAGGCGGAGTTAAAGTTAACGATTATTGCTGCATGATTCAAATGAGGATAAGTGTTGAACAGAAACCTATCACCATAGTGAATAGCTTTTAATGCTAGAGGTAATTCACGTTTAAAGACTTCGACGCGTTTTGCTGCGGCATCATGGCTATATTCTCCCTGGTCAATATATAAATAGACTTTATAGTATAGGGAATTCATATATATATTCCACTCCCCTAATACCTCATCTCTTTTAGGATTGATTTTATCCCATGCATAATGAAATCCAATACTTAAAAATAATTGTCCTGTTAAATCAGAGTGAGTAAGAGTGTAACATCTTGGAAAAACAGGCTCATTAGCCGTAACACCGTCCATATATTCTACAGATAGTTTTTCTGGAATAAAATTGCTCAAGCAATCAACTCCAATCAGCTTTTTTTATCATTATGCTGATTTGATTTTATTCATTCTTAATATAAAAATAGTACTGTAAACCTTCATATAATAATCTTTAGAAAGCTAAGGCTTTAAACCATTTGAACAAGACCAAAGACAACCCAATACGCTGCAATGCCAGTGACCTTCCATGCCGATTTTCTGCTAATAATGGCAATTGCCAAACAGAGTAAAGTGAATAAGAAGAAGCCGACTGTTCTAAATTGACCTTCAAGCGGACCCGCCGAATTTAACATAAGAATAATGACTGAAACAATAAAGAATAGAATAAACCATTTTTTGGTTTTGTCTGAATGCTTCAAAGTTTGGCCCCCTCATATTTTCCTAATATGAATATTATAACTATTTAGAATTTAAAAATACACACAAGAAGCAGTCGTTATAGAGGATAATAATGATAATGGACAATTGATAACCTTTGAAAATGTGGTTTTACCACCCTGCATTCGAAGAGGCCATATAGAACATGAATATACTTATTCGTAAATATGATTATATAAAAGGAGGCGAAGTATGAAGCAGCTTTATATTAAACAGAAGGTATTCAGTCTTAGTGGCAAATTTACGGTAAAGGATCAGGAGGAGAAGGATGTATATTACGTGGAGGGCAGTTTTATGCAAGTTCCTAAGACTTTCTCCATTATGAATACAAAAAGAGATGAAGTAGCACTTGTTACGAAAAAGGTGTTCAGCTTTTTACCGAAGTTTTTTGTCGAGGTGAATGGTCGAGAAGTACTGACGATTAAGAAAGAGTTTTCTTTCTTTAAAGCCCGCTATACGATTGATGGTGCAGGCATTGAGGTACATGGTAATTGGTGGGATATGGATTTTCAGGTATTACAGCATGGTGAAATCGTGGGTAAAGTGAGCAAGGAATGGTTCACTTGGGGTGATAGCTACAAGGTCGAAATATTGAATGAAGAGATGGAGACCATAATTATTGCACTTGTTGTAGCAATTGATTGTGTGAAGGCTGACCAAGCAGCTGCCTCCTCAGGAGCGACTACGTAACAACAAAGGTGCAGATTAATTTCTGCGCCTCTTCCGAATTTCAAGCGAATATTTCCTCCAAAGGAAATTAAAAATCTAGGAAAATAAAAAATCCTCAATCCTTAATTTCCATTTAATTATTATGTTGCCATAATAATGGATATGGTATAGTTGTCAGGGTGTAAAGTTTCAAGATTAGAGGGGAAATTATGAGAAGAGAATGGATTCTTCGCTGGTCGTTTTTTGTTTTTGGACTTATTATTCTAGCATTTGGTGCAGCTTTAACAATTGAAGGAGAGTTATTGGGAATAGGTCCTTGGGATGTGCTGCATTATGGACTATTTTTGCAGCTGGGACTGACGATTGGTACATGGTCAATCATTATGGGATTTCTATTGCTGACTATTGCCTCCATTGTAACGAAAAAGTTACCTAAAATCGGCGCTTTTTTAAATATGTTGTTAATTGGTCTATTTATGGACTTCTTTTTGTGGCTATTACCAAGTATCGATAGTTTAATAGGATCCGTATTATTCTTTATTTTAGGTGTTATTCTAATGGGGTATGGAGTTGGACTCTATGTTTCGGCAGATTTGGGTTCTGGACCACGAGATAGTATTATGCTCCTGATTGTGGACAAAACCGGATGGAGTATACAATGGGTTCGTAACGGAATGGAAATTCTCGTACTCATTCTAGGTTGGGCGTTAGGCGGCCCGGTTGGGATTGGAACAGTAATCATTGCCTTTTTATTAGGTCCAATCGTAGGCCTTTCCTTGCCGCAATGTAAAAAACTACTAATATATTTTCTTGCAAAAAAAGAACAGCAAACACTGGCAGCATAAATGTACTGTGGGGATGGTTCTCATGGAGAACCTTCTTCTATGGGAATCTGGAGATTTTTTAAGGGTAAGTAATATACGCATAAGTACACAAATGAGTATCCAGGTTTTGGATTGTATTTTGCAAATTAGAGTAGTGCACATTTTATTCAGTAAAGTTAACTCAATGGTCATTCTTTTTTTTTAGTGTTTTTATCTTATTAGCGATAATGTCTGTTGCTTTTTTCGGATTTAAGCGATATAAAAAGTCCATTATTTTTGCATCGTTTCCGGCTAATACTCGGTATTTTTTATTTTCCATACCTTTAATAATGGCTGCAGCTGCTTCATTAGGGCTGAGCATTTTATATGAATGGCTTTCAACCCCTACTATTTCAATTCCAGCATTTTGAACGATGTTCGTGTCGACACCTCCAGGGAAGACGACGGTAACCCCTACATTGGTATCTCTAAGCTCTAAATGAAGACCTTCAGTTAACATTTTTACGGCTCCTTTCGAAGCTGCATAAATCGATTGAAGCGGCACGGGAAGAAACCCACCCATACTTGATACATTCGTAATATGAGCTTCTGGTCGATTTAAAAGGTGTGGTAAAAAGGATTTGCACATATAGAGCGTACCGTAAAAGTTTACATCCATGACCTTTTGAATTTGTTCATAATCAAGGTCATTCACGCTTTGGAAATGTTGAATGATTCCTGCATTATTAATAATTCCATCTATGCAGCCGTGAACAGCGATGATTTCTTCTGGAAGCTTTTCTACATCATCTCTGTTAGCTAAATTAGCAAAGTGTGTTGAAATCTTGTCACCATAGACTGTTGCTAATGATTTTATTTCCTCAAGCCCAGATTTGTGGAGGATGGCTGCGACTATAGCTCCTTTTTCTAAAAGTTGACCCACAAGCTCTCTCCCAATCCCGCCGCCAGCACCTGTTACCACAATGACTTTATTGCATACTTTCATACTATTCCCCCACATTTTAGTAATAAAAAGCAACTGATTAAATATACATATGAGAGTTAAGTATATATAAGTCTACTTTTGTAAACTTCTGTGGCAGTACGCATTTGGATATATGGTGGAGACCTTATGATAAAAAGTGGCGATTTAAAAAAACATATGGATCTATAGAAGAAAGAAGAAAACATTTCTGAGTGAATAAAAGTGTTTTCTTCTTCTTTTTTTTTGTGAAATATCCTAACACTGTAATATTAGTTATTTTAGGATTACATCGATCAGTGTAAATTCATTGGTCTGGTTTAGCGCATCCTCTAAGGCTTGTTCAAACTCATTTATTTGATTGGGTCTTACTCCTTTTATTCCAAAGCTTTCAGCAAGCTGCACAAAGTCAGGGTTTCCAAAGTCCGTACCAAACTTATGTCCGAATTTTTCCTGCATCATTTGTTCTTCTAGATTTAAGGCAGAATTGTTTAGAACGATGACGATAAGCGATAGGCCTAATCGTTTTGCTGTCTCTAATTCGGAAATATTCATTAGTGCCCCGCCGTCCCCAGTGATACAAATAACCGGAGCGTCAGGACAAGCTAATTTAGCGCCAATGGCACCAGGTAAAGCAATTCCCATTGAGGCTAATCCATTTGAGATGATGAGCCGCCCTGCTTGTTTTGGTTGATAGGTACGGGCAATGGATACCTTGTGGGCACCAACATCAGAAACCACGATGGTCTGTTCTGTTGAAAGTTTTTCAATAACACTTAAGATATTTTCTGTCGTGAATGTTTGAGTTCCCTGTTGACCAGAATTAATTTGATAAGAGGTCTCAATCTGTTCTTTTAGCTTCCCACTCGGAACCCATGGTTTAGGTGAAATAGCCACTTTATTAAGGGCCTGCAATGTTTCATTCAGATCACCGACTAATTCACCCTGAACAGGATAGTATTCGTCCATTTCGGCTGGAAGTGGATCAGTATGTAAGATAGGACGCATCTTTTTATTCCAGTCCTTAGGGAGTTTTTCAACAAAATCAAACCCAACGACAATTAATAAATCAGCATCCTCGATAATCGGCAATACCTCATCCTCTTTGTTAAAACCAAATGTAAAATAATTAAGGTGATGGTCCTTAGGCAAAATTCCCTTTGCCATAAAACTATGGATCACAGGTGATTGAAGGTTCTCAACAAATGTGAGAAGCTCTCCTGCAGCTTTTTGCCTTATTACCCCGTTTCCGACAACGACAACTGGTTTTTGGCTCTGATTAATCAGAGAACGCGCATCCTCAATAGCTTGAAAACTAGGTAAACTTTTTGGAATAGGTGTTACCGGTAATGGGCGGGCTGGAATCATTTGAGATGCTAAGTTCTCTGGCAGTTCAATTAAAACAGCACCCGGCTTTTCCATTTGTGCAACCCTAAATGCCTTGCGAATAATGGTCGAAATAGTTTGGGTATCTTTTATTTGAGCACTCCACTTTGTTGCTGGTTCAAATACTTTAACGATATCTAAATATTGGTGAGATTCTAGGTGCTGCCTTTCAAGTCCAGCTTGTCCTGTAATGGCAACAACCGGGGAGTGGTCCAAATTTGCACTTGCTATCCCGGTCAAAAGGTTAGAGGCTCCAGGTCCTAATGTTGCCAAGCAAACGCCAACTTTCGTGGATAACCTCCCGTAAACATCTGCCATAAAAGCGGCTCCTTGTTCATGACGAACATTCACAAACTTGATTTGTTTAGATTTAGACAATGAGTCCATAAGATCAAGAGTTTCCTTCCCCATAATCCCAAAAATAAACTCAACACCCTCATTTTCTAAGCACTGAACAAGTACATCTGTTGCCTTCATAATACATCCCTTTCAAATTGCATTTTTTCCTATTTTCCCCAAATACTAATGAATCATGTGCCGTGGGTGTGCCGTGGGGACGGTTCTCTTGGTCATAAAAGCCATCAGAACCGTCCCCACGGTCTTACCCACGGTCTTAGTAATCGTAAGATAAGTTCAATCCAGAACCAACAATATAGTAGTGAAAGTGAGTAAATAAGGATGATATTCCATACTTTAAATTCTATTAAAAATGGGCCTAATACAGGAAATTGAAAGATATAGAGTAAGAGAAAAATTCCTAAAGATAAAAACAAACTTGAAAAGGTTATTACTTTCCAACCCTTGTTAAACAGTATTAACCCTAGACCAATTCCAATCGCCATTGAACCGGTTGTAAATGGAAAGATAATAAGTTCAGAAGGCTGAATAAGCAACAGTAGGAAAATCGTAAGGAGATAGCTCAAGAATCCAAACAATGGCGAGATCAACATGCTTATGATGATTGGAGCGGTGGAAAAGGGGCTTATAACCATCCCGATTCCTGGGATGACTCCGCCTGCCGCCTGCAATATAGCAGCGATTAAACCCATTAATGCGGCAGCAACTAATTTAAAGGGAAAACCTTTCCGAGTGCTTACTACAGTGATGACGGGTATGATGAGTTCTTTTAAATCCTTATTCCAAATCATATAGAATCATCCTTTTTGTACAGAAAATTAGGGAAAACAGCGACTGTTCCATAGTGGAACAGGGCTCGGATATTCAGCCGCAAGTTCGCAATGTATTAGAGGGTTGGACAATAGTGCCTACTTGGATATATTTATAATATAATAATAGTAAAAATCGAAAAATTTAGAATAATAGAGGCAAAAAAACTAGGTGCAATTTAGATTATAGTTAGAGGGGGTTAAAGGTACGTGGATTTTAAAAACTTTGAATTAGCTAAACAACTGCGTCGTGAATTACACCAGCATCCTGAACTTTCTAATGAAGAGGTTTGGACTAAACAGCACATAATCAGTTTTCTAACAAAACATACAACATTAGAAATCGTTGATAAAGGCCGATGGTTCTATGCGATTTATCGAGCAGGTGATGGCAAAAAGAATATTGCGTACCGTGCAGATTTTGATGCACTTCCAATGCCGGAAGTGATTGACATTCCACACGCTTCCAAGAATCCAGGGGTATCCCACAAATGTGGACATGACGGGCATGCTGCAAGTCTGGCCGGTTTTGCACTGGAAGTCGACCAAAAGGGTGCTGACAAAAATATCTTTTTCCTATTCCAGCATGCGGAGGAAACCGGAGATGGTGCTATCCAATGTGCCACATTGATTAAGGAACATAACATTGAAGAAATATTCGCCTTTCATAATATGAGTGGAATGGCCTTTAATTCCATCAATGTTATCGACGGAACTGCTCATTGTGCATCTAAGGGTATAACCGTTCATATGGAAGGTTCTCCTGCTCATGCCAGCCAGCCTGAGAATGGAGTAAATCCTTCCTTTGCGATTGCAAATATTATTGATGCTATTCCTAAGCTAATCTCTCCTGAAAAAAATGAAGGTTTGGTGCTTTGTACGATTGTCCATGTAAACATAGGGGAAAGAGCATTTGGGTTAGCAGCAAGCAAAGGTGAACTTCTTTTAACCATCCGTGCTCTGTATGAAGTAGAATTGGATAAACTTCAAAAAAGTCTTGAAGACCTTGCGCGAGAGCAAGCAGAAAAGTACGGACTCAAAGTGAGATTTTCCTTCAACGATGAATTCCCAGAAACAGTAAACCACAGGGGAAGTTCTGACAAAATCCGTAAGGTTAGCCGGGAAAAAGGATATCAGCTGATTGAAATGAAGGAAGCCTTCCGTGCCTCAGAGGATTTCGGACACTACACGAAGCTGACAAAGGGTGCGATGTGCTACATCGGAAACGGAGAAAATTATCCGCATATCCACACCTATGAATATGATTTTCGTGATGAAATTATTGAAACCGCTGTTGAGCTTTTCAAGGGACTTGCGGAAATATAGTTCTCTTCTTAGCAAACGGTGCCCCGCAGCGCACAGTGACAGCTAAAGGCCTGCATTATAATACAACAACTTTTATCTTGGGTCAGCTGTAATCTTATTCGCTGAATAGTGGAAGCTGGCTGAGATGAGAGCTTCACGTCCGGTCCTGAGAGAGGCGTATGAATTTTTCACGCGCCTGCTCTATTTGTTTTAATTATGGAATTTTTATTTTAAGTCAACAAGAATAAAGGTTTCGTCATCGCTCTTATAATCTACATTTTTTTCATGATTTAGGCACTGTAAAATTTCCTCTTTCAATTTAAATAAAGATAATGAGACCGTTTTCCTTACTAATGGAGCGAGATAGTTTGAGATAAGGGGATCAATACCATCTGTATAAAGGAGCAGTCTGCCTCCTTTTCTATAGGTAAACGTATTTGTTTTAAATACAACACCCTCAAATGTTCCAAGTGGCGGGGCTGAAGAACATAATTCATATTGTGTTCCATCAGGGTCCTGCCATATAGCAGGCGGATGACCTGCATTGACATACTCAACTTTTTGTCTTTCTGTATCAATTAATAGATAGATAGCGGTAGAATAATGCCTGGCTTCCTCATTGCTATTAAACAATTTGTGAAGGTGGCTATCTAATTCTTTCATTACAAGATCAACAGGGTATCCTGCTGAAATTAATCTTTGAAACAGAGAATGAAGAGTCATCGTAATTAAAGCAGAAGAAATTCCATGGCCCATCACATCAAGCAGAATGATTCCATACCGATACGGGTCGATTTGGTAAATCCCGTAGATATCACCGGATAATTCACCAGAGGCATTATAGTAAACTTCCATTTGAACTTTATCATTGTTAATCGGATTGGTTAATGATGTTTCTTGAATGATTCTAGCCAGCTCTAACTCTTTCTTTGTTTCTATTTTATATTTTTGATTTTGTTGGTTCAGTTCAAGTAACTCTTGTTTTTGGAATTCCAGCTTTTTTAGGGTAGTTTTTAATTCCATAATCGCTTTATGTTTTGCTTTTAACGCTTCTTCGGTGTCCTTCTTTGCTAGAAGTAGTTCGTTTTCATACTCGTTTCGTTTACGCATTGGTATTAGAATACACTCTAGTACAGTTCTCTCTTTTTCCCTCCTTAGGAGAGCGTTAATAAGAACGGGAATTTCTTCACCCTTACTGGTCTCGAGTGAAATATACATTTCCTCTACCCGATGTTCAAGTTTAATAAGCGGGAAAAAATAAAGTTGTGAAAACAGACGGGCAGGGACAGTGAGGATAAAATTGACATGTTGTCCTATTAATGAATCTTGGCTGTAATTGAGTAATTTGAGAAAGGTTTGATTACTATCTAAAATAAAACCATCTTCTGATAGAGTAAGAAATCCACAAGGTGCATGATTCAATTGTTCGTCCATTAAAGATTAACTCCTCTACCCGCTGGGCTGCCTTCTACTGATACAGATTCCTCATTCAGGTATTGGCTAATCAGGCGAATAGTCTCCTCGGGATGACTCATATGCGGGCAATGACCCGTTGCATCCATTATTTTTAGCAGACTATTAGGAAGATGATGATGAATATACTCTCCCACTGCTAATGGAGCAATAATATCATTTGAACACTGTAAAATAAGTGCTGGTACCGTTACTTTTTTTAAATCAGAGCGGTTATCGGCAAAAAATGCAGCCTCTGCAAATTCGCGGGCAATAATAGGGTCAGTGGAACAAAAACGTTCTTCCAGTTGACGTTTAACCTCGTGTCTCTCCGGATTATTGGTTACCGTAGAAGCAAAAACATTCGCCCATCCTATGTAATTTTTATCCATCATATCAATTAAGCCTAAAAGCTCTTCTTTTTCAAAGCCGCCGTAATAATGCGGAGGGTCATTTAGGTAGTATGGAGATGGACCAATCATTACGAGACGTGAGAAGTACTCAGGATGACTCAATGAGGCTAGTGCACCAATCATACTGCCAACAGAGTGGCCAACAAATATAGTATCTTTTAAATCTAGTGCTTCACAAACATCAAGTACATCTTGTGCGTAGCCAAGAAGACTACTATATCGTTTCGAGTCATATGCATGTATGTCTGAACGACCCAAACCTACGTAATCAAATAAAATAACTTGGTAATCTTTCTCGAATGCTTCGGCAACTGACTTCCAAACACTTTGGTCACAGCCAAAGCCAGGAGCAAAAATGATAGATTGTGTACCTTTACCGTTAATCTTCACATTATTTCGAAATAGAATGTTCTGATCCATCCTGATGCTCCTTCCTATTATTAGTTAATATCTATATCATATCACTTACATCCAATAAATGGGGTTTTCTGATGTAGTGCTTAAGACCTCACTTTAAAAAGTGTTATATTAAACTACTCAATTAAAAATCCTCATAGACCTGATAGATTGATAATTATTTTTGTAATAGTAGTCAGGTATGTGAAAAAGACCCTGTACCAGCAGCAAGTTGTATAATAAAAATAGACGGAGGAATTCCGCCTAATTCGAAAATAGTATTAAAACTAGCCTAAATAGACGGAGTGATTCCGCCTATTAACTTTAAAAACGGGGAAAATGAGGGGTTTTGCTTTGTATAAGCGGAAACGCTCCGCTTATTTACCCCGCAAATGAACTCTATTCTGCAAATAACCGGAAAGTCTCCTCTTATTATATTCGCGGATTACTCAATAAGATTTCATATTTAGTAGCATTAAGTTGTTCTTCGGCATAACTTCTTATGTCAGCTTGAGGTTTGCCAGCAATTAGTTAAAATAGATAATACTAGGCAGCAGAAATGAAAGTATCATAATAACCACTCCAAGTATCATCACCAGGCTATACTTTTTCCATATCCCCAGATGTAAGACAGCTAAACCAAGGAGAAAACCAATAAAAATAATGGTGCCGCTTGCTCTTATAATGATGTATCCTCCGAGTAAAGAAAACACCAAAAAACTTATGATAATCAACAATTTCATACGCCCTTTCGGATAGGAATCATGTTAGACCTTTTTACCATCTATATAATACCATTGATAAAGTTAAGATAATGTAACTCAGATTCGAGGGAGGTATACCTATGAAGCAACTATATATAAAGCAGAAGGTATTCAGTCTTAGTGGTAAGTTTACAGTAAAGGACCAGCAGGAGAAGGATGTATATTACGTAGAAGGCAGTTTTATGCAGATTCCCAAGACATTTTCCATTATGAATACAACCAGAGATGAAGTTGCACGTGTGACGAAAAAGACGTTCAGTATTTACCGAAGTTTTTTGTTGAGGTCAATGGACGAGAGGTGGTAACGATTAAGAAGAAGTTTTCCTTCCTTAAAGCACAGTATACCCTTGAGGGTGCTGTAGGCTCATTAACCATTACTCCTACATAATAGTAACCTTCCAGGTGGCCGGCATCCCTTTTAGGTTCGAAAAGTGCTATTTCAGTACCTGAATGTTTATCAATTTCATCTAAACGATTTAGAAATTGTTGGGCAAGTTTTGGAATCTCAGTGCCAAAATTAGAAAATGCTCCACTACCCTTTATGCCCACAACTCTGAATGTCTTCTTAACTGTTTTACAATCCATCAACGATCCTCCCAATGTTAAAAATCACTTGTATTCTAGTTTTCTTCCATTTTCTATTAAACTAGCCTAATTTGTTCGTTACTATCTTGGTCTAACGATGATAAATAGACGGATGAATTCCGCTTAATTTGAAAAAGGCATGGAAATTAGCCAAAATAGACGGAGAGATTCCGCCTATTGACTCAATAAACGGGAAAAATGGGCAATTTTGCTTTGCATAAGCGGAATTCCTCCGCTTATTTACCTCGAAACGAGCTCCATTCTGAACTTAACCGGAAAGTCTCCGCTTATTTACTTCTCTGGTTACTCAATAGAGGGCTAATTTAAATGTTTTTTTTATTAAACAGCCTTTTCCAAAGAGAAACTCATTTTGATACGTCACGGTGAACCGTACTATATCGAAACAACAAAAAAGGGGACTGTCACAAAGTTTTGTGTCAGCCCCAGACTTACGTACGTAAGAACCTCTTATTGATTGCTATTGCAACCCGTAAGGCTGCAAACCTTTCTTTTTGACCTTGATTCGCCAGACTTCGTTTTTCAATGACTCTGTTACATAAAGGTATCCATTATGAAAAGTGAGATTGGTCGTAAAAGTCCCTGCATCCTCAGGCAGGCGAATGGTGCCGTATTTAAATCCATTAGCATCGAGTACGACAACTTCACCAGCCTGGAAATGGGCTACATAAAGATTACCCTCTGTATCGACGGCCAAGCCATCTGGACCAATTCCGCCTTCAAATTGACCGAAGACAAAACGGTGTTTCACGCGCGTCCTTCGCCTCTTTTGAAGGTACAGAGATAATTCGATTTGTAGCGAATTCAGAGATATAAACACGTTGACCGTTCGCTGAAATCGCAATTCCATTAGGATAAGCAATACCTTCTAGGAAGAGGATTGGTTCTCTATTATTCGGCGGCAGGTAGAAGACACGGCCCACTGGTTTCGTTGCACTGGATCCCATTGGCTCAGTAAAGTAAAGTCCGCCAGATTGGTCAAATATGAGGTCATTTAGTCCATTTAAAGGTTTGCCATCGTAAGAATCAACAATAGTCGTGCGCTCTCTCGTCACAGGGTCATAGGACCGTGGGGACGGTTCTCATGGTTTTTTTTGCTAGATTTACCGTTATGAACCGTGAGAACCGTCCCTGTGGATATACCTGCGGATAGTTGATTAATGAGCGGAATATAGTTTATAGTTTATTTGTTATTAAAATTGAGCAGTTCAATAGTTTATTTTAAAGGTGTGTAAGAGAATGAATATTAAACCGGAGGATCTTCAAAAAACCAAGCGGCCATTGTTTGCGGTTGTTTATGATAAATTGTATAAACTTATTACGGATGGAACTTTTCCTCCTGACAGCAGGCTCCCGACAGAACCGGAATTGGCCAAGCTTTTTGGCGTCAGTCGGATGACACTGCGGCATGCATTATCACGATTGCAGGAAGATGGTTTGGTTAAGAATATCCATGGAAAAGGAAATTTTATTACCAAATTTCATGATAATAAAAACATGACTGGCTTAGAAAAGCTCGGAAACCCCATATATAAATGCCTTTCAGGAAAAATTGATGATGTCGAAATGCAATTTCGAATTGAACTCATAACCGATTACGCTAAGCAGGTTCTAAATCGGAATATGACCGCCGTCGTTGCGATTGAACGTTGGTATAAAAGAAATGATCAAGCCGTAGCCTTTGCTTTTACAGTCATGGCCATTGAAGCGGTATCGGAATTACATTTAGATTTACAAGATGAACAACAATTATTAGATATGATAGACAAAAGGGTATACGAGCTGGCAAACTCTGCGACCATTGAACTGAAACGTTCCGATTCCATCCCTTCACTGAAATATAAGATAGCTAACGATAAAGATTGTGATTTAATCGTTGAAAGTGTCTATATAAGTGATAAATATCCCGTTGTTTATAATAAATTCTACATTCCAACAGAATCTAGCCAAATAACCATTAATGCAGCCAGATAGAGACAGTGGTACGGTTTCATTAAATAAGAAGCAATTTCTCATCAAAATAAGGATGAGAAATTGCTTTTTTTTGTTACAAAAAAGACAAATTTAGTAATTGTGAACCAAATGATAGTGTGCTATTCTTTTATTGTTGATATATAGACAAGTTTTTATACAACTATACAATGTTATGTAATTTTTAGATGAGTTTTGTACAATAGGTTGTAAGCGGAAACAAGTGGGAGTTTTTTCGCTATTCCGTGGACGGACCAAGAAAAAAGGAGAGAATACAGATGAATACAAACGGACATAAAGAAACCGCGCATATCAAACCAAATGGAGTAGAGATTGCTGAAACGATACTTTTACCAGGGGATCCATTAAGAGCAAAATTTATTGCTGAAACCTATTTAGAGGATGCAGTCCAATTCAATTCTGTCCGCAATATGTTTGGGTACACAGGTACGTATAAAGGAAAGAAAATATCCGTTATGGGAACAGGAATGGGTATGCCGAGTATGAGCCTTTATTCTTGGGAACTGATCCATGTGTTTGGTGTGAAAAACTTGATTCGCATTGGTACCTGCGGTGCGATGCAGGATCATATGAACTTATATGATATTGTTTTTGCTATGGGGGCTTCGACGGATTCACGGTACGTACATCAATACAATCTCCCTGGACAATTTTCTAACATTGCCTCTTTTGCATTATTGGAAAAAGCGAAAAAGGTAGCGGATCAAAAGGAACTTCCCGTTCATGTTGGAAATGTTCTGACAAGCGACATTTTTTATAACGCCGATGAAACAGCGGTGGAAAAGTGGCGTAATATGGGGATTCTATGTGCGGAAATGGAGACAGCTGGTCTTTATATGAATGCAGCTCATGCAGGGGTTAATGCGCTTACAATTTTAACAGTAAGTGACCATATGATTCGTCATGAACAAACCACACCGGAAGAACGACAAGTTGCCTTCACGAATATGATGGAAATCGCTTTGGAACTGGCTTAAGCACGACATCAAGTAATTGAGTACGACACGAGGCAAGAATAATGCCAGACGTATACGATATAGACATTGATCAAAAGAGAGGGAAGCGGCAATGACAACCATTAGCGCAAATGCGAGCATGACAGATACTCAGGAATATAGTGTTAAGAAAGCTGTGCCTGTGATGCTTCTGTTATTTCTATTATGTTTAATCATTGATAATTCATTTAAAATTATTTCTATCGATATGGCGAAAGATTTTAACATTTCTGCAACAACCGTGAGCTGGCAGGCAACCTTAGCCGGGCTAGTCATTGGAATAGGAGCAGTGGTATACGCTGCTTTGGCGGATTCTATTAGTATTCGAAAGCTATTAAGTATCGGAATTATATTAATTTGTGTTGGCTCCGTAATGGGTTATCTTTTTCAACATTCATTTTTACTCGTAGTTGTTTCACGAATCATCCAAACAGCAGGTTTGGCTTCAGCCGAAACCTTATATGTAATCTTTGTAACCAAACATTTACCTGTACATGAACAAAAGAAGTTCTTGGGGTTAAGTACAAGCAGTTTTGCTTTATCACAGGTGATTGGTGCCTTAACGGGGGGCTATGTTTCTACGTATTTTCATTGGACAACTCTTTTTCTAGTTCCATTGGTCACTCTCTTCACCCTTCCGTTTATTTTGAAATACCTTCCTAAGGAAGAGACGAAAAACAGTCATGTGGATGTAGTAGGATTATTTCTAGTTGCAGGCATTGCCGCATCCCTGCTGTTATATATTACCGATTTCAACTGGGTTTATCTTCTAGCTTTTGTTGCCGCGTTTGCTTTATTTCTTACTTATATCAGCAAGAATTCAAGAGCATTCATTGGTATAGCATTCTTTAAAAATAAGCAGTTTATCTCTTTGCTGGGTGTCGCTTTCGTGATTTATTCTGTCCAATTAGCTTATATTTTCTTGTTTCCGTTTTTGCTTGAAAAGCTATATGGCTTAAAGTTGGATACGATTTCACTACTATTGATTCCAGCGTATCTATTGGCTGCGATCGTAGGAGCGCTTTCTGGAAAAATTGCAAAGGTACTGGGAAGCAAACAATGTATCACGATTGCCATGACTGGAATTATCGGCAGTCTGTTGTTGGGCGGTTTCTTTGTAAAAACCTCCGTCATTATCTTTGTCCTATCCATGATTATTTTTTCAAGTTCGTTCGCATTCATGTATGCACCAATGCTAGATTCCTGCATTGGCACAATTGGAAAAGATAAATCAGGGACAGCCATTGGATTTTATAATTTAACACTAAATGTCGCGATGTCAATTGGAATTGCCTATACTGCGGCGATGATGGACCATTCCGCAATGAGGTCTAACATTCTTGGTTATGTAAGCCAACCGGATGCTTCCATGTTTAGTAATATCCTATTTGTTCTCGTACTCATTACTGCTTTCAGCTTATTCCTGTACTGGATATTGGTTGGGCGAAAAGTGAAAATGACTGCTCGTGGTATGTAGAAAAATCACCGGGTGTAATGCTTTATTCAAATGAATACCATTTGAGCCTCTCATTAAAGAGAGGCTCTTTTATATACTTCTGATTTCCTATCTTCGACAACTTCCTCTCCAGAAAATATGTGAAAACGCTAATAACAATGGGGTTTAAACACTAGTTAATCAAACGTTTGATTAGTAGAAATGGAGTTAACTAATCGATTGATTAGATTTCCCTTACATGCTTGTAAATGCTGCATTTTCTACTCCGTTTGAGTAAGAAAACTGTCGAAAAAATGGGGCCCTTAAACTAGTGGATAGGAAGAGGGTGAGTTCTGCATCTGGGGTCATAAGGGGACGCTCTTATCGGTTGGGGGATCAGGTTAGTCTGAAAAATAGACGGAGGAATTCCGCTTATTTTTTAAATAGCATGGAAACTAGCTTAAATAGGCGGAGGGATTCCGCCTATTGACTTGAAAAATGGGAAAATGGGGGGTTTTGCTTTGCATAAGCGGAATATCTCCGCCTATATACCCCGAAACGATCTCCATTTTGGAAATAAGCGGAAAACTTCCGCTTATTTTTTTTCGCTGGTTACTCAATTGAGTCAAAGACTTCTTAATTAATAGGATGATTTATCGGTAAATCAGTTCCGTGGAAACTTTTAACAAGGGCATTGTCGAAAATGAATTGACAAATTTAAGGACTCTATTAAACTGAAACTAGTTCTATCTTTATATTAGCTGCGCCCCTCTTCCTTTCTCCTGTTTAAACCACAAGTAAACCTCTTATTTCAATCGCATTCCATTATTTATTCATTTAAACGTCAACTTTTTTATTACGCCAAATCTATTGAGAAATATACCAGAGAAGAGTGAAGGGCATATTGGGAAGCAAAGAATATAATTGAGCTGTGAAAGACTAGAACCATTAGATAGGAGTAGGATGCTATGGGATTTGAAGAAGAATACCAGGTCTTTATGGATGCTCACTTGGGAGCAAGAACCGGTGAACGGCTCCGGCGCTTACAAGAAGGTCACAACGAGGCAGAAATGTTGTTTTTGAAGCAAGTGTGGTGGCCCTCATTTTCCCACTTTCGTTATCTCCATCCGGAGTATGAAGTTGATGATTTCAAAGATGGAAAAAGGTATTTGGACTTTGCTTATATTCGTCCCGCCATCCGGATTTGTCTGGAAGTCGACGGGTACGGCCCTCATCTAAGGAACATAAGCAGATGGCAATTTTCAGACAACCTGGAACGTCAAAACCAGCTGGTGATTGATGGATGGACTGTGATTCGTTTTTCTTATGATCAAGTTAATGAAAAGCCTCGTCGCTGCCAACAGGTTGTTCAGCAAGTGATTGGCCGGTGGCTGGGTGATGAATGGGACCAGACCTCTTTGTCCTTTCACGAAAAGGAAGTGCTTCGGCTGGCAATTCGAAAAGGGGAAGCCATCTCCCCTATAGAAATCGAGAAATATTTACAGCTAACTGACAAGACGGTAAAAAAGGTACTATCTCAACTAGTCGATAAGAAAATGCTGATTCCGGCATCTGGGAACATGAGGGTCCGCTCCTATCGATTGGGAGATCAGGTTAAGCATCCGATCTGAAAAATAGACGGAGGAATTCCGCCTAATTAGAAAATAGCATGGAAACCAGCCTAAATAGGCGGAGAGATTCCGCCTATCGCCTCGAATAAACGGAAAAATAGTGGATTTTGCTTTGCATAAGCGGAAAAACTCCGCTTATTTACCCCGAAACGAGCTCCAATCTGCAAATAACCGGAAAACCTCCGCTTATTTTTCGCTGGTTACGCAAGCTCAGAACCGTGAAGCCTCAAAGTGCTGAACCGTGACGCCTCAAAGTGCTAACTCCTTCTTAGCTAACAGGCAAAAATACTCTCACTTCGGTCCCTTTATTTACTTCACTAGTAATCTTTATCGTACCATTATGTTTTTCAATAATACGGTTGGAAGTTAATAGTCCAAGTCCTGTGCCCTTTTCCTTTGTTGAGAAAAATGGTTCACCTATCTTCTTTAATCGTTCTTCCTCAATACCGCATCCATTGTCAATAAAGATAATTTCTACACCGTTTTCGATGGTATTCTGTAAAGAAATAAAAATGTCCCCATTATTTCCAATGGCTTCAATAGCGTTTTGGAATATATTAATCAAAACTTGTTTAATTTCATTGGGGTTACACATGATTTGGTAAGAATGATCTAATTCTGAGTGAATAATAATATTTCTCAAGTTTGTTTGACTCTCAAAAAGAGTAATTACATTTCTAATAAGATTATCAATACTTTGAAGAGACTTTGGTGAGTTTTGGTTTGGTTTCGCTAATGATAAGTATTCGGAAACGATAGATTCAATTCTAGATATTTCACTTAACATTATTTGTACATACTGACGATCAAATTCTCCGTCTTGTTCAGCTAACTGTATAAACCCTTTTATGGAAGTTAGAGGGTTTCGTATCTCGTGTGCTACACCCGCAGCAAGTTCACCTACCACAGCAAGTTTTTCTGATCTTAAAAGCAGATCATTGGCCCTCTTTTGTTCTGTAATATTACGTCCTATCACCAATAAATTTTTCCTGCTGCCGTCTGCAAAAAAAGTAGGAACCTTGATAATATCAAATATAGCAGAGAATTGCCCACCTATAGCAATATCCAATTGAAATCTATAGGGAGTGCCTTTCTCCCAAGAAATTTCATCGTTGGAAAAGCAATTTTCAAAGTTTCTAAACCATTCATTTTGGGAAAAAAGTTCGTCTAAATGTTTATTCCTATAATCAGTGTCTTTCAATTTAAATAAATCTTTAGCATACTGATTCATTTCAATAAATCTTCCTGTGCTATCCTGAATATAAATTAAATCTGGCATTGAATTTATCAGCGCTAGTATTTGTTGTTCATTGTCCTTTCTAACTTCTTCCTTTTTAGCATTATCATCTTTTTCTACTGCTCTGCTATAGCGAATTTGCAGGAAGGCTACTAGAAAGGTAACAGAAAGTGTAAATAAAAAGTAAGAATAGTCACCTTCGTGATATGAATAATTAAGACGTTCTTCGTATCTATAAAAATAGGCACCAATAAAAATACTCAGTATACTCATTAAAATGACTGGGCGGTAATCCTGATATAAGGATAATATAAAAATGACTAGAAAAATGAGGTAGAAATTAGATATAACAGGCTCATTTTCAATAAGTACAAATGTAACAAATGACATCCCCAGTACACATAAATACATGGTTTGTTTAATAAAAACTTTCTTGAAAATGAAAATGGATATGGTGCCGCATACTAATACTCCACTGCCAAAAAGGATACTCATAAAAGCAGGATCCTTATGTTTTAAGACTTGGACCAGCATACATAGAATAAAACAACCCCATAAAATACGGATTAACAAAATATTTTTACTATGAATTTTTTGTATATTCACCTTTTATTTCACCTCTAAGAAATGAACTGCAAATTAGATAACAAAATATTATGACTCAAATAATAAACACATTTCACCTGTAGAGGCTATTAAGGACCATTTAGAATCATCAAAAAAACTTTAAAACATATATTATTACAGCAAATTTAGACAGTAATTACAATGGAAATCATATACACAGGTCTATTAGTTCAACTGAATTTTACCATAAAAAGTATTATTAATAGTACCATAGTAGGAAATGTTAATATACTGTGTTTGAAAAAAGAACCTTTTACGTCTCTTCCACTGTCATTTATATGAATTTATAGATTTATGTAATTACATTACTAACAACCAGACACACTGGGCAGCAAAAAGCTGCCTTTTTTGCTTTCTTAAATATTGAACAGATTTTTTTGTAAAAAAAGATCGTTAAGATAAGAAAATAGGAGATTATACGATAAAAAGAACGATTTTTGTTCTTTATTGAGGAAATCCAGCGGTTTTTGAGGTTTTATTATTATATTTAAATAATCTATACTTTAATTAAATTGTTCTATAAAAAGAACGTAGTTTCCTGGCTTGTTCACTGAATCGAATTTGTGGGAGTGAGGATCATCAAATCTACTACTAGATTAAGAGTATTAATAAGAAATAATAAAGGCAATTTTGTAATTTTAAACATTGGATTTTTATGGATATTAATGATAATTACCTCACTACATGTACAGATGACAACTACCAATGCTCTTTTTACCAGTCAAACAAAAATCAAAACAACCATATCTATAGAGATTCCTTTCGATAATAGTGCCTTATCTTTTGTGAATATTGGCAGAGAAAAAAATGAAATATTTGCCTATATCCAAAATGAGGGTACAGGTGATATGGCAGCAGACTCAAAATACTACATTTACTATAGAAGGAATGGAAATCCTGTGAGTCCTAATGGTGAAACGGGTGAATTAGTATATCAGGGTGTAATTCCTAAAATGGCAGCCAAAGCTGCACCAATTAAGCTTACATATACTCCAAGTAAGAATGGCTTTTACATGTTTGTAGCTTTTCAAAATCACGAAAAACCGATAGGAAAGGATCTAATAATAGAAGGGACACCAGTAATGGTTAGTAACAAAATTAATGTTAATCAATAAAATAGCGGGCACAATTTATCTAGTAAACTAGTAAGTCAAAAAAACATGGCAGGTGAAAAAAATGAAAACATTTAGAAAATGGGCAGGTAGAATTTCTTCAATAATTATCTATGGATTATTAATCTGCATGGTTATGACTGTGATAACCACAAAGGTAAATGGCGGAACGGCAAAAGTTTTCGGTTATGAGATTATGACGGTTTTATCAGGGTCAATGGAGCCAAGTATCAAGACGGGTTCAATTATCGCTGTAAAACCAGTTCCTGCTGCTTCCGAACTTAAAAAAGGTGATGTGATTACTTTCAAGGCAAGTGATAATCCCAACACCTTAATTACTCATAGAATTGTTGAGGTAGAGCGGGTAAACGAATCAGTCCAGTTTATTACCAAGGGTGATAACAATGACACCAAGGATACAGCACATGTAAATAGTCAAAACATAGTCGGGGCATATAGTGGTTTCACGCTTCCCTTTATAGGAAAATTACTGGCTTTTATCCAGTCAAACAACGGTGCAATTTTCCTGCTTATTGTACCTGGTGTTTTAATGATACTTTGGTCTGTTATTAATTTTTGGAGAGAAATTTCAAAAGTTAACCCAAAAGAGGTAAAACCAACTGGTTGATTCTCCTAAAAAGGAGTTCACATACTATTATTTATCCAAATATGTATCAGGATAGTAGACAAAAAAGGGAGGCTAGGAAGATGAGTTTAAAAAGAAAAATGGGAGCATTCTTACTTACATCAGCCATGGGAGCATCACTTATTGGTGCAGGCACATTTGCATTGTGGACAAGTGAGGGTGCATTCGAAGGCAGTAATTTTAAGCCAGGAAAATTAGAAATCAATGCTGTAAACGGAGGGCCAGTTTTAGCAGAATCACTCCATATGGAAAATTTAGCACCAGGGGATTCTGAAACAGTTAAAGTTAAGGTCAAAAATGATGGGAATTTGAATGCTTGGGTTACTTTCGATCAAGAACAATCTAATTCAACTAAGCAGGGTGAATTATTTGAGGCGTTTGAGGGCAATAATACACCTCTAACAATCACTTATGATAATGCAGTAAAACTAATTAAACCAGGTGAGACTGCAACATTAGATTTAACTTACACATTCCCTAGAAACGCACCGAATCATTATCAACGGGCAAAAAATGGCTATATTGATATTTATGTTAAAGCGGTACAATCACGTAACAATGGTGATGCAAATGATAATGGTGTCATAGATTCTGGTGATGCAGTCCAAAGTTGGAACGATTAATAATATTTAGTAAAGAGGTGTTGGTCTATGTATCCAACATCTTTTTTATTGGTCCAAAAAATTAATCAATTACAAAAATATTTGCGGTACGATGAGAAACGGAAGATGGCGCTAAGCATCTTCTAATTAAGCGTTCAGCCAATCATAGTACATGACTTCTCCAGACTCAAGCACATAACGGAACGGCTTACTCTCACATTGATTTTCAAACAACTGTCCGAGATAAAATTCTTTTATTTTGTTGATTAAAATGCCATAAAAGAAGGCAATCGGTTTTACTACAGTTTTATTAGATTTTAATTTACGGACCAGCTGCTTAAAGGACTGAATAGCAATAGCGAGAATCTCTTCTGTGTTTTTGTCACATTCAAATCGAAAAGCTGCGATTTGGACCATATGCCAGTATTCTTCAATCGTTTTTGCATCAGAAAAGAAGTATTTTACAGCTTGAACAAAAGCTTGAGGAACTTGATCACAAACAAATGTGTAATCGAGTTCAATCGGCGCTTCGTTACGTTTATTATTCTTTTGATTATTAGTTTTTAAAAGATTATTAGTTTCTTTAGGCTGGTCCAATTTTTTCACTTTGGGTGGTTCACTTTGTGGGAAACGCTGAAAGCTATATAAGTTACTAGATTGTGAACCATTTTTTCGTTCTGTTTCATAGATGGCAAGGATACCTAAATCCTTCGCCTTGATGATCATTCGTTTAAAAGTAGAGCGGGAAATTCCATTCCCTTGATACTCTTCATTAATCGCTTTTAGCAAAGTTCCAATCTTTGCATTGCAAACCCCAGGAACTTTTGCAGAAAAACGAACCAGTCGTTTCAATCCAACTAGCTCCCCCTTCGAAAATTCCTGTTTTTTCACCGCTAACCACATCTCCACATGTGTATTAAACTCCTTCACACTTTCAAACTGAGAATACCGTTCAAACCCTTCAATTCTGCCTGATTTCAAATTCATAAAAATGCACCACCCTTTCTACCCTCTATATATAAATCCAGAGAGCAAAAGGACACGGTCGATTGCCGAAAGTTGTTACAGAATTGTGTACTTAGTAGAATGAAAGTAATATCGAGTAAATGCCGAACTAATTTTTGCTGGATCAATGCTTATTGGTGCCTGGCACCGTTTGTATTTTTTATGGTGCAAAGATTTCTATACTTATAATTAAAATTAACGAACTTGAAAAGAGAGTGAAAGAGAATGGCAATTTTAAAAAATGATTGGGCTCTTTTATTGGAGGAGGAATTTGAAAAAACATATTATCGACAATTAAGAGAAAAGTTAAAAACGGAATATCAAACGAAGGTTATTTATCCCGATCAACAGGATATTTTTAATGCGCTCCACTACACATCTTATAAAGATACGAAGGTAGTCATCATTGGTCAGGATCCCTATCATGGCCAAGGACAAGCTCATGGTTTAAGCTTCTCCGTTAAACCCGGAGTAAAGATTCCTCCATCTTTACGCAATATCTATAAGGAGCTTCAGGAAGATACGGGTTGCTCTATTCCTAATCATGGTTACCTAGTGGATTGGGCAAAACAGGGGGTATTGATGCTGAATACGGTACTCACTGTCCAGGCTGGAAATGCAAACTCACATAAAGGTCTCGGTTGGGAGTTGTTTACCAATAGAGTGATAGAATTACTGAATCAAAGGGAGACACCTGTCATTTTCATCCTGTGGGGGAATTTCGCACAGCAAAAACAACAATTGATTACTTCACCTCATCACTACATGATTAAATCTCCACACCCGAGCCCATTTTCTGCCCATAATGGCTTCTTCGGCAGCAAGCCGTTTTCTAAAGCGAATATGTACTTGAGGGAAATTGGGAGTAATGAGATTGATTGGCAGATAAAAGACCTGTAGGTTAAAGTAAATAATTTTTACACATAGAAATCTTATTCATTGGAAATTATGATACGGTTACCGTATCGTAAGTAAATGAGGGTTAATAAATAGATAAAGGAATGGAGTGGTTTATAATGAATCAATTTCTCCAGATGGGAGCAAATACAGCTTTAAGTTCGCCAAAAGGTAATGTTACGGTCAGCTATGAGATTTCTAATTCGATCGATGTCTCTTTAACAGCTTTTCTTTTAACTGATTCAGACGTGGTACAAGGAGATAGCGGGATTATCTTTTATAACCAACCAAATAGTCCTTCTGGTGTAGCGACCCTTTTACCATCTGAGACAGCAAGTAATACAAAAGTACATAAATTGAATTTTGATATGAGTAAAGTTCCTGCAGGTATTACGAAAATAGCGATCACTCTTACAGAGGATAATAACACGGGATTTTCTAATGTTAAGAATTTAAAGGCAGAGGTATCTGCCGATAATAGTACTATTCAGTTAACCCCATCAAGTTTCACAAATGAAAATGGAATTGTTGTATTAGAGTTATATCTAAGGAATGGCCAGACAAAAGTAAAATCAATCTGGCGCGGATTTAATTCGGGGCTTGAAGGGTTATGTAAAAATTACGGTGTTGAGGTTGAAGCTGATGAGCAAAGCAAGCCTGCTGAACCTCAACCTATTCAAAAACAAACCGCAAAAGAACCTGTTACGGCTCAAACTGCTCCTGAAAATAAGTCACTGATCAGCCTTGAAAAGGTAAAGGGTAAAGTAAGTCTCGAAAAAGGCCAAAGACCAGTGATGATTGAAAAGACACCAGAACTTACGGCTACGGTATCCTGGAAGACTGGGACAGATTATGATATCTATGCATTAGTCTATACAAAGAACGGTATGCAGATAGATGTTGCTATGTTTGGGGCAAAAGGAACACCTCCGCTCAGAAGTTTTGGCAACGGAGCAGTAGAACATATGGGGGATGTTAGGAGAAATAGCGGACCCACTAAGACGGAAGTAATTAAATTAAGGTTAAATAATGATATTCTAGCAGTTGTACCTGTAGTTTATTCTGCACAGTCAAATGGGACAGGTTCATTCTATAGATACAAGGTGTCCATGAGTATCGATAATCATAATGGAACCTCCGTTACCATATCTGCAAAAAATGCAAACAACAATGATAGAATTTATACTTGTGTACCCGGAATCCTTCATAACACACCAGATGGAGTAATGATAAGCCCATTGGAGCTTTATAGCTCACCGAACTCAGAGAATAGACCTAAACTTAAGATGGGTTCTTCCAATATGGTAGAAGTTATAATGGATAAAGGACCAAAAAATGATTACAAGTAGAACTTATTAATAGGTGGATAACTATATTAAAGCGAATGGTGCCTGGCACCGTTCGCATTTTTTATGTTTCAAGTGTCCCTAACTCTCCTAAGGGAATAAGGAGATTTATTGGCAAGTAAATAAATAATATTTGAATAAAGGAAAAGATGAGCGGTTAAATTAATCGCTCATCTTTTCGCTGCAGAAAGGTTAAATCTATAACGATTAAAATACTCAATCACCGTAAAAAGTGGAATGGTTCACATGGATAAAATCTACAATTCTCTGTTATCGAATATGAGTGTCATGGTTGGTTTGCTTGCAATTTTAAAATTGAGGATAAGCTCAGAATAGTGCCTGGCACTGTTCGAATTTCTATCGCTCCTTTTTTCTAATCTTTTAATATGCCTCATTTAATTAAAAGGTTCGTATTTAGGGCTTCTAAATAGCTAGAATGGATATTTATGTTAATATTAACTGAGTATATTAATATATTTACAAAGATTTATATAGAAGAAAAGAAAGGATATATATATATAATTTGTCTACTCTTCTCAATCAACTATATATATAATCTTTTTAAAACTGCATGATCCTTATGGACAAGTTAATAATTTATTTAATTATACATGATAGGGAATGAATTATATGATTACAACTATACCAGAACATATAAGATGGTTTAAAAACACGGGGCATACTATTACTAACTCAAATGGAGATAATATTGAAATTTTGGAATTTAATCATGAATTTGATGAATCAGTATTATCAATGTGGGCAAAGCACTTTCGAGAACATTATTGTTTTGATGATGAAATTGATTTCTTCCGAGAAGGTTATAATTATACAAGGGCTGAGTATTTAAATAAGATTAAATTTCCAGACTCTTCAAAAGCTCCTGGACCCAGTACACGTGCGGGAGATTTTGGTGAAATATTAGTCGCAGATTATCTTGAGTTTATACTTGAATATTGGGTTCCACGTACTAGATATGGTAACAAAACGGTTCGTAATGAATCGACTAAGGGTAGTGATACTTTGGCTTTCAAGATTATTAGAAATGGACAAGATTCACCTAAGGATACTCTAGCAATTTTTGAATCTAAAGCACAATTTTCTGGAAAAAATGCTAACCCGAGACTTCAAGATGCTGTTAATGATTCTATCAAAGATGAAACTAGAAAAGCTGAGTCATTAAATGCCATTAAACAAATACTATTTAATAGAAATAAACTACAAGAAGCTAAAAGTATTAACAGATTTCAAAATCCAATAGATCGACCATATAAAGAGGTTTCTGGAGCTGTTGCTTTATTTTCAACTAATCTGTACGACCCGGGATTGATTACGGATACTATGACAGATACACATCCTAATAAAAAAAATCTTAAATTACTTGTAATTCATGGAACTGATATGATGACACTTGTTCATGATTTATATAGGAGAGCTGCCGATGAAGCCTGAAAGACAATCCAAACTTTTACTAGGTGCTACTAGGTCAAAGGCAAAAATGAATGAATATGGTGTTGAAGAAGAGCACCATATAAACCTTACAAGAGATCCAGCAAATCTCTTTACTTTGTCGATAGGTTTATTAGGTGAAATATCTGCTCAATTAAACCAAGATTCTCCCAATGAGCAATATTTAAAGGAATTGCGAGAGGATCTGCATTTTTCAGCTTATTTCTTTGATGCGTATTTACAAACCAAATTACAATCTGATATGGATGACTATGTTTTATTACTTGGTTCTGCCTCTTACTATTTATGTGATTTACCAGGAAGTTCTATAGTTTTAGTAAATCGTATTAATAAAAATGAACTTAACTTGGAGTGTTCTAATTTAGAAAAATTACTCATATGGCTTCTTGTTGGGGATTTCACAATTGATCTAAAAGTAGTTGAAGGGTCATATACTAAGGAAATAGAAGATATATCAATGTTGTTAATTAAATATTATACTGAAGGTCATGAACAAGATATTCAAAAGGAAATTTCAAAATTAAGATTTAAAGCATATAGCGATGGAACTCCGAGGGAGTTACTATTTTCAGATGTGATAAGTGCAGTTGTGAAAAAAAGAATTGCCAACTCAAGCAGGAAATGTTTACCTGTCTATTCTGGTATTGATATTGAAGACTGGGAACCTATTTTAAGAAATAAGTTCTTTGTAAGTGAATTCTGGCCAGCACAACATTTATTAGGAAAACAAGGTGTTTTCAAAGGACAATCCGCAATAGTTCAGTTGCCAACTAGTGCTGGTAAAACAAAAGCAACAGAAATAATAATTCGAAGCGCATTTCTTTCCCAAAGAACAACCGTAGCTGTAATTGTAGCTCCATTCAAAGCCTTATGTCACGAAATTAGCGAGAGTCTCAACAAGTCTTTTAATGGTGAATCTATTTATGTTAACGAATTGTCAGATATACTTCAGATTGATTTTGAAGTATTCTCAATACTTAGTGATGATCAAATACTGGTTGTAACTCCAGAGAAGCTTATTTACATACTTCGTCACTTTCCGGAGTTCGCTAAGAAAATAGGTTTACTTATATATGATGAAGGTCATCAGTTTGATAGTGGTAATCGTGGAATAAATTATGAGTTACTTTTAACGTCTCTGAAAGGTATGGTGGCGGGAAGTATTCAAAAAGTTCTAATATCTGCGGTAATAAGTAATGCTGAAATTGTAGGGGACTGGCTTAATGGGGAAGAGAATAAAGTTATTTCCGGAATTAATTTGTCACCTACTTTTCGAACTGTTGCTTTTACAAGTTGGCTTGATAGTCTAGGAAGACTTGAATTTATTAATATAGAAAACCCAGACGAACGTGATTTTTATGTGCCTAGAATTCTACAACAACAACAGTTAAATTTAAAGGGACAGGAGAGAAACGAGAGAATATTTCCAGAGAGAAATGATGGAAGTACCGTTTCCTTATTTTTAGGATTGAAACTTGTTTCAAATGGAAGTATAGCAATATTCGCTGGGAAAAAGAATATAGTTTCAAGTCTTTGTGAAAAAGTTGTAGATGCATATGAGAGAGGCTTAGCATTAAAGAAACCTTATGATTATTCAGATGAAGGTGAAATGAAAAGTCTATATTATTTATATAAGAGTCATCTTGGTTCTGATGAAGCAATCACAAAAAGTGTAGAATTAGGTATATTATCACATCATGGAAATATACCTACGGGTATTAGACTTGCGGTTGAACATGCGTTAAAAGAAAATCTAGCTAAATTTGTTATTTGCACATCGACATTAGCTCAAGGGGTTAACCTTCCCATCAGATATCTAATTGTATTGAGCCTTTATCATGGAACTGAAAAAATAAAGGTTCGCGATTTCCATAATTTAATTGGACGAGTAGGTAGATCTGGTATGCACACTGAGGGCAGTATTCTTTTTGCAGATCCTAGTATATATGATAAACGAAATATTAGAAGAGACAAATGGCGTTGGAACCAAGTAAAAGAAATCCTAGACTCGAATAACTCAGAACCTATTGGGAGTTCAATCCTAAGAATATTTGATCCATTATTTAGTGATAATAAGAGGAAAAAATATACCTTTGACAATATGAAGTTTTTTAAAGCATATATTGAGGAACCGGATAGAATCTTTGATGGGTTAGAATCTATTGCAACACAATATGCAACTGAAGGATATACATTAGATGGTCTTACTAGACAAATAATGTTTAAGATAGAAGCCATTTCTTCAATTGAAAGTTATCTGATGGCTAATTGGGAGCATGTTAAACAAGGTAATGTTGAGATTAATATAACTACTCTTGCTGAAGGTACGTTTGCTTACACCTTAGCTAGTAACCAAGTAAAAAGTCAGATTGTGGAATTGTTTAGATTGCTTGCTCAAAACATTTCTTCAAAGATACCTCAAGACTCAAAAAAGAAACTCTTTGGAAAAATGTTATACGGAGTAAAAACAAGTTTAGATATTGAAAATTGGTGCAATTTGAAATTAGAGGAAATTAAAAATTGTGATAGCATGGAGAAACTATTATATCTGCTTTGGCCTTTACTATCAAATAAAATTGATAATAGTACTTTTAATAAGTGCGATAAACCCGATGTTTTAATGGAAATAGCTTTAAAATGGATTAATGGTAGACCATATGTTGATTTATTGAAAGTACTTATAGAAAATGATGTTAGAATTAAAACTAAAAAACAAAGAAGGAAATTTAAAATAGAACAGGTTGTTGAAATTTGTGAAAGTGCATTTGCGTATGAATGTATGCTCTTAGTTGGAGCGGTTGCTGAAGTCACTAAATCAATATTAGGCGAGGAAAACGAGGTTACTTTTAAACTTAATCAGTTGCAAAAACAGATTAAATATGGTTTACCTAACAAATTAACTATAATGCTATATGAATTAGGTTTCGCTGATAGAGTAATTTCTTTAGACTTATCTCTTAGTTTGGAAAAATACATAAAACCAAGAAGCAAACTGGTCTTGAAGAGACTAATCAGAAGAGAAAGAGAAGAAATTACTGATAAACTAAAAAAATACCCATCATATTTTACACATGTATTATACAATATCTTGAATTGATGTAAGAAAACTTTAACCAAAATACACGCATCTTAAAGATAAGTGTATTTTGGTTTTATAGTCGGACTAAGGAATTATCTATAAGGAACTTCAGGAGGATGTGGGATGCCCTATTCCTAATCAGGTTTACCTAGTGAAATGGACAAGCAGGGGGAATTTATTTTAAATGCGTTACTGACTGTCTTTCCGGGTTGGAAATGCAAACTCCCATAGAAGTCTCATTTGGAGGTTGTTTCCAATAGAGTCATAGAAATATTGAATCAAAGGAAAACACCTGTAAATTTTTTTGAGAAGGTAGTGCTGAATGGTTGAAATAATAAAAGAAGTATTAGCTAAGTTTGGGTTACCTGGTATTATTTTCTCGCTTATTTATATTCTTATGAAAATGAATCCGATAACTCTAATATCTGCCAGTCATGTTGAATTTAAATTTTTTACAAAGGAAAAGAGATTCTATATTAAAGGAATAAAGACTCTATCTGAGATTCTTTTTTATCTGCTTTTATTATGGATGATAACTGACCAGTTCTTTTCAGACAAAGAATTGTACAATCCTAAGCTAATGATGACCATTACAATTATTACTTTTGTGTTATTTAGTGTAATTTTTGTATTTGATTTTGTGGGAAAAAGTTTTATTGATTTATTTGGAGAAATAAAAAAAGGTTATCAAATAATAGTTTATATTTTATTTTTATTTTATGGGTTCTCTTGGCTATTATTACCCGCCTATTATATCGGCACTCAGATTTATTCAGAGTTTTATAATGAGAAATTAACCAACATTGAGCAATATGGTGTTTTAGTAGCAGTACTATTTTTTTATCTAATATTAATAATATTTGTATATTTTACAGTAATAAAAACTCTTTATAACTTTTTAGATTTTAACTCTGATAACATACAGAGCTTAACAATAGAAGTCAATGGAAAAAGGTGGTATATATTCCACCCTACTGAAAATGAGTTTTTTTTATTGGGAAATAAGCCAATCTTAAAACAGTGTACTGAATTTTCATTTATTGAGAAGAATGAATTAATGACAAATATAATTATGGTCGAGGAATAAGTGTTATTTAATATTTGTATACCCCACCTAGGGCTAGGCGGGGTCATTTTTTTAATTATTTCGACAGTACTGGAGCATTGTCTTTAATAGTATCGATATTTTCCTTAGCCCAAATAGCAAGAGGCCTAGCCATTGCTTTAGCTAACAAAACAGGCACAGCATTTCCAATTTGTTTGTACTGCTTATCTAACCGGTTATTTTTTTGCACATTCATATTTCCACCATCGAAGAACTCAAACCAATCTGGAAATGTCTGTATACGTGCAATTTCTTTTACTGATAACCGGCGATGTTGAGATTCATCCCCAGGTAACTCCCATTTATCTTTATCCAATTTTACCATTTCTGGTCCGCTGGGATGTAGTGGAGCTTGTCTCCCAGAGGCCTGAATAGTAAAGCTTTGCTCATTCCATTTTTTCTTGCGATTACGGGATAAATAGATAGGAGAAAAGCCACCTTCAAACCAATCTCCAGGATTAATTTCTAGATCTTTTATAGCATCTTCTAATGTGACATATGGTAATTTATCTTTTCCATGTGTAGGTTTAGGATGTTCATATTTAAAGTTTAAATCTTCACGAATTCCAACAATAAATACCCTTTCTCTAAGTTGTGGTACCCCATAGTCCCGTGAATTAACTAATTTGACCTGTACATCGTAACCAGCTGAGGCAAAATCCTCTGCAATTTGATTAATAACTTCACCCTTACCTAATGTCATCATGCCTTTAACATTTTCAGCAATAAATGCAAATGGTTTGGCTTGGAGTAGGCAACGGATAAAATGTATATAAAGAAAGTTTCTTTCGTCATCAATTAAGCGTGGACCTGCTTCGCTAAAGCCAGGACAAGGGAAACCGCCCAGAACCAAATCAGCCTTAGGGAAACTTTTTACTTTACGAATATCTAATTCATGTTGATATACATGAGGGGGGAAGTTTATCCTATATGATTCATTTGCTTCTTTAAAAAGATCATTGGAATAAATAGTATGAAAAATACTATTGCCTCGAAGGTCATTGAAATTCTTTTTGTCTTTAAAAGCTTCTAGAGCTTCATCTTCTCCAATAATTGCAGATAGTCCAGCTAATTCTACTCCTAAGTCGAGCCCTCCACAGCCAGAAAAAAGGCTTATTACATTAATTTTATCATCACGATAATCAAGATTTGGTAATTCAAAGTCAGATTCAATATTTTGAATTAGTTTTTCTTCTTCTTTTATCTTATCAAATAGGAGTGCTTGTACTTGTTCTTTGTCGTAGTCTTTTAAGGGGCGGTATTTAGCTCGACCTCTTTCTTCTAGTTTCATTTCTACATACCTCCCAAATTTATATATAGATATTTTAACATTTCTTAAAGGACAAGGCCAGTATTTTGTAACATCCAGTAATTAACAGTTCTATTTGTTTGCAGTATAATTAATGGGAGGTGAAGAATATGGGGAAATCTCCAAGATTTAGTGGTGACCAACACGTTAAGTCCGTTTACCAGGCTTTATTATTACATATAGGAAAGAATTCTTTTGATTACTTTCCAAGTACTGTTACAAAAACTGTTAATTTTATTACTTCCCAATTTCCAAATATTATATCTGTAACTTCAAAATTTGAGACATCAAACCCAGATCAAGCAAAGGACCTTACTTTGTATTTGAATGATAATCGTAAAATATCAATAAATCTTTTTATTATAAAGAAAGGAGGAAGAATTCAACCTAAGAATCCTGGAGCCAAAAGTTTTCTAAAAAAATACTTTTTATCAGAAAAGTTACAATTGATGTTCAACCAAACATTCGAGCGTTATTATCAAATTTTTCTGGAAAAATTAGTAGAGATAAAAGAAGGAACACACTACTTTTCAGACAAACGAATGTTAAAGAAGCTTGTATCAGAATATTTTCCAAAATTCACAGAAACTATTAACCCTTACAGAGATGATTTTTTATATAGCTTACGTGAAACATGTTTTCATTTACTAAAGAATACTTTTAATGAAAGAAACGATGGCTTTTTCAACGCATACAATGACTTTTTCATGACAGAGGATTTCAATGTAATAACAAGTTATGGAAAAGGTGAAAACGATGTTTATGTTGAAGAATTTAGTCCTGGCACGCCTCAATTTGGAGACATACAAATTTATAAAATAGGAAAAAGTACAGTTGGAATTAAATATGGTAAGGTAGCGTTAACGTTGCGATTCAAATTTGAAAGTAGCCCGACCTCATCAATTAAGCTTGCCGCGAGTTATGAAAGTTTCAGAGATGTAACTGAAATAGAGGATATGAATAGCAAAACAATACAAAAGATGATGGACCTAATAAGTGTACATCAATACATTCACTCATCAAACTCTAGCAATGCAATTGGAAAATGTCATGAAGCATTAACCTATTACTATTTTCTAAAAGAATACCCTAATGTTTTCCAAGTTGAGGCTGATGAATGTGTAAAATTAATGGATAAGTATTATACCTCCGTTAATCCAGAAGCATTAGAAAAATTGTATAAATCAACTTCTACCGTGGTAACTGTTATTAGGGAAAAGTTGAGTGAGAAGTATATTGACTTTAAAATTGAAAGTGTTGAATTAGTTCCTGATAGCTATATTATCGACCCCTTAAATACAGGTGATATCCAGTTAATTCTTACGGTAAACGAAGAATATGTAATAGAAAGTATATCTTTAAAGGCTCTTGCCAAAAAGAGTAGCAAAATTACCACAAAGAATCCTGGTATAGGAACAATACTTGGACCTACATATTTTAATGCGGGCAATATGACTCATATTGTAAACGAAGTTAAAGAAAAATTTCAGATTGGTGAATTAACACATATGGAAAGTCTGGAGGTTCTTGCTAATGAACTTGGATTGCACCTTAAAGAGGCAACTCAAGAACAATTAAAAAATGGAATAGAAAATCTTCTAGGAAAGGCTATAATGGCTGTTACTTATTATGAGGAAAGTATTAGTTATTGTAAAGAACATTCAAATATTGATAGTGAAATTAAGGTCTACGTGAAAAAACCTTCTCTAATACAAAATACATTAGCCTGGAATGATGATCTCGAAACATTAAGCCTCAGAGTCAAATTTAGTCGTGGGCAAAAACATGGCTGGTCCACAATTAAATTAACATCAGAATATCAGTTGCATTAAGATTCTTTTAAATAGATATTCTTTTTCGTTACCAATTTAAATAACAATCTCAAGCTGCTTTAGCTTACTAAGAAAAATCACAATATTATATAATTTACATCTAAATTTCGGAAGTATGGTGGGACTCCTAAAAAAGAATATGAGTGGGGAATTAAACATGGACAAAGATAATTTTATTAAGTGGTTGGAAGATACTACTGAGCTTTCCTCCTATACAATAAATAGATATGCTGGTGCAATTGATACTCTATCTACAGAGTTAATTAAATATGGTTTGAATGAGAATAATTTATTTAACATTACTGACAAAAATATAATTGATAGTATTTTAAACAACCAATCGTTTCAAGATAAGAACAAAAGGGGTAACAGAATGTATAGTGCTGCCTTAAATCACTTCACTGAATACATAGAACATAAAAAAAGTAGTAACTATTTACCAGTTAAAAAAGGAAAGCCAATCTTAAGAGACCCATCAAGTCCTTTTTTAACGAATAAAGAACTCATTAATCATGTCCACTCCTACATAAAATTCAAAGGGTTTCATTATTCAATTGAAGAAGTAACAAATCTCTTTTTATCAATTAAAACCAAGCCATTCGTAATTCTATCTGGTATTTCTGGAACTGGAAAGACAAAGATTGTCCAATTGTTTGCAGAAAGTATTGGGGCAACTGAAAAGAATGGTCAACTAGCATTGATTCCAGTTCGACCTGACTGGAATGATAGTTCAGATTTACTAGGTTATGTCGATATTAAAGGTGATTTTAAGAAGGGTCCACTTACCAAGGTGATAGAAAATGCTGAAAAAAATCCTGACCTCCCTTTTTTCGTTATACTGGATGAGATGAACCTGGCAAGAGTGGAGCATTATTTCAGTGATATTTTAAGCGTTATGGAAAGTCGGAAATGGCAGGATGGTAAAATTATATCTTCTAATTTACTAACTGAGGAAATCGCGAAAAGGAATATAAAGCTTCCTGCAAATCTATATATAATTGGAACAGTCAATATGGATGAAACTACACATCCTTTTAGTAAAAAGGTACTCGACCGTGCAAATACAATTGAGTTAAATCGCGTAGAGTTGTCCAATTTATCTTTTCTTGAGGAAAGTAAAATTGTCGAAGCCATTTGTGTTCCAGATAGTAAATTTCGTTCAAGATATCTTCATCTAAAGGATTTATATAGTGCAAATAAAGACCTTGTCTTAAAGGTTACGGATGAACTGGAAAAGATAAATAAGCCGCTGCAGCTTATTAATGCACATGTAGGTTATCGCGTTCGCGATGAGATTTGTTTTTATTTGGATTATAACGAAGATGGAAATCCTTTAGAAGAAAAAAAAGCCTTTGATTATTGTATACTCCAAAAAATATTGCCCCGTATCTCTGGTAGTGATAGGCGTGTTGAACAATTATTATCGGAACTCTACCGCCTATTTACTGGTAGAGTTTATAAAGAAGGACAAGATAGTTACCAACAAGAAATTGACGAGGCTAAATATCCTAATAGTGCTGCAAAGGTATTAGAGATGCTTAGGAGGTTAGGGGATGATGGATTCACTTCCTTCTGGATCTCGTGAAGATGTTGAATTAGTCAAAATTGAAACAACGGATTTTTCTTTAGTGATAAAAGGGAAGCCATATCATCATCGCTATGAAGGACTCCTGCAGTACCGAAAGTTAGATAATCATGACGTCATGAAGTTTTCAGCAATAGGAGATTCTATTGAAACCATAAATGTCTATAATATTGAACTTGGTGAACTAACATCTGAACAACAGGTAAGGCCGATTTTTTTTGAAAATGGAATTTACCAAGTGATTATTGTACCTAAACAAATGCAGGAATTGTTTTTTTATCATGAGCACCCCATTCTACGTAAGTCAATATCAAATACTGATATGGCTGGAATCCCTGTATTAATGGGGAATCTTCAGTTTCAAAATGAGGTTGGGTATTCGACCTTTGAGGTTCGGTATAAGGAGAAAACGTTATTAGAGGTAACAATTGAGATATTTCCTTCCAAGTTAGATTATCGAAACGATTATGAAAGACTATTGAGGGAAGTAAATGATGAAATTTATAATTTGGCCTTCCACTTCATAAGAAAAACATATTTGGGAGCAAATATTAAATTGGATGGTAATCCGAGCCGTGCCGAATTTTACCGATTAATGGAAAAGCATTTTCAACAGTTTATACAGGCGATAAATAGGATTGAACGGCAGCCGCATCATACACTGGAAACTATGTATGTTAGGGCACGAGGGGATCAGCTTAGTAAAACAGATAATTATATTCGTAAATACCTTCAAAGACGAACTCAGTTTGTTGATGTAGAGAACGGGTTGAGTATTACCGGTAGGGCCATTATGCCACGTGAAGGTATTAAAGCAAAGAAGGAACTAGTTTACGATACCATAGAGAATCGATATGTAAAATGGATGATTCAGAGGCTCGGAGATAAAGTAGAAGATTTAATCCAAACAATTGAAAATCCAAATAAACGATGGAAGATTGAACCTGACAAAGAATTAATTGACCGGTTAGTAAAAATGAAAGAAGCTCTTCAATCTAAGATAAAAAGTCACTTCTGGCAGAAGATTGGCAGACTTGACCGATCAGTAATGAGCCTAGTGCTGCAAATGGCACCGGGTTATCGGGATGCGTTTCAGATTTACTTGACTGTTTCCAAAGGGTTAATGCTTCAAGGTAGACTGTATCAAATGTCAGTTAAGGATGTAGCCACTTTGTATGAATATTGGACGTACTTAAAGTTGGGGCAAATACTTAGCAGGAAGTATACAATGTTAAGTCAGGATATCATTCAAGTAAATCGTGATGGGTTGTTTGTTAATTTAGACACAAATCAAAAGGCGGAAAGAAAATTTGAACATCCAATTACAAAGGAAAGCATAACGCTAACCTATCAGAAGTATGAGGGACGTCTTCCTACTATTTCTCAAAAACCTGATACGATGCTGACAATATCTAAAAAAGGCAAGGATTATACTTTTAACTATGTTTTTGATGCCAAGTATCGAGTCGATTATGCTCAGGAAGGTAGTTATTACAAGTCACGCTATCAAACTCCAGGTCCAATAGAAGAGGATATTAATACAATGCATCGGTACAGAGATTCATTAGTTGTCATGAATAATGGACCGTATGAAAGGACGGCATTTGGTGCTTATGTGTTATTTCCTTGGGGTAATGAAGAAAGTTATCGTGAGCATCCACTTTATAAAAGTATTAATCAGGTTAACATTGGAGGATTACCTTTTTTACCACAGGCAACCGATTTAGTTGAACAATTTGTTGAACGTTTAATCGAAAAAAGTCCTGAGGAAATTCAACAAGAGGGAATTCTACCAAAAGGTTCAAAAGAGGAATGGGAGTCCAGTCTCGTTGAGAAGGTATTAGTAGGAACTGTATCAAATCAAGATGCCTATATTAATTTTATTCAGAATAGTTATTTTCAAATGCAGGAAAGCAAATTGAAAAAAGGATGGCAGGAAGCCAAATATGTCGCTCTATATACAACAGCAGAAGTTCATAAACAAAATGGCATTGCTGAGTATGGTAAGATTGACAGAATTTCTTTAGAAGATGGATATGTTATATTTCACATTCAAGGATGGAAACAAACGAATAGGCTAATTAAACCTGTTAAGTATGGAATAGCTACATATATGCTAACAACACTAACACAGTTGGAGGAATCTAACGAACTACCAGAGCTTTATTTGAAAAATAAACAAGAAACCACCCTTTGGAAAATGTTACGAAGGGTTTCTGACAAAATTAATATTAAACTTAATGATCAAAGCCTAGATAAGGCATCAGCGGTCGAAACCTTCTCTTTTGATAACATTGAAATTTACTTAAATAGAGAAAATAATACTGTTTCTATTAAAAATAATGAGGTAGAGCAGATAGTAAGCTATGATTCACTGTTGAAGCAGCCTTCGGTAGTTTTTAAAGAAGTGCTATCTATATTTAACCATTAGAAAGAATGCTACATTTCTGTAAAAAAATGTTGTGGTAATAATAAGACTTACTCTAAAAGCTGGTTAACACGCTTGAGTAAGTCTTATTTGTCCTGTATTAACTGTTGGACTGCAGGAATGTCTGCCGGAGCCCATTTTAGGGATTCTAAATTTTCTCTTTTTAACCAAATAAGCTTGGAATGTTCACGCGGAGTTGGATTACCAGATATCACATTACACTTAATTGATAGTAGATTAATGATAAATGTATCGTACTCATGAATAGTGTTATTGAATATTTCCTTGGACGTCTTAATCCTACAACCCAATTCTTCATCAATTTCTCTCACGAGAGCTGAATAAATATCCTCATTCTCTTCAACCTTTCCACCAGGAAACTCCCACATATTCGGCATAGACATTTCAGGTGATCTTAGTGCACATAGGATTTCATTTTGTCCATTTTCAATAATGGCTCCGACTACTTTCATTATCTTTTTCAAGGATAGCCTCCTAAAAGATTCGATTGGTTGTGGTTATATTTTTTCTATAACGGATTTTCTTAAACCAAAAGAAAAATTATTTTTAACTTAACAATGCAGATTAAGCCAGGAATGTTTTTGCTATAATGTTAATAGAGAATATTTGGAAAACTTATGATTTTGAGAGGAGATAGAATATATGGATGCAGCTGTTTTATGGGAAAATCTTAGAGAGAGAGCATTAAAATCGGAATACGAAATACATACGGTTCCTCAAAATAAGAGTGTACCATTATGGTTTTTAGTAGGTGTTAGGGAAAAAAATCTCATCATTAAAAAGGCGAGGAACCATACACCTAGTGTAAACATTTCAATGGATAGAATGATCACTTTTAAGGATTTTGAGTATGTTTATCGCTATTATGACCGTTGGCAAAAGGGTGAAACAAGCAGCCGTCAAGAGGCAGCCAAGAAATCGCAGAATACAGCATACATTTTTGGGTTAATTGATGAAGCGTTGAAGGTTGCGGTTAAGTAAAGCTAAAAACTAATCAAACGTTTGATTGAAACCGCTAAACCCTTGGTACTATTGGGCTAGGCGAACTAATCAAACGTTTGGTTAAATTTTTTAAACCTTTTTATAAGCTATTTTTATTAGTGCCTCCAAAAGCTATACAATAGTTATCTGGATCAGAAATAGCAAACTCCTTCCATGGTCCTGCTTCTTCGTCAATCCACGGTTCAATAACAAATGTTGCTGCTTTTTCTTTAAATTCCATATATAGTTCATCCAATGCTGCCCAGTTTTCGACATAGCAATATATGTCTGGAGCAGGTTGTGAAAATCCTTTTTCAAGTCTATTAGGTCGCACATCTTCGGTTGAATTTGCTTGAAGTAATTTAATACCTAATCCAGTGAAACCTTCCCGGATTACCCACCAATCCGTTACTTCACATCCTAAGACATTTCGATAATACTGTTTCGATTTTTCTAAGTCTGAAACGAGTAAAACTTTTAATGAACTATGAATTTGTCTGCTGTTCAAGACAAGTCCTCCTTCAAATAATCGCTCTGTAACTAGTTGGTTTGAAATAGCTTAACGTGAAATCCTGTCATTTCCCCAGTTTCTGAATAACTGCAGTTGTATACTTTTGGTTCACTACTGATATCTAATACATCTTCAATAAATAATGGGATATTCTCAACAACATCCCTTGAGGATAAGATCCATTCCATACTCTTCCACTCAAGGCTTCCTTCCTCAGAGGGTATTAGATCTCCTTCAAAGTCATTGCTGACGAATACATAAATGCATTCATTGCCATTCAATGCTATAAGGCCCTTGAAAATCTGCTTTCTTAAAATCAATCCTGTTTCTTCAAGAACTTCTCTTTTGCATCCTTCATCAGGGGTTTCACTGATCTCAATCTTTCCGCCAACACCATTCCATTTTCCCTTATTTGGTTCCTTTGCCCGTAATAGCATCAAAACCTCATTTTCCTTTTTTAAAAAACATAAAGTATATTTCACATCGTTGACCCCTTAGTTAAAAAGATTCCTATCAACAGGTTAATCTTTATCAATAACAGATTCAATAAATTTAATAAGCCAATTCAAGACTACCCTGTGAGTATAGAACAGGAATTAGTTTTGCTCATTATAGGTGGCATTCTTTTTGATATAATAGAGAAAAAATAGCATTAGAAAAGTATAGGTTATTTCAGAACATAGCTTGATTAATGGTTAGAAAAAACTAATCAAACGTTTGATTAACAAATACAGCGGTAAAAGGACGGAAGGGATATCATGAAAGAGATACAAACTTTTGCGAAACAGTATCAAAAAGATATGGGATGGGAAATCTCTGAGGAGAGCTATGCAAAAAGCAGAGATTCTCTTTTAAATAATTACATGCTGCTAACGACTGAGGTTGCCGAGGTAGCGGAGGAACTACGTAAGGCGTTTAATCTAACAGCTTCCTATGTTGAAGATGGCATGGATGAGAATCAGGCATTTGAGTTAGCAAAGATTAAGATTAAAGAGAATGTAGGCAAGGAATTATCAGACTGCCTGGCTTACATGCTGAAATTTTATAATTATTTTGGAATTGACGCAGAAGAAAGCTTTTACGCTAAAATGGAAGAAGTTAAAAACCGAAAGAATAAGGATTTAGTTAAACCATTGAAATGAATTATTCATATAGGAACATGAATTATATTGAAGATTTTTTAAAAAATTTATGTTGATAAAAATTGACTGAAATTGCTTTTTTGAAATATCTAAATTATGAAGAAATTAAAGAGATTTTGCACCTCTGAGGTGAAGGGAAAATGGACAAATAGATAAACTTTAAACCTTAAAAAGGCAACATCAGTCATTGCAATGTGCAGATTAATACGCTATGGTACTTTAAAGGATGAAAACTTTATGGTAATGTTGAAAGTGGCATGAAAACTGAGTTTAGTGGACAGGCTGTCGGTAAAATTACCAAAAACGCATTTATTTTATTAATAATGGAGGAAAGAGATTATGAAATTTTTCATTGATACTGCAAACCTAGAGGAAATTAAAAAGGCCTATAAAATCGGCGTGTTATCAGGAGTAACAACTAACCCATCTTTAGTTGCTAAAGAAGGTGTGAAATTCGAAGATCGTATCGCTGAAATTCTTAATGCTGTACCTGAAGTAGAGTCTGTTTCTGCTGAAGTTACACCTAATGCCTTGACAGCTGAGCAAATGATTGCGGAAGCAAACGAGCTTATCAAGATTAATGGCGGCGATAAGAACATTACCATCAAACTTCCAATGAATCTTGATGGGCTAGAGGCTTGCCGTTATTTAACAAAAAAAGGTGTTAAAACCAATGTAACGTTAATTTTTAGTGTTAACCAGGCGTTACTTGCTGCACGTGCAGGAGCTACATATGTTTCACCATTCTTAGGCCGTTTAGATGATATCAATGAAGATGGTGTTGAACTAGTCGCAAAAATCGCTAAGATGTTCCAAGTGCAAAAGTTGGATTCACAAATCATTGCAGCATCTGTTCGTCATCCAGATCATGTTACACGCGTGGCGTTGGCTGGAGCTCATATTGCAACGATTCCATTTAAGGTTATTGAGCAATTATCAAAACATCCATTAACTGACCAAGGTCTAGAGAAATTTGCTGCTGACTGGAAGACTGTTTAATAAAAATTAAATAATATCAAAAGCACTCTCATTTCATGAGGGTGCTTTTTTATTTTTGCAATAGCAATTTATTGTAAGCAAGCTGTATCAGGTAGCAATTGATTCTTTCAAAGGATTCAAATGAGAAAAAAGAGGAGATTAATTAATGAATGGAAATGTAAAAAGGAAGAAATAATAGGTGGTGTTACAAATGGATTATCTTATCTAAATTATTTGGAAATACAACAGAAAAGGAGGAAGGAAAATGACAAATGTAAAACTGGCAGTAATTTTTTACAGCATGGGTGGAACAAATTATCAATTAGCGAAATGGGCTGAAGAAGGAGCAAAGGAAGCTGGTGCTGAGGTTAAGGTATTAAAAGTACAAGAATTAGCTCCTGAGTCAACTATTGAGAGAAATGAAGTGTGGAAGAACACAGTGGAAGCAACGAAACATGTTCCAATTGCAACAGGGGATGATATTGAATGGGCAGATGCGGTGATCTTTAGTGTTCCGACTCGATTTGGAAACATGCCTTCACAAATGAAGCAATTCCTTGATATTCAAGGAGGACTTTGGGCAACAGGTAAAACAGTAAACAAAGTAGTCAGCGCAATGACTTCTGCACAAAATCCACATGGCGGCCAAGAAGCTACACTTCTTTCATTATATACTTCCATGATGCATTGGGGCGCAATTATTGCTGCACCAGGTTATACAGATCCCGTTCTATTTGGGGCAGGAGGAAACCCTTATGGAACAAGTGTCACAGTTGGCCAAGATGGAAAAATGATTGAAGATGTTCAAGCAGCGGTAAAACATCAAGCAAAACGTACGGTAACCGTTGCAGAGTGGGTAAAAAAAGCAAATCAATAAAATCTTAACCAATATATAAAGCTAATCGGAAACCTTCGATTAGTTTTTTTTTTTTTGTTTTTCATCCTTATGTCTTAAAGGAATCGAGGGAATTAATTAAATTTCATGTCTACTAATTAAATAGGAAATATCTACTATGGACAAGAATGCTAGTTTAATATATTATCAATTCGAGATATATGATTTAAAAATAACAAAATATAGGATAAAAAGGGGATTTATATATATGAATGTTTTAGTAGTAAAAGCAAACAACCGTCCAGCTTCAGAAGCAGTTTCAAGTAGAATGTATGAAACTTTTATGGAAAACATAGAAGGTGTGAATGTGACAACTTTTGATGTTTTCGCTGAAGATATGCCTTACTTTGGCCAAGATTTATTCAACGCTTTCGGTAAAATTCAATCAGGCGAAGAAATGACTGACCTGGAAAAGCGTCTTCTAGCAGCAAAACAAAAAGCAATGGACGCTCTTACAGCTGCTGATTTAGTTGTATTCACATTCCCTTTATGGAACCTAACAATTCCAGCGCCATTACAAACGTTCATTGATTATGTTTACCAAGCTGGTTTCACTTTCAAATATGATGAAAATGGTCAACTTGTACAATTAATGAAAGATAAAAAGGCAATTATTCTAAGTGCACGCGGCGGTGTTTACTCAACACCTGAAGCAGCACCAATGGAAATGGCGGCTACTTATATTAAAAACGTTGTTGGCGGCGTCTTCGGTATGGAAATCGTTGATGAAGTGATTATTGAAGGTCATAATGCAATGCCGGCACAAGCTGAAAATATTATTGCTGAAGGATTAGAAAAAGTAAAAGAAGCTGCAAAGAAACTATCACCAGTAGCAGTATCATAATGAAGTAAAGAAAAAAGAAAGGCGCATGGACAATTCCAGCGCCTTTCTTTTCTCTTTTACTTGAAGTGTCAAGTATGCCGAAGTACGTGAATAACAAAATGGAATTGTTCCCTTGGACAGCAAAAATGAGGGATCTAGGGAACGATACTTGGAGAATCGTTCCCTTCAACGGCAAAAACCAGGGTTCAAGGGAACAATACTTGTAGAATCGTTCCCTTCAACGGAGAAAGCTAGGGTTCAAGGGAGCGATACTTGTAGAATCGTTCCCTTCAACGGCGAAAGCTAGGGCTCAAGGGAATAATACTAGCAGAATCGTTCCCTTCAACGGAGAAAACTAGGATTCAAGGGAACAATACTTCCAAGAAGTTCTTGATTACAAACTTTCGCTTTTCCTAACTAAAGTGTGTTATTATTTTCCATAATACTAATTAGGAAAGGATGGACAGGATGTCAATCGAAAGTGTAAAAGCCCATTTCAGGCAATGGGACAGAGAACAAGATGTGATGGAATTTGAAACATCAAGTGCAACGGTGGATTTAGCAGCCGAAACAATTGGGGTTATTCCGGCCCGTATTGCAAAAACATTATCTTTTAGAGTAGGGGACAAAGTCCTTTTAATTGTTGCTGCCGGAGATGTGAAAATTGATAACAAGAAATTTCGACAAGCCTTTGGATTTAAGGCCAGAATGCTGACTCCGGAAGAAGTGCTGGAGCAGACCGGTCATGCAATTGGTGGAGTATGCCCTTTCGGATTAAAAAATGAACTAGATGTTTACCTTGATGTTTCCATGAAAAGATTTGATACTCTTTTCCCGGCATGTGGCAGCACCAATTCAGCGATCGAACTAACGAATGAAGAAATTTATCGATACTCGTATGCAAAAGACTGGGTGGATGTTTGTAAAGGTTGGGAAGAGTCTGAGCAAGAAGAGAAGGTAAGTTGAAATAATAAAGAGACTTCAAGAATTCTTCCACCTATATATTAGGTGATAACTCAATCAAACATACGGTTATACATGAGGAGGTACAAATCGATAAGGTTTAGTACCTCTTTTTTTAATGCCTTTTACTTTTTACAATTAATCAAAGCTGGAGCGGTTCTACTATTTGGTCACCATTTATCCCTGTGTAAACAGCTTTTCTCTCATTAATATTAACGGTATAAGAGACGATTCCTGCGTTACCAAGCTCTCTTAGAAAGTCTAAAAAAGGAAGGGTAATGTTTGCGATTGATTGTAAGGCGTGGTCCCTATCAAATTGATTTGAAATCACAAAGTTAACTTGAGGTTCTGTGTTTAACTCTGAGTTTTCTGCTTTGTAAGTGGCCCGGCCTGTGGCAACATCGATATCGTATTGTATAATCCCGATAGTGTGCAGCTCCTCCAAAAATTGTGCAAAGCTGGTTTTTCCTGTACTTCTTCTTTCAATAACCTCATGTACATCTTTTTCACTTGGTTTTTTATTCATAATGCATCCTCCATCGCGTGTTGTTCTTTCCTCATTTTAACCGTTGAGTGAGTTCTTATTCCCTTAAGCAATTTTTGTGAAAAGTGAAAGTCTACTCTGTTGGATGGAATCATTTTTTTATAAAATAAGATAAATCTTAAAAACTTCCCTTCAGGGCAATTCGTCTAAATAAGGGAAGGGGGAAGAAGTTGTGGAAGAGATGATATTTGAAGGAAGCATCACAGAGGATAAAGACCTCCTGATTGATGAAATTATGAATCAATATGGACAAGAGATCCTCCAGCTGGCTTATTCCTATGTAAATAATAAAGCGATTGCGGAGGATTTAACGCAGGATATCTTCGTTAAATGCTATAAAAACCTCCATACATATAACGGTAAATCTAAATTGAGGACGTGGCTGTGGCGGATTGCTATCAATCATTGCAAGGATTTCCATAGAAGCTGGTACACCAAAAATGTGGTTATTGCCGGTGAAGAAATGCCCAGTAACGGTACCAAGAAAGAGCTTGTTGAGCAGGCTGTGATCCAAAAGGAAGAAGATGATGAATTAATTGCAGCGATTATGAAATTGCCGATTAAATATCGAGAAGTGATCTATCTCTTTTACTATGAAGAACTGCCGCTTAAGGAAATTGCACTGGTAACGGGCAGTGGTCTAAATACGGTTAAGACTAGACTAAGGCGGGCCAAAGAACTTCTGAAGGAAGAATTGGAGGAATAGATGATGGAGGACCGTTTAAAGAATTTAAAAAAGAAAATGGATAAAAAAACATTTGCTACCGTGAAATTTTCAGAAGACCATCAAAAGGAGATTCACAGAAGAATAAACCAACAGGAAGAACGGGATGAGGACATCCTGTTGTCAGTTATGCAGCTTCTCGTTCAAGAGAAAACAGGCCATGAATTAACTGGGCTTCTGCGGGGACGAGGAATACAAAAATTTGAGAATAACGAAGGATTTTTGTATACCATGTTACATCGTTTAGAACAGACAGGGTGTATCGATACCAAATGGGATGAGTCAGGAGCCAAATATTATTGGTTAAAAAATAAAGGCAGAAAATTATTAAGCAAAGCAGAACAAAAACGAGCAAAGCATGTGTTGGTATTAAAGGAATTGCTAGGGAGGTGAGTGTTCATTGACGAATAACAAAAAACATATTTTCCTAAATGAAGTTATGAATCAAATTCGATCAAAGGAAGCAAAAAATTATGTAGCCAACGAATTAAATTATCATGTTATGGAAGCAAAAAAGGTATGGATGGAAAAAGGTTTACCAGAGAGTGAGGCGGAAGACAAAGCGGTCGAACAAATGGGAAGCCCAACAAAACTGGGTATCCAGATGAACAAGCTGCATCGCCCAAAGGTGGACTGGTGGCTGATTCTTCTTTTAGTCGTGTCCATGGGTTTAAGCTTCCTGCCGATGTTCTCTCTCGGTTATATGAAAGACACTTACCATTTTATCATTTCTAAGTTTCTCATTGCTCTTATTGGATTCGCTGCAACTGTAGGCGTCATGCTGGTGGATTACCGAAAGTGGAAAAAGCAGGGCTGGCTATTTTACATAATCGGAATGTTCCTGCTATTCATCTTGGCTTTTTTCTCGAACACGATGATAAACGGGCTGAAGCTAATAAAGTTTGGACCGGTTACCATTGAAAGTCTGATGGCGTTGCCGTTCTTCTATCTTGCGTGGGCTTCGTTTTTCAATAATGGAAAATTAAGAATTTGGCAGTTTCTATTATTGTTTCTCAGCCCCATTCTGCTATTTCTTGCACTACCATCTATTTCAACCATCTACCTTTATTCTGTGATGGTGTTCGTGATGCTTTGGTGGAGTAAATTCTCTAAAAAGGTTAAATGGATGATCTCTGCGGGTACATTTGGAACCATTTTGTTGACGGCCTTAGTGATTTGGCCATTTATTAAGCCTTATCAAATTGTAAGACTGCTGGCGTTTCTTAATCCAGAGAAGTATGCGGACACGGAAGGGTTCATTATACTTCGGATTCAGGAGATTATGTCAAAAGCTGGCTGGTTTGGACATTCCGGTGCAAGAGAGTTCATACCGGAAGCACATACGAATTTTGTTTTTGTGAGTTTTACCTATCATTACGGATGGATTTTTGGCGTTTTACTGGTTATGATTCTCCTGCTGTTTGCAGCTAGGATGATGGTGATCCAACCAAAGATTAAAGATTCTTATGGACAACTGCTTCTAATCGGCGGGGTTGCCCTTTATGGTATTCAGCTAGTCAGTAATATCGGTATGGCCTTGGGGTTATTCCCCATGACTTCAATGTCACTGCCTTTCATTAGTTACGGTTTAATGCCAACCTTGCTTAATGCGATATTAATAGGGGCTGTGTTAAGTGTTTATCGTCGGAAAGACTTGTATGGAAATGTTAATCAATAGAGAACATTATAAAGGTAACTTAAATAGATTGTATTACCTTCAACGAACGGGTGCTTTCCTTTAGAGGATAAGCACCCTTTTTTATAGAACTAATAACAGTTTTTCGGCAAATGTAAACAAAAGTTGATATTGAATTTATATTCCATTAGTAAACTCATAAACGAACAACATTTAAGGAGGTTTATATTTTGCAAAAACTATTACATCCAATTACAGATTGGGTTTCCACTAAACGTGGGATGTGGGTTACGATTATCACTTGGCTCGTCCTGATGGTCGGACTAAGTGCGGGACCAAGACTTGGCGATTATCAAGTAACGAATTTTCAATCGCTTCCTGATGAAGCACAATCTATAATAGCTGAGAAAAAGACAGAAGAGATATTTCCTAATGAGCAAGGGACACCAGGAATCCTTGTATTCCATAATGAGAATGGAGATATACGTACCGATGAGGTCATACAAATACTAAATGGAATCGCAGCAGAAGATATTAACGGAATTGAGACAATCGTTGATATAAGCGTCCTTCCGCCTCAAGCGTTAACAGGCTTTATCTCTGATGATGGTTCAACGATGATAGTTCCGATGGAGTTAGAACGTGGTCTAGGCAGTAGTGAGTATTCCGAAATCAATGACAAGGCATCTGAGATAGGTAATAAGATGGCAGATAAGTTTGAAAATATGTCCTTTTATATCACCGGTCCAGCAGGGATTGCGGGGGACACACTAAAGTTATTTGAACAAGCGGACTTTGTGTTATTACTTGCAACAATCGTTATTATTTTAGTTTTACTTATAGCGATTTACCGTTCACCTTTACTTGCATTTATACCTCTTCTTGCAACAGCTATTGTCTATCAGGTCGTGAATCAAAGTATTGCATTACTGGGGGCAGGCGGGTTAGAAATCAATAACTCAACCACCTCCATCATGAGCATTTTACTTTTTGCTGCAGTGATTGACTATTCACTATTTGTATTCTCTCGTTACCGTGAGGAGCTTAACAAGGTAGAAAGTAAATATGAAGCGATGAAACTTGCTATGCGTGCAACTGGAGAGCCTGTATTTTTTGCAGGGGGAACTGTGTTAGCAGCAATGCTAGTCTTATTTTTTGCTAATTTCCGTGACTATCAAAATTTTGCTCCCATATTTGGGCTTGCCATGTTCTTCATCATGTTAGCATCGATCACATTGGTTCCAGCTTTATTTACCCTATTTGGCCGTAAAGCATTTTGGCCGAAAGTTCCAAAGTACGGCCAAGAAAAAGAAGTTAAACACGGAATTTGGGGGCCAATTGCTAAGTTTGTCGTGAATAAGCCAGGCTTTTCTGGAGGCATTGTTGGTATTTTCCTTCTCATTACTGCTTTCAATATGTTTAATCTTGACTTTGAATTTGATACAGTCAAAAAGTTTCCTGAAGATCTGCCTTCTCGAGTGGGTTATGAAATTGTAGAGTCAAGATATGATAAAGGTGAATTAGCACCTGCAACACTGTTAATCGAAAGTGATAAAACTATAGACCAAACTGACGTAACTGCTTTTACAGAAAAACTACAAGAATATGATAAGATTGCATCTGTACGTTTGACTGCACAATCTGAAGACGCTAAGGCTTTAAAGTTAAGTGTTGTGTTAGCAATGAATCCATATTCTACGGAGTCTATGAATTTTATTAAAGATTTACGTGAGGATACACCCAATCTATTAAAGGATCTTTCCATATCTGGAGAGCCCTACTATAGTGGAGTAACTGCAAAGCTAGTAGATGAGCGTGATGTAAATACGAGAGATATCTTTACCATTGTGACACTTGAAACATTACTAATACTCGTTCTCTTATTTGCCCTAACTCGTTCCATTAAAATGCCAATCTATATGGTGGCGACCATTTTACTATCCTATTTATCTGCACTAGGTCTAGGTATATTCCTTGTTGATATCTTGTTTGGTTTTGATGCATTAAGTACTCGAGTTCCTGTATATGCTTTCATCTTCCTTGTGGCTTTAGGTATCGATTATAACATCATCCTTGCATCAAGATTTATAGAAGAAAGGAAGGCACATCGAGTAAAGGATGCTCTTGAAGTGGCAATCCGTAATACTGGTGGAGTAATATCTTCTGCTGGTATCATACTAGCTGCAACTTTTGCAGCTTTGACAACGATGCCTATTGCTGACCTTTTCGTATTTGGATTCATCGTTTCAATTGGAATCTTACTTGATACTTTCTTAGTTCGTGGGATGCTCCTCCCGGCATTGATACTGTTATTTGAAAAAGATAAGCAAGCATCTCATAATAGACAGTAAATAGAAAACATTGGCTTCCTTTGTATTCTACTTTTAGGAGGTATGATTATGAAGATTCTTGTTGTAGATGATGATGTCTATATTCAACAGCTCGTATCGATCCACTTAAGTGGAGAAGGTTATCTAGTATATAGAGCTAATCATGCTGAGGAAGCATTAGACCTGTTGGAAGAAAAAACAGTGGATTTAGCGATTGTCGATGTAATGATGCCTGGGATGGATGGGTTTGAATTGACAAAGATATTGTCAAACGACTATGATATCCCAGTTATTTTGCTGACTGCCAAAGGGCAGATTGGTGATAAGGAACAAGGCTTCTTATCTGGTTCTGAGGACTATATCGTTAAGCCTTTTGAGGTGAAGGAACTCCTATTCCGTGTTGCTGTTGTTTTACGACGTTTCGAACGTGCCATGGAAACGGTAATTAAAGTGGGAAATCTCGTATTAGATCGAAAGAATTTTGAATTAATTATCAATCAAGAAACCGTCCTTCCGCCATTAAAGGAATTTGAACTATTAAGTTTATTAGCTTCACGTGTAAATAAGATTACACCTAGGTCACTTCTAGTTGAACAAGTATGGGGAGTTGATTATGAAGGTGGAGAACAAACGCTAAATACACATATAAATCGAATCCGGGAACGCTTAAAAAAATACGAAGCATCGGTGGAAATTCAAACGGTTCGAGGAATTGGCTACAAGCTAGAGGTTACGAAATGAGAACTTTAAATCGGAAATTCATTGTTGCAACACTACTGATTCTGACGATTAGCATCACGATTGGAATGATATTAGCCAATTTTACTTATTTGACATCTACAAAACAGAAGATTGATCAGCAAAATGTAGAGATTGCACAAAGAATTACATTAAACCTTGAGAGTATGCATGCTGATCCTTCCTCCTTTGAGCCTTTTTTGGAATCAATCGGAAATCTCGGATATCAATTATATGTGCTCAACGAACACGGGAAAGAAGCTTATTTTGGCAAGCCTTTTACTAAGAATGAACCTCCTAATGAAGCTAAGAAAGTTATTACAGAAAAAAGGATTTACCATGGCATGAGCAACTTTTCCCATAAGTTTTTATTGATGGGGCACTTTTCGAATGATGTAAGGAATACAGTAGGTGTTCCATTCACAATGAGCGGGGTAGAATACGGTTTGTTTATACGTCCCAATAATAAACTGCTTTTTTCTGATATTCATATGATTTTAGCATGGTTTTTTGTAGCGGTTGCTGTTGTTAGTATTAGTGGTGTAATCCTATTCGCAAAGCATCTTATTAAGCCGATTACAAAGTTAACCGAAGCCACCAAAGAGATCACACGTGAGAATTTCCATTATCCCTTAAAGATTGAGCGTAATGATGAGATTGGACAATTAGTAGAAAGCTTTAACACCATGCAGAAGCAGTTACAGCATAATGATGAAGCCCGAAAATCCTTCATCAATAATGTGTCACATGACTTTCAGTCGCCATTAATGAATATTCAGGGATATGCGGAACTTCTATTGTCACAAAAAGTAAATGAACGTGAATATAGAGAATACTTACAGGTTATTGATCATGAATCAAAGCGGCTTTCCATTCTAACAAAGCAGTTATTACTATTAACATCCCTTGATCAGAAAGCTTATCCGATGATGATATCAGAGGTCCAATTAGATGAACAAATAAAACAAACCATCCGCAGGTATCATTGGCGGCTGCAGGAGAAGGAAATCGAAGTTTCTTATAAACTGCCCCCTGTTCGGATTAAGGTTGATGCGGAACTTATGAGCAACGTCTGGGACAATTTGATAACAAATGCGATAAAGTACAATATTAACGGAGGTAATATTTGGATCAGCTTATCTAGAAACGAATCCTTCCTAAGGATCATTGTCAAAGATACAGGGATTGGAATGTCCCAGGAAGCGCTCACCCAAATTTTTGATCGTTTTTATCGTGTCGATTCATCTCGAAAAAGTGGCGGTACAGGACTGGGTTTATCGATCGTTAAACAAATCATTGACCTGCATGGAGGAGAAATTAAGGTTGATAGCAAGGTTGCTAAAGGGACAACCTTCACCATTATCCTGCCTTATATGAATAAAAAATTGGAGGAATAAAAAATGGAACAAACTTGGAGTATACGGCTCATTCGATTCTCAGCTATTTTCGGTATTATCGGCACTTTTCTTGGCTCTCAAATGTCAGGAAGTATGGATTATTCAATGAGACCCATCCATGCTCATATTCTATTAGTAGGATGGTTATCAGTGTTTGCCTGGGGGATCTTTTATAAAGTATATAGTATTAAATATAAAAAACTTGTACCCATTCACAGTATACTCGGAATGCTAGGTGCTTTAGGTTTGACCGTAGGAATGTGGATGTACAATTTAAATCCATTCAATCTTAATGAGACCTTTGTAATGCTGTTCTTTATTGTGGGCGGTAGTTTACTTTTACTTGCTTTTTTATTATTTGTGCCAATTACCTTTCTCATTAATAAACAGGAAAATTAGAAAATGATTTAATAGGGGGGGAAATTTGCCTCCGAGATATTTAAGATACTCTATATTCAATATCAGCGGCGATGCTTCAAAAACGAAGTGTCGCTTCTTTATTCAAGTAAGTTTTAAAAATTAATAACTTAATAGGAAAATAGGCAACAAAAAAAAACACCGCGTATACGGTGCAAATGTGTTTGCCGATTTAGTTATAAATTCTTTTGCTGATTCTTTCTTTTGCTAGTGATTTATTTCAGTGGAATCCAAATTTCTGAATAATAATCAGGGCTGGATGGATTCCCATTTGAGTAGACTTCTAAGTCTGGAGTTCCGGCATGCTCATAATGACTAGAAGGAAACCATTCTGAGATGATTTGTTTCCAAACCTTTTGCATAGCATCAGGCATGGCACCGTGAACTTCAAATACTCCCCATTTTGAAGCTGGAATCTCTAGTTCCATCAGACCTTCTGGTGTTTCGCCAGTATGTGCGGCGGCAATCCAGTAATCCATTAACGGAGAACCAGGTGCACGTTTATCGACACAAACCCCAAGGACGCCTTTAATTTGCCCGTTATTCAAATCAAACAATAAATCATTTGTTCCATCAAAATGAACATCATCCCACATTTTAGGGATGCCAGCTAAATTCTCCCCATTCTCGCAAGAAAACTCCCGCTTCACCCCAACAACTTTAAAACTCTCTTTTTCCACAACTTTGTAATTCATAGGTTCTGCCCCTTTCAAATTTACCTGAATGCTCAGGCGGTTATAGGATTTCAGCTTTCCTGTGTAAGTACGTGCTTGACTAGGGGTTATTCCATGCTGCCTGCGGAAAGCCTTTGAAAAAGATTCGGGAGTGTCGTAGCCATATTTTAGGGCGACATCAATAATTTTGCTTTCAGTTGTAGAAAGCTCTTGTGCTGCCAGTGTTAACCGTCTGCGCCGGAGATATTCACCTACAGGAATATCTGTAAGCACTGAAAAAATCCGTTGAAAGTGAAATTCCGACACATTTGCCTGCTTCGCTATACTTTCGATTGTTATATCCTCGAGCAAATGATCTTCCATATAGTCTATTGCATGCTGTAATGATTCTACCCATCCCATATCGCTCACTCCTTATGTATATCGTAACAACTGCTGTAATCATAGTCCTGTCATTTTCTGCTCTGTTTTAACAGATAGCATAGTTAACTGAATAATATTTCTGTTAGTAATGATACTTTTCTGAAATATTTGTTAAAAATGTCCGGGTTTTTAAATGCTGTCAACCCTCCACTTTTATATAATTACTGGGAATATTTCTAGAAACTAGTAGATTAGGATTTGACCTGTTCTATCTATTAAATATTTGCAAACGCTAATAGTATAAGCTGAAATCAATATTCATGGCAGTAAAGAGTGATATTCGTGTTTTGTCTGTAAAATCCTTCCTAAAATATGACAAAAATCATGTGATACGATGGATTTGCAAATAACGGCAATTTTCAAGGAGGATTTCAAAATGAACAAAAAAGTACTCTTATCCGTAGCAGCTGCAGCGGCTTTGGTAATGGCCAATCCAGCAGCGAATAAAGCAGATGCCGCTTCCTTTAAACCAGTAGTGCAGGAAAAGGTCTATGTATATCAAGGAACTAATATAAATGAAATTAATAGTGTGCTAGAAAAATATCTTGCCAGCTTTGGATTTACAATGCCAAAAACAACGGTAAAACAGCCTGTCCAAACAGCACCAAGTCAACCAGTACAACAGCCAGCAGAGACCACTGCTCCACAACCCGTACAGCAGCAGCCTGTAGAGCAGCCGTCAGAGACATCAACTCAGCCAGCTGAAACACAAAATACTAGTACTCTAAGTGCTTATGAGCAAAAAGTGGTCGACCTTACCAATCAAGAGCGTGCAAAAAATGGGCTGCCAGCGCTTAAAGTTGATTTGACGCTTAGCAAAATGGCACGTGAAAAATCTCGTGATATGTCTGCAAATGGCTATTTCAGCCATACAAGCCCAACATATGGTTCTCCATTTGACATGATGAAAAAATACGGAATTTCATACCGTTATGCCGGCGAGAATATTGCCATGGGGCAGCGAACTCCTGAAGAAGTGGTGAAAGCTTGGATGAATAGCGAAGGTCACCGCAAGAACATCCTTAGCGCGAACTTCAACCATATTGGTGTTGGGTATGTTTCACAAGGCAATTATTGGACACAGGAATTTATCGGTAAATAAGATTATATTTTATAAGAAGGTCTTCAAGAGGCTTCTGTTTTCGGATGCATTCTTATTAATAGACACAAGAATTGACGTATGAATTGACATACGTCTTTTCTTTTTTATCAAGCTTTCTACGGAAATTCATTATCTATTCCCGCCTCTAGGTTAAAGAGGGTACTCATTTATAGGTTGGGGGTCAAGTTAAGAATCCGAGCTGATAAATAGACGGAAAATTTCCGTTTAATTATTAAATATAATTAAAAAAATGATAAATAACCGGAGAAATTCCGTCTATTGACTCAATAAATTTGAAAATAGGCGATATTGCTTTGCATAAGCGGAAAAGCTCCGCTTATTTACCCCGAAACGAGCTCCATAATACATTTAACCGGAAAAACTCCGCTTAGTATTCTAAGGTCACAATACGACTTTCATTTCGGCATCTATTTTAAGAAAAGCACCTCGACACGGACCCATTATTGAATTCAACAGGCTTTTTTCCTGTCTCATTGTTTGAGAGAATGTCCGTTTTTTATTGTATTGCTAGAATTCTAACTTTTTTGAGGTTAGTCTCCGGATGACTCATCTGTAGAAGTGAATTGTGTGATTACCAAGGATGGTCCAAAGCCTATATCGGTTGGCGATCTGCCGGTTGCTGTCAGGTGCCTCGTCCAACAAATTAAATCATTTGAAGTGATTTCTGAAGAAGCAGCAGTTACTGGAGATTATAATACAGCACTTCTAGCGATGACTATCAACCCATTGGTGCCTTCTGATAAAATTGCAAAGCAACTATTAGACGAAATGCTTGAAGCACATAAAGAGTATTTACCACAGTTTTTTTAAAAACAAAAAAGTGAAGTTTAAGCTTATTTATAGTAAAAGACATTCGGTAACCTGATTAATGGACACTAAAAAAAGGTGTCCCTTAATCGGGTTTTTCAATGTCCCAGATTGACATCAAAGTTAAGGGTGTGTAAAGGAATCTCATAAAGGGAAGGTAGTTTTTTATTAAAACCAAAATTTTCCCAATTTTTCATTTGATTTCTCATCCTTTATGCATGAAACTAAACTCAAAATGACTATTTAAACTAAGTGACAAAATGAATGAAAGCCTAAAAGTCACTAATTAATATCCCAATTGTTGCTCAAAGAAATTCAGATTATTATAAAAGTGAAGCCTTTTTTAATAATATTGATAAATTATCACGGAAGGGTGTTCTTTTAACCAAGAAACATTTTTCCTGTATAAACTCTCATCACGTTATAAATTAGCCGGGTGGATCCCCTGCAGTGGGGGATAAAAAGAATAGGGGTTATCTCATGCGCTTTTATTTATGTTCTAACTGTATGCATTATGTTGAAGATACTTCGGGCGAGTGGGTCGATGGTACGTTTTATTGTATGGATTGTGCTCCGCATGATTACGAAACTGATGAAGGCGAAAAATAGAAACAAACGAGGTTCGGTTCTTCCTATGGCCTTTTCTGAAAGTTTTATCCATTTTTGTTTGGGGGTCGCACATTTAAAGGTACTAAAGGTACTGCCATCTATATAGTACCTTGTATCTCAAATGAAAAAGGCGTTTCGAAAAAATCGGAACGTTTTTTTTCATCACTAACGAAACAAAATCCGACAAAATTTATTTAATCAAACGATTAATTAGTATCTAAATCAACCCTTTTATGACGAACTTTTTAATTATTTCCGAGAAAATATTTTGTCGATGTGAAATTTCACTATCTGCTATTAATCTACAGATTCCATTAAAATATGTAAAATAAATAACAATAAATCGACATGTACTTGTAATTCCATTGACACAACTCTTTGGTATCCTAAGTATAAAATGCTGATTTTATTTAGGAGGACCATGAAATGAGAAGGCGAAAAAGGAGGAGGCTTAACTGGCGGAATATAATAGGCTTATTTTTGTTTATTATACTAATAGCCGGGAGCCTCTATGGGTTCTCAGTATATCAATCTTTTAACAAGGCAGTAGCGACTATGCATGAACCGCTCGATAGCAAACCAAATAAAGAGAAGGTAACTGAAGCTTTAAAAAAGGAAGAACCTTTCTCCGTTTTGATGCTGGGTGTGGATGAACGAGAAGGAGATAAAGGGCGATCTGACACGATGATTGTGTTAACGGTGAATCCAAACAATCAATCCGTAAAAATGTTGAGCATTCCAAGGGATACTCGAACGGAAATTGCAGGTAAAGGGAAAGAGGACAAAATAAACCATGCTTACGCTTTTGGCGGTGTTTCAATGGCGGTAGATACAGTAGAAAATTTTCTTGATATTCCAATCGATTATTATGTGAAAATCAATATGGAGGGCTTTAAGGATATTATAGATTCCGTTGGCGGGATTAATATCGAAAACGATTTTGCATTTAAAGTGGACGAATATAATTTTCCTGCGGGTCAGATTCAATTAAGTGGCGAGGAAGCCTTAATTTATATAAGAATGAGATACGACGACCCGAATGGAGACTTCGGCCGTCAAGCACGTCAGCGCCAGGTCATTCAAGCAGTGATTAAAGAGGGCGCAAGCCTATCAAGTTTATCGAAAGCACCAGAAATCTTCCAGGCAATTGGCAGTAATGTCAAAACGAATCTTACTTTTGAAGAAATGATGGATATCCAAAAAAATTATAAAGAAGCAGGAAGAAACATCGAACAGCTGGTGGTACACTCAGAGGGGAAAATGATTGAGAATATCTATTATGGACTTGTCACACTAGCAGAACAAAAGCGTTTACAGGATGAGTTGAAATCACAGTTAGAAATGAAGCAGGAAGGTTAATTTGGTCATATTAGGAATGAATTAACAAGTTAACGTTGTCAAATAACAAGCAAGGCCGTATTGGCCTTGCTTGTTATTTGACGATTACCTGCCCAACCATTCCTTCTCTGAAATGGTACTGACATATCAGTTCATAGGTACCAGGCTTTTTGGGGGTTACGGTAATGGTTTTTTCTTGTCCCGGCTGAACTTCGGCGTCAATTCCAAGCTCTTTCACGGTGAAGGTGTGTTCTCTCTGACCAACATTTTTCAAGATCAACGTTGTCGTTTTTTCATTGGGAATACTGATGACTTTTGGATTAAAGAAATCATCGTTTAACTCGACCTTAAGCGTGTTCACCGTCTCCATAGGCTGTGCTGCAAATACGCCGAGTGAACCTGTAGTTGTCATAACCAATATCAATGCAAGCAAAATAACCAAACCTTTTGACCACTTTTTCATTGACATTCTAATCCCTCCTTTCCTAATCCCTATTTTTTACTAATTCATTCCAAATTATTAATGTGAAATTTTCATACTTCATTTCTAAAGAACACCGAAATTAGAACTCTTACGATATTAATCCCCAGTCCCTTTTCTTCGCAAAGAAGGTATTTATGAACCAATTCGAGAAATATTTCAAATACCCTTCGAACGGAGTTGATAGAAATGTATATTCCCAAACATTTTAATATTGATAATGCTGAAGAAATGTATGAATTTATTGAAAAGAATAGCTTTGCTATATTGTTTTCTCAGCACAATGGTGAACCATACGCTACACATCTGCCGCTGCTTTTGAACAAAGAAGAAGGATTTTTGTATGGACATTTTGCCCGTCCAAACGAGCAGTGGAAGGATATTGCGAATCAGGAAGTACTTGTTATTTTTCAAGGTCCACATTGTTATATTTCACCCTCCTGGTACGAGACTAATCTAGCAGTGCCCACTTGGAATTATGCTGCTATTCATGTATATGGACAGTTGGAGATTGCCCGAGATGAGCAGGAAGTTTTTGAAGCATTGTCAGACATGGTGAAAAAATATGAAAGACCAGATAGTCCCTATCAATTAGAGAATGTTGATGGAAACTTTATTAAGGGGATGAGTAAAGGTATTGTAGGTTTTAAAATTAAGATTAACAAAATAGAGTGAAAAGCCAAACTAAGTCAAAATCATCCTATAGCTAGGCAAGAATTAATCATTAAGCAATTAGAAAATAGTGTCGATCAAAATAATGTACATATAGCTGAACTGATGAAGAAAAATCTCCCTAAAGGTTCATAATGGAACTATTAAAAAGTAATAGTTGACTCTGTGGTGCACCCCACAGTTTATTATGTAAGTGGGAGGGAGAGAACCTGTACAAAATTAGCGATTTTTCGAAGATGACTGGATTAAGTAAAGAAACGCTGCGTTACTATGCTGAAGTAAAGTTACTAGAACCTGCTTATATTAATCCAGAAAACAATTACCGCTATTATGATGATGGGAGCTACTTTTTAGCGATTCTCTTAGTAAAGCTAAGAAGATTTGGTTTTACGATACAGGAGATGATTTCTGTAATGGAGGATGAGTCCTTCGCTCATTTAGAAGATTTATTAGTACAAAAAAGAAAAAACATCCAAGTGCAAATCGAAGACCTTCGTCTTCAGCTAGAAGAAATAGATGAATTTATCGAATCTGGGAGGGAGGAACAAAATTGATTCAGTGGAAGGCAGAAACAATCATTGAGGTTAATATTGAAAAGGTGTGGAGCTTATTTTTTGATAAAAATATTAAAAAAATAATGCCTAAGGTAGAGGAACATATAATCATTGAAAAAACGGAAGTCGAAGCGGGTGCAAAGCATCAGCAAAAATACCGCGAAGGTAAGCGTGTGGAAACCTACATTGTGGAAACATTAGCATTTGAAGACTTACCAGATAAAAAGCATAAGCAAATAAGCTTTGTTCTAGGTAAGGCATTTAAGATTTCGTTAGGATTTACATTACTAAAAATCGATGAGCAGCAAACAAAATTTATTTACGAAGGGAAAAACGAAGGCGTAAATTTTGTTGGACGTGCCATGCTGAAGCTTGGCAGCGAGAAAAGCAACAATATTGTCGTGAAGGAATTTATGGATAAGGTGGAACAGGAAGCGTTAAAAGTTTATAAGTAGAATTTTGGCGAACAGTGGCATCACTGTTCGCCATATTTATTTTAATGTAAAGATAGGAGTGATTTTCTTTACAACCTAAATTCCATACATAGAAAAACGAAAACATAAATATTAATAGGAAGGATAAGAACCATTCATGAATAAAGGGTGTGAAAAATGTTGGGGATTAGTGAAGGTGAACGATCCTTGAATCGTTATATCAGGTCCACTTTTCAGGCACTAGTTCATGCAATCATTCCACCCCATTATAGAAATAAAGATTTGTTTGGAACTGTTCAAGTGGCTGGAGCACAGGAATTACACGTTTATGAATATGTCATTTGGATATTAGAACATTCAATTTCCCTCCCGGTAAAAGAGCAGCTAAATTTAGTTAATGGTTCCATGTCTAAAGCGACTGCTGAATTACTGGACGCGGGAGCTGTTCAATTAATCCAGACGGGCCAGATTCTGTATCCTCTAAATGTAACTGAATTTTCTAGCGGGGGTCCATTTACTACGCTTTCTAAGGTGGATCGGTTAAGGGCTATAACCCTAATAGAACGACTTAATATTAATCTTGAAAACTTGAGCATTCCTTACAAAAGTAATCCGGAACTTGTTCGGGATATGATGGATGTACTAAATGAACTCACTTTGTTTGGTCATTATTCGGAGTGGACGGCGTATGGAACCACACGACTATTTTCTCCTGAATATAGAAGAGTGGAACATTTTCCACATGGATGGTACCAGACAGGATATCCCGGTCCATCATTTGGATATCGGGATTTTCGCGGATTCTTAGCAACATATAAGCACAAGAAGGTGGATGACTAAATGGCCAATCTGGACGTAATTGTAATTGGTGCAGGCGGCGGCGGTGCCGTTATTGCTAAAGAACTGGGAGAAAAGGGGTTAAATGTTTTGGTTTTAGAAGCTGGCCCCTGGTACGGGAATAAAAAGTGGCCAAATCCAAATTCACAGCAAGGAGCCCAATCTAGTTCAACATCAGAAGACTTGGACGTCATACTCTATAAACAATTGTTGAACAAGTTTGAAATGAATATGAATGATTTAGTTTCAGGAAGATTCCGTTGGGGCCCGGCAGATCGAAGTCGTTCTCAATGGTTTCGGAATGCTAAACAAAAAGGAATAATTTGGCAGTGTTCCGGTGTTGGAGGAACCACCCAAACCTATACGGCCAATTGTCCCCGGGCATATCCAGCGGCAATAGATCAGGTCTGGCCGCTTTCTTACTGCGAACTTGTACCATATTATGAAAAGGTGGAAACGACATTACCGGTGAACTTCGCGGCCACGACGGCAAAGGAAGAATTATTTTATTACGGTGCAAAGAAGGCAGGATGGAATTTGATTCCTACACTAGATGTAACAGTTCCAGGGTATAGACCGCAGCCGAATGCAATTTTGCCTCCCAATGAGAATATCACAAATCTAAACATCACGGTCGAACAATTGTCTTGGATGGAAGGTTGCACGCTTGCGGGCCACTGTATCAACGGTTGTCCGCATGGTCCATCTATAGATAAAATAGCAAAACGTTCCACAAATGTCAGCTATGTGCCTCTTGCCCTAAAGACAGGAAATGTCTGTATAAGACCAAATGCATTTGTTATAAAAATAATAACAGAAAATACCGTTTCAAAAGGGCTGCATGCAGTTGGAGTGAAAATAAGGGATACTTGGACAGGTGAGCAGGAAGAGCTTAGGGCTGAAATTATAGTCATGGCCTCCGGAAGTATTGAAAGTCCACGACTTTGGTTAAATTCGGGGCTTCCTGTAAATCCATGGGTAGGAAGAGGTTTGGTTAATCATTATATGGACTGGGTATCCGGGATATTTGATGAAAAGAATTTGATTCAAATATTGGGGACACCAGATGTTAATCCCTTTGTCGGGAATACATGCGGAGCAAGATTGGATTATCCCGGACTGGGTACCTTGCAGACGGTTGGGATGAGTCCGGGATTAACAGCTTCTTTTTATGGGCTGAGTGAGTCTGGATACTCTTTCCTGAACAAACCTAGCATGAATGATCCATGGGATATAAAGGGCCGTCTTTCAGGTTATGAATTAAAAGAAGCAATGGACTCCTACCGCAGAACTTTAAATATATTAGTAAGTACCGATGATGAGGTAGACCAGCGAAACGGGATTACTCTCGACCCTGTAATTAGTGATGAAAATGGATTTGTCCCAGTTGTAACGTATCGGCCAACTAAAAAATCCATTAGGAAACGAAGCGAACTGACTAAAATGGCAGCAGACCTATTACGAAAAGCAGGGGCAAAAAAAGTGATTTGGACAAATTGGCCAGCTGGAATGATGATTCATTTGGAAAGTACCATGCGGATGGGCTTTGTTGTTAATCAGGATTGCGAATCGTTTCAAGTAAAACGGTTATATATCGCTGACAATAGTGTTCATTATAATAGTTTGGGCGGAGTCAATCCTACCCTTACGACTCAGGCATTGGCTACCCGTACAGCGGAAAAAGTGGTTGAAAAGTATTTTAATTAGCATGCTTTATTAAATAAATGGAAAAGCTACCATCATAACATTTCTAAGTCTGGTGGGATTTTCTAAGATGAAAGTATTCGAAGTAATTCAAGATATATTTCAACCCTTTATGGATGGTGAGAAAAGACCTTTAAATGTCATGGAGGTTTCTAACCTATGGTTTTTCCTTTTAGGTACTGAAATTACCATGAGAAATGAGGAAATTGGGTACAATCTTGTCCAAGACCCGGAATTAAGACAAATTTTAAAGGATATAAAGGAAACTGTTCATATACCGATTAGAGACGAGCTTAAAGAGTTTCTGATGAAAGAAGGGGTTCCTTTTCCGCAATCAACCCCGGAAAAACCGGTAGGAGATTTTAAGAGTATTCCTGAGGGTGCGAAATTGAATGATGAAGAAATGGCGAATTTAATGTCCTATAATCTTGCTATGGGTGTTAATACTGCAGCCAAGGGGCTTACTGAGTCTATTCGAGCGGATGTGGGCTTGATTTTTTCAAAAATAATCCTGAAGAAAACAACAGCCGGCTTAATTGTAAAACAGTACTTGGATAAACATGAGTGGCTGAGAATTCCTCCATATTACAAAGCATAACTTGATTGAGAAATATGATTAAAACAAAAGGTCACAAAAATTTGTGGCTTTTGTTTTCCAAACAATAAATTGGGATTTAGACTTTTGCCCTTGACAATATTGTTGGATTTGCATAATATTTATTTATTAATCAATAAATAAATTAGGATGGTAGCAAACATGGCAGTCCGAGAAGATAAAAAGGAAATCATAATAGAAAATGCAGTAGGAGTATTTGCAGAAAGGGGGTATTATAAAGCAACCACTGCAATGGTTGCAAAGGCTGCTGGAGTGACACAGCCATATGTGTTTCATTTTTTTGAAAACAAAGAAGAACTTTTCAAAGCAGTTATAGATCGAGCATTTAGCCGTATTTATGATACTTTTGCACAAGTGAATGCACCTGCAGATCAATTAATCGAAACCATGGGGCATGCTTTTGAACAAATTATCCAAACCCACCGTGATGAAGTATTGATGGTTATGCAGGCACATGCCATTTCTGAATCGGGTATTCGAGAACATGTAAGCAGTATGTTTCTCAAAATTTTTGAATCGCTAACTTTGAAATTTGAAAATGCAGGCATTCCAAATGCAAGGGAAACAGCCTCCCAGTTTATTGGCAATGGACTATTAATTACGTTAGCAGAAGTACTGAAATTACCTCAGTTAATCGCTGGCATAGATAACTGTTAAAAAGGAGCAATTTGCGCTCTTTTTTATAGTATTATTTATTGATTAATAAATAAATTAAACTGTAATTTTTTTTTTTTTTTTTTTTTTTTTTTTTTTGAACTATTATTTATTGATTGATAAATAAATAAACTGGAAGAGGGTCCTTATATGTCAAAGTTTGCGAAGGCTAGTCAAATTGAAAATGAACCAACTGTTAAGCTGTTTGAAGGAGAAAGAGCACTAGTTATTATAGGTATATTCGGATTTATACTTTCGGCTGGAATAGCCATTTATATGTTTTTTCGAAGTTCGATTATCTTACCAGAAGGAAATGTGAAGGATGCCTTTTCTTTTAATGCAGCTATCGGAACTTATATTTTATCAATCGCTGCCATTCTGCCTTTAACTAGGTTTAATACAGCCAGAAGGAAAGTGGTGCGAGGGCTATTTATTTTTACAAGCTTATATTCTTATACCATAGAAACAGTTCAAAACTTTAGAGGAATAAGTCCGAGGTTTTCTCGTGAAGGAACAGTTGTTGATATGGCTGCTGGGATCCTATTTGGAGTTGTTTCACTGGTATTAGTTGGCTTGGCGGTAGTACTTACAGTCCATTTCTTTCGATTGAAAAAGCCTTCTCAACGCCCTTTGTTAATAATGGGGATCCGATATGCATTTATCTCGGTCTTAACAGCGAATATTGCGGGTCTATGGATGATTCTTCTCCAGGACCGGCTTACGGGAGTGACAGGAAATATAATTGTTTTACATGGAATTGGATTTCATGCACTGCAAACATTGATTCTGCCTGCTTGGCTATTGGAAAAGGCCGTGATAAATGAAAGGTTTAAACGAAGACTGATTCATGCTGGCTGTATTGCATGGCTGTTAATGATTTTTATGATAGGTATCCAAACTGCATTAGGGGAATCAGTTTTCGAGTTAACGCCATTACCAATTATTGCATGCCTATTCTTTCTAATCTGGTTTGGGACAGTAGTAGTTGCATGTATGTTGTCTATAAAAAAAAGAAAAGAGCTTACTGTTACTGCAAAGGTGCTGGAGTGACCGAAGTTGAAAAAGAAGAGGATACTCGGACACTGCAGAGGTGCTGGAGTGACCGAGAGTAAAAAAGAAAAGGGTACCCGGTCAATGCAGGGGTGCTGGAGTGACCGAAGGTAAAAAAGAAGAGGGTACTCGGTCAATGCAGAGGAGCTGGAGTGACCGAAGGTAAAAAGAAAAGTGTGCTCGGTCAATGTAGAGGGCTCGCAGTCACTATTTTTCCAACCATTTAAGCTTCTTTCAAAAAAAATAAATCTCCTAGTTCAAATATTGCTACAATAGTAGATAGAGAAGTTAAAGGTTCCAATTGCGGAGGTTTTTCGATGCGAACTCAACGTTTTAAGTTAAGTACAATCATTATTTTCTTCGTATGTTTGGTTGTACTGGTATCATTAATGATTACGGACTTATTGATCAGTAATACGGTAAGTGAAAATATTAGAAAACATCAAGATGAGAAAGCGAGGATGGTGGCGAGAACTGTTGCAACCTCTCAGATTATAATAGATGCCTTGGAGGACGACCAGAAAACTAAGGTGATTCAGGACTATACAAAGGAGATTCAATCTGCCACCGACATGATGTTTATTGTGGTCATGGACATGAATGGGATTCGGCGATCACACCCTAATCCAGAACAAATTGGCAAACACTTTGTTGGCGGAGATGAAAAGGAAGCACTTAAGGGGAAAGAGTACGTATCAAGCTCCCGCGGGACATTAGGAGAATCTTTACGAGCCTTTACACCAATCTATAACAAGACTGGTGAACAGATTGGTGTGGCTGCTGTAGGCATATCTCTAACTAGTGTAGAAGAAGCACTTGGAAGAAGCCATCGAAGTATTCTTACTGTCACGATATTAGGTTTACTTGTTGGGGTCCTTGGTGCTATTTTACTGGCTAGATATATTAAAAGAATCTTATTTGGACTTGAACCCTTTGCGATTGCCAAGATTTTTGAAGAGCGGAGCACGATGCTTCAATCTGTACATGAGGGAATTATTGCCGTCGATCATGAACAAAGGATTACACTGGTCAATCAATCTGCACGGCATATCTTTCATAAGGCAGGACTATCTCAAGACCCGATTGGCATGAAAATTCATGAATATTTGCCATCAACCAGACTTGATCAAGTTCTTGAGACAGGTAAACCTGAATTGGATGAAGAACAAATGATTAACGGCATTTCCATACTCGTTAATCGAGTTCCGCTAGTTGTGAATGGTGAGGTGGTCGGAGCCATTTCAACTTTCCGGGACAAGAGTGATGTCAAGCAATTGGCAGAGCAATTAACAGGCGTGAAAACCTATGCGGAAGCGCTTCGTGCACAGTCCCATGAATTTATGAATCGCCTGCATGTTATTCTTGGAATGGTGCAAATGAAATACTACAATGATTTGTCAGATTATATTCGTACGTTAGTTGGGCACCAAAATCAGGAGATTGGAAATCTTGCTCAGCAAATTAAAGATCCTGCACTGGCCGGGTTTCTTATGGGGAAATTAAGCTATGCAAGGGAAGAAAATGTTCAGTTAATGATTGAAGTTAATTCGGTAATTCCTGAGCCGGCGGACCCTAAGATTGTTCATGAGTTAATCACGATACTTGGTAATTTGATAGATAATGCCATTGAAGCGATGGCTGATTCTAGTGATAAAATACTTGATGTTACTCTTCAGTATTGTGATAAATTCTTAACAATGGAAGTTTTGGATTCTGGACCTGGAATTTCAGAAGAGTATCAAAAAAGTGTACTTGAAAAGGGTTATTCCACAAAAGGGGAAAATCGTGGCTATGGCCTTTATCTCGTTAAAAAAAGCATTGAAAGCTTAAGCGGGGAATGGACCATTGATTCTAAATTATTGCTAGGAACAGAGATTCATATACGCATTCCATACGAAGCAAAGGGGTGGAATCATGATTAAGGTTCTAATAGTCGAAGATGATCCAATGGTAGCGGAGTTTAATAAACGGTATCTTAAAGAATTGAGTGGATTTTGTTTATCTGGCATTGTCCATAACGTAAAGGATGCAAAAGAGTTTCTTAACGATGAACAGGTAGATCTGATTTTACTTGATGTCTATATGCCAGGGGGTAATGGTCTAGAACTGCTTCATTTTATTAGAGAACAGAATATTGCAGTCGATGTTATTTTAATTACAGCCGCAGCCGACACAGAAAAAGTTCAAACTGCACTTAGACTTGGCGCAGTCGATTATTTAATCAAGCCCTTTGAGTTTGAAAGGTTTAGCCAGGCATTAGTCCATTACCAAGAAAAAAATGCCCTTTTTGGCAGTAAAAAAGTTTTGAACCAAGAGGATTTAGACAATAGGTTACTACACTCGGAACAGAGACAATCTGGGGAATCAATAGAAGAATTGCCTAAAGGTTTAACCAGCAGTACGCTGCAAATCATCATGACCGTAATACAGTCAAAAGAAGGAAGCTTATTTTCAACCGATGAGATTGCTGAGAGTACTTTAATATCAAGAGTATCGGTCCGGAAATACTTGAAATATCTAACCCAGCTGGGTGTGCTCGAAGAATCGTTAACGTATGGGATTGGAAGACCCGTTTATTATTACATATTGAAAAAGGATAAGCTTAATCAAGTTTCTAATTATTTGTGAAAAAGTGGCTGCTGCCACTTTTTTTATGCAGATTTTTTAAGAATAGAGAGCTACACCTACTAAGCCAGAAAGAATAATCACATAGACCGGATTCCAACGGAGTTTAAATAAGGCAAATAAAGATAGCCCAAAGATGAGGATTAAACTTATCGAACGGAATGATACCTCTAGGATAATCATGTTACTAGCCAGAGCAAATTTAATAGCTGCGAAAATAATTAGGCTCGTAACGATAGGTTTTAATCCGTAAAACATTCTTTCAACGATTGGATTATGGTGGAGTTTAGTAAAACAGGCTGCCACCGCGATGACTAAGATTAGGGAGGGAAGCAAAATAGCAAATGCAGATACAAGTGCTCCGTTTATGCCTGCAGCTGAATATCCTATTAAAATAGCACTATTGGCTGCAACAGGCCCAGGAGACATTCCTGCAATCGCGATGATATTCGTCAACTTCTCTGCAGACATCCACCCGTATTGTGTTACTCCTGTTTCCATAATGGGTAACATCGCGTAGCCGCCGCCAAAGGAGACAAAGCCCATTAAAAAAAACGTATGAAAAAGTTCCCACAGTACCATTTGAGATACACCTCCTTGCACTTAAATACCAGCACCCATGTAATAATCAGGATTATTGGTGGGATCATCTTCCTTGTTTTTCTTCATCTCAGTGTCATATCCTAATTTTTTCTTTATATAAATGGCGATTATTCCAGTTATGGCTCCTAGAAAAATCACTAAAATCGGATGGATGAAAAATAGAAGAGGGACCCCGGCAGCCATGATAAAGAATGTAGTCTTATCTGTAATCGCTGTTTTTGCAATTTTAATAGCTGCGTACACAATAATCGCAACAATGGTGACCCGTATGGATATAAATGCCGCTTCTAATTTTGGATTGTCATGAATGTGAAAATAGGAAATCCCAAAAGCGAGAACAATCAAAAAGGTAGGCAGCGAAACACCAAACATAGCAGCTAATGCTCCTCTTATTCCTCCTATTCGGTGTCCGATAAATGTGGCAGAATTCACTGCAACCGCACCTGGAACCGTTTGAGATAAAGCAATGACATCAGTAATTTCCTCAGTTGTTAACCATTTCTTCTTATCAACAATTTCTTTTATGATTAAAGGGACCATCGCAAAACCCCCGCCAAACGTAACAGGGCTAATCCTAAAAAATGTCCAAAAAATCTGAAACAACAATCTCGTATCAGCCTTCATACATATCCTTCTTTCCACAAGGTCAAAAGAAAACAAAGTCCCAATCAACCTATGAGTCTAACAACATATATAAAGGTACCAAAAGAGAGACGTTGGGTAAATAGAAACAAATGTAAATTGTAATAGTTATTAATTGGTGACAGGCACCAAGGTGACACCCAAAGGGTGTTCACCGCCCGTGGACACTGTCCGCCTCAGGTGGACAGTGGAGAAAAGGGGGGAAGGGAATGAAAAAATGTGAGCCGGAGGGGCTCACATTTTTGCTCTTATGCTGTGATTTGTTTTTTGTCAGGGACTTCTTGGACTGGCTTGAATTCGCCTTCTGTTTTGGAGATGACGACGGTTGCTACTCCGTTTCCGATGAGGTTTGTGATGGCACGTGCTTCTGACATGAATCGGTCAACCCCTAGGATAAGTGCCATTCCTTCGACTGGTATGGAAGGGAAAACGGCTAGTGTTGCGGCTAGTGTAACAAATCCTGATCCTGTGACGCCTGCTGCACCCTTTGATGTAAACATTAATACTGTAAGTAGAGTAATTTGCTGCCAAATACTTAGGTCCACACCATATGCCTGAGCGATGAATAATGCGGCCATCGAGAGGTAAATGGAGGTTCCGTCAAGGTTAAAGGAATATCCTGTTGGAAGAACTAACCCAACAACGGGCTTTGAACAGCCGTAGTTTTCAAGCTTTTCCATCATTTTTGGCAACGCTGCTTCAGAGGATGAAGTTCCTACTACTAGGAGGATTTCCTCTTTTATATAGGCGATGAATTTAAAAATACTAAAACCGAACATTTTTGCAATTCCACCAAGTACGAGGACAATGAATAGAGTCATTGTCAGATAAACAGATCCCATTAATTTTCCAAGATACAATAGTGATCCAATGCCAAATTCTCCGATTGTATAAGCCATCGCACCAAATGCAGCGAATGGAGAAACTTTCATGATGATATTCACGATACCGAAGAAAACATCTGCACATTTTTCAAAAAACTCAATTACAGGTTTTCCTTTATTACCAAGGTGGGCCAAAGAAATTCCAAATAAGATAGCCAAGAGGAGTACAGGCAACAGTTCACCTTTAGCAAAGGCACCGATAAAGCTGTCAGGAATGATCGATAAGATAAAATCCATAAACCCGTGACTAGTTTCAGCAGCCTTTTCTGTATATTGCGAGATATCTCCTTTGCCAGCTTCCGCGTCAATCCCTTTCCCTGCCTTAATGACATTCCCTACAATAATACCAATGGCAAGAGCGATGGTGGAGACGATTTCAAAATAGAGCAGTGCCTTCCCGCCGATTTTACCAACCTTCTTTAAATCTCCCATACCAGCAATTCCAATTACGATTGTCAGGAATATAATTGGAGCAATCACCATTTTTACTAGTTTAATAAAAATATCTGCAATGACCTTTAGTTGTGAGCCAATCTCAGGAAAAACTAAACCGACTGATATACCAAGTAATATCCCTAGAATTACTTGAGTAGTGAGACTCTTAAAATTAATTTTCATTCTTCACCCTCCTAAATTGTACTTTTTGAAAACGATAACAATTTATTGAATTATCAATATATTACGATTTTGTGAACACTAAAAATAGTTTATATTACTTTAAAAATTGTTTTGTAATTAAAGTAAGTGAGGGAATGGAAAATATTTTTTGGGAGTTGTTTAAACCATTTAGGAGGGCTGCTGCCAAAGAAAAAAGCTGCCTTATTGACAGCAATCTAGAATATTATTTGTCTTGTGGTGAATAGGTCTTATACATCTAACATTAAGAATATAGAGTAATTCCAACCAAACCAGACAGTATTATAACATAAACTGGATTCCATTGAAGTTTTAATAAGGCAAATAAAGATAGTCCGAAGATTATTACCGTGCTGATATAGCGGAATGAAACTTGAAAGGTAATAAGGTTATTGGCAAGTGCAAACTTAAGTGCAGCAAAAATGATTAAACTTGTGACGATTGGTTTTAATCCGTAAAACATTCTTTCAACCACAGGATTATGGTGCAGTTTAATAAAAAAGGAAGCTGCCGTGATTACTAAGAATAGAGATGGTAGCAAAATGGCAACGGCGGATACGATGGCACCGCTTAGGCCAGCAGTGGTATATCCTATTAGAATCGCACTATTGGCTGCAATTGGTCCTGGAGACATTCCTGCAATGGCAATCATATCGGTAAACTGTTCTGTCGACATCCATCCGTATTTTGTCACAGCTGCTTCAATGATAGGAATCATGGCATAGCCCCCTCCAAAAGAGACAAACCCCATAATGAAAAATGTTTGGAAAAGATTCCACAAAACCAATCTGAGACACCTCCGCTTCTTAGATACCAGAACCCATGAAATAATCAGGGTTAGTGGTTAGATCCTCTTCCTTGTTATTATTCAATTCAATGCAATGGTTGAGCTTTCTTCCAAACGAGGTAACAATTATTCCAGTTATGGCTCCAAGAAAAATCACAATAATGGGATGAATGAAAAACAGAAGAGGCACCCCTGCTATCATAATGAAGAAAGTAGTTTTGTCATATATGGCCGTTTTTGCTACTTTAATTGCGGCAAATACAATAATTGCGACAATGGAAACAGTTATCGAAGTGAACGCCGCTTCTAACTTTTGATTATCCTGGATGTTAAAATAGAAAATTCCAAAGGAAATGACAATAAAAAAAGCAGGCAGGGAAACGCCAATCATAGCGGCAACTGCACCTCGTATTCCGCCAATCCTATGCCCAATAAATGTGGCTGAATTTACCGCAACGGCTCCAGGGACGGTTTGAGATAAGGCAATCACATCGGTAAATTCATCATTTGTCAGCCATTTTCTTTTTTCTACAATCTCTTTTATGATCAATGGGACCATGGCAAAGCCCCCGCCAAACGTAACAGGACTAATCTTGAAAAAAGTCCAAAAAATTTGTAACACCAACAAGCCTTTCACCTTCATAAAAATCCTTCTTTCCTTTAGGTTTTAAAAAGTACCCAAACCTTGTTAGAAATTTCATATGCATAGTTGGATATATTCCACCCTTAATTTAAGTTTCACTCTACTTATAAGGTACTAAAAAACGGCAGGATAATAAATTGCAACAAATTTATAGGGTATAACAAAATCTTATAGTTAACTGATTTTTTTATAGTTTTGGTATGTTACTATTTAAAATAATTACCTTATTTAAGGTTTGGAGGGAAGAAGTTGAACATAGAAAGCTTGAAAATGTTTTGTTTGGTCGTGGAGGAGGGCAGTATCAGTCAAGCAGCGCGATTAAGTTTTGTATCACAGCCTGCTGTAACGAGACAGATTCATCAATTGGAAGATTCATATGGCACTTTGTTATTTGACCGTACGGAGGGAAAACTAAGGGTAACAGAAGCCGGGAAAATATTATATCCTTTTGCGAAAGCAATAGTTGGTGATTTTAGCCGTTCAAAGGAAGTCATTAAACAGGCGATTGGCGAAAAAAATTTTAGTCTTAATGTTGGTGCTACCTTTACAATTGGGGAGTATTTATTGCCAAGTTTGTTAGGAAAGTTTAAAAAGAAAAGGCCAGAAATAAGAGTAGCCTTAACAATAAAAAATACTCCTGGTGTGTTGGAGGACTTAGCCAATGATGTGATTGACATGGCATTGGTCGAAGGAATTGTTGAAAGCAGTGACTTTATTGTTGAGGAATATGCAGATGATGAGCTCATTCTCGTATGTGCATCTGAACACATTTGGGGCAAGTCAATTCAGATTGAAGAGTTGTTAAATGAGAGATTGATATTGAGGGAGTCAGGTTCAGGAACACGTCTAATTGTTGAGAACATGTTAAGAGAAAATGGGGTTCTAGATAAAATTGACAGTTATATGGAATTAGGCAGTACTCAGGCAATCAAAAGTGCTGTAGAAGCAGGACTGGGAATTAGTATACTTCCAAGATTAACGGTAGAAAGAGAACTACAATTAAATCTGCTCCGTAAAATCGATATAGATGGTTTCACAATCGTGAGGAAATTATGGCTGGTAAAAAAGCGCCAGCGCTTTAACAAAACCGGGGTTTCCTATTTCGTTGAATTCATTCAAAATGAATCTGAAAAAATAACCAATCAAACGTTTGATTAAATCGTTAGAAGCGTTGGTATTTAGGGATTTAAACAACTAATCAAACGTTTGATTAAAAAGTTTACTGGTTTCCTTTTCCGTTTGAATCCTGAATTGAAACATTCTTCGGTCGTTCTGGATAGCCGTTCTTACCCGGATCATCTGGACCCGTTAGTTGGTTTCTTTGATTAAGAACCTTACCTGTGAATTCTATTGGATTATTTTTTGGCATTTTTGACACCTCCAAGAATAGTATGGTTGAAAAGTAAATGACAAATACAAAGATGTCGAGTAGATTATATTTAGAAGCCTTGGGGGGAGACAAAATGACAGCACCAAAACATATCGTTTCTGCAGCAGCCATTGTTTTAAATGAAAAGAATGAGTTATTACTGATTAAAGGACCGCGCAGAGGATGGGAAATGCCTGGCGGTCAGGTGGAAGAGGGGGAATCTTTGACGGATGCCGTGATCAGGGAAACAAAAGAAGAATCTGGGATAGACATAGAGGTAATAAAGTTTTGTGGAATTTTTCAAAATATCGATAATTCCATTTGCAATACCTTATTTTTAGGAAAGCCCGTCGGCGGGGAATTAACAACCAGTCCGGAGAGTCTAGAAGTAGGTTTTTACAAACTAGAAGAAGCTTTAGAAATGGTCACCTGGAGCAACTTTAGGCAAAGAATTGAATACTGTTTAGATGAGAAACAGCATCCTTTTTATATTGGTTTTTAGATACATAAAAAAAGTGGCTCCAAGTTGTGGAGCCGCATTTCTACGTTGAGGTTATCTTGCATTTTTTTCCCGATGTTTTATTTTATAAACAATCGTTGCTAAAATATTCGCGAGGAAGAAAATCATACTCCCCTGCACATTTGCATGTAATACTTGCTCTTCAAATTTCATATTTTCCATCATTTCACCCTGACTAACACCCTTTTTCTCATTCTCTTTCCGCATCTTTTCCATTTGCTCAACATATCGATACTGAAAAGGTATTAAAATCAAAGATAATAGAATGTAACCACCAACAAATATCATTAAAACCTCGCTCACCTGCATTTCCCCCTTTTTACTATTTATCCGCCAAAGAATAAATCTAAAATATTGGAGGAAGTGGATGATTTCTTATTATAGAATTCAGAGTACCCGCATTTTTTACAGAAGATAACAATAAAGGTGTTGTGTTGAACATCAAATAGTTTCGATAATCCGGTTCCGGTCATGGCCACTTCCTTTTGACCTGCATCTCTAGATCCGCATTTAATACAACCTTTTTCGCTCATTGCGATCCCTCCAATATTGAACCTTTCCATTTATTTACGTAAGAGATATTCAAAATGTTTCATAATAATCAAATATTTTAGCTTGTACCCTTACCTGAAAAAAGGTAAAATGCAATAAAACTAGAAAAGAGGGATGAACGTGGCATTTGATGTATCATTGTTAGGAATGGGGTATTTTAGCCTAGACGCTGCAGCCGTTGATAAAAGTCCAAGTGAAATGGTAATCACTGACGATAAAAAGGAAACTTATTACATTGTTTCAAGAGAAGTTTATGAAGATGGGCCGCAGCAAGAGGGATATAAAATTATCGTTAATGAAGGAGAGTAAGAACCTTCCTGGAAAATAGAAGATAGATTAATTTCTATCAACGATGATAAAGCCGTACCTATTATCGTAAAGGGTTCGGTTTTCGATGTTTCAAAATAATTAACACAAGAAAGGGCGTATGAATATGGCATACGTCTTTTTCGCATTTATTAACAAAACTACTTTCAATTTCAGTACGGTTTTAGTTCTAATATTGGTAGAATGATACGAGGTTCAAGGATTAACATCTGGTAGAGAGATTTTAAATTTTGGTTTAGTGAGTTAGTTGGGCAAAATCGATGAAAATACCCATTTGAACATATACTACTTATAGCAATAAGGAGATGAAAAAATGGAAGAAGATTTTTATTTTTCAAAAAAACAATTTGTAAAGGGCTTGATGATGCCGAAAAATATTGGCGGTTTAATGATGAGAAGAGGTGATATTTCGCTGGCTAAGGTTGATGGGGTTTGGAAAAAATACACCGAATCTGTACCTAGAGGAAGAAAACCTTTATCAAGTTATGATGATGTAGTTTTAATCGGTAGTGGAAAAGATGTTGAGATTGTACGTGAACAACTTTTACAAGAGCAAATAGAAGAGTTGATTAAAGAAACAGGCAGTGTATAAAACAAATAAATAAATGCAAAAGGGGCTAATAAAATGTAAAATTAGTCCCTTTTTCGTATCGTGAGGATGCTTGATATTCGAGATGTTCCTAATTTTTAATTAGTACCTAGAATTTAAATTAGCTCATTAATTTACCACACTAAACTTCTTTTGCAATTTCTTTTCTGTTAGGTGCAAGTGGCGGCTGTTCAAGCCATTTATTTTGTACCATAAGATTAAACCACTTTTTTGTAACCATAAGATTTTTTAAAATCACACTTTCATAGGTAGTGACTAAGTCTGTTCGCATAGCTGAAGCTAATCCTGCCCCATGATAGTTTTGCGAAGCTTGAGCCAAGAATCCAATGTGATACAACATTAACTTATCGGAAAACGGAGATTCAGTCGAGGTTGTTACCTCTGTTTCCCACGATTTTGGAACTGGTAAATTATCTGCTTGCATTATTTTTGAGAAAGTTTTAATCTGTCCATCTGATACCTTTTCGGAATCTGTTAAAAACTTTCTCACTTCTTTTGTTTGAGCGACTTGACTGAAAGCAATAGAAAGGGTTTTTGCCATGATGCTTTTTTTAAGGTTGAAGGAAATACTAATGATCTCGGTCGCTGCTAATTTTCTACCCTTTCCGAAAAATCCATCTATGAAATCTTGACTGGAAACATATTCAGGGTTTTTAGCTGGATAAAATAAAGGGTCTCTCTGAAAATTCCCTTTCTCCAGCAATAGCTCAATCGTTTGGTGATACATCTTTTTAGCATCGTTATCGCATTCGTCGTAAAAATCTCTTAAGTCTTTTCTAACAGAAACACCTAAAGATGTGCTATGCCCTAGCAAACCATGTAAGGTCATGACATGTAAATAATTTAGGCAAAATATATCTGTGAACAATCTTGGTTTGCCTTCAAAGAGATCAGAATCCGTAAATCCAATTGGAACCGGAAACCCCTCATTCTCCATAGAATCTACGATTTGTTGCTTTTGTTTTTCGAAAGTTTTAATAGCAACCTCAAAGATAGCTTTAATCAGCTCGTCCTCAATAATAGAGAACATATATCTATTTACTACATCTGTCATTGTACCATTAACGAACTCTCCCCACAGTGTTCCGATTTCGGAAGATGTGAGTTTTAATTTATTCCCATCCACTTGACCACCTCAATTGTATTTCAAATTTTTCTTTTGGAATCGTAAATATACTTAATTATTGTATCCAAATTAAAAATTTCAATGTGCTGCTTTTGTGCAAAAGTGAACTGCAAAGGTAAGCACTTCTAACTTTCCATTTCTAGTTAACAACGTTTTTAGTAAAGGTTTGTGAAATGTCTCACTTTAACTAACGCTTTAGTTAAATAAGGTTTAAGTACTCCTAATAAAAAAACCCGCCAATTGTGCTATGGCGAGTTTTGCATGTATATATACATTTCGGTACTTATTTTTTAGAAAAGCACCTCAAAACGGTATCCTTTCCCATTATCGATACGGCTTCTTATTTCTTTTTTAAGAAAGGATAAGACAATACTAATCCTAAAAAATATAAAAGGATTAAAAGGTAAACAGGAAGCAGATGAATAAAGGTTGTGTAGCCAATATAAAAGTGCGTACCAATCCCCGCGATAAGCGCAGGTAAAGCTCCTATAGCAAGGGTATTCCAAATCCAGCTTTCCCCTTTTCTGAAACCCCACAGTGATAGCATGAGAACAAGCATACCAACACTTACAAGGGCACTGCCAAACCCTGCACGATCATGTGCGATAACAGGAATCAAATTATCACTAATAGCTTCTAACATTTGAGGTGACATACACAAGAAATTCAAGTCTGTTGAAACAAATACTTTGGATACTCCTATTGTGGAAATAACAATACCGCCTGCAATAATCAGAAATCCTAGGATTATAAACATGAGCTGTCCATAAAGTCCAATTTTCCACGCTCTTTCATTGCTGCCATGATTAGAAAAGGGGGCACCTATAACTCTTTTTCCTTCCCTAAAGCTAAAATAGTATATAGGCAATAAGATTAGCCAAAATAATCCGTGCAGCCAGTCAAAGTAACCGTAACCAATCGATAGGACAATACCTATAAATCCTGTGATTGCTGCATTATGAAAAGCAATCTTAGCCCAATGCAGGTTATTCCTTATTCCATAGCGTGCAAGCTGGATATACAATATACCTCCTGAAATCATGGTTCCAGCCAGCGCCATTCTATCATGTGACATAAAAGCTAGAATGAGTGGATTTACTTGTAAAATATCGTCTCTTGTCAAACCAATAAAGGATTCATCATAAGGAAGGATGATACTCGTAAAGGCAAAATATAAGGCAATGATTCCTCCAATAAGGATGGATAGCCCAAATAGAAATGACCAATACCAGTTTTGATTGAGATTAGGTCGAATTTCTTCATATAATAATCGTTCATGAATCCGTTTTGGTAACCCTGGGCCGGTCTTTACATAGCCTTCTGTCAGCAGCAGTAAATCTGCACCTGCAAGAATCAACGTACAAGCTTCTTCTGGAGTCTCCACCCCTCCAGAGGTTATTACGATTAGCTCAGGATGCCGATTTTTAATCAGTTTAACTGTTTTACCCAGGTATTCATTGGCATTTGCAGCTTCATGCCAATAGCTGCCCACAGATTGACGAGGAGCATTTACGACTATTCCGCCAATACTTGTCTGCCGCTTTATTATTTCTCCCATTTCATCTTCTTTTTTGTTCATTTCATCAGCGCAAAATGATACATAAAAAGGACGCTCCATGGCAGCGGCATTTTTATCTAGAAATGAATGAATCTGTTCACTAGTTCCGATAAAAGCATCCACAAAAGGTGTTAAATGCTGCACAATTATATCCCATTCATTTTTGTTTACATGTTCATCAATTTTAGCAAATATAGGGATTTTCATATCTAATTTCGTTAATCTTTTTATGACTAGTTTGAGTGGAACCTTCTCATGATGCTCGGAAAATAGAAAAGTGTTCCTTTCCATTCTGGGTTCTATTTGTACTATAGGTTCGTTTAGCACGATGGGTCCAATTTCTAAAAAACCAAAGCCTAACTCTTGAAAGGCGTTACTGCCCGTCAAATTAGGATCTATATGGCCGCTTAATCCTACGGGAGAAGGGAAGCAAGTATGGTTTAATTCTTTTTGAAACTCCTGCGGCGGTTTCATATGTCCTAAAAAACCAATAAGTTTCCGGCCGCCAGGAATGGAGGCAATGGTGCTCATGGATTTATGAATAAACTCCCGGCTTGTTTTCGGCCTTATTTTATCAAGAATAAGCTTTTTGAGTGGGTGATAAGACCAATCGGGCATTAACAACACCTTCTATACATAAATTTTCTCGGTTTTGTATTTCAGTAGTAAAGCTCCTAACGTGGATAATAATAACAAGGATTATAAATATTGTAAAATTAAGAAAACTCCCATCTAGAAAAACTAATCAAGCGTTTGATTAAATTTTGTAATAAAAGCATAGTCCTCTAGGAGACCCTAATAATGGGAGGGATGTGCAGGTGATGTTTTCTTTAAAAGGGGATGCCCACAAGGTTTTTCTGCGATTGAAAAAAACGATCCATAATGGCGATATCATCAGAGAAACAAAGGAGTTTAAAGAAATTGAAGAGATTCAGACTCTTTATCAATCTCTGGATAGCGATACACTGCAATTAATTCATTACCGAATGATAAAAGAATACAACGGATCAGGTATAATTCCAATCTTGGTTTCCTCTGCTCCCTGGTTGTTACTGCTATTCTCAAAGCAATTAGCAAATTATCTATTCAAAGATGGATCCTGGCTTTGGGCTGGTTTTTGTATCGTCTACCTGCTTACATTAGGGATAAGTGTAATGATCCATTTTCGTGAAAAAGCATGGGCAGCTTTTCATATGGAAATCATTCAAGATATATTAAAGGAAAGAAAAAATAAAAAGGATCAGGGGCAATCCACCAACTAAGGCCCCTCATCTTCGTGTGTCTTCCAAAATTAAACTTTTTTTAATCGTTCAAAATCTGATATAGTAGTCTTTGAGATAGATAGGGAGGACTACTATATGAAATGTTTCTCAATCGATTTAGACGGCACGTTATTAAATTCTGACCATGAGATAACTGAAGCTAACCTGCAAACGATAAATGAATTACAAGAACAAGGTCATGCTGTTATTTTGAACACAGGCCGTGCTTATGGTGATGTTATTAAAATAGATGCATTACAAAATTTAGAGATTCCTATTTTTTGTGTGAACGGATCTGTATTATTCTCTGATAAAAGAGAGCTTCTATATGAGGCGACTATATCGATTGAAACGTACAAAGAACTGTTTCCAATCTTAAAGGAATTAGGTGTTGGTATTTTAGTCTATACCAATTATGGCGGCTTTCCATCTACCTTACCGCCGCTGCATAAAAAAAGCAAAGAAGAGCTCAATACTCTATTTGAAGAATTTAATTACGATGAGATTCTTGAAAAAGACCAGTTGAAAATTTATAAATTAATTGCTTTAACACATCATGATGAATTAGAAAAAGTCGAAGAGGTTAAAAAGGCCCTTGAGGGTAAATTTGCTATTTCAATGGCTTCTTCCTTCCCAAATAATGTAGAAATCACTTCAAACGAAGCGCATAAAGGAAAAGCATTATTGCGTTACCAGAGCATGTTGAATCTTGACTTTGAAGAGATTATTGCATTTGGTGATGGCGGCAATGACCTTGCAATGTTCGAAGCAGCAACGACTTCTGTTGCAATGGCAAATGCACCGCTTCATGTACAGCAGGCAGCAGACATTGTGACAAAATCAAATGATGAAGATGGATTTGCCTATGCAGTCCGTCAATTGCTTAATCTTCAAACTGAAGCAATCGTAAAATAGTAAAAAGCCCAATTTCCCATAAATAAAGGGAAATTGGGCTTTTCGTTTTTAATTGGATACGGGCTTCTTTAAGAATCCCATTAATAATGCGGACACAATTGATCCAATTACCACTGCTAATAAATACAACAACCAATTGCCATCAACAAGCGGCATAACGAACACTCCGCCGTGCGGGGCACGAAGTCCAATACTGAACATCATCGATAAAGCACCGGCAATAGCCGAACCAACCATTACAGAAGGAATGACACGTAGTGGGTCAGCTGCGGCAAATGGAATCGCTCCTTCAGTGATAAAAGAAAGTCCCATGATATAGTTTACTTTTCCTGCTTCTTGATCTTGTTTGCTAAACTTCTTTTTAAACAATGTTGTAGCAATCGCTATGGCTAATGGAGGAACCATACCAGCAGCAATAATTGCGGCCATTGGTTCATAGACACCATTTGCTAACAATCCTGTACCAAACACATAAGCAGCCTTATTGACTGGACCACCCATATCAAATGACATCATCAATCCTAAAATAATTCCAAGTAAGACAGCATTTCCTGTACCTAAACCAGATAACCACTCAGAAATGGCAGTATTTAACGCTCCGACAGGCTTATTTACAACAAACAACATAATGAATCCAGTTAAAGCGATACCTAGCAATGGATATAAAAGAATCGTTTTAATTCCTTCTAAGGAAGCAGGCATACCAGACAATACCTTTTTCAAACCGACAACTAGATAACCAGCTAAGAAACCTGCAACCAATCCGCCTAAAAAGCCAGCGCCGCCGCTCGTAGCCAGCATACCGCCGACCATACCTGCTGCAAAACCTGGACGGTCCGCAATACTCATGGCAATAAATCCTGCTAAAATAGGAACCATTAAAGCAAATGCATTTCCTCCGCCAATCGTCATTAATGCTTCAGCAATAGGATGATAGGTTGGATCATCTGGATTTGCTGCATTTATTCCGAACATAAAGCTGATTGCGATTAAGATACCGCCGCCGACAACGAACGGTAGCATATTCGAAACACCGTTCATTAAGTGCTTATAAATAGTCGAACCGACACCTCTGCCAGTTTGTTCATTCTCTCGACTAGATTTTCCGCTGCCGCTATAAATAGGAGCATCCTGCTTTAACGCTCTTTCGATTAGTTCCTTTGGTTTACGAATTCCATCAGCGACCGCTGTTTCAATTACATGTTTGCCATTGAATCGATTCATTTCCACTTTTGTATCTGCTGCAACAATTACGGCAACAGCATTTTCAATTTCTTCTGCAGTTAAAACGTTTTTAGCACCGCCGGAACCGTTTGTTTCGACCTTAATATCAACACCCATTTCCGCTGCTTTTGCTTTTAGCGAATCCGCAGACATATAGGTGTGGGCAATTCCTGTTGGACAAGCTGTAACAGCAACAATAAATTGTTTCTTGCCAGCCATAGATTGTTCTTCTTCTTTTTCTTCTTGATCATAAGAATTAATAATCGTTATGACCTCATCAGCACTTTTAGCTTCTAAAAGCTGTTTGCGTACTTCATCTTTTAATAAAATGGTTGAAAGACGAGAAAGTGCTTCTAAATGTGTATTATTTGCTCCTTCTGTAGCTGCAATCATAAAGAACAGGTGAGAAGGCTGGCCATCGAGAGATTCATAGTTTACACCAGCTTTTGATCTTCCGAACGCAATAGCTGCATGTTTAACCGCATTAGTTTTGGCATGGGGGATGGCAATCCCTTCACCAATCCCAGTTGTGCTCTGCTCTTCTCTTTTAATAATAGCCTTTTTATATTCTGAACGATCGTTTAACTTTCCTGCAATATCTAAAACACTTACTAACTCTTCAATTGCACCGGTCTTTGTTGAACTTGTTAATGAAAGATTAATGGTTTCTTTTGTTAATAGCTCTGTAATCCTCATCGTGATTCTCCTCTTAGGTTTGACTTTTCTACTATTACTTGAGGGAGCAAGCCTTCCATTTTCTCACGTGTGCATAAACCGATTGAAAAGGCAGTCGCACTGCCAGCGGCCACACTAAAACGAAAAGCTTCTTCTACCGATTTTGTTTTTTCATAGGTTGCAATGAAGCCCGCTACCATGGAATCTCCCGCACCAACAGAGCTTTTTACATCACCTTTTGGGGTAGTGGCGATTAAGGCGAGGTCCTTATTAATAAGAACAGCTCCCTTTTCAGCAAGAGAAACAATTACATTTTGTGCACCTTGTTTGACAAGCTCTCTGCCATAAGGAATGACCTCTTCACAAGAGTTGATCACTGTATTGAACAAATCACCGAGCTCATGGTGATTTGGTTTTATTAGGAAGGGCCCTAATGGAAGTACTTTCTTAAGCAATTCGCCCTCGGCGTCGACAACAAACCTTGTACCATTTTCATTACATAGTTTGACAAGCTCTTCATACGTACTTTTTGGCATAGTGGATGGGATACTGCCGGCAAGTACAAGTATATCTTCGCTTGTAAGTTCGCGAATTTGTGCTTTCAGGGCTTCAAGGTTTTCTGATGTAATATTTGGACCTTTAGCATTGATTTCTGTTTCTTTGTCGGACTTAATTTTTACATTTATTCTTGTATCTTCATCGACTTTCACAAAGTCGGATTGTATACCCTGTGAAGTTAAGAAACCTTCTATATAGCTTCCGGTAAAACCGCCTAAGAATCCAAGAGCATGGCTATCAACATCTAATCGTTTTAATACTTGAGAGACATTGATTCCTTTGCCGCCTGGAAATTTGGTTTCATTTTTTGTTCGGTTTAATTCACCAAGTGTTACTGTATCTGCTTCTACGATGTAATCAAGTGATGGGTTTAACGTAACGGTATAAATCATGATGTAACCACCTTAATGTTAGTCTTACTATGGTATTGCTCCTTTGTATCAGGGTCTAATTCATTGGTAATAATCGTTGCCTGATGCAGGTCGGTAATTTTTGAAAAAGCAACTTCTGAGAACTTGGATTCATCTGCAACTACATAGGCTTCACTCGATAAAGAAATCGCCAGCTGCTTAACCATTGCCTCTTCAGGGTCAGGAGTAGTATATCCGAATTGTGAATGAATTCCGTTCACTCCCATAAAACATTTATCGAATCGGTAGTGTTCAAGACTATCTAATGCTCCGCGTCCAATCAAGGCTTTCGTGGTGGGTTTCGCAAATCCGCCTATTAAAAATGTTTTTATATTTTTTTCTAGAAGTTCACTTGCATGTGATAATCCGTTGGTTACAACGACGATATTATCTGGAAGAAAAGGAATCATTTCAACGATCGTTGAACCTGCATCTAAATAAATACAGTCACCTTCGCTCACCAACCCTGCAGCATATTGAGCGATTCGACGTTTTGATTGAAGGTTTTTGGAGGATTTCTCCGTCATGCTTGGTTCCTGAAGCTTTCCTTGGAGCCGAGCAGCACCTCCGTGAACCCGTTTTAAAAGTTTTCCTTGTTCTAACTGTATAAGATCTCTTCGGATCGTTGATTCTGAGGAATTCGTTAGTTCGACGAGTTCTTGAAGTTTAACAGAACTCTTTGTTTTTAATGCATCTAAAATGATTTGATGGCGTTCTGGCTCTAACATTATCATCGCTCCCTAAAACGCTTTCATGTTTTGTGCTACTTTCATATTACTACTAAAAACAATTAAAATCAATCATAAAAATTCAAAAGAATTCTTTTCCGTTCAAAATACGCCAAATAAAAAAGGATGCCTTTAAGCATCCTTGTAAAAAGTAGTATTCCCAAAATGAATTTAATATTGCTTTTGCTATTAGACAATTCCCCCTAAAAAATAGTAATACCAAAACATATTTCATAGTTTAATAATACTAATACTAATTGAAGAGAGTGGAGGTGGTGAACATTTATTGAACATTTTAGATTCCTCTTATTTTTATGAAAAAAACAGATTTAATTAAAAATATAGATATATTTGAAACCTAATTGAGTATAATACGTATATGTAGAGGTATCGGTATCGAAAAAAATTTATAGATAGGAAGAATAAATTTGGGCACAACTATTTTAGTAATTGCAGATTATATCTATGATATTTATTATTGGTTAATTTTGATTAATATTTTTGGTTCTTGGTTTCCGCAATTTCAAACATCTAAAATTGGAACACTGGTTGGTAAACTAGTGAATCCTTACTTGTCTGTCTTTAGAAAATTTATCCCGCCATTAGGTATGATTGACTTTTCTCCAATCATCGCGATTCTAGCCTACAGCTTTATCGGAAGATTTGCTCTTGAAGGTCTTCGTCAGCTGTTAATGATGATCGGTGCCTTTTAATTGAATGATGAAATTTAAAAAGGGCTTTGCTTACATTTAGTTGTAAGTATTGCCCTTTTTCTTTCATGAATTTTTCTATTAACTAGGTACTCCTAATAGTATTACTTAACTGGGAAAATGAGGTATTCTAAAAAGTAGAATGGTAAAAAGGGGAGATTTACATGAAATCTGCTTTAATACTTGGAGGAACGCAATTTGTTGGTAAGAGGCTGGTGCAGCTATTATTAGATGAGGGTGTCGAGGTGACGATCGCGACAAGAGGGATGACGTTGGATCCCTTTGGAAACCAAATTTCTAGATTGAAAATAAATCGAGAAAATGCTGAAACTTTGAAATCGGCTTTTAAGGATAAAAAATGGGATGTTGTATTTGATCAAACCTGTTATTCCTCACAAGAAGCCCTTGATTCGCTGGAAGCACTGACGGGGAAAGTAAAGAAGTATGTATTTACCTCTAGTCAGGCAGTTTATGATTTTGGTGCCAACCATTCCGAGGAGAGTTTCAATCCCTTAGATTTTGAACCTATAGTAAAAACTAGAAGAGATTACATAGGATATGTTGGTTATCAGGAGGCCAAACGTGCCGCCGAAGCCATTCTTTTTCAGAATGCTGCTATTCCAGTGACAGCCGTACGCTTTCCTATTATTATCGGAAAAGACGATTATACCAATCGTTTAAGATTCCATGTTGAGCATGTAAAAGAAGGAAAGCCGATGTTCATTGAACATCCTAACTATAGATATAGTTTTATCGACTCAGGAGAAGCAGCTTCATTTTTATACAGCATAGCGAAGTCGGATTATCAGGGTCCAATTAATCCGGGCTCCGCAGAAGATATCAGTTTGAGTGAATTGATTGGACTAGTGGAGGATCACCTGGGCACTAAAGCAAAATTAAGCACAGATGGTGATACATCTCCTTATAACTTGCCAGGATCGTGGTCTGTGAATACAGATTTAGTTCAATCATTAGGCTGCACTTTTACATCGCTAGATAGACTATTAAAAAACTTAATAATGCACTATTCATAAATAACAAGGGGGATATCATGAGTATTAAAAAGGCGGAAATAGATGACCTTGATTCTTTAGCAGAACTATTTGATTCCTATCGAGTGTTTTATAAACAGGAATCTAATCTTGAAGGGGCAAGAGCTTTTCTAAAAGAAAGATTCCTAAATGAGGATTCAGTCGTTTTCATTGCCTATGATGATGAAAGTAAGCCGGCTGGCTTTGTTCAGCTATATCCGACTTTTTCATCTGTTAGTATGAAAAAATCATGGATTCTTAACGACTTATATGTAAATGCGTCAGTACGTAAAAAGGGTTTTGGGGAGAAGTTAATTCAAAAAGCAATGGGGCTTGCAGAAGAGACAGGCGCAAAAGGTTTATCATTAGAAACCGGACAGGATAATGTAACAGCACAGAGACTATATGAGAAAATTGGTTTTAAAAAGGAATCAAATTATTTTTATTACTTATCAATATAAAGGATAGGGTTTGAAAAGAAGGAAATAACACAAACTACCTCCTGAGGGAAAATTCATCCATCGGAAATGGGAGGTTATCATAATGAATAATAATGAACAAAATAAAACGATTATTTCTAATGATGCACTGCGCGGTAAACCTTATCTAGATATTGACCGAGTCATACCAGAAGGGGAATCTAAGAGCTCCAGTCACCATAGAAACGAACCGGGTAAGACAGATAAATAATTTTTTAGTAAAAGAGGCGGCTGGCCTCTTTTTTGTGACTTCTTCTCAAACTATTTTCTATCTTTTTTGAATTTTAGTAATATAGTAGATATATCACTTAACAATTAGGGGGGAGTGTCCCAATGTATATTAGACAACTAACTGGATCAGATGCAGAAAAATACTGGGAGTTACGGTTAGAAGCATTAAAGCAGGCTCCAGAAGCCTTTTTAACCAGTTATGAAGATGCGGTTAAAAGAGAAAATCCAATTGCTCAGGTAGTGAGTAATCTGACAACAGAAGGAAACTATACGTTCGGGGCGTTCGAAGGTGATGAGCTAATTGGTGTTGTAACACTTTTACAAGAAAAGGCCGAAAAAATACAACATCGTGCAAATATCTTTGCAATGTATGTGACTCCAAAGAAACAAGGAGCAGGTATAGGGGAAGCATTGCTTACGGAAGCGATTAAGAAAGCAAAATCCATAGAAGCAATTGAAAAAATCAATTTATCCGTTGTTGCAAGTAATGAACCAGCTAAGAAGCTATATTCTAAACTCGGCTTTAAAGTGTTTGGAATAGAGGAAAAAGCCATGAAACTGAATGGAGTATACTTGGATGATGAACATAGGGTGCTGCATTTAAAATGACAAAACTTTCCGTTATGATCTTTTTGGCTCTGCTATTAGTCATTCATTGTTGATTTTCGTGCAGGGTTGAGAATTCATAGGCGGAGAATTTCCGGTTATTGTTTATAGTGCAACCCTTAGAAGCAGATATAAGCGGAGATATTCCGCTTAACTGCTATAAATAATACAAATTACAAGGATTTGGATACAATAAGCGGAAAAACTCCGCCTATTTTTAAAAAAATAATAAGATTTCCCAATTTAAACGGAAATTCTCCGCTTATTTTCCAAACACAGTGAAATCAACATCAGTATTAACAGAGCCATTTTTTTAAGCTATTAAAAAGAGGTGTATTTATATGGCAGAAAAAGAGCAGGGCAACCTTGCTGCTGAAATTAGCGGGGATGGGTCGTTTAAACGGCAAAAAAATAGATTTAATATACCGTTTGGATTTGGAGAAGGCGAGCTTCCTGTTGAAGCAGGACGATATCGCCTATTATGGTCAGCAGTCTGTCCATGGGCACATCGCTCAGTGATTGTCAGAAGAATTCTGGGTTTAGAGGAGATAATTAGTTTAGGTACTGCAAGCCCTATGCGTCCTAAGCTTCAACATGTAGATTGGGAGTTTTCTTTAGATGAAGGCGGGGTAGACCCTGTATTAGGCATTCGTTATATGAGTGAAATTTATAAGAAGACTGAGCCTGATTACGCTGGCAGGCCCACAGTTCCTGTGATGGTAGATGTGAAGGAACAAAAGGTTGTGAACAATGATTATTTCAAGCTAACAAACTATTTAGAAACAGTCTGGTCTGACTTTCATAAAGAAAATGCCCCCAATCTATACCCGGAGTCTTTGCGTGGAGAGATTGACGATTTAAACGATGTTATCTTCCATGAAGTGAACAATGGAGTATATAAGTGTGGCTTTGCGCAGTCTCAGGAGGCATATGAACAGGCGTATGATACTTTATTTGCAAGATTAGATGAATTAGATAATCGTTTATCGAAACAACGTTTCTTATTCGGAGACTATATTACTGACTCAGATGTAAGGCTATATGCAACATTAATTCGCTTCGATGCAGCTTATTACTCGGCATTTAAGACTAATCGAAATCGAATTATTGATTTTCCACATCTTTGGGGTTATTTACGAGACTTATATCAAACCCCTGGTTTTGGTGACACTACTGATTTTGACGCAATCAAGAGGCATTATCATCTTTCAAATCATATAGCTGGCAATGATCAGAAGAGTCATAATGGTATTCTGCCAAAAGGACCGGACCTATCTGGGCTTTATTCCGAACACAATCGTCAGTATTTAAGCAGCAATGAAGAAAAATTTTTAATTGATTAGGAGGTCAGCTATGATCATTCGAGAAGCTATGGAAAAGGAATTACCTTATATACGAGAGCAAAGAGTCAGCGCTTATGTTGAACATAAAGCAAAGATTCCTGAAGGGCATTGGCTGGCTCTAAAACGGGCCATTTTATCAGAGGGCGATACACTTCCTGGTGTGGAGAGAATAGTAGCTGAAATTGATGGTGAAATTGCAGGAAGTGTGGTTCTATTTCCAGCTAACATTGATGCATATGAAGGAAATGTGGATGTGCTGAATTATCCGGAAATCAGGATGCTGGCGGTTTCACCAGAAATGCGAGGCAAGGGTGTTGCGTCCGCTTTAGTGGCTGAATGCATTCAGCGAGCTAAGGCGAAGGGCTGTCAGGCGATTGGGCTGCATACTGGAGAATTCATGGAAACTGCAATGAAATTATATGAAACAATGGGATTTGAACGTCTGCCGCAATACGACTTTGAACCTGCTAACGATGGAATTATAGTAAAAGCCTATCGACTTTCTCTTGGGTAAAGGAGTCATATCGTGATTAAAATATGCAAAGCAAATGCTGCTCATGTTGAAGGTATAGCCAAAGTATGTTCTGATGGATACCGTGCTGCCTACGGTGAAAGCCATTCAAATGAATATATTGAGAGAGTCATAAGCGAGTTCTACAACCCTGAAAGAATAATAGATGAAGTAACCAACACCAGCAGGTATTGGGGAGGCTACTTTGTTGCTGTCGAGAATGATGAAGTAGTTGGTGCGGGCGGCGGAGGAATGATCAATGATACAGCTGGAGAAGTTTTTGTGTTGTATCTAAATCCTGCCCGGCGCAATGAAGGGATTGGAACCATGCTGCTAGAGAGTATTACGAAACAGCAGATAGAAGAATTTAGTGCTAGTGAGCAGTGGGTTTCCGTACAAAAAGGAAATCAGAAGGGTATCCCTTTTTATGAGGCAAGAGGCTTTATTTACCAACATGAACAAAATGGGTATGGAAATGCAGAGGGTGAAGACTATATATCACTGAGATATTGCCGTCAACTATAAATAACCGAGAGCTTGGAGTGTATTCCCAGCTCTCGGTTATTTTGGTTCTGAGACCGTTTTTATTTTATAGATAAAGTAATAATATTTATAAAAAACAATCAGTACAAGCATGAGCCGGACGAATAAGCTTTCTAGGATAAAGAAGGGAATGGCGATCATCACATCAGCAAATAACAAAATCGTCAATTTTTGTTTTAACGTCATGGCCCTCTCTTTTACAAAAGTCTCTAAATGACGTTTATAAAGAGTTGTCCCTTTAAACCAGTGCTCAAATCGTTCAGATCCCTTTACGAAGCAGTAGGATGCTAAAAGAAGTAAAGGAGTTGTCGGTAACACTGGTAAAACAAGACCCAAAACGCCTAAACCCAGGGCAATAAAACCGACGATGATATACAGGAATTTAATAATTTTACTCATGTTGACTGCCCCTTCTGTCTAATTTACCTATATTATATCATTAAAAAAAAGAAAGTTTTTTGACAGAATAAGGACATAAAAACTGTTTCAACCACCATTATGTTAAAATAGTGAAGTCAAGATAATGGGGGTTGATCAAATGACTTTCTATAAAATTATAGTAGTTTTACATATTTTTTCGGCAATTATAGGGATGGGTCCGGGTTTTATTTTAACCACAGTGGTAAAGTCGGGAAAAACAATGACAGAATTAAGGCATTCCTATGCCATTCGACATAAGCTGCATATCTTTGTAATGGTGGGCGGTACGCTTTTACTCGTAACTGGATTAATAATGGGCTTTATGAATCCAAGTCTATTTCGAATGGGCTGGTATGTAACAAGTCTTATTCTCTTTTTAGCTGCACTGGCAATCGGTCCGCTAGTCTTATCGCCAAGGTCTAAACCCGTAAAGGCATTATTAGCTTCACATAAGGGTGAGGAAATCCCTGAAGAGTACTATCGCATATCAAAAATTCTTTTCCGCTATGAACACCTGGAAAATGCCATTTTCATAGTGATTATTGCCTTAATGATCTTAAAACCTTTTTAGATAAATTCGTAAATGAGGGGTGCCTTAGTTACAAAGAAATTCATAGTGACCGAAAAGAGAAAAGGCCAGGAGTTTGGGGAACTAAAAGAGGTTTATAGTGACCGAAAAGTGGAAAGGTCCGGGGTTTGGGGAACTAAAAGAGGTTTATAGTGACCGAAAAGTGAAAAGGCCAGGAGTTTGGGGAACTAAAAGAGGTTTATAGTGACCCAAAAATGAAAAGAGCAGTATTTTCGGTCATTATACCCACTGAATAGATAGAACATTAAAAGGTATGGTCATCCTCGACCATACCTTCTTAAAGCTCACAAATCTGAATAAAGATAAGAGATTACTTCCCCAATTCTCTTTTTAAAAGAAGTATAGTTGTGCTCACCATTTTGAATAGTTTCATAGCGGGTATCAGCGATTTTACTGCTCACCATTTCATAAATGGATTGAATCATCTCGGTAAACTGGTTATTAAGTTCTTGATCGTCACTAATTTCATGAGTTCCAAAATCTACATAAAATCTATCAACTCCTGAAAATTCGGCATTCTTAACGAATACCTCGAGTTCCTCTTGGTTGCGGTAATAGCCTGGTGATAACGCAGCAATTCTTTTAAAAATTTGCGGATAACGGCCGGCTGCATATGTAGAAATAAGACCGCCCAATGAAATTCCTGCCATTGAGGTATGATCCTTAAGCGTTCGGTATTTATCGTCTATTAAAGGTTTAAGTTCCTTTACGATAAAGTCTAAATATAATTCGCCTTTCCCTCCTGATAGGCAGGGGCGGCCAATGACTTTTTCTGCTATAGCACCATTTATCCATGGACAATATTCATTAATTCTTTCTTCACCTTCAGCATTTAAGTCAATGGCTACTACGATTATTTCTAAATTGGTTTGATCTAAATAATCTTTTAATCCTAAGGACACCCCTTTAATGGCACCTTCATCTTCAAAAACATTTTGCCCATCGTGCATATACAAGACTGGGTAACGCCTGTTTGATTCTTGATAACTCTTAGGCAGATACACTCTGATCATTCTTTCTTGATCGAATGAGGACATATAAACAGTAAACTTTTCTAACACGATTCCACCTCTAATTCTGTATTATCTTTTACATAAATTTACCATATCTATTGATATTTAGGGTAAACAAAAACAGGCTGGTGAGAAATTTTTTCTCACCAGCCTGAGGGAAGTTATTTATTCCCTGGAAGAATCAATTATACCCACCAGAATGGATCTCTTCTATCGCCTCTTCTGCGATTGCAGCCGCATCTGTGGTCGTCTCTTCTATCGTCTCTTCTATCATCTCTTCTTCTTCTGTTTTCTTCATCAACAACGATAACTCTATCAGCGCGAATAACAACTTCATCAGCATTAATCACAACTCTTCTATCATCGTTGCGGTCTTGTGCACCGCCAACATTGCCATTGTCACGGCAGCCTCTGTTGCGATCTTCAGCTCCGCCAACATTGCCATTGCCACGACAGCCTCTGTTACGGTCTTCAGTTCCAGCAACATCTTCGTCACGACGTCTTCTTCTTGACATTCAAATCCCTCCTTTCACTTGTACTATAAAATATGCTTGTACAAAAAAATGTGATTGGACAAAATGTACATATTTTCTATCGAAATAATAATAAAAAAAGCATTAGAAGGAGATTTGGTTTACCATGTGGAAATTAGGTGAAAATGGGACTGTAGAAGTTACCAGGATTAGGAGATGGTCAAAATGAAGGTAATCGAAAAAGCGCTGCAGTTAGCTAGTAAGAATCATGAAGGGCAATATCGGAAAAATACCGATATCCCTTATATCACCCACCCTGTCGCAGTGGGAATGTTGTTGTTGAAAAATGGGTATAGTGAGGAAATCGTTGCAGCAGGAATCTTACATGACACTGTTGAGGACACAGCATTAACCATTGAAGATATAAAAAGAGAATTTGGGGCAGAAATTGCTAAAATCGTCGAGGGAAGTTCTGAACCTGATAAATCACTACCTTGGAAAGATAGAAAAGAATATACCATTGCATTTTTAAAAACAGCTTCAGAGGATATCCGAGCTGTTGTTTGTGCAGATAAACTTCATAATATCACTTCAATCATTCGAGATTATGAACTAGTTGGGGAAGAGGTTTGGGATAGATTTAATGCAGGAAAAGAGCAGCAAAAGTGGTATTATACCAATGTTGTTGAGAGTTTGGCTGCACAATCCACTTTTGAGTTATTAAAAGAGTTAAAAAATGAAGTTGAGAAATTATTTGGTTTATAGAGGGAGTCTTGATGACTTCCTCTTTTTGATGGCTCAATGAGAACCGTACGCAACTCATCATCGCCCTATTTTTTTAATAGTCCGTGATACGAGCATGTCCCCATTTTTCTATATCATCATATTTTATATAAAAGGAGATGAAAAAATATGAGTTGTAGAAAAAGTCCGTTTTCACTCTGTATTTTTCCAGGGTATAGATGGTGCGGGCCGGGATGCAGCGGACCAGGAGCACCTATAAATGATGTAGATTCCTGCTGTTACAAACATGACCTTTGTCTTGAACGTGGAAACTCCCCTTGTTACTGTGATAAGAGATTTATGGATTGCTTGCGGTCCAAAATAAATCCTTGTACAAGAAAGGGAAGACACGCGAATGTTATGTATAAGTTCATGAAACTAAAAACAGAATTTACCTGTAACCGTCACCGGCATGATAGATGTTAAAAGCATTTTCGGTTTAACAACAAGCTCTTTTTTCAAGATGACAAATCCACTTATAGAATCCTAATAAGATAAGCAGCAGAATGGGATCAAGGATAGCGGCATGCCATAGTTTCCACCAGCCATAATGAAAATATCCCCATGGCTCAGGAAGCAGGGTGATGACCTCGTATATTAATATGGCAATAACAAAAACTGCTAAATAAGAGAGTTGTTTGACCCATCCTCTCTTATGAGGATACCAATTAAAAAAAACATATTTACCGGTGGAAGTAGAAACACATGAGGGAGTATGCCCCGCCAATCTAAGTCTTTGTCAAAGTACCAGTAGGCATGATATTTAAATTCAATAAAAAGATCGAATAGCACTTGAAAGGCAATCGTAAATAACCAAATATGAAGAATTTGATTGCCTGATAGCAATTTATTCGTTTTAAAACCCAAGTAGTTAAAGGCGAAAATTGCGATTAAAAGACCTACCATAACATTTCCCTTTTTTAATTAATGTATCCATAAAGGAAGGGACTATACAAAGGTAAATAGGTAATTTAGTAATATCAATTTTTACAATTAGTACTATATAGTTTTCCTTATAATATGTCTGATATAATAGTAACTAGAAGTAGTGTCCTCTGTATGGTCACTACTTTTTCTATAATATGAATACATGTAGATACTACTTAAAATAATGGAGAAAATGAAAGGAGACAGGGAAACGGCTGGCACATAGGGATTAAGCGATTTAGAGTAGTTGGAGGATGAATTTCTTTGATAAAAAACTTTGATTCACTTAAAGAGCTTAAGATACGCATTTATCTGTGGGTATTACCTTGTATAATCATTGCTCTCATTTCTAATACACTTTTACAAAATATTGACGGAGTAAATAAATTTGATTTAACCATCAATAACACTCTAGCAATTTGGTTCACCATTAGTTGGTTTTTTCTATACAAGAGAGTTTTTGTCCGATTTTCCGAATACTCCAATTTAGCTTTAGTCAGTTTTTATCATATAACCACGTTCTTTGATGCTGTTCGTAACTACATGGTGGTATCAGGCGGTTCGTTGGGAGATTTTATCATCTGGATGCCGATTATTACCTTGTTCTTTTTCTTAACTTTAGGAACTAAACGGGGATTATATTATTCCATTATCATATTTCTCACAACTTTTGTTTCGGGAATCTTGTATCTAAATAGTCTTTCCTCAGAATCAATCGATTCGCTAGGACAGTATTACTTTGCGAATCTTGTTTACATTATCGTTCTTTACTATGCCCAGCATGTGTTTAGGACTTTTGCCGATCTTGAAATGTTTAAAAAGCATGCCTACTATGACTCCTTAACTGGAATTGCAAATCGTTTGCTGATTGATGAATGGCTTGAAAAGAAGCTCAAGGTATTTAAAGATAAAAAAGTGGGATTCTCTATTATTTTCTTTGATATAGACCATTTTAAATCAGTCAATGATAACTATGGCCATAAAATCGGTGACGAAGTCCTTGTAGAGTTAGCTGAACTTATCCAAATACAGCTTACTAATCGAGAGCTTTTTGGACGTTGGGGCGGAGAAGAGTTCATCATCATTTCTAATACAGTTGGTGAAGTTACCGTTAACCTTGCCGAGAAATTAAGGAAGGCAGTCGCGGAATATAGTTTCAAAGGGGCCGGAAACCTTACTGCAAGTTTTGGAGTAACCAACTCAAAAACAGGAGACAGTATTGATTCTTTATTAAATCGTGCGGATAAAGGGTTATACCAGTGTAAAAACAGTGGGAGAAATCAGGTTAGCTATATTAAGTAAGTAAAGGGTTGGTGCCTGTCACCAACCCTTTGTTTTGAAAAATATTAAAAATGGCAAAAAAAGAGCTTGGTACACGAGTACCAAGCTAAATTATGGGAAGTTTTAAGAATAAGGTTCCTTAAACCTTAAGACTCAAATAAGTTATCTTTATAATAAGATAAACTTTTGAAGAACTTATAGAGAAGCTATGTGGAATTTATGAAGATGAATTTTAGGCAAAAAAAGGGATTGGCACATGAGTACCAATCAAATTATGGGAAGTTTTTAAGAAATAAGGTTCCAAAAACCTAAGTCCTAAATAAGTTATCTTTATAATAAGATAAACATTTGTAGAAGTTATAGAGAAGTTATGTGGAAATTATGAAGATGAAAAAAATTTTTTCCACTGAGTGAAAATGGATAAAAAATCTAATAATAAATTTGCCAGAATCAATTTATTATTAGGAGATGATTTTTTGAACAAACAGAAATTCATGCTTTTGTTTCTTTCATTTGTATTAATCTTCCCGGCATTCGCTAATGCGGAAGGGAACAAAAAGGACCAGCGACAATCGCCAACGCAAACACGGCCGCTAAGTCAAAAAGCTGTCCAACTTAGGGTTGATATGAGGCATCTTTGGAATGAACACGCTTTTTGGACAGAAAAGTTTGTAGTAAGTTCACTTGCAGGGCTAGAGGATCAGGAGCAGGTGCTTACAAGACTATTGAAAAACCAGGACGATTTAGGAAATGCTATTAAACCTTTTTATGGAGAGGAAGCTGGCAATAAACTTGGTCAATTGTTAAGAGAGCATATTCAAATTGCGGGTAATGTGGTGGCTGCAGCGAAAAGCGGGAATCAGGCAGATTTCAAAAGATACAATGCAGAATGGTTTAAAAATGCAGATGATATTACGAACTTATTAACTGCTGCCAATCCAAATTACAATAAAAAAGAATTAAATGACATGATGTATATGCATTTAAAGCTGATTGCGGATGGTGTGGCAGCTAAACTCAATAAGGACTGGAATGCGAATATTACGGCCTTAGACAAAAATCAAGAACATCTAATGCATATGTCAGATTTCCTTGCTGAAGGAATAATGAAGCAGTTCCCAAATAAGTTTTAAAGCCCATCTTAGTAGTTGTGACCACTCATAAGAGGGATAAGAGCCCTTAGCCTTAAAAAAGTGAGGTAGCGGTCATCCATAATAGGGATGAGAACCCTTAACCTTATAAAAAGTGAAGAAGCGGTCACTTATAAGAGGGATGAGAGCCCGCAGCCTTAAAAAAAGCGAAGAAGCGGTCACTCATAAGAGGGATGAGAGCCCGCAGCCTTAAAAAAAGCGAAGAAGCGGTCACTCATAAGTGTGATGAGAACCCGTAATCTTATAAAAAAGGTAGAAGCGGTCACTCATAAGTGTAATTTTGACTTAACATAATGAAATGGAGCCCAACCTAGTAGTTGGGCCCCATTTTTTAATGTGGTAAGAATGCAAGCTGATAAAAGAATAATACGGCGAAAATATATAGAAGCGGGTGAACCTCACGCCATTTTCCTTTTGCAATTTTCAAAAGCGGATAGCTGATGAAACCCATTGCAATTCCGGTCGCGATACTGGATGTTAACGGCATACTCAGTATTACAAGGAATGCAGGAAAAGCCTCATCTAACTCGTCCCATTTAATTTTTGCAATACTTCCCATCATCATACTGCCGACAATAATAAGGGCAGGAGCAGTAATTGCAGAAATCCCTGATACAGCACTAACGAGAGGACCAAAGAATGCCGAAAGAATAAATAAGACAGCAACCGTAAGGGAGGTTAAACCTGTACGTCCACCTGCAGCAACTCCAGATGTTGATTCAATATAGGCAGTTGTTGGGCTTGTACCAAACATGGCTCCGATTGATGTTGCAACCGAGTCAGAAAGCAAGGCTTGACGGGCACGCGGAAATTTTCCATTTTTCATTAATCCGGCCTGGTTTGCAACACCAATCATTGTTCCGGTAGTATCAAAAATTGTTACCAGAATAAACGAAAAGACAACTGCATATAAACTGTGCTCAATGACATCAGTTAAAGCTGTTAAAGGATTGCCTACTATTAAACCTTCAGGAAGAGAAGGTAATGAAACAAAGCCTTGATCAAACGAAAGTTGATTGGTAAAAAAGGCAATGAGTCCGGTAATGACCATTCCAAAAAATAAAGCTCCATTGATTCGAAGCACCATAAGGATCAATGTTATGGCCAATCCGACGATTGCCAGCAGGGCAGAAGGAGATTGCAGGTCACCCAATCCTACAAGATTGGTAGGATGAGCCGTAATAATCCCAGTCATGCGCAACCCGATAAATGCAATAAACAAGCCAATCCCAGCAGAAATTCCATACTTCAGGTTTTCTGGAATAGCATCAATTAATTTTTCTCTAAAGGGTGTTAATGACAAGATAACAAAAATAATTCCGGCAATAAACACAGCTGCAAAAGCTGTTTCGTAGTTAATATTTTGTCCCCCGCCAACAACAGAATAGGCGAAGTATGCATTAAGCCCCATACCTGGTGCAATGGCGATTGGATAATTTGCGAATAATGCCATCCAAAGTGTCCCAACAACTGCAGAGATAATCGTTGCTGTGAAGACTTGTTCAAATGGAACACCTGCGTCTGCAAGGATTACAGGGTTAACCACGACGATATAAACCATAGTAAAAAAGGTTGTGATACCTGCAAGCAGTTCCGTTTTTGTATTTGTGCGATTTTCTTTAAGCTTAAACATAGGATTCCTCCAAAACACGAACATTTTTTAATAACCTATATATAATATTCGTTTTTAATGAGAATTTCAATCCTTCTTAAAATAAAACAAAATTTTCCCTAAAAAAATAAAACCTTTTTCCTGCTTAGTAGTCTAATATTTAGTTCACAGGGACTCGAGGGGCGGGAGCGTACATGAATGATGAAAAAACAGTACAGCGTGCTATAGAAGGTGATGATACAGCATTTTTAAACTTAATACAGCTGTACAAGATAGATTTATATAAAACCGGATACTCCTTTTTGAAAAATGAAGAAGATGTACTGGAGGCTATTCAAGAAGTTACCTACCGTGCTTATAAAAATATACGCAGCGTTCGGGAAGCCTCTTATTTTAAGACATGGCTTATTCGCATTATGATTAATTATTGCAATGATCAGTTGAAGAAGAAAAATCGTGTAGTACTGGGTGATGAGGTTTTGACTTTCCAGGGCAGTACGGATGATTATGTAACTTTGGAGATTGAAGACGCTATGCTTGCTTTGGACGAACGGTCACGAGAAATTCTGACTCTAAAATACTTTCATGATATGAAGATAAAGGACATTGCCGATTCCATGCAGCGTCCGGAAGGAACAGTAAAGACGTGGTTGAATAAAGCTTTAAAGTCACTTCGCGAAAAGTTAGAAGAGAAGGGTGGAAATGTAAATGTATAAGAGGGAGGAAGAAAAATTAACAGAATATAAGAATTCCTATGATGATATCAAAGTGCCGCTAGATTTATTAGATGAAGCCATACTAACCGGTTTTCAAAAAGCCAAAGCAGAAAAAGGTAAGAAACCGCGAAATAGAAAAATGCTCTTCAGCTTTATGGCAGCGGCTATTCTTTTCTTTGGATTTTTCACATCTATTAAGCTTTCCCCAGCATTCGCAGCTTATGTTGCAGACATCCCAGGCATGGAAAAGGTAATAGAATTATTTCGTGGTGACAAGGGTCGTATGCTGGCCATTGAAAATGAGTATTATCAGGAAATTGGTGTTTCACAAGAAAAAAACGGCCTTAAAATTACAATAGATGGAGCTATTGCCGATGAGAATGGATTGGTCCTATTCTATTCTATTGAATCTGCTGAAAAGCAAAAGGAGGTAATCCTTGAAGAAGTGGGATTACTTGATCAGAATGGTCAGAAGCTGAACTGGAGCTCTGCATCAATGGAAACCCACCATGCTTCTGAAGAAGGAGAAACTTCTTATAACGGTTCGCTTGAATACTTCTTTGACAGCCTGCCTGTCCAAAAAGATTTTGAAATCAAAATAAAGGTGAAAAGTGATCAACAAACGGAAGACTATAAACTCTCTTTCTCATTAGAAAAAGAAATAATGACGAAAAAAACATACAAAATAAATAAAAGTGTGATGATTGAAGGACAAAAAATAACGTTTGTTGAAGCAGATATCTATCCTTTACGAGTTGCTGTTCATGTAAAAATGGACCCAGCTAATTCTAAAAAACTGCTTAACTTCGATGATATTATGCTGGTAGATGAAAATGGTGAAGTATGGAATAAAATAAATAATGGAGTATCTGCAAGCAGAATTTCTGAAAATGAAGCGATACTATATTTGCAAAGCAACTACTTTAACAATCCAGAGAGGCTGTACTTAGAAATAAATAAGATTCAGGCGGTGGATAAGAGTGAAGCCTTCGTAGTGGTAGATACAGATAAGGAACAACTTTTAAAGAAACCATCGGGAAATCAATTGTATGATTTCAAGGTAGAAGAAGATTATCTTATGTTTAAGCTTCAAACTGAAGAGGAGTTTAATGCGTTTCCATTTGGAGGAATTACAGATGGGAATGGAGAAGAAATTACACCTAAACAAACAGAAATGCTGGATCATGAAGGTGAAGTTGAACTGCGTGTAAATATCCCTAATCTGAAGGAGTTTACAAGTCCAATTAGCCTAGAAGTTAGCTTTTTCCCGACTTGGATCACAGGTAATGAGAAGGTGAGGATAAAATAAGAGCCATTGGCTCTTTTTTTATCCCCAAACCTCATCAAGTGTATCTCGAAATAACTGATTTAAAAGTTCGGTTGGGTTGGGTTTATCAGCTGATATTTCCTGTACATATTGCTCTAAATGCTCAATCTCAGCTTCTACGTATGGATTAATCATCTGTGTTCTGGGAGTATGGTCAAGAACTTCACCAGCCATCTTGCGCTTGATTATGTCATCTAAAATATCTCTAATCGCCCCAGTTGGAAGGATATCTTCAAGGAGTTCAGTAAATTTTATTGGGGGAAATACACCGTGCTTTTCAATCCATTTCGCAGCCAAAAGCGGACGGAATATGTTGAAATATCTTTTTATCTTAACTTCCTCTCGGTTTAAATAATCCCGGTAATTACCTTTTGCCATTTTTAAATAATGATGAATACCTGAAACGGGAGAAAAAACCTGGCTTTCCAACTCATTCATCCTCTTAATGGCAGTGGACGTTTGGTAATAAACGATGCTCGAGTGAAGCCACTCCAGCAGAGGAGGATTGGATTTGCGAAATAATCGTAACGCCTTGGTCAGCTCCCAGCCATTTAAGTCTAGGAGCTTGTCTACATGAATGGAAAGCTTATCATGTTTTGGAACCTCCAGCACATCCCGCCGCTGATCGATGGAGAGATACCATTCTTTTTTATGGACATAGATAAAGCGTACATCATAGTCACTGTCAGTAGAAGGAAAACCCCATGCCCGGCTTCCTGATTCACAAGCATATAGGATACTGATTTCATAGTCTTTTTCTATTTGTTTAAGTACCGTTAAGATGTGATTTCTCAACTGCAATACCTCATTCACTTAATTTTTTATTGATAGATAAGGGTAAGTTTCTCCTAACCTCTGTACAGCTAAGGGAATAACGCTTTTTTTGTTGAATATATAATCAATAGGGCATTTTCATTATGAATTTAATTAATAGGGGGGATAGGATGTTATCCAGACAATTAATTATATACTTCCTGCTATGTTTAATTGCAATTTTAATGGTAAAGGAATTTTCATATAGCCCTGAGATCTTTAGCGGCAGCGGTAATCCTGCCATTCTCCTTTATCCATTTGTTCTGCTGACATTTTCCCTTTTTGGGTATGAATTATTTCTAAATCTTAAGGAGGCTGCTTTTAAAAAGGCTGTTTGGCGTAATTTGATCGTCTGTTCCTTACTTATCTTTTTTGCTGCATGTGCATTAGAGTATGATTATTATAACGAACTCATTCAAAAGTTAGGCGGTTCCCCCACTAATGAGCAATCTCGAATTTATCATTTCCCTTGGCTGAATCTATACACAAATCCGATTTTTGTTAACTTTTATACATTCCTCATTTATACTTCTTTATTAACTTTCCTAACATCGTTATATCGTTGGAAGAGAAATTAAATAAATAGAGATTCTTTGTAAAAAATTAATGTTCGTAATGGTGTTTCCTCGTATTTTGCCATATAATAGGGTTATAAGTGTTCACAGAATTGTCAAAAATGTAATTTTAAAATATGGGAAATAAGATAAACCTAATGGGTAGAGACGGAGGGAACGGAAATGATTAGAATGGCTGTTGCGGGTGTTTTGGGTTTTGTTCTAATTTTTATTGAAAGCTTGATTGTCATGAAACTAAAGGGATATCATGGTATTGAGTTCGGAGGTTTAGCACCGTTCATTAACGTATGGGCCATGAATTTCTTCCTCGTATTTGCGATACTCACCCAAATAACAAATTGGTATCAAGAACGAGTAGGTTTTGAAAGTGGAGAAGAAGATAATAGCTATTAAAAAAAAGGTCACCTCAATCATTATGATTAAGGCGACCTTTTTTGTTAGGCGTGCTGTCTAGCTGTTTCTTTTCCGTTTCCTTTTAAAACAGTTTTACGGATGAACGGAACCACCCAGCGGTCAAGACCAATGCGGCCAGCGTTGTAGCCTGCAGTTAAGATGATGAAGCCTAATAAAATATCAGTTGGGTTATGAGATACAGTTCCTGCTAAGAAGAAAGAGAAGTTCATCACTAATCCAAAGAACATCGCTGCTGTTGTTAAACAACCTAACAATAGTCCTAAACCAATTAATGTTTCACCCCAAGGAACAATGAAGTTGAACACATCAATGTTTGGCAGTGCAAAGCTGTCTAAAAAGTTAACGTACCAGCCATAAACCATATTGCCGTCTGGACCTGTAACTGGTTTCGCAATTGCTCCTTTTAAGAAGCCAGAAGCATCGAATCCGCCTGTGATTTTATGAAAACCAGCTGTGAACCATGAATAGCCAAGGTATAAACGTAAGACTGTCAATATTCCAGCTGCAATTTTATTTTCCCTTAAAAAGTTCATAAACATTTATGAAGCATCTCCTTGTTAAATAAGTTTTATATAATTACTACATTGCTAATATAACAAATTTATCTTGATATGAGTGTAGATTGTTCACTATTTCACATATCTGTAAAAAAGTTTTGAACAAATTGTTAACACCTGCTTGCTGGAGTTCATTATAGGGTAAAAAATGAGGATGGCTTTATCAAAAGGCTCTCTATAATTATTCCTTGCTGATTTTCGTGGAGGGTTGAGAATTCATAGGCGGAGAATTTCCGTCTATTGTTTAGAGAGGAACCTTAAGAAGCAGTAATAAGCGGAGATTTTCCGCTTAACAGCTTGAAATAAGGCAAATTACAAGGGTTTAGAAACAATAAGCGGAAAAACTCCGCTTATCTTTAAGGAAATATGTGTATTTCCTAATTTAAACGGAAATTCTCCGCTTATGTTCCAAACACAGTGAAAACATTTAACAGTTCCTATCAATAATAAAGGAATATTACTTGATAAAACTAATATAATTAGTTAATATAAAACTAATGTTAATAGTTAAGGGAGAGAGCTGAAAATGAGAGTGATAAAGAACGGTTATTTATACCAGGTGACGTTTTTAGCGAATATGTTTCCAGTCAATTGTTATTTAGTGGAGGAAGACAGGGAGTTAACCTTGATTGATGCAGCGCTGCCTTATAGTATGAAGGGGATAGTAAAAGCAGCGAAAGAAGTTGGAAAACCGATTACTAAAATAATATTAACGCATGCCCATGAAGATCATGTAGGTGCACTTGATAAGATAAAAGAGGAACTTCGTGACGTGCCTGTCTATATTTCTATAAGAGATAACAGATTAATGAATGGTGATATTTCACTAGATCGGCATGAACACCAAACAGCGATAAAAGGCGGAGTTCCTAAAAAGATGAAAACGAGAGCGAATGTACTATTGAAGGAAGGCGACCTTGTTGGATCCTTAGCAGCAATTGAAACACCTGGACATACACCAGGGTCAATGTCCTTTTTTGATACAAGAACGAAGGCACTAATTGCAGGGGACGCATTTCAAACTCGAGGCGGGATGGCGGTGGCAGGAGACATTAAACCATGGTTTCCGTTTCCTGCATTTGGTACATGGAGCAAGGAAACTGCACTGACTAGTGCGAAGAAATTAGCAGACTATCAACCAAGTGTCCTTGCTGTTGGACATGGAGAAATGGTCGAGAATCCAAGCGGGGCAATGGAACAGGCCATTCGAAATTTAGAGCAGAAATTGAAATAAAGGGAGTTTATAGAAATGTCACCGAGACCTAAAGTCGGACTTGAAATAACTGCCATACTAGATGTGGCAGGGAAAATTGCAGATGTGCAAGGAATGCAGGAAGTTACATTGGCTAACTTGGCGAAACAACTAGGGATTAGACCTCCTTCATTATATAACCACTTTGATGGGCTGGCCGGATTACGAAAAAAAATGGCCATATACGGAATTAATCTGCTATATGAGGAATTAGCGCATGCAGCAATTGGAGTAGCTGGAGACGAGGCAGTGCTTGCTATTAGTAAAGCCTATGTAAATTTTGCTCGGAGACACCCAGGGATTTATGAAGCAACATTAATGGCGCCTAAAATGGGGGATGAAGAGGTTCAGCAGGCTGGTGCTAAAGTTGTTGAATTAACTGTCACTGTTTTACGGTACTATGATTTAAATGATGATCGGGCATTACATGCGGTAAGAGGGCTGAGGAGCATTTTACATGGGTTTTCCTCATTAGAGCAGCGGGGCGGTTTTAAAATGGAGTTGGATTTAAATGAAAGTTTGGTAATGATTATTAAAGCATTTATTCATGGAATGCGTGATATCTAAATTTTAGTCGGGATACAGGGAAGCGGATAATCTGACTTAACGCCGATATAATACGATAATCGCTGATATCCAATAAAATAGGGAGCTCAGCATCTCAATGAGTTGACCAAAAGTTACCAGGATTGCAGAAACCTTAGAAAACAATACGATTTTTTATAAACTCAGGGAGGCTTGCCAATTGGCAAGTCTTCTTTTTTAAATAAGATGTTATAATGTTAGTAATATACTTGATTAAAGGAATGAAATGAATGCGAAAACTAGAGAAGTTAGGATTAGTATTGGACGTTGAAACAACAGGCTTAGGGCCGACTACTGATGAAGTGATTGAACTTGCACTGAAATTGTTCTCCTATCGAACAGATACAGGGGAAATCCAGGATATCATTGAAGAAGATTCTTTCTTACGAGAACCTCTTACCAGTACAGCTAGAAGGAACTATGACCGTGCGTACCAAGTTCATGGGATTCCCTATGAATTAGTAGCAGGGAAGAGCTTCTTCGATAGTAAGATTAAAACGTACTTTCATCGTGCAGATTCCGTTTTTGCTCATAATGCTTCCTTTGACCGCAGTTTTCTCTTTCATATGTACCCAGAAGTGAATGATTTAAAGTGGTATTGCACCATGCGCGGTGTTAAATGGAAGAACTATGGTTTTCCTAATGGCAAGTTGCTGACACTATTGCAAGCACACGAAATAACAAATTACCAAACACATAGAGCACTCGATGATATTACATACCTGATGGATCTGCTCAAAAAAACAAGTCCAAACGGAAACCTCTATCTTCAAGAAGTACTCGAAAATGGTCCAATGAGAAAATATCAGCCAGCAGCAGCCCGAACCAAAATGGGATAAACCAAAAGCCATACAGTCCACTTGACTGTATGGCTTTTAATGTCTGCCAGAGGGGTGAACTGTCCACCCCAGGTGGACAGTGTCCACGAGTGGTGACAGGCACCGAGGTAGATGCACCTTCACCATTACTATTTTAAGTATCTCTCTTCGACGATTTTGCGGTGGTGCATTTCGTGTCCGGCGATGATGTAGGCGATGGCTCTTGTGGTGATTTCCATGCCGTTTGCGTTTCCTTTGTTTGCCCATGCATCTATAGGGATGTTTTGGATTAGCGTGATGGATGCGTTTCTTGTTGCTTTGAAATCTTCAAGGATTGCTTCCATTGATAGACTGTTGGTTTGTGCCGCTTGAACATAATCATTTTCGTTAAATCCAGCCAGAGGTGTTTGATCGCCGCGGGCTGCACGCATTAGACGGTAACTCATAATTCTTTCCGTATCAATGATATGTCCGAGAACTTCTTTCACACTCCATTTTCCTGGAGCGTACCGTTGGAGGCCATCTTCTTCTGATATTCCCTCAAAAAGTTTAACCACCGCTAAGAGATTTTCCTGTAAAGTCTGTACAATACCGCCATCTGGAACCAATTTAATATATGGCTGATAATAATTTGGATATTCGCTTTCTGTTGGACGCTGAAGCATCGAATTTCACTCCTCTCCATTTTCGTAAAACTATTTGGAAGTATATTCATTACTAAATTTATCCTATCACAGTTTAAAAGGTGTTTGAATTGATAAACTCAGATGCTCAATTGTTTTAATTGGAAACTTCCAAAAATAATGAAAAAAATTTGTATTGCGCTTACAAAATATTGTTGACGAATTTTGTCGACGGTGATATTCTATGTATACAGTTAGTTTGTTAGTTCATTAAACAAATTAATTGGTAATTTTAAACACTCTCGAGAAGTCAAAATTTATTATTGAGTATTTTTGTAAAGGGATTCATAAAATAGGTTCAATTCATTTAAGCAATTATTTAGGGATTACATTTTATTAGTTTAGAACGATTTACTAGGAGGGTTAATAATGGCACGAGCACTACAACAAAAAGTAGAAGCCCCGCAGAATGGCGGTAAAGAAGTACGTCCATTCGGCATGAAGGATAAATTAGGATATTTGTTTGGTGATTTTGGAAACGATTTCTTCTTTATTTTAGTTGCATCATTCTTGATGGTGTTTTATACGGATATTTTCCATATCAATCCGGCTCAAGTAGGTCTATTATTTATGATTGCACGCCTTTGGGATGCTTTTGCTGACGTAACATGGGGACGTTTCATTGATACAAGAAAAGCTTCACCTCAAGGTAAGTTTAGACCCTGGATTTTCAGGATGTCATTCCCGCTTGTAATCCTTGGTATCTTGATGTTCGTAAAAATTCCTGGAATGTCTGATGGATTCTACCTTGCTTATGCATATGTAACATATATTATCTGGGGAACATTATATTCTACTGTTAATATTCCTTATGGCTCAATGGCTTCTGTAATCACAGCTGATCCTGTTGAACGTACAGCTTTATCCAGCTGGAGAACATTAGGTGGTAACCTGGCAGGTTTAATTATAAACGTTGCTGGCCCAATGATTTTATTTGTAAACAATAAACCAGATGCGAATCGCTTCCTTTATGCTGCATTACTTTTCGGCGCACTAGCGATTGCTTGTTATATGGCTTGCTATAAGTTATCTATTGAACGTATTACCATGGATGAAACGAATAAACAAAAGGTTAACATGGGCAAAACAATGAAAGGGCTTGTTAAGAACAAACCATTAATGGTTTTCCTTGTTGCAGCTTTAACATTCATGATCGTGTTTATGTTGATTGGTACAGTTAACGTATATCTATTTAAGGATTATTTTGGAAATGCAAAAGCGTTAAGTATGGTTGGTTTACTTCAATCCGTTGCAGTATTTGTGGCTATGCCATTTGTGCAGCCATTAGTAAAGAAATTTGGTAAAAAAGAAGTAGCTTCAGGCGGTTTATTATTAGCGACTCTTGTATATGTAGTTTTATATTTCCTTCCAAATCTAACAGCAACGCAATTCATTGGTGTTTTAACCATTGCAATGGTTGGTTATGGTGTATTCAACCTTGTTGTTTGGGCGTTCGTAACAGATGTAATTGATTATCATGAATATTTAACTGGTTTGCGTGAGGATGGTACCGTTTACTCAATCTATTCAATGGCTCGTAAAATTGGTCAAGCGGTTGCCGGTGGTGTTGGTGGTGCAGTGATTGCTGCAGTTGGTTACACTGCAGGTGCACAAACTCAAACAGAGGAAACGTTAAAAGGAATTCATACACTTGGTACTTTAGTACCTGCAGTTGTCCTTGGTGCAGTATTCCTAATGATTGTATTCTTATACCCATTAAACAAAAAGCGCACAGAACAACTTGCAATTGATTTAGCTGCAAAAAGAAAAGCTTAATATTTGGATAAGGTTGATATGTCAAAGACATATCAGCCTTATTTTTATTTTGAGGATTAGATCTGCCGTCGCAAAAGCCCCTTTCAGAAGTTGAAAGGGGCTTTTGTTATGTGAATCATAAATTCATAATCTAGATGTTAACGCTTGCAATACTATTTGATTGAGTATCATATTTGAAGTTCAACATAGGAACGTCTAAGAAATGTTTTATTGCAAAAGCGCAGGCTCCAAGAAGAACCGAATTTCTGCCAATTGTAGATATTTGAAGCTCGCGGTAATGGCTAATGGAAGAATTTAAATTTCCTCTTATCTTATCGAGAGAATTCGGGTACATTCGCAGTAATTCACTATCAAGTACAAGCATGTCAGGATTGTACATGTTGATCATGTTGTTTAACCCAATTGAGAGGTAGTAAATAAATTCTTCCATCAATTGATGTACTTCTTCATCACCTTCAGCAAGCCATTTTTGAATATCTTCGTACGTAATAGATTTCATTTTCCTTGTGTTTGATAAATGCTTGAATAGTGCATTTTCAGATGCATATCTTTCCCAGCAGCCTTTATTTCCGCAATTACATTGTATTCCGTTTGGAACAACAATCATGTGGCCAATCTCACCAGCAAAACCATCATGGCCGCGGAAAAAATCGTTGTTCATCATCATTCCCAGACCAATACCGGAATAAAGAGTGGCAGATAATAAGTTATCTGTTTCATGATGTACATATACCCGTTCCGCAAAAGCACTTAGATTCGCATTGTTTTCAATAAATACGTTGATATCGATATGTCGTTCAATATCATTCTTAAGGGTAATGTTATTCCATCGCAGGCGTGGTACATAATGAATGGTTTCATCTTTTCCAACTAGACCGTGAATGGCAATAACAATTCCGATAATTCCATACCGACTGTAAGCGTATTCAGATTTGTACACTTTTATATTCTCAATTAAGAGATTTAATATCTCACTGTAGTCTGTCGTATTTGTATCAATCCTTTTAGAGATGACCGGAGTTCCCTTAAGATCAGAAACTGTGAAAGTAATATGGTCATAATCAAGATCAATTCCAAGAGCATAACCTGCCTCACCGTTTAAAGAAAGCATGATTGGCTTTCTTCCAACTGAATAATGCTCAAGCTGCGTTTCTATAATTAGTCCTTCTTCTATTAAATCGGCAACCTGTGCGGAGATGGTCGCACGTGTAAGAGCTGTAACCTTTGATAAGTCTGCTCTAGAAATTAAACCTTCTTTAACAATCTCTCTGAGAATAATCGAGCGATTGATTTTTTTTATATATGATGCGTCACCGGTAATCATTTGTGTCCTCCATTCAAGCAGCTTTTCTACTATAACAATAGTATAACAGGTTATCTCATATAGGTCTCTGAAGAATAGCAAAAAAATATTAACTGTCAATTGACTAAACAAATTAAACATGATAAGTTAGTAATGTAATTAATTTGTTTACTAAACAAATTAAGAGAATCTTTTTTATGATATTATCTAATAAATTTGTAAGGGTTTACAGAAAATACTAGTAATTGGAGGGTTTCGAATGAAAAATTTTTTAGACAAAGACTTCCTGTTAGATACAGAAACATCCATAAAATTATATGAAAATGCAGCAGAGGGTTTACCGATTTTTGACTTTCACTGCCACTTAGATCCAAAGGAGGTCTGGGAAAACAAGTCCTATGAAAATATTACTCAATTATGGCTGGGTGGAGACCATTATAAATGGCGTACGATGCGTATGAACGGTATTGGCGAGAAATATATCACCGGTGATGCATCGGATTGGGAGAAATTTGCTGCATGGGCAGAAACTGTCCCCAATTTGATTGGCAACCCGCTTTATCATTGGACTCACATGGAGTTGAAAATGTTCTTTGGAATTGAAAAGTTACTAAGCCCTTCCACTGCACGTGAAATTTACGATGAATGTAATGAAAAGTTAAAAAGTGCAGATTACACAGCAAGAGCTTTTATTGCGAAATCAAATGTTAAATTTATAGGGACAACGGATGATCCTAATTCAACATTAGAATACCATCGTTTATTAAAAAATGACGAAACTTTTACTCCTATTATTGCACCAACTTTCCGTCCAGATGGAGCGCTTTTCATTGAGCGTCCAACATTTATCAGCTGGACTGAGAAATTAGAAGAGGTTTCTGGAATTAAAGTAGATTCACTCGATGGTTTCTTAAATGCGCTGCAGCAGCGTGTTGATTTCTTCCATGAAAATGGCGGCCGTGCATCCGATCATGATATTCAAAGAATGGAATATGTAGAAACCACTAAGGAAGAAATTGAAGTTATTTTCAAAAAAGGTTTGAACGATGAACAGCTTTCTAATGATGAACTGATTGCTTATCGCTGGTTCCTATTAACTGAGCTTGGAAAAATGTATGCTGGAAAACAGTGGGTCATGCAGCTTCACATGGGTGCACTAAGAAATAACAATACAAAAATGAAAGAGCTAATTGGTCCAGACACAGGCTTTGATTCTGTGGGTGAGTCTAATTTTGCTGAAGGTGTATCTCGATTCCTTGATACTCTTGAACAACAAAATGCTTTACCAAGAACGGTATTATTTAACCTGAATTCTAAAGACAATCCTGTCCTTGCAGGGATGATGGGGAATTTCTACGAAGAAGGCGTTCCTGGAAAAGTTCAATTTGGTTCTGGGTGGTGGTTCAACGACCATATCGATGGAATGGAAAGACAAATGAAGGACCTCGCAAATGTAGGTTTGTTAAGCCACTTTATTGGTATGTTAACAGATTCCCGCAGTTTCCTTTCTTATGCGCGTCATGAATACTTCCGTCGTATACTCTGCAACCTTTTAGGTGAATGGGTAGAAAGAGGACTAGCTCCGAATGATAGTGAATATCTTGAGCAAATGGTTAGAAATATTGGTTACAATAATGCAGAGAAGTACTTTTTACAACGCTAATAAGATATAGGGGTGCCTCTAAAAGGGCTTACCCCCTTATTACATAGAATAAAGTGTTAATTCTATTTATTTGAGCAAGCTATAGTTGGAGAAGCTATTATGTACTCATGAATGCAGGGTCAAATAGCCGAATTAATTGATGTTCTAATCGTTAGAAGTTATTATGTATGGTATGAGTTACTGAAGTGCGGTAAAGCATTCCAGACCTCACCTACATGTGATAGGTTTATAAGTATCTAACTAGATCAAGGAGAAAGAGGGATAATAATGTCTAAACAACAAATTGGTGTCGTTGGGTTGGCAGTCATGGGGAAGAACCTTGCTTTAAATATCGAAAGCCGTGGTTATTCAGTTGCTGTTTTCAACCGTTCTTATGACAAAACAGAAGAATTTTTAAAGAATGAAGCAGAAGGTAAAAACTTTGTTGGTGCACGTACAGTTGAAGAATTCGTAAATTCTTTAGAAAAACCCCGCAAAATTTTACTAATGGTAAAAGCAGGTACTGCAACCGATGCAACGATCGATTCTTTAAAGCCATTTCTTGAAGAAGGCGATATCCTAATCGATGGAGGAAATACATTCTTCCAGGATACAATTAGACGTAATCAAGAACTAGCAACTGCAGGATTCCATTTCATCGGAACGGGAGTTTCAGGTGGAGAGGAAGGCGCGTTAAAAGGTCCATCTATTATGCCTGGCGGTAAAAAGGAAGCTTATGAGCTTGTTCAGCCAATCCTTGAGGCAATCTCTGCTAAAGTTGAAGGCGATCCTTGCTGTACATATATCGGTCCAAATGGTGCTGGTCACTATGTGAAAATGGTTCACAACGGTATTGAATATGGCGACATGCAATTGATCTGTGAAGCTTATTTTATTTTGAAAAACGTTCTTGGTTTAGATGCACAGGAACTTCACGAGGTCTTCGCTGAATGGAACAAAGGCGAATTAGACAGCTATTTAATCGAAATCACTGCAGATATCTTTACAAAAGTAGATGAAGAAACAGGTAAGCCAATGGTTGACCTTATCCTCGATACAGCTGGTCAAAAGGGTACTGGCAAGTGGACAAGCCAAAATGCTTTAGACTTAGGAGTTCCACTTCCAATTATCACTGAATCCGTATTTGCCCGCTTTATTTCAGCGATGAAGGATGAGCGTATAAAGGCAAGCAAGGTTCTTAATGGACCTGAAGTTAAGGCATTCGAAGGAAATAAAGAAGAATTAATTGAAGCTGTTCGTAAAGCATTGTATATGAGTAAAATTGTTTCTTATGCACAAGGATTCGCTCAAATGCGTGCAGCGTCTGAAGAATACGATTGGAATCTTCGTTACGGCGATATCGCGATGATTTTCCGCGGCGGATGTATCATTCGTGCACAATTCTTACAAAAAATTAAGGACGCGTATGATCGCGATCCAGAATTAAGAAACCTATTATTAGATCCTTATTTCAAAGAAATCGCTGAAAACTATCAACAGCCATTACGTCAAGTACTTGCTGTAGCAATTGAACGCGGTATCCCAGTTCCATCATTCTCAAGTGCAATTGCATATTATGACAGCTACCGTACAGAAACGCTTCCAGCGAATCTGCTGCAAGCACAACGTGACTACTTTGGAGCACATACGTACCAACGTATTGATAAAGAGGGAGTATTCCATACAAATTGGATGGAATAATCTTTCCATAATACCAACTGACCATTACTAGCGCATAACGCTGTAATGGTCTTTTTTTATTGCCTGAGAATTATGGATAAAAAGCAATATTAGTCAAATAATAACCGTTATTGAGCAGTTTTAGAGAATGTTTTTTACAATTACCTGCAATATAATATAAATATAGTCAGTTAACAAACTATGATGTTAACGCTTACTTCTAAGGGTGTGAAAGCAATGGAAAAGTTAACAGGCTCTTCAATTAGTAAAAGAATAATGGATGAGTGGATATACGGTTTCTACCGACTTCAAGGTGTTGACTCTTACAACTTTAATTTCCATTCACATCAGGAATATGAGATTTATTTTTTCCACTCGGGTGATTGTAAATATTTAATAAACAACCGGATTTACGAGCTGCAGCCTGGTGATATCATCCTATTGGACGGTATGACTTTGCATAAAGCGAATCCAGGAACAGACAGTACGTATACAAGAAGTATGCTTCACTTTTCACCTATATGGCTGCAAGAATCATTGAATGGACTAGGAATGCCGAATTTGTTAGATCCTTTTAGAAAACTAAATAATTGCCTGCTTCGTACAGGTTACGATGAATTTGGCCAATTTGTTGACGGCAGGATAAAGGCTATAGCGCTCTCACTTACTCAAATTGATGAAGAAATGCAGCGGACAGGTAAGAAAAATGATTTCCTTGAGGCGGAAGTAAAACTTGAGTTGATACAATTATTGATGGGAATATACAAAATGAGTCAAAAGGAATTAGCTCAAGTAAGCAGCAAAAGATCGGAAAAAGAACTTCATTCAGAGGCAATTGCCTCATGGATTAATGACCATTATGCTGAGAAAATCAGTTTAGACAGAATTGCAGAGGAGTTAAGTTTGAGTAAGTATTATGCTTCACATGTTTTTAAGGAAGTTACTGGCTTTACGGTAATGGAGTATGTGATGGCTTGCCGGCTTAACCAAGTAAAGTATTTGTTAGAGATGGAGCCTGATCAATCACTAACAGATGTGTCTCGTTCAACAGGATTTGAGAGTGTTGCCCATTTCAGCCGCTTTTTTAAAGAAAAGGTTGGCACTACTCCCTCACAGTATCGTAAAGCGAAACTGAATAATCATATTCCTGGGAAAAAGGAGGAAGAGAATAAATGAATCAAGATTTACTGATTTCAGGATTTTCAGATGAAATTTCATCTGATTTTGATACCCAGCTTGAGGTTGTCTCTAATTTAGGTATGAAATATATATCGTTACGCGGCATTGATGGAAAAAATATTGGTGATTTTACCGTGGATGAAATCAAAGAAAGTGTACAGCCAAGACTGCAAAAAGCTGGAATTGGTGTTTCATCGATCGGCTCGCCGATTGGTAAGGTATTCATCAATGATGAAGAAGGCTTTGCGAAACAAAAGCAGATGTTGGACACGCTTTGCCAAATCAGCAACCTTCTTGACTGCAAATACATGCGAATCTTTAGTTTCTATATTCCTAAGGGTGAAGACGCAGACCAATATCGCAGTCAAGTTGTAAGTAAGCTGAAAGAATTTGCTGCTATTGCAGAAAAATACAATGTCATTTTACTTCATGAAAATGAAAAGGATATCTTTGGGGATATCGGAAGACGCTGTCACGAGATATTAACAGAGGTCGGTTCTCCATACTTTAAAGGAATTTTCGACTTTGCTAATTTCGTACAGTGCGGTGAGGACACTGGGGAGTGTTACGATCTCTTAAAGGATGAGATTGTTTATATACACATTAAGGATGCTGTAACAACTGACAGCCAAAATGTTGTTTGTGGAACTGGTGATGGTAAAATTCCAGAACTCTTAGCTGAGTTCATTAAGAACGGCTACAAAGGATTCTTAACACTAGAGCCACATCTTGTCCTCTTTGATTCTCTAAAGGACTTGGAGCTTGAGGATGCAGCTGAAATTATTAAAGACAACAAAGGGCTGGACGGTGCCAGCGGTTACAGACTTCAATATGAAGCACTTATAGAAATTCTAAACAAAATTGAAAGCGAGGAAAATTAATTATGGCTGATGTAAGATTAGGGATTATTGGATTAGGTGCAGAAGGCGGTATGTACGCAAATTTTATTTCTGAAGGCAAAGTTAAAAACATGGTGATTGGTGCGATCTGTGATAATGATCCTGCTAAAAAACAAGTAGCAGAAGAGAAGTATCCTGGTGTTCCTTTCTACGATAATTATATCGATATGCTTGAAAGCGGTGATGTTAACGCAGTTGTTACAACTGTACCGCATTATCTGCACCCTGAAATGGGAATTGAAGCACTAAAAAGAGACATTCATGCATTAGTGGAAAAACCAGCTGGTGTATATACAAAACAAGTTCAAGAGTTAAACGACTATGCAGCATCAAAGCCTGAAGTTAAGTTTGCAATTTTCTTTAACCAGCGTACAAATCCACTTTATAAAAAAGTGAAAGAAATTATTGATAATGGTGAGATTGGCAGCATCCGCAGCACTAACTGGATTATTACTACTTGGTGGAGACCACAAGGGTACTACAATCAAAGTGAATGGAGAGCAACTTGGGGCGGAGAAGGCGGCGGTGTCCTTGTAAACCAAGCACCGCACCAAATTGACTTGCTTCAATGGATTTGCGGCATGCCGAAAAAGGTTTATGCAAAATTAAACTATGGCTATCAAAGAGATATTGTGGTTGAAGACGATGTAACAGCCGTATTTGACTATGGAAATGGTGCAACTGGTGTATTCGTTACGAAGACACATGATGTAATGGGGACAGACCGTTTAGAAATCCATGGTGATAAAGGAAAAATCGTTGTAGACGATAGTAAGAAAGTTACCATCAAGCGCTTAAAACAATCTGAGAGAGAAATGAGCGATTCTATGGATATGTCAGATGTTATGAAGCTTTTTATGGGCGGAGGCGCAGGTGATATTTTCACGGAAGAAGTACTTGATTTCGGTAATGTTTGGGGCGAACAACATATTGCAGTATTAGAAGACTTTGCTTCAGCAATCGTAGAAGGTACACCACTATTAGCTCCTGGCAGCGACGGTATTAATGGTGTTAGACTTGCAAATGCAATGCACTTGTCAAGCTGGTTAGGAAAAGAAATTGAAGTGCCATTTGATGAAGATTTATTCCTAGAAGAATTAAATAAACGAATTGCTGAAGAAGGTAAATATCCAGTTAGAAAGTAATCGACCACATGAAACGAACTCGGGGCGCTGTAGAGCTCCCGGGTTTGTTTCAAAAGTTTGCTTTCATAAATATAGTTGTTAAAATCTTAAAGCCGATTTTAACGCGGAATTATCAATTTTGCGCTTTAGAATTTAGTTTGCAGGCTCTTTTCTTATTAAATTTTTGTACTGAAAAGCAACAAAGTTTAAGAAAAGAGCCTTTAAAAAGGGGAGAAGCAAATGCTAAAAGTAGCAGTAATAGGGCTGGGTACGATCTCACATATTCATATTCCAGCGATAAAAGCGAACCCAAATGCTGAGTTAGTGGCTGTCTGTGATAATGACGAAACATTATCAAATTCAGTACCAGGAGCAAACTTTTACAGTAACTTTGAAGTAATGCTAGAAAAAGAAGAATTAGATTGTGTTCATATCTGTCTGCCTCATTATCTGCATTACCCAGTTACAAAGGCTTGTGTGGAAAAAGGTGTTCATGTTTTTCTAGAAAAACCATTGGGCTTGAACAGTGAAGAAGGGCTTGCCCTGGTGAAACTAGAGGAAGAAAATAAGGACTTTAAAATCGGTGTCTGTCTGCAAAATCGAAACAATGAATCATTTGAAAAGCTTCAAGAGATTATTAGCTCTGGAGAATATGGTCCTATCAAAGGGGTCAAGGGCCTCGTAGCATGGTTTAGACCAAAACAATACTATGATGTCCAACCGTGGCGCGGGCAGTGGAAGTATGCCGGCGGGGGAGTGATGATCAATCAAGCACTGCATACCTTAGACCTCATGCAGCTGGTTGGCGGTGAAATCGAATCTATTAGAGGTTCAGTTGATCAACTATTGGATTATAACATCGAAGTAGAAGATACAGCTTCCGCCCGTATCCAGTTTAAAAATGGTGCTAAGGGATTATTCTTTGCTACCAATGCAAATGCAGATAATTCTAGTGTTGAACTTGAGGTTCTTTTTGAAAAGGTTAGGTTTATCATCAAAGATAGCATCCTAACTAGCGTAAATGAGGCAGGGGAAAAAGAAGAATTGATGGAGGATGCCAAGCTTCCAGGTTCGAAACATTATTATGGAGCCAGCCATGCTAAAACCATCAATCAATTCTATAGCGCTCTTATCGAAAACACTCAAGATTATATTCATGCAAAAGATGCACTGGCTTCAATTGCGATCATTGATGCCATTCACTTGTCATCAGAAAAAAAACAGACAATAAAAATGGAGGGGTAATAATGAAAAAAGGTAAAATCGGCGTTCAAATGATGATGCTTAAAGGTAAAGTCGAAGAGTTAGGTGCCTATGAAACAATGAGAAAAATTAGTGAGCTAGGTTACCATGCTGTTGAGGTTTCTCAAATCCCTATGACACCTGAGAACGTTGCGGAGATAAAAAGGGCGAGTCAAGATTTTGATATTAAGATTGCGGCTCTTTCTGCTGCGGTAGAGCCAATGCTTCCTGGAATGCCTGGTGAAACTTTGGCAAGTGACTTTGAAAAAATCGTAAACGATTGCAAGACGCTGGAATGTAATTATTTACGAATTGGCATGATGCCGTTAATGGCTATGGGGAATAAAGATAGTATCATGGAATTTATTGCTAAGGCTGAAGATATGGCTCACAGATTAGCAGAACATGGAATTGAATTATATTACCATACACACCACTTAGAATTCCAAAAATTTGATGGTGAATACTTATTGGATATTATTAAAAATAACACGACAAAGCTTGGATTTGAATTAGATGTTCACTGGATTCAAAGAGCAGGTGTAAATCCTGTGGAATTTGTTAAAGGATATGCCGGACGTATTTCACTCTTACACTTGAAGGATTATCGAATTGGACAAATGGATTTAAGTGAAATTGATTTCACGAAGGATATGGGTAAATTCTTTGATATTTTCACGAATACGATTGAATTTGCAGAACTCGGTGAAGGTAACCTTGATATTGCAGCAATCATGGAAGCAGGGCTTGAGAGCGGTGCGCAGTATTTCTTGGTAGAGCAGGACAATACCTATGGTCGCGACCCATTCGAATGCCTAGAAGTTTCTGCTAATCACTTAAGAAAGCTTGGTTATGCTGACTGGTTTTAATATATTGACACGATAAGAGCAGTGGGTGCCCGCTGCTTTTTGTGCGACGGGCAGTCCCGTAGAGTG
>NZ_JACWFG010000021.1 GCF_019749295.1 Neobacillus niacini
TTGGCTTAGCTTTTATAAAAAGCTAAAAAAATGTTTGTTGACGTTACTGTTTGTTTAGTTTTCAAAGAGCAATATTTCAATCAACCAATGAGCTCGTCCTTTTTAAGGGGCTCAAAAGCGACCTCTTTAATTTAACATATCCTCTATTTCAATGTCAACAACTTTTTAAAAATCTTTTTTGTTGTTTGACCCTCTCGGTGAGGACGAGATTTAATATAACATGTTCCAAAAATGATTGCAATATAATTTATAAAGTTTTTTTCTTTATTTTATTTTTAGCAGAAATAAATAACCATAACTTTAGCTAATTTGAAGAGATTCTGCCAAAGATAAGTCAATTAGTATATAGACTCATAAAATCAGCCCTACTTGTATAAGTAATAAGAGAAGGCTCTAAATATACTCCATAATGAGACTTGGAGAACTATCTATCCACTGATTATTTCAGTAATAGGAAGTTTTTCTTTTTTTAACAAAGAAGGGATGTCGTATAATAGTAATATCAGTTTCCCTTGTATTAATAAATAATAGTAATGGACGTGAAGCCCATGGAGAATATTGATTACGATATATTATTAAAGCTTGGAGTATCAGCAATTTTAGGACTTATCATTGGACTTGAACGTGAATTAAAAAGGAAACCGGTAGGTCTTAAAACAAGTCTCGTTATTTCGGTAGTAAGTTGTTTGCTTACAATCGTTTCAATCGAATCAGCTTATATGTTTCCTGATTCTGATAATGTTAAAATTACAATGGATCCTCTTCGTCTTGCTGCCCAGATTGTATCGGGTATCGGTTTCCTAGGAGCAGGCGTGATACTTAGAAGAGGAAATGACAGTATCTCTGGTTTAACAACAGCCGCAATGATTTGGGGAGCAGCGGGAATCGGTATTGCTGTTGGAGCTGGTTTTTTTATTGAAGCGTTTGTTGGAGTTGCCTTGCTCATTATTAGCGTAGAATTAGTCCCTTACGTTATGAAGTTCATTGGTCCAAAGCAATTGCGGGAAAAAGAAATTAGTCTTCAATTATTTATTAGGGATAAAATCCAAATTGATAAAGCAATCTCATTTCTTATGGAAAGAAAGTACATTATTCGAAGGATTCGCATAAAGGACTTAGATAACGGAGATCATCTCGTGCAAATTTTAGTTGCGGTTGATTATCGTGAAAAGACTACAGATGTGTATGATTCTGTATCAAAATTAGAAGGCGTTCATAAAGTTGAAATTGAAAGTATGGGTTAAATAAAAGAAAAAGTGAAAAAATCTATTGCAAGAATGGTATGAGAAAGATATAATTTTTCTTGTACCACATACGGGGGCTTAGCTCAGCTGGGAGAGCGCTTGCATGGCATGCAAGAGGTCGTCGGTTCGATCCCGATAGTCTCCATACTAAAAAACCCTTGCCCAGCAAGGGTTTTTTCTATGTCATTCTTTTACTTTTTCTAGGTGCACTTTTTTCTCCTGGTTTAGAATTCGATCGTTGTCCCCTAACACCACTTTTCCTACTTTCTTGCCCCTTCTGTGAACCTTCCCTATGTTGTTTAGGACTTCTCTTACCATCACTTCTACCTTCGGTTTTCCGAGGAGTTTGCCGGTTATTATTCTTTTTAACTGTCGACTTTGAAGGTGAACTAGATTTTTTATCTTCCTGACTATTGCCAGTACCTATGTTTTCTTTCTTGATTGTTATGTTAAGCTCTTTCTCAATCATATCAAGTGTAGGACGGTCATCTGTTGAGTAAAATGTAATCGCAATTCCTTTTGTTCCAGCTCTGCCAGTTCTGCCGATTCGATGGATAAAGCTTTCTGCATCTTGAGGAATGTCATAATTAAAAACATGGGTCACACCTTCAACATCAAGCCCCCTGGCTGCGACATCCGTTGCAATTAACAATTGTATTTCTCCATCTCTAAAGCGTTTCATTACTTGCTCTCTTTTTGATTGTGATAAATCACCATGCAGTTCATCACACAAAAACTTATGTGATCTAAGAACTTCATATAACTTCGAAACCCTCCGTTTAGTTCTACAAAAAATAACAGCTAAATAGGGTCTATGCGTTTCGACTAATTGAATTAACGTTGCTTGCTTAGCACGGTCAATCGTATGGATAGCAATAAGTTTAACATTGTCAGCCGGCCCCTGCGTTTTCTCAACCTGGATGTATTCCGGTTTACACATATGTTTATTAGCTAATGTTCTAATCTCCTCTGGCATAGTCGCAGAAAAGAGCATGGTTTGCCGGGTTTTAGGTGTTTCCTTAATGATATCCTCAACCTCATTCAAAAACCCTATATGGAGCATCTGGTCCGCTTCATCAAGAACAAGAAACGATACTTGTGATAATTGAACGGTCCCTCTTCCAATATGATCTAAGAGCCTTCCAGGTGTACCAACAACTATTTGAACATTTTTCTTTAGTTTTTTAAGCTGTTTATCCACATCCTGGCCGCCATATACCGCGAGAACATCGACACCTGTCATATCACGAGTAAGCTTTTCAAACTCATCGGTTATTTGCAAAGCTAATTCTCTCGTAGGGGTAACAATAAGTGCTTGGACATGTGAATCAAGTGGATTTATTTTTTCTAAAATGGGCAGGATGAAGGCAAAAGTCTTTCCAGTCCCTGTTTGTGCCTGGGCAATGACATCTTTTCCACCCATAATAAACGGGATTGCTTTCTCTTGGATAGGAGTTGCAGTGGCTACCCCGTGACTTCTTAATTTATTTACAATTGACTCAGAAATACCTAAAGATTTAAAATCAGGCAAAAAAATCCCTACTTTCTCTATCTCATACAATTTTTGTCTTATTAATATTGAGTGTTTAACACGGAAATAGCAAATATTCTTTTTTAAAACAAAAAAAGACCTCATCAATTGATAAGACCTTTTATAGCTAGCGTTTTTTAATATAGTAATAACTTATTTCCCCAAAATCCTTTCGATCTACCATTGTATGCTTATGTATTCTGATCCAGGCTGCCAAGCCCTCTCTTACCATGGGCTCATTGGATATGACCTCGATAATTTGTCCACTAATCAACTTTTCCATTTCCAAGAACAGAATATCTACTACCTCTTCAGCCCCTGTTTGACATGCATCATAGATTACATCCGGTACATATTGGAGTGACATTCATTAAGCTCCCATCGCGATTTAATCAAACTCTTTTAACACCTATTATAAAAAAATGATATGATAAGATAAATTCAATTTATCTATTCTATCTATACATACAAATCGATTGTATCAATATAAAGGGTGGTAACATTAATGGATTTACACCAATTATTTGTGTTTACAAAGGTAGTAGAACACAAAAGCTTTTCTAAAGCAGCGGAAGACATTTTTCTTAGTCAATCTACTGTAAGCTCTCATATTCAAGCTTTAGAACGAACTCTGAATGTGAGTCTCTTCGATCGGGTTGGGCGAGAGAATATTCTTACTCCAGCTGGGGAGCGATTGTATCAATGGGCATTAAAGCTTTTATTATTAAAGGATCAGGCACTGCTTGACATAAAAGAAGGAGCAACAGAACTTAGGGGAATTATACGAATCAGTGCCAGTTCCGTCCCAGGTCAATTTATGATTCCCAGGATGGTAAAGAAGTTTAGAACGCTTTACCCAAAAGCAGCATTTCATATAAACCAATCCTCATCGAAGAATGTTGCAGAAAAGGTCCTAAATGGATCAGTTGATTTTGGCATATTAGGTGAAAAATACGACAACGATAAACTTTGCTATATTCCTTTACTAAAAGAACATCTAGTGCTTATCACATCACAGCAGTCCGATATTAAGGGACCTGTGGATATCCAAAACCTATTGAGCTATCCATTTATCATGAGAAACTCTGATTCGGGAACGAACTCTCTTATAGAACGATTTTTGAAAAAACAAAACATCGCAAAGGACCAATTGAACATTGTAGCTTTTACAGAAAATGGCCAGAGTTTGGTTCAATTCGTACTCCAAGATATCGGGATTGCGATTATTTCGGAAATGGCTGCAAGGGAATATTATGATAGAAAATTACTGAAGATACATGAAATAAATGGGTTTGATGATGAACGATATTTTTATCTTGTTTATAACAAAAACAAAACACAATCGATGTTATCAAAGTTATTTATTGAAAGTGCACATGAACTCATTGCCATAAACTAAAGGGCTGAAAATCTTCAGCCCTTTTTGGGGTTATGGTTTAAGAATGACTTTTATACAATCTTCTGTTTTTGTATCAAAAACCTCGTACCCATGTTTTGCTTGCTCTAATGGCAGTACATGGGTAATGATGTCACTTATATCGATTTTTCTTTCGTTGATCATATTGTATAGGTAGGACATATAAGGAATAACAGGTGCCTGTCCTGTTTTGATATCAACGTTTCGCTGGAAGATATCCCCAAGTGGAAAAGCATTGTATCTCCCACCATAAACACCGGTAAGTTGAATCGTTCCGCCTTTTCGGACTGCTTGACTAGCAATAACGATTGCACCCATTGCACCGCCATGAAGCTTCATACCTGATGCCAAAAACTCCATCGGGGTCATTTTTCCGTCCATCCCTACAGCGTCGATGACGATATCAGCTCCACCCTGAGTAATTTCCAGAAGATAATCCCCCACATTTTCATGGTCCTCGAAATTTACAATTTCCACTTTGTTGGTTCGTTTTGCGTGCTGTAAGCGGTAATTGATGTAATCAACAGCTATAACACGTTTGGCCCCTTTTAACCAGGCGAATTTTTGTGCTAATAAACCGACTGGACCACATCCTAAAACGATCACGGTATCATCAGGTTTTACCCCCGCATGATCCACGCTCCAATAGGCAGTGGGTGCAGCATCAGCAAGTAATACAAGTTTCTCATCTTCCACTTCACAATTTTCCGGAATTTTAAATGGAGTGAAATTCCCATAAGGAACACGCATATATTCTGCCTGTCCGCCAGCATAACCGCCAGTTGTTTCCGAATATCCGAAAAACCCGCTGCCCTGCCCATGAGGGTTTGCGTTGTCGCATTGACTTGTTAAATCGTGATTACAATACCAGCAGTGTCCACAGCTAACGTTAAATGGGATAATGACTCGGTCCCCTTTTTTTAACTTCGTGACCTCTGGACCTACTTCTTCGACAATTCCCATCGGCTCGTGCCCTATTACAAAATCTGTTGGCAGATTTGGTATCATTGCATGGATTAAATGCAAATCAGATCCACAAATGGCTGAAGATGTAATCTTGACAATAATGTCATCAGGATTTTTTATATTAGGATCCTTTACTTCTCTTACCTCAACATTCTTAATTCCTTGGTATGTAACGGCCTTCATTTTATCCCCTCCTTTTATTGGTCTGGTGTTGCAAACATACCCTGCCTATCCGTGTCGTTAGGATAAAGATTCAGCTTGGCAATTTGCACGGCCGTCTCGGCTGCCTTCATATCAATAGGATATTGCTCCTTAAAGTTATGTGGATGAAGCCAGCCCTTTTTTATCATTAAATTAGATATTTCCGTATGCAAATCAATAGCTGCCTCCATTTGCTTATGGAAAATTCTCCTTAGTTCAGGGTTAGCCGTTTCCGTAATCGCAAAGCCATAGTTACGAATTCCATTTTTTACAGTTAATAAAAAATCCATAGCAAAGGCCGAATCAGCCAAACTCGGCATTCCCTCAGCATTTCTTGGGTCCAAATAATCCTCCATACATTCCACCTCCTTATTCTTATTGAAGTAATTGGCTATTTTTGTAGAAACTCACGATTTCATTAATATCCTTAATAGATTGTTGAACATCTTTTTCCATAAGTGCTTTTAACTCATTATCGAAGCAAATGCCCTGCATTAATTTTGATCGGAGTAAGCAAACCGTTTTAAAATTTAAGATTTCATGTGTTTCCATTGTCTCATGTAAGGCTAAGTTTTCCTTGACCATCACACTCACCTCCAGGTACTACCTGTATTTTCTCCTATTCGCATTTCCTTTTATGCAAAATGAATAATCATCATTACTCTTAGAAAATATAAAGAGGATTAATTCTGTACGTTTGGAGGGAAAACAGTGACAAAATATCTTGGTCTTCACGAGACGCTTGACCTTCATGAATTGTTGACTTTTAAAAATCTTTGTTTAACAAAAGCTGCTACCATGAGTGTATTGGTTCAAGATCCTGAATTAAAAGCAATTATGTCGGAAGATGTTGTTAATGGGACAAAGCATATACAACAGCTTCAGGAGTTTTTAACACAAAGGGAGGAAAATGAATGAATCAGCTCATCCAAAACCTAATGGGCATGGGCGGGATGACAGACCAGGTCATTGCTACCGACTTTCTCATTTCTGCAAAAGCCGGTGTTAGAAATTACGCAGTAGCTATTACTGAAACAGGCACACCAGAATTAAAAGCCGCTCTAAGAGAGCAATTAAATACTGCCATTGCCACCCATGAAAAAATCACTAATTATATGATTTCTAGAGGCTTCTACCATCCACATGAGTTGAGTGAACAATTACAGGTTGACTTAACCGTATCTGAAACCGCCCTAAAACTTGCACAAAAATAAGTAAAGGAGAACCGCTAATTTTTAACGGTTCTCCTTTATGTTTTATTACTGAATTCTTTCAATTTCTTCTTATCAATTTTTCCAACATGTGTTTTCGGAAGTTCTTTTAAAGTGATAAACCTCTTCGGTATTTTATAGCTTCCAAGTTTTTCTTCACAATATGATTTAAGTTCCACTTCATCAATTGGATGAGGATATTTCTGGACAATGAAAGCTACAACAAGCTCTCCCCATTTATCATCCGGAAGTCCAATCACTGCTGCTTCATCAACCGCCGGGTGAGCCGCGAGCCAATGCTCAATTTCTAGTGGATAGACATTTTCACCGCCAGTGATAATCATATCTTTTTTCCGTCCGACAATATAATGGAAACCCTCTTCATCCTTTTTTGCCAGGTCTCCAGTATGAACCCAGCCTTCTTTCTTCGTTTCCATCGTTGCGAGTTCATTATTCCAATAATGTGAGAAAGTGTGTCTTCCATTAATTAAGATTTCTCCAACCTCGTTAACTTTAGCCTCTTCCCCATCTGCCTTTTCCAGTTTTATTGTATTGAACATCATCGGCTTTCCTACAGACCCTCGTTTCAACTGTGCATCCTCAGGGTGAATAAAGAAATTATTTGGTCCGGCTTCCGTTAATCCATACCCCTCCTTAAAGGCTAATCCTTTCTTTTGGAAGGCTTCATACACATGTAAAGGACAAGGCGCTGCACCAGACAAGAAAATCTTCATTGAAGGGAATTCACTTCTTTGGAACTCATCACTTTGAATGAGCAAATGATACATTGTCGGTACAAGAAGAATAATCGTACATTTGTATTGATTAATTGAATGGACTGCTTTTTGTCCCGTAAACTGATCACCGATTACCACTGTCCCGCCAATCATTAAGATAGGCACCGATAAAGCATTTAATCCTCCTGTATGAAACATAGGCATGTAGTTTATCGTTACATCCTCTTGAGATAAGTTCCAGCTAAGTATCGTGTTAATACCATTCCATTGAATGGATTGATGACTTAATACAACACCTTTTGGTTTCCCTGTAGTTCCTCCTGTGTAAATCATCGCTAATGGGTCTTTTTCGGAGATAGCTTCGATCTGCCTACAATCAAAAATATCGGATACTATTTCATGGTAACTGCTTCCTCCCACAACCAAAGCTTTAGGTGCTGTCTTAAGCAAGGAAGGAACCCTGTTTTCGAATCTCTGATGAATAGCTATCAAAGAGGGTGTGCAATCAAGCAATATTTCATTTAATTCATGCTCTGACAGGCGCCAATTTAATGGGACAAAAATGGCCCCTATTTTTCCACATGCAAACAATAAATCAAAATAACTTATATCGTTTGGTGACAATAAGGCAACTCGGTCACCTTTTTTCACGCCTTGTTTCTTTAACCAGCCTGCCATTGAGGAAGAGCGGTTATTTAATTGCTTATAGGTCCATGATTTATTTGTATCTTCATCAATTATTGCCTTTTTATTTGGCGATAACCTTGCCCTATTTTCAATCCAATCGATTTCCCACCTCACCGAACAATCTCTCCTTCACAACTAGATGAGAACATCTTACTGAATTCTGGTTACAACAAAGTTACAAAGATGAATATAAAAAAACGACCACAAATTGGTCGTTTCGCTGCTGAATCATGATACCCCAGAATTTAAAAAGTCTGTCACCTCTGTTAGTAATTGTGGCAAATCATCGACTAGAGGGGAATGACCACAATCCTTTAACTCTACAAATTTAGCTTTTTCACCTAAATCCGCTACCAATTCTCTAGTCATTTCAGCGGTAATAACAAAGTCACGATCACCTCTTAAAACAAGAACAGGTACATTAATTCGATCCACCAGTCCATTTCCCTCGACGAGTCCATTATGATGATGACTGATATTAAAGGTATTGTTTGAATGATGTACCTCAGCTAAATTCCGCTGTGTTCTCATATCCTGCACATATTCATCGTAAGCTTCTTGTGCAGGCTGATTTTTTGTATAGATAACAGCATTCCAAATCAATTTCAATAATTCCACATTATTTGCATCGTAAGCCGCTTGAACGGGGATGGTCCGAATTAAGTCCTTTTTAATATCTTCATAGCGTTCAAATCTCCGAGGTTCATCATTTTCAGCCAATTTCCCATCAAACGGATAGCCCCTAGTAGACTCTGAGGCTAATAAAATTAGTTTGTTGCAATAGTCAGGGTAATCAGCAGCAAACTGCATGGCAACAGCCCCGCCTGTAGACCATCCCACAATTGCAAAATCCCTTAGTCCAATTTCATCAACAAATAGCTTTACATCATCGGAGAAGTCCTTGATAGACGTAATAAGATTATAGTAAGACGATTTTCCAAAGCCCCGTAAATCCATGGCGTATAGTTTAAACTCCTCTGCCATATGATCTAGAACAAGATCCCAGTGCTTGGAAGATGTCATATTCCCATGGATTAAAAGAATCTTTTTTTCCCCGCCCTCTCTCTCTCGATAGGCAATCGTTTCCCCATTTGTTAACTGAACCTCTTTCATTGTCACCTTAACCAACTAAGTCACCTTCCCCCATTTTATTGTCGCTGCCCCCCAGGCATAGCCAATCCCAGCACTAACGAACACTACTAGGTCACCCTCTTTTACTTTCCCTTCTCTAAGTGCCAGCTCAAGAGATAGTATTTGATCAATTTGGCCAATATGGCCGTAGTCCTCTAAGTAGATGGACTGTTGCTCTGACAAGCCTAATTCTTTTAATACATATTCATGCGCAGACTTTTTCATGTGGAGCAAGGCTAAATAAGAAATATCCTCGTCCTTATAACCACTTTTCCTCACTGATTCCCTAATTACCTTAATAAAATTGGTCATTGATTTTAGTTCCAAACGCTGTTTCATTCCGTCTGGATCAAGAACATCCAGCATATTTAATCGCTGTTCAATTGCCTCTTTTGTAATTGGATGTTTGGTACCTCCAGCGACAACCACAACATCCTCTGAAAAAGAGCCGTCAGTAATGATTTCTGTTTCCAAAAGGATGTTCTCGTTATGCCCCTTTTTCAACAGAATCGCTCCTCCACCAGCACCGAGATTAAACATGAAGCGTGTTCGGGGATTCTCATAGTCTATGAAATCCACATTCCGATAGCCTCCCGCAAGTAACACCGTTTGGATCGCCGAATCAGCCATCATCAGACTTTTTGCCACTTTAAGTGCCATAACCGTGGTCCCGCATCTTAGGGCAACATCAAAGGCCCAAGCATTAAAGGCTCCAACTGCCTCCTGCAGCTTGATTCCAGCTGTCCAAAGTGGATATTCCTTATGTTCTTCTCCAATATATATAACAACATCAATTTCTAATGGGTTAATACCTGCTTTTTCTATCGCTTGTCTGGCAGCAATAATCCCCATTTCACATGTGTGATCATTGGGGCCGGGAATATGCTTTTTCTTAATCCCCATCTTGTCTTCGACAACATGTATTGGGATACCGGCCTTTTCCGCAATCTCTTTTCCCGTTACATATTCTTGCGGGAGATAAATACCTGTACCCATAATACCAACCTGCAAATTCTTCACCACCTAGACTAAGAGTCTTCCACCATAGACTTCATAAAAGCAGTCGCTTCTTCAATAGACTCAAAGAGCGTTTCCCGTTCCTCTTGAACATGTGTAACTTTTATTCTCCAATTTTTTTCACCGGTTTCTTTATCCACTGCGGTTAGTTGAAAACGAACGACGAAGGAAGCTATTTGCAAGTTATCCATTCATGCCTCCCCCTATCCAGCTAAGTTTTCTTTTTTCTTAACAGGATGCTGTTTTTTTCTTCTCCAAGTGAAATTCTTTAGCGTTCCGACAATTCCTAGCGGGAAGAAAATGACTACCAAAATATAAATAATGCCAAAGAAAATAATCCAGCGTTCAAAGATCCAATGTTCCTTAGCAAGCTCCGTTAAACCATCATGTGCAAATTCAATTAACCCTGCACCAATAATCGCTCCAACTAAGGTTCCGACACCGCCGATTATTGTCATCAATAATGCATCTAAGGTAATATCCATTGCAAAAACACTCGTATTCACATATCGAAGCGACATCGCATAAAAGATCCCAGCAATTCCAGCTAACACACCTGAAACAACACTTGCTGCAATCTTATAATGGAGTACTTGATAACCTAATGACTCTGTCCGTTGTTCATTTTCTCGAATCGCCTGTAGAACTCTTCCTAACGGAGAATTAGTAAACCGCTTTAGAATCATAAAAGTAGCTATCATAGCAGCCAAACAAATAAGGTAGAAATTAGTCCGGTCAATAAAAACCTCCGGTACCCGAAAGGTAAAGCCATCATTCCCAAACGTTAACGTCCGCCATTTTTCGGCTAATACTAAAAATAATCCTGCCAATGCCATTGTTAACATGGCATAAAAATGACTTTTCAACCGAAGAGTAAGTAAACCGACAATAAAACTTACAATGGCGGTAATAAGAATGGTCGCACCTACGGCATAAATAAAATGAAGCATAGTTGGCTCAAAACGCTTCATGAATATCCCAATGGAGTAGGCACCGATGCCAAAAAACATCGCATGACCAAAGGAGACAATTCCAGTAAAACCGAGTAAAAGGTCATAGCTCATCGCCAGGATAGCAAATACAAAAATTTGAGTTAACAGGATTAACATATTTCTAGATTCATAGACAAAAGGCAGGAGAATCAAAAAAGCAGCAATTAAAATATAAATAGTGTTTAACCGATTATTTACAATCCACTTCATGCTTTTCACCCCTTCCCGCCAAATAGTCCTTGTGGCTTAACAATTAATACAACGGCCATTAAAAGCATATTTACTGCTAAGGATAATTCCGGTACATAATAAGCCATAAACGAACCAGATAATCCAACTAATATCGCAGCCATGACCGATCCAGTGAAATTTCCCATACCGCCAATTACAACCACAATAAACGCTAATATGGCAAATTCCATACCCATTCCAGCGTGAATGACTCCGGAGTAAGGTCCGAATAGTACTCCTCCTAGTGCGGCCATTCCGGAACCAATCATAAAGACAAACATAAATACCTTCTTTATATTAATTCCCAGCGCCTGAACCATTTCCTTATTCATAACGCCAGCCCGAACAACCAGACCAATTTTGGTGTTTTTGAGTAAATATTGAACACCTGCAAAAACAAGGAAGCCAACGAAAATGATAAATACTCGATATTTAATAATAATCATACCTCCAATTTCCCAGCTTCCTTGTAAGTAATCAGGAGGGTTAGCTGATAATTGGTTGGGTCCCCAAATGACTTTTAACATCTCAGATAAGACCAGCATTAAACCAAGAGTAATTAAAATCTGCTGGACGTGGTTGCCGTATACGGGTTTGATAATCCACTTCTCCGTAATTATTCCTAATAGAAAACCAGTAAGTATTGCCCCAAGAATACCGATAATGAAACTACCGGTAGTGGAATAAATCCATATACCGCTGTATGCACCCCAGGCAAACAAACCGCCATGAGCAAAGTTAAGGACATCCATCAACCCGAAAATTAACGTTAATCCTGCTGCTAATAAGAAGATCAGCATGCCTGTTGCCAATCCATTTAATGTTAAATTGAACAAGAGCTCCATTCAAACTTTCCTCCTTTCCTACGCAATCCCCAAATACTTCCGCTTCATTTCCTCATCTTCTTTTAGCTGTTTCATTGTCCCATTGCTTACTGTTCTCCCATCGTCAATAATGTAAAAACAATCTCCGATTGTGCTAGCCATCATAAAGTTTTGCTCTACCAAAACGATGGTGGTTTGTTCCTTCATTTGCAGAATGGATTCCATCACCTTCTCCACAACGATAGGTGCCAAACCCTTACTTGGTTCATCGATTAATAGCAATTCATTTTCATTTACATACGCTCGGGCAATGGATAGCATTTGTTTTTGCCCGCCGCTTAATAACCCCCCTGGCTTTTTCCAAAACTTTTTTAAATCAGGAAATAAATTTAAGATATAATCCAGGCGCTTGTGTGTTTCTTCATTATCCTTCTGCATCGCTACTTTCATATTTTCTTCTACCGTTAATCCAGCAAATATACCTTGGTCTTCCGGAACATACCCTATTCCCCTTTGAGCAATGGTGTATGTCGGCAGATTCTGAATTTCTTGGTCTCTAAAGACAACGCTGCCTTTTGAGGCAGGATTTAATGCCATGATTGTTCGTAAGGTGGTTGTTTTCCCAGCACCGTTTCTGCCGAGCAGTACTGTAACCTCACCCTTTTTCACTTCAAGCGAAACTCCTTGTAAAATATGATACTGACCGATAAATGTCTCGATATTATTAAGCTTCAGCAGCACGCTCACAAGCTGATCCCTCCTAAATAAGCAGATTGGACACTTTCATTTTTCATAATTTCTTCAGGTGTCCCGTCCGCTAACAATCTGCCATTAAATAGCACCATGACAGAATCTGATAAGTCTAGTATCATATCCATCTTGTGCTCAATTAAAATAATCGTCCGATTTCCTTGTTCCTTAATTCTTTTAATGACTTCTAGTATGGCCGGAACATCTTCTAAAGACATACCCGCAGTCGGTTCATCTAATAATAAAACCTCGGTTTCAAGCGCAAGAAGCATAGCCATCTCGAGCTTTCTCTTTTCTCCATGTGCCAAATTGCTGGCTAATGAGTCCACTTTATCGTCTAAAAGTACAAGCTTTAGCCATTCCAGGGCCTTTGATTCAAATTCTCGATATTTCTTATAATGAAATAACATCTGGTAGCGGACTCCAGCTTTTGACTGTACTGCCAGCCTTACATTTTCAAGGACGGTTAGGTTAGGAAAAACATTGGTGATTTGAAAGGAACGTCCTATTCCTTCTCTTGTACGCTTTGTTGAAGAAAGTTTTGTGATATCTTTTCCCCGAAAATAAATTTTTCCATTTGTAGGGTTTAATTGACCGCTTAAGAGATTAAAGAATGTTGTTTTTCCTGCACCATTGGGACCAATGATTGATTTAAAGTGCTTTTCAGGAACTGAGATGCTGACTGAATCAACAGCCGTTTGTCCTCCAAAGGTTATCGATAATTGATTTGTTTCAATCAAGGTTGTCACGCTATCACCACCAATTTTTAGATAGAAATAAGGAAGAGGGTGACCGCAAACAACAGGTCATACCCTCATATAATTTGAATTTGTAAACATTGTCTGTTGATTTCCACTCCAGGCACTTCGCTTTCCGCGGGCGGTCCGGTGAGCCTCCTCGGCGCTAAAGCGCCTGTGGGGTCTCACCAGACCCGTCCTCCCGCAGGAGTCTTCGTGCCTTACGCTCCAATCAACAGAGTGCCAATATCTAAAGTCAGCTTTAACACTGCTTATTTTCTAAAAAACACCTTTAATTACGTACTGGAGGTGCGGTTTCTTCTGGTGTTAATTCTCGAATTAACACAGGAACTGGGTATGGGACGCCTTCTTTCTTTTCTAGTTTGATGGCGTATAGTGCTTGAAGGGCTTGGTGATCTTCTTTCCGATAGGTCATTTTTCCTTTTGGTGTTTCAAAGCTCATGCCTTCCATTGTTTCAATTAATTTATCGGCATCGGCGTCGCCTTCGGTTTTCTTTAGTGCTTCTACAATTGAAATTGCCGCACTCATACCACCTGGTGTGAACAAATCAGGGACTTCTCCGTTGAATCGCTTCTTATGTTCAGAAACCAGCCAATCATTAATTTCATTACTTGGCAGATCATGATAGTAAACCGTGAAGCCTTCCATGCCTACGAGCGGTTCCATAGTAGCCAACGCTGCGATATCTGGAACACCGGTTGAAATCTTGATTCCCTTATCTGATACCTTCATATCAGAAATCTGCTTCCAAGGAGAGTTTGCACCCGCCCATACCACAAATAAATAATCAGGTTTTGCGTCGATAATTTTTTGGATATTGGATGTAAAGTCAGTTGCTGCTGGGTCTGCATACTCTTCTAATACAATATCTCCACCGAGCTTTTCAGCCGCTTCTTTAAAGGCAGCGACTCCGTCACGACCGAAGGAATAATCTGGAGCGAGGGTAGCAATTTTCACACCATCACCAGCAATAGCAGCGGCACCTGCAACGGCATCCTGTGATGAATTTCGTGCTGATCGGAATATATACTTATTAAACTCAGAACCTGTAATACTATCAGCAGCTGCTGGTTCAACAATCATAATCTTTTGGTATTCTTCAGCAAGCGGCAATACCGCTAAAGTATCAGCTGAGCTGGAAGATCCCACTAAAAAATCAACTTTATCTTCTTCTAAAAGCTTAGTAGCCTTTTGAACGGCAACTTCCGGCTTCGTTTCTGTATCTTCGACTACAAACTCAATTTTTCTTCCCGCAACCTCCATCGTTCCTTCTGTTGCATATTCTAAGCCTAGTTCAAATCCCCTTAACGTTTGTTTACCATAAGATTCTAAGGCACCCGTTGTTGAGGCGAGAACACCTATTACAATTGGCTCCTTATTGTCAGCCTTATCTCCATTCCCCTTTGTATCTCCCTCAGTCTTATCCGAGCTGCAGGCTGTTGCAAAAATCATCATAAGAATAAGAAATCCCATTAAGAAAACTCTTCCTCTAAATACTTTCACTTCATTTCCCCCTTAATATTTGTAAAAATCCATTGCAATGCCTTTGCGTTAATAATAGATAACGAGAGTTACATACAAGTTACAAGACGAAAAGCATACCCGCATTGACGCAATGTTAGGTCAAAAAAAAAAAATACAGCCCAATTGAGCTGTACACACATGACCAGATGATTTATTTATAGTAAAGATCTCATCTGGCTGTCTGTTGCTTTTATTAGTTCTCCCCATGTGCTGTATCCGCGATTTTTAAATTGCCATAGCAGCTCAGTAAATAAAAAAGCGGTTGTTAATGCATCACCCAATCCGCTGTGCCGGTCATAGATTCTTGTTCCAAAAGCCATTGCATATCGTTCTAAATCCCTCATATCATGGGACGGTGCAATATATCCAATAAGATCAAGCGTATCTATTGTCATAATTTTTTTCAGAGCAAGCTTTTCTCTATTAAATTCACTTTTCAATGCAAGTACATCAAAACTGACGTAATGACCTACTAAACATACAGCTTCTCTCGATTGTACAAAATCAAAAAAACTCATCATTGCCTCTAAAGCTTGTGGTGCAGCTTCTACCTGCTCATTGGAAATAGAAGTAAGCTCTATCGTTTCCTGAGGAATTTCCCGATTAGGATTAACATAAGTCTGAAAAGTATCAAACTCAAGGACTTCTAGTCCTTTTATCGGCACAGCACCTATTTCAATGATTCGGTCAATTGTCGCCACTTGAAATCCTGTTGTTTCTGTATCGAAAACAACAAAATCAAGATTTTCTATGGGAGTGGATAAAGGAATTGTTTCATAGGTAAGGCCACAAGATACATTTTTTCTGCGAAGAAACATTTCCACACTTCCCTTTTATGAGAGCAATAACGAAAAGTGTGTAAACACCTGACGCTGAATCTCCCTTAATGTTTTTAAGCTTAAGAACAGTTCTTCTTTTTCCCGGGTAGACAATCTAGTAAAAGAGATAGTGGATGTCCGTTCACTGCCGTTCTTTTCATGCTGCCAGCGCTGGTTGACATATAGAGTTAAAATATGACTTACAGCTTCCTTAAGGTCCTGTGCGAATGCATCGGAAAAAACCCGCTTATTCATTAGCCATTCAATTTTTTCCATCGGGGTACCCGATTGCTTTCCCTGTAGAAGTGATAATATTTGCAGGCTATGATGGCAGGGAAATAAAACTTCTTTTTTCATATCAAGGTTTTTTCGCTCAAGCTTGAATAAAGAACGAATAGGCTGATCAAGGTTAGGCATTGGATTCTCTTTTTCTATTTGTGCCAGCCGGAATAAAAAAATTTTCGACCTTTCCATTTGAGTAGAAATGACATTTTCAAACCTTTCGTGCAGTTTATTACTTCCGGCGATGAAACGGTATGAAAAGAAGTTTTGAGCTAATAACAAATTATCATTGGTTGATTGAAGCATCCATTTTCGCAGTCTCTCTTCCCAAGCTGCAAGAGAACCGCGCCATTCTTGCTCACTGCACATCATCAACCCTTTACACCGGGCATATCCGGCTGATTCCATGTTTTTCGTAATCTCTTTTCCTAATTCAGCAAAATAGTCATTTCCTTTCTTCCCATCATCCTCATAAACAAGAAAATGATCTTGATCTGTCAGAATAAACTGTTCTTTACGGCCGCTGCTGCCCATTTGATAAAAGGCAAAAGAACATGGCTGCTGTCTGCCGCTTGCCTGCAGCTTTTGAATAGAAAGCTCTACTATTCTTAAAACAAGACGATCGTACAAATTGGTTACGATTTCTAAAGTTTTTAATATTGGCACCCGATCTCTCAACAGAGTATCAAGTACTTCATAAATCGCACTCTTCACCATTGGAAGGCTGACCATATCAGCTTGTTCAATCTTTTGAATTGTTTTCATAACGTTTTCGCTTTTTTTCCGTAATAAATCAGACAAAGTAAGGATTCCAACCAACTTTGAATCTTCCATTACCGGTAAGTGTTTAATTCCTTTTAGGAGAATCATTGATATGGCGTCATAATAATAAGCAAATCTTGAAATAGATAGGGGGTTCGGGGTCATAATTTCCTGTGCTGCGGCCGTCATTGGCACACCTCGTGCAACCACTCTTGCCACCATATCCCTTTCGGTTATAATTCCTTTTAAAATCTCTTTTTCAATTACCAGAACTGAACTTATTCTCTTTTCATGCATAAGCCGAGCTGTTTCTTGAACAGTTGTTATGGGAGTAACTACGACAACCTTTTCACTCATAATATCCTGGACACGAATCTTGATGGTATCATTCTCACCATAATCCCTTGCAAGTTTGACCTGTTCAGCCAGGGATGAGTATATATCCTTTAGACGAATAGCTATCTGTGTCAGCAAATAGTCATGAACTCCCGGGTCATCCCATCTTTTTGCTATGACCTCGAATGGAATATATAATACCTTGACAGCACTAACAGCTTTTACCTCAACCATTACTTCGCCTTTTACAGGCTTAGAAACTCCGAGGAAATCAGCTAATCTTGAGAACCCAATCATTTCCCCTTTTTGTACGACCTCCAAGACTTCTACTCTATCATTGCTTTCGTTTCTAACAAAAACCTCCGAAAGACCTTCTATCATAAGCAGAAGGCCTTCTCGGGGTTTATCTTTTCCCAATATCATTTCATTTTTTTCATAATGACGGAATTCACATAGAGAAAGTAATGAAAGAGCACGCTCAGGCTCCACCCCGCGGAAAAGGGGGTGAAACCTTACGGGCTCTAGATTGTACAAATTAAACTGATTTTGGTCCATCATCATTCATCCATACATCGCCATTTTTATAAACCATTTGCTCTGGATAGCGAAGGTCCATAACCTCATCCTGAATCTTTTGAGAAGGAGCAGGTGTCATTAGTGATACTACGATGTTAGCGGTAAAGGCAGCAATTGCACCGAAAACTCCTGCACCTGTATCAATGATGCCGAGGATTGTAAATCCGCCATACTTCGCTGCAAAAATGTATGCCAATGTAACGCCCAAACCTACCAGTAATCCAGCAATTACACCTTTTGAATTTGAACGCTTCCACCAAACACCAAGCACAAGTGCCGGGAAAAAGGTTCCAGTTGCAAGCGCGAATGCCCAGGCAACGATTTGTGTAATGGCTCCTGGAGGGTTAAGCGCGATAAGACCCGCGAAAAGAGTTGCAAGAACGATGGACCAGCGGGCAACGGATAGCCGTTTTTTCTCGGTTGCATTTGGTTTTAAGACACGATAGTAAATGTCGTGGGCAAATGATGATGAAATAGCAATCATCAAACCGCCGGCAGTTGATAATGCAGCTGCCATAGCACCTGCTGCCACTAAGCCGATTACAAACATACCTAGATTGGCAATTTCCGGTGTCGCCATAACAACAATATCATTGGAGATGATTAATTCGCTCCACTGAAGAACTCCATCTCCATTTCCATCTGCTACTTGCAGCTTGCCTGTATCAACCCAAGTTTTTGTCCATGCAGGCAGTTCGGTAATTTTACTGCCGGCAACCTTTGTCATTAGGATGAAACGGGAAAAAGCAGAATAGGCAGGTGCCGATAAGTATAGTAATCCGATGAACAGCAATGCCCATGCCCCAGACCAGCGGGCAGCCTTCATCGTTGAAACCGTATAAAATCGAACGATTACGTGCGGCAGTCCTGCCGTACCTGCCATTAATGTAAACATAAGCGCAAGGAATTGCCACTTTGTTCCATTTGTGAATGGAGCAAAATATTCAGAAATCCCCAATTCACGATCGAGTTCTCCCATTTTGCCAACAAGTTCACCATAAGAGATCCATGGCATCGGGTTTCCTGTAAGTTGTAGTGACATGAAAATAACTGGGATTAAGTAAGCTATAATTAAAATGATATATTGAGCTACCTGTGTCCAAGTAATCCCTTTCATACCTCCAAACGCTGCATAGAAGGCTATTAGAACAACCCCTATCATCGTACCCACTTTAGCGTCAATTTCAAATAAACGGCCAATTACCACACCAGAGCCAGATAGTTGTCCAATAGAATAAGTAAAGCTGATTATAATTGTACATATCGCTGCGATAACACGGGCCGTATGGCTGTCAAAACGGTCACCGATAAAGTCAGGAACTGTGTAACGTCCATACTTCCTCAGCTGCGGTGCCAATAAGAATGTAAGCAGCAAATATCCGCCTGTCCAGCCCATTATGTACGCAAGTCCATCATAGCCAAGCAGCATAATGGTTCCAGCCATACCAATAAATGAAGCAGCACTCATCCAATCTGCTCCAATCGCCATCCCGTTAAAAATTGGCGGGACACCCCGGCCGGCAACATAGAAATCTGATGTTGCCTTTGCTTTGTTATAAATGGCAATTCCAATATATAATGCAAATGTTGCTAAAATAATAGATAATGAGACCAAAAATTGTGTATCCAATGCCATCCCCCTTTTTCACCAACAAATATTTTTATGACACCCCTTTTGTTATACCTGCATCCAGCTTGAATGACAGCTTTCCTTATTAATGGTCAAGTACCTTCCCTGAACTAATCTGCCTATTTTTCTCTTCGTCAATCCCATATTTCCTATCAATAGCGTCACCCAGCTTTGCATTGACAAACAGAAGGATAATAAAGGTTATTACTGCGCCTTGCGCTCCCATAAAGTAATGGAATGGAAATCCATTGATAGTAAATTCACTCAAAGGCTCCGCTAAAAGAACTACCCCATAGGAAACTAGAAACCACACGATAAAGTAAATAATCATATTCCGAGTTTTTTCACGAAAATAGCTGTCTGCTACTTTCTTATCAATTTTTTTCAAAACTCCACCCCCGGTTAAAATTGATTAATTAAAAATGAAATAAAAATTGCTAGAAATTTTAATATTTTTCAGCACCACCCCCATTAAAGAAACCGCAGCCTGGCGAACTGCTATTCTCACACAGCCCAATAAACTGGCCCTGTGGAAAATCATTACCTTAGACTAAAAATAAATTTGACTGTTTCCATAAACGGTGCTGGTACAAGGATGATTTGAATGAGGAAGTAAGCAAAGATGGATAGGAAAGGTACAGCTAAGAAGAACGGCCTTTTCTTTTTTAGTGCAAGAAAAAGGCAGACACCTGTAATGATTAATAATGAAACTAAAGCAAACAAATTGTTTCCTCCTCTTAAAGAAAGCGCTAACACAAAACTAAATATTAAGAAAATTCCCACTTTACTATTATGTCCAAAAATTATTCTTCGGTCAAGTACTATTAACATAAATTTACAAATAATCATATCGACCTATACCTATAGTAAGGGAGCGATTTCTTATAGAAACCGCTCCCTTACTTGTCTCATTACGGAATCGTTATAGCTGTCCGATTTGATTACTATAGTTTTCTGACTCGATAATCATGTCATGCATTTTCTTTGTCGGTTCCAACGGAGAAACTCCAAGCTCTTCTTCTAAAACTACCTTGCATTTTTGGTACCATTTCATCGCCTGTGGACGATTGTTTTTTCGATAATAGCAATACATTAATAACCGATAGGCCTCTTCCCAAGTCCTATCCCTCTTTAGTATTTTTTCACACCAATATATAGCCTGATCATACTCTTCATTACGGACCATTAATTGAGCCATTTTCTCAGCCCCCCGTAAAAAATACACCAGCATGCTTTCTCTTTTACTTATGCACCAATCATCATAACGTCGATCTGGCAAGTATTCGCCATAATAAAGTTTTAACCCCTTTTCTAAAAGGAGCATTACTTTTTCCTGGGATATTTCATTTAATCCATTCTGAATCAGGGTTTGGAATTGAGTTGTATCTAATTCGATATGGGCATGAGGATTTAGTCCATAAAATATTCCTTCTCTGATAATAAAAAAAGGTGCTGCCCTCGCCTTCCTCATTGGTTCTAAAACATGGTGAAGACTATTTAATGCAACTTTAAAATCTCGGTCAGCCTGTTTTTTATCCTGGCGAGGCCAGAGTATTTGGAGAATCTCTTCTTTGGAAATTAATTCATTAACAGTAAGTAATAACTGAAACAATTCCTTCCCTTTTTCTCGCTGCCACTCCTTTTCCCCAACTTCTCTTTCCCCAAGCCAAACCTTAAATTGTCCTAGTGTTTGGACTCTAATCGAATAACCTGGGTGTGAGTCTAAGGAGGTAATTCCCATATCCTGAAGAACCTTGACGGCATATGATTTTTGTATATCCTCTTTTGCAGACTCTATTAACAATGGAACGGCCATTTGTAAATCCCTAGGACCAAAAACGGATATTTTATGAAAAATGAACTCAAACTCTTTTTGTTGAACGATATATAAAAACTTATCCATTGTTTCTCTAAACCTTTCTTGATCTTTTTCTAAGTAGAAAATATAGGACAGCCAGAAACTGGATAACATTTGTCCGAAGGAATCCTCACACTGTATAAATAACTCCCTTGTTTTTTCTAAGTAAAAAAGCCCTTTATTTAGCCTATCATTATAAATACATGTGATTCCCATACATAAGCTTATCATTGCGGAAAGCCAAATATCTTGTACCTTTTCGGTTTCCTGTAAAGCTCTTTTTCCTGCCTCCATTGCCCGCTCAAATTCTCCCCTTGTTCCAAAAAGAATGCAAAGCCCCATTAACGGTTCGGCTTTTCCTCTCTCTACATTCAGCTTGCTCATTATATCTAACGCAGTATTGTAGCATTGCTCCGCTAGTTCCAAATTATATTTATCAAGAATTTGTACGGCATGCCCCATCCGAATCCAGCCGCATGCCTCAACAAATGGTGCTTTTAAACTAATACCTTGTTGTATGCCTGCTTGTGCTAATTCCTTTGCCTTCAAACCTTCCCCTGTAAAGGCTTCTATCAAAGATAATAGTAAATCACTTTCTCTATGGGAGTTAGGAAGTGCTGTACCATCTTTACTGGATAACTCTTCTTTTTGGGCAAGAAGAAACTTTTTTGCTTCTACAAATCGGCCTGTTCTTAAATACAATCTGGCTTCAATATTCCCATCTAATAATGATGCTTGACTATACTCTTTTGCCTTTTGAAGCCACTTTTCAGCATTTGATGACTTTCCTGAATTCAGAAGATTTTCAGAAAGTAAAAAATATAGCTTTGCTTTTTCTTCCTCTGTGCTAATACTTTTGTCTCTTGCTTCAATTGCTTGATATAGTAACCTTTCGGCCTGATGAGGCTGAATGGTATCTAGATAAATCTTCGCCTTTCCCTCTAATGCCTTACTCATACCGAGAAAATCATCTCTCTTTTCGGCTTCTAAATAGGTTTTGTTATAACATTCCTCGGCATCTTGATATTGAGAGCGATAGCGATGGACTTCTGCTTTTAAAAACCAAAGAAGATAATACGTATTTAACTCAGGGACAGGTATCAGCATTAGTTGATCTGACAAGCTTTTGAGCTTTCCATTTTCAAGCATTTTAACGCCATTATCATGTAGGATTGATGCGATTGCTTTGTAATGACTGATTTTTTTATAGTGATAAAGTGCCTCTTCCCACATCGCCCTTTTTTCATAGAACCTTGCACATTTTTCATGAAGTAATGAGTATCCTGCTGGGTTATTTTCCAAGAAAGCGTTTTCTAAAAACTCCTTAAAAAGAGCATGGTAGCGATAATGCTTTAATCCAATCTTCTGAATGAACAGGTTTCTTTCTTTTAATTGCTCTAACAAGCCAGAAGCACCTTGAATACCTATTACCTCATCACATAGTTCTTCCTCTATTACCTCTAAGATTGAAGTTTGTTCCAGAAATTGTTGAATCATGGGAGGCTGTTTTGAAAAGACTTCCATCACTAAATAGTCGAATAAGTCTTGAAGTGAGTATGAGGAATGTTCGAATAGTGCTGGGATATCACCAGTAAGTGGAATCTGCTGTGCTATCATGCACAGTGCAATAATCCATCCTTCTGTAAGTTGATAGATTTTTTGCAACTGTACGGGCTCTACTTCCAGCCCATAAAGATCTGTTAATAGCAATTCCATTTCATCAAGCGTTAATACTAAATCTTCTCTAGTAATCTCTAATAAGCGGCCGGTAACCCTCATTTTCGTTAAATACTTCCAACCCGGACGGCTCCGGCTCGAAATGACCAAGTGTAAATTGGAGGGTATATGCTCTAGTAATTTTTCAATCCAGCTATTAATCGTATAGGAATGTTCAATTTGATGATAATCATCCAAAATTAATGTGATTTCGGACTTAATTTCAAGAATTTCATTTATAAATAATGAACATAGGTAATTTAGATCTTCTTCCCTTATGTAACGGTCCATTGTTTCGGTATACGTCTCAATTTCTTGTCCGAAGCCGGGATTGTATCCCCTTATTGAATGGATGATATAAGAAAGGAACGGAAGGATGTCGTCATCCATTGATGAGATGGAATACCAGCAGCCTGGGATATTTTCATCCCTCATAAATAAAGCAAGCGCAGTACTTTTTCCAAAACCTGCTCCTGAATGTATGATGGTTAACGGGTAATCAGGAATTTTCTTCATTTTTTGAGTAAGCTTTGCCCTTCTAATGAATTCATCCTTGATAACCGGAATACGCAGCTTTGTTTGAATGATTGGCAGCTTCATTTATTATCCTCCTTTCTATTTTCTTAATTTTTACACTATTTTACCATATTAAGGAGTGCTTGTGGAATTGTTTCCATTTTGTCCACCTTATGGGTCTTATTCTTCTTCATAAATCATTTTCCGCGTCATGCCTCCATCTACAACCAAATTAATCCCTGTCACAAAGTCATTTTCCTTCGCCGTTAAGTATAGGCATGCTCTTGCGATGTCATCCGGTTTACCGACACGCTGCGATAAATGCTGTTGATGATCAAGAGCTGTTAATTGAGAATAATCTCCTGTGTGAATCCAACCTGGTGAAATTGCATTAACTGTAATTCTGTCCTTACTGAGTGAAGATGCTAAAGCATGGGTAATGGCGACGATTCCACCTTTTGTTGCTGCATATCCCTCCGAATTCGGCTCAGACATAATCGCTCGGGTTGAAGCCATGTTTACTATCGCTCCCCCCTCTTTATTTTCACGCATATACTTTGCTGCTTCCCGTGAACAAAGAAAAACACTTCGCAAATTGGTTTGGATGATATCATCCCATTCCTCTACCGTTACATCATATAGTGATTTAAACAAACCTTTTCCAGCATTATTAATTAATATATCAACCCGTCCGTAGGTATCTTTTGCTTTTACCATTAGATTAATAATATCACTTTCATTTCTTACGTCGGTTTTTACATAAAGAACATCTTTGCCTGATTGTTTCAGGACTAATTCTGTCTGTTTTCCTTCCAACTCGTCCACATCTGCAATTAACACTTTAGCCCCCTTTTCAGCATAAGCAGAAACAATACCACGGCCAATTCCCTTCGCTCCCCCTGTTACAATCACTACTTTGTTTATAAAGTCCATATTCCAATCCCTCCCGCTATTTGTCTATATCCATTATAGTTTATCTCAAAATGTAAACTTCATTTTTGATGGTGATAATTTCTAGGTAACAAAAATTATTTTATTGAAAAACTAAAGAGACCTCTAGGAAAAGGAGAAAGGGAATATGCGGGAAAAATGTTTCTATTGTGTAGATGAGATTGAGGATCAACAACACCACCATGTAACATTTTTACGTTCTAATACTGAGAGTGATGAGATACTTTGTCATGAATGTTATCAGGAGTGGCTGCAAGGACTAAAAGGATAGTCCCCATACTAAAAAAAGGGCCGATCAAATCTCGGCCCTAATTCATAATACAATTATTTAATTCGAATACGGTGCTTCCTGTAAAGTCAATGGAGAGCAGTTTAGCACTCATGTTTGGAAAAGCTGTACTTATCGATTTCTCTAGTAATTTACCCTTACCTTCTTCACAAAAACATAAAACAGTCGGACCTGCTCCGCTTAAGGCCGCACCGAATGCCCCATTGGATTTTGCGAAAATTGCCGCTTCATCATAAAACGGAATCAGCGGTTTCCGATAAGGCTGATGAAAGATATCCTTTTCCATCATTTCACCGGCTAATTCCCAATTCTTACTAAGGAGCGCAGCTACCAGCACATTTGCAATGGAAGAAGCACGAATACTATCATGATAAGAAAATTCTGTCGGCAGAACACCGCGAGAATCCTTTGTTAGTAAGCTCTCCTGAGGGATGAGTGCTACCACTTCAAATGAAATATCATTAATGGCTGCCACATCGACCTCACCTTGCTGGTAGCTGCCAATCACAAGGCCTCCATATAAAGAGGCTCCAACATTATCTGGATGTCCTTCTATTTCAGTGGCCAGCAATAGCTTTTCCTTCTTGGATAATCCTAATTCTCCAACGGTATCAGCAAGTTCGATACCTGCAATAATAGCTGACGCACTAGAACCAAGGCCTCGGGCCAGAGGGATGTCACTTTCAACCTTTATTTTACACGGATGAAGATCCTTACCATATTTAGCTGCGGTTTGAAGTGCAATTTGGCAGATATAATGCTGTTCATCTGTTGGAAAATCCTTTAATTCTTCCGAAGTAGAATAGCATTCCCACTTTTCACTCTTCATCACTTCAAGGCTTAAATATAAATCAAGAGCAACCCCGATTGAATCAAAGCCAGGTCCAAGATTTGCGGAACTTGCTGGTACCTTGATTACAAACTTTCCATCTGCAAGAGTCATTGATGGACAACTCCCTTAATATGTTCTTTAACTACCTTTTCAAGCTTAACGTTCATAGTGATTTTCTCACCACTCTGTATGCACTCTTTATTTCTTTAACTGCTGATAAATCATTTAATTCATGCAGGATAGCATCGTAATTAGTCAATGATGCTCGATGTGTAACTAATACAATTTCAGATGTTTCATTTTTCTTAACAGGCAGCTGTAATATTTTTTCAAAGCTGACACCGTGTTTTGCAAAGATGGAAGTAAGCTCAGCAAATACCCCAACTTCATCCTGTACATGGATTCGTAAAAAATACTTAGAGTACTTTTCATTATCATCCTTTAAACGCTTCGGATATTGCGGTGTGACGGCACTGCGTCCATTTACACCCAGCCGCAAATTTTTCATTACTCCGACTAAATCAGATACTACTGCGGTTGCCGTTGGCAGACTTCCTGCACCAGGACCATAAAACATGGTTTCACCAACAGCTTCTCCATATACATAAACAGCATTATACTCATTTTGAACAGAAGCCAATGGATGGTTGTCGGACAAGAATGTCGGCTGAACACTGACCTCAACCTTTTCTCCTTCACGGTGGGCATAACCTAACAGCTTCATGGTATAGCCCAGCTGTTTTCCATAGCGTAAATCTTCTTCTGTAATCTTCGTAATACCACTTACCTTTACATCATCCAGGTCAATATGCATTGAAAACCCTAAGGTAGCTAATATAGTCATTTTCCTGGCTGCATCCAGTCCCTCTACGTCTGAAGTAGGGTCACTTTCCGCAAATCCAAGTTCTTGAGCTTCTTTGAGGACATCCTCATATGCTAGACCATCCTGGCTCATTTTTGTTAAAATATAATTCGTGGTACCATTTACAATCCCCATCATTTGGGTAATGCGATCAGAAGCAAGGCCATCAACTAAGCCTCTTAGTATAGGAATACCACCTGCAACACTAGCTTCATAGAATAAGTCACAGCCATTTTCAGAAGCAACAGATAACAATTCTGATCCATGCAGCGCCATTAAATCTTTGTTAGCAGTTACAACATGCTTACCTTGGCGAAGGGCACTAAGCAAATATTCTTTTGTTTCATTCACTCCACCCATTACTTCAATAACAACATCAATTTCTGGATCATGAAGGATATCAGATGGGCTTGATGTCAACAAAGCTTGGTCTACTTCTACTGGTCTCGGTTTATGTACATCTTGGACTAGAACTTTTTTCACTACAACAGGACACCCGATCTGGTGCATTAATTTATCTTGGTGATTTTTAATGATTTTTACAACGCCTGAACCTACTGTTCCTAATCCGAGTAACCCAATTTTGATAGCTTTCATATCTATCCCTCCCAAACTGTCTACTGTATACGTACAATTGTATTTATATAGTAGACATTATATGATTCTCTCATTATATTTACAATAGACTAATTTTTTTAAAAATTCAATGTAATCGCTTAACACAGCACCAGCATTGGTCTGCATTTTTTAAAAAAATTTTTAAATTTGAATACTCAAAAAATTATTCATTTTATCTCTTTACAATATTAAAGGAATCAATGTAGAATATTCATTAAATTCAGGTAAAAAAATTTAAATGTACTGATGAAGACGGCAGTAAGAAATTGCTTAAGAGAGCCGGTGGCCGCTGTGAACCGGTGCAATATCTTAATCTGAGCCCAGCCCTTCTGAACTGGCAGACTGAACTTTAGTAGGAATGCCCGGGAACAACCCGTTAACATGTTTGAGGCTGCTTGGTTTCTAGCAGCAAAAGAGGGTGGCACCACGTAGATCACGTCCCTCATAACAAGACAAATCTGTCTGTTATGAGGGACTTTTATTTTATTATAAGGAAAAGAAAGGAATGAGGACTAAATGTTTAAGGTACTTGTAACTGATGGTATTAGTGATACTGGATTAAAAAAGTTGTTTGATCACCCTAATTTTATTGTTGAGCGCCAGCCTACCTTAAAGCCCGAAGAGCTAAAGAATATTATCGGAGATTACGAGGCTTTAATTGTACGAAGCCAAACAAAAGTTACCGCGGAGCTTCTTCAATATGCAGACCGCCTTAAGGTAATTGCCCGTGCAGGTGTAGGGGTAGATAATATTGATGTGAATGCCGCTACAGGTAAAGGAATTATTGTTATTAATGCTCCTGGTGCCAACACGATTGCTGCAACGGAACATACATTAGCGATGATGCTTTCAATGGCAAGAATGATTCCCCAAGCTCACAAAAAAACCGTTGGCGGCGAATGGGACCGAAATTCCTTCAAAGGTGTAGAGTTATACAAAAAAACGCTTGGTGTTATTGGAATGGGGAAAATTGGAACCGAAGTCGCAAAACGTGCTAAAAGCTTTGGAATGAACATATTAGGATACGATCCATACTTAACCGAAGAGCGAGCAGAAAAATTAGGAATGAAAAAAGCGAGTCTCGATTTAATTGCACGTGAGTCGGATTTCATTACGATTCATACACCACTCACAAACGATACAAAAGGACTTGTAAATGATGACTACCTTAGCAAGACTAAAAAAGGAGTCCGTTTTGTTAACGTCGCACGAGGCGGAATTATTGATGAAAAGGCATTGGTAAGAGCCATTCAAGCCGGGCATGTTGCAGGTGCTGCTCTTGATGTTTTTGAAAAAGAGCCTGTGGCCGATCCAGAATTGTTGGATAACCCAAATATTATTGTAACCCCCCATTTAGGAGCATCTACAGTAGAAGCGCAGGAAAAGGTTGCTCAAGAAGTTAGTGAAGAAATCATTGAAATTCTTGAAACACAGTCTATCCGTAATGCGGTAAATATGCCGCAAATGTCTGGCGAGGCACAGCAAAAAATGCAGCCATACTTACTCCTTGGGGAACAGATGGGACAGCTTGTTGTTCAATTATTAAAACATGCTCCATCTAAAATAGAAATCAATTATTTTGGTGATTTAATTGAGGAAGATACAGAGTTATTAACTCGAACCATGATTAAAGGTATCCTTTCTTATCATTTAAGTGACTCCGTTAATTTAATTAATGCGCTCCATCTTTTGAAGGGGCAGGGAGTTTCCTACAATGTCCAGAAAAACGCCAATAATAAAGGCTTTGCCAACTATATGGAGCTTTCCATTACAAAAGGCTCGGAAACAGCTAAAATTGGTGCTACCGTCTTAAACGGGTACGGTGCTAGAATTGTGAAAATTAACGATTACCGTATTGACGTAAGACCTGAAAGCCACCTTTTACTTGTAAAGCATCAGGACGTCCCTGGTATGATTGGTAAGGTTGGATCACTTCTTGGAGATTACCAAATTAATATTGGTACGATGCAGGTAGGCCGAACAACTGTCGGCGGGGAAGCCATCATGGTGTTAACCCTTGATAAGCAAATTACTGCAGAGGTCATTCGTGCCCTCACACAAATTAACGGTCTAAACGAAGCTCAATCTTTAGAGTTAGAAAATGTTGACCCCTTTTATCCAGGAAGATTTGAGTTAGAAAAAGTTAAATAACAAAAAGAAGACCAATCTGATATGGATTTGGTCTTTTTTTTGGGGGTTAATGCTGAAGATTGGTTCTAAGAGCTAATCGTGCCCGTTCAAGCTGAAAATGCAGGTGAACGGTAACGAAAAAGAGCTAATCGTGCCCGTTCAAGTCGAAAATGCGGGTTAATGGTAACGAATAGCCGCTAATCGTGCCCGTTCGAGCCGAAAATGCGGGGTAACGGTAACGAATAGCCCTAATCTCGTCGCAGTAACTGTCACTGCATGGGCACGTAGTTTTAATTTAATCAACCTTATGTTGACAGCTAAGGACAGAAGAAGAGGGATTGCTCGGCAATCTCTCTTAGTTTTTCTCGATAATTCCTCTTACATCCAACACCGAATCAAGAATATAGTCTGCCTCGTGCTTTTCAAAGGTACTTCTCGCATCTTTTCCGGATAATCCTGTCAATACAGCAGCAAACTGGCAGCCCAGTTTTCTTGCAGCCAGCAGGTCTGCCAAAGAGTCACCCACTACTAGGACCTCTTGACCGTTTTCAATTGGCAGTGGTGTGTTTAAACAATCCTCTGCGGAAGTTTCTCTGCCCTTCAGACCCATGATGTACGTGAATGGGTCCGGTTTAGACAGTGACCTTCTTTCAATTAAGACCTTTTCTGCTTTCAGCACATCATCTGCAGTAACAATATGGTTGATGTCAAAGTGTTTTAGCCAGTCCAAATGCTGAAATGGCTGTATCGTTTCAAGCTCAGGCCGCCCTGTCCCTATCCCTATTTTCACTCTTGATTCAGTTAGGAAGGTAAAAAGTGCATCAATTTCTGCTTGTTCTGCTAATGTGGTTTCATTTGCTAGAAAACCTTTCTTCCCCAGCTGCACAGAAGGTCTGCCAGTGGATTCTTCAACATTCTCATCGCCCACGTACCATTCCTGGCTGACATGCTCACATACTGACCAGAGCGCACTGATACCACTAAAAAGATCTGTATGAACCCCTAGCTTCTCTTTCGCTAACAAATTTAAATAATTGAACAGTTCTTGTTTTGTTTCCGTTGACACTTCAAAATCAGGAACAAATTGATCAAACCCCAAGGTTACATCATAATTATCTAGTACCTTGCCTATTTCAAGAAGCACTTCTCTAGTGATTGGTTCCTGCAGCCAGCCTTTTATTCTATCCTTCTCCGTTTCCTTAATTTGAGATAAAAGATGAATAAATTGATGACCAAAGGACAAATAAATCATATCCCAATTCGCATTTAGTCCTCTTGATTTCAATAGCTTAAGAGCCTCATCATTTTTTCCAAATACAGTCTCACGGATTTCCTTAATCTCTGATGGGCTATAATCTGTTTTGAATTTTGCAGGTGACAATGCCAAATAATTATTACTAATGAGCAATTCCCATACAGTTAAGGCGGATGCATCAAAGTAATGCTCCTCACTTAACAAAACTCCATCAACATCAAATAATACTGTTCCAATCAACTAAAACACCCTCTTCTCCCTGTCCGCTTTATTCCGTTATCGTAACACAGTGAATACCTATATTTAAAGTAAATAATGATTAAAAAAACATCTAATGTTCACAAGGTAATTAATTGTTTTAAATTAAATAGTGTACAATTCAATATGAAAGATTTAAGTGTAAGCTTACAAAAAGTATTTGGCATAATAATTGAGGTGAAAGAAATGGATTATGTACTACAAAGACCATTTAAAGAAGAACAAACATTCAATGAAGTGATTGAGAATAAGAAAAGCTTAGTCGTATTTGTTCGGCATCCTGGCTGACCTGTTTGCAGAGAAATGCTTACGCAGTTGCGCAAGAGATATGATGAAATTACAGCAACAGGATTCCAAATTATTATTATCACCCCATCTACCGGGTCTTACTTAGAACAATTTGTTGATGCTTTCGGACCTTATCCATACTCCTTGTATGGTGATCCTAAACGTGAACTATATAACAGCATGGGACATCAAACAATGAAGAAATGGAAGCTGCTTGCAAAAGCCGGAAAAGGCTTATTAAAAGGCGGAACAAAAGCATTCATGCCTGAGGATCCCGAGCAAAAAGCGCTTGTTCAAAAGGCAATGAAAACACATGATATCTATATCCAAGGCGGCACATGGTTATTTGATGAAAAAGGAAATATTCTTTGGAATCATATTGATACAGCCCCAGAAGACCATGCCACAATTGATAACATATTGGCAGAAATCAATAAACTGTGAATACAAAACAAAGAAGCTAGTCACACTAATGACTAACTTCTTTGCTTTATTCTATCTAGCGAAACGGTGATTTCCGATTGTTACTGTTACTTCACGTGAAAAAATCCATTGGCTAGTAGATGTTTTTGGATTGTAGAAAAATAATGAGCCATTTCCTTTACCCATCAAAGCAATTGCTTCGTTAACGGCTCTTTTAGATTCTGCGTCAGCCGGCTGATTGATTTGACCGTTTGCAACAGGTGTAAACGCATAATGTCCATTAGAAATCTGATAGATTACACTGCGGACTGTGTTTGGGAATATAGGTAGAGTTGACTGTCAAAATACACTTATGAAGTAAAAAATATTGATATTATGCTGAAAATTAAGCCATTATCATTCTGACAATATTATTAAATGGACTGTCAAAATAGAAATAATAATTTTATACATAATTTATGCATAATAAAAGACCCTCCAACTAGACCCTCCACTTAAAGATTAATTAGTGTATTGTTGTGAGGTTGAAGCAATGTTGGAGTAATAGAAGTAATAGAAAAAATAAAGTATGACTGATATTAATTATTAATCTGGATAAACTAAGCATGAAAAAAACACCAATCAACTAAGATTGGTGTTACTTTAATAATTCCTTATTTAGCAAATACATGATTACCAATTCTAACTGTTACTTCACGTGATGCAACCCATTTGCTTGTTGCTGTATTTGGATTATAGAAAAATAGAGAACCATTTCCCTTACCTAATAAAGCAAGTGCTTCATTCACAGCTCTTTTCGATTCAGCGTCAGCAGGCTGGTTAATCTGACCGTTAGCAACTGGGGTAAATGCATAATATCCATTTGAGATTTGATAAATGACTCCACGGACCGTGTCAGGGAAATCATCGCTCATAAATACACGGTTTAAAACAACCGTTGCAACAGCAACCTTCCCAGCATATGGTTCACCAACTGCCTCTGCACGAACTAAGCGGGCCATTAAATCTTTATCTGCTACTGAAATTAGAGAGTTTGGTAGAGTCATAGTTTGACCTGCAATAAGTGTCTTACTATTGTTTGCACTCATTAAGCTGTTGATAGGAACACCGAACCCTTTAGCAATCTTCCAATATGTCTCACCAGATTGAATGGTGCGAGTTGTGGCTGCCTCTGCTTGATTTGTTAAAGTAAATGCTGAAATTGATAACATTAATCCAGCGGCAACTATTAGTTTTTTTAGTTTTTTCATGTTTTAATTCCTCCTAGTAGTCGTTTGTTTGTCTACTACTAGGCTATCAAATGTAATATTTCTATTCATTGTCCAAAACTTGGTAATCTAGTTTTACGCCTTCCAATCATTGCTATAAAACAATTAAACAAGAACTAGTTAAAATTTCCCACTATATCAAATTCTCCAATAATCGACTTTAATGGAAAAAACACACTCATTATTTACAAATGGTTTCAATACTGTTACAGTGCTCATTTTATAGAAAATGCCTCTCAAAACTCTCTTCAGATCTTGAATATATAAAACTATTCTTTTTTAACAATAAATGGTATGATTTACTCGGTGCTTTTATCCTATAAGACAAGGAGATATTTATGGTTAAGTACACACTATGCCTATCTGGTGGAGGGTTCAGAGCCTCGCTTTTTCACGCTGGATTAGTCCGAAGATTAATTTACCTTGACCTTTTTAAACATATTCATAGAATTAATTCTATTTCAGGTGGTTCGATTACAGCAGGACTCATCATGAAGGAATTAACTGTAAAATCATTTTCAGATGTTGATGACTTCGACCAAAGAGTTATCGTTCCACTAATAAAATTCATCCAATCTTCACCACGCAAAAAAATATATAAAATAAACCCTTTAAACAATAATCCACATAAGTTTTCGAAATACGTCGATCAACAATTGTTCAATGGGCTTGCATTTTCGGATTTGTGTAAATTTCCTGCTTGGCATTGTTATGCCACATCCTTAAATTCCGCCATGTCATGGAAGTTCTCGCAAACGGAAATTGGTGATTCTGCAACAGGTTTTTCACAGCCATCGCACATTGATAAAGTGGCAGATGGGATTGTAGCTTCTGCATGTTTTCCACCTTTATTTAAACCATTTAAATTTAATACCGAAGGAAGAAGCTTTGTTCTGAAATGGGTAAATGGACAACTTCTCAACGTTCCTAACTCATCTCCACCATCGTCAATTTTTTTAACTGATGGTGGTGTTTATGACAACCTAGGTTCTGAATCTGTTATTACCAAAAAAGCAGATTTCATTGTCTCTGATGCTTCTGGAGTTGTTGATCATTGGGGCAATACAAAGCCAAATAAATTTTTTATGATGAAGAGAACAATTGATGTATCAATGGACCAAAATGGGAAACTACGAAGAAGGTTACTATTTAATTCATTAAATGCCAACAGCGTATTGGTTGAATTGGCTAAGCCTTTGGATACCTATACAAAAAAAGTAGTTCCTGACAAAGATTCCCCTACACCTCCAGAACAAATGCCTATTTATCCAGAAATTCATCGTGATTTTCAGAAAGCTATTGGTACGATTCGAACCGATTTAAACGCTTTCCATGACTTTGAAATCCATACTCTCATATGGAATGGAATGGTTAAAATTGATGCTGCAATGAAAAGATGGTGCCCTCATTTAATAAAGGAACAGCATTGGAATGATGTTCCAAATTTAAACTCTATTGATTTCCCTACTGCAGCAGAAGTCCTTAATAAAGGAAGCAAGACAAATATATGGGGAAAACAGCATCAGGAGTTACATTCAGAAAAAAAATTGGTCGATAACATTTCAAATATTTTATAGGGGGGTAACAGGATGCTTATTCACACATTACATGTAAAAAATGGGCAATGTGTAATGGTCGAGCACGAAAAAAGAACCACAATGATTGATATTCATAAATTATCTGAATCTGACAGAGCGGAAGAAATATTAATAGAATCTGATAGATTTGTGAAAGAAACAGCTGGAGGTTATGTCTATACTGCAACGAATCCAATTAACTATTGGAACTCACGGATAGGCGGGTCAGCTTTTAGAACGATAATCACCCATCCTGATCACGACCATGTTCGTGGTTTCAAAGAATTCTATGAAAATGTCGGTACCACAAATTTGTGGATGCCTACTTCACACATAGCTACTCTGCCAAACACGGATGATGGGGATTTAATTAAACGCATTGTTGGAGGAAAAGTCTCTGGTGTTACTTTTGTAGAACCAAAACGTGGGTCTAACAATATGTATTTTGGAACTGAAGAATATGACTGGGACCAAATACAAATTTTACATCCGGCAGCTTCCTATGCAGCTGAATCATCCAATCAAGGGTCCTACTTAATAAAAATAAGTTACGGAAAAAGTTCTGTCATTATTGGTGGAGATACCGAAAAGGAAACGTTCGAATGGCTATACGAGAAATATCCAGATGAACTTAAATGTACCATCTTTATCGCTTCTCATCATGGACGGCAATCTGGGTGGCCTGGCAAAAAAGTGCTACAACATATGAACCCGCTAATGGTCGTAATTCCAAAGGGAAAAATTCTTCCAAAGGATTCAGCATTAGGAAATTATCGAGAAGCACTAGGTAGTGAGCGTTTTATAACAACATCTTATGCGGGAAATGTAAGAATAAAATTAAGCAGGAATGACGAAGTTGCTCTGTTCGAATGTGAACGTGATTATGTTAATAAACAACTGCCAAGCATGTTGGCGAAGGCGAGAGAGTTAAGACAAAATAGTGCTTTAGAAAATATTTTCCTTAACTTATTAAGAACGAAGTAATATAGGTTGTTTAACCTATATGCTATTTTTGTTTAAGTAGCTTGGCAGCATTGCCTCGCTACTTTTTTCATGAAGCTGCCTCTTTTCTCTTGTTAATAAATATATAATTCAAAAGAATCATTTTAGTTATCCTATTTTTTATCGAATAGTGTAGAATAAACAGGAATACGATTTTAGGGGGAATGGAAAATGATTACTAATAGAGGTAATGGCAAAATCGAATCACATTTATATTTAATTAAAAACAAAGGAGTTTCTAGACTCATTGAATTACATATTGGGGCAGTTGTGATGGAAGAAGGGGGTGAAAATTCTGCAGTCTACTTTGGAAAAGCAGTTGTTAGCGGCGGAGAAAATAATTCCTGGTCACAATTAAAAGCTGATTCAAGAGAAGAAGCGTTAAAAGAACTTAAAGAAATTTGTGATAAATCCTTCAATAAGTAAGAAAAAAAATAACGTTCGGTGTGATGACCGATCGTTATTTTTTCTGGTGTTTTCTCTTAATCTTTTATAGGTTTCTACTATTAAATGCTTTTTAGTTCTCACGTTGCAGTAATCCGTCATATAACTGTCAAACATATCATACATAATGATGTCTTTAAACTCGCTGTTCTCCAAAACGATTATCCTGATTTACTATTAAAAATTTAGGTTGGTTTCGTATTGGGGATATAGTCCATGCCTCTTTAGGCATCTTTGCTCCGTATACGTAAAACTATCCCTATCAAGCCAAAGTGTTTCGCCAGTTTCAAAAGACAAAACCAGCATGTTATCAATCCATGATATGAATCTACCTTTTGATTTCAAAGTATTTGTCCAAACAAGCTTACCGTTGCTGTCCCATCCAGTAACACATCCCTCACCTTCCATTATATGAAATGCCTATCTACCAAGAGATTCATCGAGATTTTAAGAAGGCCATAGGTACTAGTCGAACTGATTTATACTCTTTTCACGACATCGAAATTCAGGCCCTTATCTGGAACGGTATGGTTAAAATTGATGCTGTATGAAAAGATGGTGCCCTCATTTAATTAATAAAGAGCATTGGACGAATGTTCCACAATTAAATTCTGTTGATTTCTCAAGTGCAGCCAATATCCTTAACAGAGGGAGTAAGACGGTCTTGTAGGGCAAACAACATAAGGAATTACACAGGGATAAAAAGTTAGTTGACATCATTTCTGAAATCTTATAGGGGGATAAGCTCAAGCTAATACCGTTTTCACAAAAGACCTTGGTCAGTACTGTCACTAGTAACCATTATTAAAAGAAATTGAAGAGGGTTAGCAACGTATTCGTTGCATTATTGAAAAAATGACAAAAGTAGAAAACGCTAATCAAATATAAAGGATGATTGTATGTCAACTAAAGGAGAATTTATCACTTATCCTGTGGGACAAGGATTATTTTACGCTGGAAAGTTAATTAAAGATAATGATGAATTTAATTTTATTTATGATTGTGGTAGTAACTCGCAAGAAATGCATTTAAAGAAATGTATAACTGAATATAGAACTTTTAATGATACTAAAGATATTGATATGTTAGTTATTTCTCATTTTGATAGAGATCATATTAATGGATTAGATGAAATAGCAGGTCACTATAATATTAAAAGAATTTTCTTCCCCTATTTCAAAAATATGAATATTAATCTGTTCTCATACGAACTAGAAATTCTAAGACTTAAAGGAGTCATTCAGTCAGAAACTAAGGTAATATCTACGAGTATACCTGAAGGTCAAGATCCTAAGAAAAAAAATCCTGAATTTCCTGAGTTAGAGGAACTGGAAGAAGATGCATCTAAAACTCCTACAAAACTGAAATTACAGGTACCTAAGCCTAATAAAGATCCTGGTAAAAACACTCATATAGACGTTAAAGAAGAAGATTTATATAAGTCCTTTAAAATCTTAGAATTGAAAAATAATCAATTCAAGGTATTTGATTGGTTGTTTGATTTTTATAACTATCCATTATCAACGACTGAAATAAGAAATATAAATAAATCTTTCAGAGATTTTATTAGCACGCATAAAATAAAAGATTTCAAGGATTTTATTAGCCGTGAGGAAATACGGAAACCTTTTGTTGAAAATGTATTTTCTAAGAAGAATATTCAAGCATATACATATATTAGTAATAATATTAGTCTATGTATGATGCATGCTCCTGAACGAGTTTTAACTTGTAAAGAGAGAATTGCTACCCTGTTAACTGGTGATTTAAGTCTAAAAGATAATAAAATTTTTAAGAATTTCAATGAACAATATAGTTATATTATGTCAAAATTGAAAGTTTTTTTTATACCTCATCATGGTTCTAGAAATAACTGGAATGACCAACTGATGTATTTATACTGTAAAAAGGCTTTGTCAATTGCTACAGTTGGATCGGGTAAGGGACATCCTGATTTTGAAGTAATTTCAAAAATCTTCTTATCCAAAAATGATGTTGTATGTATTACTGAAAAATTTGATAGTTATAAATACATTATAGATCAAAAGGCACCTGTTACAGCATTAAGCACAAAACCAGGCTCACCTAATGGGAAAAATGGTTGGTATAAATCTGATGTACAAGTTAGTTTAAGTGCAACAGATTCAGGATTCGGTGGGGTTAAAACGGAATACCGTAAAAATGGTGGTCCATGGACACCCTACAATGGGGCCTTTAAACTAAATAAAGATGAAACATACATAATCGATTATCGCGGCACAGACAATGTTAGTAATACTGAAGGATTTAATACAAAAATAATTAATTTAGATAAAACAGCTCCTGCACTAAACATTGGTTTAGACAAATCATCATTATGGCCAGCTGATCAAAGGATGGTTACAGTTACTGTTCAAATTAATGCTACTGATGCCACATCAGATATTGATTCCGTGATGTTAACATCCATTTCAAGCAACGAAGACCATAATCCTGATGATATTCAAGCAAATTTGAATACACCTATTACTGACTTTACTGATTCCTTTGAACTTCGTGCTGATCGAATAAGTAATGAAAATGACCGTGTATATACGATTACTTATACAGCTACGGATAAGGCGGGAAATGTGACAACTAAAAGTGTTACCGTTTCAGTACCACATGAAAAATCTAAAAAATAATTAAATGGTCTATTATTACGGAAATCCGCTGATTCCTACTCATTAGGGGATTTTTTTGTTGTATAAATTTTCTCTTAAAGAATTATGTTGTTTTTTACTACAATGTTTTACGTTAGAAGAATTGACGACTCTATTAGCTAACAGTTTCACTTCGAATCAACTATGGAAAGGTTTATGTCTAATAAGTCTCAGCATGACATATCTTTCAGCGTTTTTGATATTATTTACTTCAAAGGTGAAAAGATTACGAGTTTACAATTATTGGACCGAAAAGAAATCCTTGAAAAAGTAATCAAGGAGGACACGCCACTCTTAAATAAAGTTAGATGGATAGAGGGCAATGCTGAACAATACTTTGAATTGATTCAACAGCATGACCTTTTTATCTATCATTTGGAATAATAATCCTTATTAGATTAATTTCCAACCCGAAACCATAAATGGATATATAAGGTGATAATTTTACATTCGATTGCACCCTTATTTCATGAAATCTCATTGTAACAAAGATAAACTTCATCAAATTGACAAAATATCCCTCAGAATTCTACCCTAATCTTTGGTAATAATATAATAGAAGACAAAATGATGGAGGTTCATAAATGGAAAATCAGTTAGTCAGCATACTTAACAAACAAATTGCAAACTGGTCTGTATTGTATATCAAGTTACATAACTATCACTGGTATGTGAAGGGTGGCCAGTTTTTCACACTACATGCTAAATTTGAGGAATTTTATAACGAGGCTGGACTGCATGTTGATGAGTTGGCAGAACGTTTACTAGCAATAGGAGGCAACCCTGTAGCTACTATGAAAGAGTGCCTTGAACTTTCTTCTGTTCAAGAAGCAAATGGAAACGAATCAGCTGAGGAAATGGTTCAAACCATCATCAATGATTTCTCCATTATTATTGGTGAGTTAAAAGAAGGTATGGCCCTTGCTGGTGAAAAGGACGATGAAACAACAGGTGACATGCTCCTAGCCATCCATTCTGGACTTGAAAAACATGTGTGGATGCTGACAGCATTTCTTGGTAAGTCAATCTAATTCCATAAATCAATCAAAAAAGAGACTATTCACTAGTCTCTTTTTCTGCGTGCGATAAATACTAAGCAAACCGTAATGATTGTAAATGCGGTAAACGCCAATATTGGAATGGTGATAAAACCAAGCCAATTAATATAATCTTTAGAGCAAGGAACACCACTCTTACACATTTCAAATTGCTGCAAGTAAGGAATCTTTTGAAGTGCAGTATGGTAACCTGATATCAACATTCCGATAATGGATAATGGTAAAGCATATTTCAAAATATCGTTATCATCTCGATAAAAAGCAATTCCCAGCATGATCGCTAAGGGATACATAAAGATTCGCTGATACCAGCATAGGGTACAAGGAATGTAATGAAGAACTTCACTGAAATATAAACTCCCTATGGTTGCAATTAAAGCTGCAACCCAAGATAGCAGCAAAGGTTTATTCATTTCCTTCCCCCTTAGAGGCTTCCTCTACTAATTCATTTAAATCGTCCATCGTTTTACCATCAAATCTCTTACCATTAACAAAAATGGTTGGAGTGCCAGAAACGCCTAGCTCCCCAGCAAGATCCTCATCACTTTTCCAAGCGTCCTCAGGAGCCTTGGTATCAAAATAAGCTGCTACCTTCTTAACCTCATCCTCACTAGCAATTTCTTTTAGCGTTTCTGTTAAGAATTCTTCTGTGAAAACATCGATTTTTTCATATCGAGTATCCTCCGGCTGTTTATCGTAAATAAGTTCATGAAACTCCCAAAACTTATCATTGCCCAGTTCGGAGTAAACGGCTTCTGAAAATTTTGCTGTTCGTTTTGAATCGACATTAATAAACGGATAATGGAAATAGTAGAATTTAGCTTTTCCAGTATCAACAAATTCTTTAACTATAAGCGGGACAACGTTGTCTGCAAAGTTTTTACAATTCGGGCATTTGTAATCACCAAATTCAACAATTGAAACAGGTGCAGATTCTTCACCCAGAAAGGGCTGATTGGCATAATCAATCTCTTCTTTACCTGCATTATCATCGGATTTTTGGTTATTAGCTAGAAAAATAAATCCAATAATAGCTACTGCAATCAATCCAATAATCCAAAAAACAAATTTTGATGATGAGGATTTTGTTGGTTTGTTAACCTTCTTTTTCTTTTTCTGCGCCATAATTGAACTCCTTATTTATTTAATTTTTATCTACTAAACTTATGCTATTAACTATATAGCGGGATAAGTAAAAATTCCAGTTATTAGACTGAAGACCCCTACTAAGGTTAAAATAAAAGAAATACTAAAATGGTGAGGAGTTTATTACATGACGTCAACTAATTTACAGCATGGTTATATTGGTACATATACAAAAGGAGATAGTAAGGGAATTTATCGTTTTACCTTAAACAATACTGAAGGAAAAATATCAGATATTAAAGCTGTTGCCACTCTTGAGAATCCAACCTATCTGAACCTGTCCAGCAGTAAAGAGTATTTATATGCTGTTGTCAAAGAGGGCAATTCCGGCGGGCTTGCTGCCTACTCTATTAGCGGCAATGGTGATTTAAATCCTATTAACCGCCAATTATCAGAAGGTTCTTCACCTTGCCATGTGAGTGTAGATAGTAAGAATCAATTTGTCTTCAGTGCAAATTACCATAAGGGAACAGTTGAATCACATTTAATTAATCCAGAAGATGGTTCTGTACAGCCAAGCGTTTCTATTATGCAGCATGAAGGTTCAGGGCCTGACCCTAGGCAGGAAAAACCACATGTCCATTATGCAGGATTGACTCCAGATGAAAAATATCTAGCGGCTATTGATTTAGGTACAGATTCACTAACCACTTATGAGTTAAATCCAGATGGAAAACTTACAAAAGCACAAGTTCTTCCTTTAAAATCTGGCAGCGGTCCACGGCACCTTACTTTTCATCCTAATGGGAAAATTGCTTATCTCATGACGGAATTTAGTTCGGAAGTTGTTGTTTTACGCTATGATCAGGAAAGCGGAAGCTTTAAAGAAGAACAATACATCTCAACACTTCCTGCAGAGTTTACAGAAAATAATCAAGGAAGCGCAATCCATACTTCAGCAGATGGACGCTTTGTTTATGCAGGTAATCGTGGTCATAACAGCATTGCTGTCTTTGCTGTCAACCAAGACACCGGAGCACTAAGTTTTGTGGAACATACGTCTACTGAAGGAGATTGGCCGAGAGATTTCGCCATTGATCCTAGCGGCAGATATATAGTTGCTTCCAACCAAGAATCCAGCAACCTGGTTTTATTTACTAGAGATGAAGGTACTGGAAAATTAACTCTAGTACAATCTGATATTCATGTACCACACCCGGTTTGTGTTAAGTTTATTTAGGATAGACACTAACAGGTTTTCACATCTAATTGAATAAGAAAAAAACGGGTATCTAATTTAAGATACCCATTTTTTATATAGTCGGCGAAATAGGCATCTAAACAATGCTTAAGCCTGAAAGACGATACGCCCGTTTACCATTGTCCACAATACCTCGAAAGTATCATTCATTAGAACTAAGTCAGCATCTGCACCAGATTTAATCCGGCCTTTATTCTCTAATCCCAGTATATCTGCAGGTGTCTGTGTTGCCATCTTCACGGCATCCTTCAAAGAAATTCCCAATTTAACTGTTTTTGCCAATGCTTCATTCATTGTAACTGTACTTGATGCAAGAGTACCATCTTCTAAGCTTGCGACTCCATTCATTACGCGAACTTCATGCCCCCCGAACAAGTATGTACCATCACCCATTCCCATAGCTTGCAGGGCATCTGTAATTAATACCATTTTATCAGGCCCCTTTTCCCGGTATAACAGCCGTACAATAGCTGGATGAAGATGGACATCGTCCACGATTGCTTGAACACTAACACTACTTTCTTCAAAAGCTGCTACGATTACTCCCGGCTCACGATGATGAATTGGCCGCATCCCATTAAAACAATGAGTTATATGACTGGCACCACACGCAAATGCTTGTTTTGCATCATCATAAGTGGCATCAGAATGGGCAATCGCAGCAATGATTCCTTTTTCCTTTAAGAAAGAAATCATTTCAAGACCACCTGGCAATTCAGGCGCCAGCGTAACCATGCGGAGCAATGTCCCTGATTTTTGCATGATGGTTTTCATTTCTTCCAAATCAGGATGCCTTAAATACCGCTCATTTTGCATACCTTTTCGTTTTACATTTAAATATGGACCTTCTATATGGATACCAATAATTTCGGCCCCAGGTTCGCTGCCAGACAGCTCTTTTACATTGGTAATCATTTTAAGAAGATCTTCTAAGGAAGAAGAAACAGATGTGGCTAAGAAGGAGGTGCATCCTGTCTTTGCGCAGGCTTTAGAAACTGCTTCCACACTGCCAATCGTTCCATCCATCATATCAAAGCCTTCTGCTCCATGAATGTGCACATCAATCATTCCTGGAATGAGAATTTGGCCCTTTCCATCGATTTCATAATCAGCGGAAAAGTCTGAACACGCGCTGCCCATATGCACCGATTCTATTTGTCCATTTCTGATAAGGATACATCCAAGCTTTGGTTCTTCATCTAAAATCAAACGAACATTACGAATTAAAATAGAACTCATGATTTTGCTCTATAACCCGATTAATGGACACTTAATAAAAAGTGCCCCTTAATCGGGTTTTTCTATGTTCCTAGAAAGAAAACCCGTTTATAATATAAGAATTATTGTGGACGGAGGATTTGCATGAGTAAGAATCTATTTTCAGAATACCAGATTAAAGAATTAGAGAAGAATCCTAATGTTAT
>NZ_JACWFG010000022.1 GCF_019749295.1 Neobacillus niacini
TGGATGCTCGTACGATTTGTCCTCAAGACCCTGGATTGAGGACTAATCTTATTGGATGCTCGTACGATTTGTCCTCAAGACCCTGGATTGAGGACTAATCTTATTGGATGTTTGGTCTTCTGTCAAGAAAGTGGACAATAAAATTTGAGACCTTATAAACCCAAAATCACTACCGCACTTCGTTTGGTACGGTATTAGAAATGGGCAGTCGAAAACTTGACTGACCATTTCTAATACCAAAAGTCTAACTTATGAGACTATTTCAACTGTATTTAATGCATTATTTCTCTCATATTGATTAGGCGAGATATTTCCTAATGTTGAATGTTTTCGTCTTTCATTATAAATACTGCTAATATAATAACTTACTGCCTTAATCGCCTCTACCCTTGTTTTAAATCGCCTTCTATAAATCAAATCCTTTTTAAGGGTGGCATGAAACGATTCAATACAAGCATTATCATAAGGATCACCTTTTTTACTCATACTGATGTCCATTTCTTTCTTTTTCAAAATATCAATATATTCATGAGAACTATACTGAGACCCACGGTCTGAATGGTGAAGTAATTCCTTGCCAGGCTGTCTTTGAATAATAGCCATATTCAATGCTTGTATAGCTAACTCTTTCTTCATATGGTCGCCTAAACTATAGCCGACAATCTTTCTTGAAAATAGATCCATTACCGATGCCAAATAAACCCATCCCTCAAGCGTCCAAATATAGGTAATATCTGCAACCCAAACTTGATTAGGTTCTTCCACACTAAATTGACGATTGAGTCTATTAGGATAAATGTTAAAATCATGATTTGAATCAGTTGTGACCACAAACTTTTCTGGTAATGTAGCTTTTAAACCCATTTCTTTCATCATTCGAGCTACTGTTTTTAGTGAAATCGTATAGCCCCAATCAATTAAGTCGTCATGTACTCTGGGGCTTCCGTAAGTTCCATAACTCTCATGAAATGACTTGCTAATTTTCTGTTGAATTTCTGCCCGATATATTGCCTTTTCGGATGGTGGACTAGACTGCAGCTTAAGCCATTTATAATAGCCACTCGGTGAAACCTTCAATACCTGGCACATCTTCACGATAGCGTGTTCATCTGAATGGGCTCTAATAAAGGTAAAAACTACGCTTGGTTTTTGGTGAAGATGTGCATGGCCTTTTTTAGGATTTCAATTTCCTCTCTTGCATCTGCCAATTCTTTTTCATGTTGTTTTTTTAATTTCTCAAGCTCAGAAGGTGTAATATAACTCTCATTAGTCTTTCCAGCATTATTCTTCGTCCTATAAGCTGAAACCCATCGACTTATCGTCTTAGGTGAAATTTCTAATTCTCGGGCAACTTCCGATGCTTTTCGGCCTTCCTCAACAACCAATTTTGAAACATACTCTTTGTACTCCTGATCAAAACGATTTCCCATAATGGAACACGTCCTTTTAAATGATGATTGTATTATAAACTAAATCTCATTTTTACGTGTCCACTTTTTAGACTAACCTCCATGTTCGTACGATTTGTCCTCAAGACCCTGGATTGAGGACTAATCTCATAGGCGGCTCCGTGTGTTTTGTCCTCAAGACTGGTAGAACAAAAAGACGATTCGCTGAACCGAATCTACTTTTTGCTGCTTACTTTATGCTGTAGCTTTTGCTTTGTTTTTTCTAACTGTTTTGTTGATGAATGGTACTACCCAGTAGTCTAAACCATATTTACCAGCGTTGAAGCCTGCTGTTAAGATGATGAAGCCTAAGAAAATATCTGTTGGGTTATGAGATACTGTTCCTGCTAAGAAGAATGAGAAGTTCATTACTAATCCAAAGAACATTGCTGCTGTTGTTAAACATCCAAGCATAAGTCCTAAACCAATTAATGTTTCGCCCCAAGGAACGATGAAGTTGAACACGTCGATGTTTGGCAGTGCAAAGCTTTCTAGGAAGTTTACATACCAGCTGTATACCATATTTCCGTCTGGACCTGTTACCGGTTTTGCAATCGCTCCTTTTAAGAATCCAGAAGCGTCGAAGCCGCCTGTAATTTTATGAAAACCAGCTGTAAACCAAGCGTAGCCAAGGTATAAACGAATGATAGTTAAAATAGCTGCTGAAATTTTATTTTCTCTTAAAAAGTTGTTAAACATAAGTCATTCCGCCTTTCAATATTTGGTTGTTCTTTATACTCATACTATATTGGATTTCAACAGTTATTAACATGGGTATAGTGTTAAGTTCACAGTTTGTTTGAAAAGATATGACGGAAGTTTGAACGGCTAGGAACTGCAGGGACTTTGCATAAAGTTCGAATGATTTCCTTAAAAAGAACATATAGAAGAACAGGGCATTCGTCCTAAGGTGCAAGGAAAGGCAGGAGAGGAAATGAACGTTTTAGAAGTGAAGAACCTACAAAAGTCATTCGGATCCATTCGGGCTGTTCAGGACATTAGCTTCTCAGTAGAGGCAGGAGAAGTGTTTACCATCATTGGGCCAAATGGTGCAGGAAAAACGACCACACTTGAAATGATTGAGGGTTTGGTAACTCCTGACCACGGCGAAATCCATTTTGGAGAGATGAACTGGGGCCATCATGCCGTTGCCATTAAGATGAAGATTGGTGTTCAGCCCCAATCTAGTGCCATGTTTGATTTATTAACCCCAGAAGAAAACTTAGATCTTTTTGCTACTTTTTACGAAAAGGCCAGGCCAACTGCAGAGATTCTTGAACTGATTAACCTGACTGAACACCGTAAAAACCAAGTAAAAAAACTATCAGGCGGTCAGCGGCAGCGGCTTGCGATTGGACTGGCGATGATTAGTGATCCGGACATCATCTTCCTTGACGAACCAACAACCGGCCTTGATCCACAGGCACGCCGACATATATGGGATATTATCCTCGAGCTAAAGAAGTTAGGTAAAACAACGATTCTGACCACACATTATATGGAAGAAGCAGAAAAACTGAGCGATCGAGTATGTATTGTGGACCAAGGTAATATCGTAACCATCGATACACCTTCAGCCCTCATTGAAAAACTGACGAAAGAAAGAGAAGTCCGCTTATCCTTCTTAGATGGAGAAAAGGCGGCTGAAGAGGGTGCTATTTTCGCGGACAATCTTAACTCTGTCGCTCGTACAGAACGTGAAGGTGCGGTGTTAAAGCTTTGGACGATTAAGCCTGAGGATACACTTTTAGAACTGTTTAAATTCACAAAGGAAAAGGAATTCCAGGTGGAACAGGTCTCTATCCGTGAAATGAGTCTAGAAGATGTCTTTATTGCTTTTACAGGCAAGGAATGGAGGGATTAACTTGAACAATTTTAACCAGTTCAAAAAAATGTTCTCGGCTCAATTAAAATTGACCCTTCGTGAAAAACAAGCATGGTTTTGGGGCATCTTTTTTCCGGTAATTTTAATGGTTATCTTTATGGTGATTTTCAGCGGAAGTTCCGATAACGAATTTGAATCAGAAATAGCGATTGTAGCGGATAACCCAAATCCAACCTCTGAAATGCTGTTAACACAAATCACTCAACTTCCTATCCTCGATGTAAAAACAGGTGAGCCGGTTAGTCGAGACACCGCTGAGCGATGGGTGAAGGACCAGGAAGTAGATGCGGCGATTGTCCTGCCTGAATCAGCAGAAGATACCTCGTTTGTGCTTGTAGTAAACAAGGAGGATGAACGAGGGGTCACCACTCAAGCGTTATCTGCCATTCTTGATAAAATGGTTCAGCAGGCAAACCTTTCAGCTGTTGGGGCAGCACCTACCTTTGATATCCAATTTGAATCACTTACATCTGGAAATAATGAATTAAATTACACAGACTTCCTTTTAACTGGGATGATCGCTTTGTCAATTGCCCAGGGCGGGATGTTTGGGATGGTGGATTTGGTAGAAATGCGCCGTAAAGGTTTAATTAAAAGACTGAGGATGACACCTGCAAAAATGGGCATCTTCGGCCTAAGTGATATGGTCATGAGGCTGTTATTCAGTGTTATTCAAATTCTGCTATTATCATTGATTGGGGTTTTTATCTTTGGGGCTAATCTCTTTATCAGTTTTCCAAGCCTAATCATTGTTTTTTTCATTGGAGCGCTTTCCTTTAATGCTTTAGGTTACCTCTTCTCTTCCTTCAGCACGACACAAAATGCCTATATGGGAGTTGCCAATATCGTCAGCTTCGTTATGATGTTTTTAAGCGGCGTCTTCTTTCCAATTGAAACCATGCCGGATTGGCTCCAGCCAATCTCTAATCTCCTGCCTCTCACCTATTTTGCTGAAGGCTTGCGAGATAGTATGGTGTATGAAACAGGTCTGTTCTCAAGTACACTATGGTTTGGGATTGGAGTACTGGTCATATGGGGTGTGCTGTCCTTTGTGCTGGGATCATGGTTGTATAAACGAAAATCGATTGTCGCCGCCAGATAGAAAAAAGGAAGGGAAATTCCCTTCCTTTTTCTTATGAAAATCCTGCGACTGTAAATAATATTGCCAATCCAACGAGCAGGATTAGCGCTACATATCCTATAATACTAAGTATGGTAACAATCCAGCCAATTAGCTTTCTATCTGTCCTAATTAAATAAATTCCTAATGCAATCGCACCAAAAACGAAGCCTAGAATTCCCCATAAAACGGGGTTCTTACCATGTTTTTTAGAATCAATGACTAAATAAATGGTAAGGATGATATTTAAAGCCAATCCAAAAAAACCTTCCAAAGTTCCCTCTCCTTACTGTGTGCAAAAGTATACTCTTAAAACAAAATTATACCAGAAAATTCTGTATCCTATTACATATTACCCGTAAAAAAACAATAAAAAAACCGCTTGGAAGTCTAAAATCCAAGCGGTTTTTATCTTAGAATCTACCTTGATTCATTGAGCATAGCACCGTACACTGCTCCCAATAAGTTGGCATTTTGGCGATAGTTACATGGTACGATTTCCGGTTTAATTTTAGCTAGATCCACCCTTGCTAAAATGTTATCCAGCTTCTCATTGATCCCACCAATCAGGTCGTCCCTTGCACTGATTCCACCACCGATAACGATTACTTCAGGATCATAAATATACTGCAAATTATATATCCCTACGGCTAATAAATGATAGAATCGATCAATAGCTTGGATACAAACCATATCTCCTGAATCTGCCAGCTGAAAAATCTGTTCACCTGAAATAGATTCCACATCGATTTGTTTTCTTTTCGCCACTTCCCTTACTAGTGCAGCGGATGACGCCACCCTGCTCCATACATCATTACTATCTTGGACATCACTAGTTAGCAGCATATAACCGAATTCGCCGCCATGGAGATGGTTCCCTTTATGCAACTGGCCATCTTTAAATACCGATCCGCCAATTCCGGTTCCAATCACCATTACAAGCACATCCTTTTTGCCCTTAGCTGCGCCATTCCAAATCTCAGCATATCCCGCACAATTCGCGTCATTTTCTAAGTAAACCGGCAGTGAAGTATGCTCTTTAACTAAATTTTTGATATTAGGGCCATGTAAATAACGGATGGCACTGGAACCATAAATCACACCTTCATCCGAAACAGCTCCAGGTGCACTGATTGCAATCCCGTTAACATCGGAATACTTTTCTGTAAAATTCGTAATAATCGATAGCAGTTCGTCTAAGGTTTTAGGTGTTTTTACTTTATTGTTCTCTAGAATTTCAGCACTATCAGTAACTAATCCGTACTTAATAAATGTACCTCCAATATCGAAAGCTAAATACTTACTCATCTTGAAACGCCCCTAGGTCGCATAAGTTTTATTTATAAATATTGTCATCCTGTGCATCGAATTGTTTGGTTTCGATGACTTGTTTTAGCCAATAAGCAGATTTCTTTAGCGCACGGTTTCGATTTTCCTCAAGATTAATCTCAACCAATCCATATCGATTCTTAAAGGCATTCATTGGAGAAACATTATCACTAAAAGCCCAAAGCATATAACCTGTACAATTGGAGCCATCTTCAACACCCTTTAATAACCACTTTAAATGCTCACTAATGAATTCAATCCGGTAATCATCTTGAATCATGCCTTCTTCATTTTTAAATCGGTGTTCATTTTCAACACCCATCCCATTTTCTGCTATAAACCATTCGATATTTCCGTACTCTTCTTTCATTCGCATCGCGATATCATACATCACCTGAGGATAGATTTCCCAGCCGCGATGTGGATTCATTTTTCTGCCTGGTAAATCAAAGCTTTCATAATAATAAGCAGGATGGAAAGGCGTCTCTTCATTCCAGGCCGTTGAACGTGCCTTTACACGGTAGGGGAAATAGATATTCAACCCCACATAATCGACAGTGTTCTCTTTAATGATTTGTAGTTCTTCTGCTGTTGCTTCAAAAGCAATATGATGTTTGTTCATTAATTCTATCAATTCTTCAGGGAATTCCCCTTTAATCGAAGGATCCAGGAAAATTCTGTTGTAAAATAGATCAAAGATTCGCGCCGCTTTTTGATCATGATCAGCAGAGGAACGAGCATATGCTACTTCAGGATTGATGATGTTACCAATCTTTGCACCATATTTATTTTTTAAATCCATTTCTTTGAATAAACGAATAACCTTGGCAGTGGCTAAGCTTTTATTATAATTCCATTGCATCCACTTCTGAGTATTTTGTTCGAATGGATAACGAATCGCATCTAAATAGACACGCGTTTGAATAACAATGGGCTCATTAAAAGTAAACCAATGCTTAACACGGTCACCATAACGTTCAAACACTTTTTCCGCATATTTAACAAATAGGTCAACGACATGCTTGGATCCCCAGCCGCCATATTTCTTAAATAATGAAGCAGGAAGCTCGTAATGTTCAAGACAAATCATTGGTTCTACACCATTCTTAATTAACTCATTGAGCATATCATCTATATAACTAGCATAGTCTTCATCTACCACGGCATTTTCATAATCTAGTAAAAAACGAGACCAGTTAATCGAAGTCCTAAAGTTTTGCAGCCCGATTTGTTTCATATAGCCAATGTCTTCTTTATATCTATTCTTAAAATCAGTCGCGACAGCAGGACCATATCCATTATGCCAAACATTTTTATTTTCCTTATACCACATGTCGAGAAAGGAATCCTGTGTCTCTTTTTTTCCTGACCATCCTTCCGTCTGCCAAGCAGACACAGCTGCTCCAAGGAAAAAGTCCTTCGGTACATTCATTGTCTTTTGCATCCTCTTTACCTCCGGTTCTATAAGAATCTCTTATGATTGATTGATATTATTTGATGTTATATTTCTGTACTTTGTTGGTGTATAGCCTGTAAACTTTTTAAACACATCAACAAAGTACTTATACTCTCGATAACCTACTTTTTCAGCAATTTCACTCACGTTAAAAGGAGTTTCTTCTAGAAGCTGTTTTGCTGCATCAACACGCAAAGTATTAATATATTCATTAAAGCTCCTGCCCGTTTTTTGTTTAAATAATGAGCTGAAATAATTAGGGGAAATATTAATGACGTCCGCTACCTCTTGTGCCTTAATAGATGACGTATAATAGGATTGAATGTATTGTTCAGCCCTTTCAATTAACCAGTCGCTGCCCTTAGGATGATAAATGGATGATTCATTTACAGGACTGACAACAACCCCTTGTTTACTATAAGGAAGATAGCGTGTGTCTTCAGATAATCTCTTATAAACCTCCTTCAACTGACCTATGGTGATGGCAGTATCATTAAAGACACCAATTAACTCTTCAAAAACCATGTTTTCAGAAGAAAAATCATCCAGATTAGTTGTTACACAAGTTAACATGACATTTTTACTCGTAAACACCGATACACTTGTAAAGCCCTTGCACTTCAAAGAATTCCTCACAAGGTTTTCCCAATCTATCGTCAAGCTTTGGAGTTCTTCCTCTGATAAATCTTTTATCTTATTTTTATATTCTTTTAACATCGTCACAAAGGGATAAATACGCACATTAGCAAATAAACTCGAGTTATTTGGTATCGTATCGGGTGAATCTAAAACTTGATGGAAAATAGCATTTTTTATATTCATCTGATAAATTTGCTGAGCAGCTACTCGTTCCTCTTCTAAGTCACTCATAATTTTTGTGATGACACGTAAAAGCTCATCGATTTCCACCGGCTTCAATAAGTAATTCTTTACACCTAATTGAAGCGCCTGTTGTGCATACTTAAAATCGTCATACCCACTTATGATAATCGTCCGAATATCAGGATACTTCTCTGCAAGGAATGCCGCCAATTGCAATCCATCGACATTCGGCATTCTGACATCGGTTACTACTAAATCTATATCACCATGTTCCTGAATCTTCTGAATAGCCTCTGCTCCGTCGTACGCTACGTCCACAACTTCCACCATATATTCATCCCACGGAATTGTCTGTTGCAAACCACGACAAATAATGGGTTCATCATCAACGATTAGCATTTTAAAGGGCATACTACTCACCTGTTTCATTTGATAGTAAACTACTATTATCTTTTTTTGATATAGGAAGCTTTAAGCGGATCCATGTTCCCATTTCGGAATCTAACAACTCCAATTTTGCCTCTTCTCCAAAGGCAAGCTCTAATCGATCGATGAGATTAAAAATGGCATAGCCGCCCTTCCGATCATCATCTTCAGCTTGTTTCTCTTTCTTAAATCCCCAGCCATTGTCGATTACATCCATCCAAATTTCTTCATCAACGTTATAGCACCGAATTTGGATAACGCCCTGTCTAGGCAAATTTTTAAAACCATGGAGGATACTATTCTCTACTAATGGCTGTAAAATCTGCTTAATGATATAGATATCTTTTATTTGATCGTCATAAAAAATACTGTAATTCAATCGATTTCCCATTCGGTTCTTTTGTAACTCTAGATAGTTTTGAATATAATGGATTTCTTCCTCTACCTTTACCCACATCTTTCCCATGTTTAAGTTCATACGAAATATTTTAGATAAACGTTCAATTAGCTGACCCGTTTCCATCGCTTTTTCTAAACGTGCTGTCCAGCGAATCATGTCCAGCGTATTGTATAAAAAGTGTGGATCAATTTGGCTTTGCAGAGCCTTCAATTCCGATTCACGCTGCTTAATCTTTAACTTATATTCTCGATTAATATATTTTTGAATCGTAGTGACCATTTGGTTAAACCGGAGTCCTAATTTTCCAATCTCGTCCTGTGATGAGATCCGAACCTTAGCACTGAAATCGCCTTTTCCCAGTTGCTTCGTTTGTTTCGTCAATTCCACAATCCGTTTGATAAAAGACTGATAAAATCCAACAAATGCTAACGCCCCAAACGCTAATAAAAGGAGAATCATAAAAACAAACAAACCGCGGACATTATATAAACTTTTAACCACTTCTCCCTCATTTACCATCGCAATCGAAACCCAATCTGTTCCTGCAATTGCTTTCTTCACAAGTAAATAGTCACTTTGTTCATCGTTGATTTTCAATGTGCTATTTTTACTGTTTACAATCCAATGCGTTACATTCTTGTCAGGAAATGTCTTCCCGGCTAATGAAGGATCCTGGTGCAGGACAACTTCTCCTTTTTTGTTCAATACAAAATAATCACCAGTTTGGTCAATTGTATTATTTTCAATCGTCTTATATAGCTTAGATTCGTCTAATCGAATTCTTACCATTCCGATAGGTGTGTTGATATGGTTAAAATCATTAATCACCCTTGTTAAACTAACCACATTCTTTTTTGCAGATCCATTCTCCATCACTTGATAGGTATTGCTCCAAAAAGGAGCGCCTTCAAGATTCCTAGATTCTTGGTTCAGCCTGACTTCATTCCCGATTATGCTGCTTCCTATTTCTAACACATGTCCATCATTGGCGACTAAAGAAATAGAGTCAATATAGCTATGACTCATAAGCTGAAAGGTAAAATATCCATTAATTCCTGCAACTGCCTCTTTATAGGCAGGTTGATTAAGATCTTCCTCCGGAGCGGTAAAAAATGTTCGGAAGTTTTTTTCATAAATCATATAAGAAGACATATTCTCAATCCCGCGAATGATGGATGTTAGATTATCTTCATTTTTTTCTAGTTTACCAACCGCATTTTTTTCAGCCTGCTGCTTAAATACAGTAGTAGTTTGATAGTAAATAATACAGCCAATTATCACGGTTGGTAAGGTAATCAAGAGTAAGAATACGATTACAAATTTGTTTTTTAATCCCCAATTTTGGATCATGCACATCAGCCTTTTAATTTATTACCATTAAGTTTATCCTTTTACTGCTCCTGCTGTCATACCATTTACAATTTCTTTTTCTAAGAATAAATAGAAAATGATAATAGGAATCATAGACATCGTTAAACCTGCCATTTGTGCCCCATAATTAACGGTAAACTGACCAGCAAAACTTGCAAGACCCAACGGCAATGTTTGAAGGGCAGGATCATTAAGTAATACGAGAGCAAACGAGAACTCATTCCAGTTATAAATAAAGTTCAAAATAATAACGGTAGCCAGCGCTGGACGGGACATCGGCAAAATAATGGACCAGAATATCCGGAAGATTCCACAACCATCGATAATCGCTGATTCTTCAATATCCTTTGGAAAAGCCTTCATAAAACTGGTTAGGATAAAAATCGTAATCGGCAGATGGAAGGCAATATAGGGAAATAACAAGGTAATAGGATTATTCAGCAACCCTAAATTTTTCAATAAAATGAACATTGGAACAAGAGTAGCATGAATCGGAATTAACATCCCAAAAATAAAGAAGGTATACAAGGCATTCTTAAACTTAAACTCTATTCTTGCTAGAAAATAGGAAGCTAACGCTCCGATTAACACAGTGAGAATAGTTGCTAGTAAACATATAAAAATACTATTTTTAAAGAGAACGCCTAAATTAGCGGTACCCCACGCTTCTATATAATTATCAATAACCAAAGTCTTTGGTAAACCAAATTGATTCACCGCAAATTCTTTTTCTGACTTAAAGGAATTGATAATCATCCAAATAATAGGATAAACATTAATCACCGAAAAAATGATTAAGACTGCATATATAAGGGTGTTTTTTACACTCATATTCCTTGTGCTTCGATGCAGCGGCAATGCAGAACGCGTTGTTTTCTTAATCGTTGTTTCCATTACTGCACCTCCCCATCAAATAAATTTTTGACCAAGAACTTTTTTTACAATTCCAATCAAGATGAGACTGAAGAAGAAAATAAATACGGATATCGCACTGCCGTAACCATATTTCAGGTTCGAAAATGTCTCATTGAACATATACAACGCCATAACGTCGGTAGAATGAGACGGTCCGCCATGTGTCATAACATAAATTAAATCAAAGGTTCTTAAACTACCGGAAATACACAATATAATCGCAACGATAATCGTATCCCAAATCATAGGGATGGTTATTTTCCATGTAGTCACCCATTCAGAGGCTCCATCCATCTTTGCTGCTTCCATTACTTCTTCCGGTATGTTTTGCAAGGCTGCAAGAAAAATAATTAAATAGAGCCCAACGAACTGCCAGATTACAGTAATACATACAGCCACCATCGACCATTTTGTATCACCTAACCAGTTTTGTGCCAAAAAGTCTAAGCCAACAGCCCTTAAAATTTCGTTAATCATGCCATCCTTCGTATTATAAATGAGGCTCCATGTAAGTGAGATCACGACCGTTGATAAGACAACAGGAAGAAAACCAATGGTTCTAAAAATCTTTAAGCCCTTGATTTTTCGATTTAATAAAAGGGCTATAAATAAAGCGATCGGAATCTGTCCAAATACAGAGGCAATGACAACAAAAATGTTATTACCAACTGAATTCCAAAATAATTCATCCTGAAACAGATTCCCAAAGTTTTGCAGACCGATAAATTCCATTTCCGAAAAACCATCCCATTCCATAAAGGAATAATAAAACGATTGGATAATCGGATAGATCGCAAAAACGGTATAAATTAAAAATGCCGGCAGTAAACCGATAATAAGAGCGGCTTTACTTTTCCCAGTTAGTTGCATACTTATCTCCCCTATGAAATGACAGGCTGCCTTAATAGAGGCAACCTGTATTTTAAAAGATTATTTCTTTCCTTGTTCGTTTTCCTTTTGCATTTCTTCAGCTAATTCCTTAGGTGTCTTTTCACCAATCGTGATAGATTGTAAGCCATTGTTAATCATATCTGTTAACTCCGGCGTTAACGTCGCATCATAAACGGGTGCTAAACCGCCTTGTGCAAATCCGTTAGCTGTTTGGTAAATTTCAGGAATGCTGTCATCCATTTCTACTTGTACTGGAACAACGATATTAGACTTAGCTAACCCTTGGTACAGTTCATCACCATAGAAGTACTCTAAGAATTTAAATGCTGCTTCCTTTTTCTTACCAGATAATTCAGCATTAAGAGCGATACCGCCGCCCGCTGCACCCGAGATTTTTTCTGTATCTCCTTCGCCGCTAAAGCTCGGGAATGGAGCAACCCCGATATTATCGATATTATCTACACCTTCTAAGATTGGTCCGATTGCCCAAGAACCTGCGAAGTGCATAGCAGCTTCTCCACTATTAAATAATGTTCTAGATTGTGCTTCGTCAATTGTATTAAAGTCTTCGTTAAATGCCTTAAGCTTTGCTAGTTCTTCAACTACTGATAACGCTTTTACAAAGTTCTCATCTGTAAAAGAGCTTTTTCCGCTTAAAGTGTTTGGTAAGAACTCACTGCCTGTAAAACGATCGCCAATCGTTGAAATATAAACAGATTGCAGCGGCCAAATGGCTTTATTCCCTAATGCAATTGGGGTTACTTTTTCGTCATTTAATGCCTTGATTAAATCTTTTAACTCGTCATATGTTTTTGGAAATTCTTCAAATCCTGCTTTTTTCACTGCATCTTTATGGTAGTAAATCAAGCTAGTTTCACTAATATTTGCTGGAATCGCGTACTGCTTGCCGTCGACTGCATAATCTTTCATGATACCTTCTGGAATTTTCCCTTCCCAAGTATCAAGGATTTCATTTAAAGGAAGTAACGCATTTCCTTCAACTAGAGGCGCAATACGTGCACCAGGCCATACGCGGAACATATCCGGTAATTGCTTTCCTGCTGCTTGAGTTCTCAGCTTTGTTTCATATTGATCATGTGGAATGCTTTCAATTTTAACGTGGATACTATCTTTGTTTTCTTCATTGAATTTAGCAATGATATCTTTATAAACCTTGTATTCCGGACGATTTTCAGTCCAGTCATTCCAAACAGTAAGTTCTGTGATTTTGCCGTCTCCCGAAGCTTTCTCTTTCCCCCCGCTGCAAGCGGTTAAACTAAACAGTAATAACAAGCCTAAGACTAATATGCCTAGCTTCTTCATAGTGGTTCCCCCTTTAATAAAATCAAACGATTACAATATTTATTGTAAAGGTTTTCAATTTTTCCACTATCCGAAAAAATTAAAAAAATATCCGATAATTTACAGTCTTTTAAAACGGTTTCATTTTTTGGCCTCTATCAACAGTTTGAACTAATATTGCCGAACAATAAATAAAAAAGCGTAAATGGACCCTTAAGCCCACTTACGCTTTTTAATATATAAGAATAAATATAATGTGGTGACAGGCACCAGTTATACCACTTTTTGAACTTGATTCTGTTCTTGTTTACCCCGTTTATGATAGCCCTTTCCATAATAGAAAGCTGTTAATATCCCGAGCCAAAGCGGTCCAACGATTAAAGCAATTCTAGTATCTGGGAAGAACGCCATTAGCCCTACTACTAGAAGTAAGAATGCTAATGAGAAGTACGATGTGAAGGGATATAACGGCATCTTATATTTTAAGCCTCTCAATTGAGTATCTGTTAGTCCTTTCCGATACTTGATTTGTGATAATAAGATCATCGACCAAGTCCATATCGCCCCAAAGGTGGAGATTGCGGTTACCCATGTAAATACTTTTGCCGGCACTAAATAGTTAAGAACAACACCCACTAACAGGGCTCCCGCTGTTACTAACACAGCTTTACTAGGAACACCATTCTTGTTTAATTTACCTAATCCCTTTGGTGCCTCATCATTTTCAGCTAAGTTGAATAACATACGTGCTGTACTAAAGATACCGCCGTTACATGAAGATAGCGCAGCAGTCAAAACAACAAAGTTAATAATTCCTGCAGCCGCGGGAATGCCAAGCTTATCAAAGGTCAAAACGAACGGACTGCCTTGCGCACCGATTTCCGTCCATGGATAAATTGACATGATGACAAACAATGCACCCACATAGAAAATAAGAATTCGCCAGAAAACAGTATCAATCGCTCTAGATAATGTTTTTTCCGGATTCTTTACTTCGCCGGCAGTAATCCCAATCATCTCAATACCCAAGAAAGCAAACATGACCATTTGTAACGACATTAACACGCCCGTAATCCCATTTGGAAGGATGCCTCCATTCTCCCAAAGATTGCTGATACCAGTTGCAATGCCGCCATTACCAATCCCTAACACAATCATTCCAAGACCACTTACTATCATGAATATAATCGTAACAATCTTAATTAACGCAAACCAAAATTCAAGCTCACCATAAGCTTTTACATTTAGGAAATTGACCGAAGCCATGATGACTAGTGCTGCCAAAGCCCAAATCCAGCGAGGTACTTCAGGGAACCAATACTCCATGTAGATTCCTGCAGCCGTAATCTCAGCCATACACGTTACAACCCATAAGAACCAATAATTCCATCCTGTTAAGAAGCCAGGCAATGCGCCTAAATAGTCCCGGGCATATTGACTAAAAGAACCTGCTACTGGTTTTTGAATCGCCATCTCACCAAGTGCCCTCATAATAAAGAACATAATCATACCAGCAAATGCATAACCCAGGATAATACCAGGTCCTGCAAGCTTTATAGCAGTTGCTGACCCTAGAAACAACCCTACCCCAATCGCTGCTCCTAGTGACATCAGCGTAATATGTCTTTCCTCTAATCCTCTTTGTAATTGATTTGCATTTTTTTGCATAGTCTGCCCCCTATTTTAGTTGAAATCTCCTATTTCCCTTTTTCAGTAAAAAAGATACAATATTATTCGAAATAAAACTACTGTTTATATTTAAATAATATCCTCCTATTCATTTTGTGAATGATAGCGTTTACAATGATTATTAATTATCTAAAAGTTAAAACTTTGTGAAATTAATATAACATATTTGTGAACGTTTAATATTGTAGAATAAATACAAATCTATTAAAAAAATATTGTTTTAATTAACAAATACGTTACATAGTGCACAATCTCATTAAAAAGGTGGCAGTTTATGAAAAATGATCCGTTCCGCGCAAGCTTTGAAAGTTTAGAAGAATTTGCTGATATGGTAAGTGAAGTTTTACATTGTCCGATAACCATTGAAGATGCGAACCATCGCCTCCTAGCCTACAGTACCCATGATGACCGAACCGATCCAGCACGGATTGCCACAATCATTGGCCGCCGTGTGCCGGAAAAAGTCATCAATTCCTTATGGAAAGAAGGGGTCATTCCTTCCTTGTTAAACAGCCGTGATCCCATACGGGTTAAGACGGTGGATGAAATTGGTCTCGGAAATAGAGTCGCTGTTTCCATTTGGAAAAACGATGAAGTGCTCGGCTTCATTTGGGCATTAGAGATTGAAAAAACATTAGGCGAAGAAGAAATGGACTGTTTAAAGCGAGCTGCGGATGCGACCAAAAATAAACTAATCCAATTACAGAACCGTAAAAATAAAAAAGAAGAGCAATTTCAAGAGTTTTTCTGGCAGTTGTTAACGAGTCATCTTTCTTCCAATGAAGAAATTATTAATAAGTTTCATGCGTTGCAAATTTCGCCTCCGACACTATTTGGTATTGCCGTTTTTCAATTTACTAAGGAATTAGGCCGTGACGATGAAAAGCATATAGCCTATCTGTTAAAAACGATTCAACTGCCAAAGATTTTACTGCACACCATTGACCATCAACAATTAATCTTGTTTATTTCTCTTGATGGAACCCAGCAGCCAGTAAATAAACTAAATGCATTCTGTGAGTTGTTTGTTGCAAAAATGAAGGAACGATTTGGAATTGAATCAATCGTTCAGGGCTATAGCAGTGTTTATTGCGATTTAGTAAAAGTGGAAAAGGCGTACAAAGAAGCAGGAACTGTACTATCAATAAAGAGAAAATTCCCTATTGAAGCAAAAGATATCCACGGCTATCAAAGCTTAGGAATCTATAAGTATATTGATGTATTGATAGAAAAGGCAGGTACAGACCAGAACGAAAACTATTCTCTGAAAAGACTTCAAGAATATGATAAAAAAAATAACACCGATCTCGTCGAAACACTAGAAGTTTTTTTAAACAAAGACAGCAATGTTCATGAGGCCGCATGCGCTCTAAATGTACACACCAACACCCTAAACTATCGGCTCAAACGGATATCCGAAATCGGCGAAATCAATCTAAAAGACCCAAACCAAAAAATAACCCTCTACCTAGACCTTAAACTCGAAAAGTTCAAATAAACTTGGTGCAAATGTGGTGCCTGTCACCCTCCGTGGACAGTGTCCACGGAGGGTGACAGGCACCAGGGTGACACCTAAAAGGTGTTCACCGTCTATTTGAAAATTCCAACAAGGCAAAATACAATTTTTTTATAGGTTGGCTCTGTTACTTTTCCTTTTATATCAAGGGATTTGTGAACGTTTTGTGTAAATCCACAAATAGAATCTTGTTATTTTTGCTTTCTAAACAAAGAAAAATGTTTTCGAAAGGATTATTCTAAAGTCAGAAAAAATCATGTAAGACTTCTAAGGGGGATAACGAGAATGATTATTGGCGTAGTGAAAGAAATTAAAAACAATGAAAACCGTGTGGCATTAACTCCAGCAGGGGTAGTATCATTCGTACAAGCTGGACATAAAGTAGTAGTTGAAAAAGCGGCTGGAATTGGAAGCGGTTTCGCCGATGCAGACTATACTCAAGCAGGCGCAGAAATCATTGAGTTAGCAACTGATGTTTGGAATCAGTCTGAAATGATTATGAAAGTGAAAGAACCGCTTGAAAGTGAATACAAATACTTCCGTCCAGGTTTAGTATTATTTACATATCTGCATTTAGCTGCTGAACCAGCTTTAACTCAAGCATTAAAAGAAAGCGGTGTAATTGCCATTGCCTACGAAACCGTATCTGTTAATCGTACGCTGCCGCTTCTTACACCTATGAGCGAAGTAGCTGGCCGTATGTCTGCACAAATCGGGGCACAATTTTTACAAAAATTCAATGGCGGTAAAGGGATCCTGCTCGCAGGTGTTCCAGGGGTAAGCCGTGGTAAGGTTACCATCATTGGCGGAGGTATTGTCGGAACAAACGCAGCTAAAATGGCAATTGGTTTAGGAGCGGACGTAACCATTATTGACTTAAGCGCAGATCGTCTTCGTTACTTAGATGACGTTTTCGGAAACCAAATTAAAACATTAATCTCAAATCCATTCAACATTGCTGAAGCTGTGAAGGAAGCGGACTTAGTCATCGGAGCGGTTTTAATTCCAGGGGCTAAAGCGCCTAAATTAGTAACAGAAGAAATGGTTAAAACGATGAAACCGGGTTCTGTAATCGTTGACGTTGCGATTGACCAAGGCGGAAGCGTTGAAACGATTGATCATGTAACAACACACGATAACCCAACATTTGAAAAACATGGTGTCGTTCACTACTCTGTTGCGAACATGCCTGGGGCAGTTCCAAGAACATCTACAATGGCTCTTACAAATGCAACTGTTCCATATGCATTGCAAATTGCCAATAAGGGTGTTGCGCGTGCCATCTCTGAAAATCCAGCATTAAAGCTTGGTGTGAACGTGGCAAACGGTGAAATCACTTATGAAGCGGTAGCAAGGGACCTTAACTATGTATATGTACCAGTGGAAACAGCATTGGAAAAAGAAATCGTATTGAACTAACCATTCTGGTACCCTCAAGTTATCTTGAGGGTTTTTTCATAGGATTTTTAGGGGGGATATTTCGTGAATCACCAGAGTTATCGAGATACATGGGCTGAAGTTTCATTGGATGCGATTAAACATAATACTGCGGAATTTAAACGTTACATTGGGGATTGTGTCGGCTTAATGGCTGTGGTAAAGGCAGATGGTTACGGGCACGGGGCCGTCCAAGTTGCTAGAGCAGCTGTGGAAGCTGGCGCAAATTACTTAGCAGTCGCCATTTTGGATGAAGCCATTGAACTGCGTGAGGCAGGGATCACTCAGCCAATCTTGGTATTAGGATATACTCCCACTCGCTCCATTCGACAGGCAATTATAGCCGGAGTTGATATTACCGTTTTTAGTGAGGATGTACTTGAGGAAATTATTTTTCAATCCGAGGAACTTCAAAAAACGACAGCTATCCATTTAAAAGTGGATACCGGGATGACGAGAATTGGTGTCCAAACTAGAGAAGAAGCACTTATTTTATCAGCCAAAGCGGTTGAATCTAAACTTGTTTTCCTTAAAGGGATTTTCACCCACTTCGCTAAAGCTGATAGTGAGGATCCATCCTATACATTAGAGCAATTCGAACGATTTCGTTCTATTACTTCTTTTTTAACTAACAACGGAATTTCTATCCCATTAAAGCACTGCTGTAATACAGCAGGGACAATGAATTTTCCAGAAATGCACCTTGATATGGTCCGTGTAGGAATTGGTTTGTATGGTCTATATCCGGATGTGTCGTTAAAGGAGCATCCCATTTCACTTCAGCAGGCCATGACGCTTAAAACAAAAATTACTGGACTTAAAAAGGTCGCGAAGTATCAGTGTATTAGCTATGGATGTACCTATACCCCATCAAATGATAGAATAATTGCTACACTTCCTATCGGGTATGCAGATGGACTATCTAGACACCTTTCCAACTGCGGTCAATTTCTGGTTCATGGACAGAGGGCTCTAGTAGCTGGCCGCGTCTGCATGGACCAAACGATGATTGATGTAACAAACATCCCCTCCTGTAAGCAAGGAGACGAAGTGATTATTTTTGGGAGAAATGCTGAAGCGTTTCAATCCATTGATGAGATTGCGCTCCTCATGGGGACGATTAACTATGAGGTTGTCTGTTTAATAGGGAAACGCGTTCCGCGCATTTATACTGTCGGCGGAAATGAAGTTTACAATCAAGTCCTTCAAACTTCGGTATATTAATCATTCATTGAAAAAGGTCACATTCTCTTCCATGTGACCTTTTAAAAGAATACGAATCTTACTATTTTCCTATCAAGAAATAACCACGCTAGTCATCATAACTTCCCTAAATATTTTTCAAGAAACTCTGCCATTTCCGAGTAAGAATTCAATTTATTTTTAAGCTTCGTCATCGTATGTCCTTCCTCTTCGATGCGAATGTACCGGACTGGATGATTTCGCGCCTTTAGCTTCTTCACCATCTGGTCGGATTCTTGGATGGGAACACGCGGATCATTTACACCATGAATGACCATTAGAGGAGCTTTAATCTTGTCAGCGTGATGTATAGGGTCAATCTCGTCAAAAAAATTGCCATCACTTTCGACGGTTCCATATTCTGCTTCTCTTAGCTTTTTCCGCCAAGAACTTGTTGTTTCCAGGAATGTTCGAATACTTGACATTCCAACGATATCGATGGCAGCTGCCCATAGATTCGGATAGTGGCTAATCGCGGCTAATACAATAAATCCACCATAGCTCCCGCCAACAACTGCGCACCTTTCACCATCAATATCCCCTGTTTGTTTTAGCCATTCCAATAAAAAAATAACATCTTTCACTGCTTCCATCCGTTTTCGTCCGTCATCTAGATGTGTGAAGGTTTTTCCATAACCTGTACTTCCTCGGATATTTGGGGCGACCACTGCATATCCCTGGTTTAAGAAATATTGTAAAAAGGGGCTGTAGACAGCACGGCTTTGACTCTCAGGTCCACCATGAATATAGATAACTACTGGGGATTTCTCTGCTGTCTGTTTAGGCTTATAGTAAAAAGCAGGTATGTTCAGCTTGTCAAAGGATGGGTACAAAATGGGCTCAGGCTCTATTAATTTTTCCTCGAGAATGGGCGTACGCGAGATGTACGTAAGCCGCTTTGCTTGAATGGTCTTCAGGTCAACTTCCCATATATCAGGTGGATGTGCGGGTCCATTTAGCACAAACCCCAGCTTTTGATGGTCAGGGGAAAATCTGAGATTATAAATAGCCCCCATGGGAGTTTCCCAGTTATACAAGTTCGTTGTTTCTAAGTCCACTAGAAATCCCTTTGAAACTCCTCCTTCATTCATTGAAAAAGCTAATTTGTTCTTCTCCTGATTCATGACCAGGTCTTCAAAGTCCCACTCACCGCGCTCCAGCCAAGTAAACTGCTTACTTGTTATTTGGATCAATGCCAGTCCATAGAATTCTCTGTCTTGATTGGTTAATAAATAGATATGATCTGCATCTTTGTTAAAGTGAATATTTTTATATCCCGCTTCACCCTTATGCTTCGTAATCCAGTCCATTTTTCCTGTTAAAAGTGAAAATACCCCTAAATCATGATCGAGGGGCGTGTTGTTTTTTTTCACCAAAAGAGAATTTCCATCAGGAAACCATTTTTCCACTAGAAACATTCCATCTCCGGTAAAAACACGCTGAATTTCCAAGGTCTCCAAATTTTGAATATAAATATCTAAAAAGTCCTGATTTCGCCGGTTACTCGACCACGCAATCCATTTCCCATCGGGAGAGCTGTCCCCGAACATATGAAGATGTTCAGGAGAATTCGTCAGAGCGATTTTTTCACCATCTTCCTTTAATAAGTACAATTGCTCCTTTTCATCACCATCCGCATCCATCCCGATAATAAGATCAGACGAACCTGCAATGTATTTAATAAAGGTGATTCCCTTCATGGTAAAAGAGGTTTGAGCTGGCCACCTGTCCTCCCGGTCAAGCTCCCATACCTGTGGTTCCCCTGTAAAATCAGTAATAAAGCTAATTTTCTTTCCCTTTGGATCATATTCAAAACTCTTCACCATGCGTACATGTATATAAGGGTCAATGGTTATTTCCTTCATTCCATTACCACCATTCACGTTAACTTTTTAAAAATATCCCCCTTTCATTCTATTTAGTTTGGTTTATGTTCATTCGGGATTATTAGGCAGAAAAAAGACGATTCAAATTTGAATCGCCATTTTTTATTCTAAAAAATCGATAAACCATTTCACACATTGATACGTTTTTTCCCAGTCCGGATCACTGTCTTCGATACCCCAGCAAGCATAAAGAGTACCTAAGGCAATTGCCGCTTTTAATAATCGCTTACGGTCAAGTCCCAACTGATCACTAATCGTATCCACACGGAGTTTCAGGATGTTTTTTGGATTAGGCTTTGAATCTAATTGATTCACTAAAAAGGACACTACATCAAAATAAGGATCTCCTGCCACTCCTTTTGGATCAATCGCCATCCAGCCATGCTGCTCAGCGTACAGTATATTTTCATGGTGTAAATCACCGTGGAGGAGTTCTGGACCTTTTGATGTATCCATCACCATTTTGAAATATTCTTCTGCCAACTGAACATGTTCCATTTTAATCTGACTATCGCCAGAATGACGATAGTTTGTAAGCCCGCGAAACCAGTGTACAAGTGAGGGCGTTGACGCTCCATCTGGCAAAGGCTTGCGAATCGCCTTCCAAACCTTTATGTAATTCTCTAGAACGACCCTTTCATCGGTTTCAGCTGAAAGCATCTTTCCTGGAACAAGCCGTTCAAGCAGCATCACACCATTCTTCGAATCAGATTTCAAAAGCTTGGCACAACCATCACCATTGTATAATTGCAGCGTAGCCATCTCATTACTTGTATCAAAGTTAGGAACACCAAGCTTCAAGATCAGGGGTGTTCCCACAGAATCTGTTACCTTGATAACATAATTGTAGGAAAGATTACTAACAGGTCCTTCACTCGTAAGCTCCCACTTTTCTAAATATGTTTGGACCGTTGATGCTAAAGATTCTAACCAAGCCTTTCCACTCTCACCGAAGGCGTTGGTGATTTTTCCCTGAAATTCAGTAGATATTTGCATAAGATTGATTACCCCTTAATTATTACGATTTCAAAAGTTACTAATTCAACGCCCTGCTTCGAAATCCCTTTTTTCGGCAAAAAAAAGACGATTCGAGGGGGGACGAATCATCTTTTTGCTAACCTATTTAAGCTGTTGCTTTTGCTTTGTTTTTTCTAACTGTTTTGTTGATGAATGGTACTACCCAGCGGTCTAAGCCAATTCGGCCTGCGTTGTATCCTGCTGTTAAGATGATGAAGCCTAAGAAGATGTCTGTTGGGTTATGAGATACTGTTCCTGCTAAGAAGAAAGAGAAGTTCATTACTAATCCAAAGAACATTGCTGCTGTTGTTAAGCATCCAAGCATAAGTCCTAAACCGATTAATGTTTCACCCCAAGGAACGATGAAGTTAAAGACATCGATGTTTGGCAGTGCAAAGCTTTCTAAGAAGTTCACATACCAGCTGTAAACCATATTTCCGTCTGGACCTGTTACCGGTTTTGCAATTGCTCCTTTTAAGAATCCAGAAGCGTCGAAGCCGCCTGTGATTTTATGAAAACCAGCTGTAAACCAAGAGTAGCCAAGGTATAAACGAATAATAGTTAAAAGTGCTGCAGAGATTTTATTTTCTCTTAAAAAGTTGTTAAACATAAGTCATTCCGCCTTTCAAAATTTGTTTGCTCTTTATACTTACACTATATTGGATTTTGATAGTTAATAACATGGGTACAGTGTTAAGTTCACAGTTTGTTTGAAATGTTATGGCGGAAGTTTGAACAGTCATAGAAAATGACTCCCTAAAAGCGAAAGACAGAAAACCAAGTGGCTTCCTGTCTTTCGCTCTTAGTGTGTGATTCCTGCAATCAATCTTTCTCTATCGTTAGTAATCAGGATGTGCCTTGTTAGCAATTTGGCGAATTGATGTGCCGGCAGCGGTTTACTAAACAAATATCCTTGTATTGTATGGCATTTTAATTTTTTTAAGATTTCTAATTGTTGCTGCGTTTCCACACCCTCTGCTACAATCTTCAAGCTAAAACCTTTTGCCAATAGTATAATCGATTGAACAATGGTAGAATCCTCAATGTTTTCATGTATATCTTTTATGAAAGTACGATCAATTTTAATATAATCGACCTTAAACTTTTTTAAATAACCGATGGAGGAATAACCTGTTCCGAAATCATCAATGGATATGGCAATGCCGAAATCCCTTAGCAGCTGAATGGTACGTAACACTAATCCTTCATTTTTAATCAAAGAGTCTTCGGTAATTTCAATCTCCATAAGACAGGGTGAAATGGAGCAGGATGCTAAACTCTCTTTGATTTTTTCAACCAAGTCCGCTTTCATTAATGTTTTTGCTGACAAATTAATCGAAATCGGAACGAGCCGAAATCCTTTTTCCTTCCATTCTTTCAACTGTTTGCAAGCTTGTTGGATGACCCAATCACTCATTTCATTAATAAAACCAGTCTCTTCTGCCAAAGGGATAAATTCTCCAGGTAAAACCAGTCCCCATCTTGGATGATTCCAGCGAATCAGTGCTTCCGCCCCAACCATTTTTCCTGTGACTGTATCCACTCTGGGTTGGAAATGGAGAATAAATTCATTTCTCTTGATTGCTTTTCTTAAATCATTTTCCAAAATGAACCGTTTATAGGATTCCATATTCAATGATTTGTTAAATAGCTGTACATTGTTTTTCCCTAATTCTTTAGCACGATATAAAGCAGCATCCGTATTCATTTTCAACTTTTTTAACGTGTCACCATCGTCTGGAAAAATGCCAATTCCTACACTCGTAGTAATATGGATATCATACCCCTCTATCTGAAACGGCTTTTCAATTTCACGAATAATCTCATGTCCTAACTCAATAGGATCCTTTTTATGGATATTATCCTGAATGATCGTAAATTCGTCACCGCCAACACGATACACTGACCCTTTTCCAGCGACAGCAGACAGTCTTACCGATATTTCACGCAGAAGTGCGTCACCAATTTCATGACCTAACGTGTCATTAACAAATTTGAAGCGATCCATATCTAAGTAAAACAAGCTGAAATGATTCTTTCTACCTTGATAATCTGTAATCAACTGCTCTAAGTTTTGATCAAACATACGACGATTTGGTAATTCTGTCAGGTAATCATGATAAGCGAAGAAATTAATTTCTTCCTCATTACGCTTTCTCTCACCAATATCCTGAATGATTCCATCAAGTCGTATTACCTGTCCCTCTGAATTTAAAGTAGGAAAGGTCTTATCCTCAACCCATTTTACATCTCCGTTCAAATTTATAATTCGATACTGATGAACAATCATTTGACCACAGCAAAGATAACCTTGTCGTTTCCAGTAGTTTTCAGTATCATCGGGATGGATAAGATCTGTCCAAATCATTCGTCCAGATAGAAAATCTTCAGTACTGTAGCCCGTTATCTTCTCTATCGCAGGTGAACCATAGATCAATTGGTTTGTAAGAGTATCCATAGACCATATTCCTACATCTATATTCTTGGCTATGGTTTCGAATTTCTCTTCACTTTCTTTTAACTTATTTTCCGTAATAACTTGCTCCGAAATATCTTGTAAAATACCGATGATACGAACGACTTTACCGTTATAATCTCTTTTCGCCACTGCTGCAGTGTGCACTGTAATAATGGATTCGTCGTGTCTTTGTACCCGATATTCGATATCCATTTTTGCACCAGACAGTATGGTTCGTTGATATTGTTCGTCAAACCTTTCCTGATCTTCTGGGCAAATCATGGCAAGAAGGTTTTCATATTTGGCGGCGGCACCATCTATTTTATCTATTCCTAGAATCGCAAATAATGGATCCGAGCAATAAATATAATTGCTTTCGACATCACAGTCCCAGCTTCCGATCCTTGCTACCTGTTGGGCTAAATTTAAGCTGTTTGTTATTTTTACTAATTCCGCTTCCCTTTGATCTAGCTTTATTAATTGGTTTTTCAGATAATCTATCACCCGGGAGCCTCCTCAGCAGTTGTGTAGGGGTTATCGTTTCTCAACTCAAGTTCCGTTTCATTTGGAAGTTTTCTACCATCTATCATACAGAATACTGTTCCTTCATTCATTATGAAAAAATTGGAGAAGCATTGGTATCCCCAATGATTCCCTTTTTCACTTCCTAGTAAAATAGGGAAGGACTTCCTATACAATGGTATTTATAGGTCCTAACCATAAAATTGCAGGTAACGATTTCCTATTAGTGGATGAATCCGCACTAAAAAAAGGATATCCTAATTTCATTAGGACACCCGGTTTAACTATGCTTCAGTTACAATATCTTCAATAGTTGGGAGAGCAGAGATGGCACCAACCTTGGTACAAACAAACGCCCCCACTTTATTACTAAAGGAAATAATTTCTTTCAGCGTTTCAAAATCTTCAACCGCAGAATCACTTTTTGCAAACTGGTAAAGCGTGGCACCGACAAAAGCATCACCAGCACCAGTAGAGTCGATGGATTTTACTTTTACACTTGGAACCATTTCACTATTTTGCCCATTCGAAAGAAAGGTTCCCTCACTTCCTAATGTTACTGCAACTACTTTCGCTCCTAATTCATGAAGATAATTTGTTCCCTCTTCCAGGTTATCGATTTCTGTAATAAGTTTTAACTCCTCATCACTCACTTTTACAAAATCAGCTAAAGCGATTCCCTTCTTTGCCAAGTCGATAAATTCTGGAATTCTGTTTTTCCATAAATCTTTTCGATAATTAGGATCAAAGGAAATAAATTTCCCTTGTTCCTTTGCATTACGCATGACATGAAAATAAGTGGATTGAAAAGGGTCGCTTAATAAAGCAGTAGCAGAGCCAAAATGATGAATAAAAGCCTCATTCAGCTTATTCCTATCGATTTCCTCCTCGACTAAAAAGGCATCTGCCCCGCGATTAAATACAAAATCTCTTTCGCCATTTGCCTGTAAGGATACAAAAGCCAATGTGGTTGGATGGAGATCATCGAACACGACCATTGAGGTATCTACTTGGACGTCATCAAGTGTCTTTTTTAGAAATTGTCCAAAAGGGTCATTCCCAACTTTTCCGCTGAAAAGAGCAGTACCTCCTAATTTTGCAATCGTCGCGCAGACATTTGCCGGCGCTCCCCCAGCCTGTTTTTGAAAATTTTGCCCCTCTATTAAGTTAATGTCTACATCCGTACAGAAGAAATCAATTAATAATTCACCCATGCATATAATTGATGAACTCAAACCAAGCACCATCCTTTTAAAAAGTAAAGCTCTAACCAATTGACCGATTAGAGCTTCCAACCTTCACTTACTTGTTCCATATGGAATCAAGTTCCGTTACATTTAGTTCCAACACATTTGTAGTTCCTTCATTTGAAAATAAAATGAGCTCCTGCCCTAATTGGGATGGAAACAGTAAGCTTGTAATAGATGCCTCTCCATTGTTCGCAAATACCTCAATTGAAGAAGCATCTAAAAATAACTGCAGTTTCAGCCTTTGATCCTCCAACTTTAATGGTGCTTCTTGTACCGCTGGGAAGGACGTCGAAAAGCTATGTTCTCCAGAAAGTGTTCGGTCGACAAATAACTTTTCTTCTACTGTATTATAGCCAATGACGGTTTTTTCTTGTTCAGAATGCTGTATGATCAATCCAAATTGGCTTGAACTTTCTTTACCGAATTCGATGTTTAGTTCTAGCAAGGAATTTTTTAATGGAACACTTACAGTACTTCCAGCGTCAATCTTAGTGGCCGAATAAGATTCTGTTTCTTTTCTAATTCTGCTAACCTCAGCAACTGGTGTTTGGAATAAACGGATGCCAGCCTCCGTCGCAGCTAGTGTTAATTCTCTTGGTAATGTCATTGCGCTTCGCCAGTCTTCCGTTGGCACTTGGTTGGCATAGCGCCAGTTACTCATCCAGCCAAGATAAATACGTCTTCCATCTTGGATATCGGACCAGCTCACACCCGCATAATTATCACGGCCGTAATCTAACCAAAGAATCGTCGAATCGTCATGGTCATTAACAAAAGTAGTTCCATCAAACTGTCCGATAAAATATTGCGTTCTCGAGCCCTCTGCTGATTGACCGTTATCACCAATACTTACAATCATTACCCACTTTTCTTGTCCGTTATCTGCTGGCAGCTTGAATAAGTCAGGACATTCCCAAACGCCATCATGTGAACCGGCAGTATGTCCAAATTCGCTGGCAAACTCCCATTCCTTTAAGTTCAGGGAAGTATAGATCGTAATGGTTTGACCCGTAGCCAGAACCATCACCCATTTTTCAGTTTCTTCATGCCAAAAAACTTTAGGGTCTCGGTAATCGGTAATGTTCACATCGGAAAGGACAGGATTGCCTTCATATTTTACCCACGTTCTTCCATTGTCCTTACTGTAAGCTAGGCTTTGCTGCTGAAGTGGTCGATCAGAGTCAGGGTAAGTGCCGGCACTCGTATAAATCGCCACCAATCCAGGTTGATCTTTTTCAAAAAAGCCTGTGGTATTGTTCCAATCAACGACTGCGCTCCCTGAAAAAATCGCTCCTAGTTCATCCGGATATAAGGCAATCGGAAGGTGCTCCCAATGAATTAAGTCCTTACTAACTGCATGTCCCCAATGCATGGGTCCCCAGGTCGTACCAAATGGATGATATTGATAGAACAAATGATATTCATCATTAAAAAAGACCATTCCGTTCGGATCATTCATCCACTTTTCTTCCGGTGAAAAGTGAAATTGCGGGCGATACTGCTCTTTATAGATTTGTGTCATATTTTTCGCTCCTTATTCTATTAAATTAGTAAAAAGGGCTGTACGATTGCCAAAGCATGTACAGCCTCAGGCTATTTACTATTCCTGATTTCGATCGTAACCTTTTTGCTTAATATCCAGCCACTCTTGCAGTCCAAGACGATCTAATTCTGCTAGATATTCATTCCATTCTTTTTCAACACCGCCATTGGCAATCCATTCCGCACGTTTTCGCTTAATATAAGCAAACAAGTCTGTTTCGATCACAGAAAGTCGATCTAAGTCCTCAAGTGAGAAAAATACACGCGGGTAAATATTTTCGGCTTCCATGTAAGGAACCATTACTTCTTTCATTAAGTTCAGTCTCCAAGCAGCATCATCAGGTTTGGTTGTCACATTACCGTAGTAGCTGTCTAAGATTGCTAATGGTCCGCCAACAGAAGTCTTTTCTCTCAATTCAACTGGTGCAGTACCTTCTAATGGAAGGTGTTTTAACATTTTTGTAGCCTCATCCATTCCAAAAATGTTTTGTTGCTTTTCGTCACCGTACGTTCCCCAGTTATTCTGTACCGATTGAGAAGGATCATAAAGCTGGTCAATCCACTTTGCTGTTAATTCAAGGTTTTTATTTGCAGATGTAACCACTAAACGTGAGCGGTCAAAGCCCATTCCATTTGTTCTCGCAACATTTTGGTGCCCTTCAGGACCTTTTAATGGAGCTAACAAATCGTAGTCATTGCCCATTCCAGTGATATTTCCTTTATCCCATGTAAAGTACAAACCATATTTTTTGTCTCGGCCTTTTGCAAGATACGTGTTCCAATCATGCTCAAATGCCTCGATATCAATTAATCCTTCATTGTATAAATTGTTGAACCAGCTAATCGCCTTTTTATAGCTTTCATCAGCTGCAGTAAGTTTAACTTCTCCATCATTCGTTACCACCGTGAAATCCCAGTTATCTCCTAGACCAAACGCACCGAATAATGAATGTGGATCCTGTCCGCCATCATTAATAATGAATGACATAGGAATCTCATCCGCCTCGCCGTTGCCATTTGGATCCTGGGTTTTAAAAGCGATTAATACTTGTTTTAACTCTTCTGTTGTTTTCGGAACCTCTAATCCTAATTTGTTTAACCATTCCATATTAATCCAAGGGAATGCATCTAGAGAGTGAATACTTTCTTTTCCTTCACCTAACTCCTCAATCCATGGGAAAGCATAGATATGGCCGTCAGGTGCCGTCATCATTGCTTTGTATTGTGGTGCTTTTTCAAGGACAGCTTGTAGGTTCGGCATATACTGAATTAAATCCTCAACCGGTACAATCACTCCATCCTTCGCATGCTTTAATAATTCATAATCGCTAAAGCCGGCATTAAAGATAGCGTCCGGAAGCTCACCGCTGGCGATGGCTAAATTTCTTTTTTCATTAAAAATATCGGTGGTATAGTTTCTCCAATCAATCTTCACACCCGTTTGATCTTCTAAGCGCTGAAAAATCAACTTGTCATTTGGATTTTCAGGAGCTAAGGGTGAACTAGATGTCATTATCTTTAAGGTTTTTTCCTCTTTCAATGGGAAGGTTACATCCTTTAGCCCATAATCCTTAGCTGAGAAACTTTCGCTGCCGCCGCTTTTACTGCTGCAGCCAGTTAAAAGTAACGAACCTGAAAGCAGAAGAGCTGAAGCCGTTGTAAACATTCTTTTTTTCATCATAAACCCTCACTTTTTGGTTTTATTTTAGAGAACCTACCATTACTCCCTTTTCAAAATACTTTTGGAAGAATGGGTACATAATCAATAACGGTAAACTTGCAATGACAATTGATGAATAGCGGATCATCTCAGAAATCCTCATGAGCTCGTTTCTTGCCTCTACATCCGCAACCATTCCAGGCTGTACTTCATTTTGAATCAGAATCGAACGCAATACCAATTGCAATGGATGTAATTCTCGATCATCCAGGTAAATCATTGCATCGAAGTAGGCATTCCATTGTCCAATGAAGGCATACAAAGCAAGAACAAAGATAATCGGTTTCGATAAAGGTAAAATGATCCGGAAGAAAATTTTCAAATCGGAGGCTCCATCGATTCGTGCAGCTTCTTTCAGTTCATTTGGAACTGCCTTAAAATATGTTCTGGCGAGAATGATAAACCAGACATTAACGGCACCAGGCAGAATAATCGCCCAAATCGTATTCAGCATTCCTAAATCACGAATCACAAAATAAGTCGGGATTAAGCCTCCTCCAAAAAACATGGTGAATAAGAAGAAAATCATAAATACCTTTTTACCAACTAAACCATCTACCGATAACGCATATCCGGCAAAAAGACAAACGAGTACGGTCACAATGGTAAATCCAGTTGAATACAGGAGTGAGTTGAAAAACCCTCTCACAATGGTGTCATCTGTAAAGAGCCGCTTGTAACCTTCTAATGACCAATCAGAGGAATTTAACGATAGTCCTTTTCGAATGATTGCATTTGGCTCTAGGAAAGATGATAGAAAGACATATAATAGTGGTCCTACTATGACAAGGACAATAATTGTCAGTAGAATATTATTGGTCAAAAGAAGAATTCGGTCGCCTTTTGCATGTTTGATTTGACTGTTCATACTTTTTCCTCCTTCCTTAAACGAGTCCTTCGCCTTCGTTTAATTTTTTAACCACCTGATTGACCACTCCAAGTAAAATGACATTTACAACGGCATTAAATAATCCAACGGCAGTCGCAAACGAGTAATCACCTGCCAGCAGCCCCCGTTTATAAACATAAGTAGCAATAATTTCTGATGATGGCGAATTCATTGGTGTCTGCAATAAATACGCTTTTTCAAAGCCAATCCCCATGATTCCTCCAGCCGCTAAGATAAACAATACAGCCATCACAGGCTTAAGCGTCGGAAGATCGATATGCCAGATTCGCTGCAGGAGTGATGCTCCGTCAAGTGTCGCAGCTTCATGAAGCTGCGGGTCAACGTTCGCTAGTGCGGCAACGTAAACGATCGAAGCCCACCCCGCACCCTGCCATACTCCAGACCAGATGTAGATACTTCTAAAATAATCCGGGTCAGACATGAATGAAATCGGCTTGTCTAAAAAGGTGGATAATATGGCATTAACAGGTCCAACCGGTGATAGGAAAAGAAAGACCATCCCCGACACGACAACCACAGATATAAAATGCGGTGCATATAGGGCTAACTGAACATTCTTTTTCACACTCGATTTTCTCAGTTGGTTTAGCATCAAGGCCAAAATAATCGGAATCGGGAAACCGATGAGTAGTTCAAATGAACTTAATTTAATCGTGTTCATTAATATTTCGATAAAATTAGGTGACGTTAGGAAACTTGTAAAATGCTTAAAACCTACCCATTCACTCCCTGTAATCCCACGGATCGGACTAAAATCTTTAAAGGCAATCGTCGCTCCGTATATGGGGATGTACTTAAATATAATGGTAAGAATAACGGCAGGGGCAATAAGCAAATATAGAATGTAGTTCTTTTTAATATAAGTAAGGTTTCTGCTTAGTTTTGAAGTTGCTGCTGGTTTACTAACCGGCATGGTTTGCTCTGCTTTTACTAGTTCTTCCACTCTCTTACCCTCCTATCAACTTAGTTCTGCTGAAAGCACTTTCAACATGGGTTAAATATAACAAAAGGGGGAGAATTAAGAGTTTAATATTTTTGGTTATAGCAGTTTAAAATTTTCGGAAGTTTGACATCGCTTTCACTCTGTTTTTCCGATATGATGGGTAGGAGAAAGGATGTGGGATATGCCATACAAAGCACGTGATGTATCAGTAATATTAATGATTTTACGAGTTTTAAACAAACGAATGAAATTGTCTGAAGATGAGCATTGGTATTATTTAAACCAAGAAAAAGGGTTTAGAGGGGAAATACAGTTTGATATATTGACGGAGAAACTTAAACGCGACTGTTATATTTTGAATGATTTGCAGCTTGAGAGCAGCACGTCTAGTTTTCAACTTGATTCAACCCTTATTTTTCAAGAGACCTGTTCCCTCTTTGATGTAAAAAATTACGAAGGCGAGTACATTTATGACGCAGAATATTTTAAAACTATTGGCGGACGAGATATACAGAACCCGCTAGACCAATTAAAACGAAGTAAGTTACTGCTGAACAATCTTCTTCAATCACTAGGAAGCAAACTTACGATTGAAGCATATGTCATTTTCATCAACCCCCAGTTTACGTTGTATCAAACTCCACCTGACCTGCCTATAATACTTCCCACCCAGCTTGACGCCTTTATAAGAAAATTAGACCAGAAACCATCAAGGCTCAATCAGTCGCATAAAAATCTAGCGGACAAGCTCATTTCATTGCACCAAACAGTACCACCCAAAATTCAGGTTCCTAACTATAGCTATGAGGCGATGAAGAAAGGGCTAACCTGCTGTAAATGTGACTCATTTTCAGTGACGATAGTTGGGAAGAAATTGATTTGTGGTGAATGTGGATGTGAAGAACTGGTAACAGTTTCCGTAATGCGCAATGTAGAGGAATTCAAGCTTTTGTTTCCCGAGCAAAAAATCACGACAAACGTTATTCATGAATGGTGTGGCGTAGTCGATTCTAGGAAAAGAATAAGCAGAGTATTGAGAAAGAATCTTAAAATTACTGGTCTTGGCCAATGGGCCTTCTATGAGTGAAATGTAGAATGATCCTATTATAGAATTTTGTCCTTAAGAGATGTCTTAAGGACATTTTTTTATCTCGATAATTTGAAGATTGAAGACATATCTTTTGATTCTCCTGTGAGTTATGTCCTCTATCCCCCTGATTGAGGACTAATCCTCTTTGGGCTCTTCTTTGTTTTGTCCTCAATACCCCTGATTGAGGACTAATCCTCTTTGGGCTCTTCCTTGTTTTGTCCTCAATACCCTTGATTGAGGACTAATCCTCTTTGTGCTCTTGCTTGTTTTGTCCTCAATACCCCTGATTGAGGACTAATCCTCTTTGGCCTCTTCCTTGTTTTGTCCTCAATCCCCTTGATTGAGGACTAATCCTCTTTGGGCCCTTCCTTGTTTTGTCCTCAATACCCCTGATTGAGGACTAATCTAGCAGGACCTTGTAAATTTAAGTCCTCAATCAGGTGTAACCAGGTATTCATTCGTTCCTAAATAGAAAAATCCCCTAGTTAGTAAACTAGAGGACTCTATTACTTTTTGATATCTTTTAAACCATTATTAATTTTCTCTACTGCTCTGTTTGCGGCTTCTTCAACATTTTCCCCTTCCAGCCCGACGTCTTCAAATAACTCTTTAATCGCTTCGCTGATAACTGGATAAGCTGGAGTTACTGGTCGACTTTTTGAGTAGTTTTGGTCTTGTTGGACAAAGATATTTTTGGGATATTCATTGAGTTCCGGGAAGTCTTTTGCAACTGAATATCTCGCAGGTAAATCACCGGAAATCTCAACGAACATTTTCGCCCCTTCATACCCTGTAGCGAACTTCACAAATTCCCATGCCTCCTCTGGATGCTTGGTTTTGGAGGAAATTCCCAGCGCCCAACCGCCATTCGGGGCCACTTGATATTTACCCTTTGGCAGGGGGGCGACCCCATAATCTTCTCCTAATACAAAACCAGGAGTTTGCTGCAATTCCCATATCGCCCAAGAACCCAGTATTGTCATCCCAAGCTTATCATTTTCAAAAGGAGTCGGAGGCATTTCAACCGCCGCTACCTCATGCTTACGATATAAATCTTGATAAAATTGCAGGGCTTCTAATGCTTCCGGAGAATTGAGATATCCTTCTGCGGTTGACCCATCTGGACTAATCACGTCTGCTCCAAACTGCCAAAGGATCGGCATTTTAAAATAGGCAGGTGCTTCTCCAACATTAAAGCCTTGGGCCGGGTCTATTCCTATCACACCTTTTGAAGGATCGTTGATTTTTTTTGCAATTTCCAGCACTTCATCCCACGTCATAGGATGGTCTGGATTTCCTGAAGGAAAGGGGATTCCAGCCTCCCTGAATAGATTCATATTATAAAATAAGGCAATGCTCGATTCCACTATGGGAGCAAGGTAAATTTCATCTTTATAGATTAACCCCTTTAATACACCTTCAGGTATATCGTCAATATTCCCTTCCTCTTTCATATAAGAATCAATCGATAAAAGCGAACCAGAATTTGCATAAAGAGCCAGGTTCGGACTATCAATTGCCATTATATCGGGATGGTTTCCTGCAGCCAGTTCCGTACGCAGTCTTAATTCGTATTCACTTCCCCAGTGCATCGATTGCATATTAATTTTAATAGTGGGGTGCGCTGCTTCAAAGGCTGCAACCATCTCTTCATATGCCTGATTAAACGCCGGATTCGTTAAATTCCGTAAAAAGGTCAGCTCGACTTGCTTTATCGGTTTCTCCTTATCTGGACTTTTACCTGATAAAGAAAAAAAGGCGAATCCCGCTATACCCAAAACAATGATGAGTGTTACCCATTTCTTCACCTAAAATCTCCTCCTCCCTGCAACCGACTTATTCTCCAATCGAGTTACGAAATTCTAAAGGTGTTTGTCCAAAATGTTTTTTAAAGACCGTACTAAAATACCCTGAGTTTGAAAAACCAACTAAGTTACTGACATCAATGATTTTCAGCTGTTTATCTTTAAGTAATTGTTTTGCCTTCTTCATTCTCAAATTCACCAGATAATCACTAAAGTTCTGGCCGACATGATGTTTGAAGGTTTCCGATAAATGGGCACTATTAATGTGAAATAGAGCGGACAAGGTAGTAAGGGATATTTCACTTGCATAATGCTGGTCCAAATAATGGCGGATACTATCGATTAATTTCTTATTGGAAAAACGAGCAAGGCGAATTTTTCCAATGATTAATGAGGCTAATTGAATCAGGTCCTCTTTCACTTTATGCTGCGAATAAAGCTTCCATATATTTTGCTGGCAATTCCAAATCGTATTTTGGATGTCCTTCGTCTCGACATCGTACTTTTTGGCTAATGACCCCAACATAAATAACACTTGGTTAGCCGCAAAGGAAAACGACATAACCGAACGTCCTTCAGACCCTTCCAGAACGACCTCTAAATTCTCTTTAAAAGCAGCAAAATCAACATTTTCAATGGAATTCGTTATACGTCTTTCAAAATCCGGAGAAAAGTCAAACACTTCTTCGCTTGCAGCAGTTTGGTCCATAATCTGTGACCTTGACCCAAGTTGACTTTGGCTCCAAGCAAGTAAACTGGATATATATCCACTTCGATATTCTGAAAGTCCATTTACAATCGTACCAATTCCAATGACACTTTCTAATTTTAATAGCTTGTTAACGTTTTGCTGGATTTGCAAAACGAATTGATTTGTCTCTGGTGAATTGCCTTCCATTACCTTTAAAAATTGAACCATATTTGGATAGCTTGGATCCTCAAATACATAGGTTGCTCTTTGTTGTTGAGCCATTTCCTTGCACAACAACTGAAATGGCATCCTTAGCTCCTCCAGGCGCTTGGGATCGTGGCTTTCTCTAATTTCCACTGTTATAAATTGTACCTTCGTATTCTCATTTGCCAGTTCTTCTAATTGAAGCTGCTGAAGTCTTTCAATCACAATCGGAAGATGTAATACTTCTTCTTTTGCTAAATGAAGGATAAATTGTTCCTGTAATTCTTGTATATGAGAATGAACAAGTCGGCTCATTTGTGCGATTTCAACCTGTTTTCTTTTTTCTTCTTCTATTTCTTTCCGAATTTTCCTCAGTGCTTCTACTAATTCATCAGGGGCAACAGGTTTTAATAAGTAGTCCTTAACCCCTTGCTGCAGTGAATTCCTCACATATTCAAAATCAGAATAACCTGATAAAACGATGACTTTTACATGGGGAAAATCTCGATGACAACGTTTGGCTAACTCTACTCCATCCATAATAGGCATTCTCATATCGGTAATCACGATATCGATATCTTGGGTTTGGAGGATTTCAAGAGCTTCTTTTCCATTTGAAGCCTCTTCGACTAGTTGAAATCCCTCTTCCTCCCAGTCTACTTTTAAGCGTAAGCCCTTTCGAATTTGAATCTCATCATCCGTAATTAACACGTTCATCCTGTCTTTCCCCCCTTTTCAAATCAATCAGTAAAGTAATCTTCGTGCCTTCATTTTTCGTAGATTCAATCCGATAGGAAAAGTCATCTCCATAGGTAAGCTGTAATCGTCCAAGGACATTTCTTAGCCCAATGCTGTTCCCCTTGCTTTCCAATACGTGTATGGTTTTATCACCCTTGGATGATAAATCTGAGATGATTTCCTCAGACATCCCCATTCCTTTATCAGCTACCGATAGGGTAAGCTGACTGCCCGCCATTTCCGTTTTTATAAAAATATCTGCAAACGTCTTTTCAGTGAAACTATATTTCACAGCGTTTTCCACAAGTGGCTGTAAAATGAATTTTATTACAGGAATCGTTATGGTCTCAGGATCTACATCCATTTGAATCGTGATTGTATCCTCATATCTTAACTTTAATATGTTCGTGTAACTTTTTATATAGTTAACTTCTTCACCTAACGGGACAATATTGCTTTTTGTATTTAAAGAATATCTCAGCATTTTCCCTAAATAAATGCTGACATTCATGACCTCTTTATTTTTTTCTTGGAGTGCTAAACTTCCAATAATTTCAAGTGTATTATTCAGAAAGTGAGGGTTGATTTGTAATAATAACGCTTTATATTCCGCATCTTTCCTGCGCAAATTAGCTTCATATTCTGTTTCTATTAAATTCTGTAATTGATCAATCGTATGTTCCGTAACATTAATAAGGTAATCCACTTCATTATTTTGAGATTTAATGTTCGGCATCAAGCGTTTTGCACCCGAAAAATCTCCCCGTTCGATAAACCCCATCGCTTTTGCAAGTTTTCCTAAAGGACTAGTAATATTGTTAGAAAGAATCACCGAAGCCATTATCGTTATGATAAAAAGGACTGCACTTGTTAGCAGAAGGTTTTGCTGTAAATGATTGGCCCTTGCGAATAAATCAGACTCTCTCACTTCGCTGACTAGGATCCAATCCCCTACTGGAAGCTTTTGAAAGAAAACTAAATACTTCTCCTTCTGATAAGAGGCTTCAATTACCCCTTCTTGGTCATCGCTGGCGGTAATTTGACTTAAACTTTGTTCCAAGATCGAATTTGGTGTCTTTATCTTGCCTGACAAAATGTTTTCACCCTGCTGAGTTAACAAATAGGTATGCTCATTTTGACCAATTGTGATTTTATTTAGGGCGGTTTCCAATAAAGCAGAAGGAAAATTCACCTTAATGATCCCTGCTGATATCATCGTATTGGTATCAATGAGGGGTAAAATATAGCTATTGATCTTCTTCTGCTGCATTTCATAACTTTGCTGAAATGGATCCAGATGTGACTTAACATAGTCCTGATTATGTTGGATAAAGTCCTGATACCAGTCACTTTCATGAAGTGTGGAATGAACCCCCCAAGTACCGGTCCCATCATCAAGCAGCACTGAAATCGACATCGCATTAGAATTGTTAATCATGATCGAGGATAGTCCCTGTTTAAGTTGATTCATCAATGCATCGATTTCTTCCTTGTCACCATCCTGTCTATTTAAACGAATCCATTCCTGTGTAGTCTGGTCAACAAGCACTTGCTTACCCAAATCCTCTGCCTGTGTCGAGATGGAATCAACATAGAGTGAAAATTGATCCATCATTTCTATGGTCAACTCTTGTGTCTGTTCTCGAATAACAGACGTAAAAAAGCTAGGGATAATCAATGATAAAATAATAAATGGAATCGTTAGCAAACACGTAAAAATAAGTAATAAACGATTGCGTAATGAGAAAAGCATGTTACCCCCTTTCCGAGAAATCCCTTACATTTTTTTGTATATTGGAATAATCTATTATAGCACTTTACTATTACTAGACTCTAGACATGGGCAAATGCAGCATTCGTAAATTTTGATACTATCCTGCTAATGTGTCAAAATAGGTAGAGATACATAGCTGTTACGATAATGGAATATTCCCCAAAATGGAGGTCATGACGATGAGAACAATGAAACTAGGAAGCAGCACTTTAGAAGTGCCCGTGGTTGCAGTTGGTTGCATGCGGATCAATACTCTTGAAAAGAACGATGCGGAACGCTTTGTCCAAACTGCGTTAGAGCAAGGGGCGAACTTCTTTGACCATGCAGATATTTATGGCGGCGGAACCTGTGAGGAAATTTTTGCAGACGCGATTCATATGAATTCGGAGGTTCGTGAAAAAATCATCCTCCAATCCAAATGCGGTATTCGCAAGGGGATGTTTGATTTTTCAAAAGAGCATATTTTACATTCGGTGGATGGAATTTTGAAACGCCTAAATACCGAATATCTAGATACACTGCTCCTTCACCGTCCGGATGCTCTTGTGGAGCCAGAAGAAGTTGCAGAGGCCTTTGATATCCTTGAAAACTCAGGAAAAGTTCGTCATTTTGGCGTGTCCAACCAGAAGCCGATGCAAATTCAATTGCTGCAAAAATACGTGAAGCAGCCTCTTGTGGCTAACCAGCTGCAATTGAGTATCACCAATGCCAATATGATTTCAAATGGTGTGAATGTAAATATGGAGAATGATTCTGCTATTGATCGTGATGGCAGCGTGCTTGATTTTTGCAGATTAAACGATATCACGATTCAACCTTGGTCACCTTTCCAATATGGATTCTTTGAAGGCGTGTTTCTAGGTAATGAGAAGTTCCCAGAATTGAATCAAAAGATTGATGAGATTGCCGCTAGATATGAAGTTAGTAATACCACGATTGCGATTGCTTGGCTGCTGCGACATCCAGCTAAAATGCAGCCAGTAATTGGTACGATGAATGTGGACAGGTTAAAGGAATGTTGTAAAGCAAGTGAGATTGATCTATCGCGCGAAGAGTGGTACGAAATCTATCGAGCAGCTGGAAATATCCTTCCATAGTATAAAGCAAGGAGTGCCATTTGTGGCACTCCTTCTATTTTGCGGTGAAAACGATGATCGGGTTTAGCCCTATTCATCATCTACCTCGCCATCTCCAATTTCATCCTCTTCTTCCACATCTTCAATCTTTTCATCTTCCTCAGGCCTCTCGTCATTGCCACAACCTGTTAAAGAAAATAGAGAACCACTTAATAGTAACATCAATAATAACTTCTTCATCTTCATTACAATCAACCTCCTTTTATCCATTAGCTTTTCCTTAATACCCAGTAATATGACCAAAAATTGGTGCCTGTCACCGTCCGTGGACAATGTCCACGGGCGGTGACAGGCACCATTTATACATCACTGTATAATCGTATTCTATTCTCCTTCATTCTCTTCTTCTACTGCTGCAGCTCCCTCTTCGCCTTTTTCTTCTTCCACTTCTTCCACTTCTTCCACTTCTTCTGTACCTTCTTCCTGTTCTTTTTCTGCTTTTATTCTTGTGATTTCTTCTTCTAGTTGTTCGAAAGCGTTAAGTCTATGGTTGGCACTTGCCAGCAGGTCATCTATGATGATGATGAACTTTTCATAGGGAACGCCATTTTTGCTGCAGCCAGTAATCATTTTGAGTAAGTCTTTTTCATATAAATGATAGCGTTCTTTAAAGGTTTTTGAATCCATCGTTAAGAAATATTCATCATCGACGACGAATTCGTTAAACACTTTTTTCGTTAAACGTCTTTTGGTGACTTCTATATCTTGTTTATCCTTTTCATCGTCATAGTGAGCTTCATCCTCATACTCGGAACAAAGCGTATCATAAATTTTCTCCAGCAGCTCGGTCGGATTTAAATATTTTAACTCTTCCACAAAATCCCTCCCTTATTATAATTGCCCAAACAAAAAAAGCACACGCGCTTAGGCGTGAACTTTTTTAATATCTTATATAGCTTGAACTTCACTGCCGCTTTTTTCTTTCCTGAATGAGAGTTTTGGACTAAATAGGCTGACTACAAAAAAGACAATGGTTAGACTAAGCACCCAAGTCCAGATTTGTTGGAGTGCTGGTGTTGTCCATATACCTAAAAAGTAAAACATCGCCGGAATGGTTAAGGTTACCCACGACAAGACAATCGCTGCAATCCCGACATATCCATCAATCTTCCACTTCAGTGAGCCTGTTAAGAAGAATAAGAACCATAAAAATGCCCAGAGTCCCCATGTTAAGGCATTCACCACATCATGGAATTGAACTAGAGACACAATCGTATACACTACGGAAATAATGGATACCCACAAACTAAACCAGCCTAGACCGTTACCCTCAAGTCCTTTCACATTGTTAACCCCAACATATAAATACGTTAAACCAAATAAAAAGATAGCCGCATTATTATACATATCCCAGTTACCTTGTTCCGAAGTTATAATTAAATAGAATGGATTAATGATTTGAATGACTCCTACAAAAAGATTAAAATACCCGACTGCCTTGCCATCCGCTTTTCCTAAAATCATAAGACCATTTAGAAAAAGAACTGCACCTGATAAAAATAGACCAACAAAACTCATAGTAATCGCTGTGAAAACTGACTTTTCACAACTTTCCCCTCCTTTAAAATAGAAAAAGCACTTTCCCCTGAAAGGAAATTGCCTTATTAAAAATAGCGTAATTTTATACCTGTACAAATATAGCATATTACGTGAACAAAAGTTAAGGAAGGTTTGAACAAAGTGTAAATTAAGTTTTTACCAAATTCACCATAAGTGCCCAATGCAAAAACTGCACCCAAAGGATAACGGGTTCCGATACCTGTCAGTTAATCTATATTTGCTCTTGAATAAGGTAAAAACTTTACGGTGTCATAAAAATAACGTGTAATTGGGGACACGTCATTTTTTCTGATGTGCAAGAATTTAATTTCATTTACTATTTTCTTTGAACCAATTCATTACCTTTTTAACCTCTTTACGATGGATTGCAAGTTCATTCTTACTCATTAGTCCTGTTTTAAGATTTCTTGTGAAAAACGACCTTACTAAACATAAAATTTCATCTAAGGTTAATACACCGCCAACAAAGTCGTGGTCCGCACCTTTAATCTCTAAATAGGATGAATTTGACAGTTCTTTATGGAGTAGCTGGCTTTGTTGAACAGGACAGATTTCATCATTATCTCCTTGGATAATTAAAACAGGCGGTGTTTCCTCATTTATATAATAAACAGGGTTTGCTAATTTTGCTTTAATGCTTTGTTCTTGAACACTTCCACCAAGAAATTTTGATTCTGGGGAATTAGGGTTATTGTGCCACCCTCCCATTTCTAATAAATTTACTGGACCAGCCAACGTAACAACCGCATTAACCTTTTCCGACACAAGTTGTTCCTTAGAAGTAAATTCGGAGTGATCTGCACTTAATGCTGCTAAAGTAGCTAAATGCCCTCCTGAGGAATGTCCCCAAATTCCAACTTTATTTTCATCAATATTATAGTCTCTTGCATTTGATTTAACCCACTGTATAGCTTCTTTCACATCTAATAATGGGGCAGGAAAAATGGCCTCTCCACTCAACCGAAAATTAATATTAATACAAACAAACCCATATTTAGCGAAGGAGGCATTCCATTCCCCGCCTACTTTTCTTTTATCACCCGACATCCATCCACCACCGTGAACATAAATAATAGCCGGAAAGGTTTCCTCTGAAGCTATCGGTTTTATGATATCAAGTTTTAGCTCACGCTCAGCCGTTTGACCATATACAACATCTATTAATTCCTCAGTTTGATAGATTTCCATATATACCCTCCTCTTCGTTATGGTTCAATGATAATTGAACTACAAAAATAAGTCAATATATGTTAAACTAAAAATACCAAATAAAAGGAGATCTTTTTATGAATATAAAAGTCCTGGATTCAATTGTATATGAAGTACTTCTTAGCTTTTCGTTATACAAAAGACAAACGCATCTTAAGTACTTGGCAATTTCAAAGGATTGGTATAATACAACTAAAAATAAAATATCAAAGCAATTAGATGAGGAGATCTTGGAACTAGAGGATTTACAATTTGAAGATTTATCGGTCCACTTAATTGAACACTGTCCTCATAACGATTTTAGAGGGTATCATTTATGGCTTTCGCAACTACCACTAGGGGAAATGTACGAATTATTGTCACCATATGTCAGCGAAAAAAAAGGAATGTCCAATGATTTAGAGGACAGGAGGAAAAAACATCTTTCATTGTTATCAATGTGGTATGAGGAATATTTTCTCGATATTGAGGAAATGGTAACGACGATTTTGGCTGATCACATAAAGAATATAGATAGAACAGCCTTAAATGCTCATCCTTTTCACGAAATTGAAAAAATAACAAAAGGGTTCGATATAGAAAATTTACAGGTTACAGAAGTTGTTCTTGCCCCTACTTGGCACTTTCGCCCTTTATCTTTAATTGATATCTTCAATAATAAAGTGGTCCTTACCTTTCCTTGTTTAATGACTACTAAAGATGAAACATTGTTAATCACTAAAGCACTTGCTGAAGAAAAACGATTACAAATTCTTAGTAGTATGAAAGATGAAAGTAAAACATTTACTGACCTAGTTCATCTGATGGGGATGTCAAAAGGGAATATACATCATCACTTATTACTACTTCGTTCCGCAGGGCTTTTGAAAATTAAACCTACAAGACAAGATTACTTCCATTATAAATTTAGACACAACAGAGTACAGGATCTTTCAAATTTATTATTAGTTTATTAAAATACCGCCCCATTATCGCTGGACTATGTCACCATCGAGGGGCGGTTTAAATTAAGAATTTCAGATAGGCAATTGTTTATAAAAATGTAGGTCCATTTTGTGGACTAACAGAAACTCTGTAAGTCTGTTTTTTCATAAACAAATTGAACTACAAAAACAATCACGGATATTACCCGAATTCCTACATACCAACAGAAATAGACCATCAGAATCAACTACAATTTGATGGTCTATTTCATTTACATTTATCATTGTGACAGAAATCAGAACCAAAGGAAGCAGTTCTCTTTACACATGTATGAATTTCACCTTTTGACCAGGTTTGAGATATGAAAGAAACACGATATCTTCTTCGACAACTTTTCCCACCACATTGACCCTTTCATCGGCAGGCAAGTCACATAGAGTGATTTGAACCTCACCGCGATAGCGGCCATATTCGTCATTGTCTCTAGTGATACTGCCAAGCCAACGTTCGCTCGTATTCTCAGGAAGTATTGACTCAACACTTCTAGTATCCATAAACCGTAGAACATCTCGGGAAAAATCAGGGCGAAGCTTGAACTCACCTTCTTGAAAGCCTTCGATTCGAATCTCAATACTATGATCCCTATCAAAATCGATTAATTTTCTTAGAAGAGTCTCACTTACCCCCGGATCACCGATATAGACATCCTCAACACCATTATGGAACAGCTCCAACGCCGCTAAAAATGGGTCCATTTCACGGTGCTCTTCCAGTGTTGGCAGTCCTTCAAACAACGGACCACGCTTTTCGCCATCACCTGGAATATAGGCACTCACAGGGATTCCATATTTCTCAAAAAGTTCATTTTGCCGCTGAAAAAACCAGTCAGACAATCCTGTCTCAATTCTTGGATAGAAATTATGCCAGGCTAACAGCTGACCCGGTTTTAAGCCGCCATCTAATAGAGCATGAATATCATCCTCGAACAAAATGCTGGCATTTAGCGCAAGCTTAAATTCTCCCGCCAGCTTCAAGATCAATTCATTTTCAAAAAAGTCATCGAGTCTGAGGCCGCTGACGCCAAGTGATTTTAGCTCAAACAAACTATCTAATCCCAAGTGACCAGGTGTTTTTAATGAAACATCTGCATAAACTTCTATCCCGGCATCCTTCGCACACTGAAGCAGCAGCTTCGCACGGTTCGCTAAATCACCGGATTCTTCAGGAATGTGAAGCGAGGTAAATGCTCGCTTCACACCCATACTTCCAGCTAAAGCAATCCGTTCTTCTGCTAAAGGATCATTTAGATAGAAGGAAATACCGATCAATCAAATTCACCAGCCATCTCATCATTGAAACCGAATAGGTACGTGAACAAGAATCCAGCTGCATAGGCGATTAATACCCCTACTAAATAAAGGAGAACTTGACCTGTTACAACTAGGAATGCAAGCGGCAACCCAGATACCCCGATTGCTACTGTTGCAATTCCAAATGCTGCCTGGAACGCACCGCCGACACCGGCACCTAAACATGCTGTTAAGAACGGACGACCTAATGGAAGGGTAACACCGAAGATTAACGGCTCACCAATTCCAAGAATACCTGCTGGCAGACCGCCGCCAATCGCTCTTTTCAAACGAGTTTTCTTTGTTTTAAGATAGATAGCAAACGCTGCACCTACTTGACCTGCTCCACCCATTGCAAGGATTGGAAGAAGTGGGTCATCACCAATTGTATTAATTAACTCTAAGTGAATCGGTGTTAAACCTTGGTGTAAACCTGTTACAACTAACGGAAGGAATGTTGCACCAAGAACAAATCCAGCAACAACCCCGCCCATATCAAGCAATGAAGTTAACCCTTTTGTGATAATGTCTGAGAAGAAACCACCAAGCGGCATAAAAACAAGATAAGTAACAATACCAGTAACCAATAAAGCCACAGTTGGTGTAATGAAAAGATCTAAACTAGTTGGAACATACTTACGGACTTGTTTTTCAACTAAAGCGATAAAGATGGCTGCAAACAGAACTCCGATTAAACCGCCGCGTCCAGGAAGTAAATCTGCGCCAAACAAATGAATACCTGCAACAGCCGGGTTAATAATTAAGATACCCGCAATCGCACCAAGTGCTGGTGAACCGCCAAATTCCTTCGCTGCATTCGTACCGACTAAAATTCCTAGGTAACCGAATAATCCGCCGCCAATAACCGACAGGATCGTTGCAAGCTGTGAGTCACCTGCTAACCAACCAGCTTGAATAACCGCTTTTGTAATACCGGTAATTAATCCTGATGCTACTAAAGCTGGGATTAATGGAATGAAAATTCCTGCGATTTTACGTAAGAACATTTTGAACGGTGTTGCATTCTTCTTATTGATTTCTGCTTTTGTGCTTGCAGCTTTCTCTTTTAAATTGATTCCGCCTGCTGCATCAATCAATTTACCAAACTCTTCTGTTACTTTATTTACTTTTCCAGGTCCAAGAATGATTTGAAGAGTTTCCTCCTCCACCACTCCAAGAACTCCGTCTATTTTCTTAAGAGCACCCTTATTGACAACACTCTCATCTTTCGGTGTAACACGCAGCCTTGTCATACAATGTGTGTAATTGCCAATGTTACTAGCGCCGCCTAATAGTGCAAGGATCTCTTCAGCTAAAATCTTGTTTTCCCCAGCCATTTCATTCCCCTACTCTCTGTTGTATTTTAATGTTTTTTCATGAAGCTTTTCCCCTAGTAAACACAATGTAATAGTGTGTTCACATCACCACCTAAACGTTTAATTTTCTTTTTTGATAAACTGGATGGCTTCTCTTGTTTGATCAATCGCTTTAACTGTTTGCTCATATTGGATGGTTGCCATTGATAAAAACATAATATCCATCATGTATAACTGAGCAAGTCTTGATGATGTTGCTGCACTACGGAAAGCTGCTTCCCCAGAATATGAGGTAAACAATTTAATATCCGCCAGCGAAGCAACGGACGATTGACCGTATTTCGTTAAACTAATGGTCTTCACACCGCGCTCTTTCGCAAGTGACATCACTTTCACAACCTCAGCTGTTTCACCAGAGTGTGAAATAGCAAACACCACATCGTCCTCTTTGGCATTAGCGATTAATGTGGCAACCAAATGGGTATCGGTAAAAGCGGTTGCATTTTTTTGAATCCGAAGAAACTTCTGCTGAGCGTCCTTCGCAATAATATTTGAGGCGCCAATTCCGAAGAAATGGACATTCTGAGCAGACAGTAATGTCTGAACAGCCCGTTCCAATTCCTCGTAATTGATAATCTCTGCAGAATCACGGATACTTTGAATACTGTTGCTGGTAGTCTTCTGGACAATTGAAAAATATGATTCACCAGGCTCGATGTCACGATAACCTTGTTCAGCAGGCTTTACCAAATCGCCCGCTATTCTTACCTTTAAATCCTGAAATCCATTCAAACCAAGTGACTTACACAACCTTATGACAGCTGCTCCACTCGTTTTTGCTTGAGCTCCGATATCATTGACTGTACTGTCTAAAATACTCCTTGGATTCTCAAGAATGTATTGAGCAATTTTCCGTTCAGAAGCCGGAAGCTGTTCCAGCATGTTTTGAAGCATTTTTAATCCGCCTGCAGCCACACCATTCCCACCTTTTCACACAACTATTGTTGAATCGCGATTTTTACATAGCCATTCGCTTCTGATAAAAGCTTTTCTGCTTCCTCTTTTGTTGTCTCGCGTTTGATCATCACGATGGCTGTTTTCACCTGAAGCCCTGACTTTTCTAACGTATCTAAAGCAGCTTCGTAAGAAACACCTGTAATTTTACGGATAATCCCAATCGCGCGTTCCTTTAATTTAAGGTTACTCACCTTAACATCAACCATTAAATTCTCATAAGCCTTACCCAAAAGAATCATCGATGAAGTCGAAATCATATTTAAAATCATTTTATGAGCTGTACCTGATTTCAAACGAGTTGAACCAGTTAGAACCTCTGGGCCGACAATGACTTCGATGGCTTGATCAGCTTCTTTACTAATCGCTGCATTCTTATTACACGATAACGCTACCGTTTTTGCTCCAATACTTCTTGCGTAGCGAAGCGCTCCAATTACATATGGTGTCCGGCCGCTGGCTGCTATTCCAATCACCGTGTCGTTCTCTGTCAGATTCAAATCCTTCAGGTCACGTACACCAAGGTCCATATCATCCTCAGCGCCCTCAACCGCTTTCAGAAAGGCACCTTCTCCTCCTGCCATTAACCCTACTACCATTTCTGGCTCTGTACTAAAGGTAGGCGGACATTCCACTGCATCTAATACCCCTAATCTGCCGCTTGTTCCAGCACCCATATAAATCAGGCGTCCTCCTTTTTTAAAGGATTCGAATACAAACTGAACAGCTGCCTCTATATCTGGTAACACTTCCTTAACAGCACGGGCTACTAATTGATCTTGTTCGTTCATGATTCGTAATATATCAATTGGACTTGCCGTATCGATCTGCATAGTCTCGTTATTTCGGGATTCGGTCGTTAATAATTCAAGATTCTCTTCAATCATTTCCTTCTCCTCCTGGTTCGTTTTTCTAGCTGTAAGCGATTACCTATGCACACATTATAACGCGGTTGAAATGATAATTCAACTTTTTTTATAAAATATTGAAATACCATTTCAATATTATGTTAGTAAGAACCGTCGAATGGCCTGTGCAACGCCATTTTCATGATTACTGCCCGTCACTTGATCGGCTAATTCCTTCACTTCATCCGGTGCATTTCCCATCGCAATCCCTAGTCCGGCAGCAGTTAGCATAAGGGAATCATTGTAATTATCGCCAATCGCAGCAATTTGTGAGAGTTGAATATCGTGCTTCTCACTAAGCTTTAATAGAGAGGAAGCCTTGCTCACACCAGCCGGTGAAATCTCCAAATTTAAAAAGTTGAAGCTGCTGCTGATTTCCATTCCGCCTACCTGTTTATCAATTGTTTTTGAAAAATCAGGCAGTTTCCCCTCATCATTAAAAACAGCAATTTTCGTAATCACAGGTTGATTACTCCTCACGTAGCGATAAAAGTCATCAACCATTTTCACCTGACATTGGCACCGAAAACTCTCTCGTTCTTCAAAGTTTGCCCCTGTTTTTTCAAGCGCAAGGATATTATTCTCGATCCAATTCTTGTTCCATTTCGTTTCAGCTGGGACGAGTAAAGTATCTCCTTCATAAAAATGAGCATAGATACCTTCTGCTTCACACAATTCCCAAAAACTCATGAGGTGGTCATGCTCGAAAACGGACTGCTCACTTATTTCTCCGTCTTCATCAAGGATAACTGCGCCGTTATAAGCGATAATCGGCTCTCCTTTTAAACCTATCGTATTGGCAATCCACCTGGTTGAGAGTGGAGAACGGCCGCTGCAAATGACAACCCTTCCTCCTCTTTCGCGGTACTCATGAATCGCCTTGATATTTTCCTTATCAATCTCTCGCTGGTCATTTAATAGTGTTCCGTCCAAATCCGTCGCTAGCATTTTATATTTCAAGATATTCTCCCCTTCGCACTTTTATTTCATTATAATTATAGTATTAATTAAAATATTATTTCAAAAATAGTTTTTACCATATTCATGGAAATACTGAATATACAGGGATGGTGATACCCCATGCTTCAACCAGAACTCGCTGAAAAAATAGTGCGGGAAGTTCAGAGATTAATATCAGAAGAAATTATTGTTGTGAACACAGACGGGACCATTATGGCAAGCACCCGCCAAGAGAGAGTGGGTTCCTTCCATGAAGGAGCTTTTATTACCTCAAAGCAGAAGAAAAAGCTGATTATTACCGAAAAAGAAACCCCGCAATTAAAGGGCGTAAAGGCTGGAATCAATCTCCCGATTTTTTTTCAACATGAGGTTATTGGTGTAATAGGGATTACAGGTGATCCTGAAAGTGTCACCCCATTTGGAGAAATCATTCGCAAAATGACAGAGCTGTTAATTAGTGAAAATTACTTTGGTGAGCAGTTTGAATATCACTCCCGGGCGATGGAAACCTTTGTCCTCGAGTGGCTGCAGGCAAAAGAACCTAGCTCGGATTTGCTGGAAAGAGCACGAGCGCTGACCATTAATCTTGACCTTAAACGTACTGCTGTCGTCATTGAATTGGGGGAAAGAAAGTTTCCTTTAACAAGGAATGTGTGGTCCTCTATTCTGAACTCCTTTTCCCAAAATAAAAACGATGTCGTGACAAGATCAGGAAATGAACGGATCATTGTTTTAATACATAGTTCTGATTCTGTTCAACTCACCAACCTAAAATCCCGCCTGGAACAATTTCTACAATTTATCCAAAATAGCTTTGGAATAGCTGCTTATGCTGGGGTTGGCCAGTGTGCGCCTCCGCCAAATCTGCACCTTTCTTATGCCCAGGCAGAACGAGCATTGAAGATGGCTAGAAAGACAAGGAAAATTGTTTTTGATGAAGAACTAACCCTTGAAATGATTACAGGGGAGCTTGCTCCAGAAGTGAAAGCTGAATACATTCAACGGACCATTGGACCGATTTTAAATGAAAGAGACCTGCTGGATACATTAGCTGAATTATTTAAACAAAACCACTCGTTAAAAAATACGGCGCAGTCCTTACACATCCATATCAACACCCTTCATTATCGATTAAAGAAAGTCGATGAGCTGACTGGGTTAAATCCAAATACCATCCATGATTTGTTTTGTTTGTATCTCGCTGTTCTCTTTTTAGATGAATAACCAAAAAATAAACTTCTTTCGACTCCTATTTTAGATGATTATCTATAGCAGGCATATGCCTGTTTTTTTTATACTTTAAGTAGTATGAAAATAGTGGGTAAATGGGGGAAATAGCATGCTCTCGAATGAAGTAAAAGATAAATTGATTTCCATTGTAACCAAAGATAACTTCGACGATTCCAAAATGGAACGTTTAGTATATTCCTATGATGCAACACCCAACTTTCAATCGATGCCGGATGCAGTAGTCAGTCCGCGAAATACAGAGGAAGTTTCAGAGATTTTGAAGATATGTAATCAATATGGAGTTCCGATTGTTCCACGCGGTTCAGGTACCAATCTTTGTGCAGGAACCTGCCCAACCGAGGGCGGAGTTGTCCTTCTTTTTAAACATATGAACCAAATCCTTGAAATTGATGAAGAAAATTTGACGATTACTGTTCAGCCAGGTGTGATTACCCTCGATTTGATCAATGCCATTGAAGAAAAAGGGCTTTTCTATCCGCCTGATCCAAGTTCGATGAAAATCTCTACGATTGGCGGTAATATCAATGAAAATTCTGGCGGCTTGCGCGGGCTTAAATACGGCGTAACGCGGGATTATGTGATTGGCCTTGAAGCTGTATTACCAAATGGCGATATCATTCGAACAGGCGGAAAGCTGGCAAAGGATGTCGCTGGATATGATCTAACCCGCCTATTTGTCGGTTCTGAAGGCACACTTGTCGTGATTACCGAAGCAACCTTGAAGCTGATTCCAATGCCGGAAACACGGAAAACGATGCTCGCTCTTTATCAGGACCTATCCGCTGCGGCTCGTTCTGTTTCGAAAATAATTGCCAATAAAATCATTCCAACCACGCTTGAGTTTTTGGATCAAGCTACATTAAAGGTAGTCGAGGATTATGCTCAAATTGGACTGCCAACAGATGTTCAAGCTGTGCTTTTAATTGAACAAGATGGTCCTCCTGAAGTAGTCGAACGTGATATCGAAAAAATCGCAGAGGTATGTAAGCTGGAAAATGCGGTATCGATTCAAATTGCCGCAACAGAAGAAGAAGCGATGGCACTTAGAACAGCAAGACGGGCAGCACTATCAGCAGTTGCTCGTTTAGCACCAACAACCATTCTAGAGGACGCAACCGTCCCGCGCTCTGAAATTGCCAATATGGTTAAAGCGATTAATGAAATAACGGAAAAATATCAGTTAACGATTTGTACGTTTGGACACGCTGGCGACGGTAATCTCCACCCTACCTGTGCAACAGACGCGAGAAATCATGAAGAAATGGAACGCGTTGAAAAGGCATTTGCAGAGATTTTTGAAAAAGCAATTGAACTAGGCGGAACCATTACCGGGGAGCACGGAGTTGGCGCGATGAAGGCACCATACTTAGAGTGGAAGCTGAAAAAAGAAGGAATCGCTGCAATGATGGGGATTAAACAGGCTTTTGATCCGAATAACATCATGAATCCCGGCAAAGTGTTTGCGAAAGACAGCAAGAAACGCGTGGTGATCACAAGATGACAACCTTACTCGAACAAGAAAAAATCCAGCAGCAATTCAAAGAGCGGATGAACGAGGATGAGCTGTTAAACTGTATGCGCTGCGGCTTTTGTCTGCCAACTTGTCCAACCTATATTGAATCTGGCTACAAGGAATCTCATTCGCCGCGCGGCCGGATTGCGATGATGAAGGCCGTCGTTGATGGAATCGTAGAACCAGATGAGGATTTTGAACGTTCACTCGAGCTTTGCCTCGGCTGCCGTGCCTGTGAGCCGGTCTGCCCTTCCGGTGTCAATTACGGCCACTTACTGGAAGAAGCAAGAGATATCATCAATCAAAATAAAAAACATTCTCTGCCTGTCAGGGCTGTTAGAAAAACGGTTTTTGAGGGGTTATTCCCTCACCAAAACAGGATGCGCACGATGGTAGGATTGCTAGGTTTCTATCAGCGCTCTGGAATTCAAACTCTTGCACGGAAAACTGGTTATTTAGGATTGTTACCTGATAATTTAGCGACTATGGAAAAAGTACTTCCGAAAGTACCGACCATGAAAGAAATGAAAAACCGCCCTGAGCACCTGCCGGCTCTTTCTGAAAAGGTACACAAAGTGGCGTTTTTCAGCGGCTGTTTAATGGATACCATGTTCATGAAGACAAACGATTCGACCATGAAATTATTGCAATTGGCCGGCTGTGAAATTGTCATTCCGAAGCAGCAAACCTGCTGCGGGGCCTTGCATGGACACAGCGGTGAAAAGGATGGCGCCAAAGAGCTTGCTAAGAGAAATATTGCGGCATTTGAAGATTTAGGTGCTGACTTTATTATTACCAATGCCGGCGGCTGCGGCGCCTTCCTTGTTGACTATGACCATCTGTTGAAAGATGACCCTGCTTGGAGCGAACGGGCAGTGGCGTTTAAAGCGAAAATAAAGGATATTTCTGAAATTCTAGTAGCGGTCTCTTTTCATAAAAAAGTGAAACTAGAGCTCCCGCCTCAAGTGATTACCTATCAAGATTCCTGCCATTTGCGGAATGTAATGAAAACCGCATCTGCACCACGAACACTGTTGGAGGCCATAGAAGGGGTACAATTCAAGGAAATGAAAGAAGCCGACCGCTGCTGCGGCTCTGCTGGCATTTATAATATTGTTGAGTCCGAAATGTCAATGGTCATGCTCGACTATAAAATGGTTCAGGCGAAAGCGACGCACGCAACCACCATCGTAACCGCAAATCCTGGATGCTTGCTGCAAATGCAGCTCGGGATCGAGCGCGAGGGCTTGTCTGGGAAAATGCGCGGTGTTCATATCGTAGATTTGCTAGCAGAAGCAGTGAAATAGCAGCGCAAAAAGACGATTCGCAAGGGGGAGCGAATCGTCTTTTTGGTGCTGATCGCTATGCGGTTGCTTTTGCTTTTCCAACTGTCTTGCGGATGAAAGCTACCACCCAGTAGTCTAAACCGTATTTACCTGCGTTGTAGCCTGCTGTTAAGATAATGAAGCCTAAGAAGATGTCAGTTGGATTATGAGATACAGTTCCGGCTAGGAAGAAAGAGAAGTTCATCACTAAACCGAAGAACATAGCTGCTGTTGTTAAGCATCCAAGCATAAGTCCTAAACCGATTAATGTCTCGCCCCAAGGAACGATGAAGTTGAAGACATCAATGTTAGGCAGTGCAAAGCTTTCTAAAAAGTTTACATACCAGCCGTAAACCATGCTGCCATCTGGCCCTTTAACTGGATTTGCTACTGCATTTTTCAAATAGCCTGAAGCATCGAATCCACCTGTAATCTTATGAAAACCTGCTGTGAACCAAGCGTAGCCAAGGTATAAACGAATGATAGTTAAAATAGCTGCAGAGATTTTATTTTCTCTTAAAAAATGGTTAAACATAAGTCATTCCGCCTTTCAAAATTTATTTGTTCTTTATACTTACACTATACTCGGTTTCTAACCTTTATAACATGGGTATGTGAACAATTTCACAATTCATTCAAAATGATATGACGGAATGTTGAACACCTAGATTTGTTCGTTCTTTCTCGACTCTTTGTTGAATTACTGGAGGATTGGAATTTCTCTTTTAGCCTCATTCCGACTGATTATGCTATACTTTAGAAAGTTTGTTTAGGAGAGAGAGGTTGCTATACTTGGAATTATTAGAGTCAAAAGCGAATACGAAATCATCTTATATATATTTTTTCATTGCTGGGATTGTACTTATTGCCTTTAATCTGCGACCCGCCATCACCTCCCTTGGACCTTTGGTTGGAATGATTCAGGAAGATGTTGGCCTTGCACATTGGAGCGCAGGATTATTGATGAGCTTACCTTTAGTGGTTTTCGCCATCATGTCACCACTTGTTCCAAAGATTGCGAATAAGCTAAGTAATGAATTAACGTTAATTATTGGTTTAACATCTCTGCTAATCGGTATCGCGATACGGTCGATCCCAATGACCTTTTTTCTTTTTGCTGGAACGCTTCTTGCTGGATTGGGTATTGCGATTGGAAATGTTCTTTTGCCCGCAGTTGTAAAGGAGAAGTTCCCAGAGAAATTCGGGTTAATGACCAGTGTTTATTCCACATCAATGGGATTAATCGCTTCCCTAGCTTCAGGAATCAGCATTCCTTTAGCTATGGATTTAAACCTTGGCTGGCAGGGAGCCCAAATTGTTTGGACCATACCGGTAGTTGTCGCAATCTTATTGTGGATCTTTCTTCGCAAAAGTAACGGCAGGGATTCCAAAGCCATACAGCAATCAATGGGTTCTAGCTCAAATCGTCTCTGGAGTACTCCTCTTGCTTGGCAAATCGCCATATTTATGGGGTTCCAGTCCTTTTTATTTTATGTAACGATTTCTTGGTTACCTGAAATCTTACATAGTCATGGAATAAGTATGGGCACAGCGGGATGGATGCTTTCCTTTACCCAGCTGGTAGGATTACCTGCGAGTTTCTTTATTCCTGTCCTTGCAGGACGTTCCAAATCACAAGTATGGATTGCTTTCACGTTAGGGCTGTGCTCCGTTGTTGGTTATAGTGGGTTACTGTTAGGCACGTCCTATCCAATTTTAATCCTTAGTATCATCTTGATTGGGGTAGCTTTGGGGGGAAGTTTCCCCTTAGCTCTTACCTTTATAGGACTACGCGCACGGAATGCAAATCAAGCGGCATCGTTATCCGGAATGACCCAATCAACTGGTTATCTCCTAGCTGCAGTAGGTCCGTTGTTTATTGGTTATTTATTTGACTTAGCACATTCGTGGACCATGCCCATCATTGCCCTCATTATAGTTTCTGTAGTTGTAATCATATTTGGAATGTTGTCCGGTCGGAATAGATATGTCTAAGAAATAGGAAAAAGACGATTCGCAAGGGGGAGCGAATCGTCTTTTTCTTTGCTTATGCAGCTGATTTTGCCTTGTTTTTTCCAACAGTTTTATTGATAAATGGAACTACCCAGTAGTCTAAACCGAATTTTCCTGCGTTGTAACCAGCAGTTAAGATGATGAAGCCTAAGAAGATATCAGTTGGATTATGAGAAACTGTTCCTGCTAAGAAAAAGCTGAAGTTCATCACTAATCCAAAGAACATTGCTGCTGTTGTTAAACATCCTAACATAAGTCCTAATCCGATTAATGTTTCGCCCCAAGGAACGATGAAGTTGAAGACATCAATGTTTGGTAAAGCAAAGCTTTCTAAGAAGTTTACATACCAGCCGTAAACCATATTTCCGTCTGGACCTGTTACCGGTTTTGCGATTGCTCCTTTTAAGAATCCAGAAGCGTCGAAGCCGCCTGTAATTTTATGAAAACCTGCTGTGAACCAAGAGTAGCCAAGGTATAAACGAATAATAGTTAAAAGTGCTGCAGAGATTTTATTTTCTCTTAAAAAGTTGTTAAACATAAGTCATTCCGCCTTTCAATATTTGGTTGTTCTTTATACTTACACTATATTGGATTTCAACAGATATTAACATGGGGATAGTGTTAAGTTCACAGTTTGTTTGAAAAGATATGACGGAATATTGAACTGGCTAGCGCGTGGGGAATTTGATCTCAGATGCTTTGATTATGACTAATCATTCTTGGGGTGACAGCTCTGATTTGTCCTCAAGACCTCGGATTAAGGACTAATCTTTCTGATGGCTTGTGCGATTTGTTCTCAAGACCCCCGATTGAGGACTAATCCTTCTTGGGCCTCGTGCGTTTTGTCCTCAAGACCCCCGATTGAGGATTAATCCTCTCGGCAGCTCGTGCGTTTTGTCCTCAAGACCTCCGGTTGAGGACTAATCTTTAAGGGTGACTCCTCTGATTTTTCCTCAAGACCGACCGTCAAAACAATAAAAAGACGATTCGAGGGGGATTCGAACCATCTTTTTGCTAACCTATTAGGCTGTTGCTTTTGCTTTATTTTTTCTAACAGTTTTGTTGATGAACGGTACTACCCAATAATCTAAACCATATTTACCAGCGTTGAAACCTGCAGTTAAGATGATGAAGCCTAGGAAGATGTCTGTTGGGTTGTGAGATACTGTTCCTGCTAGGAAAAAGCTGAAGTTCATCACGAGACCAAAGAACATTGCTGCTGTTGTTAAACATCCAAGCATAAGTCCTAAACCGATTAATGTTTCGCCCCAAGGAACGATGAAATTGAAGACATCAATGTTAGGAAGTGCAAAGCTTTCTAAGAAGTTCACGTACCACCCGTAAACCATGCTGCCATCTGGACCTTTAACGGGATTTGCTACTGCATTTGCTAGATACCCCGAAGCGTCGAAACCATCTGTAATTTTATGAAAACCTGCTGTGAACCACGCGTAGCCAAGGTATAAACGAATGATAGTTAAAATAGCTGCTGAGACCTTATTTTCTCTTAAAAAATGATTAAACATAATTCATTCCGCCCTTCAATATTTGGTTGTTCTTTATACTTACACTATATTGGATATCAACAGTTATTAACATGGGTATAGTAGTAAGTTCACAGTTTGTTTGAAATGTTATGACGGAATGTTGAACAGCATCTAAAAGCAAGTATTCTCCGCTATCCACAAGTATTTTTTGCCTATCAAAAAAGCTAAGAGACAGGGACTAGCCCAATGTATCTCTTAGCCTTTTTTGTGATTTTAATTGATACATATTGTTATCAGCTACTTTTAAAAGGTCATCAAGGTCATTGCCATGCTTTGGGTAGAGGGCTGCACCAATGGAAACACTTATTTTTATATTATTGAATGAAAGCTGCTTCAAGTTTTGATGAATTCGCTCAATCATTTTGTCCAACTCTTCTTTACTTTGAACATCAGGTGAAAGAATTAAGAATTCATCTCCCCCCCAACGGGCTACTATGTCCGTTTTCCTTACACTTTTCTTCAATTGATTCGCTAGCAGAAGTAAATATTCATCTCCCATTTTATGTCCCAAATGATCATTGACCAATTTAAAGTCATTTACGTCGAGAAGGAGAACTGAACCGCTTTGGCCATTTTGATCTAACTTTGATTTAATAGCAGTGAAAGCCGATTCAACATATCTTCTATTATATATTCCAGTTAAAGGGTCCTTTTCCGAGTAATACCTGGCTTTATCGTATTGTTTACCAAACCACCAAGCAAGAGGAAGCAATATTGGATACCCCGTATACTCAATCCAGCCTATTTTACCATCTCTTAAAAAATAAAAAGCAGTGTAGATTAAATTTACTAGGAAAACTAATAGTAATGTAATAATCCTGCCTTTGTATCTCATTCTATCATCATCCTTTTAATTTTATAAAATCTACCCTTGCGGAAAGTGTGTTAAGCTCAACACGATCATGATAGCTATTTTAACGTTTTCATTTTTCAATATATTAAATTGGTTCTTAATACTATTCTACAGTAGATATAGTCTGAATAAGTTAAAAACATTTTAATAGTCACAGATTCGGCAAACTCTGACTGATTTCTTCCTAACTAATCGTTTGATTAGAACTACAACAAACCCTTTGAAATAACGAACCTTTATTGTTACTTAGAAAAATTCCTGTCGATATATAGTTTAGCACTATTATCCTAATATTTCCCTTTTTCTATTAAAAATCATATAATAATAGTAAAAAAGTTCTAGGAGACTATTACATGAACAAACAAAAAAAGGAAAACCCTATATGGGCTTGGTTTGTCCTTATCGGCGGTGGACTATTTTTACTAAGGGCCTTGCCAGGCATGCTTCTAACTCTTTTAATCCCTTTTTGGAAGCCTGATGAAGTTAGTTTTTTTACCTTCATTTATATTCCAATCATCCTCGGGATTCTCGGCCTGACCATTTGGGGATTAACGAAGGCCTTTTCAGCCATAAAGGGTTATCAACAGGTTAAAAACAGCCAGACTCCAGCACTGATTGAAGAAGTGCCAGCGCAAAAACCTGCCAAACTGGATTTACCGACTAAAACTAAAAAGCCCGTTTGGCCATGGGTTGTCATTGGAGCCGGTGCGGTACTCGGGATTGGTTCAGGACCAGCAGCCCTCATGCTGCCAATCATGCCAATCTTCTTAGCCGGGATGTCAACCGATTCACCCCACACTCCTGATTATGTACCCATTCTTATATTGGTTGTAGGATATGGGCTAATGATTAGCTATATAATACTGCTTATAAAAGCGATAAAAACACTAAGAAATAAAGCTAAAATCTAAATCAAAAAAAGAACCTCCGTGTTTGCGAAAAAAAAGTGGGAATCAAAAAAAAACGATCCGGATTCCGAATCGGTTTTTTTTTAAACCATTTATGCTTCAGCTTTTGCTTTGTCTTTTCCGATGTATGTCTTAGCTGTTTTGCGGATGAATGGAACCACCCAGCGGTCTAACCCATATTTGCCTGCGTTGAAGCCTGCTGTTAAGATGATGAACCCTAAGAAGATGTCTGTTGGGTTATGTGATACTGTTCCTGCTAAGAAAAAGCTGAAGTTCATCACGAGACCAAAGAACATAGCTGCTGTTGTTAAACATCCTAGCATAAGTCCTAAACCGATTAATGTTTCTCCCCAAGGAACAATGAAGTTGAATAATTCAATGTTTGGCAGTGCAAAGCTTTCTAAGAAGTTAACGTACCATCCGTAAACCATGCTGCCATCTGGACCTTTCACCGGATTTGCTACTGCATTTGCCAGGTAACCTGAGGCATCAAATCCATCCACCACTTTATGCCATCCTGCTGTGAACCAAGCGTAGCCAAGATATAACCGAATGATCGTTAAAATAGCTGCTGAGATTTTATTTTCTCTTAAAAAATGATTAAACATAAGTCATTCCGCCCTTCAATTTTGTTTGTTCTTTATATTTCCACTATATGGGATATCGACGGTTAATAACATAGGTATAGTGGTAAGTTCACAGTTTGTTTGAAATGTTTTGACGGATTGTTGAACAGCTAATGATCGCCGTTATTTTAGTATCCTTTAATGGTCACTTCCTTCTACATAATAGCCAAAAGGAAGAGACCAGCAACTATTTGCTGGTCTCTATTAACACTGCCTATTTTAATTTGTGACTAACTCTTTTACCTCTAGAAGATAAGCTTCTGTATATCCTTCTCTTATCGCTTGAGCAATTTTTCTAGGTGCATTCACATCTCCAATTACTTTCACATTCGTAAAGTTTTCTTTAATGGTGCCAACGATTGCATTATTCGGCTTTACTCCTAAAGAAAGAACAACCGCGTCAACAGCACACTCGATTACTTCCTGCGCTGTAACCTTTTCGATGATTATTTTTTCAGCTGTTATCTCTTGAAGTTTATGACCTGCATGCATATCTACAGAAAGCTTTGCTAACTTAGTGGTAACATCGATTAAGTTTTGGAAATAGGCACCTGGTCCAATTTTACTCGCCATTTCAAACACTGTTACTTTGTTACCTTGCTCGGCTAAAAGCTCTGCGGTTTCCAGTCCCGTCATGCCTGAACCGATCACAGCAACCCTTTTATCTTTCAATGCTGCTTTTCCATTTAGTATATCTGTGGTTGTATATACGTTCTCACTCTCAGCACCTTTAATTCCTGGGATAAAAGCATCTGCTCCTGTTGCAATAAATACAGCATATGGGTCTAATTCCTTTAGAAATTCAAGTGTTGCTTCTGTGTTTAATCTAACTTCAACGCCAAGTTCCTTCATTTGGTAATCGAGATATTCTATTAACCAATCAATTTTTTCCTTTTGAGGAGGTTTGTTGGCTAATAGTAATTGTCCGCCCACTTGAGCTTCTTTTTCAAAAATAACAGGCTTGAATCCTCTCATGGCTAACACGCGGGCACTTTCCATACCGGCTGGTCCAGCACCAATGATCGCCACCGTCCTGCCTCCGCCATCTTTTTGCAAGTTATCAAATTTTAATTCCCGGCCCATTCTAGGGTTTACTGCACATTCGAGCTCGCCAGCAAAAATAGATTCAAAGCAATGTAAACAGGAAATACAATTTCGGATATCACATTCTCTGCCTTCCTCTATCTTTTTTACCCACTCAGGGTCTGCTAGAAGGCCGCGGCCGATACCAATAAAGTCAATGGTTCCTGAAGCTAATAGTTCCTCAGCAAATTCCGGTTTTCGAATTACATTCGCTGCAACAACCGGGATCGATACCGCTGATTTTACAGCCTGAGATAAATGTGTTCTCCATCCTTGTGGATAGGAAGTTGGCTCGACGATGGTGTTCATAGTCTCATAAATACCTGAAGATACATCAATCGCATCAATTCCTAGTTTTTCAAGGTGCTGTACCATTCTAACGCCTTCAGCTAATTGAATTCCTTCTCCATTTGGTAAAAACTCATCAACGGTAAGCCTGACCATTAATGGATAATCACCACATTCTTCTCTTATTCCTAAAATGATTTCTTCAAGGAATCGTAAACGGTTTTCAAAGCTGCCGCCATATTTATCACTTCTCTTATTTGTATAAGGGCTTAAAAATTGATTGATTAAATAGCCATGTGCCCCGTGAAGCTCGATGCCATCCACTCCAGCTGCTTTTGCAATTCTAGCTCCATTGACAAAGTCTTTAACTAAACCTTCCACTTCCTCTGTCCGTAACTCCCTTGTTTCCTGCTGCATTACTCCACATGGGATAGCACTTGGTGCTACGACAGGCTGACCACCAATCAGTGCAGTCGCATTTTGTCTGCCGGGATGGTGAAGCTGTAAAAATAGTTTTGTTCCATATTGGTGAATGATGTCAACGAATTTCCTTAAAGGTTCAATATGTTCATCCTTCGTTACAGCAAGCTGGCCGGTGCCTGCAACACCATGGTCATCATTTACCCTTGTAACCTCTGTTACAATCAAACCCACTCCGCCTTTTGCACGCTCTTCATAATACTTAACAATTCTTTCTGACGGGGTACCGTCCTGATTCGCGAAACCCGTACCCATAGCTGTCATTACCACTCTATTTTTCAACTCAAGGCTGCCAATCCTGCCTTTTGAGAATAGGTTTGTATAGTTTTTTTGCATGAAAATGTGCCTCCTTTAGAATAGTTAACTAGATGAACTACTTTTATAGTATCAGTGCTGTAAGCGTAATGAGAGTGAGAATCCTCACAAGAAAACACAGTTTCAAATAATGTTCATTGTTCACAAAATCTCTTTAATATGAGAGTTCATGAAATTTGACGCAGCCGAACTTTTTTGCCATTTGGCTCCCTTGCATTGACCTCCCCCCTTTTCACCTCTGCCTTAGGGCAATTAGGGTGCTCCACCAATTTTATTTATTCGGACCATGTCCTTTTCACCTATTTTTCTATATATAAAGGGTGAAAGGAGGTGATCACGATGGCAACAGCCGTTATTGCAACGTCTAGATTACGCTTGGTGTTTCAGACAGGCATGGATGATGATGGTAAGCCGCTTCTTAAGGCAAAGACTTTTAGTAATATTCAAAAGTCTGCAACAGCAGATCAACTTTTCCAAGCAGCACAGGCAATTATAGGTTTATCAGGTGATACTCTCAGCAATATTGAGAAAGTCGACAATTCTGATTTACTAGCTTAAGGAAAATAGAAATAGTGATAGGAGGTGAATAAAATGGCTAAAACATTAGAGTTGGAGTTTGTTACTGAATTGGGTAAAGCCGCTCGTTTATCGGTGGAAAATCCAAAGGAACCGATTGAGGAAGCAGTAGTGAAACAGGCAATGGAGGAAATTATCGCATCTGGCGTTTTTACTTCTGCAAATGGTAATTTTACTTCTGTGAAAGGAGCCCGAGTGATAGATCGCAATGTTACGGAATATGAAATTATTTAATAGAGTAAAAAGGTCGGTTTCCGGTTGGAGACCGGCCTTTACTAAAGGAAAGGAGTGAAATCTCGTGGAGCAAATGATCCCTCTCATAAGTGAGGTTGGGTTTCCAATCATCGTCACCCTCTACTTGCTATATCGAATTGAGTCGAAGCTAGATATGGTGGTCCAATCGATTCAAAATCTGCCCGAACGCATGAAGGCGTAACAGGAACCAATATATTAATAGAACCTTACACCTTTGTTCATAATTTGTTCATACTTAAGGGGTAAGATAAATACATGAAGAGGACAAACTTTTTTCTCTCTCTCTTCCATAACCCCCTTTTATATATGATTTCTTTTGAATCCGGCAACTGGCCGGATTCCTTTTTTTGTGTAAAAAAGAAATCCCCTGCTATTTTTGCGCTAGTAAACTCAAAAAATAATTAAAAATAGTACGCATTTTAATAGATAAAACTGAATATGATCAATATAGATTGTAACTTTGAGTCTTTTTCTTCGTCACTTAATTGGAAGTTTTCCTCAAGGGAAGGTGTTATATGGAGTTATCTATTAAAAAATGCATAGAATGCGGTGGAACTTCATTTATTCAAGCAAGTGACCTTAAACTCCTTCGCTCAGTAGAAAAAAGCTTTACCAGAGGGTGTGAAATGAATTTTACCGTATGTACAGCTTGCGGTGAAATTATCTCCCTCCATATTCTTCATCCAGGTAAATTGAGATAAAAAGCAAGAAGGCAATCTCGTCCGCGGGATTGCCTTTTTTCGTACTTGTATCCAGTTTAGCTTATCGATCTTAACAGCCAATTTATTTTCTCAGCCAATAAGCTAGAAATGTTTTCATTTAACATCCCTTCTTTTGTATGTGCGGGTGTAAAACAGCATACCTTTCCTTTTCCAAAGGAATGCTTCCAGCAAGCGATAGAATCACCATCCACCCCGGTACTTCGAAGGTTTACTTCGGTATTCTCGACATCACAGTGTACAAAATAATGCTCATCTTGGAGAGTAAATGTTACTTCATCATTTATGTATGTAACCTCTTGAAGGCCTGGCGGATGAAAGTCAAAAGCCCCGCACAGCATCTGGGTGTACTGGGTTTCCTTTGGATATCCAGCCATACCCGCATGCCAAGCTAAGAGACTTCCACCTGCATTTACATAGGAGACAATTTTCTCATCTAATTCTTCTGTTAACCATGAGACAAGCTGCTTCTCTCTAGGATTGAGGACATTCATTTTTGCATTGATAAAGAGGTCTGGTTGTTCATCAAGCGCTTGTGAAACTTCAGCATATGTAACGTACTGCACCTCCGTTTCTCCTTTGTATGGTAATCTATTAATGGCCGCCTCCAAACCTGCCTTTGCGTCATCACCATTATGCCAATAATCCCCAACTAACGCTGCTATTTTTATCATCCTTCATCCTCCTTTAACGTTCCTATTATCCTCATTATAGATCCGTTTTAGCTTATATAGTAAGTCCATGTTATGGATTCGAGAAGTACAACATGAATTCCTTTTTTGCAAAAATAAAAAACTTTTTGTTGCAAGAGCGCTTTCATTGGGTATATAATATCCCTAAATCGATTTACTAAACCGGTTTACTAAAACGTTTTAGATTACTTCAAAGAAGGTGTCATAACCATGCAAAATATAATTGTTCCTTTAAATACCTTTGATAGAAATGAAGTGTTAGAGAATGGGCAAACTTCCTTTATTAAGCTCATTGCAGAATCAGGTGCTTATGGGATTGAGATTCGACGGGAGTTATTTTCAGATCAAGATCCATCTTTAGATAGCTTGAAGAATGAAATTGAAAAGTATCAACTCTTTACGGTGTATTCAGCTCCTATTGAATTATGGAAAGAGGATTTTCAGTTAAATGAGCAGGAATTAACAACGATTTTTCAAGAAGGAAAGAGACTTGGTGCAAAGTGGATAAAAGTATCACTGGGACATTTTGATCAAGAGCTTTCCAATGTAAGTCTAATTGATTTATTTTTAAAAAATCATCCAGAAATTCAATTGCTTGTGGAAAATGACCAGACCATGCATGGAGGTAATATCTCCAACTTAAAGTCGTTTTTTGAAAGCGCCTACGCACAGAATGTTCCAGTTAAAATGACGTTCGATGCCGGAAACTGGTACTATTCCAAACAGGATGTAGATGAAGCTCTAACTAAGCTTTCCCAATATGTCCACTATTTACATTTAAAGCAAGTAGTTCAGGAAAATGATGAGCTCGTTACTGTGCCGCTTCAAAAAGGCATCGGCCACAGCTGGGAAAAGGTGATAAACACCCTTCCATCACACGTAATAAAAGCACTTGAGTTTCCGATACAGCCAAAAGAAAGAACAAAAGAGTATGTTCAAATGATGTCAGAAAGTGAGGCGTTAGCATGAAAGCATTAGATGTTGTTACATTTGGCGAAGCAATGGCCATGTTTATGGCCAATCATCCTGGTTCCTTGGATGAAGTCAGCCAATTTACACGTGAGCTTGCAGGAGCAGAAACAAATGTTGCTATTGGCCTGGCCCGCCTAGGATTCGGTTCTGGCTGGGCGAGTAAAGTAGGCAGCGACGCGTTTGGAAGATTTATAATTAACCGGCTTAAGAATGAAAACGTCAACATCAATCATGTTTTACTGGACAATAGGTACCCAACTGGGTTCCAATTAAAATCAATGGTCTTAGAGGGAGACCCAGAGGTTCAATACTTCCGTAAAGGATCGGCTGCCAGCCACCTCTCTATAGAGGATTTCAATGAAGAATATTTTCTAGAAGCGAAACACCTTCATATGACAGGGATTCCATTAGCTCTCTCGGAAAAAACACGGGGATTTGCTAAACATGCATTAGCCTTTATGAAAAAAAATAATCGGAAGGTTTCCCTGGATCCGAATCTACGGCCGACTCTTTGGGCATCACAAGAAGAAATGGTAAGAGAAATCAATGAAGCTGCCTTTCAGGTTGATTACGTGTTACCAGGACTGGCCGAGGGTGAAATCTTAACCGGTTTCAAAAATCCACGTGATATCGCCTCCTTTTACTTAGATAAGGGTGTACAGCTTGTGGTCATTAAGCTGGGACCGGCGGGAGCCTTTTATAAAACAGCATCAGAAGAAGGAACGGTACTTGGTTTTCCTGTTGAAAAGGTCGTTGATACGGTTGGTGCTGGTGACGGCTTTGCTGTAGGTGTAATAAGCGGGCTTTTAGAGGGGCTTCCTATTTATGACGCTGTTGTTCGAGGAAATGCAATTGGTTCACTGGCTGTTCAGTCACCTGGTGACAATGACGGCTATCCTACAAAAGTTCAATTAGAAAAATATATAGAAAATCATATACAGGGAGTGAAATAATATGAACCAAACCATTGCTAAAAAAAGATGGTTCTATCTGATTCCAATTGCCTTTATTACTTATAGTCTTGCCTATCTTGACCGTGCCAACTATGGATTTGGTGCTGCTTCCGGTTTAGCGAAGGATCTCGATATCACAGCAGCAACATCCTCCCTGCTCGGTGCACTATTCTTCTTAGGTTATTTCTTTTTCCAAGTTCCTGGCGCAGCCTATGCGGAGAAAAAGAGTGCCAAGGTACTGATTTTTTGGTCATTGATTGCTTGGGGCTTACTTGCTACTGCTACAGGAATGGTTACAAATGTTAAATTACTGTTCGTGATACGATTTGCTCTTGGAGTTGTAGAAAGCGCTGTTATGCCGTCCATGCTTGTACTTTTAAGTAACTGGTTTACGAAAAAGGAACGTTCTCGTGCCAATACGTTTTTAATTCTTGGTAACCCGGCTACAGTTTTATGGATGTCGATTGTTTCAGGTTACCTAGTTGAATCGGTCGGCTGGAGATGGATGTTTATTATCGAAGGTTTACCCGCTGTCGTTTGGGCGTTTATTTGGTGGAAGTTAGTTAATGATAAACCAAAAGACGCAAAATGGTTAACGGATAAAGAAAAGGCTGACCTTGAACTACAATTAGCAAAGGAACAAGAAGGAATCAAGCCAGTTAAAAATTATGCTGAAGCTTTTAAATCAAAACCCGTTATTTTGCTTAGCATTCAATACTTCTTATGGAGCATTGGTGTCTATGGATTTGTGATGTGGCTCCCTTCTATTATTAAAGCAGCACCAAATATGGATATTGTTACAACAGGCTGGTTGTCTTCCGTACCATATATCTTAGCTATTATTTTAATGTTAACGGCTTCTTATTTCTCTGATAAAATGATGAACCGCAGTGCTTTTGTTTGGCCATTCCTATTAATTGGCGCGGTCGCATTTTATGCTTCTTATGCAATTGGGACGCAGCACTTCTGGATTTCCTTTGTCCTATTGGTGATTGCTGGTGGTGCAATGTACGCTCCATATGGCCCATTCTTTGCGATTATTCCTGAAATCCTGCCTCGTAATGTTGCAGGTGGAGCGATGGCATTAATCAACTCAATGGGTGCTTTAGGATCATTTGTTGGTGCCTATATTGTAGGTTATTTAAATGGAGCAACAGGTGGATTTGGTGCTTCCTATATCTTCATGGCAGGCTCATTATTCCTTTCTGCAATCTTGACCGTCTGGGCGGTAAATGTCGCAAAAAAGGATAGCAGCAAGCCCGCAGAAATGAAAATGAGTGCCTAAGATTAAGTTGTGATAGAAAGAGATTGAGGATGACAATGTCGTCCTCTTTTTCTATAAGGAGAGAAGTTGCATTGTCGATACACTGGATAATTAGGAGGGTTGCCGGTAAAATGAAAGCAGTGAGCCAAAGGAAAGAGGAAGATAAGAATGGAAAGAGTAACGATGGCAGATGTTGCCCGTGAAGCTGGAGTATCAAAGAGTACCGTTTCTCAATACTTAAATAAACGATATGAATATATGGGTGAAAAAACAAAACAGAAGATTGAAGAAGCTATTGAAGCCCTTGGCTACCAGCCCAATTTTCTGGCGAGAAGTCTCAAGCAAAAGCGTACCTCGTTAATCGGAATCATTGTTGCGAATATCACGCACTATTTTTCAACAGAAGTAAGCAGGGCGATTGAGGATTTCTTCCATCAATATGACCTGCAGGCCATTGTCTGTAACGCGGATGATGACCCTGAAAAAGAAAAGAAATATATTGAAATGCTGCGCGCCAAACAAGTAGACGGATTAATCATTTTTCCAACAGGAAAAAACAATGATTTATATGAAAGCATGGTAAAGCAAGGCTATCCTGTTGTATTTGTGGATAGAAAGGTGGAGAATCTCGACGTCTATTCCGTGATCACCGATAATAGTGAGTCCACATACCAAGCCATCCAACACTTTATTAAAAAAGGGCATCGGAATATTGCCTTTGTCGTGCAGCCGCTAACAGTAAGTACGCGGATGGAGAGACTGCATGGCTACAAAAAGGCAGTGAAGGAAGCGGGTATAGAGCTGAATCCAAATTTCATTATTGAAGCCAATATCCCCGAGATGAAGGAAAAATTAGAAAGCCTATTTTCCTCAGAAGAAAAACCAACAGCAATATTTGCCGCCAATGACCGGGTTTTTATTGCCCTTGGAGAATTTCTAAAAGAAAAAGGAATGAAGTTTGGAGAAGACCTAGAGATAGTCGTATTTGACAACATCCCCTTTTCTCAGCTGCTCGAAACACCCATTACCTTTATCATACAGCCCGCCTCCGAAATGGGCCGAAAAGCGGCAGAACTGCTATACAAACAGATTAACAAAGAAAACAGCGACCCCGAAGTATTCGTGTTTCCAAGTAAAATCATATAGGGTGCAGTGCCTAGGTTGGTGCCTGTCACCGCTCGTGGACACTGTCCACCTCAGGCGGACAGTCCACGTTCTTTTTCTTTCTATTGATGAACGCTTACAATTGAAGTATAATCTATTCATAAACCGGTTTACTAAATCGATTTATCTATTTGGCAGTAAAGGAGTTTAACCATGAAAATACAACTTGCTTTGGATCGTATGGAAATTAAAGAGGCAGTCGATTTAACGAAAAAAGTCGAGGATTCAATCGATTGGATTGAGGTTGGTACTTCTTTAATCAAGGAGTTCGGGATGACGAGTGTCAGAGAGATGAAACAAAACTTCCCAACTAAGACAATTGTAGCCGATATAAAAACCATTGATAACGCCCGCTATGAATTTGAAATGTGTTTTGAGGCTGGAGCCGATGTAGCAACGGTCATGGGTGTATCACCCCTAGTAACCATTGATACCTGCATGGAAGTGGCCAAGAGGTATAACAAAACAGTTATGATTGATCTATTAAATACAACAGAGCAACAAAAGAGCGAGTTAATGAAATATAAGGAAGCTGTTTTTTGTGAGCATGTCAGCAAAGACCAACAAGAAGAGCTCGGAGCCGCCAATCACGGATCCACGGACAATAGTCTTTATACTCCCGGCATGAAGATAGCGGCAGCAGGCGGAATAACCTTAGATTCATTGGATCTATTACGTAAAACGCTAAATCCTGAAATCGTCATAATAGGCTCAGCCATCACAAAAGCAGAAAATCCAGCAGAGGCTGCGGCAAAATTCAAACTAGTGGAGGTAAAGTAGAACATGTTATTGATTCCTACTATATTAAATGAGATAAAAACAGTCTTAAGCCAAGTTGATGAAAATCAACTTAAAGATATTGCGGTAAAATTGCAAACAGCAAAGCGTATTTTTGTCATTGGTGAAGGTCGCTCAGGACTAATGGCAAAATCGTTTGCGATGCGCCTCATGCATTTAGGATCAACCGTTTATGTTGTGGGAGAAACCATTACCCCTTCGATTGAAAATGGCGATCTTTTAGTAGCCATTTCCGGCTCGGGAACCACTAAAAGTGTTGTTTGGACCGCTGAAAAAACGAGTTCACTTGGTTGTTCAGTGGTGGCGATTACTACCAATCCTGAATCACCACTCGCAGCAACCGCAACAACAATCCTGCATGTTCCTGCAGCAACGAAATATCGCCGTGAGAATGAATTGAAAACAATCCAGCCGCTTGGTTCACTATTTGACCAATGTGCTCATGTGGTATTCGATACCCTTTGCCTGCAGTATAGTGCACTGAATGAAGTAGACCACAGCGCAGCTTTTGGACGTCATAGTAATTTAGAATAGGTCATTCTTGAAAGCATGCCATTCGACAATAACCACTGGATTTCATATTCATCAATCGTTTGGTTAAAACTGCCATTATTCCTTATTATTAATATCTTTTAAATAGTTTTCCGGGAAATTTTTTGTCGAGAACGTCATTCATTTCCAAGCAAGAAACGTCATTTTTTCCTAGTAAGTTACAATTAAAGATTTATTTTAGTATGTAAAAAAAAGAACCCTTGCCAACCTTATTGGCAAGGGTTTGCAGCATTATTAATCTTCTTGAACATCAATAATTTCAGTATGAATTTTAACAAAGTAGGCTTCTAATAATTCTCCAATGTTAGGATTGATTGTCCAATATTCATTGTCTGCCTTTTCGATAATGTTATAGAAAGGTTCCTCTTCTAGTTCACCTTTTCCTAGTGCCACATATATTCTCCACATTTCCTCGCCATATCTATCCACGATACGCGCAAAATTATCTGCACCAATCTTTTCAAGTATGGCAATTAGCTCTTTCAGGTAATTTGATATTCCAACCTCTTCAATATCCATATCGAGTCGCGATCTATTAAATCTCTTTTTTTCATTTTAGGTTTCACTTTCGTCTCCCTCCTTTCATTCAGATATGGCCCGTAAACTAGAATGATATAATCAAACCGTCTTTACCTGCATAGGTTCCCGTGTAATTGAAAATTCAAGAAAAATAAAGGGTTACTTTTTAAAAAACTATCATATGCTTTCTCGAAGGGAGTTTACCGACATGCAGCGGATAAAATTTATGGTTCAACTATTCCTAAAAGAACCACTATGGTTTAGATTATTAATCTCCATATCGTTTCTTTTCTCAGTCATTTTTAGCAGCTCTTATTTTTCTGATACTTCTTTTTATGAGAGTCTTTCCAAGTTGGCAGCAGCCCTCTTTTTTACGGCTATTGGAATAAAGTTGAAAATGAACCGTTTCCTATCTATCCTCTTATTTACCGCGGCAGCTATCTGTATTTATTTATCCATTCAGTCACTATCCTAATTGAAACGAAAAAAAGCAGTGAAATCACTGCTTTTTTCCTATGTTTTCTTATTCAAATGCCTTTACCGAGGGAGCTTCATAATTTAGAAATTTATCTAATAACACCGCAGGTTCTTCCTCAATGATTGCCATTGTCCGAAATTTTTCCTGTAGAAATCTTTGGTCAATCATATGCTCAAACAAACGAATCAGCGGGTCATAATAATGATTGATATTGAGAAGACCGCACGGCTTTTGATGAAGCCCAATCTGCCCCCAGGTAAATACTTCGAAAAACTCTTCGAGTGTCCCCGTCCCGCCAGGCAATACCACAAATCCATCCACCAAATCTGCCATTTTTGCTTTTCGCTCATGCATCGTTTCAACTGTTATCAGTTCCGTTAACCCTTTGTGGGAGATTTCGCGCTCTTCAAGAATTTTAGGAATTACACCAATCGCATGGCCGCCTCCACTCAGCACCGTATCCGCGACAGCTCCCATCAAACCAATACTTGAACCGCCGTAAACTAATGTAATATTTCGTTTCGCAAGCTCTTTCCCTAATTGGATGGCTCCTGTTTTATAACTTTCCGAAGCACCCAAACTTGAACCGCAATATACCGCTACTCGTTTCATGCTGCTTCCTCCCAGAGTCTACCATTTATCTAAAATTATAGAGATAGATAGCAAGGAAAACAAATAAAAAAACAGGAAGTCACTTTCCTGTTTTTTAAAAATGCGCCCTCGTTCCAACAGAATCTTGAGTATTCCTTATATATTTTTCTGTACTATTTAGTTGTTTTCAGCTTTGAAAAAATTCTTATAAGATAAAAGCAGTGCCGCTATAGATAGCAATAAAAATATAACGTCTGGCATGAAGGTACCAAAACCGATGATATGAAGGATAAAGAATAACGGGTACACCCAGCATACATACCAAGACCAACGAAGACCTTTACGATAGGCATTTGTTAGAATGGCAATACCAAATAAAGTCATGCCAATGACCAACGATCCACGCAGCTTTAATTCAATTCCAGCAGCGGTTTGATCATTTGATAAATAAGCGTGTAAAACGGAACCTTCAGCCACAGGTCCGTTTTCCCCCGAAATACTGATAATTAGCATCAAAACTTGTATGAGAAGTAAAAGGATCCAAGCTTTTGTTTGTAAAAACTTCATTCCCACCATCTCCTCTCAAGTAATTTCAATTAGTAGGATAATAGTCCATAATCTCCAAATATCCTATTAGGATATTATTATCATTATCTAAGGTTATTCCTATTTTTATAAATAATTATTTTCTTACTATCGTATACTCGTTTCTTTTCGAATGAACATCCCTCCTTTTTCAGGAACCCTTGGAAATTATTATGAAACTTCTCTTCGCATTCATTCGTATAACTAGTACTTGGAAAGAAGGTGACACAAATATGCAGAAAACATGGTTAACAAGCTTTCTATTGGCTGCACTCTTATTTCTCTTCCCCCACCAAAGTTTGGCTGTGGAGTTTTCGATTACCAATGTAAAAATTGATGCTTTTCTGCGCGATAACGGGAATGTGGAAGTAGAAGAAACGCATACGTATGCGTTTGAAGGCGAATTTGGCGGGATTACCCGTGAAGTGGTTCCGAAAGAGGGAGCTGCTATCAGCCAATTTACGGCAACCGAGAATGGTAAAAATTTACGAATTGAAAAAGAAGATAACTTATATAAGGTCCACCGAAAAGGTGAGGACGAGACCATTACAGTGAAGCTTCACTATACTATTGAAAATGGATTAGAGGTCTATCAGGATGTGGTGCAATTTTATTGGCCGTTTTTTGATGACCGAAATGAATCTGACTATGAGGATATCTCGATCAGTATTCACCCTCCTGCACAGACGGAAGATGTGATTGCCTTTGGGTACGACGAGGCGTTTAAGACTGAAACCATTCAGGAAGATGGGTCCGTCCTTTTTAAATTAGGCTATGTTCCTAGTAATACGAATGCTGATATCCGTGCGGCCTATCCTGCCAGTCTTTTTCCAAATGCGCCTCTCACCGCTGATAAACCGATGAAAGAGGACATCCTTAATGCAGAACAAGGGCTCATTAAAGAGGCTGAAGCAGATGCTAAAACAACGGACACACTATCTACCATTAGTAAAATAGGACTCCCGACTTTTGCCATTTTATTGTTCCTGCTTATCTTGCGCGATTGGATGGCAGCGCGTTCCAAAAGCCACAGCCTCATGCGTGAAGGAACCCAATTCCATTCAGTTCCTAAGCAAATCATGAGTTTACCGGCTACCATCTATTTTACAAACAGCAGCTATCTTCCACCGCAAGCGATGGCCGCAGCTTTACTAGATTTGGTACGCCAGGGGTATGTGTCTAAAACCGATGATGACCAGTTTCAGAAACTTAGCTCAAAAGGCAAACATAAGCATGAGAATATATTGATGGAATGGCTTTTTGAGAAAATCGGCAGTAAATCTTCCTTTACCTTTGATGACTTAAGCGCGTATACAAAAAACAAGAAAAACCACTCTCAATACCACTTATTTCAAACACAATGGCTCGGTGCCATTAAAGAAGAAGTGGTAAGTTATTCTCTTTACGAAAATAAAAAGACCTATCGTTTTCTCATTGGTTTTTCGAGCATCTTAATGCTGCCATTTTTATTCTTTTTTCCGATTTATGATCTTCTGGGCCCATTTTTTGCAGCACTCCTATTGTTTCTTACAGTTATCATCTATGCTATTGCCTATCGTCCCAAGACCTGGGAGGGTGCCCGAATACTCTTAGACTGGAAGCAGTTTAAAACGACCTTTAAAGAAACATCCCGATCAGATTGGGAGAAATGGTCCGAAGAAGATCGCATGCGTGCTTATATTTACGGTCTTGGAATCAGCAGTAACGACGTTAATAGGAAAAATGATGAACTCATCACAGCTTTTACTCCGCCTGAACGTAATTCTTATGATGACGCACTCTTTTACTCTATTGCCTATATCGGACCAATGACCTCTACAAATTTCCGTTCTGCCAATCAATCAACAAGCAGCGGCGACGGCGGCAGTTCTAGCTCTAGTGGTGGTGGCGGAACTGGCGGCGGGGGCGGCGGCTCCGGTGCGTTCTAAAGAAAGCTTGAGGATGAACCTCAAGCTTTTTCCTTTACCTATTATCCGCCAACACTGTGACTTTCTGCCAATATGTACTATTATAGAGTAAGAGATGTCCATATTTTCAAAAATGGAATACACACAAATACAGTCCTCGAATCTTAAAAGTGGAAGCCTACTATTTATTAAATGGAGGGGAATTTATGTATCCAAATATTTTAAGGCACCCAGGTCCGACACCCATTCCTAAAAAGGTTCAGCACGTCATGAACCAGGATATGATTAGTCACCGCACTCCGGAGTTTGTCACGTTATATCAAGAAACCACCCAACGTGTGAAACCCATTTTCGGAACAAAACAAGATATTTTACTTCTGCCATCAGGCGGTACAGCAGCTCTAGAAGCAGCCGCAGTAAATACGGTCTCTCCTGGAGAAGAGGTGGTAGTCATTACCGTCGGCGCCTTTGGTGATTATTTCGTCTCTATATGTGAGAAAAATAGTTTCAAGGTACATAAGCTTGAAAAAAGCTGGGGCGAGGCATGTACGGAAGAAGACCTTATTCAATTTCTAAAACCTTTAACGAATATTAAAGCCGTTTTTGCTACCTATAATGAAACTTCAACAGGAATCTTAAACCCCATTGAAAAACTAGCGAAGGTAGTTCGTGATCATACAGACGCTCTATTTATCGTCGATGGAGTCAGCTGCCTTGGCGGAGCTCCTGCTGAAATGGATCAATGGGGGATTGATATTTTAGTAACCGGTTCTCAAAAAGCGATGATGCTCCCTCCAGGACTTTCCCTGATTAGCGTGAGCGACAGGGCCTGGAAAGTAATAGAGGAAACCTCAAAACCTGCTTATTACTTAGATTTACTAAGCTATCGCGAGTGGGCAGTCAAAGGAATGACGCCTAACACCCCTGCTATCTCACTGATTATGGGACTTTCTGCCGTATGTGACTTGATTGAGGAGGAAGGTGGATTTGCCCAGACGGTTGCCAGGCACGAATTAATGAAAAATATGGTCCGCGAGGCCATGGGGGCACTTTCTATTGGATTGTTAACATCCGATGAGTTTGCATCACCGACCATTACTGCGATACGTGCACCGGAAGGTATAGATCTGCCTTCGTTTCTTAGCCATTTAAAGGAGAAATACCACCTTGATTTTGCCGGCGGACTTGGTCACCTGCAAGGGAAGATTTTCCGTTTTGGCCATATGGGCTATTGCTTCCCGAGTGATGTCCTTCAAGCTGTTTCCCTGATCGAAGCTGGTTTACAAGACTTCTCTTATTCCTTCGAATCAGGAGCAGGAGTGGCTGCGGCACAAAAGGTATTTTTGGCTGCTCAACGGAAGTAGTTCTAATGAGGCATGGTCTTCGTGGTCATGTCTCTTTATTATTATAGACTCTAGCTTCTCTGCACTGACCTAATCGTTTTTTCCATATTCACATCGGTCACTCCAGTCCTCCTGCATTGACCCAAACGCTTTTCCTCCACCCTCTTCGGTCACTCCAGCCCCTCTGCATTGACCCAAATTCCTTTCCTCCACCCTCTTCGGGCACTCCAGACTTCCTGCATTAACCCGAATACCATTTAAATCGGCATTACGGTAACTCCATCCTACCTTCTAAACTTACACAGTTCCTGTCTTACCCAATCAAACCCATATTATGGTATAGTACGAGTAGTTTAGAAAAATTAAATTGACGGGAGGAATTTGTTTATGCAATATCGTCGTCTTGGCAACACCGGCTTGAAGGTTAGTGAAATTAGCCTAGGCAGCTGGCTTACATATGGGGGATATGTCGAAGAACAGAATGCAGTTTCATCTATTGACCTCGCCTATGAATCAGGAATTAACTTCTTTGACACTGCGAATGTTTACATACGTGGAGAAGCTGAAAAAGTGGTAGGTAAGGCATTAAACAAATATCCAAGGAGCTCTTATGTCCTAGCAACAAAGGTATTTGGACAAATGGGTGATGGTCCAAACGATCAGGGATTATCACGTAAACACATCATGGAGCAATGCGATGCGAGTCTAAAGCGTCTTGGTATGGATTATATCGATATTTACTATTGCCACCGTTACCACCCTGAAACACCATTACACGAAACGCTTAGAGCTTTGGATGACTTGGTGCGTCAAGGAAAGGTTCTCTATGTCGGTGTTAGTGAGTGGACTGCAGAGCAAATTACTGAAGCCGTGCACCTTGCGGATAAGAAACTTCTTGACCGGATTGTCGTGAATCAACCAAACTACAGCATGCTGCAGCGCTATATTGAGAAAGAAATAATTCCTGTCAGCGAAAAGCACGGTATCGGACAAGTAGTCTTCTCTCCACTTGCACAAGGTGTACTAACAGGAAAGTACAAAAAAGGCGAAAACGTCCCAGAAGGAAGCCGTGCTGCGCAAGCGAACACAAACATGTCCCATATCCTTACACCACAAAACTTAGACAAAGTGGAACAATTAAGGCTGGTAGCCTATGAGGAAGATCTAACATTAGCTCAGCTTGCAATCGCATGGATCCTGCGCCAGCAAAATGTAGCTAGTGCCCTGGTTGGAGCAAGTCGTCCAGAGCAGCTTGAAGAAACCATAAAAGCATCAGGCATCAAACTATCGAGTGAAACGCTTGAAAAAATCAACGAAATTTTAGCTGACTAATTGAGAAAGGATACCGTCATTTGACAGGGTATCCTTTCCTTGTGGTGACAGGCACCTTCATTTGGACTTTTAATTTAATTCATAATAACTGCAAACAACCTGACCAACTGATTTCGCAGCTACTAAAAGTGCCTCTTCATCAATATCAAATTTCGGATGGTGATTGAAGTAAGGCTGTTCTGCCCCCTTTGGAGTACAGGCAATGTAAAAGAAGCAGGCAGGGAATTTTTCAGCATAATAAGCAAAATCTTCGGATGGAGCCATCGCCGGAAATTCCCTCACCTCTTTTATATCTGAATCATTCATGCTTCTTAAACTTTCCGCAACCATTGCCGTAAGCTTAGGGTCGTTGTATAAAGGCGGATAATCTGGTGTATAGGTAAGCTCACAGGTTACGCCAAATTCTTCTTCAATTCCTCTTACAATCCGCTTCACTTCTTTTTCAATCGTTTCCTTTGTTTCTACCGTCATATAGCGAATATCGCCTTCAAGTTCAACGCTGTCCTTGATTACGTTGAATGTACCTTTTCCATCAAACGATCCAATGGTGATGACACCTACATCGAAAGGACTTAATCTTCGGCTGACGATGGTTTGCGCTGCCGTAACAAAATGTGCGGCAGCGACAATGGCGTCGTTTGCGAGATGAGGCGAGGAACCATGTCCGCCTCTTCCTTGCACCTTCAATTTCATGTATGCTCTTCCATTGAAGGAATACCCGGCATGATAACCTACAGTACCAGCTGGTCCCATTGGCAGCAAATGAATGCCATAAACCGCATCTAAGTCATCAATCAAACCAGATTCAACAATACTTTTTGCCCCGCCAGGCGGGACTTCTTCTGCATGTTGGTGAATGATTTTAATGGTACCGGGGATGGAATCCTTTAACTTGATTAAACAATCAGCCAAAACTAACAAGTAAGCCGTATGTCCGTCATGGCCGCACGCATGCATGACTCCTTCATTCTTTGACTTAAAGTGAACATCTGCTTCTTCTACAATCGGAAGGGCATCAAAATCAGCACGAAGACCGATGGTTTTCCCTGGTTTTCCACCTTTAATCGTAACGATAATGCCATAACCATTCCCAACATTCGTTTGAATGTCCACTTCTTTCCCTTTATAAAAATCCGCAATATACTGAGCTGTCTTCTCTTCTTTAAAAGAAAGCTCAGGATTTTCATGTAAATGGCGGCGGATTTCAATCATTTCTTCTTTACGAGATTCTAACATCCCCATTAAATCGCTTTTCATCATTTCCGACTCCCCTATGCTTTTCTCTTATTTTGTAACATCCATCAAAATTTATTAAATTTTCTATTGCTAGTAATTTTATATTCTGATAATATAATAAAGCGTTGTTTTATTGGAAAGTTGATATTCAATATATCCTCGAGTCTTTCCTGCAGATAATTTTTTGACCACTTCCCTTAAGAAGTTAAGGCCATACGGACAGCCGGGTCAAATGCCGATTGGCAACTTTAGTTGCCTTATTGATTGAGTTAAAAGCTCAAATTTTATAAGTTGGTTACTTTACAACCAGTGCAGATGCACACAACTTGTGAAACGGTCAATAAGAGTAGTAAAAGTAATTATTTGCTATATAGACTCTGATCCTATTAAGATATATTTTTGAATATTAACGAGCCTTTTTTCATAATGTCCTAGGACTTTTATGCCATGGGTATACTTCTACGGTATACTGTGCTTATTAATATTGATTAGATATCGAAAAACAAGTGTTGTGCGCTGTAAAGCGTTTGTTCACTTGTTTTTTTTGTTGGAAAAAAATTTATTTAGTAGGGAGATAGAAGAATGGGAAAAGCACTTATTATTGGCGCCGGCGGCGTGGCATCAGTAGCAGTTCATAAATGTGTTCAAAACAGTGACGTATTTGAAGAGATTTGTATCGCTAGCCGTACAAAGTCAAAATGCGATGATTTAAAAGCAAAATTAGATGGCACAACAAAAACAAAGATTACTACAGCACAAGTAGATGCAGATAATGTAGAAGAATTGATTGCTTTAATCAATGAAGTCAAACCAGATATCGTGATGAACTTAGCACTGCCATACCAGGACTTAACGATTATGGATGCTTGTCTTGCAACTAAGACTCACTATATGGATACAGCAAACTACGAGCCAGAAGATACAGCTAAATTTGAATACAAATGGCAGTGGGATTACAAAGAGCGCTTTGAAAAAGCTGGCATTACAGCTCTTCTAGGCAGCGGCTTTGATCCAGGTGTAACGGGAGTATTCTCTGCTTATGCGCTAAAACATTACTTTGATGAAATTGAATATATCGACATTCTTGACTGCAATGGCGGCGACCATGGCTATCCATTTGCAACAAACTTCAATCCTGAAATCAATATCCGTGAAGTATCTGCTAACGGCCGTTACTGGGAAAACGGTGAGTGGGTTGAAACTGAGCCAATGGAAATCAAACGCGAATATAACTTCGCTGAAGTTGGCCAAAAGGATATGTACTTGCTTTACCACGAAGAACTTGAATCTCTTGCGAAAAACATGCCAGGTCTTAAGCGTATCCGTTTCTTTATGACATTCGGACAAAGCTATATTACTCACCTTAAGGCGCTAGAAAATGTAAGAATGACTTCCATTGAACCAATCGAATTCGAAGGAAAGCAAATCATTCCGCTTCAATTCCTAAAGGCAGTTTTACCAGATCCAGCATCACTTGGACCACGCACAGTTGGTAAAACAAACATCGGCTGTATCTTCCAAGGTAAAAAAGACGGAAAACCGGTAACGTATTATGTTTACAACGTTTGTGACCACCAAGAATGCTACCGTGAAGTTGGTTCTCAAGCTATCTCTTATACAACAGGTGTTCCTGCGATGATCGGTGCTGCAATGGTGATGACCGGAAAGTGGAATAAACCAGGCGTATTCAATATTGAAGAATTTAATCCAGATCCATTCATGGAAGAGTTAAACAAATGGGGACTTCCATGGGTAGAAGATTTCAATCCTGTGCTTGTTGATGAGCCAGCAAAAGAAAAAGAGTTGGAGCTTGTCAGGTAAAATGCGGTTCGAAGAATTACCAACACCCTGTTATGTAGTGGATGAGGGTCTTCTTGAGAAGAACCTCAAAATCCTGAACGGCGTCATGGAACGTACAGGAGCAAAAATAGTTTTAGCACAAAAGGCCTTTTCTATGACAACAATGTATCCCCTCATTGGAAAATATTTAAGCGGTACAACAGCAAGTGGTATATTCGAGGCACGTCTTGGTTACGAAGAAATGGGCAAAGAAAATCATGTCTTTGCCCCTGCCTATCGTGAAGATGAAATCGACGAAATTATATCCATTTGTGATCATATCATCTTTAACTCCTTCTCACAGTTGGAGAAGTTTAAAGATAAAGCCCTTGCAGCTGGCAGCAAAGTCGGCTTACGCATTAATCCTGAATGTTCCACGCAGGATGGACATGAAATCTATGATCCATGTTCACCGGGTTCTAGATTCGGTGTAAAACAAGAGGATTTCCGTCCGGAATTACTTAATGGTGTGTCAGGGCTGCATTTCCATACCCTATGTCAGCAAAACTCTGATGATTTAGAGACCACTCTAAATGCAGTGGAAGAAAGATTTGGACAGTATCTTCCACAAATGGAATGGATCAACTTTGGCGGCGGCCACCATATTACCAGAGAAGATTACGATATTCCGAGACTGGAAAACTGTATCAGAAGAATGCAGGAGAAGTATGGTTTAGAAGTATATCTTGAGCCCGGTGAAGCGATCGCCCTGAATGCAGGCTATTTAATCACGTCCGTTCTTGATTTACATCGAAACGGCGTTGAGATTGCGATTCTTGACACATCTGCAACCTGCCATATGCCTGATGTATTAGAAATGCCTTATCGACCTCCATTGTTTGGTTCAGGTGAAGTGGGCGAAAAGCCATACACCTATCGTCTTGGCGGACAAACCTGTCTAACTGGCGATGTTATCGGCGATTATTCTTTTGATCAGCCATTAAAAAGCGGAGATCGTCTAGTTTTCGGCGATATGGCTATTTACTCTATGGTAAAAACGACTACGTTTAACGGCATGCCTTTACCAGCCATAGCGGTCCAAGATAAAAATGGTGACTGCACTGTTGTACGTGAATTCGGCTATCAGGATTTCAAAATGAGATTAGCATAAATCGCAGTTAAACCCTAGATTCTTAAAGAGTCTGGGGTTTTTATATATTCATTAAATAGTAACAATATTTTGACGCTTTATCCTGCTAATGAGGTATAATAGAAAGAAAATGGAAAAAGAAGATGATATTTTGGTATGTAAAAGCCTAGAATTCAAAAATAGCTTTGGACAGAAAATAAAGGTGATGGACATTCCTGTATTAGAAAAAAGCCATCGATATTATTTCATGATAGAAGTTCGATTACAAAGCTATATTTCCTCGCTCTATTATAAATCTCAAGAAAAAAGCAATCATTCTTTTAGTGAGTATTTGAAACGAAAAATAAGCTGGACAGAATATAAAGAACTATATAGTATAAAAGAATTTAAGAATAACGCGTAGAAAGAAAAAAAGTCGATTCTCAATTTAAGTGAGTCGACTTTTTTCAGTGAAGTGATCGTCATTACATTTTGTATAAATTATTTTTTTCCTCATAAACCTTTTCAGCAATTCTTCGAATATATATTTTTATTGCTAATAAACTAGCAGCCCCCACTAACAAAGTGGACAGGTTTGAAATAAACATCATCCACACTATTGAAATTAAATAAAAGAAATAATAGCACCCAATAGATAAACGGGTTTCCATTACCGTTAGTAACCCACTTTTCAAAAACTCTGATTTGATTGCCCCTAGATATTTAATCGATAAAATCAAAATGACTCCTACAACACCAGCAAATATATAGATATCTTCAGCTATAAAGACAGCGATACTAAATCCATAAAATAGATAGTCAAGTCTAGTAATTGCATGATTGATGGGTGTTTCATCAAGGGCTTGCCCCATTTTATAAAACAACTTAACCTCTTCCATAAAATCAATCTCATGTTCTTCCATTATTTTTTTGACTTTATAGGTTAGTATATTTGAAACAATAAATAGAAGAATAAAGAGCGTTAGAAGCCCCGCCAGGCTGTTCATTTTCATATAGATGTTATGCCCGAATGTCAGGTATAAAATAATAGCACCACACATAATCCCCACATTAAGATTAGAGAATTTCCTAACACCGCTGATCTTTCTGTTAAAGGAGAGGACAATATAATAGGTACATAAAAAGATGAATACCCCAATCGTAAGCAGGAACAAAATGATTTTTAAAATATTTGCATCAGTTGAAAGCTGGGGGATGTTTAGAATAAAAAGTAATAAGCATAGATAGTAGATAATATGAAGTCTCATCATGATTTTCATCTTGGCAATTCCTTTTTATAAATTGACTCTGTTAAAACTGAATGTTGATTTCACTGTGTTTTGAAAATAAGCGGAGAATTTCCGTTTAAATCGTGAAATACCCATATTTCCTTAAAAATAGTCGGAGTTTTTCCGCTTATTGTTTCTAAATCCTTGTAATTTGTCTTATTTAAAGCAGTTAAGCGGAATATCTCCGCATATATCTGCTCTTAAGGTTCCTCTATAAACAATAGCCGGAAATTCTCCGCCTATGAATTCTCAACCCTCCAAGAAAATCAACAATGAATAAAAACAGAGCCTATTAAACAGCTTGCGTTTCTATGATAGACGCATTTGGAAGTTCACCCCTAATATTCTCATATATTACCAAATGATTAAACTATGTTAAATAGGAATTAATAACTAATATCAAGTTTAATAGAAAAATAAATCCCTTCCTTTTCACATTGACATGGCTCACCTATTCTTAGATTCTATATTTTGTAAAAATATAGCGAAAAATGAAACCATTATCTTCCTTTTCTCGTAAAATCTATTGAGGTGAAAGGAATGTACTTAGCTATTGAGGAACCAACGGAAACAATTTCGAATGATGCGGTGAAAGTGTGGAGAATATCAAATACGATTGGACATAGTATAGCCATATTGATCCTGGCTATTTTGGTTGTATGTGAGGAAAACTTTGGGTGGTATGTTTGGATCGGCCTTGTCCTTTATATTCTTTTAGGATTAACGTTTGTCTCGTCCATTTATTCCATTTTCATTGAACCAACTTACTTACAAAAAACTTGGAGATATAGTATTGATAACCAATTTGTTCAAATGAAGCGAGGAAAATGGTCAGAACAGCACACTTTAATACCGATGGAAAAAGTAGAATATGTCCGAACGGAACAGGGTCCGATTATGCGGCGCTACGGACTGTACAATATTGAAATTGGAACCACCGCTTCCAATCATATTATTCCAGCCATTCCACGTGATGAAGCAAAAAGACTAAAAGCTCAAATCGCTGTATTTGCAAAAATTCAAGATCAAGAATCAGCGAAAGGAGAAAAATAAACATGAACGAAGGTATAAAACGATACCACCCCGCTTTCATAGTCGTAGAGCTGTTATCCTTCTTCAAAGGCTCCATTGGTTTTTTTCTCTTTTTATTTGTTTTAAAAGCAGCATCTACCGCAACATGGGTTTTATGGGGACGTTACATATTTGTAATTGCCTGTGTCATTACCATACTTTCGATTTTATTAAAATGGTTTTACCACCGATATGAAATCGCAGGTGATTCCATTGTGGTTTATGAGGGGATATTCGTCAAAAGGCAGCGTACCGTGGCTATAGACCGTATCCATAACCAAGTTTCAAACACTACTTTCGTTCACCGCTGGTTCGGACTAACCTCCCTAAGTCTTGAAACCGGGACAATTGGGGATAATGCCACTTTTACCTTTCCAGTCATTACTGAAGGCGAGAAGCAGCGAATCCTTCTCTCGCTGGAAAGTGGAAAAGAGCCGATTGCGGCAGTAAATGATGGAGAAATCGAGAATCGCTCAAAGCGAACAGTACATTTCCGCTCAACAAAAAAGGATATAGTAAAGGCATCCTTTACGTCATTTAGCTTTTTAGCCATTTTTCCAATCTTAACAGCCATTTATTTCAATCTAGCAGAATTCTTTCAAATCGAGGAATCGGCTGAAAATGCTCTTGACTATTTATTAATCCATTGGTGGATGTTGATCGTTCTTTTTGTTCTAGCACTTGTCTTATCTGTCGGGATTGGGTTTATCAAGACCTCGATGAAGTATGGTAATTATGTCATTAGCAATGACACTGAACGAATTTATATTGAAAAAGGGATCGGTAATTTCACCAGTTTTTCCATTCAAAAACACAAGGTGCAAGCTGTTATTGTGGAGCAGACCATTCTTAAACGAATACTTGGATTAGCCTCCATCAAGCTTCTCAGCGCAAGTACATCTGGGGATGAGGACAGTCAAGAAACGAGTTCATTATATCCTTTTATGCCCAAGCATGAAGCGTACCAGATATTGCATACCATGCTGCCCCACTATCATATCGAGGAAAATATGAATCGTTTTCCACTTAAAGTTCTGTGGCTGAAGCTCCTTCAACCCTATTATGTAACGATTTTGGCGATTATCGGATTGGTCATTTTTAAAAGAGAATGGCTTTGGGCTGCTATAATTGTTTTCGGACTTTCCATTCTCTCGCGCATCCTAGACTACTGGTTCACCAGCTATATCCGTCATGGAAAGACTGTCCAAATTAGAAAAGGTGGATTTACAAATGAAACCTTCGTCACCCATCGTGAACGGATTCAGCAAATTACCGTTAAGCATTCCTGGCTACAGAGGAAATTCGGTGTTGCAACCCTTACGTTTACAAATAAAGCAAAGCCGCTGCATGAAAGTGAATTATATGGGGTTTCTAAAGAAGAAGCAGGTACTTTCTTTAATTGGTATCAAAAAGTACTTTAACACGTTAACCGGGGAAGCAATCTAGTTGTTTAAGAAATTGGTGAATCCGTCGGACTCACCAATTTTTCTATTCAGAAAAAATCTTGATTAATATGTCGTCTTTATGTTTAATATCTGAGTGGATGGCGGTAAATACTTCAGTAATGGCTTCTTGAATTTGTTCTTTAGAAGGTCTTTCAATATCATGACTTTGCCAAAAATAAAGGTACATGGGAAGCCCTCCCTCATTTGTCGGCAATTGATATGGGATAGGTAACACTTTAGCCCCTAACCTTTCATAAAAGGTTATTCTTCTTAGTTGATTTTCTCTGGTGCCCCCTTCGTTTTCTTCCGGGATTTCCACTTCGATAAAAATTCCCCCAGCCCATTTAGTAAGTTCCTTAAATAATTGAGCCCCATACCCTGAACTCCGAAATCGGTTATCGATTGCCATATAATCAAGCCAAATTGCCTGCAACTGATTGAACTCGTAGATAAAGGCATATCCTACTATCTCGTCAATGATAGGATCTTTTGCCAACAGTAACTTGTAGTTCTTTTTTGACATAAGCAGCTTAAAATGCTGATACCTTTTTAATTCATCGCTTGCAAAGTATGTAGTAAAACGCTGATAAACACTCTTTAAATCATCAATGGAGCCTTCTATTATTTCAATATCATTAACAATCATCGCAGACCAAACTCCTAGCCAATCGGTTTTTATTATTTTACCATATCTCCTAAAGATGGTTGTCTATATCTTCAAGGAATTGCCAATCTACGGCTTCTCCTACTTCGTTACATATTTTTTCAATCAGGAGCCCCAACTGTTCATCCAGGCCTCCATCATATCCAATTTTTAAAAAGTAATGATGTTTAAATTGAACAAACCAATAGTATTGACTATATAGGATCTCTTTGTATGTAAAAGAAAAATGAGCTTGGATATCCCGTTCACACTGCTGCAAGAACCAATAATGCTTTAATATCTTTGATAAGTCTTTATCCTCAATTTGAATAAGAGTAGAAACATCTAATTTGGGATGTAACCTTTCAAGCATGTTTTCGATTTCTTCTATAGTAATAATGTTCATAGCGGTCTCCTCTTCAGATATTACTTTAAGATTACTAGAATATTGCAGAAATGTTATCGCAATATAAATGCCATGGATGTAAACGAATTAACACCTCCCTGTTCTTTTTCTCAGAATATTCTATGTTACGATTATTAAAAATTAGCAACCAAAGAACATGGAGGGTAAAAGAATGCTTAAGAAAATGATTTCGATTTTAGCCGTTGCTGTACTCTCAGTAACTGTAAGTGCTAATGTACAAGCGGCATCAATCACTGTACAAAAAGGAGACACGCTTTGGGCTCTATCACGTGCAAATAATACGTCTGTAGAAAATATCCAAAAATTAAATAATCTCACCTCAGATCTCATACATCCTGGGGATATACTAACCGTAGCCCCTGAAAAAAGATATACCGTTGTAAAAGGCGACACATTGTGGGACATAGCCATGAATCATCAGGTTACTGTTTCACAAATCAAAGATTGGAACCAACTACATAGTGATCTCATCCATCCAGGATTAAATCTAGTAATCTTTGAAGGTGTAAAAAATACTACTATTTCTTTAACAGATAAACCAGAACAACCTGCTGCACCAGCTGAAAGCACACCTGCAGTTGAAGCACCAGCATCAGCTCCTGCACAAACTGAAAGTGCTCCTGCTGCTGTAGAAGCCGCGGCACCAGCACCAGTTGAAAGTGCTCCTGCACCAGAAGCCGCTGCACCTAGTTCTAAGGAAATTATTGTTGAAGCAACAGCCTATACAGCTTCCTGTGAAGGCTGCTCTGGAATCACAGCAACTGGAATTAACCTTATAGAAAATCCAAATCAAAAGGTCATCTCCGTTGACCCATCGGTAATTCCGCTCGGAAGCAAAGTTCATGTTGAAGGCTATGGTGAAGCCATCGCCGGAGATACAGGCGGAGCGATTAAAGGAAATAAAATTGATGTCTTTATTCCTAATAAACAGGATGCCATCAATTTTGGAAGAAAACAATTAAAAGTGACCATACTAAATTAATATTAACAAAAACACTGCATCCTCTTTCTCAATTAGGAATGCAGTGTTTTTTTAATTAATAATGGTTTTTATAAGGGGTTGACACAAAATGTTCTAAAAAAAGTAATCTTTCAGGTTGACAAGAGTGTGGGTTATATATGATAATAAGCATTGTATTAGAATTATTCTAATTTAGTTATTACTATTTGTTGTGAACTATTCTCACAACAAAGGAAAAATGCAGTTCGATTTTTCCAAACAAATTTTAGGAGGAAATAGATAATGTCATTAATCGGTAAAGAAATCCAAGCATTTACAGCAAACGCATACCAAAACGGAGATTTTATCACTGTTTCAGAAGCAAACTTTAAAGGTAAATGGAGCGTTGTATGCTTCTATCCTGCTGATTTCACATTCGTATGTCCTACTGAATTAGAAGACTTACAAAATGAATACGCAACATTAAAAGATCTTGGTGTTGAAGTATACTCTGTATCAACAGATACTCATTTTACACATAAAGCATGGCACGACCACTCACCTGCTATCAGCAAAATTGAGTACATTATGATTGGTGACCCATCTCAAAAGCTTACTCGTGCATTTGATGTACTTGACGAAGAAGAAGGTCTTGCACAACGCGGAACGTTCATCATCGATCCAGATGGTGTTGTACAAGCTATGGAAATCAACGCAGACGGTATCGGCCGTGATGCAAGCACTCTTGTTAACAAAATTAAAGCAGCACAATATGTTCGCAACAATCCAGGTGAAGTTTGCCCGGCTAAATGGCAAGAAGGTTCTGAAACACTTAAGCCAAGCCTTGACCTAGTAGGTAAAATTTAAGGAGTAGATTAAAAATGTTACTAGATGCAGATATAAAAGCACAGTTATCCCAGTATCTTCAGCTGATGGAAGGCGATATCCTTCTTAAAGTCAGCGCAGGAACCGATGACGTATCCCGCGACATGCTGCTGTTAATTGATGAATTAGCAACCATGTCATCCCACATTAAGGTTGAAAGAACAGAACTAGAGAGAACACCAAGCTTTAGTGTAAACCGCATCGGTGAAGACACTGGTGTAACATTTGCTGGTATTCCTCTAGGACATGAATTCACTTCCTTAGTATTGGCTCTCTTGCAGGTTAGCGGTAGAGCACCAAAGGTTGATCAGAAAGTGATTGACCAAATTAAAGCAATCAAAGGCGAATATCGCTTTGAATCATACATCAGCTTAACTTGCCACAACTGTCCTGATGTGGTACAAGCCCTGAACATCATGAGCATCCTCAACCCTGGTATTTCACATACTATGATTGATGGTGCAGCCTATAAAGCTGAAGTTGAGAGCAAGAACATCATGGCAGTTCCAACGGTTTTCCTAAACGGAGAAAACTTTGGCGGCGGCCGTATGAGTATTGAGGAAATCCTTGCGAAAATGGGTTCTGGTACAGATGCTTCCGAGCTTTCTGATAAAGAACCATTTGATGTGCTTGTTGTTGGCGGCGGTCCTGCTGGTGCGAGTGCAGCAATCTATGCCGCTCGTAAAGGGATTCGTACAGGAATCGTCGCTGAACGCTTTGGCGGTCAGGTTATGGATACAATGGGTATCGAGAACTTTATCGGTACGAAATATACAGAAGGTCCTAAAGTGGCAGCAAGTCTTGAAGAGCACGTCAAGGAATACGACATTGATGTAATGAATCTTCAGCGTGCTAAATCTTTGGAGAAAAATGAATTTGTGGAAATTGAGCTTGAAAACGGTGCGGTTCTAAAAAGTAAAACCGTCATCCTTTCAACTGGTGCCCGCTGGCGCAATGTTGGTGTCCCAGGTGAAGCAGAGTTCAAGAACAAAGGTGTAGCGTATTGTCCACACTGTGATGGTCCATTGTTTGCTGGAAAGCGTGTTGCTGTTATTGGCGGCGGTAATTCTGGTATCGAGGCAGCCATCGACCTTGCTGGAATCGTTAAGCACGTAACTGTTCTAGAGTTTGCAGCTGAACTGAAAGCTGATGCCGTTCTGCAGGAGCGTCTTAACAGCCTGCCAAATGTAACAGTTATCAAGAATGCTCAAACAAAAGAAATTATGGGTACTGACAAAGTAAATGGTATTACTTATCTGGACCGTGAAACGGAAGAAGTTAAGCATATCGAATTAGAAGGTATTTTCGTTCAAATCGGTCTTGTCCCAAACACAGACTGGTTAGGCGAAGGTATTGAACGTACTCGCATGGGCGAAATCGTTGTCGATAAGCATGGTGCAACAAGCATCCCTGGCGTATTTGCTGCAGGTGACTGTACAGATAGCGCTTATAAGCAGATTATTATCTCTATGGGATCTGGTGCTACTGCAGCCTTAGGTGCGTTCGATTATCTTATTCGGAATTAATGAAATTACGTTTTTAAGCAGTTTTACCGTGGTAACTCAACCCTAACTAAAAAAGTCGCCGTACTATCTATGCTGATAGTACAGCGGCTTTTTTCTATTTATAAATAGACAGGCTCTCGTCTCTTACACCATCTCTTGTCCGAATAATAACTCCAATGAGACAGGTTTATCCCTTTTCTTCTTCCCTTGTCTTCCTATTCTAAACAGAATAGTATTTTCCTTTATAAGACAACCTAACAATAATAGAATCAAATTTTCTTCGTGTGATTATCCAACTTACTATAAATGGTTGTGGAAGGGAGATTGATCCGTGAAACTGTATCAAGTTAGAAAAGGGCAATTTGTTTATTACAACAATGAGCTGCATAAGGTATATGGGGTAAAACCCATGTATAAATTGTCTGTCCATCTTATTAAAATGAGGGATTTAACACAGCATATCACCAATGCTGCAAGTGTCGAAAAATACAAGCCGAAGGAATATGACAGCTTTATTTTTAATCATAAAGCATACACGCTCAGAAAGGATCGAAAAGCAGAAGCAGGAGATTATATATTAATAAACAACCCCATGCAAGATTCCTTAGATACCTATTCATTAAATGAGATTGACTTGGTTGAAAGTGCAGATAACAAAGGTGTTATCACAAGTAATTCACACGGAGTCAAACATAATGAATATTTATTAATGGTACCTGGCCGAGCTCCTGACAGTAATTCCATCGATAGAAAAGACATGGCAAATGATGATGACGAGAGCGTAAACGACTCCGGAACCCTAGGGCAGACCACCAGCGGGCCATTACCATCGTTAGGAGACATTTATAAAAGGACAGGCAATGACTCAATCGTCGAAGCAATGGTGGTCGCAATCAAAGACCAAACCGTTTACCTTGGGGGCGGATTAGAAGTTCCCCAAGATGAGTTGATGAACAGTAAAACGTGGGAATTTCTCTATAATCTCCTTGATAGGTGATGTACTACCTATCAAATTCTAACAATCATTTACCCGACACCAAGCACTACTAGGAGGTTTCTATGGACAGCAAAAAGAATGCGGGAAACAGTGTTTTCATCATTTCCTTATTACTTACGCTCATTTTTATTGTTTGGGGAGTTTTTTTTACTGATAATCTCACCAAAGTTACCGATATTATCTATAATGGTTCAATCGATTACCTCGGATGGGTATATCTTGGTGCTACCCTATTCTTTGTTATCTTTTCCATCTATTTATTGTTTTCTAAATATGGTGATATCCGTTTGGGAAAGAAAACAGATCGACCTGATTTTAACACAGCATCTTGGCTTGCTATGCTATTCGGTGCTGGTATGGGAATCGGAATCGTGTACTGGAGTGTTGCTGAACCAGTAACGCACTATACAACTCCTCCATATGGGGAAGGATACACTGTTGACGCAGCCAATACAGCCATGAAATATACTTTTTTCCACTGGGGTCTAGATCCATGGGCCATTTACACGATAATTGGTCTAGCTCTTGCCTTTTTTCAATATAACAAAAGGCTTCCGGCAGCCATAAGTTCGGCCTTCCACCCGCTCTTGGGTGATCGAATTTACGGACCGATTGGAAAAACCATTGATATCCTGTCTATCTTTGCAACTGTTTTTGGTATCGCAACCTCATTAGGTCTAGGTGCCATGCAGGTAACAGCCGGAATGCATGAAATATTCGGAGTTCCCAATGAATTATTCGTACAGCTGATTGTCATTGCAGTCGCTACAGTCCTTTTTATCATTTCCATTAATACAGGCTTGGAAAAAGGTATTCAATACTTATCGAATGCGGCCATGATTCTATCCTTTGCGATTATGGTGATGATTTTAATCGTCGGACCCACTATGACGATTATTAAAGTTTTCTTTAATACAACAGGACTCTATATTAGTGACTTTATACATATGAGTTTAAGGCTGAGGCCCTTTGGGGAAGGAGAATGGATTGCCTCCTGGACGCTTTTTTACTGGGCATGGTGGATTGCTTGGGCACCATTTGTGGGTATGTTTATTGCAAGGGTTTCGAAAGGAAGAACGGTCAGGGAGTTTGTTATTGGTGTCCTAATTGTTCCTACCTTAGGAACATGTCTTTGGATGTCCATATTTGGCGGCTCTGCACTTGAGATTGTTCAGAATACAGGCAGCCATGATCTGGCGAAAAATATAACCGAAAACGTTTCTTTAGCTATTTTTACCTTCTTTGATTATCTACCATTAAGTTCTGTGTTAAGTATTTTAGGATTTGCAGTGGTAGCCATTTATTATATAACCGTTGCCGATACTGCCACCTTTGTACTAGGAATGCTAAGCGAAGGCGGTACATTAAATCCTTCTAATAAAATAAAAATGACCTGGGGTGTCATTCAATCCGCTTTGGCTGCAGTATTGCTGTTAGCTGGCGGGTTGAATGTTTTGCAAACGGCCTCAATTGCAGCAGCCCTGCCGTTTGCGATTATCATGATTATCATGTGCTTCTCATTAGTGAAAGGGTTACGAAGTGAAATCGAAGTCCAGAAAGGGAATAAAAGAAGTGCGTACCATTCCTAAAACCATATTGAAACTAATTTAGAAAAAGAAAAACCACCTTTAAGAAAATAATTATTTTCTTAAAGGTGGTTTTTCTAAATATATCGATTATAAAAAGGAACAGACTTACTGCCCTTAATTTCAAAGGAATGGCTCCGCAGGTAGGACTCGAACCTACGACCGATCGGTTAACAGCCGATAGCTCTACCACTGAGCTACTGCGGAATAATAATGGAGCGGGTGATGAGAATCGAACTCACAACATCAGCTTGGAAGGCTGAGGTTTTACCACTAAACTACACCCGCATATTAATATTGGAGGCAACACCCGGATTTGAACCGGGGATAAAGGTTTTGCAGACCTCTGCCTTACCACTTGGCTATGCTGCCCAACTGTTAAAAGAACTAACTCAAGTTAATAAAAATAAATGGGGCGGCTGATGGGAATCGAACCCACGAATGCCTGAACCACAATCAGGTGCGTTAACCACTTCGCCACAACCGCCATGATGTTTATTTTGCTTTGCAAAGAACTTTGGTTATTTCACTAATGTGAAATAACTTGGTGGAGGGGGACGGATTCGAACCGCCGAACCCTGAGGGAGCGGATTTACAGTCCGCCGCGTTTAGCCACTTCGCTACCCCTCCGTATATAAAAATTCAAAAAAAATGATGGCTCAGGACGGAATCGAACCGCCGACACAAGGATTTTCAGTCCTTTGCTCTACCGACTGAGCTACTGAGCCATACATAACCTATATCTATATCAACAGTAGAGTTAACCTACTGATATAAAAATGGCGGTCCGGACGGGACTCGAACCCGCGACCTCCTGCGTGACAGGCAGGCATTCTAACCAACTGAACTACCGGACCAACTTATTTAAGTGTTCTTCTAAAACTAATTTATATTAATGGAGGAGGAAGAGGGATTCGAACCCCCGCGCGGTATGACCCGCCTGTCGGTTTTCAAGACCGATCCCTTCAGCCAAACTTGGGTATTCCTCCGAATAAGTGGAGCCTAGCGGGATCGAACCGCTGACCTCCTGCGTGCAAAGCAGGCGCTCTCCCAGCTGAGCTAAGGCCCCAAATGCGTTTAATGAAAATGGTCGGGAAGACAGGATTCGAACCTGCGACCCCTTGGTCCCAAACCAAGTGCTCTACCAAGCTGAGCTACTTCCCGTATAAATATGGCGCGCCCGAAAGGAGTCGAACCCATAACCTTCTGATCCGTAGTCAGACACTCTATCCAATTGAGCTACGGGCGCATTAAAATGGAGCGGAAGACGGGATTCGAACCCGCGACCCCCACCTTGGCAAGGTGGTGTTCTACCACTGAACTACTTCCGCATTGCTACTCTTTTGTAAAAAAATTATATTATAGAAAATAAATTAAGTGCGGGTGAAGGGAGTCGAACCCCCACGCCTTGCGGCGCCAGATCCTAAGTCTGGTGCGTCTGCCAATTCCGCCACACCCGCATATGGATTATTTTGCTTGAGCAAAATGAAAGTTACTTTCGCTAACGCGAAAAAACTTTGGTGAGCCATGAAGGACTCGAACCTTCGACCCTCTGATTAAAAGTCAGATGCTCTACCAACTGAGCTAATGGCTCATACAAGGAAATTTATTTTCGCTATCGCGAAAAAAATTTGGTGCCGGCGAGAGGACTTGAACCCCCAACCTACTGATTACAAGTCAGTTGCTCTACCAATTGAGCTACCCCGGCATATATCGAAGATTAACTTCAATTCATATAATATTAATTGTTATTTTCACTATCGTGAATAAAATTTGGTGGAGGATGACGGGATCGAACCGCCGACCCTCTGCTTGTAAGGCAGATGCTCTCCCAGCTGAGCTAATCCTCCATAGTAATTGAATTTCATTGTTCACTATCGCGATGGAAAGTTATTTTCGCTAGGGCCGAAAAAACTTTGGTGACCCCTACGGGATTCGAACCCGTGTTACCTCCGTGAAAGGGAGGTGTCTTAACCACTTGACCAAGGGGCCATTACTAAAAATCCGGAAAATAAAAACCCCAAAGGGGTTATGCCTGGCAACGTCCTACTCTCACAGGGACAAAGTCCCAACTACCATCGGCGCTGAGAAGCTTAACTTCCGTGTTCGGTATGGGAACGGGTGTGACCTTCTCGCCATTATTGCCAGACTATTTTGTTGAGGTTTCGTTCCCTCAAAACTAGATAATTTCAGAAGAAGTGTGTAAAACGAGTTCGCATAAAAATTGGTTAAGTCCTCGAACGATTAGTA
>NZ_JACWFG010000023.1 GCF_019749295.1 Neobacillus niacini
GGGATTCCATTTCGTTATCATCATCCAGTCGTTTCATCGAGATGACGTCTCTGTTAAATAATGAAAAGAAGAGTGTTGACTGAGTCAACACTCTACGGGACTGCCCGTCGCACAAAAAACCGCTGTTTTTCAGCGGTTTTAGTACGACTAGATAATAAACTTTTGAATCGCAGCCAGCGCTACTAGACCTGGGATACCAAGAAAACCCGATACCGCTGATGTTGCAAAATTAATCGGCACATGAATACCAAAACTATTACCAGCTGTATTTAAGAAGAACAACAATAGCGCTCCAATTAATACTTTTACAACAGCTTGACCAATAAACCTAGCTGGCTTAAAAGGAGCTCCTGAGAATAGAAGAATTAGTATGAGCCCGCCTAATATCGATATGATTACAATTGGTTCCAAAAAAGCTATCCCCCTTCAAACTCTCTTTTATAACAACATATGTACAAGTTATAAAAAATAGACCTGGATAGGGATAGCTTTCTATTTACCTTTTAATACTTACATTTCTGTTTTTTGCTTCTTTTAGTAGAAAGAAGTATTTTACCTGAGCAATTTTCGTATGACATATTGCTTCCTCTGAAGGATCAAAACTTTTATCTAATAATTGTTTTTGCTCCTGCCAATGTTCTTTATATTCTTGTAGCTGTGTTAAAAGTTTTTCATCAAACTCCTTACGCAGCCACCCTTTACGTTGAAAAAACATCTTTATTCCCCCGGACTCTGCTTTTCGCTTTAAAGTTCTCTTCTACCCTCTAGAGCTTTAGATAAAGTAACTTCATCCGCATATTCGAGGTCTCCGCCAACAGGTAATCCGTGAGCAATTCTTGTAATCTTTATGCCCGATGGCTTAAGTAAGCGAGAAATATACATCGCTGTTGCCTCACCCTCGATATTAGGGTTGGTTGCTAAGATCACTTCCTGAACAGTTTCATCGTGGAGACGTTTTAATAAGTCAGGAATATTAATATCCTCTGGGCCTATACCATCCATAGGTGAAATGGAACCGTGAAGTACATGGTACATCCCATTGAACTCCTTCATCTTTTCCATGGCAATTACATCCTTTGGATCTTGGACAACACAAATTGTACTCTTATCTCGGCGCTGGTCTTCACATATATAGCACGGGTCTTGATCTGTAATATGACCACAAACTGTACAATAGGATAAGTTTCGTTTGGCATTTACAAGTGCTTTAGCAAAATCCAGCACAGTATCTTCTTTCATACTTAAAACATAGAAAGCCAAACGAGCAGCCGTTTTAGGTCCGATACCGGGAAGCTTCATAAAACTGTCAATCAACTTAGAAATCGGTTCTGGATAGTGCATTATTTATTATTCCTCTCCTAGAAAAGCATATGCGCCTTAAAAAGGCGCATAGACTGGATCAATTAATTAAAACGGAAGATTCATTCCTTTTGTAAATTGGCCCATTGTATTATTTGTGAGCTCTTCTACCTTTTTCAAGGCATCATTTGTTGCCGCTAAAACAAGATCTTGAAGCATCTCGATATCATCAGGATCTACAGCTTCAGGTTTGATTTGTACATCTACCACTTCTTTATGTCCTGTTACAATAACAGTCACCATGCCGCCGCCTGCTGTTCCTTCAATCTTTTGCTGACCTAATTCTTCTTGAGCCTCAGCCATTTTCTTTTGCATTTTTTGCATTTGCTTCATCATATTTTGCATATTACCCATTCCACCACGCATATTTCCTTCAACCTCCAATTATTAGTCAATTATTTCAACAAATTCAGCACCGAATAGATTTTTGGCCTCCGCAATATGCGGCTCTTCTTCAGGTTTGGATTCGGAAGATTCACCCTCCACTTGATGCTGAGTACTTAAGAAATTTTCACGAATCGATAACCATTGATCTTCTGGTACCCCAAGCACATTATACCTAGTGCCTGTTAATTCCTGCAGAGCAAGTGTAACCGTCTCGATAAACCGGTTATTATCCATTGCCATTTGGCAATGAATTTCGTGCTTAAATTTTAATATAAAAGCATTTGCTGAGGCAGCAACTGGCTCAGCTTCATTTAATAGAGCCGCATGAGACTTCATTAACCGGCCTCTCATTTCGCCCCATTTGCTTTTAATTTGATTTAAATCATTCTTTGTCGCATTCTTTAATACTTCATTTATTCTGCCAACAGCTGGCTGAAATCCTTTTCTTGAACTTCTTTGAGCAGGTTTTTGTGAAGCTTGCGGTGCTGCTTCTTGGACAACTGGTCCATTAGTTTTTAACTGCTGCAATTCTTGCTCAAGCTGTTCAATCTTGGTAAGTAACTGAACCATTTGGCCAGAAGACATTTGTTCTTTTTGCTTACCTTCAGTTTGACACAACTTAACAATTGCTACTTCCAAAAAGATCCTCGGATGGTTAGTCCATCGCATATCCTGCTGGGTTTTATTTAACAATTCAATGAGCTGATAAATCTGATCATAAGGAACAGCCTCAGCAATTTGACGGAACTCCTCATCCAGCAAGACTCTATCTAATGATTCTTCAAGATTTGGTGCTGTTTTGTATAACAGCATATCTCTATAATATAGAATAAAATCTTCAATAAACCTTGAAGGATCCTTCCCATGAAATAACAATTCCTCTAAAGCCTCTAAGCCGCTGGCTACATCTTTTTCTAGTACCGACTTTGCCAACTTGTTTAAGAAACCCTGCGAAACAGAACCAGTTACAGTTAATGCATCTTCTACTGTTACACTTTCCTGACTAAAGGATATAGCTTGGTCTAATAGACTTAATGCATCCCGCATTCCACCTTCAGCCGCTCTAGCAATCATCTTTAGGGCATCTTCTTCACAATTAACACCAGTTTCTTCGACAATTAACTTCATTCGATTTACAATCGATTGTGCTGTAATTCGTCTAAAATCAAATCGTTGACACCTTGAGATAATGGTTAGTGGTATTTTATGCGGCTCAGTCGTGGCTAAAATGAAGATAACATGCCTAGGCGGTTCTTCCAGCGTTTTTAATAAAGCATTAAAGGCGCTAATGGATAGCATATGTACTTCATCAATAATATAGACCTTGTAGCGAACAGAGGTTGGTGCAAATTTCACTTTATCTAGAACATCCCGCATTTCTTCCACTCTGGAATTGGAAGCTGCGTCAAATTCGAGCACGTCAGATATTGTCCCATTTGTTATTCCCTTGCAGGAAGCACATTCATTACAAGGTTCCGAGATGGGTGCACGTTCACAATTTACTGCTTTAGCCAATATCTTTGCTGCACTTGTTTTACCTGTTCCTCGAGGCCCATTAAATAGATACGCATGGGAAATTTTTTGTTGTAATAGGGCATTTTGCAATGTTTTCGTAACATGTTCTTGTCCTACTACATCAATAAATTGCTGAGGACGCCAAACACGATATAAAGCTTGATAAGCCAAAAAACATCGCCCCCTTCAAAAAATTCTATCCTACTCATTATAACTTATCTTTTTTCTATTTATCAAAGAGAATACAAAAAAACTCATCCTGCAATTAAGATGAGTTGTTTTTACATTATAAACTGCCGTGCACCTTCCGTCGACTACGCACCCATAGGCGCTGCTTAAGCAGTTAGCTCGGCCCAGGCCACCCTGCGGCACATGGGAGCTTCCACTTAATGCTGCTTCCTTCCGGACCTGACATGGTTCATGGATTCCCATTGCGCAGGACCCGGGCGTCAACGCTACTTACTTAAGGCGGACCCTACAGGATACCAGCCTCGGGAAGGGATTCAGCCTCGCTAGAGCGGATTGCGAGTACAGGGCACCGCTACCTCCCCGCCTAGCACGGCAAAGTTGATAATAATTTAAGGCGTCTTATCTGACGCTTTATTAGTATACTAATATTCAAGAAAAAAATCAATCTTTATCCATTGTAAATTCCTGTAATTGTTGTTTTTTCATTATTTTCCTTCTTTCTCGAAGCTTACGAAAGAAGTCAGACAGAAGCTGTCCACACTCTTCTTCCAAAACACCGCTTGTCACTTCACTTTGATGATTAAATCTGTCATCCTGCAACAGGTTCATAAAGGTACCTGCGCAGCCTCCCTTTGGATCTTGTGCGCCATATACAACCCGCTTGATTCTTGATAAGATAATTGCACCTGAACACATGGCACAGGGCTCAAGTGTGACATATAAAACAGCATTTTCCAAACGCCATGAACCCGTTTCCTGGCAAGCCTGTTCAATGGCCAAAATCTCAGCATGAGCAACGGCACTTTGTTTACTTTCACGTAAGTTATAGGCACGTGAAATAATTTTCCCATCGATAACGACGATTGCTCCAATTGGAACCTCGGCCAAAGCTTCTGCCTTTTTCGCTTCATTTATGGCTTCTTCCATATAATACTCATCTGTATATTCTTTCATTGTCATGAGAATTACCGCCTAACAATATATTCATATCTATCCGCAATATTGATATTTTTTCCATTATATCATGAATCAATCACCTTCCTCATAGAATAGATGTAGCGTTTTGCTTAGGAGGGGAAGAGTATGCAAATTCATATCGTGAAAAGTAACGAATCCTTAACGACTATTGCTAGAGCATATAATACAACGGTTAATGATATTGTTGAGGCTAACGACATCCCTAATCCAAATAATCTTGTCGTCGGTCAAGCAATGGTTATTCCGATCGTAGGCAGTTTCTATTATGTTCAGCCTGGAGATAGTCTTTGGTCAATTGGGCAAAAGGTGGGAGTACCTTATCAACAAATCGCTTCTGTAAATCGGATATCGTTAAACCAGCAGCTCTATGTCGGTTTTCGTCTTTATATCCCGCAGGCACCAAAAAGAAGAGCAGAATTTAATGCCTATGTAGAACCCCGTGGCACATCTGTAGCCCCAATCCTAGAAAGCAGCGCACGGGAAGCAGCACCCTATTTAACGTACCTGGCCCCATTCAGCTTTCAAGCTCTTCGGGATGGATCTTTAAAGGAACCCTTACTAAATAATTTTCCAGCCATTGCGAGAGCCAATCGAAATGTTTTAATGATGGTTATTAATAATCAAGAAAATGATCAATTTAGCGATGAATTAGGGCGTATTTTACTTAATGATAACCCAATACAAGATAGATTCTTAAATAATATTGTGACTACTGCTAAGAAATACGGATTTCGGGATATTCATTTTGACTTTGAATTTTTACGGCCCGCAGACCGCGAAGCCTATAACTCATTTTTACGAAAGGCCAAAGCACGGTTCCAAAGGGAAGGCTGGTTAATGTCAACTGCCCTTGCCCCTAAAACAAGTGCTGATCAAAAAGGAAAATGGTATGAAGGCCATGACTATCGGGCTCACGGCCAGATTGCTGACTTTGTTGTTATTATGACCTACGAGTGGGGCTATAGCGGCGGACCTGCCATGGCTGTTTCTCCAATCGATCAGGTCAGAAGAGTTTTAGAATATGCGATAACGGAAATGCCTCCAAATAAAATTATGATGGGACAGAACCTGTATGGATATGACTGGACACTCCCGTTCGTTCAAGGCTCTGTAGCAAAAGCGGTCAGCCCTCAGCAAGCGATAGAAATAGCAGCACAAAACAATGTAGAGATCCAATATGACACAAAGGCTCAAGCACCTTTCTTTAGGTACAGAGCTGCTGATGGTAAACAGCATGAGGTTTGGTTCGAAGATGCCAGATCTATTCAGGCAAAGTTTAATTTAATTAAAGAGTTAAATATTAGAGGGATGAGTTATTGGAAGCTCGGCTTAGCATTTCCACAGAATTGGCTTCTAATTGTGGAGAACTTCAATGTGGTCAAAAGAAGTTAATATTTTCACCTAACATAAACTGCCGAAATTCGGCAGTTTTTTCATATAATCGACATTAAAATTTCTTCTTCTACAATTTCCATATCCCTTCCTGTGTCAGATTATGATAATATATTATTTGTGCCATTATGAAGTTTGAATAAGAGCTACCAGTAAATTGCTGGTTAAACATAGAAGTTGCAGGCAGTTGGAGAAGGAGGACATGCAATGGGGTATACTCCCTTTATTACCGTTGAAGGGCCGATTGGTGTAGGTAAGACATCTCTCGCAAAAGCTATTTCAGAACAATTTAATTTTGCATTATTAAAGGAAATCGTTGATGAAAATCCATTTTTGGGGAAGTTTTATGAAAACATTGAAGAATGGAGTTTCCAAACAGAAATGTTTTTTCTCTGCAATCGCTATAAGCAATTAGGAGATATTAATACCCACTATTTAAGTAAAAGTCAGCCTGTTGTTGCAGATTACAATATTTTAAAGAACTTAATTTTTGCCCAAAGGACTTTAAACCCCGATGAATACAAAAAATACTATAAAATATATCAGCTCCTAACAGAAGACATGCCAAAGCCGAATGTTATTATCTACCTTAATGCGAGTTTAGATACTCTTCTAAAGAGAATTAAAATAAGAGGACGCGAAGTAGAGAAAAATATTAGTCCCTTATATTTAGAACAGCTATCTATTGACTACGAACAAACGATAAGCAGCTTTGAGCAAACACATCCTGATATACCTGTTCTACGCTTTAATGGTGATGAATTAGATTTTGTGAAAAATGAAGATGATTTAAATTTTATTATCGAAAAGCTTATTAGCTCATTAAAGAAAAGCAGCACGACAAACACACGATAAGAATTGGGGGATGTAAGTGAGTATCGTTATTGGTGGTATGATAGGTCTTGGTAAAACAAGTGTAGCTGATACATTAAATGCCCATTTTCAAAAAAAGGGAATTGAGAGTAAAGTTTTTTATGAGGCAGTTGATGATAATCCCATTCTTCCTCTTTATTATGAATTAACACCAGAAGAACTAGATGCAAGAAGAATTCCTTTCCTTTTACAATTATTTTTCTTAAATAAACGTTTTAAAACTGTTAAAGATTGTGTGAGTTGGAGAGAACCTATTTATACGATTCAAGACCGCTCCATTTATGAAGATTGGTATTTCGCATATGTAAATAAAAATCTAGGCAGAATTTCTGAACTAGAGTTTAAGATATACGAAGATCTTGTTGAGAATATGATGGAAGAGTTAAATGAATTGCCTAAGAAGGCACCTGACTTGATGGTTTATTTAAAAGGCTCCTTTGATACGGTAATTGATCGTATTATGGCCCGCGGAAGAAGCTTCGAGATAAATCCAGAACTTAAAGAATATTACTTTGAAGTTTGGAAGGGCTATGATGATTGGGTTATTAATAACTATAATTCCAGTGATGTCTTGATTGTTGATATGGATAATACGGATGTTGTTAAAAGGCCTGAGGACGCGCAAAGGGTTTGTCGTGAGGTTGATGAGAGACTAAAAGAAATATTGAATATGACAAAAGCACATATTGGTTAATCCAATATGTGCTTCTTTTTTATCAAAAGGCTCTGTTAAAACTAAATGATGATTTCATTGTGTTTGGAAATTAAGCGGAGAATTTCCGTTTATTTTGGGAATTACCTATATTTCCTTATAATTAGGCGGATTTTTTCCGCTTATTGTATCCAAATCCTTTTAATCTGTCTTATCTAAAGCAGTTAAACGGAATATCTCCGCTTATATCTGCTTCTAAAGGCCCCCCTATAAACAATAGCCGGAAATTCTCCGCCTATGAATTCTCAACCCACACAAAAATCAACAATGAATAATAACATTTTATCAAAAAAAGAACATAAAAAATCCGCCCAATTGCTTGGACGGATTTTATCTCCAGTTTTATGCGCGATTATAATAAAATTAATGGAGGAGGAAGAGGGATTCGAACCCCCGCGCGGTTTGACCCGCCTGTCGGTTTTCAAGACCGATCCCTTCAGCCAGACTTGGGTATTCCTCCGTATTGACAAGATATAGATTAACACATAACATTTATCTCTGTCAACACATTATTAAAATTTATTTTATTTTTATTCTGGAGCGATAACTTCTTTATTTCCCATGTATGGACGAAGCACCTTCGGAATAACGACACTTCCATCCTCCTGCTGATAATTTTCTAAGATAGCAGCAACTGTTCTTCCAATCGCCAAGCCAGATCCATTTAATGTATGAACATGTTCTGGTTTAGCCTTCGGTTCACGGCGGAAGCGGATATTGGCACGGCGTGCTTGAAAGGCCTCAAAGTTACTGCAAGAAGAAATTTCACGATACGTACCATAACTAGGAATCCATACCTCGATATCGTATTTCTTAGCAGCCGTAAAGCCGAGGTCACCCGTACACATGCTCAATACACGGTAAGGCAGTTCAAGTAATTGTAGAACGCGTTCTGCGTCACTTGTAAGCTTTTCAAGCTCCTCATAAGAATCCTCTGGCTTAACAAACTTTACTAGCTCTACCTTGTTAAATTGGTGCTGGCGAATCAATCCGCGTGTATCGCGCCCTGCAGAGCCAGCTTCAGAACGGAAGCATGCACTGTAAGCCGCAAAGCGAATTGGAAGCTCTTCTCCGTTTAGTATCTCATCACGATGGAGATTGGTGACAGGCACCTCTGCTGTTGGAATCAAGAAATAATCTTCATTTTCAATCAAAAATGCGTCTTCTGCAAATTTTGGCAGTTGACCTGTACCTGTCATACTCGCACGGTTGACCATATATGGCGGTAGTATTTCTTTATAGCCGTGCTCATCTACATGCAGATCGAGCATAAAGTTCATTAGTGCCCGCTCTAAACGAGCCCCCAGCCCTTTATAAAACACGAAGCGGCTGCCTGTAACTTTGCCCGCACGTTCAAAGTCGAGAATGCCTAAGTGATCTGCTACATCCCAATGCGGCTTCGCTTCGAATTCAAAATCACGAACATGACCCCATTTTCTAATTTCCACGTTATCATCTTCTGATTCACCAGTAGGAACACTTTCATGAGGAATATTTGGAATACTCATAAGCAGCATATCTAGTGTTTCTTCGACACTGCGGAGCTCCTCATCGAGAACTTTAATCCTGTCTCCTACCTCACGCATTTCGACGATAAGATGATCTGCATCTGCCTTTTCACGTTTTAAAGCAGCTACCTGTTGAGAAACCTCATTCCGTTTGCTCTTTAATTGTTCTGCCTCTACAATCAAATCACGTCTCTTCTGGTCTAAGTCCTCGAATTTGCCTAGGTCCGTTAAATCCTCACCACGATGCTGAAGTTTTTCTTTTACCTCTGCAAAATTTGCTCGTAAAACTTTAATATCTAACATCTTTTCCACTCCTTAATTATAAAGCGTAAGCGCCTTGAACAGGGGCGACAGGCATAAGACGAACCGGCGGAAAGGTTGCCTTTTAACCTTTTTGTCGGCTTGGCTTATGACCGAGGAAAAAGCGATTTTCTTTTTCCACCGAGCCCCTAGGCGCTGCAGCTAGATTAATAAAAAATAAATACAAAAAACTCCCGTCCCCAAAAACAGGGACGAGAGTTACCCGCGTTACCACCCTGGTTGACAGATATAGTCTGTCCACCTCGAAAAAAATTAACGGTTTTTACCGAAGGCATTTACTTACCCCTATAGGGTGTTCCACACCTTACTCGAGGAGGGATTCACAAGCTTCAAACACCGATTCGCACCAGCCATCGGCTCTCTTTAGAATGAACTTCCTGTTACTATTTCCTCTCATTGCTTTAATATATTTATTTATTGTAGATAATTTACTATAATTATCTACCAATTGCAACCAAATTATGCAAACTGTTTTGCTTTTGCTTCCTTGACCATCTCAACAAAGTAAGCCGTAATGTCATGTTGGTCTGTTAATTCAGGATGGAATGAACATCCAAGGAATTGTCCTTCTCGAGCTGCCACAATACGGTCATTGTGCTTTGAAAGGATTTCTACCTCCGCTCCAGCCTCAACGATGTGCGGCGCACGGATAAAAACAGCAGGGAAGCTTTCAGCTACATCCTTAATCGCGAGGTCTGCCTCGAAGCTATCAACCTGGCGGCCAAAGGAGTTGCGTTCGACCGTAATGTCCATCACACCGATATGAGGCTCGTGACCAACTAGGTTTTTGGCTAAAAGGATAAGACCAGCACATGTACCAAACATAGGCTTTCCTTCAGCAGCAAATTCCTTTAATGCTTCCATGAAACCATATTTATCGATTAGGCGCCGCATTGCAGTGCTTTCACCGCCAGGAAGGATGAGTCCATCGACTTCTTTTAACTGCTCTACCTTCTTGATAGCGATGCCTTCTGCACCACATTGTTCTACTGAACGAATGTGTTCACGAACAGCTCCCTGTAAAGCAAGTACTCCCACCTTAACCATTACCAGCCACGTTCCTGCATACGATTTTCAGGGGACAAGGATGAAATTTCAATACCTTTCATTGGTGTTCCCAAGTTTTTAGAAAGCTCAGCAATTAACTTATAGTCTTGATAATGAGTCGTAGCTTCAACAATTGCTTTTGCAAACAAAGCAGGATTCTCTGATTTAAAAATACCTGAACCAACGAATACCCCGTCAGCACCTAACTGCATCATTAATGCAGCATCAGCAGGAGTTGCAACACCGCCAGCAGCAAAGTTAACAACTGGAAGACGGCCAAGGCGTTTGATTTCAAGAAGCAATTCGAATGGAGCTCCTAATAGTTTAGCTTCTGTCATTAGCTCATCTTCATTCATTCCTACTACTTTACGAACCTGTCCGTTCACCTTGCGCATATGGCGTACTGCCTCAACGATATTGCCTGTTCCTGGTTCACCTTTAGTGCGAAGCATAGAAGCCCCTTCACCAATCCTGCGGGCAGCCTCACCAAGGTCACGGCAGCCACAGACAAATGGCACGGTAAAATCACTCTTATATAAATGGTACTCTTCATCTGCTGGAGTTAAAACTTCACTCTCATCGATATAATCAACACCCATTGCTTCAAGCACTCGTGCTTCTACAATATGGCCAATTCTTGCTTTTGCCATTACAGGGATAGATACTGCATTTAATACTTCTTCAATAATTCTAGGGTCAGCCATTCTTGCGACACCGCCAGCTGCACGAATGTCAGAAGGCACTCGCTCTAAAGCCATTACTGCAACCGCACCAGCTTCTTCAGCGATTTTCGCCTGCTCTGCATTAATAACGTCCATAATGACGCCGCCCTTTTGCATTTCGGCCATTCCGCGTTTAACTCGATCTGTACCTGTTTTCATAATAAATCCCCCTTGTAAGTTGTACTTTTATAAATATTGCAAAAAATTAACGTATAAAATTAGGAAATAGTGTTAATTCATTCGGAATTAGATTGTTCCCATAAAGACATTAAAGCAACAAAAAAGGATTCCTGTCAAGACAAGAATCCTTTTGTTAAATATTCCTAATTATTATAACCAGCCTTTGACAGTGGAAGAAATACCGCCCCATAGATCTCCGAAGAACCCGCCGATTCCTCTCATCATTAAGACGAACCAATTAGACTTTTCAACATCTTGTGCAGCAATCACATCAACTTGTACCTTTTTTTGCCCCTCTGCTGTTAAAAAGCTAAGCATTTCTCCATTTTTTGGTTTAATCGTCAAGGTACCAATTTTATCGCCTTTTTTAATTGGCGCAGTTAATTCGCCATTTTTATTTACCTTCTTTTTATCTAAAACCAAGACAGGCTGATAATTTTCTTTTTCACCATTTAACACTACCATGTTAAGGGCATCTTTTGTATAAATCTTAACTTTATCTTCTTTTCCTTTAGTAACAGGCAGCGTTTTTTGATTCTTTACCTGATAGTTTTTTGGAATGATTTCTTCCTTGGAAAAATTACTAAACGCAAAATCCAGCATTTTTCTGGTTTCGCCGAAGCGGGCTTCATAGCTTCCTTTTCCATCTGAATCCTTCGCATTTTGGACAACGGTTATATAGCGTTTACCATCTCTCAAAGCAGTACCAGCAAAGCAATAGCCCGCAAAGTCAGTTGTACCCGTTTTTAGCCCGTCCATGCCTTCATAGCCATAAACTAAGCTTGGCAGCATCCAGTTCCAGTTTTCCATCTTTATTTCATCTTCAGTACCTTCTCTGAAGTTCATTTTAGGAATACTAGACGTTTTTAATACATCAGGAAAATCATTTATTAAATGTACTGCTAATTGTGCAACTGAACGTGGAGACATCACATTTTCATCTGTTGCCTCTGTTCCCTCTGGATGTAATCCTTTGTAATCTTCGTTATTTAAACCAGATGAATTAACAAACTTATACTCTGATAAACCTAGTTCTTTACCTTTTTCATTCATCATCTTAACGAAATTTGTTTCCGAACCAGCAATAATTTCTGCAAGTGCAATAGTTGTCCCATTCGCAGAGTAAATGACCATTGCTTCGTATAATTCACGAACCTTGTACTTTCCGTCAGCTCTCAGCGGTACATTGGATAGACTGCGATCTTGAGAAACCTTGTAAACAGTCTCACTAACTGAATACTCTTGATCCCATTTCACCTTACCCTCTTTAATCGCTTCTAGCAGGATATATTCTGTCATCATCTTTGTCATACTAGCAATTCCTAGTACACTATCTGCATTCTTTTCATATAAGACTTTACCTGTTTCTGCATCTACTAAAATAGCTCCATCTGCATTAACATTTAATGCTGAAGTTTCTGCTTCTACTCTATTTAAGCCTGCAAAAAGGCTAAAAAACATGAGCATTGCCAAGGAGCTGGCAAAAAGTTTACGGAAAAAAAGTTTATTCACACTAACGCCTCCAACGAATTAATACACTTTGGTTATTTTAACATAACTGGGATGCAAATCATAGACAGATGATATGCCTATATTTTTACAAAAAAAAGACAGAGAAGTAAGCACTTCTCTGTTTAGGAATTATGATAATGAGTAATTTGGGGCCTCTTTTGTAATTTGGACATCGTGAGGATGACTTTCCCTCAGGCCTGCCCCTGTCATTTTAATAAACTGTGCATTATTTCTTAACTCTTCTAGGTCTTTTGTTCCGCAATAACCCATTCCAGACCGTAAGCCGCCGATTAATTGATAAATGGTTTCAGCTAATGGTCCTTTATAAGGTAAGCGGCCTTCAATTCCTTCTGGAACGAACTTCTTATTATCTTCTTGGAAATAACGATCCTTTGAACCCTTTTCCATAGCTGCTACAGATCCCATACCACGGTAAACCTTAAAGCGTCGACCTTGGAAAATTTCAGTTTCTCCTGGACTTTCTGTAACACCTGCAAGCATGCTTCCTAACATAACAGCGTGGCCGCCTGCAGCCAGTGCCTTAACGATGTCGCCTGAATATTTAATCCCGCCATCTGCAATAATCGTCTTACCATGCTTATTAGCCTCTGTAGCACAATCGTAAACGGCCGTGATTTGTGGAACACCTACACCCGCTACCACTCTCGTTGTACAAATAGAACCAGGTCCAATTCCGACCTTAACGACGTCTGCACCTGCCTCAATCAAATCCTTTGTTGCCTCAGCAGTAGCGACATTTCCAGCAATAATTGTTAAATCCGGATATTGACTTCTAATTTCTTTAACAGTATCAAGTACACCCTTTGAATGACCATGAGCGGTATCCACAACGATAGCATCTACATTTGCTTTAACCAGCTTTTCAATCCGCAGCATAGTATCCTTTGTTACTCCAACCGCCGCACCAGCTAATAAGCGGCCTTGCTTATCCTTTGCTGAGTTTGGAAATTCAATTACCTTCTCGATATCTTTTATAGTGATTAACCCTTTTAAAACTCCTTGATCATCCACAAGAGGAAGCTTTTCAATTTTATATTTTTGAAGGATGTTTTCAGCCTCTTTTAAAGTAGTCCCTACTGGAGCGGTAACAAGATTTTCCTTTGTCATAACATCTGAGATTTTAAAAGAATAATCTTGAATAAATCGTAAGTCACGATTGGTAATAATTCCTACTAGCCTTTGCTCCTCAAGATTATTAACAATCGGCACACCAGAAATTCGATACTTGCCCATTAAATGTTCAGCATCATACACCTGATGTTCTGGTGTGAGGAAAAATGGGTCTGTAATAACTCCGCTTTCGGACCTTTTAACCTTTTCAACCTGTTCAGCCTGTTGTTCAATCGTCATATTTTTATGGATGATGCCCAAACCACCCTGGCGAGCCATTGAAATTGCCATTTCAGCTTCTGTAACGGTATCCATCCCTGCACTAATAATAGGAATATTTAACTTTACCTTAGGCGATAACTCCACTTGAAGACTTACATCACGTGGCAGTACTTCTGATTTACCAGGAATTAATAAGACATCATCAAACGTTAAACCTTCTTTTGAAAATTTACTCTCCCACATTTTTATGGCCTCCAGGAAAAAATTTTTTAATTGTAGGTTATCAATTGGACAAAATACTGTCAAGGAGAACGATTTAGTCTAATTTTTCTGAAAAAGGTGATTACCAATGACAGTTGACTATAAAGGCTGGAAAAGCTTCGCTAGTTTCTTCTCTGCAGAGCATTGCCAGTTGTACCTAAAAAACCATTATAAGAAGTGGAATATTGATAACCCTGAACAAAAAAGCTATGAAAACTGCTATGCCTTTTTATATTATCTCGAGCATGGTCAAATTTATTATCAACAAGCAGAAAATGCACCATTACTCTTAAAACCAATTCTGCTTTTTTATGGTCTTGTACATTTAATTAAAGCATGTATCTTAACAGTGGATCCAGCATATCCGGAAACAACTTCTGTATTAGCACACGGAGTTTCTACTAGGAAAAGAAAAAAACAAAACTATCAATTTTTCCATGATGAAGTAAAGTTTCAAAAAAATGGTCTTTTTCCTTTCATGTCTGAGAAAATGTTCCACATGAAACAATTGGAGGGAGATAAAGTTACAATGGAGGAGCTGCTAGAGCTTATTCCAGAATTAGATGATTTATTTATGGTACATGAGTCAAAAAGTACATTTACACCCATATATACACATAATGGGCATTTAGCAGTACCAGAAAAGGTATTAGATCATTACCATATGACAGAGGATAGATTGAAGGAATTTCTAACAACAAAGACTGAGAATCAAATAGAATTCACGGGGGATGGGCTCCTTTTTCAATTTAATAAAATTTCATCTGCAGGGAAATCAACCATCCAGCTTAATTTCGAAAACAGTTCTTATGTTCTGCCTCTCAGAAAAGAGAATTTGTCCCTGTTTCCTGAACTGATGGTTCATTATCTCTTGCTTTATAACCTAAGTATGATTGCAAGGTATGAAACGGAGTGGTGGAGTGAACTTACAAAAATGATGCCCAACCGTGATTATCCGTTTATTAAGACATTCCTGGATATTACATTGCAGAAGGGACCATTTTTGATCTATGAGTATTTGATGGGCTAGTTATTATAAAAAAGTAACTCATGTCCATAAGTAAGGGCTATTCGTTACCTTTTTTTATAATAATGCCGCCGCACGGGCATGATTAACGCTTATTCGTTACCTTTTTCTTTAAAAACGTCGCAGCACGGGCACGATTAGCTCCTATTCGTTACTTTTTGCTTTATAAATACCTCCGTACAGGCAGTGAGCACTTTTACCATTCTGAATCTGGATCTTGGTCACAAAAACTCTTCTTGTGACCACTTTTTCCATTCCGAATCTGGATTTTGGTCACAAAGGCTCCTCTTGTGACCACTTTTTCCATTCCGAATCTGGATTTTGGTCACAAAGGCTCTTCTCGTGACCACTTTTTCCATTCCGAACCTGGGTTTTGGTCACACTGACTTCATTCCCCCAACCTCTAAAGATGTTGCTGCTAGGGCATGATACTCAGAGTTTTTCTATAAAAGTGTCGCCATGCGGGCATGATTGTACTGAATAACAACGCAAAAAAACACAACCCTTAACAGGTTGTGTTTCGCTTTGCCTGGCAACGTCCTACTCTCACAGGGACAAAGTCCCAACTACCATCGGCGCTGAGAAGCTTAACTTCCGTGTTCGGTATGGGAACGGGTGT
>NZ_JACWFG010000024.1 GCF_019749295.1 Neobacillus niacini
ACGTTGGCTTAGCTTTTATAAAAAGCTAAAAAATTGTTTGTTGACGTTACTGTTTGTTTAGTTTTCAAAGAGCAATTTTTCAAAGCTCACTTCACAGACAACCTTGTGTCAGAAGCAACTCTATTACTATATCATTTCAAAACTTTCGAGTCAATACTTTTTTTCAAAAAGTTATTAACGCTTGCGTGTTGTTAACTTGTCATTAACGACTGCTAAAATATAATAACACCTTTAACTAGGTTACGTCAACAAAATATTATAATTAAATTATCCAGCCTAAATTCGCCTCCTTATATATAGAAAGAAGCCGACTCTAACGTTAGAGCCGGCCGCTTATTTATTTCGTAATTTTAATAATTCCTGTTTGTTTCAGAGCTACTTGACCAGACTTTTCAATTACTACCTTTTCGCCTTCTGCTAAGTTTGTGAACACAACCGGTGTAATTGTTGATGTAGCATGCTCTTTAATATAATCTAAATCGACTTTTAGTAATGGCTGACCTTGATCTACAATGTCATTTTCCGATACTAATGTTTCGAACCCTTGACCTTTCAAGTTAACAGTATCAATTCCTACATGGATAAGAATTTCACGTCCTGTATCAGAAAGTATCCCAATAGCATGTTTAGTTGGGAAAAGGTTGACTATTTTTCCACTCACTGGTGACACAACAGTACCTTCCGCCGGAACAATCGCAAATCCGTCTCCCATCATTTTCCCGGCAAACACTTGGTCAGGAACTTCAGTGATTGGCTTTAATTCACCTTTTAATGGTGCCATAAATCCTTCATCTTCACTTTTACGAGAAGTCTGAAGTGCTTCTGGATTTATTTCTTCAATTTGCTGTTCTACGCCTTTTTCTGGCGGCTTAACGTTTGTGCGTGGTCTCTTTCCTTCCATTATATCTTTCATTTGTCCTTTAATGGTTTCTGAGCGAGGTCCAAAGATTGCTTGGATATTGTTTCCTACTTCTAAGACACCTGCAGCACCAAGTTTTTTCAATTGGTCTTTATCGACATTTTTAATATCATTAACTGAAACACGGAGGCGAGTAATACATGCGTCCAGGTGAGCAATATTTTCCTTACCGCCCATCGCATCTAAAATATTCGTTGCCAAATCACCAGATCCCGCTTTTCCTGTTGGAGCTTGATTTTCATCTTCCTCAAGTTCACGTCCTGGAGTTTTTAAATTAAACTTTCGAATTGCAAAACGGAAACCAAAGTAATAAACAACTGCAAAGACTAGACCTACCGGAATAACAATCCAAGCATTTGTTTGCGGGTTGATTAGTCCAAATAGAATATAATCAATTAAACCGCCGGAGAAAGTCATACCGATTTTAACATCTAACATGTGCATAATCATAAACGAGAATCCTGCAAAAATCGCATGGATACCAAATAGCACCGGTGCTACGAATAAGAATGAGAATTCAATTGGTTCTGTGATACCTGTTAAGAAAGACGTAAGCGCAGCTGATGCCATCAACCCGCCGACAAACACTTTCTTTTCAGGCTTTGCTTCATGATAAATCGCTAGAGCTGCTGCAGGAAGTCCAAACATCATGAATGGGAATTTACCTGTCATAAATGTTCCAGCAGTTAAATTTTGAACATTGTCTGTGATTTGTGCCATGAAGATACGCTGATCTCCACGAACTACGTCTCCCGCCTTTGTTGCGTATTCCCCGAATTCGTACCAGAATGGTGAATAGAAGATATGGTGTAAACCAAATGGAATTAATGAACGTTCAATAACTCCGAAAATAAAAGCAGAAATCGTTAAGTTTGCATGTACCATGTTTTGCGAGAAAGCATTTAGACCATTTTGAATTGGCGGCCAAATAAAAATCATTAATATCCCTAAAACAAGAGCAGTTGCTGCAGTAATAATAGGTACAAAACGTTTACCAGCGAAGAAACCTAAATAAGATGGTAATTCAATTTCAAAAAACTTATTGTACATTGACGCAGCTAATATACCGACGATAATACCACCGAATACTCCAGTCTGAAGAGTAGGTATCCCTAGTATACTCGCATAGTTTAAACCGTTAACATCTTCAGCTGTAATACCAAGTACTGTTCCCATTGTTACATTCATTACTAGGTACCCGATAATAGCGGCTAGACCCGCAGTTCCTTCACCGCCGGCTAATCCGACAGCAACACCAACCGCAAACAAGAGCGGTAAGTTTCCAAAGATAATATTCCCGGCATTCTGCATAACAGAAGCAATCAATTCAACCGTACTGTTATCTAAGAATGGTGCTAATTCTATGAGTGCTGGGTTTAAGAGTGCCGCTCCTAAAGCAAGCAAAATACCTGCAGCAGGCAAAAGCGCCACCGGGAGCATTAAGGCTTTACCGACTTTTTGCAAGACGCCAAAAGCATTTTTTAACATATAACATACCTCCAATTTTTTATATGGCTCATTAAGCGTTTTCATTTACCACAAAAACACAAAAAAGGCATGAGTAAAAGTTCAACTGAATAAGGCTACGGGTATAGATTACCCCATTACCTTTGTTTCAATTAATACTTTTCACTCATGCCTGATCGAATCAGTAACACGTAAAAAATAATTGCTATTTAAATTTTTTCTGTATCCTTTGCAAGTGCATCGTTAAATACACGGCTTCTGCATCAAATACTTTCATTTTTAATGTTTGTTGCATCACTTTAATGAGCTTCCATGAGAGATTATAGCATACAGGATATTCTTGTTTCAATAGGGAATTTATTTTTTCTGGTTCTTCTACTTTTTCCCCTTTAACTACTCTCTCAATGGTGAATCGCAGGTGGCGAACAAGCCTCATATAATCAATGCTTTCTTTATCAATATCAATTTCAAATTGCTCTTCGACCATTTGTACCAATCTGCTGACTAGCTGTGAATGCTGATTAACTTCAGATAAGTTTCTATTCGTCATGGCACTGTGTATGTGGAGAGCAATAAATCCTATTTCCCCCACAGGCAGTGATATACCTGTTTTTTCCTTGATAAATTCAACAACCTCAGAAGCAATTTCATATTCATGCCGGTAAAGTGTTTTTGTTTCTACCAGGAACGGATTACTCATTTCCATGCCTTTAGAAATCCTGTTAATCGCAAACATTAAGTGATCAGTTAGTGCAACATGGATATGCTCATCTAACTGTGTATGAGTCCTTTGTTTGATCAGTCCAATAGCAGAAATAATCACTTCTAGCAGATCATTTTCAATAAAAGGAAGTAATTTAATATAATTTTGTTGTTCCTTTTCATTTTTAAGTACAAAAAGCTTTTCTACCGAATCTGTTTCAATAAAATCTCCATGTTTTCGATTAAAGCCTATCCCTTTACCGATTAAGACGACTTCTTCATAGGAAGGATGTTCAGCAATCAAAACATTATTATTTAATACTTTATCAATTAATAGCTTTGCCATTGCCTTCCTCCCCGATATTGTCCAAATTCCTTTATTCTCATGTTATAAGAGACAAATCAAGAAGTCAACGACAATATTCGACAACATTATTTTTCACAGTATTAAAAAAGAGCCTGTGATAACACAGACTCTTTCAACTATCTTTTATAGGAATAAGAAGTATAGAATAAAAATAACAAAGAAGAAGTACATGATTGGATGAATTTCTTTCATACGTCCTTTAACAATCATTGTGATTGGATAAAAGATAAACCCAATCGCAATCCCTGTGGCAATACTATATGTTAAAGGCATCGCAATCATTGTAAGGAAGGCTGGTACAGCCACTTCAAATTTTGTCCATTCAATTTTCCCTAAAGAACCGACCATTAACGCCCCAACAATGATGAGCGCCGGCGCTGTAACTGCTGAAGTTACAACCGATAATAACGGGAAGAAGAACAGTGAAAGAATAAACAATGCTGCTGTTACTAGTGAAGCAAAACCTGTTCTTGCACCTGCCGCTACCCCAGCAGATGATTCAATATAAGATGTTGTCGTTGAAGTACCAAGAACTGCACCGACAGTTGTTGCTACCGAGTCAGCAAGTAATGCTCTTCCTGCACGAGGTAATTTATTGTCTTTAATCATTCCTGCCTGATTCGCAACTGCTACAAGTGTCCCAGCATTATCAAAGAAATCAACAAACAATAGGGTTAAGATAATTCCGAGCATCGTCATTGTGTAAAACGAACTATCACCTAAAGAAGAAAATGCAGCTCCAAATGTAGGGGCTATACTTGGTACAGAATCGACGATTTTATCTGGTGTCTCAATTAAGTTAAAGATCATTCCTACGATAACAGTAATAATCATTCCGAAGAATACTGCTCCATTAATACCTCTGGTCATCATAATAACCGTTACAATTATACCGAAAATAGCTAGTAACGTCGGTCCGGCTGATAAATCACCTAAGCCAACTAGTGTTGCATCATTATTTACTACAATACCTGCACTTTGTAATCCAATAAAGGTAATATATAAACCAATACCTGCACCAACAGCATGTTTCAATTCTATCGGAATCGCATTTATCAATTTCTCACGCAATCCTGTTAATGTTAATAAAAAGAAAAATACACCTGAGATGAAAACTGCACCTAGAGCATGCTGCCAAGGGATACCACTTCCTAACACAATCGTGTAGGCAAAGAAGGCATTCAATCCCATACCAGGCGCTAAAGCTATTGGAAACTTCCCTAAAAGTCCCATAATGATGGAACCAATCGCTGCAGCTAATGCTGTTGCTACAAATACTGCGCCATAATCCATTCGAAGTGCATCTGGGAGGTCAGGTATACTCGATAGTGTTAATGTCAGCGGGTTAACCACTAATATATAGGCCATAGCCAAGAAGGTAGTCACGCCGCCAATAAACTCACGGCGGTAATTCGTCCCTAATTCTTTGAACATAAAATACTTCTGCATTTACAATTCCCCCTATGAATCTATCTTATATAAAAAACAAAAAACGCTCCGATATCTACCGGAACGCTTGACTTGGGGCAAGTGTAAATAACAGAGGAATAACTCCTGTTTTATACACTGCCTCGTAGTCAAGCCATTTACGGTGGCTCGGTAGAAACTTTTGGGCCATATTCCCAAGATTATACGAGTTAAATCGACATATTATTTACTTCTTCTTTATATTATCAGGGATTCCCCCCTTTGTAAACATAAAAAGCGAACGTTTTTTAAATAATATTTAAAAACGTTCGCTTTTAGAAGCGTTATTTAAAATTTATTCCCACTCAATCGTTGCAGGCGGCTTGCTGGTAATGTCATAGACCACTCTGTTAACGTGAGCTACTTCATTAACAATCCGGGTTGAAATTTTTTCAAGTACATCCCATGGGATACGTGCCCAATCCGAAGTCATTCCATCAATGGAAGTAACAGCACGGATACCAATGGTATAATCGTATGTCCGCGCATCACCCATGACACCAACACTGCGAATGTCCGGAAGTACCGTAAAGTATTGCCATATTTCACGATCAAGACCAGCTTTCTTGATTTCTTCCCGCAGGATCCAATCAGATTCGCGGACAATTTCAAGCTTATCGTCAGAAATCGCTCCTAAGACACGAATTCCAAGACCTGGTCCAGGGAAAGGCTGTCTCCAAACAATATCATCTGGAATTCCAAGCTCAGTACCAAGCGCACGGACCTCATCTTTAAAAAGCGTATTCAATGGTTCAATTAATTTAAATTGCATATCTTCAGGCAAACCGCCTACATTATGATGAGACTTAATGGTTTGCGCAGTCGCAGTTCCACTTTCGATAATGTCGGTATAAAGTGTTCCTTGAGCTAAAAACTCAATTCCTTCCAGCTTCGTTGCTTCATCATCGAATACATAAATGAACTCGTTGCCAATGATTTTCCGTTTCTTCTCAGGGTCAGATACACCTTCTAATTTAGATAAGAAGCGTTCTTTTGCATCTACCTTAATAACATTCATATGGAAGCCTTCAGCAAAAGTCTTCATGACACTTTCCGCTTCATTTTTACGAAGAAGCCCATGGTCAACAAAAATACATGTCAGCTGGTCACCGATTGCTTTATGAATGAGTACCGCAACAACAGAAGAGTCTACTCCGCCGCTGAGTGCGCAAAGTACTTTCTTATCACCAACCTGCTCACGGATTTTTGCCATTTCCACTTCAATGAAGTTCCCCATTGACCAATCGCCTTTACACTCACACACATTAAAAACAAAATTCTTAAGCAGCTCATTTCCGTATACGGAATGACGAACTTCCGGGTGAAATTGAACAGCATAAAGCTTCCTTGCTTCGTCACTCATTGCCACGATTGGGCAGTGCGGGTTGGTTCCGTCAACCGTAAAGCCGGCTGGTGCTTCAACAACCAAATCCCCATGGCTCATCCAAACTACTTGCTCTTCGGGCATATCTTGGAAAAGCTTACTTTGATTTTGAAGGTTCATTACCGCCTTCCCATATTCACGATTCTTCGCTTTTTCAACTTTCCCTTGGAAGTGAACGGTCATTAATTGCATGCCATAGCAAATTCCTAAAATAGGCAGACCCATTTCAAAAATTTCCTCATCACAGCGAAATGAATTTTCATCATAAACGCTATTAGGACCACCAGAAAAAATGATTCCACTTGGGTTCATTTTTCTTATTTCCTCTGCTGTAATGGTATGCGGGTGTAGTTCACTGTATACACCAAACTCACGAATCCTGCGTGTAATCAATTGGTTATATTGACTTCCAAAGTCTAAAACAACAATCATATCCTGCGTACCTGTCAAAATGGCCACCTCTTCCAAAATAATACTGTTAGTATTTACAAAAATAGCAAAAAAAACTAGAATTCTCCCCTCAAATACCGAGAAGGCAGAATTCTAGTTCTAATCATTACTTTTAACAGAAATTCCCGCCTTCATAGTCAGATCATTTACGGTGACCCGGTAGAGACTCTCGAACCTATTTTCGAGGATATATGAAGATTAGCAAATGTATTAAATTCTTAACACATTGTACCAATAGGGTGTTTTTCTGGTCAAGCTATTGTCTTTTTAATTAAATTTTCCCACAACTCTCGTGAGTCTTTCCAGGTGCCCTCCGGAAGCTTCTGATGGTACAAATATCGCTCATATCTGTCGGTTAGTACAGACATCTCTTTAGAGGCATAAAATGTATCAATGTATGCGGCATAATTCCTCAGCGTTTGGCCTTCTTTACGTTTTAGACCGTACCGTTCCAACTGTTCTAATAGAACAAGGTAAGCCTTGCCCATATTTTCATCCTTTTTTCTTAATCGGAATTGGAGCAGATACAAGCGCGGTATCCACTTTCCTCGTAACCTAAATATGAGGCCCGCTGCACTAATAACGATTACAGATAAAATGAAAATCATTTTCCAGTTATTACTGAAAAATATTTTTACGCTAAGCCAGAAAAGATTGAATGAAAAAGAGTTATCACTTTCTGGTGAAGTACCGCTTTCATCCCTCACGTTCTGCTGTGGTTTTGGAGCGGGCGCAGCAGTTGTTTCTGCAGCCGCTGGTGTTCCATCAGGATTTGCAAAATTAATGGACACATCATTGGTAAATCCCTTTGTTGGTTCAAAAGGAACCCAACCTTGATTTGGAAAATAAACCTCCACCCATGAATGAGCATTATTATTAGTAATCTCATAGACCGATTTTGAAGAATCACCGTCGCTATACTCCTGAAAATCTCCACCTGTATATCCCTTTACCCAGCGGGCAGGAATTCCTAGTGTTCGGAGCATGACTGCCATTGAAGTGGAAAAATTATCACAATACCCTGATTTTGTATCAAATAAAAATTGATCCACGTAATCATCGTTCTCACCAGGAACAGCAACATCTTTCTGATCATAGCGAAACTCAGAGCCGCCAAAATGCCTTTCTATCGCTTTTGCTTTATCGAACCAGTTTGTTTCATCTGCTGTAATACTTTCTGCTAGTTCCTTTATTCTTTCTGGAAGATTTTCTGGCAGCTGTGTATACCTGGCGATAAATTCAGCATCCATCTGTCCAGGATTTGCAGCACTGGTCTCCCTCAATTCAGCTGCTTCATATTTAGGAATCTTAAACTCCACAGTATAGGCATCAGGAGCAATAGGCTTATTATTGAAACCAAAAATCGAGACTTTTTCCTTTATCGAATCGACCTCCAGGGAATATTCACGTTCAAATTGTGCCCTTTGAATACCAGCCGGATAAATAAGGTGATCATAATCCATAAATAAATACAATCTAGAACTTTCATCCCTGGTTTCCACTGTCGATGGGATAGAGTTTACGGGTATTAACTCATCGCCGTCTATACGGAACGAAGTCGAGCCTGAGGGTATCCAGCCCTTCCCTGTATAATGATCCTTGGTTTCTACCTTCCAATAATTCTTTTGCTCTGCTTCACTTCTGAAAACAACACTGTTGTCCCCAATAAAAGGACCGCCTAATTGGGAATCGTCAGTGCCATAACCAACCTTACTCACACCAGTCCCAATCTTATCATCTCCGCCTTTATCGCCTGCAGCCTTTATATATGGAACAGGGTCTGGCCAGATTGGCTGGAATTTTGGCGCAGCAAATCCAACAATAACACTAAAAGCGATCATGATTACTAATGGTCTCATCCACCTTCGAGTGACAGAAGAATTAGCACCTACTTCTTCCTTAACCAGGATTCTGTAATAGGTTAACATCCCCATGACAGCAAAACCCACTGCCACTGTTCGGACAATCGCTGTATTTGCACTATAGAGAGTAAAAGTATCTAAGACCGTTATATAAATCAGTGTCATAAAGAAAAATACAAAAATTCTATTTCTGTTAATGAGCCAATACTGTATCAGGTATACCATTAACCAAAGCAGAATAAAAAACAAAAGAGTCCGAAGTTCATTATTGATCCCTGTCCAATCTTGAGCTAGTATCACACTAAAATTAGCAGATATATCCTGAAGGAAGGAAAGCAGCCAGCTAGTTTGGAAGAAACCTAAATCATAATGAAAACTATTAACCGAATAAAGAATAAACCATATTTTTAAGATTAACCTCCATATCCACCTAACCCTTAAGAAGGATACTCCAAAGGAGAGGAGAATAAAAAGTATAAACATTTCAATATGGTCTGTTGTAGTTAATTGCTCTACTGGACGTAACCATTCCCATAAAAGCAAAAAGCCAAATAAGTAGATCAGAAAAGATTGGAGATTTCGTTTCATCGTAAATTCACCTCCGCAAAGGCTGAAGCAAATTCCCCTTCATGAACCATTAACACACGTACATTTCGTGCATTTGCAAGTGCAATAAGGGACTTTTCAGTTTGGGTAGGAGCTTGACTTTCCCCTTTTATGAGAAAAAGAGTGATTTTTCCTTTTCTCTGCCCTAGAAAGCCAGCCTTTTCTATTAAGGGTTTTGTTAATTGGCCAGTCACTAGTAAGAAGGAAACCGTTTGCTGCACAAACATTCCTTCGGTCTCTAATACTTTCTCAAACGTGGTAGGGCTGTTTGGTACTATTCTAGCGAGATGATAAAATAGCTGATGTAATTGACCTTCTCCGCCTCTTATAGGAAATGCAGCTCTTTCTTCGCTAATCGTTAAGAGCCCCGTTTGTGCCCCTTTCTTCAGAACAGCTCTTACTAAAGATGCCGTAAAGGAAACAATACCTTCAAAGTGGTTATCACGTGTGCAATCCATTACAACATACACATCATGCGATTGGCGCTGTTCAAATTCCTTCGTCATGATCTCATTACGTTTTGCAGAGGCTTTCCAGTTAATCCATGAGAAACGGTCTCCTGGCTGGTAATCCCTTACACCTATCGCAAGTGTGGTATCACGCTGTACTCGTTCTCTTGAGGCAGTCATCCCCTGATCAAAGTGGGTTTCAAAAGGCCGGTAAATTAACTCTGTATACGCTGGATAGACGATAATTTTACTCTCACTTTGGTGAGTTTTTTCCTTTTCAACTAAACCAAGAAGATCACCAGTCCGAACCATAATGCTCTTGAATAAATGCTCCCCTCGCGGCAGTTCATCGATCATATATTCATAGGAAAATTCCTTCCTAAAACCCGGCAATACTAATGTCTTCGCTTTCTTATTCTGTTGGGAGTTCCTTAAGACTTCGTCCAATTGATCCTCAATTAATAAATAAAATATAGGAAAGTAAGAGTTTCTCTTTACATTTACAGTAACCTTTAGAGACTCTCCGGCATTATAATCATCTTTAGGTATATGACGACTAATTTCCAGCTCATTCAAAGAATAGAATGATAGACCAACGCAATAAAGAGCAAACGGTAAAAAACTATAAAATAAAAACCAGCTTACAAAGCCGCCTTGAAACATGGCATATGAAAACGTAAGCAGAATCAAAAATAGTAGAACGACAAACTTCCATACTTTTTTGAATGGATTCCACACCTTCTTCATGATTACTTCACTAGCCTTTGGACCGGCACTGGAATTCTCGCAATCACGCGGTTGACAATTTCTTCTGCAGACGTTCCTTCAAATTTCGCCTCGGACTTTAATATAATTCGATGCGATAAAACAAACGGTGCTAAATATTGTATATCATCTGGAAGGACATAGTCACGGCCGTACATAAAGGCATAGGCTTGGGCAGCTTTCATCAGTGCAATCGATCCTCTAGGACTGGCGCCAAGGTAGACCCCGGGATAGCGTCTTGTCATATTAACGATATCAACGATATAACGCTTAATGGTATCGTCCACATACACTTCTTTTATTTCTTTTTGCAGCGCTAGTAACCCTTCTAGGTCAATTACTGGGAAAAGTTCTTCAATTGGCGGGACTTTTTGCGCCCGATTTAGAACCTCTATTTCTTCGTCTACTTCTGGGTAGCCCATTTTCATTTTTAGTAAAAAGCGATCGAGCTGTGCTTCAGGCAGTGGATACGTACCTTCATACTCAATTGGATTCTGTGTAGCCATAACAAAGAATGGTTTTTGCAGACGATGGGTAATTCCATCGATGGTTACACTCGCCTCTTCCATCCCTTCAAGAAGGGCTGATTGGGTCTTTGGAGAAGTCCGGTTAATTTCGTCTGCGAGGATAATGTTTCCCATCAAGGGTCCAGGCCGAAATTGAAATTCCATCTCTTTTGGATTATAGATTGAAATGCCTGTCACATCTGAAGGCAGCAGGTCAGGAGTAAATTGGATTCTCCGGAAGTTAGCATTAACCGACTTCGCAAGTGCACGAACCATCATCGTCTTCCCAACGCCAGGTACGTCTTCTAACAGCACATGGCCTTCTGCTAATAACGCAATAAGACTAAGTTCTGCTACATTTCTTTTTCCAATCATAACCTTTTCAATATTTAAAAGAATCTTTTCTATAATAGGATTCATTTGTTCGCGGGCCACTATTTACATCCTCCTCATGGTAATGCGGATTTAAGAAATATATCTATATATTCTATTTGTTCTTGAAAAAATCCTGTAAAAAGTCACACAATCTTCAAATACACAATAAACATTAGACGTATAAGCATCCTAAATGTTTCAGAAAATGAAGGAATTCCACCTTAAACTAATACCCACACTGGTTTATTTATCTTTGAATAAACTAAAGAATAGTACGAGAATCAATACAGTCAGGGGTTAAACGATATGTCCCTTAATAATCAGAGACCAACCATTGCGGTGACGGGAAGCGCTGGGAAAACAACAACAAAGTCCATGATTGCTTCAATATTAAGACAAAAATGGTTCATTTATGAGTCTAAAGATGTTAATAATGCATTTATCAATACAGAGAAAAACGCCAAGCGAATAAGAAAATCACACCAAGCTGTGGTAGTAGAATTTGGCATGGCTTACTATGGGCACATTGTAAAGCATTGCAGTTTTATTACGCCTAATATAGGTGTCATTACCAATATTGGCACCGCTCATATTGGTAACTTCAAAGGTGACATAACCAAATTAGCCAGTGCAAAATCAGAACTTATTCAACATATGGACCAAAATGGAGTTTTACTAATCAATAGTGATGATGTTAATTCTAAGCATTTACCTACTCACACCTTCCCAGGAACCATAATAAAAATTGGTATAAATACTCCTGGACACTACCGGGCAGAAAATGTTGAATATAGTGAGGAAGGCATGAATTTCACTGTTAATCTGCGGGGAAGATCCATTCCTTTTTATATACCGATTTTTGGTGTCCATAATGTTTATAACGCTCTATTTGCAATAGCAGTCGCCGACAGGCTCGGATTTTCGCATGAAGAAATTTCAACAGGTCTAAAAGAGTATAAAAAACCAAGAATGCGGATGGTTACCCGTAAATTGAATGGAGACATTACGTTAATAGATGATTCCTTCAGCGCAAATTTAAATGCGATGAAGGCTGCAATTGATGTACTAGTGAATGTAGGCGGAGAAGGAACCAAGGTGGCTGTCCTCGGGGACATGAAAGGCTTGGGTGTCATCACAAAGAAGGCACATTTGGAAGTAGGTTCATATGGAGCAATGAAAAAAGTTGATATTCTTTATACTATTGGGAAGTACTCACAGTTGGCCTCACAAGCAGCACTGGACCAAGGGATACCTCTAGAAAACGTCATTCATTTCGAAGACAAAGAAACTTTATATCAAAACCTTAGTAATCTATCACCGGGAACTACTATTTTGGTAAAAGGATCACGCACGGCCAGAATGGAAGATGTGGTGAATTACCTAATAAACCAGTATGGAATGCTATAGGGAAAAAAGGCCCCTCTTGGCAGACTGTGTCTAATTAGAGGGGCTAAATACTACATCACTGAGGAGTATTGTTTTTTAATAAGTTAATCCATGACCAAGTTTATAAATATTACCATCACTATCTTTATACGCATATGAAAGTCCTGCATGCATGTATTTGTCCTTATCATAGCCTGGAACATCATTTGGCGACACACAATCACCATTTTCATCGACAGCAATTACCTCTTCACTTGCCGGTAATGTCAGCGGCAGGACTCCCACCGGCTGGGACTCGCCAGCGATAACCTCAAATTGCGGCTTGAAGAAGGTATCGTAACCAGCAATCAACGCGTCTGCTAAGGGTTCAACATTTCCTAGAATCCATGGCAATGTGACATTTACACTGATAATTACGTTTCCGCCGCGAACATGGACGCTGTCTGCGACTTCCTTTAGATGAGCCATATTACTCAAAGTAGTTTCTTGGTATGAACTGCCATCTAAAGCTGTTATCGTTTTATCTTCACATAATTCTAGTTCTAGCAGTCCGGGTGTTGCATTAAAATAGGATCCGGATTTTGGCTGCAAGAATAAGATAGCTGTATCTGCTTCCTCGTGGTTCTCTGTTAAAGTGACGCTTTCAAGTTCTTGACATTCTTTTCTTGCTTGTTCCGAATACATAGCTGCAAGTTTTGGATCCTTATGGAATACTTCTACATAAACCTTCTTATCCGTAAGCTTTTCAGCACGTAAAGGTAATGTGCCATTTGAATTTTTAAGAACTGTTACTGATTTCTTGTGCGCTTCGTAAGCAGCTTCCCAGTGCTTTGGAGTATTAACAACTTCAGCAGCCTGGTCTGGAGATACATAAGTACGGTCATCGAATAATCCTAATGTAAACATTTCAGTAAGAAGTCTTACATTTGCTTCGTTAATACGCTTTTCACTAATCCAGCCTTTTTCGATGGCTATTTTCAAGTTTTCAATATCATTTGTATCCGCAACAAGATCGGTTCCGGCATTGATTGCTTTTGCAAAACGCTCAGCCTCAGTTTTATCCTCAACGCCCCAGGCCATTTTACTTGTGATGCCGCTGTCACTATTGATATAACCCTTAAACCCTAGTTCTTCTCGAAGGATACGTTGTAAGAAATAGTGGTTAAACGTAAAGCCGACCTCTTCGAATGGAATGTCTTCACCCTCGAATTCTTGAACCACACTCTTACCGATACTTGGTATTGAATAATATGGCATAATAGAAGAAGTCCCATGTTCAACGGCTGCTCTAAAAGGCGGTAAGTGATATTTTTCTAAACTCCCCGGAGTTGGGTACAAATTCCATTTTCCTTCTGCATAGTGAGGGTCAAAACCATTTTCCCGTGCACCGCCTCCTGGAAAATGCTTAGTTGTCATGGCAATACTATTCTTTCCTAACTCTTTCCCTTGGAATCCATCTATGATACGGCCGATCACATCTGAAATAAATCCCGGGTCTTCCCCAAAGGTGCCATACGTCCGCTGCCATCTAGGATCTGTCGCGGTATCAGCCATATACATATAACCTTTTCTGATTCCAACAGCATCCCACTCATCGTGCGCAATTTGGGCAAATTCGCTAATTAGTGATGCATCACCGCCGTTTTTAATATCACCTTTCGCTGCAGCTGCAAGCCCTAACGTTCCTGGCCAAGTTGAAAAAATCCCTACTGCATCATTCATCCCAAAAATAGATTCACCATTTTCATTTCGTGAGTTAGATGTAATCAAACAAGGAATACCTAGACGAGTTCCCTCTGCTACTTCATTCATTTTATTGATCCACTCTGCCATCTGTGCTGGACTATGGTTGTCTCTATGAATAAAGTGACGTAAATGCATGTTTTCAATCGTATGGGTAGTACCATATATCTTTGAAATCGCAAAGATGTTTTCACCTTTTTCAACGATTGCTTCATCAAGTACTCCATCATGACTTGTCTTACTCTTATCTTCTTGGGAAAGCCCCATTCTACGAGTATTAATCAGCATCATGCCGATCTTTTCATCGATATTCATTAATGTAACTAGGTTCTCTGCACGTTCTTTAGGACTTAGGCGCCAATCTTTATACGGTTCTAGTTTCCCGCTGTTATTTAGGTCTTTGAATTTTAATCCATCCACTTCGATGATGTTTTTGACTCTCACTTCTAATTCTGGTTGTTTATGATTATGTTCCACTTTATAGCCTCCTAAAGTTGGTGTGCATACAGTCTACGTATTGATCTTATTTAAATATTCCTTAAAATAGGGTGCACAATTTCGTGTATATCATTATTTAGAATTCACTTACAGTGTTATAATAACAACAAAAAAAGGTAAATAAATATCATTTATTGCTAAAAATATTGTAAATGTTGCTATATGAAAGGGCCGCTTAAATGAAGCAATCGATTCATATCCCAGTAGTAAATCAAGACTTTGAATTTTATAATTTTAGTACAAAAAATCAATCTTATGATTTACTCAAGAAATACAACGAATCTGCAGAAAAATTATATCAATTAGATCCTTTATTCCGTTTACACACTCACGATTGTTTCGAAATTCTCGTATTTTTAAGCGGGGATTGTGAATTTTTTTGTGAAGGAAAGACCTATACACTAAGGAGAGGGGATGTTGTGGTGGTGCCGCCTTATGCGGTTCATCAAGCAACTGTTAAGAATATTGATCACTATGAACGGATAATCATCAATATTAGTAAGCGTTTAATGGCGGACTTTGTATCAAGTTCACCCTCTTTGAATGAGAATATTGTTCATCAAAAGACACAAGGTTCTTATGTGCTGCATCTGAATGCTGCAAGCTTTCAAGAAATTATTTCTTTCCTTCATGAAATAACAAATAGAATAAAAAATGGCGAGAAGAGTTTTTCCTTCACCTTACAGTACCTTTTATTTCAAACGCTCCAAGTCATCCTCAATCCTGAAAGCAGGCTGCCAAACCTGCGTAACAAGGATGAACAAGACGAAAGGTTTCTGTCGATACTCGAATACATTGAATTACATTTGACACAATCTGATTTAAGTTTAGACAATGTTTCGAGTCATTTTCATTTAAATAAATATTATTTTTCTCATTATTTTAAAAAACACATGAACCTTCCGTTTTACCGTTATGTTTCCTTAAAGCGTCTATCTTTTGCCGTGACAATGATAAAACAAAATCAAATATCTATAGAGGAAATTGCCTTGAAATGCGGTTTCCCTGATTATTCAAGTTTTTACAGACTCTTCAAAAAGGAATACAATCTTTCTCCAAAAAATTTACAAAAAGTATATAAAAATTAACTCTTCAAAAAGGCTGTAAATGATCAATATCTAATCATTTACAGCCTCTTTGGATCTATTCTTTCACAGCTGATGCTATTCCCCGTTCCCTGTATTAAACAAAGGCTCCGTTAAAACTAAATGTTGATCTCACTGTGTTTGGAACATAAGCGGAGAATTTCCGTTTAAATTGGGAGATACCCATATTTCCATAATAATAGGAGGAGTTTTTCCGCTTATAGTATTCAAAGCCTTGTAATTTGTCTTATTTAAAGCAGTTAAGCGGAGTATTTCCGCTTATTTCTGCTTCTAAAGGTTCCTCTATAAACAATAGCCGGAAATTCTCCGCCTACTGTCTCCTAAAGTGTATAAGAATCAGGCAGTTTAAAATAATTCCATACAAATGTTCTTTCTACCAATTTAATTATGAGAGGTGCCTCGATTAATTTCGGTATTCTATAAGAATCTCAACTTTCTCCTTTGACGGCAGAGCAGAAATAGCTCCTTTTCCTGTTGTAGTAAGAGCCCCGCTAGCATTGGCAAATTGGAGAATAGATGCCTGATGGTCTCGCAATACCTCTTCAATGTTTTCCGGATTTGCATGTAATTCTAGTAATTGATATAAAAATCCGCCAATGAACGCATCACCTGCCCCAGTTGTGTCTACCGCTTTAACAGAGTAACCGCTCGATTCAAACTTTTGATCCTTTAAAATCAACTCCGCTCCGGCAGCTCCTTTTGTGTAGACAACTGCCTTCACGTTTCCGACAAACAAAGATTGTATTGCATCGGACTCATCTTTTATTCCCGTAATAAAATCAAGCTCTTCATCGGAAACCTTTACAATATCTGCAGTCGGTAAAAATTCGAGAATTGCCTTCCGACAGTCTTCTGGATCTTCCCAAAGCGGAAGCCGCACATTTGGGTCAAAGCTGACTAAGCCATCCGCAGCGGAAACAGCGGCAATCGCTTTTTTATGAGCTTGTTTCATTGGGCTATCCACTAAATCAACCGAGCAAAAGTGAAGTATATCCCCAGCCTGAAACCACGCTGTCTCGATTTCGTCCTTGCTTAACAGTAAATCAGCAGAAGGATTACGATAAAATGAAAAATCACGTTCCCCATTTTCTTTTAATGAGACAAAAGCTAAGGCCGTGTTCGCTTCACCAGTCCGGTATATTTTATCTGTCTCAACACCGGCCTCGACGAGCTTTTCGACTAAAAAGTCGCCAAACGCGTCGTTCCCTAATTTAGAAATCATTGCTGCTTCCTGCCCATATTTGGCAACAGCCGCAGCCACATTTGCAGGTGCTCCCCCTGGAGCTCTCTCAAATGCGACAACATCCTTTAAGGCAACCCCTTTTTGAAGAGGAATAAAATCAATTAACACTTCACCAATCGAAAATAGCTTTCCCATTTTCCCACCTCTAGTACGTTTAAAAAATTATTTTATATCCCATCTAACGACCTTTACATTCGTTTGTCCTCCACGAGCAAACACACGAACACCATTACTAGCTATACCAGGAAAAATCCTCCCGGTAAACACTTCCACTCCATCATTTACAAACACTTCAACAGAGGAAACATCAACAAAGATTTGAAATGAAATCTTTTCAGCTTCCAACGTACATTTCCGAATCGTACCATACTCTTCTGCAAAAGATTCTCCCGACCTAGTCCGATCAAACACAACCTTTTTCGCAGCTGCATCATATTTAATCACAGTTTTCTCCGTTTCTCCAACTCGAAGTTCCAAACCAAACTCCTCAGCTGTACTATCAGAGAATTCCGCAAGAAGCTCATATACGTCTCCCTCAAAGTGATCCAAACGAACATTTTCATTCTCAACACTTTTAATGGTTTCTACCTTTCTCCCGCGAAGCAATTTCTGCTCAGGAACTGGCTGTTGAACTAGTTTTCCGCCTTTAATCTTTAACTCACGAGGAAGTGTTAAACAGTGTGCCCAGCCATTTCTATCAGTAGGATAGTCAATCTCAGGTAATCCCATCCAGCCGACTAAAATCCGTCTTCCCTGGTGATCCACAGTTGTTTGCGGCGCGTAAAAATCAAAACCTTGATCGAGCTCATGAAAAGCTCCATGCTTTAATTCGTTATGTTCTAAATCTATTGGACTTCCAACTACATACCCAGACTGATAAATATTTTGATAGCTGTCACCTTCCGCTTTTAACCCTTGTGGGGAGAATAGGAATACGCCTTGCCCAGCCAGCTCAAAATAATCTGGACATTCCCACATATAACCGAACTCTTCACCTAACCCTGTTTTCAATTCGCCCATAAACTTCCAATCCTTTAAATCCCTAGATTGGAATAAAACTACAGTTCCCGTCTCATTTTCCCTTTGAGCACCAATCACTGCATAGAAGAGGTCCCCATTTTTCCATATCTTTGGATCGCGAAAATGATCAGTATACCCCCTCGGAACATCTGCAATCACCGGTGCATCCATTTTGGAAATACTATAATCCCGACTCATTACAGCCAAACATTGATAGGGGTGTCGATTCCAATTTTCATCGCGCGTATTTCCCGTGTACATGAAATATAATTTTCCATCATGCTCAATCCCGCTTCCGGAATACGCCCCATGACTATCAAACTCATTCGACGGCTTAATGCCCATTCCAACATTTTCCCAGTGAACCAGGTCTTTAGACTTCGTATGATACCAATGCTTCAACCCATGTACCGGCCCGAGCGGGAACCATTGATAGAATAAATGATATTCCCCTTTATAATAACTAAAACCATTCGGGTCATTTAACAAACCTGTCTCCGGCTGAATATGAAAAGACTGGCGCCACGGGCATTGATTCACTAGTTTGGCTAACCCCTGTATTTCCTCTTCGGATACTTCTTCCATGGTTCTGTATCGCTGCTCTTTTGTCCATTCCATGCTGTTCACTCCTAATGTGCAAAAGGAGAATCACGGGATTCTCCTTTTCATTTTCTATTTATGCTGCTGCTTGATCAGATGTTTGTTTAACTGCTTTTTTTTCATCTCTTTTCGCTAAAACGATCGTAACGATAAATGCTGTGATAAATGCAATCGCCATACCGATAATATAAGAAATAATGGTATCTGGGCGAATCGAGATGATTCCTGGTATACCCGCTGCCCCTAGTGCAGTGGCTTTAACTTTAAACAACGTAATGAAGCCAGATCCAACGGCAGAACCGATAATCGCACCGATAAATGGATAGCGTAACTTCAAATTCACTCCAAACATCGCTGGTTCAGTAATCCCTAGTAAGGCAGAGACACCGGCCGCTGAAGCAGTTCCTTTGATTTTTGCGTTTTTCGTAGTCTTTAGCACCGCAAGAGTCGCTCCACCTTGTGCCATGTTTGACATCGCCGCAATAACGAAGATAAATGATCCACCCGTTTTTACAACATCGGCAAGCAATTGTGTTTCTACTGCAATAAAGCTATGGTGCATACCTGTAATAACAATTGGTGCATAAGCTAAACCGAAGATGATTCCGCCTATGACACCTGTTGTGTCATATAACCAGACGATTCCATCTGTTAATAGATTACCAGCAGAGCGTGTCAGCGGCCCTACCAAAGTAAACGTTAAAACTCCCGTAATAAAGATAGATAATAACGGTGTTAATAGATTGTCTAAAGCGGATGGAACAACCTTCCTTAATGAAGTTTCAATTTTTGCTAGAATAAATGAAGCGGCAAGTACCGGTAATACGGTTCCCTGATAGCCTACCTTTTCTATTTCGAGGCCAAATAGATTCCAAACTGGTACTTCATTATTCAGTACTGCTGCTCCGTAACCGTACCCATTTAATAGATCCGGATGAACCATTAACATTCCAAGAGTAGCCCCAAGAAAAGGATTTCCGCCAAACCGTTTCGTTGCTGAAAAACCGATTAAAATAGGTAAAAAGACAAAGGCCGCATTTGCAAATGTATTAATAAGAGCCGCTAAGTCTGCCATTTCTGGATTGGCATCCACTAAGGATTTTCCTTCAATAAACAAGTCTGGAGCAGTTAAGACATTGTTGATCCCCATTAATAAACCACCAGCTACAATAGCTGGAATAATCGGAACAAAAATGTCTGAAAGCATTTTGACAAATTGCTGAATTGGATTTAGTTTCTTGGACGCTGCATCTTTTACATCACTTGTTGACATTTCTGTTTGACCTGACATCTCCGCCAAGTGTTTATAGACCACATTCACTGTTCCTGATCCTAGAATAATTTGAAACTGACCTCCTGTTGAAAAGGTCCCCTTCACTACATCCATGTTGTCCAATGCTGTTTGATTAACGATTGACTCATCATGTAAAACAAGACGTAAGCGTGTGGCGCAATGTGCTGCAGCTGATAGGTTTTCCTGACCGCCAATGGCATCTAGTACTTCCTGAGCAATTTTTTTATGATCCATCTTAATCCCTCTCTTTTCATTCGTATTGGGAACCGGTTCCATTTGAGGGTAAAAAAATAAAATCCCTATTATGTGGAACCGGTTCCGAAAGTAACTAAAAAAATAATTAGTTTAAAAGAGAAACCAAATTCAATTGTTGCCAAATGAATAGGTCCTCTTTATTGGAACCGGTTTCGTTGGATTTATTATAGGATAGAGCCTATGATATTGTCAACGCTTTCCCGCTCGATAATTTCAAATTTAGAAACTGTTACTTTTTCCACAGGACGTTCATTGACTAATTCTACAATGTGTCTTGCAGCACTCTCCCCTGCTTCTTTGTAAAAAAACTTCGCTGTCGTTATGCCCGGATGTATGATTCCTGTCACATCATAGCCCCCAAAACCTGTAACTGCTAAGTCCTGCGGTATCGTAATCCCCTCTGAATACGACGCCTTCAAGACCCCAAGAGCAATATTATCGGTTGCACAAACAAATATGGCAGGCTGAAATTCATCGATAATTTCCTTTGCACTAGCCTGTGCAGCTGGAATATTGAATAATGTCTCATAGAAGCGAACATTACAAGCGTCTATTTCCTGTATCGCCTTTTTAAAGCCCTGCTTTCGCTTTACTCCTACTGATATATCCCGTTCCGTTACACCAAGATAAGCAATTTTCCGATAACCTTTTTCAAGGACATATTGCCCCATGGCATAACCAGCATGAAAATCATCATGAATCAGACTATGAAAGTCCTCATGCTCTTGTCCAATTAACAGGACTGGAACCTTAACACTTTCGAATGCCTCGATATGCTGATCTGTGATTTCGGTAGCAAGCAAAATAATCCCCGCCATCTTTTGATTGGCGAAGCTATAAATACTTTCAATCTCCCGCTCCAGGCTTTGGCTTGTATTTGAAATAAGCATCTGATAATTCATTTTCTTTAATTGTTCATCAATGCCAATTAACGTCTGTGAAGATGCATAGGAATCAAGCCGCGGGACAATCGTGCCAATAATATTCGTTTTCTTCGCTTTCAAACTCTGCGCAAAAGGATTTGGAGAATAACCAGTTTCTTTAATGGCCTGTTCAATTTTCTTCTTCGTTGCTTCCCCAACCGAACCGCCATTTAAATACCGAGAAACCGTACTTTTCGCCACACCCGCAAGTTTAGCAATATCTAAAATCGTACTCATTGTGCTCTACCTCATAACATTACAAATTCATATACTCTTATAGTATCATATATTACTCCATCCACAATGGAGCAACTTTTTCCTCAACAAAAGCTGGAATCTTTATCTCTTTTGATAATACTGGGGCAAGATTCTCATCCACACTCTTCCAAATGTTAAGTCCACCAAAATCAGCGGTTTCCAATGGACCAATAAATGCCCATCTCAACCCAGGGATATAAATCTGTTAATTAAGTTAAAATGGATACCACCGTTTTTTCTAGTCAACTACTCGACAAATTCTGCCTAACTAATGAGGATTAAACACAGGATTAACAGCATTTATAGTTTTTTTAATCAATCGTTTGGTTAAAACTAAATTAGCTAATTAAACGTTTGATTGAAAAGTGGGTAAACACTTCAAATAAACTACTTAGGGCTATTTTCAAGAGAAATAATTGTCGAATAATAGTTTTGGTTGTTAGGAATTTTCTTCAAAATTGACAATAGAAACTATTAGAATACATATTCCCGCAAATAGCAACAAATTGTATACTAACTAATCGTTTGTTTAAAAGTGCTGTAAACCCTTTTAAACCAGTCTTTTATCTGTTTTCTAAAAAAATTATTGTCGAGGAAATATCCGTAAAAATTTTATATTGATAAGTGGTTTTGGTAATCAGTACGGGATTTTAATGTTTTTCACTGAATTGCGTTAGCAAAAATGTTAGCGACTTTTCACAAAAGTAACATAATTCAGCCATTTTATACCTTTATGAGAAGGATATAATACAAGTAGTCCCAGCAAAATTCTCCTTTAACCCTCTCTTTTCTTTTCCAAAAAACAATTCACTATGGAAGCAGGTTGATTTTATGAAGAACAGCGACAATACAAGGGATATTTGTGACGAGAAAGAACCTCAGATGAAAGTATTAATGAAGCACTTTGAAAATCCCGAAGAACGTAAAGAACTATTAAAAAATATGAGAATAAGTGATGAATTTGACATGAGGCACCGGGGGCACTTTTTATATTATGGCAAGGATTTTATTGACTATAAACTTATACGCCCCTATGACAAAGACCGCAATGAGTTTCTCCGTATTCTATCAAACTTTATGACCACCGTTTTGGAAGATGACTGTCCACCCTCATGGAAAAAATGCAAGCGCCCGTTCTGGGAAGAACTGATTTTCACCCACTTTCCTCATGTTATGAGAATTACCCCTGATCAAAAACAAGTAGAAACCTTCCTTTCCCAATTAAGGATATTTGTCCAGTGGCTTGATAAGCGTGTTGGTACAACATGGTTTGCAGTTGTTGATAAGTATTCTAAAGAGGCAATTTCCGACTTGAAAGTATGTGAGCAAGTGTTGAATGCTATTTTTTTGAGAGACTTTCCACAACTCCATCAGAAAGATTTCAGCCCTCATCAACAAATCGAAATAACTAACCAGAGTTTCAAGCAATGTACGAAAAGATGGGATAGCCTTTTTGAGGTTACAAGTATCATTGACCAGATTACTGTATTTAAAGAATTTAACACCAATATAACCTATTATGTAAAAGGCTTGCCCACCCATATAATCGTTCCTGAACTTATTATGAGTGGCTGTATTGGCCGAAAGAGCGGCACCTTGCTTTGGGAGTGGTTTCAAACCGATGGAATCTATCCACAAAAGGGGAGGAAATACCTTAAACTGAATAGTTAAGCCAAAAGGAAAAGCATCCGAGAATAAATAGACGGAGAAATACCGCTTAATTAAAAATTATTAATAAAAAGTGCTTAAATAGACGGAGGAATTCCGCCTATTAGCTTGAAAAATTCGAAAGTGGGCAATTTTTCTTTGCATTGTCGGAAAAACTCCGCTTATTTATCCCTAAACGAGCTCCATTCTGAATATAAACGGAAAATCTCCGCTTATTCAACGGTGCCAATACGACTGTCATTTCGGAGTAAGAATCAATGAGCTATTTACATAGAAGGCAACGCAAAAAATGCGCCCCATAATGTATGTGGCACCCCTTTTTGGTTAATTTGTTGCACTCTTTATATTCCCGCCCTCTATTAAATTAAACGAACAAACAAAAGACCTCCATACTTTCCAGGCTAAATATATTTGATTTCACTAGTTTTTTTTCTATCAAATCGGGTACATATTCTTATACTTTAGATTAATGAACTGGGGGAAAGGAACATGAAAAGAAACAAAACAATAATGCAATTTTTCGAGTGGCATATAGAACCAGATGGCAAGCACTGGAGACAGCTGAAGGAAAAGGCACCAGAATTAATAGAAAAAGGAATTACCTCCATCTGGATACCGCCAGTGACAAAGGCAATCTCTCCTAAAAATAATGGCTATGCCCCATATGATTTATTCGATCTGGGTGAATTTAATCAAAAGGGATCCATCCGAACAAAGTACGGGACTAAACAAGAACTTATAGAGGCAATAGCTGCATGTCAAAATACCGGCATTAAAGTTTACATAGATGTTGTAATGAACCATAAAGCAGGTGCTGACGAGACGGAATTAATTAATGTGATTGAAGTGGACCAGGAGGACCGGACGGAAGAAATATCTGAACCCTTTGAAATTGATGCTTTTACCAAATTTACATTTCCAGAGCGGAAAGGAAAATATTCTTCCTTTGTATGGGAGCATGAACATTTTGTTGGAACTGACTTTGATAATAAGACAGAGAAAACGGGTATATTTAAAATCCTTGGGAATGACAAGGATTGGAATAATCATGTAGATAGTGAATTTGGTAACTATGACTATCTAATGTTTGCCGATATTGACTATGAACATCCAGAAGTAAAAAAAGAAATGATAGAATGGGGAAAATGGCTTAGCGATACCCTTAACTGCGATGGATACCGTCTTGATGCAATCAAACATATTAATCACTATTTTATCAGTGAATTTGTTGAAGAGATGCGTAAACACCGTGGTGATGACTTTTATTTTGTCGGTGAAGTATGGCGGACTGAACTTCATGCCTGCCAAAAATACCTTGACCATGTACATTATCAGATTGATTTGTTTGATGTCCCCTTGCATTATAAGCTGCATCAAGCTTCCATCGAAGCCAGTGATTTCGATTTAACCAGCATTTTCGAGGGTACCCTTGTCAACTCTCACCCTAATAATGCTGTAACCTTCGTTGATAACCATGACACTCAGCCCCAAGAATCTCTTGAATCATGGGTTCAGGATTGGTTTAAACCAAGTGCCTATGCCCTAATTCTCCTTAGAAAAGGTGGAAATCCGTGTTTGTTCTATGGGGATTATTACGGAATCGGAGGACCGGAGCCGGCAGAAGGACACAAAAAAATCCTTGATCGCCTTCTCTTTGCCAGAGTCGAGAAAGCATACGGGGAGCAGCATGATTACTTCGACCATCCAAATACTATTGGCTGGGTTCGTCTGGGCAGTAAAGAGTTTAAACACTCAGGGTGTGCGGTCGTCATCTCCAATGGGGAAGATGGCGAGAAAAGAATGTATGTTAGTGAAAGACGAGCTGGAGAAACATGGGTGGATTTAACAAACTCAAGAGATGACCAGATCACTATCAACGAAGATGGATATGCCACTTTCCCGGTTAACGGAGGCTGCGTTTCCGTTTGGGCATACCTTCCTAAGGAATAAGCTTCATTATAATCTATCATGGAACAAACAAATGTCCATCTGTAAATGGACATTTTGTTTGTTCTATCTTTTTGTGGTGTCAGATACCTTTTTTATAGCTATATTACTGATATCGTTTCTTTATAGTAGCGATTCTGCCCCGTCAATGTAAATTTCGCTTCCGGTTATATGGTTTGATTGGGTAGAAGCAAGGAATAATACTAGGTCGGCGACTTGTTCAGCCTTTCCTGGTTTGTGCCTCAATGGTTGATTTCCTTCAGGGTATTCGATGGGGATTTCGACTTTTTTTAGTTGTTCATTTTCTTTCCATGTGTTTTCATTGATATTTGTTTCAATCGCACCTGGGCAGACCATGTTGACCCTAATACCGTAGTTGGCAAGCTCAAGAGCGGCCATTTTCCCAAAGCCCATCTGGCCAATTTTGGATGTACTATAGGCAGACATCCCAATATTTTTATAGATTCTGTTCCCATTAATGGAACTAGTAATTATGATACTTCCCCCATTTGTCTTTAAATGCGGGATTGCATATTTTACCGTTAAAAAAGTACTCGTTAAATTATTGGAAATCGTTAAGTCCCATTCTTCCGGCTCCAAGTCTTCTATAGGCGCCACTTCCCCATTAATCCCTGCGTTAGCAAAGACAACATCGAGTCTTCCCCACTGATCAATGGTTCTTTTGTAACAGTTCTCTATTTCCTTGGGATGAGCAACATTAGCTTCCAATACAAGTGCTTCACTCCCCATTTCTTCAATCTGATCCTTCACTTTTTCCACGTTTTTTTTATGCAAATCAATTAAAGCTATCTTTCCCCCATGTTGAGCGAGCTTTAGAGCAGCAGCCTTTCCAATCCCTGAGCCAGCCCCTGTAATAAGAGCAACTTGATTTTGAAGTAGATTCTCCACGTTAGAAAGCCTCCTTTAAAGATGATATCTATTACTATATCCGCCATAGAGATTTTGAAACATTTCTAATAGGGGGCAGTTCTCCCAATGCCTCTAACACCCCCCCTACTGACTGTGAACAAATTCGTGAAAACAAAGGTGCATTTTATACAACTCTAGATTGAATATAAATTTCCTAAATTGAGAACATTATTATTACTTTGGTAATGAAAGGAATTTAGAAATGGATTCATTTATACAGGAGATTAGAGGTCTATTTGGTAAGAATGAAGACTTTTTTCTACTTCAGGATTATGTTTCGGATGCTCCTGTAGTCCTTTTAGGATTTAAAACATTATTAGACTTAACAAAAACTAAATCAGTCTTATATAAAAATATCGAATCAATGCTTTCGGCAGGTAAATCCTCTGAAGAAATTTTGTTTAATATCGGCGAAGTTAAGGAAAAAGATATTAAAATGGCCACCTCTACGTTACTCGAGGGTAAGCTTATTATTCTAATTGAAAATAGTAAGAAATATATTGTTTTTGAACCTGTTCCAAAATCGTTAAATCGTTCAGTACAATCTCCAGAGAATGAAAATGTGCTACAAGGAGCATTAAATTCTTTTACTGAAGATATCGATACAAATATCGGAATTATGCGCAAGCAATTAATAACAACTGACCTATTCGTTCAATCGTTTACAACGGGTAAAAATCAGAAAAGGAAAATATCCTTATTATATTTAGAAAGTCAAGCTGATAAAGATTTAGTAAGAAAAATAGTCAATCGTATTGAAACAAATCTGGACATGGATATAAATAATATGCAAGGACTAACCACATTAATGGGTTTTTCCTCTTGGGAGGCTATTTCGAAATTCCATACTACAGAACTTCCGTTTCAAGCTGTACATTTATTAAATAAAGAGAGAGTTGTACTCTTTGTTGACCAATTACCTTTTGCTTTCATTCTTCCTAATTTCTTTTGGGATTTGTTTGCGATGGAAAATGATCGTAATTTTCCCAAACCAATCATGATTGCAATCCGTGCTGTTCGTGTAATTGGTATTTTAATTACTTTAATAAGTCCTGGATTATATGTTGCTCTTGTAGCGGTTAACCCTGAAGTGTTACAAATCGAGCTGGCGTTATCTATTGCGAGGAGTCGTGAAGGTGTGCCCTATCCCGCACTTGTTGAAATTATCTTAATGCTCTTGATTCTTGAGCTAATTTTGGAAGCAAGTGTGAGACTCCCAAAAAGCATTGGTCCAACTATAACAATGGTTGGCGGTATTATTCTTGGCCAGGCTGCTGTTGAAGCAAAATTAGTAAGCAATCTGTTAATTATCATCCTTGCTGCTACAACAATTGCAAATTCAACAGTTGTTAGTTTTCAAAACTCTGTATCCATAAGGGTTTTCAAATATGTAGTAGTTCTTCTTTCTGCGATTTTTGGGATTTTAGGACTGGTCGCTGGATTGGTATTAGTTTGTGCTTATTTTGCCAGCCTCAACACATTTGGTTTCTCGTACCTTTACGTAAATTTAAAAAAGGATGAAATGAATGGATAAAAGTTTAAATGTCATGGTGATATACATACTCAGCCACTTGGGGCTTATATTTTTTATGTATCCAGGAAATATCATTGACAGTACTGAGCAAGGTCACTGGCTTCCCATTCTAATAGGAGTTATTGTACATTTTGTCTTTATAACAATCTATATGAAGGGTTTAGAACTTTTTCCGAAAAAAGATGTGATAAGCATTTATTCTAGTATTGGAAAAGGAACTGCTGTCTTCTTTCTAATACCGGTTTTACTGTATTTCATTATGATTATTCTTATCACAGTGCGGGCATATGCTGAGATCATTACAATCGTATTTTTGTCAAATACTCCTCTTTGGGCAATCATTTTATTAATACTTTTTATATCAACATACATTGCAGCAAATGGAATTGAACCCATATTTCGTACTGGGTTTCTTCTTGCGATACTCTTTCTTCCACTTATTGTCATGATATTTTTCACTTCTTTTCAAAATGTTGATTGGCATTATTTTGTGCCCTTTGACACTGATTTTAAGTTTATGAGTAGCCCCTCATACTATGAGAGCTTTTTTGCATTTTCTGGGGGGTTTTTATTTCTTGGCTTTATACAACCCTATTTTTCTTACAAAAGAAAGAAGGTTCTAATTGCCGCAGCGATTCTTATACCTATCTTTCTATTTTCTGTCTACATTCCTATTCTTACTTTTGGACAAGCGACTGCAGCAACCACTTTCCTCCCTTACGTTGTAGTTGTCGATACGATAAACATTAATTGGTTGATGTTTGACAGGGTAACAATGTTTTTTTTATTAAGTCTTATTTCATTTATAATGCTATATCTAGCACTGGTTATATGGAAAACTGTAAGGATTATTAATCATTACATTCCCTCCATTCATTCCTCTTACTGTATGATCCTATTATCATTAGCCATCTTTATCACTTGCCATTTTATATCAGATTGGAAAGAAGTAGAGAAACTATTTTTGTGGAATACATTATTAAGGTTTTATGTATTATTTGCAATCCCCTTATCCATTTACTATTTTGGCCGTCGGGCAAAAAGGAAGGAAAATAATGCAAACACCTAAGTCAAACAAAAGAGTCCTGCTTGTTCTTTGTATGATAAGCATAATTTGTACGTTAACCGGATGTTGGGACAATAGGGATATAAACCATAGAGTCCTTCCGCTCGCGATTGGAATATCTAAACAAGCCAATGAATACAAAGTAATTCTGAAAATTCAAGTACATGATAATGAAACGACAAAGTTAAAAATTGTAACTCAGACCGGAGAAACAATCTCGAAAGCAGTGGACACTATCAGTACAAACATGGAGAGCAGCGTAGACTTACTACATGTGAAAGTAATCGTAATTGATAAAGAAACAGCTGAAGATGGTGTAAAAGACATAATCTCAGGGTTTATGAGGTCGAGGGAGGTCTCTCCAAAAGCACTAATTGCGATTTGTGATGAAGATATTGAATATTTTTTCACGAATATAAAGAAAACAATGACTTCTGACGGTACATCTCTGGTTGAAAACTTTGATAAAGGAGCAGGATGGGACCCACAAATCGCGCTAACAAGGATTTGGGAAGTATACCGCAGCGTCCATTCCTATACACATGATGTTGCCATTCCCATCATTATTTCAGGAAAAAGTACGAGCATTGAACACATTGGCTCGGCAATTATTAAAAATGGAAAAATGGTTGAACGAATCGATAATGATGAAACGTTATTGTTTAATGCGTTCAAAGGGGAAAGTACACATGGACAAATAGAAGTAATGACAAACGCTAGTGTATTAATAATTGGAAATTCAATGAATATAAAAAGCAAAATGAATGGTAAACAGCCTCTCATGGAAGGGAAGGTCAACTTGAAGGTAGTCATATTAGAGACGAGAGGCGATCCATCGAGGAAATTTATTAAGAAGGAATTAAATGCGCATCTCTCAAAGCGTTTCTCCCATATGTTTGAAAAAACACAAAAAAGTGAAGCTGACATATTAGCACTAGGACAGTATTTTCGCACCCATATTCCTAGGTCAGAGTTAAAAAGCTGGAGAACCGAATATTATCCAAATTTAAAAATGAATATTCAATTTCAAATAGATATTCAAAATGAAGGTTATTTGAAAACATTGTAAAGAAACAAAATCGGATATTATTATAAACTAAAAACCACTGCCTAATTTTTTTAGGAAGTGGTTTTGCAATATTTAGATGGAATTCCTTTCATAGTGGAAATAATCATAATCAACATAACCGCCAATTTGTGTAGTGGCATAATTAAATAAGCCAATACGGTAACCCATAAAATGATCTAAAGTATACTTCATTTGTAATGGGCGACCAACTTTACTCCAATCTTCTCCGTTTTCAGAATAGAAAAATTCCGCTAAATCTAAACTATCATCAAAGTTAAATTGGATTTTTAAATAAATATAATTTCCAGTAAATGGAATATTTTCAACTACTTCTTCACTGCCATCACCACTATTTACACACATCACAACGTCGAATCCCTTCTCTCCTGCCTTAATCCCAACGGTCCCAAAGCTGTTCTGGAGAGCAGCCAACCCGGCGTGATCGCCAGTCTTCATGTTTGAAATATCCATCATGATTATTCCGGTGCAGAAAGGTCCTTCCGTTCTTTGTGTCAACGTATTGGGAGCATACAAAACACTATTGGTTAAATGGCCAGTTTCCAAACGAAGATAGCCCGGGCGTTTCGTGAATGACCATAGTTTATTGTCCGGATTGTGATTCCACTGCCAATTCAATGTCAGTATATCTTCTTTATAATCAAAATCATCACTGATCACCAATGGCCATTTAGAGGAAGAAGGCATGTTTAGTTCCAATTCCCTTGGCGCCTTTCCATCGATTCCAATCATCGGCCATCCATCTTCCCAGTTAACCGGTAAAACATAGGGAATCCTGCCAACTGCATCATGATCTTGAAACAGCATGGCATACCACTCATGATCTGGCGAATCAAATATGGCTCCTTGTGCGATTCCTTTATTGTGGTACCCCATATCATCATCAAAAATCACTTTACGTTCATACTCTCCCAAAAGTAGGTCTGAGCGGTAGCATACCTGCCTTCTTCGGCGGTTACCGCTTTTTGGCCATTCAATAAATAATAAATAATATTGCCCATCTATTTTGTAGGCATGACAGCCTTCACATCGCAACCCAATATCTTCTTTTTCCGTTACAAATAATAACTGATTTATCCCTCCCGGTTTTATTGAAGTTGCATCTTCTGTCAGTTCTGTTATGCGTATATCTCCACAGCCATAAATAACAAACACTCTATTTTCGTCAAAAAGCAAAGCTGGATCATGGAATCTTCCTTCAAAGGTAGAGCGCTTCCATTTTCCACTTTCAATGTTCTTCGTCTGATACATATAAAACCGGTCCATATCGTTGCTTGAAAAACACACATAAAACGTTTCATTATGATAGCGCAGGCTTGCCGCCCAGGAGCCCTCCCCATAAATGCTCTTTCCATCTATCAGATTATGAGCATCATTTTCCTCCAAGGTTTCAAATACATATCCAATAATCTCCCAATCTGCCAAATTCTCCGACTTCATGATTGGGCACCCAGGCATGGTGTGCATGGTTGTACTAACCATATAAAAAACGGTTCCGACTCTTATCACATCTACGTCAGGGACATCTGCCCACATAATGGGATTGGTTAAAATGGTTTTACTCATATGTTTAATCTCCAGACCTTTTATTTTTCTATTAATACTATTTAGAAAAAATTATTTCCATACCCTTTCCTCCAGTAAGAAGGAAACGATATGGAAATTCGATTTAAAACTATTGACGTTTTGCTAAACGGATTACATTCCAGGATAATTTCGGTAGTATAGCTGTAACCAGACCATTGTCAATCACGGCGTTACCATTTGAATGTGGAGCAACCGGTGTACCTGCAGCTGAATTAGTTTGTTTTAAGTCATCGTTCTCAAGCACGATATGCTCTAAAACCTGATATCCCTCAAAGTTACGAATATCACATTCTAATTCCAAACCTTCTTGTAAATGACGGTTTACAGCAAAAATCGTTAACTGTTCATTCTCTTCATTGTATACTGCTGTTGATTCCAAATAAGGAACATCCGTAAAATCCTTACTATCATATTTTGGACTTGTAATAATTGGGTTTAGAGAAATTCCTCTTCCATATACAGATGTATGCATATAAGGATAGAAAATTGTCTGCTTCCAGGCAGTTCCATTGTCTTCCGTCATGATAGGGGCAATAACATTCACCAGCTGAGCCATACATGCAATTTTTACTCGGTCAGCATGTTTTAATAAGGTGATCAGCATACATCCAACCAACAGGGCATCCTCAAAATTATAATGATCTTCAAGTTGAGGCGGTGCGATACTCCAAGGTTCAATTTTCTTATCCGCATCATTGCTGTGGTACCAAACATTCCATTCATCAAATGATAGATTGATTTTCTTTTTCCCGCGCTTCTTTGCTTTAATATAGTCAGCTATGGAGATAACCGATTTGATAAAGTCATCCATTTCTAGAGATTTAGCTAAATAATTGGAAATATCATTGTCTCTGTTACCGTAATACTGATGCAGGGATATAAACTCAACATGATCATATGTATGGTCTAATACAGTTGCTTCCCAATCTGCAAATGTTGGCATCGTACGGCTTGAACTTCCACATGCAACTAACTCAATCGTCGGGTCAACCCACTTCATTACTTTGGCCGCTTCTGCCGCAATTCGACCATACTCCACTGCAGTTTTGCTGCCGATTTGCCATGGGCCATCCATTTCATTTCCAAGGCACCACGTCTTAATTTTATGAGGCTCTTTGTATCCATGAGAAATACGCAAATCACTATAATAGGAACCACCTGGATGGTTGCAATATTCTACTAGATTTCTTGCTGCATCAATTCCGCGTGTTCCAAGATTTACAGCCATATTGACTTCCGCATTAACAAGTTTGGCCCATTTCATGTACTCGTTTGTTCCGACTTCATTGGTTTCAGTTGTACGCCAAGCAAGGTCTAACCGGCGCGGACGCTGCTGGACCGGACCTACTCCGTCCTCCCAGTTATAACCAGAAACAAAGTTCCCGCCAGGATAACGAACAAGCGGAACTTGAAGTTCCTTCACCATTTCCATTACGTCTTGACGGAAACCATTTTCATCAGCTTGAGGATGGCCCGGTTCATAAATTCCTCCATAAACCGCTCGACCGAGATGCTCAACGAAAGAACCGTAGATACGCTTATCAATTTCCGCAATTTTAAAATCCTTTTCCAAAATCATTTTTGCCTTTTTACTCATTGTTTTCCCCTCTCAGAATAATACTCTATTAATCTTTGAATTTAAATTGGCTGAAAAGGGTCAAAGTCGACCCTTTTCTTTATCTTATTGACCTGTGTTTGCTTCTACAGTTTTTTGTGCTTGTTTAAGTGCTTCTTCAGGAGTTTGTGCATTCTGTCTAAGGACATTGTTCAATGTGTTTGTATTTATTTCAGTTACAGCATCTGGATAATTTTCATTTACATTAATATTTGGAATTTCATCTTTAATACTTAACAATGTATCAAAGATGTCATTACCAAAGTATTGATAAAACTTGTTATCTTCACGAATAGCAGGATCTTCCCAAACATCCCATCGTGGAGGATCAAATCCTAAGACTGTCCATAACTTGATATTTCCTTCCTTTGACAACTTTGCAAATGCCAAGAATTCTTTTGCAAGCTCAGGATGTTTTGTTTGGTTCGTAACAACTGTACCTGTTCCACCCATACCAACTGAACGGCCGCCGCCTTCTTCCCAAGCAGGCATTGGACGAATAACCATTTTACCTTTCAGGTCAGGCATATAATCTGTAAAACGGCCCATATACCATAAAGGCATAATAACAGAAGCAGCTTTTCCTTCATTCATATAAGCATAAAATTCTTCAGCATGCGGATCTCCGCCTGGCATTGCCTCAGCAATTTTGTGCTTAGTAACCATGTCACTTAAAAATTGAAGAGTTTTTATATTCTTTTCATTATCAAGTGTGATATTAGCTTCTTCATCAGTAAAATCCGAACCTTGCTGGGCGATCATCGCCTGGAATTGAATAATATCTCCTGTCTGCACATTCGTCATGAAAGCATCGGTGTTTTCGGCTACCTTTTTACCTGCTTCAACATAGTCATCCCATGTCTTAATGGAATCGATATCAACGCCTGCTTTATCCATAATTTCTTTATTATAGTACATGACAGTTGCTCCAACGTGTGTTGGCATACCATAATATTTGCCATCTTTAGAATATAGGTCCAGACGTGATTCTATGAAACTTTCCTTTTCGGGTTCAACTAATTCATTCATAGGTAAAAATTGTGGTTCACCTTGCAAATAGTTAGGAAAACGGCCAACTTCGATATCAACGATATCAGGCGCTCCTTTACCAGATTGTAGTGCTAGCAATAGGTTATTGTGCATCTGATCAAATGGGAAGGTTTCGGCCACAAGTTTAATCTTCTTATCCGGATTTAGTTCATTCCAGCGCGGTACCGCATCCTTAAAGAAATCCATATGCAATTCAGCAAATGTCCAGAATTTTAATTCGGTAGCCCCTTTTTCATCTCCACCAATTACTTCTTTATCGGTCGCATTTTCTCCAGAGGTTGATTTCCCGCCACCGCTGCATGCCATTAACATGACCATCATTAAGGCACATAGGATGGATAATAAACTTTTCTTTTTCATTTTTGTACTTCCCCCTAATATTATTTTTTAAAAAATGGAAAGAGATGTTCGTTCAACTGAGAGAATAATCACCTCCCTAATTAGGTGCCAGTAGATTCTCTATTAGTAAACGTTTTCATATTGATTGTTTAAATAGTAATTTTGTAGTTGTTATGAATTAATAAACTCTCTTCTAGTTTTTAATGGTTGATTATTTCTTGCTTCATCTAGTTGATTAAAAATTTGTAATGTAAACCACATGCATGTCATCCCAATTAGACTTATTGTGAAGAAGGGAATGATACCGGGATAGCCAAGCGATAAATAGATGATTGCAAAGACCGTGACACCACAAAGAATCGTATAATGAATTTTGGTTACACCAATAATGATGGCATTTTTAAAATGCTGCCTCCAAGTAGCTTTGTAGTGCACCATTAATGGAAACGACCAGATTACGAGAATGATATAGAAAAAAACCAGCAAGTAAAACGCAAATGGGACAGCAAAAACAAATTCATCAGCATGTTTCAAAATCACCCGATAATTTATATAAAGAATGACTCCAATAACGGAAAGGATCCATCCCACACTATTCGCAGAAGAGAATTCACTCCGAAAAATTTGTTTGTATGTATTCCATATATTAATTTCCTGTTCGCCCATGATCCACTTCCTGGCTACACCTAATAAAGCAGCCGTAGCTGGGAATATCCCGGCTGCAAACAATCCAAGGATGGAAAATAAGATCCAAAGTCCATTCAATATAACAAGGCGTACTATCCAATTAAATAAATAATCTAGTTTTGATACAATCTGTTTTCCATTCATTTTACTTGCCACCACCTCTTTATCTACTGCCTTACATCATCCTTTTACTCCTCCAACAGTAAGTCCTGCAACAAAGTAACGCTGGAAGAAGATAAATAGAATGATAATTGGTAATATAGTCATCACTGAACCAGCGATTAATATATCGTAGTTATTACCATATGGAGTTAATAATGTTGCTAAACCAATTGGTAAGGTAAACATGTCATTTGATCTTAAAACAATCAATGGCCATAAGAAATTGTTCCAACTTCCTAATCCTTGAAGGATCGCCATCGCTGCCAAAGATGGCGTCATAAGCGGCAGCATAATTTTGAAGAAAATTCCATATTCAGTCGAACCATCAATTCTGGCAGCATCCATTAATTCCTTCGGAAGTCCAATTGCATACTGTCTAAAGAAGAACACGGCCATTGGTGCAACAACTGCAGGCAGAATAACCGCCGCATACGTATCGATTAAATTAAAGTTGATCATTAACTGAAATAATGGCAGCATCAGAATTTCAAATGGCACCATCAATATAAATAACACACAGCCAAAGATTAGGTTTCTCCCTTTAAAGTCATACAATGCCAATGCATATCCTACCATCGAAGAGAAGAATAGTGAAAGTACAATAGTAATGGTTGTTATCACTAAACTATTTATAAACCAGCTCCAGTAATTCCCTCCCTGTGTAAAAATATATAGATAGTTTTCAACACTTATTGTGCTTGGATCAAACGTAATACTAATTCCATTCCGCATCAATTCCGATGAAGGTCTAAGTGAAGAAATCAATAGGTTGATAATTGGAAACAGTGCCAAAAGAGAGATCATTAAAAACGCAATGTTTGCAATCCACGGAATTGGCTTAAATTTTTTCTTTTCCATCTATTGGCCCTCCTTTTTAAAGGCACCTGTCAGCATAAGCTGGATAAAGCTTACTACAAAGATGATCAGCATTAAGATAACTCCAATTGCAGCACCAAATCCCATGTCATTTTGTTGTATACCTTGTTGATATAAATAACCTACAACCGTTAAACCAATATTTCCTGGCGAACCAGCTTCCCAGTACACGAAGCTTTCTTCAAACATTCTAAATCCGCCGATAACAGAAATAGTAGCTACAAAGATGGTTACCGGTTTTAAGAAAGGCAAGGTAACATTCGTGAATTTTTGGAAGGTTGTAGCACCATCTATTTCTGCAGCTTCATATAATTCCTTTGGAACATTTTGAAGACCAGCTAAGAAATAAAGGACATTTACTCCCATCCATTTCCAGCAGCAAAGCAGTACCATTAAAAACATTGCAGACCACGCTTGGTATCTCCAATCCATTGATTCAAAACCCAGCCAGTTAAGTATCTGGTTTGCAGCAGCTGTATCGGTTTCACCAAACATAAGTCTGAAAACCATACCAGCTACAATGGTTGAAGCTAGAGAGGGCAAAAATAACGAAGCACGGAAAAATGTTTTAAATTTCACTAGTTTTGAGTCTAATAGAACAGCAAGTATGATAGGTACAATCGTTAAAATGACTACGGTTAAAACAACATAAATGGCCGTATTTGAGAGCGCTTTATAAAAAATAGGATTAAAAACTCTCGAATAGTTATTCATACCTATAAAAGTAACTTGACCTGGCAATACTTTCTGGAAACTCATAATCATAGCTTGTACAGAAGGATATAAAGAAAAAACTAGAAAAGATAGTATGAACGGTAACACAAAAATATAAGGAACTACTTTTTTTGAATTTAAAAATACAAGTAATTTATTCGGCTTTTTGACTTGTGCAAGTTCTTGTGATGTCATTTTTGACACAGGCAACATGGGCTAACCTCCCTTAGAAATACTAAGATGTCCGTAAATCTTATTTAGATCATAGATTCTGTTGTAAATTAAAAAATCTTTGCAAATGCTGAAAATTTGCTGTTACCCTCTTTGCCCTCCTATCCTATTGCGGCTATCAACTATTTTCTAATTATTTAGAATTCTATAGCAACTATGACATTTAATCATTGTAATTCTTGCTTAATACATTGCAAATATTGCTCTTTCTTGTATTCAAATATTGAAGAAAAATATTATACCTATTAAACTATTTCTAAGAGGTGGATGTCGTGGACAAAGTAATCCTGCAATACCTTACGAATAATTTTTTTATGAACCATGTGGTAACTGAATCCCCGAATGATATTGCTACTCACATACATGACTGCTATGAATTGTTTTACTTTATTTCTGGAGATCTCACCTACTATATTGAAGGGCAGGCTTACAAGCTTTATCCATACGATATGATTTTAACTAATTCCCGAGAGCTGCATAGAATAGAGTTTAACTCCAAGTCATGCTTTGAAAGAAAGTATATACACTTTAAACCTGAGTTCATCTCCTCCTATCAAACTGATGAATATAACTTGCTTTCTTATTTAGAAAAAAGGAAGTTAGGTTATTTTAATAGAATACCTGCAAAAAGTGTCCTCGAAGATGGGATATTTGATCTTTGGGATAGAATTGAAAGGACTACTCAAGAAGACTCTCCGGAAAATCTGATTATGATGAAAACATATTTTATACAAATGCTAATCACGATAAATAAAATTCCTTCGGAAAATAGTAACTCTTTTGTGATTAGTCACAAAAATGATCAAAAAATAGTCGCCATTTTAGAATTCATCAATAAAAACCTAAATGAAAAAATCACGCTAGATTTACTGGAAAATGAGTTTTACGTTAACAAATATTACTTATGTCATATTTTTAAAACAAATACAGGATTTACAGTTATTGAGTATATAACCTATAAAAGAATTATGAGGGCCATGGAGCTGCTTACCTCTGGAAGCACAGCACTAGACGCAGCTCATGCTGTCGGATTTGGAGATTATTCAACCTTCTATAAAGCCTTTAAAAGGATTACTGGTTTTTCCCCTAAACAGTATTACGCAAAGCGGTTTTAAGCTACTCTATATATTTAGATGGTTATAAAATACACAAGGCCCTATCCACTTATTATCGGATAGGGCTTCAATTATTAATTTAGCTTTCCTATGGAATGGAGGTAAGGGAGGCCACGAGTATTAATCTCCCTCCACAATTTTTGCAAAGTCATCCAGGGTGGTCGAATACTTCACATAAATTCGCGGCAAAAGATAAAGCTCATCTTTTATTCCCTTTTTAGTAAATGCCTCAGGTGTGGTGGTAAGCCCAAACCTGTAATACTTCCTCGTTTCCATTACCACCTTGTTATTCCAGTTTCCATATGGATAGGAAAGGGCTATCACCGGTTTACCCGTTATTTTTTGAATCTTTTCCTTGGACTTTCTCAGTTCATAGTCATAATCTTTGATTTTTGTTAAATCAGGATGTGTTGCAGTGTGCGACTGAATAGAGATGATACCGGAATCCACCATTTTTTTTATATCCGATTCCGATAATCGAATCGATTGGCCAATAAAGTCTGAAATAACAAAGATGGTTCCTGTTGGTTGAAATTGTTCTGTTCTCAGCTTTTGAAAGATATCAAAGGCCTTAAGATTGTTTTTGTAGCCATCGTCAAAAGTAATAAAAATAGGCTTGTTTACTTTATCAATGTCCTGCCAGCGTTCAAAGGGTAATAAGGTGAAGCCATGTTCGCGTAAATACCTTATTTGCTTCTCGAAATTTTCCGGTGTTACATAAAGCTCCTTAGAACCCAGTCCTTTAAACTCATCGATGAAATGATAGACCAAAATTGGTACCTTCCCTTGAGCCCATGCATGTGAAGGAATCAGTAAAAGAAGAAGACATAGAAAAAACTTTCTCATAAAACTCCTCACTTTATCTCACTTTTCTTTTATTGTTTCTCGTTCTTTACGTTATTATCACTTCAATTCTAAGGGTGACAGGCACCGCATCTATTTACAAAAGTAGAGAGACTATATCCGCCATGGAGATTTTGAAATATAAAGATTATATTACTAGGTTTCACTTTCCTATAAAAAGGGTACCGAATGGAGTGTGTAATTCCTTTACCTGCTCTTTCTTTATTTTGTGGTTTCATATTTTTGTAAGGAGGATCACTATGGATAATAAGAAGACTGAACAATTAAGCAGCTTTACCATTAACAATGAAAAAACTGCTCCTTTAACTACCAACCAAGGGCTAAAAGTATCTGAAGATGAGTTTTCATTAAAGGCTGGGTTAAGAGGACCTACATTAATGGAGGACTTTCATTTTCGAGAAAAGATGACCCATTTTGACCATGAACGGATCCCTGAACGGGTTGTTCATGCCCGTGGCACAGGGGCACATGGAATCTTTCAGCTTTATGAATCTATGGTTGAATATACAAAAGCGGATTTTCTTACTGACACCTCCAAAACTACACCTGTTTTTGTCCGCTTCTCAACGGTACAAGGCTCGAGAGGGTCAAGCGATACGGTTCGTGACGTCCGAGGGTTTGCGACCAAATTTTATACAGATGAAGGTAACTTTGATTTAGTCGGTAATAATATGCCTGTTTTCTTTATTCAAGATGCGATTAAGTTCCCTGACTTTGTACATGCTCTTAAACCCGAACCACATACGGAAATTCCACAAGGGGCCAGTGCTCATGATACGTTTTGGGACTTTATTGGCCAAAATCATGAATCCGCCCATATGGTGATGTGGGCCATGAGTGACCGTGCCATTCCGCGCAGCCTGCGGATGATGGAGGGCTTTGGTGTGCACACCTTCAGATTGATTAATGCGGATGGCGAAGCATATTTTGTCAAATTCCACTGGAAGCCTCTTCTTGGTGTACACTCACTCGTCTGGGATGAAGCACAGAGGATTGCAGGTAAAAACCCTGATTTCCATCGCCAAGACTTGTATGAAGCGATTGAGAAAGGGGATTATCCGGAATGGGAGTTAGGATTGCAGATTATTCCTGAAAAAGATGAGTTTAACTTTGATTTTGACATTTTAGATCCAACAAAATTATGGCCTGAAGAACAAGTCCCCGTAAAGATCGTGGGTAAAATGACCTTGAACCGAAATGTTGATAATTTTTTTGCCGAAACAGAACAAGTCGCTTTTCACCCTGGTCATGTCGTACCAGGGATTGATTTTTCAAACGATCCTCTTTTACAAGGACGTTTATTTTCCTATACAGATACACAGCTATCCCGCCTGGGAGGTCCGAATTTCCACCAGATTCCCATTAATCAACCTGTCTGTCCATTTCATAACAATCAGCGGGATGGAATGCATCAGATGGCAATCCATCAAGGACAAACAAGCTATCATCGGAACGGTTTAAATGCTAATCAGCCTGAACCGGCACCGGTTGAACTAGGAGGCTATGAATCTTATCAGGAAAAAATCGAAGGTCGTAAAATTAGAGGCCGAAGCGAGAGTTTTCTAGATTTCTACTCTCAGGCGAAGTTATTCTATAACAGTTTAGCTCCCTATGAACAAAAGCACTTGAAGGATGCATTCAGCTTTGAGTTAGGGAAATGTAAATCGGAAATGGTTAAAAATAACGCAGTCGCGCTATTAAATCATATCGACTGGCAAATTGCGGAAGAGGTCGCAGGCAATATTGGAGCAGAACTTCCTGAGAAGGATTTAGAAGTAAAATCGGATAAAAAGTCCCCTGCCCTTAGTATGGCAAACACAGTGAAGCAACCGGCTACTAAATGTACCGCCATTTTGTTAGACGGTGAGCCCGACGATGAAAAATTAACACATTGGATTCGAACGCTGGCGCAATATAATATCAATTATAGTATTGTGGCAAAAAAGATGTACAAGATTAGTCCTGTCCTAAAAGTAACAGATACGTTTGATACGGCAGACTCCAGTCTTTATGATGCAGCCATATTGGTTAGTACGAGCCCAGAAGTAGAGCCGTCTATATTGGAATTTATAGAAACAACCTTTAAACACTTCAAACCTTTGGGAGTAGCCGTTGAAGATAACAATGCCCTAGAAAGATGTCGTGTGGTGTTAGATGCACCTGGTGTATATGATTTAACCAAGGCTGATATTACGCAATTTATAGAAGGAATCGCACAGGGTCGTTTCTGGGAACGTACATTGTGAGCCAAAGCCCGGAACATTAAAGCGGGCGCGGACTCCAATCATAACGAATGACATCTGGTGCAGGGCATGATGCTCAAATGATGGCTCGTATTTGCCCTATTGCTATGATTGTTTAATTGATGGATAAACCCTACTTTTTGCTATTCACACCGAGAAAATTGTTTCCATTGTTATTAAACCGGGTAAGTATATTTTGTATGCATTATCAGCAAACAAAAAGGGAAATGGAGGCTATCACTATGAGTAAAACAGTTTTAGGGGTTTATAATTCCAGTGATGAAGTAATTCTGGCCATTGAGGTATTCCAAAATGAAGGATATTCCAGGAAAGACTTTTCAATTATTGCCAATACAGCAGATATCCCTTCCACCATCAAAGAGGAAACAGGGGCGGCTTCCCAGGAGATAACCACAAAGAATAATCCACCATCAGAAGAGCACCTAGGGTTCTTAGCAAGCCTGTTTACCCCGTTTGTGGATAATACCGCCCAAGCTGACGGCAGAAATACCTATTATGATCATTTGATTGCTCAAGGTATTAGTGAAGCAGATGCATTAAAGTATGAACAGGATATAAACTCCGGAATGATTCTGCTTCTAGCTGAAAAAGCCACTACTGACAGCAATAGTGTGAATATTGATAGATTCTAATGGATAGTGTCTAAAGAGTTTGTCTATTAGGCGCTAGTGTGTCAGTCCCCCGCTGCATTAGTACTTTAGCAAACTGGGGGATTGACGTTTTTTCCCAGAAGGAAAAGACCTTCCAACAGTTTAATAAACTGATGAAAGGCCTTCTCCATTATCTATCTTATTCTAATGTAGATTTACACGGACAAATTCTCTGACAACTTTGCCAGTTTATCATTTATACTTTCGTTCACTTTGTGAATCATCCTTAGTCTTATATTTTTCCCTTTCATCTTCCATCTCTATCTTCAAATCTTCTAACGGTATTTCATCAACAAATTCCTGACCTTCTAACTTTTCAGCCGTATTTTGTTTTTTCTCTTTTGGTGATTTATTATCTTTACTACTCATATTTTTCACCTCAGATCTATCGTTTAGTATTATATAACCTTTGATAATAAGTATGAAACATTCACTCGTAAAGAATTATTACTAGAAAGCAGGGTTAAATTTTAACATGACGGGTAAATATTAGTATCTTGTTTTCTAGCAACTTATTTAAACAGTGAGGAGTAGATTAAAATTGAATATCTTATTGACATCAACTGCAAGAAGAATAGACTTTGTAGGATTTTTTCAGGATGCTTTAAAAAATGCTGGTATCGAAGGGAAAGTAATTACTGCTGACCCTGAATATAATGCCCCATCGCTCCAAGCAGGAGACGAAAACTATGTAATTCCACAGCAAACGGATTCAAATTATATTGAATCAATTATGGAAATTTGTAAGAAACATCATGTGGACTGTCTTGTCCCATTGAATGATTGGGAAGTGCCTCAAATAGCTGCACACAAAAAAGAACTGGAGAAACTAGGTGTATCGGTGTTTGCGCCGTATTTAAATATTGTCGAAAAGGTACGGGACAAGGGAAATTACCGGGAGCTGCTTGATCCGTTTGGCGTTAAGACTCCGCTTTCCTACCTCAATGTTGAAGATGCGAAGAAGGCATTGGAAAAACAAGAAGTATCCTTTCCGTTAATCGTGAAGCCCCGTAACGGTTCGGCCTCAATAGGTGTTGAAATTATCGATAATGTAGAGGATATGGAATTTGCCTATCAGCTTGTCGTTCGAAAGATTAAGGAAAGTCCATTGGATGGCGACACATCCAGAGGACCGGAGGACAACGTCATTATTCAGGAAGTGATTGAAGGTGAGAAATTTAGTTTGGATATGTTTAACGATTTAAATGGCCGCTTTCTTACTTCATTTGCTCGAAAGCAACTAGGTATGAGGGGCGGAGATATCGATCGGTGCATTACGGTCAATGTCCCGGAATTAACAGAAATCGCACAGCGATTAGGTAAAGGCTTTGGCCATGCAGGCTATATGAACACTGATGTTTATTTCAATGGTACCGATCATTACATTATTGACATCAACCCCCGCTTTGGCGGCGGTTATGCTTTTACCCATTCAGCAGGAGCGGATATTCCAGCGGCAATCATTGCGTTAACTGCCGGTAAACAGGTACAAGAGGAATGGCTGCGTCAAAAACCTGATATAGAGCTAGCACGACATGACACTGTTGTTTCGATAGATAAACAAAATGTGATGGAAGTACTTTAAGAATAACATTGAAAGTAAAACGTTTAATCAAACTTAAAAAAATGGAGGATGGATAAAATGGGCGATCCAATCCCCTTATTAGAAGAACTAATAAAAATAAACAGCTCTACAAAAGCAGGTGCGAACAAAGCGATTGCTTATTGTGAACAATGGTTAACAGACCAAGGCCTCCCCGTTAAAAGAATAGAGAATAATGGGTTTCACATGCTCGTTTGTGAAATTGGGCAAGGTGATCATACGGTTGTATTAAACGGACATATCGATGTCATTGAAGCGGAGGAAAGACAGTTCCAACCCTATATCAAAGATGGAAAAATGTATGGCCGCGGTACAGTGGATATGAAAGCAGGCGTGGCTGCTTTTATGGCGGCATCAGCACAATTGAAAGACAGGGACTTAACATCCAGGGTCATGCTTCAAATTGTTCCAGATGAGGAGACCGGCGGCATTAACGGAACCAAATATTTAACGAAAAATGGCTACTTGGGAGATTTTATTATTTGTGGTGAGCCAACAAATATGGGGATTGCGATCCAATCGAAAGGCGTGCTTCAACTCGATATTACTGTTCAGGGGAAATCAGCCCATGGGAGTCGTCCATGGGAAGGCACGAATGCCATAACCAAGGCGATTAACCTCTTTGAAGATATTTTAGAGCTTCCTTTTGCACAAGAAAGCTCCCCTATGTTTACTAAGCCATCTATCAATCTTGCAAAGATCCAAGGAGGAACTGTGTATAATAAGGTACCTGATTTATGTGAAATGTCCCTGGATATCAGATATCTGCCAGACCAGTCTCCGGAGGATATTGTTCATCAGATCCAGGCAATAACAGATGCTACAGTAACAATCCATATGTTCAATAATCCTGTCAAAACAAAAGCAGACAATCCTTATGTAAAAGCATTGGGCGAATCAATTAAACGAATTACCCAGCTCGAAAAAGTAACCATATTCGGTCAGCATGGTTCCAACGATGGACAGTTTTTCAACAAGTACGGAGGTTCAGCCGTAGAATTTGGCCCCGTTGGCAGCGACTGGCACGGGGAGAACGAAATGGTTTTTGTCGATTCTGTGAGAGAATATCGGGATGTGCTGGTAGATTTTATTTTGACCTTGGATGATTATCCAAAAACTCACCGATGATTATTTGATTAGGAACTACCTGGTTACCCGATTTATATAAAAAATTAGAGAAACGTCTGAGACACTTATTGAAAAAAGCAGAGCTAAATCCTGAACTAACAAAAGAGATGAATAAAGAGGCTTCCCAAAAGTTCAAAGAACTCATGGCAAGCCTCTAATTAATACCCTTTTTCAAGAAAATGTTAGCATTTTCAAGATTCTTAAACACTCAAGTACCGATATACGTCTTCATCCTTTAACTCATCTACTGAGCTCTCATACACGATTGATCCGTGATCAACGACATAAATGTAATCTGCTACACTTTTCGCATAGTCTAAATTTTGTTCTACTAAAATCATGGATGTCTTATTCTTTTCTTTAATATCCCGAATAACTCTTTGAATATCTGCAACAATATTAGGTTGAATCCCTTCTGTCGGTTCATCCAATAGCAAGAACGATGGGTTAGAAACTAAAGCTCTGGCTATAGCTAGCTGCTGCTGTTGACCTCCACTTAAGTCCCCGCCATTTCGATTCTTAAATTCCTTTAAGATTGGAAAATATTCATAGATATCCTCTTGAATCAAGTTCTTCTTTGTCCCGCCACTTGCTTCTAGACCGATTAATAAATTTTCATAAACAGTAAGCTTCGGAAAAATCTCTCTGCCTTGTGGAACGTAACCAATCCCCTTTCTTGCACGATGGGAAGGGCTTTTTTTTGTGATATTATCATTTTTAAAAAGAATATTGCCGCTTTTCGGTAATAAAATTCCCATAATGGCCTTTATTAATGTTGTTTTACCAACACCATTTCGTCCCATAATACAAACCACTTGGCTTTCCTTTACCTTTAGCTGTATATTCCTTACCACCATGCTTTCACCGTAACCAACCTGTAAATTTTCCAGTTCTAGCATTTAATTAATCCTCCTTTCGTCCAAGGTATACTTCACGAACCCGAGGATCATTTTGAATCTCTTCCATTGAACCTTGACAAAGTAATTGGCCACCATGCATCACTGTCACGATATCTGCATACTCTTTTACAAAGTCCATATCATGCTCAACAATTAATACTGTTCGATCCTTTGCGATTTCACGAATCATTTCTCCTGTCTTCATTCTTTCATCTTTAGACATTCCTGCAATAGGTTCATCTAGTAACACTAGACCTGGATCCTGTAATAAAACCATCGCAATTTCTAACCATTGCTTTTGCCCATGTGATAGAGCTCCTGCCTGCTGATCCTTTTCATCTATTAATCCGGTTAAATGAAGCATTTCCTCTATATCTTTTTGTTGGTTTTTTGTTATTTTTGCTGTAATTGTTGCCCAAAGTCCCTTATCCTGCTTTAAGGCAATGATTAAATTATCATACACAGTTAAGTTTTGAAAAATGGAAGGAGTTTGGAACTTCCGAGATATTCCTATGTGGACGATTTTAAAATCCTTTAGTTTCACTAGATTTTGATCCTCCATATACACAACCTTTCCTTGACTTACTTGAGTTTTCCCACAAATAACATCTAATAAAGTTGTCTTGCCTGCCCCATTTGGTCCAATCAAGAAGTGAACTTTATTATTTGTTACCTTAAAATCCAAATTACTAATTGCTTTAAATCCACTAAATTCAACTGTAATTTTTTTCGACTCTAGTACTGTTTGGCTGCTTATCATGTAAACCACTCCACCTTTTTTGGAATTTCTTAAATAGTCCCATCAAACCGTCTGGTAAAAACACAACGACAATAACGAACATTAGTCCTAAGAAATATAACCAAATATCTGGGTAGGACTCACTGAAGGTTGTTTTTGCCCAGTTTACTAAAATTGCTCCTAGCACTGGACCAATCAGTGTACCACGTCCCCCTAATGCAACCCATAACACCATTTCAATAGAAGGAATAATTCCCATCATGGTTGGTGAAATAATTCCTACCTGAAGAACAAATAACATCCCAGCTAATCCCGCAATTCCAGCCGATAAAGCATAAATAAAGGTTTTGAAGATGGCAGGATCATATCCTAAAAACCGAAGACGATTTTCCCCATCTCGAATACCGATTAACACCTGCCCTAAGCGTCCGTTAATCAGCACTTTACTAGCAAAATAAACCATTGCCAGAACAGCAGCTGTAATAAGATAAATAACAGTCTGTGTTGTTGTCGATGCTAACAAAAATCCAAAAATTGTATTGAAACTCGTCAAGCCATTTGTTCCACCAGTTAAACCTTGCTGCCCTACAAAAAGAGTGACAACCACAACGACTAATGCTTGAGATAAGATGGTGAAATAAACTCCATTAATACGATTACGAAACGTTAACAGTCCAAGTAACAATGCAATCATTACGGGAATGAAAATTCCTAATATGATTGCCAGGATTGGATTTTGAAATGGTACCCAAATGAATGGAAGCTCTTGCACCCCACTCCATGCCATAAAATCAGGGAGTTTAGTAGTCCCTGCGGCCTCTAACTTTAAATACATCCCCATTGCATATGCACCAATTCCAAAGAAAATCCCGTGTCCTAAACTCAGTACACCTGTATACCCCCATAACAAGTCCAAACCAATGACTAAAATAGCAAAAGCTAAGTATTTACCGAGAAGATTTAGACGGAAATCTGTTAGAAATAAGGGCGCTATAAGTAACACGATAAAACCTAACAATAGAAGATTTTTTTTATTAAATATCGATTGATTCATTATTTTCCCCATAAAGTCACCGCTCCTTATCTATTCGTCAAGTGCTCTTGATCGAGAACTTACAAGTCCAGATGGTCTCCATTGTAAAAATGCGATAATTAGCATAAATACCAGTACTTTCCCGATTGTTGCTGAAGTGAAAAATTCAAAGATGGTATTGAAAAATCCAATTCCAAATGCACCAACCACTGCTCCTATAAGAGCACCAACTCCGCCAACGACTACTACCATAAAAGCATCGATAATATAATAGGTCCCAATTGTTGGACCAATTGGACCTAATAAGGTTAAGGCACAGCCTGCAATGCCAGCAAAGCCTGAGCCAATCGCAAAAGTCCCTAAATCGACCCTTCTTGTTTGAACACCTAAGCATTCTGCCATTTGTCTATTTTGCATAACAGCACGAACTCTTCTGCCATTCGCCGTCCGATAAAAATAAAGAAAAATAGCAACAAGACATAAAATTGAAAGACTTAAAATAAAAATGCGTGAGTATGGTAAAACAAGATTACCTATCGTAAGTCCTCCATTTAAAAAGCCAGGACTCTGTACACCAACATTAGGCGCACCAAAAATCGATCTTGCTAATTGTTGAAGCATTAAACCAACACCATATGTTGCCAGTAAGCTATCTAATGGACGTTTATATAAAAATCGAATCAACGATACTTCTAGTAAAATGCCAAATCCTGCAGCAATTAAAAAGGCGATAGGTATGGATAACAAAAAGTAAAGATCAAAAAATGATTCTGGAACATACTTTAAAAAAAGGGATTGAATCACATATGTTACATATGCTCCAATCATAATTAACTCTCCATGAGCCATGTTAATAACCTTCATTAATCCGAAGGTAACAGCAAGCCCTAGAGCAATTAATAATAAAATGGAACCAAGGCTTAATCCATTGAAAAGAGTTAATATTGTACCACTCATATCCTTGCTCCTTTCTACAAAACGAGTATCGTAAATATCAAACAATTATTCTTTTATAATCGAAAAAGAAAAAAAGTAGATAGAGGCTAATCAAACCTCTACCTAATTTAATTATAAAGGGCTGTAAAAGCCATTAGTAAAAATGACTACTGTCCTAAGCTTTCAGCTAACCCGCTTGCCCAATCAAATCCCTTTAGGAATGGATCTGGTTTTACCGGTTCACCTGAATTCCATAGCTCTTTAATTTGTCCATCACCCTGTACCTCACCAATTCTTACTGTCTTATAAACATGCTGGTTTTCACCATCAACCTTTACAAGACCACCTGGTGCCTGGAATTCTAATTCCTTAGCAGCTTCTTTTACAGCATCCACATCAGTTGTTCCAGCTTTTTCTACTGCAGCAGCCCATAAATAAACACCAAAATAACCTGCTTCAATTGGATCTGCTGTTACACGATCTTCTCCATAAGCTGCTTTGTAGGCTTCGACAAACTCACTGTTTTCAGGAGTTTCAGTAGTTTGATAGTAGTTCCAGCTCGTTAAATGACCTGCAATAACATCTGCACCAATACCTCGGACTTCTTCTTCAGCTACACTAACTGAAAGCACAGTAATATCTTCTGACGTAATACCTGCATCCTTTAATTGTTTAAAGAATGCAACATTACTATCACCATTTAACGTATTGAAAATCACATCTGGTTTTTCACTTTTTATTTTCGCAATGACTGTGTTATAGTCTGTATGCCCGAGTGGTGTATATTCCTCACCAACTAAATCTGCACCCGCATCTTCAAGTTGTGCTTTAATTGCTGCATTTGCTGTTCTTGGGAATACATAATCTGATCCTAATAAGTAAAACTTTGTACCACGATTTTCTAGTAACCAATCTACAGCAGGAACAATTTGTTGGTTTGGCGCAGCACCAGTGTAAAAGATATTCGGAGAGCTTTCCATTCCTTCATATTGAACTGGATACCATAGTAACCCATTACTTTCTTCTACCACCGGAAGCATTGCTTTACGACTCGCAGACGTCCAGCCCCCAAATATGGCTGCAACCTTATCTTGCTGTAATAATTTCTTCGCTTTCTCTGCAAATGTTGGCCAATCTGATGCGCCATCCTCAATAACTGGCTTAATTTGCTTACCTAAAACGCCTCCGTTTGCATTAATTTCGTTTATTGCTAATAATTCTGCATCATGTACAGATGTTTCACTGATCGCCATGGTTCCACTTAAAGAATGTAGGATTCCTACTTCAATCACATCTTCATCATCTGAACCAGACGTACCTTCTGTTGATCCAGAGCTTCCCTCTTCCGGGGTGGATGCACCATTACCTCCTGAACACGCTGCAATGATCGTTGTAAAAGCTACCATTAGTAAAAAAAGATAAAACGGTTTTACTTTCATTTTTTTAACCCCCCATTTAAATATGTAAAATTTTCTGACAACTAAATAATAACAACACTGCAAATGATGTTCCACTAACATGTAAGGTAATGTGACATGGTTTTTGGTTTTACCAAAATCAAAAAAACACTTGATGCCTAATTAGACAACAAGTGCTTTATCTTACAACCTATTTTAAGCATTCTCTGTTAATTTCTAATACTTCCTCCAAAGAATGGATTCTTTATTTAATAACACGCGCCTGCTATATGTCTGGGCTTCTGCTATGATTGCTTCAATGATTCCAGAATGATTTGCTAATAATCGCAGAATCCCCCCTTGATCAGGTAATGCTGATAATCCTAAATGAACATTGGGAAAGGTTTCAATAAGGTGAGAATAAAGCATATCTAAAAACTTTTTATTCACCTGCTCATGAATAAGAATGAATGTACCTATATGGGTATATCCTTCCATTTGCATGATTCCGTTCATTTGAGGATCAGGTTCTAAAAAAAGATGATCAAATAACACGAGCTGTCCATCTCTATAAATCTTAAGTTTGGACCGAATCCATTCATATTTAAAAAAACTCCCATCTTTTGCCCAGCCAGGAGTAATGATATCGCTATAAAAAAAACATGAATCACGTTCTATCTCAACCTCTGTTTCTTGTATAAAACGAGCGTCTTCATACGCAATCAAAGGATCTGGAATGTACTCTAGTATACTTCCAAATCCCAGTTTTATTTTTGTTTGCTGACGTACAGGTTCTGTAGGAGTTTTATAAACCTTCGTTGACGATTGTGTAGTAACTAGGAGATGAGCATTGTCATCTACCTGTATTTGAGTGAAATAAGAATCTCCATTAACATACCCTCCACCAACATGAATGAGATAGATAGAAGGCGAATCTTCCTCAAGGTAGATTGGACGTGCTATTTTTAAGGCACCCTCATAATAGCACGATGAGATAATCGTTTTTTCATTCTTTTTAGAGGCGAAAAGATCTAAAACTCCTGTGTAGCTCATGAACCTAATCCCATTAATAATGCATTCTTTTTAATCCAATCAATTACCTTATCTAAACCCGTTCCATCCTTCAAATTCGTGAAGATATATGCCTTTTCCCCTCTCGCAGCAATCGTATCGCTTTCCATAATCTCTAGACTCGCCCCCACATATGGAGCTAAATCAATCTTATTTATAATAAATAAATCTGATTTAATCATTCCCTGCCCTCCTTTTCTAGGGATTTTTTCCCCTTGGGCAACATCGATGATATATATGGAAAAGTCGACCAACTCCGGACTAAAGGTTGCAGCTAAATTATCACCACCACTTTCCACAAAAATCAATTCTAAATCCCGATGCAGTTCTGTTAGCTCATCAATGGCCGCAAAGTTCATAGATGCATCTTCACGAATAGCTGTATGAGGGCATCCTCCAGTTTCCACACCAATAACACGGTCCTCAGGCAATACTCCATTTTTAATTAAAAAATTTGCATCTTCTTTTGTATAAATATCATTTGTAACAACCGCCATACTAAGCTCTTCATTTAATGCCCGCGTTAATCTTTCGACTAGCATTGTTTTACCGGCCCCAACAGGACCACCAACTCCAATTCGTATCGGTTCCATCTGCAGCTCTCCTTCATAAGTTTTAATTAAGACATAAATAATCGTACAGGCAGCCTCTCATGACGCATTTGCGCAATTTCTAAACCCGGGCTTACCGCACCTAAATCATCCTTTGTTAGCTTCATAATTCTATTTTTGGCCTCGTGAATCTTTACCTGCATTTCGACCAATAGCTTTTGACCATCTGTTTGACCTAGCGGCACACCTCGAACTGCATTTTGAATAAGTGATGACACAGAGGCAAATAGGTATGCTGAAAGAATTTTCTCCTTATCAATCTGCAAGTGATGTGCAACAAACGCAAACACAAGTGCCGAATGACCGTAGCCCTGTTTATTTTTTATAAAATGGAGATACTCCCCTAAGGTAGTTGAAGAGTATAATTCCATACACAGCTTCGCCATTCGTTCCCCAATCCTGCGATTACCCTCTCTTGTTTCCTTCGCAAGACTCGACACATACAATAGGCGATCAATTTCGAGCAGCTCATTCATACCTCTGCTAGATTCCAAGATTTCATAGGATAGTCTGCAAGCAAGTCCATCTGAGAAGACTAATTGTTTATCAACAAAGGTAGAAATGGCAGTTTTAAAGCTTTCCTTATCTACAATAACTTGTTCTTGGATATATGTTTCTAATCCAAATGAGTGCGAAAATGCCCCAGAAGGAAAATTAGAATCACATAATTGTAGTAAAGGAATTAAATCATTATCCATGACTATGTCCTATATGACGAAACGCCTGACCTACTTTTCTATTCTCTCGTTTATAAGGCACCTTTCCCTGTCTAAGTAATTCCTCGACAAGGTAATCATACTGAACCAACATTTCATCACCTTCAAATTGGGCTGGAAGATGGCGATTTCCTAACTGATGTGCAATATCACCCATTTGTCCAATCGAAGTTGGCATAATCACTAACACATCATCCTCTTTCACCGAAATAACAATCATATTTTTTTCATCCATATGAAGAATATCACCATCAGCCAAATCTTTATTATCCTTTAGACGAATTCCAATTTCTCTCCCATGGTCTGTAATTACACGCTGGATTCTTTTGACCAATAAATCACTTTCCAAATAAACACGTTCAACATGTGAAGTTCTTTTTTCAATCGTCGAGACATTACCTAGCACTTTTTCAATTATCATATCCTTCACCTCAAAATAAGAAATAACGCTGGGCCATTGGAACAACCTCAGCTGGTTCACATGTAATCAATTCCCCGTCCACACGAACTTCGTATGTTTGCGGATCAACTTCAATATTTGGTGTTGCATCATTAAATACCATTGATTTTTTTGATATTTTCCGGATTCCTGAAACACACTTAATTTCTTTTTGAAGTCCTAACTTCTTATGAACGCCGTTTTCATATGCAGCCTTAGAAACGAACGTTATGGATGTTCGATATTTCAAGCTTCCATGACTTGCAAACATCGGGCGATATAAGACAGGCTGAGGAGTAGGAATACTCGCGTTTGGATCACCCATTATACTATGCGCAATCATCCCGCCTTTTAGAATAAGATCTGGTTTCACCCCAAAAAATGCAGGGTCCCATACAACTAAATCTGCAAATTTACCAGCCTCCACAGATCCCACATATTCCGAAATACCATGTACAATGGCTGGGTTAATGGTGTATTTGGCAATATATCTTTTTACCCGAAAGTTATCTCCTACTGTGAGGTCCTCTTGCAGCTTGCCTCGTTGCTTCTTCATTTTATCCGCTGTTTGCCATGTACGGGAAATCACCTCACCCACACGCCCCATCGCCTGCGAGTCTGATGAAATCATACTGAACACACCTAGGTCGTGTAATATATCTTCAGCCGCAATTGTTTCCTTTCTAATTCTTGAATCCGCAAAGGCAACGTCCTCCGGAACACTCGGATCCAAGTGATGACAAACCATCAGCATATCTAGGTGTTCTTCAAGTGTGTTTACTGTAAATGGACGGGTTGGATTTGTAGAGGAAGGAAGAATATTAGAATATCCAGCTGCTTTAATAATATCTGGAGCATGCCCACCTCCAGCACCCTCAGTATGGTATGTATGGATAACACGGCCATCAATAGCAGCTAAGGTATCTTCCACAAACCCTCCTTCATTTAAGGTGTCTGTGTGGATAGCAACTTGAATATCAAATCGATCCGCTACTTTTAAACTAGTATCAATCGTTGCGGCAGTTGTTCCCCAATCTTCATGAAGCTTTAAGCCAATAGCTCCTGCTTCTACCTGTTCAATAAGAGGTTTTTCATCTGAAGAATTTCCCTTTCCTAAGAATCCTAGATTCATAGGATATTCTTCTGCAGCAAGAAGCATCCCATGGATATTCCATGGTCCCGGTGTACAAGTTGTTGCATTTGTTCCTGTTGCAGGACCTGTACCTCCACCTAACATTGTCGTAATCCCAGAGGAAAGGGCAGTCTCAATCTGCTGAGGAGCAATGAAATGAATATGGGCATCAATCCCACCCGCAGTTACTATTTTTCCCTCTGCAGCGATTACTTCAGTAGAAGCACCAATAACAATATCAACATTGTCCATCAATAATGGGTTTCCCGCTTTACCAATAGCAGCAATATAACCATCCTTCACACCAATATCAGCTTTATAAATGCCTGTATAATCGAGAATAATGGCATTGGTGAATACTAAATCGACACTCTCGGCACTAGTTGCTAAGGGATGCTGCCCCATTCCATCCCGGATAACCTTGCCCCCGCCAAACTTCACTTCGTCTCCATATGTTGTATAATCTTTTTCGATCTCAATAAATAGTTCAGTATCCGCCAAACGGACGGCATCCCCGACTGTTGGACCAAACATATCAGCATACTGCTTTCTGGACATTTTAAAGCTCATTATTCTACCTCTTTTCCTACAGGACCATTTGTTTTGTTATTTAAACCGTAGACCTTTTGTTCGCCTGAAAACGGAACAAGCTCTACCTCCTTTTGATCTCCAGGCTCAAAACGTACAGCAGTACCTGCAGGAATATTAATGTGCATTCCAAAGGCTTGTTCACGGTCAAAGTGTAAACCTGAATTGACTTCAAAGAAATGAAAATGCGATCCTATTTGAATCGGACGGTCTCCTCTATTGAGAACTTGAATTTTCTTCGATTGTTTATTTGCGTTGCATACAATCACTTCTTTTTTCAACACATACTCACCAGGAATCATTCACTACTCCTCCTCTTATTACCGAATTGGGTCATGCACCGTCACAAGCTTTGTCCCATCCGGAAAAGTTGCCTCCACCTGAATATCATGAATCATTTCAGGAACACCCACCATTACATCTTCCCTTGATAATATCGTGGCACCATACTGCATTAACTGAGCTACCGTCTTTCCATCTCGCGCACCCTCAAGGACTTCATATGTAATAATAGCTATTGCCTCTGGATAATTAAGCTTCAATCCTCGTTTTTGCCTGCGTCGTGCTAAATCAGCAGCTACAACCACCATCAATTTCTCCATTTCCCGCGAAGTAAGCTTCATTTATTTCACCCCTTCCTTCAATATACCTCAAGTTGCACTTTATATAACATATGATGTAAGGTAACCTAACATACAAATAAATTAACATACGCTGGATTTTTTTACAATATTTAAAAAAATTAAAAAATGATACACGCGTGGACGAATAGGGCCGGTTTTCACACTCCTTATCGGGATAATTGGACTATCACAAGAAATAAAAAAAGAAGCCTCCCAAAAGTTCAGTGAACTTTTGAAAAGCTTCTTTTTTTATATTTGGGGCAGATTACATCATGCCGCCCATTCCACCCATACCGCTCATGTCAGGCATGCCGCCTTGACCAGCTGGTTCTGGCTTGTCAGCAACAACTGCTTCAGTTGTTAAGAACATAGCCGCTACAGATGCAGCGTTTTGAAGTGCTGAACGAGTTACTTTAGTTGGGTCAACGATACCAGCTTCGATCATGTTTACCCACTCACCGCTAGCAGCGTTGAAGCCTGTTCCAACTGCTTCGCGCTTTAAGCGGTCAACAATTACAGATCCTTCAAGACCAGCATTGTGAGCGATTGTACGTACAGGCTCTTCAATCGCACGTAACACGATGTTAATACCGGTAGCTACATCGCCTTCAGCTTGAATTTCAGCCACTTTGTTGTATACGTTAAGAAGGGCAACACCACCACCGGATACGATACCTTCTTCAACCGCAGCACGAGTTGCGTTTAAAGCGTCTTCGATGCGAAGTTTGCGCTCTTTTAATTCAGTTTCAGTTGCAGCACCAACTTTGATTACTGCTACACCGCCAGCTAATTTCGCTAGACGCTCTTGTAATTTTTCACGGTCAAATTCAGAAGTAGTTTCTTCTAATTGAACACGGATTTGGTTTACACGAGAAGCGATTGCAGCTGTATCTCCTGCACCTTCTACGATTGTTGTGTTTTCTTTTGTAACAACGATCTTAGAAGCGCGTCCTAAAGATGCGATTGTTGCAGTTTTCAATTCACGGCCAAGCTCTTCAGTGATTACTTCACCGCCAGTTAAAGCAGCGATATCTTCAAGCATTGCCTTACGACGGTCACCAAAGCCAGGAGCTTTAACAGCAACTGCATTGAATGTTCCGCGAAGTTTGTTTAATACTAAAGTAGAAAGTGCTTCACCTTCGATATCTTCAGCAATTAATAACAACGGCTTGCTTTGTTGAACAACTTGCTCAAGAACAGGAAGGATTTCCTGGATGCTTGAGATTTTCTTGTCAGTAATTAAGACATATGGATTTTCTAATACAGCTTCCATTTTGTCTGTGTTTGTTACCATGTAAGCAGATGTGTATCCACGGTCAAATTGCATACCTTCTACTACATCTAACTCAGTTGTGAAGCCTTTTGATTCTTCAATAGTGATAACACCATCATTACCAACGCGCTCCATAGCCTCAGCAATTAATTGACCTACTTCTTTATCATCAGAAGAAATAGCAGCAACTTGTGCGATAGACTCTTTGCCTTCGATTGGTTTAGAAATTGCTTTTAATCCTTCAACCGCTACGTTAACTGCTTTTTCAATACCCTTACGGATACCCATTGGGTTTGCACCAGCAGTTACGTTCTTTAAGCCTTCACGAATCATCGCTTGAGCAAGAACAGTTGCAGTTGTAGTACCGTCACCAGCAACATCATTTGTTTTGCTTGCAACTTCAGCAACTAGTTTAGCACCCATGTTTTCGAATGCATCTTCTAATTCGATTTCTTTTGCAATGGTTACACCATCATTTGTGATAAGTGGTGAACCAAATTTTTTCTCAAGAACGACGTTACGTCCTTTAGGTCCAAGTGTAACTTTTACTGTATCTGCTAATGCATCAACTCCACGTAGCATTGCGCGGCGTGCATCTTCACTAAATTTAATTTCTTTAGCCATGTTCAAAAAACCTCCTCGTATTTTTTAGACTAATGATTGATTTTAAAAAATCCTTATTCGCCTACAACAGCAAGGATATCGTTTTCACGTAAAATTAAATATTCATTTCCTTCAAACTTCACTTCTGTACCAGAGTATTTTGAGAAGATAATACGATCGCCTACAGAAACTTCAAGAGCAACGCGTTCGCCACTTTCAAGCACACGACCAGTACCTACGGCAACAACTCTTCCTTCTTGAGGCTTTTCCTTAGCAGAGTCCGGTAAAACGATACCGCTTGCAGTTTTTTCTTCTGATTCAACAAGCTCAATGACAATACGATCACCTAGTGGTCTTAACAAATCAAACAACCTCCTCAAATAGATATGTAATTCTGACTTATTAGCACTCTCTTAACTTGAGTGCTAACACAATTATTATCATAATAAATGCTTATAAAATTTGCAAGTATCAAGCTAACTTTTTTAAAATTTTTTACAACCTTACAAGTATGCGGTTTGCCCGCAAGAATATACATAGTTTTTAAAGATAATCTTTAAAATTGAAACAACCTTACTTTTATTAGTAGAATGGAGAATAGGTTAGAATATTTATGAAGGCTTTCTAAAGGAGAAAAACAATTTGAAAAGAGAATATTGGATTATTTTAATTGTCTATATTGCAATGCAGCTATCAAGCCTAATCGGTATTCCCGGGCTGATGTTTCTCTTTGGATATTTAGGGCTGAATCAAGGGCATGTTGTTCCCTATTGGTTAATTTTCAGCTTTACTCTAGCACTACTTATTATTCTTTTCCTATTAAGAAAGGAAATGAAGAAACCAGGATTGAATGAAAGAGGCAGTTCCTTTGGGTATTCTGTTACCTGGGCAGTATTTGGTGTTTTTCTGGCATTATTTGCCCAATCTCTAGCCGCTAATATCGAACGGCTTATTGGAGTTGAAATGGGCTCAGAAAATACTCAGCAAATCCTAAACATCATTGAATCCCTTCCACTCGCCATGGTAGTAAGCTCAGTCATCGGACCGATATTAGAGGAAATTGTTTTCCGGAAGATTATTTTCGGTACTCTTCATAAACGGATTAACTTTTTTTTCTCAGCACTTATTAGCTCGGTGATATTTGCCTTAGCTCATATGGAGCCGGAGCATATATTACTCTATTCAGCGATGGGCTTCACATTTGCTTTTCTTTATGTAAAAACCAAACATATCCTTGTGCCTATTTTTGCTCATGTGGCCATGAATACATTAGTTGTCGTCATGCAGTCAGTTTATCGGGATGATATTGAAAAAATCATCCGTGAGGCTGAGGGTATCCAAAACTTTATCGGAGGCTTTCTATGAGACGTTCACCCTTGTTTTCCGGATTTATTTATATTGTGCTTGGTTGTTTATTTACTTATTTTGCTGTCGAGGATGTCACGCAAAACGGCTGGGGTTTCTTCAGCTATCTGCTCGTTTTACTAGCCACCTTTGACTTCGGATCTGGCTTAAGAATTATCTTCTTTTACTATAGGTATAAAGACAAAATTAAAAAGCAGTGAAAAAAGGGCCTTCTTACTAGGCCCTTTTACTATAGCTTTGTTTTCGTTTTTATCGTTGAATGTTTATCCTGGCTTAGATCAGTTGTATACTCTACAGTTCCAATTTGGCAGCCTTCCCCAATCACTACCTTTTTTCCGCGAACGATATCTGCAGTTGTATTTTCTAAAAATATTTCATCGCCTTCGATTATTTTCACACTAAGTGTCCCAGTCTCTTTCCCAAATGGCAGGAAAGAATTCTTCTTCTTAACATTTATATATCCCCCGCCAATTTCCTCAGCAGAACTTTGCCCAAAGCGCAGGGAAATTTTTATCACATCAGCATTAAGCAGACCCTTGATTTCAAAACCTCCTGACGATTCAAAGGTTTCAAACTCGACATCACCGTTGACTGAAATACTTCCTTTCACATTTGCACCTTCACCCATTAAATGTTCTCCCACTTCAAGCGTCCCAAGAATTTTCATATTCTTCAATGCTGCTTTACCGCCAACTTCCATTGTGCCCATAACCAGCATTTCATCACATTCAATGTTCCCCTTTACCTCTGCCTCACCAAATACTTTAACCGATTCTGTCTTAACATTTTCCAAGGCCTCACTGGTTCCATAGATATGAATGGAAGAACATTCTACATCACTATTAATCGTACCATCGCCCCGAATACTGATTTTGTCGTATTGACCGCCAGGATAAGTGCCAGACCCATTTATCGTAAGATTTTGACCTTTTGTCATTTCGCTTCCCCCTTACACCTTTCGAATTTCCCTTACAACTGTATTTTCAGCCATCAATAATTCCCCTGAATGTTCAACAACGTCAATAATGCAGTTAGGACCTATTGATACATGGTTTCCCCGAACCATACCCGCCTTAGTATTTTCAATCTCAATCTTATCTCCTTCAATTAATTCTGTTTCTAACTGGGTAGGAATGAATCCTTTGAATAGCCGAAGAAGAGAAGACTTTTGCTTAATGAGAATCGTTTGCCCGCCAATTTCTTTTGCTTTACAATTTGCAAATATAGTAATGTCTACTAAATCAGCATTTAGTAACCCGCCTATAGTAAATTGTGATTCAGCTTTAATCACTTCCGCCTCACAATCTTCTTCCACTGTAATCTTGCCTCTTAGTTTTAGCTCATCGCTTTTAATTTTCCCGCCTACATAGGCTTTTCCTGCAATATTCAATTTTTTTACGATTAGATTATTGGCTACCTTCGCACTGCCATCAATGGATAGGTATTGACTTTCGATACTGCCATTTACCTTCCCATTTCCACTTATCTTTGCAGATTGTGAAACAATGTTTCCATTAACGGTTCCTGTCCCACTGCATTCAAATTTTTCACAATCAATATCACTATTTACCGTTCCTTTTCCATTTACGATGACCTGATTGAATTGTCCTCCATTGGATGACCCAAAACCATTAATGATTAGGTCTCCCCTCTTTTTCGTTTCCATTGTTTAGTCCCCTTTATCCTAATTTCGATTTGATTTCTTCCATACAAGACACTAATGAAACATGAGCTGCTATTTTTGTCCCCTTATCAAAATAAAACCCTTCGTTATTAATCAATAATAAACAGCTAGAAAGTCCTAATTTCCTTGTTACCACCAAATCTGCACTTTTTTGCTTTACCTGGTCCCTGTTGTCCATTAACACCTGTAAAAGCATTTTTGCTTCATCCAGATTAATTTCACCTGATTGAAGCAGCTTTTCTAGAACAAAAACCTCAAGCAGCCTTGAGAAATGAAATTGATGATTTCCCTTTTCATTTTCAAGATAAAAATCCATGACTGACTTTGAAACAATGTTACGACCAACTACTTCATCTGCCTCAAGCTGTAAATCACTTATATTTGGAGAAAACATATCTGCTAACTCATCTAAAGAAAGATTCTCTTTCATCGTTTGTATCTTATTTATTCTTTCTAAAATTTTATCTTTAGGAAAAAAGGTTTCCTGTCCTGTGAACGTTGATTTCCTAATAAACCAATCTTCAGGAATAAGGTCTTTTCGTTTCCATCTATATAGCTGTCCATAAGAGATTCCGGCCAAGTCCAATAAGTCTTTTTTTGAAATTAACTCCTCGTTCATTGTGATAACCCCTTTCTAAAACCAATGTAACATAACACTGTTACGCAAGTAAAGATTTCAATTCCTTTTTTATCCGACAAAAAAGACCTTTTCACTTTTTTAGAGTGAGAAGGTCTTTTACTCTTATTCTTCTGTTTCCTCTGTTGGGTAGTGCTTCAGGAAGTAAATAAGTGATTGTAATTCGACAGCCAAGTCAATATGATGGACACGAATAGATGGCGGCACATTTAATCTGGCAGGAGTGAAATTTAATATCGCCTTAATATTGGATTTTACAAGTCTGTCAGTAATAACCTGTGCTACGGGAGCAGGGACGGTAAGAATGGCAACATGAATTTCATCATTGCCTAATACTTTCTCTAATTCATCCATATGAAATACCGGTACATCACGAATCGTGGTCCCCATCTTATCCGGATCCACATCAAAGGCACATTCAATTTTTGTATTATTATTCTTTAAAAAATTGTAATTTAAAAATGCTGTACCTAGATTACCTACCCCGATTAAAGCTACCTTTGTTAATTCATCTTGGTCTAGTGTTTTCCGAAAGAAGGTTAATAAATAATTGACATTATAACCATAACCCTTTTTCCCCAAGGCTCCGAAATAGGAAAAATCCCGGCGTATGGTTGCCGAATCAACCTTCACGGCTTCACTTAATTCTGCGGAAGACACCCTCTGTTTACCGGAAGAATGCAGATTCTTTAAAAATCGATAATATAAGGGCAGCCGTTTTGCTGTCGCTTGTGGTATTTTCATTGTCTCATTGCTCATATTCTCCCACCCCCTATAAATTGTTAATTTATCTAACCTGTTCCGTTCTATGGAAATCTCCATTTTTTCCACCGGTTTTTTCAACCAAATAGGTTTTTCCGATTACCATGCCTTTATCGACTGCCTTACACATATCATAGACAGTCAATGCACAAGTGGAAGCAGCTGTTAGCGCTTCCATTTCAACACCTGTATGTCCCTTGGTTTTTACAGCAGCGGCAATATTTAATGTATAAGCAGTATCATTTTCTTTTTCCCAAGAGAAGGTTATATTTACTCCTGTTAGAGGAATGGGATGACACATAGGGATTAGATCCCAGGTTTTCTTTGCCCCCATAACACCAGCTATTTGGGCTACAGCAAGAACATCGCCTTTTTTCATTTCATTATTTGTTATTTTCTCGTATATTTCGTTACTAACAGTAATGCTGGAATGAGCTATTGCCGTACGGGCTGTTTCTGGCTTGTCACTGACGTCAACCATTTTTGCTCTTCCTTCTTCGTTAAAATGAGTAAATTCAGACATAAATATAATCCTCCCACAAAATAATACACTATTTTTCTCAATTTGTCTGTGAAACTTTGAACTAATGATAAAAAAAATTTACATTTTTTTCTTTCAGGATATTCTCTTATTTTCCCCAATACAGGACACTTTATTGCCGACTTTGTTGGAATAAGGTACACTTATTTTAGTAATAGAGGTGAAAACAATGATATTATTACAGGTTAATCAACTAGCAAAATACTATGGTGCAGACCTTATTTTATCGAATATAAAACTAGAGTTACAAACGCGGGACCGTGTTGCTCTTGTGGGGCGTAACGGTGCAGGGAAATCGACACTGCTCAAAATAATAGCCGGGCATCTGTCACATGATGGCGGAGAAATTATTAAACCAAAAGGAGTTAGTATTGGCTATCTAGCTCAAAATACCGGTTTAGAATCCAATTTGTCGATATGGGATGAAATGTTAACTGTTTTCGATTCATTAAGAGGTATGGAATCCTCACTTCGACAATTAGAGACTGCCATGTCGGATCCAGCTGCCATGGAGAATACTAGCAGCTACGATCGAATTTTAAAAGAATATGATCAATTACAAGTGAAATTTAAGGAACAGGGCGGTTATCAATATGAAGCTGATATTCGCTCCATTCTTCACGGATTAAATTTTCATAATAGCTCCTTAATGATATCCAGCTTAAGCGGTGGTCAGAAAACACGTCTGGCATTGGGCAAGCTGCTTTTAACGAAGCCTGATATATTGATTCTCGATGAACCTACAAACCATCTTGATATTGATACCCTTACATGGCTTGAGCAATATCTTCAAGGTTATGATGGGGCTATCTTAATCGTATCCCATGACCGGTACTTTCTAGATAAAGTCGTTACACAGGTCTATGAAGTTTCACGGAAGCAAATTCAAAAATTCATTGGAAATTACAGCTCTTACTTAGACCAAAAGGCTGCTAATTACGAGCGGGATTTGAAGCTCTATGAAAAGCAGCAGCAAGAAGTTGCTGATCTCCAAGATTTTATCCAGCGTAACCTGGCACGAGCTTCAACAACCAAACGCGCTCAAAGCCGGCGTAAAAAGCTTGAGAAAATGGACTTGATGGACCGGCCTCTAGGAGATGAAAAGTCTGCCACCTTCTCTTTTGAAATAGAGAAACAAACCGGAAATGACGTTCTCGCTGTCGATTCACTAGCAGTTGGTTATAGTGGACAAAAGGTTTCAGAAATGATTACTTTCAGGGCCTATCGCGGTGAAAGTATTGCTTTAGTAGGCCCTAACGGAATAGGGAAATCTACCCTTCTAAAAACCATTATTAAAAAACTTCCTGCCTTGGCTGGTACGATTCAATATGGTGCAAATCTAGCAATTGGCTACTACGACCAGGAGCAGGCAGAATTGACCTCTAATAAGCGAGTTCTTAATGAGCTATGGGATGAATGGCCATTAAAAAGTGAAAAGGAAATCCGGACAGTCTTAGGTAACTTCCTGTTTTCTGGTGATGATGTATTAAAAATTGTTTCTACATTAAGCGGCGGTGAAAAGGCAAGACTGGCACTAGCCAAATTAATGCTGGAGAAAGCAAATGTTTTAATATTGGACGAGCCTACGAATCATCTGGATCTAGATAGCAAGGAAGTTCTTGAAAATGCCTTAGTCGACTATCCAGGTACGATTCTTTTTGTCTCACATGATCGCTACTTTATTAACAGAATCGCAACAAAGGTATTGGAGCTTAGTGCAAAGGGCAGTTCTGAGTATCTTGGGGACTACGACTATTATCTAGAGAAAAAGCTTGAAGAGGAAGAACTAAAGGCGTTAGAAGCCGCATCTCTTAATAAGAAACAAACTCAAGCGGTGGTGCAGGAGCGTTCGACTTATCATCAAGATAAAGAAAGTAAAAAACTCGAGCGGCAGCGAAAAAGGAAATTAGAAGAAATTGAAATGCGGATAGAAGAACTAGAAGCCCTCACGCAAGAATACGAGGAAAAGCTTTGTGAACCTGAAGTTTTCCAGGACCATGAGAAGGTTCTTGAAATTAATTTACTAAATGAAAAGGCAAAGACTGAACTTGAACAATTAATGGAAGAGTGGGCAGAATTAGCCGATTAATACAAAGGGCCTGGATACGAATATCCAAGCCCTTTTATTATTTAATTGGTATTCTTAAGGTATCTGTTTTTGACCCATCTTTTGCTGAATACACAAATAGCTCAAATGAAACTTCTTCTTTTGCTAGTAACTCCTTATCAATCGTTATTTCAAAGCTCCCCCATGCAGGCGCACCATCTGTTTGATAATGGTTTTCTAGTAAGATCTCACTTCCAGAAATCACTGCATATTGAAAAACACCTTCAAAAACCCTAGCCTTTCCCTTCACGGTTATATCACCATTCGATTTCGAAACAACAACTTCCTTGAAGACTTCATTTTCGTACTGTTTACTATCTTCCTTTTCTTGATTATTTCCATTATCGATTACATCCGGCTTCTTATCATCTGTCGAAATATTAATATCTAAACTGCAGCCAGTTAATCCAAAAAAGAGAACCATGAATATCCCTAATAAGAACTTCCTTTTCATTCATATACCCTCCCCTTTTTAATTACTATATTCGTTGTATTGTAAAATTCACCTTAAGTGGGACTCTACATTTTCACTTAAAAACCGACAAAGTTCGCAGGAAACTCTTCGACATATTTCCCCAAACTCCTTTTCCACAAACTTATACACATATAAAGTCTTATTTCTATAACCTTATTTCTACTTTTCCACATTATCCACAAAAAAGTCTCTACTTATCCACATTGTCCACAAAATAAAGGTGACTTACCCACATTATTCTCGTAATACACAATTTTCAAAAAAAGTTATCCACAAAAAAAGCCCTTCTTATCCAGAAGGACTTAAAATCTAATTGTATAATTCAATATCTAACCCTGGGTTTGCATTTAATGAAAGGTCTGCTCGTATTCCTTTTTCAAACATGATACTTCCTGCCGCTGCAATCATTGCCGCGTTATCTGTACACAGATTCAAAGGTGGAATAACTAATTCAATATCGTTCTTTTCTGAGAAAGCTTTTTCCAGTGTTCTTCTAAGTCCTTTATTTGCAGCAACTCCACCGGCCAAAAGCACTTGCTTAACCTTGTATTCATCTGTTGCTTTTATCGTCTTCTTCACCAATACCTCGATGACACTTTCCTGAAAACTTGCTGCTAAATCTTCTGGGGCAATGGTTTCACCACGTTGTTCAGCATTATGAACCGTATTAATAACAGCGGACTTTAATCCGCTGAAACTAAAATCATACGATCCTTCTTCTAACCAAGCCCTAGGTAAATCAAGTGTATCCCTGCCATCTTGTGCAAGCCGGTCGATATGCGGCCCGCCTGGATATGGCAGTTTCAAGGTTCTAGCTACCTTATCATACGCTTCACCAGCAGCATCATCCCTTGTTTCACCGATAACTTCAAAATGACCCTGTTCTTTCATATAAACTAACTCTGTATGCCCTCCTGACACCACTAAGGAGAGGAGAGGGAAGGTAAGCTCTGTTACTAGCCGGTTTGCATAAATATGTCCCGCAATATGATGAACGGGAACAAGTGGAATGCTATGTGCAAATGCAAGTGCTTTTGCTGCATTCACTCCAATTAACAAGGCACCAACTAAACCAGGACCTTCTGTTACTGCAATGGCATCCAAATCTGAAAGCGTAAGGTTTGCCTCCTTTAAAGCCTCTTCAATGATAACCGTGATTTGTTCAACATGATGACGGGAAGCAATTTCAGGTACGACACCGCCAAAACGTTTATGACTCTCAATTTGTGAGGCCACTACATTGGCTGCAATTTCTCTGCCATTTTTGATAATGGCAACGGCTGTTTCATCACAGCTTGTTTCAATTCCCATAATCCACTGATCTTTTATCATAAATTCACCCACATTACTAATGCATCTTCCTGATTATCTGAATAATAATTTTTCCGAGTTCCGCCATTTTGAAAACCTAACTTACGGTAAAGAGATTGTGCAACATGATTCGTCACCCGTACTTCAAGAGTCATACTCCTAGCACCCATATCCTTAGCAACAGACATCATCTTACGAAGGATTGCCTCTCCAAGCTTTCTGCCTCTATAGGTAGGAAGTATGGCCACATTTGTTACATGGGCCTCATCAATCACTACCCACGCACCACAATAACCAATAATCTTCTGATCTTCTTCAAGGACGATATAAACAGCAAATTTATTGTTATAAATCTCATTGTAAAAAGCTTCTCTGCTCCATGGTGTAGCGAAAGAGGCATGCTCCACCTCTAATATTTGATCGATATCCTCTTCCTTCATATAACGAAAAACATAAGAATCTACCATAACTCTTTAATCCTATCCTTTTATAGTTTTTCCATTTGCCTCTAACCACTTCGCCTCTGCCTCTGCTAAACGGATATAATTAGGAACAAAGGAATGTATGTCTTCCCCCTGCTTATCTTTACCTAAAAATGCAAGCTCAGCTGGGCGAGGATTATACTCTGTAATCGCAGCAAACTTTGCCTGAGAACCTAGTGCTGCTTCTATTACATCTCGATGAAGCGGCAGGTCATTACCAACAAATAAAATAGGCTTTTTTATTTCTTCTTTTAATGCGGCTGTCCAATCTGCTGATAAAACCAAACGGTCCTCTTTAGCAATTGTTAAAACTCCGCTTTGGTATTGATAGAGCCCTGTATAAACCTGTCCTCTTCTTGCATCAACTAAAGGTGAAATATAACCATCGAAATATCTTCCCGCCCCTGCCGCGATAACCTCTAGACTAGAAATTCCTACTAATGGAATCTTTAACGACCAAGCCATTGTTTTGGCTATCGTAACCCCAATTCGTACTCCCGTATATGATCCAGGACCTTTGGCAACTACTATTTTGGTCAGCTGTGCTGGGACTCTTTCGCAATCCTTCATTAATGTTTGAATGGCAGGCATAATACGAATAGAATGATTCTTCTTTAAGTTTGTAATATATTCGCCAAGTACCTGATTATCCTCAATAAGCGCAACTCCTAATGGATAATTAGAAGTATCAATCGCTAGTATGGTCATTTAGAAAAATCTCCTTACATAATTGCTCATATCTTTTCCCTTTTGGGGCGAACACAATTTTTCTTTTTTCTGATCCCTCATGATATAAGTAGATGGTTAACGTTTCTGTTGGCAGCTGCTCCTCAATTAAATGAGCCCATTCTACAACAGTTACGCCATCCCCTTCAAAGTATTCATCAAACCCTAAATCCTCATAGGAATCGGCAACTCGATATACATCCATATGATACAGCGGCAGCCTCCCATGGTACTCTTTTATGATGGTAAAGGTTGGACTATTAACGGTTTTCTTAATGTCTAGTCCTTTTGCCAACCCTTTCGTGAAGGTGGTTTTACCAGCACCTAAGTCTCCCTCTAGACAGATCACATCGCCAGGCTGTAACAATGCTGCGAGGTTCGCAGCAAGCTGAAACGTTTCAGCAGGGTCTATCGTATTCTTTTCATACTGTTTCATCTAATCACCTTTTACTATTCAATAGCTATCGCTATCTACATTCTACCTTATTTTTGAAAAAAAAAACCTTAGGATAGCTCCTAAGGATGTCCATTCACTATGTATTTTACCTAATCTCCGCCATTTAAGCAAAAAAGGCATAAAAAAAACGAAACTCAGTTTCGTATTTTAAAAATATAGTGGCGGTCTGGACGGGACTCGAACCCGCGACCTCCTGCGTGACAGGCAGGCATTCTAACCAACTGAACTACCAGACCAAAGTATTTTCAAGTAGTTCTCTCGAAAATAACTTAATAATTGCGGGGACAGGATTTGAACCTGCGACCTTCGGGTTATGAGCCCGACGAGCTACCAGACTGCTCCACCCCGCGACAGTAAAAATGAATCTTTAAGTGCACTAATATAGTATATGTTAAAATAAATAATATATCCACACTTTTTAAAAAAAATATTACAGCCTGGCAACGTCCTACTCTCACAGGGACAAAGTCCCAACTACCATCGGCGCTGAGAAGCTTAACTTCCGTGT
>NZ_JACWFG010000025.1:0-27580 GCF_019749295.1 Neobacillus niacini
GTCAAAAAAAATTGTAAGGGTATGGATAGAGAATAAGCAAAGGTGAAGCTGAAAACAGGTACTTTTGAATTTACACAATTATCAGGACTTGACTCGGCTATTGTTTATAGAGGAACCTTAAGAAGCAGATTTAAGCGGAGATATTCCGCTTAACTGCTTTAAATAAGACAAATTACAAAGATTTAGATACAATAAACGGAAAAACTCCGCCTATTTATAAGGAAATATAGGTATTTCCCAATTTAAACGGAAATTCTCCGCTTATTTTTCAAACACAGTGAAATCAACATTCAGTTTTTTAACAGAGTCTTTTAAAAAAAGAAATCGCAGTCGAAGGAGCATTGGAATGTCGATGTTTGCTTGAAGGTGTAGTAAAATGGAAATATCTAGTCTCATAGGAGTGAAATGGATGCGGAATGCAAGTTTGGTAGAAGATAGAAGAGGTTATGAAGCATGATCGCCGATTTGCTTACTAAGCTTGAGGAAGAGAAGGATCAGTGGATTTACAACGTGATTGAGCGGTTTGATGGTCAAAAGGTTGAACGTGATCAGGGGCCTCATACACCTGAAAAGCAAATAATGATGATTAAAAAAATCGAGCATAGCATTCGCGAACAGAAGATTCTTGATCTTAAAGAGATGGAGATTGAGTTGAAAATGTTGGGGAAAAGCATGGCGGAGGAGCAGCGAATCCTTGGAAATTTGGAGCCTGCACTTGACTCTCTGGAAAAGGAGCGCGCTTTTTACGAGAGTGAACGGGAGAGCCTAAATAAAATTAAGTTCGAAAAGTTCCAGTCTGTTTTAGATGACAAGTTCGAATTTGATAAAAGAGATCAGGTGGTTTTTAAGGAGCGGAGAATATCCAAGCTGATGGAAAGCTACCAAATGATGGAGATGGAAATGCTGGATTTTTATCAAAAGCAGCTTTCTGAGATTTGGCTGTTGCTGACAAGGAGCATGGAGAATATCTCTTCCACTGGTAAATTTGATTTTGAAACGAACCCCTCTGTAATGGAGCTAAGTTTGAAGCATGGCCGCGGCCTGGACCAATATATAAAACTAGGGAATTTTGAAGAGGATTATTGGATTGTTCATGATACATTAGTAGAGAATAACCAAACTGTTTACGACTATTACTTCAACCAAATCAATCAGTTTAAAACGAATGCTATAGAAGAAATCACGAAGCTATATAATAGAAAGAACGAGCACATGGTAGCGGCTGAACAACAGTTACTAGAGCTTCGGAAAAAGAAAAAGCAAGATGATGCGCGTTTTTTAGAGCTCAAGGATCAGTTGAGTAAGGCGAAGCAGGAATGGGAACAGGATTCACTAAGGCACCAATTGCTGGAGGATATTTTAAAAGAAGAGTTTGTGAAAACTGTAACAGGATGGCAGGAGAAGTTGTTTGCGGAGAATGCTAGAGACGAGGAACGGTGGGCGTACCACCAGTACTGCCAAATTATTTTAAAGCAAGCGGAGAGGATGATTGGATATGAACACTTCTAATACTATTGATGAGAAATATCAAGAGGCCATTCAATCACTGAAGAAAATTAATAATGAACTTTTCTATGATGACCTGAAGAAGCTGTTAAAAGACCGGGAAGAAAATATTGCAGGGCTGAATGGAGAAGTCTATGAGTCTATTGAAAACATGCAGAGATCAATGAACAGCTTTCCCATTCAGGTTAGTGAGCAGCTAAAGGAAGAGGTCTTAAACCCGCAGGCACAGTTGTTTAATCAAGGGATGGAAAAGTTTGATGAAAATATCCTGGTGCTGGAAAAGAAAGTTGCCTTTTGGCATCAGCAATTTCAAGAGTATCTGGAGAAGACGGAAAAGCTGCTGGCTGATGCCAAAGGGTTTCAGCAGGATGATCAAGAATTTATCATCAAGGAAAGTGAACGGATATTGATGGTTGTTCGGCAGCTGACGGAGGATTTGAGTGAGCAGTCGGCCGTTTTGAATGTGAAATATGAAGTAGTGAGCGAGCGGTTAAGTGTGATCTTAAAAGAGCTGACTGCAGTTAAGGACAGGCAAAAGGTGGAATTACAGGAGCTGCGCGAGCAGGTGGTCCAGGTCCAAAGAGACGGACAGGCTAAGTGGGAAGAAAAGTGGAAACTGAGCGTTGAACGAAGTGCCCGGAGAGAAGGGCAGTTTAAAAAGTGGCTGCTCGGGCTTGCTGTGGGACAGGGAGTTTCGGTTTTATTGATGGTTTTGTATTTTATAATGAAGTAATGAAGAAGTCTTGCTCTTGGAATGAGGGCAGGTCTTATTTTTTCAGAAAAGGTTTTGGCACATATAATTGAAATTCTGCACGTAAAAATCTAGGTCTCAGAATTACCAATAATATTTATATTGTTTGGCGGCAAAAAGGAAAGAGGTGAACATATTTCTTCACAACTTTGTGGGGATATATGGATATACAAAAGGGTGCGCTCTAACTGAGTGCACCACATGTTTTATGAATTGTATATTTCTCTGTTTAGATTCACAATATCCTTATGTGAAAATTCAACACCCTTTTTATCTGCAAGGAGCACTGTGAACCTTTCCATTACCTTGTCCCGTAGTAATGGTGCTTTTTCTTTATTTCCCTTTTTCAACGCTATTGTGAGCTCATCTTTAGTTAGCTCTGTGCAGTAAGCAGGAGTTCCTGGCTGTTGTCTCCAAGAGTCACTTATAGAACCACTATCTACTGCGTCGAAGCCTAGTTCGTTTACTACGTCCATGACTACTTGTTTTTGTAATGGATCATTACCAGCAACTGCCATCGCAATTCGTCTGCCAGAATCTTCGGATGTTCCTTCATATTCTAAAGTGTGAGCTAATAAGTTGTTGAAAGCTTTAATGATAGGTCTGCCTAATTGATTAGAAACCCAAACACTTTCAACCATCCCGTTCTCGATTTCTTCAATTTTACCATCTCTAAATGGATAATAATTTGAAGTGTCTACAATGATTACATCCTCCTCGACTTGATCGATCATGTTCCGAATGCTTGGCAGTGCCTTTATAGGGAGAGATATGATAAGAACTTCAATATTTGTAATTGCTTCCTCTACACGCACAGCAGTTCCAGCAAGCTCTTTTCCTTCTAAACGTGCAATTCCTCGTGCATCTGCAATTTTGACATCATGTCCATTTTTAACTAATTTTTTTGATATAATTGACCCGATTGGTCCTGCACCTATAATTCCCAATCTCATTATTGTTCCTCCTAAAGAATTTGTATATAAAAGAATTATTCTGCTTAAAGTTACACAATGATATGTTTATCAAACGGTAAACATATATTCATTAGATATTAAAAACGTATTGAGTATTTCTGTTACATATACTAGAATAAAATGATTTCTCATCTTTTTGAAGTAGGCAATAAAAATTGCCGTAGTACATTTTTTTGTACTTAACAGTAGAAAGCAGGTGAAAAGGTGTCTAGGATATGTAAGGATGGATTTGATAAAGAATGTATAAAGGAACAAAGGGAATTTTTTGGTATTGCTTATACCCAAAACATCCTCTCTGGACGTTGGAAATATGTAATTCTTTGGTTTTTAAAGTCAACAGAGCGTCGTTATAGTGAAATTAAAGCCTTTTTATGGGATATTTCACAAGGTTCTCTTACAAAGCAACTTCGAGAACTGGAAACAGATGGTTTAATTAATCGCAAAGTTTTTCCAGAGGTTCCTCCGCGTGTAGAGTATTCACTAACCTCAAAAGGGAAAGAATTGGTTCCTATTATTGATTTGATGGAAGAGTTCGGGAAGAAGTTTGGAGAGCAAGTAGACTAATCAAAGCTGTCATTGTGGCAGCTTTTTGTACTAACTAAGCTAATAGTACAAAAAAATGTACTACGGCAAAATTTATTACCCTCTTTTAAAAAATGAGAATTGGCTTTATTCTAGTGTCTGTAATCAAATTACTCAATGCAACAAGTTGATAGGCAAACGGTGTAATATATATTCCCTAAGATAAATGGACAGCTAAATTTTAACTGTGATATAGTTAGCTTGCTAAGTATATGGGAGGCATATCTATGAACAATAAGGTTGATTGCGATATTCGTGAGTCATTAGATAAAGTTTCATCCAAAATGCGTCGAGATTATAGCGAAAGTCTAAGAGAACTTAATCTTCATGTTGGGCAGGATAAACTACTCGCTCGTTTGTGGTTAGGTGATGGGGTAACACAAATGCAACTTTGTGAACATTTAAAATGTGAGCCGCCTACGGTAACAAATATGGTTAAATCATTGGAGCAAAACGGATTTATATACCGTAAACGTGATGAATTAGATGCAAGAATTATGCGGATTTATCTAACGGACAAAGGCAAAGAATTAGAGAAACCGGTTGATTTTAAATGGAAACAGCAGCAAGAAAAATTACTCCATTCCATTTTACCGGAAGAACGCTTAATCTTAAGGGAACTTATGAAGCGAATGGAGAGGAACTTGTTCTAAGTTTTCTCTTTACTAATATTTAGCATGCTAAGCAATTATTTAGCAACCTAAATATTAATTAGTCTATATCGGTTATATACCAGGAAAAGGTTAGTTTATGGGATCCCACTGAAGAAGATTTGTCTATCCGAAAAAATGATATTGGGTAATCACCAATAATTTACTTAGCAAGCTAAGTATTATTTCCGTTTGCACCGATCTACTGAAATTTGATTGAAAAAAATTCATTTTAGGCCCTTTTGGAGCCTATTTAAAATAAAGGAGAAGATATACATGAAAAAAGGAAAAAAGATGCAACTAGCACTACAAATGGTTTCGGGGTACGGAGCTGAATTCAGTGCTTGGAGAATGCCTGGCACCGACCCAGCAGCCTACACAAATACGGATAGTTATGTAGAACGGGCTAAATTGGCTGAAAAAGGAAAATTCCAAATGATCTTCATCGCCGATACTCCTGGATTATACAATGACTTAGGCCCTCAGACTCCTATGTTCCCTATGGATCCTATGTTAGCACTAATGGCTGTAGCCAGAGAAACGAAACATATTGGTCTTGTTGCTACTCTTTCCACGACATTCAATTATCCATATAACATTGCACGTCAGTTCAAAGCACTAGATGTTATAAGTCATGGACGTGTAGGATGGAATGCGGTCACCACATCCGAGCCATTGGCTGCAGCAAATTTTGGTGCACAAATTGCCAGTCGCAAAGAACGATATGAGATGGCTCATGAATCCATTCAAATTGTTCAAGCATTGTGGGGGAGTTGGGAAACAGACGCCTGGACATTAGATGTAGAAGGTGGAAAATTTGCCGACATGGACAAAATTCAACCTATAAATCTTCAAGGGAAATATTATGCTTCTCGTGGTCCTTTGCCAATCCCCCCTTCTGAGCAAGGTCAGCCAGTTATTTTCCAGGCAGGCGGAGGAAATGAAGGATTGGAATTGGCGGGTATGTACGCATCTGGTGTTTATGCAAATCCTTATGATATTGAATCTGCTCGTGAACATAGGCAAGCGCTTCGAAAAAGTGCAGCTCGTTTTGGGCGAAATCCCGATGACATCAAGATGTATGCAGGTTTTATGTTTTCCATAGGTTCAACGGAAGAAGAAGGTTTAGAACGACGAAGACAGCTTATGAGTTTTAATCCTGAAGAGATTCCAAGCAGGGTAAGGTACCTTGGTTCCATGGTTGGTTTACCACTATCGTTGAATTCGGTAGATATTGATCAACCTTTATCAGCTGACTTGTTGAAGAAGGCATATGCCAACCCAATGGATCCACGATCCCACAGAGCTTTAGAGCTGCTGAAAAAAGGACTATCCATTCGAGATGTTCTAGCACATGGGGTCATAAACTATCATCCAGTAGTTGCAGGTACACCCGTACAAGTTGCAGACTTCTTGGAAGAATGGTTTTTGGCTGGTGCATGTGATGGTTTCTCGGTTGTTCCGGATATAGCCTATGATGGAGTTGCTGATTTTGTGGAACAGGTTGTTCCAATTTTGCAGGATCGCGGTTTGTTCCACAGAGAATATGAAGGAAAAACACTGCGCGAGAACATGGGAGTTCCTTATCAATACGGAAGGCTGAAATAATCAAATAATTAATAGAGAAAACACCCTTTCATGCTTAAGTATTTAAACAGATTACGATGCAATAGTATAACTTTTATTAATAAAATTGGATTACAAGGAGATAAAAAATGAAGAAACAATACAATACGCGGGCCATCTTGACAGCCTTGCTCATCAGCGGTGCTGTTGGCATGTTTAACGAAACCGCTCTAAATATAGCATTGACTAATTTAATCGAAGTTTTTCAGATTTCGGCTGCAACCGCACAGTGGTTAACTACAGGTTTCATGCTGACTCTTGGCATTCTAATGCCAGTAAGCGGGTTGCTGCTACAGACATTTTCTACGAGGAAGCTATTCATAGGTTCGGTCATGAGTTTAATCGCAGGTACATTGATTGCGGCGCTCGCATTCAATTTTGAAATGTTAATGTTCGCCCGAGTTTTACAGGCGGTAGGCATGGGGTTGTTGCTTCCACTCATGTTTAATACTGTTCTTGTTATTTATCCACAAGAAAAGCGGGGGGCGGCGATGGGATTGGTCGCACTGGTTATCATGGTCGCACCAGCGTCCGGACCGACCATAGGCGGTCTATTAATAGAATATTTAACATGGCATTATATCTTCTGGTTCTCGCTGCCATTTTTGGTCATAGGGTTGTTGATAGGTCTTAAATATTTGGAAAACGTTACAGATGTCACTAAGCCTCGGATTGATCTACTATCTGTTTTATTGTCAACGATTGGATTCGGAGGAGTTGTCTTTGGCTTCAGTAAGGCGGGCGAAGGAGCTGATGGTTGGAGCAGCAGTGTTGTGGTCACATCAATTGTCATTGGGCTCGTCGCGCTGGTATTATTCATACTGCGACAGAACATGAGCGATCCAATGTTGAATTTGAGTGTTTTCAAGTATCCAATGTACGTTATTGGGATGCTTCTAATAATGTCATGTATGTTAATCAGTATGTCGAGCACGATTATTCTTCCGATGTTTCTGCAGACTGGTTCAGGGCTGTCTGTGTTCATCACTGGACTCATACTTTTGCCGGGTAGTGCACTAAGCGGTATCATCCAGCCATATGTGGGGCGTTTATTTGATAAATATGGACCGAAATGGCTTGTTATTCCTGGACTCATGATCCTTACAGTCATGTTATGGTTCTTTACAACTATTTCCCCTACTTCTTCAGTGGCATTGATCATTGCTTTGCATATTGGGCTCACGGTTGGTATAGCCTTGATTTGGACGCCAGCTCAAACGAACGGGCTAAATCAATTGCCGCCGGAATTATATCCACACGGCACGGCCATTATGAATACATTGCAGCAGGTAGGAGGCGCGATTGGAACAGCGGTTGCAATTAGTATCCTTACGGGCGGTATGGAGAACTATTTACACAGCTCCTCCGCCCCGACCAAGCAGATTGAAATTGCAAACGCGATGGCATTGGGGTCGCACAACGTGTTCTTGTTCGCGATGGTCATAGCATTAATTAACCTGATCATGGGGTTCTTCATCCGCCGTGTCGTAACCAACCAAAAGGTGATGAATTCGCCACATTGATGTTTTCATAGCTGCATTCTTATAAGGGGCTTTCGTAAAATTAGTGCAATAAGGTTGGTCACATTGACAATGCCCAAAAGGCAAGCAATCGCGTTGCTCTATTTATTGTTGTTGCCTTGAAGGTAAAACGCCCTTTAGGCATTCTAGGAATTTGTTAATTTGGTATAAAGATTATCATAAACCTAATCAAATCAACTAAAAAGTAGAGTGAATTTATAAGCGAATCACTCTGCTTTTTTAGCTGCTATTATATCTGTTATAGCTGTGAGTATCTCATAGGAGAACGGCTTAGTCTTTGACTAGCCTAATTTATTCTCGCACAATGCCATCTGGCACGAAAAAATCTCATCTGGCACGTAAAGTTTGTAAACCGGCACATAAAAAGAATTTTTGGCACATAAATCTATGAATTGTACTTATTGCCCCTTTTTACATTTCACCATTATAAAATTGATCGAAGGTTTATCCTCCATGTTCTTATTGGGTTCGTCGATTTCTGAAAACTCAACCAGTCCATATTTTTCAAAGTCTCGTTTAATGGAGTCGTCATCATAAAAATACATTTTCACGCCATCCATGATCTCGAAATAGTCTTGGTCCAGTTGTTTGCCCTTGCCAAACATAGGAGCTTTTTTAGAAACGGTTGTAAAAATCATATAACCATTGGGCTTTAACTGATTGTAACAATCTTGTATAAACTTCTCTCTGTCCGTTTCATTTAATAGGTGAAGAAGTGCATAGCAGAATATTCCGTCATACAGATTGCTGTCAAAAGGCATGTCTGTCACGGAACCATGAAAAATAGTACTATCAATCCCGTTCTGTCTCGCAAAATCAATCGCTGTTTTTGAAATCTCAATACCGGTCACATTGATCCCATTTTCAATAAAAATCTTTGCATTCCTGCCATAACCAATACCCGGGATTAGTATGTCCTTCACATTCTGTTCAAGGAAAAAGTCCTTTGTCATGATTGCGGAGTCCGCAGGTTCAAATCCCCACATTGTTTTTTTCTCAATAAAGCTGGATTCCCAGAATTCCATCCTATCTTTATCTCCTTTAGAGTTCATTTTACTAGGGGCTATCAGATTTTAATTATAGTGTTTGCAAATGCTGTTAGCAAAGATGAAGGAATAATAAAAGGAGAGGCGTCAATGCCTCTCCTAATGATAAAAATTAATTTGATTGTGCTGCAGGCTTAATTTGTGTTCTACCCTGCTGTTCTAGCTTTCTAACGACATCTTCACTTGTATCAACTCGTTTAACGAATAATGCTAATACGAGAACAACAATATTAATCGCAAATGTCACATAGAAGGAATATTGAATTCCGGCTAATAAAGCTTGCTGTGTTAGTAAAGCCGTTGATGCTTCCGTTAGCGTTGCTGGGTCAACACCAGCCATTAGGTTTTGTGCTTCTGTTTTTGTGACTGAGTTCATAATGGTTACGAGAATTGCAGTACCAAGGGAACCGGACACTTGCTGTGCTGTGTTGTTTATCGCTGTACCATGCGGATTTAATACGGTTGGCAGCTGATTTAACCCGTTTGTCATAATCGGCATCATGACCATGGACATCCCTAACATACGTAATGTGTAGACTAGGACAATATAGGTGTAGCTAGAATCAATTTGTAGATGTGCCAGCATATAGGTGGATACACCAGTGACCGTAAGCCCGATTAAGGCTAGTACACGCGGGCCAAATTTATCGAATAGCTTACCAGTGATCGGCGACATGATTCCCATTACAATCGCGCCTGGCAGCATCATTAATCCTGAATCAAGTGGTGAAATTCCACGAACGTTTTGTACATAAGCAGGTGTTAAAATCATACCTGAGAACATGGCGATGGCGTTGACGATGGCAATCACCGAACCCAGTGCGAACATCGGATATTTATAAACACGTAAATCTAATAATGGCTCATCCATTTTTAATTGACGAATAATGAAAACAGCTAAGGCAATTACACCAACGATAATGGTTGTTAAGACGATGGTATCGTCCCAGCCGTCTGAACTTGCAGAACTTACTCCATAAAGTAATCCGCCAAAACCGATGGATGATAATATCACGGATAGGTAATCAAGTGTAGCATTTTTGTTTTGTTCCATTACATTTTCTAGCTTCCAAACTGCTAATAATAAACTAATGATCGCTAATGGTAAAATCATTTCAAATAGAACGCGCCAGTCGTAGTATTCTACGATGTAACCGGAAAGTGTTGGTCCGATTGCAGGTGCGGTAATCATGACCAAACCGAATATTCCCATTGCCGCACCACGTTTTTCACGCGGGAAGCTTACTAACATAATGTTCATGAGTAGTGGTCCCATCACAGAAGAACCAGCTGCTTGAACCATGCGCCCTGTAAGCAGCAGTCCGAAGTTTGGTGCAAATGCAGCAAGTGCTGTACCTAATGTGAAAAGCACCATGGATGTAATGTATAAACTACGGTTTGAAAAGCGTGTCAGTAAAAAGGCTGATGCTGGAATTAAAATCCCGCTGACAAGCATATAACCTGTAGCCAGCCATTGAACGGTTGAATAATCTTTAATTCCTAAATCAACCATGATCGATGGAAGAGCCACATTTAGAAGCGAGTTATTTAAAAAAGAGACAAAGGCTCCAACAAATAAAATCGCAATCATTAAATAGGGTGGTTTCTTTTGTAACGTTGTTTCCATATATTTTCTATCCCCTTTGTGTTCGTTCATTTTTCTGTAATCCTCTTTTAAGCAGATCAATTTGGGCAAAATAATTTCTTAAGGCTTCCTCATCGGTATATTCCTTCACGAAAAGCTGAACAATATTTTGAAAGGTGACGCCCATCAGAATTTTTAAGACATGATGCAATTCATGTTCATCCTGGATGTTCAGATTGCCTGTATCAATTAACTTAATGATTTTTAAAAACTGGTTTTTCTGATTTTCCTCGTAAACATTATTCGCCAGGGTATTTTCATGTTTATAGTTCATATTTAAATAAACATTTTTGAAAAAGTTTTTGTGTTCTTCGTTTCGATGGACCTCAATCATGAATTGAAAGGTAGCAATAAACGACTCAAACAAATCTCCATTTTTCTCATTCAGAACGGCAATAAATCGTTGATTATTCCTCTCGCCCAATTGATTTAACAAATAATAGAAGATGTCGTCTTTATCCTCAAAATATTGATAAAAGCTGCCTCTGGGAATTCCAGCACTTTTGATAATGCTAGCAATGGAGGCTTCGTGCAGCGGTGCACGCGAAAATTCCTGTTTCGCAGCTTGAATTAACGTGTCCTGTTTATCCTTCGATAAGTGAAAAAACGTCTGTTTTGGCATAATATTCATTCTCCTATAATTAAATGTGACACCCTGTCATAATTGAGCACTTACAGATTATATATGACACCCTGTCATAATGTCAACAAAAAAGTGACACCGTGTCATGTCCAGGGGGACGGTCTTGTGGTCTACACAAAACAGAGGAGGAGCTCTTTCTATTCTCCAATAACAATTCAGCCCAAAAAAGCGACTTATTGGGAGTTTGTCCAAGCCGTTTTCCATCCTCTTAATAAACTAATGGTATAAAAGTTTGTTAAGAAGGGGTGCAGGAGAAATGAAGGGTAAGAAAAAACATCATCATAAGCACAAGCATCATCATGGTAAGGAAAAGCATGAGGACAAGGAAAAAAAGAATCAAACCAGTAAGCACGATAATTCTAAAAATCATGACCAGAACGACCACAAAGATGAACACCATAATAATGACTGTGGCTGCAAGGATAAACAAGAGGACCATCAAGATGATTGCAAAAAGAAAAATCAGTCTGATAACCAAGGTCATGACAAGAAGAATTGTGGCTGCAAGGATAAACAAGAGGACCATCAGGATGATTGCAAAAAGAAAAATCAGTCTGATAACCAAGGTCATGACAAGAAGAATTGTGGCTGCAAGGATAAACAAGAGGACCATCAAGATGATTGCAAAAAGAAAAATCAGTCTGATAACCAAGGTCATGACAAGAAGAATTGTGGCTGCAAGGATAAACAAGAGGACCATCAAGATGATTGCAAAAAGAAAAATCAGTCTGACAACCAAGGCCAACACAAAAGGAATTGTGGCTGCAAGGATAAACAAGAGGACCATCAAGATGATTGCAAAAAGAAAAATCAGTCCGACAACCAAGGCCAACACAAAAGGAATTGTGGCTGCAAGGATAAACAAAAGGACCAGCATGATGATTGCAATTGCAAAAAGTGGGACAGAAATGACAACCACGATGATTGGATGAAGCATGATTCATACGACAACCAAGGTCAACACCATCATAATGATTGTGGCTGCAGAGATAGACAAAAAGACAAGCATGATGATTGTAATTGCAAAAAGTGGGATAGAAATGACAACCACGATGATTGGATGAAGCATGATTCATACGGCAACCAAGGTCAACACCATCATGATGATTGTGGCTGCAGAGATAGACAAAAAGACAAGCATGATGATTGCAATTACAAAAAGTGGGACAGAAATGACAACTACGATGATTGGATGAAGCATGATTCATACGGCAGCAAAGATCAACACCATCATGATGATTGTGGCTGCAGGGATAAACAAAACGACAGGTATGGTCATATGGAAGAGGAATCTTTTAATCATTATGAAAATAAACATAATGATCGTAGAGAACGGAAAATATGCCGGAATATAAATTGTTTATTTGGATGTAGATGTTGGTAATTTTAGTAGGGAGGTTTCTATTTAATTAGCCCCCCTAAAACTTTCTATTGAAAAACCAAAAGCTAGGCTGCTGCCTGGCTTTTTCATTTTCTAGATTGTCTTTGGAACTTTTATACAATGGATGATGGTTGTTGGTTAAATAGTATCCAGCCCAGACAGTAAATAGGGAAGAACGGGTTTAATAAAGTCCTCCGGCACAAGTTTCATCCCTTTTCGCTTCCATTCTACAGATGCTCCGTAAATGCCCCAGCTTAAGATAACCGCATTAAGTTTTAATGCTTCATCCTCTTCTCCTTCACTTTGTGCTGCTAGCATTTTGTAAAAAATGATTTCGAGCTGCTCCCGAATAATTCGGGCGATGGTATCTTCGTATCCTCTATGGCACCGGGTGGATAATGACTTTTGAAAATTGGTAATTGCTATGAAAATACTAACGAACGCCTCTTCACTAAGGTTGTCATACGGAAAGAATTCCCCGTTAAGATTCACTAATAATACCTCTGATAATGCCTTCTCTAATAGGTCATAGATATCTTCAAAATGATAATAAAAAGTGGCACGATTGATCATCGCTTCAGTCGTGATGTCTTTTACCGTAATATCCTTAAATTCCTTTTTAGCGGAAAGTTCAATGAAAGAATCCATAATTAATCTGCGGGTACGGAGAACTCTAGGGTCCGTCTTTGCTTCAGTCAATTTGTGGTCACTCCTACTTTTTCAACAATTTCTTTAATGTGTTGTATTTACGACATATCGATAGAATTATTGGTATTGATCTCTTTCATTATTTACTACAATGCAATTATAAAGCAAATACAAACAACTATAGGAGGAGTGAATACGAATTGACGAACAATAACATGATTTGTGATTTGGAAACAGGTGTATGTGGAGTAGCTGGAGAGGAAGAAATGGGGCTGATTGATTTTAGTCAACCCCAAAAGTCCATTGAAGTTTATTATGTAACAGATCCTATTTGCTCTCATTGCTGGGCGATTGAACCGGTTCTTCGTCGCTTTAAAGCGCAGTATGGACACTATTTTAATTTTCATCCGGTGATGGGTGGATTGCTGGAGAAATGGCATGATGGACCGATTGACCCTGCAAATGGAATTTATAAGCCTGCGGACGTTGCGCCTCACTGGAGGGAAGTGGGAGAACATTCACGCATGCCGATTGATGGGTCACTCATGATTGACAATCCCGTGCAATCATCCTACCCGCCTTCTCGTGTTTTTAAAGTCATTCAAAAAAACGATAACGATGCCTTGGCATATGAATTTTTACGTCGCACTAGAGAAGAGCTTTTCGCCTTCAATCAAAATATATCAGAACCATCTGTTATGATTGAAATCGTAAATAAACTTGGTCTTGATGGAGAAGCGATTGTAAATGAAGCGGAGCAGCCAGCAGGACAACAACTATTAAATGAAGACTTTAGTCTTGCTAGAAGCCTAGGTGCTAGAGGATTTCCAACGATAATTATGATTAATGAAGAAAACAAAGGTATAAAAATAGTAGGCGGTCGTCCGTTTGAATCCTATGTCGATGGATTAAAACAGGTTCTAAACAAGGAAGAACTGCAGCCAAAAACACAATCTTCACTTTCTAGCTTACTTGAAAAAGAAAAGCTTTTATTCTCAAAAGAAATTGAAGTCATGTACGATCTTGAGCCATTGGATTTGAATGCTTTTATTGAAAAAGAACTTCCACCAGGCAGTTATCAAAAGAAAGAAATTTTAGGAGAATCTTATTTTACAAAATAGCTCTGGACTGAATGTTGATTTCACTGTGTTTGGAACATAAGCGGAGAATTTCCGTTTAAATTGGGGAATTTTATTATTCCCTTAATAATAGGCGGAGTTTTTCCGCTTATTGTACTTAAATACTTGTAAATTGTCATATTTAAAGCAGTTAAGCGGAATATCTCCGTTTATACTGCTACATAAGGTTCCTCTAAAAATAATAGCCGGAAATTCTCCGCCTAGCTCAGGCGGATACTCTCTTTTTTTATGAATTCGTCTATATCTACTTTTCGTCATTACAAAGGCGAAAAACAATAAACAAATATAGCAATAGGAACTAATATATTTATCTGCTATAGATGTCTGGAGTTCCCTTGCACCCTAAGTAATGGATTTTCAGGCATCTCTTTTTTATGGTTCCTATTCACTGCTTTTTCAAAAAGAAGCTCTTAAAATCGGAATCTTGTTAATTTTATGATTTAATAGAGTAATACGGTAAAGTAGTGGAAAAGGAGAGTGTAGTAATTGCTAACGAACCATTTAGACTTTAGACTTGAACCGCAATTAAAGGAATTATATGAGGAACATAAACGAAGGGCTGCCAAAATAGATTGGGGTTATCACGATTTCTTGCCTTGGGATAAAGCCCAGGATTTCCGCAGGGTACCTTGGGATCCTAGTCAGGTTTCACTGCCAGCAGGTGTGGTAACGGCAGTAGAGACAGCGCTTTTGACAGAGGTGAATTTACCCTGGTTTACCTCCCATCTAGACCAAACCTTCAAAGGGTCGCTTTCGGTCATCAAGGATTTTGTCCATACCTGGACAGCGGAAGAAGATCAGCATTCCAACCTTTTGGAGACTTACCTTTTGATTACTAGAAACGCTGATCCTAAGCGAATTCGTCAATTGCACAAGATGACTGTAGAGGGAGGATGGGAGCCGGACTTCCATACCCCTTTTGAGACAATGGTCTATACCTCCCTGCAGGAACTTGCCACCATGGTTTTTTATTACAATGTTGCGAAGGTAGCCGGACCTCATGATAAGGAATTGGCTACGCTCCTAAGAAGGCTTGCCAAGGATGAAACTCTGCATTATGCCTTTTATCGTGATGTCATTAAGCTGCACCTGCAATTGGAACCGAATTATTGCTACTATCTCGGTTATGTCATCAAGAATTTTCAGATGCCGGGCACGGTCATGCCTGACTTTGAAGACCGGATGTCCATTATTGCAAAGGAAGCCAACTACGGGCCTCTTGAATATTTTGATCAAGTACTGGATGTCATTGTGGATTATTGGGACATTGAAAACCTGAGACCAATTGCTCCTGAGGCAGAAAAGGCGCGGCTGGATATTCTTAAGTACCATGCAAGGCTAAAACGTGTAAGAGATCGATTTTATGCGGGTGCAAACCGCAAGTAACTATCAAACTAAAAATCCTTTAATGGTGCACAACGCACTGTTAAAGGATTTTTTGGGTTCGACAATAAATTTCCTCAAATGAAGCCAAAGCTCGTTATTTATAAAGCTTTCTAGGATATTTAATCAAACGTTTAGTTAATAGAAAAACGTTCTTATATTGTGGAAGAACATCGTTTTTTGACTGGTTAAAAGTGGTAGAATAGTAGGGGTTTCGAATATAAAGGGGGATCTTATGACTACTAAGAGAAGAACGAAGAAACAGCTGCGAGAGTTAGAAAATAATATAAAATTGATATTATTACTATTAACATTGGCTTCCTTGTATCTGACTAGAGGAAATATTACTGTTACCATTTTAATTGTGGCCATTGCTGGTTTGCTCATAATCTTCCTGTTTGCTTATAAAAGTAAAAGAGAAAAGGAACGGTTAAGAAATTCTAGAATTGAAGAAATCGATTCTATGGATGGCATTCAGTTTGAGTATTATTTAAAGGAACTATATCTATCTAGAGGTTATGGGGTAGAGGTAACGAGTGCAAGTGGTGATTATGGTGCGGATCTATTGCTGAAAAAGAATGGGAAAAAGATCGTTGCCCAAGCTAAACGGTATTCAAAAGATGTTGGAATCAAAGCGGTTCAAGAGGTCATCGGTGCAAGGTCCTATTTTCAGTCAGATGAAGCCTGGGTGGTTTCGAATAGCTATTATACAAAGGCAGCTAAAGAATTAGCGCAAAAGGGAAATGTGCTGCTGGTGGACCGTAATGGGCTCATTGATTTTATTCTCGAATTAAATTCAGGGGGAGAAAAGCTGCACAGTGTTACAATCACCAAGTCTGAAACTAGTAACAATCATGGTACCTGCAGTAAATGCGGCAGCCCTATGAATCTTAAAAAAGGAAAAAGAGGAGAATTTTTAGGATGCAGTAGTTTTCCGAAGTGCCGATATACAAAGAATGTGGGATAAGTACAGTTCGAAGACAGAAAAAGAGATTCAGCATAGTGCTGAATCTTATAGAGGGAGATTATGAAAAAGATAAACATTAATAGGAGGTCCTTTTCATGTATTTATCTTACCCGGGATTCATGAACAAACTATGAATAAAAAGTTAAGGACCTATTAATTTATTTTTAAAAATCTATTTATAAAAAAGCCGGATTCGATTTGAACCCGGCCTCTTGCTCTATTAAACAATCTCATATTCCGTTACATTGCGGTCAATCACGCGTGCTCCTTTTACAGAAGCAAAATTACCACTCGCAGATGTAAAGATTCCAGAAGCGATCATTTCCTCCATTGCACTCTTCACTACTGCCTCATCAATGGGCTCCTTCGGATTTTCCACTGATAATCGTACCGATTTGCCTAGCTCCGTTACAAACTCCAATTCTAATGTTTTAGCCATTTTTGTCACCTCCTATCACCATTTATTTTCCGATTAAGCTAGTAAATCAGAATTGTCGACTCTCTCAATATTGCTGAGAGTGTCGTTGGATAAACCTACATACGCTTGTGCTGCTTGTAAAAGCTGATCGGGAGTTGCGGATTTTTGGATGTTGCTAAAGGTTTTTGCCTTTAGAAGCGGTTTGCCGTCATCATCCATTCCTACCTGGAATACGATTCGTAATTTAGAAGTTGCTATAACTGCTGTTGCCATCGTTATCACCTCCTTTCATCCTTTATATATAGAAAAACAGGCGAAAAGGACATGGTCATTAAAAATAAATTTACAGGTCAATGAAGATAGGTTCGACAAATTTTATAATACAAATAAGAGAAAAAATTTGATTTAAAGGGATTTTAGCAAAAACTAATCAAACGTTTGATTGGATTTATTTTTATATAAATCTGTCAGAATGTGTAGTTAATTGGTTTTTATTAAAGGACTACTTTGAAATCGATTAAAAATGAAGTGAGTGCCCGACAAACTTTTTCAATTGAAAAGTGAAAAAGTCCCTTTTAAATAAGGTCTCACTTGCATTTTAATCAAACGTTTAATTAGGATAATGGTATAGAGAAGTATGTTAAAGAATGTTGAGTATAGGAGAATTAAAGTGGTTTATAGCAACAGAGTAACCTCTCCTTGGAAAGGTCAGCAGAATATTCGACGGAAAATTTCCTTGGAAATGATAAAAGACTATGTAAACCAGGCATTCTACTAAATCTAATCAAACGTTTGATTAGGTAGAGGATAGGTTGAAGCAAGTCGAATTTTATACAATAAAAGATGGAAGAAGTGAAGGGGCAGTATGAAACTAAAGAAATTACACCATATAGCGGTTATATGCTCTAATTATGAAACAGCTAAAGACTTTTATGTGCGTATACTGGGGCTTACTCCTGTCAGGGAAGTGTACCGCGAGGAAAGGGACTCCTATAAACTGGACCTAGAGGTAAATGGTCACTACCAAATCGAGCTGTTTTCGTTTCCGAACCCGCCAGCCCGGGTCAATTATCCTGAGGCAGCGGGGTTAAGGCATTTAGCATTTGAAGTAGACAATATCGAAGAGGCAGTAAGTCATTTGAAATTAAATGGGGTATCTGTTGAAGAAATTCGAATAGATTCCTACACCGAAAAGAAATTTACCTTCTTTGCAGATCCTGATGGATTACCAATAGAACTTTACGAATATTAAAAAATACAAGTAGAGGTCGAAAGAATGACTGAAGGTCATAAATAGCCTGTACCTGTAAAAAATAATAAGCGAGAACTAAGTTCTCGCTGCACTTTGTTTTATATTCCTAATGATTTACCTGTCATCTGGAATTTGCAGAGTAGGGATTAATCTCCAGCAAACATTTCTCCAAGATGCTCTGCATGGTCAATATACTGTAAAACAAATTCATCTAAGGTCATGGGAATACCGGTATCTTCTAGCCAATAGTCATAGCTTACCGCAATCGTTTTTTTGATAAGGTCGTTGTACAGCCACTTTTGGGCTAATGGATGTTGAAAACCGGAGAGGACTTCATTCACTTCCTGAATACTGGTTATTCTAAACACCCCCTAAAGTAATTGCTTTTTTTATTATATGCAAAAATGTACCAATCAGAGTTGGAAAATGCGAATTTCTTTGAGAAGTGAAACTTTGTTGTTATATTTTGTCTAAATGAATGATATCAGGATATAGTAATATATGAGGATTTGTGATAGCATTTAAAGCACTGTAGAAAGAGGAAGTGAGCTTGCGTGATTAACATAACCGTTCCAAAGCCTGACGTGGTCATTACGAAACAAGATAATCCAGAGTTGAGCAATATCTATGGATTTACTGATTTTCATCTTATCCCGCGTGATAAGGGTGGTATCTTCATGTTTTATAACAAGAATAAAGAACTATTATTTGTAGGGAAAGCAAGAAAGCTGCGACCAAGAATCAAGAAACATTTTGAGGATAGTGTCTCGCCCGTAAAGGACCACCGAGATGAAATCACCAGAATTGAAGTTTGTGTCGTTGAAGAACCCACACATAGAGAAATTTATGAGACGTATATTATTAATGAATCAAAGTCGAAGTACAATATCGACAAGGTGTTTTTTAGATAATAAATGAAGGCAATGGGGAAAACCTATTGTCTTTTTTATATGGAAAGGGTGGGAGAATTGGATACCTATATCTATACATACGCCAGTTATGAAGATGAACTCTCACTGAGAGCGTTAGAAATGCGCTCTTTATTTGGATTCGAGTCCCAGACGAGCATTTTGGAAAGCACCATAAAAGTTGATCCCAGTCGAAGTCCGTTTATGAAAGAAAGGGTTGGGGTTATTTTTAAAGGGGAGAGTTTTCAAGAGCTGCTCGAGAAGGTGTCTGCCTTTCAGACAGATGAAACATTTAAGGTGTTGTATGTGAAAACTGGCAGTGTGGAGGAAACCTTCGAAAGGCGGCGAGCCATTGAGAGGGAAGTTGGGCTAAACATAAAAGGTGTGGGTGACCTTCGCCAGCCGCAGCGATTGTTAGCTGTCATGAATATAGACGGAAGATGGATATTCGGTGATTATGTTAAAAGTGAGTCTGTTTGGTTTCACCATCAACAGAAACCTCATCACTATTCTACTGCACTCAGCACACGAGTAGCAAGAGCCGTGGTTAATATCGCCATACCAAATCCGACAGGGATAAAAGCAATTGACCCTTGTTGTGGAATTGGAACTGTACTCGTTGAAGCTCTTTCGATGGGGATTGATATGGTGGGGAGCGACAATAACCCTATTATTCTCGCTGGAACAAGGGAGAACATTGCACACTTTGGATATACCACAGAAGTTAAGTATGTAGATATGCGTGCCATCACCAACCATTACGATGTCGCCATTATCGATTTACCCTACAATTTGTGCTCAGTGATATCGCCTGAAGAACAGCTCGAAATGCTCCAAAGTGCGCGCAGGTTTGCTGATAAAGTCGTAGTGGTAACCGTTGAACCAATAGATGAGGTCCTTATCAAAGCAGGATTTGAAATAGCGGATAGGGCCGTTGCTAAAAAAGGGGTATTTACTCGTGAAGTGATTGTGTGCAGGTAAGCATAAAAATCTTTAATAAGGAAAAGGAATAGTAACACAAATATAGTGAAGGTAAAGGCTGGATATGACAAAAGAGGCTGGGTCAGGTAATTCGTAGAGGATTGGGTAATACATTCTTATACAAAAATAGATCTGTCTAGCCTACCTTTTTTGCCTCGAATGCTTAAAGTATTCTATATAACAAATTGTTCGATCATTTGAAACGGAATAATATACAATATACCTATCTATAATAATTTTATAAGTACCCTCCCACCCTGTTTGATTTGCTGGAATACTTGTTCCGAGCAGGGATATCTTCGCATGAATTCTTTCTTTTTTATATTCCTTTGTTTCATTTACACTGAAATGCTGACTATGGATATTTTTAAATCCATCCAGGGCTTGATTGGTCCAAATTATTTTCATCTATAGTTCACCTTGTTCAATCAGCTCTAAAACCTCGTCTGTTGAGAAAACTTTACCTTCTAAGACATCCTTTTTGGCCTGTAATAATTTTTGTTTTAACTCAAAGTCTGTTGCAACATCTTCTATTACTGTTGTTTCTGGTTCTTCAATTAATGCAAGAAAATATTTCTTTCCGTCAATCTCTATAACAGGTTCGCCTTCGCTTTCATGAATAATCTTTTTGATTATTTGCGCTTCATATCCATCAAATTTTTTCATTAACTTCCCTCCTAATCGTCTTTTTCCCTAGGTTAATTATACGCATTAACAAAGGAAAAAACAGCTCCTATTAAACTTTCGGTGGCAGGGGTATCCATCTTTGACGCGGGAACATCGCAGAAGGATTATTTTATTTTCTCGATTTACAAAACCGACTTTACTGAAGTGAAAATGGGAACAGTCACATCAATAGGGATATTCAATAAATTCTGGATGACATCCTCGGCCTCAATCTCCACATAATTTACCTTTATTTTGGTGAGATGGTGGCGTCCATAATAATCTATCTCATAGTAGGCCTGAGTTGGAAGGAAAAGAAGGCATTCAGCGGCGACTCCTGCTTGTATAAAATTCAAAGGCAGTGTCTGGAGTGCCCGAGAAGGAAAATTATAAGGGGTCACGGTAAATGCAGAGTGTCTGGAGTGCCCGAGAAGAAAATTTGTTTGGTGCCGCGGTCAATGCAGAGCGTCTGGAGTGCCCGAGAAGAAAATTTATTAGGTGCCATGGTCAATGCAGAGCGTCTGGAGTGCTCGAGAAGAAAATTTGTTTGGTGCCATGGTCATTACAGAGCGTCTGGAGCGTCCGCAATTAAAAATTGAAGTACCCACGGTCACTCCAAGTGACCTGAAGCAATTAAAATAAAAAACAGCAGCCAGTTTTGCTGCTGTTCTACTTCGACCTCTATATTTCATGCTTTACCTTCATTCCCCTTCTAAACGTAAACCCAATTCGTTCTGTTGAAACGATCTTAAATAAGAGTCCTTGTACCAAAATCGCAGTCAGCAGATAATAATAGATCAACTCAATGGCAAAAAGGTAAAGACCGATAAACACTGTAATAGAAAGAATCCGTCCAATATTGAGCATGATTTCTCTCATGACCATCGATTCTGTGCGAAGGCCGGACTTCGGTAAAACCTTTATACTTCTAAACATGAAGCTAAAATAAGTTACACCTAATAAGGCTTTACTCATTTCATTTACAATAAGGAAGATAAATACTGTCCATATATTCATATCGAGAATCATTGGCACGCAAGCAAAGAAATACAATAGCCACACGACCAGTAAGGTATAAGGTTCTCTATCCCTGTGATTGTATTTGGAATGCCATAGACTTGATAGAACAGCCACACTTCCAAACAAAATCGAACTGATCCCTACGAGGAATTCATTGTTTACACTCATAAATAATATGACGGTCGGCAAAAAGCCAAGTAAGCCTTCACACATGCCCCAAACGAACCAGCCAAACCACATTGGTTTCAAGCTTGGTTTCCTCTTGTTATACCTCCATAATAAACGTAGATACAAAGGTTTCTTAGCAGACAAATCCTTCGGAAGCCAAAAGCTAAGGATTAGACCTGTTAGGAATAACAATAAGGAAAGGGTAAAAACAAGATTGTAGCCAGTAAAATCCAATTTCGATATAATAAATCCGGCTAGCGCAGGACCAAAAGTGTTAACGATTCCAAAAACGGCCATTTGTTTACCCATGAATTGTGAGCGGGAATGGTTGTCTACCAGGTCATAAATCAATACGAGATAGCCTAACCAGTAGAAGCCTGCTGCCGTTCCATTTAAGATACCGATAGCCATCGGATAAGCAGCTGTTTTTTCTTGTAAAATAATAACAAGTAAATAAAAGATTGCTGTAAAGCCAATGCCGAGTTGAAAACTACAGATTCGATCTGTCTTTTTTGAAAGCCAGGCGCCAACTGCAAACGAGACTGTTCCAAAAAAGAACGTTACCAGTATAAAGGAGGCATTGACACTTAGATCATTTGAAAGTCTCCACAAATAGAGGTTTAAAAACAAACCTGACATCGTAGTGGCTAAACCGTAACAAGCATGAATACTGAGTAATAATTTCTGTAATGAACTCAAAACTGTTTCCTCTATCTTTTCTATAAACTGAAGTACTATACCTGAAATTCATTAAAGCATAGTGATACAGACAAGACAATTGCTTTTTATTGCCATTATTCCAACCATTTTGCTGTCATTATGTCGGAATAATTTTATCATATAAAGCTTGAGTTTTTGTGAATAATGAAGTAATATTTAGTAAAATAATTTACTAATTAAAGTAAACAAATATAAAATAATTTGAAATCATATGGAGGTTTCCTAAATGGCGACGATAAAAGATATTGCAGAAAAGTCGGGGTATTCCACTTCTACTGTTTCGCGTGTACTCAACAATGACCAAAGTCTTTCTGTTTCAGATGAGACACGTGAAAAAATTTATGAAGCGGCAGAGCAGCTAAATTATCGTAGAAAAACAGTAAGGCTATTAGTTAAGAATATTGCCTTTTTATATTGGTTAACAGACAAAGAGGAATTAGAAGATGTCTATTTTAAAACAATGCGAATTGAGTTAGAAAAAATGGCAAGGCTATACAATGTAGAGCTGATTACCTACAAAATCTCCGATGGTATTCACCAAATTCCAGATCATATTGAGGGATTCATTGCCGTAGGTACGTTTTCGGAAAATGAGTTAGCGTATTTGCGAAGCATTACTTCCAATGGGGTGTTCCTGGATACATCACCGGACCCGAATCACTTTGATTCTGTCAGACCGGATCTGCCGCAAATGACAAGAAGAACCATCGATTTCTTATTGGAAAAGGGTCATACCGAGATTGGTTTTATTGGCGGTACGTATCATAACCCTAACACTGATGAGGATGAAATGGATTTACGTGAACGTGTATTTCGCAGGTATATGGTGAAAAAGGGGTTGTTAAATGAACAATATATTTTTCATCGCAGAGGATTTTCTGTGGATACAGGCTATATGTTGATGAAGGATGCCGTTGAACAGCTGGGAGATCAATTGCCTAGTGCTTTCTTTATTGCTGCGGACCCCATCGCAGTAGGCTGCCTGCAGGCGTTAAATGAACATGGAATTGCGATACCAAATCGGGTGAGTATTATCAGCATTAACAATATAAGTGTGGCGAAGTATGTGTCACCGCCGCTCACAACTTTCCACATTGATATGAAGGAAATTTGCAAGAATGGGATTCAGCTATTGCTTGAACAAGTGGTGGAAAAACGCAAATTGGTAAAGACCCTATTTATTGGATCTGAATTGATTGTTCGAAAGAGTACGACCTAAACAGAGAATTATTTCGTAAAAATATTTACTTAATTGAGTAAAAAAGTTGTTTACATGTTTTCTAGGCAGTGATATATTATATTTACTGAAACGCTTTCACATAAGTGGGGAGTAAATGAACTACTAAATTTATTATTGAAAGGATGTACATCCATGAAGAAGTTTAAAAAATATTTTGGCTTGATGAGTGGTGTTGCACTAAGTTTATCTTTGGCTGCCTGTGGTCCACAGGATGACGCTAAAGAAGGCGGCGACACAAAGGAAGCAGATAAACCGAAAGAATTACTTGTTTGGGAAGATGTTATGAAGGGTGAAGGGATTAAAGATGCCATCGCCAAGTTTGAAAAAGAGCATGATGTAAAAGTAACAATGGTAGAAAAACAATATACGAAACAAATTGAAGACTTGCGTTTAGATGGTCCAGCAGGAACAGGCCCAGACGTTCTAACGATGCCAAGTGACCAAATTGGTACAGCTGTTACAGAGGGTTTAATCAAAGAACTAGATGTGGATAAAGATACACAAGAGATTTATACAGAAGCAGCGATGAACGCGCAGAAGGTGAATGGTAAAGTTTACGGGCTGCCAAAAGCAGTAGAAACGACCATGCTTTATTACAATAAAGATCTGATTTCAGAGGATCAATTACCAGAAACACTTGATGAATGGTATGAGTATTCAAAAGGTGTTGCTGATGGTAAAAAGTTCGGTTTCTTAGCACTCTTTGATCAAATTTATTATGCAAACAGTGTATTAAGCGGTTACGGCGGTTATATCTTTGGACAAGATGACGAAGGAAATTATGATCCAAAAGATATCGGAATCAATAATGAAGGTGCCATCGAAGGCGCGAAGTATATCCAAAAGTTCTATAAAGAAGGTCTTTTCCCAGCAGGTATTGTCGGGGAGCAAGGTATCTCTGTAATTGAGTCTCTATTTACAGAAGGTAAAGCTACTGCGATTATTTCTGGTCCATGGAATGTTGAACCATTTACAAAAGCAGGAGTTAACTGGGGTGTTCAAAAATTACCTGCATTAAGTAATGGTAAAAACATGAGTGCCTTCGTTGGTGTGAAAAGCTACAACGTAAGCTCATATTCTAAAAATGCTGAGCTTGCTGAAGAGTTTGTAGAATTTATTGCAAATGAAGAAAACTCTAAAAAGAGATATGAAATCACGAAGGAAGTTCCAGCTGTAGCTGCGTTAGCTAACGATCCAGTTGTTACTGAAAGTGAGGTAGCGAAGGCAGTTGCCGAGCAATCTAAATTCTCTGTTTTAATGCCTAATATTCCACAAATGAACGAAGTATGGGCACCGGCAGACTCTGCACTGCAAACCATTGCAACAGGTAAAGCAGAACCAAAAGCAGCTTTAGACCAAGCGGTAGAAACTATCGAAGGTCAAATTGAAGCAAAACATAGCGGTAAATAATTAGTTATCACAATAATGGTGTCAAACGCTAATTATGTTTGACACCATATTTGTTATTTAAATTTGAAGATTAGAGCCAATTATATTGGCCATCTATATAAAGAGGTGAAGAAAGTGGCACATCGAACAATAGCCCCACTGTTATCCATCATACCGGGATTAGGCCAATTTTATAATAAGCAATGGGTCAAGGGTCTTGTCTTCCTCATTCTTGCAGCAGCGTTTTTTATCGCATTCGGAGATCTTCTCAATATGGGCTTCTGGGGTCTTTTTACTCTAGGAACAGAAGTACCTCGAGATAACTCCATTTTCCTATTAGCAGAAGGAATTATTGCATTAATTGTAACGGCATTTGGTCTTGGTATTTATTATTGGAATCTTAAAGACGCATATAAAAATGGAAAATTACGTGATGAAAATTTTCCGGTTACCTCATTAAAGAGTGAATACCAAAATTTAATTGCACAAGGATATCCTTACTTAGTTAGTGGTCCCTCTTTATTTCTATTGATATTTGCTGTTATTTTTCCCATTCTATTCAGTTTTGCTTTGGCCTTTACGAATTATGATTTATACCACTCACCGCCTGCGAACCTAGCAGATTGGGTTGGTTTAGAGACGTTTGCTGAAATTTTCACCGTTGATATTTGGCGGGCAACGTTCTTTGATGTATTAGCATGGACGGTCATTTGGACGGTAGTCGCTTCGACTCTCCAGGTGAGTCTTGGTATTTTCATTGCGATTGTCGTCAATCAAAAGGAAGTACGCTTCAAAAGATTCTTCCGTACCATTTTAGTTTTACCATGGGCAGTGCCAGGATTTGTAACGATTCTGATCTTTGCCGGTCTATTTAATGATAGCTTTGGTGCAATCAACAATGATATTTTAGCCTTTTTCGGTATCGACCCGGTTCCATGGATGACGGATGAAACATGGTCAAGATTAGCATTGATTCTTATGCAGGGGTGGCTTGGCTTCCCGTATATTTTCATCGTAACAACCGGTGTTCTTCAATCGATTCCTGATGACTTATATGAAGCGGCAACGATTGATGGAGCGTCAATTTTTGCTAAATTTAAAAACATTACGCTGCCAATGATTTTCATAGCAATGGCACCGATTATCATTACGCAGTTTACCTTTAACTTTAATAACTTTAATATTATTTATCTTTTCAATGGCGGCGGTCCTGCTGTGGCGGGTTCAACGGCTGGCGGAACGGACATCTTAGTTTCGTGGATATATAAGCTGACGATGCAATCAAGTCAGTACTCGCTGGCAGCTGCATTAACGATTCTATTGTCGATCTTTGTTGTGGGTATTGCATTATGGCAATTCAGACGCACAAATTCATTTAAAGAGGGGGCTTAAAAAATGCAGACAACAATGAAAACCAATCGCTTACTACGTCTCTTTTTTACCTATGCCTTCTTACTTTTTATGACCGTGCTGATTTTGTATCCTTTGCTTTGGACAGTAGGGGCAAGCTTTAACCCTGGTAACAGCTTAATCAGTACTTCGATTATTCCGGAAAACCCAACCCTTGATCACTATCGAGAGTTATTCGCTGGAAAAGAAAGTTTGCAATATGGCAAGTGGTATTTAAATTCGTTGAAAATCAGTATCTTCACCATGCTGGGATCGATGATCACTGTATCGTTTACAGCGTATGCTTTTTCACGATTTCGCTTTAAAGGAAGAAAAAATGCTTTAATGCTGTTTCTGTTACTTCAAATGATTCCACAATTTGCGGCGTTAATTGCATTGTTTGTATTAGCGCAAATCTTAGGAATGATGAACAGCCATTGGTTATTAATCCTCCTTTATATTGGCGGACAAATTCCAATGAATACGTATCTAATGAAGGGTTACATGGATTCGATTCCGATGGACCTTGATGAAAGCGCGAAGATTGATGGCGCGAGTAACACGAGAATCTTTTGGCAAATTCTTCTGCCGTTATCAAGACCAATGTTAGCGGTAGTGGCGATGAACGGATTTACGGGCCCGCTTGGTGATTTCGTATTATCATCGGTTATTTTAAGAACACCTGAAGCTTTCACATTACCGATTGGATTATATAAATTAGTGAACGACGTTATGGGTGCGAGTTACACAACCTTTGCAGCAGGTGCAATCTTGATTAGTATCCCGATTGCGGTTACCTTCCTGTTGCTGCAAAAGCAATTCGTGTCTGGATTAACTGCAGGCGGTACGAAAGGTTAATATTTAGGAATATTTGTCAATTTAAGTGCTTATGAAAGACAAATCTCAGGACAGAGAAAGAAGATTAGTCCTTAAGAGCCCTGATGAAG
>NZ_JACWFG010000025.1:27660-75928 GCF_019749295.1 Neobacillus niacini
AAGGACAAATCTCAGGGCAGAGGAAGAAGATTTGTCCTTAAGAGCCCTGATGAAAGACAAATCTCAGGACAGAGGAAGAAGATTTGTCCGAAGCAATAAACCGTAAAAACAAAACTCTAAAGGGAACAAGAAGATTTGCCCTAAGAAGGAATCTTTAGTTGTTAGAAGGAGATTACTATGTCTAATCATGAAAAAACTTACCTGACAAAAGCCAACTTTATGCTTCATGGCGGGGACTACAATCCTGATCAATGGTTGGACCGTCCCGACATTTTGGCTGATGATATAAAATTAATGCAGCTGAGCCATACCAACACATTTTCCGTTGGAATCTTTGCATGGGCGGCACTTGAGCCGGAAGAAGGAGTCTACCATTTCGAATGGCTGGATGAAATTTTTAACAATATACACAGCATTGGAGGCCGTGTTATATTAGCGACACCAAGTGGAGCGCGGCCTGCTTGGATGTCACAAAAATACCCTGAAGTACTGCGTACAAATGGGGCTAGAGCGAAGATGCTGCACGGCGGCCGTCATAATCACTGCTTCACATCTCCCGTTTACCGTGAAAAAACGCAGAAGATTAATCGTCTATTGGCAGAGCGTTATGGTAATCATCCAGCCCTGCTGATGTGGCATATTTCCAATGAGTATGGCGGAGAATGTCATTGCGGTTATTGCCAGGATGCTTTTAGAGGCTGGCTTAAAAAGAAATATAATAATGATTTGAAATCCTTGAATGATGCTTGGTGGGGTCCATTCTGGAGCCATACATTTACAGATTGGTCTCAGATTGAATCTCCTTCTTCAATTGGAGAAAGTATGGTTCACGGCTTAAATCTAGATTGGCGCCGTTTTGTTACTGACCAAACGATCGATTTCTATGAAAATGAAATCGTTCCAATCCGAGAGTTGACACCAGAGATTCCGATTACAACCAATTTCATGGCAGACACACATGAGTTAATTCCGTTCCAAGCGCTGGACTACAGCAAATTTGCAAAACATCTTGATGTGATTAGCTGGGACGCATATCCTGCTTGGCATAATGACTGGGAAAGCACAGCAGACTTAGCGATGAGAGTGGGCTTTATTGATGACTTGTATAGATGCTTAAAACAGCAGCCATTTTTATTAATGGAATCTACTCCGAGCATGGTGAACTGGCATCCAGTGAATAAAGCAAAACGCCCTGGTATGCACAAGCTTGCGTCCATGCAAATGGTAGCGCATGGCTCAGATAGTGTGCTTTACTTCCAATGGCGGAAATCCCGCGGCTCATCTGAAAAATTCCATGGCGCGGTTGTCGACCATGACAATAGTTCAGAAAACCGTGTATTCCAAGACGTTGCAGAGGTTGGCAAAACGCTTGAAAAGTTGAGTGATGTTGTTGGGACGAATCGTCCGGCTGATGTTGCGATTCTCTATGATTGGGAAAGCAATTGGGCTCTGAATGATGCACAAGGGTATGGCTTAAAAACTAAGCGTTATCCGCAAACATTGGTACAGCATTACCGTGCCTTCTGGGAACAGGATATTCCTGTTGATGTCATTACAAAAGAACAGGATTTTAGTTCTTATAAATTATTGATGATTCCTATGCTGTACTTAGTAAGTGAAGAGACGATTGCGCGCTTGAAGGAGTTTGTTGCCGGAGGCGGTACATTAGTCACTACTTATATCAGCGGTATCGTCAATGAACATGATTTAACGTACACGGGTGGATGGCACAAAGACCTGCAAGAAGTGTTTGGTATCAATCCAGTAGAAACAGACACGTACTATCCTTCTGACCGAAATTCTGTGATGTATCGTAATCAATCGTACGAGTTAAAGGACTATGCGACAATCATCGAAGTGAATGGTGCGACCGTTGAAGCTACTTATGAAGATGATTTCTACAGTGGAACACCGGCTGTAACGCGTAATGAGTATCAAGGTGGAAAAGCCTACTATATCGGCGGCCGCTTAGAAGATCAATTCCAGCGTGACTTCTACCAGGGATTAATCAATGACCTGTCACTAGAACCAGTTTTCAAAGTAAAACACGACAAAGGCGTATCCGTACAAGTCCGACAAGCAACCGAAAGCGACTACGTATTCGTCATGAACTTCACCGAACAAAAACAGCCAATAACAATCGAAACACCAGTAGAAGACCTAGTTACCGGCAGAGAAGTATCCGGAGTACTTACCTTAGAACAATATGAAGTAAGGATTCTTGAGAAGAAGAAATAGGGTGCCTGTCACCGCTCGTGGACACTGTCCACCTCAGGCGGACAGTTGGTATCAGTTTAAGACCTTTATAGTGACCGAAACCGATAATACCAAGGGTTTTCGGTCACTATGAAGGGGCTATAGTGACCGAAATGACTACTCTAAAAGGTTTTGGGTAACTATAAAGCTGCTATAGTGACCGAAATAGCTATTCTAAAAGGTTTTCGGTAATTATAAAACGCTTTTAGTTACCGAACAGCTTATATCAAATAGTATTCGGTCATTATGACTAACTAAATTTAGTAGTTTGCTAGTTTGAAATGAAATCGCTTACTAGAATATAAATTATGGTAAAGGGTGAGGAGAGCATGGGGAAAAGTAGTAGGTTTTTAGCAATGTTTATAGCGTTTTTAATGGTATTTAGTTCCTTATTCGTCAATATCAAACCTGGATTTGCCGCAAGTGCTCCATCCCTAGTGAATGGCGGCTTTGAATCTGACTTTTGGAATGATGGTTCTTGGGCAGTGGATTCAGTCATCTGGGATAACGTAGAATTAACGCAGTTTGCTTATGCTTCGGATACTTGGATGACTCCTGCTGAAGGAGACCATGCTTTTAAGTATTGGATTAAAGATACAGCAAAAGAAAACCAGTCATTTAGGGTAAAACAAACGCTTCCAGCCCTTCCAGCTGGAAGCTATGAACTAACTGTGAAATCCATGGGTCAGGCTGGGGCTGTAAAGTTATTTGCAGGAGAAAAGACAGTCGATGCTGTTGCAACCACTGGCTACAATGCTTGGGGGACGATTACTTTGAGTTTTGAAGTAAGTGAAGACGCTGTAAATTTTGAGGTAGGTGCGATTGTTTCAGGTGCACCGGATGCTTGGGGTTACTTAGACAGCTTTAGCCTAAGGTATCTGAATGCAAGTGTACCTGATCCGGTAGAAGCTGATATTTTTGTAGAAAGAGTAGATGGCATCAGTGAAGACTTTATTAAAGGTGTCGATGTATCAAGTATTATTTCACTAGAAAACAGCGGTGTTACTTTTAAAAATAAAGCAGGCGAGCCACAGGATATTTTTAAAACGTTAGCTGATTCCGGCGTCAATTATGTCCGTGTTCGTGTCTGGAACGATCCTTTTGACGCAGCAGGAAATGGTTATGGCGGCGGGAATAATGATTTAGAAACCGCTATTGAAATTGGAAAAAGAGCGACAGCAAATGGAATGAAGCTGTTAGTAGACTTCCATTATTCTGATTTCTGGGCAGACCCAGCGAAACAGCAAGCTCCAAAGGCTTGGGAAACCCTAAGCTTTGAAGATAAGAAACTAGCTTTATATAACTATACAAAAGACAGTCTTCAAGACATGAAGGATGCAGGAATTGATATCGGCATGGTTCAAGTGGGGAATGAAACCAATGGAGGCGTTGCAGGAGAAAAAGATTGGACAAGAATGAGTGCTTTATTCAACGAAGGCTCTAAAGCAGTCAGATCCGTCGATCGCAATATCTTAGTAGCGCTGCATTTTACGAACCCTGAATCAGCAGGAAGATATGATTCTTACGCTAAAACTCTTGCAGATAACAACGTGGACTATGATGTATTTGCAAGCTCTTATTATCCATTCTGGCATGGAACACTATCTAATTTAACGAATGTATTAAAGAATGTTGCCACGAAATATGGAAAAAAGGTAATGGTTGCTGAAACTTCTTATGCCTATACAGCTGAAGACGGTGATGGTCACGGAAATACAGCACCAAAAGATTCTGGCCAGACATTAAATTACCCAATTACCGTTCAGGGCCAGGCGACAGCTGTAAGAGATGTCATTCAAGCGGTTGCCAATGTGGGTGAAGCGGGAATTGGTGTATTTTATTGGGAGCCAGCTTGGCTGCCAGTAGGTCCTGCAAATCAACTCGAGCAGAATAAAGCGATTTGGGAAGAGTACGGTTCTGGCTGGGCAAGCAGCTATGCTGCAGAATATGATCCGCATGATGCAGGTGCGTGGTACGGCGGCAGTGCAGTAGACAACCAAGCTTTGTTTGACTTTACTGGTAAACCATTATCATCATTAAACGTGTTTAACTATGTTGATACTGGAGCGATTGCTCCGTTAAAAATTGACGAAATTAAAGATATTACAGTGAGTGCGATTGTAGGAGAAGAGATTTCTTTACCTGAAAGTGTCACTGTTACGTATAACAATGGAACCAAGGGAGTGACTCCTGTTACTTGGGATGGTGCAGCGCTGGAACAAGCAATCAGCAGCGGTGTTGGAACATACGTAATTAAAGGGGTTGTGGAAGGTGGAGCAGTTGTAAAGGCTACTCTTACTATTAATCCTCAAAATTTTGTCGTTAACCCTAGCTTTGAAAACAGTGATGTGTCGATGTGGAAGGTAACTTACGGAAATGGCGCTAAGCCGCATACTTCATTCCAACAAAAGGCTTCTGATGCGAAATCAGGAAACTACGCTCTTCATTTTTACTCCGGTGAAGGTGTGAATTTCACTGTAGAGCAAACCATAACAGGTTTAGAGCCTGGTTATTATAATCTGTCTATGTTCCTGCAAGGCGGGGACGCATCAAACCCAGAGATGTACCTGTTTGCAAAATCGGGTGACCAGCAATTAACGCAGAATACTTCCGTAAACGGCTGGGTGAATTGGAGCAATCCGAAAATCAATGAAATTCTTGTTAAAGATGGATCAATTACAATTGGAGCAAGGATTAAGGCAAATGCAGGTGCATGGGGAACATTGGATGATTTCTATTTATACCGTGTACGTGAATATGACAACAAGGCGCCACAAACAAAGGCTGTCCTTTCGGGTCAAAACCATAATGGCTGGTATAACGAGGATGTGAATATTACTCTGAATGCCAGCGATAATCAATCTGGTTCAGCACAAACAGAGTATAAAGTGAATGACGGTAACTGGCAGACCTATCAGGCTCCATTTGTGGTAAGTGCTGAAGGTGAAAATGTTGTCCAATACCGTAGTACTGACAAAAATGGCAATGTTGAAGCTGCTCAGTCTGTTACCGTAAAAATTGATAAAACTGCTCCAACCTTGAAGGTATCGTTTAACACTAGTATCTTAATTGGAAAGAACCATAGTTTTACCCCTATTAAAGCATTGGTTGAAGGAGCAGATACTCTTTCAGGGCTAGATAGAATTGAATTGGTATCCATTACAAGTAATCAAGCGGATAATGGAAATGGTGATGGGAATACCGTCCAAGATATTCAGGGTGCAGAATTTGGAAACTTTGATACTGATTTTCTACTAAGAGCAGAAAGAAGTGGGAGCGGTGACAGAGTTTATACGGTAACCTATCAAGCTTGGGATCATGCTGGTAATAGTGTTACCCAGTCACAACAGATTGTAGTAAAGCATGATAACTCGAAAAAAAGTAATTAGATTTTTCTGATAGACTTTGATTGACTTTATCAGAAGGACTATGTAAAGTGAATGGTATATTAATAGGAAGACCACTAGGGGAGCCATTGATGGCTGAGACAGGAATGATCCTGGACCCTTTGAACCTGATCTAGTTCATACTAGCGTAGGAAAGTGGAGTCTGTGTATGGATAGTTCAATTATTCTACCGCTCCATTTTTGGGGCGGTTTTTTCATTGCCATTTTGTTGCCCCAACTAGTGTCTTCCCGTTATAACCAATAAGGGGGCTAATAATATGAGTTTTTCTGCAAGTCTTAGAAAAGAAGCAAATCCCATCTTTAATGCCATTTTTGAACATCCTTTTGTACAAGGAATTGCTAATGGAGATTTAAAAAAGGAGCAGTTAATTCATTATGTGAAACAGGACTTTGAATACTTGAATGCGTTTATTCGAATCTATGGAATCGCGGTTTCGAAGTGCGAGAACCGTGAGGATATGGATATGTTTAATCAGCAAATTTCATTTATTTTAAACAGTGAAGTCCATCCACATAATAACTTTTGTCAGGTGGCTGGTGTTCCGTACGAGGAGTTACAAGGGTTCGCCTTATCTCCCTCTGCTTCGCATTATACAAGGCATATGCTTACCGTTGCGCACGAAGGAACATTGGGAGAAATTTTAGCAGTTCTTTTACCATGCCCGTGGACGTATTGGGAAATCGGGAAAAAATTATTAGAGGAGGTTAATCCAGAGCCTTCACATCCATTTTATGAATGGATTAGTTTTTATGGAAACATTACTGATTCCATTACAACTAAGCTTTGTGCGCTTTTAGATGAATGGGCAAAGGATGCACCAGAGCGAGAAAAGGAAAAAATGAAACAACATTTCTTACTCAGCTGTCAGCTTGAATATATGTTTTGGGATATGGCTTATCAGCTTGAAGAATGGCCAGTGAAGCTGGAGTTAGTAAAAAGATAACAGAGGTTAAAATAGTGCCTGTCACCACCCGAATACTGTCAGCATTCATCGACATTATTTGAGGTGTGACAGGCACTATTTTTAATTGGTGAATAAGGTATTTGGTATCTGCAATAACACGAACTCGCCGTGCACAACGGTGTAAAGAAGAGGAGTTTCACTTTTTTGACAACTTATAATTTTATTATTATGTTAAAGTATTTAATATTATGATACTTTTACCCAGTATACTCGGTTCCTTTTTTAGGAGGGCAGCATGAATCGAAGATTGTTTATTTATCATATATTAATATTGTCGTTAATAACGGTATTAGGTTTCTCGGTTTATTTTTATAAACAAGAGCAGGAGACTGATCGGAAAATGGATGAAGTGATTTCTTCTGAGACTTCGCTGCCGGCGTACCATTTTACCTTGATTGGTGAGGAGATGAATCATGATTATTGGCGTTTAGTCGGCGAAGGTGCCAAGAAAACTAAGACGAAGTATAACGTTTTTGTTGAATATGAAGGACCAAAGCGTTCGAATCCGGATGAACAGCTTAAGCTGTTAGATAAAGCAATTGCAGCAAAAGTAGATGGGATTATTGTTCAGGCTCTTAACGACCAATTTACGCCAATGATTAATAAGGCTGTGAGTGCTGGGATTCCGGTAATCACGATTGATATGGATGCAAAGGAAAGTTTGCGCAACGCATATATTGGGACAGATAATTATTTAGCTGGACAATTAGCAGGAGAGGCTTTAGTGAAAGATACGGGAGGAAAGGCTACTGTTGGAATTATCACGGCTAGTTTTGATAATGTCGATCACCAGCAGCGGGTGAAAGGATTTAAAGATATTGTAGGTCAGTTTGAAGGAATCAAGATCGTAGCGATTGAAGAATCAAACGTAACAAGGGTTGACACAGAGCAAAAGGCATACAAAATGCTCACCGAGTATCCTAACATTACAGCTTTTTATGGAACAAGTTCCTATAATGGGATGGGCATCGTTGCTGCAGCAGAATCATTAAAAAGGCAGGATGATATGTATGTTATTACTTTTGATGCAATTGAAGAAAATATTCAGTTGCTCGAAAAAGGGGCTATCGATGCAATTGTTGCACAACTTCCGTTTAAAATGGGGTACCTGAGCACTGAGATTATGCTGGACATTGTAACGGGAAAACCGGTCAAAGAATTCTATCATACAGACTCATCGATTATTCGCAAAACAGATTTGCCCTACTGGAAAAGCCAAAGGGGTGGGTTGTAATGATTAAAATCCGCACAAAATTGCTCATTTATTTTGCTGCGATCCTTTTAGTAATTGTCGTGTTGTTTCTTGTTCGTGAACAAAGCAGCCAAAAAGTGCTACAGCTTTATAATGACAATGTTGAACCTTCCTTACTTTTAAATGAGATTACAAAAGAGACAAATCAAACGTTTCAATCGCTTAAAATTTATGTTTATGAACCTTGGCCTGAAAACCTATCCATGTATGAAAAAGATAAACAACAGCTGATTCAACTGCAAAAAGAGTTTAAGGAAAAAGAATTAGGAGGAATTCCCAGCGTAAATTTTTTAAATACGATATCAAGTTTTCTTGAACATTTAGATCAAACCATGGAAGGTATAGAAAAGAATGATTTCCAGCGTTATTCGAAGCATTTGAATGAGGCAGAAAAAACAGCCAGCTATATTCATGAAGGTTCACTTGACCTCATTAATAAGGAACTTTCAGATTACCAAACGCTATCCCAACTGATTGATAAAAAGATTAAGGATAGGCAGAAGTTGGGGACAACGATCATTCTCGCTATTATTATACTCAGTATACTTTTTGCCCTTTGGTTTTCTAATGGAATTACACGAACGATTGAAAGGCTTACCTGGGCGGCAAGAGAAATATCAGCCGGACGTTATTCTGGGAAGGATGTTATGGTTTCAAGGAAGGACGAGCTGTGGTTTTTAACGAAGACGTTTAATGAAATGAAAATGAATATTCTCGAATCGGTAAATGAGATGGAGGAAAAGGCAAAACTCGCCCAATTACTGAAAGAGATGGAATTGAAAAGCTTACAAAATCAGATTAATCCACATTTCCTTTTTAATACCTTGAATACGATTTCAAAACTGTCGTATATTGAAGGTGCAGAACGTACAAGCGACTTAATATCGTCGGTATCTGCCCTGCTTCGCTATAACATTGGCAATCTTGATCGCCAGACGACCATAAAGGATGAAGTGGACATTGTAAAGGAGTACTTTTTTATCCAAAAAACACGATTTGGTGACCGCGTGGAGTTTCTGCAAAATGTGGACTCAGCCTGTTTGTCAACGCCGATCCCTTGCTTAACGCTTCAGCCGCTCATTGAGAATGCCTTTATGCATGGAATTGAAAATATGGCTGGTGGTGCCAAAATTGAATTGCATATATACGAAGACGATGAACACGTTTGTATTGATGTAAAGGATAATGGCGCAGGGATGGATCAGGCAACGATTGACCGATTGTTGAATATAAGCAATGCTGAAAAGGAATCACTACCGAAAAAAGAGTCAGGTCATTCAACCGGAATCGGCATGAGAAATGTGATGAATCGGCTTAGATTATTCCATAAAGATAGTAAAATTAACATTTCCTCAAGCCTTGGGAAAGGGACAATCGTGAGTATTCAAATAAGAAATGGCTAACGGGTAAAGGGGGAACTATATGTTAAATGTCATGCTTGTGGACGATGAACACCTTGAAAGAGAAGGTCTCAAACTGATGCTTAGTAAAAATCGAGCCAATTTTGAGGTCATTGCCGAGGCTCAAAATGGAATGCAGGCAGTTGAACTTGCTTTGACATATAAGCCGGACTTAATTTTTATGGATATCAAGATGCCGGAAATTGACGGCCTCGAAGCGATTAAAAGGATATCTCCTGAACTTGCGCACACCAGATATATTATGGTGTCGGCTTTTGATACGTTTGATTACGCCCGTGAAGCGATGAAATTTGGGATTAAGGAATATTTGTTAAAACCAAGCAGGGTTTCCGAGGTGTTAGAAGCATTTGACCGGATGGCAGCTGAAATCGAAGCTGAAAAACAGACTGTGATCGAAAAAAAGCAAATCAATCACCGCCTTGAACGAGTCAGTTCCTTTATCGAAATGGAATTTATTGTTTCGCTAATCATGGATCATGTTCACGAATTTAATCAGGCTGACTGGGATGAATGGCTAGACCTTGAAGAAAAGCAAGGGTTTGTAGCTGTCTTTTCATTTGAATCAGACAGCCTGCAAACGAGCCGTGAGGAAAAAAGCCGTTGGTATCGAAATCTGAAAAGAGCGCTGCACGATCAAAGTCTCCATTGTTTATTGGGACCATTAACAGGATTTCAGGTTCCGGTGTTGGTGTTAGTCACTGAGCAAGGAAAAACAGATCATGAAATAAGACAAGATTTTGCACGTTCGATCATTCATCATGTTCAAAATCATCTCGAGTCATGCCGCGTGTATGCCGGAGTTGGGATGGTTGTATGTGATGTCCATTCCTTTTCCCAATCTTATAAGGAAGCGATTTATGCGCTGGAACTTGTACATAACCACCCAACTGCAGCCTACATGGCCTATAGTGACCGGTTGACACAAAAGCGCAAAGAGTTAATCCCGTTTGAGCTTGAGAAGGAGTTAGTGGATGCTGTTAGGCAGGGTGATATGCAAAAAGGATTGCACATGTTTGAATCTTATTTTCATTCCATCCAACAGGCAGCGGATTCTCAGGTACGAATTATGATCAAGGCGATGGAGGATTTCTTTCTCGTGTTAACTCGATCAGTCAAAGAACTTGGTTTTGATGAGGATATAAAGGTGAGTTTAGGACAAATCGAAACACCCATGCAAATCAAAGAAACAGCCAAGGCTCAGCTTGTATTTATTATCGAGCGTTTAGGGGAGTGGCGAAATAACGGGATGAGATCGCTGCTTTTAAAAGCGAGAGAATTTATTGATAAAAATTATCATAGGCCGATCACCCTTGAAGAGGTAGCCGAGCAAATTGGGATTAGCTCCTATTATTTAAGCAGGCTATTTAGAGAGCGGTTTCAAGTGACTTTTATCGATTATTTGAAGAATACTAGAATGCAAAAAGCAAAAGAGCTCCTGCTCGATGGCACCATGCCATTAAAAGAAATCGCTTTGAATATTGGCTATAAAGATCCCAATTATTTCAGCAGATTTTTTAAAAAGGAAGTCGGAATGAACCCGCGTGAATATCGAAATAAGTACCATCAATAATTGAAGAGGCAACTCCAAAATTGCTCAGGGCACATGCTCTGGGCAATTTTTTGTTATCGGAGCACGGTACTTTTTAAAAGTGGATGAGACATAGTGGTACTTGTTTTAATCAAAATCGCCAAACATTTCTGTGTTTTTTACAAGAATGTCTAGGTATTAGCAACAAAGTGAAGATGAAAGTGCTTCCAGGGCATTTATATCATGGTAATTTTAGTATGTGAATTAGCTCTAATGTGCTAGTTGTCAAAAAAATGAAAACGCAGTCAATGGGAATTGGCTGCACTTTCTAAGAAATTAAAAACATTAAGGGGGCTTCAAATCTTTATGGAAAAAGGCAAACGTTTTATTTCGGTTTTGGTTGGTTTACTTCTAGTGCTGATGCTTGCTGCATGCGGTCAAGACGCAAGTAGCGGCAGCACGAGCAGCGGCTCTGACAGTAAGGACAAAGGCAAGGATGATATGCTTAAGATTGGGCTTTCCGTTTCGGATTTAACATTAGAACGCTGGCAGCATGACCGTGATTTCTTTGTTGCAAAAGCAGAAGAATTAGGTGCAGAAGTGGTCGTACAATCTGCAAATGGCGATGAAGCAAAGCAATTATCTCAAGTCCAAAATATGCTTTCTCAGGATATTGATGCACTAGTAATTATTGCGATTAACTCGGATGCTTTATCTACGGTTGTCGATCAAGCAAAGGCAGAAGGAATTCCTGTTTTAGCCTATGACCGTCTGATCAATGGCACCGATATTGATGCCTATGTATCGTTTGACAATGTTCGTGTTGGTGAAATGCAAGCGGAATATTTAGTGGAGCAGGTTCCTTCTGGAAAGTACTTTTTAATGGGCGGTTCTCCAACGGATAACAATGCAAAGATGTTCAGAGAAGGCCAAATGAACATTATCCAGCCGCTTGTGGATAGTGGAGATATCGAAGTCGCGGGTGACCAGTGGGCTAAAAACTGGGATGCAAACGAAGCACTTAAAATTATGGAAAATACTTTAACTGCAAATAAAAATGATATTGATGCTGTCGTAGCATCAAATGACAGCACTGCTGGCGGTGCCATTCAAGCATTGGATGCACAGGGACTTGCAGGTAAAGTTGTCATTTCTGGACAAGATGCTGACTTAGCTGCTGTACAGCGAATTGCTGAAGGTACTCAAACCATGACAGTCTACAAACCAATCAAGACCATTGCTGAAAAGAGTGCAGAAGTAGCTGTTCAATTGGCAAAAGGGGAAACTCCTGAGAGTGATTCAAGTGTTAACAATGGCAAGGTCGATGTGCCATTTATTAAATTGGATCCTATTAAGGTAGGTAAAGAAAACCTTGTGGATACGGTGATCAAGGATGGATTCCACTCTTATGACGATGTTTATAAGAATGTAGCCGAAGGCGACCGTCCAGCACGTCCATAGAACTATTAAAAACAGGGATTTTAAACGAGCAAGGGCAGTTTCCTGGGTTCCCTTATTCTTATTCTCTAAAAATATGGCTGTGTTAAGGATAAATGTTGCTCTTAGAACCTGTTGATTTGTGCGGAAGGCGCGAGACTCCTGCAGGAGGACGGGACAGGGGAGACCCCGCAGGCGCTTTAGCGACGAGGAGGCTTCCCGAACCGCCTGCGGAAAGCGAAGCGCCTGGAGCACAAATCAACAGCCCATTTTAACACAGCCAAAAATATAATTATGGCTATCTACTAGCCTCCTAAACCATGCCACATTGATTGTCTTTAGAAAAATTGAGTTCTTAATAGGTGGTGACAAGCTAGAATGGATGCGTATGCGCTACAAATGAAGGGGATCGTGAAAGAATTCCCAGGTGTAAGAGCTTTAGATAACGTAACATTCTCAGTGCGTAAGGGAGAGATTCATGCTTTATGCGGCGAGAATGGTGCTGGAAAATCCACGTTGATGAAAATACTAAGTGGTGTTTACCCACATGGTACATATGATGGAGAAATTATTATTAATGGCCAAAAGGTTGAATTTAAAAATATAAAAGAATCTCAGGATGCAGGTGTTGGCATTATCTATCAAGAGCTTGCCCTAGTAGAGGAAATGACTGTCGCTGAAAACTTATTTTTAGGTCATGAATTAATGCGGGGAAGAGTGATTGATTGGAACAAGATTTATGCAGAAGCACAGAAATCACTCAAGCATATCGGCTTAAACATTGACCCGCAAACAAAAGTCGGCGATTTAACAGTCGGGAAGCAGCAGTTGATTGAAATTGCAAAAGCTTTAACGAAAAAAACAGATATTCTCATTTTGGATGAGCCAACCGCCGCTTTAACGGAAAGTGATGTTGAGATCCTTATGGGCTTGTTGAATGAATTGCGTGCGAAAGGCGTTACGTGTATTTATATTTCTCATAAATTAGGAGAGGTCATGGCCCTTGCTGATTCCGTCACAATTTTACGTGATGGACGAACGATCAGTACGGATCCCATTGAAGAGTTAACCGAACAAAAAATTGTCTCGAAAATGGTTGGACGCGAGCTCACTGAGTTATTTCCATATGAACCACACCAAATTAGTTCGGAGAACATTATGGAGGTAAGAGATTACTCCGTTTTTGATGATAAAGGGAAACCGTTGATTAAGAATGCTTCCTTTTTAGTGAAAAAGGGTGAAATTCTCGGTATTTCCGGACTAATGGGGGCCGGCCGGTCAGAATTGTTCATCAGTTTGTTTGGCGGCCTTAAAGGGAAAAGGACAGGAACGGTCTTAATTGATGGAAAAGAAACGAGAATCAACAAACCACAAGATGCCATAAAAGAAGGCCTGGCTTACGTGTCCGAGGACCGCAAGCGTTATGGTCTTGTGCTGGGGATGGACATAACGAAGAACACTACCTTAGCTGCTTTAAATAAGGTCATGAAATTAAAAATTATTGATGACGCATTAGAAGTGAAGAAAGCTGGAGAACTGACTTCAAAAATGAAACTTAAAGCACCTAACCTAGAGGCAAAGGTTGGCCAGCTGAGTGGTGGAAACCAGCAGAAGGTGGTTCTTAGCAAATGGTTAATGACCAATCCGAAAGTGTTAATACTTGACGAACCGACAAGAGGAATTGATGTGGGTGCTAAATACGAGATTTATAAGATTATTAATGAACTCGTTAGCGAAGGTGTTGGGATTGTCATTATCTCATCGGAACTTCCAGAGGTTTTGGGTATGTCAGATCGAGTTCTTGTCATGTCAGAAGGCTCCATAACTGGAGAATTCTTGAGAGAAGAAGCAACACAAGAAAAAATCATGATGTGTGCAACAGGAGGGAAGAAACATGGGTAAAACGTTAGCAGAAGTGGAAAGGAAAACACAGGGAAACAGAGGGTTAAGTTTTAAGTTTGACCTCCAAGCGTACACCCTTATTATTGCACTAGTTTTAATCGCGGTGATTTTCAGTGTTTTTACAAGTGGAGAGTTTTTATCATCGCGCAATATTTCCAATTTAATTACACAGATGTCTGTTATCGCCGTTCTTGCTATTGGGATGACTTTAGTCATCGTAGCGGGTCATATTGATTTATCCGTAGGTTCATTAGTTGGTTTAACAGGCGGGATTGCAGCCATTCTGCAAGTATGGCAAGGCTGGGGTACTTTTTCAGTTGTGATTGCAGCGATTGTCATTGGAGCAGTCCTTGGATTATGGCAAGGCTGGTGGGTTGCCTACCGCGCTGTTCCTGCTTTCATCGTAACTCTTGGAGGAATGCTAATCTTCCGCGGGATTCTAATTGGTTTAAGTAAAGGACAAACCGTTGCACCGATGGAGGACAGTTTTAAACAAATCGGAAATAGCTATTTCCCTTATATTCCAGGGTATATATTAGCGGTCATCAGCATTGGATTATTGGTTTTCTGGACACTTCAGAATCGAAAGAAGCGCAAGCAGCTGGGGCTGATGATTCCGGCAGCAACTCTTGATTTTGGCAAGGTTGGAATCTATGCATTCTTTATTCTTTTAACAACTTATATGTTAAACCGATATTTGGGAATTCCGGTTCCATTTTTAATCGTAATCTTATTCGCCGCAGTGTTTATCTTTATTTCGAACAAAACGTCGTTTGGACGTTCGATTTATGCGCTTGGAGGAAACCAAGAAGCTGCAGCATTGTCTGGAATTAATATTAAACGCAGTACGCTTTGGGTATTTATTACGATGGGCGGTCTTGCTGGTGTTGCCGGCGTCCTGTTAACGAGCAGGCTGAATGCTGCCACTGTCAGTGCCGGTAATATGTATGAACTCGATGCGATTGCAGCTTGCGTTATCGGCGGAACGAGCTTGGTTGGCGGACGCGGGAAAATTGTCGGTGCTCTAATTGGCGCTTTGATTATGGCAAGTATTGATAACGGCATGAGCATGATGAATATTCAGGCATTTTGGCAATATATCGTCAAAGGTTTAATCCTTATCGTAGCAGTATGGATTGATATCTCTAGTAAAAAGTAATAGAAGATAAGTTATCCTTTATACCCCTATAATAGTTTCGATCCTTTCGTATTCTATTAATATGATTATTAAAAACACGAGGGGAAGTTTATGAATACAATAACCAAGGGAGCCGTTGCAATGGTATTAGCGGGTTCTATTACGTTTTCTGTCGCCAACACCTTGCTAGGCAATCAGTCACCTATACGAGTAGCAGAAGAAAGTGCTTCAACTATATCCGGAGACCCAAAAAAAGCGGATATCATTAACCAAGCAGAAAAAGCGGTCAAAGATCAAACGCCACCATCGAAGGGGAAAGAGCAAGAAATGGCTGCTTTAAAAGTAGCTTCAAATAATAGTGAAATGTATGCAGCGCCCATTCAACAGAATTCGAGCAGCAAGGATAATACAACAAATCCTTCTGATACGAATCAGATAATAACAGCAGCGCCTGCTGTAACCACCATAACTTCGACAAGTGTAAAAGAACCGACAACCACAACGACTACATCTACGACGTCGGGATCGAATGCAACAAGTGTATCCACAAAGCCTGAAACAACGAAACCTGCATCAATACCAAAGACAACGGCTCCACCCGTAAAGACGGAAACAAATGCAACAAGTACATCCTCAACGGAAACCAACCGTGGCCAGCAAGTTTCTCAAGCCGCTAAAGAAAAGGCTGAGAACCGGAGGGAATTAAAAGAAAACAACGGAAAGAATATGTAATTCTTTCAAAAAGGGTCACCAGTAGATGGTGATCCTTTTTCTCGTAGAAAAGGTCTTCCCCATATGGGAAAGACCTGTGTGAAAATATATTATGCAGATTCTTTAACCTTCGCAATAGAGGTTTCCTGAGTGACATTACCATTTCGTTTTAGTTTATTCCAACCAACAGTTACTCCCTTTACCGCCGAGAGGATGGATTTGATCACTATATAAGTCATAAGCTGTTTGTACAAAATTCGTTGTAGAAACAATGAACCTAGTGGTTTAGGACTTTCTTTCTCCAATCGAAACGCATAGAGAGAAGTAAAGAAATCCAGCAAATAAAAAAGAATAAATCCAATCGCTGCCTTTTCAGGATCCGGGCTAAATAGAGCTATAATGAACAATATATCAGCAATAGGAGATATGGTTTGATAAAAATATTGGAAAAGCCACATGTTTGGAAGGCCAATATAGCCTAATGATTTGTGTTTTTTATTAAATAAAGCAGCTCGATGCTTCCATAAGCATTGTAACGTCCCATAAACCCACCGGTAACGCTGTTTTGCCAGACTATTAATATCCTCTGGAGCTTCTGTATAGGCATAGGCCTTTTCTTCAAATTCAATCTTTTTTCCATTACGTAAAAGGGTAAGTGTGATATCGGTATCCTCTGCCAGTGTATCCTCTTGAAAGTATCCTGCTTTTTCTACCTCCGTCTTTCTCCATGCACCAATCGCTCCTGGCACAACTGTAATGCAATTAAGTACTGCAAAGGCCCTTCTCTCTAAGTTAAAGCCTGTTACATATTCGATATGCTGCCAATTTGTAAGGAGGTTTCCCTTATTACCGACCTTTACATTACCGGAAACAGCCGCAACATTTTCATCTTTAAAATGGTTAACAAGCAAGGTGATGGCATTTTCAGCAATGAGTGTATCAGCGTCAAGAGTCACCACGATTTCACCGTCTGCCTCTTTAAAACCAAGATTAACAGCCGAAGATTTTCCCCCATTCGATTTTTTAATTAATCTGACAAGAGGTTGGTTAGCGTATAATTCTTGGACTACAAGAGCCGTATCATCCTTCGATCCATCGTCGATAATCAGTATTTCAAAAGCTGGATAATCGCTGGTTAAAATGGAATCAATTGTTTTGGAAATGACTTTTTCCTCGTTATAAGCAGCAATCACGACACTGACAAAAGGAGTGAAGTCGGGGTCAATCTCAGTCTTTTTATATCTTTTTACCTGTTTTCTCGAAAGGAACACTAGGATAACCAGCCGCAAGATTCCAAGAAGGATAACGGAATAGAACAGGAAGCTTAATCCTTCGCGCCAGCCTTGTATGACCATAAACACGGCCTTATCATAGACCAAATAAGGGTTGTCTGGGTCAGTTGCGGGCATGATCTGACTATTACTTTTTTCAATGAGATCTGCAACGGTAGTAAATGTATAGCCGCGCTTTTTCAGTTCGTTGATAATAATAGGCAGGGCTTTTACAGTGTTAGAGCGGTCGCCGCCTGAATCGTGCAGCAAAATGATATTACCCTCTGGAAGTTGATTCAGTACCCTATTGACAATTTCGTCACTAGAAAAACCTTGCCAATCCTCAGAGTCTATTAATTCTCCGACCATGGTATAACCTAACTTCTGAGCTTGTACCATAGGCAGCAGTTTGTCACTTGAGTTCGGTTTTGCATCGGCCACATAAGGCGGGCGAAACAGGGTCATCGAATGACCTGTAATACCTTGAAATAACCGTTGATTGGCATTTAACTCCATTCTTGTTTGAAATGGTGCGATGGACCCAATGTCTGGATGGGTAAAGGTATGATTGCCAATTTCATGGCCTTCATTATGCATCCTTTTAACAAGTTCTGGATGCAGCATCGCATTCTCCCCAACGATAAAAAAGGTTCCTTTTATCTGATTCTTGTTCAAAATGTCCAATATTTGTGGTGTATAGGCTGGGTCAGGTCCGTCATCAAAGGTTAGCACCACTTCCTTTGAATCGGATTTACCATACCGACCTACAACTAAAGGCTTTGGTAATTTCCTGTAGGTTTCGTTTTCTATCACACCATGTTCATCCATCTGAATCATTCGTTTCCCATTTTCTGATTGGGAAATCATTTTTAAGATCTCTCCAGCTCCTGTATAGTGCACTGTCTTAGGACTGTCTATGGTTTTTAAGGCACTTTCGGGATTTTCCATTTCCTTTGGTTTATTAATGAAATTCCAGATAGAAGGATCTTCAGAGCCGAGGCGCCAAACGGCTATTCCACTTGAACCCCTTTCTTGCCCTACCTTCATTTGATTGTAAAATGTCACAGCATCTAAAAACCACACAGTATGGTTTTTCCCATTTTTTTTGTAACGTACATATGGGTTGCCTGTTTGATTATTCCAATGGATTTGAAGGTTTGTCCCAATCCCCAAATCCATGACATCCCCAAACGTCATTGGATTTGCAGGCTTAGTAGAGTTTTCTTCCCAGTCGTAACCATAGCTTCCCAAACCTGCAATCAATTTTTCGGAAGGAATTTGAAGCTGGTTTAAATTCTCTATTACCCAATCCGTAGCCGCAACAGGTCCAGGTATACTCATGGAGTGGTGCTGGTCATATAGCATAACAATCATACGATCTACATTCGCTGCCAGAGAAGCATAGTCATAACTATTGTCATTTGGCGGGACATCCATTGTCACTATGAGACCTTGTTGATGAAATGCCTCATAGACCTTTTCCATAAAGTCAGTGAAATTCGCTTTATCCTCTGGAAGGATTTCTTCAAAGTCTATGTTGATACCGTCGAAGTCATTGGTTTTGACATACTCCAACATATCTTTAATAAACAGATCCTCAGCTCCTGGAGTAGTAAATAATTGATGTAGGATTTCGCCGTCCCATTTATCATTTATAAAATTATTAACCAATGGGAGAATCTCAATATTATGCGACTTTGCTTCTTCAACAATAGAATGGTCAGTACTGTTTTTAATAGTAAGGTCAGGAGTAAGCTGCAGCCACTCCGGTACTAATGTTGTTATAGAATTGATATTTTTTAAGAAAGACGCTTTGCTGTTATCGTCCCAATTGACGTAAAAACCATAGACTTCTTGGTTTTTCGCCATTTGTGTTTTCACTTCATCCTTATTTCTTTGAATAATAGGCGAAGGATTCATTTTTTGAATCTGAGAAGCAAGCTCTTCTGCATTGAAACTTGTATTAATCGGCTCAATTGTACTTTTTGCTGTCTTCTCGTTTAATTGCAGCTCAGGAAATGCTGGATTCGTATTTAGGCTTTCAATAAAAATGGTTGATACCAACACGATTAAAATAGCAAAGCCTGCACTCATTCGTTTAATGATTGACCAGCGTCTTTTGGCAGGATCAAGAAAAACATGCTCCTGATTTCGCTCCCTTTTTTTCAGGCCTAAATTGTAGAACCAATGGAAGAAAAAATAGCAAACAAGTCCAATCAGGCCGCCAAAGACACCTGATGTAATGGTTTGAGAAGACTGTATTTTATTTTTTAAGGTAGAAAAAATCCAGTAATCTTCTAAAAACCTTAAATCCTGAATAGGTAAATGCCGCAGGTTAGGAATAAAAATCGTAATCAGCGTGCCAAGGAATAGGGCGATAATATTAAGTCTAAAGAAAAGTGAAATAGCTAGCAATAATGGAATTCTTAGACTTTCTAAAGGTAAAAAGGCTAGAAAAAAACCAAGTGTACTTGCAACTGCTCCGGCATTCCCCGTAACAGGTGCGAACAATGATTTAACAATCCACCTAAAAATTCGATCCATTTTAGACTCCTCCTTCTAGGTGTAATGGCGAAAAATAGTTTAATAGATTGATTAAAAACTATAGGAACGTATACTGGAAGTTATCCTAGGCGTAGTACATCCGTCGGAAAGATTTATTCGACAAAATTTGACTAACATAAAAAACTTAGGTAATTGTTTTAAGGCTTTGGGGGTGGATTAGGAAATTTTTTATGGAAATTCAGGAGAATTAGAGGAAATAAAAACTTCATTTTTATACTGTAAGGGGAATCTTAACATAAATAGAGGCGTTTTTTACAAATGCAAAGAGAGACCATGTTAAAAATATGGTCTCTCTTTGTTTAAATTAGCCTTTTCCTATTTTTGTCCGTTACCAAATTTCGGCCCATTACCTGGATTTTCCGTAGACTTGCCGCCTACTTTGAACACAATCGTTGTTAATGGATCAATGGTCAGTGCTCCATTACCAAGTGTGAAGCCTGACTTTTTAGAAACTGGAGTTTTACCTGCTTCGTCGCTGTCGACAACTACCTTGCCCTTAGAGAGATTCGTGTCTCCGAGTGTCAACGTCCGTGCTTGTGTATCAGCATTGACGAAAACAAAGTAGGTTCCCGTATCGTCAGTGGAGACCGCTTTGTACGCTATAACAAGGTCAGTTTCCTGTATTTCAGGAAGGTCAAGCAGATGTACGTTTTGGTTCACCAGCTGCTGGTCGCCCAAACGGAAAGCATTTGTTGACTTTCTAAGTTCAATCAAACCTTGAGTAAATTCACGCGTTACAGTGTTGATTGGATATTGTTTCTTATTCACAGCCTTCTGCCAGTCAAACATATTGATGGCATCGGAAGAATCGTAAGAATCGTGTATAAAGTATCCAAACGGGTTTCCTTGTGCATCTTCCAGTTCATGGTATTTCTGTTCAGGTACACCTTCGCTAAGCCATTGCTTCGTCCGGCCGTATTCCTGTCCTGCATGCAGGAAGGCGGTACCCTGTGAAGTTAGAATCAGGGAGTTTCCAACCCGAATCCGTTTATGGATTTCCAGGTTGTTTTCCGGAATAGAAGGATCCTTCTTGATAGACTGAGCGATAACATCATAAAGTGTCATGTTGTCGTGCGCCTCAATGTATTGAACCATATCACCAGGATCATCCTCAGAAGTGTTGGACGGCTGGCCTTTAATGTTGTTAAAAATGGTATCGATGCTTCTTGCTCCGCCTGTAATAAATCTTGGTTCACCTTCTGAACCAAATCCAGACTTCAATTCATTGCGGATTTCATCAGAGAATACTCCTACATTATCAGTCTTGTCCATCCAATCCTGGTCTGCGCCCATTCCTTGCAGTTCAGGCTCGGCGATATGACCAGCAAATGTTCTCCAGCCTTCACCGATGAATAAGGCATTTGGATTAATGGAAGCTGCGGCATCATACGCATTCTGGATGGAAGGATATGTCGCATCACCCATCATATCAAACCTCATGCCATCGATTTTATACTCATCAAACCAGTATTTTACGGAGTCCACCATCAGCTTTTCGGCCATTTTATGGCTTGTTGCAAGATTGTTTCCGAAACCGCCCAGGAAGTTGCCTTTATCGTCTTGGAATGCATAGTAGTTTGGAACAATGTCATTTAACATGCTTGACTTTGCCATATGCGTGTAAACTACATCAAGGACAACACCCATTCCGGCATCATGGATGGCATCAATCAGTTCTTTCAGCTCTTTCACGCGCTCTTCGGGATTACTTGGATCTTCTGAATAAGCGCCGTCTGGAGAGAAGTAGCTATGCGGGTCATAGCCCCAGTTGTATTCATTTCCTCCGGCTGAGTAGTTCAGCTCTCGCTGTCCCATTTTGGTTTCATCGCCATAATACCACGCCATTACCGGAAGGAGCTGCACATGTGTAACGCCCATTTTTTTCAAATAATCGATTTTATCAATGAAGGACTTATAAGATCCCCATCTTGCATTTAGATCGCCTTCAATGGACGGGTCAGAAGTAAAGTCACGAATATGTGCTTCATAGATGATAGCATCCTCGCGTTTTTCATACCCTTTAATGTTGGCAAAATCAAATCCTTTCGGATCCGTGCCGCTCAGGTCAACAATTGCTGCCTTGCCGACAGTATCTCCATCAGGACCAGCTTCACCTTCTGTATTGACAGTAAAGGCTGCCATTGATTTGGCATACGGGTCTAGAACCTTGTTTGTTACTCCATCATTTGTCACTTCATATTGGTAAAAATAACCCTCTAAATCAGCTATATTCAGGTCGCTTGGTGCAACGTCAGCCGACCAAACTCCTTTTTCACCTTTTGTCAGCTTGATGCTGCCGATTTGCTCAGCTGCATTTTTCTTACTGAAGAAGTTTGCCACGACCATGCTTGCTTTTGGAGCCCAAAGTTTTAGCGTAACATCGCCGTCTTTATAGGTTGCGCCAAGGTCATTTCCATCGTAACCATACATAGAGTCAAGCATTCTCCAGCTTGTAGCGGCAGAAACGGTCCTGCCTGCATACGTAACGGATAATGGAAGTTTTTCGATGTCGAAAGCTGCTGTTACTTTTGCAGAAGTGGCTCCAGTAATTTCAACAGATTCAATGGCCACAGCACCGCCGTCAGCATCCTTGATTTCAAGTGCATCTTTCAAACTATCTGGTGTCAGGCCTTCTGTCATTGTAAAACCAAGCAGAATAGTATTTTCAGAAGTGACTTCTGCTCGAGTGATTCCTGTTGCCTGCTCCCAATAAGGTGAAATGTAAACATTGTTATCACCTTGTTTAATCCAAAGATGATTATATTTGTCCAGCAGGTTGAAGGACTTGTCTCCAGCGTCTTTACCAGCATCGCCTTTCGTTACATCCATCACTAGGAAGCCTAGGTTTTTCGCACCTTCTGCAAGCTTCACGTCAACATACGCGCCGTAGCGATCTGTACCGGAGAAAAGAGATGCTCCTGTCGGCCAATTTGCAGATGGTGATTCAACATCACCCCATAGCCATGCGCCGAAATTCTGGTAGTCGTTATTGTCACGAACATAATGAATGCGTACGGTGTTTTCCGGCAAATCTACTGGTTCATAGGTATAGACCTTGTCCGATCCTTGTTTGATCCAGATTTCGTTTATTTCTGGAGATGTGATGGTAAATCCTTTGTCTCCGCCGTCTTTACCGGCATCGCCTTTGGTGATATCCATAAGAAGGAATCCAATGTTTTTAGCACCTTCTTTAAGCGGAACATCAATATAGGCACCGTAGCTGTCTGTTTTTTCAAACATCGTTGCCCCAACTGGCCAGTTGGCAGAAGGAGAAGCAACATCATTCCACAGCCAAGCTCCGTAATTTTGATAATTACCATCTGTACGGTTGTAGTGAATACGGAGGTGATTAGCAGGGACAGGTTCCACCGTGCCATCATTTCCGCCTTCACCGTCCGATGCAGCTACGGCAGTGATGCTGCCGTTTTCAACCGTAAGCAGTACTGTACCTCCGTCAGCTTTAGCAGGAATCGTTAATGTGATTGTGCCATTTGCTGAAGCTGTGTAAGTCTGATTAGAATAATGGTTTGTCACAACTGCGTCTTGGGAATCTAATGTAAACGTAACTTCCTTGCCGCTGTCTGCTGTGTTTAAGCCGACATAGGCAGCTTCGTTTTCATACTTTCTGGCAAAAACAAGGAACTTGTCGCTGTCAGAGCCGCCGATTGTCACGTGTTCACCTTTAGCAAACACCTCTGAGTGATCAGCTCTAAAGTTCAAGACCTTCGTATAGTGTTCTAGTACATCATTGTTTTCTACCTGATCCCAGGCAAGGTCATAGCGGTTATCGTACTGTGGATAGTTGTTGGCACCGCTCTGGCCGAGCTCTTCTCCATAATAGATGACCGGCTGGCCCTTTGCTGCTGCCTGCAGGGAGGCTGCCAGCTTCAGCTTGCCTTTGTCATTTCCTTCCTTGTAGAGGAATCCATCTTCGTCATGACTTCCAAGGAATTGTCCAAGAGTGGCTGTATTATCAATTTTTTCATTACGGGCTATCATGGCATCGTTTGCTGCTTTGACTTTGCCGTTAACAAGATTGTGGGCAATATCTTTAAAACCAAAATCAAGCAGGGAATCCATCATGCCTGACTCAAGATATCCGCCGTTTTGATCAGCACTTCCACCCCAGAATTCACCAATCATTTTGTGTTCCGGCATAATTTTGGTAAGTTCATTTTTAAAAGCCATCAAGGTAGTATCTTCCACGTGTTTTACTGTATCCACACGGAAGTAGTCGATGGTATTTCCGTTTGCTGTTTTCGACTTTTCAATCCAGTCTGTTTGCCAGTCAATAATTGCTTTGCGGACTGCTGGATCTTCGGTTTTTAAATCAGGAAGACTTGCGAGCTCACCAACAACCTCATCGGTTCCAACATTCGAACCTTGGCGGAGAAGGGAGCTGAACCGGGCGCGGTCTGCATCAGTTGGATAGCCTGCAGGCGGATTTGCCACAGTTCCATCAATTTCCTTTAAACCATAACCCGTGTGATTTACTACAACGTCGACCATGATTTTAATACCACGTTCATGGGCAGCGTCAATTAGTTGATGGAAGTCATCCATTGTACCAAAGTGAGGGTTCAATTCCCCAAAGTTGTTTGCCCAATAGCCATGGTAAGCGTAGTAAGAATGTCCTTCAGGGTTGTCAAACCGAACATCGTGCTTAATGTTGTCTACAATTGGGCTGATCCAGATGGTGTTAACACCAAGCTTGTCCAAGTAATCCAACTTTTCAGTGATACCTTTGAAGTCCCCGCCCTGGTAGGTTCCACGGTCGTTTTTGGCATCGTAATTCTGATTATATGGATCGTTGTTTGCAGCATCACCGTCAAAGAATCGGTCAGTCAGCATAAAGTAAATAATGCTTTCATCCCAGTCAAAGTCATTTTCCCCAACTGCCTGCCGGGCCTTTACCTCTACTGAAGCTGAACTATTATAGTAGTTTCCGAACGAATCAACCACAGTTAAAGGAATATTCTTTGTTCCTGCTGTGATATTGTCATCCACGGCAATGGTGACTTCTTTCAGCGCTGGGTCAATTTCAAGCTGCTTTGCTCCTCCAAGGGAAGAGATGTCCGCAAATAATTTGTTGACTTTCAGTTCATTCGTCAATCCCTGTACATCAACGCTCAGCACACCATTTTGATTATAATCAATCGATGCAGGCTGAACTTTGCCCGAAACCGTTAGTTCAGCTTTCTGGAAATCTATCACAGAAACGCCGTTAACAGTGTTATAAGGGTCACTTACTTCCTCGCTTGTGCCATCTTTTTTGGTCACAAGGTAGGTATACTCATTTTTGCCATTCGGAATGTTGTTGTAGGTCACTACAAATCTCTCATTCTCCGGCTCAAACGTCATTGGTGTTGTTTTTCCATTGAACATTAATTCTACTTTTTCGATGGTATTCATCGCGTCATTTGCAAAAAGCTGTTTATCACGATAGTAGAATGTCGCATTTCCCTGGTCGATAACAGGGGCCGATCCGTCTGGAACGATGCGGATTTGTTCTACACCACTTGTGATATAAGCTTTTGTAATCGAGTCGTTTTTATTAACCGGAATAAAACGATCGCCAAACTCCTTTTGGGCGGTATTCCAGTCAAACGTGCTGCGTAGTACAAAGCCCATTTGAGTAGTTTCTGAGCTTACGGGAATAGCAGCTTTGGCATAGTTGTCTTGATAAGTGTCAAACGTAACTTGACCATCACTAACGCCAGTATTCCAAGTCCAAATGTTCCAATCGCCAAATGTTTTATCGTCACGAATATACGTGAAACGAATTTCGCGATCAGTTGAAGCAGTTGTCTCCGCCTTCGTCTCGGCTGCATAAGCTTCCTGGCTTGGGATATATGGCATCCACAAGCTCAAAAGCATAATTACAGTCATGATCATGGAGTACGTTCTTTTTGCGGTTTTTCTCATTAACACATTACCCCCTTATGAAATTCAAAAATCGGGCAGTATAAGAGTGTTTTGATGCGAGTCAGTTGCTGTAAAGGTCTGTTACTCTTAGAATAACCCTACTTGTGCAATCGTTTGCGCAAAATGTAAAAAAAGAAGAGTCATGCAGTGCGAGTTTCCAAATTCCTAATATGGGGAAACACCGTATAACATAATGAAGAAACTTCTAATTTATTAATCTCTGGCTAGAAATCGCTTACATTGAATAAAACATTTAATGCAAACGATTGCAATCCTAATATACAATAAAAAGAGTCAAACGACAATGGGACTATTGGTGGGGCCAAGGGGGGCCGTGGGGACGGTTCCGGCGGTTCTAGGTTGGCAGAATACCTCTTACTCCTTAGACGACATTTGTCCTTCGTACCGTTTATGAAGGACAAATCACTTGTTTCAGAGGAGACATATGTCCTTCATCCCGCTTATGAAGAATAAATCTCTTATTCCAAAGGTGACATATGTCCTTCATCCCGCTTATGAAGGACAAATCTCTTGTTCCAGAGGCGAGATTTGTCCTTCATCCCGCTTATGAAGGACAAATCTTTTGTTCCAAGAGGGACATATGTCCTTCATACCACCTGACATGGGTGAGCACGGAACATTGGGAAAGATTCCAACGTTTCTGCACCATTAAAAGCGTTTTCGAAATAATAAGCCAAAAATCAGCTAGCTTAGTAATGGGGACCCGCACATTTTATAGATAACTTAATTACTTATCAAATCAGAGCAATATTTTCTAATTAGGTTTGCTGCTTTTGTTTGGCTGATGCCGAGGTCGTTTGCTACTTTTCTAGAAGATTTGTACGTTTGAAAGGACCTTCTAATAAAGGTTCTCTTCGTTTCATCAAGCGCTTTATCCAACGAGTTTGGAAGGGCGAGCTGCGTAACCTGTCCGACACTTTCATTGATAATATCTGGTATATCGGCGAGTTGAATAATGGAATTGCTTACGATTACTAAACGTTCCATTAAATTTTCAAGCTGACGGATATTGCCTGGCCAGGAATAGTGAATAAGAATATTCAGGCATTCATCGGAAATCACTTTATTTTCATTATATTTTTGATTAAATTTATTTAAAAAGTTATAAATAAGCGGAACAATATCTTCCTTTCTTTCCGATAACGGCGGTAAATGAATATCAATTACATTCAAACGGTAAAATAAATCTTCGCGAAATGCTTTGTCTTTCACCAAATCAGCTAAGTTTTTGTTGGTTGCTGCCATAATTCGAATATCCACTTTTTTTACTTTATTGCTTCCGACCGGAATAAATTGCTTCTCCTGAATGACCTGCAGAAGTTTTGCCTGTACAGATAGAGGCATTTCCCCGATTTCATCTAAAAATAAAGTACCGCCATTTGCTGCTTCAATCAGTCCTTGTTTCCCCAAATGACTTGCACCGGTAAAGGCCCCTTTTGCATAGCCGAACAGCTCTGACTCTAATAATTCCTCAGGAATAGCCGCACAGTTGATGGCTAGAAATGGTCCATTTTTCCGTCTGCTAATCTTATGGATATATTGAGCCAGCACGCTCTTTCCTGTTCCAGACTCTCCTAAAATAAGAATATTTGAATCTGTCGGTGCTACTTTTTTGCAAAACTCTAAGATACTCTTAATCTTACCGCTATTTGTAATAATTTGAGATCCATCGCTTATCTCTTGAGTTAATTTTGACTCAACCTTCTCTTCCTTCGCCTTCATCATCTTAATCGTTTCTACCTGAGTTGATGTGATCACAACGAGATCAATTTCTCCGTTTTCGTTTAAGATTGGCACCGCAGAGGTCATTAACTCAGCCCCGATATTTGTGACCTGCCTCATATAGCATGGCTCTTTCCTTCTGTAAACTTCTGGTACAATCGAAGGCTTCCAATAACCTTTCTCGAACAGTTCGACATTGAATTTTCCAATCACATCTGTTGGTTTAAGCCCATAGTGCTTTTCACAAACCTGATTGACATAAAGAATTCGCTTTTCGCCATCAAGGACGAAGATTTCGTCAGAGGAGTGATCTAGAATCTTTAATAGAGTTTGTACAGTCATTTCAACATTGCCTGTGTGTTTAGATATTTTCATTGGCTAGCCCTCTCTTTTGAAAGTGAGTTGTTTTTGCTTCAATTTCCGTAACAATGAGTCAATTTTAACTCATTTATTCGTAATATTCAGCAAATTTTTATAATAAGTTCTGTATGTTTCTTGATTTAACAACATTGGCACAATACTTGCATTAGAAAGTGTATGAATCATTTATTATTTGTTTCGTTGGTGAAGGATGCGAGTTAGCCAACAAACTATTGGGAGGGACTTTATGGGAGATCAGCGAGAAACATTTGATATTACCATTATCGGCGGAGGGCCAGTTGGTTTATTTACTGCCTTCTATGCAGGAATGCGCCAAGCTTCCGTAAAAGTAATCGAAAGTCTTCCTCAATTAGGTGGACAATTGTCTGCGTTGTACCCTGAAAAATATATTTATGATATTGCTGGGCTTCCAAAGGTGAGAGCAGGAGAGCTCATTGATAATTTAATGACGCAGATGAATCAGTTTGAACCAACACTTTGCTTAGAGGAATCCGTTGAAAGCATCACCCGGCTTGCAGATCAGTCTTTTGCGATCTTAACGAACAAAGGAACTCATTATACGAAAGCAGTCATCATTACTGCTGGAAATGGTGCATTCCAGCCGCGGAAGCTGAAACTGCCGGGCGAAGAAAAATTTAAAAGCGCTAATATCCACTATTTCGTTCAGGATTTAAATCAATTTTCCGGACGAAGGGTTGCTGTATTTGGGGGTGGTGATTCTGCGGTGGATTGGGCGTTAATGCTTGAACCAATAGCTGAAAGAGTATACCTCATTCATAGGAGAGATAAGTTCCGTGCCCATGAACACAGTGTTGAATTGCTGAAAAAATCAAAAGTAGAGGTTTTAACACCGTATGTTCCAGTCGAACTAATAGGAGAAAACAAGGTAGAAAAGGTCGCTTTGACAGAAGCGAACAGCGGCAAGTCAATGGAAATTGAAGTAGATGATATCCTTGTCAATTACGGATTTGTCTCCTCACTCGGACCGATAAAAGACTGGTGTTTGGAGATCGAAGGGAATTCAATTGTAGTCAATTCCAAAATGGAAACAAATATAAAAGGTATTTATGCTGCAGGGGATATTTGTACGTATAAAGGAAAAGTAAAGCTGATTGCCAGCGGTTTTGGGGAAGCGCCGACAGCTGTAAGTAATGCGAAGGTCTACCTGGATCCAGATTCCAAAGTACAGCCCCTGCATAGTACGAGCATGATGGAGAAAAAAGCAAAAAGCAATAAAGATACGAAGGACCAGGTAGTAAGAGTTTAATAAAATGAATCTATTTTATGGGGGAAAAAATAATGGCTTATAACCAAGTGCAAAATGCAACAAATCGTACATTTGAAAGATCGTTACCATATGACAAATATACTGACCCAAAAGTGTTGGAAAAAGAAATGGATCTTGTTTTTTCAAAATCATGGCAGCTAGTAGGACATGTTAGCCAGGTAGAAAAGCCAGGAGACTTTTTTACCGTTGATGTAGCAGGAGAGCCGATTATTGTAAACCGAGGAAAAGATGAAGTGATACGCGCTTTTTACAATGTTTGTCCGCACCGTGCGACAAAGCTTGAAAGAACAGAGGCTGGAAACAAGAAAATCTTGCAATGCGGGTATCATGGCTGGACCTTCAAGCTTGATGGTCAGTTGAATAAAGCGCCTAACTTTCGAGGAGAAGATGCGGCTTGTGTGAAGGATGCATGTTTACGATCTGTCTCCATCGGTATTATGGAATCATTAATTTTCGTAAATCTTGATGATAATGCAAAGCCGTTAAGCGAGTCATTTGGTGACTTTTTTGAAAAATTGAGCAAGTTCCCATTCTTAAGTGAGTTGAAAAGAACTCATCAAAGAACTCGTGTGGTCAAAGCAAACTGGAAAGCTTATATCGACAACTATTTAGAATGCGACCATTGCCATGTTGCCCATCCAGGTTTCGTTGCAGCCCTGGATATGAATGATTACCAAATCATTACCTGTGACAATTATTCGATCCAAGGGACTGTGGTAAAACCAGATAAAAAATATGGAAGTGTTAGCCTAGATGAAGCCGAAATGCAGGGCGGTTCGTTTTACTGGTTATGGCCGAATTTAATGGTGACCATCTATCCAGGTCCTGGTAATATGGCGACCATTCAAATGATCCCAATTGATCACGAAACATCCTTAGCTGTCTATACCTACTATTTCCGCGATGAAAACCTGACTCAAGATGAAAAAGACTTAGTAGCATTTGCGGAGCAAGTTCGTCAAGAAGATATCGAGCTTGTAGAACTGGAGCAAATTGGTTTCCGTTCTCGTGCTTTTAATAAAGGCAGATATTCATCCTCAGAAAAAGCAATATTACAATTTCATGAAATGGTATTGGAGGCCCTCAATGAGTAAAATTATCAGTGAATTAACGTTAACGAAACAGTTCCTAATGATCAATGGTCTAAAAGTAGAGACACCGACATATGCACCACTTCGCTCCCCGTATTCAGGAGAGGAAATAGCTCAGATTGCGATGGCAGATAAAGAGTACACAAAAATAGCGATTGATGCTGCCTACGAAGCACGTGGAGTAATGGCGAAAATGCCTGCCCATCAGCGGGCAGAGATTTTGGAAAATGTTGTTTCTCTTTTAAAAGAAAGAGCAGATGAAGCAGCTGAGATTATTACACGTGAGTCCGCAAAACCGATTATGTTCTCCAAGGCAGAAGTGGGAAGAACCATTGAAACATATAAATTTGCAGCAGAAGAAGCAAAACGAATTCATGGCGAAACGATTCCTTTCGATGCAGCGCCAGGCGGTGTTGGCCGATTCGGATATACAGTAAGAGAACCGATTGGAGTAATCGGTGCCATCACACCCTTTAATTTTCCGATGAACCTTGTCGCCCATAAAGTAGGTCCGGCGATTGCTGCAGGAAACACGATTGTCTTAAAACCTGCTTCACAGACACCGCTTTCTGCGCTCTTTATCGCTGAACTCTTTGAAGAAGCAGGTCTTCCAGCTGGCGCACTAAATGTTGTGACAGGCCCTGGTGGAACAGTAGGGGAAGCAATTGTGGAAGATTACCGAGTGAATATGGTTACCTTTACGGGAAGCCCGAGCGTAGGAATTGGTATCCGCAGTAAAGCTGGATTAAAAAAGACAACATTGGAGCTTGGTTCCAATTCAGCATTAATTATTGATAAAGGCATTGATATTGATCAAATTATCGACCGCTGTATCCTGGGAGCATTCTCTAACCAAGGACAGGTGTGTATTTCCTTACAGCGAGTTTATGCTCATGAAGAGGTTTATGAAGAATTTGTAACGAAATTCACGGCAGCGACCAAGCAATTGAAAATGGGCGATCCATTTGATCCGGAAACCTATATTTCGTCATTAATTTCAAAGAGTGAAACAGAACGTGTAGCAGGCTGGATTGGCGAAACAGAAGGCAGTACTGCCAACATCGCGGCAGGAGGAAAGATGGTGGATGGTATACTTGAGCCAACGATTATAACCGATGCGGACCACGATTTAAAGGTCTCTTGTCAGGAAGCCTTTGCACCGGTGGTTGTTGTGAATAAAGTAAGTTCAGTAGAGGAAGCGATAAAAGAAGTAAATAACTCTCGCTTTGGACTTCAGGCTGGTATATACACAAATAATGTGAAAAATGCTCTTTTTGCCTCACAGGAATTACATGTAGGCGGAGTTATAATAAATGACATACCAACATTCCGTGTTGATCAGATGCCTTACGGCGGAGTAAAAGAAAGTGGTACAGGGCGTGAGGGAATTAAGTATGCGGTGGAAGAAATGACTGAAATGAAAATGGTTGTCTGGAATCATAGCTGATTAGAAAAGCGCAAGCTTCCTTTGCACAAATCTGCAAGAAGATGGACTGCTTGCGCTAGACAATTCTTTAGGTTCAATGATACAAATTTTGATATGATAAAAGGGAGTTTTTTATTGTGAAAAATCTAAAAATTGCGGTAATTGCTGGTGACGGTGTTGGACCAGAAGTGATTAACGAGGGGATCAAGGTTTTAAATAAAGTAGCCAGCATCGATTCAACTTTCCAATTCGACTTTACCTATTTTCCATGGGGGTGTGAATTTTATTCGAAACATGGAAAAATGATGGAAGATGACGGCGTTGAGCAGCTAAAAGAGTTTGATGCCATATATTTGGGGGCAGTTGGTTTTCCCGGCGTCCCTGACCACATTTCATTGTGGGATTTATTACTAAAAATTAGAAAAAGCTTTGATCAGTATGTGAATATACGTCCCGTGACTTTATTAAAAGGGGCGAAAACAGCCTTGAATGATGTGAACAGGGAAGATATTAATATGCTGTTCATCCGTGAAAACAGTGAAGGTGAATATTCTGGTGCTGGCGATTGGCTGTTTAAAGGACAAGATCACGAAGTGGTTTTACAAAACAGTGTTTTTTCCAGAAAGGGAACAGAGCGGATTATCCGATATGCATTTGAAACGGCAAAAAAAGAAGGAAGGTCGCTGACAAGTATATCGAAGGGAAACGCCTTGAATTATTCAATGGTCTTTTGGGATCAGGTTTTTGAAGAAGTGAGTGCTGAGTATCCTGAAGTAAAAACTGCATCCTACCTTGTCGACGCAGCGGCAATGCTGATGATTAAAGATCCGAAGCGATTTGAAGTGGTCGTCACATCCAACCTTTTTGGTGACATTCTGACCGATTTAGGTGCGGCCATTGCCGGAGGAATTGGGCTGGCTGCAGGGGCAAATATTAATCCGGAAAGAGACTATCCATCCATGTTTGAGCCTATCCATGGGTCTGCACCTGACATTGCAGGACGAGGTATTGCGAATCCGTTAGCAACGATATGGTCGGCAAGTCAGATGCTCGACTTTTTCGGCTATGAAGCATATGGAAAGATGGTGCTTGAAGCGATTGAAAAGCTATTGGTAGAAGGCGAAGTGCTAACACCAGATATGAATGGTACGGCCTCGACGTCTGAAGTAGCAGACAAGATTATTGAAATTATTGAATCTACTATTTCATCAAAGGTGTAAAAATAAATGAAATCATATGAGGGGATATCCTTCATATGATTTCAGATTATTCTTAAAATCAGCAACTAATTCAATGAACTCATTTACGATTTTTTTACCATATTTAGAAATCGCTTACATTTAAAAATCAATAAAGGAGTGTTTGTATGCAGGGTAAGAAAACCGTATTCCATTTTTCATTGGCAATAAGCTTAGCTTTAATAAGTGTCGGTATATTTGCACCTAAACAGTTAGAGAATTTCTCAAGCTCATCTCTAAATTTCATCTATAATAATTTAGGCTGGTTTATTCTCGGCAGTGTTTTTCTCTTCTTTGCTTTTTGTATGCATATTGGTTTGTCTAGATTTGGACATATTCGGCTAGGTGATGACACTGATCGTCCTGAATTTAAAACGAGTACATGGATTGCCATGCTTTTCAGTGCTTCTATTGGCATTAGTCTTGTGTTTTGGGGTGTTGCAGAACCTGTATCTTACTATATTGATCCCCCTTTTGGACAAGCATCGTCCGAACAATCGGCAAAGCTGGCCATGCAATTTGTCTATCTGCACTGGGGTGTATCAGCTTGGGCATGTTATGCCGTTGTAGGAGTTTCCTTAGCATTTTTCCAATTTAGAAAAAAACTGCCTTCTTCCTTAAGCTCCACCTTTTACCCGTTAGTAGGAGACAGAATTAATGGCGGGTTCGGAAAGTTTATTGATATCATTGTTACCCTGTCTATTGTAATTGGAATTGCTACCTCTCTAGGATTTGGGACATTGCAAGTGAATAGCGGGATGAATTATTTATGGGGTGTTCCCGTAGGGTTTCTTACCCAAGTTATCATCATTGCAGTTGTAACGGTCCTCTATCTTGGATCAACGGTTTCGGGGCTGCAGAGCGGCATGAAACATTTATCCAATTTGAATATGACGCTGGCTTTTCTATTATTAGCTTTTATGCTGGTACTTGGACCCACACAATCAATCTTAAAAATCTTTTTACAAGGAATTGGGGACTATGCCCAAAACTTTATCGGTATGTCATTCAGAACGGAGCCTTACAGTGACGGATCATGGATCGGAAGCTGGACACTATTCTACTTTGGCTGGTGGATTGCTTGGGCACCGCTTGTAGGAAGCTTTGTCGCGAGGATATCGAAAGGACGAACCATTAAAGAGTTTATGATGGGGGCTATCTTTATACCTGTTCTTGGTTCCTTCTTATGGTTTGCAGTAATGGGAGGTTCAGCGATTGATCTAATCGAAAACCAAGGCAAAACAGCCATCGCAGATGCAGTATCATCAGATGTAACTTCTGCTCTGTTTAAATTTTTCGAATACTTCCCAATGAGTACATTCTTAAGTATTTTAGCAATGGTTCTTGTGCTTATTTTCTTTATCACATCCGCCGATTCAGCCATTTTTGTACTTGGTATGATTAGTGAAAACGGTCACCCGAATCCAACTCATACTACTAAAATCATTTGGGGTGTCATCATCGCAGCCGTTTCCGCTGTACTAATTATGACAGGTGGTTTGTCGGGTCTGCAATCAGCCCTCGTGGCAACGTCGATTCCGCTAGCCGTTTTAATGCTATTTATGTGTTATTCCACCTATAAAGGGTTAACAAACGAACTGAAAATCATGTCAGCAAAAAATGAACAGCCAATTCCTTTAAAAAGTAAAATTATCTCAAAGAAAGCATAGTGATGCACTTAAAAACAAAGGTTTGAGTATTTGGTTTTCGGAATATTCGTTTCACGGCAAGAGGCGCAGAGTTGAATCTGCGCCTCTTGTCTATGTATATAGATATTGCTTAAAATGGCTTAACAGACATGAGGAAAATCATTACAACTGCGATTAACGCAGAACCTGCTCCTGCCATTCCCACGGATTTGTTAAGTGTTTTAACTTCACTTGGAATATCGTCACCTTTATGCTTATCCAAAATGGCCACCGCTTGTTTTGTTCTTTTTCCCGCAAATCCAACTGATAGATATAGAGCAACGAAGAACAATATAATAGAAGTAATGTACCAAATTTGTGAAAATAAGTTTGGATTTAGTGCACCCATTGTTAATCCAGTAAGCAGTAAAAGAATACTTCCAATCATCACGACTTTTTCTGCTTTTTCAAGGATGTGATTAATCAATTGTAAACTTTGCTTTGTTGTACCAAACGATTGAATGATTGGAAAAACAAAACTTGGCCCCATTCCTATTACTGCCGATAAAACATGAATTAAAACAATTCCCCCATAAAGTGTCATCTTTCTAACTTCCCCCTTATTTCTCTTTATTTTCCATTTTTCATTATAACTAACTTGTTAATGTTTTTTAATAGAAATTTAAATATTTTGTGAAAAAAGACTCTATTTTTTTATTAAATATGATTTGAATTGCCTTGTTTGGTTAGTGGGGTGTTCTATAATATAGTTCCATTTACACAGTATTGCTAAAAGCTTGTTATGGAAAAACACTTTGAAAGCGTATATTTAGAATGTCGAAATATGTAAGAATTTTGAAAAAATGTATATCAAATGTCCCTATTGCGATATATAATATTTAAGTTAGTAAACTATTATTTTTAGGAGGGTACGGTTTGCATAATCGAAAATGGACGAACCTGTCAATTGTTCTAGTATTATTCTTCTCCTTGTTTAGCCCATTCGCTAGTGTAAAGGCTAACGCTGCGACAGTGTTACATTTACTAGATATTACAGATAACAAGAATTCAACGGTTCTTGTTTGGGAAGTAGAGAATGATCAGGAAGAGGAAGCAGCGAACTACCAATTAATAAAAAATGGAGAGGTCCTGGACATCACACCGGTCCCTTCAAATGAAACAGCTAAAGAAAATGTCAGAAGGTATTCTTATGAAGATCAAACTGTTGAAAAGAATACATTGTATAAGTATGAAATCGCTGCAACCCTGCCTACAGGTGAACAAATAAGAAGCAATCCTCTTGAACATACTTTTGTTGGACAAGCAGAGACGAAATTAGCAGCACCCCTCAAAGTAGAGGCTGTCCCGGCCACAATCAAGGTGGTATCTGACTCAGGTGAGATTCCTTGGGGCTTTGACTTTTTCATTGAAGGTATAAGTGAAGAGAATTCCGAAGTTAGTTTTTATGGTTATTTGGATGAGGAAGGCTATTTTATAGATTCCGATATAGAATCCCGTGAACTAAATCTTCCTCCAGGAACGTACCAGTTCACTACTTATAACTACACCACAGAAGAAGATATTATGGAGGAATTCACCATTAAGAGCGAGGGGAATTATGTAACAAATCCCATTGAAATGGTGTTCCCTGCCGAAAAGCTTATCCTTAAAAAAGATATAAAGATTGAAGCAATCAATGACCAATCTATCTCCATACAGTGGGATGAGCATATTGATTCCGAAGAAGTAGAAAAATACCTTGTTTATTTAAATGACAAGTTGGTTGAAGAAATTACCGATGTATACACTACATCTTATACGTATTCAGGATTATTGCCTGAGACTTCGTATATGTTAAAAGTAGACTATGTCTACAAGGATGGAACAAATGAGTCTGTAAGTATGGAAGTTACCACACCAGCTGCCCCAAGAGGAGAGGCTGTGGTATTTGCTGACGAAGATTTAAAAAATGCGATCAAAAATCAATTGAAAATTGGTCATCGTGACATTTATAAAGAAGATATGGAAAATTTGACTAGCCTCGATGCTAGTTATTCAGACATTAGTAATTTAACAGGTCTTGAATCAGCTGTTAATTTAGAGGATCTAACGCTTTTTGGCAACCAAATTGAAGATCTATCGCCGCTTCGTAATCTGACCAATCTAGTGTTTCTTGATTTAGATGAAAATTTGATTACAAGTCTTGATGAGTTAATTCAGTTAACCAATCTAGAATCTCTCTATTTATCTTCTAACCAAATTGAAGATATTACAGTCCTTAATGAACTAACAAAACTCACTTATGTGACGTTATACGATAACGAGGGTCTTGATTTTTCAAAAGGCTCCGAAGATGTTGAAGTGTTAAAAAATCTTCTCTCAAACGATGTATCCGTGGAATGGATGGAAGACAGTAACGAAATATTCATTCAGGAAGTGGAGGAATCCTCTGTTGGGATTCAATTCAGTTTCCCTGGAATTACTGATTTCATTAGTAAATATAAACTCTACCTTGACGGTGATTTAGTGGCAGAGATTCCAGTCGAAGAGAATAATTATGAATTTACTAATCTTAAACCGATTACTGAGTATGAAATTTCAGTAGAAGCAGTCGATAGCGCAGGTGTTATTTGGGGTAGTGCCTATAACTATGTGACTACACTGCCGGTACCAGCAGGTAAAGTTATTTCGTTCCCGGATGAAGCACTTAAAGAAGCAGTGCAAGATTCCCTGCATATTTCCTCTCGTGATATATACGAGAGTGATATGAAGATTTTAACAAGCTTAGATGCCAGTGATCGAGGGATTGAGAAGCTGGATGGTTTAGAGTTTGCTGCTAATCTAGAAGAATTAATCTTGGATTCTAATGATATTCGTACGCTGGGGCCGATAACTGGTTTAGCAAATTTAATGTATCTATCCTTAAACAATAATCATTTGGCTGACATTTCAGATTTGATCTCATTAACAAACCTTGAAATGTTACTTTTAGATAATAATGAAGTGAAGGATATCAGTGGTTTATCACAGCTTACAAATCTTTCTATGCTATCGCTGCAAGGGAATAAAATTAAAGAAATTCAGTCCTTAACAGGCTTAGGTTTTGAAATTCTTAACATTGCCTATAACGAAATTGAAGATATTTCAAGCTTACTAAAATTAGAGAATTTACAATATGTGTTACTGATGAAAAATCCTTTAGATTTGTCAGAAGGATCGGATGCTCTTTCTGTCATTCAGCGTTTAGAAGACAAGGGTATTATGGTCAGTTATGAATATCTCGATCTTATAGTCAATAAGGTAACAGAGAATTCCATAGAGATTAGCTGGGCGCCAGTGACGGAGGACGGCTACGAGGATTACCTTTATTATGTAACGATTGATGGCGAAGAAGTTGCGAGTGACGTTGATGGTTCTGTCTACACTATAAATGACCTTGAGAGCGATAAGGAATATACTATTGAGGTCGTTGGGTTTAGTGATGACTTTGAACGTATTATCTATGGAACAACCGTTGTTAAAACAGCGGGTGTCAAGGAGGAGACTCCTCCGGAAGAAAGTGAAGAACCGGGTGAGGTGCCTGTTGAAGAAGGAAAAGCTCCTTCTGAGCAAGAAACCCCAGTTCCAGGTAAAGTCACCGAAACCGATTCAACACCTGAAAAGCAAGGTTCACAGAAACCAGGCAATTTGCCAAACACAGCAACAAACAGCTTTAACCTTATCTTAGTTGGACTTGGTTTAGTTGCCGCGGGTGTAACGTTCTTTGCTGTTAAGCGGAGAAAAGTAGAAAAATAGATAGTGTGATGCGTTCTCAGAAAGAAAGATTGCGATAAACACAGATTTCATGCCCGACCACTACCTAGTGGTCGGTTTTTTTTAGGCTCTGTTATTATTCATTGTTGATTTTTTTGTAGGGTTGAGAATTCATAGGCGGAGAATTTCCGGCTATTGTTTATAGAGGAACCTTAAGAGCAGATATAAGCGGAGATATTCCGCTTAACTGCCTTAAATAAGACAAATTACAATGATTTAGAAACAATAAGCGGAAAAACTCCGCCTATCTTTAATGAAACATGGGTATTTCCTAATTTAAGCGGAAATTCTCCGCTTATTTTCCAAACACAGTGAAATCGAATTTATTTTTAATAGAGCCTTTTTATAAAATCACTTTTTTGAAATTTGGCATTTGGACTGTGCCCGGAAAATGGGAGCTGGATTTCGTTAGTGAGAGTATTGTGCCCGAAAATCGAAGTGAGGCAGAGATTCGGTAACAATAGTGGGAGTATTGTGCCCGAAAATCGAAGTGAGGCAGCGACTCGGTAACAATAGTGGGAGTATTGTGCCTGAAAATCAGGGTGACGCAGTAATTCGGTCACAATACTTAATTGTGCCTCTAAATCGAGACAAGGCAAAACGCCGGTAACAATAGTGGATGTATACTTCTACCTAAATGGATGACGTTTCCAATAATCTTAAGTATAATTCTATAAAAAGGTTAATAGGACGTGAGGTTAGATTGAAAAAAGTAACGATAGAAAACTTGGTTCAAAAATATTCATTGAAAGTACTGGCGGGAGAAGACAAACTGCAGAAGGTCATTACGCAATCACAGGTGCATCGGCCTGGGCTGGAATTTGTAGGACATTTTGACTTTTTTCCAACAGAGCGGATTCAAATTTTAGGAAAAAAGGAAATTACCTACTTACATAAGTTAAGTAAAGAAGAACGCAAAATTCGAATCGGTAATATCGTTCACTACCATCCGCCTTGTTTTATTGTAACAGCGGGTGAAGAGGGACTTACTTATTTGATGCACCATTGTACAGAACAGGGCATTCCCTTGTTAGTTACTAACAAACCTGAGACAACATCAGAATTTATCTCGAAATTGGATGCGTTTTTGGTGAAGGCGCTTGCACCAGAAATTGCTGTTCATGGAGTGTGTATGAATGTGTCTGGGATTGGGATCTTACTTCGCGGAAGCTCGGGGGTAGGAAAAAGTGAGACGGCACATACTTTGATCCGCCGCGGACACCGCCTGGTATCAGATGATATGGTTGTTCTTAAGAAGTTAAGTACGCAAACTATTTTGGGTACACATGATGGGAAACTCAGGGAGTTCCTGGCTCTTCGCAGTATTGGATTGTTAAATGTGGTCCGCTTATACGGGCGTAAAGCCTTCCAGGATGAAACCCGAATTTCTCTTGATATTCATTTAACGAAGTGGGAAAAGGATGCACTTTATAACGATTTAGAGCAAGAATATCATTATACCGACTATATGGGGGTTAAAATTCCCTCCATGGAAATCCAGCTCCAGCCTGGACGGGATGTGGCAGGGTTAATTGAGGCAGCAGCGAATAACTGGTATTTACAGCAGCAAGGGTACAGCGCAGTAGAAGAGTTCATGAGCCGGGTTGAGGCTGATATCATAAAGCCTGACCTGGAATAATTTAAGACAACCTGAGAACTTAATAATAAAAATAGCACCCTGCCCTGATGCGAGGTGCTATTTTTCATTTGCACCATCTTAAGTACCAGCGCACGTTTTACCAATTTATTTGACCTATCTTTCCATACCATTCCACTGTTATAATCGGATTTATTACGAATAAAGAAAGGTACTGTGAATAATGGACATCAAGAATATCTCTACTAAACAAAATCCAAATAAGTATCAGGAAATTATTGATGTTAAAAATGCAGTCATTTTTCAACTTGATATAAACATGAATTTCACATCCTTGAATGCTGAATGGATCAATTTAACTTCATATACAGTAGAAGAAACTTTAGGAACCAACTTTACGAAATATGTAAAAGGGGAAGACGAAATCGTCCTTCAACAGCATTTTGATATATTAGTTGAAGGGCGTCGAGACGGTATAGTCTTGGAAATTGGAGTGGTGTCCAAACAGGGAGTGGCAGCAGATGCTCACTTGTTTTTGAGGGCAGATTTAGATGTTAACCAACATATTATTTCTTTTTCAGGAACATTAACGTGTCTTTCCTCACGCAGACCCAATGTTGCTGCTTTCATGGAGAATGAAAGTAACTACCGTTTTATAACAGAAAATATGTCAGATATGGTGGCTGTTTTAGCAGAAGATGGTTTAGTACTCTATGCATCCCCTTCGCATGCTGCTATTTTGGGAAGAAATCTAGATGATTATATTGGAAGTTATCCGATTACCCATATACATCCGGATGATTGGGAAAGGATTTTTCACTTTTTTCATGAAATGATTGCTGAGTGGAGAGCAGCAGAGATTGAATACCGATGCATGCATAACAACGGAGAGTGGCTTTATTTAGAGATGAGAGGCACTCCTATAAAAGGTCCAGATGGTAAAATCCAGGTGATTTCTGTCAGCAGGGATATAACCTTGAGGAAAAAGGCAGAAGAGGAACTTAGACAAACAACCATGAAACTCAAGACCTTGATTGCTTCCCTGCCTTATGGTGTGAAGGCGGAAGATGAGAACGGTAATACAACCTTATATAATGATTCGTATTTAAATTTATTTACGTTCAAACCTAGAGGAAATGAAAATGAGGAAGAGTATCAACAGCAATTGATGAGTGATGCAAGGGATATCATTCAAAACTTCGACTCCTATCAGTTAAAAAAGAAGGAGATTGCTGAGAGTCATCAGCTATGTCGTGCTGAAAAAGTCCAACTGAAAGACGGGCGTATGATAGAAATGGATGCGGTTCCGATGGAGGAGAATGGTCGATTTGATGGCTACTTATGGATCTATCGTGATGTGACAGAAGAAAAAAAGGCGGAACAAAAGCTTCAGGAGGCCAATCAACTATTCCAAAAGCTTTCAATGGTCGACGGGTTAACGGGGATAGCTAACCGCCGATGCTTTGATGACACTCTAGAGAAAACATGGGGGCAGCTAACAGCTCATTCGGAATTACTATCCCTCATGCTAATTGATATTGATTTCTTTAAAGCGTTCAATGACTTGTATGGCCACCAGGCTGGAGATTCTTGTCTTCAAAGTATCGGCGGCATCCTAAAGGAACTTCCTTTAGAACCAGATGGTTTAGCAGCTAGGTATGGAGGAGAGGAGTTTGTCGTGTTACTCCCTGGTCGAAATGTTGACCAAGCTGTTGAGGTTGCTCGCTCTATACAGGAAACGGTTAAGCAAGCACATATTCCACATAAGGGATCTTCTATAAGTGAACGTATTACCCTTAGTATCGGTATTTCCACGATGAAGGTTACGAATAGCCATCAGCACGCTTCCTTAATAATGGAAGCTGATAGGGCTTTATATCAGGCTAAGGATAATGGAAGGAACCGGATAAAGGTATATCATTGTTAACTCGCAAAAAGGACAAGGGCCATGGCTCCTTGTCCTTTAAATTTATTGAGGACTCTTCTTTTTTCTGTTTTTTAAAAAGGCAATCCCTAACAGCAGTGTGGGAATCAAAATTAAGAAGAACGGATGCACATAGCGTGTAACAAATTCCAACCCTTCCTTTAAATGCTCTGCATAACTGCTTGCGATCGTCACAGACATGAACAAAATAACCATACCCATGGGATATGTTAACCTTGAGGGTTCCTTTATCTTAAATATGACCGCGGTACTAGCAACGGCAGCATAAAAATATATGCTTACTTTAAAAAAAATACAGATGACGGTAGATATCATAAAAAAAACATCCAGACGTTCCAGAAATTCTGCCACTTGTATGCCTTGAATGGTACTTAAAAGCGGAAATTGCGACCGGGCAGTAAGGTCAACACCCAATACGCCAATATTAATCGCCATCGTAATGGCCAGATTAATTCCGCTTAGCCCTATAGCAAAAAGACCTACTTTTTTCGCCTTTTTTTTGTTTGCTATATAGGGGAAAATCATTGAAAATACGATTATTTCACCGAATGGGAAATATAGGGTTTGAGTATAAAATACTCTCACTACAGGTAAAATGCCTCGCTCTAGTATAGGTTTTAAATTATTCACATCAATAAGCCCAGAGAATAGAATCAGAATAAAACCGGTTATGGCAAGGAAATAGATAAACAGGAAAAATAACTCTCCTGTCCTTGCCACAACCTCAATCCCTTTGCTAACAGCATAAATAATAACCAGCATCAACAAAGCATTTACAATAAATAAAGGAGTTTCAAGATAGGCAAAAGTCAGGAGCATTTCTCCAAAATCACGAAGTACCCTGGCTGCCGAATACATAAACAAAATAATATAACAAAAGGCAAGGAGTGTACCTGCTATTTTTCCAAGCAGCTTTTGCATATATTGCGGGGGGACTAACTCTGGATAATAAAGAAATAAACGGTAATGTACCCAGAATAAAAATAGTCCTCCTGCCATTCCGAACAGAATGGCCAGCCAGGCGTCTTGTTTGGCATCACTTGCCAAAGGGACCAAAATCGCACTGCCGAGTTCAAATAACAAGATTAGGACAAAAAGCTGGTATAAGCTTATATTTGCCTTTTCCACGCTTTTGTCACTTCCTTTTCATCCTTTTTAATTATTACTGATTAACTTGGTGGGGGTTGTTGCGTAATCCTGTTCGACGAATAAATGCGTCTACTACTATATCTGTTTTTACTTCTGGAAAATAAACATCATTCCATTTAGAGGCCATTTTTCCCCATTCCTTAGGGTTTGTTCGATGAAGTGCCTCTCCAAAACCAAAAATATCCGATTTACTTTTTTGGGCAATCTTTATAGCCATAGTAATTTCTTTTTTTATTTCCTTTTCTATTTCTTTTTCTAATTTTAAAAGTAAATGGGGATTATTAAGATCTATCGGCACTTTTGTTTCACCAATATTCCCTTCCGCCTGGACCTCAATGGATACGCGGGGCTTTCCTTTTTCCATTTTTGCACTTACTTTTGTTTTTTGTCTGATTAATTCATATGATATCGCCTCGTCTTTTCCTTCCCACTCTACACCAATAGCAGATGCATTTAATTTGTCGAGAAGAAATACCGACCCTCTTGCTGTCTCACCATCAACCCATTGTATTAATTTCCCGTTTTTAAATATGCCTAGACTCCCTGCGAAAAGTAAGGAAGCGGGTTCTGTTTGCTGGGTATTTTCCATTGTTATTCCCTTATCAACATCTCCGTTTACACGAAATCCTGAGACCGCTAGTTCCTTACCGGGCGAGACAATCATCTTTATCGCATCTTGTATACTAACAGCGATATTTTCTCCCCAAATCTTTTCAGTAATTTTTAACGTTTTGATTACTTTATTTGATGGGATTTTATCTATTGCTGTTAACACTTTAACAATATCCGAAGCTTTCGATCCCTGCGCAATCACGATAATTGCAGTACTTCGGAATTGCGCATCTCGTTCCAGTGGATCAAGAATAGTGCTAATGGATTCCTCCTTAGCAATCTCTTCACTAATGACAATTAGATTGGTATGTGCATAATAAAGTCTTCTTGATAATTTACGGGATGTGCTTCTGCTTAACTCCACAATACTATCTCCTGATCCTGTAACGATAGAAATGGGAGGCCCTTGACTCCCGCCGCCGCCCTGCATCCCGCTTGTGACGTTCCCTGGATTGATAATTTGCATCGTGCCCACATATCTGCCTTGTTCGTTCTTGTCTATTCCCAACGCAGCCACGATAGCCAAATCGGTTAATTCCTTTTTGCTCCAACAGCCTGATAAAAGGAGGGTACTAACGAAAAAAACTAGGATAAATAATATACGTTTATTGTTCATCCTGGTCACCTTTTTCTAAAGTATCGTTGACCATCCCTCTGCCTTCGGGAGGTTGTGGTTTCTGATTATCTCCTACCCGAGTCTCCTTATTGCTGAAAAGCCTTGGTCGTTTTTTTTGCGCCCACATTGGAAGACGAACGATTGTATCACCTAGGTTTGCTGGGATAAGCGGGGCAATTGGGGTTAAATATGGCACCCCAAAGGACCGAAGACTGCATAAATGTACGGCTAAAATAATGACCCCTAAAATGATTCCATAAAAACCAAAGGTTGCCGCAGCAAACATAAAGCCAAAGCGAATTAATCTAGCCGAGATAGCCACTGCAAAAGCAGGAGTGGCAAAATTAGCGATGGCAGTGATGGCAACAATAATAACCATAGCAGGGGAAACAATCCCTGCCTGTACGGCCGCTTGACCAATAACCAGCGCGCCAACGATTGAGATGGCTGAACCAACAGCTCTGGGCATCCTAATCCCTGCTTCACGCAGGATCTCAAAAGCCACTTCCATAATCAATGCTTCGACCAACGCAGGAAAAGGCACTGCTTCCCTCTGTGCAGCGATGGCAACTAACAGCTGTGTTGGGATCATCTCCTGATGAAAGGTGGTTACCGCAATATAGGCAGCCGGTGCAATAATGGAGATAAAGAATATTAAAATCCGTAAGAATCTTAGTGCGGTGGCTATATCTGCCCGGCCGTAATAATCTTCTACCGACTGGAAAAATTGGATAAAAACTGCCGGTGCGATTAACACAAATGGCGTGCCATTTACAATGATCGCAACCCTGCCTTCAAGGAGATTACCAGCAACCATATCCGGTCTTTCCGTATGATAGAGAGTTGGAAATGTAGTGAATGCCTGGTCTTCAATAAGCTGTTCAATATAACCGGATTCAAGAATACTATCAATTTCAATTCTTTTTAATCGATTCCGGACTTCCTCCACAATTTCATCCTTTGCAATGCCTTTTATATACATAATGGATACATCTGTTTTCGTAACGCTGCCAATCTTCATATTTTCCAGCCATAAATCAGGGTTTTGAATCCGTCTGCGGATTAGTGCAGTATTGGTACGAATGGATTCAGTAAACCCATCTCGCGGACCCCGAACCGTTACTTGGCTGCCAGGTTCTTCAATGGAACGCTGCTCCCCGCCTCTGGTACTGGCACTAAGTGCTCTTTTTTCTCCATCAACTAGGATAATGCTCTCGCCGGACATTAAAGACAGATACAAGTTGTCCCAATCTTTTATTTCTTTTACATCTCCCAGCGCTACTACCTTTTCAAAAAGGATGTCATAAATAGGCCGGCTGTTGGGAGAGGGATGATTATTCATAATGGACTCAATCAAAAAGTCATTAATTGCCTTACTATCTGAGATCCCTTCTACAAAGACAACCGCTGTATCAGGTCCTTTACTATCTCCAAGCTGTAATTTGCGAATGACCACATCAATGCTATTCCCCGTTTTCTCTTTTATGGAATTGATTTGATCTAGTAAAGAACTCGGTATGGCTTTGGATGGCTGTTGGTTTTGTTGAGCTTGTTTCTTTAACTGTTTTAATTTTTTTATTTTTTTGGATAGGGAAAATAGAGACATCGTCACTAAACCTTTCCTGATTTTTTATTATTTTCTACTATTAAAGAAAAGGTATTCCTCTTTTTCTAAAAAGTACCAGCGGATTTTCCATAAGGAAAGAGGAATGATACAAAAAAGGTGATAAGAAAATGAAAATAATCAGTATTACACTAGCGATGTTAGCCGTATTGATAGGTTGTTCTTTCGGAGTAGACCTTTTGTTAGGATTTGAAATGAAAACGGCTTGGCGTAATGCCATAAGTCCTTTTCGAGTTATGGAAGTCCCTGAATACTTTGTCTTTGTTTCCCTAATCGCCGTTTATGTATTGAAGAAACTATATGCATTGGTTAATAAATGGGTTAGCAGAAAACTAGCAAAGATGATGGAGTAGGTAAGTGTAAGGGGAGATATTCGTACAGAATAATTTGAAAAAAAGAACTGTCTGAATGGAGGTATCATTCGGACAGTTCTTGTTGAAAAAAGAAAGCAACTGCAAGTAACTTTTATTTCGAAAGCTCTGTTAAAACTGAATGTTGATTTCACTGTGTGTTTGGAAAATAAGCGGAGTTTTTCCGTTTAAATTGGGAATTACCGATATTTCCTTATATATAGGCGGAAATAGTCCGTTTATTGTATTTAAATCCTTAGAAATGGTCTTATCTAAAGCAGTTAACCGGAATATCTCCGCTTATAGTTACTTCTTAAGTTACTTTATAAACAATAGCCGGAGATTCTCCGCCTATGAATTCTCAACCCTGCACGAAAACCAACAATGAATAATAACAGAGCGATTTCGAAAAAGATAATTAGATTGACTAATACAGCATTAGTATAGGTACATCAGAAAGGAAGATATTTTTACTGCTTCTACTTAACCAAAACAATCAATACCGGTAATATGAAAAAGGACAATAGGGTAGTCCAAAGAATTGTTTTGGTTAACACCTTTGGTGATGCATCAAACTTTTCTGCTAGAATGCCGGCGTTAATCGCAACGGGCATACACGATAACACGAGTAGAGTGGAGAACATAATGCCATCAATTTTTAATAGATATAAACATAGTAAAGCAATGAGCGGTGCGATCAATAATCTCATGCCCATGCCGGACCAAAAGGTAATCCGTGTATTCCTGGTAATGCTTTCTGTTTTCACATTAGCCATTTGTGCTCCTAAAACCGCTAGAACAATGGGTGGGTAGGCATCTGCAATCATGGACACTCCCGTGGATAGACCGCCTGGCAAAGGTAGGTCAAATGTTCGCAACATCAAGGCTAGCAGTACCGCATAGATAGCAGGCAGAGCAAACACCGATTTAACCGCATTTTTTATTGTAAAATGAGAACGTGCTGCAAAGAAGATTCCTAACGTATGCATCATGACCATCTGCATGACAATATAGACGGATGCTTTTTCGAGCCCGAGTTGCCCGAAAGCAAGCAAGGTAAGTGGGATTCCGTAGTTGACTGAATTGGTGAATGAAGATATTAAGGTTAATCCTGCAATATCATTGGCAGGCAGTTTGAGCAACTTGCCTAGTATGTTTGCTGCAAACGCAAGTAATAGTAGATTTAATAGGGAATAAGCCAGAGTCAAATAGACATCTTCACGCGATAACCTTGCTTCCATTAATGTATCGAAAATCAAGAATGGAGTTATGTAGTATAATGCAAAGTTTAAAAGCGGCTTGATTTCCAGCTTCCCAAATCTACTAAGCAAGACTCCTGCTATGACAGGTATAGAAAGTGGCAGAATCACATCAAAAAGCGTAGCAAAGATTTCAGTTAACATAAAAAACTTCCTCTCGAATTATCAAACTATCTTTCTTGTGAAGCTGGTAAATAGATGAATCTCGAATTGTATATTTAATTATAATAGATTTTCTCTTCATTATAGGAATTTACTTTCTATTTTACCTGTCATTATAAAAGCTTTTGACTGAAAGAGGTGTGAAAACGATAGGGTGAGCGATTTTATCGTTGAAAATGATTTCTAACAAGGCTAAAAACTCAATGTGTTCTTTAACTGAGCGGGTCTTATTATCCTAAGAAAAGTTATTTTGAAAAAAAGAAAACTTTTTGTTGCATAACTCAAGTTAAGGTGATACTATAAGGGAGTTGCTTTTAACGCCTGCTTTACTAGTTAAAAGTGAGAACAAAAAAATTAAATTATTATATTGACATAATGATAGAGATGTGGTATGATAATATCACTGTCGCTTAAGACAATGATTAAATTGCTCTTTGAAAACTAAACAAACAGTAACGTCAACAAACAATTTTTTAGCTTTTTATAAAAGCTAAGCCAACGTAACAAATGAGCTATATCAACTTTCTTGGAGAGTTTGATCCTGGCTCAGGACGAACGCTGGCGGCGT
>NZ_JACWFG010000026.1 GCF_019749295.1 Neobacillus niacini
ATTTAATTCCTTTTGTCCTTCTTCAAGTCTCTCTGTATGATTATTTAGTACTTTTTGTCCTTCTTCAAGTCTCTTTGTATGATTATTTAATTCTTTTTGTCCTTCTTCAAGTCTCTTTGTATGATTATTTAATTCTTTTTGTCCTTCTTCAAGTCTCTTTGTATGATCATTTAATTCTTTTTGTCCTTCTTCAAGTTTCTTTGTATTTTTAGTTATCTCTGTTTGTCCTTTACCTAATTCTGCTTGTCCTTTAGCTAATTCTGTTTGTCCACTATCTAGATTTTCTAAGCGACCATTAGTTTTTTGCAGTTCTGAAAGAATTTCTTTTAAAGTTTCCTCCATTAAACTACCTCCTAATTTATTACTATAACCTTACCTATATTCTTTCTAATTGTAAAACAACGCATAATTGATATTTGAAAATATATCTTTAAGGATTTTACCAATCTGCACAGTACAGCATATAGTGGGTGTCAAAATTGAAGTTATTGAGGAGATTTTCGAGAATTGTTTTGGTTCGATCTATTTCCCAGAAGTAATATTCATCGTAATAAGTACTGCCGAAGAAAGGTCCTGGTCTTGTGGGTAATTCTTTATGTGGGATTTTTTTCTTTAAAAGAACATTTACGCATGAAGTATACAGCTCCTGCAGGTTTTCCTTTGTCACTTCATAGGAACACATATCATCCTTTCCATTCTGGACGGACTCTACAAACCAATGATGAATTTGGTTAGCTTTTCGCCATGTAGCAATTTCAGTTCGGAGGCCGCGCCACGAAAAATCAAATTCCTCAAAGTGTTTAATGTGCTCTTTTATCTTTTCATAGATGGCACCATTTTCTTTTTCTAGTTCACTTAAATGAATATCAGCTGATCGAACTTCAGCCAAATTCATTCCTTCAATTTTTGGGAAAGAGTATAAATGCATATCAAGTCCCATGTCTAATCCTCCTAATAGATAAGTTTTTAGAAATAAATCAATCTAAATAGTGTGAGTTTATTAGGGCGCAACACCTCCTATAAAAAAAAAAGAATAAATTAATAGAAGATAAATGAGGTTAATAAGAAATAGGTTTATTAGGTTGAATAAAGTTTAGTAGCCATACACGAAAGGATAGGCTGAAGATTAAAATGCAGATTAATAACGAGGTGTAAGAAGACTATACTTAATATCACGAGCATTATATCATTATAAAGATAACATCGGACACATCTAATATAATAATTCACAAAACTGTAATAACTCCGCTCATAAACTGATTTTTCCAGTCCACCAAAACACTGTCCACCCGAGGGACTAAAGAGGAGACTCTGTCCTTGAGTGGTGAGGGGCTTCAACATATAAAAGCCCAGTCAAAATGACTGAGCGTGATTCTATGTTAACGTATCCATATCTTTTTTATATTGTTAATCCCTTTTTCTTTGCATTTGCATCCAATCCAGCACCAATTGCAACACCAATACCCATGCCAAGTGATAAACCCATCGATAAATTATCATAAATGAGCATGCCAAATACTAGCCCTAAACTCATACCAATTGACAGGTAAATAGACAAGTAAGTGCCTTCGGCCACTAATTTATGCTTCTTTTGTAAATGGGAAATACTATTATTCACTTTCGAATGATGTTCCTTTAATTCTTGTTTTTCAAGTTGACCATGTTGATCCATCAGTTCCTTAATTAGTGTACTTATCTCCAAAAGGTTTTTCATACATTCTTCACAGTCCTCCGAGAAGGAATTTAATCTATTAATCACACGTATTAATTGACTTATATTAAGCCTTCTACTATTTTTATCCCCAATTTCGTCAGTAAGATTTTCGAGGTCTTGGATGAGCCAATCAAATAATTTTTTATCCATTATTTTCGGCACTTCCTCTCTGTTTATTCTAGTCTTTCACAATAACCAACTGGAACTAGATATAATTGATTTCACTCTAAATAAAATCCCCTTATATTAATTTTACACCTTTTACCTAAGTCATTTCATTTGATAGCTTGGAAATATTCAAAAAACTTTGAAACCATGATTTATTTCACATACAAGTCATTCTCGATAAATTAGAATATTCTTTAAAAACAGAAATCAGGTGTAGGAATGTCATTATTAAAAGAATATTCAGATGTAGATGTATTATTAAACTCTTTTAGCTCACATGGGGTTAATTGTTTCTTTGGCAGTGATGATCAAGGTCTTATGGTCACAAAAGACTTGGAAGTCACTTATTATCAAATGATGCATGAACAAGCTGCCGTTCATGCTGCAGATGGTTACGCACGAGCAACAGGCCGGCCAGGAGTGGTTCTGCTTACATCTGCTTCTGGAATCACCAATGGAGTTACAGGGATTGCAACCGCCTTTAGTGATTCCGTACCGTTAGTCATTATTACTGGATACCTTTGTCATAATCACTTGAAAAAAAATGGGCTTCAAGAACTAAATACTTCAGTTCTCACAATGGCCATCACTAAGCACTCCTTTAGAATAAAGGACATGATTAGCCTTAACGACGTTTTAAAAAATGCTTTAACGGTTGCAACTGCTGGCAGACCAGGTCCGGTTTTAATCGAAGTTACATCTGATACCTCAACAAAGGATATACAAAAACGACGTTTTAGTCCCACAAAAGTTAACAAGGTTACTCTAGAAAAATCAATAATATATGCTAGAGAGTTAATTGAAAATGCAAGAAAACCTGTACTTTTTTTAGGTGGCGGTGTTATAGCTTCTGGGGCAGCTGATGAAGTAAGAGAGCTTGTACAACGGTCTAGAATCCCTGTCGTTAGCTCCCTTCTGGGAATTGGCTCTATAGAAGCGGGAAACCCATTATATTTAGGAATGTTAGGGATGCACGGGACGTTTGCTGCCAATAAAGCCGTACACCATGCTGACCTTTTAATTTGTATCGGAGTTCGCTTCAGTGACCGTGTGACAGGTAGAATCAGTGGTTTTTCACCAAATTCAAAGAAGATACATGTCGATATTGATCCTGCTGAAATTAATAAAATCGTACCTGTTGATTTAGCCATTGTCAGTGATGCGAAAGAGTTCATTTTGAATATAAAAAAACATTTAGATTTTCAACAAATTAATAGACTTGCTGAGAACTGGACAAGCGAAGTGGTGGATTGGAAACGGACGGTTCCCCGTTTTGATAAATCCAATAGTTTGCTTAAACCTCAGAGTGTAATCCGGCTCATAAGCAACTATTCTCCTCAAGATACCACGGTGGTCACAGATGTGGGGCAGCATCAAATTTGGACGGCTCACCATTATGCTTTTACACAGCCTAGGACTCTTATAACATCCGGCGGTCTAGGAACGATGGGCTACGGATTGCCTGCTGCCATTGGAGCAGCTGCCGCTCATCCTGGGAAATCTGTTATTTGTGTCTCAGGTGATGGCAGCTTTCAAATGAATTTACAGGAATTAATTACGATTGCGAAGTATCAGCTTCCAATCAAAATAGCTATTTTAAACAATGGCTATCTGGGCATGGTGCGTCAATGGCAGGAACTATTTTATCAGAGACGTTATTCTGATGTTAAGATCATTTCCCCTGAATTCTCTCAACTTGCTATCGCCTATGGCATTGTAGGATTTAAGGCACAAACCGAGGAAGAAGCACAGCAGATCATTGCAGAAGCATTTCAGCGAAATGGTCCTGTACTTATGGAGTTTAATATTATTGAAGAAGAAAACGTCTATCCAATGGTCCCGCCCAACCAAAACAACCATAAAACCATACTTTCTCGCTAACCAAAAACGCCAGCCCCTTTTATTCAAAGGGCTGGCATTTTTTATTTAACTTAGTGTATGAATAACCAAACTGTCCGCCTGAGGTGGACAGTGTCCACGGATGGTGACAGGCACCATTTATTCAGTGCCGAGTGTAACACCAAGCTTCTTAAGGTATTTTCGATAGGCGATGCTCATTCGGTCACATTTCAATGATAGTTCTACCTGCAAGTCAAGTGGCAGGAGTTCTGGTTTTTGATTTTCGACGATTGGTTTATCTTGTGCAAAGATCATATCTTGGAAGTCTATTGTTTCTTGGTCTGTGTTACCAGTTTCATAGTTAAAGGACATAATTCCATAGGCGATTGACTTTCCTTCTGTTACCGGAAGGATGGTTAGTAATATTGTCATCCTATTGTCGGTATCCGGATCTCGTTTTGTGAAACGAACGGTTAGAGGACGAACGATTTCGTACGTATAATAAACATCCTTCGCAATTCCAGTACCATCCGGGTCTGGTTGGAAGATTGCGATTTCATCAGAATAAATTCTATCTCCTTCAGTATGAACATCATAATCACCAATTTCAGGGTGCTCTGGTACTCCAAGAAAACCTTCATGGATAAAAGAAAGATGCCCGACATCAAGAAAATTCTCGACTACTCTTGGCGGGTTCGCGTTGACCTCCTGCGGTCCCCAAAGGATATTGTGGCAGTTGTTATCCTTAAACTCAGGGTAAGGAAGAAATTCAGGTTTGTTATTTTCAAGGTTGATCCAAACAAAACCATACTCTTCCCTGCATGTATATTTTATCGCTCTTGCTTTTAATGGGATTGCTTTTCCTTCAGGAAGCTGTGGGATTTTTGTACATGTGCCCTCATCATTATATTCCCATCCATGATAGGGGCATACAAGATTGCCGTCTCTTACGCAGCCTAGAGAAAGTGCTGCTCCTCGATGAATACATAAATCCTTGAAGGCATGAATACCCTGTTCATTTCGGAAGATAACAACTCTTTCACCCATTATCACTACTTGTATTGGCTCCTCTTTTACATCTTCTATTTTACAAGCAACGATCCAATCACTACGTAAAACGGTATCATTGATTAACATTTTTACATCCCCTTCTACTAACTCTGTACAATCATTATTGTAAAAAGAAGAGATATCAAAGTCAACTTAAAACACGAACATTAATTTTTATTTTTATAAAATTATTCGTTAATTTTATATTTACAACCAGAGAATCGTTCATTATAATTCAGTTAGGGTTTTAATATCTGCGCAGTATTAAGCACCCATACAATCATATTAACGGCAATCATTTTATAAAATCATTCATTGTAATTTAAGAATTATTTTTTTAAAAGGGGAATGGGACTGTGGCACAAAATGAGAAAAACACGAACATTATAGTAGGTGTAGATGAAAAGATAAGTTGGGGAAAAGCCCTTCTGCTTGGTATGCAGCATGTACTGGCAATGGATTTATATATCGCTCCCATCATTATTGCGGGGTTACTGGCGTTAGATACAATGAATACTACTTTCTTCATTCAAATGTGCTTCTTGGCTGCAGGAATTGCCACCCTCATTCAAACTATAGGCGGACTTAGATTGCCCGTAGTACAAGGTCCCTCTTATGTCCCTATCGGTGCTTTAGCAGCGATTGGCGGTAAGCTTGGAATGGGAGCAGTATTCGGAAGCCTTCTACCTGGGGCGTTATTAATTGCTGTTCTTGGCTATCCATTAAAATGGTTTGCAAAATCGGTAAAGAAAATTATCCCGCCACTTGTTGGAGGAACTGTTATTGTCATCGTTGGGATCTCCTTAATGCCATCTGCCTTTAATAGTATTTACAATGCACCAGGAAATGTTGGACACAACGTGTTAATCGCATTTGTATCGGCAGCCGTTTTAATTATATGCATACTTCTTGGACGAAAGAAAAAAGGGTATGGAACATTTTTCCGCCTTGTTTCTGTTATTCTTGCGATTGTCGCAGGGACGATTACAGCATCAGTATTTGGTTCAGTCGATTTCTCAACAGTAAAAAAAGCAGCATGGTTCTCATTACCTAGCTTTTTCCCATTCGGCAAACCGGTATTTGATTTACAAGCAATCCTTACTATGGTATTTATCTATCTTGTTATTTTAATAGAAACTACTGGTACATGGTTCGTCGTTTCAACGGTTACAGGCAGCGAACTAGATGAAAAAAGGTTAAACAGAGCATCTGTCGGTGAAGGAATTGGTTGTTTCGTAGGTTCACTTTTCGGTGGAACTCCAATGACTGGGTATTCCTCTAATGCTGGAATTATTGCGATTACAGGAGTAGCCAGTAGAATGGCAATCATTAGTGCAGGAATTATTTTAATCGCACTAGGATTAATACCAAAATTATCAGCTGTAATTACTTGTGTCCCCGAACCCGTTATACAAGGAATTTTCGGAGTGGTCTGTGTGGCAATCGTAATGAATGGGATGAAAGTTATACAGCATGTGGTAATCGATGATCGTAATATGATGGTAATCGGGGTTCCGATTCTATTAACAATCGGTACAATCGTCCTTCCAAAAGAAATTCTTTACAGTGTTCCAGACTTTGCAAATTACATCCTTTCCTCTGGAACAGCGGTTGGAGCTCTGGCTACGGTTATTCTTAATCTAGTCATTCCTCAGGAAAAGAAAAAACTTGTAGCTACAAATAAAGAGTCACTAACGTAATAAACACATAAATGCTTGGATTAATAGAATCCAAGCATTTTTCTATACCTATTTTGTTCAAATATTCCTTTAGATGATGTTTTAATCTTCAACTTTTTGTGTGTAATATTGATAGCCAAGATATTGATAGTTCTGCCTCTTATACATTTCTTTCGGAGTATCCTGACCATCAGCGACTAGGATAACCGTCTTATCGTGGAAGGTATCCATAACAAATTTTTGAATTCTACTGCCGATGCCTTTCCTTTGGAAGGCTTCGTCAACACCTAAATTATCAATTTCAGCTTTATCTTGTGAAATAATTACATCTACTGCCCCCGCAGGTGTGCCTTTATATAAAGCTAGCAGCTGCATGAAATTGGGGTCATTGAAAATTTGCTTATTTAACTCTACCTTTTGATTGGCAAAATTACTGCCAAATACGATATCCTGCTGATATTGGAAAGCGAGAAAGGGCTTTAAGTTTTTTTCAGTTACGATTTGTACCTCGATGTCAGGATTTTCATTCACTTCTGGAAATTGATTTGGTTGAATGGTATATAGTTCGAGAAAACCAATATCATAATCTTTTTGATTTAAGTAATTTACTAACTCAATAGGGACTTTTTCATTAACAGGAAATTTAAACTTTATGTGTTTCTGGCCCTTTTTTTGATGGTACTCTCTTAAATAAGTTTCAGCATCTTTAAGTTCATCCAGTGTTGGAAATGCTTTGTACTCGATAAAATTACTATCATATCTCGATAGCATTTCTGGAAAATGGTAATGTTTTAGCAGATTATCTTCAAACACAACATGTCCATGAATAAAAATATCTTCAAATGTTATTTGCATCATTGGGTCCCCTTTTGCATGGTGTATAAATGATATCTATAGATTTTTAATCAATTTAATCAATCTCAGCAAATCATCTTTTGTTACTGACATCTTTAAGACGCCTGTTTTTTGAAAATGAATGATAGCTTGGAGTGAAAGGATGGTGGGTGGTGCGAGTTTAATTTTCTTAGCTTGAAAAGCAGCTAATGCATCTTCTGGCTTCACCCAGAATGCTTCATCAATTTCCCTTTTATCTGGTTCGGGCTTTTGTCCTTGTGGAAGCTTAGCTAGAAAGAAACGTGTATCAAAACGCATTGGGCTTTCCTCAGGCGTAATAATTTGCCCGAAGTATGTTAAACATTGAGGATCAAAATAAATTTCTTCTTGTTCTAACAAGCGAATAAAAGATATTTCATCCTTTAAAAGATCATTACGATATTTCATTTCCTTTTCCTTAGGCAATTTAACCGGAAACCCATCTACCGTATTCCCCAACAGTATTCCAACCTCTTCAAATAATTCTCTTGCTGCAGCAATATAGTGTGATAGATTAATTGAAAGTGTTTCATATTCATTTTTCACAAAATCACATTCACTAAAATGGTCAGATTTCTCCACCACACCACCAGGAAAAACGTGGAAACCACCCATAAATTTCATTGTTATTGGTCGCTTTGTTAAATACACCCTTGAAGAATCATCCATTAAAACAACCGTGGATGCCGGTCTCGGAATAGCAGCCATAATGTCCTCCATTTATATTTTTTAATTGTGTATTTATTTTCAATCCTATATAATACCTATTCTCCTAGCTGCTAGAAAACTCCTTTTTTACATGGAAGAGGTTCCGATACACCCGAAAATTTTAACAAAACTATGTCACTCATGTTTTTTCAAAAATTGATAAATCATCTCTGTAAACATCTCATTTAAAATGGGCTTTTTCTGTTTTTTTAACCATTCAACCTGATTGATGGGCAGATTCAATTTTAGGCTAATATTTTCATTCGGCATTTCCACTTTTCTGATTTCTTCTAATGTGATTCCCTCTTCAACATCTGGAAAACACGAGCTGCTCTCATTTACTCGATCAAGTTCTTCATACCCATCAATATCTTCAATATCACAGAATAAATTAAGCTGCGGTAAACCTCCTTGGAGGCTTTTTAAATGCATTATAGAATCAATTAACTTTCCACTTTCAAGTTCAATCTCCATTATTAAATTTTGCACATTTTTATATTTTCTTTCCGTAACTTCACTAACCACCAAATCCAACTCAAGCGTGTAACCCGATTGGGATTCAAAGATATAAATCGCACTATTAAAGATGTGTACATGCTCACCATCAATTTTTACAGACTTTACAGCAGCCATAACCATTCCTCCAAAAAACAATAACAATACTACTCTCATTTTATACCAAAACAGAAGGCTGCTACAAAAAAATCTTACTTAATGAAAAACTGTTTATTATTTATTACTTGGGACATGTACACAAACCAAATAAGTAAATGTAAATATTATAATATTACATTGTTATTGATAAACACCGACTTTTTTCACTTACTTTGAGTTTTTATCATAAAAAAATAATAACAGATTGGGTAGTGAATGATTTATGAAGGTATTGGTTACAGGGGGAGCAGGCTTTATCGGTCTCCATTTTGTTGAAAAGTTATTGAAAGAAAAAATGGAGGTTGTAATTGTAGATAATTTATCAAGCGGTATCAAAGAACGAGTCCCAAAATCTGCTGCATTTTACGAGATTGACATTGAAAATTTATCAATCGAAAACATATTTGCTTTTGAGAAGCCAGATTACGTCGTTCATCTTGCAGCACAGGTATCCGTACCATTTTCTATGAAAAACCCTTATGCTGATTGTCTAGCAAATATTGCTGGAACCGTTAATCTCCTTCAAAATTGCGTGAAGTATAACGTTAAAAAGTTTATATTTGCATCATCCGCCGCCGTGTATGGTGAACCAGCATATCTCCCAATTGATGAAGACCATCCGCAACACCCCATCTCGTTTTATTCTCTTTCGAAACAGACATCAGAGCATTATATCAAGTTATATACAAAACATTTTGGTTTAGATCACAGTATTTTAAGATTTGCTAATGTTTATGGACCGGGGCAAAATGCCCATGGTGAAGCAGGTGTAATTTCAATATTCTTAAATTCTATTTTTGCACAGACTCCCCCAATCATTTATGGTGGTGAACAGACAAGGGATTTTGTTTATGTAAAGGATGTAGCAGACGGTTTATTTAGCTCACTTCATAATGGCAGGAATTGTACATTCAATCTAAGTACCAATACAGAAACAAAGATAAATGAACTCTTAATTTTAATGTTGAAAAAGGTGAATACCAATTTGAATCCAGTCATTAAACCACAGCGAGAAGGTGATATTGGTCAAAGCAGACTGGATAATACGAAAGCCTTAACTGAACTTCAATGGATCCCCAAGTATACTCTGGATAGAGGATTACAAGAAACCATTGATATGTATCAGTAAGAACCCCATAAAAATAAGAACAATAAAAAGGAGATGTATGAAATGGTCACTAGAATAAAGGATTTGGTCAGTATCATTGTTACTAGTTATAACAGAGAGAAATATATAAAAGCTTGCTTGGATAGTATATTGGCACAAACGTATAAGGATATAGAGATTATATTAATAGACGATTGTTCCACTGATAGAACATTAGAAATTGTTAATGAGTTTAAAAAGGAAGCTGTAAAAATTAGACCAGACATGATAGATCGAATCACTGTCGTTTCTCTGCCGTGGAATGTTGGATATGAAGGTCCTTTAACCTTAGGTATGTTCCTCAGCAGGGGTGAATTTATTGCCATACAGGATTCAGATGATCTCTCACATCCAGAAAGGATTGAGAAACAGGTCAATTACTTAACCACAAACCCGGAATATGAGCTTGTAGGAACTATATTTGCGCCTTTTACAGATTACAAAAATGGGAAATTTATCGGCTTACGCCGTCCTGCAAGGTGGATGAGATACGACGAACAGATTTATAAGGTTTATCGAAGGGGCGGACATTGCATTTGCCATGGTACAACCCTTTTGCGCGGGACAGTATTTGACCGGCTTGGAGGCTTTACTAGAAAGAATAGTAAAGAAGCAGATTTTGAATTTATTCAAAAATGCGTTTTAAATGGTGTTAAGGCAAATAACATCCCGGAAGTGCTTTATTACTACAGGATGCATCCTGAACAAATGTCAGTCCAATAATGATAGACTTTGAAAAGAATACAAAGGCACACCAAAATGAAACCAAGAAACAACCTTGTTTGTTTCTTGGTTTTATTATGTATATGAACAAAAAGGTAACAAAAAAACATCATAAATAAAGTCACAGACCAACGCTGGCTGTGACTTTTTACCCTTCATGTAATTGGCGGTAAAGCCTTAATTGTCTATTAACACTATGCTGCCAGGTAAAATGGTTTTTTACCTGTAACACACATTCCTGGCCCATTTGCAGTAGTTTTGAAGGATTTGATAGTAAGTAGAGGATGTGTTTAGTTAAGTCTTCTCGGATATTAGAAGGATCTATTAAAAATCCGGTCTTTCCATGTTCAATTATTTCGGGTATACCACCTGATTTTGTAGCAATGACAGGGGTACCTGTTGACATCGCTTCAAGATTAACAAGTCCAAAAGCTTCATTTTGGGCGGAAGGAACCAATAGTAAATCTGAAATCTGAAACATTTCGTGGATCTTATCATTTGGTATAAACGAAGTGAAAACTACGTGATCCTTAATACTTTCAGCCAGATTTTTTAAATGGTCTGAATAAGCTCTATGACCTAAGGGGCTTCCAGCAATAATTAGCTTAATAGATGGGTCAGCCTTAATGATCTCTGGCATCGCTTCTAAAATATGATGCACCCCTTTTATTTCAACCAATCTACCAACATAAAGGAGTATTTTATTACGGGATACTCCAAGTTTTTCCTTCATAAACTCTAATGGTGCGGGACTGTCTAGCTGCCATTTGGGCTTAAATTGATCATTGTTAACACCCAAATGATTAACAACTATTTTACTCGAGTCCAAATTAGTTTTACTTAGTACGTAATTCTTTAAAAAATGGCTATTCACAACAATTGCATTTGCCTGATTTAAATAATTGTTCAGAAACCGATTATTCATGTATGGCGGGGAGATAAAAGTGACCGAATGAAGGGTCAGGATAATTTTAGCAGTAGGTATTGCCTGACGAATGAACTTCACAAACTTAGGTCGATTCTCAATTTGAATAATATCGGGCTTATCTTGCTGCAGCTGTTCCACTACATTTTGTATATAAGTTTCAGAATGATAGTGATATCGATAATATGTTATATGTCCCTGCCTTTCAATGAAGGATTGGTTTTTAGTTTTCTTTCCAAATATAATCACATCTACTTCTTTTTGAAGAAGGTTGGATGTTTTTTGTATAACTAACTCAACAGAACTGGATTTATTACCAGGAATCGGAAATACACCTGGTGTAATGATTGCGACTTTTAGCCTCGGCATCTCGTTTCCACCCCTTCATAAAACCCTTCTTTAACAGCTTATGAAACTGTGGTAGAGAGGTGTGGACATGCGTGGCACTTTTTGAAATAAGTAATCTAAAAATATATAAAGTTAAAGAAATGTTCACAGCATCTTGTGCTGTATTGCGTTAAAATATAGACAAATCAATATGTGATGTTCTTCACAATATGAAGTTAGAAAGAAGGCAATTCTGTTATGTCATTATTCAAACCAGACCAAATTTTAGAAATTTCAATTAAAAATGGAATCAAAAAGACAAGTTATCCCTTACTAACAACCCTTCTATTAGGTTTCCAGGCCGGTGCTTTTATTTCATTAGGATTCCTGTTATATATTCGTGTCACGGCACCGCTATCCGAAGGTTTATCAGGACTTAGTTCTCTTTTAGGTGCCTCTGTCTTCCCTATTGGCCTAATACTTACATTAATTGCAGGTGGAGAACTTCTAACTGGGAATATGATGGTGGTTCCACTAGCAAGATTCGCCAACAAAATTAAAACAAAACATGTCTTGTTCAACTGGCTTCTTATCACAGTAAGCAATTTCATAGGTGCTATATTCGTAGCATACTTTTTTGGACATATTGTGGGTTTAACGGAAACTGGAGTTTTCTTAGATAGTACAGTTCATATTGCAGAACATAAAGTTGACGCAACATTTGTTCAAGCATTTGTCTCAGGGATTGGCTGTAATTGGCTTGTCGCTGCAGCCGTTTGGTTATCGTATGGAAGTGAAGATATGATAGGAAAAATCGCAGGGATTTGGTTCCCAACAATGGCCTTTGTCGCAATTGGATTCCAACACGTTGTGGCAAATATGTTTGTTATACCAGCAGCCATTTTTGCCGGCCACCTCACATGGATGGATTATCTTGGTAACTTTATCCCTGTTTTCTTAGGAAATGCTGTTGGCGGGGCACTCTTTATCGGAATGGCGTATTGGTTTGCCTATAAAAAGAATGAATACACTGTAATTGAAGGAGCAAAAAAGCCAGGAGTGTTTGACAAAAAAATTGGATTATAAATATCCATAAAAGAATAGCCAGAGACCATTATGCTGATGGTTTCTGGCTATTTTCACTGCTATTCAAACAATGGACTTACTGCTCTTTCATTATGAATACGGTCAATAGCATCTGCTAGTAATGGTGCTACAGACAGCATCGTAATTTTATTTATTCTCTTCTCTTCAGTCTGCTCAATCGTGTTCGTTATCACCAATTCTTGAATCGCAGAAGATTCAATTTTTTGAACAGCAGATTGTGAGAGAACAGCATGCGTACAGCATGCATAAACGGCCTTTGCTCCATGCTCTACTATAGCATTTGCTGCTAGAGTCTGTGTTGTTGCTGTATTAATTAAGTCATCAACAATAATCGCATTTTTTCCTGCAACATTCCCAATAATCTCAAATATATCGGAAGCATTAGGTTCAGGACGTCGTCGGTCAATAAGCGCAATTGGGGCATCTAACAGCTTGGCCATTTTCCTTGCTCTCCCTACAGCACCATTGTGCGGTGCAACAACAACCACATCCTCAAGTCCCTTTTTCTCAAAATATTCAGATAGAGTCGGAATTCCAATTAAATGATCCACTGGAATATCAAAAAAGCCCTGAACTTGTGGCGAATGAAAGTCCATCGTCAGTATCCTGGTAGCACCTGATTTTTCTAAAAGATTCGCAATTAATTTCGCAGTAATAGGCTCACGCGATCTTGCTTTTCGATCCTGACGAGCGTAGCTGTAGTATGGGATTACAACATTGATCATTTTAGCTGAAGCTCTTTTTAGTGCGTCAATCATAATCAGCAGCTCCATAATATGGTCATTATTTGGATGTGAAGTGGATTGGACCACATACACATCACAGCCCCGCACACTTTCTTCGATATTCACCTGGATTTCCCCATCACTAAATTGTGTGACCGAGCTCTTTCCAATTTCACAGCCTAAATGAGTTGCCATCTCTTTTGCAAGGCTTTGATTTGAATTTAAAGCAAATAATTTAAACCCTTTTTTCAATTGATACGACACTTTATGTCCCCCATGCATTGTTTATTTACGATTCCACTAACTCACTTTTCCTATTTTACATGAAATTTGGTCTTCAGAACACTATTTAACACCAATTGAAAAATATAACAAAAGCCATGTATCTCATCAATGATACATCTTACTAAATACTTTATATTTTGGCGTCTAAGACAAGTACTTTTTGGGGGAGAATTCATGTATAGTCTGATTACATTCCTCGAGAAATGGACAGATATTACATTCGTTAACGTTCTTTGTTTTGAAGTAGTTGGAAGAATCCTCAATAGAGTACTTCATCGTTTGTAGAAACTTCAGACCTTCCTTTAAATCTTTAGAGGTCGGGATAAAGACATGCCTCTTCCCGTCAAGTAACGTTACTACCTCTACTCTCTTCGGGGTCCTTTTTAATACCTTTTCGGAAAAAACAATCGACAAATGATAGTAAAGCGCCAACATTTCTGGTGTCCCGTCGACTAAGTACTTTTTTATCACAAAAGAGGAATCAGACCATTCTGCAACATCAAACGTTAAACTCAAATCAACATTCAGTTCCTCAATATATGTATTTAGTTTTTCAAATAAAAACAAAGGTGGAGATTTTCTAGATTCACTTTGAATATTCTCCATCAAATAATCTGTTATTTTGGCGACGACGGTATAATACTGTATCCGAGATTCAAATATTTGAGGAGAAACCTTACCCCAATATTCATCAATCAACTTTAGCACACATACAGAATGACGGCTCTCCGCTGGTAGCTGATAAAAAGAAAAGACAACCTTATTCACAACATGTTGAACAACTTGTCTCCAGTTTATCGACCGTTTTTTCTTTTCAATAAGTTCAAAATAAAATTTATACGGACAGGTGATAAAGTCCCTTAAGTTTTCATCCGTCATGGATTGTATTTGATTCATAACAAACCCCCTCCAGCTTAATCCTTCAACCTAGTTAGTTTGATAATAATTGATAATGATTATCAATGTCAATCGATATTTTAAATTTAGGTACTAAATTATCTGAATTGCTAAATTACTGTCAAGATTTCGTTTCTGAAACATATATTTTTGGCAGGATGATATTGAAGGAGGACATGAGAAATGATGACATCAGATGGTTTACGCTTACGAAAAATTCAAAGGCTTGCCCATGACATTATGGATGAAGTAAATTTGAAAAAGGTGCAAATGCCGCCAGAACTCCTGACAATGGTAATCGATAATCTTTCCCGTGCAGTTGGTGATTTAACAGATCCTTCCGGAAACTACTCGTTACGTTATTTAGAAGAAAAAGTGGGAAATGCCCACTCTCTATTAGTAAAAAGGAAACTATGAAACGAACCGTTCTTAGGCAAACTAGAAATTAAATCTATAAATCTATTAGTTAGCTGTACTATTATCCCATTTTATTTAGAGAACCCACTAAAGCCGATTAAGGAAGTGGGTTCTTTTTATGAAAAGTTTGAAACATTATCACTCCTTACTCGTAATAATAGAATGGAAGGATGTGGGGAAATTGAGCAGATACTCAATTGACGAATTTATTAAGCAAACCGAGCAGAAAGATAAAGGCGAAGGTTTTTTTGAATTAGAAACACCTCGTATGTTGGAGGTAAACTTAGATGGTCAAGTTTGGGCTAAAGCTGGGTCTATGGTTGCCTATCATGGAGAAATAAAATTTGTCCGCGAAGGAATATTGGAACATGGACTAGGGACTGCGTTTAAAAAGGCTTTGACAGGTGAAGGTGCATCACTGATGAAGGCAAACGGGAGAGGAAAGCTATACCTTGCTGATAGCGGGAAGAAGATTATCATCCTTAATTTACAAAATGATTCCATTTATATTAACGGAAATGATTTACTAGCATTTGAACCTAGTATTAAATGGGAAATCAAATTAATGAAAAGAATGGCGGGTATGCTTGCTGGCGGGTTGTTTAATGTCCGATGTGAGGGTACCGGAATGATTGCCTTTACTGCCCACTATGAACCTATCACATTAAGAGTATCACCTGGTAATCCTGTTATCACGGATCCGAATGCAACAGTAGCTTGGTCTGGTAATCTCATGCCAACATTCCAAACGGATATTACCTTAAAAACTTTCTTTGGTAGAGGAAGCGGGGAATCTATTCAAATGAAATTCGAAGGTGAAGGCTTTGTGGTCATTCAGCCGTTTGAAGAGGTTTATTTTAAGGCAAAACAAAATGTTACATAATAATAGAAAATAAAAGCCTATGGGAAGCTATTTTCCATAGGCTTACAATGTTAATATCCCTTTCGAAAACCTTGTTGTTTCAGCATTTTTCCTACGTCTTTGTACGAGTCATTTACATAGTAAGGATCTTTATAGAAATTAGCCATACGTTTAGTCCAGGTGGATCCCCCGCTTGTCCTTCCTTTTGTTGCATCGCTATGGATTTCATTAAACTCTTTGATCTCTTCTTGGATGTTCTCTTTGTATTGGTCTTCATGTAAAATGGCTGCCTTTGGTAATCGCGGTGTTATGTCTGGTGTTTCACTTGGATATCCAATACATAATCCTGAAACCGGAATGACATATTCAGGTAATTTCAACAGCTCAATAAATTCAAGTGGACTTCTCCGGATTCCGCCAATTGGCACTGTACCCAACCCGAGTGATTCTGCAGCTGTAATAGCACTGGATAACGAAATACCCACATCGACAGCACCAACTAATAATAAATCTGGATTCACGGCTGCCTTAAACTCGATACCTTCCATCTCACAAGCTACCTGAATACGGTGGAAATCTGCACAAAATACTAGAAAAACCGGTGCCTCTATAATGTACTTTTGATTCCCTGCAAGCTCCGCCATTTTCTTCCTTTTCTCAGGATCTTTAATTGAAATGATCGTAACATGCTGTCCATTGACCCATGATGGAGCTGCTTGAGCAGATTGAATAATGGTATCCAAATCATCTTTAGAAATTGGTTGATCTAAATATTTCCTGAAAGATCGGTGTGACAACATCGTTTCAACCACTACGTTCGTTATTTTTTCCTTTGATTTCATATGTATCATCCTTGTTATCATTTTTATATTCTAACCCTATCAAAAAAGCTGCTCTATAGGAAGAGCAACTCAATTTTGGGTTAAAACTTACTATTTATGTCTACATTATTACTCGGACTGAATCATATTTCTTATAAATGCCCTTGCAGGATCATTCATTGATCTTCGAACAGGATGCAACAAATAGCAATCCTCATTTTTTCTAACAGCCCTAATAAGTTCTAGCTTCCTATATCTTGGTATGTCACGCATCCATTTGCCAACATTCTCAGGATAAGGTTTAGCTATTACTCCTAGAGTTTTTGTTAAAGTTGCAAATAACATTTCTTCTAAAGCAAATATATCATCTTCTGTTTGTTTCATAACTCTTTTCATCTCTTCTAATTTGTGAAAGGATAGAATTTTCTTAACGAACTTCCGGCTAAATACTTGTGAACCAAAACATCTATAAAAATGATCCATATCAAATATTGGCTGCCATAAATTCCATACCTTTTTCATTGTATGCCCTGGTGTCCATGCATCTGTTGCGATACTGAAAAGCGGAGACATATAATCAAATCCCTTCATCTCAGAGATAATAAAGTCTTCATATCCCTTTTTTGCAAAAAGAGAATCGGAATCTATATTGATTAAGTAGTCATATTCATAGCCAGTTTTTTCAAGCCATTCCATAATATTCAAAAAGAACCAACCATATGTCCTGGCATATTTCATTGGATGTGAAGTTGGACAAATCGGATAACCAAGCCCCTTACATAAATTATCGTCATTCCCACTTTGGAAAAAGACAATAGAAGCGTTTGGACAAAAGTAACGAATATTCTCTATTTGGTCTTGAATGACATCCCTTTTTTCATGAACAAGGATCGCAAAGACAATTTTCTTCATTTTTTTATCACATTCCCTATTTCCATATTTTCCAAGGTGCTTTATCCGATTTCCAAAGCTCCTCCAAATACTTCTTATCGCGCATGGTATCCATTGGCTGCCAAAAACCTGAGTGTTTGTAAGCCACTAACTGACCTGCTTTTGCTAAACTTTCTAATGGCTCTTCTTCAAAAACTGCGTTGTGATTTGGAATAAAATCAAATACTTCTGGCTGAAGGATAAAAAATCCCCCGCTAATCCAACCGCCATCTCCTTTTACCTTCTCTTTAAAAGCTTCAACACTTTGGTCTTTTGCAAGCTGCAAGGCTCCAAATCTCCCTGAAGGCTGTGCTGCAGTTACTGTAGCAATTTTGCCATGGCTCTTGTGAAACTCCACTAGTTCCTGAATATTTACATCCGCCAGACCATCTCCATATGTTAACATGAAGGGTTCATTTCCTACATAGCTTCTTATTTTTCTTATCCGTTCACCCGTCATGCTTCCTAGGCCGGTTTCGGCTAAAGTAATTTTCCAGGGTTCCGTTCCGTGCACAGTATTTATCTTTTTGGTTCCTTGCTGCAAATCTACGGTAACGTCTGATTTATGCAAATAATAATTCAAAAAATAATCCTTAATCATGTATCCCTTGTACCCCAAACAAATGATGAATTCGTTAAATCCATATGATGAATAGATTTTCATAATATGCCAAAGAATTGGAACCTCTCCAATTTCAATCATCGGCTTTGGTTTTAAATGAGATTCTTCACTGATTCTAGTTCCAAAACCACCAGCAAGAATGACAACCTTCACTTTTATCCCCTCTTCGCACCACTTTTATTGGATGACTTGTCCCTTCCAAAGTGTTTTTGATACTACTGTTTCCTTTTCTAATGTTCAAAAGCTTAGCACCAGTTAGAGACATTTATTAGCTCTTATCCAGCATAGCTAAGCTTTATCGTTTTTACGTGTCAATAATATATCCTCATTTTAGAACTTAATAGCATTTTATGTTTTAACTTTTATATTGGAATGGACGAAACCCCCAACTTTTTATACTTGGGTATCTTAACTTTATCAATCTATAACATTTAAATGATTGTCATTGGGAATGTATCAGTCGCGTCTTTATTGTATTCTTTTGAAGAAATAGCAATCATAATAAAAGGTTCCTCTTCTTCATTTTTAAAGGCATGCACGACATTAGGAGGAACTTTGAGAATAACATTATTGCTGGCTGACAGGATCATTTCCTCAAAGGCCCCTGTTTCCAAATTCTTTAATGCCACTTTTGCCTTACCACTTATTACTGAAAAATATTCTAGTGTTTCTTTATGATAATGATTTCCCCGGACGCTTCCCTGATTAGATAATAGAACATAAATCTCTTCGATTTTTTCATCTTCATTTAGTTGACTAATCATTAACAACTTCTTAAGACTGCCGCGCATATCCTCATAAGGTTTAATGTGAATTAACTCAAACCAATTTTCCATAGTATCAATCCTTTATTTATAGTAATTTCTAAGTAAGGCCAACTCCGATATATTGAACACCCGCAGCTTCATAGGATGACTTATCGAACACCCTTCGGCCATCAACTAAAATTGGTTCTTTCATTAATTCCTTGAATTCCTGAGGAGATATGTTGATATAATCTGGCCACGGAGTAACAAGTATTGCAGCTTCGGCATCTTTAAGGGCATTTTTGTAATCAACAGAGTACGTGAGGGAATCATTTTGGGGGATGTGCTTTTTGGTATTATCAATAGCTATTGGGTCAACACCGATTACCTTTGCCCTTTTTGCTAAGAGTCCTTTAATGATTGCAAGGCTGGGCGACTCCCGAATATCGTCGGTTTCTGGTTTGAATGAGAGTCCTAAAACCACTATTTTCTTATTTTCTAAGGTACCGAGAATACTATGCAGTCTTTCAATAAGCCTGTAGGGTTGAGCTTCGTTTATTTCTAACGTGGCTTGAATCATAGATGGCGAATAACCCATCTCTTTACTAAACGCAGAAAGTGCTTGAACATCTTTGGGGAAGCAACTGCCCCCGAAGCCGCAACCAGCTCTTAAATAACTGATCATTCCTGGGTTTATTAATTGATTATTCACTCTTGGATTGAACCTTTTATCTAAGGTTACTCCTTCTAAAACTTCTTTCACATCAACACAGCTAACCTTTTCACAAATTACTGAGACTTCGTTGGAATAGGATATTAGCGTTGCAAGAAGTGCATTCGCCGTATATTTAATCATTTCAGCGGTTCTTAGATTTACATTTATGATTGGTGCATCAAAAAAATCCTGATAAACTTTCTTCATCGTTTCAAAGCTTTCTTGATCATAAGACCCAATCACAATTCTGTCAGGGAACATAAAATCTTCAACGGCCTTTCCTTCTCTTAAAAACTCAGGATTCATGGCCAGCCCGAAATCACCTGCTTTTTTCCCACTTGTATTTTCTAAGATGGTTTTAACCAGAGAATCTGTGGTTGTAGGAATGACAGTGCTTTTTACACATATAACATGGTATGCTTTTTTTTCATTTAATACATTTCCAATCTCTTGTGCAGCGGATTCAATATAACTTAAATCAATCTTTCCATCTCCAAAAGGAGTTCCCACAGAGATAATCGAAATATCTGTATTCATAACTGCACTTTTCAAATCCGTTGTCGCAGCTAAGTTCCCTTTTTCAATAACCTTACATAACAGGTCTTCCAGCCCTGGCTCATAGATAGGTGACATCTTGTTGTTAATCTTATTTACTATCTCAGATTGCTTATCAATACAGATTACTTGGTGACCTTTTGAAGCAAGACAAACTCCTGTTACAAGACCTACGTACCCTGTTCCAATCACTGAAATTTTCATTGTTCATTTTCTCCCATGTAAACTTCTATATACCAATCTTTTAGTCTGACAAGCCCGTTCTCTAAATTCACCGTTGGTACAAATCCTAGCAGTTTTTTTGCCTTGCTTAAATCCGGACATCTCCGCTGAGGGTTATCGATCAGATACTTATCATCGTCACTTTGCTTATACTCAATTTCGACCCCGCCAACCAATTTTCCAATTAGTTTTGATAGATCTAACATTGATATTTCTATTTCATCATTCCCAATGTTAAAAGCTTCACCGTCATGTTCGGAGAGAAGAGCTAACATGAACCCTTTAATCGCATCAGCTATATAACAAAAGCTTCTTGTTGGTTTCCCATTGCTTAACAAGGATATTTTCTTATGATGTAAGGCGTCATTAAAAAAGTCTGGAATAACCCGTTTATCATCGATTCTTAGCCCCGGTCCAAATACGTTAAACGGTCTTACTACTTTCACAGGCACCCCGTATTGCTGATAGTAATTTACACAAAGTGTTTCACCAAGTCTTTTAGACTCATCATAACAAGCTCTTGGTCCGGTACAAGAAACATTCCCATTATAGGTCTCAGGTGTTGGAATGAATTCAGGAGCAGGATTACCGTAAATTTCACTTGTCGAAAAAAACAGGAAACTTTTCACTCCTTGGTTTTTGGCGAAATCTAACAGATTCTTTAATCCCAATACGTTCGTTTCAATCGTTTCAATAGGGTATTGTCTATAAAAGGTTGGGGAGGCGATACTGGCTGCATGAATAATAAAATCGACTTTCTTATCTAATTTCAAAGGAAGGACAATATCTTGGTTAATAATTTCAAAGTATTGATTATTTTGAAGGTGATGGATTCTTTGAGGGGCTGCAGAAATATAATTTTCAATACAAATTACATGACATGGTGCCTCAAAGAGATTTTTATTACAATAATCAATTAAATCAAGGAAGTATCCTCCAAGAAACCCTCCCCCTCCACTGATTAGGAGGGTAGATGCCTCAAGACTTTTTAACTTCTTCCCCAATTCATTACTAATGGACTTAATATCTTCCTTAATAACATTACTCAGTGTCATAACACGGATCACCTCGTTGTTCCTATAAATTTATGTTTATTCTGCTTATACCAAGTTATTGTTTTGGCAATCCCTTCTTGGAGACTAATCTTTGGCTCCCACTTTATATGATTCCGAATCTTTGATATATCCGGTTGTTGTCTCCATACTTCATTTTCTCTATAAGGCAGTGCCCCATAGTTTGGCAGTTTGCTTGAGGGCATCTCATTATTAATCATATCTACGAAATATTTCAGTTTGTGAATATCACCACTTGCAATATTATAGATTCCATTTTTCGTGGCATTATTTTGAGATGCTAAAACAAATCCGTCAACGACATTTTCAATATAACAATAATCCCGATATTGTTCACAAGGAGTCAAATTCACTTGTTTGTCCTCTAGCATGGATAAAATTATATAGGGAAAGAACTTGTGGGAGCCTTCTTTTTCACCAAAAACACCAAATGGTCTTAGTGTGACTAAATCAATATCATAGTTAACTGCCATTTGGTGGGCAATGATGGTGGCTGACGCTTTTGTACTTCCATAAATACTGTCTGGCTCTAATAAAGCGTCCTCCTGAATAATCTTCTGTTTATTGCCATACTCCATACAAGTACCTACATTAATAAACTTTTTACATCCGATATTTTTCAGTGAATGAATCAAATTCATGGTTCCAAAAATATTGGCCTGTGCAGCCTCAAAAAAGTCCTTTTGTCTTCCATCGACGCCATATGCACCACAGTGGAAGATATAGTCTGGCTTTATTTGCATCACGGTTTTGGATAGTAAATCCAAATTCCTTAGATCTGTTTTATAAATGTCTATATTCTTTTGAAATTCATCCAGTCTCCATAAGTCGGAGGACTCCCTAACAATAACAGATACTTCTGCCTTTTCTTTTACCAATCTTTCAACCACATGGGATCCTATGAAACCATTTGCCCCTGTTATTAAAACCCTTTGGTTATTAAAATTTGTTTCCATCTTAACCTCCATACCAAGGCATATTCTATGTCCAAGGCATATATTTTTGTCTTACGTACCTCTAACCACTTGAAGGTTCTGTATCTGAATAACAAAAGCTCTATTGCTCTTACAGTGCTTATTCTGGATTTAGCTTTATCCACTAGACAGGCATTATATGTTTATGCAGTAGAAATATATATGACATTACTAATTTACCAATCTACAGAAAATAGGTACATGTTTATGAGGTAACGTGTACAGTTCACAAGAAAATAAGTGATGCACTAATTTCATTAATGTGGTTCTGGTCTGCCCACAGAATAAAGTAATTATATTTTGTTCCTTCTATTAAAACCGGCGTCGGATACCGAACAATTAATGCTGCTTGGTTTCTCATTTCTATCGGCTGGTCTTGGGAAGGATAAATGAAGCAGGCTGGCTGGGAATGAATTTGTGTGTGTTGGATGCGCGGCTGGGTGCCGTAAGGATTTAGTTGGTGGAATGCTTCATTCTTGCAAACGACATCTATGGATTGGTCAGAGAGAATAGCTGAAATCTGGAAAAAGCCATCATCCCCTTCGTATCTTTCTTCGTTAACTCGCTGCCAATGCGATGGGTATTGGAATTGTACTTTATATAAAGTGTTGGTATAGGTTCTGTTGTGTGATGAGATTGGTAACGGTGACCATTGCAATGAGGTAATCGTTCCACCATCTACTAATCGAATGGGAACAGGATGGGTTACATCAAGCAGCCAGATTTCGCTCGATCCACCTTGTGCGTTACAGCCTGAAAGATAAGCAATCTTCTTGCTGTCAGGCGACCAAGTCACTGGTGTGGCAAAGCAATTTGAAATGGCTTTGGTTTGGTCGTTCATCCCTTGTTTTCCCGTTGTTCTTATCAATGAGAAATTGTTTTCAAAAGCGGTTGCACTATAGGCGATGGCAGCAGAATTGGGTGACCAGGCTGGAAAGAAATTTTTCGCTAATGGTCCGCCCTCTATTTCATATACATTTCCATTTGAAAGATTTACGGTATAAATAATGGAAATGCTAGCACCCGGGGTTGTATATAATGCAAATGTTCCATCAGGTGATAGACGAACATTGTTAAGCCTTCCGCCTGTATTTCGGGTGATTTGTACTTTATCCGTTCCATCCGTTTTTATCCGGTAAAGCTGGCTAATACCCGCTGCATCACCCGCTTGAAAAAGGATTTCTTCACCGCTCGGAAACCATTGTGCATCCGTTGCAGCTGGCTGATTAATCAATTGAGCTCGATGGGCAGACACATTGTAAAGAACCATCCCGTTTTGTTTAGAATAAACAAGTTCTTGGCTACTTGGAGACCAATCTATAAAAACACCCAGCCCATCTGAAAACTGATCAATCTGAGCAACATTATTTTCAGCTAAGTTCACAACGTTTAGGATTCCATTTTTTCCAACAAAAGCGATTTTGGTGTTATCCGGTGACCAGAACGGTGTCGAATAGGATTCACCAAGACCGGTGGTTATTTGCTGGTTCACACCATTATTAGGATTATAGAGCCATATATCATAACTCCCCGTTCTGTTCGATGTATAAGCAATCAATCCGTTGCCACCAGGGGGAGCGTACGGAATAATCAGCTTCTGTCCTGGAAAAATGTTGGTAGAGGAAAGGTTATTTACCTCCATAATTAGCTCGTAATGAATATGCCCTCCTATTTTCACATTAAAGCGACTGGCTATCTGGAATAGTGTATCACCTGTTTGAACCACATAATATGGGACACCAGGTGGGACCTTTAGCAGCTGTCCAACCTGAATGATATAGGGGTGCTGAAGTTGATTCGCCTGTATGATGACGGATGGTGGAATCCCAAAATTTCGAGCAATTTTATAAACAGTATCTCCTGGATTCACGCGAATGACATCTACGCCAGGTGGTACGGAAAGCTGTTGCCCAACAAAGATTGTATTGGGTGATGCAAGATTATTTGCTGCAATCAACGACTCCGTTGGAAGTCCCCAGCGTCTAGCAATCTGATAAAGTGTATCACCTTGGCGTACGGTATAAAATAGTTGCATAAACAAACCTCCTATCTGTTCGTTTTTGTTTTGATAAAAAATCTTACAATCTGGTATTACCAAACCTCCTGTATTCCCTCAATGAATCCCTGACTGTACAAATAAAGAATAGGCATTCATCCTCATGCCTATATGCTATTCAATAACACATATAGAGTTTCGTTTATTGAATAACAATTGCATGAAAAATAACATGGCAGGGATACCTTTTCTCAACAAAAAAGCGTTAATCCTTCTTGGACAAACGCTCTTGCAAAAAATTTCCTATTCATGAAGAACCCTTCAACTAAGACCCTAATAGTTTGGACATATAATACTCATCAACATATTCTCCGTTAATCACTAATGAATGTCGTTTTGTTCCTTCGATTTCAAATCCCATTTTTCTATATAGACGTATTCCTGCTTCATTATGAGCGACAACACTTAATTCCAAACGGTGAATTTGGTGCACCATTGCCCACTTCTCTAATTCTTCAAATAGTTTAGTTCCTATCCCCAGTCCTCTATATTGACTGAGGATCCCAATAACAAGATAGACGGAATGTTTGTTTCTTTTTGCATATCCGCCTATTACAATTAGGTATCCGATTAAATCAGCATTTTCTTCTGCTACAAAAATAGTAGAATTCCCCTCTTTTTTCATAGCTTCAATTCTCTTAGCCTGGTGTTCCGTCTCCAAATTTCTTTCCCCTGCTTCAAATAGCATATACTGGGACTCGCTCTCAACCTGCTTAATTAATCTTACTAATCCTTCAGCATCCCTACTATTGACTTCTCTGAGTAACATTTAAATAACCCAATCCTTTATTTTAAAATTATGTATAGAATTATCGCCCCAACAACGAGTATCCCACCTATCGTTGGACTTCCATAAAATGTTCGGTTCCAACCATCATCCGTATCAATTTTGCTTTTCTCTTCATGATCCTTTTTCAACGAGTTCACCACCGAAAGGCAACTAACTTATCCAAGTCTCTGTAGACTCTTTCATTTTCCATTTTCCTTCTTTAAATTGTATCGTAGTTTCTACCCCAATGGCTCCTTTGGCAGAGCGAAACTTTGAAGTTTCAAAGTGCACCGTGTTAAACCATTTAAAATTTATTTTTTCAATTTTTAGTAGGACCCCATCCTCTAACCCCATTTCCTCAAGATTATATAATCCTTTTTTCTTTAATTCTTCCAATGAAGCTTTTATTACTTCTACTTTATATCTTTCCTCAAGAAAGCCTTGAATTTCTTTTACTTCCAGGTCGGTATATCTTTCAATATTATTAAAATCTAAAGCGATGTAATTAACATCGCTGCTTAATGCCTTATCTTTTTCCATTAGCGATTCTAATGCGATAGCGGTTATTTCTCCTAAATGTTCTTTTGGATTATTTTCATTCGAACAAGCTCCTAAAAATACAACAAACAATAATAAGCAACCTATTTTCCTCATACTACCCCCTGTTAGTTAATATCCATATTTTCATAGACATCTTTCTTATATTCCCTGCTTAAATACGTTAGCTTTGTTTATGGAGTGGAATTTTGAATTCATTCAGTAAACCCTTGATTTCCTAAATATTAATAATATTCTACAAATTGATAAAATCCCCTTCACAATGACTTTAATTTGGCAGAACCATGTCAAATTATCGTTTATTTAAGGAAAATTTAATGTTTACTTTAGAATCCTTTTATATCTTCCTATTAAAATAGGTTTATAGAAAAGATTAGATCATCAAAAAAGGAGTAAATTCAAATGACACATGCACACTTAACATCACTGGTATTATCACTAATTTTATTAATCATCATTGTGGTTCTCCAAAGCAAAGGTAAAAATATTAAAGTATGGCATATGGTGCTGCGAGCTACCTATATTCTTATCATTATAACCGGTGGTGTTCTCTTCTTTGCTGCGTATTCCATTCCAGTCTCTTATTATTTCAAATCAATTCTAGGTATTGTTATGATTGGGTTTTTTGAAATGGTTATCGTCCGCAAACAAAAAGGTAAACGAACAGACATCTTCTGGATTGCATTTTCTATCGTCTTGGTTATCCTCTTTGTACTCGGATTCAATCTCCCACAGGGTTTTGACCTTATCAAATGAAAAGAGTGTTTCACGGTATCATACCGTTGAAACACTCTTTTTTACTTTTTCACTATTTTAGAAAATATTCCCCTGTTCAAACATATCCTAAATAACTTCGTGTGTAATTTGGCATTACAGTTCAGCCATTCGAATCGTATTTCCCAAATAAATCCGTAACTGCTCCTGTGACCGTTCAAATAAATATCCCTTGTATTCCAGACCCCAAATAAGTAGAAAAATTATCCAAATTTGGATTGACAACCATAATGTATTAACCATATAATACACACATAGTGTATGAACCATTTAATACACACACTCAGATGGTGTTACCTAATAGGTTGTATAGGAGTTGTTACGATGAATGTAAATTTTAATAATCGTGATCCGGTCTATCTTCAGATTATTCGTTATTTCAAAGAAAAAATCGCAGTCGGTGAATTGGCCCCTGGAGAGGAAATCCCATCGAGGCGCGAATTGGCAAACAAGTTAAAAGTAAATCCAAATACCGCGCAGCGAGCGTATAAGGAAATGGAGGAACAGGGTTTGATTTATACGGAGAAGAACCATCCAAGTAAAATCACTACTGATATAAAGGTTTTAGGTAAAGTGAGAAATGAGCTGCTTGATGAGGCAGTTGATATGTTTGTGACATCTGTTCGTTCTATTAATGTACCTGTCGAGGAGCTGCTTGACTTGGTTAGGGTAAAGTACAGTGCTAACGACGATAAGGAGGCTTAAACATGATAGAAGTAAAAGCAGTTGAAAAGAATTACGGAAGCAAGAAAATCTTAAAAGGAGTATCTTTCACAGCAAACAAAGGTGAAATCACTTGTTTAATTGGAATAAATGGTGTTGGGAAGACAACGATTTTAAATGCAATTATGGCACTTACCCCTATTAATAGCGGGCAGATTTTAATAGGCGGAGAACCGATAGATAAGCATACTTTCGAAAAAATCACTTTTATCCCCGACGCTATTACGATGCTTCCACACATGACAATAGCAGAGGCAATGGAGTTTATGAATGACTTTTATACTGGTTGGAATCAAAGACGCGCAACCGAATTATTAGGCTTTTTTAGATTAAATCCAAGTGACAAAATTTCCTCCTTATCAAAAGGAAATACAGCAAAGGTTAATCTGCTACTGGGTTTGGCACTGGATGTAGATTATGTTTTAATGGATGAGCCTTTCTCAGGAATTGACATGTTCAGTCGAGAGGAAATTGCAAATGTATTTACAAGTCATTTGATTGAGAATCGGGGCGTAATCCTTACGACACATGAAATTGGAGATATTGAACATTTAATAGATAAAGTTGTTCTACTAGATGATGGAATGGTCACAAAGGAATTTAATGCCGAAGAAGTACGTGAAACTGAGGGGAAATCTGTCATTGATGTGATGAGAGAGGTGTATCAGAGATGAAAAAATACATAAAGCTCTTAAACTTCGAATTTAACCGTATAGCAAAACTATTTGTAGTCTTACTAGGTATCACATTTGTTACCCAGATTATAGGAGTTATTGTCGTATCAAAAAATTATTTAAACATGGCTAATGAGCAAATTTATGATGAGAGGATAAATAAGGTACAGTTCCTTGAAACCTATGGTCAAATGAGCTTTTTACAGGTTGTTAGAAGCCTATGGTTTGTTGGTCCAATTGCATTGTGTTTGGCTGGTGTTGCTCTCTACATCTTTCTTATTTGGTATCGTGATTGGGTTGGAAAGAATACCTTTATCTACCGGTTATTAATGCTCCCAACAACAAGATTGAATATTTTCTATGCGAAGATTACCACTATCATGATTATGACAATTGGTTTAGTCTCATTTCAACTCATTTTTCTACCTATCGAGATTCTGGTTATGAACAGTATGGTGCCAAATGAATTTAGAGCGGATTTGTCTGTGGTAGAAATTGTGACCAGTATTCTTGAATTATCTATCATCATTCCTGGTAGCGTCGTTGAACTTATCTTATTTTATGGAGCAGGATTGTTGGTTGTATCCATTCTGTTTACAGGGATCTTAATGGAAAGAAGTTTTAGGTGGAAAGGAATTTTTGCTGGCCTAATTTATAGCGCTTTAGCTGTAGTTATATTGATTTCGCCATTACTTTTACAAGAGTTTGTTCTAAATGGTTATTTCTATCCAAGTGAATTGCTGGTGCTTGAAATCGTAATGGGATTGATTGTTCTCGGAGCAACAATTTGGATGAGTGGATTCTTATTAAGGAAAAAGATCACCGTATAAGGAGTGTTTAATATGAAAAAGTACTGGAAATTCGCCGCAACCATCGTGGTTATTGTGCTTAGCATTGGAACTTACCAAGTTAATTCTGCTAAGTCAGCGAAACAATACCCAGAGTTTGTGATTAAAACATTAAGTGGTGATGCAAATGAGATTAAGCCATTAGTGTTGGAGGGTGCTTATACCGATACTACTGCTATGAATTATGTGAATACGAACTTAAAAATCGCCTCGGACGGATCTACGTTCACGAATCGTTCATTTCTAAATCAGGTAATCGGGCAGCCTCCGACTATGATTAAGGAATTACAGGAAGAATATCGGACCTTCATGCGCGGTAAAACCTCACAGGTTAGCTCGTTTTTTGAGGACAATCAAATACTCGCTTATGCTGATATAGATTTTAATATGGGTTCGTTAAGATTACGTGATTTTAAGTTTGATATATCAGTATTAAGCAAAGTTGATGGTCATACAGAGTCCTTCACGGTGGAAGTTCCAGATAGTGGAGAGTTAGAGGATGTATATGTGGAAGATATCCAGATGATTGAGGGTGAGTTAAACCTTATCACTCAAAACATCAGGGAAAACAATGATGACTTTTTTGATGAGAAACATATCTATACCATTGATATGGCTAATCAGAAAATAATCAACCATGAAGCTATTATTAAGGTTCCCCATGGACAGGATGATAAAAGTTTCGACGTACAATTAATTAGAACAAGCCCCAAAAAAGCAAATGAACATCTTATCATTGTGAAAACGGAAAGAAAAGTAATTAAAGATGCGGAATCCATAAGAGAAGAAGTAATCAATCAGGAAATCCTTTCCTACAATTTAGCAACAAAGAAAAAAGAAAGAATTACTGTACCAGACTTACGATTGGACGAGAATCAACTTAGCTTCTTTGATGGTTCTACCATTTATTTCATGACATTAGATGGAGTTGGACAGAAGCTTGTGGTAACTCCTTATAGTTTAGCAGACAATCAGATTGAATCAGCATTTAATCTCCAACTATTCGGTGAAAAGGATATTGTATATGGTCAAATGACAACCGTAAAAGACGGGAAACTTTATGTTGCTTCTTCACAAATGACTCCTAAAATAAAGGCCGATGTAATCGTGGCGGATGCCCGTTCAGGTGAAACACTATTTAAAGGTCAATTAGCTTTAGAAGGTTCACCCAAAGAAAAGGCAAATTTTGAGTTATATATTAATGAAATGTACGTGAATTAGATGATGAGCTAAGAGAGGTTTTTCCTTACAAAGTGTGAAAAATAGGATCCCTCAAAGGTCAGGCACCACAAAATGATATTCCTCCATTATGTGGTGCCCTTTATATATTTAATCCCTGTAAAAAAAATCCGATATTATCAAATCTATCAAATTATATTTCTACCTTCATTTTTATTAAATCGTTTTTTCAGGATGTTATTTAATATTTCTGAACCCCAGAACATCCACCCTACGAAGTCAGAGATAGCCTATCTTAATAACAGCTTAGTTCCCTAGTTCACAAATTTTTCTTTCCCTTTCCAATAGTCTTTCCGTAAATGTACCTTTTGTATTTTACCTGAAGCGGTTTTTGGCAGTTCATCTACAAATGCAACCTTTGTAGGAGCCTTAAAATGTGCAAGACGGGTTCGAGAATATTCAATTAGTTCCTCCTCAGTAACAGCTGCGCCTTCACGCAACACAACGATTGCATGTGGAGTTTCACCCCATTTTTCATGCGGAACCGAAATAACAGCAACCTCTAAAACTTCGGGATGATCATAGAGAACACCTTCCACTTCAATAGAAGAAATATTTTCTCCTCCACTAATAATGATATCTTTTTTTCGATCAGCAATTTCAATATTCCCCTCTTCATCTACAATCGCCATATCGCCAGTATGGTACCAACCATCACGAATTACCTCATCCGTGCCCTCTTGATTATTCCAATATCCTTCCATTACTCCATTACCTCGAACAATCACTTCACCTAATTCCTTGCCATTTTGCTTAACTTCATCTCCAGACTCATTAACAACTCTTACATCACTACCGATAAATTCATAACCTGCTTTTGCCTTTATCCGATACTTTTCTTTATTTGAAAGGTGTTTCTGTGTTTCACGGATGATAGAAGTTGTAATGAGTGGTGATGCCTCAGTCATGCCATAAACCTGGATGAATTCCCATTTTAATTTTTCTTCTACACGTTTTACAAAAGCTGGCGGCGGAGCTGAACCTGCAATAACAATGCGAATATCCTGAGGTTGTGGGCGGATCTCATTTTTTTCTGCATATTGCAATAAACTATTAAGTACGGTTGGAGCCATATGCATGACTGTAACGCCATGATTTTCAATTTTCTTGAATATTTCCTCTGGATTCACTTTTCTTAGACAGACTTGAGTGGAACCGTTTGCAGTATAGTAAAACGGTGATCCCCAGCCGTTTACATGAAACATTGGTAGAATATGAAGTAAAACATCAGTATCTGATACCCGTAAATGATGCATAGTTGTTAATGCATGCAAATAATTACTTCTATGCGTTAACATAACACCTTTTGGTTTCCCTGTTGTTCCACTAGTATATAGAAGTGTCGCAAGGTCATTTTCATCCATTTCAGGACGTTCTACTGGGTTTTTACTATAACGCCCCAGCCATTCCTCATAGGCAGTTATTTCTTCACTGCTTGTTTCTAAGCCATGTACGATAATTTTCTCTACAAAAGTAAATTTTTCACGAACGGGTTCAATAAGATGCAATAGATCTTCGTCAACAAACAGAACCTTCGTTTCGCTATGATTTAAGATGTAGAGATAATCTTCAGGTATTAAGCGGGTGTTAAGTGGAACCATAACAGCCCCCAATTGCAGAACTCCATAAAATCCTTCAAACATTTCAGAGGTATTTGGTGCAAGATAGGCTACTCGATCTCCTTTTCCAATTCCAGTTTCACGCAATCCTCGTGAAAGCTGGTTAACTCTCCCATTCACTTCAGAGTATGTATAGACCTTTTCATCATCCATTATCCCCGTTTTCTTCCCATACAATTTTACAGCCCTGTCCAAAAATTGAGGCAATAGCATTGGTACGTACATTTTCATTTCCCCCTATTTGAAAGTGTTTTCCAAAAGCACACCAATAAAAAGTAATGTTCCTTATGTAGTGAAACTTTCCTAAGCAGCCATTAATAAATAATTCGCCTTTTTTCTTTAATTTACCTTCCAAATTTTCCAATAGTTGGACCCAATAAAAAATGTTTGTTGCAGGTATTATTGCTCATCGATCAAAAGGGAAAATAAAAAGATGATACCATGCTAAGGCATCATCCCTATGAAAATTAATTCTAATTGTCAGCAGCATTTTTTGTAAAAACAATCAAATTTTATCGTTTTTGACAAAATATTGATTGCCAGCCTTCTTGTTCGTTCTCTTCAAAATAAAGAACCTTCCAATCTCCAAACTCTGCTAATAACTCATTCGACTTTAGTTTATATTGGTCGGATACTCCTTGTTCTTGTTCCTCTATGTACGGTGACTGATAGTAGGTTTCCATAAAGAAATAACCCCCATCTTTCAAAACGTTCTTAACAATTGGAAACAGCGAGCGATCTAGATAATAAGACATAACTATAAAATCAAAGGGGTTATTCGGCCAATTTAAAGTATCTAAATCTGTTAGATCCGTTACTCGAGGCTGTACACTTAAATTATCTTTTGCTGCCTGTTCTTGGACATAGTTGATCGCAACATCTGAAATATCAATAGCCTCGACTTGATTGTTCATTCCTGCAAGGAACAGACTGTTTCCACCAAGACCACAAGCGATATCCAAAGCCGTACCGCCTTCTTTAAAATAAGAGGCCAGCTTCTTTAATCTTGGGTTGGGTTGAGGCTCCTTTAAATGAGTGATTCGATCCAGATGTTTTAAATTCCATTTGTCTTTTATGTTCATGCTTGAGCTCCTTATTTTTCTTTTTTCATTGTCTACTATATTAAGAATATTATGGATTGTTTTTTCCAACTATATAACTTTTTACTATATTTTTCTACTATTTTATAAAAAAAGAAAAGCAACCTTAATAGATTGCTTTCAAAAGAAATTTTCTCTATACAGTATTTATCTTGTTCTTCCAACGATTGTACAACCTTTTTTCCTAAATTAGCTATTCATTGTACCATTTATCTATTAACTTAGTTGCTTTTTCAGTTAACTCTTCCTTTGCATGTGCAGAAATCAAGTTACTTAAACCACTATTATTCAGATGTCTAATAAAGGTTTCCATTTGGTGAATGGCTTGAGGAATTCTTCCATCCCCAAAGTGATGTTCTGCATTATTCAGGTGATTTTCCAGCTGTGTTGCCAATGGCTGCTGTACTTCTCCTTTGCTGCCATACTCCTCTAGTAGACTTCTTACATATGGAATATCTACATTCACTTCAGGAATTAAGATACCCGTGTTCATTTTAAAATAGTCAACATCCATATTTGCTGTTGCTGGTGTGTCTGCACCCAATTTAATCAAATTTCCATTTGATTGGACAACCGATTCTCCGGTCCAGATGTACTCACCGTCCACATATAAATCAAAGGTAGAGTTTTCGTTAACCACTACTCGATACACATGATATACTGTTGTATCAAGTGTAAATGTTTGAGTTGGGTTTTGTATTTTATTTTGAACACTTCCTGTTACTCCATCATTCGTCAAGAAAACAGACATGAGTTGACCGTTTACTCTAACGCCAACTTCATTTCCTGTAGTTAGTGCATTTACTTTTGCCCGGAATTCAAAGGTATAGGCTCCATGAGGAACAAAGAAATTGTTCTTCGTAACATAGCGGAAAGCTGAAGTTCCTTCATTTAATGTTTCTACAATGGTTACATAACCATCACCTTGTGTAACTTTTCCCGTTGTTTCACTCGTACGTGAGCCCTTAGTAATTCCCCACTCTTTTGTGTAATCCCTAAAGCTTTCATCTACAATATCCCATACAAATCCGTCTCTTACTTCAAGGATTAACGTATTAGAAGCCACGGTTACATCATTAAAAGCAGCTTCTACCCATATTTCAGCTGTTCCCTCAGCATGAGCTTGCACAATCCCATCTTTTACGGTCACAACATTTGGGTTCGAGCTAAAATAGTTAATGGTAACGTCATTTAGGTCTACTGGTTTTCCATTTTTACGAATAGCATTCATTACTAAAGGAGTTGAGGTACCTTTTTGCAGGGTTGTATTTTGTATATTTATATCCACCGTCTTTAACTTTTCCAACTCTTCAGGGGGAACAGACTTCGCTAAAGCAATTTTGGTACTTCCACGTTGCCCAACTTCATAATACATATATACTGTATCGCCTTCTTGAAGATACGAACGTGAAGCAACCCTGCCATAATCAGGATCTTCACCCGTTGCTTTATTGAATGCTCCGTGATGTATGGCTAAATCAAAGTTTTCTCCGACTTCCACGATATATTGATGCCCATCACCGGCGTGCACGGCAACATAATGCCTTCCTTCCCAAGGGAAATAGTAAGCACCTGATAAATTCCCTTTGTGGTCAAAGCTTTCCGTTTTAACGGGAGAAATAACCGGAGTTCTTTGTGTTTCCCACTCCTTTCCATCATTGGACCACGCTAGATAGATTCTTCTATTTCCGTTGTTGTTCCCCATTAACAGCATGATATATTTATTCCCTTTTTCAGGGATGGTATATTTAAAAACTCTTGCATAGGATGTTTCACTGACATCATTAAAATCAGCTGTTGTTACTACAGTTTTTTCATAGTAAAAATGAATACCATCCACGGAAGTAGCTAACCTAGTTGTAGTATTTTCACCATGAAAATACATGTATAGTTTATTTTCTTCTTCCATCCAAATTGGGTGCGCGGATGCAACATGCGAAACCGAATAATGTGGTGGATTATTACGGTTGATAACTGGGTTTGCCTCATATTCAACCCATGGACCTTCAGGTGAATCTGAATAAGCTAATGAAATTCCGCCTGGGCTGTCATGCGGTCCATAATACATATAATACTTTCCTAATGGTTTCTCGAAGTAATCTGAAGCTCTTATAACTGTAGGAAAATCATATTCGTCAGTTGGATTATAGTTCATATTGGCAGGATCGATTACTACCTTCTGATATTCAAATACCGGAAAGGTTGCTGGAGCGACATGGATGGAGTTATTGAATAGAGAGATAGATTGTTCTAGTTTTACGACCATATCATTAATTTGAGATTGTTCAGCACTTTCGTTAAGAAGGAGGGCTTCTGCTTCTATAATGGCAGCTTGCAGTGTATCAACCGCTGATTGGGGATATTGACCAAGGTTCTCCCCCACACTCGCTTCCTCCACTAACGCTTTTGCTTTTGCAATAGCTGTCTCCAAATCAGAGGTTTCAAGAGTCGGTTCTTGACCCTCTGGAACCAAGATACCATTTGCCATTTTGAAATAGTCGATATCCATATCTGCACTTGCAATAGACTCGGCTCCGATTTTGATTAATTTTCCGCCCGATTCATTACCTGCCTGACTGCTTATCAGATATTGACCATTGACGTAAACATCAAAGCTATAATCGTTATTGACAACGACTCTGTAAATGTTGTATTCACTGGTATCTAACGTATGTGTTTGGGTTGGATTTACGACTCTATCTCTAATCGTTCCCGCTTCACCATCATAGCTTAAAAACACTCCGACTAATTTATTGTTTAGTCTTACTCCTACCTCATTACCAGTACTAGGATTATTCACTTTTGCCTTGAATTCAAAGGTAAAAGCACCTTCAGGAATCGTAAAATCATTTTTAATTAGGAAATGCCAGGCAAAATTCGTGGCTTCTAGACTTTCTTTTATAGTAACAATTCCATCTCCCTGGACAATACTGCCTGTTGCAGCATTTGTACTTGAGCCCTTGGATACACCCCAGCCGCTTTTGTAATCCGAAAATCCCTCATCCACAATATCCCATGTTTCAGGTATCGCTTCAGCAAATGTAATCGTCTGAGTTGAAGCACTTAATAGCAATACAAAAATTAACAGACACCTTATCACTGGTTTTGCTTTGAGATTTTCCAATCACATAACCTCCATTTTTAATAGACTAGATAAGTTTTTTCACATAGTAGAAGGCAGAATTACTTCTGCCTTCTACTATTAATTATTTGAGTTCCAACTCTGGTTCCAGCTCTGCCTCAAAAATCCTTGGCCATGGCAGGTTCACATGAACACTTTCTAACGATGAAATGGTTTTGTAAAAATCCTTCTTTCCTCTCGAACCAATGTACACTTCTTTACCATCAAAATATTGGTACCACTTCTCGGTTTCAGCTGTTAGTTTTTCTTTTACAAATTGGTTTACTAAATCGTATTTATTACCTAAGTCCCACTCACTTGCACCAATTTGTCCGATATAGCCTCTCGCCGCAGGATGGACAACATTTTTATACCCTTGATCTTTCGCAAAGCGATGGAGTAAAAACTCATAATGATGTTCAGAGGCCTGTTCATATAATGGCACACCAAATCCTGCCTCTTGCTCTAAAAACGCTGCACGAGCTGCTGCATGACCCACGGTAATGCCGAGTGCATTTCCAGCTGTATTCCAGCCGCTATAGGCTAGAATTCTTGTTAAATCTACCTTTTTCGCAAGCTCAGTCACTAAAGCCTCATCCGCCTTATTAACAATCAAAACATCGCCAATCGCTACTTGTTTTCCAACCGTAATCAATTCATTTGTTCTTTGGACGAGCTCTGTAATATCTTCTGATCTTGATGTTCCACTCTTAGATGGCGTGTTTAGTAGAAGATGAATGTCTGCATCTTCCTCGTTATCAACAATTCTACCTCCAGCAGAAACAATATGCTTTTGCACATTATAATCAAAGGTTGTATCTTCAAAAGGAGCTATCCAGTCCTTACCATGAACTCCTCCGTATTCAACAAAGAATGCAGGAGATGTCTTATAGAGTTGATTGACAAATCGTGAAACCAATACCACTCCCACTTCATCAGCACCTGGGAAGACAGCAACTTGGTCTTCGACATCTAGTTGGTTCACCTTTTCAAGTAGCAGCTCTCTTTCCGCACGATGGAGTCCGTGAGGAGCAGCGTCATCTTGTGCCAGGATTAAGTGGTCGATATAACCTTCATTCACCCAGTCAACCATTAAGTTATTCACAGTATGGTTTCTAGCTCTAGCTTTCTTGTAATCTTCTAAAACAGCTGCTGGGATAATCGACTCTAATTCCGCTAGTCTTTCTTTCCCAGGCATTTCGAGGTTTACGACCTTATCGTATAATATTGCCCACTCACTTATTTGCGAATAATATTTTAAGTATTCATCACTAATGGCTGTCACCGCTAAACGTTGTATCGTATCAAAGACATATACAGGCTTTTCCGGGTACAATTTTTTCAATTCTTTAATTACCTGGATATCCTTGGTTGCTTCTTCCAGGGATTTCACCCCTGTACGTGAAGCGACTAAACCGCCATAGGCAAGCATACTGGTTGAAATGACAAATCCATCGGCTTGATCTCCATTCTCTAAAAGCCATTTACTTATTTCTTCGCCATTTCCAGGCTGCGTAAATTTACCTGTCCTTTCTTTTGGTGGGGAAATCACGTCGATACCAGCAGATGCACCTACCTTCTCAGGAAAATAAACATTTGCTGGTCTGTCATCCAACGGAACCAGTAGAAGTGTCGCTTGTTCTTGTTTGATTTCTTTGGCTGACATCATAGAGGCAGAACTAATAATGAGTAGTACAGCAAGACTTAAGGAAAAAATTCTTCTCCAGTGTTTCATGGGTTTCCTCCTTCAAGAAAGAATTTAAATAACCACACCATTGTCTACCAAAATAGCTTGAAGCTTTTTAATATCAATATTTTTCGGTGCTACATCATCGGTAATAGCAAGTGCTGCAGCGGTTCCTGCCGCCTGCCCAGTTGCCATTGCACTAGGCGTCAATCTCGTTGTTGCTAAAGCCTCATGAGTGGTTGAAATACATCTTCCTGCCACTAATAGATTTTCAATACCTTTGGGCACGAGACATCGATAGGGAATCCCATAACATCCATCACCCTCAATGTCATTTGCTTGAACACCTTTACCGGTCGGGTCATGGATATCAACTGGATAGCCACTGAGAGCGATCGTGTCATCAAACTTCTTTCCTGCAACAACATCTTCGATGGTGAGTGCATACTGTCCATCAATCCGTCTAGTTTCTCGAATACCAATTTGCGATCCAACAGCTGAGATCGAAGCTTTTTCAAAGCCAGGAATCTTCTGCTGCAAAAATTCAGCCATCATCAATACTTGCTTTCTGCCTTCTTTTTCCGCTTTCGTTAAGTCAAAAACATCCGTTCCATCAAGACCTTGAACACGAGTGCAATTGACAAGAACTTCATCCTCTTCAGGGCCTGCAAAAAAGAGAACTTGATCCCGATTGATTGGTACTCCCGATGCCTTCCATTCTTTATAAAAACCCTGTACGCCCGTAATGGGTATTACATCTAATTCGGCAATCGGTGTCTTTTTATAAAAATTACTCGGATCTGCCTGCATTGCTTCCTTTACTTTTGAAAGATCCACGCCTCTCATTCGAAACTTCATCGTCATCGGCTGTGTTTTACTATCCCCTTCTCTCCCTTTTAAACAAGGAGCACCGGATAAGTAAGCAAGATCGGCGTCTCCTGTTGTATCGACAAATTGCTTCGCTGACACTTGTATCGGTCCCGATTTTGTTGTTAGATTAATGGATTTAATTTTACTTCCCACTACCTCAACCTTATCTACAAAACTATGAACAAGGACTTCTACACCTGCTTCATCTAGCATTTCTAATGCTAACAGCTTATATTTTTCAGGATGATAAGGGGTTAGTGTATTGGTAAACCCTACGGTATCGCGCAAATGACCGGGTGAACCATTTCTTTCTATTAAACGCTCAACGATTTCCTGAGCAATCCCTTTAATAACTTGTCTTCCTGACTCCGTATGGAAAGTCATCCATGGATAAACAAGTGCTACGGTAGACATTCCTCCAAGGAAACCATATCTTTCAATTAGCAGCGTACTAGCTCCTGTCCTGCCTGAAGCAATCGCGGCATTAATACCCGCAGGTCCTCCTCCTGCTACGACCACATCATATTCTAGTTCTCTCTTCAAAATAGACACATCCTTTTTTGTATTTGAATCTCTGCTTACTTTCCACCCGTCATGGCTACACCTTCAATAAATTGCTTTTGGGCGAAAAAGAAGACGATTAACAATGGAACCGTTGCCATAACGGATGCACTCATGAGAAGCTCCCACTTCGTCCCAACCTCATCCGTAAATAAGGCCAATGCGACAGGTAACGTCATTAGTTCTTTTGAGTTAATATAAATAAGCGGTTCATAAAATTCATTCCAGCTGGTTAAAAAAGTGAAAATCGTGAGGGTGGCAACCGCTGGTTTGGCTAACGGAAGCATGATATTCCAATAAATCCGGAAATACGAGCATCCATCTAATTTCGCAGCCTCTTCTAACTCCTTTGGTACCAATAAGAAAAATTGCCTCATGACGAAAACGCCAAATACTCCTGCAGGCCCTAAAATCGGAATCGCAATTAATGGGACATGCGTATTTATTAACCCCAAATCTCTCATAAATAAGAATAAAGGGATGGTAATGACCTCAACAGGAATCATCATGGTACTTAACAAACAAAGAAAAAGAAATGAACTTCCCTTAAACGTAAGCTTGGCGAAGGCGTAACCCGCTAAAGATCCTAAAAAGATGGTCCCAGCTGTTACTAATATCGCAATATAAAAGCTATTAAAATAGAAAAGATGAAATGGTGTCGATTCTAATACCTGTAAATAGTTTTCCCACTTAAACGGGTTTGGGATAAATTGGAACACAAAAACCTTCGTTGAATCCTTAAATGATGTATTGATCATCCATAATAATGGAACAATCATGATGAGTGAAATAAGGGTAAGCACTCCGTAAAATGATAGTTTTGTAAAGATTCCGCTTTTCTTTTTATTCTTCATGGAAAACCCACCTTTTTCTCGCACTCCATTGAATGATGGTAAAAAACAAGATAATTACAAATAGAACAAGTGCTATTGCTGATGCATAGCCAAAATCAAATAGTTTAAATGCATTTTCCCAAATATAGTAAACTAACACCTTGGTAGTATTCCCTGGACCACCGTTGGTCATTACATAGATTTGCCCAAATACCTTCATGGATCCGATTACCGTTAAGATCAATGTTAAAAAAACAGTAGGGGTGATCATTGGCAGAGTGACATTCGTAAATTGCTTTAGCCTGTTGGCTCCATCTAAATAGGAAGCTTCATAGAGGTTTTTATCTACTTGCTGAAGGGCAGCTAAGAATAACACCATATTTAAACCAACATTCTTCAAGGCACTTACAACAATAACAGCACCCATCGCTAGATCTGGATCATAAAGCCAGGCAGGTCCGTCAATTCCAATGACAGCAAGTATTTGGTTAATAAATCCTTCCTCCGTACCAAACATATACTTCCAAATAATCGACCACACAACAATAGAAGTCATAACCGGAATAAAAATCGCTGTTCGAAAGAAACCAATTCCAGGTAAATTCTTCTGTAACAGCAATGCCAATAATAGGGCCATCAGGATATTAATTGGCACAAGACCTGCTGCGAAAATAAGTGTGTTTTTTAAAACAACCCAAAAGTCCGGATCATTGACTAAGCGTTGATAGTTCTCACTCCCAATAAAATTGGGATCACCAAGAAGCTGCCAATCTGTTAAACTCATATAAATAGAATAAACTAGTGGGAATAACATCACTAAAAGAAATCCAATTACCATTGGACTCACAAATAAATAGCCATAGAACGCTTCACTGCCGATAAATTTCTTTCTTCTTTTTTTACCCTTTGTGGGTAGAACTTTCGCTGTTTGAACATTTGATTCCAATTCTCCTACCCCCTTTACAACGAATCGATTGCATTTCGAAAAGAGCTGATTGCTTGTTGAATACTTTCTTCGGTATTTCCTATCACGATGGCTCCAAGCATAATCGCTTTTACTCCTGCTTTAGCGAGAATAGGAATGTCAGAAGGCACTAGCTTTCTTTGAGAAGGAACGAGTACTGGAACATCAACATGTTGGGTAAGCCAATTATAGGCAATTACATCTTTGAAGGTGAGTGGTGTTCCATATTCCTCTCCTGGAATGATGGATGCTTCTAAAGCGGTTATCCCAAGATGTTTTACGTTGCAAATGGAGGTAAGTGAATAGTCACTAGAGATGGCAAAGGTTTTTTCAATCTTGTCTAGCCCAAGCATCCAGCTAGGCATATCATGGGCATAAATGGAGTAAAAATTAAACCCTAGAGCAAGAAGCCGTTCCATTTCACTTTTTCTTATATCTTCAAATGATCCACCCGGAACGATTCCAAGCGGTCCAGAAAATTCATCCCTAATACCGCGAAATACTTCCTCATAAGATTCCACTGCTTCAAACACATTTCCTGAAGCTCGATGATGGACATTCACATGCAGTTTAATACTGTCTACTCCAGCTTGGATGGCAGCCTTTGCTAAATCGAAGCGGTTTTCTGGTAAACTCACAATTAACGTCATTTTATTTTCATTCAGGTTTTGCTCTAACAATCCCATCAAGTCTTCCACCCCTGTAAAAGCTATGCGGTTAATCCTTAGAAGGCTTAACCGCATCTCAATGTTATTTCAATATCGGATTAATTTTTTCTTCCATGCCTTTTAATATGTCTTCTGGCTTTTTCAATTGACCAAACAATTCGTCAAACCCAAATTGAATGGCCGTGTCAATTTTTTGCCATTCCACATGACCAGCTTGTAAACGGGCATTATCCATTTCGTCAATAACCGCACGCTTAATACTTTCTGCTGGTGGGTTATTAGGCTGATTGACAAACGCATCAGAGCTTAACACTGATTCACGTGGAGGTACAAAGAATGTTGATGTAGCCGTGATTCCCTCTTGACTCGTAAAGAACTTTAGAAGTTCTTTTGCTTCTTCTGGATGTTTTGAATCTTTGAATAAACCATATCCCGCTTGGCCAAGCATCGGGAATCTACCTTCAGTTCCTTCTGGAAGTGGGGCAATGTCCCATTCAAAATCTTTTACATTCCGCGCTGCAGAGACATAGCTGTAAACATCAAAGAACATTCCAATTTTCCCAGAATCAAAGCTTACTTGTTCACCCGCTTTTGGATGAGACGAATCTTTAAACATCATGCGGTCTAGCATATTTAACGTTTCAACGCCTTGTACGCTATTCCAAGTGAATTTGCTTTGGTCTTTATTAAACAAGTCCCCGCCATTAGCCCATGTGTGTGATAGTAAGGCAATCCACGTATTCCAATCACGGAAGAAGTTCGCACCATAGACACCATTAGAAGATATCGCCTTTGCTGACTCTTCAAACTGCTCCCAATTCCAAGTTCCAGCTGCTACATGTTCATTTGGTGTTTTTTCACCAGCATTTACAAACAAGTCTTTGTTATAGAACATTACCATTGGCGGAGTCGAGAATGGGATACCATACAATTTATTATCCTGCTCGAATAAGTCGAGTGTGGATGGGAAAAAATCTTCCATGTTATAATCCTTATCCTCTTTAAAAGAAGACACATTAGCTAACAGTCCATTTTCCATAAATTGAGGTGCCATACGCTCTGCAACCCAGCCTACATCCGGCAGTTCTCTACCAGCAGCTAAAACGGTAATTTTCTGCTGATAATCTGGAAATGGTACACTTTCCATCGTTACCTTAATGTTCGGGTGTGTTTCGTTAAATTTTGCGATTAATTTGTTGTACACTTCTTGATGCGCTTCATTTCCCCACATCATAAAGGTCAACTCAACTTCTTCATCCTTTGAGCCATTTTCCTTCGATCCCGTTTCAGTGTTATTACTGCATGCCACTGTAAACGCTGCCATTAGTAGTGTTAAAAAAATGAGTCCTATCTTTCTCTTCATTTGTAATACCTCCCTTTGTCTTACATTTTAAAGATATAGCCCTACAAAAAATATCCCTTCAAAAAGAGATATAGTTCGTTAATCATAGATTTTTTTTAAAATTTATGAATATTTCCGGAATTGGACAGGTGTGGTCCCAACTTCTTGCTTAAAGACAGTCATAAAATGCTTAGGACTTTTATAGCCAGAAAGCTGTGCCACTTCATATACCTTTAAATTGGTACCTTTTAATAATTGCTTTGCCCGTTTTAACCTTTCTTCGGTTATATAATCCGTAAAGGTTTGATTAAGCTCAGATTTGAATAATTGTCCAACATATTGCGGATTCAAATAGACATAATCTGCTAAATGTTTTAAGGTAATTTCCTGACTTAGGTTGTCATTTATGTACTGCAGGATTTTATTAAATTGTTTAGAGGTTTCGACTTTCACCTCCTCATCATCCTTAAATATTTTTGATAACGTCTCCGATAGCTCAACTCTATTAATCGGTTTTAATAGATAGTCAGTAATACCGTAGCGCATTGCTTTTCTTGCATATTCAAAATCACTATGCCCGCTTAATATGATAATAGGTACATCTTCCGAAACCTGTCTAATCCTTGAACTAAAGGTGAGTCCATCCATGCCGCCCATTCGAATATCAGTAATAATTAAATGCGGCATTCTTTGGTGAAAAAAGGTCAGTCCCTCCTCACCACTTTTCGCTTCCTTCACCTGATACCCGCCAATTACCTGTTCAAGTAATATCTTTAGTCCTTGTCGAATTATGGCTTCATCCTCAACCACTAATATTTCTTTCATGTAGTTCTTCCCCCATTCTCTGGATTGGTATTGTCAACGTCACCGAGAATCCACTTTTTTCTCTGCCATCAATGGAAATTCCAAATTGTTTTCCGTATAAGAGCTGTAGGCGTTCATGCACATTTGATAGTGCAATCCCATTGTGTTTTTCAGACAAAATGTGTTGTTGATTCTCTATTAATCTCTTCAGCTTGGTTAATTCTAGTTCTGTAATTCCTTTTCCGTTATCACTTATGGATATCTTTAGAAGACCACTGTCTTCATATGCCTTAATTAAAATGTGCCCGCCTTGTTGAACGATACCATGAACAATGGCGTTCTCCACAAATGGCTGCAATACTAGTTTTGGCAGTAATACAGAGTGTAGGGTTGGGTCAATGTCTTCAATATACTGGAGATTTTCACCTATCCGAACCTTTTGAATTGCCACATAAGACCGAATAAAGGATAACTCTTCATCCAAAGTAATAATTTTGGATGAATTATCAATGGTGTAGCGCAGTAGTTTCCCTAAAGAAGAAACCATATCCGAAACGTCTAAATTTCCCTTTGTAATCGCAAGCATATTGATTGATTCTAATGTGTTATAGAGAAAGTGCGGGTTCATTTGACTTTGAAGTGCCCTAATTTCAGCCTCTTTTTCCCGCAAACTGGTTTTGTACACCTCTGTAACAAGGCGGTCAATTTCATTAGTCATGAGGTTAAAGCCTTTTCCAAGATCACCAATTTCATCATTTGAATGGATTGTTACTCTTTGTTCAAAATTTCCTTTTTCCACATTACCCATCGCTCTTCTTAAGGTGTGTATCGATTCTACCAGCGGCTTCGAGAGTAAAAATCCTAATAAAAATGAGATTAATATACCCACCATTACAACTAAAATGATCACCTTCCGGAGATGATTCACTTCGCTAAACACACTCGATCGCGGTGTGAGCATGATTGTTTTTACCCCGGAATAGCTTGACTGATGATAGACCATCATATATTCTGTTCCATCAATGGGTATGTTTGTATAGTTTTTTACCTTGATGTTTTCAATTTCTGATAAGAAAGAAGCTTCAATCAATTTATCCTCCTTATTTGGATAAATATACTCGTTGTTCTTATCGAGGATAAAAATATGACTTTTCGTATTTGAATTGCTTACAATTTCATTGATTAATTCCTGCTTTAAATCAATTTTTATAATCCCTAGGTGCTCATGGTTTGAAGGATCTCGTATAAGCCTGGCCACAGAGAATACTGTAGTATCTTTATTTAAATAATAATTGGGTTTATGTAATGGCAGCAGGACCCACTCCCCGTCTGCCTGCCTAATCTTTTGGATCCAGTCATTATCCGTTTCGAATACTTTCAGCATAACCGTATTCGAATCTAAATTACTAAAGATAGTCCCATCATTTGCCATGATATGGATTCCTCTAATTTCATTTCGCATATGAATGAGACTAGAAATATACCTCCACATTGGGACTCGTTCCGCTGCAGGGGGAAACGAAGTGCCTTCACTCGGTGTTTGATGGGATTTCAGTATATCCAATACCTCTTGGTCATAAAATGGTGACAAGGATATAATCTGCATTTCCTTTAAATAGCGATTTAAATGCTGGTTAATTTGATCTGCCAATTGAATCTGATATTCTTCCGTTTTATTCTGACTGGATTTCGCAAATTGATAGTAGGTTATACTTCCTAAAATCGTTGCCGTTAGTAGTATAAGAAGGGAAAAAACCAGGATTAATTTGACTCGGTAAGGGAGGGAAAGGAGATAAATTTTAATAGTTTGATTCATTTTCCTCATATTCTTGTATTCCCCTTATTAATAGTGTTAGTTAAAGCTTTCTACACTATTACCGAAAATCCCTCTCAGAATATTTCGAAAAAAGGACCAGTAAGCCCTCAAGATTAGTTTATAAATGCTTCCTTTTGTAACAAAAATAATATGTAAAGAGAGTCTTAAGACTCTCTTTTAACAACCATTCACTACCATAAAAATTCTAAGATATTGGATTGTACTAGATTCGTGTCAATATTACAGGTCTCTCCATCAATTCCATATTGCCAAATTGAAACAGGCACGTTTTCGGGTGCACCCGGCTGGAATTCTGGAGCCTTAGCCTGGGGAGTTACGCCAGGATCCGGGTTACTACTCCAAATGATCGTTTGGGATTGAACATTCTGATTGGACGCTACAGCTGCTAGGTATGCGGCCGTAAGTGCACTATCGTTGGTAAAGACCCCGTAGATACCAGGTTTATATGGTGAACCAAGTAACGTGTCTACCCAGCCACGGATAAATGCTTCATCCACTGGGTAAGTCGGTTCAATATCTGCGAAAATCGCTTTCCCCTCAGGGATTCCTATCTGTTGTGCAAAGGCAATTGCCGCTTGTGCCTCTTGCACCCCGCCTTCATAAGTAGTGGCGTTTGAAAAATGGTTGTAAATGGGGATAATCTTAATTCCTTGTTGATGTAGAAGCTCCACTTCTTCAGGTGTCAACCCAGCCGATACCCCTTCCTTTGTCTCCAGATATCTTCCAAAAACAGTGGGCTTACCATAGTTATCCACTACACATTGTATAAAAGCTTGGTCTATCGGACTAGCGGTATCAACTCCCCATAATAATTGTGGCGGCTCCTGCGGCGGCGGTGCTGATTGAGGGTCTGGTTCTGGTTCTGGTTGTGGCTTAGGTGGTTTATCTGGTGCCTCCTCTTCTTTACCGGTCTCTGTTACAGTTTGTGGTTCTTTCACAGGTTTTGTAGTTGTTGAGGTGTTTTGTTGATAAGAATAAACAAAGAGTAATGATAGGACAAGGAAAGAGCTTAGTAATATAACCCAAAATATTTTACCTGTTTTCATTATTCCCCTCCATACGACTGTCTTCATAGTCAATGTATTCGGACAGTCGTATGGAAGCGTGAGAAGATGGACCTCCGCCTTTAGAATGAAAAACGCCTAACCATGGCGGCTAGACGTGTACTTTTGAAATTTATTAGACATTGAAGCCTCTAATAAAATGACTATTAAGTTAACATAATATTATTATATTTTCGTAATGATTCGTTGAATAAATGAAGTCAAAAAAGTGGACTTAGTTATATAAGTGACACGCTGTAAAATGGCTCTCTTTCACTTCTTTCCAAGTTGGGACTTGTTTCGAACAGATATCCATCGCATGCATGCACCGTGTTCGAAATACACATCCGCTTGGCGGATGCAGCGGACTTGGGACCTCTCCTTCTAACACAATTCGTTCCCTTTTTATAGCTGGGTCAGGGATAGGAACAGCTGACATAAGTGCTTGCGTATACGGATGTAATGGTTCTCTTGATAGCGATTCACTGTCCGCGAGTTCCATCATGTTTCCTAAATACATAACTAGAATTCGGTCCGATATATATTTAACCATTGATAAATCATGGGCGATGAATAAATAGGTAAGCCCTAGTTCCTGCTGCAACTGCTTCAGTAAGTTGACTACTTGCGCTTGAATCGAAACATCCAAAGCAGAGATTGGTTCGTCACATACGATGAATTTAGGATTAAGCGCTAAAGCCCTGGCAATCCCAATCCGCTGACGCTGGCCGCCGCTGAATTCATGCGGGTATCGATGTAAATGTTCCGGTTTCAACCCTACTTGGAGAATCAATTCTTTTATTCTATCCTTTTTTGCCTTTCCCGTTATCAACCTATGAATTGAAAGTGGTTCGCCAATTAGTTCTTCAACGGTCATTCGAGGGTTTAAAGAAGCATATGGATCCTGAAAAATAATCTGCATATCTTTCCGAAACTTCTTCATCGATTTTTCAGGCAGACTTAGAATATTATCTCCTTCAAATAAGACTTCACCTGAGGTGGCACGATTTAGTCTTATGACGGTTTTTCCTAATGTCGATTTGCCGCACCCGCTTTCACCAACCAAACCAACAGTTTCTCCTGATTGAATGGATAGACTGATATTATTAACAGCCTTCAGCTCCTGTCCACCCATTTGAAAGGATTTACTTAGATTTTTTATTTCAACAAGAGGTGTTTTCTTTTTCATATCTTTTTCTACTACATTCATCGTAAACCCTCCTATGATGTCTTTACAGCTGATTTGGCTAATGGATGGTATAGCCAGCAGGCTGCTTTTTGAGATTGTTCTAAACTTTCCATTTCCGGTGAAAAGTCTTTGCAGATTTTCATAGCATATTTACATCTCGAATAGAATGCACACCCTTTTGGAGGATTTAATAGATCCGGGGGTGTCCCAACAATAGAATACAAATTTTCATCCCTTTGCATATCTAATCTAGGAATGGACCTCATAAGACCCATTGTATACGGGTGCCGGGGATTTCGAAAAATTTCTGCTATATTTCCTGTTTCAACCACCTTGCCCGCATACATAACAATGACTTTATCACAAAGTTCCGCTACCACTCCTAGATCATGAGTAATTAACACGATGGCTGTATTCAAATCATCTTTTAGTTGTTTCAGTAATTTTAGAATTTGTGCTTGAATGGTAACATCCAACGCAGTAGTCGGTTCATCGGCTATTAATAATTCTGGTTCGCAGGCAATGGCGATAGCAATCATCACTCTCTGCCTCATTCCCCCCGAGAATTCATGTGGATAATGATGAATACGCTCCGCTGCATGTGGAATTCCAACCATTTCTAACAGTTTGATTCCGTAATTCAATGCCTCTTTTCTTGACATGTTACGGTGTTTCCTAAGACCCTCTGCAATTTGGTCTGATATTTTACTAGTAGGATTAAGAGATGTCATCGGATCTTGAAAAATCATTCCGATCTCATTTCCTCTAATTTTCTTCATTTCTCGCTCATTTGCTTGGATGATTTCCTGACCCTTAAATAAAATGGAACCTTTTTTATAGCTGGAGTTTGAAGAAGGCAGCAGTTTCATAATGCTCTTAGCCGTAACACTTTTTCCACATCCGGATTCCCCCACAATCGCCACGACTTCTCCCTGCTTAATTGCGAAATTCACACCTCTAACAGCCTGAACTTCACCTGCATGGGTGTAAAATGAGACTTCTAAGTCTTTTACTTCTAGCAAATTGTCCAAGTGACCACCCCTTATTCTCTTATTTCTTTAATTTTGGATCTAGCGCATCCCGGAGCCCATCGCCAAATACATTAAAGGCAAACATAGTAATGGAGATTAGTAGGGCAGGAATTGCCAACTGATAAAAGTTTCCTATTAAAATACTGCCAAGAGAATCACTGGCCATCGTTCCCCAGCTTGCTTCAGGCGCAGGAATACCTAACCCAAGGAAACTCAAGGTGGCTTCAGCAAAAATCGCGGTTGGAACAGTGAGGGTTATATTGACTAGGATGGGTCCCATCATGTTTGGAACCATATGTTTTGCCAATGTCCAAAAAGTTCCGGCACCCATCGCATTTGCCGCCTGCACATACTCTAGTTCCTTTAATTGAAGGACCTGTCCACGGACCAATCTCGCCATTGGTATCCAACCAGTAATCGTCATCGCTACAATGATGGGCCAAATGCCCCTTTCCAAAATAATCATCATGAGGATAACCATTAGAAGATAAGGAATCGAAAATAGCACCTCGGCAATCCGCATCATGATATTATCCGTTCTTCCTCCTTTTATGGCTGAAATTCCACCGTATATGACCCCAACCACAAAGTCGATAAGTGCTGCCATTAACCCAATAAAAAGCGAGATTCTTGCTCCATACCAAGCTCTAGTAAAGAGGTCACGGCCTGCTGTGTCGGTTCCAAACCAATGTTCAGAGTTGGGTGGCTGATTTTTTTTGCTAAAGTCTTGCTCAAAATAGGAGTAACCGTTGATATATGGTCCGACGATTGCCATAAGAACCAATAAAATAATGATGATTAGTCCGAATAGAGCTAATTTGTTTTCTTTTAGCCTTCTCCACGTTTCTCGCCAGTACGATACACTTGGGGCACTAATCGTTTCGGCTTCTAAAAAATTATCTTCCGCAGGGACAAACATTTCCTTGGTCAATACAATATTTCCTTTAGACATTACTGTTCCTCCCCTGCCACTTTAATTCTTGGATCAATCCAAAAATAAGCAATATCTACGATGAAAATAAGAAAAATGAGCACCATACTATAAAATATAGTGGACCCTAAGATGACTGGATAATCACGATTAAAGATTCCATCTACAAACAGCTCTCCCACACCAGGGATCCCAAAAATACTTTCAACCACAAAACTGCCCGTGACCAGATTAGCAGCTAATATCCCCAGTACCGAAACGACCGGCAAAATCGCGTTTCTAACACCATATTTCATAATAATAAATCCCTTATTTAACCCTTTGGATTTAGCTGTCAGCATGAAATCCTGATTCAGCACCTCCAGCATACTTGAACGCATCAGCCTGGCAATGTAAGCCATAGGGAGCATCGCGAGCGAAATAGTTGGCAAAATGGTATGCGACCACGAACTCCATGTTGCCGCTGGAAGGAGACCCCACTCAACAGCAAAATAGTTAATTAAAAATGTTGCCAAGATAAAACTAGGTACCGAAATCCCAATGATCGCAAGGACCATTGATAAATAATCAGGCCACTTATTTCGGTTTAGGGCCGCAATGACACCAAAAATAAGTCCGAGAACAACCGCAAGAAGTAATGCCTGAATCCCTAAATGCAGTGAAACGGGAAAGCCTTTTTCAATATAGTCGTTGACTGTAAGAGTAGAAGACTTTAAAGAAGGTCCAAAATCAAAAACTAGTAAGGATTTTATATACAAAAAATATTGGACGTATAAAGGTTCATCTAAATGGTAGTGCTTCGTTAAGTTTTCATAGACTGCGGGCGGCATTTTTCCTTCCCTGGCAAATGGATCACCTGGGATCGAATGCATAATGATAAAGGTGATGGTGATAATCGCCCATAATGTCACTAACGCCCAAAGTAATCGTTTTCCGGCAAACCTAAGCATTTTACTCCCCCTTATAGAAAACGGGGTATGCCATAAAATGTATAGCATACTCCGCTTTTATACTATTTTCTTACTGTATATCCGCAAGTTCCATTTGAGGGTATCTGTTAATTGGAGCATAGACACCAGTCACCGTTTCCCTTACTACATATGGTTTCGTATAGAAGTAAATAGGAATAACTGGGAATTCTTCAATGGCAATTTTCTCAGCTTCATGCATGGCTTTCATACGTTTAGCTGTATCCATGGTTGATTTTGCTTCTGCTATCAAACGATCATATTCCTTATTACTCCATTGTGAATTGTTTTCAGGACCATCTGTTATCCAAAGATCTAAGAACGTCATTGGGTCTACATAGTCACCAATCCATCCACCCCTGCTGACGGCAAAGTCACCGGCTTTTTCACGATCCAATTTCACTTGGAACTCAACATTTTCAAGGGTGATTTCTATTCCAAGATTTTTACGCCACATTTCTTGAACCGCTTCTGCAATCTTTTTATGAGCTTCCAATGTATTGTAGGTGTAAACAAAAGGCGGCAGCTTATCTAACCCTTCTTCTGCTAACCCTTCAGCAAGCAATTTTTTGGCTTCTTCAACATCCTCTTTAAATAAATCCCCTGAGTTTTCCTGGAAATCACCTTTAGTATCAAGTATGCCAGGAGGAACAATTCCATAGGCAGGCTTCTGGCCGCCTTGTGCAACGTGTTCTACAATTGTTTGGCGGTCAATCGCTAAACTTAAAGCCTTACGTATTTTTACATTATTAAACGGTTTTTCTTTTGTATTGATGTTTAAATAATAGAGTGATAGGTCCGGACCGTTATGGAAAATAGGATCCTTTTCCGCCATCAACTTACCTGTTACATCTTGCGGTAATGGGTAGACAAGATCAAGTTCACCAGACTGGTACATTTGCCAAGCGGTATTCTCATCTTCTATGAGGGTGAAGAAGAGACCATCCAATTTAATTTCGTCTTTAGCAAAGTAATTCTCATTTTTCTCAAGTTTAATATTTTCCTTATGGTTCCACTGAGTTAATTTGAATGCACCATTGGATACAAACGTAGCAGCTTCTTTATACCAATCAGGATTTTCTTCTTGGACCTTTTTATTGATTGGATAATACGTAAAGTGTGAGGTAACCTCTAAGAAATAAGGAGTTGGCTGCGCTAATTTTACTTCTAATGTCGTATTATTAATGGCTTTAACCCCTACCTTATCTTCTAATGCTTTTAAATCTGCACCTTCTTCTGCAGCGTTATACTCCTGCCCGCCTTCAAGATAATAGAGCTGATAAGCATAGACAGATGCCGTTTCTGGATTAAGTACATGCTTCCAGGCATACTCAAAATCCGTTGCCGTTAACGGATCCCCATTGGACCACTTTAATCCTTCTTTTAAATGGAATGTCCAAGTGAGTGAGTCATCACTTTGTTCCCAAGTATCAGCCATCCCTGGGACAATCTTTCCTTCAGCTGTTTTCTTAATTAACCCTACAAATGTATGGTCAAGAATCCATGAATCATGTGAGCCCTCTGCTTTACCTGGATGCAGGGATCCCGGTTCAGAACCGCTATTTGTTCTGATAATCTTCTCTGTTACCTCGTTATTTCCGCCGGGCTTATCCTTCGTCCCTGTAGGTTCACTGGTGCCAGAATTATTAAAGCATCCTGATAACAATAACGTGACAACTACTAAAAACAGCGCCATTACCTTTAACTTCCTCATTAAATTTCCCCCTTAATTTATAGAAGTTTAACCTAAAACTTTGAACCCCTATTATCCCTCCCTTTTATAGGATAAAAAATTATATAAATACTTCAGTAGTTAAGAAGTATTTGTATATGTAATTAAATGACCGGTTAGTTAGTAAGAATTCTTGATTCTATTAGGAAGGTGCTTCATTTATTTTGTTTTAAATTTTCTTTCTTTCCGTTTGCTGGTGATTTAGACGGAATGTTTATTAAAAGGTTTCATTGTTTCGAGAATTTTTTGTGAATGAAGTTTTTATAGGGCTAATAATAATATGCATGATTAACGAAAGCTTCCGTTACGCCATCTATACAGCACATAAAAAAATCCCCTCAGATCATATCCCTGAGAGAATTTTTCATTAAATGGTGCCGCGTTTTATTTGAAGGAGAAAGTATAATTGTATTATACAGAGGTAGAACTTTCGATTTTCATCCCTTTTTGCAGTCTTAAATACTCAGCAATTAAAGAAATGAATTCACCGTTTGTTGGTCTTCCTTTTAATGGACTTACTGTATTTCCAAATACTAAATCTAACTGCTCAATACCTCCTCTATTCCATCCAACTTCAATTGCATGCCTTATGGCTCTTTCTACACGGCTTGTAGTGGTATGATGTTTGGATGCAATAGCCGGATATATAACTTTTGAAAAACTAAACTCACAGCCATTATTTATCATTTGAATAGCTTCTCTTAAAAAAAAATACCCTTTTAGATTTGCTGGAATACCTATAGAACGTAATATATCGGTAATTTTCAGTTCTATTTTCCCATCATTATTTTTGTTAAGTACCTTTTCTAACGTTTTTTTCATCGAAACACCTTCTGAACAAATGGATATTAACAATTTTGGTAAATGGCTTAGTTCAATAGGTTTCATCAAAAAGTAGGATGCACCTAGCTCCTTTGCTCGTGTTATGGTATCCTCTGTCCCTAAAGAAGTAAGTATTATCACCTTTATGGTTATGTTTTCTTCGTATATGTTTTTTAATAAAGAAAGACCATCGGAAAATGGCATAATCAAATCTAATATGATTAAGTCTGGTTTCTGATTCCTAATTAACTCCATCCCCTTCATTCCATCATGCGCAACTCCAATCACTTCCATTTCATTGAATGTCGAAAGAAAATCTATAAGTATTTCTGTGAATTGTACATTATCATCAATTATTCCGATTTTTATCATATTACTAATTCTCCTTTTTTGTTAATCTTTATTGATTCTGTTGAAGTTATTGAATTGCCTGTTTTATGTACCCTTTGCAGCTCCTATTTCGTCCAGCTCAATTCCCAGTTCCACATTCGATAATAAAAAAAGCCAAAATAGAATACCCCCCTCGCAGGGTGTTTCTATTTTGGCTTATGTTTGAGCTCAATAAAAATATTGTCTATACCATCTTCCAAATGGGAATATTTAATTATTTTCTTTATTTTTACCAACTTAAATATTACCTCAATATTCCAAAAAAAGCAAGAGGAACAAATATTTGCTGTACCATTCAAGAGAATTTGGATAGTGTTTATTGAATACCTTACACTTTCAACTCTGACTTAATGTTAGTAAACTACGAACGACCCTAACACCTAACATATTTGCGTTTGAAACCGAGCTTCCCTCTATCTATTTCCTTTTGAATATTTTCTGAAGCCCGCAGGATACTGCTTTTTTTCTTATCCCGCTTGATTTCAACTGGACCAACTGCACTTGCGGTATCAACGGCCTTATCATGAAGAGGCAAGTATGAAGTACCAACAGTGTAGATAAAATTATTCATGGCAGATTTCGTTCGATCAGGAGAATCGTGAATCTTTTTTTCTACCTGATCCAGCATACTAGCAAGCTTGGTTCCGCTAAATTCACTATCCGTGCGATTACCCAAAAGCCAGCAATAACAACTCCAACCTGCTGACATTCTAAGTTCTTCACCGCTTTGAATCCATATATCGGCAACAGATTGTGCAATATCAGCTTCTGCCAAAGTGACTGCAACTACATAATCTGACAGCATATAAAAATACGCGCCATCAATCCATCGATTATAATCAGCCTCCGTCATTGCCATTGGGTCCGCAATGATGCCGGCAAAATACATGGCATCGTAGTTCCCAGTTGCATAAAGCTGCTCGGCTAAAGGCTGATTTATCTTAACTTTTTTTGCAATCGGCTTCATTTTGCCTGTAGCTACACCAAAAAGTGGTTCCTTTGCACCATTGCCTATGTACATTTTTTTCAATCTTTCATTGCTGAGAGCTTCCAGTTCCTGCATTACCATTTCAAAATCCATCGTATTGCACTCCCTCCTTTTCATTATTTATTTGATTACGAAAAATATAAAAAAATATTTAGTTAACATAATATTATTATGTATAGATTTGTGTTTTTATTTTTATATACACTTCGTCACGCTATAATTTTTCCTGTACCGATTGTAACTTACGCTCCATTGTATTCTCTTTATCTCGCCGATCATCAATTCGAACATTCGTACATACTCTTTGAAGACCTTTCTGAAATGGAACTTCATGTAGTTCTTGAACAATCTTTAGCAATAATTCCAATTCACCTTCAATAAGGGTACTCATGGGGGTTAACTGATACTTCACTCTTCCTTCATACTGTTGTAAAACTTTTTGAATATCAGCTACATACTCACTTACACTAGGTGTGCCTGTCCCAACCGGTATAACAGTAATATCAACAATTGCCATTATTCTACCTCCGAATTCTTCATTTCTTTACTAGAATATCATGAACTGGCTAAAGTTCAACGTGTGTTTGAATCTTTTTTCTATTATTAAATGATACGCTATTTTGAGATAGCATCTAAATATTCTTTGTTTTTCGTTGTGTGAAAAACATTGTAGAGTGACTTTATTTGTCTTCTTTGATAAAATGAAAGCGATAACAATTTTCTAAATATTCTAAAAAGGATGATGTTTTTATGGGGCGTTTATCAGGAAAAGTTGCAATTATTACTGGGGCTGCTAGTGGTCAGGGGGCTGCGGAAGCACGCTTATTCGCAAGAGAAGGAGCAAAAGTAGTGGCAACGGATATTCAAATTGAATTGTTAGAAAATGTAGTTATGGAAATCGTTGCGTCTGGCGGAGAAGCAATTGCTGTACAACATGATGTTACCAATGAAGAACAATGGAATGAAGTAGTGAAAATAACTGTTGGTACATACGGAAAACTTGATACACTTGTTAATAACGCAGGTATTGGGGGTGCACCTGGTTTTGCTTTAATTGATGATGTTGATCTTGCTGCTTGGAATAAGTTTATGACCGTAAATTCAACAAGTCAATTTTTGGGAATTAAATCCGTTATTCCTGAATTAAGAAAAAGTGGCGGCGGTTCTATTGTGAACATTTCTTCCATGGCAGGTCTAGTTGGCGGCGCTGCTGGTATTCATTATACCGCTTCAAAAGGTGCCATTCGATTATTATCTAAAGATGCGGCTGTTGAATTAGGGCCTGATAATATTCGTGTTAATTCTGTACACCCAGGGTTCATTGATACACCAATGGTATCAATTGTAACAGAAAATGAAGATGCTACAAAAGCAGCACTTATGGGGATACCCTTAGGCCGTGCTGCACAACCTGAAGAAGTCGCAAACTTAGTATTATTCCTAGCTTCTGACGAATCAAGTTATATTACTGGTGCTGAAATTGCGATTGATGGCGGTGCGACCGCAAAATAACCTCATAAAAAGAACCAGCCAGTGCCATAAGCACCGGCTGGTTCTTCTTTGCTGTATTAACAAGCTTCAATAACTATCGCAATACCTTGGCCACCGCCTATACAAAGGGAAGCAATCCCAAATTTCCCATTTCGCCTTCTCAACTCTTTAATGAGCGTATAAAGAATTCTAGCACCGCTCGCTCCAACTGGATGGCCAAACGCAATGGCACCGCCATTAACATTAGTTTTATTGCGGTCTAATTGTAACTCTTTTTCCACCGATAAATATTGGACAGCAAACGCTTCATTCACCTCTAATAAATCAATATCTGTCAATCTTAATCTAGCTCGTTCTAACGCCTTCTGTATTGCAGAAACAGGTCCAATCCCCATGATGGAAGGATCCACTCCTGTTACCGCATAGGAAACGATCCTGGCAAGTGGCTTACTTTGTTTTTTTGAAACAAACGATTCACTAGCCAAGATAATAGAGGCTGCTCCATCATTAATTCCGCTCGCATTTCCAGAGGTAACAGTACCACCTTTTTCGAATGCAGGTTTTAATTCTTTTAAAGCTTCTAAACTAGTTTTTTCACGAATATGCTCATCTTCCTTCACTACAAATGTTCCTTTCCTATGAGGTATTTCAATAGGTACTATTTCCTCATTTAAAATGCCATTGTTTTTAGCCTTTGCTGCTCTTTGTTGACTAAGAAGAGCATAGGCATCCTGTTCTTCTCTCGTAATTTGATATTTTCTTGCTAGATTTTCAGCTGTCACCCCCATCCGAATACCACTATATTCATCTGTTAATGTCGCCCATAACATATCGTCCATTTGTGGACTTTTTAATCCGGTACCAAACCTTGACCCTCTTAACGCAAATGGTGATTGGCTCATGTTTTCTGTTCCACAAGCTAAACCTACCTCCCCGTCTCCAAGCAAAATGGATTGAAGAGCTGAAATCACAGACTGAAGGCCAGAGCCGCATAAACGATTAAGAGTCATAGCAGGACTTGAAATCGGTACTCCTGATTGTAGGGCAATGTGTCTACTAATATATGAAGCATTTTTTTCTGTATGAATGACGTTTCCTACAAAGGAGAAACCTATTTCTTCTGGATCTATCTGACTTCTTTTTATTGCCTCTTTACTTGCAATTACTCCAAGCTGGGTGGCACCGACATCCTTTAATACTCCTCCAAACGATCCAAATGGTGTGCGTGCCCCTTCTAAAATATATACACTCGTCAATGGTATCATCCTCTCAGATTAGTTTTGATTATTGATCTAAAAATATGGGTAACGTCATATTCTTCCTGTTCTTTCCACATATACAACATACCTCCTCACGAATAGGTGTGAAAACCTTTATTTGTCTTGCGTCCTAAGTACCCACTTCTCACCATTTTCCTTAAGAGTGGTGCTGGCCGATATTTGCTATCACAAAACTCCTCATATAAAACTTCCATTACATGTAAACATATATCTAGACCAATTAAGTCTGCTAATGCTAATGGACCAATTGGGTGATTGGCGCCAAGCTTCATGGATTGATCAATTTCTTCTATCGAGGCAACTCCTTCATCCACTAAAAACACGGCCTCATTGATCATAGGGACTAAGATTCGATTAACAACAAACCCAGGTGCTTCATTCACTTCTATCGGAACTTTATCAATGGATTGGATAAACTCTTTACTTCTTACTAAAATACCTTCATTTGTGCGTGGGCTGCGAATTACCTCCACTAGTTTCATAATAGTTGGCGGGTTAAAAAAGTGTAGTCCAATAACCTGCTCCCTTTTCTCAACAAATGAGGAGATTTCACTAATACTAATTGAGGACGTATTGGATGCTAAAATGGTTGTTTCACTGCTCCGTTTGTCCATTTCTTTAAATACGGATTGCTTAATGTCTTTTCTCTCTGGTACGGCTTCAATCATGATATCAAAAGGAACCTCTGGCCATGTAGAAATCATTTGAATACGATCTAAAGAAGCCTCCATTTCCAGCTGACTTATTTTTTCTTTGTTTACTAATCCAGCTAACTGTTTTTCTATGATGTTTCTCCCTTTTTCTAGCTGCAGAGCTGATTGATCGAAAAGAGTTACCTCATGGTTATGCATAGCGATTACTTGTGCAATTCCTGCACCCATTGTTCCTGATCCAATTACTAATACATTTGACATGCTATTCCTCCTATTTTATAGGGTTATTGGGCTAAGCATCTTCCATTTAAAACATCGATTGCCCTAGCAATCGTTTTTACTAGTAAATAGGTTAACGTACAGACGAATACATCTGTACGTTAACTTTAGTTCATTTATTTTGTTGGACTGGTCTCAGGCTCTCTGACAATTTCAGCCGCATATTTCATTTTATCTCTCCAATTGATTGAACGCTGAAGGACTACCTTTTGTGCTTGTGGTGAGCCTGCACCGTGCATACATTCAATAATTGGGGTTGAGCCGGTCATATTTTCCACTAAGCGACCCATTTTAATTCGTTCGATGGCATCCACATTTTCACCGGTACGAAAGTATTTGTGCATATACGGAGCTACTCTAGGGTTATCGAACTCTTTTTCAGATGGAATGGTCGCTACAAAACCACCTGCAATATCTTGAGCAAGCTTCGTAACTTCAGGATAATAGCGGGCAGTATTTAATTTAGATGAATTGGCCAGTACAGGATCAACAAAAGCAGTTCCGCAGCCATTCTGCGAACAGTTGAAGGAACAGGCAAGGGCCCCGCTGTACATGGTTTCAACCAAATGAGCCATTTCTGAAAGCTTATCTTTTACGTGGCTGGCTTTCATCGTACCTTGCATCCCTGCAAGTGAAGCAGTGGCCCCGATTAAGACATCCAGATTCCCAGCCTTACATGCACCATAATTTTGGCGGTGGTAGGAGGCAAAACGATCAACCAGCTTGCCTGTAAATTTGGTCTCCTTGTATAGGAACACACGGTCCCATGGAACAAAAACATCTTCAAAAATAATCATCGCTTCCCCGCCAACGACTCCATATTTGGCATTTCCTTGATCAATCTTGCCTTCCCATTTACGGCTGTCGTTCACCTGTCGGCCAAACACATAAATAATTCCTTTTTCATCGGCTGGGACAGCAAAGGAAATGGCATAATCCTCATCCTCCGGCGACATTCCCATACCAGGCATCACTAAAATTTGATGCGAGTTAATAGCTCCTGTTTGGTGCATTTTAGCCCCGCGCACCACAATTCCATCAGGTCTTTCTTCTACGACTCGAACATAGAGGTCAGGGTCATGCTGTTCAGACGGTCTCTTAGAACGATCCCCTTTCGGATCTGTCATGGCCCCATCTGTCATATAATCATTGTTTTGTGTTTCAATCAAAAACTCTTTAAATCTCTTATGATAGTTCGTACCTAGTTCTTGATCCATTTCCCATGTTGTAGAGTAAAGAGTGATTAAGCCATCCATACCTACGCAGCGCTGAAAACAAGTCCCAGTAATCTGACCTGCAACACGCAGCATCATCGCTTTTTTAACAAGATCTTCTTGATTCTGAGGAATATGGGTCCAGCGGTTAATCTTATTCCCGGTTAGATGGGAAACAGCACTTCCAAGGTGCTGATACTCTTCTTCTGTTCCTAGTTTATAGGTAACAGCCGCAGCATTAATGTGCGGTCTCATCGCAGGATGATCCACCACGTTTTCAACCTTTTCCCCCATAAAATAAACTTCCTTCTTTTGCCTGCGCAGACTATCAATATACTGTTCTGGTGTCATCATAAATTTATTTCCTCCTTTAAACTTACAAATCGGTTTTTATAGCGTTTCTGGCTTCCCTGCAAGAATAATAAAACTGTAATCGCTTACTTTTATATCATGCAAAAATCATGCCAAAATAAAAAAACACAGCTTAAATAAGGCAACTTCATACCAACCTTACAAATATATGTAAAAATAAGGCACAATACAGGTGAAACTATCTTTAACAACTTAGTGCATGAATTATATCTTGAAAAAACTATACCTGATTCTATTATTTAAGAGAATTTTTGCAGAGGAATTCCTAATATAAAGAATTTCTACTATTTACTCACTGTTAGTAATTTCTGTTTAAATTCCAAGCAACGCAAAAGAATCCACTGAAGCCAATGACAGTGGATCGTGAAGTGTATTAATCGAATTGATTTAAGTGATCGTTTGCTGCACCTGTTCATCTGCATGATAAGAAGACCGAACAAGTGGACCTGATTCGCAATGCTGAAATCCTTTTGTTAAAGCAATTTCTTTTAACTCTTCAAATTCATCAGGATGGTAATATTTCTGGACGGACAGATGTTTTTTACTAGGCTGCAGGTATTGACCTATTGTAAGGATGTTCACATCATGAAGACGTAAATCGTCCATTGTTTCAATAATCTCAGCTTTACTCTCACCAAGACCAATCATTATGCTGGATTTTGTTGGGATCCTAGCATCAATCTCCTTCGCCCGTCCTAATAATTGAAGAGAACGCTCATAGGTTGCTCTAGCTCTTACCGACGGTGTTAGACGACGAACGGTCTCAATGTTATGGTTTAATATATTTGGATTAGCATCTAGTAACGTTTTTAAGCTTTTAAACCTTCCACCCATATCTGAAGGCAATACCTCAATCGTACAAAAGGGATTCTTCCTTCTTATCGCCCTGACCGTTTCAGCAAAAACAAAGGCACCGCCATCAAGTAAATCATCCCTGGCAACAGCCGTGATGACAACGTGTTTAAGATTCATGTTTTCGACCGATTCGGCTACCCGTTCAGGCTCCTGTAAATCTAGTTCTGTTGGGAGACCTGTTTTTACTGCACAGAATCGGCAAGCACGTGTACAAACATCGCCTAAAATCATAAAAGTAGCGGTTTTCCTTTCTGCCCAGCATTCGTAAATATTAGGACATTTCGCTTCTTCACAAACGGTATGGAGCTTTTTACTATTAATCATTTTTTTTATATCTTTATAGGCATTGTTCGTTGTTACTTTTGTTATAAGCCATTTCGGTTTTGGCTGACGTTCTTGTTCTATCATGATACTCCCTCCAATTCCTACATATGGATTGGGACATCTTCAGTATCAAGAGCCACTTCGGTAAAGATTTCACTTAATGATGGATGTGGCCGGATGGCATGAGCAAAGTTCATTTGTGTCGTTTCTAAAAACGTTGCTAATCCTGCTTCAGATATTAAATCCGTTACGTTCGGACCAACCATGTGGACCCCAAGCAATTGTTTTGTTTGTCCATCAAAAATAATTTTTGCGAATCCCTCTGCTTCTCCATAAACCAATGCTTTTCCAATCGCTGTAAATGGAAACTTCCCAACTTTAACAGTAAAACCTTGCTCCTGTGCTTCTTTTTCAGTTAAGCCAACACTTGCAGTTTGCGGATGACTATAAACACACTTAGGAACACTTTGATAATTCATCGGTGAAGGGTTTAACCCAGCTATATGTTCAACGGCAATGATTCCTTCATGTGAGGCAACATGAGCAAGCTGCAGTCCGCCAATGACATCACCAATGGCATAAATATGTGGAACGGATGTTTGATAATATTCATTCGTTCGAATGACGTTATTTTCTACCTTAATATCGGCATTTTCAAGGCCAATTGATTCAATATTTGCTTTCCGTCCAACGGATAAAAGAAGCTTTTCGGATTTTATTTCTTTCACTTTTCCTTTCACTTCTATGCTCACCTGAACACCATCTGAAACAGTAAAGACGTCTTGAACCTTGGCACTTGTATAAATTTTAAGCCCTTTTTTCTTTAATATTTTTTGCATTTCCTTTGAAATATCAGGATCCTCTTGAGGTAAAATTCGATCCAAAGATTCCACGACCGAGACCTCTACCCCAAAATCAAGGAGCATGGATGCCCACTCAATTCCAATTACACCACCGCCTACAATCACAATAGAAGAAGGGAGCTTCTCAAGTTGGAGGGCATGATCCGATGTAAGAGTGGTTTTGCCATCAATTGCAAAACCTGGGATATCCCTTGGAGCAGAACCTGTAGCAATGATTACATGTTTCGCTGTTACCACTTGCTTTTCTTGTTCTTTGGTAGTAATGGTCACTTCTGCAAGATTAATAGAGGCTGCATAAGCATCAGTAATTTCGCCATACCCTTCAAAGACGTGAATTTTCCCTTTTTGCATTAAGTATTGGATGCCTCGATATAATTGATCAACGACTGTTTGTTTGCGTTCTTGTACCTTTTGAAAATTCAGAGTTACATTCGATACCTCTACGCCAAAGCTTTCCATCTTTTTTGCTTGTGAATAAACTTCTGCGCTTCTAAGTAACGACTTACTAGGAATACAACCGCGATGGAGACAGGTTCCGCCTAGTTTGCCTTTTTCAACAATTGCTACATTTAATCCCAGTTGAGAGGCTCGGATAGCAGAAACATATCCGCCAGTACCACCTCCAAGTATGACTACATCATAAGTTACTGTCACTAGCAGTCCACTCCTTTTATTAACTAATGTTATTTTTTATTAGCTCTTTTATATTCAAATCGTATTCACTTGCCCATCGATATAACGTGCTGGCGGATACACCTAGTTTTTTTGCTGCCTCAGATACGGTCTTACTATTTTTTAACGTTACGATCATTGTGTCTTTCTTCGCATCTTGAGCAACGGATTGGTATAAACTAGTTATCTCTCTCTTTTCCTCATATGCTTCAATCATATAGTCAGGTAAATCTTCTTCTGTTACGGTTTCAGTCTCACAAAAGATTTCAATCTGTTCCATAACGTTTTTCATTTCTCGTAAGTTTCCTGGCCATTCATATTCATAAAAGAATTTCAACACACCTTGGCTAAACGTTTTTGTAGGTAAAAAGTGTTTGGTAAATTGTTCAATATCCTGCTTCCTTTTCCGAAGCGCAGGAATATTCACCGAAATGACATTCAAGCGATAATACAGATCTAATCGAAATTTATCTTCTTGCACTAATTGGAATAGATCTTTATTTGTCGCAGCAATAATGCGAATGTCAACAGGTTTCGAGTGGCTGGAACCAACTGGAGTTACTTCCTTTTCTTCGAGCACTCTCAGTAAATGGGCTTGCAGTTCTAACGGCATATCCCCTATTTCATCTAAAAAGATGGTGCCTCCGTGTGCGATTTCAAATTTTCCTTTTCTGCCGCCTTTTGCAGCATTTGTAAATGCCCCTTCAGCGTAACCAAAAAGTTCACTTGCAATTAAGTCCTTAGGAATGGCTGCACAATTTATGGCTAAAAACGGTTCAGTTTGTCTAGTGCTGCCATTATGAATTGCCTGAGCAAAAAGCTCTTTTCCGGTACCACTTTCTCCGATTATAAGTACGCTTTTATCCGTCACTGCAGCTTTCGTGGCAAGTTTTAATGCCCTTTTGAAGCTAGGGTCTTCTCCCACCAGCGATGAAAATGAATATTTCGCCGTTAGTTTATTCTGTTCCTTCTTCATTTTCTTGCGAAGAATGATGATGTTTCCAATATGGTTATCTCCATCAATTATTCTTCGAGAAGTAAACAATAGCTTATATTTTTCATCGTGAGGAAGATCAAATTCATTTTGTAATATAACATCATTCCCATTAATTGTTTCTTGTAAATATTTTGAGAGAGGCTGTAAATGTTCAATGTTACTTAGTTTATTTTTTACATCCAGAGCGGGTGGGATTTTTAATAGATGAGTTGCTATCTTATTGATACGAGTAATTTCACCGAGACGATTCACAATAATGACACCGTCTGAAATTGAATCGATGGCAGCACTAAAGTAGTTATTAATCATATATCTTTCTTTTTTCATGCCTTGCTGCTCAATTAATTTTGTAATGGTATCTGATGCTGTTTTCACTAGACCTAATGAATGGGGATGTGCTGAACGAACATAGCCGACTAATGTAATGACACCAATTAGCTCATTCGTAAAAGGATCCATAATAGGTGCACTTGAGCAATGAGAGGTATGCCAAGCAACGCAATAATGCTCTGCACCAACTACTTGAATAGCTCTTCCCGTCGCAATGGATGTTCCGATAGAATTGGTTCCAATTGACTTCTCACTCATCTTTACACCTACAGTAAAGTTTACTGAAGCTGCATTTAATGCGATTTCACTATCACCACATAAATCTAAAACAACACCTTCTTTATCTGCAAAAGAAATGAGACTATCTGTTCCTTTAACAATTTCAAAAAGATCATCCATAAAGGGTCTGATAAGGGAAAGAATGTCTTTGTTTTCCTCAAGTTTTTTCATTAGCGTTTTAGTATCACAAATAGGTGCTTGAATAACATTTGGATTTACACCATATTTTTGTGAACGCCTCCATGAGGAATGTATAACATGCCGAATTCCCCCTAAGTCAATCCCCTTCTTAAAATAATTTGTCCACGTCTTTTTTAACCATTTTTCTTTCTCAGACTTTTCGGATAATTCAAAGCGAGCCTTATACGTGTATACATTTTCGATTGTAACCACTCCCTAATCATTGGTTATCACAAAGCATACATCAGGATAAGGTTAGCAGCTCATTTTTAAGCCATTCATTAGGTTTAGTATTAAAATTCAATCATAACCTTTACTGAATCATGTGGTCTCATTTGCATTTCGAAAGCTTCCTTGGCATGATCAATCGAGTACACATGGCTAATCAATTCCTTTGTTTTAACCTTATTATCTTTTAACAATTCGATTGATTGAGCGAAATCTCCTCCAAGACATCCCAAAATTCTTGGTGCTTTATGGACAATTTTCGTTGTATCGAGTGCTGCTGTTTTCTCGGGAAGACCAACAAATGCGATTGTACCAGCACTTCTAACTAACTCAAACGATTGTTCAACTGCCGATGGTGCACCTGCAGCATCGACAACAATATCCGCCATAGCTCCTACATTAAAATGATAGGCACCGACGCCTACTATTTCCTTAACCCGTTCAAGGACATCTTCTTTCAATGCATGTATCACTTCATCAGCACCTAAATCTTTAGCTGACTGCAGGCGCATGTCTGATACTTCTGTCACTACTACTTTTCCAACGTCATATGCTTTAAAGACTTGCATAACCGCATTTCCTATTAATCCTGCACCCATCACTACAACCTGGTCGCCTTTTTTCGGTTCGCATTGGCTGACTGTTAATGCCGCGACTGAAACTGGTTCAATGGTAGCTGCTGTAAAAATATCTAATTCATCTGGGACAGGAAGGAAGCTGACACCATTGATGGCATTAGGGATTAATAGATATTCTGCAAATGCACCTTGAAGGCCATAGCCTGTAGAAGCTTTAAATAAATTTGGACATAACATGAATTGTTGATTCTTACACCAATAACACTGGCCGCATACACCTGAATGAAAACCAGTACCCCTCTGTCCTACTTCGATATCCTTAACATTTTGTCCTACTTTTGCAACCTCTGCTGAAAACTCATGCCCCATGATTTGACCTTTGTTAATGTACAAACCAGTACCATAGCTATGGACATCAGATCCGCAAATCCCACAGGCGTTTATTTTCAACAAAATATCATTCGGTCCTACTTCAGGAATATCTATGGATTCCGTTCTAATATCCCTGGGACCGTAATAAACAGCAGCTTTCATTTTGGCCATTTTCAACACTCCATTTTCTAATAATTAAATAAATCTCCTAATAACCAATAAGTCTTTCTGTCAGTTTATAAGCTTTATTTTTAAAATTTTTTTCTTTGGGATTCATATGTTAAATAAAAGAAATGAAATACTGTAAGAGAAATATCTTACAGTAAGTCTTCCACCCTTAATGTTTCAAGTGCTTGTTTAACTGCAGTTGTAAACTGGGCACCTGTCACACCATCGATAAAGCGATGATCAAAACAAATAGAAAGTGTCATCATTGGTGCAATAACGACTTCATTTTCATTATTCACAACCGGGACTTTTTTGATGGCTCCAGCGAAAACTATTGTTGATTGTGGAGCATTAATAATTGGTGTGCCCGCCTCAATACCCAGAGCACCTAAATTGGATACTGTTATCGTACCATTTGCGAAATCATCTAAAGTTAATTGGTTACGATTTGCCTTATCTGCTAAAGTTCTGATCTCTTTAGAAATGGCTGACACAGATTTATCTTCCACATTTCGTACCACAGGTACGACTAACCCCTGTTCACTGTTTACTGCTACCGATACATTTACTTCATCAAACACAATAATTTCATTGTTATCTAATCGGCTATTGACAATCGAATAAGTCTTCACAGCTTTACCAACCGTTTTTATAAGTACATCGTTCAGCGACACGTTTTCGAATTCCTTCTTGACTCTTAGCGCATTTTCCATGTTGACAGAAACCATTTGTGTAAACTGAGGGACACCGGTCCAACTTTTCAACATGTTTGCTGACATCGCACGTTGAACATGATTTAGTGCAATCTTTTCTTTTATCAAAATATCTGTTCCAGAGCTTGCTGAATTGCGCACATCATCCTCTGTAATGAGACCGCCTTTTCCTGTTCCCACAATATTATCAATTTCCACACCTAGCTCTTTCGCCAGCTTACGAGCTCGTGGAGAAATGCCGCCTCTATTAACGGCTTGTGTTTGCGGTCTTTTTTCTTCTTTTACAACAACTTGCGCAGTAGCTGCTACCTCATCATTTGCTGAAGCATTTTCATCGTACTTAGATAAATCCACTTCTTCATCTTCTTCTGCAATGACGGCAATAATTGTATATATAGGTACTTCAACTCCTTCAGGAACAATGATTTTCTTTAAAACTCCTGAAGATTGCGCTTCGATTTCTAATGTTGATTTTTCTGTTTCTAACTCAAATAGATAGTCACCTTTTTCAACAGTATCTCCTTCATTAACCAGCCAATTTGTGACCGTTCCATTTTGCATTGTTACACCTAAGCGCGGCATTTTTACTTCTAACATATTCTCCACTCCCATTCATTCACTAAATAATTTATATATCATTCTTTTTCGGTTTAAAGCAGTCCCATTCCTCCATCAATGTGGATGACTCTCCCTTGAATCATTTGTGCTTGTGGACTAGCCAAAAAAGCAATTGTTTCCGTTACGTCATCAAAATTAATCCCTCTACCGCTAGGATTTTTACTATTTTCCATTTGTACGTATTCTTCTGCCTTTCCTGGAAAAACCTTCTTTAAAGCATCAGTTAGTAAAGTCCCAGGCGAAACAATATTAATCCTAATACCCTTAGGTGCTAGGTCCAGTATCAAATAACGTACAATCGACTCGGTAAATGCTTTGGTTGTCCCTAATGCTGCATAATTTGGAATGGCATCCGTTGATCCACGACTCGATAATGCAATAATAGTAGATCCATATGATAATAATGGCATTGCTTCTTTTATTACTTCTATTAGCGAAAGATTGCTGACTGCTATTGCTCTCTGCCAGTCTTCAAATGAAACCTCCAACACATTTCCCTGAATAATAGCTACCGCACAGTGCACGATAAGATCAATGGATTCAACTTCGTTTTTTATGACTTCTAACATGCGTTTGATTTGTAACGGCTCTCCAACATCGGCTTTCAATAAATGACACACAGCCCCATGTTGGCGGATTTCATTTGCTGTTTCGAAAGCTGTTTGATCATCACTCACATAATTAACAAAAATTATATTTCCAGGCTGGCTAAAGCGGAGAGCAGTCGACCTGCCGATACCTTTACTTCCTCCGATTATGAGAACATTCATTAAGTTCCTCCGTTCACCTTTTTCGCTTTCCCTGGTATGTTAGAAGGCTGTTCCTCCTATTCGATAGGTATAGAAACAGCCTGCCTAACTATTAAGCTATTAATACTCCATTAATTCTTTAACAGTATCTACTATTTGCTTCTCACTAGGACGATAGAATTGCTCTAAGTATAAACTTTGTGCAATCGGTACATCTGGAGCCCCAATTCGTTTTATAGGTGCTTGCAGATCAAATAATGCATGCTCCGAAATTCTAGCAGCAATTTCTGCACCACATCCGCCGGTTTTTTGCTCTTCATGGACGATTAATACACGGCCTGTTTTCCGAACTGAGTTTAAAATTGTATCCATGTCAAGTGGCGCTAATGTACGAGGGTCAATAACTTCAGCCTCGACACCTTGCTTTGCTAATGTTTTAGCAGCATCTAGTGCAGTATGAACTTGTAAAGCTGTTGCTATAATGGTTACATCATTACCTTCACGTTTAACATCTGCTTTCCCTAATGGGATTAAGTATTCTCCTTCTGGTACTTCACCTTTCAAATCATAAAGTACTTTATGTTCAAAGAAGAGGACGGCGTTATTGTCACGAATGGCTGTTTTAAGCATGCCTTTTGCATCATATGGGGTAGAAGGAACCGCAATCTGTACACCAGGTGCGTGCATAAAGATAGCTTGTGGACTTTGGGAGTGCTCTGGGCCAGACCCGCCTGCAATACCGATTGGCAAGCGCAATGTTACTGGAATTTCCATTTGTCCACCATGCATATAGCGCCACTTGCCTAATTTATGAAAGACTTCATCAAATGCAACTCCAACAAAGTCTCCAAATTGCAGTTCAGGAATAGGCCTTAATCCACCAGTAATAGCCATACCTAATGCTGCAGCAACAATTGTTGACTCAGTAATCGGAGTATCAAAAACACGCTTTCCAAATTTTTCATAAAGTCCTTTAGTCGCTCCATTAATACCGCCAAACTTTCCAACGTCTTCCCCAAACAATACCGTACTTGGGTCTCGCTCCATTTCTTCCGTTAATGCTTCAAGAATCGCATCACGCATGGTAATCGTTTTTACTTTAACTTCACCTTTAGAAATTGTACTCATTCTTTTCATCCCCCTTATGCGAATAGTCCTTCATAAATTCTTTCTGGTCCTGGTAACGGTGCATCTTCAGCCTTTTTGATAGCAGCAGCAATTTCTACATCGACTTGTTCGTTTAAGGTTGCGAGCTCATTTTCTGTACAAATACCTTCTTCTAATAATCTAGCTTTGTAGTTCTTAATTGGGTCTCTATTTTCCTTCCAATCTTTTAAAACTTCTGGATTAACATAGTCATATGGATCTCCCTCAAAGTGACCGCGATGACGGAACGTTTGCGCCTCAATAAATGTTGGACCTTCTCCTCTTCTAGCACGTTCAACAGCTTCTTTCGTTGCTTCATGCATGAGGACAACATCATTTCCATCTACAACATAGTTAGGGATACCATAACCTTCTGCCCAATCCGCGATATGCTCTTTCACTGAATGTGTTTCAGAAACATGGCATGAAATTGCATATTCGTTATTTTCACAAATATAGACGATTGGTAACTTATAGAGACCTGCCCAGTTTAATGAACCATGCAACGGTTCCCTTGAAGCTGCTCCATCCCCGAAATAAACCACCGTTACTTGATCTGTACCTCTAAATTTTGAAGAGAAGGCAGAACCTACGCATATACCTAATTGTGAACCGATTGTTCCTGCCTGACCTAACACTCCCCTTGAAGGATCAGCACTGTGTACAATCCCTGCTCCCAAACCTCGTGTTGTTCCTTCAATCGTGCCCATAAAGTCACCATATAATTTAGAAAGCGGTACCCCTTTTGCAATTTTTTGATTACAACCTCGGTGATTATAGAAGATATAATCGTCATCTCTTAAATTATGAATAATGGAGCCCGCTGATAAGCCTTCAGATCCGATTCCTGAATGGTAGAATCCTGATACCTTACCATCTTGAATCAATCGAATTAAATCTTCATCAAATCTTCTAATTTTTACCATTGTTTGATAAAAATCCAAAAGAGATTTTTTACTGTAATCTTTTAAATTAGTTGGTTTTTGATATATTTTTGCCACTTGATTCACTCCTTTTATATAGTAAAAACTTACGAAAAGATATTTTGCGCATTGTTGTATACGTTTACAAAAGTATATCTATAAAAATATCTATTTGTCTACGAAACTTAATTACTAGACTGCGTGCCAACCGCCATCTACTGGCATAATTAAGCCCGTAATATAACTTGAATCATCAGATGATAAGAATAATGCTGCAGTTGCAATTTCCTCCGGCCTTCCAACTCTGCCAAGCGGCCCTGCTTCGTAGTTCTTTGCGATTTCTTCGATACTTAATACCTCTGCAATCATTGGGGTATCAATGGCTCCAGGACAAATACAATTGACCCGAATATTATACTTACCATAATCAACAGCCATGACTCTTGTTAAGGCAACAACACCCCCCTTCGATGCGGTATAAGCGTCAGCACCTGTCACACCTAGTAATCCATTCAAAGAAGAGTTATTAACAATGCTGCCACTTTTTTGCTTCATCATAATTGGAATTGTATATTTAGACATTAAATAGACCCCATTTAAATTAATGCCTAAAATGTTATTCCAATCCTCAAGCGGAGTTTCTAGCAAGGGAGCCATTTTATATTTTGAACGGGCAGAAAACCCGATTCCCGCATTATTAAACAAAACATCAATTCTTCCATAATGGTCAACTACTTGGCTAATAACTGACTGAACATTTTCTTCATTAGAGACATCCGTCTTCATAAAGATTGCCTCATAACCGTTAGCTATAATTTCCGCTTCCACACGCTTCCCGTTTTCCTCATTCCACTCAGCAATCACTACCTTTGCACCTTCACGAGCAAAGAGTTTAGCAGCTGCTTCTCCCTGACCGCTTCCTGCTCCTGTGATAATTGCTACTTTGTCTTTTAATCTCATAAAATCTCCCACTCCTAGTCTATTAAAATTCAAAACAAACCTTCACAGATTCATTCGCCTTTAATTGTTTTTCAAAGGCAGCTGTTACTTCGTCAATAGGATATAGGTGTGAAATTAATGCCTCCGCATTGACCTTGCCGCTGCTTAATAAATCAATAGCCGTTTTGAATTCTGTATTATAAGCAAATGAACCTTTCCAGCTTATTTCTTTTTGAACGAGTATGGTAGGATCTAAGGAGACATTCTCCTCAAATAGTGCTAGAGAGATGATTTTTCCCCCGTGACGGACAGCCTCCAATGACTGATTTACTGTTATCGGCACTCCGGCACATTCGAACACAACATCTACAGAAGCTCCTGCACCGTAGTTACCGGCCCCTGTAATTTCAACTAATCTTTCCATGACATTTTCCTCTTGGGCATTGATAACTACATCTACACCCAGCTCTTTCGCTAACTCCAGTCTTTTATTCGAAATATCGATTTGTGTAACATGACAGTTCCCAATCGTTTTAAGTACTTGTGCAACAAAAAGACCAATTGTTCCTGCACCAAAAACGACAACTTTATCTGCTAAATCAACATTCGCAAGCTTCACCCCATGGACAGCTACTGCCAGTGGCTCTATCAATGCAGCTTCTTTCGTTGAGACGTTGTCGGGTAATGGAAACACGACTTTATTCACCAACGGTTTAGGAACAATAATATACTCTGCAAAAGCACCAGGTCTTCCATAACCAATACCATCAACTAATCCATTCGCACATAGGTGCGGCATTCCTGCTAAGCAGTGTTGACAGCTTCCACATTCGATTAATGGTCTGATAACGACTTTCTGATCGATTGTTAATCCACTTACATTTGCCCCAATTTCTTTTACTACACCAGCAAATTCATGTCCCATGATTTGACCGGGATTAACATAAAGCCCTTTCGTATAGGTGTGTAAATCAGAACCACAAATCCCGCAATAATCAACCTTAATTAAAATTTCATCTTCTGTTGGTTTCGGTACAGGAATTTCAGTAACCTCTAGTTTTCTTGCTTCCTTAAAAATAGCAGCTTTCATAACTTCCTCCTTCTAAGCTCCTAAGTATGCCTTTTTCATAAAATCATCTTCTAATAAGGCTTGTGCATGTCCTTCAAGGGCTACACGGCCAGTTTCTAGTACATAGGCACGATCTGAAAGTTTCAATGCCATTCTGGCATTCTGTTCGATTAATAGAATCGTCATCCCCCTTTCTTTTAGTTCCAGTATGAGTTTTGCAATCTCATCTATAATCAATGGGGCTAACCCTAATGATGGCTCATCAAGCATTAATATTTTGGGTTTTGCAATAAGGCCTCTAGCAATTGCAAGCATTTGCTGTTCTCCACCGCTCAATGTCCCTGCCATTTGTTTAGATCTTTCTTCTAATCTAGGGAAACGCTTGAAGATCTCTTTAATCTCACCTGCTATATTTGACTTATCCTTCCTTAGGGTCGCACCCATTTCAATATTTTCAAGTACGGACATTTGTGGAAAAACCCTTCTTCCCTCGGGCACTTGAATAATTCCTTCTTTCACGATGCGATCCGGCTCCATTTTTGTTAAGTCTAAATCTCCTAATTTAATTGAACCTGTACGACATTTAACTAAGCCTGAAATTGCCTTTAACGTCGTAGACTTACCGGCACCATTCGCACCAACAATTGAGATCGTTTCACCTTCTTTTAGTTCCATTGATACATTTTCAATTGCAATGACATTCCCATAGTTTACTGAAACATTTTCGAGCTTAAGCATCGGGATCACTTCCTAAATAAGCGTTAATTACTTCTGGATTATTTTGAATTTCCTCTGGTGTTCCTTCTGCGATTTTTTCACCGTATACAATGACCGAAAGTCTGTCACAAATTCGCATCATCGCTTTCATATCATGCTCAATGATTAAAACCGATGTACCATTTTCTTTAATTTTGATAATAAAATCGGAGATTTCTTCCGTTTCGACTGGATTCATACCTCTCATCGGTTCATCCAATAAGAGGAGCTTTGGTTCCGTTGCTAGAGCAATCGCAATTTGCAGCATGCCCTGATGCCCATGATCCAAGTTCTTCGCAAGTTCATCAGCATATTTATCAAGATCAGCCAACTTTAATATCTCAAATGCCTTTTCTTTTTCATCCATTAAGGTTTTCGGAGATTTAAAGCTTTTCCAGATCGTCCCCCAAAAGCTTGGTGAGATTCGGCAATAGTTTGCCATGAGAATGTTATCAAGGACAGTACTCTCATTAAAGAGAGTAACATGTTGAAATGTTCTTCCTAATCCAAGCATCGCAATATGGTGCGGCTTTTTTTTTGAAATATCGGTATTATTAAAGATTACTTCCCCTGTATCTGCTTTAATCATGGAAGTTAGTAGATTAAATGTGGTAGATTTACCAGCACCATTCGGACCTATCAAACCGTAAATTTGACCTTCATTTACTGTGAAGGAAACATTGTTAACTGCCTGTACTCCACCGAAACGTTTACTAAGATTTTGCACTTGTAATAGTCCCATCAAGCTTCCTCCCTTTCTTTTTCATGGAAGTGGCTAACCTTTTAATACCTCCAACAATTCCACCAGGGAAGTACTTTATGACTAAAATGAGGACTAGCCCATAAATCATTAATCGTAGTTCAGTAAAGGTTGCAAGATATTGGCTTAATATTAAGAGGAAAAATGCCCCGAAAACCGGTCCAATTAACGTTCCAGCTCCACCGATGATGATAATAACAATGAGCTCTAACGATGTATTGACCGTAAACGATAACGGACTTGCAAAACCAACTAAGTGTACGAGTAAGGCACCGCCAAATCCTGCAATTACACAAGAAAGAGTAAAGACGAACTGTTTCATTCTTAAGATATCAATACCAATACTTTGTGCAAGGTTTTCATTTTCTTTCGTAGCGATGAGGGCTTTACCTACTGGTGAGGCAGCCAAACGATAGATGATAAAACCGATAATGATTAGAAAAGCATACACAAAGTAAAAGTAGAGCTTTAAATTAGGAAACAGTGCAGGTACACCAATTAACCCATAGACCCCGCCGGTTACACTTTCCCAGTTTGTAAAAATAATATTAACGATTTCTGCAAATGCAAGTGTACCGATAGCAAAGTATGTCCCCGTTAGTCGAAAGCTGGGTTTACTTATTAAATACCCAATAACTCCAGCTAATATGGCGGCGATAGGAAGTGACACCCAAAATGGAGCACCAAACTTCATCACCAATATGGCTGATGTATACCCTCCAATACCAAAATAGGCGGCATGGCCAAAGGATACATAACCTGTGTATCCCACAAGTAAATCAAGACCTAAAACGACGATAGCCCATATCCCAGCAACCACTAAAATTTGCAAATAAAATGCATTATTAATAAATAAAGGTAAAAGGAGCACGATGACTAAAACGATCAGTAACGATAGGAGCTTTTTATTACTTGTTATTTTACTCATAGGACTTCCTCCCGAATAACCCATTTGGCATAACCATTAATGTAAGGAAGAGAATTAAATATAATAAGATATTTGATAGAGCACTAGAGAAGTAGGTAACGCTTAAAGATTGGACGATCCCAATGGTTAAACCACCGACAATCGCACCTATTACACTTCCTAATCCTCCAAAAATAACGACAATAACCGCCATTAATAATGGTGCAAAACCCATTGCTGGATTGATAGACTGCATATCTCCCATCAATGTTCCTGCTACAGCTGCAAGTGCTGCTGCAATAAAAAAGGCAATTACACCCATTCGATTTACATTGATCCCCATCAACTGTGCAGCATGTTTGTCTTGAGCAACTGCTCTCATTTGTTTCCCTGTTTTTGTATGGAAGTTAAAGTAATGAAGCGCCACAATTAATATGACCGTAATAATAATGATGAATAAGCGCTGCTGGGAAATATTAAGTCCGAGAAAATTAAAGGTATTCTGTTCAAATGGTCCTTGAATCGATCGAATATTTGGAGTAAAGACATACATGGCTAGATTGGAAATGAAAAACAATAAACCAACTGTTACAATTAAAAAGTCTGCCTCGCCATGATTTTTCATTGGTCTAAAAACAAGTCGTTCCAAAATCATTCCAATTACTCCTGATGCAATCATAGAAATGACAATGGCCACAAAGAATGGAACATTTAAATACGACATACTAAAAAATGAAATAAATGCGCCGAGCATATAGATTTCTCCATGTGCCAAATTTAGGATCCGATAAACACTAAATATGACGGTTAAACCCAGTCCAGTCAGTGTATACGCAGATCCAACGGCTATTCCATTGACAATGCTTTGAAAAAATTCAACCATCCCTCTACCCCCTAAATCTGGTTAGGATATACAGACTCTATATCCTAACCAATTCATAAATTACTCTACGATTTCATTTGCAGCACCATAATATAGCTCTTCTAAATACGTAATTCCCGTATCCTTGACAACACCATCTTCAATTGTCAACATAAATTCCGGTTGAACTAACTGACCGTACTCATCCACCGTCATCTTAAAACGAACACCATCATATTCTGTCTTCTTAATTGCTTCAATAATCTTATCCGTATCTGTAGTGGTCCCTGCTTCTTCCAATCCTTTGAATACCATCATAGTCGCTTCATATGTCTGTGCAATTCCTGAAACTTGTGCATCCTTACCAAACTTCTTTTTGATTCGCTCATAAAGGGCATCAATTTCTGGAGTTGTTCCGACAGCTGCAGCGGAAAATGTAATTGCTCCATCAACATTAATTCCCTCTTCTTTTGCTGTGTCAGCAAAATGTTGAGTCCCCATGACATCGTTTCCAAGAAGTAGGATGTCGCCTTTTGTCCAGTCAAGTCCGCCTATTTGAAGCATTTCCTTTAACGGCGGGAGCATAAGTTCATACGAATAGGTATCTAAAATAACCGCATCCGGTTTTAGTTCTTTTAGCTTCGTTACAAACGGAAGGAAATCTGTTGTGCCCGGAGGGAATAACACATCTCCAGCCCATTCAAATCCATGTTTTTCTGAAGCTTCTTTTGCACCGGCAACCCCTTGTTTTACATACATTTCATTTCTTCCAAAGAGAGCTACACGTTTTACATCTTTAATACGGTCAACATCTAATCCTGCTTTTTCTAACACTGCAGGGTCATCCGCTAATAGTTCAATTAATGAATGCTTCTCAATCGCACCGTTATCTGTAAAGTTAAAGCCGTATTTTGCCCCAACAGATAGTAATGGAGTAGAAGCGGTTGCGTTGAAAACAATTACTTTAGCTGGATCGGTGATTTTTAATTCACCAGCTAATTGTGTGTTTTCTCTTGCACCAACAATCATATTAACTTTGTCATTATTAATAAGACGCTGTGTATATTCAACCGCTTTTGTTGGATCTTCCCCAACATCGTAGGGAATGAATTCCACCTTTACTTTTTTCCCATTAATGTCTAATCCACCCGCTTCATTGATTTCATCAATTGCCAAATCTACCCCTTGCTTTTCAGAAGTTCCTAATAAGGCAGCGGCCCCAGTTAAAGACATTAAACCGCCTAATTTAAATACATCTGAGTCACCATTTGAATTGGTTGATGTAGAGCTGTTACTGCATCCTGCAAGTATTAAAGAGAAGATTAATAGAGACATAAACGCACTCATCATAAATTTCTTTTTATTTATCATATATACCTCTCCGCGTTTTTATTTTTTGAAAATTACGTCTATTCTTCCTCTACTTGAATTTACTCTGTGGGTAAAATACAATTAAACTCTAGATATTTTTTAATTGGAAATTCTCTTACTGCCAGGTTTAGAGGATTTCCTTTTTTTACAGTTTGATTCAAATCCCCCCTAGTATTTCGCTCAAAATCTGCCACCAAAGAAAGGCTCCTCACCTCCTTTCAATAATCATTCGCGAGCTAATGGAAATTTTTCATATTAGGTAATAAATTGTTACTTCTTTCGAATTCGATGGTTGAGTTTCCGCCATGCCCTGGATAAATACTTATTTCCCCTGGCAGACAAAACAGTTTTGATCTAATTGAGTCTTTTAATCTATCTCTATCACCAAAAGGAATATTGGTGGGGCCAACTACACCTGAAAGTAATGTATCCCCTGTGAATAAATACTTGCCATTTAGAAGAAAACAGGTACTACCTGGTGAATGGCCCGGAGTATGAATCGCTTTAATGGTAAGAGCTCCACATTGAATCAATTCATCCCCCTGCAGCAATATATCTGGCCATTCGCTTACTATTGGTAATGTGGTTTCTATAGAACGATTTAGAGATGGTTCTAGCAGCCATTCGGCCTCCGATTGGTGAACGACCACTGAAGCATCCGTATAATCTTTAACCATTGTTAATCCTGCAATATGATCAAAATGACAATGTGTTAACAATATATAATCTACTTTTCTCTTCCTTACAAAGTCCATCATTTCAGAGGGATTTTCGCCTGGGTCAATAATAATGGAGAATGTCTCATCATCCGTGACCACATAACTATTCGTGTGAAGTGAACCCAACGTAAAACGTCGTATCGTCAAAGGTTTCATAGAAGCTTCCTCCTAATATCATTTAAAAACGAGAAAGCGTTTGCAAAAAGACCAAAACCTTCTTTTTCAATTTTAAATTTTATATGTCAGTCTTAATGCATTGACTACATACAAGTTAGAAGATTTTGTATCATCAAATGCTACACTTTTTATTAATGCAAGTACTGTGCCAAAATCCAAATCACTTAATTTTCTGAATTTACAAAGGTAAACACCCCTATCAATCTCTCCTTAGTAAGAATTTTCTTATCATTTTTCTTATTCTCAAGAGAAAAACAGGAGATATAGTCGAAAGGGTTGATATTCCTTATACTTATTGAGCTAACCAGCCTCCATCGACATAGATCGTTTGACCTGTAATAAAACTACTCGCGTCAGAAGCAAGTAACATAACAGCACCTTCAAGCTCTTCCGGATTTCCTAATCGTTTAAGCGGAGTTTTACTAATAATTTTATTTCTTACTTTTTCATTACTTAGTTCCTCCTGATTCATTTCCGTTTCAATATAGGCTGGGCCGATTGCATTGACAGTAATTCCATATCTAGCCCACTCTAACGAAAGGGATCTAGTTAAATTAATAACCGCTCCTTTACTTGCCGTATAAGCACTGATCCCTATATCACCAACCGCTCCTACAACGGAAGCAATATTAATAATTTTTCCATAACCTTGGGACTTCATCGTCTTAGCTGCTACTTGTGAACAAAAGAATAATGATTTGACATTCAAGTCCATCACCTTATCCCACTCTTCCTCTGTCACCTCTAACGCAAATTTTGTTTGAGAAATACCCGCATTATTTACTAAGATATCCACTGACCCAAATTCTTCAATTACCTTTGAGACCATTTCCTGAATGGAATTAATATTAGTTAAATCAGTAGATAAAGCAATCCCTTTATTGCCTAATTGTTTAATTTCATTGACCACCTGAGCATTTCTAGTTTTATCACGACCAACAACCGCTACATTTGCACCCTGCTTCGCTAAAGCTAATGCAATCGTCCTGCCTAAACCGCGGTTCCCCCCCGTAACAATAGCTGTTCTGTTCCTCAAATGAAAGATTTCCGGCATTCTTCTCACTCCTATTTTTTAGATATTCTTCGTATCCAATTACCAAGCAAGAATCATGCCAAATTGTAAAAATCAAGCCCCAGAAGGCATTGGAACTCTCATCTAAGAACTCCTTTCTTATATGGAGTAAGATGATCGGACCAAAAAAATGGGCTAAAAGATAAAAAAACTCTCTGAATATCTTTCAGAGAGGAGTATTTCTTATTATTAATAAGAATTTTTTTATTATCTTTATTATTGCTGACTATCCTATGTGAATATAAAAATGTATTTTCAATCCCGTTATTCATCTATTTAATTACTTTTCAGGGATTTCACAACCATCATCATCACAGTTAAGACCGTCTTGGCTGTTTAATACGGTAATCTGATTTTCTGCAATTACCTTTTTCAAAGCCTGAACAAACGTCTCAGTAGGCTGAGCACCCGTAAGGGCATATTTTTTATTAATTAGGAAGAATGGGACACCTGTAACCCCATATTGTTTGGCTGTTTGCTCATCAGCGCGAACAACGTCACTCATCTCATCACTAGCGAGCATTTTCGCTGCTTCTTCCCTGTTAAACCCCACTTCCACTGCTAGGTCAGTTAGGGTTTCATGGTCACCAATATGCTTGGATTCGGTAAAATACGCTTGTAAAATCCGCTCCGTCATTTCTTTCATGAGTCCCTTTTGTTTAGCAAACATGGTCAAACGATGGGCATCGAAGGTATTCGTTAAGATTAAGGTATCCATTTGATAATCCAATCCTACTTCCTTCGCCATCTGTACCATTCTTTGGGTGTTTGCCTTTGCTTGAGCGATACTCATGCCATATTTCTTGGCTAATCCTTCATAAATGTTTTCTTTAATATCCCGTCCTATTGTCGGATCCAATTCGAAGCATCGATACGTCACTTCAACGGGTTGGTCAATCTGTTTAAGGGCGTCCTCCAGACGCCTTTTGCCAATATAGCAAAATGGTCAAGCAAAGTCAGTCCACATTTCAATATGCATACTTGTCCCTCCAATTCATTATTCTCATATAGTATAGAAGGTAAGCATGTTTTTTACACGTAATTTGATTTAGTTTCACCAATTGTTACTACCTATTTATTACTATATGTTAACGGACATTGGGTTTAATTAGACTACTATACGCCTTCTGAAAGATATGGATTTATTTTTTTTATCATACTTTCTAACTCTTTTGATTGATTAAAATACATTTTCTTTGCATTTTTATCTTTTGTTTGAGAAGCAATGCTTTCTATATCTGCTTGTACCCTTCGCAGTTTAGCAGCAATGTCTGGCTTACGTTTTTCCTGTTGATTTTTTTTCTCATCCTGATATAAATCAACATACACACTTCCATCAGAGTTTATCTGTGCTAAAAAGACATCTTCTATTTTATTTGCACCTTGTTTCTTAATCTCACTGAGAAGCCAATCCTCGCTATAGTTTAAATAATTTAAGCGTTTGAGTAACAGAGTTCCATCAATAATAATCAAGGAAGGGGCATGATCCTCTTCCATGCTCAGACCAATATCACTTGGAGTCAGCGACTGATATTCAGGTTTTTTCAAAACACTAATCTGGCCATTTGTTTCCAAAATGGCCATTTCAACCTCATCAAGCTTGAACGCATCTTTTTCTCTTAAGCCATTCATTAGATCATCATAGGTCATCTTATGCTTAAAAAGATTTTTCTCCAATATATTCCCATTTTTAACTAGGATGGACGGACTGCTCTCTACCAAATCTCTAAACTTGAAGGATTTAATGGCACCATATGCAAGGATAACCGAAAAGAGCGTGTAAACCACTAATCCGATTAAGCCATTAGTAATCTTCATTTCAGTCTCAATTGCCATTGTAGAAGCCATATCCCCGATTACGATTCCAACCACATAATCAAAGAAAGTAAGGTGTGATATCTGCTTTTTACCAAGTATTCTTGCAAGAGTAAATAATACGATAAATGAAAATATAGCTCGAAGTGCTACTTCAATATAATCGGGCATTGCTAACCTCCAGGAATTATTACTCCACCTATTTTTCCCGATTTCATCGTAAATATCATTGTTTGCATAAAATAAGCAATTAGCACTATGCCTTTAGTAGAAGGATTAGAGATTTCCCGCATTTTTCATCATTTGATTTTCGGTCATGGACCTTATTTTCCTGATATCGAGACGGATAAGGAGTGAAAGAGTTAGAGCGACAATAAAGATTCCTGAAAAAATAACTAATGTCCCCTGATAGCTTCCGGTTGTTTCCCTGACCCATGATACAAAGATCGGTCCCGCTAAACCGGCCGCTGCCCATGCTGTTAAAATATATCCATGAATCGCCCCGAGCTGCTTGGTTCCAAATAAATCGCCGATATAGGCAGGTATTGAGGAAAAACCTCCTCCGTAACAAGTCATGATGATATAAACCATAATCGAAAACAGAATAGCTACTGTGATATTTGGAAGCATAAAAAAGGCAACAATTTGAAAAGCGAAAAATAGTGTGTAGACATTTGGTCTTCCGATGTAATCAGAGATGGTCGCCCAAACAATCCTTCCTCCTCCGTTAAATAACCCCATAATTCCAACCATGGTTGCTGCCCCTGCTGCTGACATTCCTACTAGTTCTTGAGCCATTGGCGATGCAACGGAAAGAATCGCTATCCCACAGGTAACATTGATAAATAACATCAGCCACAAAGCCCAAAACTGTCTGGTTCTGACTGCCTCATTGGCGGTTAACTGACGCAAATCTGTTTTTACTTTCATACGTTCTGATTTTTGACCTGCTGCCTCGATTTCCTTAGGTACCCAGCCTGCTTTCGGCGGAGCAAGATACTGAGCGGAACCAAAGATAATAATGAAGTAGGCCGCTCCTAGTAGATAGAAGGTGTTAGAGATTCCATAGTTCACGATTAAATAATTCATAATCGGACTACTGATTAAGGACGCAAATCCAAATCCCATAATCGCTAGTCCTGTAGCCAGACCTCTCCTGTCAGGGAACCACTTTACCAGCGTAGAAACTGGCGTAATATATCCCACCCCCAGCCCAATTCCAGCAATCATTCCATAAAACAGATAGAGTAGTATCAATGATTCTAATTGGATAGCAAAACCTGCCCCTGCCACTCCCACTCCAAAAAACACTGCGCTTAGCGTTCCAGCTGCTCTAGGACCAAACTTTTCTACAAAATGGCCTAGAAAGGCTGCAGATAAACCTAAGAATAAAATGGCCAAGCTAAACGTGAATGAAATTTGCTTTAATCCCCAGCCCATTTCTTGTTGAAGCGGTTTTGTGAAAACACTCCAAGCATAAACCGAACCAATTGAAATATGTATTCCAACCGCTGATAAAGCGATTAGCCAACGATTTTTTGTTTGCATTCTTCCATCCTTCTTTCCGCATTGTTTTGTCTTGTTGCCGATGATCCAAGTTATTCTTCGTAGGTAATCTTCATTTTTGAAGCTGCAACTTCAGCTCTCTCTCTTGCTTCATTCACAGTTACCCCATTGCTTAATGCAACTGCCATCCGTCGTCCCACTTTTGTATCCGGTTTTCCAAATACCCTAACCTGTGTATGTGGGATGGATAAGCTTTCAGCGATTCCAGTAATGTGGTAAGTCTTACTTTCCTTCTTGGCCTTAATCGTATGACTTGCACCAGGGCTCAATAGTTGTATATCTGGAATGTGATAGCCTAAAATGGCCCGAACATGCAGGGCAAATTCGGATAGATCTTGCGTAACCATGGTAACCATCCCGGTATCATGTGGACGAGGAGACACCTCACTAAAATAGACACCCGTTGAAGAAAGAAATAATTCCACTCCAAAAACTCCGTACCCGCCAAGTGCATCGGTGATTTTCTTGGCGATTTCCTGCGCCTCAAGAATTTGTTCCTCCGACATGTCATGCGGCTGCCAGGATTCTATATAGTCCCCATCTTTTTGCACATGCCCAATAGGCGCACAAAAAGTTGTTCCAGAAGCGGAGCGGACGGTTAAAAGAGTAATTTCAGAATCAAAATGGATAAATTCTTCCACAATCATCCGGGCTTTCTTCCCTCTTCCGCCTGCCATCGCCTCATTCCATGAACATTCAACATCCTCTATGGACCGGCAAACCGTTTGCCCTTTTCCAGAGGAACTCATGATTGGTTTAATTACACAGGGTGTTCCAATTTTCAGGACAGCATTCCTTAGTTCATATAGCGTGTCCGCAAACTCGTACTTCGCTGTTGGCAGTCCTAGTTCTTCACTTGCCAATCGGCGAATTCCTTCCCTATCCATTGTTAAGTTCACGGCATTTGCTGTCGGTACGATACGGAAACCTTCTTTTTCGAGCTCCACTAGTATTTCTGTCGCTATTGCCTCAATTTCGGGAACCACCAAATCTGGTTTCTCACTTTCTATTACTCTGCGAAGTTCTTCTCCATCGAGCATGTCCACCACATAAGAACGATGGGCCACCTGCATAGCCGGAGCATTTTCATAACGGTCTACCGCAATGGTCTCCACCCCAAGTCGCTGAGCCTCAATAATCGTTTCTTTTCCAAGTTCACCTGAACCAAGTAACATAATCTTTTTCGTCTGGGTATCAAACACCTAGCACAACCCCTATCGTTTGTCTTTTGATTATAATATCTTATATTTTTACCGATTACAAGCAAATATTTTCAACGAAACACGAATATTAATGTAAAAACAAATATTAATATTCGTGTTTAAAATGTAAGCGATATCGTAAATGTTATTTGTTGACAGTTTAGCTGAACACGTGTATCTTAACAGATAATTAAATATAAAATTACTCTTATCAAGAGAGGCGGAGGGACTGGCCCTATGAAGCCTCGGCAGCAGACTTTTCAATAGTACTGTGCCAATTCCAGTAGTGATTACTTGAAGATAAGAAGAGATTTGGTTATGGATTTCCCCCTCTTCTTATTTATTGAGAAGAGGGTTTTTTATTATATAGAAAGAAGGTAATGATAGATGACAAAGACACTAGTTAAAGCTCAATTCAAAGCAGACCATGTAGGAAGCTTTCTTAGAACAGAACCTATAAAAAAAGCAAGAAAGGCATTTGCAAATGGGGAAATTGATAGAGCCACCCTTAAGAATGTAGAAGATAAAGAAATTGAGAAACTGGTACAAAAACAAATAGACGCAGGTCTTAAATCAATCACCGATGGAGAGTTTAGACGTTCTTGGTGGCATTTGGATTTCTTAGCTGGCCTCGAAGGCGTAGAATTCTTTGAAAGCCAATATGTCAGTGCCTTCAAAGGTGCGAAAACAAGAAATAATGCCATTAAAGTGGTTGGGAAGATTGACTTCGATCACCACTATATGATTGAACACTATCAATTTTTAAAAGAAGCGGTAGAAAAATATGGGGATGGAAGCCAAGTGGCGAAGTTCTCGATTCCCAGCCCGAATATGCTATTTACTAGAATTCAAGGTGATGAGTATTATAAGAGCAATAAAGAGCAGTTTTACCAAGATACTGTCTCAGCATACAGGAAGGCCATTCAAGCATTCTATGATGCTGGTTGTCGCTACTTGCAATTAGATGATACGTCTTGGATTGATTTCGTTTCGGAAGAACGGATTACTGCTGTGGTTGAAAAAGAAGGTATGGACATACAATCTATCATCGAAACAAGAGTAGCATGTATCAATGACGTCATCGCAGACAAGCCGGATGATTTGGTAATTACGATGCACATATGCCGTGGAAACTTTAAATCCACCTATATTACAAGCGGGGGATATGATCATATTTCTGATGCGATTTTCGCTGAGTTACATGTAGATGGCCTGTTTTTAGAATATGATGATCAGCGTTCTGGTGATTTTGAACCCTTAAAAAGCTTCAAACGTCCTAATTTAACTGTTGTTTTAGGTCTATTTACTTCTAAATTTCCAGAACTAGAAAATCCTGACTCCATTAAAGCCAGGATTAACGAAGCAAGTAAGTTTATACCTTTAGAAAACCTGGCATTAAGTCCACAATGTGGCTTTGCTAGTACAGAGGAAGGAAATCTTTTAACAGAGGATGATCAGTGGAATAAAATCAAACATGTTGTGAACATAGCTAAAAGTGTTTGGGGTTCTATCTAATTTTTAAATGAACTAACCTCTTAAAAAGAGCTACCTATTAGGGGTAGCTCTTGATCCATTATAGAATGGTGTTTTTCATATTGGCGTACATCGTCTTTACAGTCTCATCAATTTCATTACGGGACATTCTCATCGCTTTTTCCGCACGTGCGTACCCAATCTCGGTTTTTCCTGCATTAAGGTCTTCAAAGATTGCATCGGCAAATTCATCTACTGGGGTGCCAAAGGTATGCAGGCCCTCTCCGCCTAAATCAGTATTCACAGCCGGAGGAGCAATCTCTATCACCTCAATACCTGTATCTTCAAGCTGGTGCCGTAAGCTCATGGTAAAAGAATGAACCGCCGCTTTTGTAGCTGAATAAATCGGGGCAATTGCCATTGGGGTATAGGCTAAACCGGATGTTACATTAAGAATAGCACTATAGTCTTTAGTGGCAAAGTACGGCGCAAATAGCAAGGAAAAATGAAAGGGCGCCTCGATGTTGGCGGCAATTTCTTGATTGTAATAGCTCCACTCTTCCTTCGCGTTCGTTTTAAGAACATGGTAACGCTGTTGAATGCCTGCGTTATTTACAAGTACATTCACATCAGGGTACTCGCTTGTTACCCATTCAAACAATGCAATACGATCAGATTCTTTGGTGACATCACATACGTGTGTATTCAGTTCGGGATATTTCTCCCTTGCTTCCTGGAGCTTTGCTTCGCTTCTGCCGCAGACAATAACTTTATTGCCTGCTTTTATGAATCTCTCGGCAAAAGCAAACCCGATTCCTGCAGCCCCTCCTGTTATGAGTACTGTATTCCCTGAAAGTTTCATCCTATCCCTCTTTCTTAGGTCGTTAAATACTTTCTCTAAAATAGTGTAACCCTTTTTATAATATCCCCCCCTGAATAAATAAAAAAGCATTCTGTTTAGGCACAAATGCTTAGTTAGCATAAAAATAATTGAAATTATCAAGTTTAATAGCTATATTTGATACAACGATAGTTCATGGAGAGTATGTTGATCTGCGTTTTATATGGAGGATTGAGCATTTTGAAGTTAGGACCACGCGTCATTAAATCGGGGATTGCTGTAACTTTTGCCTTATATATATGTTCCGTATTAAAACTTGAGTCCGCAGTCTTTGCTGGAATTGCTGCCATTTTTACGATTCAACCGTCAATTTACCGTACATGGAAACAAGTATGGCATCAAGTACAAACCAATATCATAGGTGCGATTACTGCCTTTCTGGGATTGTATTTTCTTGGCAATGACCCATTTGCTATTGGACTGGTCATCATTATTCTAATTTCGATTAGTTTAAAGTTAAAAATGGGAGAAACGATTTCACTTACGGTAGTTACTGTGTTAGCCATAATGAGTGCACCAGGAAACGAAGATTGGCTCTTTGCTTTGAACCGGTTTGTTGTTACTTTTATTGGAATGGCAACGGCTTTATTGGTAAATATCTTTGTCTATCCACCAAACTACAAGAAAAATTACGTAGAAAAAATTAATGAAATTTTCCAAAACCTCTCTATATTGATGAGAACTGCCATCTCAGACGAATTGACAGAAAAGTCCTTTAAGGACCAAATGGAACAATTAGAGAATAATATATTTCTATTAGAAGAACAATTTTTAATATTTGATGAAGAACGAGAGAAAATGGCCAAGGTAAACAATATGGATGTTCGAGAAATAGTCGTGTTTAAGCAAATGTTTAAATCACTTCAACAGGGATATATTGTCTTAGAGGATATTGATACCTTCTATTTTACCTGTAAGCCTACAGCTGAAGAAAATAAGCTCTTTGACCAACACCTAGAGTATCTAATCAAGTATCATGAGCTATTTCTATTAAAATATGATAGGAAAATAAAAATGGATTTACCTACATTGGAAGATGAAGAATTTATGAAACAAACAGAGGCCTTTTTAGAAAAAGTAATGCAATCATATAATACCGATCAGAAAATCCAAATGGCAGTTATTGGTGCTTCTATCTATAATTATGCCTTTCAATTGGACCGGTTGAATAGGCTGGTAGAACAATATATGAAAAAGTCACAATAGCAGAGGGCATAGCAAAGGAGCAGCTTATAAATATTCTGCTGCTCCTTTATAGCACAAAAAATATTAAAAAATTCCAAGAATATAGCTACGGCTTTAATTCACTTTTATGATTCATTGCCCTCAATTAAATACTCCAGTACTTCCTCCATCGATAAGCGCTGGACTTGGTTAATATTAATTTGTTCTTTTTCCAATGCCACTTCCAATATTTCCAGGTTATCCGTCACAATTTGTAACGGAATGGTATTGTAATAAATCACGTTTGGATGCTGTCTTATTGGTTCAGTGACATCGGAGACCCAAACTCTAGCCCAATGATCATAAATCTCATCTTTATTGTACGTATGGACGATACGGCCGCCATCTAAGACGATTATCTCATCACAAAGCTGATTGATTTCATCGACCGTATGCGTCGCAAGTACAATGCTTTTTTCACCGTCATCCATAAAATGAATCATATCCTCTTTCATTTTCCGCTGTGAAACAAGATCCACTCCGGCTGTCGGTTCGTCTAAAAGAAGCAGCTCTGGATGATGGCATAAAGCAAAAATAAACTCGACTTTTTTCTTTGTCCCTTTTGAACATTTGCTAAATTTCTGTGATATATCTATCTTATATCGTTTTACCAAATTCACAAACATTTCCTCATCCCAGTCTTGATACCAACGGGAAATCAACTTCTTCATTTCCATAATCGTTAAAAAATCATATGCTTCTAATAATTCTCCAGCATAACCGATTTTTTGCTTCCAATCGTCTTCGGTAATTTTCTGTCCAAACATTAGAATATGGCCGTCATCCTCTTTTAATAGATTCATTAGCAGTCGAAACAACGTACTTTTCCCCGATCCGTTTTCCCCCACCAATCCGATGACGACGCCTCTTTCTACTTGAAAATGAAGCGGGCCAAGTGTAAACTTCTTATATTTTTTCGTTAAACCTTCTACTTCAACAAGCAAGGTTTGCATCTTTATCCCCCATTTTTATAATATTTCTTGATTGATTCCTGAAAAATGGTGCCCAGTTCCTCCTCCGTACAGCCAAGCTGCATCCCCTGTTCAACTGCTTTTTCAAACGCTTCATAAACGACCTTTTGTCTCGTTTCTTCTTTACGTACATTTTCTATTTCACGAACAAATGTCCCTTTGCCCTGAACTGTTTTAATAAAGCCAGCGTTTTCTAAATTTTGATAAACTCTTCTCGTTGTGATCACACTGCAGCCCACATCACCCGCCAATGCCCGAATAGATGGGAGCGGTGTGCCAGGGAGAAGCTGCCCGCTGGCAATCAATGTTTTAATTTGCGTTTCGACCTGGTGATAAATCGGTTCTCTGCTTTCCTCAGACACATGGATTGGAATTTTCATGCGAAATCCCGCTCCCTTCTATAAATAATCTCGATTTTCTAAACGAGTCTTTAGCAGCTGATTCCAGCCATAGCAGCAAATAATACCCACTAGCATAGAAATAAGAGCAGCGATCCAACCAACCGATTTTACAATTTCAAAACTCGTTTCTACGATTCCTACTCCGTTTAGCATTAAAAGCAATTCTACCAGCACAAATAGGCCCATGAAAAGATAAGGAAGAATATGCAGCATTATACCCTTCATACCGTACTCGATATAAGGACTAATGCCGCCCACTACCATTGCAAATCCAAACCAAAAGCATCCGAAAGTCAGAAATTCCCCAACGGTCAGCAAGTTAAAAACACTCCCTGATATCCCAAACAAAACCGTTCCCATCATTCCGTAAAAGGCAACCGACATGATTACTAAAGTACTTAACATGAGAATGATTCTGCTTAAAGATAAGACCGCAACGGGTACCGGTAAAGAACGGAGAACTGCCATTCGCTTCCCATACGGATTCTGTTTAGCATTTTGAAAACTTAAATAAGGTTTCGCCATAAAAAAGGTCGCAAATGACGGGGCAATTCCTACAAAAAACAAATCTAAAGCGTAACGTTGAATAAAACCTGAAAATCCCTGTATTTCACTCCCATTTGAGCCTGACAGAAGAAATCCGGCAAATGTCCCGATAAAAAGACTGGCTATAAACGTGGCAATTAGGGCTCGCCACTGGTATTGATATTCTTTTTTAGCAAGCCAAACGGCATCTCTCAACATAGAATCACTCCTCTATTGATTTTCACTTTTGAAATAGTTGAGTATTCCGCGATCTTCCAGACCTAAAAAGTCGATACCAAAATAGAGCAAAACCGTAAAGACGATACTCCAAATGATAATACTCGCTGAAACCCAAAAGAACGTACTCTTCTTCGCCCCGCCAAATGACATGCTCGCTAATGCGGTTAAATGACTGCCGACTAATAGTGGTCCAAACATCGCCAACCCTGGGAGTCCGTACTTTTTCCATAAATGAAAAGCCCTCTTTGTGCGTTTTGTTTCTTTCGTTTCGTCAGTATTTTTACGTTTTCTCCGCCAATTTTGAAACTGGTCTACAAACTTTATTAAAAGAAAAACGGTCAAAATGTTTCCAATTAAGCCTAGCAAGAAAACAGGAAAAACCTCCAGACCGGCTATCGTTGCAATCGGAATCACTGCAAACCCTTCAAAAAATGGCAATGCCGCCAAAATAAAAACTAAAACATATCCCCAAATTACCTTCAAAACTTTTCTCCCCTTCGCATTCGTTTAGTGTATATGTGTGTATATCTATATACACAGTATATACACACTGAAATAATTACGCAACCCTTTTGATTTTTTTAATTTCAAAGCATTTTGTACTCTTTCGAAAGACGAGTTGGGTCTTTTGGTTCTTATCCTTAAAGATCTTACATTCATGTAATGTTTTAGTTTGTGATTTTTTTAAAGGATATGGGATAATGGCAATTGGAAAGGAGTGGGAAAAGTGCAAAAGATTTTGATTATTGAGGATGATCCTAAAATTGCTGAACACCTGCAATCCTACATAAATAAATACGGGTATGAGTCGTTCATCGTGGCTGATTTCGATCAAGTAATGGATGATTTTAAAAAGTACAAACCAGACCTTATATTATTAGATATAAATTTACCTAGCTATGATGGCTATTATTGGTGTCGTCAAATACGGAAGCAATCGATTTGTCCTGTTATTTTCATTTCTGCAAGGGTTGGCGAAATGGACCAAGTCTTGGCATTAGAAAATGGCGGGGATGATTTTATCACAAAACCGTTTCATCCAGAAATTGTGCTTGCGAAAATTCGCAGTCAACTTCGCCGGGCATATGGAGAATATGCTGTACAAGCTCAGGAGCGAGTGTTAGAACTTGAAGGGTTAAAGCTATTTCCTGAGAGGCTGGAGTTATCATTTAAAGGAGAAACCGTTACCCTATCCAAAAAAGAAGCTGAACTTATTGAAAGTTTAATCGATCGATATCCTCGTGTAGCCGGACGCGAGGATTTACTTGAAAAACTATGGGATGACCAAGTGTATGTGGATGAAAACACATTAAATGTTAACATTACTCGCGTCCGTAAAAAAATGGAGAGTGTTGGTCTTAAAGGAGCCGTTGAAACCGTGAGAGGCGCTGGGTATCGATTACATATTTCGTGGTTAGAGGCTGAGAATCAATGAAGCTATTTTTAAAAGAGCATGCTCTTCTCATTTTAGTCCAAATCTTTCAATTTTTTGTCATTCTTATGATTTATTATCTAGATGGCTATCATCATTTATTACCTGCACTTTATGCGATGTTCCTTGGTCTTTTTTTTCTTGGGGTATATTTAATCTATCATTATTATAGCCGTCGTCTTTTTTACAAAAGACTTACAAATCAACTAGAGTCCTTAGATCAATCCTTGCAAAAATCAGAACATACACCTATTTCTGAAGCACTTGACCAATTGTTAAAGAATCAATATAAGCATTATCAGGAGCAAATTAAAAGATTAGAATCGAGGCAGGAGGAGCATTTGAAGTTTATGGATCAATGGGTCCATCAAATGAAAACACCGCTGTCAGTCATTGAGCTCATTGCTCAAAATCTAGATGAACCAGAGTCCTCGAATATTCGTGAAGAGACACACAGGATGAAGACAGGTTTGAATACAATTCTTTATATGGCGAGATTACGAACCATTGAACAGGATTTTCATATTAAACCAGTTGATCTAGCAAAGCTGGTTAGTGATGTGAATCATGAAAATAAACGCTTCTATATTCGAAATCAGGTTTATCCTCAGTTCATTCAGGAAAAAGAAGGAATGATGGTCGAAACAGATGAAAAATGGCTATTCTTCATGCTTTCCCAACTAATAAATAATGCCGTTAAATATTCAAAGGGAAAAAGCAAGACTATCTCTATATCGATTTATGAGAGGAACGGTGAAGCCGTACTTGAAGTAATGGATTATGGCGTAGGAATACCTGAGAGTGATAAGCGTCGCATATTTGAACCATTTTTCACAGGAGAAAATGGCCGGAAATTTAGAGAATCAACAGGAATGGGACTGTATTTAACAAGGGAGGCTGCACAGCAGCTTGGACACACTATCGAAATCGATTCTAAAGCTGGGAAAGGTACAAGTGTTAGAATTATTTTTAGTGAAACCCAAAACATTACAACGCTGTAAGAAAAGTGAAAGAAAAATCGATTTTTTAATCAATGGATCAAGGGATATAATGGTCACAAGTTAAAGGAACTTGAATCGAAGGGAAAGGTGAACTTGTGATGTTGAATGTAAAACAAGTAAGTAAGATTTACGAAGGAAAAATTGCTTATCCTGCTTTAACAGATATCAATTTAACAATAGATGAAGGTGAGTTTGTTGGAATTATGGGGCCATCTGGAAGTGGTAAAACAACACTATTAAATATGATAGCAACGATTGATGAGCCAACAACAGGAGAAATTCTGATTAATGGGCATAATCCTCATCAACTAAAAAAGGATGCCTTAGCAAAATTTAGACGACGTGAGCTAGGCTTTGTCTTTCAGGATTTTAATTTACTTCATACCTTAACGGTTGAAGAAAATATCGTCCTTCCATTAACATTAGATGGGAAAAAAGTGAAGGAAATGAAGCAGAAAGCAAATGAAATCGCGGAAAAGCTAGGAATCAGCACCATTATGAAAAAACGCACCTATGAAATATCCGGAGGACAAGCACAGAGAGCCGCAGTTGCAAGAGCAATGATTCATGGCCCAAAGCTATTGTTAGCCGATGAACCGACAGGAAATCTTGATTCAAAGTCCTCAAGGGATGTAATGGAAATGCTGGAGGATATAAATAAAAAAGAACGGACAACGATGATGCTGGTTACGCATGATGCACAGGCTGCAAGCTATTGTAACAGAGTCGTATTTATTCGGGATGGAAAGTTTTATTCCGAAATTCATCGTGGTGATAACCGCCAAGCCTTTTTCCAAAAGATTATCGATACACTTTCTTTAATGGGAGGCGATGCACATGACCTTTCGACAATTCGCGTTTAATAATGTCATTCGTAATAAAAGGTTATATGCGGCCTATTTTCTTAGCAGTTTATTTACCGTGATGGTGTTTTTTACCTTTTCCATTTTTGCGAATCATCCTGCGTTAAGCGGCAATGAGATGAACGGAAGTGTGGCAAAAGGGATGAACATCTCTGCCGGAATTATATATGTCTTTTCTTTTTTCTTCATTCTTTATTCGATGAGCTCGTTTTTGCAATCGCGTAAAAGAGAATTTGGATTGTTAATGATCCAAGGAATGTCGATGAAGCAGATCCGTTTGATGGTTTTTTTAGAAAATATGTTGATTGGATTCTTTGCAACACTTGGCGGAATATTCCTTGGTGTCGTGTTTGCGAAGGGTATCCTGCTGATTGCTGAGAATGTGCTAATTATTGAGAGTGCATTACCCTTTTATTTTCCAACTCAGGCAATCATCATGACCTTTGTGTCATTTATTGTCTTGTTTTTCTTAATCTCTTTATTTGTTACGTATGTTCTTCGAAGTAAAAAGTTGATTGAACTAATTAAAGGAAATAAAATTTCCAAGGGCGAGCCAAAGGCGAACCTATTCTTAACCTTATTAGCAGTTTTACTCCTTGGAATCGGCTATACAACGGCATTACTTGCAAAGGGAACAATGGTTGTTGCTGTTATGCTTCCTGTCATTATCGTTGTTATCATTGGAACCTATTTATTATTTACCCAATTAAGTGTATACATTATAGGGAAATTACGAAAAAAGGAATCTATTTTCTGGTTTAAAACAAATATGCTTCTCTTTTCCGATTTGGCCTTTCGAATGAAGGATAATGCTCGCACATTCTTTATGGTCGCCATGGTTTCAACAGTCGCTTTTAGTGCAATTGGCACCTTATTTGGATTCCAATCATTCCTTACGTCAGGCATTAAAGATGTGAATGCTACTACCTTTTCTTATAAATCTTCTGAAAAGGAAACAGAAAAACAGGATGTTGAGTTTATTAACCAAACTTTAAAGGAAGAAAAGATTACTGCAGACTCAGAGCATATGGAGATGCACTACTATGAAATCGCAGATGACAGCAGACTCATAACAAAGGAATCTGATTTTAACGCTTTTGCCTCTTTAATAAATGAAAAGCAGGTAGAGGTAAAGGATGGTCAAGTAATCATTGTAAAGTATGAAGGACCAAATTTTGGCCAGAAAAGTCATCTTCCAGAGGAAAGTATTCCATTGGACTCAGGCGTTACATTAAAGCCAAATGAAGAAACTGTCATTTCCTCAAGAGCGTTACCAGTAAATGATTCTTATTATATTGTGTCGGATTCTGACTATGAAAAGCTCTCTGAACCAATACAAAACCAGAGCTTTTATGCTTGGCAAGTGACAGGTGGCGAGTCTGGAATAATGGCTGCATCTGAAAAGCTATATAATCATATAGAACGATATAAAATCATGTCTGTGGAATACGAAATCTATGAAATCATGAAATTTTACGGACCTATTTTATTTGTTGGATTATTTATCGGCATTGTCTTTTTTGTCTCAGCTGGTAGTTTCCTTTACTTCCGATTATATATGGACTTAGATGAAGATAAGCAAAAGTTCTTATCAATCTCGAAAATGGGTCTAACCGTGAAAGAGTTAAAAAAGGTATTAAACAGACAAACAGCGATACTCTTTTTCGCACCCATCATCGTGGCCCTTGTGCATGGAGCCGTTGCGTTAACAGCATTATCCCATCTATTTTTCTATAGTCTATTTAAGGAATCTGTAATGGTGTTAGGTGTATTCTTACTGATACAAATTATCTACTTTTTCATCGTCCGCCATTTCTATACGAAGCAAATTAAAAATGTACTTTAAAATATACTAATAAAGATTAAACCCAGAAAGAATAAAAAAGGATGTCCAAAAGCAAGGCTTTTGGGACATCCTCATTCATACTGATTATCATCTGTACCAGAGTAAGACTCTATCGCATTTTGAATCGCATTGTGCGCTTGACCAAAGGCTGCTCCAGAAGATACATCTCCTGCATTCTCCAATGCCACAATCGAATTTCTCGCTTGCGTTACCGCTTTGATACAGTTTTCAATCATATTACCTTTATCGCCATACTCTTCTCTTGCGGCCTGAAGCTGCAGAAGGCATTGATCTAAATTGTTCGATTGTGGATTATCATATGCTTTTTCTAGTTCCTCTTTCACTTGCTGCAAAATTTGCTTCATTATTTGTCCCCTTTTCATCGTATTTAGTAACCTATGGTATTTTGACCAAGGTATCCTAAAAATATTCGAGAAAAAGTACAAAGCAAAACGTTTAATACATGTAAGAAACAAGTTAAATATATTAACGTACAGACGAATAAATCTGTACGTTAACTATAGCTAAATTATTTTGTTGGACTGGTTTCAGGCTCTCTTACAATTTCGGCCGCATATTTCATTTTATCTCTCCAATTGATTGAACGCTGAAGGACTACCTTTTGCGCTTGTGGTGAACCAGCACCGTGCATACATTCAATAATTGGAGTTGAGCCGGTCATATTTTCGACTAAGCGTCCCATTTTAATGCGTTCGATGGCATCTACATTTTCACCGGTACTAAAGTATTTGTGCATATACGAGGCTACTCTAGGGTTATCGAACTCTTTTTCAGATGGGATGGTTGCGACAAAACCACCTGCAATATCTTGGGCGAGCTTGGTGACTTCAGGATAATAGCGGGCAGTATTTAATTTTGATGAATTGGCAAGTACAGGGTCAACAAAGGCCGTACCGCAGCCATTCTGTGAACAGTTGAAGGAACAAGCAAGGGCTCCACTATACATAGTTTCAACCAAATGTGCCATTTCTGAAAGCTTATCTTTTACGTGACTGGCTTTCATCGTACCTTGCATTCCTGCAAGTGAAGCAGTTGCTCCGATTAGAACATCCAGATTTCCAGCCTTACATGCACCATAATTCTGGCGGTGATAGGAGGCAAAACGATCCACCAGCTTGCCTGTATATTTGGTCTCCTTGTATAGGAACACACGGTCCCATGGTACAAAAACATCTTCAAAAATAATCATCGCTTCCCCGCCAACGACCCCATATTTGGCATTTCCTTGATCAATCTTACCTTCCCATTTACGGCTATCGTTCACTTGTCGGCCAAATACGTAAATAATACCTTTCTCATCTGCTGGGACTGCAAAGGAAATGGCATAATCCTCGTCCTCTTTCGTCATTCCCATACCAGGCATGACTAAAATTTGATGAGAGTTAATAGCTCCCGTTTGATGCATTTTAGCCCCGCGAACCACAATGCCATCAGGTCTTTCTTCTACTACTCTTACATATTGGTCAGGATCATGCTGTTCTGACGGTCTCTTAGAACGGTCCCCTTTCGGATCTGTCATCGCCCCATCTGTCATATAATCTTTGTTTTGCGTTTCAATCAAAAACTCTTTGAATCTCTTATGATAGTTCGTACCTAGTTCTTGATCTATTTCCCATGTTGTAGAGTAAAGAGTGATTAAGCCATCCATCCCAACACAGCGCTGGAAACAGGTCCCTGTAATCTGGCCTGCAACACGCAGCATCATCGCTTTTTTAACAAGATCCTCTTGATTCTGTGGAATATGTGTCCAGCGGTTAATCTTATTCCCGGTTAGATGGGAAACAGCACTTCCAAGATGCTGATACTCTTCTTCTGTTCCTAGTTTATAGGTAACAGCTGCACCATTGATGTGCGGTCTCATCGCAGGATGATCCACCACGTTTTCAACCTTTTCCCCCATAAAATAAACTTCCTTCTTCTGCCTGCGCAGACTTTCGATATACTGTTCCGGTGTCATCATAAATTATTCCTCCTATATCCTTCAAACGTTTTTAAAAGCGTTTCTGACTGGACCACTAGAATAATAGATAATCAAATAACCTTTACGAAAAGCCTTAAGGTACGATTCTTGGCTTGAAGTGTCCCTCTAGTTTTATGCCTTTGGAATAACCGGCAAGAGGATGTGCGATGGATATTTTTCACTATGATAGATTCGTTGGAGAGCGGATATTAATTCTTTGCTGTCTTTACCTGATTCACCAGTATTGGTATTACGGTCGAATCGCGGGAAATTGCTGCTTGAGATTTCGACGCGAAGCTTATGGCCTTTTTTGAATACATTACTGGTTGACAACAAGTCAATTTCATAGCAGTAGACTTCATTTGGTGTAATGAGAGAGGCTGGCTGATTTTTCTCTCTGTATTTAGCGCGGATAATCCCATCTACTATGTTAATTGCTTTCCCATTCGGATGAACATCGACAAGCTTTGCTGTAAAGTCGGTATCAACTGCAGTACTTGCTGCATATAGGACTACCTTAACCGGTCCGGTTACTTCCAAATCTTCTGCTAATGCCTCACTAGTGTAGACCAATATATCTTCCCGAGCTTCAAGATGCTGCTGGTCAATTGGACCCCGCGGGTAATTCGCAGGTAATAAATGGTTGCCCCCAAGACTTGGAACCGGATTGGCAGGGTCATAAACATAACTGTCAAAACTCTCTTCCTGAGGAAATTCAATCGATAAGGATCCGTCCCCATCCTTTGTATTTGCTCTCCCATTACTATCAAAATAAAACGGAGTATAAACGGTCCGTCGTAACGGCCACTCTTGTTCATCACGCCATTTATTTTCACCCATTACAAATATTTTTACAGGAGCCTCGTCCATAACACCGTTCTTGATCCCTTTTAACCAATAATCAAACCATTTCAATTGCAGACTCGTTAAATCTGTTTTCAGTTCCAACAGTAAACTGGATGCACTTAACCCAAAACTTAACTCTCCTACCTGCGGCGCAAATCCTGCATGCGCCCAAGGTCCAATCATCAGCATTGTATTCTTTTTATGTTTCCATGTTTCATAATGCTCGAGGTCTTGACCTAATAGAAGATCATACCACCCCGCCATTCCAAATATAGGAACATTGATCTCTTCTGATTTTTCTTTCACACCAATTTCCTGATGGTATTCATCTCTTATCTCGTGTTCCAAAATATCGTAAACAAAAGAGGCGAAACTATCTCCTAGTTTTAGCCATTGGCTATCCTGAATCGGTAATTGATTAAATGCGGCTTCTTCAATATGATCAATCGCGTGAACTAGCTTCATAAATTCCCGACCAAAGTCTTCTTTCCCTTTTTTCGCCCTTATAACGGCATTCGGTCCAATGGTTGATAACGACCATGAAATTAATAGTCCAAGTTCCAGCGCGCCTCCTCGATACATATACGCATCGGTTCCCCATGTAATCGGAAAAATGGCTTTTAGATGCGGCGGCTGCATGGCTGCAGCCTGAAACTGTGTCATCCCCTTATACGAAAGACCATACATCCCTACATTTCCATTTGAGTATGGTAAGGATGCGGCCCACTCTACTGAATCATATCCATCCTGATACTCATTTTTATAAATGTAAAAAGGCTCCCCTTTCGATTCGAACCGTCCGCGGACGTCTTGAATAATCACGACATACCCTGCGTGGGCAGCTGATATTGGGTCCAAAACCATCGTGGTGAGCGGGAGGAATGCCTTGTTGTATGGCGTTCGCTGCAGCAAAACGGGATATTTCCCTTCTCCCTCAGGCCGGAACACATCACCATACAATGTAGTACCGTCTCTCATCACAGCCGGGACATTTTTCTCATGAATAATTTTACTCATTACTGCCTCCTCCTTCCTTTATATTGATAACTATAATCACTAGAAAGAAAATATACTTAAAGAGGCTTATTCCCTAACAGAAAGTTTCTAGTTTTCACCCAAATATTCGATGGCAAGCGCCATATAATAACGAATTGATTCTATGAACTTATCAATCTCCACATATTCATTCGGCTGATGGGCAAGTGTTGGGATCCCAGGACCTAAGATGAAAGCAGGAACCTGCAAATGAGGGCAGTACACGGATGCGTCTGTATAATAATTAACACCTGATGGCTTTAATTCCAGGTTAAGATGCTTTTTACCCGTTTCAATTGCAAGTTTAATAAAATCATCGGATTCGCTTGTACCCACTGATGCCATATTGTTTAAGACTTTTATTTCATGATTTGCTTTTGATTTTGCTGTAATAGACCTAATCATATTCTCCAAATCTTTTATAATTTGCTCATTGCTCTGTCCGGGAACTGTTCGGATATCAACAGTCATCCTGCATTGATCAGGGACAACATTTGTTTTCACTCCGCCTTCAATCGTTCCAATATTTAACGTTGGATGACCTAATACGGCGTGAGGTGTATATTCAAATTGATAGGTTTGGAGCTGATTGATCAATTCATTCATCATTAAAATCGCATTAATTCCCTTGTCCGGCATGGAACCATGTGCTGTTTTTCCATATATGGTGATTTCCAGCCATAAACACCCTTTATGGGCATGGAAAAGTTGGTTTTCGCTTGGTTCTGATATAACAAGGGCAGTGGCCTTGTCGATTTGTTCCTTTTCGACCACCTTTTTTGCCCCAAAGCCATCCACTTCTTCGCCTGCCGTGCCGACAAACTGCAACTTGCCATTCAGCTTCACTCCTGCCTCATCCAAATACTTCAAAGCAAGAAGCATGGCAGCAACACCGCCTTTCATGTCAGTCGCACCACGGCCAAATACTTTGTTATCAACCACTTCCCCGGAATACGGGTCATGCTCCCATTTCACCTTTCCCGGTGGAACAGTATCCAAATGGCCGCTGTATACCAGGTATTTCCCATTTCTACCCCCACTGTGATAGGTCGCAAATAGATTTGCCCGGTTGTTCCCTAAGTCATCTACTTCAACCTGGAGATTGGTCGATTTTAGATAGGTTTGTATCGCCTCAGCAACCTTTTTTTCATTTCCTGGTGGATTCACACTATTAATCTGAATTAATGACTGTAAAAATTGAACCGCTTCTTTTTCATCAATTCTATCAAAAACTTTCGATTGCAAAACTGACATAAAAGATACCTCCTTGTTTAGATAAAACTGCCCGTTTTTGGGTGAATCTTTAAACGGACAGTATCTTCCTAAATCTAGTTTTAACTTGAATGCTCCCCAAGCCAATCATTCAATATTCCATTCAATTTCCCCGTCATGGCTAAAGAAACGTGACCAGCTTCCACACGTAAATAGGTTTTATCTTTACTAGAAACTAAATCCATCAATGGCAGGCTTTGACCCTCGGGAATAAGGGTATCGTTTTTTGAACTGACAACCAGCAGATTCTCTTTTATTTTTCCTAAATCGACTTTTTGGCCATGGATAGTGAACTCACCTTTTACCAGTTTATTCTCTTTAAAGAGATCGATGGTTAATTGGCGAAATGCACCGCCTGTTAACGGAACATGACCACTATTCCATTTATTCATCCGCTTCCACTTTTCTACAAACCGTTTATCATTCGCCCTCGCTAGCAATGTGACATATGGACTGTTATAAATGGGGGAAGTCACAGACCGGAACATCGACTCAACATATGAAGGGGGAATGACCCCGTATAACTCAATCAGTCGATCCACATTAAACCCATCACCTTTTAGTGCTTCCTCCCATTTATCAGGGAGCGCCGAAACACTAAAATCGATAGGAACGGTTGCAACAATCAGGTTTCTAATTGGTTCTTCTGCAATAGCGGCATACATTGCTGCAAATGTTCCGCCTAAACAATAACCGATCAGAGACACTTCATCCGCTTTTGAATGCCTTAATGTCCTCTTCACACCTTTTTGAATATAATCGGATATATAGTCCTCGATATTAATATCTTTATCCTCATGTCGTGCAATCCCCCAGTCTAATAAATAGACATCGTAGCCATTGTTTACTAACCCTTCTATTACACTTGATCCCGGGGCAAAATCCAGAATAGATGGGGTGTTAAATAAGGAATAAATCATAAATATAGGAATCTCATATTTCTTTTCAACAGGCGCATAATGCCACAGCGTTGCTTTATTTTTCTTCCAAATCGGCTTTCTTGGGGTGTGATTTGCACTAAGCTCTGGCCCCATGATGGCATTGGTAAATTCTGTCCAACGCTCGATTTCTTTTTCAAAATTGAAAGCTGACAGATCGTTTGAATTCTCCGTTTCTATTGCCAATATTCTTCCTCCTTCCGTTTATTTAGATAAAAGTGCTAATTCACGTTCCTTGTTAGAATTATTTTCTTCCAAGAGCGCCCTAAGACTAACAACCTCTTCTTTTAAAGTATTCATCTCAGCTAATTCGCTCTTTAACGCAAGAAGTTCAAAGTGGATTTCGTCTATCTTTTCCAACTCCTTTTTATTTCTTTGCTGCTCTTTTTTAAGCTGCTTGATTTGCTTATTGGTGTCATGGGAAACCTCTATTAAACTACGGAACTCTTTTTTTGAGGATTCGATGGAATCCTGGACATCCCAGATTTGTTCCTCTAGGGCATCAAGCTTTTCTTCTGTTTGGATTGATAGTTTTGCTGCATTTACGAGATCGTTTTTTGTTAATAACTGCAAATGTTCGGCCATTAACTGTTGATTCTTTTGGAACATCTCCTGAAACCGTATTTGCAGGTCTGAAGCTCCCTGTGAGAAGTTTACATATTCACGACTGTTTGTCCATAAATGGATCATGTCATTCGCTTGTTTTTCCCAGTTATTCGTAAAGCTTTTCCATGTTTCATATGGATCAAATGCTTTGTTGTCTGCCATTTTCAGATTCCCCTTTATTTTTCTGAGTGCTTAACTTACTGCTTTCTTTTCGTCTAATTTGGCAGAAACCGGAGTGGTTTTCTTTTCCCTTAGAATCATTGCACAAATTGCCGCGATGGCTGAAACGATAGCAAAAAAGATAAATACCTTGCTAAAATCCTGTGATCCATTTGCCCCAACACTAACTAAATAACCTGCGATTAGCGGGGAGACAAAGGAACCCAATTGGCCAATTCCATTTGCTAAACCTGTTGCACTTCCGACAATCTCTTTTGGATAGCGTTTTGGTAAATACGCATAGATGGAGCCAAAGTTTAAGTTTACAAAGAAGCCCACTAGCAATAACAATGTCAGTAAAAGACCTGTATTTCCTTTTTCGACGGAACCAAGCATCCAGAGAACTGGAATACTTCCAAGATAGCCAATTAAGGCCACCGGCTTCATTCGGTGAACAACATTATCCATCAGCCATCCCCCAAGCATCATCGCGAAGAATGCCACAATATAAGGCGCAGATGCTAACAAGCCCATTTCCTTAAGATTCAACCCATGCTGTGTAACCAGGAATGATGTTAACCATGTGGTTGTTCCCCAATAAACAGCCAGCTGGCAAAATAAGCACAATGTAAAGACATAGAAATTAATATCTTTAATAAAAACACCGTAGCTTTTTCTTTTTTCTTCCTTGGACATCGTTTTAGAGACTACATTCTCTTCCTCAACATCTTGATCCTTACTTAACTTTCCTTTTTCAATCATTTCTTTAGGTGTATCTGCAACAAAACGCCATAATAGGATGATGGCTAGCAGACCTGGAATGGCAAGAACATAGAATACCGGTCTCCAGGCACCGCTAAAGAAGTAGATAGAAATACTGGTTACGATTACTGGGACGATGGCAGGAGCTACGGCCCAAGATGTTGCAAAGAATGATACGGCTCTTCCTCTTTCCTTAGTAGGGAACCAGTTATTGATGGCACGAATGGCAGGAGCAAAATGGTGTCCTTCCCCAAGACCCAAGCCGATACGAAGAGCAATAAACTGCGCGAAATTTTTCACTACTCCAGTTAATGCCGTAACAAAGGTAAAGACTACTACGGCAATATACATGACTTTTTTGGACCCAATTTTATCAGCCAGAAAACCTGCGCTGATTTGTGCCGCTGCATAAGCAAAGAAAAACACAGAAGCCAGCTGTCCGACTTCAACTGGGGTTAAGTTCAGATCTTTTTGAATATATGGTAGAAAGGTTAGGACTGCCATCCGGTCAAAATAGTTAATAATATAGACCAACCAAAGAATGACAAGAACCCAATACCGATATCCCCATGCTTTTTTCATAATAGTAGACATTTTCGCTCTTCCTCCTAGATAAGCATCTTTTATTTAATTTTCTTTTGGCTGAAGATTTCTTAATTCATTCTTTAAGATCTTGCCGCCTGGGTTCCGCGGCAGTTCCGATACCAATTCGATTAGTTTAGGAACCTTATAATTTGCTAATCTCTCTGCTGCGAAGTCTCTAATTTCGTCCTTATCTAAGATTTCACCTTCCTTTGGGACAATCACAGCTTTTACTACTTCACCAAAAAGTGCATCCGGAATGCCCACGACAGCAGCTTCTAAAACCTTTGGATGATTATATAGAACATTTTCTACTTCGATGGAGAATATTTTTTCACCGCCCCGGTTGATTAAATCTTTTTTCCGATCGACAATATACACAAAACCATCCTGATCCATCCTTGCTAAATCCCCTGACCGCCAATATCCATTGAGAAAAGAAGTCTGGTTAGCATTCTCATTGTTCCAATACCCCTCGACAACCATAGGACCTTTTATAAGTAATTCACCTACTTCACCAGGCATACAAGGTTTATCTTCCTCGTCAACAACCTTCATTTCCCCAACAGGAACTGGCAATCCAACTGAATCCATTTTGGCATCGTCATACCATTTTGGCATAATCGTTGCGGGTGATGAGGTTTCAGTCGCTCCATATGCATTATGCAAGTGGGCGTTCGGGAAATATTTTTTCAGCATATAAATAGTTTCTGAGGACATCGGAGCCCCGCCATAGGCAATACAATTTACGTTTGCATAACTGTATAAAGAAAAGTGGTAATGGGACATCATCATTATGTAAATGGTTGGGACGTTAAACAAAAAGGTAACATGTTCCTCCGCCGTCAATCGGATGAACTCTTCGGTATTAAATCTCCTCATGATGACAGAAGTCCCGCCTATTCTGACCATGTGAAAAAACTGACCGATTAAGCCCGTAACATGGAATAGAGGAACAGCGAGTAATGTCTTGGCTTCATGATTGGTGTGTAACACCATTTCATAATTCATTGCGCTGTGAATTGCCCCTAAATGACTGCCCATTGCTCCTTTTGGCAGTCCGGTCGTTCCAGATGTATACATAATAAATAATGGATCTTCTTCCGATACAACTACTTCCTCGAAGCTGGATGTTTGTTCTACTATTTCATAAGGGAGATAATCTTTTCGTTTTGATGCCTGATTTCCAACTAAGAAGAAGTATTCAATACTTGAAATGGAATCCTCATCTCTCATGGTTTCAACCTTATGCAGGAATTCATCATCGACAAACAAAATCCTGCTGCCGGATTGTTTCAGCATAAAGGTAAGTTCTTTCTCTTTTAATCTTGTGTTTAGCGGCACAGCAATGGCTCCTAGTTTGGCACAAGCAAAGACAAGCAGGCAAAATTCAATACTGTTTCCTAATAAAAGGGCCACACGGTCCCCCTTTTTAACACACATGGATTTTTGCAAGTTCCCGGCAATTCTATCCACTTTAGCTTTCATCTCTTTATACGTTAACCGGACCCCATTCATCACCAGGGCCTCTTTGTCTGCAAATTTTTCTACAGATTTCTCGAGCATCGAGAAGAGATTCTGCGGCCTATTTTGGAACACCTTTACTTCACGATTAAAGTGGATTTCCTTGGTTATATTCATGTTCGTACCTCCTGCAACTTTTGGATTATCGTGCGGTCCATCCTCCATCAACATTCAGCACCTGGCCGGTAACATATTTTGATGTATCAGAAGCGAAGAAAACAACTGGTCCTACCAGGTCCGATGTTTCACCAATTCGTTTAATCATGGTAGAGTTGATAATTTTTTCCGACCTTTCCGGATCAGAAAGCCATTCTTTCGTCATAGGCGTGCTGATATACCCTGGTCCAATGGCATTAACCGTTATGTTATAAGGAGCTAATTCTTCTGCCCAAACTTTTGTTATTTGGTTAATGCCTCCTTTACTGGCAGCATAGGATGTTTGAAACGGCATTCCAATGGATCCTAGAATCGAAGAGATATTAATGATTTTTCCGTAATTTTGTTTCATCATCTGTTTTGCAACAGCCTGCCCCACGAGAAAAATCCCCTTCAGATTTACTTCCAACACTGTATCCCAATCACTCTCTTCTATCTCAGGAAGTGGTTTTCGGATATTCATTCCAGCATTGTTCACTAATATGTCCAGCGAGCCGTATTGCTCCACAATTTGACTAACCAGCTGATCTACTTGATCCTTTTTCGTCACATCGCAAGGAAAATATGCAGCGTTAATATTCTCTTTCTTTAGCTGTGAAACTGCCATAACCCCTTCCTCTGCTCCCCTGCTGGAAATAATCAGAGTTGCACCATAATGTCCTAAAGCATGGGCCATTCCATAACCAATACCTTTACTGCCTCCTGTTACAAGTGCAACTTTTCCATTAAGATTAAAATTTGGTATGCTCATACCCTTCTACCCCTTTCCGTCCTTGCTTACAATTTTAAAAACTGACAATACTGTCGATGTATCCACTTATTCTACTTGCAAATAACGTGCCAACTTTTTAATAAAATAGAAAATTATTAATTTTTCGACAATATCTCACAAAAACAGATAAAATTCTAACTATTTCCACTGTAAAAACATGGAATAATACAGGTGTAGATAATAAAAAAGCCAGCAAATAAATGCTGGCCTTTCAAAACTTTGATTCCTTTTTTCATCAGAGTGTTAAACCTAACTTTTTCATTTTTTTCACAAGTGCTGATTGACTAATTCCTAAAGCCTCTGCGGCACGCCGTGTTGTTTTTGATAACTCCATCTGCTCTCTTATCATTTTTCGCTCTACATTTGCAAGGGTTTCTTTCAGCTTTCCACTTTCAGAATTTGTGTAGCCCTTACTGTGAATCATATAAAGCGGGAGTTCCTTTACCGATATTTCATCCTGATCGGTCATGACAGCCAGCCTTTCAATAAAATTTTCAAGCTCTCTTATATTGCCGGGCCAGTGATACTCTTCAAAAAATTGTAGAATTTCAGGATGAAAGCGTTTATTTAAATGATTCTTGTCATTGGTTCTATTTAAAAAATAAAAAGCAAGCGGAACAATATCAACCTTCCGTTCCCTTAAAGGAGGTACCTTAATAGGAACGATATTCAACCGATAATAAAGATCTCTTCTAAAGTCATTTTTGTTAACCATTTCCTCTAAATTCATATGTGTGGCGGATATGACCCTGACATCAATTTTGATACTTTTGGTTCCCCCCACACGCATAATTTCAAATTCCTGCAGCACCCGTAAAAGCTTGACCTGAAGGTCGATTGGCATGTCCCCAATCTCATCCAAAAAAATGGTCCCTCCGTGGGCGAGTTCAAATAATCCGGGCTTTCCGTGGCTGTTTGCCCCTGTAAAGGCCCCTCTTTCATAACCAAACAATTCGGATTCCAGCAGGTGGCTTGGTATTGCAGCACAGTTTACTTTTACCAATGGTTTGGCTGACCGGTCGCTTTCTTGATGTATGTAGTTAACAATTACTTCTTTTCCGACGCCAGATTCCCCTAATATAAGAACACCTGAATCTACCTTTGCTACCTTTCTTGCCAGATGGAAAACCTTCATGATTTCTTGGCTCTGAGCGACAATCCCATCAAGGTGCATTTGTATTAATTCTCTTTTTCTTAATTCTTCAATTTCATTTATGTACTGATCTGTCATTTTTCTAGAGTGAAGCAGTTCTGATTTTATTTGATTTAAGTCCGAAATGTCCCTTACATTGGTGACTACATAGGCGATTTTCCCACTCTTATCAAATACTGGACTTCCAGTTACTAAGAGTTCCTTATCTCGAACGGATTGGATAATAGTCACGGAACTCCTCTTTTCTAAAACCTTTATTGTAACAGATTCAGAGACAATCCCCTCCTTAACCACAGACGTCATATTCTTTCCAAGTAATTCTTCACTTTTAACACCAGTAATCCTTGAGTACGCAGCATTTACCATGATTCCATCACCATTATGATCTGCCACGTAAATGCCATCATAGCTAGATTGAAAGATAGAAACTAGAATGTTTACAAGATCAGACTGGTTTATATGATCAAGTCTCATACATTCTGATAAATAATCTGTATTTATAGATTCGATTGTCAATCCATTCCCCCCTAATAAGTATTTGATTTTTAAAAAAAGGAAGTGATTTCTTTTCGAATCAAATTTTCCGCCTGATTCGATAATGAATCATCTTTGTTATATTATTCTACAAAAAAGGTAAACATCCTTTAAAATAGAAAAGCTTCCGCAGCAGTTTCTCTTGTATTAGGATATAAAACTTTATTAAATTTTTAGAATTCCTTTTCTAAAGTGTGTTTACAACTTATAATGTAATGATTAATCATTCTGAAATTTCTAATAAAAATTATGCCGAAAAGTAAGAACGTGGAGTGGTGAAAAGATGGAGACGAGACAAATTCAATATTTCCTTGAAGTAGCAAAAAGAGAGCATGTAACAGAGGCAGCAGATGCATTGCATATTGCCCAATCTGCCATTAGCAGACAAATTTCCAATTTAGAAAAGGAATTAGGTGTAGAGCTTTTTATACGTGAGGGAAGGAGCGTAAAATTAACACCTCTTGGCAAAATTTTTTATGAACGAATAAAACAAGTGTGGTATTTGATGGAGGATTCAAAAAGAGAGATTAGAGAATATTTAAATCCTGAAAAAGGGACCGTTCGTATTGCATTCCCGATTAGCATGGCAGCCCATACATTGCCTCACATCATTTATTCCTTTCGTACTCGTTTCCCTGAAGCAAAATTTCAAATGAGCAATGCCCTTTATTACAAATTAATCGATGGTGTTGTAAATGGTCAATATAATTTGGCGATGATTGCCCCCATGCCAAATCTGGAAAAAGAAAAAAAGATTAAAGGGGATATTCTTTTCACAGAAAATATCGTTGCCCTCATCCCTCTTCATCATCCATTATCAGACCGGCCATCCATTCGATTACGTGATTTAATAAATGACCCCTTCTGCGTTCTTCCTGATGGCTTTGTATTTCGTGAACAAGTTGTTCAAGCATGTAACAGTGTGGGTTTTTCACCAAATATAGCATTTGAAGGGAAAGATATTGACGCATTAAAAGGGTTAGTATCTGCAGGTTTGGGCGTAGCCTTAATGCCTGAGATGACATTGGTGGATAACACACCACGATCTACTGTCGTTATTCCCCTTTCAGATTCGAGACTTACTCGAACAGTCGGTGTTATTTACCCAGCCGAACGTAATCTGCTTCCAACGGAAGAACTGTTTTATGAGTTTCTGATTGAAACCTATGAACGATTGAATGAGTTTAAAAATTAGAAGGCTAATTAATCCATGTTACAACACTAAGTGTCACAACTCCATTTTCCAACAAAGAGTTCTGACACTGGTTTTTTTAGATCAACATTTTTAATGGAAGCTATTTTCATTTTGCTTTAAAAAGGCATGTTACCCATTCGTTACTTTGTTTCTTTTCCTTCAAAGTGAATCCTGCATTTATAAATAAAGTCTCTACCCTATGGAAATTCCATTGGAGCATACCTGAGGTTATAAATGTAGTGTCCTTGCATTCTAAAAGTCTTTGGGCTTTAAGGATATCTATATTTTCCTGTGTTCCGATATTAAGGAAGATCCAATCATATTTTTTATTGATTAGATTTTTATTCTTGATTAAATCACTTTGAAACACATTCACCGGTTTCACACTATTTAATTCACACTGATACAAAATTTCCCGTTTGACCGGCTGGATGTCATATGTATCAATCGTACCTGCACCCTTTAGCGCAGCCGCAACACTTAGTACTCCTGAACCCGCCCCGATATCCGCAACTCGCAGCCCTGTAAAATCATCTTGTAATATGAAGGACAAGCAGTCTTTTGTGGTTTCATGATAGCCTGTACCAAAATTCCCTTGGGAGTCTAGTACAATCCGCTTTTCTTTGTCGTAAAGATTCCTTCTATCCGGCGTCGTGATGATCCAGCCCTTCTCAAGGAAAATGTCATCAAATGTCTTCTGGTAATTCAGCTCGTTTACTTCCTTAACCACTAGACTGGACTCATCAATGGCTAATAATTCTACTAACTGACGTCGTTCCCTTGCTTCGATATAATTATCTATGTAGATATTAAGTTCTGTTGTTTCATCCCTTTTCTCAACAAAGGCATAGCCGTTGGCATCTGTGACGACATCTAATGGAACCTCATAAAACGTTTGGTAGTAGCCTTTTTGGTATAAATGAGTAATGACTCTCTCGATTTTTTTTGTCGGGAGTCTTACGGTTATTTCATACATTGTTAATTCTCCTAGCACCTGGCATTATAAATCATACTTTTTATCATTATCGCCAGTTGAACGGAAATGAAAACGTCTTACATGACAAACACTGAAAGCATGGTGAAGGAATTCACATCATGTTTCTATATAACTCTCAATTCATCAACAAAGAATAATTAAAATTTTTACAGGAACAATAGGTATGTAATAATTAATGGCAGGAGGCTAACATTGGTGAAGTCTAACAACGAGAAATCGAAGAGTGAATTAAATAAAATGGAAGAGTTTTTACTTGATAAAACCGATAATGTACAGGTTGACAAGAATATCACTTCCGCTAAAGATGGATTTCGGTACGATTACAATGATTCTTCTGATTTTAATGAGGGTAATCTCTAACCATGTTGAACTCATGATAAAATACGGTGAAACCATAAAAACAGACAGAAAACATTCCCTGTCTGTTTTTTCATGTCTCAACTAGTAATTTCTCTAAATTTTTTTATGCCATGTCTATTTCAAGTTCACGAATTGCTGTCACCTTAATGGTTTTAATCTCTGCAATTTGTTTATTGATTACCTCAGCTCTTGCTGCCATTGGTGAATCACTCTTCACAAAGCTGCCTTCTTTTAATGGCGAGATATAAATATACATTCCTTTTGCTAATAGGTCTTGTTTATGCTGGTACAGGCCGATTTCCCAAGTAGTATTATTACAAAAATTATCATGAATGAGCTCACCATCGATAAACGCATACCCAATATCGCCGACATAGTCAATTTGAAGAAGAAGTTCCTTTACATCGACAAAAGCCTCGGGCTGAAAATCAATCACAGCTTTATTTTGGTTGACCATTTTTACTTCTAAGTCTGTACAGGTTTCAATGAGTGTTTTCTTATTTACCTGGAATAAGCCATGGTTCCCACTAGAAATTTCCTCTCCCGCAATTACAATCGGGGAATTAAAACCAGGAAATGATTTTATTTCAACCGTCTCTAGACCTTCGCATTCTAGTCTTATCTTTTCTTCACTTACCAGTATGGCTGCATTCGTAATGATAACCTGTTCGTTCCCTTTATATTGAAACTTCCAAAAATTCAAGCTTTGTTCATATGTCAACGTACAAACATAAAGCCTTCTACCCGATTTCAATGTGATATCAACCAGACTAATCTCCTCATTACTTACTTGTATCAACGTATGTTCATCAGAAATGATATTTCCTTTATCTACACTTACCTCTAGGATCTCATCACTTTCAAAATAATACTCACCATTCATTCCTTTAGGAGTAAAGAAGAAAAAGTATGTTTCACCCTCATGGTCTATGCTTGTTAGTAATTGAGTGGTTGAATACTTAAGATTAATACCTTTCAAATCCAAATTAAATGGAAGGATACAGCACTCATCCTTCGTTAACGACATACTGCCGGTTTTAGGAAAGCATATTTCTTCATTCTCAAGGTTAACTGTAATTGAAAAGTCTTTTTGGTCTTTTGTTTCGACATGGTCCTGATAATTATTAATAAAAACAAATCCAGAATCTTGATGTGCTCTTACAGCAAACCTTAACGTTTCTATATCATATGGATCCAGATTTCTCGTATCATAGGGAAGGACTGTTTTCGTTCGACAGAAGCTTTCCTCCACAGTTTGATAAAAGTAGTGTTGACGCTTTAATCTTTTATATGACTCTCTTATTTGTCCAAATTCACCAATTGGCGCTTGGTAGTCGTAGGAGATTTTAGGTGTAGCATTCTCATTTAAGAAAGGTGTCTTTTTCCCCTTCGGATTTGAGCCGCCATGAAAAACATAGTAGCCAACAAAGTTACATCCACCGGCTACCTTCATTTCTGCCATCGCATCAACACTTTCATATGGCAGCTTGAATCTATATTTATAGAAAACGGTCATACCGCCTCCCATTTCACAGCAGGCAAATGGCAGACTCTCAGGACTATAGGCAGGATCAAACCCATAGTTCTTCTGATGGTTGTTATGGTAGTCTCTAAAGATAAATTCAGGAGTAGCAGGGTGCTCCTTCACATCACCATAGAAAATCCATGGCCAAAACGCGTAGCCTCCCCATAATGGGAGTACCTCTTCAACAGGTGCTGCTGCGCCTCCCCAGCCCGTACTCGTATAGATGGGTGTTTCTATTCCAGCTTGGATGGCTAACTCCTTTAGTTTAACAATATGTGCCTCTCCATCTCTGCCGCCGGGTAACCACTCATTACCGGTTCCATTGGTTATTTCCCACGGTGCACCTGCATGTTCATACTCATTCTCAATCTGGGTTCCGATGATAGGTCCACCCTCTTTAAAGAGATACCCTTGAATCTGTTTTCCGATTTCTTGATAGAACCTTTCCACATATGTCAAATATTCTTGATCATTTGAACGAAGCTCAAAGGGTCTCCCGAAGAGCCAATCCGGTATTCCGCCATTTCTTGCCTCACCATGTGCAAATGGACCAATTCTCAATATGACTCTCATACCATGCTTCCCGCAAAGCCTGACAAATTCCCTGAGGTTCTTATTTTCTTCCCATTCAAATATTCCTTGTTCCTCTTCATGATGATTCCAAAAAATATACGTTGGGATAATATTAATCCCACCCATTTTCATTTTAATGATTTCATCTTCCCATTTTGCACTATTATATCGGCTGAAATGGAACTCACCGCTTATGCCGAAAAACGGCCGGCCATTTTGCTCCATATAGTAGTTTGTAAAGCTATAACTTTCTCCTGCTAAATTGGATCCACCAAGTTTTGGCTCTAGTGGGTATATCTCTTTTTGCGTATTTTTAACATCGATACTATATGCTATCATAAAACACTTGCCTCCATCCAATTGGCAAACAGGTTTTTGACCTAACCCGCTTTTTGTTCTCAGTTATGACTGAATGTAAATTTTACTGGTGATTGAAAAATAGGCGGAGAAATTCCGGTTAGATTGGGAAATACCCATATTTCCTTAAAGATAAGCGGAGTTTTTCCGCTTATCTTATCCAAATCGTTGGATTTTGGTCTTATTTAGAGCCGTTAACCGGAATTTCTCCGCTTATATCTGCTCATTAAGCTGCCTCTATAGACATTAGGCGGAAAATCTCCGCCTTTTAATTCACAATCATCAACAATGAATAGTAACTTTTGTTTTAAACCCGTTCCCATAAAGAACGAGCAATCTTTGCAAACTGCAGTGCCTGTGTCCAGCGGTCGCCAACCTCTTGCCCGCGAACTGTAATCGCATAAGGCGGCGGCCCCAACTCGCAAACAAAAGGAAACACATCTTCTTTTTCTGCCGTTTGACGCCAACTGCGCATCCCTTTAAGCCACCAACGTTGAAAGTGTACTAACATCGGCTGTTCAAACGCGCTATCAAGGGCACCATCCCGACCAACGGGGATATCTATTTGTACCTGCTCCCCGTTCGATACTCGGGCATGTATGCTCTTCGTCCGAGGGAGTAGCTTCTGGAGTAGCTCCTCTGCCTCATCAGATACCGTCCGCATTTCCCCGGCAACAACATAATGGGAGAAGTCAACCGTCAGCTCAAGCCCAGGCAAGCGCTCTGTATACTCTACCGTGCGGAGCAGATCCTGAGTGATTGTGCCGCGATGTGTTTCAATATAAGCCGGGATGCCTGCAGACCGAGACAACTCCTCCATGTCCGCAAGCAATTGCACCGCTTGCTCTCCCACCAGAAACGGCCTCATTACCTGTACATTGACAAAATCTACCCTTCCGAACGATTTTGCCTTACAAAGAAACAACTTCAGTTCCTCCGCACTTTTTGGATAAGCGTTTACGCTATATGAAAGGTTGTATTTATCCAGCAACTCGTGCCATTTTTCGGCTTCCCTGCCCTCTACAAGCATCCCATTAATTCCGTCGTAGCCTGCTTCGGCGATGAAACGGACCTTCTCCTCCATACTCCATTCGTTACCAGCGCCGCTTTCAACTCCAAGTCCGTTCATCCCCCACCAAGACATTAGGACCTCGAGCCGTGGCTCATGCTTAGTGAAAATACGGGGCTTCATACTCAACGCCGCACGGACCTCCATCCGGATTACTTTCTAGTTCCAGTGGTGTTCCATCCGCACGGAACAGAGGACGATAATGTGTGGCAATGTGGGTAGCCGAACTGTTCGCGTAGTGGCAAATGAACGAGCGGCGGAAACAATCTTTCGTCTTATTACGATACGAGCCGTGAATCAGATTCCCATTGAAAAAGAGTACATCTCCCCTCTCCAGTACGGCCGGAATCGCCTTTTGATCTTTCGGTGGCTTCACATAGTGTGTAGTGAACGACTCCTTGGAATCGGATTCATCAGGACATACAATTTCATACGTATTTGTCTTTGGAACTACTAGCAGCCCGCCGTTCTCCTCATCCGCCGCATCAATTGCCGTCCAAGCAGCAATGCAGTTGCCTGGCTCGACCTTTAAGTAAAAGTTATCCTGATGAAGCGCCTGTCCACGTGCACCCGGGGGCTTGTAATAGAACATGCTTTGTGCCGCCAATGGTTCCTCCTCATACAAATCAGCCAGCACATCCATGACCGGTTTATGCAGCATATATCGTTTAGCAGTTTCATTAAAGCGGTGTGGATGCATAACTCTTGGATAACGCTTTAGCGGATCTGTTGTTTCCTTTTGCAAATCTGGCTCAAAATACCCTGGAATCACCTTATTACTAATATCCTCAAAAGTTTTGTCAATCTCCGCCAAGTGCTCCTCCACAAACAATCCTTTAACGATTAAATACCCTTCCGTTTCAAACTTTCGCTTTTGCTCATGCGTTAACACTCGATGATTATACACCATGTCTTCGCCCCCCTAATTCTACTGAAGTGATATTTATCACACCTTCATTATAAGGATGAAATATAGACTAGAAGAAGTATTAATCTTGCTAACAATGCATACGATTCTGCTATTTCTTCACTAGTACACCTTGTGTGCTTCTGTCAGTTAAGCTAGACTAACCTTATTAAAATAATGATAAAAAAAGGATGAGGATTATGGAATTAGACAGCCCCTCGAACTATGATGGATTGGCCAGCGGTATTGTGATCGCCGGACATTTCCACGAAAGCGACACCTATTCTACTGTACGGCCGGCAGGAATGAGTGACTGGCTTATCACTTATACGCTAGGCGGTGAAGGGTATTTCGAGGCAGATGGCTTAGAGGAGCATGTAATTGCCGGTGACGTTACCCTGTTAAAGCCGGGATCACCTCATCGTTACGGCACGCCTAAAGGAAAGAGCTGGCATTTTGTATGGGCACATTTTACTGGCGGATTAATGGACGCGAGTCTGCTGCCACTCGAAGCGCTGACCAACCGGCAGATTGATCAGCATGCGGTGAGGGAGCGAATCTATCACGCATTTCTGCGAATTTTGTCTGACTCTCGGGAACAAGGTGCTTATTGGCACGAGCTGTGCTTGGGCTCGCTGCGGGAGGTCTTGATGCTGCTCGCAAAACAGCAATCAAGCGGGTTTGATCCGCGAATTGAAGAAACGCTATTTTTGCTCGCCCAGCGGATGCAGGAAAGTGTTCGAGTTGAGGAGCTGGCCCGTAGTGTTGGGCTCTCCGCCTCGAGACTATCGCATCTATTTAAAGAAAATACAGGTGAATCCATTGTGGAGGCACTTAACCGCATGAGGATTAAGCAGGCTGCATTGCTTCTTGCACATACGAATCGGAATGCAACAGAAATAGCACATGACGTGGGCTTTCAAAATTACAACCACTTTACCCGGCAGTTTCGCAAATATATAGGGCTTACTCCAAGCGAATTCATCCATAACGTCCGGGCCAAAGAGTGAATAGCCTAACCCCAATTAAATTTCAACTCAGGTGATGCATAGGGGTTACGTATATTAATTAAAAACAAGTAAAGTCCACACCCACAAGCTTCATTTAAAATAAAAATGAGCTGCAATATTTGCAGCTCTCTTTACTTACCCCTTATGTTGCTGGAAACCGAATCGTAACGGCCGTTCCCTTCCCTTTTTCGCTGTCAAAGAGGATGGTACCTTTATACTTAGCAGCAATATTAAAGCAAATCATCTTCCCTAGGCTGTTCCTCTTCTTATTATTTAATAAATCCAAAACCTAAAAAAATCAAGCATACTGTTAAATAAAAATTTGATAATAACATCATATTAAATAAAGGTGGAAATTCAATACATACTGTAAAAGAGGTCTCAACCTGCAAAACTTTTTGGAGGAAATTTTATGACAGAAATTAGCCATCCCCTGGAACTAACATCAGCAGAAATAGCAAATCTATGGACTCAATACATGAACGATTCCTTATCAATATGTATTCTTACTCATTCAATCGAAAAGGCAAAAGACCAAGATATTAAAGAAATTCTTCAATTTGCCCTTAGTCTTGCAGAATCCCATATCGTTAAAATTACAGAATTTTTTAGTACAGAAAATTTCCCTATACCAAAGGGATTTTCAATAGAAGAAGACGTTAATTTAAATGCCCCTCCACTATTTACTGATGCATTTATGATAGATTATATGCACGTTATGACATTACTTGGATTAACCGGGTATGCAGGAGCAGTTGCAACCTCATGTAGAGAAGACCAAATAGACTACTTTATAAAATGCAACAATCAAACAATGGAATTACATAAACGCATTATATCTGTCATGCTTACGAAAGGGCTATACAGCAGGCCTTCAAGAATTAATACACCAAGTCAAGTTGATTTCGTAGATAGTCAACGTTATTTAACAGGATGGTTTGGAAAGAAACGACCTTTAAACGCGATTGAAATTAGTGGAATGAGTTTTAACATGAAAAAAGATGTAGCGAAAACTGTTTTAGAATTGGGCTTTGGACAAGTATGCCAAACAAAAGAAATTCAAAAGTATTTCGACCGAGGAAAAAATATTTGTAAAAACCATTTTGGTTCTTTTAGCAATATGTTAACAAAGGAAGACTTATCTTCCCCAAAATCATGGGTTTCTGAAGTAACGAATTCCACCGTTTCCCCTTTTTCAGATAAATTGATGTTATTTCATATTGTCACATTAGTTTCATCAGCAATTGGATATTATGGTGCTGGTTTATCGGTTACTCAAAGGAGAGATTTAGCGATTGAATACACTAGATTTATGGCTGAAATGGGGTTATTTGCAGAGGATGGGGCACAACTATTGATAAAATACGGTTGGTTGGAACAGCCTCCGTTAGCTGATGACCGCGAAAAATTAGCCAATAAGAAGTAATTTAGGTCCCCCTTAGTTGAAGAACTATAAAGATTTCTCACATAAAAGTATTTATTGAACATACAAGAAGATAACAACTTTCTCCACTGTTTTTGCTCTTCTAATGTCTTTGTACCTGGGACGTTGAAACCTCTTATTTTAAGTTAAAAGCAGACGGAAAAATAACATTTCCGTCTGTTTTTTTGCTCAAATAATAAATAAAATTAACTATTAATCAATTAATGGTACTTTTCCCTATCCGCTTGAAAAATTTAAAGAATGTTTCTCGTCTTTTAGCCATTTGCGCATATACAGCAATGACTTTTTCTACTTTATTGTACAATTCTTCTGGCGCTAGATTCTCCATTAGCAAGGAACCAACCTCTGCGTCTTTCCCTTTTGCCTTTCCTCCAACATATAAATTGTAACGTTCTCCTATTTTCATTACACCTATGTCGCTCAACATGGGTTCACCGCAGCCTACAGGACAGCCTGTATAAGCTACCTTTAGGGTAAATGGCACGGCTTTTCCTGCGATACGCTGATTTAACTCTTTTGCCACCGGCATACCTTCCTCTTCTTCCCCTTTGCAAAAATTACATGTTCTCAAACTTTTTACGAAGTTTCCAACTGGATAACATTCCAATCCCACACGTTGAAATTCTTCTATGATATCGCCTTCCTTATCTTCTGGAATTTCAATATAAAGCTGCTGGAATGTGGTTAATTCAATTTCCTCCTCTTCATCCATATATTTTGATATCATCACAAGTTGTTTTGCATTTAATTTGGCGCCAAACCCGATTCCCCCATTTATGGCATACTTAATTTTTTTGACATCGTTCACCATACAAGCTTTCCTCACTTTCTAAAATTCTATTAAGCAGGTTTTTAAACATTTTACCAACTACAAAAATACTGCCTTATACCTCTTGAGCTATATGTCTTCCTTTTTTAGGGTATGTTCGTATATACTGCTAGGGGGTATATTTAATTGTATTAGAACATTATACAACAAATGCAGGTCCGTCAACTAACATAGGAACAAAATATAATATAATTAAAATGAAACCTATTCCAACTGAAAATAACAAAACTTTCCAGGCCTTTTTTATAAACACTGAAATGACAACAATTAAGTTTACTAGATGCATAAGACCTAATATGGCGAAAACGAAAATAATAATGGGACTTAATAAACTGTTAGTATAAGCTTCCATTCCTATATCCAGCTGTTTAATATGCATTATAGCTAAAATGATATTAATAATGGACAATGTTAGCAGACTTGAATTCCATATAAGAATTTTTCTCCATAAAGACAAGTTCATAACCTTCCTTTCAAACATTAAATATCCTTTTCCTTGAATTTTTCTTATGTTGTTGAGTAATTCAAGAAAGTCTTATAACCATTATTAAAACACATTTCCTCATTCAACATTTTAATATAAATATCACTTTCAGAGCCAAACTGCTATAAAAAGACAAAAAAGGTGTCTCAAAAGCTAGGCTTTTGGGACACCTTTTAAAAATACCATTAATTCTTTTAATTTACGCAGCTTACATTGTGCTGATATCAATTACGAAACGATACTTCACATCTGAAGCTAATACGCGGTTATAGGCTTCGTCAATTTGATTGGCCGAAATCACTTCAATCTTAGGAGTAATGTTATGTTCCGCACAGAAATTCAACATTTCCTGAGTCTCACGGATGCCTCCAATCATTGAACCCGCGAAGGAACGGCGATGACCGATGAGCGAGAACACATTTAACGACAATGGCTCTGCAGGCGCACCAACATTTACTAGAGTTCCATCCAGCGCTAACAGGGAAAGGTACGCACTAATATCGATTTTTGCACTTACCGTGTTAATGATAAGATCAAAAGTACCGGCAAGTTTTTCAAATGTTTCAGGGTTGTTTGTGGCATAGTAGTCGCTGGCACCGAATTGCAAGCCATCTTCCTTCTTATTCAACGTTTGTGACAGAACTGAAACTTCTGCACCCATGGCGTGTGCAATCTTTACAGCCATATGCCCAAGACCGCCCATCCCAACAACTGCCACCTTCTTACCTGGTCCCGCTCCCCAATGGTTTAATGGAGAATAGGTGGTAATACCAGCACATAGTAATGGTGCGGCTGCGTCAAGCTCAATGTTATCCGGTATTCTCACAACAAAGTCTTCTGTTACGACAATATGAGTTGAATAGCCGCCTTGAGTTGGCTCGCCGTATTTATCAACACCAGCGTAAGTAGGAACATTTCCTTTAAGACAGTATTGTTCTTCGCCTTTACGACAGTTCTCACATTCGCCGCAGGAGTCTACCATACAACCAACACCTACTCGGTCACCAACCTTGTACTTTGTAACCTCAGCCCCTACTTCTGTGACTATTCCCGCAATCTCATGTCCAGGTACGAGCGGATAATTTACTGGACCCCACTCACCGTGAGCGGTATGAATGTCAGAATGACATATTCCTGCATATTTAATTTCAATTAGAACATCGTGTAAATCAAGATCGCGTCGCTGAATTTCAGCAGCTCGAAACGATTTGTCCGGACCGTCGACAGCTCGTGCTTTTGCAGTTATCATAAGAAACCTCCAATAATTTATTATTTTTAAGATAAAAAGTATGTACTGGGTAAATTTTATCCAGCTTCTTTCTCTTGCAAAAACAATGTTAAACCTTATAGTTAACTCTAGGTCAAGTGATAAATTTATATTTTTTAATCAGAGATGATCTCTACTATACTATTAGGTGACTTTGACATTTCAGCAATTACCGTGATAAAATCCACTAAATTCATAGACGGGATTCCGAATCCCATCTGTCATAATGAAAAGCCCAGTGGTAATATGTCAAGCACAAAAAAATAAACAATTGGAAATTATTTTGGTACAAAGCCGAAAATGAACAAAAAAAGGGTAAATCAAATAAACCTCGTCATTTTAACTGGATTTTATTTCCAATTTCAAACGAAGCTTGGTGCTTGAAAGGATGTGAAAGAGTAAATCTTAATTTCTCCTTTCCGGTGGTGTATACAATTGATTGGTGCGTAGTAGCGAGTACACCAACCGTACCAATTTTCTTGCGGTTAAGACGAGTGCGCGTTTGTGTTTATGCTTAGGAACTTCGTTATACTTTTTTGTGTAAAAAGCTTTGTATTCTGAGTCATACTTTCGAATCTTATCGGCAGCTTGAATGAGGTAATACCGTAAATACTTATTTCCGGTTCTCAATCTCATCGTTTCCTCTGATTCGTATTCGCCAGATTGATTTTGGCTCCATACAAGACCAGCGTATTTTGCTAAGGCATGGTGGTCTTTAAATCGTTTTATATCGCCAATTTCAGCGATTAATCCAGCTGCATATACATCCCCAATTCCTTTTACAGAGGTTAGGGTTTGTGTTATACCTTTCATCAATTTCGCAATCTCTTTGTCTAATCGCTTTACCTGTGATTCGATATGTTGAATCGTGCTTAAGGTAACAGATAAAGAGATATTGACCGGATCTTGCATCACCTTGTTTAATCGGTAAGAAGATCGTGCCAGCTTTTGAAGATATACCGCTATTTCTTCGGGCTTATCAAAACGATTTTTCCCTTTATCTTGTAAGAACTCAACGAGTTCCTCAATACTCATTTCGGCAATCGATTCCGGCTCCAATTCTTCCATAACAGCCAGACTGGTTGTCCCAAATGTATCCGAAAAGGGATTATCTTGTCTTAGTCCACTGAATTTTAAAAAGAGTTGGTTAAGGAAATAGGTTTTATTCCGTGCGATTTCTTTCATGAAATGAAACCTTGTACGTGTTAATCGTTGTAAGGCTTCATATTGTATCGCATCCTTCATTTGAATTAGTAGTCGACCAAATCTCAGGTGGTCAGCGATGACCCAGGCATCAATGCGATCGTTTTTGACTAATGAATCATAGCCTTTCTTAAAACGAGCGACTTTTCTAGCATTCAGAACGTAAATAAAAGACTGGAACCGGGGTTCATAGCCTTTTAGTTGATCTTGAAGATAATGGGCAAGGTGCCAACTGTATAAATCCGTGGCTTCCATACCTATTTTTAGTTGTTCGACCCGACTTTTTTCCGCTGTTTCCAGCATTCTTTTGACCAGGGTTTCGGCCCCGTTTTGATCATTGGGAACAGAAAAGTCGGCGAGTGATGAACCATCCTCATACATGAAATGGACATGATGAGACTTTAAACTTACGTCTACACCAACAAGCATTTGTGACATACCAATCACCTCCAATTTGTGAGTTAATCAAGTGCGTTTCAGACCTGGGTGCCCATGGGAATCATTGAGTCTGCCTCGTCATCAGCACTCAAAGAAAAGAAGTCCATAACGAGCGCTACACTCACTTCTTTTACAACGGCGCAACCAGTGGTTAGACCTTCAACAATGAACCATGGGTAGCAGGCTTATTAAGCAGTACACCGAAGTGTCCGCAAGGAGAGGAAGCTATATCCTGATACGAACTTGTCGGTTCCTATTGTCCCATGGGCAGGACTGAAACGCTATAAAAAAATGACGGAGTCATGCGCTGGAGCCTCCTCCATTCTCCGCCGTTTCTCAATATTTAATTAAGGGTATTCCAAAGAGGCAGTAGGGAATCATCCCCCTGCAAAAAATGAACAACACATAAATCTATTAATAATCATTTGAATATTTACCTCGACTTCCCCATCATGTGGGTGAAACAAGGGGTAAAACAAAAACAATTTTATTGATGGGGAAGCCGAGAGGCTAACCTTTAAAACCTATAGGAGTCTAGAGTGAATTTTAGAGGATCCGGACCAACTGGAAATTCTTCTAGGAAGAGCTCTTACTACTAATATACGAGGAGAGTTAGAATGAAGACATATTCTATCAGCGAAGTCGCAAATGAATTAAATCTAACAGTTTATACCCTGCGTTACTACGACAAAGAGGGACTTATGCCTTTTGTAGAACGTACAGCCAGCGGAACACGCTTATTTAAAAAATCCGATATCGACGCTTTAAAAATAATTGAATGTCTTAAATCCACAGGGATGCCTATTAAGGAAATTAAAAACTTCATTGATTGGTGTTCAGACGGGGATTCCACATTACAACAAAGATATGACATGTTTTTGGAACGAAAAGCTACGGTAGAAGCACAGATGGAAGAACTAAAAAAAACAATGTCAATCATCGATCATAAATGCTCCTATTACAAAACTGCTCTGGATGCGGGCACGGAAGATATTCATAAAAACAATAAAATAGAGATTAATCATTAACAAAAAACCACCTGTCTTCATAAATGTGTATATGAAAGACAGGTGGTTTCAAGTTGATAATTAAGCTTGCTGCAGAATCGTATACTTTGGTGTCACCTTTTCAAAATGAGGATTTTCACCACTAACCATTAGTCCCATTCCCCAATCAAAATGTGTTTCTTCTACAGGGAAATCCGATGCATCACGATATTGAAATAAAACATTTCTGCGATTTCGTTCACTCTTGTTTACATCCGAACCGTGAATCGTTAAATAATTGAAAAATAAAACATCACCAGGTTCAGCTGGACAAGCTGTTCCACTAGAAATAGGATATTCCTTGTGATTCAAATAGTGTCTCCCTACATGCGCAAGGACACCTTGTTTGTGTGACTTAGGGATGAGACGCAGACAGCCGTTTTCCTCATTGCTTTCGTCTAAATGGACACTTGCTGCCAACATGCTGTGTTTTTCATGAGGAAAGTAAGGGTAATCTTGATGCATTGGGAAAGCAGCACCTTTTTCAGGCGGCTTGACTAGCATTTTTGAATGATGAAGCTGTACATTAGGTCCTATCAATTTATTCAATACAGAAACCATATTCGTATGAGCCAGCGCATTTAAGAAGACAGAATCATGATAATGTACGTTATGAAATCCCTTCAAAACGAGTTTTCTTAGTTGTTCCTTTGGTAAATAATCACCGTCCCACGCGGCATTGTCATCCCTTTTTGCTTCTGCCGCTCGTCGAATGATCTTGTCAATACTTTCTCTCATCGCTGCGACTTCTTGCATATTAAACACACCTTTAACTAATAAATACCCTTCTTCTTTGTAAAATTCCACATCATTTTTTTGGATCATATTTCCCCCTGCCTTCCTTTATACTCTAATCCCTTATAGGTTTATCATTAAATTCTGACTTCCACCTGCGGAAGGACGCTTTTTCGCTTTTTGGATTGCTTTCTTATATTGTGGTAACCATTGTTCCTGTGCTACTAGCATCTCATCTACGAGCTGATCAATTTCTTTTGGATTACATACTGCTCCTACTAAAGGATCCATCATCATTGCTTGACGTAAGAGTTGATCGTCTCCATGAACTGCCGCTTCCACTGAAAGGCGTTGAACTGTAATACTAGCATTACAAACTGCCGCACAGCCTAGCGGCAGCTCTCCTACAAGCGGCATACTAATACCATTTCGATCAACATATCCAGGGGCCTCGATAACGCAGTCATCAGGAAGATTCGAAATAATTCCATTGTTAAAGACATTAAAGTGCCCTCGGTACACTCTTCCTGTTTCTAGAGCTTCTAGAATATAGGATCCGTGTTCCTCACCACGATTTTCTTCTTTATATTCGAAAACAGGTTCTTTTATCCAGTTTGGAAAATTCGTCTCAAACCAATTTCTTCCTTCCCTACAAACTCTTAAATATCCGCCAGTCTCGCCATTTATCCAGCTGCCAAGATCAATCCAATCGTTAATTTCTTCTGGCCGCTTTCGGTACCATGGGACATATTCACTTAAATGACCATTTGATTCAGTGCTGTAATAGCCAAAACGCTTAAGCATATCAATGCGTACTTTTTCTGTTTTACTTAACTCATGATGATTTTCAAATGCATGGAGAAGCTTGTCTGTCAAATCTTCACCATTGTGCTTTACTTGGATATACCATGTTTGATGGTTGATACCAGCACAGATAATATCAACTTCATGTTTCTCCAGACCAAGCACTTCAGCAATTTGTCGGTGTCCCCCTTGAACGCCATGACAAAGTCCAATCGTCTTGACACCACCATATTTATTACAGGCCCAAGTAATCATTGCCATCGGGTTAGCATAATTGAGCAACAAACATTCAGGGTCTGCGACTTCACGAATATCTTTACAGATAGTAAGCATTTCAGCTATTCCACGCTGTCCGTACATAATTCCACCAGCACAAAGTGTATCTCCTACACATTGGTCTATTCCATATTTTAAAGGAATGTCGATATCAGTTTGAAATGCCTCTAATCCGCCAACGCGTACCACCGAAAAGATATATTTCGCATTTTTAAATGCTTCCCTGCGATTGACTGTCGATTGAATTTTTATATTCAGGTTGTTTTCATCAATATCTCGTTGACATATCTTTGTAACCATATCTAAGTTTTTTGGGTTGATATCAGTAAATGCTACCTCAATGTTATGGAATTCTGAAACAGACAAAATATCCCTTAATAACCCTCTTGTAAATCCAATACTGCCTGCCCCAATAAAAGCGATTTTAAATGTCAATGTGTCACTCCCCTTTGCAGATATTGGTAGATTAACATTTTTATCTTACCAAGCACCGCAATGAAGGCGTTATCAATATTGTAACCTCCTAAAAAAATCGTTGTTTAAAATACTAACTTGTGTAATCTTTCTATTGAAAATTATTTGTTTAGTGTGTTTCGATAATCAATGGGAGTCTTACCAGTGTGCTTTTTAAAGAGGGTACTAAAATACTGAGAACTATTTATGCCCACGTATTCAGATATCTCAGTTATAGGTATTTCCGTGTGAGCCAGCAGCATTTTAGCTTTTTTGATACGCAAGGAAGTTAGGTATTCCATCACCGTATTTCCCATTTCCGCCCTAAATATTCGATGCAGGTATACAGGATGCAGATTAACTACATTTGCAATATCCTTCACCTGAATTTCACAGTCATAATTTTGGTGAAGATACGATAGGATTTGTTTGATATATAAATTTATTTGATAAGAGTTCTGATTCTCGTATTCAACCGATAATCTGCCAATTTTAATAAATAATTGAGAGAATAAGAGTTGAATCATCACCTTATTTTCTAAACTCCTCTCGTCTAACTCGAGTACAAGACTTTTTAGGATATGGTAAATGTCGCTTGAATCTTTTAACAAAATATAAGGATACGCTTTTGAAAGGAACTGAGACAACATCCTATTCGATCTAACAATTTCATTGAAAGATGGTGAAAAACCCGCGTTGTCTTTGTTTGTAAAAAAAAACTCTAAATTTAACATTCTACAAGGATTCTCCTTAGCTACTGCCAAACGATGCTCAATGTTCGAATCAAGTAAAATTAAATCTCCTTTTTTCATGGTTACTGCTTCTTTAGCGGTTTCGACCACACATTTGCCCTCAATCACATACATAATCTCAATCTCATTGTGAGAATGAAACGGCATATCAAAACCCTTCCATTGTTTAAAATAATATTTAATAACCTTTGGATAATATTTATCATGAAGTAATTCACTAGAATAAAGGCTGTATGTATTCAAGCATTTTTACCTCCCCCATCATGAAATCTTTCTTCTCAAAAACGTATGTCTAAGTGCATGAAAAAATATCATTCTGGGAGAGTATTCGATATAAATTGGTGAAATCCTACTTAAAACTAGTCTTTATGCAGCCATTTCTTTTAGACAAGTGATTTATTCATGATAAAGTCTATTTGTTCTTCATCCCCCATAAAAAAGGAGTGACTACCAGCCTGCACAAATCCTAACTTCTTGTAAAAAGCAATGGCATTCTCGTTTTTCTCCCAAACACCAAGCCAGATTTTATTTTTTTCCTGTTCCTTTGCTATTTCTATTGCCTTATTAATAAGATATTTACCAAGACCTAGTTTTTGGAATTTGGTCCTTATATAAATCCTTTCGATTTCAAGTGAATCCTCACCTATATTTTCAGACTGCGAATCCTGGGTATTCACCTTTAGATATCCAGCCACTTCATGATTAAAATAAACAAAAAAGAATTGCGAAGAGACAGTCGATAATTCTTTTTCTAGTTGTTTAACGTTAAATGCTTTCTCCAAATAAGCATTCATATTTTCTGGTGAATTCTGATACTTAAAAGTATCATTAAATGTTTCATAACTAATGGTTTGAAGTACGAGTATGTCGTCGATGGTACACGGTTTTATATTTATATTCATAAAAATGAGCTCTCCTTTATCTAATCAATAATTTCTCTTGTTTCCCTTTTTTACAAATTCCCAGTCTTTTTCAACATTTTTTCTAACTCTCTGTAGAAGGTCGAAAATTGTTTCTACTTCATTATCGGAAAATCCCTCTAATGCAACAGAATTGGAATAATCATGTTCTCTTTTTATAATCGGATAAACAGTTTTCCCTTTCTCAGTTGGAAAGAGTTTTTTAATTTTTTTGTTATGTTGATCGTCTTTCTTTTCAATAAAGCCATTCATTTCAAGTTTTTGGATAGCACGTGCTGCTGTTGTTCGGTCTACTTTAATTATTTCTGCTGCCTTTTCTTGAATGATTCCGGGGTTTTCACATATTCGTACAAGGTACAAATACTGCCCTTTCGTAAGCTCCAATTCTTTAAATTCAATATTACTAATCGAATCCAATGCCCTCGCTATCATTCCAATTTCTCGTAAAATTTCCCTCATATTTTCTCCTTACACGAAGTTTTTTGTTGCATTTACAATATATTTATTATAAATTTAATCTAACCTAATATTGTTGTAAATACAATAATAAATAAAAAGGATGGAAAAATATGAAGGCAAAAAGAATAATGCTTGAAGAAGATTTAAGGAAGGCATTTGACATAAGAAAAGCGGTATTTGTTGAGGAACAAGGTGTTCCCATAGAGGATGAATTTGACGAGTTTGACAACCTGAATGGTCAATGTGAACATCTCTTAGTCTATTTCGAAGAACAACCTGTTGGAACGGGACGGATTAGATGGGTTGATGAGTTTGGAAAATTGGAGAGAATTTGTATTCTTGAACCATACCGGAAATTTGGGCTTGGTAAAGTAATTATTACTTCACTAGAGGAGATTGCAAAGGAACGAGGGGCTAAGATGGTCAAATTACACGGTCAAACACAGGCAGAAGGCTTTTATAAAAAACTAGGTTATCAGACTTCATCAAGTGTTTTTATAGAGGATGGAATTCCGCATTTATTAATGAAGAAAGAATTGTAGTGTCGTTGATTTTCTTATATACCCCGTAAGTGTAGAAACTTTCCTATCATATACGGGGTATTTTTAATAAAGGTGGTTCATGGGACAATTTTGGTTGATTTAGCTCTTTCAGCAGTACGGTGAATCCACCCTCCCAACGGACGTTTGAGAGCTAGTGCCAAAAGGAAGCTAATGCCGACAAAAATGAGAAGATATAGGCTGTCTCTTATCACGACAGCCTGAATCATGCCGCCCACCGTTTCACGCAATATGCTGACAGCATAGGTGAATGGCATGAACGGGTGCAATGCTTGAAAGAAGGAAGGCGTTAAGCTCACCGGAAAGGTTGCACCTGAACTGGATATTTGCAGAACTAACAGTATGATAGATAACCCTTTTCCAATATTGCCAAACACCGAACAAAGCGTATAAATAATAATGGTAAAAATAATGCTAATATAAATACTAAATAGCACAAACCATAGTTTGTCCGTGACGTACGCTTGAATTATATACAAATCTCCTATCGATACAATAACCGCTTGTAGAATGCTAATGGTCAAAAACGTTAATAGCCTTCCAAAATAAATTTGGTAATGCTTAAAATTACTTTCCGCGCCTTCAACATCCACTCGCAGTGAAGACACCAGTAGCGTGCCGCCTACCCAAAGTGCCAGCATGGTATAAAAGGGGGTCATGGCTGAACCGTAATTTGGAATGGGGAAAATCCGCTCGGTTTTTAACTCAATCGGTTTTGCTAAGAAACTGCTTTCCTTATTCGGATCATGCTTTAAGTATTCAATCAACTCGTAAATATTGACACTGCCCTTAAACTGTCTGAGTCGATCTGATGCATTCTTTACTTTTTCAACGAATCCCGGCAAATCATTTCTGGCAAAATCAGCTGCCTTATGGATTGCTTGTTCTGCCGCTGGAAGCTTGGTACGAACAAGATCTGCAGCTTCACGAATATCGGACTCCACTTTTGGCATGTCGTTCCGTACAAAATCAGCAGCTTTATGAATTTTTTGTTCAACCGTGGGCATTACATCTGTTACAAAATCAGCTGATGAGTTAATCCCATCCGTAACCTGATCTACCTTCTGCTGTAAATCTCTCCGGTTAATTTCGATGATTCCTTGAATGTTCTGTAATTCATTGTTTAACGGAGTTAGATGCTCCGGATTGGTTGTTGTACCTAATTGATTCGCCTCATTGACGCTATCCATTGCTTGTTTTAATTGTGTTTCTATTTCGGTGAGATGAGTCACAATTTCATTGATGATGTCAGTGGTTCTAGATATGTCAATGAGCCTTTCCTGCATAACTAACACTTGATCCCCGGCATCCTTGACTAGTGGCAGACTTGCCTCCACTTTTAGGATACTCTCTCCCACCTGTTCAAGTTCAGGGATCCTCTGTTCCAGGGCTATAATTTGTTGTACTTTCTCATGAATTTCTGGTAATTTTCCTTCCAATTCAATCGCTTTACGCCCCATTTCTTCAATTTGCGGGAGTGCCTTTTCCAGCTCAAGGATTTGGTTTTCCACAGAAAAAATGGAGGGTAAATCTTTTTCAAGTTCAACTCCTGCTTTGTAAAATGCCGAGAAAATCGCATCTCCAACTGTTTTGATAAAAGCTTCACTAATTTGGGCGGTTACACCTGTAGCACCAGTGGCAGCAATTTTAGGAGCAACGGCATTAATTTTTTCATTTACACCAAAAACGATTTGCGGCCTTTCTGGATTTTCTTCTAAAATACTTGTGATTTTCTTAGAAAAATCTTTTGGAATAATAAGGTAGGCATAATAATCTCCATGTTTTACACCTCGAATGGCATTTTTCTGGTCGACAAACACCCACCCAAGCTTTTTATTCTTACTTAAAGCTTTTATCATTTCTTCTCCAACATCGATCTTCTGCTTGGTTAAACGAACTACAGCGCCTTCATCTTCATTGGCAACTGCAACAAAGATGCCTGAAGTATTCCCGTAAGGATCCCACATCGACTTGATGTTAAACCATGCATAAGCGGAAGGAAGCAGCATAAGTCCAACCACCAATAAGGCGACTGTTAGAACACTGAAGATATTTTTCCAATCAGTCTTATAGATACTCCATATATTTCTCATTTAACAAAACACACCCATTTCACAACATACTATTTCTATTGTTGTAAAAAATGGTGATTTTATCCCAAAACAGGCTGCACCCTGTAAGTCAATTTTGTTATGAGGTAAACACATTTTATTAGATTTTGGCTATTAAATCGATAACTACCATAATTATTAAACTACTTACTTTAAAAACTATAGATGGATACGATGGTTTGTTTACCGAAAATACAAAGTTTGGTAGACTTACGGTTGAACCACGAAAACGTTTTCTTTTTATAGAACTGTGAAATACGGTATGAAAATGGAGGTAGTATAAATGGTACACACAAATGAATTTGCACACCGAAGGACGAGCAAGACCATCAAACTTGTCGATGCAGAAGGATATCCAGTTGCAGGAAAGGAAGTAGCGCTAAACCTGACAAAACATAAGTTTCTATTTGGCTGCGGTATTTTTGATGCAATCGAGGTAGCGAACAAAAATGTACCAGCAGACAGACTTGCATTTCAGGAAAACAAACTAGAAAAGTTCTTAGATGTATTTAACTCTGCAACACTGCCTTTCTATTGGGGAACATTCGAGCCTGAAAAAGGAAAACCACGAACGAACGAATTAAAGGTTACAGCTCAATGGTTAAAAGAAAGAAATGTAACCGTAAAAGGACATCCTCTTTGCTGGCACACCGTAACAGCTCCATGGCTTCTGGAATTGAGTAATGAAGAAATACTGAAAGCACAGTTTGATCGAATTGAACGTGATGTAACAGATTTCAAAGGATTAATCGATATGTGGGATGTAATCAACGAAGTGGTGATTATGCCAATCTTTGATAAATATGACAATGGTATTACCAGAATATCTAAAGATCTTGGCCGTGTTGGGATAATTAAAGAAATGTTTGCAAAAACTCGTGAATTCAATCCTGGAGCAACACTATTATTAAATGACTTTAATACTTCTATTAACTATGAAATCTTAATTGAGGGCTGCCTGCAGGCTGGAATTTCCATTGATGCAATTGGTATTCAATCTCATCAGCATCAGGGATATTGGGGTCGTGAGAAATTAGAAGAAGTTCTTGACCGATTCTCCCACTTCGGTCTCCCTCTGCATTTTACAGAAAACACATTGACATCCGGACATCTTATGCCGGCTGAAATTGAAGACCTAAATGATTATCAGATTGCTGAATGGCCATCTACACCTGAATTCGAAGAGCGTCAGGCAAGAGAAGTAGAGGAAATGTATTCGATCCTGTTTAAACATCCTCAGGTAGAAGCCATTACCACGTGGTCCTTCAGTGATGATGGTGCATGGCTTGGTGCTCCTGCTGGATTTGTTAGAAAAGATAATAGCCTAAAACCATCTTATGAAGTATTAAAGAAACTGATTAAAGGTGACTGGGCTACAAATGTGAAAGGTAAGAGTGATCAAAACGGAATTCTTTCCTTTGAAGGGTTCCTTGGTGAATATGATCTTGTTTGTGGAGAAAAGAAAGTAAGCTTTAATTTAGATAAAGATACTGAAATTGTACAAATCACCATTTAATTTATGTCTTAAAAAAGGTAAAGCTTCCGGTCAATTTCTGGCCGGAAGCTTTATCTTTTATATATCCTCTGGTTTAATGCTAAGCATTGTGTTCATGGTGAATAATAGTTAGAAGTGCACCTTACTTGCATGAAAAACTAGCTCACGTTATTATTTAAGATTGGTAAGACGTTTTCAATATCATGTTTTTCTTTTTTAACTCCTAGGAGGAAACGAAATGAATGTAATCGAAGTTCAAAATTTACGGAAAGAATTTAATTCTTATACAAGCCGGCCGGGTTTAGCTGGAGCGTTTCGAGATTTATTTACAAGAAATTATAAAATCCATGCAGCAGTTGATAATATTTCCTTAACCGTTAAACAAGGCGAAATGGTCGGTTATATTGGAGAAAACGGTGCTGGTAAATCAACGACGATTAAGATGTTAACCGGCATTTTAACGCCTACATCCGGTTCCATCATGGTAAACGGGATGAATCCCCATAAGCAGAGGGAAGAATTTGTGCGAACGATTGGCGTGGTGTTCGGTCAGCGTTCACAGCTGTGGTGGGATATAGCTGTTCAAGAGTCATTCCGATTATTAAAAAAGGTATACCGAGTTTCAGATGAAGACTATAACCATCATATGGGCCATGTGATTGAGACGTTAGAAATCGGTCCTTTACTAGATAAACCAGTACGAAAACTGTCACTCGGACAACGGATGCGCTGTGAATTAGCCGCCGCACTCGTTCACAATCCACCACTCCTTTTTTTGGACGAGCCAACGATTGGGCTAGATGTATTGGTGAAATTAAAAATCCGGAAGTTTCTACAGGAAATTAACGAGCAATATAAAACCACGATTCTCTTGACAACACATGACTTAACCGATATTGAAGCCCTTTGTGAACGAGTGGTGTTATTAGATGAAGGAAAAATTATTTATGACGGCAGGCTGGATCAGCTTCAAGAGCATGCGGTGGAAGGAAAACAAATCGAATTTGAATTTTTGTCAGAGGTCTCTCGCAGCTCCCTGCCTCGTGTCGAAAATATTCAATGGGAACAAAAGGATGCGACCACATGGCTCGGGTATATCAATGGAGATGAACAAATGGTCTCTCGATTAATAAGTGATGTCGTCCAAAAGAATCCAATTAAAAATGTTCGAATTAATGAGGTTTCTACGGAAGAAATAGTCCGGAAGATTTATGAAGAAGGTATGGCCCTCACATGAGTATGTATTTAGAAATGATTCGGGTTCGTTTTTTAATGATGCTCGCCTACCGGACAAACTATTATAGCGGGATTCTAATTTACAGCATTAATATTGGAGCATACTATTTTTTATGGTCAGCCATTTATGGCGGGAAAGAAGAGATTCAAGGATTGTCAGTGGCTCAAATGACCACCTATGTGGCAGTCGCCTGGATGGCACGCGCGTTTTATTATAACAATATTGATCGTGAAATTGCTGCTGAAATAAAAGACGGCAAAGTCGCGATTGAAATGATACGCCCTTATAACTATTTAGGAATGAAAACGATGCAGGCACTTGGAGAAGGCATTTTTCGTTTATTGTTTTTCTCTGTCCCAGGTATGATTATTGTTACCTTAATATTTCCAGTTCGCTTTGATGCTAGTGTAACCACGTGGTTATTTTTCTTTATCTCGCTGGTATTTAGCTTTATTGTTAATACGCATATCAACCTATTAACGGGTATTATGACGTTCTTTTTATTTAATAACACAGGGTTGATTCGGGCAAAACGTGTTGTAATCGATTTGTTCTCAGGTTTACTTCTTCCGATTTCATTTTATCCAGAATGGGCACAAACAGTGATGTCCTATTTGCCTTTTCAAGCAATCAGCTATGTTCCTAGTATGATTTTCACAGAAGGCTTTGTTGGTCAAGAGATTTATCATGCTTTGCTCACACAAATAGTCTGGGTAATCATTTTACTTATTCCAATTCGGCTTTTATGGTCGTTAGCAAAAAAACACTTAATTGTGCAAGGAGGCTGACCAATGTTTTATCTATCATTGTTCTTTCAATATGCCTCTCAATATTTAAAAACAAGGCTCACCTATCGTGTTGATATGGTGATTGAAATCCTTTCTGACCTATTATCTCAGGGTGTCAATTTAATTTTTATATTAATTGTATTCCGTCATACAGCCTTTTTAGGCGGCTGGAACCGAGATGAAATTATTTTTATTTATGGATTTTTCCTTGTTCCTTATGCGATATTTTCGTCCTTTTTTAACATATGGGACTTTAATGAACGCTATATTGTCAAAGGCGAAATGGACCGTATCTTAACACGTCCGGTTCACAGTCTTTTCCAAATCATATTGGAGCGAATCGAGCTGGAGTCTTTATTCGGCGCCATTACCGGGTTATTAGTAATGGGTTATGCCATGGCAAACCTAGAACTAACCTTTGTTTGGTACGATATTTTGATCTTTATTCTCATGGTAATTGGCGGGGCTTTGATTTATGCCGGGATCTTTATTTCGATTGCAACGATTGGATTCTGGTCAGACAGCCGTACCGATATTATGCCTATGATGTATAATATCAGCAATTACGGCCGCTATCCTATTAACATTTACAATAAGGTGATTCAATTTGTGCTAACGTGGATTTTACCTTTCGCCTTTGTTGGCGTTTATCCAGCTTCCTATTTTCTAAATCGTGAAGAATGGTATGGCTATGCCTTCTTCACACCTGTCATGGGACTCCTGTTCTTCGGGATTGCGATTTTGCTGTGGAATGCGGGAGTCAAGAGATATCGCGGGGCTGGGAATTAACATTTGTATTAATAAAAAAAACGATTGAATTCATATGCCAACTCTAAAAGACTATCTGAAGCCCTAAGAAGCCCTCACAGCTTTCTTAGGGCTATTTTTTTAAAAATCCGTATATTCTAGGGAGTATTTCTCATTATCCCTTATATGCATTCTGTAATTCCACAAGATCAAATTTCTTCATTTTAAGAAATGCTATCGTCAGGCGCTCAAGTTGCTCCGGTGTGCCCTTACTCATCATCTCGTCCATCTCACTTGGCACAATCTGCCATGATATGCCAAATTTATCTTTCAGCCAGCCGCATTGCTCAGCTTCAGGAACTGCAGAAAGCCTATCCCAGTAGTAGTCAATCTCTTCTTGTGTGTCACAATACACCATAAAAGAGATGGCCTCGCTAAAACTGAATTTATGCTCGTGCGCGCTATCCATTGCGGCAAACCACTGATTTTCTATGCTAAAATCAGCGAACATGATGGTTCCTTCTTTATCAGGTTCCATGCCATTAGGGTAGCGGGTGATATTTCCCTGCTTTCCGTTCTTAAATATTGATAAATAAAAATTAATCGCCTCTTCTGAGTTGCCGCATTGCTCTCCGACAAACAAAAGTGATGGCACAATCGCAGGCCGCTCTTCTCCTTCTGGATTGGTAAGCATTAATTGCCAGGACAATCCATATTTATCCTGGATCCAGCCAAACTTCTCGCTGAACGGATATTTATCAAGTGGCATTAACGCTGTGCCACCTTCGGACAATTTGTTCCAAACCTCATTTATTTTTTCACTCGCGTCTTTTTCTCGAGATGGGTCAAAATTAACGATGAAGGACACCGATGGATTGATTTTGAAATATGGTCCTGCACTGATTGCCATAAACTTTTGCCCCCAAAGCTCAAAGAAGACGATATCGGAGTCGCCTGAAGGTGTGTCATGGATCGTGGTTACATCCGTAATTTTCGAGTCCGGGAATATGGAAGCGTAAAATTGTGCTGCTTCTTTTGCCTCCTTGTCATACCATAAATGCGGAACAATTTTTTGATTTATTTTTGACATAGTTATTACTCCTTTCATTTCTCATCATTTTTAGACAACATGGTTATGACCAAAATTCCAGTATGAGGTATCATTCAAATTTATTTTACCATTTCGTTTGTAATTTCTAATCGTTTCTTATCTCCACTCAAAAAAGCCAACATTAAATGTTGACTAGTTTCCTTAAAAGTAATTTTGAATACCAGGGAAAGAAGAATCTGAATGCTATAAAATAAACTGGTATTCCATACCATGTATTCCAGTCGTGATTTATCATGTACCCAACCTTAACTAAACCTAATTCTAAGGAGAAACATAAAAAAGTAAAAATAAAAGCCAAAACCCAGGCCTTCTCTGGTTTATAAAAATTAATATAGATAGCCGCAATTCCTGAAGGTACAAAACTAATTAATAAGGAATCACTAAGCTCTATTGTTTGTTTTTTTGCTAAGGTGAATAAATCAAATATCGAACCAACAATGGTATCCCCGATCCAAGTCAATCCTCCAGCAAAAAGAATAGTAATAAATAATCCTGCCCATGTTAAGTTTTTTTTAGGCATGAAAAGTACAATGAGGATAGTGATTAACAATACTGCCCAAACATACCATTCACCTTCATACTTCATAAATTCCATTTATCCACCCAGTTTCTTTTATATATGGCTCTGTTATTATTCATTGTTGATTTTCTTGTAGGGTTGAGAATTCATAGGCAGAGAATTTCCGGCTATTGTTTATAGAGGAACCTTAAGAGCAGCTATAAGTTATCATGAACGAAACTAGCTCCTTA
>NZ_JACWFG010000027.1 GCF_019749295.1 Neobacillus niacini
TTTTTGTGCGACGGGCAGTCCCGTAGAGTGTTGACTCAGTCAACACTCTTCTTTTCATTATTTAACAGAGACGTCATCTCGATGAAACGACTGGATGATGATAACGAAATGGAATCCCAGATGGTGAAAATCCATCCCCGAGGAGACTGACCTAGCTCGGGAAGCTTAATCTAGGGCAACACCGTGAGGTGTTGTCTGAAGGAGATGTGGAAAATCGAGAGACCCACAAGTGAATAGATAGACCCTAATACATTAAGTGTGAAGCACAGCGGCGGGATAAGTTGGCGACTTTTCGAAAAGTGAGGAAGCCCACTCAAAAGGCATTTTCTTTAGAAGTCAGAGCAGGAAAATGTGACTTATAACGTGTTGGTGCAGGGTATGTTTATAAGGGAAATGGGATAACCCCGTGAGGTCTCCACCTTACCGAACAGGCAGGGTTCTAGTCTATAAGGGTACTCCGAAGTGACAAAGAACGGGTGGAGAAGTCAGACGTTCTCATAGTACGGAAGTAATTCGATGACCATAACATCGAGTGAACGGAAGGGGAACGACCTATGGCTCCAAGCCATGAACAAGATGTAATGACAACAATCATGATACTGCGGTAAAACCGTTTGAATGTACATCAAGGAAAGGCGTGGAATACGCAATGAATCAAGAGTGGAAATTTAAGTTACACAGTGTATATGGACAAATCTTGTTTGACCGAAAATTAACCCAAAGCTTCGACCAGGTAAAAGCAAACAAAGGAGCAGGTGGAATCGACGGGGAAACGATAGAAAGTTTTGACTCTAAGTTAGAAGAAAATATCATGACTCTCCTAAACAAACTAAAAACAAAGGCTTATCAAGCTCAACCAGTTAGAAGAGTGTACATTCCGAAGAAGAACGGGAAGAAACGTCCACTAGGCATTCCAACAATTGAAGATCGTATTGTCCAACAAAGTGTGGTTAATGTGCTTCAACCAAAATTCGAAGATAGCTTATTTCACAATTGGTCGGTAGGTTATAGACCGAATCGTGGAGTAGAAAGAGCATTACAAATAATCCTTTGGAATATCGAACAAGGATACAACTACATCTATGATTGCGATATAAAAGGATTCTTTGATAATATTCCACACAAGAAGCTAATTGGAATATTAAAGAAGTATATTTCAGACCGTACGGTCTTAGGTCTTATTGAACAATGGCTTAAAGCTGGGTTTATGGAAGAAGGAAAGCTAATACACTCGGACTATGGAACACCACAAGGTGGAGTAATTTCACCATTACTTGCGAATGTATATTTAAATGAATTGGATTGGGAATGGGACTTACATGGCATAAGATTTGTTCGATACGCTGATGATTTTCTGTTGTTTGCCAAATCGAAAGAGATAATCGAAAAGGCTGCCTCCTTAACTAAGGAAAAGTTAGCTGAATTAGGTTTGGAAATCTCAAAAGAGAAAACAAAAGTAGTTAACTTCCGCAAAGACGACTTTGACTTCTTAGGGTTCACCTTCCACCACTGGAGACCAAGGGAAAAGGACAATAAACCTGTTTTTCATGTTACTCCAAAGAAAGAATCTATTAAGGATTTTCGGCTGAAAATCAAAGAGAAGACTCGAAAGATGTTGACTTTGAATAAGGAAGAATGGATAAATCGAGTAAATCCAATTATTCGAGGGAAGGTCAATTATTATGTGACCATCATCAAGGCTATAAAAGCTAATGAGGAACTTGGACAGAAGAGCAGTTGTACAACAAGATGGATGAGAAGAATATTTCTAGCGATAGATGGCTACATAAGGAAGAGACTACGTGTGGCATTTATTCATAAACATCCGAATCAAAAGAAAGAACAAAAGATGAGATACAAATGGAACAATGGGTTCTTTGTATCGATTAAATTAATACCAAGTTATTGGCTATATCTTAACAAAGCATACGGCTATAGCCTCGAAGAATATCTAGTGGAAATGAAAATAAAAGGGAAACGAAAACAACAGAACGCAATCAAGCGTGCAAAAGAAAAAGGTGAGGAATATTTCACTCCCCACAGAATCCAAAAGATGCAAAATGCCTGGAACGCATCCTCTTGATTAAAGCATTGTAACATATTGGTAAGCCGTATGCCTTAATAGGGCACGTACGGTTTGATAAGGGGGAAGCCTTGAGAAAGGTTTCCCTACTTTATAATGGAATAATCGTGTTTATCAGATAGGGAGCTGAAGAATGTTTTTTGAAGGTATAGCTTGAAACGTTACCCCATATTATTCGTCCTATAATAAAAGGGGGGGATTCGTTTGAAAAAAACGTTAATTGTATTTGTTTGGATCATTTTAATGTTTATCGCAAGCTGCTCAAAGGATATGGAGAATGAGGAACTAATTTTGGAGGTCCAACATTATATGGGGAATGAAAATAATGACTTCAAAGAAATTCATACTAATGAAACAGTTCAACAAGTGAAAGATATAGTAGCTAATATCGATTGGGAAAATGCCCAAGTTTCGATGGTGCGACCTGCTGATTATAGATTTGGATTTCAATATAAAAATCCTAACATCGAATCGAAAACCGTGTTGTATGAGCTTTGGATTAGCCCAAATAAAGACAAAGTAGAACTGGTTATTGACGCTGAAAGCAAATATGCTCAATTAGACAACAAGAAATCGGCAATCCTATACGAACTGATTACGGAAGAAAAATTATCTGACTTAAAATAAAAGTTTGACCTTAGATTCGCCTAATGAATGAAAGGGAATCTTTGTTCGGTCAGGATCTTCTACTAGAATAAAAAAGAGGAGGAAGTCAGTTGTTTCGAAAGTTATGCTATACCTTATTTGCAATCTTTATATTATTGATTATAGGGTGCAGTAACCAAGGGGAATCAACAAAAGTATCCATTGAAAGGATAGATGCAGAGGAAGTATTAACATTAGACCCCGGTGCTGATATTTTTCAGTATGATGGAGCAATCTATAAAACCAATGTGGATTGGGTTGAAGAATTGACTTTAACAAAAGATGTTCAGATTGGTGAAATAAAAACCAAAAACGAAACGAATACAGATTTCAAGGATGGAATGTCGAATAAACTTCCTGTTGGTGCAAAGATTTTCTCAACGAAGGAAAGAGGAAGTATTTTAATAGTTGAATCGGAAGGTGCCGATTTGAATTACCTGGCAATTATTGAAGGATAACCTTATTAGTGCAATGTCCGGTATGCTTGAAATGGAAACTCTAACTGATAGAGTCTATGTTTATAGAGGCAGGATTCAGGTTCAAGGAAAATGGTGGTTTTGTGTGACAAGAGTAGTAATAAACTGAATGAATTTTTACATATATTAGAAAAAGAAATCATTCCTGCGATAAATAACTAATCTTTTCTTAAGATGGTTCAAATCCGTATTATGTTGTAAACTTATTGATGAAAATCAAAATTATCTAAAAGTAAGGATAAGGGGCGAAGAAATGTCAGTTGAAACAGTTGTTCAGCAGCAAATAGAGTACTACAATAGTCAAGATATAGAGGGATTTGCAAGTACATATGCAGATGATATTACCGTATACACTTTTCCTGATAATACCATCACCTTAAGCGGGAAAGAGAAGCTGATTGAAAGGTATACGGAAACCTTTAAAAAGAAGATGTTTGCTGAGATAAGAAATCGTTCCATTGTCGGTAACAAAGTCATCGATTGGGAAATTGCCACGAACGGAATTACAGGGGAAAGTACTAGCCTAATGGCTATTTACGAAATAAAGGAAAATTTGATTTCCAAGGTATGGTTTATTAGAGAATAAAAGTTTCCAAAGGGACGGTTCTCATGGCTCAAAATTAGATAGATATCAAGGAACCCCTTGGTATGGAGGGAGAAAATATAGGGTGGTAAATACCTTTTATTATTTAGGCTTGATTTTTGTATCCATTGTTTGGGGAATCAATTTTGGGGTTTCGCGGTGGGCAATGGAAGTTTTTCCTGCAGAGGTGTTTGTGTTTCTTAGATTTGGACTGGCATTACCTATATTATTCATCATGTTAAAAGTGACAGAAGGCAGCGTAAAAGTGGATAAACGAGATTTGCTAAAATTAGCACTTATTGGATTAATTGGCATCACGGCGCTGGAAATTATGGTCATGTATTCTATCAAGTATACAACACTAGCGAATGCTTCTCTTTTGAACGTTGCTCCATGGCCCATTTTTGCGGCTCTATTTGCACCGTTATTTATTCGTGAAAAAATAACTGCCAGAGTAGTAACGGGAGGATTAATTGCATTAATAGGGGTAACGATGATTATTCTTGGTGGAAAGGATGGCTTTGACCTAAGTTCTGAGTACATGATAGGCAACTATATAGCTCTAGGCATTAGTTTAATCGGTGCAATATTTAATTTAGCCACCATGCCTTTGATGGAAAAATACTCTCCTCTTCGGGTAACTACATGGTTCATTTTCTTTGGTTCACTCTTTCTATTTCCGATTTCACTCGATAAATGGAGTTTGATCCAGTGGGAAAATCTATCGATGGCCACGTGGGGAGCCGTAGCTTACAATGTGCTAATGTGTACCGTTATTGCCATTGTGGTTTGGAATATATCCATGAAACACGTGGGCGCAGCAAAAGCGAACTTCTTCCGTTATTTCGTTCCTGCGGCAGCTGCCGTGGCGGGTGCATTTTTCTTTAATGAACCGATTTGGGCAGCTCAAATCGTTGGTGGAGTCGTCATTGTTTTTGGATTAGTTTGGATCGGAACAGAGAGAAAACAGCAAATTCCACCCATATTCTCTAACACCACTCGATAGCGAAATGAAGAGGAGATTAATTCCAAAGGTTCCTCAAAAATATGAAACTAGCCGGAAATCCTTCCGACTAGTTTTTTTTGGTAGATTTTATACATGCAGATTGTGAAGATTCACTACTGGCTATACATGTGGTGACAGGCACCCAAAAGGTAAGGAACGCGATTCAAATATTTTATTTCGTTTTTCGTAATTCCAAATACTGAACGGTTTTTCCATCTCGATCAATCTGAACGATTAGTTGGTTTTTATTAAATTGATAAATGATTTGTTCACAATTGGCACTTTCATAGCAGCTTACGATGTTAATTTCATTTGGGTTACCATAAGCATCAAGGATTTTTTCTTTCTCAGTTGGAATGGTCGTGGTTTTCAGGAATTCTGGATATACTTGCAGCTGTTCAATGGTATTATTGGCTGTATTAATAGTTACCCGAACTCCGGCACCTTCAGTTATATAATAAAGAGACTTGGTAGTCTTGTCATCCTCTGTTTTGATTGGCTGCCCGAATTTTTGAATAAGCTGACTATAAGAAGAACCTACTGTGATTCCATTAACTTGAAGAGGCTTCTCCGTTAAAAAGAAAGCATCTTTTATTCCGTTATTCTTTAACTTCTTAATCATTTTCTCCGCATTGGATTTACTTGAAAAGGCACCAGCCTGAACGCGATAATACGTTTTCCCATTTATCACTTTCTTTACGACAATCGTTTCAATGCCTTTCTTGTTCAAAACATCGACTCGCTTATCTGCATTGCTTTTCTTGCTAAAAGAACCAGCGACAGCCACATACATAGGTTTGATTTCATCAAAATCTGGGATTATTAACATTTGACCAGCAATAATCTTATTGCTTTTTAATTGATTGTATTCCTTTAAATCTTCGATGGAAATCTTGTATTTCTTTGAAATGCTATATAATGTATCACCTCTCTTAATCGTAATATATTGATCCTCGGCAAAGGCCATCCCATTACCGAAATAAAATAAGGACCCCATCAACACTGTACTGAGAACAACTTGCATGAAACGTTTATATTTTTTCATGTTATTTTATCACCTCATATATTTTGACGTGATATTAACGGTGTCGATTCAAATAAATAAGCCCATTTTTGTTCTAATACAAAAAAGGGCGGATTCTAGGGTGTGGAAGAAGCGTTCAGAGATACCATGGGGACAGTTATTTGTGAAACAAACCACCTAAGTGGGACCTTCGTTTTAGGCAGGTTAATAAAATATGTATATACTCACTAAATTACAAAGTGTTACAATTATTTGAATGGTTGTAAGCGTGAGACATTTTGCTATTTGCACTCATTCACATAGGACTTGGATTTTTTATACTTCGGCTTGATAAAGGTGATTACGTAAACTTTAATTTTTTTCACGCGTGAGAAAAATAGGGTATACATAAATTGATAAAAGGAGTGTTAATTGGTTATGAAGATTGGAGTAATTACTGATATTCACGGTAATGCTCCTGCCTTAAAAGCGGTTCTAAATGAGCTTGATAAGATGGGGGACATTGAACATATATATTGTTTAGGAGATATGATAGGAATTGGACCAGATACAAATGAAGTCTTGAAAATATTATTTGAAAGATTGGATGTATCTATGATTACTGGAAATCACGATGAAGCAGTTATGGCACTTCTTAAAGGGGAAGAATATCCATTAAGCCACGCTCACGCTAAAGAGCATCATCGATGGATAGCGGATAAAATGGACAAAGGTTTTATCTCAAAATTAAAAGAATTGCCTCGAACAATCACTTTAACAATTGGAGACAAGTCTATATTGTTTACTCATTATCATATTGAGCAAACCAAATTAAAGGAGCATATTAGTAAAGATCCTTTTAGTAGAATTGTTGAGCCGAGTTTAGATAATTTAATTTCGCTATTTAAAGGGAACGAAGAAAATTTAATAGGTTTTGGGCATCATCACTCACTTCATTTTTTTGAGGATAATGATACTATCTTTTTAAATCCAGGTTCTTTAGGGTGCAATTCAAAACCAACTGCCCCCTATTCAATAGTAGAAATAGAAAAGGACAAAATTATAGTTAGTTTAGAAGAAGTATCATATGATAACACAAAATTTTTAGAGTCATATGAATTATTGCAGGTTCCTGAACGTGATTTTCTTATCAAAGTATTTCACGGTAATCAGTTAAGACAGTAAACTTTAAAAGGGAGATTTTCTCCCTTTTTTTTCAAATTCTGATTTTTTATGAAAAATGGCAAATCAGAAAAATAGAGGGACTTACTAGGGATTTAAGTATCCCTTTAGTAATGTAAATCCCTCGATAAAGATAAGAGCCAAAGCAATAAAATAGATTTTATATTTCTTTAAGGTTTTATGGCAGGTCGGTACGAACTTACGAAGTTCCTTTATCGGGAGCTTCTTTTTTTCTAGTAAAAATGATTTTAAATGAACATTTTCTGATATAATCTTTGCAATATTTATAGCATCTTGACGTATCTCTGCTTCTCTTGGACTTGAGTATGTTAAATCACTAAATGAGATTTTATAGTCGTTTAACACTAGCTGGAAAGCAATAATTTCTTTTTGTAACTGGTTTCTACTCAAGTGGGAGTTGTCTTTGTTTTCATGATGTTTGCGCATAAATTAATCTCCAGTTGAATTCTTGTTATATTAATAACAATAATGTAGGTTATTTGCCGTACAATAGTTATAGGAAATTAGTATTCTTTCTTAAGAGTATCATGAAAATAAATAATGGGTTTATACAAATCGATTTCAGTTTTGTTACACTCATTATCTTTTATTACAAGTACACTATCAAAACTGGCTCCCCTTAATTTAGAGAAAAGGTTCTAGTTCTTACATATTACACTTAGTTTTTAATACATTTAAATGGATCAATTTTGATGGATTCCCAGATTCCTTCAGTATTCTTTTTATATTGAGAGATAATTACATCTGTATCATTTGTTAATTGATAAAAGATAAACCGATAATCGGCTCCATCCGTACCAATAAAATCAATGGTTTTGACGTAACCATCTTGTTTAGCAGGCAGTTGTTTTTTTATTAATTGACACCATTCTCCATACATAATCCCCACAACTGCTTCCGCATCATGCTGCCAAAGATGGTAGGGGGCACAAAGGAAGTCCTCTCCATACAATTTTATCTGGTCAATTTTATACAACTTTTGAACTTTTTTTAGTTGGACATAGCCGTAATAATAAGCAAAATAGGTCACACCTTTTGATGAACCTTCAATGGTTTCTAGCTCAATGAAATAAGGAATAATACCTTTTTCATCAGGAAGTCTGTTCACCTTAATTAAATTTAGATGTCCAATTCCGGCAAACGATTGAAGATATTCATGATAAGTGACCCTTTTATGATAGTCTTTCGTAAAAAATTTATAAGCAATTGGATAAGGCATCTTTGCCATCCCCACAGTTCCGCATCCACCCATCTGTTTTTCAGTGAGGTTCTCTGCCTCTCTTAAAATACTAAAGTAGTTTAAAACCGTTTCATCAGGAGTCAAAGTTAATGCTGCAGGGAGTTTAATTTCTTTGTGATTTTTTTCATAATAGGGTTCAAAGAATTGGCTGTTCTTAACAAGGGTGTTTTTAATAGGGAGGGTGGAAGGACGAAAGTATTTTTCAGCATCTCTCGTCCTTATTAAAGTAGTTTGGTTTCTTTCAACGGATTGTCCAAATGTTTGCGGTGCGTATTGAGCTCCCATAACGAGAGTCAATTTTTTTCTTGAAAAATGATTGAACGTCCGATTTATCCATTTTCTAAAGTATTCCAATCAGACTCACCCTTTAAATTTTTTTTTGTTTTACCCTATTCACTCATTTGAAAGAATATTAATAGTTATGAGAATTCTACTTGTTTTTTACTTTGGATCGACAATAAAGTACAATAATTGTACAGAATATTGGAGGAACGAGAGGATACATAATGACTTTTTTAGAAAAAATGAAGCCACACTTGGTAAGCGATGATATTTTAATTCAAGAGGTAGTCCTGCATGCACTGCATGACTATCCACATGTCCCAGAAGATTGGACCAATGAATTACTGAAAGAATCATTTCGAAATGAAGACAAACAATCTTCAATCTTCATCTACATAGAAAATCAAACCATCAATGAAGAGGCTGTTCAGATATTGATTGAAAATATTCCATTAATGGACCCTTCCAAACGTCATCTGGCGGTGAACTTGGTCCAACGTGTCGAACCGGAACTTGCTCTTAAATATAAGAAACAACTTCATAAATATATTCCGAAGAGTACATGGGCCCTATATGATTTATTGTTAGATGGTACCGAAGAAGCAGTGTATTCCGAATATGGTCAAATCATAAATGATCTTGAGAGGGCCGGTTCTTCCGAGCAGCATGAACTCTACATTAAAGCAAAAAAAATAGCAGGCTGTTTGGTGAAAAAGGGCTGGGTTACAGAAAAAGAAATTGAACTCGTACTGAAAGAGGAGATAGAGGAGCAATGGTTTTCATATAATGGGATACTAAATGTCTATATGATTGGATTGTTAAAACAAGAAAAATATATTCCTTTATTGGTTCCCTTATTGGATCACGACGATGACAGTTTGTTAGAAGAACTGTCATCAACGTTAATCAGCTTCCAAAGTGATCAGGTGGTAAAGGAGGCTGCACCTTATCTTAGGAAAGACAAATCCATTATTTATGCAGCTTCCATCATAGAAAACATTAAATCAGACTTTGCAGTCCAAGTTTTAAGAGAAGCTTATACCTCTGCAAAAGAACTGGATCATCAAGATATTTTAATTGAAGCACTTTGTCACCAGCTTTCCGAAGAAGCGCTCCCTGAAATTAATGAACATATGGAGCTAGAGTATTCTTCCGGTCTTGTTGATATTGAACAGACGGTCTATAGTTACTTTTCAATTCTGGGATTAGAACACCCAGAACTAGCTCTCTGGAAGCAAGTCGCACTGGAAAGAGAATTGGACTTTAGACAACAGGGGAATGATCTCCCGCATGCTCCGGTCCAAAATGAAACGAAAGTTGGCAGAAATGATCCATGCCCTTGTGGAAGCGGGAAAAAGTATAAGAAATGCTGCGGGAATAATAGTTAATAAACCAATGTTGGAGAAAAAATAACTTTAGTAGAAAATCTAAATTTTTATTTAAATGCTCTGTTAAAACTGAATGTTTATTTCACTATGTTTGGAAAATAAGCGGATATTTTCCGTTTAAATTGGGAAATACCCATATTTCCTTAAAAATAGGCGGAGTTTTTCCGCTTATTGTATCTAAATCCTTGTAATTTGACTTATTTTTAGGAGTTAAGCGGAATATCTCCGCTTATATTGCTTCTTAAGGTTCCTCTATAATCAATAGCCGGAAATTCTCCGCCTATAAATTCTCAACACTACACGAAAAACAACAATGAATAATAACAGAGACATTTAAAAAAAGGAATGGAACCATGGGACAGTTCTTATAAAATGGATGACGAACCGTCCCATGGTACTCTTCAAATGCTACTTTGTACAAGAAAAAGCCAGTACGACTGGAATTCTAAGTCTTCTTTCGAACTCTTGATCACTAGTAAAATGTTCTCGCTTCGGTGTTCCTTCGCGTAAATCAACTATTGAGAAGCCAGCTTCAGTAAGGGCCTTAAAATAATGTTCAGTTGTTCGATGGTATTTTACCACAATCTGTTCAATCCAAGGCTCTTTTCTTTCGCCTTCAAGAAAATAATCATCGACTACCCAGTTTACACGCTTATCTCCTGATTGTTTGCTTATAAATGAAGAAGTAGTAAGGGGATGTTGAACACTAAACACAAACTTACCATTTTCCTTTATGGTTTTATGTACATTCTGGAACAATAAATGGACATCTGGGACATAGTGTATTGCAAAACGAGAAGTAACAATATCAAATTTTTCGGGTGGGTAACTGAATGATTCCATTGTCTCGTGAAGAATACTTCCATTTTTATCTGTTAGCGTAAGATTTGCTGATGTTACCATTTGTTTAGAGCCTTCTACTCCTGTGTAAAACGCTGCACCTTGATTAAGTAACTCCATTCCAAACGAAGCATCACCACATCGTAGGTCTAAAATACTTTTATTTTGAAAGGTTCCAAGAAGTTCATAAATGATAGGAGTTTCGATTGCATTGTTTGGACTATCCTTTCTACTCCTTCTCTTCATATAATTTGATAAAAATTCATCCTGATCATAAGCGCTTGCACCTCTAAATTCCATACAATCCATTCCCCTCTGTACTCTATTCCCTAGATGCTCATCAGTGATAGTCTTTGGATATTTTATCATATTAATGTTAAATTCTAGTAATATATTATATTTTTGCTGTAAATAGCCTTCGATTCATCAATATTGATCGAAATTATAAAGGAACTCCCCACTTACCTAGTGAATAGTAACGATAAGAATTGATTTAAGGCTTTTTTCATTCCTGACTTTAAAGAAAAGTGAAAATATATTTGGTATTATTTAATAAGATAAATGCACAACATAAGAAATAGGAGGTGCATTTATAGTGAGGCATTCGAGATTTTTATTAATCCTATGATGATTCTTCCATGGTTTTCAATACCACTTTTGGGACGAGGTACAATAAAACGCTTTCTACCAGTAACTATACTTATTGCCTGTGTCGTAAAGATAAATAACATTACTGCAAAGAAACGAAATTGGTGGAAGTTTTATAATAGTATTCACCCTAAAATTTCAGGTGATATTCCTTTTATTTTGGGTCCTTACCTTATTTTGTCTATATGGATTTTAAAACTTCCTTATGGCAAGTTAACTTTATTTATGATTCCCAATGCAATTGTTCATATCTTATTTGCTTTTCCAGGAATGAAATTATTAAAACGATTAGGAATAGTGTCTTTAGTTCAGATGAAGCCAATCCAATTGACATTATTACTTACTATTTGAGGGTTTCTACTGTATGGTTTTCAATTTGTTATAGAGAATATTAAGCGAAATAATACTTTTCGAAGTCTTAAACGCATTAAAAAGTTTTAATATTACAGCGCAATACAGCAGCTTCCAAAATAACGGGTACTATTCTTCAATAGCAAAAGATAGTTTTACCTTATTCAAGTCATCTGAAGCCAGAATTATTTCGGAAGTTAAATTATCTAAGTAACAAAAGAATTCGAGGCTGATAATATGCATTTATTATTCAATGCTATATTTCTCATTGCAGCAATAATATGGGGTGACTGGCGCAACTGGAGGAAATATTATTCCACTATTTTATTTATATGGTTTGGTGATTTACTATATAATTTTCTTTGTTATGACTACAAGATGTGGGAGTATAAGGAAAGTATTTTTGGCCTTGCTGTAATGCCAAATCACACTATTATTACACTATTAATTATGTTTATTTCTTATCCATCAAGTATCTTAATATTTCTGGGAAGATTTCCAGAGAAAAAATTAAATATGGGTTTATGGATAATATTTTGGGTATCTTTGTTTTCATTGATTGAATACATAAATTTGCATTTTTTAAATTTAATTACCCATCATAATGGGTGGACAATAGGTTGGTCAGTTTTCTTTAATGCTATTATTTTTGTTATGCTTAGGCTGCATTATAAATACCCAACAGTTGCTTTAATAACCTCTATTCCGATTATTTTCTTTTTTGTTATTTACTTTCATGTTCCAATTAGGTGACAGTAGCATTAGGGTACAAGAAGAAGCCGCCATTTTGGCGGCTTCTTCTTGTACTAACGGGGCAGTATTGTTTAACAAGGAATACATATAGATTTATTGAATAATTATAGATATTTTATAGTAAGGGGGAGGGCAAATGAGACGTTATTTTAGTCTTTTTTTGCTTACGATATTAGTAGCTATTTTATTATTTTTTACATTACCATTGTTGGTTGGCGGTATATTTGGTGAAGTTAAGATTATTGTAGGAACAATTTTAGTTTTATTAGGGTCTTTTATAATAACACAGTTATTTTACATTATTGATTTATTAAAGAACAAAAGTAGATAGCTTATTGAAGTAAGGTTCCTTTCCTTCTAGAAGGATTAAACTCTTTTATTGAACTAAAGCCCTGAAAATAGAGGAGTCAAACAATTTAAATTAAGTTTTGTATCTTTACCATCCCCAGGGTTTTACAAAAGCAGATATAATTAAATAGTAATTTTCATTATAATTGAATGTAAAGGGGGGTGCTTATAGTTGGATAATCACATAAGAATATCTGGTACTTCTACCACTCATGCAAAGCCTATTATTGGAAAGGCGATACTTTGCATGGGGCAAACATTTAACTCTTATCGCTAAACAAGCTTTTCTAATATTTTGGCTTTGCACCTTATTTGTCAAGATTAAAATAAGGAGCGAGCAAAATTGAAATATATGAATGCAAACAAAGTTTTACCTGAAAAGCTAATTGAAGAAATCCAAAAGTATGTCCAAGGGGAAACGATTTACATTCCCAAGCTGGAAACAGAGCATCTGAAATGGGGAACCTTGAGTGGCGGGAGAATGACACTTGATCGCCGTAATGACACCATTAGACATTCTTTTAATAGTGGCAGCAGTATCCAGCAACTGGCTGATGAATATTACCTTTCTACTGAAACCATTAAGAAAATTGTTTATTCAAATAAAAAGTAGGTGAACAGCACTGTTGAAAATTTTTTAGCAGTGCTGTTTTTTATGTAAAAAACGTTTCATAGTCATTTTATCCATTTTGGTGGTTTGCTTGCATGGTTTAAAATAAAAGGACAGAAAAGACAGCAAAAGGATTGGAGATATATATGATGACCGAAAAATTTATTAAAAATGAACAGTTAAACTTCATAAAAAAACAGATAGCTTTAATTAAGGAGAGCAGCAAGAAGAACGTACCTCAAAACGTTTTGACTGCTGTGATTGACTTAGCCAATGCCAAAATCTTAGATCTCTTTCCAAATCTATCATTGGAAAAACAAGAAATGCTGGATCTTTCCAAACTGAAAAGAGATAAAGAGTATGAACAATATATTCAGCATCTAACTGACTATTTACTGCCCTTTCCAAAAATCACCGAGCAGCAACTGAAAAAAATGTTTCCAAAACATAAAAAAATTAAACTCCCTGATTTATCAACTATAGATCTCAACCAGTTGACCTATTTAAGCTGGAATGACTTAGGATATAATAAAAAATTTATAGTCTATGAGCTAGAGGGCAAAATAGTTGGTATTGATTGTGAATTTGCACCATCTAGTAAAAAAAATCTTTGTTCTTTCTGTAATAGTTTTGGTGATGTTGCCTATTTTTCTACTATAACAAAAGCAAAAAAGTCTAATAATCCGGATTATTACAAGTCCATCGGCAATCTTATTTGTGTCGATAGCAGCGAATGCAATAAAAAGATAACGAATGTGGAATATGTAACTACTTTCCTAAAAAACTCACTAGGAATATGAAAACTTCAGATGGTAACCAACATCATTGGGATTAAATATGAGTATTTTATTTTTATGTTAAAATAAAATTAATTGTTAAAAATTGTATAGAAGTAATTAGGAAACTAAATGGGGTGAAATTATTTGAAAAAGGTTTGTACTTTTCTCTTTGGTATGCTTTTTGTTGTTTTATTAACAGGATGTATTGGAGAAGAATATGATTTTTCTCCCCCATCTGCTTCGCTTACAAATCCTGAGGATATTACTCAAGAAGAAAAATTAGCAGAAGCAAACATTGATTGGACTTATGATGAAAAATACAACAAGGAAACAAAAGATATTCTTTCGTTAGCAAAAGAACAAAATAAAATGTACTTTAATTCGGGGCAGAAAGTTCAGTTTTCCCTTCAAGATGGACATTTTGACGAAAAAAAAGTAAAAATTTCACTTTTGCAAAATGAAAACAAAATGGATTTAGAAATGGAACATGCTGGTTCATATTTCAACTTACCGAAAGAAAAAGGCGAGTATATGATTGTATTAGACCTCCCTACTGATAAAGGAACCGCTCAATATGTAGGGAATATCATCATTCAATAATAGTAAGTTTAGGATGGCAATAAGAATGGAAAAACGCGACATGATTCCCCCGCTGCACCTGACCGAAATGAAAGTTAGGTGGCAGAAATGATCGGGCATAGATTAAGGTACCCAAATAAATTTGTTTAAAGTGATTAGTAGGGGATGTGGTGGGTTTTTTTCTATAGGCCCTGTTATTATTTATTGTTGATTTTCGTGTAGGATTGAGAATTCATAGGCGGAGAATTTCCGGCTATTGTTTATAGAGGAACCTTAAGGAGCAGATATAAGCGGAGATATTCCGGCTATCTGTTTTAAATAAAACAAATTCCAAGAATTTGGATACAATAAGCGGAAAAACTCCGCTTATTTTTAAGGAAATACAGGTATTTCCCAATTTAAACGGAAATTCTCCGCTTATTTTCCAAACACAGTAAAATCAACATTCAGTTTAAATTTCAAAGCACGAAATAGGAGAATTGCTGAATGCAATTACGGGAATCCTAAAATATTTGGATATAGTTGAGCAAATGTTCCAAGGCGGGATAGATCCCTTGTATAAGGGGGGAGCGTTAATACTTCTTAGATTAACATCCCCGATTGATGTAGAAGAACAGCCAATTTGCTAAGAAGAAAGCTGTTCTTCCATGTTGTTTTAAACTGACAAATTTATTTTACATAATGTTTTTTAAAATCTGGATGGATAGAGAATTTTCGGCGTAAATTCACGAGATTTTCCCCGAAACTTTCTTCTAAAGGTTTTCTATGTTTCTTCATAATTTCCATGAGGTACAAATCATGGATCATGACTTCTGTAATTGGCATAACTAAACCAACATGTCTTGTCCACGCAGCACGGCTATCTTTCCCCAGCGAGACAATCCCTGCTACTACCTCTGAATCATCTGCACTAATAACAATCCAGCGTCCACCATACTCTTCTGTAATTTCATGCCCCATATAATGGAGATAGAGGTTCGCAAAATCAGAGACGATTTCTCCATAAGCAATAATCGTTACATTGACTCCTCTATTTACTGCCTGCCTTAGTTCAGACTCCAACTCTTCGTATTCCTCTTCCCAAACCTCTAGGAGAATCCTTGTTTTTGAAGATGCGATACAATCTTTAACCTTTTGTAGTATTTCAATGCGGCCCATGATATTCCAGATATTTTCACGGTCATTTGCAGATTGTTCAAACTCTGCTAGTGACTTTTCTGCCAGTTCAAAATTTTGTTCTGCTTCCATTCGCCGGTTTTTAATGAGCTCCTTTGCGGGCACAGGAGAATACTGCGGCGTGTTTCCAGGACTAACCAGAATATCTCCTCGTATGGCGAGACTATCTAGAACTTCATATATTTTTGAACGTGGTACACCAGAATTCTTCGCTACTGCATATCCAGTTAAGGGAGATTCCTCCAAAAGGCTCAGATACGCTTTCGCTTCATATTCGGTAAAATTTAAATTCTTTAATGTTTCAAAAATGGTTTTTTTCATAAAGCCTCCACTATATAGTAGTCGCTACCTTAGTAACTAATATTCTAGCAAAATTGTTGATTATTTCCAAATACTTCTGGTATACTCATTTAAGTAGTTACCTTGGTAGTCACTATTATGATAAGAAGGGGGAAACAACATGGATAGCTTACTAACATACATATCGATTGCTGCGATGATGGTGGTTATACCAGGGGCAGATACGATGCTCCTCGTGAAAAACACCCTTAGCTATGGTCCAAAAGCCGGACGTTATACGGTACTCGGAATGGCAACCGGACTTTCTTTTTGGACACTTATTGCGATTCTTGGGTTATCTGTGGTCATTGCAAAGTCGGTCATTCTTTTTAGTACAATCAAATATTTGGGAGCGGCTTACTTAATTTATTTGGGGATAAAAAGTTTTTTTGCTAAAAGTGCGTTTTCTTTAGAGGAGATTCAAGCACAAGCGAATACATCTCCCAAGTCTTCAAGTCGGCATAATAAAGAGTCCTTTATGCAAGCTTTACTGAGCAATGTTCTTAATCCAAAAACGGTTTTGGTTTATATAACTGTCATGCCTCAATTTATCGATTTGAACGGAAATGTAAATCAGCAATTAATACTGTTAGCATCAATCCTTACTTTACTTGCTGTATTGTGGTTTCTAACCCTTGTTAATGTAATTGATTACGCAAAAAAATGGTTAAATAACCCCAAATTCCAGAAAGTATTTCAAAAATCAACCGGCTTACTCTTATTAGGTTTTGGCGTTAAAACAGGAATATAAATTTCATTTATTATTTATACACTAAGTACTTTTCTGAAGAAGGAAAAGTACTTTTTTTGTTGAAGTAGTGAAGTGTAAAGGGGTGTATTTGTATTGAACTTATTATTGAAAGAGCAGCTATATAACGAAAAAGATACAATTATTAAATATATTGTCAGTAGTAGCAAGAAGAACATACAAAGCACGATAGCTTACACTGGAAAGGAATATGATCCTCAGTTTTGGGTATATAGAGGTGAAAAAGACAATTTTGAGAATGAATTAGATGGATTAATATCATTGTGGGTAAAACTTCTTTATGATGTAGAAGAATGGAAGTATGAATATGATATGGAGTTTGCGACTAACATTTATGATTATTGGATAATGAAAGAAATGACAAAGTATAAATACTTGAAAGTAAGTCCCAAAAGCACGTTTAACTATATCTCAAGTAGAGCGAAGGAAATGAAAGTTAAGCAATTAAATAGAAGAAAAGAACATCCGATAGATTACGGTGATGTAGAATATCCTAGCATAGCAGGAATTTATGTTGATAAGATAATATGTAAGGTGGAAGACTTTCATTTCCACATTAGTGGTAGCATTATCAATGCAATCGAGCTTAGTAGTTCAGAATATGGGGCGGGATATAAAGAATTTTTTATTGAAACAGAAACGGAATATATATTATTCTCCGAGTAGAAAAAATAACTGGAGAAATACTTGGTCATATGGATAATAATGGATCATCAGCTATGGTTGTTTATGGAAGATGCAGGAAAATAGATTGTATTCTAGAAAGTAATAATGCTTATAATGTAAACAGGTATTTAATCAGAAAAATGGGAGAGAACGCAGATATGTATGAACCAAAGATGAAAGAAACCGATAATAGTGTAATTGAATTTATTGAAAGAGTGGAAAATGAGAAGAAGAAGGCAGATGCCTATCAGTTATTAGAAATTTTTGAAGAGGTAACGGGTTACGACGCAAAATTGTGGGGTCCTAGCATTATAGGCTTTGGCAGCTATCACTATAAGTATGCATCAGGACATGAAGGGGATGCACCTTTAGTGGGTTTTTCTCCAAGAAAAGCGAAAATTAGTCTTTATTTGGCCTATGAAAGTGAGGAAAGAGAAAACTTATTAGCAAACTTTGGAAAACACACGAAGAGTAAGGCTTGTATTTATGTGAATAAATTAGCTGATATCGATACCAATGTTTTAAAGGATTTAATTAAACATACAGTAGAAACATATCAGAATCTTTATCCAAACGAATAAAGGTCTTTTGATTCCACTAACGGGGGCACTTGTTGAAAACATCCGTCATTGACAGTTATTTTTCTCACTGACCACTTTAGGTTTAGTAAAAATCTTTCCATTATTTAATTCACACCAATCTTCTAATTCTTCATAAGTGTCCTTGCTTCCGTATTTTACTAAGAAAGCTTCTTTCGTTTCAAATACTTCCATTGAGCCCTTTTCTATCAATGTGACCATTCGAAAAGGGTTTAGTTCAAAAATCTTAGAGACAGCTATTAATTCACCTATATGAACAATATTAGCGATATTTTCCATTACTTCATCTCCTTTTATAGTTAGAGACATGCTCTGTTCGCTCTCACCATATTGAATTGAACAAAATTAAAAACAGCACCTCATTGGTATTATTTTCAGTTTTGACGTTACTATGTATTACTTCACAACGGAGTGCGAGAGTGGAAGAGAGGGGGGCCTTAAAAAACAGCTTTTGTCATTGAACTAAAAGGGAAGGAAAGTTGAAAAAGCCACTAATTTTCAGCGGCTATATTATTTGTTTTTTCTGAGAAACCATGTACGACATTCTAATTCCATTAATAATTCGTGGTCAACGTTATGATCAAAATCCTTTGGCTTGTCCAGTTGTATCCCTCTCTTTGATGCGGCTGCAATTATTAATCCTAATTCATAGTACATATTTTTAGAAACTAAACCGTTTGAACTCATTTTCTTCATTTCATTATAGAATTGAATCAAAAAGTCACTAGGTAATCTTTCATACAAAGACATGATTAAAAAACACCTTCAATCCCTACTATACTAATAGGAATAATATCATTTAAAAATGATAATGAAAAGATTTTTTCACAAATTCACAAATAATAATTAGTTATGGTGCAATTAGTTGGAGAATGAATTGATAAGAAATAAAGCCATTTGTGAGGATATCACAAATGGCTTGCTTTTTAGAAAAGTCCTGCTTCTTCTGCAGCTTCTATACTGAGCCTAGCAAACTCAGTCGGGCTCATTCCAACATTCTCCCAATGCATATACATTAACCGCGGTTCTTCAAACAGCCAATGGTTATGAAATGCTGTTACGATAATACCTCTGCATCGTAATGCATCAAGCATTGGATTCACTTCTTTTTGAAGGAGAACCGTTTCACCTAGGTTAAGACAATTATTTTCAAAAGATAACATAAATGGAAGTGCTAGTGGTGATAGAGTGCGACGACCTAAAATAGTTGCTCGAATATCATCTCGAAGACGCATAACGACACAAACAGGAGACGATTGAATAACTTCACCACCGATAATATCTGCAAGTCTTTGGCAAGTTGACATATTAAAACCTTCTTTCTATTAATATGTTATACCTTATGCCGAATCAAAACAGCTTGTATAGGTTACTTCATTAACAAGCCAAAAAATAAGTAATAAAAGGGATAGAGCCGGTGTAATTTTTCGTAATTTGATAGTGTGACATAGCTAAAGAAGGATTGTTGATCTAACTATGAAATATTTACGTGGGAGAATTTGGACTATTAGCTTCATATTTAGTGAAATAATAGATGATTTTCGAAATGGAGATAATATTTCATATTTTAGTAAGGTTGCTATAATGGTAACCATAGAGAAAGCAGTCAAAAAATTATTAAATACCACAAAAGGCATTCGAACTAGTCATAGGTATACACCTAATGGTCCTTAATGAATATTTTGTAGTTAAAGGCATTTTAGGGGGAATCGGTATGGGATACTATGTAACGGTAGCTTCAGGCGTAAAATTATATGTAGAAGATATTCATCCAGGGGGAAGTAAGACGATCGTGTTTTTACATGGTTGGCCATTAAGCCATAAACAGTTTGAGTATCAATTTGATGTCCTTCCTTTCATGGGATACCGCTGTATCGGTATTGATTGGAGAGGTTTCGGAAAGTCGGATAAGCCAATTAGTGGTTACAACTTCGATCAATTGTCAGACGATATACGGACCATAGTGGGTGTACTTCAATTAGAAAATTTCACTCTTGTAGGTCACTCCACAGGTGGAGCAATAGCGATTCGATATATGTCCCGCCATAATGGTTTAGGGGTATCCAACCTAGTCCTTGTAGACGCTGCAGCTCCTGTAGGTTTTACGGCAGAAACAGCAACGAAATTCCTAACTCTAGCGTTAAATGACCGTCCAAAGATGATGCGAGAAGTAACAGAATCCTTTTTCTTTCAATATATAACGAACTCATTCTCAGAGTGGTTTTTTCAAATGGGGCTACAAGCAGCAGGTTGGTCAACGGCAGCGATCATCAATACACTAAGAGATGAGAAGCTTTATGCAGATTTGCAAAAAATACATGTTCCTACCTTAATCGCTCACGGTGTTCATGACAAAGTGATTCCATTTGCACAAGCTCATGAACTGAATCAAAGTATAAGAAGTTCACATCTAGTTCCATTTCATTACAGCGGTCATGGTTGTTTCTGGGAAGAACGTGACAAGTTTAATCAGGTATTACAGCAATTTATTGGTTGATAAAGAGGCAGTGTTATAAAAATTGAGCTTTTCAAAAAATGGCGCGATTCAAAGATAAGAATCGCGCTGCTATGTTCAATCTCCCCATATATGCAGACATGACAAGGTATTATGTCTTTGAAGCATTCTCAACAAAAGTGAATGACTCATGCGAAAGAATCTTACAAAAGTAGGATAATGTAGATTACTGCAATTAGATGGGAATGTATGGTAAAGTAGATATAAAAAATTAAGGTAGAGATTACTAATGGATGATGAATTATATCAGGCTATTCAAAATATAAGTGGTAGTGAAGCAAAAAGCATATTGTTCCATATGTCGTATCAATTAAAAATGATAAAAGAAAACCATGATTCACATGAAGATATGGCGGAAAAACTATCTTTCTTACACGATAGTATTCTCGGTGCTATAAAAAACGAAAACAATAACGTTCAAAGGGAGTATAGTGCCGTACATATTGTATGTGGAGAATCTGCTGCGGGCTCTTTAAGAGTAGGGTTAGAATGTGAGAACAGGGTAATTGGCTTACCAGATTTCTTTGCTGTAGGTCCTATTTGTGAACTTCATAGAGACGATGGCCGTAACCGTAGATATGAATGGCTAAAAGACCATTTGAATTACCAGGATGATTTTATTGAAGAAGAGTATAATCGAAGGTTTCTAAACACTCTTTCAGAAATGGAAGCAATACCTGAACAAGTTCCCATTGTCATCTGGACTGGTGAAAATGCAGATGAACAAACAGGAGTATGCTTTTTATTGTACGTAATGAAAGGAAAAACGAATCCTATTTATCTTATCAATACAACCATTGCATACCAAGAATTATTTAATACAAGTGAGTATCAGTATTTTTATTTCCATACGGGCGAGGTGGCTCCTGATAAACTAAAAGTTATTTATCAAGAGAAGTTAACTCAGCCTTTAAGTATAGAGGAACGAATTCAATTAGAAGAAAAATGGCTATCTCTATCACATTCTAAAGGGGTAGTTCGAATTTGGGAGAATAATAAAATCATCACTGTAAAGGAAGATTATTACGATGAAATGATTATTACCGCTGCCCAACACTTACATTCTAAACAAAAAGAGAAGGACTTTATGAAATCAGCGAGGATCATCGGAGAAGTGCTTGGTCATATCGATAACAATGTAGGAGATACCTTTTTAGAATATAGATTGAGAAGTCTAATTTATATGGGGATTTTTGAAATAAGGGGGATCCCAAAAGGTATGAGGTATTACAGCGTGAAATTAAAGTAGAAGGCGAATACAAACAAACTTTTCTGTTTCTGTTTTTGCCATCATTAATGACAACACGCTAGTATTATAAGAAAACAATAATAGAATATGAAACATTCACCAAGGGTATTCGTATAGAATAATGGAGGAGGGAAGGTAATGATGGCTAAAGGTATGAACGAAAGGAATAAAAAGAACAAGGCAGGATTCATTATTCCTTGTTTTCTAGGTGCTGGAATAGGTGCAGTATTGGGATTAGTTACATATGTAAACGGTTGGTTATAATTCTTGATTTTTCTTTAAAAGCTCCGAGGCGGTGCTTCGCTAACGAAGGATCGCTTTTCTTATTCAAGTAAGTATGCAAATCACTTACTATCTTCCTATGGTGGAAAAAGTTTTGGGATGGTAGGATTAGGAAAAGGTTAAGGATATAAGAAAAAGAAGGAGTCTGGAATAATGAATGAATATGGCACACTACATAAGTCAAACGGTCGTTATGCTATAAAGTTCAAACGGTTTTTTACACAGAATCCAGAAGATGTTTTCCAGGTCATTACGGATCCTATTTACTTCACACAATGGTACCCTTTTGCAACTGGGGAGATGGATCTAAGAATTGGCGGTGAGATTGCCTTTGATGACGGTGAAGGGACGACATATAAGGGAACCATTATAGAATTAGAAAAACCATATGTATTTGGTTTCCGCGAAGTGGATGATTTGATAAACATTTCATTGCAGGTTGAAGATAAAAGGTGCAGTATGATTTTTACCCATACCTTTGACGATGATTCATGGGCAGTGAATACCGCGGCAGGATGGCATAGGTGTCTGGATGTTCTAGGACAAATCGTCAATGGGAACCCAATTAAGTGGCACGATAACGCAGCTGAGCTGCGTAAAATCTATAGTGAAGCATTTAATAAATAACGTTAAAAAATCTTAGAATTATAATAAATAGGTAATAAATGGAAGTGGATATATATGTTAAAAAAGTCATTAATGGTTATAGCAATTTCAATTTCTTTTTTGTTAACGGGGTGTTACAGTCTCAGCTTAGGAAACCCTACAACAAAATATGATTATGTTTTTGATGAAGTGCTTGGTGAATGGGAAGTGGTCGAAAAGGATACAAAAACCGTAAATACGAATGATACTGTACCCATCATACCACTATACCAAACGTATACTACCTGGAAAATACAATATTCCGATCACAATGATGTAAAAAGAATACTAACCGTGAATAATGCAGAAAATCTTGCATTTTTTTTGCTTCGAAATATAGGGTACACGATAGAGTCTGAAATAAAGACAATCTTTCCTAATTTCACAGATTATATTTTTATTAATAACCCATACTCTTCGCATTATTCTTTCTACGAACAAAACTTTAAGGACATTTACAGCAAGTATAAAGAGGTTTATACCGTTAAAAATTTTAATTTGAATACTTATTTCAAAGGACATCCAATTTATATTGAAGTACGACACAATTGCTACAGTGAAAACGAAGAAAACAGTGGTCAATGTAAAAAAGAAATTGATGATTTAATAAAAAAAGTCCCATATATAAACATTATTCTCCTTAGTGAGGAGGAATATAATTATTACGTACAAGGAGAAGAAGTTTCGATAGAAATGTTAGAATCACATGCTGGTGTAAATTATGAAGAAAAATACAAAAATCTATTAAAAGATAGGTTTCCAGAGTATCGTATTTCAGAGGAAAATACCTAAAGTAACAGTTCCACATGTAATAAAACCAATAGTTATAAAACTTGGAACCATCTAGGTATCCAAGTTTTTTTTGCTTTTACCTATGTGTTACCTGTAAAGAAGAATGGTTTCTAACTCTAAATGAAAAAATAATATTTGACATAGGTTAAGGGTGGTGTTAAATTTACCTTACGACCGTTCGGAAGGATGATAGTAATGACATCAGATCAAATTAAGGAAGTTTCTTTAAAGCATTTCGCACAAAATGGTTATGAAGGAGCATCGCTAGCAGATATTGCTAAGGATGTAGGTATAAAAAAACAATCCATATATACTCATTTTAAAGGAAAAGATGAGCTGTTCCTTCAAATTTGCATGGATACGTTTGAGAATGAATTATCAAGTGTTGTTCTGTTTATAGACCGAAATTCAGCTCTTGCTATTAATGATTTTTTATATAATTTCCTAGTGCACTGTATAGAAAGGTATGAAAAGTACGATTCTACCAAATTTATGATTCGTACTGCTTTTTATCCGCCCATGCATCTTAATGAACAGGTAATGAAATACGTTTACGAATACCTGGACAAAGTAGAAGAACTATTTTTACCGATGATAGAGCGTGCAATTTCAAATGGAGAAATTTCTTCAGCTGTTGGTCACAATCGTGCCACTACAGCATTTATGGGAGTTTTAGATGGAATATTCGTTGAAATGCTATATGGTGGGCCTGATCGTTTACAAAAGAGATTAGATGCATCTTGGTATGTGTTATGGCGTGGACTTTCAATGAGTTAGTCAATAACGTAGGGGGAATTTAGATGAACCGAAACTGGGGATATGTGATTTTAGCAGGTATTATTGAGATTTTGTGGGCAATGGGGTTAAAGTATTCAACTAATATGATCTCTTGGGCCGGAACGTTCCTTCTTATACTTTTATCCTTCGTTGTATTGATAAAAGCTACTCAAAAAGTACCAGTGGCGACTGCATATGCAGTATTTACTGGGATAGGAACAGCTGGAACCGTTTTAGTTGAAATGATTGTTTTTGGAGAACCTTTCAGCTGGAATAAAATCTTCTTTATTATGCTGCTCTTAGTGGGTGTAATTGGTCTAAAACTTGTCACGAAAGAATCTGGTGAGAAAGAGGGTGCTGTATAATGTCTTGGGTATTTCTTATTTTCGCTGGTATTTTTGAAGTGGTCGGAGTGACCGGTATGAATTTAATTAATAGAGGAAAAAACGTTAAATCTTATCTCATATTATTTTTGGGATTTGGGGTAAGCTTTAGTTTATTATCCTTAGCAATGGATATCCTCCCTATGGGACTAGCTTATGCTGTTTGGACAGGAATCGGGACAATAGGGGGAGCAATCGTCGGAATGATGTTTTACGGAGAACCGAAAGATTGGAAGAGAATCTTATTTATAGGATTGATCTTAGCCGCAGTAATCGGGTTGAAACTGATACATTAAATCCTGGTACTGCAATACTCGCAAAAAAGCACATCTTTATCCTGTATTTCTCCAGGAATCATAGACAAATAATCCTAATATGGTATTCTTTTGGTATATTTTAAGATTGAAAGGTTGATTGTGATGTACAAGAAACAAGATTTACTAAAACATCTAAAAGAATTGGAAATCGACGAAAATGGAGTATTACTTGTACATTCGTCAATGAAAAGTATTGGCCAGGTAGAGGGAGGGGCGGATACTGTCCTTGACGCACTTTCGGAATATATGAAAAATGGTCTTTTGGTTTTTCCTACCCATACATGGTCGTATATTAATGGTGAGAATCCTCGGTTTTATGTCAATGACTCACCATCTTGTGTTGGTATTTTAACGGAAATGTTTCGAAAACGGCCTGGTGTTGTTCGCTCATGGCATCCAACGCATTCGGTAGCTGCCCTGGGAAAAGGAGCAGATGAATTTATAGCGGGTAATGAACAATTCGACACACCTTGTGCACGAGAATCAAGTTGGGGGAAATTACTTGACCAGAAGGCAGCCATCTTGTTAATCGGAGTCGATTTACGGAGATGTACGTATATTCATGGAGTCGAGGAATGGCTTGATATACCGGGTCGATTGACAGATGATCACGAAATGCTTTATACAATATTACCGGATAAAACGGAAATACCCATATCGCAAAGGAGACATATTGGTCATACCTCTGAAAAATACGAACGGGTTGAAGATATATTTCTAACCAATCAAGTGATGTACAAAGGGCAATTTGGCGATGCAACAGTAAGAGTATGTGACACTGTAAAAATGACAGACTTGCTAAATCACATACTAATAGAAAATCCAGAATTATTTTCTTGATTTATGGGAAAGGTTCTTCTTACAACGTACATTTGAATATGGTTGAACAAAGGTAGCTCCAGTTTTGGAGCTACCTTTTTTAATTTCACTGTTATCTTAGAATGCGGAAGGGGACACTCTAGCTTGTTTCTCTACCACTTCAGAAAGAACACCATCTGTCATTTTGTAAACTTTGTCGCAATATCCCACAAGCCGAACATCATGAGTCACCACAATGGTGGTTGTTATTTTCTGCTTGGTTACCTTTTTTAATAGTTCCATAACTTCATAGGCACGGTCTGAATCTAGAGAAGCTGTAGGCTCATCAGCTAATATAATGGAGGGATTGCTATATAGAGCGTTAGCGATGGCTACACGTTGGCGTTGCCCTCCAACTCAAAAAAGTATTTTGCAAACCGCTAAACGAATGTTATATTGTTATATAAATGATATATATTGTTATAAGGAGGTTCACTTCATTGATTTTAGATAAGAAGTCTAAACCCATGTACATGCAGATTTTTGAAATACTTTCTGAAAAAATAAAAAATAGAGAATATAAGGAAGGAGAGAGGCTTCCGTCTGAAAAAGAACTGGCGGATTTATACAATGTGAGTCGGATCACCAGCAGAAAGACTCTCGATATGCTGGCAAAAGAGGGACATGTCATTCGACAGAGAGGCAGAGGGTCGTTTGTTACCTACGAGAAAGAAAAGCTTTCGTACCATTCCCATGAGGAAGATGATGAATTTCTAATGACCAAAAACATGCTAATTGGCGTGGTTGTTACCGATTTCGATTATACCTACGGAACTGAAATTATCTATGGGTTGGAAGAAGCAGCAAGGGAGCTGGGTTCATTCATCGTTCCTAGACGTACGCTCGGTCAAATTGAGAATGAAAAGCAGGCCATCATGGACTTGGTGGAGCTTGGAGTAGAGGGACTCATTATTTTTCCTGCTCAGGGGGAAAACCTGAATGAAGAAATCCTAAAACTGGTGATTGAGAAATTCCCGATTGTATTAATAGACCGTCATCTAAAGGGGCTGTCAACCACTTCCATCAGCACGGATAACTCCCGGGCTACGGCTTTAGGGGTTAAATATCTGTTTGAGCTTGGACATCGGAACATAGGGCTTCTCACACCACCTCCCGAATTAACAACCGCTATTGAAGAACGGATTGACGGCTTCATTTCTGCCCATGCAGAAGAGGGGATTGTGGTGGACAAAAATCTTTGGCTGACGTCCATCACCAGTACATTGCCGAATCAATTGAATGAGGAAAATATCCGGAGGGATATAAATATGATAAAGTCTTTTCTACAAGAAAACCCCTCCATTACCGCATTGTTTGCCATCGAGTACCACATTGCTGTATTGGCTAAAAAAGCCGCTGAAGAACTAGGTTATAAGATTCCAAGTGATTTATCCATTATCTGTTTTGATGGACCAACGCTTCAACTAGCTGAGTCATTCAGTTTTACACATTTGAAGCAAAACGAAAAACAAATGGGGAAGCGGGCTGTCGAGATGGTCATGGAACTCTCGCAAGGAAAGAAAGTTAACAGCATTACCCTGCTGGAGGCAAACCTGAAGATAGGAAACTCCACATCCAAGGTACACTGAGTGAGATCATTGTACCTTTTTTCTTGCTTTCTAGTTTATTTTGCTGAAATCATAAATTTTTATATAACAATTAATTATAACATTATGTTTTATTTATGACATTTAGTTATTGTCATCTAATTGTTATGGTAATAACATATAAAATGTAAGCGTTTTATATCAAGTTAATAGGGATGGAATGACATCATGTGCGGTGGAATCACCTGGAGAAAGCCGCAATTGGATTACAAGAATGCACCGGCCAACGGTCCGGTCATTATCCTTGCTGACCGTCTTTCTCAATCCTTTGGGGACAAGGATTAAGACCATCTTTTTTTCGGTTCATCATGGACAACACCGAGTGAACCCATCGTGGATCTTTCTGTCCATTTAAGCGGTGTCAAGCTTTTTGAACAACTGGCCTTATTGGATGCAAAAGTCAATTCAAGGAATTGATTTACAAAAGTTTTATAGAATCATAGAGCTAAGAAAAATTACATTAAGCATTAGTAACACGAAAGAACCAAAGGGTTAGTAAGTTGATTGATGCACCAGCTTTTCGTTACTTCAGAGATTCGACACACATATCCAACAATTACAAGTGGAGGTCATGAAGTGAAAAAGAAAAAAAGAATCCTATCTAAATTATTTGTCATACCTATGGTGGTTGCCTTATCATTTCCTTCCCTTTCCGAGAACGAAGCTTCAACAGTACATGCTTTTACATCATCCGATGCTGATACGGCGATTGAAGCCTTTAATGCTAAGTTTTGGGACAGTGAGGAGAAGTATTTTTGGACGAATTCAAATCAGGGCAACGACTATCAAGGTTTTTGGGTAGAAGCAGAGCTTTGGGAAATGGTCATGGATGCCTATCTGCATACTTCAGATGCTAGTTTGAAAGAAAAGCTTAGAAAGCAGATTGATGACATATTTGAAGGAACGGTTGCTAAGTATGGGGAAGATTGGACAAACAATCCTTTCAATGATGACATCATGTGGTGGGCGCTCGGGAGTGCAAGAGCCTATGACATAACCAAAAATGAGCGATATTTAGAAAAGGCGAAGTATTATTTTGACTTTGTCTATGACAATGAATGGGATGACGACTTTGCGAACGGCGGTATCTGGTGGAAGAATGATGAACATACCACAAAGAATGCTTGTATTAATTTCCCGGCGGCACAAGCAGCGATAGAAATTTATAAAATTACGAAGGACGAGCATTATTTAGAAGCAGCCACTCGTATCTATCGTTGGAGTAAAACGATGCTTACAGATGGTAACGGTAAAGTGTTTGACCGCATAGAAGTAGAACGTGGTACGGTCCCGGATGCTACTCATTACAATCAGGGAACTTTTATTGGTTCAGCAGTTGGACTCTATCAAATCACTGGAAACAAAGTTTATCTTGATGATGCTGTGAAGGCAGCAAAATTCACACAGGATCATTTGGTAGATGGCAATGATTTGCTGCGGTATGAAGGACCGAATGGTGACTTGAAAGGCGGCAAAACCATCCTAGTCCGTAATCTTGCCTATCTTCAAGATACGCTAAATGAGACGAGTGAAAGTAAATATGAGCAGTTTACAAGCGACTATAACTACTGGCTTGCATATAATGCAGAATTTGCCTGGAGCCATCGTAATGCTGAGAATATTGTGGATGGTAACTGGTCAGGGCAATTGCTTTCTGGTAAATATGAATCCTGGGCATCAGCTGCAGCGGTTGAAGCGCTGACGGTTTTAGACTCACAGGATGTTGAATTAAAGTATGAGGATAAAGATGCCTATACTAAAATCGAAGCAGAAAAGTACAATAGCGGTACTGGCTTTGTTATGGAAGGCAGTCCAGAAGGCACCCTTCAATTGGGAGGAATTCAACCCGGATTTTATGCCTCTTATAAAAATGTGGATTTCGGATCTGATGGAGCAGTAGGCTTTATTGCGAGAGCAGCAAGCGGAACAGGTGGAGGTAAGATCGAAATACGACTCGATTCCTTGGATGGTCCAAAGGTTGGTACCGTAGACGTAGAAGGAACAGGCGGATGGAATAATTTTACCGATGCAGTTACTGTTCTGAAGGATGAGCAGGGAATTCCAACGACGGTAACAGGAAAACACGATGTCTACCTTGTCTTTACCAAGAAAAATGATGATTATTTATTCAACTTAAACTGGATTAAATTCACCAAAAGTGATCCAACCAGAACAGATGCTTATACCAGACTTAAGGCAGGGAACTTCAATGAAAGCTCTGGTTTAAGCAAAAATGCTGATTGGGGATTTGTAGAAGGCGTTCATCACAACGCATATGCCTTATATGAAGACATTAATTTTGAAACTGGTGCAGCCGGTTTTACTGCTCATGTTGCTAGCGGAGGTCAAGGCGGTACGATTGAAGTGAAGCTGGACAGTCTGGACGGACCAACAGCAGGTGTTATTGACATCCCTGCCAATGGCGATTGGAATAAATGGTTTGACGTGATGGCCAACATCGATGACACTGTCGCAGTCGGTATTCATGATGTTTATCTCGTTTTCCATGGTGTGGACGGAAAAGACTACCCTTGTAATTTAGATTGGTTCACTTTTACGACCGTGAAGGGGAAAGCCAGTGATGCCTATGGGAAGCTAGAGGCAGAAAACTATACGAGCGGTACAGGCATCGGAACGGAAAATAGCGGAGGTCAAACCTACCTGGCTGGAATATTTGGCACTAATCATCCGAATGCCATGTACAATTATATCGACTTTGGCGATACAAGTCCTGCTCAATTTCATGTGAATGCAGCCAGCGACACAAGCGGAGGTACGATTGAAGTAAGAATTGACAGCATGAATGGCCCGGTAATCGCAACGGCTGATGTCTCAGGAACGGGCGGATGGCAGAATTTCGAAGTCATCTCAACGGATGTCACAACGCCTATAACAGGTAAGCACATTGTCTACCTATTATTTAAAGGTGACAGCTGGTTATATAACCTTGATAAATTTACTTTCGGTGATCCATCGGTATTCTCAGCACCAGATCCAAAGCCTGAACCGGTAGAGGACAGTGTTCCTCCGGGAGAGGTAGAAAATGTGCAGGTCATGAACGAAAATGATCAACTGAAGCTGTATTGGGATGGTCCATATGATATTGATGCTCAAAAGGTGAAAATTACCCTATTAAGCAAGGGGCAGCCAGTGGGAGGCGAGGTTGAGGTGAATAGAGGAATACAGAATGTGGCTCTATCAGGATTGGAAAAGAATCTGGATTATTCTATTTTGATAAGTGCTCTCGATACATCCGGAAATGAATCAAGCGGTATTACAATAGATAGTAAGAATTTGCCTTCCTATTCACTTTCCGCAGGCGAGGTTGCTTTAGCAGTGGGAGACTCATTTGAAGATTACAAGACTTTAAACTTTAAAGTTTGGGATAATGTATCAAGTATCAAATCAGCGACCATCACTTTTGATGATCAGGAATATAAGCTGGATCCACAGAAACAGCAAAGTTTAGACATCGATTTTGCCGGGAATGTAGGAGAAAAAAGTGCAACGATATTTATTGAGGATACTGCTGGAAATATTCTGCACAAGACATTCCAATTCCATGTCGTTACGAGCGTAGATTCAATGAAGCATTTAATCAACCGTTTCATTGACTCTAAAGAATTAAGCGGAGACTTGATTCCACAGCTAACGAATTCTCTTAATCAAGTACAGCATCAGCTTGATAAAGGGAACCAGGAACAGGCGATGAAAAAAATACAGGATTTTGTTAAGCGCTTAAATAATGAAGATTTGAGTAAGTATGTGACTGATCATGCAAAAGAAATTCTAAATAATGATGCTGAGTCGGTTGTCAATACCTGGAAGAATTAAAATTAAACTTGTTTTTGGGGTCAGATCCCATAGCAAAAAAAGGAAGGAGATTCTCACACTTTACGGTGCAAGAATCTCCTCCCCTTTGCTAATAAAGCGTTATCTGAAAAGCGGAAAGGTAAGAAATGATGAAAAATGCTACGTTCCGGGAAGCTTTATATTATCATAGAGCTGGGGGGAAAGGATTTAAATTTAAGGAGGAAGTGCAGCAATTCGAGAAGCAAATTCTCATTCAAACTTAAAAACTTCTTCTACCTTGAAAGAAGCCAGTAAGAAGCTAGGAGTAGATGCATCTTCGATTACGAGAAAGGTAAGGAAATATAAAATCAACGAAGAATTGAAATTGCAATGGTGCAATCTTAAAAAGGGGTTTGATTAACTAGTCCTTGATTTTTCCCGTTTTAAAAGTTTATTTACTGAACGAATTATAATACTCATAAGAATAGGAATATGAGTCGCCGTTTTCATTTTTTTGTTTTTCCTCGTGTTCAATGTATTCAACCTCAAGTGTAATGGCACTAATTAATATAAATGCGCCAATAACTTGAATCCAGCTGCCAGCTAATATTATCTGTTCTCCAATTACGTTTTTTTCGTTTATAACATAAATGTTACCAATCGCACCTAAAAAGGAACCTAAAGAAATTAAGCTATTTCCTGTAATAGCAAGGTTCCTAAAGGATGAATCCTCTTCAAGGGATGCACCTATTGCTTCAAAAGCTGCACCAAGACCCTGGACTGCACTCCCAAGGGTATCGATTTTTATTCCCTCTTCCTCAGCGCCATGGATATCTAAACTTACTCCAACTGAATTTGTAGTATTACCAGCTGCCTCAAGCCAATTACCGAAGATGGTATATAGTTGAGATAGCTGGCTCTCTGACTTTAACAGCTTAGATCTCCCAATAGCTTGCAACGTATTTCCGAGGGCTTCAACCCCATTTCCTTTAATTATTAAATCTTTCCCCAAATCGCTGTGAGTGAAAGTTTGCTGGGTCTGCCCGATTGTATCAATGAGTGACCCAACAACTAGTAACCAAGTGCCTGAAATAAGAAGGTCTTCTCCACGAATTGTCATAATTCCAAACGCTCCTAAAAAGGGGGTATCCTATAGTATTCATAACCCAGCGTAAATTTACATTTTTCTATGGGTTGAAAGGGAGCTCATCTTCTTTAATTATTTCTTTGGATTTGCTAACAAACTTGTTGTTGTGTTTCACCGTGAAGACAATCAAAGTACTTAACTTTGCCTGTTTCGAGCACATAGAGCAACGGTTTAATTCACGAACTATAGGTAAATGATCGAGAAAGAGTGTTTTAATTTGTTGGTGACAATTCCTAAATCTTTCGCTTAATGATTATTCGTTTAACAATAGAGCAGGAGATGCCATTACCTTGATACTCTTCATTAATAGCCTTTAACAGCGTTCCAATATTGCATAAAGAAAACCAGGGACTTTTAACAAAAACGAACTAGACTTATTAATCAGTCGAGCTCGCCCTTCGAGAACTCATCCTTCTTCACAACTAACCACATCTCGATATGTGTATTAAATTCCTTCAAACTCTTAAACTGAGAATATCCTTCAAAGCATTCAATTCTGCCAGATTTTAAATTCATAAAATTGCACCACTCTTTCTGCCCTCTATATTAGGAAGCTAGGGGGCAGAAGGACAAGGTGATATTCAAGAAGTTGTTACAGTCTTGTGAACTGTTAATTAGTCCAGCTAATATCTTATACGAACAAATGTAGTAACCTATGACCAATCATTGCATAAGAGGAGCTAATTTCCTTAAAATATCGAATTTATAGGTGTTCCTTTAATTGTCCTGTTTAGAGTTTTTGCAATTGGGGAGGGACTTCCTCTGTTATTGGGTCAGGGTGTAATCCCAATATCTTCGAAGGAGTTTCCCATAATAGGGTAATGCTACGCCCAGTAAGAACCCCAGTATTTCATTTCTTTTATGATGGTATGTAAGGATTGTCCTTTTTCTGTAAGTGAATATTCAACTGTTACGGGTACTGTAGCGTAAACAGTCCGAATTAGAACACCATTGGATTCTAAATGTCTTAGCGTATCGGTTAAGGCCTTTGGACTTACATTTGATATAGCCTTTTGTAATTCTCCAAATCGCTTTGTCCCTTCGAATAACTCTCTTAATACGAGGAAAGACCACTTTCCTCCAATGACACTAAGTGCTTTTTCAATCGAACATTCAATCACTAAGGGTTTCGTTTCTTTTATTTCGCTCATAGACTGCCTCTTTCTTATTTATAGAAACTATAAATTTTATAGTAATTAATATATAGGTTAGTATATCAAAAATATTTCAGTGGTTGTTGTTTAAATGGTGAAAACGTATACTTTTTTGTGTAAGGTTATTACCAAGATATAGAAAGGGAGATCAAACATATGAAATACCGTAAGCTTGGTAAAACAGATGTAAATGTGTCTGTTGTCGGAATCGGGACTTGGCAATATGGCGGCGAATGGGGAAAAGATTTCACACAAAAAGAAGTGGATGAAATCCTAGACAAAGCCAAGGAAATGGGAATTAATTTGATTGATACAGCCGAATGTTACGGTGACCATCTTTCTGAAAGATTGATCGGCAGCTACTTAAAAAATCAAAACAGGAAGGATTGGATTGTCGCAACTAAATTCGGCCATCATTTCCATGAATCCTTTACCCGTACAAATCATTGGTCACCAGGGGAAGTCGTTAAACAATTGGACGATTCTTTAAGAGCTCTCCAAACAGACTATATAGACATCTATCAATTTCATTCTGGCAGTGATGACGTATTTAAAAATGATGAATTATGGACTGCGTTGGACAAGCAGATAAAGGCAGGGAAAATCCGCCATCTAGGAATATCAATTGGTTCAAATGAAAATATCTATCAAACGGACTTAGCAACAGAAGTAAATGCCAGTGTGATTCAGGTTGTGTATAACCGGTTAGACCGTAAACCAGAAGAACTGGTTTTTCCTTCCTGTGAGCGGCAAAATCTTGGTGTCCTGGCACGAGTTCCATTAGCAAGCGGTTATTTAAGCGGCAAATATAAGCCAGGTGCAGTATTTGACCAAAACGATGTTCGGAATAACCATGTACAAAGTGAAGTGTTAAAGCAGCTTAAACTAGTGGAAGAAATTCAACAAAATGAAGTCCCAGAAGGAGTTAACATGGCTCAATGGGCACTTGCTTGGTGTCTAAAGCATCCAGCAGTTACGAGTGTAATCCCAGGATGTAAAAATGTAGAACAAGTTGAATTAAATGCAAGGGCTGCAGACTTAGACTTGGTATCAGTTAATCATCCACAGGCTGTGGAGGTTTAAATAGGGGGTATTATTATGCCAAAAGTAGTTGTAACAGGTGGCAGCGGCCTTTTAGGTCACGATGTGATAAAAGAATTTTTAAATCATGGGTACGAAGTGGTTAATGCTGATATAAAGCATCCAAAAGATGCTCTTTGTAAAACGGTGATTACAGACTTAACAAATCTTGGCGAAGTTTATGGCGTCTTAGCAGGAGTTGATGCTGTTGTACATCTGGCAGCTATACCCGTTGCATACTCCCATCCAAACGAAGTAACATTCCAGAATAATGTGATGAGTACTTATAATATTTTAGAAGCAGCAGGGAATTTAGGGATTAAAAAGGCGGTGATCTCCTCGAGTGAATCGTCCTATGGCATTGTTTTTTCAAAACAGAATTTAACACCAAAATATGTACCCATCGATGAAGATCATCCACAACTGCCTGAAGATAGCTATGGGTTATCGAAGATCGTGAATGAGAAAACCGCTGATATGATCCATCAAAGAACGGGTATGCAGGTTGTATCGATGAGGTTAGGCAATGTAATCTCGCCTGAGATGTATGAAAATTTCCCTAGTTTTATACATAAGCCTGAATTAAGAAAAAGTATTCTTTGGAGCTACATTGACACAAGAGATGCAGCAACTGCTTATCGTTTAGCAGTAGAAACAGAGGGACTAGGTTCAGTCCCTCTATGTATTGCTGCGGATGATTCGAGTATGGATATTGAGAGCATGCAGCTTATGGAAACATGTTTTCCGGAAGTGAAGGATTTCAGAAGTGATTTGTCAGGATTTCAATCATTGTTAAGTAATGAAAAAGCTAAGAAGCTATTAAATTGGAAGCCTGTCCATCAATGGCGAAATTATGTAGAACTAAAATTATTTTTATAAAAGGATAAAGGAGTGAGAGTATAATGACAAAAGATTTGCTTAGTACTACTACGTTAAACAATGGTGTGAAAATGCCATGGCTGGGATTTGGTGTTTTCAAGGTACAAGAAGGAGAGAAGTAGTAAATTCAGTAAAGACCGCCATCGAGGTCGGGTATAGGAGCATTGATACCGCTGCTATTTATCAAAACGAAGAGGGAGTAGGGAAAGCGATAGCTGAATCCAACGTACCTCGTGAAGAGTTATTTGTTACAACGAAGGTCTGGAACGGTGATCAAGGCTATGAATCTACCTTGGCTGCTTTTGAAACAAGTTTGAACAAATTAGGTTTAGACTATTTAGACCTTTATTTAATTCACTGGCCAGTACCTTCTAAAGGCTTATATGTTGAGACATGGAAGGCACTTGAGAAGCTTTATAAGGATGGACGCGTCCGTGCTATTGGAGTAAGTAATTTCAATGTGAACCATCTCGAAAACCTTCTAGCAAACTGTGAAATAAAACCGATGGTCAACCAAGTGGAATATCATCCTGTCTTTAATCAACAGGAATTACATGACTTTTGTAAGAAAAATGAAATTCAGCTTGAAGCATGGTCCCCGCTTATGCAAGGCAGTCTGCTAAACGACCCGGTCTTAGTTGAGATTGCTAATAAATACAATAAGTCTACTGCCCAAGTAATCCTGCGTTGGGATATCCTGACAGGTGTGGTGACGATTCCAAAATCAATTAAACCACATCGTATTGCTGAAAATGCGGATATCTTTGACTTTGAACTTACACAAGAAGATTTACAGCAAATAAGTACACTTAATCAGAATAAGCGTCAGTTTGGTGACCCTGAAGTGGTTGGCAGAGATTAAGGAACTCCAGCGGGTCGGTTCTCGTGGTAAAAAAGGTCCACGAGAACCAACCTAATGGTATTTGCCCTTGGTGTTATAGTATCAGTTTAATAGCTTCTTCAGTTAATCCGGCTTCTAGTAAACGATTGGTTTCCTCAACTGACATTCCTCCTTCTTCACCGCTAACCGCATCTCGATGACTATTAAACTCCTTCACATTCTTAAACTGAGAATATGATTTCCTACATATATTTGAACGTGAATGATAGCTTAAGGCAATCACCCTTAACTATTCCTCCCAGAATAACGAGCAGGATAGTTAAAAAACTGAAACTTACAAATTTCATAAACGTATATAGATAAAGGAAAACGATAGGAGGGAGGTTAGTAAGTGAAGCAAAAGTTAAACTGGTTGTTCCAATCTTTAATTATTGTCAGTGGAGGTTCATACACGTTGGCATTTTTCGATATTGGAAGAGAATTTTTTGATAGATTTAATAGTTGGGTTTTAACATCCCTATGGATTGGTGTAATAGGTATTTTAATTATAAAATGGTATGGAAAGAAACAAGCCAAAAGATAGCTCTTTATTTCAGTAACCGGGGCAAGAGTTAAAGATGAAGACTGCTTTGCAATTTGTTGAGGGGAGAAGGTTAATGATTCTGTTTTGTGAGTCGGAAAAACTAGATGACTATTTAAGCGAATTAACCGAAGTTAATTATTCTAATCCAATTATAAAAAAGAAGGCAGTTGAGCTTTTTAATCCATCTCAAACGGAAATTGAAAAAGCAAAAATAGCTTATGAATTTGTTCGTGATGAAATTTCTCATTCTTGGGATATTCAATCGAAGCGAGTTACTTGTAATGCTTCGGAAGTATTGGATTTTAAAGAAGGAATTTGCTATGCAAAATCACACCTGTTAGCATCTTTATTGCGTTCACAGGGAATACCAACAGGTTTTTGTTATCAAAGATTGATGTTATTTGATTCTCCAGAAAAAGGGTATTGTATTCACGCTTTAAATGCCATATTCCTTAAATCATTTAATAAATGGATTAGGGTTGATGCTCGTGGAAATAAAGAGGGAATTGATGCCCAATTTTCAATTGAAGAAGAAAAATTAGCTTTTCCCATTAATGAAGAACTTGATGAAAAGGATTATCCAGTTATCTTTGCTAAGCCTCATCCCAAAATTGTGGCTGTTTTAGAAGAAAATACAAATACATTAGAAATGTATAAACATCACTTGCCAGAGTATTTGTAGTTTTTTCACTAACGGGTAAAACACCGCCTGATAACACCGCATACTTGCTATCTGCAATAGAAGCTAATGTTACGCAGGAAGAACCGGAAGTTCAATGGGCTATGAATTTCACCGCAGGCTGGATAGGCGTTTATGATGAAAAGAATCGTGCACGTAGTATGAAACTTGGTGAGAAAACGGGTCTTTACAAAGATGAAAAAGTAGCAAAAGGATGTACTCCCAGCTATTTGCCGGAGTTCATTAGAATTGAAGTTAACAAACGACATAATAATTAGTTACCTCTGAAAAATTCATTTGGTTTTGATGCAAAAAATAAAGGAATACCCTCAAGTCCCTACCGTGTGAGGATTTGAGGGTATTTTACTACATACAATTCTTCTCTGTGATGATATGGAGTCAGGAAAACGATGAATCCTCTCCGAATTAATTCGTGAACGGAGAAAGCTATATTTTTCTATTTGTATTCCTGATATCTCTTTGTTTCATTTACATTGCAGGTTTAATGACCAGTTCACTTACATCGACATGAACAGGCTGTTCAAGTGCATAGACGATCGCACGGGCAATAGCCGTAGCTGGCAGAGCGTTACGTCGGTATTTCTTCATGAATTCTCTAGCTTGGTTGTCGCTAATGCTTTCAGCTAGTTCTGATTCCGTTACTCCTGGCGATACAAGGGTCACACGGATCCCTTGGCCTACAGTCTCTTGCCGCAATCCGTCCGTTATTGCACGTACGGCATATTTGGTCGCGCAGTAGACAGCTGCCGTCGGGGTCACTTCGTAGGCGCCGATGGATGCGATGTTGATGAAATGTCCAAAACCTTGTTTTTTCATGACCGGAAGACCTGCGGCAATGCCATGGAGGACACCGCGTATGTTGACATCAATCATCCGGTTCCATTCCTCAATTTTTAATGCTTCCAGCGAAGAGAGCGGCATCACCCCTGCATTGTTAATAATGGCGTCAACTCTTCCAAAGCGACTTTGGGCTGCACCTATAATTGCCTGCATCTGTTCTAGTTCTGTCACGTCGAGCTGTTGAATGACTACAGAACCGCCATCCCCTTGAATGTCAGATGCCAATGACTCTAGTCTTTCCACACGTCTTGCCCCGATCACAACATGAGCGCCCATGCTTGCGAGCAGGCGGGCTGTTGTTTCACCAATTCCGCTGCTTGCCCCTGTAATCACAACCACTTTTCCATTAAGTACAGACATTATTCCTTGCTCCCTTCTTCCAGATATAGCACCATACCTGCATGGTAAAGAACCCCGTTGATAAAATCACCATTGGCAGTAAAGCCTGTATCATCGACATATTCGATATGATTGTCTTTGACGATATAGCTGCCTTGATATGCGCTTTCGCGGTTGCCGCGGGCTTCATCGTATCGGCCGTTTGGAAGCAGCTCGTGCTGAATATAGCCGTCCGCGGTCACCCACATCCCTACATAGGGATGAGAATTTTTTATAAGTTCTTTTTTCATTTTATAATCTCCTCTCATATTTAAAAGATGGATGGCACTCAAATCTTGGCAGGATTGAAAGGCAAATAAAGTGATCCAAAGAACGTAACAGAAACTTTATCAAATCCATACCATCTAATTGAAGTGTATGACCATAAACTCATTATGAACTTTTGCCCCAAAGAGGGGATAGTCGGAAAATATACAATTGTTGCCTAATACTCCAATAAATTATAGTATAGTGAGCAAGAGATCCATAAATGTAACTCAGAAAAGCGGAGGAATGGTTCATGGAGCGGATTAAGGAATTAGCGGAGTTAATCGAGAGAAATGTAGCGGTGGATGGAACGTATGACACGTCTATATCAGGATTGCGATTTGTTCGTACTACCCAGATTTCTGAACCCGTTTACTCTGTGTATGAACCTTCCCTATGTGTTGTGGCCCAGGGATCAAAATTGGTCATGCTTGGGGAAGAAAGCTATCAGTATGATTCTGCCAGTTATCTGACTGCTTCCGTTCATCTGCCGATTACGGGCCAGGTCATAAAGGCTTCGCCCGAAAACCCTTATTTATGCGTACATTTGCAGCTTGATATGAACCAGATTTTCGAAGTCGTTCAGTCATCGAGTCAAGTAAATTCTAATGACTCCCCTGGACGTGGCCTGGTAATCAGCACAATAAATGACTCGCTCCTTGAAGCGGTATTACGGCTTATTAGGCTACTGGAGACTCCACAGGATATACCAATCCTTGCCGATGGTATCAAACGTGAAATCATTTACCGGATTCTACAGAATGACCGGAATGATTCCTTAAAGCATTTTGCACTTGTAGGGAGTCAGGCCCAACGGATTGCAAAGGTGATCGGGGTGTTAAACCGTGAATTTGCACAGCCCTTAAAGGTAAACGAATTGGCGAAAGATGCCAGAATGAGCTCTTCATCCTTCTACAATCATTTCAAGGATGTCACGGGTATGAGCCCAATCCAGTTTCAGAAACAGCTTCGGTTGCAGGAAGCACGCCGATTGCTTTTAACGGAAAACCTAGAAGCGGCTGAGGCAGCGTTTCAGGTAGGTTATGAAAGTCCATCTCATTTCAGCCGGGAATACAGCCGTAAATTTGGCCTGTCCCCAATGAAAGACATACGACGACTGAGGGAAATGTTGTAATAAGTCGCTTCATCATTAAAGGGTAGGATATTGAAGGATATTCCCTTTTACTGGGAGAATGTTATAAAGATAATGTACAAGAGTTAAGGGAAATGGGGAATTTTTTGTTGTTGATTATTATTGCGGCTTTATTTTTCATAGGGATTACTTCTATTTCCTATCAGCAAGAAGTTGTATCCTTACTTGTATTTATGAGTTTAGGAGTATTGTTATTCTTTTCTAAGAAAGAAAAACGATTCATTATATCACTACTGCTATCGTTTTTAATCGGTTATGTGATATTTATGGTTTCAAATGAATTCGTTGGAAGTATGAACATTTCAAAAGAGTTGAAAAGTATTCTTAATCGTCTATCTCTTATTTTTATTATTACAGGAATCATCTTTAACCATCTCATCTTTAATAAAAAGATTTCTTGGTACAATGGAAAACCTGATTGGAATAATCCTATCGTCTTACCGTTTCATAAGATTAATACATTTTGGTTTTGGATGATTGGAATAGTTGTTAATGTAGTAATATATGCGTTTTTTATTGTTCAAAAGGATATAGAGCATATTCAAACGCTAATCGTTTTTTGTTTATTTTTTTCACTGATCAATGCAGTTTTTGAAGAAGTTATTTGGAGAGGGATATTGCTCTCTGCTTTAAAGAAACACGCATCTACAGGATATGCTGTTATCGTTACAAGTGTTGGTTTTGGACTTCTCCATCTCTCAATAGGATTTTCTATTTCACTAAGTTTGTTAATTTCATTGGCAGGGTTAATTTATGCAATAATTACACTTAAGACAAACAGTATCTATCCGAGTATCATATTTCATATCGTAATTAATATTGGAATGGTCTATAGCGGTTTTATAATCTAACAAATTGGTAATGACAAAAAGGTACGGAATCCCTTCACTAAGGAAAGTATTAAACTCTTTAAAACTATGAATATTCTTTAACCCTACAATTCTTCCACTCGTAAACGTTGAACAATCAATGTTTGCGAGTGGTTTTTTTTATTGGATCCATTCTACTCCGTATATCTTCTTTAAATAGTGTAAATTTCTAAACCTTATGTCACATAACATTCACTATTATATATAAAACATCATGTCCGTTTTAGTCTTAAAACCATATATGAGTTATGTAAGGTCAATTAAAATACCATGGGGGGAGATTCATGAGGAAACGAACTGGTGGAATCGCTGTAATCGCAGCGACTGCTTCTATAGCATTCTATTCAGCTCCAACGCTAATTGAAGAAACATTACCAGAAAATACTGTTCAGGTTACCGAAAATCAAGCAAGCGATGTACCTGCTACTCTAGTCAATATTATTGATGGAGACACCATTAAAGTAATGGTGTCCGGAAAAATAGAAACTGTGCGCTATTTATTGATTGATACACCAGAATCAAAGAGTCCCAAAACCTGTGTCCAACCTTATGCGAAGGAGGCATTCTTACGGAATAGCGAGCTAGTAAAGAGCGGGAGGTTAACATTAGAGTTTGAAAAGGATAACACCAGAGATACCTACGGCCGACTGTTAGCCTATGTGTATGTGGATGGAGTATCGATTCAAGAAACGCTGCTGAAAGAAGGGTACGCACGAGTGTCTTATATCATGAATCCTCCTTATAAATACTTTGAAACATATAGAGAGGTGGAGAATTCAGCAAAAAGGGAGAAAATCAATATCTGGAGCAGTTGGGGTTTTGTGAAGAAATGGGGATTCAATGGGTGTTTGTAATAAAAAAAATATAAGTGCCAGGCGCCATTCAAATATTGGGTGTGCCTGGCACTTTTATTAAACTGGCGACGTACACTCAAACATAAATAGTGTTTTTATTTGTACATTTCATTATCTAAAATAATCACATTCTCTTTAAAGGTTGTGTTCGCGACATGTTTCGTATTCTCCACCAAACGGTAAATATTATCACAACATTGTTTGGCACCGACCACTAATAAAGGGACGCCAATGACGTCAATCTTAAGCCCTCTTGAAAGCAATCCCCCAAGTGACATGGCCATTGGGACAGTTGGAGAGGTATTGGAAAAAATAATTTTTTCGTTTACATCAAATTTTTCATGAAAGACCAACGCTAACTCTTTCATTGCTGGCACCGCATATTTGTTTCGTTTCCGACCAATGGAATAAACGGAGTTACCTTCGTGATCAATCCCGTGAAAAAGAAGTTTTCCAAAATCCCTTTTCGTTAACTGATTAAAATAAGGAACATTAAGGATTTCTTCCTTTGTCAGCTTTCTTTCTGATTGAGGCAGTTGTTTCAAATGATAGGCTGCTGCCAAAGCAGTGGAATGGGTACCAGCAAAATCATTATAGATATATAGCATCTTAAATCATCCTCTAAAAATTCTCTTATCTATAATATGGTTATTCTTAGTATTTACATACAACACTTAACTTTAATGGTGTAAATGGTAATACATTCTCAGGACATGGTTCTCCATTTGAGCAAAAGCTTGGCATTAATCCGAAGATAGGAAGTATCATCTTGGTAGAAGCAAACAGCGTAACCTTTCAAGCTTGGGTTTGGGATAAGCTTATATTTACTATAATATCGTCATAGGTAAGGAAGCCGAACTTTTTTTTTATAGAAATATTTTTTGGTTAGGCGTTGATAATGGACAAGAAAATATAGGAATTGAGGATGATTATAGTGAGTAAAGTGATAAAAATTAAAGCTCTTAAATACCCTGATATTCTCCACTATGAGTGGGAAGGCGAACTACTTCGACTCACGCCAGACTATGTACTTGTCTTATGTAAACCAGGCCGCAAATTAATTCATCATACCAAAAATAAGGTTTTTACTGTCAATAACACGTCATTAGAATTTTTTTCTTTAAAACAATGGTTCACTGCAGCGATGGAAATTGAAGAGGGAAAGGTTGTTTCTGCATATTGCAATGTAGCAAAACCTTCCCTCTTTCAAAACGGTGAAATAAGTTTTCTTGATTTAGACTTAGATTACATTAAGGAAAAAAATAAAGAATGGAAAGTAGTAGACGAGGATGAATTTGAGTTAAATAGTATTAAATATAAGTACCCAGTAGAATTAAAGAATGGGGCTGTTAAAGCACTAGAAAAGTTAAAAGAAGAAGTAAAAAAAGGGAATTTTCCTTTTAACAATCAAGTTTTGACCCATATCGAAAACCACTATTTACGTGACTAAACTGAGCGTGATTTTCTAATTTGGATTCGTGTACAGGAGAATATTAAGTAAAAGAGGGAGATGCTAGAATGGCAATAAAAGCGTAATGACTAATGAAACTGAATATTACAAAATATTCTGTTTTTTTATAAATACAATTTTAATCTATCTCTGTAATCTTAAGATAGTCAAATATCTTAAGGAGGAAAAGAGATGAAAAGAATGTTAGGAATCTTCATGACCATTGTTCTCTTAGCAGGCATGTTAAGCCAACCCATCAATAGCCATGCAGCAGATCCAACAATGGATGGCCATGGCTTGATGGGTGAATTTTTTAAGGTGGAACGCAATCCTGATGATCGGGAAGATATCACCGTATTCAATTTCGAGGACTTTCGCGGAGAAAGAGCGATTGCGAATTTGAATGGTGATTCGTTTACCAGTATTTTCAATGAATTTTCTGGTACACCGGATTATAATACAGCACGCTTTACGGGGACAATTGTTCCGAAATATTCCGAAGAGTATACCTTCCATATGGTAGGGGATGACGGTTTTAGGCTTTGGATTAATGACGAGCTGATCATTGATTTTTGGCAGCAAAAATGGGAATTACCACAACAAAGTAAACCGATACCATTGGAAGCTGGAAAACATTACGATATCAAAGTGGAATATCTGCAAGGCTGGGGCGGGGCTTGGCTTAAAATGGAATGGGAAAGTGCAAGCCAACAAAGAGAAATTGTTCCAGAGTCCGCGCTATATTTTCCAATCAAACGCGTAATTGAAACGAAAAAAGCTGATTTAGCTGCAGAAATACAAAAGGCAGACTACTTAACGACGAACTTTTCTGACAAAGTAAACGGAAAAACGCTAAAAACATTAAAGGCAGCAAAATCAACTGCAGAAGAATTGCTACGGAGTATTGATGATAATGGAATGGAGGACCGAGGCAAGGCAGAATTAATAATAAAAGAAGCGGAAACCGTTTCGATTGCACGTTCAGAATTTATGAAAGAGATGGGAGTCACAAGCTCCTCTGTTTTTGATAAATTTAACAACCCATTATACCAGGGACAGGATCCGTTTGTAACATATAAAGACGGCTATTATTATTTTGTCTCATCGAGCAACTTAGACTCCAACAATAAAGTTTATGTATCAAAATCCCGGACCCTGACCGATCAAGGGGAAAAGGTAATGGTTTTTGATTCAAAAGGAACACAGACTCGTATTTTTGCACCGGAAATTTTTTTCTTTGATGGCAAATGGTATATCTATTACTGTGCTGATTTAAAAGAGTATGGCTACAAACATATGGCAACGGTATTGGAATCCGTTACAGATGATCCACAAGGTGAGTATATTGATAAAGGTGCCCTCTATACGGGTGAAAATGGCGAATATAAACAAGCAAATGATATTACCGTATTTGAACAGGACGGACAATTATATGCCGTATGGGGAACATTAGGTTCCGGCGAACCAGAAGGTCCGGCCATCGCTCCAATGGATAATCCTTACACCATTACGGCCGATCGTTCATTTTTACCAGGCGGCGGCGGAGAAGGTCCTCGTGTCCTGCAAAGAGATGGAAAGACCTTTATTACTGTATCTGAAGGAGACTACCAATCGGATGCTTACCGCTTATCGTATTTTATGAACACAGACGGGGATATTTTAAATCCAGACTCATGGAGTCGCACAGAGGATGTTTTTGAAGCTACAAGCGATGTATCCGGCCCTGCAAGAGCTGGTTTTGTGAAATCGGCTGATGGTACTGAGGACTGGATGATTTATCATTCGCGTGTTTACAAAGATGTTGAGCGTAATTGGTGGCGTCAGGTAAATATTAAAAAATTCACCTGGAATGAAGACGGAACTCCTAATTTTGGTGAACCAGTTTCTCCTTATGAGTGGCAGGAACTGCCTTCTGGTGATTTGGGGCAGGGAGATATGTATCAAGCAGAAGATGCCATTCTCTATGGTGAAATCACAAAGGATACTACTTTTGCAAACTACCAAGGAACAGGTTATATCAACCTGCCAAAAACAGCAGGTGCCGAAGCAAGTTTCACCGTAAATGCTGAAGTAGCGGGAGATTATATTGTGGGAGTAAGGTATGCCTATGGTGAAAAAGTGAATGGCGAATATAATCATAATCCTTCTACTCAATTGCCAGCAAGAGCAAAAGTGGATGTCTATGTAAATGGCATTCATGCGAAAACAATTGCACCTGATAAAACAGCCATCAGTTGGGAAGAATGGTTCACAGCTTCCGAGCGATTATCATTAAAAGTGGGAAAAAATGTGATTAGTTATCGAATTGACAATGGTTCCATTGGGAATGTGAATTTAGACTATATCACGATGTATAAAGCAGATGTTCCAAACCCGGTTACGCCAAAATTAGAATTGGAAACACTCTATCAAAGGGTAAATGAGTATGAAAAGAATGGCAGTATCAGACATCCATTAGCGAGCCAACTATCCAACCTCTTAAACCAAGCTAAGCACCACTTCGATAAAGGTCATAAAGAACAAACCATCAAAAAATTGAATGATAGTTTAAGAGCAATAAATAATAAAGCCATGGAAAAATATATTGAAGAAGATGTGAAAGAAAACCTAAATACAGATCTAACCGGTTTACTTGATTCAATAAAATAGACTCATAAGCTAGTTTTAAGGATGTTCTAAAGTAACTTTGGAACATCCTTTTTCTATAATTCTGTGTTAAAGGAAACTATTGATTTAAGAACCTGTTGATTGGAGCGGAAGGCGCTTGACTCCTGCGGGATGTACGAGCTGAGTGAGACCCCGCAGGTCGGTACGACCGAGGAGGCTTACGGGCGAGCCCGCGGAAAGCATAGCGCCTGGAGCGCAAATCAACAGCCTAGTTTAACACAGCACGCTATAAAAGTTTTTTTCCCCAAAACTGAAAATTGCAAATATTACTGTTTTATTATAAATACAATTGTTTCTTTTCTTTGTATTCTAAAGGAGACAAAATCAATTGGGGGGAAAGCGAAAAATGCAAAAAACAAAAAGACTTCTCACGTACTTATTTTCAACACTAATGTTAATTCTCTTACTAGCAGCATGTAATAGCGATTCAACTAGTACAGGCAATAACAACGAAGACGGCGACAAAAAAGCAGAAGAAAAAATTGTAGTGGGCTTCTCGCAAATAGGCGCTGAGAGTGGCTGGAGAACAGCAGAAACAGAATCAATCAAAGAAACATTAGGAAACGATTCAAGATTTGAATTAAAATTCTCAGATGCTCAGCAAAAGCAAGAAAATCAAATTAAAGCACTTAGAAGTTTCATTGCTCAAAAGGTAGATATCATTGCGTTAGCTCCCGTTGTTGAATCAGGATGGGAAACAGTGCTCCAAGAAGCAAAGGATGCAAAAATCCCGGTTATCTTATTAGACCGCGGCATCGATGTAAAAGATGAATCATTATATACAAGCTTTATCGGTTCAGATTTTATCCTTGAAGGTGAAAACGCTGCCAAAGAATTAATTAAACTGATGGGTGAAGATACAAAGGTTAACATTGTAGAATTACAGGGAACCGTAGGAGCTAGTGCAGCAAATGACCGAATGGAAGGTTTTGCGAATGTCATTAAGGAAAACTCAAACTATAACATTATAAAATCTCAAAGTGGTGACTTTACCCGAGCAAAAGGGAAAGAAGTAATGGAAGCATTTTTGAAATCGGATGGGGACAACATCGATGCAGTGTATGCTCATAATGATGACATGGCATTAGGTGCCATTCAAGCCATTGAAGAATACGGATTAAAACCAGGGGAAGATATCAAAGTGGTTTCAGTCGATGGAATCAAAGCAATTTTTGAAGCGGTTGCAGCAGGGAAAGCAAATATTATTGTTGAATGTAATCCACTACTTGGACCACAGCTTGCACAAGCAGCCTTAGACTTACAAGCTGGAAAGGAAATCGAAAGATGGATTAAAACAGAAGAAACCGTTTTTGTTGGTAAAGAAGCGGCAGAAACTGCATTACCATCACGCAAATATTAATAGATAGGGAGAAATCGAAATTGTGGGACAACAATTTCGATTTTCTTATTTATCGAATTGTTAAAAATGTTTGAATTTTATTTCAATTTTGTTAATAATAAAGAAAAGCCGGAAAGAGAGGGTGGACCATATTGTTTCAAAAATGATAGCGCGCTTAAGAAACGTAAGTATCCGATTTAAACTATTATTTTATTTTATCGTCATCATTATCCTATGTATTTCAACTTTAAGCATTTTAGGCGGAAATATTTATAAGAAATCTATGGAAGAAGAAGCGAACGCCTATACGGATCAAATGCTTGAGCAAGTGTGGAATACCATCGAGAGTACAATACAAGAAAATGATAATATTATGTACTATTTAGCGAATGAAGAATCTGTAAAAGAGTTTATGGAACAGCAAACCACCACGGATGAAATGACGAACAGTGTGACAGAACAAATACAAGTCTATCAACAACGCCATCCTGAAATTGCGGGGACGGTAATCGTCAATCAATATGATCAATTTATCAGCAATGAAATGATTCGTGTTTCCAGAGATCCTCTCACAGAAGAGACTTGGTATAAAAAAGCGTTGGAATCTCCAGAAAAAATCCAATTAATCAGCAATCCAATTGGGAGAAATCTGAAAAATCAACACAGTTATCAAGTAAATAATGTCTTATCCTTAGCAAAAGCAATCGTGAACCCTTTAACAAACGAAGTTGCCGGAGTTATTTTAATCGATTTAAAGTTAGATTTCATTAAAAATGTAATTGAATCCATCAAGATTGGGAAAAGTGGATTCATTTTTATCATGGACAAAGATGGAAACGTTGTCTACTCCCCTGTTAACCCAACGGTGTATCATATTCATCCTTCATGGATTGCAGAAAAAAAGTCACCACCAATAGAAAAAGAGATTGATAGCCATAAGTTCCAGATCATTTATAATACGATTCCGGATATAGATTGGAAATTTGTTGGTGTGTTTTCTTTAGATGAAACGACTGAGGTGGTATCAAAGGTTCAGGGTTACACATTAATCATTGCTATTGTGACATTATTGATAGGTTCTATGATGTCTTTGTTTTTTGCAAGTACCATCACGAATCCAGTGAAGAAATTAATGGATTTAATGGGAAAGGTGGAGGAAGGTAGATTTGACCTAAGATTTCATGCAAAATACGAGGACGAAATAGGGCAATTGGGTAACAGTTACAATAAGATGATACAAAAAGTAGAAAAGCTTATTGAATTAGTTTACCAGGAACAAAAAAGCAAAAGAGAAGCAGAGCTTAAGATTTTACAAGCCCAAATTAAACCCCATTTCTTGTATAATACGTTAGATACAATCCAGTGGATGGCACAGGAATATAAAGCTTATAAAATTGTAGAACTTGTTAACGCACTAACAACATTATTTCGCATCGGCTTAAATAAAGGAAACGAATTTATCTCTGTTGAAGAAGAAATCGAGCATGTCAAAAGTTATCTAATCATTCAAATGACACGTTATGAATCGAAGATTGAATATGAAATCGAGATTGATGAAGCTGTGAAAAAATTTCAAGTACTGAAGCTGACCTTGCAGCCACTTGTGGAAAATGCCATTTATCATGGGATCAGAAACAAGCGAGGAAAAGGGAAAATTACCATTTCAATTAGGCAGAAGAATGCCGCACTTGAATTAAGTGTTCATGATACGGGGATTGGCATCGAAAAAGAACATCTGCAGGAATTAAATCACTCCTTAAAGACGATGAGCGATGAACGTAAAAAAGGCTATGGCCTATTTAATGTAAATGAGCGAATTAAATTGACACATGGTTCACAATTTGGCATCACTGTTGAAAGCGAATATCAAGTAGGAACCACAATAATCGCATTACTTCCTATTAAGTTTCTATAGAGCTATGAAATTGGTTGATGAGCAAGGGGGGATAGTATTGTGGAAATTAATGATTGCAGAAGATGAGACGACCATAAGAAAAGGGCTTAGGTTTGCTGCAAATTGGGAGGATTATTCTATTACCATTGTTGGGGAAGCGGAAGATGGAGAAATCGCCTTAGAAATGGCGATGGAACGACAACCCGATATCCTATTTGTCGATATCAATATGCCATTTTTAAATGGGTTAGAATTGATGAAAGCATTAAGGGAGCATCTTCCAGAAGCTATTTTTATTGTTATTAGCGGGTATGATGAATTTAGTTATGCACAGCAAGCCCTTAAAATGGATGCATTCGACTATTTATTAAAACCAGTCAATAAAGAGGAATTGATAAAGACTGTGAAGAAAGCAGTGAAGATTCTTGAAAAGAATAATAGAAGAAGACAAGTAGATTTACAGTTAGAAGATAATAAAGCATTACTTAAAGAGAAATTCTTGCAAGAATGGGTAACAGGCATGGTCGCAGATGATGAAGTCAGAAAACAATTTCAGTTATTAAGTATACAATTAGAAGGACCAGTCGGTATCAGCATGTTCAAAGTCGTCAAAGAGATTGAAGAAAGTATCACACAAGAGCAATGGAATGATGGGCTAATTTCTTTTTCAATGAAAAATATTATAAAAGAACATTTGAAAGCGCATCCATTTTCCGAAGTGTTTGAGGATCCATTGGGACATATGATCGCCCTCCTGCCAAATGCCGAAGGGGAAGTATTGATGCGTTTGAACAGAGAAATAAAAGAATACACAGAAAACTTTTTAGGAAAAGTGATAATCAATCTTGAGAAACTGATGTTGACACAATTAGAGCTACCTGACCATTACAAGATGTTAAAAGAAGAGATTGCATCTTACCACAGTCTTTCTCCGATGGTGATATTGGCAAAAGACTATATCGATCATCACTTTTTTGAACCTAGCATCTCTTTAAATGAGGTAGCTGAAATGGTTCAAGTCAGTCCGACCTATTTAAGTAAAAGGATTAAAACAGAGCTAGGTGCTTCTTTTATTACCTATCTGACAAAAGTCCGTATAAAAAAGGCCCTTATGTTAATGAAAGATCCTCATTTAAAGATTTATGAAATAGCTGACATGGTTGGTTATAGTACTCAACACTATTTTTCTAACGCCTTTAAAAAAGTAACAGGCATTTCTCCAACGGTATATAGGGGCGGTGCAAAAAGCTATGAATAAAAAAGTGATTTTTGGAACTATGCTGTTTGGGACGAGTATGTGCCTCTTTCTTCTTTATATGTTTGGACAGACAGAAATGAATGGAAGTGCGTCTGATCAACAAGAAGTGGATTATGTAATTGGGGTGTCTCAGCCTAATTTACACGAACCATGGCAGGTTCTTATGAATGAGGAATTAAAAAACGAAGTGGCTAAGCATGAGAATATTCGGGTCATTTATACCGATGCAGCTCAAAGTACAGAACAGCAAATCAGAGATATTCAAACGTTAAAAGAATACGGCATTGATTTATTAATTGTTTCCATTGATAATTCTTCCGATTTAACGCCGATTATTTCAGACATGTATAAAGAAATCCCCGTTATTGTTCTTGGAAGAGGAGTGACAGGCTACAATTATACACTCTACATTGGCTCTGATTATTATTTTATAGGAGAGACTGCAGCTAAAGCGGCAATGAATCTATTAGGAAATAAAGGGGGCTCTATTGTTGAAATACAGGGAATTACGAATGCGCTGCAAGCAGAGGAGAGAAGCAAAGGCTTTCAAGAGACATTACATAAAAATCCAGCGTATAAAATAAGTGATGTCCTTGTGGCGAACTGGCAAAGAGATGATGCAGAGGATCAATTAAAGCTACTCCTGCAGCATCGTGATAACCCGCCTGATTTGATTTATGCCCATAATGATGCGATGGCATTGGGTGCTTATCGAGCCATTCAATCTTTGGGATTAAAGGATATTATCATCATTGGCAGTGACGGCGTGAATAAACACAATGGCGGTTTGCAACTAGTGCAAGAGAAGAAAATAAATACAACCTTCATTACTCCTACGGGCGGTAAGGAAGCCATCCAGTATGCAATTGAAATTCTTGGAAAAAAAGAAGTCATTCCAAAAAAAATCATTTTAAGAAATCATGAGATTGATGAAACGAATATAAAGAATTACCTGACAGAAAAAGAGATGACAGCCAGTTCCCATGAAGGTGTTAGGGATCATTCTTTAACTCTTGGATTTGCCCAGGTGGGAAACGAAAGCGAATTTCGGGCCGCAAATACTCAGTCCATTGTAGAGGCAGCAAAAGAAGCAGGTGTTGAACTTCTTTTAAAAAACGCAGATAACGACCAAGAAAAACAAATCGAAATCATCCGGGACTTTATAAAACAGAAGGTAGATGTGATTGCATTTTCTCCGAAAGTGGAGCATGGTTGGGAAGAAGTTTTGAGGGAAGCAAAAGAAGCTGGAATCCCCGTCATTCTTTCCGACAGGGAAATTAATGTTAAGGATTCATCTCTTTGGACATCCTTTATTGGTTCAGATTTTGTCGAGGAAGGAAGAAGAGCGGCTAGGTGGCTTGTAAATGAAGAGGCGAGCGAAAGTGTTCATATTATTGAACTTGAAGGAACGAGGAATTCTGCACCTGCCGAGGGAAGAAAACAAGGGTTTGAAGAGATTTTGGCTGAAAATCCAAACTTTAAAATCCTTAAATCGTACCAAGGTGATTTTACCCATGCTTTAGGAAAGAAAATGATGAAAAATGCACTTGAACAATATGGCAAGGATATCGATGTCGTATACGCTCATAACGACGATATGGCAATCGGGGCAATTGAAGCGATTGAAGAATTTGGTTTGAAGCCAGGCAGCGAAATTAGAATTATCAGCATTGACGCAACCAAAAAGGCATTTCGTGCCTTAAGTACCGGGAAATTAAATTTTTCTGTCGAATGCAACCCACTGTTAGGACCACAGATTATGAAATCTGCAAAAGACTTAGTGCTAGGGAAAGAAATTCCGATGAAAATTATTACGGCAGAACGAACATTTACGCAAGAGGAAGCGGGGAAGGAAATTAAAAAACGGAATTATTAATAGGTGATGGGAAGAGTCAAGTATGAATCAATACTTGACTCTTTTTCGTGGTGTTAACTGAAAATTATAAAAAATAACTCTTTATTTTAAATACTTTTTTTGCGGGCTTCTTTAAACTAAACGTAAGAATGATAGAGCTTGGAGTTATTCTATTAAATTGAATAAAGTAGGTGATGCATTTGAGTTCTGCTATTTTACTAAGAGCCGAAGGAATATCAAAGTCGTTCCCAGGAGTGAAAGCATTGTCCAACGTCAACTTCAGCTTGCGAAGAGGTGAAATTCACTCCCTAATGGGTGAGAACGGAGCTGGGAAATCGACGTTAATAAAAGTGTTAACAGGTGTACATGAAAAAGACGAGGGATCGTTTTATTTAGAAGGAAAGCCAATCAGCCCCGTTTCGCCCCAAGACGCACAACGGTTAGGAATAAGCACCGTCTACCAGGAAATCAATTTATGTGAAAACCTTTCTGTTGCCGAAAATATCTTTATCGGCAGAGAGCCAAAGAAACGAGGGAGAATTGATTGGAAGGAAATGAATTGCAGGGCGGAGAGAATTCTATCCGAGCGGCTAAAAATTAATATTGATGTAACGAAAATTTTATCCTCTTATTCTACTGCTATTCAGCAAATGGTGGCGATTGCCAGGGCTGTCGATATATCAAGCGGCGTCCTGATACTTGATGAGCCAACCTCCAGTTTGGATAAAAACGAAGTAAAACAGCTGTTTGAGGTGATGACAAAATTAAAAAGTGAGGGCATGGGAATTGTTTTCATCAGTCATTTTTTGGATCAAATCTATGAAATTACCGATCGAATTACAATATTAAGAAATGGAGAACAAATCGGCGAATATGTAACGAAAGAAATTTCAAGATCCCAGCTGGTCTCGAAAATGATTGGCAGAGAATGGGGAAAAGATTCGAATCAAGAGAACAAGAATACAAGAAAAGAAGTGCAACAGGTATTTGTCAGCGCACAAAATTTGGGACGCAGGGGGATGATTAGCCCGCTCGATTTTACCTTACGAAAAGGAGAAATATTGGGATTGGCAGGTTTGCTAGGGTCAGGAAGAACAGAGTTTGCTAAAGTCCTTTTTGGAATTGAAAAGGCAGACCAAGGTGTGTTGACCATTGATCATCAACAAATCCGAAATATGACACCAAAAGCAGCCATAGATAAGGGCTTTAGTTTTTGCCCTGAGGACCGTAAAGTCGAGGGAATAGTCAACGATCTTTCAATTCGTGAGAATATCATTTTAGGTCTGCAAACAAAGAGAGGGTTGTTCAAGTACATCCCCATGAACGAGCAAAGGGAGATCGCTCAAAAATACATTGAATTGTTAAACATAAAAACCCCTAATATGGAAGAAAGAATTGATAATTTAAGCGGAGGCAACCAGCAAAAGGTGATCCTTGCTAGATGGCTGGCAACAGCTCCTAAGCTATTAATCTTAGATGAGCCGACCAGAGGAATTGATGTTGGTTCGAAGGCCGAGATACGGAAGTTAATCCTAGATTTAGCATCCCAGGGAATATCCATCCTGTTTATTTCTGCAGAACTAGAGGAAATGGTTGCTTGCTGTGACCGGGTCATCGTTCTTCGCGACCGAAAAAAAATAGGAGAATTAGACCGGACAGAGATGAGCGAATCGAGAATCATGGATATGATTGCGGAAGGAGTGCCAGTAGATGAAACATAATTTTTACAAGATCACACAGATGAAGATATTTTGGCCGCTTGTGGCTTTGGCTGTCCTCCTCCTGTTAAATCTCTTTTTACTGCCTGGGTTCTTTTCCATTCAAATAAAAGACGGACATTTGTTTGGAAGTGTAATCGATATTTTAAATCGTGTTATGCCATTATTAATTATTTCCCTTGGAATGACCATGGTCATTGCCAAAGAAGGTATTGACATCTCTGTTGGCTCTGTACTGGCGATCTCTGGTGCATTGGCTGCAGCGATGATGGAACATACATCTGTTTGGGTGGCACTTCTTGCTGCTGTGGGGGTGGGAATCATTTGCGGCCTTTGGAATGGGGTTTTAGTCTCTGTCTTTGAAATACAGCCAATGGTCGCAACCTTGATTTTATTGACAGTGGGCAGAGGAATTGCCCAATTGATCACGGGTGGGCAGATTTTATCCATTGACAATAGTGTATATCAATACCTTGGCTCTGGTTTTCTTCTGGGACTGCCATTTCCTATTTTCATCGGAGCAGCAATTTTTCTCATTATGATGTATTTAAAGAAGAGAACAGCGATGGGACTATTTCTTGAATCGATTGGGAACAACATGACAGCCAGTAAATTTGCTGGAATCCAGCCGAAAAAAATGATCATCTTGGTTTATACCATTTGTGGAGTTTGTGCTGCCATAGCCGGCATTATCGTCAGTGCAAATGTGAGCAGTGCGGATGCCAATAATGCAGGATTGTGGATTGAATTAGATGCCATCTTAGCTGTCGTAATTGGCGGAACCTCGATGCGTGGAGGCAGATATTTTCTTGGCGGAACGATCGTGGGAGCATTTTTTATTCAAACACTTTCAACAACCATCTATTCCGTAGGGATTAATCCGCAAATTGTCATGGTGGTAAAAGCAATCGTTGTTATCCTAGTTTGCTTATTTCAATCTCAAGAATTTAGAAAGCTATTTTTAAAGTTTACGAAGAAGAAGGTGAGCTTCTCATGAAATCACTTCCGTTTAGTATAAAGGAGAATCATATCTTTATTGTTGCCACCACGGCTCTTATTCTTTTGTTATATGGATATGGTTCTTTTTCTTTTACAGGATTTTCTAGTACCCAGGTAATCTTAAATCTTTTCATTGATAATGCCTATTTAATCATTGTAGCCACTGGTTTAGCGTTTGTGATTATTACAGGTGGAATTGATTTATCTGTAGGGGCGTTAGTGGCCTTTGTCAGTATGGTTTCTGCATCATTATTGGAGCAGGGTGTGAATGCTTATATCGTCATCCTAGTGACACTGCTAATCGGAATCATTTTTGGTGCATTTCAAGGATATATGATTGACCGTTTTGATTTACATCCTTGGATTGTCACACTTGCAGGTATGTTTTTAGCGAGGGGTGCAAGCTTTCTCATCAGTACCGACAGTATCGTCATTACCAATGAAACCTATAGCAGTATTTCACGTGCGAAGGTTTACATTCTGGGAGATAGCTATGTATCCATCGGGGCCATTGTTGCCATCATGGTGGTGATCATAGCGATTTACATGGCAAAGTTTTCAAAATTTGGTCGCAATGTTTATGCGATTGGCGGAAATGTAAAGTCTGCCAAATTAATGGGATTACCGGTGAAACGAACGATTATTTTGGTTTACACACTTTCAGGATTTTGTGCTTCCTTAGGTGGGTTGGTCTTTACCTTTTATATGCTGTCTGGCTATGGATTGCATTTGCTGGGGATGGAAATGGATGCCATTGCAGCGTGTGTCATTGGCGGGATCTTGTTGACAGGCGGATTCGGCTATTTAATAGGACCGCTTCTCGGCGTATTAAGTATGGGAATCATTCAGACATTGATTATGTTTCAAGGCACGCTAAGCTCATGGTGGACGAAGATTGCTGTAGGATTTCTCCTCTTTTTGTTTATCTTGCTCCAACGCTTGATTGTTATGAGAAGAGGAAGAAGGAAGGTCATTCGCTTGGAAAAGCAGAATCCATCACTCCCCGTTCCATCGCAGCCTGTTTCGGGTGACTTTAAGTAGGAAAATTTCATTCTGTAACGAATGTATTAGGTTAGGAGATTGATCAGTATAGGAAGGGAGTGTTTATTTTTGAAACGAAACCGGTCCAATAGGAAGACATTGCTTCACAAGGTTTTAGTGTTTACCCTTGTTCTTGTCACATTTTTACCTTCTTTTTCAAGAGAAAAAGCAGAGGCAGCACCAGTAGAGGAAACTAATATACCCAATACCTTTAAAAATCCGATTGTTCCTGTTTCAGGTCATGCCGGCTCTGCTGACCCCAGCGTAGTCTATAAGGATGGGTATTATTATTACGTAAAATCCGATAAAGATACCTCCATCATTGTGGCTAAAGCCAAAAGACTACAAGATATCGGAACTGCCCCGCGTGTTACGGTGTACACACCTCCAAGCGGGACGATGTACTCAAAAGAAATATGGGCACCTGAATTACAGTACTTAAATGGAAAGTGGTATATCTATTTCGCTGCTGATGATGGACGAAATGAGAATCATCGAATGTATGTCCTGGAAGGGAATTCTCAAGATCCACAAGGGACATACACATTTAAAGGGAAAATAAGTGATCCATCCGATGTCTGGGCGATTGATGGAATGGCCTTTCAAAAGGAAGATGGGTCCATGTACTTTGTTTGGTCCGGCTGGCGCAATGCAAACGATGGCATGCCGCAGCGAACGTATATTGCTCCAATGAGTAACCCTTGGACCATTAGCGGACCACGCGTGGAAATCTCATCACCAACACTACCATGGGAAGGTACAATTCAGGAAGGTCAGGAAGTTATCATCAAGGATGGAACGATATCAATTATCTATTCTGCCAATGGCAGCTGGATGGATGACTATGTGTTAGGACAATTAACCAATACGGATGGAGATGTTTTAAATCCTTCTTCTTGGACGAAGAAAAGTACACCTGTATTTGGAAAAAATCCAGAAGGTCAAGCATTTGGAACAGGACATCATGGCTTTACCAAGTCACCAGATGGAAAAGAGGATTGGATGGTTTATCATGCTTTTAGAAATTCGAATGGCGGGTGGGCGAATCGCAGCGTGAGAGCGCAGAAGTTTACATGGAACGAAGATGGAACCCCTAATTTTGGGACAGCTGTTTCATATGGTGCAGAACTCAAGGAACCTTCAGGAACACCAGACATACGAAGATATGAGTACGAAGCAGAGAATGCTGTAGTAGGAGGAATTGCCTTTGTTCGGAATTCGGCCAATGCTTCAGGAGAGAAAGTGGTAGGCCGACTTGATCATGAAAACAGTGATTATGTTCAATTTGATGTCGAGGTAGAAGAGCCAGGATTGTATACCCTTGTCGTGATGGCAGCCAACGGAACTTCTGCGGGTGCAGCTGCACAGCACAATGTAACCGTCAATGATGGCCCTAATCAAGTGATAGAGTATAAGAATTATGGCTGGGAAAATTACAACCCTTCATCCATGGATGTTACATTAAAGACTGGAAGAAATACGATTAAACTTTCAAAGAAAACCAATTTCGCTGAAATTGACAGAATTGTCCTCCAACCAGTGGAGACAAGTGATAAAGAAGTAAAGATTGAAAGCATTAGCACCGAGAACAAAGAGATGTCGATCAGTAAGGGTGATAATGTAACAGTGAAAGCGAGTATCCGCCCAATTGTCGGTACGGATAAGAATCTTAAGCTTTCATCATCGAATTCTAAGATTGCAACAGTATCCGAATTTGGAAGGGATTCAGCTACAGGAACAGTAACATTAGCTGTTAATGGAGTCGAGCCTGGTACGGCCATAATCAAAGTTGAAAGTGTGGATGGAAAAGTCGCTGCTGAATTTGAAATTACTGTCCGCGGTGAACCAAGCGAACCAGATCTTTCTGCCTTTACGGTCGATCACTTTGATCAAACAACATTAGATCGTCACTGGAACATCTTCCAAGAAAGTAAGGAAAATTGGAGTTTAACAAAAAATCCAGGTTCGATGACGATTCATACGACACCTACAGACATTTATCAAAATAATAACAGCCAGAACAATGTATTTTTACAAGAGATTGAAAAAGATAAAGATTTTGAGATTATCACAAAAGTGAGTGCTCCCATTGCGAAAAATCATCAGCAAGCGGGCTTATTTGTTTGGCAGGATGCAGATAATTTAGTGAAGTTAGCACATGTTTGGGCGGATGGTCCAACCATTGAAACAGCGTATGAAATAAAACAGGTATACCAGAAGCCAGGCAACTTTGCGCCACACCCCGGCAGCAATAGTATGACATTAAAAATAAAGAAGATAGGAAATCAATATACCACCTACTATTGGGATGGTTTTGAATGGATTCAAGCTGCTGATTCTTTGACAGCGAACCTGAAGGATATCAAAGTCGGATTCTTTGCGAATAATATCGTAGCCTCAAACGATAGAATTGATGCGGTTTTTGAATACTTTGCGGTCCGAGAAATATCCGGTGGAGTGAAGCTGGACGCAGATAAGCTTTCTTTAAAAGTATCGGAAAATAGTCAATTAAAGAATGTAGGTCCAAGTGAAAATGTTAAATGGAGCTCTAAAAATCCTTTGATTGCGACAGTATCTGATAAAGGTTTGGTTGAAGCAAAAGGAGTTGGCAGAACCATTATTAAAGTAGAAGATGAATCAGGGACCTATAGCGATGAAGTCGTTGTTACAGTTGAAGGTGATAAAGAGCAGCCAGTATTCCAAGATGACTTTAATGATCATGAAGCAGATGGCTGGTCACATTACGGTGGTAACTGGAAGGTAAATGACGGCAAATACACAGTAAACAGTGGTCCAGGATATAAAACGGTCTTAGAGAATCCTGAATTCACAGACTATATGTTAGAAGCAGATGTTCAAATTACAAGTGGCACCGAGGCAGGACTGATTTTTAGAGCATCCGATCTAGCTGTAGGAGCCGATTCGCTGGAAGGTTATTTTCTTGGAATAAATGCCCAAAATCAGAATGCCGTTCTTGGACAATTCTCAGAGGGCAAGTGGACCGAGATTGCTTCTAGAAAAATCCCGGTTAAATACAATGAAAACTATCATCTGAAAGTGGTGTTATCGGAAGGCCATATCCAGGCATACATTAACGACAACCCATTAAATACGATTCCGTATCCTAAATTCGACTTAGTCAGCAATACACATTTAAGTACTGGAAAAATAGGCTTTAGAACGTGGCATGCGGATGCCTCATTCGATAACGTGAAAGTTACTCCTTATAAGGAGGAAATTACAGGCCCGACCTATACAAATTCTGTCATGCCAGGAATTGCGGATCCTTATGTACTGTTCCATGAAGGGACCTATTATTTATATGGTACGCATACAGCGGATTGGCCGATGATGCAGAATGGAATAAAGGTGTACACCTCTACCGACCTTGTAAACTGGAAAGAACATGATGAATGGGCCCTGCATAGAGACAATTCTTGGGGAGAAAACCGGTTCTGGGCACCAGAGGTGATTGAAAAAGACGGTAAATTCTACATGTATTATGCAGTAGAGGAGAGATTAGCGGTTGCGACAAGCGACTCTCCATTAGGACCGTTTGTTCAGGAAAAGATGGAACCGATTCATCCAAATACGCCAGAGATTGATGCGCATATCTTTACCGATGAGGATGGCAAACAATACATGTATTTTGTCCGCTTTGAGGGAGGAAATGTCATTTATGTTGCCGAGTTAAACGATGACATGAAATCCATCAAAGAAGATACCGTAACCTTTGTAATGAGAGCTTCACAGGATTGGGAAAAGAGTACAAAACAGCCATCCTATCCTGTAAATGAGGGTGCGTTTGTCATCAAGCATAAAGATACCTATTATTTAACCTATTCTGCTAATCATTTTGAAAGCCCTGATTACGGTGTTGGCTATGCAACAGCTCCAACTCCGATGGGACCATGGACAAAGTACGAAAACAACCCGATTATGAAATCTAATATTGTTGTCCCAGGGGCAGGACATCACTCTCTCATTCATTCACCGGACGGAACGGAATTGTTTATGGTTTACCATACTCATAATAGTACGAAGGCAACTGAACCAAGAAAACTAGCGATTGATAGAGTACAATTTGTTCCACAAGAAAATGGGCCGGACATAATGGAAGTGTGGGGACCAACTGTCACCCCGCAGCCAATGCCTTCGAACAAAATGATTCTTAAGTCGGTTAACCTCGAGGCGGAGCATACGACCTTGCAAAGAAACCAAACATCCGAACTCAAAGTAATTGGCGGACTTACGAATGGGAAAGAAGCAGACTTAACGAAAGCCGACGTTGTCTATGTAACGAGCAACGAAGATGTGATTAGCATCGAGGAAGGGAAGCTAATTGCTCATCAAGCCGGGACTGCTGAGGTTTTTGTACAAGTGACATTGAATGGCCTTACCGTAAAATCAAATATACTAAATATTGAAGTGACCACCAGTATCGATTCTATTAAACAACTCATCATAAGCTATGAAGATACTAAAAAAATAAATCTTCCTTTGTCCAGCCAATTAAAGAACAGTCTAGACCAAGCTTCCCACCAACTTAAGATAGGGGATAAACAACAAGCAATGAAAAAAATGAATGATTTCTTAAAACACCTCAATAACGAAGCAATGAGTAAATTTATATCGGTAGAAGGAAAACAAGTGCTCCATGAAGATGCAAATGCGCTAATAAAAATATGGGAGCAGCATAGACAGTAAGATTGACAGATATAAGGATAGCAGCATTAGATTGCTGCTGTCCCTTTTTTATAATAAGGAGATGAACACATTGGAGACTTCAGTAATAGACATTCAACAAATATTAGAGGAAGTAGAGGAACACTTAAAAAAAGGGATTATTCCTTTTTGGTTAAAAAAAGGGTTTGACAATCACTATGGAGGATATTTCACATGTTTTGACGCAGAAGGGTCGTTAGGTGACGATACAGACAAATACATAGTAACCCAATGCAGGATGATATGGGCATTTTCAGCTTTTTATCAATTATATCCAAAAGATAAAGAGCTTCTAGTTATGGCCGAGCAAGGAGTTAACTTTCTATTAGATCATTTTTGGGATCATGAACACGGAGGTTGGTATTGGAAGGTTAAAAGAGATGGAACACTCATTGACCCTGGAAAAGTCGTATACGGTCAAAGCTTTGCGATCTATGCACTATCACAGTTCTACCAAGTGACAAAGGACCCAATTGCTCTAGACTGCGCGGAAAAAACGTACAATCTTTTGCAGATCTATTGTTGTGATACTTTGAATGGCGGGTATTATGAAAACCTTGAACATGATTGGCAAGTATCTGCTGAGGGGTTTTGTGGAGGTGACCGAAAATCTCTTGATGTTCATATGCACCTTCTTGAGGCATTTACGGTTCTAGCGCAATGCAGCCAAAAAGAACACCACAAGAGAAAATTACAAGAAATCATCGACCTCATCCTAAATCATATGATCAATCATGAGGACGGATGTGGACGCAATCAGTTTAATCGAGAATTTATGCCAATACCTGCAATATCCATTCGTAGGACTTGGAATGCTGAAAGACAAGGCTCTCAAAAGATTGATGAACCAAGAGATACAACTTCCTACGGACATAATCTTGAATTAGTATGGCTTTTAAACAGAGCTGTTGAAGTACTTGGTCTTCCTAAACATTCTTTCTATGAACTAACGAGAAAAATAGCATACCACACGTTAAAATTTGGGTACGATATTGAATTAGGCGGCGTGTACAGAGACGGTCCCCATCAAGGTGCAGCGTATATTACGGATAAAGAATTCTGGCAAAACCAAGAAGCTTTAGTGGGTTTTTTGGATGCGTATGAAATATTGAATGATGACAAAATGCTCACTGCCTTTAAGAAAACATGGGAATTCTCAAAGAAATATCTCATTAACTGGAAACAAGGAGAATGGCGGCAATTAGTAGACAAGGAGGGGAATGCTTTAATAGGAGACTTAGGGAACCCTTGGAAGGCTTGCTATCATTCAGGACGTTCTATGTTAGAGGTAAAGCAGCGATTAGAACAAATACTAGTATTAGTAAATGAGTGAAGTAGAAGGTTCATCTTCTACTTTTTTTTGTTCAATTTAAGCGGGGATAATAAACGATATCAGAAAATTGCAAATCTTAGCGTCTTATTGTAAATATTTCTAACACATTTCTTGGTAAAGTTGTAGTTGAAAACAAGAATGTGGAGGAGGTCGCAACGAGCAGGATGTAAGCAGTTTAAATCTAATAGTGATAGTAATGGAGGCAGGGAGAAGAGAATGAAGAAAAAATTATTAGTCTATTCAACGATCATGACCATGGTTCTTTCACAGGCAGTCGGACTTAGTGCTGCAACACCCTCATCAGTTAAAGCAGCCGATATGGAGAAAGTGCATGGACTTAAAGGAGAATATTATACGTCATCGGGTCCAGGGAAATTTGATTTCAATCAATTGAAAACAACGATTGTCGACTATAATATTAATTTTCCTGATTTGGAACCAACTTTAAATCTATTTACTGGTCAACAGGATGATGTTAACGTCAGATGGTCGGGTAAAATTGTTCCGGAGCATACCGAGGATTATACGTTTTATATGATTGGTGATAATGGATTCAGGGTTTGGATTGACGGAAAATTGGCAATCGATTTTTGGGAGGATAAATGGGATATTGAGCAAAAAAGTGCACCCATTACATTAGAAGCTGGAAAAGAATATGATATCAAAATTGAATACTTTGAAAATTATGGTGGATCGAATCTTAGACTCTATTGGTCTAGTCCGAGTACTGAAAAACAAATTGTTCCAAGCAGTGCCTTTTTTCTTCCAGATGATTACAGTTTAAGTAATGATATTAAAACGATAAAAGTATTAGAAGATGGGAAACACGTTGAATTAGTATTTAACCATGAGCTGGCAGGTCTGCCGGAAGGCCTTCAGGAGAGTTTTAAAGTCAACTTAAGCGGGCGGCAATGGGATCTTGTAAATCTTTCATTAAAGAAAGATGACCCGTCAACCATTGTACTTGAAACCAGTGCACCAATCTATGAAAGATCGGCTAATAATGTTTTAGTCAGTTATGATGGAAAAGGTAATATCGTAACCAAAGAGGGGAAAGTCGTAGCGGAATTTTTAAACAGAGCCGAAAACCTTTCACAATACAACATCGAATCACCGTGGGCTGATCAAGTAGACCCTAAAAATGTCTTGCCAGAATACCCACGCCCTCAAATGGTACGGGAGAATTGGCTGAACCTGAATGGGGAGTGGGAGTTCCAGCGTGCAGCAGAAGGGGAAGCAGTTCCTACAGGTAAAAAACTAGAAGAATCGATCCTAGTTCCATTTGCAGTCGAATCCGACCTATCCGGAATTGATAGACAGGAAAAACATATGTGGTATAAGCGAAGCTTTACCGTACCATCTAAATGGAATGGTGAAAGGATTAAATTGAATTTTGATGCCGTTGATTATAAAACGGTCGTCTATGTGAACGGAGAAGAAGTAGGTGAGCATATTGGCGGTTATGATGCCTTCAGCTTTGATATTACCGATCATTTAGTAAAAGGTGACAATGAATTGATTGTAGAAGTCCATGACGAGACATCAGGCGGCCAAGCAAGAGGCAAGCAAACTACGAATCCGGAAGGTATTTGGTATGAATCTACTTCTGGAATTTGGCAGTCTGTTTGGTTAGAACCAGTTAAAGAGGCACATATTGAATCAATCAAAACGGCAGCAGATATTCATGAAGATAAAGTAAATGTAACCGTTAATGGTCAGAACCTCGAAAATAAAACGATTGAAGCGATTGTGTATCAAAAAGGAAAGAAAGTAGGAGTGGCTAGCGGTAAAGCAGGAGAAACATTCGCAGTCTCTGTACCAAACCCACACTTATGGACGACAAAAGATCCATATTTATATGATTTACAAGTCAATGTAAAGGATAACACTGGCGTTCTAGATACCGTTAAAAGCTATTTTGGAATGAGGGAAATTTCGCTTGGCAAAGTAAATGGGCAGCTTCGTCCATTGTTAAATGGAGAATTTATTTTCCAGATGGGGCCTTTAGATCAAGGGTACTGGCCGGAGAGTGGTTTAACGGCACCAACAGATGAAGCGTTAAAATTTGATATCGAAAAAACAAAAGAACTTGGATTCAATATGATACGAAAGCATATCAAAGTAGAGCCTGAACGCTGGTATTATTGGGCAGACAAACTAGGGATGATTGTCTGGCAGGATATGCCGAGCATGGAAGGTTCAGGTGCCGGGGCTAGAGCAACAGATGCCGATCGTAAACAATATGAAAGTGAATTTAATGAAATGATTCAAGAAAAATATAATCATCCATCCATTTTCTTATGGACTGTGTTTAATGAAGGCTGGGGCCAATACGATACGGTACGAATGACAAGATGGGTAGAGAGTCTTGATCCGACTCGTTTAGTCTCAAATGCAAGCGGTTGGACTGATGCAAATGTAGGGGATGTATTAGACTGGCATACGTATACGGCTCCTAGATCACCTCAAGTGGAGGAAAACCGAATTGCGGTTATTGGGGAATATGGTGGACTCGGTTTAGCAACACCAGGTCATGAGTGGGGCACAACTGGTTGGAATTATGTCATGATGAAAGACAAAGAAGAAGTCACTAATACGTATGTTGAATATATTGAATCGTTAAAACGCTATATGTATGGTAATGGTCTAAGTGCAGCCGTTTATACGCAAACAACCGATGTAGAAGGTGAGCTAAATGGTCTTCTAACTTATGACAGGAAATTGGTGAAAATGGATGAAGACTCAGTACGTGAAGCTAACCAGTCATTAATCGCCTTATCCTCAGCGAAGGTGGTTTTAAAAGATAAGATCGAGGATGCAAAGGCCACTCAAAAGGGTGCTAAAAAAGGAGATGGGCCTGGAGACTATTCAAACGAAGCAATTAAATTTTTGAAGGACTCCATCAAAGCAGCAAACAAGGTACACAACAATCCCAAAGCAACTACCGATGAACAATTTGCTGCTGTCGAAACTTTAACCAAACAACTAGCAGAATTTAAAGACATGGTGATTCCGCCAATTGAAGCAGGGGCACAAGTGGATCAATTTGATAGCACTACATTGTCACAAGCTTGGTCGATTTTCCAGGAAGATGCTTCTAAATGGAGCTTAACAGAAAAGCCTGGTCATTTAATGATCACGGCACAACAAGGCGATTCACATGAAGGCAACAATTCGATTAAAAATATGTTCCTTCAGGATGCACCTGCTGGTGACTTTGAAATCACGACGAAACTGAACGCCTCTGTCAAAAATAACCATGAGCAAGGTGGTTTATACCTTTGGGAGGATGCAGATAATTATGTCCGTTTCGGTCACGTTTGGGATAATGGCTTAAAGCTTGAAACCGCGAAGGAAGAAGATGCAAAATATAGTAAAGCACAGAACATCGCACAACATCCTGGTGATGAAAGTGTTTACTTGAAAATCAAGAAAACCGGTAATACTATTTCAACCTTTTTCTGGGCCAATGGAGAATGGCAAAAAGCAGCTGATCCCATTACAACAGATATTAAAGTTAGCAAAGTAGGACTTTATGGAGCAAGTCCAGTAAGCGGTCAACTCGTTCCGATGACATTTGATTATTTTACTTTACAAAGTCTTCAGCAATGATTTGCCCCATTTTGTAGGAAAGGATCAACATAATCGTTGTCTTTTTTATCGCAGTAAACGCAGTCAGTCCCATGCTTGGGAAACTGGCTGCATTTTTTTGTTATAAGCCATATTTCAATTGATTTGTTGGATTTTAATCTTATGCCAAATAGCTTGCCAATTCTTTTTTTTCATTCGTTCCTCGTAAATGGCAGCAAGTTCTTTTGTTTCAGTAAAATAGGGAGTCGGTTTCACCTCTAAATTGATAACATCATCTAATCCCCAAGGAGCAGTAAGAACTAAATTATTTTCCATGTCCAGTTTCACTCCTAGAGATGTCACAGTTTCCGGAAACCGTGAAATAGCATCTTCCGAAGAAGTATAGTGTGCTAGATTATTAATCAAGTGCATTCTTGCTTGATTTTTCACGGACCAAGGAATAGTAGGCATTATGCTTACTAGCTTATTCTCTAGTTTCTTTTCAAATTTCTCATCCATGTTTTTGTTATCATAATAGATTACATCAACATCCGGGATCTCCGTTCTTTCATTAAATCCATGCAGCGTGTCCCAGATTTTTGAACGCACAAATCCTGCACATATCCACCAGTCAGGTAAATTTAGTGTGCTTGCAACCTTTATAATCTCCATCATTTTTTCATCGCTGCGGATTAGTTTTTTTACATCTTCTTCATTATTTAACATCTAACTTTACACCTCTGTTCGAGAACATATATTCCTATTTTATCACGTTAAGGAGTATAAAGGGAGAATATTCCATTAAATGACCAAAGGCTCTGACCGGAAAAATTAGTATAGCGGGGGGATACGTATAGAATTAAAATGAAACATTAAACAATTAAACACGTATAAGTAATAAGAATCAGCTTTCCGGGGGAGGGGCAATACTATGATTGGAAATGCAAAGAAGCACTATTGGGTATTATCGATAATAATATTGGTCGTTAGTCTATTTTTGATGGGATGTCAATCCTCAAAAAATGTTGTGGAAGAAACGAATGAAAAATTATTAGTAAATGAAAACGTTACGCTAGAGAATTATGAAAAGATAAAGATTGGGGACCCAAAAACCGGTAATGGTGGTATGACCTATGAGGAAGTTTTGGTTTTAATGGGTGATATATCCCCACAATTTCATTCAGAAATAAAACGAAAAAAGACTAGCTAATTCAGAAACGGGTCCCGTTTCCTATCACAAACATTCAAAATGTAATTAAAATGGGTGTCAATTTGTATATTGACACTCATTTTTGTTGGTTTAAAGCCATTTGTGTTGGAATTACATAAAAAACAGTATAGGAAAAATGCACCCCAATTTGGATATATAATTGTCTTACACAATGCTTATGAAGTACTTTATAATTGGAAATATGTGTTGAGTTGAAATAAAGTTTGTGAAGAAATGTACTCACGCTAACAATGCAGGTTAGCTTAAAAAGGATAGTTAATTCTAGTCTAACAACCAGTCTTCATATCCATAAAGGAGAAATTAATGTGAAGGAAAAAAATTAAAAGAGATTGCAGTTATTGCATTAGTTGCAATCGCAATTAGCACCGGATTTATTGCCTTTTGGTTGGCTCAAATCGTGGACTTATTGAGTCTCAAAGCTAACAATTAATTATTAACTTTATTCTTCCTAGTAAGATTTTGAAATATATTTCTTAAACTATAGGGCCTTTCCTTTAAGTACAGGCTGCTAATTACTGCAGTCTTTTTTGAACTAAAGTAGCAGGTAAGTCAACAAAGAAATTTTTGATAAAATTTACTAGGAAGTTTTATTCGGAGAGGGGGTTATAAATGATATTGGTAAGTTCTTGCTTAGCGGGGTTGAAGGTGAGATATAACAGCACACACAGTTTTAATAATGGAATAGCTAAACTTGTAGAAGAAAATAAAGCTATTACAATATGTCCAGAATTACTAGGCGGATTTTCAACTCCCAGAGAACCTGCTGAAATAATAGGTGGAAACGGAGAAGATGTACTTGATGGAAAGGCTAAAGTAATTGAAAAGTCAGGAAAAGATGTCACGGACTTTTACATAAAAGGTGCTTACGCTACTCTAAATAAAGCGAAAGAAATAAATGCGACCCTAGTAGTACTAAAGGAATATAGCCCATCCTGTGGCAGTTCAATGATTTATAACGGTGAATTCATTGGTCAAAAACTTGAGGGGATGGGCGTCACTTCTGCTTTATTAAAAAGAAATGGATTAAAGGTAATTTCAGAAGAACAATTCTCAGAAACCTTCCTATAAGATAATGCAAAAGAAAGTATTTAGCAGCTCAGGACTTGCTGCTGGAAGTAATGTCGCCCACCCATTGTGCCCAAATGGGAGAAATGGGAATTTCACAAAACGCAAGGAAATGACGAAGGGGGATTTATTAATTTCGAACGTTTAACTTTCAAGGCGATTAATTCCCCTGATGTTTATTCATTATGAAAAGCGGTTTTAAAATTAACCAGTAATACAAGGCAAATAAATAAGCAACCTGAAGGCTACTTATTGATGATTCTTACTTATTAAAATCTAGGGGTAAATAAGCATTTTTGCCTTGAGTATAACCTACATTATCTAAATAGAATCCTGTTAAATCATGCACTGCATATGAAATTTCTTCATTCATTTCAATGGGATCGCCCTCAACATAAATTAATTGAACCCCTGAATTATATCCAATCGATACTTTGCCGTGCTCATATCCTTGCTCAGTTAATACTTTGTCTAATGCTATTACTACTCCTTCTATTGTGTTGGGAATCTCTTCTGCTGGGCGCACCTTATAAAATTTGATATATAATTCGCCATCTGGAGTAGATATAAGGTCTGAATAGCGATTAACAAATCCGTTACCATAATGATAATTTATAGTGTCAATAGTCATTTCTTTATCTTGAACAAACCACCCTGGATATCCTTGATCGCTGGGAGCCTCATTTAAATAAACCAAGACAACCGGATTTGTTCCTTCTTTTACTTCAACCCTTTTTACATCCCAATGAGTAAGCTCTGAAACCGATTTTGCAATTAAATCTTCTTCTTTTGTTGGTGTTGGAGCTTCAACTAAAGGCGGAACTGTTTGACTAGGCTCAATCTTCTTAACTTGTCCATAACCAGTTCCTTTACCACCGTATTCTTTTCCAATTGCTTTTCCTTTGTTATTTGTGTTAGATACATTAGATACTTTATTTGTTGTATTATCTTTGATTTGTTGTTTTGTTGTGTCTGCTTGATTACATCCAGTTAGTACCAATACTAAAACAAGTCCAAGTCTAAATAGTTTCATTATGAATACCTCCACTTTAGCTAGTACTCATTTAGTATTCTGAACCTCGTTTGTTTGTATTCAGTTAAAAAGGTATCAAAGTAACGTATGTAGAATGATATTGGGGAGTAGTTCAAAGGGCTTCTCCTTTTTACGTTTTTTTAGACATGTTGTTGAGTTTATTCTTCAACTATAGATGCAGGTTAGTTGAAGAAAGGGAAAATTTACATATGATAGTATTGAAGAAAGTCTTCTTTTATAGGACTTAATAATCCAATTAATAGGTGAGCAAATGACTAACATTATAATCCTTATTAAACTAATGGGTGCAATAGTTGAAGAACGAGGGATTGCTGCGGCAATCCTTTTTTATATTGAGCTAACGATGCAGGTTAGTGTAAGAATGAAGGTTTTTTTAGATAAGTATAGAATTGTAAAATTATGAGAAAGTTTCCAATTAAATTCATCTAAAAAAGTCTGTATTTTTTCTTGGAGGATTTCAAATGAGTAAGAAAAAACTCTATTTACTAAGTTTTATTATTACAATTGCTTGTGCTTTTATCCCTTATCCTTATGGGGAGAAAATAGAATCCCAACATTCATCCGGTTTTCCAGCACAAGTAATCGATTTTTATACAATTGAAAAGTTACATTTTGGTTTTCAATTGTTGGGTTTTATGTTGTGAAAGTTAATATCCAGATAGGTGGTTTGTGACATATTACACTTAAAATATAGGGTAGCATTACTGGAACAACGGTCTTGCTTTTTCTTATTGTAGTAACTGGGCATTTTAGTGTAAAAGGACTTTGGTGAAAACGTATAGAAATAAAGAGATGAAGAGGAGAGGAATGAGGAAAATGGAAACGGTTGGTGCTATTTATCCAATTATTTTTTGGGTAGTAATTTTGGGGGGAATTGGTTTTGGATTATATCGATTTTTAAAACGAAACAAAAACAACACTCGAGATAAGTAATGCTTACTTCACTAACGAAGCAGATTACTTCAATAAATTTGGAGGGAGATTATTGAGAATATGATAAGGTTTGAAATAGCGAGTTGGTAAGGTCGTTAAGGGGTGAGTAGTTCAAAGTATAATGAGAATCTTGTTACAAAATATACATAAGGAGTTTAGTAATGGAAAAGTGGGATTTGTATGATAAGCATCGTAATAAAATAGAGAAACAAATAACTCGTGGAGATGAAATGACATCAGACGAGTTTCATTTAGTAGTACACGTATGTATATTTAATTCAAAAGGAGAGATGCTCATTCAGCAGCGTCAGCCCTTTAAGCAAGGGTGGTCGAACCTTTGGGATATCACTTGTGGTGGTAGTGCGGTTGCAGGCGATACAAGTCAGCAGGCTGCTTCAAGAGAGTTATTCGAGGAGTTGGGGATTCATTATAACTTTGAAAAAATACGTCCACAATTTACTATTAACTTTGAATGCGGCTTTGATGATTATTATTTAATTGAATATGACTTTAATTTGAATGAATTGAAGTTACAGACTGAAGAGGTACAAGCAGCCAAATGGGCTTCTAAAGAGGAAATCTTAAAGCTAATCGAACTAAAAAAATTTATACCTTATTATGAGAGTATCATTGCGTTTCTTTTTGAGGGTCGACATCAGTATGGCTCTATTCGTCTTTAAGATGGTGTAAATTGTACCTATAAAAACTAAAATCACCTATTAATTACTATACAGCCTTTATATGCTAAAGTAATAATCTCCCTTATTAAGTGCAAGTTAATAACAAATAATTGACGGAGGTTATTAGTGTGCTTAATAAAAAAGAGAAGATAACATCACTATTTTGGATTGCTATACTTGGCTTAATTTTAACAACAATATATACAATAATCCTTGGGATTTTAGGATATAGGACAATGAATAGGATCGACTATATTTACAAACAGAATAAACAAAGTTCAAAGAATAGTTAAAAGGAGCGACAGGGATGTCGCTCTTTATAATTCTTCCTTAACTAAAGGTGCAGTTTAGATAAAGAAGAAATGCCATTATTAGCTGGTACCTATTGCTCCGAATCAAGTCAGACAATAGTTATTGTTGTTTCTGAGCAGCCCATCTAATTATTGTCATTAAAAATCTAACCATTAAGAAAGTAGAAGCAATTGAAAAAAAACTATGTATTGAGGTCCAAGACTTTTTATATTTAATTAATTTTGTATTTTTCTCAAGCCAATGTTCAGCTAATGCCGATGGAAGACTAAATAATAAGCACTTTAATAAAATCCCTTTAGTTGTTGAATTCTTAGTAACTTGATTGAAATAAATACAAGTAATAGGAAAGATTAAGTAACTAAACAAAGCACTTATATCAAGGGTTTTAAATAAGTTAACTGGGTACTTAATATATCCTTTTTTCACAAAAAAATTATCCAAAATGGATGCAATGTAACTTTTTAACAAAAAAATTATTATCCAATCCTTCATTGGAGGCTTTCTTATTAAATTAAAAAAAGCACCGATTCCAAAGATGAATAATATTCTTAATGTGTTTTTTTCGAACTTATTTACCATGTTGCTCCTCCTTTTCCTTACCTTTAGTTTGACCAAAAGAGGAGAATAAATAATGGTTAAAGATAAGGTCTCTGCGGCGGTCTTTTTGCTTGTTCAGATAAACCAGCTAATAGTTTGTCAATATTTTTCA
>NZ_JACWFG010000028.1 GCF_019749295.1 Neobacillus niacini
AGCTGACTGATACTAATCGTTCGAGGACTTAACCAATTTTAAAGCGAACTCGTTTTACAAACTTCTTCTGAAATTATCTAGTTTTGAGGGAATGAATCCTCAACAAAATAGTCTGGCAATAATGGCGAGAAGGTCACACCCGTTCCCATACCGAACACGGAAGTTAAGCTTCTCAGCGCCGATGGTAGTTGGGACTTTGTCCCTGTGAGAGTAGGACGTTGCCAGGCATTGCCCCTATGGGGCTTTTATTTTTCAAAATTATCATGAGGCCCCTTGGTCAAGCGGTTAAGACACCGCCCTTTCACGGCGGTAACACGGGTTCGAATCCCGTAGGGGTCACCAAAGTTTTTTCGCCTTAGCGAAAATAACTTTCCATTATATGGAGGATTAGCTCAGCTGGGAGAGCATCTGCCTTACAAGCAGAGGGTCGGCGGTTCGATCCCGTCATCCTCCACCAAAGTTTTTCACGTCAGTGAAATAACCATGTTTTTGATTATTATTGTCGCGGGGTGGAGCAGTCTGGTAGCTCGTCGGGCTCATAACCCGAAGGTCGCAGGTTCAAATCCTGTCCCCGCAACCAATTAAATCTCAAGGTTTAAACTGTTAAACCTCAACTATATTGTTTTGGCGGTTGTGGCGAAGTGGTTAACGCACCTGATTGTGGTTCAGGCATTCGTGGGTTCGATTCCCATCAGCCGCCCCATTTTATATTATATATTGGGCTATAGCCAAGCGGTAAGGCATCGCACTTTGACTGCGACATGCGTTGGTTCAAATCCAGCTAGCCCAGCCATTTTTTTTGCGGGTGTAGTTTAGTGGTAAAACCTCAGCCTTCCAAGCTGATGTTGTGAGTTCGATTCTCATCACCCGCTCCATATTTCTAAGGGCCTATAGCTCAGCTGGTTAGAGCGCACGCCTGATAAGCGTGAGGTCGATGGTTCGAGTCCATTTAGGCCCATAAATACTTTGAAAAGAGTGATTACTTTTATAGTGATCACTCTTTTTCTTGTTTACTGGAAAGCGGTAATTATCTTTTTCTATGATTTTCTAGCGCGTGTGGTTAAAATAAGATTGGATACAATTATGGAAGTGGTTTAAGCGTCAATCTCAATAACAGCCACATTATATAAAAGGAGGGTCTTTATGAGTTTAGCTCAATCAGCCATTGAAACCATGAAAAAACGGCAATCGGTTAGAACATATGCTGCTGAAGGCATAAAGGATTCTCACTTAATGCAAATAATGGATTACCTAAGAAATGAAGAAAACCTTGTTGGGCCATTTGGGAATAAGGGCAGAATCGAGTTCATACAAGTAACCAACAATGTAAGCGATAAAGGAATTAAGCTGGGGACATATGGATTTATCAAAAATCCACAGGCCTATTTGGTCGGTGTCACAACAAATAGTAAATTCTCACTTGTGGAGTTTGCTTACATTTTTCAAAAAGTAGTCATTATGCTTACCGAGCAAAACATAGGTACTTGTTGGATGGGTGGAACATTTAATCGGAATTCGTTTGAACAGGAAATTCAACTTACAGAAGGGGATTTCATTCCCTGTATAACACCCATTGGCTATCCGAACCAAAAGCAAAGAGTCTTCGATAAGGCACTTCGTTACGTTGTAAAAGCAGATAATAAGAAGCCTTGGGAAAAGCTTTTCTCAGATTCCGAATTCAATGTACCCTTGACCAAGGAAAACGCTGGTTCACTTGGACTACCAATTGAAATGGTTAGGCTTGGACCATCTGCTTCTAATAAACAGCCTTGGAGACTCTTATTATCTTCTGATCGAAAATTATGTCACTTCTTCATTGAACATACGCCCAATTACAGCTCTTCATTAGGATATGATATGCAGCTATTGGATATGGGAATTGCCATGTGTCAGTTTGAATTAGCATGTAAGGAATTAGATATAGAAGGCAGCTGGATTGTGGAGGAACCTAATATCCCTCTTCCAAATGAGCAGACAGAGTATATTGTCAGCTGGAATATGATGTAATGAATGATAGAAACGGAGTAGTCAGGCATGCCGGTTATTGATCACAAACAGTTTATTCAGGCTCCAATAGAGGTTTGTTTTAACATAGCAAGAGACGTAGACATTCATGCTCGAACTACATTAGTAACGAAGAAGAAAGCTGTTGGGGGTGTACCAAAAGGATTATTGGAGGAAGGGGACAGTGTGACATGGGAGTCTGTACAGTTTGGGATTAAACAAAGGTGCACCACAAGAGTAATCTTTATGGAAAAGCCCCATAGTTTTGTAGAAAAAATGGTCAAGGGAATATTTAAGTCCTTTATACATATTCATCAGTTTATGGACGAAGCTGAAGGAACTTTAATGATAGATCACTTTCAATATAAATCACGGCTGGGACCCATTGGAGTTTTAATCGATAAAATGTTTTTAGAGAAATACATGAAAAAATATATTGTTTTGCGTTCGATAGAATTAAAGAAAATAGCTGAAACGATAACTAATCAAACGTTTGATTAAATGAACTGGAACCTTGGTATAAAAGGATTTTGATAGGATTATAAGAACTAATCAAACGTTTGATTAACAAAGAGGTATCAAAATAATTTACGAATTTGATAACACAACTTTTCTTTTTTCCATTTCCATGGCTGAAACAATATATGCAAATCCATTCATTAAAAGGTAAATTACATTGGATTGAACCCGTTCAGTTTCTCCTAAATAAGTATTTAAAATTATCACGACAGAATATACGACAACAAAAAATAGAGCAATTTTATTAAAGATACCCATTCAAACAACTCCTTCTTTAGGATACTTATTTAATCATATTTCCTTAGAGTCAAACTTATGCAGGCCATGAGGCAATTGCTGAATATAACAAACGTAATCACTTTTTATCATAATAGGCAAAAAGAGGAGAGATTAAGCAATGGATGAAAATATTTTGAATAAGTCTAATATAACAATGAAAAGTTCAATACCAATATTTCGAATATTTGATGAGGAAAAGGCCAAAGAATTTTACTTGAACTTTTTGGAGTTTGAGTTGGATTGGGAACATCGATTTGAGGATGAGATGCCTTTGTATATGCAAATATCCAATGGAGGCTTATATCTTCATCTTTCGGAACATCATGGTGATTGTAGTCCGGGAGCAAGCATTAGAATAGAAGTAGATAATATTCGTTTATTTCAAGCAAATCTTTTATCAAAAAAGTACAAGTATTCTCGTCCAGGTATTGAAAAAACATCCTGGAATACTCTAGAGGTTAGTGTTACAGATCCTTTTGGAAATAGAATTGTGTTTTTTGAGAGTATGTAAGATAACAGGAAGCAAAGTGAATGGGGGATATCAATTAATGGGGAAAATTCTTATTCTTGGCGGTAGCGGTCTCGTTGGAAAAGCCTTAATTAATGAATTTAAGCACGGATATGATGTTTATGGTACATATTCTACTAAGTTTATAACCAATCTCCCTGAGGATAGGCAGTTCCAATTAGAGGTTCAGGATATAAGTAAGATGATAGAAATTATTTCATCTATTCAACCCGATAGTGTGATTTCTTGTATTAGAGGAGAGTTTGATCAGCAGCTAAAGTTTCATAAAGAACTGGCGGAAGTATTACGAAATATGAAAAGTAAGCTGTATTTCTTTTCCACAACAAATGTATTTGATGGAGATTTTTCAAAACCACATACTGAAACAGACTTAACAATTGCTGAATCAGATTACGGAAACTTTAAGATTGAGTGTGAAAATATATTAAAAGACATATTAGATGAAAGGGTAAAAATTATCCGAATTCCAGCGATTTGGGGGGTGGATTCTCCAAGATGGAACAGTATGAAGGAAAGCATAAAAAAGAATAACGTGATAGATGTCTACAGCAATCTTGAATGTAATAATCTTTCAGATGTGCAACTCGGTATTCAGCTGCGCTATATTATGGAGCATAATCTCAAGGGAATATTTCATTTTTGTTCAGTAGACACGATGACGCAGAGCCAATTTTATGAGCAGCTTTTTAACAGCATGGGAGCGGAAATGAATTTATTAAAAAATAACACCTATCAAGATAGCAGCAATACCTATTATTTTGCCCTGAAGTCAACCCGTGATGACATCCCAGATTCCCATCAAACTACAAATCGAGAAATTATTTCTTACTTGATAGGATAAACAAAAAGCCTGTGTGGATGATAATTTTTTAAGGAACACAGGCTTTTACCATATTTTTATTGTGTGAAGGAAACAGTCATTCGCGGGCGTGCAGCTTTATACCATTGTTGACAAAAAATGGAAATCAAAACGATCTCCACTAGATCCCCGCCATAATACATGATCATTCCTCCCATTTCAGCCTGTTCTCTAGGTACACCCATAGGTGGATAAGCATAAATGTACTTCGATAGAATACCATGGGCAGCTAATGACAGGATTAACACGACAGCGCGATAAATAAAACCATACCGGTGTGGTATAGGGTCAATATAGAGAATGGATATTGTATAGAGATATCCTGCTAGGAATACGTGAATATGTACGACTATATGCAGCAGGAAGTTATGCTGCATCGCTGAGTATAGCTCTGTAGTATACAATATCCATAATCCTCCGATATTGAGGGTTGAAGCCACAACTGGATTGCAGTAAATGCTTAATGGTAAACTTTTTAATATACGTGATAGTCTTCTAGCAGATCTAACACTTAAGGTTCGCATCAGAAGAGTCATTGGAGCAGCAAGGACTAATAGGAGCGGAGCAAGCATTCCAAGGAAAAGATGACCGACCATATGCGCCGTGAAGCTTTCATGAGCGAGTTTAGCCATGGGACCTATTAGTGCAGCGGCTGCAAATATTACTCCGAGTATCCAGCATACAAATCGATAGAATGGCCAGCGTTTACAGCGGTGGTTTGAGACTACTGCCATTCGTAAATAAACGATAACCGCCAGGACAAAGGGGAGAGCCAAGAGCAGGTCAAAGGCTGTCCCGCTGGCTTGATGGACATGGTTATGTTCCATTTAAACAGTCCCTTCCATCACTTTCGATTCCCGGCCTGTCCGAAAAATAAGGATTAACCCAGCTATCAGCATTATGGCGGCTATGATATTCCATACCCAGTCGTATGGGGCAATCTCCACGTTATAGCGAATCTGATGGATACGCATTAATTTGTGCTGGATAGTTCCGTCATACAATTGGAACGCACCACCTCCAAGCAGAAATCCTCCTATCCATCTCTTTGGCCACCAAGCATTCCTTCGGCGAAGATCCGAGACAAGAAAGGCTCCAGATATCGTTGAAAACCAACTAAAGGCATGAAAGATTCCATCCGAAACGAGCCCAATATCAGGTGTCGACTTGTCATAGAAATGGTGCCAATGCAGGATCTGATGGAAAACTGCTTCATCAATAAAAGCAACAAAACCAAGGCCGAGTAAGCAGCCTGAAAGTAGATTACGTCCTAAATAATTCAATCGTGCATCATGACTTGTTGTCATAAAATTCTCTCCCTATTCCACTTTTTACCTCCCAAATAGTTTATCCTTTCTAGAATAAATCCAAACAGGTAATTAAGTTGGTTGTACGAGTAGATAACTAATCAAACGTTTGATTAGCGGGTAGGAATGAGGAGAGAATTTTGAGCCTGCTCGAGGCCTAACTATTTCTAGGGGTATGGGTTCTCATTGCTTTTATGAGTGACTGCTTCTTCACTATTTATAAGGTTACGGGTTCTCATCGCTCTTATGAGTGACCGATTTCTCACTATTTATAAGGTTACAGGCTCTCATCGCCCTTATGAGTGACCGATTTCTCACTATTTATAAGGTTACGGGCTCTCATCGCCCTTATGAGTGACCGATTTCTCATTTTTTATAAGGTTACGGGCTCTCATACTTTAATAGCTTTATAGAACTGACCCCCCAATAAAGTACTCTTCTTTTAGTTATAAAAGGCTTTATCAACAAAATGAAGTTGCCTGCCCCTAAGAGGGACAGGCAACTTCGCATTTAAATTTAAACGAGTGACTTAGAAGGAAGGACCTTTTGAAGTTCACTTATTTCTTGATCATTTAATGGAATCATTGGCAGGCGGACATCTCCTACCTGGACTCCTTGCATATTTAAAGCAGCTTTTACTGGTGTTGGATTTGGTGCCGTAAATAATGCTTTCATAATTGGGAGAAGCCTGCGATGTGAAACCGCTGCTTCCTGCACTCGTCCGATTTTAAACTGATTAATCATTTCCTGCATCTCATTACCAATAATATGCGAGGCAACAGAAACCACGCCCGCACCGCCTATGGATAGAACAGGTAAAGTTAGGCCGTCATCTCCGCTGTACAGGGTAAAATCGTCTGGAGTCAGGTTAATAATTTCTGCCATCGCATCTAGATTTCCGCTGGCTTCTTTCACTGCTGCGATATTACTAACTTCTGAGAGTCGGACAATGGTTTCAACCGACAGGTTTACAACACTGCGTCCAGGAATGTTATAAAGCATTACCGGCAAGGAAGTGGAATCAGCAATCGCTTTAAAGTGCTGAAACATTCCTTCCTGTGAAGGCTTATTATAATAAGGTGTTACAAGCATAATTCCATCTACACCCGCTTCTTCAGCCAGCTTTGTTAAGCTGATAGAAGCTCTTGTATTATTGCTGCCAGTGCCGGCAATGACAGGTACTCTGCCTGCGGCTGTTTCGACAACCAATTTAAATAAATTGACCTTTTCTTCTGTAGTTAAGGTTGGTGATTCTCCGGTGGTACCTGAAACTACTAATCCATCAGAACCATTGTCTATTAAATAATTTACTAATGTTCTTGCTGCGTTAAAGTCAACCTCACCATGCTGATCAAATGGCGTTACCATCGCTGTTAACACTTGGCCAAAATTCATCATATTCACCCTTTATATCATTTTTTTTTGAAAGATTAGAGGTGGCTTTAAGGTCAGTCAAAAGTTAACGCAAAAAAACAGCAACGAAGGCTCGCTGCTGCAGTAGAAACAAAATAAAAAACCGTTCCTTTGCGTAAGATAGCCCTCCATATAGTCTCCTATATGACAGTTCTGTATTTCTTCAATAGCAGAACCAGCGGTCTAGAAAAATGAGATTCCATCCACTTCGGCAAATTCCCCTTTCCGCAATCGTCCTAGGACCTCATCATCCTCAAACTGCGTACTAATGGTCTTTGCGCCTCTATCCTCACTTCAAAAGGTAATGAAGTAAGAAAGTATTTAATTATATCTAAATATAACAGAAAATTCACTATTGTTCAAGTAGGTTCCCTTTAGGAGCGGTGCCTGTCACCGTGACAAAGTCACGGTGACAGGCACCGCTCGTGGACAGTGTCCACCTGGGGTGGACACTTCCACACCTCAGGCGGCCAGTTATTTTAATTTTTTTATGAAGACTACTTTTAGGTAGTCGGATTCTGGATAGTGTCTATTGGTTTTAAAATCTTCAGGTAGTGAAAATTCTTCCATTAGTTTATAGTGTTTATTTGATTCTTTAAAGGCGGTATCGATGAATCCTTTAAATTTGTCCATGCCAAAGGAGCTGGCATTGGTTGATGCGATGATGATTCCGTTGTCCTCGGTGATGGAGATCGCTTCTTTTAACAGGTTTTTATAATCTTTTTCTGCGCTGAAGACAAACTTTTTCGATCTTGCAAAGCTTGGAGGATCAAGAATCACGACATCAAACAGCAGCCCTTTTTTTACGGCATATTTGAAGTATTTGAATACATCCTCTACTATGATATCTTGAGTTTCCTCAGAAATACCATTCACATTAAACTGCTCGATTGTTTTACTTTTACTTCGATTCGCAAGGTCAACACTGGTCGTTTTCGTTGCGCCGCCTAAAGCGGCAAACACTGAAAATACACCGGTATAGGAGAATGTATTTAATACTCGTTTTCCTTTTGAATAGACATCTCGTAATTTTTTTCTAACATCTATTTGATCTAAGAATACACCGACCATGGCACTGTCATTTAAATAAATGGCAATATTGACGCCATTTTCTTTCACGATAATGGGGAACTCTCCTCGTTCGCCCGCGACAAAGTCATCTTCTTCAATGTATTTACCACTTTCATCAAAACGCTTTTTCTGATAAATGCCTTTATACTCCACTAAATTCTTCAATGAGTCTATGATAAAGTCTCGAAATTGATAAATGCCTACACTGTACCAGGTAATAACGTAATAACCATCAAAGTAATCAATCGTTAATCCGCCAATTCCATCGCCTTCACCGTTAAACACTCGAAACGCTGTTGTTTCAGTACTCTGAAAAAAATGTTCTCTTCTATCTAAGGCAGCCTTGAGGGTCTTTTCAAAAAAATGATGATTAAACTGTTCTTTTTCATGGTTGCTAAGCACCCAGCCAAGACCTTTATTTTGCTTCCCATAGTAGCCTTTGGCAATAAACTTGTTCTGTTCATCGACAAGCTTTAACACGATACCCTCTTCATCTAGGACATTGGGATTCATGACGGTGTCCTTTGTAATAAGCGGATAACCATTTTTATATTTATTAACGAACTTTGATTTAACCTGCAGCCTAACTTCTTTCTTCATATCTTCATCCTATCTTGTATTTATCATTAGTAGCATTGTAAACATATTTTTGTAAAAACAATCACAGTCAATCATAACACTCTTTACAAGTGGTGCGTATTGACTGCAAAAAAAAATCCAGAGCTCAATTCTGGATCTTGCTTTTTTTAAAAAAATGAGGGATGCTGTTCTTCCTAGTTGGTATCCGCTGTCAAAGACGACTCATCAGGTCGTTTTCCGTTCTGTAAGTCAGCGAGAGTTAACCCGAAATTCATTTGTAAATGAGGATAATCTTTAAATTGTGCCCAGTCACCGCCCCATTCAAATCCCAATGCTTTTGCCAGTTCCACTACTTCGTTCCAATCACTTTTCCCATTCTGATTCCCATCGTATTGCATATCCCAGATGATATTTTCATCAGGAGTTTTAATTGCAAAGTCAATCGCCAGCCCAAAGTTATGAAAGGATTCGCCGCCCCTTGCATGCGTTACGATGCTTCCTTCAGAGCTCCGGCCTTTTTCATATAGCGCATTCTGATCCTCCATACTGCGGAAGTCATCCGTAATCAGAATTACAATCCCTTTTTCGGCGGATTGTTGGATTAATTGATTGCTCCGCTCCTTTACGACAGGATGGAGTTCTGTTGGTAAGTCATCAGATTCCATCGTTAATCTATTAAGGAAGTTCAATCCTAAAGGGTTTTTTATTAAGAAAAAAATGATAAAAGCAATAAATAATGTAAAGATTAATTTTCCTTTCCTATTACGTTTCAAGTTCATATATCCTTTCTAAATCTATTCATAATCTAAGACGAGAAAGATAGACTCATTGTTTCAATTATTTCTTTTCCTTATCGTTGTAATTCTATTCAATCATATATAAAAAAAGTATCGTTTCTATATGATCTTTGTTTGTAGAAAATGTCTCAACTTGAATTAGAAGGGCCATCTGATTCCCGTTGAACCTGAAAAATTATGTAAGAGGGAATCAGAAGAGCTGGCTGGTTCCCGTTGAACCTGAAAAATTACGTTAGCGGGAATCAGAAGAGCTGGCTGGTTCCCGCTGAACCCGAAAAAATACGTAAGAGGGAATCATAAGAGTGCTTGATTCATTTTAACTTGTAGTAATTCAAAAAAACTCGTCTGCAAAGACAGCCATAAAAAAAGATCCAGGTAAACTGGATCTTTACAAAGGCATATTCAGATTAAGCTTCTACAGAGGCAACTTTAACGGTCCAGTTAAATGGATCTTCTTTTTTACCAAGTTGAATTCCTGTCATTTCATCGTAAATGTCCTGAGACAGCTGACCGATGTTATTGTTATTGATAATAATAGATTGATCTTTCCAAGTTAGTTCACCCACAGGTGAAATAACAGCAGCGGTTCCTGCTCCAAATACTTCCTCAAGTTCCCCGCGCTTATGTGCTGCAAAGACCTCTTCAATGGAAATTTTCTCTTCACGAACAGGGATATTCCAATATTTTAATAATTGAATCACGGAATCACGGGTAACACCTGGTAAAATACTGCCGTTTAACCTCGGAGTGACCACTTCGCCATTGATTTTGAAGAAGATATTCATACTGCCGACTTCTTCTACATATTTATTCTCCTTCGCATCAAGCCAAAGGATTTGGGCATAGCCGCCTGCATCTGCCTTTTCCTGCGCTTTCAGGCTGGCAGCATAGTTGCCTGCGGTCTTTACATGGCCAACGCCCCCAATTACCGCGCGAACAAATTGCTCTTCCACGTATATTTTAACCGGACTCAACTGGCTGCCATAATAAGCACCAGAAGGGGAGAGGATGACTAACAATTTATACTGCTTCGCCGGGCGTACACCAAGATAAGGCTCTGTTGAAAAAATAAACGGGCGAATGTAAAGTGAAGTTCCTTCACCGGCTGGAACCCAATCTTTTTCAGTGCTAATTAATTGTTTAATTCCTTCTAATAAGAACTCCTCATCAATTTGAGGAATGCAAAGCCGATCGCATGATTCATTTAAACGCTTCATGTTTTTCTCTGGGCGGAATAGCTGGATGGATCCATCCGGAGTTTTATATGCTTTCATTCCTTCAAAAATTGCTTGTCCATAGTGAAAAACCATTGCTGATGGGTCAAGTGTTAACTGCTCATAAGGCGTAATTCGCGGATCAAACCAGCCCAAGTCACTATGATAGTCCATTGCAAACATGTAATCACTGAAATACTTGCCGAAACCAAGTGAAGCGGTATCAGGCTTAGCCTTTAATTGTTCTCTTGGAATAAATGAAATCTCCTGTTTCATGGTTACACCTCATTCTTTTTAATCAGTTCAGTTTTGAAACACTTAATTCACTCTATATTACTTTAAAAATTATCTTTTTGGAATAATAAAAATACTTTCTTTTACTATACCACTATTTAAGTAAAATCAGGTTGATTTTGATTTAGGTTTGTCAAAGTGGTGACAATTATGTTTGTTAGACCTAAAAAACTTTATCATATATGACAAATATAACTGGTGAAAAAGTACTCCTTTTTGTAATCTTAACCTCATTACAATACTACTATTTTAATTCCACTTATATAGATTAAGAGAACATTAAGAAGGAAGAGGATAATATGAATAAGCCAAAAATTGCATGGATTACCGACACGACATCATCTCTTAGCAAAGAGTTTATTGAAAAGCACCATATCCATGTCATTCCCTTGCATGTTGTCATTAATGATAAATTTTATAAAGAAACCATCGATATTACTGAAGAAGACTTTTATGATCGAATGAAAAATGAGGAAGGGAAGTTCCAATCCTCTCAACCAAATATCGGGGACATCGTAGACCTTTATGAAAAGTTAAAAGCAGAATATGACTTTGGCATAGCCATACATGCTTCCAGTACATTAACTGGAACGTATCAAACGTCTGTAATGGCAGCAGAAATGGCTGGATTTAAATTATTTGCGATTGATTCCCATACGGGTTCGTATCCCTTATCGTTTTTAGTAAAAAGAGGGATTGAATTAGTTGGACAAGGACTCGAAATAGAAGAGGTTGTATCAAAATTAAACAGCCTGCGTGAGCACACTAAATTATATTTGGTTCCGTCAAATCTTGATCAGCTTCACAAAAGCGGCAGAGTGTCTGGAAGTCAAAAAATATTAGCCTCATTATTTAATATTAAACCGATTTTATCGATTGAGGATGGAGCAGCAAAGATTAAGGATAAAGTCCGTACGGAAAAGAAGGCAATTGCATGGCTGGTCAATAATTTAAAGGAAGACCTAGAAACAAAAGCTGTTCAAAAGGTTGCCATTGTACATGCTAATGACAAGGAACGGGCAGAGGGGTTAGAACAATTAATTAATCATACATTCCCTCAAATAAAAACAGAAAAACTAATGCTCATAACCGTGGCAGGTGTTCATACAGGGGTTGGGACACTTGGCCTTTCTTGGGTTAATGAGTGATTTGAACTAAGCAAATGAAGGGCCGCTTGAATAAATCAAGCAGCCCTTCACATTAATTACGAATCTCAATCAACATGAAACCAGTTATTCATCTTCTGTATATGCCTCGGTTGTCGTATCCCTGCAGTCCCAGCACTCACAGCGGTTCCTCTCCATAAGACATAATTCCTTTCCACAAGAAATACAGACATCCATAAGAAGTGATTCCCCTTTCTATGTGAAAATGTATATTTATACTATTTTTATTCAACAATGATGGAAAATATCTCACCTGATGTTCGACAAAATATGGAGCAAGAGCAGGGTTCCATATAGTAGAAATTTATTCATTAGATATGTTCAAAAACATTGTGATATACTATACATCATTAAATATTTCTGCATCAGGAGGATTACCCCAGAATGACAAGAGAAGGGACTTTTACTGGTGTCGATGGAGCTGAATTATTTTATCAAGTGATCGAACCATTAACAGCTCCTAAAGCATCAGTTATTATCGTCCATGGACACGGTGACCATAGCGGCGGCCTGCACAATATAAGTAATGGCCTGGTTCAAGGAGGATATATCGTTTATACATTTGATTTGCGCGGTCATGGAAAAAGCTCGGGGAATAGAGGATTTATAAAAAGTTGGGATGAATATCGAGGCGACTTACATGAGTTTCGAACGTTAGTTTCGAAAAAGCAGCCTGGGCTACCATTATATATTATCGGACATAGTATGGGCGGGGTAATTGCCCTTGATTATGTATTGGATTTTAGTTCCGGTATCTCAGGGATCATTGCCATTGCTCCTGGTATCTCTTATGAAGTGACCAGATTTGAGCGATTCGGTATAACCTTATTGGGGAAATTGAAGCCTGACCTCAGCATTAAAAAGCCTAGAAAATTAATGAAGAAAAAGTCAGCGGGTGCTGACGAATTTTATTCAGACTTTTTACGTCATAATATCATTACACCTGGTTTAGGACGCGGTCTTATCCAAGGTATATCAAGAGTATTAAATCAGGCACCTAAGATAACGATGCCGTTTTTGTTACAATACGGACTTCGTGATAAAATTACCCCGCCAACAAAGCTTGGTCATTTTTTTAAGCAAGTTTCATCTAAAGAGAAACAGTTGTTTGAATATCCTGCAGCAAAGCATAGACCCTTTGATGGGCCAGAAAAAGAGAAGTTTCTAAGTAATATGATGACATGGCTGGACCAACAAGTGGAGAACATCCAAAAGAATAAAGCTCAGGCAGGTTAAACCCGATTCCCACATTTATTGGGAGTCGGGTTGTTTGCGTTTATTTGCATCGTAAAATAGGGCTAAATGAATCCTGATTAGGATGAGAGCCCGTAATCTTGTAAAAAAGAGAAGAAGTTGTCACTCATAAGAGCAATGAGAGCCCGTAATCTTGTAAAAAAGAGAAGAAGGTGTCACTCATAAGAGCAATGAGAGCCCGTAACCTTGTTAAAAAAGAAAAATCGGTCACTCATAAGAACAATGAGAGCCCGTAACCTTGTAAAAAGAGAAGAGTCGGTCACTCATAAGAGCGATGAGAGCCCGTAACCTTGTTAAAAGAGAAGAATCGGTCACTCATAAGAGCAATGAGAATCCCTAACCCTGTAAAAAAAGAAGAAGCCGGTCACTCATAAAGACTCTGATTTTGGGGGCTCCGTTCGCTAATCCTGCTCATCTTTCTGTAATAATCCCCTAATAAGCTTTATCCCCATTAAAAATAGAATTCTTCACAATGACATAATCTACATGACGAATGGCATCTAACTCTTTTCCGCCGGCATAGGAAATAGAGGATTGAAGATCTTGCTCCATTTCAATTAGCGTATCGATTAATGAACCCTTGTGCTCCACCAGCATTTTCTTGCCTTCTACGTTTTTCCGTTCACCTTTTTGATATTCTGAGGCGGAACCAAAGTATTCTTTATAGAGCTTCCCATCTTTTTCAATCGTTTCTCCAGGAGATTCTTCGTGACCAGCAAATAAAGAACCGATCATCACCATACTTGCACCAAATCTTATCGATTTCGCAATATCGCCATGGGTACGAATACCGCCATCAGCAATGATTGGCTTACTAGCAGCTTTAGCGCACCAGCAAAGAGCTGCTAACTGCCAGCCGCCTGTTCCAAATCCAGTCTTAATCTTCGTGATACAAACCTTTCCTGGTCCAATTCCAACCTTTGTTGCATCTGCACCAGCCCGCTCTAATTCTCGAACGGCCTCTGGAGTTCCAACATTACCGGCAATCACAAAGCTTTGAGGCAAGTGTTGCTTAATATGTTGAATCATCTTAATCACAGCATTGGAATGCCCGTGCGCAATATCAATTGTAATGAATTCTGGGGAAAGCTGCTCATCAGCTGCCTGCTTAATAAATTCATACTCCTCTTCTTTGACTCCAACACTGATAGAGGCGTATAGCCCGCGTGATTTCATGTCTTTTATAAAACCTAGCCGCTTTTCTGGCTCAAAGCGATGCATAATATAAAAATAGTCATTTTCAGCTAAGTAGACAGCAATCCTTTCGTCAATAATGGTCTGCATATTGGCAGGTACCACAGGCAGCTTAAAGGTTCTGCTTCCAAACGTAACGGTGGTATCACACTCAGTACGGCTATTTACAACACTTTTTGCAGGAATTAATTGAATATCTTCATAATCAAACACACTATCCATGGGAATCCTCCTCATACAAAGCTCATCATTGGTTTAGTGTGTTTTGAATACCTTCTGTTTATTCTTTTATAAAATTCCTCCTAATCACTACATAAAAAGAAGAGATATAGGTAATTGTAAGCATGAACTCATTTTAGGAGGAATTTTATGAAGAAGTTTGGAATCTTAGTAGCCTGTTTATTCATTTCTGCGCTTGCTGCTGGGTGTAATATGAAGGAAGAAGGCAGAGAAACAGATCAGCACGGTGAAATGAGTAATCGGAATGCTGGTGCTGCAAATATAGTAAACAGTTTAGGAAATCCAAATTTGAATTTTACCAATACAAACAATCAAACTAACACAACGACGAACCAATCAGGGTTAAGGGTAGTGAAGAAAGCAGAAGAGAATGTTCAGAACCTGGATGAAGTTAAACGTGCGGAGGTCATTGCTGCCAATCGTAATGCCTATGTCGGTGTTGTTATGGATGACGACTTTCATGGTGAACTTTACCCATATGTTGAAGATCAGATTGCTCAGCAAGTGCGGGATGCGGACGCATCTATACAAAATGTATATATCTCAACCAATCGGGACTTTGTCAAACAGATGAGCACTTATACAGACCATATCCAAAATGGAAGACCGGCGAATGGAATACATGACGGGTTCAATAAAATGGTCAGCAAAGTCTTTAATAGACATGAGAGATTTTAGTTCAGAAATATCGGTGGTCCTTTCATAGGAACCTAGAAATACTCTAAAGGCTTACTCACTTAAATGGTAGTAAGCCTTTTCTAGTTCTAATGTTTATCCAATGGATGTTTATAAAACATGAAAAATAAGAAGGAAATTTAGAACAATAGTCGTACATAGTGATAGGGGGGAAATACCCTAGAAAAAATTTACATAAAAAAGTAGGTGCATAATGAGTATTATTTTAGCATTACTAGCGGCTTTATTTGCTTCTTTTACCGCAATTTTAGCAAAGGTCGGCATTGAAAATGTCAATTCCAATTTAGCAACAGCTATTCGGACGATTGTGGTATTAATTATGGCCTTTATCATTGTCATCATAACCGGCCAGCTTGACAGTATTCCTCAGATTTCTACCAGCGCTTTATGGTTTATTGTATTATCTGGTTTTGCGACAGGTTTCTCGTGGTTATTTTTCTTTAAGGCACTCGCCATTGGGGATGTTTCCAAAGTGGTCCCAATTGATAAATCCAGTGTTGTGCTCACGATAATTTTTTCAGTTCTTGTTCTAGGTGAGCCAGCAGAACCTCTCATTTTAGCCGGGGGAGCTATTATAGGGATTGGAACCTTTATACTGATAGGGAAAAATGAAGAAAAGAAACGATTTTCAGGATCACAACGTTATATTGTTTATGCTATTTTAGCGGCCGTATTTGCAGCCTTAACCTCCATATTAGCAAAAGTCGGTATGGAAGATGTTGATTCCAATGTGGCTACTTTCCTCCGAACGATTGTAATCCTTTTATTTGCGTGGGCAATTGTATTTTTCCAAGGAACTCATAAAGACATGAAAAACATTTCGAAAAAAGGGTATCTCTTTTTAATTCTATCAGGAATAGCTACCGGATTATCTTGGCTATGCTATTTTGCAGCATTAGCTATGGGGAAGGTTTCCATTGTCGCGCCTATTGATAAATTTAGCGTTGTCATCACAATGATACTGAGCTTTTGGATATTAAAAGAAAAAGCGGCAAAACACACGATAATAGGCGGGATCGTCATAACGGTTGGGACGGTATTACTTATTTGGTAGGTCCAGCTGGACATAAAAAAAAAATCGGCATTTCCGTAAGAATCTTTAGCGGATATGCCCATTTTTTTTTTAGATTTCTATCTGCGAAATCGGTTTCGTAATTCGCTATTTTTCTCGCAAAACCGCTGTTTTTTTCGTTTTTTTATTGAAAAATAGCTTAATTATAATCCATATTTTAGTAACTTTATTTAAAGAATTGTAAAAAAATATATTGATTTATCTATTTTGAGGGATTATTATGTAGTTGTAAGCGATTACCTAGTTAATTTTTGGTAATTCGGAAACCGGTTTCCTAATAATCAGAACCTAGAAATTTTAGGAGGTGTACATTTTTAGATTTTAATCTAAAAGTTTAAAAGACTATTAAACTATATTATTATTTGGGGGGTCATGAACTTGAAAAGTATGAAAAAAGTTACTGCTTTTGGATTATCGTCACTGCTTGCACTTTCTTTAGCGGCCTGTAGTGGAGAAAATACTGAAAAATCTAGTGGTACAAATGATGATGGCGGGAAAAAGGAAGAAATCACGTTGGACTTTTGGACATTTGGTGCAACTGGTTATGAAGAGTTAGCAAAAGAATACGAAAAAGAAAATCCAAATATAAAAATTAAAGTAAAATCATCTGAAACAGCTGATCATCACGATGCATTATTTACTTCACTATCTGCTGGAAGTGGTGCACCTGATATCGCGATGCTTGAAATAGACCAATTCGACCGTTTTAAAGTAGCTCAGGATCGTTTTGAGAATTTATATGACCTTGGTGCGAAGGATGTCAAGGACCAGTACTTAGATTGGAAATGGGAAAGTGGAGAAAATGCGGATGGAGACTTTTTATTTGGTCTTCCAACGGATATCGGTCCGAAAGCATTGTACTACCGCACAGACTTATTTGAGCAAGCAGGTCTTCCAACGGACCCAGCAGAGGTGGCTGCTCTAATTAATTCACCAAAAGCGTTTGAAGAAGCTGGATTAAAGATAAAAGAAAAAACTGGAATGCCTTTTGTTGATAGTATCGAAATGGCATACAGAGCCTATTTAGATGCTGCAAAAACAGCCTATTTGACTCCTAAGAATGAATTAAATCTTGGGGAAAACAGTGAAGTGAAAAAAGCATATGATTATGCGGTTCATCTAAATGAACTAGGAATCGTTGGAAAATATGAAATGTGGAGTCCAGAGTGGGCGAATGCCGTTAATAAGGGTGAGTTTGCTGCAGAGCTGGGTGCAGGCTGGTTAAAAGGCTGGATGGAAGGAAATGCTCCTGACGCCGTTGGTAAATGGAATGTGGCTACATTGCCAACCGAATTTGCTGCTAACTGGGGTGGTTCTTACATCGCAGTGCCAAGTGAAACAAAACATGCACAAGAAGCTTACGATTTTATTGAATGGCTGGTATCACCAGAAAATCAATTGAAATCATTCCAAAGCCATGGATTATTCCCTTCTGCTGAATCTGTATATGAAAAGGAAGAGTTCAAGTCAAATAAAGATGAATTCTTCGGTGGTCAAGCAACAGCTCCAGTATTCGCTGAAGCTGCTCAAGACATCGCTGGTATTGGATATAAAGGCGAAAAATATTTTCCAATTCATAACGAAATATTGAATGCACTGAAAAATGTCCAAAACGAGGGTGCGGACCCAGAAAAAGAATGGAAAGCAGCTGTGAAGCGTACTGAAGAACTTATGAAGCGCTAGTCTGCTAAACTTCTAAGTTAATTCCACGGGGGATAAACGAAAGCAGAATAAATACCAAACAAACACCAATCATGGTCGGCTTACCTTTACCATCCTTTAGCTCAAAAAAGGATTAAGGGAGTAGGCCGGCCATCCTTCACATATAGGGCTTTATTAACATCAATGTGAATGGTGAATAGACAAAAGGATATGGGCGCTTAAGGCACCATACTATCTTGAAACAGAAACGAGGCGTGAAAATGAATTCTATCAGTAAGAAAGAACCTATATTTAGAAGGAAGAAATTTAGGTCTGAAGCAAAAAAGGACATGATTTCAGGATATTTATATATAGCGCCTTTCTTCATAATTTTTACACTTATCGGCCTATACCCTGCACTTTTTAGTATTTACCTTGCCTTCCAAAAATGGAATGGCCTAAGCCCTATGAAGTTTAATGGATTAGCAAACTTTCAACTCGTGTTATCCGATCCCCTGTTTTGGAAATCAGTGTATAACACGATCATTATGGGGATTATGGGAACTGCTCCACAATTAATTGTCGGCCTTATTCTAGCCTACTTACTTAATATGACTTTTCTTAAGTTCAAAGGATACTTTCGAGTAACGATATTTATGCCTTATTTAACTTCAATGGTTGCCGTAGCCCTTATATTTAGTGTGTTATTCAGTAACCATGAATCCTCCCTTGCTAATTATGTTTTAACTCATTTCCTTGGAATGGACCCAATCGCTTGGGCTGCTTCTGAATGGGGAACGAAAATTGCAATATCAATAATGGTATTCTGGAGATGGGTAGGATACAATACAATCATTTATTTAGCAGGAATTCAAAGTATCCCGAATGATTTATATGAAGCGGCGACCGTCGATGGGGCCAATAAGTTTCAGCAGCTTTTGTTTATTACGATCCCGATGATGAAGCCATTTATTATCCTAACTGTATTTACATCAACAGTTGGCTCGATGCAATTGTTCTCTGAACCAACTGTATTCTTAGGAGCTGATGCTTTCACAAGGGACGAAGCTATGACCATTGTCATGTACTTGTATCGAGATGCCTTTAAATTACAATCATTTGGAACAGCTTCCGCAACAGCGATTATTCTATTGGTTATTATTACTATATTTGCAGTAATTAATATAAGATTAACTCAAGGCTTTGGAAGGAAGAAGAGAGGTGTTAAGGAATGAGTAATCAAGACAAGAGAAGTCGAAAAAAATTCTCCATAGGCAGTACTATTGTTTACTTATTTCTATTCATTGCTTCAATCCTGTCCTTGTTTCCTTTCTATTGGATGTTCGTGATGGCAACAAGGCCAAGTGCTGCATACAACTCAATTCCGCCGACCCTTACACCAGGAAATATGCTGGTAGAAAACTTAAATAAGGTATTAAATCAAATTGATTTCTTCGGTGGGATGTGGAATTCGTTTGTACTGTGCTCAGTCGTTACAATCGTGGTTCTATTTATTAGTTCATTAGCGGGGTTCGCTTTTGCAAAATTTAAATTCCCAGGCAAAAACATATTTTTTGTGGCGGTTTTAGTAACCATGATTATCCCGCCGCAATTAGGGTTAATTCCTCAATATTTCTTAATTTCTAAAGCAGGTCTACTTGATAGCTTACCAGGTGTTATGATTTTATTCTTTTTAAATCCTTTAGGGATATTTCTAATGAGACAATATATTACAGAAGCAGTTCCGGATGAATTAATTGAAGCTGCAAAATTAGATGGATGTTCGAACTTTCGAATCTACTGGAGGATTGTTTTACCGATTATCTTACCGGCATTTGCGACACTTGGAATCATTGTATTTACTGCAGTTTGGGGAGAATTCCTATGGCAGTTTACGATTCTAAGAGATCCAGAAACGTATACGATTCAAGTAGCATTGGCACAATTGAGCAATACACATAATATCGATTTTGGTATGATTTTATCTGGTGTATTCTGGGCTACAGTTCCATTATTAATCGTTTTCTTATTATTTAACCGATTATTTATTTCTAGTATTACGGATGGTTCTGTAAAATAATGGATTTACCTGCCTAGCTATTGTTTCACTCTGTAACTCTTAGTAATCTAGCAGCAGGAAAGATATTTAGACGGGATAGAAGGGATAACACAATGAGTTTAACGATAAAAGACATTGCACAAATGGCAGGAGTATCACAGGCAACCGTTTCGAAGGTCATAAATAATTATGGGGGAATAAGTGAGAAGACAAAAAGTAAAGTCCTAGCGGTTATTAATGAAATGAGTTACGCGCCTAATTTTTCTGCTCGATCACTGGCGACTAAAAAGTCGAATCTCATCGGCCTTATCTATGCTGGTAATATCAATGTTGATATGACGCATCCATATTTCAATGAGGTTATTTCAACCTTTAAGAAAAATATTGGATTACTTGGCTACGACATCTTACTGTTTTCCAATGAGCATTTCTTACAAGATCAAGGAAGTTATTTAGCTAGATGCAAGCATTTTAACGTGGATGGCTGTTTGATTATTGCTGGTGAGGAAGTAGAGGATGCTACTTATGAACTAGCAGAAAGCGGTTTTCCCTGCATTGGAATTGATATAGAGTTAGCAGGACCCAGGGCAAGCTATGTCATGACGGATAATGTGAATTTATCTAGAAAAGTGGTCGAGCATTTTTATCTGAATTCCCTTCGGAAAATCGGATATATTGGCGGGATGCGTGATTCTGTCATTTCTAATCTCAGGTTAAAAGGCTTCAAAAATGCTATGACTCAGTTCGGTCTTGAAATAAGAGAAGAGTGGATTCAGTACGGTGATTATAATGAAGAAAGCGGCTATAGATCCATGAAGGAAATGCTTAGCTTGAAGGAATATCCAGAAGCCATTTTCGCTGCATCAGACTTAATGGCGTTAGGTGCACTAAGGGCAATTAAAGAAGCCGGATTACATGTTCCAAAGGAAATCCGAGTTATCGGATGTGATGACATTGCTGCATGCCGTTACAGTGACCCTAAACTCACCACCGTTAAACAGGAAAAGGAGAAAATTGGTAAATTATCAGCCTATATGTTAAATGATTTAATTGATGGAAAATCGAGTTTAAAGCCTGTATTTACGGACTCTGAACTCATTGTCAGGGAGTCGTGCGGGACTAACAAAACCTTCTGGTAAATATTTTAGGAAAAAAGTAAAAACAAGACTTCTATGGGTGTTAGGGGGGATTATCGATGAATTATTATGCGGTTTTTGATGTTGGCGGTTCCGCAATCAAATATTCCCTTATGGATAGTGAAGGTCATTTTTTTGAAAAAAATTCAGTTACAACACCGAAAGATGGCATTGACTCATTTATAAATGTAATTGATTCCGTAGTGAAAGAATTACAAAATAGTTGTGTATTAAGCGGAGTAACCCTAAGTTTACCTGGAGCGGTAGATGTGGAATCTGGGTTTATTAAAGGAACCACGGCCATTCCATATATCCATGGTCCCAATATAAAGGAATTAATCCAAGAACGAACAGCACTGCCGGTTGAACTTGAAAACGATGCGAATTGTGCAGGATTAGCAGAGGGTTGGATTGGTGCTGCTAAAGGAATCAATGATTATATTTGTATTGTTATCGGTACTGGAATTGGTGGAGCACTTGTTCTGGATAAAAAAGTTCGCCGGGGCAGCAATCTTTTTGGCGGTGAATTTGGTTATATGATTCTCGAAGATTATTTGAATCAGCCAATAGGGGAGACTTGGAGTTCACTTGCTGCTACTTGGGGTTTAGTTAAGCAGGTTGCAAAGCGTAAAAACATGGACCCCTATATGCTTGACGGACTAACCGTGTTTAACATGGCGGATGAAGGCGACTTAGAAGTACAGGATGAAATTGATAAGTTTATTAAACGCTTAGCAGTAGGGATTTATAATTTGCAATATATCATTGATCCAGAAAAAATTTTAATCGGCGGAGCAATTAGTAAGCGTGAAGGTTTCATTGACCGAATTAACGAAAAGCTTAAGGTTATGAAACCGAATGAACATTGTGTAGACATTCAAATTCATCCATGTAAATTTGGAAATGACTCCAATTTAGTTGGAGCGCTATACCATTTTTTACAAAGGAATCAAAACCTTTTAACCAATAAACCATGTTAACCTCAAGTTGATGGATCATATGTTTACACTAAGCGAAATAGATATAGGAGGGAAGATGGATGATACACGAGAAATTAAAGCCTTTTCCCAGCACATTTATGTGGGGGTCTGCTTCTGCAGCCTACCAAGTAGAAGGTGCATGGGATAAAGATGGAAAGGGACCTTCTAACTGGGACCAGTTTGTCCGGATTCCTGGTAAAACCTTTAAAGGAACGAATGGTGATATTGCAGTTGACCATTACCATCGTTATAAAGAGGATGTACGTCTGATGGCGGAAATGGGTTTGAAAGCCTATCGCTTTTCTGTTGCATGGACTCGTATTTTTCCAAAAGGCAAAGGAGAGGTAAATGAAAAAGGCATCCAGTTCTATAGTGACTTAATTGATGAGCTAATTACTAACAAAATAGAACCAATCTTAACCATCTATCATTGGGATTTACCGCAGGCGCTTCAAGATGAGTATGGTGGTTGGGAATCTCGTGAGATTGTCAAAGACTTTACCGATTATTCCGTTACATTATTTAAGCACTTTGGTGACCGTGTTAAGTATTGGGTGAGCTTGAACGAACAAAACATTTTTACTAGTTTTGGATATAGAACAGCCCTTCATCCTCCAGGAGTAAAGGATGAAAAAATTTTCTATCAAGTCAATCATCATGCTAATCTAGCAAATGCAAGTACAATCAAAGAGTTCCGCAAATATGTTCCAGACGGCAAGATTGGTCCGAGCTTTGCATACTCTCCATCATATGCTTCGTCCTCTAAACCTGAGGACATCCTTGCTTCTGAAAATGCAGAAGAGTTTAATGCCCATTGGTGGATGGATGTCTATGCTTGGGGAACATACCCTAAGGCAGCTTGGGATTACTTAGAAAGAAAAGATTTAGCTCCAAATGTCGAAAGCGGTGATTTCGAATTATTAAAAGAAGGTACACCTGATTTTATGGGATTGAACTATTATCAAACCACAACCTTTGAAAAGAACACTTTAGACGGTGTAGCTGAAGGGAAAATGAATACATCAGGAAAGAAAGGCACTACACAAGATACGGGTGTACCAGGTCTCTATAAAACCGTCAGAAATGAGAATCTCGAAAGAACAAATTGGGATTGGAATATCGATCCAACCGGACTTCGAATTGCCCTTCGCCGCATCACGAGTCGATACAATTTACCAATCTTAATCAGTGAAAATGGCTTAGGTGAATATGATCATCTCGAAGACGGTGATATCGTTAATGATGAGTATCGTATTAGATATCTCCAAGTACATATAAAGGCGGTACAAGAAGCCATTAGCGATGGAGTGGACATGCTGGGTTATTGTACATGGTCATTTACAGACCTCCTAAGCTGGCTAAACGGTTTCCAAAAACGATACGGATTTGTCTATGTAAATCAACATGAAGAAGGAATACACGATCTTCGCCGTATCAAGAAGAAAAGCTATTATTGGTATAAAGAGGTAATAGAGACGAATGGAAGCATGATATAATTTACGGAAAAATGAGGGAAACCTTGCTAGTTACGGGGGACCGTATCATAAATAGAGGCACGAAAAATGGAGCCAGTATTGAAACCTGGCTCCATTTTCATGGAAACTTAACTTATTTCCTCTTTAATTTTTAAATAATTCGTGCGGTGACCATACCAGAAATTTGTTTGATTTTTTCCTCTAATGCTGGAATAACATCACCGTTCACTTTATTATCAATGTCAATCATTGTATATGCATATTCCCCTCGGCTTCTGTTGACCATATCCGCAATGTTTAAATGATAACTAGATATAGCGGAAGTAATCTGGCCGACCATGTTAGGGACATTGTGGTGCCAAGCCAATACTCGCTGTTTTCCTGTATAAGGCAGGTAAGTATTTGGGAAATTCACTGAGTTTTTAATGTTCCCTGTTTCTAAAAACTCCTTCACCTGACGAGCCGCCATTATTGCACAATTTTCCTCTGATTCTTGTGAAGAGGCACCTAGGTGCGGAATCGGAATTGTATTTTTCATTTTCAGCACATTTTCATTTGGGAAATCTGTAATATACTTCCCAACTATCCCGTTTTCGAGAGCGGCAGCCATGTGCTTTTCATTTACAAGCTCGCCACGTGAGAAGTTTAAGATATGAACACCTGGCTTCATTATGCTGAATGTTGCTTCGTTAAACATTTCTTTTGTATTTTCGGTAAACGGTACGTGCACCGTAATATAATCAGATTCTGAGAACAACTGTTCAATTGTTATTGCACGTTGTACGTTGCGTGACAAATTCCAAGCCGTATCGACTGAGATAAACGGGTCAAACCCGATTACATCCATATCTAAATCAAGCGCATCATTTGCGACAAGGGCACCAATTGCACCTAAACCAATGACACCTAAGGTTTTACCTTTAATTTCTTTTCCTACAAACTGCTTTTTTCCAGCTTCCACCAGCTTTGGAATTTGACCACCTTCGCCATCCAATGCTTTTACCCAAGCAATACCGTCAAAAAGGTTGCGGGAAGAAGATATTAATGTAGTTAGTACCATTTCTTTTACAGCATTGGCATTCGCCCCAGGGGTATTAAATACAACGATACCTTGTTCTGTACATTTTTCTATCGGAATATTATTCACGCCTGCACCAGCTCTTGCAATTGCCTTTAAATTATTGCCGATTTCTACTGAGTGCATATTAAAGCTGCGAACGAGTATGGCATCCGGATTTTCATTGTCGTTGTTAATCTGAAAATTACCCTTAGTGAATACCTTTAATCCAGTTTCTGCAATATTATTAAGTGTTTTGATGGATTTCACTTTTTCTAAAGTGATCGTGTTCATGATATTCCTCCTAATATTTTGCCTTAATAAACAGAAAGAGGTAAGGGATATAATCCCTTACCTCTGCCCAGGCGAACGGCTGCGACACCATGTGCTCCCTCGCGGTTATCCGCGTTTCGCCAGTTACACATGGTCTTTTTAATTTATTTAATATTATCATAATTCTCTAAAGATTTCTACCTAAACAAATTTAAAATAATGTTTTTGCAAAAAAAAAAATAACAGCACTTTCTAATTTGATAGAAAAGTGCTGTTTTGTTATTAGAATACCAAGATATACATGGCATTTGCTTACTTTAATATTCTCCTTTAATGACAAAAAACGAGCCGCGAATGGTTCCTGCGAGATTAGATTTCTGCCTGGCAAATTTAAACTTCCCTTCTAATTCCTTCGGTACTTCCATACCCTCAGAAAGCTTAAAACCAACAGCCCGTTTCGGCTTAGGGCCATCAACCGTATATAGGACGTTGACCTCAAGACCGTCCTCATAAAAAACGAAGGCCCATTTGATATTTTCAACTTGAAAACGTGCCGTTTCTAAAGGCTTAGCTCCAAACTCAATATTACGTTCTTCTTTTAAAATCCGATTCACGTAATCAAGAGTCTCCTGGCTCTCACTGGCAGGTACAACCGTAAATTCATGTTTATATTTGTTCATAAAGTAACGTGCTTCATTCGCGCGTAAACCAGCAAGAGCATCTGCTGCGGGTGAAGACTCTAAACCAACCGTCGAAACATTTTTAAAATCAACGATATAGGACATGTCGACCTCTCCTTATTTCCTAACAACCGGAATCCACATTTCGCCAAAAACTAAGCCATCACGCTTCCCCATCTCAACCGATGCATTTGGCCCGCCAACATAGGCAACATCCTTTGCTTCCGGCAAGACTTGACCGAAGGCAATGCCAGTAAGCATATTACTTAACTCTTCGGACGTTCCTGCTTCCCCTTTTACAACGATGTATTCCCCTTTTGGAAATTGAATCATTCTGGTTGCTTCTGGTAATGATTTTTCTGTCATAACGCCAGCATAGTGCATCATCTTGTTATTTACTGCTTCATTCACGACAAAAATGTAGTCGTTTGCTGCTACTGCTTTTAAAGTGTCCAGTCTTCCGTCTTGTTTAACGGCTGACCAAAAGTCTGCTTTTTCTTTGGTTATCCCAGCATAGTCTGTGTAGTCGCTCTTAAGCTCCGTTCCGAAACCTAAAACGGTAAAGCTATTTTTTTCTACTAACGTATAATCTGCCATATTCAAAACCTACCTTTTTTAAAATGTATCAAATGATTTGTCTTTTCACTTGATGAGTTTATAATAACTTTAAATCATGTCAAAAAGTGATACTGTTTAGGAGGTGCGCAGCGGATATGAAAAAAGTTGAACGAATTAATATCATCATGCGCTATATCAACAACCGCTCCCACTTTACCATTTCTGAAATCATGCAGGAATTTAACATCTCTCGTTCGACCGCTATAAGAGATATTAGAGAAATTGAAGCGATGGGGATGCCGCTGGTTGCTGAAGTAGGAAGGGATGGGGGTTATTTTGTCATGCACAACTCTGTCCTGCCTGCTGTTCGCTTTACTGATAATGAAATCAAAGCTCTATTCATTGCTTTTATGGCCACAAGAAACCAACAGCTCCCCTATCTAAAAAGTCGTCAGTCTTTAGCTGAAAAGTTACTTGGCCTCATCTCAGAAAACCAGCAGGATGACCTTGTCCTTTTAAATCAAATCTTACTATTCGAAGGGACCAACCCAAATAATCCCGACCTGCTTGAACTGTCAGACCTCCCGCATCCTATTTTAGAAAGACTTATCCAATTCCTTCTTTTGGATCGATTTTTATTGATTACCATTATAGAAGAGAAGGGAATAAAGTCTTATCCAATTTATCTTTTGAACCTTTATCGTGAAAAAAGCCAGTGGCTGATCGAGGGCTTTAACGTAAAGGAAGAAAAGAAACAGATTTTTCATGTCGACAATCTCACCGATGTCGAACCATACCCAATGAAAAAAGGATTAACTAAGCAAAAGATTTTAGAAAAACTAAGGAAGCAGGAAGAAGAAATCAATCTTGTCCTTGAGCTTGGTCCAAAAGCAATTGCCCAATATAAAAAATACCACCCATTAAAAGTTTCCATTTCCTATACGAATCCATACCAAGCTACAGCCATTCTAAAGACTTTTATCAATGTAAAGAATTCTGAAGAGTTGGCTGAAATAACAAATTGGCTGCTCTTCCTAGGTGAAGATATTAAGGCCAAGGAAATGCCAGAGGAAGTTGTAGAATACGTACAAGAGAGATTACACTTATTCTTACCAAAAGTAGTACCAGTGAAACCTCATTTAGATACACTAGGGTAATCCTTGTCATTAATAGAGGAAGAAGGACATTTGGGAGAAGGAGAAAAAGTAAAAATAGGGGCAAATATCCTCAATTATATTGGATGGGGATCAGGTTAAGCGCCTGAGGATAATAGGCGGAGAATTTCCGCTTAATTCATAATTGCTTTTAAAAAAGGCTTAAATAGACGGAGAATATCCGTCTATCGGCTCGGAAAATTGGAAAATGGATGATTTTGATTTGGTTAAGCGGAAAACCTCCGCTTATTTACCCCGCAACGCGCTACAATCTATGTTTAACCGGAGAATCTCCGCTTACCTTATTTTTTCAGGTTACTAGATTAAGGACAAGGCAGCTTAACTAACTAAACTTTAACATAGCACGAATTGAATTTGGATTATATTTCCAATAGTCTCTATCTAATTTGCCTGTGGGGCTTGACCCCGCCAGTAGATAGGTGGGATGAACTGTATCATAAGTAAATGAGAATATTAGTCAAATGACATTCCTTAAGGTTGAGGGTGCTAGAAATTGTCAATATTTTCTTAAAGGGAATATTGACAAAATTAACAATTCTATTAAACTGAAAATAGTTCTATCCAATCTTTTATATTCGCTACATCACCTATTCCTTTCTCCTATTTAAGCCACGTTAAACTTCTTTTCTCACTTACACACACACCATGAGCCATATCCATTATTTAAACTTCAAACAGATTATTAAAATTCAAATCTATTAACTGCCCCCATATTGGTACGAATCAATAAATACCTCGAGAGAAGTACAACTATTATATGTGGTGTGGTTTTTTTTACACCATTTGGGAAAGTAAAGGTTATAAAGGTGCTGTAAAAGACAAGACCCATTAGACAGGAGGAGGAGGCTATGGGATTTGAAGAAGAGTATAAGGTTTTTATGAATGCTCACTTGGAAGCAAGAAGCGGAGAACGGCTGCGGCGCTTAGAAGAAGGTCACAACCAGGCAGAAATGTTGTTTTTGAAGCAAGTGTGGTGGCCCTCATTTTCCCACTTTCGGTATCTTCATCCAGAGTATGAAGTCGATGATTTCAAAGATGGCAAAAGGTATTTGGATTTTGCTTATATTCGTCCCGCCATTCGGATTTGTCTTGAGATTGACGGGTATGGCCCCCATCTAAAGAACATAAGCAGATGGCAATTTTCAGACAACTTGGAACGCCAAAACCAGTTGGTGATTGACGGATGGACCGTGATACGCTTTTCTTATGACCAGGTGAAAGAGCATCCTCGTCGATGCCAACAGATTCTTCAGCAAGTGATTGGCCGATGGCTGGGTGATGAAATAGATCAGCCCTCTCTGTCTATTGTCGAAAAGGAAGTGATTCGTTTAGCCATTCGAAAAGGAGAAGCCATATCCCCAAAAGAAGTCCAGAAGTATTTGGAGCTAAGCGACAAGCCGGTAAAAAAAGTACTTTCTCTACTAGTCGATAAGAAGTTGCTGATTCCCGCCTCTGGGACCAAGAGGGTCTGCACTTATCGGTTGGGGAATCAGGTCAAGCAAGCGATCTGAAATATAGACGGAGAAATTCCGCTTAATAAGTAACGAGATTAATAAATAGCCCAAATAGACGGAGAATATCCGTCTATTGGCTCGAGAAACGCGAATATGGTGGATTTTGCTTTGCATAAGCGGAAAATCTCCGCCTATATACCCCGAAACTAGCTCCATTCTGAAAATAAGCGGAGTATCTCCGCTTAAGTTTCTCGCTGGTTACTCAGACCCAGGAACCCGTGACGCATCATAATGGGACTATAACTTCTATGCCGTCATAGAAGATATCCTTTAAAGAAACAAGATTGGCCATTAATCTTGCTGGAAATTTAATAATAAGTATAGCACTCAAAATAGGCACAACTAGCGGTGACAGCTAGTTGTGCCTTATTTATTTAGGATTAATAAAAGGCCGCAGGAACCGTCCCCCTGGCAACAGAGCAGACTGTAAGGCTTTACCCACAATCGCTTTTCATGTGAAAAAGGTTCACTATTTTTTCACATTATACATGGTTTTTTTGAGAAGAAAGCGTTATAATTAAATTATGAAACGTGGTTCCACAATACGGAACGAACTGCTTGCGACATAAAAGGAGATGTACACTTTGGAAATCAGATATTCGACACACCCAGATCATGCCAAGACATTTACAACAGAAGACATTCGGAAACATTATTTAATAGAAGAATTATTTGTTCCAGGAGAGACTAAACTGGTTTATTCGATGGAAGAACGCGCGGTTATTGGCGGTATCACTCCGATTGAAGAAAGTATTTCTTTAAAGGGTAATAATCAGATGAAAGCTGAATATTTCCTTGAGAGAAGAGAAGTTGGGATTTTTAATGTTGGCGGTACTGGAAGTATCACGGTTGATGGTGAAACGTATGCGATGGAAAATAAAGATTGCTTGTATATCGGATTGGGTAAAAGAGAGTTACTGTTCTCAAGTGAATCAGCAGCAAGCTCTGCAAAATTTTACTTGTACTCTGCTCCAGCTCACAAAGAATATCCGACCCAGCACGTTGCCTTTAAAGATATTGAAGGTGATCGATTAGGAGCATTAGAAACTGCAAATGATCGTGTAATTCGCAGAATGATTCACAAAGAAGGCATTCAGAGCTGTCAGGTTGTTATGGGGATGACTCAATTAAGTACGGGAAGTGTGTGGAATTCAATGCCAACGCATACACATGACCGTAGAAGTGAAGTTTACTTGTATATTGATTTAGATGAAAATGCAAGAATGTTCCATATGATGGGCGAGCCAACACAAACGCGTCATATTGTGATGAAAAACGGTGAAGCTGTGATTTCTCCTCCATGGTCGATTCATTGTGGGGCTGCTACTAGTAATTATACCTTTATTTGGGCAATGGCAGGCGATAATAAAACCTACAACGATATGGATCAAGTAACAATGGACGAATTGAGATAATTTGTATTAACCAGACTACTAAAATAGAAAAATAGAGGTGCTAGATAATGAGTTTACGAGATTTTTCATTAGACTTTTTTAATTTAACAGGTAAGGTTGCAATCGTGACAGGAGGAAATACTGGTCTTGGCCAAGGATATGCTGTTGCATTAGCGAAAGCAGGTGCGGATCTATTTGTTGTCTCATATGATACGAACTGGGATGAAACAAGAGAGCTTATTGAAGAAACAGGAAGAAAAGTATATTTTCATCAAGCAGATTTAACTGCTAGAGAAACTTTACAAACAGTTGTTGATACTTGCCTAAGTGTATATGGAAGAATTGATGTTCTTGTCAATAATGCCGGAACCATCAGACGTAATCCGTTACTTGAATACAAGGAAGAAGATTGGGACGCTGTCATGGAAATTAACCTAAACTCTGTCTATCTTCTAAGCCAAGCTGTTGCAAAAGTAATGGTTGAGCAAAAAAGCGGAAAAATCATTAATATCTGTTCAATGCTTTCATTCCAGGGTGGTAAATTTGTTCCGCCATACACAGCAAGTAAACATGCTGTTGCGGGTATTACTAAATCTTTTGCAAATGAGTTAGCACAATACAATGTTCAAATCAATGCGATTGCTCCAGGATATGTGGCAACTGCGAATACAGCTCCAATTCGTGCAGATGAAGAGCGGAGTGCAGATATTCTTTCTCGTATTCCAGCTGGCCGTTGGGCTACTCCGGCAGACTACATGGGAGTCGTTGTGTTCCTAGCTAGTCAGGCATCTGATTATATGAATGGTCATGTTCTAGCAGTTGACGGCGGTTGGTTAGTCCGCTAAAAACATAGGCACACACATCGAAAAGGGCTGATAACGTTGCTAAAAGGCAGATTAAATGACTTAGTAGAAAGCCAGATTTTATCTAAAAAAATACAATCTAGTTTACTTGTATTAAAAGAACATGACTTTTCAGCCTATCCTGCTGGACGTCATGAGCTGGGTGAGAATTTGTTCTTCTTTTTGAATGAATATGAAACCAAAGAAGCAGAGGCTTGCTTTTGGGAAGCGCACCAAGTATATCTGGACTTTCATTACATTTTAGAAGGTAGAGAAAACATTGCAGTCGATCATATCGACCATCAGCAGGTCAAAGAAGCTTATAACGAAGAGAAGGATGCCACCTTTTTTGAAGGGGATGTCCAATCTATTATTACCATGAATCCGGGAGACGTGATGATCTGTCTCCCAGAGGATTCTCATATGGCGGGGATTACGCCCGATGAAAAGGAAAATGTTAGAAAAGTAGTTCTTAAGGTTAAATTGTAAGCGAAAACATAGTAGAATTAGAGGGAAAAAGAAAACGGTTTCGCAAACACTAATGTCGTATTCCGGTAGATTAAATATCCTAATGTAGACTTGAGAGGTAGGTATTCAACATGAATATTCTGAAGACAATTAAAAAAATTCCAGGTGGATTAATGTTAGTCCCACTAATTTTAGGAGCACTTGTCCATACATTTTCTCCTGGAGCGGGCGAGTATTTCGGAGGATTTACGAATGGATTAATATCAGGTACGGTTCCAATTTTAGCAGTATGGTTCTTCTGTATGGGTGCAAGTATCAATATTAAAGCGTCAGGTAAAGTTTTACTCAAATCTGGAACACTTGTCATAACAAAGATAGCGGTTGCATGGGTCATTGCTGTTATTGTCATGCAATTCCTGCCAGTTGATGGAATACAAACAGGTATATTTGCCGGGTTCTCCGTTCTTGCGCTAGTCGCTGCAATGGATATGACAAATGGTGGTCTTTATGCCTCTATTATGCAGCAATACGGATCAAAAGAAGACGCGGGTGCATTCGTCTTAATGTCCCTTGAATCAGGTCCGTTAGTAACGATGTTAATTTTAGGCAGTACAGGTGTAGCAGTATTTGAACCACAAGCTTTCGTTGGTGCAGTATTACCGTTCCTAATTGGTTTCACTCTTGGTAACCTTGATAAAGATTTACGTGAATTCTTTAGTAGAGCAACAGAAACAATGATTCCATTCTTTGGTTTTGCCTTAGGTAACACGATTGACTTAGCGGTAATTGGAAAAACGGGTCTAAGTGGTATTTTACTAGGTGTTCTTGTTATCATCATTACAGGTGTTCCATTAATGTTAGCTGATAAATTTATCGGAAAAGGTAATGGTACAGCCGGACTTGCTGCTTCTAGTACAGCTGGGGCTGCAGTAGCCAATCCAATGCTTATTGCTGAAATGAAGCCAGAATTTCTGACTGCAGCACAATCTGCTACTGCAATGGTGGCAACGGCAGTTATTGTTACTTCCATACTAGTACCGATATTGACAGCTTATTATTCTAAATATATGAAAAAGAAAAATGGTGAGTTAGGTAGTACAAAAGGGGATAAGCTTACGGCTTAACTAACTAGGGAGACATATCTATGTCTCTCTTTACATTCAGGGAGGGAAATCACATGAGTCGAATTATTACTGTAGGGGAACCAATGGCGCTTTTTGTTGCAGAGCAAGAAGGTTCATTGGAAAATGTTGAACGTTTTGATCGATTTGTTGCAGGTGCAGAGGTTAACTTCTCTATCGGGATGTCCCGATTAGGACATAGTGTTACGTATATTACCAAATTGGGAAGCGATCCATTCGGGAGAAACATTGAAAAGTTTCTTCAAAGTAACGCCATTGATACGAGTTATGTAACCTATGACCCTAGCTTTTTGACGGGAATGCAGTGGAAGCAAAAGGTGTCAAGCGGCGACCCGGAAGTGTTCTCCGCGCGCAAGAATTCTGCAGCTTCTCACATGGATCTTGAAACCATTGCTAACTTGAACTGGGATGGCTTTGACCATATTCATTTGACAGGCATCCCGCCAGCATTGTCCATGGGTTGCCGGGAGATGGTCTACGAATTGATGAAAGAGGCACGTGCAAGGGGTGTGCAAATTTCGTATGATCCTAACCTGCGTCCTGGTCTATGGCCTGACAAACAAGAAATGGCTCAAGTTATTAATGACCTAGCCTGTCGTGCAGATATCGTTCTTCCTGGTATTGAAGAAGGGAAGCTGTTAACAGGCAGCGAAGACGTTTATGAGATTGCGGCTCACTATCATGCTGCGGGTGTAAAAACTGTTGTCATCAAGCTTGGTGCAAAGGGTGCATTTACTAGCTCTGAAGGAAAACAATTTTATACAGACGGTTTCCCTGTAGAGAAGGTAGTAGACACGGTTGGTGCTGGTGATGGTTTTGCTGTGGGTGTGGTCAGCGCCATACTGGAAGGTCTTCCAATCAAGGAAGCTGTTAAACGCGGCGCAGCCATTGGGGCTCTTGCTGTCATGTCACCAGGAGATAATGACGGATTACCTGATAGAGAGAGTTTAGAAGGTTATATAAAAGGCTCGAAAGTAGAGCTATAAGCAGATTGCAAAAGTAAAGAAAACTATCTTCAGCGTTTTCTTTGCTTTTGCTTTTAGTGTTCTTTTATAAAAAATACTTTGTTAAATTTTCATTGTTGATTATTAGTACAACGATATTAAAGGTTTATGAAAGACAAATCAGGAGAATTCCCAATGAGATTAGTCCTTCATAAGCCATGATGAAAGACAAATCAAGAGAGTTCCCAGTGAGATTAGTCCTTCATAGGAATTTCCGGGAGAAAAATCAACATCTTTCTTTAACAGAGCCATAAAAAAAGGTATTCTCGAAAGGAATGAGAATACCACCTATCATTAAGAACCAGAGTATCCTAGGTTCCTTGAGATTGCTATACTATACTGTTTCATTTTTTCAATTAATGTATGGTTAATCAGTTCCATGGTCACACGATTACTTGGTCCTGAAATACTAAAGCTTGCAATGATTTTTCCTTTATGATCATAGATTGGTGCAGCAATACACCTTAATACTTCTTCATTTTCGGAATTATCTAATGCATAACCTTGTTGCTTAACACTTTCAATTTCTTTTAAAAAGGCCTCTTTTGAGGTAATCGTGTACGGGGTCTTTGGAATAAAATCGGTTTTTGAAATCACTTGATCAACATGCTCTGGAGCAGCGCCTGAAAGTAATACTTTTCCTACACCTGTACAATACATGGGAGCTCTGCTTCCAATGCGAGAGTACATTCGGATGGTTTGATTGCTTTCAATTTTATCGATATAAATCACTTCTCCGTGATCCTCTATGCATAAGTGAACGGTTTCATTTACTTCTTGTGATAGTTTCTCGAGATAAGGTTTTGCTATCGTCACAATACTCGAGTTATTTAATAGATTTCTAGAAAGAAAGAGGACTTGTAATCCGAGTTTATATTTGTCTGTTTCTTCATCTTTAACAACATAATTCATGCTTACTAAAGTAGATAACAGACGATGAATGGTACTTTTTGTTAGACCAACCTGCTCTGTCAGACGCGCAATTTGTATGCCATCTGGGTATTCAGAAAGCTTGTTTAATATGGTTAGGGCACGTTCAATGGATTGAACATTAGACATCACATTCGACCTCTTTTATGGGGATAATTAAATGATATTCTTTTTATATGTTCTTTATTATGGAACATCATTCTACTATATGATACGTTAATTAGAGACAATTTGTAAAATCAATTTTAACACCGCGGATTATTTTACTATAATTTAAAATAATGGATTAGCTGAAAGGATGGACATGATGAAAAAATTAACTATTTTATCGAAACTGACCGATTGTGGAGTTGTCGCTGTTGTAAGGGCAGATTCAAAGGAAGAGGCCGTTAAGATTTCCGAAGCCTGTGTTGAAGGCGGTATTAAAGGTATTGAGGTTACGTTTACTGTACAGGGAGCCGATGAAGTCATTAAAGAATTAGCTTCTTTGTATAAGGATAATGATGATGTTGTGATTGGGGCAGGAACAGTTCTTGATGCTGTAACCGCCAGAATTGCTATTCTAGCAGGAGCAGAGTTCGTTGTTAGTCCTGCATTTGACGCGGAAACAGCAAAGCTATGTAACCTCTATTCAGTGCCATATATGCCAGGCTGCATGACGATCACAGAAATGAAACAAGCATTAGAAGCGGGAGTGGATATTGTTAAATTGTTCCCTGGAAATGCATTTGGACCTGACTTTGTGAAGTCCGTCAAAGCACCGCTACCACAAGTAAACATCATGCCAACAGGCGGGGTCGATTTAAATAACGTAGAACAATGGATCAAAAATGGATGCGTTGCAGTCGGAGTAGGCGGCAGCCTAGTAGCACCAGCCAAAACAGGAGAATACGAAAAAATTACCGAATATGCGAAACAGTACGTTGCTAAAGTGAGAGCAGCGAGGGAATAGGTTGTCCATGGGGACGGTTCTGTACTGACCCCCAAAAGTTAGAGTAAAATCTGGCTTTTGGGGTGTTTATTTATGGGCAAATATAGTGAAGAATTAAAACTATTGGTGGTAAG
>NZ_JACWFG010000029.1 GCF_019749295.1 Neobacillus niacini
TACTGTTTGTTTAGTTTTCAAAGAGCAATTATATAAATAAAATTGGAGCGGGTGATGAGAATCGAACTCACAACATCAGCTTGGAAGGCTGAGGTTTTACCACTAAACTACACCCGCATATAAAATTTTGAATGGTCGGGAAGACAGGATTCGAACCTGCGACCCCTTGGTCCCAAACCAAGTGCTCTGCCAAGCTGAGCTACTTCCCGTATATATGGCGCGCCCGAAAGGAGTCGAACCCATAACCTTCTGATCCGTAGTCAGACACTCTATCCAATTGAGCTACGGGCGCAAACTTTCAAAGTCAACTTTTATATTGTACCAAACTAGATTTGAAATGTCAACATCTTTTTTTGGTGCGGCCGAGAGGACTTGAACCTCCACGGGGTTGCCCCCACTAGGCCCTCAACCTAGCGCGTCTGCCATTCCGCCACGACCGCATATGTTTTAGCGACATTTACTATCATATCAGATTATCAACCATTTTTCAAGAGTCAATAATTGATTGGTGCGGGTGAAGGGAGTCGAACCCCCACGCCTTGCGGCGCCAGATCCTAAGTCTGGTGCGTCTGCCAATTCCGCCACACCCGCATTATAAGAAAGATTATTTGCTTGTGCAAAAAATCTTAATGAGCCATGAAGGACTCGAACCTTCGACCCTCTGATTAAAAGTCAGATGCTCTACCAACTGAGCTAATGGCTCTTGGCTGGGCTAGCTGGATTTGAACCAACGCATGTCGCAGTCAAAGTGCGATGCCTTACCGCTTGGCTATAGCCCAATATTACAAATCCCATTTTTTAGAAAATGGCGGTCCGGACGGGACTCGAACCCGCGACCTCCTGCGTGACAGGCAGGCATTCTAACCAACTGAACTACCGGACCAAATGATGTTTTAAATAAGAAACAGGAAATGAGCTATAATCATCTCCCGTCCCTGATGACCCCTACGGGATTCGAACCCGTGTTACCTCCGTGAAAGGGAGGTGTCTTAACCACTTGACCAAGGGGCCAGATTTTTTATGGCGGAGAAGGAGGGATTTGAACCCTCGCGCCGGTTACCCGACCTACACCCTTAGCAGGGGCGCCTCTTCAGCCTCTTGAGTACTTCCCCATAAAAAATGGCTCCGCAGGTAGGACTCGAACCTACGACCGATCGGTTAACAGCCGATAGCTCTACCACTGAGCTACTGCGGAATAAGATAATGTATTTCAATCAGACAAGCACTATTACCTTGTCGACTCTTTACATTATAATGACGATGTATTATAAAGTCAATACGATTTTCCGATAAAATAATATGCAAATTATTTCCTCATTCACCTTGCAGTTCCATTACCTTTTTTAGTTTCCCCCTGCACTTCCCACACACGTATCGATCTATATTAATGCTTCGTTTTCTTTTATATCGCTGATGGCATTTTGTGCATTCATAAAGGAGGATTTTATTAGAGGTGCGTTTCTTAGGTTTTTCAAGAAGAGGACTGCAAAATCTCGGTGCTCCTACTTTTTTTAAGAGCATTTTAAAATCTGGATCACGGTGCTGATATCCTTTTCCTTCTATATGAAGATGGTAATGACAGAGTTCATGTTTTATTATTCCTATTAACTCGTTTAATCCCAGTTGATCTAAGTACTTTTTATTGATATCGATATTGTGAGTCCCGAGAAGATATCTTCCTCCCGTTGAGCGCAGTCTGCTATTAAAGGAGGCTTTATGCCTAAAAGGCTTTCCAAAAGATTCAATTGAGACTTTTTCAACTAATTTTTGTAGTTCTTTATCCTCCATTTAGCTTCCCTCCTTTTTAAAGCGAACGTGACAACCTATTATAGCATATATTGTATATACCTATAATGATCTACTTTTCGGGAGGTTAGTCTATGCCTACTTGGTTTCAAAACCAAATGAAAAGAGCTTTTTATGAGAAAGACCGATATCAAATTAAATTGTTAAATCAGTGCTGGTTTTTTTACAGAAAGAAACATATTTCATAAAGAGAATTAGGGTCTTTTCAATTATGAGTGATCGCTTTTTATTCTTTTTTCTGTTTTCGGTCACTCATACTCACTATGAGTGACCATTTTCTCTTCTTTTTGCTGTTTTTGGTCACTCATAACACCTATGAGTGACCGCTATCCCGGCTTTCTGCTGTTTTCGAGCTCTCATACTCACTATGAGTGACCATTCTCTACATCCTTACCGTTCTCTAGGATCTCAGACCTTCCCTCTCTATTATCAAGCACAAAAAAGACCAACTTTAAAAAGTTGGTCAAAAAGCATTCTCTTACTTAGATGGAGCCAGCATAGTTAAAGCTACTCTGCCCTTTTTCATATCAACTGAATCTACCCAAACGGTTACTACATCACCCACAGATACAATATCTAATGGATGTTTTACAAAACGATTACTTAGCTTAGATATATGAACAAGGCCGTCCTGCTTCACTCCAATATCCACAAATGCACCAAAATCAACTACGTTCCTAACGGTACCTTGGAGTTCCATTCCTGCACTTAGATCTTCTAATTTGAGAACATCCTTCTTCAATAGAGGACGAGGCAAGTCATCACGAGGATCACGCTCTGGTCTTACTAGCGCATCGATAATATCTTTTAACGTCAGCTCCCCAATCTCTAGTTCAGCAGACACCGTCCTTAGATCAAGTCCACTTAACGCATCCCGTAATTGTGCGGTTCCTAAATCCTTAGCCGAAAAGCCTAGGCTGGATAATAGTTTCTTCACTTCATCATAGTTCTCTGGGTGAATTCCAGTCCGGTCTAACGGCTGCTTTCCATCCAATACTCTCAAGAATCCAATTGCTTGTTCATAGGTTTTCGCTCCTAGACGAGGGACTTTCTTTAATTGCACCCTGCTCGTAAATTTACCTTCTTCTTCCCTTTTCTTCACAATGTTGTGTGCGGCCGTTTTCGTTAGCCCTGCAACATATTGCAGCAGAGAGGCTGAAGCTGTATTTACATTAACACCTACTCGGTTTACCGCTGTTTCAACAACAAAATGCAGCGATTCGGATAGACGTTTTTGGGTAACATCATGTTGGTATTGACCAACACCGACTGATTTTGGATCTATTTTAACCAGCTCAGCCAGCGGATCTTGTAATCTTCTAGCGATTGAAACCGCACTTCTTTCCTCAACTTGAAAATCAGGGAATTCTTCTCTCGCTATATCAGACGCCGAGTACACACTCGCACCCGCCTCATTAACAATCAAATAAAAGATTTCCTCTTCCATTTCTTTAAGGATATCTGCAACGAATTGTTCCGTTTCCCTCGAAGCGGTTCCGTTCCCAATGGCAGCCATCTCTACTTTATAGTCACGGAGAATTCGAATAAACTTTTCTTTTGCTTCCTTTGTCTTTGATACGGGCGGATGCGGATAGATTACATCTATCTTTAATACCTTTCCTGTTTCATCCACTACAGCAAGCTTACAGCCTGTCCGATAAGCTGGATCCACACCAATGACCACTTTTCCTTTTAATGGCGGCTGCAAAAGTAAGTTTCGCAGATTTTCTGAAAAGATATGAATCGCCTGTTCTTCACCTTTATCATTTAGTTCACTTCGAATTTCCCTTTCGATCGAGGGTTGGATCAGACGCTTATAGCTATCTTCTATTGCCTCGATAACGAGGGGTGCTGCAGGCGAGTGCTGGGCACGTATCCATTTTCTCGATAAGTAAGAAAGAATGATGTCATTATTCATCTTAATGGATACCCTTAAGATATCTTCTTTTTCGCCGCGGTTTAGAGCAAGAATTCGATGAGGGACGATTTTATTTACTGGTTCCTCATATTCATAGTACATTTCATATACCTTTTTCTCGTCCTTATCAGCATCTTTTACTGTGGACTCTACCTTACCGGACTTAAAGGTTTCATTTCGAATCCATTTCCGCCCCTCAGCATCATCGGAGATCATTTCAGCAATAATATCCTTCGCGCCAGCAATAGCGTCTTCAACAGTAAGGACTTCTTTTTCATCTGATATAAACTCCCTAGCCTTATCCTCAATGGGTGTCATCGGAAAAGTTAACAGCCATTCAGCTAAGGGCTCCAGCCCCTTCTCCTTCGCAACTGTAGCTTTTGTACGTCGCTTTTGTTTATATGGCCGATATAAATCTTCAACCTCTTGAAGCTTTTCTGCTTTTGTTATTTTATGTGTAAGCTCATCCGTTAATTTACCCTGTTCTGCAATGGTTCGAAGTACTTCTTCCTTCCTTTGCTCTAGGTTTTGTATGTATTGCCAGCGATCCTGAATATTTTTTATTTGAACTTCATCGAGCGCCCCCGTCATTTCTTTACGGTAGCGGGCAATAAATGGCACCGTGTTGCCCTCATTCAATAACGAGATCACACTCTTTACCTGTTTATGAGATATGGTCAACTCTGCAGCTACTTTTCCAAGAAGCTGTTCATCTTTTACAACTGTATCATTCACAACACAAACCTCCATTCCTATTACCATATTGTATCAAATTACCACAATCGATTCATTACAAGAGCTATTTCTTTCTCTCAATAAAAAAATAGCAAGCTAATTAGCTTGCTAAAAGGCAGAAACAAATATGAGGTTTAAAGCATACGTATAAAAAAACGCTCTTTCTTAAAAAGAGCGTGCATTTAATACTAAAATTCGATGAGACCTATACTTACTCGCAAGGCTTCATCCACTTTTTCCATCATTTCGTCATCGAGATGGGTTATTTTATCGGTTAACCGCTGTTTATCAATTGTACGAATCTGTTCTAAAAGTATGACTGAATCTCGTTCAAAACCGTAGCGCTTCGCATCAATTTCTACATGAGTGGGAAGCTTCGCTTTTTGAATTTGAGCTGTAATCGCTGCAACAATAACTGTGGGACTAAACCGATTCCCGATGTCGTTTTGAATGACAAGTACAGGACGGACGCCGCCTTGTTCAGAACCAACAACTGGGGATAGGTCCGCGAAATATACGTCACCACGCTTGACAATCAAGGGATTACCCTCCGCTTACAAGACGTTCAACTGTGTGCTCTGCCTCAAATTCTGCTTGAAATGCTTCTGATGCAATCGATAAATTGATCATTGCCATTTCCATGTATCCACGTCTCATGGATTCGCGAATTTGTCTCTTTTTTCGTTCGCGTAAATACATTTTAGTTGCTTGATAAATAAACTCGCTCCGGTTAACGTTTTCTAATTTCACAAAACCATCTAACTCGGTTAAAAGATGTTGCGGTAATTTTACTAAGATTTCCGTAGTTGCGCCGGATTCAGACACAAACATACACCTCCACCATCACTACACACCATTTTTTCTATCTACCATATTTAATAATACCACTTAATGCCCATCATGCATAGACTAATTATAATACTTCTGTATTATAGGCCAAACAAACTACCTTTTATGCACAAATTTCCGCATTATCATAAATATGTCTCAATTTAATTAATAGCCCAATTATTCATGAAGAAGATAGTTTTTTAATACAACAATTTTCCCGCCTTGTTTATATAGACGGGGCACCCTTGTTGAGATAATACAAGGCACTTCATAATTAATGGTTTCTAGCTTTTGAGCAATTTCATTAACAGAAATAAATTCCTCATTTTCACTGCCAATTAAAGTAACGGTTGTTCCAACTGCAACTTCATGTGGTAATTTTACCATACATTGATCCATACAAATCCTGCCAACAATTGGCACCCTTTTTCCCTCAACCAATACTTCCTGCCCTTGAAGCCTGCGAATCCAGCCATCCGCATATCCAATTGGAATGGTTCCAATCCACTCCTCGGCCTCAGCCTCGTAAGTAGCACCATAGCTGACTTTATCACCTTTATTAAGCTTTTTCACATGGACAAGCCGCGAACGGAGCGAAAAAGCCTCTTTTAGAGGAAAAGGAATCTCATGTTCAATTTCTGGCGAGGGTGTTAACCCGTACATCGCTATCCCAAGACGAACAGCATTAAAATTAGCTTTTGGGAAACGTAAAGCCGCAGCACTATTGCTGCAATGGATATATTTTGGCTGCTCCACTAAAACCGTAAGTAAATCATGAAATAAGTCTATTTGTTGATTTAAGTAGGTCTGATCCACTTCATCTGCTGTTGCAAAGTGCGTAAAGATACCTTCAATTTCAAGCCGTTCATCACTAGAAATCATATGTTCAACCGCCGCTAACTCTTCCTTTGTGCGTATTCCAATCCTGCCCATTCCAGTATCGAGCTTAATATGCACCGGAAGAACCTTATCCTTTGGAAGATACGATTGGGCGGCTTTAATCCATTCAATCTGAAATACTGTTATAGTGATGTCAAACTTGAGAGCCAGCTCCACATCCTCTGGACGTGTAGCCCCTAGGACTAGAATAGGTGCCTTTATCCCCTTATTCCGAAGGGCAATGGCTTCATCCATAAATGCTACTGCTAAATAGGTTGCTCCGGCTTTAAGTGCACTCTCTGCCACCTTAACGTCTCCATGACCGTAAGCATTTGCCTTTACGACAGCAATAATCTCCACTTTGGGAGGCAAAAGTTTTTTGACAGAAGCAACATTTGAGAGAATGTAATCCAAATCAACCTCTGCCCATGTATCTCTATAAAAATAGCCCTGCTCTGACATTATTCCACTTCCTAATTACTTAAAATAACATTTTATTCGATTATATTTTCCATTATTGATTATCAAACTTGTTGTTGCTGATGTCAAATTAAAAAAACAGGCCCCATTTAAGAGCCTGTTCGATTACTATTTATTTTTCGACATCTCCTTGGACTGTTCTTGCAATTTCAACTAGTTCTTTTTCTGTTAAGTCATTCGATGCGATCATGTAGTCTACACCATCGACAGTCCAAGTAATAGAACCTTCGGAAACAGCACCAATGGTAAAGCCTAGATCAACCAAATCCCCATCCACATAGGTCGGCGACGAAGATGCTTCTTTTACCGTTACCTTTTCCTGTACAATCGTGAAGGACTTTTCACCCTCGTAGGTTAGGACGACACGTTTCCCATCCTCTAGTTTCACTTCTTTTTCATCCACTAACTTCGAACCAAGATCAGCAGTTGGATATTTAACCGAAAATGCTTCATCCTTACTATCGGCCATTACTGGCAAGTTAAGATCAGCACGCGTCATATTCTTTTTCATATCAAAATCACTATCATCAAAGCTGGCATTAAATTTAACCTTAGAAAACTCTACTGTTACAAGAGCATTTCGATCTGGATCCATCACCTTCACCGTTGCCGGCGATAAATCCTCTTTATTTAGTTTAATTTCTTGGATTGGCAGCATACTATTGTTTTGATAGCGTGTTTTTGTTTCAAAAACATAATGTTCCTTCGTAGCAGTGAATTTAGATTCTTTGTCTTCCACAATGTCTTTGATTAACGATTCATATAAATAGGCCTGACTGCTATTTTGCGGCCAATCACTTTGGAACTTGAAGCTCTTTTTAAGGGCAGGGGTTAAGACAAAAACACCTTCATTATTGCGTAAAATCATCTGGCTTTGATCCTTTTCTGCATTTTTTAAATTGACGCGGTAGAATGTTGGATCCTTATGCCAAATTTCAACGTTGTACACTTGTGAATCAGTACCCATTTTTAACGTCATTTTCGCGTCTACTTTATAGCCCGTTAAATCATTAAGTTTTCCATTTAACTCTTCCACCACATCATCTTTTGACTTAGAGCCACAGGCAGCAAGTAGAAAGATGACCATTAACCCCGTAATAACAAGCAAAAACCTTTTCTTCAAATCCTTCAACCCCTTCTTGTCTCATTTTCATATGAATATAAAGAAGACTTGTCTCTCCCATTTCCCTATGAATATATGAGACAACCTTTTGGAATATGATAAAAGGATTGAAAGAATTCCATGTGAATGTCTTGAATTCGTTTTTTACAATTCTTCAATAATAACCTGAGCGACAGCATACTCTCTACTATGTGAGATTGAAATAAACCCTATAATTTCGGGCTTAGCTATAAAAGGCTTTCCTAAATGATCTGTGTCTATTTCTATATCTAGAAAGGATAATTCCTTGCCAATTCCCGTTCCAACAGCCTTAGAATAGGCTTCTTTCGCAGCAAACCGTCCTGCTAGAAATTCAACCTTTCTTCGTTCAGGGAGTTGTTCAAACGTTTGTTTTTCATTTTCAGTTAATATACGATCCACTAATTTCTTTTGCCTAGTAACAATCTCTTCAATTCTGGAAAGTTCAATAATATCAATTCCAATCCCTTTAATCATGCTCTAAATCCCTTCTATTTAAAGATAGCAATGCATAATAGTACTACAAGACCAGAATTCGGTCTATTATTATAAGTAAAGAATATTCAGGGGGTTTTTATGTTTACGAGAACAGAGAGTTTTCGCGAATTTATCCGCTTTTATCCAGTTGTTTCTATTATTATTGCCATTCATCTCCTATTATATCTTTTGACTGCCTTGCCTATTTTCCCGAACTTCTGGTTTAAAGCCACTTTTTCAGGGGTTAACCTCTATATTAAAGAGGGTGAGTACTGGAGACTTGTTACAGCTATTTTTATGCACGGCGGGTTTACTCATGTCTTATTTAACAGCTTCTCCCTTGTCCTTTTTGGACCAGCACTTGAGAGGATGCTAGGTAAAGGTAAATTCATTCTTGTCTACTTAGTTTCTGGCATTCTTGCTAATGTAGCAACTTTACTTCTTGAACCATTAACCTATGTACATGTCGGATCAAGTGGAGCTATCTTTGGTTTATTTGGTTATTATATAAGTATTATTCTCTTCCGCAAGCATATGCTCTCACAGCAAAATTCGCAAGTTATCCTAATTATTTGTGCACTTAGCTTGATTATGACCTTCATACAGCCCAATATTAATATCACTGCCCATATTTTCGGGTTATTAGGCGGTCTATTACTAGGAGCCATTTCTTATAATAAAAAGAGGGATTGAGCCAATATTTCTGGTTCAATCCCTTTTATTGTCATCCCTCGAAAACCAAGAGTAAACATCCTTCACATCATTTTTGTCCATATCTATTACGCGTCCGCCGGCTCCACCGAAACCAACCTTCACAAATGCTTCCAGGGAACCCAAGCCCTTTCTTTTTTGAAAATAACTCTCTTTTACTTCTAGACTTTGAATTTTATTTTTCTTAATAAATACAGTAGACCTGACGATGGTTCGAAAACGAAGATTTAACTGCTGCTCCGCCAATTTCCATCCTGCATCCTTATATTTCAAAACACCCCAAAATGTACACCAAGCCAGCAGGAGCAATGAAAGCATTCCCCATGTCTTTAGGAAGAAAATAGATGCTGCAACGATAGGAACAATAATGATCCAGCTTCGAAAAACATAGCGGATCAACGCTCTTTTAGGTACAGGGTTAAAATTGGTTTTGAGTTGATATTCCGTAAGATGCGGCCCTAAGATTTCTTCAATTGCTTGTAACTTTATAAGAGGCAGGAGCATTACCTTTGAACCTTCCTGATTACTAGCTGAACCACCAGCACTTTCAACCATAACACTTGCATAACCAAGCCATTGACGAACGATATTCTCATTAATTCTAATCGCCTGAATGCGAGTTAATGGAATAGTAATCTGCCTTTTTTCTAATAGTCCTTGAGAAATAATCAAATCACGTTCTGTTTTAATGACATTGAAATTTGCATATTTCAACATAGTTCCAATAAGAGCAATAATCCAAGCAACAACGAATCCTCCAAAAACAAACAGGATGATCATTATCAGATTACTAACGTCCCATTGTTCGACTCCTCGAAATAATCTTTCATAAGGAATTAAATCATCCAGCTGAGAAAAAAAAGCCAAAACAGCCGATATAACTACCCCTACTCCGCCTGAGGTTAGCGACAGTACAATTAACTGCGGCTGAGTGATCGTATAGATAGGTTCATTAGTACTTTCCGCAACGGATTCAACAGTTTGCGTAGGGCTTTTAGCAGCCCTTACATATTCTTGTATAATGCGTGCTTCGTCTTTAGAGATAGCTGAAAGAACTGCTTCTGCTTCATCCGTCCCGCTTCCTCCCGCAGTTTCAATCTTGACCTTCACCATCCCGCATAACCGCTGAAGAATCCCTTCTGATATATCCAAACTTTGAATACGCTCCAAAGGAATGTAACGTTTCTTGCGGACAAAAACCCCATACTCTATTCGAAGCTCATTCTGCTCTAACCTGTATGTATATCGAAGCCAGGAAAGAATACTTGTCAAAACGATGGCAATGATAGCTACAGCGATAACTCCAAAAAGCACCAACCTGCCTCCGTCTCCTTTATTCCAAATAAAGAATAATGCGATAAAGCTGAAAATCAAATCCTTAAACCTTTTACCAATTGTCAACACGATCACAATCGGATGAAGTCTTTTCGGTTCAAACATCTTCATCCGCCACCCTTGCTAAATTGGAAATGAAGTGCCTTAAACTTTCAGCCTCACTCTCTTCTAATGCAGGAATTTCATGTGAAGTTGCAGCTGTATTAACAATGACCGAAGCTAATTGATATCTTCGTAAAATAGGTCCCTGCACCGTATCAACATGCTGAACACGAACCATTGGGATTAATGTCCGCTTTACGATGAAAATCCCTTCCTGAAGTTCAATTTCTTCATCTCTTACATCATAACGCCATCGCTTCCATTTTAGTGATGGCAGTAAAAAAATGAATAAGTAAGTAGAAATAAGTTCCATTCCAATTAATAATACTGAAATCCAAAATGGACCATTAAAAATATGTAAAAAGAAGATCGCCGCACCTGCTAAGATCCAGCTTATCGCAATCGTTATTGCACCTGAGATTTTCCATACTGTTAATGCTCTTCTTGATATTCGTCTTTTAGGCTCAAGTAACATAATTCTCCTCCCCATCCCTATGCCTTCTCTTAAGTATACAATGTAATCAGGAAGGATACATCCAAGTTATTCCACAACAAAGCTTGATTGGTCCACAATCTTAATTTCTTGCCTGCCTTGCAAATCCTCCATCAATTTAAAAAGAGCAGCGTCCTTTTGCTTAGCTTCTATCATACAGTGTATCTCTGGAACACTTCCCTTAATTTTATGAAGGAATTCCAAAAACATTTCTGGGTCAACATAATCTGCATGTGCCCTATATTCCTTTTCCGAGCGAGGACTCGATATATGCATTTTCACAGGAAGGGGGGATGTCTTCCAAGTATTTACGATCCGTTCCCAATCCTCCTGCCACTCCACCTCTTCATGATTGGCCAAATGATGGTGATAATCAAACACCATCGGAATTCCTAGCTTTTCACAAAGATAAAGTGTTTCTTTCACGGTAAACGTTGTATCATCATTTTCAAGCATAATCATGGTTTGAATGGAAGGAGGGATATAACCCCAATTGTGAATAAACTGTTCAAGTGCCTTTTCCTTATCATCGTAGCCTCCTCCTGTATGAAGTACACAACGATGTTCACTATCAATATCCATTCCATTAAGTAATTTCTTATGCATAACAAGTGTTTTTAATGCATTCGAAAGAATATCCTTGTTCGGTGTATTGAGCACAACAAAATGATCCGGGTGAAAATCAACCCGCATTGGGTGCTCTTTAAGATAATCACCAATCTCTTTTAATGATTCTTTCAGCGGCTTTATATAATCCCAATCAGGTAGTTCCTCATGATTGGCTAGTGGAATTAGACGGGAGCTTAATCGAAAAAAATGAATCTGATTTCCCGCATTATGCTTTAATAACCTTAAACAATTATTTATATTTGATACCGCTATCCGCTCAAGCTTTCGAATAGCCGCTTCTCGATCTTTTATCTTGCTAAATTGTGCAAACGTCATGGTTTGTGAAGGCGAAGCATTTTGAAGCTCTACACTCATTGCAACATACCCAAGTTTAACAATCATCACAATCACTCCTAACAAGCTGTTACCATTAATGTTCCCATTAACCACTCGAAAAAATAAAAAAGAGAGCATTGGACTGTGTCCATGCTCTCAAAAGTGTATTATCTGTTGAAGCTTCTTGGTTTTGGTTTTCCAGATGCGCGCTTTTCACCTGTTCTTGGTTTAGCAGGTGACTTTTTACGGTCGCGGTCTCCGCCGCGTGAAGAATTGTATCCGCCTCTGTTGTCATCTCTTCTTCTGCGGTCACGATCTTGCGGCTTTCTGTCTCTCTTAGAATGAAGCGGTGCTTCTTCTGTTAACTTAACAGGAGTTGTATCTGGTTCCTTTGTTAACATTTTCAACACAGCTGCAATGACAGTTGAAGCATCATTCTCTTCAAGTAATTCGTTGGCAGCTCTCTTATAATACTGAAGGTTATTTCCTTCGATTGTTTGCACGATTTTGTCCACAACTGCACGTTGTTGACCTTCTAATGCTTCATCTAGAGTAGGAGCAGTCATTCTCTCCATCTTATGTCTAGTTGTTCTTTCCAAAATGGTTAGGTAAGACTTCTCACGTGGTGTGATGAAGGTTAATGCCATACCTGACTTACCAGCACGACCTGTACGGCCGATACGGTGTACATAGCTTTCTGGATCCTGTGGAATATCAAAGTTGTAAACATGTGTTACACCTGAAATATCCAGACCCCTTGCAGCTACGTCCGTCGCTACTAGAACATCAATGGTACCTTCTTTAAACTTACGAAGGACTTGAATACGCTTTGCCTGTGTTAAGTCACCATGAATACCTTCAGCAGTATAGCCTCTTAGCGTTAATGCCTCAGATAATTCATCCACACGGCGTTTTGTACGTCCAAAAATAATCGCCAATTCTGGAGACTGAATATCAAGGAGTCTTGTTAACACGTCAAATTTATTTTTTTCCATTACCTCTAGGTAATATTGTTCAATCGCAGGAACGGTCATTTCCTTCGTTTTAACACGAACGATTTGAGGATCCTTCATAAACTTCTCAGCCATTCTTTGAATTGGTCCTGGCATTGTAGCTGAGAAAAGCAAAGTTTGGCGTTCTGCCGGTGTTGCTGCAAGAATAGATTCAATATCCTCAATGAATCCCATATTAAGCATTTCATCCGCTTCGTCAAGAATAACAGTATTTACTGTATCAAGACGCATAGTTTTTCTGTTGATATGGTCTAATACACGTCCAGGTGTTCCAACAATAATATGTGGGAATTTTTTTAGTGAACGGATTTGACGGCTGATATCCTGTCCGCCGTATATGGATAAAACACGAACTCGCTTTCCAGAACCGATTTTATATAGCTCTTCCGATACTTGAATCGCAAGCTCACGTGTAGGAGCAATAATGATTCCTTGAATCGCGTCCTTGCTTACATCAATTTTTTCAACCAAAGGAATACCAAATGCAGCTGTTTTACCAGTTCCTGTTTGTGCCTGCCCAATTAAATCCTTACCAGCTAAGCCCATTGGAATTGTTTCTGACTGAATTGGTGTAGCTTCCTCAAAACCCATTTTAAGGACAGCTTGTAAAGTTGCCTGACTTAGGCCTAAATCTTCAAACTTTGTCAATGTTTTCATTCTCCTTCATTTATATAAAAATTTAATCTATATGCGTTAATGCTTTGATTCGCATCAAAATGCCGTAATTAGGTAACATCTTTATTTTACCAAAAAAAAGACATCCCTCCAAAGGAGTATGCCCTATTTTACTCGTTCTTTAGACACGTTGCTGATAATCATAACACTTTTACAAACTTATTGCAATTAATGCGGTTTTTTTACGGTTCCCATATCAGCCATTACCGCTCCATCAAAAAGTCATACACCTGGGAAAATAGGGCCTCTTTTTCCTCACAGTGACAAATATGATGGCTGGAATCCTTTATATACGTAAGCCTCTTTGTTTTTGCACTAATGGTACGGTATAAGTATTCTGCACTTTTAGGAGGGACGATTCCATCACATTCCCCCTGTGCAATCAGCGTTGGCACTTCTACCTGGGGGAGAAGTGGTTTGATATAAGATACGAGCCTGCGAAATTGTAAAGTCGCTTTTATGGGAGTTGCTTTTATTTTTCTTTTATAGCGCTGAAAAAATTCATTACTTTCTAAGTTTCCTTTTAATGAATCCATAATCATTGATTTAATTTCATTTGCCATTTGTTTAGGGTTTAGGTAATAAGCTGCTGCACTGAGTAGTACAAGCTTGTCCACTGGATACTTTGCAGCTAAAAGGCTTGCGATCATACCGCCCATGGAAAAACCTATCACATAGACATGATCACATGTCTCAATTAATTTCTTTAGTTCTGCTTCTGCATGTTCAATCCACTGTTGATAATGGACACCTTTTAAAGAAAGATTTTCACCATGGCCAGGAAGAGTCGGGACACTGAATATCCAATCTGTATGCTTCGTTAAATACTCAGCAAGCGGCTCAACTTCATATGGTGCACCGGTAAAGCCATGAATACATAAACAGCCAATCATGTTCTCTCCACCTGCTTTACTTTTAAAGAATATTTTTCTTTATTGTTCCAATAACAGCATTTAGCATACGGTTTTATTCTTGGTTATTAATTGTTACTTTTTTGTAATGCCGTTACAATTTCCTCTAATTTCATTCCCCTTGAGGCCTTAACAAGGACCAATGAATCATTCGTTACTTGCTGTTCTAACTTTTTAATTAGCTCATCCTTATCCATAAAGGAAAAAACCTTCTCTGTCCCTAAAACGGAACGTGCACCCTCAGCAATGCGTTCTGCTAACTTTCCAAAAGTAAATACCAAATCAATCTTCTCTGGGTTCAATCCCTCACCAATTTGCTGATGGTATTGTTCTTCCTGAGGTCCTAATTCAAGCATATCTCCCAGTACTAGAATGATTTTTTTATAACCCCTAAGGTTAGAAACTAATTCAATCGCTGCCATCATCGAGGTAGGGCTTGCATTATAGGCGTCATTGATAATTTTTTCACCATGGACACCTTCAACAAGCTCCATTCTCATATTGGTAAGTTTAACCTTTGTTAATCCCTCATTCATTTTATTGAAGGGCACATCAAAGTAATGAGCAATAATCATTGCCGCCAGCGCATTTAATATATTATGATTCCCTAACACAGGAAGTTCGAAACTTTCCGAAGAAACATTGATTTTAAACTTGTTACCTTGTTCTAACTGTGTGATTTCTGAAGGGAAAAAGTCATTCCTGTCATTTCTTCCAAATGTTTGAACATTAACATTCCCTTTATATTTATTAATACGTTCCATTAATAGCGGCTCATCGCCATGCAGGACGGCCAACCCACCTTCTTTTAGGCCTTGTAATATCTCAAGCTTAGCTTCAGCGATTCCTTCTCTTGACCCAAGATCAAGAAGATGGGATTCTCCGATATTGGTAATCACAACTGCATCCGGTGAAGCAAGTTTTGTAAGGAATTCAATTTCCCCTCTTCCACTCATTCCCATTTCTAAAACAGCTATTTCAGTATCCTTCTCCAAACCTAACACCGTCAAAGGAAGACCAATATGGTTATTGTAATTCCCCTCTGTTTTTTGGACCTTATAGGTCGTGGCTAGAATAGAGGCTGTCATATCCTTTGTTGTCGTTTTTCCGTTACTCCCGGTAATTCCTACCACTTTTACAGCTAACTGTTTACGATATTCTCTCGCTAACTCCTGCAGTGCTGCTAAGCAATCTTCAACGATTACGATTGGCAAATGAGTCGGCGGATTAGGCACATCACTTTGCCACAGTGCTGCAGCTGCACCCTTTTTTAGAGAATCCTCTACGTACTTATGACCATCGGAGTTCTCACCTTTAAAAGGAATAAACAAGTTCCCCTTCTCAATTTTTCTAGAATCAATGGATACGCCATTGATTTCCACATCTGCGAACGAGGTTATGTCATTTTTAATAGTTATCATTTCTGATACCTGCTTTAAGGTTCTTTTTATCATCTCAAACCTCCTATTGTGTGTTTTTAAATAAAGACACGGCACCCTGCCGTGTCATTTTTAGAAAGTGTATTTTATCTTTTGTTTTTGGGCATGCCGTTCTTTTGCAAGGTTAACTAGAGATTCTATTAATTGTGGATATTCAACACCTGTATGCTTCCATAACAGCGGGAACATGCTGAAAGGTGTGAAACCAGGCATCGTATTTACCTCATTAATTAACGCCTTGCCGTCTTTCGTTAGGAAGAAGTCAGCACGAACTAGTCCTGAGCAATCCAATGCTTTAAAGGCTTGAATGGCCATTTCTTTAATTTGTTGATACTCTTCTGCAGAAATCTCCGCCGGAATAATTAATGCAGTATCACCATCTTCATATTTCGCCTTATAATCATAAAAATCCTTCTTCGGAACTATTTCACCCGCTACTGAACATTTTGGTTCATCGTTCCCAAGGATTGCTACTTCGATTTCACGGGCTATAACACCTTCTTCAATAATCACTTTACGGTCAAATTGAAATGCCTCTGCAAATGCCGCTTCCAGCTCTGTACGGTTTGTACATTTACTGATTCCTACACTTGAACCGAGATTAGCAGGCTTTACAAAACAAGGGTAACCTAGTTTCTCTTCTACCTTTGTATAAGCAGACTCCTTCGCCTTTTCCCACTCCGTTTTTATAAAAGCAACATAATCTACCTGCGCTAGTCCTGCTTGAGCAAACACATTTTTCATCATTACCTTATCCATGCCAGCTGCAGAAGCTAAAACCCCATTACCTACATATGGAAGATTTAAGAGCTCAAGTAACCCTTGTACCGTCCCATCTTCACCATTTGGTCCATGAAGCAGCGGGAAAATGACATCCAAAGGTTCGTTATTCTGCTGGTCACCTTTTTGAAAGATTGATGGTGCCAAGGATAAAGGAGTTAATTGATTTTCATTTGAAAATTCTAATGCCTTAACGTTCTCTACAGGTGCATTAAGCTGTGGTCCTTTTATCCATTGACCTTCTACATTTATGTAAATCGGATGAATTTCGTACTTTTTAAGATCAAGCGCTTTTATTACCGCAAGAGCCGTTTGTAATGATACTTTATGTTCAGCGGATTTACCTCCGTACAATAAACCAATTTTTGTTTTCATACTTAACCTCCATTTTCGCATCTCACGATTTTATTTTATCACTTTTATTATTTTATGAAACCTATAGCTTGGTTAAAAACTCCCTATTGTTACGAACACAAACAAAATCTCTCCAGTGAAATGGAGAGATTAGATTACGGTAAGCTTCCATTCTTTTGTTTTTTTATCAAAGATGATTTTGGCATGGCAGTTTTCACCTAAAATTTGTTCATACTCCTCGTACATATCATCCATAGAAGCAAAATCACCGATCACCCAGATAGGGATTTCCAGCCTGTTTCGCTGATGATCTATATCTCGTAGAGAAATACAGATACCCTCCTTAATAAAAGGGGTTAATGATAGGAGAATTTCCTTATTTATCGGTGGATAGTTACGTTTTTTCCTGATCCCAAGAAGAGACTTTTCAAGCTTTAGCTCACCTAATTTGATAGAAAGTGCATGACTTAATAGATGAAAAAAATCCTTAAAACTTCGATAATATGTTTTATTAAAGAAACCATCATCATGTGCTAAATAAACAAAACGATTCCCCAGCTTATTATAAAAGGGGAGTTTCAGGTGCTGTTTTTGATGCCCCAAATATAATAATTCCGCTATTTCCTGTCCTGTCAGTTCATTTAATCCTTCTTCTTCAACAAAGTCAATCCAGCAAAAATCACCGTATCCATATATATCATCATCCGCTAGTTTATTAATTCTTTCTTCCGGACAATATTCGAGAAGAGTATGCATGTTAATGTCTCCGTCTTCAAAACGATGCTTTAATAATAGCAAATGATTCAATGATCCCGAAAAAGCAGCAGCAAATTCATTGAATTCAATACCGTAAGATAGTACATACTGATCATTTTGATTTAAGTGGACATAGACGAGATCCCGTATGTCTTGATGATGCTTTTTCAAAGCCAAACTCCTCCGATCAGGAAAAAATAAAATCTATAATATGAGTTAGAAGGTACTCCATATAAATACTCACCAATATTAACCAATCTCTAATCATTTTATCATTAATAGTCCAAATAGCTTATTTCAATTCTTTTACATTTCCAAAGGTATTTGTGATACTTTTGAAACAGTCAGCTTGATTATTTTCTAAATAACACATACTATTTTTAAACTCCTGCCTAGTATTTACTGCAGTATTGTCAACGAATCATTTTTTGACATACTTGTATAGGGAGATAAAACGCACCGTTAGAAAGGAGCGTGTGAAATGATTAAAGACATGACTCAAGATGAAATTACTCTCCATATTATTAAGTTATTAAAAGAAAACAAAAAGACTGAATTTATCACGATCCTCGAGGAGTTACAGCCATATGACACAGCAAAAATATACGAGGATTTGCCTGAAAAGCATAAACTTCGTTTTCTTTTATTCTTAAATTTTGACGTTCTAGCTGACTTGATGCAAGAGCTGGAAAAGGACGAGCAGCTGGAAGTATTAAATAAGCTTGGGATTGAGAAATCCAGTAAAGTCCTTGATTTAATGGACAATGATGACCTGGCTTTACTATTGGATGAACTCTCACCAGAGAAAAAAGAATCGCTTCTCTCAGGGATGAAACTAGAAGAGTCAAAAGCGGTTACTGATATCATGAATTATCCACCCGAAACGGCAGGAAGAATAATGACCAATCGTTTTGTTTGGATTCGAAGTTATTATAGTGTAAGAGAAGCAGTGGATAAATTAAAAACGTTTGCTGAATTTGCTGAATCCATTAACTACCTTTACGTCGTTGATGAAGCAAGAAAGCTGGTTGGCGTTGTTTCTTATCGAGACCTGTTGTTAGCCGATCTCAATCAAAAAATCAATAGTATAATGTATGAACGAGTAATCTCCGTTTCTGTTAACACAGACCAAGAAATTGTAGCACGTATGACGGAACGATACGATTTTCTCGCCATACCTGTGGTGGATGAGAATAATATGCTCGTCGGTATTGTAACTGTCGATGACATCATAGATGTTGTCATTAGGGAGGCAAATGAGGATATTGAAAAGTTATCAGCCTCCGGGAAATCTATCGACTTTGATACAAAAACATTTGTTGCCGCTGCAAGAAGGCTTCCATGGCTTATTTTACTTTTATTTATCGGACTCATATCCGGGAGTATTATCAGCAGTTTTGAAAATACATTGAATCAGGTAGTCGCCGTTGCCTTTTTCATGCCGATGATTGCTGGCATGACCGGGAACACTGGAACTCAATCACTAGCTGTTGTTGTAAGAGGTCTAATTTCTCATGATATTGATAAAGGTGTCATCTTTCGCTTAATTGCCCGTGAACTGGGTGTTGGAGTGACCATTGGGATTACTTGTGCCATTCTTATTTCAATCATCGCTTACATTTGGCAGGGAAGCTTTATCTTAGGTGCAGTAGTGGGTGTTTCACTATTTTTCACACTCATAATTGGCACCCTGGCAGGAACCATTATTCCACTGATTTTATTCCGCTTAAATATTGACCCTGCAGTCGCTTCTGGACCGCTCATCACGACCATTAATGATATATTTTCACTTCTCACATACTTTGGTATTGCGACAATGTTCCTGAATTATCTTCTGTAAACACGGTTTTAGACCGTGTTTTGCTTTTTTTGAAACCTATTCCTTAACTAATTCGTCATAATAGTTAACTTGTTGTAATAAATTTCCTAAATATATTGTTACCATATCTTTTCTTTGTTAGCATATCACTATACAAACAGATAAAAATTGGGTGGGCATATGGACAATTTCACAAAAAAAGTGGATCGCTTTGATTGGACGTTAACATTAATTTTGTTTCTTTTTTTCCTGGTTAGCTGCGTAGGAATTTATAGTGCACAAAGTGCAGGACAATATGAAGAAAACTTCCTAGTCAAACAAACATTTTGGTATGTAGTAGGCGCGGCCATCATTTCCATTACAATCCTTTTCGATGGCTATCAATACAGGCGGCTTTCCTGGTATTTGTATGGATTTGGACTTGTTTTACTTATCGTCATTCTTGTTGCTCCTGAAAGTATTGCACCAATTAGAAACGGAGCGAAAAGCTGGTTTATTACTCCTCTTGGTTCCATTCAGCCTTCAGAATTTGTAAAGACTTTTCTAATCTTAGCTCTTAGCTCTGTCGCGGCCAAGCATCAGGAAAAGTACCTTAAAAAAACATTTAAAAGAGACTTTTGGTTATTGCTTAAATTAGGTATCACCACCTTTGTTCCTATCTTCTTTATTATGAAACAAAATGATTTGGGTACTTCCCTCGTCTTATTATCGATTTTAGTGGGATTTATTTTAGTCTCGGGGATTACTTGGAAGATCATTTTTCCTATCTTTACTTCCGGAGCATCACTAGGAGCTTTTATTATTTATTTGGTTGTGCAGAGACCAGATATATTAGAAAAGTATTTACATGTCCAGCAATACAAATTTAACCGTATTTATGCCTGGCTCGACCCATTTAATCATTCCAGCAGTTCGGGCTATCACCTGTTAAAGTCATTGAGTGCCATTGGATCAGGGCTTATAACCGGAAAAGGCTTTGGAAATCGGGAAGTATATATTCCTGAAGGGCATACGGACTTTATCTTCAGTGTGATTGGTGAAGAATATGGTTTTGTAGGCGGCAGTATTGTCATTGGCCTTTTCTTTCTATTAATATATCATTTAATAAAAACTGCCTTAGATACGAATGATCCCTTTAATACATATGTGTGTACAGGAATTATTTCTATGCTTACTTTTCATGTCTTCCAAAATGTTGGAATGACCATCCAGGTACTTCCGATTACGGGAATCCCCTTACCCTTCATCAGCTATGGAGGCAGTTCGTTAATGGGGAATATGTTTGCAATGGGTATTGTCTACAGCATCCGATTTCATCACCGCAACTACATGTTCACATCCTCAAAGTCGCTCAGCAGTTAATCGAGAAGCAGCGGATCTTCCGCTGTTTTTATTTCTTTATTGTCCAAACTGTTATAAACTAATAAAAGTGAAAAACATTTACAAAAGTGAAGGTGAACTATGAAGGAATTTATTTTTTCTGTATTAGAGTTCTTATCCGAATTAGGTTACTTTGGTATTGCACTGGGTTTAATGATAGAGGTTATTCCAAGTGAAATAGTCTTAGGATATGGCGGTTATATGATTTCAGAGGGAATCCTTGGCTACCCTGGTGCAATCATAGCTGGTACTATTGGCGGAACCTTTGCACAGTTATTCCTGTATTGGGCTGGTTATTACGGGGGCCGTCCATTTTTAGAAAAGTACGGTAAGTATGTCTTTATTAAAAAGAAACAAATTGACCTGTCTGAACTATGGTTTAGAAAATATGGAGTAGGAGTCATTTTCTTTGCCCGATTTATTCCAGTTGTCAGGCATGCTATATCCATTCCAGCGGGAATCGCTAAAATGTCAGCAGCAAAGTTTACGCTGTATACCGTAGCAGCTGTAATTCCATGGACCATTCTATTCCTTTATTTAGGACATCAACTTGGTGATAATTGGTCACATATAAAGGAATATGCAGCGCAATATACATTACCAATTTTAATTGGGGCCATTATACTTGGTGTCATCTACTACCTAATAAAGAAAACTAAAAAAACAACCACTGATTAATCCTATCAGTGGTTGTTTTCCATTTATAACATAATACTTGTTATGGAAGCAGTTAACAAACTTACTAACGTTGCACCGTAAAGTAATTTAAGTCCAAACTTAGCTACTTGGTTTCCTTTAGCTTCATTCAGTCCTTTTACGGCCCCTGTAATAATTCCAATGGATGAGAAGTTTGCAAACGATACTAAGAATACGGAGATAATCCCAACTGTTCTGCTCGATAGTGAATCTGATATTTCGCCTAAATCCATCATTGCGACAAACTCATTGGATAGTAATTTAGTAGCCATAATGGTACCGGCTTCAACCATATCTGCAGCAGGTATTCCCACGATAAAGGCAAGCGGTGAAAATACATATCCTAGAACGGTTTGGAAGCTGACTCCGAAGATAGCATCAAATACATGATTTATCATACTAATTAATGCAACAAAGCCTATTAGCATGGCTCCAACAATGATAGCAACTTTAAATCCATCCATGATATATTCGCCTAGGACTTCGAAGAAGGTTTGTTTTTCTCCCTCTTGAACATCTATAATATCTTCCTCTGCTGAAACCTCGTAAGGATTAATGATATTAGCAACCATGAATCCGCCAAATAAATTTAGAACCAATGCGGTTATAACATATTTCGGATCAATCATCGTCATATATGCACCTAAAATGGAGGCGGATACAGTCGACATTGCAGACGTACATAATGTATAAAGACGGTGTTCAGGTATATACGGCAGCTGTTTTTTTACAGAAATAAACACCTCTGATTGACCAAAAACCGCTGATGCAACGGCATTATACGATTCCAGCTTTCCTAAACCATTTATCTTACTTAACACAATACCAAGATATCGAATGATAAAAGGCAGAACCTTAATATATTGTGCAATACCAATTAATACAGAAATAAAGACAATTGGCAGGAGGACATTTATAAAGAATGGCCCTGCGCCTTCATTCGCCATCCCTCCGAAAACAAAGTTTATTCCCTCTGCAGCGTAGCTTAAAAGATGGTCGAACAAACTAGAGACAGCTGTAATAATCACAAATCCAACTTCCGTATTCAGGAGCAAGAAAGCAAATATAAGCTGTAATACAAGCATAGTGACAAGCGGTTTAACCTTAATTCTCTTCTTATTGTTACTGACGATATAGGCTAACAAAAAGATGACAAGTAATGAAGCCAAAAATAGAACAAATTTCAAAGTATTTTTCTCTCCTATTCGTGATGTCCTTAACTAAGAAATCAGAAAACACCATTTATTTCGACAAATATCGACACTGATTCAATCACAAAAATGAGTATAATGGTAACGGTTACTAGTGTCAATCGAATATAAGATAGTAGTAAAATTCAGGTTATTCACTTTTTATTATTCCATTCAATGCCTTTCTTACTCTTTTGCAAAAAAAAATACCACCTAAAAGGTGGCAGTTTAAATTCTATTTAACCTTAGCGCCTTCAATTACACGTTTCATTGCTTGAATGTGGCCCAAATGTAAATTCTCATGAAAAAGAGCAAAATTAACAAGTTCCCCAAAGGTTCCTTGACCAAGAAACGGCTCCTTCAATTTCACATTGAGTTTATCAGCTGGAATTTCTTTCAATCTTGTCAATTGTTCTTTTAATTGACTAGATAAGACTGAAATAGCAGGAACATCCCCCTGCCAGTCTGCAGGCTTCGTCCCTCTAGCGAATAATTCCATATAGTTTGCTGGTAAATGGCTCGACTTTTTCGGAAAACCAAATACCAGGCTTTCGGTCGTGGTTAGAACGTGGCCAATATGCCAAAGAATGTTGTTATTAAAACCTCCAGGCTGTATGTTAGCAAGATCCTCCTGAATACCATCCACATGCTTAATAAAAAAACTTCTGGTTAGCTCTATATTACTAAATAAGAGTTGACTCATTCTGCCTTCCTCCCTTTTTCCCTATTACATTTCTTCTGGGGCTTCAATTCCTAATAATCTCAGACCTTCTTTTAGAACAACTGTCACGGAATACACAAGAGCTAATCGTGCTTGCTGCTCATCACCAGCTTCTAGAATTTTCACCTCGCCATAATATTTATTGAAGGCTTGTGCAAGGTCCACAATATATTTAGCAATTTGGGATGGATCAAACTGTTCATATGCTCTCTTAATCGCAATTGTAAACTCCGCAAGCAAACTAACAACCTTCCATTCTTTTTCCCAGGATAGTGATGATGTTTGCACAGTATCTTCTATTTTCCAGTTTGCTTTTCGTAAAATGGAACACGCCCTTGCATAAGTATATTGGACATACGGGCCGGTTTCTCCTTCAAAACGCAGCATTTCTTCCAATGAAAATTCTATATCATTCATTCTAAAGTTCTTTAAGTCATGGAACATGACAGCCCCTACCCCGACCTGTTTGGCTACAGCATCTTTATTTGCAAGATTAGGATTTTTTTCTTCTATATTGAGTCTAGCCATGGAGATCGATTCACTAAGAACTTCTTCTAATAAGACAACCTTCCCTTTTCTGGTCGACATTTTCTTTCCTTCTTTAAGCATCATTCCAAATGGGATGTGAATCATATTCTTTGCCCAAGAATAGCCCAGCTTTCCCAGCACAGAAATCAACTGTTTAAAATGGAGGCTTTGTTCATTTCCGACAACATACAGAGACAAATCAAAGTCATAGTTTTCCTTCCGGTACAGCGCCGCTGCCAAATCTCGTGTTGCATACAGAGTAGCCCCATCAGATTTTTTTATTAGACACGGAGGCAATCCTTCATCTGTCAGCTCTACCACTTGAGCCTGGTCAGATTCTACTAACAATTGATTTTCTTCTAAAAGCTCTACAACCCGGTCCATTTTATCATTATAAAAAGCTTCCCCTGCAAATGAATCAAATTGAACATTCATCAACTCATATATACGTGAAAACTCTTTTAAGGATTCATCGCGGAACCATTGCCATAGAGCTAATGCCTCCTCATTCCCATCTTCCAGCCTTTTAAACCAGCTTCTCCCCTGTTCAACAAGTTCAGGGTCATTTTCCGCCTCATCGTGGAACTTAACATAAAGGGTTAATAACTCCTTGATCGGGTTTTGTTTAACTCTCTCTTCTTCTCCCCAAAGCTTATAGGCAGTAATTAATTTTCCAAACTGAGTTCCCCAGTCACCTATATGGTTGATTCTAATTGGCTTATACCCGCACTTTTCTACAATGAATGCCAAAGAGTTACCAATGACCGTAGAACGCAAATGACCCATCGAGAACGGTTTTGCAATATTTGGCGAGGATAGGTCAATGGTGACATTGCGATTATTTCCAAAGTCTAGAGCACCATAGTTCTCCTTTAACTCAATAATGGCAGCAACAGTATCCTCCGATACTAACTTTTTATTTAGGAAAATATTCAAATAGGCACCCACCACTTCAACCTTTTCGAAAGTTGATGATTGAATACTCCCGCTTAACTCTTGAGCGATAAGATTCGGCGATTTTCGCTTTACCTTAGCTAAAGCGAAACATGGAAAGGCTAGATCACCGTGAAGTGGATTCTTCGGCTTTTCAATGAGCATTTCAAGTTCCTTCACCTGTATTTCATGTCCTAGTACTTCATATAAAACCTCTGCAAGCTCCTGTTTATATTTCATTATCGTAGACCTCCTATTTCTCTCTATGTCCAGCTTCAGCGCCTAGGTGCTCTCAGGTCATAAGCCAATCCGTCAAGAAGGTCAAAGAGCAACCTTCTCGCCTGCTCGTTTTATGCCTGTCGCCCCTGCCCAAGGCGCTTCAGCTTTTCGTTTAAAAAACAAAAAACTCCCGTCTCTATACGAAGAGACGAGAGTTAACTCGCGGTACCACTCTACTTGTTCACAGAAGAACCAGCTTATCTTGTTAACGGAGAATTTCTCCGGTCTGCCCTATTTTCTTCAGGCAAACATCTCAAAAGTGCGCTTCATTCCCTGTTTCGTATCAGGCTCCCACCACCCCTGAATCGCTTTACACTCCGCAGAAAACTACTCTCTTTTTCATTGATTTTATCTCACTTGATTTGTAGTTATTATACTGGATAAATAAGGTTTTAGCCAGTCATTGATGTTTATTTTTACAAATGGGTCATCCTAAACCTAAGGAGGGATTTTACCATGGCAAGAAGAAATAAAATTCTCGTTCCAGAGGCTAGAAATGGATTAGACGCTTTAAAGGCAAAGGTTGTACAGGCGCAGAATCCAGAGAATGCAAAGTTTGAGGCTGCCCAAGAGGTTGGTGTTCCTTTGAATAAAGGCTACAATGGCCAGCTTACTTCCCAAGAAGCGGGTAAGGTCGGGGGCAGACTTGGCGGCAGTATGGTCCGCGAGCTTGTGAAAATGGCACAGGAAAATATGGCTAAGAATAGATAAGCAGTGGGATTGCCCACTGCTTACTTATGAACCGGTTGAACGGTAATGCCTTACTCCAAATTGCCATACAAGGAAACAAGGAAGAATAAAGAGGCTCCCCGCAATGGGCGTCAGCATATAAAGCAGGTCATTCCCGTTTGTTTTACCTAGAATAAACAGCAGCGGCAGGTAATTAACCGTTCCAAACGGTATAACATAGGTGAATATTCGGGCTACCCACTTTTGGTAAATATTCAATGGATATTGAGCCATTTCTCTTCCGCCATCTGTAAAGATATTTGCGACCTCAAGACCCTGGACCGTCCAAAAGCACATTGTCGCTGCAAGCATATAAATGCCTGTGAAGATTAACACCCCGCTGGTAATCATAAAAAACAGAGTCACAATCTTAAGTAAGCTCCATTCAATGGGAAGATTATTTAAAGCCCATAGTAGAACAATAGCACTTTGAGCCAGCCTTCCAATTCGAGTAAATTCAAATTTCGATCCCAATACTTGAAGGAAAGTACTTCGCGGCCGCACAAGAACGCGATCAAAATCTCCCTTGATAATCAAACTGGAAAAAGTGTCAAATCCCCGTGCAAAACACTCACTTAACGAAAACGCCATGTGAATAATAGCAAAACAGAGGGCAACCTCAAAGAAATTCCACCCTTTTATCTGCCCAAATCGTTCAAACAAAAAGTAGAGCCCTGCAAAAACTGAAAAAGGAATAAAGAATTGTCCAATTGATAATAGCCAAAACGAAGTTCGGTATTGCATTTGTGATTTAAATAAAATTAATAAATATTTAAAATAAAGATTCATATCCCATTATCCCCCCTGTACAACCACTCTTTTTAGGACACTGTTAAGCGCTAATTTTCCTAACCAAAGGAGACCTAAAAGATATCCTAATTGAATAAAAACTCCGATTACGGCATCATTTTGTGTTATATGTCCTGAATAAACACGAAAAGGAAAATCGGCTGTCCAGCGAAAAGGCAGGACGTAGGCAATTTTCTGAAGCCACAAAGGCATTAGCGGAATGGGTATAATCAAGCCTGCAAAGAATTCCCCCAGCACTCCAAATACCAACAGTGAACCCATTGGCGATAAAGTTATAAATACGGAAATGTATAAGAACATGGAAATGGCTACTAATAGTAATAAGCCTAATAAAAGAGTAACCACAAATAATATAAAAGTTGAAACATTTGGAGGCAGTGTCAAGTTGTAGGGCTTCGGTAAAAAGAAAGCCAGGATTAAGATAGGATAACAGCGCAGCAGAGCACTTGAAAGTCTCTGTGCCAATAGTTTTGCGTACCAGAAACCATATAAATCTGTTGGGCGGCAGAGTTCATACGCGATATTCCCGCTTGTAATGAGGTCAAATAATTCATTATCACGAAACCAAAGCATGATAAAAGCTAGGAAAGCCTGCTGCAGCCATATGTAGGTGATTAATTCCCTCAAAGAAATGGGTGGTGTTACAGCAGCAAATTCATAAAATGCTTCAAATACCATAATCGAAATGAATCCCCAGAAAAATTGAGTTGCGACTCCAGCCCATGCAGCAGATCGATATTGCATCCCAATTAATAGCCTTATTTTCAGAATTGAAGCGTATACCTTCATATTTGAAACTCCTTGTACAGCTGTATAATAATATCTTCTATTGGCTGCGATTCAATCGTGACATCGAGAAGTTCTAGCTGGCTGGATAGCTTAGTAATCACCTCAGAGGAGAGGGTTTGTTCCGTATCAATGCTGAGAACAACATGTTCTGGCGACCATGAGATGACACTTGTTCCGGCTATATCAATAGGATTTGGGTTTTTGCGATAATCTGCTGTAATCGTCTTTTGTGATCCAAAACGTTTTCTTAATTCCTCTAAGTTTCCATCATAAAGCAAACTCCCTTTACCAATTAAGATCACACGATTGGCCAGCGCTTCAATATCATTCATATCATGAGTTGTCAGGACTACCGTTACGCCCTTTTCTTGATTGATGGTTTTGATAAACTGACGGACTGCTATTTTGGAAACCGCATCAAGTCCGATCGTCGGTTCATCTAGAAATAATATCTGGGGATTATGTATAAGAGAAGCTGCTATTTCACAGCGCATTCGCTGCCCTAGGCTTAGCTGCCTGACTGGAGAGTTAATGATTTCTTTTAATTCTAGTGTTTCGATCAATAGGTCAAAGGTAGATTTATACTCCGGCTGTGGAATCTTGTAGATATCTTTTAAAAGCTCAAATGAATCGATAACCGGAACATCCCACCAAAGCTGGGAGCGCTGGCCGAAAACGACGCCAATATTTTTTACATACTCGACCCGGTTTTTCCAAGGAGTGTAGCCCAAGATATTGCACGTTCCCCCATCAGGGACTAAGATGCCGCTCATAATCTTAATCGTCGTCGACTTTCCCGCACCATTCGGGCCAATGTAACCAACTATTTCACCAGGTTCAATCGTGAATGAAATCTCTTTTAGAGCTTCGACTATCGTATGCTCTCGGTGAACAAGTGCTTTGGCTGCCTGCAGTAATCCAGTAGATCGCTTCGCCACTTTAAAGGATTTTGTAATGCCTTCTACTTTTATCAACTATGTTCCCTCCTTCTTCGTCACAGAGGAAAATAGTACCATCTGAGCCTGAGGAATGTCAAGAATTTTTTGAATTGTTTTTACAGGTATAATATCACATCAATTTGGGTCTTCAACTATAAAAAAAGGACTGATACCAGCGGCTTGGCTGATATTAGTCCTATTCATTGACTATGCTCCTTCAGAGCGATTAATTACATTTGTTAATACTCTATCAGTAGATTTGCTGACTTTCTCTTCAAAATATGGTTCATATGCTTCAATTGGCGGCTTTTTCGACATATAGACAGCTAGAATAACCCCTATTAAAGAAATGCCTGCTGCGATTAAAAATGGGTTAGAGGCTCCTAACGCTTTTGAAACAACATATCCGATAGAACCAATAAGTATTCCCGCATAGGCTCCTGCCGCGTTCATTCTCTTCCAATAAAGCCCTAAGAAAACGGCTAAGAAAAAGGCTGCCCCGAATCCTCCGTAAACGTAGACAAAGCCCATCGCTAGAAACCATGGCGGCTTAATAGCACTAACAACGGCTAAGAATCCCATCACAAAAATAATTAATCTAAGTGTTTTATTAAAATCCTTATCACTGACTTTTTTTGGAAAAATTCCTAAAAACACATCATAATACAGCGTAGTCCCTGCTGTCAGCAGCATAGAGTTTGCAGTCGAAACTGCGGCTGCACAAAGGGCAACTAAGGTCATAGCCCCGACTAGCGGCGGTGCATAATCCTGAATAATCAACGGAACAATGTAATCTGTCGTTTTTCCTGCTGGTAAACTCGGTAATAAAGCTTTTGCACCAAGCCCGAGGATAATTAGTGGGCCCATGATGAATAATAAAACACCAATCGTACCCATTATCTGCAAGATAGCAACCTTAATATTTTTGGGTGCCAGCATTCTAGTAACCCAGTGCGGTGAAGCAGGTGACCCTAATGAATTAGATATAAAAATAGATATTAATGCACTAAGACTGAAGGTTCCTAATGGAGTAAGAAGGATTCCCTTTTCAAGCGGCGGCCCGCCAGCAATTGTAGGTGCAGTGGTGGTAGAAAGTGTATCTACGATATTCTGCAATCCGCCGGTTGCTGCTAAAACGGCTCCGCTTCCAAGCACAACCCCAATGACAATAAGGACCGTATTTAGTGTATCTGTTGCGGCAACTGACCAAAATCCGCCAATACTAGTAAAGAGTAAAAATACAAGAAAGGCAAAGATTGCAATTTTATAATCGATTCCTGTAATTGTTTCAAAGACAATTCCGAACCCTACTACCTGAATATGAACTAAAAGAAAGTAGCCGATTGTCATCAATATTCCAACGATCATCCGTAAAGGGCTGTTCTTCTTAAATGGCTCGTACCTAAGATGGATAAACTCAGGGAATGTTCTCACAGGCGTTTCCGGCCGTCTTATTTTATAGGCAACCAGCGGAATTAACGCTCCACCTAAACACCATCCTGCAACCCAGCCAATGATTGCCGCTACCCCCGAGCTATATAAATAGCCGGGTACACCTAAAACAGATGCTACACTTACCCAAGTAGCAGTGGTTGTACCAATTCCTAATAGTAATCCCATTCTATGTCCACCCGTAGTAAAATCAGAGATGGATTCCGCATTCTTGAGACTCTTTACACTTGACCAAACAATAAATAATAAATAAAAACCTAGTACCACTATGTACATCATGCTGTTTTTCCCTCTTTTTCCCTTTATTTATATTTGAAAATTCGCCCCGTTGCTCCCCAACGCTTAACACCTGATTTTTCAATTTTAAAGCAAAGATATGTACCTAATACAAAAGAAAAAATCATAGTACCTAACCAAATCATTAACGCTGTAACCAACTAAAACCCACCTTTCCGATAAGAATATTTGTTATTTTCTAAATATATAAAATTGATTTTAACATACTCAAATATTCCGTCAACAGTATTTTTATCCAATTTCTTCATATAAAAAAAGGCAGATGCTAAAAAGCATTCTGCCTTTCCGTAATTATTTACTTTAATTAGGCTTTTTCTTTCAAATTCACTAGTAACTTATGTGCATCGGAAATTAATTTATTTTTCAATGAATCTTCCGCCTGTTTATATTTATTCAGGTGCTTTATAAAGTCCTCTAAATGCTTTGCTGCCTGATTGGTTCTATCAAGATTTAAATGATGCTGTACCTGATCTAGTTTATTCGTTAACACAGATGGTACTGGACCGCTCCATCCAAGGTTTAAAGAATGTCTAATAGAACCAAGACTAACTGGATAAGCGATATTTTCTGGATCTAATTTCCCCGCCAGCACAGTTTCTCTGATATCTTCACCCAGGTAGAAACCGACATGCGGCGGCTGATTGTAGGTGGTATTTTGCCATGCAATACCCGTTCTATATACCGGATCATGCATCAACGTATATAATCTATACTCTGTAGGAATGGTTGTGCTAAAGATTCTTAATTCTGAACTGTCAGGTGTAGGGTAGATAACTTCTTCACGCCAGTCACCAAGAATATCTGCCTGTAAGGTTGGATTGGCTTTTGTTCCATTATTACTAACAACACCTTCGAAATTCCTTATTACCTTTGCCTCATTTGTTCTTTCGTCATACTTTGTAATCGATGTACCATCTAGTAATTCGTGAAGCAAGTCTCCATCCCAATAGGTAACAAAGTTAACAGGCAGACCTAAATCTCTAGAACTAGCAGCTTCAACATGGCCTTGGACATTGTAGACGCCGCCGCCTGTTTCCACAGTATTTCCGCCGGTTCCCCAGAACTCATAACCTGGGCTTGAGGTAATGTTGGCAGCTACACCGCGCCCTGTATCCTTGTAGGCATAGTACGCTTGGATGGTTTCTCCTGTGGCCCCATCATGGTACTCTAATGACGCAACTTCTGGCTCTTCATGTACTCCAAAAATATGCAAGCCTTCTCGATTTGGATCAAATGCGCCTACATGAAGTGCATCTCCATGTGACCCTTTCACCCGTCCCATATTTCCATCCATTGCATAGAGAATTGTACCATCATGATCAAGAGTCAACGAACCCGCCACTATTTCGTCGAAACCATCATTGTCGAGGTCACCAACAGCAAGATTATGATTCCCTAAGCTCTTCCCTCTGCCTGCTTCATCTGAATCAAACGTCCATACTTCTTGAAGCTTCCCATCTACCAAACTATAGGCTGCAAAAGCAGTTCTTTCATAGTATCCTCTGCCATAAATGGCACTTGGGGTAGTGCCGTCTAAATAAGCTAGTCCGGATAGGAATCGATCAGAACGGTTATAAAAATTATCTCCCCATGAAGCACCTTGATCTCCTGGTACCTTTTCAACTGGAAACGCAAAGTCAATCGTATCAATTACTTCTCCTGTTTCACCATTGAAAACAGAGATATATTCAGGTCCGCCGACAACATGACCTCCTTCATTGATCCATTTCCCATTATCTTCTTCGTTACCGATGACACTAATTACCTTGCTGCTATCGTAAACGCCATTTGTTGCTCCATATACGGTTGTAGCATCTGCAGTTTTAATAAGGAAATCAGATTTTCCGTTTCCATCCATATCCCCGACAACAAATTGATGATATTGCGGACCAGATGTTAGGTTCATCCCCATATTCATACGCCATAATAGTGTCCCATCTAATTTATATGCGTCGAATATGGTTGGACCTGTTATAACATCCTCTAAGGCCGTCATTGCGTTAGAGGGACGCCAAAGTATAATAACTTCGTACTCACCGTCACCGTCTAAGTCTCCTACACTTGCATCATTGGCACTGTATGTGTAATCTCCAGTTGCAGTTGTTCCACCCTCAGGTTTTTGCAATGGAATGGAAAGATAATCTGCTGCTGCAGCCTTTTCTTCATTCTTTTCAGTTGAAGCACCTTTAACAAGTGTTTCTACAGTGTATTTATCTTCAGGAACACCCGCTGTATCAACAAAGTTTGTTACATTTAATGGCTCCGTATTTAATTTTTCACCATTTCGATATAGATTGAAGGTTACATCTTTATCATATTCATCTGCAAGCAATCGCCAGCTGATGAATATGCCATCCTCTGATTTAAGTGCGACTACTCCCCGGTCAAGCCATTCTGCTTGCTGAGGCTTATCAACAGGGGCGAGACGATTGTAGACATAGATGGTTACATCTCTGTTAAATTCGTTGTTCACATCTTCAGTTTCAGCAAGAGTCCCCGTAAATTCGTATACACCTGCCTTATTAGGGTTCCACTTTTCCCCTGCTTCCGTCCACTTACTGACAGGTACATCTACTTTACTTCCATCTGCTAGTGTTGCTTTTACTGTTTCTGGTAAACCAATTGAATCCACGTTCTCTTTTGTTTCACCCACATACACTCTATGGTATGGCTGTTTATCTAGCCTTATTAGAGTGTTATCAGAAACCGGTACATTGTAGACACCAAAGTTATCAAGGTATGTACTCCATGTGAGGTTATTTCCAGATGTACGTACACCAACTAGCTTAACAGCCTCGAAAGAGCCGTCGAAAGCTACACCTTCTAAGGAAGATGTATATTCAGTCGTTGTATTCTCTTGATTTGTAAGACTTAGCTTTACTTCGTTGTTAAGAAGATCGAAATTGACCTTTACATGATACCAAGCTTCAGGATTTTCAATGCTTGTAGCAAGTGGAGCCTGATTGCCTGCATAATAGGATAATGGAGCATTATTCGTATTGTTCAATGTGAAGACAGTGTTCCCTGTGCTGTCATAGAACCTTAAATCTCCTGCGTTTTCCTGAGGTCTTTCTCCCTTATCATTCACGTCACCAGGGTACCAATCAAATTCAAATAGCACTTGTGCCCCTTTTACAGGTGAGCCAAACTCTTTTGCTGCAACACGGCCGCCTGATTTGTCAATAACACTGAAGTCCAGCTTAGGAGTTATGTTCCCGCCAATATCTGCTTTATTAATTGATACCGTTGCACCACCAGAAGTATTGAATCCCCAATTTTCAGGGACTACCTCTTCTGTATCACCAAAATCACTAAAATATAAAGATTCATAACTTGGATTGCTTACCTCTTCACCAAATGCCGATGGCAGACAAGTAAATAAGAGGATGGATGCAGTAAGGACAGATAAATACCTTCTAGTTTTTTTGCTTTTTCTCAACTTTTATTAACACTCCTTCAGTTGTATTGGCCTAGGAATGGTGGTTTTCATGGTGAAGATCTCCCTTGGGAAAAGACTTTATGAATCCTTTTTCAATTTTAGAAATTAAGCTCCTTGTTCATATCCCCCTTTCACCATGACTATTGATAGCGATTACATAGTTAGCTATCAAAAATGTTGTATAGGATCCAAACAGTCCTGCATAGACTAACACCTTACAGAAGATTCTGTCTATTGCACTTTTTTGTATCCAACTTTAGTCCTTTTTCTTGTTTTTTCACATAGTTCTTTAGAAGGCGTAATACTTTTTTTCCTCATTTCTCCATTTTTGTTCAAACAAAAAAAGACTCAATCCTAAACTTGGATTGAGCCTGAATGCTTTTTATTCTTCTCGCCTTACTCAACTGTAACTGATTTTGCAAGGTTACGCGGTTTGTCGACGTCACAGTCACGGTGCAGTGCAGCGTAGTAGGAAAGAATTTGTAAAGGTACTACAGAGATAAGTGGTGTTAATAAATCATGTACTTCTGGGATAACGAAGCTGTCTTCGTCCATGTTTAGACCCTTCATTGAAATAATACAAGGGTTTGCTCCGCGGGCAACAACTTCCTTTACGTTCCCGCGAATGCTTAAGTTTACATTTTCTTGAGTTGCAAGCGCAATAACCGGTGTACCTTCTTCAATTAAAGCAATCGTACCGTGCTTTAACTCTCCACCAGCAAAGCCTTCTGCTTGAATATAGGAAATTTCTTTTAACTTTAATGCGCCTTCTAGCCCAACATAGTAATCAATTCCACGGCCGATGAAGAAAGCATTACGAGTTACAGATAAAAACTCTCTTGAAATATGCTCAATTAGCTCTTTTGAGTCACAAAGAACTTCCATCGCATTAGCAACTAGACCAAGTTCATGGATAAGATCAAATCCTGGATCAAGATTTCGGCTCTTTGCAGTTACCTCCGCTAAGATCACCAAAACAGCTAATTGTGCTGTATATGCCTTTGTAGATGCAACAGCAATCTCAGGACCAGCATGAAGCAATAAAGTATGATCTGCTTCACGGGAAAGAGTTGAACCAGGAACATTTGTAATCGTTAATGCTTGATAACCCATTTCCTTTATATTAACAAGAACCGCACGACTATCCGCTGTCTCACCACTCTGTGATATAAAGACGAACAATGGTTTCTCAGACAGAAGAGGCATATTATAACCAAACTCACTAGAAATATGAACTTCGACTGGAATCTTTGCCATTTTTTCAATGAACTGCTTTCCTACAAGACCTGCATGATAAGAAGTTCCAGCAGCAATAATATAGATTCGATCAGCGTTGTTCATCGCAGAAATGATTTCAGAGTCGATTGTTAATTGACCTTGTTCATTTTGGTATGCTTGTATGATTTTACGCATAACAGCTGGCTGCTCATCAATCTCTTTTAACATATAATGAGGATATGTGCCTTTTTCAATGTCGCTTGCATCCAATTCGGCAATGTAGGAAGTACGAGTAATCGTTTCTCCATCAAGATTTTGAATACTTACTTCGTTCTTTGCCACAATGACGATTTCTTTGTCCATAAGCTCTACGTATTCATCTGTTACTTGAAGCATTGCCATCGCATCGCTCGCAACAACATTGAAATCAGCACCTAGACCTACCAATAATGGACTTTTGTTTTTTGCAACAAAAATAGTCTCACTGTTTTGTTCATCTAATAAAGCAAGAGCATAGGAACCATGTAAAAGTGAAAGTGTCTTACGGAAAGCTTCTAAAACCTCTAAGCCTTCTTGTACAAACTTCTCAATCAGTTGAACAATCACTTCTGTGTCTGTTTCACTTACAAACGTTACATCTGATAAATAGTCCCGCTTTAAAAGATCATAGTTCTCAATAACACCATTATGAACAATAGTAAAACGTCCTGATGCACTTTGGTGTGGATGGGAATTTGTTCTGCTCGGTACTCCATGAGTAGCCCAGCGTGTATGGCCAATTCCGATATTAGCCATTACGTCCACATCTACGATTCCGCGTAAGTCAGCAATACGTCCTTTTTCCTTAAAAACATGGACTCCATTTTCGTTCATTACAGCAATACCTGCTGAATCATAACCTCTATATTCAAGCTTTTCTAAGCCTTTTAATAAAATTTCTTTCGTATCATTACTTCCAATATAACCAACAATTCCACACATATTTCTTTTCCTCCCTGATATAGGGGGCAAGAATGCTTTGGAGGCTCACCTTGCCCCCTTATCTCTGTTTTTTCGAAGGTATCTGTATATACCTTCTTCTTTTTTGTTGCTATGTTTAGTATGCGCATTTCCTTCTCTTTGTGCACCAAGTTGCCTCGATGTTTTAAAGAAGAAACAATCGGTTGTGCGTTCAACCGGGAGGTATCCGCCGAACATTCGATAAACCTCCTCCTCGTCAACTAACCAGCATGGTTAGTTCAGGCGCTTTTGAGAATAACTTCCTTTTCACTATCCTCCTTCCAAAATTTACGTTGCTTTAAAAGAAACAAAGCAAAATAATCATATCTGATGAATTGATATTCGTCAACTAAATAATAAAAGGAAGAATTAGTAAATCCTGCCTTTTATATAATAAAATATGCATAGGGTCTCATTAGAGTTCCCTATGCATATAGAATACACTTTAACCTATTCTTTTAATTCCATTTCAGCCTTCACTACACTTACTATACGTTCTACATACGTTTCGCATAATTCTTCTGTAGGGGCTTCTGCCATTACCCGTACAAGTGGTTCTGTTCCAGATGGACGAACGAGAATACGGCCATTTCCATTCATTTCTGCTTCTACCTGCTCGATAATAGCTTTTACCTTCTCATTATCTGTCACATGATGCTTGTCTGTTACTCGAACATTTACGAGCTTCTGAGGAAACTTTTTCATATCTGCTGCTAATTCAGATAATTTTTTCTGAGTTGCTTTCATAATATTTACTAATTGTAATCCAGTTAATAATCCGTCTCCGGTTGTATTATAGTCTAAGAAAATAATGTGTCCAGATTGCTCACCGCCGAGATTGAACCCGTTTTTCTTCATTTCTTCCACAACATAACGGTCTCCCACTGCTGTTGGTACACTTTGAATTCCATAGCCTTCTAGGCCTTTATAAAAACCAAGATTACTCATTACGGTTGATACAATCGTACTGTGTTTTAGACGACCCTGTTCCTTCATGTACTTTCCGCAAATAAACATAATTTGGTCACCATCGACGATATTACCTTTTTCATCAATTGCAATTAATCGATCCCCATCACCGTCAAAAGATAGTCCTACGTCTGCACCCTTATCCTTAACCATTGCTGCTAAGGCTTCCGGATGTGTAGAACCCACTCCAGCGTTAATATTGATGCCATTAGGTGAAGCACCCATAACAGAAATGTCTGCATCTAAATCCGCAAAAAGGTGTGTGGCAAGAGAAGATGTAGCTCCATGAGCACAATCTAAGGCAATATGTATACCTGAAAATTCCTCATCTACAGTATTTTTCAAGTATTGAAGATACTTTTGACCGCCTTCAAAATAATCCATGACTTGGCCTAAATTGGCTCCAACCGGTCGTGGTAATTGATCCTCTGCCATATCGATTAATTCTTCAATCTCAAGTTCCTGTTCATCAGATAACTTAAATCCATCAGGACCAAAGAACTTAATTCCATTATCAGCAACCGGATTGTGTGAAGCAGAAATCATTACACCTGCTTCCGCTCCTAATGCCTTTGTTAAATAAGATACTCCAGGAGTTGAGATCACGCCTAGACGCATTACCTCTGCACCAATTGAAAGTAACCCAGCTACAAGTGCACCTTCTAACATATGGCCTGAAACCCGTGTATCACGACCGATTAGCACTTTGGGTCTATCTTTATCCTTCGTTAATACAAAACCCCCGAAACGTCCTAATTTAAAAGCTAATTCAGGTGTTAATTCACTATTTGCAACGCCGCGGACGCCATCGGTACCAAAATATTTTCCCATTATCAAAATCGCTCCTTATCATGTATACTGCTGTGTATTATGCATTTTCTTCCGTTATTGTAATTTTTGCAGATGATTTATCAGGTCTCCAATTAACATTAGGAGGACCATCCACTTGTATCGTAACATCATGGTCACCCTCTGGAAGTCCAGTTAGATCAACGAATATATTGAAATCATCTGGACCCAGCTCAGTTATTGCAGATCCTGACCCAAAAACTAATAAGTTTACTAATGAATTAGCAGGATCATTGATAACTGCCTCAAATTCCTCGGGCAGCCCCTTTATAGTAATTGGTATCCCAGATACGGTTTTCTCAGTCTTTGTTACAACCACCTTAACCTCTACCAGTTCAGGGGTAACTTTTGTTATTCCGTTAGAGATAATCACCGGTAATGAAAGGGTTGTATTTTCAGTAATTTTACTAACGTCAACTTCAACACGAACATTGTCTGTTTCTTTTAAAGTATCCTCATCTCCGGAAATTACAGCTTCCTCAACATTTAATTCAATGGATTGAATCGTCAGTCCTTCTGGAGGGGCACCTTTTTCAATGATATTAATTGGAACTGTTTTCGTGTTGCTTCTGATTGGAATAGTAACCTCAACGGTTTCAGGCTCTACCACTACATCAAGTTTATTTAATTCTTTATCAAGGACCTGTACATGCGCCTCTTTGGTTACAGTACTATCAAGGAGATCTCCGCCTTCAAGCGCAGCTTTTACATATGTAATCCGATCGACCACATCTTTTGCCCCTGTGATTTTCACCTTATTTGGCTTAACGGCAGGTTGTCCCGCTGAATAGCCCTCTTTAATTAGATCATTATCAAATTCAGCCTCCACCGTAAACTCAGTTGTTACTTTTTCTTGAACAGCTACGGTAATAGAACCTGGTTTAATAGTTGCTTTTAACTTATCGGATAATCCACTTACTTCAAACGTAACCTTTTGATTTCCAATTTCAGCATTGGTTATATCTACAAATACCTCAAAGTTTTTTAATGCCTTTGCCGACTGAACATGGGGCATTGGGCCTTCAAGGGTTACTTCAACCATATCCGGTATCCCTGAGACTACAAGGTTTTCTGTATCATAATAGGCCTTTACTGGAATATCTGCTATCGTTTCTGTAGTATTTTCCCCTGGTACATTAATTTCGTTTGTCTTGCCCCCGGAATTCGGGACGACAGAATAAAGAAGGATAGCCAGTAGTATGGCTAGTATTTTAATAAACCAGGGATTATCCATCAGTTTATCCATTATTCTTTCCCCTCCAGTTCCAACGAGCTGAAGAAGCCGGTTTTACTTTCGTGCTGGTAACGATTAAGTCATGAGAGATTAACTCTTTAAATCCATCTAATGTTAAATTTCGATGCAGCTCTCCATTTTTTGTTAGAGAGATATTTCCGGTTTCTTCTGAAACAACAACGGTAATGCTGTCGGTTACCTCACTTATTCCTAAAGCGGCTCGGTGTCTTGTACCCAGTTCCTTTGAGATAAATGGACTTTCGGATAAGGGAAGATAACAAGCTGCTGCTGCTATGTTATTTTTTTGGATAATAACAGCCCCATCATGGAGCGGTGTATTTGGAATAAAAATATTTATGAGTAATTCGGAAGATATCTTTGCGTCAAGTGGAATACCTGTTTCAATGTAATCACTCATCCCAGTTTCCCTTTCAATGGAAATCAAGGCACCAATCCGACGTTTAGCCATATAGTCCGTAGCCTTTATAATGGCATCCACCATTTTCTCTTGTTCCTCATCATCCGGTCCATTGCTTCTTGAAAAGAAGCGTCCCCTCCCCAGCTGCTCCAGGGCTCTCCGAAGCTCGGGCTGAAAGATAATGATCACAGCTAGAAATCCCCAATCAATGGCTTGCTGAGTTAACCAGCTAAGCGTATTTAAACCAAAAAACTCACTTACAACTCTTATTAGGAGAATCACTACAATTCCTTTTAGTAATTGTACAGCCTTGGTTCCTTTAATTAGGTTTAATAGCTTATAAATGACCCATGATACAAGGAGAATATCAACAATACTAGCTAAGTATTTCCATATTGTAAAATCTTCAAAAAACGGCATTGTTTTTCCTCCGTAAATTTGTCTAACTTATAACCAATATATTATAACATAAATATAACTTGTACCTATTATTTGTCATTTAAATACTTATCATTAAAAAAGAAAAATCACTCACTAAGAGTGACTTCTTTCCATTACTTCTCACTTTCATTAAAGATATCAATTACATCAAAAGCTGTCTTTTTCATATGATACCAAATCCAATCAAATACTGCATTAACCTCTTCGATTTGACCTGTTACATGACCAGCAGAAGCTAAATACTGTTCACCGTTTATAACCGTTACATTCCCTTGTACTTCACCTTCAATTTTTAACTTTCCATTTCGAACGATAACATCTCCCTTAACCACTTCTCCTTCTGGGACAATGACAGTATCGTTTTGCACGACTAAATTATCCTGTTTAGAAACAGAAAATTCACGTTCTTGGTTCCAGGTTGAAAATACACTCCCCGTCATTAACACCAGAAATAAGGATGCCGCAGCAATTAACGGGTGATTTCGCAGCCATCTTTGCATGCCCACCTTCTTCTTTTCCTTGGGCAGACTGGCCATCACTTTAGCTGTAAAATCCGGCGGTGCTTGCATTCTAGATGTTCCTTTTACAACAGCAATTGTCTTCTTATATTCATTAAATAGTGTCTCACATTCCTTGCAGCCTTTGAGGTGTTCTCTTAGAATCATCTCGTTTTTGGGATCAATTTCTTCATCTAAATATTCATGCATTAAGTCAACGATTTCATCATTACACTTCAACGTGTTTCACCTCTTATCACACATAACGTAATTGTTGTCGCAATGCCTCGCGCCCGCGATGGATACGAGTTTTGACTGTTCCTAACGGCAAATCAAGGATTTCACTTATTTCATTTAGTGACAACTCTTCAATATATTTTAGAACAATAACAGACCTATATTTTTCAGGAAGCTTTAAAATTTCCTTTTGAACAGATTCTTGAAGTTCGAGACTTTCCAACTCCGTCTCTGGCAAAGGGGCATTCGAAGAGAGCTGCGAATACATAGTAAGTCCATCTGTTCCAGAAACCTCTGCATCAAGATAATAATCGGGCTTCTTTTTTCTAATTCTATCAATGCATAAATTTGTTGCAATCCTAAATAACCAAGTTGAAAATTTTAAATCCTGATTAAATGATTTGATATTAACATATGCACGAATAAAGGCTTCCTGTGCAATATCCTCTGCCTCATGACGATTTCCTAGCATTCGGTACCCAAGCTGATAAATACTATTGCTGTAGATTTCAACAATATCAGCAAATGCATCCTGATCGCCTTTTATAACTTGTTTAATTCTCTTTTTTATTAGGGCATCCATTTATTTTTCTCAGCTCCAATGCGACTATACAATCTTACGAATCAATAGCAAAAAAGTTTCAATATAAATAAAATCTTCATACATATCTTTTATATTAACAAAAATTAACTTATTTTGGATAAAAGAAGGCTTATTCACTTTAAGGAGCAGGAAAATTCGTGGAAATAGTAACAGCAGCCTTCTAAGAAAGCTGCTGCCAACCCATTATAATAATTTTTCACCAAATAAGGAACCCATTAGTTCAACCGCTGCTCGTGCTGTTTTGTTTTTTTCATCTAAGATAGGATTGACTTCAACAAATTCTGCTGAAGTAATAATCCTGGCTTCTTCAAGCATTTCCATTGCCAAATGACTCTCACGATAACTAATTCCGCCCATAACAGGTGTACCAACACCTGGAGCATCAATTGGATCTAATCCATCTAAATCAAGTGATAGGTGCACGCCGTCCGTTCTGTCCTTTAAATAAGCGATTGTCTCTTCCATTACTTTTGCCATTCCCAGCCGATCTATCTCGTGCATAGTATAGACTTTAATACCTTTTTCCTTAATTAATATCTTTTCACCTTCATCAAGTGCCCTTGCGCCTATAATAACAACATTTTCCGGCTTGATTTTTGGGGCATATCCTCCGATATCAGTTAGGGAATGATGACCTATACCTAAACTTGCAGCCAAAGGCATACCATGTATATTTCCAGAAGGGGACGTTTCTGCCGTATTTAAATCACCATGCGCGTCGTACCAAATAACACCTAAGTTCGAATAATGTTTAGAAACACCAGCAAGTGTTCCAATGGCAATACTATGGTCTCCGCCTAATACTAACGGAAATGAGCCTGATTGGATGACTTCATCAACTTTTTCAGCAAGCAGTGTACTTTTTTCAGCAACCAAAGCTAAATTTCGTAAATTTGATTCTTTATCGATCACCACTTCAGGTCTTCCAATTGGAATGTCACCCATGTCGTGGATTTCATCAAAAAGTGGCTTAAGTCTTTCATTTATCCCCGCATACCGAATTGCACTTGGCCCCATATCGACTCCACGCCGCATTTGACCTAAATCCATTGGCATCCCAATAATAGATAGTTTTCTCATATTCTACCTCCTACCCCTTCGTTACCTCCTATTTTAACCGTTTTCAAACCAATGACTCAACTCGACAAAGTTATGTATATATATACGCAATTTTTCGAAAATAAAGGCTCTGTTAAAACTGATTGTTGATTTCACTGTGTTAGGAAAATAAGCGGAGAATTTCCGTTTAATTTGGGAAATACCTATACTTCCTTGAAAACAGACGGAGTTTTTCCGCTTATTGTATTCAAATCCTTGTAATTTGTCTTATTTAAAGCTGTTAAGCGGAATATCTCCGCTTATATTGCTTCTTATGGTTCCTCTATAAACAATAACCGGAAATTATCCGCCTATGATTCTCAACCCTGTACGAAAATCAACAATGAATAATAAAAAAGCCTTAAATCTTAATGATTTAAGGCGAAGTTTACTATGTAGTGTGATGGTTATTTTGTGAGACAAAATATCTTAGTTAATTTCACTATTGTGAAATTCAATTGGTGGAGCCTAGCGGGATCGAACCGCTGACCTCCTGCGTGCAAAGCAGGCGCTCTCCCAGCTGAGCTAAGGCCCCCTATAGACTAGTATAGATAAAGACCCGAAGAGAAAAATTCCCTTAGGGTCAGTTTGTTGAATGATGAGCCATGAAGGACTCGAACCTTCGACCCTCTGATTAAAAGTCAGATGCTCTACCAACTGAGCTAATGGCTCTTGGCTGGGCTAGCTGGATTTGAACCAACGCATGTCGCAGTCAAAGTGCGATGCCTTACCGCTTGGCTATAGCCCAATGTTTAGGACATTAACTAGTTTGTCCAATATTTCATAAAATATAACTGGTGGAGGGGGACGGATTCGAACCGCCGAACCCGGAGGGAGCGGATTTACAGTCCGCCGCGTTTAGCCACTTCGCTACCCCTCCAGTTATTAAATCCGCTTAAAATCCCTTCAGGTATTTTAAGTATGCTTCCGCTGATGTTAATTCAGGAGATAAGAAGCATGGTGCCGGCGAGAGGACTTGAACCCCCAACCTACTGATTACAAGTCAGTTGCTCTACCAATTGAGCTACCCCGGCAGGAATAATTGTTTTTTAAATTTGTAAAAAATTGAAAGTTATTTTCACTATCGTGAAAAAACTATGGTGGAGGATGACGGGATCGAACCGCCGACCCTCTGCTTGTAAGGCAGATGCTCTCCCAGCTGAGCTAATCCTCCGTTTAATGGAAAGTTATTTTCGCTAATGCGAATGGATGATTATTTTCCGCATCGTGATGGAAATTTTTTTTCGCTAAGGCGAAAAAACTTTGGTGACCCCTACGGGATTCGAACCCGTGTTACCGCCGTGAAAGGGCGGTGTCTTAACCGCTTGACCAAGGGGCCATAATTATATATAGGAAAGCTTCCAAGCGGGCTCGAACCGCTGACCTCTTCCTTACCATGGAAGTGCTCTACCTACTGAGCTATGGAAGCATAGCTAATTTTAAAATAGAAATGGCTCCGCAGGTAGGACTCGAACCTACGACCGATCGGTTAACAGCCGATAGCTCTACCACTGAGCTACTGCGGAATAATACAACAGCCTGGCAACGTCCTACTCTCACAGGGACAAAGTCCCAACTACCATCGGCGCTGAGAAGCTTAACTTCCGTGTTCGGTATGGGAACGGGTGTGAC
>NZ_JACWFG010000003.1:0-4756 GCF_019749295.1 Neobacillus niacini
ATTTTCGACTCACTTCCATCATGGAATGATTACATATCCGGGGAGGGTTGTCAAAGTGAAAAGCCTTTGACAACCCTCCCCGGATATGAAGATAAAAAACCATGGAAGTTTCGTCAAAAAAAAATGTAAGGGTATGGATAGAGAATAAGCAAAGGTGAAGCTGAAAACAGGTACTTTTGAATTTACACAATTATCAGGACTTGACTATACCATTTATCATCACTCCAGGCTGGGGAAGGATTGACTTCATATGGCGCGTCATTTGTTACAGCCTCGAGGAAAGATTGAAGCGTGTAATCTATCCCATATTTCACACCAAACGTTGAAAAAAACGGTCCAGAATAGGTGATTAACCCCGTTTTATGATAAATAGCAGCACTAAGCGCCGTTATGTCACTATACCCACAAAATACTTTAGGATTTGCTTTGATTAAATCATAGTCTATGTAGTTTAATAGCTGATTGGCATGATAGCCGCCGAGTGCTGTTAGAATTCCTTTTACATTTGGGTCTCTAAAAGCATCATGTAAGTCTTCTATCCTTTGTTCAATCGAAGTCGTGAAAAATTCATCATGGTCATCAACATTTTTACCAAAGGTCACCGTAAAGCCTAGTTGGTTTAACCGCTGTGTTGCGAGTTCCACCTGCTTTCCTTTGATGACCGCCATACTCGTTGAGGGCGCAATCACTCTAATCTCATCACCTGGAGATAATCGATTTGGCAGCATACTATGTGTCGCCTCCTTTTTTAAATTAGTTTAACATTTAGAGGGCCATCGCGGATATATCGGGTTTTACGCGGATATATTTCGTTTAACGCGGATTTATTCGTTTTATCGCGGATAAATATTTTTACTTACTATGTCAAGCTATTTTCCCGACACAAAACTGACAATAATCAATAAAATTATACAAGATTCAGAAGGAAGATTAAATTCTTATAACGAAATAACTTATAAACAGAAAGGAATGATGAGTTTGATAGGAAAAATACGGTCAATTCCGTTAAAAATTTTAATTTTAAGAGCATTATTGCGACGACTCCCTAAGAATCATCCAAAACGAATTCATATTTCGGAGGAACTTTCTAGAAGAGAAGCCGGTTACAATAGTGAAGAATACCTTGATACCCTTATCGAGCATCTCCTTGGAAGTAAGTTCATCATTTTCCACGATTTAAATTTCTCAGACGGCAAATCCACTTACCAGATTGATAATCTTCTTATTTCTCCACAATTAGCACTCATCATTGAAGTTAAAAACATGACAGGAGAATTAACATTTGACTCCATCAATGATCAATTTTATCAAAAGGTTGGTGATAAAATAAAAGGGTATTCAGACCCGGTTACTCAGGTTCAAAGACATCAAACCTACATAAATAAACTGTTAGCTGAAAATAACTTTCCTCCTGTCCCAGTTGATTATCTAATTGTTATCAATAATACAAATGCTGTTCTTGTATTCCAAGGAACGAGCTCTGAAGTAAGAAAACGCATTTGTAAGTCCCACAGCTTCCACAAAAAAGTGCATCTAATTGAAAATTCTCATTTAGAAAATATCCTCTCGAAAAAAAATCTCCGAAAACTTAGCAGGCTGTTACTGAAAAATAATACTCCCCCTACTAACTCGATTCTAAAACAATATGAAATAAAAGTTTCTGATTTATTAACTGGTGTGTTATGTCCTCTATGTATTCACAAGCCTATGATTCGTAAAAAAAAGAAGTGGTTCTGCCCCTCATGCAAGGAATATTCATCCGACGCTCATATTCTAGCATTAATGGATTATTTTTTACTGTTTGGTACAACAATAACAAACCAGCAGTTTCGAAAATTTGCTCAAATAGATTCACCAGATACGTCAAGAAGAATATTGCTATCTATGAATCTTAAAGGTACTGGTACATATAAGGGTCGAACGTACCATCCGGAAACTGTTCCATGGTAGCATCGCGGATATATTTCATTTAACGCGGATATAACTGATTTATCGCTGATATATACGAATTAACGCGGATATATTCGTTTTATCGCGGATAAGCACATTGAACTTCGTATCTCATAAAAACAAACCCGCTAATTTAGCGGGTTTAGGCCATAACTGTTTCTTTTTTGCGTTCAGTTGTTGCTTTTTTGATAATATCTCTTGCAATCCAGACTCCGCAAGCACTTGCTTGGGCAAGTCCGCGAGTAATTCCTGCACCGTCTCCTCCGACATACAATCCGCTGATTTCTGATTCAAAACGGTCATTTAGTTTCGGTCTTGCAGAGTAAAATTTCGCTTCGACACCGTAGAACAATGTATGTTCTGAGGCAATTCCCGGCGTAACTTGATTCAATGCCTCTGTCATTTCAATTAAACTCTTAAGTGTATTATAAGGAAGAACTAGTCCAAGGTCACCTGGAACCGCCTCTTTTAGTGTTGGTTCGATGAAGCCCTCTTTAATTCTTCGTTCCGTTGAACGGCGTCCTTTTAAGATATCGCCATACTTTTGAACGATTAAGCCTCCGTTTGAAAGGGAGTTCGCAAGGCGTGATACCTCATGCGCATATTCGTTCGGCTTGTCAAAAGGTTCAGAGAATGTATGAGAGACAAGTAGAGCAAAGTTTGTATTTGGACTTCCGAGTTTTGGATCCTTGTAAGCATGACCGTTTGCAAGCATGATACCTGAGTGATTTTCAACCACTACATGGCCTGAAGGATTGCTGCAGAACGTCCGTACCCGAGTTCCAACGGATGTATTGAATACAAATTTCCCTTCATATAAATTCTCATTGATTTCCTGCATAACAATATCGGATGTTTCTACACGAACACCGATATCAACTTGGTTACTAGTCATCTTTAGACGGCGCGCCTTTAATACTTCAGTCAGCCATTTTGAACCATCGCGTCCAGGCGTAATAACGACCTTCTCTGCAAAAACGTCTTTATCACCTTTTAGCTTGATCCCTTTAACAACGTGCCCATCTGGTGTCTTTTCTGTAATCAGATCTTGAACTTCTGTTTTAAAAGACAGATCAATTTTGTCATTTAAGTATTCAAAGATACTTTTCATAATTTGTAAGTTTTGCTCGGTTCCCAGGTGACGTACCTGAGCTCGCAACAATTTTAATCCAGCCGCAAAGCCCCTGCGCTCGATATCCTTAACTTTATCGGTAAGAGGATCGGTAATACTTTCTGTTGCACCATGACTTAAATTGATTTCATCCACATATTTAATTAAATCGACCACTTGGGAATCAGAAAGATAGTCCGTCATCCAACCGCCGAATTCACTCGTAATATTAAACTTACCATCAGAATATGCACCCGCACCACCGAAACCGCTCGTAATTGAACAGGCCGGCAAACACCCGGCATACTCTTTTCTTCCAGCAGCTGGAGGACATTTCTCTATTTTATTTTCTAAAATTGGACAATTTCTCCGATAAATATCATGCCCTTTATCCACTAACAGCACCTTTGCGTTCGGCATTTTTAGTGTAAGTTCATAACAGGTAAAAATCCCCGCTGGGCCTGCACCCACTACTATAACATCATATCTATTTTCCATTGTCCAAAACCTCCAAGAACTATGTATTTACTTAACCCTTGGTAAATATATCAGAGATTTCTCCGACAGTCAACAATAAAAACGAACTATAATTAAAAATAAAATATAATCGTTCGTGTTTAGCTTACTTTTAGAAAATAACAAAAAAGACTCAGGCTTTTTCACCTGAGTCTTTTGGGGTTCAGCAGTAGCTTGCACCGATGATGATTAATAGAATAAACAACACCACGATTAATACAAAAGTTCCATAACCAAAACCGCATCCACCTACTGCTGGTGCTGCATAACCCATTCCACAACAATCTTGACCAAATCCATGTCCATACATACCTATTCACTCCTTAAGGTTTTTATCTGTTAACACTCTTACTTTATGTAATAGGTACTTGACCTGTCTGTGCATTCGCCTATATTATGAGAATCAATGATGAAAATGTAGGTGATAAAAGTGAAAACTCTTTTAAAGAGCTTTGTTAACGGTATTTTAACTATTGTGCCCATTATTCTTGTAATCTTTGTTATTTACAAAACGTTTCTGTTTCTCGATGGACTGCTCGGAAACACATTAAGACCTTATTTAGAGGAGGATTATATTCCTGGAATCGGATTGCTGACAACGATTATTTTGATTACTCTGTTAGGCTGGTTATCTACAAAATTTGTTACCGGCAGTGTTATTAGACTCATTGATAAATTGCTTGAGAAGATTCCTGTTGTAAAAACGATCTACTCCGTCATAAAAGATACTGTTCAATCCTTTTTGGGCGAGAAAAAGTCTTTTTCAAAAGTGGCGCTTGTTGTTATCCCTGGTACAGAGATGAGAAGTATGGGATTTATTACTTCCGAACAGTTGGAGGAATTTTATAGCCCGCTTAAGAACCACGTGGCCGTCTACGTTCCGCAAACCTTTCAGGTCGCTGGATTTACTTTTTTAATTCCGAAGGAGCAAGTCGAAATTATTGATGTTAAACCGGAGGATGCAATGAAATTTATTCTTTCTGGTGGAATGACTTCTACTTCTAAAGCAAAAGGATAGCAAAAAAAGCCGCGAATATGCGGCTTCAGAATGTCGAGAAAGCTCTTTTCTCGATATTTTTATGTTTTCACCACTTCTGCATTGACCCCAGCCTCTTCTCACGCCAAGCTTCGGTCACTCCAGCACCTCTCCATTGACCCAAACCTCTTCTCACGCCAAGC
>NZ_JACWFG010000003.1:4889-57700 GCF_019749295.1 Neobacillus niacini
CTCACGCCAAGCTTCGGTCACTCCAGCACCTTTCCATTGACCCAAACCTCTTCTCACGCCAAGCTTCGGTCACTCCAGCACCTCTCCATTGACCCAAACCTCTTCTCACGCCAAGCTTCGGTCACTCCAGCACCTTCGCACTGGTAAATTATGGCTGTAGGGACTTTATCGACAAACTAAAAAGCCGCGAATGCGGCTTTTTAGTTTTCGTCAAATAGTTTTTTATAAGCTCCGTATCCTTGCTCTTCTAGGTCCTCTTTCGGAATAAAGCGTAAGGCTGCAGAGTTTATACAGTAGCGTAACCCGTTTGGACCTGGTCCGTCATCGAAGACATGACCCAAATGGGAGTCAGAATTTTTACTTCTAACCTCTGTCCGAACCATAAAATGACTGTTATCTTCTTTTTCAATTACTTCTTCTTCAACAATTGGCTTAGTGAAACTCGGCCATCCGCATCCTGCATCGTATTTATCAAGAGAGCTAAATAATGGTTTGCCAGAAACGATATCTACATAAATTCCGTCTCTCGTCTCGTTCCAATATTCATTTCGAAATGGAGGCTCCGTCCCATTATTTTGGGTTACTTCATATTGCATCGGTGATAATTCTTTCTTTAATTGATCTTTATTTTTCACTTTTTCTCCCCCCAATGTTCCTTGATATAACCTGCTCTCCCTGAACCGACATGATAACCTTCATAATGTGCTTTATTTTTCTTGTAGTAATGCTGATGATACTCTTCTGCTGGATAGAAGGTTTTGGCGGGGATTATCGGTGTTACAATTGGTTTTGTGAAACGCCCGCTTTCTTGTAAGTTCTGCTTAGATTGTTCAGCAAGCTCCTTTTGTTTTTCATTATGGTAAAAAATCGCGGTTTGATAGGACTGACCACGGTCATGGAATTGACCGCCAGGATCGGTTGGATCGATTTGCTGCCAATATAGCTCAAGCAGTTTTTCATATGGAAAGATTTCAGGATTAAAGGTAATTTGAACAGCTTCATAATGACCCGTTGTCTCCGAACAAACCTGTTCATATGTAGGGTTCTCGACGTGGCCGCCAGTATAACCAGAAATGACACTAATAATCCCGGGCTGCTCATCAAACGGCTTCACCATACACCAAAAACAGCCTCCAGCAAATGTAGCCAGTTGTTTAGTTTCTTCCATGCTTCCCACCCCTTAGGTAATAATATTGCTTTGACTATGAGTATACCGAAACTTCAAGCAGAAATACAATTTGACGATTTAAGCATTTTAATATATCCGCGTTTAATTTGATATTTCCGCGACAATCCTAATATATCCGCGTTAAATCAATAATATCAGCGTTAATCTCAATATATCCGCGATGTGCACCCACTCCATTAAAAAGCCGAACCATGGATTGCGGTTCGGCAAAAATAACTATTTAATTTTCTTTTTTTGCCGCGTTTGTTTGGTAATGTTCTTCCACTTTTTCTGTTCTTCTGTTTGTGCGCGTTTGTCGGCTTTTCTCTCGATATAGGCAAGTTCTTTTTGAAGCTTATTGTAGCTGGTTAAGCGGGCTGCAGCTAATGTCCCTTCTTCAATCGCCTCTAAGACGGCGCAGCCAGGCTCATCCTTATGCTTACAATCCCGGAACCGGCACATTTCACCCAATTCATCGATATCAGAAAACGTTTCATTTAATCCATCTGCACTTTCCCAAAGCTGGATTTCGCGCATTCCTGGGGTGTCAATCAAGACACTGCCATTTGGCAATAAAACCATTTCACGGTGTGTCGTCGTGTGGCGGCCCTTATCATCCCCTTCACGAATCTCCTTCACTGCCTGCTTCTCTGCACCCAGTAACACATTCGTTAGAGTTGATTTTCCTACCCCTGATGATCCTAGTAGTGCGATCGTTTTTCCAGGCTGTAAGTAAGGCGCAAGCTTTTCAATTCCGCGATTCATTTCAGCACTAATCGCGATTACAGGTACACTGCCAAAAGCGATGGATTCAACTTCTGCAAGCTTCTCATCAACATTTTCGCATAAATCTGCCTTGCTCAAAATAATAACCGGATTCGCACCGCTTTCCCAGGTAAGCAACAAATACCGTTCAATTCTTCTTAGGTTAAGGTCGTCATTCAATGAATTTACAAGGAAAACTGTATCGACATTTGCCGCAACAATTTGCTCTTCAGCCGTTCTCCCAGCAGATTTACGAGAAAATTTACTGAACCGCGGCATCACTGAATAAATCGTACCTTTTCCTTCCTCAACACGGGCTTTGAGCATCACCCAGTCTCCAACCGCTGGGTAATCTTCACGGTTTAATGCTTCAAAGTTGAATTTTCCAGAAACCTCACAAAGTAGTTCACCATGCTCCGTCCATACACGATATAGATGCTTATGTTCTAATGCCACGCGGCCAATAATCATTTCATCGCTTTGTTTTAGCACTAGAAAATCGTTGTTTATTTTTTCAGTTAAACCAATATTTATTAAATTCATCCATATTCCTCCAAAAATTTGCATAATAAAAAACCATAGGCAACACAGCCCATGGTTTTATTCGCAAAAGGAATAATGGGTATAGATTCCCCTAACTGGTGAATCTGCGGGCTGTGCAAGTAATATTAAAATCAACGGCAATTAACGTATTTTCAATTAACATTACACTTCACCCGCCTTCCGACTTATTTGTAATAAGTATATGTTATCTTTATCCATTTGTAAACAAAAAATCCAATATTAGACACCCACCTAAACATGCTTGAATAAATTAATTTGTAAAGAAAGCAAGAAAGGAGCGAAGGGTATGTCTGGAAACAGAGATCATTCTGATTATCTTCAAAGAGCAGCGATGTATGATTTACTGGCTCATAATGTTAAATATACAAATCCAAACTTACACATGCAGTACTATCTGAAACATCTAAAATATATGAACAAAGCTATGCAGATGCGTAACATCCAACAAACCCAAGGCGAAGGAAGGGTCCGGTTCCTTCACACCTCACCTGATGCCCCCGATATTGACATATATATTAATGGGCAGATGCATGTAAAACGTCTTCCATTCAGGGTTGCAAGCAATTACCTGCCATTAAAGCCTGGAAAGTATCATATTGATATTTATCCTACGGGAAATTCGGTTGATAGTGTCCTCAATAAAAAGATTACCGTTGAACCTGGAAAATTCTATACATTTGCAGCCGTCAACCCTGTAAAAAAAATGCGGCTTCTTCCTTATCTTAATCAACCTGAAGTGCCGGCAAATGAATCAAAAATTCGTTTTCTGCATTTATCACATGACACGGGTGCATTAGATTTTGCCGTTAAGGATAGAGATGTTGTCTTCCCCAATGTTTCCTACAAGCAGGCAAGTGAATATTTAGGAATAATGCCGATGACCGTGGACTTAGAGATAAGGGAAGCGGGTACGAAAAACATTATTCTCCCCATGCCAAAAGCACAATTTCGTCCAAATGAAACCTATACCATTTTATTGATCGGGCTCTCAAAAGAAGAGCCTGCATTACAAGCAATGATTTTGAAGGATTAATAAATAAGGTGACTCACAATGTGTGAGCCACCTTATCCTTATTCAACAGGTACAACGATGGTAAAAGCAATATCATCTTTTACTAGATCAAACTTATTCGCCTTTATTTTCACATCACTCTTTAATTTTAATTGTTCCATGTGAACATGAATCATTTTATCATTTGGCAGAATGTCTACACCTTTTGGGAGCTTATAGTTATCTTTGATAAATTTCAGCACATAGGAAACGGGCAGGGGCAGACTGCCGACCGATATCGACCTCTGCTTTAAAACTAGATCACCATTATCTAATGCCTCAGGTACGAAGGTGAGTTTCAAGTCCACTTCTTGACTAAAGAATTGTAAAGTTCCATATAACTCCACTTCATCCCGAAGCTGCACACTGTAGTCAATCGGTGAATCAGCTGCTTCCTTGTGAATATACTGGTTAATTAATACATTTAAGTCAGCCTTATTCGATTTAACTTGGAAAGAAACACTCTTGTTTTCTGGTATCGTATTTTGAAGTTTTTCTTTCTTATCGGCCGGAATAAAAATTAAAAATAAAAGAAGGATGGCAATGAATAGATTTAACCCTGCTAAAAGAAAGAATCCCGTTTTCCATTTATTTTTCATAGAAAGCTAATTCTCCTCTTTACTGACCATATACGCTTTCTTAACGAGATCAGGTAATGTTCGTTCTTCTAATGTTTCATTTAATCGTTCTGCTATCAATTCATACCCCTTATTATTTGGATGAAAGTTATCTGTATGCAATAGACTCTCTGCAGGGTTTTTAAATAAATCCTCAATTCCGACAAAGTAAGCATTCTGATAGTTGGCGATCACTCTTTGACTGGCTACGTTATAATCTGAAACAATTTGGTCGAGTTCCTTAATATCAGAAAACCATTGAGAAAAAGGATTGTATACTCCAACTAACACAATATAGGCATCAGGATTTACGCGAATAATGGTATTCATGATTTGGTACAAATTATTAATATATTCTTCTCTTTCCTTGTCAAAAACGGAGAGCTGAAGATTTGAGATATTATCCTTGACCACCTTCATAATGTCATTGCCGCCAATTGTCAAAATCACTAAGTCCGCAGATGAAAGTTTGTCTTGAATCTCATCTTTTTGCAGCCTTTTTAATAATTGCGGGGTACGATTCCCTTTTACACCGAAGTTATAAAAATCAACTTCCTTAATCCCCTTTTCTTCCTCGAGCAAAGTTCTTAAGTAAGGCAGATATCCACCAGTATTGGTACTATCGCCAACACCCTCTGTTAATGAATCACCAGCAGAAATAATGCTAATTTCCTTTGGTACAAAATCGGCAGGAATCTCTTCATAAACGACAGCCGAAGCAGTTCGTTCTTTATGTAATTCCCAGCGATCGGATTGACTGCAAGAACTTAAGAAAAAAGTCGATAGAAGGAGAAGGGTGAAAACTCTCTTCATACACTTCACCACCCTCTTACTAATGATATTATAACATGACGTAAATAATTCAAAACATGCTCGTACGATATCCTATTCTTTACCAAAAAAATAGACCTGTTAGAGAGGTCTATTGTAACAATTTAATATCACTAATCATTTCATCGTAAGGTACTTCCTGATAACCATCGTAAATCTTCTTAACCTTTTGATCTGGACCCACTAAGAAAAAATATGTCTGGTGAATAACCTGATCACCTTCTTGTGGCTTCTTTACTAACGTTTTGAAGGTTTCCTTCGCATAGGTCTCTATAAATTCTTGTGAGTAGCCCGTTAAGAAGGTCCAATTCTCATCCATCAGCCCGAAGTTTTTCGCATATTCTGTTAGTTTTTCAGTTGTATCCACAGTCGGGTCGACACTAAATGAAACAAACTCAACATTTTCTAACTTTTCGTCTTCGACCATTTTCTGCAGCTTGGTCATATTAGCAGTCATTGGCGGACACACATCAGCACAATTGGTGAAAATAAAGTCAGCTACCCAAATTTTCCCGTCCAAATTTTTCTTTTCAAATGGTTGATTGTCTTGTGTCACAGCATTAAAATCTTTAACTGGATAATCGAGCGGATTCTCAATCCCCTTCTGCCCACAAGCTGATAGGAGTACAATAATAACCAAAACTAGAAACGATAACCGGTAACTCATATAAATCCTCCGTAAGCATTTTCTTTTTGTGATTAGTTTAACAAAGAATCGCAATAGAAGAAAGACAATAGCTCACTAATCCATCGTACCTGTTTTCGTTAGTGTATTTTTTACTTGAACATCAAATTTAGCATTCTTATATAATTTCTTCCAATCCTCTTGTGATATAGGCTTACCGCGGACATGTGCCATATACTCATTTCCTATTCCGACCGGATCAACCTGCTTTTTTTGGAAGAACACAAGGAGTTTTTTAATTTGACTTTCCATCTCTTTATTGATTTTTTTCTCTATGAACTTCATATTGGCCGGTTTGCCTAAGTCTAAATAATTCGTGGTTTCCAGCAATCTAGAATCCATTTTTACCTGGATGTCAAAAACTAGATTCTTTTTATCCACTAAATCAATTTTCGTATTACTGCGCAAATTATCGATACTTATAAATAACTTATTATAAATCTCACCATATGATTGACCACCTTGAACGTTGATTATATTCGCAAATTCGTCGCGATTAAATTCTAATTCCTTTGATCCGGTTCGATATTGATCTGTTAATAATTTTAAATAGAAGAGCTTATCATTACTTAGTTTTGCTACCATTTTATCATCATTGAATAAAGCAACTCCTGAAATCGCGACCTTGTCTTTTGCTACTTTTAGTATTGGCAGAACCGGATCCTGTCCGTAATCAAAAAATTGGTGATTAAATTCATGAAGTGTCGGAGAGATTAGGAGTTCCCTTTCCACATTTTGTCTGATTAAATTATATAAATAGGTGCCAATATTCACCTTTATTTTTTTCTCGTCCATATTTATAATGGACAAAGCATCTTTCTCAGCAATCGTTAAATAAACCATATTCCCAACCGCCGGATCACGATTGAGAGCATTTACAAGCTGAATAATTCCTTTTTCAGCCAACTCCTTACTATAAATGACACACCGGAGCTGGCCCATTTCCAGTCTTTGGTCGGTTGCAAGATTTTCCTCTGATCTTAATGTTTGGAGTGTATTAGCATCGGCAGAAATTAAGTTGGTCATAACTTTGGCCATTGGATCAAATTTCGATACTGCAACGGTCCCCGTAATTTCATTTTCCTTCTTTAAGTCAAATCCTATTGCCGTAATGAGCCCCAATCTTTCTAGCTGCTTCGGTTCGACTCCGCAGCTAGTAAGTAAAATGAAAGAACTCATCCCAATCACTAACTTCAGCCATTTACGAAGTTTCTGCATGCTTACTCTCCTTTCTTTTAAATCTTTTTTTTATAAGGACGATACTAGCAAGAATCACAGGATAGCAAAATGCTAAGTAAAACCCTGCTTTCGCTACCAAATCTGTCATCGTATTCATTTGGTATCTTGACTTTATAAAAAAGGAAGCTGCAAATGCGGCCATGGCAATCACCCAAATACCCCACTTTTGTTTTTTCCTTAAGATTCTAGAAAATCCCTTTGAAGCTGCCCAAAGATATAAGCACATATTGGGTAAGATAATTAGCATCCAAAAGGAAACTGCGATAAATTCAAATCTTTCTAAGTTAGGAAGTCGAACAATCTTAAACATTGATAAAACCGGCCAGATCGTTTTTTCCAGGCTATTCGACGCAAAAAATACAATGGAAATGAGGGTAGCTAGAGTAAATGTAATCGTTGTAATTAAATTCCCAATTTGCAAAAAGAACAATGCCTTTTGCTTTTCTTTCACAAATGGATAAACAAACATTATAATTTCAAAACCCAGCATAGAAAGTGTTGTACTTTGAGCGCCCTTAAATAATTGTTTCGCGTTCACATTTAAAATTGGAAACAAATGAGTAAAATCTCCGAATTGTAAAGGTACAAATAAGACCACAGCCAGCCATACTGTTCCGACAACAGAAAGAAACGCCACTCCTACAACTACCCTTATTCCACCATAAACTGCATAGATCACTAACAGAATGAGTACGAGGGAAAGCTGCCAAGTGGGCAAAGTTGGGAATATCCACACTTGAACAATTTCAACATAGTTCATTAAGATAATAAAAAAGGTGGATGCCATATAAATCATGTAGATAAAACTTAAAGAATTTCCTGCCCATTTACCAAATACATCAACATGGATTCCATATAAATCTGCACTGTCATATTGCTTGAGCATTTGTATCATAAACACTAAAACAAAAGATGTGATTACCCCTGCTAAGAAAACAGAAATCCAAGCATCATGCTTTGCTTCTAAATAAACAACTCTGGGAAGGCCCGCTAACCCAACTCCTACCTGTATCGAGTGGATGATAAAAACGAGCATAAATGCATTAAACAATAATCCTTCTTTCGGATGTAAATTCACCTTCATTTTTGTTCGCTCCTATTCATCTACATCCCTTTTTTGCTTTGCCTTCTTACTAGGAAAGCGCTCCTTATCATCTGTTCGATTTGTTAAGGGGCGGAATGAAAGATATTGAGGCGGCAGCTTGAAGAAACTATAGCCAATATCCTTTAACCTAATAGGGTAAACAGGTGTAAGATATGGGGCCCCTATTGTCTCCAATTTGAGCAGGTGGATAATGAAGTAGCAAAATGCAAGCATGATACCGATGCCCCCCCATAAGCCTGCCAAAAGGATGATTGGGAATCGGATGATACGAATCGCAGTCCCCATTAAGTAACTTGGTGTTGTAAATGATCCAAGGGCACTTAACGCGATGATGATAATCAAGATATTACTTGTAAATCCTGCCTCAACTGCCGCCTGCCCAATTACGATACCTCCTACGATACCCATTGTCTGACCCACTTTTGTCGGCAGCCTGGCCCCTGCCTCCCGTAATAATTCGATAACGAATTCGAGTAATAGTGCTTCCATGACGGGCGGGAAGGGAACTCTTGCCCTTGATTCCCCCAGTGATAGCAGCAAAGGGGAAGGAATCACTTCATAGTGATACGTTAAAACCGCCACATAGGCAGGCGTAAGTAATACAGATAAAAACGTAGCTACAAGCCGAAGCATCCGTAAAAACAAGCCCATGTTCCAGCGCATATAAACATCTTCTGTCGATTCAAAAAAGGCGAAAAAAGATGTAGGACCATAAAGGCAGTCAGGACTCCTGTCCATTAATACGGCCACTTTCCCCCTATATAACGCTATTGATACACGATCAGGAAGCTCTGTTGTCATCAACTGTGGAAAAACGGACCAGCTGTCGCTCTCAATATACTGACCAAGTACAGTCGCCCCGGGAACATAATCCAGTGTCAGATCCTGGACCCTCTGTTTAAAGGTTTTGACAATTTCTTCATCAGCAATACCTTTAATATAGACAAGCTTGGCTTTTGTTTTTGAACGATTGCCAACAGTAAGGTCCTCCGCACATAAACCTTCATCTTTGACGTTGTTTCTCAAAATATTCATGTTACCCTGCAGTGATTCCGTAAAAGAGATTTTTGGACCGTAGACGAGTGATTCTGTTTCAGCTTTTTCAAGACCTCTTTCAATGGTCTTATTGATGTCTGCTAGAATTCCACAGGGCTGGTCTTCTGCGTAAATATATACTTTTCCTTGGTTAATTCCCGCAACTACTTCATTTAATTGATTAACTGCAGTAATAGAGACCATGGGTAAGACTTTTGCAATAGATTCACAAGTCCATTCAGTTTCTTTATTGTTGAGAATGGATTTTATTACGACTTCCTCTAGTTTGGTTGAATCAATTAATGTGTTCATCAGGCAGAGAATTAGTTTCTCCCCGTCTCTTTTCATTGTCCTAAAGACAAGGTCAGAACCCACATTTAATTCTGTTTTAATCTGCTCCTTTAATTCTTCCAAGACTAAACTATGAGCTTTTGGTGGTTCTTCCGCTTTTTTCCCTGATAACCATTTGAACATAAGCAGCAGCCCTTTATTTTTCAATTTTTTTTATTATTACCAGATGAGCTATTTTTACCCAAAAAATAAGGGTGTGCTATACAAGATTCTATGTCTAGTTTACTTATAAAAGGAAAAAAGAAGGTTTATGGAATAAAGAATATATGATATTATGAATGGGCATTCATTCAACAAACAGAAAATTTCGAAAAAGAGCGCAATAAAGTAGAGGTGTGTAGGATGAGACGAATTGGTCCCATTATGATTATTGAAGGAGCGAATAATAGTAAAGTTCCTTTTTCAAGAACCTTGTATATTAATAGTAAAGATAAGGTACTCATTGATACGGGAGCAGACCCGACGGAACTGCGTGCACTGGATGATCAATATGGAGTTGAATTAGTTGTCAATACCCATTACCACCCCGATCATACCTTGCACAACCATTTGTTTGGTGACGCAGAAAAATGGATCAATCCCATCGAATTTGAAACGATCCAATCCGTCGAAGGAATAGCGAGAGGAAACGGCGTGTTCCAGGAATGGGGGCATGCGGGTGTAGAGGCAATGCGAAAGCAGTTTCCTAAGGAATGGGTGCAAAGCCTCGGTGAAATTTCCGGAACGTATCAATATGAAGAAGAATACAATTTTAGCGGTGTGAAAGTAAACTTTCTACATACACCAGGGCACACAAAAGGATACAGTAGTCCCTACTTTCCGGAGTTAGGTGTTGTCTACGTGGGAGATTTCGATATGACCTCTTTTGGACCATGGTACTTTGGAAGCGATGGGGATATTGAAGAATTTATTGCTTCTAGTAAGCTTCTATTAGAATTGGACGCTGATATCTACATTACCGGTCATCAAAAAGGTGTTTTCTCGAAACAGGAATTTGAGCTAGCAATGAATAAATTTATTGGAATTATCGATCAGCGTGACGAAACTATAGATAAGTATGTGCGTCAGGGGATGAACTTCGAAGAGTTAACAAACATCGGGATCTTTTACCCTAAAAAAATGCTTGAGGTAATGATTTTGAAGACCTGGGAACGAAGTGGGATTCGTAAGCATTTGCAGCGACTTGGGTATAGTGTAGAGGGATCTGAAATCCAATTGTTAAATAAATAAGGATGGTGCATTGGGCACCATCCCCTTACTATTCATAGTAATACATTAAGGCAATTGCACCTGGTCCTGTGTGGGTACTAATTGTTGGTCCAGTATAATCAACAGAAATATCCTGGTAACCGGTTACTGCTATACAAGAATCTTTTACTTTCATGGCTAATTCGTGTGCCTCGGCATGAACAATTCCTACACCTTTAATTGTTCTTCCTTTTACATCCTCAGCAAATTGTTTTGCCAGCCATTTAACGACTTGAGAATGACTTCGTACCTTTGCGACCGGATTATATTCGGCACCTTCTAAGGAAGCAATCGGCTTAATATTGAGCAAAGAACCAATAAATGCTTTTCCTTTCCCAATCCGTCCGCCCTTTACCATATTCTCTAATGTGTCAATCATGATATAAAGTTTGGAATTCTTGCGGACTTTATCGAGATGCTCGAGGATTTCCTCTACATTCTTACCCTGCTTCGCCATTTCAGCAGCTTCTCGAACCTGGAACTGCAGGGCAATTGAAATAAACTCCGAGTCCACCACCGATACCTTTGTTTTGGTCATTTGTGCTGCGCTTTCAGCAGAACGAACGGTTCCACTCATTTTACCTGTCATATGTATAGAGATCACTTCATAGCCTTCTTCACCAAGTGTGTCATACACTTCAAGGAAGGTTCCAGCGGAAGGCTGCGAGCTTTTCGGCAATTCTTTTAAGCCCTTCATTGTTTCCATAAATTCAGCAGGTTGAATTTCTACACGGTCTAGATACGTTTCTCCATTTATCGTTACGGATAAAGGCACGACTACAACACCTATTTGGTCAGCCTGTTCTTTTGTCATATCCATCGTCGAATCCGTGACAATTTTAATCTTGCTCATTTACTCACATCCCTAGGATTACTCCATTGTATTATACATGTTCCCTATTTCTATTGATATAAATTCCCCTATTTTCATGAAAATTATTGTGAACAAAAAAGCGGAAGCGCCTTGATAGGTGCGACAGGCATAAGGCGAGCCGGCTAGAAGGTTGTTTTTTAACCTTCTTGACGGATTGACTTATGACCCGAGCTCCTAGGCGCTGCAGCTGGATTCAAAAATAAAAGAACACCGGATATCCGATGTTCGAAAGGTATTAAGCGTTATTCTTTAATTCATCTACTTTAAACAGAGCTTCATAATCAGGCCATTTCATAACCTTTTTCAAATACTCTTTAAACGAATAGCATTTTTTCGGTTTTGTTTCCTGATAAATCGCGGAAATAAATTTTTGTAAACGGACTTGGATCATAAATTTATAAGTGCTGCCTTCCTCCAATACAGGAATATCCACGACTTTAACCTTCTGTCCAACAACATTTTTGAACTCTAGGCTTTTGAATAACAAAATATCAATCCTCTTTTTCACCCGTTTGTATATATTATACACCTATGAGAGATCGAAATGTGTCTAAATCTGCTTGTATTGAAAAATATTTATGAATAGCAAATAGTTATTCGCCTGGATAAACTAGCAGGAGTTAGTTAATAAGATTACACTCGGTTAGATGCAGCTTTCACTCTCAACTAAGCTTGTGATAAGTAACATAAATAAAAAAAGGCTTTCGGAGAAAAAATCTCTGAAAGCCTTAAGTACTATTTATTATGCTTCTGCAAATTCTTCTTCTTGTTCTTCAAGCTTTTTCAATCGTTTCTTGTAGACAACTTTCGATAAGTTAATCGAGATTTCATATAGTAATAACAATGGCAGTGTTACCACAAAATCCGACATAAAATCCGGAGGTGTAATCACTATTGCAATTAGGATTAGAACAAAATAAGCGTACTTACGTATTTTTGATAACACGAATGGATTAATAATTCCTAATGCAGTTAAGAACATAACGACTGCTGGAAGCTCGAACAAAACTCCAAACGGCAGGGTCATATTCATTAAAAAGCGGAAATATTTTTCAGCTGTAAAGTTGGTTACAAACATGTCTGCTCCCATTTTAACTAAGAACTCGAGTACCATTGGGAATATAACGAAGTAACCAAACGCAAGTCCAACGATAAATAATATAAACAATGCTGGAATATAGGATAAGGTAATTCTTTTCTCGATAGGTTTAAGTGCCGGCTTTACAAACATCCATAATTGGCTGGCCAACACAGGGATCGTACCCGCTATCGCAATAACTGTTGCAATCATAAAATAAACCCAGATAATATCACTTGGTCCGAGTACAATCAATTTGACATCAAGATCTCGAACAATCCAATCGTAGATATCAGTCACATAAATGAACCCAACAATGAAAAAAATAACAAACGCGACTGCAGAAATAATAATCCGTTTACGCAATTCATCTAAATGATCAACTAATTGTAATTCTTTATCTTCCATGTATTTCCCCTGCCAATTTCAAAGGTTAAAATGAATCCTTCTTTTTAAAACGTTATATGCACCATCTTTATAGTTTTAAAGAAAATTGAAGAAAAAAAGGTGCAAGAAAAATTCTTACACCTTATTTAGTCGATTTTTGTTTTTCCTCTTCAACATCCTTCATTACATCGTCCGTTAGTTCACGAGTTGACTTCTTGAATTCCTTCAACGTTTGTCCAAAGGCACGACCGATTTCCGGTAATTTCTTAGGTCCAAAGATGATGAGAGCTAGAGTTAAGATAAGGATTAGTCCTGGTATTCCAATATTTGAGAACATTGATTTACATCCCCTTTAGTTAATTATCTTTCTACTACGATTATAGTATTGATAGACCGTTTTGAGTTAAATATACGTAATAATTCATATTAAATTCACATTATTTATGAAGAATTACCTAGTTGTGATATTTAGCATTTAAATATGAACCTTTTCCTCTTAACAATTTACCAAGAACAACACTTGAAGTCAATGTAAAATGGTATACCGAATTGTATAAATATTTTGACAATTGTACGTTTGTTCGTTTATAATTTTATCAATAGGAACATATACTATTGGAAACATAAAAGAATGGATGTGATGAAGATGGAATTTTCACTCAGTAGTTTTGATGGAGCCCTGCCAGTAGAAGTAACCATCGATGAAGAGAATGGAAGGTATATGATTCGAAAGAGTGACTCAAGCGGGGAATACTTCAATAGCCCTACCGAATTAATTCAATGGGTGAAAGCACATTTCCATGAGGAAGACTTCTGCCATCCAGATGAATTCAAGGGAATGCTTGATAAACTAACTGATTATGAATTAAATGGCGCATATTTTTAAAGAGGAAGAAGCATCGATTGCAGATGCTTCTTTTTTATGAAGCTATTCCCCTGCCTCCCCGTATAGTAATAATAATTTGACGAACTTCTTCTGTAAGCTCCCTGTAATTCTTATGGTAATTAACTTTAGGATCTATTGGATGCCCGATTGTTACTTTGATTGCTGCTGGTTTAATGAGGCGGCCATTTCGTTCAAAAACATCCGCAGTACCTTTAATTGAAATCGGAACAATCGGTACCCCAGCATCCTGAGCAAGACGAATGCCTCCTACTTTAAAGGGTCGGACATCGCCTCCTTTGCTTCTCGTTCCCTCTGGAAAGATAACCAGTGAATGTCCTTTTTTAAGTAACTTAACGCCTTCTTGTAAGCTGTGAACTGCTTGCTTGGTATTATTACGATCTATGAGCACGCAATTTATGGCGTCCAGCCATGATGAGATAATTGGAACCTTTTTCATTTCCACTTTTGAAACAAAGCCAAATGGCTTATCTATTGCTCCCAATAATACAGGAATATCAATATCACTCTCGTGATTCGCAATAAGTACTACAGGTCCCTCTGGAATCAAGTCCAATCCGGCTACACTAATTTTTGAACCGGTCAGCTTCATAAACGTTTTTGAAAATTGCTTTGGGAATTTATGCACAATCCTATTCCGTTCTTCAACAGATAACTCCTTACTCAGCTTCTTAATTTTTGTAAGCTCGGGGATGCTGTAAATTAAAAAACCACTCATGTACAAAAAACATGTAATAAGCCTAAACATAGATGCCTCCAATTTACGTCATAAGATAGTATAAAGCAGAATAGGAAAATTGGTTATGAATTTTAATATAGAGGCCAGTTTTTACTCCCATTGAATTACAGTATTAAATTAAAAAAAGACAGCACAATTAGTGGCTGCCTTTCGTTTTACGATTATAGATTCTAAACTCGTACTTATAAGGATTTTTCTCGTCTTTAATCCCTTTTTCACTGGAGACCAGCTCCCACTCACGTTCCTTAAACTCAGGGAAGTAGGTGTCCCCTTCAAACTCTTCTTCTATATGTGTAATATAGAGACGGTCTGCGTATTCAAACGTTTCTTTGAAAATTTCAGCGCCCCCAATGACGAAGATTTCATCGTCTTGGTTTCTGCAGGATTCAACAAATTCCTCGACTGAGTAGAAAACTGTCACATCGTGGCTCTTATAGTCTTGTTGACGAGTGATCACAATGTTCTCTCTGCCTGGAAGAGCCCGTCCAATGGATTCGTGTGTTTTCCTGCCCATTGCAATAGGATGCCCCATTGTCGTTCGTTTGAAGAACTTTAAATCCTCCGGTAAATGCCAAGGCAATTGATTGTCTTTTCCAATAACTCTGTTTTCAGCCATTGCAACAATAAAGGAAATCATACGGAAACCGCTCCTTTTATATGAGGATGTGGGTCATAGCCTTCCAACACGAAATCATCAAAGGAAAAAGAGAAGATATCCTTAACGTTTGGATTTATTTTCATAGTTGGTAATGTCCGCAGTTCACGGCCCATTTGCATTTTGACTTGTTCGATATGATTTTGATAGATATGTACATCGCCAAACGAGTGAACAAATTCACCCGGCTTCAAATCACATACCTGAGCAATCATCATAGTCAGTAACGCGTAAGATGCAATATTAAATGGTACTCCAAGAAACACGTCTGCAGAGCGTTGATACAACTGACAAGATAATTTACCATCTGATACGTAAAATTGGAATAAGCAATGACATGGTGCTAACGCCATTTTATCAATTTCTGCGACATTCCACGCATTCACAATCAGTCTTCGTGAATTAGGATTATTTTTAATTTGATCAATTAGCTCACTTATTTGGTCAACTGTTGTTCCATCAGCACCAGACCAGGAACGCCATTGGTGTCCATAAACAGGACCCAGCTCCCCATTTTCATCCGCCCATTCATTCCAAATCCGCACACCATTTTCCTGCAAATAACGGACATTGGTATCACCATTTAAGAACCAAAGCAATTCATGAATAATGGACTTCAAATGAAGCTTTTTGGTTGTTAGTAAAGGAAAACCTTCCGCTAAATCAAATCTCATCTGATAGCCGAATGTACTAATCGTCCCTGTTCCCGTACGATCTCCCTTTGCCTGGCCATTTTTTAACACATGCTCACATAGCTCTAGATATTGCTTCAAAACCGACACTCCCTTGTTTTGCATATGTTTTTCATTTTACCATAAAAACCTTTCAATTTAACATGAAAGGCTAGTGAAGTTCTCTAATAAATTGATACGTAAGAGGAGCTATGGATTTTAATTGTTTATTTGTATCTTTATTTAAATGGTACATGGCAAACGTTTCAGCAAAGTATTCCTCCACATGAAGAATGAAATAAGAGTTTCCAGGAAACAAAATTCCTCTCTCCTCTTCCCAAATCAATTGAAATTCTTTATTTTTACTAATATTCTCGAAAACTAGTTTATCGACCGAATGCGCCATTTCATGTAACTCTAAATTTACAGATCCATGTCCTTTTCCTTTTTCACTGTGCCCTATTTTCACCAGAACAACCTGTGAACCGCCTATCCCCGGGACTGTATCCCACGTTGTTTGTGAGTGATAGCCTCTTGGAATCTGCCCGGCTAAATATCGTGCCGTTTTGTTATCCGTTAATTTTCCTGTAAAAAGCTTGAGAGTAATGTCATTTTGATTAATTTTTTCTAGTAATGTTTCAGGTAAATTTGCCACTCTATTAATAATAGCTGCAGCTGCTTTTTCATCAAAAAGGCTGTTTGGTAATATAATCATTTGGTTTAGATGCTGGAGGGCTGTTTCGTTATTTATGAATTGGTATAGTTCAGAGTTTCTTGGATAGTCACCAAGTGGAATACTATCAAATGAGGCTTTAGAGGTGGTAATCATCGACATAAATAATCCGGCAATGACGGAGGAAACGACCCATTTACGCATATTATGTCCTCCTAGTAGTTTGATTACATACTAGAATTATAACATGGGAGAAGAGCAGGTTGATTTGGTAATTTTTGATGCTTCAATAGTTAGTAAAAAGGGCATCGCCGATATATCCGGATTAACGCTGATATCTTCGATTTAACGCGGATATAATGAGTTTATCGTGGATATATTCTGTTTTTCGCTGATATAATTTTCATTTAGTTGAAAAGATACCTATTTTAATAGCACCAACTTAATACTTCCTCCGTTAATGTAAAAAAGCTGCCCAACTGGGCAGCTTTTTCACTAAAATCTAAACTTCTAGTCCATAGTTACGGCAAAGTGCAGCTAAGCCGCCGGAAAAACCGCTTCCGATTGCGTTGAACTTCCATTCTCCATTGTGACGATATAACTCACAGATTACAACCGCAGTTTCAACTGAAAAATCCTCCCCAAGGTCAAAACGGAGAATTTCACGATTGGTTTCTTCGTCAAACAATCTTGCAAAGGCATTGGAAACTTGTCCAAAGTTTTGGTTCCGAGCGTCCGCATCGTGAATTGTAACTGCAATTGCAATGCGGTGAACGTGTGAAGGAACCTTGCTGAAATCAATTCGAATTTGTTCGTCGTCCCCATCACCTTCACCAGTACGGTTATCACCTGTATGCTCAACCCCGCCAGAAGTGTGAACTAAGTTATTATAGAAAATAAAATCCAAGTCCTGTGTAACACGGCCGTTTGCATCTGTTAAAAACGCAGAAGCATCAAGGTCGAAGTCGTGCCCGCCGCTATACCGGTTTGTATCCCAGCCCAGGCCAATAACCGCCTTTGTTAAGCCAGGATTCGTTTTGGTAAGATCAATTCTTTGTCCTTTAGATAGATTGATGCCCAACTAAATCACCTCTTAGAACGATATATTGGAAGGAACAAGCAAGGCTTGTTCCTATAGATTAGCTGTAAGAACGAACCACTTCACTTAAGCTTGCTGCGGTTGTACCAGTTCCTACTGCAGCGAACTTCCATTCAGTGTTGTGACGATAGATTTCGCCGACTACTAATGATGTTTGACCGCTATAATCATCGGATAAGTTATAACGGATTAATTCGTTATTATTTGTAGGGTTTACTACTCGAATGAATGCATTACGGATCATGCCAAAGTGCTGCTTTCTTTTTACACAATCATAAATATTAACAACAAAAACAAGCTTCTGTACGCTTTGTGGAACGCGGCTTAAGTCAACCATAACTTGTTCATCGTCACCGTCTCCGTCACCTGTTAAGTTGTCGCCAGAGTGCTGTACGCTGCCGTCTTTACTCTTAAGGTTACCGAAGTAAATAACGTCATTGTTGTTTTGGATTTTATCGTTTGCACCAAGCATGATAACTGAAGCGTCACAGTCGACATTGGCACCGCCGCCAGCTCCGCCTCCGCCAAACAATCCGCCGAAGAGACCGCCGCCTCCGCTTTTACCGCTTTGAACTGGGTCCCAGCCTAAACCTACCATAATTTTAGATAATCCGGGATTTCCTTTTGTTAAATCTACTCTTTGACCTTTTTGTAAGCTAATAGCCAATTTCATTCACCTCATCATAAAATTTTGTTTTATATAACAATTAATATTGTTGTTTCAATTTTTTAAAGTTGTCCTGGAGCTGTTCTAAACGTTTTGTGCCTTCTACACGCAAGCGTTTGTTTTCTTCTTCAATGGCTCGTGTTTCCTGCATACCTTTTATGATAATGTTCCAGGATTCCTCAATGGTCTCGATTTTAATGCTTGGACCACCGGCGAGTCTAGCAATATCTGTGCTTTGCTTAGAAATGTTCTGCGCATTTTTCAACAGCATTTCGTTGGTACGACGGTCAAGCTCACTCATCGAATCAGCAACAAGCTTCTGTCTTTTTGCTGCAACTGCCTGAATAAGACCATTCTTAAAGATTGGAATCGTCGTTACGAAGGCGGAATTAATTTTTCCAATCAGCTTCGTATTACCTCGCTGCAGTAAGCGAATTTGTGGAGCTGTCTGTAACGAGACCATTTTTGCCATTTCAAGGTCATAAATACGCTGCTCTAGGGCCTCAATCGAATTTTTTAATGTATCCAATTGCATGGACGCTATTTGGTCACCTGCGGCAACACGTGCCTCCAGCTGTGGTAATTGATTGTTTTTAAGTTCTTCAACTTTCATTTCACCAGCAACCACGTATTTTTCCAGCGTCATATAGTATTGATAATTTTGCTCATACATTTGCTCGAGCATTTTCGTGGAATCCACCATCTCATGCTGATACTTGGAAATTTCCACATAAACTTTATCAATTTCTGAGCCCATAGTTTGGTATTTGCCAAATACCTTTTCAATCATCTTTTCGCCCTTTTTAAAGAGCTTTCCGAAAAAGCCAGTTGAGGTCTTTTGAAAGTCCTTTGGATCGAACTTATCCATGATTTTGGTTAACTGCTTTAGAAGCTCACCAGAATCTTCAACCTTTGTGGTACGCATATTACCTAGAATTTGATCAGAAAAGCGAGATATTTGAACAGCAGGCTCTTTACCAAATTCTAATATTTTTATTTGGTCTCGTTCATCAATCGACCTTGCCAGATTTTGAACCTCGGTTTCCTTCCGAAGGGCAAGCTTAATGTCTGAAATCTTCGCTTCACTAAGTGTATCATCTGTGGTTGCCGTCATTAAGTCGGCAGATTGCTTCTGTAGATTCATTCTTTAATCTCCCCTTAAATTTTTTAAGATTCCTTGAAAGAATTTACTTTTCAACTTAAAAGGTTCTTTATATTCTAAATCAAAAACAACATCCTCAAGCCAGTGAGTGTCAAATAGACTTTCCTGAAGGAAATTTTCAATATCGTTGTGTCCAGGCGGATTATATACGATAATATCAATTCCAAATTGATTTAAAAGTAAAATAAGAGCTGCATCCGATCGTGAAAGGACTCCGCGGCTTTCATTGTTATAGATAATTAACTTCGGTACATGCTGAGAGTAATCAAATTTCTCCATTAGTTGGATAATTTCTTTTGGTGTAAACATCGCCTGACTAAATAGATAAATGCTTACCTCTTCCATGTTTTCCCCTGGCAACGACTTTAAACCCGGCTTCTCACAAATTCGCCGAATCGCATTCGCGATCCCCTTTTGCAAGCCGGTTGGTAAAAAGGAATATGGCCAGTAATGCGCCTGCATCATCACGTCAGGATTTAATAATCCATCCCTGCCAAGTGCATTTCGGTAATGAAAGCGAAAATCGTTAGAGCTTGACCAAGTAAATGGCAGTTGTCGTATCAACATGCTATGTTCAAATTCAGTAAGGTTCTGAATTCGCTCCCAGTACTCTTTTCGATTTTTACTAACTCCTTGGATTTTTGCAAACAACGAAGGAATCTTCACCTGATTGTTCTCTACCTCAAAACCCGGCCGCACCATGGCTATTTCTCTTCCAAGAATAAATAATTCATCATAAGTTGTTTTTAAGGTAATAGAAGACGGCGTGTAATCACGTAACTGCCAAGGTTTATATAACCCCGAGCCTTCCTGATTGAGAATAGTCTCAATTTCCCTTGAAGCACGATAGGCGACAGTGGTTTGTCGATTTCTTCTCTCTCTTGGAAAGGGTTCAGCCTGCTGTTTATTGGGAAAATGGTGGGTAAAGATTTCATCAACGAGAAATCCTGCCATCACATCCTTGCCCTCAGGATGAAAAATAACTACATCACAGCCCAGCTTCATTAAGTAATAAATGAAATAATGCTGGCTTCTTTTCATATCTCCATACCATAAGAATTTGGGCATTTCTTTTTCCAGATCAACACTATCTAATAAAGGATTTAAATGGTTCATCGACCACTTAATGACGTCGACTAGCACCCTTCTCAGTTCATGATTTTTTAATCCTTCCTTTTCACGCTGAGTAAAAAGTTCGAGTGTTGAAATCATGGCTTCCCTTATTTTCCGATGAATTGCTGGAATCTTAGATTTATACAGCAGCTGCTCACCATCAAGAAACGCAGTGAACCGATTAATGGAGAGCTTCTGTTCTTGACTGATATTTAACACCTTTTGAATCGATTGAAAGTGCAGATTATCAATATGCTTATCTAGTGACTCCTCACTTAATAAACGCAAACAAGGTTCTGCAGATGAGACATAATCGAAAAGCTGATTATAATACTCATCACTGTCAATCGGAATTCCAAGGAATTTTCCCAGTACTTGCCCAATCTGAATAGTTCCCTTGTCTAAAAAAAATTCTGGCCGTTCTGATAGGGGCGTTTTCAGCATATCAAGCCAATTTTCATATGAAAGGGATACAGGTCGGACATTCATTTGATTGTATGGTGAATTCATTCATAATCCCTTCCCTCAAAAAAGCGAAAGATTTTTGGTTCTTTACAGTAAAATTATGTAAGGGTATTCTTTACCATCATATCACAGTTAAATACTTGGTTCATTGTTTATACGAAAGTAATCATAAAATGTTTCATCAATGACAAAAACAGTTCATTTTTGCCTATTAGGCATTCACTCATTTTTTCACCTTTTCACTTGTACCTACATATTAATGAGTACTCACATATAAGTAGGTGACTTCATGAGGTTTATCTATAAGCGGCCAAGAATGGAAGATGTCAGCGAGGAATTAAGTATCATTATGGAATTAATGGTCTCAAAAACCTTCGTTATGATCGATTTATTCTGGTTATGCTTACTATTTACCCTGTTACTTTTTCCCGTTCTTGCCACTGTTAGTATGTCAATTCTATTTTTTTGCGGGTCATTTGCTCTTTTCAATGGGATCTATTTTTATTTCTTTTATCCTTACATTAAAAAGAGTTAGACATTTAGTGATAATGCCTTAAGAAAATGCTGTAGTATTTCTTCACCTGCAGCAACACCGAGCTGGTCTGTCAGCGTAATATCAGCTGGTCCCCTCACTTTTAGCAGTTCTCCATGGCTTGGGACGAATCGATAGCGGCAGTTCTTTAGAAAATCCCAATCTAAAACAGAATCACCTGCGCCCGCCATTGCTTCCATTCCTTCTCGGTTACAAATAAATTCAAGCGCCTTCCCCTTGCTAATAGCTCTTGGAATAAAGTAAAGTTTCCGTCCTTGAAGGCTCATCTTCCATCCATATTTTTCTGCAAGCTCACGAATCTCTGTGAGCTCAGATGGGGTTGGAAGACCATTTAGCAGGTAATAAAAAAATAGCTTCTCAGCCTGTTTTCTTTCCCCATCTATTGTAATTCCAGATTTATTTAATGCAGAAAGTATCTCTTCCTCAAGAGCACATTCGCACTTTAAATTAAGGATTAATTGCTGTGACCAATCCTTTAAAACTTCCCCTTTATACAATATATGTGCCCCATTTGTTGTAATCGCATAGGTTAAAGGTATCTCTTTTTCAAAAATCACAAATCTCTTAAATTGCTCTGTCGTTCTGGTTGTTACAGGTATAAACATGCTATGATCGTTGACTTCCTTTAGCATTGAAAACGCAGCTTCTGTCATATATCCCGTCCAGTTCCCCTTATTCCATTCCACTTGCTTTAACACTTTATCCTCCGGAATACCGAATTCCTTAAGCGCTCGATCGGAATACATAAGTGTTCGATCAAGATCTGATGCTGTAATCATTTATTAGTCCCCTTAACCGATTTAATTAAGCCCATACACAAATAATTCATCTCCGAATAGTGAACCACCTCTACCCCTTTTTCTTCTGCCAGCATAAGGATATGCTTCACATAAGGACTAGATGAATCACGCATAAGGATTTTCCATGGAACTCTTCTTAGCAATACACGTGTGGTCTCGCCGACTCCTGGTTTAATATAATTGGCACTTTCAATATCAAATTGTTCTTGAATAATTTTAACATCCTGCATTCCTAGAAATTCCGTTTTAATCTCCTCGTTTGCTCTTTGTAACGTGATCTCCTCAGTCTCCTGAACAATTGCAGGAAACTCTGCACTAATTAAATCAATATATTCATTGGAGACATCACTTGGCAGAAGCTCCTTATAGTATTTAGCACCGTGAAAATCGTTTTTTCCAATATAGTGAGTATTTAATACCGTCCTGCTTACTAATCCAGATACAGTTGAATTTAAACATGCACTCGGAATCAGAAAATCTTCTCTCGTGCCAAAAAGCGTCGTGCAATAACCTGGGTCTGCTATGACTGCCAGTTTATCATCTAACTTGATTTGATACTTTTCTTCAAACTCCTGGCATGCTTTTGTAAGTTCAATCGAAATAGCACCTTTTCCTGTCCAGCCATCTACAAATTGAATACTGCCCTGAGGATGTTTAGAGAGGATATAATGAAGAGCATTTTCATCAATCCCTCGGTCACGAATAATTGAGACACTATAATGTGGTAAAGAAATGCCATAACGAAATTGAATATATCTTTTAATCAGAATTCCAACAGGTGTTCCCGCTCGGGCAAGTGATACGAGAATGGCTTGTTTCCCCTTCAACCGATAAATCTGCTCTGCAACAATCCCAACGCACAAAGCCACTTTCGTTTTATATTCATGGATGGTCGTCCAGAACAAATCTACATATTCCTTCGGTGGCTGGTATTCAATTGGAAGTGATTCACTGTAATGCTGACCAGATTGAACTCTCAATTCACGGTTAAGTGTAGAATCCTCGAGTTCAATATCACTTAAATCTTTTAATAGAAAAAGAACATCATCCTCTGAATAGCTTCCCATTTTAGCAGGCTGATTGGTTATAGTAGACATTCTTTCACCCCTTTATTAATGCGAGAAAAAGACGATTTTTATCGACTTGATCTTTAGTTTTTTTACTTGGTTTAATAATGGCTGAAGGTTTTCAACAGATACTTCTCTCTCAAAAAAAACAAAGAGTTCATCATATTCATCAGGTGGAATATTGTAAACAAAATGCGCTACATTTGGATCCTCTGGATTAGGGAAACTTAATCCATGTCTTGCACCGTAACCATCGATATCTTGAATATAAATGGGACTTCTTGTAGTTGATTGATAGAAGACATTTCCTCCCATTTCCACGGCCAATTTCATCGGGATATACATAAATTCTCCCGTCCCTAAACAAAGAGTTTTAGCACCGGTCCTATGTTGTCTTATCACTTTTGATGCTTCACTAATTTTAGTGTGAAGTTCTTTATTATTGATGCTGTCTGTTCCGAAGCGGCCGGTTTCTTTGATAAGTGGAGCTTTATTATTGATTGAGGGACAATCACCTTCAAAAAATGCAGATAATGATACTATCTCAATGGATGGGTTAATTTCTTGGTATGTATTCAGACGTTCTTGTTCTTGAAGCTTACCATTCTCGTTCACTTGGACACAGCCACTCATCAAACTGACAATATTTATCGTAATCCCAAGAGTTTTTTCTAACTCTGCAAACTGTTGCTTATTCTCCTCTGAACGCCAGTCCAAAATTGATACTACGGTGTATTCTTTCCTTGGAAACTGCGCTTGGATGGATTGAATAATGTTGACTGCAGTTTTCCCCGTGGTCATTTCATCATCTACTAAAATGATTTCACGCTCATTATCAATCATGTTTAACGGAATATAGCAGCGATGCGAGGTAGCATGAGAGTGTTCTTCTTCAAAAGTAATACTCGGTGTTAAACTAGTAATCTCTTCCCTTGTGGTGTGAAAATACTCACCACTTTCAAAGCAGTCAAAAAAAGCGTGTCCGAGAGCCGTTGCGGTCTCAGCAAAACCAATAATAACCGGGTTAATAGACTTTTGAATAAAAGCTATGCTCTTAAACTGCGGGTCTTTTTGACTAAAGGTACGAATGAATTCATTTGTAAACTGGCAGTTCGAGCCTTTTATACTTTCTGCATATCTAGCAGCAAGTAATGCTGCTGTAAGCAGACCTTTTTGTGGGTAGATGGGCAAATGCTTCCCAAGTACTTTACTAACAAATAAAAAAGACCTTTTTTTATTGATTCTTGCAGCCATTGTAAACAGTTCTTCTATAGGTAACTGATAGGGATTAGCAGTTACTTCAATGTCTACAGCAATGGTATCAAGAATTGTATACGTAAACGTCTTTTTTGATAAGGTCGATATTTGTGTATCCTTCATGCAGCACCCCGTAAAGCTGAGATTTTAATAATATCTTTTTTGCCCAAAATAAATGGGGCTTAATTTCATTCATCTTATTGGAAAAATTACTTTTCTTGACTCCATTTTCGCCGTTTTCTGCTTCAACGATTGAACAAGCATCAATGTATTCCTCATATGTGACCACGTTGAGCGCTTGAACGGCTTTAATATGAGTAGGATGGATGATAGTTTTTCCTGTTAGACCATTAGCAATATCCATTAATACTTCCCTGATCAAACCATCCATATTTTGATCGATTAATTCAGCACGCCATCGCAATCCTTCATCACCATAACGTTCGCGAAAAGGCGTTTGTCTGAGCTGTGGCTTCAACATTCTCGGTTTGGATGAAAAATACTCCCAAACCGGCCCTGAAATCACATACGGACTATCAGACCGTTGAAAAACATTGATAATATCGGCAATACAATCTTGTAAAACAGCAATCTCGTAGACACTAGTATCGACACTTCTGCGGATTCCATATAAACCACAAAAATCAGTAGCACCAATTCGAACATTCAGGATGTTCTCTTTATACCTATCAAGGAGATGTTTAATCGCCATTAGTTCTGCCATTCTGGTTTCTTTTTGTATTATTTTATCACTTTCTAGAATAGGCATGGCATAAAAAGGCTTATGTACTCTGTGAATATTCTCAACTTCAGCTAGTAAAGCCTCGCCAGTTTCAGCATTAAATTTTGGTAATACCACTCCCGTTAATAGCTCAATACCATTACCTAGCTGTTCTCTGATTCTTTTTAGCTGCTCTATATTCCGAATTCGGATAAACATAAGTGGCAGGTCGTCAATCGTTAAATATTTTTTGTTGATTTCACTATGTAGCTTGAGCAACTCCTCTACTAGAAGAACTTCCGCTTTCTCCACTTCAATATCCGAAACCGCATCCTCTAGGTCAATCACCAGTGAAGTTAATCCTTCATGCTTTTTTGAAAGGAGGTCTTGATGAATGTTTGGACGAGTTGCCGGCATATACAGCGTTGCACCTAGACCATAGGATAAAAGCTCACGATCACTGTACTTGCTAAAGTCTTTAGGCTTTTGAAAAAACAATGCCTCAAGCTCATTTTCATAAAAATAGGTAAAATACTTCATTCTCAATACTCCTTTAATAAAAAAGAATGGGGACTGACTTTCGTCTGTTCCCCATTTTATGTCGTATGTCGATAATTATGATTCTTTGCTTACTTCTTTCTTTTTGTTCCTGTAATGAACAACAAAAGTAGCTCCGAATGTTAATAAGATAATGATAAAGAATGCTGCGTGTGGAACGTGAATATCGAATACTGCTACAAACATTTTTGCTGCTATTAACAGAATCAATATATACGCGGAAGTTTCAAGCTCAGGAATACGGTCAATTAATTTTAAGAATACCCCGGCAACTCCTCGCATCATGAGTACTCCAAGCATACCGCCGACTAATAATACCCAAACCTGTTCACTAACCCCAAAAGCAGCAAGGACGCTATCAACAGAAAATGCAATGTCCATTATCTCTACCGCGACAACGGTTCCCCAGAAGGTACCAAACAGACGGATAAGCAGCCCAGTTTGGTTCATTCCATGTTCTTCTTCCTCTTCATTCTGTGCTGATTTACGTTTATCCATGAAATACTTAATTGATAACCAAGCAAGATAAGCCGCACCTAAAATCTTTACCCACCAGAGTTTAATTAAGAATACCCCTACTCCAATGGCGATAAAACGGAAAATATAAGCTCCTAATAATCCATAAAAAAGTGCCTTTTTACGTTGTTCAGGTGGTAAGTGTTTTACCATTACAGCTAGAACGAGTGCATTATCAGCAGATAGTAAACCCTCTAAGATTACAAGTGTCCCAATTAAGCCCCAAGAAACTGGGTCTGTTAAAACTTCTCCCCACATTTCCCAGTTAAAAAACTGTGCATACGTGTCTAATATCCCTTGCAAAACAGACATAAAAAAAATTCCTCCCGGATGTTCTATGATTTTTGTTAAAGACCCAGCAAAAGCCGGGTCTTTATTCTAGCTGTTATCCTACTGATAATCCAAAGTCTGTTGCAAGAGCTGCAAGGCCGCCTTGATAGCCGCTGCCAATTGCGCTAAACTTCCATTCGCCGTTATGACGGTATAATTCGCCAACTACAACAGCGGTTTCGATAGAGAAATCTTCCCCTAAATCATAGCGGATTAGTTCTTCACCGTTTGCTTCATTGAAAATACGAGCATATGCATTTGATACTTGACCAAAGTTTTGATTTCGTGCAGCTGCATCATGAATGGTAATTGTGAAAGTAACACGTTGAATGTTAGCTGGGATTGCAGTTAAATTGATATTAACTTGCTCATCATCCCCCTCACCTTCACCTGTACGGTTATCTCCATTATGTACGACTGAACCGTTGGCACCTTTTGGATTATTGTAGAACACAAAGTCTGTTTCGTTTGTAACCTTGCCATTTTCGCCTAATAAGAAAACGGATGAATCTAAGTCGAAATCATTACCGCCATCATATTTATTCGTATCCCATCCTAAACCAACTACTACATTTGTTAACCCAGGATTTGTTTTTGTTAAGTCTACTTTTTGTCCTTTTGATAAACTAATTGCCATTTTTTCATTCCTCCATTTTAGGTAATAGTCTATATACGAGATTCTCTAGGAAAGGTTTCATTAATTATAATAAAACTTTTTTCTAGTATTACGCAAATCATTAACTCATCCATTTTGGCGGTGTGTTCTTAGCCCAATAAATAGACCCAAGTTCATGGTGACTTTGGAAATCGTCATGATATGTATGATAATGAAAGTTAAACCAGAATCCAGCTTGCGGCGGATTGTCTCTTCTAACATGAAACCGAAGAACATCAGTATTCGTATCCCTGTTTTTGATGTTAAAAATCTTCTCTGATTGTCCCTTTCCAGGAGACTCAGTAATAGCTAAGTTAAGCAAATCTTCTGTTGGAAATTGTGCTGCTGTTTCTTGTAATGCTTTTTCAATATTCGGCATGATAATTTCCTTAAACTCATTTTCAATCACAGGTTTAATTCTTGTGCCAAATTTTTGATAAGACTGCTGCTCCGCTTGTTTGAGCAATTCACACAGTATTTCTTCTTTACTGAGCTGCGTTTCCACAAAATAGCTGGATTGCCTTGATGGTGCGGATTCAACCGTATCTCTTTCATTAGGTTTCTCTGCATTAATATTATTTATTAATTGAGTCGGTGATATGAGACCAAATGTTAAAATCGAAACTAATACGACGGCCGATTTACGGATCCACTTATTCATCTACATTCCCCTTTACATTGGAAGAATTCAGCAAATTTTTCCGATATTTTTTTGACTCTTACCAATTATTATACTTCTTTTTTTGAAAAAATGGAAAAATCTATTCTCACAGATTAGGGGAAATTCCTATTTATCTATAATGCCAAAGTGAAATTTAGCTGTTTTACGCCGAAAAACATGAAATCCATATTGTTCAAATCTTACACTTTTATAGTGGTCCTTTAACAAGATTCTACCTTTTGATACTCTTAATGCTTCCTCTATGGTTTCTTTCGTTAAGTCTTCATATAGTGCGAAACGACCTAAAGCCTTTATTCCATCTGACTCGAGAATAGAGTCCTCAAACATCGGGTCAAAATAAACACAATCGATAGAGTTATCAGGCAGCGTTTTTAAATAATCTATGGCACCGCTGTGAATCACCTTAATTCTATCCATCGCCTCATTCATTAATGGAAGTTCACTGTCCCAAGTTTTCAATCCTTCTCGTACGATATAAGCCAAAAACTTTTGACCCTCGGTGCCTGTCACCATCCCTTCGCCACCAACTAAATAGCTTGCGACAATGGAATCTGATGCGAGTCCAAGTGTACAATCTAGAAATGTCATTCCATTTGTTAATTGTGAGGCTTCAGCAAATGGGTCATGTTCTCCCCTTGCCAGTCGTTTGATACGGAACATCGCTGAATTGGGATGAAAGAAGAAGGGTTGTGCTGCATCCTTGTGAAATAATTCAAGTCTTTCTTTCCCTACGACAATACACTCACTGTTTGTTTCTTTTTGTAATTGATGGATTGATTTTTTTTGACGTGGTATGTACGGGACTTCTAAATGTTTTGCACTTTCGATTGCTTTTTCAATCATTTGTTGGTTGGTCCGACCTGCTGTCGTTACAAACATAACACTCAAAAACCTCCAAAAAAAAGGACGTCGTAAGACATCCTTTTAGCAATTGGCTTCGAAAGCAGCCTTTAAATTATCCATGATCGCTTCCATTGGCATTCCCTCAATGTCATGACGTGGAATGAAATGAACCACTTTATTCCCATTCAACAAAGCCATTGATGGTGAAGATGGCTCAATGCCTTCGAAGTATTCGCGCATTTTTGCAGTTGCTTCTTTATCCTGTCCCGCAAAAACTGTTACCAGATGATCAGGTTTTTTACCGCTGGTTAAAACCGCTTGAGTTGCTGCAGGTCTTGCTAGTCCAGCTGCACATCCACAAACAGAATTCACAACAACAAGTGTGGTACCACTTGCATTTTCCATATAGTTTTCAACTTCTTCTTCTGTTGTTAGTTCCTGAAACCCCGTTCTTGTTAACTCCTCACGCATTGGTAAAACCATTTGTCTCATATATTCTTCATACGCCATTGACATAATTAAAACCTCACTTTCTATATTTGCAGTGTACTATAACTACCTTGTTACGTGCAATTTAGCTGTCTGTTTTCCGTGCTTCAGTCATTTGTTTCCACACAGAACCTTTTGCTTCTTCGCCGCCTTCAATTCTTTCAATCGCCATTTTGATTTGCATGCTGACCTCAAATTCAGGATCGTTCTCAGCCGCCTTTAAAGCTGGTATAGAATCTTTGTCTCCTGCCTCATACAAAAACATTGCCGCGCGCCAACGTACTAATTTGCTTGAGTCTTGAAGTGCCTTAGTCATCTCTTCACTCGCTTCAGGGAATCCAAGATCAGATAAGCAATCACCAGCAGTCCTGCGGACCGTAACAGTTTTGTCCTTCAACGCCTTATAAAGAAGCGGTAATACACCTTGATCCTTTATCATCCCTAAGTAGACGGTTGCTAATCTGCGTATGGAAGCTTTTTCATCTGTGAGCGCCTTTTCTAAAACAGGTAAATCCTCTAATTCTGGATCATCCATTTGCTCAAGCAGCTGATAACGAACCTGCCAATCTGGATTATCTAGGGATTCTAACGTAACTTTCTTTCGTTCTCTTGCAGGTTTTTGTTTGTTTGCGTATTCCTTGGTTTGAGCTTTAGATACGAGGTCCTCGAGTCTCTCAATGGGATAAGCAGCAATTAATTCTTCAATCACTTCCTGACCGATTTGATCAAATTCACCATAGCGAACTCCTTGCTGATCCCATCGACGGAGCAGGATGTAATTTTCATCTGGCAGCTGCGCCCGTTCTCTAGCTTTGAGGAAATGCTCAGGCATGCCATATCTTTTCTCTGTTGCTCCATCCGTCAGTTTTACCTGAAGAGGAATATCTTTAAACATTTGAACTTCAACCTTGATTTCACCATAGTGTTCGTCCAGATTGTTTTGGGGCTCTGTTCCTAGTTCTGCTGTTTCGCCAAATGCTTGGCGGACTTGGGGCAATAAATTCTTCCAGTCAAATTTAGCGTTTCTTTCAACAGCTAGGAAATCAGCCACATGATAAACACCTTTTATGCCCTCTACTTGAAGTATGCTTTGGATAACTGCTGGTGCTTTTGCAGCTGTGTCTTTTTTATAATTATGGCTCTTCCCCATTGGCAGTTCTTGATCTAAGATTATTTTCATTGTATTTGGGCTTGGAGTTGGTTCAATTGCCTTGATTTTCATGAACTTCACCTAATTCTTTTAGTTTCTCTTTACAAGTTTAACATAATGGTTAAAGTTCATTCCTGAAAAATGCTCGAAATGTAAAATCTAGGTTTAATACGGAAACTAATAACAGCATCGCGGATATAATCTAAGAAACGCTGATATATTTGATTTATCGCTGATATAATTCATTTATCGCCGATATATCTCATTTAACGCTGATAAAATTTTTCGTGCTATTAATAATAAAAAAAGTGCGTCAACTGACGCACTTTTCTACTCACTTTCAGCTATTTCAGCGAGATATTCCCATCTCTCAATTAAATACTCGAGCTTTTCGTTTAATTCTGCTTCTAATTTCATTAATTCCTGCGCTTTTGTGAAGTCGCTGCCGGTATTTCCTATTTCTTCTGCAACTTCTTCAAGACGCGATTCTGTTTTGGCAATTACTTCGTCAATTTCTTCCCATTCTTTCTTTTCCTTAAAGGTCATTCTTTTCTTTTTTTCCTTTTCAGGAGACTTAGGAGGTGCCGCAGTTGTAACTGGTTTTTTCGCCGCTTCTGCAGCTGATTCTTTTTCTAGATATTCGCTGTAATTTCCATAAAAAGAATCAATCCTGCCTTCGCCGCGCAGGACAAGAAGCTGATCAACCACTTTATCTAGGAAGTATCTATCATGCGATACGGTAATGACAACGCCAGGGAAATCTTCAAGATAATCTTCAAGTACCGTCAATGTTTGTGTATCAAGGTCATTAGTCGGCTCATCCAATAAAAGTACATTTGGTGCCGTCATTAATAGCTTCAATAAATATAAACGACGTTTTTCTCCGCCGGACAATTTGCGGATTGGTGTTCCATGGGAAAATGGCGGGAACAGAAACCGTTCTAGCATCAGTGCTGCAGACAGTGTTTTTCCATCTGATGTCTCAACAACTTCTGCAGTTTCTTTAATGTATTCAATCATCCGTTTGTTTTCATCCATATCTTCATTTTCCTGTGTATAATAAGCAATTTTCACTGTCTGCCCCATGATGAATTCACCTTCATCTAACGGCAGCTTTTTCGCTAGGACATTCAAAAGTGTGGACTTTCCTGTTCCGTTCCTGCCGATAATCCCAAGGCGGTCGCCTGGTTTTACAAGTAAATTAAAGTGATTTAAAATAGTTTTCGCTCCATAAGATTTTGAGGCATCCTTGAGTTCGAAAACCTGCTTTCCAAGCCTGCTTCCATTTAATGAGATATCTACCTTTTCACCTGTTGGCTTACCGCCAGACAGCTTATCTTCTAGTTCATCGAAACGCTGTATCCGCGCTTTTTGCTTGGTTGTACGTGCCTTGGCTCCGCGTCTTATCCACTCAAGCTCACGTCTAAAAAGATTTTGCCTTTTTTCAAAGGTTGCAGCCTCATTTTCCTCACGGAGTGCTTTTGCTTCTAAAAAGGCAGCATAATTTCCTTTATAGCTGTAGAGATTACCGCCATCCAATTCAAACATTCTATTTGCAACTCGATCTAAAAAGTAACGATCATGTGTGACAAGCAGAATCGAACCGCTATATCTGCTTAAATAATCCTCCAGCCACTTAACAGAGTCAAAGTCTAAATGGTTCGTAGGCTCATCGAGAATAAGTAAATCCGGCTCAGCAATCAGCACTTGTGCTAACGCTACCCGTTTCTTCTGTCCTCCTGAGAGCTCACCAACCTTCTTAGTAAAATCTTCAATTCCTAGTTTCATTAAAATTGACTTTGCATTCGTACTTGCATCCCAGGCGTTTAAAGCATCCATTTGCTTTTGAAGCTGGAATAAATCCTCTTGTACATTCGTATCATTTGGAGCAGTATTCAATAGTAATAGCGTTTTTTCATATTCACGCATTAACCTAAGAATCGGTGCATCGCCATGAAAAACTTGCTCAAGAACAGTTTTATTTGAATCTAAATCTGGCTGTTGATCCAAAAAGGCAATACTATAATCCTTGCCCGTGATAATTTTTCCGTCATCAGGCTGATCCAAGCCAGCAATAATTTTTAACAATGAGGATTTTCCTGTCCCATTAATCCCGATTAAGCCTACTCGCTCTTTTTCGCCAATCGTAATGGAAATATTGTTAAAAAGCTGCTTTTCTCCATACGTTTTTGTAACATTTTCTACTGTGAGCATTTTCATCGGTCTTGACCATCCCATTCTAGATAAAATTGTTCCAAGAAGTACTCCATCATTCGATGACGTTTTTCTGCCATTGCCTTCGCTGTTTCTGTATTCAATAAGTCCTTCAATTTTAATAATTTTTCATAGAAATGATGAATGCTTGTCGATTTTCCTTTTCGGTATTCTTCTAGACTCATTTCTTCCCGGACATTTATGCTGGGGTCATAGATGGGTTGTCCTTTTTTACCGCCATAAGCAAATGTTCGGGCAATGCCAATCGCACCAATTGCGTCCAATCGGTCTGCATCCTGTACAATTTCAGCCTCGATGGTGGTTAGCTCAGATTTTGCTCCGCCCTTATATGAAATACTCTCTATAATTTGAACAATATCGTTCTGTACATCTTCTGGCAGGGCAATACTTTGAAAAAATAAGTTCAGTTTATTTCTCCCAGCTTCCGCACTTTCATTTAGCTTTTCATCAGGAATATCGTGTAAAAGTGCCGCCATTTCAATAATAAATGGATCTCCAGCTTGCTCTAGATTACATATATGTAAAGCAGTCCGTCTCACACGGTCAACATGATACCAATCATGTCCAGTCGCATCTTCACCTAATTCATTACGGACATAGTTTGCAGTTTGTTCAATAATTTTTTCGTTCATTTAGAAACACCTTCCTTCACCCTTGCTATTTTATCATGAAAAACAAACAAAAAATAACCCCGAAAGAATTCGGAGTTATTTTTTGTTTGCTTGACGACCGCTTTTTTTCTGGCTTTGTGATTTTGTGTTACCGATTGTGAACTCGTTTCCTAGTTCAACATCATTTTTTTGATCTTGTTTCTCAATTTGTTCACGTGTCATGTTCGAATTATGTCTTCCTTGCTTACTCATGATTGTGTCCCCCTCATCTAAAATGAACTGCCATTTTAGTATGCTCACCGGAGGATAAAGTTATTTCAAACCATTATGCCAGCTAATCCCAAGTGTATTTTCACCCGCATGAACCCCAATTACCGCACCCAACGGACAGCAAACCACGTTAAGGTCAGGATATATTTTTTTTATTTCCTCTTGCCATTCATTTGCATTTTCCGGGTGTAAGCCATAAAGAATATAAACCTCTTTAAATTTATGCTTTTCGTATGAGGATTTAAGGTAATCAAGGATCTTTTCCTTCGCCTTTTTATCACTTCTCACTTTTTCCTTTGTATTAAGAGCACCATCTTCTATGGAAATAATCGGCTTCACATTCAACATACTGCCCAAAAAGAATTGTAACCCAGACATCCTGCCGCTGCGATGGAGCTGTTCTAAGCTTCCAATTAATACATAGGTTTCGTTTGTTCTTTTAATTGATTCTAACTGATCAATTACAGATTCAATGCTGTTTCCTTCCTGAACTAAATGTATTCCTTTTTTCAATAATGCCGTCATTGGTGCTGTGAGGATATTGGAATCAAAGGTTGTAACTGGAATATCTACAAGCTTGGCTGCTTGTTCACTTGAGGAAACAGTGCCGCTTAACTTCCCGGATATTAGAACCGCAACGATCTGGTCATAATTCTTGGATAGTTCTTCGTATAATTGTTGGAAAACTCCGACCGCAGGCTGTGAAGTTTTGGGAGGAGACTTTAACTCTTTTAATCTTGAATAAAGCTCTGCTGCGCTTAGATCAATGCCATCAGCAAATTCTTCGCCATCTAGTAAAATAGTTAATGGAATTGTATACAAATCAGGATGATTTTTTAATTCTTCATCTAAGTAAGCTGTACTATCCGTAACCCATGCCGTTTTAACCAATTTAATCTCCCCTTTAATTAGTATGAGGTCTTAGTATCTAGTTAAAATAATCGTACCTTGAAATCGTTTTCTTGTAAATAATTTTAACAATAAAAAAACCAGCTCAACTTAACTGGCTGGTTTCTTCATAGTATTTATGTTGTTTCAATTTCATTCAGGTAGGATTGCAATTTTTTGATTGTCATAATCATTACATCAATCATCTCAACGAAATCGTCAATTTGGTCTTCACTTATAAGTCTGTCGAATTCAACTGTTATTACATTCGTAGTTAATGAAAGCGAGGGGCGTGTGATGATTGTTTGTCTAATTATCCTCGATTCTCCCCAGATATCGAAGAGTATGTTTTGTATATTTTTTAACTCATCTGCTTTTGTTATTCCTATGTGAAAAAACTCTAGTTTAACCTGACAGCCTGATTGGTTTTGGTTTTTAGAAACCTGCTCAGGCATGAGTTCAGCTGCCAGGTTTGTAAGGCCTGCTTCTATTTCAATTTTAGCTGTAACAGTATCTCCCATTTCTTCGGGTAAACTAAAATTGACATCAAAACTCCTCGACATTTTTGCCATGTTTACGATGTCGTTTCGGTCTGATATTACAATTTCACCCGCCAAATCTAAATCATAAAGTGCTCCTTCAATAACGACCTTCATATTATCAAATGAAGTCGGGTCAAACATTACACTCACCTCAATATGTTAAAACAAACCTAATGCCTTCCCATTATCATCCACGTCCATATTTAAGGCAGCAGGCTTCTTCGGTAATCCTGGCATGGTCATAACCTCTCCGGTTAAAGCAACAATAAAACCAGCACCAATTGAAGGCTTGAACTCTCTGACATTCACTGTAAAATCAGTGGGTCTTCCCAGTTTCGTTGGATCGTCAGACAAGGAATATTGTGATTTCGCCATACAAATCGCTAAATTAGACCAGCCGAATTTTTCATAATCCTCAAGCTGTTTTTTTGCTTTTGAAGAGAATTCTACATCTTTACCGCCATATACCTTTTGGACAATCGTTCTCACCTTTGTTTCAAGGGAATCGGATAAATCGTAAAGAGGCTGGAATTTATTTTCTTCTCTCTCCATTACAGATAAAAGCGTTTCTGCAAGCTCAACTCCACCAGCACCGCCTTTTTCCCAAACCTCAGTTAAAGCAACAGGAACTTCCTCCGTTTTACACCATTCCAAAAGGGTTTGTACCTCTAATTCCGTATCGGTAATAAATTTATTAATCGCTACGACCACAGGTAAACCAAAGCTTCTTATTGTCTCAATATGTTTTTGCAAATTAGCAAATCCTAATGTTAACGAAGCAATATTCTCCGTTGCCAAATCAGATTTTGAAACTCCGCCATGCATCTTTAATGCCCGAATGGTTGCCACAATGACGACTGCTTCAGGTTTAATACCAGCACTTCTTGCTTTAATATGTAAAAACTTTTCTGCCCCTAAATCAGCACCAAAGCCGCCTTCTGTAATCACATAATCTCCTAACTTTGCAGCGGCACGAGTAGCAATCACACTATTACAGCCATGTGCAATATTAGCGAATGGCCCGCCATGGACAAGTGCAGGAGTATGTTCAATGGTTTGTACAAGATTTGGTTTGACCGCATCCTTGAGCAATAATGTCAGCGCACCCTCAACTCCAAGGTCACCAACCGTGACTGGTTCCTTTTTGTCATTATAGGCAACAACCATTCTTGCTAATCGTAATTTAAGATCTTTCAAATCTGAAGCCAAACATAGCACTGCCATGATTTCAGATGCAACGGTAATATCAAAACCATCTTCACGTGGTACACCTTGAAGCGGTCCGCCAAGCCCGATAATGACTTTTCTAAGAGCACGATCATTTAAATCAACTGCGCGTTTCCAAACAACCCGGCGCTGATCGATGTTAAGTTCATTTCCTTGCTGTATATGATTATCTAGTAATGCGGCAAGAGCATTATTGGCTGTGGTTATGGCATGTAAGTCACCTGTAAAATGTAAATTAATATCTTCCATAGGTAATACTTGCGAATATCCTCCGCCAGTTGCCCCGCCTTTGATTCCCATTGTAGGACCTAAGGAAGGCTCTCTAATTGCAATAATGGCTTTTTTACCAATACGATGGAACGCGTCTCCAAGACCAACTGTTACCGTTGATTTCCCTTCACCAGCAGGTGTCGGATTGATGGAAGTAACCAGAATGATTTTTCCACTTTCATTTGATTCAATATTCTTAAGTGCCTCATACGAAATCTTAGCTTTATATTTTCCAAACAGTTCGAGGTCATCTTCCGTTAATCCAATTGTTTTAGCAATCTCAACAATTGGCTTCATGGTTGATTCTTGTGCAATTTCAATGTCTGACTTAACTGATGTATTCATTTGCAAAAATAATCCCCCGCATTCACATAAAATTGTATCCTCTTTTATTGTATCAAATCAGTGAATTATTTCGTGTAATATTTTTCACGATAAATAATTCTTTTCTGAACTTAAGATAATGTTTATAATGTTAATGACCGAATTTTAAAAATATACTATATACTTAGGTTAACTTGATTAGAATTAAAGGGGGAGTGCACCTTGCCTATTAACATTCCTAAACTGCTGCCTGCAAGAGAAATCCTTGAAAATGAGAATATCTTTGTCATGGACGACGAACGGGCAATCACTCAGGACATTCGGCCATTAAAACTACTAATATTAAATTTAATGCCCGAAAAAGAAAAGGCAGAGACGCAGCTCTTAAGGCTATTGGGAAACAGCCCGCTGCAAGTAAATGTAAAATTTTTAAAAACCAATTCCTATGAATCTACCCACACGAGCAAACAACATCTTGAACAGTTCTATACAACCTTTTCAGAGATTAAAAATCAAAAGTATGATGGTATGATTATTACCGGTGCACCTGTCGAACTTATGGAGTTTGAGCAAGTAAAGTATTGGCAAGAGCTTACTGAAATTATGGACTGGACAAAAACAAATGTTACCTCTACTCTGCATATTTGTTGGGGAGCACAGGCAGCATTATTTTATCATTATGGAATTGATAAATTCGAATTGTCTCGTAAATGTTCAGGAATTTATGAGCACCAGATTTTTGAGCAAAACGACTTACTCTTACGTGGTTTTGATGATCATTTTTATGCTCCTCATTCACGTTATACAGATGTTTCGATTGGGGAAATTCATGAGAATCCTGCACTTAAGCTGTTAGCCGCGTCAGAAGAGGCCGGAGCACTGCTCGTTGCCTCCAGAGACCGAAAGCATGTGATGATTACAGGTCATTTGGAATATGAGTCTGATTCCTTAGCTCAAGAATACAATCGAGATATTGAGAGAGGACTGCAAATTCATATTCCGGAAAATTACTTTCCAAACAACGATCCAACGCAGCCGCCGATTAATCGCTGGCGTTCCCATGGACACTTGTTCTTCTCAAACTGGCTTAACTATTACGTATATCAAGAAACACCATTTAATTGGGATTAAACTAGGAAGTGCCCTTGGGTACTTCCTAGTTTTTTATTTTCTCCTCTAAGTTTATATTTCGTGAATTTTAGAAAGAATATCGAGGAAAAGGGGGGAAACGTTGTGGAAACAGTCATCGCACTGCATCGGAACCATTTTGGAGAGATCATCAGCTTCGTCACATCCCAAGGTCGTGTTATATCCTATCAAAAAGCAGTGATGGAAGCTGCAAACGGCGTCATCACAGGCGTTCAGGCAACAGAGGATCTAGATGGGAATCTAATCCTCAGCCCAGTCCAAGATCAATCCTTTGACCAATATCCTAATTTATTCTAAATGGGATAGAGCACAATGAAAATAGGTTTCATGAAGACCATTTCGAAAGTGTCTTCCTTGAAAAAGGTCTCATGAACCGTTTATGAAGCTCTTTTTAGTATTATCCTTATTAAAATGGGTCTCATGATGAGGTTATGGAGACCTTTTTAGCAATTTCTTTATTGAAATTGGCCTCATAAAGTGTTCATGAATCCCGTTTTGATACATTTTTTAGTAAAATAGTTCTCATGAATCATGGATTCCGGGAACAACAGTAAAGCACCTGGCGCAAACCAGGTGCTTTAACATTAATCAGCTTCATTTTGTCGTTGAATTTCTTTTAATGCTTCTATTCTCGTTTCATCTTCTTGAAAAAATTGAACGAGGTCCACAATTCTTTCAATGGAATCCCAGCTTAGGTGGTGCTCGATTCCTTCAACATCATTATAGATATTTTCATCTTTGACACCGATGATTTTTAGAAATTGTTCAAGTAAATCATGTCTAAATACCAGGCGTTTTCCAATCTTATTACCTTTCGTGGTTAAGCTGAAGCCCCTGTATTTTTCATAGACTAAATATTCATCTTTGTCTAGCTTTTGGACCATTTTTGTTACTGAGGAGGGATGAACAGATAGTGCCTCTGCGATATCCGAAACTCGGGCATATCCTTTTTCTTCAATTAACATATATATTTGCTCTATATAATCTTCCATACTAGGTGTTGGCATCCCTTACCTCCAAAAAAATTACTCTCCTAAAAGTTTACTATAGAAAAAAATTAGTGACAAGTTGAATTATCACTTTGTCACACTTTTGGAACTTTGTTCTTCAAATAAAAACTTAATCCTATTCTCTTGATCATCTAGGAAAAGTCTGGCATTGAACGTTTTATCCTTATTCGTAAATCCTTCTATCAGCTCTGTTTTACCTTCAGTTAAAAGGAGTTTAACATTCTTTTGGGTAATGTTTTTCCCTAGAATCTTTTTGGAAATAGTAAAATTACACTGGTTTTTTTGGTAGTTCGAACAGCCGTAAAAGCTTCCCTTGTCAACAATTGAGCCATCACACTTTTTACATTTTCCAAGTTTTGTACCACCCTTCCCCTTTGTCATTCTCTTACTCGGGGTAAAGTTGTCACGGATATCCTCAGGGAATGCCCAATTGGCTGAGTTCCCAACTCCTTGTGAAATTAAATGGAAAACCATTTTATTGGTTTGCTCCATAAAGTTCTTTGGAGAAGCAGATCCTTCAGAAATCTCTTTTAATTTCTGCTCCCATTTCGCTGTCATTTCAGGAGAAGCTAGTATTTCCTGTCCAATTGCTTCTATCAATATCCTTGCTTTTGCAGTTGCATAAACTAGATTCTTTCTTACATCGATATACTTTCTATCCTTCAACATGGTAATGATTCCGGCTCTTGTCGCCTCGGTGCCAAGACCTTCTGTCTTAGATAAAATTCTCTCCATTTCCTTGTCTTCAATATGCTTGCCGGCCGTCTTCATTAACGTGATTAACTGTCCTTCAGTATAGCGTTTAGGAGGCTGCGTCTGGCTTTCCTTTACATCCACCTTCGTCGTACGACCCTGTTCGCCCTTGGTCAATTGAGGAAGTGCAGGTTCATCCTCTTTTTCTTTTTGGTTGATTACCTTCCTCCAGCCTTCTTCAATTTGAACCTTTCCCTTGGATTGAAATAATGCTCGTCCATCTACTAAAGTTGACACCGTCGTATATTCAGCTATTGCTTTTTTGTAATGCGCCGCAATTAAACTTGTGACAATGAGGTCGTAAAGTTTCTTTTCATCTGGATCAAGTCTATCAACATTTGGAATTTGTTCAGTAGGTATTATGGCGTAGTGATCTGTAACCTTTTTTTCGTTCACATAGCGCTTATTATCAACAATGGATTCAACTGGCAGCGGAAAAAATTTCTCATAACCATTAATATGACTTAACTTCGTAAGTATTTCAGGAAAGGTATTCGCCTCTTCCTTCGTTACATGCCGCGAATCCGAGCGGGGATAGGATACATTCCCTTTTTGATATAGTTTTTGCAGTACATCAAGGGTTTTCTTCGGTGGAAATTTATAGCGTTTATTCGCTTCAGCTTGAAGAGCTGAAAGATTATAGAGTAGTGGAGGTAAAAACTCTTTTCTGTCAGATTGAACATCTGAAACCTCAGCCGGCTTTTCTCGGCAGAACGCCGCAACCTTCTCCGCCATTTCTCTTGTTTTTACCCGCGTTTCTCCATCATTCTGCCATTTCCCACTATATTTCTTGCCATTTATATTAAAATGGGCGATTACCTCCCAAAATGGCTCAGACTTGAAATTTTCAATTTCTATTTCTCTTTTTACAATTAATGCTAAGGTTGGGGTCTGTACTCTTCCTACCGAAAACACATCAGAAAATCCTTGTTTTTGCAATAGCAAACTATAAAGCCGCGAGGCATTCATGCCAACAACCCAGTCAGCACATGCCCGGGTATACGCTTCGTAATATAAATTTCTAGTATGGTCTTCGTCTAATAATTTATTAAATCCTTCGCGAATGGAGTTAGCTGTTAAAGATGAGATCCAGAGGCGTTTCATAGGCTTTTTACAGCCTGTGATTCGCAGGATATTACGAATAATTAGTTCACCTTCACGCCCAGCATCACCGGCATGGATAATTTCTGTTACCGCAGGATTATTTACTAGCTTTTGAATAACGGAAAATTGTTTTACTTTATCCTTCGTTACTTCATATTGGAATTGAGTTGGAATCATTGGCAGATTATCCAAAGACCATTTCTTCCATCCCGGCTCATACGTCTCTGGATTAACAAGCTGACACAAATGCCCAATCGCCCATGTGACATAGGCACCGTTTGGAAAAGTCTCATTTGGGAATATCTCAATAAAACCATTTTGTTTTTTATTTTTAAAAATAGAAGCCAGTGTTGTACCTTGGTCTGGCTTTTCAGCAATAATTAATTTCATTATGATTGCTCCTTTTGATAAAGCATCCAGCATCCATTTTCCCACTTCATTCGTCTTTTTGTAAAGGATAAAAATATATCCATTAGTAGACCAATAGATTGATACATTATATAACTGACTCTAATTGGTAGATTTTTCATTCGATATACAGAGGTATATTATTTATGTCTCCTTTGTGACAAATAAAAAAAATGGGCAGTCAACTGTTGACCGCCCACTTGCCGTATTATTGTATTAGTTTCAAGGTTGAATCCTGCATATACCAATTTTCTTCTGGAATAATATTCGAAACTGTCAAGATAAATGATGGAATCCTTTCAACATCAAAAACGATTGCACCTATCTTCTTGGTAAACATGAGAAAGGCATCACCATGTGAATACGATGATAAATCATTTCCGATTTGAAGCAATGACATCAAGACTACTTGTTTTTCTTCGGCTTCGATGAAGACCTGCGGCGAGAATCTTAAAATCCATTCATCTCCCTCAATCGAAAATCGGTACATTATTCCTCACCCTTTATCAACCATTTTTATAAGAATATGAAGCTGATAAAATTTTATGTTCAGATAGATTATTAATTTTGAATATTGCATGATAATGCAATCTATTGGTTAAAAAAGCGCTTACTTTCCTTGACTGCCCAAAAATATTCATGTTATATTTAAAGCGTCATGTATCATTAATGAAATAGTAATTATATTATCTTTATGTACATGATAATATTTATCATTGGCACTTAAAATAAGTGTCTTGAAAGTCTTAGGAGGAAATAGTAAATGCAAAACGGTAAAGTAAAATGGTTCAACAATGAAAAAGGTTTCGGTTTTATCGAAGTTGAAGGCGGAGACGATGTATTCGTACATTTCAGCGCTATTACTGGCGAAGGCTTTAAGTCTTTAGAAGAAGGCCAAGAAGTTTCTTTCGAAATCGTTGAAGGAAACCGCGGACCTCAAGCTGCTAACGTAGTAAAACTTTAATCCCTATAACCAACCAAAGGCTGACGAATACCGTCAGCCTTTTTCTATTTTATTAGGTGCATTATTGGAATAAACTATAAGTCCGTGAATCTGTCCATCATATAAGTTTTTTTCCATATTCCTGCAGCTTTTCCCCTACAGTGCATTGTGAAATACAAAAGCGGTGTGCATACCTCCTGCCGCCCTCTTGTTTAAACTGTTGATGCACAAAACAACCATTACAGTATTCACCTAACAGGGACTCAACTTGGTTAAAAAGTTCTTTTCTGCTCGAGTTTTTCACGAGTCAAAGGCACCTCGTTTCTTAAATAATTTGTGTCTTTGCGTAGATTTCCTTCCCCTCTAACGCCTGAGTAGCCAATTTATCTGCTTCTTTATTATCATTTCTAGGTATTGGAGTGTACTTAGGTGTAAGGGAGAGCGCTTTTATTTTTTCTTCAATCCTGTCAAGCCACGCATTAAGCACATCTTCATAACACGGCCATTCGCCTTCAAGCTGCTTTAAGACGACCTGCGAGTCCCCTTTAAATTTACAAGGCAGGTGATGAACACCCAATTCTTCTAATATCGTTAAGGCATAATAAAAGGCAGCATATTCAGCTTCATTATTCGTTTCCAACTCATCAAACACTTCATTCGCCCTAATGCGGTATTTCTTTTTCCCTTGTTTAAAAAATATAACTACTCCAAGACCAGCAGTATTGGTTTCCTTTTGAAAACCACCATCAAAATATACAGTCACTTCATGAGGATCATCTTCAATTTCAGTAACCAGCTTCTTTAATTCCTTTAAAATCCATGATGTCCCTACTTCATCATAAAAATAGATGTCACTTGCTTTCCCAAGCTTTTCAAGATCTTCACCAGCTTGTATAGCCAATTCCGTAGAAATCCAATCAGAGGTAAATTGTATTTTTTCACTTTTGCCTGTTTTATAATTCCACTCAAGTCTATACTTCATGTTTTCAACCTTCCTTTAATAATTTCTGAGTTGAAAAGTAAGAATCAATGATTGGCACTTTCTTACAATATGTTTTAATATCTAATCTTAGCATACCCACTTCAACAAAGTGGAAATAGGAAAATTATTTTTCCTGCGTTTTGTGTTAGAGTATGATAAACTTTCAATTATTATGAAACTGGAGGGTCTGCTTTGATTGAAGTTTATATTGATGGGGCCAGTGCTGGTAACCCGGGACCTAGCGGTGCTGGTATTTTTATTAAAGGGAATGGGACAGCAGAAAAATTTTCAATTCCACTCGGTATCATGTCAAATCACGAAGCTGAATATCATGCCTTTATTAAAGCATTAGAGATTTGTTTAGAAAAGGGCTACTCACATAGCGTAGTATCATTTCGTACGGATTCAGAATTGGTTAATAAAGCTGTGGAAAAAGAATTTGCCAAAAATAAATTATATGCCCCACTTTTAGAAAAAGCGTTACAATTATCTAGACAATTTGACTTATTTTTTATGAAATGGATACCAAGCATTGAAAATAAATCAGCGGATGAATTAGCACGTCTTGCCATTAGAAAAAACACAACGGAGGAAGAATAACGCAACATGAAAAAGCCTATTTTTGCTGATATCAGCTTACTTTTTGTCACATTTGTTTGGGGTACAACCTTTGTTCTTGTTCAAAATGCAATTGGACTTCTCGAACCATTTTCCTTTAACGGAGTTCGTTTTTTAGCTGCGGCATTATTGCTTCTATTATGGTTAGTTATCTTTGAACGTAAGCAGCTGGCATTCCTAAATGCAAAAATAATCGCCTCAGGATTTTTTATTGGATTTTGGCTCTTCCTAGGCTATGCCACGCAAACAGTGGGCTTATTATATACGACCACTTCTAAAGCAGGTTTCATTACTGGGCTAAGTGTAGTCTTTGTTCCACTCTTTTCAATGTTTTTGTTAAAACAGTTTCCAAGTAGAAATGCAGTGGTCGGAGTATCGATTGCAACTATTGGTTTATTTTTACTAACGATGACAGATGTTTCTTCCTTAAATATTGGTGATGGTCTTGTATTTATATGTGCCATCAGCTTTGCTTTGCATATCATTTTTACTGGGAAGTTCTCAAGCAAATATCCAACCTTACTATTAACCGTGATTCAACTTTCTACAGTGGCAATATTATCCACCATTTCTGCTCTTTTCTTCGAGGATTGGAGGAAATCCTTTAACGTAGACATTCTCCTCTCACAGGATGTCATCATTGCCTTGGTAATCACGAGTGTATTTGCTACTGCTTTAGCATTTTTAATTCAAACTAATTTCCAAAAATATACTACTGCTACGAGGGTAGCGTTAATTTTTGCGATGGAACCAGTTTTTGCTGCAATAGCAGGCTATTACTGGGCAGCTGAACGCTTATCATATAGTGCTCTATTTGGGTGCTTACTAATTTTTGCAGGGATGATTTTTGCAGAGCTTCCTGCAAACAAATTCCCATTACTCAGGAAAAACAAAAGCTTTCAGGGTTAAACAAAAGTCCTCCCAACTCCGGGAGGACTTTTGCGTTTATATTGCCAATAGTTCTCTTTCTTTAACGAACTTCAGGGCTGCATTTCTTGTTTGTATCTTGCTCGAAACAAGGGTTTCTAATAATGACACATAAAAGCTGCCATCAAAGCTTTTCTGTGCTTTTAGTGTGATCTCTATTGCGGAATTAATCAATTCATCGGAAGCATTTGTATAATGTTTTCCGAAATAAATAAACCCAATTGCATCCTCTTGAAATTGAAATCCTTTTCCTTCTAGGTAGTGCAAGTACTCATCAACTGTTCGCACTGGCTTCTCCATCCCTCTCCAAGCAATCTAAAACCATCTACTATCAGATTTTAACTTAAATTTCGACAATTTTCTACTCTTTTTTGTGCATAAATGCCCAACTACTCCTACTAATGCCCCAAGAACGGCACCGCCAATTACCTCTTCTGGCTGATGTCCTAACATTTCCTTTAGCTTTTTAGGCGCTTCTTGTTCAAATTCTACACTCTCTTCTTTGTCTACTTTTTCAATTAGATCATGCATGGAATTGACTTTTAAGGTAAGTTCACCTGTTTGACGTCTAATTCCCTGTGCATCATACATAACAATTAACCCGTAAACAAGTGAGAGAGCAAAATCGAACGTTGGCAGTCCTCGTTGTAAAGCAATATAGGTGGTAAGAGTGGAGACTCCTGCTGAGTGGGAGCTTGGCATTCCGCCTGTTTGAAAAAAGAGGTCCGGGCGCCACTCTTTCTTTTTATAATAATGAATCGGGATCTTTAATCCCTGTGCTAAAGCAATACTGGACAGGGCTAAATAAACACCTTTGTTCATTTTTATCACCTCTTATCTTTATTGTTTAGAAAGTTGAGTTTTATTATTCTTGCGTGGAAATACTAAAAAAATGGGAGGTGACGAAGATGAGCAAAAATGGTCATGCTAATCGCGGTGTAAAAGCACCTGGTGTCAATAAACAAGGTTATGGACAAGACGCAGAGTTTGCTGAGGAGCCAAAAAGTAAATTAGAAAATGCACAAAAGAAAAAAAATACAAAATAACGGAATGGAAAGAGGCTGCCCTATTTAGGACAGCCTCACAGTTTAAGAAATAAATGATGCCTCAAGCGGAAGCAGACGGTGCAATCCGCGAAGTTCTAATTCATTTAATTTGTCTAAAGCTTTATCTTTTTCAATTTTGAGTCCTGCTTGCTGCAAGTCACAGCTTACTGGGACATCACACTTAATTTCCGCAAGAATGCGTGATAAGTGGAGCATCTCTAAATCCTGCTCAATTTTCGTTTTGTGTGATTTTGATAGACGATCTAAGTTAGAAATAATTCCCTCAACATGTTCAAATTCCTTTAAAAGTTTCAGTGCAGTCTTCTCACCGATCCCCTTCACTCCTGGGTAATTATCACTCGGATCGCCCATTAGTGCTTTTAAATCGATCATTTGACGAGGTTTGATGCCTTTTTCTTCAAAGAAAGTATCAGGTGTATGAACGAGATAATTCCCATAGCCTTTTTTCAATAAAATAACCGAAATACTTTCATCTAGCAGCTGCAGGATATCCTGGTCACCCGTTAGGATTGAAACATGTGCATGCTCTCTAGCTTGATATGCAATCGTTCCAATACAGTCATCTGCTTCATAGCCCGCTAACCCAATGTTAGGGATATCAAAAGCGGCAACTACTTCTTTTACTATATCAAACTGGGGTATTAACTCAACTGGTGCTTCCCCGCGATTTCCTTTATAAGCGTCAAATAACTCAGACCTGAACGTTTTACTGCCCATATCCCAGCAAACTGCAACATGGGATGGGTTAAAGGAAGAGACTGCAGTAAATAAATGTTTTATAAAGCCGTGAATTCCATTTGTCGGAATTCCTTTTGAATTTATCATAAATTGACCTGTTACAGCGGTAGCGTAAAAAGCACGAAATAACAGCGCCATTCCATCAACGAGCATAAGTGAAGGTTTTTGATTTTCCAAGGTATTGACCTCCTAAATTAAAAGCAGAAGCGCCTTAAGCAGGCGCTGGTGCTAGAAATATTGATTAAAACAACACGGCTTTTATTATAACATAAAAAACTAACCTATTTCGTTTTCATCATAGGAAATCCAATCGCTAAAACTTCCCAAGTAAAGTTTTACCTTTTCGAATCCAGCTGCCTTTAATGACAGAAAATTAGGTGCTGCTGTTACGCCTGAACCGCAATATACAATGATTTGACTCTCAGGACTGATGTCTGTAAAACGTTGTTTTTGGACATCTGCAGGCTTATAATAACCAGCACTTAATCCTTCAAACCATGGCTTATTAAGTGCCCCGGGAATTCGCCCGGCTTTTTTATCAATGGGTTCCTCTAATCCTAAATATCGTCTTTCTTCCCTTGAATCGATAAGGATGGTATGGGGGTCTTGTCCACGCGACACTTCTCTTACTTCCTCCATACTTGCTAGCACTTCATGATTCATATTTGTCTTAAAGGCAGCTCTATTGAATGTTGGTACCTCGGCGGTTATCGGATAATTTACTTCGATCCAGCCTTTAAAGCCGCCATCTAATACATATACTTTTTCATGACCAAGATATTGCAGAAGCCACCAAAATCTCGCTGCAAAAGCTCCTTCTCCTTGATCATACGCAATAACTGTTGTACGTTCATCAATACCAGCTTGTTCAAGTTTTTGGATAAAGTCGTCTATGTTAGGCAATGGGTGTCTTCCGCCATGTTTCCCCGCTGGTCCAGACAAATCCTTCTCTAAATCAAAATAAACGGCTCCAGGAATATGACTTTTCTCATATTCCTGGCGGCCTTTTTCAGGATTACCCAAAGAAAAGGAGCAATCAATAACACGTACTTGCTCATGTAAATTTTTTAAAAGCCACTCTTTGTCGATAATAAAATTCATCATAATCCCCCAGTGATATAGTTACTTTAACTCATCCAGTTTTTGATAAACTTCTTCTAATACATCGAGTGATACTCCGCCATCTAGGGCTGTAAGAAGGCTCAAATAGAAATCTTCTGTCTGCTCTTCTATCTGGGTGGTTAATTGCTCGAATTGATCACTTATAATACGAGAGTAATAAACTTTTAAGTTTTCACCTTCAGACTTAAGATAATCATCTGCAGGTCCATTTAAAACTTGATATAACTCATCGCTCATTAGCTTCTTTTCATTTTTTTCAAAGAAAGATTTTGGATTTTTAAAATAGGACAGTGCTTTCGTAAACAGCTGTTTGTTTACATTACGAAAAGCTAATGGAAATTCGATTTCCTCATCATGCTTCATTTCAAAAGGTGAAAATGACAAATCTTGATTGATTTCGCTCATATTTCGCGAAAGGGCTGTATGGTAATCGGCCATAACTTTTCCGGCAAATGCGTCCAATCTAACCGTGGTGGCTCTAAGCTCTTGGGCGAAGTCAAACCCGAGGCTTTCTAACAATTCATCCAATGATGATTGTACGGCCTTTTTCAAATTTCTCCCATCATCCCTTAAGACAGCTGGATTAAATGCCTCTTTAAAGAAATCACCAAAACGAAGGAATACCCTTTGTTTAATATAGTAAATGAGTTCCTCACCCTCTAAGGTAATTCTCTTTTGTAACGCTTCTGGTGATTGTTTATCCAGCATTTCTTTTATCATCGCTTTTTGTTTCTCTATTTCAGAGCGTTTTTTCTCTTTTACGGATTGATCCTCTTTTGAGTTCTGGATTAGTTTATATACCAATTCCTGCACACGATTTAATTCATTCCCTGCAGAGGTAATGGCCATTTCAGTCAGATCATTTGAAATAAAATGGTAGAAATCACTCTCAAAATCTCCCATCCCTGACTTGGTGTTCACGTTAGGCTCCAGCTTTTCCTTTAAAGCGAATAGACTTGACAATGGATAGAGATGTGGATTTCTGATTCCATATTTTATTAATTGCTCTGTTACATACTCTGCAACATCTTCCTTCTCTTCCTCATTTTCGGCTAAGTCAATGGCATTGATAATAAAGAACATTTTATCAAGCTGGAACGACTCCTTTACTCGTCCAAGCTGGATTAGGAATTCCCGATCAGCCTTAGAGAAAGCATGGTTATAGTACGTAACAAACAAGATAGCATCGGAATTTTTAATATAATCAAATGCTACCCCTGTATGGCGTGCATTTATCGAGTCAGCCCCTGGTGTATCAACAAGTGTAATCCCTTTGCGTGTCAATTCACAATCATAGTAAAGTTCAATCCACTCCACAAAACAGGACTTCTCTTCTAATGCAACGAAATCAGGAAAGGCAGTTAAGTCAGTTTCAAGGATTGAACCTAGTTGCTGACCATGCAGACTAAAACCTTTCTTAAATGCTTGTAAAAAAGCAAAATGTGTCTTTTCCGCTACACCTTCCTGGCCCTCTTCGAGCATGACCTTATCGATTTCTCTGGATGCCTCTCCCAAGGAAGGGCTTTGCAAATCAAATAATTTCAATGAGCGGTTAACATCCTCAAGCATTGCATTCGCTTCTTTAAATTTTACGAGTACAGTTCCGTGCTGATAGGCTTCTGTTACTGGTTTAATTTTATTTATGGCGGCCGTTGTCGGATTTGGTGATACTGGCAGCACCTTTTCACCCATCAATGCATTGGCAAAGGATGATTTACCCGCGCTAAATGCTCCAAACAAAGCCACTGTAAACCCCTTGTGTGCCAAACGGTCTGCTTTGTCCTCCAATTCTTTAGCAAGCTTTTGAAATCCTGGTAAATTGTCGATTACCTTCGTAGATTGCTCTAAGCGTGCAACCATGTTTTGTAGATGATTTCGAGCTATTTCGGTTTCATTTTGTTTTACCTTATTCTCTTTGACCTTTGTAACTGGTGGTTTTTTTTGCATAGTTTCTTTCTCTGGAAGTGACTGACCGTATACTACTTCGGCTTCTTCATCCTCTTGTTCAAAAAGCAAGTTCTCATCATTTTGAATTTCTACTGTCTCATTTAGCAGCTTCTCTACCGTTGTTTTTTTATCTGCATTTTCTTTCTCAAAATCGGTTATCTCAGAAAGGGCGCTTACGTATTGTTCAATATTTTTGAACTCTTCTTGATACATTTGTGTTACCTTTTTTGTTTTTGCTTCTAGTACTGGTATGAGGGCATGTTTAAAATCTGCAATCCCCTCTTTTGCAATTTTTTTAATTCCATTTGCCAGGTCTTCTGTGTAGTGAAGCACATATTCACCTGACAACCGTGCACCTTGTTTCACCGTTTTAACAATCAATTCAATGGGAACTTCAATTGAAAACGATTGTGCTTTATTTTGAAGCTCTGGATCATCCAGACTATTGTTCTTTAGGATACCAATTAAATATTCACGCAAATGCCATTCAAGCTGTGATTTCGTTCTCTCTTGTAAATCCTGAAATAAGCGATCAAGCCTTGCATTCTTTTCTTCGACTGTTTTTTGTTTCGAAAAAAGGAACCCTACCTTGAATTCAGGCTGTGATGCTTCAAGAAATCTTTCCGCTAATTCTCTTGTTTGAAAAGGCATTAAATAAGCATTATTTAAGATCTTTGTTATTTCTTTGTCCATCTCCTTTTCACTTTCCTCCACACCTTTTTCAAGCGTCTGAAGGTTTGATCTTAGGGTTTGGTAGGTTTGCGTAACTTGCTGTTTTTCATCCTCCGGCAGCTCATTTAACACGTCATAAATAGGCTGAAGCTCCTCTTCCCGTTTATTCCGATCTTGGTCAAGATAATCTTGAGCTATTTTTTTCAACGAATGAAAAATAGACTGGTTTAAAAGTTGGTCCTTGTTCTTCAATTTCTTGGTGATAAAATCTTTTAACTCATTAAATTCATTTAATTTATGGTCTTGGAACTTTAAAGAAGTATAAAAGATTCGTGCCGGTTTTACGCCCCATGCAGAAAAGGAATCCTGGACACTTTCTTGAAATTGCCGGAATGACAGTTCCTCTTCTTTGTGCTTATCCACCTGATTAATAACAAGATAAACTTCTTTACCTGCTTCTGTTAACTCTTTTGTAAATAAAAAGTTCAGCTCTGCTTGGACATGATTATAATCCATCACATATAAAACGAGGTCAGCAAGGTGAATTGCTGATTCCGTTGCTACTCGATGGGCGTCATCCGCAGAGTCAATTCCTGGTGTATCCATAATGACAGTATTAGCTGGAAGCTGGGAGTCAGCATGACTAATTTCGATTTCTTCGATACTGTCGCCATCCTTACAATATTTCTTCACCAATTCGTAATCGTATGGTGCCAGGTACACACGCGGTTTCTCATTTTTGAAAAAAACCTTAGCGTATTCTTCTCCAGATTTCACCTTTACTAGGTTCGCACTGGTGGGAATGGGACTTGAAGGCAGCAAATTCTCACCGACCACTTTGTTGATCATTGTTGATTTTCCAGCTGAGAAATGACCACAAAAAGCAATCATAAATTCCCTATTTTGAAGCTTTTTTGCCAGTTGCTTTATTTTTTCTGCATTTTCGGTATCACCTTGCTTTGAAAGATATTCATATAAAGCAAGTATCTTATTTTTAAGTGACGATATGGTTTCTTGCTTGTTAGCCGTTTGCACCATGATTTCTTCCCCTTGTTCACAACTTTGTAATATTTTATATTTTATACGATAATTCGAACTTTTCCTATCGTGAATATTCAAATTGTTAACATAATATTCATACATGATCTTTTCTTCTTAAGGTACTATTGTAGTATTACATGTTAAGGATGTGGAAAATGGCCTATAAAGAGCGTATCGAGTCAGATGAATTTAAATAGTATAAATCCTTGAACAATCGTAAGGTTTTATCCTTCAAGGAGAAAATAAACTATTTAAATCTTGAAAAAGGTTTTAAAGGGGAGGTTATGTTTGATCAAATAATTGAAAAAAATCTGGACTCAAGAAAATTTTTAGTGTTGAATGATTTACTGCTAGAAACAAACTCTACAAATTTTCAAATAGACTCCTTTATCATTAGCGAAAGTACCAATTTTCCATGTGAAGTGAAAAATTTCGAAGGTGATTATTACTTTGAATCTGATCAGTTTTTTGCAATAAATGAAACTGAAATTCAGAATCCGCTAGACCAAATAAAAAGAAGTGATACTTTGCTCAGGCAAATGTTTCAAAAGAAAAAATACTCTACCTCCCTAAAATCAAACGTTTTCTTTGTCAATCCTGCATTTACCCTCTATCAGGCACCAATGCACAAGCCAATTATTTATCCAACACAACTTACTAAATACTTTGAGGAATTAAATGCGATGCCCTCCGTACTAAACGAAAATCACTATAAACTTGCAGACTATCTAGTAAAGGAACATAAAATAACTTCTCCCTACACTCGATTACCCCTTATACATATGAGCAATTGAATAAAGGCTTGACCTGCTTCTCATGTCATTCCTTTTCAGTTAAAGCTGGAGAAACTAAAATTTTGTGCAGTTTATGCGGTTGTATAGAATTGGTCGAGGATGGGATACTGCGTTCAATAAGAGAACTACAGCTACTCTTTCCCGAAATAAAAATCACCACCAATTTGGTATTTGAATGGTGTAAGGTAATTGAATCTAAAAAACAGATTAGGCGAATTTTGAAAAAGAACTTCACAATAGTGGGAACGCGGCATTCTACGTACTATATGTAATAATTTATCTGAATTGGTGGTGGAGTGACCGAATACTCTTTTCCATTTGGTCTTCGGTCACTCCAGACCACTTGCATTTACCCAAACGCTTTTTCCGTATGCTCTTCGGTCACTCCAGACACCCTGCATT
>NZ_JACWFG010000003.1:57799-352488 GCF_019749295.1 Neobacillus niacini
TTTTCCCATGCTCTTCGGTCACTCCAGACACCTTGCATTGACTCAAACTCCTTTACCCCATGCTCCTAGGTCACTCAGACCCCCTGCATTGACCCTAGTCCTAAATAAAAGTAATGGCCAAGGATTTCTCCTTGGCCTCTTACTAAATTATCTATGAGATACATTTTTTAAGACGTGTTTCATGACAAATGCGTATATGATTACCGTTCCTCCGACAAATGCAAACGCCATAAGTTACACCTTCCTATCCGCTCGATGCGATGAGAATGATTTTCATCTTCTATAAAATGAGGATATCACAACTGATAATCATTTTCAATACACTAAAGTTAATTGTCATATTTATTTAACAATTTTGGCAGAAACCGATTACAGGTGCCAAAGCTGCCATCATATTGAGTTAACTCCCGGAGAGCCTTTTCCTCAGCTGGTATCCGGATTGAAAGCATTAGGATATTTAATAAGGTAAACAAGACCGCTGTTATGTATGCACCAAAGAGAAGTGGAACAACTAGTAGCTCCAGGGAGACCACTAAATAGTTTGGATGCTTAATATATCGGTATGGTCCTTTTCTGACCACATCAACATTAGGTAAGACAATGATTTTCGTATTCCAGTAAGAGCCAAGTGAAGAAATCGCCCATACTCTAATCAGCTGTGCACAAACAAACACAGCAGCTAACAATGGCCAGATGGATGATAATTCTCGTGAGAAGGTAATTTTCTCAAAAAGTAAAACAGCAAAAAACAATGAATGCATTAGCACAATATATTGATAATGCTTCATACCAAATTCTATTGCTCCTTGAGATTTCATCCACCTTTCATTCCTTCGTGCAATTACCAGCTCAAGTAAACGTTGAACAATCATAACTGAAATAAATATAGAAAAAATTATCATTCCTTACCCCCATTTCAGTAATAGCAGCTCCGAACTAAATCCCGGTCCAAGGGCAGTGCATAATCCATATGCACCTGCCTCAGCACCTTTTTCCATGAACCTTTTTAGGACATATAGTATTGTTGCCGAAGACATATTTCCAAATTTTTTGAGCACTTCAAGTGAAATATCTGTCATAGAATCGGGTATACCTAAGGATTTGATATATGCGTCTATCACTTTCTTCCCGCCTGGATGGGCAATGAAATGTTCTATTGCAGCCAGCTCTAACCCATTCTGAGTTAAAAATTTACTCACATTTGGTCTTAGCCACTCCTCAATAATAGTTGGAATATCTCGAGAGAATACAACAAAAAGACCTTGATCTCTAATATCCCAGCCCATAACATCTAGAGAATCTGGCATTAAGGTAGACTGCGTATTTATAATCGCAGGTGAAGTCTTTTTTGCGCACAAATCACCAAAATTAACCTTTTTTCCACATACCAACGCGCAGGCAACCCCATCCGCAAATAATGAGGTACCAATTAAATTACTCTTTGAAAAATCGTTCCTCTGAAAGGTTAAACTGCAGAGTTCAACCGAAAGCACCAACACCAAAGCCTCTGGGTAAGCGGTGCAATATTCAAATGCCCTCGATAGGCCAGCGGCACCACCAGCACATCCAAGACCCCATATCGGAATTCTTTTTGTGTGCTCACCGAATGGGAGAAGATTCATTATCCTTGCTTCGATACTCGGTGTGGCCATACCCGTGGTCGAGATATAGAAAATAGCGTCTATTTCTTCACAGTCGATATTTCTATTCAAAAAGCTCTTATTAGTAAGGCAGTCCTCAATCGCCTGCTTCCCCAGTGTTACCGCAGATTCAATATAAGCATTATTCTTTTCCGCAAATGAACGTTCTTCTTTATACCACTTAATCTCTTTTACAATATGCCTTTTCTCTATTTGTCCGTTTTGAAAGGCTTTTAGCAGCCTTTCGATATCTTTAAACCTATCTGAAAAAAGTTCTCTGGCAAAGGAAATCGCTTGCTCTTGTTTAATTTCAAATTCTGGAACTGCTTCTGCAATTGAAAGGATTGTTGGCATTCGTTCATTCTCCTCCTATGTAGGTAATGGTATTTTTACCAAATAAAGGAGAAATATGTACAAAAAAAAGCCTCCCTGCTAGAGGGAAGCCAACGTTTTGAAGGTTTTTGTTGTTGTGCTCTTTGATTATAACTGAGAAATTGCCTCTAATCATTACGAAAACTTTTCCAATTTTGCTCTTACAAAAAAAGCCCAAGATACAGTCTTCTTTTATTGTTTTTCTGACTGGGCTTGAACCTCGATTTTTATCTTTTTATCTGCAAGAGATCCACAGATCTTACAATATTCGATTTCGTCATAGAGAAGACGGCATGGTTCACAATAATATTTTTCCATAAATAACACGCTCTCTTCTAGAAATTCAGATACATTTTATTTCATTCTATTGAAAAGTTTCAAAATTGTGACAAACGTTGTAAAGACAAGCTTTTATCTTGATAAAGGTCATTTTCAATTACTTTTATCACAGGTATTAAGTGATAGTTCACAATATCGCCACAAGTTCATCCCTGTTATTGTGATATAAATCACTGTTATATCAATTTAATACTATTAACATAGTACTTACCTAAGGAATGAACATTTTGTGAACTGTTAAATTTGTTATTTTATCTTCACAATTGTTTTGTATTATGAAAGAGAACTTATTATTTAAAATTAAACTTTTCAAAAAGGGGGTCTGGGGGATGGCGAAAGCGGAAATGAAAACAAATAAAAAAACTGAAATTGAAGACAGCTCTTCTCTTAAAGGGACATTGGCGTCCGTTTTCTTTTTGGGAATCTTTTTAGTTGTCACTTGGGTAAGTGTCTATTTCTTGTTCTTAGACCGTTTTTAAAGAGAGAGGGGAAAAAAACATGCATATGCATAAGTTTGAAAAAATTTGGCTTATCTTCGGGATTGGCGCTCTTGTTGTTTTCTTATCAGTTGTAGGTGTAAGCGCTTTTTACTTAGGTAACAAGCCGCCAAGCTGCTTAACTACTATAGATCCAGAAAAGGTGGATACTCAGGCACCTTTTGATAAACCTGGATTAAACAAGGTTGAAGGAAAAGAGTGGGACTATGAATTAGTGTATGTTGCTTCTGCCTTCTTCTATAATCCTGGTGAAGTAGAGGTTCCACTAGGTGCGAAGGTAAAAGTTATGGCCACAACAAAGGACGTAATCCATGGTTTCCAAGTAGCTGGAACAAATATCAATATGATGCTGGAACCAGGCTATATAAACGAGATTGTCACAACTTTTGATAAAGAAGGCGAATATTTAGTGGTTTGTAACGAGTACTGCGGTACCGGTCACCACTTAATGAGTTCTAAAATAAAGGTGGTTAAAAAATGAGCAGCCAAACAACAAAATTAAAAGTAGATCCGCGTGATGGTAAGCTTGCGATGGCACACTTTTATGTTGCCTTTATTGCTCTTACACTAGGCGGTTTAATGGGATTACTGCAAACCCTCGTCCGCTCTGGTAAATTTGAACTTCCATGGGGTATTGATTATTATCAAATTCTAACCGTTCATGGTGTATTAATGGGTCTTGTTTTAACAACGTTCTTTATCATGGGATTCCAATATGCTGCGGTAAGCCGTACGGCAGGTACTCATTCACCAGCAGCACGCCGAATTGGCTGGATTGGCTTCTGGGTAATGACGGTAGGAACAATTATGGCTGCTACAATGGTATTACTTAAAGAAGCTTCTGTTCTTTATACCTTCTATGCACCATTAAAAGCACATTGGATTTTTTACTTAGGTATGACATTTGTTGTAGTAGGCAGCTGGCTTGACGGCGCAGCCCAAATTATGACCTATGCTAGATGGCGCAGGGAAAACCCTGGTAAACCAAGCCCGTTATTAAGCTTTATGGCTGTCATTAATACCGTACTTTGGATTGTTGCTACACTTGGTGTCGCCTCAACTGTACTATTCCAGTTACTCCCATGGTCACTTGGCTTAGTAGACACTGTCGATGTGTTAGTCAGCCGTACTTTATTCTGGTATTTCGGACACCCGCTCGTATATTTTTGGTTACTGCCTGCTTATATGTGCTGGTATGCAATTATTCCAAAAATTATTGGCGGAAAAATTTTCTCGGATTCATTAGCACGTCTTTCTTTTATTCTTTTTTTACTTTTCTCAATTCCAGTCGGATTCCACCATCAGTTAACTGAGCCGGGAATTGATCCAGCTTGGAAGTTTTTACAGGTAGTTCTTACCTTTATGGTAATCATTCCATCCTTAATGACGGCATTTTCATTGTTCGCAACGTTTGAGAGATATGGCCGTTCTAAAGGTGCAACTGGACTTTTTGGCTGGTTCAAGGTTTTACCTTGGAAAGACGCTCGATTTACGGTACCTTTCATTGGGATGGCCAGCTTTATCCCTGCGGGTGCAGGCGGTATCATTAACGCTTCCAACCAAATGAACCAAGTGGTTCACAATACAATTTGGGTAACAGGTCACTTCCATTTAACTGCTGCAACCTCAGTTGTTTTAACGTTCTTTGGGATTACATTCTGGCTTGTTCCTCATTTAACTGGTCGTGTATTAACGAAAGCAATGAACAAATTAGCTATTATTCAAGGTTGGGTTTGGTTTGTTGGCATGGCTTTCATGTCAGGCGCTATGCACTTCCAAGGACTTCTTGGCGGTCCTAGACGCTCTGCCTACTCAACTTATGGAGATTCGGCACAAGCAATAGAATGGATTCCTTACCAAATTGCACAGGCGGTTGGCGGATCTATTTTATTCCTTGGAATCATTTTGATGATTATCATCTTTGTAAATCTTGCTTTCTTTGCTCCTAAAGGTGAAGAAGAGTTCCCTGTAGGAGAAGCAGAGAATCTTGAAGAAAAAGCACCAATGATCTTTGAAAACTGGAAATTATGGCTTGGTATCACAGCAGCCCTAATTTTATTCGCATACACCATACCTTTTATCGATATGATTCAAAATGCACCTCCAGGCTCACCAGGATTTAAAACATGGGGTTCCTGGTAACAAATATGAAAAAGGCTTCATTTAAAACTGAAGCCTTTTTTTGTTATCTATTTTAAAGAATGTCTTCGGCAAATTTATTAGAATCACTGATAATAGAATAATAGCAGTTCCAATAAATTGTAGAATCCCAAAGTCTTCTTTAAATAAGAAAACACTTAGTAAGGTTGCAGCAACAGGCTCCACAGTTGCAATGATAGAGGCTTTGCTGCTTTCCATTTTCTCAAGTCCCTTTGTATAGAATAAGTATGCTAAAACCGTTGGAAATAGGCCTAACCCTAATCCGTAAAGAATGACATCTCTGCTTAATAGAATACTCCCTTTTTCGAATAAATCTGTAAATAGTAATAATGTAATAGAAGCCACTAGGAACGTGTAAAAAGTAACAGTGAAGGGGCGATATTTTACTAAAGCAAATTTACCGAATATCGTGTATAAGGCGTAACCAAAACCTGCCCCTAGTCCTGTTATGATCCCAATTAGGTTCATCGATGGTGTTTCTTTTAAATTAATCCCAGCAATTAATATACAGCCAATTAAGGTCCCGACGACTGAAATAACCTTCATAGAGTCCATCCGTTCTTTTAAAAACAAATAAGAAAGGATAACCACAAAGGCGGGTGCAGTATAAAGTAAAATAACAGCGAAAGATAAACTCAGTTGATTTATGGAAGTGAAATAGCACCAATTAAACAATACAATACTAAATATGCCTGTTCCGATAAAGTATTTTCCATCACACAGCTGTATTTTCATCTGTCCTGGGTATTTTAGCAAGCCAATCATCCCAAGCAATAAGACGGCAGTTACTACTCTAATTGTAACAATCTCCATTGGTGTAAATCCTAGGCTTGCCAGTTTTCTAACAAAAATTGCTATGATTCCCCATATACTTGCACTAATTGCTATTAGAAGTATTGGACCGAACTTCCCCATCACACACACACCTTACTAAATAAAGAAGAAGGGCATTTAATCTCCCTTCCCCTTTTTATTATTAATTAAGTTGATATACCTTACCATATTTTTCGTACAAATAATCAGTTAGATATTGAGCATTTAGACCTTCACCAGTTACATCTTGAAGGATTTCTAATGGTTTCTTCTGTTTACCATATTGGTGAATTTTTTTGTTCAGCCATTCTTTGATTGGCAGCAAATTCCCTTCTTCTAACAGCTGGTCGAAGTTAGGAAGATCTTCGAGCATTTTATTCTTAAATTGAGCAGCATACATGTAGCCCAGCGCGTATGATGGGAAATATCCAAAACTGCCTCCTGCCCAGTGTACATCCTGCAGTACACCTTTGGCGTCATTCTCTGGTGTAATCCCTAAATATTCTTGATATAAATGATTCCAAACCTGTGGAAGGTCCTTAACTTCAATCTCACCGTTAAATAATCCTTTTTCGATTTCATATCGGATAATGATATGAAGAGGATACGTTAATTCATCTGCTTCGATTCTAATAAGCGAAGGCTTCGATTCATTTATCCCCCTGTAGAACTCTTCTATAGTTACGTCATCAAACTGACCTGTAGCATATGTTTTTAATAGTTCGTAATTACTTTTCCAAAAAGAAAGGCTTCGACCGACAATATTTTCATAGAAAAGTGATTGTGATTCGTGTATCCCCATTGACGTTCCCGTACATAATGGTGTGCCAATTAAGTCTTTAGAAATATTTTGTTCGTATAATGCGTGACCACCTTCATGTATGGTACCGAAAACAGCCGTACGAAAATCTTGTTCATCATAATTAGTTGTGACACGGACATCTCCTGGATTTAAACCAGTTGCAAACGGATGCACTGTTTCATCAAGCCTGCCTGCATCGAAGTTATAGCCCATTTTTGCAAGGATTTCAAGACTTAATGCACGCTGTTTTTCCTTTTTAAATGTTTTAAATAGGAACTCCGTTTTAGGTTTGTTTGGAGAATCTGCAATCTTTTTGACCAACGGCACGATTTTCGCCCTTAAATCGCCGAATACCTGATCAAGGACTTCAACCGTCATACCAGGTTCATATAAATCCAGCAGCACATCGTAGCGGTTTCCTGTATGTCCCCAATAATTGATGAACCTCTTCGTCGTTTCTACCAGCTTCTCAAGGTAAGGTCTGAACAAAGTAAAATCTGCCTTTTCCTTTGCCTCCTCCCAGACAGATTCTGCTTTGGCCTGAAGAATAACATACTCCTTGTATTCATCTGCTGGAATTTTTTTGTTGCGTTCGTATTCTTTTTTACATTCCTCAAGAATTTTACGTGTAGTTTCGGATAGTTTATTTTTAGATAAAGTTGCTATGTATGCTGCCATATCTTCCGATGTGGACATTTTAAAAACTTCTGATGAAAGCATGCCAATTACTTCAGATCGTTGATTCATACCTTGCTTGGGAGCTCCTGTCCTTAGGTCCCAATAAATCAATCCAAGCGCCTCATTGTACGCACTCATTTTCTTGACATATTCTAAAAACTTCTTTTCAGCTTGCTCTGGCGTCAGGCTCATACAAAATCCCCCTTTTTAATAACCACTTGTATTTTATCATATTTTTCTGAAAATCTAAGGATAAAAAAACAACAGAAATAAATTCTGTTGTAAAATAGTATTTAGGGAAAGAGGATGATTCCTAAAAGAATAAAAAAGTAAATTGCTTTAGAGAAGTTAATTTTAGTAATCATGATTGTCAGAGAAACCGTATTACTTCTTACCGATGGATACCTTCCAAACTTCTGGCCCCTGCTCGTCGTATTCCCACGTAAATTCTTCAGGTCTTTCCATCATAAACTGATACTGAAGAGGTCTAGGATCATGGTCATTTACAATTTGCATAAATTCTCCAGATTTTAATTCGTCAAAACCTTTAAATATAGTTGAATGTTTTTCACGTGGTGGATAATCTGGCACATGGATAATCGTTGCGTATGTTTGCATTCATGTTCACTCCTTTAATATGCTAACTTCTACTTTATTATAGAAAATTTCTATTCTCGCCATAGTGCTAACTATCACACCTGCAAGATGATTTTGCTAATACTAATGAAAGGAGAAATTGGATGAGAGAATTAGTTGGGAAATGTACAGCATGTAGAAAAGAGATTTATTGTTTAGATGGCTTCTTTAACGGGGTACAATCTGATGAAGGTAAGATCTATTGCTTTGAATGCTGCGATGAATTAAAAAACGAAGAAAATCCGCAAGATTAAATCTTGCGGTTTTTTTTATTGAGAATAATTTTCAAAGAAATTTGCGAACTATGATGGAGGTCACATAATTGTTTTCCATTCACTGCTAAAATGAAAGTAATTAAGAATTACTAATACGAAGGTGATGTTAATGAAGCAAGAGGACATAAAAAAAAGATTATCGGATGTCCCCCTATTCAAAGAATTATCTGATGAAGAGTTAGAGCCATTTATAAATATTGCTTTAACTCGCTTTTATAAGCAGAAGATGTATGTTTTTATGCAGGATGATCCACTGGACCGCGTATTTTTTATCCATTCTGGAAAAATCAAAATCTATAAAACAGACTTTTCTGGGAAGGAACAAATTGTTTCGGTACTCGAACCTGGTGAAATGTTTCCACACGCTGGATTCTTCCGTAATGGAAACTTTCCAGCACATGCAGAGGTTTTAGAAGAGGCAACTCTCATTGTTATTCCTATTGACAAGTTTGAAGAGACGCTTATCTCATACCCCGAGCTTTGCATAAAGCTTTTTAAAGTGTTAGGAGAGAAAATCGTTGACCTCCAAGGCAGATTAGAGGCACAAGTCCTCCATAACACCTTTGAACAAATCGTATTGCTTCTTATAAGACTTTGCCAGTCCAACGGAGAACAGGTTGGCAGCAGATTTCAGTTAACAACACAATTCACAAACAGAGAACTGGCTAATATGATTGGAACTTCTAGGGAAACAGTCAGTAGAACCATTAACCATCTGAAAAAGAAAAACTATATTCACCAACGCGAGGATGGACTTTATTTAATCAATCGCGAAGCACTGGAGCAGGAATTATTCTATTAAAAATCATTCGAGGAGCTGTTAAAAATGGAACAAAAAATTATTGAGCTGGATGTCAGAGAAGACTTAAAGAATAAGATTGAACCTTTCCAAAAAATTATGGAAGCTATTAAAGAAGTTAAGGAAAATGATATTTTTATCCTTCACGCACCTTTCAAGCCTGTACCATTGTTTGCCGTGTTAAAAGCTAAAGGCTTTTCCCATGAAGCAGAAGAGATTGAAAACAAGCACTGGAAAGTTACTTTTACTAAGAGTTTATAATAGAAAAGGTGATTATATTATGATTCTTGATAATCGAGGTTTAGAACCGCCGCAGCCAATGATGAGAACTCTAGCAGCATTAGAGAATTTAGCTGATGGTGAGGTTTTAACAATTATCAATGATAGAAGGCCGATGTTCCTCTATGAGCAGCTTGAGGAGCTTGGCTATAAGCAGCGGACAGAACCACAAAACGATGGAAGTTTCAAAATTGAGATATTCCGATAAGAAGGTGTAAGAGTATGGTGCCTAACACGATGGGAAGTGAAACAAATATCAAGCTTCCTTTCTCATTTATTATATTCAGTTTAGTCGCTCTCGTATTATCACAAATTTTAGTGTTAGTAAATGGACAAATGCTTGTGGATGGCAGCTTCCGCATACCTGCAATTTGGTCAGCTGCCCATTTACTTGTCTTAGGATGGGCACTAATGGTCGCAATGGGTGCAATGTATCAGCTTGTTCCGGTTGCTTTCTTAACAAAAATATGGAATGAGAAATTTGGCTTTGTTCAGTTTTTTGTTACTGCAATTGGTATTGCGTCCTTTTCATGGATGCTATACGTCTCGCCACAAAAGGCATTAGTACCAGGGATATTCATGCTGCTTGGTATCTTAATGTTTTTATTTCAAATGTTTATGACTTTAAGAAAGCAGGCAAAACCAAATATCCTGACAGCCTTTGTCGGCAGTGCTCTTGTATGCTTATTTTTAACGATATTCCTAGGAATTACATTAATATTTTCTCTTCAAACAGGTTTTGCTGCCCAGTTCTACCAAGCAATCTTTAAAAGTCATCTATTAATGGGTGTCACAGGCTGGTTTACGCTATTAATTTTTGGTTTTTCATATAAAATGGCACCTATGTTTTCATTATCACATGGGTTCCCTATGATTCATGCACGATATGTATATGGTTTATATATGGCGGGTCTGGCAGTCACTCTTATTTCCTTTTTTAATGATAATAGTTATCTATTAAAATCGGGATTTTTCCTACTATTTGCAGGCTTTTCCGTTTTCACCTGGCATGTATCTATAATCATTAAAAAACGGCTGAAAAAGAAACTAGACCATTCGTTTTCCTATGCTTTAGGAGCTATAGGCTTAGGAAACCTCATCCATTTAGCAGCATTTATTGCCTTATGGACTGACCATTTTTCTATTCTAATCGGGCCATTGGTATATCTTTATTTATTGCTTTGGATTGTCCTAAGTATTATGGGATACCTATTTAAGATTGTACCTTTTCTATGGTGGACTTATAAATACAGTAAAGAAATGGGAAAAAAGGCGGTTCCTTCCTTAAAAGATGTGATGAATGAAAAAGTGGTTGTTCCCTTCTTTTCCGTATTTGTAATCGCAGTCCTTGCTGTTTTTCTATCGATCATATTTAAAAGCATTCTTCTCTTCAATATTGGACAATTTGTACTATCAATTGTATTTGTTGCTATTGCACTTACTATTTTGGGTGTACTAAAAAAATAATGGGGTGATTAACATGAACGTAAAAGAAAAAGTAATAGAAGCATTAAGAAGTGTATATGATCCTGAACTAAATATTAATGTGGTTGACCTAGGGTTAATTTATCATGTTGATGTTACAGTAGAAAATGATGTCAATGTGACGATGACGTTAACAACACCTGGATGTCCACTGCATGACAGTATTACTACAGGCGTTCGATATGCTGTGCAAGGAATTGAAGAAACAAGAAATGTTGATGTTAATCTTGTATGGGAACCTGCGTGGTCACCAGAAAAAATGACACCAGAGGGTCTGCGTTTATTAGGCAGATAAGAAAAAGGTCAGCTGCCATAGCTGACCTTTTTTCTATACTTCCACTGCATCTGTTGGCAGGACATCTTTAATTTTCTGTAATAACGCTGAATCGATATTCTCATCCAGCATAATATGAACACTGCCCTGATCATGTTCACTTCTAATTAGGCGGCCAATTCCCTGTCGTAAGCGAAGCAGCATGTAAGGTAAATCCACTTCTTCAAATGGATTTGCTACACCATTTCGTTTTGCTGTGAACACAGGATCATTTGGCGGGAAAGGCAGTGAAAAAATCATGACATTTTCTAACGATCTTCCTGGGATGTCTAGACCTTCCCAAAGATGGATCGTACAAAGTATAGAATGCTCTTCATTTTGGAACTTAGAAACAAGAGTACTAATTTCCTCGTCACCCTCGAAGTACACTGGGTACGGAATATTCCCTGAAAGCTGTTGTTTCAAGCTGTTTAATTCATTTTGATTGTTTAGGAGAATCAGTGCTCTACCCTCTGATTGAACAATTTTACTTAAACAATAATCGAGTCTATCCTCCAACGAGTTTTGATTGAATTTCGGCATAAAGACCTTCATTTTTTCTTCATAATCAAATGGTGACTCCACTGAAAAGGATAAATACTCTTTAATTCCTAAGCTGCCCGCAATATAATCAAACTTTTTATCGTTCGATAAAGTTGCAGATGAAAAGATAAACGGTTTTTTCTGCACAAACACTTCATCTCTCATCACTTCTTCAACCATTTTTGGCATGATGACAAGTGTTCGCTCATAGCCTTTTTCCTCGAACCAAGTAATCCCGTTCATCTCTTTAAGGAATAACGATAACGAGTAAGTAATTTGCTCTAAATATTCCTCTACAATTTTCAAATCATATTCATTAATCACGTACAATTCACTTTCAAAGACGAGCTCTTCTTCTATTGCTTGAAGCCTATTTAATAGCACCGTACCATATTTTATTAAGGCAGGATTCATAGTAATCATTTGTTTTTCTGACCCTTCAGACGGGACAGAATACTGTGAAATCGCACTAAAGAATTTATCATTATCTAACAATGCTTCCTCAATGGTATATAACGTTTTTTCACGCACTTCATTTTCCATCAGCCTTGTTAGTAAGGTTTCTAGTGTATTATCGGTGAATCGGTAACTTAACGCTTTTTGTGCTGCATATTCAAGTAAATGTCCTTCATCAAACACAACGGAAGAGTGGTCAGGCAATAACGGGAGCTGACCTTCGCGTTTTCGTGATTCTTTTGTCCAAATATGCTCCATATAGAAGTCATGCGAACAAATAATTAAATCCTTGGCATGACGATAGAAATCACGATTAAGTGTAAGTCCGCAGCGATGTCTCTTTTCGCAGGAGAAACAGTCCTGAACCATATCCCAATTAATCTTCCCCCATGTATCATCAGACAATGAAGGATAATCCCTGCGGTCACCATATCTCTCAAACTTTTGCATAGAGCCATCACTGTGAACAAAATCAGGTAATTCCTCATAAATTCCAGCAATATCATCATTAAAGTCTTCATGTCTCACATAATCAAGCTTTTTTAAGCAAAGGTATTGGTCTCTCGATTTTGCCAATCTTACATCAATATTGAGCCCAAGGACCTTCTCGAGCTTAGCAATGTCACCTTCCTTTTTAACAAGCTGCTCGATTAATGTTTCATCGGCACAGGCAATAATTGCTGGTCTATTTGTATACCTGGCATACATAATTGCATAAAGCAGATAAACAATTGTCTTCCCTGTCCCAACTCCTGCTTCAGCAAACATAACTTTCTTGTCCTTAAATGCTTTCTCCAGCTGGAAAGCCATAAAGATCTGTTCATCACGCAATTCAAACCCAGCCTCGGGTAAAATATCATAAAATAAATCACCGATCCACTCACTAAGCTTGTCATAAAATGATTCTGTTTTTGAAACTGTAAATGGAATTTTCCCTTGCATCTATACCCCTCCTATAAACGAATGAAATGGAGCCTTCTTCAGCAGGCTCCAATTGGTCTGATTGGTACTATTCAATTGTACGGGGAGGTCTCTTACCCCAATATTGATAAAGGTCTGTGCGAATAAACCCATTAAACAGCTTTCGCTTTTTTGTAGCTGGCTTTCCATAAAATTGTTCGAACTCTTCATTAGATGTCATGATATAGATAGACCAGGTGTCAAGGTTACTAAAAGCTTGTCCCATTTCCTTGTACATTTGCTCAACAGCTTTTTTCTCACCAAGTCTTTCTCCATATGGGGGATTTCCAACAATCACGCCATATTCTTTGGTGGTTGTAATATCTCTTACTTGCATTTGTTTATATTGGATAAGGTCTCCAAGACCAGCCTCAAAGGAGTTTTCTTGAGCAATTTTGATCATCCGATGGTCAATATCAGTCCCCATTATATCCAATGGCTGGTCATAATTTGCCAGGTCCTCGGCTTCTGTACGCGCCTCATCCCATACTTTACCGGGAATCCAATTCCAGCTTTCTGATACAAATTCACGATTAAAACCAGGAGCAATATTTTGCCCAATCATCGCCGCTTCAATTGGAATCGTACCTGATCCACAGAAGGGGTCGATAAATGGTTTATCAGGATTCCAATTCGTAAGCGACACCAAGGCTGCTGCAAGGGTTTCCTTTAATGGAGCTTCACCTTGATCAACACGGTATCCTCTTTTGTGGAGTCCTTGACCACTTGTATCTATTGTTATGGTGGCAACATCTTTTAACAATGCCACTTCAATTCGATAATATGCCCCTGTCTCTTCAAACCAAGAGCTCCGCTTATAATGAATTTTCATTCGGTCCACCACCGCTTTTTTCACAATGGCTTGACAATCTGAAACACTAAATAGTTTTGACTTTACTGATTTGCCTGTTACAGGAAACTCTGCATCTTCAGGGAGATACTTTTCCCATGGTAATGCCTTTGTTTTTTCAAATAATTCATCAAAGGTATAGGCTTTAAATTCGCCGACTTTTATTTTAACTCGGTCTGCTGTTCGAAGCCACATATTGCTTCGGGCAATCGCAGTTTCATCACCCGTATAAATGACCTTGCCATTTTCAACCTCACACTCATAACCGAGAGCACGTACTTCTTTTGCCACTAATGCTTCTAATCCCATTGCAGCGGTCGCAATTAATTGATATTTTCCCATTTATTCCACCCTTAACTTTTTACCTTATTATGTATGAATGTATGCTTGCCTATCATACCATTATAGACCAGAATCAGTCATCCCATGCAAAATCGACCAATCATATAAAAGTAAAAAGACCCTCCTCATAGGAGAGTCGCATGCCTTAACTTTATTAACATTAATAACGTTCTGTAAGCCATGTTCTGTACCAGTGTACTACAAACGACGTTTATACGTCTCGTACTTAGGTGGTAATCATCTATCTACAGATTCGCAAGGAATCTGTCCTTCTCCTCGTTCAATTCCTCAGAGAAAGTGCCCCTACCATTATTTGGGTTTCTCGCTCGCGGGGTTTACCTCGTTCCACCCTTTTCATTTCTGAAAAGGCTCCGTCACTGTGGCACTTTTATAGGTATTCATACCATATCCTTTTGGGACTTAGGTATTTTCCCGGCCGTCAGCCAAACCAATGGCTCAAACTGCCCTAGCTTATGTTTTCGCTAGGCACGAACACTACGAGCATCTCAGCTCGTGCGAGCATGGACTTTCCTCTACAAGCAAGCAAATGCTTCTTGCAGCGATTACCCGAACGTAATTAATGAATACTTTTATATTATATGCATTTGTGTTTCAATAATCAATGGTACTAAACTGGAAATCAAGGTACTGTTTGTTAATCGTACAGCTTGTTACCGAAAACATGTTTTTCTAAGTTCGATAAACGTTTTAAGATATCAAAGTTCGTTGTCCCAGCAGGCTGTGTTACTGGCTGCCTTCTAGATGCTTCTTCCAGCTGCTTACGTAAACGAAGATTTTCTTGCTGCAGATCTTCTATTTCTTGATAAAACATTTCATAATCCTTAATAATTAAGTCCAAATACTTATCTACATCTTCCTGTTTATACCCTCGGACACCGGTCTTAAATTCTTTTTCTAATATATCCTTAGCGGTTAGTTTCACTTTATCGGTCACCATTCAATTCACCTCAAGTCATTCGCCAATCATTACCTATTATTTTTCCAAAAATAAGTGGTTTTGTCAATTCTTCTTTCACATTAATACATATAGCTTTCATTTTTTGCGCATCCTTTAAAAATCTGAACGTCTGAGCTCCTCTTCTTCTACGATTACCTGCAGATCATAAAATGTAATCAGCTTGACCGGATAAGAATGATTGTTTTGATAATGAATAGCCATTTCGTATATGTATCTCGGGCTTCCTTCTTTTTCTTGATCATATAACAAAAGAAGGGCGTCACTTTTCTCAATAAAAAATTGATTTTTCAAGCGGAACTGCCAAGGTTTTTCGTATCGTTTCTTTGTCACGGAATCAATGAAATCTGCTCGTGCCAATATTGATTTATACCACTCAGTATTGTTCTCACTCCAGGAAGCCTCTTGCTCTAAAAAGGGTGTTATAACAGCAAGCTTTACTTCAGGATAATCTAATTTCAGCTCAAAGATAACCTCTGCAGCCCATAATTCTGCACCCAGCTGTCCGCTAATCAGGACCCACTCAAGTCCATCCTCAATCATTTGAATGAGTTCTTTTTTTAGGGCAGATTTAATAAACGTAACAGAAGGATGATCGTTTTTGAAAATTCCTAATTCAAAGGGTTTGTAACCTGATACCGCTAATACTTTAATCAAATCTCTCCTCCTTATTCCGGCTTTTAAATTAAGATATCAAAGTTAATAAAAAAAACAAGGGCAAATGCCCTTGTTTTTTTATTATCCAAAGAAACGGCGAGGACGTGGGAATTGACCTGGAGCCATTCCAGGAGCCATGCCTGGTCCCATTCCTGGAGCCATACCCGGTCCCATCATTCCTGGTCCCATACCCGGTCCCATCATACCTGGCCCCATATTCGGCGGCATGTTGTTTCCAGGAGGTAATGCATTACTCTGAGCTCCTGCAACAGCCGTTGGCATAGGTGCCGGCATGCCACCTCCACAGCAGTTAATGTGTTGATGACAACAATCTTGTGCACAAGAAGCAGTTTGAGGACAATAGTGTTTATGCTGGAACATATGGTGATTAATAGTTGTTGTATGTGTTGGATGAATGTGCGGAACCACGGTTGTTGAGAAAGTATGGTTTACGATTTGTTTAGTCGGATGAATGACTGGCGGCGCAAAATTAGTTCCAAGATACAATTTAAGCTCTCCCTTCAAATATATATTCTGTTTACATTAACAGCCTATGATAGGAGAGTATTTCTTGTACTAATGAAAATACCTATTTTTCATATATCTATTTAAGATTAACTTCACTTAGACAAATATCTATTTCAAAACTATAGTGATAAACGTCTATAACTGAATAGCGCTTTTTACTTTTATAGCATTGAATATAAGTTATCTTTTAAGCTTGAAAAAAGTACTGCAGTCAAACAAACGACAACAAAAAATAAATACAAGATTGCTTTATACATAGTATCTACCCCATTATTGTTTTATAGTCGTTTTTTACTCACAGTTTACTATTTTACATGGTTCAACTATAAGAAACAATACGGGAAATTGAATTTAAATGTGAATTTTTTGTTACAAATACACTGGTTTTGACGAATTATATATTTTAATATAGTTTATTGCCGAATCGTGCGCTTACCTGGGAAATTTAGCGAATTTCCCCTCTAAACGTTTCAGCCTGTGTTCAAGCTGTTGCTGCGTTTTTGGGTCTGAAACCTTTGTGCTGCCTGCTATTTCCATGGCCATTAGACAATAATCCAAGGCAAGCTTGTAATCCTTTATCTTATGTTCATATATTTTTGCTGCTTCTATACACGCATCAGGACTAAGCTGATGATCTTGGGCATCTGCCACCTCTAGAAATAAAGGTAAACTAATTTCCCAGTTTTGCTCTTTTTTAGACTGATAGGCTAATGTAAGCTTTGCTTGTAAAGATGTATAATCACTGCCTTCCACAAGCTTCGTCAGCACCTTGACAGCCTCACCCTTCTCCCCAAGAGACGCATACCATCTTCCCACTTCAAAGTATTCTTTCCGTGTTTGATTGCTGTCCAGCCCGCAAAGTTGGAAAGTTAGATGAGTGTATAAGGTGACCAAGGATAATATGTCAATTTCATTGTGTTTTATGATTCCAAGCATTCCATCCGGCTGTTTACTTTCTATGAAATCAAAATAAATCATTGGTGCTAAATAACCCGGGATGTCATCTTCCCTTACGATTCCTAAGACATCCTTTTCAACCACCGCAAGCTTTAGACGATCCAATTTATGTTTCCAAAGTCTCCTGGCAGCATGAAACAAATCAAAGTGTCCAAAAGCTGGGAGCTTTGGGACATGCTCTCTTACAAGAGTATGCCTGGTTTTTACTTGTGGCCAATCGAAGGATTTGCCATTATACGTAACCAATGTCTTATAGTTTACTTGTTCAAGAAAGCTTTGATACAAGGGAACTTCAGCACCCGGGTGTGGAAGAATATGCTGTCTTAGAACAAGATTATCACCTGCGACACTTGCATAGCCAAGTAAAAAAATTGTATTCCCAACTCCACCGCCAAGTCCCGTCGTTTCTGTATCAAAAAAGAATAATTCTTCAGCAGTATGACCTTCTGCTGATAAGGGATGATTTATTGGCTGCTTATTCCAGATCTCTACAGCTCTTAGGAAATCATGAAAATAATAATGCCCGTGCTTTTGTGATAAAGGATATTTCACTTCACGAATGAGACAATAATCCTGATCCATATAATAGGGGGTTACATTTTCACCTTCCCATATAGAAAGGTAAGGTATTTCAACACGGGACGTTTCTGGAGAGTCTTTACTCGTTACTCCTTGTACTCCCCCAGAAATATGTGGTTTTAAACGATTCAATTTATTTTTCAATGACATTCTTTAACGACCTCGTTTAAGACAGAAGGATTAATAAAAGCTTCAATAATATTTAATGTATCATTTTTGGAGGTTTCACTCACTGTATCGGTTCCAATACAGGATGGACAGCCCGTCTGGCACTTGCAGCTCTTAATCATTTTCATCGTTTCTGCAAAAACCTCCGGCATTCCCATGTGAATTTTCTCGCTTAAACCGATACCACCGGGATAACGATCATAGAAGAATATCGTCGGTTTTTCATTATGATCAGCTTTTACCTGAGGAATGACATGTATATCTTGCGGGTCTGCCATTACAAATAAGGGAGCAATATGATTTAAAGCATGTGCTGTCCCAACAAGTCCCTGCTCTAATCGCTCTTGTCCCATTTCTGTGAACGATTTATTTAAGGAAATCCAAGCAGCGCTTGTATGCAGCTCTTCTTCCGGCAGGTGTATAGGGCCTGAACCTATATTTTCATGTGTTTCAAATTTAATTTTCTTAAAAATTGTGGCCATAGCTCGAACGCTGACATCACCATAACCGATTTCTGCATACTCTAAACGATTAACCTTGTCCTCTTCCAACACTTTTAGTTGGACCGCTAAATTAGCATCTGTAAAATAATCCACGTCAACCTCACGGACAAATGCCTTCTTTTCTTCCCAATCCAGCTTCTCCACTTGAAATTGGGTTCCCTGATGAAGATAAATCGCTTCATCATGCAGTAGTGTCATGGCAGAGAACCGATCCATTTCTCCGATTACCCTCGCATTAGCAACATCTGACTGATCAACGATGATAACATTCTCCTGTGAAGCAGAACGCAAACTAATGTTATGAGCAGGGAAAGAATCGTTCATCCAGTACCATTTATCACCATTCTGGTACAGAATTCGCTCCTCTGTGAGATATTCGAGCAACTCCTGTGTTCCGACGTTTCCGAACTTCTCATCCGCTTTAAAAGGCAGTTCGAAAGCAGCACACTTCATATGATCAATTAAAATAATTAAGTTATCAGGATTTATCCTAGCGGTTTCTGGGCTTTTATTAAAAAAGTACTCTGGGTTTTGAATGATATACTGATCTAGCGGGCTTGAACTTGCAACCATAATAACCAATGCTTCCCCGTGCCGCCTTCCAGCCCGCCCCGCTTGCTGCCATGCACTAGAAATGGTTCCTGGATATCCCGTCATGATACAAACCTGGAGCTGACCTATGTCCACTCCAAGCTCGAGTGCATTCGTACTGACTACTCCGTAAATATCTCCCGAGCGAAGTCCTTTTTCAATTCTTCTTCGTTCGGTTGGCAAATAGCCGCCGCGATAACCCATAATAGATTTCGGCCCTAATTGATTTTTCACCAGCTCCTGCAAATAGGTTAGTATGATTTCAACCCGAACCCTGCTCCTAGCAAAGACAATGGTTTGAATCTTATTCTTTAACAATTCACCAGCGATTTTCCGTACCTCAAGAGTTGCACTTCTTCTAATATTTAAAGGCTTATTAACAATTGGCGGATTATAGAAAAGAAAGTGTTTCGTTCCACTCGGTGCACCATTATTATCAACCAGAACCATTTTTTCGTCTGTTAACTTCTCAGCCAGCTCAAGCGGATTGGCAATGGTTGCAGAAGTACAGATAAAAACTGGATTACTTCCATAGTAACGACAAATTCGCTTTAACCTGCGAATAACGTTGGCAACATGGCTTCCAAATACACCTCGATAGGTATGAAGCTCATCAATTACAACAAATTTGAGATTTTCAAAGAGTGAAACCCACTTGGTATGATGCGGAAGGATTGCTGAATGAAGCATATCTGGATTCGTTATGACAACATGTCCTGCTTTGCGGACCTTTTGGCGGATATTAGCTGGTGTATCACCGTCATAGGTGTAACTATTAATATCCATTCCTGCTGCCTGGATGATCTCATTGATTTCACTCTTTTGATCCTGTGCCAGTGCCTTTGTGGGGAACATATAAAGAGCCCTAGTATTTGGGTTGGATAAAATACTTTGTAAAACCGGAAGATTATAACAAAGTGTTTTTCCTGATGCAGTAGGTGTAACTGCTACAATACTATTTCCATCCATAATGTTGTCATATGCTTTTTTTTGATGGGTGTATAATTTCTCTATGCCTTTACTCCCCAAGGATTCTCTCAAAGCTGGATGCAGGTTTTCTGGAAGAGACACAGTTTGGGCGTTCTTTGCTTCTATTGTCTTCCAAGTAACGATATTTTCTTTAAAATGATCATTTATTTTTAAATCAATTAGAATTTCTTGTAAGTTTTTTTTCAGTTTCATACAATCACCTCATTACATTCATTATAGCGAATAAACGTTCGGAGAAAAAGTCTGTTAATAATTAATTGGTTGTCTGTTACAATAGTATAAGATATTTTATTTCGTCTGTGGAGGTGGAGCATGAGAATTGAAGATATTAAAAAGGTTCTTTCTGAGTTCATGCTATTTAGGGAACTAGATGACTATGAGTTAACAAAAATTGCTAATATTTCTATTGCTCGAGAGTGGAAAAAGCAAAGTCATGTATTTCTTCAAGGTGATCCCTTAGAAAATGTTTATTTTATATATAATGGAAAAATTAAGGTATATAAAAGTGATATTCATGGAAAAGAACAAATTGTTGCCATTATGAAAAAGGGTGAAATGTTTCCACATGTGGGTTTCTTTAGAAAAGGCAGTTACCCTGCTTATGCCGAAGTTCTTGAACCCGCAACGCTTATTGCTGTTCCTATCTCAAAATTTGAAGGTGTTCTCATTGAGTATCCTGAACTAAGTATTAAGGTATTTAAAGTTCTCGGGGAAAAAATTGTTGATTTACAGAACCGATTAGAAGAACAAATACTTAATAATACATATGAGCAAATTATCAAATTACTCATTCGCCTTGGGCAAAAGCATGGAAAGGAATTAGAGGATGGGACAATCCTGCTTAAATCTGAATTTACCAACCGTGATTTGGCCAGTATGATTGGAACGACTCGTGAAACTATCAGCAGAACGCTGACAAAAATGAAAAAGGATGAATTAATTGAAGTTGATGACCATGGAAATATGATCCTGGATATAGATGTCCTGCTCTCAGAAATTAATCTAATATAAAAAAACAAACCGCAGCCATTTTGACGCTGCGGTTCTTTCTTTCTATACTTTTGAAAGCTGAAGCATGTCTGCCATGTCTCCCTGTGCAGTTCCAATTAACTTTAAATTAAAGGTTTCTTGAAGAACTTTTAATACTCCTTCAGAGATGAAATCAGGCGCTTTAGGCCCAATTCGAATATCTTGAATTCCTAGGCTGAAGAGACCTAATAGGATCGCAACTGCTTTTTGTTCAAACCAAGAAAGAACAATACTTACAGGCAGCTCATTAATTTCACAGTCAAATGCATCAGCAAGCGCCATTGCAATCTTAACTGTTGAACCTGAATTGTTACATTGCCCTAAGTCGAGATAACGAGGGATGTTTGTTCCAGGTACAACTCCATAATCCACATCATTAAAGCGGAACTTCCCACAAGAGGTCGTTAGAATAACTGCTTCCGGAGGCAGTGAAGTTGCAAGCTCACGATAATACAGTCCTCCGGGCCCAGGCGCGTCACAGCCTGCAATGACAAAGAACCGCTTAATTTTCCCAGCCTTTACAGCCTCAATCACTTCTGGAACAAGTCCAAGAACGGTTTCATGATGGAACCCTGTCAGCAAGGTTTCGTCAGAATGAATATCCGCTTTCGGAAGCTCAAGAGCTCTCTCGATTAATGGTGAGAAATCATCATTGACGATTTTTTGTACATTCTCGAGACCTGCTATTTCATAACTAAACATCCTATCAGCATATGTACCTTTAATAGGCATTACACAATTCGTCGTTGCCAAAATCGCACCTGGGAACATTTCAAAAAGACGTCGTTGGTCATACCATGCCTTTCCGATATTTCCTTTTAAATGAGCGTATTTCTTTAATGCCGGGTACCCATGTGCTGGGAGCATTTCGGAGTGTGTATAAATGTTAATGCCTTTTCCTTCCGTCTGCTTAAGTAATTCTTCAAGTGCAAATAAGTTATGACCCGAAACAACAATACATTTTCCTTCAATTTTGTTTTGGCTGACAAGAATTGGTTCAGGAATACCTAGACGCTTCGTATGGGCTTCATCAAGCACTTCCATTACCCGGACAGTCGCCTTCCCCACTTTCATTGCCATTTCGATATGTTCTTGAACATTAAAATTTGAATTAGTTAATGTCATATAAAGAGCTTCTTGGGTAGTGGTATCGACAAATGAATCTGTATACCCCAGCTGATTGGCATGTGTCCGGTAAGCTGCAATTCCTTTTAATCCGTAAATAATCGTATCCTGCAGGCTTGAAATCGTTTCATCTTTTCCACATACACCTACTGCGGTACAGCCGCCGACAGGTGTTTGTTCACATTGATTACAGAACATTTTGTTCCCTCACTTTCTCGTAAATTACTTACTTAGGATACAAATACTAGAAAATATTTCATGTGACATTTCTCACTAAAAATAGCGTTGTAATAAAAGGTTCATAATTTTGTCTCGAACTTATGACGCGCACATAGAATCGCCTATTGCATATGATATGGTGAGAAAATACGGAAAGTGAGGGAAAGTTTAATGTCTTCCATGCCTCCAAGTGAACAAAACAACAATAAGAAATTAAAACCTGAGCAGTTTCGTGATTTTTTTAGAACTATGAATGATTTTATTCATGAAAAGCCAGTAAAGGGATTTCTACAATCAATTGATGAATTTTTTAACAGTCCGTTTCCTAGTGGAGCTTTTCCTGTTGAGGTGAGGGAAACAGAGGAAGAATACATTATTACAGCAGAGCTTCCGGGGGTTAAAAAGGAACAGATACGTCTAAATATTTTACCTAATTATGTAAGTATTTCAGTTGAGAATAAAGAAATGGAAACAAAAGAAGATCTAAATAACCACTTTTTTCAAAAAAGGGTTTCACAACAAAAACTTTCACGGACCATTCCCTTGCCTGCAGCCATCAATGAGAAACTGGTTAAGGCTTCTTATCGAGACGGATTACTAACCATTCGAATTCCACAAGTAAGAGGAAAAACGATAAATATAGAGGACTAATAGACCAGATATATATAATCAACACATAAATTTTTCGACAAATACCCAATAAGAAAGACGGCTTTTGGCCGTCTTTTTATTGTTCTATGCTTTAAATATCCCGCCTAGACCTTTTACGAGCGATGATACTTGGGTTACTGCATTTACCACCTGCCCTGCTGTATTCACCATCTTATTAACGTCCACTGTACCATCTTGTGATTTAAAAGAATTCATAAGGGATTGAATACCCCCAGGCTGTTTCAGCATTCCATTTGGTTTAGGATATGGGTTCATAACAGGGTAACCATTCATCTGCGGATTATACTGACTTGATGCTATTTCCTCTTTAGGCTGGAGTGGATTTTGAAATAGAAATTGTGCATCCTTCGCAGGGTACTGTCCTGTAGGATAAGGCATTTGTTGAGGTATACTACCAGTTTGATAAGCTGCTCCATATGGTTGATAACTGGGTTGATATCCTGGTTGAAAGGGCTGTTGGTAGTATGAATTTGACTGATATGGGTACCATTCCATGCTTTGTACTGATTGGTTTTGGTATGGTTGATTACGTAACATACCTTGAAAATTTGATTGGTTATAGTTAGGTCTCCTGTAATTGATTTGCCCCGAGTATCCATGATATAGATAGTGATTTGATCTACTTTTACCAAACATGGGCAAACATCTCCTCCGCATTTTCAATACTACACACTATGTTAGATGGTGGTGATAGGTGCATATATTTAAATAGATTTCAATGTCAAATCACGGAGAATTTTGTCTAAAGTTTAAATATTTTAAAAACTAGGAATCCTTTTTTTTCATGTTACTATTAAAAAAATGATGAAGGAGGAATTACATATGGACATTCGCTCACTTAAAAGCAAATTTAATCAAAGTCGGGACTATAATACTGATGATGTTAACGCACTAATGGATTTTGCGAAGAAGGCCTATATTCACAACGAGATTGACATTAAAGAATACCGTCTTCTTGTACGTGAGCTCGAAGCACAAGGTGCTGTAATTCCAGACAACTATAAGGAAGACTCCCTCATCGAAAATTCATAAAAAAAGTAAATTAACAACCAGACAAGCCTTGAAAGAGATGCATTTTTGCATCTCTTTTTTATTTTTCCAGTTCTTTCAAAATTTCTAAAAGAAAATATTCAACCGTCCGATTAGCATTTAGAAATCTTGATTTGCTTGTTTTAGGAAAAAACGCCTGAATGGATAACTGTTCAATATGTTCTAAGGTGGTATCAATTTGTTTAGGATGTAAATGTTTTTGCGGGCTTTTTGCCAGCCAGTTCTTCATCAAAGCTGCCCATTCATTTGCAGCAGTGTTTACTTCATTGGCAAATGGCTTTATTACTTCATGAAAGTCATGGGTGGTCCCATTCTCTCGAGCTTCATTGTAGTATTCCATAAATAATGTGTTGTAGTTAAGCAATTTTTTTGTTAATTGGAGTATTTCTTCAGACATCGCCTTTATTTCCTTTCTACTTTCACAATGGCTGTGTTTAAATTGTCTGTTGGTTTCCACTCCAGGCACTTCGCTTTCCGCGGGCGGTCCGGGGAGCCTCCTCGGCGCCTAAGCGCCTGTGGGGTCTCCCCTGCCCCGTCCTCCCGCAGGAGTCTTCGTGCCTTCCGCTCCAACCAACAGAGTGTCAATATCAAAAATTCGCTTTAACACAGCCAGCAAAATAAAAAGCAGCTTTTTTTTAAAAGCTACTCAATTGTTTCTTTCTATTTTATCGGTAATTAAAAGCCCATTTCAAGTTTAAGTGCTCTGGATACGGAATTATTATGGCCGTGAGATGGTGGATTTATCCTATCTAATTCTTTTTCAAGCATGGTGAGTCTTTGGACAGGCGCAGATAATTTTTTTTGCTCTTCTGTATTCATTTGAATGCGAAGGTCTGAGAAAGATGCTTCTAGAACAATCTCCAATTCTTCTAATTGATCGTAGATCTCAGTCAGCATAGAAAGCAACTTTACCTTTTCCGGCAATGACGAATTCATCAAATTTAGAACCTCCCCGCGTTATTTACTTAGTACTATTCTCTTTATAATTAACGCTTCCTTCCCCGATGACAAAACTAGAAGGGTTTCGTCAAAGAAAGTGCCAATCTGGCATATCTTACCTTTCTGTTCGACATCACTTCATTTTCGCATGAAAAATGGAAAATCGAACAAGCTAAAATTGGAGGTGTTGATAATGTCCAAAAAGAAACAAAACAAAAAATCTGGCGCAGCACAAGTAGAAAATAAAGTTGGCTATGGTGATAAAAAACTAGAAGGACCAAATCGTCCTGCTGAGTAAGGCCGTAAACAAAGCAAGGCATTAGGCCTTGCTTTTTATATTTTCTTTATATGGGATGTCTTGTGTATGGCTAGCATTAATTCAAGCTGATTTGATTTTTCAAAGTACCAGTCTGTTAAGTGAATGGGATGACGATGTTTTGCTTGGAAATATAACCATCCAGGTGATATTACTCGATTCTTGCTCCAATCCTCATACTCATAATGAGTGTGATCAACAATGGGGAAAACTGCTCTTAATATCGGAGTAATCCGGCTGCTCTTTGTCTTAAAATATTGTTCATAATCATTACGTGACCCAGTGTGCGGAGTTTTTTCAGCAAACTCGAAAAAAAAAGGAAAAAGCCGAGGATGAGTCAAGATCCTTGCTAACCTCTTACCAAGATTAATACGTTTCGAAAGTGATTTAAAACCATTTACACTTGCACCGTATAATTCTCCCCCACAAGTAGGAAATAGGACACAGCTGAAATGAAGCCAATCTTGTACATTAAATATCCACGAGTTGAAAACTCTCTTTTTATAAACTGGGTGCCCAATAACGGGAGTATGAATTACATTCTGCTCATTTATAATTAACGCCGTGGTAAGGCGTTCCCGATTTCCTTCCTTCCAATACCGCTCCCACTCCTTTCTAATAAAATCAGAACATTTAAAGTATGGGAGAAGATGAAACATAGGCGCCTTTTTTTTCGTCGAATATTGATAGATCAGTAATTGAGGGTAAACGTCGTGGAAAATTAACCAATTGGCTCTTTCAAAAGTCAGAAATAAGTCTTTTCTTGTTTTTGGATCTAATATTTCTCTAAATACATGTCCCTCCAGATCACACATATTCCATCCCCCATTTCTTGATACCATGCTTGCAAGGAATGACCATATAATATCTGGGTTTTTTTTGAAATAAGCAAAGTAAGCATCCGTTCTTGAAATATTGTCAAGATTCTTTTTAGTTCTTTCGGCTTTAATTTGACTGATGATCTCAATCTCATGTATTGTAAGATGATTCATATTCAACAACTGCTTTCATCATTGGTAGTTTTAGAGAATGGATTATTTATGAAAAAAGAATCATGCATTTTTTTAAGAGTCAAGGTACATTATTTTTATTAGCGTGTGTTTAGTTAATTATTTTATACACCCCTATTGCGTTTAGATTTGGTATGATAAGTAATAGCTTGAGAGGTGCGCTTATCATGAATTTTAATTATCCAAACGGAAAAAGGTACATTCCAAACGTTAGTGAAACAAAATCTAAGCCCAGAAAACAAAGTAATCATTCCTTCAGTAATCGAGGAATGACTCTTGAAGATGATTTGAACGAAACCAATGAATATTACCGTGAGAGAAAAATTGCTGTTATTCACAAAAAGCCTACACCTGTACAAATTGTTCAGGTGGATTATCCAAAAAGAAGTGCAGCTGTTATCAAAGAAGCCTATTTTAAACAAGCTTCGACCACTGACTATAATGGGGTATATAAAGGAAAATATATCGATTTTGAGGCTAAGGAAACTGCAAATACAACGTCGTTTCCTCTGAAAAACTTTCATCAGCATCAAATCGATCATATGCAGGAAGTTGTTTCTCATGGTGGCATTTGTTTTGTAATTCTCAGGTTTTCAAAGGGTGAACAAGTATATTTACTAGAAGCAAAACACTTGTTATCTTTTTGGGAAAGAATGAATAATGGAGGGAGAAAATCAATTACAAAGGAAGAAATCGAGCAAATGGGAGTTTTCATTCCACTTGGATTTCAACCTAGAATTGACTATATTAAAATAATCGATACTCTTTTTCAATTATAGTATTTATGAAAATGGTTGATGTATGAAAGGAAGGAATTTTATCATGGCAGAAGAATTTCAATCAAGAGAGGAGCGCCGGAAAAAACTCCAACAATCCAAAGGTAAACAAAAAACGAAGAAAAAACCAAGCGGTATCATTAAAAAGATTTTCTTATCCCTTGTTGCTCTTGGCATAGTTGGAATTTTGGCTGGTGTTGGTACTTTTGCTTATTTAGTAAAGGATACACCTAAACTTGACCCGAAATTATTAAAGGACCCCATCTCTTCTAAGGTATTAGATAAAGATGGCGAGCTGATTGCAGAGGTTGGCTCCGAAAATCGTGAATATGTAAACTATAAGGATATTCCAAAACTCCTTGAGGATGCTGTTTTAGCTGTGGAGGATGTTCGATTTTATAAGCATCATGGTTTGGACCCTATTCGATTGGCTGGAGCAGTAGTGGCCAATTTCCGTGAAGGATTTGGTTCAGAAGGTGCTAGTACAATTACTCAGCAGGTAATTAAAAATTCATTTTTGACTCCTGAAAAAACCTTGAAGCGAAAGGTACAGGAAGCATGGATGGCCTATCAGCTGGAACAAAAATATACGAAACACCAAATTTTTGAAATGTATGTGAACAAAGTTTTTGTTTCTGAAAACAGTCATGGACTAGCTACGGCTGCAAAAATTTTTTATGGTAAGGAATTAAAAGATCTAACCCTTCCAGAAGCCGCACAGCTTGCTGGAATGCCGCAAAGTCCAAATAATTACAACCCATTTGACCATCCAGATTTAGCAGAAAAGAGACGTAATATTGTTTTAATGTTAATGGAACAGCATGGCTATATTACGAAAGAGGAATTGGAACAGGCTAAAAGTGTTCCAGTGACTGCCTCACTAGTAAAAGAAGAAGAACGAGCTAGAGACGAAAAACCTTATGATTCATTTGTTGACGCCGTTATTGATGAAGTGGAGGATCAAGGAGACTTTGATATTTTCTCTGATGGATTAACCATTCATACTACACTTGATAAAAACGCACAATTGTATGTGAATACCATTCTTAATACAGGTGATGTCATAAATTATCCGGACGCAGAATTCCAAGCAGGTGTTGCTCTTATTGATACCAAAACTGGTGAAATTCGTGCGATTGGCGGAGGACGAAACCAAGAAGTCAGCCGCGGCTTTAACTACGCGATAGATACACAGAGACAGCCTGGTTCAACTATAAAACCGGTACTAGATTACGCTCCTGCAATTGAATATCTAAATTGGGGGACGTATCAAACAATTGATGATAAACCAATAAAGTACTCAACTGGTCAAGAGTTCGGAAACTGGGATGACAAATATATGGGTCCAATCTCAATGCGTACTGCCTTACAGTATTCAAGAAATACCCCTGCAGTTCAAGCCCTTCAGCAGGTTGGTTTAGAAGAGGCTAAAGAATTTGCTATTAACTTGGGAATACCTTTAAAGGAAATATTTGAATCCTATGCTATTGGCGGCTTTGGAGGGAAAACTGTAGGAGTTTCTCCGCTTCAAATGGCAGGAGCCTACAGCGCTTTTGGAAATAACGGAATGTATACAAAGCCGTATTCTGTGAAAAAAATTGTCCTAAGAGATGGCACTGTCCTAGACACTGCCCCAGAGTCCAAAGTGGTTATGAAGGATTCTACCGCCTTCATGATTACTGATATGTTAAAGAGCGTTATGGTTTCTCCAGGAACAGGTACAACCGCAAAAGTTCCAGGACTTCCAATTGCAGGGAAAACAGGTACGACGAATTATACAGCAGAAGATATGAACAAATGGAATATTACGAGCAGCAGGGTAGTTCCTGACGCTTGGTTTGCTGGTTATACCACAAATTATACAGCAGCCGTTTGGACGGGATATTCAAGTATAAAAACGCCTATTCAACCAGGAGCAGATCAAAAAATAGCACAGCTAATCTTTAAGAATCTAATGGCATATGTGTCAAAAGATATCGAGACACCGGATTTCCCAGTACCGGATAGTGTCCAGAAGGTTAGAGTAGAAAAGGGCTCTAAGCCGCCTGCATTAGCAAGTGAATTTACGCCTGATAGTGAAGTAATTGTAGAGTATGCTGTAAAAGGTCATGCCCCAAAAACAGTCTCAGAAAAATATCACAAGATTGATGCTCCAAGGAATCCTAAAGCAGCCTATGATGCAGGAAAAAATGAGGTGACATTCACATGGGATTACAACAATCCAAAGAATGCTGGTGTCCAATTCGAAATTACCCTTTCTGATGGTGCAGCACCAACTACATCAACAATTACAGAAAGAGTCGTTTCACTTCAAAATCCTGTGCCTGGTACCAAGTATTCCATTAGTATTGTTGCAATTATTGATGGTAAACGAAGTGACCCTGCTACAGCTGCAGTCGATATACCTCTGCCACAACAAGACGAAGAGGATCAAGGTAATGGTAACGGTAACGGTAACGGCGATGGTGGTAACGGTAACGGTAATGGTAACGGTAATGGTAATGGTAATGGTAATGGTAATGGTAATGGTAATGGTAATGGTAATGGTAATGGTGACGGGGATGGTGATGGGGATGAGGTTGAACCTGGAACGACTGAACCCGGCAATGGCAACAGCAATGAAACAGAAAACTAATATTAACTACGAAAAGCGTCTAGCCCTTTGGGCCAAGACGCTTTTTTATGATATTCTTCTTTGCATAAAGTTTTTCTTGTTCTACCATCAGTTCGGAGAGCTGTCGATAAGAATGATAAAGATTTGGTCTTCTAATGATGAATCCTAACCTTTCATCAAGATTGACAGGTTTAATTTCTAAACGTTCTAGAGGCTCAAAATCTTTGAGATTAATCTCCTTTTCATTTCCCCAAAATAAAAATTGGATGAATAAACCAATCCCCTTTTTCATCCCTTGAGTTGTACTTTTTTGATCGCGATTCCGATATAGAATCTCTAATTCCTTTTTAATATGAACCCAATCCGCTAAAAGGCAAGAAATAGCTTCATCATTCACTTTTTCATCGGTATTCTCTAAGTCCAGTTCCTCTAAAAGTTGAATAAGGAGTTTGTTATCCACTTACTGTTTCCCTCCCCTTCATTCTTTTCTTACCCTCCCTGCAAAGCTCTAACAAAGGACAGCTGGGGCATTGTGGGTTTTGAGCTTTACAATGATATCTGCCAAAGAAAATCAATCTATGGTGGGTCACAGACCATTCATCCTCTGGTACCTTCTTCATCAGCGTTTTTTCAACTTCTAATACGGAATCCTTCCAGCGGCAGATTCCTAATCGCTTACTCACGCGCTCAACATGTGTATCGACAGCAATCGCAGGAATATTAAAAGCCACCGAAACTACTACATTGGCTGTTTTTCTGCCGACTCCAGGCAGTTTGGTTAATTCATCTCGGTCTCTTGGCACTTCTCCATCGTATTCATCCAATAATAAACGGCATAAACTTTGGATATTCTTAGCTTTATTTCTATATAGTCCAATGGAACGAATATCATTTTGAAGTTCCTCAACTGGTACACGTAAATAATCTTCTGGTGTTTTATATTTTTTAAATAGTTCTTTTGTTACCTTATTGACGAGAACATCCGTACATTGTGCAGATAATGCGACTGCAATCACGAGCTCAAAAGGATTTGAATGAATCAGCTCACAATGTGCATCAGGAAACATCTCGTCCATTTTATCTAGACAAAACCGGATCTGTGTATTGTTTAACAAAGTATTTCACCTGCCTGTTGGTTATAAAATGGAAACAAACGAGAGAAACTCTCCTCTCGTTTAGTAAGACTTATTGCTCAAGCCAATTGTAAAAGGGCACAGAATTGTTCGTAGAGGCCTGAGGATCTTGTACCGGTCGATTTTGCGTCTGTTTTTGACGAAACTTTCTCCCATGATTCTTAGCCTGTTCAATGGTCTTTATACCATTCTTTTTCCATTCAAACAGAATCCTGTCGATGTAACGAAAATTTAACTTTCCAGACATGACAGCTTCTCGCAAAGCTGCCTTAATGATGATTGGATCATGATGGTCATCATCCATCCACATAGCCAGTGATTCGCATTCAAACGGGGATAACGGACGGCCAAACTCCTTTTCGAAGCATGTATAAAGATCACTTTCATCCGCCTTTTTAGTGACTTCTTGGGTTTGTTTGTTTTTCATTAAAAACTGGTCTACAAGTTTTTCCCATAAAGTTCCTACGGAGTATTTTTCAAACCTGATTCCTTCTGAGGAGTATTCATCTATTATTTGGATAAAGCCTTTTTGGATTAATTTTCGCAGCATTTCATTGCATTCTGACACCGTAATTGTCATCCGGGATGAGAGTTCTTCTGGGGTTGGAAAATCATTTCCCTTTTCTATAAAAGTCATAATATTTAATAAAAGAACAAGTTCATATTCATTTAGATTCATATTTCGGTACTCAGAAAATAACAAAGCAGGAACTGTTATATTACCTTCCTGCAGCCATGATAATATATTTGTTTTCATTTTTCGCGACACCTCTTGCTTAGTATAACATGAACAACCTCTTACAGTAAGAGGATTGAAATATCCAGATATTATAAGAAAAGCAAAAAGCCTGCAATTGCAGACTTTTTATTGAAAATCCAATATTTTAATGTTGACGCTTTGACTCCACAAAATCCTTCACTCTATCCACTGCTTTTTCTAGAAGGTCAAGTGAGGTTGCATAGGATAGGCGGATATTATCTGGTGTACCAAACCCAGATCCAGGGATTACTGCTACTTTTGCTTCCACCAATAATGCTTCTACAAATGCATCCACATCTTGATAACCTGTTATTTCCGCAGCTTCCTTTACATTTGGATATAAGTAAAAAGCACCTTGAGGCTTAACGCATGTAAATCCAGGAATCGATACTAGTTTATCGTAAATCACTTCTAATCGATGTTCAAATGCCTTACGCATTTCCTCAACTGGTTCCTGGGGTCCATTATAGGCAGCAATGGCTGCATACTGAGCAGTTGTAGTTGGATTTGACGTGCTATGACTAGCAAGGTTTGTCATTGCTTCTATTAGTTCCTTATTTCCAGCAGCATAACCGATACGCCATCCTGTCATGGAGTGGGATTTCGAAACTCCATTGATCACAATAGTCTGCTCCTTTAACTCCGGAGAAAGCTGAGCAATCGATACATGCTTATGATCGCCGTAAATAAGCTTCTCATAAATCTCATCTGAGACGATTAAAATATTTCTTTCTAAGCATAATTTACCTAACTCAGCCAATTCTTCTGCTGTATAGATCATTCCTGTAGGATTACTTGGTGAATTGATAATAATTGCTTTCGTTTTATCTGTTATCACAGATCCTAATTGTTCAGGTGTAATTTTAAAATCCTGAGATTCTAACCCATCTACATAAACAGGTACACCACCAGCTAATTTAATTTGCTCAGGGTAGCTTACCCAGTAAGGAGTAGGGATTATAACTTCGTCACCTTCATTTAAGAGAACTTGAAAAAGAGTATATAATACATGTTTTGCTCCGTTCCCTACAATGATTTCATTTGGTTTATAGGAAAGACCTTGGTCTCTTTCTAATTTGTCAATGATTGCCGCCTTTAAAGCTGGTAAGCCAGCAGAAGGGGTATATTTCGTATGTCCTTCATTCATAGACCGTGCTGCTGCATCTAAAATATGTTGTGGAGTGTTATAATCAGGTTCTCCAGCTCCTAAGCCTATTACATCCTCCCCTTGATCCTTTAATTCTTTTGCCTTTGCTGTAATAGCTAATGTTGTTGACGGTGTAAGCGCCATTACTCTGTTTGCTAATTTCACTGCCATTTCTTCTCCTCCTGCTCCCATGAAGTTATAAGTTTTCGATTTTCTTTAGCCATTCACCTGTTTTAAAGTGTACATAATAATAATTTATTAAATTATTTTCAGAACGGTAATAAATTTCCCATAATGGGATATTATTTTCCATTCCTAATTTCACAGAAATAATCTTTTTTGGATTTTTTTCATCCATTAGTCTTTGGACAGCATCTTCTCTTGAAATGCCATTTTTCCGTTTCTCCCATATCACTTTCTTGTTTTTCTCAGGGATCCAAACGATGATATTTTCGCCTTTTTTATTCTTTCCCTCTAGAACATTGACGGTCTCTATTCCATGGTAGATATGAAAATCCTCTAGAACATCAAACTCGACCTTTTCCTTTGCCAAAGTAACTGCTTTTTCTTCTGCGGCCTTTAGCGGTTCTTGAGCATTAGCATAAACTTTAATAAAAACCCCTACACCAATTACTATAAATAATACGAGAAATAAAATAATTTTTTTCATTGCACTCCACTTCTTTATGTACGATAGATGGTAAAAACTGCCTTGCTTTGATCTTCTTGGTCGAGTGCCAGTCCGAACATCAAGTCCTTTTGTTTTAATGTTCGATTGAGGGCATCAACAATTTTGTATAGTTCTGGACTATGCTGAAGTTTAACAGTTGAGAGGACTTCTATTTTTGATTCCATACTATTCCTCCTTTATCTCTCTAAAGCAATAATATCAGCTATAGTCTTCCTTTTCTACTGGAAAGGTGAATACTTCATAGTTATTTTCAGTAAATTTAATTGTAATGGTACCATGCTTTTTTGTAAAAAAGACCTCTGACCATGTATCCTGCAAGTCATAGATAATATCAGGGTCAGGTGTATGTTCTTCTGATTCAAAGAGAATCGATATTTGTGGATTAACATACTGAATGAGCTTCTCCGATAAGGAATCTTCCTTAGCCCATTTAGGTACCTTAAAAATAGTAATGTCATCTAGGTTTTTCGTTAATAATTTCTCCTCCACTTGCTGACTAGAGGAAGTCATCAAAAAAAGACGATGCTTAAAAAATTGCAGCGTAAAATCAATCCCCTCATTTTTTTCCATTCCTGCAAAAAGAACCTCTGCAGATAAATCTGGAAACAGGACCTGAGTTGTCCCTTCTGTCCAAGGAATTACTTCAACTTTTGAAATACCAGATAATTTCTTTGCTATTTCAGGGGTTGAGATCAATTGTCTTACTTTATATTGTGAAATAATTTGTGAAAGTTCATCAACAAATAGATTTTGAGTATCTGTAATGATTATTGTTGAAATTTCTTTAACTCCATATGTGCCAAGCACTTCCCGCAATTCTTCACTTGTTTCATCTCCACCGGTATTAACCAAAATATTTTCTCCAGTGGAACCTTGAATAAGGGTCGCTTCACCATCACCTAAGCCTAAGAAAGTAACAGCAATCTCATGGTCTTTCAAGTTCAAATCGATATTTTCAACATTACCATAATTATAAGAAGAGGCACTTCCAATCGAATTCAATTGAAAAAAGATTGCTGCCACAAGAAATAACATTTTCATACACATACCTCCAATACTATTAGGATGTGTAATTTTTCCAAATTTCATTATAGCCATTTGTAAATAATTTCAACTAACTCATCAATTTTTCCCTTTTTCATAGGGATTGTTGGTATTGACTTTAAAAAATCTTTTCCATATTTAGTGGTAATGATTCTTTTATCAAAAACCATCAGTATCCCCCGGTCTTTTTCTGTCCGTATAAGACGTCCAAAGCCCTGTTTAAATCTTAGAATTGCTTCAGGTAATGAATATTCCGTAAAAGCATTTCCGCCCTGTTGTTTGATTAATTGGCACTTAGCTTCTGTCAGCGGTTCGTCTGGGGGACTAAAGGGCAGCCTTACAATCACCAGACAGGATAGATCCTCTCCAGGGATATCTACACCCTCCCAAAAGCTGCTAGTCCCTAGTAGAATAGCTTTTTCATAACGTTGAAAGTTCCTCGTTAACCTTGAGCGGCTGCCGCTGGTAATTCCTTGAGCAATCATCGCAAAATCATCTAGAAATCCACTTTCTTTTATAAGTTCGTATGTTTTCTTTAACATATCGTGAGCTGTAAAAAGAATTAACATTCTGCCCTTTGTTGCCTCAGCAATCGTGATAATATGCTCTGTAATACTAATGACGTAATCCTCTAGACTCGTTGAATTTACTTCTGGTAAATCCTCAGGTATTAAAAGCTTTACTTGATTTTTATAATCAAAAGGTGAAGGGATACTCATTGTCAAAGTAGAGTCTTTGACAAGCCCAATCTCTTTTATCAAATAGTCAAACGAGTTATTAACTGTCAGGGTAGCTGAAGTTAAGACAACCCCTTTTTTAATGCTAAAAAATCTTTCTCGTAACGAAGCCGCAACAAATGCAGGCTGTGCATAGAAAGTCGTTACATTCTGTTGTGATCGAAAGTCAATTTCAATCCATTTAACATCATTAGATTTTTTAATAAAGCAGTCTTGAACAGTGCTTCTAAGTTCTTCTATTTCGTTCCTGAAGGAAATAATTTCCTCCATCTTGCCTTTTTGCTTAGTACTTAGAGATTCCTTCATGTTCTTGATTAACTCTAATCGTTCAGTAATCGCACTCTGTAAGTCTTTTAGAAGAAAGGCAAACCTCTCGGCACTATGTACAAGAGCATGTCTCTCCTTACCTCCACTGTCATGCGAAAATCGTACTTTCGCCCGATACTGGCCTCTTCTTTCCGCTGAATGTGATTTTGCATATAGTGCAATTAGTTTAAAAAATTCATCCATTTCATAGGAAAGGTCTGCTGCTATTTGATTAATTTTTACTGTTGCAGTTAAATCTTCTCTGTTTACTTTTAGGTCATCAAGTATGTTTTCAAACTCATGAAATAAAAGCCGCTGCTCAAATTGACCAAATTGACTTAACAGCAAACGAGTGGTGAGGTAATCTAATGTCACTCCAAAATATTGACCAGCAACCTTTTCAAAATGATGTGCTTCATCGATTATGGCATAATCAAAGTCTGGCAAGAAAGTCTTTTCAGCTGATAGGTTACTTAAAAGCAATGAATGATTCGTAATAATGATGTCTGCATTCTGAGCCTCGTTCTTAGCACGTAAATAAAAATCCTTCTCTTGCCAAAATTTATTCATCGCAAAGATTGATTGGTCATTCTTGATTTTATTCCAAAAAATATTTCCGCCGCTAGAGAGGTTCAGTTCATCACGATCTCCTGTATTTGTTTCCGTTAACCATACGAGGATTTGCATTTTCGTTAAGGTGGTATCGTAATTATCATTTTCTTCTAGCAGCGACAAGGCGAATTTCTCTAAACTAATATAATGGTTCCTGCCTTTTAATAAAACAGACTTTACTTCGAAAGGAAGTATTTTTGTTAATAAAGGCATTTCATTCTGTATCAGCTGTTCCTGCAGCTGAATAGTATGCGTACTCACCACAACAGGAAGTTTTTTCTGCCTTGCAAAATATGCAATGGGCAGGAGATATCCAATAGATTTCCCTACACCCGTACCAGCCTCAATAAGTGTATGATTTTCATACTCAAAGGCTCGATACACCCCATCCATCATTTGAAATTGTCCAGTTCTATTTTCATAGGCTGCAAAACCTTTTTTAACCATCTTCATTTTTTCTTCCTCATTGGCAGGATACTGGTACTCATCCTGGGAAGAACAACTTGTAGAATCAATATGATTGGGTACTTTTTTCAATGCAAGGGTTTGGCATATTTCAAGGTCTTGATGCCAATTTTCATTATTTTTGTCTATATCTAAAATAATTTCATCAATTAAGAGTTGTAAATCACTCTTTAATCCTCCTGAAAGCTGGGAAAGCTGACGGAGTGTCATTTGCGGCAATTGATATAGTCTATTTACAAGAATGAGAAACAACTCTGCGGTTACTTGTGCATCGCTATCTGCTTGATGCGGCCGATCATGCTGTAAATCTTCTCTAACTGCTAAATCAGACAGCTTATAACCATCAGCAGTAGGAAAGATAATTCTCGACATCTCTACTGTGTCTAAAACGGATCCGTAAAAGCCCTCAAAACCTGCTTGAATTAGTTCTTCCTGTAAAAATGACAAATCAAATAAGACATTATGGGCAACAAAATAAGCACCCTCTAATAAAGAGTTTACCTTTGGTGCTATTTCAGCAAATAATGGAGCTTCCTTTACCATCTCGTCCTCTAAGCCTGTCAATTCTTCAATGAATGCAGGAATTGACCTTTGGGGATTGACTAACGAGGAAAAGCTTCCCGTGATTTTACCGTTTTCAATAACCACAGCGGCAAATTGGATTATTTTATCCCCCTTTTTGGGGTTATTTCCTGTAGTTTCTAAATCTACTACAACAAATTTATCTAACATTCAACATAACACCTCAAACCTTCAATAAAACCGTATCACAAAAATAGGAAAAGAAAAAGAAAACCTTACTCACTATAGTATATTAAATTATTTGCAAAAAAGGAAAAATCCCCGATATCGGGGATTCATTACATAATGGTTAAAGCTGGTTCTGCATATATAAGTTCTTTTATACTGTTATGTTCATCCATAATCGCCACTTTAGGCTGATGACTTGGGACTTTTTCTTCTGACACTAAACAATAAGAAATGATAATAACAATATCACCTTTTTGTACAAGTCGGGCGGCAGCACCATTTAAGCAAATCACACCGCTCCCTCTTTCTCCAGGAATGATATAGGTTTCAAGTCTAGCACCATTATTATTATTAACAATTTGAACCTTCTCATTAGCTGTCATACCTACGGCATCCAGCAAATCTTCATCTATTGTAATACTTCCTACATAATTTAGATTTGCTTCCGTTACAGTAGCACGGTGTATTTTTCCATTCATCATGTGCCGAAACATTATTTTGCTCCTCCAATTTCCTGGCTAACCTCTAGAATGATATTATCTATTAACCTTACCTTTGAAAATTTAACCGCTGCAGCGATAATACAGGTACCATCTAACTTCGCCAAATCCTTTAACTGTGGGTATGAATACACCTCAACATAATCGATTTGTCCCTTAAATCCTGAGGTAATCATGGCAGATACTAAGCTTTTTATTACCTGGGGGTCTCGTTCGCCTCCCTCTATCGCCGCTTTGGCTGCTATTAAGCTCTTATATATAACCGCTGCCTGCCTTCTCTCCTCTGGCAAAAGATTAACATTACGGGAGCTTTTGGCAAGACCATCTTCTTCTCGGACGATGTCTACAGCTATTAATTCAATTGGAAAATTAAAATCAGTTATCAAACCCTCCACTACAGCTACTTGTTGGGCGTCCTTGATCCCAAAGTATGCTTTTGTTGGCAGGACAATATTAAAAAGCTTTGTTAAAACAGTAGCAACACCGTCAAAATGACCTGGCCTTGATTTCCCGCACAAAACATCTGTTCTTTCCTGCACCACTACTCTGACTGAAGATGAATGGTGATACATTTCCTCAACTGATGGATAAAAAAGAAAGTCTACTCCTTCACATTCAGCTAAGGATTTGTCTCGATTAAAATCTCTTGGATAAGTTGAGAAGTCTTCTGCAGGACCAAATTGAAGAGGATTTACGAATATACTTAAAACCACAATATCATTTTCTAGTCTTGCTTTTTTTAATAGAGTTAAGTGCCCTTCATGTAAAAATCCCATAGTGGGTACAAATCCAACTGATTTCGATAGTGATTTCTGTGTCTTGATTTCATTTTGCATTTCATGAATTGTGGTGATAACTCTCATTTTATTCCTCCGTAAAGTCCGCTAAGCTCTCGTTCTTTCATCGTATAAGAATGTTTATCTTCAGGAAATTGTTCCGCTTTTACTTCCTTTACATATGATTGGATGGATTCAATAATAAATGGATTTAATGAGTAATATTGTTTAACGAATTTAGGCACCCGCTCTACCCCATAACCTAAAATGTCGTGATAGACGAGTACTTGCCCATCCACATCAACACCTGCTCCGATACCGATTACAGGAATGGATACGTTCTTAGATACCTCATCCGCAAGCTGCTTAGGTACACATTCAAGTACGATAGCAAATGCTCCAGCTTCTTCACATTTTTTTGCATCTTCAAGCAATTTCATTGCAGCTTCTGCATCTTTTCCTTGTACCTTATAACCACCTAATACACCAACAGATTGCGGAGTTAACCCTAGATGACCACAAACAGGAATACCTGCCTTTGTAAGTGCTGAAATCTTTTCAATTACTTCCTCTGCACCTTCCAGTTTAACTGCATGTGCACCCGTTTCCTGAATCAATCTGCCCGCGTTTATGAGCGTATCTTTTATGGATAAATGATACGTTAAGAACGGCATATCAACAACGATAAATGTATTCTTAGCTCCTCGCTTCACTGCTTTCGCGTGATGCAACATATCTTCCATTGTTACTGGTACAGTTGAATCGTATCCAAGTACAACCATACCCAGAGAGTCTCCTACTAAAATCATGTCGACTTCAGCCTGTTCAGCTAACTTTGCTGAGGGGTAATCATATGCAGTAAGCATTACGATTTTTTCATTACTTTCTTTCATTTTTAAGAAATCTGTACTTTGCTTCATCAACATTCCCTCCTTGTTTGTAGGAAGAGGGGATTAAAAAAGAGCATAATAAAAGATCCATCTGAAGGCAGAGGATCTTGGAACTCTTAAGCATTTCTATCCCTCTGTCCCGGTCCGTTATTCGGATCTAGGCAGAAACCTTTTAAATTATGAAAATAGTTTCAGGTGCAGCTCGAAAGCGATACCGCCCATTATTTGAATTATAAAAAAAATTCGTGTATTCCGCAAGCATTCTTTTTCAACAGTTATTGCAATCTTTATAATTCAATATCTGCGGAATAAACGTGGTGTGTCTTACCTAGTTCATCTTCAACGATTAAGACGCCATCATCGGTTATACCCTGAGCCTTTCCTACAATTGTATGAGTGAGTGTTCGCGCGGTTATCTTCCTGCCAATACTTATAGCATAACTCTCCCACAATAGCTTGATCGGAAAGAATCCCTCTTCTAGATATAGCAAGTACAATTTTTCAAGATTCATAAAAATGCTTTTAATTAAGTCAGCTCGGGAAACCTTTCCGCCTTTTTCAAGTAAGAGCGAGGTAGCTATTTCCTGAAGCTCGACTGGAAAGTCTTCTTTCGTTTGATTAACATTCATACCGATACCAATAATTACTGAATTAATTCGATCTGCCTCGGCTACTAGTTCTGTTAGTATTCCCGTTACTTTTTTACCGTTAATAAGGATGTCATTAGGCCATTTTATTTCCGGTTGAACCCCTGTAATGTCCTCAATTCCCTGAACAATTGCTGCCGCCGTTAATAACGTTAATTGAGGAGCCTTTGGCAGAGGGATGTTCGGTCTTAGGATAATGCTCATCCAAATGCCTGTATACTTAGGTGAATGCCATTTGCGGTCCATTCTTCCACGGCCGGATAGTTGTTCCTCCGCAATAATAACCGTCCCTTCAGGAGCATCTTCATGGGCTAATCGGTGTGCAATTTTTTGTGTAGATTCTACACTTTCTTCATAGTGAACGTTTTTGCCTATAAATATTGTTTTTAGTCCCAGTCTTAATTCATCGGCAGTTATTTTTTCAGGTGTTTTCACAATTCTATAGCCTTTACGGCGTACAGCTTCTAATTCAAAACCCTCTTTTCGGAGCTCTTCTATATGCTTCCACACGGCTGTCCTGGAGCAGCCAAGTAATTCTGCTATACGCTGTCCTGACAAGTAAGATCCGCCTGCATTTGTAAAGGCATCAAGCAGGTCTTTCCTTAGTTGTGTTTGCATTTCATCAGCCACTCCTTAATAATCCTTTTATTATTATCTACTCTGCCTTCTAAAATGGCTTGCTCAACCTTAAACAATAGCTCCTTCACCCATGGACCACCGCTTTTGTTAAACCAGTCCATTAAGTCAGTTCCTGTTAGGTCCATCTCAGATCGCTCTTTTATTGGAAGTCCATCATACATTTCTACATATTCCTTAATACTTTCATTTCCCTCTATGCCATTTATCACAAGATAGAGGCGCTCCGAGGAAATAAAAATATCCTTTGTTGCTGCATACAAATCGTAGTGAGACCAACTAGTTTCCAATCTCTTGTTTAGGTAATATAAAATGAGCTGAATCTCTCTAATCTCTTTTAATGGGATTCGCCAATCCCTAAGGAATCCCTCAATCTTCGTTTTCTCGATTTTCAGACAAAATAGGAGCAATGCCCATAGTTCACGTTTGTTTAATTTGTCAAGCTTGTACTCTAACAATAACTTTAGGCTTTCCCCATGTTTTGCTAAACCTGGCAGATAGATGTATATATTGGTTTGGAGGATTAGTTGTATGGCTTGCTTTCGATTGGCACCACTTAGTAATTTTTCAAACTCCATTTGTTTTCGTTCCACTGCTATATTTTCAAGTAAGTATACTAGGTTTTTCAATGCATTCAGTGTTTCTTCTTCAATTGTAAAAGACAACTGACTTACAAAGCGGACAGCACGCATCATTCTTAGCGCATCTTCTTGAAATCTGTCTGCTGCCTTTCCGACAGTTTGAATGACTTGATTTCTTATTGAAAGTTGGCCTTGGAAAGGGTCAATTAGGTTTCCGTCCTTATTCATTGCAATCGCGTTCATAGTAAAATCTCTTCGCTGTAAGTCCTCCGTCAGGCTTCTAATAAATGTGACTTCCTTTGGTCTGCGAAAATCCTCGTATTCTGCTTCATTTCGAAATGTGGTAATTTCGTACGAATGATTTTGATATAAAACTAGAAGTGTTCCATGCTCAATTCCAATATCAATGGTCTTATCAAATATCTGCTTTACTTCCTCGGGAGTTGCAGAGGTTGCAATATCAACATCATTTATCTCCTTATGTAAAAGGTAGTCCCTTACAGAACCACCTACAAAATACGCTTCAAAACCAGCAGATTCTAACCTTTCTAATACGGGAACTGCTGCTAAAAAAGGTTGTTTCATCCTAATCACCCTTAGTTTAAGAGCTTATAATATAATTGCTCATATTGCCCGACAATTTGTTCGGCCCTAAATTTTGTATTAACTACAGAAACCCCATTATTCGCAAATTGTTCATGTATTTGTTGATTAGTTAAAAGAGAAATTGCTTTCGAAGAAATATCATCTATATCCCCTAATTCACAAATATATCCCGTTACTCCATGCTGAATGACCTCAGGCATTCCTCCAACATTTGTTCCAATACACGGAACACCACATGCCATAGCCTCAAGAGCCACCAGCCCAAAACTCTCCTTTTCTGATAGCAGGAGCTTCAAATCGCTTATTGAATATAATTCATCCAGATTTTCCTGTTTCCCAAGAAGATGGACCTTGTCTGTTAATCCTAGTTTCTTTACTAACCTGCACACAGGTGTCATTTCTGGACCATCACCTACCAACAATAGTTTTGCTGGCATTGCTTCAGCAATTCTTGCGAACGTTTCTACCACGTCCTGAACGCGTTTAACTGGTCTGAAATTTGAAACATGAATAACAACCTTTTCATTTTCCTTAATCCCGAATTCTTTCTTTAAATGGTCTGCATCCTTTTTTTGATAGATTCTCTCATCAATAAAGTTATAGACTGTTTCAATCTGTTTATCAGGCTGAATAAGCTCGTGTGTTTGCTCAATTAAGGAGCTTGAAACGGCCGTTACTACATCTGATTTCTCGATTCCAAATTTTATTGCGGCTGTGAGAGAAGGATCGTAACCTAAGACCGTTATGTCCGTTCCGTGTAAGGTTGTTACAATCTTCACATCCACCGTGGACATTTGTTTGGCCAAAATCGCACAAACAGCATGTGGAATGGCATAATGAACATGGAGAATATCTAAGTGTTCTCTATTCGCAACCTCAGCCATTTTACTGGCTAAAGCAATATCATAAGGTGGATATTGAAAAACAGAGTATTGATTTACCTCTACCTGATGATAAAAGATATTATGGTAAATTCTATTAAGTCTAAAGGGCATGCTAGACGAGATAAAGTGGATTTCATGTCCCTTCTCTGCAAGCATTTTTCCTAATTCTGTTGCTACTACTCCTGATCCGCCAACAGTGGGATAACAGGTTATTCCAATTTTTAATTTTTTCATTATTAATCTCCGATCAAGTCATGATTAAGCAGAATTGGCACCTTGGATTTAAACCCTTCTGCATAATCAACTCCAACTTGTTGTCCAAATAGTCTTTCTCTAGCCTCAACAGTTTCTATATAGCCATTTACTAACGGTGTGTTCACACTATTTTCTGTTTGCTCAAATTGGCTTTTATATGCTCTCAAAGCTTCAATTTTATCACCCATACTATCAGAGATGTCTATAGTGAAATCAGGCTTATGAAAGCCATTTATCATATAAAAATACACCTTTGAAACTTTATGCGGTGCTTGGGTTTCCTCTGTATGGTATTTCCTTATTCCCGCAGAAAAGACCGCCTCTTCTACAAGGCGGGCGCAATTGCCATGATCAGGATGACGGTCAAGAAAGTAGGGAGCAAAGACAATTTGCGGTTGATACTTTCTTATTACGAAAGCAATCTTCCTGATAAATTCCTCCTGCATCAGCAGGCCTCGATCTGGAAATGCAAGTGACAATCTTTCAGTCACTCCTAATATCTCAGCTGCTTTATTTGCTTCCTTTTTTCTTATCTCTATCGTCCCATTCGATGAAAGGTCCGCTTCCGTTAAATCACAAATCCCAATTCTTTTTCCTTGAGCTGTCAGTTTTGCGATACTGCCTCCCATGCCAATTTCTACATCATCGGCATGAGCACCAAACGCTAAAATATGTAAGGGTTTATTGTTCATCACTTTCACCGTTTTTATGAACAATATTTCTCCATTCTAAGAAGCCCTCATCTAAGCCTCTAATCAATAGTTCAGCTGTTCCCATGTTTGTAGCAAGTGGAATAGAATAAACGTCGCAGAGGCGAACGAGTGCTGTTACATCAGGTTCATGCGGCTGAGCTGTAAGTGGATCTCTAAAAAAGAAAATAGCATCCATTTTATTCTTGGCAATCATCGCACCGATTTCCTGATCCCCTCCAAGAGGACCGGATTGGAATCTTGTAACAGGTAAACCAGTTGCTTCTTGTACTCTAAGTCCTGTTGTACCTGTAGCAAAAAGGGTGTGCTTAGAAAAAATGGTTTGATATGCTGTTGCAAATTGAACAAGGTCATTTTTTTTATTATCATGTGCGATTAAGGCGATATTCATGAGTATTGCTCCTATTCTAGAATATTTTCCAGTCCATATACAAAATTATCTTGTTTCATTACTGTTTCTACTGCTATCTTTACACCAGACATAAAGGAAGCCCGATTATAAGAATCATGACGTATGGATAAGGTTTGGCCGTCTGAACCAAATAAAACCTGCTGATGCGCAACAAGTCCTGGTAATCTAACAGAATGAATATGCATTCCGTCGAGCTCTGCACCCCGAGCACCATTTATTGTTTCCTTCTCATTTGGATGTCCTTGGTGTTTATATTCTCTCACAGCTGTAATCATTTCCGCAGTTTTCACTGCCGTACCAGAAGGAGCGTCTAATTTTTGGTCATGATGTAATTCAATGATCTCCACATCACTAAAATATTTTGCAGCCATTTGTGAAAACTTCATCATTAAAACGGCACCAAGTGCAAAATTAGGAGCAATAATACACCCTAGTTTTTTGTCCCTGCATATTCCTTCCAGCTCATCTAAATCAGCTTTAGTAAACCCAGTGGTCCCTACCACAGGCCTCACGTTATACTGTAGGGCCGTTCTGGCATGATGCATCCCTACCTCTGGTGTAGTCAAATCAATTAACACATCAGACTCCACATTTTGCATGCATGTTTCAATATTCGTAAAAACAGGTACATTATTTATAGAGTGGAAACCCTCTAGGTCACTTAACATGTGACCTTCATATTTATAATCAATAACTGCAACTAATTTAAAGTGTTCTGTATTGGATACCATTTTGACGGCTTCACTTCCCATCCGTCCCCTTGGACCCGCAATAACAATTTTTACCGGATTCATGCTCTCACTCCCCATCCTTGTTCTCTATCCTTGTCCAGCGGTCTTTGTCCCTGGTATTAAATTTATTCATGACAAAGTCATGTGCTTCTTCCAAGTCAATATTTAATGAATTGGCCAAGCATATGATAACGAATAGAAGGTCTCCCAACTCCTCCTCGATAGCCTTTTCGGTTTCAGTGGATTTCTTTGGTTTCTCACCATAATAATGATTGACTTCTCTAGCAAGCTCACCCAATTCCTCTGTTAACCGTGCAACCATCGCTAGGGGGCTAAAATATCCTTCTTTAAATTGACTTATGTATGTATCTACTTCCTTTTGCAGGACTTTGACAGATTTCCCATTGACCAAACATATTCACCTCTTTTACTAATTACAAAAACACCTACTAAATACATTAGCCAAAATAAGTCATTTTTACAAATATTTTTGTATCTAGTATAAACCTTCTTGAGCAAAATTGCTCTTCTAACGTTAATTCGCTATAATAAAAGCCGCTGGATATTGGGGAATAGAGGAAGTGGAGGAAAGATTATGATTTTTGGTCTTAAAATGAAAAATATTTTATTTATCTTGATTGGGACAGCCATCATGGCTTTTGGACTTGTCAATTTTAATATGCAGAATAAACTTGCAGAAGGTGGTTTTACCGGTATAACCCTTCTTCTTTACTTCATGTTCAAATGGGATCCATCTTATACAAATTTAATTTTAAATATCCCTCTCTTTTTTATTGGCTGGAAATTGCTTGGCAGGAATGCCTTTATTTATACGCTTCTTGGGACGGTAGGTCTATCCGTTTTTTTATGGATATTCCAGCGATATTCCATTGATATGCCTCTAAAGGATGACTTAACGCTGGCAGCATTATTTGCAGGGGTCTTTCTAGGTATTGGATTGGGAATTATCTTTCGTTATGGCGGCACGACTGGCGGCGTCGATATCATCGCAAGACTTGTTCAGAAATACGCAGGCTGGAGTATGGGAAAAACCATGTTTATCTTCGATATATGTGTAATTGCTGCTTCTGTTCTTACCTATCTCAACTATAAACAGGCTATGTATACCCTGGTCGCTGTTTTTATCGGAGCAAGAGTGATAGATTTTATTCAAGAAGGTGCCTATACTGCAAGAGGGGCAATGATTGTCTCTGAACGAAATGAAGATATATCAAAAAAAATCATGGAAGAAATGGATCGAGGCGTTACCGTTCTAAAGGGGTATGGGTCTTTCACCAAAATAGAGAGAGAAGTTTTATATTGTGTGGTGGCTAAAAACGAGATTGTTCGGTTAAAAAATCTAATTACCTCCGTAGATCCACATGCTTTTGTTTCAGTCACGGTAGTCCATGATGTCCATGGAGAAGGCTTTACACTAGATGAAAATAAAAAACCAATCGAAATATAGAAAAGGCAATGTCCATTTTTGGACATTGCCTTTTCTATATAACGAGCTTGCAGCGCCCACTTATTCGCTGCTTCTATTTATTCCAGTGAAGATAAGAATTAGCCTTAATAACTCCAAAACAGCTACGGCTGCTGCTGCTACGTATGTTAATGCGGCTGCATTTAAAACTTTCCTAGCATTCCGTTCTTCTTCATTTCGGATTAGACCTAACGAAACCACTTGGTCCATTGCACGATTAGAGGCATTAAATTCAACTGGTAAAGTAATCACCTGAAAAAGAACTGCCGCTGCCATAAAAACAATTCCTAGTAACAACAGCCCGCTCATTTGAAAAAAGATTCCAATTAAAACAAGTACCCACGAGAAGTTTGAACCAATATTGGCAACTGGAACTAAAGCGTGGCGAAAACGTAAAAAAGCGTATCGTTGTGCATCCTGGATTGCATGTCCACATTCATGGGCAGCGATAGCAGCAGCAGCTATTGAATGACCATGAAAGTTGTCCGGAGACAGCCTTACTGTTTTTGTCCTAGGATCATAATGATCACTCAGAAATCCCCTTCCCTCTTCAACCCCAACATTAAAAAGACCGTTTGCGTTTAGAACTTCCCTAGCGACTTCTGCCCCTGTTCGATTGGTCGAGTTTGGTACACGAGAGTATTTAACAAAAGTACCCTTAACCCTAAATTGAGCCCAAAGAGGTACTAACATAATAATAAGAAAATAAACTAGGAACGCCATGTTGAACCTCCAGTTTTCTAACGATGACATTTATTCTTGGTGATAGTTCAGAGAATAGTTTAATCCTTATGAACTCTGGAACGATTCTTTTTACTTTCTTTTTCACCCTGATATTTTCTCCAGCCTACATAAGATAACGTTAAAATGATAATGCTGCCTGTTGAAATGATTACCCACCAGAGTGATGGATCCGCCTCATCCTCGTCCATATTTTCAAAGAGATTTTTCAAGTCCATTTCCAGACCTTCTAATTCCTGCTGGCTCTTTTGATTATGAACAACCTCTGAACGATATTCATCAATGAAATTGATTCGAGCATCTATTCTTTGAATATTTTCTGCAGAGACATCAATTTTCATACTTGGATAAATAACATTGTATAAGGACATAAACGTATTAAAATTAGAGTGGAAATGTGCAGAGTCACCTGTGATGGCCGCTTCTCTTGCATCCTGGAAAGCAGTCATAATTTGAGACTTCATTTCTGTCCATAGTGGTTGATGACTTGTAGCAATTGCATCAACCACTAAACGAAACTTTGTAAGTCTTTGGACTCTTTCCTCGTATTCCATATTTGAGCTGGCAGCTGCCTCCATTGCCTCATCATGGGATACAGTAATAATTCTCAATTCGTCCACCGTAAAAGGATGTTCTTTGCTGGAAATATCCGTGAATTGATTTGAAAAATAACTCAATAGCTTTTTGCCATCTTCATATCTCTGAAATTTAATCATTTGCAGTGCTTCATCAGAGATATTATCAAGCTTCTCTATCGGCGTGTGCGAATGAGCACTTACCGTCATGGGAGTGAGCATAATGACAATTAAGAATAGTAGTAACCATTTATACTTCAAACCTTGTCCCCCCTATCATTACTAATAAAATGTATGAAAGGGTGGACAAGGTTAGACCATCTTTTATCCTATCATTAAACTATTTTAACTCTAGTTTAAATCGATTCGGGCGTATTACAAAATAATAGCCAATACCTATTGAAAGAATCGATAACCAAAAGGTAAAATAACCAATTTGAGGTGTAACTTCATTTAGCATATGATATCGAGGAAGCATGAAAAAGACATAGTCAATCACGTCATTATGTAGTGTCCAAATTGCGGTGACTATTAGGTGCCACCATTTAAAACGATAAAAGGGAGAATATAGTATTGCTTGAACTGCCATTGCAAAATGAGAAAAAATTAACATCACGCCAATCCAATCCAGCTCTCCTTGAACGAAGAAAACTAGGAGATTCATTACGACAGCCCAGATTCCATACTTAAATAAAGTGACAATCGCAAGTGCTTCCATAAGCGGCCATTTCTTTTTTAAAAGGAAGGCAGCGATTACAAAAACAAAAAACAAACTAGCAGTTGGACTGTCAGGAACAAAAATAAGAAAAATAGCAGGTGTTTCTTTTAATTGCCAGCCATACCACACATACCCATAAATCGTTCCGGCAATATTGATTATCAACAATAATAGTAAAAATGATCTATTGGCTAATAGAGGATAAATCCATTTCACTTGTATTCCTCTTTTCATTTATTAATAATAAAAGCTGACGAGTTTTCGTCAGCTTTTACGATGTTTTATTCTTTCCCTAGGTTTGCAATGTATTCAGAAAGCTTTTTAAGCTGTTCGTCGTCACCTTTGAAAATCCCAGCAGGCATAGCTCCTTGACCTTCTTTTGCAATTTTTGCAATTTCTTCAGCAGATAAACCAGTATTCACTAAAGTTGGTGCAGCTGCCCCACCTTGGAAGGCATCACCGTGACAAGATAAACAAGTATTATCTGAAGCAATTTTGTATTCTTCTGCTGTCTTATCAATGTCAGCGGTTGCTACGATTTTACCATATTCTTTTGCTGCTTCCCAATCATGGGTAGAAGCAGACTGCCATGTTAAAAATGTAATCGCTGCTAAAGCTAAAAGCATAAAGCCAGTTGCAAAAGGGCGCTTACTTGGGCGTCGTTCTGGTCCACGGTCTAAAAATGGAGCTAATAATAGTGCCCCAAATGCTAGTCCAGGGATAACCATAGCACCAACAACTGTATATGGTCCAGCCGCAAATTCATACTTCAGTAATTGATATAAGAACAAGAAATACCAGTCAGGCATTGGAACATATCCTGTATCTGACGGATCTGCAATCCTTTCAAGTGGACTAGGATGTGCAACTGTTAAACATAAAATACCGACTAGAAATACAGCACCTACCAACCATTCTTTCAAAAGGAAGTTAGGCCAAAATGCCTCTGTTTTACCAGGGTATTCTGAGTAATCCTTTGGAATATTCTTTTTCGTACGGGCCTCAGGTGCCAATACACGTGAGTCACCAACGAACTTCATTCCTTTACCGCGATGCATCGAACAATCCCCCTCCTTTATTCGTAAATTAAGATTATAAGTAGTTCGGAATCAGATGTAGAGTATTATAGTGGTCCAGAAATACCCTGTTTACGAATCATCATGAAGTGAGCTGCCATTAAGCCAAATAAAGCAGCAGGTAAGAAGAACACGTGAATCGCAAAGAAACGAGTTAAGGTTTGAGCACCAACAATCGTCTCATGACCCGACAGTAACGTTTTCAGGTGAACACCAATAAACGGCACTGCTTCAATAATTTGAAGTGTAACCTTTGTAGCAAACAACGCTTTCATATCCCAAGGTAATAGATAACCTGTTAAACCTAAAGCCAGCATGATGAAGAAAATAAGTACTCCAACAATCCAGTTAAGTTCACGAGGCTTTTTGTATGCGCCTTGGAAGAAAACGCGTAATGTATGTAAGAACATCATTACAATAACTAAACTAGCACCCCAGTGGTGCATTCCGCGTACGATTTGACCGAAAGCCACTTGGTTTTGTAAGTAGAATACGGATTCCCACGCGTTTTTGATATCTGGTACATAGTACATGGTTAAGAACATACCAGAAAGTATTTGAATAACAGTAACAAAGAACGTCATACCGCCAAAGCAGTAAACAAACGCAGAAAAGTGATGCGCTGGATTGACATGCTCAGGAACCTCATGATCTGCGATATCCCGCCACAAAGGCGTAATATCTAAACGTTCATCTACCCAATCGTAAATTTTGTTTAACAATGATTACGCCTCCTTTGTCTTAGGCTCAGCTTTACCTAAATAAAGTAAACCGTCTTTTTCTTGAATTGGATATACATCCAGCGGTGCAATTGGTGGAGTTCCCTTAACGTTTGTGCCATCCTTTGTATACCGTCCAAAGTGACATGGACAGAAGAATTCATCTGGATGTGCTTTATCTGTACCCCAAGCAACTGTACAGCCTAAATGTTTACAGACTGGAGATAGGGCAACTATGTTATCCTGTTCATCCTTATAAACCCAGGCAGTATTTGTAACGTCTGAAGTATACCAAGCATCCTTTTGCTCAAACGTGAAATCAACTCGTTGCGGCTCATTGGTGATATCTTTAATTTTCAATGGAGTTGCAATAAAATCTCCACCTGCTTCTGCCGTTAATACTGGATCAATTGCAAACCGAACCATTGGCATTAACATTCCAGCTGCCATAAATCCCCCTACCCCTGTAAGTGTGTAGGTTAAAAATTGTCTTCTTGATACGCGATGCTTACTCATGCTTATCCCCCCTCTATTCACAAGTTAAGTCCATCGGACATAAATTAAACACATATAAAACTAGGACATAACAATGATATATCAAAGTTTTTCCTAGGTCAATATCATACTATTTTAAAAACATATTAATACGCAAAGAATTTTATAAATTTTCGTGCCATTTTTGCGTGAATAGACTTAAGAGCTGTTTAACTTGGCTTTCTACCATAGATATCTTTTGTGAATCATTCAAATGCTCCAGCGGCAGCGACGGCAGCCATATTAATGAACCGGTAAGCTCCTTCTCAAAGTTTTTCCAATCAATTTCAGTCGTTATGTAAAAAATATGTTTAAACTCACTTGTTTCAATATTTTCTTCCCATTTCTTCAACTGCTGAAGAATGTCTTCTTGATTATCACTTTTTAAGTATGTAAAAGGCGGGACCAACAACAATCGCCCAGTAAATTGTCTTTCAAGGTATGTAGTAAGTAATGTAATAAATTCTGCATTCGAGGCAGATTGCTTCATTTCATTCCCAAATGAAACCGAATATATGGGAATGACTGCTGTATCTACGTATTCCTTTGCGGTTGAATATGTTTCTATATCCTTTGAAACCCACTTCATGTTATGACACCTGTCCTTTTCTCATCATTACTCCTATCATATCATTTTATTAGATTACAGCAAAAGAAAATGAGGGAAAAGATAGTTTTCATACAAAATGGAAGCTTGCTTATCGCAGGCTTCCATTTTGCTCTGTTTCTTTTAATTGATTTAGCTTCTCTGTTAAGGCACGGAAAGCTGTTTTATCCTGCTTATCAAGTGCTTCATCAATTAATTGAAGCAGCTTTTCCCGTTGAAACCGTTCAATGCTGTTTTGTAAAAATTGTTCTGCTACAATACCGTCTTTTTCATTTACTTGAAGGTGTTTTGGAACAAATGGGTTTTCCTCTAATACGGCTGCATATTGATGCGCTTGATTAGAAGCATGAAAGTTTAATTGAATAAAAATATCTTCGTCACGATTTAACCGAATATCATGAAAGGATTTTTCAGCATCAGTTGTCATAACATTTTCTTTATAAAAGCGAAATGGTACTTTATCAACGCAGTGAGTTGACATAATTAAACCACGCGGACAATACTGTGCTTGCTCTACAAAGTGAACCTTCTCCATTAATTGGTCGTGACTCATTAAATAATTAAGAATCCAAACACACTCTCTTCTTTTTAATTGATAATGATTTAAAAACCAACGAATAAAGTCCTTTTTCTCGTTGACAGAAACAGGGGTTGCCATATATAGTTTCCCTCCTCTGTATATTCAGCTTTTTATTAATTCTCTCTACTTAATAGACGGTCAAGCAAATCAGCATATTCTCCATTTGTTGGATCACCTTTTTGTAACTGTTTAAAAATTTCGGCAGCAAGGTCGTTTTTTCCTTCTTCAATTAGAAAATATCCATAATCGTTCAAAAATGCTTCATTATTCTTAAAAAAAGTATATGCACTTTCATATTTGTCTAATGCATAGGAATATTCCTCTAACTTCTCATATGCAAGAGCTGAGTCCCAAAGAAGCTGCGGCTCTTCATCATCAACAAAGTCCAGCTGTGAGATTAAATCAATGACGTCTTCATACCTTTCTTGCTGAAAAAAGAGCTTATTTAGTGTAAGCGCAGCTTCTGTAAAGCCTGGGTCTAAAGCAAGTGCCTCGCGGAAATACTGTTCGGCCAGTTCCGGCTTTGCGAGCTTAATGGCAATTTTACCACCGAAGAAAAATAAATCTTTATTAAATTCATCCTGCTTAATTCCTTCTTGTATGGCGGATAGACTTTTTTCAAGTTCCTCTTCCCGTTCATATGCCTTCGCTAAATGCAGATACAGGGAATGGTATTCTGGGTCCAGCTCTTTTAGTTCCTCAAACCTTTCAATTGAAGTCCGATTATATCCTGCTTGAAGTGCTGTAAAGGCGTAACCAAATAGTGTATTAATTTCTAATTTCTCATCAATAGCTTTGTCATAATAAAATAAAGCTTCTTCAAATTCTCCTGAGGCACTTAGGAGCTCTGCCATTCGTTGATAAACACTTACCCCTGCAATCTCATGATACTCCTTCAAAACTGCTTCATATGACTTCAGTGCCTTCGTTACTTCACCTTGCTCGCTGTAGAGTTCACCAAGGGCAAAGTCGATAACAACCTCATCCGGCAAGATATCCTTTGCTTTAAGCAGTTTCCTTTCACATACCTCGAATAAACCTTGAACTTGATAAAGATCCGCTAACAGCAACAGAGATTGTCCAAAGCTGGGGTCATGTTCAGATATTTTTTCTAATTCTAGAATTGCTTGCTCCTCATCACCGGACTCCACTAATATTTCACCTAGCAGGACAAGGAGTTCACCCTCTTCAGGATAGATAGTGAGCAGATTTTCAACTAGTGCCTTTGATTCAGATAAAAATCCAAACTGCAGCAATTCTTCTGCAAGGAGGAACTTTTCATCCGGCTTACCTTTGGTTAATACAACATTATATTCATTTATCGCTTCAATATGTTGACCGTTTTCCAACATTGTTATAATTTTATTTACTCTGTCCATGATCTCTATCCTCTTTCGTCCCTTAATTAACTAAATGCAAAATAAGACGGGGTTCGCACCCTAACATATTCTCCATATCCAGGTTTAAATAAAACCTCTTCCCCTGCTCGTATTACTTTTCCCTTATTAACGGTAACTACAAGTCTATTACTATGATAAAGAAATAACGCCACTTCATCAACATTCATGATTTCTCTACCTTTGAGAAATAAATTATAACTTAATTCCGCTCCATGCAGTAAACTTGCTTTTTGTGGATATAAACCAATTTTGTTCAGCACTAGCAGCGATAATGGTTGATTCTCACTTAGTTCCTCTAGGATTGCAGGAATTTTCCCAATTTCCATTATAACCTTCCATTTCGACAAAGCCCTCTTTGCATCCTTCTTTATATTATTAGAAATTATTGGAACAAGCGGACAATTATACGGAAAGAGAGCCTCCCTTATCCAGCCCCATGGAATTTTTTCTAATTCATCGAGGTCATCGACATCAATAAAGATTGCAGGAACCTTTTCTTTTTTACACTGTCTTATAAAGGAAGGAGTCAAAAGCCGAAGTGGAATTTTAACACCTATAAGAAAATCAATTGGACTGCTATTGAGCGCTGTTTTTGTATCATTTATCTTTTTCATTAGATCACTTTCATAAGAGACCGGGATATAGGTAAGTAATGTGGTGCAGCCTTTCAAAAGGAAATTCTCAATCATATATTTTCGAAACTCCTGGAAGGACGCATTCAAAGGAATACTTGAATCTAGAAGTACGTAAGATGGGGTCATAATGAAAGATTCTGCATTCATTTTCATATAATTTTTTTGATGAATTTGATCTCGCTTTGCAGCTATGTGGTTTCCTTTAATCAACAGCGATGATTTTGTTAGTTTCGTTTCCTTTAGGATATTGGCATTTTCAATAATATAATCCATCCTGCCACCTCTTTCCAAGCTATCCTTCTTAAAGACAAGCTATGAGGCATCCTTTAAAACTATTCCAAAAATAAAGAAAGCTGCACAAATGGCAGCTTTAGTTTTTAAGGCTATTTAAATGGTTGAAGAAGTTTGGATATGACACAGAAATGGCGTCTGGATTCTCAAGTTCAACTATGTCCTTCGAGAGCAGTGAAGCAATGGCAAGCATCATTCCAATTCTATGGTCGCCATGACTAGACACTTTCCCGCCTGTTAGAGTCGTGCCGCCATGAATAATCATACCGTCATCTGTCGCTTCAATTGAAGCTCCCAGCTTCGTTAACTCTTGAACAACCGTATCAATTCTGTTGGTTTCTTTTACTTTTAGCTCTGACGCATCCTTAATGATCGTTGTTCCTTCCGCCTGTGTCGCTAACAGGGCAATAATCGGAATCTCATCAATAAGTCTAGGAATAACATCACCTTCCACCACTGTTCCTCTTAGACTTGATGTTTTAATCGTAATATCACCTGCTGGTTCAAAGGAATCTGCTTCATTCTGAGAAATCTCCAAATTGGCTCCCATTTTGTTCATAATCTCAATGATACCAGTTCTTGTCGGATTAAGGCCAACATTCTTTAACACAATTTCACTATTAGGAACAATTGCAGCAGCGACAAGGAAAAACGCTGCAGAAGAAATATCTCCAGGAACAAGAATATCTGAAGCAATAAGCCTTTGACCACCTTTTATCGTGATTTCGCGGTCATTTTTATGAACTTGGCCGCCAAACTTCCGAATCATTCTTTCTGTATGATCACGTGACTCAGCTTTTTCGATAATGATCGTTTCTCCCTCAGCTTGCAGCCCGGCAAGGATTAGCGCCGATTTCACCTGAGCACTTGCCACAGGCATATTATAGTGTATTGGATTTAAATGCCCGCCTCGAATACTAAGAGGAGTAAATTCGCCATTATTACGGCCATCAATTTGCGCGCCCATACTGCGAAGCGGCTCTGTTACTCTAGTCATAGGTCTTTTTCCGATAGAGTGATCACCAATAATCGAAGAGAAGAATGGTCTTCCCGCTAAAATTCCTAATAATAATCGAATGGTTGTCCCCGAATTTCCAACATCTAATATTTCATCAGGTTCCTTTAAACCGTCAAATCCGTTTCCATAAATGATAAGTTCATTGTCATTTTCCTCAATTACAACGCCTAACTTTCGAAAGCAGGAGATCGTACTTAAACAATCATCTCCAGGAAGAAAATTAGTAACTCTTGTAACACCTTGTGCAATTGAACCGAACATAACGGAACGATGTGAAATTGATTTATCTCCAGGTATTTCTATCATACCCTTTAGACCTTTCATAGTTGGCTGCAATTCTATTAATTCCATTTCATCACCTATATTCAATCAATTTATGTTCCCACCGAGGTAGCGTAGCTTGAGCAGGAATGAATACATCTTTCTGCCCGCTCGCGATCCTCTTCTGTTTGAAAACTAATAACTAGTACCCCATATATCTCATCTTCTCGAGTTTCTAATATTCGAATATTTGTTATACTAATATTTTCTTTTGCAAGGTATCCAGTGACCTCAGATACGACACCAGGATAATCGGGAACGTCTACAAAGAGATCATAAAAGGCAGGTATTGCTCCTTTTTCTCTTAACGGCAGACCATCACGGTATTGCTTAGCCTGTTGAAAATAGCGATAAATTTCTCCGCCATTTTCTTCCTCAAGGATCCCCTTCACCCAATCCATCTCTTCTTTCCACTGATCAATCAAATCTATTAATACCTTACGATTATGCAGCAAAATGTCCTTCCACATTTCCGGGCTGCTCGAAGCAATCCTAGTAATATCCCGAAACCCGCCTGCTGCTAACCGTGGAATAAGACTTTCTTCTTCCGCTAGCCTTTCCGTTTGCCGGACAATCGAAGCTGCAATAATATGAGGGAAATGACTAACGATCCCAGTTAAATAATCATGTGTATCAGGTGTTACACTCAAAAATTTCGCATTTGTCCCTTTGAGCCAATCCTTTAAGACTTCCACTTTTGCCCCCTCAATATGAGGCTCTGGCGTAAGCAGGTAAAAAGCATTTTCGAAGAGAATTTCTTTTGCAGCTGACACACCACTTTTATGAGATCCAGCCATTGGATGCCCGCCGATAAAGGTGTATCCTCTTTGCGCAAGGCTTTTTGCATTGGCAACAATTTTACTTTTTGTACTTCCGGTGTCAGTAATGATTACATCTGAATTTAACTGCTGTTCCGACAAAATCTGAAGGATAGCTTCCGTCTCTATCACTGGTGCCGAAATGATTATTAAATCTGCAGATTTTGCACCCTCAGCAATATCTCCAGCTACTTCATCTACCACACCTAGCATTTTTGCAAGCCTGGCCTGTTCTAGATGAATATCATAGCCAATAATAATAGCCTTTTTATGTTCTTTTTTTATACATAAAGCTAATGAACCGCCAATTAATCCAAGTCCAATAACAAACACTCGGCCTTCCATTGGTAGTCCCCCTATATTCCACTCAGTTTAGCAGAATTTTGTTGTTTTGATAAAAATTCACCTAAGGCTCTGAGGACACCCTCATTTTGTTCAGCTGAGCCCACAGTAATTCTTAAAGCCGAAGGAAATCCTAAAGCTTTACCTGATCTGACAATATAGCCTCTTTCCAATAGAAATTGAAATCCTAAATCAGCATCAGCATTTATATCAATTAAAATAAAATTAGTTTGAGAGGGATAGTAGTTTAAATCATACCGCTTACAGAAGTCATAGAATTGAGCTAAACCTTGTTTGTTCTTCTCCTTACAGGTTTGAACAAATTCCTGATCTTCAATTGCAGCTATTGCCGCAGCCTGTCCGAAAGAATTAACATTAAAAGGTTCTCTTGCAGGTTCCAGCGCTTGAATAATCGAAGGATTAGCAACTCCATACCCTACTCTTAATGAAGCAAGACCATAAATTTTCGAGAAGGTTCGCAGCACAATTAAATTCGGATAATTTTTTGTTAATTCTATTGAATCGTAATAATCATCTGCAAATACATATTCATAGTAGGCCTCATCCAAAACAACTAAAACATGAGAAGGAACTTTATCTAAAAATGCGATTAATCTATTCTCTGATACATATGTACCTGTTGGATTGTTAGGGCTGCAAACCCAAACTACATTTGTATTATCATCAATGGCAGCTGCCATTCTCTCCAAATCATGCTGCCCATCAAGTAATGGAATTTCCCTTATTTCTGCTCCTTCAATCACAGCATTATGTTTGTATTGTGAAAAGGAAGGGGTCGCCATTACGGTATTTGCTCCCGGATGCAATAACGCCCTTGAAATGATTTGAATAATATTATCCGAGCCATTACCAAATATAAGTTCATCTTGGTTTACTTTTAAAAATGAAGCTACTGATTCTCTTAAACCTGTCATATAGCCATCAGGGTAAATAGCAAAACCTGGTTGAGAATTTTGTAATGCAGTAAGAACCTTCTTCGAGCACCCAAAAGGGTTCTCATTTGATGCTAACTTAACAATTTGATCTAATTTATATTGTTTTTTTACTGACTCGATTGATTTACCTGGCTGATATGGAGTCAGTGTTAATAACTGCTTTTTCCATCTCATTTCTTTCCACTCCATCCGTATATGATGATATTTATTCTGAGTTTATTTCGACGTGGTATTGCCTAAATCAGGCCGTAAAACCGTTGCCCCTCCTAAATATACATGGACAATTTCTTCCTGAGGGACTGCCGTATTAACATGCAGCATGATTCTAACGCACATCTGTAATGAATTCGGTACTGGTAATTCCCTCATACACATAACAGGTACATAAGTCCACCCGGCGAATTTGCGGAGTGCTTTAGCAGGGAATGCAGCGTTTAGATCTTCAGTTGTAGAAATAAAAGCCGAAGCTACCTGCTCTGGAAGGATATTGTTATCCTCAATTAATTGTTTCAAAAGTATTTCTGTTGCCGATACGATGGCCTCTTCGGTATTGCAATCAACAGTGACTGCTCCCCTCACCCCTCTAATCATGAAAAATCCCCCTTGTTCTTATAGATTCTTGAGCTGGTCTAATAAAAAATCATCCGATAGCTCTTGAAGTTTTGGTATACCTATTTGCTCTAACAATACAAATTTTACTGCCCCGGCTGCAGATTTTTTATCCTGCTTCATCTTTGACAACAATCTCTCAGGTGACAGGTGCGGAGGAATCTCTGTTTGATAACCAAGCCCCTTTACCCAGGTAACAAACTCATCTGTATTAAAGGTTAATCCTGCTATTTCTTTACTGAGCTTTAAAGCAAAGATCATTCCAATCATAACCGCTTCACCATGTGTGAAATTACCATAGCCCATTTCCGATTCAATGGCGTGTCCTAAAGTATGTCCAAAATTCAAGTAAGCTCGAACTCCAGTCTCTTTTTCGTCCTTTGAAACAAACTCATTCTTTATTTTTATCCCTTTTGTAAGTGATTCAAATAATTGATCTGAAGTTAAGGATTTTAGATCGTGAATATCTGACTTTAACCAATGATAAAAAGTAGAATCATAAATAAGTGCATGTTTAATAACCTCTGCAAAACCAGACCGAATTTCTTGCTCAGGTAATGTATGGAGAAAGTTAAGGTCATAAAAAACAGCTTCGGGCTGGTGAAAAGCCCCTATCATATTTTTTCCCAGCGGATGATTTATAGCCACTTTCCCCCCTACCGCACTATCATGTGCGAGTATAGTGGTGGGAACCTGAATAAAGGGTATACCTCTCATGAACGATGCCGCAACAAAACCTGATAGATCTCCAACCGCACCACCGCCAAGAGCGATAATGGCAGATTTACGGTCTAACCGGTTTTCTAACGCCACTGACAATGCCTCGTAGTATACCTCGAACGTTTTTGCTTTTTCACCGCTTGGCGCAGTAAAAATAGCAGGATTCCATTGAGACAATAGCGGTACCACTTTATCAAGATGTATACTCCCAACTGTCTCATCCGTAATAATTAATACTCTGGTGAGGTTTGGAAAATGATTGTTTAAAAAAGTTCTAATCTCATTTAATATACCTTCGCCAACAAACACATTATAGCTTTTCGAACTCGTTTGAATGTGAATGGCTTCCATTAAAATTCCCTCGCGTATTCACGCTGGCGGTTTATTTCAGCCGCAAAGGTTTCAAAACGATCACTATAAAATTGTTCGATAAGTGAATTGGCTAATTCCCACGCGACAACATGCTCTGCAACTACCGCCGCAGCAGGAACAGCACAACTATCAGAACGCTCTACACTCGCAGAAAATGGTTCCTTACTATCGATATCAACACTCATCAATGGCTTATAAAGCGTTGGAATTGGCTTCATCACTCCACGAACTACGATAGGCATCCCTGTGGTCATACCGCCTTCAAAACCGCCTAAACGATTTGTTTTACGAGTATAGCCATTTTCTTGATCCCAAACAATTTCATCATGCACTTCACTTCCTGGCTTTCTTGCAGCTTCAAAGCCAATTCCAAACTCTACTCCTTTAAATGCATTAATACTAATTATTGCTGCAGCTAGCTTTGCATCTAATTTTCTATCATATTGAACATAACTTCCCACACCTGCAGGCATACCCGCAGCAATAACTTCTACAACCCCGCCTATTGAATCACCATTCTTCTTAGCGTTGTCTATTGCATTCATCATGTCCTGTTCTACATCTGGGTCCCCGCAGCGTACTGGCGAAAGCTCTGTTCTTTCCTTCAACTCTGCAATTGTTAGGTCTGGATTGGCTTTGGCCTTAATACCGCCAATTTCAACCACATGAGATACAAGTGTAACACCTACTAAAGATAAAAGTTTCTTAGCAACTGCACCTGCTGCAACTCTTACAGTCGTTTCTCGTGCAGATGAACGCTCGAGAACATTCCGCATATCTCGATGGCCGTATTTTATCGCACCATTTAAATCTGCATGTCCAGGTCTTGGACGGGTAATTTTTCGTTTTACTTCATCTTCTTGACCTTCTATTAATGGGTCTGCCCCCATAATTTTCGTCCAATGTTTCCAGTCATTATTCTTTACGACAAGAGCAACTGGAGAGCCTAGTGTTTCTCCATGTCTTACTCCTGAAGTGATTTCAACAGTATCTTTTTCAATTTGCATTCGCCTGCCGCGGCCGTACCCCTGCTGCCGTCTTGCAAGTTCCGTATTAATATCCTCTGCCAATAATGGCATACCTGCTGGCAGTCCTTCTAATATTGTCGTTAATTGTGGACCGTGTGATTCCCCTGCTGTTAAATATCTCATTCCCATGACTCTTTCCCCCTTCAACTCATTAAAGGATTTTATTCAATATACCATATACAGACTAATATAGTAAGTATAATTATCTGAAAATAGCATAAATTGATAGATGATTATTTATTTAATGATAATCACAGTTTATCCATTTGTACACTATTGTTACCGAAATATTTTTATAATTTTTGATGTATGCGCATACAAAAAAAGCACTTGTATTTTTCTATACAAGTGCTTTTTTTGTATATATTAGTAAATCCATTCGTTAACTAGTTTAGAGTACTCTACTACGCCGCCATCTTTAAAGAACAAGCCAATTTCACGTTCTGCACTTGCAGGTGAATCTGAACCGTGAATAACATTCTTTCCAACCGTTAAGCCAAAATCGCCGCGGATAGTACCTGGTGCTGCATCTTTAGGATTGGTAGATCCCATCATTTGACGTGCAGTTGCAATAACATTCTCACCTTGCCAGACCATAGCGAAAACAGGGCCGGATGTAATGAAATCTACTAGTTCACCAAAGAATGGACGTTCTTTGTGTTCGCCATAGTGCTCCTGTGCAAGTTCAGTAGGAATGCTCATTAATTTAGCGCCTACTAATTGGAAACCCTTTTTTTCAAAACGAGCAACAACTTCTCCGATTAAATTACGCTGTACACCATCAGGCTTCACCATTAAAAATGTTTTTTCCATGAATTCCACTCCTAAAATAGTATGTATAATAATTGTCATAGTGGGACAATCCATTGAAATGTTATCATTTTTTGGAAAATTTCGCAAGTCTATTAAAAAGGAGCTAATCTCTGATTAGCTCCTAGCATTTAATATTTTCGGCGGCCGATGAATTTTGCAATATCCCGCAGTGTTTTTTTTGCTCTATTAGAGGGCAGATCTTCTAATACTGCCAATGCTTTATCAAGATACAAATCACTTAAGGCGATAGATTTTTCAATCGCACCTGAAGCTTTAATTAGTGAGATAATTTTTTGTATCTGAACTGGCTCCATATCCTCATGAACCTTTTCAATTTCACGTCGAATGGTTTCATTCTCCATAGCATATAGCGCAGGAGCAGTGATGTTTCCTTGAAGCAAATCACTGCCTGCGGGTTTTCCCAGCTCCTCCTCTGATGAGGTAAAGTCGAGAATATCATCTGTAATTTGAAAAGCCATCCCAACATAATAGCCAAATAAATACAGTTTATTATGTATAGACTCTTCTACATCAGCTGCAATAGCACCAAGCTGGCAGCTTGCTGAGATTAACAATGCCGTCTTTCGTTTGATTCTTCTTAAATAATCCCGAAGATTTTGATTAAAACGATACTTGTCTTTTATCTGTTGAATTTCACCAACAGTTACCTCAACAATGGTATGGGCTAATATTTTATGAGCTAAGGGCTTATGAATGCCACTCATCAGTTCCAGTGACAGCGCAAAGATAAAATCACCCGTATACATAGCTGTCTTATTGTCCCATTTCGCTTTAACCGTTGGCTGGCCTCTTCGCAAATCCGCGTCGTCGATAACATCATCATGAACTAATGAAGCCATGTGGATCAGTTCTAGAGCAACAGCCACATTCTTCATTACATTAATATCATAGTTGCCGAACTTTCCTGCCAATAAAACAAAAACAGGACGAATCCTTTTACCACCTGCCTGCAGGGTATGTAAAGAAGCCCGTTTCAAAAGAAGAGAGTCCGCCTGAATGGTCTCTTCTAACGTTCTTTCAATTAAATTAATATCTGAATTCAAAAATGAATACATCATCTTTAATTTCATTTGTATTCACCAGCTTTTCGTCCTGTTTACATGTCTAATTACAAATTACCTTTTATAACCGATATGAACTGCAGCCGCTCCACCACTATACGGTTTATAAAAAACATTTTTAAAACCAGCAGTTTCAAACATTTTCGCTAATTCTTTCATACCTGGGAAATCCCGGGCAGATTCCTGGAGCCACGAGTATTCTTGATAACTCTTTGCAAATAACTTGCCAAACATAGGCATGATAAATTTAAAGTAGAAATAAAATAACTGTTTATAACCAGGTAAGGTAGGCTGGGATGTTTCTAGGCAAACTGCAATGCCTCCTGGTTTTACTACACGGTGCATTTCTTTTAATACTTGCAGGTAATCAGGTACATTCCTCAAACCAAAACCTATAGTCACATAGTCAAAGCTGTTATCCGGGAAAGGAAGTTCCATGGCATTACCATGTATTAAAGTTACCTGGTTTAGACCTAAATTTTTTACTTTTTCTAAACCCACGTTTAGCATATTTTGACTAAAATCTAATCCATTAACCTCACCAGAAGGGCCAACGGCCTCAGCTAGGGCAATCGTCCAGTCACCTGTTCCACAACATACATCAAGCGCTTTCGAACCTGGCTTAACATTCATTCTTTTCATTGTATCTTTACGCCATTTGATGTGCTGCTGAAAACTAATTACTGAGTTCATTTTATCGTAGTTATCTGAGATTTTTTCAAATACCTTATGAACTCGTTGTTCCTTAGATTGCTGCATACGCTTACCCTTCTTCCACTAAAGTATTCGCCAATGGTTGATGTTCATTAATGATCGAAGTAATTCTTTCTTCTAACATATCATTTAGATATGGGAGCTGACTAATCCCTTTTAAGAGGAATTGTTTTGAAGAATCAAGATAATGATCACAAATCACTAGCAAATCTCTCTGCTGTTTATCTGATAGATTTTTTATTGAAATATTATTATTAGCTATTGTTAATTCTTTTAGGATTTCAAACACTAAGCTGTTTCCTGCTTGTATAAATAATTTCTTTTCGTGAAGCAAACGCTTGAAAAAGAATAAATTACCTACAAACTCATTCCATAGGTCCACTTTAAAGCAATCAGAGAATTTCACAAGTAAAGAGCTTTCAATTCTCTTAATACTAGTCATTAAGTTATCAATTCCATTAAGTTCTTTTTGATATACGGAAACTTTATGTTCATTAACCAATTTTATCCCTTTGGAGAGTTCTTTTATCATGTTTATATCTTCAGACTCTGCCAAAAGTTTATAATACAATCCACTATAATAATCTCCAGCTAGGACCGTTAATTGTCTATTTATATCATCCACATGAGCATTAGATATATGCTCATGGGTATCAAGGGCAATCTGGATAAGCATCGTAGTCATCGCATAATTTTTTAACTCATTGTAAGACAATTCGAGTCGATCCATAATGGATACAAGAATAAGCAGTTTATCTTCATCAATTACAGGCGTCTCAATATATTTTAGCAAGTAAGGATGAAATACTTTTTGCTCAACTTGCTCCTTTATGTCTGTAAACTTTTGTCGAATGTCTGGCAATTTAATCACCCTTGCTTCCCCGAATTAATATATTTATTACGATCCTCTTATGTTAACAAGGCAGTGACAATTATATCATAAAAGCGTATGTATGGGCAGAAATTCACAAAATAAATACATCTAAACACTTTGGAAATAAGAATGAAAAAAATAAAACGGTTATATTAATAACATTTTTCTAAATTACTTTTTCATTTCGCTTTCAATTTCGCCAAAATGAGTCATTATTTTTGCATTTCCCCTAATTTTTATTGCTGATGTATGTTCGGTGAATTGGGCGATTAAGACTTCGCCTTTATCCAGCTTCTCTGAATGATGAAATTTTGTATCACTTCCTCGAGTCAACCCGATAACACTAACACCATCATCAACAGCTTTTATTACAACAAACTCACTACTATTTTGTGATTGACGTTTCTCCATAGTATCACCCCATTAATTCTTAATTAAAGCTAATATTTCAGAACGAGCAATGGTATCATTTGCAAGATTGCCCCGAACTGCAGTTGTCACTGTCTTTGACCCTGGTTTTTTTACTCCCCGCATGGTCATACACATATGCTCTGCCTCTACGACAATCATTACTCCATGAGGATCTAACTTTTCCATCATACTATCGGCAATGGTAGAAGTAATCCTCTCCTGCAGTTGAGGTCTTTTAGCCACGGCCTCTACAGCCCTGGCTAATTTACTTAGCCCTGTTACACGACCGTTTTTAGGAATGTAGGCAACATGAGCTTTTCCGAAGAAAGGTACAAGATGATGTTCACACATGGAATAGAATGGAATATCCTTCACTAGCACTAATTCTTCATGGTCTTCACTAAAAATGGTCTCGAAGTGTTTTTTTGGATCTTCACTTAGACCGCTGAATACCTCTTCGTACATTTTTGCTACTCGTTTCGGTGTATCCAGTAGGCCTTCTCTGCTCGGATCTTCACCAATTGCTGTTAATATTAAACGTACCGCCTCTTCGATTTGGGTACGATTCACTTCTTTCATGCATATTCCCCCTACTGTATATCAAACAAGTATATATAATAAATACATCTTAGCACAACAAAAGTGATGTTCAAAGTTCTGATAAACAGAAAAAAGGTCACGAGACAAGACTCATGACCTTTTTGCCTAAGCAATCGCTTAAAGCAATAAACTTATGTAATTATTTTACTGCGTCTTTAAGCGCTTTACCTGGTTTGAATGCAGGAACTTTGCTTGCACCAATTTCGATTTCCTCACCAGTTTGAGGATTACGTCCTTTACGTGCTGCACGTTCGCGTACTTCAAAGTTACCAAAACCGATTAGTTGGACTTTATCACCATTTTTTAAAGCATCTAGAATTGAATCAAAAACAGCATCAACTGCTTTTGTAGCGTCTTTTTTAGAAAGTTCGCTTGCTTCTGCAACTGCGTTAATTAGTTCTGTCTTGTTCATGCTATTCACCTCCTCCCAATAATATAGTTAAGAATCGTAAATAAGATTACTTATCTACATTTCTAAACAATTTTTATCAATTCTATACGTCATAGCGCGGTTTTATTGGCAAAGTAATCAAAAAATGCAGCTTTTGATATTTTAATCTACTTTTTAATAAAAAACCTTATTATATAAAGGTTTCAAGCACCAAACGTAAGTCTGTTAAAAGATTATCACAATCATTTACGCTTATCAAGAATATTTCATGAAATAATGGTAATCTTTTTCTTCATTTCTACAAATTTCTACTATTTTTTAGAATTTCTGCTGTAGTTTTTTGTAAAACAAGAAAAAAGACCCCAAATCGGAGTCTCAACTCTTAAAGGATTATTGCAATTAAACCGCCTGATCCTTCGTTAATAATTCTCTCTAATGTTTCTTTTAGTTTATATCTCGCATTCTCTGGCATTAAGGATAGCTTTGCTTGGATACCTTCCCTAACGATGGAGCTTAGCGAGCGTCCAAAAATATCTGAATTCCAGATGGATAACGGATCATCCTCAAAGTCCTGCATTAAGTAGCGAACAAGCTCTTCACTTTGCTTCTCTGTTCCGATAATTGGAGCAAATTCCGATTCAACATCCACCTTAATCATATGAATAGATGGAGCTACTGCACGCAGCCTTACGCCAAATCTTGCACCCTGACGGATAATTTCTGGTTCTTCCAAGCTCATGTCTGATAGTGATGGCGAGGCAATACCGTAACCTGTCTGCTTCACCATTCTTAACGCGTCTGATATATGATCATATTCCGCTTTTGCATGGGCAAAATCCTGCATTAGCTCAAGGAGATGATCTTTACCTCTTATTTCTACTCCGACAATTTCTTTTAATATATCATCATAAAGTTCATCTGGAGCGAATAAGTCAATTTCTGCAACACCTTGACCCATTTCGATTCCCGCTAATCCGGCTCTTTCAATATAGTCAAAGTCGCTAAATTGCTGAACGACCCTATCAACATCTCTTAATCTCTTTATATCTTTAACTGTTTCTTTGACTGCTTCTTGATAACTTTCACGAAGCCAGTGATTCTCTCTTAATACCATTACCCAGCTAGGGAGATTTACATTAACCTCAAGAACCGGGAACTCATATAGTGCCTCTCTGAGAACATTAAGCACATCACTGTCACGCATACTTTCTACACTCATTGCCAATACAGGTATGTCATATTTTTCTGCCAGGCTGGATCTAAGTGTTTCTGTGCTCGGGTGATATGGCTGAGCACTATTGACGACCATTATAAATGGTTTGCCAACCTCTTTCAGCTCGTTGATCACTCTTTCCTCAGCTTCAATGTAATTACTTCTAGGTATTTCGCCGATTGTGCCATCAGTAGTCACTACAACCCCAATCGTGGAATGCTCCTGAATAACTTTCCTGGTTCCAATTTCTGCTGCTTCATGGAATGGAATTGGCTCTTCATACCAAGGAGTGGTAATCATTCTAGGACCATTTTCATCCTCATACCCTTTTGCACCTGGAACGGTGTAGCCGACACAATCAACCAGTCTAATATTAACATTAAGCCCTTCGTCAACATGGACACTAGCAGCTTGATTCGGAACAAACTTGGGCTCGGTCGTCATGATTGTTTTACCTGCAGCACTTTGAGGAAGCTCGTCGACTGTTCTAGATCTCTCTGCTTCATTGTCTATATTCGGTAAAACCACAAGCTCCATAAATTTTTTAATAAATGTGGATTTTCCTGTTCTAACAGCACCTACTACTCCTAAATAAATATCACCGCCAGTTCTTTCGGCAATATCTTTGAAAATATCAACCTTTTCCAAGTGATCCCCTCCCGATCATAGAGTAAAGTGGGATAATATTATCCATCAAGATATTTTTGGACAATATATATTTATGACGTTGTCCTATATTCTTATGACAGTTTTTTAAAATTTTTTTACCCCCCTAACTATTTATTCCTTGAATATGCTAGTATCTTTTGTGTCTGAACATTTGATTAAATGAGGGTTCCTGAGGTAAAGCAACACGGGAGAAACTCATTTTCCGTATTCATCTTTAACCTAATAGATAAATGGCACGTTGATGCCAAAAAAAACCCTTCTCCTACAATATATTTCGTAAGAGAAGGGTTATGACTATTTGGCATTCTTATTGTTTTAAAAAAACTGGTTCATTATTCTCAGGGTCGATTGTATAAGGTAAAGAATAGGCTGGAACAAACATGGAATCTTCCACAAGAATATAGCGTATATCCTCACCCGGCTTTACCTCTTTATCATTTTCCTTAAGCTTCTGAAATAAATCTTGCCGATAATCGATAAAAACTTCAGCATTTGTTGTTACGACAAATGGAAGATTTTGATTAGTAAATGGACTAACTGCATATGGCTCCTGCTTATAACCTAATTCATCAAAGTCAATAGTATATACATTATCAGCAATTTTATCTTTATATGGCGGGTAACCATTGGACTTGATTCTTATATTAATTTCACGTATGGTATCAGCCATTCTCAAGTCTAATAGTTTTACGGTCGGGTTGGTTTCAACGTCTATTAGAACATATTGAAATATTCCTCCACTTTCAAATGCATTACCTGGCGGCTCAGCAATATACTTGGGTGCAATTTTTTTAAATTCAATCGGATATTTTTGATATATCGGAGTCACTGCATCTTTTGTTTTTATCGGCAGGATACCTCCATTATCCTCTTTAAAGGAATTTACAGCTTGTTGAACTGCTTGGACTTGGTCTGTATATGGGATTTGATTTTCTGCTAACTTCTCCTTTGGATACATGCAGCCTGACAAAAACAAGGAAGTTAGTACTAGTAACACTCCGATGACTTTCCAATTCATACAATCACCTATTTTTTATGTATTATGTAAAAAGAACAATAAACAACGTAATTCCTGAAATAATTAAGAAAATATAAGCAAGCACACCAGTTAAAAACTTTAACACTCCTTTTAACTTATACCGGCTTAGATATATTGTAATTATTGCAAGGAACATAAGTCCCATTCCTGCAATTGAAATCCACATTTTCAGCATACCTGGTGACATTAGGACACCCCCCTTATTCCGAAAGCTATTATAACACAGGGAGCCCAATACATAAAAAACTTTTGATTTTACCCAAATAAAAAAACTGAAGTAAAGAGGGGCGAATTCCTTACTTCAGTCTTAGTGACTAAAACAACCCAAACTCTAAGGTTCATACTACACGTGTGCTTCGCTTGCATTGTATGCAGGCGCGGCACAATGCGCATCATCGAATGCCTATTTTTCAATGAAAAATGTACCTTTTTTATTATTCGAGGTTTCTCTCCTCAAGGATATTAACCAAATCTTCCATTTCATGGGTTTTCCCGCGTGCCATTAAAACATCCACTGCATCCTTGGCATTTTTTCCATTAAATAATACATCATAAAGGGCACATGTAATCGGCATGCTGACATTGTACTTCTCGGCAAGCTGATAGGCTGCTTTGGTTGTTCTTACACCCTCTACAACCATCCCCATGTTCTCAAGAACCTCATCAAGGTTTTTTCCTTTACCAAGTAAATTACCTGCTCTCCAGTTCCTTGAATGTACGCTTGTACATGTAACAATTAAATCCCCTATTCCCGTTAAACCCGAAAACGTTAAGGGGTTAGCACCCATTTTTGTACCAAGACGAGCGATCTCTGCTAATCCTCTAGTTATTAATGCGGCTTTTGCATTATCACCATACCCCAATCCGTCCGTGATTCCAGCAGCTAACGCAATAATATTCTTTAAAGCTCCACCTATCTCAACGCCAATGACATCCGGGTTCGTATAGACTCGAAAATTATGATTGATAAACAAATCTTGTATTCCTTCTGCAGCGGTCATATCTTCTGACGATACAGTTACAGTAGTTGGGTGCCTTAAACTAACTTCCTCCGCATGGCTTGGACCTGAGAGCACTACTACTGCTTTCAAAAGCTCACTCGGCATTTCTTCTTTAATTAGTTCCGAAATTCTTAATAATGAATCTGGCTCAATTCCTTTACTAACATGTGCAATTGTTAAAGGCGAGTTTTGAACTGTACGGATTTTCCCAATTACCTCACGAATTGCTTTTGTCGGTACCGCTAAAATAACCTCTTTTATTCCTGCCAGAGCATCTTTTAAAGAAGCATAACCAACAATTAGCTCAGGCAGCACAATTTCTGGCAAGTATTTTTTATTTGTATGAGATTGATTAATTTCTTGCACCTGGGATTCATTATGGCTCCACAATCTGACTTCATGTCCATTGTCTGCAAGGACCATCGCAAGAGCAGTTCCCCAGCTACCGGCACCTACAACAGCTACAGCTTTTTTCATATCCTGCATCAAATCACTCCACCGTAAAAATTATTTTCTTTCTCTAGCGTAAAGTTTTATCGGGGTTCCTTCGAATCCAAAAGCCTCTCGAATTCGGTTTTCTAAGAAGCGCTCATAAGAAAAATGCAGTAACTCTGGTTCATTTACAAAAACAACAAAGGTTGGCGGTTTCACAGCTACTTGTGTAGTGTAATAAATTTTTAATCGACGACCTTTATCCGTTGGTGTTGGGTTCATCGCAACCGCATCCATTATTATATCATTTAAAACGCTTGTTTCGACTCTCATAGCATGGTTTTCACTAGCAGTATTGATCATCGGAAGTAAAGTATGGATACGTTTTTTAGTCTTAGCAGATAAGAAAACAATTGGGGCATAACTTAAGAAGAGAAAATGTTCTCTAATTTTTTGTTCTAGTTCCTTCATTGTTTTTTCATCTTTTTCGACGGCATCCCACTTGTTGACAACAATAACAATCGCCCTGCCAGCTTCATGTGCATATCCAGCAATTTTCTTATCTTGTTCAATGATTCCTTCTTCCGCATTAATGACTACTAAAACAACGTCAGAACGTTCGATTGCCCTTAGTGCACGCAGTACACTATACTTTTCAGTGCTCTCATATACTTTACCTTTTTTACGCATACCTGCCGTATCGATTATGACATACTTATCTCCATTATAGGTATAAGGTGAGTCGACTGCGTCTCTAGTTGTTCCAGCTATATCACTTACAATTACACGGTCTTCTCCCAAAATGGCATTAACTAATGATGACTTCCCTACATTCGGTCTGCCAATTAAAGAAAATTTAATAACATCCTCAGCATAATCTTGTCCCTTATTCTTCGGAAAATGTTTAGCGGCCTCATCCAACAAGTCTCCTAGTCCAAGACCGTGAGAGCCTGAGACAGGTACCGGTTCACCAAATCCTAAAGAATAAAAATCATAGATTTGTTCACGCATTTCAGGATTATCTATTTTGTTAACAGCTAATACGATAGGTTTTTTAGATTTATACAAAATCTTTGCTACCTCTTCGTCTGCAGCAGTAACTCCTTCTCTGCCATTTGTTAAAAAAATAATCACATCGGCTTCATCTATAGCAACTTCTGCCTGTTGGCGGATTTGTTCGAGAAATGGTTCATCCCCGATATCAATTCCCCCTGTATCAATTACATTAAAATCATGAGTTAACCATTCCCCAGAGCTATAAATTCGATCACGTGTTACTCCTGGGATATCCTCAACGATGGAAATTCTTTCTCCAACAATTCTGTTAAAAATGGTTGACTTTCCAACATTCGGTCGCCCTACAATGGCTATAACAGGTTTTACCATTATAATCGCCATCCTTTCTATCCATATATTATCAATATTATTTTGTTATTTTTATCGTTAAAGCAGAGAAACTCAATTTATAATCAAGCAATTGCGTACTAATGATAAAGAAACCCTTCTATCCTAAAGAAGGGTCTAACCATATTATTTTAGCAATGTGAAACCTTTCCTGCAATGGTAAAACTTAATAAGTCAGTTTTATGATGATTTTTGCTTCCCTTTTTCCAAAAAATGAAAATGGTTTTGAAAGAATGTACCGGCATTTTCCAGGGCGCCCCACCCCACCAGCAAAATAATTACTAAAGAAGCAACATCTAGGTAAGCTATTGTTCCTATGGGATAGGAAAATTCAAATTTACTTAGGTAAAATGCATAGAGTATCTCTCCTTGCATAGTACCGCTAACAACTATCAATAATCTGTCTTTTAAAGACGTTTGCAAGATGATTGCCAGGAAGCTAATACAAACCCCCATCATCCATTCCTTTTGAAATATCACCCAGACTGGATCAAAGATGACAAATAAGTTAAAGGTGACATATGAAATTGTTACAATAAATGAACAAATAAAGGCATATAGCAATGAACCCAGCTTTTTCTTACCCAAAATAATATAAGATAATAGCAGCATAAACAATCCACTAGCATAAAACTGGAAACTCTCAACTAAAAAATGTACATCCGAAAGAATAATGACCATTAAGATAACAACAGCTAATTTTGTCCGATATGGATTTTGTTTGTTAAAAAAGAATGTAATGCACACCCAAAATAACCAAAGTATCCAATAAAACACGGAACCCTCCATTATCACACACCTCCTACTATTTCCATTATCGGTATTCTTTATGTAGTTTCATACTTCGCTGAATAATCTTTCGTCAACAAAATCATGTTAATAGGAGGAGGTGTGTAAAAATGGGAAAGGATCGTCAAGAAAAAAAGTTAAGAGCAAGTGGTAAAGTCGAATCAGATCGTGACCAAGCGCTGCATTATCCTGGTGCAGCCAAACTTCAAAGTCCTGAGGAAGCAAGAGGCTTAAACGATAATAAGTATAGTTAACAAATAAAGCTCCCGTTGGCTGCGGGAGCTTATTTGATCGTACGCTGGCTGTATGCTTTTGTATCAATTCCTCTTTGTGATAACCAATGAAATGTTTGACCAGATATCATTAAAGGAGCTCTTTGTAATTCCGAAATAGAGCTTGCCCCTAAAGCAGTCATAATCATAATTAACCCATTGTGAAGGGATGAGACTTCTTCAATAAGTGATTCAATTCCTTCTTCAACCAGAATTTTTAAGAAATGGCCTGCAAAGCCGGTGAGACTCGCTCCTAACGCTATTCCCTTTGCAATATCAATACTTGAAGTAAAACCACCTGAACCAATTATAGAAACCGGTAGAGAAGACTGTGAGGCTTCTGAAATAGAAATAGCTGTAGGGATTCCCCACTGATTAAAAAAAGCTTGCATTTTATCGCTGCGCTTATTTTCTATTTCAGCAAAGTTTGTTCCGCCAAATCCCCCCACATCCACAGCTGAAACCCCTACACCTGCTAGAGATTCAACGGTTTCTTTACACATACCGAATCCAACCTCTTTTACAATAACAGGAACATCAATCTCTCTAATAATTTTTTCTATCCGTTTTAGGGCCCCGGAAAAGTCCCGGTCTCCTTCTGGCATTGCGAGTTCCTGTATTACATTTAAATGGATTTGCAAGGCATTGGCCTCGAGCATATCAATTGCCATCTTTGCTTGGTCAGGAGTTGCTTCACTCCCTAAGTTTGCAATGAGAACCCCCGAAGGGTTTTCTTTGCGTACGACCTCATATGTATATTTCTCAGACTTGTCCTTCAGTGCTGACATTTGTGACCCAACTGCCATAGCTAGTCCTAATTCCCTAGCCGCCATAGCAAGCTGCTTATTCAGAGAGTAGGTCTTCTCGCCTCCGCCACCAGTCATTGCATTGATAAAAATTGGCGAACTTAAAGAAAGTCCGCCAATTTTTTGGTGAAAAGAGACATCTGAAACATTAATGTTTGGTAAACTTTGATGAATAAACTGTATATCATCAAATGATGTTAATCGCTTTTGCCCTGTTTCTAAGGCATAGCGAATATGATCCCATTTCCGTTCAGATCTAGACACTTATTATCACCATTATTTTCCCAGATTCTTTAACTTATCGCCAATCATTTCACCAAGCTGAAATCCTTTAGATTCTTCAGGAAGCTCATAATCAAAGTTTTCTTCTGCATCTTTTTCAAGAAGATCTTTGATGCTTAAAGAAAGTCTTTGTTCTTGTTCATTAGCCTCTAACACTTTAACTTGTACTTCCTGGCCTTCTTTCAATACCTCATGTGGTGTACCGATATGCTTATGAGCAATTTGTGAGATATGAACAAGTCCTTCAACCCCAGGAAAAACTTCCACAAAAGCACCATAGGAAACTAATCTTTTAACGGTTCCAGTTAATGTACTGCCCTTAGGAGCCTTTTCTGATACTTGTGACCATGGTCCTGGTTGTGTTTCTTTAATAGATAAAGAAATTCTTTCATTATCGCGGTCCACACTTAAAACTTTAACTTTTACTTGTTGACCTTCTTGTACAACGTCTGATGGTTTCTCAATATGTTGATGTGACAACTGAGAAATATGAACAAGTCCATCGATTCCGCCAATGTCAACGAAAGCACCAAAATCTGTTATTCTTTGCACAGTTCCATCAATAACTTGTCCAGGTGTGATGGCACTTAATAGATTTTTCTTTTGTTTTCCCTTCTCTTCTTCCACCACTGCACGATGTGAGAGGATTAAACGATTTTTTTCTCTATCAAGTTCCACAATTTTAAAGGTAAGGTTTTTACCTTTGTAATCAGAAAAATCTTCAACATAATGCGCTTCAACCAAAGACGCAGGAACAAAGCCGCGTACGCCTAAATCTACAACTAGACCGCCTTTAACAACATCTTTTACTTCAGTTTCAAAGACTTCACCACTATTGAAACGTTCCTCAAGATTCACCCAGGCTTTCTCGGCATCAACTTTTCTTTTAGATAAGATAATAGCATCCTCTTCTACTTTAAGTACTTCAAGATCTAACTCATCACCCTCAGAAACAACATCAGAGGCTTTTTCAACATGAAGACTAGAAAGCTCACTGATTGGGATAATACCGTCATGTTTACTATCCTGAATATTTACAATTACTTGTTTCTCTTCTACCTTAGTAACTTGTCCAGTGACTTTATCACCAATGGTATAATTTTTAACTTCTACTTGGTTCATTTCTTCCGACATATGTATTCCTCCTTAATCCAATAACTACTAAATGAAATTATATAATTTCTTAATGAAAAACGAGTGAATATTCTAATAAAATCTCTTTTTATTAACTTCTTACAAATAGCCTTTTTTGTCAAGCAGAAGCTACCTATGCTCTATAATAAGTTTATGGATTTCTGACATAATTAATTCAGTTGCCTCATCGGCAGAGGCTTTCTTACTCCTCACTTCTTCCATAGCAATCGGCTTTCCATAAACCACCTTTAGCTTTCCGAAACTTTTATACGGTCCAATTATGGCACAAGGCAGTACATAGGCTTCAGTCCTCAGAGCAAAAAAACCAGCTCCAGATAATCCTTTTCCGATTTCTCCTGTCTTACTCCTAGTCCCTTCAGGAAAAAGGCCAAAAACATTTCCGTCTTTTAAAACTTTTAATCCAGCCCTTAGTGCTTCTCTGTCTCCCATTCCTCTTTTTACTGGGAAAGCATTACACTTTCTTACAATATTACCTAAAACAGGAACCTTGAATATTTCTTCCTTAGCCATAAAATGGACGGGTCTTGGAGCTGTAGCGCCTACGACTAAGGGATCAAAATTATGAATATGATTCGTGCAAAGAAGTACTCCGCCTTCTTTAGGAAAATGCTCTAACCCAATAACTTCAATTCTGTACATCGGTTTAAAAATCCCAGCCACAACCGACCTAGCAAACGAATAAAACGTCACACTTATCCAACCCTTTCATTTACGAGAGCCATTATTTTTTCAACTACTTCAGGGATAGACAAAGCTGTGGTGTCAATTTCAATAGCGTCATCCGCTTTTTTTAACGGTGCAAACTCTCGCTCAGAATCAATTTTATCACGCCGGGCAATTTCTTCCCTTAATTGTTCTAAATTGGACGGATAACCTTTTTTAAGGTTCTCTGTGTGGCGTCTAACTGCTCTCTCCTCGACACTTGCAAGCAGGAAAACCTTTACCTCCGCATTTGGAAGCACATGAGTTCCTATATCTCTTCCATCCATTACAACTCCTCCATTTACTGCGAAGGATTGCTGCATTCTTACCATTTCTTCTCGTACCTTCTGGTGCTTGGCTACAATCGAAACAGAATTCGTAACTTCTGATGATCGTATTGCTTCCGTCACTTCTTGATTATCAAGAAATACCAATTGTCCATTTGGGGAAGGATATAGCTCCAACTTTGTTGTTAGTAAACTGTCTAATAGAAGGTCTTCATCTTCTAAATTAAGGTTGTTAACCATTGCTTTGTATGTCAAGGCCCGATACATAGCTCCTGTATCGATATATATGTAGGATAACTTTTCTGCGACAACTTTTGCTACTGTACTCTTGCCGGCTGCAGCAGGGCCATCAATGGCAATTGATATTTTTTTCTCCATAAATCCTCCTAGGTCATTCATGATCGTCTTGTACGCCCATATATTTATTTTACCATAAGAAAGGTGGTTGCCTCTTGTTTTTAACATTTTTATATGGATTTTCTTATTACTTTCCCCACTTTAATCATAAAAAAAAAGCAGGATTCCTGCTTTTTTAATTGCCGCTAAAGGTTTGTAATATTTCAGTAAATGTATTCTCATTTACTCCTTCATATTTTGTTAACTGTTCTAATTGTGGAAATATATCTAACTGATGTAGAAAAAACTGAGCTAAAAATAGAAAGATAAATTGGATAATAACTACCTTTATTAATATTCTTTCTACTGCTTTCATACCATCACTCCAAATAATTACAATTACTACTATTATTGGAGTGATGGTATAGTTTTATTCTAAATCCTTAAATAACCTCGTCGTAAACTTCTTCAGCATTCTTTAGCTTTTCTACTTCCTCTTCTGTACCATCTACAGCATTTATAAAGATTCTGTATGTGTCATCATCGATAGTTCCCAGGAATTCATAACATAACACTTCTTTGTTTAGATCATTAACGATAATCGCTTGTCTCTCTTCCATGACCTTAAATCTAGGATTTACTTTTGTCCGAGCTTGTTCACTAGTTAATACTGGTTTTTCAATTTTCCTTGTATCATCTAATGATTTTAGATATTCCTCTGACGAGAAACCAATTATGCTGCCATTATCGAGCGCCACTTCTACCTTGATAGCTTCAGGATAAATCCTAATTTTGTTCTCACTGGTGACAAAATTAAAGACCCCTGTGTTATCATATTGCATGCTCTCGAATAATTCTAGATTTTTATAACCATTTTCCTTCAGAAAAGCTGCAGCTTTGAGATTAGCATCATTTAAACTAATCTTCTGCTTATTCACTTCTCTGTGATTAATAAACCATATTGGATAACCGGCTTTTTTTGTAATATCCATACTGCCCTCTTGACCCGTTTTCTTGTTTCTTATTGATACACTATAAAAACCGTAGTCCGACCCCTTGCCATTCTCAGTTACTTTTACTTCAGCATTCCCATCAAATTTCATATATTTTTTTGCTATGCTAATGGCTTCTTTTTCGGAAATACTTTTTCCTTTAATTTTATTATAATTTTCATCCTTATTTTGCATGTTGGTAAAACTTGGTCCAAAATCGCTTTCATCATAGCCAGATACTGTTTTTTCAACTGTTTTAAATCCATCTATAATGGTATTGTCTGTAGTTTCCTTCCCTGATGCCAGGGCAAGCTCAACATCCATCCAGCGGAGATTATTTTCCAAAACCATATGCTGTACATTACGCAGTTCATTTTGAATTTCACCTGATTGTTTGTAAAGAACCTTTAATGTTTTATATTCCTCATCTGATAAAGGTTCTTTATCTAAATCTCTTACTGCCGTTTGATAACTAAACTTTCCGATTTGAGCCAAAAACTCCTCTGTTTTATTGAAAGGGAGCAATGTCAATGGAAGTTGACCGACATCATTATGAGCTTCCGAAGTTAATCGCCAAACCTCTACTAACGAAGGTGACAAGGAATGTCTTGAGTTCATTGCTAGAGTCGTTCCAATCTTATCGTGAAGTAAGTCCATCTCATAGGTAAGATCATGAAATGCACGTTGATAATTATTTTCTGCATTTATTAATATTGCATTTTTCTCGCGATGTTCTTGATAACCCCAGTATGCTGTACCTGCAACACCTACTGCTAGAACACCTATGATTATTCCTCTAATCATCCATTTCACCCCTCTATTCGCAAAATATATGTTTCCCAATTCGTTTAATTTGTGGTCTTGACCAAATCCACTTACTTGTAGCAGTAGCCGGGTTAAAATAATATAGTGCTTCCCCAGTTGGATCAATGCCATTGATCGCATCTAGTACTGCTTTTTTAGCTTGTTCATTTGGAGTCAGCCAAATTTGACCATCCGCAACAGCGGTGAATGCACCAGGTTCAAAAATAACTCCTGAAACAGTGTTTGGGAAAGATGCGCTATTTACACGGTTTAAGATAACGGCAGCAACTGCCACTTGACCCGTATACGGTTCACCTCTGGATTCACCATAAACAGCATTAGCCATTAATTGAATATCGTTACTTGAGAAACCGCCTGGAGTATTAGCCGCAGTTGGTTTATTTGGTGCTTTTTGTGTTGCCTGCTTTGGTGCCGCTTCTTTTGGTGCTGTTTGCTTTGGTGCAGCCTGTTTTTGACTGCCTGTTTTTGCAGGTGTTTGGGCGGGTGCCTTCGCAGGTGATTTAGCTGGTGCTTTTGGCGGCGGTGCAGTCTGCTTTTTTTGGTCTACTCCACCGTAATGTGTAAATTTATTTCCTTTATTGATTTGTTCTTTTACAAAGTTTTTATCATATTTACTAGCTTTGACTAATTTTGCCTTTGTTTCTGTACCTGCAAGTCCATCAATTGTCATTCCAAATTCATATTGAAAATTCCTTAATGCCCAATAGGTACTCCATCCGAACACACCATCAATTTTCCGATTGTAAAAACCCAAATACTGTAGTCTAGATTGAAGCTCAATGACATCCTCTCCAACAGCACCCTGTTGAACGACCTGATTGGAGAATGCAAATGCCTTGTTGTCCTCTAGAAACGTAAATGGCATCATACAAAGGGAGATTATGATTGGTAAAATAAACGTAACGATCTTCTTCATGGTAAAGTAACCCCCAGTTGTAAATCTTTTTAGATGTAAGCCTATTTTTTGTTGTAATGGGAAATTTATTCAAAAAAAATCCCCTTCATTTAGAATGAAGGGAATTTCTATTATGAATGAAAGGTATTTTGCGTTGAATATTGCTTTTTCTTATGGTTTGTCGTAAGGATTTTCGCCATTTTAACCTTTCTTAAGCCAAACCACCAAAGAAAGATCATGAAAGGTAAAATAATATAAATCCAGTTTTCTTGTGAAATTAAAATATAATCATAAGAGCCATGAAGGATAAACGGCAAAAGTAGTGATGCTAATACCCATTTTTGTTTTTTTCCTTCCGTAAATTTAGCTTTTCCTAAGTAAAATCCCATAATGACTCCGAACAGCGCATGACTAGAGACTGGAAGCAATGCCCTTGCCATGGCATGTTCAATTCCATTAGCAATCAAATAAAATATATTTTCAACGGTGGCAAAACCAAGCGAAACAGCCACACCATATACAATACCATCAAAAGGTTCATCCAATTCAACATGCTGGTAAATAGCGTAGAACAGGATAAACCATTTAAAAAACTCTTCAAGCAAACTAGAGGAAAGGAATGCATCGATAAATCCTGATTTAATGATATTTTCTGTTTGGAGCACATGCTGAATAAACATGATTGGAAACACCAGAAGAGCACCGTACATGAATGTCCTCATAACTACGGATATTGGCTCTGACTCATATTCATCTTTTAAATAGAAATAGCTCAGCAAAGCCAATCCTGGGGCGATGCCGGCTGATAATATTCCCAGCATGGATAATCCTCATTTCAAAATCAATTCGTATACTTAATCCTAACATGATATTGATATTAATTAAATGAAAGATTATTTCCTTTTAGTAATTGCTTTATTAAAAATTTATTTTCTCAAGTCCGCTGGCAAGTGCAACTGCTAATTTAATTCTAGCCTTTTTAGAATCATTATCACTTCCTAGTATTACACCCTTCTGAAATAAGTCATATGCACTGCCTTTATAATCATAAGTAGTATACACAGAACCTTCTTCAGCACTCGTTGTAACCACCAGAATAATTCCTTCAGAAAGGGACTTTTCTATTTCCTCCATCATATTAGGAGCAACTTGACCGCGTCCAACACCTTCAAGGATGATTCCTTTTACACCGGACTCCCTCGCAGCCTTAATAAATTTTCCATCAGCACCGATATAACATTTTACAATTTCGACTTCAGGAATTGGCGACTTAATCTCAAAAAATTCACGTTTTATCGGCTTTTGAAAAATATGGACAACATCATTATCGATAATTCCAAGATAACCGAATCCAAACACGTTAAATCCCTGTATATTGGAGGCATGTTCTTTTTTTACATACCGAGCGGCAAAAATTCGTTCATTGAACACGACAACAGCCCCTGCGTTTAGTAAATCCTCTGAACAGGCAGAATAAATAGCATGTCTAAGGTTTATGTAAACATCGCTTCCAACATCATCAGGCGAACGCTGGGATCCTGTTATTACCACTGGCCGTGGATCCAGAATAGTTAAATCAAGAAAGTAGGCTGTTTCCTCAAGGGTGTCTGTTCCATGGGTTACCACCACTCCAGAAACACTCTCATCCTCAAAATATTGCTTGATTTTGTCCTTTAAAAACACTAAATCTTCAAACGTAATATGTATACTTGCCTTTTGAAATACGGAATCAACAATGACTTCAATATCACCCGGCAAATTACACATTGCAGCAAGTTCTTCCCCTGTTAATTCCCCAGAAGCTAATTTACCTGAATCCTTATTAGGCTTACTGGCAATTGTTCCGCCTGTTGTTAACAATACAACTTTTTTCATATGATTTTTTCACCCTTTTACACCTTTGTCTTTAATTGAATTTGCAATAAGACCGCCATGGAACCTGCCGTTTTCTATAAATATCTCGTTCGCATTGTTACCTGCTGCAATCACACCTGCAATATAAATACCTTCTATATTCGTCTCCATTGTGTCTGAATTAAAAAGTGGCCTTCCCGTTTCTTCGTCAATGATTACTCCCATATTATATAAAAATTTATGATCAGGCCGATACCCAGTCATCGCAAAAACGAAATCATTATATATGCTCTTTTCTTCTCCATCTTTTTTATATCTTACTTGATCATCGGTTATCTCTATAATATGGGAATTAAATTCCATCGTAATGGTTCCATTTCGTACTAATGCCTCAAATTCAGGGAGGATCCAAGGCTTAATGCTCGTTGAATATTCTTTACCACGGTATAAAACCGTAACTCGTGCACCTGCTTTAACAAGTTCAAGTGCTGCGTCAACACTAGAATTTTTCCCGCCGATTACACAAACGTCCTTATCAAAGTAAGGGTGTGCTTCTTTAAAATAATGAGACACCTTCTGTAAATCTTCCCCAGGGACATTCATATAATTTGGGTGATCGTAGTATCCTGTGGCTACTACAACAAACTGAGTCTGATATACCTGTTTATTCGTAACTACTTGAAAACCTTTTTCCTCCTTTTGCACCTTTGATACTTTTTCAAAGGCATTAATACGCAGACTTTTCCGCTTAACAACATCCCGATAATAAACGAGTGCTTGATTTCTTTTTGGTTTATAGCTTTCAGTAATGAAAGGGACATCACCGATTTCCAGCTTTTCACTTGTACTAAAAAATGTTTGATGAGTAGGGTAATGATAGATAGCATTCACAACATTCCCTTTTTCAATGATGAGAGGATTTAGCCCAATTTCTTTAAATGCAATGGCTGCTGCTAAACCACATGGTCCCCCTCCGACAATAATAATATCTTCTAGTTGCAAATTGATCACCTCAATTTATTATTCCATAAAAAAACTCCTACCTGACAATGATAGGAGTTTTTCCATTATGTTTCAATAGTAATGCTTTTAAATCCATCCTCTAAACCGGCTGGCCTCAGCCATTTTTCTAACACCGACCATATAGGCAGATAAGCGCATATCTACACGCCTTGTTTGCGCTGTATCATAAATATTGTTAAATGATTTTACCATTACTTTTTCTAGTTTTTCTTCAACTTCTTCTTCAGACCAATAATAGCCTTGATTATTTTGAACCCATTCAAAGTAGGAAACCGTTACTCCTCCAGCTGAAGCTAATACATCTGGTACAAGTAAAATTCCACGTTCTGTCAGGATCTCAGTTGCCTCAAGTGTTGTTGGTCCGTTAGCAGCCTCAACCACAATACTTGCACGAATATTGTGAGCATTTTCAGCAGTAATCTGATTTTCTATCGCTGCCGGAACGAGAATGTCACAATCCAGCTCTAGGAGTTCCTTGTTCGAAATTGTGTTATTAAATAATTTCGTCACAGTTCCGAAGCTATCACGGCGATCCAAAAGATAGTCAATATCAAGTCCATCTGGATCATATAAAGCTCCATATGCATCAGAAATACCTACTACCTTAGCTCCTGCGTCGTGCATGAATTTAGATAAATAGCTGCCTGCATTACCAAAGCCTTGAACAACAACCCTGGCACCCTCAATTTGAATTCCTTTCTTTTTTGCTGCTTCCCGTATACAAATGGTTACACCTTTTGCAGTAGCCGATTCACGTCCATGAGAGCCGCCTAGAACCAAAGGCTTGCCTGTAATAAAGCCTGGAGAATTAAATTCATCTATACGACTATACTCGTCCATCATCCAAGCCATAATTTGAGAATTTGTAAAAACATCTGGCGCCGGTATATCTTTTGTTGGTCCAACAATTTGACTTATTGCACGTACATACCCACGACTTAATCTTTCTAACTCTCTAAATGACATGTCACGTGGATCACAAATGATACCGCCTTTTCCACCGCCATATGGAAGATCGACAATACCGCATTTTAAGCTCATCCAAATCGAAAGGGCCTTTACTTCAGTCTCTGTTACATTGGGATGAAACCTAATTCCACCCTTAGTTGGACCGACAGCGTCGTTATGCTGTGCACGATAGCCAGTAAATATTTTAATTGAACCGTCATCCATTCTAATTGGAATTTTCACGGTCATCATCCGTAACGGCTCTTTTAAGAGCTCATATACTTCTTCAGGATAACCTAACTTCTCAAGAGCTTTATGTATTACTGTCTGCGTTGAAGTTAACACATTATTTTCAGTCTCTTGATTAGTTTTTTCATTACTTTTTTCGGCTACCATCTGTAAACCTCCTAGAAATCACTTTAACAATTGTTGTCGCTTTCAGACACAAGTATACACGACTAATGGATTTATGCAAGATGAAAAATACACTTTTCCCTATTTCTGAGATGCTTTTTGTAACCGCTGTCATTTTTTATTGAAGTATGATGCAGCTCCTAAACAAAACAAAAAGGAGCGGTGGGCTCCTTTGTCTCAAAAATAACTATCTACTTAAAATATTTTCGTATCGTTTCCACCGCATTATTCTCTATAATTTGATTGCCATACTCAGCAAGTAAATGTGTGCTTAAAATTGAAGGATTTCCGTATTCTGATAAAAATGCCGCAATTTTTTCTACGATGGAGGAATCTATATTATTCATAAGTAAGTAATAACGATTATTATAGGAATATAAACTGCCGCCATTAACTTTTAGTAAAGTCAGCGTGTGTGATAGATCAATAATATTTTCTATACTCTCGAATTGGTACAGCAGGTTTTCACAGCCTTCAACCCTTACTTGCATTTCTACAAAACCATCAAATAATACTTCTTCTTCTTCATCTTCAATATTTTCATCAACCGTAATGATCATAATCATTCCTTGGGCCTGTAAGGAAAATATTTCAACTGCCACAGATCCTTGAATCTCAACATCAAATTCCACGCTTGCTTCTTCCAGCATGTCATGGAATAGTTGATGCCATTTAATTGAATCTTTCCAAATATCGTCTTTGGAAAGTCCCCTTTCCATTAAATCATCAGAGGTTAAAAAAATTTTAATCTTATTGACTGTTAAGCGTTCTAAGCGCATGCTCTTTTGCCCCCTGCCGTGACATAACTCTTATCCCTAGTGTATGTCAACGGAGGTGGTTGGTGCTTTGTCTAAAATACCATACGTTCCATCAGCCAAGATTCCCATTCATTAATAGTCTGCCCGAAAATATGGGTTGAATAGCGATCCTTATCAGACGATTTCAAGGCGGTAATTGCTTTACCGCCAAGACCTATGGTAATTTCATCATGATTTAAGGATAGCAGTTCAACAAGTGAAAGTGCTTCATTTAAGTCTTTCTGATCATTACAAGAGATGATACATATATCAGGATGTATGATTTCCAAAGTTTCTTTAAGATCACCCTCAGAATAAAAATGGCCAATATTAACTACCTCTATTCCACGCTTTCTTAAATAAAAGCAGATCATTAGCTGCCCAAAATCCTCACCATCCTGCGAGAAAGTGAGACTTACTGCTTTATTGGGATTATGATTAACAGGAAAGCTTTCAATGATCGTTGTAATTCGAGCTTTTAAGCAGGATGAAGAATACCTTCTTTGTACATTGTTTATTTTCCCATTTTTAAAAGAATCATCAATTTTTATAAGGACCTGACTAAAAATATCTAAAACTACTTTTTCCATCGTAAAGATACTAAACATTGAATTGATTACTTCATTAATCCTCTCATTTTCAAAGTGGATTAAGGCATCATATAGTGAGTCAGTTAAACCGTTTAATGGGTTACTTTGTTTAAGGTTTAAGCCTTCAGAAGCCATTTGTATCTGATTATGCCCCATTAAGGAAATAGCTTGACTAATGGTAAATCCCTGATCCACTTTTTTTATTAACCACTTGAGAATCTTAATATGCTCTTCTGTATATAATCGATGTCCTGCTTCATTTCTAACTGGTGCAATCATTTGATAACGTCTTTCCCATGCTCTTAGCGTTCCAGGCTGAATCCCCAGCATTAATGCAGCAGCTTTAATATTATACTTACCTACTTGGTCCGCCATCCTAATTCCCCCGATTTTATCCAAGTAAAAGATTACTGCTGCCCCTTTTTAATCGTAATTAAATGACATTGTGCAGGAGCTCCTAATCTTAGAGGAACTCCTGTTGTACCATACCCGTTACTAATTAATAAAGTGGTATTTTCTAATTTTTCTACCTTTCCTGCCTCAAATGGACTGTAACCCAAAATATGTATTTGCCCTCCGTGAGTATGACCACTTAACACCAATCTTATATTATGTTCAGGTAATATTTTGTCAGTAATGTCAGGGTAATGACTTGCTAATATTTTAAAGCTTTTTTCCTCAGCGTCTAATAATGCCAAGTCAAGTCTGTCTCGTTCTTGATTAAGGTCATCTACACCAAGCAGTGATAATTTATCTCCGTCCACAGATTCAAAAGTAGCAGCTGTATTAGCTAATACTTTTACACCAGAATCTAAAAGGATTGCATCTAATTTACGATAGTCCGTTTCATAATCATTGTTTCCCCAAACAAAATACACTGGTCCTGCTTTTTTTAGTTTTTCGAGGTTCTTTTTAACACGTTCAAACGGAACACTCTTCTCGGTTAAATCCCCGCCAATTACTATGATATCGGCTTTTCCGGTAACATTGTTGATGATTTCGTCAGAAATTAGACGCTTATGAATATCTGAGATAAAAAATACCGATACAGACCCAAACGAGCTAGGAAAATCTTCAAAAGCCATCTCATGATGCACCAGTTGATTTTTAAATGCTTCTTTAACCATATACAAAATAAGAGCTGCTCCCACAATCAGAAGCAAAACGATGATATACCCCATGCTTTCCCCTTTTCCATTCTTAATATTTACTTAAAATCATACCATAAAGGAGACTAAAACCAAACAGGACTAACGTTTGCTGTGTTTCTTCTTCACTATTTTCATTGTAAGGCGATGAATCTCTTGAAATAGCTGCAGACTGAAGAAAATACAAAAGAAAAAAGCTAATGTGGCAGCAAAAAATTCTAATGGATAAATAATAGGTCCGACCAAAATTTCAGATAAATCAATGGGATAAGTAATTGGAAACCATTCAATTACTAAATAGCCGCACAAAAAAATAAGTATTAGCCGTAATGTAATCTTCAGCAAAAAAATCCCTCCCATACATTGTATGAGAAGGATTTCATTTCTTTCACTTAAGAAAAATTAGTCTTCCTGAATGCTTAAGATACGGAATCCTTGTTCTTCAAGTTTCTTCGTAAACCGATCAATATTGTCTTTCTTTTCAACCTTCATTACAATTCTTCGAACTAATTTATCAGTCTCATCAAAAGTTACTAGAGATATAATATGTTCATGGAAGTGATGTGCAATTTCAGATAGTCGCGCAATACGCCCCTCTGTTTCTACAGATGTAAAGGCAATTCTAACCCCTGGGCGATTTACTCCAAAAGCGCTTTGAAAAGTGGAAAGCACATCGGATCGTGTAACCACTCCCAGAAATTTACGTTCTGAGCTGACTACAGCCAGTAAAGGGAAGTCTTTCAAGTCTAGAAGAGTTTTTTCAAATACTTCTTCACCCAATAGGTACTTTTCTTGATGTGTAGCTATATCTTTTACTTTGGAGTTCTTTAAAAAATCATCCTTTTGTTTTCCGGATAAGAAGTAACTTTCATATATTTTGTATCGTGTTGCGACCCCCAGATACTTATCTCCCTGTAAAACGGGCACCCCATCAATTTGGTTTGCTTCCAGCTGTTCTAATGCTTCAGCCAATGTTGTGTCTTCCTGGACCGTCACACACGCATGCTGTGGAATCATCATATTTTTTACAAACACTATCCATCACCTCTAAGTAAATATCCTGCCTACCCTATTATACTTCAACAAAACATGGATTTATCCTTTTTAATAAAAGTTTTAAGTCATGATTCCCAAAAATTTTCATATTTATTAATGATGTTAATTAAGGGAGGGCTACTATGTTTACTCTATATAAAACCTGGCACCCTATCGCTAGTCCATTTGACCCTTGCAAGCCAATTGTAGAAAAAACCTTTTCAACTCCACCAAATCTATATATCGGATTTCAACCGCCAAACCTTCCACAATTCTCACCACAGGAAGCACTAAGAGCAGGAACACTATGGAAAGCATTTTACGACCCTTACTACAACCCATTTGAGAAAGCTAAGGGGGGCATTCCTAGATGAAACAAATCCCGCCTGAATATTATCAAATGATGGAACAGCTGCAAACAGTTGACTTTGTCTTAGTTGAATTAACACTCTATTTAGACACACATCCGGACGACCTTGAAGCTATTAAGCAATTCAATCATTATGCAAAAGAAAGAAAAACATTGAAAAAGGCATTTGAAAGTCAGTTTGGTCCACTTCAGCAGTTCGGCAACAGCTACTCCGCACACCCTTGGAATTGGAATGAACCTCCATGGCCTTGGCAAGTTTAAACTACTTTTCTAAACTGAGGGAGGGAATTGTATAAATGTGGATATATGAAAAAAAGCTTCAATATCCGGTTCGTGTAAGTACTTGTAATCCAACTCTAGCTAAATATTTAGTGGAGCAATATGGCGGTGCAGATGGTGAACTGTCAGCGGCGTTGCGGTATTTAAATCAAAGATATTCCATCCCAGATAAAGTTATTGGATTATTAACGGATATCGGAACAGAGGAATTTGCCCATCTTGAAATGATTGCCACAATGATATATAAACTTACGAAGGACGCCACTCCGGAAATGATGAAAGCAGCAGGTTTAGGTGATCACTACGCCATTCATGATAATGCCTTGTATTATGAAAATTCCTCTGGTGTCCCTTGGACAGCTTCCTATATTCAAGCAAAAGGAGACCCAATTGCGGACCTTTACGAAGATATTGCTGCTGAAGAAAAGGCAAGGGCAACTTATCAATGGATCATTAATCTGAGTGATGATCCCGATCTAAATGATGGTCTTAGGTTCCTGCGCGAGCGTGAAATTATCCATTCACAGCGCTTCCTTGAAGCAGTTGAAATATTAAAAGATGAGCAAGGTAAGAAGAAGTTTTTTTGATGTTATAAAGAAGCAGACAAGGGCTGCTTCTTATTTTTTTTCGTGATAAAGATTAATGTCATAGGTTTTCTTCATTACTTGAAAATCAACATGGCGGTTTTTCCAATGTTCTTCCTTTTTCCATAAATCTTTACTACGGTTGACTATTTCACACCTTAATTCCTGATATTCTTTCTCTTTTTTATCCTTCTGCTGCCTTAATACATTCATCGCACCATACAGGATTGCTGTTATTCCTAACAAACTGAGGTTCATAGCGTCACTAACTGAGGCTGAGAACATAGCAAAAAAAGAATAAGAGTATTGCTTGGCAATGATAAAGTAGAAATAACTAAAAAATAGGAAGGCAAATAGCAGCATGGAATAAATAGTTACATAATGCCATTTTTTCGCATTATCAAATTTCACCTTTCTTTTACGAACGTTTTCTAACATTTGTTTCGTTGCTTCATCAGTATGTTCAAGTAATTGGATTGGTTTATCCATCTCTAACCACCTCTTTATTATAAATATGAACTTGTCCATAAAAATATGAAATTTTACATAAAAAAAACCGATCAAAAAATGATCGGTCACTTGTTTAATGGTATTTCTAAGACTTGTCCCAGGTAGATTTCATCACCCTTAAGATTGTTTGCTTTTCGGATGACTTCTTCTCCAGCTTTTGAATGATAATATTTCAGAGAAATCCTATAAAGATTTTCTCCCTTTTTAACTGTATGATAAATAACTTTATTTGAATTAGGTTTTGCCGAAACAGGTTCAGTTGAAGTGCCTGCATTTTTATCAGTGCCTTTGTCGGTGGATTCTGTACTCTTTATCGTAGTATCTGGCAGTACAGTCTTTTGAACCTCGATCGCTTCTTCATCACTTTCCACTGTTTTCTCTTCTTCATCAGATTCTGTAGAGCTTTCTGTTTCGGACTTCTCAAAATTAATAACCTCGTAACCAGAAGAGTCCCCGGTGACCTTTTCGGTTCTATTGCTCTTTTTCCCCTCTTCTAGATAGGTATAGGCACTAAATATAACGATTGGCATTAGGATAAAAAATAATACCAATATACGAATAACCGGATATTTTACCTTTAATTTCGTTTTCTTTCTCTTTTCCCTATGAACCTGTTCTCTAGGAGGTAATTGGTCACGAACTTCGTTTGTTTCTTCATTTATTCTTTCTATACGCTGTTTTAGCCTTTCAGCCTGGTCTCTATAAGGTTCTTCTTTATTCATGAAGTAGCCCCTCCTGTGCATCCTTATCGGTGGAGTGTTTATATTTAATGTATAATCCTAATAAAAAATCAATCGTAAAATGCATTACCATTGTAAGAGCTAAATTGTTACTCCATTCATACATGAAACCTATGAAAAAACTGAGGAGAACAATATTAATAAATAAAAACCAATTAAAAAGATATCGATAATGAATGAGTGCAAATATGAGACTTGCGAATATTAGACCAACCTTTGTTTGTATAACTCCTCGGAATAGTAATTCCTCACTTATTGCAACAAATGCTGCAATCCAAGCTATGTGAAGGATGCTCCTATTTCTGAAAATTCTCTCGTTCAAACCGCCATCATCGTAATAAGATGATGGAAGCCATTTCATCAATAGTATATCTACAATGACAACCGCAACCCCAGCAGGTACGCCAATAAGCAAAATTCTGATGTCAGAAAAATCAATAGCCCTCATAAATGAAAATTGGTCAAACAAAATAATACCTGCAGCTACTGTAATGATAAGCAGTAAGATTTGGGTCATGTATAAATGAAAGAGCAGTTCTTTATCTGTTAATCCTTTAATTAATTCATTATATTTATTTTTCATTCACTCAACTCACTATTTAACAGCATATTAGCTAAATAATCCTTCCACATCTTTTCAGTCAAAGGAGTAGTTCGGTCACTTATAGCAGCTTGATATTGACCTAGGTTAATCCCACAAATATCGCAGCAATTCTTTACCTTTCCATTTATATCAGCTTCTTCAAAGTACTCTAGAATTAGATTTCTTCTGCATGATTTTGACTTAATCCACTTTTTCTGAAAGGTAACGCTATCTTTCTTTACTTTTAATCTTTCATTTACAAATTCCTTCAAATTCTGCTTCAACAGCTCTTGATTGGAAGCTCCTAATGGATTTTTGATGAAATCTTGAATAATACGCCATTGTACCTCGGAAAACCCTCCGTACTCTCTTAAATATTGATTAGCCTCTAAGAAATGATGAAGCGGTATTCCAGGTGTAAACTGTGAAAACAGCCAATCAATTTGCTGTTCAGACGGGAGTTCTCCTTCTGCGAGCTGTATCGGAAGCTGCTCATCGCCAGGAGAATAAAGAAGTACCGCAAGACTAGTCTCTCCATCTCGTCCAGCTCTGCCGATTTCTTGCAGATACGATTCAATTTGCATTGGCATATGGTAATGAATGATAAAGCGAATATTTTCCTTATTAACCCCCATACCAAAAGCACTCGTTGCACAAATAACATCTAACTGTCCGTGAATAAATTGCTGTTGAATCAAGATCCTTTGTTCCTGGTCTAACCCGCCATGATAGGCCATAGCTCGGCTTATGCCACTCTCTGCTAATAAAGAGGCTATTTGTTCCGCAATCTTTTTACTTGAAAAATAAATGATTCCTGGTTTTTGCATTTTTCGGACAAGTTCTATCAAGCGTGATTGCTTATCATGATAATTAGGGACCTCCTCAACATAAAAAGCAATATTAGGCCGGTCAATCGTTGATTCAATCTTGTGGTAATTCTGTAAGGAAAGAGACTTGATAATATCCTCTCTTACCTTTTTGGTTGCAGTTGCTGTTAAAGCAAGAGTTAAGGGATTTCCGAGTTTTTTTCGAAAATCGCCGAGCTTAGAATATTCCGGGCGAAAATCGTAACCCCATTGCGAAATACAATGTGCCTCATCCACTACAAATAAAGAAATAGTAAGTGCTTGCAGCCTTTTCATAATAGAAGGCAGACTTAACATTTCTGGTGAGACAAAAATATATTTATATTTTGTTAAATTACGTAATACGTAACCTCTCTTATCCGAATCAAGAAAAGAGTTTAATGCAATTACCCGTTTTTCACCAAATTTCATTAATTGCTCCACCTGATCCTGCATAAGAGATAACAGCGGGGAAATGATTAATATCTGCCCATCAAGACAATACCCTGGAAGTTGGTAACACAATGATTTACCTGTACCTGTTGGAAGCATGGCAAGGGTATGATTCCCTGCAAGTACAGAAGAAATCACTTCCTTTTGCCCCGCTTTAAATGTTTGATAACCAAAATATTTATATAGAAGTTTTTCTAATTCCATTGCCTATCACCATACTTTGCGAGAACGAGTCTAATTTGAAAATAGGAAGCTGTTTTTAATGTATTCCGAATTACTTTAAGCTGCCTAGTAGTTTCTTGCTTTGAGATCTCTAGTATCTTTTGTTGGACTTCTTCTTCAACATAGGGATGAATTGAAAAATCCTTTATATTTAAAGCAAATTCTACAAGATGGTCTTCAATTGTACTTAACTTTAAATTCCTAATTCCTGCTATTTCTTCTGATGTAAAGCCCTGTTTTAAAAGTACCCAGGTTTTTCGAGAAGATAGGGTCAATGAATCATTTTGTTCAAGATTTGTAAGCAGCGACGATAATACCTGGTATCGATCAGGTTGTTCTTCAACAGATTGAATCAAGCAATGGAGAATATTAATAAATGCAAGATGATATTGGTGTATATCCATGTTCAGCATGTTTGCCGTCTGCAAAGGGGTTAATCCAATTCGATTGTTCCCTGTTAATCGAAAAACAAGTACGGAAGGTTTGATATCCTTTGCCTGTTCAAGACAATCCACTAATTCCAAAAAGAGGCTTTCTCCCAGCTTCTGCTTGGGTATGGTGTTTGATTTTAAAATCTCTTTCAACCAGTTATGAACCTCAATATTCTTTTGAATTGGGATATATTTTGTTTCTTGGAATGTAAAGTTGGATGCAACTTGTACTAGCAGGGAAAGTCTTTCCCACACTAACATTGTATAAGGTTGATACCTCCACCCATTTATATAGCGGGGCTGTGGATTTTGTATTAAGTACTCTCTTCCAGCTGTTGTTAGAAGGTACCGCTGCTCTCCACAGACTTCCACCAGTTTTTTCGAGAGTATATTGTTAAATATTTCATCAAAAGATTCGCGTGTTAATGGTTCCAGGATTCGGAAGTACCTCTTAAGAGAAAACAAATGAGCATCCTGAAGTGTTTGAGATGACTTTTTTCCATTTAAAAGATGATAGATGGAATAAATTGTTCTTTCACCATTTATTTGTTTCAAACAATATAATAAAATGTTTTCAATTTCACACATTCCATTCCACCACTTTTTGCTCATAATCGACAAAATTACCTATTTTTCTATCCCTATTCTATCATGAAAGTAGAAATCATGTTGCTAAAAAATGTGGAAGATTAGGGAATCCAAATTCTATAGAGTATTTTTCTATTGAAAAGTTATTGATTCAGTTTTACAATAGGTATGAGTAATGCGTTTCCATTTTTATATGGATGTAGTAAGTTATTTTATTGGGAGGTTTTTTTTTCATGGCAAAGTATACGATTGTTGACAAAGAAACTTGCATTGCATGCGGAGCATGCGGCGCAGCGGCACCAGATATTTACGATTATGATGATGAGGGTATTGCATTCGTAACTCTAGATGATAATGAGGGTATTGTAGAAATCCCTGATGTATTAATTGATGATATGATGGATGCTTTTGAAGGCTGTCCAACAGATTCAATCAAAGTTGCAGACGAACCATTTGATGGAGACGCAACTAAATTCGAATAATATTTTGTCGTTGAAATATTGTTAAGCTGCTACCCCCGCCATATGATGGCGGGTTTTTTATTTTTGGGATCTGTTGTTATTCATTGTTGTTTTTCGTGCAGGGGTAAGAATTCATAGGCGGAGAATTTCCGGCTATTGTTTATAGAGGAACCTTTAGAAGCAGTTATTAGCGGAGATATTCCGCTTAATTGCTTTAAATAAGACAAATTACAAGGATTTGGATACAATAAGTGGAAAAACTCCGCCTATTATTAAGGAAATATGGGTATTTCCCAATTTAAACGGAAATTCTCCGCTTATGTTCCAAACACAGTGAAAACAACATTAAGTTTTAACAGAGCCTATTTTTTAAGGCGCGTAAAAAAAGAAACCTGGAACTCAGGTTTCTTTTTTGACTATTAAGCACTTTTTACAATGGATATTTTATTAATCCATGACTGTAATCTAATAAATAACAGCATGAATATGGAAGACATGATTATGCCCTTAATGATATTGAAAGGCAGTATAGCCGGTACCACTAAATTACGCATATCAGGAAACTTCAACAGTGAGGTGTAAGCCGGTAAAATAAATAAGTAATTTAAAATACTCATCATTACGGCCATAATAAGGGTTCCTGCAATTAATGCAAGCGTCATCCCTTTTCTAGTTCTCATTTTGTTGTAAACGTAATAAGCAGGCAATACAAACAGAATACCAGCTAGGAAATTAGCAATATGGCCAACTGGAATTCCCGTAGCACTTCCAGTTGCAAGATAATTGAGTGCGTTCTTGAAAAACTCAACCAATATTCCTGCGACAGGTCCAAAAATTAATGCAGCGACTAATGCTGGGATATCGCTGAAATCAATAAATAAGAAATTTGGAAATGGCGGGAGCGGGAAATTTATCAGCATTAAAAGATATGCGATACTGCTCAGCATTCCAATTGATACAATTGCTTTGACACTCATTTTTTTCTTCATTTTCCTCTCTCCTTGTTGATCCATCAAGTTAGGAAGAGAGGTTCAGCAGCTTTTAAGATGTCCTAGTAAAATAAAAAACCTCAAGAAAATAATCTTGAGGGAGTTTATGAAGGCACACTTAATAAACGTTCAATAAACCAGCATTTTTTGAACGTCGCAGAACCTCCATCTTCTCCCATCCAGACTATACTGTCGGCTTTGGAATCACACCAAATCCTGCCATAAAGGCTCGCGGGCTCAAGAGTTTTACTCTAATACCGCCGATCGGGAATTTCACCCTGCCCCGAAGATAGATCGATATTTAATTTCTATTTTATTATACTAGTAAAAAAAAGGTTTGAAAAGAAAAAAAACTAACCGAATGTGACGGTTAGCGAAACTACTACTGTTGTATGACTAAGACTTGTTCAGGTATTATTAGGTCTGTTTTAAGCTGATTGACTTCTTTTAATTGTATAACTGAGAGATTGCTTTTCTTTGCGATGGAGGATAGGGTATCTCCTGCCTGCACAATATAACGTACCTTATCACCTTTAATATTCGTACTAGCTGCAAGACTCTCAGTACTGCCTGTCTTTCCACCCATTACGGTTGAACCGACCTCAGTATAACCAAGCAGCATTTCAGGATCGATTGCATTTTTCTTATCAAATGTCCATGCTATTTGATGACTCTCAAAGTGTAGATGAACACCTGTTGATTCACCTGTCCTCCCCATCGTCCCAATTCTGTCGCCCTGATTTATTTCCTGTCCAGCTTGTACAAGTCGATTATTTAAGTGGGCATATACTGTAACATAGTTACTTGGGTGCTTAATAAATATCACATTCCCATATGTCTGTGAATAATAAGATTTATCCACTACCCCTTTCTCCACAGCTATAATAGGAGAATTTAATCTGCCCGCTATATCAATTCCCTTATGTGTTCCATGTCTTGTTCCATATGTATCGGATATGACACCATCTGCAGGCCATATCCACCCTTCTTTAATCTCTCTTGATTCCTGCATACTCGCTTCAGTCTGCTTGCCGCCTAAAAACAATAAGCTGACACAAAGCGCCATAATTGCGGCAATTAAAAGCCGCCTTATGTAGTCTCGCATTTGATTTTTTTCCTCCTTAATCATGTCCTCTCTACCAAACACCATATGTTCAGCAGTTATTGTTTAGAACATCGAGTTGGTCAGAGCGGTTAAGCATACTTGTTATAATTTGGAGAGAAATGGTTTTTTATTCATATTATCTAGAAAAGTGTAAGTCGCATTTAAGTAAACATAGAAAAGACTAACCTTGTACAGGTTAATCTTTTTCAACTTATATTATTGGATTGGGCGATGATTAGGTGCTAATGGTACTTTCATTTCCTTTGTTAAATCAAACGGTCCTAGAAAATTAATTGGTGCGTTTAATACTGTTATTGTCTCGATTCCAAATTCCTTTGCTGTTAATAAAATTGCTTCGTAAGAATAAACCGCTGCTTGGTTATTCTCCATTGTAGTGTTTTCATCCATAGTGATGATTAATTTATTATCTTCAATTGTAAATTCCTTAAGAGGGAAGCCAGGAACGAGTGAAGCAGCTAACCCCTGCTGTTGATCGGATTTCATCGCTTCAAATGCAGCATTAATATCAAGATAGGTCTCAGTTGAAGGAACCAGATAGGCGGTATCTAATCCATCAGGGGTATATAAGAAATAGGCATGTTTTCCTTCAGGATTAACCTCTATTTCTTCAATTACCCCATAGTTCCCAAGCTCTATTCCCGGCTGTCCGTTGGTAGTGAATACTATTTTATTCACCTGACTATTCGCAGCAATGTTTTTCTTTAATGAATCAATAAACATTGTTTCAGACGCAGAACCTTGCCCGTATTTATGATCATTAGGCACGTCAACAATAACTGTGTTATTATCCAATTCCAACTTAGCATTTATAGGATAATAGTCAGTTAATCCCCATTCCTCTTCATTTAAAAGTTCCATCGATTCAGTAAAGTTCGTTAACCAATCCTTATTATTATCTGGAGTAACGAGAATAGAAACAGGAACGAGAATTTGTATTTGCGAATCAGGAATCCAATAAGTAAATACTGTCCCCGCGGCTGTGTCTTCTTCATATACAGCAGTTTTATTGCTAGGTGTCATCGACATTTTAGGCTCTGCATCTGATATACCAATCTCATTTTGTTCCGAGTCATCTTGTTTCCTCAAATCAGAAGAGTTATCCTCAGAAATACTTATTTTTTCCTCACTTGACGATTCTTCCTGTTTTGCGCTATCCAAAGAATATTGTGTTCCATCAAATAGTTTAGGAACTAATAAGAAAAAAAGGAATAAGGCGGCGGCTGCTGCTAATCCAGGAATAATCCATGCTGGCCTTTTTCTCTTTTTTAAGGAAATGTTTTGGTATATGTCACGAGGATTGCGATGGTCTTGTATTCTAGGCATTTCTCTTAGTAATTCTTCGAGCTGTTTATCGCTCCACTCTGACTTCTTCACTCTCTATTCCCTCCTTTTCATTAAATAATTCCATGTACTTCTTCAATACCTTCAATGCACGATGTTGAGTTGTTTTTACTTTGCTTTCCGTCCAACCTAGTGCTTGTGCAGTTTCAGTTATAGATAAATCGTTTAAAAAACGCAAAATGACAACTGAGCGTTGATCGACAGTACAGTGATCCAGACATTGATAAATCCATTTGATTTCTTCTTTTTGGATGGTAATTTCTTCTGGAATCGGATGCTCATCCTTTACTTGGCTCGAAGACCAATCAAATTTTTCAAGGAGTCTTCCTTTCCATCCTTTTTGCTTACGAAATGAATCAATGGCAACATTTCGCGCAATAGAAAATAACCAGGTTTTTTCACTGCTTTTTCCTTCAAAGCGATGATGAGACTTAAACACCCTGATATATACTTCTTGAACTAGATCCTCAGCCTGTTCTTTATTTCTAACCATATAAAAAAGAAATTGAAAAACATCATGATGATATTTTTGGTAGAGTTCTTCGAAAACGGAGTCCATCCATTCCCCTCCCCGTTCATAGAATTAGTCGATACTTATGTACAAAAAGTTTCACATTTTAAATATAGACTTTTTATTATTAAAAGTGAAGGCAAAACAAAAAACTCACCCTTTTAGATGAGTTTATCGTTATTTAAAGGTCTCCTGCTCCAGGTGCCTCAACTCTTAATTGTTCCTCGTGAATCAAGAGAAATCGCCATTTTTTTCTTTTTTTCGTGGAAGCAAGAAGGTAAATGTCGTTCCTTGTCCAATTTTACTTTGTACAGATATATGACCATGATGGGCATCTATGATGTTTTTAACAATAGCTAGTCCTAATCCAGTACCGGCTCTGCCTCTAGTTCTTGCTTTATCTGCTTTATAAAAACGTTCAAACACGAATGGCAAATCTTCCTCTGGAATACCAGATCCAGAATCAGAAACTTCTACTTTAATACCGAAATCATCATCTCTAACACGCAGCTTAACTGAACCGCCTTGTGGCGTGTGTCTGATAGCATTATCAATTAAATTAGTTAACACTTGTTCGATGCGGTCTGGATCAAATAATATGCTGGGAATATTATTATCTAATTCAGCACTAAGTTGTATCTCATTGTCTTTTGCCAGACCTTGAAACTTGTATACTATTCTATTCATAAAAGCAGGCAGACTCACTTCATCATAGCTTAATTGAATATGCCCAGCTTCCATTCTTGCTAGATCAAGTAATTCATTTACAAGCCGGCCCATTCTTAATGATTCATCATAGATAACCTTTGCCATTTCCTTTTTCTCTTCCTGAGATTCAGCGATATCATCAACAATGGCTTCACTATAACCCTGTAACATGGAAATCGGTGTTCTAAGTTCATGAGAAACATTTGCAATAAAGTCTTTCCTCATTTTTTCTAATACCCGTTCTTCTGTCATATCTCGAAGTACCGCAACTGCTCCTCGAATAAATCGGTTGCTGTATAGTGGACTAACCAATATTACCCAGTGACGGCCTTGAAGAGAAATTTCCCCCACCTGCTCTGTTTCTGTGTTCACAGCTAGTTGAAAAAGCTCCATTACTTGAGTTGGAATTTCTTCGGAAGGAGAGCCAGCACCACCTTTTTCATAGTACCAATATTGTAAAAATCGGTCAGCTGGTGGATTGCTAATTAAAATCGTACCATCTCTGTTAAAGGTAATAACACCATCCGCCATACTACTCAAGATACTCGAGAGCTGTTCTTTTTCCTGACTCAGGGCATTCATATTGAACTTTAATTGTCGGCCCATCTGGTTAAATGCCGTGGCAAGTTCCCCAATTTCATCGTGAGTTAGAATAGGTACTTTTGTATCAAATTTCCCTCTTGCCACTTCAAACGCTGCCTCTCTCATTTTCCTTAACGGGGCAGTTATCCTCGTTGATAAAAAGAAGGCAAATATAGTTGTTAGGATAATAGCGACACCTGCAACAAGTAATATAAAATTAGTTGTTGAACGTGTAGTTTCTTGAATTATCTCCAAAGATTGATAGATAAATACTGCGCCATTTTGCCCATTATCAACGTGCAGCGGAACACCGATTATCGAGAACTTCGCAATATCCTTATTTGAATTATCAGTTGAAAGCTTTGAAACCTTTTCAACAATAATGTCATCCTCAAAGACTTTTGACAATTCAACATCATTACGTATATCTGAAACCGATAATTTCACTGATTTCTCAGAGCCGGGAGAGTAATAAACCTCTTTGTCATTTTTAATTATGACTACTTTGGTGAAGTCATCTATTATTTCCCAAGAGATTTCTAATCCTAAGGAAAATTGCTCATCCGGATGAGTTTCCAACACATTCGCTATTTTCTCAGCTTGATGAGTTAAGTTATTTTTGGTTTCCGTAATTTTATTATTCTCAAAAAATTCAAGGAGCATTACCGTTAAAATGAAAAGTATAAAGGCAACCAAAAATATGATGGTAAACCAAAGCTTACCAACTACACTGCGTAAGAAGGTCATTCATTAACGACCTCAAATTTATAACCTACGCCCCAAACAGTTACAATCATTCTTGCAGCCTGCTCAGAGACTTTATTTAACTTTTCACGAAGACGCTTAACGTGTGTGTCAACCGTACGTAAATCTCCAAAAAACTCATAATGCCATACTTCTTTCAATAATTGCTCCCGGTCAAAAACCTTGTCAGGTGCTTTAGCAAGGAAATATAATAATTCATATTCTTTTGGAGTTAAACTTACTTCTTTACCATCTGCTAAAACCCTATGTGCGTCATTGTCAATTGTTAAATGCGGGAACACTATAACATCCTTTGTAGTTGTTTCTGTTTGAAGATAACTAGTTTGAGAAGACCTTCTTAACAGAGCTTTTACTCGTAATACCACTTCTCTAGGGCTGAATGGCTTAACAATATAATCGTCTGTACCCACTTCAAACCCCTGTACACGGTTTACCTCTTCACCTTTAGCTGTTAACATGATAACAGGTGTAGCTTTCTTTTCTCTTAGTTCACGGCAAACCTCTAGTCCGTCCTTACCAGGCATCATTAAGTCTAAAAGAATTACATCATAATCATTAGCAATCGCTTTCGTTAACGCTTCATTTCCATCCTCTGCTTCATCTATGGTATATTCCTCACGCTCTAAATACATCTTTAATAAACGCCTGATTCTTTCCTCGTCGTCCACTACTAAAATCTTCACGTCTTTATCCATTAATAATCCCCCCATGCAGTTATTTTACAAAATGTGACTATTTTAATCTATAACTAAGCGAAATTGTCTCAACAAAATGTGACTATTTTTTGACAAACAAGCTTTTTTCTATATAAAAATGTGCAAAATAGCCTTTACTTGGAAAAAGTAAAGGCTATAAAGTTAAATATATCATTATCCTGCGTAAGAATGAAGTCCTGCAATAACTAAGTTAACAGCTACCAAATTAAACATGATAATGACAAAACCGATAACCGCCAGCCAGGCTGATTTCTCCCCGTGCCATCCCTTAGAAAGACGAAGATGTAAAAAGGCTGCGTAGAATAACCATGTTATTAACGCCCAAACCTCTTTAGGATCCCAGCCCCAGAATCTTGTCCAGGCAATTTGTGCCCAAATCATCGCAAAAATCAAAGCTCCTAACGTAAATACAGGGAACCCGATTAATACAGACCGATAGCTTATTTCATCTACAAAGTCGAGATTAATGTTTTTTACTAAAGGCTGAAGTGCGGCAGAAATACGTTTTCTCAGGATTAATCGTATTAAACCATACAGGATAAAACCACCTATAAACGACCAAATAACAGAATTCATTTTCTTCGCATTTATCAACGCAGGCATTTCCACAAGCGGTTCAAATTTTCCGCTGGTTAGGAGTTCCCCTTCATGAGGGCCAGTAATCGCTGGCATAGTGTATTCAATTTTTGCTTCACTGTCATTCTTATCAATCCAACTAAATTCAGCTTTATAATCCATTGCCGAGAATAAAGTGGAAACAAGAACAAATCCTAATGTTGTTACTAACCCAAACATGACAGCTTCAAGCCAGAAGGTCCTCTTGCTCGCTTTAGATTGATCAATTACCTTTACTAGATAAATCAATCCGGCTGCAAAGCTGATTGCTAATATTGCCTCTCCTAAAGCTGCAGTCGTAACATGGATGTGAAGCCAGTCACTTTGCAATGCAGGTATTAATGGAGAGATATCTCTTGGAAACATACTTGCATAAGCAATTACAAGTATTGCAACTGGCATAGTGAATAATCCTAGAAGCGGTGTTCGATAAATAAAATAAATAACGATAAATGCTCCGACAAGACACATTCCAAAAAAGGTTGTAAATTCAAATAAATTACTTACAGGAGCATGTCCTGCTGCAATCCATCTAGTAATAAAGTATCCAACCTGAGATATAAATCCAATAATTGTTAAAAAGACGGCAATTTTCCCCCATCGATTTGTATCTTTCTTTTCCCCGGTGTTCTTCTTAGCCTTGATAGCCCCGCCAAAGAAGAGGGTCGCTGCTAAATAAAGAATAAATGCAATATATAGTAAATTACTACTTAGTGTTACCAATTAGACACCCTCCTTATCCATTCTTTCCCTTTGTACTTGATCATTAGGAATAGTAAGTTTTGTTTCCGTTAGTACGAATTCTATTTCTCTTTTTAATCCAAACCAATTCTTATTGGTATGTGCGGCAATCCAAATTTTTCCGTCTTTGTTTTGTACCCAAATTCTACGATGATTCCAGTATGCACCTTGGATTACCCCAATCATAAAGAGAATTCCACCAACAATAATAATCCAAATCGTTAAGTCTTTACGGACAGTCAAAGCAGTAACATTTTTAGTTTCAATACCTTTGAAAGCCATTTTATATTGGTTATCCCCTAATGGCTCAATGGTTTGTTGAATGGCAACAAAACTCGTTTCCCCTTTTGGTACTTCAGGTGAAATCATTTTGAATACAAAGGCAGGATTATTGGGTATACGTGATTTAGTTGTCGGCTCTCCATCTTCTCCAAATTCAAAGTCTGGGAAAAAACTTAAGACCTCAACGGCATAACCATTTTCAAGGTCATATTTAGGCTTTGGATCATAAAGATTAACTTTTATGTCACCAAATGTTTTGCCTGAATCTTTGTTTGTTAAAGAGAAGGACATTGTATTTAATTCATCCAGCTTGTAGTCTACTTGGTATAAAGCAAACCTTTCAAATTTTAATGGCTGATTCACTTTAATTTTGTGTTCTTTGACTTTTTCTAATTCTGGCTTTTCTCCAGGAATTGCCGGACCGACTCTTTTATAAAGTACAGCATTTGTCTGATAATTTTTCACAACCATTCCAGCACGATCAATTGCTGCTTCAAACGTTTTGTCTTTTTCTTTATCATAATTTTCAAGAATAAACTTTTCGTTTGCAACATAGTATTGTCCATCTGTTTCTGGGACAACCTTTGTTTCACCTTCACGCAGCCATAAGACTTTATCAATATACATACCAGGAACAAATCGCAGCATTCCGCCTATTAAGAATATTATTAATCCCACATGGTTCACATAAGGACCCCAACGAGAAAAACGATTTTTTTCAGCGAGCAAATCTCCATTTTCTTCCCTTACATGATAACGCTTGGATTTTAATCGTTCTTTTACGGCTGTTAAGTCCTGTTGGTCCCCATTCTCACTTATCCCAAATAAACGCTGACGCTTTAAAAATCCTTCATGTCTTGTTACTCTTTGGGCCTTTAAAGCCTTATACAATGGCACTACCCTATCAAGACTACAAATCACAAGCGAGATACCTATCATGGCTATTAGGATTAGATACCACCAAGAACTATATAAATTATTAAAGCCAAGTACATAGTATAACTTCCCAAACCATCCGTACTGATCTTCGTAATATTCTTCAGCTGGCATAGTAGGTGGTATGTACATTTCCTGTGGAAGAATTGTCCCAGCTGCTGAAGCAACTAATGTGATGACGATGAGCCATACACCTACTTTGACGGATGAAAAAAAGTTCCATATTTTATCAATTATGGACTTATTATATGTCTGTGAGCGGCGGGCACTGCCTTCATATCGCATATCTAACAGTGGTTGATCTTGTGATTGTTCAACTAGAACTTTCCCGCATGCCTCACACAATACGGTCCCGTGTGGATTTACATGTCCGCATTCACATTTAACATCTTTCATTACAAAAAACTCCCTACAACCCCTTAAGGTTTAATTTTCTCCATAAACTCCCTTACAGTTGCTTCTGTTAACGTTCCAGTATGATACTTAACTACTTTTCCATCCTTATCAATCAAAAAGGTTGCCGGAAGCGGATTAATACCATATGCCGCTTGAACCTGCCCGTCTTTATCAATAACATTAGGAAAATCAAGCTTCTTGCGTTCTATAAATCGGTTAACTGCTAATTCAGACTCACTCACGTTAACAGCCAGCACTGTTACACCCTTATCTTTATAATGATTATATTGATTATTAATATAAGGCATCTCAGCTTCACATGGTTTACACCAGGTTCCCCAAAAATTCAAGAATACCCCTTGGCCTTTATAATCAGATAGCTTATGCTTTTCGCCTTGCATATCAACCAACACAAAATCAGGCGCTTGTTTTCCAACTTCCACTTTCATTCTATTGTCCTTCGTCAGGTTGGCATAAAGTGTGTAGGCTACGGCAGAGGCTAAAACCAATAAGATGATCGCCCTCATTACTAATCGCCGTTTTTTCAAAGTTCTCCCTCCCTGAAAGTCACAATTATGAGACACAGTTTATCTAAATTATATCATTTAGCACTGTGCCTATAGTAAATACTCCTTATTACAATTGTGACATCTTTATGAATTTTTTTTAGTTGACTCTAGTGACAGCCCTCTTAGTAACTTCACTTCATGGTGTGTTAACTCTCTAGCATCCCCGGCTGAAAGACCATGTAAAGTTAAAAAGCCATAACGTTCTCGTTTTAATTTCAGAACCTCATGTCCAATGGCTTCAAACATTCTCCTAACCTGACGATTCCGTCCTTCATGGATGATGATTTCAATGATAGCAGTTTGTTTTTGCTTATCTACTGAGAGCATCTTGACCTTTGCCGGAGCTGTTTTACCATCTTCAAGATGAATTCCTCTCTCTAACTTCCGAAGATTTTCCTTGGACGGAATACCTTTCGATTTTACTACATAAACTTTATCTATTTGATTCCTTGGGTGCATAAGTAAATTAGCAAATTCCCCATCATTTGTTAACAGCAATAATCCTGAAGTATCATAATCAAGACGTCCTACCGGGAAAATACGCTCTTGCTGATATGGAAAGAAATCCGTGACCACCTTCCTCCCTTTATCATCACTTACACTCGATATAACTCCTCTTGGTTTATACAATAGAAAATAAACAGGTTCCTCTTTTTCAATTTGTACCCCGTTAACTTCAACTTTGTCAGATGGTGTGACTTTCACCCCAAGCTCCGTTATTACCTTTCCATTGACCTTAACTCTTCCTTCTTTAATTAATTCTTCAGACTTCCTTCTGGAAGCAATTCCTGCTCGTGCAATTACTTTTTGCAATCTTTCCAATATGATCCACCTCAGCTGTTTACCTTTATTTTGAATACTGGATGCAGTGCACCACAGTTTGTAGGAAACAAATTTGTTATTCTTCCCTAATGAATTATGACACAAAATTGCCCTTTTTCAAAGTAACGGCCTTTCTTTTGCATGAAATACAAAAAAGCAGGCTCCTATTTATGAAAACTCTCCTAGGAACCTGCTTATTTATTTATAAACCATCTCTTAACAATCATCTACTGTGCACCGAATACTAGGACTACGACCACAATCGCTGCAATAATTCCCACTACATCTGCAAGCAGGCCAACCTTAAGGGCATCGCCCATTTTTTTGATTCCGACAGCTCCGAAATATACTGTTAACACATAAAAAGTCGTATCTGTACTTCCCTGAAGAACTGAAGCTAGTCTCCCAATAAATGAATCCGGCCCATAAACAGCAATTAAATCACTGGTCATACCAAGCGCAGCTGTGCCCGAAATTGGTCTAATTAAAATAAGGGGAACAATTTCTGCAGGGACTCCGATTGCTTCCATCGCTGGTCTAATCCAATTCATCAACGCTTCTAGAGCACCTGATGCACGAAAGACAGTAATTGCTACAAGCATTCCTACTAAAAATGGAATAATCGAAACAGCAATTTTGATACCTTCTTTTCCACCCTCAACGAAACTTTCATATGTTGGTACTTGTTTAATCGTTCCGTAAAGAAGGATAAAACCAATTAATACAGGGATAAAACCTAGGGAAATAAGCGAAAGAAATTCCATGCTATTCATCCTTTACGACTTCGTCGATTATAAAAATAACGATCTATCATAACTGCTCCGAGCATTGAGATAATGGTTGCAATTAAGGTTGGAACTACAATTTCAGTTGGGGAAGCAGAATTGTAGTTCATTCGGATTGCAATTACGGTTGTGGGGATAATCGTAATGCTTGCCGTATTTATTGCTAAGAAGGTGACCATAGATCGGCTGGCTGAATTCTTGCCGCCATTTAATTGTTTCAATTCCTCCATCGCTTTAATTCCCAGCGGTGTAGCCGCATTGCCCAAGCCAAACATATTGGCAATCATATTAGACAATATATACCCCATGGCAGGATGATTTGTTGGCACATCTGGGAATACCCTTTTCACCAGTGGCCGGAATAACTTTGACAACAAATCTAGTAATCCTGATTCTTGGGCTATCCGCATCATCCCTAACCAAAACACAAGAATGCTTATTAGCCCTATACAAAGTGTCACAGCTTCCTTTGCCCCATCAAATATTGCTTTATTTACTTCTTCGATTGTCCCATTAAACATAGCAAAAACGAATCCAACAATCGTCATAAAAACCCAAATATAATTAACCATGTAATTTCACGCCAATAACTGATAGAAATAAATCTTTTAAGGAATCAAACAGTCCCTTTTTTTTCTCAGGACCCCCTTGATAATAAATAGGTGTTTCTCTTACGACTTTGCCATCAAGGAAGACCTGTGCTTTACCAACTGCTTCCCCATTATGCTCTGATTCATCCCAGTCTTCTCCCGGCTTATTCAATTTATATTTTATAGTGAATAACTCCATTTCCTGATCAGTTGCTGGGTAGACAATTGATCTCTTTAAAAAGAGATGCTTTTGAAAATGCTTATTCGTTTTAATATCGATTGTTCCTTTTGAAAGTACTTCCGCCATATCATAGGTTTTAAAACCATTTTCATACATGGCTATGTGATCATTCCAATCATCAGAAGCGTTCAAGGTAACAGCAATTAAACTCATATCTCCTTTGGTTGCTGTTGTAACAAGAGTTCTTTTCGCCCGTTTTGTATATCCTGTTTTACCGCCAGTCGTATATTTATATTTTGTAAGCAGGCGGTTTTTATTTTTCCACTGACGATCCCAATTTTCAGTAGGGTTTGGCGCTTTATAGGTCTTTGTTCCAGCAATTTTTTTGTATGCCTTATTTTGCATAGCATATTTGGTTAAGAGAGCCATATCATATGCAGTTGAATAATGATTTTCATGATCGTCCAGACCATGGGGATTGGAAAAGTGAGTATTCAACATACCAATCTCTCGTGCTTTTTGATTCATTAAATATACGAACCCATCCAAACTTCCTCCAACATGCTCAGCAATTGCTACAGCGGTGTCATTTCCAGACCTAAGCATCAGACCATAAACTAAATGCTCGAGCTTAATCTTTTCTCCAGGCTTTAAGTACACAGACGACCCCTCAGCTCGGGTTGCTTGTTCACTTACTTTCACTAATTCATTCATTTTTCCCGATTCAATCGCGAGTATCGCTGTCATTATTTTTGTAATACTAGCGATTCTTCTTTTTGTGTGGGCATCTTTCTCAAATAGGACACGCCCTGATTCTTGCTCCATTAGAACTGCACCACGTGCACTTACGGAAACGGAAGCATCCACCTTTTGAGGAATGTTTGTAATGAATAGTGAGACCATGAGGGAAAAAATGACTAGCTTCCAAATCATTCTCATAAGTTTACCTCGTCCCCTTCGTTAACATGTCTAGCCAGTAGTTCATGTTACTAGCTTTCTAAAATTTTATGCGGGACAAGGCTTGTTATGACTATTTGTCCTAAAAAATGAAAAAAGCAATCGACATATTGCCGATTGCCCGCCGTTTAGAATGCCGGCCATTTAATTTCAGATGCTTTATCGAACCTCATTTCAACATCGTTCCAGTTTATAAGATTCCACCAATTTTCAATATAGCCCGCCCGATTGTTTTTATATTGGAGATAATAGGCATGCTCCCAAACATCAAGTACTAACAATGGGATAGTGTCCCATTGTGTTAACAGCATATGTCTTTCAGATTGTAAAATTTCGAGATGTCTCGCCCGCGGTGACCATACAAGGATAGCCCAGCCTACACCCTCTACCTGCTTAGCTGCTTCTGAAAATTGTTTCTTAAATTTATCGAAACTCCCAAAATAGTTTTCAATTTCTCTTTTCAGAAGTCCTTGAGGGCTGCCCCCTCCTTTTGGGATCATATTCTTCCAGAATATCGTGTGAAGATAATGTCCTGAACCATGAAAGGCTAATTCTCTGGACCAGTGCTTTATAAGGCTAAAATCATTATGATCTCTAGCCTTTTTTAGATTCACTTCGGCTTTGTTCAGCCCTTCTACGTAAGAGCGATGGTGCTTATCATGGTGCAGTCTCATTATTTCTTCCGAAATATAGGGTTCAAGTGCATTGTATGCGTACGGAAGTTCTGGGAGTGTATGACCGCCGGGCGGTACAGTTTTATTCTCAACCCAGATATTTCCCGCACCTTGTTTACGAGCAAAAAAGCTTTCCATATGCTCATGAATTTCCTCTGCCTTTGATTGAAGTCCAAGCATATCACTATCTGATAAAGATTCACCTGTGTTTTCAATCAACTCGGTAAAATGTTCAAGCTGCTCCCAAAGTTCTAAGTTGTCTTGCACTCCTTCACTATCTAAAAATCGTTTCATATCCTCATTCCATTCAAATAGCTCAAGAATATACTGATTAAATCGATTCATTTTATCCCACCTTTATTTTGAATCTACCTAAAAGGTATGAAAAATATTGGGGAATATGAATAAATATCCGCAACAGAACTTGATGAGAATGTAAAAAACTGCCCTAAATAGAGGACAGCTTCTTTATTATTTACTTCGATTGAATCATTTTTGTACGGTAATCCGTTTCATAGAATTCAAGTTCTTCTCTGACTCTTTGAAATTCTCCCTCGAATCCTCTAACTAACCTTTTAACACTTTCAGGCACGCTTTTATAAAATTTAATTGAATTTTTTCCAGTATACGCTGAACGACTATCCTCAAACCATGCATCATTTTTTGGTGAGAAAAACTCTTCAATACACTGATGGAAAATTCGATAAAGGGTTTTTTCGGCAGTTGCTTTCTGGAATGGTTCACTTTGCAAAATAACCGAGCACGCATCTAAGCCTTCTTCACAATAAACGAGCAATTTTCTCAAGTTTGATAGGACTAACTTATAATAAGCGGAATCTCCAGGCAGCTCTTGTTCCATCTGTGAAATCGTGGTTTCATTTAAATAGCTTTCTAATGAACTAATCGTAGAAGTTAAAAATCCACTTACATCTTTTAACTGCGATTTAACTAATGAATTTCCCATCAAAACACCCCTTCGAATTCTTCTTATCTTACTATCTCGGCTGCTTAATGTAATCCAGCGGAGAACGAAGCTCAAAATTATTATTTTGCTTAACACCTAGTACGATTTCAGGTAATTTTTCAAAGTCAATATCTTGAAAATAAGAAGCAAATTCTTGTTTAGAATTAATGTATAAACGTTTTCGATTACGCAAACCCGGATTCTTGATTAAGCACACTAAGGCAACGATGTCCTTGAAGGTTACTTGGATATTGTCTTTTGTGAAAATTGGATTTTGCTGATAAGGAGTGAATTCTTGGATGAATTCGTCAAAGTATCTAACATATAATACATGCAGTGTTTTTTCCTCTGATTCATCCATAAATGTTACTTCACTTCTATTAAAGAAGTCTTCTGAAGTATTTGATTTTTCCTTTTCCAATTCGTATCCGATACAGTCTTTTATTAACAATTAAATCAATCCCCTTTTGCCATTAACGAATAAGTTGAATTTTCGGAAATTCTTTTAAAATCTTATTTCTATTTTAGCACATCTAACGAAATTGTTTTACATTTAACTGCTTTATAGTTGTCTGTTGATTTCCGCTCCACTAAGGAATGCTTCTTGAATAATCATCGCAGGGACAGGCGGTCTCTGCCTGTCCCGAGGCACTTCGCTTTCCGCGGGCGGTCCGGGGAGCCTCCTCGGCGCTTAGCGCCTGTGGGGTCTCCCCAGCCCCGTCCTCCCGCAGGAGTCTTCGTGCCTTCCGCTCCAATCAACAGAGTGCAATATCAACTAATGAGATTTAAAATTATTCCCTTAAGGATTTAGATTTTGCTGAAATTTTTCGAAGAAGAGGTCTGCTTCTTCTTGGACGAATTCTTCTTCTACTCTATCAGGAAGCTTTGGTAATTCGTCGATGTTTTTTAACCCGAAGTAGTCAAGGAATTCTTTTGTTGTTCCGTATAGATATGCTCTCCCCGTTCCCTCAGCCCTTCCAACTTCCTTAATGAGTGCTTTTGTCATTAGTGTATGAAGTGGTCTTTCTGTTTTAACACCTCGTATTTCTTCGATTTCAGTACGAGTGATTGGCTGTTTGTATGCAATAATAGCCAATGTCTCCAAAGCTGCCTGTGACAGGGTAGATGTATTAGGCGAGTCAACCAGTCTCTTTAAATAATCAGCATTTTCTTTTTTTGTAGCAAGCTGATACGTTCCAGCAAGCTGAACAATCATGATTCCTCGTTCGCCATCTTCTTCATAGACCTGTTTTAATTCCTCTAATATTTCTCCAGCCCTCAACTCGTCTACCTCTAGGACCTCCGCAACATGCTTTAAAGTAAGTCCTTCATCACCAGCCGCAAATAAAAGACTCTCTAAAATACTATGCCAATTTATTATCTCCAAACCCCTTACTCTCCTTCTTTTATTGCATGAACAAAGATGTCCCCAAAGTTTTCATTTTGCTCTACATCAATTTCTTTTCTTTTGATAAGCTCCAACACTGCCAAAAACGTCACAACAATATGATCCTTTGTAGGAATAGGGAATAAATCATTGAAGTTTCTCCGACCTTTTAAGTACCTTAGCTCACTCATTATTTCAGTCATTCTAGTCTCAATTGAAATTTCTTGTCTAGTAATCTTTGTTGCCAATGGCCGCTGCAGTTTTTTCCTTCTTAATAGTTTTTGAAAAGCAGCTAACATATCATAAAGAGTGATATTTATCTCGGTTTTTTCTGGCTGCTTTTCCTTTGCATAATCTGAAAGATCACTTGGAGGTTTCGTATACATAAGTCCACGTTCTTCCTCCAGTGACTTTAAGTCATGTGCAGCCTCTTTATATTTTCGATACTCAATCAGCCTTTCAACAAGTTCATCTCTGGGGTCTTCTTCATAAGTCATTTCCGAATCAAAGTCATCCAATTCTTCTTCATGCTTTGGTAAAAGCATTTTGCTTTTAATCGCTAATAAAGTTGCTGCCATTACTAAAAACTCACTGGCAATATCCAATTTAAGTTCGGTCATTGTTTTTATATAGATTAAGTATTGCTCCGTTATTTGAGCAACAGGAATATCGTATATATCAATTTCGAGTCGATTAATTAAATGAAGCAGTAAATCCAAAGGTCCTTCAAACGCATCAATTTTAACATTATAGTGTATCATCTTTCACCAGTATCCTTGATGTAATTTTCATAAAAAATCATGACTATTATAGTATAGAGGATTCAAAACACTTATCCAATAGAAAAATCATTCCCTTCATAATTATTGAAAATGTGATGTTGGCCTATAACACCGGACAAACACCCTACATATGATGAGAGTGAAAAGAATAACAAAACAGTATAGGAGGTTTTTGAAAATGGCTGAAGGTTACGGTTTTGGAGGCGGCTTCGCTTTAATCGTGGTTCTATTCATTCTTTTAATTATCGTTGGTGCTTCTTGGTTTTAATTAAATAACCGATGTAAGCTAGGCAGCCCGCCTTTGTGGCGGGCTTTTTCTAGTGGCAAGATCTTTCTAGTGGCAAGATCCTGAAGAATCTGTTATTATGTGCTACACTGTACATAACTTGTTGGTTAGGGGGAGATATATTGTACCCAAAGGAGTATATTCAATTTTTAGTCCATTTTAATGGTGATCGGGATTATTTTGAATGCCACGAAATACTAGAGGAGTACTGGAAGGAATCTAATGATAAAAAAAAGGATTCAATCTGGGTGGGCTTTATACTATTAGCAGTATCAAGGTATCATCATCGAAGAGGAAACTTTAAGGGTGCCAAGCGAACCTTGGAAAAAGCGATTATCATCTTGTCGCTGCAGGAAAATATTTCTTCCATAAAGGGATTGGATGTCAATGTTTTATTTGCTCTTCTCTCAAAAATTCTGTCTGATATAGATAAAGAGATATGGTATCAAAGCATTAACCTTCCTGTGAAAGATCCTGTACTTTTACAAGCCTGCATTACAGAATGTAAAAAAAGAGGGTTCATTTGGGGGCAGGAGAGTATTGCAGTGGATGAATCCATCGTGCATAGACATAAATTGCGCGACAGATCAAAGGTTATTGAAGAACGGCAAGAAGCCCTGAGAATTAGAAAAGGCAACGAATAGAATCGTTGCCTTTATCGTTAAAACTACATTTTTCTTAACATAAATCACACTTCTCTACAAACGGTGCAGTATTGCTATTTGCTGTTATTTGCTTATCTGGATACATATCCTTCAATGCTTTGACCATTCTTTTTCCAACCCCTTGATACCGGTGTGAGGGATTGACAGAAATATGTTGAATCATTATCGCATTGTCATCTTCGTTCATATGAACTCCAATAAGACCGATAATATCTTCTTCCTTCCAAAGAAAGAGCTGCAGGTTCTCTTCCGTTTCATACTCCTTAATGGTTAACTGGAGTTTCTTCAAGTCCTTCTCCGTAGGCATAAAGGACATTAAGCCCATGGCTATCTTTTCAAATGTTTTCTTATAACGAATTAACATAATAGCTCCCTCATTATATTAAATAAACCCAGTTAGGGATAATATATTTTTTCCAACAAGTTCATAAATAAACAGTTTTATCTATAATATGTAGTCTCATTCGTAAAGTGTTTCATTATTGTCCATCATACATAATAAATGTTTATCAATCAATCCCAATATTAATATCATTATTTTGGTACAATAAAAACCCAATAGATAATTCCCCAAATAAGTGCAAGCGCCCCAAGGATACCAAATACAGTCCAATTACTTTTCTTCATAAAAAATCCTCCAAATACAATTTGAAGATAGCGTACATGTTGTCATTCTACACTATATACAAAAAATAATCCATTTAATCCATATAAGCGGCAGCGCCTATGCGCTGTAGCTGGATTAGAAAATAAATAAACTGCCGCTTTGGCGGCAGCTCATTTATTTTAATGGCAAGTCTAACCGAAGTAAATCTTCGTACGTTTCCCTTTTTACAACGAGTGCAGCATTCCCATTTTCAACAAATACTACAGCTGGACGTGGAATACGATTATAATTATTTGCCATCGAATATCCATAAGCTCCCGTACAAAAAACAGCAAGTAAATCATCATCTTCTGTTTCAGGAAGCGGCAGATCCCAAATCAGCATATCACCTGATTCACAGCATTTACCAGCAATGGAAACCTTATCTTTGTTTTTTGCCAATGGCCTATTAGCAAGTACCGCTTCATACTTCGCCTGATAGAGAGCTGGTCTAATATTGTCACTCATCCCGCCATCTACCGCCAAGTATTTTCTAACACCAGGAACTTCTTTAGAAGACCCAATTCGATATAACGTTGTACCTGCATCACCAACAAGTGACCGTCCCGGCTCGATCCATATTTCTGGCATTGCCATTGAGTATTGCTGTATTAACTTCTTAACCTCTTTAATAATCTCACTAACATATTGAGAAGGTAAAAGCGGTTCATCTTCACTTGTATAACGGATTCCGAAACCTCCGCCTAAATTAAGGACTTTTGCTTCAAAGTTAAGAGTATCTTTCCATTGGTTCATTTTTCCAACAATTTTTTCCGCAGCCAGCAAGAAACCAGTTGTCTCAAAAATTTGGGAACCAATATGACAATGTAATCCTAATACATCAAAATAATCACAGCGAAGAGCAGTCGTTAAAGCCTCTTCCGCTTGTCCATTTTGCAAATCAAAACCAAATTTCGAATCTTCCTGACCAGTTAAAATATAATCATGTGTATGTGCTTCAATTCCTGGAGTTACCCGTAGCAGAATGCTTATGGTTTCATTTTTCTCATGGCAAATTGTCTTTAAAAGCTCTAACTCATAAAAATTATCAACTACAATACAGCCAATTTTGTTTTCTAGTGCCATTTCTAATTCTTCTCTACTTTTATTATTACCATGAAAATGAATTCTTTCTGTTGGAAAACCTGCAGCTATTGCGGTATATAACTCTCCTCCGGAGACAACGTCAAGAGATAAACCTTCTTCCTCTGCAAGCTGAAGCATTGCAATGGTCGAAAATGCCTTACTCGCATAAGCAACCTGTGCTTTGATGTTTTGATCTTCAAAAGTCTGCTTAAAACCTCTAGCTCTTTCCCGCATTAATGATACGTCATAAACATAGAGAGGCGTTCCAAATTGTTCGGCCAAATCTACAGCATCTACTCCGCCTATTTCCAAATTCCCCTTGCCGTTTACGCCTGTTGTCCCGTAAAAATACATTACCTCTCCCTCTCTTTCGTAGAGACTCTTTATTATTGTATGGTACATGCTTAAAAAAGTAATAAATAATAGACAGAATCCACAAAGGATACTGCCTATTTTTAGCTTCTTATCCTTTTATATAATTAAAAATACTTTAGCATAACAATATCTTTTCCGCAATATTTTATTCTCCATCCGGCGGCTGACGGTAGCGATTCCTAGGATGTACAATACTTGGACGAAGAATCGATCCAGGTATTGCCCGCCGGAAAATAATTTGCAGAAATCCCTTTGGTTCAAAAGGGAGAAATGGCCAAAAATACGGAGTATTAAGAGTACGCGTGGTTACTAAATGAATAAATAACAAGGTAGAGCCAATGACGAAACCTGGCGTATGGAAAATGGCTACGAGTATTAATAGGGTAATTCTTCCTATTTTATTTGCAACACTTAGCTCGTAACTCGGTGTGGTGAACGTACCAATACCAGCAACAGCAACATAGAGTATTACTTCGGGTACAAACAAACCAACTTCAATTGCAATCTGACCAATCAACACTGCAGCAATTAATCCCATCGCAGTTGATAGCGGGGTGGGTGTATGTATGGCCGCAATCTTTAAAAATTCAAGTCCAAAATCAGCTAATAATATCTGAACCACGATTGGAATATTGGTTTGTTCATTTGGGCCAATAAACGAAAGCTTATCTGGCAGTAAGGATGGTTCTAACACGAACAAGAGCCACAAAGGAAGTAATAATATAGATGTTAGAACACCTAAAAACCTTGACCAGCGGACAAAAGTTCCCATTACTGGTGCTTCCCGAAACTCCTCTGCATGCTGGACATGATGAAAATAAGTAGTCGGCGCGATGATGACACTTGGAGATGTATCCACATATATAATTACATGTCCTTCTAATAGATGTGCCGCAGCTACATCTGCACGTTCTGTGTATCTTACCAATGGATAAGGGTTAAATCCTTGTTTTAGAATAAACTCTTCTATCGTTTTATCAGCCATCGGAATTCCATCAATTTTTATCGACTTAAGTTCTTTCCGGATAATATTAACTAAATCCGGATCAGCTATATCATTTATGTATCCTATGGCTATATCTGTTTTTGAACGTTCACCAACCTTCAAAATCTCAAAGCGGAGCCGTTCATCACGTATTCTTCTTCTTGTTAATGCAGTATTAATAACAATATTTTCAACAAACCCGTCACGCGAGCCTCTAACTACTTTCTCAGTATCGGGCTCCTGAGGTGTACGGCCGGGGTAGCTTCTGACGTCAACGGCAAGAGCAGTATTTGCTCCCTCTACTACTACAACAATTAATCCAGACAAAACTTGTGTAACCATTTCATCAAGAGTTTTAACAGGACTAACAGATTGGTTGACGAGCCTATTTTCAACTATCTTAAATAAATCAGCAGACACTTTCTCATGATCATTTATGCGTACTAATTCTTCTACGGTTTCAATAATAAATTGAGTATCACATAAACCAGTTATCCAGTAAAAATGAACATCCTTTTTTAGTATTTTTAACTTACGAACGCCAAAGTCAAAACTGACTCCTAGTCCGACTCGCTGTTTCATGTAATGTTCTATTTCTTCCAGCGATTCAGGAATCGGCCAATCTATTTCGTTCTCTCTCGTCACGAAATCCACTCCTTTCGAGTATTAGCTCTACCGCCTTTTTCGTAATAGGTGCTCCACGTTCATAGTGATCTCGCCGCGCCATTTTCCCTACATCTCCAATGCCAACGATGAGTGGAATATCTAATTCATCGAGGCAGTAAACGGTATCCCCATTTAGCCTTCCAATCTCCAGTTCTGGTATACCATGTTTGTCTACACCATAGGGAGTTAATTCTCCATCCCGATCGATACTTACATCGATTCTTGTCCACTCTGCCTGATGAGTTTTTGCAGCAACTGCAATTACTCCTAAGACTTCAATATCTTTATGGGTGGCGACATATTTTAATGCTCGTTCCCCTGCACCCTCTCCAACAAGTCCACTGTCATCAAACATTACTAATACTGGGTCGTTTGCGGCCTTTTTAATTAATTCAACAAGTTCCGCTCCTGTCAGCTGAGAGGGATTTCCTTGAGACATAGAAATACAACGCCCTCCTACTTCTTTGGCGACACACTCTACGGCCCTCTTTGCATACTCATCACCATCAGTAATTAATATAACCCGCCTGCGAATACTCATTCTAGGATGTCCTTTCTAGATGAAATGCGAAAAAGCGCGCCTTGGGCTAGACACTGCAGATTTAAAGATGAACAAAATAGACCCATTGAAAAATTGACCCAACAATTTTACCTAATACAATTGCCATAATTAAGATGATAATTTTCCCATCAATCCCCATCCTTTTTGCCAATACAGGGAATACATTTAAGGCTTCTGTGAGACCTGCAGCTAACATCCCTACAAATACACCACCGACAAGACCTAGAGGCAGCATGAAATATGGGGATATACCTAAAATTGGATCTCTAAGACTTGCGCCCACACCCGTTAACGCCCCCATAACAACAGCCCATTCATAATGCCGAATCATTTTCATTGTTTTCGTTAACTGCGTCATTCTTGGGATAATTCCAAGTACTGTTAAAAAAGCTACAAAACCTGAACCAACTGCTAATCCACCTGCAAGTCCGATAAACATAACTGCTACTACCTTAATCGTCATTCGTACGATTCATGCTTTCCTTGTTTTCATGAATGATGACATAGTTATCTAAATCCATTTGATAGTTAAACATCTCAACTTCCAGGGGACTTGGTTCTTCATTGATTCTTTTTTGAAATACATGATTGAAAAATAAAATCATGCCAAGACCTAAACCGATTGAATAGGGGATTTGAAATATCCAAGGCTTAGAATCTTCCACACCAGTAATAATCCTGTATAACTTCTCTTGTACACTTCGCATACTCACGTCATCATGAAAATTCATAATGGCCATTGCTGAACCGAAAAATAATAGAAACCAAATCAAGAGAAAAAGAGGAAATGACATTTGTTTTTTTTGTAACATCACTTCTACAATTGTTTGCGCAGGTCCAATTGTTTGGACTTCGACATCTTCAATCAGACCTGAAATTAAACGAATTATTTTCATGACGTCAATGATAATAATATTTTTGTCCTTTACGGTTACTTGATGAACCATTAGACTTTTCAAGTCAGAGATGACGGTTTCTGGTGCAATAACCTGAGCAATATCCATTAAATAAATCTTTTCTTCCGGTTTTACCAGAACACGATTCCGCATGCGGATGTAGATTGTTTTTTCCAAAACATTCACTCCCCACACATTGATTTCCTTGTATAACTAGTATGAGCAAAAAATCTTTCTTTACTAAAAAAAAAAAATCGTATGGATTAGAGATCCATACGATCCTTCATTTGCTGCAAAATCTTCTTCTCAAGTCTTGAAACTTGTACCTGAGATATACCCAGTCTTACAGCTACTTCTGACTGTGTTTGGTCTTTATAATAACGTAAATAAACAATGAGCCGCTCACGTTCATCCAATTCTCGAATTGCCTCTTTCAAGGCAATTTTATCAAACCATTTGCCTTCGTTTCCATCATCTATTTGATCTAATAATGTAATAGGATCTCCATCATTTTCATAAACTGTTTCATGAATAGAAGATGGCGTCCGGCTAGCTTCCTGGGCAAGGATAACATCCTCCGGAGATAGCTGAAGATGCTCTGAAATTTCGTTAACAGTTGGAATTCTGCCATATGTCTTCGACAATTCATCCTTTGCCTTTCTAATTCGGTTGCCCATTTCCTTTAATGAACGGCTAACCTTTACCGTCCCATCATCACGAATAAACCTTTGGATTTCACCAATAATCATTGGAACCGCATAGGTAGAAAACTTCACATCATAGGAAAGATCAAACTTATCTACAGATTTCAGCAGTCCGATACATCCAATTTGGAAAAGATCATCTGGATCATATCCTCTGTTTAGAAACCGCTGGACAACCGACCAAACAAGACGCATATTTTTTTCAGCAATATGATCTCTTGCTGCTTGGTCGCCATCTTGGCTTTTCTTAATAAGCTCTTTAACTTCATGGTCCTTTAAATACGTTTGCGCTTTATCTTTTTTGACCTCCACATCCATTGGCAAGTCTCCTTAATTGCATAGCATTTTGCTTGTGTGTAAATGCTTTTTTAGTCTTACTTCGGTTCCTTTACCTGGCTGTGTGAGAACCTCAACCTCATCCATGAAATTTTCCATGATAGTGAATCCCATACCAGATCTTTCTAAATCTGGCTTCGTTGTAAATAATGGCTGTCGAGCTTCCTCCACATCTACAATACCCAGTCCGACATCTTTAATTGAAATATCCACTATGTTATCTTCAATGGTTACCTGGATAAAAACAATTCCATCAGGGTCATTTTCATAACCATGAATAATAGAATTGGTTACAGCTTCTGAAACAACTGTTTTGATTTCAGTCAGTTCATCCATTGTAGGGTCAAGCTGTGCTATAAAAGCAGCAACAGTAACACGGGCAAATGATTCATTTTGACTTAAAGCGCTGAATTGAAGATTCATTGAATTCTTCATCTTTAGGCCACCCCCAATCTTTGCAATGCAAACTCTTCGGTCGGTTCAAGCTTTATGATTTTGAACATCCCCGACATATCGAATAATCGTTGTATTGCAGGGGAAATCGCACAAACGACCATTTCACCATGCACCTGCTTGATTTGCTTATACCGCCCTATAATGACACCTAACCCAGAGCTATCCATAAAAGAAAGCTGTTCTAGATTTAAAACTATATGACGAATATCATTTTTTTCAATTGCATTCGAAGCTTGTTCGCGTAATTCGTCTGCTGTATGATGATCCAATTCACCGCTTATACGGAGTAATAAAACATCATGTTTTACTTCCATTTCAATGTTAAGACTCACTATTCCTAGCCTCCTTAGTCTGGTATAGTGAGTCAATTCGTTACTGTTAGAGCAATCTCCTTCTCTCAAGACAAAACTAGTTGTTATCTGCTAAAAATAGTTGGATTTCGACATACATTTTCAGGAATACTATTTACCTGCTTTTGTAAACATTCCAAATGAACGTTTATAAAGAGTCCACCAGCTTGCTTCTTTTACGTCGTTTTTCGCAACTAGTTCGCTTTCAAGAATTACTTTTCCATCCTTAACTAGTTTAATGGTCCCTACTTTATCACCTTTATTAATTGGTGCATCTAGATTTTTATCCAGTGAGATTTTTTGTTTTACATCTTCAGTTTTCTCACCTTTTTTAGTAAGTAATGAAAGTGGCTCACTTGTTACTGCCTCAACTTTCTTTTCTTTTCCCTTACTAACATGGGCGCTGCCAATCACTTGATTTCGTTTGAACATTGGATGTGTTTGATACTGTGCGAACGCATAATTAAGCATTTTGGTTACTTGAGCATTTCTTTCTTTTGATGTCGGCGCACCAAAAACGACTGCTATTACGCGCATACCATCCTTTTGGGCAGTTGCAGTTAAACAATACTTGGCTTCACCTGTGAAGCCAGTCTTGAGACCATCTACTCCTGGGTAAAATCGAACTAATTTATTGGTATTCACCAGCCAGAATTTTTTATCTGTATTTTCTCGTAAATACGCTTCATATGTTCCTGTAAACTTTGTTATGTCTTCGTACTTCAATAGCTCCTTGGCCATGATTGCCATATCATGCGCGGAACTATAGTGACCGCTTCCTGGAAGTCCTGTAGTATTTTTAAAAGTTGTATTCTTCAAGCCAAGTTCTTTTACTTTGTTATTCATCGTGTCAACAAAGGCTTCCTCTGATCCTGCAATTTTCTCTGCCATAGCTACTGATGCATCATTTCCAGAGCCAATTGCTATACCTTGAAGCATTTGCTTAACTGTCATCTCTTCTCCTGGTTCAAGGAAGATTTGCGAACCACCCATCGAGGCAGCATACTCACTTGTGCGGACACTTTCATCCCATTTGAGTTTTCCTTGGTCAATTGCTTCCATAATAAGCAGCATGGTCATGATTTTTGTCATACTTGCTGGCGGAAGCTCCTCATTACTATTTTTCTCATAAAGAATTTGACCAGTATCACGCTCAATAAGGATCGCGGACCTAACATTTTCTGTAATATCAGTACTTTGTTTTTCTTCAGCAGATACGGTTGGTATCCATATACTTGTTAATAACAAGACTATTACTAGTAAAGAGATATATCGTTTCATTCGCATAACCCTCCATTCTTTATATAGATTCCATTTTTTCCAATTTCAATAACTTTATACAATATTTTCCTGTCAATAAAATAAAAAAAGCCCAGGAAGTTTTCCCTGGACTGTCATTACTATCTTTTTATTGTGTTATTTCTTCATGAATGAGGGTTGGTGCCTCTACTTTTTCTGAAGAAAGGATGATATTTTCATAAAGCATTGCTTTTACTTCACTTACATCCTCAAAATTACTATAAATCGTTACTAACGATTCACCTTTTTTCACTTGATCTCCGATCTTCTTTCTTAAAACAAGCCCTACAGCTAAATCAATTACGGACTCTTTTGTCGCTCTTCCTGCTCCTAGTTTCATTGCAGCTGTTCCAACTTCATCGGCAACTATTTCAGAAACATAACCGTCTTCTTTTGCTTCCAGCTCGAAAGTGAATTGAGCTTGCGGCATTTTAGATGGATCATCAACAATCGAAGCATCCCCGCCTTGAGAGCTTAGGAAGACCTTAAACTTTTCAAGTGCAGATCCATCTTTAATAACCTTTTCAAGCATTGTGCGTGCTTCTGTTAAAGAACTAGCCTTTTCTGCTAAGTAAACCATGTGACTGCCAAGTGTTAAGCAAAGCTCTGTTAAGTCCTCAGGACCTTCACCTTTTAAGGTATCAATCGCTTCCTTCACTTCAAGTGCATTTCCGATTGCAAACCCGAGCGGCTGACTCATGTCAGAAATAACAGCCATTGTTCGTCTTCCAACATTGTTTCCGATACCTACCATTGCTTTAGCCAGTTCTCTAGAGTCATCAATCGTCTTCATGAAGGCACCTGCACCGGTTTTTACATCCAAAACAATTGCATCAGCACCAGCAGCGATTTTTTTGCTCATGATAGAGCCGGCAATTAGCGGGATACTATTAACCGTTGCTGTTACATCTCTTAATGCATATAACTTTTTATCAGCAGGTGTTAAGTTGCCACTTTGTCCAATAACCGCAATTTTATTTTTATTAACTAAATCAATAAACTCCTCGTTCTCGATTTCAACGTGGAAACCTTTTACTGCTTCTAATTTATCAATCGTACCGCCCGTATGTCCTAAGCCGCGTCCTGACATTTTTGCAACTGGAACACCTAGTGCCGCAACAAGCGGTCCAAGGACTAGTGTTGTTGTATCGCCTACTCCGCCTGTTGAATGCTTATCAACTTTAATGCCTTCAATTTGTGATAAATCAATTTGATCGCCTGATTCAACCATGGCCATAGTTAAATCTGCTCTTTCTTTTTCTGTCATGCCTTGGAAAAATATTGCCATAGTTAAAGCACTAACCTGATAATCTGGGATGGAACCATCTGTGTATCCATTGATAATAAATTTTATTTCTTCGGTAGTTAGTTCTTGCCCATCTCTTTTTTTCTCAATTAAATCAACCATTCTCATATAAATCACCACTTCTTTAAGATTATTTTGCTATGTTTTTAACGATCTCTTTTATATATAATAAAAAGTTTGCTTTCACTTTTTCGGTTGTTTCAATTACTTCATCATGAGTTAAAGGTTGATCAAGAATTCCTGCTGCCATATTTGATATGCAGGAAATTCCTAATACCTTCATCCCGCTATGGCGGGCAACAATAACTTCAGGTACAGTTGACATCCCTACCGCATCTCCGCCAAGAGTTCTAACCAATCTAACTTCCGCTGGAGTCTCGTACACTGGTCCTGGATTACCAAAATAAACGCCTTCTTTAACATTCAAGTTAATTTGAGAGGCAATTTCTTTCGCCACGGCACGTAATTCTTTTGAATACGCTTCTGACATATCTGGGAAACGAGCTCCTAGTTTAGAATCATTCGGACCTATTAATGGATTGGTACCCATAAAATTAATATGATCGGTAATAATCATTAAATCTCCTGCTTCAAAGCTTTCATTTACTCCGCCGGCTGCATTTGTCACAATCAGCATATCTACACCAAGTTCCTTCATTACGCGGACCGGAAAGGTTACTTTATCCATGCCATAGCCTTCATAGAAGTGGAACCTGCCTTGCATTGCCACCACTTCAACTCCATTTAATACACCAAAAACGAGCTGTCCGGCATGACCTTCAACAGTTGAAATCGGGAAATCAGGTATTTCGTTATATGGTATTTTGACTGGATTTTCAATTTCATCTGCTAACACCCCAAGTCCTGAACCTAAGATTAGACCTACTCTTGGTGTGTTTGAGTACTTTTCCTTTAAAAATCTTGCAGCATTTTGAATTTTTTCTAGATTCATTTTCATACCCCTTTAGTTTATTTCTTGTAAGAAGCTTTTTCCGAAATTCGGCATTTTCACCTTGAAGTTATCTGCAACGGTTGCACCAATGTCAGCAAAGGTTTCACGAATAGGAAGTTCTTTGCCTTCTGTCATTTTCTTTGAATATACAATTAATGGTACATATTCACGTGTATGATCAGTTCCTGGTGCAACCGGATCATTTCCGTGGTCCGCTGTAATGATTAACAAATCATCCTCTTTTAATTTGGCAAACACTTCCGGAAGGCGGGCATCATATTCTTCAAGAGCTTTTCCATAGCCTTCTGGATCGCGGCGATGTCCAAATAGTGCATCAAAATCAACTAAATTTAGGAAGCTCATCCCCGTAAAATCCATATCCAGTGTTTGTACCAGCTTATCCATACCATCCATATTTGAAATGGTTCTTAGAGACTGGGTAACTCCTTCCCCGTCATAGATATCTGATATTTTTCCAATCGCAATTACATCTAAACCAGCATCTTTCATTTCATTCATAACCGTTCTATCAAATGGTTTTAAGGCGTAGTCATGACGATTAGCTGTTCTTTTAAAATTGCCTGGTTCACCTAAAAATGGACGAGCAATAACTCGGCCGACCATGTATTTTTCATCGAGGGTTAACTCGCGTGCGATTTTACATATTTTATATTGCTCTTCAATTGGAACAATTTCTTCATGTGCTGCAATTTGCAGGACTGAATCTGCAGAGGTGTAGACAATTAATGCTCCTGTTTTCATATGCTCTTCCCCAAGTTCATCGAGGATTTCCGTTCCACTGGCAGGCTTATTGCCTATAATCTTTCTTCCTGAACGTTCTTCTAATTCTGAAAGAAGCTCATCAGGGAAGCCATCTGGAAATACTCGGAAAGGTGTTTGGATATTCAACCCCATAATCTCCCAGTGACCTGTCATGGTGTCCTTTCCATTGGATGCTTCCATCATTTTAGTATAGTACGCCAATGGTTTTTCAGCTTTTTCAATCCCCTTAATTTGACGAATATTGCTTAACCCTAAATTTCCCATATTTGGCATAGTTAGACCGTTCATTCTTTCTGCAATATGTCCAAGGGTATCCGCACCTTTATCACCAAACTTTTCTGCATCCGGTGATTCACCAATCCCAACAGAGTCCATTACAATTAAAAATATTCGTTTATATGTATTTAATGCCATTCCAGAATTCCTCCTTTTTGTAAAAAAACTTTACAAATCATATAAAAATAGATTGCCCTTATTAAAATTGGATTATTTACGCTTTTGAAAATCTAACGTCAGAAGTCTGACCTCTATATTTTACTAAACTCTAGTAAAATTACAAGAAAAAGCTGCCAATAAATATGACAGCTTTTCGACTTTTTATTATAATGTTATGAAACTAGTTGCTTATTAAGCTCTTGGGTGGAATTTACTATAGACATCCTTTAACCTAGTTTTCGATAATTGAGTATAAATTTGCGTAGTGGATATATCAGCATGTCCAAGCATTTCTTGGACTGCTTTTAAATCGGCACCATTTTGTAATAGATGTGTGGCAAATGAATGTCGAAGTGTATGTGGTGTTAAATCATTCTCAATGCCTGCTTCTTTAGCTAGTTTTTTTAAGATTTTCCAAAAGCCTTGTCGTGTTAATCTCTTTCCTTGGTGATTTAAGAATAATGAATAATCCTGATATTTCGAAATAAAATGGGGTCTTCCATGCTCCAGGTAACGTTTTAACGCTTCTGCCGCTGGTCCTCCAATGGGAATGATTCGCTCTTTATCGCTTTTACCAATGATGGTGACGAAGCCCATCGTTAAATTCACATGAGCCACATCCATTTGAATAAGCTCACTGACACGTATTCCAGTAGCATAGAGAATTTCCAGCATAGCCTTGTCCCTCAAAGCAAAATGTTCATGCCCATGAGGTATTTCTAACAGTTTTTCTACTTCCTGTAAGCTTAATATCTTCGGAATTGATCTTTCTGATTTAGGAATTTCGATAAGAACTGATGGGTCTTGATTCGTGGTCTGATTCCGTAATAGAAATTGGTGGAAAGCGCGAATTGAAGCTATATGCCTCGCCAAAGTTTTTGCTGATTTCCCTTGTTCCTTTAAAAAGGTAAGGAAATGGACAATATGAACCCGCTGTACTTGATTTAATGTTTCAATTCCTTCAACGTTTTTTAGGTAGTGAAGATACGTTTTTAAATCTCGTTCGTAAGACAACAGCGTATTCTTCGCTAACCTTTTTTCTACGAGTAAAAACTGCATAAATTTTTTTAAATGATCATTCATTGAATACTACTCCCCATTTAAGTAAAACAAAATCAGCCGATCCAGCCAGACAGGGTTCTCATCTTTATTTAATGTGGAAACCTTTAAGGCAGAGCCTTCTGGTGAATCATAGCGATGATAATTTTGGTACTCCTCATTTACCCACATAATACCATAATAAAAGAGTATTGTGCATCCGGTGAATATTATAAAAACCTTTAAGGTTTGTAGTACTACTTTAATAAAAGAGAACATTATATCTTCCCCCAAACAGTTCGCCTAGTAAAAGATATGCCAATTTGTCCATCTTTTATACCTAATAGTCACTATTTTGGCAGAATTAATTTCTGCGAGAGTTGTGCAAAAAGAATTTATAGACAGAAAAAAAGTCCTTTTTTAAGAAAGGACCTTGTGTTATTATTCGGCATTTTCCTCAGTTTTCCCTTTATCTTGGCAGCGATAGCAAATACCATGGAATGTGAGGCGATGGTCTTTAATTTTAAAGTTCCACCTGCGTTCTACGATGGCTTCCACATCTTCAAGAAGATCTTCTTGAATTTCATCAACTGCTCCACATTCAATGCAAACGAGGTGATGATGGAAATGTGCTGCTCCTTCTTGGCGGAGGTCATAACGCGAGACTCCGTCACCAAAGTTGATTTTATCAACAATCTTTAATTCAGTTAGTAATTCAAGTGTACGATATACCGTTGCTAAACCGATTTCAGGCGATTTTTCTTTAACGAGGAGGTATACATCTTCTGCACTTAAATGATCCTCTTCATGCTCTAACAATACTCGAACGGTTGCTTCACGTTGAGGTGTTAGCTTATAACTTGATGAATGCAAATGCTTTTTAATTCTCTCAATTCTAGTTTCCATCCCGAAGTCCCTCCCTCGCCGCTGCTATTCTCATTATAACAGATGAGAAAGAGGTGTCAAAATAAAATTATTATAAACAAGATATTATATTTTATATTAAGTGATAATAATTATAAATTGAGTGTGCCCATCATGGTTTTCATCAGCCATGGTGAAACGTAAGCCTCCACTCCTGAAGCAGCAGAGATAAGAACTACAGCAGCTACGAAGGTGAGAATATAGTTTTTAAAGAATGGTAATATCGGCTGCCCATACGTTTTAAAAAATTGTTTTTTTATCATTCTCAATGAGAATATAACGGATAAAGCAGCCATTAGAATGAAAACGGGAATGATAATCAAATTTTGTGGCAGAATTGACACAAATGCGAGTAAAAATCCCTTCAGCCCCAATTGACTTACTAGGAAACCAACTGTAAATCCTACCACCAATCCTTTGATAAATAATAGAATGAGAATAACAGGCAGTCCGATAATTGATATTCCCAGGATCCAAATGAGTCCAATGAACTTACTGTTATGAAGAAAGCTTTGAGCAAATAAGTCATTATTTTCTGCGACTTTTCCATTTAGAATTTGTCCAAAGAATTGTGATAAATAATAAAATAAATCTTCCTTTTGGGTGATGCTCATGCTATTCACAACAATTGCCCCAAAAATTACACCCATTAAAAATAATATAACAATAAATAAAAAAATTGAGGAATGCTCACGGAAATAACTAGCGGCATCGTTCTGGTACAATCGTTTCTTCATCTGCAGTCCCTCCTATTTCTCCTAATCAGTTATTACATTTTATGCCTCTCTATTATTTCTATGACGACATTTTAATAGATTTTCATTTTTGCGAGTCAAAAAAACCTGGCAGAATTAGTGACTCTGGCAGGTTTTCATTAGATTTATTAAATTAGTGTGCAATTTTGCCGTATTTTCCGCCGCCGCCGGCTGCTAAAGTTACTTTTCCTTCTCTAGCTTTCATGATGAGGCCGGCAATTTTTGATGGAACCACTTCGTTTAATGCTTGATAAGGAACCTCATGCAAAATGGCCATTTCTGAACCAAAATGGTTGACGAGTTTTTCAAGTAATTTTGGTCCCAATCCTGGAATAAAGTCTAGCGGTACTTGATGAACATAGGGAGGACGTCCTTCTGGACTCTCTTCTGCTGTCTTCAGTTCAAGAATCCGTTGTGCTACCCCTTTAACAATTTGACTTTTTCCACACTGAGAGCAAATTTGATCATCTTCATGTGCTGGATACAAGCATTTTGCACAGACGGTTTTGTGATATTTACCCAGGAGCGGATCTAACCCATAGTTTGCAACAATATGCCGTCCCTCTTCCTTTCTTAACGCCATTCCCAATTCTTTAAATGAGGGTTCCTTCATTGATATTACCTGATATTCTCGGGCAATTTTTGCTAAGGAGTGTGCATCAGAATTAGTAACAAAGGTATAGCTGTGTAACTCTTCTATTTGATCCGCCATCTTTGTATTAGAACTTAAACCTAGTTCGATGCCATCGATCAAGCTGGGATCAAATACTTCAGTTAATGATTTATGGACACCCTTGCCGTAAAGACTTTTAAAAGGAGTAAACACATGAGCGGGAATAAATATTCCACCGAGTTCTTTTACTTTTTTTTGCAATTCAAGGCCTGATGCATAAATTCGCTGTGAGCTTAACTGAACATTTTTCAAATGACCAGACAGCCAATTTGAGAACTCTCTCATGATTTTTATAGTAGGAAAATAACAAAGTACATGTATCGGTCCATTACATTGTTCATCATAGATTTCTAACTCCGAACCGGGAATAACCGTTAAATCCCCGAAAGCCAAACCGCCATCTGGATGTTCTACAATGTCTCCACAGGTAACTAGACTTTCCATTTCGAGAATCACTTCTGGTGAGTGGCTATCAATTATTCCGACCATATTCAGCCCTTTTTCATGCCGGGCATGCTCAATGATATTGGTAAACGTTAAGGATTTGGCACCTGTTATTTTCACAGGCTTGCCGGTCCAGGTTCTCCCGATATGAATATGTAAATCTACATAATAGGTTTTCATTTTTTTACTAATGCCTCTTGCAACTGCAAGTATTGAACAGCATAGGCAGTTTTGGCATCATAAATTTTTTGTTCCTTAATATATTGAATCGCTTCATCTAGTGTTATTTCCTCAAGGTTCACAAACTCATCTTCATCAAGAGCTGCAGAATTTTCCTTTTTTGTCAGTCCTTTCGCTGCATACAGATGAACAATCTCATCTGCAAATCCAGGTGATGTATAGAACGAGATAAGCAGCTCCAGACTTTCACATTCATACCCTGTCTCTTCCTCTAACTCACGGCGCGCACATAAAGCAGGTTCTTCGCCTTTTTCTAATTTACCTGCGGGAATTTCAACTATGGTCCGTTCTAGAGCTTTACGAAATTGCTCTACCATAACAATTTTGTTTTCATTCGTAATTGCTAAAATTGCCACAGCACCTGGGTGTTTAATAATCTCCCTTTTTGACTGATTACCATTTGGGAGTTCAACATCCTGTAGTTGCAGGGTTATTATCTTTCCAGAATAAATCTCTTCACTATGTAATGTCTTTTCGTTTAGGTTCTTCATCTATGTCAACTCCTGTTCTAATTTTTGTATATGCGCTCATACATTTTACCATACATTATTTGGAGGGGTATGGGATGAAGGTATACGTGCATGATAAAGGAATTATTCTAGTTGGTAAGGGCTGGGAGATTGTACAAAAGTTAAAGGAATATAATAAAGAGTATTCTACTGTTGCACAATGGCTGGAAAAAGTTGCCCCAAAATAATCTCTTAATTTGTAGTCTTCCCCGGATTTTCGTAAAATTATAGAAAAGGACGGGGTGAATCTATTATGAAAAAAAGAAAACTTGGAAATTCAGATTTATGGGTAACAGAGCTAGGTTTAGGCTGCATGTCGATTGGCACAGAGGAGAAAGCAGCTAGAGAGATTATTGAGACTGCATTAGATGAGGGAATTAATTATTTTGACACTGCAGATTTATATGATTTTGGTGAAAATGAAAGAATCGTCGGGTCTGCTCTAAAACATGTACGTGAAAACGTCATCCTTGCCTCCAAGGTTGGAAACCGGTGGAACCAGGATAAATCAGGCTGGTCCTGGGATCCCTCCAAATCGTATATAAAAGAAGCAGTTAAGCAAAGCCTGAAACGTCTTGATACTGACTACATTGATTTATACCAGCTGCATGGCGGGACACTCGAGGACCGGATCGAGGAAACGATAGATGCCTTTGAAGAATTGAAGTCTGAGGGCTATATTCGCTATTTTGGAATTTCATCGATTCGTCCCAATGTTATCCGCGAATATGTAAAGAAGTCTCACATTGTTTCCGTTATGATGCAATATAGTATTTTAGACCGCCGCCCAGAAGAAGAAGCATTGCCACTACTTCATGAACACGGTGTTAGTGTAGTAACACGCGGCCCGCTCGCAAAAGGACTTCTAAGTGATAAAATGCTCGAAAAGGTGTCACCAAAAGGTTATCAAGACTATATTCAGGATGAGCTCCTTTCTGTATTACCAATGTTAAAGGACAAACTAGCAAGTGAACGCTCTTTTACCGAAGTAGCTCTTCAATATAATTTGTCACACCCTGCTGTTGCCTCTGTCATTGCAGGAGCCAGCAGTCCACAACAGGTTAAAGCTAATGCCAGCGCAATTAATAGTCCATCTTTGACAGGTGATGAGCTAGCGATTATTAAAGCAATTTCTAAGGCAAATCTTTATAAAGAACATCGTTAACATAGTAAAAGGAGAGCCCTCGGCTCTCCTATTTATATTCCTTCCAGTTCATGCCGCTTTCGTTTAACAGCTCCTCAAAGGATTTATTCTTTTCCTTTAAACGGCGCTCTTCGCGTTTCCTCTGCATTTCTTCTTCTCTTTTACGCTCCTCGGCGGCCTTCAACTGATCCTGCTGTTCTTTTAACTGCTTGATTAATTCTGGATTAATCATATCTTTAAGCGTTACCGCTGCTTCTTCTATTTTTGGTTTAGATTGGTTTTTTTGTTTCGATTTCTTTTTCATCCTAAACTCCCCCTGTTATCATCAATTCTTAAATATTATAGCAATTTTTAATAGAAAAAGCAGGCTGCCCTGTTACACAGCCTGCTGACCCTTTTTAATAAGCTTCCAATACCACGTTGTCATCCACTGTCAAAGAGGCTTCTGTCGAATTTATTACATCCTCAACTGTAAACCCCGAGGCCACTTCAACTAGTCTCAAACCTGAATCACTTACATCCATTACCGCCCGCTCGGTGATAATTCGATGAACAACACCTTTTCCTGTTAACGGTAATGTACATTGTTTTAGTATTTTTGATTCGCACCGTTTGTTGACATGCTCCATAATAACAATGATTTTCTGAGCTCCATGGACCAGATCCATGGCACCACCCATACCTTTAATCATCTTACCAGGAATCATCCAGTTTGCGAGGTCTCCTTTTTCAGAAACCTCCATGCCTCCTAGAATGGCTATATTAATGTGTCCGCCACGAATCATTGCAAAAGATTCAGCACTATCAAAATATGAAGCTCCGCTAATCGCAGTTACCGTTTCTTTTCCGGCATTGATTAAATCAGGATCAACCTCTTCTTCCGTTGGATAAGGACCAATTCCAAGCAGTCCATTTTCTGATTGCAGTACAACCTGTTTATTTTCTGATATATAATTGGCAACCAGTGTCGGCATACCGATTCCTAAATTTACATAAAATCCGTCCTCTATTTCTTTCTCTGCCCTTATTGCAATTCTCTCTCTAACAGAGACCATTGGCACTCTCTCCCTCCACAAATCTATTTTCTAACTGTCATTCTCTCAATCCGTTTTTGCTGCTGTCCTTCTATAATCATCTGAACGTAAACGCTTGGAGTGTGAATGAAATTAGGGTCGAGTTCACCAATTTCATAGAGTGTTTCTACTTCAGCAATCGTTACTTTTCCAGCTGCTGCAATCATTGGATTAAAGTTTCGTGCGGTTTTGTGATACACAAGATTCCCCATCTTGTCACCTTTCCATGCTCTAACAAGACTAAAGTCAGCAGTCAATGCTTCCTCCAGCAGATACTCCCTGCCATTAAAGACCTTTGTTTCCTTGCCATCGGCAATGGGTGTTCCTACACCGGCAGGAGTATAAAAGGCAGGTATCCCTGCTCCCCCAGCTCTGATTTTTTCTGCTAATGTTCCTTGTGGTGTTAGTTCTACTTCAAGCTCGCCAGCAAGTACCTGTCTTTCAAACTCTTTATTTTCACCCACATAAGAGCCTATCATTTTTTTTATCTGTTTATTTTTCAACAAAGGTCCAAGACCCCAGTCATCGACTCCACAATTATTGGAAATAACTGTTAATTCCTTTACCCCTTTTTCTACCAATGCTAAGATTAGATTTTCAGGAATGCCGCACAAGCCGAAACCGCCCACCATCAACGTCGCGCCATCTTGAATCTCAGCTACTGCTTCCTGAAAGGAAGTACTGATTTTCTTCATACTGTTTGATCTCCCCTCATTGTAGACTTACACAAGTTCAACCACTGTTGCTACACCTTGGCCTCCGCCAATACAAAGTGTTGCCAATCCTTTATGAGCATTTCTACGTTTCATTTCATGTATTAACGTCACTAAAACCCTGGCTCCACTCGCGCCGATTGGGTGACCGAGGGCAATAGCTCCGCCATTTACATTTAGGATTTCTTTATTAAAATGAAGTTCACGATCAACCGCCAGCGATTGAGCCGCAAAGGCTTCATTAGCTTCGATTAAATCAAATTCCTCTATTGAAAGAGATGTTTTTTCCAGGACCTTTCTTACTGCTGGTACCGGTCCAATTCCCATAATGCTTGGATCCACACCAGCGCTGGCATTTCCTCTAATCGTAACAATTGGTTTTATCCCTAATTCGTCTGCTTTTTTCCTGCTCATTACAACTACAGCCGCTGCTCCATCATTGATACCTGAAGCATTTCCAGCTGTAACGCTGCCATCTTTTTTAAAGGCAGGTCGCAATCCAGCAAGTTTTTCTACTGTACTCCCTTTTTTCGGGTATTCATCTGTATCAAAAATGATTGGCTGCCCTTTGCGTTGTGGAATAATAACAGGGACAATTTCATCTTTAAATTTACCGGCTTCAATTGCCTTTACTGCCTTTTCCTGACTCCAAGCAGCAAATTCGTCCTGTTCTTCTCTGGTTAAATTGTACTTTTCACATAAATTTTCTGCTGTTACACCCATATGATATCGATTAAAGGCACAATGAAGTCCATCTTCTAGTAAAGTATCAATTAACTTTTGATCGCCCATTTTAAAGCCTTCACGTGCATTTTTTAGAATATATGGTGCTTGACTCATATTTTCCATCCCGCCAGCAACAACAACATCCGCTTCTCCTGCTAAAATTGCCTGCGTCGCAAGGTGCACGGCTTTTAATCCAGATCCGCACAATTTATTTATCGTCATCGAGGAAACGCTTTCAGGAATTCCCGCAGCAATAGCAGCCTGTCTGGCAGGATTTTGACCAAGACCTGCTTGCAGAACATTCCCTAATATAACCTCGTCTACTAACTCTGGTTTCAGACCTGCTTGTTCAAGCGCTCCTTTGATAACAGTTGCGCCTAATTCTGGGGCTGATACATTTTTTAAGCTTCCATTAAAATTCCCTATTGCAGTACGGACTGCACTAACAATTACTACCTCTGTTGGACTCATTATCTTTCGCTCCTTTTTAGTCGTTTTACCTTTACTAATTCGAGTGCAAACTTAGAAAACCCTCTTATTTTGTCAAAATTTCTATTATTCTTGATTTTTAGATTTCAACGCCTCTACAATGAGAGTATGAAGGTTCGAGGGGGAAAATGATGTTTAATTTACCTAAAAGCGTAAGTATTATTGAGGTTGGTCCTCGTGATGGATTGCAAAATGAAAAGCTATTTGTTCCTACTGAAATTAAAAAGAAGTTTATTAAGGGGTTAAAAAATGCTGGTCTTCAGGAAATGGAGTTAACTTCATTTGTTTCACCTAAATGGGTACCACAAATGGGGGACGCAGCTGAAATTGTTGCTGATTGTCTTGATTTAAATGCCCGCGATATTGTTCTGGCACCTAATCGTAAAGGAATTGATCGTGTTTATATGTCTGAATGTAAAGCTGTTGCCTTCTTTGTTGGTGTTAGTAACACTTTTAATCAAAAAAATATTAATAAAACCACCGCTGATAGTATGGCCGAGCTTCAGCCGCTGATTGCCGAATTAAAAGACAAGAACTACTTTGTCCGAGCATGTATTTCTACAGCGTTTTATTGTCCTTATGAGGGAAAAATAGATGAAAATGATGCCATTAATCTTTGTACTGAGTTTGTTCAATCAGGGGTCGATGAGTTGAGTGTTGCAGATACAATTGGAATGGCAGCACCCCATGAAGCCTATTCTTTATTTTCTAAATTAAAGCAGGCATTTCCTGATATATTAATTACTGCACATTTCCATGATACTAGAAAGCTGGCGCTAGCGAATATCTTAGCGTCCCTCCAAGCAGGCATTGACAGGTTTGATACCTCCGCTGGCGGTTTAGGCGGCTGTCCTTTTGCTCCAGGTGCTGCAGGAAATGCCGCAACCGAGGATGTTGTATATATGCTTGAGCGAATGGGAATTTCCACTGGAGTGGATCTTAAGAAACTTGTAGATGCAATTGAAATTGTCCGGCCGCACCTATCAAGGCAGATTGAAAGCGGCTATTTCAAGCTCCATGCTCAAACAGTATAGTTATGCTCCCATGAATAAACAGTCTCCTATATAAGCACCTTATTAAGTGAAACCACTTGAAGGGAGTCTGAAGATAATGAGTCAAAAACGAGATAAAGGCAACAGCCAGCGAGGTAAAGATTACGCAGAATCTGCAGGTGGAGGGAAGCGGATGATTGCTGCAGAGGAACTAGAAAAAGCACTTCATCCAACAAAAAGGCAAAATGCAGAGCAATAAGAAATGCTTCAGCGCCTCTAGGCGCTGAAGCTGGACAAATAATTATATTTTTCATTAAGCCGCTAAATGGAGTTAGCGGCTTTTCTTATGTTAAAATAAAAGCCAACATAAATTACCAGAAAATGACTATAACAAACCTTTTGGAGGTGTACTTATGAGAAAGGCCTTGCGAGCTCTGTTAATTTCATTCTTGTTTACATTTTCTTTAGGTTTTTATTTTACAAATCGACTTATTTATATGAAGAAAAAGGATGAACAATTTATAGTACAGCGGGAAAAGGAAGCTGGAAGATTTAATCCAGAGCATTTTGAATCTCTTCCTAAGCGGGAGGTAATCATTGATTCTCCTTTTGGCTACCCTATTAAGGCGCTATTGGTAGAACCACACGAATCCAATCGTTATGTTATTATTTCTCATGGTGTAACGGAAACAAAAATAAATTCGATAAAGTATATGAATCTTTTCTTAGAGCGTGGATTTAATGCAATGATTTACGACCATCGCCGACACGGGGAATCTGGTGGAAAAACAACCAGCTTCGGTCATTATGAAAAATTTGATTTAAAGGCAGTTATTGATTGGTTGAAAAACGAGAAGGGACCTGCCCTTACGCTCGGTATTCATGGGGAATCAATGGGGGCAGCTACGATGCTTCTATACGCAGGGATGCTTGAGGATGGTGCTGATTTTTATATAGCAGACTGCCCGTTCTCTGACTTAAAAGAACAAGTATCTTATCAACTAAAAAAAGAATTTAAGAATGTATCAACATTATTAATTCCCATAGCTGATTTTATTTTACGCCTTCGTGAAAAATATTCAATTTGTCATGTCTCCCCCATATCAGTTATTGAAAATATTCAACATCCAATTCTTTTTATTCATAGTGAAAACGATGATTTTATTCTTCCAGCCATGACAAAGGAATTATATGAGAAAAAGCAAGGTCCGAAGATGCTTTACCTAGCTGCAAATGGCCGCCATGCACAGTCCTTTAATGAAAATCCAGAGGAATATCGAACTGTTATAGACAAATTTTTGCAAAAATATGTTGAGAAAGCTTCACATTAGTGATTATGGACATAAAACAGACTGCCCAAATGTTAAGCACCAAAGCTTATAATTAGGCGGAGAAATTCCGCTTAATTATTATTTAGTACTTAAAAATGCTTAAATAGACGGAGAGATTCCGCCTATTTGACCCGAAAAATTCGAAAATGGGGATTTTTCTTTGATTAAGCGGAAAACTTCCGCTTATCTACCCCGAAACGAACTCCATTTTGCATTTAACCGGAAAATATCCGCTTATTTTACTCTTGCTGGTTACTTGATTAAGGTACTAGAATTTATGTTAATTTGCGTTTTTCTCCTATTCGATATATTCTGAAAATATTACATGCATATTTAAAAGGAGTGGTAATAATGACAAAAGTACAAATTAAAGTAAACGATAATGGATCCCTGCGGATTACTGGTGAGGTAGAATTGCTAGACGGTGCAGGAAATGTCATGGAAACGAAGCCAGCCTTTTCTCTTTGCCGCTGCGGGCTTTCCAACAACAAACCTTTTTGTGATGGTTCACATAAAGGGAAATTTGACTCCCAAGTACGAGTTGAAAAAGAAGAGTAATTTCTTCTATAAAAGCCTCAAAAAGAGCGTATCCAAAAATTGGAGACGCTCTTTTTGGTTTAAACATCCGTTATCCTGATATCCGCAATGTCACCAATTGGAATACGGTGTACTTCATCAAAGTGATCAACAATATGAAGCCTCTGTGTCATTTCATCCCAATAGTGAATTTTTCCAATGACAAGTTCATAATTACGATTTCGATAATGTGTAACGGTAACGAATTGGTCGAATTCAATTGCTTCAGATAAGGTTGCATTCATAAGTTCAAGTTGCTGCTCATCTATTTCTTTTTTCACTTCATACTGATCTTCTTTTACCCAATCCCTCAGCATTTTAATATGCTCAGGAAGCATCATTGATACCCACTTGATTCTTCCGCGGTCGCGAATCATCCGACTCCCCTCCTATCTTATTTCTTATCCTTTGGCTTTGTTAAATATGTCTGTTGATTTACGCTCCAGGCACTTCGCTTTCCGCAGGCGTTGCGGTGAGCCTCCTCGGCGCTAGCGCCTGTGGGGTCTCACCTGCTCGTACTCCTGCAGGAGTCTTCGTGCCTTCCGCGAAAATCAACAGAGTGCAAATATCAACATTTAGCTTTAACAAAGCCTAACCTTTATGTCCTCCAACAAGCGTTGCCCGATGCTTGGCGGTTCCAGCTGCCGTATACGAAACAGCCCGTAACAAGGAAGCTGAACCAAAACGTCTGCGAACGGAATCCACCACATAGCCAAGCTCCCGGCGCTTATACGCCCCCATGTCAAAGAGATCGAGCTGAAACTCGTGATCATCGACAATGTTTCCGATACTAACCGCAATCTGCCTCACTGTTTTCCCTGTATAATGTTCGTGGAATAATTCAAGACAAACCCGATAAATGTCCATCGTTACATTTGTTGGCTGCTTGATGGTTCTTGAGCGATGAAAGCCGCCTCCGAGTTCATCTTGGCTATATCCAATGCTAAGGCTGATAGTCCTTCCTGCTTTGCGGCGAGACCTCGTTCTTCGGGCTACTTCTTCACATATTTCTAAAATTACATGCTTTATTTCTTCTTCCTCTTTATAATCCCTTAAAAGAATTTGGCTTTTGCCAAAGCTTATTTGCCCTTCAATTAGAGGTGCTCCCAAGTCTGAAAGATCTACTCCCCAGGCATGATGATAAAGCTGATTGCCCATGATTCCAAATTTCTTTTCCAGCGCTTCTAGATCATAGCGAGCCAGCTGACCAACCGTAAAAATGCCCATGCCATTCAGTGTTTTTTCAACACGCCTGCCGATTCCCCACATTTCTCTTAGCGGTGAAACCTTCCAAAGCTTGTTCTGAACATCCTCATACTTCCATTCGGCAACTCCATGCTTCTTTGCTTCAAGATCAAGGCATAGCTTCGACAGTAACATATTGGGGCCAATTCCGACCGCACAGGGAAGCTGGAACTCACGTTCAATATCATTCTTTATTTTTTGGGCAATGGTAAAGGCGTCCCCCCACAAATGAAGTGCCCCATCTACCTTGATAAAACTTTCATCAACGCTATACGTGTGGATGGCTTCCTTTGGTACATAACGATTAAATACGCGGGTAATTTCAGTAGAAATACGCAAATAAGTTGCCATTTTCGGCTCAACTACTCGAATGCGCGGATCATTAGGAATCTCAAATAGTCTGGAACCTGTTTTAATTCCAAATTCTTTCTTCAAACGTGGTGATGCGGCAAGCACAACACTTCCATTCCGTTCTTTGTTACCGGCCACAGCTAGATAGCAAGTCAAGGGATCAAGACCAAGCATGACAGCGGAACAGCTCGCATAGAAGCTCTTCATATCTACGCATAAAATTTGATTGTGCGGTAACGTGCTGTAATCAACCATGACTTTTCCTCCAAATCGAAAAGCACAGGGCGCCATCGGCTTATGACTCGAGCCAATGGCGCCCGGAGCTAGATAAATTAAATATCGAACATCCGTTCTTTACATTATATACATATCTTACGCGAATATACGTTCGTGTTCAATGGTAATTTTTTGACACGTTTCTTGGTTATGGTTATTTTTTTGGAGGAAAACGGTATAATTATGGAGAGGTGCTCGACCATGGAGAAGAAGTTAATTATTAAAATGATAAGAAATTGCTTTAAACAATATTATTCCGAGGCAGATTCACTGCCAATGAGCAGTAATGATTTAGAGGCGCTTGCGGATCGGATTATTCAAATAAAAATAGAAGAGCCCACAGTGGACTTATACGAGGCCGTGAATGATACTGTATACGAATTTTTAACAGGATGAAGCACAAAAAAACCGCAAAGCGCGGTTTTATTTTTTGTTAAATGCTTTTTTTCCAATGCGTTCAAACAGCCTTGGAAAGAGAACATAGACAACGCTTCCCATATTCATCCAGCGCGGCAGATTAATTTCTCTTGTTTTCGTAAGCATACTGTCAACGACTTTACGAGCAACATAATCGGGCTGGAGCATAAATCTTTTAACATTGTTAACATACGTTCCTTTTTCATCAGCGATGTTAAAAAAGTTCGTTGCAATCGGTCCTGGATTCACAGATGTTACCAGAACATTATAATCACTTAGCTCCATCCTTAGTGAATTGGTGTAACCGAGGACAGCATGCTTGGTAGCCGAATACACACTTGATTTTGGCGTAGCGATTTTGCCCGCCTGAGACGCGATGTTAATAATATGGCCGGAACGGCGTTCACGCATTTTTGGCAGTACCATACTGGTACAGGCCATCAGCCCGATGACATTGACATCGAACATCCCTTTAATTTCATCCATTGTTGCTGCATGAGCTTCACGAAAAACACCGAAACCGGCGTTATTGACCAGGATATCTACTTCACCGATTTCCGAAAAAACAGCTGTAAAAACTTCCTTCACTTTTTCCGTATTAGAGACATCTAATTGATAGACCTCTACCCTTACTTGATGCTTTTGCTGTAACTCTGTTTGCAGCTGCTTCAACTTTTCTATACTTCTTGCGATTAGGACAAGGTTGGCACCACTTGCTGCACAAAGCTTGGCGATTTCAGCACCTATCCCTCCGGATGCACCGGTAATGACAATATTCTTACCCTTAAGTTGTTCCCTAACCATACTCACACCTCATCTAGCTTGATAAAGGACTGGTTGATGATCCTCACTACTACTAATCTCGCCGATTGAGGCTAAATAGTCAAGCTGCCCCACGGTTTCCGATAAAGTTAGTATCAATTCTCGCTTATAAGCTGAGGGAAAAAGCCGCTTGCAAAGTTCAAATACAGTCTGCTGCTCCTCTTTTAGCCAATTATTAACCTTCATTGCCCGTTCATGTTGGTGAACCAGCCTTTTTTCAATTAACTCTTTTAATTGGTAAACTTCCTCGCCATGACCTGTGTAAACGAATTGAATCGGATAAGATAACAGCTTTTTCATGGAATGATTATGCTGCAGCTGCGGCTTCGGCCTCTCTATTTCACCTGGTGCCGGCATCTCAAGAAATGGATTAGGAGAGATTTGTGCCAGTATCAAATCCCCTCCGATAAGTATCCCATCTCTTTCTCGAAATAAAGCGATTTGACTCTGTGCATGACCTGGTGTTTCAATGACCCTCCATTCACTTAACCCAGGCGGGACCATTCCTTCAACCAGTTCTCCTGTCAATGAGATGTTACAGGAATACTTGAACGACTCTCGTAACATTGAGTCAGTTGGAAGATATTCTTTGGGTAACCCGAATTCAAGAAATAATTTATGAAAAAAATCCTCTTGCTCTTGAAAAAAAGCCTCGGTTGGTTTAATCCATCGTTCATTCAGATGATGACCATATACTTCTATGCTCTCAGACATAAAATCAAGCATTCCAACATGGTCAGCATGGTGATGCGTAATAATCACCTGCTCAATATCATTTGGAGTTAAATTTAATTCAGCCAGCTGCGCCTTGAAAGCATTCCATGACGCCTTCGTTTTAATGCCCGCATCAACAAGCGTCAACACCTCTCCATTAATTAAATAAGCATTAACATCTCCGACCGCAAAAGGAGTCGGCATCGTTAATTTCGCAATCCCATCTTTCCATTCCGCCATTTTCAAAAACTCCTATCGTTATATGTAAATAGAATGTGAACATTTATTGACAATTATATATAAAGTAAGTGTACCGATTTCTATGCCGATTGTCATTTTTGGTGCATAACAAATTTAAAAATTCAGAAATTTTTCCCTTGACAGGCAGACTGATTATCTTGCATAATCACTATAAAATTTGATTCGTAAATTGCAATGACTAAGACTAGTAAATGAAGAATGGCGAAAGAGAGTGAAGTCCATCGGCTGAAAGGCTTCACAGCCCACTTTATCATTGAATCCTACCTTACGAGCAGTTAGGAAAACCTAACGTAATCCGGCGTTAACGGAGTCGAGTGAACCCTGACATGAAATAAGTTTGGGTAAATGAAGGTGGTACCACGGAAGCTAGACCTTTCGTCCTTTTTGGATGAGGGGTCTTTTTGTTTATAAAGAATAATAGGAGGCAATATTCATGAAAAAAATCGTATTTATCGGTGCCGGATCAATGGCTGAAGCATTCATTTCAGGGATTCTTGAAAATAGTTTGATTGATAGAAAAAACGTATGGGTTACAAATAATTCAAATGCAGAACGGCTGAAGAGGATAAATGATAGGTACGGAGTTCGCACCACCTACGATTTAAAGGAATTGTTTGAAGGAGCTGAAATTGTCGTATTATCGATGAAACCAAAGGATGCGGCAGCGGCCATTCAAGATATACGTGAATATTTAACACAAGAAATGCTGGTAGTTTCTGTGTTAGCGGGTGTGTCCATGAGTACTATCGAGACATTAGCGAGATTACCAATTGCGGTTGTTAGAGCAATGCCGAATACATCGGCAGCAGTTGGTAAATCTGCCACTGCTGTTGCTGTAAATGAACGAGTTACTTCTGAGCAAATTGAATTAATGAAGGATTTATTTGGAACCGTCGGCTTGACTACTTTCGTAGAAGAAGAGCAGCTTGATGCTGTTACAGGACTCTCCGGCAGCGGACCAGCGTATATTTATTACCTGATTGAAGCTATGGAAAAAAGCGCCGTTGAGGTTGGACTCGATAAGGATATGGCGAGCGAATTAATCGTGCAAACATTAATTGGCGCCGCAGAGATGGTGAAAAATTCCACTAAATCATCTGAACAGTTACGTAGAGATGTAACAAGCCCAGGCGGTACAACAGAGGCTGGAGTTAAAGTGCTTGAAGATCATCAAGTACAGCAGGCGTTCATTTCTTGTATTAAGGCTGCAACGGCTCAATCGAAAAAAATGGGAGCGGCATTGCGTGAACAGCTGGAAGTGACTGAACCAACTTCCTAATTTGTTTCTATTGATTTAAACTAGGGTTAAAAGAGACTAGGAAGTGTGTAAAAGATGCTAACGGTATTATTCTCATTGGGAATCCTGGTCTGGACTGTTTTCCTTATAGATGGGGTTATAGGTTTGCGGAAAATAGAAGCTTTAGAGGCTGAGGATTGCTTAGAAAATGGACCTTTGTTATCCGTCATTGTAGCGGCACGCAATGAAGAAGGGGAAATAAAAGCTAGCATCCTCAGCCAATTAGAGCAAACGTATAAAAACGTTGAGTGGATCCTCGTTAATGACCGGTCAACAGATTCCACAGGGTATTTGATGGAGGAGCTGCAACAAGAGGATTCGCGCATCTCTGTGGTTCATATAGAGGAATTGCCTGAAGGCTGGCTTGGAAAAAATAACGCTTTATATAGGGGATATCTTCAGGCATCTGGAAAATGGCTGTTGTTTACCGATGCTGATGTGAAATTTGAAAAAGAGGCATTTGCAAAGGCATTAAGATATTTTGAACGCCACAAGCTGGACCATTTAACTGCCGCACCTAACTTAAGCGCTAAGAAATTTTGGTTAAAAACATTTGTAGCTTTTTTCTTATTTGGATTTTCCTATTTTAAACGGCCTTGGGCTGCTAACAACCCAAAGTCAAGAATCGGGACTGGAATTGGCGCTTTTAATCTGGTTTCAAAGGCATCGTATAAGGCGTTCGGAACACACGAGAAGGTAAAACTGAGGCCGGATGACGACCTGCAGCTTGGAATGAGAATGAAACAAGCAGGCTATCGTCAAAGGATTGTTACGGCTCTTAAGCTGATTGAAGTAGAATGGTACGGAAGTTTGAAAGAAGCATTTGTCGGTCTTGAAAAAAATACATTTGCCGGATTACAGTACCGGGTAAGTATGGTGCTATTTGCGATATTTGGTGTATTTGTTACGAATGTCCTTCCGTTCATTACCCTATTTTCACCTGATAAAATACTTGCATTTTTGAGCTTAGGCATTATTTTGTTAAGTGGAATTCATTATGTATTGGTAATCAAAAAAATGACGATATTCTCTCCTGCTATGTTTTTTGTATTACCTGTAACAGCTCTGTTGTTTATCTATTGTATTATTCGGGCCAGTCTATTAACCTTTAAACGCGGCGGAATCATGTGGAGGGGTACCATATATAAATTAAGCGAGTTAAGGGAGAAGGAGTAAGGCACTATTTTTATAAAATGAGATTTCGTTTGTTATACTAGAGTGGACTTTAGTATAGTGACCGAGTAGTATGGTTTGGGTCACTCTAGGTTGTCTTGAGTGACCCAAATCTCTTTATAGACCATTTTTCAGTCACTCTACCCAAGGCTGTACATATAAAACTATCAATAGGAGGCTTACAATGTCTACGAAATTATTTTCCCCTTTTACAATTAAGGATGTTACATTGAAAAATCGAATTGTAATGGCGCCGATGTGCATGTATTCAAGTCATAACGAAGACGGGCACATTCAAAACTGGCATCGTACCCATTATACTAGCAGAGCAGTTGGACAAGTCGGGCTTATTATTGTTGAAGCAACTGCAGTAACGAAGCAAGGCAGGATTTCAGCTAGGGATTTAGGAATATGGAGTGATGACCACATTGAAGGCTTCGCAGAACTCGTTAGCTTAATGAAGGAGCATGGTGCTAAAACAGGTATCCAGCTTGCACACGCAGGGAGAAAGGCAGACCTAGAAGGTGAAATCATCGCCCCTTCGGCCTTAGCTTTTAATGAGAAAATGAAAACGCCAAAAGAAATGACAAAAGAGGATATTAAAGAAACCATTGAGGCTTTTAAAAAAGGTGCAGAACGGGCAGCAAAAGCTGGTTTTGATGTAATTGAAATACATGCTGCACATGGTTATTTAATTAATGAATTCCTCTCTCCGTTATCAAATAAAAGAAGTGATGAATACGGTGGTTCATCCGAAAATCGCTATCGCTTGCTTCGTGAAGTAATTGAAGGTATCAAAAGTGTTTGGGATGGAGTACTATTTGTACGGGTTTCAGCTCATGAATATCATGAAGAGGGATTAACACCGCTGGATTATGTATTTTTCAGCCAATGGATGAAGGAACAAGGCGTAGATTTAATTGATACAAGCTCTGGAGGAGTTGTACCAGCACAGATTAATGTCTATCCCGGCTATCAAGTCCCTTACTCAGAAACCATTAGAAATGGTGCTGAAATTCCCACAGGAGCAGTAGGATTAATTACAACTGGTATCCAAGCCGAGGAAATTCTTCAAAATGAGCGTGCCGATTTAGTGTTTTTAGCTCGGGAATTATTACGGGACCCATACTGGCCAAGAACGGCAGCCAAGGAACTGGGTGTCATCATAGAAGGGCCAAAACAATATGAACGAGGTTGGAATTAACAAGTAAGACGGCCAAGGCCGTCAGATTGTCGGGAAAGGTATCTTTCTCGGCAATTTTTATTTTTTTGCCTGCCCAAAGGCCTGTTAATTTCCGCTCCAGGTGCTTCGCTTTCCGCGGGCGTGCCGGGGAGCCTCCTCAGCGCTTAAGCGCCTGCGGGGTCTCCCCAGCCCCGTACTCCCGCAGGAGTCTTCGCACCTTCCACTCCAATCAACAGGGAGAATTAACCTGGATATTGCCACACACTTTTTCAAACCTGGCTAAGTGCGTGGCAAACTTTTTCATGTTTTGGATGCATCGGTAAGTAACACTTGCTCACCAATAAAAGAAAAATTAATATACTAGTCCCACCTTTCTTAACAGGTGATCGTGAGGCACTAAATCATCAATAAATACAAATTCCGCTTCATTTTGTATCTCTTTTTTAGGCTTATACATTTAATCCACCGGCCTATTAATATAAATAATATTATGCTAAATCAACGCGGTGAATTGTTAAAGTTATTGAAAAATAAAGGCTCTTTTCTAAAAGATTGATGCAAAGAGTGGATTGGAGCGAAAGGTGCTTGACTCCTGCGGGATGTAGAGGAAAAGTCGAGACCCCACAGACGCGCAGCGTCGAGGAGGCTCGACTTCCTCCCCGCGGAAAGCAAGCACCTGTAGCGGAAAGGAACGGTCCATTTGTATACAAAAAACAACATTCTATACAAAAAGAGCCAAAATAAAAGACTGTCGAGAGTTTCTCGACAGCCTGACGGCCAAGGTCGTCTTTATTTATTATATAAGCTTATTTACTAGGTATATTTATTTCTTTAAAGTCTTCGGCTATTTCGGTATTAGGGAATATCTCCTGTGCTTCCTTAACTAACTCAAGCCAGGCTTGCCGGTCGTAACGCGAGCTAATATGAGTCAAGCAGAGCTGCTTACTTCCTGATATCCTTGCTATCTCTGCAGCCTGATTGGTGGTTGAGTGAAAATAATCATAGGCCAGCTTCTCTTCTCCTTTTGAAAAGGTTGCTTCATGGATTAATAAATCCGCATCCTGAGCTAAGGAAATAGCATTCTCGCAGTATCTGGTATCTCCTAGAATTGTGATAATCCGTCCCTTTTGATCTGGACCAAGAAACTCTGCTGGAGCGATAACTCTCCCATCCTCAAGCGTAACACTTTCACCTTCTTTAATTTTCCGGAAAAGCGGTCCAGGCTTTACACCAGCCTCTACAAGCTTATCCGCTAAAAGCGTCCCTGGCCTGTCCTTCTCAATAATCCGATACCCGTATGAAGGAATTCCATGTTCTAATAGTTGTGCTTTTACAATAAACTGTTCATCTTCAAAAATAACGCCTTCATCAATTTCAACAACCTTTAAGGGGTATTTCAAGTAGGTTTGGCTGACCGAAAGACTTATCGTAATATACTCTTGCAGTCCTTTTGGCCCGTAAACAGTCACCTCCGATTCTCCACCTTGAAATGAACGGCTCGCTAATAGCCCAGGAAGCCCATAGATATGGTCACCGTGAAGATGTGTGATGAAAACTTTTTCGATTCTACGCGGTTTAATAGATGTATGTAAAATTTGATGCTGAGTTGCTTCACCTGCATCAAATAACCAAATCGCCCCCCGTTCTTCAAGTAATTTTAAGGCGATTGAAGTAACGTTGCGAAGCTTAGCTGGAATACCCGCTCCTGTTCCTAAAAAAAATATATCCAAACTGGCTCCTCCTTTTCCGAATAATTTTATAAATAATATAGCATATTGCTTGCACAATTGCCCTATGTGCGTTTATTCTCTTTTAAAGGACTAGATTTGGATACATGCTTCAGAGGTTTTTTGCAAAATCTAAATTGAATACATATAAAGAGAGGTATTATCGTGGAACAATCTAAAAATATGACTTCATTAATTATGATTTTTGGTGCAACGGGAGACCTAGCCGTTCGGAAGCTTTTTCCGTCACTTTACCGATTGTTTCAAAAAGGGAAGTTAGACAAATTTGCAGTCATTGGTGTAGCAAGGAGACCCTTAACTACAGAAGAGTTTCAGAATTCTGTAAAGGACTCTGTCATAACGGCTCTAGGGAAAAAGGAAAAAATCGACGAGTTTATCTCTCATTTCTATTATCAGTCACATGATGTATCAGATTCTAACTCATACCAAAACCTAAAAAATTTAGCACAGCAAATTGATGATCAATATGAATTAGAAGGAAATCGGATTTTCTATCTAGCTATGGCTCCTGAATTTTTTGGTCCTATCGCCCTCCATTTAAAATCGGATGGATTGACGGATGTAAAAGGATACAAACGACTTGTAATTGAAAAACCATTCGGACATGATCTCGAATCCGCAAAATTGTTAAACAATCAAATTCGCGGGGCCTTTTCAGAAAGCGAAGTTTACAGGATTGATCACTACTTAGGCAAAGAAATGGTTCGGAACATAGAAGTTATTCGTTTTGCCAATGCCATTTTTGAACCATTATGGAATAATCGCTATATCTCCAATATTCAAATTACCTCAAGTGAGGTGCTTGGAGTAGAAGAACGCGGCCGTTATTATGAAACAAGCGGGGCTCTTCGGGATATGGTTCAAAACCATATGATGCAAATGGTGGCACTTCTTGCAATGGAGCCTCCGATTAAATTGACAACCGATGAAGTACGTTCTGAGAAGGTACGAGTATTTCGTTCACTAAGAATGATCAAAGGGGATAAGATAAATAAATATTTTGTCAGGGGACAATATGGTGCAGGTATGATAGAGGATCAACAGGTCCCTGAATACCGGGCAGAACCAATGGTGGACAAGGAGTCGAATACAGAAACATTTGTGGCCGGAAAGATTATGATCGATAATTTCCGCTGGGCGGGTGTACCTTTTTACATTCGAACTGGAAAGAGAATGACAACAAAGTCCACGAAGATTGTTGTTCAATTTAAAGACATTCCGATGAATCTTTATTATCAGCCGGAAAAATTGTTGAACCCGAACCTGCTTGTCATTCATATTCAGCCTGAGGAAGGAATCACCCTTCATCTCAACGCTAAAAAGGCTGGGGGCCATCTCGATGCTCAAGAAGTTAAATTGAGTTTTGCTAACACAGGGATTCATGCGATGAACACACCTGAAGGATATGAAAAGCTTCTATATGATTGCATGCGCGGCGACGCAACTAATTTTACTCACTGGGATGAAGTTGCTTATTCTTGGGCATTTGTTGATAATATCTCTGAAGTATGGGAAAAAACGAAAGCAGTAGACTATCCAAATTATGAATCTGGTTCAATGGGACCGAAAGCTGCCGATGAACTGTTAGAAAAAGACGGATTTTTCTGGTGGCCTGTAACAGATTTAGATGTAGATATCTGTAAATAATACAAAAAGCTCCGCATTTGTTTATTAAACAATGGCGGAGCTTTTATTCTTCTTCTTGCTGTTTTTGTGGAAAGGTTCGAAGAAAGTCTTTATTAAAACTTGTTCCCGTTCCCACGTTATGAGCATGATCGATATTTCTATTACCAGCATTTTCAATGATATTCTTCCCATATTTGTCCCGTAGAGTGGAAAGGGTTTTAAGCAAGGGCTCTTTTTTTGCATCTTTTTCAAATGAAAATAAATCAAGCTGTTTATAGGCTGAATTCTGCTCTACTAAATCGTAGCCTGTAATGCCTAATAGTCGGACAGAATTCCCGTTCCAATGCTTAAGAAAAATCTGCTTCGAAAGTGAAGCTATATCTTCTTTCTGTTGAATGGGGTTGGAAAGTTTCTTACTGCGGGTAATGGTTTTCCGATCTTTAAAACGGATGGTGATGCCCAGCGTTGTGGCTAGGACATTTTTCCGCTTTAATCTTACCGAAACTGTATCTGCCAAAGCTTCCAAAACCCGGTACAATTCTTGTTGATTGCTCGTATCCTTTGGCAGCGTTGTGGAATTTCCAATACTCTTAAATTCAGAAACAGATTCAGGGTCTACCACCCTATTATCAATTCCATTTGCCCTCTCCTTTATGCGGATACCATTAATGCCAAGCAGAGACTTTAGCTGTATCTCATTGCCTGCAGCTAATTCTCCAATGGTATGAATGCCAATTGTTGTTAGCTTTTCAGCTGTCTTTTTGCCAACACCATGCATTTCACTGGTGTTTAACGGCCACAGAACGGAGGGAACATCACGCTTTCGCAGTATCGTTATTCCCATCGGTTTTTTCATATCAGAGGCTGTCTTTGCTAAAAATTTATTGGGAGCAATCCCGATACTGCATGGCAGATCAAGCTGCTCGAGAACCCTTTTTTGGATACTTTGGGCGATTTCTATTGGACTCCCTAGTTCATAGGAATCGGTAATATCCATAAACCCTTCATCAATTGATACAGGTTCCACGAGCTCTGTATAATTCCTGAGAATCTCAAACATGGCAATTGATGCAGTCCGGTAGCGGTCAAAATTAGGTTTTCTGATGATTAACTGGGGACAGAGTTTCTTCGCTTCCCACAACGGCATGGTTGTCTTGACTCCGAATTTTCTAGCTTCATAGCTGCAGGTAATAATAATCCCCCTGCGCTCCTCCACGTTTCCGGCAATAGCAACAGGCTTCCCCTTCAATTCTGAATCATACGCCATCTCCACTGAGGCGTAGAAGCTATTCATATCAACATGCAGTATGACTCTTCCCTTTTTCGGATACATTTCCTTCTTCATGGCACTTCTCCTAGAAAAATGGTACCTCTAGTATAACAAAAGGAGAACCAAATGGCTCTCCGTCTAGGTATCACTTATTGATTTGAAACCTCTTCAATAATTGCAATCGTCATTTCTGCAAGCTTGTTAAGTTCTTCAATCGGCATGCGTTCATTTGTAGTATGAATATCTTCATAACCTACTGCTAGGTTTACAGTTGGAATATTGAAGCCCGCAATGACGTTGGCATCACTTCCGCCCCCGCTATGCTGTAATTCACAGCTGCGGCCAATTTTTTCCGCAGCTTTACGTGCGAGTTCAACTACCAAGTCACCTTCACCAAACTTAAAGCCTGGGTACATTACCTGGATATCCACTTCTGCTCTTCCACCCATTTCTGCAGCAACAGTTTCAAATGCTTCTTTCATTTTAGCAGCTTGTGCTTCCATTTTTTCAGCAATAAGTGAACGAGCTTCTGCTAAAATATCAACACGGTCGCAAACGATATTCGTTTGTGTTCCGCCTTCGAAGCGGCCGATGTTTGCTGTAGTTTCTGAGTCGATTCTGCCTAATGGCATTCTCGAAATTGATTTTGCTGCAATCGTGATTGCTGAAACCCCTTTTTCCGGAGCCACACCTGCATGAGCCGTTTTACCATATATAACCGCTTTTATCTTGGCTTGAGTAGGAGCTGCAACTACGATATTACCCACTGCCCCATCACTGTCCAATGCGTAGCCATACTTTGCTTTCAGTAAGGACGAATCAAGTGCTTTAGCTCCTACAAGTCCAGATTCTTCGCCAACTGTGATAACAAATTGGATTTGCCCATGGGGAATATTCTGCTCTTTTAAGACACGTATCGTTTCTAGCATAACTGCTAAGCCTGTTTTATCATCAGCACCTAAAATGGTTGTTCCATCTGTTACAACATAACCGTCTTTAATAGATGGTTTAACACCTCTTCCTGGAACGACTGTATCCATATGAGAAGTAAAGTAAATAGGATCTACGCCGTCTTTAGTGGCAGCAAGGGTACAAATTAAATTCCCTGCCCCATGTCCTGTAACGGCCATTGTATCGTCTTCAAATACATCAAGACCTAAATCTGTAAACTTCTGTTTTAAAACTTTCGCAATTTCTGCTTCATATTTTGTTTCAGAGTCGATTTGTACAAGCTCTAAAAATTCATTCAAAAGACGTTCATGATTAATCATCAGAATAACCCTCCGTTTTATGTACTCACTACTAGAGTATACTCCTTCATAATCCTGTCATCAAATGAAAGCATTAAAGCGGGATATTACCATGTTTTTTGAACGGTCTCGATTCTTTTTTATTGCGAAGCATTTCTAATGCTTGGATAATTTTTATTCTTGTTTCACGCGGGTCAATGACATCATCAACCATCCCTCTGCTGGCAGCTACATATGGATTAGCAAACTTTTCTCGATATTCTTCTATCTTTTGCTGTCTTACTTGTTCAGGATTCTCACTATTTTGTATTTCTTTAGCAAAAATAATATTGGCAGCACCCTGAGGACCCATTACAGCAATTTCAGCATTTGGCCAAGCAAAGACTAAGTCTGCACCGATAGACTTGCTATTAAGCGCTACGTATGCCCCTCCGTATGCTTTTCTTGTAATCACTGTCAGTTTTGGTACTGTCGCTTCTGAATAAGCATATAGAATCTTAGCTCCATGGCGAATAATGCCTCCATGCTCCTGTTTAACTCCTGGAAAGAACCCTGTTACATCTTCAAATGTAATAATCGGAATATTAAACGAATCACAAGTACGAATGAATCTTGCTGCCTTATCGGAAGAATCAATATCAAGTCCACCCGCCATTACTTTGGGCTGGTTACATACTAATCCGACAGTTTCACCTTTAATCCTCGCAAAACCAACGACGATGTTTTTCGCAAAGTTTTTCTGTATTTCCATAAAAGAGTCTGCATCCGCAACTTGTTCAATTACCTTTCGGACATCATATGGACGGATAGCATCAAAAGGAATAACGTCTGTTAAGTCTGGCCGATAATCATTTTCCTCATCAACTTCTAGTCTTGGAGGTTTTTCTTCATTATTTTGCGGCAGATAGCTTAGCAGTCTACGAACCTCTTCTAAAACCTCCTGCTCAGATGCTGATTCAAAATGAGCATTTCCACTAATGCTATTATGAACATGGGCACCTCCAAGGTCCTCAGCAGAAATTTTCTCACCGGTCACGGTTTCAATTACTTTTGGACCAGTTATAAACATTTGACTGGTTTTTTCAACCATGAAAACGAAATCGGTAATGGCAGGTGAATAAACTGCTCCACCGGCACAAGGTCCCATAATAACCGATATCTGCGGGATAACCCCAGAATAGATTGCATTCCGATAAAAGATGTGCCCGTATCCATCGAGTGAGACAACACCTTCTTGGATTCGGGCACCGCCAGAATCATTTAATCCCACAAATGGTGTACCGTTTTTAGCAGCTAAATCCATTACATTTGCAATCTTTTTGGCATGCATTTCCCCTAATGCACCGCCAAATACGGTAAAGTCTTGGGAAAATAAGTAGATTGGCCTGCCATTTACTTTTCCATAACCGGTAACAACACCATCTCCAGGTCCTTTCTGTTCATCAAGACCAAAATCATTTGTCCTGTGCTCTATAAATGGGCTCAATTCTACAAATGTTCCTTTATCAACTAAAAGGTCAATTCTTTCTCTTGCCGTAAGTTTTCCTTTTTCATGCTGTTTTTCAATTCTTTCATCCCCGCCTCCCAGTTCTACTTCGCGGCGCTTATCATATAATTCATTTATTTTTTCATAGATGTCTATCATTTCGCTTTCACCCTTTCTTCTCACATAGCTCGACCAAAACACCCGAGGCTGATTTAGGATGCATAAAAGCAATATGTGCTCCTCCTGCACCAATCCTTGGTTCCTTATCGATCATGGTAATACCCTTTTCATTCATTTCTTGTATTCTCTCTTCAATAGAATCGACACCAAGTGCTACATGGTGGATACCTTCACCACGTTTTTCGATATATTTGGCAATTGTACTATCCTCTGAGGTTGGTTCTAGGAGCTCTAGTTTCGTTTCTCCAGCCTTCAGAAACGCAACTTTAACCTTTTGACTTTTAACCTCCTCAATCCCTAGTAAAGGTAAATTAAGTACCTCTGTATAAAAGGGAAGTGTCATCTCAAGTGATCGAACAGCGATTCCAATGTGGTCCACTTTTTTTATCATGCTTACCCCTCTGTTTTCAAAATTATAATTGTTTCGACAATTATCATATTCGCTAAAAAATTCATAATTCCTTCCCAAATTGAGATGTTGTTCCATTGTTCAAATGGGCTTTTCCCTGTAAAATAGAAATAAAGCTATTTAATATAAAGGGGGAACCCACTTTGAATAAGAAGAGAACAAGAAAAATAATTGTATATTTAATGCTTTTCGCTATGTTAGCCTCAACTCTATTAATTGGGATTGCTCAATTTATTTAATCAAAAAAATAGACAAGGGACTGTTCGATGAACAGTCCCTTTTACCTTTATTGAATCGCACCAAATTCTTTTCCGAGCTCTTCAAATGACTTACTCGTTGAAGTAACTAATATTTTTGTGCCTAATGGAATTAGGGGGTACAAAGAGGAAATTACTTCATTCTGCGTACGGATGCAGCCTTGTGAAACATATCTGCCGATGGAAGCAGGCTGATTGGTTCCATGAATTCCATAAATCCGTCCATCTGTCCCCTCTGCATCAAAGCCAATCCACCTTGATCCAAGTGGATTATTAGGGTCACCTCCGGGAATATCCTTACGGCGATAGTACGGATCTTTAGCTTTTACCGTTATTGTAAATAAACCTTCTGGTGTTAACTCTTTGGTCTTACCTGTACCAATACTCACAACAGTTTGGACCTTATTTTCATCAATTAAGGCTAACTCATTTGTAGACTTATTGACGATAACAAAAGGGTCACCTGGGAGAGGATTTGGACCTAACGGCCAAAGAGGTGAAATAAAAAAAGCAAACAGGATTGGCGATAGTATCTTTATCATGTAATCCACCTGCCATTTTTTCCTTAGTTTGCTTCAATTTTCTTCGGCTTATTCCATTTTGATGTTTTAAAGGAGCTTTTAATGATTAAATATTCATTCATTTCTTTCACTAATTGAAGCAATGCAGCACGTACCTCAAATTCCTCTCGTGTTTTCGGAAGCTCCATTTCCTCAAATTCTTTTTTCATCTCTTTTAATTTTTCTAGATAAATATAAGCAGTATTTCCTGGTTGTATATTTCCAGATAATTCTTTGAGAAACTGTGCAATCATTTTCCCCTGTGGTAACGTCACTGTGAGTGAAGTAACAATTGGTAAAACTCTTTCAATAACCTCAAATTGCTTTTCTCTCATTTTAAAATAATGAAAGTAATCATTTTCATCTCTTAAAAAGTGGTTTTCTACATCTCGGAAGGCGTAGGATTTGGCTTCTTCCAGCAACTTTGCTGTTTCCGTTATTTCTTTTCCAGACCAATCACTTTCCCCTGTTCTTAAGAATTTGACCATCTCACAAAAAATCACTTTAAAATTTTCCTCTAATTTTAATTGGTATTGATTTAATCTATTATCAGCACTTGGCATATAGAGATTAATAATAAGCGCTACTCCAATTCCAATAATAATAACACCAAGCTCATTTAGAAAAAGACCTATAGATAAGTTGTCAGCCATATAGATATGTAAAATTATGACACTGCTCGTAACAATTCCATCATTAGCTTTAAACATGACAACAGTCGGAATAAAGAATAATAGCATAATACCAATTACAATGGGATGGTATGCGATTACTTCAAAAAATAAACTTGAAAATGCCATGGCTAAAACACAAGCCAGAAATCGGTCCCAAGAAGCACGTACCGATTTTCTTTTCGTAACCTTGATACATAAAATGGTTAAGATTCCCGCAGAGGCAAAGTTGTCTAAACCAAACTTCTGTGCAATCAAGATAGAGATAGCTGTTCCTAATGCGGTTTTTATCGTCCGATACCCAATTCGATATTTCATAGCATTCTCCTCAAAATAAAAAAGATGATCATAAAGACCATCTTTAGCTTATCCTTATTAGAGCATTTTTTGCAAGAAATCTTGTGCCCGCTTGCTCTTCGGGTTCGTAAAAAATTCATGAGGTTTGGCGTCTTCTACAAGTACTCCTCCATCTAGGAACAGCACACGGTCAGCCACTTCCCGGGCAAAGCCCATTTCGTGGGTCACAATTGCCATCGTCATCCCTGTATGAGCAAGGGATTTCATTACTTCAAGTACTTCTTTCACCATTTCTGGATCAAGTGCCGACGTAGGTTCATCAAACAGCATAACTTCCGGCTCCATTGCCAGAGCTCTTGCAATTGCCACACGCTGCTTTTGCCCGCCTGATAATCTTGTCGGATATTCGTTTGCTTTTTCTGCTAAACCCACTTTTTCTAACAAATCATAAGCAACCTGTTCTGCTTCAGCTTTTGTCAATCCTTTTACCTTTATCGGTGCATAAGTAAGATTCTGCAATACGGTTTTATGCGGGAATAAATGAAAGTGTTGAAAAACCATTCCAACGTTTTGCCGTACCTTCATGATATTTGTCTTCTTATCAGTAACATCCTGATCACCTACAAATATTCTTCCACTAGTTGGATTTTCTAGGAGGTTCATGCAACGCAGGAAAGTCGACTTTCCTGATCCTGATGGTCCAATAATTGCTACCACTTCACCAGCTTCGATTGTTGTAGATATTCCCTTTAATACTTCGAGTCTTCCATAATTTTTGTGCAAATCCTCTACCTTAATCACTGCGTCTCATTCTCCTTTCAACCGCTTTACCTAGGAAGGTCAAAGCTACGACCATTAAGTAGTAGATCAGCCCCGCAATCAATAATGGCTCGAAGAACGAATAGTTTTCAGCCCCTACTTGATAAGACCTGCGCATAATGTCCATTACTCCAATTGTGGTGACAATCGCAGATTCCTTTGTCAGCGTAATAAATTCGTTCATTAAAGCAGGAAGGATATTTTTAAGAGCTTGCGGCAGAATAATATCCCACATCATTTTTGTGTAAGGTACACCCAGTGCCATTGCAGCTTCCTGCTGGCCTTTGTCAATCGCCTGAATCCCCGCTCTGATAATTTCTGATATGTACGCACCAGAATTTAGAGCAAAGGAAAGAATCGCTGCTGTGTAAGGCTCAATTTGATAACCAAGTAATTGTGGTGAACCATAATAGATTAACATAAGTTGTAAAACTAATGGCGTACCACGAAAAATTGACGTATACGCGTCCGCAAACCAGCCAAGAAATTTGAATTTGCTAATCTTAAACAATGAAAGAATAATACCTAAAGCAAATCCTAAGATACCAGCCAAAATGACAATCTTAAGTGTAACAAGTATTCCCTCTAAAATGTATGGCATTGAAGGAATGAATTGTGCAAAATCTAAGTTCATTCATGTGCCGTCCTCTCTATGTAATGAAATTAGTAAGACGTTCAGAAGACTTTCTGAACGTCTTGGTTGTAGAATTAGTTTTCCCCACCAAACCATTTAACAATCAATTCTTGTAGTTCGCCATTATCTTTCATTTTTTGAAGCTCTTTGTTAAATTTATCTGTTAGTTCGCTATCCTTTGGAAATGCAATCGCTGATCCTGCTTCTTCTGGGTCATCGCTAACTGTGAAGCTTGATAAATCAGCTTCTTTATCAAGGTACCCTTTAGCCACTGTGTCTTCAATAATGACTGCGTCAAAACGGCCGGCTTTCAATTCTTGAATAAGCTCTGGGATACGGTTACGATTTTCTACTTTTATCGCTACAGTTTCATTAATTTCATCTGCTTTACCTTCTTGAATAGAACCTAATTGCACGCCAACTGTTTTACCTTCTAAATCCTCTACTGTTGCAATTCCACTGTCTTTTTTAGAGATAACCATGTGTTGTGCTGTGTAGTAGATATCACTAAAATCAACGTTTTTCTTTCTTTTTTCTGTAGGTGTCATTCCCGCTAATACAAAGTCAGCTTGTCCAGATTTAAGTGACTGAACCAAACCGCCAAAATCCATGTCTTTTACTTCAACTTTATAACCAAGTTTTCCGGCAATTGCCTTTGCTAAATCAACATCAAAACCAATAATTTCATCACTTTTATCTGATTCAATATATTCAAACGGCGCATAATCGGCAGAGGTTGCCATCACTAATGTCTTTTTTTCACCTGCATTAGCATCCTTTGTTTCGCCGCACCCTGCAAGTAATCCTGCTGCTAGAATCATTATTAAGAATAAACCAATTACCTTTTTCATTTGTTTTCCTCCTATAATTTTCTGAAAATTAAAATTTAATTTTAGTATCGCTTTTTACTAACTTAGTAGAGTTAAAGTTTAATATTTATGCAACGTAATGAATTTTAACACAGCCTTAAATAATTATGCAAGTATATTTATAAAAATTATTATTACTTTTTTGAAATACAAAAAGAGCTAATCCCTGTTAAGGAGATTAGCTCTTTTGACTATGATTTATAGTTCTTCGCAGTTTTCTTCAAATTCTTTTTGCAGTCTTGCTACGACTGTTGCTGGATCGTAGCCTTCTATTTGGTGTCTTTCGATCATCGAAATGATTTTTCCGTCTTTCAATAAAGCGAAGGACGGTGAGGAAGGCGGATAACCTGTAAAATAGCTGCGTGCTTTTTCTGTTGCTTCTTTATCCTGTCCGGCAAAAACCGTAACAAGCTGGTCAGGACGTTTATCATAATGAAGGGCATGAGCTGCTGCAGGACGTGCAATACCGCCCGCACAGCCACATACAGAATTGATCATCACTAAGGTTGTACCTTTTTGTTCAAGCGCTCCTTCAACCTCTTCAGGTGTTCTTAGTTCTTTATATCCAGCTGCTGCGATTTCTTTACGTGCTTGTGTCACAACATCATTCATGAAAAAATTGAAATCCATGCTCATACTTTTCACTCCTAATTTATGTCGATATAACTACATGATAACAGTAAAAATGTGTTTCTTTCAAATAAATAGGAACTTTTTTATGAAAAAGACTGTCAATAAATTGACAGTCACAACTTTTGACCTGAAAGGAATGTATTAAAGAGTATATCTACAGCACTTGCTGCCGTTTTCTTTCCGGCCATTACTTCATTTTCTAATTGAGGTAATTTGAGTTTAATTTCGGGATGGTGAAAAAAGCTATAGTGCAGCTGGTCGGTAATGAGAGAATAAATCCAATCACGCTGCTGTCCTTTTCGTCTTTCCGCAAACACTCCTGAGGACTTTCCTTTCTCCTCAAAATCCTTAATAACACCCCAAACCTCTTTAATACCCTCCCCTGTTAAAGAGGAGCACGTATAAGCCTTGGACGCCCATCCCTTAGTGGCAGGCTGAAGAAAGTGAAGGATACGGCTATACTCTTTTCTAGTCTGCTCCGCCTTCTCTTTATTAGAGCCATCTGCTTTATGAACAAGGACGGCATCGGCCAGCTCCATGATTCCTTTTTTCATTCCCTGTAATTCATCACCAGCACCAGTCAGGACGAGAAGCATGAAAAAGTCCACCATGTCTCTTATTATCACTTCGCTTTGACCCACACCCACTGTTTCAATAAGGATCACATTAAATCCAGCAGCTTCGCAAATCAACATCGCTTCTCTCGTTTTTCGATGGACACCACCCAGCTTACCTGCAGTTGGTGATGGGCGGATAAAAGCCCTTGGATTCCGGGACAGTTTCTCCATCCTGGTTTTATCACCAAGAATACTCCCCCCGCTTAAACTTGAGCTTGGATCAATAGCAAGAACAGCGACCGAAAGACCAAGGTCACAAAGAAAGGTACCGAATGCTTCAATAAAGGTACTTTTCCCGGCACCAGGCACACCAGTAATTCCGATTCGAATTGATTTTCCACTGTGAGACTGGAGCTTTTGCAGGAGCTCCTGTGCCTTGTGGAAATGCTGTTCAGCATTACTTTCGACCAAGGTAATGGCACGGGCTAACTGTCCTCTATTCCCTGACAGTACACCGTCAACTAACTCTTCAACAGAAGGGTCCTTTGATTCACGTTTTCGATAAACAATGTTTTTTTCGATGACTATAGACTGGCCTTCCTGCTCTTCCCCTTTTTTGATTAATGTTGAAAATTTCTCAGGTTCATTTGGGTCGCTCCATTCCGGCTTCCTATCCTCAGACATCTATTTTGCCACTTCCTCATAGCCAAGCTGCTTATAAATTTCCTTTATAACCTTTTGGGCTGCAACCGGGATAATCGTTCCAGGACCAAAAATTGCAGCTGCTCCATTATCATATAAAAATTGATAATCCTGAGCTGGAATAACGCCGCCAATCACCATTAATATATCTTCGCGCCCAAGCTTTTTTAACTCCGCAGCGAGCTGTGGCAACAACGTCTTGTGCCCTGCTGCAAGTGAACTCATCCCAATGACATGAACATCATTTTCAACAGCCTGCATGGCCGTTTCCTCTGGAGTCTGAAATAATGGTCCAATATCGACATCAAAGCCAAGATCGGCAAAGGCTGTTGCAATGACCTTAGCCCCGCGGTCATGTCCATCCTGCCCCATTTTGGCGATAAGAATCCTTGGTCGTCTACCTTCATTCTCAAGGAATTCATCTGTCATCTTCTTCACTTCAGAAATTTCCTCTTCGTTTGTAAATGCCTTGCTGTACACTCCGCTAATAGAACGAATCACTGCTTTATGCCTGTTCGCAACCTTCTCAATTGCATCAGAAATCTCACCTAAGGTGGCTCTTACTCTTGCCGCTTGTACAGCTAGCTCTAAGAGATTACTTTCCCCTGTCTCTGCCCCCTTTGTTAATGCGGCTAAAGCTTCTGCTACCTTTCCTTCATCACGGCCAGCCTTTAAACTAGTTAATTTTTCAATTTGCTTTAAACGGACTGCTGTATTATCAATATCTAAGATATCAATTGCTTCTTCTTTTTCAAGCCGGTAACGATTTACACCGATAATGGTTTCTTTACCAGAGTCGATTTGTGCTTGTCTTCTCGCTGCAGCCTCTTCAATTCTCATTTTTGGAAGGCCTGTTTCGATTGCTTTTGCCATTCCGCCGAGATTTTCAATTTCTTCAATATGTTTCCAAGCCCTATTCACCAATTCATCGGTAAGCTTCTCAACATAATAGGAACCTGCCCACGGGTCAATTACTTTGGTAATAGCTGTTTCCTCTTGTAAGAACAACTGGGTATTTCGAGCAATTCGAGCTGAGAAATCTGTTGGTAGTGCAATGGCTTCATCAAGAGCATTTGTATGAAGTGATTGCGTATGTCCCATGGCTGCTGCATGTGCTTCAAGTAAGGTTCGGATTACATTGTTAAATGGATCTTGCTCCGTTAAACTCCAGCCTGAGGTTTGGGAATGCGTTCTAAGTGCCATAGATTTCTCACTTTTTGGGTCAAAGGATTTCATCATTTTGGCCCAAATTAATCGGCCTGCACGCATTTTAGCCACTTCCATGAAATAATTCATGCCTACTGCCCAAAAGAAGGATAGACGTGGTGCAAATTTATCGATGTCGATCCCAGCCATGAGGCCCGTTCGTACATATTCTAAGCCATCAGCTAGAGTGTAAGCTAATTCCAAGTCAGCTGGGGCTCCTGCCTCCTGCATATGATAGCCGGAAATACTGATACTATTAAACTTTGGCATATATTTAGAGGTATACTCGAAAATGTCTGCAATGATTTTCATGGACATCTCAGGTGGATAAATATACGTATTACGAACCATATACTCTTTTAAAATATCATTTTGTATCGTTCCAGACAGCTTATCCTGTGTGACTCCCTGTTCCTCAGCGGTAACAATGAAAAATGCTAGAATTGGCAAAACAGCTCCATTCATTGTCATGGAAACAGACATTTGATCTAGTGGTATACCATCAAAAAGAGTCTTCATATCAAGAACCGAATCAATGGCAACCCCTGCCTTACCAACGTCTCCCACTACCCTTGGATGATCAGAATCATAACCGCGGTGTGTAGCTAAATCAAAGGCAACGGATAAACCTTTCTGCCCCATCGCTAAGTTTCTCCGATAAAAGGCATTACTCTCCTCAGCCGTTGAAAATCCAGCATATTGTCTTAGAGTCCATGGACGATTCACGTACATAGTCGGGTACGGCCCGCGCGTATACGGAGGAAGGCCAGGCAGATCATCTAAATGCTGAATACCTTCCCTGTCTTCGGAGGTATAGAGTGGTTTTAACTGAATCTGTTCATTGGTTTCAAATAGTAGGTCATCAATTGAAGTTTCAATTTCTTTGTCAACTTGATTCTGCCATTGCACCTTTGTGATGAAGTCTTGTTCATCAAATAAATGAATGTTTTGAAAATCAGGCTTTTGTGACTTCATCCAATGCCACCTCCATTGAAGATAAAATTGAAGCAAGAGTTTCATAACAATTGCTTTTTATATGGATAAACTGTTTAATTCCCTCATCCATCCATTGCATATGAACCTGCTTTTCTGGTAATCCTGCTAAATAAAAAATTGCATTAGGAAATTCTTTTTTCAACGACGTTAGAATGCCATGCCCATCTGACTCGTAGTGGTCATTACTTCCACAAATACATAAATATTTTGTGTTTTGATTCTTTATAAATTGTTTTGCCTGCTCCAAGGATGTGATTGTCCCACTTTCGACACCTTTTAAACCTCCAGCAGCGAGAAATCCTTTCATAAAATCAAGTCTAGGTTTATATTGTTTTAGCTCTCCCAGACAAATCATGCCAACCTGTGGTTTAGCACCTGATTTCTTTTCAATTTCTTCACTCATCCTCCGAAGATTTTCATAAGGCTCTGATAGTCTTTTGTTAGGAATAGCCTTAATTTGAATACTCGAAGTAAGCTGACCCAAATAACTGTCTGCAGGTCGCTCATTAGCTGGAGCAGCCGACTCATCAAGATTGGCATATACATTCGTCCCGACAATGCTTTGTTTTCTAAAATAAATATCCTTCTTCCGATTTTCATTTACAGAGGCTATTTCATCTTGTAACCAGCCCGTTTTTAAAACTTCCAGCATACCGCCTTTTGCTTCAATCTGCTGAAAATACTGCCACGCTTTTTCTGCAAGCTCTGCTGTCAGCGCTTCGACGTACCAGGAGCCGCCGGCTGGGTCAACTACATTTTGAAGATGTGCTTCTTCCTTCAGAATGTTTTGCGTGTTCCTCGCAATTCTTTCTGATAACTGTGAACCTCCAGTTTCGTAATCAAAAGGTGTTACATGGAGATATTGAACGCCCCCTAACACAGCTGCAAACGCCTCATTTCCAGCACGAAGTATGTTTACGTGGGAATCATAGACTGTTTTTGTAAACGAAGACGTTTCTGCAGCAATCTGCATTCCTCTGTTTTTAGTGTCAGCTCCATAAACTTGAGTAATTTTATCCCATAGGATTCGTGCTGCACGCAATTTGGCCAGTTCCATAAAGAAATTACTGCCTATTGAAAATTGAAAAATCATTTTGGTTAGAACATCATCAAGCTTCATACCATTATCAAGAAGAAGCTGTAGATAAAAGGTTCCGGCTGCGGCTGCAATTCCCAGCTCTTGTACCGCATTGGCACCGCCTTGATGGCAGGTGGTTGTATTTATTAATACAGTCCGTAAGTTTGGCAGTTTTAGATTTGCGAGCTTTATATCTTCTATCCAACCCTTGAATAGATCTTCTTCGATGAATCCTCCCTCTGCAAACAAAGCTAAAGGGTCACTGCCAACATATCCACTTACTTGATTGGCGCTAGTCTCATTTTCTGCTAATACTGCTAGCAATGCCGAGTGCATGGCTCTTCCATTAATGGCAAACGGGAATGCAGCAGGTAAATCACCAAGTACTCCATTTAATGTTTCCTTTGATTCAAAAAGAGCTTCAGTAACTTCAAACGAAAGAGCGGTTTGTCCTTTTTCAACGCCCTTATGGAGCTTTTCCTTTAATTCCTCCACAGAATGATAGCTAATACGCTGTGCTGTCTTCCAATCATTTGTTACATACCCTAAAGGATTACTACCTCTACGAAAATCCGAACCTCCCGGAAAGTCTGGAGCTTTCTGATCATCTTCCCGAGAATAAAGCGGTTGCAAAACGATGTTTTCATATGTACTACTATTTAAAGACTCAACACTCTTGCCTTTTAAAGATTCCTCTGCTTTTACTTTCCAATCTTCTTTTGTCTTTAAAGAAAATTCTTGATTTTGCAATTCCTCAACACTCATTTGTTTCCCCCCTATCTAAAATAAAAATAACAAAATATTCTTTAAATTACTTAATACCTCTATTTTAGGACACAAATACAATACAAGCAATAAAAAAACCGCAGCCGATCAAATACCGGGAGCGGTTATTTTCATTAATAAATAGAAGTTGTTGATTTGGAGGTATTTTCAAGAATTTCTTTAACCCGTTGTAAAAACCTGCCGCAAACCAGCCCATCTAAAACTCTGTGGTCAAGTGACATACATAGATTTACCATGTCTCGAACCGCAATCATTCCGTTGTTCATAACAACAGGGCGCTTGACGATTGATTCTACTTGCAGAATTGCTGCCTGCGGGTAGTTGATAATTCCCATCGATTGTACTGATCCAAATGAGCCGGTGTTATTAACCGTAAATGTCCCACCCTGCATATCTTCTGAGCGAAGCTTTCCAGTTCTAACTTTTACAGCAAGTTCAGAAATTTCACGGGCAATTCCTTTAATCGTTTTCTCATCAGCCTGCTTTATGACTGGTACATACAGCGCGTCATCGGTTGCTACCGCAATTGAGATATTGATGTCTTTCTTCTGGATAATCTTATCACCAGCCCACATTGAATTGATTTGTGGGAAATCCTTCAACGCTTGTGCAACTGCCTTTACGAAGAATGCAAAGAAGGTCAAATTGAAACCTTCCTTTTTCTTAAACTCATCCTTTAAGGAATTACGGTATTCCACAAGATTTGTTGCATCTACTTCAATCATCGTCCATGCATGCGGTGCTTCGTGCTTACTGCGGAGCATGTTTGCAGCAATTGCTTTACGTATTCCTGTTACCGGTATTTCAATGTCACCTGCTGCCACAGGGATACTTGGAGCAGGGACAGATTGCTTCGGAGCCGAGGATGGCTGAGCAGAAACAGATGATACTGTTTCCTGTACAACTGCAGATTGAGCGTCTTGCTGCTTCGGTGCTTCCACCTTTGCTCCTGCTGTTGGAATATTCCCTGATTCAATCAATTTCAATAAATCTTTCCTTGTTATACGACCGCCTGAACCGGTGCCTGTCACCTGTGTTAAATCAATTCCATTCTCTTGCGAAATCTTTAATACAGCAGGCGAATAACGGGCTTTGTTTCCTTGATCCTTTTGCTCGGAAACAGCAGCAATCGTGGCAGCTTCAGGTTTTTGTTCACTGCCTATTGCTGCTTCATCATTTCCAACACCTTCGATTTCGATGGTACAAATGATTTCTCCGACCGCAAGTGTGTCTCCGTCTTCCGCAACCAACTCTTTAATGGTACCTGTGAAGGAGGAAGGCACTTCTGCATTTACTTTATCTGTCATGACTTCTGCTAGTGGGTCATATTTGTTAACTTTATCTCCGACAGAAACAAGCCACTTTGAGATTGTTCCTTCGGTTACACTTTCCCCTAGCTGCGGCATTTTAATTTGTTCAATAACCAAGTTTCCAACCTCCTATTAATATTCAGCAAGCTCACGCATTGCTTTTTCAACTTTTTCAGGGTTAACCATAAAGAATTTCTCCATCGTCGGTGCATATGGCATCGCTGGGACATCTGGTCCTGCCAGGCGCATAATCGGAGCATCTAATTCAAATAAGCAATTTTCAGCGATGATGGCGGAAACTTCACTTATTATACTTCCTTCTTTATTATCTTCAGTTATTAGCAATACCTTACCAGTTTTAGAAGCAGCTTCAATAATTGCTTCTTTATCTAAAGGATAAACCGTTCTTAAATCAAGAATATGTGCTGAGATTCCATCCTTGGCTAATTTTTCAGCAGCCTGCAGGGCAAAATGAACACAAAGACCGTAGGTAATAATGGTTATATCTTCGCCTTCACGCTTCACATCTGCCTTTCCAATCGGCAATGTGTAATCATCCGCTGGTACTTCCCCTTTGATTAAGCGATATGCACGCTTATGCTCAAAGAATAGCACTGGATCATTATCACGAATAGCCGCTTTTAATAGCCCCTTCACATCGTACGGAGTTGAAGGCATAACAATCTTTAATCCCGGTGTATTCGCAAATACTGCTTCAACGGATTGGGAATGATAAAGTGCCCCGTGAACTCCGCCGCCATATGGTGCCCGGATAACCATCGGGCAGCTCCAATCGTTATTTGAACGATAACGAATCTTTGCTGCTTCTGAAATAATTTGGTTGACTGCAGGCATAATAAAATCAGCAAATTGCATTTCAGCAATCGGTCTCATTCCGTACATTGCAGCCCCAATTCCTACCCCGGCAATCGCGGACTCTGCAAGCGGTGTATCAATGACACGTTCTTCACCAAATTGTTCATATAAACCTTGTGTTGCCTTAAAAACCCCGCCTTTTACTCCAACGTCTTCCCCCAGAACAAAAACCTTTGGGTCTCTTTCCATTTCTTCCCGGATGGCCATCGTGACCGCATCAATATAAGAAATTACTGCCATGTTATATCCCCCTTACCTATCACCATAAACATATTTCAGCGCGTGCTCAGGTGCTGCATACGGTGCATTCTCAGCATAATCAGTAGCTTCATTCACTTGCTTCATCACACGATCGTTGATTTCCTTTTCCAATTCATCATTCATGACGCCTGTTTCTTTTAAATAGGCACCAAAAGTAATGATTGGATCCTTCGTTTTCGCTTTAGCTACTTCATCAGGAGCGCGGTAAGAACGGTCATCATCATCAGAAGAGTGTGGTGTCAGACGGTATGAAATAGTTTCAATTAACGAAGGTCCCTCGCCGCGGCGTCCGCGGTCAGCTGCTTCCTTCACTACTTTATACACTTCTAATGGATCGTTTCCATCAACAGTAAAGCCCGGCATACCGTAACCAATTGCACGGTCCGATACCTTTTCACATCCCAATTGTTTCTCAATAGGGACAGATATCGCATATTTATTATTTTCACACATGAAAATGACAGGCAGTTTATGGACTCCAGCAAAGTTAGCTCCTTCATGGAAATCTCCTTGGTTTGATGACCCTTCACCAAAGGTTACGAAGGTCACGAGGTCCTTCTTTTCCATTTTCCCAGCTAATGCTACACCAACAGCATGCGGAACCTGAGTTGTTACAGGAGAAGAACCTGTTACAATACGATTACTCTTTTGTCCGAAGTGTCCAGGCATTTGCCTGCCCCCAGAGTTTGGGTCCTCTGCTTTAGCAAATCCAGATAGCATAAGTTCCTTTGGTGTCATTCCAAAAGTTAAAACTACACCCATATCGCGATAATAAGGAAGAACATAATCCTTCTCCTTATCGAGTGCATATGCTGCTCCTACTTGAGCAGCTTCTTGTCCTTGACAGGAAATAACAAATGGAATTTTTCCAGCACGATTTAATAACCACATCCGCTCATCAATCCGGCGGGCTAAAAGCATAGTTTCATACATTTCCATAACCTTTTCATCACTTAAACCTAAAGCATGATGACGATTTTCAGCCATTTATTTTTACCTCCCGTTTGTCGCATTTAAAAAATTCTTATGAATGGATTGCTCTTCCATCTACTGCAAGCGCAGCTTCCCCTATAGCTTCTGATAGCGTTGGATGTGGATGAATCGTATGAGCAATCTCCCACGGTGTTGCATCCAATACCATTGCCAAACCTGCTTCTGTAATCATATCTGTAACATGAGGACCAATCATATGCACCCCTAGAATATCATTCGTTTCCTCATCAGCAACAATTTTGACAAAACCATCGGATTCTCCAAATACAAGAGCCTTCCCGATCGCCCGGAAGGAAAATTTACCCACTTTTACTTTATGACCCTTTTCTTTTGCCTGTTCTTCTGTTATTCCCACACTCGATACCTCTGGATTACTATAAATACATCTAGAAACTAAGTCATAATTAAGTGCAGATGGATCTTTCCTGGCAATATGCTCGACAGCAATAATTCCTTCATGGGAGGCTACATGTGCAAGCTGCAGGCCGCCAATTACATCACCAATTGCGTAAATATGAGATTCCTTAGTTTGATAAAATTCATTTGTAACAATAAAACCTTTTTCAACTTGTATTTCTGTATTTTCCAAGCCAATTCCTTCAACATTTGCTTGTCGGCCAACAGAAACAAGAAGTTTTTCTGCCTTAAATTCTTTCAGCCCTGCTTTTACTTCCGCAGAAATGGTAACTCCATCACCTTTTTCTAGTGTTTCTGGCAGAACCTTAGCTCCTGTTACCAGTTTAATACCTTTTTTCTTCATTAAGCGCTGCATTTCCTTAGAAATCTCTTTATCCTCTGTTGGGATAATAGTGTCTGCATACTCAATGACGGTGACATCGACTCCAAAATCAGATAACATTGAAGCCCACTCAATTCCAATGACACCCCCGCCAACAATAATGATAGAAGCAGGTAATGTTTCAAGTTCCAATGCCTCATCAGAGGTGATAACATACTCTCCATCAATATCTAGTCCCGGAAGGGTTCTAGGTCTTGAACCAGTTGCAACCACAACGTTTTTGGGAATGAGCATTTCATTTTCCTCACCATTATTCATTTCAACTGAAATGGTTCCTGGCATTGGCGAAAAAATTGACGGTCCTAAAATCCTGCCTAAACCTTCATAGACATCAATTTTCCCCTGTTTCATGAGATGTTGAACACCTTTATGAAGTTGATCAATTATTTTATTTTTTCTTTCCTGAACTTTGACAAAGTTAAAAGATACTTCACTTGTAATGACACCAAAATCTTCACTGTGCTTAGCTGTCGCATAGACCTCAGCACTTCTTAGAAGTGCTTTACTAGGTATACAACCTTTATGAAGGCATGTTCCGCCAAGCTTTCCTTTTTCAACGATCGCTGTTTTCAAACCCAGCTGAGAGGCGCGAATAGCAGCTACATAACCGCCAGTACCACCGCCTAGAATGACTAAATCATATTCTTGTGACACTATTTTTCCTCCCCCAAAATTAGAGTTTTGCTGTTTTGAACGTACCAGGATATTCTTTTACTTTTTCTTCTCCACGTAATACCCGGAGTGCACCTTCTGCCAATGCTTGCAGTTCATTTTCACCTGGATGGACTAAACAATCAGCTATCCAATTTATCCGTTCAATTATGGATTTCACAAATCCCTTACCATAAGCAAGACCGCCAGTTAACACGATAGCATCAACTTTTCCTGCTAAAACAGCACTTGCTGCCCCTATTTCCTTAGCAACCTGATAGGCCATCGCTTCATATACCAGTGCTGCCTGTTCATCACCCGCGGCGATCCGCCTTTCGACTTCAACTGCATCGTTTGTTCCCAAGTAGCCAACAAGACCGCCTTGACCTACAAGCTTTTTCATTATTTCATCGCGGTAGTATTGACCAGAGTAACAAAGCGCAACTAAATCACCAGCAGGTACGCTTCCTGCACGTTCAGGGCTGAAAGGACCATCACCATGGAGGCCATTATTTACATCCACAACTTTTCCCTGCTTATGTACACCAACTGTAATCCCGCCGCCCATATGGGTGACAATAAGATTTAATTCCGTATATTCCTTCCCTAATTCTTTTGCAACTCTTCGTGCAACCGCCTTTTGATTTAAGGCATGAAAAATACTAACTCTCTCAATTAAAGAAAAACCGGAAATTCTTGCAATTGGTTCTAGTTCATCCACTACTACGGGATCGACTATGAAGGAAGGAATATTTAAGCCTGAAGCTATTTCATGTGCAATGATCCCGCCTAAATTCGAAGCATGCTGTCCAGCCAAACCAGTCCGCAAATCCTCCAGCATGGTTTCATTAACGGCATAGGTTCCACCTTCAATGGGACGAAGCAAGCCGCCGCGGCCGCATACAGCATCCAGTTTTGATATATTAATCCCTTCATGATCAAGTGTTTCCAAGATGGTATTCTTTCTAAATTCATATTGATCAATAATTGCATCAAACCTATTAATCATATCTGAATCATGGCGGATTGTTTTTTCTAAAATGGAAATATCATTATCGAAGACCCCGATCTTAGTTGAAGTGGAACCTGGATTGATGATGAGCATTCGATATTTATTAATAGGCACCGTATTTAACCTCCATCTTTTTACATTTCATACCTATTAAAGGGAAAAGACGCTGAACTACTCATTCAGCGCTTTTTCCTAACAAATTTTTTAACGTCGGCTTAAGATATGATGGCCATTTTGAAGGAATTGACTGCGAGAATTACGCATTCTTTCGATTCTTTCCTCAGCCATACGATCTGCTGCCACGTAAGTCGGAATACCGTCACGTTTCGAAATAGCAATTACCTTTTCAATGCTTGCATATATTTGATCAACCTTTTTCATTGCTCTCTCATGGTTATATCCGTAAAGTTCATCCGCCACGTTAATTACGCCGCCAGCATTTATTACATAATCAGGTGCATACACGATACCCATTTCATGGATAATGTCACCGTGACGAGTATCTTTTAATTGATTATTAGCAGAACCTGCAATTACCTTCGCCTTAAGCTGGGGAATTGTATCATCATTGATTGTTGCACCTAATGCACAAGGGGCATAAATGTCACATTCAACGCCATATATTTCATTTGGATCTACTGCTCGTGCACCAAAATCCGCAACTGCCCGGGCAACAGCTTCTTTATTAATATCAGTAACAATTAATTGTGCACCCTCTTTATGCAAGTATTCACAAAGAGTATAAGCTACATTCCCAACACCTTGAATCGCAACTACTTTCCCTTCAAGGGAATCCGTGCCGAATGCTTCCTTTGCAGCTGCTTTCATTCCAACGTACACACCGTAAGCCGTTACAGGTGATGGATTACCTGAAGAACCAAATGCTGGGGAGATGCCAGTCACATAATCTGTTTCCTCATGAATTAAATCCATATCTGCAACCGTTGTTCCTACATCCTCTGCTGTAATATATCTTCCATTTAATCCTTGAATATAGCGTCCAAAAGCACGGAATAACTCCTCATTCTTATCCTTACGCGGGTCACCAATGATAACCGTTTTACCGCCGCCAAGATTTAAACCGGCTGCTGCGTTTTTATATGTCATACCTTTTGCTAAACGTAAAGCATCAATGATTGCTGCTTCCTCTGATTCATAAGTCCACATACGAGTGCCGCCTAATGCTGGCCCTAATGTTGTATCGTGTATAGCAATAATAGCTTTTAATCCAGATTGTTTATCCTGGCAAAATACCACTTGCTCATAATCATATTGTTCTAAGTACTTGAAAATTTCCATGTTTACATCCTCCTCTAATATGAAAGCTAGATAAAAATCTATTTAGTTACAGAGCAGATGGCGAGTGCGAGTGAGTATAATTTACTTTCCGCCGAATCAGCCCTAGAGGTTAATACAATTGGAGCCTTTGCTCCTGAAATAACAGCTCCTACCTTTGCTTTTGCAAAGTAAATTAATGACTTATATAAGACATTTCCAACTTCAATAGTAGGAACTAATAATATATCAGCTTTTCCCGCTACTTCACTATGAATCCCTTTGTGTTCAGCAGCTATTGCAGATACGGCATTATCTAATGCTAATGGTCCATCCACAATACAATCTGTGATTTGTCCTCGTTTATTCATAACACTTAATGCAGCGGCATCAATAGTCGCTTGCATGGCTGGATTCACTACTTCAACGGCCGCTATTGGAGCAACCTTGGGATATTCTATTCCAATTGCCCTTGCCAGTGTTGCTGCATTTTTAATTATTTGAACCTTCTGTTCTAAATCAGGGGCAATATTCATTCCAGCGTCAGTAACAATAGTAAATCGATTGAAATCCGGAACCTCAAAGACTGCTGTATGCGAAAGGACATTTCCTGTCCTAAGACCGTACTGTTTATTTAAAACTGCTTTTAAAAGGATACTCGTTGGGATATTCCCTTTCATTAGTACAGTTGCTTCTTTATTGGATACAGCCCTGACTGCCAGCTCAGCAGCCAGTATGTTTGACTCAGCATGAATAACAGTAAGCGTTCTATTTACGTTTTTAATCTCATAATAAACACTTAGAATAGTTTCAATTTTTTCTTTATCGCCAAATAAAATAAAGTTGGCTAGATTACGGTTTAACGCCTCAATAACTGCCTTAATGACTTCTTCATCTTCTGCCGCCGCAACAGCTACCGTATTCCCTTCAAGTTGGGTTGCTTTGTTTATCAGTGATTCAAGCAACAAGTTGTCATCAACCCTTTCTTTTCTACAGCTGCAACTCCATATATGTACCATGCAATATTTGTGCCAAATTGATTTTTTACTGAAAACGCTTTAATTCTCGTTACAACTCCTGCAATTTACTTCATACTGTGAAAATTATTGCATGCTATTATTTTCAATTTTGTACTTTTCAAGTTTATAATAAAGATTTCTCACCGATAGACCAAGCGCTTTTGCAGTTGCCGTTTTATTTCCATTCAAACGTTGAAGTGTTTGCTGAATTATTTCAGTTTCATACTCTTCAACCATATCGGTTAGGGAACGATTTTGTTGAACGGGTTCATTAACATCAGTTATTAGTGGTTCACTTCCCGCTTTTTTAGGCCTCAGTTCCGGGAGGTGATGGACATTAATGAATGTTTCATAATAATTCATAAAAATCATCGCTCTGCCAAGAATATTCTCTAGTTCCCTTACATTTCCCGGCCAATCATAATTTATTAATTTGAGAATTGCTGCTTGGGTAACGCCCTCCACATTTCTTCCATAGTCTCGATTAATTTTCTGAATAATTCTTTCACACAATATCGGAATCTCTTGTTTACGATTCCGTAGCGGGGGTATATGTATTGGCATACGATTTAAACGATAGTATAAGTCTTCCCTAAATGAACCTTTTGCAATTCCTTTTTCAAGATTCACATGTGTCGCCGCTATGATTCGAACATTTATCGGAACAGGCTTTGTACCACCTACACGCATAATTTCGTTTTCTTGAAGCACTCTTAATAGTTTTGCCTGTGTATTTGCTGAAAGTTCACCAATTTCATCCAAGAAAATACTACCGTTATTTGCCTCTTCAAAAAATCCTCGTTTCCCTCCCCTTTTTGCCCCTGAAAACGCCCCCTCTTCGTAGCCAAATAGTTCACTTTCTAGAAGAGACTCAGAAATAGCAGCACAATTCACACGGATAAATTTGTTATATTTTCGATCACTAGCATTATGTATAGCATGAGCAAACAATTCTTTTCCTGTGCCAGATTCACCTCGTAACAGAACTGTCGCAGGTGTTTTTGCTCCCAGCTTTGCCTGTTCAATGGCAAGCGTCATTTCCTCGGAGCTGCCGATTATATCCTCAAATGTATATTTCGCTTCAAGTGTACGGATGATTTGCCTGGCACGGGTTAATTCCCTATTTAAGTTTTTTATCTCTGACATGTCATGAATAACACCCACACTGCCTTTTAATATCCCTTTTACAATAATCGGTGCTACATTAACGATAACTTCTCGTTTATTAGCACCTACTCGCATTGGGACCCCGCGGACTGCTCTTCTTGTTTGGAGTACTTTCATATGCATACTTTCACCTTCAGATATATCAGCAGTCGCAGGATGTCCGATAACCTGTTCCTGTGTAAGACCTGTAAGACGCGTATATGCTGGATTAATGAGAATACCCCTGCCATTTTCATCAACTACTGAGATGGCATCGTCACTAGACTGGATAATAGCTTGCAGCATTGTTTGTATTTCTTTTAAATCGGTTATCTTTTCTGCAAGATTCACCACTTCTGTGATATCTTTAAAAACGGCAAATGCTCCTATTAAGGTTCCGTTCTCTTCAATGATAGGAATACGTGTGGTAATAATCTTCCGACCGTTTCCCAAGATCATTTCTTGGTTCGTCTCTGTCCTTCTAGTTTCAAGAATTAAAGGCAGCCTGCTTTCAGGTATAACCTCCATCACATATTTCCCAAGGGCTTGCTCACGTTTAACATTCGTCATTTCTTCGGCCCGGTTATTGAATAATATAACAAAGCCCTGGGCATCGATCACCAGCATCCCATCATTGGCGGCATTAAAGATTAACTCTTGTTGATAAGAGGCATTTTGGTGTTTAACAATTAATTCTTCTTTCTCTTCAAGGAGCCTTACAAGAAGAAAGGCTACACTGCCAGGTATCAGGACTGTTTTCTTGTTTTTGGCATTTCTTAATTCTTGAAATACCTTTTCACTTCCAGTTACCTCAATGATAATATCGATGTTTTCATTTAAAAAAGGCTTCCAGTCTGTACCAGTTTTTAGTCCCTCATTTTGTGCAATCATAATCCCTGGTGCATCCAAGTTTCTGTCAATCACGACCTGAACTTTTAAAACTTCCGTTTCATTGAGTAATTTAAGGATCGCTGTACCGCCCTTTCCGGCCCCAACAATCATAACATTTTGCATTTTTTCGCCCCTTTATTATATTTGAAAAAAAGAAAACTTTTTCACACCAACATAATCGAAAACATGCAATATTTTTCATTATCTATTCTATATTTTTTTTGAATCCTTGACAAATTATATCTTTATACTAATATTTTTCTTGAGGGTAAAAGTCATTCGACTTACTATACAATTGGAAGGATTAAATTATGAAGCGGATTGTTGCTCTACTTATATTAGTAATTCCTGGTTTTTTAGCTGGATATGGGATCAAATTAATGCGTGATATGACATTCGGTATTCTTCAAAGCCCAATCCCATTCTTATGGCTACAATTTCTTTTAGGTCTTGTCCTTTTCCTAGGTGGATTAGCGTTCGTCGCAGGATTTATTTTTCACCGTGACCGAAAGAGGAACAATGTGCAGGACAGGTTTAAGAATAAATAAAAAGAGGCCGTCAAGGTCTCTTTTCATATTGTTTCTTAAATTTTAAAGCTTTAACTGGGTCATCCGTAATAAGCGATGTACAATTGAGCTTAAATAACCTATGCATGTCAGCCTCTTTATTCACCGTATACGGTCTTACTGCAATACCATTTTCAATCGCAGCTTCAATAATTTCATCTGATACCGAGGCTAACTTCGGATGGATTCCTCGTGCTCTAATGGATTGCGCATAAACCCAGGGCATATAGATTCGTTCATTAAATAAGGGGGCTGTCTCAATTTCAGCTGCCATTCGATAACTTAAAACAATGCTATAATGATTAAAAGAAGAAATGATAATCCGATTGCTTAAGTTATATTTTCGAACAAGTTGAATTACCTTTTCTTCCATACCTTCATACGGTATTAAATTATTTTTCAGCTCAATATTACAAATTAATCGATTGGATTGCATCCATTCTAAAACTTCAATTAATGACGGGATTGGCTCTTTTTTTATACCTTTTTTGTTTGCATTGAACTTTCGTATTTCTTTAAATAAAAAGTTTTTTACCAAACCATTGCCGCTGGTGGTTCTATCGATTTTTTCATCATGAATGACAACCACTTCGCCGTCTTTTGTTAATTGGACATCAAGCTCTAAGCCATCTGCACCAGCCTTTTCAGCCGCAATGAAAGCACTCATGGTATTTTCAGCAAAAGCTGCAGAATAACCTCGATGCGCTAATATCTGTGTCATCTTTTTCACTTCCCAACTAAATGAATGGAGGTAACTCTCGGAATGAAACCTTTACAATTATCACCTGAAACTGCCGTTAAACTTGCAGAGAAATTAGGTGTTCCATTAGAACATCTTATGCATATGCCTCAGCATATACTTATTAAAAAATTGGTGGAACTAGAAAAGGAAAATAAATAACATTTATACATAAAAAAGCCTTCATTTATCAAAAGATGAAGGCTTTTTTTCATTTTATTGATCTTTTCAAGAAGCCTTATGCTCCAGGCGCAGCTTATCCGCAACCATCGCAATAAACTCTGAGTTCGTAGGCTTAGCCTTTGACATGCTTACCGTGTACCCGAATAGAGAAGAAATGGAATCGATATTTCCACGGCTCCAAGCTACTTCAATAGCATGGCGTATAGCACGTTCCACACGGCTTGCTGTGGTGTTATATTTCTTTGCAATATCAGGATATAATACCTTTGTAATTGAGCCTAGTAATTCAATATCATTATAAACCATTGAAATGGCTTCTCGTAGATATAAGTATCCTTTGATATGTGCCGGAACACCAATTTCATGGATAATGCTTGTAATACTTGCATCTAGGTTTCTTGGTTTATTTTCTGTATGGGAACGATAATTTCCAGTCGGAGCCTTACGACTAACTTGACTGCTTTTTCCACTTACTTGACGGATATGATTCCCTAAATTCTCCATATCAAAAGGCTTTAGGATAAAATAAGACGCACCAAGCTCTACTGCCTTCTTCGTGACGTCTTCTTGTCCAAATGCAGTCAACATAATAACATTTGGAATTGCGCCCTTCTTAACCTCTCTAAGGCGCTCTAAAACGGCCAGCCCGTCGAGATGTGGCATAATAATATCTAAAACGAGTACATCCGTATCTGTTGATTCAAGAAGTTCTAAACAATCCTGCCCATTGTGTGCAATACCAGCAATCTCCATATCTTCTTGGGAAGAAATATACTCCTCTAATAATCCCACTAATTCCCTATTATCGTCCACGACACAAACTTTAATCTTTTTCACCTTATATCCTCCTCAAATCCAAAATGGATTATATCTCTATTTAACATTAATTTCATTCTCTTAATTCTATTCTAAATTAGAAATTCGACAATGCAACTAAAATTCCTCTAGTTTTTTTAATATTTCTTAAAATAGTGAGAAAATCTCATCTTTTCTTTGTTTTACTTTAAATTTCGACTAAATTCGCATATATTCCTATTTATACCATATTTTTGTCGAATAATCTTTATGTAAAAATAAAATAGGCGAAACTCGCCTATTTTATTTTATATAATCAATTAACTTGCTTTTTCCTTTGGTGTTTCATATATGTTAATTCCTGCTTCACTTAACATCCATTCAATGTGAACTCCATAACCAGAGGTTGGATCATTGACAAAGACATGTGTTACTGCTCCGATTAGCTTTCCATCCTGGATAATTGGACTTCCGCTCATCCCTTGAACGATTCCGCCCGTTTTCTCCAGTAGCTTTGGATCAGTTACTTTTATAACCATGCCTTTTGTTGCTGGAAATTTCTGCGGGATAGTGCTGACAATTTCAATTTCAAATTCTTCGACCCTGTCATCATTTACCACTGTAAGGATTTTTGCTGGACCTTCCTTAACTTGGTGAGATAACGCGATTGGCAGCGGCTTATCCATAATTCCATTCTTTAACTCTTTATTTAACACACCAAATATGCCAAATGGACTATTTTTTGTGATGTTTCCGACAATTTCACGGTCTGAAGAGAATCTAGCCAGCTTTTCTCCTGGGTCCCCGTTACTCCCTTTTTCGATGGAGGTAACTGTAGAACGAACGATTTGACCATCTTCCACTACAATAGGCTTCTTTGTATCCATATCTGAAATAACGTGCCCTAAGGCACCATATTTTTTTGATTGTGGATGAACAAATGTCATTGTTCCAATTCCTGCTGCTGAATCGCGAATATACAATCCAAGCTTATAGGAGTTTTCTCCCTTATCTTTCAAGGGAGTAAGTTTCGTTTTGAACTTACCACTTTCCCTGCTAATAACCATATCTAATGCTTCTCCACTTTGTCCTGCATTTTGTACAAAGGGAGCCACATCTGTCATCTTTTCAATTTTGCTTCCATTAATTTCTGTAATAATATCACCGATTTTGATTCCTGCAATTTCTCCAGGGGATTTTTTCCCATCTTCTGTATTAACTAAATGGTGGCCTACGACCAATACGCCAACCGTATTTAATTTAACACCGATGGATTGTCCTCCTGGCTTAACTCTGAAATCCTTTAGAACGTTAACATCGACCTTTTTAACGGGTATTCCTGCAAATTCTAATAACATTTCCTCGTTACCTTTTTCGCTTGCTATAAAGGAAACATTGTTTTTATCTTGTTCAAGTGTGATGTTTGAATTGAGAGACACTAAAGAGGCTGATACCGGTACAGCCTTTTGGAAAGTATAATCTTGTCCTTCAAAGACTGTAATGGTCTTTGGTATATCAAGGTACTGCTGAAATGGCTGAAAAAAAAGAACGCTGATTAATGAAACAAGGAGAATTCCACCAATGATCTTTCTAATTATTTCTAACTTCAAAATCTTCACTCTCCTCGCTTCTGTTTCACTCTACATGTAAATGGCTACATCTTTAATTTTGCCTGCATCTGCGGCATTTATAACCGAAGACAACATAAAAAAGCTCCCCTATTTGGGAAGCTTTTCAATTTTTTTATTTTCTGAAGCTAAAAACAACAATTCTTCGGCATGTTTTTTAGTTAAATCGGTAATTTCAACACCAGAAATCATTCGACCAATTTCTTTTATTTTTTCTTCTACACTTAATGGACTTACTGAAGTCTTTGTACGGCCTCCATCTGTCACCTTGGAAATAAACAAATGAGTGTCAGCCATTGCTGCTACTTGCGGTAAGTGAGAAATACACAATACTTGCGAATCAACAGCTACTTTATATATTTTTTCAGCAATTGATTGTGCAACCCTGCCGCTCACACCAGTGTCAACCTCATCAAAGATAATAGAAGTAACGCCTTGATGCTTAGAAAAAATACTCTTTAGCGCTAACATAATTCTTGATAATTCGCCGCCAGAAGCAATCTTAGATAAAGGTTTTAATGGTTCACCAGGGTTTGTAGTAATATAAAACTCAACGTGATCAACACCATTTTTTGTAAAATGTGGTAAGACAGATTCAAAGCGAATTTCAAATACAGTTTTTGCCATGTATAGTTCTTTCAATTCATTATGGATTAAATGAGTAAGCTTATCAGCCCATCGTTTTCTGAGTTCAGTTAATTGTTTGGCTTCAAGTTTTAAGTCTTTCTGAATAGAAGCTAATTGCCTTTCTAACTGCCCTATATGGGTTTCTTTATTTTGCAGGGTTTCAATTTCTTCTTCAATTTTTGCTGCATATTCTAAAATTTCTTCTATAGTTTTTCCATATTTCCGTTTCAATTGATTGATTTCATTTAATCTTTCTTCAATTTCATTTAATCGCTGCGGATCATATTCTAATTCATCAAGGTCATTTCTTAACGTCCGGGATGCATCCTCTAATTGATAAAAACAATTCATAACTGATTCATATACTTCCTTATATGATGAATCCAATTCTGCAGCGTCTTCGAGGTGTCCCATGACCATACTAATCCAATCAAGTCCTTTTTGTTCACCTGTCAGCGCATTATACCCCGATTGTATTGCCTCAAATACCCGCTCAAAATTCCCAAGTCTTCTTTTTTCTTCAAAAAGTATTTCGTCTTCTTGAAGCTTTAAATTCGCGTTTTGAATCTCCTCAAATTGAAATTGAATAAGATCTAGGCGATGTGCAGTTTTTTGCTCATTTTCACTTAATGATTTAAGCTTTTGAGAGGTTTGTTCATAGCGGCGGAACACCTCTTGGTATTCAGCGTGGGATTGAGAAATTTCCTCAAACCCAAATTGATCAAGCAATAGCAAATGTCTGGTTTCATCCATTAAATCTTGATGTTCATGCTGACTATGTATATCAACTAAGGTAGATCCCACTTCCCGAAGGGTTGATATGGTAACAAGCTTTCCGTTAATTCGGCACACACTTTTGCCTGAACGAGAAATATCTCTTCTTAATACAACCATACCCTCTTCAATTTCAATACCAAATTCAAAGGCTTTTGAATGACAAGGATGGTGCTCATCTATTTGAAAAAGCCCTTCAATCTCTGCTTTTTCTTCCCCATGTCTGACAAATTCTGCTGAACCTCTTCCGCCTACAAGTAAGTGAATGGCGTCAATAATAATTGATTTTCCTGCACCAGTTTCTCCTGTTAAAACGGTTAAGCCTTTATCGAACGATACCGAGAGTGCCTCTATTATGGCAAAGTTCTTAATCGATAATTCTGATAACAAGGTTTCAACCTCCCTATAGCATGTCTAGGAACCGATTTGTGATTGTCTCTGTATCCTCCGGTGTACGACAGATAATTAAGATCGTATCGTCACCGCAGATGGTTCCTAATACTTCATCCCAGTCAAGGTTATCAAGTAAAGCACCTATTGCCATAGCGTTTCCTGGCAAACATTTCATCACAAGCAAATGTCCAGCAGAATCAATTCGAACAAACGCATCCATTAATGATCTTTTTAATTTTTGTAAAGGGTTAAAGCGTTGGTCTGCCGGTAAGCTATATTTGTATCTGCCATCTAATAATGGGACTTTAACCAAGTGTAGTTCCTTGATGTCTCTAGAGACAGTCGCTTGAGTTACGTTAAATCCCGCACTTTTTAATTCGTCAACTAGTTCATCCTGTGTTTCAATATCATTATTAGTGATAATTTCTCTTATCTTTATATGACGTTGACCTTTATTCAATCTATTCACCCCGTAATTATCAAAACATTTAGGTATTTTGTACAAAAATGTCGCTTATACCCATATGTTAGCCCATTTTGGTTAGGATGTACAATTATTATTGCAGAGAAAAAACGAATAATAAAAATAAAAGGATAAGCATATGCTCATCCTTCTACATCTTGTTTTGATTTAAATTCCTGATGAGAGTCTTTCACAATTTGTGAAGGATCCTTTGGTAATAAATTTTTTCCTTTTTCTTGCTCACCCAGCCACTTGAGATGAAGAAGATACTCGATATTACCATCTCCACCTGTTATTGGGGAATAGGATAAATTAACAGCATTATATCCCTGTTCAAGAGAGAAATCGACAATTTTGTTAACAACCTGTAAATGGACCTTTTCATCACGAACGATACCCTTTTTACCAACTTGTTCACGCCCTGCCTCAAATTGCGGCTTAACCAGTGCAACAATATCACTATTAGGGACAAGAAGTGTTTTCAAAACAGGTAAAATAAGCTTTAGAGATATAAAAGAGACATCAATAGTTGCAAAGTTGGGCATTTCTCCTGCTAAATCCTTAGGTGTTACATACCGAAAGTTGGTCCGTTCCATTACCACGACCCGTTCATCTTGACGCAGCTTCCAAGCAAGCTGATTGTAACCTACATCCAAGGCATATGACATCTTAGCACCATTTTGCAAGGCACAGTCCGTAAAGCCCCCAGTTGATGCACCAATGTCAAGCATGGTTTTATCCTCGACAATAACATCAAAAACCTTTAGAGCCTTCTCAAGCTTTAGTCCACCCCGGCTAACATATGGAAGTACGTTGCCTTTTATCGTCAAAGGAATATCTACTTTCACTTTTTCTCCGGGTTTATCGAGACGTTCTTCATTCGAATAAACTAGTCCCGCCATTATTGAACGTTTTGCTTTTTCCCTTGTTTCCGCTAATCCTCTTTCAACTAATAACACATCTAAACGTTCTTTATTCTTCATTCCTTATGCCCTTTGTTGTTTTTTTCGCGCAAGTATAGTCATTCTTTTCACAACTTCTGAAGTAGTCATCCCAATTTCCTCAAGCAGTGAGTCAACATCTCCGTGCTCAATAAATTGGTCTGGTATCCCCATTCGGTCAATTGCTTGATGATAAAACCCTTGATCATGTGCGTATTCTAACACAAAGCTTCCAAATCCCCCCTGAAGAACTGCTTCTTCAATCGTAAGGATAGGGATATTTTTTGAGAATAACTGATTGAGCATCTTTTCATCTAATGGCTTTATGAATCGTGCATTCACTACTTTAACTGAAACTCCTTGTTTTTCAAGAGCTTCTGCTGCCTCCATTGCCATTGGGATTGTGGTACCAAAGGTTAAGATAGCACCATCTTCGCCTTCCTTTAATACTTCCCATGTGCCAATTGGGATACTCTTTAATTCTTCATCCATAGGAACACCCAAGCCATTTCCTCGAGGAAATCTCATCGCTATAGGGCCATCATCATATTTTACGGCAGTATAAACCATGTGCTGCCCTTCATTTTCATCTTTAGGCATCATTAGAACCATATTAGGCACATGTCTCAAAAAGGCAATATCAAATACTCCTTGATGAGTTTCACCGTCTGCTCCTACTAATCCAGCACGATCAATTCCAATGAAGACATTTAGATTTTGACGGCAAATGTCATGAACGACTTGATCATAGGCTCGTTGTAAAAAAGTCGAATAAATTGCTAAAAATGGCTTCATATTTTGCGTGGCTAATCCTGCCGCTACAGTAGCAGCATGCTGCTCAGCAATTCCAACATCATACATTCTCTCTGGAAATTCGCTTGCAAAGCCCTCTAGCTTTGATCCAACTGGCATTGCTGGGGTAATTGCTACAATTCGTTCGTCGCTTCTTGCAAGCTTACGAACTGTTTCACTTACTAAGCTGCTCCAGGCTGGCGGTGCTTTATCTGGCTTAACAAAGTCCCCTGTATCCATCTTATAAGGTCCGGTTCCGTGCCATGTCCCTTTTTTATCACTTTCAGCAGGATGGAAGCCCTTCCCCTTCTTAGTGATGACATGAAGAAGGACTGGGCCTTCAGTTTTCTTTGCATAACGAAAATTCTCAAATAATGCTTCAAAATCATGTCCATCTACTGGACCTAAATAAGTAAAGCCCAACTCCTCAAAGAACATGCCGGAAACAAATAAGTATTTAAGACTGTCTTTTACTCGCTCAGCCGTAGCAGCAAGTTTACCGCCAACAGCAGGGACCTTTTTTAAGAACAATTCTAATTCATCTTTGACCCATTGATACTTACCAGCTGTTCTTAACTGCCCAAGTATATTATGAAGCGCACCAACATTAGGTGCAATCGACATCTCATTGTCGTTAAGTATAACAATCATGTTCTTTTTTTCATGGCCAATGTGGTTTAAAGCCTCTAAAGCCATTCCACCTGTTAGTGCACCATCTCCGATAATAGGTACAACATAAGAATCTTCTTTTTTCAAATCTCTGGCAATGACCATTCCCATTGCTGCCGATAGAGATGTTGAACTATGCCCAGTCTCCCAAACATCATGTTCACTTTCAATTCTTTTTGGAAAGCCGCAAAGTCCCTTAAATTGACGCAAAGTATCAAATTCACAAGCTCTGCCTGTCAATATTTTATGAACATAAGACTGATGTCCTACATCCCAAATAAATTTATCTTTTGGACTGTCGAAACATTTGTGTAAAGCAAGTGTTAGTTCGACAACACCTAAATTTGGTCCAATATGGCCTCCAGTTACAGACAGCTTTTCAATCAAGAATTGTCGTATTTCTTGACTTAAAACCTCCAATTCTTGATTTGACATCCCTTTTAAAAAGGAAGGGTCTTTTATTGATAACAGATCCATGTTTGGACCACTCACTTTCATACTTTATCTGTCAGTTCACTCGATTAAAAAATAGCCGCTAACACTATTCGTGATAACGGCATTAACAACGTTCTCTACATTGACAACAATTATAACACAATTACGTTGTTGTTCAAATACCAGTTATTTTAGTGATCTCTAGCTGCTACAAGATCAGCAATTTCGCTAAGTAAATTTATATCAAGCCCTGTCTTTGTCAGGTATTGCTTGGACTTTTCCAAATGCTTTTGTAATGCTTCCTTTGCACCATCCATCGTTAAGAGCTGTGGATACGTACTTTTATTATTTGTGGTATCACTGCCAACAGGTTTACCCAAGACTTCGGGATTTCCTTCCAAATCGAGAATGTCATCACGAATTTGAAAAGCAAGCCCCAGATGATGGGCAAATGAAGAAAGGTTCTCAAGCTGCTCTTGATTTGCCCCGCCTAACAATGCACCCGCGATGACGCTAAATCTTAAAAGTCTGCCTGTTTTATGTATATGAATATACTCAAGTTCTTCAATGGTTAGAGCTTTTCCCTCCCCTTCCATATCCGCTACCTGACCGCCAACCATACCCTCACTTCCAGCAGCTTTGGCCATTTCAATTACCAGCTGAAGCTTCGTCTCACTCGAAGCAATCTCGTTTGAAATTTTTCCAATTACCTCAAAGCTGTAGGTTAATAAGGCATCTCCTGCTAATATAGCGATTGCGTCACCAAAGACTTTATGATTCGTTGGCTTACCTCTTCTGAGATCATCATTGTCCATACTTGGCAAGTCATCATGGATTAATGAATAGGTATGGATCATTTCAATTGCTGAAGCAGCTAATAGCCCATTTCTAGGCTCTTTTCCAAAAGCTGCAAGGGTAGCAAATAATAGTAAGGGACGGATTCTTTTCCCGCCTGCTTCAAGGGAATAATGCATTGCTTCTTTGATTATAGGAGGTGAATTCAGCCTTTCCACCAAGGTTCGAAGCTCTAATTCAAGCAGCTGTTTATATTCTTGTGTAAAAGCATCTAGAACTTTAGTATTCAAAGCCTACACCTCCTCTTCAATCGTAAAGTTTTGTTTACGTCCGTCCTCCGTAATAATCTGAGTTAATTGTTCTTCAACATTTTTCAGCTTATCATGGCAAAGCTTTGACAGCTCCATTCCCTCTTTATAAAAGGCAATAGCTGCTTCTAGCGGGACATCCCCTTCTTCAAGCTTATCCACAATTTGCTCCAGCTTATTCATAGCTTCCTCAAAGGAAATGTTTTGTTCATTACTCACGGTTTTCGCTCTCCTTTATGTTCGTTACATTGCAGAGAAGGCTGCCATCTGTTAATTGAATTTGTAGTGGTTCATTCTCTCTAACTTGATTAATACTTTTTATTAACACATTGTCTTCAGAATAGACGAGACTGTATCCCCGGTCCATTATTTTTAACGGGCTTAAAGCTTGGAGTGTTGAAATGACCTTTTCAAATTGAGTTTGTTTCTTCAAGAATATTTGAATCATTGCCCGCCCCATATCTTTTTGTGAGCGGTCAAATCTACTCTCTGCTTCTCGTAAAGCTATTCTTGGATGGTTCCGAACTAGACGTTTATGAATGGTCTCATGCTGCCCTTTTTTTACATCCATCAATCGAGAAGCACCACGAACTAGCAATTCTGTTAATTTATCAACATGTTCAAGCTTTTGTTCGTAAAGGCGCTGAGGATAACGGAACGCATAGGATCTTTGCGCGCGGTCTAACCGCTGTTTTTCGTATCGATATCTTCCACTCATGGATTGAAGCATCCGGGTTTTTCTTTGCAATAACCGCTCCATTAATTCATCTATATGAGGAACAGCTAACTCCGCTGCTGCAGTAGGAGTTGGAGCACGCATGTCTGCAACAAAATCAGCAATTGTAAAATCAGTTTCATGCCCTACGGCAGATATGACTGGGACCAGCGATTGAAAAATAGCTCTAGCAACTAACTCTTCGTTAAAAGCCCATAATTCTTCAATAGAGCCGCCTCCACGCCCAACAATAAGTACATCTATCTCGTCCATTTTGTTAGCTTTTTCAATGGCCCGTGCTATAGAAGGTGCCGCATTTTCACCTTGTACAAGTGCAGGTAATACAAGAATATTAGCAATTGGATAACGTCTTTTAATGGTGGTGATAATATCCCTAATTGCAGCTCCTGTTGGTGATGTGATGACACCCACCGTTTTCGGATAGCTCGGTATGGGCTTTTTCTGTTCAATAGAAAATAAGCCTTCACTTTCAAGTCTTTTTTTTAACTGCTCGTAAGCCAAAAATAATTCTCCAATACCATCTGGACGCATTTCTTTGATATATATTTGGTATTGCCCACTAGGCTCGTATACAGAGATATCTCCTTTAACTACGACCTTCATACCGTTTTCTGGCGAAAACTTCATAGCTCGTGATTGGCTGGAGAACATTACAGCAAGAATACGGGCTTTGTCATCCTTTAATGTAAAATACATATGCCCACTAGAATGCTGTTTGAAGTTAGATATTTCACCTCGTACATGGACATCCTGCAAATGTGGGTCTGCGTCGAATTTTCTTTTTATGTATTTTGTTAATGCAATTACAGATAAATACTTTTTCTCCTGCATAACGAACTCCTCTTTTAGGAATGCAACGTATTTTTCGCCGACTTAAGAGTGTTATACATTAGCATTGTAATCGTCATCGGCCCGACTCCTTTTGGAACAGGGGTAATATAACCTGCCTTTTTGCTCACTTCATCAAAAGCAACATCTCCGCAAAGCTTTCCGGCTTCATTCCGGTTTATCCCTACATCAATTACAACTGCACCCTCTTTTACATGTTCAGCTTTAATAAAGTTAGCTATCCCGACTGCTGCAACGATAATATCTGCTTGTGATGTATGGTACTTTAAATCTGCTGTTCTTGAATGACAATAAGTTACGGTCGCATGCTGATTTAGAAACAACTGACCTACCGGTTTTCCAACAATATTGCTTCTTCCAACTACTACAACATGTTTACCGGCAACGGATATACCAGTTTCCTCTAATAGCACCATAATTCCATATGGTGTGCATGGTAAGAAAGCATCTTGTCCTGTCATCATTCTTCCAATATTTATCGGATGAAATCCGTCAACATCCTTATAAGGGGAGATGGATTCTATTACTTTTGTTTCATCGATATGCTTTGGAAGCGGAAGCTGCACCAAAATCCCATGGATAGCTGGATCTCCATTTAGTTCCTCAATTTTAGTAAGTAATTCCTCTTGAGAAGTCAATTCCGGCAATTCAATTAGCACTGAATGCATACCAAGTTCTCGACAAGTTTTTTCTTTATTTGTTACATATGTTCTCGATGCATGATTATTTCCTACAAGAATTACGGCAAGCCCTGGGGTAACCCCTAATTTCTTTAATTTATTTACTTCTTCAGCAATTTCTACCTTTTTTTTCGCGGCGATTTCCTTCCCGTCAATAATTGTTGCAGTCATGACATTTCCCCCTGTTCTATTTGAAATAAAGCAATTATAGTTTTTCTTTTACTTTCGACAGTACACCATTAATAAAACGGCTGGATTGTTCATCTCCGTAAATTTTTGCTATTTCTATCGCTTCATCTAAGATAACATTTTCAGGAATTTCATTACGGAAATATAATAGCTCGTAAATCGCAATCCTTAACAAATTTCTATCAACCGTTGCTAAACGATCCATCGTCCATTTTTCAAGATTTTCTTCAATGTACGGATCAATTTCATTTTTTTGTTCAACTACACCTAAAACTAGCTTTGTTAAGTAGTCGTCACCTGACTCACCCTCTAAAACATGTTCAATAGCTGAAGATGGATCTGTATTACTTACATCGATTTGAAAAAGAGCTTGTAACGCTTTTTCCCTTGCTGTTCTTCTTTTCATTATACCGTTAACTCCTTTAGAGATAATAATTAATTTTTGTCTAATTTTATACAACAATTGCATGATATTGTTTTGTACATAAAAAGATAATAGCATAACTAAATTTGATTCGCACTGTAAGAACTTATTTTTACCTAGAAGCATTATACTAATAACCGTAAAAAAAGAAAAAACCAAAGGAAATATACCTTTGGTTCAGGCTGTATAAATGTCTGTTGATTTCCACTCCAGGCACTTCGCTTTCCGCGGGCGGCCCGGGGAGCCTCCTCGGCGCATGAGCGCCTGTGGGGTCTCCCCTGTCCCGTCCTCTGAGCAGGAGTCTTCGTGCCTTCCGCTCCAATCAACGAGTTAACTTAACTAAGTTTATCACAGCATTAAGTTTTGTTTTTTAAATTTCTTCTTCTATTTCTGGTTCTGGTTTTTGGGTTTCGAATGAGATTCCTACTACGTGTATGTTTACTGCTTCTGCCTCGAGTGCTGTCATGTTAAGCAGTGCTTGGCGAATGTTGTCTTGTATCTTCCCTGCTACTGTCGGGATTGATACACCAAATTTCATTAAGCAATAAACGTCAACTGTAATTCCTTCTTCCGATAATTCCACCTTAACACCTTTGCCGTGGTTTTTCTTCCCTAACCGTTCTACCACACCTGTAGCAAAATTCCCGCGCATTTGTGCTACTCCTTCGACCTCGGACGCAGCAATTCCCGCAATAACTTCAATGACTTCAGGTGCAATTTCTACTTTTCCGTGACCATTGTTCCCTTGGTTCATTTCTAGTACATTATACTCACTCATAAAGGACACCTCCAGATTTTAGATAGACTTCATCACATCATGTAACTCAAGAAATTTCGTATTGAATTGTCCCTCTACAAAATCTTCATGCTCAAGTAATTTTAAATGGAACGGTATGGTGGTATGTATACCCTCGATTACAAATTCACTTAACGCACGTTTCATTCGTGAGATTGCTTCTTCCCTGCTGGCACCATATGTGATGACTTTCGCAATCATGGAATCATAATAAGGTGGAATCGTATATCCTGGGTAAGCCGCTGAATCTATTCGAACACCTAAGCCGCCAGGCGGCAAGTACATATTAATCTTCCCTGCTGAAGGCATAAAATTCTTTTCAGGATTTTCGGCATTAATCCGGCACTCAATTGCCCAGCCCGTAAAGGTAACATCCTGCTGATTTACCGTTAATTTCTCTCCTGAAGCAACTCGGATTTGCTCTTTAATAAGATCAATACCTGTAACCATTTCTGTTACTGGGTGCTCAACCTGGATCCTTGTGTTCATTTCCATAAAATAAAATTTACGATTGCGGTAGTCATATATAAATTCTACCGTTCCAGCACCTGAATAATCAACTGCTTTTGCAGCTTTTACTGCAGCCTCTCCCATTTCCTCACGAATTTCTCCATCTAAGGCAGGTGAAGGAGACTCTTCTAAAAGCTTTTGCAGTCTGCGTTGAATCGTGCAATCCCTTTCCCCTAAATGAATCGTGTTTCCATAGGAATCAGCTAGTACCTGTATTTCAACATGACGGAAATCCTCAATATACTTTTCTATGTATACGCCAGGATTACCGAAAGCAGTTTGAGCCTCTTGCTGTGTAATATTAATACCCTTAACTAGCTCCTGTTCATTTTTTGCAACACGGATCCCTTTACCGCCGCCGCCTGCCGTTGCTTTAATGATAACAGGGTACTGAATCCTGCTTACGAGCTCAAGTGCCTCATCTATATCATTTATGATCCCCGTTGAGCCTGGTACAATTGGTACACCGGCTTCACGCATGGTTTCTCTAGCAATATCTTTCGTTCCCATTCTGGTAATCGCTTCTGGACTTGGTCCAACGAAGGTAATATTACATTCACGGCAAAGCTCTGCGAAATCAGCATTTTCAGCTAGAAATCCATAACCTGGGTGAATAGCGTCACAAGCAGTTAGTTTTGCTACACTAATTAAATTTGTCACATTCAAGTAACTATCTTTTGATAATGTCGGTCCAATGCAATAGGCTTCATCTGCAAGTTGTACATGCAGTGCTTCACGGTCTGCCTCGGAGAAAACTGCTACAGATTCAATTCCCATTTCCCTGCAAGCACGAATTATCCTGACCGCTATTTCTCCTCTATTTGCAATTAACAGTTTCTTTATCATCCTGTTACCCGCTCCTTATTCTGGCTTTACCAAAAATAATGGCTGCCCATATTCTACTAATTGGCCATTTTTCACAAGAACTTCAACGACCTCACCATTAACTTCTGCTTCAATCTCATTGAATAATTTCATTGCTTCAACAATACATACAATAGAATCCTTTGTAACAATAGAACCAGCTTTTACATACGCATCTGTATCTGGTGTTGGTGAGGCATAAAAAGTCCCAACCATGGGAGAAGTAATTTTGTGTAAATTAGATGTGTCAGCTTGACTTGCTGCAGCATTGTTTACTGTTTCTTGTACCACTTCTTGAACAGGTGTCGAAGTAGAAACTGCTGCAGGTGCAGCTGGTTGAATAACAGGAACAACTTCAACTGGTGCTTGTGGCACTGCCTGTACAGTTGTAACTGTTGTGCCTGTGTTTTTTTTCATTTTGATTTTAGAACCTTCATTTTCATATACGAATTCATCAATGCTGGACTGGTCAACCAATTTGATTAATTCTCTAATCTCTTGTACTTTTAACATACTGAACACTCCTTGTCCCACTAAATTAAGACTAACTACTAATACTATACGCTAATACCTTATTAAAGTTCAATAATCTTCTTCACCTATCAGCAAAAAAGGAAAGCCTCAGCTTTCCTTTTTACTGTTTTTATTTAGTTGGCTGGAATTCAACAGCAACAAAGTTTGTTTCTCCAATTTCTTTCTTTACCATTTGAATAATCGCATTTGCTTCTGATTTAGAAGACTCTTTATTTGATTTTACAATAATTTTTACGGTTGAACCATCTGCTCTAACTAAAGCATCTTCGTAATCCATTGCTTTAATTAATGTTTCAAGCATTTCTTCCTTTTGAGCAATTTCATTTAATTTTTTCATTTGGTCAACCGCTTCACTTCTTTCATCAGCAGGCAGATCAGTTGTTGCTACAACAGTACTTAACTGTTCTTTTAATTCGCTGCGCTCATCTTGAAGCTTTAAACGAAGTGCCTCAAACTCTTCGTCACCAGCAACCTGTGAAATGATTGTATCGCCATCTTTTGTTTCAGTGTCAGTTTTAGCATCAGTCTTGGTATCTGTTTTAGTTTCCTTTTGATCAGCTTTTTCTTCTTGTTTCACAGCAGCAAGCTCATTGCTTTTTTGTTCAGGAGATGTAATGTAGTAAACAGATAACACAACCACCAAACTTAACATTGTTAATAACCAAACTGTTTGTTTTTTCAATAGCATTCGTAATTCCCCCTTTTATTTTTTAGGCATAACGGCAACTCGATGACTTGGTACGTCAAGCGCTCTTGTTACTGCCTCAATGATCCATTTTTTCACTTGAATATTTTCTGCACCTTTGGCAACTACCAGTACACCGCGTATTTCAGGTTTCTTTTCCTCGATTACAATCGGTACTTCCTTCTCCCCATTCCTAATGATCACTACTTGCTCATCAGTTGAGGTATCCTGAACCTTCCGTTCCCCACCCTCATTGTCTTTTTCTTCTGTTGTTTGGGATTTTGTAATCGTATTTTTCTCAAGCACTTTCTTATCTGTAGAATCAATATTCACCACTACCATCACATCATCTACACCCAGCATTTCTTCAAGTGCCTTCGTCAACTGCTTCTCATATGTCTCTTCATAACCGGTGATTGACTTATTATTTGAATCCTTTTTAAGACTGAAGGTCTCAACATCTTCCGTTTGTCCCTGGCTGCTGCTGACAGCCTGACTTTCAATCGGAGAGGTTTTGTCAGAAAATAATACATTGCCGACAATCATGAATGCTGCCCCGATACAAAGTACTAGAACCATATATTGATACTTTCCAGTCTTTTTATCGCTGTTTTCTCCCTTTGAAACTATGTTTTTAAGCCATGAAAACGACCCTTTATTATTATTGTCCATCCTGCTTATTCATCCCCCCTTCAACCGAGACTTCAATTGCTTTTTCGGATACATTCCATTGGTGCGAAAGAAATGCTGCAATTTTTTCTGATTCTTCTGTTGGATCCTTAGATGGAAGAGGTGTATCGGTAGTAATGCTGACTGGTTGTATGGCTTCGACTGTCGTAAGTGATGTTTCTGGCTCTTTTAAAAGCACTGTAACCATTTCTAGGTTTTCAGGGAATGTTTCTTGACTATCATTCTTGGTTGTTAGTTCTATTTTTGCAATTTCCAATCCAAATTGTTCCATCAACTCCTCTTCTACTCCCTTTTCAAGCTGGACAGCCATTGTTTCTAAAATATATGCATGATTAGAGGCTTGTATTTCTTTTTTCTGCAATTCTATTAAATTTTCCATATTTTTTTCTCCTGAACCTTGAAACGAAGGGATCTGGGCCATTGCAGTTTCAAAATCCTTTGAGATTAATTTAAAAATAGGGGTCAAGATGATTGCAATTAGAAGCAGCCCTGTAACCATTTTTGTATATTTTTGCATACTTGTATTTGGCAGCAGCATATCAATAACGGTTGCTAGAAGGATAAAAAGAATAATATTCGTTACCCATTCTATTAAAAATTCCATGATATTCTCCCCTATCTCATCATCATCGTTAGGTTCCCTGCTGCGACAATTACTGTAATACTTAAAAAGAACATGAGTGAGACTATTCCTAATGCAGCAAATACATAAATCACACTTTTACTAATAATATCCAGGCACTTGATAACTGGCCCTCCGCCTAATGGCTGCAACACAGCAGCAGCGAATTTATAAATAAACGCGATCATTAAAATTTTTATCGCAGGAAAAGCAACAATGATTAGAAGAATAGCTACACCGGCTATTCCAACAGAATTTTTCAACAAGCCAGATGCGCTGACAACTGTATCTGCTGCATCAGTAAAAATTCTTCCAATGACAGGGATAAAGTTACCTGTAACGAATTTTGCCGTCCGAATCGCAACCCCATCGGTTATTGCAGTGGATGCACCTTGTACTGAAATAACACCAAGAAAGACGGTCAAGAATAGTCCCATTAATCCAATACTCCAATTTCTTAGCAGCTGCGCCAACTGAGTCACTTTATATTGGTCGGACATCGTACTAACAATACTCAATAGAGTAGCTAAAAAGAGGAGCGGCAGAATAACATATTGCATGAACATCCCGCTGATATTCATTAAGAATAAGATAACAGGATGGAAGAAAGCTGCTGAGATGATCCCGCCGGATGAAGCAATTAAGGCTAACAAGAGCGGAATCAGAGCCAGCACGAAGGAAATCATGCTCCCAATCGCCTCATTGGTATACTCTATGACAATGTGAAAACTATTTAGTGCGATAATTACTAGAACCATATAGACGATTGAATAAGCTACTTTACTAATCGTGCTGCTTTCAAACGCATTTTGCATCGATTGGAGAAACATACTGAATATCGTAAGCAGGATTAAGGACCCCAGTAATTTTCCATTTACCACAAATTCATGAAATAAAAATTTCAGAATTCCTTGTGCCCAATCCTTGAAGGTGAACTGCTTATCTCCCTTTACAAAATCATATAAACTTCCCTTTTGACTTTCGGGGAGAAAGCCTCCATATTTACTTTGAACATCCTCCCAGTACTGTTTAAGCTCTGTTAAATCCATGTTTTTTAGCTGTGCATCTACTAATTCCTGTGGAGAGAGAGGTGTTGACGCATCTTTTACTTCATCGTTAGCTTGTACACTTGTTGAGGTAAATAAAATAAACAATAGAATCATAATGGGAATAAACTGCAGCTTTTGCTTCATATTTTCACCTCATGTTTTCAAAGGCTCTTTTCTCAAATGTTATTACTTTTGGAAATAAATTCGATTGTTTGAGCATTATTTTCATTGGGAATAGCAGTAATTTATGAGAAAAGAGACTACAAACTTAGTTCTAAAGCTTAAAATAGCTTATTCCACGTTAAAATCGGCTTTAAGATTTTAACAACTATTTTTAAGAAAATAGCCTTTTCAAAAGAAAATAACCTTCCCTAGCTTGGAATCAGCTTGATTATTGTTTCAATCATGACAGTTAATATTGGAATTGCCATCGCTAGAATTAACACTTTTCCAGCAAGCTCAATTTTTGAAGCGACTGCTCCCTGACCTGCGTCCTTTGTGATTTGGGACGCAAACTCGGCAATATAGGCAATTCCAATTATCTTAAGGATGGTTTCTACGTAAACCAAATTCACATTTGCATTTACGGCCAGTTTTTCTAGCATATGAATAATTTCATAGATCTTATCAACTAAAAACAGAAATATGCTGCAGCCAACAAATACGATTAACAGGAAGGCGAAATTAGGTTTTTGCTCTTTTATTATTAATGCAAGGAAGGTTGCGACAAGGGCCACTCCAACTATTTTAATAATTTCAATGGCAAAGCCCTCCTTTCTATTGAAACAAGAAGACAGATTTTATTTTTTGGAAAAGATCATCAACAATTGAAGCAACTTGAAACAAAATGTAAATAAAGCCAAATAAAGTTACCCACTGGGCATATTCCTTTTTCCCAACTTGATCAAGTACGGTATGCAAAAATGCAACGACTATTCCCACCCCGGCAATTTTAAAAATAATATCCACTTCTAGGCCCATTGCTTTTCCCCCTAAATTAATAAAATAATCAGTAATAATCCTGAAAAGAATCCCAAACTCTTAACCATCTTTTCGTATTTTGCCTGTTTATCAACTGCATCTGCTTCTTCTCTTTCAAGATGGGAAAGAGTCAGCATAATATGTTTTTGCTGGGAAATGCGATCGTGCCGACCTAGGGTTTCCCCAAATTGCTTCATAATCTCAAATTCACCTTGTTTAAAAGCGGTCTGTTTCCAAACATCCTTTAAACTGTCTTCCCAAGCGTCCTTAACTGTTGTTTCAGTATCGGTTAGTTTCTTAGCAAAGCCCTCGAAGAAGGATGATAATGGATTTGATAATTGTGCCGCTAATCTCCTTGCAGCTTCATGCAGCGGCGTATGTCCATACATAATTTCTGCTTCAAGCGATTGCAAGGCTGATCTTAATTGTCTAAGCTGTCTAGGACGTTCACTTAAATGTTTAGCGGCTTCAAATCCAGTCCATGTGGTAGCAAGAATAATAAAAATGGCTCCAATTAATTTAACCATTTAGGTCACTCTCACTTTTTTACTCAGTTCATTTCCATTACCATCAAAAATATGTGTAATCGTTCCCGGGCCGCGAGACCTGCTTAAGACAATAAATCGCTGGAATATATTTTGGTCTATAATAGACTTAAGTGATGGCCTATTTTTCACTTCCTCTAAACTCGAGCCATGAGTAGTCATGATTAGTTTTATCCCTGCATGTACAGCTTCTTGAATCGCTTCGGCATCCTCTATTCGGCCAATCTCATCCACAACTAAAACTTCTGGGCTCATTGAACGGATCATCATCATCATCCCCTCAGCTTTTGGGCAAGCATCGAGCACATCTATACGGTGACCAAATGTCATTTGAGGGATTCCTTGTACACATCCTGCTATTTCCGAGCGTTCATCAACAATTCCTACCTTATATGGATGTATCCCTCTGTCAGGACTTCCAGTGGAAATAATTCTGGCGATATCCCGTAACAAGGTTGTTTTTCCGGTCTGCGGAGGCCCCACAAGCATCGTATGGGTCCAAGTATCTTTGAAAATAAAGGGCATAATATTATCCGCAATACCAATCTTTTCTTTGGCAATCCGAATGTTAAAAGAAGCAATATCCCTTATCGCTTTTACCTTACCTTCTTCAAGGATGACCTTACCGGCAAGTCCAATTCGATGACCGCCTGAAACTGTGATATAGCCCCGCTTCAGTTCTTCCTCAAGCGTGTAAATGGAAAACTGGCTTATTTTATTCAATAAGTGGAAGGCATCTTCTTGCCCCGTAATGTACGATAGAAAACGTGGAGCTCCTTTTAACGTAATTTCTATTGGGCGGTGTATTCGGATTCTGATTTCTTCCAATTCATCTTTTTGACTAGGAGGGATTTTACTGATTTGGTCTGCAATGTTTTTGGGTAAGAATTTTAGGATCGTTTCCACATTCTTTCCTCCTTGTGGGTTGCTTGTCTCATTATTTAAAATGTATGCCTTTCAATACGCAATATGACTTTGAAAATGTCAATTCTTTCAAAACCCTCTTATATTCTATTTTTCTAAGGGATTTACTAGAACAAGGAATACTTAATTAAGATGAACGTATTTTATTTAGTAATGGATTTTAATAAGGGGGAAAGACCATGTATATTCAGAACCCTGGGGATCGTAATACTCTAAACCATAAAAACAATATTATTAAAGTAAGGGGTGAAGGAGAAATTCCTGTTCAACCAGATACAGCCTCGGTTAATCTAGGTGTAGTAACTGAAAGCAAGGAACTTATTTCTGCTCAGCAGGAGAATTCAGTTGTTGGAAACAAGGTAATTGAATCTCTAATTGCCCTAGGTATTGATAAAAGTCAAATACAAACCTTTGATTATCGAATTGAACCCAATTACGACTATGACCAAGGAAAACAAATTTTTCGAGGATATAAAATAACACATATTTTGCAGGTAAAAATCGAGGATTTATCGATTATTGGCAAAGCAGTGGATACTGCGGTACAACACGGTGCAAACTATGCCGCTAACGTTCAATTCACTACGAGATACCTGGATGCATATTACCAACAAGCACTTGCCTTGGCATTAAAGAATGCGAACAGTAAAGCAACAACTATTGCTAATACGATCAGAGTAAACCTAAACCCTATACCCATTCTAGTTATCGAAGGAATGGACACAATTCAACCTTTTGAATCCCAGCAAATGGCTTTTGCTAAAGGAGTCAGCTCAACCCAAATTGAACCCGGCCAGCTCCTTATTAAAGCAAGTGTTTCTGCAGATTTCAAATACCAATCAATAAATGGATAAAAAAAAGGATTGAATCACTTAATAGTGGCTCAATCCTTTTTCTATAGCTCCTATTCATACTTTTTTACCATTCCATATAATTGTGCTGATGTAACAGGACCATTGTAATGCTCTCTAATTACTCCTTGTCTATCAATAACAAATGTTTCGGGCTGTCCTGTAACATTATACTTTTTTGCAATTTTAGAATTGTAGTCAAAAACATATACAGCAGGTGTGTTATATTTTTCAAGGAACTTTCTCACTCGGTCCATTGTTTCGCCTTTGTTTATCATAATTAATCGGTATTTATCGCCGTAATCCCTTGCAAAAGCCTCAAGTTCCGGTGCTTCATCTACACATGGTTTACACCATGATGCAAAGTAATTTAGGATGATGACCTCGCCTTTGTAATCAGAAAGCTTCGTATTCGTTCCATCTAAGTTTGGCAGTTCAAAATTATATGCTTTGTCACCAACATCGGTATTGTCACCCTTACTAGCCAAACTATATCCAAAAAAGCCAAACATTCCAATTAATAGAAACAATACGAGTAAGTTAATGACTCGTCTGCTCATCTGTGCTTCCTCCTGACACCAATAAATAGTTTTATAGAAAAGACCTGTTTGTCGTATAAACAGGCCTTTTCAATTTTATCTACTTATCTAATTGTTTTAGAAATTCAATATCTTTCTTAAGCTTGCTATGACGTTTTCCGATTACAAGCATATAACCAAAAATAACTACCCAAACTACTGAATATGCTCCATACATGAATTCCATATAAAATTCCTCCTAATTTTCTAATCTTTCACGTAATTTTTCTTTGTAGTGATCAACTTTAATTTTCATATTTTCAAAGGACACACCCTTATGCAGCAAGTAGGCGTAAAGGAAGGTAAAGGCAGCAATAGTAACTAACAATGCAACAAGCATACTTGGTGCAATCCCGCCGCCTTGCTGGGATGGCCCATCCCCGAATACGATTGGATGGAATTTAGATTGCCACCAGCGAATTGCAAAGAATACGATTGGAACATCTGCAAACCCAATAATTCCAAATACTGCAGCTAGTCTAGCTTTTTTATCCCAAACCCCATCCATCTGTCGAACCATCAAATAGGCGACAAAGAGGAAGAAAAGGATAAGTGTTGTTGTTAGGCGTGGTTCCCAAGCCCACCATGTATTCCAAGAAGACTTTGCCCATATTGGTCCAGTCGTTAATACAATTATCGTAAATACAACACCAATTTCAGCAGAAACATAGGCATAAGTATCGAATATCCTTTTCCGTTTTATTAAGAATAAGATACTAAAGACAAATGTTACGAAGAAGGCTAAAAATGCTACCCATGCAGATGGAACATGCATATAAAATATCTTTTGAACTGCCCCCATTGTTTTTTCAATTTCAGCATATAAGAAAATAAAGTAGAATGCCGCTAACATCGCAGCTGCCATACTTCCATATAATATTTTGGTTAACAGTGAACTTTTTACTGGGGATAAATCTGCTGCAGGAAGCGGCGCCTTTTCTCTTTCTAGATTTATACTCATCTCTTAAACCTCCAGAACGTACTCAATTAGTAGAAAGCATAGTACGAAGAAAATTACATCATAGGCAGCAACCAATTGCAGCCAAGCAATGGCACTATGTAATTTCTCCATATTCGTAAGAATGATTTTCGTTGCTTGGGTTACCCCAATTAAAACTGGGCTTGTCATTGGGAACAGCAGAAGTGGTAATAACATTTCACTACTTTTTGAATTGGAAGCAAGTGCCGCTAAAAAGGTGCCTATTGCAATGAAACCAAAACTTCCAACAAACAGCACTAAGATGAAGTATAAAATGCTGCCATTCACTTTAAAATCAAATAATAGAAATAGGAATGGAATTGATACAGCTTCTACAATTAATATCATAGAAAAGTTCGCCATAAACTTTCCTAAATAAATGCTGGAGGCTTCCATTGGTGCAACCAGCAAACCATGCATAGTATCATTTCGCTGCTCTGAAACTAACGAACGATTTAGACCCAATATTCCTGAAAAAACAATGATGATCCAAACCGCGCCAGGAATAACTGCTTTTGTTGTATTGTTTGCAGGGTCAAACGCAAAGCTTAGTACTAATATGACTAATCCGGCAAAGATGATCATTGTCCCTAAAACTTGCTTTGTTCTTAGTTCGGAATAGATATCTTTTTTAGCAATTGTGAGGGCTGCTCTTAACATTACGACACTCCCTCCACTAAAACCTGATATTTTTCGGAAACCAATCCTAATGATTTATTATTTATTTTAAAATCATCAGCAATTTTGCCGTTCTTCACAATAATAATTCGGTCACATATTTCTGCTGCTTGTTTGAAATCATGTGTAACCATTAAAGTAGTGCATCCTTTTTCTTTCATAGAGAGGACTACATTATTTAGAATCGAAATTGCTCCCTGATCCAAACCTGTATGTGGTTCATCTAGCAGCATGATTTTTGGATCATGAATGATAGCTCTTGCAATCGCAATTCTCTGGATCATTCCTCGGGAGAAATTCTTAACAGGCTCATTGATAAAAAACGATAAACCAACCTCTTTTACAAGCTCTCTTGCTTTATCTTCAACATCCTTAACTCCATACAATTCTCCAAAGAATACTAAGTTCTCTAGTGGTGTGTAATGATCGTAAAGTAAGCTTGCATGTGGTAAGTAACCAAACAATTTTTTTACTTCAATATGATCTTTTTTTAAATCCAATCCGTTAATCTTTACATGGCCTGATGTAGGTTTTATTAAGGTTGCCAGCACTTTTAATAGCGTGCTCTTCCCCGCACCATTTGGACCCAGGATTGCAACTGTTTCACCTTGTTTAATTGAAAGGTCTACACCTCGAAGGATTAACTTATTGTCGGCTTGCTTTGTAAGCTTTTTAATTTCAATCATTTTGCATCCCTCGCATTCCGACGTTACTCGACAAATTGGCGTAAATTCATTTTTACTTGTACTAAATGCTGTTTATAAGCATTTATTTTAGCTTTGTAATCCTCTTCTGATAGATTCCCATCATCGTATTTCTCTTCCAGTTCGAGAATTTTATCCATAATCGCCTTTTGCTTAGCCATTAGATTTTTAAATGCATTCTCTTCCTTATCCGCACCAAGTCTCTTCTCTTCCGCCCTTGCTTTCATTCGGAAGTAAGCAAAATAGGACAATGCGGCGATAATAATGGCAGCCATAACAATTAAGAAAACATGTGGGTCCCAGCTGCGTAACGGTGATTGTGACCACATCCGTAAGTGTCCAGGGTTATGGAAAGCAGGTGCTGTTTTGGTCACGTTTGTGCTTGACTCACCTGTTCCTTGTGCAGTAGAACTTTGTGATTCATTTGAAGCTGGCTGTTTATCCTTGTCATAAATCATTGTAAAGGATTGTTTCGCTTGAATGCCTTCAACACTGTATCCTTGATAATTTTGATCGTCCATCTTGAATAGCCCTTGATTGGTGGCGGTAATGTTCTTAAATTCAATACTTCCCATCCCCTCAGGAACAAGAATTTGTATTGCTTGAACAGGATAGTCGAAGCTTAGATTAATTTCCTCGCCCTTTGCTATTCTATAACTGTAAGGTAATACTACTGTTTGATTGCCTGGAATAGGTTCGGTGGTAATAAATCCTGTATCAACCTGTTTCTGAGCAATCTTATTATCTAAAAAAGTAAATCCTGATGCTCCTGTCGGAATAGTAACATTTAATACGGCTTCACCTGAGCCGTCACCTTTATACTCCTCTGCAGTTATATTAGTGTAGTTCACCATATTCATCATATTGGTTGAACCATCTTCTGCAGGACTGACGACTAGGTAATGCATATCAACTGATATTGCGGGTTCTGCAGCTGCCATTCCATTTAATGGAATAAGCAGCACCAGTCCGAGGAGGAAAACGGTGATTTTCTTGATCACTTTCCTCCCTCCTTTTTATTCTTTTGACTCTTCATTGCAGCTTTAATTTCACTTTCTATTTCAGCCATTAAATCTTTGTCTACTGTTTGAGATGATACTTGATCTTCTTCATCCTTCATAATGCTTACTACTTGAGATTCATATTGCTTTTTTAGATTCTTGTAATCAGCATGTGAAATTTTATCCATCTTATATTCGAACTCTAATTCATTAAGTGTAGATAAAAGCACTTCCTTATTTGAAGCAGAGTCTTGACCCTTGTAAGCAAAACTTATATACGAATCCCAAGAAAAGAAGGGTGCCAGCACGAGAAATAAACAAATGAGCACAAGAGCTGCTGTAAAAATCATTGAAATGATTGAGATTTCTTGCATTATGTTCACATCCTAAAGATACTTTTTGCGTTGTTCTTCAATCATAGATGAAAGGATTTCCTCTTCCACTTCATCCTTAACACTTTCACTGTCTGAAGTAAGTTCCTCCGGTCCCTTTTTCTTCACCCATTTACGAACGATGAAGAATATTGCTATCCCTGCTATGAATAGAACAGCAAAAGGCAGTACCCAAGCAACTAAACTGAACCCGCTTTTTTCCGGAGCTGTTAAAATTTCCTCACCGTAAATATTGACGTAGTATTCACGTATTTTGTCCTTATCCCAGCCCTTGTTCATCATTTCAACAATGTCTTCCTTAAAGCCAATTGTGAGGTTACATGTCTTAGGGTCACATTCAAAATGGTCTTGACCACAGCCGCAGGTACACATGAATTGCGACGCAGCTGCTTCGAATTCCTTAGATTTGTAGTCGAACTCTTTTGCTTGTACTTGAAAGATTGAAGCCTGAAAAATAAAGGCAATTAGAAGGAGTCCAATATAAATTTTATTTTTCACATTAAGACACCTCTTTGCGTACTCCTGTGTATCGTGGAGTAATATTTTGATATTTTCCATTCCAAACGGCAAATAGTGACCCGATTACAATCATGAAGGATCCAATCCAAAGCCACGCAATCATTGGATTAACTTTTACAATAAAGGTAGCTTTTCCGTCATCTTCCCAATCACTTAGTACAACGTATAAATCCTCTTTTAAGGATGTGATTAGTCCAACTTCTGATGATGGCTGATCCCAGTTCCCATAGAATACTTTTTCAGGCTGAATGTTACCAATACGTTTACCGTTTTTGAAAACAGTCATCTCCGCATAAACAATATCATTAATACCTTCTTTTTTCTGATCAAGCCGCTCGTAATTAATACGGTAATCCTTCACTTCAATGGATTCCCCTAAGTTTACTGTTTTCATAGTTTGCACATCATAATTTTGTGATCCAATAATACCCATTGCGATAAAAGCTATACCAATATGGACGATGTAACCACCATAACGGCGGCGATTTTTTGTCATTAAGCGATATAGAGAAAGATAAACTTTTTCTTTTGTCATTTTCCTGCGCGCTTTTACTCCACGGTAAAACTCAAGGAAGTGGGTAATTAAGAGAAGAACGATAACTCCAAAGCCGATTACTGCCCAGGCTTTTTGGATTCCCAGTATAACCATTAACGCCATTGCTGCAACAGCAAGAATTGCTGGAATCAAAAAGTTCTTCTTTAAATTCTTTAATGATGATCTTTGCCATGCCAACAATGGACATACTGCCATTACAAACATCATAGATAATAGAATAGGAGCTTGGACTGTATTAAAGAATGGCATTCCTACTGTTACTTTCGTACCTCTTACCGCTTCAGATACAAGCGGGAATACTGTTCCCCAGAATACACCAAACGCGGCTCCTACTAACAATAGGTTGTTAATTAAGAAGCTGCTTTCTTTTGAAATATATGAATTAAATTCTCCTGCACTTCTTTTTAGCAGGTTGTAACGGCTCATTAACACATACAATGCTCCAATTACCATTACACCCATGAAAATTAGGAAGTATAAACCTAAGTTTGAGTTAGCAAATGCGTGAACAGATGTAAGTACACCGCTTCGAACTAAGAACGTACCAAATAATGTTAACGCATATGAAGTAATGATTAAGCTTATATTCCAAACCTTTAACATATTCTTTCTTTCTTGAATCATAACAGAATGCAAAAATGCAGTAGCTGTTAACCATGGCATAAAAGAGGCATTTTCAACAGGATCCCATGCCCAGTATCCTCCCCAGCCCAACTCGACATAAGCCCATTGTCCGCCAAAGATATTACCTAGACTTAAAAACAACCAGGCAATTATTGTCCAGCGTCTTGTCATTTTAATCCAAAAGTCATCCACGTTTTTCAATATAAGTGCTGCCATTGCAAAAGCAAATGGAATGGCAAGTCCTACATAACCTAGGTAAAGTGTTACAGGGTGAATAATCATACCCGGGTTTTGCAGCATTGGGTTTAAGCCATGACCTTCAATCGGAACTTGATCCAATAGGATAAATGGTTTAGCAACAAATCCAAGGATTAAAAAGAAGAATACGATATTTCCTAATAGAATAGCGGAAATATACGGAACCATTGGATTCCCTCTCATTTTTCGTGAAAAGGCAATCATGACAGTGTAGAGAACTAGGAAGAAAGTCCATAATAATAATGATCCTGAATTCCCCGCCCATAGTGCTGTAAGCTTATAAATGACTGGAAGCTCACTGCTGGTGTAATCACTAACATATTCATATTGGAATTGAGAGGTTGCTAGTAAGTAGAAAAGTGAAAGCATTGCCATTGAGGCGCAGACTAAGATAGCAATTACGCCGCCTTTACCACTATTAATTAACTTTTGATTTTTAGTACTGATCCCCAATGTGATTATGAGGAGTGAATAGATTGCAAGCGCTAAACCTACATATATTGTTGCGTTAGCAAATAAGTACATATCGTCACCTTCTTATTATTTTGCACTTTCTGGTTCTGTTGGTGGCTGATCTAATAGCTTTTTATGTGCTTGGGGGTCATAGTTTTCAACATCTTCCCCCTCATATTTAGAAGGACATCTTGTTTTAACAGTTTCTGCAACAAAGGTATCTTTCTTTGTAGGTGCGCCTTGAAGAATGACAATTACTCCTTCTGAGAAGTTATCTGGTCTTGTGCCATTGTGAATAACATGCATTAAATTACCATCGTTATCTTCTAGGTCAAATTTCAACTCAATTTTATCGGGATTCCATTTAATAGATTCTTCAATTAATAGACCTTCAACAGTTACAAAATCGTCTTTATGTTCTTCTTGATTAGCTAAAAGCTCTTTCATCGTTAATTCAATCCCGCTTGACCCTGGTGTTGCGGCCATTAGCAAGAAAACAATTGCCCCTGCGATAATAAAACCGCCAAGCATCACGATTGTGTTCTTTTTCATCCCATTTCACCCCATTAAATTAATTTTTTCATTTCCTCATCGTATGTTTCTTGGTCAATCTTTCCCGTTAAAAGCTTTTTTCGTAATTCCCTTTTATCGTCAACACTTATTGACTTTGTACTAATTGATTTCGTTTCTTTTTTACCTTGCTGCTTTTTAGGGTGTTGGTTCATTGATTTAGAACTTGGTGCTTTAGGTGCATTTTGTGATTTTCCTTTTAGTCCTAAGTAAACAAACAGACCAGCAATGATAAGGGCAGCTCCAATAACGATTGCACCGCCCAAACCAATCAGAGGACGATCTCCGCCTGACCCGCCGGAAATTTGATCTGTTGCTGTACCATTACCATTAACACTAGTATGATTTTCATCATTGGGGGGTTGTTTCTCGTTGATAGCTTCTAAAGTTGATTTGAAATCATCCTTTTGATAGGAAAAAGAATATTTATAGCTTTCTCCCGCTTTTACATCTTTGTACTGGTAGTAGAACAACTCTTCACCATATTCACTTTTTGTATTATTTGGTGCCTTTGGCTCTAATGTTATTTCTTTTGCGTCCATCGGTGCGTAGAAGATTACATCTAATGTTCCAACTTCAGTTGAGTTACTAAATTCAAATGTAAAACTTCTATTATCTTTTACTTCAACAGAACTGGTATAATACTCGACTACGAATCTATAGGTTTCATTGTTCTTAATTGCTTTTGAAGGCTTCCACGTGATTATTCCTTTTTCCTTATCTACATCAAATGGACGCTGTACTTCTGGCTTATTATCTTCAGGAAATTCTGCTACTAAGTATGCTTGGAATCCTTTTTCATTTACCGGAAGTGCCATTTCAATTTTCCCATCGAAATCCTGCCCACTTTTGTTAGTAAAGGTTCCATATTGGCCTATTAATAATGACGGGGTGTCTTTTGGCCAGTTTTCAGGATAATCAAACTCAGGCATTACCTGAATTTGCATATCAGTATAAGGAAACTTTTCTGGTTGAAAGGTGCTTTCCGCATATACGTTTGGAATGATAAAACTCGTTAAAAATGACGTAATCACAAATAAAGCCAACAACTTTTTTTTAAGCATGTTATTCCTCCTTGAACTCCTATAAAAAGCTATTTTTCACTATAGCCCTCTTTGAAATAAATATAATATTAATCATCTATGTATAGTTGATTCAGTTTTGAACATTTTGTAAAAGGAGAAAAAACGTTTCGTTTTCGTCAATAAATGACCACAGAATGTTCACATTTACCTATCTCTCATATATTTCCCAGTATTTTAACACCCCGCTAGTACTATAAACCTGAAGCTATATACCTAGTTGATTTGAAAATGAACGTTTTGTTAAATTATCACTTTAAGATCAAGCACAAGAAAAACCCTGAATCCAAAGATTCAGGGTTCTCATTATTTATCTTTCTAAAGAACGGATATACGTTACGATATCTGTGATTTCTTTTTCTTGAAGCTGTCTGACGCCGTCGAGACCTTTTAAGGTTGGAGCCATTCGGGTACCATCACGACCATAAGCAGTACTAATCCATATCTGCTTATCAGTGGTGTATTTCAAATATTGGCGGTTTGCTAGCGCTGTTCCCATTTTCAATTTACCGCTGCCTGCTTCACCGTGACAGTTAATACAATATAAATTATAAAGCTTTTCGCCGTTAACAATATTTCCAGCAATTGTTTTAGGTGCTTCAAAGTTAATTTCCTCAGACTGCCAATTCCTAATATACGCAACAACATTATTTAACTCTTCATCTGAAAGTCTTGGTCCATAACTTGGCATACCTGTACCTTCTCTGCCAAATTTAACACTATTAAAAATATCGGTGTCATTAACCGTATTTAGATACTGTTGATTATTAATAGCCGTTCCAGCATTTTTTCCTTCACCTTTGCCATTTTCCCCATGACAAATCAGGCACTGCTTGTTATATATCTTTTCGCCCGCAGCTATGGCTTTACCATTCTTACTGCTGAAAATATTGCTATTTACGATACATATAATAATCCCTATTATTATAACGATGTAAAGGCCATAAAGTATTTTTTTCATAGGTTATCCCTTACTTTGGTTCCGGCGTCGGAGTTGGTTCCCCAAAATCTTGATATTTAGTAGTGATTAAGTCATATATTTTCTTAGGGCTTTTACCGTCAAGATGCATTTCTACCGCCTCCCGGGCGATATCTATACAGACGTCTCAGGATATACTCATTGGGTCCCAGCCGGTTACGGCTTTATCTTCTCCAAATGAATCAATATAGCAATCCAGATTGCTTTCATGTCCATCTTGTGCATAACAGCCGCAATAGCATGGAACACCAGCTACAACCTCTGGATAATTTGATACCAATGCGTATGTTTCTTGAACTAAATCAGAAGAATTCAATACATAATCTGGTAATGGCAGATGTTTACTATCTAAAGTTACATTCATCTCTTTGGTGTTGCCGCATGCTGCAGCTAAGAGGCCAATAGCCGTACAAAGAAACAAGAGAGATAGGATTTTTTTCATTGCTGTGTCACCCCTTTGTTTATAGGTTTGTTATTCTACTTTATTTTAGCAAAAACTAATCACTTGAATTGAAAGTAATTATTACTATTTAGTGAAGTTTTCACAATAGGTAAAGTTGATATAAAAAAAACTAAGACCTAATATTCGGTCTTAGTTTTTATTGTTATTATGCGCGAGAAACATAGGAAGCTTCAGTGGTATTAATAATCAATTTATCTCCTTGGTTAACGAAGAACGGAACTTGAACGGTAAGCCCTGTTTCAAGTGTAGCTGACTTGGTGCCCCCTGAAGAAGTATCACCTTTAATTCCTGGCTCCGTATCAGTAACCTCTAAAACAACGGTGTTTGGCAGTTCTACTCCAAGTGTTTCATGACCGTACATCATGATATGAACTTCCATGTTTTCTCTTAGAAACTTTAATTCATACTCAATATTGTTTGCAGGCAGCTCTACTTGTTCGTAAGATTCCATATCCATAAATACATGCTGATCGCCGCTTGCATATAGATATTGCATTTTACGATTATCAATTTGTGCTTTTTCAACCTTCTCACCGGCACGGAATGTTTTTTCTTGAATCGCACCATTACGAAGGTTACGAAGCTTAGAGCGGACAAAAGCTGCGCCTTTACCTGGTTTAACATGCTGGAAATCAAGAACGCGCCATAGGCCGCCATCAACCTCTATAGTTAAACCGGTTTTAAAATCATTAACAGAAATACTCATGTTTTATCCTCCTATGTCTACTACAAAATAATAAGTTCTTTAGTTGAATGAGTAAAAGTTTCGTTATGGTCTTTGGTAATGAGAGTATCATCCTCAATCCGAACACCACCAAGACCTGGTATGTAGATACCTGGTTCAACAGTCACAATCATGCCTGGCTCAAGTACGATATCTGAACGAAATGACAGTGTAGGACCTTCATGGACTTCAAGACCAATTCCGTGACCGGTTGAATGACCGAAATATTCTCCATAACCTTTTTCAGTTATGTAATCCCTTGTCAGTGCATCTGCCTCTTTACCTGTCATTCCAGGCTTTATACCAGCCATTCCTCTTGCCTGCGCTTCTAGTACAATGTCGTATATTTCCTTCAGCTTAGCTTCAGGTTCTCCTACTGAAACAGTTCGTGTAATATCAGATACATAGCCGTTATAATAGGCACCAAAGTCCAAAGTAACAAAATCACCTTTTTCAATAACTTTGTCACTTGCAACTCCATGTGGAAGTGCTGACCGATACCCTGACGCAACAATAATATCGAAAGAAGAAGAAGTTGCTCCTGCTTTTCTCATAAAGAACTCTAATTCATTGGATACTTCGAGCTCCGTTTTCCCTGGACGAATAAAATCCAATATATGCTTAAACGCAGCGTCGGCAATATCTGCTGCCACCTTTAATATCTTAATCTCTGAGTCAGTCTTAATCAAGCGTAACTTTTCAATTACACCTGAAACAGGAATAAGTTCTGCTTCTACTTCTTTTTCATAAGCTTTATATGTAGCAAATGTTAAATGATCCTCTTCAAATCCAAGCTTTTTAATTCCCAGTTTTTTTGCTTGCTTTGCTACCTCTTCAACCAGCGACCCTGTCATTTTGACAATTTCATATCCTTCGCATTGGGTCGAAGCTTGCTCAACATACCGGAAGTCCGTAATAAATTGCGCTTTATCAGAACTTATGAGAACTACTCCAGCCGATCCTGTAAAGTTTGTCATATAGCGACGGTTGTATTGGCTTGTAATTAAAAAACCATCAATTCCATATGTAGAAAAACTTGATCTTAAATTATCTATCTTTCCCATCTTCTTCCACTCTCCCGTATGTATTCCAGCAGCAAAAAAATGCCTTCTTCAATAATATCAACCATTATTTTAACACATCTCATCCTCTAAAGACTAATAAAGCGTTAAGATGCTGTCTCATTTTCTTCCATATGGTTTATTTCATACTCATAGTTAATCGAATACCCTATAAATAATCCATATACAAGATATATACATACTGACGTAATAACCGTATTACGGCTTAAGTCTAAAAATGGCTTCATGTCAGGGAAGATCGGGTTCAATACCAAGTATACGAGCAGAAAAAGTACAATACCATACCCTAAACCTAACCAAATACCATTATATTTCTTTAAGGCAATAGAATAAACAAATGCTGCACCCACCGATAATATCCCCAGTAAAATGATTGAAATTACAGTGCCGAGCCATTTATTTTTCCAGTCCCCTAATGCCCATGGGTCCAATATAATATTAGGACGAATTTCAGTAAAATTAAAATAGTATGCTAATAAACCAATAGTCCCCCAAAACAGACCACCAACTAAACCCGTCCAAAAAACAACTGTTGAAAAAGACATAGGTTTTGGATAATTGGATTTTTCTTTACTGTTAACCATAATAAAACCTCCTTTAAAGGTGTTTTTTTATTTATAGAGTAGAATTCAACCATATTATGCCCTTTCTCCGTTAATGACTTGCATAGAATAAATTTTTTAATTGGAAATATTATGTCTTCCTAGAGGTTTTTTCATATATGAAGTAGAATAAAATTAAGTACATACAATTAATATTTATATTTGGTAATCTCACTCTGTTTCTTTGGAAGTAATACAAAAGAACCAACACAGAGTGAGTTTATATATCAGCTAATAGCTAAAAATTTATTAAAACATTATTATTTATGAGTTTAAAAAATTAAGAAAATGATTATGATGCTGTTAGGGAGGTGGCTTTCTTGAAAAATCGGATTTCCGTTCCTTTGGTTGGTAGTGTTATTGTTTTAGGGATAATTGGCATTATTGGAGCATTAACAAGTGATCCAATTGGTTTTCTAAAGAATATCGCAGTGTTCGCATTGATCGGTGTGGCCATATATTTTGTTTTTAGGCTAATTCGCAGATCGAACCCTAGAAATAAAGAGCAGCAGGCTTTTATTAAAGCAGCTAAGAAATCGAAAAAAAGATTACAAACTAAAGGTGGAGAAAATTCTCCAAAAAGTACATCTTTTGGTTCCCTTACGTCTTTAAAGAAAAGCAAGAAGACAAAAAAGAAATCCCCTGTACACTTAACAGTCATCGATGGTAAAAAAGGCAAAAAGAAAAATCGAGCGTCGTTATAAACGCTCGATTTTTTAATGGGCATGATTGGAAAGTTAATAGCACCAAGACCTAAAGAATTTTTCTGCAGAATTCCGACCTAATTCGAATAACTCCTGTTTCTTTTCGTCTGTCAAATGGAACTCGACGGTCAATGCACCCTCAGTGGGAATAAATATGATATTTTTTTCATGTTTCCTAGAAATATAACGTGAATCATGTGCATCCTTCATTGTTTCAAATAATGCTCCAAACAATTGAATGGCATTCTTAATCTGATGTTTTTCGTGCTCGTATTCACTTGCGCTTAACTTAATCCCAATTACCGGCCTTACTTTTTGAAGATTTTCCCGATCAAAAAGCCACATTGGAAAATTACTTAATACTCCCCCATCGACCAAAACATTTACTCCATCCATAGATTTCAATTTCACAGGTTCAAAGAAATACGGAATACTGCAGCTCATTCTCACTGCTTTTGCAATTGAAAAGGAGCCAGGGGAAATACCGTATTTAACTAAGTCATCCGGCAGCACAACTAACCTGCCGTTTGAAAGGTCTGAAGCAATGATTCTTAGGTTTTGAGGAGGCAGGTCTGAAAATGTTTTAACCCCTTTGGCTGCTAATTTTTCCTCAATCCATTTTTCTAACTCATTCCCTTTATATAATCCTAACTTCCAATAAACAAACAGCCATTTTGCCAGTGGAAAAGGAATAATCATTTTCCTTGCGTCAAGAAATTTAGTTAGATCCAGTTCGTCAAGAAGTTGTTCCATTTCACCGCTCCGGTAACCCGCAGCAATTAATGCCGCTACAATTGATCCTGCACTCGTCCCAGCAACCCTTTCAAATTGAAAACCTCTTTTTTCAATTTCTTGGATGGCCCCTATTAGGGCAAAGCCTTTAATTCCTCCCCCAGAAAAAACACCGTCTATTTTCATGGCAGCCACTCCTAAAGTAACTCATTGTTACATTTTTAAGCAGCAGCCTCAAAAAATAGTACAGTGTACAAGTAGAAAATTTTTTTATGTGAAATATTCAACAACAGCATTTGGAAAGAATTCATTTATATAATTGCGTATTGTGGTTTCTAACTCATTCGCTTCTTCAGTTGGATAAACATATTTGCCAATTCCATATCTGCCCCATTTGTATTTACGCTTTTCTTCATCCATTTCCAGCTTCGTTTTTGGGTACCTCTTTGCAATGACATTTTTTGCCGGTTTAGTAAAACGATGTTGAATGAGTTCAAAGGTTAAATTAGGCACTTCAATTCCAGTAAGCTCTTCACTTAATCGCTCGAATAATTCACGGTAGCCTTCCTTCCAATCTTCATGTAAATAAATAGGAGCTATGATAAACCCTAGTGGATAATTTGCCTTTGCTACCTTCCTTGCGGCTGACAAACGATCTTCAAAGGAAGATGTACCTGGTTCAAAGTTTTTTATCACATAACGTGAGTTAACACTGAAACGGAATCGAGTCCGCCCATTGTGGTTAGCATCAAGTAGATGGTCTACATGATGGAACTTCGTAACAAACCGCAGCAAGCCAAATTCTGACTGTCCTATGAATTCGATAGTTTTTTTTAGGGAATGTGTAAGATGATCCAATCCAACGATGTCGGAGGTACAAGCAGCTTCAAACCGCGTAATTTCCGGCTTTCGCTCATCCATATACTTTTGGGCTTGTTCAAAAATTTCATCTAGATTTACATATGTTCGAATATATGGTTTACTGCCAAGTGTTGTTTGTAAATAGCAATAATGGCAATGCCCCATGCAGCCAGTGGCCAGCGGAATCGCATATTCTGCAGAAGGCTTGGAAGTATCAAATTTCAGCGTTTTCCTTATTCCCACAACTAGGGTAGATTTTGCATTTCGGTATTTTTGAAGTTCATTATCCCCTGGTAAATCACGTATCTGGTTATGCGAAGTAGTCTCTCGTATTTCTAAATTTAACTTTTCGAATTTCTCTTTCAGTTCTCTTCCAAGAGGGTATTCTAATGCTCTAGGTTCAAAGTATACTAATTGAGGCATAAAAGGTTCCAAGTTGATTCCTCTTTTCATCCTGTTTTTTATAGTATGAACATTTAATAATGATTAACATTGTTCAAAATTTGGTTATTTTTTGTCTACAAATTGTTCACTTTCATACTCTCTTTCTTCATATCATCAACACAAAAGTTCTCTATACTTTACCTATTAATTAGCATTACAAGTAAAGGCAGGGAACTTAATGACCATTCTAAAAGAAACCATTAAAGTATATGAAATGACTTGTGCATCCTGTGAAAAGCGGGTAGAAAGAACAGTAAAAAAAGTAGATGGAGTACAACATGTAAAGGCTAGTTTTAGTGGTCAATATGCTGAGATTGAATATAATGGTGAACGTTGTAACATGAAAGAAATAAAATCAGCCATTCATAGTGTGGGTTACAGCACAGAAAATCCAAAAGACTTTAAGTTTATTGGCATTCTAATCGCGGCAGCGGCGGTTGTGCTGTTAGGAATCAATTCCGGAGCTTATGATATGGAATCACAACTAAATAACGCTTCTTATGCTGTGTTATTTGTTGTAGGTGTGATTACCTCCATTCACTGTGTGGGAATGTGCGGCGGGATTATGCTCTCACAGAGTATTGGAAAAGAGAGTAAAAACAAATTCGAGGCCATAAAGCCGGCTCTTTTATATAATGCCGGAAGAGTAATCGCCTATACGCTCCTAGGCGGCATAGTAGGTGCAATAGGTTCGATATTCGCTCTTTCTCTTACAGTAAAAGCCGGTTTACAGCTATTTGCTGGTGTTTTCATGATTATGATGGGCTTTAATATGGCAGGATTTAAAGCTTTCAGGAAGTTACAAATTAAATTACCTAATGCAGCATGCAGAGCCATGAGTAAACCAAGAGCCCCATTTTTTGTTGGACTTCTCAATGGATTAATGCCCTGCGGACCTTTACAAACTATGCAAATCTTTGCATTAGGAACTGGAAGTGCAGCTGCTGGAGCATTTTCTATGTTCGTGTTTTCAATTGGTACTGTTCCATTAATGTTAACGTTCGGTGCATTATCAGGATTATTAAGTAAAGGATATACAAAGAAAATCCTCAAATTCAGCGGTATTTTAATCATAATGCTTGGTCTTCTTATGAGTAATAGAGGTCTTGCTCTAGCAGGAATGAATTTGAACCCCATGGGTATCATGGCTAATGTTGGAGCGTTCGGGGAGTCTAACAGCTCATCTGAATCATCCATGGCAATTAAAGCAACTATTAAAGATGGTGTTCAGGTTTTAAATATGAGTGCGAAAGTCAGCGGCTATACTCCGAATACACTTTATGTACAAAAAGGCCTTCCTGTAAAATGGGTTGTTGAAGGCGAAGAGATTACTGGCTGTAACAATACAATCGTTGTACCAGATATGAATATTCAACAGAAGCTGCAAAGTGGAAATAACTTAATTGAATTTACTCCTGGTGAAGAAGATTTAAACTTTAGCTGCTGGATGGGAATGAAGCGGGGTGTCATTAAGGTAGTAGATAACCTTGAGGCAATTACTGCGGAAAGTAGTGATGGCGATGGCCTTGATACTGCTGTTACTGCGCAAGCAGAGAGTGCCGCACCAACACAGGCAAGTATTTACGGTGAAGATATTAGCAAGACTGCTACAGAGCGCTTGGTTAAAAAAGCAGAAATAACTTCTACTGAGCAGAGTATTACTATAAAAGGGACTGGATATGAATTTGAACCGCTGATAATGGTGGTTAATAAAGGTCTGCATACGAAAATGACTCTGGACTTAACAACCTTTGATAATGCTGACGGTTATTTTATGATATTGAATTCCTCCACTATGCAGATTGTTACCGTTTTTACAGGCTCAAAAGGCATCAATAATATTGATTTTACTATTAATAATATTGGCTCTTATGGGGTCTACCTAAATGAACAAAAATTACTTGGAATTATTGAAGTAGTAGAGGATGTAAATTCGGTAAACTTAGAAGAAATAAGAGCTAAATACCTTAAATAATAAAAAAAGAGCTTTGGTAATCGATTTGATTATCAAAGCTCATTCATTTAAATAAATCTTCACAGTAGTACCTTTGCCATCCTCACTTGCAACCTGAATCTTAGCATTGTGAAGTTCTAGGATATTCTTAACAATCGTTAATCCAATACCGTTGCCTTCAATTTGATTTCTACTTATGTCCCCTCTATACAGCCTTTCAAAAATAAAAGGTAAGTCTTCCTGTTTGATCCCGATTCCGTTATCAATCACTTCGATAATGATCTTTTTCTTTTCTTTATATAGTTTAATAAGCACCTTTCCATTTTCCTCGGTAAATTTCAGTGAATTTGATAATATATTTATTATTACTTGTTTCATTTTATCTTTATCTGCGATGATTTGATATTCATCTGGGAGAATCTCATATTCAATACTTATCTTTTTGTTTTCAGCACCCATTAAGAAATCCTTGCAAATCTCTGAAATTAATTGATCCAGGAAGATAGGTTCATAATTTAGCTTTATACTCTCTGATTCAAATTCCTTTAATAAATTTAAGTCATTTATTAATTTTCCAAACCGAATGACTTCCTCATTTAAATAATTTAATCCTTCTTTTGTTACAGGAGAAATTCCATCAATCATAGCCTCAAGATTGTTCTGTAAAATGTTTAATGGGGTTCTAATCTCATGCGTAATGTCAGACACCAGCCTTTTTCTAAGGGTGTCCTGATACTTTAACTTTCCGGCAAGTATATTCACACTCTTTCTTAGATCCTCTAACTCTACAATATTACTTTTAATACTAGATTCTGTATTAAAGTTACCTTGTGATAAACTTACAGACATTTTAGCTACTTCTCTTATCGGGGTAGAAAATTGTTTTGAAAAATAGAGACTCAGGCTAATGATGATAATAAGAGCGAGTGCACCACTGACAATAATACTTTTGTTGATAGATGACTTGAAGGTTAAATCTTCCTCCGACAAAAGCACTGATGAATATTGCCCGATATCTACAAAACCAACAACTTTACCATCCACTTTTATTTCAAATGTCTTCGTTGAATAAATACCGCCATCATGCCCAGTCATTTCTCCAATATGGATTTGAGTATTTAAGTCATCCGGATCCATTCCCCAAACGGCCTGTTTGCTGCTATCTAAAAGCGTCAAACAATAGTTGCCCATATATGCCTCATGCATTAATTCGATACCTGTTTTTGGGGTCCACTTCCCTTCCCTTTTGTAGGCTTCCTCAAAATAAGATACGATTCTGTCGTACCTCTTGTTTTGGATATCAATCATGTATTCATTAAATTTATTGGAAACCGTCATATTAACAAAAACAGTAACCAGCAGGATGGCTGAAACAACAGATAGTACCAATAAAATACTTAATCTTCTGCTGATAGATTGCACTTACTTCTCACCGCCAAACTTATATCCTGCTTTCATTACCGTAATGATATATTTAGGGTTCTTCGTGTCTTGTTCTATCTTTTTACGGATATTTTTTATATGCACATCAATGGTTCGATCATAGCCATTAAAATCTACTCCAAAGATTTTATCAATCAGCTGTTCCCTAGATAACACATTTCCTTTTGCCGTAACCAGCGCACAAATAATATCAAATTCATTAGGTGTAAAAGGAATCTCTTGCCCCAATATTCGAACGGATCTTTTATCACAATCAATCAATAAATAACCATCGTTAAATATTATCTTCGATGATGGAAACTTAGATCCTATCCTCCTAAATAAGGCATTAACTCTAGCTGTTAATTCTCTAGGGCTAAATGGCTTCACCAAATACTCATCCGCACCAATATTTAATCCTTCTATTTTGTCATTTAATGCTCCCTTTGCTGTCAGCATAAAGATATGCACATCAGAGGATTGCCGGATTATTTTACATATCTCTTCTCCACTTATATCAGGAAGCATTAAATCAAGAATAATTAATTTAAAATCTTCTGTAGTAAAAATATCTAACCCTTTTAACCCTGTTGCTGCGCTATGGACGATGTAACCCTCTTTTTCCAAATAGCCTTTAATCACTGTAGACACACTAGTTTCATCTTCTATCAGCAAAATATGATTCATCCTATTTCACCCAGCCTAGTAAATTTGATTCCTTATAAGATAAGTATAATAGTTAAAGATAGTGAAAAATGTGAAAAAGGCTGACAATTATGTGTCAGCCTTTTTTGTTGAACGAAGAAGTTTCACAATTATAGTTTTACTTTCTGTAATCGTAAAGCATTAAGAACAACGGATACCGAACTGAATGCCATTGCTGCGCCAGCGAGCCAAGGAGCTAAAAACCCGAGTGCTGCAAACGGGATCCCGAGTGAATTATAGGCGAGTGCCCAGAAAAGATTTTGCTTTATATTAGTGATGGTTTTCTTACTCATGAAGATAGCGTCAGCAATACTATTTAGATCTCCGCGAATAAGGGTAATATCCGCCGCTTCCATTGCTACGTCCGTTCCAGTACCTATAGCCATCCCAATATCTGCAACCGCTAATGCTGGTGCATCGTTAATTCCATCTCCGACCATAGCTACTTTTTTACCTTGTGCTTGTAATTTCTTAATTTCATCTGCCTTTCCCTCTGGAAGAACTTCTGCAATTACCTGGTCAATACCCGCTTGTTTAGCAATCGCTAACGCAGTCTGCTGGTTATCACCAGTGATCATAATGACATCAAGCCCCATGTCCTTCAGGCGGGTAATCGCATTTTTTGACGTTTCCTTAATCGTATCAGCAACTGCAACAGTACCTGCATATTGACCATCAATCGCGGCAAGCATGGCTGTCTTTCCTACCCTCTCTAATTCATCCATTTTCCCTAAAGCAGCGGCAGCATCCACGTTAAACATATTCATTAGCTTTCTTGTACCAATTAATAATTCTTTTTCGTCAACCCTTGCTTTAATCCCATAACCAGGAATAGCTTCAAATTCTGTAACCTCTTTTATTCCAATCCCTTTCTCCTTAACACCTTTAACAATCGCTTGTGCAAGGGGATGTTCCGATTGTTTCTCGGCAGAGCCAACGAATGATAGAAATTCATCTTCTGATAATCCATTTGTGAAAACATCTGTTAAAACAGGTGTTCCGTTTGTGACTGTACCGGTTTTATCTAAAACCACAGTAGTTATACGGTGGGTCATTTCTAAATGTTCTCCACCCTTAAACAAAATTCCATACTCAGCAGCACGACCTGAACCAGCCATGATAGATGTTGGTGTTGCCAGTCCTAGTGCACATGGGCAGGCAATAACAAGAACTGCAATCATTTTTTCTAAGCTTTCCGCAAAGTCTCCAGGAGCAACCCACACAAACCAGATTATAAAAGTAATAACGGCGATTCCAACAACGATTGGTACAAATACTCCAGAAATTTTATCGGCAAGTCTTTGGATTGGCGCTTTTGAACCTTGTGCCTCTTCCACTACTTTAATAATTTGGGCTAATGCTGTATCCCTGCCAACCTTTTTCGCTTCAACTTTAAGGAATCCGTTTTTGTTTAGTGTAGCCCCAATCACATCATCACCGAAGGTTTTGTCAACAGGAACACTTTCACCAGTCAGCATGGACTCATCAATGGCAGAATTCCCTTCAATGATGGTCCCATCAACTGGTATTTTTTCACCTGGTTTAATATAGAGAATATCCCCTACGACCACCTCTTCAAGTGGAATGATCTGTTCTTGCCCATTTCTTTCAACTGTTGCACTCTTAGCTTGAAGTCCCATTAATTTCTTAATCGCTTCTGAGGAACGTCCTTTAGCTTTTGCTTCAAAAAGCTTTCCTAAGATGATTAAGGTAATGAGGACGGCACTTGTTTCATAGTAAAGCTCAAGTGAGTGAGAACCCATCGAAATCGACATAATCGATAAATATAAACTATAAAAATAGGCTGCGGAAGTACCTAAAGCTACCAGTACATCCATATTGGCACTTTTATTCTTTAATGCTTTATAAGCCCCTATATAGAACTGGCCGCCAATTAAAAACTGAACTGGGGTGGCCAAAGCCAATTGGAACCATGGATTCATAAATATTTCTGGAACCCAGATAAAAGAAGTAAACGTAAAGTGACCAACCATTGCCCATAATAAAGGGAGTGAAAGAATGGCAGAAATAATAAACTTATTCGTTTGTTTTTTAATTTCCTTTTGACGATGATCGGTTGATTCTTTTGCTTCTTCTTTTACACGTGCTCCATATCCTAGCTTTTCTACTTTTTGAATAATATCATTAGGCGTTAAAGCAGTACCGTTATACTCGACTGTTGCTTTTTCTAGTGCTAAATTCACATTTGCTTTAACGACACCTTCTAATTTATTCAGACCCTTTTCTATACGCGCAGAGCAGGCTGCACAGGTCATCCCTGTGATATCAAACTCTGTTTTCTCAGTAACAACCTCATATCCAAGGTCCCTAATCTTTTTCTCAATGTCTTCAACCTTTAGTTTTTCTGGATTATATTTAATGGCTGATTTTTCTAAAGCAAGATTAACTGTTGCAGTTTCTACGCCATCTAATTTATTTAAGCCCTTTTCGATTCTAGTAGCACATGCCGCACATGTCATACCGGAAATCTGTAAGTTGGTTTCTTTTAAACTTTGACTCATAAAAGTCACCTCTCATACCCCGCGTGGGTATATATTTTTGTAAAAAGAACGTGCTTATATTAGCACGTATCCTTTCGTATTTTACTCTACGTCGTAACCTTGATCATCAATTGTTTCTTTTATTTTGTCCAGTGAAACCTCTTGGTTGTTAAATTCAACATCGACTGTTTTTGATTTTAAATTAACTTTCACAGAGTTTACTCCGCTAAGTTCACCAACACTTCCTTCAACCGCTCTTACACAGTGATCACATGACATTCCTTGTACGTTTAATGTAACTTTTTCCATTTTATATACACCCTTTCTAATTTATCTTTTATTAAGGTATTGCTTATATTTATATTTAACCATACCCCCCTACCCTATGTAAAGCCTTTTTCAGAAATTCATTTTATTTTTTCCTTATCCTCACATTTTTTAAAGGCCGTGATAAATTGGGCTGTTGATTTGTGCTCCAGGCGCTTCGCTTTCCGCAGGCGGTTCGGGAAGCCTCCTCGAGCTAAAGCGCCTGTGGGGTCTCCCCTGTCCCGTCCTCCTGCAGGAGTCTCGCACCTTCCGCACAAATCAACAGGGTGCCAAAATCTATACTTTCCCTTTAGGAAACAAGAAAACATCCTTATAGAGACCAGTAAGTAAGGGTATCAAATATTCCTAAGAGGATCATTAATATGCCCGATGTTCTTTGAATAAACATACCAAACTTTCTTCCTTTTTTCATTAATACGCCTCCACCGCCTAGGTACCAAATAATAAGTATAAATACAATTAGCGGCAGCGCTGTCCCAAATGCAAAGATAGAAGGCAGAATAAACCCATATGAGCTTGATAATACAATCGGCATTAAGGTAACAAAAAACAGAATAAACATCGTTGGACAAAAAGCTAATGAGAAACTAAATCCTAACATAAAAGAACCAAATGGCGTTTCTTGTTTATATTCTTTCGAACCTTTAAATAAATTAATGGTCCCATTCAATTTAATAAGTCCTAACATATAAATTCCAACAATTATTAATAATGGCCCCATTATCTTGCGAATCCAAGGAAAATAATAAATGAGTTCATCTTGAATTTCTCTGCCTAATATCCAAACCAGAAACCCTAATAATGAAAAGGCTGCTACCTTACCTAAAGTAAAAAACAATACATCCTTCCAAACAATTTTCTGTTGAAAAGATCGATTACCATATAGCGTCAAGGCACTGATGTTCCCAGTAAGCTGGCAAGGGGCCAGTGCTCCTACAATCCCCAATAACAGTGCAAAGATTATTGGCAATGATTCTAGGTTATTAGCAATAATAAAAAAAGGTTTGCTAACAAACGAACTAAATTGGCTCATTAAATTATACATAGCTTTCACCTGCATTCTAGTAAATAAGACTATTTACTAATTACTACTATTTCTATAGTACTCAGATTATATGAAGATGGCATGAAGAGATTTTGACAATTTTGCAACAACTTTTCTCAACTGAAAATTTACTTTCTATTTATTTAGTGTATTTTTAATATTATTTACAAACAATTTACACGAAACCTTTGTGGAAAGACTTACAATTGTATTAATTATTCATTTTCTAAGGGGGATTTATGAAACAAAATATATTTTTAGAAATTCTTATTGTTTCTACCAAACTTGGTCTAACCTCATTTGGCGGCCCGGTTGCTCATTTAGGGTATTTTCATGAAGAGTATGTTCGAAAGAGAAAGTGGTTAGATGAGCAGGGATATGCCAACTTAGTTGCACTCTGTCAATTTTTGCCTGGTCCTGCCAGCAGTCAAGTTGGAATAGGTATTGGAGTACTTCGTGGCGGGTTTTTAGGTGGAATACTAGCATTTATCGGTTTTACTGTACCTTCAGTTATCGCACTAATCTCTTTTGCGCTTATTCTCCAAGGTATGGATATTGGGCATTCAGGATGGATTCATGGGTTGAAACTGGTTGCAGTTGCGGTTGTTGCTCATGCCATTATAGGTATGGCACAAAAGCTAACACCCGATCTTTCCCGTAAAACAATAGCTCTAGTTGCCTTAATAGGTACTTTACTATGGCAAACTGCTTTTACACAGGTTGCTATTATCCTGCTGGCAGCTGGGGTTGGATTCTTTATTTTCAAGGAGCAGAAGGTGGATTCCTCTCCTAAGTTACAGTTTCCTATTTCTCAAAAGGTTGCGTATGTTTGTTTAGGTTTATTTTTCGGATTTTTGGTTCTGCTTCCAATCTTAAGAGAGCTGAGTACTTCTAGCTGGGTTGCCATGTTTGATAGTTTCTACCGCTCGAGTTCTTTGGTTTTTGGCGGAGGGCATGTGGTTTTACCGCTATTGGAACGTGAATTTGATCCAAGCGGTTTGCTCAGTAAAGAAGCTTTCTTAGCTGGTTATGGTGCCGCCCAGGCTGTACCTGGCCCATTATTTACCTTTGCTGCCTATATTGGTGCTGTAATGGGTGGATGGGCTGGCGGAATAGTAGCAACCATTGCTATTTTTCTGCCTGCGTTTTTGCTGGTTTTAGGTACATTACCGTTTTGGAATAGCTTAAGCCACAATCCAAGAATAAAAAGTGCCCTTATGGGGGTAAATGCAGCGGTGGTTGGTATTTTAATCTCTGCTTTTTATAATCCTATATGGACGAGTTCAATCCTAGCACCAATTGATTTTGCAATTGCTGCCCTGCTGTTTTGCATGCTTGCCTATTGGAAGCTGCCACCTTGGGTGATTGTAGTAACCGGTGCTATTGGGGGTTACTTGCTTAGTTTTATTGGTTAAAATCGCCATAAAACGAGGCTTCCCGATAGTAGTGGCTATTCGTGCCCGTTAAGACTGAAAAAGGCTGGCAACGGTAATGAATAGAGGCTATTCGTGCCCTCTTAAACTGAAAAAGGAGGTTAGTGGTAACGAATAGAAGCTATTCGTGCCCTCTCAAGCTGAAAAAGGAGATAGAGGGTAACGAATCTAAATAGATATAAGATTATGTGAATATATAATTTAACTATCAGGTTATTTTAACAATGGATGATATATTTAATAAGGAATATAAGATTATAAATAAAAAAACGCTTGGATATATTACTTATCCAAGCATTTTTTCATGTTATTCATTGTTAAAATTGCTGTTGAAGGTACTATGAAATCAGAGGTGGTTTCCACAGTAAGTATATTCCCTACTCGAAGGACGTCCTACAAACCACACTTAAGCTGTGTTCCACAGTTAGAACATGTATTACAGCCGCCGATTTCTTTTACTTTACCTTTGCGGCAGACTGGACATGTGTTACCTACTTCTGAACCAATAGTTACATCTGTTGAGCGAAGGTCACTTATTGTATCCACAAGAACTACATGCTGTTTCGTTTTTTCTTTGAAAGTTGGAACTTCGTTTTCTTCTGCCTTTAGGGTAAGGACCTGCGAGTCACGTGAACCGTCAACATAAACAGTACCACCCTTAGCTCCGCCTTTATAAAGACGTTCGTATACTTTTTCAACTTGCTCCACACTATATCCTTGTGGTGCATTGACAGTTTTACTAATAGAACTATCAATCCAGCGCTGAATTACACATTGAACATCTGCATGTGCTTCTGGTGCTAATTCCATCGCTGCAACAAACCAGCTTGGAAGATTATCAGCATCTGCTTCTGGGTGACTATCTAGGTATTCTTGAACGATATCAGCTTTCACTTCAATAAATTTACCCAAACGTCCGCTTCGGAAATACGAGAAAGAGAAATAAGGTTCAAGGCCAGTGGAAACCCCAACCATGGTCCCAGTGGATCCAGTAGGAGCAACAGTTAACAAATGTGAATTCCTTATTCCATTTTCTAATATAGATTGGCGAACATCTTCAGGCATTTTTTTCATATATCCTGTATCGATGAATGCTTGTCGTAAACGGTTTGTTTCTTCGCGTGTTTCACCATTCAAGAATGGGAAGCTACCCTTTTCCTTGGCCAAATCTACTGATGTTTTGTAAGCTGTGGTTGCAATTACTTCAAAAACCTGATCAACAAGTTTATTTCCCTGTTCTGAACCGTACATGGTTTCACAGTAAATAAGCATATCGTGTAAGCCCATTACACCAAGACCAACTCGACGCTCACCTAGAGCCTGTTTCTTATTTTCCTCTAGGAAGTATGGTGTAGCATTAATAACGTTATCCTGCATTCTAACGCCAACTGCTACTGTTTTCTTTAACTTCTCAAAATCTACCGTTTTTGTTTCCTTATCAGCCATTTCTGCAAGATTAACAGCTGCAAGGTTACAAACGGAAAATGGTGCAAGTGGTTGTTCCAGTTTGTTATCCTAAAGGCTTTTTATCCTCTAGTTCTAACGGTTGATTTTCCCGTTAGTTCAGCATATCTTTTCATTACACACCTTTTTCATAAAAATAATAAGCTCTTTTCTACCTAGATCCTCACCAAAAACTGCTTTTGAAATCACTCTTAAATCTTTTACTCCAAACCGTCTTTCTATTTCCTTAACTAGTGGACTGATTGAAGTTTTTATTTTATTCATTGGAGTTGATAGAATTAATTCAACATTTTCCAACGACCATTTAATAATAAAATCCCTAATTTCAATATGAACTATGGTTCTTTGTTTAACATATTCTTCAGTAGCATGTTGGATTGCTATGGATCCTGAACATTGTTGGCTACAAAACTTTTTAGGAGAGGTAATTAAACACTGGAACTCTTTACCACATTTAAAACAATGCCTGACTATTCTTAGGGTTTTTAATTTTCCTTTTTGAGCTAACCCAGTATTCCTTAACCCTTCAAGCATTTTTTGTTTAGCGGGACTATCTGAATTCCATAGTTTTCTTGTATGTTCTCCAATTCTCTTTTTGGTAGCTACTGAATGCATTATATTAAAATGACCATTTAAGGACCCGTGCAAAGATTTATTTATAGTGGTCTTATCATCATTAATCCATTCAGAGATTGTCTGATTCAAAGTAAATGGTAATTCACTATAAATACTTAAAAGTTCCTCATATGAAATAAGTTCACAAAAAATCTTGTAGTTAGATTCTAATGTTTCAAGTGATTTAAGAGCATTTTCTATAGCGGTTTTATTTCTAGATTTAACCTCAACTATTTTTTCCAACTCATTGGTGGAATTGTAGATAAAGAAATCGGGCTTATACATTTTATATCCTAAATCAAAGGTTTTCTCTTCATATCTCCAAGGAATAGAATTAAAGTCTAGAAATTTCGCGTATGCATACTCATAAGAACTTCTTAAATAAAATCCTTTATAAAAGCCAGCATACCCTCTATTCATCTCATAGACCCCTCAATTCCTTATTGACATTTGTGTAATGTTGCGGCCTCTTGCGAAGATTATAGTCTGCAAATGCAGGATCACTTCGTATGCGTTGCCCCTGACTAAAGTATTACCCTCAGCCTTCGGTTCGGATTCCCATCTCAGGGTTCCCGCTTAATTCCGCAATTTTTAACGTGAGGCAAACTAAGCCACTTTACCACACGGATTTGTTGCCACAACCTGCTGGCCATATGCTTTTGCATTTGTCATGTCGTTAGCATTATCAATAAAGAAGATTCCTGGCTCTGCAGAGTAGGTTGCGCAAATGTTAATAAGGTTCCAAAGCTCTTTCGCTTTAATTTTCTTATATACTCTCACTTTGTGACCGAGTCTTTCCCATTCGCGTACGTCTCCAACGTTATGCCATTCCTCATTGTAAATCTTCATTTCCTCTTTACTATAATGTTCTACATATGGGAAACGAAGCTCGTACTCACTATCATTTTCAACGGCTTCCATGAATTCCTTCGTCAAACAAATTGAAATGTTTGCACCAGTTAAGAATTCTGGATTATGAACGGTATAATTCCCGCCAGTTTGAAGCTTCTCTTCTGCCTCGGCAATGACTTCCTCACCAAAGCCACCAGTACCTGGAATATGCTTATAATTAACAATTCCCTGATACATTGCCTTTTCCTGTGCAGTTAATGGAGTAAATTTAAGTTTGTCCTTAGCATGTTTCTTAATCGTTTCATCGTTTGTATTCTCTATTAAAAATCGTAGAATTCTAGGATTTTGCATTTTAGAAATAATAAATTCAATAACATCTGGATGCCAGTCAGCCAACATGATCATCTGAGCTCCGCGTCTTGATCCACCTTGTTCCACTAGGTGCGTCAATTTCGCAATATCATCTAACCACGATACTGAACCAGAGGATTTTCCATTTACGCCTCTTGCCAAGGTGTTTCTTGGTCTTAGTGTAGAACCATTTGTTCCAACACCGCCTCCGCGGCTCATGATTTCCATTACCTGCTTACGGTGATCCGAGATTCCTTCGCGTGAATCAGGAACAAAAGGCATTACGTAGCAGTTAAAGAATGTTACGTCTGTTTCAGCTCCCGCTCCATAAAGAACACGGCCCGCTGGAATGAAGTTCATAGAAACTAGCTCATTGTAAAACTTCTCAAACCACTCGATTCGCTTTTCTTCCGTTTCTTCAACAGATGCAAGACCAGTTGCATTTCGCTTTGCAATTTGCTCATAAAACAGTTCTAGAGGCTTTTCAATGACATCTAGAGACCGCCAAATCGCTCCTGTTTCACTTTCTTCAGGGTCGTCAAGAACACCTCTAAATTCCTCTTCCACTAAAACCTTTGCTTTTTTACTCTCCCAATCAATCTCCATGATGTATCCAAGACCGCGTGCTGGGAATTTTGGATCTTCTTTTATAGTGAGAACAACAAAGTCGCCATTCGTTAGGGTGATTTTTGCAGTGTCTTTGAAGGTGTACCGGTCCAACATGACCAATCGTGAAACACCCTTATGAGTTATTTTCATATCTGGGGTAACCGGGTGCACTTGGGGGAATAAGTGGATATCCTCATTCAACCTTTCAAAATCAATATTCATTTTTTGTCTAAAAACTACAGACATGAGAACAACTCCTTCAAAAAATTCTATATCTTGTGTGGGATTCTAGTAAGTTATGCTATATCTAGCTGACTTGATATAAATAAGTTACCATAGGTAGATACAACAAATCAATATATAGTACCGAAAATATTTTCGACACCACTACATATTGTATTTGAGGCAAAAAATATAAACTTTGTCAAACTCAAAATAAACTAGAAACAAGAGAATAGGTAAGATATCTATTAAATTTCGGCAAAATACAGGAAAATTTAACAAATTTCGCAGGTTGCGATTTTTAAATCCAGGAATATCCACTTAAAAAAGGAGATAAAGTGATTATCGAGAATATTAAAACAGGTATACTTTAATAAAAGCCTTATTAAGGAGGAAATATAGATGATAGCACGAATTGAAAAAATGGAGAAGAATTATTTAGCTACCTATGAGCGTCACCTTAAACACCCGGTAGAAGAAGTTTGGTCGTATTTAACCAATAATGAAAAACTTTCAAAATGGTTTTCAGAGCTGAGAGTGGACGAACTTCGCGAGGGAGGCGTCATTAAATTTGATATGGGGGATGGAACATTTGATGAGCTTTCTATCCTAGAATTAAAAGAAAATTCCGTTTTGGAATTCTACTGGTGGAAAGATACAGTTCGGTTCGAATTAGCCAAGGAATCAAATGGATGTTTATTGCGACTAGTAGAAAAAATACATACCCTTACTGACCATACCCCAAGAGATCTTGCAGGATGGCATGTCTGTTTAGACGTGATAGAAGCATTGCTGGATGGCACGTCCATAATACGAGAAGAAGAATGGAAAATCTGGTACGAAAAGTATGTAAAGGAAATTGAAAAAGTAACTAGCCAATAATATGAAAGGCGAACTCCTATTCAAGAGTTCGCCTTTCCATTTATCTTTTAAAATTCCATTCATCACTTTCATAGCGTTCTTTAGCTATTTTATTTACATAAGCAAGTTCTTCCTCTGTTAATTGGTAGGATTCAAGTTCAATATTAAGTCCCACTGCAAAGCCTTTATAAAAGGCTTCTTTCGCTTCCTCTAAGGTAATTTTACGAGGACTGATTTCGTTAATGGCTACCGCTTTATTTTTGAAAGCGGATTTCATCCGTTCTTTAACTCGTTCATTTGGGTATTTGAATAAGCTGAAAAGCTTATCCTCATCTAAATCTAAAAGAATAGCACCATGTTGGAGTATGACACCCTTTTGTCTTGTCTGGGCACTTCCGGCTACCTTGCGACCTTCGACCACTAGTTCATACCAGCTTGGAGCGTCAAAACAAACAGCCGAACGAGGGTCCTTAAGTGCACTACGTTCTTCGTCCGTTTTTGGAACTGCAAAGTATGCTTCTAATCCTAGTTGATGAAATCCTTTTAGGATTCCTTCAGAAATGACACGATAAGCCTCTGTAACCGTTTTAGGCATTTCTGGGTGCTCCTCGGACACGATAACACTGTAGGTAAGCTCGTGCTCATGCAGCACTCCGCGTCCACCGGTAGGTCTTCTAACAAACCCTAATCCTTGGGCTTTCACTGCCTCTAAATCAATTTCCTTTTCAACCTTTTGGAAATAACCAATTGAGAGGGCAGCAGGTTCCCAGCCATAAAAGCGTATAACAGGAGGAATTTTCCCCTCGCTATGCCATTCTAGTAAAGCTTCATCCAATGCCATGTTAAAGGATGGGGAACAATTCCCAGAATCTATAAATCGCCAAACCTCTTTGCTCATATAAAAAACCTCATTTTTATGTAGTATACTCATTTTTTAGTCTACCAAAATCTGATATGAATTCAAAACGAGAAGTTTCTGTTATAATTCTATATGAGTTAGAGAAAAATTTTGTCGTTTATTCTTTATCTTTACACGATTGACTTATATAATAAAACATAGTGTAACAAGCTTGAAGGGAGCAATAGAAATTGAATTCACTTTATGTCCTACTAGTCATTATAGTAGCAGTTCTGGCTTATTCCGTTTTTACCTATTTTCAACAAAAAAGGATTGTTAAAACGGTAACGGAAGAGGATTTTCGTGCCGGTTATAGAAAGGCACAGCTTATTGATGTTCGTGAACCGAACGAGTTTGAAGGCGGTCATATTTTAGGAGCCCGAAATATCCCAATGTCGCAAATGAAAATGCGCTTGAAGGAACTTCGTCCGGACCTGCCTGTTTACTTGTATGACCAAAATGGTATGCGCAGTGCACGTGCTGCACAATTCTTATACCGTAAAGGTTACAAGGACCTTACCCAGCTTCAAGGCGGGTTTAAAAAATGGTCAGGTAAAGTTAAAACTAAAAAATAAACATATGGGGACTTCCGTAATGCGGAAGTCTTTTTATTTTTACGGATTGTATTTTTACGGATTGTTACCTAATTTCCTAGCCAAATCGCTTTTCGGGCACAATCATGCTTGGATTGTTACTCAATTTCTCTCCACAACCAACCTTCGGGCACAATTATGTTTGAATTGTTCCCCAATTACCTGGTTTCAGCAAATTTCGGGTACAATAACGAAAAGTGATCGGATTCATTACTCGAATCCGATCACTTTTTTCTACATTATGCCTTTTGGTATTTTAAGATTGGTTTACGAGCAGCTGTTGCTTCATCCATACGGCCAACCACGGTTGTATGCGGCGCTTCTTGTACGATTTCTGGGCTCTCCTCTGCCTCTTTGGCGATTTGAATCATGATATCAACAAAAGAATCAAGAGTTTCTTTAGATTCTGTTTCCGTCGGCTCAATCATAATACATTCTTCCACATTTAATGGGAAGTAGATAGTTGGCGGATGGTAGCCAAAATCAAGCAGGCGTTTAGCAATATCAAGGGTGCGAACACCTAATTTTTTCTGTCTTCTTCCGCTTAATACAAATTCATGTTTGCAATGTTTATCAAATGGAAGATCATAATATTCAGCAAGTCTTCTCATCATATAGTTCGCATTTAATACAGCATATTCTGTTACCGCCTTTAAGCCATCAGGACCCATGGAACGGATATAGGTATAAGCACGAACATTGATTCCAAAGTTACCATAGAAAGGCTTCACACGGCCGATTGATTGCGGACGGTCATAATCAAACACATACTCTTCATCACGTTTTGTAACTACTGGTTTTGGTAGAAACGGAATTAGATCTGCTTTTACACCGACAGGACCTGAACCGGGACCGCCGCCGCCATGAGGACCTGTAAATGTCTTATGAAGATTCAAGTGGACAACATCAAATCCCATATCTCCAGGTCTAGCTTTTGATAGAACGGCATTTAAATTTGCTCCGTCATAATAAAGCTTACCACCTGCACCATGAACGATTTCAGCCATCTCAACGATGTTTTCTTCAAAAAGTCCAAGGGTATTTGGGTTTGTTAACATTAAAGCTGCTGTATCCTCACCGACAACTCTTCTTAAATCATCAAGGTCAACTAAACCATTTTCATTAGATTTAACCGTGATTGTTTCAAGGCCTGCAACAGTAGCAGATGCCGGGTTTGTTCCATGTGCGGAGTCTGGAACGATAACCTTTGTACGCTTCAAATCCCCGTTTGCTTCATGGTAGGCACGAATCATCATCAATCCAGTCCATTCTCCATGAGCACCAGCAGCTGGCTGCAAAGTCACTTCGTCCATCCCAGTAATTTCAATTAAATGCTGCTGCAGGTCATACAATAGTTCAAGTGCACCTTGAACAGAGCTCTCGTCCTGAAGCGGATGAACATGAGCAAATCCGTTAAAACGAGCTACGTTTTCGTTAATCTTTGGATTGTATTTCATTGTACAAGAACCTAATGGGTAGAACCCAGAATCCACACCATGGTTTCTTCTTGAGAGCGCAGTGTAGTGGCGCATAATATCAAGCTCTGAAACCTCAGGCAGCTCAGGCTCCTCGCTTCGTAAATATCCTTCAGGAAGAAGGCTGCTTAGGTCTAGTTCCGGAACATCCATTTCAGGGAGACTGTATCCAATTCTGCCTGGTGTACTAAGTTCAAAAATGAGTGCTTGGTCTTGGTTATGCATTCAAATCCCCCACTTCTTTCACAAGTGTATCAATTTCTTCCTGCGATCTTTGTTCTGTTACTGCAACCAGCATATGGTTAGCAAGCTCCGGGTAGTCACGTCCTAAATCGTAACCGCCAATAATTCCTTTTTGTAACAGTTTTTGATTAATTTCTTTCACTGGTTTGTTTAATTTAACAACAAATTCGTTGAATGAATATCCATCATAGACAACTTCAAACCCAGCTTCTTTAAATGCTAGTTTTGCATAATGTGCCTTCTGTAAGTTAGCAGCAGCCATTTCACGCACACCTTTTTTTCCGAGGGCCGTCATCGCCACCGATGCAGCAAGAGCATTTAATGCTTGGTTTGAGCAAATATTGGATGTCGCTTTATCACGGCGGATGTGCTGTTCACGAGCTTGCAGTGTTAATACGAATCCACGGCGTCCTTGATCGTCTGTAGTTTGACCAACCAGACGGCCTGGTACCTTCCTCATTAATTTAGTTGTTACGGCAAAATACCCACAGTGCGGGCCGCCAAATGCAGCAGGAATCCCAAATGGCTGAGCATCACCAATGACAATATCGGCACCAAACTTACCTGGAGGTGTTAATACTCCAAGTGAAAGCGGATTACTTGAAACAACAAATAATGATTTGTTGGCATGAATGATTTCTTCTAGTTCCTTTAGAGGCTCAATTCTTCCAAAAAAGTTTGGATACTGGACGATAACAGCAGCAATCTCATCATTTGCTAATCCTTTTAAGGCTTCAATATCCGTAACCCCATTATTAACAGGAACCTCAATCACTTCAAGATACTGTCCTTTTGCATACGTTTTGAGAACTTCCTTTGATTCAGGATGAACAGCACCTGAAACTAGGATTTTTTTACGTTTTGTATGACCCGCACTTAACATCGCAGCTTCAGCTAAAGCTGTGCCCCCATCATACATTGAGGAGTTAGCAACATCCATACCTGTTAATTCACAGATCATAGTCTGGAATTCAAAGATTGCTTGAAGTTCACCTTGTGAGATTTCAGGCTGATATGGCGTGTATGCTGTATAAAATTCAGAGCGGGAAATAACATGATCTACAATGACTGGCATGTAATGGTCGTATACTCCTGCACCTAAAAAAGATACATTTCTTTTGAAGTCAGCATTACGTGAAGCCATTTTAAACAGTTCTTTCATCAAGGAAGTCTCAGATTTTGCAGCCTTGATGTTATATTCACCTTTAAATCTAACTTTTTCTGGAATATCGCTGAATAATTCATCAACAGAGCTAACGCCAATTGTATCAAGCATTGCCTTTTTATCTTCTTCAGTCATAGGTAAATATCGATGTTTCATAAACCTAATCTCCCCTCGTGTTTACTTTTCTCGTTTATAAAAAGGTGTTGGTACCACTTTCGCCTTTAGGCGTTTTCCGCGAATTTCCACTTCAATTTCAGAATCTAGTCCTGTATGTTCATTTTTAATAAGGACAAGTCCAATATTCTTTTTCAAGGATGGTGATTGCGTTCCAGTTGTAACCTCACCAATTAGCTCTTCGCCTTTATAAACTGGATACCCATGACGTGGTATTCCACGGTCAATCATTTCAATTCCTACTAATTTTCTGGCAGCACCCTTTTCTTTCTGCTGTTTAAGTGCTTCTTTTCCAATAAAATCTGCTTCTTTATTTAACTTAACAGCAAAACCAATCCCAGCTTCTAATGGAGAGATTTCAGGAGACAATTCTTGGCCATAAAGTGCTAAAGTTGCCTCGAAACGAAGTGTATCCCGAGAACCCAGCCCGCATGGAACAACGCCTTCATCTTTTCCAGCAGATAAAATTGCCTTCCAAAGGTCTACAGCATCTGACGCGTCGCAATATATTTCAAAGCCATCCTCACCTGTATAACCAGTGCGTGAGACGAGTGCGTTTTTTCCATTAATGGTTACTGCTTGTTGAAACTTAAAGAACCCAATGGTACTTAGGTCCGTATCACCTGCCAGCTTTTGAAGTACTTTTTCAGCTAGCGGTCCTTGCAGCGCCAATTGAGCCATTTTTTCGGACAAATTCTCGACCGAAACATTGCCCTCTAAATGGTCTTCAAGCCATTTGAAGTCTTTCTCAATATTCGATGCATTCACAACGAGTAAATAATGATTGTCTTCTATTTTATATACCAGCAAGTCATCAACAGTGCCGCCATTTTCATAGCACATTGCATTGTATTGTGCTCCGCCATTTTTAATTTTTGAAATATCATTTGTTAACATCTTTTGTAAGTAGTTTAAGCTGTCTGGACCTTTTACTTCGATTTCTCCCATATGAGAAACATCAAATAAACCAGCTCTTGTGCGTACAGATTCATGTTCTTCCTTGATGCTTGAGAATTGAACTGGCAGCTCCCAGCCGCCAAAATCAATTGTTTTACCACCAAATTCCTTATATACGTCAAATAGTGGAGTGCGTTTTAATTCAGTCATCAATAATCCCCCTTCATCCAAAGATGTTTTTCATTTGTTGCTCCAATATTAAATACAGCGCAAAAAAAGACAAAAAAGGACAGAAACCTCCCTTTAACGAAAAAGAAGGTCTCTGTCCTTGCACCTGAAAGTTTACCTAAGCTAGGCTTTCCCCTTTGGTGGCTGCCCTAAAAGTCAGCACTCTCCAGAGCTGCGTCAAACAAGAGTTCTTTTGCCTGAGAGATTCACACATTGTGCTTGCTCCTTCGGCGCTACATTTGTAGTCTCTCCCCTTGTCATCATTCGCATTATAATATTTTCACAAACGGGCCATACTAAAATATACATCTGAAAAAAATTATTTTATTGAAATAGTTAAAACATTCAAATCTATTACCATCCTACCACTAAAGCATAACGTGAGCAATAAATTTTTGTGCAAAAAGGAGCTGAAACCATGACTGTTACAATAGAATTTGATTCCTCCTGGCAGGATGAATTTATACATAGAATTGAGAATGATGGTCCTTGGGGAAGTTGGGAACTTTTCAAACTCGCGGTTGGAGTTGAAAAACATCTAGTTATTCCAGAATTCGAAGGCTTACAAGCACCAAAGCATTTACCGAATCTGACTCCGCTTCCACATCAACTCGAAACAGCTAAACAAGTTATTGAAAATATGAATGGAAAAGCTATTCTTGCAGATGAAGTGGGACTTGGAAAAACAATTGAGGCAGGCTTAATATTAAAAGAATACATGATTCGCGGCCTTGTAAAAAAAGTCTTAATTCTTGTCCCTGCATCATTAGTAACCCAGTGGTCTTTCGAGTTAAATAGTAAATTTTTTATTCCAGCCGTTTCCCAAAGAAAAAGTTATGTTTGGGAACAATGTGATGTTGTTGTATCGTCCATTGACACTGCGAAAAGGGAACCCCACCGGGAAATTATAAATAAGCAAGACTATGATTTAATTATTATTGATGAGGCACACAAGCTAAAGAATAATAAAACGAAAAACTATGAGTTTGTGCAAAATTTGAAAAAGAAATTTTGTCTGCTTCTCACTGCAACACCTATACAAAATCGGATTGAGGAGATTTTCAACCTCGTTTCTCTATTAAAGCCTGGACATTTAGGCAGTGAAACAGCATTCTTTGATAAATACAAACGGGATGCACGATCATTAAATGATAATGAGCATTTAAAAGAACTTGTTAATAAAGTAATGATTCGAAACCGCCGTGCCGATACTGGTATTGAATGGACAAAGAGACATGTTGAAACGATTACGATTGAATTCACGCCACAGGAAAAAGAATTGTATGAAGCTATTACCGATTTAAAAAGTGAAGGCGATTGGGTACAGGCAAGTTCATTCTCGGTAATGACCTTACAGCGTGAAGCCTGCAGCAGCAGAGAGTCCGTCTTTTATACCCTTAAAAACATGCTTCAAAAAAAGGAAAATCCAACAAAAGCATTCGAAGATCAAATTCAATATTTAATCACTAAGGTAGAAGCCGTTCAAACAAATTCAAAAGCAGAAAAAGCGCTAGAATTGATTAAAAAAATCGATGATAAGGTAATTATTTTTACCGAATATCGTGCAACCCAAATGTACCTACAATGGTATTTAAAGCAGCATGGTATTTCTTCTGTTCCATTTCGCGGCGGCTTTAAACGCGGCAAAAAGGACTGGATGCGCGAGCTATTTCAAAATCGGGCTCAGGTATTAATTGCAACAGAAGCAGGCGGTGAAGGAATTAATCTTCAATTTTGTAATCATATTATCAATTTTGATTTGCCGTGGAATCCAATGCGGCTAGAACAGAGAATCGGGAGGATTCACCGTTTAGGGCAGGAAAAGGATGTCATGATTTATAATTTTGCCATTAAGAATACCGTCGAAGACCATATATTAAAGCTTTTATATGAAAAAATAGAACTATTTGAGAAGGTAATCGGTGACTTAGATGATATTTTAACAAAGTTAGACTTTGGCAATATCGAGGATCACCTAATAGATATTTTCGGACAATCCTGCTCAGAAGGTGAAATGCGTATAAAAATGGAAAATCTAACATCGATGATTGATTTGGCTAAGGATATGCAGAAGGAGGATTCACATGCAGCAGCTGGAAATTCATAATTTTCTCATTCGTTATTTTCAAGCTAATGAATGTGAAATAACAGAAAATGGTCCTGGTTACTTAACCGTTCAGTTAACGATTGAAATGGATAAGGAATTAATGAACCGTCCTTTTTATTGGCATTACTTAGAAAAAACCGGCGGGATACCAAATCCAATGAAGCTTACCTTTATTACTAATCCACAAATGGTACCTGAACATATCAAAGGAGAAACCATTCATTTTGGTTCTCCTAGACTCCATCAAATTTTCGAATCAACAAAAAAGCTTTCTAGTTACATCCGACTTTATGAGAATCACAATAATGTGAATCTACAAACACCTTTAATGCCTTGGCTTTGTATGAACGTGAAGGTATCTTATCAATGTGACCGCAAACGCGATATTTATAAGTCGATTGGTTTGCAGCTCATTAATGGACAAATGGTAGAGGATTTTCATGACCGCCTGCAGGAGGTGCACCTGACTCCCAAAATACCTGACTATTCCTTTACATTATCTCCGCTTGTAAAACCAAAAAGTGGTATGGCGAGAATCGAAAACTATCTCAGAGCAATGATTGAACAAGATGATCATTCATGGGCAGACGAGGCAAGAAAACGATGGGAACAGGATTTACGGCTTTTAGAACACTTTTATGAGGATGTAGAAGAAGAAAACGAAAATTATGAGACCGAGAAAAAAGCACTACAAGAACAGTATGAACCAAAAATAAACATATCGTTTATAAATGGAGGATTGTTTTATTTAACTGATAAAGCTGTATAATCCGAAAAGCTCCAGCACCTAGGCGCTGGAGCTGGACAAAACAAGAAAGAAGCAGAACGAGATCTGCTTCTTTACCTATTTCTTCGCTTTTTCACTTCAATATAAAATATATAGGGAAGTATCCCGAACCAACGGTACCAGAAAGATGCCTTAGCCTGCTTTCTCTCTTCTCGGAGCCTTTTTCGTTCATCCTTTGGCTGGTCTGCATATTTAACAAGGGTTTGAGTCATATATTTTACATAATCATTAGTTTTCATGGACACACCTGCCTTTATTTCTTCCCTAAAAGTATGTCCAAGTTTTTCTATTTAAAAACTACAACATCATTATTAATTAATTTCTGTCCATTTGGTCATCTTTTTGGAAGAAGTATTAAAAAATCCCCGTCCGACAACTGTTTCACCACTGTGTAATCTTAGAGTGAAGTTTACTTTCTGTATCTCTCCAATAGGTGTTTCAGCTTGATAAGCCATAATCCCTTTTATAAAAGAAAATGAACCTCTTATAGGTATACCTCCACCTGTTTGCATTATTTTTTCGATTTTTCTAACAGAAGAATGAAAATAATATTCCTCCTGAAGAATGATTTCTGTTTGATTGGACAACTTCCTTTCAGTTAACAATTGTTCTACCCGCAAGGAAAAAATTGCTAGAAACAAAATAAGTACAACTAAAATTAATGGATAAGTAAATCCTTGTTCATTTTTCCTCATATGACTGGAACCCATTCTATATAGGAATACACCCTAACACTGTATTCTCGACCCCAAATATCAATTACGCTAATTTTCACTGAATTATTTACCCTAGTAAAAGTTACGGAAGCCACATTTTGTAATAACGTTTCATGTCCGGAAGAATTCACTTGCCTTCTAATATTACTTCCATATTTCTCATAATAAATGGTATCACTATTTAGGGTTAATACTAGTCTCCCTGAAACCACCTGGGCTTTAGAGACAATACGGATTTCCTTTTTTACCTGACTGCAAAAAACATCCCATTCCATTTCTTGAAGTCTTTTATTGGAATCTTTATGATCTAATACAATTTGAAATACCGGGAGCATGAAAAATATAATCGTCGTAAAAATCGAAAAGGCAAATAAAACCTCAAGAAGGGTAAAAGCTTTCTCATTCGGGAACTGCACAGATTTCAATCCTTTGAAGAAATGTATTTTCATCTACTTTTACACACACTTCCTTCTGTTCATAAAGTGTTGATTGTTTCCAGTAAACTTTGTATTCCATTCTATTATGAAAAACGGAGTAACTTGAGGTTGACCAATCTTCCGATAAGTTTGCTTGTAGTTCCTCATATAAAAACTGTTTAACCTTTTTATTTCTTGCAAGCTGCTGCGATTGATTTGTTAAATCTAGTAACAAGGGGATAAAAAATATACAGATCATAAAAAGAGCAGATAACGATAGAAGGAGTTCTAGTAAAAAGAATCCATCATTCTTCCACAACATAAAACCGTCCCTTTCCAATCAAAAAAGTTAAACGATAAAGCTTTTGCTCCGTCCGAATAAATAATGAGCCAAATCTGTCTAAATTCCCATTCGGGCTAAACTTAAAATACAGTTGGATTGTCCCTTGACTTACTCTAATCTTTGGTGAATGAGTTCTCTCCACAATTTGATTACTTCCAGCAATTAGGACATACTTATGTTCATTTTCATAAAAGATAACTTTTACGTCCATCTGATTTGCAATGGCATATTGTTGACCGTAATATAAATCGGCTTTTAACTGGATAATAAACGCTTTGTCGTTTACTGAATGGAATTGTGGCTTTATGCTAAAGGCAGTAATTGAGGAGATGATTAGGAAGATAGAGAGAACAATCAAGGATTCAATTAATGTAAATCCTTTCTGATTGAGGAGCATTATGTTGTGGTTTTTGCTACTGCAGTTACTTTTCCTTCTGAATCAATTAATATACTTTTTGTTCCATTTGGACAACCGGTATCTTCTATTAGGTAATTTTCTGAAATAAGGTCAGCCATTGTAGGCACTTTATTCTTGTCAATCATATATGACTGTACCTGCGCTTGGACCATTTTAACAAATGCTTCACAGCCTTTATTGTTTATATTTGTATTATGCCTGGCCACATTTGGAATTGTAACAATTAATAATACAGAAATAACTAGCATAACAATCATCATTTCAACGAGGGTAAAACCTTTTTCATTTTTCATCATTATATTTTCCTCCAGTTTTATATTCCATCCATTAGCTGAAACATTGGTAATAGAATAGCTAAGTACATTGATACTACAAGAAATCCTATAAAAAGATAGAGTACAGGCTGAATCATTTTTAGGTTTTTTTCAATACTTTCTTCCATATTCAACACACAATGCTGGCTGAAGAACAGCAATTCCTGTTCTAATTTCCCATTTTCTTGGCCATGTTTTACAATCATCGAGAATTCTTTTTCAAAAAACGGAAAAGCTGCTAGGATTGACTCCAATTTTTCACCAGTTAACAGCTTTTGCTTAATTGCCCTTCCCAACTTGCTATAAAATGTCTGTCTATGGTTATTTTCGAATAGCTGCAGGGCTTCTAATACGGATATTCCCCCCGATAAAAGAAAGCTAAGTTGGACAGAAAAATAATGGGTAAACAACAATTTGAGGATTCGGCCTGCAATCGGTATTCTTACGAGTAATGAACGCTGTTGTAAGACGGGTATCTTTCTAAATACAAAAAGATAATAAACGATTCCTATTGCCAAGAACAACAGAAAGATAACTATTAATATTGGAAAATAGGTGCTAAAAGAATATAGGACCTTCATAAAGAAATTTGCTTCTAGATTCATAGATTCGAAGAGACTTGTAAATTTGGGCAATAATGATTTTTGAACAAACACAAACAAAAACCCAGTAATAAAGATAAGTAAAGCTGGATACTGCAGCAGTTTCAAAAGTTTTTTTCGATCATTCTCCTTTACTAATGCTAAAGAACTGCCTTCCTGGAGAGCGTCTGCAAAGCTTCCATGCTGTTCGGCAAAATAGACATAACCAATTAAATCATTATGAAAGCCTAGAATATTTAAAACATCATGGAACGAACTGCCATTTTTCAAATCAACTAAACATTGATACATTTCATCCTTACGGTTTTTAGGTAAATGTAAGGATAAGGATTCGATTGCTTCTGCGATTGGATAGCCTCGTGCAAGTAATTCACCCATTCGATTTAAAAAAGTTGCCTGCTCATTGACAGACCAATTATGGCGCTTCATTACTATAAACCAGCCGATCATATTCAGACTCTTTTATATAGCCAAGAGCAATCCCTTTTTTTATTACTTCCTTGACTGTTGTGTAACGCGAAATAATATTCTCTCCTTTTGCTTCCTTCATCGCAGCATTAAGGTTTCTTCCCGATAGAAGCTCAAAAACACTCGCTCTTTTCCATCTTCCATACGAGTAACAATAGGGCGAACATTCCCCTTCGCAATACGGACATGTCAGTTCTACTAATCGTTGAGCAGTAACCGCAATAAGGGTTTGTTCTACCTCTAACCAATTGACACCAAACTCATGGAGACGATATACCGCTCCTTTTGCATCCCTTGTATGCATAGTACTGAGAACTAAATGTCCTGTTAAGGCAGCACGTACTGCTATTTTTGCAGTTTCCGCGTCACGAATTTCTCCGACCATTATTATGTCGGGATCATGACGCAAAATCGCCTTTAGACCGGCTGCATATGTTACACCCGCTTTTTCATTCACTTGTATTTGTAAAACGGAATCGTAGTTTTTTTCGATGGGATCTTCAAGAGTAATAACGTTTCGATGAAAAAGATGGGCAGTTTCATTTAAAAGGGAGTAAAGAGTTGTGGTTTTGCCTGAACCTGTTGGTCCCGTGAAGATGATTAATCCATGTGCGTGTTTTAGGAGTGCCAATAGTTTTCTGGTCATGCCAGGGAATAAAGAGAGTTGATGAAAGGGAATCTGTTCTTGTTGGGGCAGAAGCCTAATTACCAGACTTTCTCGATTGTTAGATGGAAGGGTTGAAAGTCTAAGGCCCATTAATTTTCCATCCACTTCACAAAAAATAGCACCGCTTTGAGGGCGTCTTCGTTCTCCGATATCCATATTTGCAGTAAATTTAAAATGTGAAATTAACCTGTCGCATTCATCTTTTGGAAGTGATAACCGGGGAATGAGTTTGTTCGTTAAGCGGATTTGAATCAGTGTGTCTTTTTTTCTGGGTACAATGTGAATATCTGTTGCTTGGTTCCTGGCTGCATCTGTGATAATCCTATTTGCTAGTATTTCGATTGCACTTACAATGAGTAACACCACCTTTTATTTTGTCTTTGTAATTATTCGACACTTTTCAAGCATTTCCTTCAAGTTTCTTCTTTTTTTTAAAAATTTTTTTAATGTTCCACTTCATAAACTTCTTAAAAATAATTATTGACAGACATCCTGTGTATAATTCGTCTAACTTTTGTACAACTAAAGCTACCCATACAATTTATAATTGTGAACAAATTCTAAACATATAGTGTTAACATTGTTAACCTCATTCCCATGTTTAATTAGCTGTATTATAATTGGGGTAAATTATGGGGGTCCGAGGTGAACAGAGATGGAACAAACATTAAAGATAACAAATGTTTTATCAGATCCAACTAGGTATTATATTTATCAATACATTACGAAACGTCACCAAGAAGTTACAGTACAAGAGGTGGCCGAGAACTTTAATATTCATCCCAATGTTGCAAGATTACACTTATCAAAGCTCGAAGATGTTAACATGTTGATTTCTGAAACAAAGAAGACTGGTAAAGGCGGAAGACCTAGCAGATTATATCGTTTATCAGACGACGTTATTCAGCTGCACTTCCCGTTCCGGGATTACATGCTTCTATCCAAAGTAGCGATTTCTACCATGCTCACATTAGGTGAGGCAGGTAAACAAGCACTATATTTAACGGGTAAGCGTTTTGGTACTGAAGTAATTGAGCAGGAAATGGCAAAAAGATCCTTTGGAGATGAAATTGATTTTGATCAGAAGTTAACAATTTTAAAAAGTGCTGCCACATTAGCAGGATTCTATCCAGAATTCGAAGTAAATGGAGATCACACGAAAATTTACTTCCAAATTTACAATTGTCCATTCAAAGAAGTCGCAGAGGAACATGAAAGTGTTTGCGCAATGCATCATGAGTTTTTAAAAGGAATGTTTGAAGCATTGTTTAACTCAGTAGAGTTAGTTGAAAAAGAAAACATCATATCTGGATGTGAAACTTGCTCTTACCAGGCACTAGTTACAAACTAATTTTAAAGCTTATTTACTTTTGAACTCCTTTTCTTTATAATATTGCATGATGGTACCGTAGGGGAAAAGGAGGGATACATATGGATCGCATGTTCAGAGTCTTGGGTTTCTGGACGGGTATTTTTGCCGTAATGTTCTATCTAGGTGATATGGATAAAACCGCAATGCTTTTCTTGGCCCAAACTGGATTCTTTGTTTTGTTAAGCTATCTTAAACTTTCCGAACGTATGTATATGTATGTTTTCGGAGCATATTTAACCGTATTCTTCGCAGGCTTCACTTATTGGACAACATTTATGATGCCGCTAGGTGGAGGACATTAAGAAGATATTAACACATAAAAAACACCGGAGCATCTCTCCGGTGTTTTTTATTTAAGGAAAAAGATTACCGATCATACCTTTTTGTTGTAGAACCAGGTGAAAAAACGAACTCATTCCAGACGGCATGATTAAACTACGAATGGCACGATTTCGTTTACTAACCTCTGAAAATGGATTTGGATCATAATGGTTTTCTAATTCCTTTAATATACCTGCTTTAAGTAAAAACTCATCCTGTCTTAGCTTTGTATGGAATAACAGTTCAGCTTGTTCACCCTTTTGAATGAGCCAATCAAAATGAATGTGAGTTGTTATATCCATATCTCCTGGATGCTCCAATACATCATGAATCATTTGGTGCTGATAATATCCTCTTAAGCTTCCCTTTTTCCTTGAAGGGTGCTTCCACTCTTCATTGGTATAACCATAATCTGCTGTTACAACAATCCCTTTTTTTAAAACCCGGGATATATCCCGTACCATCCCTTCCATTAATAAAGGTACTTCTATACGCTGCTTTTCCTTTAATTCGAACCTGCTTTCCTCTAAAAAGGAAAAAATAAAGGGGTTTGTTAAAGGAACCTTTACTTCATATAAACTCTCGTTATTGATTCCAACCATTACCTCGAACAATTGACCATCGTCCTTTTCAATGACATGCACAGGCAAGGCATCAAACAACTCATTTGAAAAGACCATTCCTTCAAAAGGATCTAACTGATTAAGACTGTGCACCTGTTTAACCCTAAATTTGGGCTTTAGTATTTCATTCTGTAAATGGAGATGATAGGGACTGCTTTCTACTATTATGTATGTTAACGAAGTTTTCGTTGATTCTTCCCATTCTTGTAAAAAGGCATGTGCAAACCTTCCATTGCCAGCACCAATCTCGCAAAAAATGGGTTTTAAGTTATTTTCCCTGCATACACGTGTGAACCACTTTGCCATCATTCTCCCATAAATATCGGATATATTACTTGTAGTAATAAAATCCCCTTGGCTGCCAATTTTTTGTTTATTTTTCATATAGTATCCTAATTCTGGATGATAGAGGACGGCATCAATGTATTCTGCATAGGAAATTAAGTTTGTTTCTGAGTTTGAAATTAACCTCTTTAAATAGGTAATCATCATTATTCCCTCTTTCAATTTACATCATTGACACAGTAAATACTTTGTTATATTGTAATTTTAGCAGCTTAACTATATCCCTCCCATTTTTTATAGGACATCCCCCAAGAAAACCCTTCTCTAACGAGAAGGGTTTTTCTATGGATAAAATCGTCTAGCGCAAGTGCCCAGGGGCTTTTGCTTTGGGATTTAGAACCCATTTAAAAACGGATTGCCATCCATCTCTTCTCCAATGGTGGTTATCGGTCCATGACCTGATAATACGACGGTTTCTTCGGGTAAAAATAATAACTTGTCATGGATGCTTTTCATTAGCTGCTTATGGTTACCTCCCGGAAGGTCCGTTCGGCCTATACTGCTCTTAAATAAGGCATCACCTGAAACCACAAATCCCTCTGACTCAAAGTAATACGATACACTCCCAGGAGAATGACCTGGTGTCTCAAGAATGGAGAACATAAAATTATTAATTGTTATCGTCTCCTCCTTTTTTAGGATATAATCTGCTTTTTTCATTTGTATTAACTCTTGCATCTTAAAGAACTTGGAGCCATTCAATGCCGGATTTACTAACCAATCTTCTTCCTCTTCATGAATATATACAGGAATATCGTAAAAATCTCTAACCTCATCGACTGCTCCGATATGGTCGAAATGTGCATGTGTTAAAAAAATTGCAATTGGCTTGAGTTCTCTTTTTGACAGCCACTTTATTAGTCTTTTTCCTTCACTGCCTGGATCAAAGATCAAACAGGATTTATCAGGACTTTCAACAATGTAACAATTCGTTTGCAAAACACCTAGGGGAATTTGGGACCATTTCATCTGACTACCTCCAACTATTTTTACATTACTATCATTTTACACTATGTAAGGTACATTGCTAACTTTTTAGCCCTCGACAAATGATTAAAAAGAATATAAAATAAGTATCGAATGTATATAATATTCTTACATAACTATTTAGAAATTTGTTGGGCTTAGTCCAAGTATTATCTAATAAAGGGGGGCTTTATTAATGGGATTAGTTATTATTTTTGCTTTAGTATCTTTACTTGCTGCGTATGGTTCATTCACTGCACTAAAAAATAAAAATTTCTTAGGAGCATTCTGGGCGGTTGCAACATTGGCTGTTTTTGGCTGGTTTACAGTTATGACCCTTATTGAAAGTGGTTTCCCTACTGGAACACACTAAACCTAAAAAATTGAAAGACTGCCACATGGCAGTCTTTTTATTTTTCTACTAAATCAAATATTTCTTTTGTTTTTAAATTGATGATTCTCTCATAACGATTTCCAACTAATGCTGCTTCGCCATCAGGAGATAAGAGAATAGGTTCGTTTTTCAAATCCTGTAGAATTAAACTACTAGTTCCCTTATTAATATCATAGCTTATCAACTCAAAACCATCAGTGTAAGCATCTGCTTCTCCACTTTTTAGCGGTTTTAGGGTAACGAATTTCCCAGCTTTTTCATTAAAATCATAAAAGGGTACTAACCAGCCTGAAAACATTGTCAGATGTGGAATCGAGAAAGAACTAATCTGCATTTTGTCCTTGTTATAAAAGGTATAAGCTGCCTGTAATTGCTCCTCGTCCCTGACAGCAATTGTCATTAAAGTGTTATGATAAGCTGCAAATTGCAGTACTTCTGAAAATATCACTTTTGCTTCTTCAGTTCCTACTTTCTTAGACATTAACGGCCCAAAGAGAGAGGGACTAGCTTCATCCCAGTTTATATAAGCAACTTCATCTATCCCTATCCACTTTATAAAGGGTTGAGGAATGGTTAATTCAGTTGTTGTACTATGTTCTATATCAAGTAACAGCATATTATATGTCCAATCTTCATTAAAAGAAGATATTAGAATTTCAGATTCATTATATGGGTTCCACTCAAATGCTAATTCATAGGAGGTGAACGATTGCTTCATTAATTCAGTGCCTTCTGGAGATAGTACGATAACTTGTCCTTCATAGGTGGAAGGGGAAGTTTGTATTAGAATAAACTCCTTCGAAGGGCTGGCCTGCAGTGTAACGATTGGCACATCACTCTTATATAGTAATTTACTAGTTCCTTCTTGAAGATTATAAAGATACACATATGATGATTGTTCAAGGTTTGTAATATAAAGTAATTGATGGTCAGAGAGCCAGCTCCCTATTTTATAAAATTCACCTTCAGGAATTTCAATTGGGAGTTTCCACTTTTGCAGCGGTTCTGAAGGCGGTTTAATATTCTTGTCAATATCTTCAGGGTGTCTAGGCTTGGCCTCTTGCTGCTGTGTGCAAGCGCTAAAAAAGGAGACAATAAGGAGCAAAAAAGTGACTTGTATAATATATCTTATGATTATTTTTCTATTGTTAAGCCGCATTTCTCTCCTCCCTCCTTATTACACTCAATAATTAGTACGTTTTCTTTACAGAAATGTTTCAAAAATAACAGAATTATTTAAAAATAAGAAAAAAGTCGCATACGTACGACTTTTTCTTATTTACAAATACCAACACAATAGTTTATTTTAATGTCATTGCCATCAATTTACAAGCTGTGAAAATAACTATTTACAAATAAAGTGAGGCTATAAAAATGCCCTCAACTTTTTGATAGATAGCGTTAAATTGTGATAAGGGCAAAGGATTAATCCCTCTTCCAAGTTCCAATGTAAAACCAGGCTTTTTGAACTCCTGAATATACCAATCCTTGAATCCCGCATGACTATCGACATTCCGTATTGCCTTATATCCACTTACTCGTTCGAATTCCTTCGCCAGCACTTCTGATTCAGGGGGTTCGCAGCCTTCATAACCCCAGTAGAATTCTTCACCTTGGGTATGAAAGGCAAGTATTCGATCGAATTGATTATTCCTCATTAAATCAGCCATAGCAATTGCTTCAGGTTCTGACAAAGAAGACTCACCAGGATAATCTCTTGGGGCGGGAGACTTAGGTTCCTTCCTCTTCTGCTCAATCTCCCAATTCGCAGGAAATTGATTGTTTAAATCTACCCCTCTAATATTCGCCTTCCAATGTACAAATTCGCTGCTGCCTTCATTTATATTCATAACTTCATCCTGACGGCTCGTTGGGGGTCCATTTAAAACTAGGTCAACTCCGTCTGGATTCACCATTGGAACAATTGATAATTCAGTCTCATTATATAAATTTATTGTATCTATTCCTCTAATTGGTAATCGATTAGCTATTGAAATGAGGTAATGATTAACTAGGTTCATTAATAACATTGTTGTAATCCATTCGTTAGCATGAAAAGAGGCATTCATATGGACCTTTTTCAATCCCTTTCCAATTCTAATTTCTTGAATTGGTTTACCCAAAACGCTGGTACCTATGGTATTAACACTAATAAATGGATATAACTTTTTAAGAGCCTTGATTTGTTTGACTAATATGTCTGAGCCAAATGGCAATTTGCTAGTAACACTTTGTTTTGTCATACGTTCTGGCAGATAGAGGATTTCACCTGGAATTAATGTGTTGGGGTCTTTCAATTGATTTAAGATCATCAGTGCATCAATGGATAAATTTCTTACATTTCCAATTTTCCATAATGTATCGCTTTCTTTTATGGTATACGGAACGGAAACGTAGCCAGGGATTTTTATTTTTGTTCCAGGTTTTAAACTGGATGGATTTATGATCTCATTTGAATCAATAATGAGTTCAAGCGGAACCATAAATAAACGGCCATAATACGAAAATGAATCACCTTCTCGGACTCGAACCTCCATACTTTTTCCCTCCTTCCATCATAAAAATCATATGATGGCAAAGGTAATAAAATGAGCAAAAGAAAAACCCGCAGCTTGTGCAGGTATCATGAAATATTTTCTTATACGGTTAGTTTATTTTTAATCAGCCATGCCGCACCAATTACTCCAGCATCGTTCCCAAGTGTTGCCAGCGCAAGATTTGTAGAATCTCTGGCCGCTGAAAAAGCAAACTTAGAGAAATTCATTTTTACCGGGTCCAATAAAATATCACCCGCTCTAGAAACACCACCGCCAAGAACAATTTTGTCCGGGTTCAATGTATTCGCTATGTTCGCCAGAACAAACCCTAGATGGAAAGCGACCTCATCCACTATTTTTTTAGCAAGTTCATCCCCATTTCGAGCACTATCAAATACATCTTTTGCTGAGACTTTTCCATTTTCGGCATAAATTAGTGCCAGCGTCCCATTAGCATCAGCTTTTGATAGCTCTGCCTTTGCTAATCGTACAATTCCAGTTGCAGAAGCAATGGTTTCTATGCATCCTGTCTTTCCACAGTTACAAGGCGCCCCGCCAAACGGTATAGACGTTATATGCCCGATTTCACCGGCTGCACCATTAATGCCCCTAACAATATTACCGTTAGCAATTACGCCGCCGCCTACACCCGTTCCGAGTGTCACACATACTAAGTCGTCTGCACCCTTACCAGCACCATTCCACATTTCACCCAATGCCGCACAATTCGCATCATTTTCAATCGCAACTGGCAGAGCTGTTAGTGAATGCAAACTTTCTTGTAAAGGAAAGTTATCCTTCCACCCTAGATTAACAACATTCAGAACAATACCTGTCTCATAATCTATCGGTCCAGGTGCTCCCATACCAATTCCTATTAATTTTGACTTTTGTTCTTTAAGGTCTATTAATTTTTGTTCTATTGCGCTTGCAATATTCCTAGTAATATTTTGACCTTCATTTGAGTTATCAGTGGGAATTTCCCACTTATGAAGAATTTCTCCGTTCAGGTTAATAAACGCTAACTTTGTAGTTGTCCCGCCAAGGTCAACACCAACTATCCATTGTTCCGACACTATTATCACCTATCTTTTTCTTCTTTTTCTTTTAGAAATCTTATTTCATGTCTTAAAATTAACAGAGCAGTTGAGTATTCTCTCGGCTCAATTAACTGAGCTTGATACAAATCTTTTAATTCTGACTCCATTAATTCTAGGTCGGCGATTCGATCGCCAATATAAATAATCGTCCCATATTGCTTTAAAAATTGTTGAATATCATAAATTGACTTCATTTAATTAGCCCTCTTACATAAAGGATGAGAAACATTACAAGTAAAGTATACCTTAACCCCCTACCACCCTCAAGTTGTTCTTTTTCGCTAATGAAAATACAAGATTCTGGCATGTCCAGTTAATTGTCCCCATATAACATTAATAGATATATCAAATTTTAACTGAGGCACCAAAATAGAAGGTGGGGTCCTATGAATAAAATATATTTTGTTCTTTTCACATTAATTCTCGTTGTTCTAGCTTTTTCAATACAACAACATAAAAATCCGAAAGTACAGGAAAGTATTACGTACTTCCCGATTGACCCAAAGGTAACCTTTAAAACAGCTGAAACCAATCTTACCGTAATGAGTAAACCAGCAAATACACTCCTTTGGAAGGAAAAATCCATCTTGGATCGGGAAGCCTATTTAAGACAGGATGCTGCTCTGTTATTTGCAAATGGACGTCTTATCGATCAACTTTGGAATTGGAAGCAAAATACCTCAGTGATTGAGCAGGAAAAAAGAATCACGATTGACGAGAGTGTTTTTTTACAAGCTATTACCTTCCACCATGCAGAGCTTCATGAGAATGACAATCAAATTTTCAGTTCACAAGCAATGTCATCCCATCAAATTTTCTTCATAACAACTCAAAATGATCAAGAAAAATTAAAGAAACAATTAGACCAGCAGACAGAAAGAATGCTGCAACTTAGCTGGAACAAAGGATTGCGCCATTTTTCTATTAACTTGAGAAACTACCAGGAGGCGTTTCCCCTCAGCCAATTTAATGAACTGGCAAAGGATACCTTACCCGGTTTTACAAAATCAGAGACTGCTGCGATTGTAGGAAACCTTTGGGAGGGATTATATAAAAATTATATCCTCGGAATAAAAAAAGCAGAAGGTGCCATTGAAAATCCCAAAGGCAGCACCCTTCCACTTATATTAATTGCAAATGATAAAACTCATTTATTAGTATTAACTGAAACTAGGTCAGGGGAGCCTATTCTTCTTCGACAGCTGATGGAAGTAAACGATTAAGTTCCTGAACTAAATCAGAATATTCCTGTTGACTTGGTTTTAATTCTGCTGCTTTTAATGCATTTCTTTTTGATTGTGATAGGTTATTCTCCTCTAAATAGAGTAACGCTAAATTATAGTACGCTTCTGGTAAATTGGGATCCAATTCTATCACTTTAAGAAGATGAGATTTTGCTTCAACGAGTTTATTCAATTTTATTTCCACAAAGGATAATGCAAAATACACTTCTGCAGATGGTTCTTTAACGGTTTGTACGTATTTCGCTAATACATCATTTGCTTTATCGTAGTTCTCCTGTTTAATGTATTCTTGAGCCAGCATCATAGTTGAGCTTTCATTGCCGCCTGTTTCGGAACGCTGGAAACCATAGAATAAGGAGCCATATATGATAGATGCTGAAAACAATAAGAAAAGCATCTGTAAGAATGGCTTTTTCTTTTTAGGGAAATGAACCACTCCTGCAGCAAGGAAACCGCCTGCTAGTCCGCCTAAATGACCAGCATTATCTACAATGGACACAGTAAAACCAAATATTAAGTTAAAGATTAATACTGGAATAACGCTAGGTCCAATTGTTCGAAAAAAAAGCTTTGGATAAATTAGAGCAAAATAAAGTAATGCACCGAAACATCCAAAGATCGCCCCGCTTGCGCCAGCTGAAATATTAGGACTATAAATAAAACTGGCAATAACCCCTGATATTCCGGCAAGTAGATAAATAAATAAAAAGCGTATATTACCAAAGATTCTTTCAACAGCGGGGCCTAAAAAATACAAAGCCAAGGTATTCATTGCTAAATGTAAAAATCCAATATGAAGGAAAATAGGTGTTATGAATCTCCACCATTCTCCTTCATAAATATAAGGATTAAATTTTGCACCATATTTAATTAGTGTTGAGGTATTTGTGCTTCCGCCTTGAAGCTCTAGCAATAAAAAAACAGCGGCCTGAATGATCATAAATAAGTATGTAAAAAGTGGTCTTCCCTTTGAAAACATTTCCTTTTCTTTTTTAGACATTTGTATGGCAGAATCTAAAGCTAGTTTCTTTTGCGAATCAACGTCTTCCTGTGAATACTCATCTTGAAGTGGAAATGAGACTTCTCTTTCTAGTCTTTCTGATAATACTTTTAATCCTAATTCGTATTGATTGCTTGTTAGCAATACAGTGCTTACACTCGTTTTATTTCCTTCAGGAAAAATATATGGACTTTGCAGCCGATATTCATACTCATCAACAGGAGGGAATTGACTAATATAGATATTTACAACCAAAAGTTCCCCGCGTCCGATCTGTTTCCGGATTTTTTCTCCATTTGAGGCTGTAAATTCAATATCTCTCTGCATGGAATTACTCCAGTCTAAATCTTGTCGTAACAGCCTAACAATAGGGGTTCTTTTATTTTCGAGTTTTTCAAGCCATAATTCTTTTTGATTTTCAAATAATTGTATAATTCGGTATCCTTGATCCGAAATTAAGAAATGAGCCAATCTCCAAAAGACGTAATCCTCTCTATAATTCAATACTCCCACTACTTTCTATTAGGACATCATAGTTCTATTATTTTTTATCCATCTTACACTTGTTTATTATATTATAAACGAAATTCAAACCTAACAATGACTAAATTAGATGCTAACATGGGCATTTTATCAACAAAAAAACCATCTGTGGTTTTCACCAATCAGATGGTCTTTCAGCAGGTCCGCCAAATACAGTCTGCATCATTTTATTTTTCACACCTGGAAAGCTCATGAACGAGCCTACAGCTATTCTACGCATCCAGCCTGACCTGAGTAACAGGTTAATAATCCGGTATCTAAAGCGGAATGCAAAATAGCCAATTGACCCAATCATAAATATGGATGTCAACATACGAGACATTATCATCCCCTCCTACCCATATTGTGTGAATAGGAGGATGTTTTTATCCACTCTTTATCAGTATTTACTTAAGACAGGATCCATTGTTTCTTTTAGAACATTTACTGAGTTTGTAAACTTTTCTTTTTCTTTTTTATTCAAGTCTAGTTCAACAACTTCCCTAATTCCACTGCGATTTACTACTGCAGGTACGCCGATATAGACGTCTTTATGACCATATTCACCATCTAAATAAGCTGAGACAGTTAAAACTGAATTTTCATTACGCAATATCGCTTTTGTTAGACGAACCAGTCCCATGGCTATTCCATAATAGGTGGCACCTTTTCGCTCAATAATATGATAAGCAGCATCCCTGACATTAATAAATATATTATCTAGGTCCTCTTGGTTTGTTTCATGTTTACTAGTCCATTCGGAGATTTTCATTCCAGCAATGTCTGCATGGCTCCATACTGGAAGTTCCGTGTCTCCATGCTCACCAATGATGTATGCATGAACGTTACGTGTATCAACATCATAATACTGTCCCAATAAAAAGCGGAACCTTGCAGTATCTAAAATAGTTCCAGAACCAATTACACGTTCCTTTGGAAGACCAGAAAATTTCCAGACAGCATATGTTAATATATCAACTGGGTTCGTTGCAACTAAGAAAATACCATCGAAACCACTAGCCATTATTTGTTCAACTATACCTTTGAAGATGTTGGTGTTCTTCTCAACAAGATCCAAGCGTGTTTCACCAGGTTTTTGGTTAGCACCAGCTGTAATCACAACTAAATCAGCTTGATCGCAATCAGCATAGGTTCCATACCAAATTTTAGTGCGTGAAGGAGCAAAAGGCAGACCATGATTTAAATCCATCGCATCTCCTTCAGCTTTTGCTTCGTTTAAATCGACTAATACTAATTCCTCTGTGATTCCTTGGTTTAATAACGCAAAGGCATAGCTTGAACCTACAAACCCTGTTCCAACTAGAACAACTCTATTTACTTTTACCATTATATTACCTCCTTGAGAAAAGTGAGTTTCTATTAAAAATAGCTAGCTCAGCATAAATGTAATCGTAACTTCTTACCTAGTATATTACAAATAAACAACTAACATTGCTAACACTGCAGCAATGAATCCTGACAAAAAATTCACCATATCATTATCCACTAAATGATACCCTTTTATTCTTTTTGCAGCGGTTTGACAATGGACCTTTTTTTCGGTTTCTATACCACATATTCTGCAGCGATACACTTGCTGATAATAGGCACCTAATAAAGTATCAATGATATTTCCTAAAAAACCAAAAATAAAAATAATAAGGAAGAGAGTTATCTCCAGATGAAAAAGCAAGGTGCCTGCTAATGCAATTAACATTGACCCTAGTAATGCAGCGATAGTGCCCAGCCAACTGACAGCACCTGATGTTCCTTTTTCTATGGGTTTAAACGTTCGTATGTATAAAGGTCTTTTTTTACTTAATGAACCAATCTCTGAAGCCCATGTATCTGAATTTGAACTGGCAAGACAAACCGTAAAACCAACCAGCCAAGTAACGTCCTGGTGAAAATAATAAATAAGGCTTAGAATCGTTGCTGAACCTCCATTGGCTATAACTTGGCGCCAATCTCTAGTTGATCCCTTGGCCAATTTTTCTTCCATTTCTATTTTTGCAGTACTCTTAAATTTTGACCAAGAGCTGGAGGTTACAAAGAACAAGCCTAAAAGGATTAGCCCTTTTACACCGAAGCCGAAGTAGACAGCAATTCCAACTACAACAGCAGCAATAGCACCATTTCTACTTAATGAATGTTGTAAATAACCTGCTATTCCGCCAATTATAATCAAAATAAGAATTAGAATTTGAATCATTTTATTTTTATTACCTCTTCATTAGTAATAAGTTTCGAGACAGCTATATCATGTTCTTCGACAGGAAAATGTGGAATAACTTGGAAGTGAAAAGCAAGTGAAATCGTTTTACCCTTATATTGTGGTAAATAACGATCATAGTATCCACCACCAAAACCCAGCCGAAAACCATCTCTTGTATAAGCTAAACCCGGTACGATCAAAAGATCAATATCCTCGTGTCCAACTTCTATCGTTTGGTCAATGATGGGTTCAAATAATCCATAAAATACAGATTCGAGCTGCGAAAACTGTGTTATTTTATGGAAGGTTAACATCTTTTCCTTTGGATGACATTTTGGAACGACAACCTCTTTTCCAGATTCCCACGCTTTTCGAATGATTTGATAGGTATCAACCTCTGGCTCCTTTGAAATAGTAACCCCAATCACGTCCGCTTGTATCCAGTCATCTTGATCATATAGATTCCTGGCAATTATATAGGAATAATCTTCATAGTAAGGTTTAGAAAGTCCTGAAAGTCTCTCTTTCATTTCTTTTCGTATAAGAGTTTTTTCATTCATCTATATCGTATTCTCCTTATTTTTATCCAAAGAAAAAAGCAGCAGGAAGCCCTACTGCTTATTTTGTTTCACGATGTGCTGTTGTACGCTTTTCTCTTGGGCAATATTTCTTAAGCTCAAGACGATCAGGGTTGTTACGTTTATTTTTTGTTGAAATATAGTTACGATCTCCACACTCAGTGCAAGCTAACGTAATATTTACACGCATGTTAATTTCCCTCCAAACGATTAAGCTAGTTCGTTCATACGACTTTTCTATAATATCATTTTTCAAAAGGAAATGCTAGTATGTTTTTAAAGAAAAGCAAAAGCGCCTTGAAGAGGCGCCAGCGCCAGACAATAAAAGTATATTATCTAGAGTTTTCATTAACATTTGCACGTTTATTTATCATCGTTTCTTCGATAACTTTCACTGTTTGAGAAGCAACTCGTTTCCAACCATAGAGGCTCCTAACGATTTGCCTGCCTTTTTCGCCAATTTCCTTCGCCTTATGTGGATATTGTGTTAAAAAATCAATATTTGATAGAAGACTATCAGCATCACCGGGATCCATCAGCATACCAGTTTGCTTATGCATGATAATTCCTTTTAATCCCCCTGTTTCCGAAACAATTGTTGGTTTAGAAAGGATCATTGCTTCTAGTGCGACGATTCCAAAAGGTTCATATAAACTTGGAAAAACAGCGATTTCACTGTTAACTAATAGTGCATTTCTTTGCTCATCCGAAACATACCCAATAAAGGTAATATAATGGTCTAAATTTCTTTCACTGACCATCTTACGGTATCTCTCAAGCATTGGTCCTTTACCAGCAATAACAAAATAAATATCTTTTTTGCTTTCCTTTGCCAGTTGTGCACCCTCAATGATTGTTTCAAATCCCTTTTCTTTCACCATTCTGCCTATAGAAAAAACATACTTTCTGTCCTTAATGAATGGATAGATTTCGGCTGATTGAACCATAACTTCACCTTGTTCAATACCGTTAGGAACAATAGCCATTTTTTTCTCAGAGAGCTGGAAGTTTGATAGTAATTCTTCTCGCATATACTGACTGCAAACAATTATTTGATCTGACTCGCTAATTAACTGCCTTTCCTTTTCATGAATAAATTGCTGCATATCATTATAAATCCCATTATTCCTACCGTGTTCTGTAGCATGGATGGTCGTCAATAATGGCGCAGAAAGCTCTTCTTTTAGTGTAATTGCTGAAGTTCCTACCAGCCAATCATGAGCATGGACAATGTCAAACTTTATCTCAGCTGCTATTTGTACCCCTTTATAACTCATCGTTAAATTAAGGCCGGCAATCCAAGAAAGAAAATCATCATCCTGGTTGTTTATTGGAATGACACGATGGACATGAACTCCATTTATGTTTTCAAAAGCAGGGAGTCCTCCATTTCCAGCCGTAACCACATGTACGTCATGACCTAATTGAACTAAGTGCTCGGAAAGACCACAGACATGCCTCGAGAGCCCTCCAACAACATTCGGAGGGTATTCCCATGTTAAAATAAGAATTTTTAATTGCCCTTCACTGGTATGCTTTTTATTCCTATCACTCATTGGGTTATCAGTCATTTTTTGTTTCTCCATAATAGCTGTAGGTACTTACATGGTCAATCCACTTAGGTGAAAATTCATCAATATGTTGAGCGGTCACTAAATTTTTATATATTTCACTGCCATTTAGATTACCAATGGCCGGAGTTTGAACAGAATTGGAACGAAGGACTGGGAAAAATTCTTTATCATTTAATTTAACACCTAATTCAGCAACATAGCTGCGATTCGCTGTCAATCCTTTAATAAACCAATATCCCTTATTATAAGGAACAGTAATATCATAGTAGTGATGAGCATTATTCCCCGTAAAAATAATATCCGTAACATCATAAAGTCTGACGATATGAACCATTTCCTCCAATGTTTTATTATAAAATAAGCCCAAGACTTTGTTAGGAATGCTAGACACTTCCCAAAAAACAATTACTTTTCTTGGTGTTACAAGTTTAACCTGAAGCTCCCCTTTTACAGGTGTACAATCGTTCGTTGATTGATCTATATTATTTTCTTCCTTATGCTCCTTCTTTTCAACTGAAGGAACTTCCCTGCTATTTTCCTGGGACTTAATATATTTATTCCATCTATATTGCACTCTGCCAATAGTTGTATTCAATTGAGAGGCGATTTTTCGGAACGATAAACCATCCTCTCTAAGTTTAATAATTTCTTCTATCATTGTTCTCCTCCATTTCCGCAAGCAATACTATATGCAAAAGTAATCGAAATATTCTCTCATAGACAATATTAATGGTAACATCAGCAGTCAAAGTGTACAATAAACGCATTTTGTCGGATTTTGCTTATCCTTTGATAGTACAGAATGCTAGATAATCGAAAAAATTTATAAACATTGAAACCTACTAAAAATCGACAATTTTCTCCAGATAAAAAAGATGAGACAAAGTTTTTTTGTCTCATCATGTTGGTTTATTTCATTCTTACTCATTTAAATCAAATTGTTTTCCCGTTACCAAGTAAATGACATTCTCAGCTATATTCGTTGAATGGTCAGCAATCCTCTCGATAAACCGGCATACAAAAGCAAGTTGTATAATCTGGTTTGTTGCATTTGGATTTTCAGGAACCTTGCTAATCAGTTCATGTACTAATTTACCAAACATATCATCCACAACATCATCTTTTTCAGCACATTTTTGTGCTAACATGATATCCTCATTTATATATGCTTTAATGGACAGGGTTACCATTTCAAGGGCATACTCCATCATTCTCGGAATATCTAAAATTTCTTTAAAGTGCTTTTCTTTACCAATATGCAGGGTTGCTTTTGCTATATTGACTGCCATATCAGCCATTCGTTCCACTTCAGATGAAACCTTAAGAGCAACATTGATTGTTCTCAAGTCCTTGGCAACTGGTGATTCCCTTGCAATCAATAATAAAGCATTATCATGGATTTCATGTTCCAATGCGTTAATGGCATTATCACCATCGATAACCTGTTTTGCTTTTTCTAAATCCTGATTAATTAGGGCACTGAGTGAGTCTCTAACTGCTGTCTCAGCTAATTTTTCCATTTCTAATAATTTCTCTCTTAAACTCATTAATTTACTATCAAACTTTGACCTTGTACTCATCTCTTCACCTCTTATCCAAATCTTCCTGTAATATAGTCCTCTGTTCTCTTATCTTTAGGAGTGGAGAAAATTTTGTTGGTTTCTGAAAATTCTATCACTTCTCCATTTAAAAAGAAAGCTGTTTTCTTAGATATACGTGCTGCCTGCTGCATGTTATGGGTTACGATAATGATACTAAAATCCTTCTTCAGTTCTTGGACTAGTTCTTCAACTTTTAATGTTGAAATAGGATCTAATGCAGATGTTGGTTCATCCATTAAGATTACATCTGGTTCAATCGCCAAACAGCGGGCGATACAAAGGCGCTGCTGCTGTCCCCCAGAAAGCCCATATGCATTTTGGTGAAGACGATCCTTGACTTCATCCCAAATGGCTGCCCCTCTTAAGCTCTTCTCAACAATCTGATCCAGGATTTTTTTATCACGAATCCCGTGGATTTTGGGACCGTAAGCTACATTCTCATAAATTGATTTTGGAAATGGATTCGGTTTTTGAAACACCATCCCAACCTTTGTTCTTAATTCTTCAACTTGGTAGGATTTATCAAGTATATTTCTTTCTCGGTAGAGAATTTCTCCAGAAGTTCTAACTCCAGGAACTAATTCAATCATTCGATTTAGTGTTTTAATATACGTGGATTTACCACATCCCGATGGACCGATAATGGCAGTAACTTCATTTTCCATAATATCGAGATTAATATTTTTCAGTGCATGGTTTTCTCCATACCATAAATCCAGATTACTAGTCTTATAGACAAATTGTTTGTGTTCTGGTTGTATTACTTTTGCAGTTGCCGTTGTTGTTTCCATACAATCATTCCTCCTAAAAGTGTCAATTTTAATATCTTTTTTGGAATTTATTTCGAATTAACACAGCGATTGAATTCATGATAATTAACAGAACCAGCAGGACGATAATACCAGCCGCTGCTAACGCATGAAATTCTGCTTGAGGACGTCCGGTCCAGTTATAAATTTGCATTGGCAGCACCGTAATCATATCTAATAAGGTGTTTGGTAAAAAAGCTAGGAATAATGGCAGTCCGATTACGACTAGTGGTGCGGTCTCTCCAATAGCACGAGAAAGTGCTAATATTCCACCTGTTAAAATACCAGGTATCGCAGCTGGTAAAACAACTCGTACTATGGTTTGCCATTTCGTTGCACCCATTCCATATGAAGCTTCACGCAATTCTTTAGGAACAGCTCGAATAGCTTCCTGTGAGGCAACTATAATAATAGGTAAAACTAGTAAGCTCATAGTAAGACCTGCAGCTAGTACACTTGTCCCTAATGCAAGCGCACGAACAAAGACAGTTAAACCTAATAAACCAAAAACGATGGAAGGTACACCTGCTAGATTAGAAATATTCACTTTAATAAAAGCAGTCATCTTATTTAATTTTGCGTATTCTTCAAGGTATATGGCAGTCCCGACTCCAAGTAATAAAGAGACCGGAGCAACAACACCCATTAACCAAATACTTCCTATTAAAGCAGCGTATACTCCTGCTTGTTCAGGCTTCCGGGAAGGGAGACTTTGTAGAAATTGAAGATCTAAATAACCAAATCCTTGAGTGAACACCCGATATAATAAAACCCCTAAAATTAACAGTGCAAACATTGTTGCAGCAAAGAATACAGATTTTGAAAAAATGTTCATTGCTAACCTGGATTTCATCCGTTTGACAACAGACTTATGGTCTATTAAGTGCATTAATATTCCTCCCTAAAACGACGAGTGATGTATTGTGCAAATAGATTCATCACCAATGTAAATACAAATAGTGTCATACCAACAGCGTAGATACTATAGTAAATCGTTGTACCGTAACCAGCGTCACCTTGACTAACTTGGACAATATATGCGGTCATGGTTTGTATCGAGCTTGTCACATTCCATTCAAGGTTAGGAGTAGAACCGCCGGCAACAGCGACAATCATCGTTTCACCGATTGCTCGTGATATCGATAGCACGATTGATGCGATAATTCCTGAGATTGCAGCAGGCAGAACGACTTTAATAGCTACTTCAAATTTTGTCGATCCAAGTGCGAGCGCACCCTCCCTCATTGAATTTGGAACTGCAGTCATTGCATCCTCTGAAAGCGACGCTATCATCGGTGTAATCATAATTCCAATTACAATACCAGGACTTAAAGCATTAAAAATTTCTAGGGAAGGAATAATGTCACGTAATAAAGGAGTGACAAAAGTTAGGGCAAAAAAGCCATATACAATCGTTGGGATTCCAGCTAATACTTCTAATATCGGTTTAATAATTCTGCGAGAACGGTCTGATGCGTACTCACTCAAATATATGGCTGAGGTAAGTCCTATTGGCACAGCAACAACAGTTGCGATTAAGGTTACCTTAAGTGTTCCAGAAATCAATGGCAGGATTCCGAAAGATCCTTGAGTTTCAGAAAAAGGATACCACTTTTTCGCTGTAAAAAATTCTTTTATTGAAACTGCATCAAAAAACATAAATGTTTCAAATATTAGAGTTAACAGTATTCCGATTGTTGTTAACACCGAAACAGCAGCTGCAAGGAATAAAATATAAGGCATGATTTTCTCAACTATTCCTGCTGCGCTTTTTTTCTTTTTCTTTTCCTGAATCATTTTCTGAACAGAGAATGATTTCATGTTTTGCGTCTCCATTACGAAAACTCCTTTCAACCAATGGCAATATGAGAAGCACTTTTTCGGCGCTTCTCATATTACAATTTTCTAAACCCTATTTAAGAGATTCTAGTGTCTCAAGTGCCTTGGTGTACTCTTCTTCAGGTAATTTCACGTAACCTACATCTTCAGATAATACTGCTGAATTTTCGATTAAGAATTTTACAAAATCATAAACTTCTTCTTGTTCTTTTACAGCAGTATTTTTCACATAAGTGAATAATGGACGTGAGAGTGGAGCATATTCACCGGATTCTATGGTTTCATTTGTAGGTTCAACGGGGCCATCCCCGCCATCAATTGGAACAATCTTTAATGAATCTTTATTTTCTAAATAATAGGCATAACCGAAGTATCCAATAGCATTCTTGTCACCTTGTACACCTTGAACTAGGATGTTATCATCTTCAGAAAGTGTAGCTTTTTCAACGATTGGTTCATCTTCTAGTATTACTTCATTAAAGTAATCAAATGTTCCTGAATCTGTCCCTGGTGAATAAAATTTGATTTCTTCTTCAGGCCATTCTGGACGAATATCAGACCATTTCTTTACAGTCCCATCTTCAATCCACATTTTCTTCAGTTCATCAACTGTTAAGTGGTCAACAAAGTCATTTTCTTTATTTACAATAACGGAAAGACCGTCATATGCTAATTTTAATTCTGTAAATTCAATACCTTCCTCTTCAAGTGCAGCTTTTTCTTCATCCTTGATTGGACGTGAAGCGTTACTTAATTCTGTCTCACCTGCGATAAAGGCTTCAAATCCGCCGCCTGTACCAGAAACTCCTACAGAAACTTTTACATTAGGCTCTTCCATGCCATATTCTTCAACAACCGCCTCCATGATTGGGAAAACTGTAGATGAACCGTCTATTTTAATTTCACCTTGTAGCTGCTTCGCTTCTTCGCCCGCTTGCTCTTTGCCTTCAGTTCCTTGTGCACCACAAGCGGCAGTGATTGCCAGCACCCCAGTCATCATTGCTGTTAGTGCTAATTTCTTAAAGCTTTTCATTACTTGATTCCCCCTAAGAATTTTGGTTTGTAATAGTCTGTTCGTATTTCCTTACAAGATTAATAATACATTCCTTCTGTAAAGCTTGTTTTAATGAGATGTAAAGGGTTTGTAAATGAATGTATATATTTTGTAAATTGCAAATAATTTATTAAGTGTAAAAAAACACCTGCCTCATTTTTGAGACAGGTGTTAAGATTATTGATTATTTTGTTGTGTATCTGTGCTCTCTGCATTCTGATTTGTTTCGGCTGATTGTTCTTGTTTTTGTAGATTAAAGTAGGTGTCCAATACTCTTTTGCCAATTACATTAGCTGTACCCGGCCCACTGTTACCTTGGTATGCCCATGGAACTAATACGGCCATAGCAACTTCAGGATTCTCAAATGGGGCGTAGCTGATCAAACTCAAGTTCATCACTTCAGGCGATTCCTTAAATTTCTTACGTTCAGGACCATCGTATGGTGCTTGGGCAGTTCCCGTTTTACCTGCAGGATCGTACTCTGCTCCCTTAAAAGTACTAACACCGGTACCATCTCCAACCTGCATAACCATTCTAAATCCTTGTTGAACTCGATCAATCCATTCATCTTTAAAATCAATCCGATTTAATATGGTTGGTGTAATTTCCTTAAAAACTGGACCTAATTCATTGCTCTCCAGGACTGGTTCACGGATTTCCTTTACAATATGCGGCTGAACCCGGTATCCGCCATTTGCAATCGTAGAAATATATTGTGCTAATTGCATAACGGTATAGGTATCATACTGACCTATCACCAAGTCAAGCAGCAAACCAGATTGTTTTATTGGACCAATATAACCGGTACCCTCATTAGGAAGGTCAATACCAGTTTTTACTCCTAAACCGAATTGACTAAAGGATTGTCGTATCGTATCAAAAGCACTTAAGTCTAATGGGAGCGACTTATTAGGTGAATAATTCCCATTGGCCATCTCAATAACAGTTTTCCACATATATACGTTTGAGGATATTTGGAGGGCCCTTAAGTCATTAATACTTCCAAAGTTTTTCCATGAAGACTTAGTATCTGTACCCTTTATCAATAAAGGTGAATCATAATGCATTGATCCCGGCTTAATTGCCCCTGTATTATATCCCGTTAAAATTGTTGCTCCTTTGACAACAGATCCGACTTCATAAGAGGTTGTTATATTCCCAAGAGCGAAGTCACGCATTTCAGTTTTATTTGTCTCACTATTTTTTGCTATTTGCTTTCCGGCCATTGTTAATACTTCTCCAGTGTGTGGATCCATAAGAACAACAAAGGCACGGTCCAAAAGAGCAGATTTTGGATTTTGCTTTGCTTTCCAAAGTTCTTCTTCTATAATTTTTTCTATTTCAAGTTGAAGATTCATATCAATCGTTAAGACCAGATCTTTACCACGCTGTCCTTCTGAAACCACTTCAGTGGACAGGATTTTACCTGCTTTATCCGTGATATTTTTTACTTTACCCTTTTGCCCATGTAAGACATCTTCGTATTGCAGCTCAATATAACTTTTTCCCACTCGATCATTTCGATTATAATCCTTAGCAAGATATTCCTCTAATTTATCCTTCGGCAGGCCTTCATCAGAGGAGGTCACATTACCAAGCACGGTTTTTAATGTATTGCCAAATGCATAATATCTTTCCCAATCCGTAGTAGTATCAACACCCGGCAAATCTTCTAAATTTTCACTAACAACCGCAAATTCTTCAGGAGTGACATTTTCATTTTTAACAATTTGCTGTGTTAAAGCATAACCACTATTAAATTCCCTAAATATCGCTAGCGTTTCTAAATCCTGTGTAGTTAAACTAGCAAGATCCTTTTCATCAATTCTTTTTAGCTGAAGATTATATATCTCTTTATCATCCAGTTCGTCTTGATCGTATAAGTCCCATTCTTTTTCCGTAATTTTTTCTTTTGCTTTCTCAGGATTCTTTAATATCCAGAAATCCTGTTTATCACGCTCACGAATTTTCGAGATATCTTTATCGATCAGTTGTGCCAGTCTTTCAGCGGTTTCGAGCATTTCCTCTTGACTTGAATCCTGAAATTTAGTGTAGGTGATTGCATTTAATGGGGTATTATCAACAATAATTTTCCCGTTACGGTCAAACATTTTTCCCCGAGGGACTGGGTTATTCACTGTTATATCTTCTGTCCGTTCAATTTCACGTTTAAAGTCCTCTCCATAAACAATCTGTACTAAACCTAATCGCAGTATCAAAACTGAAAACAGCAAAAATATAACAAAGAAAAGTATGTTCAACCGGAATGTAACATGCGGTTTTTTTCTCTTTTTAATATCCAAATTCTCCACTTCCTTGTCCTAAACGACATCATAAGCTATATTTTAGCTGAAAACCATCAGGGTTTCTATTAAAAACTCTTACCAATTGACAGTATTCAACAAACAACTCCAAATACCTGTTTACAAAAATAAATGCGGTGAGTAATTTGAATTACTCACCGCATTATGCTGTAGGCAGTTGGACTCGTCTAACAAACAAATAGATTAATGAATGTCCTGCACCAAGAAATAAAAGGAGAATTGGAATACTTTCCTTTTCATTAAACCATGTTACTGCAGCGAGGAATGACAAAATGGAAACGATTCTTCCCAGGTTAATAAAAATTTCACGGACAACGATATACTCTATTCTCATTTCTGCCGCTTTCCAAGCAGATCCAATAATATCATAAGTCGTTGACATATATGGGACAAGCAAAATTGGATAAGCAACTGCAATCATCGCTGCATAAATTAATAGTTTTACATAACTAATATCCCAGACGATTAATAAAACAGCCAAATAAAGGATAATACCACCAACAAGGATAGCCTTTTTTCGCTTATCTTTTTTAATTAACCGGGATGCAAAATAATAGGCAATAAAAGAAATGCCAGAGTTAATAAGACCAAACGTACCTAGCGCCATCTCACTTTCAGTTGAAATATAAACGAGGACGGAGATAATAAATAAAAATGTCCCTTCTCTAAGCCCTTGAAAAAAATTCGCATTTGTAATAAGCCGCCAGTTTTTATTTTGTTTTCTTTCATCCAAAATCCGTTTAAAACAATACTTTCCATTTGCAGGCCGGGGCTTTAATGAAAAGCTCATGAATACTGCAAGTGCAAATAAAGCTAAAGAAATTCCAAACACAATAGAATACCCTGTGAATTTTTCAAAACGTGTAATAATAAATCCCGCAGCAATCGGTCCAATCATCCCGCCAGTCGAGGATAGGATTCCTAAAAAGCCATTGAAAAAATCTCTTGTTTCAGGTTCGGTTATTTCAAACGTTAAAACATTGTAGGCAAGCCAATAAAAACCATAGCCAATTCCAAGCATACTCCCTAAAAGCAATAGATAGGTTGAAGCATTTTTGCCTGTTATTAATACCATTAGGTAGAATAGCGCTAGAAATATGACACCAACTCTTAACACTTTAACTCGGTCAATTTTTTTTGCCCATCTGCCTGCCAGGATAAAGGTCAAAGGCTGTAATATGACAATCGACAGGTTATATAGTGCTAGGTCCGAATATTCTCCTGTTTGTTTCCATAAATAAATATTTACAAAAGTATTTGAAAGAGCAACACTCAATGAATACAACCCGCCAATTATTAACAGCAGAGATAAATCTTTCGTTAATTTTACGTCACCTAATAAATTAAATTTTTTCGCCATAATAACTCCCCTTTGTGATAAGGGTTAGTCTTTAACAAGCAGAGGTCCTTTATACGAAAAAAAGAAAAAGACAGCTGAAATCAAATCAGCTGTCTTGATAATTAGTAATCAAATTATTTTGCTGCGCTGTAGCGCTTAGAAACTTCATCCCAGTTAACTACATTCCAGAAAGAAGAGATGTAATCAGGACGACGGTTTTGATAATTTAGGTAATACGCGTGTTCCCAAACATCAAGTCCTAGGATAGGTGTCTTTCCTTCCATTAGAGGAGAGTCTTGGTTAGGTGTACTAGAAACCTCTAATTCACCATTGTTTACAGATAACCAAGCCCAGCCAGAACCAAAACGAGTAGTAGCTGCTTTTGCGAATTCTTCTTTAAAGCTATCAAAGCTGCCAAATTTACTGCTGATTGCATCAGCTAATTCACCAGTTGGTGCACCGCCGCCATTTGGAGCAAGGATTTGCCAGAATAATGAGTGGTTAGCGTGACCGCCGCCATTATTACGTACAGCTGTACGAGCTGCTTCTGGAACTGCATCTAGGTTAGCAATAACCTCTTCAACAGATTTTGATAATAGTTCTTCATTGCCTTGAAGAGCATTATTTAAGTTAGTTACATAAGTGTTGTGATGTTTTGTGTGGTGAATGTTCATTGTTTCTTTGTCAATGTGAGGCTCAAGCGCATCATACGCATACGGTAATTGTGGTAATTCAAATGCCATTGGTATTTCCTCCTATGTATAGAAAAGTTTTTTAAACTTTAGAGATATGTCCAAAATCAAAACGATTTTTGAATATTCCTAAAGCTGTGTAGCTTAAGATTACCAAAGAAAGTGTTTTCTTTCAAATAAAATGCTTTGTACCTAACAAATTTACAATATCCTTTTACGGATATTTTTATTCATACTTTTTCCCATAATGGGTAAAAACAATGATTATTCGATAAATTGTCATGTTTCAACCGGTGATAGGTTGTAAATACATGTTTAAATCAAATTGAAGGGATAAAAGGAGTGGGAAATATGCTTAGAAGCAGTTTTTCTATATATAGTTTATTGGATCATTTCTTTCGAAAATCAGAGCAAATACAAAAGCTAAAAGCAGGAACTGTTCTCTTTCAAGAGAAGGATTCTGTTGAATATGTTTACCTGCTGCTCAGTGGCACCGTTGCTCTAGGAAGAGTTCATATGCGGGGGAAAGACTTTATTTTAAAGGTCTTGAATAGCAGGGAATTGATAGTTGAATATCAAATATTTAAACAAAATCCCCATTATCAGTTTTATGCAAAGACACTTGATGATTGTGAAATTCTTGCTTTAACAAAAGAACAATTTGAAGAATTCATCATGAATGACCCAGATGCGATGAATGCATTTGTCTCTTGGTTGAGTACAAGTTACCTAAAGGCTCAAATGAAATGTCAGGATTTAATTATGAATGGTAAAAAAGGTGGATTATACTCAATCTTAATTAGACTTTGTAATACTTATGGGATAAAGACCGAGGATGGAATACTTATTGACTTCCCATTAACTCATCAAGAGCTTGCGAACTTAACTTTTGGTACGAGAGAAGTTATTCAACGTGCATTAAAAGAATTGCGGGAAAATGATGTTATATCTTATGAACAGCAAAAATTCACAATAAAAAACCTTAAATTTCTTAAAGAAGAAGTAGACTGCCAAAACTGCCCCTATGAGATTTGTGGTGTAAATTAAATAAAACTCCTGCTCACAATTATAGAGCAGGAGTTTTTCCATTATAGGACTACTAAAAGGAAGTATGCAATCATTAATACTTGTATAATCGTCTTTGTGATTACACTGCTAACAAATCCAACAACAGATCCGAATCCTATTTTTAAACTGTTTTTAAAGTCTCTTTTATTTACTAACAGTTCAGCTCCCACCGCGCCAATTAATGGACCTAGTAGAATTCCCAGGAACGGAATGACAAAGGGACCAACGATAAGACCGATTGTACTCCCCCAGACTCCAGCTTTCGAACCGCCGTATTTTTGAATCCCTATCATATTTGCAATATAATCTGCTACAAATAAAAGAATAACCAATAAACTCTGAACCAGCCAAAAGAACCAGCTAAAAGGCTCAAAGGAAAAAAAGACCCCATATAATATATAGCCTGCTAATAGAAATAAAACACTAGGGATGATTGGATAAATAAGTCCAACAAACCCTATGATAAATAAAATAGAAATGATTGACCAATAAACAATCTCCATTTATCTCAGTCCTTTAGAAAATATATTTAAAGGTATATACGTACTCATTCGTAATTAGTTTCATAATTCATCATTCTTGTTAATATCAGCCTCAAAAGCTACAATAGATGATGAATCTTTAATAAGGTGGTTAAACATGAACATTTTTAAGCAATTTTATAAGAGTACTTATTCCCCAAAGGACATTGCCTCTTTTCGATTTCAGGGAATTGGAAAAACAATATTATATGTATTTCTTCTCACTTTATTATCTATCCTGCCGGCCATCTACTACTTAAGTACAATGCTCACAGCAGGAATCGAAGATACAAAATCCGTTATGAAAAATGAACTCCCCTCATTTACAATCGATAATGGCAGTTTATCTGCAGAGACAGATGTACCCCTAACAATTGATAAGGGAGACTTCACCATTATGATTGATCCAACTGGAGTTACTACAACCGAAGATGTGGAAGATGCAAATAATGCTATTGCTTTACTCAAAAATGAAATTGCGGTAGCAGCAGGAGGAAGGATTGATACATATTCCTACTCCATGCTTGAAGGCTTAACGTTATCAAAAGAAGACTTTATCGATATAGTTGATACTATTGATGGAATGAAAGGTATTATTATTCCAGTCATGTCTCTTATTATGTTCCTTTTCTCGAGTGCCGTAAACTTCATTGAAGTATCTATTCTCGCTTGGTTTGGATTATTATTAAAGGGTCTTGCAGGTAAAAATATAAGTTATCGCCATTTATGGAGAATGGCGGCCTATAGTGTAACATTGCCAACTTTATTCTTTACCATTATGAGTGCTCTAAATACACCTGTTCCAAATAGCTTTATCATTAATTGGTTTGTTGAAATCATCATCCTATACTTAGCATTAAAAGAAATACCAAGCGAAAAAACAAATATCGAAAATTAAACGTACCCAAAGGGTGCGTTTTTTCGTTCTATTACGAATGGGACAAGCATAGGAATGTACAAACATTCCATTTTGGAGGCATGTCTCATGAAAAGAATATTCTTTTTTCTCTTCGGATTACTAACAATTTATGTTATTTATATTGATCTAACAGCCGGTACTCTGCCAAAAAATGAAACTCAAAAGCAGGAACAGACAGTGGCAACCATGGCTGCTCCAGAAAATACAATTGATGCCTTTGAAGCCGAGGTTGAACCTGGCGAAACGCTGATATCGATTGTGGAAAATCATATAAAAAAACCATTACCCGTATCGATTGAAGAATTAGTTGAAGACTTTCGAAGCTTAAATCCCGGACAAGCTCCAGAAAAAATTCAAATTGGGTCAACCTACCAATTTCCTGATTACTCAAAATAGGGGGACAAAAGCGTCAGTCTTGTCAAGATTAGCATAGGACTGATAAAATAGTAGGTGCATGTTTAAACTACCTATTATTCGAATCCAAATTGAAGGAGCGAATCTCCCTTGAGTGAAATTATTCATCGTACAAAGACCCGTCCCATTAAGGTTGGTAATTTAACCATTGGCGGGAGTAACGAATTATTTATACAAAGCATGACGACTACAAAAACGCATGATGTTGAAGCAACTGTTGCGGAAATTAAACGTCTTGAAGAAGCAGGCTGCCAGATTGTACGTGTTGCATGTCCCGACGAACGTGCGGCAAATGCCATACCTGAAATCAAAAAAAGAATCAATATCCCTCTAGTTGTCGATATCCATTTTGATTATAAATTAGCGCTTAAAGCTATTGAGGGCGGCGCAGATAAGATCCGGATTAATCCAGGAAATATTGGTAAGCGGGAAAAAGTAGAAGCTGTTGTTAAGGCTGCAAAGGAACGGGGAATTCCCATCCGGATTGGCGTAAATGCAGGTTCACTTGAAAAAAGGATTCTTGAAAAATATGGTTATCCAACCGCCGATGGAATGGTTGAAAGTGCCCTCCATCATATCAAAATCCTTGAAGACTTGGATTTCCACGATATTATTGTTTCCATGAAAGCATCTGATGTAAACCTTGCAATTGAAGCATATGAAAAAGCTTCTAAAGCATTTGATTATCCGTTACATTTAGGTATTACTGAATCAGGAACACTATTTGCAGGGACTGTTAAAAGCGCTGCAGGACTTGGTGCGATTATAAGCAAAGGAATTGGTAATACACTTCGTATTTCTTTAAGTGCTGACCCAGTTGAAGAGGTCAAAGTAGCCAGAGAGCTTTTAAAGGTATTTGGTCTTTCTTCCAATGCAGCAACCTTAATCTCCTGCCCAACCTGCGGTCGAATCGAAATTGATTTGATCAGTATTGCAAATGAAGTTGAAGAATATATCTCAACTATAAAAGCGCCAATTAAAGTAGCTGTTTTGGGATGTGCTGTTAACGGTCCTGGTGAAGCGAGAGAAGCTGATATTGGAATTGCCGGCGCTCGTGGTGAAGGCTTACTATTCCGTAAAGGCGAGATTGTTCGTAAAGTCCCTGAGGATCAATTAGTCGATGAATTGAAGAAGGAAATCGATCAAATTGCTGAAGAATATTTCCAGAAAAAAGCGGCAGAAGAAGCTGAAGTAACAAACCAATAAGCGAAATGAAGAAACCCGGCAAACCTGCCGGGTTTCTTTTTTTGCGAAGCAGCCTTAGATAAGGTCCTTACGCTTTTTATGCCCCTATATTTGCAAGTTACTGTTACTGTTAAAAGAACGGCAGGATAAAGATTCCGACAATGATCGAAATTGCACCTATCCCGATTGCCCACGCTCCAAGCCCTTCGGCTCCTCGACGTCTAGCAATGAACCCTAACACAATACCTGCTGCACCAAAAAGAATCGGCATTACAAACAATGATAGTATTGATAGAACTAAAGCAGCCCAGCCCATACCTGTTCCAGCACCGGTCTGCATTCCTTGATCAGACTTTGATCTTTCCTGGAATGCAGGTCGGGAAATGGGAACAGGGGCCGCAATTTCAGCTGCTGTTTCCTCTCGATAATCAGAAGGGTAATCTGGGCTATCTACATCAGTGTTTGGACTTGGGAGATACCCACGTATTTTCGTGTCTTTTTTATCTTCCATCCGAATCCCTCACTTTCAGTAATAGGAGCATTAATTATTGTTTGTAACTTTCATCTTTTTAGTATGGTAAAATAAAGATAATAATCATATCATTTGAAGGTGACTACATATGAGGAAAAGATTTGGAATTGATATTGATGGTACAGTAACCTGTCCATCAGCACTATTACCCTTTATTAATGAGGGATTTGGACTAAACATCACTTTAGCAGATGTAAAAGAATATGACTTAAATAAGGTTGTTAAAGTTCCTGAGGAAAGATTTGCAAAGTGGTTTATTGAAAACGAGCCCATCATTTATGAGAAATCTCCGTTAGCTGAAGGAGCAGAAAAGATTCTTACGAAGTGGAAAAATGAACATGAATTGTTTTTCATAAGCGCCAGAGGACCACACCTGTTAGAAAATACAAAGAAATGGTTTAGCAGGAAAGGTTTGTCCTACAACCATATTGAGCTAATCGGATCTCACGACAAGGTGTCTACTGCTAAACGACATGAAGTGGATATATTCCTCGAGGATAAACACGATAATGCTGTTATGATTCATGAAGAATGCGATATCCCAGTCCTTTTATTTAATACACCCTATAATCAGGACCCAATCCCTAAAGGTGTCGTTCGCGTTAATAATTGGTATGAGGCTAATAATTGGGTTGAAAATTGGCTTAGATAAGTTAAATATAAAAACAGCATGGCACTCTTAGCCATGCTGTTTTTCTTTTTAGTTGCATTCAGGACAGCGTCCATAAATTTCAAATTTGTGTCCGGAGATATCATACCCTTTTAAATCCTCACTTAAGCTGTTCATAGGACAGGTTTCAATCTCTTTTGTCTTACCGCAATCCATACAGATAAAATGATGATGATGCTGGTGCCGGGAACAGGAAAAGCGAAAATGCTTCTCACCAGAAAGTTCAGTCATTTCAAGAATTCCCATTTTTACAAAGAGAGAAAGATTACGATAAATCGTATCAAAACTTAATCCAGGATAATCTTCTTTTAACTCATCTAAAACATCCTTAGCTGTTAAATATTTATCACTGTCAGCAAACAATTGGAGCATATCTTCTCTTTTGCCTGTTTGTTTAAATCCATTTTCTTTTAAGAATTGAATAGCTTCATTCACATTCATCCTGCTGCACCCCCTTGTGAGATCTGATTTTTAAGCGTAAATTTTTTATATACGATGGTTAAAACTAAAATAGCTACTGCAATCATGACAATTGTTCCTCCTGGAGCAAGGTCAAGGTAATAAGAAGCAAACAGGCCTCCAAGTACAGATATCTCTCCGAATATAATCGACAAAAAGATTGTTTGTTTAAATCCTTTCGCAATACGAATACTAGCTGCAACCGGTAATGTCATCAATGAAGAAACAAGCATAATTCCTACAATCCGCATTGAAGCAGCAATCACTAGTGCCACCATAATAATAAAAATAAAATGAATACTTTTTGCTGCGATTCCCGAGGCTTTGGCGTGTTCTTCATCAAAAGATAATAAAAACAGTTCTTTATATAATAAAATGATGGTGATTACAACGGCGATACTTATAACAAAAATAACCCATAAATCCGTTCGGCTGACAGCTGAAACACTTCCAAATAAATAGCTGTACAAGTCCGTATTAAACCCATCAGCAAGTGAAATAAAGATTACCCCTAATCCGATACCGCCTGATAAAATGATCGGGATTGCAAGCTCTTGGTAATGTTTATAAACTCCACGTAGTTTTTCTATAAACAACGAACCTCCGACAGAAAAGACCATTCCTAAGTAAAGTGGATTTAATCCACTTAGAACAAGAAAATACTTTTCAAGGAGAAGACTGGCAGCAATTCCTGCTAAGGTTACGTGACTTAAAGCGTCAGCAATTAATGAAAGTCTTCTGACAACAATAAAAACACCCAATAATGGTGCAAGAAAACCTATTAAAATTCCTGTTAGAAAGGCATTTTGTAAAAATTCATATTGAAATAATCCTTGAATCATTTAAAAACGCCTCCGTGGTCATGTTGATGGGAAATAAGATGGACGTCCATTCCGTAGAATTCAGACATCCCTTCGCTCTGGTGTCTTTCAAATTCATCTGAATCTCCATGAAAGTGCAGATGCTTATTAAGACAGGCTACGTGTGTAACTTTATCTGAAATGGTTCCAACATCATGTGTAACTAATAGGAGTGTAATACCTCGATTTTTGTTTAGATCAGCCAGCATCTGATAAAATGCACTTACATTTTCAGCATCAACACCAACTGTTGGTTCATCTAAAATCAATAGCTTAGGCTCACTAACGAGTGCACGGGCAATAAATACTCTTTGCTGCTGCCCTCCTGAAAGCTCACCGATATTTCTGTTACTAAACTTTCTCATTCCCACAGCTTCCAACGCGTCATATACCTTTTGAGAGTCTTCTTTTTTAAAGAAGCGAAATAATCCAAGTTTCTTTGTTAATCCACTGGATACGACTTCAAAAACAGTGGCAGGAAAGCCTGTATTAAATGAATTTGCTTTCTGAGAAACATAACCAATTTGCTGCCATTCTTTAAATTTACTCATTTCCTGGCCAAATAAGCGAATTTCTCCTGTTTGCGGTTTTAATAATCCCAGTATTAACCTCAATAATGTTGATTTTCCTGATCCATTAGGACCGACAATGGCAAGAAAGGAGCCATTTGGTACGGCTAAGTTAATATTTTCAAGAACTGTTTCCTTTTCATATCGATAGGAAAGTTGTTTTATTTCAATAATAGCTTGTGATTTCATGGTTTCACACCTTAATTTTAAGAATCATTCCGATTTAACTTAAAGTAGTATACAATAGGAACTTCTTAATGTAAAGTCTTTACCTTTACACGGTTTTATTATTAGAGACCTTAGTATTCATTTTGTAACACTCTATTTCTCCCCTTCATACAGTAAATGAAGGAGTGATGAGTGTGAAGATTTTTGAGACCGTCATAAATCATAAGATTAATACCATTACTGGTGATGAACTATTCAAGTATGCACAACAATTTAATATACGAGTAAATAAGCAGCAAGCACATAAGGTTGCTCAATACTTAAGAGGTAAAAATGTAAATATTTTTGATGACCGTGAACGATCTGCATTGATTAAAGAAATCGCTAAAATTGCCGGCCCTGAGGCGGCAAGAGAAGTAAATAAGCTTTTTGTACAATTTACAAAATAAATCTTTGATTTGGGTAAATTGTCTGTTGATTTGCGCTCCACTAAGGAAAGCTTCTTCGAATAATCCCCGCAGTGACAGGCGATCTCTGCCTGTCACGAGGCACTTCGCTTTCCGCGGGCGGTTCGGGGAGCCTCCTCGGTGCTTTAGCGCCTGCGGGGTCCTCCCCTGCCCCGTCCTCCCGCAGGACATTGATTTTCATCCTAGAATTCGCCCACGCACGAAAAAAATGCGATAGCATTTTTGAGGAGTCTTCGTGCCTTCCGCTCCAATCAACAGGTGCCCAAATCAAAAATTATTAGCTAACCCAAATACAAAAGCTGTGCCCTTGAGCACAGCTTTTTGTTAACCTTGTACAATTTTATCGAGCAGATTTTCGTTGAACTTTTGTTCTCTCAGCATTTCAATTTCGAATGCATATGGAGGCTTTTTATTATCTTTGTCTTCACCCACGAATGGTGTTTCAAGTATTTTTGGAACATCCGCCAATTGGGGATGATGTACGATATAATTGAGTGCTTTGAAACCGATATGACCAAAGCCGATGTTTTCGTGTCGGTCTTTTTTCATTCCTACAGCATTTTTACTATCATTAATGTGAAGAACCTTTAGTTTATCCAAGCCCACAATTTTATCAAACTCATTTAAAACTCCATCAAAATCCTCAACAATGTTATATCCAGCATCGTGAGTATGGCAAGTATCAAAACAAACAGAGAGTCTATCACTATAATTTACCCCATCAATAATCATAGCCAATTCCTCAAACGACTTTCCGCATTCAGAACCTTTTCCTGCCATTGTTTCTAAAGCAATTTGTAATTGCTCTTTCCCTGTTAATACTTCATTCAGGCCTTCGATAATTTTCTTAATCCCCGCTTCGGTACCTGCGCCTACGTGAGCCCCAGGATGCAGGACGATTTGTTTTGCACCAAGTGCCTCTGTTCTTTCAATTTCAGTACGTAAGAATCGGACACCTAAATCAAAGGTATCAGGATTTGTCGTATTCCCAATATTGATAATGTACGGAGCATGGACAACAATTTCTGCTATTCCATTTTCCTCCATATGCCTTCTCCCTGCTTCAATATTAAGATCTTCTATTTTTTTCCTTCTTGTGTTTTGTGGTGCGCCTGTATAAATCATAAACGTATTAGCGCCATAAGAAACTGCTTCTTCGCTTGCTGCCAGCAGCATTTTTTTACCGCTCATTGAAACATGTGATCCTATTTTCAACAAAACTCCTCTCTCCCTTCACCATTACTTCTTGTTTAAACGTCTTTGACGCTTTTTAATTTTGTCCATTTCCCACTGCATTTTCTTTTTGTAGCCCGGTTTCACCTTTTGAGGTTTTTTAACCATCGTTTTAGCAGTCTTTTCTGCTTCATCTTCTTTCCTTACCCGGGTTTTTCTTTTATTTCGGTCCTCTAATTCAACAAATTCCTCTTTTTTTAGATCGATGTGTTTAAATTGTATACCCATTTTTTCAAGTCGATTTAACGCGTCCTCATCAGAGACATCATAAACAGTAAGAGCAACACCCGAATTTCCTGCTCTTGCAGTCCTCCCCACTCTGTGAATGTAAAAATCTAAATCTGTTGGTAATTCATAGTTAATAACGTGACTTATCCCTTCAATATCTATTCCTCTTGAAGCCAGGTCTGTCGCAACGATATATTGGTACTCTAAATCTTGGATTTGCTTCATCATTTTTTTCCGTTCACGCGGGTTTAAATCTCCATGAACACGAGCAACCTTTAGTCCTTTATTAATCAAAAAGTTGGCCACTTCTTCAGCCATTTTTTTGGTATTTGTAAAAACAATCGCCAAATAAGGGTTGTATTGAACTAGTGCATCGTGAACCAGTTGTTTTTTATTTCTGTGCCTAGAAGGCAGAAGATAATGTGTTAAATTCTCAGCCGTTTTTCTTTTGGCATCAATTTGAATCGTTTTCGGATTTTCCATGTACTTTTTGAGAAACGGTTTAAGTTTTTCTGGAATAGTGGCAGAAAATACAAGCATTTGTAACTTCTCAGGCATTTTTGCAGCTACCTGGTCCAAATCCTCGATAAAGCCCATATCAAGCATCATATCCGCTTCATCCACTACAAGTACTTCTGAAGTATGGACAAAGAGAGCCTGCTCCACCATTAGGTCTTTAATCCTGCCTGGAGTTCCAACTACAATATGTGGCTGTATTTTTAATTTATCAATGGTCCTTTGCTTGTCTGTTCCACCAATATAACATCTTGTCATAATCGCCTTGTCTGGACTGCAATGCTCTGTCACCTTTAGAATTTGGTGATAGATTTGTGAAGCAAGCTCTCTTGTTGGCGCAGTGATAACAGCCTGAACTTCTTTACGGTCTGGATTTATCTTCTCCAGAATAGGTAATACAAAGGCAAGCGTTTTCCCTGTACCAGTTTGGGATTGACCGATTGCACTTTCATTTTTTAGAACTAATGGAATCATCCGTTCCTGTATCTCAGTTGGTTCAAAAAACCCCTGTTCTTTAACTGCTTCTATAATAAAAGGCTGAAAATTAAAACGTTCAAAACGATTTTCCTTCATGTTATTGCTCCTTATATATTAATTTCTACCGTTCATGGAGTAGTTTTCTTGCATTAGCAAGAGCTTCCACTTTTATTTCCATCATATCATTATAGTAAAGATTCATCTAAATAACCAGTTATTATCATCTTTTACCTTTAAACTACTTTTAATCATGAAATTTACAGAATATCACTGTGTTTATTCCTAAACCAATTTCAGGCAGCTGCATACCATAGTTTATAAGGCTTTTATTTAAGAGGAGGACGTACGTATGCAGCAGCCTAGACCGAGATATCCCATGCACGGGCGTATGGGACCACAAATGATGGGTCCTGGGCCATTTGGTGGTCAACAACATATGATAAATCCCTATGGCGGTAATGGACAAATGATGGGACTACAGCAGACAATGAACGGCGGCAGACCCATGATGGGGCAAAACATGGGAAGAGGACAAGGAAGACGTAATGGCGGAGGATTACTTTCAAAAATTCTTGGCGGAAATAAGCAGAAGAACCAACCTGCAGGAATTGGAGGGATGCGTCAAGCTGGCAGGGCTGCCGCCGGCGGTACAGGGGGAATTGGCTCAATTCTTCAAACCCTAAGTAATCCTGACAGTCTTTCGGGGTTCCTTAACAATACTCAACAGGTATTGAAGACTGCACAGTCGATAGCTCCAATGATCCAGCAATACGGACCTATCGTCAAGAACCTTCCGATGATGTGGAAATTATATAAAGGATTTAAAGATTTACCTGCCGAGGATAAGTCAGATGAACATGAATCAGATGCTCCTATCATGGAGGAAGATACTGTTTCACCCAAAAACAGCCCAAAACCTAAGCAAAAAAGGAAACAGCATACCCAAATTGAAGATATTGAAGATAATAAACGTCAAAACGGAACATCACTTCCAAAACTATATATTTAAACAAGGATGCTGAACGTACAGCATCTTTTTTATTTTTCTGTTTATTCCACAGGAAAAAAGTATCTTTGTATTATTTCTATTAGTTTTATATAATAATTACATAGATTCAAAGTCAAACGTTCCTTAGGAGGACTTTATTATATGCAAATCATTAAGATTTCACCACGCGGTTATTGTTATGGTGTTGTTGATGCCATGGTGATAGCAAGGAATGCAGCTTTAGATAAATCATTACCTCGCCCTATCTACATTTTGGGGATGATTGTTCATAATAAACACGTTACTGATGCTTTTGCCGAAGAAGGTATTATTACCCTTGATGGTAAAAATCGTAAGGACATCCTGGACAAGGTGGATACTGGTACTGTTATTTTTACAGCACATGGCATCTCACCAGAAGTTAGAGAGCTTGCTAAAAAGAAAGGTCTTGTTACAATTGACGCTACCTGTCCGGATGTAACGAGAACACATGATTTAATAGAAGAAAAAACTAAGCAAGGGTATCAGGTTATTTACATCGGCAAAAAAGGTCATCCTGAGCCTGAAGGAGCGGTCGGCGTAGCTCCTGATGCTGTTCATCTGGTAGAAACACCGAGTGATGTTGAAGCGCTGACGATTAATAGTGAGAAGTTAATTGTTACCAACCAAACGACAATGAGTCAATGGGACGTTACTGAGACAATGAAAAAGGTTCTAGAAAAATACCCACATGCAGAGGCACATAATGAAATATGCAATGCAACACAGGTGCGTCAAGAAGCAGTTGCCGGTCAAGCCACTGAGGCAGATGTGACAATAGTGGTTGGAGATCCGATGAGTAATAACTCCAATCGACTTGCACAAGTCTCAGAAGAAATCGCTGGTACAAAGGCTTATCGAATTGCAGATATCTCTGAGTTAGAAATTGATTGGATTAAGGACGCTAAGAACGTGGCCGTAACATCTGGTGCTTCTACTCCAACACCAATTACAAAGGAAGTAATTAAATTCTTAGAACAATTTGATCCTAATAACGAAGCAACCTGGGAACGTCGTAAAAGTGTTCCTTTAAATAAAATTTTGCCAAAGGTAAAAAAATAACCGGTCAGATTATTCTGACCGGTATTTTTTTATATGAATGTAAATGGATCTGTATTGACTTCTGACGGGAAGATTTCAACTTCATAACCAGTTTCCTCGCACATTTTTGAAAGCGTGGCTGTGAGTCCCTTTTTCATGACTTTTTCGACATTATGTCCGGGATCAATCATATTTAATCCCTCCATCATGGCATCATGAGCTGTATGATAATATATATCACCAGTAATATAGACATCTGCTCCCTTAAACTTGGCGTGTTTGAAATACTTATTTCCATCTCCGCCTAATACAGCAACTTTTTTCACACGTGATGATAAATCACCAACCACCCTAACCTTATCAACCTGTAAAGCTTCTTTAACTCTTTCAGCAAATTCTCCTAGAGACATTTCCTGAACAGTTCCAATTCTTCCTAGACCAAGAACTTCACCTTTATTTTCAACCGGATACACATCATAGGCAACCTCTTCATAAGGATGGGCTTTTAGCATTGCCGTTACTACCCGCTTTAATAGTTTTACCGGTACAATGGTTTCAATTCTTACTTCTTCTACAGATTCTAATTGACCTTGTGAGCCAATATAGGGATTCGTATTTTCCCCAGGCATAAACCTTCCTGTTCCATCTGCTGAAAAGGAACAATGACTATAATTTCCAATAAAGCCTGCACCAGCATTTCCAAGTACCCTTCTAATCTCGTCAGCGTGACTTAATGGTGTAAAGACAACGATTTTCTTTAGCTTCTCTTCAAAGGTCGGAACAAGCACTTCAGGGTTTTCCAGTCCCAAGGCTTCTGCCAGGAGATCATTTACACCGCCTTTGGCTACATCAAGGTTGGTGTGAGCCGCATACACAGCTATATCGTGCTTTATTAGCTTTTCAATCATTCTCCCCTGTACTGTGTCAGTGATAACATTCTTAAGTGGTCGAAAGATCGGCGGATGATGGGCGATGATAAGCTGTACATTCTTTTCAATGGCTTCATCTATTACTTCTTCTAGTACATCAAGAGCAATCATAATCTTATCAATTTTTTTGTTCAGGCGTCCAATTTGCAACCCAATCTTATCATCTTCCATCGCTAAACCCTTAGGTGAAAATTGCTCAAAAAGTTGAATAATTTCATGACCATTCGCTTTCTTCATGATCCAATACCCCCTCGACAAGTGCTATTTTTTTAAGAACCTCTTGTTTTTTCTCTTCTGTTTCAGCTGTTGGCGCAGCTCCTTCAAGCTGTTCATAAATCCGCTTCCAGTTGTTTTTTTCTAAAGACCATTTTTTCAAGAATGCTTTTTCCTTTCTCTGAAGAAGGAAGGGTCCAACTAATAATCCGTTCTCTAATGATACTTCACGATAAGGCTTTAATGGTTCTCCTCTTTCAGCAACTAAAATTTCATATATTTTGCTATCTTCTTCGATAATTTCCTCTGCAATCAATTCCCAATTATTTTCCACCAGCCAGTTTCTAATGGCGGATGCATTAATGTTAGGCTGTAATATAAGGCGATTCACCTCAGCCAGCTTATCCTTGCCGCTTTCTAAAATACTAGCGATAAGACTTCCGCCCATACCAGCAATGGTTATACAATCAGCATCACCAGGCTGGATTACTTCCAGACCATCACCCATCCTGACTGAAATCATTTCAGAAAGCCCTTCTGCCATTACATTCTTTTCAGCAGACTGAAATGGACCCTTAGCAACTTCCCCTGCAATACCAAAGGTTATTTGCCCATTCTTTACAAGATAGCTAGGCAGGTACGCATGATCGGAACCTATATCCGCTACTCTTGAGTTTTTTGGAACATATTTTGCTACCGTTTCTAACCGGACTGATAATTTATCTGTATTCAACTTATTCACCACTTTTTATGTATTAATTCTAGTATAAAAAAAGTCCTTTACATAAGCAAAGGACCTTTCCATTGTAACATTATTTTATGTCAGCTAACCAATCAGCCATTGCATCGGCTTCTTCTGGTTTAACCATACCGCCAGGCATATTTCCTCTACCCTTGGTAACTACTTCGATAATTTCTTCCTTGGATAACCTTTCTCCAACACCAGTTAGAGCAGGACCCATTCCCCCTTGGTACGCATCACCGTGACAGCCTACACAAGACCCTGTGTAAATTTCTTCAGGACTTTTTGCAACCTGTTCTGTTTCGGTTCCGCCTTCTTTTTCCTTGGCAAGCTCATCCATATCCCCGAGGCCTTTGAAAGACAATAAGAACATTAGTCCGATTCCAAATACAAAGATCAGGATGTAAGGAATAACCGGATTTCGATTCATCATATAACCTCCCTTATGTACGTACAACTGTAAATAAATAGTCTTCTACAAACAACTACTATTTTACTTTAAAAACTTCAGAAGGAAAAGCCCTAAACTTATTTTGTCACGATAATATTTAGAAAATATGTAAAAAAGGGCTGAATTTTAAAGGTCAGCCCTTTTAATCTACCCTAAATATACCATTAACAACCAATCAAACGAGCAATAACGGTTCTTTGAATTTCAGAAGTACCTTCGCCAATTTCCAGCAGCTTGGCATCGCGCATCATTCTCTCAACATGATACTCCTTCATATAGCCATATCCGCCATGCAATTGGACAGCTTGATTGGTTACTTCCATGCATATTTCGGAAGCATAAAGCTTACACATTGACGCTTCTTTGCTGAACGGCCGGCCCTGATCCTTTAACCAAGCAGCCTTATAAACCATATTTCGTGCTAATTCAATTTTCATTGCCATATCTGCCAACTTAAATTGAACAGCCTGAAAGGATGATAATGACTTTCCGAACTGTTTCCGCTCCTTTGTGTACTGTAATGACTTGTCAAAGGCTCCCTGAGCTATTCCAACAGCCATGGCACCTATACCAATCCTTCCCCCATCCAGTGTGATTAGGAATTGTTTAAAGCCCTCACCCTCTTTACCCAAGAGATTCTCTTCTGGGACCCGTACATTCTCCATCACCAGCTCTGTTGTATTCGAAGCATTTAGACCCATCTTTTCATAGTTATCAATTACAGAGAACCCTTTTGCGTCTGTAGGAATAATAATCGCACTAATTTCCTTTTTCCCATCGTTCATGCCTGTTATGGCAGTTATAGCTAAGTGCTTCGCGTAGCTGGCATTTGTAATAAAACACTTATTTCCATTTATAATATATTCACCATTACTCTTTGCTGCCGTTGTTTGTGTGCCGCCTGCATCGGATCCTGCATTTGGCTCAGTTAATCCAAAGGCACCAAATGATTCCCCAGTGCAAATAGGAGTGAGATACTTATGTTTTTGTTCCTTTGTACCAAATAAATTTAATGGCGCTCCCCCCAATGAAATATGAGCTGAGTAGGTAATGCCAGTCGACGCACAAGCCCTGCTCAATTCTTCAGTAACGATAGCGAAACTAACAGTGTCAGCACCGCCGCCGCCATATTCCTCAGGAAACGGGAGACCCATAATTCCCATTTCGGATAACTGTTTAAAAACCTCAACAGGAAATTGTTTATTTCGATCCCTATCGATTGAACCAGGTGCCACTACTTCATCTGAAAACTCACGAATCATCTTTTTAATCATTTCTTGTTCTGCCGTTAAATCAAAATTCATATTCATCCCCCTTGTTAAAGCAATGTATGCGCTACCAATATTATAAGGGGAGTTCATCAATATTCACAAGATTTAAAAACTTATAAATATTTTTAGCTATATTCAAATAAAAAATTCAAACTACTTACTTCAATTGCATTAAGGTTTGAATGAAGAATTATTCTTTCGTACAAAAACGATTTGTGATGAATATTAAAAAGATTACTTTTAGCTATTTGCAAAGTGTAAAACAATTCAGTAAAATAAATACAAATGCAGTAAGTGCTTTCATTTCCAATTATTCTTAAAAGCGCAAAAAAAAATAGTTTACCCCTTTGTAGAAGTAAACTATCTTTTATTTATTCTAAGAAGTCTTTTAGACGTTTGCTGCGACTAGGATGTCGTAATTTACGCAATGCCTTTGCTTCAATTTGTCGGATACGTTCACGAGTAACACCGAAAACTTTTCCTACCTCTTCTAGTGTGCGAGTGCGTCCATCATCTAACCCGAAGCGTAAGCGCAGGACGTTTTCTTCACGGTCTGTAAGAGTATCAAGAACATCTTCTAGCTGCTCCTTTAATAATTCATAAGCAGCATGCTCAGAAGGGGAAGTAGCATCTTGATCTTCAATGAAATCACCCAGGTGCGAATCATCTTCTTCTCCGATAGGAGTTTCTAACGAAACAGGCTCTTGAGCTATTTTTAAAATTTCTCTAACCTTATCTGGCGTTAAGTCCATATCTTCACCAATTTCTTCTGGTGTTGGTTCGCGCCCTAGGTCCTGTAGTAACTGCCTCTGGACACGGATAAGTTTATTGATGGTTTCAACCATATGAACAGGAATACGAATGGTCCTAGCTTGGTCAGCAATGGCTCTTGTGATGGCTTGACGTATCCACCAAGTAGCATACGTACTGAATTTGAACCCTTTGCGATAATCGAATTTTTCAACCGCTTTAATGAGACCCATATTGCCTTCTTGAATAAGGTCAAGGAAGAGCATTCCGCGTCCAACATATCGTTTTGCGATACTAACCACGAGACGCAGGTTTGCTTCGGCTAGGCGTCGTTTTGCCTCTTCGTCACCTTCCTCAATTCGGTTAGCAAGCTTGATTTCTTCTTCAGCGGAAAGTAAGTCTACTCGGCCAATTTCCTTTAGATACATACGAACAGGATCGTTTATCTTTACACCAGGAGGAACGCTAAGATCATTTAAATCAAACTCATCGTCATCCCCTTTTGCTAATTGCTTAGGGTTTGGATCTTCCTCGTCACTTTCTCCTACTAATTCGATTCCTTGATCACCAAGAAATTCATAAAATTCATCCATTTGATCAGAATCTAATTCAAAATTTGCCATTCTTTCAGCAATATCATCGTAGGCAAGGACGCCGGTTTTCTTTCCCAGAACCGTTAACTGGTCTTTTACTTGTTCAAAGGTCAATTCGTTCTCGGCCTCTTTTGAACGGGCTGATTTTTCAGCCATATGTCCCCCTCCTTCCAGAATAAAAGACATTAAAGTTGGAATCTATAGCGATTTACGCAATTGAATGATTTCATTCGCAATTGCAGCTGCTTTACTAAAATCACTTTGTCGCTCAGCTTCTTTTTGTTCCACTTCTTTTTCTTTTATCTTTAACAATTTTTGATAATTCAACACCTGTTTGATATAATCAGTTAATTCTTGACTGCTTATTTCTTCATTAATTGACATCATTTCAATATCAACGACTATTCTTCTAAGATTTTCATCTTGAATATAGGTTAAAAAAGCACTAGAGTCAGGTTTAACATGCTCTTCGTAAAAACCAATTAGATAAGTTATTATTGCCTGATGTTCATCAATGTTAAACGTATTACCCTGCAATAAATCCTGTACCTTATAGGCCATATCACGGTCCCTTAACATATGGGCAATCAATCGTCTTTCAGCATTGTAATGAGCAGGCTTTAGTTTATTTGCTGGTTTTACAACAATAGCAGGTTTATTTACAGGCTGTGTCTGCCCATTTGACTTCCGTTTTTCAGTGAAAAAGATTTGTTTTAGCTGCTGCTGTAAGGCATCAAGAGAAATTGAAAATTCTGAGGCAAGTTGCCGCAAATAATGATCTTTTTCAACAGCTTTTGTCAATTTACTTATTTCTTTAAGTATTGTTTCGATATAGGCAAGCCGATCTCCTTCTATTTGAAGATTTTTTCCTCTTCGAAAATAAAGAAATTTAAATGACATCCAGGTAAGGCTTGCGCCAATGACCTCATTACGAAACTTTTCTGGACCATTTTTCTTAATATATTCATCCGGATCTAGTCCATCAGACATCATAGCCACTTTTATGGTGCAACCAGCATCAATAAGCATATTCCCTGCTCTATAGGCAGCTTCAATACCTGCTTTATCTGAATCAAAACAAATCGTTATAGATTGGGTATTCTGCCGAATTAGTGTTATATGCTCTTCTGTCAAGGAAGTACCCATCGTGGCAATCCCATTTTCCACACCAGATTTGTCAGCAGCAATGACATCAGCGAATCCTTCAAAAAGAACACCTTGCTGCAATTTTCTAATACTTGGTTTGGCCAAATGAAAATTATATAAAATTTTACTTTTATTAAAAATTGCTGTCTCGGGACTATTTAAATATTTAGGCTCATCAGCCCCTAAGGATCTCCCAGAAAAAGCAATACTGTTTCCATTGCGGTCAAAAATTGGAAACATAATTCGATCCCGGAATCGATCAAAATAGGTTCCATCCCTTTCTCGTTTGATGATCAAACCGGCCTTTTCCATTATTTCTGGAGAAAAATCTCTCTTTGATAGAAATTTGTATACAAAATCCCATGAATTTAAGGAATAACCAATTTGAAACTTATCAATCGATTCTCGAGTAAAGCCTCTATTTAGTAAATACTCTAATGCATGTTGACCGTCTTTTGTATTTACCAATAAGTGATGATAGAATTTACACAATAGCTCATGCGCATCCAGCATTGACTGAATTTCCGGAGATACGCTCTTCCCCTTCCCACTCGCTGAGAAGTTTACTTGAAGATCAATATTAGCTTTTTCAGCTAATTTTACGGCAGCTTCTAGGAAGGATATTCCCTCCAGCTCCATCAAGAAAGAGAAAACATTTCCTCCCGCTCCGCAGCCGAAGCAATGATAAATTTGTTTATCGGTTGAAACGGAAAATGATGGGGAGTTTTCTCCATGGAAAGGACATAATCCGAAGTAATTTCGCCCTTGTTTTTTTAGTTGAACATACTCACTAATAATTTCAACAATATCAACAGACTGACGAATTTGATTAATTTTTTCTTCGGCAATCCGTTCTGCCATGAAAAACATCTCCAATTGTACTTATTCTGCAAAGAAATCTAAAATCCTGCATATTTCGACAAAATCACGATAATTTTCTTTCTTAAATTTTGCACGATCATCAGAATTAAAAGGTTTTGGCCTTTACCATAATATCCTGTGTAACAGTAATATCCCCCTTTGCAGTGGATTCATGATTTATTAGTCCGCAGCTTCTTTCCCGGAATCAACATATTCTTATGCAGTGTTACCATATGTAGTCTTATTGTTTCCATGTTGACCATAAGAAGCAATATAAAGAATTTACGGAAAATGTAGAAGCGATTTCGACAATTTCCTCTTTTATCGGGCATGAATCTGCAGCTACAAATATAGTTGGAATGTCACTTGCATAACTAATAATTCTACATTAATCCGCATATTCCTTCTTTGTAAAGCTAACTTTTTAAGTAAACTCGCCAATTGGCAAGGTCTTAAAGGCGGATTATGAGATAGTTCTACTTGTACATTCTAATTTTATAAACGGGAGATTTAAATTGCCCTAAAAAGACTTATGTCGAATTTTTTTCTTTAGGTTTCCTTGACATCTAACAATAAATAGTTTATTCGTATACATGCAAGTCTAAACCTAAAAGATTCATTTTTATCACAATTTTTTATTATAGTACATTCTTTTGTACTTTTCCAGACTTTTTTTACCCTTAAATGAAAAACACATAATCTAAGATTATGTGCTAGGACCTTCTTTTATGAAAGTAGTTTAGAATAACATTTGCGGTTTCTTCAACAGCCTTGTTCGTTACATCTATAACTGGACAATTAATTCTGTTTACTATCTTTTCAAAGAAGGTTAGTTCATCACGAATCCGTTCAATATTTGCATAGCTGGCCTGATCATTTAATCCTAAAGAAATTAACCTTTCACGCCTAATATTATTTAGTTTTTGCGGGCTTATTTTAAGTCCGAAGCATTTTTCTGCTGGAACCTTATATAATTCCTCAGGAGGATCCACTTCTGGAACAAGAGGAACATTTGCAACTTTTAAACGTTTCAAAGCCAAATATTGAGATAAAGGAGTTTTAGATGTTCTTGATACTCCGATTAAAACGATATCAGCTTTTAATATTCCCCTTGGATCACGTCCATCATCATATTTCACAGCAAACTCTATGGCCTCTACTTTTTTAAAATAATCTTCATCAAGTTTTCTTACGAGTCCTGGTTCACACAGAGGAGTTTTCCCGCTAAAGATTTGAATTTGGTCCATAATTGGCCCCATTAAATCTACAGCATATATTCCTGCTTCGTCTGCCTTTTCCTTCATATAAGAACGCATATCTGGTTTTACTAAAGTAAAAGCGATCATAGCGTGGTCCATTGTAACAAGTGAAACTACTTCATCAATATGCTCCTTATCTTCAACATAAGGGAATCTTTTCAACGTCATTCCTGATCCATTAAACTGGCTGATCGCCGCTTTTGTAACTAATTCAGCTGTTTCCCCCACTGAATCAGATACCACATATATGACAGGTGTAATCATTCTTCCTCAACAGCTCCTCTGGAAATACTAATATTTATTCTACATCCAGTCCTAGAGTGTGCCTTATCACTCATCACCCAGGGCAACAAATGCTTTTGTGATATTTGTTTTCGTAATTCTGCCAATTACTTCAAACCCTTTTTCAGACTGTCTGACTATAGGTAATGCGTCAATTTGTTTATCAATAAGTAATTTAGCAACGTCAATTAAGGAATCTTCCATTTCACACATCGTGATATTAGGCATTCTAGTCATAATGATGTTAATGGGAAGTGCTGTAAGCTCCTGTTTACCAATACTGGCTCTTAGCAAATCCTTTCTTGATAAAACACCAACTAGCAGTGAGTTTTGATCTACAACAAATAAGGTTCCCACATCTTCAAGGAACATTGTACAAATGGCATCATAAACTGAAACGTTCTCCTTCACGATAACAGGTAATGAATTATAATCCTTTACAAGGACCTTTTGAAGGTTTTCAGTCAAGAGCTGAGATCCTGATTTTCCTGTATAAAAATATCCCACGCGCGGCCTTGCGTCCAAATATCCAGCCATGGTTAATATTGATAAATCAGGCCTTAAGGTTGCTCTTGTTAAGTTTAACTGCTCAGCAATGTTCTCCCCTGTGATTGGTCCATTATCCTTCACAATCTGAATGATTAGTTCTTGGCGTTTGGTCAGTTCTATTTTTCTCACCACCATATTTAATCCAATATATTGGCTGCGCCAAACTCAGTAACTCTTTAACACAGCCAAATTTTATAATTAAAACATTATTTTTTCTTGGATGAATGTGACTAGTTCTGCTATTGGTACTCTTGTTTGTTTCATTGTGTCACGGTCTCTGATGGTAACCATTTTGTCTTCTTTTGAATCGAAATCATAGGTAATACAGAAAGGCGTACCAATTTCATCATGTCTGCGGTAACGTTTTCCGATTGAACCTGCTTCATCGTAATCTACGGAAAAATGCTTAGCTAATGTTTCAAAAACTTCTCTTGCTTCTTCTGAAAGTTTTTTAGACAATGGAAGAACGGCTGCTTTAAATGGTGCCAGTGCAGGATGGAAGTGCATAACAGTTCTTGATGTCCCATCCTCAAGCTGTTCTTCATCATAAGCATCAATTAAAAATGCTAATGTTACCCTGTCTGCACCTAAAGAAGGTTCAATACAGTATGGAATATATCTTTCATTTGTCTCTGGATCAATATAGTTGAAGTCTTCTCCCGAGAATTGCATGTGCTGCTTTAAATCATAATCCGTCCGAGATGCTACACCCCAAAGTTCTCCCCATCCAAATGGGAACTTATATTCAAAGTCAGTTGTCGCATTACTATAATGAGAAAGTTCATCCTCTGAATGATCACGAAGACGTAAATTTTCCTGATTTAACCCTAATGAATGAAGCCATTTCTCAGCAAAATTCTTCCAATAATCAAACCATGTTAATTCTTCCCCTGGCTTACAGAAAAATTCAAGCTCCATTTGCTCAAACTCACGAGTACGGAAAGTAAAGTTTCCAGGAGTAATTTCATTACGGAAGCTTTTTCCGATTTGGGCAATTCCAAATGGTAATTTCTTTCTCATTGTACGCTGAACGTTTTTAAAGTTAACAAAAATCCCTTGCGCCGTTTCAGGCCGCAGGAATATTTCATTTGCACTAGATTCTGTTACCCCCTGGAAAGTCTTAAACATTAAATTAAATTGGCGAATACTAGTAAAATCATGACTGCCGCAGTCTGGGCAGGCAATATTATGTTCTTTAACAAGCTCTTCCATTTTATCAAACGGAAGGCCGTCAACAATCACTTCCATCCCCTTTTCATCAAGGGCATTTTCTATTAACTTATCGGCACGATGACGTGCTTTACAGTTTTTACAATCCATCATTGGATCGTTAAAGTTTCCAATATGTCCAGATGCTTCCCAAGTTCTCGGGTTCATTAAAATGCTTGCATCCAAACCAACATTGTATGGAGATTCTTGAACAAATTTCTTCCACCATGCCTGTTTGATGTTGTTTTTAAATTCTACTCCCAGTGGACCGTAATCCCATGTATTTGCCAGTCCTCCGTAGATTTCTGAACCCGGAAAAATAAAACCTCTATGTTTCGCATGAGAAACAATTTGCTCCATTGATACTTTCATTTTGATTACTCCTCTTCATTAATGGTAAAATAAAAAACTCTCGTCGCTATGCTTATAATAAGCATAGGGACGAGAGTTACCCGCGGTTCCACCCTATTTGCTGCAAGTTTCAAGCAGCCTCTTTTATGTGTCATTACACATGATATGCTCCAGAACGCCCTTCCTTAGGTCCCTATTCCCTAGCTCACACCATCCTAGGTTCGCTTTTATAGAGATTGCCAAGTACTTTTTTCTATCAACGCATCTATATTATTAAAACACATCATATCGAAATCTAAATTAAAAGTCAATCATTCACTATAATTGATTACGAAACTTTTCCATTGACTGGATAAATTTCTTAGTTTTTAGATAAAGGCCTGAATATTCCTCATAGTATGCTGAAATTACTGTTTTTAACTCATTCTTAGTTTCCTGCTTAACAGAGATATTTCCTAGTCTTGAAAGATCAATAAAATAAAATAACCGTAATAATTTTACAGATGATGGCGATAATTTATAATGGTATGGATCCTTATGTAAACATCGGTGACATATAAAGCCGCCTTCACGTATAGAAAAAGAAAAAGATCCGTCTGTGCTGCCGCAAACGGAACATTGATTAAGAATTGGATATAATCCCAAAACATCAAGCATTTTCATATCGTAAATATTCATAAGAATGTCCGGATCGTAGCCTTCATTCATATAATTTAACGTTTGAAACAGCAATTCGAAATGATAGGGATTAGGTTTTTTATCTTCTGTACACTTATCAGTTAATTCAACAATATAACTAGCATAAGCTGTTAGGAAAATATCTTCACCAATCCCCCGAAAACTTGTTATCATTTCACCTTGCTGAACACTTCCTAACCCAGTTCCTCTTTGGACTAGAAAGTAACCGTGGGTAAAAAGCTGGGTAATGGAGGATAGCCGGCTGTTTGGCTTTTTAGCTCCTCTAGCCATAACGCCGATTTTCCCCCATTCCCTTGTGTATAGGGTAATGATTTTATTGGTCTCACCATAATCTGTAGTTCTAATGACGATGCCTTCACATTTTTGGAGCATTGCTGTCACCATCCCGATACATTAGACAAACTTATGAAACGGGAAAATCCATTTGCGCTAGATCTTCATTCTGATTTCCGGGTATTTCTTGGTTTTCCTTCTCAAGCTCTTTATAGAGAAGATAAGTGTCAATATTACCTGTCTGTAGGAATACTTTCCACGTAAAATCCATCATCGAAAACCCCACCTTTCATGATATAGACTAGCCTTTTAAAGAATCCCAAACCTTACAATTATCATAGCCTGCCTGCTCAAAAATCATAAGACGAAAATTTTGTTAATGTTGTCCATGCATAATTTTATATAAAACGTAATAATTTAATTAGGGTTTTAGAAACTAGTATTCATCTTCATTAAAGCCAAAATCGCGTAGCTGGGACATTTTATTACGCCAATCCTTTTGAACTTTAACCCAAAGCTCTAAGAAAACTTTTGAGCCTAAAAGATTTTCAATATCTACTCGGGCTCGTTTCCCAATCTCTTTGAGCATACCCCCTTGTTTCCCAATAATAATACCTTTTTGAGAGTCTCTCTCGACAATAACAGTTGCCATTACATGAATGATATCCTTCCCTTTTTGCCGTTCAATTTTATCAAGGACAACAGCAAGAGAGTGAGGAATTTCTTCACGAGTTAAGTGCAGCGCTTTCTCACGTATTAATTCAGTGATTATAAATCTTTCTGGGTGATCGGTTACCTGATCCGCCGGATAATACTGTGGACCTTCAGGTAAATAAACTTTAATTTGTTCTAATAATCGTTCCACATTATTTCCTTCAAGTGCTGAAATGGGAACAATTTCTTTAAAAGGATACTTTTCTTTATATGATTCAATCAGCGGAAGTAATGCATCCGGGTGTATCTGGTCAATTTTATTTATAACAAGGAAGATAGGTGTGCTGACACTTTGGAATTTTTCAAGAATGAATTCCTCGCCACGGCCAAATCCTTCCTCAGCATTTACCATAAATAGGATTAAATCAACTTCTTTTAATGTGTTTTGTGCAACCTTCATCATAAAATCGCCTAGTTTATGCTTTGGCTTATGAATACCTGGAGTGTCAATAAAAACCATTTGGGTATCATCTAACGTTAATACACCCTGGATTTTGTTACGAGTGGTCTGTGGTTTATCACTCATAATAGCAATTTTCTGACCTATAACCCGGTTTAGAAATGTTGACTTCCCTACATTTGGACGTCCAATAATTGAGATGAAACCTGATTTATAACCTTTATTATCATTACTCAGCATGTAAATCCTCCGGGGAAAAGGCACCTGGAAGTAACTCAGCAACAGTAATTTCTAAGATATCACCTTTTAAGTTTGTTAGAACGACCTTCATGTCTTGTGGACATAGTTCCGAAATAACCTGCCGGCATGCACCACAAGGCGAGCATGGGCGATCAGTATCAGCAACCACTGCAAGCATTCTAAAGTCTCGATCACCTTCTGAATAAGCTTTAAACAATGCTGTACGTTCAGCGCAATTGCACATACTATAAGCGGCATTTTCAATGTTGCATCCATGATATACTTTTCCATCTGTTGTTAATAGAGCAGCTCCTACTTGAAAATTAGAGTAAGGAACATAGGCTTTTTCTCTTGCTTTCTTTGATTCTTCGATCAATGTCTCGATGTTCAAAGTTCAATCTTCCCTTCCAGCAGAATTCCTGCCGCTTTCTTTATTTTACCCTAAAAATGTCACAAAATCATCACTTGTAGCGAAAAAGTAACAATAAAATTTGAATTTTCTCAAAAATCAACTAATTTACCCATACCAGCAAAAAGCTGATAAGTTATTGTACCGAATTCATAATTTTATTTCAAATCCATCTGTTTAACAAATTAAGAACATGTGGCAAAAAGACTAGGATTCCAATAATTACTGCCATGATTGCATATATAAAAACAGCTCCTGCAGCAACATCCTTTGCCTGTTTGGCTAGTGGATGGTACTCAACAGTAATTAAATCCACTACTCGTTCGATAGCTGTATTTATTAGTTCTAATGAGAAAATCCCGCCAATTGCTATTAGGATAAATAACCACTCTATTTTACTTATTGAAAAAAAAACCGCACACAAAATTACCAGCACAGATACAACAAAATGGATGCGCATATTTCTTTCTGACCAAAGAGCCGTCTTTATTCCTGTAATAGCAAAAGCAAATGACTTCCATAAACGAATACGTTTATCTTGTAAGTCCATACTGCTCTAATAATTCCTTTTGTCTAGAGAACATTTTTTCCTCATCTGCTTTTTCCATATGATCGTAACCTAATAGATGGAGAAAGCCGTGAACGGATAAAAACCCTAACTCACGTAAAAATGAATGCCCATATTCTTTTGCCTGCTCTTCTGCCTTAGTTACAGATATAATTATATCCCCTAAGACACGAGGCTGCTCGGCCCCAATCAACTCTATTTCACCCTCTCCAAGCTCTTCCATCGCAAATGAAATAACATCCGTGGGTGCGTCTTTTTCTCTGTACTCACGGTTGATCTCGTGAATTCTTTCATTGGAAACAAAAGTAACAGAAACCTCACTATCGTCTTCAACATTTTCTTTATCAGCCGCAAAATTTAATAGCTTTTCGATTACATCTAATTGTTCGGCAGATAGTTGATCTGTTTCATCTACTAAATCAATTATCAACTTATTCATATTTGAACCACCTTCTTCGTCATTTCTGGGTACTCTATTCTTGAGTGAAAAATGCCCTTTAAGGTTTCACAAAAAGAATGGGAAACCGTTTCTAATTCTTTTAATGTTAAGTCGCATTCATTTAATTGCCCATCCTGCAGGCGGTCAGCAACAATCTTTTTAACGAGTGATTCTATTGTTTCAGGTGTAGGCTGGTTAAGGGATCTAACAGCCGCTTCCACGCTGTCAGCAATACCTACAACAGCTGATTCTTTTGTTTGTGCTTTTGGACCTGGATAGCGATAATCCTCTTCCTTTACGTCTTGTCCATCTTGTATGGCCTTATGGTAAAAGAATTTTAAAAGTGTAGTCCCGTGATGTTGTTCAGCGATTTGAATAATTTCCTTAGGCATATTGTATTTTTTTAAAATCGCTGCCCCATCGGTCACGTGTGAGATAATAATATTAGCACTTTTATCAGGCGGCAATCGATCATGCGGGTTGTCGAGATGCATTTGGTTTTCTATGAAAAAGTTTGGACGTTTGGTTTTACCAATATCATGGTAATAACAGCCAACCCTAGCAAGCAAACCATTTGCACCGATTGCTTCGCAGGCTGCGTCAGCTAGATTTGCAACCATAACACTATGGTGATAGGTTCCAGGTGCTTCCATTAAAATTCTCCTCAGAAGCGGGTGATTGGGGTTGGACAGCTCAATCAACTTCATCGTTGATAGAATTCCAAAGCTTGTCTCAAAGAATGGTAATAATCCCATTGTCAATACAGCTGAACCAATACCTGAAAAAATGGCTGTTAAGATATAATACCCATATTCCAATCCTGAAAATTGTCCATTTGGCAGAAACATGAGTGCCCAAATGGTGAAAAGATTTACAGCAGCTGCAAATGATCCTGCTTGAAGGATTTTAGAGCGCTGATTTTGATCACTTAAAAAAAGCACGCCTGCGAGAGCACTAAATAATATGTAAATACCCACTGAAAAATTTAGTGTTCCTGAAACACCTTCATTAAATAAAACACTTCCGAAAATCGAGAAGATGATTGATGAAAGAATGGCGAGTTTTTCATCGATTAAAATCTTAATCAGCATTCCACCCATAGCGGCCGGAAATAAATAACCAATTCCTGAATAATTAAAAATTTGAAGCATACTGATAATCTTCAAAATAAAAAACGTTAGGATAAAAACGATGCCAAATAAGAGAAGATTTGTCTGTCTCTTTTCAAGCTGCTCCTTCATTTGATAGAAATAATAATAAAGGGATGAAAGAATAATCGAAATTAAGATAATTAAACCAATAAAAGGTTTATACGATTGTTTGTTATCTAAGAGACCAACAAGCTCCAGCTGTCGATATTCTTCCTGACGAATTAATTTACCCTCTTCAATAATAATTTGTCCTTGCAGAATTTTTACAGGCTCAACTGATTCAGCTGCTTGCTTACGAAGTTCTTCAGTCGCTTCTGGATCATAAAACTCATTCTGAATGACAGCATACCTGCCTAATTCAATGGCTGCATTCTTTAAATCACCATTCAAAGTCGTGAATTTGAGCTCTTCCTCTAAACTTTTTTTTGCATTTTCAACATCGTCAGCAGAAATCCGTTTGCTCATTACATTGTTAATGGCTGTCACTGTTAAATCTTTGGCAATCGATAATTCATCATTACTAGCTTGCACAAGTGCGGTAAAGACACGTTCAGATAAGTCTTTAATTACACGATCAGTTAATTTTGCCTTAAGCATCATTACTTCTTCTTCGATGTTAGGTTCGATTACCTCTAACGGGTCTTCATCCAATATATTTTGTTTTTTTATTTCATCCTCAATTTCATCATTTACCTCTGAAGCCGAGTCAAATATAGAGCTGACTAAATCTACTTGATTAGAGGAGTATTCTTTTTTTAACGTATAGACGTCCTGTACTTGATCCAATGACTCTTGACGTTTTTTCTCTGTACTAACTTTGTCCTCAACCGTCGCTGGAGAGCGGATGGTCTTATCGGCTACAGTTAATAAACTTATATCAAGTTTCTCCGGCTTTACGTTTCCATACAGAGAAATAAATAATATTACACCTAAAACTACAAAAACAATCACTCTGAAGAAGGTATAATCGAGCAGCTTTTTTATTTGAATTAAGTATTGCTGAATTTTTTTCAACTAACTCCCCCCAAAGCCATAAAAAATAAACCATAATCACACATGTAAACCCGCTTCATGTAAAATGATAACAGTTTTTTCCTGAAGTTTCACCCTCTAATAAAAATAGGTTCATTTTTTAGATTGCTTAATTACGGTTATATGGCAAAAGGGATAAACCATTGGACGGTTTATCCCTTAAAACTTTGCTTTAGTTTTGCAGCGGCTTCTTTTCGTATGCCTCAATAATCCTGCCGACTAATGGGTGACGGACTACATCACTTTGTTCTAGAAAGACAAAGGAAAGTCCATTTACACCCAACAAGATTTTTTCAGCAGCTATGAGCCCTGATTTCGCACCTTTAGGTAAATCAATTTGTGTCTGGTCACCAGTAATAACCATTTTCGAACCAAAACCTAATCTGGTTAAAAACATCTTCATTTGAGCATGAGTCGTATTTTGGGCCTCGTCTAAAATAACGAAGGCGTCATCTAATGTCCGACCTCTCATATAGGCTAATGGCGCGATTTCAATCGTTCCACGTTCTATTAGCCTTTGAGTATGTTCTGCACCTAATACGTCATTCAGAGCGTCATATAACGGGCGTAAATATGGATCGACCTTTTCCTTTAAATCACCTGGTAAAAATCCAAGGCTTTCACCAGCTTCTACCGCAGGCCTTGTTAGAATAATTTTATTTACTTGTCCATTCTTTAATGCATTAACGGCCATAACCACGGCCAAATACGTTTTACCAGTACCTGCTGGTCCGATCCCAAATACAAGGTCGTTTTGCCTTATAGCCATTATATATTGTCTTTGTCCAAGCGTCTTAATTCTGATACTCTTTCCCTTTACATTCTTTGCAATTTCCTCATCATAAAGGTTGTCAAAGTAATCGAGAGTACCTTTTTGTGCCATTTGAATAGCAGACAAAACATCCCTTTGGCTAATGGTAACACCTTTTCGAATAACAAAAATAAGTTTGTCTAATATCTGCCCGGCGAGTACGACTCTTTCCTCATCGCCTGATAGGCTGACAGATTCTCCTCTTGTGACAATTGAAACTTCAAGCTCTTCTTCAATTATTTTTAAATTTGCATCAGCATTGCCAATGAGGGCAATCGCTTCTGTTGGATTTTCTAATTGTACATTAATTGTTTTTAACTTTACTGTCATTCAGGAGTCTCCTTGGGTATTGGTTGTCCAACCGCAATATTTTCGATAATCTTAAAGTGGATATCTAGGATAACTTTACCATTTTTCAACTCTTTGTGTAAAATTTTTTCATCTTTTATTATAGCTTCTTCATCTACTTCATTTTTTATTTTATTTTTTGCTAAATCAATCGCAATTTTTTCTGCTTCCTTTTTTGTATATGTTCGGGTCACTTCTTCGCGAGCTCTTAATGTTTCATTACCAATGGAAATCGGCAGCTCCCATTTGAGAAAATGAATACTCTTCACGTTTTTATCTGACTCATATTCCTTGAATTCCGGTTCCCCAAATCCCCAAATAGGAATTTCTAAATTTCCTAAGATGATCGAATGCTTTCGCTTTTCCTGACCATTAAATACAAAGAAATTCGTTTCTAACGGGAGTTCAACATGGCTTCTATACCATGTTTCACCCCAAACCTCTCCAACTGCGGCAACTTGCTGTGTCTGCCCTTCCTTTCCAATTACACCAGAAACAAGGACTTGGCCTGGTTGCACATGATCATTTATGTCTACCTTTTTCTGTCCGGTTTCAACAAACATGGATGAAATAACGGCTTTCTTTTTTGCCACAAGATTTCTTGGTGCAAGCTGCTCCGGCTTTTCCGGCTCCTTTTTCTCGACTACTTGAAGATGATAGGTTGTCCCTTTTAACTCCACACCAACCCATGTAAGGTTCCCGATATTATTTGTTAAGTTTCTTTGAATTCCTTCAACATTATCCACAAAAAATTGGACCTTTCCAATCTTAACACCCATCTTGTCCAATTCTTTACGAATTTGATACTCTGTTGCAGGCTTTGCCCCTTTAATTTCAATTCCCCAGATGACATTCGATAAAAACATAATAATCAATAAAAATAGAATAGCTCCACCGATAAACCCGCTATTTTTCAATAAGCGTTTAAATAAAAAAGGCATTCCTGCCCTCTTTAAGAATGTAATGGAGCATTCTTTTTCTCTTGCATATTTTCTAATTTTTAAAGCATCTGCGAGTCTCATTGTAAACGTTACCGTTTCAGTTCCATGTCGTTTTACATTCCAAATATTCAAGCCGTTCCTAATTAGGACGTTTAAGAATCTTTCTATTCCTCTTCCCGACACTCTGACCGTTACTTTACCAGATAAAAATTCGATCCATTGGTTTTTCATTTTGTTCCTCCTGGATTTTCATTTATATAAAGGACCTGATCAATTTTTCCCTCAAGTAAAATCTCTTCAGGCAATATCGTTTTTATCACGAAAGAATTCCCTCTTATTTGCAATTGCCCCTGTTTTAACAACAGACGTAATTCTTTATCTGTGAAAGTAATCAAGCCTCTATGATTTTCAATGTAAATATGGATTTGTCCAATCATCGTGATTCGAGGTAAATCCATCATGACATCTTGAGGAAGATCCATTTTTTGTGCCATCCAGTTCCGGACACGCAGGCCCCATTTTTTTGCCATAAAAAAAGAACCCCCTTTCATCTCATATTTATGAAATGAAAGAAGGTTCTAGCACATCTTTTTCTATTTATCGTTAGGCTTGTAAAAAAATAGCTTTATCTTTTTCTTGAGAAATATGGTTTTTTAGCCCGTGGTTCACCTAGGATTTCCGCCCAAATAATCCCATTAATGATCGTTTTTTCATCAGGTCTGTCTAATGGAACATTGTCGGGCTCACTTTGTATTCTGGAAACTTTAAGGGGCTGCGGCTGACTTACTTGCATTCTATCAACCTCAGGCTTTTGCTTTAACTCTTGGAATTTCTCCTGGATAGAGTTATGTTGTATATCAGCGCTCTGCTGCTTTACAGGCTGCCCTGTAGAGATTTGTCCCGTTTTCTTTGGGATACTATCCATCTGAAGTTCAACCATTTTTCGAAAATCATCAAAACCTTTTCCCGAAAAAGGCTTGTTACGTCCAGGATTATTCTTCCCCTTTCCTTTACCAAAGATCGAGGAGAGAATTCCAACGATGATTAAAAATATTATTGTTTCCAAGGTGCCATCCCTCCTTTATAGGATTTTCCAAATGGAGGATTATTTTTCGTCTTTGTTATCGCCTGTCATTTTTCCAATTGAGCCGCGCATCTCCGTATCAGCAGAAATATTTTTATAATTCATATACTCCATCACACTGATATTACCAGATTTTAATGCTTCTGCCATAGCCAACGGCACCTCTGCCTCGGCCTCGACAACCTTTGCTCTCATTTCTTCTACTTTGGCTTTCATTTCCTGCTCTGTTGCGACAGCCATAGCCCTTCGTTCTTCAGCTTTTGCTTGAGCAATTTTCTTATCAGCCTCAGCTTGTTCCGTCTGTAGTTCAGCACCGATATTTCTTCCTAAATCAACGTCAGCAATATCAATTGATAAAATTTCAAAAGCAGTACCAGAATCTAATCCTTTAGCCAAGACTGTTTGCGATATAAGTTCAGGACTCTCGAGTACTTTACTATGGTCGAGTGAGGAACCAATCGTTGAAATGACGCCTTCACCTACACGTGCTACGACAGTATCTTCACCTGCACCACCGACAAGACGGTCGATATTTGCACGTACTGTAATTCTCGCTTTTGCTTTTACTTCAATTCCGTTCATGGCAACACCTGCAATAAACGGAGTTTCAATGACTTTAGGGTTAACACTCATTTGTACCGCTTCTAATACATCTCGTCCTGCTAAATCAATTGCGGCACAGCGTTCAAAGGATAACTCAATATTTGCACGATGGGCAGCAATTAAAGCATTGACCACTCTATCCACGTTACCACCTGCTAGGTAATGACTTTCAAGCTGATTCGTTGTAACATTCAGCCCAGCCTTATGTGCTTTTATCAGCGGATTTACTACTCGACTCGGTGTAACACGTCTGAGTCTCATCCCTACTAATGTGAAAATACTGATTCTAACCCCTGCAGCCAATGCCGAAATCCAAAGCATTACCGGAACAAATGATAATAATATTCCGAGAAAAATTAGCGCAACAACAATAATACCAATCATAAACAAACTTCCACTTGTTAATTCCATAGCGCTTACCTCCTAGTTAGTAACCTATTATACTTTTCTGACTACGATTCGTACTCCTTCAACCTTTACCACAGTAATTTTAGCATTTTGATCAATAAAATCGCCTTCACTTACAACATCTATTCTTTCATTATTAAAAACCGCTGTACCAGATGGTCTTAAGACAGTCAATGCGATACCTTCTTTACCTAATAAATCTGTACGATTTACATTAGATACGTAGCCATCTTCTTTTTTAGCTGTATCAAACAGAATCATTCGATTAAATAAAACCATTTTTTTGCGCAGGACCTTAATCATAAAAAATAAGACTGCGATGGAAATTGAAATGGCAATAAAAATGGAGATTCCCATATTCAATGGATTTTCTCCTGCTAGAAAAAGGCTCGCTATTAATGCTGCCAATCCTAGTGTGCCTGAAATAGCTCCTGGAAGAAAAAATTCTAAAAAAATCAGCATAATCCCAACCGCAAACAACATAATGGTTCCAAAACCGGCAAGACCAGCTTGAAAATGTCCGTAAAAGAAAAGAAGTAGTGCAAATAAACCTATAAACCCTGAAATTCCGAACTTTGAAGAAAACAACTCATAAACAATAGCTGCTCCTGCAATCGTTAATAGCAGTGTAACAACAATCGGGTTTGTTAAAAACTCTATCATAATTACCCTCCCTCCCATGTCGACACTATACATACGTTTCATAATCATTTAAGTTTCATTTTTCGTCTATCTTTGTAACAAAATGAAAAACCGCAAGCTAAACGCTTGCGGTTTTGGTTGTCAGAATAATTATGAAAGGTGTTGTTGTACGTATTTATTAACAAGTGAACCATCTGCTTTACCTTTTACTTTTGGCATGATGGCAGCCATCACTTTTCCCATATCCGCTTTTGATCTTGCACCGACTTCAGAGATTGTTTCTTTAACAATATCTGACAACTCTTCTTCGGAAAGCTGCTTCGGTAAATACAGTTCGACGATAGCCAATTCTGCACGCAATTTATCAACAAGGTCTTGACGACCTGCTTTATCAAATTCATGGAGGGATTCTTTGCGTTGCTTTACTTCGCGAGAAAGGATAGTTAACTCAGTTTCTTCGGAAAGCTCATTTGTTCCAAGCTTAATCGCTTCATTTTGCAATGAAGCTTTTACCATCCGAATCGTTATGAGTTTGTCTTTTTCCTTATTTTTCATCGCTTGTTTCATGTCACTATTTAAACGCTCGAGAAGACTCATTAATTACACCCTCTCTTAGAACTTACGTTTTCTTGCTGCTTCAGACTTTTTCTTACGCTTTACACTTGGCTTTTCGTAGAATTCGCGCTTTCTTGCCTCTTGCAAAGTACCAGTTTTTGATACTGTACGTTTGAAGCGACGAAGAGCATCTTCAAGCGATTCGTTTTTCTTAACGACGGTTTTAGACATTCTCTTTCCCTCCCTCCGAAACACAACACACTTACATTCAATCCATGTACCTTGCAATTATAATATATCATAGAAACAAGGTCAACTGTATTTCTAGAGTTGAATCAAGCTTTTGATATTTTTATTCATTAATTCACAATTTATTGAACAACACACCATAAATTTGGCATGTCCTCCTCCCTAAGGCATACAATTAAGAGAGGGGTGAAAGACATGCTATACATAATATTATTTATATTATTTATCTTATTATTTATCTTCGGCATGACCATAATAAGGTTTGGATTATTTAATTTGTCAGGGAATAAATTAAAAGGATGGCTGACAAAGTTAACAAGTACACCACTAAAAGGTATGGTGACGGGCACCTTCGTTACTGCATTATTACAAAGCAGTTCAGCTGTCATGGTCATTACGATTGGGTTAATTTCAGCAAAAATCATGACGTTCCCGCAATCAATTGGAATTATATTGGGGACAAATATTGGTACAACCTTTAAAACTGAGCTTATAACCTTTAACCTAGATAAAGTGTTAGTACCTCTCGCTATTATTGGAGCTTTACTTACCTTTTTTAAACCAATAAAGATTAGAAGTATTGGAATGGTCACCTTTGGAATCGCCTCAGTCTTTACAGCAATGAAAGGCTTTGAGCTCTTAGCTCAACCATTGACTGGACTCCCATTTATCAATAATTTTATCCTCTCTATTAATGACAATATCTTACTAAGTATTTTAACTGGAGCATTGATTACTGCCATTATTCAATCAAGTACAGCTATGACAGGTATAACCATGGGTTTTTTAACTGCAGGTCTTCTTCATCTTGATGCTGGAATCGCAATCGTATTCGGGGCCAATATTGGGACATGTATTACAGCACTAATCGCTTCAATTGGAGGCGGGAAAGAATCTAGACTGGCAGCCTTTGCTCACGTTTGGCTCAATGTAGCCGGTGTTTTACTCTTTACCCCCTTCATTCCGTACTTGTCGGAAAATGCCCATTTATTAGCAGACGAAAAAATGATTCAATTAGCACATATTAGTGTGATATTTAATGTTGTCTCCTCGATAATCGTTCTGCCTTTCGCCACAAAATTTGGTGAAATGATCCTGAAAGTACATGGCGGAAAAATTAAATAATACCAAAAAAGACGGCCATGGCCGTCTTTTGGCTGTCGAGAATAGTCCCGACAGCCTTTATTTTTTATAACTTTAACCATGTACTGCATTCTTTAAAATAGGTGGCACATACGCTTTGTCCCCAAGACCCTGGATTAAGGACTAATCCTTCTCGAGGCATGAATGATTTGTCTTCAAGACCCAGATTGAGGACTAATCATTCCGGCTGAGCAAACGATTTGTCCTCAAGACCCTGGAT
>NZ_JACWFG010000030.1 GCF_019749295.1 Neobacillus niacini
TAATAATGGCGAGAAGGTCACACCCGTTCCCATACCGAACACGGAAGTTAAGCTTCTCAGCGCCGATGGTAGTTGGGACTTTGTCCCTGTGAGAGTAGGACGTTGCCAGGCTGCATTACTTTTAATATTCCGCAGTAGCTCAGTGGTAGAGCTATCGGCTGTTAACCGATCGGTCGTAGGTTCGAGTCCTACCTGCGGAGCCATTATTTTATGGAGAGCTGTCCGAGTGGCCGAAGGAGCACGATTGGAAATCGTGTAGGCGGGTAACCCTGTCTCAAGGGTTCAAATCCCTTGCTCTCCGCCATAAAAACACTATCTATTAATTTATGGCCCCTTGGTCAAGCGGTTAAGACACCGCCCTTTCACGGCGGTAACACGGGTTCGAATCCCGTAGGGGTCACCATTTAATGCTTGCAAAACTTTAGCTTCTTTATATGGAGGATTAGCTCAGCTGGGAGAGCATCTGCCTTACAAGCAGAGGGTCGGCGGTTCGATCCCGTCATCCTCCACCAAAGTTTTTCGCAATAGCGGAAGTAACTTTTCATAAACTTTTACTGTCGCGGGGTGGAGCAACGAGCGTTACTTCACAGAATAAGCTGCGAGTTGTATCAATCGAGCTGCTACTTGAATAAGCTTTCTGAGATTGATACAGTCCATACAAACTATGGGCATGAAGCAAATGTAATAATTTTTACTGTCGCGGGGTGGAGCAGTCCGGTAGCTCGTCGGGCTCATAACCCGAAGGTCGCAGGTTCAAATCCTGTCCCCGCAATTGGTCTGGTAGTTCAGTTGGTTAGAATGCCTGCCTGTCACGCAGGAGGTCGCGGGTTCGAGTCCCGTCCAGACCGCCATTTTTATTTAAGCCATAAGGTTTTTATAAAAAGGCTAAAAAATGTGGCTCAGTAGCTCAGTCGGTAGAGCAAAGGACTGAAAATCCTTGTGTCGGCGGTTCGATTCCGTCCTGAGCCACCATTTTTATTCTATTGATTATATGCTTGCCGGTTTAGCTCAATTGGTAGAGCAACTGACTTGTAATCAGTAGGTTGGGGGTTCAAGTCCTCTAGCCGGCACCATTTGGTTTTTAACACCATATTATGTGGAGGGGTAGCGAAGTGGCTAAACGCGGCGGACTGTAAATCCGCTCCCTCCGGGTTCGGCGGTTCGAATCCGTCCCCCTCCACCATTTATTTTAGGGGTATAGTTTAAAGGTAGAACGAAGGTCTCCAAAACCTTTGGTGTGGGTTCAATTCCTACTACCCCTGCCAATTAATTAATCTTATTATGGCGATTGTGGCGAAGTGGTTAACGCACCTGATTGTGGTTCAGGCATTCGTGGGTTCGATTCCCATCAGTCGCCCCATTAGACCATTTTTGGAAGAAGATAAAATTATCATTGGGCTATAGCCAAGCGGTAAGGCATCGCACTTTGACTGCGACATGCGTTGGTTCAAATCCAGCTAGCCCAGCCAATTTGCGGAAGTAGTTCAGTGGTAGAACACCACCTTGCCAAGGTGGGGGTCGCGGGTTCGAATCCCGTCTTCCGCTCCATCACCTATGGCGGCATAGCCAAGTGGTAAGGCAGAGGTCTGCAAAACCTTTACCACCGGTTCGAATCCGGTTGCCGCCTTTAAGTATTTTATTTTGGTTTTATAGCGCTTTTCATTGCGCCGGGGTGGCGGAACTGGCAGACGCACAGGACTTAAAATCCTGCGGTAGGTGACTACCGTACCGGTTCGATTCCGGTCCTCGGCATTACCTTTAAAAATATTATTATGCCGGTGTGGCGGAATTGGCAGACGCGCACGACTCAAAATCGTGTTCCTCTGGAGTGTCGGTTCGACCCCGACCACCGGTATCTAAAAGACTCACAAATGTTGTTAAATCAATATTTGTGAGTCTTTTTTTTGATAAAGACTAATTTCTTAAAGTTCTATTGCCTTTGGTTAATGCCAGTACTTAATCAGGAGTATACAACTATCTTGTTCCCGTTGAAACCGATAAATATGATAGAGGTAATCAGATGGGCGTTATTTATTAGATAAAGGGGTTACCAAAATAAAAATTTTGGTAACCCTTTTTTACATTTGAACTTTTGGCTTTTAGATACCTAGAACACAGCCGCTCCGTCCAGCTTTTGTGTTTTTACTGTGGTACCAATGACCGTATCGCCATCTTTTGTAATGAAATATTTTACTGTTTCACCACTCCAGAAATGGAATGTTAACTCTACCTCACGTTTATCGTTGAGTTCCTTAAAGAAGCGCTCATTTCCATTAGGAAATGTTACGAGGTTATCCTGATAATTAGGACCAAACGCATAACCAAATTCCTTGAAAGATGTCCAGTTTTGTGGTCCTGCATTGCTTCCGTCATCTACATATTTTGCTTCCATTGTCTTGAGAAGATCTCCATTATATTGTAATGGAATAGTAAAATTGCTAGTTGTCCCTGTAGAGTCTTTGATCAAAGGCATTTCAAAATTATAGATATTAAAGTACCAATCAGCGCCCTTATTAAATGTTGCTGTTAGTACGGATGTTTTTCCTGTTTCATTTGAAACTAATTGGGAAAGCAAGCTTGCTTTTAATGTTAGAGAGTTACCATTCAGAACATAGTCTTTTTTCGCAACTAATTTTTTTCCCTCTAACCTGAGTGAAACCAATTTATTTCCGTTTAAGTTCAACGATCGTGTTACATCGGTAATTTTTTCGTCTTGTTTTAAGAAAATAAAATCTGTCTCTGCTGTTGAGGACCTTCCTTTCCAGCTCGCTGCCATTATATTATACAACTGTGGGTCATTCCATTCCAAAGTTGTCCTATTAAAATGTTGTCCATTATCCCATAGCATATGGATAATCCCTTTTTCTTCAGCGTAGTTAATCATGTATTCGAAGAATTTGAGTTTTTCACCTTGTTGAATGGTACCTGTATTTTGATCGAAACCTAGTAAGCCAAATTCACCAATGACTACAGGAATTCCTTTTGTAGTAAATTTATCGTACACGCGATCAAAATTTTCAGTAATGTGTTTCATGGAGTTTTCTTCAAAGGTATAATAACCGCCAATATTAACACTAAATGGCCAGAAGCCATAGTAGTGAACCGTTGAGATAATATAGGGATCATTTGTTTTGGTAATCCAATTGTATAGGTTATTTACATTTTCTTGCTTTTCGAAATTAGTATTCAGTGTTGGAATAACGAGGGGACGAATCTTGTTTAACCCATCAGAATCCCTAACAATTGTATAAAAAGAATCGTTAAGCTCATTTAAAAATTCTTGACTTTCAACATCCCCGCCTGACCCCCAGAACTGCGGTTCGTTCAAGCTCTCAAACATTAAATCTGTGGAGTAATCCTTATAATGCTGGGAAAGCTGTGCCCAAATGGCATTGAATTTTGAGAATGTATAATCATGATCCCAAGCCATGCCATTTGCAACCCAACTCCATGAATCGTGGTGAATGTTGATCATCACCTTCAACTTTGCATCTAGCGCCCAATTTACAACTTGGTCCACTCTGCTAAGGAATTCGGGATTAATCGTATATTCTGGAGCTTCTCCTAATCTTGTATCAAATGTTATGGGGATGCGGATACTGTTAAAACCTTGATCCTTGATTTTAGTAATTAATTCTCTTGTCACAAGGGGATTGCCCCACGCAGTTTCATCAAGTACAACTTCTCCTGTATCAAACCCGTCAAAAGTATTCCCTAAGTTCCATCCAGGTTGCATTTCGCTCGCATATCTCATAATATCATAGACTGGTTTTTCTTTTGGTTTAACTGTTTCAGCAGCTAAACCAATGTTAGGCATTGCTAAACCTATAAGCAAAAGAACAGATAAAAATAGTTTATTCATATACCTCAACCTGAAACGCTCCTTTATTGATGATATTTTGATAGAACTATTTGTAAACGTTTACTATAATATCGTACCAAACTATTTTGTGTGGTAATACGTAGAAAATTAGCTATCATTTCATTTAGTAATTAGACTATTTCTGCACTTTTAAGATGGTAGCAAACACTTTTTGATATCCGTAAAAACTAAGGAGGCAATTAAAGGTCCAGTGAATAGAATGATTAGAAATTGAAGGTAGGAAAACTAACATAAACAATAACAATACATATTAAGGCGGATAATCTACTGTTGTTGTTGACAAAGTAGTTAACTACTATTAAACTTAAAAATTATTGAAAATACTTTTGCAATAAATAATTTAATAATTAAGCAGCTATGAATGCTATGGATCAAACTATAGCAGGAGCAGCTTCTGGAGAGACCGCTGGAATACGCGGCGCCGAAGGGTTCACAATCTCAGGCAAAAGGACAGAAGAGTATTGAATAATTATTTGTTATGCTGATAATCTGAAGCATGACAACTATTATTTGTTATTCTTAGACCTAAGAGATTGGAGAACATCTAATCTCTTTTTTTATTGGGAAAATTTATTGCTCATGGTTTCACATTATGAAATGGGTTTAAGGAGGAATTTGGTTTGGCACAGCAAGAATTAAAGAGGGAATTAAAAAATCGGCATGTTCAATTAATTGCAATTGGCGGAACCATTGGCACCGGTTTATTCTTAGGGTCAGGTAAAGCAATTCAGCTTGCAGGACCATCCATCATCTTTGCCTATTTAATCGTAGGTATTGCCGTTTTTTTCGTTATGAGAGCGCTGGGAGAACTTCTGTTGTCTAAAAAAGCAGGTTATCAATCTTTTACAGACATTGCTGAAGAATATCTTGGACCTCGGGCAGCATTTGTAACTGGGTGGACGTATTGGTTTTGTTGGATTATGGTTGCTATGGCTGATGTGATTGCAGTTGGTTTATATGTACAATATTGGTTTGATATCCCACAATGGATACCTGCCATCATCTGTTTAATCTTTTTATTAGGACTGAATCTATTAACGGTAAAGCTTTTCGGAGAATTAGAGTTTTGGTTTGCTTTAATAAAAGTAATAACGATTCTCGTATTAATTGGCATTGGGGTTATTTTACTTGTAATGGGATTCAAGACCGATGTTGGAACGGTTACGGTTCAAAACCTTTGGGAACATGGAGGACTATTTCCAAACGGCGTTTCAGGTTTCTTACTTTCATTCCAAATGGTCGTCTTTGCCTATGTCGGTGTGGAATTAGTGGGTGTATCGGCAGCGGAAACCTCCAATCCAGAAAAAAATATCCCATCGGCGATTAATAAAATTCCTGTAAGGATTCTATTCTTCTATGTAGGCGCTCTGATCATCCTATTATGTGTGAACCCATGGACAGAGCTAAATGCAGCAGAAAGTCCTTTTGTTAAAACGTTTGGTTTAGTCGGAATTCCGGTTGCCGCAGGAATAATAAATTTTGTCGTCTTAACTTCAGCGGCTTCTGCTTGTAACAGCGGGATGTTTTCAACCAGCCGAATCCTGTTTAATTTAGGCAAAAATAACCAGGCGCCATCCAAGTTTGCAAAACTGAATAAAAATCATGTACCAAGTAATGCGTTATGGGGATCCGCACTTGTCGTATCAGCAGGGGCGCTTTTAAGCAAATTGATTCCCGAGCAAGCTTTTGGAATTGTAACAACTATTAGTGCAATTTGTTTTATTTGGGTTTGGGGTGTCATTCTCATTTGCCATATAAGGTATAAGAAAACACAGCCGCAATTACATGCAAAATCAACATTTAGAGCACCATTCACACCATTTATTAACTATGCGGTCCTGACGTTGTTTGCTGCGATTCTCATCATAATGATGGTTGCTGAAGAAACACGTCCAGCTTTATTGTTGACACCTCTATGGTTTATTCTATTATTTTTTCTGTATTCTAATAGAAGGAGTAAGGAAAAAAATATCAAAATACCAGCATAGAAGCAAACCATAATAGAGCGCTTATCACATTGAAAGGCGCTCTACCATAATTAAATGAGGTTTATAAATCCTTATTTGTAAAAAAAAACAATTTCTCCGGATAGCGCAAATGTTGCCACAATGGATTAATAAACTGGCAGAAAAATACAAGTTGACGGATTTCGACAAAATGCTGTAATATATTAATATAATTTAATAAGACCTCACTTTCTTTCAGTGAGGTAGAGGCGCGATATTTAACAGTCCTTAGTGGAGTTTGAGAAGCTGTGATGCTAAGGAGAAGGAAATGTCGCCGAAGTCTGTAATATTCTCGGTATTACATGCTGGGTCTGTAGTTAAGAGCTGCAGGACTGTCTCAATAAACTCTCCGGTTTATTGGGTTGTGCTATCTCATTTGGGATAAAAGAGGGGACTTAAGGTAACTATGCATATTGCGGCCTGAGTTTATCTCAGGCCGTTTTTTGTATTTAGTAAACTATTATAAAACAAGGGGAGAGACATCATGAAAAATAAGTTTATGATCGTTATAGTTTTGTTGGTTTCAACACTTCTTCTATTAGCAGGATGTGGGACAAGTAAGAGTTCTGGTTCTGGATCATCAGAGGATAATACGTTTAAGGTAGGTCTTGAAGCTGGATATGCTCCTTTTAACTGGACTCAAAACGATGATTCAAACGGCGGTGTTAAAATCGATGGCTCTGCAGAATATGCAGGCGGATATGATGTTGAAATTGCTAAAAAAGTGGCTGAAGGTTTAGGAAAAGAATTAGTGATTGTTAAAACTGAGTGGGATGGACTTGTACCAGCTTTAACTTCAGGTAAAATTGATGCAATCATCGCGGGTATGTCACCGACAGCAGAACGTAAAGAAACGATCGATTTTTCGGATAATTACTATACTTCCAATTTAGTAATGGTTGTGAAAAAAGGCAGCAAGTATGAAGGTGCAACATCTATCCATGATTTCAAAGGTGCAAAAGTTACTGCTCAATTAAATACGTTTCACTATTCAGTGATTGATCAAATTGAAGGTGTAGACAAGAAAACAGCGATGGACAACTTCCCAGCAATGAGAGTTGCTCTTGAATCAGGAATGATTGATGGATACGTTTCAGAGCGTCCAGAAGGTGTTAGTGCATCGGCTGCAAATGAAAACTATGTAATGGTTGAATTTAAAGAAGGATTCAAAACATCAGCAGATGATACAGCAATCGCTGTCGGTCTTAAAAAAGACAGTGACTTAACAGATAAAATCAATGAAATTTTAGCTGGTTTACCTGAAGAAGAACGTACTAGCTTTATGGATAGTGCTATTAAGAATCAACCAGCAGCAAAATAAAAATTGAAGAAACCGGCTGTATAACAACATACAGTCGGTTTTATACAGTATAGGAGGATAAAAGATGAGTCTTGAGTGGGTCATTACAATCATTTCTGAAAACTGGCCTATGTTCCTTCGTGGTGCTGGTTTAACACTTTTGATTGCTCTTATTGGGACAGTTCTGGGAGCAATGATCGGATTATTAGCAGGGGTAATACGAACAATCCCAGTTCCTGAACGGGGAGCGAAGAAAGTACTTTTAAAAGTTATTAACGCAATTCTTTCTATCTATATTGAATTCTTCCGTGGAACACCAATGATTGTACAAGCAATGGTTATTTATTATGGTTCTGCGTTAGCATTTGGTATTGATATGAATGTTCTTGTAGCAGCAATTATTGTTGTATCAATTAACACAGGAGCCTATATGGCGGAAATTGTTCGCGGCGGGATTGTTTCAATTGATAAAGGACAGTTCGAAGCAGCGAATGCTATAGGAATGAATCATGTCCAAACGATGTGGAATGTAGTTTTACCACAGGTTATTCGAAATATTCTACCGGCAACAGGAAATCAATTTGTTATTAATATTAAAGATACGTCCGTTTTGAATGTTATTTCTGTAACAGAATTATATTTCGTTACAAAATCGATTTCAGGAAATAACTTTAGATATTTTGAATCCTTTTTCGTAGCCTGTATGATTTATTTTGTGATGACCTTTATTGTAACAAGAATATTGCTATACCTTGAAAAGAAATTAGATGGCTCTGATAACTATACGATGATTTCAAACGATGTAAACCAAAAATAATGGGAGAAGAAGGAGGAGTGAATATGGAAAAAATCATTGATATTCAACATTTAAACAAATCTTTTGGAACACATGAAGTATTAAAAGACATTAATTTTTCAGTGACCAAAGGAGAAGTAGTCACCATCATCGGTTCCTCTGGATCTGGTAAATCAACCCTTCTTCGTTGTATTAATCTTTTAGAAAAACCAAGCGGCGGCCAAATCATCTATCAAGGTGAAAATATTCTAGATGACAAGCACGATGTAGCTGATTATCGGAAGCACTTAGGTATGGTGTTTCAACAATTTAACTTATTTAACAATCACAATGTTCTTAACAATTGTGTGGTAGGCCAAGTAAAAGTATTAAAACGTTCCAAAGAAGAAGCTGAAAAAGTAGCGATGAAGTACTTGAAGGTTGTTGGTATGGACAAATATATTAACGCGAAGCCAAAGCAATTATCCGGCGGCCAAAAACAGCGAGTGGCGATTGCAAGAGCACTCTCCATGGAACCAGATGTAATGTTGTTTGATGAACCAACATCCGCTCTTGATCCAGAAATGGTCGGGGAAGTTCTTAAAGTCATGAAGGAACTAGCAGAATTAGGTCTTACAATGTTAATCGTAACGCACGAAATGGAATTTGCAAAAGAAGTTTCTGATCGAGTGGTATTTATGGATAAGGGAGTTATTGCTGAAGAAGGACGTCCAGAACAAATTTTCAATAATCCAACGCAAGACCGTACTAGGGAATTCCTAAAACGTACGTTAAAACAAGCAAATTGAGAATAAAATATTAATTAAAAAGAGTGTCAAATTGGATATAAATTTGACACTCTTTTTTTATTTATTGTTCAGTGGCAAGAATGCCGCAGTTAGTATTAAATCAGCTATTTTTAAATAAAGTAGTTCCGGATTCAAGTCCAATTTAAGGGTGGGAAAATAGATTTCTTGCTCAAAAAAACCTGCCTAATTATTAGCAAATACACCGTCAACTTCGACAGTCTCAAATATATTTATAAATGCATTTTCATCATGGGTACGGACAATTTTTTTTATTTGTATCGTTTCGTAGCGTGTAACGACCATCATGATAATCTGTTTTTTCTCTTGGGAGTAACCGCCATAGCCTTCAGTGATTGTAATCCCTCGATAAATTGATTCCAGTAAATCCTTTCGTATTAACTCACCTTTTGTAGTTACAATCTGCATGGTCAATTTAATATGATCCGTATGGATGGTATCGATCAGTTTACCCGTTAAATATATAGACAAAAGCGTGTATAAGGCGATATTCCAATCAAATGCAGCTCCAGAAATAAGAACAATAATGCCGTTCATACCTGTTAGAAGAAGACCAATAGGAAGATTACTTGTTCGGGAAAGGATAATCGCAATGATATCTAAACCACCAGAAGTACCGGAGGACTTTAAAATAATGCCTATCCCAATCCCTCCAATGATCCCTCCAAAAATGGTTGAGAGCAATATGTTATCTGTCACAGGAACAGTGGGCAACATGTATAAGAAACCGGAGAGTGATAGAACACAAATGAGTGTATTAATCGTAATCATTTTCCCAAGTTTATAATAGCCTAGAATCAGTAAGGGTAAATTTAGCAGTAGATTCATTAAGCCAATATCAAATGGAGTGACTAACCCAATCAAGATCGCAATTCCACTTATCCCGCTGCTCAAGATTCCATAAGGAACGAGAAAGAAATTAAAGGCAAAAGCCACAACTAATGAACCCGTGATCACAATTAAATTTTTCATTACGATAACCACCTTGAATAAAAATTGTATAAAAAAACTCGCCCCTTAATAGGGACGAGTTTGTGCTCGTGGTACCACCCATATTCCGAGTATTTCTTTTAAAGAAACAATTACTCTTTCTCGTCATAGAATATATTTTATATTTATTAAAAAGTAATTTATCACGAGTAAAATGGCGAGTCAATATATTTTATTAATATAATCTTAGATTAAAAATTCTAAATATTATATCTGTTAAAGATATGGTGTTCATTAGAATAGGAATGCTGCTATTTGCTATTTCATGATATATCTGTTACTCTTGATAAGAGTTATTTTTGTTCTTTTTCAGATTGAGAATAGATTTTGTTTTTCGTCTAAAGTATTTGAGCAAGGATAGTAACACATTGTGTGGAGATCCGCACTAGGAGGCAACAATTATGGAACAAGGTAAAGTAAAGTGGTTTAATGCAGAAAAAGGATTTGGATTCATCGAGCGTGAAGCAGGAGAGGACGTATTCGTACATTTCTCAGCAATCCAAAGCGAAGGTTTCAAATCTTTAGACGAAGGTCAAAGTGTAACTTTTGAAATTGAACAAGGACAACGTGGCCCACAAGCTACAAACGTTCAAAAAGCTTAATAATAGCTAAAAAAAGACCTGCTTGCAGGTCTTTTTTTTTTTGCTTATATAAATATTATTACTAGTAATCTGTGAAAGAATATTAGTGCAAATGTACTCATAGTGCTTTAACCCAGGCTTAGTTAAAGGCGTTCATCTTGACATCTTTTATTAATATATATATAGTTATCTTTGGTAATAGTTATCCATGGTAACTATTTAATGATAAGGGGGAGAAAGAATTGGAAGGTTTTTTTCAGAGATATTTAAGTCTGTATAGACCGCTTATAACCAGAATGAATGAACTAATGAGTACTTATGAGCTTTCTTATTCATTATGGCAAGTTATTTTTTATATTAAAAATAATGGACCTTCGACACTTATTGATATTGCAAATAATTATAATGTAGAAAAACCAACCATTACGAGGAGGGTTCACCGATTGGAAGAACTCCAAATGGTGAAACAAATCCCTGGTATGGATAGGCGTGAGAAAGTCATTCAGTTAACTGAAGCAGGAGAAGGAATTTACCAGGCATGTAGAAAAAAAATCACAGCTTTAGAAAATAGTGTTATGGCAGGTATCGCGAATGATGAGCAAATGATTACGTTTCAAACGCTTCCTAAAATCCAGGAAAATATTATGAGAGGCGGGGGAAGCAAAAGTGAGTAAACCTAAATTATGGACAAAGGATTTCATCATTGTTTCCAGCGTCAATTTTTTATTAACGTTAGTCTTTTATTTGTTAATCGTGATTATAGGTGTATATGCAGTTGATGAATACAATGCTTCTACAAGCCAAGCAGGGCTTGTTACAGGAATTTTTATTGTTGGGACTTTAATTGGGCGTCTGTTTATCGGCCGCAGTATAGATTCCATTGGCCGTAAAAGAACGTTATTCATTGGATTAATTCTTTATATAGTAACAACATCTTTATATTTTATCCATTTGGGTATTACCTTCCTGCTAATCACTCGTTTATTACATGGTATTACACTGGGTATCGCAAGCACAGCAACTGGAACAATAGTGGCTCAGATTATTCCGAAAAGGCGAAAAGGAGAAGGTATCGGGTATTACAGTATGAGTTCGACATTGGCTACAGCAGTCGGACCCTTCATTGGACTATATATGAGCCAGCATACAAGTACTCAATTAATTTTTGGTCTCTGCTTGGTGTTAGGTATCTTCAGTTTGATCACAGCATTCTTTGTGTCTGTGCCGGCTGTGGATGGATTAATAAAGAAAACTGAAATAAATGGAGTCAAACTCTCTCATTTTATTGAGCCGAAGGCAGTTCCCATTGCAATCATTACATTAATTATAGGTTTTTGTTACTCAAGTGTTCTCTCATTTATTAATTTCTATGCAATTGAAATAGACCTGGTTGATGCTGCAAGTTTCTTCTTTCTTGTCTATTCAGTAGCAGTATTGATCTCACGTCCATTCACAGGCCGTATAATGGACGTGAAAGGGGCAAATTACGTGATGTATCCCGCCTTTGTTCTTTTTACTGCTGGAATGCTGCTTTTAGGTTCATCCCACAGCAGCATCACTTTGTTAGCAGCGGGTATACTTATTGGACTCGGATTTGGGAATATGCAGTCATGCACTCAGGCAATTGCTGTTAAACTGACTCCTCCTCATCGTATGGGACTGGCTACGTCAACCTTCTTTATATTTCTCGATGCCGGATTAGGATTCGGTCCTTATCTGCTCGGATTCTTCCTTCCATTTACGAGCTATAGGACGCTTTATATCATTCTAGGAGTTGTAGTGCTGCTTTCTTCTGTTCTTTACTTTTTACTGCACGGAAAGAAAGAAAGTGCTAGTATCAACGTTTTATCACATTAATAGAAATATGAAGGGACATCTTGGATAAGAGATGTTCTTTTTTATATGAAAGTAATAGTGGTAACTTCAGAATCAAATATTATTCGAATCCGCGTTCTATAAATGATTAATATAGAAAGAGGAAATATAAGTAAAAGGTCGAATAATGGATAAAGGAACATATTGAAGAGCTCTAAAAGGTTTAAAGAGAATGCAAAGGGGGGACATTTTAATGGTCCCAAAAATAGAACGCAGTTTTATCACTCCAATTAGTGAAAAAAGTGTAAAATCCATATTCGATTGGTTCGATTTGAATAAACAATCGTACTATGCACTCGGCTGGTCCTATCTTGGAAATCGGCAGCAAATGGAAGAGCTCTTTTACCAGGCTATTATAAAGGTTCATAAGCAATTTCCTCGATTTAAAAATGAAACATCATTCGAAACATGGGTCACATCCATCTTCATAACTATCTGCCGGGAGCTTTCTGAGAATAGAAGTTTACTAACAAGAGTGGAAACTGAATCACGTCAGGATATATTTAAAGCATTAGATCAATTGAAAGTGAACGAGAAAGAAGTGTTGGTCCTCACCTATCTAAAGGGCATTCCAATGGAGGAAGTGGCACGTCTCCTCCAAGTTTCTGTGGAAAAAACGAAAGAGCTTTTGCTTTCCGGAATTCAGTCACTTAGAAACGAAATGGGGGAGAGGTCTCTCTATAATGGCTGTAAAGAGTATCAAAAGGATTACATCGATTACCTAGAGAGAACCTTGGCTCGTCCGAAAAAGATTGAACTAGAGAAACATATTTATCATTGCCCAGACTGTCAGGGTGATTTGGGTACATTTCAAGATGTTATGTTAACGTTGATAAATCTTGCTGATAAAATGGAAGCTGTACATGTACCATCTGGTTTCATGGAAAGTATTATGGAGAGACTGGCAGTTAAGGAAAAGCAAAGGCAGAAAAAGAACAAGAAACGTATAAGAAACGTGCTTGTATTTGCAGGGATATTCACAATATTAATAGGAATAGAACTTTTCACAGGTGTGTTTTCTAAATCCTACTATACATGGACAGAAAAAGATCAGGAATTGCGTGCATTTCTTCAACAGGACCTTGGTGAAAGTTTAAACTTGGAAGCCGAGAGTGATGGGGTGAAAATCAAGATTAAGAGTGCGATTGCGGATGAAGTACAGACGCTGGTTTTTTACGAAATAGAAGATACAGAAGAAGACAATCAATATTTTTTAGATGCTTTTGATGGTGTTTTTGTGGAGAACGATTATAAAATCATGAATACCAGAGCATATCCAAGGTACTATCCCCCTGACCTTGAAGGTGAAGTAAATACCGAAGAAAAGAATGTTTATCATGGGAGGTTAAGTCTGCAGCCACTCAAAAGTGATAACGGAACAGTAAAATTAAAAATTACAAAAATCAATAAATTGATTCGTGAGGCCGCGGACCAGAATGGTATTGCGGTTTACGGGGGCATGGAAAGTGAAACAGGGGAGTGGAACTTTGAAATCCCTGTTACAAAACAGCCTTCCGTTGAATATGCCTTGGATGAAGAAGCAATAGTCGAAGGAATCCCGGTTCGATTTGATAAACTATCTATTGCTCCGACAGCAACAGTTCTACAATATGGTATTAATATTCAGAAGCCAGGGAAGCGGATAGACGTGATTAATTTTAATAATCTAGAAGTGAACAATAAAAAAGTAAAAGCTGATAGTAATGGCGGCTCTTTTTTAGAAACAACATATGAAGAAAATTGGATTCCTATGCAAACACACTTTGAACCACTTTTTGTGGGAAAGCCAACTGAGGTTAAGGTTCAATTCGAATCAGTTTATTTTACTATAGAAGAACCAAAAACCATTGTATTGGATGCTTCGCAGGAGTATCCCCAAACCTTCGAATATGCAGGCAGTACAATGTCTATCGACAAGGTGGAAGTTGGACAGCCGACGAAAGTTGTCATAAGTAATCCTCAAAATCGATCATATGAGTTTCTTAACTTCCAAATTGTGGGCGAGGATGAAAGTGAAATTGTTTCAATGGAGTTGAATTCTGAAGGAGTGATTGTTGATAAAAATGGGGTGGAATACAATATGAATGAACCTATATCATATGAAGAAATTGAACAACCCCATCATTACATTACAGTTTTTAAAGCAGAGTTACATCCAAACACCGCTGGAGAAAATATAATTCCTAAAAGGCTGGAGATTTATGGATATAATTCAATGAACTATTTGGATGATATTGTGAAATTTTCACTGGAATAAAACTTTCCACTATCTATAAAATTAGTTCGATAAAATAGAGTAGCCCAAATTGGACTACTCTATTATTCTTTAGGAAACTTATGTCTAATAAGGATAACAGCCCCACTTGAGGGCTGGCTTAGAAAACTAGAACGGTTTTTTGTTAATATTAACAATTTTCAGAATCCTAGATTGACCTATAAAGAAGATGGATAGTATTATTGATCCAAGAGGGGAATAGTGTTTCTAATGTAGAACAAATTTTATGATTTAACTCCATTCCTTAATGGCCAAAAGTACGAGGAGGATGAAAATTGAGAAATGTTGTCATTATTGATGCAGTTCGTACTGCAGTGGGGCGAATTGGAGGAAGCTTAAAGGAAATAGAAGCAGACTTTCTTGGTGCAAAAGTCATCACAGAAATTGTATCACGAACAGGAATTGACAAAAATGAAGTAGAAGAGGTGATTATGGGGCAGGCAAAACAAAGTGCGGATATCCCTAATCTTGCCCGATTGGCTCTTTTACGTGCAGGGCTCTCAGTTGAGGTCCCAGGTTATACTGTTCACAGACAATGCGGTTCAGGACTTCAAGCCATAAATAATGCAGCCTTGCAGATTATGAGCGGGATATCAGATGTAATAATAGCCGGCGGCGCCGAATCGATGAGCACAGCACCCTATTATATAAGAAAGGCTCGCTATGGATACGGTTCAGGGAATGGAGAGATTGTTGATCCAAATACAGAAAGCCAACCGCGTTCTCAGCCAATTGAGGTCTATGGGAATCTAACCATGGGATATACTGCGGAAAATTTAGCTGTGCAATATAAAATTTCGAGAGAGCAGCAAGATGCATTTGCCTTTCGCAGTCAGGAACTTGCACAAAAAGCAATAAAGAGTGAGGTGTTTAAAAAGGAAATTGTTCCTTATGAAGTCAAGCAGCGAAAAGAAGTAAAGACTTTTGAGGTTGATGAGCACCCGCGATTAACCAGTCTGGAAAAGATGGGCAATTTGAAACCAGTGTTTAAAGAAAACGGTACGGTAACTGCAGGAAATAGCAGTGGACGGAACGATGGGGCTTCTGCGGTGTTAATGATGTCGGAAGATGCTGCACACCAGTATGGGTTTAGACCAAAAGCAAAAATTATTGCTCAAGCTGTTTCAGGGGTTTCTCCAGAAATTATGGGAATTGGCCCGGTGAAGTCTACGAGGAAAGCGCTATCTTTTGCTGGTCTCACTTTAGAGGATATCGGATTAATTGAATTAAATGAAGCTTTTGCGGCTCAAGCTCTTGCTGTGATAAAGGAACTTAATTTGGATTTAGAAAGAGTGAATGTAAATGGGGGAGCGATTGCATTAGGTCATCCTCTAGGAGCTACAGGTGCCATTCTAATGACAAAACTATTGCACGAGATGGAACGAAGAGAAGTAAAGCATGGATTAGTCACTCTCTGTATTGGAGGAGGACAGGGTATTACAACGATTGTGGAAAATATGCAAGTTTAGCGGATTTGTTGATTACACGTTAAATAGTTAAATAGAAAGGAAAGTGGAGATTATGGATTTCCAATTACCTGAAGATATCATATTTTTAAAACATAGTATTCGGGATTTTATTGATAGTGAAGTGGAACCGCTTGCAATGGAGATTGAAGAAAAGGACGAAATTCCTGAAAATATTATGGCTATGTCCAAGGAAATGGGCTTATTTGGATTGAGCATTCCGGAAGAATACGGCGGAACGGGTATAGGAATGATTGGCAAGTGTGCGATATACGAGGAATTAGGCAGAACTCATAATGGGTATACCACCGTCATCGGTGCCCATACGGGGATTGGTTCTGTAGGAATCGTAGAAATGGGAAATGTAGAACAAAAAAGAAAATATTTGCCCGCAATGGCAAGAGGGGAAAAAATCGGTGCCTTTGCTTTGACAGAACCTAGTGCAGGCTCACATGCAACGAACTTGAAAACAACCGCTGTAAGAAAAGGGGACAAATATATCTTAAATGGGAGCAAACATTACATTACAAACGCACCGATTGCTGATGTCTTTACAGTGATGGCAGTAACAGATCCATCGAAGGGAGCAAAGGGCATTACCTCCTTTATCGTAGAGAAAAACTTCCCAGGGTTCAAAGTAGGGAAAAATGAAAAGAAAATGGGTCTTCACGGGTCCCATTCTGCAGAAGTTTTCTTTGAAGATTGTGAAGTACCTGTTGAAAATGTGCTTGGTCAAGAGGGACAAGGGTATGTCAACGCTTTAAAAATTCTTGCTAATGGCCGGGCAGGGCTTGCCGCAAGAAATCTAGGTTCTTCCGAAAAGCTTCTAGAGATGTCGATTCACCATGCAAATACAAGAATCCAGTTCGGTAAACCGATTTTTGAACAGCAAATTATTCAACATTATTTGGCAGACATGGCTCTTGATATAGAAGCCTTAAGGAGTATGACCTACCGAGTTGCATGGATGGTAGACCAAGAGATGAAGGTCATTAAGGAAGCGGCTATGGTAAAACTGCTCGGTTCCGAGGTTTATAATCGTGTCGCAGATAAAGCTGTGCAGATTCACGGAGGATTAGGTTATATTGCTGAATTCCCTGTGGAACGCTTCTATCGGGATGCAAGAATAACCAAAATTTATGAAGGAACCTCTGAAATCCAAAAAAATATTATTGCAGCACAGCTAAAACGAGAATATTTCTAATTTTAGTTTTATTGTTAGATGAAATCGAAAAGGTTTCATCTATTTTGTTTTCTTAAGGTCATACCTTCCTAATATTTATTAACCATCTAGGTATTTTGTTCATACCAATAATGAAGGGAGGGGGAAGTCATGGATTCAACGGGTGTCTTTTTGCAAGAAATGTTAATGCTTTATGGAATTGCAGTAGTAGGCTTTTTCGCTAGGAAAAGTGGAATCCTTAAGGAAAATGCAAATGATGTGTTTACACAATTGATTCTTTACATTACATTACCCGCCCTTATTTTATTTTCATTAGATATCTCCTTTTCTTTTAGCTTAGTCATAGAATTTTTCTGGCTCATCACAATGTCAATTTATGTGCTTTTATTATCAAGTCTTTTAGCCATATGGATGAGAAAACGTGCCAAACTTCCAGAAAAACAAAATAGTGTTTATGAAGGGTTAATCATTTTTGGAAATCAAGGATTTATTGGTTACGCTGTAATTTTTATTGTTTTTGGAAACCAGAGAATTATTTACCTAACCATGTTTAATTTATGTTATTTATTATTAATTTGGTCGTATGGCATATACCTTTTTAGTAAAAATAAGAAAGAAATGAAATGGAAAAGTATATTCTTGAATCCAGGGATTCTTTCCACATTAACAGGAATGGTTATCTTTTTACTGCCTGTAGGCTTGCCAGATGTGATTTCTCATGGTTTTGAAATGATTGGAAAGATGACCATTCCTCTATCCATGATCGTAGTAGGAAGTTTAATCGTTAATGTGAAATTTATATCCCTTCTTTCGATGATGAAAACCGGCTCATTGTGGAATATGGCGATAGCTAAACTTCTATTTATCCCTTTGCTATTAATCCCGTTTGCTGCGCTATCCGTCCCATCTTCTTTGCTAGTCATTGCTGTAATAGTGTCTGGAATGCCTTGTGCACCAACAATTTCCCTTTATGCACAAAAATATGGCGCTGACACCTCTTTTGCGTCTTTAGGTGTATTGCTAACTACGTTGTTTTGTGTTGTGACCATACCGGTTCTTTATTTAGTTGTAGAACTTTTAACTAAATAAAAAAACGGTATTAATACTGTTACGCTGGCATATCATTAAACAAAAAAGTAGATCAGATAATTTATTAATGATTTTTTTCGACAAAAAACGCAAAATGGTCTTGACGATAGAGTAAAAACTTTGTAATATAATAAATGTGTTTAAGTTCTTTAACATTTGTTAATACTTACTTTTGTGCGGGTGTAGTTTAGTGGTAAAACCTCAGCCTTCCAAGCTGATGTTGTGAGTTCGATTCTCATCACCCGCTCCATACATATTACCAAACGCAGTGTATCGTTACTTGAGAACGATGCATTGCGTTTTTTCTATATTCAAGAATAAGTTAAAATAGGAACTCTCTAAAATAGTTGTTCCTTGTTAAAATTCGCTATTCGTTACCGTTAACGAGCATATTAAACCGTGCTGGGCACGAATAACCGCTACTCGTTACCGTAAACGAGCAAATTACCCAGTGCCGGGCACGAATACCCGCTACGCTATTTCGTATCGTGAACGGGCATATTACACCATGGCGGGCTCGAATAACACCCTACTGACTTCCGAGTATATAGAAGTTTGCGTCACCGCCATGTATTTGTGTGAACATCTTCATCAATGATTCTGTCAGTCTTTCAGCATTATTCACCGCTGTAGAAGGCTGTAAATAGATGATCTGCAGCGCATTCTGGGTTTCTTCTGTTACCGATGCTCTGTTGGAATCTACAAAAGGACTCCCAAATGGTCCAAACTGGTCGCAGGAGACAATCAGGTTTTCTAACGAATTCATCCGGCCATTCAGACCTGTGTATTCTTCTCCTGCCTTCGCCACTTCAATCTTAATTGTTCCCACTAATTTGTCTGTGTCATAAATACCAATTGGTACTTGATATTGCAGCGAGAAAAAGTTATTGATATCAATGGCACTTTGAATCGTAGTTAGATAATTCTGTTTCTGTACTCTTCGGTATAGAGCCTCTACAGAAGGACGATACCGATTAGGATCCTTGCCAAAGGTTTTAAAAATACTGCGCCATTCTTGGATTCCTGGCAGCTCTGTTAGATTGTTATTTTCTAAATCAAAGTAAATCGATTCTTGAAAAAGCTGCAGCCTTCCTTTTACCATTTGTGGGGAATCGCCTACCGTAATATCTTTATATTCAATGACTCCAAGCTTAAAATTAGGAATCTTGCTAATAATTTCTGATGAAAGCTGAATTTCCAATGATTCCACCTCCAAAATATAATAAAAATAGTTTATCATAATTAGATGTGCACCTAAAAATTAGCGGCTTACTATAAATCATTTTTAGGAAAGGAGGTTTCCAAATGGATATTGATCAATTGAAGGAGGAAGTAATTGCTTATAGTAAAACAATCGGAATAGATAAAATTGGTTTTACCACAGCAGATCCTTTTACTGAGTTGAAGAATAGATTGATTCGCCAGCAAGAACTTGGCTTTCAATCAGGCTTTGAAGAGCCTGACATTGAAAAACGAGTGACACCAGCCTTGCTTCTTCCAGAGCCGAGATCAATCATTTCGATAGCACTTGCATATCCAGCAAAAATGAAGGTCCGTGTGGAAGGGAGAAAAGGTGAGAGAAGAGGATTCTTTTCCCGTGCCTCATGGGGATTAGACTATCATCATATTTTAAGAGATCGCTTAAAGAAGCTAGAGGAGTTTATTTTAGCAAAAGTGCCAGAGGCTCGTCTCAAATCAATGGTTGATACAGGTGAACTATCTGACCGTGCAGTTGCCCAAAGAGCAGGTATTGGGTGGAGCGGGAAGAACTGCGCTGTACTAACACCCGAGTTTGGTTCATATGTGTATTTGGGTGAAATGATTACTAGCATACCTTTCGCACCCGATTCACCGATGGAGGATCAATGCGGTTCCTGTACAGCCTGTATCGAGGCCTGCCCAACGGAAGCCCTGGTCCAAGGCGGTCAAATTAATGCTCAGCGCTGTATTGCCTTTTTAACACAAACCAAAGCTGCGATCCCAGAAGAGTTTAGAGATAAAATTGGCAACCGGGTCTATGGCTGTGATTCCTGTCAAACCTCCTGCCCTGTTAATAAAGGGAAGGACTTTCATTTCCATGAGGAAATGGAGGCTGACCCCGAGATAGCCAAACCACTTTTAAGACCAATGTTAAAAATGAGTAATCGTGAATTTAAAAACAAATTTGGATCTGTGGCAGGTTCATGGAGAGGTAAAAAGCCGATTCAGCGTAATGCCATCATCGCGCTGGCCCATTTCAAAGATAATAGTGCCATCCCAGATTTACTGGCTGTTTTAGAAAATGAAACCAGCACTGTTCTAAAAGAAACTGCTGCGTGGGCGCTCGGTAAAATTGGCAGTCCAGAAGCAATTGAAGGATTAGAGAAAATAGTAGAAAAAGAAGATGATTTAGATATTAAGGGTGAGATTGAAAAAAGCCTGCTAAAACTTAAGAACTAATTGAGCGGAGGACATTCTGTCTGCGCTCATTTTTTTTGATTAAATTTCCCTTCTGTACATATGTATGAAACAGAAGGGGGAGATAAAGGTGGATCAATCACTCCAAGAATTGTTTGAAGGACGAGTCGAACAATTTGTTTCAAAGAGTAAGAGGCAGTCTGGAAATTATGAAAAGGCTGAACAGAAGCTGGAGTCTTTGGCTAAACGTTCCGCAGAAATCGTCAAGGTTAAGGCACGGGGGAACATCCTCAATCAATCATTGGATGGAGATTTTCAAACCACGATTTATCAGGTTCATTACCAATACTTAATCAAACAAAGAGGAACGCTGTACCAAGAAGAAGAAGTAGAAGTACGGATGTGCAAGTTTTTTAAAAATGATTTGATTATGGATAAAGAAATAAATCCCTATGCAAAGCAGGCTGAATTGGAAATTGCAGCAGAGGATGAACAAGAGGAACGGAAAAGTTATCAATATAATCGCTTAAAAGCGGTTCAATATGCGGAACGCTGGTGGAATAGTTACAATCCCGCCTATAAGACATTTGAAAACAACTGTACAAATTATATCTCGCAATGCCTCCATGCTGGCGGAGCCCCAATGAGGGGATACCCAAACAGGGGAACAGGCTGGTGGCTCCAAAATAATATTTGGAGTTATAGCTGGACAGTGGCCCATTCATTACGATTGTATTTGGCAAATTCCAAAAGTGGCTTACGGGCAAAAGAAGTCAGCAGTCCGGATCAATTGCTAATGGGGGATGTTATCTGCTACGATTTCGAGGGGGATGGGCGTTATAACCATAACACGATTGTCACTGCCAAGGATGCCTATGGAATGCCGCTAGTTAACGCCAATACGTACAACAGCCGTATGAGGTACTGGGCCTATGAAGATTCATCCGCTTACAAACCAAATATTAAATATAAGTTTTTTACGATTGTCGATGGGTAAGAAAATTTGTCTGGCTGGTTGATAATGGTATAATGTTAAAAGAGTTTTTTTTATGAGGTGAGATTCTTGGCAATACATGTCGTACTATATCAGCCGCAAATACCATCAAACACAGGAAATATCGCCAGAACTTGTGCTGGAACTGATACATCTTTACATTTGATTCGTCCATTAGGGTTTTCTACCGATGATAAGATGTTAAAGCGAGCGGGATTGGATTATTGGGAATTTGTAAATATTGTTTATTATGATTCTTTGGATGACTTTTATCAGAAGAATGAAGGCGGAGAGTTTTTCTATATCACGAAATTTGGTGAGAAGGCCTACAGCTCCTTCAATTATAGCAATCCTGATAAAGATTATTATTTCATTTTTGGCCGTGAAACGACTGGGCTTCCAAAAGAAGTAATTGAAAATAATAAGGATGTCAGCCTGCGGATTCCGATGAATGATAATATTCGTTCCTTGAATTTATCAAACACCGCTGCGATTCTAATATATGAAGCGCTTCGTCAGCAAGACTATCGTCATTTAAAATAGGGGGCCGCTAAAGGCCTCTTTTTGCTAAACAGAGAAAGGAAGTATCATTATGAATGAAGTGATTACTACAATATTAAATCATCGATCTATCCGTGATTTTAAGGACAAGCAGTTAAGTAATGAACAAATCAAAACGATTGTTGCCTGTGCGCAGGCTGCCTCAACATCAAGTTTTATCCAAGCCTACTCCATTATCGGTATCAAGGATAAAGATAAAAAGCGGAAGCTTGCGGAGATAGCCGGAAACCAAGAATATGTTGCAGAGAATGGACATCTCTTTGTCTTCTGTGCAGATTTAAGCAGACATGAATTGATTGGTGAAGTGGAAGGGAAAGATGTACTTCCTTCAATTGAAAGTACTGAGAAATTTATGGTGTCACTAATCGATGCAGCATTAGCAGCCCAAAATGCGGCAATTGCTGCGGAATCAATGGGGCTCGGCATTTGTTACATAGGTGGAATTCGAAATAACCTTGAAGCTGTAAAAGTATTATTAAAGACACCTGACAGGGTAATCCCGCTTTTTGGAATGACAATCGGCTATCCAGAGAAAATAAATGATCAAAAGCCAAGACTGCCTCTAGAGCATGTCTATCATGAGGAAGAATATGAGCAGGATAAGGACGTATATTTGCGCCAGCTTCAGGACTACAACCAAACCATCTCTCGTTACTATGAGCAGCGGACGGGAGGAAAAAGAAAGGACACCTGGTCAGAACAAATGGCCAATATGCTAGAAAAACAAACACGGATGTATATGAAGGAATTTGTTCAAAAAAATAAGATGGATTTGAGATAAAAGCGTACAGCTTTTACTAAAAACCGTACAGTTTGTACAAAATAGCATACAGCTTATACAAAAAAGCGTACAGTTTGTACAAAATAGCATACAGCTTATACAAAAAAGAATACAGCTTATACAAAAAAGTGTACAGCTCCTACAAAAAACAGTTTTTACAAAAATGCATACAGTTCTGATAAATATAAAAGGCTGCCTTCTTGGCAGCCTATTTGCGTGTAAAAAATATTATTTACTTGAACCTGGCTTATCATTATAGCCTGCTGTAAAGATAGCTGCTAGAAACGCCACCATAACTAAAATAACTAGAAATGTTCCCATGCTTATGTAAAGCCTCCTTAATTTTAAGATATTTCTTGAATTAGACACATATACATTTATTATAGCCTATCTTAAAAAAATGAAAAGCACAATATTCCATTCTTTTTAAAAACAAAAAAGATAGGCAGGAATACTTCAACGTTACGCATGTTCAAGTTCATTGGCGCATAGAGTATATTAATCGTCTCTGATAACTCTACAGGGGGAGGGCCTTATGGATATCCTAAAAAAAATTGAGATGTTTCGAGAAGAGGAAGAAAAGCTGCGTTGGGAAGGGTCATTTGGAGATTACCTACAGTTGTTAAAAGAAAAGCCATGGGTAGCACAATCTGCACATTCACGAGTATATAATATGATCAAAGACGCTGGAATTGAGGAAGTAAAGGGTACTAAAAATTACAATTTCTTTGGAAATCAATTATTTGGTTTAGAGGAGTCATTGGAAAGACTTGTGGAGGAATACTTCCATCCTGCTGCTAAGAGGCTGGATGTAAGAAAGCGGATTTTATTGCTGATGGGTCCAGTAAGCGGTGGTAAATCAACTCTAGTTACCATGCTAAAACGTGGTTTAGAGGCCTACTCTCATACAGATAGAGGTTCTGTATTCGCCATTAAAGGCTGCCCTATGCATGAAGACCCTCTTCATTTAATTCCGCATCATTTACGCCGGGATTTTTATGAAGAGTATGGTATTCGAATTGAAGGAAATCTTTCACCATTAAATATGATGCGCCTTGAGCAGGAGTACGGTGGAAGAATAGAAGATGTGCTAGTCGAAAGAATCTTTTTCTCAGAGGATAAGCGGACGGGAATTGGAACCTTTAGTCCATCCGATCCGAAATCGCAGGATATTGCTGATTTAACAGGAAGTATTGACTTTTCCACTATTGCTGAATTTGGTTCAGAATCAGATCCACGTGCTTACCGTTTTGATGGTGAACTAAACAAAGCAAACCGCGGAATGATGGAATTCCAAGAGATGTTGAAGTGTGATGAAAAATTCTTATGGCACCTTCTTTCGTTAACGCAGGAAGGAAACTTTAAAGCAGGCAGGTTTGCACTAATTTCAGCTGATGAGCTGATCGTAGCGCACACGAACGAAACGGAATACCGCTCATTTATCTCGAATAAGAAGAATGAAGCCTTGCATTCCAGGATTATCGTAATGCCAATTCCGTATAATTTAAAAGTCTCACAGGAAGAAAGAATCTATGAAAAGATGATTAGTGAAAGTGATGTATCAGATGTGCACATCGCACCACATACATTACGTGTAGCTGCAATGTTTACGATTCTAACTCGTCTAAAAGAACCTAAAAAAGGCGATATTGACTTAGTCAAGAAAATGCGTCTGTACGACGGCGAAAACGTTGAAGGCTTTAATGCAGTTGATGTAAGTGAACTAAAGAAAGAATATCCAGATGAAGGAATGAGCGGGATTGATCCGCGTTATGTCATTAACCGAATCTCCTCTACTATCATCCGGAAGGAAGTTCCTTCTATTAATGCTTTAGATGTATTGCGTTCATTAAAAGACGGACTGGATCAACATCCTTCGATTACAGCTGAACTGCGTGAGCGTTATATGAATTATATTTCTGTAGCGCGTAAAGAGTATGATAATATTGCCAAAAATGAAGTTCAAAAGGCTTTTGTTTATTCCTATGAAGAGTCTGCTAAAACGTTAATGGATAATTACCTCGATAATGTTGAAGCATATTGTAACAAGGCGAAGCTTCGTGATCCGTTAACAGGTGAAGAAATCAATCCAGATGAAAAATTAATGCGTTCAATTGAAGAACAAATTGGTATTTCTGAAAACGCGAAAAAGGCGTTTAGGGAAGAAATCTTGATTAGAATTTCTGCCTTTGCGAGAAAAGGTAAACGATTTGATTACAACTCACACGATAGACTTCGTGAAGCAATTCAAAAGAAATTATTTGCAGACCTTAAAGATGTTGTTAAGATTACTACTTCTTCCAAAACACCGGATGAACAGCAATTAAAGAAAATTAACGATGTTGTTGCTAGATTAATTGACGAACATGGCTATAACTCAACATCAGCAAACGAACTCCTGCGTTATGTAGGTAGCCTACTAAACCGTTAATTAGGATTTTTCCTAGAAAATAGCATGGACTGGCGGAAAGATCTGCCAGTCTGTTTTTTTCAATATGGCGGTGGTGTATGTGCAAATTGAAAAAGCTCGTCCATTTTTAAAGGTGCGGGCACAATTGTCAAAATAATTTGTAAATTATTTGCTGCTTCTGCATAGGATAAAGTAATCAACAATATATGCCATTTTTACATTCGAGTTATTTTATGAAGGTTACAGGAAAATGTGACTCAAAAAAGCAAGAAAAGTTCATAAGGAGGGGTTTTACATTGTCTGACAATAACCATCAATTTGTAATTTCAAGAGAAGATTGGTCCCTCCACCGTAAAGGCCACGATGACCAGCAGCGGCATCAAGAAAAAGTCCAGGAGGCAATCAAAAACAATCTTCCTGACTTAATTACTGAAGAAAGCATTATTATGTCCAATGGGCGCGACGTTGTTAAAATTCCAATTCGTTCATTAGACGAATATAAAATCCGCTACAATTATGACAAAAACAAACACGTGGGCCAAGGTGACGGTGAGAGCCAAGTAGGTGACGTTATTGCTCGTGACGGTTCTAATGCGCAAAAAGGTCCAGGAAAAGGGCAGGGAGCAGGGGACCAAGCCGGTGAGGATTACTTTGAAGCAGAAGTATCATTAATGGAATTAGAGGAAGCTTTGTTTAAGCAATTAGAGCTTCCCAATTTAAAAAGAAAAGAAGAGCAGGAGCATTTAGTAGAGAATATTGAATTCAATGATATTCGTAAAACAGGACTAATGGGGAATATCGATAAAAAGCGTACCATGATGTCTGCATTTAAGAGAAACGCAATGACGGGAAAACCTGCATTTCATCCTATTTATAAGGAAGATTTGAAGTTTAAGACTTGGAATGAAGTGATAAAGCCGGATTCTAAAGCAGTCGTTATTGCCATGATGGATACAAGTGGATCAATGGGGATTTGGGAAAAATATATGGCTAGAAGCTTCTTCTTCTGGATGACACGTTTCTTACGTACAAAATATGAAACAGTAGAAATTGAGTTTATTGCTCATCATACAGAAGCCAAGGTTGTTACAGAGGAGGATTTCTTCTCTAAAGGTGAAAGTGGAGGAACAATCTGTTCTTCGGCATACCGAAAAGCCTTAGAAATTATTGATGCTAAATATAGTCCACGTAAGTTCAACATTTATCCATTCCACTTTTCTGATGGTGATAACCTTACGTCTGATAATGCTCGCTGCGTCAAGCTTGTTGAAGAACTAATGAAGGTTTCGAACATGTTTGGATACGGGGAAGTCAATCAGTACAATCGCCACTCGACCCTCATGTCTGCCTACAAGAATATCAAGGATGAGCATTTCCGCTATTATATTCTTAAGCAAAAAGCGGATGTATTCCATGCGATGAAGAGCTTTTTCCAAAAAGAAGAAAACAAAATGTATGCATAACTAAAATCGACAGGTAGAATGCCTGTCGATTTCTTTTGTGCTAATTTTCATTTTTCTTAAATGACGTGATTGTTGGGAACTTTATCCGAAATGTAGTGCCTGAATCTAATTCACTTTCGACGCGAATAAAACCATTCATAGCCCGTACGATACTATAAACGACCATCATTCCGAGACCTGTACCATTCTTCCCCTTAGTGGAATAGTAGGGCTCACCAAGTCTTTCAAGCTGCTCAGAGGTCATCCCTATTCCTGTATCCCTAATACAGATTGTTACGTAATCCTGACTAAAATGAGTTTCAATGTAAAGTTGACCGCCATTTGGCATAGCCTCTACTGAATTTTTAAGAATATTAATGAAACATTGACGGAATCTTTGTCTATCTCCTTTAATGAATCCAATAACCGAAAAATCAGTGATGATTTCTACGGAATTTTGATTTGCCATCGGAGTTAAGATATTAATGATTTGCCGTAGTTCATTTTTAACATTCAGTTCTTCAATCGAGATTAACGATGGTTTAGCAAACGTTAAATAATCTTGAATCACTCTTTCGGCGGAATTCAGTTCGTCTTTTACAATTGAAAGGTATTCCCTGCGTTTATGTCTAGGAAGGTAATCATCATTGAGTAACTGGACAAACCCGCTTGCCGCAGTTAACGGATTTCTAATTTCATGGGATATGGCAGCACCCATTTGCTCGACAGCCTTTAGTTTTTCCACTTTAATTAATTGATGTTTTAGTTCTACACTTTTTCTGATATATTCAATCGAATAAGAAATAAGACCAATACCCAGCGGGGGAAGCACTAAGTAGGCGAACAAAACATCATACCAAGGACTGCCCGTATATTTAATAAATTCCCCGGCGGTACTTATAATCCCAAGTACAATACCTAAACAAATGGCAATGTAAATTCGTCGTTCGGAAGATTGTTTCCAGAACCAAGGTGACAGCCGAAAGAAGACAATCGCAAGCGGCACATAAAGAAAGATTGTAGCAAGTAAACCTGAGTCAAGCCCATATAGACTCCTCATCATGATCAATACCGCAACCATTATTAGACCGATTCCAAGATATAATCCGCCAATGACGATAGGAATGATGCGCAAATCGTATCGCACAAATGGAACAGGGCTATAGGCGAATTGAAGACAAATCCATAATAATAGGACAGAAATGATGATGATAATAGTTTTTGAGAATCTTAATTTTCTGCTTCTATCAAGCCAAATTAAGCAAAAAAGGAGCAATATTATTAAAATGGAAAGATTTAAGAAAAGGTGTTTTGTAATCTCCATCTATTTCACCGTCCATTGTGCCTTTAGGAAAATTTTACATTCTTCTTCACGCTAATACAACTAAATTTACTAATTATTTTGAAAAAAAGATGGAATTTAGAGAGTAATTGTAGAAATGTGTATAAGAACGGAAGGAATAGCACCTTCCGTTTTATATTTATGAAGTGGAAATAGTATTTCTTCCATTAGCCTTTGAGGTATACAAAGAATTATCAGCTAAATGAATTAGATCTTTTGGGTCTCCCTCCGAACTCGGAATGATCGAGGCAATTCCAATACTGATTGTAACGATGTTTGATATTTCCGAACTTCTATGCTCAATATTAAGTGACTTAACCTTCTCTTGAATTAGTTTTGCCATATCGACTGCCTTTTCCAAATTTGTTTTGGTCAAGATTATGGCAAATTCCTCACCGCCATATCGACAAAACGCGGCAAATGGATGGTTAGCAATAAGGTCTTTAATGGCAGTAGAAATGCTCTGCAGACATTGATCACCAGCGAGGTGGCCATAAGTATCGTTGTACTTTTTAAAGTAATCAATATCAAACATGAGAAGAGTAAGTGGTGAATGAATTGAAGTTAACCTCGTCCATTCCCGGTTAAGAATTTCATCGAAATGCCTTCTATTTCCAATCCCTGTCAATCCATCCAAATATGAAAGTGTATTTAGAAGTTCATTTGCTTTATGCAGCCTCTGCTCACTTTCCTGTAATTTTATCAGGCTTTGGTTTAATTCTCTTGCAGCCTCATTTGAATTGGCAATGTAGACGGCTATCTGATAAGCAAATAATCCACCGATTAAAGAAATAAGATAATGAATCATTAATACATTCAAAAGGGTTTTTGTATCTTCTATATAAATGGCAAAAACGATTGAAATAAAAAATAAACCAATTAGGTTCATATAAAAGGCTTTTAATGTAGATTGGATGTTCATTTTAGAAAACCATCCACAAACGATTCCTGTAAGGAGTGCACTGATGGCTGCAACAAATGCAGTGTCCGTGTAACCAAAGAGTGTAATCCTTCCTAATGCAATTATGACAGATGAAATGATGGCAGGAACAAGTCCCCCAAAGGCAGCAGCAACGACAATTGCAAGGTGCCGCAGGTCGGCAAATGTAGTGGGATTAATTTGGAAACTAAATACCATTAAGATGTTTCCAAGAATACCATAGCAAATTCCCCAATACAGCTTTGTAGAATGTGATGAAGAAGGGAACAATGGCATATTTTTAAAAATTTGACCCATCACTGTAAATGATGCAATCAGAATGGTTGCATTTGAAATGAAATCCTTTAACATTCTTGTTCTCCCTAATAATAGATCCACTCTATTTGCTGTCTAGCTTTTTATCTATATGCATTTATTATAGAAGAAAAACATTCTCCTGTGAATTAACATCTTTATAATTATTTCAAATAGAATATTTAAGCCGGTAACCGAAAACTATATAGATGAATACTTTTAGGGAGGACCAGATGAAAAATAAAGGTAAAGTCTTCATCTTGCTAGTATCGGTTATAGTTTGTTCACCACTTTTTGCAGACGCTCATGTAAAGTGGTTCACAGAAGTTACTCCAGAAAAAGAAGACATGGAACATATCTTATCTCCACTGTTTATGACCATTACATTATTGGTTGCGGCACTGCTTGCTGTCTTGCCCCAATTATTACCCCTGCTAGATAAAGTTCCAATTACTAAAAAGGTCGATAAGGTATTAGACAAGTACCGTCGTTCCTCTAGGTATATTTTAAAATACGGAACTGCGATTGCGTTGATTATACAGGTTTTAGCCGGGACCATTTTCGCACCAGAATTTGCTATTACCAATCAAATCATAAGAATACTAATGTGGATAACAATCATCCTGCTCTTGATACCTGTGCATTATGCGACAAAAGCTGGCGCGCTTGTCTTATTGGGATTATTTATTTATCAGCTCAACCATTCCGGATTATTTCATATGCTTGATTACGGCTTTTATCTAGCTATTGTTGGTGTATTATTAGTAGGGAAAACAAAACTTGAGGATTGGGGATTTCCTTTTCTTTATTTAGGAACAGGATTATCCTTATGCTGGGTAGCTGTCGAGAAATGGGTATATCCTGCGATGAGCATGGATATTATCCATCAGCACGGTGTGCCAACTTTTGGTTTTCCGCCGGCAACGTTTGTGGTACTAGCTGCGTTTATTGAATTTGTCGTGGGATATTTACTGATAGTAGGGATATTAAATCGTCTCTTGGCTTTTGTCCTGACGTTAATCTTTATTTCAACCACTATGCTTTTCGGTGTCACAGAAATTATTGGACACCTAATGATTCATATCGTTTTAATTATCTTTATTATTGAGGGTGTATCGTTTTATGATCCCCCAATAAAAATACATGCGACAAAGATTTCCCAAATGGTCTTTGTGTTTTTGAATTTTGTTTTTACCTTGGCAACCTTTCTTCTTATTTACTATCGTTTTGCATAAGAGAAAAGCTTCCTTTATTGCTCTATAACCCGATTAATGGACACTTAATAAAAAGTGCCCCTTAATCGGGTTTTTCTATGTTCCTAGAAAGAAAACCCGTTTATAATA
>NZ_JACWFG010000031.1 GCF_019749295.1 Neobacillus niacini
CAATTACTTACGTGCGGCTGCTTATGAACGGTCTCCAGATCGCCGAGACTACCGAAACGGCTACTATGAACGCGAATTGATCCTAGGTATTGGGAAACTAAAGCTAAAGGTGCCTAGGACCAGAAATGGTGAGTTTTCCACTTCTGTCTTCGAAAAGTATGCTCGCTGTGACCAAGCCTTGGTCATCTCCATGCTAGAAATGTTCATTAACGGTGTTTCAACTCGGAAAGTTTCGAATATAGTTGAGCAGCTCTGTGGGGAAAGTATATCGAAATCGTTAGTATCTTCCCTTACTCAAAAGCTTGACCCCATTGTTAATGATTGGTCCAAACGCCCTTTGAATGTCATGTACTATCCTTATATTTTTGTGGATGCCATGTATATTAAGGTCCGGGAACATAACAAAGTTGTCTCAAAAGCTGTGTACATTGCGACAGCCATTACCGAGATGAATACACGTGAAATCCTTGGGCTTAGTGTGGATCATGCAGAGGATTTCGACAGTTGGAGTCGTTTCTTTCAACAGCTTAAATCCCGTGGACTTCAATCTCCAAAACTGGTCATCTCAGATGCTCATCTAGGGCTACAAAAGGCAATACAGCGCGATTTTATTGGTACTACATGGCAAAGATGCACGGTACATTTTAAACGCAATATAATAGGGAAACTCCCCAAGAAGGATTCCGCAGAGATACGAACAATGATTAAACGGGTCTTTGAAGCTGTTACGGTGGAGGATATCCGTAGATTTAAGAATGAATTAATGAACCAGTTTGGGGATGAGGCTAAATATGCTAAAGCCTTGGAAACTTTAGATGAAGGCTTCGAAGATGCCATTCAATACCTAAACTTTCCTGAGAAGATGCACCCTCATATCCGAAGCACAAATTCTCTTGAACGCTTAAACCAAGAAGTCCGTAGAAGGGAGAAAGTTATTCGTATTTTCCCCAATACACAATCTGCTTTTCGATTGATTGGTGCTGTTCTCATGCAATACCAGGAGGAATACTCCAAGAGAAAGATAATAATTAATAACAAATAAAACTCTTATTTTCGACTCACTTCCATCATGGAATGATTACATATCCGGGGAGGGTTGTCAAAGTGAAAAGCCTTTGACAACCCTCCCCGGATATGAAGATAAAAAACCATGGAAGTTTCGTCAAAAAAAATTGTAAGGGTATGGATAGAGAATAAGCAAAGGTGAAGCTGAA
>NZ_JACWFG010000032.1 GCF_019749295.1 Neobacillus niacini
CAAGGGCTCTATATCCAAGATTTCCTTCCAGATATTCTCTTACCACCAATAGTTTTAATTCTTCACTATATTTGCCCATAAATAAACACCCCAAAAGCCAGATTTTACTCTAACTTTTGGGGGTCAGTACAGAACCGTCCCCATTGCATACTATTATCTTCTAAGTATTTCTTCTATTTTATGAATGGGAACTGGATTAATTAATCGGACCAGATCCTCACTTTGTAATGAAAGCTTTTCATGCATGGTTTCACCCCTTCACAGCAAACAAACATAATCGTTCCTATTAGCTTTCCTAAAATAGGATGTGATTATTATTAAAACAGGTGTCCAGAGGGACGGTTCCCATGGTATAAGTTTGACAAAAAAGACCGCGAGAACCGTCCCTATGGTATTGACGTCTGGATAATTATTGAATAAACTATTGTTAATTATCTAACAAAGGCAATGAAGAGAAAAAGTAAAATGGTATTGTTTTTCACCAGAGAGCTTCGGTAGCTGAAAAGAAGCAAAAACATTCATTTGAACAATGGTCTCTGAGCTTCGTTCTGAACGTACTTTTGTATTAGTAGGAGACGACGAGATTTGGCACTCGTTATTAATGTCACAGTATAAGAGTTGTTTAAGTAAAACTCCGTACTTGTTGAGGCAGATAGTGTGAGCTATTTTGCAAATTAAGGTGGTACCGCGTGGAATTCAAACCCCGTCCTTAACTATTACAGTTAAGACGGGGTTTTTTTGTGTTTTTTTATTAAATTTACATTAGGAGGTTTTAATTTATGAGTATTTTTATTGGCGGTGCTTGGGCTTATGCAAATGGTTCATTACATTTAGGTCATATTTCTAGTTTGTTACCTGGGGATATACTTGCAAGGTACTACCGTTTAAAGGGAGAAAAGGTTTTGTATGTATCAGGCAGCGATTGTAATGGAACGCCAATTGCTGTCAGGGCGAAGCAAGAAGGTGTTTCTCCCCAAGTAATTGCAAACCGCTATCACAATGAATTCGAAGATTGTTTTTCGAAATTAGGTTTTTCGTATGATATTTATACAAGAACGGATACAGACCATCATCATAAAGTCGTCAAGGAGATATTTATCGAGTTACTAGAAAAAGGACAGATTTACAAAAAGGAAATCGAACAAACTTATTGTGATCAATGTCATCAGTTTTTGCCTGATCGTTATGTTGAAGGGATTTGTCCTGTTTGCAAGGAGCCTTCTCGTGGAGACCAATGTGATAATTGTTCAACCATATTAGAACCACTTGAACTGCTTGAAAGAAGATGTAAAATTTGCGGGAACGAACCTAGTGCAAGATTCACAGAGCATTTCTATTTTGCACTAAGCTCTTTCCAAAAAGTGTTGGAAAAATATACACAAGAAGCAGAATATAGGAAACTTTGGAGGGATAATGCCATTTCTCTTACAAAACGCTACCTAAAGGAAGGCTTGCAAGATAGAGCCGTTTCAAGAGATTTGCCTATTGGGGTAAGTGTTCCAGTCGCTGGATATGAAGACAAGAAAATCTACGTTTGGATTGAGGCGGTAGCAGGATATTACACAGCCAGTAAACGATGGGCGAAGGAAACAAATAATGATGATTCAACGTTTTGGGATTCTTCAACTCAATCTTTTTACGTTCACGGGAAAGATAATATACCATTCCATTCCATTATTTGGGCCGGAATTCTTGCTGCACTCGGCAAAGAACATTTACCAAGTCATATCGTATCAAATGAGTATTTGACGTTGGAAAAGAAAAAATTATCTACAAGTAAAAATTGGGCGGTTTGGGTTCCTGATATTTTAGAAAGATATCAACCAGATTCGATACGGTATTTCCTAACAATCAACGCACCAGAGAACCGGGATGCTGATTTTTCTTGGAAAGAATTCATTTATAGCCATAACAGCGAGTTATTAGGGGCGTATGGAAACTTTGTGAACCGGACATTAAAATTTATTGAAAAGTCATTTGATGGTCTAATACCTGAAGAAGAGATCACTTCAACGATCCAAGATAAAGTTAACACCTTATATAGAGAAGTGGGTCAATGCATTGAAACTACTTCCTTCAAACAAGGATTAGAAAAGGTATTTGAACTTGTTAGATTCTCGAACAAATATTTTGATGAGCAACAGCCTTGGAAACAAATAAAGGAAGATCATGAGTCTTGCAAACAAACTCTGTGTGATTGTGTTTATCTGATTGCAAATTTAGCTCATATTCTTACTCCATTCCTTCCTTTTTCTAGCGGTAAAGTCAAGGAAATGATAAACACTACAGGAACCGAATGGAAAGCATTTGATGTTAAATCAGTGCGTTTGTCAAAAATAGAACCATTGTTTGAAAGAATAGACACAGTAAGAATTAAAGAAGAGCTTGAAAGATTAAGCACCCAAACAGTTTAAAAAAGGATTCAAAAAAGCCATAGAAATTGCTAATAATCTATAATTATATTATGTTAACTGACATTCCGAAAAGTAAGTGTAATAAGATAACAAAAGTTATAAAATCCTGCCGTATTCGAATATATCTAAAAAAGGAACAGATAATGGAGGGATTCTTATGGCTTTTGTTGTAATTTATACAGTGGGCAGACTACATCATCCCTATGATCACCCTGCTTCTCATGAGTTTTTTAAGGTGGGATACGAAGTAATGCGACAGGCTGAGAAATCGGGACAGCTGGTAAAGGAGTTCTCCCCATTTGGAGTTCCTATCCCGGAGGAAGCAGCTAAAGGGGATGGATATCCTGTTCTTACACTTACGGTATGGAAAAGTCTTCTAGCCTTATATCGTTTTACCTATTCTGGACAGCACAAACAAGCGTTGAGAAACAGGAGTAAATGGATGGAGTCTTATCCAGAGAAGCACATTCCATATGTAATGTGGTGGACAGAGAAGGTGGAGGATGTCTCTTGGGAGGAGGCCTTCAAGCGGTATAACTATTACATAGAGAATGGTTCTACTTCATTTGTATTTGATTTTAAACAGACATTTGATGAAAATGGGGAGAGGATCGAGGTAAGTAAGTGACCAGAGTTCCACTGATAAGTTGGGAATCACATTAATAAGTCTCAGTTTTTCCTTGAACACAAAAGGGTACCTATAAGTGGTAAAATGAATTAAAACTATAACAGGTATTATGGTCAATGATTAATTCTTAGGAGAGTTCAAGTTGGATAATGGGATTTTAGTATTTATTTTAACAACTATTGGGAGTTTGGTTTTGTTGTTTGGCTTAGGTACACTAATTGGCGGGGAAAATATTGAATTTATTTATCTAATCTTATTTATCATTCAATTTTCGTTTACCACCACTATATTATTTCAAATTTTACATCGAGTAAAAGGGTTAGAAAAAAAGGGAAATAAAAAAGAATAACTCGTTTCAAGTGGGTGCAGCAATTCCGTTATGTTGTACTAGCAGCCTCAACTGTCGCAGAAGCATTTTTCTTTAATCGAACCCATATGGTTGACCCAAAAGCCCCCAATGAATCAATCATTGGGGTTCTTTTCATTCCTTATGCACCTGGATATTTAATAGTCTTGTTTTTGAAACCATACCAGCACTTTCTAATGTTAATTTTGAATTATCATTGTAGTACCAACAACCACAAATCGGTTTAAGATTATTCGTGTAACACCATTGTTTTAAGTGATGAATAATAGTCCGGCCTATCCCAAGTTTTCGAACGCTTTCATTGGTAAACATACCAACACTTGCAATACCATCTTGTAAAATACTTTTTTCTATAATACCTACACCTAATAGACTTTTATCGTTACTAAATACAAAAATTTGGCCATCGCGAATGCGTTCTTCCAATTGATCAAAGAAATCATGACTAATTTCGATGATCTTGTCTACGTCACGATCAACAGCTTTACTGAAAGATCCTTCTTTATATAACTTTTCCTTGGGAATAGATATCTTGTTATCTTGAAAAAAGTAGGCTTGCTTATTGATTTTATAATCCTGATCGATAACTGAACTTAATAATAATTCATCACCTGTAGAAACAAAAATCGATTGAATGGAGTGCTTTGATAAAATTTCATTCAATATGACTTTATTCATTGGATATAAATGTCGCTTTAAATAGAATTGAGTAAGCAGAGTATCCTTGAAAATAGCATAGTAGCCTACAACTTCTTCATCATAGTGAATCATATAAAAAGAAATATGTTCCTCTAAAAACGAATCAAAAGGAGACGATAAGGAAGCAACATAATCATCCATGAACTCTTTAACATCCTCTTGCTTGCATGGTTTCAAAACACATTTCATCGATTCCACCTCATTCATCCATGTATACTTTTAAAATAGCATGTTATTAAAAAATGTTCGATATTTTTTTATGACCATCACTATCCGCAATTCTTTGTGATAGGAAGAAGCTTAGTGGCAAACAGTTCTAACAACTGTTTGAGGGGGACAGTCATAGAATGACGGGTATTATTGAGATAGTTTATTAATGGGAGGCTATCCATTAGAAAATATCTTTACAAGGATGTTATTGGTAAATTATAATTTGAGAGGATAATTAAGATAATTTGAAAATTTCAGGGAATAGGAGGTGTAAGGAATTGCTTAATGGTGTATGTTTTATAGTTAATTTTATAGAAGTTTGTTCCATCACATTTGTGATGTCTCCTGGGAGCAGTATGCCCTATTTTAACTATAAAGCGATGGAGCAACCATAAGTTTCCCTTACCCATTCTTTCATGTAATTAAAAGCCGTGGGCAGGTTTAACTTGCTCATGGCTTTTTTGTGCTTGTAAATAAGGAGTTGAACCTTTCTAAATGTGTTAAAAAATCAGTCTGACCAGATGGATGTCAGAGAGAAATGAGGTAAAAGAATTGAAAATGAGTTTAAATGCTTTTCGAAAGATGGATCGCAATATTTGGATCCGTTTTATAGGTGAATCGATTAATGGTATTGCAATGATGATGTTAATGCCCTTTTTCGCCTTATACATGAGTGATAAGGTGGATCATTTTTGGCAAGTAGGTGTGGTGATGGCGATGGGGCCGATTGCCGGAGTGCTTGGTTCATTATTAGGTGGAAAGCTTGCGGACCAATATGGAAGAAAGCCTATTATGATTGTCTCCATGGTTGGAAATGGATTGGTTATGCTAGGTTTTATTTTTTTCGATGGCTTCTATCCATTCTTAGTCATCTCGAGTTTTTTCGGATTGTTTAATTCTCTTTTTCATCCTGCAGCATCTGCTATGGTTGCGGATGTGACGGATGAAGCGGGACGGACGGAAGCATATGGGCTACTGCGAATGGGTCACAATATTGGCGCGGCAATCGGACCACTGCTTGGGGCATCCATTGTGTTTTTATCAAAATCAGTTATTTTTATCATTGCTGCTTCATCTGTCTTTATTTATTCCATTTTTTTAGCGCTGTTGCTTTCAGAAACACTGCCGAAGAATGAACGAAAAATGGAAACGAAGGATCTTGATAAAGAAGAGAAACTGCCTTCTATTTTTACGGTGCTCGTCAAAGACAAAATTTTATTTTTCTATATTATCACAGGAATTGTTATTTCAATGGGATTTTCTCAAACAGAAGGGATGCTTCCACTGCATTTTGATCAACAATTGCCTTCACTTTCCGATGTCCAAAATCCATATCCTTATTTAATGGCTTTTAACGGAGCTCTGGTCGTTTTCTTCCAATTTGCGATATCGAGATGGGCAAGTAAGCGCAAACTTGGAAAGGTCATGCTATATGGTTCGGTTTTATTTGGTTTTGGGCTGCTAGCAGTAGGATGGCTGCCAATCTTTTTTACAAAGCTCCAATTTTCTTATTGGAGTATCCTTTTAATCCTTCTCGTAATCTATGGAATATACACATTAGGGGAAATGCTTTTATCCCCGGTACAAATGACATTTGTAGCAAATATTGCACCTGAACATTTACGAGGTACCTATATGGGGGCAGCAAGCCTCCAGTGGATTGTTGGGAGTGCCGTCGGTCCCATTGTTGCCGGTTTTTTGCTTGATGATCAGCTTGGTCAGGTTCTATTTACAATTTTGGGAATAGGGTGTGTTTTTGCCGGTATTATTTATTTATCACTAGATAAATGGGTAACACAAGCGAAGGAAAAGAATCAGCCCCTTCAGGTAAAAGAGGCTGCAGCAAGTAATACGAATTTAACATAGCTTATTTAAAACGAGCTCGATTCTACAGTAAGAATCGAGCTCTTTCTTATGCTAAGGGTTTTTATAGTGTTTAAGCAGGTGATTTATGGTATTAAGTGGAATTATTGTTTAGGAAAAACAAATCGAATATAAATGGAGGATAAAGTATGAGTCAAGTATGTGTGATTGGAATTTATGTTCCTAACATTCAGGAGGCAATTATTTTTATACCACAGTTTTGGGCTTCAAAATTGTAACTCTCGTTCACCGATAGTGGATAAAGCATTGCCATCATATTCATATTACTTTTTGGAATATACTGTATAATGTTAATTGGAATAGTTAACTTTGGATTTCAAAAAAAATCTTTATGAGGAGGGAAGGTTTGTTATACTTTCTTTTATTAATGAGTATCGTTTTAATGGTATGTATAACCAAATTAGCTCAACTATCAATTATTTGGGTATTACTTGGTCAAATTAGTTTGTCCCTGGTATTAATAATGGTTGGGAATCTTGAGATTACTACTATAAATCAAATTTATGGTCATCAAATAGAATTAGGTTATTTAGCAATACCCTTTACGTTGTTATTTCTAGTAGGTTTTACAAATGTAATCAATACGAGGAAAGTGCGAAATCCTGCAATATTGCTTTTACCATTCATTTCCTTACTTTATCTCACAATATCAGCTTACATTGTTGGCGATTCATTTGTTTTAATAACAGGATTTTGTTCTAGTTTAGTGGTTCTGTTTATTCTGCTATATGGATACTTCAAAGGAAAAACTTTTCTAGCAAGTATGTTCACTATGTCAATAGGTTTTATAATAGGCGTGCTTTCAATATCGCTTATTAAAATATCAATTTTATTTATTTATATCCCAATATTTACATTAGCCCTGCCATTCACTTTATATTATTTCATTCAAAACAAAATAACGAGTGTACAAGCAATTACGATTAGTTCATCGATGGCTATTTTATTCGGTGCATTAATTTTTATCGTTTCTTCAAATATTTTATGGCTTTTCGTTGTTGGGATATCAATTATTTTGGTTATAGCACAATTTACGAGTAAATATCGATTTGTTTAATCAAACGGGGGTGGTACTCGCGTTTTTTTACTATAAAAAATACATAGAATCCTAGTATAGAATGGGAAGGTTGATTTCATGTATTTTAATCAAAATCCATATGAATGCAAAATGGAGTGGGGAAGGCGTGGAGCTAGGGAGGCTGCAAATCGTGGGGACATCGTTATTATCGTTGATGTTTTAAGTTTCTCATCAACCGTTGTTTCTGCTTTAAATAAAGGTGCAATTATTTATCCGTATCCGCCTAATTTGGACGGAAAGCTGTACGCAGAAAGCATAGGTGCTGAATTTATATTAGGAAGAGCGGAGGCCGCTAAATTAGATAAACCTACTTTATCACCTGTTTCTTTTAACCAAGAACACAATTCTAAGAAATATGTTTTAACATCACTAAACGGATCATTTTGTACATGGATTGCTTCAAAGGTACCAGCATTATTAGTTGGTTCTTTGTTAAATGCACGTTCAGTTGCGGATGCAGCAAATCTTATTCAAAAACAAACCAAAGCAAATATTACCGTTATCCCCTGTGGAGAACAATGGGAGGACAATAAATTACACGAAGATACTTTACGCCCTGCAATGGAAGATTATTTAGGTGCTGGATCAATTCTTTCATACTTGGCAGGAAAGAAATCTCCCGAAGCAGAGCTATGTACCACCGCATTTCTTCATACAAAACATAATATAGATGAGTTTATTTGGGATTGTGGAAGTGGACGAGAACTTCGCGAAAAGGGATTTGAATCTGACGTAACACATTGTAGTCGATTAAATGTTTACCAGACTGTTCCTGTGTTGTGTAGAGATCATTTTATCGAATATAGTAATGTTTAGACTAAAAGTTTAAGGGAGATCAGAGAAAATGATCATCATGATTAATGGAGCTTTTGGGGTCGGAAAAACGTCTGTTGCGAATGAATTACAAAAAAGTATTAATAATAGTATGATATTTGACCCTGAAGAGATCGGCTATATGGTACGTAATATCATTACAGAAGAGATTGCACATCCATACGAAAAAACAGACAATTTTCAAGACTATCAATTATGGAAGCAACTAGTGGTGAATGTGGCCAGTCTATTAAAAAGAACATATGACAAGGACTTAATCGTTCCAATGACCATTTATAATAAAGGATATTTTAAATACATATTTAATGGATTCAAAGAAATAGATGAAGAGACTTTTCATTTTTGTTTTACTGCAAAAGAAGAAACCATATATGAGAGGCTTAGAAAAAGGGGGGAGAGTGAAGGAAACTGGTGCTTTCAGCAAACTAGGAAGTGTATGGATGGATATAAAGATCGTTGTTTTGAAAGTTTCATAAATACCGACGGAGTTAATATTAATGATATTGTAAATATAATAAATCAAAAAGTTTCCTCGCTAAATTAAATTTGGTTAATGAGCTTTGTACAAGTAAGCAAACGTTCGCCTTTCTTTCCTTATTAGAGGAAAGTGGAGGGGGAAAAATACTGCCACCATAGAATCCGTCTCCTTAACCATATCCGCCACAAACATATCTGTACAGATGAATCGGATAACCATAATATTTACAATGAAAGGAGGCATTTGATGACGCCTCCTTTCGTTTATTTAGATTAAACTTTCATATGTCAGATGTTTCGAAAAATTTTTAAAAAACGGGCAAAGAGTAGACACCGTTATTTGATGATTAGTATTAAACTTGATCCTCTCGCTCTGTGACTACGTTTTCATGACCACATCGGTTACATATAAACCATGTCGCAATATATCCCCATCCATCGGGTTTCTGACTGGATTCTTCATAAACGTGTCCTTTTAATTTACAGATGATGTTCGATAAAATACCCATCATAAAAACCTCCTTCAATTAAAAGTTGTTTTTACTATCTTATTCACCTATGCTTGTACCCTTTGTTTTTAATTTTTACTACAATCATTACAAAGAATTACATGAACTTGACTATTCTATTTTTTACGTATATATCGCATAACAAATTTGATTTAACCTATGCACGACCAACGAAAATAAGTTGACCTGCTATTTCAAAAAATATAAAACTAGGCTCATACGTCCTTTAATGTAGGTAGAAGGCTTAAGTGTTGCAGACCGATATGGGACCTTGTTTATTATGGAACTTCATACATGATGTAATTTGTTTAACTGACGGGGCCTTGCGTTCAAGAGGATGGCAGCGGTAATCCTTACCTGTTCTTCAGCTAACTGGCAGGTTAGCTGAAGAAGTAAGTGTTGTATTTGGAAACTAAAAAGTTCTGTTTATGCAAATGTTATTTTTATGTAAATAAGCCAAAAATATATAAAGGTGAATATATATTTTCAACTTTTTTAAAAATATTCAACTTGTTGCTAAAGTACCAGTTTATCATTCACATCTATACTTGAACTTAGGCTCTGTCTGAATATAAAAAGCATTTCTTACTTGTGCACTCCAATTTGCAAAGGCTGATCTCCATTCAGGAGTGTTAAAGAATTGATCAACAGTTTGAGTTTCAGAATGCCAAACTATAAATAGGTTTAGTGGGGCAATTCCTCCTGCCCAAATTCCATTATTTGCGTCAGTGTCTTCTTCCCTTACTAATAATAAGGGTAGTCCAAATTGAAAAGCCATTGAAGGTTCTACTTGTGAATAAACTGATCCTATCCAGAAAGGAGTGGATGGTGGAGGGGGGCCTGCATTGACGTCAACTGTTTGAATTTTAAAACGACGAAGGTTTACTGCCAACATTCCATAGCTTGATGAAACTAACCGTCGAATATCAGTTAAAATGGATTCGGGATAACTTTCGCTTAAAGGTAATGTACGCGGAAAAAGTAAAGCACTCTCAATCTCTAAAATTAGACGGTCTAGAAACCGTTGTTGGTTGTCATTTAAATGAGTTGTCGTACTTAAAAATATGGGAATACGATAAGCACGGTCAATACACTCTTGGTGTGCCGAGGATTGATATACTTTTTCTTCCTTTAAATGTTCATTTTTAGAATTTCTTGAGGAATCTGTGCGTGAAGCTCCTGTATATTTCATCACTTTCTCATCTCCTTTTTTAATTAGTCTATGGAAAATGATTAAGTGAGATTGGACATACCACCTGATTTCTAAAATTAGGATTTAAAAAAACTAAAATTTTTTTCCTAAATTCGAATTTCATATTCGTTTTGACCGTACAGACTGCTATATTCCTACTATCAAAACATACGTAGATTGTTGTACAGGGAGAGATAGTTTACTAGTTTTTCCTAAAATTTTATTTTAGAAATTGTGAAAAATTTCACTTAAACTAACAGGTAGCGTTTCTTCCAGAGGAGCTGCCATTTCAGGCAGCTTTTTGTGCGACGGGCAGTCCCGTAGAGTG
>NZ_JACWFG010000033.1 GCF_019749295.1 Neobacillus niacini
CGGAAGTTAAGCTTCTCAGCGCCGATGGTAGTTGGGACTTTGTCCCTGTGAGAGTAGGACGTTGCCAGGCAAAACGAAACACAACCTGATATGGGTTGTGTTTTTTTGTTGTCCGTCAGAACAATCGTTCCCACGCGGCGATACTTTTAGAGAAAAAGGTAACGATACCTGGAGAATCATGCCCTAGCAGCAACATCTTTAGAGGATGGGGGAATGATAGTCAGTGTGACCAAAATCCAGATTCAGAATGGAAAAAGTGGTCACAAGAAGAGCCTTTGTGACCAAAATCCAGATTCGGAATGGAAAAAGTGGTCACAAGAAGAGCCCTTGTGACCAAAATTCAGATTCGAAATGGAAAAAGTGGTCACAAGAAGAGCCCTTGTGACCAAAATTCAGGTTCGAAATGGAAAAAGTGGTCACAAGAAGAGCCCTTGTGACTAAGATCCAGATTCGGAATGGTAAAATAGGTCACTGCCTGTACGGAGGTAATTATAAAGAAAAAGATAACAATTATAGACCAATCGCGCCTTTTAATAATCATGAAGAACTCCTCTAAGGATTGTCTCAAATACCTCAAACCCTTTCAGTAAAGCCCAACCAACTAAACTATTACTAATTTCCTAAAAACAAATTAATAACACAAAACAGGTTTCGCACCCGCGAAATATGGAGAAAATCATTAGTAGCAGTTGTTTGCAACTACATAAAATATTAAGTATAATTAAAGTCAAATATAGTCAAAGTCAGAAGGAGGTGCGAAGATGAGAAACATCTCCGATATTATTGAAAAGTATTTGAAGCAAGTGTTAGAAATGAGTGAAAAGGAACATGTTGAAATAAAGAGAAGCGAGATAGCTGATAAATTTCAATGTGTCCCATCACAAATCAATTATGTCATAAATACGCGCTTTACCATAGAACGAGGGTATATCGTAGAAAGCAAACGTGGGGGAGGCGGATATATCCGAATCATGAAAGTGCAGTCCCATGATTTAGTTGACCTAATTGATCATTTACTATCACTTATTGAAAATCGTATTGCACAGGCTACGGCAGAAGATGTTATTTACAGACTTGTCCATGAGGAGATAATCACAAAACGAGAAGCGAAAATTATGCTCAGCGTTATTGACCGTTCTGTTCTTTATATTGATCTTCCATTCCGAGATGAATTACGAGCCCGAATGCTGAAAGCTATGTTAACATCATTGAAATATAAATAATATATTCCAGCCAGAGAGGTGAATAAAGATGATTTGCCAGGAGTGTAATCAAAGACCTGCTGCGCTTCATTTTACAAAAATCGTTAATGGTGAAAAAACGGAAGTGAATCTTTGTGAAAAATGCGCCCAGGAAAAGGGCGAGATGTTTATGTTTACAGGAGGTTCTGGTTTTTCCTTTAATAACCTATTAGCAGGGTTATTAAATATTGAGCCTTCTGTTCAAAAGCAAAGTCAAAATACGTTTCATCAAGAGGAGATTCTTCAATGTAGTGGATGTTCGATGACCTTTCCACAATTTATAAAAGTAGGGCGCTTCGGATGTGCACATTGCTATGAAACATTTAAGGAACAGCTTCCACCGGTCTTAAGCAGACTTCATAGTGGAAATTGGTCTCATAGTGGTAAAATACCAAAGCGAATTGGCGGGGGCATTCACCTTAAAAAGCAAGTTGAAAACCTTAAAAATGAATTAAAAGAGTTAATTCAACAAGAGGAATTTGAAAAAGCTGCTCAGATTCGAGATGAAATTCGTACTCTCGAAAAGCAATTATCGAGCAGCAATAAGGGAGGGGAATAACGTGTCGCTTGAACGCTTTATCAATCAAGCAGTCAGCTCGTGGATGAGCGAGGAGGGGCCTGATTCAGATATTGTCCTTAGTTCCCGAATCCGTTTAGCCCGAAACTTTGAAAACATTAAATTTCCAACATTATTCTCTCATGAAGAAGCACAAGCCATTATAGCAAAGATAGAAGAGATACATCATGAAAGTAGTTTTAGTAAGTTTGGACAAATGGAGTTACTAAAAATTGATGAAATCCAGCCTCTTCAAAAAAGAGTATTAGTAGAAAAGCATTTGATCAGCCCTAATTTAGCAGAGGAATCACCGTATGGGGCCGTTCTATTAACCGAAAACGAAGAAATTAGTATTATGGTTAATGAAGAGGATCACATTCGCATTCAATGCCTGTTTCCTGGGCTGCAGCTAACGGAGGCGTTAGCTGCAGCGAATGAAGTAGATGATTGGCTCGAAAACCACATTCACTATGGATTTGATGAAAAGTATGGCTATCTAACTAGCTGCCCTACAAATGTGGGTACTGGTCTCCGTGCTTCCGTAATGATGCATTTGCCGGGGCTTATGTTAACCCAGCAAATTAATCGAATCATACCGGCCATAAATCAGCTGGGCTTAGTTGTAAGAGGTATATATGGTGAGGGGAGTGAGGCGCTCGGCAATATATTTCAAATCTCGAATCAAATTACACTTGGAAAATCGGAGGAAGACATTTGCCGTGACCTTAAAGGTGTGGTAAGTCAGTTAATTTCACAAGAAAGGTCCGCTCGTGAAGCATTACGCAAAACTTCGAACATACAATTAGAAGACAGAGTGTTTCGATCCTTGGGAGTATTATCTAATTGCAGGATTATAGAAACAAAAGAGGCTGCTAAATGCCTTTCTGATGTTCGCCTAGGTATTGATATGGGATACATTGATCATTTGCCTAAGAATATATTAAATGAATTGATGATTTTAACACAGCCTGGATTTTTACAGCAATATGCAGGCGGTCATTTAAGAGCAAATGAAAGAGATATAAGACGAGCAGCATTAATTCGTGAACGACTAAAAATGGAGCAGGATAAAAGGTGAGGAGGAATGGAATATGATGTTTGGCCGTTTTACTGAAAGAGCCCAAAAGGTTTTAGCATTAGCACAAGAGGAAGCAATCAGACTTGGACACAACAATATAGGGACTGAGCATATTTTACTTGGTTTAGTCCGTGAGGGAGAAGGCATTGCAGCCAAAGCACTTTATGGCCTTGGATTAGGTTCTGAAAAAATTCAAAAAGAAGTTGAATCGTTAATTGGAAAAGGCCAGGAAGCATCCCAAACAATTCACTACACACCAAGAGCGAAAAAGGTAATTGAATTATCGATGGATGAGGCTAGAAAATTAGGACATTCCTATGTTGGAACAGAGCATATCCTACTCGGTTTAATTCGTGAAGGAGAAGGTGTAGCTGCAAGAGTTCTTAATAACCTTGGAGTAAGTTTAAATAAAGCACGTCAACAGGTATTACAATTACTTGGAAGCAATGAGTCAGGCGGGCATCAGGGAGGAGCATCTGTAAGTGCGAACACCCCAACACTTGACAGCCTGGCAAGAGACCTTACCTCGATTGCAAGAGAAGGAAGTTTAGACCCAGTTATCGGAAGAAGCAAGGAAATCCAACGGGTCATTGAAGTATTAAGCCGCCGTACCAAAAACAACCCAGTTCTAATTGGTGAACCAGGTGTAGGTAAAACGGCAATTGCTGAAGGGCTTGCTCAACAGATTGTAAACAATGAAGTCCCAGAAATCCTTCGTGATAAGCGTGTTATGACATTAGATATGGGCACGGTAGTGGCAGGTACAAAATACCGCGGTGAGTTTGAAGATCGTTTAAAGAAGGTAATGGATGAAATCCGCCAAGCTGGTAACATCATTCTCTTTATAGATGAATTACACACGTTAATCGGTGCAGGAGGAGCAGAAGGAGCCATCGATGCTTCTAACATTTTAAAGCCATCACTTGCACGCGGGGAGCTTCAATGTATTGGTGCGACCACACTCGATGAATATCGTAAGTATATTGAAAAAGATGCGGCATTAGAACGTCGCTTCCAGCCAATCCGTGTTGATGAACCAACGGCTGAAGAGTCCGTCCGGATATTAGAGGGTCTCCGAGATCGTTATGAAGCCCATCATCGTGTATCTATCACAGATGAGGCTATTGAAGCAGCAGTTAAGCTGTCTGACCGCTATATCTCTGACCGATTCTTACCGGATAAGGCGATTGACTTAATTGATGAAGCGGGATCTAAGGTACGCTTACGCTCTTATACAACACCGCCAAACTTAAAGGAATTAGAAGTTAAGCTGGAGGAGGTTCGCAAAGAGAAGGATGCAGCCGTTCAAAGCCAAGAGTTTGAGAAAGCGGCCTCTCTAAGAGACACTGAACAGCGTCTTCGAGAACAGTTAGAAGAAACTAAGAAGACATGGAAAGAAAAACAAGGCAAAGAAAACAGTGAAGTTACCGTAGAAGATATTGCAAGTGTTGTATCGAGTTGGACTGGAATACCTGTCTCCAAGCTCGCTCAAACAGAAACGGCTAAATTGCTCAATTTAGAGGAAATTCTGCATTCCCGCGTGATTGGCCAGGAGGAGGCAGTTAAGGCTGTTTCCAAAGCGGTTAGACGTGCAAGAGCGGGCTTGAAGGATCCGAAACGACCAATTGGTTCTTTTGTCTTCCTTGGACCTACAGGTGTGGGGAAAACCGAATTGGCAAGAGCACTTGCTGAGGCAATGTTTGGCGACGAAGATGCCATGATTCGCATCGATATGTCCGAATATATGGAGAAACATTCAACTTCTCGTTTGGTTGGATCTCCTCCAGGTTATGTTGGATATGAAGAAGGCGGGCAATTAACGGAAAAGGTAAGGAGAAAGCCATACTCCGTTATCCTGCTTGATGAAATTGAAAAAGCACATCCAGATGTATTTAATATTTTATTACAAGTACTTGAGGATGGACGCTTGACAGATTCCAAAGGAAGAACGGTTGATTTCAGAAATACAGTACTGATTATGACTTCCAATGTCGGTGCAGAAGCCTTAAAGCGGAACAAATATGTTGGTTTTAATATTCAAGATGGCGAGCAGAATTATAAGGATATGAAGGGCAAGGTAATGGAAGAACTGAAAAAAGCCTTCCGCCCAGAATTCTTAAACCGTATCGATGAAATAATTGTCTTCCATGCTTTAGAAAGAAAGCATTTAGACGAAATTGTTACACTGCTGTCTGAACAGCTAGTAAAACGATTAAAAGAACAGCATATTTCTTTAGAATTAACAGAAGCCGCAAAGGGAAAAATCTCTGTAGAAGGTTACGACCCAGAGTATGGTGCACGTCCTTTACGCCGAGCTATTCAGAAGCATATTGAGGACCGCCTGTCTGAGGAGCTTCTAAAAGGTACAGTACTAACAGGTCAACATGTTATAATTGATGTAGACAATGGTGAGTTCTTAGTTAGAACGGCTGAAAAAACGACTCTAACTAAATAAACCAGGTCTTTTTAGGAACAACTAAAAGGGGTACACGATATTAGTTTGACCGTGTACCTCTTTTTCTATTTATAGTCAGGAGTAGATCGATATGGCCAAACGAAAAACAAAGTTTATGTGTCAGGAGTGCGGGTATGAATCGCCAAAGTGGATGGGTAAATGCCCAGGCTGCGGACAGTGGAATAAAATGGTGGAAGAGGTTGAGGTAACCGGCGGAAATAGAAGGGGTGCATTTGCCCATTCCCAGGGTTCAACAATTTTAGCAAAACCAACACCAATTACAGCAATTGAATCGTTAACTGAGCCGAGGATACTTACCGACTTGAATGAGCTGAATCGTGTTTTAGGCGGCGGAGTGGTAAAGGGTTCACTGGTATTAATCGGCGGTGATCCTGGTATTGGTAAATCAACCCTCTTGCTTCAGGTATCGTCTCAGCTTGCGAATAAGGGAAATCAGGTTTTATACATATCCGGTGAGGAATCTTTAAGACAAACAAAACTGCGTGCTGAACGACTTGGAATAAAGTCTGAAAATCTTCTTGTCTATGCAGAGACCAATTTGGAAGAGATAAACCGGACCATTGAAGGGACAAATCCGAGCTTTGTGATTATTGATTCTATCCAAACCGTCTTTCATCCGGAAATAACGTCTGCACCTGGGAGTGTTTCACAGGTACGAGAGTGTACCTCTGAATTAATGAGAATAGGGAAAACAAAAGGAATAGCAATCTTTATTGTAGGCCATGTAACCAAAGAAGGATCCATTGCCGGGCCTAGACTGCTTGAGCATATGGTGGACACTGTTCTCTACTTTGAAGGAGAAAGACACCATACCTATCGAATTTTACGGGCAGTAAAGAACCGTTTTGGGTCAACAAACGAAATGGGAATATTTGAAATGAAAGAATTTGGACTTGATGAGGTTGCAAATCCATCAGAAATTTTTCTTGAAGAGAGATCGCAAGGTGCTGCTGGTTCAACTGTAGTTGCTTCTATGGAGGGCACACGACCTGTACTTGTTGAAATACAGGCATTAATTTCTCCAACTAGCTTTGGAAATCCAAGAAGAATGGCCACAGGAATTGATCATAATCGAGTGCCGCTGCTGATGGCTGTTTTAGAAAAGCGGATGGGTATGTTACTGCAGAACCAAGACGCCTACCTAAAAGTGGCCGGAGGAGTGAAGCTGGATGAACCCGCCATTGATTTGGCTATTTGTGTAAGCATTGCTTCCAGCTTCCGTGATAAACCAACAAGAGCAACAGATTGTATTATAGGTGAGGTTGGGTTGACTGGTGAAGTCAGACGGGTCTCTAGGATTGACCAGCGTGTGCAGGAAGCAGCAAAGCTGGGTTTCGAAAGAGTCATTTTACCCGCCAATAATTTAAGCGGCTGGCAAGGTCCTAAAGGAGTAGAGTTAATTGGTGTATCCACTGTAGCGGAAGCCTTAAAAGCAGCGTTGGGAGTGTAATAGATGGAAAATAGAAAGCTGGGTGAACAAAGCGTAAGTGAAGTCTTACAGTTTCTTGCCCCAGGTACACCTATTCGTGAAGGAATTGATAATGTACTAAGGGCTAATACTGGCGGGCTAATTGTTGTTGGCTACAATGATAAGGTCAAAAGTATTGTGGATGGCGGTTTTCAAATTAATTGTCCTTTTTCGCCGAGTTATCTATATGAGCTGGCTAAAATGGACGGTGCAATTATCCTTAATGAACTAGGTAATAAGATTCTGATAGCGAATGCCCAGCTTGTTCCGGATTCAGATATATCTGCTTCAGAAACAGGCATGCGGCATAGAACAGCCGAAAGAGTAGCCAGGCAGACAAAAGCGCTTGTTATTGCTATTTCTCAAAGGAGAAATGTTATAACCTTATATCAAGGGAACTTCCGATATGCTCTAAAAGATATATCAGTAATTTTAACGAAGGCAAATCAAGCCATTCAAATGCTTGAAAAGTATAAAGCAGTCTTAGAACGCAGTATAGCCAGCTTAAGCATTTTGGAGTTTGAAGAATCTGTTACCTATAACGATTTTCTTCTTGTTTTACACAGATTTGAGATGGTTCTAAAAATAAAGAATGAATTAATAACGTACTTAAATGAATTAGGTACAGAGGGCAGACTGATTCGTCTGCAAATGAATGAGATTTTGACAGACCTAGAAGAAGAGACATCAAATATCATTAAGGATTATGCATTTGACAGGCAAGTCAAGGCAAGGGATGTCCTCAAACGAATGCAGGCATTAACAAGTAATGGGACATTAGATGATATCGCTATATTGAAGTTGATGGGCTATCAAGGTTATATACCACTTGATGAAAGTAAACATCCAAGAGGTTATCGAATCCTTAACAAAATACCTCGACTGCCGATCGTTATTATTGAAAACATTATTACAAGTTTTGGTGAGTTTTCAAAAATTATTTCAGCCACTGTTGAAGAACTTGATGATGTTGAAGGGATTGGGGAAATCCGGGCTAAAAAAATTAAAGAAGGCTTAAAATTAATTAAAGAGCGGCTATATACAGAACGACAGCTTTAAGTTTTCTTTTTAAAAACAGTAATTTCCATTTATTTTACAGGTTTTTTCCTCAGTGCTACCCTATGAAGTGAAAAATATATTTATATCTATCTCTGCAATTCACATTGAAAACTTGTTATTTGATAAAAATAATCCATAAACGAAGGTTTCATTTTTGGGAATATGTTTATAATGAGTAGAGGAGGTGAAGGAATGTTAAAACGTATTGTGCAGGCTTGTTTTCTCATAACTGGGGGAACGCTTGGAATTTTGCTGATTCCACAATTACTAAAATTAATTAGTTTCGATGACATTCCAATAATCAGTAACTCATATGTCACGGCTATTATAGGTGCAATTATTTTTTATCTTATTACTTTTTGGGCAGTAGATTATGTACTGGAGTTTATTAAATGGGCGGAAGATTCACTGGTGAAAATCCCAGTAACCGATGTGATTTTTGGCAGTATTGGATTAATCTTCGGTTTGTTAGTTGCCTTTTTAATCGGCTTTGCTTTAAATGCCGTTCAAGTACCTATACTCAATGCTGTAGCCCCTATTTTGCTGACATTATTATTTGGATACCTAGGCTTTCAGGTAGGATTTAAGAAAAGAGATGAGCTTTTGAATCTTTTTGGCAGCCGTGGAAAGAAGAAAGCCGGAGAAGAGGATGCTGAAAAGGACGAAAGTCAATCGCTAAAGATTCTAGATACGAGTGTAATAATTGATGGCCGCGTGGCGGATATTTGCCAAACAGGATTTTTAGAAGGAACAATTGTCATTCCTCGCTTTGTACTTGAGGAGCTCCAGCATATTGCGGATTCATCGGATGTTCTTAAGCGAAACCGCGGCAGACGCGGCTTGGATATCTTAAATCGAATTCAAAAGGAACTTGCCATTAAAGTGGAAATTTATGAAGGCGATTTTGATGAAATTCAAGAGGTAGACAGCAAGCTGGTGAAGCTGGCAAAGATTACGAATGGAATGCTTGTAACCAATGACTTTAATCTCAATAAAGTATGTGAATTACAGAATGTTTCTGTATTGAATATTAATGATTTAGCCAATGCAGTCAAACCAGTGGTACTGCCTGGTGAAGAGTTATCTGTTCAGGTAATTAAGGATGGTAAAGAATATCATCAAGGTGTTGCCTATCTCGATGATGGTACAATGATTGTGGTTGAAGAGGGAAGAGAATATATCGGAAAAAGAATAGATGTTCTCGTGACGAGTGTTCTTCAGACATCGGCAGGCAGAATGATATTTGCGAAACCAAAATTATTGGAAAAGGCATTGTAGCAGCTAAACAATAGACAGAGAATAGAATGGAGATTTATTATGGCTTATCAAGTCATTATCCCGGCAGCTGGGCAAGGAAAGCGGATGGGAGCGGGGAAAAACAAGCTTCTGCTGGAACTAAATAACATTCCTGTACTCATTCATACCTTAAAGGTGTTCGAAGAGGATGAATTGTGTGAAGGGATTATTTTAGCTATCCATCCACAGGATGAAGAAGAATTTATTTTATTATTAAAAAAGCATAATGTGAAAAAGGTACTTGATTTAGTTCCCGGAGGAAAAGAGCGTCAAGACAGCATTTATAATGCATTGAAAACGGTGAAAACTGAGGGAATTATTTTAGTTCACGATGCAGCGCGTCCTTTCATTCAGAAGGACCAAATTCACCGTTTACTAGATACAGCACAAAAAACAGATGCAGCAATCATTGGAGTGCCAGCTAAAGATACCATGAAAACAGTACGTGATAATGTGGTAAAGGCAACTGTCGAAAGATCTAGCTTGTGGGTTGTTCAAACCCCACAAGCTTTTCGTTTTTCCCTATTGTACAGGGCCTATGAACAGGCTGCTAAGGATGGCTTTGTTGGTACGGATGATTCCAGTTTGGTAGAGCGAATCTCTCACCCCGTTACAATGGTCGAGGGGGATTATGATAATCTTAAGCTTACGACACAGGAAGATCTATTTTTTGCGCAAGCAATATTACAGAAAAGACAAGGGAGTTTTTGAATATGTTCCGTATTGGACAAGGCTTTGATGTACATCAATTAACCGAAGGGCGTCCGCTTATAATTGGCGGCATTACGATCCCATATGAAAAAGGACTGCTGGGCCACTCCGATGCAGATGTCTTATTACATACAGTAGCGGATGCATGTCTTGGAGCAATTGGAGAAGGAGATATCGGCAAACATTTTCCCGATACTGATCCTGCCTTCAAGGATGCAGATTCAGCTAAATTGATGGAGCATGTGTGGCAGCTTGTCAAAGATAAAGGGTATGAGCTTGTTAATGCAGATTGTACCATTATTGCACAGAAGCCAAAGATGGCACCTTATATTCAACAAATGAGAGAAAGAATTGCAGAATTACTTAATGCCGATCCTGAGCAAATTAATGTTAAAGCAACAACAACAGAGAAACTGGGCTTTACAGGCCGTGGTGAAGGAATTGCCTCACAAGTAGTAGTTTTACTAAAACAGAATTAAATTCTTTATTGCTGAATTACACAGTGGTAAAATAAATCAGATATAGAAAAATCAACGGTATAGAATTGTCTAGCGCAAGCAGCCTAGGGGCTCGGGTCATAAGCCAATCCGTCAAGAAGGTTATAGAGCAACCTTCTCGCCGGCTCGTCTAGACTCACGCCCCTGGGCAAGGCGCTTACGCTTTTCGAAGGAGGCATAATGATGTCAAATGAAGTTCGTGTAAGGTATGCTCCAAGTCCAACTGGACATTTACATATTGGAAATGCTCGTACAGCATTATTTAATTATTTGTTTGCGCGCAGTAAGCAAGGTAAATTTATTATCCGTATAGAGGATACAGATAAGAAGCGGAATATTGCGGGCGGAGAAGAAAGCCAATTAAAATACCTTAAATGGCTGGGAATGGATTGGGATGAAAGTGTGGATGTCGGCGGCGAATATGGACCTTATCGGCAGTCAGAAAGAAACGATATCTATCAAACCTACTACAATCAATTATTAGAGAATGGTCATGCTTATAAATGTTATTGTACAGAGGCAGAAATTGAAGCAGAGCGTGAAGAGCAGACAGAGCGGGGTGAAACTCCTCACTATTCTGGCAAATGCCGCCACCTGACAGCTGAAGACCGTGCGAAGCTAGAAAGCGAAGGACGTGAGCCAAGTATTCGAATGGTTGTTCCAGAAGGAAGAACTTTTACATTTGATGATATGGTAAAAGGGACTGTTTCCTTTGAATCTGAAGGAATGGGCGATTGGGTCATTATTAAGAAGGATGGAACGCCAACCTATAATTTTGCGGTAACCATTGATGATTATTTAATGAAAATTTCGCATGTCCTTCGAGGAGATGACCATATTTCTAACACTCCTAAGCAGCTGATGGTTTATGAAGCATTAGGCTGGGAGCCGCCGATTTTTGGACACATGACGTTAATCGTGAACGAGAGCAGAAAGAAGTTAAGTAAGCGGGATGAATCGATTATTCAATTTATCGAGCAATACGAAGAATTAGGTTATCTGCCAGAGGCCTTATTCAATTTTATTACACTGCTTGGCTGGTCTCCAGCAGGCGAAGAAGAACTTTATTCAAAAGACGAGTTCATCCAGATTTTCGATGCAAATCGTTTATCGAAGTCACCCGCTTTATTTGATACAAATAAGCTTACATGGATGAACAACCAGTATATGAAAAAAGTTGATGTAGACACCGTACTGAAGTTATCCTTGCCACATCTTGTGAAGGCTGGCCGTTTGAGTGAAAATTTAACAGATGAAGAGCATCAATGGGCAAAAAGCTTAGTTGCGCTGTTACAGGAAAAAATGAGCTTTGGTGCGGAGATTGTTGAGCTTTCGGATATGTTCTTTAAAGATGATGCAGAATATGAAGAAGACGCTAAGGAAGTACTTGAGGGAGAGACCGTGCCTGAAGTACTAAAGGCATTCTCTGAAGAGCTTGAAAAACTGGAAAACTTTAAAGCGGATGAGATCAAAGCAGCGATGAAGGCAGTACAAAAATCAACAGGGCAAAAAGGAAAAAATCTATTTATGCCTATCCGTGCAGCTGTTTCAGGTCAAACACATGGACCAGATCTGCCACAAGCTATTGAACTTTTAGGAAAAGCTAAGGTTCTAAACAGAATTCAAAAAATTATTGGTTAACATTCCAGTAAATATGTAATATAGTAAGTGATATATACTTTTAATAAGAAAAAGTGTTGAAGAGGAAAAGTAGGATATGATGCTTTAAAGAGAAAACCATCGCCGGCTGAAAGTGGTTTAAGCCTCTCATATGTGAAAATGCACCTCAGAGTCCCATTTCGAAGGATGTTGAATCTGTGTAGATTTGGGCGGAACCTTTCCGTTAACAGGTAGAGTGAGGCCAAGATAAGCCATAGACATAACAGCTTATCGGTCTAATCAGAGTGGAACCGCGCAAAAGCGTCTCTGTCGTTAAGACAGAGGCGTTTTTTTATTACCAAAAAACAAAGGGGCCAAATGTAGAGGAGACTATCTTAGGCTAAAGCTATGTTTTATTAACCAAAAGGGGGAAATGTAAATGTTCAAAAGGATGAAGGAGGACATAGAAGTTGTTTTTGAACAAGATCCGGCAGCGAGAAGTTACTTAGAAGTTATCCTAACGTATTCAGGCTTACACGCAATTTGGGCCCACCGAATTGCCCATGGATTTTTTAAGAGGAAGTTTTATTTCCTTGCACGGGTAATTTCTCAGGTTAGTCGATTCTTTACAGGTATTGAAATACATCCTGGTGCCAAAATAGGCAGAAGATTTTTTATAGACCATGGTATGGGGGTTGTCATCGGAGAAACATGTGAAATCGGTGATAACGTAACTGTATTCCAGGGTGTTACACTTGGTGGCACGGGGAAAGAAAAGGGTAAAAGACATCCAACGATAAAGGACAACGCCTTAATTGCGACAGGGGCAAAAGTTCTCGGTTCGATAACGATTGGTGAAAATTCTAAAATTGGTGCGGGATCAGTTGTTTTAAAGGAAGTCCCACCTAATTCAACGGTGGTAGGCGTCCCGGGCAGGGTTGTAATTCAAGATGGTAAGAAAATAACGAGAGATTTAGATCATTGCAATCTTCCTGACCCGGTAGCAGATCGACTAAGAGAAATGCAAATTGAACTGATTGATTTGAAAGAAGAAATAACTGAATTGAAAAAAGAAAGGACTAAAGTAAATGGCCATTCAGCTGTATAATACATTAACACGAAGAAAAGAAGAGTTTATTCCCCTTGAAGAAGGGAAAGTAAAAATGTATGTTTGCGGTCCGACTGTCTATAATTATATTCATATCGGTAATGCACGCCCAGCCATTGTATTTGATACGGTTCGGCGCTACTTTGAATACAGAGGATATGACATACAGTATGTATCTAACTTTACAGATGTTGATGATAAATTAATTCGTGCTGCTAATCAGCTTGGAGAGGATGTTCCAACTATTGCTAATCGTTTCATCGAGGCGTATTTTGAGGATGTATCAGCACTAGGCTGCAAACAGGCAGATGTCCATCCTCGTGTTATGGATAATATGGATATTATTATTGAGTTTATTGATGAGCTCATCAAGAAGGGATATGCCTATGAATCAGAAGGAGATGTTTATTTCCGGACGAGAAATTTTGAAGGCTACGGTAAACTCTCTCATCAATCCATTGATGACCTGCAGGTGGGCGCTAGAATTGAGGTTGGTGAAAAGAAACAAGATGATCTGGACTTTGCCTTATGGAAAGCGGCAAAGGAAGGGGAAATCTATTGGGAAAGTCCTTGGGGGATTGGACGCCCAGGCTGGCATATAGAATGTTCAGCAATGGCTAAAAAGTACCTGGGTGAAACGATAGATATTCATGCCGGCGGTCAAGATTTAACTTTCCCGCACCATGAAAATGAAATTGCTCAATCTGAGGCACTATCAGGCAAAGCCTTTGCACGGTATTGGATGCATAACGGATATATTAATATTGACAATGAAAAGATGTCCAAATCACTTGGAAACTTTGTTCTTGTCCATGACATTATTAAAAGGCATAATCCTCAGGTGTTACGATTCTTTATGCTGTCGGTTCATTACCGCAATCCAATTAACTATAGTGAGGAATTACTGGAAAGTACGAGGGCGGCCTTTGAACGCTTAACAACCTCCTATCAAAATTTAAAACATCGCAAAGAATCTAGTACAAATTTGACAAACAATAATCACGAATGGCTTGAAAAAATAGCAGGTCTTCAGGATGAGTTTATCAAGGCGATGGATGATGATTTTAATACAGCAAAAGCTATTTCTGTTTTGTTTGATCTTTCGAAGCTTGCTAACTATTACCTTCTTGAGAAGAACACAGCGGTAGAAGTTATTGATAAATTTACTGCTCAATTTGATGAGTTATTTAATGTATTAGGTCTAAGTTTTGCAAATACAGAAATGCTGGATGAAGAGATTGATGCATTAATTGAAAAAAGAAATCAGGCTCGTAAAGATCGTAATTTCCAGCTTTCAGACCAAATTCGTGATCAATTAAAGGAAATGAATATTATTTTAGAAGATACTCCGCAAGGTACGAGATGGAAAAGAGGCTAATTCATGCTTGATTATCAAGAAAAAGTAAATGCCAATCAATTGAATAGTCTTGCGCTGGCTTATGTGGGTGATGCTGTCTATGAGATTTATGTCAGACGGCATCTCTTGCAAAGCGGGAAGGTAAAGCCTAATCATCTTCACCGCACGGGAACAACGTATGTTTCTGCAAAAGCACAGTGTCAGGTCCTATTTAGAATGATGGATGAAAACCTTCTGTCAGAGGAGGAACAGGCGGTTGTTATGCGCGGCCGTAACGCTAAATCTGGTACTGTCCCTAAAAACACGGATGTCCAAACTTATCACTATAGTACCGCTTTTGAGGCGTTAATGGGATTTTTATATTTATCGGAGAAAATTGAGCGATTAGAGGAACTTATTGTAAAGTCCTTTGAATTTGTAGAAGAGAAGAAAGGAGGAACAAGCGAATGAGTGAAAACAAAGATTATATCATTGGAAAAAATCCAGTAATGGAGGCGCTAAGGTCTGAGAGGGATATCAACAAGATATTGATTGCAGAATCCTCTCAGCGCGGACAAATGCAGCCATTAATTCAATTAGCGAAAGAAGCTAATGTTATCGTTCAGTTTGTCCCAAAGAAAAAAATTGACCAGATATCAGATGAAAATCATCAGGGAGTTCTTGCGTACGTTGCTGCTTACCAATATGCAGAAATCGATGACCTATTTACAGCTGCAGAAAAGAGAAACGAAGCCCCATTCTTCTTGTTATTAGATGAGATTGAGGATCCTCATAATCTTGGTTCAATCATGCGGACAGCTGATGCAGTTGGGGCACATGGAATCATTATTCCTAAAAGAAGAGCGGTTGGTTTAACGGCAACAGTCGCAAAAGCTTCAACTGGCGCGATTGAACATATACCGGTTGTCCGAGTTACAAATATGGCTAGAACCATTGATGAGTTAAAGGAACGCGGTATATGGATTGCCGGTACAGATGCAAGCGGAAAACAAGATTATCGACAATTTGATGGCACACTGCCTCTTGGTTTAGTAATTGGGAGCGAAGGAAAAGGAATGGGCCGTCTTGTTAGAGATAAATGTGATTTCCTTATCAACCTGCCGATGGCTGGAAAGGTAACATCATTGAATGCTTCTGTTGCAGCAGCATTACTAATGTATGAGGTATACCGCAGGCGGCATCCTCTAGAGGGATAGAAATGGATATTTTGCTAGTCGATGGATATAACATTATTGGGGCTTGGCCTGAGTTAAGGGCTTTGAAGGATCATGATTTACCGGCAGCGAGGGATCGTCTAGTAGAAAAGATGGCGGAATACCAAGCATTTTCAGGTTATCGTGTTATCGTTGTATTTGATGCCTATTATGTGCAAGGAACGGAAAAAAAATATAGGAACCATAAAGTAGAGGTTATTTTCACCAAGGAAAATGAAACAGCTGATGAGCGTATTGAGAAATTGGCCATTGCTCTAAATAACAGACGGACTCAGATTCATGTTGCCACGTCAGATTTTACTGAGCAATGGGCTATTTTTGGACAAGGTGCACTAAGGAAATCCGCAAGGGAGTTACTTATAGAGATGTCCTCCGTAGAAAGAGGAATAGAAAAAAAGGTGAAAAAAATCCAAGAGAAAAGACCAGTCTCAAAAATACCGATTAGCAGTGAAGTGGCAGAAATTTTTGAAAAGTGGCGCAGAGGACAAAAGTAAGCGTTGACGTTCAAAAGTTACGGGCAGTATAATAATACTATCTATGCTTGTTCGGTGGAGGGGGATCTTAATTGAGTACAGACTTCGGGGAAAAAAGCAACGAGCTATTTTTATCAATGGAAGATGAGGAAATTGTTGATACAGTACACCAGGGTAATAGTGAGGCTTTGGATTATTTAATCCACAAATATCGAAATTTTGTACGGGCAAAGGCAAGGTCTTACTTCTTAATCGGAGCAGACAAGGAAGATATTGTTCAAGAAGGAATGATTGGGCTTTATAAGGCAATCCGTGATTTTCGTGAGGACAAGCTTACCTCGTTTAAGGCCTTTGCTGAATTATGTATCACTCGGCAAATAATAACTGCCATTAAAACAGCAACAAGGCAAAAGCATATACCACTGAATTCTTATGTGTCGTTAGATAAGCCTATCTATGATGAGGAATCTGACCGGACATTAATGGATGTCTTGTCCGGTGCAAAGGTTCTAGATCCTGAAGAATTGATTATTAATCAAGAAGAATTCGATCACATTGAAGTAAAAATGACAGAGTTATTAAGTGATTTGGAGCGAAAGGTTTTGGCGTTATACCTTGATGGGCAATCGTATCAAGAGATATCAGAAGAATTAAATCGCCATGTTAAATCGATTGATAATGCACTGCAGCGTGTAAAGAGAAAATTAGAACGTTATTTAGAAATTAGAGAATTTAGTCTCTAATTATGAAAACGGTGACAATTGTTTGAACCCGCGTATTAGTGCTGTTGACAATAATTAGGGGTCATGGTACATTTTTAAGGATATAAAAGATGGATGATGAAGGTGTAAATTATGAGTAAAAAAATTATTCTGGCATGTGCTGACTGTGGATCACGCAATTACTCAACGAATGCAAATCAGTTACAATCAGAACGATTGGAATTAAAAAAATATTGCAAAACATGCGCCTCCCATACAATCCACAGAGAAACAAAATAATTTTATTCATACTAGCAATGTTATTCCGATAGTTGGAGGTTACAGATATGCAGCGCATAAAGAATTTCTTCAGTGATGTTTTCCGTGAAATGAGAAAAGTTAGTTGGCCAAAGCGCAAAGAACTAACTCGCTATACCATTACTGTTATAACAACAGTTGCTTTCTTTGCAATATTTTTTGGAGTAATAGATTTAGGGATTTCAGAATTGATTCGGGTAATCCTTGAATAATAAAAGGTATTTCATGGTATAATGGTGAATAATAAAGCAGTTATTTATGTGAAGCCCGTCTAACGGGTTTTTTCATTTGTCTTAAAAAGTTATGTATTCATGAGGCTTCATTAATTTGAGTTGTAAAATTTCAGCACTCTGTTGTTTGGAGTGGAAGGCACGAAGACTCCTGCTCAGAGGACGGGGCTGGGGAGACCCCGCAGGCGCTTCAGCGCCGAGGAGGCTCCCCGGACCGCCCGCGGAAAGCGAAGTGCCTCGTGACAGGCAAAGAACGCCTGTCACTGCGGTGATTATTCACTGTAGCATTCCTTAGTGGAACGGAAATAAACAAACAACTTTAATGTTGCCTTTATAAAAGTACGGGGAGGGATGGACGTTTAGTCCTCTTGAATGGAAAAGAATTGGTATGTATTACATACTTACTCAGGTTATGAGAATAAAGTTAAAGCAAATTTAGAAAAACGTGTTGAATCGATGGGTATGACAGATAAAATTTTCCGAGTAGTAGTACCTGAAGAAGAAGAAACAGAAATAAAAAACGGAAAAACCAAAGTGGTAAAACGAAAAGTTTTCCCTGGATATGTACTAGTTGAAATCGTAATGACAGATGATTCATGGTACGTAGTACGTAATACTCCTGGTGTAACAGGGTTTGTTGGTTCCGCTGGTGCAGGATCGAAACCTACTCCGCTTCTTCCAGAAGAAGTTGTTGGTATTCTAAAACGCATGGGTGTTGATGAAAAGCGCATCGATGTGAACTATGAAATTGGTGAAACTGTCCGGGTGAAAGAAGGTCCATTTATGAACTTCACTGGAACTGTTGAAGAGATGGATAAAGACAAAGCTAAACTAAAAGTTCTAGTAAATATGTTTGGACGTGACACCCCGGTAGAACTAGAATTTACGCAGATTGAAAAGCTTTGATTTTAAGAATTATTAATAGTAATTTGAAAAAAACTTGAAATCATATTTAAAAAGTGGTAATATTTCATAGGTCAGTATGTCTCTCGATGAGACAAGACTTTTGCTAAGATCTTTATCTTTATATAAAGACAGATACCTGAGTGGGAGGGTAAAAACCCTATTACCACATCACGGACTTTAAGGAGGTGTGTCTCGTGGCTAAAAAAGTAATTAAAGTTGTTAAATTACAAATCCCTGCTGGGAAAGCGAATCCTGCACCACCAGTTGGACCTGCACTAGGTCAAGCCGGTGTTAACATCATGGGATTCTGTAAAGAATTTAACGCTCGTACAGCGGATCAAGCTGGATTAATCATTCCTGTTGAAATCACGGTTTTTGAAGACCGTTCATTTACATTTATTACGAAAACTCCTCCTGCTGCAGTTTTATTAAAAGTAGCAGCTGGAATCCAGTCTGGTTCTGGTGAACCAAACCGTAATAAAGTAGCAACAGTTAAGCGTGATACAGTACGCGAGATTGCGGAACAGAAAATGCCTGACCTAAACGCTGCAAGCGTTGAAGCAGCAATGCGCATGGTTGAAGGTACTGCACGCAGCATGGGAATCGTTATCGAAGACTAATCCATGTAAACTGTTTTTGTAATGAAGGGGGTTGCGTTACTTACGCAACCTTTATTCGTGGGAGTTATTAAAAAACGCTAAAACCACAATCTAGGAGGAAATAAAAATGGCTAAAAAAGGTAAGAAGTATTTAGAAGCTGCTAAGCTTGTTGATAACACAAAAGCTTACCCAGTTACTGAAGCAATTGAACTTGCAAAGAAAACAAACTTCGCTAAATTTGATGCGACATTAGAAGTTGCATTCCGTTTAGGAGTAGACCCTAAGAAAGCTGACCAACAAATTCGTGGTGCAGTAGTACTTCCGAATGGAACTGGTAAAACTCAACGCGTATTAGTATTCGCTAAGGGTGAAAAAGTGAAAGAAGCAGAAGCTGCTGGTGCAGATTATGTTGGCGATGCAGAATACATCACTAAAATTCAACAAGGTTGGTTTGACTTTGATGTAATCGTAGCAACTCCTGATATGATGGGTGAAGTTGGTAAACTTGGTCGTACTTTAGGACCAAAAGGTTTAATGCCAAACCCTAAAACTGGTACAGTTACATTTGATGTAACTCGTGCAATCAATGAAATCAAAGCAGGTAAAGTTGAATACCGTGTTGATAAAGCTGGAAACATCCACGTTCCAATCGGTAAATCATCTTTCGAAAACGAAAAACTTGTTGAGAACTTCAAGACTGTATTCGAAACAATGATGAAAGTTAAGCCTGCAGCTGCAAAGGGAACATACATGAAGAACGTAACTGTTACTTCAACAATGGGACCTGGCGTGAAGGTTGATCCTTCATCTGTTACAGTTAAGTAATTTTTTACCAATTGACAAACATAGGTATATTTTATATAATCTATTTTGTTGTTTAAATAAAACATTTGTACTGAAGACAGCAGGTGCTTTTGAAGCTTAATTTCCTGCCGAGGTAATGCGATAGAATTGGCTGATTCATTCGGCTATTGTATGCACCTCCATGTCTGACTTTTGATGTGGAGGTTTTACTTTGCCTGGTATAAATGTAGAGAATCTACAGGAGGTGTAAAGATGAGCAGCGCAATCCAACAAAAAGTTCAAATCGTTGATGAAATCACAGCTAAGTTAAAAGCTAGTGTTTCAACAATCGTAGTTGACTACCGTGGCCTAACTGTTGCTGAAGTAACTGAACTTCGTAAGCAACTTCGTGAAGCTGGTGTCGACTTCAAAGTTTACAAAAACTCTATGACTCGCCGTGCAGCTGATGCAGCTGAACTTTCAGAGTTAAACGCAGCATTAACTGGTCCGAACGCAATTGCGTTCAGTACAGAAGATGTAGTAGCACCTGCAAAAATTCTTAACGACTTTGCTAAAAAGCACGATGCACTTGAAATTAAAGCTGGTGTAATCGAAGGCAATGTAGCAACAGTTGAAGAGGTTAAAGCACTTGCAGAACTTCCATCACGCGAAGGCTTGCTTTCTATGCTACTCAGCGTACTACAAGCTCCAATCCGCAACCTTGCTCTTGCTACAAAAGCAGTTGCAGAACAAAAAGAAGAACAAGGCGCGTAAGTTAAACATTACCGCTTAAATAATAACTGAACGAAAACTAAGGAGGAAAATTAAAATGACTAAAGAACAAATCATTGAAGCAGTTAAATCTATGACTGTTTTAGAACTTAACGACCTAGTAAAAGCAATCGAAGAAGAATTTGGCGTAACTGCTGCTGCTCCTGTAGCAATGGCTGGCGGAGCTGGTGCTGCTGCTGTTGAAGAGCAAACTGAATTTGATGTAATCCTAGCTAGCGCTGGAGATCAAAAAATCAAGGTTATCAAAGTTGTTCGTGAAATCACAGGTCTTGGTCTTAAAGAAGCAAAAGATCTTGTTGACAACACTCCAAAAGCTGTTAAAGAAGGCGTATCTAAAGAAGAAGCTGAAGAACTTAAAGCTAAACTTGCTGAAGTTGGAGCTAACGTTGAAGTTAAGTAATAAACTTATAGAAAAGCTCGCTGTTTAAGCGGGCTTTTTTTCGCTATCTTAAAGTGGAAGTGCCTCGGTACTGAAGCTTTATATTCGATATTTTCCTCGGGTAACCTCATTAATGAATATTCCTCAGGAGGTGAGCTTATTGTCTGAGCATTACTATTCTCGCACCCAAAAGGTCGAAAGTGAACCAAAGTATTGGGACTTTACCTTAAGGAATCAGTTGTTTCGATTTAAAACGGATAACGGAGTTTTTTCAAAGAAGGAAGTAGATTTCGGTTCTCGTTTATTAATAGAAGCTTTTAAATTACCAAATGTGGAAGGGCCTGTTTTAGATGTAGGCTGCGGTTACGGTCCGATTGGTCTTTCGATTGCAAAGAACTATCCAGAGCGCACTGTACATATGATCGATGTCAATGAACGAGCGATTGAGCTTGCGAAAGAAAACGCTGAGCAAAATTCAGTAAAGAATATTGATGTATATGAAAGTGATACTTTGAAAAATGTGAAGGAACTCAACTTTTCTGCGATATTAACAAATCCACCGATTAGGGCGGGCAAAACAACGGTGCATGATATTTTTGAACAAAGTCATGCGCATTTAGTCTCCCGAGGGGAGCTTTGGATTGTGATTCAAAAGAAGCAAGGAGCACCCTCGGCAATTGAAAAATTAAAACAATTATTTAGCACAGTAGAGACTGTTGACAAGTCCAAAGGTTATTTTATCATTAAAGCGGTAAAATAGTTGACTTGAAAATGTCAGATATGGTAGCATTATAAAATGCCATCATAATAATTTCCGAATTATTCCTGTAAATACTTATTTTTTTAGTATAAAAACAGTTTAAGACGGAAAAGATGACAAAATAATAGTCAAAATGTGAAAATGTGGTTTTTAAAACATAAAAACCCTTTTTCTTTTTTTGTCTGATGGGGGACGTATTAGTCCTTGCAAAAGACCAAAATATATGCTTAAAAAAACGCTTGATTTGAGGGGTGAATCAGTTGACAGGTCAACTAGTTCAGTATGGACGACACCGCCAACGAAGAAGTTACGCACGAATCAGTGAAGTTTTAGAATTACCAAATCTTATTGAAATCCAAACCTCTTCTTATCAATGGTTTCTTGATGAGGGTTTGCGTGAAATGTTCCAGGATATTTCACCAATTGAAGACTTTACTGGTAACCTATCACTTGAATTTATTGATTACAGCCTTGGCGAACCTAAGTATTCTGTTGCGGAATCAAAAGAGCGAGACGTTACATATTCTGCACCATTGCGTGTTAAAGTGCGTCTTGTAAACAAAGAAACAGGCGAAGTAAAAGATCAAGATGTTTTTATGGGTGATTTTCCACTCATGACTGAAACAGGTACGTTTGTCATCAATGGGGCAGAACGTGTTATTGTTTCTCAGTTAGTACGTTCACCGAGCGTATATTTCAGTGGAAAACTCGATAAAAACGGAAAGAAAGGATTTACAGCTACTGTAATTCCGAACCGCGGCGCTTGGCTGGAATATGAAACTGACGCCAAAGATGTCGTATATGTCAGGATAGATCGTACTCGGAAACTGCCCGTTACGGTTCTTTTGCGTGCACTTGGTTTCGGCTCTGATCAAGAAATCATTGAATTGATTGGAGACAATGAGTACATTCGAAATACTCTTGAAAAGGACAACACTGAAGGAGTAGAAAAAGCGCTTCTAGAGATTTATGAGCGTCTGCGTCCAGGTGAACCTCCAACCGTTGATAACGCCAAGAGTCTATTGGTTTCAAGGTTCTTTGATCCAAAAAGATATGACCTTGCAAACGTTGGCCGTTATAAAATTAACAAAAAGCTTCATATTAAAAACCGCTTATTTAATCAGCGTTTGGCTGAATCTCTTGTTGATCCTGAGACAGGTGAAATTATTGCAGAAAAAGGAACACTTCTAGATCGCAGAAACCTTGACCGCATTATTCCTGCTCTCGAAAAGGATGTTAATTTTAAGGGCTTTAATCCTGTTGGCGGCGTAGTAGAAGATGAAATTATTCTTCAAGGTATTAAAATCTATGCTCCAAATGACGATGGTGAAAAAGTAATTAATGTGCTTGGTAATGCTTATGTTGCTGAGCCAATTAAGAATATTACACCTGCTGATATCATTTCTTCAATCAGTTATTTCTTTAACTTGCTGCATGGTGTCGGCGATACAGACGATATTGATCACTTAGGAAATAGACGTCTTCGTTCTGTTGGTGAATTGCTTCAGAACCAATTCAGAATTGGCTTGTCACGTATGGAACGTGTTGTACGTGAAAGAATGTCTATTCAAGATACTGCAACGATTACACCACAACAGTTAATCAATATTCGTCCAGTTATTGCGTCGATTAAAGAGTTCTTTGGAAGCTCTCAGTTATCTCAATTTATGGACCAAACGAATCCGCTTGCTGAATTAACGCATAAGCGACGTTTATCTGCATTAGGACCTGGTGGATTAACACGTGAACGTGCAGGATTTGAAGTACGTGACGTTCACTATTCCCACTATGGCCGTATGTGTCCGATTGAAACACCAGAGGGACCAAACATTGGTTTGATCAACTCTCTTTCATCCTTTGCAAAAGTAAATCGTTTTGGCTTCATTGAAACTCCGTATCGCCGGATTGATCCTGATACTGGAAAAGTTACAAGTCGAATTGATTACTTAACTGCTGATGAAGAAGATAACTATGTAGTTGCACAGGCGAATTCACGTCTTAGTGATGACGGTACATTTATCGATGACGATGTTGTTGCTCGTTTCCGTGGTGAAAACACGGTTGTAAAACGCGACCGTATCGATTATATGGATGTATCACCTAAACAGGTAGTTTCTGCAGCAACCGCATGTATTCCGTTCTTAGAAAATGATGACTCTAACCGTGCCTTGATGGGAGCGAACATGCAGCGTCAAGCCGTGCCGCTTCTGCAGCCGGAAGCGCCAAGAGTTGGAACAGGAATGGAATATGTTTCTGGTAAAGATTCAGGAGCAGCGGTTATTTGTAAGCATGAAGGAATCGTTGAGCATGTTGAGGCACGTGAGGTTTGGGTGCGTCGAATCAATATAGTAGATGGTCAAGAAGTTAAAGGTGACCTTGATAAATATAAAATGCTGAAGTTCATTCGTTCTAATCAGGGAACTTGTTATAACCAACGTCCAATTGTTGCAGTGGGCAACCGTGTAACAAAAGGTGAAATTCTTGCTGATGGTCCTTCAATGGAACTTGGGGAACTAGCTTTAGGACGTAACGTTTTAGTTGGCTTTGTTAACTGGGATGGTTACAACTATGAAGATGCGATCATCATGAGTGAACGCCTTGTAAAAGATGATGTTTATACTTCTATTCATATTGAAGAATATGAATCAGAGTCTCGTGATACAAAGCTTGGGCCAGAAGAAATTACACGTGATATTCCAAACGTGGGTGAAGATGCTCTTCGCAATTTGGATGAGCGTGGAATTATTCGTACTGGTGCAGAAGTAAAAGACGGTGACTTGCTAGTAGGTAAAGTAACACCAAAAGGAGTTACTGAACTAACTGCAGAAGAAAGATTACTACACGCTATCTTTGGTGAAAAAGCACGAGAAGTTCGTGATACTTCACTAAGAGTTCCGCATGGCGGAGGCGGTATTGTTCTTGATGTTAAGGTCTTTAACCGTGAAGACGGCGATGAATTACCGCCAGGAGTGAATCAGCTTGTTCGAGTCTACATTGTTCAGAAGCGTAAGATTCATGAAGGAGATAAAATGGCCGGCCGTCATGGTAACAAAGGGGTAATATCCCGAATATTGCCAGAAGAGGATATGCCATATTTACCAGATGGTACACCAATTGACATTATGTTAAATCCTTTAGGGGTTCCTTCACGTATGAATATCGGACAGGTGCTTGAGCTTCACTTAGGTATGGCTGCTAGAGCACTTGGAATTCACGTTGCTTCACCAGTATTTGATGGTGCACGTGAGGAAGATGTTTGGGGAACAATTGAAGAAGCAGGTATGGCTAATGATGCAAAAACTGTATTATATGATGGCCGTTCTGGTGAACCGTTTGATAATCGTGTGTCTGTTGGCGTTATGTATATGATTAAACTGGCACACATGGTTGATGATAAATTACATGCACGTTCTACTGGACCATACTCACTTGTAACCCAGCAGCCACTTGGCGGTAAAGCGCAATTTGGCGGTCAGCGTTTTGGTGAGATGGAGGTTTGGGCGCTTGAAGCATACGGTGCTGCATATACACTGCAAGAAATTCTGACTGTTAAATCAGATGACGTTGTAGGTCGTGTGAAGACGTATGAAGCGATTGTAAAAGGTGAAAATGTACCGGAACCAGGTGTTCCTGAATCATTCAAGGTATTAATAAAAGAACTTCAGAGTCTTGGTATGGATGTAAAAATCCTTTCTGGAGATGAAAAAGAAATTGAAATGCGGGATATGGAAGATGAAGAGGACTTACAGCAAGTCGATACATTAAACATCGTTCCAGAAACTCAAGCATTTGAATCTGAGAAGGTTGGTTCCAAGGAATAAGAGTTAGCTAAAAGCGTCACATGGGCGCTTTTAGCTAATGATTGTCTAGATAGAAAGGGAGGTAGGCCCCTTGCTGGATGTTAATAATTTTGAGTATATGAAGATTGGCCTGGCATCACCAGATAAAATCCGTTCTTGGTCTTTTGGAGAAGTAAAAAAGCCAGAAACCATTAACTATCGTACATTGAAGCCTGAAAAGGATGGTTTATTCTGTGAGAGGATTTTTGGTCCGACAAAGGATTGGGAATGTCACTGTGGAAAATATAAACGTGTCCGTTATAAAGGTGTAGTTTGTGACCGATGCGGTGTTGAAGTAACACGTGCAAAGGTTCGCCGTGAACGTATGGGTCATATTGAGCTTGCTGCTCCTGTTTCTCATATTTGGTATTTTAAAGGCATCCCTAGCCGGATGGGACTAGTATTAGATATGTCTCCTAGGGCTTTAGAAGAAATCATTTATTTTGCTTCTTATGTTGTTACTGAATCAGGGGATACAGCTCTTGATAAAAAACAACTATTATCAGAAAAAGAATATCGGGCATACCGTGAAAAGTACGGGAATAAATTCCAAGCTGCCATGGGTGCTGAAGCAATTAAAAAGCTTCTTTCTGATATTGATTTAAATAAAGAGGTTGACGCATTAAAAGAAGAATTAAAATCAGCCCAAGGCCAGCGTCGTACTCGTGCGATTAAACGTCTTGAAGTGTTGGAAGCTTTCCGTAACTCTGGAAATGAGCCATCTTGGATGATTCTTGATGTTCTTCCTGTCATCCCTCCAGAACTTCGTCCGATGGTACAGTTGGATGGAGGAAGATTCGCTACATCGGATTTAAACGATCTTTATCGTCGTGTAATCAACCGGAATAATCGTTTAAAGCGTTTGTTGGATCTTGGTGCGCCGAGTATCATCGTTCAAAACGAAAAGCGGATGCTTCAAGAAGCAGTAGACGCCTTAATAGATAATGGCCGTCGCGGACGTCCAGTAACTGGTCCTGGTAACCGTCCATTAAAGTCACTTTCCCATATGTTAAAAGGAAAGCAAGGCCGTTTCCGTCAAAACTTACTGGGTAAACGTGTTGACTATTCTGGCCGTTCTGTTATTGTTGTTGGTCCAAACCTTAAGATGTACCAATGTGGTCTGCCAAAAGAAATGGCTCTTGAGTTATTTAAGCCATTCGTTATGAAAGAACTCGTTGAAAAAGGTTTAGCGCACAACATTAAATCTGCAAAACGTAAAATTGAAAGAGTTTCTCCTGAAGTGTGGGATGTGCTTGAAGATGTTATTCGTGAGCACCCAGTTTTATTAAACCGTGCCCCAACACTTCACAGACTAGGAATCCAGGCATTTGAACCAACCCTTGTTGAAGGAAGAGCGATTCGCCTTCACCCTCTTGTATGTACAGCATACAACGCGGACTTTGATGGTGACCAAATGGCTGTTCACGTTCCGCTTTCATCTGAAGCGCAAGCAGAGGCTAGACTTTTAATGTTAGCCGCCCAAAACATCTTGAACCCTAAAGATGGTAAGCCGGTAGTTACACCTTCTCAGGATATGGTACTTGGAAACTACTACCTGACTCTTGAAAGAGAAGGCGCTATTGGTGAGGGTATGATTTTTAAAGATACGAACGAAGCGTTAATTGCTTATCAAAATGGCTATGTTCATCTACACACACGTGTAGCTGTTCATGCTGGTTCATTAGGAAATGAAACCTTAACAGAAGAACAAAACAATAAGTTACTTATTACCACTGTTGGTAAGCTTATTTTTAATGAAATTCTTCCAAAATCATTCCCATATATCAACGAACCTACTAGACAAAACTTAGAAGTTGAAACACCTGCTAAGTACTTTGTTGAAAAAGGTGAGGATGTTCCAGCGAGAATTCAAGAAATGCCATTAGTAGACCCGTTCAAAAAGAAAATCCTTGGAAATATCATTGCAGAAGTATTTAAACGATTCAAAATCACTGAAACGTCAAAAATGCTAGACCGCATGAAAGACTTAGGATTCAAATATTCTACAAAAGCTGGGATTACCGTCGGTGTTGCCGATATCGTGGTATTACCTGAAAAGCAAGAAATTCTACATGAGGCACAAAGCAAGGTTGATAACGTTATGAAGCAGTTCCGTCGTGGATTAATCACTGAAGACGAACGATATGACCGTGTAATTGCCATTTGGAGTGCAGCGAAAGATAACATTCAAGGAAAATTGATGCAATCGTTGAATAAAACGAATCCAATTTTCATGATGAGTGATTCCGGTGCCCGTGGTAACGCCTCTAACTTCACACAGCTTGCTGGGATGCGTGGATTGATGGCCAACCCGGCTGGACGTATCATCGAATTACCGATCAAGTCAAGTTTCCGTGAAGGACTGACAGTATTAGAATACTTTATCTCTACACACGGTGCTCGTAAAGGTCTTGCCGATACTGCACTGAAAACAGCTGACTCAGGTTACTTAACACGTCGTCTTGTTGACGTTGCACAAGATGTAATTGTCCGTGAAGATGATTGTGGAACCGATCGTGGTCTGTTAATCCGTTCACTTAAGGATGGAACAGAGGTTATCGAAGGATTGGATGAACGTTTAATTGGCCGTTATGCACGTAATCCAATTAGACATCCTGAAACAAAAGAAGTATTAGTTCCTGAAAATGGACTTATTACTGAAGATTTAGCAGAAACAATTGTGGGTGCCGGAATTGAAGAAGTGAGAATTCGATCTGCCTTTACATGTAATACCCGTCATGGAGTATGTAAAAAGTGTTATGGCCGTAACTTGGCTACAGGTCAAGAAGTTGAAGTTGGGGAAGCAGTTGGTATTATTGCAGCCCAATCAATTGGAGAACCTGGTACACAGTTAACAATGCGTACATTCCATACAGGAGGGGTAGCAGGAGACGATATCACTCAAGGTTTACCGCGTATTCAAGAAATCTTTGAAGCTCGTAACCCTAAAGGGCAGGCAGTTATTTCTGAGATTGATGGCGTGGTTGTGGGTATTAACGAAGGCCGTGATCGTCAGCACGAAATCATCGTTCAAGGTGAGATTGAATCACGTACTTATAATGCTCCATATACAGCGCGCTTGAAAGTAGCTGTTAATGACCGGGTAGAACGCGGTCAGGAATTAACTGAAGGTTCTATTGACCCTAAAGAGTTAATTAAAGTCAAAGATGTAAATGCTGTACAAGAGTACTTACTCCGTGAAGTTCAAAAGGTTTACCGTATGCAGGGTGTTGAGATTGGCGATAAGCACGTAGAAGTAATGGTTCGTCAGATGATGCGTAAGGTCCGCGTAAGTGATGCAGGTGAAACAGATGTACTTCCTGGTACATTATTAGATATTCACCAATTCACAGATGCAAACGAAAAAGCATTGTTAGCAGGAAAACTGCCAGCTACTGGACGTCCGGTATTACTTGGTATTACGAAAGCGTCACTTGAAACTGACTCATTCCTTTCTGCTGCATCCTTCCAAGAAACAACAAGAGTTCTTACAGATGCTGCAATCAAAGGTAAACGTGATGAATTACTCGGCTTAAAAGAAAATGTTATTATTGGTAAGCTAGTTCCTGCAGGTACAGGTATGCAGAGATACCGTAAAGCTGAACCAGTCTTAAGAGATACAACTTCTGAAGAAACAGTAGCGATAGACTAGGGTTTTAAAATTTATGCGGTACCCGCTTTAGCAGCGTGTACCGCCTTTTATAGACAGTCGTCTTTAAAAAATAATTTAAAGTGTTGTTGACTTATATTTTAGAAGATGGTAATATATCAAAGGTGCTCCTATTCACCTGATACTTTGGAGGATATGATATATGTCTTATGAAAAAGTATTACAGGCAGCTAAGATTGTTATAGGAACAAAACAAGCAGTAAAAGCACTAAAGGATGGAACAGCAAGCGAGTTAATGATTGCGAATGATGCAGAAACGAGAGTGACGGCATCGGTTGTGAAATTAGCTCAAGAATTAAACATCCCAATTATCTATGTTGACTCGATGAAAAAACTCGGGAAAGCATGTGGAATAGAAGTTGGTGCTTCAACTGTAGTAATTATCAGTTAAAAACTGTTTTTGTAGATATAAGATCTGCAAGAACTTTGTTTTTGCACTAAAATGAACCACCTGGATGTGTGGGCTTACAAAAAATGAAGGGAGGAAAAGTAACATGCCTACTATTAATCAATTGGTGCGCAAACCTCGTCAAGCAATCACTGAAAAGTCGAAGTCTCCTGCGCTAAATAAAGGTTATAACAGCTTCAAAAAATCACAAACTAATGTATCTTCACCACAAAAACGTGGGGTATGTACTCGTGTTGGTACAATGACTCCAAAGAAACCGAACTCAGCGTTACGTAAATATGCTCGTGTACGTTTGACAAACGGTATTGAGGTGACAGCTTACATTCCTGGTATTGGTCACAACCTTCAAGAGCACAGTGTTGTTCTTATTCGTGGAGGGCGTGTAAAGGATTTACCAGGAGTACGTTATCACATCGTACGTGGTGCTCTTGATACGGCTGGAGTTAACAACCGTATGCAAGGACGTTCTAAATACGGTACTAAGAGACCAAAAGCAGCTAAGAAATAAAACAGATAAATAGACAGCTTGTTTGAAAGGAGGAAATTAAATGCCACGTAAAGGTCCTGTAGCAAAAAGAGACGTGTTACCAGATCCACTTTACAATTCAAAATTAGTTACTCGTCTAATCAACAAAATGATGGTTGACGGTAAAAGAGGTAAATCACAAGAAATTCTTTACTCTGCATTTGAAACAATCCGTGAACGCTCTGGTAAAGAGCCAATGGAAATTTTTGAAGCAGCAATGAAGAATATCATGCCAGTACTAGAGGTAAGAGCTCGCCGTGTAGGTGGAGCAAACTACCAAGTACCAGTTGAGGTACGTCCTGATCGTCGTACAACTCTTGGTCTTCGTTGGTTAGTAAACTATGCGCGTCTTCGCGGTGAAAAGACGATGGAAGAGCGTTTAGCGAACGAAATCATGGATGCAGCTAATAACGCTGGAGCATCTGTTAAGAAGCGTGAAGATACTCACAAAATGGCAGAAGCAAACAAAGCGTTTGCTCACTATCGTTGGTAGGATTACCTTTAACATAAAAACTTTCATACTAGGAAGGAGAAAGACCCATGGCAAGAGAGTTCTCCTTAGAAAACACTCGTAATATCGGCATCATGGCACACATCGATGCCGGTAAAACGACGACCACTGAGCGTGTACTTTATTACACTGGTAAGATTCATAAAATCGGTGAAACACATGAAGGTGCTTCTCAGATGGACTGGATGGAGCAAGAGCAAGAACGCGGAATCACAATTACTTCCGCAGCAACAACTGCATCATGGAAAGGTCATCGCGTAAACATCATCGATACACCAGGACACGTAGACTTCACAGTTGAAGTTGAACGTTCCCTTCGTGTACTTGATGGTGCGGTAGCGGTACTTGATGCACAGTCTGGTGTTGAACCGCAAACTGAAACAGTTTGGCGTCAAGCAACAACTTACGGTGTACCTCGTGTAGTATTCGTAAACAAAATGGACAAAATCGGTGCAGACTTCTTGTATTCTGTAAGAACAATACATGATCGTTTGCAAGCGAATGCCCACCCGATTCAGATACCAATTGGTGCTGAAGATCAGTTCTCTGCAATCATTGACCTTGTAGAAATGAATGCAATATTTTACGGTAATGACTTAGGTACTGATATTGAAGTACGTGACATTCCTGAAGAGTATCTAACTCTAGCTGAAGAGTGGCGTGAAAAGCTAGTTGAAGCAGTAGCAGAATTAGATGAAGAATTAATGGAAAAATACCTTGGTGGTGAAGAAATCACTAAAGAAGAGCTTAAAGCTGGTATTCGTCAAGGTACTGTTAATGTAGAATTCTACCCTGTTATATGTGGATCTGCTTTCAAAAACAAAGGTGTTCAGTTAATGTTAGATGCTGTTATTGATTACCTTCCATCTCCATTAGATGTTCCTGCAATCAAGGGTCATGCTCCGGATGATGAAGAAGAAGTCCTTGAACGTCACTCAAGTGATGAAGAGCCGTTTTCAGCTCTTGCATTTAAAGTTATGACTGATCCTTATGTTGGTAAATTAACGTTCTTCCGTGTTTACTCGGGTACTTTAGAATCTGGATCTTATGTTCAGAACTCTACTAAAGGAAAACGTGAACGTGTTGGACGTATCCTGCAAATGCATGCAAATAGCCGTCAAGAAATCTCAAAGGTTTTTGCTGGTGACATTGCTGCAGCTGTAGGTTTGAAAGATACTACTACTGGGGATACACTTTGTGATGATAAAAACCTTGTTATTCTTGAGTCAATGAACTTCCCTGAACCAGTAATTCAACTTTCCGTTGAACCAAAATCAAAAGCTGACCAAGATAAAATGACAACTGCATTGCAAAAGCTTCAAGAAGAAGATCCAACATTCCGTGCGCATACTGACCAGGAAACTGGACAAGTTATCATTGCCGGTATGGGAGAGCTTCACCTTGATATCTTAGTAGATCGTATGCGTCGTGAATTCAAAGTAGAAGCTAACGTAGGTGCTCCACAAGTTGCTTACCGTGAAACATTCCGTGCTTCTGCACAAGTAGAAGGTAAGTTTGCACGTCAATCCGGTGGTCGTGGACAATATGGCCATGTTTGGATTGAATTCTCACCTAATGATGAAGGTAAAGGATTCGAATTCGTAAATGGTATCGTTGGTGGTGTTGTTCCTCGTGAATACATCCCAGCAGTTCAAGCTGGTCTTGAAGATTCCTTGAATCGTGGAGTACTTGCTGGATATCCTTTAGTTGATATTAAGGCTAGACTATTTGATGGTTCTTACCATGATGTCGATTCATCTGAGATGGCATTTAAGATTGCTGCATCTATGGCACTTAAAAATGCAGCTTCTAAGTGTAAACCTGTTATCCTAGAACCTATGATGAGGGTTGAAGTTGTAATCCCTGAAGAGTATCTAGGAGATATTATGGGTCAAATCACTGCACGCCGTGGTCGTGTAGAAGGAATGGAAGCACGTGGTAACGCTCAAGTAGTTCGTGCACAAGTTCCACTTTCAGAAATGTTTGGTTATGCAACTGCACTTCGTTCTAGTACACAAGGACGTGGAGTATTCTCCATGCACTTCGATCACTACGAAGAAGTACCAAAATCAGTTTCTGAAGAAATTATCAAAAAAAATAAAGGTGAATAATTGATTTTCACCTTTTAATAAAGTATAACTACTTATGTATCAATGGAAACTGTAGAATTGGGACAACCCCGTTTACAGTTTCCAAAAATATACTTAACTTTTTCAAATTAAAGGAGGATTTTCCTAATGGGTAAAGCTAAATTCGACCGTTCAAAGCCACACGTTAACATTGGTACAATTGGTCACGTTGACCACGGTAAAACAACTTTAACAGCTGCAATCACTTCTGTTCTTGCTAAATCTGGTAAAGCAGAAGCTCGTGCATATGATCAAATTGATGGTGCTCCAGAAGAAAAAGAGCGTGGAATCACTATCTCAACTGCACACGTTGAGTATGAAACTGACAATCGTCACTACGCACACGTTGACTGCCCAGGACACGCTGACTATGTTAAGAACATGATCACTGGTGCTGCTCAAATGGACGGCGGTATCCTAGTTGTTTCTGCAACTGATGGTCCAATGCCACAAACTCGTGAGCACATTCTTCTTTCTCGTCAGGTAGGCGTACCTTACCTTGTTGTATTCATGAACAAGTGTGATATGGTTGATGACGAAGAACTTCTTGAATTAGTAGAAATGGAAATTCGTGATCTATTATCAGAATACGACTTCCCAGGAGATGACACTCCAGTAATCAAAGGTTCTGCTCTTAAAGCATTAGAAGGCGATGCTGCATGGGAAGAAAAAATCTTTGAACTTATGAACGCAGTTGATGAGTGGATTCCACAACCAACTCGTGACACAGATAAGCCATTCATGATGCCGGTTGAGGATGTATTCTCAATCACTGGCCGTGGAACAGTTGCTACAGGACGTGTTGAGCGTGGTGTAGTAAAAGTTGGTGACGTAGTTGAAATCGTTGGTTTCACTGAAGAGCCAAAATCTACTACTGTAACAGGTGTAGAAATGTTCCGTAAGCTTCTTGACTTTGCAGAAGCTGGTGACAACATTGGTGCATTACTTCGTGGTGTAGCACGTGAAGAAATCGAGCGTGGACAAGTTTTGGCTAAACCAAAATCAATCACTCCACACACAAAGTTTAAAGCACAAGTTTACGTTTTATCAAAAGAAGAAGGTGGACGTCACACTCCATTCTTCACTAACTACCGTCCACAATTCTATTTCCGTACTTCTGATATTACTGGTATTTGTAATCTTCCAGAAGGCGTAGAAATGGTTATGCCTGGCGACCACATCGAAATGACTGTTGAGCTTATCGCTCCAGTTGCGATCGAAGAAGGTACAAAGTTCTCTATCCGTGAAGGCGGACGTACTGTTGGTTCAGGTTCAATCACAACTATCACTGAATAATTAAAAAATCAGTTATATAAAGAGCAGCTGGATGACGATCCAGCTGTTTTTTTATGTAAAAATTCGTGTTTCTTCTATATAATGAACTCATGTAATTTTCAGTTTATAAAGCGTTATTAAAGGTTATTTTTGGAGAATGAGTTTTTCTATTGTAATTGTATAAACAGGCCGCTATAATAATAAAAGTGTGCTGGACGCAGCAGAAAATATTTTTTTAAAAAAATGTTGCGTTCGCCTAAACAATTATGTATAATAGACAATGTTGGTCTTTGACTGCGATGATGTGAAAGGTTGCTGACACACCCGGCCGCTTTGCCATGGCGAGTGTGTGGGAAATTTTCACTGAGAATGTCTATTTTTAAAATAGGCGAATAAAGGAGGGAAAATAATGGCAAAACAAAAGATTCGTATCCGTTTAAAAGCTTATGATCACAGAATTCTTGATCAGTCTGCAGAAAAAATCGTTGAAACAGCAAAGCGTTCAGGTGCAGCCGTTTCTGGACCGATTCCACTACCGACTGAGAAATCAATCTACACGATCCTTCGTGCGGTGCATAAGTACAAAGATTCTCGTGAGCAGTTCGAAATGAGAACTCATAAGCGTCTAATCGACATCGTTAACCCAACTCCACAAACAGTTGATGCGTTAATGCGTTTAGACTTACCATCTGGTGTTGATATCGAAATTAAACTTTAGTAAAAATAAATAACCAAATTTTATAGGAGGTGTGACTTAAATGACCAAAGGAATCTTAGGAAGAAAGATTGGTATGACTCAAGTATTTGCAGAAAACGGCAACTTAATTCCAGTTACTGTAGTTGAAGCTGCTCAGAACGTAGTTCTTCAAAAGAAATCAGTTGAAAGCGACGGTTACGAAGCTGTTCAAGTTGGTTTTGAAGACAAACGTGAAAAGTTAGCTAACAAACCAGAAAAAGGACATGTTGCTAAAGCAAACACTACTCCTAAGCGCTTCGTTCGCGAATTCCGCGGAGTTGACGTAACAGGATATGAAGTTGGTCAAGAAGTCAAAGTTGATATTTTCGCTGCAGGCGATGTAGTAGATGTAACAGGAATCTCAAAGGGTAAAGGTTTCCAAGGTGTTATTAAACGCCACGGACAATCACGCGGCCCAATGGCTCACGGTTCACGTTATCACCGTCGTCCAGGTTCAATGGGACCTGTTGCTCCAAACCGCGTATTCAAAGGTAAATTATTACCAGGACGTATGGGTGGAGAACAAATTACTGTCCAAAATCTTGAAATTGTTAAGGTAGATGTTGAACGTAACTTACTATTAATCAAAGGTAACGTTCCAGGACCTAAAAAAGCTTTATTAAAGATTAAAAGTGCGGTAAAAGCGTAATATCTTCATAAGAAAGGAGGAGCAAAAGAATGCCTAAAGTTTCATTATTTAACCAAAACGGATCACAAGTTGGTGAAATCGAACTTAATGAATCAGTATTTGGTATCGAGCCTAACCAACACGTATTATTCGAAGCGATTGTTATGCAAAGAGCTTCATTACGTCAAGGAACTCATAAAGTAAAAGTTCGTTCTGAAGTACGCGGCGGTGGACGTAAACCATGGCGTCAAAAAGGAACTGGTCGTGCTCGTCAAGGGTCTATCCGTTCTCCACAATGGCGCGGAGGTGGTACTGTTTTCGGTCCGACACCACGCAGCTACAGCTACAAATTACCTAAAAAGGTACGTCGCTTAGCGATTAAATCTGCACTATCTTCTAAAGTGTTAGAAGAGAATGTTTTAGTGTTAGAAAGCCTTGCTTTCGATGCTCCAAAAACAAAAGATTTCAAAACAGTATTAGGTGGTCTTTCAGTTGAGAAGAAAGCTCTTATCGTTACTGCTGACCTTGATGAAAATGTAGCACTTTCTGCTCGTAATATTCCTGGTGTAACAGTTGTAACTGCTGACGGAATCAATGTTCTTGATGTAGTAAATCATGATCAATTAATCATGACGAAAGCTGCAGTTGAAAAAGTAGAGGAGGTGCTTGCATAATGGATGCACGCGATATCATTAAGCGCCCCGTTATCACTGAACGTTCTACTGACCTAATGGCTGAAAAGAAATATACGTTTGAAGTTGATGTGAGAGCTAATAAAACTCAAGTTAAAGATGCGATTGTTGAAATCTTTGGCGTAGAAGTTGAAAAAGTTAACATCATGAACTATAAAGGTAAATTCAAGCGCATGGGTAAATTCGGTGGTTACACAAACAAACGTCGTAAAGCTATTGTAAAACTAACTGCTGATAGCAAAGAAATCGAATTCTTTGAAGCATAATAAAAACTAACAAGAAGAGGAGGGAATAAAATGGCGATTAAAAAGTACAAACCTACCTCTAATGGTCGTCGCGGTATGACAGTTTCTGATTTCGCAGAAATCACAACTAGCACACCAGAAAAATCTCTATTAGCACCTTTAAAGAGAAAAGGCGGCCGTAATAACCAAGGTAAGTTAACTGTTCGTCATCAAGGTGGCGGTCATAAGCGTTCATACCGTATCATTGATTTCAAGCGTAACAAAGATGGCATTCCTGGACGCGTTGCTACTATCGAGTACGATCCAAACCGTTCCGCAAATATTGCACTAATAAATTATGTTGATGGTGAAAAGCGTTATATCCTAGCTCCTAAGAACCTAGTAGTAGGTTTAGAAGTAATGTCAGGCCCTGAGGCAGATATTAAAGTAGGTAATGCATTACCATTAGCAAACATTCCTGTTGGTACAGTAGTACACAACATCGAATTAAAACCTGGTAAGGGTGGACAATTAGTTCGTTCTGCTGGTACATCAGCACAGGTTCTTGGTAAAGAAGGTAAATACGTACTTGTACGTTTAAATTCTGGTGAAGTTCGAATGATTCTTGCTGAGTGCCGTGCAACAATCGGTCAAGTAGGTAATGAGCAGCACGAACTTATTAACATTGGTAAAGCAGGTCGTTCACGTTGGTTAGGCAAACGTCCAACTGTTCGTGGATCTGTAATGAACCCTAATGATCACCCACACGGTGGTGGTGAAGGACGTTCACCAATCGGACGTAAATCACCAATGTCTCCATGGGGTAAACCAACTCTTGGATTCAAGACTCGTAAGAAGAAAAATAAATCCGACAAGTTTATCGTACGTCGTCGTAAAAAATAACGGGATTGAACTACGGTTCAAAGAACGAGCCGTAGAACAATCACGAAGGGAGGTTCATCCATGGGTCGCAGCCTAAAAAAAGGACCATTTGTTGATGATCATTTAATGGTTAAGATCGAAAAGTTAAATGAAACTGAAGGTAAGCAAGTTGTTAAAACTTGGTCACGTCGTTCTACGATCTTCCCACAATTTATCGGCCACACTATCGCAGTTTATGATGGTCGCAAACATGTGCCTGTATATGTTACTGAAGACATGGTAGGACACAAGCTTGGAGAATTCGCTCCAACTCGTGCTTACAAAGGCCATGGTAATGATGATAAGAAAACCAGACGTTAAGAGAGGAGGGCATCCAAATGCAAGCTAAAGCTGTTGCAAGAACAGTTCGTATTGCTCCTCGTAAAGCACGTTTAGTCGTAGATCTAATTCGAGGAAAGCAAGTTGGTGAAGCGGTGTCGATTTTAAATCACACACCAAAGTTTGCTTCTCCAATCGTTGAAAAAGTATTGAAATCTGCTATGGCAAATGCCGAGCACAATTATGAAATGGACATTAATAGCTTGGTTGTAACTCAAGCTTTTGTAGATGAGGGACCAACGTTGAAACGTTTCCGTCCTCGCGCAATGGGCCGTGCTAGCCAAATTAACAAACGCACAAGCCACATCACAATCGTTCTATCAGAAAAGAAGGAGGGATAATCTGTGGGTCAAAAAGTAAATCCAGTCGGTTTGCGTATCGGTATCATCAAAGATTGGGAATCTAAGTGGTACGCAGGTAAAGACTTCGCTGATCTTTTACACGAAGACCTTAAAATTCGTGAGTATATCACGAAACGTTTGAAGGATGCTTCTGTATCTAAAGTTGAGATCGAACGTGCAGCTAACCGTGTGAACGTTACTGTTCATACTGCTAAGCCTGGTATGGTTATCGGTAAAGGCGGTACTGAAGTTGAAGCACTTCGTAAAGCTTTAAATCAATTAACTGGCAAACGTGTTCACATCAACATTCTTGAAATTAAAAGAGCTGACCTTGATGCGAAATTAGTTGCTGAAAATGTTGCTCGTCAATTAGAAAACCGTGTATCTTTCCGTCGTGCACAAAAGCAAGTTATTCAACGTGCTATGCGTGCTGGTGCAAAAGGTATTAAAACAATGGTATCAGGTCGTCTAGGCGGTGCAGATATTGCTCGTTCAGAACAATACAGCGAAGGTACAGTTCCACTTCATACACTTCGTGCTGATATCGACTATGCTCATGCTGAAGCTGATACTACTTATGGTAAGCTTGGCGTGAAAGTATGGATCTATAAGGGAGAAGTCCTTCCTACTAAGAAGAAATCTGCGGAAGGAGGCAAATAATATGTTATTGCCAAAACGCGTTAAATATCGCCGTCAACACCGTGGAAAAATGCGTGGTAACGCTAAAGGTGGCACTGAAGTAACATTCGGTGAATTCGGCTTACAAGCAACTGAAGCTTCATGGATCACTAACCGCCAAATCGAAGCTGCCCGTATTGCAATGACTCGTTACATGAAACGTGGCGGTAAAGTTTGGATTAAGATTTTCCCACATAAGCCTTATACTGCAAAACCTTTAGAGGTGCGTATGGGTTCTGGTAAAGGGGCGCCTGAAGGTTGGGTAGCTGTTGTTAAACCAGGAAAAGTAATGTTTGAAATTGCTGGTGTTTCTGAAGAAGTAGCACGTGAAGCACTTCGTCTTGCTATGCACAAACTTCCAGTAAAATGTAAGTTTGTAAAACGTGAAGAAATTGGTGGTGAATCAAATGAGAGCTAATGAAATTAAAGACCTTACCACTGCCGAAATTGAACAAAAAGTTAAATCTTTAAAAGAAGAGCTTTTCAACCTTCGCTTCCAATTAGCGACTGGGCAACTTGAAAATACAGCTCGCATTCGTGAAGTACGCAAAGCGATTGCTCGTATGAAAACTGTGATTCGTGAGAGAGAAATCAGCTTTAACAAGTAAAAACCCGAGAGGAGGTTCACATAATGAGTGAACGTAATCAGCGCAAAGTTTACACTGGACGCGTTGTTTCTGACAAAATGGATAAAACTATTACTGTTTTAGTCGAAACATACAAAAAGCATCCTCTTTACGGTAAACGCGTTAAATACTCTAAAAAGTTTAAGGCTCATGATGAGCAAAATGAAGCAAAAATTGGCGATATCGTACGTATCATGGAAACTCGTCCGCTTTCAGCTACTAAACGCTTCCGTTTAGTTGAAGTTACAGAAAAAGCAGTTATTATTTAATTGTTCGGATTAAGCATCATTCCGAAGGGAGGTTACACACATGATTCAACAAGAATCACGTTTAAAAGTTGCTGATAACTCTGGTGCTCGTGAGGTACTAACCATTAAAGTTCTTGGTGGTTCTGGCCGTAAAACTGCGGGTATTGGTGATGTTATCGTTTGTACAGTGAAACAAGCAACACCTGGTGGCGTTGTTAAAAAGGGTGACGTTGTTAAGGCAGTTATCGTTCGTACTAAGAGCGGTGCTCGTCGACCTGATGGATCATACATTCGTTTTGATGAAAACGCATGTGTAATTATCAAGGATGATAAAAGCCCACGTGGAACTCGTATCTTCGGACCAGTTGCTCGTGAACTTCGCGATAACAACTTTATGAAAATCGTTTCCTTGGCTCCAGAAGTACTATAATTTAAATTCAATTGCCTTTAAGGAGGTGCTTACGAATGCATGTTAAAAAGGGTGACAAAGTAAGAGTTATCTCCGGTAAGGATAAAGGCAAAACAGGAGTAATCCTAGCAGCCTATCCTAAAGATAGCCGTGTACTAGTAGAAGGTGTCAACATCGTGAAAAAACACGCTAAACCTTCTCAAGTGAATCCACAAGGCGGAATTATGAGCTTTGAGGCACCAATTCATGTATCAAACGTTATGCCTATCGACCCTAAGTCTGGTAACCCAACTCGTGTTGGTTTCACAACGGTTGATGGCAAAAAAGTACGCGTAGCAAAATCCGGTGAAGTATTAGATAAATAGTCTAAATTTTAGAAGGGAGGTACAATAAGTGAACCGCCTAAAAGAAAAGTTTGTAAAAGAAGTTACTCCTGCTCTTATGAGCAAGTTCAACTATAAATCAGTAATGCAAGTTCCTCAACTTGATAAAATAGTTATTAACATGGGTGTTGGTGATGCAGTAGCAAATGCTAAAGCTTTAGATAATGCTGTTGAAGAACTAGCAACAATTACAGGACAAAAGCCTGTAGTAACTCGTGCAAAGAAATCAATCGCTGGCTTCCGTCTTCGTGAAGGTATGCCGATCGGTGCAAAAGTTACACTTCGCGGTGAGCGCATGTATCAATTCTTGGATAAATTAGTTTCTGTTTCTTTACCTCGTGTTCGTGACTTCCGTGGTGTTTCTAAGAAATCATTCGATGGTCGCGGTAATTATACATTGGGTGTTAAAGAACAGTTAATCTTCCCTGAAATTGATTACGATAAGGTAAGCAAAGTTCGTGGTATGGATATCGTTATCGTAACTACTGCTAACACTGATGAAGAAGCACGTGAACTGTTAACTCAATTTGGAATGCCATTCCAAAAGTAATCGTTAAATAATGGAGGCGAAAACGTGGCTAAAAAGTCAATGATTGCGAAACAAAAGCGCACGCCTAAATATGCAGTACAAGAGTATACACGCTGCGAACGTTGTGGCCGTCCACACTCTGTATACCGTAAATTTAAGCTTTGTCGTATTTGTTTCCGCGAATTAGCGTACAAAGGACAAATTCCTGGTGTTAAAAAAGCCAGCTGGTAAAACCCAAGTCTGGGAAGGAGGTAAAAATAATGGTCATGACAGATCCAATTGCTGATATGCTTACTCGCATTCGTAATGCGAACATGGTGCGTCACGAAAAGTTAGAAGTGCCTGCTTCTAATATTAAAAAAGAAATCGCTGAAATCTTAAAGCGCGAAGGTTTCGTTCGTGACGTCGAATTTATTGAAGACAATAAACAAGGTATCATCCGTATTTTCTTAAAGTACGGTTCAAATAACGAACGTGTTATCACTGGTCTTAAGCGCATAAGCAAGCCTGGACTTAGAGTTTATGCAAAATCTACTGAGGTGCCACGTGTCCTTAACGGTCTTGGTATCGCACTAGTATCAACTTCAAATGGTGTTATAACTGATAAAGAAGCTCGTGCAAAACAAGTGGGCGGAGAAGTATTAGCTTACGTTTGGTAATAAAGTTTCTGAATGAATGGAGGTGCACTTAATGTCTCGCGTAGGAAAAAAACCTATTGAAATCCCTGCAGGAGTTACGGTTACTTTAAACAATAGTACCGTTACTGTTAAAGGACCAAAAGGCGAACTTACTCGCTCTTTTAATCCAGATATCGAAATTAAAGTCGAAGAAAACCTTGTTACGATCACTCGTCCAACTGATGTGAAAGAACACCGCGCATTGCACGGAACAACTCGTGCGTTAATCGCGAACATGGTTGAAGGTGTTTCCAAAGGCTTCGAAAGAAAATTAGAATTAATCGGGGTTGGATACCGTGCTCAAAAGCAAGGTAACAAACTTGTATTAAACGTTGGATATTCTCACCCAGTTGAGATTGAACCTGAAAGCGGCCTTGAAGTCGAAGTACCTGCTAATACAAAGATTACTATTAAAGGTACTGACAAGGAACGTGTTGGCGCGTTAGCAGCTAATATCCGCCAAGTTCGTCCTCCAGAGCCGTATAAAGGTAAAGGAATTCGTTACGAAGGTGAATTTGTTCGTCGTAAAGAAGGTAAAACTGGTAAGTAATGCCGCATAGGTAAACGAAAGGAGTGACGTAAATGATTACGAAGCTTGACAAAAATGCTAGTCGCAAGAAGAGACATGCTCGTGTTCGTGCGAAACTTAGCGGTACTGCAGCTCGTCCACGTCTAAATGTGTTTCGTTCTAATAAGCATCTATATGCTCAATTAATCGATGATATGGGTGGAGTTACATTAGCAAGTGCTTCTACTATGGAAAAGGATCTTAACCTTGAATCTACAAGTAATGTTGAAGCAGCTAAGTTGGTCGGAGAATTAGTCGCTAAACGTGCGGTAGAAAAAGGTATCACTGCTGTTGTTTTTGACCGTGGAGGTTACCTTTATCATGGACGTATCCAAGCACTAGCTGATGCAGCCCGTGAAAACGGCTTACAATTTTAATAGACAAAGGAGGGACACATAAATGATACGTCGTATTGATCCAAACAAACTCGAACTAGAAGAACGCGTTGTAACGGTTAACCGTGTAGCGAAAGTTGTTAAGGGTGGCCGTCGTTTTCGCTTCACTGCTCTAGTAGTAGTTGGAGATAAAAACGGTCATGTTGGTTTCGGTACTGGTAAAGCGCAAGAAGTACCAGATGCGATTCGTAAAGCAATCGAAGATGCTAAGAAGAACTTAATCGAAGTGCCAATGGTTGGAACTACTGTTCCTCACCAAGTTATTGGACGTTTTGGTGCTGGTCAAATTCTTTTAAAGCCTGCTTCTGAAGGTACAGGAGTTATCGCCGGCGGTCCAGTGCGTGCTGTTCTTGAATTAGGCGGGGTAGGAGATATCCTTTCTAAGTCTTTAGGAACTAATACTCCAATTAATATGGTACGTGCAACAATCGATGGTCTAAAACAATTAAAACGTGCTGAAGACGTAGCTAAGTTACGTGGTAAATCAGTAGAAGAACTGCTAGGATAAGGAGGGAAATCAAATGGCAAACAAACTATTAATTACCCTCAACCGCAGCGTAATTGGTCGTCCACAAGACCAACGCGCGACAGTTACTGCTCTAGGTTTACGTAAATTAAATCAAACAGTTGAGCACCAAGATAATGCCGCTATCCGTGGTATGATTACAAAAGTTGCTCACCTTGTAACAGTTAAAGAACAATAATTGATTGTTTTCTTTCATAAGGAGGTGCCAATATGAAACTTCATGAATTAAAGCCTGCTGAGGGTTCACGTAAAGAACGTAAACGTTTAGGTCGCGGTATCGGTTCTGGTCAAGGTAAGACAGCCGGTAAAGGTCATAAAGGTCAAAATGCTCGTTCCGGCGGTGGTGTCCGTCTTGGATTCGAGGGTGGTCAAACGCCTTTATTCCGTCGTTTACCAAAACGCGGTTTTACAAATATCAACCGTAAAGAATTTGCGATTGTAAACCTTGATGTTCTTAATCAGTTTGAAGAGGGTACAGAAGTTACTCCAGAACTTCTAATCGAAACTGGTGTTGTTAAGAATGAAAGAGCAGGAATTAAGATTCTTGCAAAAGGGAACGTAGAGAAAAAACTTACTGTTAAAGCTCATAAATTCTCCTCTACCGCCAAAGAAGCAATCGAAGCTGTAGGTGGAACTACTGAGGTGATCTAATGTTCCAGACAATCTCCAATTTTATGCGCGTGGCTGAAATTAGAAGAAAAATTATCTTTACTCTTTTAATGTTAATCGTATTTCGACTAGGCAGTTTTATTCCTGTTCCGAATGTAAATGCTGAAATATTGGCGGCACAAGATAAATTAAGTGTATTTGGAATTTTAAATACCTTTGGTGGTGGAGCGTTGCAAAACTTCTCCATCCTTGCTATGGGTATTATGCCTTATATTACTGCTTCCATTATTATTCAGCTTTTACAAATGGACGTAGTTCCGAAATTTACGGAGTGGTCAAAGCAGGGGGATGCTGGTCGTCGAAAATTAGCTCAGTTTACCCGATATTTCACAATTGTACTTGGCTTTATTCAAGCTTTAGGCATGTCTTACGGGTTTAATAGTATGGCGAGCGGGCAATTGATCAATAATCCTGGTATTGGTACTTACTTATTAATAGCAGTGGTTCTAACTGCTGGTACTGCCTTTTTGATGTGGTTAGGTGAGCAAATTACAGAAAAGGGTGTTGGGAATGGTATTTCCATCATTATCTTTGCTGGTATTGTTGCTAGTATTCCTAATACAGTAAATCAGATTTATGTACAGCAGTTTGAAAATGCTGGTGAGCAATTATTCCTCCGTATCGTTACGGTTCTTTTAATTGTTTTGGCAGTTATTGCTATTGTTGTTGGAACAATCTTCATCCAGCAAGCAATAAGAAAAATACCAATCCAATATGCAAAACAACGTGCTATCAATGGGCGTAACGCAGGTTCACAACAATCCACACATATGCCTTTAAAAGTAAATGCTGCTGGTGTTATCCCTGTTATCTTTGCAGTTTCCTTTATCGTAACCCCAAGAACCGTTGCTTCATTCTTTCCAACTAATGATGTAACACTTTGGATTACACGGGTATTTGATTATTCCCATCCAATCGGAATGACTTTATATGCTGCATTGATTATCGCTTTCACGTATTTCTATGCTTTTATTCAAGTTAATCCTGAACAGGCAGCTGAAAACTTGCAAAAGCAAAGCGGCTATATTCCAGGTATTAGACCGGGTAGAAGTACACAGGAATACTTAACACGCGTATTATACCGTTTAACCTTTGTTGGTGCACTCTTCTTGACTGTTATCGCAATCCTGCCTATTATCTTTATTGAGATTGGCAACTTGCCTCAGTCGGCTCAAATTGGAGGAACAAGCTTACTTATCGTTGTGGGTGTAGCACTTGACACGATGAAACAGCTTGAAGCACAGCTAGTTAAACGTCATTATAAAGGGTTTATTAAATAAATGGTTTTGGGGACATATGTTCCCTAAACCAATAAATAGCACGAGGGGGAACACGTGTGAATTTAGTATTAATGGGGCTTCCGGGTGCTGGTAAAGGTACTCAAGCCGAACAAATCGTCGAACAATACGGCATCCCTCATATCTCTACTGGAGATATGTTCCGTGCAGCGATGAAAGAAGGAACAGAACTAGGTTTAGAAGCTAAGTCTTTCATGGACAAAGGCGAACTTGTTCCTGATGAAGTAACAATCGGCATTGTTCGTGAACGTTTAAGTAAAGAAGATTGTAAAAACGGCTTTTTACTTGATGGCTTTCCTAGAACGGTACCTCAAGCAGAAGCATTAGAAAACTTATTATCTGATTTAGATAAAAAGATAGACTATGTAATCAACATTAATGTTGATAAAAGTATTTTAATGGATCGTTTGACTGGACGTCGTATCTGTAAAGAGTGCGGGTCAACATATCATTTAGTATTTAATCCTCCTGCAAAAGAGGGAACTTGCGACAAATGTGGCGGGGAGCTCTACCAAAGAGCAGATGATAATGCTGAAACCGTTCAAAACCGTTTAGACGTCAACATTAAACAACAAGAACCATTACTTACTTTCTACGAAACAAAAGGTTACCTGCGCACAATTGATGGTCAGCAGGACATTACTAAAGTATTTGCTGCTATCCAGCAATTGGTTAAGGACCTACGTTAATGGCCATTAGTTTAAGCGGACAGTCGACTCTCGAACATCTCTTCAATATGCTTCAAAAGTATGTGGATGTAAATGGCTTTTCTATTGTACGGAGTATGTAGGACCGAGAGTTGGGCAAGACTTACATGTGGAATTAACTTTCCAAAAAATGTAGAATTTACTTGCGGACAGAATACAAACGTTATGTTAAAATTATAAGGTTGCTATTGTACGAGTGAAAAGAATTTGCTATGCATTTTCGAACATAATAGTTGATTTGAGAAGGGAGACGAATTAATGGCCAAAGATGATGTAATTGAAATTGAAGGTAAAGTACTTGAAACTTTGCCTAATGCAATGTTTAAGGTAGAATTAGAAAATGGTCATACCGTGCTAGCTCATGTTTCTGGTAAAATCCGAATGCACTTCATTCGCATCCTTCCGGGTGACAAAGTTACTGTCGAGCTTTCTCCATATGACTTAACACGCGGAAGAATTACTTACCGCTTTAAATAATTGCTTGCACTCCGTATTACTAAGGAGGTTAGGATAATGAAAGTAAGACCATCTGTTAAACCGATCTGCGAAAAGTGCAAAGTTATCCGTAGACGCGGTAAAGTCATGGTTATCTGTGAAAACCCTAAACATAAACAAAAACAAGGTTAATCTTGAAGGAGGTGCGCTCATTTATGGCACGTATTGCTGGTGTAGATATTCCACGTGAAAAACGTGTAGTTATCTCTTTAACTTACATTTATGGTATTGGTAAAAATACTGCACAAAAAGTATTAGCAGAAGCTGGTGTTTCTGAAGATACTCGAGTGCGTGATTTGACTGAAGACGAACTAAACAAAATCCGTGATATCATCGACAAACTAAAAGTTGAAGGTGACCTTCGCCGTGAAATTTCTCTTAACATTAAGCGTTTAATGGAGATTGGCTGCTACCGCGGATTACGTCATCGTCGTGGTTTACCGGTTCGTGGACAAAACACGAAAAACAACGCTCGTACACGCAAAGGTCCTCGTAAGACTGTTGCGAACAAGAAGAAGTAATCGGCAAAGGAGGTTATTTAAATGGCACGTAAAACTAATACACGTAAACGTCGTGTTAAAAAGAATATTGAATCAGGGATTGCACATATCCGTTCAACATTTAACAATACTATCGTAACAATTACTGATGTACATGGTAATGCAATTTCTTGGTCAAGTGCTGGTGCGCTTGGATTTAGAGGTTCTCGTAAATCTACTCCATTCGCAGCACAAATGGCTGCTGAAACTGCTGCTAAGACATCTATCGAACACGGTATGAAAACTCTTGAAGTTACAGTTAAAGGACCTGGTGCAGGTCGTGAGGCTGCTATTCGTGCATTGCAAGCTGCAGGTCTTGAAGTAACAGCTATTAAAGACGTTACTCCAGTTCCTCATAACGGATGCCGTCCACCAAAACGCCGTCGTGTTTAATTTTTCTGTATAGAATTTGTATCCTGCGTCTATAATGGGATATGATACTGATTTTTTTCACTATAACAGAAAAATTATTCCAGTTGTTGTGCACAAAACGGGAACGTATACATGGGGGAATTTCGATTAGCTTTTTAAACTAGTCGAGGTTTTCGACGTTTTGAAGGAGGGTTATTTGATGATCGAAATAGAAAAACCAAAAATCGAAACGGTTGAGATCAACGATGATGCCAAGTACGGGAAGTTCGTCGTAGAACCACTTGAGCGTGGATATGGTACCACTTTGGGTAACTCCTTACGTCGTATCCTATTATCTTCACTCCCAGGTGCCGCTGTTACATCGATTCAGGTCGATGGGGTACTTCATGAGTTCTCAACAATTGAAGGCGTCGTAGAGGATGTAACATCCATCATTTTAAACATTAAAAAATTAGCTTTAAAAATCTATTCTGATGAAGAAAAAACTCTTGAAATTGATGTTCAAGGTGAAGGACCAGTAAAGGCTGGAAACATTACTCATGATAGTGATGTTGAAATCTTAAATCCTGATCTTCATATTGCTACACTAGCTTCAAGTGGTCACCTTCGCATGCGTTTAACAGCTAAGCGTGGACGTGGTTACACTCCAGCTGAGCAAAATAAGCGTGAAGATCAGCCTATTGGTGTAATACCAATCGATTCTATTTTCACTCCTGTTTCTCGTGTGTCTTATCAGATAGAAAATACTCGTGTGGGTCAAATGACAAACTATGATAAGCTAACGCTTGATGTTTGGACAGATGGTAGCACAGGGCCTAAAGAAGCTATTGCTCTTGGTTCAAAGATTTTAACCGAGCATTTAAACATTTTCGTTGGTTTAACTGACGAAGCACAAAATGCTGAGATTATGATCGAAAAAGAAGAGGATCAAAAAGAAAAAGTCCTTGAAATGACGATCGAAGAACTGGATTTATCCGTTCGTTCATATAACTGCTTAAAGCGTGCCGGAATCAATACTGTTCAGGAACTAGCTAATAAAACTGAAGAAGATATGATGAAAGTACGTAACTTAGGCCGTAAATCACTTGAAGAAGTGAAGGCAAAACTAGAAGAGCTTGGATTAGGCTTACGTAAGGATGACTAATTAGTCTGTTTTATTACTAACTAATCCGTTTAATGACTTCAACAAAGGAGGGAACCCTTCATGGCATACAGAAAGTTAGGACGCACAAGCGCACAGCGTAAAGCTATGCTTCGTGATTTAACTACAGATTTAATTATCAATGAGCGCATTGAAACAACAGAAACTCGCGCGAAGGAACTTCGTGGTACTGTTGAGAAAATGATCACTCTAGGTAAACGTGGTGACTTACATGCTCGCCGTCAAGCTGCTTCTTACGTACGTAACGAAGTTGCTGATGCTGAAAAAGGTACAGATGCACTACAAAAACTTTTCACTGATATCGCTCCACGTTATTCAGAGCGCCAAGGTGGATACACTCGTATTATGAAACTTGGACCACGCCGCGGCGATGGTGCACCAATGGTAATCATCGAGTTAGTTTAATACCGAAAAAACAGACAACAAGGGCGCTGGACAGTTTAGTTACAAACTTGTTCTTGAGCCCTTTTTCTGTATAAACTTAATATTTCTTTTACGAACCAAGCCAAAAAGAGTGTTATGATGAGCGTGACCCTATATTCATAGGGCATGTTGGGAGAAGAATACTTTCTCCTTGGAAAGATGAATGAAAGCCTTTTATTTCTCTTTTTCGCGTCTCGTCTAGCTCATGCACCTCCTCCCATTTCTTTTTAGAAATCCCGTTTAAGCGGCAGAATTTACTCGTTATTCTGCCTGAGGGGCGAGGTGCAGGCTTTTTTTGTATTCTCCCGAGCTTAGGATAGATTGGTTTAATAGGTGAGATGAGAGGTGAAGCTTTATGAGGAAAACGGTAATTTCTTTAGAGAATGTGTCTTTTCAATATGAAAACCAAAGCAATTTTGCTCTGCAGAATGTGAGCTTTGATATATATGAGGGTGAATGGCTGGCGATTGTTGGTCATAATGGTTCCGGTAAATCTACCATGGCAAAGCTCTTAAATGGATTACAATTTCCGCAGCAGGGTGAGATTACTGTGTGTGGAATCGGATTAAATGAAGAGAGCATTTGGGAGATTAGAAAAAAATTAGGAATGGTATTTCAGAACCCTGATAATCAGTTTGTGGGGACGACTGTTCAGGATGATGTGGCTTTTGGTTTAGAAAACCATGGAATCCAAAGAGATGATATGGTCTTCAGGGTAGAAGATTCATTGAAAAAGGTCAAAATGGAGCATTTTCTTAATCAAGAGCCGCACCATCTTTCCGGAGGACAAAAGCAGCGTGTCGCTATTGCAGGGGTTCTTGCATTAAGGCCGTCCATCATTATATTGGATGAGGCGACATCTATGCTCGATCCAAAAGGCAGAGGTGAAGTATTAGAAACGGTTCGTGCTTTAAAGGAAGAAGATTCCCTTACGGTCATCTCTATTACTCATGATTTAGAAGAAGCAGCTAAAGCTGATAGAATTATTGTAATGAATCAAGGTGAGGTATATCGCGAGGGTTCACCAGAGGATATATTTTCATTGGATGATGAATTGATTCATTTAGGACTTGATATACCCTTCTCTATAAAAATGAGTAATGCATTTCGTCAAAAGGGGATTGACCTATCAAAGCACTATTTATCGGAAGAAGAGTTGGTGAATGAGCTATGGACATTTCGCTCCAAAATATAGAGTACCGTTATCAAGCAAATACTCCATTTGAACGTCTGGCTATAAAAGATGTTTCGATCGATATTCCAAATGGAACCTACATGGCTTTAATAGGTCATACCGGTTCAGGGAAATCTACTGTCTTACAGCATTTAAATGCCTTGTTACTTCCCACTGAAGGTACTGTATTTATAGGCAGCCATGAAATCAAAGCGAAGCAAAAGAATAAAAACCTAAGACAGATTAGACAAAGAGTAGGTATCGTCTTTCAATTTCCTGAACATCAGTTATTTGAGGAAAGTGTTGAAAAAGATATTATTTTCGGACCTATGAATTTCGGTGTTTCGGAAGCAGATGCAAAAGTGAGAGCACGACTTGCTTTGAAGCAAGTGGGACTGTCTGAGGAAATATTGGAAAAGTCTCCGTTTGATTTATCTGGCGGACAAATGCGCCGTGTTGCGATTGCTGGTGTTCTAGCAATGGAGCCGGATTGCCTTGTTTTAGACGAGCCAACAGCCGGTTTAGATCCAAGAGGACGTAAAGAGATTATGGACATGTTTTATACTCTTCATAAAGATAGAAATTTATCTACCATATTGGTGACACATAGTATGGAGGATGCGGCAAGGTACGCTGATCAAATTGTCATTATGCAGCAAGGACAGGTTGTAAAGCAAGGCACACCTGTTGAAATTTTCTCCTCTGTTCCAGAATTGGTTGATATGGGGCTGGATGTACCTGAAGTGGTTCGTTTTCAACGGAAGCTGGAAGAGAAGCTAGGACTGAGATTAGAGAAAACCTATCTATCTATTGAGGAACTATCAACTGCAGTTGCAGAATTGTTAAGAGGTGCACCAGTATGATGGAAAAAATGATTATTGGCAGGTATGTTCCTGCAGATAGTTTAGTACACCGTATGGACCCTCGTTCAAAGTTAATTATTATCTTTTTATTTGTTTGTATTATTTTTCTTGCAAATAATTTCACCACTTATGTTCTAATTGGAATTTATACATTTTTAATGCTTGGTTTATCAAAAATTCCCGTACGCTTTTTATATGCAGGGTTAAAGCCTGTACTTTGGCTAGTCTTATTTACATTGTTATTACAGGTTTTCTTTACTAAAGAAGGCAGTTTACTGTATGAGCTTGGTCCAATTAAGATTTATGAAGAAGGAGTCAGACAGGGTATCTTTATATCCATGAGATTCTTTTTCTTGATCTTAATGACTAGTCTGCTCACTTTAACCACAACACCAATTGAAATAACAGATGGTCTGGAAACACTATTACATCCATTGAAAAAGGTCCGTTTCCCCGTACATGAGATGGCCTTAATGATGTCGATTTCTTTACGGTTTATTCCAACACTTATGCAAGAAACTGATAAGATTATGAAGGCGCAAATTGCGCGGGGAGTAGAGTTCTCAAGTGGTCCTATAAAAGATAGGATTAAAGCCGTCATCCCACTGCTTATTCCTCTCTTCGTCAGTTCCTTTAAGCGTGCCGAGGAGCTTGCTATTGCGATGGAAGCAAGGGGATACCGCGGCGGTGAAGGCAGGACAAAATATCGTCTGCTAAGCTGGAATCTCTCTGATACTCTGCAAATTTTAATTCTTGTAATCTTGACGATCTTATTAATACTATTTCGTTCGTAATGGAGCTAAATTATGAATCGCTATAAATGCATTATTGCCTATGATGGTTCTGATTACTCTGGATATCAAGTTCAGCCTAAAAAACGAACCGTTCAAAGCCAAATAGAAGCCATCCTTACAAAAATGCATAAGGGGACTTCTGTGAAAATTTCCGCCTCTGGAAGAACAGATGCGGGTGTGCATGCTAAAGGCCAGGTCATTCATTTTGATTCTCCTTTATCACTTCCTGAGCAAAAATGGGAGATGGCCCTAAATTCTATGCTGCCTGAGGATATTTCAGTATTATCTGTTGAAAAAACGGCTCCTGATTTTCATGCACGTTTTGATGCGAATGGAAAGGAATATAGATATTTTCTGTATCAATCTCCAAAAAGGGATCCCTTCCAGCGGAAATATGCTTTTCATTATCCTTACCCGTTAAGCCTAGAAGCTATGAGAGAGGCAAGCAGCTATTTATTAGGTACACATGATTTCTCTAGTTTTTGTTCAGCTAGAACGGAAGTAGAGGATAAGGTTAGAACTATTGAGACCATCGAGATTATACAGGAGGGCGAAAGCATAAGCTTTCGTTTTACAGGGAATGGCTTTCTATATAATATGGTTCGAATATTAGTAGGAACTTTGGTCGAGATTGGTTCTGGAAAGCGTCACCCAGAAGAAATAGTGGAGATTCTAGAAAAAAAAGACCGCCGCTATGCTGGAAAAACCGCACCAGGTCAAGGTTTGTATCTATGGAAGGTATTTTATTAAAATAAAAAAAGTAAACAACTCATCCTAGTGTAACATTCTCTTGACTTTTAGCTCTAAACATCTTATTATATTATATGGTTGTGTTTTTAATCCCACGATTAAGCCCCGGAAAGTCTTCATCGTGATTGAAAATATATGAACTTAAAAAATTGACGCACAATGACGTTACCGTTTATTCCCGGAACAGAAGAAACGATAACGGCTTATGATGGTGCGAAAAAATAATCTTTTTGGATTTAAATTAGGAGGGAAATTCATGCGTACAACGTTTATGGCTAACGCCAACAATATCGAGCGTAAATGGTACGTGATTGATGCTGAAGGCAAAACTCTTGGACGTCTTGCTTCTGAAGTAGCAGCAATCTTACGTGGTAAAAATAAACCAACTTTTACACCACATGTTGACACTGGTGATCATGTTATCATTCTTAACGCTTCTAAAGTTGAATTAACTGGTAAGAAATTAACTGATAAAATCTACTACCGTCACACTATGCACCCAGGTGGTTTAAAGACTAGAACTGCTCTTGAAATGCGTACAAACTATGCTGAGAAAATGATCGAGCTTGCTGTTAAAGGTATGCTTCCAAAGAATTCTCTTGGCCGTCAAACGTTCAAAAAATTACACGTATATGCTGGCAGCGAACATCCGCACCAAGCACAAAAACCTGAAGTTTACGAACTTCGCGGTTAATAAAGAGGGAGGGAATTAACTTGGCACAAGTTCAATATATTGGTACTGGTCGTCGTAAGAGCTCTGTCGCACGTGTGCGCTTAGTTCCAGGTACAGGTAAAATCACAATTAACGGACGTGACATCGAAGAGTATATTCCATTTGAAGCTTTACGTATGGTTGTTAACCAACCATTAGTAGCTACTGAAACAAAAGGAAGCTACGATGTTCTTGTTAACGTAAGCGGCGGTGGATACACTGGTCAAGCTGGCGCAATCCGTCACGGTATTGCTCGCGCATTACTGCAAGCTGATCCTGAATATCGTCCAACATTAAAGCGTGCAGGTCTATTAACTCGTGACCCACGTATGAAAGAACGTAAGAAGTACGGACTTAAAGGCGCACGTCGTGCACCTCAGTTCTCAAAACGTTAATTTTCAACACTTCAAAGACTCTCAACCAATTTGGTTGGGAGTCTTTTTATGTACAGTTTTTCATATTAGGAGGAGCGGTGAAGGACAAAACCTGGGATGCGGTTGGAGGAATTGTCCTTCATAAGGTGGATGAAGGACAAAACTCGGAGTGAGGTTGGAGGATTAGTCCTTCATAGGGTGGATGAAGGACAAAACTCGGGGTGTGATAGGAGGATTAGTCCTTCATAAGGTGGATGAAGGACAAAACTCGGAGTGTGGATAGAGGATTAGTCCTTCATAGCATTGATAAAGGACAAAACTCAAGAAACCGCCAGAGGATTTGACCTATTCAACTAATAAGTATAGACGACTTGTTTTAACATGTTGAAAAAAGGTATCTTATTAGAGAATTGTTTTAATCTAATACAAAATGAAATGGAATTTCATAATTTCATCATATATTTTAAAAAATAATACTAAAGACATACACCTTATGACCCGTAAAACTGTCTGTTATGAGACTTATGTGGTATGGACGGTTGTGCACCAAAACCGATATGCTTTTACTATAACCTGTAAGCGTTACCAGTATTTCGGTATAAATAGGGGAGAACCCGCCTAAAATTCACTCAAGGAGGGCATATGAAAAGAAAAACTATTATGATTTCGGCAGTTTGTACAATGCTGCTAGGTACATCTACTGTATTTGCTAACAATGATCTTCCTTTTGGACCCACTATGGAAAAAGAGGAGAAGCTGACAATCCCATCTAAGAAACCACACCCAATCTTTAAATGGAATGCCACTGACATTCCTAACTCAAATGTACTTCATCCAAGCTCAGCACGAGGAGCAGGAATGGTACAAGCTCCGCTTCAGCAAATCGACCAACTTATGAACCAAGCCATTTCTGAAAAATTAATGCCAGGTGCTGTCACATTAGTAGCAAGAGCTGGGAAAGTTGTTAAACATGACGCTTATGGCTACTCAGCCCTGTATACCGATGGTAATTTCAACGAGATGGAGAAACCTATCTCAATGGAAACCGACACAATCTTTGACTTGGCATCGATTAGCAAGATTTTCACCGCTGCTGCCGTCATGATTCTTTTTGAAAAAGGTTACTTCCATCTAGATGATCCAGTTGCCAAGCATATTCCTGGGTTTGCTGCTAACGGGAAAGAAAATGTAACCATTCGGCAGCTGTTAACCCATACTTCTGGGTTTACTGCTTGGGTGCCGCTATATTCTAAAGGGAACTCTAGAAAAGATAGGTTAAACATGGTTTTAGAACAACCATTAAAGAATCCACCGGGTACGACATACGAATACAGTGACCTCAACATGATTACGTTAGGAATGTTAGTAGAGCAATGGTCTGGTACTCGCCAGGATGAATTTGTCCGGGCGCACATCACAGAACCTTTAGGTATGAAGGACACGATGTACAATCCGCCCGCTTCCTTAAAACATCGTATTGCGGCTGCTGAATACCAATCAATACCTAATCGCGGTCTTGTGTGGGGAGAGGTTCATGATGAGAACGCCTGGTCACTAGATGGGGTTGCCGGACATGCTGGTGTGTTTTCAACTGCGAATGATTTAGCTAAACTTGCCCACCTTTTTATCAATGAAGGCAGGTATGGCAGCACGCAGCTCTTGAAGCCAGAAACGGTTAAGCTGCTGTTGGAAAACCAGAATGCTTTATACCCTGGGAATGACCATGGACTTGGCTGGGAGCTGGGCCAGGGCTGGTATATGGACGCATTATCAGAAGGTACATACTCTTTTGGGCATACGGGTTATACAGGGACTTCGATTGTCGTTAGCCCGAACAATAAAACCATTGCCATTTTACTGACTAATCGTGTCCATCCGTCAAGAAATATGGGATCAATGAACCAAACCCGCCGCTTGTTTGCAAGAAATGTGGCAGATTCAATTCCTGTCTCGATACCTAATAAGAGTGAAGCATGGTTTGCGGGTTATGGAGACAAATTAAATCGGATAATGGAAGCTGATCTTCATTTATCGAGGGATACCAAACTCACTTTCTCTACCTGGCATATGATTGAGAATGTTTGGGACAGTGGATCTGTAGAAATCTATAAAGACGGCAGTTGGAAGCAGCTCGCCTTATTTACAGGCACAAGTAATGGTTGGGAAAAGAAAGAATTGGATATACCTAGTGACGCAGAGAAAATACGATTTGTTTATCAAACGGATGGATCGACTAATTCCCGAGGCTGGTATATACAGAATTCAAAATTTGAATCAGGAAATGATCTTCATTTTTCTAAAAATGAATGGGAACTAAGAGGCTATTAAATAAGAGTCTCTTTGAGGAGGAGAAACATGCGAAAATTTTTTAAAACACTTATTACCTCGTTTCTAGCTTTTGCTCTGTTGTTAACAGGAATTCCGCTGTCAGCGGCAACGGCTGCTTCGAAAATTAATGATTTAGTGATTGATCTCAATGTTCCGCAGGTAACGAGGGAAGTAACGGATAGTAAGCTTGATTTAAATGCTCTTCATATTTATGAGGATGACAGCTTTATGCTGGCTTCGGAAAACTTAAAGTGGAAGTCCTCTAATAAAAATGTTGCCTCTGTATCTAAAGATGGTGAAGTAACTCTATCGGGGCACTATGGTAAAACATTTATCTCTGTCAGCGATGGCACCCATACAGATAGAATTTCAATTCAATTTAAAGGAAATCAAGATAAAGTTCTAGTGAAAAAGGAAAATGGGCTTCGTTATGACCTAATCGGCAAAGCTATTGAACAAATGACCATGGAAGAAAAGGTCGGGCAAATGCTGATGCCTGATTTTAGAACCTGGAAGGGTCAGAATGTAACAGTAATGAATGATGATATTGCCAAGCTTGTTAAGGATTATCATCTTGGCGGTGTAATTCTATTCCGTGAAAATACGGTAACAGCAGATCAAACAACTAAGTTAGTCAGTGCTTATCAAGATGCTGCAGAAAAATATGGACTGTTAATTTCCATAGACCAAGAAGGCGGAATCGTGACACGTCTCCAAACAGGTACCGACATGCCAGGAAATATGGCTCTTGGAGCAGCCCGCTCTGAAGAAACAGCACAAAAGGTTGGTAAAGCCATTGGTGAAGAGTTGAACGCCCTTGGGATTAATATGAATTTTGGGCCAGTGCTGGATGTAAACAACAATCCAGATAATCCGGTCATTGGTGTCCGTTCTTTCGGTGAAAATCCTGAATTAGTTGGCAAATTAGGCAACGCCTATATTAAAGGACTTCATGAAACGGGAACTGCAGCAACTGCAAAGCATTTTCCAGGACACGGTGATACAGCAGTTGATTCACATATTGGACTTTCAGAAGTACCACATGATATCGATCGTCTGAAAAAAGTGGAATTATATCCATTCCAGCAGGCAATGGATGCGGGAATTGATGCCATTATGACAGCGCATGTAACCTTCCCAAAAATTGATAATACAAAGGCTATTTCTAAAAAGGATGGAACAGAAATTGCTGTACCTGCGACGCTTTCTCATAAAGTATTAACAGGGCTGATGCGAGAAGACATGGACTTTAAAGGTGTAATTGTTACCGACGCGATGAATATGGGGGCAATCTCAGAGCATTTTGGTCCAGTTGACGCAGCAATCCGTGCCGTTAAAGCAGGAGCGGACATTCTCTTAATGCCAGTTGGTATTGAAGCTGTAGCCAATGGTATATATGACGCTGTTAACTCTGGTGATATTTCAGAAGATAGACTGGAACAATCAGTGGAGAGAGTTTTAACTTTGAAACTAAACAGAAGCATCGTGAAGGCAGAGGCAGAAAAGAGTCTTGAAGAAAAGGCAGCACATGCACTTCAAGTTGTAGGGTCACCTGAACATAAAGCAGTTGAAAAAGAAGCCGCAGAAAAATCAATTACATTGGTGAAAAATGAAGCTGTTCTTCCACTTAAAGTTTCTCCTGAAGATAAGATAGTTGTTGTCGGAGGCTCTGGATTCTCCATAAATCTGCTGGCAGCGGAGGTCCAAAAACATCATCCTGGTGCTGTATATGTTAACACCTCAGGTCCGCTTACTGCTGCGCAGTTAGAACAGGTGCAGGGGGCGAAGTACATCATTGTTGGAACCTACACCTCTAGTGTCAGCGGCAGGGCACAGAATGCAAGCCAGATGGTGATGACAAGACAACTCATTGAGACGGGTATACCTGTCATTGCAGTTGGTGCTAGAAATCCATATGACATTATGTCCTACACAGATGTAGATGCCTATCTTGTTCAATATGGTTTTAGACCAGCAAGCTTTGAAGCAGCCGCAAATACTATTTTTGGTAAAAACAATCCAACTGGAAAACTGCCAGTAACCATTTACAACCATGATGGCAGTGTATTATATGGATATGATCACGGATTAGGATACTAGGCAGGGAACAGGTAAAGAGGAGGGATACTTTTGAAAAAGTGGCTTACAGGATTTTTGGTTCTTGTTCTATTACTTTCTACTGTTTCTGCAGCAATGGCCAAGAACGATAAAGAGAAAAAGAATAAAAAGTTCCGTTTAGGCGTAGAGGTTTTGCTGCAGGATGAAATTGATTTGATTAAGGATAAACGTGTAGGTTTGATTACCAATCCAACGGGAGTGGACCAGAGCGTAACGAGTATTGTAGATTTACTCTTTAATCATCCCGATGTGAACCTGACCTCTCTATACGGACCTGAGCACGGCGTTCGCGGCAGTGCACAGGCAGGTGCGTATGTTGAACAATATACGGACGAAAAAACAGGACTTCCTGTTTACAGTCTATATGGTAAGACAAAAAAGCCGACACCTGAAATGTTAAGCAATGTGGATGTATTGTTATTTGATATTCAAGATGTGGGAGCACGATTCTATACCTATATTTATACAATGGCTTTAGCAATGGAAGCTGCAAAAGAGAACAATATTCCGATTATTGTTCTTGATCGTCCGAATCCAATCAACGGTACAAAAGTAGAAGGACCTGTGCTTGAGGATAAATATTCATCTTTTATCGGTGAATTTCCGATTCCTGTCCGCCACGGGATGACCGTGGGGGAATTAGCAAAATTGTTCAATAGCGAATTTGGTATTGGTGCCGATTTAACAGTAGTGGAAATGGATGGCTGGAAGCGGAACCTGTATTTCGATGAAACGCCTTCAGAATGGGTTCTTCCATCACCAAACATGCCCACACTAGAAACTGCGGTTGTCTACACAGGGGCGGCCCTTATTGAAGGAACAAATGTTTCTGAGGGAAGAGGAACAACAAAGCCATTTGAATTAATTGGAGCGCCGTTTATTAATGGTGACAACCTGGCTGCAAAGTTAAACTCATACAAATTACCTGGTGTTACCTTCCGTGCGGCATCGTTTATACCGACTTTCTCGAAACATGCGAATGTGTTAAGTCATGGTATTCAAATTCATGTTACAGATCGGAATGCCTTTAAGCCGTTTGAAACAGGATTGTATATCGTAAAAACAATCCATGATATGTATCCAAATGACTTCCAATTTAGAGCACCAAGTGCAGCAGGAATCTCCTTCTTTGATAACCTAGTCGGCAATGGCTCTATCCGCGCTGATATTGAGGCTGGCAAAAGTGTTGAAGAAATGAAAGCAGCATGGCAGACTGGCTTAAATGAGTTTAATGAGATTCGTGAGAAATATTTATTATATTAATAGGTGTAAAGAGGCCTCCTTTAGGAGGTCTTTTTTTCTGCAATTTGGAATTGGCTGCCTTGGTTCATCACTCAACATGACAAAAATGTCACTTTAGATGATGTTATATCGATGGATGACGGGTAAATTAGTCAGTATAGTAAGGTGGTGAAGGAGGATGAAACAATGACTGCCATTATACGAACAAAAAACTTATCCAAATCTTATGGAAAGATACAAGTCTTAAAGAATATTGAAATGAAAATAGAACAAGGGGAATTCACTGCTATTATGGGGCCATCGGGCTCCGGAAAAACGACTTTAATGAATACCCTCTCAACGATTGATACCTTTAACGGAGGGGATGTTTGGATTGAGGGAAGATCGTTATTAGATATGAAAAAGAAAGCTTTACGAGAATTTCGCCAAAAACGAATGGGATTCATTTTTCAAGATTACAACTTGCTGGATACATTAACGGTAAAAGAAAATATATTGCTTCCTCTCTCGCTGCAAAAAACTCCTGTCGGTGAAATGGAGCAGCGATTAACCCAGTTGATTGAAGCGTTAAATATTGAATCAATTTTACATCAATATCCTTCTGAAATTTCTGGCGGACAAAAGCAGCGCACCGCTGCAGCACGTGCAATTATTACAAATCCAGCAATTGTGTTTGCTGACGAGCCAACGGGTGCACTTGATTCAAGGTCTGCCACCCAGCTGCTTGAACAAATTCAATTGCTAAATAGAACGTTTAAAACAACCGTTCTGATGATTACCCATGATTCATATGCTGCGAGTTACAGTGAGCGTGTCATTTTTCTTCGGGATGGAAAAATTGTTAATGAAATGTTTAAAGGGGAACAATCCGAAAAGGAATTCTTTGACCGAATCCTAACGATTCAAAGTGCTATAGGAAGTGACAAGCGATGAACTTAGTTGATTTATCATGGAGGAATATGAAACGAAACATCCGCTTGTATACCATCTATTTCATTTCCATGCTTGTCGGGGTAGTCATTTACTTTACCTTTGCGGGATTAATGTTTAACGAGGATGTAGTTGCAGCCATTCAAAATAAAGAAAACTACAAAACTGTAATTTTCATTGCATCGATTATCGTCTTTTTGTTTATTTTGTTCTTTATCTTGTACGCAAACTCCTTCTTTATGAAGCAGCGGAAGAAAGAGTTTGGCATGTATTTACTTTACGGGATGAAAGAAGGACAAGTTGCTGCGATGGTCTTTTTTGAAACCTTATTCCTAAGCGTCATTTCTGTTTCCAGCGGTATTTTAATTGGTGGTTTACTATCGAAGTTTTTCGGTGCCCTTTTAATGAACTTAATGCGTTATAATGAGGACATTTCATTTGCGTTTCCACTGGAAGCAATCCTCTCAACTATTCTGTTATTCGCCTTATTAATCGTCATAATTACGATTCAAAGTTATTTTAACATCCGTCGAGTTCAATTAGTTGAATTGTTTCATGCCAAAGAAAAAAGGGATAAACCGCTTAAGTTTTCTCTTGGGCTTGCGCTATTATCCATCATACTGATAGCAGCTTCCTACTATACGATTACCAGGGCAGGGGATACAGACATATGGAAAGATTATTTTAAAGAAGCATTGATGGCTGTAACAGCGGCATTGATTTTGGGAACGTACCTATTTTTCCGCCAGTTTTCCGGCTGGATATTACAAAAAATGAGTCAAAGCAAACATTACTTACATGGTAACAAAATGTTATGGATTTCCTCCCTTCGTTTTTCCATTCGAGGGAATACAGTAAACTTTACGTTTAATTCACTGATTAGTGCGATTGTCATTTTTGCAGTTGGTTTTATTGCTGTAGATTACGCTGTGAAAGCAGACGTTGTAAAAAAAGAATATCCAAATCACTTTGCCTTTTCATCACAGGATGGTACAACACAAAAACAAATCGAACAAATCATGAATGACTCACATCCCATTATTAGCCATGAAACCATAACTGGAATTAAAACAGAAAAGATTCCAAATCGAAAACTGTTTTATAGCTATCCCGAATATTACACAGAGGAGTTTTACCTTTTCCCGGAGTCACAATTAAATGCGATTGTGGATTTGCGTAAAGTTGGCGAAAAAGTAGATGTGGAAGGTAGAGAAGCAATCATCTTATCGAGAGGAATAGATGAACCTGTCAAATATAAAAGTCCACAGCCTGAAATTACCGTTTTAGAGGAAAATACCTTTCAAGTAACAGAAAAAATCCGATACCCATTGTTAAGTATACCAACGATTCCTGGTGGAGATACCGCTCCTCAGCCTTCAGTACTCGTTATTTCAGACGAAGCATTCGAGAGCTTAAAAGAAACCCAAAAACTTTTTTCCTATGAAATTTATCGAATAGAAGATCCGAAAACATCCAATGACATCTCACGAAAAATATACGATATGGTTATGAGTACAGATGGGTCCTATTATTCAGCCTATGTAGATCAGTATTCCCTTAATACTGAGTCGTCTTCTCTAGTATTGTTCTCCGTTGCGTTTTTTGGAGTCATTGCATTGTTTGCATTGGGAAGTGTGATTTACTTTAAACAACTGCGAGAAGCTACAGATGAGCGAGAACACTACGCTATTTTACGTAAAATTGGTGTTGGTGACGACGAAATAAAGAAGATTATTCGTAAACAACTGCTATTTGTCTTTTTACCGCCTTTACTCCTTGGGTTGGTCCACAGTTGGTATCTTTTATACTACACAGTTATCCTAGTCATTAAAGATCTACCTTCCTTAACAACGATTATATTTTCTGTTATGGGATTGTACGTGTTAACGTATATAATCTTTTACCTATCCTCAACATCCATTTATTATAAAATTATCAGCGAAAAAAACACACGTTGAGTTCTTTTACTCATCGTGTGTTTTTTTGCAGGTTTAAATAGTGATCGCTATCTTGCGGGAAGTGAATCACAAATTCCGTATATTCGCCGACTTCAGACGTACAGCTAATATAATGACCGAGTTTATTACATAATTGCTGCGCTAAATATAAACCCATTCCAGTCGACTTCGTATATGTACGTCCCGTTTCTCCAGTAAAGCCGCGATTGAAAATTCGCGGGAGGTCTTTTTGGCTGATGCCAATCCCGCTGTCCCGAATGATGAGCATTTTTTCCTTTTGTGTTTCGGATGCTGAGACGGATATTTCTCCGCCTTGTTCCGTATATTTTAAACTGTTGGTCACTAACTGATTGACAATAAATTGAAGCCATTTTGTATCGCTTTGGACGATCAATAAGTCTGCCTGGATATTGATCCGTATATTTTTTGAAAAAAAAGTTTTGGAATGTGCCTTAACTATCTCTTTGACAATCTGGATAATGTCACATTTTTGAATATCATAATCCTGGTTAAAGCTATCAAGCTTTGCGTAATAAAGAGCGTGATCAACGTAATTTTCAATTTTCGTAATTTCTTCCCTTATACTATTAGCGTCCATTTCAGTTTGCTGCAGTAGCCGAAGAACCGCAATTGGGGTTTTGATCTCATGGAACCATGAGACGATGAAATCATAATGCTCATTCTTTCTTTCTTGAATCAAATTCATTTCACGGATATGTGTCCTATTAAGCTCTTCGATATGCGCTTTTGCTAATTCTCCCTCCAGCGACAAACTATCATACTCTTCACTTCCCAATTGACCTTTGATACGAACATGCTGATGGTAGCGAAATACTAAAAAACCAAATAGCACAATGGAACAAAGGGTGAGGGCATAGAAAAATGTCCCCCATGCCCAAATATCATAGTTTTCGGTAAAAAATACAGCTGCAGAGATAAGAAAACAAGTTAGATATAGATAAATATATGGCCTTTCATAGGTTAGGTAGCGTAAGAATGTCATTCAATCATATACCCCATTCCTTTCCTGGTGACAATGTAATTCTCTAAACCAAGGGAAGCAATTTTTCGGCGCATTCTGTTCACGTTCACGGTCAGGGTGTTATCATCGACGAACTGTTCTTCATTCCATAGTGCTTGCATCAAGTCCTCCCGTGAAAGGATTTTTCCAATATTTCGCATCATCAATTGTAAAAGGATGAATTCATTCCGGCTTAACTCAGTGCTTTTATCATTATATTCAATGGTGGAATTCGTTACATTTAATTTCAAACCCTGGTGAATGAGTTTGCTATTCTCATCTTCCTGATAGGTATATTTCCGGCGGATGAGTGCGCTGATTTTCGCGACGAGGATATCCAAATCAAATGGCTTCTGGATAAAATCATCCCCACCCATATTAATTGCCATAATGATATCCATATTTTGATTCCTTGAAGAAAGGAATATGATTGGCACTTTGGAAACAGATCGTATTTGCTGGCACCAGTAATAGCCATCGAATACCGGAAGATTAATATCTAATAGAACGAGATGTGGATCTGACTGTTTAAATTCTGTTATCACCTGATCGAATTCAGTCACTTCCACCACATCATACTGCCACTTTTTTAACGTATCAGCGACAATCGTTCTAATTTTTTCATCGTCTTCTATCATCATTATTCTATACATGCAATCCCTCATTATAATAAAAGTGGTCATTACATTTATTTTAGCATATCCGTTATTCCGACAATATCGGCAAGACTTTTTTCAACATGTTAAGTGAAACCATAACAAAACCGCGGTATATCAAATGTTTGATTAAAGTAGAAAAATCAAAAATCCAGTCGAAGATTGTATTTTCGGGGAAATAATCGGCAATTATTGTTGAATCGTATATTGATGAAAAATATATTAGACTTCGATTAGTCAGATTATAGCGCCACGCGATATGTTCAGGCTGAAAATTGTATCATATTACAGACCCTGTCGTATCGCAGGGCGATATGCCTTTTGAATGATAATTAGTTTGAGTATATCGTCAGCCGATACAGTCAAGTTTCAGGGTGAAATTGTAAAGACTGTATTGGACACAAAACAGTTTTTGAAAAATGTGTTAAGGAAAGGGGCATATCAATTTTTTTGTATCGCTAGGTGATATGGCACTTGCAGATTCATCAAAAACTATTCATATTTATGATAAAAAGGTGATTAGATATGCGAAATGATATTCAACCGTTTGAACGCTCTTTCACTTCTAAGGAAGTGGCGGAGGAAGCGGGGATTGCAACACCTACTGTTCGGAAGTATGGCCAAATATTAGAGCGAAATGGATATGTGTTCTTAAAAGAAGGAGATCGGCGTATCTTTGTTCAATCCGACATTGAAGCACTTATAGCGTTACGCGATACGGACATGCCCCTAGACGATACAGCCAAAGTCATTGCGTATCAACAAAAAGAAAAGTTGGCAGGTCTTAATGAAACAGAGATAGCGGTAACCAATACGGTTGACAATTTACCCCAAGATCCTAATCAATTAAGAGAAATATTAGCTTACTTGGCCAATGAACTTGCTGCCACACGCGAAATGAATGTCCAATTGATAAGCGATATGGCAGATCTTAAAACTACTGTTTCCAGGCTAAAGCAGGATCACCACGATTTAAGCTCTAACATTTCAAATTCTGCACAAAAAACGCAAGCTAGGATTGAGAAGTTATCTGAACAGGAAAAGATCCATTACGAAGCATTGCTGGAAGAGGAAAAACAAAAAAGCGAATACTTTCAAAAAGAATTACAAAATCTTCGGGAAGAAATGAAAAAAGAGTGGCTTTCACAAAATGACTTTAATAAACGTATCGAAAATTCAATACAAAAACCTAAAGATAAGTGGGAAAAGATTTTCTCTATATTCCGAAAATAAATTTCCTGCAGTAGGCTAGTGATGCTCCATGAGTTCCTAACGGTTATTTATCTTTATAAAGCTCTCAATCCATTCTGGATGGGGGCTTTTTTATTATCTAAAATACCTTTTCGTTTAAAAAATAGTTATTGCATGCTTTTTTTTTGTAGACAGAAAGAAAAATGCAATGTATATTATTTAAATATAATGCTTTAACGCTTAAAAGCGTTTTAGTGTAAAAGTGAATAGTTTGCCTGCAGTTTTAGTAGAATAGTCATTAGCAGCAATAAGAGACCGGATGGAAGGTGGAAATCCGGGCGATGATAAATTTGAAATACACCTGTCTTGGAAAGGGCATATTTTTTAAAGAGGGCAGGAAATTATTCCTGCCAACTAGGGTGGTACCGCGGAGTCCCTTCGTCCCTATATTCGAAGGGGCTTTTTTGCGTTTATTTTATACGTCATAGGGGGAGATTTTATGCTTCAAAAACAGAAGGTGCTGGCAATTCGACCAGCCGAGGCGGCTTTTATTACTGTGCTTTTAATGGGGATTATCGGTTACCTAATTATTGGAATAAAAGTAGTTCCACAAATCGCAATAATTGCAGGAGTTGTCCTGTTGCTAGTATTTGGTGCTGTTAAGAAAGTAAACTTTATGGAACTTGAAGCAGCTATGGCAGCTGGAGCAAAATCTGGTATAGCCTCGGTCATGATTTTCTTTTTTATAGGAATGCTGATCAGCAGCTGGATGGCAAGTGGTACAATTCCGACTTTTATCTATCTAGCTGTCGAGTTAGTCTCGGGGAAATTTTACTATGCAGTCGTTTTTGTCGTAACTTCTATTATTGGCGTAAGCATAGGGAGTTCCTTAACAACAGCTGCAACATTGGGAGTGGCGTTTGTTGGAGCAAGTACTACACTAGGAATATCGCCTGTTATCACAGCGGGGGCAGTTGTTTCTGGAGCGTTCTTTGGCGATAAAATGTCGCCTTTATCAGATACGACAAACCTTGCTGCAAGCGTTGCAGGTGCAGATTTATTTGACCATATAAAAAATATGTTATGGACAACGATTCCGGCATTTTTATTTTCGCTAATTGTTTATCTGGTTATATCGCCAGCCGATACAGAACAAAGTATTAAACAAATGGGAAATCTTAAAGATGCATTATTAAATCTAAAGCTTGTACACTGGTATTCACTTCTTCCATTCATTGTCCTTACTATACTAGCAGCTAAAAAAGTTCCTGTAATCGCCACGCTGTTCGCTGGCATTCTCTCGGCCCTATTTATTTCTGTTTGGATGAATAATGGAGTTGACGGCAAAAGATTGTTTGATTTACTCTATTTCGGATATAAGTCTGAAAGTGGAATACAAGAAGTCGATTCAATGCTGACAAGAGGCGGTATTGAAAGTATGATGTTCAGCATATCAGTGGTTTTGCTGGCTCTAAGCATGGGAGGACTTCTCTTCAGGTTAGGCATTATTCCAGCTCTTATATCACTTTTACAAGGTGTATTAACCCGTGTTTCGCTTTTAATTAGTACAACTGCTGGGTTTGCGGTAGTTATAAATTTTATTATTGGAGAGCAATATTTATCAGTTCTGTTACCTGGAAATGCTTTTAAAGAAAATTTCAAAAAGGCTGGCCTGGAGCCGAAGCATCTTTCAAGGGTGCTTGAGGATGCAGGAACTGTCGTCAATCCTCTTGTCCCATGGAGTGTTTGTGGTGTATTTCTGGCTTCCGTTCTCGGAGTGCCTGTTACTGAATATATTCCGTTTGCATTATTTTGCTTATTTTCACCATTGCTCACAATATTCTATGGTTTTACTGGTTTAACACTTCCGAAACACGATAAAAAATACAGCCATAAAGTTTCATAATGTATTACACAGTTTATAAAGCGTTAATGAACATATCCTCAAAGACGCTCAACCAACCTATTGGGTGCCTGTCACCATGATCAGGAAGAATACGATAAAAATTGGCAATACAAAACGTATCAGACCTTGCATTTCTTACGACCTAGGGATGAAGAATAGTCCTAAGAGGTGAAAAGCAAGTGACTGTAATTACAACCTTTAAAGAAAAGCGTCGCGACAAACAATTAAAATACGAGCGGTCCGTACTGAAGGACTTATCGGTGAAAACGTTAAAAGAACGAGTTCAGCAGTATTTCGGATCAACCAGGATTGCTCAGAGCTTTGTTATGAATACAGGAATTGAAGAGGCTTGTTATGACGTAGCTTTGGAAGCCTACTTATTGGGAGCGAAATTCAGCAAATTTGGGTATTATGGTGAGAATATAGATGACGTACGTAAACGTTGTTACAGGGAAGAGAAGCATTTAATTGATACGCTATACAATTTTCTTCTTTATTGGGGCAATGGTGAAGAAGGGACAATGAGTGAAACGCTCTATTACTCCTGTGAGGGATATATAGATGTTTGGTGGAAAGAGGGCTATAATAACGGCCAAAGACGACGCAAACTGCGATTACATTAATTATATAGCGTAGATGAAGCACCAGGGTTGACTGTAATCCTGGTGCTTCATTTTCTCATTCTTCTGTGTTCTAAAAAGGCCCCTTGTCCCATATAGTTAAGTGTATAGGGACGAGCGGGAAGGATGATACGGGTGTCTAAGAAAAAATTAAAGGTCATAGGTTTTTCTGTTGGATTACTGCTTTTATTTCTGATTTTACAATATGATTTTGTTAAAGAGAACACTTGGGGCGATTCTTGGAGTCTTCCCTTGTCAGGAAAAATCATATTAATTGACCCTGGCCATGGCGGACCAGACGGTGGAGCAGGAAACACCAAAGCATTAGAGAAAGACATTGCCTTGGATATTTCATTAAAAGTCAGAGATTATTTGCAGGAGCAGGGAGCCTTAGTTGTCATGACCCGGGAGACAGATAAGGATTTGGCAGACGAAGATACAAAAGGATACAGCAGAAGGAAAGTAGAGGACTTGAAGAAAAGATTAAAGATGATAAATGACTCAGATAATGACCTCTTTGTCAGTATTCATTTAAATGCTATTCCCTCTTCTAGGTGGAGCGGAGCCCAAACCTTTTATGCACCTCATTTTAAAGAAAATGCGAAGGCTGCAAAATTTATTCAAGATGAGCTAATCGTAAATTTAGAAAATACAACTAGAAGAGCAAAGCCGATTAATTCTGTATATATATTGAAAAATGCTAAAAAGCCTGGGGTATTGGTAGAGGTCGGCTTTTTATCAAATCCAAACGAAAGAGAACAGTTAAAAAAGGAAGCCTATCAGGAAAAGATCGCAGCTTCCATCTATCAAGGTGTTGTTCGCTATTTTACGAATGAGAAGGAAATAAAGATAGAAGATTAAAGGGGCGTTTTGCACCTCCTTTTTTTTGGAATGATAGTGGGTAGTGATTCATTTAACTGTTTCTATGAAAAGTTATGGTATACTGAAAACTGGAAACGAATTCATTAGGTGAGGTGTTTGTTTACATGTTAACAGAAGTGAATGTCCGAGAAGTGTTAGGAAACTTAAAAGAACCTTTTTTACATAAAACATTAGCAGAATTAAATGCTATTGAAGAAATAAAAATAAAAGAAGAGAAAAGTCATGTCAGCGTGAAATTACAAATTGCGAAAACTGGGACAGCAGAACAATTGCAGCTCCAAACACAAGTAGTTAATTTGCTAAAAGAAGCTGGTGCCCAAACAGTTGGAATTAGATTTAGTGAGTTACCAGAAGCAGTGTTAGCACAACATCGTCAAGCTGCAAGTGAAACAGAAGACCAGGGGCTGCTTGCTTCTAATAAAACAACCTTTATCGCAGTTGCGAGTGGAAAAGGCGGAGTCGGTAAATCGACTGTATCTGTCAACCTTGCAGTTGCCCTGGCACGTCTTGGGAAAAAGGTTGGTTTAGTTGACGCGGATATATACGGATTTAGTGTTCCCGACATGATGGGAATTACAAAAAGGCCGGTAGTAAGGGGCGAGAAGATTCTGCCTGTTGAGCGCTTTGGTGTTAAGGTCATTTCAATGGGATTTTTTGTAGAGGATAATTCTCCGATCATTTGGCGCGGTCCAATGTTAGGCAAAATGTTAAACAGCTTCTTTAATGAAGTAGAATGGGGAGAAGTGGACTATTTACTTCTAGACTTACCTCCAGGAACAGGGGATGTTGCCTTGGATGTACACACAATGCTTCCTGCATGTAAGGAAGTAATCGTAACTACTCCACATCCAACAGCGGCTTTTGTTGCGGCACGTGCTGGTGCAATGGCACTGCGTACAGATCATGAGATCTTAGGTGTAATTGAGAACATGGCTTACTTTGAAAGTAAGGTTACAGGCGAGAAAGAATATGTATTTGGTAAAGGCGGCGGTGATAAATTGGCCGAAGACTTGAATACTGAAGTACTTGGCCGACTGCCGCTCAATCAGCCTGATTGGAATGATGATGACTTTGCTCCATCTATCTATCAGGAAGACCACCAATTAGGAAAAATTTATTTAGAAATTGCAGAGAAAATGACAAGCCTTTTGAAAAAGTAGAGTAGAAAAAGCCTCTTCCCAAATTAGGAAGAGGCTTTTAACTATTATTCGGATTCTCCGCCTTCTTTTCCTTCTTCTTTTTTCTGTGTTTCTTCAGCTGCTTTTAACAGCAATTCCTGCATCTTCACTTTGAAAAGTGGACTTTCAAGCGTTTCAGATATAACCTTTTGCAGATGTTCCCGATATTCTTTGCTTTTTAGTGCGTCTGCCATTTCCTTCTGAATTTCTGGTTCTTTGAATACTTCTATCATCATGCCTCTATACTCTGGGTCTTTCATCAAGTCCTTTAATAGTTTTTCATTCTCAGTTCTCATGCTTTTTGCGATACCCTGGGCAAACTTTTCATCACTAAATGTTTTTTTCCAAAATTCAGTTGCGTTCTCTGATGTAAGAGTTTGCTGGATCGTATCAGAAACCACTTTTTGGTCCATAACCAGTGTTTCCTTCATCTTATCGTCAGACATTACCTCTTGGATGGCCTTCTTACCATCATCTGTTTTAAGTATATCTACAACCATTTTTTTTGTTGCCTCATAATCAATTTGTTCCCCGCTGCTTGCTTCTGGGGAAGCACAACTAGATAAAACAATAGTGATGAGCAAGGGAAGTATAAGCCATCTTTTATTCATATAAAAAGCTCCTTTCACATAAGAGTCCTTAATTTTTAGGATGAAGAAAAGAGCGTTATATTATGCGTGAGGTAATTGAAAAGATGGATTTTTTATATTTCGATTGGTACAATCAGTATGGAATTTATTTTTTGTTATTGGAGGATAATGGTGTGACGAGTCGTATTTGGGTAAGGCTGTTTATGACTACGCTATTAATTGGTGGAATCACAACAGCAATTGTAGGCTTTATTATCAATTGGAATGAATATGTACACTATTTTATTGATCTTAAAATCATTAATATATTATCCGCCCTGTTTTGGTTTGTTTTATGGGGTATTCTTTATAGCGTTATTAGTCAAATGGGCTTTTTTGCGTATCTTACTGTACACCGTTTTGGCTTAGGCATCTTTAAATCTGTTTCACTTTGGAATGGAGTGCAAGCAGTTTTAATTCTATTTGTGTTATTTGATCTTGTTTATTTGCGCTATGAGACCTTTGCGCAATCTGGGGAAAGTCTCCTTCCTTATATCGGACTTGCAGTTATTTTATTAATAGCGGGGCTGATCACAGCTTTGTATAAATCTAAACAAACAAACCGAGAAGCATTTATTCCAGCACTCTTTTTTATGATTGTCGTTACAGTTATTGAGTGGTTCCCTGTGCTGCGTGTAAACGAACAAAGCTGGGTATATCTTATGTTGTTCGCACTACTTGCTTGTAATGCTTATCAAATATTAATCCTTCACAAATTAAACATGCAATCGCAACAGGAAAGACAGCGAATTGAAGGAAACCGGAAACAAAGTAAGAAATCAAATCTTCAGAAAAAAGCAAGCAAAAAACCGTCCATTTAATATGGGCGGTTTTTTGCTTGTTTATTTAATTTCTTTTGACTCAACTGCTCCATTTGCTATAAGCTCTGATACAGTAACGAGTTTCAATCCTTTCCCTTTCAGCTCTTGGATAATTCCAGGTAATGCTTTTGCTGTTTGTTTAGCAGAGTCAGATGCGTGAAGAAGCACAATATCTCCTTTATTTGCTTTCTTTACATTAGTAATTATCTGATTAACTCCTGGATTGGTCCAATCCTTTGAGTCTATACTCCAATGAACAACAGTGTAGCCATATCGTTCTGCTATTCGCAAGGAGCGTTCATCAAAATGACCAGTAGGGGCACGCAAAAGCTTTATTTCATTAATATTTAACTTTCTAAAGGCTTCCTTTGCTTTTGCAATATCTTTACCGATATTAACATCTTCTAACTCAGTATAATCTGCATAAGCGTATCCAAGAATCCCAATTTCATATCCCTCTTTAACTATCCTGCTGACAATATCCGGGTGCCGCTCTGCCCAAGAACCAGCCAAAAAGAAGGTTGCAGATTTTACATTCCCTTCTTTTAATGCATCTAAAATGGGCTCTGCTTTTTCATCACCCCAGCCAATATTAAAAGTAAGAGCGATATCCTTTTCACCGCGATAAACGGCTTTTGGCCCATCTTTTGTTGAAAAGACTGGAGACAATGAAAGATTACTCATAAATAGAAACATTGCAGTGAAAAAAGCAGCGATTACGATTAAAAGAATTTGTTTTACAGATTTACCATTCAACACAAAAAAGAAATTCATTTATACCACCTCGTCCAATGCTATCCTTGTCTCATACTTATGCTGTTTATTAAATGAATATGATAAATGAAATTTAATTATAAATTTTCCTTTTTTGGAAAAGACTACAATAAATACATCTAACATGAAGGGTGATTCAATGTTTGGGCTTCTCATTAATGATAAAGAAGTAAAAGAAATGGAATACCTGATAAAACGAGAGATGGATGAAATCTTATTTGATCTGAAAGATGATCGTATTGATCATATAGTCAAACGAGCAATGGAAGAACGGTATAAGATTTTATTTACCTTGTTTAAAAGAGTAGCCTCACCAAATGAGTGTTTAAAATATATGAGAAGGGATAATAAAAGCAGGAGGAAGGGCTAGATATAACATCTTTCTAAATTAGATAAATTAATTTCATATTTATTGTTGACTTTCAAATGTTATGTTGGTATATTAATAAACGTCGCTGATGACGTAAAACAATAACTTAAAAAAGTTGTTGACTTTATGTCTCGATGATGATATATTAATAAAGTCGCTTTTACGCGGTAGATTGTAATTGCTCTTTGAAAACTAAACAAACAGTAACGTCAACAAACGATTTTTTTAGCTTTTTATAAAAGCTAAGCCAA
>NZ_JACWFG010000034.1 GCF_019749295.1 Neobacillus niacini
TTTTTGTGCGACGGGCAGTCCCGTAGAGTGTTGACCCAGTCAACACTCTTCTTTTCATTATTCGACAGAGACGTCATCTCGATGAAACGACTGGATGAAAATAACGAAATGGAATCCCAGATGGTGAAAATCCATCCCCGAGGAGACTGACCTAGCTCGGGAAGCTTAATCTAGGGCAACACCGTGAGGTGTTGTCTGAAGGAGATGTGGAAAATCGAGAGACCCACAAGCGAATAGATAGACCCTAATGCAATAAGTGTGAAGCACGGCGGCGGGATAAGTTGGCGACTTTTCGAAAAGTGAGGAAGCCCACTTAAAAAGGCATTTTCTTTAGAAGTCAGACCAAGAAAGTGTGACTTATAACGTGATGGTGCAGGGTATGTCTATAAGGGAAATTGGATAACCCCGTGAGGTCTCCACCTTACCGAACAGGCAGGGTTCTAGTCTATAAGGGTACTCCGAAGTGACAAAGAATGGGTGGAGAAGTCAGACGTTCTCATAGTACGGAAGTAATTCGATGACCATAACATCGAGTGAACGGAAGGGGAACGACCTATGGCTCCAAGCCATGAACGAGATGTAATGACAACAATCATGTTACTGCGGTAAAACCGTTTGAATGTACATCAAGGAAAGGAGTGGTATACGCAATGAATCAAGAGTGGAAATTTAAATTACACAGTATATATGGACAAATCCTATTTGACCGAAAATTAATCCAAAGCTTCGAACAGGTGAAAGCAAACAAAGGAGCAGGGGGAATTGACGGAGAAACGATTGAAAGTTTTGATTCCAAGTTAGAGGAAAATATCATGTCACTCCTAAACAAACTTAGAACAAAGACTTATCAAGCTCAACCAGTCAGAAGAGTTTACATTCCTAAGAAGAACGGGAAGAAACGTCCACTAGGAATTCCTACAATTGAAGACCGTATTGTACAACAAAGTGTGGTAAATGTGCTTCAGCCCAAATTCGAAGATAACTTATTTCATAACTGGTCAGTAGGTTATAGACCGAATCGTGGAGTAGAAAGAGCATTACAAATAATCCTTTGGAATATCGAACAAGGATACAACTACATTTATGATTGCGATATAAAAGGATTCTTTGACAATATTCCACACAAGAAGTTAATTGGAATATTAAAGAAGTATATTTCAGACCGTACGGTCTTAGGTCTTATTGAACAATGGCTTAAAGCTGGATTTATGGAAGAGGGAAAGCTTATACACTTGGACTATGGGACACCGCAAGGTGGAGTAATTTCCCCCCTACTTGCGAATGTATATTTAAATGAAATGGATTGGGAATGGGACTTACATGGCATAAGATTTGTTCGATACGCTGATGATTTCCTGTTGTTTGCCAAATCGAAAGAGACTATCGAGAAGGCTGCCTCCCTAACTAAAGAAAAGTTAGCTGAATTGGGTTTAGAAATCTCAAAAGAGAAAACAAAAGTAGTTAACTTCCGCAAAGATGACTTTGACTTCTTAGGGTTCACCTTTCATCACTGGAGACCAAGGGAAAAGGATAATAAACCTATTTTTCACGTTACTCCAAAGAAAGAATCCATAAAAGATTTTCGTATGAAGATTAAAGAAAAGACTCGGAAAACATTAACCTTAAATAAAGAGGAATGGATAAATCGAGTAAATCCAATCATACGAGGGAAGGTCAATTATTATGTGACCATCATCAAGGCAATAAAAGCCAATGAGGAACTTGGACAGAAGAGCCGTTGTACAACAAGATGGATGAGAAACATATTTCTATCGATAGATGGTTACATAAGGAAAAGACTACGTGTAGCTTTTATTCATAAACATCCGAATCAGAAGAAAGAACAAAAGATGAGGTACAAATGGAATAATGGGTTCTTTGTAGCAATTAAGTTAATACCAAGTTTTTGGCTTTATCTTAACAAGGCGTACGGATATAGTCTCGAAGAGTATCTAGTGGAAATGAAGAGTAAAGGAAAACGAAAACAACAAAACGCAATTAAACGAGCTAAAGAAAAAGGCGAGGAATATTTTACTCCTCACCGACTCCAAAAGATGCAAAATGCCTGGAACGCATCCTCTTGATTAAAACATTGTAACATAATGGTAAGCCGTATGCCTTAATAGGGCACGTACGGTTTGATAAGGGGGAAGCCTTGAGAAAGGTTTCCCTACTTTAT
>NZ_JACWFG010000035.1 GCF_019749295.1 Neobacillus niacini
ACCTTATAATACGAACGGGCAGTTTAGTTGAATAAGGAATGGGATTACTATAAAAAAGGGAAATTCGTAGTATTGGCGAGTTTTCCTTTTTTATTGCCCTGACGAAACCAAATTAATCTAAAAAATGTTAGTGCGCCATAAACAAATATAATCCCTTGACTTAGAGTACACTCTAAGTATTACTCTTACATTGTGTTACGAAGGAAGATATAGACATATCAGATTTAATGGAGGCGGTTAAATTGACATATTCCATTGGAGAATTTTCTAAAATCGTTGGGTTAAGCGATCATACCTTGAGGTTTTATGAAAAGGAAGGATTAATAAAAGTAAACAGAGACGATAACAATGTCAGAATCTATTCGGATGAAAATAAATTGTGGATTGAATCATTGCTCCATCTAAAAAATACGGGGATGTCTCTAAAAGATATGAAGCAATTTGCCATGTGGGGACATGTTGGGGATGAAACATTGGAAGATAGGTTAGCCCTACTTAAAAATCATCGAAAAAAAGTAGTGGAAGACTTTGAGAAGCTTCGTCAAAGTTTAGAGCATCTGGATAATAAAATTAATTATTATGAAAATGAAATAGGAGACTGTTTCTCTACAAATTAAGTTACTAGTTGTTTTTTTTCTATTTGCGATTTTTTGATAAATCTCATACAGACGGCTTTCGCAATCATATTTTTATGGGAAAAAATACAAATGATAAAACCCTTGCCTTAGAGTGCACTCCAAGGATTAATCTATTCTTGCACCAGTTAAACACATCAAGGGTGATAAACCTTTACAAAATAATAAATAAACAAATAGAAAGAGGTTAAAAAATGAACTCAAAATATAGCAACCTATTTGAATCACTTACATTTAAAAATGGTATCACCATTAAAAATAGAGTCGTTATGGCTCCAATGACAACTTGGTCCAGTAATGATGATTACACCATTTCAGATGAAGAAGTGAACTATTTTAAAAGAAGAGTCAATGGAGTAGGACTTGTTATCACTGGCTGTACTCATGTACAACAAAACGGTATAGGTTTTACGCACGAATTCGCTGCTTATGACGATAAATTTACTCCAAGTCTGCGAAAATTGGCTGATGCTGCGAAAAGTGGTGGAGCTCCTGCGTTACTTCAGATTTTCCATGCAGGTAACAAAGCACTACCATCTTTAACTCCAAATGGTGAGGTGGTTAGTTCCAGTGCTGTAGAGACTGAAGCTACTGGATTTGCTCCTTCAGTATTACCTAGAGAACTTTCACATGATGAAATTATGGAAGTGATTCATGCGTTTGGAGAAACAACCAGACGAGCCATTGAAGCTGGTTTTGATGGAGTTGAAATTCACGGTGCTCACGGATTTTTACTTCAAAACTTCTTCTCTCCTTTCTTCAACAAACGTGACGATCAATGGGGTGGCTCTTTAGAAAGTCGCTTGCGTTTCCCATTGGCAGTCGTAGAGGAATTGAAAAATGTGATTAAGAAGCATGCAACAAAGCCGTTTATTTTAGGATACAGAATATCTCCTGATGAACATGAAGAAGGCGGTTTGAGAATGAAGGATACGTATGAATTAATTAATCGCCTGATTGAAGAAGATGTTGATTATGTACATGCTTCATTGGCTGATGCTCTTTCTTCAAAGCCAGTCGATAGTCAAGATGAAAAAACATATCTTGAATTAATTGTTGAACATGTAAACGGCAGAGTTCCTGTAATGGCTGCTGGTTCTATGGTAACTGCTGATAATGTTGCAACAGCATTAGGTAAGGGTCTATCCTTAGCAGCAGTTGGTCATGGATTAATCATGAATCCAGACTGGGTAGAAAAGGTTCAGAATGGAAAAGAAGCTGAAATTGAGACATCCATTAAGATTTCAAAAGTAAGCAATCTGGAGCTCCCAGAAAAACTTTGGGGCATAATTCAAGCTTCAGGTCCATGGTTTAATATCGAAGAATAAAACCGTAAAAGTAAAGTGACTGTTTTTTATCACGTTTGTATTAAGAAAGGAATTAATTATATGTCAAATATCCAAGATAAGGTTGTCATTATTACTGGTGCCTCTAGTGGGATTGGAGAAGCTACTGCAAAAGAACTTGCCTCTAAAGGTGCGAAGCTGGTACTGGCGGCTCGTCGAGAAGAACGATTAAAGAAATTACAAGAAGAGATACAAAATTATGGCGGTCAAGCTATTTATAAAGTGACGGATGTTGCCTCTCATGAACAAATGGAAGAGTTGGCTGAATATGCTCTTAAAGAGTTTGGAAAGATTGATGTAATGGTCAATAATGCAGGAGTAATGCCGCTATCACCTGTTCATCAGAAAAAAATAAATGAATGGGATACGATGATTGATGTGAACATCAAGGGTGTTCTTTATGGTATTTCTGCTGTTCTTCCGTCCATGAGAGAAAGAAAAGAAGGACATATCATTAATGTTTCCTCCATCGCTGGTCATTTAGTATTCCCTGCTGGTGCAGTTTATAGTGGTACAAAGTTTGCTGTGCGTGCTATTACAGAAGGTCTTCGTATAGAAGAGGCTAGCAACAATATTCGTACAACCATTATCTCGCCAGGAACTATTACAACAGAATTGCTAGAAGCCATTTCAGATCCAGAATTAAAATCTGCCATCGTTGAAGATAGCAAAATTGGAATCGAGCCTGCAAGCATTGCTCGTGCCATTGGATTTGCAATTGAACAACCATCAGATGTAGCGATTAATGAGATGATTGTTCGTCCAACCATTCAAGAACTCTAAAAAGAAAATCTTTGTATTGAAGCAGCCCCACTTTTTTGGGGCTGCTTATTTGGTATTTAAGACTAAAGAATTAAAATGGAGATTCATTTTAAGCTTGTGAAGAATTGTACTTAAACAAACGGGTGCTTTACTAAAAAAAATCATCTGAAAAATGAATACTAAAAAATGGCTCAGTGTGAACTGAGCCCTTTACTTTTTATTGCAAAAAACGTATACAAAAGGCAGTACAAATTGAGCTACATTTTCGATTGCATTTTAGGGTTTTGTGATAGGAAACGGAAACCGTTATAAAAAAGGTGTTACCTTTTTGGTAGCACCAATTTGTAATATTTAAAGTCAGTTATTATTTATGAGAATTCAATTTAGTCAATTTTAACAAAAAAAAATGAGGGTTAGGCAATATGGCAACAACACACTATCCCATCTTGGTATGATTGTAATAAATCATTTAAGGCTTGTTGATTAATCATTTCAATAAAATCAGAGGGTGGGTTTAAGGAAATTCCTCTCCGATTAGCAACAGAAATAATCCTAATTCATAATACATATTTTTCGTTAGAATTCCTTTTTCAATATTTTTAATAATTTCATTATAAAAACGTATTAAAAACTCAACAGGTAACTTTTCATAGAAATTCATTATCCAATCCACCTCAAACCCCCAATAATTGTAAACCCTTTCGCAAATTATAACATTATTCGTTTTATTTTGTTTGTTAACATTATGTGAAAATCAAAAATATTATGATTTTTGTATTTGCAAAATCCGAGAACGGAATACATACACTAAAAGGGAAGGTGTTTATTTTCTCCAATCATAACAATTTCTTAATTTAAACTAATGTCCTGGCTTTTATTATAATTGTAATGCTGCTTTTTTAATAACTTGGTAGTTTTTATGATTGATAACGGTTACATTATTTTCATAAAATATATCCGTAGGATTTATATGTATTTTAATCATTACAGAGTTTTCATAAACCTTTTCCACAATCCCGATAATTCCTTTTTTTGATCTAATCTGATCATTTACCTCTGCAATATTCATGATGGTTCACCCTTTTTAACTATAATTTACAGAAAATTCCCTAATATTGCAACCCCTTATTGCAATGAAGAGTAAAAATATGGTTAAAACCATTCTCGTATATTATTAATATCAGTAGCTGAAAATTACTCTTTTTATATACCATCAATAATGATACAAGCGTATTTGTGTAATAAATATGTGAAGGAATGTACTTAAACTAAAGATGCAGGTTAGTGGAAGAAGGAATAGTTTAACCCTTGATTGAATATGAACAAACAGGGATTAACAAAAGGAAGGCTGTGAGGATTGAATGTTTGATGAAAAAAAAGAGAGTTCAATTTTAGGAACAGTCATTGCGGTTAGTTTAAGTAAGAAACATACGTTTAGTAAAAAAAATCAAGATATTATAAAATTAGTGAAGGGTTTGGGGGTCGAAGGTGATGCACACTTTGGTTCAACAGTTAAACATCGCTCGAGAGTGGCTCAAGATCCAAACCAACCGAACCTAAGACAAGTGCATTTAATTCAAAATGAGTTATTTGAAGAGTTAGCAGACCGTTTTAATATTAAACCTGGACAATTGGGTTAAAATATTACAACTGTCGGAATAAACCTTCTTGATTTACCAACGGACACGATATTATTTATAGGTGAGTCTGCAATTATTAAAGTAACAGGCTTACGAAATCCTTGTGCTCAAATTAATAATTTTAAACCGGGTCTTTTAAATGCTGTTTTGGATAAGGATTCAGATGGAAATCTATTAAGAAAAGCAGGAATAATGGGAGTTATATTAAAAAGTGGAGAAGTGAAACTGGGAGATACCATCCGAGTTGAATTACCTCACAGACCATTTAAAAAGCTTGAACGTGTTTAAACTAGCTGGGTGCGTATTTGCACCTTTATGAAATTAACCTTGTTTGTAAATAAATGTACTGTGCGAAACGTTTCCTTATAAGTGCTTAAACACGAAATAGGAGGATTGCTATAAAGCAATCACAACTGATTAACCGAAACTCGGAATGAAAGCCGTCATGTTGAGCTGAAACGAGTTATCTGATACTCCTACATGCAAGGAACGGTAGTAGCCTGAATTGTATGAAGCTAGGTAAAGTCGGCTGAAGTGAACCTAAGTTCTACATAGAATATGGTTGACGATAGGTCGGGATGCTACAAAATATCTAAGGTGAGAATGTCCAATAATAGGACTGACGAACTCACGAATGTACGGGTCTAGATTTTTGATACGTTCGAAAGACGTATACTGTAAACGCAGGGTCAAACACCGAAAAGTACGATTAGTATATAGGAACCTCGGTATATCTAACAAATGAGGATATAGGATTGACAGGCTTAAAGTAAGCACCTACGGATATATGTAAAGCTAGGTTAATTGGAACGTTGTAAGTAAGAAACATCCATTAATAAATGACTACTATCAGGATGGTGTCTATAAGATAAGATCGAAATGACTTTATTCTTGCGAAAGTAGGGATATAGTACCAATGAAACGTGTAACGAGCGTGGAGGGATGGTCCCAAGTCTTATTCTTTGAAGGCAAATCAATTTAATGAAACTCACAGGTTCGAGTAAGATGATGGGATTTTCCGCAAGGAAGGAGAAACAATCCATCAGTGAGTACAGCTTTACGACATGCAGAATATTATAATATGCAAGATATATTCGATGACCTTTACGAGCGAAGTAAAAACAATGCCACTAAGGGTTTAAGGCTATATGAAAATATCATATCGAAAGAAAATATCCTATTAGCCTTTCGAAACATCAAAGCGAATACAGGTTCAAAAACAGCTGGAACTGACGGTATCACAATTGACCAATACAAGATTGAAAATGTTGATGAATTTATCGAAGGAATTCGAATATCACTCATAAATTATAAACCCCAAACAGTACGAAGGGTTGAAATACCTAAGCCTAATGGAAAGAAAAGACCATTAGGTATTCCAACTATGAGAGATAGATTAATACAACAGATGTTTAAACAAGTATTAGAGCCAATTTGCGAAGCTAAGTTTTATCACCATTCATACGGTTTCAGAACAAATAGGTCAACCCATCATGTAATGGCTAGATGTCAGTTCTTAGTCAATAATGTGAAGTTACATCATGTAGTAGATATTGATATAAAAGGTTTCTTTGACAATGTAAGCCATTCAAAATTAATTAAACAAATGTACAGTATAGGTATACGGGATAAAAGAGTTTTAGCTATTGTCTCAAAAATGCTAAAGGCACCAATAAAAGGCATAGGTGTTCCAACCAAAGGAACTCCGCAAGGAGGTATCCTATCCCCTCTTCTATCGAATATTGTTTTAAATGATTTAGACTGGTGGATAGCTAACCAATGGGAATGCTTAAAACTAAAACATTCTTATGCACCTAATAGTAAGACAAGAGCGTTAAAGAAAACAAATCTCAAACAAATGTATATCGTCAGATATGCAGATGACTTCAAGATTTTCACAAACTCTAATAAATCAGCTATTAGGATATATCACGCTGCCAAAGGTTATTTAAAAAATCAATTGAACCTTGATATATCTACCGAGAAATCAGCGATTACCAATCTAAGAAAGAGAACATCCGATTTTCTAGGTTTTTCTCTCAAAGCAGTAACCAAGCGTAATAAATATGTAGCCAATACACACATTATGGATAGAAAGAAGAAAAACATAATAGAAAAACTCAGATATTTAATTCGCTTGATTCAAAATAAGCCAACACCAAAAACTGTTTTGGATTATAACTCTTATATTCTCGGAATAAAAAATTACTTCAAGGTCGCAACTCACATCAATATTGATTTTGGAAAAATAGCCTATCATCTAACGAAAACCATGTACAATCGTCTAAAATCCATTGGGAAGTATGGAAAACCCATTAATCCATCAGAAACATATAAGAGACTTCATAAAAATAATTTCAAAACGTATAAAATTGCTGGTCTGTACTTATTTCCGCTAGGAGATACACAAACAAGCAATGCTATGAACTTCAGTCAAGATATATGTGACTATACAAAAGAAGGAAGGCTTAAACTTCATCAGAATCTTAGGGCTGACATTGCCATAGAAATTAACAAGATGTTACAAATACCTTACGGTAAAGACAACTTAGAATTTGCAGATAACAGAATCTCAAGATACTCTATGCAACTAGGAAAATGTGCAGTAACAGGAGAATTTTTGACATCCGATAAGTTGCACTGTCACCATAAGATACCCCGACATATGGGTGGCACCGATGAATTTAGCAATCTTGTAATCGTGCATGAAGATGTACATAGATTAATCCACGCTACTAATGAAACGACGATTGAACGATATAGGAACATTCTTCAATTAGATGGAAAACAATTGAAGAAGCTAAACCAATTTCGTAAAGTTTGTAATTTAATTGCTTTAGTCTAAAAGAATAAGATGGAACGCCTAATGCGGTAAAAATCGCACGTTGGGTGTGGAGCAGGGGAAAAGACGGAGATTACCTCAAAGTCTTACCTATTGCTATTAAACTATAGGGGTGCATTCCTTCAATAAGGAATGCTAATTGCAGCTAAAACATTGGTGTTGCTACTTTAACTTACCTTGACGAAAATAAATAATGAAAGCCAAGCACCGTCCTTACTCTACATTTTATTATAGGGGAAGGGTGGTGTTTTATTATGGGAATTACAGCCATCGGATCTTGATAGAAAAAATTGTAACGTTATATCTTCTTTTGTAGAAAACAACCAACTAGCACATTAATCATGCTAAAGTGAACAAAACATATCTGAGGAGGAAGGGTAATGCAGTATATTGATAGTTTCGGTTGATAGATACTGTCTTTTAGACCATATGGATTCCATTCTTCAATTATTTTTTTTATCTCTTCGGTATAGAGACATTCGAAATATACAAGTGTATAAAAGGTTCCAATAACAGTAATAAATCTAACCCAGAAGATTTAGCATATTATATTCAAAATGTATTAGAGGGTTACGTTAAGGAATGGAACAAACAATTTAGTCTGGATTATGATAAATGTTTGGTAATAGCCAAAAAAATAACTAAAGAAATTGAAAGTAACGGTAACGATATATAAATAATGTAAAGGTCGTAGGACAATTTAAGAAAGACAATGCTAAGGAAAAGGAAAAATATACAAAGTTATTTACTTAAATGTTTTCATGTATTATTCTTTATATATACCTAGATAATCTATATATATAAAATTACTATGTATAATAAAGTTAATAACTTTTGAAAAAAAAAAGTTGAAGGGAGTAATCTTAATGGGATTTTATTATTTGCTCATCCTGTTTATAGGTGTTGTTCTGCTGGTAGGAGGTAGCATTAAATGGGTTGTTTCTCGGTCTGTAAAGAAAAGTTTATATCTGTTTGTTTTTGGAATATTATTGATTGCTACTTCGTTATTCCTTTTAACTCCTGATAGTTCCGAAATTATTTATAATCTTATTCATTAAAAAAAGTTTTAAAATCAGTTATTTCATTTGAAGTAATGTTTGTGAGAATAGAAAATATTAGGGGAAACGTTTATGGGAGAACAAGAGAAATTAAAGATTTTTGATGAGAATAGAAACCAAATTGGTATTGCTTCTCGGAGTGATGTACATAGGATTGGATATTGGCATGAAGGATTTCATTGTTGGTTTGTCAGTAATGAGCAAGGAATAGATTATATATACTTACAGCTTCGTAGTAAAAATAAAAAAGACTATCCTAATCTATTAGATATTACTGCTGCTGGACATTTATTAGCTGATGAAAAGGTTATTGATGGAGTAAGAGAAATAAAAGAAGAAATAGGAATAGATGTTGATTTTGAGGATTTAATTCAGCTGGGTATTATAAATTATTGTGTTGTCAGAGAAAATTTCATTGATAAAGAATTTGCAAATGTTTTTTTATATAAGTACGAAAATAGCTTTGATAACTTTACACTTCAAGCAGAAGAAGTTTCAGGAATTGTAAGAGCCAAATTTACTGATTTTGCTCAACTTTGGTTTGGTGAAAGAGATGAAATTGAAATCAGTGGATTTGAGGTAAATTATGATGGAAATACGCTAATAATTGAGGAGAAAGTTAACAGAGATAAATTCGTTCCACATCAAATTTCTTTTTATAAAGAAGTTATTCAAAAGATACAAGAACAGATTAGGTAAAACTTTTTCTAATTTCGTAAACGGCTGCGTTTGCTTTACAACGATTTAGTTGCTTCGGCAGCTTTTTTTCGTTGTTCCACTAAAGTGGCAGGTGAGTGTTAGAGGATATAATTTGGACCATTATTGATTATGAAGTAATTAACAAAAATCTAATGGTCAGAGTAAGTGGTCAAATAACACCAGCGATGTCTGTTGGAGATATTATCATAACTTATGAATACCGGGATAAAATGTATCAAGCCAAATTGTTGAACTAAAGGTGAGCTTTCTTGAATAATAAGAACCTTTTCTAAGTTTAGTAAAAAGGGATTTTTCTTTGTGTGATGATCTTATATTTCCTCTAAACACTACATACAATAAGTAACTTCAACTTAAAAGGCATCAATCCTTCATGGATTAATGCCTCCGTTTGTTTAAGTGTATTCCTTCACAATGTCGCATGATTTTTGATGTACTATTTGTTAATAACAATGGATAATTTGTAGCCCACCAAATTGCTCAAACCAGTCAAGAATTCATCTAATATTTCATTACTTGGGAATTTGCATTCGAGAAGATAACAACTTTCTCCACTGACTTTGTAGTTGTTTATGATGAATTGATTGTGTTCTTTTAAAAACGACAGATAAGGTTGATGATTCGTGCTTTTCGTATAAATATGTATAATTGCGTGAACAAGACAGCCCATTTTTACTTGATTCACTTTAATGGTGTACCCCTCAATAATCCCATTGTCCTCTAATTTCGCCACTCTAGCTGAAGCAGCCGGTCCAGTCAAATGGACTTTTTCACCCAATTCTTTCATTGTAATCCGACTGTTCTTAGTTAGTTCCTTCAAGATATGCATATCTGTGATATCTAACATTTATTTAACTCCTTTCATAAATAAAGTCAAACCGCCAAAAGACTTTACTTAATCTATGTATCTGTCATGTTCCATAGTTTAGACTATACATTGTTCAGAGGAAATTTCAAAAGATAAAGGAGTTAATTAATATGAATATACATCAAATTCGTAATGCAACAATTGTCGTTGAATATGCGGGGAAGAAGTTTTTAATCGATCCAATGTTATCAGAAAAAGGGACTTACCCGCCTTTCCCTTCATTAAGACAAAACAACTCAAAGAATCCTTTAGTGAGTTTACCAATATCCATTGACGATATCATTCATGATGTTGATGCTGTTATTGTCACTCATCTTCATTATGACCACTGGGATGATGCTGCTAAAGAAGCGCTGCCCAAAGAGATTAAAATATTTTCCCAAAATGAAGAAGATGCGACTGAGATTCGAATTGCAGGCTTCCAAAATGTAGAGGTTTTACAAGAGAATACAGTCTTTGAAGGAATCCAAATAATTAAAACAAAAGGCGAGCATGGAAGAGGCGAAATCTTAAAGGTTACTGGTCAAGTGTGCGGCGTTGTCTTCAAACACTCAAATGAGAAAACTTTATATGTAGCTGGAGATACTGTTTGGTATGAAGCTGTTCGGGAAGTAATTGAAACACACAAACCAGAAATCATTGTTGTCAACGGCGGGGATGTTCAACTCTCTGAAGGTGGTTCTCTAATTATGGGGAAAGATGACATTTATGAAGTTTATAAAGCTGCTCCAGATGCAAAAATCATTTCTGTCCATATGGAAGCTGTCAATCATTGGACATTATCAAAAGAAGAATTAAAAAGCTTTATTAATGAAAAAGGAATCTCCTCACATGTTTTAGTACCTGATGACGGTGAATCATATTCACTTTAAAGAAACAGAGGAGACAGTAATTATAGTTTTAATCTTATATGAGTGGAAAGACAAGATTTTTTTGGCATCCGATTTGTGGTAAATCATCCTTTTGTTGGATAAACTTCTGATCTTGAAACTCAGGTTAATGGTGAATCTTAATTTTATATGTGCAGTTTCTAAGCATTTAATTGTTCTGTAATGATACAAGGAGCTCATGATTATGTGGTTGATAATCATGAGCTCCTTAATTATTTATTGAACGAAACCTTCTAAAAAAGTAGAAGCCTCTTGGACAGTATTGGGAGAGGTATCCACATCAATGTTTATACACAAAAGAGGTGTTTATATATGAAGAAAACAATTAAAGAGCAAAAGTTGGTATTAATTATTCTTTTAAGCAATCTATTCATTGCATTTCTAGGTATAGGTCTCATTGTCCCAGTTATGCCGTCTTTTATGAATATCATGCATTTATCGGGAAAAACGATGGGCTATCTTGTCGCCGTACATTCTGTGGCACAACTACTTATATCACCACTCGCAGGACGATGGGTTGACCATTATGGCAGAAAGAAAATTATTATAATTGGCTTGTTTCTTTTTGGCGTTTCTGAACTTATCTTTGGTTTAGGCACGAATGTATCAGTGCTTTATCTATCAAGGATTCTAGGGGGTATTAGTGCCGCCTTTATTATGCCGGGCGTTACTGCATATGTTGCAGATATTACATCTATACAGGAACGGTCAAAAGCGATAGGCTATATTTCTGCAGCCATTAGTACTGGCTTTATTATCGGACCTGCCATCGGTGGCTTCATTGCAGAATACGGTATACGTATGCCCTTCTTCTTTGCGGCAGGCATTGCCTTTTTAGCATGCATATCATCAATATTTATTTTAAAAGAGCCGCTAACAAAGGAACAGCTTGAAGAAATCTCTGCTAATACAAAACAAACAAACTTTATAAGCGATTTTAAAAGATCACTTAATCCACGTTACTTTACTGCCTTTATCATTGTATTTGTACTTGCTTTCGGTTTATCAGCATATGAAACAGTTTTCAGCCTATTTTCTGATCATAAATTTGGCTTCACGCCGAAGGAGATTGCAGCTATTATTACAATCAGCTCAATCTTCGGTGTTGTTATTCAAGTATTTATGTTTGGAAAAATGGTAGATATACTTGGTGAAAAGAAACTTATCCAATTATGTTTAAGTGTAGGTGCAATATTGGCGGTGGCGTCCACTGTAATCTCTAGCTTTTTGGCAGTGCTGGCGGTAACTTGCTTCATCTTCCTCGCATTTGACTTGCTTCGTCCAGCATTGACGACTTTTTTATCAAAAGCTGCCGAGAAAGAGCAAGGATTTGTTGCTGGTATGAACTCAACCTATACGAGCCTAGGTAATATCGGCGGGCCAGCGATGGGTGGAATATTATTTGACGTAAACATCGACTATCCTTATCTTTTCGCTGCTGTTATTATGGTCATTGGATTCGGTATTACAGTTATGTGGAAGGAAAACCAATTGAGAGAAAGCTTAGCGAAAAAATAAGAAAAGCACACAAGGCACCTTTGGAACAATAAATGGACTAGATTGGACATGTAATAATCTAGAGTGATACAAAATCGAAACCAACCAAACTTAAGACTAGTGTATTGAATTCAAATACAAGTAGGGTTGAGAATTATAGGCGGAGAATTTCCGGCCATTGTTTAAAGAAGAACCTTAAGAAGCATTTATATGCGAGGATAATCCGGCTAACTGCTTTTAATAAGACCAATTCCAAGGATTTGAATAAAATAAGCGGAAAAACTTCGCCTATTTTTAAGGAAATATGGGTATTTCCCAATTCAAACGGAAATTTTCCGCTTATTTTCCAAACACAATGAAATCAACATTCAGTTTAAAAGAGCCTATCAAAAAAGTCGAAAACCCGCAAGATTACTAGCTTTTGCAGGTTTTCGGAACCTCTATTACAGACTACATTTTACATTTGAATGTGTTGATTAGATGACTCAGACATTCTTTGTTTCCTTGATTTCTTAAAATACAATAATTCATACACACATGGGATGACGATTAATGTCAAGAGCGTTGCGAGAGCCAGCCCGCCAATTACCACAACGGCCAAGCTTTGAGAAACCAAGCTTCCAGTCTGTGATGCTTTAAACAAGAGTGGAATCATCGCACAGATCGTTGCGATGGCGGTCATCATGATCGGCCTCATTCTCGTAGCCGTTGCCTCCACAATCGCTTCGCGAATACTCATTTTTTCTTCATTTTGTCTAACCCGGTCAATCAGAACAATTGCATTGGTTACGACAATACCAATCAACATTAGCGCTCCAAGCAGGGCGGTGATATCAACGGAAATCCTGCTGATTAAGATTCCTAGAATTGCACCGATGGCTGCTAATGGAAGGGAAGTTAATATCGCGATTGGTGCTTTAATCGACTTAAACGTGATAACCATAATCAAGAACACAATTCCGATGGAAACAAGCATAGTTAAGAATAAATCGGTGAAATCCTCCATCTGCTGTGCACTTGCTCCTCCAATCAAAACGTCTACCTCTTCAGGAAGGTCCATTCCTTTATTGTCTTTTTGGTCACCGAATATCTCTACATTAATCTTGGTCGAAATTTCAGAGAGCGTAGCAGGGTCGACGGTTGCTGTGACACGAAGGTAGGTTTCTCCATCTTTATGGAATTGGCTGGTTGAACTCTCAGCCACTTTTAAGGCTACAACCTCTGAAACGGGTACCATTCCACTTTCAGTCATAATAGAAATGTTTTTCAAGTCGTCTTCAGTTTTCGTGTCTAGTAAAGGCTCAAGCACAACTAAGGTTTGTTTTTCATTTAACATGATGGTTCCAAGTGGTGTTTGATTTAGCATGACACCAAGCTGCTGGGCAATTTGCTGGGTATTGCCTTTTGCAGGATCGACAACTAGAGAATAGACGGTTTTCTTTTCATCTTGATTCGTTGTTACTTTTTCAACACCGTCAATGTCGGATACTTTATCTTTTATACTGTTTGCGGTTTGCTCCAGTTGATCAATATCCTCACCAATCACATCTATGGTAATCGAGGTTCCAGCTCCACCCATCATAAACGAAGCTGTGGCAACTTCTAATACAGCTTCTGTATAGTCATCCTTCTTCTCTTCAATTACTTTTAGGACCTTATCGGTATCATCTTTATCTTTTAACATGATACTGATGACGGCTTCGGTAGCTGATCCAATTTGACCAAATTGAGCGGAATCGGCTGAGGTACCGACCTGGTTAAAAATATAATCAACTTCATCCATTGCCGTAATTGAATTTTCAAGCTGTATGGCCTTTTCCTTTACCGTTTCAAAAGGTGTTTCATTTGGATATTTCAAGGTTGCGGTAATAAAGTCGGCAGAAGAATTATCCACTACACCCTTCGGTACGGCAAAGTATGCGCCTATTGATCCGGCAAACAATAGCAAGGAAATCGTAAAGACAACCCATTTATGATTCAAAGACCATTTGACTACTTTTGGAAAACGTACGGCTGGTTTATGTTCTGGTAGTTTCGTGTTTTTCAACAAACCAGCGCTCATTAACGGTACCAATGTTAGTGCAACCAAAAGGGAGGCCAGTAGAGAATAGGTAACCGTTAAGGCAAATGGTAAAAGGAATTCCTGAAGTCCGCCGTTTAATAAACTCATTGGCAGGAAGACCGCGACCGTTGTTAACGTGGAGGCCGTAATCGCTGCACCCACTTGTTTCGTAGCATCAATGACCATTTGCACGGAAAACTTCTCTGTTTGCATTTTACGGTATATATTTTCAATAACCACGATACTATCATCCACAAGCCGCCCAACGGCAACCGCAACTCCGCCGATTGTTAAGATATTTAACGTTACTCCGGAACGTGAGAGTAAGAATAAGGTGAAACGTATTTTTTGTTGATTTCCTTGGTTACTTTTTCAATATCTTTACTGATCGTTACAGCATTGGAATGGCTGTCTTTTGTAATACTGATGCTTAATGCTTCTTTCCCATCGAAACGGTTTAGGAAATTGGATTGTGTAGTTTCCTTAATGGATGAGATATCCTCAAGCGTTACATTTGGTGCGACTGGCAGGTTTTTTAGTGTTTCTATACTTGATAAGTCGCCAATCACCTTAATATTGCTAGTTTTCCCGTCAATATTCTTTTCTCCGATGGCAAGAGAGGTGTTTTGACCTTGAAGAATTCCAAGGACACTCTGAAGGGATAGCTGGTTTTCTGCTAACTTTTGATTGTCAATTTTGACAGAGATAACAGGATTAACCAAACCATAGGTTTGAACCTGGGAAACACCGTCGATGTCTTTGTACATTGGTTCAATTTTATCTTTAACTAATTCCAGGTTTTCGTTGGTGAGGCCATCTTTAAAGGTTATCGCGATGTTGGAGATGGGAATCATGGAGGTATTGAGCTGCGAAATGATAGGCTTTGATATGTATGCTGGAAGTGTCACACTTGATAATGCCTCTTGAACATCTAGTTTTGCCTGTTTCATGTCAGAGCCGGCTTCGAAAAATAAATCAATCTTTGAAAATCCGTCTCCTGTGGTGGAATAAATCGAGTTCTTACCCTTAATACCGTTGACCGCTCGCTCAATAGGAGAAGTGACATCACTCTCCATCGTTTTTGAATCGGTCCCTTGCCCCATAGTAATAATGGTTACCTGCGGATTGTCAGCAGAAGGCAAGAATTCCATCGGTAATCGAAAATAACTAACGACCCCAATGATTAAAATTAATACAGTCAACAATGAGACGGCGGCTTTATTCCGAAAAGCCCATTTTGTGAAAACTGACATAGGAACATCTCTCCTTTAAATAGATATAAGGACCATGGGGACGGTTCTTATGGCTTTTTCATTACACCATGAGAAACCCTCGTGGAACCTATTCTCGAACTTTCTCCCTAAATATCCCATATATTTCTTGATTTGAGGAGACTGAATTTTTTCTACGACTTAGGTCTTACGGATGGCTACATACATTAGCGGGGGAAGTAAGAGGGCAAAGTTCTTGGCCTGTTTTGACTAAATGATGCATTACATTCGAATAAAGTAAAAAAAAGCGTTACAAAAACGCTTCAAAGAATCATCAGAGCTACTGATTTTTTGTTAAAGAAAGCTCGGAGAAATGAACGAGTAGAATTGTATATTGGTAAAAAGAATCCTGGATCTCACAATAATCTGAAGTATATCGGTGTAGAAGAATATATTGCTTACCATTGTACTGTACGAATTGTTTTTTCAAATAGAACACCCCTATAAATGAAGTTATTGAATATGTATTAATCAACTAGTAACGGCTCCGCCTACGCCAAATACCATGATAGCCACGCATGCTATCCCCACTACTAATAGAGTAATCAATCATTGTTAAGAGGATGCTTTGTGGATGTTAAGGTTCTGTAAATCTTTTATAAATGCTTCAGGTAGCTTTTTCTAAACAAATCGGCGTAATTGTAATTACTCTAAATGTACAAGATAAAGGAAAAAGGAGATGGTCACTCTGAAACATGTAATTGTAGTAGGGGCAATAACATTCTTCATGCTGGCAGGCTGCGGTTCAGAAGTTACAGAACCCAATCAAGAGGTAAAACAACAAGATGTTCAGGAAGTGGAACCAAAGGTGGAGGAACCTAAGATCAAAAAAGAACAATACGATGTTGTGTGGGGAACTTATGATAATGAATGGGTTTATAGTGATGACTGGACGGGGGAAGGATTCCAAAATTTCGATGAAGCAATGAATGTGCTGGATCAATGCATGAAAGAAACCGAAGAGGAAACCGAGAAGTGTGTATATGATTACTTAAATAATAAAAAATAATAGTGGTAAGATTATATCAATTGAGACAGTAGTCCAACAACAAATAGATTACTACAAGGCACAAGATATTAAGGGACTTGCAAGTATGCAGAAGATATCACTATTTACACCTTCCCTGATAATACCATCACCTTAAGCAGGAAACAGGCACGAATCGAGAGGTATACAGAAACCTTCAAAAAGAAAATGTACGCTGACATAAAAAACGATTAATCGTCGGAAACAAGGTTATTGATTGGGAAATGGCAACGAATGGAATGAGAGGTGAAAGTGCTAGTTATTGGCTATTTATGAAGTAAAGGATGATATGATTTCCAAGGTTTGGTTTATCAGGGAATGAATTAGTATTCACCTATTTTTGCCAAGCTCGTTATGGATTTTAAAATTGACATATGGAAATCTTAAAATGTTTTTATTGTTTAATGCATCTTTTGAAGCTTTCTTTACTTTTCTGTTTTACGAAGTTTGCAAAAAAAATAAAATATTGGCGATTAGTTCGATAAGTATGAAAAGAATGATTATATCTTGAAATATCGTACTTAACTGGTATAAAAGGGACCTTTCCGTCTAGGTGAAACTTCGAAGGGTATTACCTATCCACTTACATTATTTAATCTTGTATACGTTTATCAATTACATCAGGAACTTCTTGAAGTGAATCTACAGTGAAAAAAGCACTACTATGCTCAACGTTAACTTCAACCATGTTATATTGCCATTCATTTTCAGCTGGAATGTAGATTGCATGGATATCCATTTCCAGTGCTGGGACAATATCCGTTCTTAATGAATTTCCAACCATCCATGTTACTTTAGGATCAGCTTTAATAGTTTTTATAATATCGGATAGAGCTGTTGTATCTTTATGTTCCGAAATAAAAATGCGATGTTCAAAATATGTAGTCAATTCTAACTGGGTAATTTTTCTGCGTTGATTAGCCTCATCTCCTCCGGTGTGCAAATATAATTCATGTCCCTCTTCTTTTAACCGTATCAGCGTTTCATTCATGTATGGAATAGGTTCAACAGGAATCTCGAATACCTTAAAACCCAACTCTCTTAAATATTGGATTTCATCTTTTTTCTTTTCCCTATCAGTTAAGTCGCAATAGTATTTATAAGTGCCAACAAACGACTCGGGAAACCGTTCTGACTTTAGACCATGCTCACTAATCGCTGCAACATCAAGTTGAAGCTGTTTCTGTCTTATATCTTCCTCTGAAATCGAGTCAAACCAGACCATCATTTGGTCAGCGAATTCGTCTATTACTAGGTTAAAATATCTATTACAGTATGATAATGTATCATCAAGGTTAAATAAGATGTTTTGTTTTTTCATTTTTTACTCCTTTGTCAAGAGATCCGTATTTTAATAACTGCAATCGTTTTTAAGTAACGGTCCAGTTTGGTTTAACAAGAGGTTTTCGTTAATTTGACTTTTGACTAAAATGGTAATAATATTAGAAAATTTTTTTCAAATTTTTTACCCATCTACAATCCTCCTTTTATTAAGCCTATTTTACCCAAAGGGATAATTAATATTTTTATTTTAGAGGCAGGATTTTTACAAAATATGTCCCTCATTTAACCAGGATGGTATAATTTTTAAAAAAATAGGGAAAAGGGGAAGAGAAAAGTGATAGATTTTAATGGTCGTAGCTTTGTTTCAATTGAAAATACAGATAATGGTGAAGTTTCTTCAAAGACTATTTTTGATTATAAACAAGAGGGGCACATCATCTCAGCAACATATAGTGGAGGGGAAATTGTAAAAGGAACATTGATTGGAGTAATAAAGGATGACGGTTGCTTAGAGTTTAGATATAACCACGTTAACAACAAAAATGAAATTAGAGGTGGACAATGTATTTCTACTCCTAAAATCTTACCAGATGGGCGAATCAGGTTATATGAAAATTGGAAATGGCTTGATTCTGAAGCTACTGAGGGAAATTCAATTATTGAAGAAATTAATATTTAAAACTATTGAACAGACTAAATTATCCTTATTGTGCTTAATTAAACAGCATTATAAATCTATAAAAGAAATGGCTCTGAGCCATTTCTTTTTTTACAAAAACAGGTACAAAAAACGGTTCCAGCGGCTCACCTATTAATAATGAAATAAGGCATATATTAATGCTTTATAAATAATAATTTCATAAACCCCATAATCAACAAAATAGCAGAGCGAATTATTATGTGTAATTACTCTGCTATTTTATCTGCTTTGACATGTTTTTTATAGTTTCGGATAATTCAAAAGAAAATGGCTTATAAGTTTAGGAATCCTAACCTTATGCTTCAGCTCGTTTTTACGGAAAATTAAGCAATTCCCGCTTTCATCAGCATTCCGTCAAGTGGTCGATCCATGTTTTCTTCCATCCACTTTGCGGTTTCTAGGAGCTGGTTTAGGTTTGCCCCTGTCTCGACTCCCATCCCGCGGAACATGTTGACCATGTCTTCTGTACAGACATTACCAACTGCTTTTGGAGCAAATGGACAGCCGCCCAGTCCAGCAATCGAAGAATCAAATCGGGTGACGCCAGCTTGATAGCCTGCAAGGGTATTGGCGAGTCCAAGACCACGGGTATTGTGGAAATGAAGGCCGAGCGAAAATTCTTTTCCAAACTGCTTATAAAAAGCAGCAACCACAGTTTGAACTTGAATGGGATTCGCCATCCCAGTTGTATCAGCTAACGTAATTTCTGTACAACCTGCTGCAATAAATTTTTCAGCGACAGAAAGCACTCTTGTTAGTGGAACCTCTCCTTCAAAAGGGCAGCCAAAGGCAGTGCCCAATACTCCTGCTACTCCCTTGCCAGTTTCTGTCCCTTCTGCAATGACTTTTGAAAGCTCTTCTACGGCTTGATCAACGGTCCTTTTGGCATTCTTTTGATTAAAACTATCACTTGTAGTTGTAACCACATGAAGGAAGTCGATATCTGTTTTCAAAGCTCGCTCAAGACCAGAACGACTAAGGACTAGACCGCCATAGCGGACATTCTTATACCTTGGGAGGACCTTCAGTAATTCCTCAGCATCTGCCATCTGCGGTACCACTCTTGGGTTGACGAACGAAACGGCCTCTATGTTGCGAATTCCTGCATCAATTAATCTTGTAATCAATTCAGCTTTTATGTCAGTTGGAATCAATTTACACTCATTTTGTAAGCCATCCCGAGGTCCTACTTCACAAATTTCGATCACTTTACTTCCTCCTTTAATAAATGACTGATCTCACTATCATCTAAATGCCTCAATACATTGTCGCGGCCTTGGAAAATATGTTCATGCATCGCGATTCGAGCCCGTTCTGGCTCTCTGTTTTTTATCGCTTCAAAAATAATTTTATGAACCTCTAGTGATTGCTTTAATTGAAAATCGTTATACCAGTAAAAAGAACGAAACACAATTGGAACAACCACGACCTTTGAGATATGAAAACGAAGATGTGAATTTTTTGATGCTGCAACAATCGCTTCATGGAATGTCTGGTTAACCTTTACAATCCTCCGAACACTTTTCATATCTAAGTGAGAGGTGTCCTCTATCGAATGTTCATATAATTCGTTCGCTTTGGCCAATGCTATTAAATCGTCTTCGGTTCTGTGTATAGCAGCCTGGCTGGCAGCGTAGCTTTCTAGGAGGGTTCTTAAATCATAGATTTCGCGGATATCCTCTTTCGTAAAACGCCTGACTCCGACACCTCGTTTTAAAGGAATGACAAGTCCTTCTGCTTCCAGTTGTTTAATGGCCTCTCGAATAGGAGTTCTGCTAAGATTTAGTTCCTTTGCAAGTGTTTCTTCCCCTAATCTCATCCCAGGCTCCAATTTTCCTAAAATAATCGCCTCTTTAATAAATTCGTATGCATCCATGTCAACACCTCAACTCTATTGTATACAAACTAGAAAAACATTTCAATGAATATTCTGAAAAGTTAATTGAAAGGGGTTTAAAATGGGTAAAAATAGCTAATTTAAGGTGATATTAACAAAAAATTCAAAAAGCGGTTGACTATTTGTATACAAACGGATAAATTTGTATACATAATTAAAAATCTTCAAACTATTCACTTGAGAGACTACAACAATAGGGGGAATGAACATGGCTGAAGAAAGATTGCCATTACAAGATTTGAGGGTGTTGGAATTGGGAACGTTGTTGGCGGGGCCATTCACTGGCAGGATGCTGGGAGATTTCGGTGCCGAGATTATTAAAGTGGAGCCGCCTGGCAAGTCAGATCCCATGAGAGATTGGGGAAAGGCAAAGGATGGCGTAGGACTTTGGTGGCCAATTCAATCAAGGAATAAGAAATCGATCACATTAAACCTGCGTGAGGAAGAAGGCCAAAACATCTTAAAGGAATTAATAAAAGACACAGATGTAGTGATTGAAAACTTTCGCCCAGGAACGATGGAAAAATGGAACCTTTCGTATGAAACACTATCTGAAATCAATCCAAAATTGATAATGGTCAGAACATCTGGATTTGGACAGACAGGACCATATAAACATAGGGCAGGATTTGGAAGTGTTGGTGAAGCAATGGGTGGTCTAAGAAATGTAACCGGATTCACTGATCGTCCGCCATCCAGAATCGGAATTTCCATCGGTGATACATTGGCGGCTTTATTTGCCACCATTGGCTGCCTTGTCGCGCTGCATGAACGGGAGAAATCAGGAAAAGGCCAAGTGGTGGATACAGCCTTATATGAATCTGTTTTTTCGATCATGGAAAGCATCATTCCAGATTATTTGCTAGCAGGTTATATCCGCGAGCGGATGGGGAATATTCTCCCAGGGGTAGCGCCATCCAATATTTATTTTACACAAGACAAGACCTATATTGTCATCGGCGCAAATGCAGATGGTGTTTTCCGCAGACTATGTGAGGCTATGGAACAGCCAGAACTTGCCGACGATTCCCGCTTTAGCACTCATCATGCAAGAGGAGAAAATATGAAACTCTTAGATTCCATGATCGAGGAGTGGACGAAAACACTGCCTGCGAAAGAAGCACTAGCGATTCTCGAGGAAAAAGGTGTTCCTTCTGGATTAATTTATAGTGCCAAGGACATTGTCGAGGACCCGCAATATCAGGAACGGGAGATGATCATTAAGGTAGAACATCCGCAATTAGGTGAATTTCCAATGCCGGGCATTGTTCCGAAATTGAGCAGGACACCAGGAAAGGTCAAGCATGTTGGACCAGATGTAATGGGGAAACATAATGTTGAAGTCTATCAGGAATTACTAGGATTTAATGAAGAAAAATTAAAAGAGCTGCAGGAGAAAAGGATCATTTAAAAGGGGGCTAGGATATGAACAAAGAAGTCAAGGAACCGATTCGGAAAAAGTGGATATGGATTGGATTGGTTTTGATTGTAGTGGGAAATGTTCCATGGTATTTTTCTGAAGGATTCGTGGAGCCTTATATCTTAGGATTTCCGTTATGGGCATTCATCATTTTCATTTTCTCTATTATATTATGTGCATACTTAAGCTGGGTTTGTTTAACGCAATGGAAGATTGTTGAAGAAGAAGAAGAGGCGGAAAAATAAAGGGGGCTAACCATGGGTGAGTTAACATTTGCAGGTATGGATGGAATTATCATCTTGACCGTTTTTGCAATCATAATGCTGGTCATCGGATATTATTCCGGAAGAGGAGAAAAGAATATTCATGAGAGTTTGTCAGGTTATTATTTAGCCAGCGGTAACTTGGGATTAATCGCATTATTTTTTACCCTTTTTGCAACACAGTATAGCGGGAATACCATAGTGGGCTATGCACCTTCCGCTTATCGTACAGGTTTTTCTTGGCTGCAGTCCATTTCCTTTATGACGATCATTATTGGTGTATATTTACTATTTGCACCAAGACTATATGTCATTGCGAAAAAGCGGAATTTTATTACACCAACAGATTGGCTGCAACACCGATTTAACTCAAAAAAGGTAACAATCTTAGCCATTTTTTTAATGCTTTGGGGATTAGGGAACTACTTGCTCGAGCAATTAGTAGCCATTGGTCAGGCGGTATCCGGAATGACGGGTGGTACGATTCCTTACCAGGTGGCCGTTATCGCGTTTGTTTTAGTTATGTTAGCGTACGAATGGATGGGCGGAATGAAAGCGGTTGCGTTCACGGATGTCATGCAGGGACTTGTCCTGCTCATTGGAATTATTTTCTTTGTCATCGGAGGAGTATACTTAGCCGGCGGTAACTTTACCGAGATTACTCGCTACATTACGGAAACAGAACCTGCAAAAACCGCTGTTCCGCCAATGGAAGTGAATGTCAATTGGTTTAGCATGCTGGTCCTTGTCGGGTTAGGGGCAAGTATTTATCCACATGCTGTGCAGCGAATATATGCAGCTAAAAGCGAAAAAACTTTGAGAAAGTCATTTGCGCGGATGGCTTGGATGCCGCTTCTAACAACAGGACTTGTTTTCTTTGTGGGAATCATTGGGCTAAAGCTTTTCCCAGGCTTGGAGGGAAATGACAGTGAACAGCTTGTAGGTTTAATGGCAAATAAAATTGCTGCTATTAATCCATTTTTCTACTGGATTATGATTATCTTTTTTGGTGGAATTGTGGCAGCGATTGTGTCGACAGCGGATTCTGTACTGCTAAGTTTTTCATCACTAATTTCAAATGATGTGTATGGGAAATTCATTAACCCGGGGGCAACGGAGCATAGAAAGGTAATGGTCGGTAAAATTATCGGAATCATAGCCATCTTTGGCCTTCTATGGATTGCCTGGAATCCACCGGGAACATTGTATGAAATCTTCGTTTTAAAATTCGAGCTGCTTGTACAAGTATTTCCTGCCTTTGTGCTTGGTCTTTATTGGAAACGCTTAAACGGAAAGGCCGTATTCTGGGGAATGCTTCTTGGTGCGATTATAGCAGGAATGCTCACATTTTCCGGGTATAAAACCTTCTACGGTATTCACGGCGGAATCATTGGTTTAGCATTCAACTTTATTATCTGTATTGGCGGCTCTTACCTAACTTCCACTTCTGTTTCGAAAAATAAAGTTCTTGAAGAAGACATGAATGCGGTGAGTATAAAAGCCTAAATAAGTAGAGGCGAATAGGGAATGGCAAATTTAATGGTAAAAAATAAGGCTGTCGATCTATCTGAGCCATGGCGAATGTTATTATTTCTACTGATTGCTCAGCTTATGGTTGCCTTTGTAGGACGAAGCATTGGTCCGCTCGGGGTGTTAATTGGAGAGGATCTTTCGTTAACGAAATCTCAAATCGGAATGTTACCGGCTGCCCTGTTTTTGGGACAGGCGGTAGCTTCTGTTCCCGCGGGATTTCTGACGGATCGCTATGGTTCTCGTAAATTACTGTTAACGGCAGCTTTTTGTTTAGGTATGGGCTTCATCGTCATGATGTTACTTGGCCAGTTTTGGGCCGTTCTTCTGATGGTAATGATTGGGGGATGTGGCTATGGTTCGATGCACCCGGTCACGAACAGGGGAATTATTTATTGGTTCTCTTTAAAGCAGAGAGGTACCGCAATGGGGATTAAGCAAATGGGCGTGACAGCGGGTGCTGCCCTGGCAGGCTTAATTTTACTGCCGCTAGGTGCCGAATATGGCTGGCGGCCAGTCTTGCTCAGCGCATGTATCCTTTTGCTAGTAAGTGGCTGCGTTTCATATTTAGTCTATCGTGATTCACCGGAGCAAGAGGAATCGAACCCTGCTGGCCTTGTTGCTTTTTATAAATCGATGTTTAAAATGCTGAAAAACAGAGCGCTCATGCTTGTAAGTTTTAGTGCGATGGGATTAAATGGCTCTCAAATGTGCTTAAATACGTATCTAGTCATTTTCGCTTATGAGAGGTTAGGTTTTTCCTTATTTCTATCGGGTATCCTTTTAGTGATATCAGAGGTGAGTGGTTCTTTAGGGCGGATTGCTTGGGGAATGATAAGTGATTTCTTGTTTAACGGCAACCGAGTAGTGATTTTATTGATCATAACGGTGCTAACGGCTGTTGCAAGTGTAACATTGGCATTTATTCCTAATGTAAGCTTTTGGACAATGGTCCCCATTGTTGTGATCTTTGGATTTTGTGTTTCAGGCTTTAATGGAATATGGATGAATCTTGCAAGTGAACTGGTACCTCGAGAACAGGCGGGGATTTCCAGCGGAATTAGCATCACTTTGGGTTCCATTGGCGCTGTGTTAATTCCACCTTTATATGGGTACACGGTTGACCAATCCAGCAGCTTTACCTTTGGGTGGCTGTTAATCACAGGAATGATGGTGATTGTATTATCGATGCTTAGTTATCTGGCGATGGTCATTAAGCGGAAAACACTATGATGTAAGGTAAAAAAAGTCCAAGGAATCAGAATTCTTTGGATTTTTTTTATGAAACGCATTTGATGAAAAAGGGGATGAATGTGTGGTTAAGTAGTTGCTGTTCTCTTGAGTAATTTTTCACTAGACATAGACTATGTAGCAGATCATAGTTTTGATTTTCGTGCAGGGTTGAAATCATAGGCGGAGAATTTCCGGCTATTGTTTATAGAGGAACCTTTAGAATCAGTTTAAACGGAGATATTCCGCTTAACTGCTTTAAATAAGACAAATTACTAGGATTTAGAAACTATAAGCGGAATAACTCCGCCTATTTTTAAGGAAATATGGGCATTTCCCAATTTAAACGGATATTCTTCGCTTATTTTTCAAACACAGTGAAATCAACATTCAGTTTTAACAGAGCCTAAAAAATAGACCAGAAGAACCTTCCTAAGGCAATGGGGAAGATCCATGAGAAAACGAGCTGAAGGAATTTCAATGGTCGCAGCAGCTACCTTTATTGCATTCTATTCATCGCCATCAAAGACTGAAGAAACACCCATGAGAATAATGGTCAGGTGGTTTAAAGTATTGGAAGTTTTAGAAATACAAGATGTTAATACTGCTAAATTATTCAAACACACCTAACGATTTATATTTAAAGTAACTGTCCACCATTTTGTTAGGCCAATATCTAGTTTATGATGAGATTAAAAGTTAGTATCTAACAAAAGGATAGTCTTACTAACCTGCTACAAATTGTGGTGCATACCGAACAGATTTTTAGAAATGAAAATCATTTGGTATTAAAACCTAATCTTAAGCCATTATTGGAGGACTCAATATTATTCTGCTAGCGCAGGTGTTTTAAAGGAGGTCAAACATGGATTCCATTTCACCCAATGAAGTATTGTTAAATGTGAAACGACAGCCTAGGTATACTATAGCGGCGGGTCGACGTCATACCGTCGGTCTTAAATCTAACGGAACGGTGATAGCTGTTGGTGATAACAAATGTGGCCAATGTGATGTAAGCAGTTGGAGCAATATTGTAGCGGTTGGTGCCGGTAATGTTCACATGGCGACGAACACGGGTAATGCTCATACAATCGGTCTTAAATCAGACAATACTGTGACGGCTGTAGGCTGGAATAAGCATGACCAATGCAATGTAAACGACTGGCACGATATTATAGCGGTTGCTGCTGGCTGGCGGCACACCATTGGGCTTAAATATGATGGCACCACAGTAGCAGTTGGTCCAAATAATGAAGGTGAATGCAATGTAGGGTGTTGGCAGGATATTGTGGCGGTAGCTGCTGGTGACTGGCATACCATCGGTCTTAAACTGGACGGAACGGTGACGGCTGTGGGTAATAATCGGTATCACCAATGCAATGTAAGTGGATGGCATAATATTGTGGAGGTCGCGGCGGGTTATCTTCATACAATCGGTCTTAAATCGGATGGAAGTGTAATGGCTGTCGGAAATAATAAAAACGGCCAGTGTGATGTAACCGGCTGGCGCAGTATTGTGGCGATAGCGGTGGGAAGTAATCATACAATCGGTCTTAGATCTGACGGTACTGTAGCGGCTGTGGGTTGGAATGAATATGGCCAATGTAATGTAAGTGATTGGCATGATATAGTGGCAATTGCGGCGGGTTGTGCCCATACCGTTGGACTTAAATCGGACGGAACGGTGGTTGCTGTGGGTGATAATGAATACGGGCAATGCGATGTAAGCGGATGGCACGGAATCCAAAAGACGATTGTATATTAATATATAGAAGGAAAAGTGGACCAGCCTGAGTTTAGGTTGGTCCACTTTTATATATTCAGATGTGAAGAAATCAATTCTCGTTCGCATATTATACACATACAGAACATATGTTTGTGTATAATATAAAAGGGAGGAGTGATCAAATGGCAATACGGGATAGAGGGAAATTGAAGTGGCGGCCAGCGTCATTTATTCCGTTAGGGTTTGAGATGAATGCTGCCATGTATAAGGACCAAGAACGGAAAATGAAACCAGTATTAGACGAATATGAGAAGGAGGAGTTTGATCGGAGTATTGCCTATGCCATGGAATATCATCTTCCGGTAGAACTTAAGGTTTGGAGCGAAGGGTTTATAGAAACTGTTACTAGCTTCATTCATTATGTCGATCCAGTCACATTTCAGATGCGAATGGAGGTAAAACCTGGCGAATTTGAACGGATAGCTATCGAAAATGTAGTCGGCGTAAACGTATTAGAGTAATCAACGCAATCTTTTACCATATTCTTACCCTAATAGAGGAGATACCAATAACAGGTTACCACAGGGACGGTTCTCACGGTCAGATTATAACCGTCCCTCATTCCTGAAAACATTTACGATTTAAATACTGAACTTAATCTAACGTTGCGATAGTCCAAGAGGATTATCGCATTTTTTGTTCAAGTTATATTACTAACGGAACAGGAATATTGAAGAAGAACATGGAATAGTTTAAAAATCACGAAATATTATCCAGGTGAGTTAATCTAACAACCTAAAAAAATACGGGGGGGTAAATCTTTGAATCAAAAGAAAGAACGTATAGGAAGAGTAAAAGAAATCAATAGATTTCCAGTTAAATCAATTTTGGGGGAGTCTTTATCCAGCGCCATAGTTAATCATCGGGGTGTACTTGGAGACCGTTTATGGGCAATAAAAAATGAGAATGGTAAATTTGGTAGTGGTAAGACTACTCGGCGATTTCAACAAATGGAGGGTTTATTTAATTATAAAGCAAGATATGAGCGGGACACTCTAATTGTAACAATGCCTGATGGAAATGAATTTCGAGGTGACCAGGAAAGAATACACGAAGCATTAGGTGAGTTGTTAGGGATCCCAGTAAGATTAGTTAAAGAAGAGTCAATTTCACATTTCGATGAAGGACCAATAAGCATTATCACAACCTCTGCATTAAAAATGTTAAGTAAGGATTTAGGCGAAGTAGTAGACCCTCGTCGCTTTCGAGCAAACATGTTATTCGAAACAGAAGGAACAGGTTACCAAGAAGATGAGTGGGTGGGCCGAAGAATTCAAATAGGACCAAGTGTTACCTTAAGGATTGTTGACCCGCTTGAAAGGTGTATCATGGTAAACAATTCACAAGAGGACCTTAAGCAAGATGCCCGGATATTGAGAACTTTGGTAAATAATCATTCTGCGATGTTTGGTGTTTGGGCAAAAGTTGAAAAATATGGTGAAGTAAGTGTTGGAGATGAGGCAATATTACTTGATTAATATTGCTAGATGGTTGTTCAACAAGAATAGTAAATTAGTATCGAGCATCTGAGGTTTGGAAATACGTGGTAAATAAATGAATAGAGATGGGTGTAGAAATAATACAAAATCCAGGAATATAGAGGATTATATTTCTTCATTTATTCCTGGATTATAGGTTGTTTTTATTATTATTAGATTTCCTTGAAGAATTATTAATAATCAAATTGTAGTAAATACAATAAGAATTCACTTTCATTGACTTTTTTTATTTTATACTTACGTAATTGACTTTCAATTTTTTTCTTTTCATCATCTTTATTACTAAACAGATTAGCCAACTGATAAAAACCTTCTGCTAAGATAGTTACTAAACCAGCAGAACCTAATTCTAACCCTAACGTTTCAGTGTCTGAAAGTTGTGATTTAGCTAGTTCTTCCATTTGAGTTTTATATTCGCCTTTAATAGCAATATACGGTTCCTTATTATTAAGGGCTAAAAGCAAATCATCTGTATTATAAACTTCGAAAATAGCATTTTCCATTTCCAACTTTAGTAATTCATCAAGTACGAGTCCTTCACTTTTATTGACTGTTTTAGCAATTGCTTGGATGGTCTTAACGGAATAACTGCTTACATTTTTTTTGTTTACATTTGCGAGCATTTGCTGACTCATTCCAGTTTCTTTAAATACATCGTACCGTTTCTTACCGTTTTTTTGTAAATAAACATCTAAAAGGCTCATCTCTAACTCCTTTCATTAAATAAAATATAATTTACTAAAAAAGTATTTACTAAATTATATTTTAGTATATATGTTAAAAAATGTAAAAGGTTTTATGCTTATTTTCGTTTTAAAGGAATTGCTATGCATAAATGGAATAATCTTATGTAGAACTATCTGGAAACGCGTACGGAAGGGGATATATTTATTTGAAGAAGAAAATAATGGCTCTTGTTGTAGTTTTCTTTGTAGTTATTCTAACGATCGGGTATTTTTCTGTTCCTTTATCCTCTAAAAGCATCATTCCACATTCTAATCAAATAGAACGTATTTATTTTACTTATCCAGATGAAGGTAAAACGAATTATTACTTAATCGAATTCAATGTTAAGAATTCGAATCTTAAACGATTAACGAGTATCTTCGACTCCGTTTCGTATACAAGATCAATTGGAAGTAAAAACATAAGAAATGATGGTAAAACGCTTATAATGTATGTGATCTATCGTGACCGCAACGGAGAATTACTCAATTATGATTTAGATATTAATGAAAAGGGATATGTAGTAAGTGATAAGAAGAAGTTTAAGATGGCAGATGAAGATAAAGAAGTTTTTAAGCAGCTTTCAAAATTTGTGCTAGACGAGGGTATTAAAACGATTGGTACGATTCCACATTCACAAGCAGGGAAAAGGCATGAATAAACCTGTAATATCAATAAAATTACTTCGAAGAATGCGAATCATGGTTACTAATAGAGTATGAGTAAAATAAATAGTCATTATAATAGAAAATCCCTGCCGTAAGAATGAAGGCAGGGATAAAAGAGGACAAAGGTGTAGTTGATTTGTTTGTTGTTAATCGTTTAATGCAGTTTTGATGGTTGTTAAGTTTTGTCTCATAATGCTGAAGTAATCTTCTTTTTGCTTGATATCTTCATCTGTTAAAGCCTCCAGATTATGAAGTGTAAGAGATTCTGCCCCAATTTCCTTTTGGATGATTTCTGCTACCTTTGGAGATACATTCTGCTCAAAAATAACATACCGAATGCTGTGTTCTGTGGATTCAGCAATGATTTCCTGTAATTCTTTTTGCGAAGGCTCCTGTGTTGGTGATAAGCCTGAAATAGGTATTTCTATTATGCCATATCGCTTTTCCCAATAGCCATAAGCAGAGTGAGCAACCAATATATGTTTCGTTTTCGAGCCATCGACGGTTTGCTTAAATTCTTGATCTAGTTTTTCGAGATCACTTTTAACTTGATTGAAATTAGCTTCAAATACTGAAGCATGTTCAGGCAGTAATTCACTCAAAGAATTTTTAATGATTTCTGCTAGATTAATAGAAAGTAAGGGATCTAACCATACATGAGGATCCACGTCTCCATGGTCATGTTCTTCCTCCGTATGCGCGTGCGCTTCGGTTTCACCTTCGTCAGCATGTTCCTCCTTATGTGTACTTTCCTCTTCATGATGTTCCTCTTCAGCATGAGTGGATTCAAGGAGTTCAATTCCATCCGCTGCTTGAAGAATTTCAACATTTTCCTTTTTCAAGGCCTCAGCAGCTTCTTCTGCAAACCCTTCAATTCCAACTCCTGTATAGATGAATAGATCCGAATTGGCAAGTGCAACCATGTCTTTCGTAGATGGTTCAAAGGAATGGGCATCTACATTTGGAGGATAGATACTTTTAACTTCGACGTAACTGCCGCCAATTTTTTTTGTGAAATCTTCAAGCGGATAAATAGTGGTATAGACGGTAAGAGAATTTTTTTCTTTCTTTTCTCCAGTTTTTCCAACTTCTTTGGATCCACAACCTGCTAACAAAAGGCTAAAAGATAGAGCAGAGGCAGAAATAAGTTTAGATATTTTCATAAATTACTCCTTTTATATAATTAAATTTTTAGAATATGGTAAAACGAAATTGTTACGTTTTACATTCTAAAATAAAAATATGCGTTTGTAAATGAATTTAGGAATCATTTCGATTTATTTTTTAAAAGGAAGAGGTTAACGTTCTAACGCTTGACATTAAAACAAAATTGGGATAAAGTGCAAATCGTAATCATTTTGATTTGATAACAAAAAGTCTAGGAAGAAAGTAAAATGCGTGTGAAAATTACACTACAATGTACAGAAACTGGCGACAGAAATTACATTACAACAAAGAACAAGCGGAATAATCCAGATAGACTCGAACTAAAAAAATATTCTCCTCGGTTGAAACGCTACACCATACACAGAGAAACAAAGTAAGCAAATAACACCAGAGTCATATAATGAAGTTATTTAAAAAATGTATAAAATTTAAATCGTAATGATTATTATTTATGAATAGCGAAGGGAGAAAGATCATGATAGATACAAGAATTCCAGTCACTGTTTTAAGTGGGTATTTAGGAGCAGGGAAGACCACTTTATTAAACCATATTCTTCAGAACCGAGATGGATTAAAAGTTGCCGTAATTGTTAATGACATGAGTGAAATTAATGTGGATGCAGAGTTGGTAAAACAGGGAGGGGGGTTAAACAGAACGGAAGAAAAGCTAGTGGAACTATCAAATGGATGCATATGCTGTACATTAAGAGAAGACCTTTTAAAAGAAGTGGAACGACTAGTCGAGATTGGAAATATAGATTATTTTGTGATTGAATCAACAGGTATAAGTGAACCAGTACCCATTGCACAAACTTTTTCTTACATAGATGAAGAGTTGGGAATTGATCTTACTAAGCATTGTAAACTCGATACAATGGTTACAGTGGTTGACGCAAACAGGTTTTGGCATGACTTTGCCTCAGGAGACCTCCTGCTGGAAAGAAACCAGGCTGTAGGTGAAGAGGATGAAAGAAGTGTTGCGGACTTATTAATAGACCAAATTGAGTTTTGTGATGTCTTAATCCTTAATAAATGCGATTTGCTTGAGGAGGAACAATTAATTCAACTGGAGGTTTTTTTAAGAAAGTTACAGCCTGCAGCGAAGTTTCATCGTTCTAAAAAGGGGAATATTCACCCATCAGAGATTTTAAATACAGGTTTGTTTAATTTTGAAGCCGCAAGCGAATCTGCCGGCTGGGTTAAAGAATTAGAAGCGCCTGAGCATACTCCGGAAACGGAAGAGTATGGAATTAGCTCCTTTGTTTATAGAAGTTCGGTCCCATTTCATTCTGAGAGGTTCAATCGCTGGGTGGAAGAAATGCCAGAAGAAATTGTGAGGGCATAAGGAATTGTATGGTGCGCAACCAGGAATGACGTAGCTTTACTATTTTCGCAAGCAGGTCCATCGGTGCAATTAGACCCCGTAGCATATTGGATTGCCTCCTTGTCCCCAGAGCAACAAGCCCACTATTTTGAAGAAGACCCGACAGAAAAAGAAGAGTGGGATGAAAAGTTTGGAGACCGGAAAAATGAAATCGTTGTAATCGGCATTCACATGGATAAAGATGTGGTAAAAACTTCTTTAGATCGCTGTTTACTAACTGAAAAAGAGATGTTAGAAGATTGGAATAAAATGGGTGATCCCTTCGTGTGGAATATTACTACAGCAGTTAAATAAAATGAATGAGCCTGCACTATTTAAATGTAGGCTCATTGATACTATTTTAGAGCCCGCCCTTTCAATCTTATTCTTGATAGAGAATGCTTACATCGAGCAAATAAAAAACATCTCAGGGAGGGATTGAATTGGATAAAGTAAAATTAAAAAAGTCTGGAGAATTGTATATTCCTAAAAATCTTACCAAAATTTTAAATATTGAAGTAGGTGACAGGCTCAATATATTTTTAGAAGGTAAAAAAATCGTATTAACTAGTAAAGCAGGATTTGAAAAAGAAAATAAGTGTACTTATAATCAAAAAGGAACCATTCATATACCGGCAGAAATAAGAAAATTAAGTAATATCAACACAAATGCAGTCTTTACTATTACTATCGATGAAAAGGAAAAACGGGTTTGCCTTATGCCCGATTTAACAGGTTGAATGAGATTGGGAAGAATTCTCTTACGTTATAGGGGCGTTGGTCCAAAAAAGGACTGACGCCTTTTTCGTTGAACGTATTGATCTAAAGCTGCAGTTTAGTTAAAGAAGCATTGCTCAGAGTATTTTATTTCTTCGCAGGAAATAAAGCTCTTTTTATTGAATATATTTCATTAAAGAGATGAATTAGAGGAGACAATAAATGGATAAAAATTATGATGGGTATATTAACAATGCTATTGAGTGGGCTAAAGGTCATTTGAATTCTAAAGAATATTGTTTTATTTGTTTGGCTTTTGTAGAGGATGCATTAGAAAGAAGTAATGACATTGAAATCTTTGGTGGAGATTTTGCAAAAGAATCCGCAGATTTATATGAAGCAAATAAGCAAAGAGGTATACCTCCAAAAGGAACCTTTGTTTTTTATGATTGCATAGGAGTAATTAATGGAGAACGAAAAAATTGGGGGCATGTAGGCTTATCTATTGGTAATGGAGAGGTTATTCATGCTTGGGATAAGGTAAGGATTAATAATTACCTTGATGTAGAAAAGCTAACTGCTGCTCCAGGTTGGGAAAAACCAAGGTTTATTGGATGGGTATCGCTTGAACGTATTATGGTTGGTTTTCAAAGGAAAATTTATTAATGTTTAATATAGAATGTGAAGGAATTACTTAAACAAACGGTGGCGTTGATCCAAGAAGGATTAACGCCTTTTCTTTGCTGTCGAGGTTATGGTATAACGGGGCAGGTTAGCTCAAAATAAAATCCCAAATAAAAGAAGGACATACCTTGGGAAATATTGAATAAAGTACCATTAAGGAATTTTCGATATGGAGTTGATTTCTTTAGGTGAATTGAAAAAAGATGTAATAAGATTGATTGAAATTATTGCAATCTTATCTATTGGTTTACTTTTCACGGTACATATTTTAAAGCCTATTTACGAGAACTTCGGAGTTCTATTTATTGGAAACGTATGGGTTAATTGGTTTGGAGTTTCTTATATATTATTCGTCATATACACGTTGATGGTTGGTTTGTGTATTTCTAAGGAAAGTATTCTCTTTAAAAAGCGACGTACTTCGATAATCTTTTGGCTTATTTTTATTGGATCAAATTATGTAGTCTTTACCCCTTTTATAATAGGTGAAAATCCATTCTAAGATAATAAATAAGGAAAAAATTCGTTGTTAATACTGTTATAATCTTAAAGAGGTAGAGGAAAAAGGTTAAGCATTAAAGGGGACTGTTTAATGAATTTTATAGATATAGATTATGAATGGTTTAATTTGATTAATAGTAAAGTCCAACATTATCCATTATTAGATACAATCATGATTTTATTTGCCGAATATGTTCAATATGCTTTTATTTTATTGATTTTGATGTTGTGGCTATTAAACAAAAACAATTTTCGTGTTATAGCTTTTCAGGCTATGTTTGCATTTACCTTGGCTTATTCGATAAACAGACTTATTGAGCTATTCATTTATAGGGAGAGACCGTTTGTATCACATGAGATTATTCAACTCGTAGAGCATTCTGCAAATTCTTCTTTTCCAAGTGACCATGCTACATCTGCAATAGTAATTGCTTTTACATTGTGGTTATCATCATATCGTTATAAGCATTTATGGTTTTTTCTTGCACTAGGAGTAGCGTTTTCAAGAATATGGGTAGGGGTACACTATCCATTTGATGTAGTTTCAGGGATATTAAATGGGATAATAATAGCGTTATGTACACATTATTTTTTGTTCAAGCTAAAACCTTTAACCTCACTAATTGAAAGACCAATTTTCCAAGGACAACGAGAATAAAAGATTGTAGGAATGGTAAATTATCTATTCTTGTTAAGCAAATGGAGTACGGAGCTGTCATTGAGGCAGCTTTTTTTCTGTTCCACTAACGATGCAGAATAGTTCAATAAGGGATTGGTCTAATGGTAGGATAATATTAGATATAGGGAGTGGATTGTAGTGGACTTATTTTTTATTTTTAATACGTTAAGGAATATAATATCGACTTTTTTTCAAGACGGTATATGGGTTATAGGCTTTTTTTACTTATTGAATAAGTCATTTGAAAGTGAACGACTTAAACATTTTTCTAAATATGTTATCCTAGTTGTTTTTGCAGTGTTATTCCTTTATTCAATATTTGTTAGTATTTAAATGGAACAAAGCAATTTGGGGGAGAGCGATTTGAAAAAAGAAATAATCCTTGTTGGAACCTATCATTTTGAACAAGATAAAGAAATATATAGAAAGAAAAGAACAGGATATACATGACTTGGTAGATTATTTAGCTCAGTACAAACCAACTAAAGTTGCTTTGGAGTGGGAAAGGTCAAACGATAAAGAACTAAATATAGAATACCAAAAATCCAATGGTAATTATTCAATCGAGGAAATTCAACAAATTGGATTTAGGTTAGCAAAAAAGTTAAATCACGATAAACTTTATGCAGTGAATTGGGCAGGACGTATTTCCCAAGAAGATATGACGGAGCTTAATCGATCAATTCAAAATTCGTATCCTGAAATACTATATACCCTAAAAAACGTTAGTGAAAATGCTCCTGAAATTACACTTAAAACTCCACTGATTTATTCATATAGAAAATTAAATGATATAGAATCTACAAAAGAACTTGAGAAAATGTATTTATCTTTTCTTGTTGTAACTGATAATAAAGGAAAAAAGATAGGTTTTGATTTTTTAAACAAATGGATGGAAAGAGAATTAATGGTTTTCAAGAATATTATGGATATGAGTGATACTGAAGATCGCATACTACTCATAATTGGGAGCGACCATCTATGGATGCTTAGAAAATTATTTGATGGGAATGACTGGAATGTTATAAACCCTTTTGAAAGTGAATAACGTATCTAGCCATATTTAACTAATTGGTGCAATTGTTCAATAGAGTAGTCGCTTTTTCAATAACGGAGCGGGGGTGCGGAGAGATGGCTATATGGAAAATGTATCTAATTACTTTAATTGAAATTATTCTATTTTTAATTGTTGGTTTTTTATTAACTGATAATGTCCTAAAAAATGTTTATGAAAGTGCTGGAATTAGATTTATAGGCAATGTTTGGGTTATATGGTTTGGTATATCATTTATGGTTTTTGCATTATATACAATAATACTCTCCTTTGTTTCAAAAGAAAATCGGTTACGTAAGGAAAGATTAACCTCAAAAACATTTTGGGTAATTGTGACTGCTTCTATAGTTGGGATTTTTGTTCCATTTTTTATAGGAGAAATTCCATTTTAGTTCTTCAACAAAGGGGAGCAGAGTAGATGGTCAAGCTACTAATCTAGGTGGCTTTTTATTTTTGAACTAACGGTACAGAATAGTTGTATAAGAAACTGGTGTTATGTGGGTATATGAATAATAAAGAATATTTTGGCCTGATTGGCCATAAAAAACGATAAATAATACCAGATTGATATGTGAACCTGACGGAATCATGAATTCCGTCAGGTTCATTCCGTATTCTGGCTCTTGTTAAATCAAAGTATTATAAGCAGAAATAAATAAATTTTATACATTTGTATAAGTTTACTTTACTTTTGTAAAAAGTGAGTTTATAATTTGGTTCAAGAGGTGATGGTCATGAAGAAAGATTTTGGTGATTCGATATCAAATAAGGTCTATGAATATCGAGTACTTGCTAGAATGTCTCAGCAGGAGTTAGCAGAGAAAGTCGGGGTTTCCAAACAAACCATCTTCGTAATGGAAAAAGGAAATTATGTTCCGACTCTGCTCTTAGCTTTTCGAATTGCCGATTTTTTTAATGTTGATGTAAACGATATTTTTACTTATGTGAAAGGAATTGATTAAAATGATAATTAATTCAATCTCAGATATCCATAACGCAATTTTTTCTCCTTTAAAGTCTTGGGCTGAACAATCTTCAGGAAATTGGAATATTCTCATTGGAGTTGGTTTTTTACTGCTTATTGGTAGTGCGATTTTTACCTATGTTTTTTATAAGAAAATTGGGGAAGACGATGAAAGGACAAATAAAATCTTTTTGAAAAGCTCTTACTGTGTGTTGTGGGCCATTATTCTATGTGACATGATTTTTCCTAAAGATGATATGTGGAACATCTTTTTCTTGTTCAAATATACGCTGGCAATTTTAGCTGGTGGGATTTATCTAGCCGTCCAATATAAAAAGGACTTTACATAAGGATAGGTAGAGGAGCGCGGCTCATAGTGGGGGGTGATTACAAAAGAAATTCACGCCCCTTGTTGAGCTTTATTGAAGGAATGGCTATTTTGTGAAACGTTCTTTGTGCATATGATATCAAAAGAAGAAGAACCCATTATTGAGTTCTTCCTCTAAACATTTCCTGGTTAATTAATTGGAATTTTTATCGTTGTTTAAATCAAGGTTATTAGATGCTGTATGGGTTTCTTCGTCATCCGTCTCCACGACCTGGTTTCCAATAATTCCGCCAGAAACACTGCCTATAACAGCACCAAATAGTCCGAATGGGGCACCTATCATAGCACCCGAAACCGCATCAGTAAAAGTTCCTGCTGCTTCACCACTAATCACTTGATTAGCATTACTACCAGCTTGGTCGTTTCCATTTTTTTCTTCACTTCCACCAACGTTATTTAGTTCGTTATTTTGATCCATCAATTCACCTCCTCGTAAGGTACCATAGGGACGGTTCTCACGGTTCCATTTGATAAAAAATGTCCAGTAGAATGATGTGACCCCCGGAAGTTAGAGTTTT
>NZ_JACWFG010000036.1 GCF_019749295.1 Neobacillus niacini
ACCATAAAAAATAAGGTCAACCAGAAATATTTAGCATTCTGGCTAACCTTATAATACGAACGGGCAGTTTAGTTGAACCATCGTCATTATCTTTTTTTCATTGACTTGGACCTATACCTATCCACATTACTTATGGATTAGGTTTATAGACATAATCATTCTCATTAAACATGCTCATTTAGTTTCCTTTTATATTAATGAGTAAGTCTTTTCTCTTATTTCTAAGAAACTGATTATATATTTTGAAAAGCCTTTTGTATATGATTTCTATTGTAAGAATACCTGGCATTGAAAAGTAGTGATTGATAATGGTAATAAAAATTCGTTACAAACTGCAAATATATTAGTAGCTGCCTCCCATTTTTTTATCCCATAAAACGAAACCGCTTTCAAAAGGTGGAGGGGTCTATCTTATGAAAACACAAAGTCCAAGTAGTAGATTTAAGTGTCTTGACTAGTCCATTTATATTTGTATTTTATCATTTTTTGAAGCCTTTTATTATTTTAGGGAGGTGATGTTATTAGGGAAAGAAAAGATGATTGATTTTTTATTTAGGAAGCAGCTGCATTACATCTAGACTTACATATATGTGTAAAACTTTATTAGGGAGGTAATATTTTGAAATTTAAAAGAGCACTAATCTGGTTAGTGGTTATATCTTTTTTTACATCATCGTTATTATTTGGGGGAAATGCATTAGTAAATGCAGCAGAAATCGATTCTATTCCAAATACAACAAGAAATATTAAGGATTACGACAATAGTTATCTTTCAGTAACTGGTTATGCGTCATTAGGGGTAAATGACCGAAGCCATTACATTGATACTTCTTATTATCGCCAGGTTAAAACTGAAAGAGAGTTTTTGCAGGCTATTTTGGATGCTGGAAATGGCAGTGTGAAAGTAATTGAAGTGGCGAAAGATCTAAACCTAGGGTGGAAAGCATTAAATTTAAGTTCAGAAGAAGCTAAAAAATATCGGTTTATAAGAAAATATAGGGATCCTATGAACGGATTTACAAATCCGACGTTAGCTTCATCCGGTGTTTCACAATTAGATATAAATAATGTCGATGGGTTAACTATATTTTCAAAAAAAGGGAAAACAATTAGGAGTGCTGAATTTAAATTACAAAATTCAACGAATGATATTGTCATAAGGAATTTGTATTTTGATGGAATGTGGCAATGGGATGACACTGGAAAACATAAGGAAGTAGGCTGGACATTTATTAAAGTAAATGGTGCAAATAATGTTTGGATAGACCATTGTAAATTCTCTATTGCAGCGGATGGATTAATTGATACAGAGAATGGTGGCTCCAATATTACCATCTCCTGGTCTGAATTCGGATTACCTGCTAATGAAAATCCGCCAGAAGATAGTGATATTTATCAATCGATCCAGTATATGGAAGGGAAATATGCTTCAAATGAACTGAATTCCGATAGTGTATACTATAACATGCGCAATGGTGGTGCGACCAAAGAGCAGATAATGGCATATGCAGCCTATCACAGCAAGGTGCATTTAAGTGGTTCAGGAGATAAAGACTATATGAATTATGTGAGTAGTAGTGGAAATGAGATAAAGGATGGCAATCAAAGAATCCGTTTAACCCTTGCCTATAACCGTTATACCAATATTGGGCAGAGAATACCAATGATCCGTCAAGGTACTGGTCATATGTACAACTGTTACCTTGATAACTCAACTCATTATGATGTATTAGAAAATGTAAGTGCTATCGCTGAATTCGGCACTGATACTCTGTCACGAGCACTTAATGCAAGAAATGGAGCCTCTATTGCAGCAGATACTTGTGTATTCCATGACATTAACGAGCCAATTACAGGTTCTGAGATTCAAGGATTAGATACTAAAAACATGGATGAACAATGGGCTGAGCTATTTCAAAGCGCCTATAACAGAAATTTAATTGTTAACTCCCACATAACAAATAAATATGGAACTTATACAGGAAGTAGTTGGGACAATAATGGAGAAAATCTATTTAATAAAGGATTTACATGGTATGACAAATCAACGATAGGAAATTGGGCATGGTCTTCACATATTGTGGGAAGTGAAAATATGAGTAAAATGAATCCACCGACTGAACCATTTACCTTCGAATATAATTATTATGAGGAGATACCTTATACTTATAATGTACTTCCTTTAAATAGTGTTGTGTCAACACTTACAAACTATGCAGGGGCAAACAAAGTTAATATGAGTCCAATAGGTTGGTTAAAAACAGATTATACTACTAAGAATAGAACGGATATAATTGAACAGTGACTAGAGATTTTTTCTGTTAAGCGATTGGGCGCTTTTTATAGTAAGAAGGCGTCATTTTGATATACCCCTACACATTATGGGATTAGATTTTGTTAAGGTAAAAAAAATTGTGAAGATTTTCACTTAAACTAACAGAACACTGTTAAATAAGGTTTAGGTATTTCCTAATAAAGAAACTCGCCATTATGGCGAGTTTTGCTTTTTTATATACCAATAACGTTTTCAAAACGACTGTCATTTCGGCACGGATTTTTAGAAAAGCACCTCAAAAAGGAACCCTTTATTTGACTGTGAAATATACTGTGAATTATGCTGTGAAGTTTATGTGATTTGCTATTTGACTTGGTCTGCGATTTACCGTTTTGTACCTCACAAGTAAACCCTTTATTTTCTATTTAGTAAAGAGTAGGGGTAGGGTAACAAGCAACAGTATCAATACATCTTGGGTCAATACCGTAAAACATCCAGAATGCACTATTCCATCTATATCCAGTAATTTCACCATACTCGACCCGAGTTGGGTAAAACCAGAAACCTTACCCATTAGTACTCGAATCTGAAAACCTTTTCATATAGTGAATCCTTCAGTATAATAGAAACTATTAATCTCCAGGAATTAGCATAAGTCACGATTCACCTTTCATTCACTCGCAGGTAAGATGTACTTTTTTCTTATCTAGATTCGAAACAAGGGAGCAATGGAATGAAAACATTAGAACTAAATGACTTATTACATATTCGCCAAGAGAATGAATTATGGTTTGCCAACAATGAACGAGCAGTTTTTGTTTCGACTAGGGCTTTTGGGGCGATGCAGCGGGATTTAATTGAAAATATCGGAATTGATCGAATGAAAACCTTCTTCTTTAAGTATGGCTATCAATTGGGAGTTGAAGATGCCCAAGAGGTAGCGAAAAGAGATTCTTTGAGTTTACTTGAAAAGATCGAATATGGTCCGATTATTCATGCCTTAAAAGGACATACGAAATCCACCATTACGGAAAAAGACTTTGAAGTAGAAGGAAATGAAATTAAATCGTTTCGCTTTAAAGGGGTTTGGGAAAATTCATACGAAGCAGAACAACATATTAGAAACTTTGGGATCAGCCAAGGGCCAGTTTGTTATACGTTGACTGGTTATGCTACGGGATATATTTCTGGTGTAGTTGGAGTTGACGTCTTTTTCAAAGAATTGCAATGTCAGGGGCAAGGGGCTCCGTGCTGTGTATGGGAAGGGCGCCTGGTTTCGGAATGGAAGGATGAGGCGGAGGAGTTCTTTTCATATAGTAAAGAATTGCCGATTTTAAAAGAACTAGAGCAAACCAATGAAAAGCTTATACAGGAAAAAAATAATCTCACACTCGTCTCGAAGACTTATAATGAGATGACCAATGAGCTCATTAAAGGAAATAACATCGACTCTATTCTCAATATTTTATATAAACAACATCACTTGCCGATAGTCGTAGAGGACAGCCGCCAACAAATCATCGCGTATAAGGGTATTAATCTAGAGAACTTTGAAAAGGTTAGAAAAACATTTACTGAGATACCAGATAAAAAACAATGCCAGTCTAAAGTAGGGATCTTCTCGTTTGATAACGGGACAAGTCTGGTTAGTCCAGTATATCTCATGGGAAAAGTGGTGGGTTATTGTTCTTTTCTTTACGAGCAAGATAGAACCCCTAATTATGAGATAGACTCCATGATCCTTGATCGACTAGCTTCAATTTGCTCTCTGCTGTTTCTAAAAGAAAAAACAGAAGTGGAATCGTTGGAACAGGTGAAAGGTCATTTTCTTGAAGAAATTATTAGTGGGAAATACACGCAGCAAGAAATCATGAGAAAAGCGGATTATTTTCAGTTAGATCTCTCCGTTCGCTATCAGATTGTGGCGTTAACGTACAAGTTTTTAAATACATGCGATGAAAAGGAATTCACTATACATAAAAAAATATTTGAAATGGTTTCTGCTTACTTTCGGGAAGTTGCAAACCTCAATGTCCTAATTGGCCAGCAGCCGGACAGCTTGATTCTTTTAATTACCGAGAGACAAGTCACTCAGCAAAACATGGAAAAAACAATTCGGTCGTTAGCAGCCTTTTTAAAGAAACAACTAAAAAATGCTTTATTCTTAGCAGGAATAAGCGCGCAAAATAGCAGCATCATTGAAGCAGGTGTTGCAATGGAAGAAGCACTTTCAGCACTGCGGCTATCTTCAAGGGATGAACCCATCACTCTTTTTAGTGATTTAGGCTTGCTGGGAATCTTGATTAATGACCAAAACGAAAAAGCCATCAAGAAAATGATCCGCGATCACCTTGGGGTACTCTACGAGAATCTTGATAATAATAAGCTTGAGTTGATTGAAACGCTTTACCATTTCCTAGAGCAAGGTGGAAACCTGGATCAAACGGCAGAATCTCTTGCCCTCTCTAAAAGTGGACTTCGTTATCGTCTCAACAAAATTACTGACCTTCTTGCTATTGATTTACGAGATCCACAAAGACAATTTCAGCTTATGATGGCGTTAAAAGCATTGAAGATAATAGAACATGAAAGAATCAAAAAAATCCAAGCTGAGTAATGAAACAAGAAATAACATATTTATTCTAACGAATTGCCAGATTTCCCACAGAGAATCTATCAGTGGGGTGTCTGGCTTTTTTTGTCACTAGCACAAAGTGATAGTATTTACTGTGTTTTCTGTCAGTTGATGTTATTGTTACGAATTTTCAGATAAATTATGATAGTACTAGTGATGGACAGATTAATCACATTAAAAATCGCAAGAGTCTAAGAATGGAGTTGAAGAAATGTACACAGGTAAAGAATATTTGGAAAGTCTTAATGACGGCAGGGCAGTGTATTTAAACGGTGAAAAAATTAAAGATGTTACCACGCACCCCGCCTATCGGAATGCTGCTCGTTCGTATGCGAGAATGTACGATGCTCTTCATGATCCAGCTACACGTGATATCTTAACAACTACAACTGAATTTGGCGACAGAACTCATAAATTTTTCAAAACTCCTACCAGTTCTCAGGATTTGCTAGAGTCTAGAGATGCGATTGCTCAGTGGGCAAAGTTAAGCTATGGTTTTATGGGAAGGACCCCTGATTATAAAGCATCCTTCACCGGGCACTTAAATGCATTTGGTCATTTTTATGAAGGCTTTGAAGACAATGCAAAAGCATGGTACAAAAAAGCAACAAAGGAAGTACCATTCATTAACCATACGATTATCAATCCGCAAGTGGATCGTTCAAAACCTTTACACGAGAATAAAGATGCCTTTGTTCGTGCGGTTGCAGAGCGTGACGATGGAATTATTGTAAGCGGTGCCAAAATGGTTGGAACAGCTTCAGCTTTAACGCATTATAACTTTGTTGCAAACTATGGACCAAAAGATTTAGGCGGCGGCGATGATAGTCACGCACTAATTTTCTTCGTGCCGATGAATGCAGAAGGGGTCAGCATGATTAGCCGCCAATCCTACGAGTTAAATGCATATAAAAACGGAACACCATTTGACTATCCGTTATCCAGCCGCTTTGATGAGAATGATGCGGTGATTGTGCTTGATAACGTGTTCATCCCTTGGGAAGATGTATTGGCTTACCGAAATATTGAAGTATCTAATAATTTCGCAAAAGTAAGCGGTTTCATTCCGCGTTTTACTTTCCATGGCTGTACACGTCTTGCCGTAAAACTAGATTTTATGACCGGGCTCCTATTAAAAGCAACAGAAGGAGCGGGTACGAAGGATTTCCGTGGAGTTCAGGCAAAGATTGGCGAAGTCGTCGCATTACGAAATATGTTCTGGGGTCTTTCAACTGCAATGGCAACAGATCCTGAAAAAGGGCCAAACGGCTTAGTAATTCCAAACTCATACTCAAGTGCAGCTTATCGCGCGTTAGCACCATTGGCTTGGGTAAAGGTGAAAAATATCTTTGAGCAAGTTGTGGCTGGCGGGTTAATTCAATTACCTTCAAGTTCGAAGGATTTCCTTAATGAAGATTTAAAACCTTACTTAGACACGTATTATCGCGGTACGGGAATTGGTGCAGAAGAACGTGTGAAATTATTGAAAATGGTTTGGGATACAATCGGAACTGAGTTTGGCGGCCGTCATGAATTATATGAAGTCAACTATGCTGGTAACCATGAAAACATCAATATGGAAGCATTATTCCACTTTGAGGCAACAGGGGCTGCGGATCAGCAAAAAGCATTCGTTGATTCTGCATTAAGCGATTATGACCTTAAGGGTTGGACAAACAAAACATGGGCAGATGCTGCAGAAAAAGAAGCGGTTAAATCATAAAGCATTATAGGAGGGAACAAAATGGATGATCGTCAATTTCGCCATGCTATGGGGAAGTTCGCTACGGGTGTTACGGTCATCACGACTGAGGTAGAAGGAGAGGTGCACGGCATGACGGCTAATGCCTTCATGTCGGTCTCTCTTAATCCAAAGCTAGTGGTGATTTCCATCGGCGAAAGAGCGCAAATGCTAGAAAAAATCAAGAATAGTAAAAAATTTGCTGTCAATATTTTATCGGGAGAGCAGCAAGAATACTCGATGCTCTTTGCTGGTCAGATAAAGGAAAAAAGGGAAATCGATTTCGATGATTTGGCGGGACTCCCTGTGTTAACAGGAGCCATCGCGCAGGTAGCATGCGAAGTGGTAAAGGAACATATTGAAGGAGATCATACCTTATTTATCGGCAGAGTCCTCGATATTAAGCTTGAAGAAGGAGAGCCGCTTATGTTCTTTAATGGTCAATATCGCTCTTTTTCGCCTGAAGTAAGTCTCGCTAATAAGTAGTTTATTTCAATTAATATATCTAATAGGAGGATTACCATGACTTCTTACCAGGAACCCATTTTTGATGTAGCCCAGCTTGCTCACGTGGAGCTTCTTTCTCCGAAGCTTGAAGAATCTGTTGAATTTTTTACTAGATTTCTAGGAATGGAGGTAACCGCTCGTTCTGGAAAATCCGTTTACCTTCGTGCTTATGAAGATTTCTATCACAATACGTTAATCCTTACAGAATCAGAACAGGCGGGAGTCGGCCATGTTGCTTGGCGTGCCACATCACCGCAAGCGTTAGAACGTCGTGTAGTGGAAATTGAAAAGACCGGATTAGGCAAAGGTTGGATTGATGGAGATATCGGCCACGGAAGAGCCTACCAATTCACAAATCCTGATGGTCATTTAATGGAAATTCTTTGGGACGTTGAGTATTACCAAGTGGATGAAGGCCAAAGATCGAAACTATTAAATCGGCCATCCAAACGCCCGGATCGCGGCGTTCCGGTTCGCCGCTTGGATCACATTAATCTCATGACCTCGAATCCAGGGGCCGATACGGATTTTATGCTCGAGACACTCGGTTTTCGATTAAGAGAGCAAATACAAGATAATGGCCATGTCCTCGGCAGCTGGATAAGTGTTTCCAATCTCGTTCATGAAATTGCCTATATGCAAGAGCCTTATGGAGTTCAAGGTAAGCTGCATCATCTGTGCTACTGGTATGGAATTCCTCAAAACCTTTACGATGTAGCAGATTTGATGAAAGACCATGGTATTAAAATTGAAGTTCCACCGAATAAGCATGGAGTCAGCCAAGCGTTCTGTATGTATGTGATTGAACCAGGCGGAAACCGGATTGAATTATTCGGAGACGCAGGATATATCATTACCGACCCAGCATGGAAGCCAGTAATTTGGGATATGAAGGACGTTCCTGGTAATGGCGACACATGGATTGGAACTGAATTCCCAGTATCTTGGTGGACGCAGGGAACACCGCTTACACCAGTGAAAACAGATGAAGTCGTCAAGTCTTAATCAATTGATATGCGACTTTTTTTGCGGGAGTAATGCATTAAGTGATAAGAATACTGTGAACAATGGAGGGAGCAATCTTGGAATTCATTCATGTGACGAGCAACAACCGCGAACAAACTCTTTTACGAACAAAGCCCTGTGTAATGGCTTTAGGATTTTTTGATGGCGTGCATTTAGGTCATCAGAAGGTGATAAGAGAGGCAAAAAGAGCTGCGGAAGAACAAGATCTCCCTTTAGTGATTATGAGTTTTTTTCCTCATCCGAAAGAAGTCCTTTCGAACGGGATAAATATCATTCCTTATCTTATGCCAATGAAAGAAAAGCGCAGGATTTTTGAAGAGTTAGGGGCAGATACTTTTTACTTGATTCAGTTTACCAAGGAATTTGCGGGGTTATCTCCAAGGGAATTTGTTCAAACGTATCTTTTGGACTTCGGAGCGAAACAGGTGGTAGCTGGATTTGACTTTACATATGGACACCGGGGAGAAGGCAATATGGATACTATGTTCAGGGATTCAGATGGAAAACTTGAGGGGATCAAGGTGGAGAAAATAGAGTGGGCAGGGGAAAAAATCAGTTCTACACTTATTCGTCAGCTGGTGTTGGCTGGTGAAGTGGAGAGGATATCTTCTTATTTAGGGAATGACTATCAAAGTGAGGGCAGGATTACTTTCCGTAAAAAACACGTGGAAGTAGCGCTTCATCCGAATTATTTGGTGCCTGCTTCAGGCTGGTATGAAGTTACTGTAAACCTTCACCAGGATACGACCACGCAAATCGCGGTCGTTCGTGATGGAAGGCTTACCTTACTATCATCCCAATCGAAAGTGTTTCCTTTCTATGAAGGGGAGACCGTTCGACTTTCCTGGAGGAAAGTTTTGCCTGCATGCGTTGTTTACAAAAATATTTCAAGCCAAGTCTTTTTACGTTCCTCTTTAGTGGGTCTATGAGGATATTTATCTTTTCCAGTAACCATGTCTCTCGGAAATTAGGTTTCCGGAAGTGATCAATTCCCTGGCAAAATACTGAATTCGTTGTTTGGAGATTCGTGAGGTGGGTCCTACTAGATTAATAGCAGCAATCACTTTTCCGGTATGATCTCTTACTGGTGCTGACACGGATGTTCGTCCAAGCGTATATTCATCTACACTAACGGAATAGCCGTTCTTTAAGATTGTTTTCAACTCTTCCCGAAACACAACTGGGTCTGTGATGGTGTTATGTGTGATCGGATCGAGACCATTTTGAATCACCAAATCGACCAAGTGGTTTCCGCTATGGGCAAGAAGAAGTTTTCCTGAACTCGTACAGTGAGCATAATTATGTAATCCTAAATGAGAGGGTACTTTATTCGAAGTTTTACTTTCGACTTTGTCTAAATAGACCACATGATTCCCATCTAAGATTGCAAGGTGGGCGGTTTCACCGCATTTATTGGCAAGGTCGGTAAGAATCGGTCGTGATTCTGTATGCAGATCGATGTTGCCTAGGACAATGGAGCTCAATTCAACCACGGAGAGACCTAACTCAAATTTATTGGTCTCTTTATTTTTTTTTACTAACCCTTCGGATGCAAGGGTTGCAAGAATTCGCTGGACGCTGCTTTTTCCTAAACCCAGCTCATTCGCAAGCTCACGTACTCCTTTTTGCGGTTGATCCATTTTAAAGGCACGCAAAATTTTAATCGCATTTTTTACAGATGAGAGCAGTTTTTCTTGTTCTTGTATCATATTTTCCTCCGAATATGAAAAATAATATAAAAATTTGCGAAAGTGTCCCGCATAAAGGGACGATGTCGTTGTGAGTATCATTGTAACCCTTTAAGATTGAATCATACAACAGGTTTTCGACAAATGAAAAAGAATTTGATGCCGATTGTAATGAAAACGGTATCACCTTTCAGTATATTTCGTCAATAAAGTTTACTCTTATTTTACAAAACTATAAAACTTGGAGGAAATATCATGACTATGTTTAAAGAACCTATTTTTGATGTAGCACAACTCGCACACGTGGAGATTCTTTCTCCAAAATTAGAACAATCTGTTGAATTTTTTACTAGATTTCTAGGAATGGAAGTAACCGCTCGTTCTGGAGGCTCCGTTTATCTTCGTGCTTATGAGGATTTTTACCACAATACATTAAAAATCACTGAATCAAAAGAAGCTGGCGTTGGTCATGTTGCTTGGCGTGCAACATCTCCGCAAGCACTAGAACGCCGTGTAGAAGAGATTGAAAAGACGGGCTTAGGCAAAGGCTGGATCGACGGAGATATCGGTCATGGGAAAGCCTATCAATTTACTACTCCTGATGGTCATTTAATGGAAATTCTTTGGGACGTGGAGTATTACAATGTTTCAGAAGAGCAGCGCTCAAAACTATTAAATCGCCCATCTAAACGCCCGGACCGCGGTGTGCCGGTTCGCCGCTTAGATCATATCAATCTAATGACTTCCAATCCTGGAGCCGATACAAACTTTTTAATCGACAATCTTGGCTTCCGTTTAAGAGAACAAATTCAGGATAACGGACATGTCCTTGGAAGCTGGATCAGCGTATCCAATCTAGTCCACGAAATTGCATATATGCAGGAGCCAAACGGCGTAAAAGGAAAGCTTCATCATCTTTGCTACTGGTATGGCATTCCGCAAAACCTTTATGACGTGGCTGATCTCTTGAAAGATCATGATTTTAAAATTGAAGTTCCACCGAATAAGCATGGAGTTTCCCAAGCTTTCTGTATGTATGTGATTGAACCAGGCGGTAACCGCATCGAATTATTCGGAGATGCAGGCTATATTATTACAGATCCAGCGTGGAAACCAGTAATTTGGGATATGAAGGACGTTCCCGGCAACGGCGATACGTGGATTGGAACTGAATTCCCAGTTTCCTGGTGGACGCAGGGAACACCATTAACAGCTAGTGAAGCAGTTGAAAAAGAAGTGGTAAAACCTTAATTCATTGATTACTAGAAAGAGGGGTGTAAGGATCTTGTCAAAAGTAAAAGCAGCGATATTAGGATCTGGAAATATTGGAACAGACTTGATGTATAAAATTTTGAAAAATGATGGAAACATGGAGTTAGACTTGGTGTCAGGTATTGACCCGAATTCTGAAGGACTAGCGAGAGCAAAAGAAAAGGGAATTGCCGTAAGCCATCATGGAATACATGCGATTTTAGAAGATCCAGAGATCAAGATTGTGTTTGATGCTACCAGTGCGAAAGCCCATAAGCTAAATGCGCAGGCACTACGAGACCAGGGGAAATTAGCCGTTGATATGACACCGGCAGCGGTGGGACCGTTTGTTGTACCAACCGTTAATTTACATGATCATCTTGAAGCCATGAATGTTAACTTAATTTCTTGCGGCGGCCAGGCGACAACACCACTTGTTCACGCCGTCAACCGTGTAGTACCTGTTCATTATGCAGAAGTAATAGCAACTGCGGCAAGTCTTTCAATTGGACCAGGAACAAGACAAAATGTCGATGAGTTTGTGCGAACAACAGCAAATGCGGTGGAGCAGATTGGCGGTGCGAAAATTGCGAGAGCCATTCCTGTATTTAACCCAGCGCAGCCGCCGATTAATATGACGAATTCTGTCTATGCAGTGATAAAAGAAGAATTTGATGAAGCAGCAGTTATTGAGTCGGTTCAATCGATTGCAGCGGAGATTTCAAGCTATGTTCCAGGGTATCGTTTGAAAGGTACGCCATTTGTAGATTATCGTGAAACACCTTGGGGCCGCCTGCCAACCGTTGTGATTATGAATGAAGTAATTGGAGCAGGAGATTTCTTCCCTACCTATGCTGGTAATTTAGATATCATGACCGCTTCCGCATACCGAGTCGGGGAAGTCTATGCCGCACATTATCTTTCTGCGAAGGAGGTAACACAATGAAGATTCCCAGACTGACAGATACAACCTTACGAGACGGCGATCATGCCGTAAGCCATAGTTATACACCTGAACAGGTAAGAGCCATTGTAAAAGAGTTAGATGAAGCCGGTGTACCTGTTATTGAAGTGAGCCATGGTTCTGGATTAAACGGGTCGACGATTCAGCAAGGGTTCTCTACTCATTCTGAATATGACTTGATTAAAGCGGCGGTTGAAACAGCGAAGCAAGCAAAAATTGCCTCTTTATTTGTTCCGGGGATTGGAACGAGCAAGGAGTTAAGAGAAGCGGCTGAACTAGGCATTTCGGTGATTCGGATTGCTGTTCATTGTACGGAAGCAGATGTGACGGAGCAGTACTTCCGCTTAGCGAAAGAATTAGGTCTTGAAACAGTTGGTTTCCTCATGATGTCCCATACGCAGCCTGCCAGTGTACTTGTGGAGCAGGCAATGCTGATGGAATCCTATGGAGCAGATTGTGTGTATGTAGTTGATTCTGCTGGTGCACTTGTCCAAAGCGGCGTTCGTGAAAGAGTGTCTGCACTAAAAGAAAACTTGTCGATTCAAGTTGGGTTCCACGCTCATAATAACCTTGGTTTGTCCATTGGCAATACCGTAACAGCCCTTGAGGCGGGTGCCGATCAAATAGATGGAACGTTAAGAGGATTAGGAGCGGGTGCAGGAAATGCCCCAACGGAAGTTCTTGTGGCGGTACTAAATAAAATGAACATCGAAACTGGAATCAACCTGGCGAAATTAATGGATGCCGCAGAGGAAAAAGTAGCACCACTCATGCAGTCTCCAATTGTGATTGATCGCGGTAACCTTTCAAGTGGGTATGCCGGGGTGTATAACAGCTTTTTATTACATGTGAAGCACGCTGCTGAAAAGTTTGGTGTCGGGGTATCCGAAATTATGGAAGAGCTTGGTAAAAGGCAAACCGTTGCGGGCCAAGAGGATTGGATTTTAGATGTTGCACTTGAACTAGCAGAGAGAAAAGGGATAACAGTATAGTTTTACGTTTAGGAGGAAACAGATGTGTCAATCATTCAAGAAGCTGCAACTCGCTTATTAGAGGCAGAAGAAACAAAGCAGGTAATCGAGCCGTTAACGGTTTCCTATCCAGGGATTACCGTCGATGAAGCATATCATACACAGTTAGAGATGATACGTAGAAAAGTTGCCAATGGCGGAATTATCGTTGGGAAAAAAATTGGCGCCACTAGCAAAGCGATTCAAAACATGTTTGGTGTCAATCAGCCAGATTATGGTCATTTATTAGACGATATGATGGTGGTCGAAGGCGAAACTATTTCACTAGAAAAATATATTCAACCAAAGGTAGAATTTGAGATTGCGTTTATTTTAAAAAAGGATTTAAAAGGACCGCATGTTTCCATTCTGGATGTCATTGAGGCTACAGATTATGTTGTTCCGGCCATTGAAGTGATTGATAGCAGGATTGAAGATTGGAAGATCAAGTTTGAAGATACAGTCGCGGACAATGGATCTTCCGCCTGTGCGATTATTGGCGGGAAACCGACAAAGCTAGATGGATTAGATCTCACTCATATTGGCATGGTCGCTTATCGAAACGGAGAAATGATTGATTCAGGAGCAGGGGCAGCTGTCCTAGGAAATCCACTTCGTTCGGTTGCATGGCTGGCGAATTCATTAGGGAAGTACGATGTCTCCCTTAAAGCAGGGGAAATCATTCTTTCAGGTGCTTTAACCAGTGCGATTGAAGTGAAGGAAAATGATACCTTTACGGCAGAGTTTGCTCATATTGGTTCAGTCACGGCATCTTTTAAAAGATAGCATTTCATCGTTCGGTATAGTGGTCGATGAAGGACAAATAAGCTGGTCCCAAATTGAGATTTGTCCTCATAAGGTTGATGAAAGACAAATCAGAGGGTTCCCCAGAGAGATTTGTCCTTCATAAGGTTGATGAAAGACAAATCAGAAGGTTGTTCAGAGAGATTTGTCCTTCATAGGGGTGATGAAAGACAAATCAGAGAATTTCTCAAAGAGATTTGTCCTTCATAGATGTGATGAAAGACAAATCAGAGGATTGCCCAGAGAGATTTGTCCTTCATAAAGATTTGCGCATGAATATTCAACATCAGACTTTAACAAAGCCTAAGAATAAACGAGAACCTTGATCGGCGGAGGGCTTTGAACCCGCACTGATCAATGGGAAATCAAAAAGAAACTGGGTGATAACATGATTAAAACAGATGTAATCGATCAAATAGCTTATGAACTTTACCTGGCGGAAAAAGAGAAGAAAGCCTTAGGGAAGTTTGTGGACGCCTATCCTGAACTGGATGAAAACTTAGCTTACCAAGTACAAGAACGCTTAGTCGACATGAAGTGCAAAGAAGAGAAAACAAAAAGAATCGGCCGAAAACTGGGGTTAACGAGCAAAGCGAAACAAGAGATGATGGGTGTTCATGAGCCATCTTACGGCGTTTTGCTTGAAAGCATGCAGCTGTTTGAAGGGGAAAAGATTTCCCTTGCCCCTTTCATTCATGCCAAACTGGAGCCGGAAATTGCCTTTATTTTTAATAAAGAATTAAAAGGTCCCCATGTAACCGTAGCGGATGTCCTGAATGCAACCCAATATATTGCGCCTGCAGTTGAAATCATTGACAGCCGTTTCCATGGGTTTAGCTTTACCTTACCCGATGCGGTGGCAGATAACTCATCGTCTTCCCGCTTTATAATTGGCGAAAGATTCTATTCACCGAAGGATTTCGATTTGAAATTGATGGGAATGGTATTTAGGCAAAACGGAGAAGTTGTTGCAACAGGAGCGGGTGCGGCAGTTATGGGCCATCCTGCGAGAGCCATTGCTTGGTTAGCCAATCGGTTGTACAAAGTGGGTCAGAGTATTCAACCAGGAGAAGTCGTATTAAGCGGTTCCTTATCTGCGGCGCTAAAAATTGAAGCGGGTGACTATTTCACCGCTGGCTTTGATGGTATAGGCAGTGTTGAGGCCGTATTTACGGAATAACTTCAAAGCGAAGGGAGAGGTATTTATGCCATTTATTCAGATTAATATACTTAAAGGCAGAACACCTGAAAAAAAGGAACGATTAATCAGAGAAGTATCTGACCTGGTATCAGATGTGTTAGATGCTCCCATACAAAGTGTCCGTGTGATGATTTATGAACTAGAGCCAGAACATTGGGGCATCGCAGGCGAATCAGTTAAAAAGAGAAATGAGGTTTCAAAATGACAAACGTTCAGACTGGCGTTAGAGAAGTAGGTCTTTATATAAACGGAGAATATGTACAAGCAAGCACTGGGGCTACGTTTGAAGTGAAAAACCCTGCTACACAGGAGGTCATTGCCAAGGTCAGTGAAGCCTCACCAGAGGATGTGAATCGTGCCTGCCGGATAGCGCGGGACGCTTTTGAGAATGGCCCGTGGAGAACGATGACTGTAGCGGAGCGTTGTGCAAAGCTTCGTCGAATGTCTGAAATCATCCTTGAACGGAAAGAAGAAATCGCCCGCTTAGATGCGACCGATGTTGGAAAACCTTATCACTCCACGGCCCATCATGAGGTACCACGTGCTGCCAACAATATCAAATTCTTTGCTGATTTTGTGGAACAGCAAGGCGGAGAAGTGTATCCAATGGGCGAAGAGTATTTAAACTATACTCGCTACGAACCAGTGGGAGTAGCAGCCCTCATTACACCTTGGAATGTTCCGTTTATGCTTACCACTTGGAAACTTGGCCCTTGTCTTGCAGCGGGTAACACAGCTGTTATTAAACCAGCTGAAATGACTCCGCTATCTGTATCACTTCTTGGAGAAATAGCGAAGGAAGCAGGAATACCAGATGGCGTAGTGAATGTGGTACATGGTCTAGGCGGCGTGGTTGGGACGGCTCTTACCACTCATCCTGAAGTAGATCTTGTTTCCTTTACCGGCTCAACCGCTACAGGAAAGAGAATTATGAAGAGCGGTGCTGACACATTAAAGAAGGTTTCTTTTGAATTAGGCGGAAAAGCGGCAAATATTGTGTTCGAAGATGCCAATCTTGATAAAGCGATTCCGGTTTCGATTCATGCAGCGTTCATGAATTCCGGTCAAGTCTGTCTTGCAGGCTCAAGAATATTGGTACAACGCAGTATCTTAGATGAGTTCCTTGAGAGATTTAAGAAAGCCGCAACAGAACTAAAAGTCGGCGATCCACAAAATGTGGAAACGAAAATGGGACCAGTAGTGAGTGAAGAGCATTATAAAAAGGTAACAAGTTATCTTGAGATTGCCAAAGAAGAAAATGCCACGTTAATTTGTGGTGGAAAACGCCCAAATTTACCGGAGTACTTACAAGATGGCTACTATTTAGAGCCTACTGTTTATCTTCAAGAAAATCCAAAGTCCCGCATTTGCCAAGAAGAAATTTTTGGCCCAATCGTGACAATCATTCCTTTTGATACGGAAGAAGAAGCCCTTCGCATTGCCAATGATACAGAATACGGATTGAACGGTGTCGTTTGGACAGAAAATCTTCAGCGCGCTCACCGGATTTCACATTCCGTCCGTGCCGGTACAATTTGGGTAAACTGCTGGTTTGTTCGTGACCTCCGTGCTCCATTCGGCGGTTTCAAGAAGAGTGGCGTCGGACGAGAAGGCGGCCATCACAGCATGGAATTTTTCACAGAAGCGAAAAATGTTTGTATTGCTTTGAAATAGTAGATTGAAAGGATAAAATTTTCCTGCTAAAAGGGTTTATGAAAGGTACAAAAGTTTTCGATTAATAGAAAAAGTGCCAAGTCCCATCTATTTATTTAGATGGTGCCTGGCACTTTAAGTTGTTACGGGAAATTCGGAGAAATTTGAGAGTTTTCCAGCTTTCAAACTTTCTTATTTAAAGGTCCAATAATTATTCAATACAAAATTAATGATTGGAATGATTAACGTTGTTACCAATTCTCATATTGTATAATGAAGAGACAAGATATTTACTACTAAATACATAATAAAAAAATTCAATGTAAAACCAATAGCTGAAACAGCGAGAAAGCGCAAAAATTTTTGGTAAGAGAAGTCGCTCCCAAAGGTAAACTTTCTATTTAATAGAAATGAAATAAAAGTCATGATGACAAAGGAAAGTGTTGATCCCAAAATAGGATTTTTGCCCAAAAGTTCTACCAAAACGAAAACGGAAAGAAAATAAATGAGTATGCTTAGGCAGCCCACAACACTGTATTTTATAAATCTATGAAATAGTTCTTTACTTACGAGCATCATTACAGCCTCTCATTTGATTATTCAAAATGCCATTTTGTTATAGAATGTATGAATGAATTACTTTTCGGACTTCGTTTATGGTTGATTAGGAAAAGCAATTGGAAAAGAGTAACTGGGAGTAACGTTTTTTTGTAGGCTAAATATTTCGGTTCCCAATTTGAAGTAAACTTACTCTTAAATTCTTTTAGACCTTTAAAATTATACATGGAATTCCCGTAAAGATAGGCAAACCGAATAAGTTTTTCACCAGTAAAAGAATGCTTGCAGCTTCCTACATTTGATAAGGGTGTCATCCCTAAACTGCAGGTTTGATAACCGTTATTTTTTGCCCATTGAAAAATATGGATAAATAAAACATCCATTGTTCCATGAGGACTATCTGAATTCTTCCTCATTAGGTTAATGGTTATAGTATTTTTATAATTGGTTGCTAAAGTCGCAAAAGCGATGATATCTCCAGCAGGGTTTTGTAAAAGTGCTAAAGGGAAACGCGATACATATTCTTTGCTAAAAGAGACTACTGAAAAACCTTTTTCTTTCTGATTGCCTAACCATGAATCTGAGATATGCTTTATTTCGGAAAGAAGTTGATTGGAATAAGGAGGGTGGACTACGCTAAATGTATAGGAATTTCGCGTAAATTTATTCAACCTTGTTCGTAATTTTGCTCCTTGTTTTCCTTCTAAAGAAAATTTTTGGAGTTTCACTAATCCCTCTTCACCAACCTTTAGAAAGCGAAACCCTGAATCATGGTAGTATTGCATATACTGTGGGCTTATTTGATAGAAAATAGGTTTAAAACCCTCGTTAATGCTATATTCACAGAATTTTTTTATTGCTTCCTGTATTTTTGCTTCATCTCCAATTGGATCACCTAACACCATCAATTTATTACCAATGCGTTTATATACAATTAAAACATCTCGCTCTTTCGTCCAAAAAATTTCTTTGTCTTTTATGAAAATTAGATGAGAAACATGATTTCCTCCATTTTCTTTTAAAAAAGAAGTCAATTGATCATATTGGTGCTCATTTTTACAAGGTGGTAAATTCATCTTCTCACTTTGTTTTTTAATTAAGGATGTATTCACATCAAGCATGAAAGGTTTCCTCCTGAAAAAAAATCAACTATTACATGATAACATATGTAAGGATAATTGATAATATTGAATTATTATGGATTTAATAGATAACTAAATGGGCAAGAAAAGTGCCAGGAACCTTCCATTTTTATGGATCGTGACTGGCACTTTATTTTGATTACGCTCATTATATCAGCGGAAAAAATATTAAACTTCCATAGAATGGATTCTCAAGGCTAGACCAAAAGAACCGTCCCCATGGTCTCAAGATGAAATTTATTCATGCTGTCCCTTATATAGGGACAGTGCTGTTGTAGGTACGAGAATGATAGCTTACGATACTTATAGAAAAAGGTATCAGATTGGAAATTTTTAAGGGTTAATAATATAAATTAAGAAAAAAGGAGTGATTTATCTTGGCTGAAAAATTAATAACGAAAGTTAATTTGCCCGAAAGATTAATGCCAAAAATTTATCATGATATGATTATGTCAGAAGAAACGCAGAAAATAAGAATGGAAGTTAGAGAGTATGTTAATAAAGAGGTCATGCCGTTAGCCCATGAAATTGGGGCACGTACAGAAGACAAAAATAATTTCCCCTTTGAATTGATTGAAAAGATGGGGAAAAGTGGAATCCTAGGAATTCCATTTTCGAAAGAAGTAGGCGGTAGAGGGCTAGAGTACCCAGTGAGTGGGACCATTGTTGCGATGGAAGAATTAGCGTATGCCAGCAATAGTTTAGCGGCTATCTTTGATGTTCAGTGTATGTTATGTGGAAATGCACTGACGTATGGATCAGATTACATCAAAGATAAATATTTGAAACCGTTAATTAAAGGGGAAAAAATCGGAAGTTTTGCAACGACTGAACCTGATGCTAGCACAGATTTAAGTGTTCGTACTGTTACCACTACGGCTGAAAAATCTGGAGACAAATGGATTATTAATGGAAGAAAGAGATTTATTTCTAATTCACCGGTGGCAAGCTATGTGGCGTTACTATGTCGAACGGGTGATGGCATAACTGAATTTGTAGTAGATTTGGATGCACCTGGAGTAAAAGTGGGTGAACCCGATAAAAAAATAGGGAATAAAGGACAGCTGACGGCTGATATTTACTTTAACAATGTAGTAGTCGGCGATGAAAACCGATTAGGTGATGAGGGTCGGGGACTGCGAATTGCCCTTGCTACCTTAACATTTGGCAGAATTGGAATCGCAGCCACAGGAGTGGGAATGGCGCAGTCAGCTCTTGATGAAGTCGTTGAATATTTTAAAAGGCGTGAAGCATTTGGAAAGAAACTTGGTCAATTCCAATATTGGCAGTTTAAAATCGTTGATTGGCTGACGGCGATTGAAAATGCACGGAATTTAACCTATAAAGCTGCGCGTAGACGAGATGAAGGTCTTGAATTCCCTGAACCAGAATTGGCAATGGCCAAGTATTATGCGACACAGATTGCCGGTGACATCGCTCGCGAGGCTGTTCAAGCATTTGGTGGGTATGGCTTTATGAATGAACTTGGTGCGGATGGGTCCACCTACAAAGTCGCGGAAATCTATCGAGATAGTAAAATCGCTGAGATTTACGAAGGCACGAACGAAATCCAAAAAGTCATTATTGCAAGGCAGGTATTTGGGAAAGAGTTTACAGGCTGATGCAGCAATGTGATGACAATCACAATCACTCAGCGTAATCTATCAGTTGTTCAAAGACGAAAAGTTAGGGCTTCGCCATGCAACACCGCCATCATTGACTCAATCGGAAGTACAGAAGGCTGTTTCACCGTGGACGGTTGGCCCCGAGCAATACGGTGATTTTCTGATTGAAGTATTTGAGGAATGGGTTCGCAAGGATGTTGGGAAAGTTCATGTGATGAACTTTGAATGGGCACTTGCTGCTTGGCTCGGTCTTCCTTCTCCCATCTGTTTGTTTTCAGAGACGTGCGGAAATGCAGGGATCATCGAACACACAGGGGACGTTTACTCATGTGATCATTTCATGTACCCAGAATATAAACTCGGAAATATCTCCAGGGATTCTTTAAAGAAAATGATGAGTTCTACAGGACAGAAGGAATTTGGAAACGCGAAAAGAGATAGCTTGACAAAGCAATGTCAAAGCTGTGAAGTACGCTTTGCTTGTCATGGTGAATGCCCGAAGCACCGATTTCTAGTATCTGAAGACGGTGAGCCGGGTTTAAATTATCTATGTGCGGGCTATAAAAAATATTTCTCTCATATCCACCGTTACATGAAAGTCATCGTCCAATTACTCGAACACAACCTGCCAGCTTCAGATATCATGCAGGTGATCAAAGGGCCATTGGTAGTAAGAAACTGATTTGAAGCCGCTTAAGAACGACTAATGGAATTATCCATTAATTAACATTCTACTTGACTAACGATAATCATCATTTCAGCCATTTAGGTATGTCTGTCATGATGGTTTTTTTTATAAAAAATAAATAGAATATTCAAATATTTTTTATTTCTGTCCCACATAAAGGGACATCTATATTCTCTTATAGGAAGATTGAGTTTATAGTAGTCCATAAAGGTATAAGCATCATTGAAAAGTCTAGTTGACAAATATGAAAGCGCTTAACAATAGAAAGTATAGGAGGTAATAGGATGGAGAGACACAGTGGAATCACAAAGGAAACACTACTGAATTTGAAGGAGAAACTTAAGGATGGAGTCTTGCCACAATGGGTGCTTGCTGATCGTGATATGTATGACTTAGAAATTAAACAGGTCTTTGGTAAAACGTGGCAGTTTTTGGCTCATGAATCGGAACTGAAAGAGCCCGGTTCCTACGTAACTCGCTGGATTGCCAACGACCCTATCCTCCTTACGAAAACAAAGTCTGGTGAAATTAAAGCATTCCTTAATTCCTGTACCCACCGAGGGACACTGTTATGTACAGCTGACTCCGGTAAACAAAAATCCTTTACCTGTCCATTCCACGGCTGGACGTATAACAACGAAGGAGGGCTTGTTGGAATTGCTGTTGGAAATAAAGTTTACGGCGAAGAGATGAACAAAGAAGATTGGAATCTTCGTCCAGTACCTAATGTCGATAGCTACCAAGGAATGATTTTCGGGAACTTAGATCCAAATGCGGAATCGCTTAGTGATTATCTTGGCAATATGAAATGGTATTTAGACATGATGTTGGGCAGAAGTGATGGAGGAATGGAGGTTCAGGGATCACCACAGAGGTACGTAGTGGAAGCGAACTGGAAAGTAACAGCCGAGAACTTTGAGTCAGACCCTTACCATGTTCAATTTACCCATAAATCGTCAAAAGAACTAGGAATTGCTCCAAATGATCCGTTCTTCCCAGGGCATGGGCATCAAGTCGTTTTAGACAATGGTCATGGAATTAATCTAGTCCAATTCGATGATACGGGGGTATCGCCGATTCCATACCAAGGAATGCCAGAATCGATGTGGCCAATGTTTCAAAAGAATTTAAACGAAGCTCAAAATGATATGGTGAAAGATACCTTTTTTGTTGGCGGAGTATATCCGAATCTAGGATTTTTACAATTTAGTCTTCCTCTGCTTGATTCCGAACCTGGGTTATACAACTTTTTGAATTTTAGGGTATGGAGACCATTAGCACCAGATAAAGTAGAGGTTTGGAGCTGGCACCTGATTGATAAAGATGCTCCAGAAGAATACAAAGAAAAATCTTATGTAACCTTTCTAGGGACGTTTGGTCCTTCAGGGCTTCTTGAACAGGATGACGCTGAGATTTGGAGCCGGGTGACTCAAGCAAGTAATGGAATCATGGCTCAGAATAAAGATTTAAGTTATAACAGTTTCCTAAATTATTTGATGGGAATGGATCGTGTTCAGCCAAATGAAGACTTTCCTGGTCCAGGTGTCGCGTACCCGCTTTGTTTCTTAGATACATTATCGCGAAGTATGCATAAAAAATGGATTGATCTTCTGCTTGCAGAATCACCTGTCAAAGAGGAGGTGCGATAATGAATCAACAAGAAGCGGTAAAAACCTTAACCATCAGCTATGAGGTCCAGATAGAAATTACTCAGTTTCTCTACCGTGAAGCCCATTTATTGGATAGTCGCAATTATCGTGGTTGGCTGGACTTACTAGCTGAGGATATTGTCTATCAAATGCCTGCAAGAATTACAACTGAAGGCAAACACGATATTCCAAATATTGATTATAAGTCACGTTATTTTGAGGAAACAAAGCAATCTCTGATTACAAGAGTGAAGCGGTTAGATTCTACCTCTTCTGCATGGGCTGAAATCTCAGGACCGCGCCAACGTCACTTTATTTCAAATATTTTAATTGAAAAAGGGGTCATGAATGACGAAGGAAACGAGGAGTATTTCGTTCGAAGCAACTTCCTTTTTAAACGGAACCGGGGTTCTGCGCTTACTTCTGAAGAGTTGTTTGGTTGCAGAGAGGATGTAATCCGAAAAGAAAATGGGGAATGGAGGCTTGCCTCACGTATTATCTATCCTGATCAAACTGTATTAGGCACCATCAATTTAAGTATGTTTTTGTAGCAGAGAGCAGTTTATTAACTTCAAGACGAATAAACGGCAAAAGGACATGAGATTGGTAAAAAGGGTTCCGGTTTCAGATACTTTTTTAATAATTGACACAAGAAATGACGTATGAATTGGCATACGTCATTTTTATGTTGGACAATAAGTACAACAATAAGTATGGTGCAATTAAAAAAGAGTGCCAAAACTAATGGTAACTTCAGTGCCGTATTGAGTACAAGTCCTTCTTCAACTAAACCAGCTAATAGTTTGTCAATATTTT
>NZ_JACWFG010000037.1 GCF_019749295.1 Neobacillus niacini
GCTAACAGGTGACCTCGGTATTGTACCGGGGTCATCCTTTTTAATCCCCACTGGTAACGATGATTATTGTACTCCTTGATATATGAACCCACCAGCTGCTTTAACTCAATAAAACTATTACAGTCTTTATAATCCACCTCATCTTTAAAATGACCGAAGAATGATTCCATAGGAGCGTTATCCCAACAATTTCCCTTACGGGACATTGATTGAGTTATATTTAACTTCTTAACTCTCTTTTGAAAGAGGGGATGAGTGTAATGGAACCCCTGATCTGAATGGAGGATCGCTTCTGGGTGAAACAGCCCCTGCACGGCTTCTTCAAGCCTCCCTAATGTTTTGTAAACAATATTCATTTCTAATGAAGTCGATAGATAATGGGCTAGTATTTCTTTGGTACTGCCATCTTTAACACAAGATAAATAGGCTTTTTGGCCATTTGCATAATAAAGGTAGGTTATATCTGTTAATAACACTTTTCCAGGTTCTTCTTGATTAAACTCACGGTTTAAAAGGTTAGGGCATGTTTTATGTTCTTGAGTAGCTTTGGACATTTTTTTATAAGGATTCGCTGTTCTAACCTTTGCAATAAGTCCATATTTACGCATTAACCTTCTAATTTTCTTATGATTCATCTCCACAAAATAATCATTTTCTAAGATCATTTTGATTGGTAATGCCCCAACCTTTTCCTTTTTCTGCTTAAAAATAAAATGGATTAGTTCAAAATCTAATTCATCAGCTAAATCCTTTTGTTGGCGAGTGGGAGCTGCCTTTAACCAGGCATAGTATCCACTTCTACTGACTCCTGCAAGCTCACATAAATAACTCACTATGTTCTTTAATTGGTGTTGACGAATGGTATATTCAATAAGCTGGAATTTTTCTGATGGTGTTAATATCGTTTTTTCTTCAACGCCTGCCTCTCTAATTCCTCTAGCTTTTTTAAGAAGTCAACCTCAGCTTCTAAGAATTTAATTCTTGCTTCAGCCTTTTTCAGTTTTTCTTCAGCAGAAAGATTCTTAGAGGAGGGCCGTCCACTACTTGCCTTACCTCTACGTTCTGATTGAAGACCTAATTCGCCAGACTTTTCAAAGGTTTCACGCCATCTTTGTAAGCATCTCTTTGGCTGATCTTTACCTATCACTTCAATGTTAAAGTCGTTTTCAATAAAGATTTGAGAGGGACTTTTCCCTTTATGATATTCTTTTACCGCCTTTACTTTGAAATCAGGCTGATAGGAAATAGACCGATTTGAAACACGTATAACATTAGGATTCTTCTCTAATTCTTTAAT
>NZ_JACWFG010000038.1 GCF_019749295.1 Neobacillus niacini
GCTGAGTTTTTCCGCTTATTGTTTCTAAATCCTTGTAATTTGTCTTATTTGAAGCAGTTAAGCGGAATATCTCCGCTGATATGAACGAAACTGTCAAGCCCCCCGCTCAATTTGTTATTTTGTTTGGTTTTTGGGCAACTTTAAGAAGAGAAGCATATTTCGGCTTCTTTGCTATTTTGTTTATGGCTCAGCCTTTTAAGGCTAGAGTAGCTCCTTCTTCAGCTTACTGACTGCTCCTCAAACCCAGTAATGGTTGTCAAGTGTTTTCCTTGACGACCATTACTGGGTTTGAGATCCTTTTGAAAGCTGAAGAATAATTTAATTTCCTCCTTATATGTTTAATGATAGAAGATAAGAACACGGCACGAAGGCAAAAATCTCTACAGCGGTTAGCACTCTGATATTCGTGGGTTTTCACATTTTATCTTTCCGTATAAAGGAGCTTCCACTAACTTATGACGTGCATTAGTCTATTTAGACATGGCACAAGCGGAGATCGTGGATTCTCCTTCCCGGTTTTACCTTTGCCTTCGAGCCCTATTCTCAGATTCTATTTCTCGGTTGATCTTAAATTTATTTATATATTACTAAATGCTGAATAGTTTTATAAGCTAAATACTTTTATACTCAACTTCCTGAGTAATCGCCCAAATAAATCCTGCAAGCTCCCTAGCTACAGCTGTTATTGCCTTTCCACTCTCTTTTCCTCGTGATAATAAGCGAAAATATTTCTTGTGGAGACGATTTTGTGCTTTCCATGATATTGCTTGAACACTAGGTAATTGTCCTTCTTGTCTTCTCTTTAATTCTCCCTTTAAAGCAGGCTGATATCGGTAACTCCAAGCCGACTCAACTAATAAACGCCGAACATGACGGTTTCCTGTTTTTGTGATTTTTCCTTGTCTTCTAATATCACCACTAGAGCTTTCACTTGGAATAAGTCCGACATAAGACATAAATTGTTTTGGGGTAGGAAATCTTTTAAATGATCCAATTTCAGCTACAAGACTTGTAGCTGTAATAACTGCAACACCTCTTAATGTTTTGAGTGCTTGGATCATTGGTGCATGGATACCTTCGGTAGCCTGTAAATTTATTTCTTCTTCTAATCGTTTAATACGCTGCTCAATTTCTTGTAGATGGTGATAGTATTCTTGAAAAACAATCCTTGATGCAGAACGATCAAATTTTAGAGTATTTAACCAATCACGGTATCTTTGAGTCCATTTTCTTACACCACTAGGCGGATGAATTTCATGCCTTAAAAGGAATTTGGTCAATTGATGCTTTGCTCTTAACTCATCTTCTTTAGCATCTTCTCGAGCGCGTACCAAATCCCTAAGAGCTTCGTCGTCTTCAGTTGGTACATACACTGAGGTTAACTCACCTGCACGGAAAAGCTGTGCAAGGCGAAGAGAATCCCTACGGTCTGTTTTTACCCTCTCTCCAGGCTTCCTGGGAATTAGAGATGGCGCAATTACTTCACATTCAATTCCCAGACTAAGAAAAAGCCTATATAATCCATAGCCTGTTGGTCCAGCTTCATAACATACTCGTAAATTTTCTGTTTCTCCAAGCTTTCTTACCAACTTTCTAATAGCCTCAGGAGTATTAGAGATCATCCCCCAATATCTTGGTTCTCCTCGTCCTTCTTCTGCAATAGAAACAGCAATTTTTTCTTTTGATACGTCTAAACCTACATATTTTATGGTATCCTTCATAATAACTAGCTCCTTTCGTAATGTAGCTCTGATTTGGTTTGTTTTTTCCAGTAAACAGTTTAACCAAATTAACCTACGCTGTTACGAGTAAGGAGCTAGTTTCGTTCATGATAACTTATA
>NZ_JACWFG010000039.1:0-455 GCF_019749295.1 Neobacillus niacini
GGGACGGTTCTGTACTGACCCCCAAAAGTTAGAGTAAAATCTGGCTTTTGGGGTGTTTATTTATGGGCAAATATAGTGAAGAATTAAAACTATTGGTGGTAAGAGAATATCTGGAAGGAAATCTTGGATATAGAGCCCTTGCCAAGAAACATGGGATTAAGTCGAAATCAGCCATTGAAAGATGGGTGAAAGTTTACGAGAAGTTCGGGCAGAATGGGTTAACTAGTAAGAAACATCCCGAAAGTTATCCTGTTAAATTAAAGCTGGATGTATTAAGCTTTATAAAAAGAACAGGATCTTCAGAAACTGAAGCTGCGCTTCACTTTGGGATAACCACCCCAACTATCATATCCTCATGGAAAAAGACTTTCTTAGAGGATGGGAGTGAAGGCCTGAAAAAACCGAAAGGAAGGCCGCCCATGTCTGATATAGCTGAGAACAAAAAAGGTAAACAA
>NZ_JACWFG010000039.1:579-1413 GCF_019749295.1 Neobacillus niacini
GAATCCTCCTACCATTATCATATAAAGATAATGAAAAAGGAGAATCCTGACCAGGAACTAGAGAAAATGATTCAATCTATATTTGATGAGAATAAAGGTAATTATGGATATCGCCGTATCCAACTAGAATTGAAGAATCGTGGAATTAAAGTCAACCATAAGAAAGTTCAACGTATTATGGGTGAACGTGGACTTAAAGGAGATAAGTTCGGACGAAAATCACGCAAGTTTAGTTCATACAAAGGAACTACTGGAAAAGTTGCCGAGAACCGTATTAATCGTCGTTTTAACACCAATGTTTGTCACCAAAAATTAACCACAGATATAACAGAATTTAAGTGCTTAGATGGTGCAAAACTGTATTTAAGTCCAATTATGGATATGTTCAATGGAGAAATTCTTTCTTACGGGATAGCTATGCGTCCAACCTTAGAATTAGCGCTGAAACCTCTTGACGAAGCATTAGAAATTGTAAAAGATTCAAAGTTTAGAACGACCATTCATTCTGATCAAGGATGGCATTATCAACATAATAAGTGGGTAAGAAAACTCAAGGAACAAAAAGTGTTCCAAAGTATGTCGCGAAAAGGAAACTGTTTAGATAATTCACCTATGGAGAACTTTTTTGGATTACTAAAACAAGAAATGTACTATGGCGAAGCTCTGTGCACATTTGAGGAGTTAAAGAAGAGAATTGATGATTATATGGATTACTATAATAACAAGCGTATAAAGCAAAAATTGGCAGGCATGAGTCCGGTACAATACCGAATTCGTACCCACCAATTAGCTGCTTAAAATAAAAACTCTAACTTCCGGGGGTCACATCATTCT
>NZ_JACWFG010000004.1 GCF_019749295.1 Neobacillus niacini
CATATCAGCGGAGATATTCCGCTTAACTGCTTCAAATAAGACAAATTACAAGGATTTAGAAACAATAAGCGGAAAAACTCCGCTTATTATTAAGGAAATATAGGTATTTCCCAATTTAAACGGAAAAACTCCGCTTATTTTTCAAACACAGTAAAATCAAAGCAGAGCCTATTATTAAAAAAGTAGCCAGCAAATAAAAAAAGCCTAACAAAGAGAATTTTCCGCTTTGTTAGGCTGCTTTTAATAACTATTAAGGTGTTACTTTTTTTATACGTCCTTCTGCTTTGTATTCAAATGGTGATGGAAGAGTTTTTACATATTCCACCGTTGCTTCTAAGTCTTCAGTACCTACTTCTAAGCCGGATGCCAAAGCACTAATTCCATAGCCGGCATTACCGTACATATAGTTGTTCATTACAACGGAGTATTCTTTAGCAGGATCAATTTTGCTGCCATCTGGCAAGATGATGTCGACAACCTTACCAGTACCTGTAGCAGCATCGTATGTGTAAGTATACTTAAATCCGGCAATATGGAAATCAAGACCGCGTGCTGTAATCTGATTATTTAACACTACTTCTAAATCAGCACCGCTTAGGTATGTCTCATTTAATACATTCCCAAATGGTTGAATAGCGAATAAATCCCCGAAAGTTACTTCACCAGCGTCAAGCTGTGAACGAACGCCGCCGCCATTCATTAGGGCGAAATCTGAGTCCATAGCTGCTTTCATGCCATCAGCAATTAAATTGCCAAGACCATTGTCAGCAAACTCTCCAGCTGTTGACGGATACCCTTTAGCTAAGGTTGTTGCAGAGTTTCCTACTACTTCTGCTTTCTGTGGAGCAACTAAATCCTCGTACTTTTTCATAATCGCTGAAACTACAGGATCGGGAGTGTAATCGGATTGATATACAGTTACTACTTCAGCTTCTTTTTTGACAATATCTCCTGTTTCAGGGTTAATTACTAAATCCACATCAGAGAATGCTGAACCATAAGAATAAGCTTGAACGATTAACTTGTTATCTACTACTTTATCATTGAAAACATGGTTATGAGCAGCAAAGATAACATCTACTTCATCATCTACTGTTTCAGCAATTCTTGAAGCGTCAAATCCATCAGTGTAGCCGTCTTGACTTGCAGGATTATGCGCTAAAACTACGATTGCTTCAATCCCTTGTGCTTTTAACTCTTCTGTCTGCTTATTAATTGCAGCAGCTTCATCAGTAATTAGAAGATTTTCATTTCCTTTTGTTACTATCATTTCTGGAGTTTCTTGTGTAACGACCCCGATAAATCCGATTTTTTGACCAGCAACTTCTTTAATTTCATATGCTTTACCTGTAATTAATTCACCTGTTGATTTATCAAAAGCATTAGCTGCGATAACGGGGAAATTCATTCCGTCATAGTCTTCAGTAGCTTTTCCAGATGAATGCTCACCACCATTGATCATACGTTGTAATTCGGAAATCCCTTCGTCGAATTCATGATTTCCAAGTGTACCGACATCCATGCCGATTGCTTCCAAGACTTCAACCGTAGGCTCATCCTGGAATAATGCTGACACTAGCGGGCTGCCGCCAATCATGTCACCAGCATGAACTACTAATGTGTTCTCGTTTGTAGCTTCACGCTGCTTGATGGCTGCAGCTGTGTATTCCATGCTGCCAGCCAATACATCTAGTCCATCTCTTTTTACTTTTGTATCCGTATCCAACTGACCGTGTAAATCGTTTAATCCAAGAAGCTGGATATTAACAGGTGTAAAACCAATGTCCAATTTGAAAATTCCAAATCCAGAAGCATCTGTTTGCCCAGTATAAGAAATGTTGCTTCCTTCATTAAGGTACTTTTCAGCTGCTGGTGATGTTGTAAAGGTAACGTTCACATCTCCAGGGATTGGAGCAATGGACCAGTTGTTATCAGCTGTTGGAGTGATTTCCTTCATCTCCGTGATATAGTCCATCAAAATTTGACGGTTTTCATCAGCAGAGTCAACCACTAATTCGCTTCCTTTTACTCCAGGGAAGTTACCGCCTCCGCCAGCACGATAGTTATTGGTAACAACAATAAAATCTTGGTTTGGATCCACAGGCTGACCGTTAAAAGTTAAGTTCACTACACGGTTTGAATCTGGGTTAATAATATTTCCAGCTGGGTCGTACTTAGCCGGAGCAGTAACATCAATTTGATATTGAACTCCGTCAATAACGTCAAAGTTATAAACGGCGAAAGCTGGATTTAATAATGCTTGTTCTTCCGTTTTAGAAGGGTCGATTGTGTTGAACTTCCCAGCGGTCATTTCAATCCACTCTTTTACTACAGAGCCTTTCACCTTAATAGCCTTCAATGTGTTGTCATACAGGTATAAGTCCCCGGCACTGCGGATGGTTAAATCACCTGCTTGGATTTCAGTGTATTCTGCCACTCCGTTACGTCCTGCTTTAAAAGGTGCCCCTACAGAAAGGATTGGCAGGTCCTGATATTCAGGCTTACTTTGGGCAATGTATTTTTCTACATACCATTTTTGTGCATTTGTCACCACTTGGATCGAAGGATCATCTTGTACGAGTGAGAAATAGCTGTGTATGTCGTCAGTTGTCTTACCGATAGGAGTATTTACATACTCCACAGTTGCTTCATGATCTGCCTTAACGGCGTCGACGATAGATTGAACAGGTTTCACGGAAGAAATATCACGTGTTTGAGATTTTGAGCTTACTACTGACCATTTCCCTTTTTCCTTTTTCAAAGAAAGGTCAATAATACCTAAAGAACCGCCGCCGTAACCAGCCTGAACTGCTGGAACTCCGTTAATCGTTCCTTTCTCATTGTCTACACCATCTAGTGGCTGACCGTCAGCTCCCTTGAATAAACCGTCAAGTGATTTAATGTCTTTTGCAGGGAACAGTTTGTGAGTATGCGAGAAGGTAATCGCGTCAATACCATTTACTTCACTTAATGCATAAATGACATCTTCTGAACTGTTTTTATTACCGCTAAATCCAGAGTGAGTCATGGCAACAATAACATCTGCTCCTTCTTCTCTCATTTGCGGAATAAATTTCTTTGCACTTTCAACAATGTCTTTGGTAATTACTTTTCCGTCAAGATTGGCCTTGTCCCACTCGTTAATTTGAGGAGGAACGAACCCGATAAAACCAACTTTAATAACATGTTTTTTTCCTTGTTGGTCCACTACTTTTTTGTTAATGATTTTGTAGGGAGTAAATTTATTCTGGTCATTATCTGGATTCATATCATGGTCATCTACATAAACGTTTGCATTGACGTAAGGGAAATTGGCATCATCATATGCTTCTTCAAGATAATCGAGACCATAGTTAAACTCGTGGTTACCTAATGTAGCAATATCATAGTCCATCTGGTTCATTGCTTTAAATACAGGGTGAACTTCTCCGTCTTCAAGCGGATCAATTTTTGCCTTATACGTTCCTAATGGAGTCCCTTGAATTAAGTCGCCATTATCAACCAATACACTGTTTGCTGCTTCAGCACGGGCAGCTTCTACAAGAGCTGCTGTACTAGCTAAGCCAACTTTCAGGTATTCTGCATTTTTGTAATAGTCATAGTTTAATAGATTTGTATGTATATCTGTAGTTTCCATAAGCCGTAGATCTAAGACAGGACTTTTGTCTGTTTTCGGTGCTGCGTTTACTTGTGTTGCTGAAAAGAATGGAGATGCAAGAAGTGTTATAGCTAGAGATGATGATAATATACTTTTTGCATTACGTAATTTACTCTTTTTCAACATGTTCACTCTCCTAGTAATATAGTATTTATAACTGCAAAAAATAACAGAATCCCCTAGCTATATAAAAAAGAACACGAGCGTAGGTGTGCCTAGTCAGGATATTAAGTACAAACCTTCGTTTTAGTATTATTTTTTTTCTATAATTTTGGGACATTCCTTCCTAATAATAAAAAAGTTCTATCTATTACGTAAGGGGAAGAAGTCTTAGGTCTATAGGTGGTATAAAATATGGAGGTATTCTAATTTAATAGTCTAATTTAATAGTCTAATTTTACCAACTAGCAAGAATGTATAAATATAATATTTTTAGGGTAAAAATACAAATTTATCTTGCCTGTGAAGTATTTTATGCTGTATTATTCTATCTATGAAGTTTTTCATTCGGTTTAGCAATGTGGTTGTTCTAGAACTAAAAATAACTTTTAAATGTGTGAGATATATATAAATTAGTTGCGTATGAAGGAGTTATATATGAAGTTTTTCCTTCTTCGGCATTGTGAGGGGAAACTATGGATGATTTATCATTAAATCAATTAATCAAAGAGAACTTTTCATCCTTATCACCTGGTCAAAAAAAGGCAGCTGAATTTTTTGTTCAGCATGTCAATGAAGCGGCACTAATGACGGCCTTCCAGGTTGGCAGAAAAGTTGGTGTTAGTGAAACCACCGTGATTCGGCTTGCATATGCCCTAGGCTTTAGCGGCTTTTCACAAATGCAGGAGAAACTTCGTAAAGATTGGCTTTTGAGTAAGTATCCAAGTAATGAACAAGGAACGTCCTCAATGGAGGAGGTTTCTGAAAACCAGCTATTTTCCAGAGTGGTAGAACAGGAAAAAAGTATATTGGAGCAGATTCTGCAGCAATTGAACACGAAAGAGGTTTGGAAAGCTGCAGATGAAATCATTAAGGGTGATTGCGTCTATATTGGGGGATTTGGCAGCTCCTACAGTGCTGCCTATTGGTTTTATTACACCCTCAAACAAATGAGAGAAAACGTATGTATATCTACACCATCGGGTTTACTGCTTGAGGATATTTCAGACTTAACTGAACAATCAGTTGTAGTGATGTTTTCTTTTCCGCGTTACAGAAAAGAATCTCTTAAGCTAGTAAAATTTGCGCAGCAACAAGGCGCTAAAATTATAGCAATTACCGACCGCCAGTTATCACCAATTGGCCAGATTGCAAAAATCACCTTAACAACAGAAGAACAGATGGATTCTGATTATCACTCGATTGCGTCTGTTATCACCTTATTAGAGATTTTAATCGCGGCCATTCAACATCAGGACATCGTGAGCATTAGCAGACGCCAGAAAAAGTTGGAACAACTCTATGCAGACCAAGGATTATTTTTAGAATAAATTCACGTTGCATAAAACAAACAAATAAGGGGGAAATCAAATGAGTGGCTTTTCTAAGGAGTTAACAGCAGGGAAAGAAGTACCTGCGAAATCATATTCGGATTATTTAAAGTTTATTATTCCTTCATTAATAGGAGTTATATTGTTTATGATTCCGTTTCAAGCGGAAGATGGTATCACTATCCCAGTCGCATACCTGGCAAGCCAAATTAATGCACTATTGGGTGACACCATTCCGCCCATCACAGTTGCAGTTATTGCTTTATCGGTGATTGGTTCTTTTATTGCTGTAGTATTTAAACCAAATTTTATTATTACAAACCATTTTTTAAATAAACTGCTGAATGTTAATAAGTTTTGGCTGACTGCACGATTTTTGGGTCTAATCTTTGCAGCTATTACACTATTTGGAATAGGACCTGAAATGATTTATTCAGAAAATACGGGGGCACTTTTAATCTACGACTTAATGCCGATCCTATTTACCACCTTTTTATTGGCCGGTTTCTTACTGCCGCTTTTATTAAATTTTGGTTTGCTTGAGTTTTTTGGGGCGTTATTAATAAAAATAATGAGACCTGTATTCAATTTACCAGGCCGTTCATCATTAGACTGTTTAGCTTCATGGGTAGGGGACGGAACAATCGGAGTACTGCTGACAACTAAGCAATATGAAGATGGCTATTACACAAAGCGGGAAGCAGCAGTCGTTGCAACCACTTTCTCTGTTGTATCGATCACGTTTACAATTGTTGTAGCCCAATATTTAAACCTTGGTGAATATTTCATTCATTATTACGCAACGGTTGTCTTTGCAGGGTTAGTGGCAGCAGTAATTATGCCGCGCATCCCGCCGCTTTCTAGAAAATCAGATACTGGATACGATGGTGTAGAATTTAAAGTTGAACAGGCTATTCCTTCTGAATTTTCTCCTGCTCGCTGGGGATTAAACCAAGCTGTAAAGAAAGCACAAACAAACACAAGTGTCTCCCAGGTAATTAAAGAGGGAATTGGCAATGTATTGGATATGTGGATGGGAGTTCTGCCAATCGTTATGGCGATTGGAACAACCGCATTGGTGATTGCGGAATATACACCAGTGTTCACGATTATTGGAAAGCCATTTGAGCCTATTTTAGCATTCATGCAGGTTCCAGAAGCGGCAGAAGCGGCTCAAACAATGGTTGTCGGTTTTGCAGATATGTTCTTGCCTGCTGTAATCGGCAGTGGAATTGAAAGTGAAATGACTCGATTTATTATTGCCTGTGTTTCTGTAACACAGCTCGTTTATATGTCTGAAATGGGCGGCTTGCTTCTTGGTTCTAAGCTTCCGATTTCGTTCAAAGATTTAGTGCTTATTTTCCTGCTGCGTACCATTATTACATTGCCAATCGTAGTACTTATTGCGCATATTATTTTTTAAAAGAGGAGGCATCTTTTTGAAAAAAGAGGATGTATCGTCAACTATAATTAGTACGATTGAAACCATTGAGGGACTTGAAGCTGTACGGAAGCTAGAGGAACTCATCTGGAGTAAGGAAGAAGCTGTACCTGTGAATCAAACGATGGCCGCTGTGAAAAACGGCGGCTTCGTTCTAGGTGCTTTTTTCGAACAACAACTGATTGGATTCCAATATAGTTTTCCAGGTTATGACGGGGAAAATATCTATCTTTGCTCGCATTCCTTAGGCATTCATCCGGAATTTCGAAAGTACGGAATCGGTGAAAGACTGAAGTGGGCGCAAAAGGAAACCGCAGCGGAAATAGGCTACAATCTAATCACATGGACATATGACCCACTTGAAACCGTGAATGGGTATTTAAATTTACATAAGCTTGGTGCGGTCTGTTCTACTTACTTGGAAAATGTTTATGGGGAAATGGATGACAAGCTAAATGCTGGAATTCCGTCTGACCGCTTTTTAGTAGAATGGGTGCTAAACGATTCGAAAAAAAGAAGTAAGTCTGACATCGAAATGGATTATCCAAGGGCAATTTTAACGAGTATAAGGGATGGCTTTTCAATACCAGAGAAAATGGATTTGAATCACAAGAGCCAAACCCTTCTTGTACCTGTACCGGGTAATTTTCAAGAATTGAAAAAGTACAGCTTGTCCCTTGGGATAGCCTGGAGGGAGTACACTCAAGCTGTTTTTAAACATTATTTCAGCATGGGCTGGAGAGCGGTAGACTTAGTAAAAGATTTGGAAAATCCTAATCTTTACAATTATCTCTTACAGAAAAAGTAATGAGGGGATATCAAAATGGAGATTAAAAGCATTGTGTTAAGACATATAAAAATGGATCTATTGAATCCTTTTACAACAAGTGTGGGGACTGAGTATGACAAAGACTTTATTCTGGTAGAAGTTAAATCAAAGAGCGGCTTATCCGGATGGGGTGAGTCAGTTTCCATTATTGAACCCATATACAATGAAGAAACTGTGAAAACAAATTTGCATATTATGAGTGACTTTCTAATTCCGCTTTTACTAAAAGAGCCAATTCAGCATCCAGATGAAGTCTCAGAAAGATTTAAGCCTATCCGTGGGAACTATAATGCAAAAGCTGCCCTGGAATGTGCCGTCTGGGATCTATACGCAAGAGAACAAAACATTCCACTTGCAAAGGCACTTGGCGGTGTAAAAGATAAAATTGAAGTTGGAGTGAGCGTCGGTATCCAGGAATCGGAATACAAGATGCTCCGCCAAATTGAAGGATATCTAAAAGCGGGATATAAAAGAATAAAAGTAAAGATTAAGCCTGATTGGGATATTCATATCCTAAAATCTATTCGTGCACAGTTTCCAGACGTCCCGCTAATGGCAGATGCCAATTGTGCCTATACGCTTGATGATACTGAACATTTAAAACAATTGGATCAGTTCAATCTAATGATGATTGAACAACCCCTGGCATGTGATGATATTATTGACCATTCAAGACTGCAGGCAAGTATGCAAACTCCCATCTGTCTTGATGAAAGCATTCATACAGCAGAAGATGCGAGAAAAGCTATAGAGCTCGGAAGCTGTAAAATAATGAATCTAAAAATTGGGCGTGTTGGCGGATTAACAGAGTCAAAAAAGATTCATGACTTATGTTTGAAAAACGATATTCCGATGTGGTGTGGCGGCATGCTTGAGGCAGGAATAGGCAGAGCTCACAATATTGCGATCACATCGCTGGCTAACTTTACGCTTCCAGGAGATACGGCTCCATCTTCTCACTACTGGAAACAGGATATTATCAATCCTGAAGTTGTCATGAATGACGGATATATTCACGTACCTGATCTCCCAGGGATTGGTTTTGAACCGGCTATTTCTAAAATTGACGATTTAACATTGTGTTCAAAAACGTTTCGCAGCTAAATCCAATAATGAAATAAAAAGAGAAAGAACTGTAGAGTAACCATCTACAATCTTTCTCTTTTTCAATGAAAATATTATTTCTGTACACTTAAAATAGTTGTAAATACTTTTTGATAGCCATAAAAACCAAGTATGGCAATAGAGGGGCCGATAAAGAGAATGATTAGAAAGGGAAGATAGCTAATACTAACAAAGAGAACAATGATGCAAATTACTACAATCCCGAAAGAGAAAATCGGATTTGCGATGGTAATAATCAGAACGTTTTTTAAGCTCTGTGTAAGTTTTGATTCTGTATGTACTGTATCTGAGAAAAAGTACAAAGTATAAAGAAACAAGAAGGCTAAAATAAATAAAACAATGTAATTTACAAAAGATACATCCGATTTGATGTATAAGTAATCAACTACCCCCACTAACCATAGGAAGGATAGGATAAATCCGCCGAAGAGACTCCGTTTATAATTCTCTTTATAAAACTTCCAGAAGGATGGAACAATTTTAATTTCCTCTTTCATGAACCACTTCCTAACAACTCCAAACATAGCCGCAGTGGCAGGAAATAACAAGAATGGTGATAAGACTACAATACTTAGGATGATCATAAGAACCTGACTTGTGTGTTCAACAAGGACAAGAAGCAAGCTTAAATAAGCTATAGGAAAAATAAAAACTAACCATGTTATATTTAAGGCAGCCAAATTCGTAATCCACTCAAAAACGGGCTGGATTCTCCCAAATACATTATTCAATGATTTCCACTCCTCTTCCATTCATCTTTTTTCAATAAACCACATAAATTTAACTTTGTAAATCTATTAATTTATTGGTCCTATTGACCAAATTATTCTTACCTTCTTTTATCTCTAAATTTCAATGGATTATTTCTATAATAATTAGGGTGTTTAGGTACCATGGAAAGGTGCTAGAGTTAAGATAGCGATTACATTTAATGTTTTCACTTTTGTAACCGTTTCCTACACGACATTATTAAAAATAAATAGCGAGGATGAGAAATAGATGGAAAGAATCGAAGAAAAAAAGATATATGAATTTCCCTTTCAAAATCCCGAAATACCATTGGAAACTAGATTAAATGATCTTCTTTCAAGATTAACATTAGAAGAAAAGGTTAATTTAATGTGTCAATATCAACCAGCAATCGACCGACTTGGAATAAAAGCACATAAACAGGGAACGGAAGCAGCCCACGGTATGGCCTGGTTAGGGAAGGCAACCACGTTTCCTCAGACCATAGGATTAGCATGTACGTGGAACCAAGAATTACTGAAGGAAGTTGGGGATGTCATTAGCAGTGAAGCCAGGGCTTTTCATAAGAAAAATCCAGAAGTCAATGGGTTAACATTATGGGCCCCCACTGTTGATATGGAAAGAGACCCAAGGTGGGGAAGAACAGAAGAGGCATATGGTGAGGATCCATATTTAACAGGAAAACTAACCGCCTCCTTAGTAAAAGGCATTCAAGGCGATCATCCGTTTTTCTTCAAAGCTGTTGCGACGCTAAAACATTTTCTAGCTAACAACAATGAGATTGACCGTGGGAGCTGTTCAGCAAGTATTGATCCTAGAAATATGCACGAATATTATCTGAAAGCCTTTGAACTGCCTTTTAAAGAAGGCGGTGCCTACTCCATGATGACGGCATATAACTCCATTAATGGGACACCGGCCATTCTTCATCCTTATGTCAAAGAAATCGTAAAAGAAAAATGGGGAATGAACGGATTCATAGTCAGTGATGCAGCAGATCTATTAGGGGTGGTAAGAGATCATGGCTATTATGATAATCATGCCCAATCGGCTGCTGATGCGATTAAAAATGGAATTGATAGTATGACAGATGATTTTGACGAAACCACAAAGGCAATATTCGAAGCAGTGGAAAGAAATTTAATCAATGAAAATGACTTAGATTGTGCGTTGAGAAATACGTTCAGGGTCCGTTTTCGGTTGGGAGAATTTGACCCAGCTGAAAATAATCCCTATTCAACCATTACTGAATCCATTATTTGTGATCATAAACACGCTGAAATATCGAATCGTGCCGCTAAGGAATCAGTTGTTCTGTTAAAAAATGAAAATAACATCTTACCATTAAGTAAGAATGCTCTTAAAAAGGTATCCGTCATCGGACCGTTAGGAGACATCGTTTATCGAGATTGGTATTCAGGAGATTTCCCTTATTCCACTACCCCTTACGAAGGAATAAAAAACAAGTTAGAAGGAAAACAAGTAACATTCCATAGCGGAAATGATAAGATCATGCTAAAACAGGGAACTGAGTTTATTGCTATAGGAGCAGAAGAAAACAGTCCGCTAATCATTACGAAGCAAGATAATCATGAAGCAGCAGTGTTTGAGCTATCGGATTGGGGATGGGGTAGATATACAGCCCGTTCCTTGGATAATGGTAAGTACGTAACCAGTGCTGACGATAAAAATATTGCGGCCTCTGCTGATGAAATCTATGGATGGTTTGTAAAAGAGGTTCTCCATTTTATTCCTGAAAGTGAAGGCAAGCTTACACTGTCAACTTGGAATAATCATGCTGTCACAGCAGGTGAAACCGGCAAATTACAGGTTTCTGAGGATAAAGAGAGCAGTAAATCACTATTACTGGAAAAAGAAATAATAGAAAATGGTCTGGAAGAAGCGGTTAAAGCAGCAAAAGAATCTGATGTAGCGATTGTATTTGTCGGAAATAATCCTGTTGTTAATGGCAAGGAAGAAATGGACCGGCCGGATATTACTTTAGCATTAGCACAAGAACGATTAATTAAAGAAGTATATAAAGCGAACCCTAACACCATTGTAGTTGTTGTTGGAAGCTACCCTTTTGCCATAAATTGGGTGGATGAAAATATCCCTGCCATCCTTTACACCTCACATGGCGGTCAAGAATTAGGGAATGCCATAAGCGATGTATTATTTGGTGATTATAATCCAGCAGGACGATTAAATATGACATGGTACCATTCTGTCAGTCAATTACCCAATATTTTAGATTACGACATTATTAAGGGTAAGCGCACATATCAGTACTTCGATGGAGATGTACTCTATCCATTTGGCCATGGAAAATCATATTCAAATTTCGAATATAGTAATCTTAGACTAAATGCCAGCGAAATAAATGAGCACGAAGGAGTAACACTAAGTGTTAACGTGAAAAATCAGGGTACCCTTGATGGTGATGAGGTCGTACAATTATACTTCCGTTCACTAGATTCACGATTCCAAAGGCCGCTTAAACAGCTAATTGGTTTTAAAAGAGTTTCAATCAAAGCTGGAGAATCACAGGAAGTACAATTTACCATAAGTGCAAGCGAACTAAGTGTTTGGGATGTTACAAGGGATAAATATTGTGTGGAATCAGGACTATATGAGTTATTGGTTGGTAAATCATCCTCTGATATACAGCTGCAGGAAGTAGTAAAGGTAAATGGAGAAACCATACCTTTACGAAATCTCTACGTGAATACAAGAGCAGAAAACTATGATGATTATAATGAGACTGTCATCGATGAGTGTAAAGAAGGCGGTCATTCCGTCCAGATGAAACCAGGATCTTGGATTATGTTTTCCGATGTAGATGCTAGCAGAGGCTTACAATCGATTGAGGTTCGTGCTGCCAACCAATCGGAAAAAGCTGAGATTGATATTTATCTAGGATCTCCTGAAGGAGAAAAGATTGGCCAGCTGGCGGTCCATAACACAGGAGGTAGTCAAAGCTGGCATACCGTAACAGGACCAGTTGCATTACCTGAAGATGCCGTAAATACCAAGATTTATTTTGTAAGTAATGGTGAGATATTGATTAGTTATTTCCGTTTCATTGCTTAGTTTAGAGACTAGGACTATAAAGGTGAGAAGGTCAGGCAGGCAGTCATGCCTACTGACCTTTTCAAATTAGAGGTGAAATAGTGGAAACCGCCAAAAATAATGATTTGAAATTATGGTATACAACTCCTGCCTCGAAGTGGGAAGAAGCAGTGCCTATTGGAAATGGACGATTAGGATCCATGGTCTTCGGAGGTGCAAAGTATGAAAGAATTCAGATGAATGAAGATACACTGTGGTCGGGGGAACCAGGAGCAAAGATAAATAAAAATGCCCTTCATACATTAGAGAAGGCAAGAGAGCTTATTTTTAAAGGTGAGTATTCCGAGGCTGAGCAGTTAATAGAAGAGAATATGGTTGGAGAAGATTGTGAAGCGTACCAGCCTCTAGGTGATTTAATCATTGAACATATATGTGAAGGAGCTGTAACAAGCTTTCGGCGTGAATTGGACTTACAGACTGCGGTTGCCTTGACTGAATATCAGAATAAGGAGTATACGTATCGCAGAGAAACATTTGTGAGTTACCCTGATCAGGTTCTTGCTATAAGGGTTAGAGCTGAAGGTCCCAGCGGTCCTGCAATACACCTGAGAGTTCAGCTGGACTCATTACACCCTCATGGAATTACAGAAACCCACAACGAGCTCATTCTGAAAGGAAATAGCCCTATTTCCGTGAAAAACCCTGGTGAGATTTTATACGATGAGCATCGAGGTTTAAGGTTACAAATTCATATGCTGGCAGCTAAAGGGAACATATCATTCGCAGATGGAAAAATGGATATTACCGGTGAGAATGAAGTTATATTACTGCTGACTGCTAAAACAAATTTTACAGCCTTTAATGAAATTCCCAGCCATGATTTAAGCATCATTGAAAATAAGTGTGAGACGATTTTAACCACAGCAGCAACAAGAGATTTTGATGCATTAAAATATCGTCATATTGAGGATCATCAAGCCTTATTTAATCGCGTTTCTCTAGTTCTAAATGGAGAGGAACAATATAAAGAATTGCCTACAAACGAAAGACTGGAACGTTATAAAAGTGACCGGAATGATATTTCGCTGGAGGCGTTGTATTTCCAGTATGGACGATATTTGTTGATTACATGTTCTCGACCCGGTACTCAGGCAGCAAATCTCCAAGGAATATGGAACCCATATATCCAACCGCCTTGGAACAGTGACTATACGACCAATATCAATACGGAGATGAACTATTGGCCAGCAGAAGTATGTAATCTAACAGAATGTCATGAACCACTATTTACTATGATTGAAGATTTATGTTTAACAGGAGAAAAAACAGCAAAAGAACTATATGGAGCAAGGGGTTTTGCGGTTCACCACAATGTTGATTTATGGAGGATGTCTACTCCTACATCGGGGCAAGCTTCATGGGCTTTTTGGCCAATGGCAGGGGCTTGGCTGACAAGTCATTTATGGGAACACTTTTTATTCACTAGAGATGAGAAATTCCTTAAGGAAAAAGCCTACCCCTTGATGAAAGGCGCAGCACAGTTTTGCTTAGATTGGTTAATAGAAAGCCCAAATGGATACTTAGTCACAAATCCATCAACATCACCGGAAAATAAATTTCTATCCCATAATGGTAAGCCAACAGCTGTTTCTTATGCCTCAACAATGGATGTAACGTTAATTAGAGAGTTATTTCAAAATTGTCTAAATGCAGGTCATCGATTAAGCATTCAAGATGATTTCACAAACGAGCTCTCCCATGCATTAGAAAAGCTGGTGCCATTCAAGATTAATTCTAATGGACGTTTGCAGGAATGGGTGGAGGATTTTCCTGAGTATGAACCTGGTCATAGACATGTATCCCATTTATATGGATTATACCCAGGCAGCCAGATTAATCATAAAGAAACCCCGAATTTAGTTGAGGCAGCACAAAAATCCTTAGCCTTCCGCTTAGAGAACGGCGGCGGGCATACCGGCTGGAGTTGTGCTTGGCTTATAAATCTATTTGCTCGTCTTCACGATGATAGAAATGCACATTTATATGTACAAACATTATTAGCACGTTCCACACATCCGAACCTTTTCGATGATCATCCTCCCTTCCAGATTGACGGCAACTTTGGCGGGACTGCAGGAATCGCAGAGATGCTCGTCCAAAGCCATTTGGGGGAAATTGAACTTTTACCTGCATTACCCGATGCATGGAGAAATGGTAAAGTCAGCGGCTTAAGAACAAGAGGTGGGTTTGAGGTAAAGATAGAGTGGGCTGAAGGCAGACTAAAAAGAGCAGAAATAACATCAAGTAGTCAAAACCAGCTAAAAGTTTCATACAAGGGCAAAACAATAAAAATGGAAAAAGAAGATGGTACTGTCGTAACAGCTAATGAGCTGACATTAGGGAAGAATGAAAAAATCAAAGTAATGGCACTGGAGTAAAAAGTGGTGCTTGTAAACCTGTAGATGAGGAGTGAAGGTATGATTAGTACAAAAATCTCAAAAATGATTTATGGCGGAGACTACAACCCAGAACAGTATGACCGAGACACCATGTATGAAGATATAAGGATGTTTAAAAAGGCTAACATTGACTTTGTTCGAGTCAATATATTTGCGTGGGCAGCTTCTCAAAAGGACGAGGTTACCTATGACTTTTCCTGGTTAGATGAAGTGATTGACACGTTATATGACAATGGGATTCAAGTTGGGATTGGAACAGGAACAGCCGCCCATCCAGCCTGGATGGCTAAGAAGTACCCTGATATCCTTAGGACTGAATTTGATGGAAAGAAAAGGAAGTTTGGCGGCAGGCATAACTCATGTCCAAACAGTCTTACCTATCGAAAATATGCATCTCTGTTTGTTGAAAAACTAGTTGCACGTTATCAAGATCATCCGGCTGTACTGCTTTGGAATATATCGAACGAATGGGGCGGCGCCTGCTATTGCGAAAATTGTGAGAAGGAATTTCGTGTTTGGCTAAAAAAGAGATACGAAACATTAGATAACGTCAATAAAGCCTGGAATACCAGCTTTTGGGGACATACGTTTTACGATTGGGATGAAATTGTAACACCAAATCTTTTAAGTGAGCACTTCGGTGAAAGGCAAACGATGTTTCAAGGAATTTCATTAGATTATGTCCGGTTTAATTCTGATAGTATGTTAGAATGCCATAAAATGGAATACGAGATCATAAAAAAAGCTGTACCGGAAACAATTGTAACTACAAATATTATGGGAGCTTATAAACCTTTAGATTACCAGAAATGGGCCCCTTATATGGATGTAATCGCTTGGGATAATTACCCATCAATGGATACACCCGTCAGTTATACACCCATGATGCATGATTTAATGAGAGGGTTAAAGAATGGAGAACCCTTTATGTTAATGGAACAAACACCAAGCCAGCAAAATTGGCAGCCCTATAACTCTTTAAAACGTCCAGGAGTGATGCGCTTATGGAGTTATCAGGCAGTTGCTCATGGGTCTGATTCCGTTCTATTTTTCCAAATGAGACGTTCAAGGGGAGCCTGTGAAAAATTTCATGGCGCTGTGATTGAACATGCTGGACACGAAAATACGAGAGTTTTCCGTGAAGTAGCAGAACTCGGGAATGAACTTGTTCAATTAAGTGATAGGTTATTAGATTCAAGAGTTATTGCTAAAGCAGCGATTGTATTTGACTGGGAAAACTGGTGGGCGGTTGAATATTCAAGTGGTCCGTCCATAGCATTGAAATATGTAGATGAAGTTCATAAATACTACAAAGCATTGTTTGATATGAATATTCAAGTTGATTTGGTAAGTGTAGAAGCAGATTTAACTCCATACAAAGTTGTCATCGCACCCGTTTTGTATATGGTAAAGCATGGTTATGCTAAAAAGATAGAGGAATTTGTAGAAAATGGCGGAGCATTTTTAACAACCTTCTTCAGTGGAATCGTAGACGAAAATGATCTTGTCGTGCTAGGGGGTTACCCTGGTGAACTTCGTAAGGTATTAGGAATATGGTCAGAAGAAATTGATGCACTTCCTCCCGAACATAGTAATAAGATTGTGATGGAGAAGGAATATGGAAATTTAAAGGGGACCTACGCGTGCAATCTGTTATTTGATCTTATTCATTCTGAAGGTGCGGAGATAATAGCTTCGTACGGGGAAGATTTCTATCAGGGCAGACCAGCGGTAACAATGAATAAGTTCGGCAAAGGGCAGGCATGGTATATTGCCTCAAGCCCTGATCAAGCATTTTTAGCAGACTTAATGGATGGAATTGCCGAAGAGAAGGGAATAAAAAATGAAATTGCAGCAAACAAACTTGGGATAGAAATAACAAAACGAAAAAAGGGAGATAAAGTTTTTATTTTTGTATTAAATCATACTAATGATTCTGTAAGTGTTGAACTGCCAGGTATTAGAGGTGTCAATCTATTAACCCAAAGCAATGTAGTGGAATCTATTGAACTAGGTTCATTTGACGCAGCTATTATTGAACAAGAGTAAGGGGAAAAACGGAGGGGCTATTTAACTAGCCTCTTTGGGTAGAGGAGTTTTTTTATCACCAAAATAATTGCTAATCTTATAAACTACTATAGAATAAAAAATATACTTGATAGGTTAAGAATTAAAGCGCTTACGCGTAATTGTTTTGGTGGTGCAATTTTATGAGGAAAATTAAAAACTATTTTAATAATATGAAGCTCCATTCTAAGCTAGTATTTTCATTTATCATCGCTGTTTTCATTCCACTGCTCATTGTTGGTTCTTTTTTAACGCACGAATTAAGATCGAATGCTCTCTCTGAGACAAAAGAACAAGTGTCTTCAGATTTAGAAAGGGTTAAAAAGCGGACGGCTGAGACATTAGAAAAGGCGATTTATGTATCCAACAATTTAACCTTAGATAGTGAGCTAAAGGAATTAGTTAATACACAATATCACACCATTCATGAGGTCGTTTCAGCCTATAATCAGTATCGTAAATTTGAAGAATACCTTAAAACGTATCAAGAAATTTCAAATATACGTGTTTATACAAAGAATGAAACGATGTTAAATAACTGGAGGTTTATGCCGGAATACACGATTAATAGAGAATTTTGGTATCAATCAGCTAAAGAGGCTCATGGATTAATAGGTTGGTATTATATTCCTGATGAGACGAAAAAGAATCGGAAATACTTAAGTTTGGTTCGTAATATAAACTACCACGATTATGATACAAATGCGGTGCTTGTGATCAATGTGAACAATAATCATCTGTCGGATATACTCAGCCAAGAACGAACGCCAGTGATGATTCTAGATGACAATGACTATATTGTAGTATCTAACCGAAATAAATTTATCGGAAAAAAGATTGATGAAGTAGTTAAGATCGATATCCCCCCTAGTGAATGGTCGGGTACATTTACTGGAGAAGTGGATGGAGAAGAATCTGAGGTAATCGTCGATAATTTATTACCAGAGATTAGTTCTAATAAGGTAAGGTTCGTTTCCGTCATACCTAAGAAGATTATTATGGGTGATGCCAATCGATTTCTCCTGTTGGGCTTTGTTGTAATCGGATTCAGTTTAGTTATTGCTGTTATGTTAATCTACTTCTTCTCAAAACTTCTAGCCAACAGGTTCCTAAGACTCGGAGAACAAATCGATACGATTTCAGATGGTAATTTGACCGTTGATATCCATGTGGATGGGGAGGATGAGATAGGGCTATTATCAAATCAGATAAATCATATGGTAGGTAATATTAAAGAGCTAATAGACGAAGTGGAGAAAGCTCATATCAAAAACAACATTTTAGAGAAGCGTCAACAGGAAATTAAACTGAAGATGATGGCAAGTCAAATCAACCCTCACTTCCTTTTCAATGCCCTGGAATCGATTAGGATGAAAGCTCATATGAAAGGTGAAAAGGAAATTGCAGGGGTAGTCAAGCTGCTCGGAAAATTAATGAGAAAAAGCATATCTGTTACAGGTGAAATGGTACCGTTACAAAGTGAAATAGACTTAGTTAAGTGTTACCTGGATATTCAGAAGTTCCGTTATGATGATCGATTATCCTATTCATTAAATATTGACCCCTTAACAGAAAATATTTTAATACATCCTCTTATCATACAGCCTCTTGTAGAGAATGCAGTACTTCACGGTTTAGAAGACCAATCGCATGGGGGAACGGTAGAAATTACAACAACGATGATAGAAGAGGAATTACATGTAATGGTTTCAGATAATGGCAAAGGTATCAGTGATGATCAATTGTTATCAATTAACAAGATACTAGAAAAAACAGAGGATAATAGAGGAAATAGAATTGGCTTAGTGAATGTGCATCAAAGGCTTACACTTACATTTGGAGACAGAAGCGGTCTATCCATTAAGAGCAATCCTAATAGTGGGACGAAGGTGTCATTTGTCTTACCAGTAAGGGGGAATAATCATGTATAACGTGTTAATAGTTGATGACGAGCCGATAATCCGAGAAGGTATGAAAACACTTATACCGTGGGAAGAGTATGGTTTCCAAGTAATCGAAACAGCAAGAGATGGGAAAGAGGCTTTAGAAATATTCAGGGTAAATGAAATACACCTAATCATCGCCGATATACGGATGCCAAGGATGAGCGGTATAGAACTGATTGAAACAATTAGAAAAGAGGATGTAAAGGTACAGATTATTATTTTGAGTGGATATGCCGATTTTGAATATGCCCAAAAGGCTATAAGAGAAAATGTAGCAGGTTATTTATTAAAACCTGTTGAGGAAGAGGATTTGATTGGCTTTATTCAACGAATTAAGCTGAATTTTGACAAAGATCAATCAGAGAAACAGGTAAGGACAGTCAGTTTACAGGAAGTCAGACACACTTTATTACAGACAATTATTGACGGTAATGAACAGGTGCCTATTGAGGAAGTATATGGGGATATCTCTGAACTTGGATTGGATGGAAGATTTTATCAACTGGTGATGATAAGACTGTTTCACAATACGAACTTAGAACTTGAGGATTTTAAGCAGCTATTAGCACAAGAGCTTGAAGAGAATTGGGGCTATTTATTTATTAAAGATCAATATCTTTGTATCTTGCTAAAGAACATGAGACCAAGCCTAAAATCTTATAACGAACTCTATGAAATAGTGATAAGTTATCTTAAAAACTCATCGATTGGGATGTGCCTAAGTGAAGTCTTTAATGAGGTTAGCTCTTTAGGGACAGAGTATAGGAGTACAAAGAATAGACTGGATTTTCAATTTTTTTATAAAGAGACAAAATTTCTTAGAAGTGACTCAGAACTAGTTTTTCAACCTAATAAGGATTACCTGCAAGATATGACGTCAAACGAATTTCCAGTGCATTCCTTTGCAGAAAAGTTATATTTTGCCCTTGATGCGTTAAATGAAAAAGCAATGAAAGATGAAATTATAAATGCTGCTCAAAGTATGATCAATAACAATCATAGTGAAGAGAAAATAAAAATTAATTATGTACGCTTATTATCTCTAGTTTTTAGTAAATGTTCGGTAAATAAGCCCGAGCTTGGCGAGACATTATCTGATGTAAATGCTGAACTGCACAAAATAAATAGACAACCTACCATCAATTCATTACTAGAGTTTATTTATCATTTATTAAATAAAGTGATTGCTAGTCTAAATGTTGGCGATTATGAAGACCAGCTAAAAAAACTTGTGGATTTCATCCATCGTAACTATCAAGAAAATCTAAAGCTTGAAAGTTTAGCTAAGGTATTCGATTATAATAGTGCCTACTTGGGTAAGATTTTCAAAAACCATACCGGGGAATATTTTAATACCTATCTAGATCTAGTTAGAATGGAAAATGCAAAGAAATTATTATCATGTGGTATGAAGGTATATCAGGTAGCAGAAAAGGTTGGTTACTCTAATGTAGATTATTTCCATAATAAATTTAAAAAATATATTGGAATGTCTCCGAGTAATTTTAGAAAGGAAAAGCTGTAACGTACACGTTTCTATCGGTGTACGTTCTTTTTTTATGAATGTTTGGCAGACTTATATCAAAATTTTATATGATTTTTGTTTCAATTTGTTAGGTATTATGACAACTATGAATGCGTTATCATTGGTATATAAGTAAGAAGGAGGTCTAATGGGTGAAAGCGGTTACTAGCAATGAGAGAACAATGACTATTATTCAAAAACCGAAGAAAAAGAGCTTCTGGAAAACATTTGTACAGCAAAAGTATTTATATTTAATGTCTGTCCCTTTTGTCCTTTTAGTTATTGTTTTTAATTATTTTCCTTTGTGGGGCTGGTCAATGGCCTTTCAAAATTATAAGCCAGCTCTATCTCTTTTCCAGCAAGAATGGGTTGGGTTCGAACATTTTATAGAACTGTTTTCAGACGAACGGTTTTATCGGGCACTTAGAAATACACTTGGTATGAGCCTGCTTGGTTTAACGGTTGGTTTTGTAATGCCGATTATCTTTGCGGTCCTGTTAAATGAAGTACGGTTGTCCGTATTTAAACGGACAGTCCAGACCATTACTTATTTGCCTCACTTCGTATCCTGGGTGGTTGTTGCGGGTATCGTGACCAAAATGCTCTCTACGGATGGCGGCGTGATTAATGAAATGTTAATAAGCTTAGGCATTCTCGATAAACCTGCCCAATTTATGGCAGAAGGTACGTATTTTTGGAGTATTGTCGTAGCTTCTGATATTTGGAAAGAGATGGGATGGAATGCGATCATTTTCCTAGCTGCAATCTCAGGAATTGACTCCCAGTTATATGAGGCAGCAAAGGTAGACGGTGCAGGACGGTTGAGACAAATTTGGCATGTAACGCTTCCAGGTATTAGGCCAACGATACTCGTTTTATTAATTCTAAATATCGGCCATTTGACAAGTATTGGGTTTGAGAAACAAATGCTGTTAGGGAATAACTTAGTCGTTGATTATGCAGAAGTACTAGACTTGTATGCATTGAATTATGGAATCGGGTTAGGCCGGTTCTCATATGGGACTGCGATTGGCATATTTAACTCTGTTATCAGTATTATTCTATTATTTGTGGCCAATGGAATTTTCAAGAAATACTCAAACTCCAGTGTAATGTAAGGAGGAACAATATTGAGAAGACATACTACACTTAGCAAAACAGTAATGAAAGATCGTTTGTTTGATAGTTTTATATATATCTATCTGCTCTTTATTTCGGTAATCACTCTATATCCTTTTTTAAACGTATTAGCCATTTCCCTGAATGAGTCACTAGATACTGTTCGAGGCGGTATTCATATATGGCCAAGATCGTTTACATTGGACAATTATAAAGAAATATTCCAATACGATAATTTGATTACAGGATTTATAAACTCAGCTTCTCGTACTATTATTGGGACAATCCTAGGAGTGCTTTCTTCTGCTATGGTTGCATACACACTAAGCCGTGCAGACTTTCAAGGCAGGAAATGGTTCTCAACCATTATTGTCCTGACGATGTATTTCTCAGGCGGGCTGATTCCCGGTTACATGTTAATCAGGGATTTAGGATTAATTAATAGTTATTGGGTTTACATTATCCCTGGTATTGTAAATGCCTTTAATATTATCATAGTTCGGTCCTTTATTGATGGACTTCCCTATGCTTTGCAGGAATCAGCAAAGATTGATGGGGCAAATGACTTTACAATCTTCTGGAAAATTATCATGCCATTGTGTAAGCCTGTTTTGGCAACGGTTGCATTATTCGTTGCAGTTGGGCATTGGAACTCCTGGTTTGATACGTATTTATACAACAGCATGAATGAGAATTTAACTACCTTACAGTACGAATTAATGAAAATCTTACAAAACACGTCAATGGGAAGTACAGATCCGAATTCGATGAAAGGGATGACAGCGGATCAATTAAAAACATTTGTTTCTCCTGAATCAATAAAAATGGCCATTTCCATTGTTACGATTGTACCTATCTTAATCATCTATCCTTTTGTTCAAAAGTATTTTGTGCAAGGAATGACGATTGGCGCAGTAAAAAGTTAGGGTGATAGTAAGGATACCTTGTTACTAAAACGTAACTGCAGGGGGTGATTGGAGAAAGGAAGGTAAGAGTATAGGTGATATAACGATTCGTCGATGTAAAATCCAATAAGAGACTATAGGGGGATATAACATGAAAAAGCGTATGAGCAAAATTACTTTGTTATTAGCTGCTTGCTTTGTACTAATTGTTTCTGGCTGTACAAGTAAGTCTAATAGTGAAGGTGAGAAAAATAAAGAAGGGCTAACAGAGTTCACATTATTCAGTGCTGATCCACATTCCCAATGGGATGATATGGGCAGCCCTGTCAGTAAAGTAGTAAAAGAAAAAACAGGAGTAACATTAAAACCTGAATTTGACGTAAATGGCGGAGACCAAAAAATTGCCTTAATGGTTGCAAGCGGCGAATACCCAGACTTAATCACTCCCAAAGGCGGAGCAGGAACATTAGTTGAAGCAGGTGCACTTATCGATCTTACTGACCTTATAGAAGAGCATGCTCCAAACTTGAAAAAAATCTATGGCGATTACATGAACCGTTTAAAATGGAGCAGTAAAGACGAATCAATCTATATTTTGCCAACCACTCCAGTAGATACACAATATTTTAGTCCAGGCCATGGTGTTGGACTACAGCACTCAGTAGTAAAGGAATTAGGATTTCCTGAGATCAAAACGCTAAAGGATTATGAAAACGCGATTAAACAATATAAAGAAAAGTACCCAGAAGTAAACGGGCAGCCTACAATTGGATTATCATTACTCGCAGATGATTGGCGTATTATGATTTCTACCACTAATCCAGCTTTCTGGACAACAGGAGTATCAGATGATGGTGAATTCTATGTTGATCCTAAAACATATGAAGCCATCTTCCATTACAAACGTCCGGAGGAAAAAGAGTATTTCCGCTGGTTAAACCACATGAATGCTGAAGGATTATTAGACCCTGAAAGCTTTGTTCAAAAATACGATCAATACTTAGCAAAATTATCTTCCGGCCGTGTATTAGGGATCATTGATGATGATTGGCAATTTGCTGAGGCACAGCGCTCATTACGTGAACAGGGGTTACATGACAAAATGTATGGACTATACCCTGCAACGTTAAACGAGGACATGAAACACGCAAATTTCCAAGATGCTGGCTACCTGGCAGGATGGGGTATTGGTATTACTGTTGATTGTAAAGATCCAGTAGCAGCGATTAAGTTCCTTGATTATCTTGCTTCAGAAGAAGGTCAAATGCTTCAAAACTGGGGTATTGAAGGGGAACACTACACAATCGAAGATGGTAAAAGAGTCATTTCTGACGAAGAAATGGATAAAAGAAATAACAATGCTAACTATGTAAAAGAAACGGGAATTGGTGTTCTTAAAGGATTTGCACCGTCATATGGCGATGGAGTTCTTGACTCCAATGGACAGACCTATACTATCGCTTCTCCAGAGCAAGTAAAAGATTCTTATACGGATGTAGAAAAAGAGGTGCTTTCTAACCTTGGCGTTGAAATGTGGAGAGATTTATATCCGCAAAAAGATGAATTCCCTGTAAAACCTTGGGGGGTTGCTTTTAATATCCAAGTTCCAAGTGATTCAGATCTAGCACTAATCGAACAAAAAGTACTAGATATCGTGAAGAAACGTATTCCAGAGGCCATTCTAGCAAAGCCTGCTGACTTTGATAAAATCTATGACAGCTTCTTAAAAGAAATTGATAAGGCTGGTGCAAAAGAAGCAGAAGCAATGCGTACAGAATTAATTAAGGAAAGAGTAGAGCTTTGGAATAACTAAAAACGGACTAGGAAAATAAGAAACAAAATAAGAGACCCGAGTTATTCTGGGTCTCTTTTAAATAAAATGCTTTTTTAATAGCTTGAATGGATTGAATAAATTAAGAGGTGAAATCATGAAATTTACAGATGGTTATTGGTTGATTCGAGAAGGACTCGAGCTGATTTCTGGGGTACAGTTTTTTAAAGCAATTCAAACCGGAAACACATTAAAAGTACTAGTTGCGCCGAAGGATCTCTCCGACCGTGGTTTCCAGCTAGATACAGCATTATTGACAGTTGAATTCTCAGCTCCAATCGAAGATGCAATTCGGGTAAAGATCATCCACCATAAAGGAAAAGTAAAGCGTGGACCAGAATTCAATTTAATTGAAAAGCAAGTTCCTGTTTCAATAGAGGAAAATGAAGACCAAATTCGTTTTACGAGCGGGAAATGTAGTGCAGTTATCAATAAAACAGGACCATGGGAAGTCCAATACTTTTATAATGGCAAAAAAATGACTGCCAGCGGTTACAAGGCAATGACACATGTTACCGAAAGTGCTGATAAAACAACCTATGTAAGAGAAGAATTGAATTTAGGTGTTGGGGAAAATATTTACGGTCTAGGAGAACGATTCACATCTTTTGTAAAAAATGGCCAGGTGGTTGAATTGTGGAATCAGGATGGCGGCACGGCATCACAGCAATCTTATAAAAATATCCCTTTTTATCTATCCAATAAAGGATATGGAGTATTTATTAACCATCCAGAAAATGTTTCCTTAGAAATTGCTTCAGAAAAGGTTTCTAAAGTCCAATTCAGCGTGAAAGGTGAATCATTAGAATACGTTATTTTTGGCGGGGAAACCTTGAAAAGTGTAATATCCAATTACACATCCTTAACAGGGAAACCTGCATTGCCGCCTGCCTGGTCATTTGGACTATGGTTATCTACCTCTTTTACGACAAACTATGATGAAGAAACCGTTAAAAGTTTCGTAGAAGGAATGCGGGAAAGAGATATTCCATTATCTGTTTTCCATTATGATTGTTTCTGGATGGAGGCGTTAAACTGGACCGACTTTGAATGGGATCAGAAAATGTTCCCTGACCCAGATGGAATGTTAAAGCGGATGAAAGAAAAAAATCTAAAAATTTGTGTGTGGATTAACCCTTATATTGCACAAGAATCAAAATTATTCGATGAAGCTGCTGCTAACGGCTACCTTATTAAACGGCCTAATGGAGATGTGTGGCAGTGGGATCGATGGCAGCCAGGCATGGGAATTGTTGATTTCACAAATCCAGCTGCTTGTGAATGGTATGCGGGCCATCTAAGAAGATTAGTAGATATGGGTGTTGACTCTTTTAAGACTGATTTTGGTGAAAGAATACCTGTGGATGTTGTTTACTATGATGGTTCCGACCCTGATAAAATGCACAATTATTATACGTTTTTATATAACAAAGTAGTATTTGATGTGTTAAAAGATAAGCTTGGAGACGGAGAGGTAACCTTATTTGCCAGGTCAGCCACTGCGGGTGGTCAACAGTTCCCTGTCCACTGGGGCGGTGATTGCGATGCTACCTATGAATCGATGGCTGAAAGTATCCGGGGAGGATTGTCACTTGGACTGACAGGCTTTGGATTCTGGAGTCATGATATTGGCGGATTTGAAAGCACGGCACCTGCTGATTTATTTAAGCGCTGGGTAGCTTTTGGTTTATTATCTAGTCATAGCCGATTACACGGAAGTAAGTCATACCGTGTACCTTGGGCATACGATGAAGAAGCAGTAGAAGTAACAAAATTCTTTACGAAATTAAAGGCAAAATTAATGCCGTATATTTTTAATTCAGCGAATGAATCGTCAACATTGGGACTTCCAATGATGAGAGCGATGCTTCTTGAATTCCAAGATGATTTAGCTGCTGAAACACTTGATAGGCAATATATGTTTGGGGATTCCCTGCTTGTTGCGCCAGTTCTAAATGAAGAAGGAGATGCCTCCTTTTATCTTCCGAAAGGAAAATGGACCCATCTATTAACGAATGAAATTGTGGATGGCGGAACATGGTTCCATGAGAATCACGATTATTTAAGCCTTCCATTATATGCACGTCCAAACTCTATCATCGCAATAGGTAATGATGAAAATAATGCTGATTATGATTATGCACAAAATGTAGAACTGCATCTCTTCCAACTTGAAGATGGTAAAACGACAAGTGTTACTGTCCGTAACACAAAATCAGAAGTAGAATTAGCCGTTACAGCCACTCGTTTTGGAAATGAGCTTGTTGTAAATGCTGCTGAAACAACAGGAAAACCATGGAGCCTAATAGTAAGAGGCATTTCAGAAATAAGCAAGGCTGATAATGTAACAGTTGAAGCAACTGAACTGGGTATGAAACTAATACCAGAACTAGGAAGCGAAAGTTTTACCGTTGGTCTAATATAAAGGGAAAACACCCATGAATGTTGTCAATTCAACATTCATGGGTGTTTTTGTTTAACTATTTTTGATATTAATGCGGCATATTGTTGTTCATGTTATTTGGCATTTGACCCATTGGCTGCTGCCCCATCGCTTGTCCTTGTGCAGGAGCGAAGGTATTTCTGTAGTTATTCATATCTGTCTCTGCAAGCTGCGGCACTTGATAGTAATGATGTTTATTTTGGTAAATAGACAGTTCATAACCCATCTCAATACAATTTGGAATCGAATCGGCCAGCACACGGCGAACCACTGGATTGGTTGTTTCAAGTGCTGCCATCGTTTTCATAGAAGCACTCGATTTGCAGGAAGCGAGCATACAGCTTGAAATGTATTCATCATTAATTTCTGTTACCGATTGCCAAGGTTTCTTTGGCTGAGCGGGCTTCATACCGTAGATGAAGTCGTTCCCTTGGTTCATCATATATTTTGAAGTAGGATGAGAAGGATTTTGTCCGGTTTTAAAACATTCCACCGTGATGTTGTATTCATCCTGCATAAATTTATATTGGCGATCTAGAATATCCAGCAATTCAGGATCCTGTACATGCTGGCGTAATAACATGTACGAATTCATAGCTCCAATAGCGGCTCCTAAAACCTCATTTAAGTCAATTACCTCATGGCCTCCATGGTTTAGTTGTGGAGGGACATTCCCTGTATGCATATTTTGGTGCATTTGTCCTTGTTGACCTTGGTTTTGCATCATATTTTTCTCCTCCTAAGTGATGATAATAGCCATAGTTATTATGTATCAATCGACCAGACTTATTCACGTAACTAATTTGTTCAAAAGATTGTAACGTAATGTTTTAGGAAATGAATTCAACGTCAATAATGATTGTTATGAGTAGTAGGAGGTGGAGGCAGTGCAAGAAGAATTAAAGATTTTTTATCATATATTTACCACAACCAAAGATGCGATAGAAAAATTTATGAATATGCTCGATCCAGTTATTCAAAATGCCACTGATGAACATGAAAGATTATATTATCACCATATTTATGAAGAAGAAGAACAGCGTTTATCCCGTCTAGTTGTACTAATCCCGCTTATAAGTAAATTTCAACAAGTAAAGGACGAGAAAGAATTTTCTCCAGCCAACAATGAATTTAATCGACTTTTACAAGAGCTTAATCTTGAAAAGTTCGGATTACATAACTTCGTCGAACACCTTGATTTAGCTCTGTTTCGCTTTACCGACGTCGAGAGAAGCAGTCTATTAAACGGTTTAAGAGAAGTATCGTATAAGGATTATCAGCAGGTAAAACAAATATTGAACGAAATTAATAGTCGTTTTGATACCAATTATGTAGACCCGCATGCCCATCATGACGAAGATCATGACCATTTGGACCGGTCAGCAGCTGCAAAAGCTGTATATCATGCTCCTCAGTCTAAACAGAGAAAGGGCTTTACGGTGGGAAGCCTAATTTAAGGAATAAGAGAGGATAGAACAATGAATAAAACGCAATTATACCCAGAATCACCGTTATCAAACCAAGAATTTACACAATTAGATCAAACTGTCATTGAAGCAGCAAGAAGGCAATTGGTTGGCCGCAGGTTTATTGAATTGTACGGTCCTCTTGGCAGAGGAGTACAAAGTATCTTTAATGACATTTTCTCGGAAAATTTAGAAGCAAAGATGGATTTTCAGGGATCCTTTGATTCTGATATTGAGTCGAGTAAGAGAGTAAACTATACGATTCCATTATTATATAAAGACTTCGTATTATATTGGCGTGATCTTGAGCAGGCAAAGGTATTAGATATTCCGATTGATTTTTCGCCGGCAGCAAACGCAGCTCGTGATGTAGCGATTCTAGAGGACCAGATGATTTTTCATGGTGCCAAGGAATTTGATATCCCTGGTTTAATGAATGTACCCGGAAGAATCACCCATTTGATTGGTGAATGGTATGAGTCTGGAAACGCCTTTCAAGACATTGTTGACGCTAGAAATAAGCTGCTTGAAATGAACCACAATGGACCATTTGCACTTGTATTATCACCACAGCTGTACTCACTTATACATCGAGTTCATCGTGATACAAATGTATTAGAAATTGAACATATTCGTGAATTAGTTACCGACGGGGTTTTCCAATCTCCTGTTTTAAAAGGAAAATCAGGTGTGCTGGTTAATACAGGGCGGAATAATTTAGATTTGGCGGTTTCAGAGGATTTTGAAACGGCGTACTTGGGTGAGGAAGGATTGAACCATCCGTTTCGGGTTTTTGAAACAGTAGTTTTACGAATCAAGCGGCCTTCAGCCATTTGTACATTGGAAGCTATGGGAGACGAATGAATAATCGCATTTTTACAGTCGGTTCTCTCATTCCAGGCAGGCTCATTGTAAAACAACAAGCCCCAGTTCCGACCGAAATCCCTAAACCCAAAACAGAAGAAATGATTATCGAGCAAAACGGCAATAAGATTTTGATCCAGCCTGTAAAAGGAAACCTATTAGACGCAGCACTGAATCAAGGTAAGCCAATCAATTACAAATGCCGCAAAGGAACATGCGGTCAGTGCACAGTTAGAGTAGTAAAATCACCTGGGTTATCAGTCCCAAACACGCTCGAACAGAAAAAGCTAATAAAGGAACAACTGTCAAACGGGTATCGATTGGCTTGTCAGACAGAAATCCTATAAAAAAACGAGGTCCATATTCAGGACCTCGTTTTACTATGCTAATTTAACAATTTTATCTTCAACTGGGAAGGGAAGAGAGACATTGTGTTTCTTTAATTCATTTACACTAATATCCTGAACCAGTCTGAGTGCTTCTTTTTTAAAGGTTTTTGTTACAAACCCAGCATTAACCTCACATAGCTTTTGCAGGTATTGTAAAGTATCCCTGACTAACATTTGTTTAATATATGTGTTATTTAGCTGACAGATTAATTTATGCTCTAATCCTTTTATGACACCGATTTGATCCACATGGGCAATGATATTCTGTCCTTCTTCATCAATAAATCCAATCGATACATACTGTCCTTTTGAGAAATCAACATTCGTAAACACGGGGTTTAAGTAGGTTTCACCAGAAGAGAGAGTGATTGAATCTGCTTCTGCGGCACCGCCAATTTTTCGTTGGTTTGCAATAACCGTGTGAATATCCTTTAACCCAAATAGCATGTTAAACATAATGATGATCCCCCATTTCCGAAGTTGTTTATAAGGATGATTCTATAGATAATGAGAATCATTGTCAATAGAAATTAAGGTTAGTTTTTTGTCCATAATATGAAATCTATTTTTTGGAAAACTCCCATATTATATTGGTTTCAATGGGAGAATGATAGAATCCAACCATGTCCTAATGAGAGAAGTGAAAGGAAGGATAAACTGACAAGAAATGAAAAAGTCAGCCTTAAACCCACTCGACGTATGAAAGGAAATAGCAAGGAGGCCAATAGACTAAACCATCCTATCACTGTAACAATAATTAAACTATCCAGTACTAAATGTGATGGCAGTCCTAAGTAAAATAGAACTCCAATAGAAATAGCTGCCATCAGAGGGATGAATAAATCCCTGCTACTTTTTACAACTGGGTCGCTTTCCCTATCTAAAGAACTCTTAGAAAGTAAAGGATAGATAAAATAAGGCAAAACATAACCAAAGGAAATACCCGTTATTAATCTTCGAGGATTATTCGATTCAAAAAGGTTTGAATAAGATCCTATTCCATCGATAATTAGTGGAACAAGGAACAAAAGAAGTATAAAGCTTTTTTTAATAGAAGGAATTGTAATACTTTTCCCGCTCTTGGAGAAATGTAAATAAATAAGGGTAGAAAATATTCCTATATAAATCCCAGTATCTCTTGCGCACACCGCAAGTGCTTCCCCAGAAACGTGGAGGGATCTTTCTTCTAATTGATGACAAATAGCCCTTCCAAAAAAATGTAAAATTTCATGAAGCAAATAAAATCACTCCTACAAGTAAGAACCCAATTCAACATTATGAACTGGGTTCCCATCAGATTAGTATGTCATAAAGGCAGGGATAATGGAAAGTGCTGAAGCAGCAAACCAGCAAATACAGCTAAGGACAATAGCGACAATACCCACAATTAAACAAGTTTTCCCAATTGCTTTCTTTTCAATATCTTGATCATTCATCCATACAATCCCTAAAATGATTCCAACAACAGGTATGAAAAAAGACAAAATATATAAAAGTGCTCGTTGACCTCCAGACAAATTCATCCCTCCATTTAATATTCATTCTCCATTCATGTAACTACACACTCTTAGAAAATGTATGAGACGGGAAAGGATAATTTGCCTGTCTATCTGCTAGAAATTTCTTTATCGTTTCTTGGGACTTAAGAATGAATCTTTTTATTAAAGAATTCATTCTTAAAAGTAACAATTATCTACTTATTTGTTATAATAAAATTAATACATAGTAAATCAGGACATAAAAATGGGGTTTGGTAAATTAATATGATAAATAATCTAATTAAAAGCAGTGGTTTTAAAAGAATTTCTATTTTTGTCTTACTGGCGTTAGTTCTTTATGGACTAAAAGATATGATCAATTTGATTTTATTTACGTTTATTTTTACCTTTCTAATGGACCGATTAGTAATCTTCTTGAACAGAAAAATACCACTTAACCGAAAAATACTTGTGGTTGCATCCTATTCCACCATTGTAGGTCTACTTACCTACGGTATTGTGAAATACTTACCAATGATTATTGGTGAAATAACCGCATTAATTAAACAAATAACCGCCTTCTACACGCAAGAGCATGACAATATCATCTTAAATTATTTGGTTAGCCGACTTGAGGAAATTCAAATTTCTAATTATTTGGAGAGAGGCTTTACCTTCTTAATCACTTATTTTACGGATATTAGTACCTTTGGTTTGCAAATACTTATTGCTCTTTTGATGAGTTTATTCTACTTATTAGAAAAACCTCGTTTAATTGAATTTACTAAAAAATTTAAAACCAGTAAGATTGCTTCTATTTATGCAGAAATCGAATTCTTCTCATTAAAATTCGTCGGAACCTTTGGAAAGGTAATCGAAGCACAATTAATCATTGCGGTCGTTAACTGTATTCTGACAACCATCGCATTATGGATTTTTGGTTTCCCGCAATTAGGCGGACTTTCCATTATGATTTTATTCTTGGGTTTAATCCCCGTTGCCGGAGTAATTATTTCTCTTATTCCACTCGTCATCATTGGTTATAGTATTGGCGGAATCATGACGGTTCTTTATGTGTTTATTGCGATTATGATTATCCACGCAATCGAAGCGTATATATTAAATCCAAATTTAATGTCTTCCAAAACAAATTTACCTGTTTTCTATACATTCCTAGTTTTAATATTTTCTGAACACTTTTTTGGTGTTTGGGGTTTAATCATTGGTATTCCAGTCTTTGTTTTCATCCTGGATGTCTTAGAAGTAACAGACAATAAAAAAGTGTAACGTGCAGCCCATTCTAATAATAGAATGGGTTTGTTTTTAAATAATGTTCTGATATTCTAAAATTAACAAATCGTGGAAGGTGGATGAGAATGAGCGAATGCAAACTAGACCATATAAAGGAAGATGTAAAAAATAAATATGAATCACAAGCAGCATTTCTTCCGGAAGATATAAAGCCTTTATTTAATCAATTTTTTGCCCAGGAACATACCCAGGACCTATTAAATGAAGTGTTTCATCTTTTGAAAAAATACGATCTAGCCTCAGAAGAAGAAAGAAATGCGAGAAATAACAGATTGCTTTTAGTATTGAAAAACGTATAAATGTCAAAACCCCCACGTCGATGGGGGTTTTCTTTCTAGCAAATTGCCGTTTTCTTCTTTATACCTATTTTATCTCTCTGGGCAATTTTATTAATATATTGTGTTGCTACTGGTACTTTACATGCAGTGTTCCCAACATTGACATGAACCTTACCAATCTTGTCTGCAACGAACATTGCTTCTTCGTGCAACTCTTTCACATAGGCTCCAACACTAATAACAAATGTATTCATAGCATATCGGACTCGGTTTCGCTCCTGATGAATCGTTGATTCTACTTGATTTAGTCTGCTGCGAATTTCTTCGATGTCCAATTCTTCATCTGGCTTAATAGAGAGAAAGTTTGTATATGTATTCCAGCCGCATACAGCGGTCATTTCTTCAGGTGAATCCATCCATTCTCGTGCAAGTTCAAGTGCATATTTACTTTCAGCTGCAACACCTGCAACTGTATATTCAGCGAGCATATACCAATAGGCCTTTTTAACCCAATCCTGCAGAGTTTCTTTTGTAATCAATTTTGGGTCCACAGAAAGTCCAGCTAAGTACATCGCATCATGATTACCCGTATTATAGAGTGCCAATGCAAGTTCATGGTCCTTTTTCACATACTTTACGAGCTTCTTTAAGTCACCTACTTTAACTCCAAAGAAAGGTTCCTTTACCCCGTGGTTCATATAAATTTTTTTCGTTTGCTCTGATCCCAGTTCCTCAAGCTTACTCATAACTTCTTCTAATTTCATTCCCATTCCTCCCAATAATCAGTGAAGCCGTTTATACTCCTTATTCTACCAGCAATTTTACCTATTGGAAAAAATTCACTAAATAGGAAGGGAGCTATTTTCATGAAATGGTCTTTTTTTGAAAATAGTAAAGATATCTATTGCAGGAGAAAGTAGGGGTATAATGGGAGAATTATTTAGATTATTAAGAAAGGGCAATAAGTCTGCCTTAATTGCAGGAATTGTCAACACCATCATTTCCATCGCTAAAGGTGTTGCTTATATGTTTACTGGCAACGTCGCAATGTTTGCAGAAACGATGCATAGTCTAGGGGATGCAGCTAACCAGTTTTTCGTATTTATTGGATCTGCCTTAAGTAAAAAGTCTCCTACTGACCGTTTTCCAAATGGCTTTGGTCGACTGGTCAACCTAGTCTTATTGGGAGCGGTATTAATCGTTGGAATTATGGCGTTTGAGACCATCCAAGAAGGGTATCACCATATTCTGCATCCAGCAAAATCAGAAGGGTTCCTAATTAATGTAGGTGTACTGGCATTTGCCCTTATCCTTGAAATGTACGTTCTTTATAAAGCAATGAAGGAAGTCATGCATGAAGTCGGTGAACCAGCAAGCGGCCCAAGTGTTATTTTCAGAAGTTTTGCCCATCTAGGCAGAGCAAAGCCTGCAACAAAGCTAGTTTTCATGGAGGATTTAGTCGCAACAAGCGGTGGCTTACTGGCAATACTTGCTGTTATTATATCCCACTTTACCGGTGTCCTTTGGATTGAGGGAGCAGCTTCTATTCTCATCGGTTTAATGATGTTCTTCGTCGTCGGCCGAGTCTTTTTGGATAATGCTGCGGGGGTTCTTGGAAGGGCAGATGAGGAGATGGAAGAGAAGATTGGTCAATTAGTGATGTCTGATCCTGATGTGAAAGATATCCAAGATCTTGCGGTAATTAAAGAAGGAGAAGATTTACATGTGGAATTGGAAATCGAGATTGACCCTAGTCTTACAATCGCCGCTGCAGATGATATTAAAGATCGTTTACAGGAGAAAATCATGGCAGAAAAAGGCGTCGTCGATGTCACAATTGAGTTTGATGAAGAAGATGGTGTAATGACTTGGAACGGTGATTCTTTGGTGAAAAAATAAAGATAGGCTAGCTAAAATAGCAGCCTATCTTTATTCCCAAGGTTTTTCTGTTGTGAAATAACTAGCTAGTTCTTTACTGTTTTTACGATGCTCTTTACGTTTTTCAGCTCTCGCTTTTCCTGTTTCAAATAGCTTTTTCTCCTCTGGCGTTTCAGGGATAATTGCAGGTACCTTCGATGGTTTTCCTTCTTCATCCAAAGCAACAAAAGTTAAAAAAGCGGTAGCAGCAATTTTTCGATTACCTGTTAGTAAATTCTCTGCAATTACTTTGACGAAAACTTCCATAGAACTGGTTCCAGTCCAGGTAACGAAAGATTCAATACATACAGAGTCCTGCGGGGTAATCGGACTTAAAAAATCAACAGAGTCTGTTGAGGCTGTAACAACCTCTTTTCTAGCGTGCCGCACAGCCGAAATGGAGGCAATCATGTCCATGTCGCTCATTAACTTGCCTCCAAATAAGGTATTATGATTGTTTACATCATTTGGAAAGATCCTGCCCGTCCTGACTACTCTTGATTCATTACATGTTTTTGGGTTCATTTTAGTCCTCCATCATTTATGATAACCTTATCTTTAGCTGAAAACTAATTCTATAATCATATCATTTGTTGAGGTATGAGATAAGATTTTAGGTAAATGTTAAACAATTATGATAAATTTACAGATAAGCATATATGAAGAATGGAGGTAAATACAAACATGCAAAGTGAAATTATGCAAAACTTACAAGTAAAACCTGAAATTGATCCTAAGGAAGAGATAAGAAACCGGATTAACTTCTTAAAGAACTATTTAATAAAAACAAAAGCAAAAGGATATGTATTAGGAATTAGCGGCGGGCAAGATTCAACACTAGCGGGGCGTCTGGTCCAATTGGCAGTGGAAGAACTTCGTAATGAAGGAAAAGAAGCTTTATTTATTGCGATCCGTCTGCCTTATGGGACTCAGCAGGATGAAGAGGATGCAGTTCGTGCTATGAAGTTCATATCCCCAGACCGTGAGTATACCTTTAATATCCAAGGAGCAGTAGATGCTGTTCAATCAGAGTATAATGCTGTATCCACCTCCGAGCCATTAAGTGATTATCATAAAGGAAATGTGAAGGCGAGACTAAGAATGATTGCTCAGTATGCGTTTGGAGGGATGGAAGGTTTGCTCGTCATTGGCACAGACCATGCAGCCGAAGCGGTTACCGGATTCTATACGAAGTATGGTGACGGCGGAGCGGACGTCCTTCCTTTAAGCGGATTGACGAAACGTCAGGGCAAAGCACTATTAAAAGAACTGGGAGCAGAGGAAAGACTCTATTTGAAGGTGCCGACTGCTGATTTACTCGATCAGAAGCCAGGACAAGCCGATGAGACAGAACTAGGAATTACTTATGACGACATTGATGATTACTTAGAAGGAAAACAGGTAACACAAGAAATTGCGGAAAAAATTGAGCAGCGTTATCTGATTACAGAACATAAACGACAGCTTCCAGCAACCATGTTTGACCAATGGTGGAAGTAATGGAGGGGGATATTCCTCTCCTTTTTTGTTTTAAAGATTCATAAAACTGATATATTTCCTTCGTTCATTTTTACTAACAGGTTTTATAATTATAGTAACCTATGATTGGCTAAATAAAGGATGTGGGAAATATGAAATCGAGGATGACAGAAACTAAATTCCTGCTATATACCGTAAGTGCTATTTTTTTATTAATGATCGTGCGTATTTTCCTCACTGAAATTAATAATATATACAACCCCGATAACTATGTAGCCATTCACTCCTTTTTAGAGATTATCTGTATAGCTATTTCAGTAACCATTTTCCTTTACGGCATAAAAAAGTATAGTACAACAAGGTCTACCAGATTGTTGCTTTTGGCTTTTACATTTCTAATAGTAGGAATTATTGATTTATTTCACACCCTTTCCTTTAAGGGCATGCCGTTCTTTATTACAGCTAGCTCGGTGCAGAAAGCTACGTGGTTTTGGGTGTCTGCGAGAGTTATTCAATCCCTTTTAATGCTCACCCTTATACTCCTGCCAGATCGGAAACTAAAGAGAGATTATCGTCTTGTAACATTCGCTTTTGGGATAATCTTAACGGGCATTGTAGGATATAGTATCATTTCCTTTGAAAAAAGCCTCCCAATGCTTGTAATCGAAGGTAAAGGAACTACTTTATTAAAAAATGGGATTGAATATGGGGTAAGTTTTATTTTATTTATCTCATTGGTCGTCGCCTTATATCAATACTATCTCGATAGAAAAGAAGACAAATTATTTTTCGCTTTAGCATTTGTCTTTTTACTGCTTACCGAATTGATTTTTACCATCTATCAAAGTGTTTTTGATGTAGATAACTTCTTAGGTCACATTTTTAAAGTCTTTGGCTTTTATTTTATCTTAAAAGGCTTTTATTTTTCTGAATATTATAACGTCCAGGATTTAAAAGAACAAAATTCAATGTCAGAGTATCCGGGATTATTTTTCAGGTTAAGGAAAGTTGGAAAACAGTTTGTTTGTACAAATATTGGTGGTGAGCTAGTTAAGGAAATATCTTATTCTCAGGAAGAAGTTATTGGAGTTTCGATCTCGAAGATCCTCCCAGCACCTGAGGCATCCATTAATAAGTACTGCCGCTTTTCTATGGAACTTCAAGAAAGTTTCACCTTTGAAATGGTATGTCAAGATAGATTAATGTTAATTTCCATAAAACCAGATGTTGACGAATTTGGTCAAGATGTTATACTAGGAACGGCCATGGACATGTCGGAGGTTTTTCCTCGCAGGTTCAATTCAAAGCAGAATATGCAAGAAAATAATACAAATGTAAAAATAGTAATGTAATTCTTTCAAGAGATTATCTTACTATTTTTTTTGTCTAAAATAACTTTGTGTGATAAATTTTCCATTGACTGTGATGATAGAGGCTCGTATTATTATTACGTTACTATAATAATTATTCATTCGCTATGATTAATAACTGTGTAAATCGATTGGAGGTTTATTACTTGGGTAATTCAAATAAATTAGGCTTTTGGGTATTGACGGCGCTAGTCGTTGGAAATATGGTTGGCTCAGGTATATTTATGCTGCCGCGTTCATTATCTGAAGCAGCAAGCCCTGGCGGAGTTATGTTAGCTTGGCTTTTTACTGGAGTAGGTGTTTTGATGATTGCCCTGGTATTCGGTAATTTAGCCATCCGAAAACCAAATTTAACGGGCGGACCGCAAATTTATGCGAAAGAGCTATTTAAACCGGAATCCGGTGCCTCCATACTATCTGGATTTATGGCGTCATGGGGTTATTGGATTGGAAATGTGGCCGGAAATGTCGCGATTATTACTACGTTTGCTGGGTATTTATCAACCTTCTTCCCTATTCTAACAAGTCAGGCTGAGTGGTTTACAATTGGCAATTATACGCTAAAAGTTGGTAATGGATTAACGTTTATTGTTTGCAGTGTCCTCTTGTGGGGAACACATTTTATCATATTACAAGGTTTAGAAAGTGCCGGTAAGCTAAATTTTGCAGCAACTGCTGCTAAGGTAACTGGGTTTTTACTTTTTATCCTTGTTGGACTTTTTGCCTTTGACAAGACCAACATGTTGCCAATAGTTGAAACAAGATTGAGTGATTCAGGACAAACATTTGGCTTAATGTCACAGATTAATAATGCAGCACTCGTTACATTATGGGCATTCTGTGGGTTAGAGTCTGCAGTTGTCTTTGCTTCTCGTGCTAAAAGGAAAATTGATGTAAAACGTGCAACGATTGTTGGGTTATTTATTGCATTGGGTATTTATATTGGGATTAGCACACTTGTAATGGGGATGCTGGACCAAAATACTCTTATCTCTTCAGAAAAGCCATTGATTGATGCGATTCAAACTGTCTTAGGACCAGTTGGCGGGAAAGTATTAGCGGCTATTGGTTTAGTCAGCTTATTTGGTTCGACAATTGGCTGGGTCATGCTTAGTGCTGAAGTGCCATATCAAGCAGCAAAGCAAGGATTATTTCTTCCTGCTTTCTTAAAAGAAAACAAAAAAGGACTTCCGATATTTTCCTTAGTTTTAACAAACGGAATTGCGCAAATCTTTATTTTCTCAACCGTATCTAAATCAATTTCAGGTGCATTTGACTTTATTATTGTCATTGCTACGTTAGCCTATTTAGTACCTTATTTTATCGCTTCTGTTTATCAGTTGAAATTAGTGATTAAGGGCGAATCCTACATGACTTTAAAATCGCGTATTCTAGACGGAGTCATTGCAACAGTTGCAACACTCTACTCTGTTTGGGTTATTATCTCAGGAACCTCTGATTTAAAGACCTTTATATTAGGGATTGTTCTTTTATCTAGCGGGATCTTCTTTTACGGATCGCTTAAGAAGAGTCATAGGATGGAGAAAGAACGAGAAGAATTACTATCTGCATAATCATTACCCTCACACCTGACAGTTTTTTTCTGTCAGGTGTTTTACATTTTAATGAGAGAAATGGGAAGTATAACCTTATGTAGTTTTGGAATGTCTACAACTCATGAGGAGGTTACTGAATTGAAGAAATTAATGTTTGTTTTTGCACTCCTACTCAGCATTCTTATAGTCTTGTCAGCATGCGGTAAAGACGAGAAAGCAAAAGAGGATAAAAAAGAAGATAATAAGACCACAGAAAAGGCAGATGATCAAGATTTACTAGCAAAGGTTAAGGATGATGGAAAACTGCTAATAGGGACAGAGGGTACATATGCTCCTTTTACTTTCCATGATGAAAGTGGAAATCTTACTGGATTTGATGTCGAAATATCGACCGAGGTTGCTAAACGTTTAGGGGTAGAACCTGAATTTAAGGAAACACAATGGGATGCCTTATTTGCCGGCCTGGACGCAAAGCGCTTTGATATGATAGCCAACCAAGTTGGAATCCGCCCGGATCGTCAAGAAAAATACGACTTCTCTGATCCATACATTACTTCTGCGGCTGTCTTAATTGCACACAAGGATAATAATGAAGTAAAGGCTTTTGAAGATATAAAAGGGTTGAATGCTGCACAGTCATTGACTAGTAATTATGGAGATATGGCTAAAAAGTTTGGTGCCAGCCTAGTAAGTGTGGAAGGCTTCACTCAAGCGGTTGAACTTCTTGCTTCCAAACGGGTCGATGTAACGATAAACGACCGAATTTCGTACTTAGATTATACAAAACAAAGACCTGATGCCCCCATAAAAGTTGTTGATACTAGCGAAGAAGCATCTGCGAGCGGGCTCATGTTCAGAAAAAAGAGTGATACCCTTGTAGAGGCAGTCAACAAGGCATTAACGGAAATGATTGATGACGGAACTTATAAAAAAATCTCAGAGAAATGGTTTGGTGAAGATGTACTTAAGTAGTATTTTTGCTGACCCAGAGAGAACGGCCCGTTTAATTGATATTGCTCAAAGTTCCTTTCTGCCCCTTTTGAAAGGGGCTATTTTTTATACGATACCGCTAACCATTATTACTTTTATTGTGGGTTTGGTATTAGCCATTTTAACTGCCTTGGCTCGTATTTCCCATGTAAGAATCTTTCAGATGATTGCGAGGGTATATGTTTCAGCAATCCGCGGTACTCCGCTAATCGTACAGTTATTCATTATCTTTTATGGACTTCCCAACATCGGAATTATTATTGATTCCTATACAGCGGCAGTGATTGGATTTTCTCTGAGTGTTGGAGCATACACCTCTGAAATCATTCGAGCTGCAATTCTTTCGACACCCAAGGGACAGTGGGAGGCGGGCTATTCGATTGGAATGAGCTACTCACAGGTGTTAAGAAGGATTATCCTGCCTCAGGCAGCAAGAGTTTCAATTCCGCCGTTATCTAACTCTTTTATTAGTCTGGTGAAAGATACTTCCCTTGCATCGCTCGTGCTAGTTTCTGAGATGTTCCGTAAAGCGCAGGAAATTGCAGCGAGTAATTATGAATTTTTATTGGTTTATTCTGAAGCTGCTCTGATCTATTGGGTAATATGCTTTATCCTCTCCATTATCCAGCAAGTTTTAGAAAAGAAACTAGATCGTTACGTGTAATAGAAGGGAGAGTGAATACGGTGATTTCGATACAAGGATTATATAAGCAATTCGGTAAGTTAGAGGTTCTTAAAGGAATTGACATAGAGGTAGAAAAGGGAAATGTAGTAGTGGTAATTGGACCATCAGGCTCAGGAAAAACAACCATGCTGCGGTGCCTAAATGTATTAGAAACACCAACGAAAGGTGTTATTTCCATTGAGGGCAACACACTTGATTTCTCGGGTAATGTACCGAAGAAAAATATTGCCGCCTTTAGGCGATTAACGGGTATGGTGTTTCAAAGCTATAACTTATTCCCACATAAAACAGCTCTTGAAAATGTGATGGAGGGGCCAGTAATTGTAAAAAATGAGAATAAGGAATCCGCTCGAAAAAAGGCGCAAACTTTATTAGAAAAGGTAGGGCTGGGGGATAAAGTGGATTATTATCCTGCACAGCTCTCAGGGGGACAGCAGCAAAGGGTTGGAATTGCCAGAGCATTGGCAATGGAACCAAAGGTTATGCTGTTTGATGAACCGACTTCAGCTTTAGATCCTGAACTAGTCGGTGAAGTTTTAAAAGTAATGAAGGACCTAGCGACTGAAGGGATGACGATGATTGTTGTTACACATGAAATGCGCTTCGCCCGAGAGGCTGCTGATGAGGTTATCTTTATGGATCAAGGTGTCGTTGTGGAGAGGGATAAACCTGAAAATATCTTTACCAATCCAAAAGAAGAACGGACCAAGAAATTTTTAAATATGATTCAGTAAGTACTATGGCAAATGTCATAGTACTTTTTTAATTATTTAGGTAAAATTTAGTTAGAAAAGTGAAACTTTTCCAATTTTTAACCGTATTAAAGTTACATAGATAAGGAAGGGAGTGGTGCCAATGGAGGTATTCAATCTGCCATTAGAAACCATCTATTTATATGGATTAATTGGTTCAGGTATTTTAACTATTTTGTATGTATTCTTTGCAGACGTTGTCCACTTTGATGGGCCAGATTTTCTTAATCCAGTGATTATCTTAGCTTTTGTAACCCTTTTTTCAGCAAGCGGATATTTATTAGAAAAGCTTACCGGTATTCATTATTTTGGAATCATAGGAATATCAGCCATTATAGCCTTTATCCTGGTTACTTTTTTAAATGTTTTTATCCTTCTCCCATTGTCGAATGCTGAAGAGTCACTTGTATATAAAGAAAGTGACTTAAGAGGCAGGATTGGAACCGTTATTACAGCGATTCCGGCAGATGGGTATGGGGAAGTAATGATTGAGAGTATTAGCGGAAGAATTGCAAAACCAGCAACAAGCTTTGATTCTGTCCAGATTGACAATGGAACGAATGTGCTTGTGGTTGATATAAAAGATGGAGTGCTTCAAGTAAGTTCCCATCAAGAAGTAGAGACATATTTATTATAGGGAGGTTGGTTAGATGGATTTAGGTTTTTGGATTGTTATTGGGATTGTCGCATTTATTTTGATTGCATTAATTGGTGTTTTTATTACGAAGTATCGAACAGCAGGGCCAGATGAGGCGCTGATTGTTACAGGTAGTTTCTTAGGAAATGGAAATGTTCATGTAGATGAATCAGGGAATAAAATCAAAATCATCCGCGGTGGAGGAAGCTTCATTTTACCAGTATTTCAACAAGCAAAGCCGCTTAGCTTGCTTTCAAGTAAGCTTGAAGTAACGACACCAGAAGTGTATACGGAGCAAGGGGTACCGGTCATGGCGGATGGTGTAGCAATCATCAAAATTGGCGGCTCCATTAGTGAAATTGCGACCGCTGCTGAACAGTTCCTTGGTAAAGCGAAGGATGACCGTGAAAATGAAGCAAAAGAAGTTCTTGAAGGGCACTTACGATCAATCCTTGGTTCTATGACAGTGGAAGAAATTTATAAGAACCGTGATAAGTTCTCTCAAGAGGTGCAGCGAGTCGCTTCACAGGATTTAGCAAAAATGGGCTTAGTGATTGTTTCTTTTACAATTAGAGATGTTCGCGATAAGAATGGTTACCTAGATTCACTTGGAAAACCGCGTATTGCCCAAGTGAAACGTGATGCTGATATCGCGACAGCGGAAGCGGATAAAGAAACGAGAATTAAAAAAGCAGAGGCAGCAAAAGAAGCTAAGCGTTCTGAATTAGAACGGGCAACTGAAATCGCTGAGGCAGAAAAAGTGAATCAACTAAAGGTTGCTGAGTTCCGCCGTGAACAAGATAGTGCAAAAGCACGGGCTGACATGGCGTATGAATTGGAAAGTGCAAGAGCAAAGCAAGAAGTAACCGAACAAGAGATGCAAGTTAAAATTATCGAAAGACAAAAGCAGATTGAATTGGAAGAAAAAGAAATTCTGCGCCGTGAACGTCAATACGATTCTGAAGTGAAGAAAAAAGCCGATGCGGACCGCTACTCCGTTGAGCAGGCTGCAGCAGCGGATAAGGCAAAACAAATTGCTGAAGCAGAAGCGAATAAGTATCGTATCGAAGCAATGGCAAAGGCGGAAGCAGAACGAGTTCGACTCGATGGTTTATCCAAAGCGGAGGCTCAAAAGGCACAAGGTACAGCAGAGGCTGAAATTATTCGCTTGAAAGGTTTGGCTGAAGCAGAAGCAAAAGAAAAGATTGCAGAAGCATTCGAACAGTTCGGTCAAGCGGCCATTTTAGATATGATCATCAAAATGCTTCCTGAATATGCGAAGCAGGTAGCAAGCCCGCTTTCTAATATTGATAAGATTACCGTGGTAGACACAGGTGGTTCCGGAGAAAATGGCGGCGCCAACAAGATTACCGGTTATGCAACAAACCTAATGGCAACACTTCAAGAGTCATTAAAAGCATCTAGCGGAATCGACGTAAAAGAACTAATCGAGAACTACTCAGGAAAAGGAAATGTAAAAAGCAGTATCCAAGAACTAACAGACACCATTAAAAAAACAGAAGATTAAACATTGATGGACCTTATCGGAAAATGATAAGGTTCTTTTTTATACAAAATGCTGCTAAAGGTCTTTGCCAACCGCTCTCTTCATAAACTTTGTTCCCTTTTTGTGTTAGTCAGTAAGGTTACTTGAGACATAGTTTTGGTGAATATAAAGGCAACTATGTCCTTATGAATAGTTCATTCGTGTGAGTATTCCTCAAGATCTCGATTAAAGTTGGCGGCTCGTGGGATTAGTCCTCAATACCCTGTATTAAGGACAAATCTTTCTGACGGTACGTGAGATTAGTCCTTAATCTCCTGTATTAAGGACAAATCTTCCTGGCGGTACGTGAGATTAGTCCCCAATCCCCTGTATTAAGGACAAATCTTCCTGGCGGCTCGTGAGATTAGTCCTCAATGCCCTGTATTAAGGACAAATCTTCCTGGCGGCTCGTGAGATTAGTCCTCAATCCCCTGTATTAAGGACAAATCTTCCTGTCGATTCGTGAGATTAGTCCTCAATCCCCTGTATTAAGGACAAATCTTCCTGTCGGTACGTGAGATTAGTCCTCAATCCCCTGTATTAAGGACAAATCTTCCTGTCGGTACGTGAGATTAGTCCTTAATCCCCTGTATTAAGGACAAATCTTCCTGACGGCTCCGTGGGATTAGTCCTCAATCCTCTGAAGCGCAATTCAATAGGCAACCTTAATATAGTTATGCAAAAAAAATAAGGCTTCCTCACGTTGAGGAAACCCTTATGTAAAAAAGAGAGATTAAAATTGGGAAGCAAGAAGATTCATTACCTTAGGAGAAGAGTAACTCTTTCATTGCTACAGGTACATCTTATCGAGAAATATTGTAGATGTTATGAAGAACTTGTGATGAATTTGTGAAGATGAAAACACCCATCCCTTAACATGATATATTGTAGTTAAGGGGAGTGAGAACGATGAAGATATTACTAGTTGATGATGAGAAAAGAATCCTAGAAGTCCTCGAAGCCTATCTAGAAAGAGAAGGCTATGAAATTCATTGTGCTGATAATGGAATAGATGCCTTAAAAAAGGCGAAAAACATAAATCCTGATTTAATTATTTTAGATTTAATGCTTCCTGATATCTCTGGAGAAGAGGTATGTCGTTTAGTAAGAAAAGAATCAGATGTCCCCATTCTCATGCTGACCGCTAAGTCTGCGGAAGATGACCGCATTAACGGGATTGTTATGGGGGCGGATGATTATTTAACGAAGCCATTTAGCCCTAGGGAAGTAGTGGTACGGGTACAAGCAATACTCAGAAGGGTCAAGAAAACAGAGAAAGTGGAACGAATTGAATTCAATAACAAGCAACTGGCAATTGACCTAAGCAAAAAAGAAGTGACTGTTAAAGGGCAGGATGTTATTTTGACCCCAATTGAATATAAATTGCTCACCAATATGGCACTCAATCCTGGCAGAGTATACAGCCGGATGGATCTACTTGAAAAGATTCAGGATGAAGGTATGTATTACGAAGGCTATGAGCGAAGTGTCGATACGCATATTAAAAACCTTCGGAAAAAAATTGAATTGGATTCCAGGCAGCCTTCGTTTATCCTCACCGTATTCGGGATGGGTTATAAATTTGGAGGGGTGCTGGATGTTTCAAACGCTGCGGTCTAGAATTCTCTTTTATTTACTACTCAGCTCGATGATTGGAATTCTCTTTGTCAGCTTTTTTATGCAATGGGGATTTGAAGAGAGCTTTAAGAATTATCTGGATCGTAACCGAGAAAAGAAGATTGATAGAATCATTACGGAGATTGAAAAGGGCTATCAGAAGAATGGCCATTTCACTAGGGACCCGGTTTTTGGTTTCCTCCATGAACATGCGATGACTGATCAGCTTTATTTCGATTTATATGATAACCGTAGTCAATTGCAAATGGGGACCTCTAATATTGTGGGGTATTTGAACAGCCTGGGATTGACCGAGCCCGAACCGAATGATGAGGAGTGGCATTCTGCCTCTTATACTCTGAGAGCCGACAATAAAGTGATTGGTAAACTTGTAGCTATTTACCCAATCGGCTTAATTGATGATGAGTATAATTTTTTACAAACGATTCAGTTATACATTTATGCCGCCGTATGTTTAACGATACTGTTATCCATTCTACTAAGTATGTTGTTCTCAAAAAAAATAACATCTAGCTTAAATAAGGTATCCTTTGCAGCAAATGAGCTCCAGCAGCATAATCTCTCAATCCGAATTCCTCTGGCTGGATTACCAACTGAGGTTAAACAGCTGGCGATTTCCTTTAATAATCTAGCAGAATCATTGGCAAAGGGTGAAATGTTAAGAAAACAATTTACGGGCGATTTAGCCCATGAACTAAGGACACCGCTTGCCACATTAAGGAGTCAAATTGAAGCCTACCAGGATGGGATTTGGGAGCCTACACCGGCACGACTGCAATCAAGTCATGAAGAGCTTATGAGATTAGTAAGGTTGGTTAACGAACTTGAGAAGCTGCTGGCTGCCGAGAATCCACAAATTAAATTGGAAAAAGTAGAAGTAGAAGCTGGTAATGTGCTGGCTGCATTATGGGAAATGTTTGTACCATTATTTAAGCAAAAGGGTGTGCTCCTTCATATAGAAGAGCCTAGTCATGAATTTCTTTTCCTGGCAGATAAGGACCGTTTAATGCAAATCCTTTCTAATGTCTTGAACAATGCCCTAAAGTATACTCCAGAAGGTAAGAATGTAACCATATCGGTACAAACTGAAAAAGAAGGATATGTAGGCTTCAAGATTGAAGATGAAGGCGCTGGGATGGCTGAGGAAGATATTCCTCATATATTTGAGCGCTTTTACCGCGGTGATAAATCACGCGATCGAAAAACAGGAGGTGCAGGAATTGGTCTTTCCATCGTAAAGGCATTAATGGAAGCACATAAAGGAGTCATTAAAGTTAAAAGTCGAAAAAACAAGGGGACTAGCATTATCTTATGGTTTCCAGAAGAAGAAGATTGAATAAAAAAGCCGCTATCTCATGAGGGATAGCGGCTTTTGATTATTAGAGTGTAAGGGATAAAATTTCTTCCATTCATTTAAGAAAGGAGAAGTCGCTGAATTGGGGTGTTCAAGGACTCTCTGGGTAGATCCATATTGCATGATTTCTCCGTTGACGATAATCGCAAGCGTACTGGTCAAATAATTGATTTCCATCAAATCATGACTAACAAAGGCGGTTGTCGTTCCTGAACCTTCGATAATTCCTTTAAAGTCATCCATCAATTTTATTTTCGTTGGAAAGTCTAATGCAGAAAAAGGTTCATCAAGAAACAGAATTTCTGGCTCCACTATCATTGCTCTTGCAAGGTTAACACGCTGCGCTTCTCCGCCTGAAAGGAAATGTGCATTTTTTTTTGAAAGATGACTGATTTGAAACTGATCCAGCCACAACGTGACCTTTTCTTCTATTGTTGCTTTAGGAACCTTTCTTAGCTTAAGGCCAATCGCCACATTTTGAAAAACAGTTCCTTCTAATAACAACGATTGCTGCAGTGCCACTGAGAATTTCCTGCGCAGATCAAGTGAGGGAGTTCCATTTGGAACAGCTTGCCCACGGTAAAGAATTTCACCGCCGCTAATACTGTCAAGCATGGCCAATACTTTCAGCAAGGTGCTTTTACCGGCACCATTCGGTCCCATGATTCCAAGAAATTCTCCCTCTTGAATCTGAAAATGAGGGATGTCTAGAATACTTTTTTGATTTGCACGATAGCTTATGTTTTTAAGCTCAATCAATGGATTCATGATACTCGCTTCCTTTGCTGTAACAGTGTTAAAGCTGCTGTGATCAATAATGCGACCGTTAATAATATGAAGGATATCGCTAGAGCTACATCAAAGTTCCCTTTTGATACTTCCATGACAATAGAGGTAGTAAGAATTCGTGTGTCTCCTTGGATATTCCCGCCTACCATCATTGCAGCCCCTACCTCAGCTATTACTCGGCCAAAGCCTGCCATAATCGCTGCCACGATAGCAATTTTTGTTTGTTTTAGCAGCAGTGCAATACTCTGAATTTTCGTAGCTCCGAGTGCTTTTATTTGTAAAAGCATTTTTTCGTTAATTTGTTGAAAGGCGGAGCTTGTTAATCCGGTTATAATCGGTAAGGAAACTAACACCTGTGCCATGACAATAGCTGTTGGGGAATAGAGTAATTGTAAATGTCCCAAGGGACCAGAACGCCATAATAGCATGGTAATCCATAATCCCGCAACGACGGGGGGTAAGCCCATACCGATATTAATGAGCACGAGAATTATTTTTCTTCCCTTAAATCTTGTTAAGCCAAGAAACATGCCAAGCGGCAGGCCAATGATAGAACTAATGATGATGGCCATCAAGCAAACTCTTAACGTCAGCCAGGTGATTTCGAGAATTTCTCGATCACCGGTAAGAATCATTTCTACCGCTTTTTTCAGCCCATCGAAAATTAGTTCCATCCTGCCTTACATCCTTTCTGCCTCTACTCTGTGTATTTAAAGAATAATGATTGTCCGTAATCTTCCTTACCAAAGCTTTCGATTACATCTTGCGTCTCACTGCTGACCATAAACTCAACAAACTTTTCTGCGTCTTTGCTGTTAACCATATCGTGCTTTTCAGGATTTACCTGCATAACATGGTAAATATTCATTAAATCTTTGCCGCCTTCAACAACAATTTGAAGGTTTGTTAAATTTTTCTCTTGCGCTAACCATGTAGCGCGGTCAGTTAAAATATATCCGTTTTTCTCGTTGGCAATTTGTAAAGAAGCACCCATACCTTGACCTGTTGAGATATATGTATCACCAGCAGGCTCGATATTAACTGCTGTCCAAATTCCTAGTTCTTTTTTATGCGTACCTGAGTCATCACCGCGAGTTACAAAATTAGCTTTACCGTCTGAAATTGATTTGAAGGCCGCTAAAATGTCGTCCCCGCTTACATCCGCTGTATTATCTTTCGGTCCAGCTAAAATGAAATCGTTATACATCACACGTTTGCGATTAACTGCATCGCCGGTTGTTACGAGTTCTTCCTCGGATTTAGGAGCATGAACTAAAAGGACATCTGCTTCACCTTTTGCACCCATTTCTAATGCTTGTCCGGTTCCGACTGCAATGGTTTTTACTTTTACATTGTTTTCTTTTTCAAAGATGGGCAGCAATTCGTCTAATAAACCGCTATCTTGAGTACTGGTGGTTGTAGCAAGGATGAGTTCAGCAGGTTCGGGTTTTTCCTCCTTTGCGTTAGCTTGATCACTTTCGCTGTTGCCGCAAGCTGATAAAATGAGGAGCATGAATACAAATAGTGTAGCAAAAAAACGATTTTTTAACATGACGTTTCCTCCACTTTACTAGTTTGATAGATTAAAGTTCCTATTTCTTCAATTCCATAGCCCTCTAAATCTGTTAAACTGCTTTTGAATTCAGATGACTGCAGATAGTGTATTAAGTTAGTGAGCTCTTGCTTATTTTCATTTGTATAGCGAAAAACCAGGTCAAACTGTTCCTTGGCAACCGGGATGAAATCAAGACCTAGATGACTTGCAGCAGATTGAATCCCAAAAGTAACATCTGCCATGCCTCTGCTAATATGAGAAGCGGTAGAAAGATGGTTCCATTCTTCATTACCATAACCATTGATTTTTGCAGGATCAATTCCATTTTTGGATAACAAGGAATCTAATAGAAATCTTGTTCCAGCGCCTTTTTGGCGATTTACAAATTGAACATCTTTTCTGGTGAGATCGTTAAAGTCTGTTATACCTTTTGGATTGTCTTTTGCGATGATAAATCCCTGTTCTCTAGAAACAAAGCGAACGACTGCTATAGATTCATAAACAAAGAGTTGATGAATAAAAGGTAAGTTGTATTCTTGAGAGGCAGGATCTAATAGGTGTATGGCTGCGATATCGGATTGACCCCGATACAGCATCATTAGCCCTTCAAGGCTGCCTATGTAAGTTGGCTGTATTTGAACTTGTAAGTCTTTAGATGTTTGTTTTACAAAATGTTCTACTAAAAAGTCATGACTCCCAGAAAGGCGTATTGGTAAAGAAGCATGAATATCTGGTTGTTCCATCTGAGCTTTTTTAGCTGGTGCTTTTGTACTTTCCTTGTATCGTTCAATCTCGGAGTGTTCAATTCTCATTTTGTTTCCAACCTTAAATGCCTGTAACTCACCTCGCTTAATAAGTTCATAAACGGTATGTTTTGAGATTTGGAATAGCTGAGCCACCTCATCGGGTGTATATGCCTTTCCTTCCATCTTCGTGCCCCCTACTAATTTGTAGTTACAATATAAGGTAATTATATAATGTAGAAGGTAGTTTTTGTTAAGTTTTGTTATGTTTCATTAAGTTTTATTTGAAAATGTCATGTTTTGTTCACTGATAATCGAAAAAGTTCACACTTTGTACAAAAACGTCACGGATTGTTCATCAGTGAACAAGGATGTTTGTTGTACTATATTAATAGATGAAAAATTATAAAAGGGATGGGGATCAGATGTCTAAACTTCTTTATATTACTGTTAACCCAAAAAATGATATAAAGCTTTCGAAGGGTATGCAGCTTGGTGAGGCTTTTCTTGAAGAGTTTAAGAAACAAAAGCCTGAAGTAGAAATTGAACATATGCATTTATATGATATGGATATCCCGCAAATTGATATGGATTTGTTATATGCTCGTGCTAAATTATCTTTCATGGGTAAAACCTTTGATGAGCTTACAGAGGGGGAACAAAAACAAATTACGGCTATGCATGCCTTAGCAGACCGTTTTATTGCTGCTGATTATTACGTGTTTGTTACTCCAATTTGGAATTTTGGGTCACCAGCTATATTAAAGGCTTTCCTTGATAATTTATTTATCGTAAACAAAACTTTTGTGAATACACATGAAGGTGCCAAAGGATTACTTACAAATCGTAAAGCACTTCATATTCAAACCCGCGGCGGAATTTATTCCACTGGGCCAATGGTTGAATTTGAATTCGGCGATCGTTTCCTAACCAAGGTACTCAGCTTCTTAGGAATGGACGTATTGCCTACCGTTTTTGCTGAGGGAATGGATCACTTTCCAAAACAAGTACCAGAAATTATGGCAAAAGCAAAAGAACAAGTTGTTGAAGCCGCAAATGAAATGGCTAAAGAAACCATTACAGTATAAAAACAAACAAAAATGCGACTCGGATATCGAGCCGCATTTTTTATTAGAATTGTCCAGTGAACTGGAAAAATAATACCGCAAAACCTAAAATCCAGACGTAAATGGCAAAGGGCTTTAATGAATGCTTCTTTAAGAAGCCAATCATCCACTTAACGGCAAAATAGCCAAATAGGGCAGAGGAAAGGATACCAATCACCAAGGCAGATAGTGAGATTTCTTCGCCTGTACCGCTAAATAGATCGAGAGATTGAAGAATTACTGCTCCCACGATAGCGGGCGTAGATAACAGAAAGGAGAAATAAGCAGCTGTTTCACGGTCTAATTTTCTCCACAAAGCAGCGACAATTGTAAAGCCGGAGCGCGAAATGGCTGGTAAAATAGCGGCAGCTTGAAAGGAGCCAATGATGAAAGCATCGGTATAACTAATATCATCCATTTTTTTATAGCCATTTTTTGCCGAATCAGCTATCCATAGAAATAAGCCGGTAACTAAAAACTCCCACCCAATCGTAACCCCTGTCTTTGAAATCTCCTCAAAGTAGTCTTTGAAAAGCAGACCAATCACTACAGCGGGGATGGTTCCTACTATTAATAGGAAGGTGAGTTTACTAAAGGGATTTTTAATAATCTTAACAAACTCGTCCTTATAGAAAACAAAAACAGCAAGCAAGGTACCTACATGAAGCATGGTATCTAATAATAAACCAGCTTCCTGCAACCCAAATAAATTTCTGCCTAAATACAAATGACCAGTAGAGCTAATGGGTAAAAATTCCGTTAATCCTTGAATAATTCCTAATATGAGTGCTTCCAATTTTCCTAACATATCCAAACCTCTCTTTCTGCACCATAGAGCCTGTACATAGTATAGATATGCGCGTTCCTCTGCAAATAACCAAGAAATTTTTAATTATTACCAAGGCAAAAATAGTGCAATTGAAGCAGTTACTCCCATAAAATAGAAGTAAGTATTTTGGAGAGGAGCGCTACATTTGAAAAATAGCCATCTACATTTCAATACATCAATTGGTGTTAAGAAACCAGAAAATATTAGAAATAAACAGCAGCCATGCCCTTTTTGTGTACGGGAAGAATTGACAGATCTCATTGAAGTGGATGGACCTATCATACTTTTGAAAAATAAGTATCCTGTCCTAGAAAATGCCTACCAAACCGTTTTAATCGAAACTGATGATTGCCATGGTGAATTATCTACCTATGAGCTTCCATATCTACATAGACTGCTGCAGTTTGCGATTAGGCATTGGCTGGAGATGGATAAAACAGGGAAATATGAATCGGTGATTTTTTTCAAGAATCATGGTCCATTATCGGGCGGAACCTTAGCGCATCCACATATGCAAATTATAGGATTAAATGATATAAACTATAAGGAAAACGTAACGGAGGATGTGTTTGAGGGTATTCTAATAGAAGAAAAGGATGGAGTTAGATTTACGTTATCGACAAAACCGAAGGTCGGTTTCTATGAGTTTAATATTGATATGGATGATTCCAGCTATCAAGAAACCTTTGGCGTCAATCTTCAAAAAGCAGTGCATTATATCCTGTATAACTTCCCTTTTAAGGCGAGCAGCTATAATCTTTTCTTTCATCATTATAATCGAAGGATTTATGTGAAAATTGTCCCCCGGTTCGTGACGACCCCGCTTTATATCGGCTATGGTATTCCGCAGGTCCCAAATAATTTACATTGGATGGCAGACGACATTAAAAGTAAATATTACACAAATGGAAGCGCCTAATAGCAGGGGCTTTCATTTTTTTGTATATGTAAATTAACCCAATCTTAGGTTATAAGTTGTGCTTTGTTCTATTAAAAAATATAATGAGATAATGTACAAGTTCCTTTTTGAGACCTTGCATAAAGGAGTGTGAACAATGACATCAACTAAAAATACAACTTCCAAACTTGATTATAGCCTTGTTTTCATTTTAATGTTAATGTTTCTAGCAAGTTGCGTATCTATATACAGTGCTCAGGCTAGTGGTCAATATGACAGTAACTTCTTAATTAAGCAAATTATTTTTTATGGAATCGGTTGTGGAATTATTGCAGCAGTTATTAGGCTTGATTCTGACCAGCTAAAAAAATTAACTTGGTATGCTTACGGAGCAGGAATATTTCTTCTTGTTTTTTTAATCATAGCACCAGAAAGTATCGCACCTGTAATCAATGGAGCAAAAAACTGGTTTAAGGTTCCTGGAATTGGGTCACTTCAGCCCTCAGAGTTTGTCAAAATCTTTATTATTTTAACACTAGCAAAAGTGATTGATGAACATCATCAAAAGAACCCAGTCAAAACGATTTCATCCGATTTCTGGTTGTTAATTAAGCTGGGTGTTATAACAATGGTCCCCTTGATACTTATTATTAAGCAGGATTTAGGGACTTCATTGGTGTTTTTGGCTATCCTGCTTGGGATGATTTTTATTTCAGGTATTACTTGGAAGATACTGGTTCCAATATTTACAATTGGAACTGGTCTGATTTCAGTCATTTTTTATTTTGTTTTAATAAAACCCGAAATTCTTGAAAAGTATTTAGGTGTAAGGCAGTATCAATTCAGCCGAATTTATTCCTGGTTAGATCCCTATAATTTCCAAAGCTCAGCAGGCTATCAGTTAACAAGGTCTCTGCTGGCGATTGGATCAGGGCAAACGGGCGGTAAAGGTTATGGAAATAGGGAAGTCTACTTACCGGAAAGCCATACGGATTTTATCTTTAGTGTCGTTGGGGAAGAATTTGGTTTTATTGGTGCTAGTGTTCTCGTTAGTTTGTTTTTCTTATTGATTTACCATATTACAAAGGTTGGTATGGAAACGAAGAATAACTTTTATACGTACATTTGCGTGGGGATCATTAGTATGATAACTTTCCATGTGTTTCAAAATATCGGAATGACGATTGGTGTGCTTCCGATTACAGGGATTCCATTACCGTTTATTAGTTATGGAGGCAGTTCTCTGATGGGGAATATGCTGGGGATAGGATTAATCTTTTCAATTCGTTACCACTATAAAAAATACATGTTTTCAACAACTGACTAAACTAGTAAAAAAAACGCGGAGATTAAATCCCCGCGTTTTGTTTTTTACTTTAAAAAGAATTCCTCAATATCATCCAGCATTAGGTTTGCTGCGAGCACGCCGCCAGCTGTATTCCAAATGGTATCACTAACCTTGTGGACTTCACCTTTTTTCGCTACTTCTAGATTCTTGAAAAGTGGGTCAGCAATCCATTCCTTTTCTAGCTCAGAGCCTTTTCCATCACCTGTTTCGTAAGTGAAGTAGAAAAGAATATCACCTTCCATGGCCGGAATTCTTTCTTTTGTGACGTTTCTTTCCGCGAAATCATCAACATTCTGACTCTCAGGACGAGCAAATCCCAGGTCTCCTAAAATAACTCCAGAAAATGTATCCTTATGGTAAATACGAACTTCCCCAGCCATAAAGCGAACCATGGAAACCTTCATATTCAATTTATCGCCAAGCTTTTCTTTTAACTCAGCAATTCGTGAATCATACTTTTCAAGTACTTCTTTGCCTTTCTCTTCCTTGTTTAAAGCTTTTGCATAAAGTTCAAAGTTTACTTTCCAGTCACCGCGAAGTGTTTCGGCAAAAACAGTTGGTGCGATTGCTTTTAATTGATCATAGATTTTTTCTTGGCGCATTTTATTACCGATAATTAAGTCAGGTTTTAAAGCAGCAATTGCTTCTACATTGACTTCACTTTCTACACCAACCACTTGGGTATCTTTTAATTGGTCAGCAATATGATCATACCAAGGATCACCAGTAAAAGATTTTACTGCACCAACAGGAGTAACACCCATTGCCAGCAAAGCCTCTGTACCTTCGTTTGTTAGGATGACAACTCGTTTGGGAGTGCCTTTGATCGTTGTAGATCCCATAGAGTGTTCAACCGTATAGCTTGTTTCTTCTGTCGTCTTTGTTGTATCCTCTTTTTCAGTAGTTTTCTCTTCCGTACCACCGCAAGCAGCTAGCAAAAAAAGTGCGATGATAGAAAAAAGTGTAAATAGTGGATTAAGTCGTTTCATTTTTGTATGTATCCCCCTTGTTTTAATTGTAAATGATAATCATTTTCAATGACAACCTTATAATAAAATGGATATTCCTTAATGTCAACGCTTTATTTGAAATTCTAGTTTTATATCATTGACATTTTTTTAGACTTATGTCCAATTAGTTGAAAATGGTTATCAGCCTCATTGACAATCATTATCAATTGGATATAAACTTAAGGTAAGTAAAGCGCATTTATACAAGAAATATGTTTAGAAAGGTTTTAAAACAAATGCTTTTAAAAAATAGTGCATTAAGATGGGCGGGATTACTAACCTCCGTACTTTTGCTGTTGTTTTTCATGTGTGCCAGTGTCATTTTTGGGTATACAGAAACTTCATTACGTACGGCTATTGATGCCTTTACCCATTATAATGGCTCAAATGAACATATTATTATTCAAACCGTGCGACTTCCGAGAGCACTTATTGCAGCTGCAGTAGGTGCGAGCTTAGCGATTTCTGGAGTGTTAATGCAAACATTAACCAAAAATCCGCTGGCCTCACCAGGAATATTTGGTATAAATGCAGGGGCAGGATTTGCAGTAGTAGCAGCAGTAACCCTTTTCTCCGTCTCAAGTTTGCAGGCATTTAGTGGACTCGCCTTTTTAGGAGCTGCCATTGCGGCTATTAGTGTTTATACGATTGGGTCTGTCGGCCGGGAGGGCTTAACACCGATGAAGCTGACATTAGCAGGTGCAGCTATTGCGGCAATGTTTTCATCTTTTACCCAAGGATTATTGGTTATCGATGAGGCGGCACTTGAGCAGGTACTATTTTGGCTGGCTGGTTCTGTATCGGGACGGAAGTTAGAGACACTTGTTTCTGTTTTACCCTATTTGGGAATTGGCTGGATTGCCTCGATTATCATTGCTGGGAAAATGAATATTCTCTCAATGGGTGAAGACGTGGCAAAGGGACTGGGTTTAAAAACAGGACTTGTAAAAGTTTCAGTTGGTATAATTGTTATTCTGCTGGCAGGCGGAGCTGTATCCGTTGCCGGTCCAATTGGTTTTGTAGGCATTGTGATTCCACATATTACTAGAACAATCATTGGAATCGATCATCGATGGGTTATTCCTTTGTCAGGTATATTAGGTGCGATTTTATTGGTAGCAGCAGATATTTCTGCTAGATATGTACTGATGCCGTCCGAGGTGCCGGTCGGAGTCATGACAGCTATCATCGGAACTCCATTCTTTATTTACATAGCTAGAAAGGGGTTCAACGCACGATGAGCAAATATAAAAATATTCGCTTCTTCAACGGGAAGTTATCCTTTCTATTAGACCGCAATGCAACAATTACATTTGTTGTGTTAATGATAGTTGCTTTCATCGTGTTTGTGGTCAGTACAGCGATTGGTGAAATGAAAATAAATCCACTGACTGTTTTAAAAGTATTTGCAGGCAGCGGTCCTGAAATGGAAACGCTAATCATAACATCCTTTCGTTTGCCTAGAATTATTATTGCCCTGATTGTCGGTATTTCATTAGCTGTTGCTGGTGGAATTTTACAAGGGATGATTCGAAACCCACTTGCGTCACCTGACGTTCTCGGTATTACAGGTGGAGCAAGTGCAGCGGTGGTAGGCTTTCTGGCCTTATTCTCGGATGAAAGCAATGCGCTGACTGTGAGTATTAATTGGCTCCCATTAGCGGCCTTCTTAGGTGCTGGTGTCGTAGCATTTTTAGTTTATTTATTGGCATGGAAGAATGGGGTTTCACCCATTAGACTAGTACTAATTGGTATTGGGATATCAACCTTGATGCAAGCGTTGACAACGTTAATGATGATTATGGGTCCTATTTATCAAGCAAGTCAGGCTAATATTTGGATAACAGGTACAGTTTATGGTTCCAACTGGAATAATGTTGGTACATTACTTCCTTGGAGTGTTGTATTTCTAATTATTGCGTTTGCTGCTGCTAGAACGATAAATATTCAAGAACTTGGCGATGAAGTTGCCACAGGCCTAGGCGGTAAGATACAGGGGCAAAGATTCTTTTTATTAATGATTAGTACAGCTTTAATCGGCGGCTCGGTGGCCTTTGCAGGAGGAATTGGTTTTGTTGGGTTAATGGCGCCGCATATGGCTAGAAGACTGGTCGGATCCTCGTTTGGAGCCTTATTGCCAGTTTCAGCATTAATTGGCGGAATTCTCGTCATGCTCGCTGATTTAATTGGAAGAACGATGTTTTCACCGCTGGAAATTCCTGCAGGAGTTTTTACAGCAGGAATCGGTGCACCATATTTTATATATTTACTTTTTAAAACAAGAAATGCTTAAAGGGGCGAAGAAGATGAAGAGTGCAATCGAAACGAAGAATCTGTCACTTTCCTACGGGGAAACTCTGATAATAGACGAGTTGGATTTGAAAATTCCAAAAGGTGAAATTTCTGTTTTTATTGGGGCGAATGGATGTGGAAAGTCAACTCTTCTTCGTTCCATTGCCCGTCTTCTTAAACCAAAGTCTGGCTCTGTTATACTGGAGGGGGAGGCGATTGCAAAGCTTTCTACGAAGGAAGTGGCAAAGAAAATGGCCATTTTGCCGCAGTCACCCACAGCCCCAGAAGGGTTGACGGTCCTGCAGCTGGTGAAACAAGGGCGCTATCCACATCAATCATGGTTAAAACAATGGTCAGAAGAAGATGAGAAAAAAGTCAATGATGCCTTAAAGGCTACAAGGCTCGAGGATTTAAAGGAAAGGCCTGTTGACTCTCTTTCAGGCGGTCAGAGGCAGCGTGCCTGGATTGCAATGACATTGGCGCAGGATACGGACGTTATTCTTTTAGATGAGCCAACAACATACTTAGATATGACACACCAAATTGAAATACTTGACCTTCTTTTTGAACTGAATGAAAAGAGAAAAAGAACAGTTGTGATGGTCCTTCATGACCTGAATCTTGCCTGCCGCTATGCACACAATATCGTTGCCCTAAAGGATCAGAAGGTATATGATCAAGGAAAGCCTGAGTACGTGATAAATCGCAGTCTTGTCAAAAATGTTTTTGGCATGGAATGTGAAGTTACAATGGATCCGCTATTTGGAACACCGTTATGTATCCCTTATGGAAAAGGAAGACGAATCCTCCAAAAGGCGGCTGTGTCGAATGGGTAATATACTTAAAGAGAATGACTTGGGTGCCCTGCAGAAATACAGGCTTAGGCCGGAATCAGGCAAATCATTTAACGTGGCAAATCTACTTGAAAAAGCATATGTAACAGATTTTATGAAAAATTTGGCAGAATCAATAGGAGCTCCTTCAGAAAGAGCGGCCGCCTCCATATTTATTAAGAGATATGCATTTATTGCGGTTATTTCCCTTTTTGCAATGACGGCGGATAATAAGAAATTGAATTTATCCTTGGATAATATTGAAATGGAAGAAGCGGAACGTGGAAAAGACTGGCTCCCAACGATTTCTTTAAAAGATCCATCTATCGAGGAATGGGATGGAGAAAACAGGCATGAATGGCGGAAACGTGTTTACATCAATCTATTTGCTAACAATATCTATCCTATCATTGAACATTTTGAAAAAACGTTCAAGGTTTCTAAATTAATTTTATGGGAAAATATCGCTGTTTATCTGTTCTGGTTATATGAGTCGGAATTAAAGGACAGCGATAATCCAAACGTGCTAAGTGATTTCCGTTTTTTAATTAATGAAGCAGAAGGACTCTTGTTTGGCAGATACAATCTAAATCCAATACAGAAATATTATACAGAAAAGAACCAAGATGAGGTCAGGATCAGAAAAACTTGTTGTTTTACTTATCAGCTGGGGTCAAAACGCTGTAAAACATGTCCATGTACTCATCTGGTTAAGGATGGAGTGTGCCTTGATGGAGAAAATATTTGCGGAGCAATTCAAAGCTTTACTTGAGAAATATAGCGAATTACTCGTTGGTGAGTCTAGTGAGGAGACAACCGAAAAGGTAAAGGCATATGCATTGTATACGCATATTGCCAAATCAATGCCAGCCTTAGCGAAGCACTGGAATGAACTCTACCCGGAGGCAAAGGACGAAATGAAAACAATCATTGGTGAAATTAAAGAATTAAACGAAAAACACCGCAGCACAGCAAAAAAATAAAACCGGAGGGCAATGCCTCGGGTTCACGAATTTTAATTGCCCAATTTGCCTAGTAAATCACAAGGTATGAAGTTTGTTTGTGATTTAGTACGTGGATTATAATTGAATAACCAGTGATAGTTAAAATAAGCGGAGAATTTCCGGTTATTTACAGAACAAAGCTTGTTTCGGGGTAAATAAGCGGAGGTTTTCCGGTTATGCAAAGAAAAATCTTCTATTTTTTCGTTTTTTGCTTCAATAGACGGAATTCCTCCGTCTATTGAAACGATTTTTAGTGCTATTTCCTAAATAAGCGAAATTTCTCCGCTTATTTATCAACTAGCTCTAGTATCTAATGAACTTGAACAACTTACAGGGCAGCTTCGCGAAAAAGGAAAATATTAAAAAAGGCTTAGAAATATATGCATCTCTAAGCCTTTTTGATATCTCGGGTTTTACTTTTTATCTTTTATATTGATTGTTTTGGGAGTTTACTTTGTTTTTATCGTTTTGTTCTCCGCCAGGACCGGCGTTTCCTTGAACGCTAGCGGCACTTACGCCTCTTTTAGATGGGTTTTTCTTCATTTTTCCCATGCTTCATCACCTCGTTTATAGGATGTCCAATTCTATCTTTTTATGAAGAAAAAAACGTTTACGAAAAAAAAATTTAATTTTCCACGATTAGTTATTGCGCAAATTTTTTAAATATTCTATAGTTATAAGTAGCAGAACTCATTCGTTTATTTATGAATTTTTTTTGACAAAAAAATGAATGAGTGTTCATTCAAAGCCTTAAAGGGGGAGACAATGTTGAACCAACTTATTAAAAAAGCAGCTGTTTTAGGATCAGGAGTTATGGGATCAGGGATTGCTGCTCACCTAGCAAACATCGGCATTCCAACATTATTATTGGATATTGTACCTCGGGAGTTAACAAACGATGAAATAGCAAAAGGGCTGACGCTTGAAGATAAACAAGTTCGTAACCGTATTAGCAGCCAATCCATTCAGAAGTTATTAAAACAAAAACCTGCACCACTAGCGGTAAAAAAGAATCTTGCACTAATTGAAGCGGGTAACTTAGAAGATGACCTTGTTAAATTGAAAGATGTTGATTGGGTGATCGAGGTTGTCGTTGAAAATCTGAATGTAAAGAAGCAGGTCTTTGAAAAGGTTGAACAATATCGGAAACCAGGGAGCATTATCAGCTCGAATACATCGGGAATCTCTGTTGAAGCGATGGCAGAAGGCAGGTCTGAGGATTTCAAAAAGCATTTCCTAGGCACCCACTTCTTTAACCCGCCTAGATACTTAAAATTACTTGAAGTAATACCTACTCAGTATACGAGTCAAGAAGTTGTCTCATTCATGAAAACCTTTGGCGAGGATGTATTAGGGAAAGGTGTCGTTCTTGCAAAAGATACACCAAACTTTATTGCAAACCGAATTGGAACTTATGGCCTCCTGATTACTGTCCAAGAAATGCTGAAGGGCGGATATAGCGTAGGTGAAGTCGATTCTGTTACTGGACCATTAGTCGGCCGTCCTTCAAGTGCAACTTTCCGTACGCTGGATGTAGTGGGACTTGATACATTTGCACATGTCGCAGGAAATGTTTATGAGAAAGTAACCGGAAAAGAAAAAGAAGTTTTTGAAGTTCCTGGTTTTATGAAAACCATGCTTGAAAAAGGCTGGCTGGGAAGCAAATCTGGGCAAGGCTTCTTTCTGAAAAAAGGGAAAGAAATCCTTGAACTTGACCCTGCTTCTTTAGACTATATTCCACGTAAAAAACTAAAAACAACAGCAACCGAATTAAGTAAACAGGAAAAAGGCACTGCAAATAAATTGAAAGCGCTTGTATACGCCGGGGACCGTGCTGGTGAGCTTTTATGGAACATCTTTAGTCCGGTTCTAGTATATTCTGCGCAGCTGTTAGGAGAAATTGCTGACACCATCGTCGATATTGACCGTGCTATGAAATGGGGCTTCGGATGGGAGATGGGTCCGTTTGAAACATGGGATGCCATTGGATTAGAGAAGTCAGTTGAAAAAATGAAGAATGATGGCTTGGAAATTCCAGCATGGGTAACAGAAATGCTGGCTAAGGGCCAAACTTCATTCTATTTAGAAGAAAATGGCGAAGTATTCTTCTATAAAAATGGGGAATATCGCTTAGTTGAAAGTAATCCAAAAGCGATCGATTTAAAACAATTAAAAAAACAAAAGGGCGTAATTAAGAAGAATGGCGGTGCCAGCTTGCTTGATTTAGGTGATGGTGTAGCACTTCTTGAATTCCATTCACCGAATAATGCGATTGGTCTTGATATTATTCAGATGATTAACTTTGCTATTGACGAAGTGGAGAAGAATTACAAGGGGCTTGTAATCGGTAACCAAGGTAAAAACTTCTGTGTTGGTGCGAACCTCGCTATGATGCTGATGGAAGCTCAGGATGACAATATTTATGAGCTAGATATGGTTATTCGTCAATTCCAAAATGCGATGATGAAGGTGAAATACAGTGCAAAACCAGTCGTAGCAGCACCATTTGCCATGACACTTGGCGGAGGGGCTGAGGTATGTTTACCTGCTGCACACATTCAAGCATCGGCTGAAACCTATATGGGATTGGTTGAAGTAGGTGTAGGCTTACTTCCTGGCGGCGGCGGTAATAAAGAGTTATATATTAAACACTTAGAAGGTCTGCCGAATGGCGTCCAAATTGATTTACAGGCTGTAGCAAACAAAGTGTTTGAAACGATTGCCACTGCAAAAGTATCCACATCTGGTGCAGAAGCTCGAGAGAATAATTTCTTAGGCTTAGGTGATGGCATCAGTATTAACGGAGATCACTTGTTATACGACGCAAAGCAGGCTGTACTCGCATTGCATGAAAAGGGATATGTACAAAAGGCACGCAGAAAAGTACCAGTAGTGGGTGAAACAGGGTACGCTACACTCTTACTGGGAGCACAATCCATGTACTTATCAGGATATATTTCAGAGCATGATTTAAAAATAGCTAAAAAAGTAGCATATGTCATTGCGGGCGGTAAAGTTCCATACGGCTCAGAAGTGGATGAGCAATATTTATTGGATTTAGAAAGAGAAGCGTTCTTAAGCTTAATAAGAGAAGGAAAAACACAACAGCGTATGCAGCACATGTTAGTAAAAGGAAAACCTTTACGTAATTAAAATGAAAAGCGAAAAGCGCCTAAGCGCGGAAGCTAGACAAATAGATTGCTACTATAAGAGAAAGAGAGGGAACACGCATGAGAGAAGCGGTAATTGTAGCCGGAGCACGAACCCCGGTTGGTAAAGCGAAGAAAGGTACGCTTGCCCATGTTCGCCCTGATGATTTGGGAGCATTGGTTGTAAAAGAAACATTAAAACGTGCAGGAAATTACGAAGGAAATATTGATGATTTAATCATAGGATGTGCGATGCCTGAAGCTGAGCAGGGAAATAACATGGCTCGGAATATTGGGGCACTTGCAGGCCTGCCGCACACAGTTCCGGCAATCACCATTAACCGTTTTTGTTCTTCTGGACTACAAGCGATAGCCTATGCAGCACAAGGGATAATGCTCGGTCACACCGATACAGCGATTGCTGGTGGAGCGGAATCGATGAGTCTAATCCCAATGGCAGGGCATGTGGTTCGTCCAAATGTAAAACTAGCAGAATCAGCGCCAGAGTACTACATGGGAATGGGTCATACTGCTGAAGAAGTAGCCAAGAAATATGGTATAACGCGTGAGGACCAAGACGCATTTGCTGTTCGCAGCCATCAGAAAGCTGCAAAAGCCATTCAAGAAGGAAAATTTGTGGATGAAATTGTTCCCGTGGAAGTTACCTTCCGTTCTGTCGGAAAGGACAACAAGCTAGTTGAGAGAACAATCAAATTTTCTCAAGATGAAGGCGTGCGCCCTGATACAAACGTACAATCTTTAGCAAAACTTCGTCCCGCCTTCTCTGTGACAGGTTCTGTTACAGCTGGCAATGCCTCACAAACAAGTGATGGAGCAGCAGCTTTAATGATAATGGACCGTGAAAAAGCAGAGTCACTTGGGCTAAAGCCATTAGCTAAATTCAGATCCTTTGCGGTCGGAGGTGTACCGCCGGAAATTATGGGAGTTGGTCCTGTTGTCGCAGTTCCAAAGGCCGTTAAACTGGCTGGTCTAGAATTATCCGATATAAATCTTTTCGAATTAAACGAAGCATTTGCTTCTCAATCCCTGCAAGTCATTCGCGAGCTTGGTCTCGATGAAGAAAAAGTAAACGTAAATGGCGGGGCAATTGCACTAGGTCATCCGCTTGGCTGTACAGGTGCAAAACTTACGTTAACACTAATCCACGAACTAAGACGCCGGAACCAGCAATTTGGGGTCGTAACCATGTGCATAGGCGGCGGAATGGGCGCTGCAGGAGTTTTCGAACTTCTTTAAAACGACGTAAAGAATTCATTGATGAATTACGGCTGGCTATAAAAGATTAGGAGGAATTTTTGATGACACAACAAGCAGAAAAAATTATTAAAGGCGGAAGCTTTTTAATCGACGATATTTCCTATGATCAAATGTTAACACCAGAGGATTTTAACGAAGAGCAACTAATGATCGCGAAAACTGCAGAGGACTTCATAGAAAAAGAAGTGCTTCCACAACTGGAACATCTTGAAAATCATGAATTTGATCGCACAGTAAAACTATTAAAGCAAGCTGGAGATCTAGGTCTTTTAGCAGCAGATGTACCTGAGGAGTATGATGGTCTAGGTTTAGATAAAGTGACTTCATCACTGGTAACTGAGAAAATGTCAAAAGCTGGCGGCTTCTCACTTTCCTATGGCGCACATGTTGGAATCGGCTCACTGCCTATCGTTTTATTCGGTAACGAAGAGCAAAAGAAAAAATATTTACCGGCACTAGCTTCTGGTGAAAAGATTGCAGCATACGCCTTAACAGAGCCAGGTTCAGGTTCAGATGCACTTGGTGCAAGAACAACAGCAAAACTAAACGAAGCAGGTACACATTACATTCTTAACGGCGAGAAACAATGGATTACCAATGCTGGTTTTGCCGATGTATTTGTTGTCTATACAAAAATAGATGGTGAACATTTCACTGCGTTCATTGTTGAAAAAGACTTCCCTGGAGTTTCTACTGGCGCTGAAGAAAAGAAAATGGGAATTAAGAGCTCTTCTACTCGTACACTTATTCTAGAAGATGTACCTGTCCCTGTGGAAAACCTATTAGGAGAGTATGGAAAAGGTCACGTCATTGCGTTTAATATCTTAAACATCGGACGCTACAAATTAGCTGTAGGCGGAGTGGGCGGTTCTAAAAATGCATTTGAATTAGCCGTTAAATATGCAAATGGCCGTAAGCAATTTAATACACCAATTTCTCAGTTCAATTTAACAAAAGAAAAATTCGGTACAATGGCCTCTAGGATCTATGCTGCTGAGAGCTCTGTCTACCGTACGATTGGACTTTATGAAGATAATCAAGGAAAGCTTACAACTGAAGAGCAGAAGGATATTAAGTTAGTAGCCAACTCAATTGCTGAATATGCGATTGAATGCTCTGTTAATAAATTCTTCTGTAGTGAAGTTCTAGATTACGTGGTAGATGAGGGTGTTCAAATTCACGGTGGATACGGCTTTATGCAGGAATATACAATCGAAAGAGCTTACCGAGATTCACGTATCAATCGAATTTTTGAAGGAACAAATGAAATTAACCGTCTCCTAGTACCAGGAACATATATAAAGAAAGCATTCAAAGGTGAGCTTCCGCTGTTCCAAAAGGCCATGGCACTCCAAGAAGAAATTATGATGTTAATGCCTGAAGAGCCAGGCGATGAGCCGCTAGCACAAGAAAAGCATTTAGTAAGCAATGCCAAGAAAATCGGCTTATTAGCTGCCGGTTTAGCTGCACAAAAATTTGGTAAAGCTCTTGATAAAGAACAAGAAATCTTATCAAATATTGCTGACATTGTTTCAAATGCCTATGCAATGGAATCTGCACTTCTGCGGACAGAAAAGGCAATTGCAAAGAATGGTCTTGAGAAAAATAAACAAAAGCTTCTTTACACACAAATCTTCTGTCAAGAAGCATTTAACGAAATCGAGCAGCATGCAAAAGAAACGTTAGTTGCAACTGAACAAGGAGATACACTTCGTATGCTAGTATCTGCACTTCGCAAACTTACTCGCCATACGCCAATCAATGTGATTGCTAAGAAACGTGAAGCTGCTGATGTGCTTATTGAAGCAGAACGCTATATTGTTTAATAAATAAGTTTTTAGGCTCCCCTCTTTTGTGGGAGTCTAAATTTTTTCTGTTCGTTAAGCAGGAAATACGCAGATTTAGTCGAATTTTTGTAAGGGAAGTATTTTTACTTTTTTTCCTGATATGTTACTATTCAAGTGACGATTGACGTCATTGATGTTTGTGCAAAGGAGGGTGGAAACAGATGTCTCTTACTTTTTACTGGTATCCGAAATGTGGTACATGCCGTAATGCTAAGAAATGGCTTGATGCACATCAGCTTTCCTACAAAGAAATACATATTGTTGAAAACCCGCCGTCAAAGGCAGAACTTCGGGAGTATTACGAAAAAAGCAACCTTGAATTAAAGAAGTTCTTTAATACGAGCGGACAAAAGTATCGTGAATTGGGTATTAAGGATAAAATATCCACTGCTTCTGAAGATGAGCTGCTAGATTTGTTAGCCTCGGATGGGATGCTAATCAAAAGACCATTAGTTAGTGATGGAGAAAAAGTAACAGTAGGATTTAAAGAAGAAGAGTATGAGAAGATGTGGTTATAAGCATAATCAATACTTTTCAAAAAGGCAGCAGGGATAAATTGATATATGTGCTGAAGATTTAGAAATTAATGGAGGGATTTTGAAATGACTACACCAAAGGAATTGCGTTATTCTGAAGAACATGAGTGGGTAAAGGTTGAAGGAGAAACAGTCCGTGTAGGGATTACTCACTTTGCACAATCTGAGTTAGGCGACATCGTGTTTGTTGAACTTCCTGAAGTTGGCGATGAAGTGACTGCAGATGAGCCATTTGGCAGTGTTGAATCTGTTAAAACAGTTTCAGAATTATATGCTCCGTTAAGCGGTAAGGTTGTTGCCATTAACGAAGATTTAAGTGACAGCCCTGAATTCGTGAACGAATCTCCATACGAAAAAGCATGGATGATTGTGATCGAGCCTTCTAATAGCAGTGAAATAGAAAACCTAATGACTGCAGAGCAATATGAAGAAATGATTAAAGAAGATTAGTATTACAAAACACCTTGTTTATCAAGGTGTTTTTTTATGGAGAAAATTAGCACCATGTAACTTCTAAAACTAGGAGATACTAGAATAAACTTTAATTAAAAGGGGCTCTTGGTATGACATTGAAACAACAGAAAATTGATGTGACAGATCGAGTAGTTGGTAAAATGAAAAATGGTGAGATGGAGTTATTTCTTGATAATACGCCAATTGGTAAGATTCAGCTGCCAGGAGACATGACCTTCCAGCTAGATCAGCGATTTGAAGTAGAACAACGGAAAATATTTCAGAATGTAACAGTGACGGAACAGCCAGATGCAAAATATACGGATTGTGATGATGGTGGATGGTGCTAGCAGCTTATAACTGAGCAAACACCTATTATCATAAAAATAATCGTGGTATAGTTAACATATTCACACGATATTAAATTTATTGAATATGTTAACATCAAACAAATAACTTTCGATTGTATAGGTGATGAATGATGAATGATACGTATGGTGATAAAGTTCTGATTGTCGAAGGAAAATCAGATAAGAAAAAGGTTAAAAGTATTCTGAAGGAACCCATGGAGATAGTCTGCACAAATGGGACAATCAGCATGACGAAATTGGATGAATTGATTGATACACTTGAGGATAAAGACGTTTATATTCTCGTTGATGCTGATGACGCTGGTGAAAAGCTTCGTAAACAATTAAAAAGGGAGTTCCCTCAAGCGGAACATATCTATATTGACAGAATGTATCGTGAAGTTGCAACAGCACCAGTTTATCACCTTGCCACAGTCCTCTTAGGTGCAAATATCGATGTTCATTCTGAATTTTTAGAGATGGGTTAAAAAATGACCGATTGGAACCTTGATGAGGTATCATCATTCTTAAAAAATCATTCATCTGGACTCATTTACTTCTATACTCCTTTATGTGGTACTTGTCAGGTAGCATCCAGAATGCTCCAAGTCATTGAAAATATGGTTGATGTGAAAATAGGAAAAGTGAATTTGAACTTTTATCCTGAAATGGCAAAGCAATTTGAAGTAGAAAGTGTTCCCTGCCTGTTATTAATTAAAGACGGCAACGTGATCGATCAGATTTATGCTTTTCAATCAGTTCCGTTCTTATATGAAAAAGTAAAAACAATCGTCTAAAAACAGATGCCTGGCGTCTGTTTTTTTTTGTTTGATAAACGAGAAATTTGTCGATGAAAGAATGAAGGAGTTCTAATCATTTAACTTGAATATATAACAGAATGGAGTGTAAATGGAGTGATGGAAAATGGAAGAAATGATACAAGTATTCCTTTCTGCTATCAGAAAACAGTCTCACGTCTTAAAGTTGATTGAAAACTTGGATGTTCTAAAGATAAAACTGATTAGCGATAATGCTGAGGAGATTCTTGTTTTTCATCGTGGTGAAGTTTTCTTACTCGTCGACAATGATGAAAGTGCTGGAACTTATGTGATAAGTGGTGAGCGGAATTCCATTTATAGCCTGCTTCAAGGGAAAGAAAAATTAAGGAATCTAATTCACTATAAAAAGCTTAACATAACCGCACCATTTCGCACTATATTACTAATCGAATCGATTTTTTACTTAACAAGACCAGAAGAGAAGTATTCAATTATTTCTTAAAATGATTATAAATTTAGAGGAGTGTTTTAGTATGGGGGAAAACAAAAAAAATTATCGTTTTGAAACATTAAGTGTCCATGGAGGCTTAGCTCCAGATCCAGTTACAGGAGCACGCGCGGTACCAATTTACCAAAACAATGCATATCAATTCAAAAACACAGAACATGCTGCTAATCTATTTGCACTTAAGGAAACGGGATACATATATACGCGCATCCATAACCCAACCACGACGGTTTTCGAAGACAGAGTTGCATTATTAGAAGGCGGAGTGGGAGCACTTGCAGTAGCGAGCGGAATGGCTGCGATTACTTTGGCTATTTTAAATATTGCTGAAGCAGGAGATGAAATAGTTTCGGCCTCCAATTTATATGGCGGAACATACAATTTATTTGCAGTTACCCTTCCGAAATATGGAATTAAGGTTAAGTTCGTAGATCCTGAAAATCCAGAAAACTTCCGTGCAGCAATTACGGATAAAACAAAAGCGGTGTTTGCAGAGACTATTGGTAATCCTTCTTTAAGAATTCTTGATATTGAAAAAGTTGCGGACATTGCCCACGAGGCAGGAGTTCCATTAATAATTGATAATACATTTGCGACACCATATCTTTGCAGACCAATAGAATACGGTGCTGATATTGTCATTCATTCAGCAACAAAATGGCTTTTAGGTAATGGAACAACAACTGGTGGGATTATTGTAGACGGCGGGAAATTCGACTGGAATTCAGCTAAATTCCCAGGCTTTACGACTCCAGATTCAAGCTATCATGACCTTGTTTACGCCGAAGCATTAGGTGCTGCTGCTTATATTGTTAAGGCACGCGTACAGCTATTGCGTGATTTAGGACCTGCTTTAAGTCCACAAAATGCGTTTCAATTCACCCTTGGACTTGAAACCCTTCACGTCCGCATGAAAGAACATATTTCTAATACAAAGGCAGTAGTGGAATATTTATTAAATCATCCTGCAGTAGAATGGATTTCGTATCCAGGGCATAACTCGCATCCTGATTATGCATTAGCTAGTAAGTATTTGCCAAAAGGAGCAGGATCGATGATTGTTTTTGGTATTAAGGGTGGAAGAGAAGCAGGAGCAAAATTGATTGATTCAATTACCCTGTTTGCCCATGTAGCCAATGTTGGCGATGCGAAAAGCCTGATTATTCATCCTGCCAGCACGACTCATCAGCAGCTTGATGCAGAAGGACTAAAGGCAGCTGGAGTTTCGGAAGATTTAATTCGTCTTTCCATTGGGATTGAAAATGTAGAGGATTTAATAGAAGACTTAGAAGCTGCGATTGAGACAGCAACAGGTGTCGCATCATTAAAAGCAAAAGCCTAAAAAGAGTGTATTCATAATTGTAGAAATTTTCGTTGACACCAATTTTTATCCATGTTAAGATAACTTTCGTACTAAAACAATTGCTTAATCAATCAACGTGTAAATTGAATATAGAATGCTATAACTCTTATCAAGAGTGGTGGAGGGATGTGCCCGATGAAGCCCGGCAACCGTCAATATTTATTGAAATGGTGCCAATTCACACAAAGCGGATGCTTTGGAAGATGGGAGAAAGGTCTTTATTTATGATGCCTTTCTGCCTATGCAGAAAGGCTTTTTAATTTTCTAATATAAGAATGTTTTATGCACAACAGTCAAACCCTATATTTAAGCAGTATGGTTTAGTTGGAATTTTTGTCATTCATATTTTATTGGATAAAAAGTAGGTGATGGAATGATTTCTATAAAAGATGTCGGGAAGGTTTTCCCTTCTAAGCAGGGGCAGCTGAAGGCAGTCGATGGTGTTAACTTAGAAATACATCAAGGAGAAATTTTTGGTGTTATCGGATATAGTGGTGCAGGAAAAAGTACGTTAATTCGAATGCTAAATGGTCTAGAGCTTCCTACAGAAGGATCTGTTACCGTTGCTGGCCGCGTTATTTCAAAGATTAGAGGCAGTGAACTTAGGAAAGCACGCCAGGAAATTAGTATGATTTTTCAACATTTTAACTTGCTTTGGTCAAGGACGGTCAGCGAAAATATTGCTTTTCCTTTAGAAATCGCTGGAGTTACCGGTGCAGAAAGGCAGAAACGGGTAAACGAACTGATTAAATTAGTCGGCCTTGAGGGAAGAGAAAATGCGTATCCATCACAGCTTAGCGGCGGACAAAAACAGCGTGTAGGAATAGCCAGGGCACTCGCTAATAATCCTAAAGTTCTGCTTTGCGATGAAGCCACTTCTGCATTAGATCCGCAGACGACTGATTCTATCTTGGATTTATTAGTTGATATTAATAAAAGACTTGGCTTAACCATTGTCTTAATCACACATGAAATGCATGTTATTCGAAAAATTTGTCACCGTGTAGCCGTTATGGAAAGTGGTAGAATCGTAGAACTGGGTCAGGTGTTAGATGTTTTTAAAAACCCACAGCAGTCCATAACAAAACGATTTGTACAGCAGGTAACGGAACCTGAAGAAACCAAAGAAACGATTGAGCATTTACTCGAACGTTATCCGTATGGAAAGGTGGTTCAGCTCTCGTTTGTTGGAGAGGCAGCAGAACAGCCATTGATTACCACTCTAATCAGGGATTTTGACGTTGTCGTAAACATTCTGCAAGGGAAAATTTCACACACTCAAAACGGGTCCTACGGTACTTTATTTATACACTTAGATGGTAAGGCAGAAATTATTCAGAAAGCCATTAATTATATCCACTCTCAACAAGTCGGTGTGGAGGTGATTAGTAATGGCTAGCTTTTTCGAAATGGTAAAGTGGGATCAGTTATGGGAGGCAACGCTTGAAACCCTTTATATGACTTCCATTTCAGTGTTTACTACATTCATCTTAGGAATAGTTCTTGGTTTGCTGCTATTTCTAACAGATAAGGGTAATTTATGGGAAAACAGATCGGTAAATGTTATTATTGCCGCCTTTGTAAATATTTTTAGATCCATCCCCTTTATTATCTTAATAGTTTTATTAATTCCTTTTACAAAATTATTGGTTGGAACCATGCTTGGTGCAAATGCAGCGCTGCCTGCCTTAATTATTGGAGCGGCCCCTTTTTACGCCAGAATGGTGGAAATTGCTCTTAGGGAAATCGATAAAGGTGTTATTGAAGCATCACAATCAATGGGAGCAACACATGGTCGTATTATCTTTAAAGTATTAATACCGGAATCCTTGCCTGCATTAATTTCAGGGCTTACGGTTACAGCTATTTCATTAGTTAGTTTTACAGCAATGGCTGGAGTAATCGGAGCAGGGGGGCTTGGACATTTTGCCTACCTTGAAGGATTTCAGCGCAATAGACCCATTGTAACGTTAGTTGCAACGGTTGCCATTTTAATTTTGGTTTTTATCATCCAATTTATTGGAGATTATTTTACAAAAAGAACAGATAAACGATAACAGGAGGAGTTAGAGTATGAAAAAAGTATTTAGTTTAATTATTATCGCATTAGCAGCATTTGTCCTGACAGCTTGCGGCGGCGCTAAAGACGATAGTGCAGATAACGGAGGAGAAAAAGGAAACAAAAAGTTAGTTGTGGGAGCATCTGCTGTACCGCATGCAGAAGTGTTAGAGGCAGCAAAACCATTATTAGAGGAAAAAGGCATTGATCTAAAAGTACAAGTTTTTCAAGATTACATCCTGCCAAACGTAGCTTTAAGAGATAAAGAACTTGACGCAAACTATTTTCAAACACCAGGTTATTTAGAATTGCAAATGGAAGAAAATAAGGACTTCGACTTTGTAAGTGTAGGCGGCGTTCATAAGGAACCAATCGGAATTTATTCTAAGGAATTCAAAAGCTTAAATGACCTTCCAAAAGGTGCGAAAATTATTATGAGTGATTCACTAAGCGACCATGGACGTATTTTACCTATTTTTGAAAAAGAAGGATTAATTAAGCTTAAAGAAGGCGTTGGAGCGAATGCAAGAGTAGAGGATATTGTGGAAAATCCAAAGGACCTTGATTTCTCAACTCTAATTGAAGCAAAACTATTAGCTTCTTCTTTCGAGAGCGGTGAAGGTGATGCAGTCGTTATTAATACGAACTATGCATTAGAAGGCGGAATCGACATTGGGAAGTATGGGATTGCATTTGAAGGCGATGACGTAGTACCAGCAAACCTTGTTGTCGTTCGCTCTGAGGACAAAGACCGTGAAGAGATTAAAACACTTGTAGAGGTTCTTCAATCAGAAGAAATTAAAAAATTCCTGGAAGAAAAATACCAAGGTGCTGTTATTCCAGGAGAATAATATTCAAAATGGACTAAAATAGATACTTATAAGAAGAAAACAGAAAGCCAGTGATAATGATTCACTGGTTTTTCTGTTTATATACATGAATTCAATTTGATAGGTAAAAATAGGTAAGAAATAATAATGCGCTAGCCTTGGCAAACTAGAGAAAAATAAGTTATGATTTAGTTCGTATGTGAATACATAAAGCGGTCACAAGATATAAAATGCTGAATTAACATACTCCTTTATTGCTTATGCATTCTCATTTAGTTTGGGGTTAGTGAAAATAAAAATTCTTTTTCTTTTCGGTATCGTTATTACTGTTTATGAGTTGCTAACAGATTCTATTTGTTATAAGATTGTAATGAGAATAAAGTGAGAATGAATTTTGGGCCAACGTTTAAGGCTTCAAGATACAAAATTATCTTTGCGGAGGTATATATATGGCTGGATCAACATTAACTATCAAAGATTTACATGTAGCAATTGATGAGAAAGAAATTTTAAAAGGTGTAAACCTTGAAATAAAAGGTGGAGAAATTCACGCAATCATGGGACCAAATGGTACTGGTAAGTCTACTCTTTCTTCTGCCATTATGGGTCATCCTAAGTATGAAGTTACTAGCGGTTCTATCATGCTGGATGATGAAAATGTTCTTGAAATGGAAGTAGACGAACGTGCACGTGCAGGTCTATTCTTAGCAATGCAATATCCAAGTGAAATTAACGGTGTTACAAACGCCGATTTCTTGCGTTCTGCGCTTAATAGCCGTCTAGGTGAAGGAAATGAGATTTCTTTAATGAAGTTCATCCGTAAAATGGATAAACAAATGGAATTCCTTGAAATGGATCTTGATATGGCACAACGTTACCTGAATGAAGGATTCTCTGGTGGAGAGAAAAAGCGTAATGAAATTCTTCAATTAATGATGCTTGAGCCAAAAATTGCAATTTTAGATGAAATTGACTCTGGGTTAGATATTGACGCATTGAAAGTGGTTTCAAAGGGAATCAATCAAATGCGCGGAGAAGATTTTGGCTGTTTAATTATCACCCACTATCAACGACTTTTAAACTATATCACTCCTGACCATGTGCATGTAATGATGCAGGGCCGCATTGTGAAATCTGGCGGACCAGAACTTGCACAACGCTTAGAAGCAGAAGGATATGACTGGATCAAGCAAGAACTTGGAATCGAAGATGAAACAGTTGGGCAAGAAGCGTAAGAGTTTAGCGTTAGGAGGATAATCATGACAACAGAAACGAATTTATCATTTGATAAAGATTTTGTTCGTTCTTTTTCAAAAGAAATGAACGAGCCTGCTTGGATGGAGGAATTTCGTCTAAAAGCTTTTGAATTGAGCGAGACTCTGCCAATGCCAAGGCCTGATAAAACAAAAATTGATAAGTGGAACTTCACTCAATTTGATACTCATACTGTGAAAAGCAGCAGTTTTTCATCACTTGCTGAACTTCCTGAAGAGGTAAAAGCATTAATTGGTGATGAAGCAGCAGCTAAAAATTTATATATCCAGCGTAATCATACACCTGCTTATATTTCTCTAACAGAGGAGTTAAAAGGGCAAGGGGTTATTTTTACAGATATCTTTACGGCCATTCGTGAACACAGCGAACTTGTACAAAAATACTTTTTAACAGAAGCAGTTAAGACTGATGAACATCGTCTAATTGCCTTACATGCAGCACTTGTAAATGGCGGAGCATTCTTATACATTCCTAAAAATATTGAAGTTAAAGAACCTATCCATTCTATTTATTTACATGATCATGCAGATACGAACCTTTTCAATCATGTCATTGTCGTTGCGGACGATAATAGTTCCGTAACATATGTAGAAAACTATCTGTCAACACTTGAAACTGCTAATAGTGTTTTTAATATTGTGACAGAAGTAATCGCAAATGCTGGTGCGAAAGTTCAGTATGGTGCGGTGGATACTCTTGCGAAGGGCATCACAACCTACGTAAATCGTCGTGGTTCAGCAGGCAGAGATGCTCGAATTGAATGGGCTCTTGGTTTAATGAATGAAGGTAATACCATCTCAGAAAATACAACCAACCTTGTTGGCGATGGTGCTTACGGAGATACCAAAACGGTTGTTGTAGGACGTGGCGAACAAACACAAAACTTTACAACAAAGGTAGTTCATTTTGGTAAAAACACTGAAGGTTATATTTTAAAGCATGGTGTTATGAAGGATAGCGCTTCGTCCATTTTTAATGGAATTGGCCATATCTTACATGGTGCTTCAAAATCGAATGCAGAACAGGAATCACGTGTGCTTATGCTTAGTGAAAAAGCACGTGGCGATGCAAACCCAATTCTTCTTATCGATGAAGATGATGTAACAGCGGGACACGCTGCATCAGTTGGACGTGTGGATCCAGTGCAGCTTTACTACCTAATGAGCCGCGGAATTCCGAAGAAAGAAGCAGAACGCCTGGTTATTCATGGCTTCCTTGCACCTGTAGTTAATCAGCTTCCTATCGAAGGAGTTAAAAAGCAATTAACTGCAGTAATTGAAAGGAAAGTACGATAATGAATGTCCTTGATATTCGTCGTCAATTCCCTATTTTAGATCAGGAAGTAAATGGAAACCCACTTGTCTATCTAGATAGTTCTGCAACTTCTCAGAAACCGATCCAAGTCATTGAGACAATGGAAAAATATTATAAAGAAATCAATTCCAATGTTCATCGTGGTGTTCATACGCTAGGAACTAGAGCGACAGATGCCTACGAAGGAGCTAGAGAAAAGGTTCGTAAGTTTATTAATGCAAAGTCTACCCAGGAGGTTATTTTTACCCGGGGTACGACAACTGCATTAAATACGGTTGCGGCTAGCTATGCGGCTGAAAACCTCAGTGCAGGTGACGAAATTGTCATTACCTATATGGAACACCACAGCAACATTATTCCTTGGCAGCAGGTTGCAAGACGGACCGGAGCAACGTTAAAGTACATCCCGCTTCAAGAGGATGGAACGATTTCTCTTGATGATGTGCGGGCAACGATAACGGCCAATACCCGTGTAGTTTCTGTCATGCAGGTATCGAATGTACTGGGAGTTATTAACCCTGTTAAGGAAATTGCCCAAATTGCTCATGAGAATGGTGCGATTATGGTGGTCGATGGGGCACAAAGTGCACCACATATGAAAATAGATGTTCAAGATTTAGATTGCGACTTCTTGGCTTTTTCTGGGCATAAGATGTGTGCTCCCACTGGTATCGGAGTGTTATATGGGAAAAAGCATTTGTTAGAAAAAATGGAACCCATTGAATTTGGCGGTGAAATGATCGATTTCGTTCATTTACAAGAATCTACATGGAAAGAGCTTCCATGGAAGTTTGAAGCCGGAACACCAATCATTGCAGGGGCCATAGGTCTTGGAGCAGCAATTGACTTTTTAAATGAAATTGGCTTAGATAATATTGCAAATCATGAGCATAAGCTGGCAGAGTACGCGCTGGATAAAATGTCTTCAGTTCCTGGAATGACAATTTATGGACCTTTAGACGCTTCCAAACGTGCAGGTCTTGTTACCTTTAATATTAGCGATGTGCATCCTCATGATGTCGCTACTGTACTAGACGCTGAGGGCATTGCTGTCCGTGCAGGACATCATTGTGCCCAGCCATTGATGAAATGGCTAAAGGCATCTGCAACGGCTCGTGCAAGCTTTTACTTATACAACACGGAAGACGATATTGATAAGCTGGTTGAAGGACTTGTGAAAACAAAGGAGTATTTCAGCGATGTCTTCTAATAATTTAGATAATTTATACCGTCGGGTAATTATGGACCATTATAAAAATCCACGAAATCGCGGAATTTTAGAAGATGGCAGTCATACGATTAATATGAACAACCCTACATGCGGAGATCGAATTCAATTAACTTTCAAGGTTGAAGATGGAGTTGTGATCGATGCAAGATTTGAGGGAGAAGGCTGTTCCATTTCAATGTCATCTGCTTCAATGATGACCCAAGCGATTAAAGGAAAAAAAGTAGAGGAAGCGATCAAGCTTTCGAAGATTTTTTCCGATATTATGCAGGGGAATGAATATGATGACGATATCGATTTAGGTGATATTGAAGCACTTCAGGGAGTTGCAAAATTTCCAGCACGTATTAAATGTGCCACATTAGCGTGGAAGGCAATGGAAAAAGGATTAACTGAAGAGGAACAAAAGTAAAACATGAGGGGAGTTTTAAACCCCTTTCGTTTAAGAAGGAGGAACAGGTCGATGGCGAAGAAAATGCCGGAAATCGGAGATTATAAATACGGTTTTGCCGATAAGGACGTTTCTATATTCAGATCAAAACGTGGTTTAACAAGTGAAATTGTAGAAGAAATTTCAAAGCTAAAGAATGAACCACAATGGATGCTTGATTTTCGTTTGAAATCTTTAGAGCATTTTTATAAAATGCCAATGCCTCAATGGGGCGGAGATTTAGGTTCGTTGAACTTTGACGAAATCACATATTATGTAAAACCATCTGAGAAATCGGAAAAATCTTGGGATGAAGTCCCTGAAGAAATTAAAGCAACATTTGATAAACTTGGGATTCCTGAAGCAGAGCAAAAGTATCTTGCTGGTGTATCTGCTCAATATGAATCCGAGGTTGTTTACCATAATATGAAGGTAGAACTTGAAGACTTGGGCATTGTTTTTAAAGATACTGATTCTGCTCTTAGAGAGAATGAAGATATCTTCCGTGAGCATTTTGGAAAAACAATCCCGCCGACAGATAACAAGTTTGCTGCACTAAACTCCGCAGTATGGTCAGGTGGATCATTTATATATGTTCCAAAAGGAGTTAAAGTAGATACTCCTTTACAAGCTTATTTCCGAATTAATTCTGAAAATATGGGACAATTTGAGCGTACTTTAATTGTTGTTGATGAAGGCGCACATGTTCATTATGTCGAAGGCTGTACAGCACCAGTTTATACAACAAATTCACTTCACAGTGCAGTTGTAGAGATTGTTATTAAGAAAGATGCTTACTGCCGTTACACAACAATCCAAAACTGGGCAAACAATGTATTTAACCTAGTTACCAAGCGTGCTGTTTGCGAAGCAAATGCCACAATGGAATGGATTGATGGTAACATTGGTTCTAAGTTAACAATGAAATACCCTGCTGTCATCTTAAAAGGTGAAGGCGCTCGTGGTATGACATTATCCATTGCGATTGCAGGTAAAGGTCAACACCAAGATGCAGGAGCAAAGATGATTCACTTAGCTCCTAATACGTCTTCTACGATTGTGTCTAAATCAATCTCTAAGCACGGCGGTAAAGTAACATACCGTGGTGTCGTTCACTTCGGACGTAAAGCAGATGGCGCACGTGCAAATATCGAATGCGATACGTTGATTATGGATAATCAGTCAACATCTGATACCATTCCATACAACGAAATCTTAAACGATAACATTTCACTTGAGCACGAAGCAAAGGTTTCTAAAGTATCTGAAGAGCAGCTCTTCTACCTAATGAGCCGTGGTATCTCAGAACAAGAAGCAACTGAAATGATCGTAATGGGCTTCATCGAGCCATTTACAAAAGAACTTCCAATGGAATACGCAGTCGAAATGAACCGTCTCATCAAGTTCGAGATGGAAGGTTCTATCGGTTAATAAATGTTGGTCCGCTTGCCTCCGTTGGCAAGCGGATTTTTGCGTTTAGTTGCGGATGGCGGGAATTAGTTGCGGATGGCGGGAATTAGTTGCGGATGGCGGGAAATTAGTTGCGGATGGCGGGGAATTAGTTGCGGATGGCGGGAATTAGTTGCGGATGGCGGGAATTAGTTGCGGATGGCGGGAATTAGTTGCGGATGGCGGGAATTAGTTGCAGATGGCGGAAATTAGTTGTGGATGGCGGGAATTAGTTGCGGATGGCGGGAAATTAGTTGCGGATAAGCGAGATAACTCTCGGATAGCGGAAAACACTCTCGGATAAGCAGAGATAACTCTCGGATAGCGGAAAACACTCTTGGATAGCGGAAAACACTCTTGGATAGCGAAAAACACTCTCGGATAGCGAAAAACACTCTCGGATAGCGAAAAACACTCTCGGATAAGCGGAGATAACTCTCGGATAGCGGAAGACACTCTCGGATAACAAGAAAATACTCTCGGATAGAAAAAAGCAGCAATTAGGGTTATGCTATTATTAGCATGTGGAGGTGATCGTAGTTGATTTATATAGGTGTAACAGGCTGGGGAGATCATGACAGCTTATATCCGGGTCAAATCTCTCCACGTGATAAGCTAAAAGAGTATGCAGGACATTTCCCGACAGTTGAAGTGGATACTGCTTTTTATGCCATCCAACCGAAGCGGAATGCAGTTAAATGGGTAAACGATACACAAGACTCTTTCCAATTCATCGTGAAGGCTTACCAGGGGATGACAGGACATCAGCGTGGTGAAATCCCATTTGCAACAAAGGAGGAAATGTTTCACGCCTTTAAAGAATCGTTAGAACCATACATAGAAGCAAATAAATTAGCCATGGTACTTTTTCAATTTCCACCATGGTTTGATTGTAAACAGGAGAATGTTGACTATTTAAGATGGTGTAAAGCACAAATAGGGGATATACCCAGCGCACTTGAATTCAGGCACCAATCTTGGTTTACTCCCCGTTACCGCCAGCATACATTGCAATTTATGAAAGAGGAAAAGTGGATACATAGTATTTGTGATGAGCCGCAATCTGGTGATGGGTCAATACCAGCTATATTAGAGACAACTGATTCTGAAAATCTATTGATTCGGTTTCATGGACGTAACGTTCACGGCTGGCAAAAACGCCAAGATAGTGATTGGCGTGAAGTCAGGTACCTTTATCGATACAATCAGCAAGAACTTCAAGAATGGGCAGACATAATCCAAAGGTTAACCAAGGAATCCAAAAACCTCTATGTCCTATTTAATAACAATTCTGGCGGAGATGCAGCAGATAATGCAAAAGAAATGATAAACCTCTTAGGGATAAAATATGATGACCTTGCTCCTAGACAGCTTGATTTATTTTAGTGTAAAGGAGAAAAATAATGGAATGGATTGTTTTAATAGTAATAGGAATTGCAGGTAGTTCCTTAGGGAGCTTAATTGGACTAGGCGGAGGGATCGTGATTGTTCCTTCGTTACTCTTTTTAGGCTCTTTATCGGGATTTGGTTATATCTCTCCTCAGACAGCTGTGGGGACTTCACTCTTCACCATGATTTTTACCGGGCTTTCTTCGACGTTAGCTTATATGAAACATAAAACGGTCGACTATAAAAGCGGCTTGATTTTTTTGATTGGAAGCGGTCCAGGGAGTATCCTGGGAGCATGGGTTACGGAGATTTTAAACTTAAAATCATTCAATTTATTTTTTGGCATTTTTATCATTTTTGTTTCATTTGTTCTGCTTTTAAAAGACAAACTAAAACCCATTCCATTTCGCAAAGAAAAGGGTATTGTCAGGAGTTACACCGATAATTCAGGGAAACTCTTTGAATATGGCTTTAACCCTTTAGCGGCCGTCGTTATCTCTTTCGCGGTCGGATTTTTATCAGGAATATTAGGTGTTGGCGGCGGATCGTTAATGGTTCCGACAATGATTCTATTCTTTTTCTTTCCTCCCCATGTTGCAACAGCAACATCTATGTTTATGATTTTGCCAACCTCCATTCTAAGCTCTATTACCCACATCACGCTAGGGAATGTGGATTGGCTGCTGGCATTGGCATTGGTTCCAGGGGCATGGATTGGGGCGAAGGTTGGAGCCTATTTAAACATGAAGCTAAAAAGCAAAACGATTGTTTTATTATTACGAACCATATTAATTATCGTTGGCATACGATTAATTTATCAAGGTATTATTGGCTAAGAAGGAAGCGAAATAAGCATGGAAACCATTCAAATCTATCATACAAACGATATTCACAGTCATTTAAAACGGTGGCCGCGGATTCACCAATTCTTAACAAGCCGAAGAAAACATCATGAAGAAGCAAGGGAAGAAGTTTTTCTATTTGACATAGGTGACTTTATTGATCGATGGCATCCGTTATCTGATGCGACTCATGGGCAGGGAAATATTGAACTGTTAAATGAATCCGGTTATACAGCCGTGACAATAGGCAACAATGAAGGAGTTAATTTTCCGTACGAATCATTGAATCATTTGTATGACAAAAGCAAGTTTGATGTTGTGGTCGCCAACCTCTATAACAAGAATAGTCAGCATCCAGCATGGCTCAAACCATATGAGATTTATCAGACGACAGGCGGTACAACGATTGGTGTGATTGGATTGACAGCCCATTATTCTCTTCTTTACGAGCTTTTAGGCTGGCATCTGACTGAGCCGCTTGAAGAATTGGGGAAGTGGATGCAAATTTTAAAGGAACAATCTGATGTAATCATTCTGCTTTCTCATCTAGGTCTAAGCCATGATGAACAAATTGCAATGAAATATCCCGAAATTGACATCATACTTGGCGGACATACACACCATACCCTTCCTGAAGGCAAGCAGGTGGGTCATACAATGATTGCCGGAGCTGGAAAGCATGGAAGATATGTTGGGCACGTCACACTTCAGATTGACGAAAAAGAACCTATTAAGAAACAAGCAAAATTGTACAATGTATTGGAACTTCCACCAGTACCCGATGAGAAAGCAACTTCCAGGGAACTTTACCGTAAAGGAAAAAAAATACTAAATCAAAAAATCACCACATTGACTAATAACCAGGATTCTTTCCAAGTTACAGAGCTTTCACAAATCTTATGTGATGCATTAAGAGAATGGTGTAATGCAGATTGTGCGTTTATAAATGCTGGTCTTATTTTGGGTTCACTTTCAGGTAATGTGACTGCCTATGACCTGCTTACCATATGTCCTCATCCTATTAATCCCTGTAAAATTGAACTCACAGGAAGTGAGTTGAGGAAGGTCTTACTTGAAACGAGGGAGAAAGACTGGGCGGAAAAACAAGTAGTAGGACTAGGCTTTAGGGGTACCGCAATGGGCTCAAGTGTATATTCTGAGATTGCTTTTAAGGAAAACAACGACATCTTTATCAATGACATGGAACTAGATTTAGACAAGACATACTCACTGGCTATTCCAGATATGTTTACCTTTGGGCATTTTTTTAAAGAAGTTTTTCCAAATAAACAAAAAGAATATTTCCTTCCTGAATTTTTACGAGACTTATTAAAATGGAAATTACAACAGTAGTCCTAAAATATATACACGCTTTTTCTTTCGCTTTCATAAGTTGTTAGTGAGGAAAGGAGTGTGTAAATTGATTGAGCTATCACCGGTAGAGATTAATGGTCACACGTTCTTGGCTGTTACTGTTTTACTACCAAAAACAACACTGCTCTCGGTAAGCAGTGAAAAGGGATACATCATGTGCGGTGCTTTAGATGTCGGGTTATTGAACGAAAAGTTAAAGGATCGCAAAATCATTGCTGCAAGAGCGGTAGGGGTAAGAACCATTGAACAGCTCCTTAACGCTCCAATGGAATCAGTTACGGTCGAGGCGGAAAGATTAGGAATCACAAAAGGAATGCTGGGAAAAGACGCCTTGCTAAAAATGATATGAAAAGCTTGCACCTGTGCAGGCTTTTTCTTATGAATAAGGATAACTCCATTAAATTTATAGGCTAGTTCACCTCTTCATCGCATACATATAACTTGTAAGGGGGGATCATGATTGGCAAAATTTCGTGTACGTCACCGAAAAAGGGGACCATTACCTTTCCGATATGTAATGTTATTGTCGTTTGTATTCTTTCTTCTGTCTACTGCAATGGGAATATGGCTGGTGAACAAGGGAATTGAGCCTTCCTTGATGAGATATGCGGAATCTAAGACAAAACAAATCGCCTCACAGGTCATCAATAAGGCCATCAACAAAAAAACGGTCGAAGTGGGGGATGTTATTGCGGTTGAACCCGGCCAAAATGGTGCGCAGCCAAGTGCAAGTTTGAAGACCGAAGTCATTAACCAAAAATTATCTGAAATTACGAGTGAAATTCAGAAAAACTTAAATGCAGCAGAAAAAGGGGATCTCTCCTCATTGGAGCGATTAACCGACGTGGATATTGAGGTAGAAACGAAGCAGCGTGAAGATGGGATTGTTTGGAATGTTCCACTAGGGCAGGCAACCAATATGGCGTTGTTAGGAAACCTAGGTCCTAAAATACCCGTTCGATTTCATGCAATTGGTGAAGTCCGTCCTGATGTGAAAATTGATCCCAAACCAATGGGGATCAATAATACTTGGATTGATGTGGCTATTCACTTGGAGGTGTCTGTACAAATCATCACGCCGTTTGCAACAGAAATCACCAAGTTAGAGCAAAAAATTCCTGTTGGCGGCAGATTAATACAGGGGGAAGTCCCGCAATTTTATAATAATGGCGGCAGTGGAATTACACCATCGATTCAAATACCGCCTCCTAAAAATTAAAAGGACTGTCTTTGTGACAGTCCTTACTTCTTTTTGTTTTTCAATGCCTGTCTCTCTTGCTGTTTCCACAATCTTAAGTGTGGAGTTGGGTCAAAGGACCACTCAGTATAGCCGTTATCTTTGTACATCCCATAATGCAAATGGGGAGGAAATTTACCTGATGTCCCCGGAGGTCCATAACCAGAACTGCCAACGCCGCCGATTAACGTTCCAGGTTCCACTATTTGACCTACTTTTAAATCTTTAGCAAAACCGCTAAGATGAGCAAAATAATGATACGTATTATTAATATCACGAATTCCTACTCTCCAGCCGCCGAACTTATTCCAACCCTTCATTTCAACGATGCCATAGTTTGTAGCTCGGACAGGGACTCCGTAGCCAGCAAAAATGTCGGTACCTTCGTGAATTCTTCTTCCACCCCAGCCTCGTGCATCGCCCCAGGTACTGCGATAACTATGATTGCTTCGCAGTGGTAAAGGAAAGACGTGTGAATCTAATTCTAACCGGCCGAAATGGCGGTAAATCTTCGCCTTATCCGCAATAATCCCAACTGTTTTGTCACGATGATAATAATTCCATAGACCGATTTTTATATTATCATGGTCTATCCCATATGATAAAAGATAATTGGCAAAAGCATATAAGACATCTTCGTCGTTCTTTATACTGGCTTTACCATCTCCATCCCCATCCACGCCCATACCGCCAAAAAACTGAATCATTGCAGGGTTTTCATCTGCTGGATTTGGGTTAGCTGGTCCTGCCCATTTCTCGGGAGTGAAATAAATTCCTATCACACTTTCCGCTTTTGGTAAATCCCTGCGTACCGCGCGGATATTCCTTTCATATTGATCCGCTGCTGCTAAGTAATACCATGGAATTTGTGTGATGGTTTCCACCTTTTTGTAGAGCCTCATTCTTTCCTGATATTCATCAGGACCTTTTGCATGAGCATCCCTGGGAGATATGCTGCTCATTAATAAGAGGAAAGTTCCAATTATCAGAAATGCCCGCACAGGAATCCTCCTTCCGATTATTGTACGCTTTTAGTTTATGACTTCTAGGCTATTTCATAATGATCAATAATTGGAAATAAGGTTTAAGAAGGTAGTCTGCTTTTGTTGTTACAAAAAGTATGGTAAAGTGACATGGAGCAAACTCATTTATAGGGGTGGAATTAGTGAGCAAAAATGCAGATTACTTAAGAAAACCAGAATGGTTGAAAATAAAATTAAATACGAATGAACACTATACAGGTTTAAAAAAGATGATGCGTGAAAAAAACCTACATACTGTATGTGAAGAAGCAAGGTGCCCAAATATTCACGAATGCTGGGCTGAAAGAAGAACCGCTACTTTTATGATACTTGGTGATACGTGTACCCGAGCATGCCGTTTCTGTGCGGTTAAAACAGGATTACCAACAGAATTAGATCTCCAAGAACCAGAACGCGTGGCAGACTCTGTTCAATTGATGAACTTAAAACATGTTGTCGTTACTGCTGTAGCCCGGGATGATTTGAAAGATGGCGGTGCAGCTGTATTTGCGGAAACCGTTAGGGCTATTAGAAGAAAAAATCCATTTACAAGTATTGAAGTCCTTCCTTCAGACATGGGCGGTAAAGAAGAAAATCTAGCACTGTTAATGGATGCAAAACCTGATATTTTGAATCATAATATCGAAACGGTGAAAAGATTAACACCTAGAGTTAGAGCGAGAGCAAAGTATGAACGCTCTCTTGAGTTCTTGCGCAGAGCAAAAGAAATGCAGCCAACCATACCTACAAAATCAAGCTTAATGGTAGGTTTAGGTGAAACGAAGGAAGAAATTATCGAAGTCATGGATGACCTAAGAGCTAATAATGTCGATATCATGACCATAGGTCAGTACCTCCAGCCATCTAAAAATCACCTAAAGGTTGAAAAATACTATCATCCAGATGAATTTGCGGAACTTCGTGAAATTGCACTCACCAAAGGCTTTAGCCATTGTGAGGCAGGTCCATTAGTACGTTCCTCCTACCATGCAGATGAACAAGTGAATGCAGCCGCAAAGCATAAACAATTACTCGGTGAAACAGAAGCCAAGGAAGCTTAAAATTAATATAAAGGTGTGTTAATGGATACTAAAGATTTATCTCCTGTTGATTTGCGCGGAAGGCACGAGACTCCTGCAGGAGTACGGAGCAGGTGAGACCCCGCAGGCGCTAGCGCCGAGGAGGCTCGCCGCAACGCCTGCGGAAAGCGAAGTGCCTGGAGCGCAAATCAACAGCCCAATTTAACACAGCTAAATAAAAAAAAGAGTTCAGTCTAGCGGCTGAACTCTTATTTTTTATTTATTTGTCGTCTTCATAACATCATCTTTTGTTGCTCCATTTTCATCCTCACTATCACTCATTCGATTACCTTGAGGGGACTTCTTCATCTGTTTCACTAAGCCATCAATTAAACCTCTTGCATTTTTGCTTTTTGAGTCTAGGTTCGCGAGATTTTCCACATCGCGCATTAAATTTGTGTTGTCTGAAACATAAACATGGTAATATCTAGGGATAACGGACATAGCTGTTCTTTTGACCTGGTCAGCAGTTTTGTTACGGTCCTTGGAATCTGTACTATAGGAAACAAGAACCTCCTGGTCCGTTACCAGCGTAGCTACGTCATTCACATTTGGGATATCTGTACTCAGCTGGCTAATAATATTCGCCACTTGTTCACGGTCAATCGCCGAATAGTGTTCTGTTCCACCTCGGTCACCCTGAATAGGACTTTTTTGATGACGGACAAAACCATAATCATCGCTTACATTACGAACACCTTTACTTCCGCCTTCATTGTACAGCTCATCTCTTTTATTATTTACATTTATGGTATCGCCGCTTTCTTCATACACATCTCGATTTGCCATATCCTTTGAGCAGCCAGCAGCTGTAAAGAGTAAACAAAAACCAATGATAATCGACCACTTTTTCATTTAAAGCACCTCCTTTTTTTAGAATAGCCAAATAACTGATTTTTTTTCTTAGTAATTGATGGGGAATCGGTTATAATGAAAGAAAGATTTACTGGTAAAATTTGAGGTGATAACATGATCAATATCAACGGCTCCACCTATGAAATTGTGCAGGAACACAGAGATGCCTTTAATGAGGAAGCCTTAAAGGCGAGATATAGTGATATATTATCTAGATATGATTATATTGTCGGGGATTGGGGATATGGGCAGCTCCGGCTTAAGGGCTTTTTTGAAGATCAAAATCAAAAAGCTACCTTTGATACCAAAATCAGTACATTAAGTGAATATTTGTATGAATACTGTAATTTTGGCTGTGCCTATTTTGTCTTAAAGAAAGTAAAAAAATAAAGAAGCTTGCGATTAAGCAAGCTTCTTTATTTTTGGCATTCAGCTTAAGTTGTATAAGGAGGCTGTTCCTCCGTATCAGGGTCGTCATGTGTGGGATGAGCCCCGTCCATTTGCCGTGGGATATTCTGATGAAACGTTTTATCCTCATAGTTAAAATTACTATAATAACGCTGCCCTTCTTGCCAGGGAGTGTTTTTATTTTCAACAGGCTGATCTTTGCCCACTGGTGACCCAAAGGGACCCTCAGGGAATTCCTCAGCAGTTAAGAAGTTCTTCTGTTTTTCAACATTAGAAAGATCAAAATAGCTTCTCTCTTTTTTCTCGTCCATGTGCACTCACTCCTTTTTATTATTATGTAAAAAGGAGTACTAAATAATTATAGTAATTCTAATAAAAAGGAACGTAGTTCTTCAGCGTCTTCTTCATTTAATTGATAGGCGTATTCTAAATACCCTTCCTCTTTTAGGTCATCCTCGCCAATAATCGCAAATCGACTCCCTTGCATGTCGAGAACAAGATGTTTCCCAAAATGGCGGTCAGATTGAACGATGGCCAAATCGAAGCGTTGGTTGTCACCAACAAAGCTGACGAACCGTGTTTTTGTATCCTCTGTATCATCGTATAAGAAAAAACGTTCTTTCATGTGCTGTTCTCCTTTAGTTAATTTCTTCACTTCTTTATATTACCAAATATATTGTCCGTGAGGTAATTATAGTGTTAATCGAATATTGTTAAAAATTTACTGAAAGGGAAAACGGATTCTGTCAAATTGTGTTACAATATACTTATTATTGTCGTATGCTGCGCTGCTGAGAGGGATGGATTCCATGGACTGTCGTTACATGAAAAAAGTAAAGAGTGTAATGCAATGGGGAAAGATTATATTACCTCTTTCGTCCCTTCGCTATTACCCTCCTCAATTTACCTTGCGCGATCCCTTATTAGAAGGGGTAAGGAATGCTTTTGGGGCTGGACATGAGGTAGCGGTAATCGTTTTTAAATTAAGGAACCAAAAGGATTTGATGGAACAAACTGAAATACAGCTGCAGTCGAAGGTAATGAAAACCATAAAGAAACTTTTTCAAATAGTTGTGGAACAAGAGGTCAGCCAAAAGGAATTTATTGCCCTTCATGATTATTATGGCGAAGGAATTACCTTATTAATAACTGTTGATCATGACCGCCATTCTATTTCTAATATTGACCTTATGATGAAGAAGATTACCGAAGAAGTAGCACAGAAGTTTATTAAATTGTATCCTTCACTGTACCCGATTTTTGAAGAAGGGTATATGTTTGTTGAAAAATATGAGTACTCTATCCAAGATTCGATATTAATAGCACATAGACAAGCAATTGGCATGGCTGAGAAACGAGAGCAGCTAAAAATTAATGAAATGTTATTAGCACTCAATAAAATTATCACCAAAAAGGATATAAACTTGTTAGCACAGCCTATTTTCGATGTTGCAACAAGTGAGATACGGGCTTGGGAATTGTTAACCCGCGGGCCAAGAGGGACTCCTTTAGAAGCACCTTTACAACTTTTTTCTGTTGCAAGACAAACGGGTCGTTTATACGAATTAGAAATGATTGTCTTGGAAAAGATGCTCCAGCAGGTAAAGGCATCTCGTTTTCATCAAGATATATTTGTTAATTGTACACCATTAACTTTGGGAAATATAAAATTTACTAGTGATTTGAAAAAACTGCTGCGAAAATATAGAGGCATATCACCGAAACAAATTACCTTCGAAGTGACTGAACGGGATTCAATTGAAGGATTGAAGAATTTTACCTTTAATATTAATGTATTACGATTAATGGGTTTTAAAATTGCCGTTGATGACACGGGAGCTGGTTATTCCAGCTTGAACACCATAACCGAACTTATGCCTGATTTCATCAAGATTGATCGTTCTGTTATTGAAAATATAGATAAAAACTCGGTTAAGGAGTCAATGTTAAAAGGATTGCTCCTTGTAGCAAGAGAGGCTGGTTCTTTGGTGGTTGCGGAAGGGATTGAAAACCAAGAAGAAGCTTCAGTACTAAGCAGAAATAAGGTTGACTTAGCACAGGGGAATTTTTATGCGGAGCCAGCCATGTTTTTCGATGGAATTGCAACATAAGTGAAAATGAATGAGGAAGTGGATGACATGTATTTTGTAGACCGCGAAAAGTTGGAGACAACATTGGTTTTCTTAGAAAAGCAAATCAATCTATTTTCCAGCCAGAATCAATGGGAAACACCGATTGAAAAAGCTGCCTTAGAGCGGATCACACACCTTATGATTGAATCAGTTTTAGATGTGGGTAACGCAATGATTGATGGATTTATCATGAGGGACCCTGGCAGCTACGAGGATATCATTGAGATACTAATCGACGAAAAGGTTGTTACACCTGAGTCGGGTAAAAGCTTAAAAATACTGGTCCAGAAACGTAAGGAACTCGTCCAACTATATACGGAGATTAATCATAGTGACCTCTATATTCAGTTCTCTAACCATATGCAGGTACTAGCATTATTTCCTAAAAATGTCCGTGACTACCTGCAGAATGAACTTGGCCCCGTTTCGGCATTTAGTTAATCAATTTTTTGGACCGCAGCTTTGCGGTCCTTTACTATGATGAAAAGAAACTTAAAACGGATATGATAAAAAAGGAATGATTTCATGAAAAAGTATAAAGGTTATTTAATTGATCTTGATGGAACGATGTATAAAGGAACAGAAAAAATTGAGGCGGCCGGGGATTTTGTTAAGAAGTTAAAGGAAAAAGAAATTCCCTACTTATTTGTAACCAATAATTCATCCCGGACTCCTGCCCAAGTTGCACAAAAGTTAAAGGATTTTGATATTCCTGCCGAAGAGGACCTAGTTTTTACGACGAGTCAGGCCACCGCGAATTATATTTACGGCCAGAAGAATGACGCCTCGGTTTATGTAATTGGAGAGGAAGGACTTCGTCAGGCTTTGGAGGATAAGAAATTTACCTTTGCTGGGGAAGAGGCGGATTATGTAGTAATCGGTATAGACAGGGAGATTAGCTATGAAAAATTAGCAATAGCCTGCCTTGCTGTTCGAAATGGTGCTGTCTTTATTTCAACGAATGGTGATATCGCGATACCAACGGAGAGAGGCTTACTTCCTGGAAATGGATCACTCACATCGGTTATTGCTGTATCAACACAGACAAAACCTATTTTTATTGGCAAGCCCGAATCCATCATAATGGAACAAGCCCTAAAGGTATTGGGGACAGAAAAAGAAGACACCTTAATGGTGGGCGATTATTACGATACAGATATTCTAGCAGGGATGAACGCAGGACTTGATACCCTTCTAGTCCACACGGGTGTGACAACGAGGGAATTACTTGCGGGGTATGACCGTAAACCAACCTTTGCGATTGACTCATTAGATCAATGGGAGCCGTAAGAAAAGGATGGATAGATTTCCATCCTTTTCTTTATGGTTTTATTCCACATGTGCGGCACGGTGAGCCAATCTGCTTGAAGCGGCCGCTGCGATTGCACCGATGATGTCATCTAAAAATGTATGGCACTCGCCAGTTGATTTATCATTTAAACGGGCTAAGATACCGGGTTTTTGCTTATCGATATAGCCGTAATTGGTGAATCCGATTGAGCCATACACATTAACGATGGACAAAGCAAGAATTTCATCAACACCATATAAACTTTCATCTGTTTTAATGATGGATTGTATTGGTTCTTCGAGCATGTTTTTTTCTGCTAGCATATCGAGCTGGATTCCCGTAATGATGGCATTTTGAACCTCTCGCTTAGCAATAACACGCTCGACATTTGCAATGCAGTCTTCCATTTTTAGGTTTTCATGATATTTTTCCTGTAAAAAAAAGACTAAATCTGCAATATCCTGAATTTCTACGCCTCTTTCTTTAATCCATCTTCGTGCAGTTTCTTCTGTTAAATCCATTTTTTTATCTTCTGCCATCCATTTATCACCTTTTCCTTGGATTTTTTTACCATTCTTAATTCATAACATATGTGCGCTCATTTGAAAAGGAACGAATGAATCAACACCCTTCTTACAGAATCTCCTTTAACATTTTTCTTATACTTTTATTGCATAAGAAGACAACAAGTTTTTTGGGCTACTACATATATATGACATAAGAGTAGAAAAGAGAAGAGGTGGAAGGGTGCTGCAAAAATTACTTGAAAATAAATATGGAATACAAGTTGATGAATATGTAAAGCTGGATACTTATGATGCGTTGAGAAGTAATGGCTGGCTTTACTTAATTGCGAAGCCCCAAGGAAGAGAAGCTGAAGATATTGTTGAATTAGAGAGAATTGCTGAACACCTAAGAAATAACGGTGATTCTCATGTCCCAGCATTTTTACAATCTACCGAGGGGACCTTAATTACAACTTGGGAAGAGCATCAATATTGTGTGCTTGCAAATCGGCAGACAGAAAAGCCAGCAAAAGTGAAGCTTGGAAGAAAGTTAGCAAAATTTCATGAACGAGGTAAAAGTGTTCCGTTTAAAATTGAAAGATCGAGTAGAATTGGACAATGGAAGCAATTATGGGAAAAGCGTCTAGACCAAATCGAAAAGGTATGGAGTGAGCTCCTGTATCAAACGCCTGAGGATGATTTTGAAAGAATGTTTATTGATTCATTTCCCTATTATATTGGTTTAACGGAAAATGCCATCCAGTATTTAGTTGATACGGAGCTTGACGATGAACCAAAAGAATCCGATAGCGGAACCGTGTGTCATGAACGTTTTTCAAATGATTCCTGGGGAGCTAATTATTATATAAAAGATCCTTTCGATTGGGTTTTTGACCATCGCAGCCGTGACCTTGCAGAATGGACTAGAGAACGATACTTTAGGAATACGCAAACATATGAGGTAGATGTGAGACAGTTTTTTGTTGATTATCAAAGTATTGCCCCGTTATCCTCTTTTTCGTGGCGGTTATTATTTTCGCGTTTATTATTTCCTCTTCATTACTTCGAGTGCATTGAGAATTACTATATAACTAGATCTGAGCAGGAAAAAAGACATTTAGAAGAACAACTAACGAAGATATTAAAGCAATCCACTGAATATGAGCGTTTTTTGAGTACTTTTTTTCATACTGTCAGAGCACCCATAAAACCGTTACAGATTCCTCAATTAGACTGGTTGCTAATTAGATAACAAAAAAAGCGATTGCTGATTTAGCAATCGCCTTTTTTGTTTATTAAAATACTTGCTCTACTTCGACTACTCCAGGAACCTCTTCTAATAGTGCTCTTTCGATTCCTGCTTTTAGGGTAATGGTTGAGCTTGGGCAGCTGCCGCATGCGCCAAGTAAACGGAGTTTAACAATACCATCCTCAACATCAACTAATTCACAATCCCCGCCATCGCGAAGGAGAAACGGACGTAATTTATCTAATACTTCCTGAACTTGCTCAAACATTTCTTGCACTTCTTGTTCTGCCATATTATATCGTCTCCTTTCCTACTTATATTATAATGTCATTGAGGGTAAAAATCCATTCTCATGAAATGGGAATTCGCACATTTACAACCATATTTGTGTGTTTAATAGTTTGAATGATGTAAAATAAAAGAAAAAGGCAGGAGAAGGAATGACAAATTCTACAGTTGAAATTATCCTTTATGGTGCAGAACAGTTATGCCCGAGCTGTGTTAATTTACCTTCGTCAAAGGAAACATTTGAATGGCTTCAGGCAGCTATTGCAAGGAAATTTCCGGAGCAGCCATTCAAGATGATTTATGTTGACATATATCAACCACCAAATGAAAGTAAAAAAGAGAACTTTGCAAAAAGAGTGATTGAAGAGGATTTATTTTATCCCGTTGTTGTGATTAAAGATAAGATTGTTGGAGAAGGAAACCCGCGACTCAAAACAATTTTCAGCGAGATGGAAAAATATGGATACAAATCCATATAAAAAGGCATTCCAGTTTTAGGCTGGAATGCTTTTTTATCATCCGTTATGGTATTTGTAGAGCCAAAGAACTCCAGATTTTAGAAGTCGGGCAACTCGACCTGTAATGGCTCTGTCTGCCATCATTCCAAAGCCATGTTTCTTACCAAGAGAGCCAAGGACACCTTTTAGTTTAATAGTCGGGAATTCTGTTGGCGGTTCCTCGCCATTCCAACGCTTTTTCAACACTTCAACAATCTGCTCCGCTTGTCCCTCCGCTAACTGAGCACTTGGGGCATGTGGAAGACTAGCACAATCTCCTAGAATAAAAACATTCTCATCATTTGGTAAATGATGACGAGGCGTGATAATAAGCCTGCCGGAGCGGTCCATTTCTTCCCCTAATTCACGAACAACCTTATTCGCCTGGATACCAGCGGTCCAAACGACCACATCACACGAGACGGGCTCATCATGGTTGTACAGCAATTTTTCTTCAACTTTTGTGATATTAGAGTTATTAATGATTTCAACATTATTTTTATGAAACCAATTTTCAACATATTTACTTAAGCGATCAGGGAAGGCAGGAAGAATGTGCTTGCCGCGATCAAATAGTTTGATTTTAAGATCTCCGCGGCTCTCGCTTAGTTCACTTGCCAGCTCTACACCACTTAGGCCTGCTCCAACAATACCAACAACAGATCCAGGACCTAAATTGTTTAGAACAGAGTATGTCCTGCGGGATTTTTCAATACTTTGTATGCTGTAGGTATATTGATCAGCTCCTGGTACACCATGATACTTGTCCTCGCAGCCTAGACCAATGATTAAGTCATCATAGCTTATTGGCTCTGAATCTTTAAGCAAAACCTTTTTATTGTTCTTTTCAATTCCTGTCACTTCTCCGTATTTAATTTCTAATTGAGGGTGCTCTGGAAAGGAAACACGCAGCTCCTTATCTGAAACAGTCCCTGCCGCCAAGGCATAATACTCCGTTTTCAAACAATGGTATGGCACACGATCAACAAGTGTAATTCGTATATCCTCAGGTAAATGGTTTGGAAGAAGTTCACTCAATATCTTCATTCCGCCGTATCCGCCACCGAGAATTACAAGGTTTTTCATTATATATTTCCCCTTTGTAAACCAGTAATTATGTCTTTACTCTTACATAGAATATGTGACCTAGGCAAGCTAGGTTTTAAGATGAATATAATTGTAATATAGCGTTTAAATCCATTAAGAGTATAGCTGAAATATGACAAAATAACAACACATTTGACATTATTATTGACAGATTCCACTAACACATGATAATTGACGTGTCTAAAAAAAAATAGTAAGATAATATGTTATGGAGAGGTGATAGCCATGTTTAAGCCAATTATTGAATTTTGTATCAGTAATCTTGCTAGTGGTGCTCAAAAAGCACTTGAGAAGTTAGAAAAAGACCCCAATCTTGATATCATTGAATATGGATGTCTTGGCTATTGCGGGAAATGTGCTTCCACCCTTTATGCACTTGTAAACGGTGAAGTCGTAACAGGCAGTACACCTGATGAATTGGTGGAACATATTTACCAGCACATAGATGAGAATCCAATGTTCTAATATATAATAAGCTATAGGGGGCGTGTACCGCTTCCCTATTGTTTTTTATCATATAATACTCATAAGAAACGAATTAGTTGAGTCATGAAGATACAGTGTATATACTAGAAGTAGAACCTTCAAAAAAGGAGGAAAAAATAAATGAGTAATGAAGTAGTAATTTTAACGGAAGCTGCGGCTCTTCAAATAAAAGAAATGATGAAGCACAATGAAGAAGAAGGTGCCCTATTACGAGTTAGTGTAAAAGGCGGCGGCTGCAGTGGTTTATCATATGGAATGGGATTTGATCATGAAGTGAAAGAAGAGGATCTCCATTTTGCTCAGCATGACATACAAATTCTTGTAGCTAAAGAGGATGCAGCTATCCTAAATGGTACAAAAATTGATTATAAGCAATCGATGATGGGCGGCGGATTTACCATCGACAATCCAAACGCAATTGCATCATGCGGCTGCGGCTCTTCATTTAGAACAGCAACAGCAACGGGTACACCGGAAGAATGTTAATAAGTAAAGGCGCCTCGAGGGCGCCTTTATTTATTACTTACCAAACATTGATGAACTATGAAGCGGCTGAATTTTTGCTTTTGGATCAATAAATGCTTTTGCATTGTTAACGGCCGTAGGTGCTTCACCAAATCCACAGGCAATTAATTTAACTTTGCCATCATATGTGCAAATATCTCCAGCTGCGTAGATTCCAGGTATCGCTGTTTCCATTTTAGAGTTAACCACAATCGAGTTCTTTTCGATTTGCAGGCCCCATTCCTTAATCGGACCAAGTGAGGAAACAAAACCATAGTTACAAATAACTGCATCTACATCAATGGCTTCTCTATTTTCTCCATTAACACCAGTAAGAACGACTTGCTTAATACCACTGTCATCACCAATCAATTCAGCAGGTACAAAAGGCGTTTTTACATTAACCTTTGAATTATGCAGGTTCTCAACACTATGTTCATGGGCTCTGAACTTATCTCTGCGATGTACAATCGTTACTTCTTTCGCGATAGGCTCTAACATTAATGCCCAGTCCACTGCTGAATCACCGCCGCCAAAAACGACAACTTTTTGACCAGCAAATTTATTAAGGTCATCAATGAAGTAATGCAGGTTTTTACGCTCATATTGTGCAGCGCTTTCAAGCTCTAATCGGCGTGGCTGGAATGCACCATTTCCTGCAGTAATAATTACTGTTTTTGAATAGTGAACTTCACTGTTTGTTGTTAATTTGAACGTACCATCCTCTTGCTTTTCCAACTTCTCTACAGATTGCTCTAAAGCAATGGCCGGAGAGAACTTTGCCATTTGTTCCTTTAAGTTATCAATTAATTCTTGTGCGCGGACTTTGGGAAATCCAGCAACATCATAAATGTATTTTTCCGGGTAAAGTGCCGATAACTGACCGCCTAATTGTGGTAAGCTTTCAATGATTTTTACTGAAGCTTGTCTCATACCGCCATAAAATGCAGTAAATAGACCGGTAGGACCGCCCCCGATAATAGTTATGTCATAAATTTTTTGATCTTCTTGCACCGTGTATCCCCCCAACTTATGTAATAACAGACTCCATTCCTTATAATATCACAAAACCACCAAATCCTCACAACTTTTGGGAAATATTCAGATTGCGAGGATTAAAAAATTTCATACAATTTTTCAAAAAAATAATCATATAAACCACTTGAAAATGTGAAGAGTTTAGCATAATATGTATTGAGGATAGATGTTAAAGTTTTGTGACAAAAAAAGAAATATTTTGTGTCCTCATACGTGAATTATATCACATACTTTTTTCCTCATTACAATATAATTAACAAAATAAAAAACATAAAAGCTGAGGAAGATAAGAACAAGTATTTTACTCAAAATAAAAAAGGTGGAAGTGATCACTTTGAAAAAGCCAAAAATAGTTATTGTTGGTGCGGGGTATGGCGGGCTTATGACAACTGTAAGGTTGCAAAAGCTTGTGGGAGTCAATGAAGCGGATATTGTATTAATTAATAAAAATGATTATCACTATGAAACTACATGGCTGCATGAGGCTTCTGCAGGCACACTTCATCATGACCGTGTACGTTATGACATTCGCGATGTTATTGATAGCAGCAAAGTTGATTTCGTACAGGATACTGTTGTAGAAATCAAGAAAGAAGAGAAAAAGGTAATCCTAGAAAAAAGCGAAGTCGAATATGATTACCTCGTTATCGCTCTTGGCGGAGAACCAGAAACCTTTGGAATTAAAGGGTTAAAAGAATATGCTTTTGGGATTACGAATGTAAATTCTTCACGTCAATTACGTGAGCATATTGAGTATCAATTTGCTACTTATAATATGGAAGAAGAAAAGAATGATAATCGTTTGGTTATTGTTGTAGGCGGTGCAGGCTTTACAGGTATTGAGTTCTTAGGTGAATTAACCAATCGAGTACCTGAGCTTTGCCGTGAATACGATGTTGATCCACACAAAGTAAAAATTCTTTGTGTAGAAGCAGCACCAACCGTTCTCCCAGGATTTGACCCAGAGCTTGTGAACTATGCTGTATCACAGCTTGAGCGTAAAGGGGTAGAATTCTTAATTGGAACAGCAATTAAAGAATGTACACCTGAGGGAATCATCGTAGCAAAAGGTGAAGAAGAGCCGCGTGAAATTAAGGCGGAAACAGTTGTTTGGGCCGCTGGCGTACGCGGTAATTCAATTATTGAAAAATCAGGCTTTGAAGCGATGAGAGGCCGTGTGAAAGTACAGCCTGACCTTCGTGTACCAGGATTTGATGATGTCTTTATCATTGGTGATAGTTCACTAGTAATCAATGAAGAAATCAACCGTCCTTATCCGCCAACTGCTCAAATTGCGATGCAGCAGGGGGAAGTTGTTGCACGTAACGTAGCAGCATTAATCCGAAATAAGACAGACCTTGAAACCTTCACATTTGATAATAAAGGAACAGTATGTTCACTAGGTCACGATGATGCCATTGGTGTTGTATTTGGCAAAAAAGTAACTGGTGCAAAAGCATCCTTTATGAAAAAAGTTGTCGATAATCGTTCTTTATTCATGATCGGCGGCGCAGGACTAGTCTTGAAAAAAGGTAAATTTAACGTTTTCTAATAATAACTTTTTTAAAAGGGGCAGATATCTATATCTGTCCTTTTTTTGATACTATAGATTTAAAGCCTTTATGTATGGAGGGGTTGTTATGAGTAATAGAGAGAAAAGAGGCAAGGTCTGGTTAGCGGTTGGAGGAGTAGTCATATCATCTGAAGGTCATTGGCTGGTGGTTAAGAAGCGATATGGCGGATTGAAAGGAAAGTGGTCCATTCCTGCTGGTTTCGTTGAAGAGGGAGAGACCGCCGATGAAGCAGCGATTAGGGAGGTAAAGGAAGAAACAGGTCTAGATTGTGTTGTAACGGGATTGATTGGTCTCCGAACAGGGGTTATTTCTAATGAGATTAGTGATAATTTACTCGTCTTTTTACTTGAACCCCTGGATGAAATGGGAATCCAACACCAGGAAAATGAGCTATATGAGGCAAGGTTTATGGCACCTGAAGCACTACTCGAAGAAAAAGATGCATCAATCATGCTGCACTACCTGATCAATCAAGGTGATACTATTGCCAAGCCAGCTTGTGATGGATTAAATCCTGGTGATCAATTTAAATACAGTGCTTACAAATTATTTTTTTAATTTTTAGAAAATTTAAGTGACGTTCAGGAAATGAAAGAAAACTTAACATGTATCCGTTTTCCTGCTTGTTTTTGGTTGAATTTCGTCCTTTTCTTTCTGTCAGATTCTTGATATATTATCAGAAAATTTAAATAACATTTTAAGGAGCTGATTCGAATGAAAACAACTAGCTTAGATACTAAAAATTGTGATTACTGTTCTGGCACTGGATACTTTCAATTACTGCTTGGGGGGTCCGAAACATGTTCTTGCTGCGAGGGCACTGGAAAGAAAAAAGAAGAGTATTAATGAAATCTTCCAAATTGAACTAGAGCCATGCTTCCTCGAGAAAAATTCGGGAAGCTATTTTTTTGCAATTTTTCTCATAATAGGATAACAACAAACTGGTGTGTAAGGATTGACTCCCTCATGGACATTAAGTAAACTATTTAGTGATGTGTAAAGGAGGTATTTCCATGCAGATGAGCATTGTTGTATTAATTATTTCGATTTTGTTATTTTTTGTATTGTTTTTTGGAATTGGATTTATTCTAAATATGCTTTTAAGAATGTCTTGGATCATGGCAATCATATATCCGATTATTGCTATTTTTATCGTAGATAAAGTTAAGTTCATTGAATACATTACAAATAGTAAGGCGGCATTTCTGGAGCTCGGACAAAAACTAAGCTCACTTGCAACAGCTGATATTCTCATCTTGCTAAGCGGGTTAGCAGGCGCCATTGCAGCCGGAATTACAATTAAACTTTTACGGAAAAATGGATATCAAATGTTTTAAGGCTTTTTCCTTGTGAAAAGGTCTTTTTTTATTTTAAAAAATGGTTTTTACTCCTTTTTAGAATATTTCCGTGCTGGTTGGGAAATGAATATTTTGGGAGGAGTGAAAATTTTAATGAATAACATCAAAAATTGGACAAAGCGTTTTGCCATGACCGTTCTTTTCCTGCTGGCCATATTAGTGACTCTGCAATCAATAACAGGTATAGATATTAAAGTGTTAATTACAAATATGGTGCAATTAGAGGCGCACGCTGCTTCGGGCGAAGTAAATGCCAAGAAACCACTTCCGTTAGAGGATGCCTTCGATTGGTCTAAGTATCCAAAGAAAACAGTAGTAGCAACAGGATATACAGCAGGATATGAATCAACAGGTAAAAATGAAAGCCACCCAGAGTACGGTATTACTTACTCAGGTGTAAAAGTGAAACGGGATTTATATTCGACCGTAGCTGCAGACTTATCGGTTTTCCCCATTGGTACCATTCTGTTTATTCCAGGGTATGGGTATGGAGTTGTAGCTGATAAAGGCGGAGCGATAAAGGGAGATAAAGTCGATCTTTATTACGAGACGGTTGAGGATGTCTATAACAAGTGGGGTAAAAAAGAAATTGAAGTATATGTGATTGAACAAGGAAACGGAAAACTAACCGAATCAGAGTTACAGGCACTAAATGAGGACAAATCCATGCAGGTTTTTCGGCAGCAGTATATCGGTTCTGAGAGGAAATAATGCAGGCATTGAGCCTGCTATTTTTATTGTAAGCTCTGTTAAAACTGAATGTTGATTTCACTGTGTTTGGAAAATAAGCGGAGGTTTTCCGTTTAAATTGGGAAATACCCATATTTCCTTAAAAATAGGCGGAGGTTTTCCGCTTATTGTATTCAAATCCTTGGAATTGGTCTTATTTAAAGCAGTTAAGCGGAATATCTCCGCTTAACTCTGTTTCTAAAGGCTCCTCTATAAACAATAGCCGGAAATTCTCCGCCTATGAATTCTCAACCCTACACGAAACTCAACAATGAATAATAACAGAGCCTTATTGTAAGAAGGTAGAATACTTAGAAAGTCGAAATATATTTATTTTTTCGATATAATGAAAAAGTAATAAATTTGGAGGTGGAGACATGTTTGATGTAAAAAAAGAAATGGACTTCTCGAGCGCACATGAAGGTTTAATTGTTGGGGTCTTTGATAAGTCTGAGAAGTTTAGCGGTCCATTAGAGAATTTGGATAAACAATTCGAAGGTCAATTAACGGAACTTGTTAAAGCTGGTGATATTTCAGCCAAGTATAAAAATATTAACAAAGTACATAGTTTTGGAAAAATCGGATCTAAAAGAATTTGGTTTGTTGGTCTTGGTAAGGAAAAGGAATTTAGCTTTGAAAAGCTCAGTGAGGCATTAGGTAAGGTATTTAAAGCTGTTAAAGGCAGCAAACTTCAAGAAATTGCTGTTTTTTTAGATTCCTTTACTTCAGAGAAAGTAGATGAATTAGAAGCGGCACATGCAGTAAGTGAGGCCTTCGCACTTTCTACCTATCAGTTTAATGGCTACAAACAAAAATCAAATGAACCAGAAAAAAAGGTAGAACAAGTAACGGTTTATAGTGAAAACTATGATTTAGAGGATATTAAGGCTTCTCTTACGGTAGGGCATGCTTTTGGAAAAGGGACAAACTCTGCTCGTACTCTTGTGAATATTCCAGGTAACCTGTTGACAGCAAAGGACATGGCAAATTATGCCCTCGAGCTCGCTGCCAAATATAGCTTTGAAGTTGAAATTCTCGATAAGGAAGAGATTGAAAAGCTTGGAATGGGAGCGTTCCTCGCCGTTAACCAAGGGTCAACAGAACCGCCGAAAATGATTGTATTAAAGTATCAAGGTAAAGAACAATGGCAGGATGTTATTGGATTAGTAGGTAAAGGTATCACTTTTGATACTGGCGGCTATTCCATCAAAACGAAGGCTGGTATTGTAGGGATGAAGAGTGACATGGGCGGTGCTGCTGCTGTACTGGGTGCAATGGAAATCATCGGTGAATTAAGACCAGAGCAAAATGTTGTCGCTGTTATCCCTTCAACAGATAATATGATTTCAGGTAATGCTTTTAAGCCGGACGATGTTATTACCGCTATGAGCGGTAAAACGATCGAAGTGTTAAATACAGACGCTGAAGGCAGACTTGTGTTAGCGGACGCTGTGACATATGCAAAGCACCATGGTGCTGAGTATTTAGTGGATGTAGCCACGTTAACAGGAGGCGTCATTACTGCTCTGGGACTACATACTACTGGTGCAATGACAAATCACGAAACATTGTATGAACAAGTCTTAGAAGCTTCTATGGAGGCTGGTGAGCCAATCTGGCAGCTGCCATTGTTTGAGAAAGACAAAGAACGAGTAAGAAATAGTAAAGTGGCAGATTTAAATAACTCTCCAGGAAGTGAAGGTCACGCCATTGTAGCAGGTGCTTTTATTGGGGAATTTACTGAGGGGACTCCTTGGGTGCATCTAGATATTGCAGGGACTTCTACAACTTCTAGAGAACACGATCTTGGTCCTGCAGGAGCGACCGGTGTAATGACCCGTACACTAGCTTTATTTGTGGAACGATTCGAACCGATAAAGTAATAATAGATGCAACCATGAAACACAGCGAATAAGTACCTTCTGCTGTGTTTTTCTTTTTCTAGAAATGGGTGTGAAGGACAAATCTCAAAGTAGGGAGAGAGGATTTGTCCTTAAGCAGGGGGTCTTAAGGACAAATCTCAAAGTCTGGAGAAAGGATTTGTCCTTAAGCAGGGGTCTTAAGGACAAATCTCACAGCTGGAAAGAGGATTTGTCCTTAAGCAGGGGTCTTAAGGACAAATCTCAAAGCCTGGAGAAAGGATTTGTCCTTAAGCAGGGGTCTTAAGGACAAATCTCAAAGCCTGGAGAAAGGATTTGTCCTTAAGAAGGGTTATGAAGGACAAATCTCAAAGTCTGGAGAAAGGATTTGTCCTTAAGGAGGGAGATGAAGGACAAATCTCAAAGCCTGGAGAGAGGATTTGTCCTTAAGCAGGGCGATGAAGGACAAATCTCAAAGCCTGGAGAGAGGATTTGTCCTTAAGCAGGGGGATGAAGGACAAATCTCAAAGTCAGGAGAGAGGATTTGTCCTTAAGCAGGGGGATGAAGGACAAATCACAAATGATGATAAGGAGATTTGTCTTTCAAGTACGAGGTTATAACGTTAAACGGGCGCTTCTGGTTTTGAAATTGCCCAACCCATATCTTCTTAACTCGCATATGAAGTAGTGTAGGCAAGTATAGCGAATAGGAGGTTTGGCTGCATGTATTATTATCGAAATCCGTATCCTAAACATAATCAGCGTTTTATTGGCTTTGGGCTGCCATTTTTGGGTGGTTTAGTAGGAGGATTATTAGGAAGTGCTTTAATTTATCCTCGGCCATTTTATGGTTATCCACGCCCATTTTATGGTTATCCTGCTTATGGCCCTCCAGTATATGGTTACCCTGGATACGGTGCACCTTTTTATTATTAGTTAGTTGTAAAAAACAGCTTTCAAGGCTGTTTTTTCTTTTTGGTTAAAGGGAAAATCCACTAACAAATAGAATATAAGGGATATCAACTATTGAGTTTGAAAGGAGAAGGAAATGATACAAAACACTCTAATTGAAACGTTAGGTATTGAAATAACTCATTTAGAAGCTGGAAAAGTGATTGCGACAATGCCTGTCGATGAAAGGACTCGCCAGCCATTTGGATTGTTACATGGCGGTGCGTCGGTAGCATTAGCAGAAACAGTCGCAAGTATTGGGGCATTTGAATTGGTAGATAAAGAAACAGAAGGTGCTGCCGGATTAGAAATTAATGCCAATCATGTTAGGCCTATCACAGAGGGAACTGTCACGGCAGTAGGGACAATCCTCCATAAAGGAAAGACCACAATGGTTTGGGATATCAAAATTACGGATGAACAAGACCGTCTTATTTGTGTCTCAAGATGTACAATCGCAGTGATTAAATTGAAAAAGTAAGAGAAAGGTGAGATGGGAGTTTTTCCATCTTTTTTTTGATTCAATTGATAAAATATTTAAAAAATTTGTGTCAATTTCGTGATATAATATAAGAAATATAGAGAATTAGTACAATACTTTGTACAGGTTTCTTTATATAATGGTAGTAAGAAACCTGAAAAAGGTGGTGAAAAAATGAAGGAAAAGAGACAAACTATCTTTATTGATTTTGAATTTACAATGCCTGAACGAAACGTCCGGATGAAAGATTTTTACGCAGAAATTATTGAGGTTGGACTCGTGGCAGTTGTTGATGATCAAATTACAGAGCAATTCTCATCCTATGTTACACCACTTAAATTCCCAAAACTAACTGAACGCTGTAAATCATTTTTACATATTTCACAGCAGCAGGTTGACCAGGGAATTTCATTTTATGAACTCATTCGAAAGTTAGGTGAATTCAATAATCAGTATGAAACGACCATCGTCACTTGGGGAAATATGGATATGAAGGTACTGAGGCACAATTGTTTAGAGGCAGGTGTGGCATTTCCGTTCAAAGCCGCAGAGTTGGATTTATCAATGGAATATAAACGGTTTTTTGGGGATCAAAATCAAACGGGATTATGGAAGGCAGTCCAGGAATATGGTAAAGAAGGAACTGGAAAACATCACAGGGCACTGGATGATGCACTGACTACTTACAATATATTCCGGCTGGTTGAAAAGGATAAACGCTATTTAGAAAAGCCCAAACCAACAACCATTGGTGACCGCATTGATTTTTCAAAGCTATTAAATGAATTTGCATAAAAGGCCAAATCACTCAAACTGATTTGGCCTTTTATTGTTTATTTGAAATAATCTTTTTCAAGAGATGCAAGACTTTTTAAACTCATGTCCGCCCAAGAGGTTCCGTTCTCTGTAAGTTCGGATTTCATCTTACCAACTGCTAGTCTTAAGGAATCAAGGTAGTCAGGTACTTCCTCATTAAAAGGCTTTACCATTTGCTTAGGAATATTGGTCTGCTCTCGATAGGAAAGGGCTTTTCTTTCATGAAAAATCTGTACATCGGCTTCCTTTGGATTATGTAAGTCGCCCTGCATTGGATGTTTGAGAACGGCTAGAACTCTGACTAAATAATGCTGGGGGCGAACCTCGGTTATTTCCCCAATATATTTTCCTGTTTTATAAATTCCGGTAACGATTTCGCCAATCTGTAATTCTGACATCATGTTCCCTCCTCCACTAACTTCTCTCATTATATAAAAAACAAGATGCAAAAAACAAAAATATCGGTTAAATTAATAAAATGGAGGGATGATAAATGAGAAAGAAATGGCCATTTTTAATCGTACTTATGATTGGATTTCTTGTCTTAACTGGATGTGGGACAAGCAAAGAGAAAGAGGAAGCAGCTCCTAAGAGCTCTGCACAGAAAACTGAGGAAAAGGAAGGGAGCGATCAAGTGGCAAACGCAGTTTATCCTCAACTTTCAAATGAAGTTTCTGAAAATGAGAAACTCGTTGAAATAGAAACAACCATGGGAAACATAAAGATTAAATTATTCCCCGAATATGCTCCAAAAGCTGTAGAAAATTTTGTGACGCATGGTGAGGACGGATATTACGATGGACTTATCTTTCATCGGGTAATTAATGACTTCATGATACAGGGCGGTGACCCGAACGGGGATGGAACCGGTGGAGAAAGTATTTATGGTGTTCCATTTGAGGATGAATTTTCAACCAATCTTTATAATTTACGTGGAGCATTATCAATGGCAAATTCAGGGTCAAATACGAACGGCAGTCAATTCTTTATTGTGCAGAAAAAATCAGTAGACCCGTCAATGAAACCAGAAATGGAAAAGGCAGGATTTCCAAAAGAAGTTATTGAGGCCTATGAAGAGAGAGGCGGCACACCTTGGCTAGACCAACGCCACACTGTTTTTGGACAAGTGGTTGAGGGAATGGATATTGTAGACAAAATTGCTGAGGCACCTGTTGATAGTAAAGACAAACCAGAAGAAGATATTTTGATCAAAGACTTTAAAGTGTTGAAGTAACCAGAAGAATTCATTTAATGGCAGAAATAAATTTTTGTTGCTATAATTATATATTAGTGACATTCCTTTAAAGAAAGGGAGAAAAAAATGTTTCAGCCATTTGTATTATCGTTATTTTTATACTTTCCTGAGGATAAATCGGAATATGGTCCAGCGGCAATTACTTTTACTATTTTTGTGATAGGCGCCCTTCTAACTATGAGGTTAATAATCAAGGTCTCAAAGCGTGAAGCCAAAAAAGCGAAGGAACTTGAAGAAAAGTTACTATCTCAAAACAATAGCCAAGGAAACAGCGAACATTAAGCTGTTTCTTTTTTTTACATAATATTTTCCCTTATCGTTGATACTATGACAAAAATGTCTATTTTAGGGGGATATAAATGAAAAGAGTTTGGATGATCATTCCACTAATCCTGCTGACAGGTTGTTTAGAGAAAGAAATTACAAAACTAGATGTAAAGATGGTAAATGATAAAGGCAATTCAATTGGAAACGTCACTCTTCAAGAGGTATCTAGTGGAGTAAAAGTCAAGTTAGAATTAAAAAATCTTCCCCCGGGGGAGCATGCCCTTCATATTCATGATAAGGGAAAATGTACGAAGCCGGATTTCAAATCTGCTGGCGAACATCTTAATCCAGATGATAAGAAGCATGGTCTTTTGCATCCGGAAGGTTCGCATGCAGGTGATCTTCCGAATATCATTGTAAAGGATGACGGGACTGTAAAGGGAGAATTAATGGCAGCGAATGTAACGTTAAAAGATGGGAAGAAGTCGCTTTTTCCGAAGGATGGGACCACAATCATTATTCATGAAGAAAAAGATGATGGTATGACCGAGCCTGAAGGGGATTCTGGCGGCAGGATTGGATGCGGAGAAATATCCAAGGATGGTGCGAAATAAGGAAATAGGCTCTCTCATTTTATTGAGATGCCTTTTTTTATGAGAGAAATTCCTGAACTAGGTCATTTATCTAAGCTTATCCAAATGGTCAAGCATACACTAGCATGTAGACTGTAAGGAGGCGATAATAAATGGCAAAAAGACAATTTTTTGGCGGTTTCCATGGACAACCTGGGTATCCGCAAATGGGAGGCTACCAGCAAGGCTATCCACAAATGGGAGGTTACCAGCAAGGCTATCCACAAATGGGAGGCCACCATCAGGGCTATCCACAAATGGGAGGCCACCATCAGGGCTATCCACAAATGGGAGGCTACCAGCAAGGCTATCCACAAATGGGAGGCTACCAGCATGGCTATCCGCAAATGGGAGGCCACCATCAGGGCTACCCGCAAATGGGAGGCCACCATCAGGGTTACCCGCAAATGGGAGGCTTTCAACAATTTAGAAAGCCAAACCGAAAAAATAAATAAGAAAAAATAGACGTAACAAGCCTGTTTCTTCATAATTGAAGGGACAGGCTTTCTTATAAAAAACTAGGAGTATTCAATTATGAGAAATAGATTATTTTATCAAGACTCTTACATAAAATCGTTCACTTCCGAAGTAGTTACAAAAGGAAAAGATAAGGATGACAATGATTATATTGTTCTGGAACAAACAGCCTTTTACCCGACAGGCGGCGGCCAGCCCCATGATATTGGAACAATTGAAAACAATAAAGTACTCAATGTAGAGGAAGTTGAGGGGGAAATCCGTCATTATCTTGAAAACGAATTAGATGATGGTATCTCTTCTGTGCATGGTATTATCGATTGGGAAAGAAGATTTGATCATATGCAGCAGCATGCAGGACAACACATTCTCTCGGCTGCCTTTGAACAATTATTTGGTTACAAGACAATCGGTTTTCATTTAGGAAATGAAACCATAACAATTGATTTAGAGACAGAAATTCTTCTGGAATCTGAAGCTCTGAGAGTAGAAGAACTGGCCAACCAGATCATAGTAGAAAATCGGTTAATTGAAACCAAATGGGTAACAGAGGAAGAACTAATAAATTATAAACTGCGAAAAGAGACAAGTGTAAAAGAGGATATTAGACTTGTTATCATTCCAAATTTTGATTATAACGGCTGTGGCGGTACTCATCCTAGAGCAACTGGTGAAGTCCAGGCAATAAAAATATTGGGCTGGGAAAGACAAAAGAAAAAGGTCCGCGTAGAATTTGTTTGTGGAAATCGTGTGTTGAAACAGTTAAATCAAAAAAATAAAGTACTAATGGAGCTGACTAAACTCCTTAATGCTCCTGAAAAGGATATGCAGCAAGCTGTTATTCGGCTAATAGAGAACAGTAAAAGCACGCAAAAGGAATTGGAACAATCACGAGAGGAACTGCTTCACTATGAAGCAAGAAGTTTAGCTCGAATTAGTAAAAATGAGGCTGGTTATAAAATTATCAGCGAAGTGTTTCAAAACAGAAGTATACAGGATCTGCAAAAGTTAGCTAGAATGATCCTAACAGAAGATAAAGAATCCATCGTGATATTGGTTTCTGAAAATGAAAATAGGGTACAGCTTGTATGTGCGCGAGGTACTTTAGAAAACATAAGTATGAAAAAATTAATGGGAACTGCACTTTCTCCTATTAATGGAAAGGGCGGCGGAAGTGATTCTTTTGCACAGGGAGGGGGAGAAGCGCTTATTTCAGGAAAACAAATGCTCCAGCATTTACTGGGGATTATCCATTCGTCCAATGGATATACATCTGAGCATTCTTAGGCAAGCTATTTATTGTTGACATATATAAGTATACTAATAATAGAGGCTAAGAAAGGTGTGGATTTTCATGGGATTTTTTGATGGAATGTTGGGAAATGCCGCAGAGGTAAACCCTGAAGAAGCACAAATGGAATTTGCTAGAATTCTTGCTGTAAATGAAAAAATTGAAAAAGCCTATAAGGTAATTAGAGATTTATTCATTTTTACAAATAAACGGCTGATTCTAGTGGACAAGCAAGGGTTAACAGGAAAAAAGGTGGAGTACCATTCCATTCCTTATAAGAGTATTACCCATTTTAGTATTGAGACAGCGGGTAGCTTTGATTTGGATGCAGAATTAAAAATCTGGATTTCAGGGAATGCGCTTCCGCTTCAAAAACAATTTAACAAGAACGTAAACATTTATGAGATTCAAACTGTACTTGCAGAATATGTTTTAAGATAGAAAAGCGGAAGCGCCTTGCTTATGACCCCGAGCCCCTAGGCGCTGGAGCTAGACAAGTAGAAAAGCAGGAGTAGGAGAGAATGAATTGGAAAGTGAAATGAAAACTAATCTACAATTTGTTGACGTATTAAATGAATGGGATCCTTTCTATTTAAAGAATGGAAATTATGATACTGAAATAGCTGATACCATCCAAGCGATTCATGAATTAGACAAGCCAGAAGCATTAGCAGGCAGAATACAAAGTATATATGAATTTTCCTTTGAGAGGTTAATACCTTTCGAGCAGTGCCTAAAAGTTGCTAGGGAGCTGCTGTTGATAAAGGATAATGACTCATGTTCCATATAAAAAACGACAGCTGGCGGCTGTCGTTTTCTTATGCTAAAAATTGTTTTATATGCTGGAATACATCCTCAGGACGTTCCTCAGGTACTAAATGCCCTGTCTCCTTTAAAATAACAAGCTCTGAACTGCTTAAATCCGTTTTCAAGCGTTTACCTACGGATAGCGGGACAACTTTGTCATGTTCACCCCAAATTAATAAACAAGGATGGGTAATATTATTGAGTGCTGTCCTTGAAAGGTCACCTTCATGATCACGGATCATTCTGGTTAATGCTAAAAAAATATCATCCTTTAAAAAAGGCTGTAAATATCCAAAGAGCATTTCATCACTAATTAAGGTATGGTCATGTATGACATTCTGAAGATTTTGTACCACACCTGACTTTGCTAGTGAAAATTTTACGTATAAATGGAAATAAGGAATATAACTGCCTAGGATTAATGGAAGTTTTAAGCGCTTTGAATAAGATGAACTGCAAAGCAGGATAGCCTTATGTGCTAAATCGGGCTGTTGATGCAGGATATTAAGGACAATTTGACCGCCCATGGAATGACCGATTAGAATAACCTCATCTAAACCAAGGGAATGAACAAGCTGAATGACAGTTTGAGCAAGATTTTTATAGGAATAAATAAATTTATTGCTTTTCCCGCTCTTTCCAAAGGGAGGAAGGTCAACGGAAACTACCTGATAATCTTTGTTTAAAAAGGGAATCAATCGTCGATAGCTAAAAGTGGAGGAAAGGAAACCGTGCAGCAGCACCAGTGTCTTTTGGGAATTAGGGTTTGGATAAAACTCATAGTAAATATTTATGTTATTCACTAGCTGATTACGATAAATAACATTTTCTTCCACGTAGACAACCCACTCTCTATTTTATGTTGATTATAATAATTTCTCCAGCGGGTTCATATTTCACACGTGTTTTTACATTTTTTTCAAAAAAAAGGGACACACCACATTGGTTGTCCACTTCAAAAAGGGGGGAATACTAGAAAGCTTATATGTTAATGTTTTCCTAATTAAACTTAAATTATACCTATTGTTATAAATTTATATTTGTTTATCGAGCTGATCTAATAATAATTCTGAGGCAGGAATATCAAGGACGGTCGACAATTTCATAAGGGTTTGAGTGCTTGGGATCTGTTCACCAGATTCATATTTCTCGATAGTATGTGTACCTACTCTAATTTTTTGTGCTAATTCTTCTTTTGTCATCTTTAAATGTTCTCGATAATTTTTGATTGTACGGCCAACTGTATTCATGCTAATCACCTCTCCACATAGACATTATCTCACATTTATATTAACATAAAATTCTTTTTAGCAGTTAAAAACCCAATTGAATATTATGTCAACGTTTTCATTAGATTTAAGGAAAACCTTTTTTGATTAAATCTTTACAATGTGCTATAATTGTTTATTGCGTATATAGAAGATAAAATAATTATTTCTTAGGAGTGTTTTCATGACAGAAAAGATCGAAACTGGAAGTGTAGTAACTGGTAAAGTAACTGGAATTCAACCATATGGTGCGTTCATAGCATTAGATGAAAATACACAAGGCCTTGTGCATATTTCAGAAATTACGCATGGCTATGTAAAAGACATCAACGACCATCTTAAAGTTGGCGATGAAGTAAAAGTAAAAGTATTATCAATTGATGAAAATGCGGGTAAAATTGGTTTGTCTATTCGTGCAACAGAAGAAGCACCTGTTCAACAGGCTGCTGCTGCTAAGCCAAAGAAACCACGTAAGCGTCAAGCAGCTGCAATTGTACCTGAAGTTGAAGGACAACAAGGTTTTAACACTTTAAAAGACAAACTGCAAGAGTGGATTGACCAATCCCAGCGTGAAGACTTAATTAAGAAATAATACAACGAAAACCTAGCACCATGCCATTAACCGCATGAGCTAGGTTTTTTTATTACGAAAAAGTTTATAGTTATGGTTCATTCTTTTTGCATGCTCGGCTACAATAGGTATGTACATACCTACCTTTGAAATGGAGGAAGAAGATCTATGACGGCGGAAATGAAAACGAAAAGCTTAATCGAGCAAACTGAAAAATATGGTGCACATAATTACCATCCACTTCCAATTGTTATCTCACGTGCCGAAGGGGTTTGGGTAGAGGACCCTGAAGGCAATAAATATATGGACATGTTGAGTGCTTATTCCGCAGTAAACCAAGGACATCGCCATCCAAAAATTATTCAAGCATTAAAGGATCAAGCAGATAAGGTAACGTTAACTTCCCGTGCCTTTCATAATGACCAATTAGGACCTTGGTACGAAAAAATTTGTGAAATAACAGGAAAAGACATGGCGCTTCCAATGAATACAGGTGCAGAAGCAGTTGAAACGGCGATTAAAGCTGCAAGGCGCTGGTCTTACGATGTAAAGGGTGTTACCGAGAATCAAGCAGAAATAATCGCATGCACAGGCAACTTCCATGGCAGAACTATGACTGCTGTTTCCTTGTCTTCTGAAGCAGAGTACAAACGGGGTTTTGGACCTATGCTTCCAGGAATAAAACTTATTCCATATGGAGATATTGAAGCTTTAAAATCAGCCATTACTGCCAATACAGCAGCATTTTTGATTGAACCTATTCAAGGTGAGGCAGGTATTGTGATTCCTCCTGAAGGTTTTATGAAGGAAGCTTTTAACCTATGTAAAGAAAACAATGTTCTCTTTATTGCTGATGAGATCCAAGCAGGGCTGGCTCGAACCGGAAAGATGTTTGCCTGTGAGTGGGAAGGAATTGAGCCAGACATGTACATACTTGGTAAAGCACTGGGCGGAGGTGTATTTCCAATCTCATGTGTAGTGGGAAACAAGGATATATTAGGTGTCTTTAACCCAGGGTCTCATGGCTCTACCTTCGGAGGAAACCCTCTTGCATGTGCAGTTTCAATTGCTGCTCTCGATGTACTAATTGATGAAAAGCTCTCTGATAAATCATTAGAATTAGGACAATACTTTGTAAGCAAATTAAAAGAAATACACAATCCTAGGATTAGGGAAGTACGAGGGCGTGGATTGTTTATTGGGGTAGAATTAACAGAACCAGCACGTAAATATTGTGAGGAATTAAAGGAGCAAGGTTTATTGTGTAAGGAAACTCATGATACTGTAATTCGATTTGCTCCACCACTTATCATTAGCAAAGAAGAATTGGACTGGGCTATAGAACGCATTAAAAACGTACTGAGTTAAATGAAAAATAGAGGTGCCAAAATGGGGAAGAATGATGTAACAAATACTGTGGGTGAAAATGATAACGAGAATGAAAACTTAAATCTTTTTACATCAACACAGATTGTTATTCATGATGCGTTAAAAAAACTGGGGTTTACAGAAAATGCGTTTGAGATATTAAAAGAACCGGTCAGGATGCTGAGGGTTAGAATTCCTGTTCGCATGGATGATGGTTCTGTAAAAGTTTTCACTGGCTATAGAGCTCAACATAATGATTCAGTGGGGCCGACGATTGGCGGCATTCGCTTCCATCCTAAAGTCACGGAGGATGATGTAAAGGCATTGGCCATGTGGATGAGCTTAAAATGCGGAATTGCGGATCTTCCCTTTGGAGGCGGAAAGGGAGGTATACTTTGTAATCCCCGAACCCTCTCGTTTGGTGAACTTGAACGCTTAAGCCGGGGATATGTGCGTGCTATTAGTCAAATAGTGGGTCCAACGAAGGATATCCCGGCACCGGATATGTATACCAATTCTCAGATTATGGCCTGGATGATGGATGAGTATAGCCGCCTGCGGAGCTTTGATTCTCCTGGGTTTATTACAGGAAAGCCTATTGGCCTTGGCGGCTCAGAGGGAAGAGAAGAAGCTGGAGCACTGGGAGCAGCCATTTGTATAGAAGAAGCTGCAAAAATACGAGGACTATCCATTAAAGGGGCACGTGTCATTATTCAGGGGTTTGGTAATGCAGGCAGTTTCATTGCAAAGTTTATGCACCAGTCGGGAGCCATTGTTGTTGGGATTTCTGATGTCTATGGCGCACTTTACGACCCAGATGGTCTCAATATTGATTATTTGCTTCAGCGCCGCGATAGTTTTGGTACTGTAACCTCCCTATTTGATGGAACGATTTCTAACGAAGAATTGCTTGAAAAAGAATGTGATATTCTTATTCCGGCAGCAACTTCAAATCAAATTACTGCCAAAAATGCACATAGTATTAGAGCAAAGATTATAGTGGAAGCTGCAAATGGTCCCACAACGATAGAAGCAACGAAGGTACTATCTGAACGTGGTATATTGCTCGTTCCTGATGTTTTAGCGGGAGCTGGGGGAGTGACGGTCTCCTATTTTGAGTGGGTTCAAAATAAACAGGGGTATTATTGGGATGAGAAAGAAGTAAGGGATAAACTGCGGAAAAAGATTGTATATGCGTTTCAACAGATATATGAAATCTCAAATAACAGCAATGTAAATTTACGTGTTGCCGCCTATATGGTCGGTGTAAGAAAAATGGTAGAAGCCTCCGAATTTAGAGGCTGGATATGAAAAAATCCTTGCAATAATTTTGCAAGGATTTTTCTATATCTTTATCTTGTCGTTTCTGTCTCTGGTTCCCTAACATGCGCTTCATTAGGCTTGAAAAGTAATCCAAGGTTGATAAGCCCGGCAATTCCAACCAAACCATAAATAATTCTTGATAATGCTGAATTATCTCCAAAAATGGCTTCAACTAAATTAAATCCAAAAAACCCAATTAATCCCCAATTTATAGCACCGATGATGGTAAGAATTAGGGCTATTCTTTGAATTGTACTCAAGCAGGATTCCTCCTTCGAATTTATGTTCATGATTATATTGCAGATAAATCTTGTGAATTATTCATATCTGTAACCTTTGCAAAAAATATTTTTTTCAATAATAATATAATGTTGAAAGGATGGTGCAAAACATGCAAAATTTTACTTTTTGGAATCCAACCAAATTAATATTTGGTAAAGGACAACTGGAGCAATTGAAACAAGAAATACCTCACTATGGTAAAAAAGTGTTAGTTGTTTATGGCGGCGGCAGTATTAAACGAAGCGGTCTTTATGACAAAGTCATTAACTTATTGAATGAAATTGACGCACAAGTGTTTGAATTACCTGGAGTTGAACCCAATCCCCGGATTACAACTGCCCGAAAAGGGGTCGAAATTTGTAAGAGCGAAGGTATAGATGTACTCTTAGCGGTTGGCGGCGGCAGTGTAATTGACTGCACGAAGCTAATTGCAGCAGGTGCAAAATACGACGGAGATGCATGGGACTTGGTTACTAGAAAAGCAGCGGTAAAGGAAGCACTGCCGTTCGGGACAGTCCTTACGCTAGCGGCTACAGGATCAGAAATGAATTCTGGGTCTGTTATTACCAACTGGGAGACAAATGAAAAATATGGATGGGGAAGTCCGTTCACGTTCCCGAAATTCTCTATTTTAGATCCTGTACATACTTTTTCCGTTCCAAGGGATCAAACCATTTATGGAATTGTCGATATGATGTCTCATGTATTAGAGCACTATTTTCATTTGGAAGAGAATACCTTATTCCAAGATCGTATGTGTGAATCATTACTTATTACCGTAATGGAAACAGCACCTAAACTTTTAGAGAATTTAGAAAGCTATGAACATCGTGCAACAATCCTTTATAGCGGGACTATGGCGTTAAACGGCATCTTAAATATGGGCTATCGCGGTGATTGGGCTACACATAATCTAGAACATGCGGTATCAGCGGTTTATGATATTCCTCATGGCGGAGGGCTTGCCATTTTATTCCCACACTGGATGAAACATAACCTTAAGGTAAAACCAGAGCGTTTTAAACAGCTTGCGGTAAGAGTATTTGGGGTTGACCCAGAAGGTAAAAGTGATGAAGAAGCAGGACTAGAGGGTATCCAAAAATTGCGTGAATACTGGAACAGTATTGGAGCACCTTCGCGCTTAGCAGACTATAATATTGATGACAGCAAACTAGAAATAATGGCAGACAGAGCAATGGTTTATGGTGAATTCGGAAACTTTACAAAACTAAACAGAGAAGACGTGTTAACCATTTATCGGGAGTCACTTTAATCAAAAACAAACGGGCATTTAATGATGTCCGTTTGTTTTTTCGACAAAATCTGAAGAATGTAAAAAAAATGGCGAAAATGGGTACGCTTACAAGGGGAGACCTTTCTTGATAATCTGTCCAGCATTCGTTAAAGTGAGAATTGTAAATAAATTTATTGGAGGATTACATACATGACACACATACGTTTTGATTATTCAAAAGCGTTGGCCTTCTTTGCAGAACATGAGATTACATATTTACGTGACGCTGTTAAAGTCGCACACCATTCCCTGCATGAGCAGACAGGAGCAGGAAGTGACTATTTAGGCTGGATAGACCTGCCGACCAACTATGATAAGGAAGAGTTCTCCCGCATTAAAAAAGCCGCGGAAAAAATTAAATCCGATTCAGATGTGCTGCTTGTGATTGGAATTGGCGGATCATATCTAGGAGCAAGAGCTGCAATTGAAATGCTGCAGCATAGCTTCTACAATGCCCTGCCAAAAGACAAGCGTAAAACACCACAAATTATCTTTGTAGGTAATAACATTAGTTCCACATATATGAGAGATGTAATGGATCTGCTGGATGGAAAAGACTTCTCTGTAAACGTAATCTCGAAGTCTGGAACGACAACAGAGCCAGCGATTGCCTTTAGAATCTTCCGTAAGCTTCTTGAAGAAAAATACGGTGTGGAAGAAGCACGCAAGAGAATTTATGCTACTACAGATAAAGCTAGAGGTGCCTTGAAGACCTTATCCAACGAGGAAGGTTATGAGTCTTTTGTGATTGCAGATGACATTGGCGGACGCTATTCTGTGTTAACTGCTGTTGGCTTACTTCCAATCGCTGTAAGTGGTGCGGACATTGATAAGATGATGCAGGGAGCGGCTAAAGCGCAAGAAGACTACAGCCATTCAGAGCTTGAGGAAAACCAAGCTTATCAATATGCTGCTGTTAGAAACGCGCTTTATAATAAAGGGAAAACCATTGAAATGCTAATCAATTATGAACCTGGACTTCAGTACTTTTCTGAGTGGTGGAAGCAGTTATTTGGAGAAAGTGAAGGAAAAGACCAAAAAGGAATTTACCCTTCTTCAGCTAACTTCTCAACTGATCTTCATTCACTAGGACAGTATGTACAAGAAGGCCGCCGTGATTTATTTGAAACCGTCATTAAGGTGGAGAAACCCCGCCATGAATTGACAATCGAAGAAGCAGAAAGTGATTTAGATGGACTAAATTATCTTGCAGGACAATCGGTTGACTTCGTAAACAATAAAGCATTCCAAGGAACCATGCTTGCTCATACAGATGGAGGCGTACCAAACTTAATCGTATCCATCCCTGAAATGGACGAATACACATTTGGATACCTAGTCTACTTCTTCGAAAAAGCATGTGCAATGAGCGGATACCTTCTAGGCGTTAACCCATTCGACCAGCCAGGAGTAGAAGCATACAAAGTAAACATGTTCGCACTACTAGGCAAACCAGGCTTCGAAGAAAAGAAAGCAGAGCTCGAAAAAAGACTTTAATTTTATAATGTGTTAATAGCATATACTTGATTTTGTCGCACTGTTAATTGGAGCGTAAGGCACGAAGACTCCTGCGGGAGGACGGGGCTGGGGAGACCCCACAGGCGCTTACGCGCCGAGGAGGCTCCCCGGACCGCCCGCGGAAAGCGAAGTGCCTCGTGACAGGCAGAGACCGCCTGTCCCTGCGATGATTATTCAAGAAGCATTCCTTAGTGGAGCGGAAATTAACAGACCAAGTTTAACAACATGCTATAAATATTTTGTAGAGTACTGAGAAATTCAGTACTCTATTTTTAATTTTTTGGGAAAACTAATAAATAATGATGAAAAAGGGGGCTGTATGATGATTGAAATACCATCAAGTGTAGAAGGTAAACAGTTTGATTTGTATAAGCTCGAACAATTGCTTAAACCAATCGGATATTCAATCGGCGGCAACTGGGATTATGACCACGGTGCCTTTGACTATAAAATAGATGATGAAGTGGGATATCAGTTCCTAAGGCTGCCATTCTCAGCTAAAGATGGCCAATTAGATGCACGAAACTGTACAGTAGAACTGGGACGACCCTTCCTGTTGTCTCACAAATATCAAATAGGACTTGATGACCATATTGGTGATGCTGGCACTTTAAATCAATTTTCAGAACCAGTGGATAGTGACGCCAGTTTCCCTGAAAAGTATATTGAGACAGGGAAGACCCTAGTGAAAGAGCTGGAATCTATCTTGAGTAATGAGTAACGTCTGTGATGGGAAATATGTACTAGTATAATGTTCACGAAAGATTCAATTGTTTTATTTATTACTACTTGCTTTAAAGTGAAAAAATTTATAAATTAAGGTTAACAATATATAAAAGTTATAAACATGAAAAGAGGTAGGGCTATGGAAATGAACATGGACTATGTGTTGTCTGATATTGAGAAGACTAGAATTGAAATGATTGATTTAGCACAACAATATGGATATTCCAACCCAAATGTTGTCCTATGCAGCCAAAAGCTTGATTCTCTTCTAAATGTTTATAGTAACATACAGGTAAAACACTAAAGCCTTAAAAAATAACCTCCCTATCAGAAATGGGGAGGTTATTTTTTAATTATGACCATTTTCCACCTTATTTAAGGTTTCCTGTAAATATTGTTTAAGCTTCTCCCTGAGCTCTGGGCGTTTCAGAGCAAAGTCGATGGCTGCCTGTAAGAATCCAAATTTATCCCCAACATCATATCGTGTTCCTTTAATTAGATAGGAGAAGATAGGCTCACGAGCCAAAAGGCGGTCAATAGCTTCTGTTAATTGAATTTCCCCGTTTACGTCTGGTTTACCCCGCTCTAACATCTCAAATATAGCAGGAGTTAAAATATATCTGCCAACAATTGCATGTGTAGAAGGTGCTTCAGCAATAGATGGTTTTTCAATAAGGCTCTGAACCTTATACAAATCTTGATAGGGGTATGAATAATCAACAATTCCATATTTTACAACATCTTCCTTAGGAACCTCTTTACAGCCAAGAATGCTTGACTGAACTTCGTTATATTTTTCTATCATTTGCCGTAATGCAGGGGATTCACTATCAATCACATCATCTCCCAGCAGAACAGCAAAGGGTTCGTTACCTATAAACTTCTTGGCACATAGTATTGCATGACCGAGACCTAAAGGTTCCTTCTGGCGCACATAATGAATATCAGCTAGTGTAGAAATTTTCTGGACTACTTTTAACATTTTTATTTTTCCACTGGTTTTTAACTGCATTTCCAGTTCTAAAGATTTATCGAAATGGTCCTCTATAGCCCGCTTATTTTTACCAGTTACAATAATAATATCTTCAATACCGGAGAGGACTGCCTCTTCGACAATATATTGAATCGTTGGCTTATCTACGATTGGCAGCATCTCTTTTGGCTGAGCCTTCGTTGCTGGCAGAAATCGAGTCCCCAGTCCAGCGGCAGGAATGACAGCTTTTTTAATCATCAATGCACCCCCTCTTTTCTATGAAAAGCCGAAGCCTTCTTTTATCCTATGCACTTAAAAATATATTTAGTATTAAGAGGTAAATGAGAAGACAGCAGAAAAAAGGAATAATTTCCATTCAAAATGCAAAGTTTATTAAACGTAAAGTTAGGTTCTAGGACAAAGGTATGAGGTGTGAATGAGTGGTCACTGATACAAGAAAAAAGACAATATTAATCTTATTTGCCATGCTTATTCTAACAATATATCTTTCCCCGCTCTTTATTCTTCAAGAAAATGCTCATATTCGTGTACATGATAATTTGGATTCGAATTTAGCATGGTATAAAGTTCTGGCTAGAAGCGGTCAAATGTTTGGGGATCCCAATGCTGTGATACCCCAAATTATAAATGGTGTTCCTAGAAACGCATTTGGAACTGAATATAGTATCATAGTCTGGCTCTACGCACTGTTTCCGACTATGATAGCCTATGGCCTCAGTCAGGCGTTAACCAGGATAGCAGCTTTTATAGGGATGTATTTATTATTAAAAAAGCATCTTCTCCCTGGTGAAAGATGGACCTTTCTGCAGGTAATCACTTCTCTTGCCTTTGCTTTAACCCCCTTTTGGCCCTCAGGTATGCTTAGTACGTTAGGTATGCCGCTGGCACTCTGGGCTTTCCTTAATATCCGAAACGGGGAAGGAACGAAGAAGGATTATATCGTTTTAACGCTAATTCCTTTTTACGCTAGTATTGTGCTGGGCTTTTTCTTTTTTTTAAGTGCAATGGGCATCTTGTGGCTCGTGGATGTTTTTAGGGGCAAAGGCTGGAATCTTCGTTTTTTATTATCCATTGCCTATATGACTTTTATTTTCATGCTCGTTGAATATCGATTGATATACTCCTTTTTATTTTCTACAGAACCGAACAGCCGTGACGAGTATTTTCATGCTTCCTTACCCCTATGGAGAGTCATTCGTCTAACCCTGAAAAATTATGTTTTAGGGCATACCCATGTCATGACTGTACACGGTCTATTTATTTTACCTGTGACATTAATGGCTCTGTATTTTGTCTTTTCCAAAAAACTTTGGAAACAGGAAAAGCTTTTTGTCTTTTTATTTGTCTTAAATTTCTTGCTGTCACTCTGGTATGCTTTTTGGTTTTATAAAGGCTGGCTGCCCTTAACGAAAAGGTTTCATTTTATGGACACCTTTAATTTTGCCCGCTATCACTTTCTAAGGCCGATGGTCATCTATGCTGGATTTGCGCTGGCATTAAAAATCCTATCGCTTCAAGGACGCAGCTGGATGAAAACGGCAAAATGGTTCGCCATCCTGCAAATTCTTTTATTGTGTTTATTTAATGATGAAATTATCTATCAAAAAAAACCAACCGTAAAAGAGTTTTATGCGGAGGAATTATTTTCAGAGATTAAAGAGCACATTGGACAAGACCAAGAAGACTATCGAGTGGCTAGTATTGGGATTCATCCTGCCATTTCTCAGTATAATGGCTTTTACACACTGGACACTTATAATAACTTTTATCCATTAACCTATAAGCATAAATTTAGGGAAATAATAGAAATGGAATTAGCAAAAAATAAAACGATACGGAAGTATTTTGATCAATGGGGCGGCCGTTGTTATATCTTTACGGATCAGCTTGGAAAAAAATATATGATTAAGAAGGACTCGAAAAGGAAATTAAAAAACCTGCAATTAAATACCACTGTATTTAAAGAGATGGGTGGTCAGTATATTCTTTCCGCACTGCCCATTACGAACTCAGCGGAAAATCAACTAAAGCTTGATAAGGTATTTGAATCAAAAAGTTCTGCATGGAAAATCTATTTATACAAGACTTTGTAAACATCGGGGGTTATTACAGATGATGGAACCTGTCCTGACGATAGTGGTGCCTTGCTATAATGAAGAAGATGTTTTACCAGAAACCATTTTTCAGCTCGACCAGTTCGTAAAACAGTTGATAAGCGAACAGCTTATTTCAAAAACAACCAAGATTTTGTTTGTTGATGATGGGAGTAAGGATCGTACGTGGGAAATCATTTATAAGGCTGGATTAAAAAGTGAGCATGTCCGCGGCATAAAATTATCTAGAAATGTTGGTCATCAAAACGCATTGTTAGCAGGATTGTTTGCAGCAAAAGAGACTTCAGATTGTGTTGTTTCCATAGATGCTGATCTGCAGGATGATATTGAGGTCATTAGGGAATTTATTCATAAATTTAATGAAGGCAATGAGATTGTTTATGGTGTTCGAAAGCGCAGGGACAGTGACACGATTTTCAAAAGAAGTACAGCGCAGGGTTTTTATAAGCTCATGAAAAAATTGGGTGTTGACCTTGTTTATAATCATGCTGATTTCCGTTTAATGAGTAAACGCGCTTTAATGGAATTAGAGGGATTCAAGGAGGTAAATCTCTTTTTACGAGGGATTGTTCCGCTCCTGGGATTTCGTTCAGATATCGTTTACTATGACCGTAAAGAAAGACAGGCTGGTGAAACGAAATACCCATTAAAGAAAATGCTGGCGTTCGCCTTTGACGGTATTACTTCCTTCTCTGTTTCACCGATTCGGTTTGTATTATTTATTGGGTTTGTTTCCTTTTTTCTTAGCTTGTTGTTTGGATGTTACTTTTTAATGTTAAAAACATTAGGGGAAACTCAGACCGGCTGGACCTCACTGATTACGTCCATTTGGTTGATTGGCGGATTACAGCTGATCGCCATAGGCTTAATTGGGGAGTATGTTGGGAAAATTTATAAAGAATCAAAACAGCGGCCTAAGTTTATTATTGATATTGACACATACTCTCTGCCCATTCCAAGGCATCATTTAATTAGAAAAGGTGAGGAGAATGAGATTTATAAAACCAACTAATTCGTTCGTCCGCTTTCTTTTGGTTGGGTTCGTTAATACATGTGTCGGATTATGCATAATCTTTTTTTTACTAAATGCTGTTCATCTTTCTTATTGGGTTTCGACTTTTACTGGTAATGCAATAGGAGCATGTGTTAGCTTTTTTTTGAATCGTTCTTTTACCTTTAATAGTTCGGTATCTTTTCAACGTGGACTGCCAAAGTTTATGACCATTATCCTTATCTGTTATGTGGCCTCCTATTTTTTTAGTGAAAAGCTAGTAGTCTGGGTAAACGAAATCCAAATGGTAAGCACTTCGGTCGAACAAAATGGCGCTGTTCTTTTAGGGAGTGTCCTTTATACGATAAGTAATTATCTCGGTCAAAAGTATCTAGTGTTCAACACTGTAAAGACTGCTTAAGGGTTTTCTTTCTAAAAAGAAGACTCTTTTTTTATGAAAATTAAGTGGTACAAACCCTCCTTCCTGAATAGAAATTGATAGACAGGCTTCTATATTTCATTTCAGGGAGAGATTAGGATGAATGTATTTTTGAGTTATATTTTACTGGGATTGTCGCTCGCTGCTCCAATTGGTCCGATAAATGCAGCACAGATTGATAAGGGGATTAAATATGGATTTATGCATTCATGGCTAATTGGAGTGGGGGCTGTCGCAGCGGATGGAGTCTACATGATGGTCGTTTATTTTGGTGTTGTTCACTTCCTTGAAACTCCATTTATGAAAACCTTTCTTTGGTTATTCGGGTGTTTTATTTTAATTTATACGGGCATAGAAACCATGCTGTCGGCAAATAAGGTGAAAATAGGTGAAAACAGAAAGGATGAGCCTTTAATAAAATCCTTTTTATCTGGCTTTTTTATGTCTATATCCAATCCGTTAACGATTTTATTTTGGTTAGGAATATACGGCTCTGTTCTCGCCAAGACTGCTGCAACCTATGAAACAAGTCAGTTGATTATTTATAGCTCCGCCATCTTTATCGGATTACTGATTTGGGATTTCACAATGGCTGGGATTGCGAGTAATTTTCGAAAATACTTAACCTCTAAGCTGCTTGTAGGGATTTCGCTCCTATCAGGAGTGTCCTTGATCGGTTTTGGAATTTACTTTGGTGTCCAAGCCTTTAATGTCTTATTTGGATAATAGAAAAAAGCCAGCGAATGTAATCGCTGGCAATCAAGCAGTTGGCCATGGACTGAATACCTTGCCCTTTTTCTTTTTCTTTTTCCACTTGAAATTCATAAGTAACGTTATGCAGCCGATAATTCCAAGGAAACCCAGGCTGATAAAGAAACCTGGCCGGCTTGTGCTATGGAATAATGTTCCGCTGACTGCGATTAGAATGAACAGGATTCCTATGGAATATTTTATTTTATCCTTTGCTGTTACTTCTAATAGCTTCCAAGATGAAGTTAAAATAAAGATCCAGTTGTAAAGGAGCATGAGCCCCGCTGCTGTTGTAATGTACTCATAAACATGACCTGGCATTAATAGAGCAGAGACAATTGAAAGTGATATCCCCAATACTGTAATGAGCAAGGTAGGTATCGGAACCTTTAGTTTACCCTGTTTGCAAAATACTCCAGGTGCATCTCCTTCCTCTGAGAGTGTTACAAGGATGCTGGTAACGGCAAAAAGGGAAGCAACCATAGTTGAAAATCCAGCAATAATTAACGCTCCATTAAAAAGATGCGGAATAAATGTTAAATTGTAATTGTCCAGGGCATTAACGAATGGACTTTTCTCGCCATTAAACTGATTCCAAGGAACCATTAAGACAGCAAGACCAATGGAAAGCATGTAGATGACCATAAGAGTAAATAGCATGACTTTACCAGCCTTAGGGGCCTCCTTTGGGTCCTTTAACTGTGTTGCCATCAACCCTAAGATTTCAATTCCTCCAAATGCATAGAAGGCGAAGATAACCCCGGACCATAAACCAAGAAACCCGTGTGGAATTAAATCCTTTCTGCTATCTGGATATTGAAGGGGCCGATCTCCATCAATCACTCCGAATATCGCCAATAATGCAATAACGACGAACATTAATATTGCCGCTATTTTTAAAACGGCAAGGACATTTTCTAATTTATTTAAGATACTAACTCCGATTAAGACAACTACAAGCCCAAGGAGGGCATATGCACCAGCAAATAACCACAGTGGAACCTTTGGAAACCAAAATCGAGAAAATATGGAAAGTGCGGTCATTTGGCTCCCCATTATTAAAACCTCTGAAACCCAATAGACCCAGCCGCTGCTAAATCCTGCCCATCTGCCAAATGCCTTTTTCGCATAGGAACGAAACCCCCCTTTCAGAGGTTCTTGTGCAGTCATTTTTGCAAGAGCATCAAAGACTAAATACGTTCCAGCAGCTGCGAGGATAAATGCGATGAGAATAGCAGGTCCTGTCATTTTGATGGCGATGCTTGATCCGAGAAAGAAGCCAGTGCCAATCGTACACCCCACACCAAATAAGGAAAGCTGCCACCACTTCATATTTTTTTGTTCATTTTCTCCACTACTCGATTTGCCCATTTATTTTTCTCCCAGTTGCTCCTACTGATTTCTCCGTATTGTCCTGGTTATTATATTCAGGGTCATTCTTTCCACGCTGTTGATTGGAACCGCCTAAATATACACTTTGGTGGTCCTCTTGTTCTTTTCTAAACTTATTAAAATTTTCATTTACCATTTGAAGTCCCCTCTTTTCTTTCTGTATTCTTTCTATATGTTAATGTACACGCCTGTTAAAAACTTATTCAGCAGTTCTTCGAGAGTCAATTAGGTTTTTGTTGGAATCACTAAATAAATTACATAAACAACGACGAAAACATTGAAAATAAAAAGGTACTTGATAAAGATAAAATTAATTGGGCGATATAGATAAGCAATAAGCCTTGAAAGGGGTTTACTATGTTAACGACAGAACAGCTTGCTGGTTTTCGTTTACAGCTACTTAAGGAAAAAGAGGAAATAGAAGAGCGTCTTGAGCAAAATGATCATTATGGCCTGGAACGAGGTCATTTTCACGAATCGATGGGGGAATTATCAAGTTATGATAATCATCCTGCCGATGAGGGTTCAGAGCTATACGAACGTGAAAAGGATATTGCTTTAAATGAGCATACCGATTTACAGCTAAGAAATATAAATAAAGCATTGGAAGCAATGGAAAATGGTTCATATGGGAAATGTGAAGTATGTGGGAAAGAAATCTCTTATGAACGATTAGAGGCACTGCCCAATACAACCTATTGTAAAGAACATAGCCCAGATCAAGTGGTATCGCACGATCGGCCGATTGAAGAGGGCGTTTTAATGCCGCCTTTTGGAAAATTTGATATGGATTCAAAGGATGAAAATGTTGCCTTTGACGCAGAGGATTCGTGGCAGATTGTAGAACAATGGGGAACATCTGATACACCATCTGATTTAGCCTTCCCACAAGAACACTACAATGATGTTGGGATGGAACCGGATGAAAATGAGGGCTATGTTGAGGATTACGAAAATTTTGTAGGTAATGATATATATGGGAATAATATTACCGTTTACCCAAATCCACAACATGAACGTTATGAAGAGTCACTTGATGAAGAAGGAATAATGACGAGCTTTGGAGACTTACCAGCATATGAACATGATCCATATGTAGACGACAAGTAAAAAGGAAAACAGCTTTCGCTTGGAAAGCTGTTTTCTCTAATTTTATTCGTTTCTGTATGGCTTTTGGGCAATTGGGAGGTCCTTCGCGTTTAAATCATCATCAGTGGATGTATCTATTTCACCCTCCATATAGGCGTCACTTACCTGTTCATGTGTGGTTGATAGACCCGTAGACATCACATCATTTTTTTGATAATCACTTGTTTCGTAAGTACGGCCAGCGAGATCAGTACTGTTGTTAGTTGAATTCTTTTTATCCATGCTGCACACTCTCCTTTTAATTAAATTGGTACAACCGTATTTTCTACTTTTTATTAGAGGATTACTCATACAAAAAATCAAGGAGCTGATTCATGTGAACAAAGATAAATATCCATCAAGAGAAGAATTGGATGAAGCTTTTCATTTTCTCCATGACGCAATCAACAGAATATCTGTCGAAGAAGAAGCAGAAATGATGATGGAGGAAAATGAAACCAATCAGATGAAGAAATAGAAATTATTTGAGGTGGCAGGGAAAATGAGGGAATCCTTAGCTAAGAAAATTGCCTGGGTTAGTGTAATCAGTAATATCATCTTAACAATGGGGAAACTTTTCATCGGGTGGTATGGGAATAGTGACGCTGTTTTTGCAGATGGAATCCATTCTGCTGCTGATGTTTTTGCTTCTGTGATTGTTTTATTGGTTATTAAACTTGCTAATAAACCTGCAGATAAAGAACATCCCTATGGCCATGGAAAAGCAGAGGTTATTGTTTCCGGTATCGTTGGAATTTTACTATTCCTCGTTTCCATATATGTTGTTTATGAAGGAGTCGCTGGTTTCTTTCATGAAGTAGAAACACCAAGCTACTTAGCCATGTGGGTAGCGATTATTTCTTATGTGACAAAGATTATTTTGTACCGTTCATCATTAACGGTGGCACAGGAGCATAATAGTAAGGCAATTGAAGCCATTGCATTCGACCACAAAGCGGATATTGCGGCTTCAATTGCAGCGGCTGTCGGCGTCCTCCTTTCCATAGTGGGCGAACGCTTTGATATTTTCATTCTTCATTACGGAGATAAAGCAGCAAGTATATTTGTAGCCTACTTAATTTTTAAAATCTCAAAAGAAATGTTAACGGAAGCTTTTGATATCCTGCTCGAAAGAAACATTGACGCCGAGACACTTCAGGAATACATTAATGTAGTGAATGAATTCCAAGAGGTAAAAAGGATTGATCGAATTAGAGCGAGGGAACATGGTCACTATGTTTTAGTGGATCTTAGAATTTCAATTGACCATTATAAAACCATTAAAGAGGGACATGATCTGGCAAAATTAATTAAAGGCAGAATGATGGAGAAATATGACAATATCGAAGAGGTGCTCATTCACTTAAATCCTTATTTTCCCGAATAAATCTTGTTTGTGCTTTTTTATGTTTGGGTTTATGATTATGAAGTAATTAATTATAGAGGAGTTGATATTTTTGAGTTATGCAATAGACCCGGACCCGAGTAGGATGGGGGAAGTCAGTGTTATCTTTGAATTGGATTCTTCAGGAATATCAGCTCTAAAAAGGTAGTTTGGCTTCCTCAGAAAAAGTGAGTGAGGAGGTTTTATCATGTTGGAGATTTATAAAAGCACCGAGACAAAGATGCTAGAACAGGTTGATAAAGTTTCAAAGGGCTGCTGGATAAATATGTATGCCCCAACCGAAGAAGAAATTAACAGAGTGGCCAGCGAAACGAATATCTATGTTGATTTTATAAGAGACGCCCTTGATGACGAGGAACGTCCAAGAATTGAGCGTGAAGATGGGCAGGTTTATATCATTGTGGATTATCCTTATATTACACATGATGACGCAGGATTCCCTATCTATGAGACCATTCCAATTGGAATCGTGTTAACCGATGAATGTATTATCACGGTATCGTTAAAGGATACCCCCATCTTAGAAGTTTTTAAGAATAATAAAATAAAAGAGTTTTATACCTTTAAAAAAAATAGGTTTGCCCTTCAAATTCTGGCTATTATTACATCTTATTATCTTCGTTATCTAAAGCAGATTAATAAACGAACAAATGAAATCGAGCGGGAACTTCACCAATCGATGAAAAATAAAGAATTGTATGCGTTTCTTGCTTTAGAAAAGAGTCTTGTCTATTTCACCACTTCATTAAAATCAAATAAAGTCGTCTTAGATAAAATTCTTCGTTTTAGTTATATAAAAATGTACGAAGAAGATAAAGATTTATTAGAAGATGTAATGATTGAAAAGATTCAGGCAATTGAAATGGCTGAGACATACAGCTCAATTTTGAGCGGGATGATGGATGCTTTTGCTTCTATTATTTCTAATAACGTAAATATCGTTATGAAATTCTTAACATCCTTCACGATCATACTTTCGTTTCCAACGATTGTATTTAGTTTTTATGGAATGAATGTTGATTTGCCGCTGCAAAATAGTCCGCATGCCTTTTGGATATCCATATCCGTTGCATGTGTATTATCGACTTTAACTGCTTTGATTTTTTGGAAAAAGAAATATTTCTAAACTGCATACATGTGAAATGTTAGAGGCTCTGAAGTAAAACTTCAGGGCCTTTTTTAACGTGAATCGAAAAAATTTCCCAATCTTTCTAGGTAGATTTTCATTTCTTTATTCTGAAAATTCTAAATAAAATAGAGAAACAGGTCCAAGCCTGGAGTTGAAAAGTAGGGGAGAATGTGGATGAAAAAGAGAAAAGTAGTAGGAGCAACTGTACTTAGCATCGTAATGGGAGTATCTATGTTTGCAACAGGCGCATTCGGTCAGCAGCCCAATAGCCAGGACGAAACTTTCCGGGTTATCATACAAGGCCCATCCGCAGCTAAAGCACAGGCAAAGAAGAATGTGGGGGTTCGTTGGGACTTTGGGTCGGAAGGTTTCACTACAACTGTAAACAGCAAGCAATATCAAGCACTTTTGAAAAATAAAAACTTAAATATTGAGAGAGTGGAGGAAGTCCAGCTTACGCCAAGTAAAGAAGCTGCGGCTAAGCCAGGAGGTTCCACTAAATCGGGTCCAAGTGATCAAACACCATGGGGAATTCAAGCCATTTATAATGATGCTGCTATTCAATCAACATCCGGAGGAAATGGTATTAAGGTCGCAGTTCTTGATACAGGAGCCAATACCAGTCATGCTGATTTAACAGGCAGAATAGAGCAATGTAAGGATTTCACACAAAATAAATCACCGCTGATCAATGGCAGCTGTTCAGATGGAAATGGCCATGGTACGCATGTTGCGGGTACTGTACTAGCGGACGGCGGCAGTAATGGACAAGGAATATACGGTGTGGCGCCAGAAGCAGACTTATGGGCATACAAGGTATTAAATAACCGTGGATCTGGCTACTCAGATGATATTGCTTCTGCCATTCGTAATGCTGCTGATGAGGCAGTGAGAACGGGTTCAAAAGTAATTATTTCAATGTCGTTAGGGTCAAGCGGAAAAGACTCCTTAATATCAAGTGCTGTTGATTACGCCTATGGTAAAGGAGTACTAGTTATTGCGGCGGCTGGAAATGATGGACCAACAAGCAACACCATTGGCTATCCTGGCGCACTTGTTAATGCTGTAGCCGTAGCAGCTTTAGAAGATGTTCAGCAAAACGGTACCTATCGTGTCGCTGACTTTTCTTCACGGGGGAATCCAGCAACTGATGGAGATTATGTGATTCAAGAGCGTGATGTTGAGGTCTCTGCACCAGGCAGAGCCATTGAATCTACATGGCATGATGGTTCCTATAACACTATCAGCGGTACGTCAATGGCTACACCGCATGTATCAGGTCTAGCTGCTAAAATTTGGGCTGACAATCCATCCATGTCTCACACGCAGCTTCGTAAAGAACTGCAAGACCGTGCAAAGCTTTATGATATTAAAGGTGGAACAGGGGCTGCAACGGGCGATGATTATGCGTCGGGTTATGGTTTCCCGAGGGTAAGATAATAAGAAAAGCCATCTGCTTATTGCGAACAGATGGCTTTTCTATTCTAGTTGATAATATTTTAAATAGTCTGAACAAATAAGTGGAAGAGGCGATAGCATTGGTATAAAATAGGAAATAAGGAAGAGCTTCTAGAGGGTGGTTATGTTATGGAATTTGGGCCATTAATAAAATATTACAGAACCCAAAAAGGGATCACGCAAAAAGAACTTGCGGCTGGAATTTGCTCTATCCCTCATTTAAGTAAAATTGAAAACAACTCAAAAGATGCAAATGAAGAGACTATTTCCTTATTGCTGGCAAGGCTTGCGGTCAGCTTTGAAGAAATGGAGGAAAAAGAAGAGTTAATTAAAACCCTATTGAGAGACTTTGGTGAAAAAATTAACTTTTATTTACGAGACGAAATTGAAGAAATCTATCAAAAGTTAAAACAAATTGAACATGTCATTCCTTTCTCTGCTCATATGTATTCATACGAATTATATAAATATCGCTATCTATTATTCAAGGGATTACTATCAGAAGCTGAAGTACAGCGAGACATATTACATAAACAAAAGAAAAATTTTTCCCAACATGAGAAGTATTTATTTCGTTACTATAATGCTGTATTTTTAATATTGAAGGGACAGTATAGAAAAGCAGATGCCATCTTCGATGAACTATTTGTAGAAAACAACCATGAATCTGTAAATGGCGAATTTCTTTACCACTGGACATTTGTAAAAAGCTCACTTGATCAACCCGGTCATGCTATCCACTTTGGCAAACAGGCGCTGCAAATTTTTATGAACCAGCATAACTTCTATCGCATTCTTCATACATTAATGGTCCTGGGTATTAACTATTCTCGTTCTAGTATTTACGAGGAAGCTCAGGTCTGCTTTAACCATTTAATAAGGAATGCAGAACTGCTTAAAGAAGAAAAAATACTTCCGCAAATCTATCATAATATGGGCTACTTGCAGAATAGAATGAATAACGTAAAGGATGCATTACGGTATTATGAAAAAAGTCTTTCTTTACAGCCTATAAAAAATCAGCATTATTACGTCACTTTATATGCAATGGGCGAATTATATTACAATTTAGATTTAATAGAAAAGGCAAAGGAATGTTTCCAACATGTCAAATCTCTATCCAAGGAGATTGTTGGCGTGAAAAAACAAAGTCTTTTGTCTAGTTTTTACCTCACTCATATGGAATCTCCTGAAAAAGCAATGAAATTCCTAGAAGCAAAGGTTATTCCTTATTTGGAGAGTGCAAAAGAACATAAGGACGATTTAACTCGATATTACAAACTGCTTTCAGAGCATCACAATCAAAATGGAAGGTACTTTGAGGCAGTAAATTATCTATCTAAAATTACTTGAGGAGGAAGAAAATGAAAAAGTCAATTATACTTGTCGCGTTCTCTTTACTTGTTCTTTTATCACCTGCTGCAAAGGATGTAAGCAGTCCGTCTTCTTCAAATGAACTTGCTGCGAAGAGCATTAATTATCAACATGCTGACCCAATACACCCGCCGGTCGGATGATTAAAAAATCCTTTTAGACAATTTTACTGTCTAAAAGGATTTTTTTTTATTAAATTCAAAAATTAGGGAAAAGTAATTCATATGTGTTCAACAAGGAGGAAGATATTATGAAATCTTTTGTGGTTGGTTTTCACCAAGAAGACAATGTGGATTCTATGCAGATTCAAAAGCTAAGCCAAGAGGACTTTGAGAAAGCAACAGAAGGGGGCACAAGGCATCTCTTCGATTTAGACACGAATATTGGTTTTTTTGTCTTTTTTGACGCTGAGGACGCTGATGGTGATGTGTCATATATGGTGCTTCAATATGAGGATCCAACTGGTGAAGAAGGAAGTGAAGATCCTGTCGGCTGCTATTCCTTCCAGTTAAAGGACTTTTATGAGTTTACAGCCCTATATCTAAATGATCTTGAATTTAATGAAGAGGTAAGCGAAGAGGAAGAAGATTATGGACCGATACACCATCTAGCACACCTTCTATATCACGTTATTGAAGAAGGAAAGGATTTAGAGGTATAGTGTTAAGACTAGGACTCTAAAAGGGGCAAGGCTGTCGAGAAGGTCTCGACAGCTATTTTATAACGATTAGTTCTTAAGAAGGCGGATGAAGGACAAATCTGTCTGGTAGCGTGACCGATTAGTCCTTAAGAAGGCGGATGAAGGACAAATCTGTGAGGCAGAGCGGACGATTAGTCCTTAAGAAGGCGGATGAAGGACAAATCCGTCTGGCAGAGCGGACGATTAGTCCTTAAGAAGCCAGATGAAGGACAAATCTGTCAGTCAGAGCGAATGATTAGTCCTTAAGAAGCCAGATGAAGGACAAATCCGTCAGGCTGAGCGGACAATTTGTCCTCAAATAGCAACTAGAATATTTAAGAGTAAACTCTAAGAAAATAAAAAAATGCCGAGAAATATCCTTTCTCGACATTCTGCCCCCCTAAAAAGGGGCTTTGTTATTTAAGGTTATGCTTTTAATACGTCATGGTCAACATAACGCTCGCCGTTCAATTCGCTAACCACATTGATTGCGACTCTCGCTCCGTCACCAGCTGTAACAATGGTATGTACGCTTACACCAGCAACCGTACCAGCTGCCCAAATGCCATCGATATTTGTTTTACCTTGAGAATCTACATCAAGGATCGTTTTTACGCGGGGCTCCGTACCTGGCTTAGTAGTTAGACCTGCTTTTTCAGCTACGTCTACTAGGAAACCTGTAGCAACAATGACATGCTTTGCTTCATAGTCACCGTTTTCAGTTTCCACCTTAAAGCCTTCTCCTGCTTTGCTTATATTTGTAACAGTAGCTTGGACGATTTCTCCGCCAAATTTAGTTACCTGCTGCTTACCGATTTCAACAAGATCCGGACCAGAGATTTCCAGCACACCATAATGGTTCTCAACCCAGGCACGCTTTGTAACGGTCTTATCATTATCAAGCACCAACGTTTTCTTTCCTGCTTTAGCAGTCAATAAGGCTGCACTTGCTCCTGCTGGGCCAGCACCAATTACAACAACATCCAACATGTAAAAACCTCCATTCAAAAATAAATATACAAAAAAAGTGTAACCCAAAGAATCAGAAAAGTAAAAATCACTGCTCAGAATATAAAAAAGAACCATCAAAACAAATGATGGTTCAAGTCTATTATTGCTCTTTTACTTTTAAGTATTGCTGGCGTTTCACTTCTGGTTTTCTAACTTGCAGGAAGTAGTATAGAACTGCTCCAACAAGAACGTAGAAGGCACATAGGAAGTATAAGGAACTAAAATCCATTTTTGCAGCAAGTAATCCCACCAAGAATGAGCCTAATGCGATACCAATATCATAGATTGATAGAAAAGTAGCAGTAGCTAGACCTCGTTTTCTAGGTGCTGCATTTTGAATGGCGATCGTTTGAAAGGTTGGGAATACCGTCCCCCATCCTAATCCAATCATTCCGGCTGAAACGAGGAAAGTTATCGCTCCTCCGCTTTGACTTAATACGAACATTCCAGCTGCAAACAAGATGATGGAAGGAAAAACAATTACATTAGGGCCATATTGATCCAGCCATTTGCCCGTAAATGGTCTCGACATTAATAAGATAATTGCATATACCACAAAGAAAAGACTTGATACTTCGGCAAGGTTTATTTCATTGGCATAAACCGAAACGAAGGAAAGCAATGCAGAATAAACAATAGCTAAGAAGCTGCCCACAATGGCAATCGATACAGCTGATGGTTCAATAAAATTTTTAAAAGAAAATGCAGGAAGGACTACTTGGCGGTCATGTTGCTCAGGCTTCTTTAATTTAACTGTTAGACCGGTGATAAGTGCCCCGATGGCAACAATGACTGTTAGGATGAACATAATGTTTGCACCCCATTGCTGAATCGCTGTCAGCCCGACAAACGGGCCTAAAACCATTGCCATGTTTGTTGACATAACAAAGTATCCCATTCCTTCGCCTCTTCGAGAGCTCGGAATAAGATCTGCAACAATGGCCCCTACTGCGGTAGTCGCCATTCCAAAGCCTACTCCGTGTAATAGTCGAATGACTAGGAAGCCTGTTACCGATTGGGGGATAAAGTATAAAAGGGAAGCAGCTGCAAAAATAATAAGTGCAGTTAATAGCACCTTTTTATTGCTTCCTCGTTCAAGCCATAGCCCGGCAAGCGGACGTGATATGATGGCAGAAAGTAAGAATACGGTCGTCATTAATCCTGCCTGAGAAGCATTACTGTCAAATTCCTGTAAAGCATAAATAGGCAGAGTTACAAGCAGGATATAAAACGTTAAGAATAGAAAAAAGTTACTAAAGGAAATATTAATAAAATCCTTCGTCCATAATTTAGGTTTGTTCATTCTATGCACTCCTTTTACAATAGCTGTTTTAACCAAACACTTTGCAAGTTAGTTAATTCAAGTTGTGAGGATTCTGGAAAATTCTTTAATAATGTCTGGTTGCACTGGGTAACAGCATGTTCCCACTTTGGAAATTCCTTGACTGCTTCCTCCGTTAATTGAATATACTTCTCACGTTTGTCTTTTCCTGGTATTTGTTTAACATACCCTTGTTTTACAAGCCGTTGAATGGTACGAGTCATCGGAGGAGCCTCGACAAATAGATATTCAGAGAGTTCTTTTTGAGTTAGTGAGCCTTTGGTATGTAAAACAAAAAGGACTGACCATTGTGCACTATATAAACCAAATGGTTTTAAAGCATCATTAAGTCTATTGGTCAATTGGCGGGAAAGTTGATGAAGAGTATGAAATAATTCGTGGGTCAAATAGGTTCACTCCAAATATTAATATATGCACATTAGTTACCTGGGTAATTAAAATACTTACCTGGGTAACTATAGCGGTTTTAGAGGGAAATGTCAAGGCATGGAGCACGATTTACGGGGCTGGCGTGATTCCAGTCAGTACACTTTGGGATTAGATTAATAAAAGGCCAGTAATTATTCATTGTTGATTTCCGTGTAGGGTTGAGAATTAATAGGCGGAAAATTTCCGGCTATTGTTTATAAAGGAACCTTTTGAAGCAGTATAGGCGGAGATATTCCGCTTAACTGCTTTAAATAAGACAAATTACAAGGATTTAGATACAATAAGCGGAAGATCTCCGCCTATTTCTAAGGAAATAATGATATTTCCCAATATAAACGGAAATTCTCCGCTTATTTTCCAAACACAGTGAATTCAACATTCAGTTTTAACAGTACCAAATAAAAAAATCCGCAGAATTTTAATCTGCGGACTTCAGTTATCTTAATACATTAAAGTATCTTGCTTCTGGATGGGCAAATACCATGGCTGATACGGAGGCTTCTGGCTCCATCATGCAGCCTTCTGTTAGTTCAATTCCGATTTCTTCTGGATGAAGTAATCCGAATAGCTTTTTCTGATCCTCTAAGTCTGGACATGCAGGGTATCCAAAGGAGAAGCGCTGTCCTTGATATTTAGCTGCAAATCGATCTTGCATCGTGAATGTCAGCGGATCCGGGAATCCCCAGCGATCGCGCATTTGACGATGGATTAATTCTGCAAAGCCTTCAGCTGATTCGAGTGCTAAAGCTTGCAGGGCATGACTCTCAAGGAAACGTCCTTCTGCTTTTAACTGGTCAGCCTTTTCACGTATTCCTCTGCCTGCGGTTACGGTAAAGAAACCTACATAATCCTTTTCACCGCTGTCAACTGATTTAATAAAATCAGCCAAGCATAAATGCGGTGCAGAATCCTGACGTGGGAAATCAAATGTCTCAATGATAGTATTAGGGTCTTGTGGATCGTAAATGAAAATTTTATTTCCGTCTGACTGTGCCGGGAAGAATTGATAGACGGCAGCAGGTAAAATCCAATTTTCCTGTTTCGCATCTGCTAATAAGCCATCAACAACCTCTTTAACCTTTACAGCTTTTTCATTTCCTTCAGATATCAATTTAGCAACTTTTCCTTTTACCCCAAGGTGGTGGCCGATTAACATTTGCATATTGATATACGGCTCAATATGGGAAAGGGAATAGGTTTTTAAAATGTGCTTCTTTGTATCCATCGGTGTGAAAACCGGTACCTCCGTTGAAACGGATGGTCTAACCCTAACAGCTGTCGATACGGCTGATCGAATTGGTAAATCGCGTGGAATCTCAATAGCAGCTAGTTTTTCATTTTTTTCGGCAACTAGTTTTTCGTACTCCTCAGGAGATTGAATCTGGTTGGCAAGTGAGAGACCTGTCATGGCGTCCTTCGCATAAAGAACAAGTCCATCATACTCTTTTGCAATCTTGGTATCGGTGAACTTTCTAGAAAGTGCAGCACCGCCTACCATAATCGGAGTTGAGATTCCTGCTTCTTTCATATCCTGCGCCGTTAACACCATTTGCTGTGCAGATTTCACCAGCAATCCGGATAAACCAACGATGTCTGGTTTTTCTTTTTGAATGACTTGAACCAATTCAGTTGGTGTTACTTTAATTCCTAAATCATGAACATCATAACCGTTATTGCTAAGAATAATGTCTACTAGGTTTTTTCCAATATCATGTACATCACCTTTAACTGTTGCTAAGACAACCTTCCCTTTGGAAGCAGAAACATCACCTTTTTCCATATAAGGTTCTAGATAAGAGACGGCAGCCTTCATGACTTCTGCGCTTTGGAGAACCTCGGCAACAATAAGCTGATTGTCATTGAACAGTCGGCCTACTTCTTTCATGCCTTCCATTAATGGTCCATTAATTATATCAAGCGGAGCAGGATACTCTTCAAGTGCTAACGCCAAATCCGGCAAGAGACCTTCCTTAGTGCCTTCGACCACGTAGTATGAGAGTCGTTCTGGCAAACTCATATTTGGTACAGTACTCTTTGTCTCTTTCTTCTTACCTCGATAAAACTCAGTAAAGGTAGCTAATGTTTCATCTGTCGTATTAAATAAAAGTGCCTCTGCTAACTCAACTTCCTCCTTTGAGATAGAAGCGAACCGCTCTAGTTTTTCAGTATTTACTATCGCATAATCGAGACCAGCTAATGTACAGTGATATAAAAAGACGGAGTTTAAAATTTCCCTGCCGACAGGCGGAAGACCGAAAGAAACATTGCTGATACCAAGAATGGTTTGAACCTTAGGAAGATGTTCTTTGATTAACTTAATACCTTCCACCGTTGCTTTTGCAGAACCAATATATTGTTCATCACCCGTCCCTACGGGGAAAACAAGCGGGTCAAAAATAAGGTCTTGGGACTTCAAACCATATTTATTGACTAAGATGTCATGAGATCGTTTGGCAATTTCCAATTTCTTTTCAGCTGTAACGCCCATCCCTTTTTCATCAATCGTCCCTACAACAACAGCTGCACCATACTTATGAATGAGTGGAACAACTGCTTCAAATCTCTCTTCACCATCTTCAAGGTTGATCGAATTAATAATCGCTTTTCCCTGAGAGTATTTGAGTGCTTTTTCAATTACTTTTTCATCCGTTGAATCGATAACAAGCGGAGCTTTTATCTTTTTCACCACTTCAGGAATGAAATTCTCCATATCGCTTAATTCATCACGATCAGGGTCGGCTAGACAGATATCAATAACATGCGCGCCGCCTTTTACCTGGGCACGTGCAATCTCTGCTGCTTCTTCAATTTTACCTTCGTTAATGAGGCGTTTGAATTTACGAGAACCAATTACGTTTGTGCGTTCTCCGACCATAATCGGACGCAGTGTCGGATCATCGTAAACAAATGGTTCAATACCTGAAACCATATGGAAATCAGAAGGCTGTGCCTCGCGTGGTGAGTACTTCTTCATTTCGTCTGAAATGGCTCGAATATGATCCGGCGTTGTACCACAGCAGCCCCCAACAATGTTTAACCATCCATGGGCAGCAAAATCAGCAAGCTTCTTGGCCAATATTTCAGGTGTTTCATGATAATGTCCTTCTTCATCTGGAAGACCTGCATTTGGATAACAGATAATCGGTGTTGAAGCAAGATTAGAAAGCGAGCGGATATGATCCTGCATAAATTCCGGGCCAGTCGCACAATTTAGCCCTACTGCTATCGGGTTCATATGCTCTAATGAAATGTAAAAGGATTCTATAGATTGTCCCGCAAGTGTTGTACCCATCGGTTCAATGGTTCCAGATACAATTAAAGGAAGAACTTTACCTGTTTTGCTAAATGCATTTTTTATCCCAATAAAGCCAGCCTTAACATTCAGCATATCCTGACTTGTTTCAAGAAGGAGAAGGTCGACACCGCCGTCAATTAACCCAATCGCTTGTTCTTCATAAGCAAGAGCCAGTGCTTCAAAAGTGGTTCCACCGGTAACACTCAAGGTCTTGGTAGTCGGACCCATTGATCCTGCAACATAGCGCGGCCACTCTGCTGTTGAAATTTTATCTGCTTCCTTTTTGGCAATTTGACCAGCTATTTTATTTAATTCATACGCTTTAAAGCCTAAATCGTAGTCGTCAAGAACAATGCTTGTGGCCCCAAAGGTATTGGTTTCAATGATATCTGCACCAGCCTCTAAGTATTCACGATGAATCTTCGCGATTGTCTCAGGGGCTGTTACATTTAAGTACTCGTTACAGCCCTCATATTGCTCGCCGCCAAAGTCCTCAGCCGATAAATCTGCTTGCTGAATCATCGTACCCATGGCACCGTCCATCACTAGAATTCGTTTCTGCAGTTGTTCACTAAATAGAGCTTTCGACATAGCTGTTCCCCCTAATTTGACTAGCACGCTTTTTTGCATATACAGCCAATTCTGTTGTTAGCTCGTATCGTAAGAATGGTGTGATTAAATAAATTCCATTAAAAAGGTCAAGTGCTGTGTCAATTAATGATTTTGTAATTTCAATTCCTTCACGTGCAGCTTGAAGAGGTTGATCATTCAACGCTGACATCCGGTCACGAATGGATTGAGCAATTTTAATTCCTGGAACTTCATTATGGAGAAATTCAGCATTTCTGCTGCCTGTTAAAGGCATTAACCCAATATAAATAGGGGCTTTTAGATGTTTGGTATGTTCATAGACTTCAAGTAATTTTTCCTCCGAAAAAACGGGCTGTGAAATGAAATAATCTGCTCCAAATTCAATCTTTTTCTCAAGGCGTTTAACCGCTTTTTCAACTGAGCGGACATTGGGATTAAAGGCACCAGCAATACTAAAAGCCGTTTTTTGGCCAAGGTCTTTGCCGGAAAAGGATAAGCCTTCGTTTAACTGCTTAATCATTTGTATGAGTTCAAAGGAAGAGACATCGTATACAGATGATGCACCAGGGAAGTCTCCGACTCTTGCTGGGTCACCGGTAATCGCCAGAACATCGTGCATACCAAGCGTATGAAGCCCCATTAGATGAGATTGCAAACCAATAATATTGCGGTCGCGGCAGGCAATATGGATAAGCGGCCGCATACCTAATTCTTGTTTAACAAGATAACCTAAAGATTCATTAGAAATCCGCACCTGAGCTAAAGAGTTATCTGCCATCGTAATCGCGTCGATTCCTGCTTCTTTTAACGCCTTTGCGCCTTCAAAAAACTTGCTTGTATCAAGCTTTCTAGGAGTATCTAATTCTACGATTATTGAAGTTCTCTCTTTCACTAATTCTTCTAGTGGTTGAAAGTCGCGTTTGGCTGCACTGGATTCAACAATGATTTTCTTATCTTTTATTTGTACAACCTTTTCTGTGATCGGTTTCGCATTTTTTAATTCGGATGCAAATGCCGAGATATGTTCAGGTGTTGTACCGCAGCAGCCCCCAAGTAAACGAACACCTTGGTTCCGGAAGGACTGTGCAGATTTGCGGAAATAATCCGCATCTCCTTCATAATGGAATTTACCGTCTGTATAGGTTGGTAAACTTGCATTTGGGTAGGCTGACAAAAATGCCTGTGATGGGAGTTCAATCTCCTCAAGTGTTTCAAGCATATGATGCGGTCCAAGACGACAATTTAAGCCAACTACATTTGCACCGAGACTTTCTAGACGTTTCAGGGCTTCATTAATAGGTGTGCGGTCCTGGAGAATTCCCCGCTCCTGAAGAGAAACCTGCGCAATAATTGGAACCTTAGTTTCTTTCCTTGCAATAGTAAGGACCGTTTCCAGCTCCTCAAGGTCATAAAAGGTCTCAAATAATAACCCATCTACCCCTTCTAGCAGTAAACAATATAATTGTTCCCGGAAGCTTCGCTTTATTTCTTCTATAGAAATTGTATTGCTTTTTATTCCGCGATTGCCGCCAATCGTTCCTAAAACATAAGCATTTTTCTGGGCGGCTTTTTTGGCATTTTGGACAGCGGCAGCATTAATTTCTTTAACTGAATCCTCAAGGCCATATCTTTGTAATTTTAAGTAATTAGCCGCATAGGTGTTGGTTTGAATAACATCAGCACCTGCATCAATATAGGCTTTATGAATTTCCTGGATTTTTTCTGGATGTGAAAGATTTAGTTCTTCAAAGCAACTATCAGTTCCAAAAGAATAGAGGAGGGTGCCCATGGCTCCATCAGCAATTAAAATCTGCTTTTCTAATTTTTCTAATAGACTCATATTATCACCCTCATTATACATTCAGTTGTTTTTCATAGATTACTTGCAGTGCTTGAGAAAAGTCTTTTATAAGATCTTCAGGATTCTCTAGACCTACTGAAAGACGCAGAAGACTATTTTTAATTCCTCTTTTTTCTCTCTCTTCTTGTGGCATAGCCGCATGAGACATCTTAGCTGGGTAGGAAAGGATAGATTCTACCGCTCCAAGACTTACTGCAAATACTGGTATTTTTACATTTGAAACAAAAGTTCTTAATGCTTCTTCATCAGATAGTTCGAATGATAATACCGCTCCTGCACCGGATGCCTGTTTCTGCTGCAATTCATGCTGCGGGTGATTTGTAAGAGCTGGATAATATACTTTTTCAATAAGTGGGTGTGATTCTAAAAACTCAGCAATCGTAAGAGCTGATTTTTGTGATTGTTCCAGCCTTACATGAAGGGTCTTTAATCCCCTAAGTACAAGCCATGCATCCTGGACCCCAAGGACAGCACCAAATGAATTTTGTAAAGAATACAGCCTGTTGCCTAATTCTTCATCTTTTACAACGGCAAGACCTGCAACTACATCACTGTGACCAGATAAAAACTTCGTTGCACTATGAAGAACAATATCCGCTCCAAGCTCTAAAGGTCTTTGATACTGAGGCGTTAAAAAAGTGTTATCTACATACGTAATGGCGTTAATTTCTTTTGCCAGCGAACTAATAGCTTCAATATCGGTAACCTTTAAGGTTGGGTTAGAAGGTGTTTCAACATAAAATGCTTTCGTGTTAGGCTTAACGGCATTTTTAACTTGAGTAAGGTCTGTCATATCTACAAATGTATGCTCAATTCCGAAGCGAGTAAGTACCTGAGTAACCATGCGGAACGTACCGCCATACACATCCTCCGTAATGACGATATGATCTCCAGCAGATAGTAGAAGGAAAGCTGTTGAAATAGCAGCCATTCCTGAAGAGAAAGCAAAGCCTCTAGTGCCGCCTTCTAATTCTGCAATAACATCCTCAAGGGCTTCTCGTGTTGGGTTTGCACTTCTCGCGTAATCGTATTTTCCAAAGCTTTCGATATCGAATTGATGAAAGGTTGAGGCATGCTGGATGGGTACACTAACCGCTCCAGTAGCGGGATCGACCTTATGTTGATTGTGAAGGAGCTTGGTTTCAAAACTATAATCTGCTGAACTCATTATTGAATCACTCCTTCTTTTAATTTAGCTAATGACTGTTCAAGGTCTTGAATAATATCGGTTGGATCTTCAAGGCCAACGGAAAATCTTAATAATCGGTTACAAACACCTGACTGAATTCGAATCTCTTCTGGAATATCAGCATGAGTCTGTGTCGCTGGATAAGTAATAAAGCTTTCTGTTCCGCCAAGGCTTTCAGCAAAGGTAATAAGTGAAAGACTTTGAAGAAATGGATTTACCCAAGCTTCATCTTGTAATCGGAAGGAAACCATTCCGCCTTTACCTGGATACAGCACATCTGTTATACCATCATGATTAGAAAGGTATTCAACAATGGCCTTGGCATTGCTCTCATGTCTTTGCATTCTTAGTGATAAAGTTTTCATTCCGCGCATAACCAGCCAAGAATCAAAGGGACTAAGGACGCCGCCTGCACCGTTATGATGGAAGGCTAATGCCTCACAAAGTTCTTTCCCCTTGGCAACAACAAGACCTGCAAGGACATCATTATGGCCGCCTAAGTATTTCGTTGCACTGTGAATAACAATATCCGCTCCAAGCAGAATTGGCTGCTGAAGAAGAGGAGTGTAGAAGGTATTATCAACAATCAGAATAATTCCATGTCTCTTTGCAATTTCTGATACAGCGGCAATATCTGATTGCTGCATAAGTGGATTGGTTGGAGTTTCAAGGAAAATCGCCTTCGTTTGCGGGGTAATCTTACTTTCTATCTCTTCCGGACTACACGTATTCACATATTGAGTTTGGAGTCCCCATTTCTTAAATCCCTGTTCAAGTAAACGATATGTTCCTCCATATAAATCTTCGCTCACAATCCATTCGTCTCCAGATTGGAATAACGATAAGATTGTAAAAATCGCTGCCATTCCCGAGCTGCAGGCAAATCCTTGGTCTGCGCCCTCTAAGTCTGCAATCGCCTTTTCAAGTAACTGGCGTGTTGGGTTTCCCGTCCGCGAATAATCAAACCCAGTTGACTGGCCAATCCCCTCATGGCGGTAAGCAGTTGAAAAATAAACAGGAGGATTGACAGTGCCTGTCACCTTATCACTTCTATTTCCAATCTGAGCTAACTTCGTATCGATTTTATAAACCATTTCAATTTCCTCCTTTATATAGACTCTTTTCTTAAATCTTTCTTTTTGTATCATAATTTAATGATTGTGCTGTGGTTTCGTAGTAAATCGCAGAAATAAGAAAAGAGCTTGCAAACTAAATTAAATTGCACAAAATAGCTATTTCCAGGGTTAAAATCGGCTTTTAGATTTTAACAACTATCGTTAAGAAAACACCCTTGATAAAACAAAAAAAGCCTTCTATAAGAAGAAGACTTTTGGATGCACATTCGCATAGGTCATTCTTCTTATCTCACAAGTTACCAAATAACTTGATGGACTTAGCACCTTTTCAATGAAAAAAATGTCATTGAAGGTTGCTGAGACTTCATAGGGCCATTCCCTCAGCCTCTCTTGATAAGAAAGTATAATATTTAGACTTTTTATAAAATTTACTACAGATTAGTAGGTGTGTCAATTCCTTTTTGTATTGTTCCTTTAAACCGTTAAAATCTTGTCGAAAAATACTCTTAATAAACCGTATATAATAGTTAAAAAAAAGTTGACTCTTAAATTGGGAGCATTTATGATAGGTATATCAAGACGTTCTTTATTGAGAACTTGTAGGTATTATTAATTCTCATTATAGCACCAATAATTATATATTTACACTATAAAGGATTGCTTTTTAGAATCCATTAATTCACTAAAATTTTGTTGTTCATTTTAAAGAACGTGAAAGTCGTAACTTCTCTAAGTTTAAATTATTATTAAGTACAAACGTAGATGTAAAAGTGGCAGGAGGAAAAGATGAGCGCTATTGCTGGTATATATCATTTAAACGATGAACCTATTAATTTCGAACACGGCAGGAGAATAATGAAAGAGTTAGATAGATTTCCTGCTGATGATGTTCAAACCTGGCATAGCGACAAAGTCTTTCTTGGCTGCCATGCCCAATGGGTTACACCGGAGTCTATAGGCGAAAAACTTCCCTACTATGATCAGGAAAGAAATTTAGCTATTACGGCAGATGTGATTATTGATAATCGAGAAGAATTATTTGAAAGATTACAAGTTGATAAAAGGAAAAGAAAAGAAATCACTGATAGTGAATTGATATTACTCTCTTATCATAAGTGGGGAGAAGACTCTCCGAAATATCTAGTTGGCGATTTTGCTTTTATGATTTGGGATGACAAAAAACAACAATTCTTTGGGGCAAGAGATCCTTCTGGCTATAGGACACTTTACTATTTTAGAAATCATTCCCGTTTTAGTTTTTGTACTACAATTGAACCATTATTGGCTTTGCCCTATATTGAAACGCAACTGAATGAAAATTATATTGCCGAATTTTTAGCTATTACTGGAATGATTGATACGGTAGATGCTCGTATAACACCTTTTAAAGATATAGAACAAGTGCCACCATTTCATTCGATTACGATTGCTGGAAACAGAATCAATCTTAAACGCTTCGGTACATTTACGCCAACTGAAAAAATAAAATTAAAATCAAATGAAGAATATGTTGAGGCTTTTCGAGATGTTTTTCAAGAAGCAGTAAAATGTAGATTACGAACTTTTCGAGAAGTTGGCTCCCAACTAAGTGGAGGACTGGATTCAGGTGCAGTCGTAGGGTTTGCGGTTAAGGAACTTCAAAAAAGTAGTAAGACATTACATACTTTCAGTTATATTCCGCCAAAGGATTTTGTTGACTTCACTCAAAAGCGAATAATGCCGGATGAGCGGCCATTTATTAAGAAAACTGTTGAATATGTAGGAGGAATTTCCGATCATTATTATGATTTTGATGGGAGAAGTTCTTATACCGAAATCGATGATTATCTTGATGTTATGGAAATGCCGTACAAATTTGCAGAAAACTCTTTTTGGCTAAGAGGCATTTTTGAGAAAGCGAGCGAAAAGGGTGTTGGAATCCTACTAAATGGTGATAAGGGTAATTCAACGATATCATGGGGATCTGCATTAGATTATTATGCGATTCTATTAAAGAGGTTTAGATGGCTACATCTTATACATGAATTACATCAATATAGTATGAAAACCGGAGGAGCTAGATTTCGGCTAGTTCCTAATATTATTAAAATTGGCTTTCCGATTTTAAATCAAATGGTAACGAGGAACAACGCGGAGGATCTACCGATTTTAATTAATTCAGAGTTTGCAGAGAGAACGGGTGTATTTTCAAAGTTAGGTGAGTATGGAATTGATAATTCTGGCTGGTTAGCCACAAAAAATCTTTATGAGCAAAGAAGAATCATATTTGACAATATTTCCACTTGGAATTCTGGAAGTACATTTAATGCTAAACTCTCATTGCGATATAAACTCTGGAAACGTGACCCTACAAATGACATACGGGTGGTCCGCTATTGTTTTTCATTACCTGAAGATCAATTTGTTCAAAATGGCTCAGACCGTGCACTCATTAGAAGAGCAACTGAAAATGTGCTTCCAGATCAAATTAGGTTAAATCAACGTATTTGGGGGATACAAGGTGCAGATTGGCTCCATCGAATGGTTCCACATTGGAATTTGCTCATAGAAGAAGTTAAGGAACTTCTTAAAGATTCCAACCTATTGAAATTTTTCGATGAAAAGGTAATAAGGTTTGCAATGGTTAAAAGCGAAAAGGTTCTAAGGACAGAAAGTATGTCCGACCCCGACTATAGAATTTTAATGAGAACTGTAATAGTGTATCGCTTAATAAAAAAATACTTTGAAAGGGGGTGAAAAGATGAAAAGAGAATGGCAAAAACCAGTTTTAGAAATGTTAGATGTGAAGATGACGATGCACAATGTTGCAGGAAGCAAATATGACGGGGACTTTTCAAATGGTCAGCCGATTCCAATAGACCCAGGCACGGGTCAACATTTGGATTCTAAGAGTTAAGAAGAATTATACAAGTATTTATAGTAAGTTATTGTTAATCTTACTGGTTTATTTTGAGCTCATTTAATTATACATCTAGATATTATTAGTTTAACTTACATAAAAGGCCCTTATATATTGTAGAAGATATAAGGGCTTTTTATATAAAGAGATTCATTGGAGTGAGAATGATGGAGAAAGTTGCTAGTGACTTTATTTATAAGGCTTTTGGATTTACAGTTAGAAGTAAGATCCAATTCCCGGAGCTATTGGAAGTAGTTAACCGTAAGGACTCTATAGATATAGAGATTAATTTTAAAGACTTATCAAATATTTGGTTAGAATGGTCTGAACCAGGAAACAAATTTGTCATGAATGAACGTTTAGTAATGTTTAAGGTTTCGGATATAGCAATTTTTCTTATCGAAGAAGGATGCCGAATCACCGTATGGCCATTAAATGAATATAAAGAAGATGTAATTAGACTATATTTATTAGGTAGCTGTATGGGGGCAATTTTGATGCAAAGAGGTATACTACCTTTGCACGGAAGCGCAATTGCTATAAATGGAAAAGCTTATGCTATTGTTGGTGATTCTGGGGCCGGGAAGTCTACGTTAGCAACAGCATTTCTTCGTCAAGGATATAAATTGCTAACTGATGATGTAATAGGTGTTTACTTTAATCAGGAAAATGTACCAATGGTCATTCCGGCCTACCCTCAGCAGAAACTTTGGCAGGAAAGCTTAGATGAGTTTGGAATAGACAGTAGAGAATATAAATCTGTTTATCAAAGAGAAAATAAGTTTGCAATTCCAATTAAAGATCAATTTTCATCAGTACCTTTACAACTAGCAGGGGTATTTGAACTAACATTTTCCGAAAATGATGAGATAAAGCTTAAACAACTTAAAGGTCTTTCTAGATTACAGACATTATTAATCCATACATACAGGAACATACTTATCCCAAACCTAGGGCTTACCAATTGGCATTTTACAAATTCAACAAAAATTATTAATCAGATTAATTTGTTCCAACTACAGAGGCCAGAGAACCGATTTACAGTGAATGAGTTAGTTACACAAATATTCAATTGTATAAACAAGGAGAATGAAAAAAATGAAAATCTTAAGCGAAAATAGTCTCTCTATGGAAACAATCATCGTGCAAAATCCCGGGAATATAATAAGTGATATGGATGGAGAAACTGTGATGATGAGTATTGATAATGGTAAATACTACAATTTGGGGGTAATCGGTGGCTATATTTGGGGGAATATCGAAGAACCTATTTCTATTAAATCATTAATCTCTAAAATAATTGACGAGTTTAATGTAGAAGCCAGTGAATGCGAAAAAGATGTTTTCGCTTTTCTAGAACAGTTATTAAATGAAAAAATAATTAGGAAAGAAACAAATCTGTAAGTGTTAAATAATTTTTGACTGTAAGGAAGGATTCGTTAAAGGTGAGAAAAATATGGTTGTTCTTCACTTCAGATATTCAGATGAGAAATTTACTAATTGAAGCATACATTTTATTAGCATGGGCACGCGTTCTAAAAGTTGTACCTTTTAGAAGAGTTTCCCCGTTTCTTGGCTCTCAAATGATCGAAACATCTTTTGACATTGATGCTGTAAATATAAAAATCGTTAAACAAATATCCCATGCTATTCATATTATGAGTAAATATACATTGTGGGAAAGTAAATGTTTAATAAGGGCAATGGCTTGTATGAAAATGTTAGAACGACGTCAAATAGATAGTACCCTTTATTTAGGAACAGCCAGAGACGAGAACGGACAGTTGATTGCTCATGCTTGGCTAAGAAGCGGTCCATTTTATTTAACCGGTGCCGAGGAAATGAAGAAATTTGTAGTAGTAGGTAAGTTTGCCAAAAAAAGTCGAGGTATTAAAAAATAAGGAGTAATTACAGTGAAAAAATTTAGTCTCGACATGCGGGATGTTCCTAAAGAACTAATTCTTATACTAAATATATTAAAAAATGACGATGGTTATATTCAAGATTATTTAAGAGAAGAGCACAAGAATATAGATTGGAAAATGTTTTTGGATTTAACATTACATCACCGGGTTTATCCTTTATTAGCCTCAAAACTAAAAAATATTGATACTAGTTTAATTCCCCAATTCGTAATCCAAACAGTTTATGGATACTATAAGAGAAATATTTTCAAAATGCTTCAACTCAGTGGCGAAATGGAACAATTAGCAAAATTATTTAATTCTAATGGCATAAAAAATATCTTTTTAAAAGGACCTTTTCTGGGAAATGAAATCTACGGGGATGTTTCACGTAGGACATGTGGAGATTTAGATATACTTATTCCAATTGAAGATTTAGATAGTGTGCATAAAATTCTAGAAAACCAGGGTTTTATAAAAGATGATTATATACTTAGTATATTGGGAGATTGGAAATGGAGACATCATCATGTTACTTATTACCAAAAATCCAAAAATATTAAGGTGGAAATTCATTGGCGACTAAATCCAGGACCTGGTAAGGAACCAAGCTTTTTAGAATTATGGGAACGTAAGAGAAGAAGCTTATCTGTTAATAGTCCAATTTATTTATTAGGCAGGGAGGATTCATTTTTATTTCTTGTTTCTCACGGTGCAAGACACGGATGGTCACGTCTCCGTTGGTTATTAGATATTGAGAGAATGATTGAGCAGGAAATGGATTGGCAAAAAGTATATTATTTAACGAAAACACACAACAATTTTCATGTGGTTGGACAAAGTATAATCTTATCTTCAGCCCTATTTAATGCCAATGTAACAAAAGAATTGCTTAGTTATACAAGTGATCGATCTAAATCATTAGCTCAGGGTGCGATGTTTTATATGGAAAATATGGTCAATTTGCATGATGACCTTGTCCCAAAACATATTTCTATATACCATGGACGCCATTTATCTTCGTTAATGTCTCGGCAGCAAAAGTTTTTGTACAAACTGAGTTATTTATACCCCTATCATGTCGATAGCTTGACTGTACCATTACCTAAAAAACTCCACTTTTTATATTTTATTCTAAGACCTTTTTTATGTTTATGGAGAAAGGCAATAAAGCAAGAACTATCCTTGGAGGAACCGAAATGAAAGAAATCATGCATTTTGTAAAGCTTATCCATTCCTTTTCAGGGAGAATATTGTATTTTAATCTTTCTGCAATGTTATTAATAAGCCTATTTGAAGGTATAGGTATTTTTTTGCTATTACCCTTAATTCACTTAACGGGAATAGTTGACTTAAATATAAATAATAGTTTATTAAACCAATTTTCTTTCATTTTTCAAGATATACCTCAAACAACCTCTCTTATAATAATCATAAGCTTATTCGTGTTAATAATGGTAGGACAAAGTTTTTTTCAAAGGCAGCAAACCATATTGAATGTAAAAATTCAGCAAGGCTTTTCTTGTTATATTAGAGAAGAAACGTATAAATTGATCTTATTGGCTAATTGGGGATTTTTTCTAAGAAATCGGAAATCAGATCTAATTAATTCAATGATTTCGGAAACTGGTCGTGTTAGTGGTGGTATAAGTGTTTTTTTTAGTTTTATCTCTTCATTTATATTTACACTAATTCAGATTGGAATTGCTTGTTTTTTTTCGATAAAGATGACTATATTTGTTACTTTATTCGGACTTTTAGTGGTATTTTTCTCGAGAAAATTTATAAAACAATCTAGTAAATTAGGTATGGATAATATCGAATTGGGACAATTGTATATGGCGGGAGTTACCGATTCTTTCAATGGAATTAAAGATATAAAAAGTAACAATATAGAGGAGCACCACATCTCCTGGTTCAAGGAACTAAACGGCAAGATGGTTAAGAACTCAATCAAAGCAGTGGAATTAAAAACAAAATCAAACTTTATTTATAAAGTAGTATCAGCATTATTAATTGGAATCTTTATTTTTATTTCAATAAAAATGTTCGAAGGACAGTCTGCTTCGTTGTTTCTAATACTTATAATATTTTCAAGAATATGGCCAAGAATAACTGGAATTCAATCAAATTTAGAGCAGTTAGGTTTAGCATTACCTTCATTTAAGAAACTTCTAGATCTACAAAATCAATGTATTGAGGGACGAGAGTTAAATGAAAGAATGATTCATAGCGTAAATCCAATCATGATGAAAAAAGGTGTAGAATGTAAAGATGTGTATTTTAAATATACTAAAGCGGAGCGATATGCCTTACAGAAAATTAACTTGCAATTTCCCGCGAATCGAATGACTGCAATAGTTGGTCCATCCGGTGCAGGTAAAAGCACGCTAATAGATATATTAATGGGGCTTAATCGTCCTGAAACTGGAGAGGTATTAATTGATGGAAAGAATTTATCAAGTGAAAATTTACTTGCGTTGAGACGCTCAATTAGTTATGTACCCCAGGATCCATTCTTGTTTAATACTACAATCAGAGAAAATTTGTTAATTATTGATAAGAAAGCAAGCGATGAGCAAATCTGGGAGGCATTAGAATTTGCAGCTGCTGCAGACTTTGTTAAAAGGATGCCCCATGGCCTTGATACTATGATAGGTGATAGAGGAATAAAACTCTCAGGTGGAGAACGTCAAAGACTAGTACTAGCAAGAGCTATATTACGTAAACCGTCTATACTTGTTTTAGACGAGGCAACTAGTGCTTTGGATACAGAAAACGAAACTAAAATTCAAAATGCAATTGAAAATTTAAAGGGATCAATGACAATCATAATAATCGCGCATCGATTATCAACTATTCGTAACGCTGATCAAGTAATTGTATTAAATAACGGTGAAATTATTCAACAAGGCCAATTTGGCCAACTAGCAAATGAGAAACATGGAATGTTTAGTAGGTTGTTGAAAAAGCAATTAGAAGTTAGTGTTTGATTTTAGAGCTTATTATTATAATTATTATCGTTTAATTCTGAAAATAACGATTGACTAGTTCTTAATAAAGAACTAACATAGGGTTATAAACCAACTGAATTTTTTTTTGCTCTACACGTTCTTTATTTAGAACGAACGGTATTTCAGGTCTTAATAAAAGGTGGTCTAATGAATAGCTTTAATCAGAATAACAACGACAAGAGAAAAGCCAAGGAAATTAATTTACTAGAATTATTTAACGTTATCAAAAGAAGATTTTTGGTGATAGCAGTTATTACAATTCTAGCTGGTTTTGCTGGGATGTTCTTTAATAACACTTCCATAGTTCCTCTGTATCAGTCTTCTTCAAGAATTATTATTGGAGCAGATGAAGAGTCTAGAAAAACACTTCAAGTAATTGTCAGAGATTCAGCTATTTTAGACTTGGTTGTTAAAGAATTAAATTTAAGTAAATCAGCAGAAGCGTTAGCTGGACAAATAAGTGTTTCAAGTGTAGATGGTTCGCAAGTAGTGAGTATAAGTGTAGTTGATACAGATCCAAATCAAGCAGCTGTAATAGCTGATACTACGGCAAAGATTTTTCAAGAGGAAGTTCCTAAGATAGTTGGTCAAGATTATATCCGTTCATTATCTAAGGCGAAAGTAAATCCACTGCCAATTAATCCAAAAGATAATAATAAAGTGTTAATGGGGATTATTGGTGGACTTGTTGCGGGTATTGGTTTGGCATTTTTACTAGAGTCTTTAGATGATAAAATTCGTTCAGAGAAAGAAATTGAATCAATGCTTGGAGTTCAAGTGCTTGGTAGAGTTTCAAAAATGAATAAGCGAAATATTAAAAAGAAGAATGGTCAGTCTAATTTAGAGATAAGAGGTGAGTCAATTGGTTTTAAATAAAATCACAAGACGAATTAGTCAGAAGAAGAAAAGAATTTTAATTACATCCTCTTATCCTGACTCCATTATTTCTGAACAATATCGGATGATTCAAACAAATATTAAATTTTCTATGGCAGGAGAGAAAAGCCAAATCTTTTTAATTACCTCCCCAAACGATGGGGAAGGGAAGTCTACCACTGCTGCTAACCTAGCGATCACTATTGCCCAACAAAAAGAAAAGGTTCTATTAATTGATGCTAATCTACGGAAACCATCATTACATTCATTTTTTAAAACGTCTAACTCTAGTGGACTAGTAGATGTATTGAATGGAAGGGTTTTATTCCATGATGCTATTTTCCATACTGAAATGGGAAGGTTAGACTTGTTACCTAGTGGTCCTACCCCTAATAACCCAGTTGAATTATTAGGATCACAAATGATGCATGAACTTCTACAGAAAGCCCTCAGGTCTTATCAAATCGTATTAATTGATTCCAATGCCATTTTAGATGTAACTGATACTAAGCTTTTAGCAAACCAATGTGATGGAGTTGTATTGGTCATTAAAAACGGTAAAACAAAGTTTGAAAAAGCTGCTGAGGCGAAAAAAGTACTGGAATTTGCAAAGGCAAAACTTGTCGGAGTTGTAATGAACCATTAATTAATTTTTTTTATTAATATGTTCGTTATTAAGAATATAATGATTATTGGTGATGTCTCCTATCCATTATCTATGGAGGCACTCGGTCATACTGTGGGTCAATAGACCTTAGCGCTAGTCGTCGGTAGTGTGATGTGAGGATGGGTTAAATGCCCAAATTTTAAAAAATATTAATGATCTGTTTTTTCCTCAAAGAACCGATCATTAATATTTTTTAAGGAGCTGTTATTGTGAATAACATTGATCAATATCCAAAGTCTATTGTTAAAGCTATTAGGTACATAAAGCAAGATGCAGATAAAGAGCTTCTTGAAGATATTAAAAGATTGATAGACGATGCAATCAAAATAAGGTTAAAAAGAAGTTAATCTGATAGTGGAGGAAGAGTATGACGTATAGGCAACGATTGTCCTTATTTATTTTTCTAGACTCTTGCATAGTCTTAACAGTGATTTTCTTTAGTCGCTTCTTAACCTATGGAACATTAAAAGTAATCACCTTACCAATGGTATTAAGTGCTATTGCCATTTTAGTAAGTCATCATCTATTTTCTTTTCAATTGCATCTTTATAAAAAGGCCTGGGAATATGCAAGTGTAGGAGAATTAGTAAGCATCCTTAAGGTAGTTACCATTTCTGTTTTTTTTGCAACTGTAATTCAACTGTTTGTTGTTCGAGAAATCCCTGTCAGGTTGCTGTTGGTAACATGGTTTCTAAATATGTCCTTTATAGGCGGTTCCCGCTTTTTGTGGAGAATGTATAGAGACTCGTATCTTAATAGGGTCGGTAACAAGAAAAGAACACTCATTATCGGAGCTGGTTCAGCTGGTATGATGGTTGCTAGACAGCTCAAAAAGGAAAATGAAAATAATCTTATACCAGTAGCCTTTATTGATGATGATAGTAAAAAGCATCAGCTTGAGATTTTAGGAATACCTGTCGTTGGTGCGACTCAAACAATAAAAGCTACTGTTAATAATCTGAAAATAGACCATATTGTCATTGCCATACCATCATTAAGTAAGAGGGAACTTAGTAATATTTATAAGCAGTGTGCAGAAACGAGCGCTAAAACACAAAGTCTTCCAATGATAGAAGATTTGATCACAGGCAAAGTGTCTGTCCAACAAATTCGGGATGTGCAGGTGGAGGATTTACTTGGTCGCGAACCTGTAGTATTAGATATTGATAGTATTACAGAAAATATTACAGGAAAAGTTGTTCTTGTTACGGGTGCAGGTGGTTCCATTGGTTCGGAAATTTGCCGGCAAATTTCAAAATTTCAACCGAGGCAATTAGTTTTGCTTGGACATGGTGAGAATAGCATCTACTCGATTGAGTTGGAGTTAAAAGAGAAGTTTAAAGATACAGAAACAGAATATATTCCCATAATTGCTGACTTACAGGATGAAAAGAAAATGATGGATGTTATGAGTACATATCATCCTAATATTGTATATCATGCAGCAGCCCATAAGCATGTACCATTAATGGAAGCAAATCCTGAGGAGGCAGTCAAAAATAACTTAATTGGAACCTTGAATGCAGCAAAGGCGGCCAGCTGGAATGGAGTAAAAACTTTTGTCATGGTATCTACTGACAAGGCAGTTAACCCTACTAGTGTTATGGGAGCAACAAAAAGGCTCGCTGAAATGGTTATTCAATCAATCGACCGAATGAGTAACACTAAATTTGTTGCAGTACGTTTTGGAAATGTTCTAGGGAGCAGAGGCAGTGTAATCCCATTATTTAAGAAACAAATTGAAAAAGGCGGTCCAGTTACTGTCACCCATCCTGATATGGTCCGATACTTTATGACAATTCCCGAAGCATCGAGATTAGTTCTTCAAGCTGGTGCATTAGCAAAAGGTGGAGAAATATTTGTATTAGATATGGGAGAACCAGTGAAAATTGTAGATTTAGCTAGGAACTTAATCAAGTTATCAGGTAATTCCATTGAAGAAATAGGTATTGATTACACAGGAATTAGACCAGGTGAGAAACTTTTTGAAGAACTTTTAAAAGAAGATGAAGTTCATGAAAAACAAATATATCCCAAGATTTATATTGGAAAAACTTCAGAAATTTATATACAGGAAATTGAAGAGTTAATTTCATCATTTGCTCATATGGAAAAGGAAGAAATAAAAGAAAAGCTTTTAAATCTTGCAAATAATAAAGTAAAGAAAAGTCAAGGAGTTGCTTCAACACCATCACTCTCCATAACTGTATAAAGGGGTTTATTAAATGAAAGTAAAAAAGGCCATTATACCTGCAGCTGGACTGGGAACAAGGTTTCTCCCTGCTACTAAGGCAATGCCAAAAGAAATGCTGCCTATAGTAGACAAACCTACGATTCAATATATTGTAGAGGAAGCTGTTGAATCAGGAATTGAAGATATTATTATTGTTACGGGAAAAGGTAAAAGAGCGATTGAGGATCACTTTGATCACTCCTTTGAATTAGAACATAACTTATTGGAAAAGGGAAAATATGAGTTACTAAGCGAAGTGCAGAAATCTTCTAAATTGGTGGATATTCATTACATCCGTCAAAAGGAACCAAGAGGTTTGGGTCATGCTATTTGGTGTGCCAGAAAGTTTATAGGCAATGAACCGTTTGCAGTCCTATTAGGAGATGACATTGTTCAGGCAGAAAAGCCCTGTCTAAAACAGTTAATGGAACAGTATGACAGATACAATGCCACGGTATTGGGTGTCCAATCAGTTCCAGAACAAGATGTTTCTCGTTATGGAATAGTAGGTGGAAATCGAATGGGAAGCCGATTCTATAGTGTGGATAGATTAGTAGAAAAACCAAAGAGGGAAGAAGCACCTTCCAATTTGGCCATACTCGGCCGCTATATTTTAAGTCCGAAGATTTTTGAGATTCTTAGTCAACAGGAACCGGGGGCTGGTGGAGAAATTCAACTTACTGATGCCATTGCCACTCTAAATAAATATGAAGCAGTTTATGCGTATGACTTTGAAGGAACTCGTTATGATGTCGGGGATAAAATGGGTTTTATACAAACAACTATTGAATTCGCCCTAAAGCATAAGGATTTAAGACCTCAGTTATTAAATTATCTATCTGTTACTTTAGATAAAGAACTAATTAAAAAATGTTAATAAAAATTTTAGTTTACTGAAAGGATCTATTGTATGACTGTTCTATGGGTCAACCTTGCAATAGTATTTTTATTGTCTTTGCTTGCTCGGTATTTTTCCAACACTCTAGTATTAAATAATTCTTTAGTATCAATCAAACCAAATAAATTGTTGGTATTTGGTACGATGATTTCCTTTATAGCAGTCTCTGGGCTGCGTAGGAATATTGGGGATACACCCTTTTATATGCATACCTTTAATATTAATAATTTCACTTGGGAATATGTCAAATCTCAAGATGATATTGGATTTGCCATTCTTCAAATGCTGTTAAAGAAATATTCGGAAGATCCACAAATACTTATATTTACAACTGCGTTAATCACTAATGTTCTAATTATTATCGGTTTGTATAAGTACTCGAGATTATTTGAATTAAGTATCTATATTTATGTAACCGGTGGATTATTCTTAGTTACGATGAACGGAATACGGCAGTGTCTGGCAACTGCAATTCTTTTTGTTGCTACGAAATATTTGATTGAAGGTAATTGGTTTAAATATATATTAGTGGTCATTTTTGCTTCTTTATTTCACCAAAGTGCACTTATCTTAATTCCAATTTCGTTTTTAGTTAGATTTAGAGCCTGGTCAAAGGCAACTTTAGTTCTTTTACTTTTTTCAGCTGTCATCGTATTAGGGTTTGATCAGTTTTCAAGCGTATTATTCTCTGCGATTGAAGACAGTCAATATAGTGTTTACAGTAATTTTAATGAGGGTGGGGCCAATATAATTAGGGTTATTGTTTTTGGTGCACCATTGGTTATTGCCTTTTTTGGAAGGGAAAAGTTGAGACAGATATATCCGGAAAGTGATGTAATTGTAAATATGGCTATAATTGGTCTGTCCTTTATGATTATTTCGACTGCAAATTGGATTTTTGCGAGGTTTAATATTTATTTTGAACTATACCAAATCATCCTAATTTCATGGATAATCAAGGTCTTTAGAAAAAAAGATCAAAAGTTGGTTTATTACATAATTATTTTATGTTATTTAGCCTATTATTTTTACGAATGTGTAATTAATTTTAATTTAGTATATAAAAGTAATTATTTGGGTTAGCTTCTATGCTTCTTTATAGAAAATTTAGTGGAGGAAATTAATGGCTATATTAATTACTGGAGGAGCCGGATATATTGGCAGTCACACTTGTGTAGAATTATTAAATGCAGGTTATGAAATTGTTGTTTTGGATAATTTTATTAATAGTAAACCTGAAGTAATTAAAAGAATAACCGAAATTTCAGGGGGTACTTTTAAGTTTTATTATAATGATTTGTTAGATAAGAGTAGGTTGGAAGAGATATTTTTAGAAAATAATATTGAAGCAGTTATTCATTTTGCAGGATTAAAAGCAGTTGGTGAATCCGTATATATTCCTCTTCAATATTATCATACCAATATTTTAAGTACCCTTGTTCTGTGTGAAACGATGAAGAAATATAATGTAAAAAAGTTAGTTTTCAGTTCCTCTGCAACAGTTTACGGTGTACCCGAAAGATGTCCAATCTCTGAGAATAGCCATTTAGGTGCACTTAATCCTTATGGCCGTACAAAACTTATGATTGAGGAAATTTTAAAAGATCTTCATGTTTCAGATACGGATTGGAGTATATCTATTTTAAGATATTTTAACCCTATTGGAGCTCATGAAAGTGGACTAATCGGAGAAGATCCGCATGGTGTTCCCAATAATCTAATGCCTTATATTTCACAAGTGGCTATTGGAAAACTAAAGGAACTTAATGTTTTTGGTAATGAATACCCTACAACAGATGGAACGGGTGTAAGAGATTATATTCATGTGGTTGATTTAGCGTTAGGACATTTAAGTGCTTTAGAAAAGGTTACAAATTCAACAGGTATCGACGTATACAATCTTGGTACTGGAAAAGGTTATAGTGTCTTAGAATTAATTTCTGCTTTTGAAACGGTCTCAGGGAAGAAAATTCCTTATAAGATTGTTGATCCACGACCAGGCGATGTAGCTGTTTGCTACTCTGATCCAGAAAAAGCAAAGGAAAGTCTCGGATGGATTTCAAAGAAAGGGATAAACGAAATGTGTGAGGATACTTGGCGCTGGCAATCCAAAAATCCAAACGGATACGAAAAAAGTTTTGAAGTCGAAAGTCCTCACTTATTACCAGTGAGGGTTTTTTAATTAGAAGTAAATAGACTTTTAGGAGAGGTTAGGAAATGGCAATATCTGAACATTTGACCCAACAGAGATTAAAAGAAATTATGAAGAGTATTTATGCAAAGGGGATTGAGACAGAAACCATTCAAGTTAAAGAACTTATTGAAGAAATAAAAAAACAAGTATTAGCTGATTCTAAATAGCTGAGGAGGAAATCATGAAACGGCTATTTGACTTAACTCTTTCATTCATACTTTTTATTTGTCTTTCTCCTATTTTTATTGTAATTGCGTTGTTAATAAAAGTGAAGCTCGGATCTCCAATCATATTTATACAGGAACGTCCTGGTTTAAATGGAAAACGGTTCTCTCTTTATAAGTTTAGAACGATGACAGATGAAAAAAATGATCAAGGTGAATTGATGCCGGATTATATTAGGCTAACTTCATTTGGAAGTTTTCTTCGGAGATATAGTTTAGACGAATATCCGCAATTATGGAACGTGATAAAAGGGGATTTAAGCTTAGTTGGACCAAGACCGTTACTGATAGAATACTTGCCGCTTTATACCAAGGAGCAATCCTTACGGCATAATGTTAGACCGGGTATTACCGGATGGGCCCAGGTAAATGGAAGAAATGCTCTTTCATGGGATGAAAAATTCAAACTTGATGTTTGGTATGTTAACAACCAATCTTTCTTCCTTGATATCAAAATTCTTTTTCTTACCGTTTATAAAGTCATCATATCGGATGGAATTAATCAACCTGGAAATGCAACAGTGGAAAGCTTTAAAGGATCAAACTCCACTATTGGAGGGGGAAATCCATGAAAGTTATTGTAATTGGTCATGGAGGTCACAGTAAAGTGGTTTCTGATATTATTCGGGCAACCAATGGCCTTCAAATTATCGGATATCTGGATAATAAGTATGAAAGAATTCAAGTCGATAACGACCTGATTTTTGGACCCATAGATGAAGCAATACAATTTTTAGAAGAACAAAAGAATATTAAATTTGTGATGGCTATAGGGGAAAACAGAGCAAGAAAACAAGTCGTTGAAAGACTGGGTCTAAGTACAAAAGATTACCTTACAATTGCACATCCGTCTGCAAGTATAAGCCCAAGTGCAAAAATTGGTTACGGGACTGTTGTCATGCCGCAGACAGTTATTAATGCAGATGTGAAAGTGGGTAATCATTGTATTATCAATTCTGGCTCAGTAGTGGAGCATGATAGTCTGCTAGATGATTTTGTTCACCTCTGCCCTAATAGTACGATTGCAGGAACAGTCAAAATACAGGAGGGTGCCTGTGTGGGAAGCGGGGCAACCATTATCCCAAATAGAAGTATTGGTGAATGGACGATGATTGGTGCAGGTGCAACTGTAATTGATCATCTACCTGGATATAGTCTTGCAGTGGGTACACCTGCCAAGGTGAAGATGAATAATAAAGTGAACGCGAGGTGACGTAATTGGGGCAATTAACCTTTAAAAAGAGGATTTTTCTGTCCTCTCCACATATGAGTGGTAATGAACATAAATATATAAATGAAGCATTTGAAACGAACTGGATTGCTCCACTTGGTCCAAATGTTGATGAGTTTGAGAAAGAAATTGCTCAATACGTGGGAGTTAATGGGGCAGTGGCCGTTAGCTCAGGAACGGCAGCCATTCATCTGGCACTATTATTATTAGGAGTGGGTAAGGGGGATAAGGTGTTTTGCTCCAGTCTAACCTTTGTTGCGAGTGCTAATCCAATTGTTTATCAAGGAGCTGAACCAATTTTTATTGATTCAGAACCTGATACCTGGAATATGTCACCTCAAGCATTGGAAAGAGCATTTAAAGATGCATTAAAGGATGGGAATCTCCCAAAGGCGGTAATTTTGGTAAATTTGTATGGTCAGAGTGCTAAGATGGAAGAAATTACAGTCATCTGTAATCAATATGGAGTACCCATTATTGAGGATGCAGCGGAATCAATTGGAGCAATGTACAAAGGGAAAGCAAGTGGTACGTTCGGAAAGTTTGGCATTTTTTCCTTTAATGGTAACAAAATTATTACCACTTCTGGTGGGGGAATGCTAGTTTCAAATGATCAGGAGGCTTTACAAAGAGCAAGATTCTTAGCTACACAGGCCCGAGATGCAGCGCCACATTATCAGCACAGTCAAATTGGATTCAACTATAGATTGAGTAACATTTTAGCTGGGATTGGGCGGGCACAATTGGAAGTACTGGATGATAGAATAACTGCAAGAAGAGCTGTTTTTCAACAATACTATGACGCTCTTTCCAATATACCGGGATTGAGGTTTATGCCTGAGTTAGCCGAAACTTTTTCTAATCGCTGGCTGACTGCATTAACGATAAATGAGAATGAGACTGGAATTTCGGTAATCGACATACTCAATGCATTAAGCGAGGAAAATATTGAAGCCCGGCCGGTCTGGAAGCCGCTTCATCTTCAACCTGTATTTAAGGAAAGAAAATATTATTCTCATAATAAAAACGAAAGCGTTTCAGAAACCCTCTTTAATAATGGATTGTGCTTACCGTCGGGCTCTAATATGACTGATGAGGATATAAAAACGGTTATTCACTATATCAAACAAACAGTTATTAAAAGGAAGGAAAGAGTGGATATGTTAAGAATCTAGTAATTTACTTTTTGAAAAAACGGGGTATGAGTCGTGATTGGAAAAACGATATATCAATTTCGAAAGCAAAAGGGATTAACTTTAACTGAATTAGCTAAACGAGCAAATCTATCAAAGTCTTACCTAAGTAATATTGAAAGAAATTTAAACCAAAATCCCTCTATAGAAGTAGTAAAAAGAATCGCTGCAGTGCTGGATGTGGAGCTGGACATTTTTTTGAGACCATTACATACAAATGAAGTTCAACAAGAATTGGACCAGGAATTGATTGATTTAGCAGCAGAACTAAAAGAAACAGGAATAAAAATTAATGAATATAAAACGTTAATTGAATTTATTAAGTGGAAAAATTTGAAAACAAAAGTAGATGGAAATTGAGGTAAGTAAAATGGACGATCATAATCTAATACCTAAGAAGATCCATTACTGTTGGTTTGGCGGAAAAGAAAAACCTGGAATTGTTAATAAATGCATAGATAGCTGGAGAAAGAATCTCCCAAATTATGAAATTATCGAATGGAATGAAGGTAATTTTAATATAGATGCAAATCCATTTGTAAAAGAAGCTTATGATTCAGGGAAATATGCCTTTGTCAGTGATTATGTACGTGTGTATGCTCTCTATCATTATGGTGGGATATATCTTGATACGGATGTCGAGGTTTTTCGATCCTTTGATGATTTTTTACATCATCCATCCTTTTGGGGGTTTGAACAAGAAAACTTTATTGCAACAAGTACCATTGGAGCAAAAAAGGAAAATCACTTAATAAAGGAATTTCTAGATTCTTATAATAATAAAAATTTTATCAAAAATGATGGGACATTTAATCAATTAACAAATGTAGCTATTATTACAAAGTTACTTAAAGATAAGGGACTGTTGCTAAACGGTCAGTATCAGAAAATTAATCAGATAGGGGCTTTTTATCCTCAGACTTATTTTTCGCCTTATGATTATATTAACTGCCAAACTTTTATTTCTGATAAAACATATGCTATCCATCATTTTTATAAGAGTTGGCTGCCGTTAGAAAAAAGAATAAAAGGAAAAGTGAAATTTGTCCTCTCAAAACTAATAGGTGGGCACAATATTGCTAGATTAAGAAAATCTTTTCCCTTGAAGTAAGTTGTAGAAGGAGTATAAGTATGCTCAAAAAAATAGTTATGACACTTATAACCGAGAGTAAAAAACGTGGATTTATGATTACAATTTTGATGAATCTTTCCCATCTAGTTGGAATAATGAGGGGGATTTTATATAAAGCCCTGTATTTTAGAAATATTAAATCCTCCATCTATTCTCTTCAAGCCAAAAGTAAGATAGAAGTGTTTAATAAAAGGGCAAAGATTAATATAGGAAAATTTGTTTTTATAAGGAAAAATGCGAGTATCCGTATTGATTATGATGGGGTACTCACTATAGGAAAAAATGTTTTTATAAATGATAACTGCACTATTAATTGTGTAAACCGAATTACGATAGGAAAAAACACTAAGATTGCACCAAATGTCTGTATTAACGACCATGATCATAATTATAAAAAAAACACCACAGACCATCTAATAAGAGGAGAAGTTACAATTGGAGATAATGTCTGGATTGGGTCGAATGTGGTTATTTTAAGAAATACCCATATTGGTGATAATGTGGTTGTTGCTGCTGGAAGTGTTGTTAAAGGAATCATTCCTCCTAATACAATCTTTATGAATAAAAGAGAGACAGAAACAAGACCTTATAAAAGTGAAGATAAGATTGTGCAGTTTAGTGTTTAATACTACTTTTAGGTGAGGATAGAGGATGAAAAAGAATATTTTAGTTTCTGTTTATAATATGGAGATTGGCGGCATTGAAAGAAGTTTAATTAATATGTTGGAAAGCTTTGATTATGAAAGATACAATGTTGATCTTTTAATCTTTCATCATGTTGGCGAGTTTATGAATTTAATACCGAAATCAGTGAATCTTTTGCCTGAGGTAGGAAGGTACACGGTTTTTAGAAAACCAGTTACTCAATGCCTTAAAGAAAAACAATATGCATTATCTTTTATTAGAGTTTTATCAAAGTATATAGCAAAAATGAAGTCTGCTTCACGAAACTTAGAAGAGGGGGCAGGATATATACAAATGCAACTTACTCAAAAATACTCTTCCCTCTTTTTGCCGCAAATTGATAAGGAATACGATGTAGCCATTAGCTATGCTTGGCCACATGATATTATTGCTAATAAAGTAAAAGCGAAGAAGAAAATTGCATGGGTTCATACGGACTATAGTAAATTGGAAATTGATAATGAGCTGGATCTCAGAGTTTGGAATCAATATGACCATATTGCTTCAGTATCTATTGCCTGCAGTGAGGCATTTTTAAGTACTTATCCAACATTAAGAGATAAAGTGTTGGTTTTGGAAAACATAACATCCCCTAATTTCATAAAGAAATTGGCGGAGGAAGAGATACATCTTAATAAAGTAAAGTCTGATACCTTTAATCTAGTCTCTGTTGGCAGGTTATCCTATGTAAAAGGATTTGATTTGGCAATAGAAGCCCTTAAACTGCTGCATGATAAAGGTTTAACCAACATCAAATGGTACATTATCGGCTATGGTGGATATGAGAAAGAACTAAAAGATTTAATTTCTAGGCACCATTTAAAAGATAGTTTTATTCTTCTTGGAAAAAAATCAAATCCCTATCCTTATATGAAAAATTGTGATTTATACGTTCAGCCATCTAGGTATGAAGGAAAAGCGGTAACTGTTACCGAGGCAAAAGTGCTTGGTAAACCAATCCTTATTACCAATTACCCAACAGCATCCAGCCAAATAGAGAATGGGGTTGAAGGAGCAATTTGTGATTTAAGTGTTTTAGGTTTAGTAAACGGGATTGAAGAATATTACCATAATCAAAGATTTAAGAATACTATAGTAAACTATATCAAACAAAAGGATTATAGCAATGATTGTGAATTAGAAAAGCTATATAAAATAATTAGTTAGCTTTAATTGTAGATAAATAAGAGTAATATAAAGAATTAACAGAAGAACTGTAGAATTATGTCGAAGAAATGTTCTTTAATAAGAACTAAATATGGTTTATAATCTATTAAAGAACATGCTAAAATGGACGGTGTAGAAATTGCACACACACACTGAATAGTAATTCTATATTTTTTTTGACCACTTTGTTCATTATAATGAACAGTAATAATAAAATTAAGGTGTGACTAAATTGAAAGATACATTTAGAAAGCTAAGAGTACTCTTTGATAAAAGAGACAAGAAAAAGTTTTTATTACTTTTTATTATGATGATCATTGCCGCTATATTTGAAACGGCAGGAATTGGTTTAATAGTTCCTTTTGTTGGAATAGTAACAAATCCTACGATGATACAAGAACAACCGATTTTATCATTTGCATACAAATTGCTAAACTTTCAGTCCGTAAATACTTTTATTATATTCGCTGTTGGAATTTTACTTACAGTCTTTATTTTAAAAAATGGCTATTTATTAGGGTTTTATTATTTACAATATAGAGTCATTTTTAATCAAAAAGTAAAACTTTCTAGTTTAATGTTTAAAGGGTATTTAACCAAACCTTATACATTCCATTTGCAACGAAACTCCGCTGAGCTCTTAAGAAATGTAAATGGTGAAGTGTCGAAAATATTTGATGGGATTCTCTTAGCAACTTTTCAATTGCTGACTGAGACTTTAGTCGTTTTTTCTATACTTTCTTTACTTATCATTACAGCGCCATTAGCTACTCTAACAGCTGGAATACTATTAGGTGGAAGTGTTTTTATTTTCTTTAAAATCTTCCGTAATAAGATTACTTATTTAGGAAAGGAAAATCAAAAAATAAGTCGTGAGGTCATTAAATGGGTCAATCAAGGATTAGGTGCTAGTAAAGAAATAAAGGTTTCAGGAAAGGAACATTACTTTGTAAATTCATATGAAAAACAAAGTAGAATCATGGCTCGTAATACGATTTATAAAAATATGCTGGACCAAGTACCCAGGCTTTTCATCGAGACATTATTAGTTTCAGTTGTCCTTATTACGATGATTATTATTGTTTTTCAAGGAACAAATACAGCAAACCTTGTGGCTACTATGTCATTATTTGCAATGGCAGCTTTTCGTCTTATGCCTTCAATAAATAGAATTGTTGCTAGCCTATCAACAATACGATTCAGTCAACCAGCGTTAACAGTAGTTTATAAAGATTTAATTGAAGACAATTTAGGAAGAAAACCAAAATCTGAAAATGAAATCAATGAATCAAAACCAGTAAAGGTGGCTAAAGGTGAGAAAACATTCAAAAAATCGATTAATTTGGAAAAAGTATACTTCCGTTATCCAAACCAAGATGATTATTCAATAAATGATGTATCTTTAACCATCCCAATTGGTAATTCAGTTGCTTTTGTTGGAACTTCTGGTGCTGGTAAAACAACTATTGTTGATATTATACTGGGTCTCTTGGAACCTGAGAAGGGTCTAGTATTTATAGATGGGAAGGAGCTAAATGAACTTTTGCCAACCTGGAAAAGTAAAATTGGTTATATCCCACAATCCATTTATTTATCAGATGAAACCATTAGGAAAAATGTTGCATTTGGAATAGATGATAATGACATCGATGAACTTGCTGTTCAAAAGGCAATAAAAGATGCTCAGTTAGAAAATTTTGTTGATTCACTTCCTGAAGGATTGGATACAATTGTCGGGGAGAGAGGAGTAAGGCTTTCTGGAGGACAACGCCAACGTATTGGGATTGCTAGGGCATTGTACTATAATCCTGAAATTATCTTTTTGGATGAAGCAACATCTGCTTTGGATAACAGTACTGAAAAAGAAATTATGAGAGCAATAGATGGTCTTAAAGGTGAGAAGACGTTAATCATTATTGCTCATAGACTAAGTACAATAGAAAATTGCGATATTGTATTTAAAGTGGATAAAGGAAGGTTAGTAACTGTAGATCACAAATTAATGCGGTCGATGTAAAAATAAATTTATATGTCAATTCATTAAGAAAGGAGGGAATAAGGTGCTTCCTAAAATCAGTGTTGTGATACCAGTTTATAATGTTGAAAATTATTTACATCGTTGTGTTGATAGTGTGCTAAAGCAAACATTTCAGGATTTTGAAATAATATTAATTAACGACGGATCCAAGGATAGTTCTGGTAAAATTTGTGATGAATATGCAAAAAAGGATAAACGGATAAAAGTCATCCATAAAAAAAATGCTAGAGTTTCAGCAGCTAGAAATGACGGTATTAAAATGGCAAAAGGAAAATATGTAAGCTTTATTGATTCGGATGATTGGATTGAACCCGCAATGTACCAGGAAATGTTTAACAAAGCTGAAGATTTAGATCTGGATTTTATTATGTGTGATTACAAAAAAAAATCAAACAATTATGAGGATAAACGAACACAATCAATTAGAGGAGGGTACTATTCAAAGTATGACATAAAGAATGAACTGTACCAAAGTTTAATAATGTTTGAAAATATCGAATATCCGCCTACCATTTCAAATTGGGTTTGTTTATTTAATTTAAATTTCCTTAAATCAAATAGTTTATACTACGATGAGGATATACACTACGATGAAGATTCTATATTGGGCACGAAGATTATGTATCATGCAACTAATTTTTACTATTTAAAAGGTCATCATTATTATAACTACTTTTACAATCCAAATTCTACTACCAATACATATAATGAAAAAAAGTGGATTTCTTTCCTTAAAATTAATGAAAGGTTAGTGAAGTATTTTGGCAACAATATTGAATTTGATTTTTCTAGACAAATTAAAATTAATATGTTGTATCTAACATTATCTGCATTGGGACAAATAAAATATTCTGAGAAAGGCGGGAAAGAACGATTAAATATGATTAAAAAAATCATGTTTCATCCGAAAGTTATTGAAATATTCAAAGACTTTAAAATACCTAACGTTTCTTGGAAGACGAAAATTATTATTATTCTAATTAAGTATAAAATGGTTAGACCATATAGTTTATTAGTGTTGAAAAATCGAAGGCCCAGCATATTACATTTTACTGATGAGTTACTAGATAAACAAAAATAGAAGACAAAATAAATCATAAGTACATTGTGAGGTTAAATTTTGAAAAAAAAAGTTTTGTTTGTAAACGGTCATTTAAATGTTGGCGGGGTTGAGAACTCTCTGATAAATGTGCTAAAAAGTATTGACTATAATTATTATGAAGTTGATCTGATATTATTTGAAGGGCTTGGTGATTATGCTAATGAAGTCCCAATAGAAGTAAATATTATTTACTACGATTTGTCAAAAGCGTATGGACCAATTAAGCAGTGTTTTTTAGAGAACATAAAAAAAAGGAATTGGTTCGCGTTAGGACTTAGATTAATATTCTTGCTAGAGAAAATAATGGGAGTAAAGACATTATATCTAGCTAAGCCACTTTTTAATTTACATAAAGAATATGACTGTGCCATTGCATATCGAGTTGGCATCTGCACTGATTTTGTTGGATATATCATTAACAGTAAAAAGAAGGTAACCTGGTGGCATCACGGAACATATGATTATCCAGAAAATCAAACAAAACGATGGATTGAAGTTTTCAAAAATTTTAACAAGATAATAGCCGTATCGGATAGCAGCAAGGAAATGCTAATAAATAATATTAATGAGATAAATAATAAAATCATTACAATCCCCAATATTATTAACGTTGATGAAATTCAACACAAAGCAAATGAAGGAACAAGTTTGGAGATTAATAGTAATGAAACTATAAGTCTATTGAGTGTAGGTAGACTATCACCTGAAAAGGGTATGATTAATTGTGTACATGCCTGTAAAAAGCTAGTTGACAACGGGTATAAAGTAAAATGGTATCTCATAGGGGAAGGTACGGAACGATATGTGATTGAAAGATGTATTAAAGATTATCAATTAGAAAATAATATCTATCTTTTAGGTGCTATCTCCAATCCTTACCCATATATAAAAAATGCATATATATACGTACATCCCTCTCTTGTTGAGTCATTGTCAATTACGGTATTGGAAGCCCTAGCTATAAATACACCTGTTACTGTTGCGAAGTCCATGGGGCCTGAGGAGTTTATCCGACATAAAGAAAATGGTTTACTAGTGGATCCAACCCCAGATGCTTTATTTAATGGGATTGTTTCTTTAATTAAGAATTATAAACTATATAACCAATTGAAAAATGATAAAAGTGATGTATTAAAAAATTACAGTCCGGAAGTAATAATGAAAAAAATATATGATTTAATCGAGGCTGGCTAGCATTATGAAAAATGTTAAAAGATCAATGTTTGAATTAAATTATAGAACTAAAAAATATATAAAGGAATCCATATTCCCCATTTCAAGTAACGGAAAAAACATTAAAACGCTAAAAAATCTTCATTTAAGTAAACGCTGTTTTATAATTGGTAATGGTCCAAGTTTAATACCTAAGGACCTTGATAAATTAAAAAATGAGATTACTTTTGCTTTTAATCGAATTTACTATATTTTCGATAAAACTGATTGGCGGCCCACATATTACTGTTCTGAAGATGATAAAACAATTTTTAAAAGTAAAGAAGAGATTAATAATTTAAAGATAGAAGACAAATTTTTTCCTGTTAACTTTCCATGGGACTATAATATTCATTTTAAAAATGCAAATTATTATATCTTTAAGTTTGGTGATAGGAATGTCGAACCGAGGTTTTCTGAAGACATCGTTAAAGGCATTTACTGGGGAAATACAGTAGCTTATACGGCCATTCAAATGGCAGTTTACATGGGAATCAAAGAGATTTATCTATTAGGTGTTGACCATAATTTCAGTAAGATGATAAACGATATAGGCGAAATTGTAATTGATGAAAAAGCAAAAGATTATTTTATTGAAAAGTATAATACAGACAAAGAGGATTTATATATTCCTAATATTGAAATGTCAACCAGGGCATTTATTGCTGCGAAAAAATATGCAGACAATCACAATATAAAAATATACAACGCAACACGTGGAGGGAAATTAGAAGTCTTTGAGAGAGTAGATTTTGATAAAATATTATTTTGAAAGTGTGGTTTCAAATATGAGAATAGTTGGAGTAATACCTGCAAGAGGCGGGTCTGCCAGATTTTATAATAAACCCTTAGCAAATATTTTTGGAAAACCTATGGTTTGGTGGGTCTATACACATTCTAAAGAAGTTGAATGTTTTGAAGAAGTGTATATTGCTACAGACAGCGAAGAAATTAAATCAGTATGTGAAAACTTTGGTGCAAAAGTAATTATGACTTCAAAGGAACATGATACAGCAACGGAAAGGCTTTATGAAGTATCGGATAAAATAGATGCAGATCTATATGTAATGGTTAATGGTGATGAGCCAGTCATAGAAGCCAAGGATATTGTAAAATGTATCCCAGCAGATTTAAAGAAAGATGAATTTTATGTCTCTAACCTAATGACTAACTTTACTGACCCTGTTGAAGTGGTTGATACAACGAACTTAAAAATAGTAACAAATAAAGATGGGATATGTTTATTCATTTCTCGCAGTCCTATTCCGTTTCCTAAGGGTGGTATGAATTATACTTACCAGAAATTTGTGGGGGTAGGGGCATTTACTAAAAAAGCTCTTCAATATTACCATGATACACCAAGAGGACCAATTGAAAAAATTGAGGAAAATGACTCTTTTAGATTTATTGAGAATAGGAAGGACATTTATTATATTAACGCATATTGTAAAACAATCTCAGTCGATACTCCTAAAGATATTGAAAAGGTTGAAGAGTATATGTTAGCAAGTGGGAAACATCCAGATTATACACTTAATAATGAGACAGATACAGATTTTATTATTTTAGGAGGAAGAAAATAAAATGAAAACAATGAAAGTCGGTAATATTACAGTAGATAATAATATATTTACGCTGATTGCTGGTCCTTGTGTAATAGAATCAGAACCACAAGTGATGGAAGTGGCAGCAAGGATGAAAGACATTACAGGATTACTTGGTATTCCTTTTATTTTTAAGTCTTCGTTCGATAAAGCGAACAGAACGTCCGTTTCAGCGTTCAGAGGTCCCGGTATAAATGAAGGCTTACGTATTCTTAAAAGAGTAAAAGAAGAGTTAGGGATACCTGTAGTAACTGATATTCATGAACCTTATCAAGCAGGGATTGCTGCTGAGGTTGTAGATATGCTTCAAATACCAGCCTTCCTATGCAGACAAACAGATTTGTTAATAGCAGCAGCAGAAACAGGATTGCCAGTTAACATTAAGAAAGCACAGTTTTTATCGGCTAGAGATATGGTAAATGTCATTAAAAAGGTAAAAGAATCAGGTAATGAGAATATTCTATTGTGTGAAAGAGGTAATACTTTCGGTTATAACAATTTAGTTGTCGATATGACAAGCATCATCGAAATGAAAAAGTTCGGCTATCCAGTTGTTTTTGATGCTACACACAGTGTTCAAAAGCCAGGTGGAAACTTAACTTCCACTGGTGGTAATCGTGAGTATGTGGAACATTTAGCGAAAGCAGCTTTAGCAGTAGGTGCAGATGCACTATTTATGGAAGTTCATGAAGACCCTGACAATGCTAAGTCAGATGGACCCAATATGGTTAAACTTGATGAGATGGAAGGCATCCTTAAAAAGCTAATTAAAGTATATAAGGCGGTGCATGATGTTGAATCAATTAGCCTCTCGAACTGAATTGAAAAATGCTCATCTAATAGATATTCTTTCTGAATCTAGATTTGTTTTTGAAACTGAAGTAAATGCAATAAACCAAGTAAAAGACGCTTTAGATGATAGGTTTGTAAGAATAGTAGAATTAATATCTAATTGTACCGGCAAGGTAATTGTAACAGGTATGGGGAAACCTGGACATGTTTCTAGAAAGATTGCTGCAACCATGTCAAGTCTTGGAACTTCATCTTTTTTTCTACATCCTGCGGAGGCACTCCATGGAGACTTAGGAATGGTTTCGTCAAATGATATAGTTATAGCCATTAGCTATAGTGGAGAAAGTGAAGAGATTACAAGAATCCTTCCAAACATAAAGATGATTGGTGCAACACTAATAGGAATTTCGGGGAATCAAAATTCATCTCTCATAAAATATAGTGATTACTCGTTTGTGTTTCCTAAATTTAAGGAAGCTTGTGCTATGAATCTAGCACCTACATCAAGTACAACGGTTGAATTGGTTTTAGGAGATGCACTAGCAGTTTGTTTATCGAAAATCTATGGATTCCAAGAGCATAATTACGCATTGTACCATCCAGCAGGATCTCTTGGGAAAAAACTGCTAATCAAAGTTAAAGATATTATGCATGAAGGGGACAAAAATGCAGTTGTAAAGGCTGGGACTAAGTTAAAGGATGCCATTATTGAAATGAGTACTAAAGCGATAGGAATTATTAATATTGTAAATGAACTTAATGTATTAGTCGGAGTCTTTACGGATGGTGATTTAAGAAGAACGTTTACAAGAGAAGTGGATGTGTTTGATTTATCTGTAGATGATGTAATGGCAAAAACACCATTATATATAGATTGTGAAATGCTTGCTGTAGATGCACTTAAGATGATGAAAGATAATAATATCTCTGCATTACCAATCGTTAAGGATAATAAACTGGTAGGAACAATAAGGGTTAACGATATTCTTGGAGTGGGGATAATCATATGATCAAAGATAAAGATCTATCAAAAATAAAAATGCTAGTTATGGATGTAGACGGTACTCTGACCGATGGGAAAATTTATGTAGGTGATAGTGGTGAGGTATTTAAAGCGTTTAATGTAAAAGATGGCTACCGGTTAATTAATATAGAAAAGTATAATATTATACCCGTTATCATAACTGGTAAGAAATCAGAGATTTTATCAAAACGTGCTGCTGAACTAAAGATTGAAGAAGTTTATCAGGGTGTTGACGATAAACTGAAGGTTTTGGACGAGGTAATTAAAAGATACCAGTTCACATATGAAAATGTTGCGTATATCGGTGACGACGTAAACGATATAGATTGTATGAAGGTATGCTATCTTAAAGCTTGCCCTGCTGATGCGATTGAAGAAGTTATTGAGGTAGTAGATTATATTTGTAAATCTAATGGTGGAAATGGAGCTGTTAGAGAATTTATTGATTTAATTGTAATGCGAGGGATATATCAGAATAGCAATACAATTAAAATAAGAAAGAACAATTAAAAAACTTATGGAGTTAACTAAAATTGGGTCAATAAAAAAGGGGCTATTTAGTGCTGAAAATATTAAATTTCATAAAATCGAGAATTAGAAAATATTTACTTGAAGAGATTTGGCTTGAAGATTATAAAAAATTAGGCATGAAAATTGGAAAGAATTGTAAAATTCAAGCAGGTGTAACTTTTGATTATTCCTTTTGCTGGTTAATAAAAATTGGAAACAATGTAACAATTGCGCCAGAAGCTTTTATTCTGGCACATGATGCAAGTACAATGAAGGAACTTCACTATACAAAGGTTGGATCTATTACAATAGAGGATAATGTTTTTATAGGAGCAAGAGCCTTAATTATGCCGGGGGTAACTATCGGAAAAAATTCAATAGTTGCTGCAGGGAGTATTGTTACAAAATCAGTCCCAGAAAACTCTATAGTTGCAGGTAATCCTGCAAAAGTCATATCAACCACTAATGAGTACCTAGAAAAGAACAAAAAGTTATTCAAACAGTCTAGTGTTTATGACTATTCATACAAAGGGGACGCCACGAATTTAAAAAAAGAAAAGATGTTTGGTGAATTAGAGAATAAAGTAGGGTACTTATTAGCACGAAAATAAATTTAAATAGTAAAAATAAATTTTATTTAGTGCTTAATGAAAAAGAGGCAGACATAATTAATTTTTAAAGAATGTAAAGTGGATTATGGAAAAAAAGTAGCTGTTCTATCTGCGAATTGGAACCGTTATAGAGTTTATTGAATGATTATAAAAAAATGATGAACAAATTATAATGTATAGGAATTAGAAATAGGAGATTTAAGATGTTAAAAATAAAAAGAAGTATAATTAAAGTTTACAATAGACTATATCCAATAATCTTTTATATTGTTAATTCTTTCTCAAAAGTAAATATCCCTTTAACAAAAAATAACTATAAAATACTAAGGTTAAAAAACAAATATAAGGGTGAGAGTTGTTTCATTATTGGTAATGGGCCAAGTCTGAAACCCGAGGATTTAGAAAGATTGAAAGGTGAAATTACATTTGCTTCTAATAAAATTTATAAAATTTTTAATAAAACTACTTGGAGACCAACATTCTTTATGGTCGTTGATCCAATAGTACTAGAAGAAAATGTAAAAGATATAAATTTAGTTGAGGCAAAAACAAAATTCACATTAAAGGCTTATAAAAATTCATTTAATGCAGATATATATTTTAATAATAATCTTTATAAGAATAAACGAGGTACTTTTTCAACTAATATTATGGAATCTTTATACTCGTCAGGGACTGTCTCTTTCCATCTACTTCAAATAGCTCATTATATGGGGTTTTCAGAAGTATTTTTGATTGGGCATGATTACAATTTCAAAGGAGCAATTTCAAAAACAAAAGATTTATCCTTCCTAAAAAAAGAGGATAATTCACAAATTTATTTTAGTGAAGATTACATTAGAAAAGATGAAAAGAAGGCAGGTCAGGCTCCGGAAGAGATGTATGATGGAATGGAAAAGGCGAAAATAGTATATGAAAATTCGGGCAGAAATATATATAATGCAACACGGGTTACTTACCTGGATGTATTTGAACAGAAGAATTTTGATGAATTGTGTGGAGATTAAAATGATTAATTTAATTAAAAAATCTACAACTAATGTATTATCTTTTTTTATATGGACATATAGGGAAAATCTTAAACCATCCTTTATTAATATAAGGATAAGACTTTTGTCCAGAAAGGTAAAAAAGCTTAAGGACAGCCATATTGGTGATAGTTGCTTTATCATAGGGAACGGACCTAGCTTGACAGTTGAAGATTTAAATAGGATAAAAAGTCAGGTATCCTTCTCAAGTAATAGAATCAATTTACTTTTAGATAAAACTGATTGGAAACCTTATTATTATAGTTTTACTGATTCATTAATTGCTAGTAAATTTTTTGATGAAGTATATAATATGCCCAAGAAGCAGATGTTTGTAGTTGTTTCAAATACAAGTTATTCTTCCTTAAAAAAACAATTAGGCAAAGGTTGTATTTTTTTAAGATCGTATTATGAGCTTGAAAAAAATGGCTTACCTAAATTTAGCAATGATGTTTCAAAAAAATTATTCCAACATGGAACAGTAACGTATGCAAATATTCAGCTTGCAACGTATATGGGATTTAAAAATATTTATCTAATTGGAGTTGATCATAATTTTGGAATTAGTAAGCAAAAAGACGGGAGTATTAATTTTAATAAAGATTTGATAGGTTATGATCACTTTGATAAAAATTACTACAATTCTGTTGAACATAAAAAAGAAGTACCAGTAAATGTATATGAAATGACAGAAGCCTATTTGTCTGCAAAGAAAAATTGCGATGCAAAAGAAGTAAAAATTATTAATGCTACCAGAGGTGGTAAACTCGAGGTATTTCCACGGGTAAACTTTGATGATTTATTTGATAATAATGGTGAATTTATTGGTACTTCAGTAGAGGTGGAGTAAAAAATCTATAATAAAGTTAGCTTCCTTTATAATTTACGGAATATTCAATTATATAATATGTGTGAAATTAGAGATTATATTTTTTAAAAGGGAGTACCAGATTTCTTCATTAATTTTGATGTTTTACTGATGATTATAATTTAAAGTATAACAAACTATTAAGACTAGTTTGTTAAGGGGAGGTATAAAAATGATTAAACCATATATCCAAATAGGAGATAGAAAGATTGGGGAGGAATACAAACCATTTGTAATCGCCGAAATTGGGATTAATCATGAAGGCAGTTTGGAAATCGCTAAACAGATGGTAGATGCGGCTTATAAAGCTGGAGCTGAAGTTGTAAAACACCAGACTCACATTGTAGAAGATGAAATGAGTAAGGAAGCTAAGAAAGTTATACCTGGAAACACTGATGTATCAATTTATGAGGTAATGGAAAGATGTGCACTGACCGAAGAGGAAGAGCTAGCCTTAAAGGAATATGTTGAGTCCCTGGGAATGATTTTTATAAGCACTCCATTTTCACGTGCTGCTGCAGATAGGCTTGAGAGAATGGGAGTCTTAGCTTACAAAATCGGGTCAGGTGAGTGTAACAATTATCCTTTAATAGAATACATTGCTTCATTTGGCAAGCCTATGATCGTTTCTACTGGTATGAATAATATTGATAGTATAAAGAAAACAGTTGAAATTTTAGAGAAAAAAGGTGTGCAATATGCCCTATTACACTGTACTAATTTATATCCAACTCCCACACATCTTGTAAGATTAGGTGGTATGCAAGAATTACAAAATTATTTTCCACGAGCTGTAATTGGCCTTTCAGATCATACAGCTAACAATAATGCAGCATATGCAGCAACTGCCTTAGGAGCATCAATACTTGAAAGACACTTTACAGATTCAAAAGATAGACCAGGACCTGATATTTTGTGTTCAATGGATGCAAAGGATTTGAAGGACTTAATTGTTGCGAGTTCAGAGATTGCTGAGATGAGAGGTGGGAAAAAAGAAGCAGCTTTAGAGGAGCAAGTAACTATTGATTTTGCTTTTGCAACTGTAGTAACAACTAATAAGCTTAAACATGGTGAAGTTTTAACCAAAGAAAACATCTGGGTCAAAAGGCCAGGCATGGGGGAAATTAAAGCAGAACATTATTATTCAATCTTAGGTAAAAAGGTAAATAGAGATATTGAAACAGATGAACATCTTTCATGGGAAGATATTAAGTAACAGTAGTTTAGATTTTCATTATTAATATACTAATAATAAACATTACAGAAAGGGAAGAAAAAATATAGATTAGGGGTTTATCAAATGAAAAAAATACTATTTTTAACTGGTACAAGGGCTGATTATGGAAAAATAAAGACTTTAATGAAAAAAGTAGATTCAAGTCCAAATCTTGATTTAAATGTATTTATTACTGGAATGCACATGTTATCTAAATATGGGTCAACATGGAAAGAAATAGATAAAGATGGTTTTCAAAATGTATATCACTTTGTAAATCAACAAACAAATTACAAAATGGATACGGCCCTTAGTAATACGATAATTGGATTAAGTAATTATGTACACGAATTAAAACCAGACTTAATTGTAGTCCACGGTGATCGACTTGAGGCATTGGCTGGTGCAATTGTAGGTGCTTTCAATAATATAAAAGTAGCACATATTGAAGGAGGAGAGGTGTCTGGTACTATAGATGAATCTATCAGACATGCTATAACAAAATTTTCTCATCTTCACTTTGTTAGTAATAATGAAGCAAAAAAAAGAATAATTCAATTAGGGGAGTTTGAAGAAAATATTTTTGTAATAGGTTCACCAGATATTGATGTTATGATGTCTATTGACCTACCAACAATATCAGTAGTAAAAAATCATTACGATATTAATTTTGAGGATTATTCCATTTTGATGTATCATCCTGTTACTACACAGGTTGATAAATTAAGTAATAATATTAAACATATAGTAGATGCATTGATAGAAAGTAAAAGAAACTATGTAGTTATTTTTCCAAATAATGATGAAGGCAGCGATATTATATTAAATGAATATAAACGGTTAAAGGATAATAATAACTTTAAGATTTTCCCATCTATGAGGTTTGAGTATTTTTTAACATTATTAAAGCATAGTGAGTTTATGATTGGCAATTCAAGCGCTGGGATTAGAGAAGCAGGAGTATATGGAGTTCCTTCAATTGATATTGGCAACAGGCAGTCTGGTAGGTACGATCCTAGTATCGCTAAAAATATTACACATGTTAGAGAGAATAACATTTTAATTAAGAAAGCAATATATGAACAAGAGGGGATTAGAATATTTAATCACGATTTTGGTCATGGAGAGAGTGCTGAAAAATTTATTAGAATAATAGAGAATAATTTTATTTGGGATATTAATATTCAAAAGCAATTCATAGATATTAATCATATAGGTGAAAACGCTTATGTATAACCAAAAGTCTTTTTTAGCTGTTATTCCTGCTAGAGGTGGGAGTAAAGGTATTCCAGGTAAAAACATTATTGAAGTATACAATAAACCATTAATCCAATATACAATTGATGCAGCTCTTGATTCGAAATACTTAGACAGAATCATCGTCTCCACGGATAGTCAATCAATTGCAGAAGTTTCATTAAAATGTGGAGCAGAAATACCATTTATGAGACCCGAAACCTTATCTACAGATACTTCAAAGACTATTGATGTTTTAATACATGCAATAGAAGAGCTGAAGAAAGAAGGGAATGAATACAACTATCTTGTACTCCTACAACCAACACAACCCCTAAGAACAGGTCATAATATAGATGAAGCAATTGAAATGATTATTAATAATAATGAAGAGAGTTTAGTAAGTATTTCTGAAGTATCAGAACATCCACTTTTAATGAGGGAACTTAATGAAGATGGTAAACTTCAGAATTTATTAAACATGGAAAGTACAGTGAGAAGACAGGATTTCCCTAAATACTATAAAGTTAACGGTTCAATTTATATTAATGAAATTAATATAAATTTTAATTTAAATACAAGCTTAAACGATAACAAACTAGGGTATCTTATGAACAAAGAAAATGATATTGATATAGATGATTTTTTTGATTTAGAATTATTCAAATTAAAGATAGATAAAATGAAAGTTCATACATAAAGTATTTCTATTTACTAGGTCTTAACTATCTTTACGTGGTAATGATCAAACTGAAAGTAAGATGTTACTTTTTATAGTTTAGAAATATATTAATATAAATCATAAAAAGTGAGCCTTACTAATTACTAAATAGATTACAATTTTAGTTAATGTTTATTCTCAAACCATAATCTAATAAATTGCAAATTAAGTGATGGTTGAATTGATATTTTTCAAAATTATTAGATCTTGAAGGATAAAATTAAATTTTATTTAAAAAAAGATTTAATATTCTAATCTAAAAAAATAAAAAAAAAAAAATGGAAAAAAAGTAGGGTAGTAATTATGGAATTAAAACAGAATAAAAAATTAATGAATGTAGGTATTATTTTAGATTCCTTCGATGTACCAAAATGGATTGAAAAAATAATTACCGATATTCTCCAAGTTAATTTCATAGAATTAAAAGTAGTTATAGTTAATACCAACTATTCTGCAAATAAATTTCAAAGAAATAATTATAAACATTTCCTTTATAAGCAATATTGTAAACTAGACTATAAATATTATAGTACAAAAGTGAAAGAAAATGCATTTGAAAAAATAAATATAGAGTCAACCTTTACTCAATCAAATAACAAAGTAGATTTAATTAGGTTAAATACTATCGGATTCTCTCAAGTGGAGATTGAAACTTTAAGGAAGGAAAAACTAGATGTAATTATACAATTTGGTTTCAGTGAAATTAGACCACATTTGATTGGTTTATCCAAAAATGGTATATGGTTCTATCCTCACGATAATTTTGGAGAAGGATATATTACAGAACCCAAGTTTTTTAGATCGATGTTTAGCAAAAATGATCCTTTAGAAATCTCTTTAAATACTTTTTTTGAAAGTCCAGAAAAAAGCAATATTATCTATAAGTCACAATCTTCAGTAATAAGAGATTCCTTATTCTTTAACAGTAATGCAGTATATTGGAAGTCATCAGAATTTATTTTAAAAAAACTTCGTGATTTAAACGAAGGAAAAATGAGGGGCTTTAATATTAATTCAGAGGAAAGATTGATAAAGCAAAAAGAGACCAAAATCCCAAAAAACATAGAGGTTCTTAACCTATTGGTATGTTTGTCATTTGAGAAAATTAAATCAAGGGTTTTTTACGAACAATGGTTTCTCGCATTTAAAAAACAAAATGGTAAGAAGGGAAATTACACTATAATTAAGCCCCCTCTAGATAGGTTTTATGCCGATCCATTCATTATTAAAAAGGATAACAAAACTTTCATTTTTTTTGAGGAATTTATATATAGAAAGGGAAAAGGTGATATTTCTGTCCTAGAAATTGATTCAGAAACCAATATAAGCTCTGAACCCATTACTGTATTAGACAAGTCATATCATTTGTCATATCCTTTTCTTTATGAGTGGGAAGATGATATTTATATGATACCTGAGACTTCTGGAAATAGGACAATTGAATTATATAAGGCGAATAAATTTCCATATGAGTGGGAATTAGTTAAAGTTTTAATTGATGATATTAATGCTGTTGATGCAACCATTATCCATTATAATAATAGGTTTTGGATGTTTACTAATGTTTTTATTGATGGATCCTCATCATTAGATGAGTTGCACATTTTTTATTCTGATAATCTGTTTGGCGAATGGAAGCCACATCAGATGAATCCTGTAGTTTCTAACGCATCTTCTGCTCGTCCAGCTGGAAATATATTTTTAAAAGAAGGTAAGTTAATTAGGCCATCGCAAGACTGTTCATTCAGTTATGGTTATTCTGTTAAATTTAATGAAATAGTGGAATTGACAGAAGAAGCCTATATTGAAGAACTTCTTTCTGAAATGAAACCTAACTGGTTAAAAAATAATAAAGGAACACATACTTATAATTTTAATGAGGATTACGAGATAATTGATGGAAGGATTATAGGGATGAGAAGATTTAGATAGTAATGTATCAGCTCTTTAATAAACTTAAGGTAAAAAAAGCTAATAAATTAGGCTATAACCCGTCAAGTAGTTTTGAAAACTTTTTTATAATTAATTTTGAACAATTTTGTTAGAGATTATCCTCATCCTTCTATTAAAGAGGTGGTGATAATCTCTGATTATCGTTTAAATTGCATTATTCCTAATTGATTCTCTAATATTGCTTACTCTTTTTGTAACGTAGAAACTTATTGCATTAAGTCGGAAATTTCTTCTAATAATCTACTAATCTTCCTATCATTTATTCCCTTTTCGTATGCTGTTCCTTCCCATCGATAGGCTTCTAAGAAGTTGTAAACTTCTTCTTCCTTTATTAATAATTCCCGTAACTTTTATTCCGAGGAATGTAAACGTGTACATTATTCCAGATTCTCTTTTTCACTTTTAATCCCGGAGGAAATCTGAAATAATGTGCTATTTTTTTCACTTTATTTTGGAATGTGCAAAAACTTGTTCAAATTTTACCAGCTTAATTCTAAGAAAAGAAAACATCCATGATGAGGAGCTTATTTTGTACCATCAAGACGATAATCTACATACAACAGGAATATTCAATATATGCCTAGATAATAATCATAGGACTACCAACGTAGTATTAAATCTTTAAATGCAGTTTTCCATGTGTGGAAGTTGCATTTATTAATCACACAATATTGATTACATTCATATATATGGAATGGAATAACAAAAGGTTTGAGGAAGCAGCCACTTAAAGGGCTAGTACTGGCTTACATCTTCAATAGTAAGAACCAAAGTGATATTTTCGAGCGATGCTGATATATCATTTATCACCAAATGGTGGGGGTCTAGACAGACAAGCCCAAACTGTGGAGGACAAGCTTCTGTAACAAGTGCAAGCGTTGGTGGGACAAGTAACATTAACCAATTGTTGAGAGCAAGAAATCAGTACAGTAAAAGTTGATGGAGGTGAATTTTAGTGGATGGTGGTTTATTTACAGGAACCCCGGATTCATTAGTGGATTGCGGAACATTTAAAATGGAATTAATAGATGGCGGATTATTTCAGGAGATGTCTATAAATAAAAGCATCGAAACCCTTGAAGTAGGAGAAAACTTCTCCGTTATGGCTACAAGATACCCATATGATGTGATGTATAGCAATATAGTTGAATGGGAAACATCGAACCCTAACATCTGCACGATAAATTATGGGGTTTTAGAAGGTGTCTCAGTGGGAACTTCAATTATTACAGCTTTAGATCGTACAAGAACATATTCTAAGAGTTTTACAGTTGAGGTTAAAGAGCCAATAATACAAACCCTAACACCAACGGATATATATTATGTAACAGCTTCAAGTTATGGAATTTATTTAGATAATACCCATTCAAGTGAAACCACAAATGGGATTATTAATGCTTTGAATTTTGCCATGTCAAAGGGATATAAAAAGATTGTATTCCCATATGGAACATATCTTGTTACGCCAATGGAAGGAACAGTTAATTTTCCTAGTAATATGATAATTGATTTTAACAATTCCAATATAAATATCGAATTTAGTGCTAAAACATCAACAGGATATGACATGTTTAAAATGGATAACGTCCAATATACAAAGCTAATTAATGCACATGTTTATGGGGAAAAGGACTTTACAACTATTGCAGGTTCGCATGAAGATTGTGTTTCATTACTCATTGGTGATGCCTATAAATCCGGGTTTGAATTATGCACTTTTAGTAAATCGCCTGGTTTTAATGTCAAAACATCAACTAAACGTATGAAAGATGGCACAGGTGATTCCTGGTTTATCTATTCCAATTTTGAACCGGGGAATATTGATAATTCAGGTGTTAATGATAATAGTATCGTTAATTATCATTTCCGGACACCGAATTTTATTGATATATCACGTTTAGGAAATTATTATATGGTTGGTTATAATCAAGGCTATTGGGATTACCGTTTCTTACGATCAAGATTATATAGCATTTATTTCTATAATGTTAACCATCAATTCATCGAAGTCCAACATTACAACTTACAATACTATTGTTACGATAAACCTCAAAATGCCTATTACGCAAAGATTGTTATTTATCAGGAAACAGCGCCTACTTCTGGTGATACAGATTATAATGGTGCAGTTGCTTTTATACGCACATTAGGAATCCCTCGAAAATGTTTTATTAAAAACTCAATCCTTTCAGATAGTTGGACATCTGGATTAGCTATGACTGGTGGACAAGATTGGAATATTTCAGGAAATAAATTCTCTGGTAATGGAGGAAGATCACCTGGATGTGATATTGTCTGGGAAGATGGCTGGGATGCGATGGTGGGCGATATTGTTAAAAACAATATATTTAACTCCACATTAGGTATTGTAACAGCAGCAGGGGCAAACCATTCTATATTCGAAAACACCTTTAATAAATCATATATTTATATATGGGCAAGAACGCAAAATTGGCGAATATTTAGGAATACCTTTAACGGCAAGGGTGGTACATTAGGACAATTTAATATGCATCTCGGAACTCAAGGAGATTCATATTTCGCGGAAAATACACTAAAGGAAATCCGATATACGACAGCTAAGAACCATTCAGACGCCGCTTATGACATTCATTTTATCGAAAATAATTTAATATAAAGCGTAAGAGGGGTGAGAAAATGACTCAAACACATAAAATTCAAATCCGCAGAGGATTGAAAGCAGATTTACCCGTTCTTAGTGAGGGAGAGTTTGGTTTTTGTTTGGACACAAAGGAACTATATATTGGTACAAGCGGGGGGAATGTTTTAGTAAACAACTTTTCCTGGTCTAACATTCTAGGTAAGCCTAGTTTTTCAACAGTAGCAACTACTGGAAATTATAACGATTTATTAAACAAACCCGCTATTCCTTCTCCCTACACTTTGCCCAAAGCTAGTTCAACTACACTAGGTGGGGTTAAGATTGGTAACGGTATTACTTTAGGTAGTGATGGTACTATTTCCGTCTCAGGTAGTACCGACGGAACTTCATATGAGATTTATAAAACTGAGCCAATAGGCGAAATATTTAACCCGCCAGCAAAATATAATGCATGGTGTCCCAGCAATCTACAATTTGATAAAACAAGAGGGGTTTACGCTGTTTTAATTAACGGGGCTAATGCTCACGTATTTACTGCCTTAAATCAATATTTTTGTACAATTAATCCTGATACACTTGTTTCAACAACACCAAATCTTATTTCAGTGGTTGATACAAACGGGAATCCAGTTACGTTTGATGTATCTTCCTCAAATAACTTTATGGTATTCGAAGATGGAACATATATGTACCTCCTGCGAAAAAATGGTATTTATCACAGAATTACTTCGGTAGATGGTGGGGTGACTTGGGTAGACCGGGGGCAAATAGTTGTAAGTCCAAGCAATAGTTTAACTACCTCTAGCAATATTTGGGGCATTACGAAATTATCTAACGGCAGATTAATTTGCGGGTTTGGAGCACAATCTGAAGTTCGTGGAAAACTCATGTATTCAGATAACAATGGGGTCAATTGGACATTTGTATCTGTCGGTACTAGTTACCCTAGCGGTACGACTAGTGCTGAGCCGTGTATTATTGAAGTATCACCTAATAAACTAATAAGTCTTGCAAGGAGAACAACAGGCGGAGCACCTACAGGTAGTGCACCTGAACCTGCTCTAATTTCGTTTTCTACTGATAATGGAGCAACATGGACAAATTACAAAAATTCTACTTCTATTCTTAATATGAACGCCTCAGGAGCTACTGCATACGTACATGATGGCATTGTAGAAGTATTCGTAGCTTCAAGATATTACTTAACGACCGCTAGTTCAAACACTGGAGAAACAGGTAGTATAACTCACTATATTGCAACCCTAGAGAATGCATTTAATGATAACTTTACCTTGAAAGAAACAACTGTTTATGCTAATGCAGCAAATAGCGTAGACTTTCATTCCCCATGTGTTTCGATTGATGATCAAAACAGATTGTTGTTAATGTATATGGACGAATCCGAATATTCAAATGCCGATGTTAATTATTGGTTTGTAAGAGGTGGCTTAGGATATGTTTCTTACAAAAACCGTGATGGTGCAAAGTCTCCTATCTTTAGTTATAGTGGAAAATATATTGAAAATTTAATCTTTAATTTAAGGACAGATTTAGCTAGTCTTCAATATGCAGTGTCGCAAATAAGTACAGGTGGAGGTGGCGTCGTTAACCCGCCAACAGGAACACTTATTTGGACAAAACAATATAGTGCTAAAAATGAACAATTACTATTGATTAATGACCCAGACTTTACTGGTACGACAAGTTGGGGTAGTTCATCCCCAGATTATAACCAATTAAGAACTGATGCAAATGGAATTACTTATAACTGGAACGGTAACAATTGGGGTATGGCTATTACAACGTCAAAACCTAATTTTGCTATTGCTTATAAAGGAACGGTAAGTAACAATTCAGTTGGCTTACCAGTCGTTGGTGCTATTATCAATGGAGTTGGTTATGGTATTTACAAAATAGGACCGACATACGGATTACCTCGAGCTACACTTTATGATTTCAGATTAGAATACTGGGATGGAATAATGAAAGCATTTGTTAATGATAACGAAGTAGCAGTTAAAACATTCCCATTTGATTCAACAAACGTAATTAACTACACTTATCTAATCAATGTTATCAGTACAGTGGATAACACGAAAATTTATGCCATCCATGGCGGTTATAATGGCGGTAATATCTACGAAGTTAAGTTCGGTGAGTGGGATAGCTAAAGACTTTTGAATAAAGAACGACAATCTTAGAGGGCTGATTTCAGTTCTCTTTTTATTTGAAAAAATAGTGTTGACTTCATTTCCTTAAGGTAATATGATGATTATATCAGGGTGTTCTTTATAAAGAACTATTGGCGAACTTATTATAATTGATTTAAATTATTAAAGAAGATGGAGAGGAACTTGTACCTAGTATAAAAACCTCTTGATTTTTTGGACAGAATGTTCTTTTTAATGAACAACAACCTAAAAGGTTACTGATAATTACTCTTTAAGCACCACTCTTGCAGTGGAGAGTTAAAAGTTATTGTTTATTAGTGGGGAGTTTAAGTGTTGTGATATAGATAAGGCTGGAGCTAATTATGGGTTCAAGTTAGGGAGAGTAAGAAGATGAAAATTCTGGTAATAGCAAACTTCGGAATGGGTCTATATAACTTCCGTAAGGAATTGTTAGAGGAGCTAATAAACCAAAAAAATGAGGTTATTATTGCACTACCTAATGATGAATATGTTCCCAAGCTAAAAAGTTTGGGTTGTGAATTTATGGAAACTCACCTTGAAAGACGTGGAACAAATCCAATTAAAGATTTAAAGCTTTTGCTCCATTACATAAAAATAATCAAACGAATTACACCAGACGTTGTTTTAACCTATACGATTAAACCAAATGTCTATGGTGGTCTTGCATGTAGAATTACCCAAACACCATACTTCACAAACATAACTGGGCTAGGTACAGCAGTTGAAAATAAGGGGATTATGCAGAAAATCACATTGATGCTCTATAAATTAGGATTGAAAAAAGCATCATGTTTATACTTCCAAAATAGGACGAATCTAAAGTTCTTCTCTAATCAAAATATTGTGAAGAATAAAACAAGATTAGTTCCAGGCTCTGGTGTGAATTTAGAGCAGCATATTTTTGAGGACTATCCTTCCAGAAATCAGAATATTAGATTTATTTTTATAGGAAGAATCATGAAATCAAAGGGGATAGAGGAACTGCTGGAAGCAGCTAAAATTGTCAAACAAGAATATCCAAATACACATTTTGATTTAATTGGCCATTGTGAAGAAGATTATCAACAACAATTGAGTGAGCTAAATAAATCAGAGGTAATTAACTATCACGGTCAACAATCTGATGTCCACTCTTTTATCAAAAATTCTCACGCTACAATCCTTCCTTCCTATCATGAGGGAACCGCAAATGTATTGCTGGAATCTGCCTCATCTGGTCGGCCAGTTCTGGCATCAAGAGTACCTGGCTGTAAGGAAACTTTTGATGAAGGCATCAGTGGTTTTGGTTTTGAGGTTAGGAGTGTTGATAGTTTAGTTGAGTCAATCATTAAGTTTATTAATCTATCTTATGAGCAAAAAAAGGCAATGGGGATTGCTGGACGTAAAAAGATGGAAAAAGAATATGATCGGAAAATTGTAATAAATGCATACTTGGAGGAAATCAGAAATTTAAAGGGGGGAACGATATGAAATTATACGAAAAGATTGTTAACAGAGAAGAAAAAGTATCTTTGATTGGCCTAGGCTATGTTGGTATGCCGATTGCGGTTTCTTTTGCTAAGAAAGTTGATGTCATTGGCTTCGATGTTAATCGAGAAAAGATTGAACTCTATAAAAAGGGTATTGATCCTACAAAAGAAGTGGGAAATGAAGTAATAAAAAATACTCCAGTTGATTTCACCTCAGACGAAAAAAAGCTCAGAGAAGCAAGGTTTCATATAGTGGCAGTACCAACGCCAGTAAAAGAAGATCGTACACCAGATTTAACCCCTATAGAATCAGCAAGTCGTACCCTAGGTAGAAATTTAACAAAAGGGTCTATTGTTGTTTTCGAATCAACCGTTTATCCAGGCGTAACAGAGGATATTTGTGTTCCTATCTTGGAAAATGAATCTGGATTAAAGTGTGGAGTTGATTTTAAAGTTGGATATTCCCCAGAACGAATTAATCCAGGAGATCAAGAACATAGGCTAGAAACGATAACGAAGGTAGTTTCTGGCATGGATAAAGAGACACTCGATATCGTGGCAAAAGTGTATGAGCTAGTTGTTGATGTTGGTGTTTATAAAGCGGAAAGTATTAAGGTAGCTGAAGCAGCAAAGGTTATAGAAAATTCACAGCGGGATATTAACATTGCATTTATGAATGAACTATCAATTATCTTTAATAAGATGGGCATTGATACAAAAGCAGTACTAGAGGCAGCAGGAACAAAATGGAACTTTCTGAAATTCTCACCTGGACTCGTAGGTGGTCACTGTATTGGTGTTGATCCATATTATCTTACATATAAAGCAGAGCAAATGGGCTATTATTCTCAGATTATACTTTCGGGAAGAAAAATTAATGATGATATGGGGAAGTATGTAGCTGAGAGTACGGTGAAAAGTATGATAAAGGCAAATAAACAAATAAATGGATCAAGAGTGGCAATCTTTGGGGTCACCTTTAAAGAGAACTGTCCTGATGTTCGTAATTCAAAAGTGGTAGATGTCATCAAAGAACTTGAAGAGTATGGAATTGAGGTAAAAGTGGTTGATCCTCTCGCGGATAGAGATGATCTATGGCATGAATATAGAATTAATCCAAGTGAAATCCATGACATTAAAGATGTGGATGCAGTTATCTTTTCAGTGCCACACGATGAGTTTAAAACTATTACATTAGAGGACGTTAAAGGGATGTATAGATCATCAGGGCAAAAGTATATTCCATTTGAAGCTATGAATGAAGTAGCAGCGTCATCAGAGATAAATACAGTTCTTGAAAATAAAAATCATGTGTTAATGGATATCAAGGGAGTTTTTAATCGAACAGAAGCAGAGAGTGCTGGTTTCTTATATTGGAGGTTATAGAGTGGGATATGAAAATATAAGTTTTCCAAAAGGTTCAACATTTTTAGTAACTGGTTCAGCAGGATTTATTGGTTCTAATTTAGTTGAAGCTATTCTGAATTTAGGCTATCAAGTTAGAGGACTTGATAACTATTCAACAGGAAAAAAAGAAAATGTACAACAGTTTATATTTAATTCCAACTATGAATTCATCAAAGGAGATATACGTGAATTTAATACATGTTTAGAAGCTTGTGAAGGAGTAGATTATGTCCTCCATCAAGCTGCTTGGGGGAGCGTTCCTAGAAGTATTGAGATGCCTTTGTTATATGAAGAAATTAATATTAAAGGTACGTTAAACATGATGGAAGCAGCAAGACAACTTGGTGTTAAAAAATTTGTTTATGCATCAAGTTCATCCGTTTATGGTGATGAGCCTAATCTGCCTAAAAAAGAAGGTAGAGTGGGCAATGTTCTATCACCCTACGCACTTACCAAAAAGGTAAATGAGGAGTATGGCAGGCTCTATACAAAGTTATATGGACTTGATACCTATGGGTTACGATATTTCAATGTATTTGGAAGAAGGCAGGATCCGAGTGGTGTCTATGCTGCAGTTATCCCGAAATTTATTAAACAATTACTGAATAATGATAGTCCGACTATCAATGGAGATGGGAAACAGAGCAGGGATTTTACGTATATTGAAAATGTAATTGAGGCTAATTTGAAAGCATGTAACGCTAAGAGTGAAGTGGCAGGACATGCTTTTAATATAGCTTACGGTGGAAGAGAGTTTTTAATTGATATCTATAATCAGTTGAAGAATGCACTGGGGAAGGATATTCAGCCCATATTCGGACCTACGAGAAAGGGAGATATTAAGCATAGTAATGCCGATATATCTAAAGCACAAGAAATGCTTGGCTACGAACCAGAATGGAGTTTCGAGCAAGGAATTGAAGCAGCGATAGAGTGGTATAAAAGTAATTTGGGAAGTTTAAGCCATTCCTAGTTCTAAAGTTTATCCGCCAGGAGGTTTTTATAATACTGCATACTAGGAGGGTAGTGAATGAGTAAACCGATAAGAGTTTTACATGTAGTAGTCAATATGAACAGGGGCGGGGCTGAAACGCTTATTATGAATTTATATCGGAATATCGACCGATCCAAAGTTCAATTTGACTTTCTGACATGTAAAGATGGAATATTTGATAGTGAGATAAAAGAACTCGGGGGAACAATTTACCGAATTCCATATGTGAGTGAAGCAGGTCATTTTGGTTACATAAAATCCCTTAACGACTTTTTCTCTAGACATGACGATTATACTATCGTCCATTCTCATTTAAATCGCATGAGTGGTTTTGTATTACGTGCTGCAAAGAAAGCTGGGATCCATTATTGTATCACTCACAGTCATAATACTGGGGGTGAAGGAGGGATTTTAACAAAAGGATATAAATGGTACTCTGGATTATTTATTCCCTCCAACTCTGATTATACCCTAGCTTGTTCCCAAGCTGCTGCTAAATGGCTATTTGGCAAAAGATCAAGTTCCACAACATTACTTAATAATGGAATAGAACCAGAATTGTTCAGTTACTCTCCTGATATTAGAATGACAAAAAGAATGGAATTAGGGATTAGTGACCAATTTGTAATTGGGCATGTTGGCAGATTTACAAAACAAAAAAATCACAAATTTCTACTAGAGGTTTTTGCAGAATTTGTAAAAAGAAAACCAGAGTCTATTTTATTATTATGTGGTGACGGGATATTACGAAAGGATATTGAACAAAGAGTAAATGAATTAAATATACAAAGTAAAGTTAAGTTCCTAGGTGTCAGAAGCGATATTAATAAATTACTTCAAGCTTTTGACTTATTTGTATTTCCTTCACTACATGAAGGACTGCCAGTCACGCTTATTGAGGCTCAAGCTGCAGGGATTCCTTGCTTGATATCAGAAGAAATAACAAAAGAGGTTGACATGGGGTTAGAATTAATGAAATTTATAGAACTTACAAGTGTAGATTCATGGGTTACTGAACTAGAAAACTCTAGTGTGGAAAGAAGAGAACGTAATACCTCTAAACTAAAAATGCTAAGAGATAAAGGCTATGATATAAAAAATACAGCAAGATGGCTAGAAGATTTTTATTTATCAAATGCGAGGTGATGATCTTGCCGATATTAACTATTTTTACCCCGACATATAATAGGGCATATACACTTCACCATTGTTATGAGAGCTTAAAAAGACAATCGAATAAAGAATTTATTTGGTTAATTGTTGATGACGGGTCAACTGATAATACGGAAGATTTAGTTAGAAGTTGGATGACCGAAAATATTATATCGATTCGGTATTACCAACAAGAAAACCAAGGGATGCATGGAGCGCATAATACGGCTTATTCTTTAATTGATACAGAATTAAATGTTTGTATAGACAGCGATGACTACATGCCGGATGATGCAGTTGAAAAAATTATTTCTTTTTGGAAAGCAAATGGTAGTGAAGAAATAGGAGGTATAGTCGGCCTAGATTGCAATACCAGTGGGGAAATAATAGGAACAGAACTACCAAGCGATATTAAAAGTTCAACACTTTATAACCTTTATAACAAGTATGGAGTTAAGGGTGATAAAAAGTTAGTATATCGGACGAAACTAACGAAGAAGTATCCATACCCTGTTTATCATAATGAAAGATTAGTGCCGCTTTCCTATAAATATTACAAGCTTGACCAAGAATATGAACTGCTATTAATGAATGAGGCACTTTGTTGTGTGGAGTATCTTCCGGATGGATCGTCTATGAATATCATAAAACAATACAAAATCAGTCCAAGGGGATTTAGATTTTATCGAATGGAAATGATGAAATTACCAAACACTTCGTTACTCTTCAAATTTAAGCAAGCCATCCATTATGTATCTTGCAGTATTTTTGCAGAAAGTAAAGGTGTTTTAAGGCATTCACCCCAAAAGCTACTGACACTTATTGCTTTACCATTTGGTATAGCACTCAATAAATATATTTTAAATAAGGTGTCAGAAAAATAAAGTCTATCTCAATAACTTATCCTACTTGCAAAACAAATAATTCAATCTGTAAATATTAAGGTTGGAGAAAAATTAGCTAAATTAAGGAAGACACCCCTATATGAGATCAATAGGTCGATTTACTATTTCAATTGCTCCATTTATTTATATGTACTTGATTTGGCAGCAAACAAGCCACTTTGACCCAGATTCTGTCAGTGATTTAACAAAGTTAATAAACCCCTTTGTTATACTAGCGATTGGTGCTGCATTAGAGTTTGGACATTTCTTTGAGTTTGGAATTCTATATCTTCTTTTAATAATGTTTTTTCTTTTATATGGACCTTTAAAGAAATGGAAAGAAGTAGTAGTGTTGGTTTTATCCATCGGATATGGAGTGATAGATGAAATTCATCAACTATATGTACCTTTTAGGTCTTTCTCTATTATTGATCTAGTAAAAAACGCTATTGGCGTTTTTGTAATTGCCATTCTTATTCATAGGAAATATTTTAATAGTAATGGGTCTAGATTTGGTCGATTTCTAAGAAGAAGTACTTTATTTTTCAAAGAAGATAAATCAAAAGTTAATTTTTAACCCATTGTTTGGTATCAGCGGAAGAAAGGTGGTTTTTTGTCGAATGATTGTTCTTTAATAAGAACTATTATTAAATTATAATTTTAGGATAGAGGTTATTCAATTATAATAGTAAGTTATTATTTTCAATTATATAATTTAATCATCGATATTTTTTTGAACATTTAGTTCTTTATAATGAACATCCGTCCTGATAAAGGAGGTGAAAAGAGTGATTATAGAAAAGGTTTATACCCGTCCGATAGTTTTGAGTCATCAAATGATTCGCTTTGAAACTGCGCAAAGTTGGAATCCGGGTAAAGGAAAACATGATCATAAGGGCAAAGGGAATGGAGGAATACATTTCCCGCCAGGAAATCCAAATCCGCAGCCATGTGGAGCAGGTACACCTGGAAATGGTAATAACAATGGGAACGGAAATGGTAATGGAAATACTGGTGTTGGCCAGTGTAATCCAAATGTAAATCCATAGTACGTTCCAAGGTGGGAAGGTTGATGAGGAAAGTTCATTGACTTTCCTTATTAAATAATTTTAGGAGACCAATATAAAAATGTTAAAAACGAAAATTGGCGACTTTTACATTCGAATCTTGTGTGAATCCAAAAATCTTCGGACCATGCTTGAAAAAAATTTTCACTCATACATACCCATAGGAAATAAACAACCTGACCTTGTAATTAATATTGAAGATGGATTTGGTGTATCTTTCCAAGATTATTATGTAGACATCATGAAGGACAGTAACCAAATCTTCTATCGTCGTGCTGATTATTACATAAAGGTAGATTCAGATTTTAGAACTGCTTTGGTATCTGTTCACAATGAACTTGCACTAAAGCATGCACTAATGAACCTATTTAGTTCCTTCATCGTTTATCATAATTGGGGTCTGTTGATCCATTCATCCTGTGTAATTGATAATGGAAGGGCACATATATTTTCAGGGCAATCCGGGGCAGGTAAATCGACTGCAGCTAAACTATCCTTTCCACGTAATCTCCTCTCAGATGAAGCAACCCTTGTAAAAATCACGGAAGAGGATGTACAGGTCTATAATTCTCCTTTTCGCAGTGAAATTGAGGCGGACTCATTTAGCGGGAACCTTTCATTAGGCAGTGTACAAATTCTTTTCCAAGCACTTCAAAATAAGCGTGAAAGGGTAGCAAAGTCTGAAGCTCTTTTTCAATTAATGGATAAGGTTTTCTTTTGGCCCCATAGCCAGGAAGAAACCAGCAGAATTATGAAGCTAATGACACTAATGGTAAAGCAAGTACCAGTTTATGAACTTCATTTTCAAAAAAATAATTCATTTTGGGAGTTAATATCATGATGACTCATTTTATTCAAAAAGGAAATGTAGAAGCAACCGAATTAGATGGTGAATGGATCATCTTAAATACAGAACAATATACCATTACGAAATTAAATGGAGCAGGAGGGCTTTGCTGGTCCTTGCTAAATAAGATCCAAACTGTTGATACTCTTGTTAATTCCTTGATTGAGGAGTATAAAACAATCCAAAACAAAGAACAAGTCAAACAAGATATTGAAGAATTCCTGGCTAATCTTACCGAGTGTGGGTTGATTGAACATGTTAATCGACCATAGCACGTATCTATTGTTAAAAAACACGATAAAAAAGGATGGCTGGCTCGAGCTCCCTTCTTTTGGTAATAGTATGTATCCTTTTATTCAACAAGGAAACCTTTGCAGGTTTGTTCACTGTCAAACGACACTCTTAAAAAAGGGTGATGTTATTTTATTCTATACAAAAACCGGTCAATTGATTGCCCATCGTCTAGTTTCAATAAAAATCGTAAAAAATCAACGCTTCTTTCAGCTTAAGGGGGATACTAACCTGGGGTTTGACCCATTAATAGGTGAGGATCAGATCCTTGGGAAATTAGTTAGTGTCCAAAAGAAACATAGAATATTTACCCCAGAAGGTTGTGTTGCGAGGTTTTGGGGAAAAGTTATCCTTACCTTTCCCGCCCTTTCAGGTATTCTTCGAAGATATCTTAATAGAAACTTGCAATATTAATAACGAAGTGTGGAGTGTACCTTATGAAAGAAAAGCTAGATTTGCTAATCAAACAGTATTTTACCATAAAGGATTTACGTAGGACTTTTACGTTTGTGAAGCCTTTTATCAGGAAACAGTGGAAGGCATATTTGTTTATTATACTTTTATTAGGACTCGATATTTACTTAACAATTGCCTTTGCAAAGTTCTTTGGTGAGATTACTGACTCAGCTATTCATGGGGGATATAAACAAATCCTCTCATTCATTCCATATGGAGGACTACTTATTTTATTAAGCATTTTCTCAAGTGTTTGCTATACCTATTGTGAAATTTTTGCAACTAATGGTGTGAAAATGGATATGAAAAACCATTTATTTCACCATGTATTACGATTGCCGGCTGGAGATGTTTCTAATTATCGCTCTGGTGAATTAATGTCCCACTTTTCTAACGATATACATGGTGTTGACGGTGTAATTGGCAGTAATCTCATTAGTTTAATTAGATTGCCAATAATTTATATTGTTGTCTTTGTATACTTAGCAAATATCAATTTAACACTGTGTTTGATTAGTTTAATTGTTGCCCCAATTGTGGCAATATCAGGTGTAGTGTTTGGTTTATTACTTCGGAAAAATGGGAGATTGATTCACAGTTTAATAGGTAATATTAATAGCCTCTTAAGTGAAACGTTTCACGGATTTCAGGTAATTCGTTCTTTTACACTGGAAAAACTTTACTATCATAAGTATGCTAATCAGAACAAGGAACTGCTTGATTTAGAACTGGAAAATGCGAAGCTAAGATCTTGGTATAATACGGGCGGACAGATCATCGGGTCGATTACTTTTATGGTAAATTTGTCTATAGGCGCCTTGTTTGTATCAAATGGTGAATTAACTGTTGGAGCTCTCTTGACATTTTTGAATTTAGTTAACCACTTGTTTTATCCCATCACCGGCTTTGCTGGGCTTTGGGCTGGTTTTCAACGGTCCGTGGCTGCACTTGAAAGAGTGCTAGACATATTAGAAAAATCACCAGATATAAAGGAACTTCCATCTTATTCTCCAACACTAAAGGATGTAGATTCCATTGAATTTGCTGATGTTACCTTCAGCTATGGAAATAATAATGTATTAGATAAATTTAATCTAAATATCCCGACTGGTAAAATGATCGCATTAGTCGGTCCTACAGGGGCAGGGAAGAGTACACTTTTTAATCTATTGCAAGGTTTTTATAAGCCGCAATCAGGGGAAATACGACTATCTGGTAAATCCATTAAAGACTACGCTGTCTCCGAATTAAGAAGTTCGATTGCTCATGTTCCTCAAGATACTTTCTTATTTGCAGGCACTATCCGTGATAATCTGCTGCTTGCGCGCCCAGATGTGACAGAGAAACAAATGGTAGAAGCTGCAATTAGTGCTGAGATACATGAATTTATCCTCTCACTGCCAAAAGGGTATGACACTCAAATTGGTGAAAATGGAATCAAACTTTCAGGTGGTCAAAAACAAAGAATAGCAATTGCACGGGCTATTATTAAAGATGCTCCCATTCTTTTGCTAGACGAGGCAACATCAGCCTTGGATGGAGAAACGGAGTTTCATGTTAAGGAAGCACTCGAGGAATTGATGGAAGGAAGAACAACCATTGTTATTGCTCATCGGTTGTCCACCATTCAAAATTCAGACCTTATTTTGGTTATGGATAATGGGAAAATTGTTCAACGCGGAACGCATAACGAGTTATTGAATCAAAATGGATTGTACCGCAAACTCAATAAAGCATCATTTAACTCGAAAAAAGGAAGCCCATTAGCTTTGGTCTCGAAATCTTAAAGGGGAGGTGGGTGCTGTGAGTTTTGATTTTATTTCAGCCTTAAATGGGTGTAAAGCACCGATGCAAATCGATGATTATGATTACCACAAAGTCCTTAGGGATATAGAGCACGATGGAATCCAATCACAGGTTTACTTTTTATTAAAACAGAATGGAATGCTCACACAAACTCCGACCTTTTTTCAAGCATACTTAAAAGAAAACTATGATAAAGGACTTTTTCAAAACCTATTCATAAAAAATCAGACCGATGTACTCTTAAAAAGGTTTGAAGAACAAGGTATTGACGTTATTACTCTTAAAGGAGTTTATTTTGCAGAAAAATACTTTGGGCATATTGGTGCGAGAGCAACCTCTGATATTGACTTATTAGTCCGATTACAGGACTTAAATCTGGCCATTGAGTCAGTAAAAGCATTAGGGTTCTCGGTTGAAGAGGAGCCTATTCCTGGACATTTCCATTGCAGTTTTAGTAAAAGGCTCCCCCATTCTCCGGTTCCATTAGTCGTGGAATTGCATTGGGGGCTTGTAAAGGAAGAAACATCAAACTTTGATATGAATGATATATGGAACGAATCGAAGGCGATTGGACAATATTCACATGTCCGAGAACTTGCTAACATGCATTGCTTTTATATGATTTGCCTCCACGGCTGGAGGCATAATTTAGATTCACTGAAATATTTCATTGATATTATCCAAGTCATTCACCAATATAGAGATGAATTGGACTATGAAGAACTGTTTAAAATGGCTGCAAATCACCAAACGTTAAAGAGGCTGACTAGGACTTTGTCCATTGTTTATGAACAGTTTCCGTATTTAAATGATGTAATAAAGCTTCCTTTTAAAAGAAAGACGTTATGGAGGCATAATAAAGTTAAGGGCCTTAAACAATATTTGGACTTCTTTGACTACCAATTTTTCAGCTATGATACCGTTAAGCACAGATTGATAGAAATCCGTCATTGGATATGGCCTTCTAAATTTGAACTCTCTTGTGAGCTAGGGGAGAATCAGCAAGATGGGGCTGCCATTATAATGTATTTATCGTTATACAGAAAAAGGATTTCACGGCTGTTAAAGGTGATTTTTTAGAATCATTGATAATCAAAAAAATAGAGCACTGAAGGAAGCATACCCTGCGGTGCTCTATTTTATTTATACAGAAAAACCTTCAAATTTTCTTTATTGTCAATAGTTGCAAGCAACACGTTCTTAATATTTGTATGATAAATTTTTTCTAGCTTCTCAACTACCCATACCTCATCTTTGTTCACTTGTTTTAACACGTTAGGATAAATGATACCTTCCTTTATTATCGTTTTTGGAAGGTCAAATGGTTCAGGTTTCATTTTATATGTTGCAGGTGTAAGAGGGTTATATTTTGGATCCAAAAAAACGGATACTTTCCCATCAGCTTCCCACAAGGCTAATGCCACTTTTTTAATATCCTCTACTTTTTCTTCCCGTAATTCTTCTAACAAAACATCGATTGAAATTCTTGCCTTACTCAAACCTTTATAGTCAATGTCACCGTCTTTAACAAGTGTAATAGGGGCAGGGTTGATTAGTTTTCTAACCCGTGGCAATTTTATAATAATATAAACACTGCCAACGTATAAGACCATCAATACCACTGTAGTTGTCAGTGAACCTTTTAGACCCAGATGTTCATCTGACAATGGGTGAGCAATGATATTTCCGATCATGAGCGCAATTACGAAATCAAGCAATCTAAGCTGTGCAATCGAACGCTGCCCCATAGCCTTTGCAACAAGAATCAAAAAGAAATAGGCAATTACTGCACGTAGAGTCCATTCTAAAGTGGTTAGTGTTTCCTGACTCTGGAGGAAATCCATTGTAAACACATCCTATGTTTTTTCGTCATCATGTAAACAACTTCTATGAATTACCATCATTTTATTATATCTACCTTGCCATAGATTTATTTACGAATGGAGCTATTGATTTGGTTATATTACGTTTTTTATTTACAATAAAAGCCGAAAATAGACAAGGTATGAGAATAGCTTGTCTATATTCGGCTTATTGGCTTATATCAATAATCTTCTTCACCCTATCAACACTAGAGACAATACCATCTTTTCCATATTTCAGCGGAGTCTATGCAGCCATCATCGTTGCCCCAACCCATCTTATCATTGGTACACTGCTCTTTTTCCCAGTCATTGTAGTGTACATCTTTACTGGATTTGAACCAGCTTACCATGGAAATCAACCAATCATTAGTATTCGATTCATAATAATTATGATTATTTTGATTGTCATCGTGCTCATCTGGATTACCAAAGTTGAAATAAGAAAGGAAGTTAGTTAGAAAAGATTCGCTAGAAGAAGATTGAGTTGTATTAGATGAAGCATATACTGAATTAGGGATAACAAATACAAAAATTAATAATGTGGTAAAAAATACCCTTTTTATATGATTCATAGTATATCTTACCTCCTTTCTAAGTTATAAAAGCAAGTCCGTTCCTTATTGTTCGAAAAACCATTCTTTATAAAGAATGTTACTATAATTCTCATATTTTGTAAATGAAAATCAGTAAATATAACCCAGAAATAGCGATTGAATAATTCAATAATTTTACAGTTTAGTAGGTATTTTGGTTTGACTTGTCTTGTTTCTGTTTCACATCGTTAATATTAGTAACGGCTCTATGGAAGAAATGTAAATAAATGTCGAAACTTTTAGAATTATTTATGTTCGATATAAAGAATTTTTGTGGTACTATTGTCATATAATCTTTATTACCTTAATCAGATAAAGGCAAACCTATCGAAAGGTTGGGACGCAAAGCTACGGGTCTAAAGTGCTAACAATGATGGCTGAGCTGCCTAAAACTAATATTTTAGGAGGACACCAAGTACTATGTTAACATCTCTATTAGATGAAACAGAAATTGATAAGGAATGGCTGGAACTTATTTTAGAAGCTCGAAATTTAGGGATTACTGTTGATGAAATCAAGGAATTCCTAAGAGAACCTTCTAATACATAGAAATGTCCTCCATTGATCTTTACCTGCGTAGTAAGGCAGCCATTTTCTCATTTACAAAGGGAGCATGAACAAGAGACAAACAATGTCTGGAAAGACCCTGATAAGTGAGACAAGGAAAAAGCACCCCCTGAATCGTACTATAGCAATATAGTATTCAGGAGGGTGTTTTTCTATGGCCACAATCGTACATTATCAAAAAAAATAAAAAATAAAAGCTGAATAACCTGGCCCAGCTCTAATACAGGGAACAGACAATATAGGCGTATGCTATTAATCTGGTATGTTAAGAGAAACTTAATTTATCGAATATACATAGGTATAGTTGAGTGTTATAATAATCAAAAAAATGAGGTAACTCTCATTTTTAGGAGGTGAAGGCGGTTACATATTTGCGAGTATTGTTTAACAAACTAGTAAACTTAAGAATCGGATTTGGAGGAAACTACCTATGAAAAACATGTATATGATAGGCAATGCACATCTCGATCCTGTATGGCTTTGGCGCTGGCAGGAAGGTTTTCAAGAGGTGAAGGCGACATTTCGTTCAGCACTCGATCGTCTGACAGAATATGAGAATTTTATATTTACTTCAAGTTCTGCAGCGTATTATGAATGGATTGAAAAAAACGAGCCAAAAATGTTTCAAGAAATCAAGCAAAGAATTCAAGAAGGCAGATGGATTATTTGCGGCGGCTGGTGGATTCAGCCAGATTGCAATATCCCAAGTGGAGAATCATTTGTCCGCCAAGGGCTGATCGGCCAGAACTATTTTAAAGAAAAGTTTGGTGTTACTGCCACGGTTGGCTACAATGTTGACAGCTTTGGTCATAATGGAATGCTGCCGCAAATTTTAAAGAAATCTGGTATGGATTCTTATGTATTTATGAGACCTGGTCCAGAGGAAAAAGGTTTGCCAAGCCGGTTATTTTTATGGGAATCTAAAGATGGTTCTCGCGTGAAAGCGTTTCGAATTCCTTTTGAATATTGCACCTTTGATCATTTAGAAAATCACATTATGCATTGTGAAAATGAACTGAAGCACTCTTTCAATCATCTCATGTGCTTCTATGGTGTTGGTAATCATGGAGGAGGACCGACAAAGGAAAATATCCAAATTATTGAAAGACTAAACCAATCGATGGAAGATACCAATATAATGTTTAGTTCACCAAATGAATTCTTTGAGCATGTAGAAAGTTTTAAGGATAGTCTTCCAGTTGTTCATGACGATCTGCATCATCATGCAATTGGTTGTTATTCTGTTCATTCTGAAGTCAAAAAGTTAAATCGATATTCTGAAAATCTCACTTTAATGGCTGAGAAGTTTTCCTCCCTTGCCAACTGGACAACAGGACAGCACTATCCAGAAGACATGAATCAGGCTTGGAAAGGAATCTTATTTAACCAGTTCCACGATATTTTAGCAGGAACAAGCATTTCAGAAGCTTATGATGATGCAAGAGATTTATTTGGAGAATCGATAAGTATTGCATCAAGAAATATGAATTATGCCCTCCAATCGTTAAGTTGGAATATTAATATCAAAGAAGAAAAAGACATGAAGCCAATGGTCATCTTTAATCCTCATTCATGGCCTGTAAAGGTGAATATTGAAATCGAGTATGGGCTATTTGTGAATTATTTATTGCCAGAAGAATTTATTATTGAAGATGTTCATGGAAATGAAGTTCCTTACCAAATCATAGATTCTGTGGCGAAAGTACCGAACCGAAAAAGAGTTGCACTTTTAGCTGAACTGCCGCCATTAGGATATAGCACGTATAAACTTCGTAGTGTTAAGCCTGCAAAAGTGTTTGAATCTGTAAAAGTAAACGATTACGAAATGGAAAACGATACCTTCAAGCTTGTAATTGATAAAGAAACAGGTGGTATCAGCAGTTTGTTTGACAAAGAGAAAGAAATCGAAGTGTTCAAGAGTGATGCCGCTATTCCGTACGTCATGAATGATTCATCCGATTCATGGGGACATGGGAAACTCCGCTTTGATGAAATCGCCGGTGTATTTAAGCCAATCCGGATTAAAAAGCTGGAAGAAGGTCCGGTAAAAGGAGTTATTCGTGTCACGTCTAAGTTTCAATCTTCTACGATTGTTCAGGACTTTATCATGTACAAGCAGTTAAATAAGATTGAAGTGAAAGTAAAAGTAAATTGGCAGGAAAGCTACCAAACTCTTAAACTCAAGTTTCCAGTAAGCTTCAATCAACGGCATGCAACTTCTGAGATTCCATTTGGACATGCTTCACGCGAGGCAAATGGAGATGAAAAGCCAATGCAAAATTGGATTGATATCACAGGCACGATCGGCAAACATAGAAAAGATATATATGGTTTAAGTCTCCTTAATGATGGTAAATACGGTGTTGATGTAAGTGGGAATAGTATTAATTTAACCGTTTTAAGAAGTCCGATTTATGCCCATCATGCTCCATTCGTACCAGATCCGGACGAGGATTATCCAATCATTGATCAAGGAATTCAAACTTTTACCTATCAATTACTGCCGCATGAAAATAGCTGGCAAGAAGCAGAAACGGTAAAGCATGCATTAGAACTAAATCAAAAGCCGCAGCTGATTGTGGAAACCTATCATAAAGGTCCACTCTCTCAAGAAGATTCATTTATTGAGATTGACCAGCCTAATATTATTCTTTCTGCTTTAAAAAAGGCTGAGAATCATGATGATTTAATCATTCGACTTTATGAAGCTCATAACGAAGAAACAGTTGTGAATGTAGATTTGAAGAATTGGGGCAGAAAGATCGAATTGCATTTTGGACCATCTGAAATTAAAACGTTATCCATCCCAAAAAATCCTGAGGAGCCAATCAAAGAAACGAACTTAATCGAAGATCTTGAGAAATCCTTAGTGACTGTGTGAAGCATTACTCTTTGTGAGATTAAGAGATTTAAAAGTATGGGAATAGGTAACTTAAATTCAGTTGGGAGAGAAGGATATGACAGAAAGTATAGTAGATTTAGGCAGAGAAAAGGCTGAAAAAATATTACTGAAAAATGGTGGAGAGCTAGGATTACTCGGCTCAAGTACCGCCTATCAACAGGTTTGGGCAAGGGATAGTATGATTTGTGGACTAGGTCTTCTTGTCTGTCAGGATGATATTGGCCCAAGCATTCATCGCCGTTCATTGGAAACCTTGGGGCAGTTTCAAAGTGAACTGGGAAAGATCCCTCATAATGTTGGTTTTCCGAATGTAGCCGATCCTGCGTTAATCGCCCATGGCGGGAAGCTGGATGATGAGAGTGTAAAAGGACAAGCTGTTGAAGATTCGATTCATGCAGGCTGTGTGGATGGGAACCTTTGGTATATCATAGGTCATTACTCATACTATATGGAAACCAAGGACAAGGAATTTTTACAAAGATGGTGGGGGAATTTAGAAAACGCATTGCTTTGGCTCCGCTATCAAGATTCAAATGAGTGCGGCTTACTAGAGGTTCATGAAGCAATGGATTGGGCGGACTTATTTGCAAACCGCTACAATGTCCTTTTCGATAATGTGTTATATGCTGCAGCTTGGAAGTGTATGGGACATATGGCAGATGCATTGAAACTTCCTTCGAGTTATTATTATGAAAATGCAAGAGATGTTAAAAAGAAGATAAATATTCTATTGTGGATTACACCTGAAAATCAGGAAAAAATGGATTGGGTTAAAAAAGAGCGAAAAGAATGGATTTATCCCATTAAGCGGGTAGAAACCGAACTTGTGGAAAGACCATTTTATCTTCCGTATATGGGATTTCGTGATTATGCAGACCGGTTTGATACGCTTGGCAATTTATTAGCAATTGTTTTTGGGATTGCGGATGAAGAAAAAGCGAATAAAATCCTCGATTATATCCAGGGTTGTGGCATTAATAAACCGTTTCCTGTTCAAGCCTTATATCCTGCTATTCGTGAAGGTGAAAAAGATTGGCGCGATTATTATCGTGTTCGAAATCTTAATTTGCCGCACCACTATCATAATGGCGGATCATGGCCGTTTATCGGTGGTTTCTATGTGGCAGCACTTATTCAAGCTAAAAGGTTTGATGAGGCAGAGTATCAATTAGGGAAACTGGCTAGTATGAATAAAACAGGTAAGAAAACAGAATGGGAATTTAACGAATGGTTCCATGGCCAGTCAGGACGTCCGATGGGATTTGCAGGACAATCGTGGTCAGCCGCGATGTATTTGTTTGCGGAGAATGCAGTGAAAAATAAAAAGGTTAATATTTTTAATGATGAGGATGAATGGTTACGATTTTCTGATAAAAAGTAAGTATGCAAAAAGAGGTTTAGGAACCTGGTACACGACAAAGTCGAAACTTGTTGCGAATAATTTAAAAGAAAGTCGAATAATTGTTTGACAAAATCATCAATACATCCTAAAATTTAAATAGACAAATAATTCTTACACTAAATTGGGAACGTTCCCAGATAACTCAGCAGGATACCTGCAATATCCTGCTGAGTTATCGAATTAACAATATCATTACGATTGTAAAAATTTTTTCTGCTAGTTGAAAACGGTTTCTAATTCTTACATAGTAGTAATTCGGCTCTTTAATTTTGTGTATTTTTTAAAAAGTAATTGTCTTTCTTGGGGAACTAGGGATGTAGTGGAGCAACTGAGTTTTACGATTGATATGAATCCGTTTCATTAATTTTGGGAACGTTCCTATTCTAAAAAAGAAAAATAATAAATTAAGGGAGAGGAGGTCAATAATGAATCCTACAATCAAAGATGTGGCTAAACATGCCAATACATCCAAAAGCACTGTCTCTCGTTATTTGAATGGTCTGCCAGTTAAAAAGGAAACAGAAGAGGCATTAAAAAAGGCGATAAAAGAATTAAACTACCACCGCAATGAAAATGCGAGAAGATTAGTTAGAAGTAAAACTCAAACCATTGGTATCGTGGTTGATAGTATTACAAACATCTTTTATCCATCCATATTTAGAGGGATTGAAGAGGTAGCGAAGGAAAAAGGATTTAATTGTGTGTTCTACAGTATGACCTCAAATAAATATAAGGAGTCATACTTTCAAAACTTATTTTTCGAAGGCCATGTTGATGGAATCATAATGATTAGCTTCAGTAAAAGAGATAAACAAGAATTAGTTGAAATAGCAGAAGCTGGTTTCCCGGTAGTTGTTTTTGGAGATTCCGCTGGTGTTCCCAATGTCATTTCGGTAGATGTTGATAATTATTACGGCATAGCAGAACTTGTTCGTTACCTTCATCGTATTGGCCACGAAAAAATAGCCTATATTTCAGGACCAGACGATGCTGCAGCAACAAAATGCCGCTTATCAGGTTATCTTGAAACAATCGGACAGCTAGGATTAGAAGTCAATTCGAACTGGATTGTTACTACTGATTGGTCGAATGAGGGCGGTTATCGTGCGATGAATCAGTTGCTGGCTGACGGAGATTTCACTGCGGTTGTGGCTTCAAATGATGAAACGGCAATTGGGGCATTAAGAGCGTTTCAAGAGCGAGGATATCATGTTCCTACTAATTTTTCGATTACGGGTTTTGATGACATCACTTTGGCCAGCTGGGTATATCCATCATTAACGACGGTAAAACAGCCATTTATGCAAATGGGCATGAAAGCCGCAACGGAATTATTTAATAGAATGGAAACGGGAGAAGAGTACCAAGCAAAACGACATCTTTTAAAACCTGAATTAATTATTCGTGACTCATGCAGGAAGATAACCGAACATGTTTCTACTTTAAAATAAGTCAGTTTCTAAAGTAATAGACTTTATTCAAGTGACATCGAAATATTTAAAGAAAACTAGAAAAGGTGGACAAAAAAGTTTAAAAGGCTGTGAAAACATGAGAACTTCTTCTATTAATAAATCAAAATATGGATTCTATTTTGTACTTCCATACTTCATTGCATTTCTTATTTTTGGTTTAGTGCCAATTATTTTCTCGCTCTATTTAAGCTTCACGAAGTGGGATGGGTTTTCAGACCCAGTGTTTGTTGGGCTGGATAATTATGCACGACTACTCAAGGATACATTCTTTTTCAAAGCAATAGGAAACACATTAATCATTTGGATTTTATCAATTGTTCCGCAATTGGTTCTAGCTTTGGCGCTAGCCATGATCCTTAACGAAAAATTTATTAGAGGAAAGCATTTCTTTCGAGCGGTGTTCTATTTCCCTAATATTGTAACACCTGTCACACTAGGGGTTTTGTTCAGCTTAATGTTCGATTGGCAAACAGGAAGTGTTAATAAATTTTTAATGGGAATTGGGCTTATTGATGATCCAGTAAACTGGTTTAACAGCCCTTGGCTTTCAAGGTTTATTGTAGCAGGAGTAATTATGTGGCAATACTTTGGATTTAATATGCTTGTCTTTATTGCTGGTCTTCAATCAATTTCTGAAGAGTTATATGAAGCAGCTAGAGTTGACGGAGCTTCAAAATGGGATATTGCGACTAAAATAACATTGCCTTTATTAAGACCGGTTCTATTGTTTACGTTTATTACTTCCGTAATCGGTGGTCTTCAATTGTTTGATGCGCCGTTAATGCTCGGAAATGGACCTGATAATTCGACACTGACGATGGTAATGTACTTATTCCAAACCGCTTTCCAACGATTTGATTATAGTTATGGAGCAGCCATTGCCTATGCAATTTTTATCATCATCTTGTTCTTCTCATTAATTACAATGAAGTTTTCAAAAATGAACAAAGTTGAACAGTAAAATATCTTTTTACTTTAGAAAAGTAGGAGACTTTCAGCTTGGAATGAAAGGGGATCCTTATGAAAGCAAATGATAGTATTGTAGAAAAAAGTTTTTCTTTTAGCAAAAAGAAAACAAAAAAAGAGTTTAATTCAAAATCATTCTTAGGGAAATTTGCAGTATACTTCTTGCTGATTGCCGTTGCCTTTACCTGTCTGCTGCCTTTTTACAGTATGATGGTCACTTCTTCTCATGCAAATTCAGATATTGCAAGGAAGCTGCTGCTCGTTCCTGGGAGTGAGTTTATCGAGAACTATAAACGATTAATTGATACCGTGCCAATTTGGAGAGGTTTTGTCAATACCGTGTTTATAACGGTTACTTCAACTGTATTAAACTTATATTTCTCGGCATTAGCAGGTTATGGTTTTTCAAAATATAACTTCAAATATAAGAATCTACTTTTTCTTGCTGTGTTAGGAACGATGATGATTCCTGGTCAGTTAGGTATTATTGGTTTTTTCAAGTTGATGGATAGCTTTCAAATGTTAAACACTTATTGGCCGCTCATTCTTCCATCCATTTCGAATGCATTTGGTATCTTCTTTATGAAGCAAATGTGTGATTCTAGTATCCCAACAGAAATTCTAGAATCAGGAAGAATTGATGGCTGCGGGGAATTGAAAATATTCCATCGTTTAGTATTGCCGTTGCTCATGCCATCTCTCGCAACATTGGGAATCTTTTCGTTTATTGGAAAGTGGAATGACTTCTTAACACCAATGATTGTTCTGTTTGATAATGAACTGCAGCCGCTGCCAGTCATGATTGCAATGGTAAAATCACAGTTCTCAACAGACTTTGGAGCCATGTATGTGGGAATCGTTATCTCCGTTATTCCGATTTTAATCTTCTTCTCAATGGTTTCTAAGAAAATTATCAGCGGAGTTACAGCTGGAGCATTAAAAGGATAATCCTATTAAAAACTTGATAGGGGTGATGTGAAAATACATAATAAAAAACTTCAGTGAAAGGATGAAACCATCGATCACTGAAGGATGCATAGCTTATCAAATTCAATTTTAGTGTAAAAGAATTGACGGTCTTAGGCACTAAAAGAGAACGATAAGAAAAACAATAGACGTTAATTATACCAAAAAAGGGGCTGTACATCTATATGAAAAAGTGGATTTCTGTTCTATTAGCTTCTGTTCTTGTTGTAGCATTATTTGCTGGATGTTCTAACAGTGAAAGTGCGAATGCTTCTAATGATAAAAAAGGTGATAGCAATAAAGTCGAAGGTAAATTAACAATCTGGACTTTCTTTGGACAAGTTGAAGATATGGCCAAAGAATTTGAGAAAAAATATCCGGATGCAGAGGTTGAAGTGAAAATCTTCCCTGGCGATCAATACCAAACAAAGCTGTTAAATGTACTTCAGACAGGTAGAGATGTACCGGATATTTTTGACTTAGAAAGAGCCTATATTGACAAGTTTATTAATTCTAAGTATGCAGCAAATCTATCTGATATGGGTGCAGAAGCTCTTCTTAAGGATTACGTTCCATATGTACAAGCATTAGGCAGAGATAGTAAAGGTGATGTACGAGCAGTTTCTGACCACTCTTCACCAGGTGGATTCTGGTATATCAAAGAAAATGCTAAAAAATATTTAGGAACGGACAACCCTGATGAAATCAGTGCCATGGTAGATTCATGGGACAAAATTATTGAGTTAGGTAAGAAAGTAAACAAAGACAGCAATGGAAAAGTTCATTTAATTTCTCATTATGGTGATGTATACAATGTTGAAGCCTATCATGAAAAGCCTTGGGTAAAGGATGGAAAATTAACCATCGCTAATAGCTGGAAAAAGAATTATGAAATTCAAAAAGAAATCTTTAATAATGACGTGGATGCAAAGCTTGAATTTTTCTCAGCAGGCTGGGGAAATGCCATCAATGATGGAAGTGTTGTATTAAATGCAATGCCGGCTTGGGCTGGCTTCATGGTTGATAACAAAGATAACAGTGCAAATGATAAATATGGCCTGGCGAAAACACCAAAAGGCTTCTATATGGGTGGAACATACCGATCTATCTATGAAAAATCAGAAAATAAAGAGCTGGCATATAAGTTTATAGAGTTTATTACAAGTGAAGAGTGGCAGCAACACAACCTAGAAACAACAGGAAACATGCCAGGATTATTAAGTGTTTATGAAAAGAACTTAGAAACGTTCAAAACTCCGATGTTTGGTGAGCAAAATATATTAAAGCCATATTACGAATCGGTGAAAGAAATTCCTGGAATGAAATCAGACAAGTATGGTGAAGAAGTGTTAAGTAAGTGGAGAAAAGTAGCGGGTCAGGGAATAAAAGATAATGCTGATATTGATGAAGTAATTAAAGACTTCAAGAAAGAAGTACAAAACTCATTCCCTGAACTTAAGGTTGATTAATTAGCAAGTTGTAAGAATTATGAATGGCTTAAAAAAATACACTAGGAATCCTCTCCCGCTCATAATCGTGAAGTTAATAGATTCTGAGTGGGATGAGGGGGATTCTTTTAAGTCATTCTTTCATCATTGAGAGGGGCAGTAAAATGAGTAGTATCCATGAAGAAATTAACAAAATTCGCATTATTGATGGTCATGAACACATAGACCCGATGGAAATTAGAAGGAAAAATAAAGTGGATTTTTTTGGTCTTCTTCATTATTTAGAATCTGACTTAATAACGGCTGGAATGGAACGCGGGATCTTAAGCAAAAATTCACCATTAAATGATGAAGAGAAAGCAGAGAAATTTTTAAACTTCTATCAAAAGGCGAGAAATACAACGTATGCACGTACATTAAACACAGCTGTAAAGGACTTATATGGAATGGAAGAATGGTCTGTTCCCGGCATACTAGCTTTAAATGAAAAGGTGATAGCTGCTACAAATGATGACCAATGGTACCCGAAGGTGTTAAAAGAAAAGTCGGGAATTGATATGGCTATCACACTAGCTTATACGACCAATGTTGACTTTTCTCTTTTTCGTCCGGTCATGTTCATGGATTACGCATATAAATTGAGAACAATTAAGGATGTACAGGTAATTGAAAGACATTCAGGAGTAAATGTTCATACATTCCAGGATTATCTGCATGCTGTCGATGCCTTATTAAATAAATTTGTCTCTGAAGGAATGGTTGCGGCAAAGCTCGGACATGCCTATTGGAGAACGCTTAAATCATCCAAACCAACATTTTATGAAGCGGAAAAATGTTTCAATACTTTACTTTCCTCGTTTTTAGACGAGCCAATGGCGCAGCAGGATGCGATTGTCCTGCAGGATTACTTGATTCATCATATTATCCAAGGATCAATCAGACATGATTTACCGATTCAGATTCATACAGGACATCATGAAACCAGTGTTGCAGGGAACGGCAATATTATTACAAACTCAAACGTTACGGATTTACTTCCATTATTGCTTTCATATCCTGATGCAAAATTTGTTTTGTTACATTGTGGTATTCCCTACCACCAAGAATATTTGACCATTGTAAAAAACTATCACAATGTATATGCAGACTTTACATGGGTGTATATCCTTTCTCCCACAATAGCAAAACAAATATTGCATCAAATGATTGAAATGGTTCCGCAAACAAAGATCTTTGGTTTTGGCGGTGATTACAATTTTATTGAGGGAACCTATGCTCATCAAAAGCTTGCCCGTAAAATTGTAGGAGATGTTTTAGTCGAAAAGGTACAAGACCAAATGTTGACAGAAAGTGAAGCAGTTGAGTTTGCACAGCGAATTTTTAGAGATAATCTGATTGAATTTTACAAACTAAAGGTGTGATTTCCTTGAGTACTATTATTAACCTTCATGATAATGAAATTGAAGTGTATTCGTCAGAACGAAAGAGCATTAATGCTTTTCTAAAACTGTCTTCACTGCTTGAAATTTATAACGGTGAACAGACAGTAGAGGATATCCAAATAACAGAAGTGAATCAGAAAGGTGACAGCTTACATGTTTCGGGCAAAGGAGAGTTTTTCTCTGTCCAGTCTGAGTGGAAACAAGTCAAGGAAAGCAGTCAGTATATTCAGGTTGACTTAAATGTTCACTATAACCAGGAAGTTTCAGGGGATTTTGGATTACAATTTAAAGCACAATTAGCCGGTAACGGAAAGCCGACTTGGATGATTCCGGGTGCCTTTTATAAAGAAAATCGTTTTGAGCATAATGCTCGGCAATACCCTAGATATGATTACCGCGATGGCAATCATGAAGAAATGGTATCTGACCACTGGTCCTTTCGATCAGACCGTGCTGCACTTCCGGCAGTTTTTGCTTGGAATGATGAAATGTGCGGGGCTTTATCTGTGGAGGAAATGTCACCACTTGGTTTGACAGGCTTAGGGTTTAAAGGAAATGAAACGGAAACCTCTATTTGGGTAAACTTTCCTTATAAAGAAGAGCCGGTTACATTTGTTGGGGAGCCAATTCCTGAACCAAAGGATATTTCACTATATACCTTTAAACCAGGTGAAAGTGTCAATTTGCGAGTAAAAATCTATACTGGATCAGCTGATTTACATTCTTATGATCCTTTTGTCCGCGAAATCTATAAGCAGCATCAGCAAGAGCATGCATTAAATCCGTGGATGGGACTTGAAGAAGCAGCAGAATTAACCGCACATGGCTTATATCGCTGGCATTATATGCCAGAACATAGCATTCTAGCAGAAACTGCCGCCTTTGACCGTGAGTTTAATAACAATGTAAAAGGAATGGGAGACCGCCCTCACATGCATGTTGGCTGGGTCAGCGGGGCGCCGTACGCCTATGCATTACTAACATATGGAAGAAAAAATGGGATAAAGCAATATGTGGATGCCGCAATCGATGTCATAAATAATATTGCATCTGCACTCGCTCCGAGTGGTACGTTTTGGGCGTCATGGGTGCTCGGGAAAGGCTGGGGAACTGGCTGGAATCCAAAAAACACTTGGCTGCAGGCAAGAACTATCTCTGAGGCAACCTTGTTTATGGTTCGTGCTCTATCTTTTGAGAAACAATCAGGATATAGCCACCCTAATTGGGAAAAGGCTGTAACATCCAATTTAAACTTTGCAGTTAAAACGCAGCGTCCTGATGGAAATTTCGGTTCGTATTATCACTGTGAAAGTGGTGAGGTCGAAGAGTGGGACGGTGCAGGAGGTATTTTATGGATTGCCTCTTTATTAGAAGGAAGTAAATTTTTTGAAAAAGAAGAGTATCGTGCCGCAGCAGAAAAGGCAGGCTTTTATTATGAAAAATTTGTGGTGGATGAATACATCTATGGAGCGCCAGAAGATGTCCATTTAACACCCACATCTGAAGATGCTTATAATGCTGTGGTCGCATATGTATTACTCTATGAAAGTGATAAAAATGAAAAGTGGTTAGAGCTTGCCAAATCTGCAGCAGATTGGTTAATGACCTTCCGTTGGACTTATAATCTAGCATTTCCAGAACATACATTGCTGAATCAGTACGATTTCCGCTCTCGCGGTGCAGACCAAGCATCGCCGTCTAATCAGCATTTACATAATTATGGCCTGTTTTGTGTACCAGAAATGCTTCGTTTATGGAAATATAGTGAGGATCCCTATTACTTGGACCGAACTCGAGATCATATCGCATGTTTCTTGCAATTTATTGCTAGAAAAGATGGTGATTTTAACGCTTATAAAGGAATGGTTACAGAGCGTTTTTATAATACGAATTGCTTCCAGCCGAAGGGAATGATGTTAACATTGTCTCATTCCTGGTGTGTTGGTCTAGTGCTCTATGCTGCTCAGGAAGCATTAGCTTTTAATAGCGATTTGAAGCTATCTTAATTGAAAATTCAATTAGCCATCCTGGTCTGTCCAAGATGGTTAGTTGAGTTTACATAAACTGCAGAGCTATCAAAAAGATGGAGGGATGAAGATGAAAAAGAAGCTTGCGATTATCCATACGACTCCAGTTACTATTGAGCCGTTAAAAGAGTTAGCCAAAAAAATAATTGGAGAATGCGAGATTGTCAATTTAGTAGATGACTCTATCCTCCCGCAGCTAAGTAATAATGGCGGGAATATCAAAGAAATTGCTAATCGCTGGGAAAGTTATGCGAAGACAGCTGAGGAACTTGGAGCAGATTGCATTTTAAACGCCTGCTCTTCCATAGGTGAACTTGTTTCCTTGACACAGCCAAAAGTAACTACGCCAATTGTCCGGATTGATGATGCAATGGCAGAATATGCGATTAGTACGGCTGCAAAAATAGGGGTTGCGGCTACATTGGAAACCACATTAAAGCCGACACTGGATTTGCTGAAACAAAAAGCTGCAGAGAAACAAAAAGAAGTTGAGTTTGAACCGATTCTAGTGGCATCAGCTTATCAGAAATTAATGGCAGGCGATAAAGATGGTCATGATTCGGACCTTTCTGCAGCTTTACTTGAATTAGCAAAAACAGTAGATATCGTTATTCTAGCTCAGGCGTCGATGGCCAGAGTTGTTTCAACCTTTACCCCAGATGAACAGCGTCAATTTGTGACGAGTCCAGAATTAGGCATGAAAGCTGTTAAATACACATTACAAAATACTAAATAAAAGGATGATTATGTTGAACAAAGTAAAACCAGCTAATGTACTCCCATTAACAAACGCATTACAAATGGCGGAAAAATTTCAATATGCAACAGGTTCATTTTCACCTCGTTATACAGCAATGATTAAACCAGTTTTACAAGCAGGTCAAAAAACAGATTCACCGCTTATTGTTCAAATCTCACAAAAAGAATTAGAGCGTTATGGAATTACACCATTTGAATTTGGTGATGAGTTTTATAAACAAGTAGAAACTTTAGAAATTACAGTACCCGTTGTTTTACATTTAGACCACACGAAGGAATTAGCCGTTATTAAGGATGCAATTGAAGCAGGTTTCACATCTGTTATGATCGATGCCTCAGAAAAACCATTTGACGAGAATGTAAAGATTACAAAAGAGGTTGTGGAATATGCGCATGCAAAGGGAGTATCTGTTGAAGCAGAACTTGGCATGATTGGTACAACTGATTTTATTGAAACAGATAGTGATGAAGAATTATATACAGATCCAATTGAAGCGGCAGAATTTGTTAAACAAACGGGAGTTGATGCCCTAGCAGTTTCATGTGGTACAGCACATGGTGTGTACATGGTTCGTGAACCCAAGGTTGATTATGACCGTTTAAGTGGTATCCGTGAGTTAACACCTGTCCATTTAGTCCTTCACGGCGGATCCGGTGTGCCGAGTGAAATGATTCATAAAGCATTTCAGCTGACAAACGGCGGCGTGAGTAAAGTAAATATTGCCACTGACCTAGAGCTGTCTTTGCTAAAGGCAATCGGGCGAGAAGAGAGAATGACCAATGCTGAATGTAAAACATTACCATTAGATGAATTGCAGGCAGGTCAAAAGGCAGTCGAAGAAACAGTATCAGAAAAGATTACTCAATTTTTATTAAGTGCTAATAAAGCAAGTCATTTCAGCCAATAACACAAAGAATCAACAGATTGGGGTTTTAGGAAATGAAGGATAAAACATTTCATATGATTGGTAATGCTCACTTAGATCCAGTTTGGCTATGGCAATGGCAAGAGGGATTTCAAGAAACAAAAGCTACATTTCGTTCAGCACTGGACCGAATGAAGGAATATGAAGATTTTATTTTCACCTGTAGTTCAGCAGCAATGTTTGAATGGGTAGAAGAAAATGATCCTGAAATGTTTGCTGAAATCAAAGAGCGGGTAAAAGAAGGCCGCTGGGTGATAGTCGGAGGCTGGTGGATTCAGCCAGATTGCAATATTCCTAATGGAGAGTCGTTTGTACGTCAGGGGCTATACGGTCAGCATTATTTTCAAGAGAAATTTGGTGTAACAGCGCGTGTTGGCTACAATGTTGATAGTTTTGGTCATCACGGCATGCTTCCACAAATTCTAAAGAAAAGTGGAATGGACTCTTACGTTTTTATGCGGCCAGCACCAAATGAAAAAGGTCTTCCGGGCAGACTCTTTTGGTGGGAATCAGATGATGGCACACGTGTATTGGCATTCCGAATTATGCAGGAATACAATTCATGGGGCAAAGAGCTTGATCGAATTGTCCATAGAAGTAAAGGCGAGTTCAAAGGAAATGTCAATGATCTAATGATTTTCTATGGAGTTGGAAACCATGGCGGCGGACCAACGAAGGAAAACATTGAGAGTATCTATCGATTGAATAAGGATGATAGTCTTCCTAATCTAACAATCTCATCACCTGATGAATATTTTGAAAAAATGAAAAATACAAATGATTTACCTGTAGTTCATGATGATCTGCAGCACCATGCAAGCGGATGCTATGCTGCTCATTCTGGTGTGAAGCAATACAATCGTAAAGCAGAAAATATCGTAATGACAGCAGAAAAATATTCGGCCCTTGCTTCTTGGTTAACAGGACAACCCTATCCAGCTGAATTTAAACGGGCATGGAAAAATATTTTATTTAATCAATTTCATGACATTCTAGCGGGTACAAGTATTGAACCAGCCTATGAAGATGCAAGGAATTTATATGGTGAAGCGATCGCGATTGCTGACAGGGCATTAAATAATGCAGTTCAATCGATTTCATGGAAGATTGATATTGAACAGGATGAAAGAATGAAACCCATTGTTGTCTTTAACCCGCATGCATGGGAAAGCAAAGTGAATGTAGAAATTGAAATTGGCGGCTTTAAATCAACCTCCGTTTTAGTGGATGATCAAGGAAATGCTGTTCCCTTTCAAACCGTACAGTCACAAGCAACAGCAGGTGGAAGATGGCGCTTAAACTTCTTGGCTGATTTACCGGCCATGGGATATCGTGTGTACAAACTTTATACTGAACTAAGCACCGTTACACCAGTGGGTGAACCAATTAATGCAGGGTATTACTCCATGGAAAATGAACGTTTTAGAATCGAATTTGATTCCGAAACAGGCTGGATTAAGAGTTTATATGATAAACAAGTAGAGCATGAAGTTTTTTCAGGTCCTGCTGCAATTCCGATGGTCCTGAATGACAAAACAGATACTTGGAGCCATGATACACTCCATTTTAATGATAGATTAGGCGAGTTTAAAGCTACGAAGATTTACCTGGCAGAGCATGGACCCGTTAAATCTGTGATTCGAGTGAAAAGTGAGTACGGGCGCTCTATATTGATTCAGGACTTTACCATGTATCAAGAGAAAAATCAGATTGATGTAAAGGTTACGGTTGATTGGCGTGAAAAGTTCAAGATGTTAAAGCTTGTTTTCCCTATTAATTCTATCTTTAGGAAACAAACATATGAAATTCCGTATGGAACCATTGAGCGGGAGCATAATGGCGAAGAGGAACCAGGTCAAAGCTGGGTGGATGTAACTGGCGTTCGTCCAAACCACGAGGGCGTATACGGTTTGAGTTTGATGAATGATGCAAAATATAGTTACAGTATCCATAATAAGGAACTTTCTTTAACGGTATTACGCAGTCCAATTTATGCTCATCATGATCCGCTTGTACCAGAAGAGGACGGGGAATATACGTTTATCGATCAAGGAATTCAGCGCTTTGAATACTCGTTACTGCCGCATGAAGGAAGCTGGGAAGATGCGGAAACAGCGAAAAGAGCAGCGGAGTTAAATTGTAAACCAATTTCTATTATTGAAACCTTCCATAAAGGTTCATTACCACAAACAGATTCTTATGTGAATGTAAATGGTGCCAATCATGTGCTTATCAGTACAATCAAGAAAGCAGAAGACAATGAAGATTTGATTATTCGCGCGTATGAAACGAATAAGGTCGCAGCAGAGGTTGAAATCACTTTGCCGAAATTTAATCGTTCCTTTAAGGCATCCTTTAAACCTTCAGAAATAAAAACTTTCCGAATCCCTAAGGATAGCGAAAAGCCAGTTAGGGAAACGAATCTAATTGAATGGGATGAGTAGATCGATATGAAGCTGCTAGAACTAAAAAAGCAATTGCAGGAAACAGGTAAGTTCATGATGGAATATGACCTAGCCTGGGGAAATTCAGGTAATATCAGTGCGAAAACAGAGGATAATTCTTTCCTTATTACAGCCAGCGGGACCTATTTAGGAGATTTAGATGCAGAGGATTTTGCACAATGCTCTTTAGGAGTTTCCGGGGGATCTAGTTTCGGTCCCAAGCCTTCGAAAGAAGTACCCATGCATCAAGCAATCTATGAAACAAGGCCAGAAATTGGAGCGGTACTACATGCTTCACCATTATATAGTACGCTGATTGCTTCATCTAAACACGACATACCTGCTGGATGGTTTGTTGAAGGGATGTATTATTTAGAAAAGATTGAACGTGTCCCGTATGCACATCCTGGTTCCATTGAATTAGGTGAACTGGTTCGAGAAAAGGCGAAAAACGCCAACATTCTTTTATTAGAAAACCATGGTGTTCTTGTTTATGATACCAGCATAAGGGAAGCGAAAATGGCACTGCAAACATTAGAAATGGCATGCCGTATGTATATCATCTCCCGCAGCTCCGGAATTGCACTTCAAGAGCTACCTGAAAATGTGATACAAAGTTTTCTGCATGATTCAGGATACAAGCCGAGAAGGAAGTGGGAAAATTGATTGGAATTGTTGCGGATGATATTACAGGGGCAAACGATATTGGGATCATGTATGCGAAAGCAGACTGGCGGGCAGATGTCTATCCTTATCCATTTTTACAATCAAAAATGGGAACGTTCCCACCAGATGTGTTAATCATCGATACGAATTCTCGTCTCGATTCCTATGATGAAGCCTATGAAAAGGTCTTTTCGAGCACAGAAAAACTTAAGCGGCTTGGCTGTGAACAATTTTTTAATAAAACATGCTCGGTTTTTCGTGGAAATATTGGTGCTGAATTTGATGCGATGCTCGATGCGCTAGAAAGTGAGTTTGCTGTTGTGGTACTTGGTTTCCCAAAAAACGGCAGAACTACGATAAATGGCCAGCATTATGTTCGTGGAAAAAAATTAGCAGATTCTGAGTTTCGTCATGACCCTGTACATCCGATGAAGGAATCTAATCTGGTTGAGATTTTACAATCACAAACAAAAAGAAAAGTAGCACTTGTGGATGTCAATATCGTTGAACAAGGCAGCGAAATACTTAAACAAGAAATTGAAGTAATGCGAACAAAGTGCAATTACTTGTTGATTGATGTTAGAGACCAGGTATCTTTACAAATTATTGCGAGTGCCATCAAGGAAGAAAAGATTATCTGCGGTGCATCAGGCATTGCAGAAGAATTAGCACTCGTAATGAATCAAGGTTTAAAGGAACAACAATCTATTAAATTACCAAAATTAGATACAGGAGTACTATGTGCCGCTGGCAGTTTAATGCCCCAGACCTTTAGGCAAGTAGAAGAGATGAAGAACAGAGGACTTCCAGTATTGGAATTGGAATCACGTAAATTGTTTTCTGGGCAAAGAGATGTCCATATAGAAGAGCTTATTAAGAAGCTTGTCACCTGCTTAACAAAAGGGGAAGATGTGCTGGTGCACTCTTCAAATGACATTGAAGTAGTACAAGTAACAAAGCAAATTGCTGCAAGTTTAGGTTATTCGAATACAGAGATTTCAAGGGTCGTATCGGAATCATTAGCGTTTGTAGTCGATGAAACAGTAAAAAGGACAAATGCTAATCGCCTGTTAATAGCAGGCGGTGAAACCTCTGCTTCTGTCTGCAGCAGGCTTGGGATTGAAGGACTTCGAGTCTGGAAGGAAATTGAACCTGGTCTTCCCTCATGTTTGAGCTTAAATAAGCCCTCCATGATGCTTGTTTTAAAGTCAGGCAGTTTCGGGAGTCCTGACTTCTTTGCAAAGGCGATTGAGCACCTTAAGGAAAATGAATGATCTTAATAGGGGATGTCACAATGAATGCTAAATTAGAAAATGCTAAATTAGAAAAGCTAATTGAAAAATATCCAGAGTTAATAGAATGTCAGGATAGTATTATGGAAGCTTTTAATGCGATTAAAAAGTCGTATGAAGCAAATGGAAAACTGCTGCTTGCTGGGAATGGAGGCAGTGCAGCCGACTGTGAGCATGTTGTTGGTGAATTAATGAAGGGGTTTATGTCGAAGCGGCCTTTGCCTCAAACAGTCAAAGCAAAGTTAAGGGAAGCGGCAGATGGCAGTGACTATCTTGGTGAGAATTTACAAGGGGCACTCCCTGCTATCTCGCTTGTCAGCCATTCGGCACTTATGACAGCCTTTGCCAATGATGTTGCTCCTGATATGGTGTTTGCACAGCAGGTTTACGGTTACGGAAAACTTGGCGATGTATTCTTGGGCTTTAGTACTTCAGGTAATTCCAACAATATTAACCATGCTGTAAAAGTGGCAAAAGCACTTGGATTAACAACGATCGGATTCACAGGTAAAAGCGGCGGGGCTTTAAAAGAGCTTTGTGATATCACCATATGTGTTCCTTTCGATAGCACACCAGATATTCAGGAAAGACATCTGCCTATTTACCACACCCTTTGCATCATGCTTGAGGAGGCGTTCTTTGGATGAAGCCCGTTCTAGCAGGTTTAGATATCGGTGGAACCAAGTGTGCTGTAGTAGTTGGTACAGAAGATCTGCATGGAATTCAGATTTTAGCAAAACAAAGTTTTCCTACTCCTGATACACCCGAAAAGGCTTTGTCGGAAATGATGGATGCATTAGAGAAAATGTTATTTGAACAGAAAGAGTATGTCTTAACAGCAATTGGAATAAGCTGTGGCGGTCCTCTTGACAGTAAGAAAGGTCTCATCTTATCACCTCCTAATTTACCAAACTGGGATAAGATTGATGTATTAACACCGCTAAGGAATCGTTTCCAAGTCCCTGTTTCAGTCCAAAACGATGCCAATGCCTGCGGTCTGGCTGAATGGAAGTGGGGCGCAGGTAAAGGCACACAGAATATGGTCTTTCTAACATTTGGTACGGGAATGGGTGCAGGTTTCATATTGGATGGCCGCTTGTATACGGGTACTAATGATATGGCTGGTGAAGTCGGCCATGTTCGATTGGAACAGGATGGGCCAATCGGATACGGAAAGGCTGGATCATTCGAAGGCTATTGCAGCGGCGGAGGTATTGCCCGTTTAGCTCAGATGATGGTTAAAGAGTGGTTTAATCAAGGAATGAGCACCGCTATTTGTTCTTCAATGGAAGAAATTGCTGAGATCACAGCAAAAAGTGTTGCTGATGCTGCAAATGCCGGGGATGAGCTGGCCAATCAGGTTTATCAGCTTGTCGGAAAGAAATTAGGGAGAGGCTTAGCGTTATTAATCGATATGCTTAATCCCGAAAAAATTATTATCGGCAGCATTTACTTACGGCAGGAGGCTTTATTAAAACCGATTGTGATGGAAGAACTGCGGAAAGAAGCCCTCCCTTTCTCACTGGAGGTTTGTGAGGTTGTTCCTTCAGGGTTAAAAGAAAGTGTGGGTGACCTAGCGTCTCTCTCTGTTGCCAAATATGCACTTGAACTCGAAGGATAGGTCAAGCCCAAAAAAAGACTAAAGGAGTCATACTATGTTTCAAATCGAAAAAACACAAGACGAGCTGGATTTTCTTTTTCATAATCAAAGGATTTTATCAGGAATCCAAGTCTCGGTAAATATAGATTCTCACTCAAATTTATTTTTAGGTTTCAAATCTTCCTCAGAGAGTACAGCAGAAGACCGCCTCGGCACCTATAAGGAATATCGATATCAGTATAGTGATGAGGTGGAAAGTGTAACCGCTGCAGTAACATTCCGCTGCTATGATTCTTTTATAACCACATTTGTTGATGCAGCAATTAAAAATGATGAATTGTTTAAAAAACAAGCTTATTTCTCTCCAAAGCAAGCAATTAACATCAGAATTGCTAACCTTATGGATGATTATCAGGCAATGGCAAACTATCAGCATAAAGATTGGTGGACCCGCCCATTTTTTACGAACAACATCAAGGAAGTGCCTGAACGAACACAATCTTTGCTTTTAAAAGGTGATCATCATTATTATCATCTGCTTCCTGTGTGCGATCAAGAAGCGCGGACAGATTTAGCTGGAACTGAAAAGGGCTTGCAGATTTCTGTTTCTCCATTTCATGGAGGTTATAACCAGATTAGTACCTTTGCCTTTATTCTTGGAGCATCAAAAGACCCTTTCCAATTAGTTAATGACAATGTAAAGACTGCTTTAAATTTCTGTGGGCAAAGTGTCCTTTCTAGAGAAGAAAAGAGCTATCCAGAAATACTAGATTATTTAGGCTGGTGCAGCTGGGATGCCTTTTATCATGAAGTCAATGAGGAAGGAATTCTTACGAAAGCAGAAGAGCTGCAGCAAAAAAATCTTCCTGTTAAATGGATGATGATTGATGATGGCTGGTCAGAAGTGAGTGGAAGAAAGCTTCAATCCTTTGATGCTGATCAAGCGAAATTCCCTAGTGGACTATCCAGTACTGTATCCTCCCTTAAACAGAAGTATGGGGTAAACTGGGTAGGTGTTTGGCACACACTTGCAGGGTATTGGGAAGGAATTGCGCCCGATAGTTCTTTAGCAAAATCTTTAGATAAGCATTTATACCAAGCGAAAAATGGCAGTTTAATCCCATCCCCTAATGCGGAAGCAGGCTTTGGTTTTTGGCATGCCTGGCATTCAAAACTTAAAAAAGATGGAATCGATTTTGTTAAGGTAGACAGCCAAAGTGCCATTTCAAACTTTATGGCTCATAACCAGTCAGTTGGTGAGGCTGCCAGTGGAGCTCACACAGCACTTGAAGCGTCCTGTTCTTTGCATTTTAATAATACGGTTATCAATTGTATGGGAATGGCAGAGGAAAATATTTGGCATCGTCCATACTCCGCTGTTTCACGAAACAGCGATGATTTTGTCCCGCAGGAATTGAATGGTTTTAAAGAACATGCGCTGCAAAATGCCTATAATTCCCTTTATCATGGTGCCTTCTATTGGGGCGACTGGGATATGTATTGGACGAAAAACCATGATGATCAGCAGAATATGATTTTGCGCGTCATAAGCGGCGGTCCCATTTATTTCAGTGATGCTGTTGATAGCACGAATCCAGAAATGATTTGGCCGCTGATTTACAAGGATGGCCGAATTATTCGCTGTGACCAGCCTGGGATGCCAACAGAGGATTGCTTATTTAATGATCCTTTCAAAACAAAGGTGCCGCTTAAAATCTGGAACACCAGTAAAGGGGCAGGCGTTGTCGCAGCTTTTAATATATTTGAAGGAAATGAACCTATTAGAGGCTCTATTGGTCCAAAGGATGTACCCAATTTAATAGGTGAAGAGTTTATCCTCTTTGATGTCCTAACAAAGAAACATTGGAAGCTGAAAAAAGACGAAGTAATCAATATCGAATTAGGTGAAAATGGCAGTTCAGTATACCTTCTAATACCGGTAAAGAATTCAATCACGCCGATTGGACTTATCAATAAGTTTATTTGCAATCATGCAATAGAAAATAGTTGGTGCACGGAGACAGGGTTGAAGCAAAGGTTAAAAGAAGGCGGAGTATTTGCATTCTTGTCTGAAACGCAGCCATTAAAAGCAACCGTTAATGGTGTAGCGGCACCAATCGAAGTGGATGCTGTTAACCAGTCTATTTATAGTATTGATTGTCAAAACATTGAGGGTGAAGTGCTTCTAGAAGTAGTGATAAAAGACTAAGGTGAAGGAGGTATGAATGTGAAAAAAACAAGTATGAAGTAAGAATTCCGGTTGATCTTTTAGAATAGAGACTTAATTTTGGGAACGTTCCCAAACAAGGAGTTCTCCTCACTAAAAGAGCTCAGGTGCTTGTTACCACATTGCGGATCAGGCTATTGAAAATGAAGTTATCTCAAGAAGAATATAAAGGTTATGAAAGGAAGGGGTAGAAAGCATGGCAACCATTACTTTCCCTAAAGATTTTCGTTTTGGAGTGTCAACAGCATCTTATCAAATTGAAGGTGCCTATGACGAAGATGGCAGAGGTATGTCTATATGGGATACCTATAGCCGAATTCCTGGCAGGGTCCTAAATGGAGACAATGGTGATACTGCTTGTGACAGCTATCATCGTATGGATGAAGATATTGCATTATTAAAAGAGTTAGGTGTGAATACTTATCGATTCTCCATTGCATGGCCGAGGATTTTTCCGAACGGAAGAGGTGAAGTCAATCAAAAAGGGCTGGACCACTATCATCAGTTTGTCGATAAACTAATAGAAAACGGAATTGAACCTCTTTGTACCATCTACCATTGGGATCTACCGCAATCTCTCCAAGATGAGGGCGGTTGGAAGAATCGACAAACCATTGAAGCTTTTGTTGAGTATTCCGATTTATTATTCCGTGAGTTTTCAGGGAAAATAAAATCCTGGTTAACGATTAATGAACCGTGGTGTGTTTCCTTTTTAGGATATTTCGTTGGCGAACAGGCTCCAGGGGAAAAAGATCTTCAAACATCCCTTGATGTTGCCCATCACCTTTTGCTCGCACATGGACGAGCTGTAAAGCGATTTAAAGAACTAGGTATTCCTGGAGAAATCGGATTTGCGCCAAATGTTACATGGTATGAACCTTTCAGCAATCAACCAGAAGATGTTGAGGCTTGTAAGCGGATTTCAGCATGGTTTATGGAGTGGTTCTTAGACCCAGTATTTAAAGGCAGCTATCCGCAAATTCTAGTAGATTGGTTTGCAAAAAAAGGGGCAAAAGTAAATATTCAGGAAGGCGATATGGAAATCATTTCGCAGCCTATTGATATTTTAGGAATCAATTTTTATACAGGAAATGTTTCGCGCTATAAAGAAGGAAATGGAACGTTTGATTGTGAACATCTGGATGGTTTATTTGATAAAACAGACATCGGGTTTACGATCTATGCCGATGCTTTTTACAAGGTGCTGGTGGATATCAAAAATAAATATGGCGATGTGCCCGTCTACATCACAGAAAATGGTGCAACGTATAATCAAGATCCAGTCGACGGTCGTGTTATTGATGATAAACGAATCAAATACTTAAAGCAGCATTTAACACAGATTAGTCGTGCGCTGGCATCGGGTGTGAATTTAAAAGGCTACTGCGTTTGGTCATTGATGGATAATTATGAATGGTCTTATGGCTACAGTATGAGGTTTGGTCTTGTTCATGTTGATTATCATACATTGAAGCGTACGAAAAAAGACAGCTATTTCTGGTACAAGAAACTGAATCAAAACCATTGGTTTGAATTGTAGGTGTTACGATGAATATTCACTTTAGTGGTGATTTGCAGGGACTTGAACAAGGAATAGAAATTATTTGCAGAGAGTTAGATATCAAGCAAACGGAAGATGGAATTCCTATCACTGTGGAACAAATGACAGGTCCATTAATGGCTGCCTGCAAGAAAGACTCTGGAGTAATTCGCTATCAAGAAAAAATACACTTTTTTCGTGCATTAGGATTGTGGCTGCAGGAGTTTGAGGAGCGTAATCAATTTGAAATAAGTGAAGAACCGCAATTTAAAACAAATGGTGTGTTGGTAGATTGCTCGCGTAATGCTGTAATGACCGTAGACGGGATTTATACTCTTTTACGAAAAATGGCTTTAATGGGTTTGAATATAGTCATGATGTACACAGAGGATACCTTCACAGTTGAGAAATATCCCTATTTCGGGTATATGCGCGGCCGATATACCGAAAAGGAATTACAAGCTTGTGATGAATATGCGCAGCATTTAGGCATTGAAATGATTCCATGTATTCAGACACTCGCCCATTTAACAGAGGCTTTGAAGTGGAATTATGCATCAAAAATAAGAGATACTGCTGATATTTTGTTAGCAGATCTTGATGAAACCTATGAATTTATTGAGGAGTTGTTAAAAGCTGCCTCACGTCCATTCAAGAGTAAGCGTATCCATATTGGAATGGACGAAGCACATCAGCTTGGCTTAGGAAAGTATTTAGAGGAGCATGGATATCAAAAACGTTTTGATATTATGAATAAGCATCTTCACAGGGTGGTATCACTCGCTGAAACGTTAGACTTAAAACCGATGATTTGGAGCGATATGTATTTTCGACTGGGCTCCAAATCAGGGAATTATTATGATTTGAATGTGGACATTCCTGAGGATGTTATTGAATCTATGCCGGGCAATGTCCAATTTGTGTATTGGGATTATTATCATAGTGATGAAGAGTTTTACCGAACATTCTTGAAAAAACATAAAGAATTTGGCTCAGAGCCTATCTTCGCCGGCGGCGTATGGACATGGAATGGCATTGCTCCGAACTATGGAAAAACAATCGTTACAACAAACGCCGCTTTAGAAGCTTGTAAAAAGGAAGGAATCACTGAGGTATTTGCAACCATGTGGGGCGATAACGGAGCAGAAACACATCCATTTACCGGATTGGCTGGTTTGCAGTTATATGCTGAACACGGTTATGCCAGTGAAGTGAGTCAAGAGAAGTTAGCTAAACGATTCAATTTTTGCACCGGCGGAAATTGGGATGATTTTGTTGCCTTAAATGAATTTGATGAGACACCTGGTGTTTCTAAAGATAACCTGCATGAATCAAATCCATCTAAGTTTTTGTTATGGCAGGATGTTTTACTCGGTTTATACGATGAGAATATTCGTTCCTTGCCGTTACGTGAACATTACGCAAATTTGGCTTTGGTCTTGGAAAGAGCAAAAGACAGGAATACAAGCTGGTCAGCCATTTTTAGTTTTTATACCCAGCTGGCTCATGTATTGAGTATGAAAGCCGACATAGGCATCAAATTAAAGGATGCCTTTGACCAAAATGATAATCATCGATTAACAGACCTGAAAATGGAGCTGCCAATATTACGTGATATGGTAGATGATTTACGTAAACTCCATCGTTCCCTATGGTTTTCTACAATGAAACCATTTGGCTGGGAAATTATTGATATTCGCTATGGAGGAATACTCTCAAGGTTAGAAACAGCAGAGTATCGAATTGACCAGTGGCTTAATGGTGAGATTGACAGATTTGAAGAGTTAGAAGTCGAGAGGCTTTACCATGATGCACCATGGAAAATGCCTGAAGGTGCTTTAGGAAGAAATTCGTACCATCGGATTGTAACTGCTGGAACATTTTCCGGATAAACTTTATAGAGGTGTAGAGAATGATCATTGGTTTTCAAACTGCAAATTATTTTGCTCGTGCAACGAACTATCAGTCAAGTGTGGAAGCATGGGGAGAAGCTGAGCGCAAAGTAATTGAAACCTTTAGCTTAGCTGAATTCAATAACATTTGCCGGGATATACAAGGTGCGGGCTTTCAAAATATGGAACTATGGATGGGACATGCCTTTCCTAAATTTATGACTCCTTATTTTGCAGAAGAATTAAAGAAAATATGGCAGAGCTATGGTTTAAATGTCTATTCCTATTCTTGTTCGCTAGGTGATCCAATCCATTATCCAAGATGGACAAGGCTATGTTTTGAGACAGCTCAAATGCTGGGAATTGACTTGATTACAAGCGGAATTTCCAAAGAGTCTGCTCCTGTTATATATAGTTTATGTAAAGAATTTGGAATCAAGGTGGGCGTTGAGAACCATCCAGAAAAGCATCCCGATGAAATCAAAGCCATCATCGGTGATTATGGTGATTTACTTGGTGCTGTGGTTGATACAGGTTGGTATGGAACACAGGGTTTTTCTGCATCTGAAGCGATTCTGCAATTAAAGGATTCGTTACTTAATGTACATTTAAAAGATGTCAGAGAAGCAGGCAAACATGATCCTGTCGCACTGGGAACGGGGATAGCCGGTATTGCAGAGTGTGTTTATGCACTAAAAGAAATTGGCTATGACCGGACAGTATCCATCGAGCAGGAAACGGGGGAGTATGATCCGACTGAAGACTGCGCCCATGCACTTCAATGGGTTAAGAGTTTAATAGATGAAAAAAAGACTGATTCCCAGTCGGTAATGCTTTAATTCCTTTTATCCAAAGGCTCTGTAAAACTGAATGTTGATTTCACTGTGTTTGGAACATAAGCGGAGAATTTCCGTTTAAATTGGGAAATACCTTTATTTCCTTGAAAATAGGCGGAGTTTTTCCGCTTATTGTATTCAAATCCTTGTAATTTGTCTTATTTGAAGCAGTTAGCCGGAATATCTCCGCTTATACCTGCTTCTTAAGGTTCCAATATAACAATAGCCGGAAATTCTCCGCCTATGAATCCTCAACCCTACACGAAAATCAATAATGAATAATAACAGAGCCTATCCAAAAAACGATGAGGAGTGAAATGATGGTACGGATTGCAGTAGTGGGTACAGGCTGGCAGGGCCAGGGGCATTTAAGTACGATGCAGAAGATAGCTGGAATTGAAGTCGTGGGTGTTTGTGAATTAAATGAAGAAACTCTCTTAAAAGCCGTAACTAAATTTGGTGTAAAGGGTTTTTCTGATTATGTGATAATGCTTGAAGAAAGTAAGCCAGAAGGAGTCATTATCTGTACACCTCCAGAAGTGCGGGAATTTCTTGTGCGTGAAGCGGCGGAAAGGGGAATTCATTGTTTTATTGAAAAACCGCCTGCGAAAAATCTCGAGCAGGCCCTAAAGGTTGTTGAGATATTAGAACGTACTGGAGTGATTAACAGTGTTGGCTTTATGTACCGATACAGTCCTGCTGTCGCCTTTTTAAAAGAACTTATTAAAGGCAAAAGGGTTGCATGGGTCCGCAGTGCCATGCTTGATGGTTTAGCACTCCGCCCAAACTGGCCGCGCTGGTTTTTTAATAAGGAAATTTCAGGAGGGCCAGTTTTTGATCAGGCAATTCATATTTTTGATCTCTCTCGCTATCTGCTTGGGGAAGTAGACGAAGTAACTGGTTTCCAAGGCAATCTTGTTGTTCAAAAAGAAGGGGACTTTACGGTTGAGGATAGCTTTACCCTATCAATGAAATACCAAAATGGAGTATTACAAAATCATACCCATACATGGTCCTATCCGGATGTATTTACGCAAATAGAAATGATTTCCGACCAGCTGCATGTAACACTTGACCTTGTTAAAGGAAGTGTAAGCGGTAAGGTGGAGGGTGTAGAAGTGTTCTTTGAAGCGGAGGACCATGGACTCTATCAGCTTGAACTGGAAGCATTCGCAAAGGCCATTGAAGAGAAAAATCCCGCTTTTGTCCTGGCAACCTATAAAGACAGCATTCAATCTCTATCAGTTTCCCTCAACGCACTAAAGGTACTTGAGGCAGATAAAATAGTAAATGAATAGGAGTGTCACTTAAGAGAGTGCCGAGACTGCTTATAAGGTGTCCGCAGGCATTCTCTATAATTACATGTAAAGGAGAAAGTGATATGGGCAGAGCGCTTACTTTTTTAATGGAGTGGCTATGGAGACTATTATACTTAAACGCACTCTGGATATTGTTTTCATTACCGATTATTACCATAATCCCTGCAACGGCTTCAATGTTTAGCGTAATGGACAAATGGGTCAGGAATGACCAGCATGAGCCAGATTTTAAAGTCTATGTCAGTGAATTTAAGAGATTATTTCTAAAAAGCTACCCGCTTGGACTCTCCATAATGTTGGTTGGGTGTTTACTAGTATTGGACCTGTTGATTCTAAGAAATGCGGTTTCTGAAATCTTTGTGACTATTCGCTATGCATTATTGTTGTTGAGCTTATTATTTTTAATTGCCGTGGCCTATAGTTTTCCCGTTTATCTGCGTTTTCAGTATCCATGGTATAAGACCCTATTCTTTTCGTTTATGCTGGGAATCCGTAACCCTATTATCACATTTTTGGCATCGTGTGGTTTCTTGTTGGTTTTGTTACTATTTATGTTTGCAACAGGTGTCGGATTATTAATATTTGCTAGTTTAATAGCATTAATTAGCACGATTTCTGCGCATTTTATCATTATTTCGTTGCCGGAAGCAGCGGTTAATTAAGTGTTTTGACTACTAATTGTGTCTTTTTTAAGAAAATAGCCAAAAAATATTAATGGAATTTTCAAAAATCAGTTGACGTGAAAGCGGATTCATATAATAATAGTAATAAGTCCACAACATACAACAACAAACGTCAACAAAACACCAAGAAACAATGTAATTCCATAAGCCTCTAAGAAATATAGATTAGTAGTTTGTGAGGGTTGTGACCAAAAAAGAATAAATCTATTTAGGGGGAAAATGAATGAAGACAGTAAGAAAAACATTGGTGTCGCTGTTAATTCTGGCAATAAGCTTCTCTTTGATTCTGGCTGGCTGTTCTAGCAAGGAATCAGGCGGGTCAAAGTCGAGCGGAACGAAAGACGGTGAAAAAGTGGTTATTGATTTCTGGACCTTTTGGGGTTCTGAAACACGCAGGCCAATCATTGAAAAGATTATCGATGATTTCAATAAATCGCAAGATAAAATTGAAGTCAAACATACATATCTTCCATGGGGAGATGTTTGGACTAAAAACTTAGCTTCAATCGCAGCTGGAAATCCTGCGGACTTAATCATTAACGACATTAATGCAGTTGGCCACCGTGCGCAAAACAATCAAAATACGAATCTTGCAAAGTATTTAGAACAGGATCCAGAAGTGAAGGATCGCTTCTACCCAGAATTATATAATGCAAGTTTGTATGAAGGGGACCCATACGCACTTCCTTTCAACACAGATACACGTTTAATGTTCTGGAATAAAGATATGTTTGAAGAAGCTGGTCTTGATCCTAATACACCTCCAAAAACATGGGCTGAGTTAGAAGAAATGGGTAAAAAGCTTGATGTGAAAAAGGGAGATAAATACGAAAGAATCGGTTACCTGCCTAATCAGGGAATCGGAGCAGATGTCTGGATGATCAATGCTGATGGAAAAGGATATTGGGATTTTGATGCAAAGAAAGCCATTATCAATGATGAAACGAACGTAGAAGCCTTAACGTGGATGAAAAACTATTATGACTATTACGGCGATAAAACGATTAACAGCTTTAAGGCTGAGTTTGGTGAGCAAACTGCAGATCCATTTGTTGCTGGTAAATTAGCTATTACTACTGATAATGCAAACTTCTTCACGAAAATAAGAGATTACGGTGACGGTATGAACTTCGGTGTTGCGCCGCTGCCAGCAATGGAAGAAGGAAGCGGTAATTCAAGCTGGGGCGGCGGCTTTGTCGCTGAGATTCCTAAAGGAGCAAAACATCCTGATGAAGCTTGGGAATTCCTAAAATACTTAACAGATGTTCAGGCTCAGGAATATTGGGCAGTGAAGAACTTTGATGTTGTTGCGAACAAAGAAGCAGCAGAAAAAGCTGCTGGCAGTGCAGAGTTTTCAGAGGAAGGAAAGATGGTTTATTCTGAAGCTGCTGAGAATATGAAACAAACCTTACTTACTCCAACACCTAACGAAGCACCTGACTATATCAATTTAATTCAGCCTGAAATTGAATCGGTTCTATTAGGGAAAAAGTCTCCTAAAGAAGGATTGGATGCAGCACAAAAAGCAGTAGAAGAATTGGTTAAATCAAACAAAAAGTAACAGTAAATTGTTCAGGGAGTGACTTTAATTCGCTCCCTGATTGTTTAACCTTGGAAGAAGGGATGAACGAGATGGAACGAATTGTAATAAATAAACCAGAGATAACAAAGAAATATAAAAAACAAAAAGCAAGTTCTTCATTACAGAGAAAAGAAGGTTTGCAGGGTTATCTTTTTATAGCACCGTGGATCATTGGTTTTCTGTTTTTTATGGCTGGACCACTATTATTTTCCCTCTATGGAAGCTTTACCAATTTCAACATCACTTCAAAAATGGATTTTATCGGTCTCGATAACTTCAAAAAAATGTTTACAAATGACCCAATCATTTGGCTTTCACTGAAAAACACACTCTACTTTGTTGTAATCTCTGTACCGCTAACGACAGCAGGGGCTGTCATGCTTGCTGTTCTTTTAAATCAAGGGATAAAGGGAATGCGAGTATTTAGAACCATATTTTATTTACCGGCAGTTTTATCCGGTGTAGGGGTCTATTTACTTTGGATGCAGCTTTTAAGTCCTTCCTCCGGATTGGTAAACACACTGCTGGGCTTTGTAGGAATTGATGGCCCTGCTTGGCTGACAGATCCTTCATGGACAAAGAACGCACTGATTTTCATGAAAATGTGGAGTGTCGGCGGCGGAATGCTTTTGTACTTAGCAAGTCTTCAAGGTGTATCACAGTCCTTATATGAAGCAGCTGAGATTGATGGGGCTACTTCATTCAGAAAGTTTTTCCATATTACATTACCAATGATTACCCCAGTTATCTTTTTTGATCTTGTGACAAGTACAATTGGCGCCTTCCAGATTTTCCAGGAAGCCTACGTAATGAGTGAAAGTGGCGATGGAGGACCGGCCAATTCACTGGTATTCTTCAATTTGCATATGTGGAACAAAGCGTTTGAGGTTTTCGATATGGGTTACGCGATGGCCATGTCATGGGTATTATTCATCATTATCCTTGTATTAACAGTTTTCAACCTAAAGATTGCCCCACGCTGGGTTCATTATGAAGGGGAGGATCGGAAATGAGTGCAGCAGCCCAAACAAAGGAAAATTATTTTAAAAGTGCAAACTTCAAGAAAAAAACTGGACAAACCATAGTCCTAATCGTTCTCATTCTAGGAAGTCTGTTAATTTTATCTCCTATTTGGTGGATGATTGCCACCTCTTTAAAGGATATGAAAGAAATTATGACCTATCCGCCAACCTTTATACCGAAAGAATGGCATTGGGAGAACTATTTAATAACCCTGCAAAAAGGTCCATTTTTGCAATATACCTTAAATACACTGTTTATCACTGTTTTTGTTGTAATCGGAAATGTTGTGGCCAACTCGTTTATTGCTTATGGATTTGCAAAAATCCATTTTAAAGGACGAAATGTTTTGTTCGCATGCGTCCTCGCAACGATGATGATTCCTGGATTTGTTACATTAGTGCCGCAATATGTGATTTATGCGAAGCTCGGATGGTTAAACACTTATTTACCGTTAATTCTACCCGCTTTCTTTGGAAGTGCCTTTAATATTTTCCTGCTTAGACAGTTCTTTTTGACGATACCGAATGAATTAATTGAAGCAGCTAAAATTGATGGAGCTAATCATCTTTATATATGGTGGAAAATATTTATTCCACTGGCAAAACCGGCGATTGCCACTGTTGCCATCTTTTCCTTTAACGGAGCATGGAATGATTTTCTTGGTCCATTATTATACATAAATGATGAATCTCTCTATACGCTGCAATTGGGATTGCAAATATTTAAAGGTCAAAATGATACTCAATGGAACTTTTTAATGGCAGGTTCGCTTATGGTACTGCTTCCGGTCATCACAATCTTTTTCTTCTTCCAGCGTTACTTTATAGAAGGAATGAACTTAACAGCCGGATCTAAAGGATAATTTGAACCTATAAAGGAAGGAATTGTTTAGTTAATGGCATTACTTGGGATTGATATTGGGACCACTCATTGTAAGGCAGGGGTATTTAGAGATGATGGATCACAGATTCAGATAGATGTCTCCCCAACCATTACCCATTATAACAAGCAAGGAGAACCGTATTATTTGCCTGATGAAATATGGGGAAATATTACAAGATGTTTAAAGGAAGTTATGCTCTGCTGTGATGAGAAAGTATGGGCTATCGGCATTACAAGTATGGCGGAAACTGGTCTCTTGGTGGACAGGCAATCTGGTAAACCAAGGACCAATTTCATTCCTTGGTTCAGCCGGTGTGCTGAAGGTGAAGCGGAGGAAATTGCTAATGAGGATAGTCCTTTACATCGCTTTCAGAAAACGGGTCTCCATAGCAGCTATAAATATGGACTTGCAAAAATAATCCACTTAAGAAAGCAGCAAACAGACATTTTGGACGATGCAGTCTGGCTGTCGGCTTCAGACTTTATTGCCTATAAGCTTACCGGTCATTTTGCAACAGACTATTCTTTAGCAGCAAGAACCTATGCGTTTCAAATTGATCAACTTTCTTGGGACCAGGACTGGATTAGGCATTTCAATTTACCGGACCAATTATTCCCGGAGGCATTGCCCAGCGGAACAAAAATGGGAATTACTCTGTCTACAGAGTTAGAAGAGCTTGGTATACCCCAAGGGATACCTGTTACAGTTGCAGGTCATGACCACCTCGCAGCTGCCCTTGCCGTTGGTGCTGTCACCCCTGGAAGTGTATTTGATTCTATTGGTACGGCTGAAACACTTGTTGGTGCGATAGAGAAAAAGCAGCTTACAGAAGTGGATTTTGCATCAGGACTTACATTTGGATGTCATGTTGTGAGGGATAAATTCTTTTGGATGGGAGGAATTTCAGCCTCAGGAGGTTCAATTGAATGGTTTAGAAATCAGTTTTCGGATCGAAAAATGTCCTATGATGAAATTATGAGTCTATCAGCTCGATCAATAGAGGGGCCGTCAGGTATTCTATACTATCCATACTTATCTGGGAGTGGTTCCCCACAGCCTGACCCGTTTGCAAGAGCTGCTTTCATCGGTCTCAAGACATCTCATAAACGTGAAGATCTTTTGAAAGCGATGATGGAGGGAACTGCGTATGAACTGGAATCGATTCGCAGAAGTGCTGAAAAAATAGCGGGACAACTCATAAATCAAATGATTTCTGTTGGCGGCGGGACAAAAAACCATTACTGGATGCAGATAAAATCCGATATTACAAACTGCCATTTGGCCGTCCCGGAAATAAATGAGGCGACCCTGCTTGGAGCCGCAATAACAGCAGGGATTTGCTCAGGTGTATATAAAGATGAAGAAGAGGCTGCAAAGGCAATTCAATTTACTAATCCTAAAGAAATAATACCTAATCAGCAGTACCATCATGAATATAAACGATTGTACGAAGAAGGATATATGGGTCTTCAGCTGCATTTACGGAACTTTTATCAAAATTTTCACAAGAGTGTTTAAATCAAAAATAATCATAGGGGGACAAGGTTATGGAAAAGAATATTAATCTAATAAATGTACTGCCGTTAAAAGAAGTTTTGATAGAAGCTGAAAAAAAGGGCTATGCAGTCGGTTCCTTCTCACCTAGATATACTCCGATGATTCGTCCGGTTTTACGGGCAGGAGAAAAGACAAAATCTCCTTTAATTGTCCAAATATCCGAAAAAGAATTAATTCGTTATGGTATTACTCCGTTTGAATTTGGCGAGACATTTTACAAAGTAATGGAAGAAGAGAATATCACGGTGCCAGTTGTCCTCCATCTTGACCATACAAAGGAATTTTCCGTAATTGAGGATTGTATTGAAGCGGGATTTACTTCTGTCATGATCGATGCTTCTGAAAAAGAGCTGGATGAAAATATTTCTATAAGTAAAGAAGTGGTTGAATTTGCACATGCAAAAGGTGTTTCTGTTGAAGCAGAGCTTGGGAAAATCGGAACAACTGATTTTGTAGAAACTGACAATGATGAAGAGCTTTATACCGATCCGAAAGAAGCCTTGCGATTTGTGAACGAGACAGGCTGTGATGCACTTGCGGTTTCAGTCGGAACGGCACATGGAGTCTATCTTGTAAAACAGCCAAAGGTCGATCTTGAACGCTTGAAGGAAATCAGAAACTTAACCCCTGTTCATTTAGTTCTCCACGGAGGATCTGGTGTACCATCTGAAATGATTAAAGAGGCGACCATGCTTCCAAACGGCGGTATAAGTAAAGTGAATATCGCAACCGATTTAGAACTTGCACTTTTAAACTCTCTTGGAAGAACAGAAAGAATGACAAATGAGGAGTGCAAAGCACTTTCAAAGGAGCAGTTAGAGATTGCCCAAAATGCAGTTGAGGCTGCAGTAATTGAAAAAATCCAGTACTTTCTTGGAAGTGCCCAACAGGCAGAAAGCTTTCAGATATAAATAAGAAGTTCTTTTATAGAAAAGGCTCTGTATTATTCATTGTTGTTTTTCGTGTAGTGTTGAGAATTCATAGGCGGAGAATTTCCGGCTATTGTTTATAGAGGAACCTTAAGAAGCAGATATAAGCGGAGATATTCCGCTTAACTTCTTTAAATAAGTCAAATTACAAGGATTTAGTTACAATAAGCGGAAAAACTCCGCCTATTTTTAAGGAAATGTGGGTATTTCCCAATTTAAACGGAAATTCTCCGCTTATTTTCCAAACATAGTGAAATCAACATTCAGGTTTAACAGAGCATTATAAAAAAACTGTATAGATATTCGAGAGATGTTTATCTTAAAAGGAGGTTTTTTGATGAGCCAGTCCCCGTTTCCTATTAGAGGGGTGATAGAAGGATTTTATGGATTATTTTACAGTGCTCCTGAGCGGAAGGATTTAATCTCCTTTATTGGTGATCACGGGTTTAATCTATACATATATGGACCAAAAAATGACCGTCAGCATCGCGCCCGATGGCGGGAGCCTTATCCTGATTTCATTATGGAACAGTTTGCTGAAACCGTTGCTCATTCAAGGAACGTTGGAGTGGATTTTGCCTACAGTATTGGATCTGGTGTTTCAATTAATTATGCAAGTGAAGAGGATTTTCAGTTCATTACGGAGAAATTTAAAGCATTTTATAAGATTGGTGTCAGGAATTTTATGATCATGTTAGATGATATAGCTGCGGAATTTCAACATGAGGAAGAAGTGAAAATGTTCACCAGTTATGCACAAGCACATGTTCAGGTTGGGAACCGTTTGAATCACTGGTTAAAATCACTTGATAAAACGTGCAGGCTCTCTCTTTGTCCAACTGATTATCATGGTATCGCGCCATTTAGTTACTATATTCATGAACTGGGTAACGGATTAAACAAAGAAATTGACATCTTTTATACAGGGCCAGAGATTTGTTCAAAGACAATTTCGGAGCAAGATGCAGCTGACTTTGCAGCTGCGGTTCAGAGAAAACCGATTATTTGGGATAACTACCCTGTAAATGATTTAGCGTTGACTAGTGAAATGCATATCGGTCCTATAACCGGCCGTGAAAACTCTCTTACAAACGTATGTAAAGGGTTTATTGTCAATACGATGAGCCAGGCAGAAGCATCAAAAATCGCTTTATTAACCTTCGCGGACTTCTTCAACAATCCGGGGGAATATGACCCGTGGACCTCTTGGGACTATGCACTGAAAACAATTGGTGGAGAGGAAAACTACGAGGCTTTACGTCTATTTGCTGAAAATTGCCTGCATTCATGCCTTGATTATTCGAAGGCAGCACCATTGGAGAATTTAACTTCAAAAGCTCTATGTGCCCTGCAATCAGGCGAAAAAGCATCAGTCAGCGTTGAAGTTCAAAATCTTTATGATTACTTGAACGAACTAGACGAAGCGGGGTACCACCTTAAATTTAGAATGACCAATTATGCTTTGCGTAATAATTTGGTCCCATGGATAGAGCTGATGGAAAGCTGGGCGTGGGCAGGCCGAAGGGCTATCGATGTTTTAAGGGCAATGGAAAATAATGAGGACATTAAGTCCCCGCTTAACTGGCTGAAGGAGTCGGCCAGTGAAGTACGGATCCATCCGAAACAGTATGCTGGGAACGTCTTGTACTCATTGATTGAATATGTTGAATCCAAAGTTGTTGAGGAAAAGGGGTCATTCATATTGTGATACAGAAAATTTCAACTAATCTTTATTTATATGAAGATACTTGTAATGTATACGTTATTAAGACCGAAGAAAAGGCGGTCTTAATTGACTTTGGGGATGGTAATGTTCTTAAATATCTTGATACAATCGGGGTTGAGAGTGTAACAGACGTTTTTATCACCCATCATCATCGGGATCAGTGCCAGGGGCTTCCAATTGCTGTTAAGGAAGGGATTCGAATTTGGGCACCGCACAGTGAACAAGATTTATTTCACCATATGGATGAACACTGGCAGGCTAGAGAAATAAATAACAACTACAATATGAGACAAGACCGTTTTTCAATCCTTCAATCTGTACCAGTGTATAAAACATTAAAGGATTACTCTACACTTGTGATAAACGGACTCAAGTTCACGATTATTCCCAGCCCTGGTCATACCATTGGTTCTATTACCATACTAAGTGATATTGATGAAAAGAAGACAGCGTTTACAGGTGATTTAATTTATGCTCCTGGAAAGGTTTGGTCGCTGGCGGCTACTCAATGGTCGTACAACGGTGGTGAGGGCATTGCTTTAAGTGTGCTTTCACTATTAGATTTAATAGACCGGGAACCTGATTTGCTTCTGCCCTCTCATGGGCAAATAATGGAGGAGCCAGCTTCAGCAATGGAACTCCTTATTGAGCGTTATGCACTACTAATGAAACAAAGAATGCAGAATCCTAGATTATTTAAATTGCGGGATAATCCATATGAAGCAATTACACCTCATTTATTACAAAACTGCACAAGCATGTCTAATTCCTACGTCGTCTTATCGAATAGCGGCAAAGCGCTGTTTATTGACTTTGGTTACGATTTTATTAGCGGAATCGGCTCTGGGAGTGACAGAGCATCAAGAAGACCTTGGTTATATACTCTATCAAAATTAAAGGAACAGTACGGAGTTGAAAAAATCGATGTTGTCATTCCCACCCATTATCATGATGATCATGTGGCAGGAATAAATTTATTACGGGATGTAGAAGGAACTGAGGTTTGGTGCCCTGAAAACGTGGCAGAAGTTTTGGAGAACCCTAAAAAATATGATTTACCATGTCTGTGGTATGATCCGATAAAAGTGGATAAACATCTTCCCTTAAACCAGCTGTTTAAGTGGGAAGAATATGAATTTATTGTGTATGAGCAGGCAGGGCATACACTATATGCAGCTGCCATTGAATTTAGCGTAGATGGGAAGAAAGTTCTTGCCATTGGAGACCAATATCAAGGTGAAAATGGCCAATTCAATTATGTGTACCATAACCGATTTAGAATAAGCGACTATGTTGATAGTGCTGAACTCTATAAGTCTGTTAAACCTGACATTATTATTTCTGGCCATTGGGATCCAATCGTTGTAAGTGAGGAATTTCTTTTAAGGATTGATAAAAAAGGGAAGATGCTTGAACAACTCCATAAAGACCTCCTGCCTTTAGAGGAGCTGGATTTTGGTGCGGAAGGTTTTGGGGCGTCCATAGTACCATACCAGACAGAGGTACAGTCAGGACAAACCTTTTCAGTAACACTTGAAATAAAGAACCCGTTCCCAGAAGAAAACGAAATTATCGCGAAAATGATTACGCCGGCAGGCTGGGAAATCAATAACAGAGAATTCAATACGAAGCTGCCAGGCAATGAAGTTGTACAATTTACAACATTGATTACAATTCCTGAAGGATACACAGGCTACAGGGAACGAATTGCAGTGGATCTTACTGTTGGTAGGCGACGTTTCGGACAGCATGCTGAGGCACTTGTAACAATTATGGATTTGCCAATTTTAGGAGGTGCAGAAAATGACGAATAAAAATAGTACGATATTGGAAAAACAACTGCCGAAGACAAAAGAAAAAACCTTACATATGATTGGAAATGCTCATCTTGACCCCGTATGGCTATGGCAATGGCAAGAGGGATTTCAGGAAACAAAAGCAACATTTAGGTCTGCGCTTGATCGAATGAAAGAGTATCCTGATTTCGTATTCACGAATAGTTCCGCCGCTAATTATGAATGGATTGAAAACAATGAACCTGAGATGTTTGAAGAAATCAAACAGCGTATTCAAGAAGGACGATGGGAAATTGTCGGCGGCTGGTGGATTCAGCCGGATTGCAATCTTCCGAGCGGGGAGTCGTTTGTTCGCCAAGGGCTTTATGGACAGCGTTATTTCCAAGAAAAATTTGGGGAAACAGCGAAGGTCGGCTACAATGTTGATAGTTTTGGACATCATGGGATGCTGCCTCAAATATTAAAGAAAAGCGGTATGGATTACTATATTTTTATGCGTCCAAGCCCGCAGGAAAAAGGACTTCCTGGAAGGTTGTTCTGGTGGGAATCAGATGACGGTTCACGCATTTTAGCCTATCGTATTCCATTTGAATATTGCACATGGGGCAAGGATGTTGAAAAACATGTACGTAGAAATGCAGGGGAATTAAAAGCACCATTTAATGATTTAATGACATTTTACGGTGTTGGTAACCATGGCGGCGGTCCAACAAAGGAAAATATCGAAAGCATTAAACAATTAAATGAAAATCCATCCTATCCAACACTTGTGTTTAGTACAGTTAATAAATTTTTCAATGACCTTATGGTAAAGAATCTTCCGTTCCCGGTTGTCCATGATGACCTTCAGCACCATGCAAGCGGATGCTACTCTGTACATTCAGGAATAAAAAAATGGAACCGCGAGGCAGAAAATGCCCTTATTAAAGCTGAGAAATTCTCGGCATTTGCGGATTGGACAACCGGACAAAAATATCCGGCTGCTGAATATAAACAGGCATGGAAGAATGTATTATTCAATCAATTTCATGATATTTTAGCAGGGACAAGTATTGAAGCAGCATATGAAGATGCGCGGGATATGCACGGAGAGGCCATGTCAATCGCTAAACGGGGTGTCAACTATGCCATTCAATCTTTGTCTTGGAGAATTGATATAGAAGAAGAAAAAGGGATGAAACCAATTGTTATCTTTAATCCTCATTCGTGGACCAGTAATGTAAATGTTGAACAAGAAATAGGTGGATTAAAGCCTGAGGATGTTTTAGTAGATGAAGAGGGAAATCAAGTTCCGATGCAAGTAGTTCAATCGCAGGCAACCGCTGGGGGACGTTCACGCATCAGCTTTATTGCCAATCTTCCATCAATGGGGTACCGAGTATATAAAATCGTACAACGTGAAATTGGTAATGAATTCACATCTATCAAGGCAAATGATACAAGCTTGGAAAATGACCATTTCCGAGTTGAAATCGATCAACAAACAGGATTTGTATCAAGTATATATGATAAACAAAAGAACCTGGAAATACTAGGGGGACCAGCAGCAAGACCAGTCGTCATGAACGATTTTAGTGACACGTGGTCGCATAATGTTCTTCAGTATAAGAGCGAAGATGGCACCTTCAAAGCCACGAGTGTAAAACTAGTGGAACATGGACCTGTAAAATCGGTTATTCGGGTTATTAGTGAATATGGAAGATCAACACTGCATCAAGACTTTACTATGTATAAAGAGCTTAACCAGATTGATGTCCATTGTACATTAAACTGGCAGGAACAATTTAAAGCACTAAAGATTAAGTTCCCTGTTGACCTTATCTTCAGAAAATCAACCTATGAAATCCCTTATGGGCATATTGTTAGAGAGGGCAATGGAGAGGAAGAGCCCGGACAAAACTGGATTGATACTTCTGGAACTCATCCATCTACAGGCGAGATATACGGATTCAGCTTACTAAATGACGGCAAGTACAGCTTTGACATCCATAACAAAGAAATGAGTATGACGGTCCTTCGCAGCCCAATTTATGCACATCACGACCCGTTGGTTCCAGAAGCAGATAGATATTATTCATTTATTGATCAAGGAATTCAAAGATTCACATACTCCTTGCTGCCGCATGAAGGAAATTGGGAAACAGCAGGGACTGTAAAACGTGCAGCCGAATTGAACCAAAAACCTATTAGCATTATTGAAACCTATCATAAAGGTCACCTTCCACAAAAAGATTCCTTCTTGTCAGTTGATGTTGAGAATGTCATAGTTAGTGTCATAAAGCAAGCAGAGGACAATGAGGATCTAATACTGCGTGCCTATGAAACAGCAAATGATGAAACTACTGCCATCATTTCTTTACCTAAATGGAACCGGCAAATAAAGACTAAGTTTAGGCCGTCTGAAATAAAGACATTCCGTATTCCAAAAGATTCATCCGAGCCTGTTTTAGAAAATAATTTACTGGAGTGGGAAGAATAAGAAATGTCTACTGAGCATTTACTTAATGACAAGAGGAGTAAAGTACATGATTGTGTCGCAGCGCCGTAAGTTAATAAAAGAGCTATTAATAAAAAATAAAAGTGTAAAGGTCTCTGATCTTGTTGAGCTACTTCATGTATCAGAAGAAACAATCCGGAGGGATTTGAATCAGCTTGAAAGAGAGGGCGTTGCCGAGAAAAACTATGGCGGTGCAGTCCTAATAGAGGAGGCTGAAAACCAATTTCTTATTCCTCCTGTTGATAAAAGGAAGTTCCAATATTCTCTTGAAAAAGAATTAATCGGGAAGGCTGCAGCCCAATTGATAAAAGAGGGTCAAACCATCATTTTTGATGCAGGATCAACAACTTGGTATGTAGGAAAAAACTTACCAGATAATAGTAACTTAACGATTATAACCAATGCTATGAACGTAGCAGAGGAATGCAGTAAAGATGAAACTGCCTCGATCTACTTATTAGGCGGGAAACTTAGGAAGAATTCAATGAGTCTTGTTGGGCCGCAGGTAGAGACTGAATTACAAAACTACAATGCCGATTATGTGTTCCTTGGGACAGCTGGAATTTCATTAAGGCATGGGTTTACAAGCTCTGATTTGTATGACGCGGAAATGAAACGGGCGATGGTTTCGGCAGGACAAAAGATTGTTGTTGTGGCTGACCACAGCAAGCTTCAAAGATCAGGTTTAACCCCTTTTTGCCCTTTTGATCAAGCGGATATATTTATTACTAGTGATCTTGCAGATAAAGAAATTCTGAAGGAAATTGAAAAAAGAGGTGTGAAAGTAATTGTAGTGCCTTTATCAAATGATACTTTCTCTAGGTAGAAAGGAAGTGAGGGGATAAAGCAGCCAGTTTGTTTTTTCCCCTGACTTCTATGAAATTAACATACTATAAAATCAATGCAAAAAGGAGGTTATTCAAGTGGTAAAGGTTGCTTTATTAAGTAAATGGCATGTTCATGCTGATGATTATGCACGACAGGCAGCTCAAAATAAACATCTGGAAATCAAGGTAGTCTGGGACGAAAATGCAGAACGCGGCAATGAGTGGGCAGGAAAGCTGGGTGTTCCTTTTGAACAAGATTTACTGAAAGTGTTAGCTGATCCGGAGATTGAGGCAGTTATTGTAGATACACCAACAAACCTTCACAAAGAGATCATACTGCTTTCTGCCAAAAATAAAAAACATATTTTTACTGAAAAAGTGTTGGCTTTTACGATGGAAGATTGTAAAGAGATTTATGAGGCAGTGAGTAATAACAATGTAAAATTGATGGTTTCTTTGCCCCGGCTGACTGAAAATTACTATTTATATGCCCAGCAGGTTATTGATGAAGGGCTATTAGGGAAACTGACCTATATTCGCTGCCGATTAGCACATAATGGTGCTGTTCCGTTTGAGGGACATCCAAACGGATGGCTTCCTAAACACTTTTTTAATAAAGAGGAATGCGGCGGCGGCGCATTTATTGACTTAGGGGCGCACCCGATATATTTAACCAATCGTCTTGCAGGACCAGTAAAAGCTGTTACAGCTAGGTTACAAAACCAATTTGGCTATGATGTGGATGATAATTCCGTCGCTATTATTGAATATGAAAGCGGTGCCTTAGGAACGATTGAAACAGGATTTCTTTCAGGACGCAGCCCTTTCCAGCTGGAGCTGTATGGAACGGAAGGAACTCTATTAATAGAAGATAATAAGATCACCTTAAATTCTAAACAGGCAGGCGAGGGATGGAATGCCCCTGAAAAGCTGCCAGAACCACTTCCGCTGCCAATTGAGCAATGGGTAAATTCTATCATTGATGAAACTGAACCAAACATTACAGATCATGATGTACTAGGGTTAACGTTAATCAATCAGGCAGCAATGATATCACACAACCAAGGACGAAGAGTAGAAATAGCTGAAATAATAGTGGATAAACAAAAAGTATAAATCGGAGGCAAAGAAAAATGGTGAACACATTAAGAGTAGGGATTATCGGAGCGGGCGGCATTGCAAAGCATGCTCATATTCCAAACTATTTAAAATGCGGGGAAAAAGTTGAGATTGTTGCTGTAAGTGATGTTGTAAAGGAAAAGGCTGATGAATTAGCAGCAGAATTCAATATTCCCCATACTTTTACGAGTTATGAAGAAATGTTTCAGACTCTAAAATTGGATGCTGTCTCTATTTGTACACCAAACAAATTCCATTATCATGCCACACTAGCCGCACTAAATGCAGGGTGCCATGTACTATGTGAAAAGCCGCCGGCTATGACAGCAAAAGAAGCAGAAGAAATGGCCATTGCAGCACAAAAGGCAGGAAAAATCCTAACTTATGGATTCCATTTTCGTCATGCACCACAGGTAGAAGTGTTAAAGCGCTTTATCGATGCTGGCGAACTTGGTGATATTTATGCTGCACGTGTAACGGCAATGCGCCGCCGGGGAATTCCTGGCTGGGGGGTATTCACAAACAAAGAACTTCAAGGCGGAGGGCCTTTAATTGATATCGGTGTCCATATGCTGGATACGGCATTATATTTAATGGGTTATCCAGAGCCTGATACCGTATTTGGAGTAACCTATCAAAAACTAGGGAACCGAAAAGGACTAGGTCTCATGGGATCATGGGATTGGGAGAATTTCTCGGTTGAAGATATGGCACGCGGAATGATTACTTTCAAAAATGGGGCTTCCATTCTATTAGAGTCTGCGTTTGCTGCGAATGTTGAGAAAGCGGATGAAATGAATGTAACGTTAATGGGGGACAATGGTGGAGCAGATGTATTTCCACTAAAAATCTATCAAGAAAAACATGAATCGTTAGTTGATCTCACTCCGGCATATTTACCAAAGAGAGATTATCATGAACTGGAACTTAGTAGATTTGTAGATGCGTGTTTAGAAGGAACAACACCATTAAGCACCGCCAAACAAGGTGTCTATCTCCAACAAATCATCAATGGACTATACGAATCAGCGGCCAAAGGTGAGGCTGTCAAATTAGGTGAACATATCCAGGTTTAACTGAAAATTATAAAAATGGGAGGCGGCAGTATTTCTTTAGTCGCCTCTTATTTATTAAATAGGGGGAATATCCATTGAGTAAAATTGGCTTACAGTTATTTTCTGTGTGGAGAGATGCCGAAAAAGATTTTTTAGGGACCATTCAAAAAGCGGCCGAGCTAGGATATGAGGCAGTCCAATTTGCGGGCTTTTATGATACACCAGCTAATAAACTACAAAGTGTATTAAAAGAAAATGGACTCTATGCTGCCGGGGCACATGTAGGAATCGAGAAGTTATTAGATGATGAATTAAAAAGGACGTTTGAATACAATAGCGCCATTGATAATAACTTACTGGTTTGTCCTGCGCTTCCAAAGGAAATGAGACAGACAGCCGAAGATTATAAGAAAACAGCAGAGATACTGAATCAGATTGGAGAAACATGTAAAGAGGCAGGTTTTACTTTTGGCTATCATAACCATGCATTTGAATTTGAACAGTTTGGAAGTGAAACAGGATTTGACCTGCTATTTGGTCTCACAGACCCTGATTTAGTGAAAATGGAATTAGATTGTTATTGGGCCGCTTTCGCGGATCAAGATCCGTTAGAAATCATTCAAAAATATAAAAATCGTGTCGTGTCCCTGCATATTAAGGATATGAAAATAGTTAATGGTACAAAGACTGGGATTGAAGTAGGGAGAGGTCAACTTGATTTTGCCTCGCTAATTAAGCTGGGGGATAAAGTTGGTGTTGAGTGGTTCACGGTTGAGCAGGAGGAATTTGAACGCGATCCTTATCAAAGTCTTTCTATTAATGCAGATACTCTTAAACAATTAATGAGCGAGGCGGGAGTTCGATGAGTACTAAGATTCCTAGACCGGAATATCCAAGACCTAATTTCAGACGAAATGAGTGGTTAAATCTAAATGGCCAATGGAACTTTGCATTCGATGATCACAATATTGGTTTAAGAGAAGAGTGGTATGTGAATCATGATTATCAACAAGAAATTACGGTTCCGTATGCATTTCAAACACAGCTGAGCGGTATTCATACCAATGAGTTCCACGACGTTGTTTGGTATGAAAGAACATTTATGATTCCAGACAACTGGCAGGGGAAACAAATACAGCTGCATTTTGGTGCCGTTGATTATCGTGCAACTGTCTGGGTCAATGGGAGGTTCGTTACTGCTCATGAAGGAGGGCATACATCATTTTCCACTGATATAACAGATGCTTTATTGGGCGGTCTAAATAAAGTGGTTGTAAGGGTAGAAGACGTATCAACCGACTTGGAGCAGCCGCGTGGTAAACAATACTGGGAGAAGGAATCTGAAGGGATATTTTATACCCGTACAACCGGCATTTGGCAAAGTGTTTGGCTGGAGCCAGTCAATCACTCGTTCCTTGAAAGAGTAAAACTAACACCAAACATTGATACAGGTGAAGTAACGGTTGAATACCTTATTCAGAATGCCTCAGATAAACAAGAGCTGGAAATAGAAATCTATTCTCAAGACCTAGTTGTTGCAAAAGAGTCTTGTAAAGTAAATTTTGTTCAACGCAAGAATAAACAAGTGGTTTTGTTGAAGGACTTCAAGAGCGGTAACGGAAAGCTTTGGAGCCCAGAACAACCATTTCTTTATACTGTTAAACTTTTTTTAAAAGAAGAAAATAAGCTTGTTGATAAAGTATACAGCTATTTTGGTATGAGAAAAATTTCTATTAATAACGGAAGAATTGAATTAAACAATAAGCCTTATTATATGAAACTAGTTCTAGACCAAGGGTATTATCCTGCTAGTCTGCTGACCGCACCGACGGATGAAGATTTAAAGAGAGATATCGAATTAACGAAGGAAATGGGCTTTAACGGGGTGAGGAAACACCAAAAGGTCGAGGAGCCTCGATATCTATATTGGGCAGATCACTTAGGAATTCTTGTCTGGGGGGAAATGGCGAACAGCCATACGTTTACTGATAAGGCTATAAAACGAATTTCGTCTGAATGGCAGGAAGCAATAGAACGTGATTATAATCATCCATCCATTATTGCGTGGGTTCCTATTAACGAAAGCTGGGGTGTTCCTCGATTAAAAAGGGATTCCCGTCAAGCGAATCATTTACTAAGTATGTACTATTTAACAAAATCATTGGATCAGTCGCGTCTAGTCATTTCAAATGACGGATGGGAACACACCGTTTCAGATATCTTAACCATTCATGACTATGAAGGTGAAAAGGGAGTTTTAAAAGAAAGATATTCCAAGCTTGATAGTACATTAAAGTTTACACCAGCAGACCGACTTTTATTTGTCCCTGGTTTTCAACATAAGGGTGAACCCGTTATGGTTTCGGAGTTTGGCGGTATCGCCTATCAGAAAAGTGAATGGCAAGGATGGGGCTATACATCTGCCGCAAATGACCAAGATTTTATTGAGCGATATTATCATGTTGTTTCTGGTTTGCTGGAATCACCGCTTGTTCAAGGATTCTGTTATACCCAAATAACAGATGTCGAACAGGAAATTAATGGTCTTTTAACCTATGACAGAAAGCCAAAGGTTGACCTTAGCATAATACGTGAAATCAATGAAGGTAAAAAACTTACGTTTACTGCGAAAAACTAACCCTTATTCAAGGAGTGTTAATGTTGTATTTTACAGTTGAAAAGATTGAAAAATTTTTAGCAGAATTGAAGAATTATATCTATAAAGAAACGTTAGATATCCCTGTTTTTCGCTATAAAGAGTGGGAATTTGGCGATGAAGATAAAGATGCGTACAAAACTGAATTTGACGATCAGAACTGGACAAACTTCCACGTAGGAGATTTTTGGGGCGGGTATGATAAATCTGCTTGGTTTAGGACCACGATCACGGTCCCTGAGGACTGGAAAAAAGAACGCCTGGTTCTTCATTTTTTAGTTGGCCCTCGTGATGGCGGAGGATCAACGGCTGAATCATTGTTATATGTAAATGGCGTCCCATTACAAGGGATTGATGTCTGGCATGAGGAAGCATGGCTTCCGCCAGAGCTTCTTGAAAAAAGTGAGATTCAAATTTCTCTAAAAGCATGGAGCGGGGTGTTGAATCCTCCTGATCGTCGAAGATTTAAAAAGGCTAGGCTTGCATGTGTTGATGTTCCAACAGAAAAGTATTTTTATCTTGCTCATACACTGATAAATACAGTGAAGGTCCTAGATGAAAATGAATTTAGAAGAACGAAAATGCTGCAGCTAGTAAATGAATCAATCTTAAAAGTAGATTTTTTAAAGCCGGGTTCAGATTTCTTCTATCAGTCTATTCATGATGCCTATGAATTTCTGAAAACAGAGGTTGAGCAATTTAGTGAAATAGAGGAATTAAAGCCATTGGTTACAGCACTTGGTCATTCTCATATTGACATGGCATGGTTATGGCGCTTGGTTCATTCAAGAGAAAAAGCCTCAAGGACCTTTTCAACTGTCCTGCATCTCATGCGTCAATATCCTGAATACCGATATATCCATACATCGCCCCAATTATACAAATATCTAAAAGAGGATTATCCTGAAATCTTTGCAGAAGTGAAACAAAAAATTGCTTCTGGTGAGTGGGAAATCACAGGCGGAATGTGGATTGAGCCAGATACCAATCTTCCAAATGGAGAGTCATTGATTCGTCAAATTCAGTTTGGAAAAAGGTTTATGAAGGATGAGTTTGGGGTTGATACAAGGGTTGTATGGCTTCCAGATGTATTTGGTTATTCATGGGCCCTGCCGCAAATTATGAAAAAAAGTGGAATTGACACTTTTATGACAACCAAAATTAGTTGGAATCAATATAATCGATTCCCATTCGATACGTTTAATTGGCGCGGAATTGATGGCACGGAAATCTTTACCCATTTTATTACCACCCCTGAGGAAGGAGCAAGAGCCTATACCTATAATGGAATGCTGGAACCACGAAGTGTAAAAGGAATCTGGGATTCCTACCAGCAGAAGGAAGTAAATGATGAGCTGTTACTAGCCTTTGGATGGGGTGATGGCGGCGGCGGGCCAACAAAAGAAATGATTGAAACCGCTCGTGCCATGAAAAATCTGCCGGGGCTGCCTAAAGTTCAAATGGACAAGGCAGAAGCTTATTTTGCACGGTTACAAGACAAGGTGAAAGATAAATCATTACCGGTTTGGGATGGAGAATTGTATTTAGAGTATCACCGGGGTACCTATACCTCTCAGGCATCTTTAAAAAAAGCAAACCGTAAAGCAGAATTTACCTATCATAATGCGGAATGGTTAAGTGCAATTGCTGACCATTTCAGCGGCGAGGAAAATTATCCCCATGCAGCTTTAAATGAAGGATGGGAACTATTACTCCTAAATCAATTTCATGATATTTTACCTGGCTCCTCTATTCGTCAGGTAAATGAAGATGCGCGCAGAGATTACCAAATCGTGCAGAGTATTGGAGAAAAAGTTCTCAAAGAAGCCCAAGGCTCTATTGAACAGAACATTCAAACTCATGAGGATGCTATTATTGTCTACAATTCTCTATCTTTTGAAAGAGATGGTTTAATCGAATTACCTGTTTCTTCAATTTTTACAAAGACAACAACCATTGTGGATGAAGAAGGAAATACCCTGCCAGCTCAGGTAATTCAAGCCCAGGACAGCCAAAAGGTACTGGTCCAAGCTAAAAATGTACCAGCACTAGGATATAAAACGTTTAAACTTGCTGAACAATCGGCTTCGGAATCCAATTTTATAGTAACGAAGGAATATATGGAGAATGATTACTACCAAATTACTTTCAATGAAAAAGGTCAGATTATTTCATTATTTGATAAGGTAGTAGAAAGAGAAGTTATTGCCGAAGGGGCAAGGGGAAATGTCCTACAGACATTTGAGGATAAACCAATGAATTTTGATGCCTGGGATGTTGACCTATATTATCAAGAAAAAATGCGTGAGATCGACCATTTAACAGCAGTAGAGGTGCATGAGGTGGGTCCGATTCGCGGCAGTCTTAAATTAACTTGGGAATTCTATGATTCTACAATTACACAATATATAACGGTTTATAAACATTCACCAAGAATTGACTTTATTACTAAAGCTAATTGGCAGGAGAAACAAACATTAGTAAAGGCAGCATTCCCAGTTGATGTTCGTTCAACAAAAGCAACCTTTGATATACAGTTTGGCAATATAGAGCGTCCGACTCATTGGAATACGAGTTGGGACCATGCACGCTTTGAAGTAGTGGGACATAAATGGGTTGACCTTTCTGAGGGTAACTTCGGAGTCAGTTTACTTAATGATTGTAAATACGGGCACGATGTAAAAGACAATGTGATCCGATTAACATTAATCAAATCTTCTATTGAACCTGATGAAACAGCTGACCGCGGCATCCATGAATTTACGTACAGCCTAATTCCGCATAAAGGGGATTGGCGTGAAGGAAATATTGTTAAAGAAGCCTATCATTTGAATGTTCCATTATTTGCAAATGAACTGCCAGCTAACCTTGATGGGCACTTACCAGCCTCCTATCAATTTGCCGGGATTGACCAAGACAACGTTTTGCTCGAAACCGTGAAAAATGCTGAAGAAGGCGATGCAATTCTTGTACGTTTCTATGAATATAAACAATTTAGAAATAAAACAAATGTTTCATTTGCAAAACCAATTAAAAAAGCGATTGAATGCAACTTGCTTGAAGAAGAAGAGAGTTCAGCAGACTTTCAGGGGCAGACACTTTCCTTCTCCATTTCACCATACGAAATTAAGACTTTTAAAATTTGGTTTTAACCTAGACTTGCATTAGTACGGGATTCTCCTTGTAAACAGCAAGAATGGGGAAAATTTAGAATACACATAAGTGAGTGGGGTAAATGATAACAGAATTTAGATTACTAAGATCAGAAGCTGAGTATAATCAAGCGATACTATTGGCTGACAGGACATTTAGAAACAATGATCAAATTTCAATGGGTAAAGCCTACCCCTTTGTCTTTTCGCCTGCACTAACTCAATCATACGGTGCATTTGTAAATGGTGAACTGGTTTCCTTTATTGGCCTGGTTCCCTCTATTGTCCATATAGAAGAAGCAGAAATTCAGGCTTATTCCATTGGGGCTGTGTGTACACACCCGGAACATCGTAAGAATGGCTATGCCAGCACCTTATTAAGTAAAGTAATTGAACATGGTGAGAATGCAGGTGCATCTCTTCTGTTCGTATCTGGCAACCTGCCGATATATATAAATGCAGGCTGTACTTACTATGGGGAAATGAATAAATACGAAATAAAAAAGGGAGATCTGCCAACGGTAGAAGGCTGCTCCGTAAGAGAAGCTCTTCCGTATGACTGGTTTCACGTAAGGAAATTAACACAGTCTCGGCGTGTGCACTATGAACAAAGCTTGATAGATTTTACCATCCTTAATCATGCAGAAGGATTTGCAAGTAATCATAAAATGAGGCATAAACTTTTGGTTGCTGAAGGTGGTAATGAACTAAGGGGATTCTTAATTTTGGGAATGTCTCACCCTTCTGCCGAGAAATCCCCTGCAAGGGTAATCGAATGGGGAGGGGACCCAAAAGCTATCCAAGCTCTTTTAGCAGAATCCTTTCAGTATGGAATAACATCTATTAAATGTTCCATCCCTTCGTATGAAACAGCACTTACTAGACTATTAAACGGTAGTGAGAAAAGAGTAACAGCCTTCCCAGGGACGATAAAAATAATTAGCCTGGATTTATTATTAAAACAATTGGAGCCCATTTTTAAGGGGAAAGTCAAAATAGAAGATGTTGATAACAAGCATAAAAAACTTATCTTTAATCAGAGTTCGATGACTGTGGAAAATGCTTCTTTAGAAAGACTAATCCTTCAAGGAGCCCCAGACTTGGATTGTTATTTAAAAGAAATTTTTCCAATTCCTCTCCCTTTCCCTGAAGGGTTAAATTATGTATAAAGGAATGATTGTATAAAAAAGGGGCTGGCAAAAATGATCTATAACCCATAATATGGACAGTTTAATAAAAGAGCCTATGCTGCTAACAGGTGACCTCGGTATTGTACCGGGGTCATCCTTTTTAATCCCCACTGGTAACGATGATTATTGTACTCCTTGATATATGAACCCACCAGCTGCTTTAACTCAATAAAACTATTACAGTCTT
>NZ_JACWFG010000040.1 GCF_019749295.1 Neobacillus niacini
TTCGTATTATAAGGTTAGCCAGAATGCTAAATATTTCTGGTTGACCTTATTTTTTATGGTCTTATTATATCAGTAGCCAGGGTAGAACGTAACTGCCCGTGGGGCTTCGACCCCGTCAGCTAAACCGTTCGCCCCCTACTTGTAGAAACATGATTGAGGCTGGTTGGGACTTTGATCTCGTATAACAAGCGAAGCTGTGACACTGCATGGAGGAATTAGGGGTACTGGCAAATTACTAGTTTAGGAGGAGGAATTAGAATGAATCCAGTCGTTGGTCTGGATATTTCAAAAGGAGAAAGTCAGGTTCAAGCATTTTTAGATAAAGGCAAACCTTATCGTAAGAGTTTTAAAGTATCTCATACTATTGAAGGGCTTAGTTATCTTGTAACGTTTCTGGAGGATGTGAAAAAAGAGTCTGGTAAGAAGCCTTCAATCATTCTAGAAGCTACAGGGCATTATCAAACTCCTGTAGTTCATTACTTGGAAGAACGAGGATATTTATTGATTATTATCAATCCGTTGATTTCATACAAGGCAAGAGGTTCAAGTTTAAGAAAAGTAAAGACAGATGCCGTAGATGCCTATCTTCTTTGTGAGTTGTTCTACAAAGAGGAGTTAGAGCCTTATAAAAAGCGTGGTGTCCAATTATTAAACCTTCGGAATCTTACAAGACAGCATGAAAATATTACTGGAGTCACTATCCAAACGAAGCTTCAATTTCAAGCTGTTCTTGAACAAGTGTTTCCGGAATATAAGGGGGTTTTTGGAGATTTATATTCGGTGGTATCACTCTTAACGCTTTCAGAGTTCCCCTCTTCCGAGGATATTATTAAAGCAAGTGAAGAAACAATTACAGATAAGATACATGAATTATGTAAAAGTCGATCAATCAGGTGGGCAAAAGAAAGTGCGATTAAACTTAAGGCTGCGGCAGCTCGTAACCCTTTTGAAAAGACAATCTACCAGAGTCATATTTTAAGCCTTGGTATGTATATTAATATGATTCTTCAATACAAAGAGCACCTATCAAAGTTGGAATCAGAGATAGATGCCCTCGCTAAAGAAATTGAAGAATATAATATTATCAAATCTATCCCTGGTATCGGAGAAAAAATCGCTGCAACGATTATTTCAGAAATTGGAGAGATAGATCGATTTACTGATCCTAAAAAGCTGGTAGCTTTCGCTGGAGTTGATCCAAGTGTATTCGAATCTGGTAAGTTTACAGCCACAAAGAATCGAATTACAAAACGAGGGTCAAGTAGGCTTCGTCACGCCTTATATATGGCTGTTCGTTGTGCGATTCGTGATTGCCGTAAAAAGAAAACAACGGATGAAATCATCCCTCGCAACAAGAAAATGCGAGAGTTTTACGACAAGAAACGTGGCGAAGGAAAACCCTTTAAAGTAGCTGTAATTGCATGCGTAAATAAACTCTTACATTGGATATTTGCCCTTTTAAAGAACAGAACCACTTTCCAAGATATAGCTTAGAACCAAAAATAAACTAAATAACACAAAACCTTCCAAAATTAGAATAACGGAAGGTTATTTGGCATGCACATTTTTAGTATAGCACGAGATATTTTAAGTTTTTATTGAAAAATATTGACAAACTATTAGCTGGTTTA
>NZ_JACWFG010000041.1 GCF_019749295.1 Neobacillus niacini
ACGCCGCCAGCGTTCGTCCTGAGCCAGGATCAAACTCTCCAAGAAAGTTGATATAGCTCATTTTGTTACGTTGGCTTAGCTTTTATAAAAAGCTAAAAAATTGTTTGTTGACGTTACTGTTTGTTTAGTTTTCAAAGAGCAAATGTTACTAGATTAATAGCAACGGAAAATATAATACCATATCCGCTTCGTTAAAGTCAACACTTTATCTCAAAAGTTTGACTCCCTCTCGAAGGGAACTTTTATATAATATCATTTAATTTAGGTTCGGTTCAATAGTAATATTTCCCATAAACAAAATTATACCTTGTAAAACAAACTTTTGTTCTTTAAAAGGATTTATAACCATTTTTCATCACAAAAATAGAGAAAACGCGTGGTAGTATCCACGCGTTGACATAAAATCTAAAACATAATTCTTTTTTCCCCTTCAATCGCTTGAATAGGATTTATATTCTGAGTAAATTCAAGTGTTCCAATGTATTTACCACTTTCATCTCTAACCGCAAAATAACGAATGTATACATATTTATCACGGAACTTAATCCAGAAATCTTCTGTATCCTTCCTTCCTGCTTTAAAGTCAGCTAATAGCTCTTCCACCACATGTACACTTCTTGGCGGATGACAGTTCTGAACTGTCCGGCCAATAACTGCCTTTGTACGAGCAAAAATTCTTTCTTTACCATGAGAGAAGTATCGCACCACATCATCTTGATCAATGAACGTTAGGTCTACAGGTAAATGATTTAAAAGCAGCTCTAGCTGTTTTAATGATAATATTCCTGTTTCCATTTTAATGTACCCTTCTGAGATTGCTTTCTCATCCAATGCATGTCTCTCAGGCTTCCAAACCTCTGTTGGTGCAATCAAGCAATATCCAATTTCGTCACTCTCACGTGCAATTTTCACCCATTCGTCTTCGGTAAAATTGTTCAATGCCATAGGAAAAAGAATATTTTCTTCTCTGTAAATCATAGTAATAACTTCTTGAATCACAAAATTAATCACTTCAATGACGGCTTGTTTTTCCCCATGATAAGAAGCTAATTTTTTTCTTGCATCTTTAATGGCGTCACGAATGAAGTCGTTAATCCGCCACATGTTGTTTGTTGGTCCATAAATGCCGTACGTTTCTAAATAAGGGAAAATTAAATTTTCTTTCCGGCTATAATGCTTATCAATATCTAATAATAAATTGATATCTTCTAAAAGCAAAAGTATGTTTTCTTGACTATCTTCCATCTCAAACTGATCTAAATGAACTTGAAGAGTATTTACCAATTTATCTATTTCTTTATTTTCTAATATAAATGTGTGTATCGGATGGCCAGGTTGTTCTTCTGGCTTATTTGGTTTTTCCACTTCTTCAATTGCTCCTTTAAAAATTTCTGTGTGCTTGGCATGTAAGCGATGCATCTCTTCTATAGAAAGATCACCAAAATCATGTTGAAGTTGTGAAATCTCATCAATGGTTATTTTTCCAATAAACGCATTAAAATGTGCTTTTACCTCTGAAACATTTTTTCCTTCATGAAGATCTTTAAAAATCTGTTTTAAAATAGCTTGGCGTTTATTTGGGTTTTCGGTTAATTGTTCACGGTTATTAATTAATTCGCTCATTGGGATTCTCCTTCGTAATTTGCTATGTTAATAATGTTATTGATAATTAATCTCATACATAAAATAACACCTTTTTAAAAGTCTGTTTGTGATTAACATCATTGGTACAGAAATAAACTTAATAAATGTGATAAATTAATGACAGCGAAATTGACAGAGTTTTTTATCCGTGTTATATTTATCTCGAATTAAAGATATTTATTTTCAAGAGTTTAATTAGCCCCATTCCTGATGAGTGTATTGGGCCTGAAGGGGAAAAATATAAGAAGAAAGACTTTATGGAGGAATAAACGTTGAATCATTTAAAAGGAATACATCATGTAACAGCAATAACAAGCAGCGCCGAGAAGAATTATGAATTTTTTACCTTTGTATTAGGTATGCGTTTAGTTAAGAAAACAGTTAACCAAGATGATATTCAGACCTATCACTTATTTTTTGCGGACGACAAAGGAAGCCCTGGAACTGATATGACATTTTTCGATTTTCCTGGAATTCCAAAAGGCGTGCATGGAACAAATGAGATTTCAAAAACTTCCTTTCGTGTACCTAGTGACGCAGCATTAGATTATTGGCTAAAACGTTTTGAGCGTCTAAATGTAACTCATACTGGTATCAAAGAACAATTTGGCAAAAAGTCACTATCATTTGTAGATTTTGATGACCAACAATACCAATTAGTCTCAGATGAAAATAATGAAGGAGTTGCCTCAGGCACACCTTGGCAAGATGGTCCGATACCATTGGAATATGCGATTACTAGTTTAGGTCCTATTTTTGTACGTATTGCTGACTTTGATTATTTTAAAGAAATGATGGAGAAGGTTCTACTTTTTAAAGAAATAGCTCAAGAAGGATCCTTTCATTTATTCGAAGTAGGTGAAGGCGGGAATGGAGCACAAGTAGTGGTTGAACATAATGCAGTTTTGCCACAAGCACGGCAAGGATTTGGTACGGTTCACCACGCAGCGTTCCGGGTTGAAGATCGTTCTGTTTTGGAGGAATGGGATCAGCACATGCGGAGTTTCGGATTCCAAACATCTGGTTTTGTCGATCGATACTTTTTCGGATCTTTATACTCAAGAGTTGCCCCTCATATTTTATTTGAATTTGCAACAGACGGTCCTGGATTTATGGGTGATGAACCTTATGAAACACTTGGTGAAAAACTATCACTACCGCCATTCTTTGAATCAAAACGAGATCAAATTGAAAGACTTGTACGTCCGATTAATACAGTAAGAAGTACAATTAAATTTAAGAAAGAATAAAAATAATAAAAATAATAAAAATAAGCGGATTCTTCGGGAATCCGCATTTTTTCTTTGTTGATTAAAATGGAAAGTGCCAGGCACAAAAGCTGGCACTTGAAATTCCTTTTAGAGAGTTGTAACTATCGGTCCGTTTTTTGTTAGAATAATGGTATGTTCGTACTGAGCAACAAAACTTTCTTCTGTCACGTACGTCCAATCGTCACCTTCTACTTGAAAAACTTCCTCTTCTTTGGTAGAGATGAAAGGTTCAAATGCAATTACCATGCCTTCCTTTAAAAGCTCATCATCCCACGTATCATGATAATTATAAATATGATCTGGAGCTTCATGAATTGTTCGTCCGATTCCGTGCCCTGTTAGATTCATGATTACCGTTAAGCCGTGCTGTCTCGCCGTTTGAATGACCGCTTTTCCTATTCCACTTTTCTTTGAACCAGGCTTCGCTTTCTTAAGTCCAGCTTCAAAAGCCAATTTAGCTACATCACAAATTTTCGTTAATATTTCTTCCCCTTCACCTACTACGAAAGAAATACCTGTATCAGCGAAGTAACCATTCTTTGAACCGGATACATCAATATTTACGATGTCTCCTTCTTTAATAACTCTTTTCCCTGGGATGCCATGGGCCACTTCTTCATTGACACTTATACAGGTATAGCCAGGAAAATCGTATTCACCCTTTGGTGCTGAAATGGCACCAGCCTTTTCGAAAAGCTGCCCAGCTATATCATCTAGTTCTTTTGTAGTTATACCAGGTACTGTTCTTTGTACCAGTTCATCTCTAATTTCGGCACAAATTTTGCCGATTTCCTTCAACGCTTGAATATCTTCTTCTGTTTTTGCAATCATTTGTTTTCCCTACTTTATCATATTAATATCGTTGTAAATTTTCCATTCTTATATTTTAGGCTTACTTATAGTAAAAATTCAAGTATGTTTCCTTATTATAAATAGGAATTATAACCAATATATCTTATTATTTTTACTCCCAATGGGCAGGTCTAGTTAATGTGCCTGGTAATTTAGTATGTTTATTTCCTTTTGCCGCATTCACTTGAGCCTGAGTAAGAAAAATACTTCCAGTAAGATTTGCCCCACTGATATCCGCATCCCTAAAATCTGCACCAATGACATCACTCCATCTAAGATCCGCGTTTCTTAAGTCTGCTGCAATAAGGAAGGCACCTCTTAGGTTCGCGCCTCTTAAATCGGCTTCCTTTAACTTTGCTCCTATATAATCCATACCGCGTCGAGTATTTTTTTGCTGCTTCTTAGTAACTTGAGCACGAACCAATTCACTGGTACGGGTTAGTAACTTGTTTACCTTAGTTCTATGCTCGGATACATCAATGCTCTTTATGAATTCTGGACTCTTATATGTAAGTTCTTCAGTCTCTGCAAAACAAAGACGTAATTCTGTATTGATTGATTTTGCAGCATCATTCATTAAAGCTTCGTTTAAATACCAAAGCATCTCATGAAGCTGCTGCATAATTGGATAAACCTCAAACATCTCTTGAGAAACGTCCTCGTTCGTCCTCCAATCCTTTCCATTATATGTGATTTTCGATACCTTTTGGCCAGCCCCAAAGCATTCATATGCCGAACATCCACGAAACCCTTTATTTCGAAGATTTTCATGTATGCCACATAAATAATTAGATTGTAAATTACGGCAAGGTGTTCCGCCGTCTTTATCAAAGGCAAAGTCGGCTGATTTTGCATAAGGCAGAGCCACACAGCATAAACCAAAGCAATTTCCACAATCAGCACGTAAATTATTTAATATATTGTCTTCTGTTAGGACTGCACTAGACAAAATAATCACACTTCCTTCTATGTAAAAAACCTACATACTAATCTTGTTAAAATCTCAACTAGATAATATATTAACACAGAATGCGTTAGCAGGTCTTCTTCTTATCTATGTTTCTTCTATCTACAAAGAGAAGGAGTAATGCAACAATTGCTTGCTTTACGTTACCCATGTCACTGATAATTGCTCTGAACGGGCACGAATAGATACTATTCGTTACCGTTTTCTCTAAAAATACTTATGTACAGGCACGAGTAACTCCTATTCGTTACCATTCTCTCTAAAAGTACAATCACAAGGTCACAAATCTTAATCCAATTATATTATTACAGTACTTATCCAGTCAGACAACAAAAAAACACAACCCCTAACGGATTGTGTTTCATTCTGCCTGGCAACGTCCTACTCTCACAGGGACGTTTGTCCCAACTACCATCGGCGCAAAGAAGCTTAACTTCCGTGTTCGGTATGGGAACGGGTGTGACCTTCTCGCCATTATTACCAGACTGTTTTTGAGGTTTCATTCCCTCAAAACTAGATAAACTCAGAAGAAGTGTGTAAAACGAGTTCGCTTTAAAAATTGGTTAAG
>NZ_JACWFG010000042.1 GCF_019749295.1 Neobacillus niacini
GGAAGCCTTGAGAAAGGTTTCCCTACTTTATTGTTTTGAACTAAATGGCAGGATTGTTGAAAAAGGAATTCAACCTATGTTTGTAGAAATAGTAATATTTAACATCGTTTGGCATTGCTCTAAAAGTATTTTAACAGTTAAATTATTTTCTAAATGGGGAGGGGCATTTTTGCAAACTTTTTTTAGATATAACTGGATGGTAAGAGAAGACTGGTATCGTTGGTGTGAAGAGTTAAGTGAAGAAGAACTTCTGCGGAACCGAACGGGTGGAATGGGAAGTATATTGCATACACTTTTCCATATTGTTGATGTCGAATGGAGCTGGATACGTCTCTTACAAGGTAAAACTGACTTTCAGGAGAGTTTCGATAGTTATAAAGGCTTGATCAAAGTTCGAAAATTGGACGCTGAATTTCATTTAGAGGTGGAAAACTTTGTGAACAGCTGGGATGCTAGTATGGAAAATAAATTATTTTATGATACCTTGCAAGATGGAAGAATTGTGACGGATACTTGGGGTGAAATAATGCGACATACTATTGCTCACGAAATTCACCATATAGGGCAATTATCAATATGGGCAAGGGAATTAGGTAAAAAGCCTGTTTCTGCAAACCTTATAGGTCGGGGTCTTTCATCTCATTCGAATAAATAATTCAAATAGATATTAATTTAGTCGGTTTCTATATATATTGGGTGTGATCCTTTAATTAGAAATCGCCTTTTCGATGTTCTGCAGCAGGTCAGTTTTGTGAAGCAATATCAGTTTGTGAAGAATTGGACTTAAAGTATCGGGTAGCTTTAGTTTAAGAAGGAAATTACATATTTTTAGTTAGAAAAAAGGAATGTCTCCAAAATTAAGACATTCCTTTATATTTTCTACCGTACAACTTACTTTCAACAGAGTATAACTTACTTTCAATAATGACGAATGACACAAATCTCATTACAAATTTGTAATTTAATTTATGGTGCAGTGCATAGACTGTGGGGAAAAACAAATTGAGTTAACTGGGCAGGTTAACTGATTAATAAGAAAAGGAAATTAAACTTGTTTTATAGAATTTACTAGGGAGTTCATTTTCTTGGAGGGATGACTGAATGGCTGAATTGATTTATCATGTTGCAGTTTCACTAGACAACTTTATTGCTGATCAAGGTATGATAGATGGGAATATTAATAATTCTCTCTTTTTATTTGATGGCGATCATGTTCCTGACTTTTTATCAGATATTCAGAAATACGATGCAGTGTTGATGGGAGGAAAAACATATGAGTTTGGATTTCAATTCGGTGCTAAACCGGGTGAACCTGGCTATAAGGGCATAAAACATTACATATTCTCAAACTCCATGCAGTTTGAGTCGAACGAGGAAGTCGAACTTATTAAAGGAGATGCTATAGGGTTTATTGAGAATCTTAAACAGCAAGTGAACGGTAAAATCTGGCTGTGCGGAGGCGGAGAATTGGCTGGGTCGTTACTTAATCATCAACTGATTGATCAATTAGTGCTGAAGGTTAATCCAATTATAGTTGGTGAAGGTATTTCTCTATTCGGCAACGTAAAACCACGTCTTAAATTAAGGTTAGTGGACATGAAACAGTATTCTAATGGAGTCGTCAAACCCACTTATAATATTATTTATACTTAGGATTATCCTGGAGAACCCCTGTATTTAAAAATATTTTAAATTAAAGTTTCATCCAATTATTCAACTACCATGAAAATTAAAGCGAAATTGAGCATAATCAAATGGTTTATGGTTTAATTTCAAAGTGTAAATCACTTAATGGTGTGCAAATGTTAATTCAAAAATAGCTAAGGTTTCAAATTTCATTTGTTTATTACAAAGGAGAATTTAATTGAGTGAAAATAAACTGCTTATTACTTTCAAAAGTGATCTTTACAATTATTCATTGAAGCAGCTTAGATATATCTCGGAAGAAGGGGTTTGGTCTATTGGGCAAATGTATGACCATTTAATTGTTGTTGCCCATGAGTATCTTGATAATATGGAGATATGTGCAAATTTAAATGAGGCAAACCCTTTTGGGAAAACACAGTTTGGCGAGCAATTATTTAGGAACGGAGGGTTTCCACCTATTAAAATAAAATTACCAGATGAACTAAATTCTCCACCCAATAATTCAGACAGTAAGGAAGATTTAATTATCAGGATGGATCATTTAATTCAAAGATTGGGTCAATGGGAATCGAAAGTGGATTATATTAACCCCAATAATAAAGTGAAACATGGAGGATTCGGCTGGCTGAACGCAAAGGAATGGTATAATTTGGTTGGAATGCATTTTCGTCATCATTTTCGTCAAAAAGAAGAGTTGGAAAGTTACATATTATAGATGAAAATTACATAAATTGGGCGCTCCGTTATTCAAGAGGGCTCTTATTAAAATTAATGTGCGCAAGAGTTTAAGTCTAGCCCTGCAATCCCTTTTCTTGTTGAGTTAACGGTGCAGTTAATTTGAAGAGCACAATGTTATACTTGTGTTTCAATAATCGGTACAGATTGTAGAGGATTGGAATAGGGAAGTATAATAGTGAAAATATTGATTCAATAGGGTAATAATTGTGGAAGAGGAAGGTACGTATGACAAAAACATCATTAACATTCCTTAATATGAAACGCAAATTTGATGTTCCAGCAGAAAAAGTGTTTGACGCGTGGACGAACACAGAAATGCTTAAAAAATGGATGTTTACCATGGAACATACTAATAAAGTGGCAGAGAGTGATCCACGTGTCGGCGGAACATGGGAAATTGTGGATCATCGAGATGGGAAAGATTACAGAGCTATTGGAGAATACAAAGTGGTGGAACCACCAACGAAACTTGTTTTCACATTCAAAATGCCTCAATATAGTGATTTAGAAGATGACATTACAGTAGAGATCCAACCGCTTGAATCAGGCTGTGAAATGATCTTCACACAAGAAATTAACGTGACCCATGAAGAGAGTTGGACCACAGACGACATTGAAAAAGCACATGAAGATTGGAAAAAAGAGACCGAACAAGGTTGGCATTATATGTTTTTAGGTTTGAAGGAACTAGTAGAAACAGGAAAGATTACTTATCCATCTTTATAATATAAGTTAAAGGTAACAGAGGTTTTACTTAATAGGGTAAAACCATTCATGAAAAAGATGTCTAGGAACAATTGAACTAGGATTTAATTTTATTCAGCAAAAGGGCGCTTTTCTTTAATAAGAAGGTGTCTTTTTACATTTAACTAGATTATAGAACGAAACATTTTAGAGGAGAATATGAAGGTTTCTACTAAAACCAGACGGTGCAAGAGTGCCAATTCTTAGACACCATCAAACATATAAAGATAGCTTTAAGATAACCAAAATGGTTTTAGACAGTTGTTCTTTCTCAGTTAACACAACTTATGATAAACTTAGGTTATCATAATTTTCAAAATAACAAAACACTCATTTTTCCGTTATAGGGCCAGTTTACGACGCATATCATATTGGGCAAATTGTATTCCTAAGTAAAATGCAAGGAGCTTGGGCAGGGAAACGCAGCTTTTAAAAAAGCTACATTAGATTTATAGTTATCCAATTAAGAGGGGCTATTATGGAATATGCACGGGAACGTCCAAATCGTACGTTCCCATATTTTATACCTGAAAAACAACAATACTACTTAACAAACCCAAAAATATTGGGCAAAGGGGAAGAGAAAAAGTGATAGATTTTAATGGTCGTAGCTTTGTGTCAATTGAAAATACAAATAATGGTGAAGTTTCTTCAAAGACTATTTTTGAATACAAGCAAGAGGGGTTTATCATCTCAGCAACATATAGCGGAGGGGAAATTGTAAAAGGAACATTGATTGGAGTAATAAGGGATAACGGTTGCTTGGAGTTTAGATATAACCACGTTAACTCCAAAAATGAAATTAGAGGCGGTCAATGTATTTCTACTCCTGAAGTCTTACCAGATGGGCGAATTAGGTTATATGAAAATTGGAAATGGCTTGATGCTGAGACTACTGAGGGAAATTCAATTATTGAGGAAATTAGTATTTAAGCTCTGTTATTATTCATTGTTGATTTTCGTGTAGGGGTGAGAATTCATAGGCGGAGAATTTCCGGCTATTGTTTACAGAGTAACCTTTAGAAGCAGATATACGCGGAGATATTCCGCTTAACTGCTTTAAATAAGACAAATTACAAGGATTTGGAAACAATAAGCGGAAAAACTCCGCCTATTTTTAAGGAAATATGGTTATTTCCCAATTTAAACGGAAAAACTCCGCTTATTTTCCAAACACAGTTAAATCAACATTCAGTTATAACAGAGCAAGTATTTAAAATTTAGGGCGATTATCGAAAAGCCGAACACCTGCAAGATAAATTATCTTTTGCAGGTGTTCGGCTTCTTTATTGAAGAATACATTTGAATGGGTTGGTCGGTTGACTTTAATATTCTTTGATTATTAATGATAAATCCATAAATAAGGCTGGAATCCTTACCTTAACTGATAGCCATGGCAGGCATACCCAAATTTTATAAAAGAAGGCATTGTCTTGTTAAACCAGCGGGGGGGCTTTATTATAAAATCAGGTTGCTGCGGCAGCCTTTTCTTATTTTGCTAAGGCAAGTTAGTTGAATTTTCTAGACTTACATTTATTGCCAAGCCCATATGTTCTAATGTTAAAATATAGTAAAAAGGAGGGAATCCTATGACAGCAAAGAGTGAAAAGGAAATTCTATTGTTAAATAGCGACATGAATTTCAAATCACTGATCCTAATAATTGAATCTGTACCAAGCAGAAAAAGGGGCATTTCTATTGAAACGCATGAAAGAGATAAGAATTTTCGTGATGTATTAATGCACCTTTATGAATGGCATGCAATGCTAGAGAGGTGGTATAGAGAAGGGATGGATGGAGATACTCCTTTTATGCCGGCACCTGGCTATAAATGGAGTAGTATTAATCTCCTTAATATCCAAATTTGGGAAAAATACCAAGATGTAACATTAAATCTGGCTATGAACAAATTGAAGTTAAGCCATGAAAGAGTAATGAACTTAATTAAATTACATACCAATGAAGAAATCATGACAAAAAGATATTATAAGTGGACAAAAACAAGTAATTTATATAGCTATTTTGCAGCAAACACGTCCAATCATTACATTTGGGCCATAAAAAAATGTGAAGTTATTGCAAAGTCTATTGAAGAAGGATGAAAACACTCATTTGTGAAATAATGCACTCAAACTAAAATGGGCTATGTTCAAAAAGAATTTAAAATGACGACAGGTAAACTGTGGTATTTTAGTTATTGAATTGGCAAATTATCTTGCGAAAATTGGGTTTTTAAGATGATTATATAATGACATATGGTGACCCTGCGTATTCTATAATAATTTGAAATTCAAACGGTGGTGATTATAATAAAAACGTTAGTTTTATATATATTTGGCTTTTTTCGTTTTATAATTTTGGTTATATCGATTTTAGCTAGTATATGGTTTTTTGTAGTATCTGTCTTTTCAGCGATTGTAGCAATAGGAGGAAACCAGCAAGATTGGATGTACGCATTAACTCAATACCTATACTTTCTTGCTTGTTCATTATCGGTAGGTTTAATGAATGAAATTGAACAGAAAATAAATAAAGAGGACTATGACTTATCAACAAGTATTTGGATTCTTGATTTGTATATGCTTTTATTACTAGCTCATTACGAATTGCCAAAAAGAATAATAAGGAAAATGATAAATAGGTAGATTAATTGATAGGGATAGTTATAAATTAGAAAAAAAACATCGGGTGACGGTGTTTTTAATGTGGGCTGCAGTCTTATTAGTAAAGAAACAACTGATAGAAGGAAATAAATGGGCTGAAAGAGAAATTTTATAGTTAGATATTTAAGACTGGGGGAATAGGATATGGAATGTAAAAAGGTTAGGAGAAGTTTTCGAGTAGCAGGTATAAAAGGCAGAGGAGCTTTTGCTGATTTTGGTACTGAGGTTCCAAAACTTGCGCAGCAATTTCTAAATCGTTTAGATGAAATTGAAATGAGTTCTGTTTCTGAAATAGCCCTATTTGAACCTAAAAGAGATGTAAACCATTTAGAAGGTAACTATTTAGTAGGGGTAGTACTTAAGGAACCTTTAACAGAAGTTCCAAATGGAATGGAATATATAGAAATAGACCAAAACTATGTAACGACTAGGGGAAGCATGATAAATATCGGAACCCTACATAACCATTTATTAAATTGGACTGAGGAACAAGGGTTAAAAAGGGATCTAGAATCTTCTATAGTCGAAACCTATCATTCAATGGATCATGGTGAGGAAGAAGTGGTAATTTATTTACCATTACATCCGTAAAATCTCTTCCTTAAAACAAAGAGCTGGCATATGATGGAGAAAGGGGAAATGGGAAAGGATGAAAAGTTTAGGGTTAGTTTTTATCTTATCTGGGATTATTTTAATGGGTTTAAGCGGGTTAGAAAAAGTACTTATCTTTACATCATACAATGGTAATATACAAGAGATGCAGGCCATTATTGATTTAACACCTTCATTTATTTGGAATATTACTAATTTCACATTTGGGTTTGGTTTAATCTCCTTCATTATAGGTTTACTTTTATTTTTTTCTAAGAATATTACCAAATTCTCTCGTGGCTAGTACAATAATATAACAATTTAATAAAAGGTTCGGGGAGGTTTTAGTCATATCTAATATAGAGCTGGTAAAGATTAATTCTGATAACTGGAGAGAGGCTCTTGAATTATCCGTAAACGCTGAACAACAAAAATTTGTTGCATCTATTACTCCGCCTGTAGCGATTGCACTAGCGAAGGCTTACATAAGGCCGGACGGAAGAGTTGTAGAGCCGTACGGCATATCTGATCAAGCTCAATTGTTAGGATTCTTTAATCTGCATTATACACCTGGAAGTGTTGAAGACTATTGGATTTTTCATTTTTTTATAGATAAAAAATTTCAACGATCTGGGGTGGGTTCTAAAGCGTTAAACGAATTAATCAGACATTTAAAAAAAGCTCATCCGTCTTGTCAACGATTACGTTTAACGGTTCATCCTCAAAACGATGCCGGTAAATTATTTTATTCAAGATTGGGTTTTTCAGATGATCAAATACTGACATTCGGGGAACCTACATATTCTATCAAAATTTAACAGTGGAATCAGTGAATGATAAAAAGGAGCTGCATAGCAGCTCCTTTTTGTGCGACGGGCAGTCCCGTAGAGTGT
>NZ_JACWFG010000043.1 GCF_019749295.1 Neobacillus niacini
TAGTTGGGACGAAAGTCCCTGTGAGAGTAGGACGTTGCCAGGCTGTACTATATATGGAGGATTAGCTCAGCTGGGAGAGCATCTGCCTTACAAGCAGAGGGTCGGCGGTTCGATCCCGTCATCCTCCACCAAGACTATTATTACTATGTGCCGGGGTAGCTCAATTGGTAGAGCAACTGACTTGTAATCAGTAGGTTGGGGGTTCAAGTCCTCTCGCCGGCACCATGCTTCTTTCTGAAGCAGAGCATCTTACGATGCCAGAATGAGCTTAGGAAACTTTTCTTATTCGAGCCATTAGCTCAGTTGGTAGAGCATCTGACTTTTAATCAGAGGGTCGAAGGTTCGAGTCCTTCATGGCTCACCAAGGTTTTTTCACGAAAGTGAAAATAACTTTCTATTTGCAATAGCAAATAAACTTCAATAGGCGGGTGTGGCGGAATTGGCAGACGCACCAGACTTAGGATCTGGCGCCGTAAGGCGTGGGGGTTCGACTCCCTTCACCCGCACTTATGTATCTTATGATAGAAAACAATATTCGCGGAAGTAGTTCAGTGGTAGAACACCACCTTGCCAAGGTGGGGGTCGCGGGTTCGAATCCCGTCTTCCGCTCCAATATTGCCGGGGTGGCGGAACTGGCAGACGCACAGGACTTAAAATCCTGCGGTAGGTGACTACCGTACCGGTTCGATTCCGGTCCTCGGCACCATGTTATTTCTTTTGAAAAGAATAATCAGTGGTTTTTGCAAAGCAAAACACTTAATGTTTTTTCGCAGCAGCGAAATTAACCATCAATTAAATGCGCCCGTAGCTCAATTGGATAGAGTGTCTGACTACGGATCAGAAGGTTATGGGTTCGACTCCTTTCGGGCGCGCCATATTTTACGGGAAGTAGCTCAGCTTGGTAGAGCACTTGGTTTGGGACCAAGGGGTCGCAGGTTCGAATCCTGTCTTCCCGACCATTCTTTATTCTACTAAAATTGGGGCCTTAGCTCAGCTGGGAGAGCGCCTGCTTTGCACGCAGGAGGTCAGCGGTTCGATCCCGCTAGGCTCCACCAAGATTTATATTAATTTAAAAAATATGTTGACAATGACATAGTGCATTTGTTAAGATGTAAAAGTCGCTAACACGACAATGTATTGTTCTTTGAAAACTAAACAAACAGTAACGTCAA
>NZ_JACWFG010000044.1 GCF_019749295.1 Neobacillus niacini
CTTTCTTTTTACACAATTATATGGACTTTATCCATGTTAAATCAAAACCCATTACTGTCATAAAGACAGTGTTTTTTTTGTTTATTTTTAAATCATACTTTACAGGTCGGAATTGTAGGGTTATAATAATATTAATCTAAAAACGACTTAAGGTTGTTGAAATCAAGGGTAAAGATTTTGTATAACTAAAGGAGTGTTTCTGATGAGAAATAAAGATGAAAAAAAACGACAAAAACTTATTAATAAATTAATTTTCGTAAATGTTTATAATAAAGAAGATCAACAGCTTGATAAATTGTCCCTATCGAAATTAGAATACGAGTATAGAAGATTTAAATTACAATCACATCCGCATGGGGAGTTTGGGTCTATTCAGTGGGTATAAATGATATAAGGAAAAAGATGCAGGTATTTCAGCAGCCTGCATCTTTTTTATTTTTATCGGGAGATGATTAGATTACTTTTGCGCAAGAACCTGATATAGGCGCTCAAGGGCTTTGTTTAAATACCGATAGTAGGTGGATAGGGATAGATTTGTTTTCTTAGCAACGAGTTCATGTGGGCGAATTCGCCTGTATAAAAGCATATTTTCTCCTGGCCTAAACGGCCGGAAGAACCGTCCCCCCGGTTTTATTTTTTATAAATATGGTAAAATTGAGCAAGTTAAAAGAGTAGGATATTAGGTTTTATTTGTAACTCCAATGTAATCAGCCAGGAGGATTAATGGAATGAAATATATACAAGACAATTTGTTTCCTGAAGGTTTTTTATGGGGTGGTGCAACTGCAGCTAACCAAATTGAGGGTGGATTTAATGAAGGGAATAAGGGCTTAAATATTGCCGATGTTCTGCCGGGGGGGAAAGAGCGCCTTAACATATTAATGTCTGCTGGTTTTGACTTTGAAATTAATCATGAGAAATACACGTATCCCAATCATGAGGCCATTGATTTTTACCATCGTTATAAAGAAGATATTGCTTTGTTTGCGGAAATGGGCTTTAAAGTATTTCGGATGTCGATTGCTTGGACACGAATTTTTCCAAATGGCGATGAGGTGGAACCAAACGAAGAAGGTTTGGCCTTTTACGACCGGGTTTTTGATGAACTATTAAAGTATGGAATTGAGCCAGTAGTGACGATTTCTCACTATGAAATGCCGCTTCACCTGGTGAAAGAATATGGCGGCTGGCGGAATCGCCAGGTTGTTGCCTTCTTTGAGAAATATTCCACTATTATTCTTAAGCGGTATAAGAATAAAGTGAAATATTGGATGACCTTTAACGAAATCAACGGTGCCTTGAAGATGCCAATAATGAGTATGGGATTTTCTCCAAAAACAAAGGACAATCGCTACCATGAGACATTCCAAGCTTTCCATCATCAATTTGTTGCTAGTGCTATAGCAGTAAAATCCTGTAAGGAAATTATACCTGGTGCGAAAATCGGCTGCATGATTCTGTTTGCACCTGTGTACTCTTACGATTGTAATCCGGAAAACATTATGTATGCCTTAAAAGAAGAGGAATTATTTAATTATTTCTGTGGAGATGTTCAAGTACGCGGTGAGTATCCTGCATTCATTAAGCGCTTTTTTAAAGAGGCAAACATCAATTTAGAGATACAGGATGGTGATTTGGACATCATCAAAGAGGGGACAGTCGACTATATTGGCTTAAGTTATTACATGTCCCGCACCGATAAAAAAGAAAAGAATGAAGAAGAAAAGGCACAAGGTAATATTGTAGGAGGAGTGAAAAACCCATTCTTAAAGGCCAGTGATTGGGGCTGGGAAATCGATCCGGTTGGGTTACGCATCAGTTTAAACAAGCTTTATGGAAGATACCAGGTTCCATTGTTTGTTGTTGAGAATGGTTTAGGTGCGTATGACAAACTAGAGGAGGATGGTTCCATCAATGATGACTACAGGATTGATTACCTCCGCGAACATGTGAGGGCTATGGGGGAGGCAATTGAAGATGGAGTAGAACTGATGGGTTATACAAGCTGGGGATGTATTGACCTTGTGAGTATGTCAACGGGTGAAATGTCCAAGCGTTATGGATTTATCTATGTTGATAAGAATGATGACGGAAGTGGAACACTGGAACGAAGAAGGAAACAATCATTCCATTGGTATAAAAAAGTGATTGAAAGTAATGGAGAGATATTATAAGTTCCTGTCAAATGATATTTATAGAACTAAACCAAGCTATTCCATGTGGATAGATTGGTTTAGTTATTTTTATGTGAAGAGGCTTAATTTTTATATAAAAGGAAGTCGCAGACTTGAATGTTCTTAATAAAGAACTTATAATTAATATGAATTGTTAATAAATGGAGGTGGGATTATAGATGAAACATCGTGAGGTCGTTATTTATGCACGTACATATGACCAAGAGAATTGTGAAGGTAAATTGGTTCGAGGTGGAGAAATTCATATTCTTAGTAAGAAACAGACAATTTCTGATGAAAATGGGGTATCTAACGGTCACAAGGTGGCTCAATTAGAAGTACCATTTGAAGTGGCTCAGCGGATTATTGGACAAGTACCAGCTGTCTGTGAGGTCGATTATGAAATTACTGCAGAGAATAAAGCGCTTGTATTGCTCCCGAAAAATGTTCAAGTAATTAAAGAAATTGAGAGTTTAAATATAGAAGAGGAAATAGAAAGATTGGCAGAAGATTCTATTAGCGCATTTTGATGTTAAATTAATAATGTATATCCAGGTATACCAAAGCATGTCTGACTAGATATGCTTTTTTTTCAGCACTAGATAGAGTTACTCACGAAAAAAAGACCTTATTATAAGGTCAACGCAGACTTCTTTAGAAAATCCTTAATGTCATCATAAGGAATTCCTAATCTTCGTGCTTCTAAAATCAATTCTAACCATTCTTTATCAAGCTCTTTTTCATCAAGGTAAGCTGTTCCCATTTTATTTATGGTTCCTCCTAAATAACATTCATTAAAATAAACTAACCATATCAGTTTCTAAAAAATGTGTTTTATTGCACATGCAGGGATATTAAACACTGCTATTAAGGCTTGATGCGCATTTTTTACAGGTTACCTTGCCTAATTCAACGAACTTAATTTGCTTCAGTGTTTTCCTTTTAATAACCAAATCGGAATGATACTGCAGACCACATTCACATGAATTCATATCTCTTACAATATGGATCTTTTTTTTCTGCTCAATTAGAGGATATATCATTATTTCACGCCTTCATTCGAGAAGTTCTTGATTGAGAACCATTATTAATCTAATTGTAAGTCAATTGTTAGAATTTGTAAATGTTTTTTTGCCGCGGGGACGGTTCTCCTGGTCAAAAAGGACCAGGAGAATGATGTGACCCCCGGAAGTTAGAGTTT
>NZ_JACWFG010000005.1 GCF_019749295.1 Neobacillus niacini
CTTTCTTTTTACACAATTATATGGACTTTATCAATGGTATCTGGATCAGGAGGAACGGACCTTTATTGAACAGAAAAACTATTTGGTCATAAATGAAGGGGAAGCGGAAGGAAACCTGATTGGCGGTAATTTAAGTACCCTGCATTTATTACAGGGAACACCTTATATGCCTTCTTTAAAGGATGCTATTCTTTTTATCGAGGAAGATGAGGAAGCTCATATTCATTCCTTTGACCATGTGCTTCAATCACTGCTTCAACTGCCTGACGCAAACAGGATTAGAGGAATCCTTATTGGCAGGTTTCAGAAAGATTCAAATGTAACAGAGGCCGCAATAAAGAGGGTCATCGCAACAAAGGAGGAATTAAAAAATATCCCGGTAATCGCGAATGTTAATTTCGGACATGTTCAGCCTATTGCGACAATCCCAATGGGTATAAACGCAGCGATGTCCGGTAAAGGCTCCGATACAACAATTGTTATCAATGCATAACAAAAGGGGGGATTCAATCCCCCCTATGCATTTATCCGATGGTAACCTTTTCTTTTGGATAATGTATTTTTTCCTGGCTATTGTCTTTTCTTCGTAATATAAGTAAGAAAGTTACAATCCCCACTCTACCGATAAACATCAACAGGATGATTAAAATTTTTCCGAAGGTAGTCAGCATCGGTGTTAATCCCAATGATAATCCATTCGTTCCGAAGGCAGATGATACTTCAAAAATGACCTGAAGCACGGTGCCTTTCTCCGTAATCGATAGTACAAGAATCGAGACAAAACAAAGGATGGCTGCAGTTGAAATGACAATAAACGATTTTAATACATCCTCGCTATGTAGTTCTCTTCTAAAGATTTTAATGGAACTTTTTCCTTGTGCATAAAAGAAAATCGCAAGTAAGACAATGGCAAAGGTAGTGGTTCGAATACCGCCGCTGGCACTGCTCGGCGAGCCGCCGATAAACATTAAAATCGAAATAAAGAGCTGATTGCTTGGTGTGAATTCATTAATATCCAGCGTTGCCAGTCCTGCACTCTTCGTTGTGATGGAATGGAACAAGGAGTAAAAAAAGGATTCATGCCAGGATCGATCAGCAAAATAGTAGCGGCTATCAAGTAAATAGATTATCAGGGTACCAAGAGTGCTCAAGATAACAAAAGTAGCAGTTGTTAATTTTGTAAATAGCGTGAAATGATATCTTTTCTTACTTTTTATACTTAAAAAATATTCGTAAATTTCGACAATCACGGGAAAGCCGATTGCACCAACGATCATCAATAGTATGATAATACTTTGAATAAAGTAATCTTGACTAAAAGGGTTAAGTGATTCACCTGTAATATCAAATCCGGCATTGGTGGTAGCGCTAATGGAGCCAAATAAGCCATGTTTAAATGCCGTTAAGGGACTTTCAAAGTACTTCATAAACCGAAAGCCCAAGATAATGCCGCCAATCAGCTCAAAAGAAATAATGGTGATAAAAATTCGTTTTGCCAGCTGAACCAGTCCTGATAAATTAGACTGGTTTTGGTCGACCATGATAAGCTGTCTTTCCTTTAATCCTACCTTTTTTCCAATCATGATCCAGACGAAGGTACTAAGCGACATAACCCCTAATCCGCCTAATTGGAGGACGATACATAACAGAAATATACCGAAGTTATTAAACGTATCTTTGATGGGTATTACACTTAAGCCCGTTACACTTATGGCGCTTGCAGAGGTGAATAGGGCATCGATTAGACTTAGTGAAACATTTTCGTGATGAGCAAGTGGTATTTTCAATATTAAAGTAGAAATGATTAGTGCAGATAGATAAAAAATCACGATTAATTGGATCGTTGATAATTCTTTCTTTTTAAGAGAGTACTTTTTTGTTATGTTCATTTGATCCTTCCTTATGCAAATCTAAGTGTATTCTATAATAACCGCACTTAAAAGTAAAAGATAGTTTTCCTACTAGAATTTTCTGACATTTTTCTATATGCTAGAGTTATTAGGACAAAGGATGCCTGGGGGACTATAGATATGATTACAAAGCTGAAATCCTTATATGACCAGAAAAAATATAACCAAGCTTTAGATATCATAAATCAGGAGATACACCGTATAAATACGCTGCGCTACACTGAATTCAAACAGGAGCTTAATAAAATAAAGTCTGCCGAGGAATTTCAGATATTGATTCGATTGACTGACCATTTTTTGATGTTTCATTTTAGTTCTTTTATTGCTCGCTATGCATACCGCCGATTTCCTTGCATTTTAACGACCTCTTGGTATTGTGAGGAACTGCTTGATAATGGAAAGCTGTTAGAAGCCGATGAGCTTATCTCTGCTGTGATTGCTGAAAACCAATTTCAGGAAGGTGAAGAGGGCGAACGACTATATTTTTGCAAGATTCGTTGTTTGTTAGAAATGAAGTTATTTAATGAAGCGGAAGAGCTTCTGGAAAAGGTGAAGGATTCCTCAAGTCCAATATATGACAAACTTGGTTATGTATATATGCAAACCGGAAATAGGGAGAAGGCGGAGGAATACTTTAAACAAGGCCTCACAGATCCCGAAAACGGACGGATTTGTTATCTGCTGCTAGCTGATTTAAAAGCTTGTAATGGTCAAATGGAAGAGGCTCTGGACCTTGTTGAGAAGGGGGAGAAGCTTTACCCTGAATCACCTTCCTTCATGTTAGAAAAAGTGAAACGATATCGTGACCTCGGCAAAATGACTGAAATGCTTGAAGTGATTCAGGAATTGAATGAGAAAATTCCAGAGCATGCTTATCATAAATATTTTCGACATTTAACTAAAACAGCTTATTACCGATTAGGAGAATTTGAACTTTTAGCTAATGAGGTTAAAGAGAAGTCCTTATTTACTGTTAAAAATGATCAGGGTGAATGTATTAAGCTGAAAATCAAGCCGATTATTCAAAAAAGTAACTATTGCGTGCCAGCAAGCTTGGAGATGATCCTTAAGTTTTATGGAATGGACATTACCCAGGATGAAATCGCCTCTCATATATTTGATTTTACCGGTTCGAAGCTGTCGACTACCGTTGATTATCTTGAAAACATCGGATTTGAATGCCGTTATTTTATTGGTAAGAAAGAGCTGTATCAACAACTTTTGAAGAAGAATATCCCGATTCTGTTAAGTGTTGATTTTGAGCATTCTTCTCATGTTCAAGTCATGAATGGGTATGACAGTGTGTTTGATTTTTATCATATACAAGAGCCTAATCTTCTGGACAAAATGTATGTATCTGCTAATGATTTGGAAAAGGCCAATGTCTCAACGGGTTATATGTCCATTGTGTGCGTTCCAAAGGAAAGAGCCCATGAGCTGCACTTTTTATCTAAAGCTGAGGATGATTATTTCCGCAGATTGCAGTGGTTAGGAGAAAAGCTCGAAGAAGATGAAGCTGGTTACAAAAATGAGTTTTTCGAGTTCTTAAAAGCTAACGCCGATGTTCCTTACTCGGCCATTTATGTAGTCAAACATTTCTCCTTTGAGGAGTATAGCGATTTCATTTTTCAATGTGCTGATAAACTGTTGGAGCTCTATCCGAAAAATGACTTTATGAACCTGCATGTGGCTCAAGCTTATATGCGTCTCCATAAGATGGAAAAGGCCAGGGAGCAGCTTAAACATACTGAAAGTAAAACCCTTTCTCCACTCTTTCACTTTCTCAATGGAAGAATTGCCCTTTATTTTGATGAAATGAAAGAGGCAATCTCATATTTTAAGAATTCTTTACAGCTTGATCCAGATCAATACTATACATGGAGCTATCTTGCTCTTGCCTATCTTTACTCAGAGGATATAAAGAACGCAGAGTATTTCTCTTCTATCAGTATGAAACTTGCACCTAGAGAACGTTTTGTTAACCTCAATCACGCAGCTGTGTTAATTGAAAAGCAGGAGTACGAGGAAGCCCGAGGGATTTATGACAAGCTGATACGGGAAGAGCCTGCGGATGGTCATGCATGGTATGAACGTGCGCGCCTTGATCAAAGGCTGGGGAAAATTAGGAAGGCGCTGCGCGGATATTTAGTGGCGGTCAAATTAGAAGACGATGTCCCTTTTGCGGTTCTTGCTGCTGCCGACCTTTATGATTATGAGCTGGGGGAACCTAAAAAAGCAGAAGAAATTTTACAATCAGGTTTGCATACAGCAGATTCCCCTCAACTCTTGATACGACTTGGAGATTTCTACCGGGAACATGAGGAACTGGATAAGTGTAAGAACTGTTATCAAGAATGTATCGAACTATTTCCTGAAGAAGGATTTGCTTATATTGGTATGGCAGAAATTCTAGCGCAGGAAAATAAAGTTAAGGCAGTTGAATTTCTTAAAACAAATTCAGCCAGATTTAATAGGGATAGTGAATACTTGATTAATAGCGGCCATATGTTGGCTGAATGGGCAGCGGAAGAAGAGAATGATCAGTTATTAGAAGAATCCATAGAGCTGATAGAAAGTGGAATCAATAATATTTACACAAATTTCCATGAAGCATTAGAGCTGTATATAAAAATAGTACAGGATACCCCATTCGTGCATCGTGCCCTTGAGTATCTAAATCAAAGGTTTATTCATAATCCTAATTTAATTGAGTTCAAATGCTATCAAGGAACATTGTATGAGGAAAACCAGCAATTTGCTTATGCATTGGAATGCTACAAAACTGCTCTAGAGGTAAGGGAAGATTCTTTTCCTTATTATCGACAAGGTGAAGTTTACTTTAAGCTTGAAATCTTTGAGCTTGCAGCAAATGCATATAAAACATGCATTGAGATTGATCCAGCCATTGAGCCTGCATATACAAGGCTTGCTGAAATAGCATCATTTAGTGAAAATTACGAGGAAGAAGCACGATACCTTCTGCGGTTACTAGAAATTGCTCCTGTAAGTGTTAATATTGAGTATTTAGTTTCGATTTTGGATGAAGAAGAACTGAAAAAGTTACTGACTACGATTCTATCATTACCAAAGAGTGTGAATGAAATTTGGAAACTCGATTCACAAGCGTATGCCTATGGTGCTCTGGGTGAACAGCAGTTAGAACAAGAAAAGGTACATGCTGCTCTTCAGTTGAATCCCGACTTATCAGAGTTACTTCATCATCAGGCTAAGATTTTTATTAAAATTAAAAAGTGGAAGAAAGCACGCTCCATTCTTACCTTGCTTTTAAATAAGGATTCTGAAAATGTGGAGTTATATAGAACACTCATCTCTTATAGTGTTGAGGGAAATAAATGGTCAAGACTTCCGAACTTCTTAACAAAACTCAATGGGAATGAGAAGGTTAGAAGCACAAGATTTTTATTAGCAGCTGAGGCCGCAAAACAGTTCACAATGGATAGGAATTGGAACAACGAAGAGGAAGGGAATGTGTTTGGTCGTTTTGTTACGAGACTAAAAAACCGTACCCAGCAAATTAACTTATTTGGTTCCATCATTGAGCTATATGAGATGTCGATAAAATTAGATGAAAACAATTTATCGGCTGTAAGTCATTTTGCTAAGTTTTATGAGGAATTTGAATTATCTGAGGAAGCTATAAAGATTCTGCAAAAAGCCTTGAAGAAACAATATGATGAACGCCTTGCCTATCAGTTGGGAATGAATTACCTGCATGAGGGAGATTATCTTTCAGCACTGCCTCTATTTGAACGTCAAGTAAACAACGATCCAGAGGATTACCATCTTCGCTATTTGGCTGCATTGACTCATTGTGAAATGGGAGAAAGGCGTGCAGCCGAAGAAATGATGTTGAATATTATTGAAGAAAATCCTTTTGAACCTAACGTCCATTTACGTTTAGGACGTCTGTTCAATGAACAAGGCAGATATTATGGAGCAAAGGAAGTACTTGAGAAAGGTAAGGAATATCATCCATACGACTCCGACATTAGAAATGAGCTTGAATTGACCAATCAGCATTTAGCAAAGTCAATGGTGCTTAGTAACTAAAACAGACGCGCAGAACGTGTCTGTTTTTTTCTCCCTATAAAAAGAAGAAAGTATTAAAAACCTCACTCATACAATGAACTAAAAGGGGAAGTGCTGCGGTGGTGGAACGATCGTATTTAATTAAACCATTACTCGATGAAACCTTGCCAATGATTGACTATGGAAAAGGGATTTATTTGTATGATAAGGAAGGAAAAAAATACCTTGATGGTGCTTCAGGCGCTGTCACCGCAAATATTGGCCACGGAGTATCCGAAATTCTAGAAGCGATGCAGGAACAGGCGAAAAGAGTTTCGTTTGTATATCGCTCGCAATTTACCAGTGAAAGTGCAGAAAAGCTGGCAGAGAAAATCGCCGCACTTACACCAGCTGACCTCAATTGGTGCTTTTTTGTTAATAGCGGTTCGGAGGCAGTTGAAACCGCAATGAAAATGGCGATTCAATATTGGCAGGAAAAGGGTATCCAAACGAAAACAAAGGTGCTATCTAGATGGGTTAGCTATCATGGTATTACATTAGGTGCACTCTCCTTATCCGGTCACACAGGCAGAAGAGCGCGTTTTGTTCCGTTGTTAGAGGATTTTCCAGTGATCAATCCTCCCTATTGTTATCGCTGCCCTTACAGCCTTGAAGCCCCTTCCTGCGGCTATCTTTGTGCGCAGGAACTCGAACATGCCATAAAACGAATTGGTGCCAATCATATTGCAGCCTTTATCGCAGAACCTGTCATCGGTGCTGCCGGAGGGGCAATTGCTCCACCGAAGGATTATTTTAAAACTATAAAAAAAATCTGTGATGATCATGACATCCTGTTGATAGCAGATGAGGTGATGACTGGTTTTGGCCGAACAGGTTCAATGCTGGCGATGGAACAATATGATGTTATTCCCGATATAGTGGCTTTGGGAAAAGGAATGGGCGCAGGCTATGCTCCGATTGCTGCAGCACTTGCAAGTGAGAAGGTAATTGAGCCAATATTAGCAGGGTCAAAAGTGGTGATGAGCGGACATACCTTAAGTGCAAACCCGCAATCCTGTGCTGTATCCCTAGCTGTACTAGAGTATTTGGAAAAAAATAAGATTGTCAGTGAAGTAGAATCAAAGGGTGATTATTTAATGAATATGCTCCTGAAATTAAAGAATCAGTATTCCTTTATCGGTGATATCCGCGGGAAAGGGCTATTGTTGGGAATTGAGTTTGTTGAGAAAACAGCAACCAAAGCACCATTTCCAAGAGAGGCACAAGTGACCCAAAAAATGATTTCTCTTGCAAAAGACAAAGGGCTGCTGATTTACCCGGCAGGTGCTGGAATAGATGGAGTCAATGGTGACTCCATCATTATCTCACCGCCATTAACCATTACCAATACTGAAATAGATGAACTGGTTTCCCTCCTGCATGCGGCCTTTAAGGCTTTTGCAAAGCATTTGAAAAATGGTGGTGATTAGATGGAAAATCCATTTGGAAAAATAACATCCTTAGAAAAGGTAATGGAGGCTTTTGATAATGGTATGACGTTGATGTTTGGGGGGTTTGGCGGTGTCGGCTCTCCGCCAGCTCTAATTGACGGAATCCTCGAAAAAGGGATTAGAAATCTGACGCTAATTGGAAATGATACTGGCTTTCCACATATCGGGATTGGTAAATTAGTTAGTCAGGAAAGGGCAATTAAGGTAATTGCCTCACATATTGGTTCTAATCCTATTGCAGGAAAACTCATGCATGAAGGGAAGCTAGAGGTCGAGTTTTCGCCGCAAGGGATTTTAGCGGAAAGAATACGTGCTGGTGGAGTCGGACTTCCAGCAATTCTCAGTGATATCGGTATGGATAATGAACTCGTTGCAAAAAACAAACCTCATTTTCTCCTGGGTGGTAAGGACTACTTAATTGAAACAGCCTTAACCGCAGATGTATCAATAGTATATGCCAAAAAAGCAGACCCCTATGGAAATTTAATTTATGACAAAAGCGCACGGAATACGAACCCGCTTGTTGCAATGGCGGGAGATATTACGATTGCAGAGGTAGAGGAAATTGTACCGTTGGGAAGCCTTAATCCGGATGAAATTATTACCCCTGGAGTGTTCGTAGATCATATTATCCCTTCGAAGGGAGTGAACTGGAAATGGGCTTGGGAATAGACTTTCGTAATACAATCGCTAGAAGAGCTGCAGAAGAAATTCGTAATGGAATGGTTGTAAATCTTGGAATTGGTATCCCTTCTTTAGTTCCCAATCACTTACCGAAAAACATGTTAGTGATGTTCCATGCTGAAAATGGAATTACAGGTATGGGACCAAGCCCAGAAAAAGGAATGGAAGATGAGAATTTATGTAATGCCGGCGGTTTTCCAGTCACTTTAAACCAAGGTGGTTCTTACTGTGATAGTGCCATTTCTTTTGGAATGATTCGCAGAGGGCGTGTGGATATTACAATTTTAGGCTCCCTTCAAGTTAGCCAGCAAGGTGATTTGGCTAACTGGATTGTTCCAGGTAAGAAAGTACCTGGGATGGGCGGTGCAATGGAACTCGCACAGAAAGCAAGAAAAGTAATTGTATTAATGAATCATTGTGATAAAGCAGGTAACCCAAAGATTGTTACGTCCTGTACGTTACCGCTAACCTCTAAAGCTTGCGTTGATATAATCATCACAGAATTAGCTGTTTTCAAGGTGACACCTAAAGGGTTAGTGTTAACCGAATTGTTCCCCCCCTATGACATACAACAGGTAGCAGACAAGACAGAATGTGAGTTTACAGTCAGTGATGTAATCCGTAAGATCTCCTATTAATCTCACCCATTCTCTAAAAGAAGGAGTGAAACTGTTGACCAATCATGAAGAAACCATCAAACAATGGCTGAAGGATAATCGCGCCAGGGGGACGAGATTTCTACAAATTCTTGTCCAAGAAAATAGTATAAGAGGAAACGAAAGCAGTGCACAGGCTGTTATTATTGAGAAATGCCGGCAATTGGGGCTGCAGCTTGATATTTGGGAAATTGACCGCAATGAACTCATCCAGCACGAGGCGTTCTGCTGTGATCGGGAAAGCTTCGATGGAAATCCAAATGTCGTTGCTGTGTTAAAAGGGACTGGCGGCGGAAAATCTATCATTTTAAACGGACATATTGATGTGGTTCCTGTCGGTGATGAGAAAAACTGGGAACATGATCCGTTTAGCGGGCATATTGAGTGTGGAAAGCTATATGGACGAGGAAGCACAGATATGAAGGGCGGAACAGCAGCGTTGATTATGGCCATTGAGGCGATTATTTCAACCGGTATTAAGCTTAAAGGAGATATTATTTTTCAGAGTGTTATAGAAGAAGAAAGCGGAGGTGCCGGAACATTGGCTGCCGTTTTAAGAGGCTATAAAGCTGACGGTGCCATTATCCCAGAACCAACTGGTATGAAAATTTTTCCAAAACAGCAGGGCTCCATGTGGTTTAGAGTTACCGTTAGGGGCAGGGCTGCCCATGGCGGCACAAGATATGAAGGCGTAAGTGCCATCGAAAAAGCGATATTGGTGATTCAAAAGCTGCAGGAATTAGAAAAGAATCGCAATATTAAAATCACCGATCCTCTATTTAATAGTATTCCGATCCCAATTCCGATTAATATTGGAAAAATAAAAAGTGGTGAATGGCCGTCATCTGTTCCAGATTTAGCTGTGATTGAGGGGAGAATGGGCGTATCACCGGAAGAAACAATTTTTGCAGCTCAAGGGGAAATGACTGCTGTGATTAATGAACTCAATGAAAAAGATGAGTGGTTTCAAGAGAATCCTTTAGAGATTGAATGGTTTGGGGGAAGGTGGCTTCCAGGAAATCTTGAAGTGGACCATCCCTTAATGAAGACTCTTTCTGAAAGCTTTGTAGAAGTAAAGGGACAACAACCGGTTATTGAGGCAAGCCCGTGGGGAACAGATGGCGGAATCCTATCAACCATTGGAAATACACCTGTTGTGGTATTCGGGCCAGGGATAACAGCTGCGGCACATGACGCGAATGAACATATCCTGTTGGAGGACCTGTTTGCAGCAAGTAAAATTATTGCTCTAACCCTATTAAAATGGTGTGAAGTCAGCGAATGAGAAATCCCTCCGTTTTAGTATAATTTGTTACAATAGTAATATAGGACTTTATACAGTTTGGAGGGAAAGTGATGAAGAAGGATCTTTGGATAGACGGAGAATTTAAAAATGCTTCTTCCTATATGGAACTAAAAAACCCGTACAACTTGGAGCTCCTGGCTCATATTGGTAGTGCCAGCCAAGAGGATGTGCTGTCAGCTGTTAATGCGGCATATCAAGCTAAGGCCAAAATGGCTGAAATGCCTGCATATGAACGAGCAGAAATACTCGAAAAAGTTGCTCATCTTCTCAAGACTGAGCGTGAAGAATGTGCTGAGTTAATTGCAGTGGAGGCGGCAAAACCGCTAAAGGCAGCACGAGCAGAAGTGGACCGAACTATAATGACATATACCTTTGCTGCACATGAAGCAAGAAGAATCCATGGTGAGACTGTGCCGATGGACGGGGCGCCTGGAGGGCAGGGCAGGCTTGCTTTTACGATTCGAGAACCATTAGGTGTCATTGCCGCGATTACCCCATTTAATTTTCCTATGAATCTAGTTGCCCATAAAGTGGGTCCAGCCATCGCAGCAGGCAACAGCGTTGTCCTAAAACCTGCAAGTCAAACTCCGTTATCAGCATACAAGATCGCGGAATACTTTCACTCCGCAGGATTACCGGCTGGAGCACTAAATGTTATTACAGGCAGTGGCAATAAAATTGGGGACGTATTAATGAAGGATAATCGGATAAAAATGATTACCTTTACGGGAAGTCCAGAGGTAGGAAGTTATATACGTGAACATTCTGGGCTAAAGCGGGTAACACTTGAACTGGGATCGAATTCAGCGCTAATTGTTGACGATGGTGTTGTCCTAGATAGTGTAATTCCTAGGATCGTGAACGGAGCCTTTGCCTACCAGGGACAGGTTTGTATATCCATTCAAAGAATTTATGTTCATGAGAACATTTTTGAAGGTTTTGTTGAGAAATTTGTAAGTGAAACGAAGAATTTGAAAGTTGGTAATCCATTAGAAGAAGATACCGATATTTCCGCAATGATTTCTCGTGGCGATGTACAGCGAACGAAAGAGTGGGTAGGTGAAGCACTCAATAATGGAGCCCAATTGAGAGTGGGAGGAAGAGCTGAAGACGGAATCTTTCAGCCAACCGTATTAATGAATGTTCCTTCCAGCGAAAAGGTAAGCTGTGAAGAAGTATTTGCACCTGTTGTATCTATTAATAGATTTACTGAAATGGATGAGGCTATCAACCTAGTAAATGATTCTAAGTACGGTTTGCAAGCTGGCATCTTTACGAATGATATCCATAAAGCACTAAAAGCAGCCAAGAAGCTTGAAGTCGGCGGTGTCATGATAAATGAAATCCCTACCTTCCGTGTTGATCAAATGCCCTATGGCGGAGTGAAAATGAGCGGAATGGGGCGGGAAGGCATCAAATATGCGGTTGAGGAAATGACAGAACTAAAGCTGATTAGCTTTAAAACAGAGTAGAAGAAAAGTCTGGCTGATATTCCAGTCAGACTTTTTTTCACAATTGGGAAGGAGTATACAGATGAATCAAAGTGCTTCCACCATTCATATTGAAGAAAGTAATTACTCTATAGAAGTTTATCTTGACCCATTTAATAAAAGGATTCGAATTGACGATTATCGCGGCAATACAAATCTGCTTATCGAAAAAGCAGAAGAGCTGGCCGCCATACACCAAGCCGAGAAGTTAATTATGAAGGCGCGCTCAGAGGATTTTTTACACCTATATGAACAGGGCTTTCAGCCTGAGGCCGTTGTGGATCGCTATTTTCTCGGTTCTGATGCTCACTTCTTTTCTAAGTTTTATTCTGTGGAACGAAAGAAAAATAATCATTGGGTAACTGAGGATGGAATGGTTCACAGCATTTATCAACTAGATACCTCCATCGATAAATCCCGTCCTCCAAAGGAATATGAATTAAAAAAAGCTAATGAAGCATGTGCAGAGGAGCTTTCTGGATTATATCGCCAAGTGTTTCAAATCTACCCTACACCCTTACATGATCCGGAATATGTGAAAAAGACGATGAAGGAAGGGACAATCTATTACGTTTACTTTTACCAAGGGAAGATTGTAAGTGCAGCATCCGCTGAGGTAAATGCTTTTTATAAAAATGCAGAGTTAACGGATTGTGCAACCTTAACAGAGCACCGAAAATATGGATTAATGAAAATTATTCTCCGAGAGTTGGAGGGTGAATTAAAAAGGCAGGGGATATTCTGTGCCTATTCAATTGCAAGAAGTTTATCGTTTGGAATGAATGCGGTTTTATTTCAGCTCGGCTATAAGTATCGCGGTCGATTGATGAATAATTGCTATATATATGACAAGCTAGAGAATATGAATATGTGGGTAAAGAATCTGGCAACCTGCTAATATTTCGGCTTTAGGTGACGAATTTTCGGCACCTAAATAAGGGGGTGAAGCAATGGCTCAATTAACCGCATTAACACAAGAAGTTCTATCAGCGATATTGAAAAGTATTGATGAAGGAATCCATGTGGTTAATACAGAAGGTAAAACCATTTTTTATAATGAGGTTGCTGCGAGGCACGATGGAATGGACATTAAGGAAGTACAAGGAAAACACCTTTTTGACGTTTTTCCCTCCTTAACAGAGAATTCGAGCACCCTTCTCAAGGTGATTAAAAGCGGTAAACCCATATACAATCAGACGCAGGTATATGTGAATATCCATGGAGCAAGAATTGATACGATCAATACGACACTTCCTATTTTTGTAGATAATGAGATTATTGGTGCTGTTGAAATTGCCAAGGATTACTCACGGATGAAGCAGTTGGCGGAAAGTTTATTAGATTTACAAAAGAATGTAAATAAAAACAATAAGAAAAAAACTGCTCAAAACGTCAAATATACGTTAGATGACTTAAAGACTGTTAATCACACATTTCAGAGCTTGAAGGACGAAGCAAGAAAACTGGCAAAAACTCATTCTCCCATTCTTGTTTACGGAGAAAGCGGTACAGGGAAGGAATTGTTTGTGCAAGGTATTCATCATGCATCCCTTCGCGGAGAGGGTCCGTTCATTGCACAGAACTGTGCAGCCATTCCTGAAACGCTGCTAGAAAGTATTCTATTCGGTACAGCAAAAGGGAGTTATACTGGTGCAGTTGAACGAAAAGGGTTATTTGAGCTGGCAGATGGCGGAACATTGTTTCTAGATGAACTTCATACGATGCCCATTGAGCTCCAGGCTAAACTGTTACGGGTGTTAGAAGATGGCATGATTAGAAGAGTCGGAAGCGCACAGAATAGTTCGGTTGATGTCCGTGTGATTGCAGCAATGAATGTTCATCCGAATGTTGCCCTTCAAAATCAAAAGCTCCGATCAGACCTTTATTACCGTTTGAATGTGTTTACTTTTTCGCTGCTGCCTCTTAGAGAACGAAAAGGGGATATTCTATTTTTGGCAGAATATTTTATTCAATTTTTCAATAAGAAATTGCATAAGGATATAAAAGGGCTAGACCATGATTTAAAGAGATTCTTTATGAGTCATGCCTGGCCAGGAAATGTTCGTGAACTGAAGCATACGATTGAATACATGATGAATGTGGGAGAGGGAGTGTTCCTTCAAATGGAAGACTTGCCAATCATGATGAAACAGCAGGCAGTACCAATTGAAAAAGCAAACAATGAACTCTCCCTTAGGAAAAACGTAGAAGAATTAGAAAGGCAGCTGATTGACACTGCCCTCCATTTGTCAGAAGGCAACATTAATCAAGCGGCCAAGTTATTGGAGATACCAAGGCAAACCTTGCAATATAAAATTAAAAAAATAAGAGAATAGCTGCCGAAATATCGGCGGTTTTTTTGTGTTTCATTTTCTGAAAACGTTTTAAAAGAAACCTTTCCCGGACTAAGTGCGTTGGCATAATTCTTGCATATTATCTTAAGAGAAGAATGCCTTAGTGAAAAATGTCTTAGTAAAACAGGGCAAGGAGGAAATTTACATGAAACAGTCTTTATATAAGCCGAATAGGCACTGGAAAGATATAGAGCTATGGAAAGATGTAACTGAGGAACAATGGAATGATTGGCTATGGCAGCTGACAAACACGATTCGAACACTAGAGGATTTAAAAAAGGTAATTAACTTAACTCCAGACGAAGAAGAAGGGGTTAGAATCTCAACAAAAACGATTCCATTAAATATTACACCTTATTATGCTTCACTTATGAACCCTGATGACCCACGCTGCCCGATACGAATGCAGTCTGTTCCAATATCTAAAGAAATCCATAAAACGAAATATGATTTAGAAGATCCGTTATTTGAGGATGAAGATTCACCTGTAGCTGGTTTGACGCACCGTTACCCAGATCGTGTTCTATTTCTGGTTACCAATCAATGCTCGATGTACTGTCGTTACTGTACGAGAAGACGATTCTCAGGACAAATTGGGATGGGTGTTCCTAAGAAACAGCTGGACGCAGCCATTAATTATATCCGGCAAACACCTCAAGTACGGGATGTGTTAATTTCTGGCGGAGATGGCCTGCTCATAAATGATACGATTCTTGAGTATATCTTGAAAAACCTTCGTGAAATAGACCATGTTGAAATTATTCGAATTGGAACAAGGGCACCGGTAGTATTCCCGCAAAGGATTACCGAAAACCTTTGCAGCATCTTAAAAAAGTATCACCCAATTTGGTTAAACACTCATTTTAATACATCGATTGAAATAACGGAGGAATCCAAAAGGGCTTGTGAAATGCTTGCTAATTCAGGAGTCCCGGTTGGGAATCAATCGGTCATCTTAGCTGGAATTAACGACAGTGTACCAATTATGAAAAAGCTGATGCATGACCTCGTGAAAATCCGTGTTCGTCCATATTATATTTATCAATGTGATTTATCTGAAGGAATAGGGCATTTCCGGGCACCCGTTTCTAAGGGGCTTGAAATTATTGAAGGTTTGCGTGGACATACGAGCGGCTATGCGGTGCCAACTTTTGTGCTCGACGGTCCTGGAGGTGGCGGGAAGATTTCACTTCAGCCGAATTACTTAATTTCACAAAGTCCAGAAAAGGTTGTTCTTAGAAACTTTGAAGGTGTGATTACCTCGTATCCAGAACCAGAAAATTATAAGCCTGGAACTGCTGAGGGATATTTTAAAGAGGTTTACCCAGATATGGAAGACAAAGTTTCAAATGTTGGAATTGCGGGTATCATGAATGACCAGCATTTCAATTTGGTTCCTGAGGGTTTGACGAGATTAAATCGCAGAAAAGAATACAATCAAAATCCAAACCATTCCTCATTGAAGGATAAACGAAGCAAGCGAGATGAACTGAAGGAAAAGAAATTCCAGGCACTGCAAAATAAACCAACGCTTACTGAGAATAAAGATTCTGATACGAAGAACTCGAAAGCGGAGGAATAGGGGATGAGTATGGAAATAGTGTGTGAATGGTGCGAAAACCAGGCCAAAAATGGAAAGAATACTGTCTATTGGGAGCTGCCGGACGGCACAAGAGCCATTCAAATTATTGATACCCCTGCAGTAGTTTGTGATGAGTGTAATATGGTTTATCAAACAGATGAAACAACTAAATCCATTGAAGACCAACTATTTTTAATTGATACGAAGAAAATAGGTAAAAGCATCATGTATGAAGAGTTAATGGCACAGCCGCGACTCTTAAAAAGGAACTATTTTGATTTTACCTCATAACAAACAACCCCTATCAGCCGATAGGGGTTGTTTGTTATTCTGTTTGTATTTGACTTGCAGCGTTTTTCCTCGCTCGCAGAAATTTCACTAGGTTTAAAACAATGGTCTTCATGACTGCGTAAAAAGGAATCGCCAGGACCATTCCTAAAACTCCTGCCAAATTTCCAGCAGCCAGCAATATAATGATAATGGTTGCTGGGTGGGTGTCTAAGCTCTTACCAAGAATGAGCGGTGATAACACATTGCCCTCAATTTGTTGGGCAATTAGAATCACCACCACAACTAAAAAGGCTTTGGTAGGAGAATCAAATAGTGCAACGATGACGGCGGGTGCTCCTCCAAGAATTGGTCCAATATAAGGAATAATATTGGTAAAAGCTACGATTAAGGCCATGACGAGTGCAAATGGCAGATCAATAATTAAATAGCCGATAAATGCGAGTGTTCCAACCGCTAAAGCAACGGTAACTTGACCCTGAATATAGGCCGAAAGTGTTTCACCAGTTTCCTTCAAAATGGACAATCCTTCTTCTCTATATGCTGTAGGAAGGAATTTAGAAATCGCTGTAGGAAACCTGTGTCCATCTTTAAACATATAGAATAATAAAAAAGGAACGGTTACAAGAATAATCGCAATATTTGTAATCACACCGAGAATATTTGTTATGCTGCCAGTAATCGTGTTAGGCAAGGTATTTGCAAATTCCAGGAGCCTTTCCTGTACCGTCTCGAGAATATCCTTTTGCTCGTCCATTACCCATTTAAATTGGGATGATTTCATAACATTATCAAAAAACTGCATCGTTTTGTCTGCATATACGGGGAGCTCGTTAGCAAGAGCTGTAAATTGTTTAGTAATAGCAGGTATTAAATTTCCAATGGCAAGAACACAAATCAGAATAAACACGACATAAATAATGATGATGGCCAGTATTCTAGGAACCTTGTGACGCTGAAGGAAATTAACGACTGGGTTAAGTAAAAAATAAAGAAATCCTGTAATCAAAATGGGGAAAAAGATGGTTGAGAAAAAGATACCGATAGGTTCAAACAAGAAGGAGATCTTGGTGGAAACCCAAATGATGGTTAAAATTAACAAGATTTGAATTAACCAGTATTGAAATTTGTTCTTTGCCAATTTATGTACCTCTGTTTCTAAAATATATTTGGTAAAATTATATCAACTTTATGTATTTTATACCAACATTCTTTAGTCCGGTTTTCAAATAAGTCTCTGGACGTAGGTGCATACGTCAGTTATAGTATTTTTAACAATATTTTACCTACCATTAAAAGAAAGGTGCAATATATGATTAAATCATTTTATCACTTTCTAATGAAATATCGTCACCCCGAACCAAAGGATGCCATCAGTGTGTTTGCAAATGAGGCTTTTTTAGATCATAGCTTTCCAAAAACCTCTGAAGACTACCATGAACTCAGTTCATACTTAGAATTTAATGGTCACTACCTAGAGTCAATGACAATATTTGATGAAGCCTGGGAGCTTTATATCCTATCGGAAAGTAATTGAATATGTGTAAATTCCATTAAATCGTCTCGAGCAAAAAGAGGCGATTTTTCTTTTTCCTCAATGTGCGCGCTTATATTGGTTGATGCATATACTATGGTAATTAAAATTCACGACTCATCATTGAGAGGATGGAGGATATGAAAAGAAGGAATATACCGAAATATAAGGTCGGTGATACGGTCGTGATAACGATGTATGGTACTGTTGGCAAGGTAACAGATGTCAAGTGGCTTGACGGGAACTACGTATACGAAGTGAACGAAAGTGATGGTCTTTTTGTTGAATCAGGACTACAGCTTCTTTCAGAATACGAAGGAACGTTAGTGGAACAAGAACAAATAGATATTGAATATAAATTTTTTTTCGGAGATTTGGTTCAGGTTGCTGGTTATGGCTCGGATTTATTTAAAATTGTCGGGTTTCGAACAGAGATTTGGCGTTACAAGGAAGATGCATGGGAAGATGTAATCTATGAACTTTCGAGGATTAGTGATGGAGAATGGCTGGAAGCAGGGGAAGAGGAAATGACACTCGTAGCTGATGCAGAGAGTGCAGACACGTTTATTCAAAAGTTAGGACTCCTTTACTTAGTAAACAACGAAGAGAAGCATCAGGTGGCAATTTCAAAAACACAAAAAAACATTGTAAGAAAAGCAGAACTTGAAGAAATCGAGCGGAAAAAGGAAAAGAAACAGTTAATAGATAATCTATTAGATATCTTTAATGATTACAAAATTTTATATAACATGTTCTATGACCAGGAGTACTATCAAGTAATGCGTGTCATTCTAAGAAAATTGAAAAGTGTCGTAAATGATGATGGTAAAAGCCATGTCTAGCTTCTACCACCAAGAAATGGACAGTAATAAATAAATAACCAAAGGAATCCCGCCCCATTTAATAAGAAAAAATAAGCTGTCCAAAATCTTCTCATAGGCAGTGATGATTAATCCATCCTCCTGATTCACGTCATCAAGAATAGCTTCAAATTTCGCTTGTAGATTTGACATACTAACACCTCATCTTAGTTCTTTTTATTCATCCTATGCTTGTCCAAAGAAAAAAAGACATATTTAATCTTTTATTTTGTTCTCCATGTTTAAGCTGCAGATTATTTACCGATTCTTCTAGAAGTAAATAGCATGAATAAGCAGAATTCATCATACATTCTGTGTAAAGGGGGCGATTGCTTGCGGGAAATTGAAGTTTTTATTGATACGGAAGAAATTGCTGAATTTTTCTTTCATGAGCTGGTAAAAAGAGGATACGTTCCTTCTGAAGAAGAATTGGAAGAAATCGCTGATATCACCTTCGAGTATCTCATCGAGAAAAGTATTATCGACGAAGAAGTAGAAGATGAATGAGTAAAATCTCATAAGACTTTATTCATCTTTTTAATAAGCAGTGACGAAAGACGAGCATTTAATCTTGCTCGCTTTTTGTTTGTGATATTTTTTTGCTTTTTTTCATTAATTGGTGAAACTTTACTATTTCTTCACCGTATTAAGAATAGTGAAGCGAGGAGGAATGATGAATGCTCAAAAAGATTTTAAAATCAATTCTTGGAAGTAAACTTCATCATCAAAAAAATATTCACATTCTAGTAATGCATGGAAGAAAATGAACCACAACAAACATAAGCACTTAGGACATCACCACTATAAAAAGAAGCATAAAAGCGGAAGTTCCTTTTCGAGCTTTTATAGTAGTTAAATACTTATATGTTTAAAAGAATGACTTTGTTTGCATCAAGCATCATGGAAAGACCTCTTAAGCAGCATGAAATCATTTCAGAGCGCTACCAGGTTATGAATCATCTAGGCGTGGGAAGCTACGGAAATAGTTACTTAGTATTTGACCAAGTTTCACAACAAAAGAAAGTATTAAAAGCCTTACGCATCCATAAAAGAATTTCTAAGTCAGGTAAAAGTGATTTCGAGCTTGAAAAGGACCTGCTTCAGCACATAGAGCATCCGGGGTTTCCTCGTTATTATGAAGATGGAATACATAAAAATATTCCATTCTATACGATGCAGCATATTGAAGGTAAGAATTTCGAACAGCTAATCTTTCATGATGGCCAAAGATATTCGGAAATAGAAGCTTTTAGAATCGCTAATCAATTACTAGAGCACATTCACTATTTACATGAACAGCAGCTTATTCATAGAGATATTCGAATCCCAAATGTAATTAAGAATGGTTCTGAGATTGTGCTAATAGATTTAGGGCTGGCAAGGAAACGTAATGGAGAGTCAGGGCCGGGTAAATCTCGGAAACGGCATTTACGGAAAGAGGTTAATCCCCAAGCAGATTTTTATGGTCTTGGTCATTTCTTGTTGTTTTTACTTTATTCCAATTTTTCTTTTCCAAATAAGAAAAAGGAAAGCAGCTGGGAAGAGGAATTGGACATTTCATATTATGCGAAGATTATCATCAGCAGGCTTTTACAAATTGAAGACTGTTATGAGAGCTGTGCACAAATTAGAAAAGATATCCAAAAAATTATTGAGGTATAGGGAGGAAATAAAAATGTCTTTTTTTGACAAAGTATTTGCTAGTGTAGGAATAGGGTCTGCCACGGTAGACACTAAACTTGAGAGAGATACGTATACACCTGGCGACACTGTAAACGGTGTTGTAGAAATTAAAGGCGGGAAGGTAGATCAACAAGTAGATGATATCTATTTATCATTAAACACTACCTATTTAAAAGAATCAGATGATAAAAAGTATAATGTAACTGCTACTATCGAGCGTTTCCGGATTACAAGCCCATTTGTAATGAATAAAAACGAAAGAAAAGAAATCCCATTTTCCTTCCAGCTTCCATTAGATACACCTCTATCTATCGGAAGGTCAAAAATCTGGGTAACAACAGGACTAGATATTAAGAATGCAGTAGATCCTGGTGATAAGGACTATATTAACGTTGTCCCGAATCAATTAATGAATGCAGTATTTAATGCAATTGACAGCATGGGATTCCGTTTACGCGAAGCTGATTGTGAAGAAGCATCCTACAAATTACGCGGACGCCTGCCATTTGTTCAAGAATTTGAATATGTACCAACATCTGGACCATTCCGTGGAAGGTTAGATGAGCTTGAAGTCGTTTTCCGGCCATCAGGAAATGGTGCAATGGAATTACTTTTACAGGTTGACCGCCGTGCTCGTGGTTTGGGTGGATTATTTGCAGAAGCTGCAGGTTTAGACGAAAGTAATGTAAGATTAACGGTAACTTCTGCCGATATACCAAGCCTGCAACAGCAAATTCAGAGTGTTATTCAAAGATTCTCTTAATTATCGACAAAATAAGACATGATTCTCTGAAGGATTCTTCTATGCCTATCTCTAATTATTAATGTAATACACATTACTTAATGATTGGAGGGGATAAGATGATCAAGGCGATAACCAGAAGAACGAGTATTCAATATGATGTGACAATCTTTCAAACTCCAAAATACAGGGAATATAAAGGGTACAAACCAGTTTATCGTACCTTCATTCACGCAGGAAACCATGAAAGTTGTTTAGAGAAAACTTTTAGTCTTTTTAATGTCACTGATCGAATACCACCAAATTATAATGGGCGATTTCTTGCCACAGGAGATATCATTTTAATTGATGAGGGACGCCGTGGACAGCATTATTATCAATTAAAGCCTGGTGGCTGGCAGCCTGTAAATCGAATAATGATTAGATAAAAGAAAACCTAAGGGAGTATAAATCCTTAGGTTTTCTTGTCGTATTAACCTCTTTTCTTTCTCCCGCCTGCAGCACTAAATTCTTTATCATGTGCTGCATGTTCCGCTTCGATCGCTTCAGGTGGAACATGGTTATTTTTCTTTGGACGATTCGTTTGAGCTCTATTCTTTTTTCCCATAATTTAATTAACCTCCTTTGGATAATCTAAAAATAGCTTCCCACAAATAAAAAAATTCATGACCTTTTCAGTGAATGGTTTTTCATTCCAAAAGGGTTGTGATATATTGACTAGTGTGAAGTTACTAACTTCACTTTAAATGATTGGAGGATTCATTATTATGAGTGTACATATTGGTGCGAAAGAAAACGAAATTGCTGAAACGGTATTACTGCCAGGAGACCCATTAAGGGCTAAATATATTGCAGAAACTTTCTTAGAAGGTGCAGAATGCTACAATGAAGTAAGAAATATGTTTGGTTATACTGGTACATATAAGGGTAAGAGAATTTCAGTTCAAGGGACTGGAATGGGTGTCCCTTCAATCTCGATATATGTGAATGAATTAATGAACAGTTACAATGTCCAAAATTTAATCCGTGTCGGCACTTGCGGTGCTATCCAAAAGGATGTAAAGGTCCGCGATGTTATATTGGCAATGACTAGTTCGACCGATTCTAATATGAATCGTCTTACTTTTGGGGGAGTCGATTTTGCTCCTTGTGCAAACTTTGACCTCCTTAAAAAGGCCTATGATGCAGGTATAGAAAAAGGGCTTAACCTGAAAGTAGGAAATATATTTACCGCAGACTCCTTTTACAATGACAATGCAGAACTTGAAAAATGGGCTAAATACCAGATTCTCGCTATTGAGATGGAAACAACAGCTTTATATACTTTAGCGGCTAAATTCAATCGAAGAGCATTGTCCGTCCTGACGGTAAGTGACCATATTTTAACTGGCGAGGAAACAACAGCTGAAGAGAGACAATTAACTTTCAATGATATGATTGAAGTTGCATTAGAAGCAGCGACAAAAGAATAGGAAAAACGACCTCTTTCATGATTGAAAGAGGTTTTCTCATTGACCTTTTTGGTAAAAATAGATATAGTGCATAAAGTAAATGAAGATAGATAGGTATAGGTGAGAATAATGATATGGAAAAATGTTGTAATGATTGGTTCGATGACCCTTCTCTTTAGCGGGTGCAGTCAAATCAATTCACTAGTAGATAAGCTCCCATTCGCTTCTAATGACTCTAGCAATAATAACCAACAAACCCAACAAGAAGAAATTCCCATAGATGATCCACTCAGTTTAGAATCAATATTTTTTAATGATATTAAAGAAGTAGATGGCAAAAATGTTATCCAAAATTCAACGAATGTCATGGCGTTGGTTAACAAGGAATTTTTCTTCCCAGCAGATTATGTCCCTGATGATCTCGTCAAACCGGATGTGGCGTTTTCTTTTAAAGATATAGGCACGGAAAAAAGCTTAATGAGAAGAGATGCTGCGAAAGCTTTAGAAATAATGTTTAAAGATGCTGCTGAATATGGCATTGAACTTTATGCTGTATCGGGTTACCGTTCATACGTCCGTCAAAAAAGTTTGTATGATGCAGAAGTAGAGAGAGTAGGCAGCGAAAAAGCGGAGCAAGCTGTAGCTATTCCAGGTGCGAGTGAGCACCAATCTGGATTAGCTATGGATATATCGAGTAAATCAAATCGATTCTATTTAAATACAGCCTTCGCTAATACACCAGAAGGGAAATGGCTTAAAGAAAACGCTCATCGCTTTGGGTTTATCCTTAGATACCCAAAAGAGAAAACCGCTATTACGAATTACATGTATGAGCCGTGGCATTTCCGTTATGTTGGAGAAAAAGCTGCAAGAATAATGTACGAACACAACTGGACTTTAGAGGAATATTTTAATGAGGTAAAGAAAATATAAATAGTAATCCCGGCACGCCTATCAAATGGAAGTGCCGCTTTTACTTTATCTATTACTTTTCTTTGTTAATTTTTTATAAAAGATGTTATTCTAGTCACTAAGGGCTGAGTTTTTTACATATTATTTTTTGGAGAATGAAAGTGGTGAAATCTTTGGATGAACATAATGTTGAACAAGAAAATCTCGAACAAGAACAAGTAAATGAAAAGAAATCTGGGTATGTACGTATAAAGAAATTTCATTTTATATTAATATTGTTTTTCCTAGTACTGTTGTCAACCGGAATAACTGCCTTTGCCCTATCGTTTGGAGATGAAAAAGTCATTACTGTAGGTACTGAAAGGTCAGAATTTGATAAGCTTTACACTGCCTATGATACATTGAAGAGTGGATATTTTGAGGAACTTGATCAGAAAAAACTTATCAATGGCGCTATAGATGGAATGGTAAAAGCTTTAGATGATCCTTATACGGACTATATGAGTGTGGAGGAGGCAGAACAATTCCATTCTTCTATTAACTCTTCCTTCCAAGGAATTGGTGCAGAGATTCAAGAGAAAGACGGACATATCATGATAGTCTCACCTATTAAAGGATCACCAGCTGAAAGAGCCGGTTTAAGGCCGAATGATATTATCACGTCTGTAGATGGAAAAAGCCTTCAGGGAATGACTTCGACAGAAGCAGTAATGATTATCCGTGGGAAAAAAGGAACAAAGGTGGAATTGACCATTCAACGTCCAGGATCAGATACCCCGGTAAAGGTACCGATAATTCGTGATGACATTCCAATTGAAACCGTTTATGGTGACATGGAAGGAGACGGTATTGCTAAGGTTCAAATTACAAGTTTCTCTACTAATACTTCAAAGGATCTTGCAGAAAAATTGAATGAACTTCAGAAACAGGGAATGAAAGGTTTAGTATTGGATTTACGCCAAAATCCAGGTGGACTTTTAGATGAAGCAATTAGTATTTCAAGTATGTTTGTCCCTAAAGGAAAACTAATTTTAAAAGTAGAAGATCGGAACGGCAAGACTGAGGAATATCCTTCACAAAATGATGGAGATCCCAACTTTCCATTAGTAGTGTTAATTGATAAAGGAAGTGCCAGCGCTTCTGAAATCCTAGCGGGTGCAGTTAGTGAATCTGCTGGAGTAAAGCTTGTAGGAGAAACTACCTTTGGCAAAGGAACCGTACAGACTGCAAAGGATTTTCCTGACAACTCAAACATTAAATTTACAACAGCAAAATGGCTCACACCAAAGGGAAATTGGATTCATAAAAAAGGGATTAAGCCGGATATTGAGGTTCCACTCCCAGAATATGCGACATTGCCAATCATTAACCCTGATAAAGAACTTAAGCTTTCCAGCTCATCATCAGAGGTGGAATCTGCACAGAAGATGTTAAAAGCAATCGGGTTTGACCCGGGGCGTGAAGATGGATTCTTCGATGAGAAAACGCAAGAGGCAGTAATAAGCTTTCAAACAGCAAATGGCCTGCCTGCTGATGGTGTCTTAAAAGGTGACGCTACCTTTAAATTAATGGAAAAATTAAGAGAAATGATTCAAGCAAATGATACCCAGCTCTTAAAAGCGATTGAAGTGCTTAAAGAGGAAATGAAATAATGAAATGGCCTGAACCAGTGTTGATGGTTCAGGCTTTTTTACGACTAGAAGTATAATCTTTGATTAAAGTTCCGACAATGGATAGAAAAAAGAAACTAGGTGATGACCTCATGAAAAAATTAATCATTGCTGTTATTGTTTTTTCATTTCTTGGCTTTGGTCCATTACAGTCATTTTTTCAAAGTGATAATGAGGGCAAACATACAAAGAGTATCCCTTTTCTGGAAAAAGTAAAGGATTCAACACAAAGTGAAAGGAAGATAGAAACCTTTCTTATTTTGGAGGAGAGTAATGAACTTATAAGATCAACACAATCAGCTATGGTTCTGAAATATGATAAATCCAATAATAAAATGGAATTTGGTTCACTATTAATTCCAACTGTTGATAAAGATGCAAAATTAGAGACATTGAAAAAAGAGGCAGCAGAAAAATACCAAATTGAGATTGATTATTGTTTTATCTATGATACTTCAGGCGTTGGGGCTGTGATTGATTTACTTGCTCCAAATGGGATTGAAATGGATACAGATAATGATGGGCATTTAGCTGGTGAAAGGATATTACTAAAGGGAGAGGATTTTGTAAACTACCTAGAGCAGCTGAAAATGAATCCTGATTCTGCGGACCAATACGGTCCAATGTTTTTGGCATTAAAAGAAGAGTTAATGGAAGAGATCTCGGCTGAAAAGATACTATCTTTAGCACCGCAGGTTCTAAATGAAGCATTAAAAAGTGTAAAAACAGACATTGGAAAAGGTAAATTAATGGATTTGGGATTGTCTGTGATGATGAACCCAGTCACTTCAATCGAACAGGTTGACTTAATGGCTGTTAGTAATAACAAATTCGAAAACGCAAACAAAATGTTAGACGGCGAACAAGACAAATATTAGGAGAATGAAAAAGTGAATGACTGAGTTCGCTTTCTCATTAATTTTCTGGAAGGATATCTAACAGCTGCCTGATTCTCTCTTTTTTACGTTCAATCAATTCTGAAATAAATTGACGGTATTCATTTTCTTTTTGTGAGGCATGCTCCTCGTATAACTCCTTTAATTGGTCAAGGTGTTCTTTTAGTGTGTATTCATTCACGCCAGAACCTCCTGATTGGACTTTACGTAAAATAATTTCAACCAGCCTGTCATTTGTTGCTTCGAGAGATTTTGTACCTTGTCTAACATATATGGCACCATAACGAAGTTCATTTCGCTGAACTACGGATGTATAGGGTACATATTTTGGGTCATATTCAATAATGAGTACCTGAAACCTTTTGTTGCTTAATGTCTGCTGGTTACCACTAAAATAAAAATCTTCCGTCCGATATTTTAAGTATTTTGGCAGTAAGTTTGCCAGTTTATTATCTATATCTGCTTTATCTAAAAAATCATCTTCGTTTAAACCAGTTAAGGAAATGGACCCCTCATCATTTTGACTTACACCAACAATGATACAACCGCCGCCCGAATTTGCAATTGCAAGAACATGTTTTGCCATCTTTGGTAATTCGGTCCATTTCGTTTTAAAATCTAGAAAATCTGTTTCACCTGTATTGTGAAGGAGAAGGTCTTTTAAGGATTCATGAGAAGGGTTTTTTATGAAGTGTAAGAGACTTTTTGGATAGACATACTCATAGATCATGAGAGAAGGTCCTTTCTGAATATTCTTTTTACTACTATTATAAGCCATATCAATCTAGTTGGTAGCCCAATTTCAGTTATAATAGGGAATATCAGAAGAAAATGAGGTAGTACAGATGAATAATACTGAGATTTATATATTATCTGGATTTTTAGGAAGCGGCAAAACAACACTCTTAAAAAGATTGCTTGAAAATGAGCGGTTATTAGGCAGAAAAACAGCTGTCATGATGAATGAACTTGGTAAGGTTTCAATTGATTCCGAGGCTGCCCGGGATGAGGATGTTGCTTTGAAGGAGCTATTAGGCGGCTGTATCTGCTGTTCTATTCAAGACAAGCTTGAAGCACAGCTGCAAGGTCTATTGATAAATGAAAAACCAGAAGTAATCTATATAGAAACCACTGGTGCAGCACACCCCGTTGAAGTTCTAGATGCTATACTTTCACCTATATTTGCTAACCAGTTTATGATAAAAGGTATTGTTACGACTGTGGATGGATTAAGATGGCGTGATAGAAGGGCGATGAGTCCACAGCTTCAACAATTACTGCTGGAACAAGTCAGACATGCAGACTATATTCTTATTAATAAAATGGATGAACTGACAGAATCAGAACAATCAAAAATTATTTTTGAGATACAAGGGATTAACCCTGGTGCCCGCTGTTTGTTAACGAATTATTCTCAGGTTTCCGTTGAAGAGTTGAGAAAACTGACACTCTCAGCATTAGGAAAGAAATCGAGTTCTAATTTTTCTCAAAAAGCACTCAATTTATCTACCTTTGTTTATCAATTCCAGGGGCCAATCAGTCATTCCGATTTTGAGGATTTCCTGAAGAAGTTACCGGAGAGCATCTACCGTATTAAAGGCTATATAAAATTTGATCCAGTATCAAAACCGTATCTCTTTCAATACTCGTATGGAATGCCTCTATATATGAAGGAAGAGATGAATTTACCCTTAAATCTTGTTTTTATAGGCGAAAAAACTGATTGGTCACAAATCGAGGAACAGCTTCAAACGCTTGAAATTCATTTCAAAAAAATAAGAGAAGTATGAATGAACATTTCTCCTTCAGGTAACTCTTTTAATGTAGATATTTTACATTGTAAAGGAGGAACAGATGAAGAAGAAAACAGTTCTTGTAATGGTAATTCTATTCCTCCTATATGGTCAAGGAATTCATGCTGCAGCCAATATTAGCTACAAAATTGAAATGCTGCCGTGGGAAGATGTTAATCAAATTTTGCCCAAATACTCAAAGTTTACGGTTCTTGATCTTGAATCAGGAAAGAAATTTAAAGTTCAAAGGCGTGCGGGTAGCCGCCATGCCGATGTACAGCCATTGACTCCCAAGGACACAAAGATTATGAAAAAGGTCTACGGGGGAAAGTGGAGCTGGAAGCGACGGGCCATCGTCGTAATAAGTAAAGACCAATGGATTGCGGGATCGATGCATGGAATGCCACATGGAGCTGGTGCCCTAAAGAATAATTTTCCAGGGCATTTTTGTATCCATTTTTACGGAAGTACAACACATCGGACAAGCACCATGGACCTCTCACATATGTTGATGATCTATAAGGCTGCTGGAAAATTAGAAGAGTACTTAAGTAAAACGTCACCTTATGAGACGGTAGAAGCGTATATAGCAGGTCTAAAGCAGCAAGATGCTTATACTTCAAAGTTGATTTCATTGCAAAAGGTACAGTGGAAACCTATATTAGGGAAAATCGAAAATGTAAGAATAACTCGGATGCCGATATTACCGGCCGAAGATTTAAAAAATGAAATAAGCATGGACGTCCCAGTTGAAATAGATTGGTTTATTAAAAATAGAGGAAGACAGCACTTCAGTGGTGAAATACACTTAATCCGTTATTCTACGATGGATGCATGGAAAGTAGACTCTGAATCGTTTTTAAAAGAAAATAATCTACAATAACAAAAAAACACCTTAGCAAAAGGTGTTTTTTCTGTTAAACTTGTTCTCCGAATTTAATGAACGTTCGCTCATCCTCAATTAGACCGCAGGAGGCACATTGGATTCGATATTCAGGTCCGTTGTACGGAAGGTGAAAGGGTTCTAATTCATTTTGACTGTATTCTTTCATCACTTCACCGGATTGCGGGTCAAGCTTCACAGATTGCGAAACTTGTTGAATGATATTAAAACGGCTTCGATTGGTTTTGCAATTTGGGCATTTATAAGGTGTTGACATAAGTTTCTCCTTTCGCAGTGTTGTTAAAATCTATTTTTTGCAATAATGTTTGAAAGTATGTAACATTGCAATTGAGGATATATGGAGGTGGGGTTTTTGACTAAAGGGGATTTCAATTATGATGAATTATTATCTGAATATCGAATGATATGGAATAATCGTGTACTGGCTTCTAAAGATCGGAGCAGTGAGGAAACATTAACAGAAGCAGTAAAAAGAGAATTACTTGATGAGAACTCTCATCCGAGAATAAGAAAGAATAAATTTGAGAAATACTTTTCTGCTATCAACAGAATCACACAATCGACGATTTCAAACGAAGCAAAGGTATCACTAATTCAACTGCACAATCGTGTAATGGAGGATTTGATAAAGGGGAGTAATCATGAAAAAAATACTATTTCTTAGTCTTATGGTTTTATCTGTATTGATAATCAGTGCATGCAATAATAAGGAAAAACAAGAGCAAGCAGATGATAAGTTACCAGAATTTGTAGAGGTGAATTTGTCTGTTACTCCTGAACATGGGAAAGCCAATGAACCAATTATTTTTGAGGCAAAAGTAACACAGGGCGAAGAGAATGTGGAAGATGCAGACGAGGTGAAATTTGAGATTTGGAGAGCGAAGGATGAAAAACACGAGAAAATAGAAGTCGAGCATTCTGAAGATGGAATCTATCGCTTGGAAAAGGCATTTGAACAAGAAGGAACGTATTACATTATTTCACACGTAACAGCTAGAGATATGCACAATATGCCGAAGAAAGAATTCGTTGTTGGAACAGCTAGTGAACCAGAGGATCCAGACGAAATGAAAGATAGCATGAATATGGAAGGACACTAATAAAAGGAACAGACAGCTTCAATTTAATAGCTGTCTTTTTCGTTTTAAATTTCGGTAACATCAATTTGTGAATACTGAATATCATAGGTTTTAATTAATCTAATTTCAAGTATCCCGTCTTTATATTTAGCAGTGGAGCCCTTTTTTTTGACCATTGCTGGAAGAGTAATGGAATGCTTATTGCCTAACTCTGGGATATTTTCCACCATCAACTGATTTGCTGTATGATAAATCTGCAAACCCTTTAGCAGTGACTCATCTTTAATCGGTATTCTAACAAAGACAGAATCGTGCGTTTCAAAAGCTGTTGACTTTAATACATTTGTCTGATGGGAGGATTGGGGTTTGTAATGATTCACAATGTCCTCGGTGTTCAAAGTTCCCCCTGATTGAGATGGCATTACATTCCCCATTATACCTTTAATAAATTGATCGATTTCATCAGGCTTCATATGCTGCAGCTTATTCTTCATGTCCTTATTAAAAGGGAAAAAACTCCAAGGGAACATAACTTCCTCCACCTTTTCAGAAAACTTCAAACAAATACTTGATACGCTATACTATGCAAAAAGGATGCAAACCGTTATATATAACTAGAAAATCAAATAAAGTAAAAAACGAAGGAATGGACACACATTGCACTCATATAGTTTAAGATAGAAGACAAAATTGAGAGGTAATGGCTGGTGAAAAAAAAGACTGCTTTAATTACGGGTGGAGCGACTGGCTTAGGGAAAAAAACGGCATTCCAGCTTGCAGAAGAAGGGTATCAGCTAGCGATAAACTATCGTAGCAGTAAGGAAGAAGCCATACTATTGTCAGAAGAGATCAAAGAAAAATACGGAAATAGCATTTTAGTAATACAAGGGGATGTAGCATCTCAGTCGGACTGTTCTCATATCATTGAACAAATCCTATTGAAGTATTCCTCAATTGATGTTGTCATTCACAATGCGGGTCCATACATCCATGAAAGGAAGAATATGACGGAGTATTCAATTGAAGAATGGAATTATTTAATTAATGGAAATCTAAATGCAGTCTTTTATTTATCCAAAGAAATTATTCCGCTTATGCGGCGTCAGCACTGGGGAAGAATTATTACAATGGGGTTTGATCGAGTAGAAACAGCCCCTGGCTGGGTTAATCGATCAGCATATGGTGCTGCAAAAACTGCCCTTGCTTCGCTAACCAAAACTATTGCCATGGAGGAAGCAAATAATGGGATTACCGCTAATATGGTATGTCCAGGAGATATCATTTCCCATTGGAAGGAAAAAGATATTGTAGAATCCATTTTAAGTGAAAACGTGCCAGTGGGGAGAGTGGGAACAGGGGAGGACATCTCCAGAGTTATTTCCTTTCTTTTAGATGAGAAATCTGATTTTATCACAGGAAGTATTATTCCCGTAACAGGTGGAATGGATGTTCTCGGGAAGGCCATTTCTGGAAGGAAAACAACTTGAAATACTCTGTATTAGAGAAAAGATGTTTCTTTTACAAATTTTTGAACTATTCGATTTTATGGGATAAATTGCAATTCTTTTGTGGATAATAGGTGTAACACATCTATGAAAGGAGCAAACTATAATGAGTTTTAACATGAATCGAATTAATCCAAATCAAACTCAAGTAATTTTTCATGATGGTCGTTTTGAAACATTAACGAATGAGGAATTAGAAGATTTTTTGCTCCACATGGGTCTTAGTGACGTTAATTCAGTGATGCAGCAAGATGTAACGGATTAATATAATTTTAGAAAAAAGAAGCAATCGGCTTAGTCCGATTGCTTCTTATGCCTCTAACAAATGAGAAGGTTCTTCTTGAGGAGTACCATTTCTCATCAGGTAGAAAGAGTATTGGTCCTTAGGAATTTCATATAAATCATATACATCACCATCAGCATTTAATTGCTCGTACAGGGATTTTCTGGTTTCGTTTGCCTTAACCACGTAAGGAAGTTTTTCGGCAGCCTTAATAGACCTGATATTTACCTTACGAATCCTCATAAAGATGGTTTCTATTCCCATACTATAAAAAGCTTCTTGGAAAAAGGCGTCCTTAGCAGGGCTGTTGTAGCCTTTCCCATGATATGGCTTACCAAGCCATGTGCCTAAAAATCCTGCATTATTTTCGATATCAAAAAGATTTATCGTGCCGATTGCGTTGCCCCATTCATCCAGAATCGTCCGCGAAATACATTCACCGCGTTCTTCGGCTTCAATGGTTTGTTTGGTCATGAAAATAAATTCTTCATAAGAAGCACATTTTTGGCGCACAAAAGGAAAGACATCTGGATGCGACATTAGTTCGAATAATACCTGGCTGTCATGAAGATCTCGTTTCTTAAGCATTGAATTTCCCTCCATCGGGCAATCCGATTCCATGTCTAAAGAAGCGGCCCACCCTCGAAATTTTTTATTCAGATAAACTAAAAAATTTCGGGGTGGGAATCGAACCCACTAGAACCAGGTATTACTGGTGGCGCACCATTTGCCTTCCCTATATCATTTTTTTTGTTGATGATAAATAATGTGATTTCCCCCCAGATTTTTAGGCCTTTATCGGTTTCACTTAGAGTATCATACAAGAAAAAATAAAAAAAATAAATAGGTTTTTTGCTGTTTTTTTGAGATTATTTATTGGCAAATTTCAACAAATTTCTACTCTTCTGAGAAAACGATTTCACCGCCAATCATCGTCCATTTTGGTTTTGCCAGATAATGAAAAGGGTGGTGGGTCCACAGAACTAAATCCGCCTCTTTTCCTTCATCAATGCTTCCTAAATGAGAGTCCAGTTTCAGGTTCCTAGCAGGCAGGATAGTGATTCCCTCAAGTGCCTTTTGCTCCGAGAGACCTTCTCGAACCGCAATCCCCGCACATATATTCAAATACTGAATAGGTGTATAGGGGTGATCAGTTGTAATCGATACTTCGACACCGTTATTTGTTAGCTCTTGATAGGTTTTCCACGTTTTGTTTTTAAGTTCAATTTTTGATCTCCTTGTTAAGGTCGGACCGACTGAAACCTTTAAGTTCATCCCAGCCAATTCGCTGGCAATTAGGTGTCCTTCTGTACAATGCTCAATTCTTAAATCTAGATTAAATTCCTCAGCGAGCCGCAAGGCAGTAATAATATCATCAGCACGGTGAGCATGAATTCTGACAGGAATGTCTCTCTTTAAAGCCATGACGAGTGGAGCTACTCTCAAATCCTCAGGAGTATCTGTATGGATTGCTTTATAGAAAGCTTCCCTGAGCATTCCCATGATTCCCATTCTTGTTATTGAATCGTTATTACCCTGACTGTGTATCCTTTTTGGGTTTTCTCCCAGTGCAAGCTTTAAGCCGGCAATTTCTTGGATTGTCATCTTTTTTACATTTTTCCCTGTTGTTTTTATCACTGAAGTAGTTCCGCCAATTACATTCGCACTGCCAGGCATGACATGTGCAGTTGTGATGCCGCTTTTTACCGCATCGGAAAAAGCAGGATCTAATGGGTAAACACCATCTATGGCTCTTATATGCGGAGTCATTGCCTCAGCCGTTTCGTTTGCATCATTTCCAGCCCAGCCAGTTCCTTCATCATATAAACCTAAATGGGTATGAACATCAATAAACCCTGGTAGAAGATATTGATTCTGACAGTCAATAATTTTGACAGTTGGATCTGATTCGAGATTTTTTCCCACCTTTAATATTTTTCCTTGATCAATTAAGACATCCCCATTTTGAATGTTTTGTGATGTGATTGGATAAACATTTGCATTCTTTAGAAGTATTTTCATGATAATTTAACCTTTCTACACACATAAAATAGTATTTTTACTATTTTATCAACTGAGCTGTTGAAGTGGTAGTGTATATTGAGTGATTTTTTAAAAAATTACGAAACCTTTTTCTGGTATTAGCGTAAGTATTAGGGAAAGATAGAAAAAATATTTCCGTTGGGGGAATCGATAATGGTAAAAAGTGAAGAAAGAATGCTTGCGGCAATTCTCTATGTTGTTAGTCTTTTTTTCCCGTTAATAGGTCCGCTGGTTATCTGGTTATTAAAAAAGGATGAGTCATCATTTATTAATTATCATGGAAGAGAATATTTTAACTTTTTCATTTCATACACTGTTTATTCCGTTATATCCGGAATCTTAGTCTTCCTTCTTGTAGGAATCTTCCTCTTATGGATATTGGGAATTATGGCCTTAGTATTTACAATCATTGCTGCAGTAAAAGCTTATGAAGGGAATGAATATAGATTCCCATTAGTGTTTAGAGTAATAAAATAATATAGACCAACCTGCCCAGCAAAAAAAATTTGCTGGGTTTTGAACGTTTTTATAGTTCATACGTCATATTATTATAAAAAGCAAAATAAGGGGGAGAGAATATGGAATTATTAGAGGGAATTAACTGGGGATTGCTTGCACCATTATTTATTATTCAACTTATCTTACTGATTGTATCACTCGTAGATTTATCGCGAATTGAAAAGACTAATGGTCCGAAGCTGCTTTGGGTATTTATTATTATCTTTGTTAATATCATTGGCCCTATTCTTTATTTTGTGATTGGAAGGAGAAATGATTAATGTCACTCATACAAATACAAGGGGTAAAGAAGAGTTTTCAAGGGAATGAAGTGATAAAAGGACTGGACTATAATCTTGAAAAGGGCAAGTGTATTGCCCTCCTTGGACCCAATGGAGCAGGTAAAACGACTACGCTTCGCATGTTATCAGGAATAATGAAGCCTACAAAAGGTTCTATAACATTTAGTGATGCTAAGAAAGACGGTGATATTCGCCACTTAATTGGCTACCTGCCGCAGTTCCCTGTTTTCTATGACTGGATGTCTGGAATTGAATTTCTTCAATATGTAGGCAAACTTGCCGGCTTAACAAATAAAGAAGCGAAGGAGCGTTCTATAGAGCTTCTAGAACTTGTTGGTATCAGTGATGCTAAAAATCGAAGAGTCGGTAAATATTCTGGCGGAATGAAACAAAGGCTCGGAATCGCTCAAGCCATCATTCACCGGCCGCAGTTAGTGATGCTGGATGAACCCGTTTCTGCTTTGGATCCGTTTGGCAGAAGAGAAGTGTTAGAGCTTCTCGAAGGCTTGAAAAAGGAGACAACGATCCTTTTCTCGACACACATTCTTAATGATGCTGAGGAAGTTTGTGATGAAATATTATTTCTACATAATGGTGAAATTGTTGAGTCAGGGACGATGGAGGACTTGCGTGAGCGGCACCAGCAAGCAAAGATAGATTTGATATTCCGCAAAAAAACAGCTGATATGGAAAGCACATTCAAAAATCATACCTTAACTCAATCCATTTTAGTGGATGGAAATCGGATAAGTGTTTTTGTTACAAATGTAGAGCAGGCTAGGAAAGGGTTTTTAAAATTAATTTCTGAAAATGACTGGCAATTGGATAAATTTGAAATAAGCAGTATGACTCTTGAGGATGTATTTATGAAGGTGGTGGGAAAATGAGCCAGTGGATGACGCTATTTCAAAAAGAGATTCTTGAGATGTGGAGAAATTTTAAATGGATCTGGGTTCCTATTACCTTTATCTTATTGGGTGTATCTGAGCCGGTATCGAGTTATTATTTGCCGCAAATCATAAAATCATTTGGCGGACTGCCAGAAGGGGCGATTATTGATATACCGCCTCCAACTGCTGGGGCTGTATTAGCTTCCGGTCTCAGCCAATACTCTACTCTTGGTGTGCTAATTATTGTTCTTAGCACAATGGGTGTTATTGCTGGTGAAAGAAAAAGTGGAGTGGCAGCAATGATTCTTGTAAAACCGGTCTTTTATTTATCTTATGTCACATCGAAATGGGCCGGCAGCCTTTTGCTAGTATGGTTTTCACTATTTATTGGCTATCTATCAACTTGGTATTATACTGGACAGTTATTTGACTGGGTAGCATTTAGCGACTTTCTGCAGTCGTTTGTTTTATATGGGTTATGGCTGACTGTAGTCCTAAGTATTACTGTATTCTTTAGTTCTGCTCTCCTAGCGCCGGGAATGGCGGGTTTTATTTCGTTGGCGCTCACTCTAGTAGTAAGTATTTTCAGCGGTGCACTTTCACATTTACTAGAATGGAGCCCTGCACAATTAACTAGTTATGCAAGTGGATTACTATCGGCAGGTGAACTTCCAGAACATGCTATGCCTGCGAGTATATTATCTATTTTAGTTATTATTCTTCTCCTTTGGTTAAGTGTATTTCTATTTAAGAAAAAAGAGCTGGCAGCGTAATAGAGTAATCCTTTTGGAGAGGCCGAATTTGGCTTCTTTTTTTTCTCTTAATGTGAGAATGATTTAGAGAAAAACTCCTATCATTTTTTTGACCCTAGTTTAATAGACTAAATATAACAGGGAATGATAAGGAGTTTTCAGGATGAAAATACATGATTTTTACCGTGGAAGTGCCAATTTAACCTTTAATGGAAGCATAGCAGCTTTAGTTCCAGCAATATTAATCGGTGTTGGAAATCTATATTTTTTTCAAAATAAGCAGATTATGTTATTAACGATACCTTTTGTTGTTTATAGCATCATCAGTTTTCAAATCTATCTTTTTAAAATGAAACAGTCTATATCAATTGAGAAAAATATGACTCAATCGCAAAACTATTATCAAAATATATTTGAAGCCAGGCATCTTGTAGTTGTTTTCATGAACCACCAGCAGCCCTGTGTGCATCTCTATTTTCCTGATGGACACCATGCAGGAATGATAAAGTTGTATAAGCAAAAAGGCATATTTCAGTTTAGAAGACCTAGAATATATGCGCTTTATAATAACTTAGAACAGACTGTGGGCTTTTATAAAATTAAGAAATTGAAACGATTAAACATTGAGGTTTATGATCAAAATATGAACTTTGCAGGCTGTTATGAAAAAGAAAAGATATCCTGGTTGAAAAATAAGAAAGAAATGATAGATGAGAATGGACTTTTCATTGGCGCAGTAGAAGGGTCTGCATATTATATGGATGAATGTGTTTACAATCAAACAAGGCAGCAGGTTGGACGGCTGAGACGGGGGTGGATGCCTGTTGAATGGAGCAGGTTATTCCCTGAAGCCAATACGCCCGTTCTTACACTTTCAGAAAATTTAACAGAAAAGGACAAGCTCTTAAGGATGTCCTTTTTGATTAATGAATTTTTTATTGAGAGGTAAGGCAGTGTTATTCTTGCTAAATATTTGATAGAATTAGGTATCAAAATTGCGGAGGTTTTTATCGTGTTAATTGATTTAATTAAAGGCCATGGTTCAGGAAATGATTTTCTTTTAATAGATGAAATATCCAATCCTTATTCTTTTTCTGAAGCTGAGAGAGCAGAGCTGGCTAGCTTGTTATGTAACCGAAATTTAGATTTGGGAGCAGATGGGATTCTTTTTATTATGGAAAGCGATCATGCCGACGGAAGAATGAGGGTATTTAACAGTGATGGCTCCGAGGCATCAATGTGCGGGAACGGACTTCGGTTAGTTGCCAGGTATGTTTGTGAAATGAAAGGCCTCAGTGAAGGTGTTATTGAAACGATGAAGGCTGATTTAAAAGTGAGTAAACAGCAAGATATCTTTCCCGCTGTGACCACCTACCAAGTAGAAATCTCACCGGTTTCATTTTTAGTGAGTGATTTGCCATTGAAACTAAATGAACCAAACTTAATAAATGGAAAAATTCCAGAGCTGTCACAGGAGTTAACGTTTTCAGCACTCGCAGTTCCCAATCCACATTTAATCTCGGTAGTGGATACTGAGCAATTGAAATCCGGCGTACAAAAGCAAGTTAGTGAAAAAGTGAATCAACCCAATGATTTATTTCCTGATGGGGTCAATGTCAGCTTTGTTAAATCATTGGAAGAGGGAAGTATTTATGTAAATACTTTTGAACGCGGGGTAGGCTTCACAAATGCTTGTGGTACAGCAATGTCAGCATCCTCGCTAGTAACATGTCTACAAGGGTTAAATGATGTAGAAGAAATTATTAATGTCTATAATAACGGTGGAAAAGTGCAATGTGTTGTTCACGAAAACGATGAGGATTACTACATTGATTTGATTGGAAATGCAACGTATCTATACCAAGCACAGGTTGATGTTGATTTAGATGGTAGAACCTTTGCCGTACGTTCAAAGGAAGACTTTTCCGAGCAGAAAACCTACGAAAAACTACAGGCAGAAGCTCAAGCCTATCTAAAGGTTAATGGATTGTAAAATTGTTGGTCAAGGTCACATAGAAAATCTATGTGACCTTGACTATTTTTTTGCCTTTAATACTTCTAACACGGGTTCGAAGGCTTGGATAGATTTTGTTTGGAAATAATTTTTAAATGGATCTCCTTGTTTACGAATTCGATTCAAGGCAGTTTCCATCGTGAAGTGGACAGGATTCAGTTTATCGGTTACTTCCTCCCAATACAATGGTGTAGCAACCCCGGCATGTTCATTTCCTCTCATAGAATAAGGAGCCACAATGGTTTTCCCTTCACTATGCTGGACATAGTCAACGTAAAGTCTGTTTCCGCGATTTTTTTTCATTCGTTCGATGGTAAACGAATCTGGATCCTTTGAAATCAAATAATCAGCAATGAAACTTGTAAACAAACGTGTATCTTCAAAGGAAAATACATTCTCTGGCAGAGGCAAATAAATTTGTAATCCTTTATTTCCAGATGTCTTTACAAATCCAATTAGATTTAATTGATCTAGGACCTCTTTGATTAACAAAGCTGCTTTTACCGCCAAGTGAAACTCCTCCTTTGAAGGAGGATCCAAATCAAAGACAATCTCACTTGCGCCCTTACTGTGAATGGTCTGGAAAGGGATATGAAATTCAATCGCCAGTTGATTTCCGAGCCAAATAAGTGTTTTTAAATTGTTACAAACGATATAGTCAATTCCTTCATCCTGATGTGTCTCAACAAAATCAGGCGCATAGTCTGGACAATTTTTTTGATAAAAGGGATCACCGAACATTCCATGTGGGTAGCGAATAACTGTTAAGATTCTGTTTTCTAAAAAAGGCAGCATATAGGGAGATATTTCCCTTAAGTACAGAATGAAATCAGCCTTTTGGATATCCTGGTTTTTCCAGAGCGGCTTATCGGGATGGGTAATATCCAAATCCTCGGGTAAGTTCTTTTGCTTAAAAATAAATTGTTCATATGTACATTCATCAGGCTTTAAATCAAAGCGGAAGGAATGAAAATGGGGTTCACGCATTTGGTTCTCGTAAAGTTCAAGATATTTAACTTCTAAACAAATAGCTGGTTCAACATAGATAAATTGCTGGTCTTCACTAACCATATTTTGTTTTATGGTACTTTGAAGGGCTGACTTTTCATCAGGTTTAAAGCCAAACAGAACCTGCCCAATGCCATGTATTTTCCCTTCCTTATAAACACCCACATAAAAATAACCGTTTGCCTTTTCGTAAGCAGTTATAAAACAGGAAACATATTTCCAATTTTTATATTTCAACCATTGTAGAGACCTCTTACCTTCCTCCCAAAGACTATTTTTATGCTTAGCAATGATTCCTTCCCCATCCTGTAACACCACATTTTCCCATAATTTATGAAAATCCGTTTGGGCTTCTACAAGCTGCAGCAAGTTTCCACTATAGGGATCTGCTTCAATAGGAAGACTAAGTTCATTGAATAGCTGAATTAGCTCATCCTTGCGTTTATCGAAAGGCTTGGAATTCATCGGTTTACCAGCCAATATAAGGATGTCAAAAACCATTAGCCGGCAAGGTGATTTTGCTGCTTGTTCAGCAATTTTTTTAGCAGCTTTCATTCTGCCGCGAACTTGAATGGCAGAAAAGTTGGCCTTATATGGACTTTCAAGAAAAACTAACTCTCCATCTAACCGAAGTGGAAGAAAGGGCTGAAATAACTCTTCTTTAGACCCTAGGTAATCCTTTATTTCCGGGAACTGCGCGAGTAATGGCTTATCATTTCTGCTCGTCAAGGTTATCCCGCTATGATCCCAATTTAAAATGGCGCGAAACCCATCATATTTAACCTCGTACAGCCAATCAGGTTGAATACTTAAATCAAAGGTTAGCGTTGGCAGCATCGGTTTCATTTGTTAATTTCCTTTCTTTTTCTTTATTTTGTTTCAAACAACCTTGATTCATCCTTTTACCAATTGTTTTTAGGAATTTCTTTTAAAAGAAAACCCAAAATAATAACAAAAAGATTGGAGAATTACGCGATGCATACGATGTGGAAAGGCAGCATTAGTTTTGGGCTGGTAAATATTCCAATAAAGCTTCATACGGCCACTGAGGATAAAGACATTAAACTTCGGACTTTGCATAATAAATGCCATGCACCAATTAAATATGAAAAGATATGCACGGTATGTGAACAGGAAGTGAAGCCAGAGGACATCGTTAAGGCATATGAATATACAAAAGGGAAATTTGTTGTGCTAGACCATGAGGACCTTGAGAAGCTTCGTAAGGAAAATGAGGAGAAGGCTGTAGAAATTATTGATTTTGTCAAAATGGATGAAATTGATCCTATCTATTTCGATCGCAGTTACTATATGTCCCCAAATGAAGGCGGGGGAAAAGCATACTCGTTACTGCGAAAAGCACTTCAGGAATCACAGAAAGTAGGACTGGCAAAAATCATTATTCGTTCAAAAGAGCAAATGGCTGTTATTCGTGTCTATGACAATACATTAGTTATGGAAACCATTCATTTTCCTGATGAAGTTCGCCGTGCTGCAGATGTCCCGAATGTCCCCGCAGACGATAAAGTTACTGATAAAGAATTAGATACGGCAATCATGTTAATTGATCAGTTAACAACTGAATTTGAGCCTGAAAAATACACAGATGAATATCGAACAGCATTACTCGAATTAATTGAATCAAAACGTACTGGACAAGAAACGGTGACACCAACAGCAAAAGAGACACCTTCAAATGTTACTGACTTAATGGCCGCTTTACAGGCTTCGATTGATAGGACCAAGCCAAGGAGTGAGGCTGGTGGAAGGAAAGAACCTGCACAAAAAACGGAAACAGGTACTAAGATAGAAAGCATTCCGAAGAAAACAGCTGCGAAGAAGGAAACGATAGCCAAAAAACCAGCAGCACCAAGAAAAAAGGCTGCACCAAAAGTAAAGAAGGAAGCATAAAAAGAAACCGATTCGATGAACTCGAGTCGGTTCTTTGTTGAGTAGTAGTCTTAAACCCCATGGTACTTTCAATCCAATTTCCAGCATATTATTATGGAAGAATTTAAAATATAAAGATGCACGGGGGAGAGGCAATGGCTTATAATGTGCTTTTGTTTGCAGATCCTGGAATTGATGATTCTTTTGCCATTATGTATGCATTATTAAATCCAGATATAAATATTGTCGGAATTGTCAGTGGATATGGGAATACACCTAAAGAGCAATCGTTAGAAAATACTGCTTATTTACTTAACTTAGCGGGGAGAGAGGATATACCTATTATTGCTGGAGCAGCTGGTCCATTGTCTGGTGAAACTGTTCAGTATTATCCTGAAATACATGGGCCGGAAGGGCTTGGTCCAATTAAACCGCCTGACACTTTTAAATATACAAAGGTTCATGACTTTAACAAAATTTTAGAAATCATAAATGAATATAAGGGTAACTTAATTGTTGTCAATGTTGGCAGATTGACCGAGTTAGCGCTCATGTTTATTTTATATGGAGATGGAGCTTTAAAGGATGTAAATGCTTTTTATATAATGGGCGGTGCGTTTTTGGTTCCAGGAAATATTACGGCTGAAGCAGAAGCTAATTTTTATTCCGATCCGATTGCAGCACGTATTGTAATGGAAAAAGCACGTAATATTTATTTATTTCCTTTAAACGTTACGAATAAAGCCATCATTACCCCGGAAGTAATCGATATACTTAATCAAAATAGTCCTACCCCTTTTAGGCCGTTACTTAAACCTGCCTTTGATTATTACTTCAAGGCCTATCAAAAAAATATACCCGGAATAAAAGGTGCCCCTTTGCATGATGTGATACCATTAATGGCGATAACAAATCCTGAGATTGTAAAGTATATTCCTAGAAGAGTACGGGTGGAGGAATTTGGAGATGCGAAAGGGAAAAGTATCGCTGATTTCCGTCCAAAGCCAGACAAAGAACCGGCAGTAACCTTAGATTATATAGGTATGGAAGCAGATATTGAGAAATTCATTATCAACTTAATGGATTCATTTTTAAAAGGAGATTTTGGAAAAAAATAATTTTGTATAATTATTTATTGTAGCTTGCTAGTATGCTATACTGTAAAATTAATTGACTTTTAGAGGAATTAAGAGTATGATAAAGATACGCTTTTAAGTTCGTGTAAATATTTATTGGTTTAAAGTAGTCGTAACTGCACGATATGTGGGTGATGTCTATTGCCCTGTTGTGTATTGCGACTTTTTGATTTTTTAAATGGTTATTAACTTAAAGTGAACAAATCTTTGGGGGTACTATTCATGAATAACGGTAAAGTAAAATGGTTTAATGCAGAAAAAGGTTTTGGATTTATCGAAGCAGACGGCGGTCAAGATGTATTCGTACACTTCTCTGCTATCCAATCAGAGGGCTTCAAGACTTTAGAAGAAGGTCAATCAGTTTCTTTTGAAATCGTTGAAGGCGCTCGTGGACCACAAGCTTCTAACGTAAAAGCTGTTTAATTTATTTGAAAAATAAAAGGTGGTGCAGTGATAAGGCATCACCTTTTTATTTATAAAGATGATTTTTGCCTTTTAGCTTAAATAAAGTATTAAGAAACAGTCTTGCAAAAAGTACAAGGGGTGATCATTTTGGCGTTTGGTAGAAGAAATGATGAAGAAGTAAAACTTGAAGAAACTAAAATTTGGGAATGTAATTCAGAAAAATGTAAATGCTGGATTCGCGACAATTTTAAGAGCACTGAAGTTCCCCTCTGTCCAATATGCAAAAGCGAAATGAGTCAATCAACAAAAGAACTACAAGTAATTCATAACCATAGCAAAAACTTCATGTAATATTTGCTGTGTTAATGGTAACTGTTGATTTTATAACACTGTTGATTTTTGCGGAAGGCGCGAGACTCCTGCAGGAGGACGGGACAGGGGAGACCCCGCAGACGCTTTAGCGTCGAGGAGGCTTCCCGAACCGCCTGCGGAAAGCGAAGCGCCTGGAGCACAAATTAACAGCCCAGTTTAACACAGCCATAAGGAAAGCAGGGGAAATTAATCCCCTGCTTTTTCTAATGAATTCAAGTTCTCTTTACAATAATTAAATACTAATAATTCTTCATCTTCTTCTAGTTCAAAGTCTAAAACCTTATCACTTCCTCTTTCATAAAGATGATAATTGGAAATTCTAGGTCCATTGTCATCGACTACAAAAAGTACTCTTATTCCAATTCCCATATCAGAAAAGAGTTCATCCTCTTCTTCTACATCTATTTCAATAAAAAATTCATAACGGTCTCCGCTTAATAAGCCGAATGGATCTACAAGTTTTTCAACTGTATGACCAGTAATATTCAATGAAATCATCCTTTGCTAAATAATTTACCTTTTATATTATATACATAATTCAAGAGTAATTAGAAATAAATGACACCATACACCAATAAATTGTTATCAAAATATGGATGATTTTTATGAATTAAATGTGAACTCTCTGAAATTTAATATTTATTTAATAACTATAAAGTAAAATTGAGTTATAAGCAGTATGAGAGATATTTCTCGGTGTTAACAATCATACATAATTGTGAATACTTTCACAATGAATGAAAAAGGGAGGCATTTTTCAATGTCTAAAGACAGTCCTGTGAAAAATTTATTAGCTAATAAAATGCAGCGTAGGACATTTTTGAAGTGGTCGGGCGCAATTGGAGTCCCAGTTATCGCCGGCGGTGTAGGCACCAAATTGTTGATTGATAATCAAAAGGTAGAAAAAACAGCTAGTGCAAGCGATTGGGATAAAGTCGTTTCTACGTGCAGTATCAATAACTGTGGAGGACGCTGCGTCATTAAAGCATATGTAAAAGATGGGGTGGTTGTAAGAGTGGCTACTGACACCCAGGAAAGCGGAGATCCTTCAATCCCTCCTCTTAGAGCCTGTGTTCGTGGAAGGAATTATCGTAATTTACTGTATCATCCAGACCGTCTTAAGTATCCAATGAAACGTGTCGGCAAACGTGGTGAAGGAAAGTTCGAAAGAATTTCTTGGGAGGAAGCGATTGAAACGATTGCCTCCGAGATAAAACGGATTGGGGAAACATATGGCCCAGAATCAAGATATGTTAATTACGCCTCTGGACAGAGCTGGGGACTCCACGGCGGCAGGAACTCTGCTAGAAAGGTATTAGCACTAACAGGCGGGTACTTAAATTATCGAAATGACTATAGTTCAGGTGCAGGGAATGTAGCAACTCCTTATACGTATGGAACGAACAATTCAGGGAGCAGCTTTGATTCCTTGTTACACTCTAAATACATTATCCTTTGGGGGCAAAATCCATCTGAGATGATTTTCTCAACCCCTTATCGTGAATATTTAATGCAAGCAAAGAAAAACGGAGCAAAAATCATATTAATTGATCCTAGGTATACGGATACAGCTATTGCATTTGCAGACGAGTGGATTCCAATTAAGCCAACAACTGATAATGCGATGATGGATGCTATGGGCTATGTTATCGTAACAGAGAATTTACATGATCAAGAATTCCTTGATAAGTATTGTGTTGGCTTTGACGGTGACCATATGCCAGATGGTATAGCACCTCAAGAGTCTGTTAAAAGCTATCTCATGGGTGAAAAAGATGGTGTAGCGAAGACACCTGAGTGGGCAGCAAAGATTTGTGGTGTACCAGCAGATAAAATTCGTGAAATTGCAAGAAACTATGCCACTATTAAGCCTGCCGCTCTCATTCAGGGCTGGGCGGCCCAACGTCAGGCATATGGAGAGCAATTTATGCGTGGAGGAGCTCAATTAGCCTGTTTAACAGGGAATGTTGGAAAATTAGGAGGCTGGGCTGCAGGAACGGGTTACTGGAGCAGAGCTGATATTGTTTATCCATTTAAAGTTGAAAATCCAGTGAAGGCTTCCATCCCTTGCTTCTTATGGACAAAGGCAGTTGAACAAGGTACCGAGATGACAGCTGAAGATGGTCTTCAAGGAACAGATAAATTAACCACCAATATAAAACTAATCTTTAATATGGCCGGGAATATGCTCGTTAACCAGCACTCAGATATTAATAAAACAACAAGTCTATTAGAAGACGAAAGCAAAGTAGAATTTATCTGTGTCAGTGATTTATTTATGACACCTAGTGCTAAATATGCTGATATTGTTTTACCAGGAACAACCTTTTTTGAAAGATATGATATAGGGGTGCCTTGGTGTTTTGGAGATTACGTCGTTTTTGGTGATAAAACGATTGATCCTCTTTATGAATGTCGAAATGAGTATGATGTATTTACTGAGGTTGCAGATAAATTAGGAGTTAAAGACCAATTTACTGAAGGTAAGACTATTCTTGATTTAGTAAAAGACAGTGTAAAAAGAACGCGCGAAGAGCTCGATCCAAACTTTCCAACGTTTGAAGAGTTCCGGGAAAAAGGTGTCCACCATTTTAAATTTGATGAACCACTCGTGGGTTTTAAAGCCCAGATTGATGATCTCGAGAAAAATCCTTTTGAAACACCTTCTGGAAAAATTGAATTATTCTCTAAGACTCTCTGGGATATGAATCAGCGAGAGGAGATACCAGCTATTGCCAAATATATTTCTTCATGGGAAGGCCCGGAAGACCCATTAATTGAAAAGTATCCATTGCAGCTTATCAGTTGGCACTATAAGCGTAGATGTCACTCCACCTATGATAATATGCCTTGGCTTGAGGAAGCAGCAAAGCAAGAAATGTGGTTAAATCCTAAAGATGCTGACAAGCGTGGTATCAAAGATGGGGATAAAGTTCAAGTATTTAATGACCGTGGCAGCTTGTTGATTGATGTAAAAGTAACGACAAGGATTACACCTGGTGTTGCTGGAATTCCTCAAGGTGCCTGGTATACGCCTGATAAAGCGGGTACAGACCAACGGGGCTCAATAAATGTATTAACGTCACAGCGTCCGACACCATTAGCTAAATCAAATCCTCAATTAACGAATCTTGTAGAAGTGAAAAAGCATAAGGAGTGAATATCTTGGGTCAAATAGGGTTTTATATCAATCAAAGTATCTGTCAGGGTTGTAAGGCCTGCAATGTGGCTTGTAAAGATAAAAATAATACAGAAGTTGGGATAAACTTTCGAAGGGTTTATACAAAAGAAGAAGGCTCTTATATACAGCAGCCAAATGGCGGAATCCTTCATAATGTAAAGTCGTACTACTTTTCAATTGCCTGTAATCATTGCAAACAACCTGCATGTCTCAAAAGCTGCCCGACTGGCGCGATTGTAAAACGAGAGGAGGATGGAGTTGTTACCATCGATCAGGAAATTTGTGCAGGAGCCCAATTATGTGTAAGTGCTTGTCCGTATGGCGGGCCTCAGTATAACAAAGAGACTTTTAAATCGAATAAATGTAATTTTTGTATTGACCTTCAGGAAAAAGGGGAAGACCCTGTTTGTGTAGCGACATGTCCATTAGGAGCCATTGAATATGGACCGATAGAAGAACTTCGAAAAAAATACGGTAACATTAGACAAATTAAAGGAATGCCAAGTCCTTCTATTACGAATCCAAACATTGTCATCACGCCTCACCGAGACGCAAAGTTAGGATAAGTAAGACTTCAAAAATGAGTGGTGAAAAAGATGTCCATTCTTGTAAATTGGCTGGAGAGCCTCCATGAAGAAATGAAAGTTTCCTCTAGATGTGTTAGAGAGCGGAACCGGAAGGCCACTTGCGGTTTCTGTGTACAGACCTGTAAGCAGAATGCTTTTGAAATAAAGGATCACCTTCTCATCCTTGATACAAATAAGTGTACAATGTGCGGTGAATGTATGCTTGCATGCCCGTTATCTGCTATAGAGGGTGTTTTAAGTAATCGTGTCTTTGATGGAGGCAGCCTCGTTTTTAATTACAATTATGTGCCTTCCATAAAAGAATTGCTCATTTACAAAAAAAGAGGGATGACATCCATTCAAGTTTCTCAACAGCCATTATCCAAAGAATGGAAAACAGTGGTATCTCAGTCGAATGATTACTTACAAATGTTGGATGAAGATTCAATTGAAGTAGTTCAAAAAGTAAAGGAAGAAGTACTATCAAGGAGAGCTTTTTTTGGCTCATTTCAAAAAGAAGGAAAACAACTGGCAAAGAGCATGGCACCTGCAGCATGGAAGATGAAGCAGGATGACTGGAAGATAACAAGATATTATCCGGATTATCAATTTTTCACGGTCCAGTTAAACAAAGAGAAATGTACACTTTGCCAGGCTTGCTTTGCCCTCTGTCCTGAAAACGTATTTCAAATAAAGAACAATAAACTAGTCATTCAAAATGAAAAATGTGTGAATTGCACGTCTTGTACCGATGTTTGCCCAGAAAATACAATTGAGATTATACTAGATGTTAAAAGTATAAAAGATAGTCAAGAAAATGTTCATCTGAAGGCTTGTATAGTTTGTGAACATCCGTTTTACACTTTTAATGTGGAAAATGAGAAATGCCCTGTCTGTGCTAATCGAGATTCTGATTGGTTAAGCCCATATTAGAACAAACCCTAATATCACCATTATAGATTTTGTTCCATTTGGACAAATTAAAGCCATCTTAACATGGGTGGTGAGAATGTTGACAAAACGGAATATCAAGACGAAATCTGGTCTTCAAACAGCAAAAAGTTTAACGAACTCGGAATTTGCCAATGAAATGACACCTCAAAATAAAAAGGCAAAGAAGGAAAAGCCTCGCACATAGAATAATGAAAAGCGCTGGGATGCCCCAGCGCTTTTTCTAGTTTTGACTTTTAGCTCCTGGTTTTATGGCGATTAAAGCTACAAATGCAGCAATAATACTAAGACCGCTAAGTGTTATGAAAATCCAGTAAGTGGCCATTTTCATTAACAGTGCAATAATCGGAGGGCCAGCTGCTACTCCGATAAATCTCATCGAGCTATAGATGGAGGAAATGGTCCCTCGCTCTTCCTTCTCAATTCCTGCAGTTATTAAGGCGTCGAGACATGGAAGTCCAAGACCTATACCAACACCAGCTATTAAAAACATGCTGAGCATAAACCAAAGCTTAATCGAGAGCCATAGAGCTAAAATGGAAAGTGCTGCTGCAATAATACCTCCAAAGATGAGCCATTTCATTAGGACTTTATTTTCCTTGATTACCTTTCCAGCGATAAAGGAAGATAAACAAAGTGCGCCGAGCGGCAACGCTAAAAATAATCCTTTTTTAACATCCTTAATTCCATATTTGGTTTCGAATATTTCCGAAAGGTAAAATAATATTCCAAAAAGCACCAACATCAGGATACCGCCAATAAAAAAGATAGCGTATAACCATTTTCCTTTTTCTGTGAATGTTTTCTTTACATTCGTGAAAAATTGCTTAAAGGGGACGGGTTTTGATGGTTCCGGGCACTTAACTAATAGCATGACCATGATGACGGAAATTGTACAAAACACTGGAAATGAAAAGAAAGGTAGAAACCAGATAAATCCTGCTAATACAGCACCTAAAATTGGGCTTAAAACCTTTCCAAATGTATTAGATGTTTCAATTAAACCAAGACAGCTGGAGACATCATCTTCATTCTTGAACATGTCTCCCACCAAAGGAAGAACGATTGGGGCTGCACCAGCTGCTCCCACTCCCTGGAGGGCTCGGCCTACTAAAATCAGCCAATAGGCATTATCCATTTTCCAAGCAGCCCACCCGGAAATTAGCCCTCCAAGGCCGGCTATGATAAGACTTGGAATAATTACTTTTTTCCTGCCAATATGGTCTGACAGGTAGCCAGCAACCGGGATTAGGAAGATTGCAACGATCGAATAAACGGTAATGACCATACTCGTTTGAAATGAGGATATTGATAATTTTTTTTCCATTGAGGGAAGAACAGGAATCAACATGGAATTCCCCAGAGTCATCACTAACGGAATGGATGAAAGTGAGAGTATAGCCCACTTTTGTTTGGATACTTCTCCTGACTTCTTCTTTTTTCCAGCCGAAGAGGATTTATTTCTCACAGCCTCTGAACTCGGGCATAATTTTTCAATATGGTCCATAATTCTTCTATCCCGCCTTCATAATGATGTGCTAACGTTAATATTGACATCTTCATTTCAAAATAACTATCAAATAGTAATCCTTTAAATGGAATTAAATAAGTAACTAAAATTGAATTTTCTAAAAATTATTGTTGACAATGGAATCTTAATTGAGTTAATATAAAAATCAATAACGAAGGGCATTGATGAAGAGTAGTAACTTTTACGGATTCTTTAGAGAGCTGATGGCCGGTGCAAATCAGTGTAGACGTATGAGTGAATGGACTTCGGAGCCTCCAAACCGAACCTCCTATAGGGTCAGTAGGCTTTGGCGAAATCCTCATCGTTACAAGAGGCAGATATTCAAGCAAAATGGCTTTGATATCGGTAAAGTGAGCTGATTTTTGGCTAATGAAGGTGGCACCACGGGTCTTCCGTCCTTTTTGGATGGGGGCCCTTTTTGTTTTTTTTTAAATAATTAAATCTGTGAGCAAGAGTAGTACACTTATTTAAATCTTTACAGAGAGTCGGGGGAAGCTGAGAGCCCGATAAGAATGAATATGTGGAATGGACTTGTGAGAGGCTGCCTGAACTAAAGTAGGGCCGCACGGAGTTCCACCGTTAAAAGGATAGGATATCGGACTTTCAAGTTCCGTATCTGAAAGAGGAAGCTGAAGTAGCAGCTTCAAAATGAGGTGGCACCACGATCAAAAATCGTCCTCTATATACATAAGTTGGATTTTATGTGTATAGAGGACGATTTTTTTTATATTTTTCGAAGGGATGTTTGGTTAATGAAAACAAAAAATGTTTTTTTCTTAAAGGAGTTAAAAGGAGATACATTTACTCCTATCTCCATTTTGCAGAAAATTGGCGGCGATAAAAAGTTCTTATTGGAAAGTTCACATAAATACCATGACTCTGGGCGCTTTTCCTTAATAGGATCCGACCCAGCTTTTGAACTTATTTCCAGAGGGGATACCAATGAAATTAACTATCGAAATGGAGAGAAGAAGGTAATAAAGGGAAATCCACTAGATATAATCAATACCTTACTCCCAGAGATTGAAGAAGTGCCCTTTCCGTTTATTGGCGGGGCAGTCGGGTATGTGGGATATGACATCATCCGCCAATTTGAGAACATTGGAGATGAGTTTTCAAATGGATTACAAATGCCTGATGTCCATTTAATGTTTTATGAGGAAGTCATTGTTTTCGATCATCTGGAAGAAAAAATAACGATTTGCGGACTCTCACTAACGAAGGATGGAGATAGAGATTTACTTGAAAAAAGGGTAGAGCAGAGGATCAAAGAGTTAAAACAGCCTGGAATTTATGAAGATGATACTCCATTTCATTTTTCTGGCTTCGAGTCAGAAACATCAAAGGATCAATTTATCGAGAATGTAGAGATTGCAAAGGAGCATATAAAAGCAGGCGATATTTTCCAAGTGGTGCTGTCTAGAAGAATGAAGTCAACATTCCAAGGATCGCCCTTATCGCTCTATCGCAAGCACCGTGCCCATAACCCGACACCATATATGTTTTATATAGACTTCGAAGCTTATACTGTAATCGGTTCTTCACCGGAAAGTCTTATTAAGACCAGGGGAACGCAGGTGTTTGCAAATCCGATTGCCGGTACAAAAAAACGAGGGAAAACTCTTGAGGAAGACCATTTAATTGAAAAAGAATTGAAAAGTGATGAAAAGGAATTGGCAGAGCATAAAATGCTCGTCGACCTTGGGCGAAATGACTTAGGAAGGGTTTGTGAATTTGGTTCTGTAACATTGGATAAGTATATTCAGGTTGAAAAATTCCGACATGTCATCCATCTTGTCTCAGAAGTAAGTGGTACTTTAACCAAGGACCATAGCAGTCTTGATGCATTAGCAGCTTGTCTGCCTGCTGGAACTGTTTCCGGGGCACCGAAAATTAGAGCGATGGAAATTATAAATAAATTAGAAAAATCAAAAAGGGGATTATATTCCGGAGCAATTGGTTATTTATCTGCTAATGGAAATATTGATTTTGCCTTAGCGATTCGCACGATGATTTTGAAAGAGGGAACTGCGTATATTCAAGCAGGCGCAGGAATTGTATATGACTCTAATCCAGAGTCTGAGTATGAAGAAACGATAAATAAATTAAAAGCCTTTTTGGAGGGTGAACAATGATTTTATTAATAGATAATTTTGACTCCTTTACCTTCAATCTTTATCAATATCTAGGGGAATTAGGAGAGAGCGTAACAGTCATTAGAAATAACCAGCTTACTATCAAGCAAATAAGGGAAATGAATCCGAAGGCAATCATTCTATCTCCAGGCCCGGGAAAACCTGAGGATGCAGGTATATGTATAGATGTTATCCGAAATTTATACCAGGAATTTCCTATACTTGGAATTTGTTTAGGGCATCAAGCAATTGGGGCAGCATTTGGAAGTGAAATAAGGAGAGCAAATTTCATTAAACATGGAAAGACATCTCAAATCACACATAGTGGCAACGGAATTTTTACTTATTTAACTTCGCCATTAGAAGTGATGCGCTATCATTCTTTGGTGGTTGATCAGGGAACTCTATCATCTGATTTGGAATGTGTCGCAAAGTCACTCGATGATCAAGAAGTGATGGCCATTAAACATCGCTATTATCCAGTATTTGGATTGCAGTTTCATCCTGAATCGATTGGTACTCCATTAGGAAAACAAATGCTCCAAAACTTTTTATCTGAAATAGAAGGGAAGAAGAAAAATGAAAAATTTTTTACTCCAGTTAGCTGATGGTGAATCTTTTTCTGAGCCTCAAATGAAGGAAGCAATGGATTTACTATTGGGGGAAGAAGTTTCTGAAAGTGAAATTGCTGCCTTTTTAATGGGTTTAAAGTCTAAAGGAGAAACGGTGGAAGAAATTACTGGTATTGTAAAAGGTCTTAAAGAAAACACCCTTCCATTTCGTAAGAAGTTTCCCAATGTTTTAGATAATTGTGGTACTGGCGGGGATGGTTCTTCGAGTTTTAATATTAGTACAACTTCCGCATTTGTGATCGCAGGTGCTGGCATCCCTGTTGCAAAACATGGAAACCGCAGTATTTCAAGCAAAACTGGAAGTGCTGATGTACTGGAGTATTTAGGGATTAATCTAAATTTACCTGTAGAAGTAACGGAAGAAATTCTTGATGAGCTTGGTATTGCATTCCTTTTTGCACCGCACGTGCATCCAAAACTAAAAAAAGTCATGATGGTTCGAAGACAGCTGAAAATACCAACTATCTTTAATTTTATCGGTCCACTAACTAATCCAATCGATTTGGATTATCAGTTACTCGGTGTCTATCGAAGGGACTTACTGCCTGTTTTCGCAGAGGTTCTGCAAAATCTTGGACGTAAGCGGGCGGTTGTCATCAACGGCGCAGGATTTATGGACGAAGCGTCACTACAGGGGGAGAACCATCTAACTCTTCTTGAGGATGGTGTTATATCCAGCCAAAGCTTTGTACCGGAAGAAGTGGGACTGCCACAGTATGATAACAGTGCCATTAAAGGTGGAGATTCGAAAGAAAATGCAATCATTCTTAAGAACGTCCTTTCGGGAGAAAAGGGTGCTTGCCGAGATACAGTCCTATTAAATGCAGGAATGGGAATCTATACAAGTGGAAAAGCAGAAACCATTGCAGAAGGAATTAATATAGCCAGAGAAGTGATTGACTCAGGTGCGGCCTATGAAAAATTACATCGTTTAATTGAAATGACTTCAAAAGCTCAAAGAGAGGCGATATAAAGTGGAAACCATATTAGACACAATCATTCATGAGAAACAAAAAGAGGTCAAAAAACTACGAGAACAAAATCTGTTGAAAATCGAATCAAAACCTAAAAGATCTTTTATTCAAAAGCTACAAAAGGCTGATGAAATTGCAATTATTTCCGAATTCAAGCGAGCCTCACCGTCAAAAGGAATAATAAACAACGGGATAGAACCTGCAGAACAGGCAGTTCGTTATGAGCAGGCAGGAGCCTCTGCCATTTCAGTGCTAACTGATTCAACTTTCTTTAAGGGTTCTTTTTCAGATTTAAGTGCTGTTAGAGAGGTGGTTAATTTACCCATCCTCTGTAAGGATTTTATGATAGATTCAAGTCAAATTGATATGGCTGCAAAGAATGGGGCAGATATTATTCTACTCATAGTGGCTGCATTAGAACAGAATACTCTATTGAGTCTGTACCAATACGCAAGGGGTATGAATTTAGAGGTATTAGTGGAGGTTCACAATCAATCTGAATTAGAAAAGGCGCTTAACTTAGGTGCCCAATTAATTGGGGTAAATAATCGAGATTTAAAGACCTTTAATGTTTCTTTGGAGACAACAGAAATCTTGGCGAAAACCATTAAGGACGCTGGCGCCTTCCTCATTAGTGAAAGCGGCATACACCAAAAGGAAGATGTGGAGCGTGTGCGGGATGCTGGTGCGAATGGAATTTTAGTTGGTGAAGCCCTCATGAAGAGTCCTGATCTGGCTAAGTCCTTTCTAGATTTCCGACTGCCGCTTGCACCTGGAGTGGTGAACAAATGAAAGTGAAAATTTGCGGAATTACAGATCTTACCACAGCTATTGCAGCTATAGATTATGGTGCGAATGCACTCGGTTTTGTTTTTGCTGAAAGCAAGAGGAAAATATCGGTAATGAAAGCAAAAGATATTATTTCCCATTTACCAAAAGAGATATTAAAGGTTGGAGTGTTTGTTAATGAATCAAAAGAAAAGATTGAGGAAATTGCATCAACTGTCGGTCTTACTCACGTTCAATTACACGGTGATGAATCTCCATCCTTTAGTGAATCACTTTCCTATCCAGTGATAAAAGCCATTAGTATTCACGATGAACAAAGTATAAAAGCCATCGAGCATTATTCATGCGAATTTGTTTTGCTTGATGGGCCAAAGGGGACATACAGAGGTGGTAACGGCTTATCCTTTGATTGGAAGAGCATATCTGCGAAGCATCTGGCGGGTAAAAAAGTAATCCTTGCTGGCGGATTGCATGGAGAAAATGTAGAAGAGGCAATCAAGCTAATTAAACCATACATGGTAGATGTAAGCAGCGGTGTGGAAACAGAAGGAAAAAAGGATTTATCTAAAATCCAAACATTTATCAATAAGGCTAAAGGGAGCCATACAGGAGGAGCAAGAAATGAAATCATATACACTGCCGAATGAAAAAGGGCAATTTGGTATTTATGGCGGAAGATTTGTACCAGAAACACTTATGAAAGCTGTGCTAGAGCTGGATGAAGCTTATAAAATTGCAAAAGAAGACCCAAGTTTTCAACAAGAAATTGATGGGTATCTATCAGAGTATGTTGGAAGAGAAACACCATTGTATTTTGCAAAGAATCTGACAAAATACGCTGGCGGAGCTCAAATTTATCTGAAAAGAGAAGACCTAAACCATACCGGTGCTCACAAAATCAATAATGCCATTGGTCAGGCATTGTTAGCGATTAGGATGGGAAAAAGAAAAATTGTTGCAGAAACTGGAGCAGGACAGCACGGTGTTGCGACCGCAACAGTATGCGCCTTGTTAAATCTTGAGTGTATTATCTTTATGGGGGAAGAGGACATCAAACGACAGGCCTTGAATGTTTTCAGAATGGAGCTGCTCGGAGCAAAGGTAGTAAGTGTCACCTCTGGGAGCTCTACCTTAAAGGACGCTGTTAATGAAGCTCTAAGATACTGGGTTGAGCATGTAGAGGACACACACTATCTCTTAGGCTCTGTTATGGGACCACATCCATTTCCGAAAATGGTCAGAGATTTTCAAAGTGTAATCGGAAAGGAAACGAAAAAACAGTTCTTCGCTCAGAAAGGAAAGCTCCCAGAGGCAGTTGTAGCCTGTATCGGGGGAGGCAGCAATGCAGCTGGAATGTTCTATCCTTTTATCGAGGATCAGGAGGTAAGTCTCTATGGTGTAGAAGCAGCCGGACAAGGGACTGAGACTGATTTCCATGCAGCTTCACTAACAAAGGGAAGGCCTGGAGTTTTGCACGGGGCACTTATGTATTTATTGCAGGATGACGACGGACAAATCATTGAAGCGCATTCTGTTTCCGCAGGTCTTGATTATCCAGGTGTAGGACCTGAGCATAGTTATTTAAAAGACAGCGGCAGAGCACAATATCATTCTATTACTGATAAGGAAGCACTTGAAGCCTTTCAGCTTTTATCAAAACTAGAAGGAATTATTCCAGCCCTTGAAAGTGCTCATGCTATAAGCTTTGCTGTTAAACTTGCTGCTAACATGAAGGAAACAGAGCATATTGTGGTTTGTTTGTCAGGTCGTGGTGATAAAGACGTAACAGCTGTTAAAGAAAGGTTAGAAAGGGAGAAGGATAATGAATAGAATCGAGCAATCTTTTAGGGCATTAAAAGACCAGGACAGAAAAGCTTTTATTCCATACATTATGGGTGGAGATGGCGGACTTGATAAGCTATCAGAACGTCTGCTCACGCTAGAAAAATTCGGTGCAACGCTCATTGAAGTAGGGGTTCCGTTTTCTGATCCTGTTGCAGATGGTCCAACTATCCAGCAAGCGGGTATTAGGGCTCTCAAAAATGGAACGACACTAAATGGAATCATATCAGAAATTACAAGGGCTAGAGAAGTTGTTTCTATTCCAATCGTCCTTATGACTTATTTAAATCCAGTCTATTCATATGGAATTTCAAGATTTGCTCAAGATATTGCAAAGGCTGGGGTAGACGGATGTATTATTCCTGACCTCCCAATTGAAGAAGAAGACTTATTTGCTGATGAGCTCGAGGATAAGGGAATAGAATTAATCCGTCTTGTTACATTAACTTCACCAATAGAAAGAATTAAAGAAATATCAAGCAGAGGTAAGGGATTTTTATACAGTGTTACGGTTAAAGGAATAACAGGAACAAGAAATGAATTTGCTCAAGAAGTGGTGGATTTTTTAAAGCAGGTGAAAGAGGTAAGTCCTATTCCTGTTGTGGCTGGATTTGGAATTTCAAACGAAAAACAAATAAAAGAGTTAACACCTCATTGTGATGGAGTAATTGTCGGAAGTAAGATTGTTGATTTGTTAAATAGAAATGATTTAGATGGGTTGGAGCGCTTTATGTCTGTTCTTAAACCTGAAAAAAACATTAGATAGGGAATGAAAAATCTACTCAATTTGCGAGTGGATTTTTTATTTTAAAGAGCCGTGTCAATTGTTACAGCAAACCTATAGAATATTTACTATAATTTTGTTATCAGGTTAATTAGAATGGGGCAGGTAAGGATGAGGAATGTATGATGAAGGTTAAGGAAACAATTCACTCATTAATTGCAGCTATTGATGGTTTTTCAGGGATCTCCTATAAAGTTCATGTTGATTTTTATCGCAATACATTTACTGTTTTTGAATGGAGAAACAAAGACAATTGCCTTCCATTTACTAATCTTGAAAGCAAATCAATCGGAAGCATGGAAGAGTTTAAAAGAGCTATATATTTAATGCGTATTTGGGAATGGGAACCCTCTTATAGGAAAGAAGCAGGAATCATTCTAGATGGGAAATATTGGTCGGTTAAGCTGAATACAAAACACAATATTTATGAGAGTGAAGGAATGGAATGCTTTCCACCAGATTGGAAACGATTTTGTCATGAGGTTGAAAAATTAACTGGTATACCATTCCGCTGAATACATCTCTATTAAATTGCCAGGAATGTCTTCTTGAAACCCTCGTATATCTCTTATATAATTAGTCTATACTTTTACTGAACTTCTTTTGCAAATAAACATTTAAACTAGGGTTATCCCTTTATTTGTTTGATTTTTAAACTTCCAATCTTGGAAGTTTTGTTTGTTTAAGCCGACTACTTTAAAATAAATTAGATTGTAAAAATGAGGAGTTAATATAAATGAAGGAAATTACTGTTGAGGAATTACAAACGTTAAAGAATCCTGCCATCATTGATATTCGCTCACCTATTGAGTTTAAGGATGGTTCAATTCCTGAAGCAATTAACATTCCTTTATTTACGGATAAAGAGCGTGAGGAAATCGGGACCATCTATAAACACGAAGGACAAGCTGCTGCTAAATGGAGAGCGATGGAGTTTGTTTCACATAAGATTCCCAGCCTATTAAATCAAATAAAAGAGGCTATGTCTAATGGTGAAGAGTTAGTTATTCATTGCTGGCGCGGAGGAATGCGCAGCAAGGCAGTTGTAACCTTTTTAGAATTTGCAGGGATATACGCAATGCGCCTAACGGGGGGCTATAAAGCCTATCGGCAATACATTCTTCAGCAAATTCCAGCAATGTTTCCAGAAAGAGCCGTTGTCTTGCACGGACTTACTGGAGTAGGAAAAACAGAAGTCTTGAAGAATTTGAAATCACTCGGATACCCGATACTAGATCTTGAGGAAATGGCTGCCCATCGAGGTTCAATTTTTGGAACAATTGGACTAGGAGAAGGGAATAATCAAAAGATATTTGACTCCCTTTTATATAAAGGACTCAGTGAAATAAAGGGTTCTGCATATTTTGTAATGGAAGCGGAGAGTAAACGAATTGGGAAAGCTGTTCAGCCTGAAGAGCTTATGGATAGGAAAATGAAGGGAATTAATATATATATCCACACCCCGATAGAGCAAAGGGTGAAACAGCTTGTAAATGAATATGTTTTACCTTATCAAAATGAACCTTGGTACCATGACCAAATCTCGATTGGAATTGAAAAAATTCTAAGAAGGATTAAAGACAATGAAATGAAAAAGGCGTTACTTCAAACGTTAGAAAATAAAGATTATCAAGAGATGATTGGTATACTACTAGAGCATTATTATGATCCCCGATATGATCATGCAACTCTTGAATACGATGGAAGATTCATTGATGTTTATGCTGAAGATTCTAATGATGCAAGTATGAAGGTTATGGGAGAGATTGATAACCTTATTGTAAAGAAAAAGGAAGTTTTTGAGGGTAAAATTTAAGCTGCTATTGGGAAAATTGCTGGCAAATTCATGGAATTGTGATTGGTGAACGAAAATTCTAAATTTTTCCACAGCTATCACCTCCTATTACAGATTATAATATAAGTATAATCAATAAATAGAAAGGGAGCTTAGTGATGAAAGAGTCAAAAATTTTCCACCACCGCTTAGTTGATTGCCAGGAGCATGTTGCCTTTACGACGGAAGATGGTATTAATGTATTTAGTGGAAGTGCTGCTATTAAAACCTGCATTAATTGTGATCACAGTGAATTATCAAGCGAGGTAAAAGAAATTATTGACTCGTCCATAAGCGAAAAAAGAAAGAACCCTCTATTTCCAACAAAATTGTTTGAGTTAACAAAGGGATTTTTATAATTGTGAAACTTAGGCCGGACTCTCCGGCCTTTTATTTTTTATTCAGTAAAAAACCGCCAGTTTTGGCGGTCTTAAAGGAAAATGGTACAAGTTAACGATTCTTAAAGGGCCTCAATCCACGACGTTTTATTTCATCTTTTAAAATCTTTACCCATTCTTTTTCTTTTCCAGATTTTAAAGCATCCCGATACGTAACAATTAACAGCTCGTTACTCATTATTTTCAACTTAGAAAGCCTCCCTCGGAATAATGGATTGAATATTCAGTTTTTATTATTGTAATCGTTTACTAATCATTTGAGAACCTTTTTCACATAATTGTCATACTTAAAACACAAAATCATTCGTAAGGACTAAGGATAATTTAGTTGCACTACAGTGTAACGTTTGATTATACTAAGGATTAGTTATTATCGAAAGGAACGGTGCGCAGAATGATTCATTTAACATGGCGAGAGCGTGAAACAGGTAAAAAAGTAAAATGTGTTCATACAGATGCAAAAAAATATATAGTAAATAACGCATTAACTGCCGGAAAAATCTATGATGTTAAAAATGAAACAGAAGAGTTTTATTATATTATCGACAATACTGGCAAAGTCGGAGGGTTTTACAAAGAATATTTCCAAGATGTAGACTGATGGGCCAAGCCTGCAGTCTATTTTTTTAATAAAGGAATAGGGGAATGGTGTTATGAAGATGTGGAATGAGCTTTTTGAGTTAAATGGGGAATCAGTTAGACTACTTCCAATCAGCCTTGATCATATCGACGGACTATGGGAAGCAGCTAAACCTGATGAGATATGGACCTATATGGCTACAACTGTGAGAAGTAGAGAAGAAATGGAGAAGATGATCATATCTGCCATTGAGAAGAGAAGTAAGGGTACCGATTATACATTTACTGTCATAAATCACGAGGGTCAAATTATAGGGAGTACACGATACCTTGATATTTTACCTGAACATAAAAGTCTAGAAATTGGCTCTACTTGGTATCATCCAGACTCCTGGAGATCAAAAGTAAACTCTGAATGCAAATACCTGCTTCTTCAACATGCATTTGAATGCTGGAACCTTAGACGTGTACAACTAAAAACGGATTCTCGAAACATTCGTTCCCAGAACGCGATTAAACGAATTGGAGCTATTAAAGAAGGAGTATTACGTAAGGATCGAACCATCTCTAGTGGATACGTTCGTGATACCGTTTATTACAGTATCCTTCAAGAGGAATGGCATGCAGTAAAAAAGGAATTAGAGAAGAAATTGAAACGAAGTTCTTAACAAGAAGCCAGGCTGGGATAGCCTGGCTAAATTTTATGTTTTATTTTGCATCAGGGAACACTTGTCGAATGGTACTGGTAAAATCATGGAGGAAGTTCTCATCACTATTTCCATTTCGGCTATCCCTTACATACCTATTCATACGGTTATAGAATGCCTGATTTGTTGAGATATAAACATTGTCAATATGGCCATCCGAACCCTTAACTTTTCTATAAATCTCATGTTCCAATCCATTTGACAATCCAATTGTATTATCTTCTTTCAATTTTACCGCTACATAAGCATTTTTATCTGCAACAATTATATTTGCCCGTTCAACTTGAGGAATTTTGGTCACCCTATCGGCTGCATAATCAGCAACTTGTATTCTTGCTCTTGTGGGACCTGTGTTAGTAACATGGTTGTATCGAATATCAGTACTTTGGTCATCTTGGTTGGTTTGTACCATTCCTGAGCCGGGAGCACTTATGTCATTGTTGTTTTTAGTGCGCTCACCAAGATTAGGGGTATAATTTACAGTATTAAGTTCCGCTCCGTTTTGATTTCGGCGGGCAAAATCGTCGTTACTGTTATTTTGGGCACATCCTGCTAGGAAAATGCTTACAATAAGTATAGAAAAAAGTAGATATCGTTTTTTCATTACGTATATAATCTCCTTTGTCAAAAGGTATTCATGGTTATGATTCCAAAATAGTATAAGGTTATACGAAAAAAGAAGCATTGGGTTCCAATGCTTCTTTTTCATTCTTATTGATTTGTACTTGCTTTTAATTCTGTTTTTTTTCCATTTTGATAAACTTTTCTACTTAATAGTGTTTGCAGGATTAAAAACAAACCGCCTACCGCCCAATAAAGAGGAAGTGCTGCAGGTGAACTGAAAGAGAATATTACAATCATTAGGGGAGACAAGAGTCCCATAAATTTCATTTGCTGCTGTTGAGCAGCAGGCATAGAAGATTGAGAAACTTTGAATTGAATATAATAAATGACTCCTGCAATTAGGGTAATAATGATGTCAGGGTGTCCGAGACTAAACCAAAGGAATTCATGCGTGGCTATCTCTTCAGAACCCCGAATAGCATAATAAAAACCTGTCAGAATTGGCATTTGAATCAGTATAGGTAAACACCCCATATTTAAAGGATTTACACCGTGCTTCTGATAAAGGCCCATCATTTCCTGCTGCAGTTCTTGTTTCTTTTTTGGGTCACTTTCTTCCTTCATTCTCTTCTGGATGTCTTCCATTTCTGGCTTCATGACGTCCATTTTTTCTTTCATGTTCATCTGATTTTTATATTGCTTCAGCATGAATGGCAGTAATACAAGTCTTATGATAAGGGTAACAAGTATAATCGATAATCCATAGTTGCCATTGAACAGTTCCGCTAAAAAGTGAATGAAAACAATAAATGGTTCTACAAAATACGTATGGAAAAATCCATCACCTTTTCCGTCTGCTGCAGAACATGCTGAAAGCAAAGTCGTGGTTAAAGTTAAAAGTAGTAATACAGAAAGTGAGTGTTTGTTTTTCATATTTCCTCCTAGTTTGTTTATGTTGTTATTGGTTGAAAAAGGGAGGAGGAAATAGGTTCTTCTGTATCATCCTGTGAACTTTCTTTTCTACGAATATATTTTACAATTCGAATGAGAATGATATTTCTGTTTAATGAACTTTTTTTCTTATATAAACAAAATGGGTGATTGATTTTTGTATGTGCGGGTTCGCTTATGGATCCCATAAAGCAATATTCCACATTCCACGCCCAAAGTATTTTAATTATCACTCCAAAGTATAAACTTAAATATAGTGCTTCTAACGTATTGGAATCCGTAATTTCAATGAGCAATTGGTACAAAAATAATCACCTCGCTTTTACTGCTGCTGTTATGAGTATAATGGAGATAGCACAAAGAATCAATTGAATTACAAGTGAAAAAAAAAGGCTGTCGGCGAGGACAGCTTTCTTCTTAATTGGTAATAATCGGTTTATTCCAGTGTGCTGTAATACTCTTATAGGCGAAATCTACTTTTTCCTCGGATGGTGGTTCAACATGGTGTAATGGATATTCTAGTCCGAGCGCTTCCCATTTATATACACCAAGCTTATGATAGGGAAGTATCTCAATCTTTTGTACATTCTCTAGTGTTCCAATAAATTCACCTAGCTTTTGAAGATCTTCTGGATCATCAGAAACAGTAGGAACGAGAACATGACGTACCCAAACCGGTACTTTTCGGTCTGACAAAAACTTGGCAAATTCAAGAATATGATCATTTGCCATACCCGTTAATTGTATATGCTTTTTGCGGTTAATATGCTTTAAATCGAGTAAAATCAAATCCGTGTACTGTAATAACTCCTCAAGCTGTTCAATAAACAGTTTAGCGTGTGAGAAACAGCCCCCAGATGAATCAATGGTTGTATGAATCCCTTTCTTTTTACATTCCTTAAACAATTCAGTAAGGAACGGTACCTGCAGAAGTGGTTCACCGCCGCTGACAGTGATTCCGCCGCCAGATGATTGGATGAAGGGAAGGTAGGACATGAGATCATCCATGATTTCGGAAACAGTCATCTGTTTGCCGCTGCCAATTTCCCACGTATCAGCGTTATGGCAAAACTGGCAGCGTAATAGGCAGCCTTGTGTAAATACAACATAGCGTATACCTGGTCCGTCTACTGTTCCTAATGTTTCAATAGAATGAATATTTCCGTTCATGATGATGATCCCCCTTTAGTTTTTAAAGCAGGAGCCCCTAGAAAAGGAGCCCCGTAATCTATTATTATAGTGATTCGTGGAAAGTACGGTTAATAACGTCTAATTGCTGTTCTTTTGTTAATTTAATGAAGTTAACCGCATATCCAGAAACACGAATGGTTAATTGTGGATATAATTCTGGATGTTCCATTGCATCCATTAATGTTTCTTTATTAAATACGTTAACATTCAGATGGTGACCTGATTTAATAGCATATCCGTCTAAGATAGAAACCAAGTTACGAACCTGACTTTCTTCCTCTTTACCTAATGCTTTAGGAACGATAGAGAAAGTATTTGAAATTCCATCCATTGCTGAGCTGTATGGCAATTTAGCAACAGAAGAAAGGGAAGCGAGTGTACCTTTTGTATCACGGCCATGCATTGGGTTTGCCCCAGGCGCGAATGGTTCGCCTGTACGACGGCCATCTGGTGTATTCCCAGTTTTCTTACCATAAACCACGTTTGATGTAATCGTCAAGATTGACATTGTGTGAACGGAATTACGGTAGGTTTGGTGCTTACGTAACTTTTTCATAAATGTTTTAACAATTTCAACCGCAATGCTGTCTACACGGTCATCGTTGTTTCCGTATTTAGGGAAGTCTCCAGTTGTTTCGAAATCGACAGCTAGACCGTTTTCGTCACGAATAACTCTTACTTCAGCATATTTTATGGCACTTAATGAGTCAGCTACGACACTCAATCCAGCAATGCCTGTTGCCATGGTACGTAAGATTTGAGAGTCATGCAGAGCCATTTCAATTCTTTCATAGCTGTACTTATCATGCATGTAGTGAATAACATTCAATGTGTTGATATAAAGGTCTGCGAGCCATTCCATCATTTGATCAAACTTTTGCATTACTTCTTCATAATTCAATACCTCAGAAGTAATTGGCTGATATTGTGGACCTACTTGAATTTTTAACTTTTCATCCATACCGCCGTTAATGGAATAGAGAAGAGCTTTAGCTAGGTTTGCACGTGCACCGAAGAATTGCATTTGTTTACCAATTTCCATAGCAGATACACAGCAGGCAATTCCGTAGTCATCGCCATATTCAGGACGCATAATATCGTCGTTTTCATATTGGATGGAGCTAGTTTTAATAGACATTTTTGCACAATACTTTTTAAAATTCTCAGGCAGTTGTGGTGACCATAGTACTGTTAGGTTTGGTTCAGGAGCCGGACCTAAATTGTCTAATGTGTGTAGGAAACGGAAAGAGTTCTTTGTTACAAGTGAACGGCCGTCAGATGCCATACCGCCAATTGACTCTGTTACCCATGTTGGGTCTCCGCTGAATAATTCATTATAATCAGGTGTACGTGCAAATTTAACTAAGCGAAGCTTCATGACAAAATGATCAACGATTTCCTGTGCTTCAACTTCTGTTAAAGTGCCATTTTGCAGGTCTCTTTCCATATAGATATCAAGGAAAGTAGATACGCGTCCAAGACTCATCGCAGCACCGTTTTGCTCTTTAATAGCAGCTAAGTATCCGAAATATAACCATTGGAATGCTTCTTGTGCAGTTGCAGCCGGCTGTGAAAGATCAAAGCCGTGACTGCTTGCCATTTCTTTTAATTCTTTTAATGCACGAATTTGCTCTGCAATTTCTTCACGAAGACGCATGTTGTCTTCTGTCATTACCTTGCTTGTATTCTTTTGATCCTTTTGTTTTTCCTTGATTAAGAAGTCTACTCCGTATAGTGCAACACGACGATAGTCACCAATAATACGTCCGCGGCCGTAAGCATCAGGAAGTCCTGTAATAATCGCTGCTTTACGAGCTAACATCATTTCATCTGTATAAGCATCGAAAACACCTTGGTTGTGAGTCTTACGGAATTCTGTAAAGAATCTTTCGATTTCTGGATTTAATTCATAGCCATAAGATTCTAAGGCTGCTTTAGCCATGCGGATACCGCCGAAAGGCTGCATAGAACGATTAAAAGGCTTGTCAGTTTGTACTCCAACCACTTTCTCTAGCTCTTCATTAAGGTATCCTGGTGTGTGTGAAGTAATCGTAGATACTGTTTCAGTATCCATGTCCAGCACTCCGCCTTTTTCACGTTCCTGATTAGTTAGTTCCATTACTTGTTCCCAAAGCTTGTTTGTTGCTTCAGTTGCACCCGCAAGGAAGCTGTCATCACCTTCGTATTGATTATAGTTTTTAAGAATGAAATCACGTACGTTAACTTCTTTTGTCCAAGTGCCTTTCATAAAACCTTTCCATTGTTCCATTATATTTCACCTCGTAAGTTTGTTAAAAATTTTATATAACAGTGTTGCTGTTATTTCTTAACTAAAGTGTAACAGGTTTTTTGTGAAAGTAAGCACAGATATTGTTAACATATTGTGAAGTCTTGTTTTTGAGGGGTTTTTTGGGGATGTTTTTGAACTTTTTATGAACACATATAAATCTGTACTATAATTATTTCTAACGATATGTCATCTGTTATATAAGAAAAACACGATGATATCAACACCTTCATAGTGAAAACCTGTGAAACAGATATCTATTTGAAATGAAAAAAGCAGGAGAAAAAAATCTCCTGCTTACTAATCGACAATAATGTCAGCAATCATTGGACCATTATGGTCTCTGTCTCCATGGACTTCACAAATTAATCGATACGTACCCCCTTTATCAATTTGAAGGGGGATCATTGTTTCTTCCCCTTTTTTTACGGTTCCTTTAATGTCTGTACCTTCAATATAAAAAGGGTGCTCCTCCCCGTTGATACCACTAATAAATAAGTTTACTTTTTCGCCAGCATCAATATTAATCGTACCTGGGTCCCAACGGTATACTTCAATTTCCTTTCCGTCTTTTGTAGTACTGTTATACTCCACTGTGACCATATGAATTTCTCTTAACTCTTCACCTGCAGTTTGATTAAAGACAGCCGTATCCCCTGCTTTTAACAAAAACCAAGCAGAGATGGTTACGAGTAGGAATGCAGTTACTAAAATAAATACAAGAGTATCTTTCTTTAAAACTAAAAATCTCATAATTACCCCCCAATAATTTGTCCTATTTTATGTTTATGCAGGTATGGGAGGGAAACTTGTCTCTTTTTTATTATTTTTTTCTGATGCTCGTACATATACTTAAAGAAGTATTGATTTTTATTGTTTTTCTTGTTAAAGGTTTATAGCAAAAACTGTATTGAAAGTCTGGGTGATTCCTATAGGTATGAAAAAAGGAAAATTATATACGCTAATAAAATTTCTCTTCCCAGCGTTATTATTATTTATTGCATTTTTTGAATTGAAAAAGTTTATTGGAAATTTAGACACTGGTTTACTTCAAACTGAAATTGCACAACTTCGGTTAGGTACTTTACTGCTTATTTTAATCACGTTGTTTGCTGCTGTTTTACCGATGCTTCTATATGATGTGATGTTATTTAAGGTACTTGGATTAAAGGTAAGGAAAAAAGAAGTCATTGGACAGGCATTAATCGTAAATACCTACTCCAATTTATTTGGTTTTGGCGGTTTAATTGGTGCAATGCTAAGAACCTATTTCTATCATAAGTTTGAAGGTGATAAGAGAAGGCTAGTAGGTGGAATTGCGGCTGTTTCACTTTTTTATATGACAGGAATGTCTTTGCTTGCCATAATCGTGATACTTGGTTACGAAGATCATCCCATATTTGTACAAACAAAATGGTTATACTTTGCGGTACTCGTTATTTCAATTTATTTACCATTGTTATTGGGATTACTCGTTGTTAAAAACAAAAGGGACAAGCAGTCGTTGATTTCCTTTGAAGCGGGATTAAGGCTTTTCTTCATATCAGTATTAGAGTGGACCGCAGTCTTTTGTAGTATTTGGTTTTTATCTTGGATCATGGATATTCCTATCACCTTTGATCAGCTCTTTCCTGTTTATGTTGTTGCATCTTGTGCAGGTATTATTAGTATGATTCCAGGTGGTCTAGGTTCATTTGATATCGTGTTTATTTGGGGAATGCAGTATATACATGTTCCTGAAGAAAAAGTTCTTGTAGTTCTGTTATTCTATCGAATCGGTTATTATTTGGTTCCATTTATATTCAGCAGTGTCCTTTTTATTAAACGTTATTGGGAAAAATGGAACAAGTCTTGGAGTAATATACCCAACACAATTGTCCAAAATATTAGTCATGTAATTGTAACTATACTCGTATTTTTATCTGGTCTAATCCTTCTTTTGTCTGCAAGTGTCCCTGGGATCATGGATAGACTTAGAATCGCTCAGGAACTTTTATCTTTCCCGGTTATAAACATTTCCCATCAACTCACAGTAGCAGCAGGCTTTCTCTTGCTGGGTTTATCTCGAGGGATAGAATACAGTGTAAAGAGAACCTATGAATTAACCATGCTCGTGTTAATTCTCGCAGCATTGTTTTCAATTTTTAAAGGAATAGATTATGAGGAAGCAATTTTTTTGATCACAGTAGCATTATTGCTTAGAATGGCAAAAGGCCAATTTTATCGGGAAAGTTATGTCCTTACCTGGGGGAAGACCACCATTGATATTTTAATCATTACGGTTATCATTTCAATGTATTTGATTATTGGATACTCTAACCTGCCATCTGCTAAAATAACCATCCCATCACCATTATTGCCATATGTTATTGTCGATTCATCGGATTTATTCAGCAGTGCGATGATTGGGCTGACGATTGCATTGCTCATTCTTTATACAGGATATGTAATAAGCAAACCTAATAAGTGGAAATTTGAAACTTCATTCGGTAATGAAAAAGAGATACTGAATCATTTAAATACCTATCAGATGAAGGTGGACTCTCATTTAATCTTCCTACATGGAAAATATATTTTTTGGAACAGTAAGAAAAACGTTTTACTTTCTTTTCAGCCTTATGCAGACAAACTAGTAATTCTTGGGGATCCAATAGGTGAAAAAAACGAATTTTTAAATGCGATAGAGGAATTCCAAGAACTATCAGATCGATATGGATATACCCCCGTTTTCTATCAAGTAAGTGATGAAATGCTTCCATTTCTCCATGGAAATGGCTATACCTTTTTTAAGTTAGGCGGGGGAGTGTCGAAATATGCATTTGTTAGTGAAAAAATTGCAGCTCAAATTTATCTTCATGGAAATGAGCTTAATCAATTTAAGGGGTTAAAAAAGTTTAAGGAACAATATACGAATGAAGGGGATTTAAAATATTTAGGGTACCGGCGAAAATCAATGTTTTCTTTACCATTAACTATGACACAAATAACTATTTTAATTTCTAAGCGGAAGATGTAGGAAGGCTAGAATCCCCATCCATTTTTTTATTTCGAATATTTCAATCAAAGTAAGTTCTTTTCGATTAAATAACAATATTTCCATAAACATTTACAGTCAAAGATAATTTGATAAAATTAGATAGTAAATAAAAAGTAAGGATGTTGTAGATTGTCAAAGACTGTAACTTTTATTATTCTATTAATACTCTTTTTATCTAACCAAGGAAACACATTTGCAGCTGAAAATCAGCTGCTAGAGATAAAAAGTGAAGCTGCGGTACTGTTGGATTCTGAAACGGGTGCCATTCTTTATAATAAAAATGGTGATGAAAGATTATACCCTGCTAGTTTGACGAAAATCGCAACAGCCATCTATGCGATTGAAAAGGGTAATCTCGATGACCTTGTCACAGTGAGTGCCAATGCCGTAAAGGAAGAGGGGACAAGGGTTTATTTAGTTGAAGGGGAAAAGGTACCTTTAAAAAAGCTAATCCAAGGAATGCTGATTAACTCAGGGAATGACGCTGCAGTGGCAATAGCAGAACATTTAGATGGATCGGTCGAAAAATTTGCTGACCATATAAATGGGTATTTAATTGAGAAAATCGGTGTAAGTGGTACACACTTTACCAATCCCAATGGATTATTTAATGAAAATCATTATACTTCTGCAATTGATTTAGCTTTAATAACGAATTATGCAAAGGAAAATCCTGATTTTACAGAGATTTTCAGAACAAAAGAGCTTGCATGGAGTGGAGAATCGTGGGAGACGACTCTACTGACTCATCATCGCCTACTAAAAGGCGAAATTCCTGTTGAAGGAATTACAGGCGGGAAAACTGGTTTTGTGAATGAATCAAAACATACATTAGCCACAACTGCTGAAAATGAAAAAATAAAGCTGACTGCTATCATCTTGAAAGGAGATAGAAGTAAGGATACGTATAATGATACAAAAAAACTGATTGAATTCGGTTTAAATAACTTTCAACATACGGTAATTAATAAAAATGAGTTATTTACGTTTAATGAAAAAGAATTTTTTCCTAAAAATGATATTGTTGTTACCCAGCACGTTGATGGTTCTGAGGAAAAAATCACTGAAAAAGGGATCCTAAATGTACTGCATGATGGTAAGGTCATTCAATCGATTCAACTTGAAATAAAAGAACCCGAAATAATATTAGAAACAAAACCTGTTAAAGTAAAAGAGGAAAAGTTACTATCTAGTGAACAGAGCAGTGTGAATATTTTGTATGGAGTAATTGTATTTGCGTTTGCTGGACTCTTCCTTGGAGTAAGGAAAAGATTGGTCAAAAGACAATAAGGTTGCGAAAAAAGCCATTAAGAGTAGAACTCTTCATGGCTTTTTTTGAACGATATTTGAGAGTAACAACATAAGAAAGGATATGAGTACCATCGCTACTACAAAGGTCCAGGCTAAACGCATGTTTCCAGATTCCATTGCTACATATATCGCAGTTGGAGCTGTTTGTGTTTTTCCGGGAATATTTCCAGCAAACATTAATGTAGCGCCAAATTCACCTAGTGCACGTGCAAAACTCATAATCAGACCGGAGATAAAAGAGGGAAGTGTCAAAGGAAGGGAGACCAATAAAAAAACCTTTGCTCTGCTTCCGCCATCTACTTTGGCTGCATCTTCTATATCCTTATCGACGGATTGAAATCCTAATTTAACGGATTGGTACATAAGTGGAAACGCAACAGTGGTCGAAGCGATTATTGCGGCCCATGGTGTAAACATGATGGATTGCTGAAAAAGTTCCTCAATTACAGCTCCAATTGGACTATTTCTCCCGAAAAAGTATATTAGTAAAAATCCTATTACGGTGGGAGGTAAAACGATAGGAAGCATAAGGAAAGTCTCAAGCAGCATCTTTCCTTTGAAAGTTTTGTTATATAGTAGTCTTGCAAAAAAGACCCCTAAAATGCTAACAATTATGACTGATATTGAAGCAACTTCTAGAGAGAATTTAAGGGGCTGCCAAAATTCATGTGACATTTTCATCAATCCAATACTTTAAAGCCGTATTTTTCAAAAATTGTTTTTGCTGCATTACTATGTAAATAGTCGAGAAAAAGCTTAGCCTCTTTTATATTTTCTGTGGAATTTATTATGCCTGCAGGATAGATAATAGAATCGTGAGTCTGTTCATCGGCAACTGCCACAACTTTAACTTTATCAGATACTTTTACATCTGTCATATAAACAATTCCTGCATCGACATTACCTGTCTCAACGTAGGTGAGAACCTGTCTGACATCCTTAGTTTGGATGATAGCAGGCTGAATTTGTTCCCAAATACCAATATTTTGTAGTGTTTGTTTGGCATATTTACCTGCCGGAACAGATTCTGGAATACCGATTGCAATTTTACTGAATTGGCTATCTGCTAGATCAGAAAAGACATTAAGTTGTAAGGGGTTCTCCTTGTTCGTAATTAATACAAGCTGGTTACCTAGAAAATCAACTTGGTATTGCTCTTCGATTAAACCTTCTTGGGCTAATTCGTTAAATTGGTCATGTGACGCTGAGAGGAAGAGATCGACAGGTGCGCCTTGAAGGATTTGTTGTTTCAATGCGCCAGAGGCGCCAATATTGTAAAATATTTTTATATAAGTATGTTCTTTTTCGAAACTCTTTTTAAGTTCATTTAATGCCTCATTGAGACTAGCTGCAGCAGAAATGGTCAATTCTACAGGTTTTGTTTGGTGCTCCTCTTTGGATGAACATGCACATATTCCTATCAGGAGGAAAATGGCAAGACTAACAAGTAATAGTTTCTTCATGTGTGACTTCCTCTCAAACTTATCAAGTATCACTATTATAACGAAAGAATAATTTTCCTAAAAGTAGCTCGCAATAAAAAAAACTGCCTGGGCGGCAGTTTTATGAGTAATTGAATATTTTAGGTTGTTTAAATCTTACTGAAGTCTGCTCTCGACTTGCTGGCACACTTCATCTGCGCTCATCCCATGTGCTTCAATAACCGAACCTTTTGTAGCGGTATCCTGCATTCCCATTACATTAGAATCTAGACCCGTTACAACACAGCAATCGCAACTCTGTGCGTCAGATTCCTGTCTTAGTTGAACAACATCATGACCCTTTTCCCTTAATGCTTGTTGAATATCTGTTAGAGATTCTTCTACTCCAATTTTCGCCATACAAAACACCTCCTCCTGTAAATTATCATGCCAAAGTTCCTGTTATTTATTCTGTATAAGTCACGATAAACATCAGAAACTAAAAGAGGAGGTGTTACAATGGGAAAGCGTAAAAAGGATCCATCCACCATTGGCCTAGCTTCACCACAAGTTGAAGGCCAAGGTACAACAACCACAGAAACAGGAGCAAGAGAAGCTTCCTCCTCGCGCAGAAAACAAAAGCGGCATTAACAAAGAAAAGAGCGGGCACACATTGTGTCCGCTCTAACTATTTAATTATTGTACATCTCCGCAACTTGCTTTTGTACCTCACTATTTTCAAGATACTCATCATAAGTCATTTGCTTATCAACTAATCCATTCGGAGTTAATTCAAAGACCCGATTAGCAATGGTTTGGATAAACTGATGGTCATGGGAAGAAAAGAGCAAAGAACCTTTAAAGTTGATTAAACCATTGTTTAATGCTGTAATGGATTCCAAATCGAGATGGTTGGTTGGTTCATCGAGAAGTAAAACGTTAGCTCCGTTTAACATCATCTTAGAAAGCATACAACGAACTTTTTCTCCACCGGAAAGTACGCTTGCCTTTTTAAGAACTTCTTCACCGGAAAATAGCATTCTTCCTAGGAAACCTCTTAAGAAACTTTCACTTTCATCCTTAGGAGAGAACTGACGAAGCCAATCCACCAGATTTAACTCGCTGTTTTCAAAGTACTCAGAGTTATCCTTAGGGAAATAGGCCTGAGAAGTGGTAATGCCCCATTTAAAGGTTCCGCTGTCAGCTTCCATTTCACCCATTAATATTTTGAAAAGAGTGGTTTTTGCAACTTCATTAGGTCCTACAAGAGCAATTTTATCACCCTTGTTCATAAAAAAGCTGACATTATTAAGAACTTTTACACCATCAATTGTTTTTGTTAACCCTTCGACCATTAATAGATCATTACCAATTTCACGCTCCGGTGTAAATCCAACGAATGGATAGCGGCGCGAGGATGGACGAATATCGTCAAGAGTAATTTTATCTAATAACTTTTTACGGGAAGTGGCCTGTTTTGATTTAGATGCATTCGCACTAAAACGAGCAATAAAGGCTTGAAGCTCTTTAATTTTCTCTTCCTTTTTCTTGTTAGCATCTGAAGTCAGTCTTGTAGCTAATTGACTTGATTCATACCAGAAATCATAGTTACCTACATAAATTTGAATTTTTCCAAAGTCTAAATCCGCTATATGGGTACAGACTTTATTTAAGAAATGACGGTCATGGGATACGACAATCACTGTATTTTCAAAGTTAATTAGGAATTCTTCTAACCATTGAATAGCCTTAATATCTAAATGGTTGGTTGGCTCATCTAGTAATAATACATCAGGTCTGCCAAAAAGCGCCTGTGCAAGAAGGACCTTTACTTTTTCAGAGCCTGTTAATTCGGCCATTTTTTTATAATGTAAGTCTTCACCGATTCCAAGACCCTTTAAGAGAATAGCTGCTTCCGGTTCTGCTTCCCAACCGTTTAATTCAGCGAATTCACCTTCAAGCTCAGCTGCTTTCATCCCATCTTCATCAGTGAAGTTTTCCTTCATATAAATAGCGTCTTTTTCTTGCATCACTTGATAAAGTCTTGCATGTCCCATAATTACGGTCTTTAATACTTCTTGTTCTTCGTATTCAAAGTGGTTCTGTTTTAATACTGCCATCCGTTCATTTGGACCGAGTTGAACGGTCCCGGTTTGAGATTCAATCTCTCCAGATAAAATCTTCAAAAAGGTAGACTTCCCAGCGCCGTTTGCACCGATTAGACCATAGCAATTTCCAGGTGTAAATTTAATATTTACATCTTCAAATAACTTCCGGTCTCCATATCTTAAACTTACGTTACTTACAGTTATCATTGTATAATATCCTCCAACAGCAAAATATCTACTAATTATACCATTAAAATGGGTGAAGAGCGAATTCTTTGTTGAAAGGGACATTTTGATGGGAGAAAATAAAATAAATTGAAGAAAATTTTTCTAATTTTTTTTCGTAGTTTTCACACTTTATTCATATTTTTGTTGTAGAATTATCGTAAAGAAGTACTGAAGGAATAAAGTGGGTGAGAAGTATGTCGAAAAAGCAACTTACTGAATTTGTTAATAAGTTAAAACAGGCCGGAATAAAAGCAAGTTTAACAAAACCAAAGTCAAACTACCTATTATCTCTGCAGCAAATAAAAAAGTTTCCTTCATCCGTGAATTAAATAGGTAATAAAAAGCGATTAATCCAGAGGACTAACCGCTTTTTTTATGCTCTTATTCAATTTCATCCATGATTTCATCATAAACTTCTTGTTTATTAAATTCTTCACCCATTGGAAACTTAGAAATGTATTGATTATTTTCATCGATTAAATAGGTGAAGGATGTATGAACAAATTGACCATTGCCAGGGTCTTTATATTGGAACTGCAGCGATTCTGCTACTTCCCTAATTTTTTTCTGGTCCTCTTTAATAGTTTCTTGGTTACCAGTGAGGAAAATCCAGTTGTCGGAATTTTGAATTTCGAAAGCGTTCATATACTTTTGCAGCACCTCAGGGGTGTCACGGTAAGGATCTATCGTAATCGTAACGAACTCAATTTCTTTACCGAAGACATCACTCTTTTCTAAATCACTCTGTAATTGCACCATCTTCTGCGTTGTGGTGGGGCAAATATCTGGACAATGAGTATAAATAAATTCCACAAGCTTTAGTTTTTTATCTTCACCAAAGCTATAAGATTCACCATTGTGTTTAAGTAAGGTAATATTTGCAGGTACTTTGGAACTTGCATCCCGAATCAGAAAATAAGAGATTCCAGCTGTAATCAAAATGAACACTGCCAAACTACATATTATATAGATTTTTTTCATGATTTCTCCCTCCTAACATAAAGATAAAGGAGTTTTTTATAAAAAGATGTGGATATTTCGTGAACATTATTTAGTAGTACTAGCACTAAAACATTTAGTCAATCGTACAATGAGAAACTGGACAATTTCCGCAATCATTTTCTGCCTTAAGATATTCAATATTATGAATGATGATTTTTTTGTGGTCGATTGAGATAATTTGGTTTTTTTTTAAGTCAGTGAGCATTCGACTAACGATTTCTCTAGCTGTGCCACAAAAATGAGCCAAATCCTGTGTGGTAATGGGTACTGTGATATGAATTCCGTCATCTTTATGTAAGCCATAGCTGTTTGATAATCGAATTAATGTAGAATAGAGTGCACCTTTTTTACCAAATAAGACTAAATCTCGAAATTTGGTCATTGTTCTTCTAATATGATCATTCATCCATTTAATAAATTGATAGCCTAAATTACTATTTTGAAATAAGGCTTTCTCTAACATGTCTAATTGAATACCTGCCACATGACCATCTTCAATTACTCTTGCATTGAAAATGTATCTTGGATCTTCAGTAAATAGAGTCAGCTCACCAACGATATCATGCGTAGAGCATAAGCGTAAATATAATTCCTCACCCTCGGCGTTCATTTTCGATATTTGGATTCTTCCAGAGAGGATAAGGAACATTTCTGAGGCAGGCTGACCTTCTTGAAACAGAAACGAACCTTTTTTAATTTCAACCATTCTTCCTGCAGAATGTAAAAGATCTATCAATTCCTTGGTAAGTAGATTCTCGGTTTGTATCTTAGTATTCATATATCCCACCTGTAATTGTTTGACCTACTTTTATATTAAGTGTAAAACAAGTAGAGAAATAGGCGAAATAAAGTCAAACTTGTTAAACATTTATGAAATTTTGCATATAATAAAAATATGAGTACTTTGACAAGCGTTTCTGATTATTGTATTCTTTAAAAGAATCAATATTTTCTAAATAAGGGAGTATGTTGTATGTTAGGTGTCGTTCTTAACTAATCCAATCAATTGGATATTTTCATTCCATTTTGCCTATTTCAATTTTAGTTGAACTTTAGGTCTATTTGAGTGTGTTTTGGAATGAAGTTAAGAACAATGGGCATACCAAGCATACATTTTTTCTCCATGTTGCTGTGTACCTTCTAAGTAGACAGTTTTTTTTATGGATTAACTTGTATATTAAAAGCGAGTAAGTACTCGTTTTATTCGTGCAGCCGCAATGACATTGTTCATTGCGGCTATTTTTATTTTATTTTGGAGGGAAAAAACATTGAATACACATACATTTAAGGTTTTGGAAGTACAGGAGATTAAAGAGAGAATAGCTGAATTTGCTTTAACGAATGAAGGAAAAGAAAAAATCTATAACCTTGAACCTTCTACACATTTGAAGCAAATTGAAGCATGGCTTGATGAAGTCTCTGAAGGTGTTGAAATTCTCAAGAAGAGCTCAAGTGTACCTGTCCATGGGCTAGGAGGAATGGGACAGATTTTATTAAAATTAAATAAAGGTACTGCATTACGTCCAGACCAATTAACCAAGCTTTACGATTTCCTAGATTGTTGTGGGAAGATGCGACGCTTTATGAAAGATAAAGAGTTTTATGCACCTAGAGTTTCCTCGTATGTGGACGTGATTGAAGAATTGCCAGAGCTTGCTGGTGAGATCATTCGCTGCATACGAAATGGAAGGGTAGATGATTATGCAACAAAAGAATTATTGAAAATTAGAAAACAGATTGCCATTCATGAGGAGCGGTTAAAGGAAAAAACGATGCAGTTGATTCGCTCAAATAAATATAAAACATATTTACAAGAGAATGTTGTCAGTCAAAGAGATGGGCGATATGTTATTCCCATTAAGAAGGAATATCGGAATAAAATTAAAGGGGCAGTACTGGATACTTCTGCTTCCGGTTCAACGTTATTTATCGAGCCGGAGGAGATCGCCTTATTTCAAGAGCAATTAACGTTGCTGCTAGCGGATGAGGATGTTGAGGTTCAAAAAGTCTTGTCCTATTTAACAGGATTAGTTGAGGAGAAAGAGCAGCAAATTGTTTTAGCAATCGAAACCATGGTCCATTATGACTTTTTATTTGCTAAAGCGAAATATAGCAGGTCTATTAATGCTGTGAAGGTTAAGGTAAATGACCATCAAGAGATAAAGTTAATTCAAGCAAAGCACCCACTCCTAGGTGATAAAGCCGTTCCATTATCATTAGAGATGAAGGATGGGCAAAATGCTCTTGTCATAACAGGTCCAAATACAGGAGGAAAAACAGTTAGTATTAAAACAATAGGTTTGTTGACGTTTATGGTCCAGTGCGGACTCCACATTCCTGCTTCTAAAGAGAGTAATCTTAATGTTTTTCAAAAGATTTTAGTAGATATTGGCGATGGTCAAAGTATTAGCGAAAATTTAAGTACATTTAGCTCACGAATAGTGAATATTATCGAAATCCTTAAGGATACCAATGACCAAAGTTTAGTTCTTCTTGATGAACTTGGGTCTGGAACAGATCCAGGGGAAGGGATGGGTCTGGCGACTGCCATTTTAGAACAACTTTTTAACAAGGGAGCGATTATTTTAGCAACAACACACTACAGTGAAATAAAAGAGTTTGCTGAAGAACATCCGGGATTTATAAATGGATCGATGGAATTTGATATTGAGACACTCAGCCCTACCTACCGCCTTCATATAGGAAAAGGAGGAGAGAGCCAGGCCTTTGCGATTGCCTTAAAACTAGGAATTCATCCGAAAATCATTGAGCGGGCACATCAAGTAACGTATAAAGAAATAAAACACTATGACAATAAAGTAACAGATATCTGGAAACTGAAGGAATTAGAAAAACAAGTGATTGTTAATAAATACAAACATAGAAAAAAGGCTGATATACCTTTGACCAAGTTTAATGATTTCAGTCAAGGGGATAATGTGAAGATTTCACCGACAAATGAATTCGGGATTGTTTATAGCGGTCCTGATCAGCAAGGAAACTATATGGTACAAGTTAAAGGAGAAAAAATATCTGTTAACCACAAAAGAATAAAGCTTTATATCGCCGCTAAAGATCTTTATCCAGAGGATTATGATTTCGATATAATTTTTCAATCGAAAGAAAACCGGAAGAAAAGTAAAATACTTTCCAAAAGGCATGATGATGAAGTAATTATTGAGCATAGTGATATTTGAAAGTCAGCCCTCCTACTCGGAGGGCTGACTTTTGGCTGCGTATTTTTCTGCCAGCAGCTGTTTTACTTGGTTATAACTTAAACCTGACTGTTTGTTTAATCTCTTCACTTCTTCGATATCCGTTCCGACAACTGTTACTTTTTTTTCATTCGATTTCATTTTGATTACTCCTTCCTAATTTATGTTTATGGTAAAGATGTTTTTTTAAGCAATGAAAAGTGCATTTTTGGTACATACTATAAAAAAAGGAGGCGGTTCCCATTTTTTATGGTAAAAGGGCTAAGGATGAAGAAATTGAAGTAATTATGCTTGAAACCGAAATCTACTCTTGTATGGATAATGCTTGTATTGGTTGGATGAGAAAGGATTTTGTAACTGACGATTTGCTATGCCCAATGTGTGGTAATGAAATGGCTGCAGAAATAAGAGAGCTTCCAAAAATATAATGAAGGTAGTAATCAAAAAGACTGTCAAAATAAATGACAGTCTTTTATTGTTCGTCAAAGTCAAAGAAATGACCATCGAATGCTTGTTGTGCAGATTCGGAAGTTGTAAAGAGTGCATCATCATCTTCAATAACATGAAAGGTTTCATTCAGAAATAACGCAAGTGCATTTGGATCCTTAGGATGAGCGACAATTTCTGCTGCCTTAATATTAGCTACAGTTGGTACATGTGGATTACGATATATCACAAACACTTCGTCGCCAGGTTTAGCACTCGAAATATCAACCATATCCATATCTAGTTACCTTCCTCTTTCATAAATTCTCGTTTTGCTGGCGAATTTCATCACCGGTAATCAATACATTTGCATCCTCAAGTTCCTTATGTTGATCAACGGACTCACCAGGTACATATTTTTCAGAGGGATAAATACCTCCATGTATGGATGTTTGCTTCTTTTTGGAGAAATTAGATTCCTTAACCATTACAAACACCTCCTTTTTTAAGCATTTGCTTTCTGTATCAGGTTTATTCTTTCCTAAATTTTCAACAAAAAAAACTCCCCATTCTGGAGAGCGTGGCAACTTGTTCTATTCGTCCTTATTAGCTAAACAGCGATCGCATTCCATTAAGTAGCTTTCTGCCTGTTCTTCCATGTGCTGGCCGCATTCTGGACATTCCTTCTTTGGCAAAGTACGGAAAAATTCAACTGGACTAATTAACATTGGTAAAACCTCCTCTTTTTAATACAGTGTATTAAATATTTATTTGTTGTAGTACAGTATAGTTAAAAAAATTATCCTCTGTTTATTCTTCTCTTTTTGCTAAACAGCGGTCACATTCCATTAAGTAGCTTTCTGCTTGTTCTTCCATGTGCTGCCCACATTCTGGACATTCCTTTTTTGGCAAAGTACGGAAAAATTCAACTGGATTCATTAACATTAAAATCTCCCCCTTTTTTAATACAGTTTATAAATTATTAACCTGTTGTAGTACAGTATAATCAAAAAAAATAAGTTTGTGTAGTCCTTTTGGAAAAATAATTTATTTTTTTTGAAAAATGATACATTTATCCTGTATAAAAATTTTGTGCAAGTTTGGTTCATACTATGTATGATAAGAAAAATTTATTTGGATAAAATAATTTAAATTCGACAATTTTGTGACAAAAACACTTCCCTGACGTATTGGTTTCCATTACAATCAAAGTAGAAAGAGATTAGTTAAAATAGGGGGGATGGATGTAAATGGATTCAGTAACAGGAGAATTTCGTCCATTTTTAATTGTTATCGCCATCGGATTAACAGTTATGGCTTCATATACAGGTTTAGATATGTTTACTTTAATAAAAAAATCCAAGAAAAATAAAAGACTTTTATATCTCGGCGGCTCTTTAGCAATGGGAGTCGGGATATGGGCGATGAATTTCCTCGGTTTAATTGCTGCTGACATTAACCGCTTTTCTAGTTACCAAATACCCATGACAATATTGTCTATATTTATAGGAATCGCCTTTTCAGGAATGGCTTTTATACCTTTATTTGGCAAGGAAGTTCGTTCTATCCATTTGGTCTTGGGGAGTTTATTTTTATCCATTGCAGTTTTCTCTATTCATATCATCAGTGTTTATGCAATGAACCTAACAATAGAATACAATGTTTCGCTTTTTGTATTTTCGGGACTGTTAATATTCGGTTCTTTTTTATTTGCATTATGGATACTATTTTCGTCAAAAACCTATTCACAAGGAAACCAAACATGGTTAAAACCAATTAGTGCCCTAATCATTTCATGTGCGATTGCAGAGGGGCATTTTCTTTTAAAAAGAGCCTCAACAATTATCTCAAATAATAATGCCGTAAATGTGTTAATTGCAACAGAGACATTTTTAGTATATTTAGTATTGTTCGTTGCAATTTTAATAATAGGCGGTTTAATAGCTTCGAGTACCCTTATAAGCAAGCAGTTAGCTGAATCTGATACAAACCTAAAGGACATCAAAGCAGCTTTAGATGCTTCTGCCATAGTGGCGATTACTGACCCGGCAGGAACGATTGTTTTTGTAAATGATAAGTTTGAAGAAATTTCTAAGTATAGTAAGGAAGAAATTATCGGAAAAAACCATCGCATATTAAATTCAGGATATCACTCAAAAGAGTTTTTTCAGGAGTTGTGGTCAACCATTAAATCCGGAAGGATATGGCGGGGAGAAATTAAGAATAAAGCAAAAGATGGCTCCGATTATTGGGTGGATACAACAATTGTCCCTTTCCTAGACAAAAAGGGGAATCCGGTTCAATATATCGCCATTCGGTCTGATATAACCAATCGAAAGATAGCGGAAAAGGCGCTATTGGAATCTATTAAAGAAACACGTGATATCACATTTGCGCTGGACCAATCTTCTATTATTGCGATTACCGATCAAAAAGGGAAAATTACCAGTGTAAATGATAGGTTCTGTGAAATATCGAAGTACAGTCGTGAGGAATTACTCGGCGAGGACCACAGGATATTAAATTCTGGCTACCATTCAAAGGAATTCTTCAAGGAACTCTGGCGGACAATTGGTCAGGGAGATGTATGGAAAGGCGAAATATGTAACCGTGCAAAGGATGGAACAAATTATTGGGTGGATACCACCATTGTTCCTTTTTTAAATGAAAATGGGAAACCATATCAATATGTTGCCATTCGTACTGATATCTCTGATCGAAAGAGAGCAGAAGAGCATTTAAGAGAATCTATAAAGGATAATACAGACATTCGCTTTGCCCTAGACCAATCTACCATCGTTGCTTTCACAGATGCACGTGGAATAATTACCAGTGTAAATGATAAATTCTGTGAGATCTCAAAATACAGTCGTGAAGAGATTATTGGAAAAGACCATGCGATACTTAATTCGGGTCATCATTCAAAATTGTTCTTCAAAGAATTATGGAAGACGATTGGAGCAGGCAAGGTTTGGAAAGGTGAAATAAGAAATAAAGCGAAGGATGGTACCTACTATTGGGTGGATACCACGATTGTTCCTTTCTTAAATGAAAATGGGAAGCCATATCAATATGTGGCGATTCGTAATGATATTACAGAGCGTAAGAAAACAGAAGAAGTTCTTCACCGCCAAGATAAGCTTGCCGCGGTTGGCCAATTGGCTGCAGGTGTGGCACACGAAATTAGAAATCCGCTCACCTCTATGAAAGGATATGCTGAATTCCTTACTCTAGATGAAAAGGATCCTGAGCGCTTGGAATTTATGAATATTATTCTTGATGAAATTGAGCGTGTTAACACCATTGTTGAGGACTTCATGGTATTAGCGAAACCAAAGATGGTCGAGTTAGAAGAAAAGAATGTAGTTCCAGTGATTAAAAACGTGGTATCCTTGCTTGAATTTGAAGCAAGAAAGAAGCATGTCAAACTTTCATTTGAGTGTCCTCATGAAATCATCCAGATTGAGTGTGATGAGAACCGATTAAAGCAAGTGTTTCTAAACTTTATCAAAAATGGAATAGAAGCAATGCCAAATGGCGGGGAATTACATGTTAAGACGATAATCCATGATAATAATGTCCAGATTTCAATCCAGGATACAGGTGTTGGCATACCGAAGGAAAAACTAAAACAAATCGGTGAACCTTTCTATACAACCAAGAAAAATGGGAATGGGTTAGGATTAATGGTAAGCTTTAAAATTATTGAAAATCATAACGGAAAAGTGTTTGTTGAAAGTGAGCCTAATAAAGGAACAACTTTTAATATTCTATTACCTGCAAAACCAGCATGACGAAAAACGGAAGAGAAGCTCTTCCGTTTTTTATTATTCAAAAAATAGACAATAATTTTTTTAAAAAACAAAGCTACTTTTAGGATAAATAGATTAATATGTTTATATAAGTACTAATGTTTGAATTGGGAGGGGAAATTGTGGGGGAAGCGAATTTTGTTAAAACGATTTGCGGTTATTGCGGTACAGGCTGCGGCTTAGTTCTTGAAGTCAAAGATAATCGAATCATGAAAATACGCGGAGATAAAGATGCACCGGTTAATAAAGGTCAAACCTGTGTGAAAGGCGCATTTGCTTATGAGTATGTTCATTCGAAAAATAGATTAATCAACCCGCTCATTCGAAAAGCTGGGCAATTAGTTGAAACAACATGGGATGAAGCGTACCAATTTATTGCTGATAAATTGTCTGGCATTCGTGATACATGGGGGGCAAATGCGATATCGATGTTTGCCTGTGCCAGGACAACGAATGAGTCGAATTACATTACACAAAAGTTTATGAGAACAGTGATAGGAAGTAACAATATCGACGGATGTAACCGAACCTGACATGCACCGAGTGTTGCCGGTCTGGCAACTGTTTTTGGAAGCGGTTTCCCAACGAATACGTTAGAGGATTTTGATAGAGCTGAAGTATTGCTGCTAATGGGATCAAATACAACAGAAGCACATCCGATTATTGCAAACCGAATTAAGAAAGCAATCAAGAATGGTCTTAAAGTAATTGTTATAGATCCAAGAAAGATTGATATGGTTAAATTTGCTCACCGTCATTTGCAAATCAATGTAGGAACGGATATTGCACTAATCAATGCTTTCCTTCGAGTAATTATTAAAGAAAACTTATATAATGAAGAATTTATAAAGCAATTTACAATTGATTTTGAATCTTTAAAGAAGCATGTTGACCTATACACACCTGAATACGCGGCTTCCATTACAGGTTTAGATGCAGAAGATATTGTAACGACAGCAAGGGAATATGCGGGTTCAAACGGTTCGATGATTGCTTATACACTAGGAATTACAGAGCATCATTGTGGTGTAAATAATGTATTTGATATAGCAAATCTGGCACTTTTAACAGGCAATATCGGTAAGCAGGGGACAGGTATTATGCCGTTACGCGGCCAAAATAATGTTCAAGGTGCAGGTGATATGGGATGTCTGCCAAACCAATTGGCAGGTGCTATGAGTTTAGTTAATGATGGGTATCGTGAACGTTATGAGAAAGAATGGAATGTTACACTAAATCCTAATGTAGGTGATACACAAACGAGAACCTTTGACAGACTAGAAAATGGCGAATTAAAAGCACTCTATATCATAGGTGAAAATCCATTGCTTGCAGATGTTCATATGAACCATACGAAAGAGCTGATGAAAAAGCTTGATTTGTTAATCGTGCAGGATATTTTCTTAACTGAAACCGCCAAGATGGCCGATGTCGTTCTTCCTGCCTGTTCATGGGGAGAGGTGGATGGAACCTACACCAATACGGACAGAAGAATTCAACGAGTCCGAAAGGCAGTTGAGCCTGGGATATATGTTAAAGAAGATTGGGTAATTTTGTGTGAGCTTTCCACGATTATGGGATATCCCATGAATTATTCAAACAGTGAAGAAATCTGGAATGAAGTGAGAAAACTTGCTTGGGAGATGTATGGCGGTATTTCTTATGAAAGACTTGAGAAAGAATACAGTATCCATTATCCATGTCCAACTGAGGACCATCCAGGTACATTTGTTATGCATGAAAGGTTTCACAATCAAGAGACTATAGCTAAAAAATCACCTTTTGTTCCAGTTGATTTCACACCTCCCTTGGAGCTTCCTGATCAAGAGTTTCCATTTACCTTAACAACTGGAAGGCGTTATGAGTCCTATAACACACATTCACAAACTCGCTACTATGCAGCTGGAGTTAAAGTGAAACAGACTGAAGAAACAGTTGATATCCATCCAGACGATGCACAAGCACTTGGGATTACTGACGGTGAAATGGTTCAGGTCAGGTCTCGAAGAGGAGAGCTCAAGGTTAAAGCGAAAATCACAGAACAAGTCGTTCCAGGACTAGTGTTTATGAGCTTCCATTGGAGTGAAACTCCAACCAATGTATTAACCTTAAATGAATATGATCCTATATCAGGAACCGCAGAGTATAAAGCATGTGCGGTAGCGATTTCTAAGGTATAAAAGGAAAGCACGGGATAATGATGTCCCGTGCTTTTTGCTTTTGGTTTGGGTTTCAGAATACAAGATTCACTAGAAATACTATTGTAATATACTTAATAAAGGTGTAAACCAATTAACATCTCCCTGTTCTTTGTTTTCGGACAATCCATGTTAAGATGAAGACAAGTTAGCTTCGAGAGAAGACAGGAGGTACACACAAATGAATAAGTTTAAAACATTCATTGCAGTTGCTGCTCTTTCTGTAACTGTAGGTGCTAATGTATTGGCGGCTGAGTTTGTTGAAGGAAACGAGGAGCCAAAAGAGGAGAAAACAAAATTAGTTAATAATGAAATAGTTTTAAAACCTTTAGATATTAAGAAGGAGCAGCCTACAGTAGTACAGGTTGTTCAAAAGGAAGAAAACTACACTGTAAAACCAAATGATACATTATCGGACATCGCTGATTCTAATAATGTATCTATTGAAAATATAAAAGAGTGGAATGACTTAAAGGGTGATATCATTCATCCTGGTGAAGAGTTGATTATGGACGTCAGTGATCGTACGGCAAATGAAACTGAAATACTTGCAGATAATGAAATTATTTTAGCAGAAAAGTCGGAAGCTTCTAATGAGGGACAAGCTGTTGAAACACCTAGTCCGGTTATTCAAGAAGAGCCTGTATCACAAGAACCTGTTTCGGTTGAAAGTCAAGAAGAAACTAAGGAAATTACCGTAACGGCTACTGCTTACACAGCATCTTGTGAAGGATGTTCAGGGATCACTGCAACAGGAGTTAATATAAAAGATAATCCAGATAAAAAGGTCATTTCGGTTGATCCATCTGTCATTCCGTTAGGAACCGAAGTATATGTTGAAGGTTATGGCTATGCAGTTGCAGCAGATACAGGCGGAGCAATTAAAGGAAATAAAATTGATGTATTTATCCCAGATAAACAAGACGCAATTAACTGGGGAAAACAACAAGTAGAAGTCAAAATATTAAACTAAAGGCTGCCTATAAGGTGGCTTTTTCTTTTGCTTATTATTTAAAGTGAAAATGAAGGACAAAACTGGTGAAGTCTAAATGAGATTAGTCCTTCATTGGCATGATGAAGGACAAAACTGGAGAAGCCTATGCGAGATTAGTCCTTCATCAGCATGATGAAGGACAAAACTGAAGATGCCTATAAGAGATTAGTCCTTCATCGACATGATGAAGGACAAAACTGGAGAAGTCTATATAAGATTAGTCCTTCATCGACATGATGAAGGACAAAACCGAAGAAGTCTAGAGGAGATTAGTCCTTCATCGACATGATGAAGGACTAAACTGGAGAAGTCTATATAAGATTAGTCCTTCATCGACATGATGAAGGACAAAACTGGAGAAGTCTAAATGAGATTAGTCCTTCATCGGCATGATGAAGGACTAATCTGCAATGTTGATTACCCAGCTTGCTTTACCAACTGTTTTACTTCTGTAGTTTTACGTTGATAGTAAAAATAATTAAGTGCAAAGGCAATTACATAGAAACCAATGAAGAAATAGAAGGCAGTTACATATGAACCTGTTGTATCAACGGACCATCCAAAAAGTTTAGGAATTAAGAATGAACCGTAGGCTGCAAATGCTGCAGAGAAACCAATAACAGGTGCAGCTTCTTTTGGAATAAAAATCGTAGGGATCATTTGGAACGTTGATCCAGAACCAATACCAGATGCAAGGAATAGTACAAGGAATGCACCCAAGAAACCAGCAAATTGGTTAAGATTTAAAAAGTAAATAACTCCTAAAGCGCCAATTGTCATTACTACAAATACATATGCTGTTACTTTTGCACCACCCAATTTATCTGCGAGCCAACCGCCAACAGGTCTTGCAGCTGCTGCTACAAGCGCACCAAGGAAGGCAAGTGAGATGTATTCAGGGAACTGTGATTTCAATAAAAGCGGGAAAGCAGCTGAATAGCCAATAAATGAACCGAATGTTGCAATATAAAGTACTGTCATAATCCAAGTGTGTTTACGTTTAACGATAACAAATTGATCTGCCACAGATTGCTTAGCACCTGGAACATTATCCATTTTTAAGTAAGCAAGTAATGTCATAATCACTATAGGGATAACCCAGATGAATGCAGCATTTTGTAACCATATTTGTTGACCGTTTGCTAAAACTTGACCTTTACCAGCAAAAGCGAAAGCTCCTGTTGTAACGATTAATGGTGTGACAAATTGTACCACAGAAACACCCATGTTTCCTAAACCGCCGTTAATACCTAAAGCAGTCCCTTTTTCTTTTTTCGGAAAGAAAAAGCTAATATTTGCTGAAGAGGAAGAGAAGTTACCTCCACCAAGACCACAAAGTGCTGCTAACAATAACATAATTGAAAATGGTGTATCAGGATTTTGTACCGCGAATCCAATACCGATAGCAGGAATTGCTAACACGCCTGTTGAAATAACTGTCCAGTTTTTACCGCCGATTGAACCGACTGCAAAAGTATAAACAAAGCGAAGGGTTGCTCCGACAAGTCCCGGAATCGCGGCTAATGTGAATAATTGTTCATCTGTAAAGGCAAACCCAATATCATTTAATCTAATTGCAACTACAGACCAAATCTGCCAAACAATAAATGCCAGCATTAATGATGGTACAGAAATCCATAGATTACGCTTAGCATGTTTTTTTCCTTCTGCATTCCAAAACTTTTCATCCTCAGGATTCCAATAATTTATTCGTGCCATTTTTATCTCTCCCCTAAATTCACATTTATTTTTCTAAGTGGATATTGTTTGTGTTTTCACTATAAAACAGATGGTAACATGATTTTTGTGACGTACGTCACAAAATTAGTGAAGGAAATGTGAACTTGAGATAAAAGACAAAAAGTTGTCAAAAGTTACTCCGAGAAAGCTTTTTTAGGAAAAAAAATAGACCCTCCGGAGAAGGTCATAGTCTATCATTTCTTTTCATCATCGACTTCATGAAACATGGCAACATAGTTCTTTGTATCGCCGCTGTCATCGCGGATGGCTGTAATTGTTAACCATTCTCGATAAATTTCTTGGTTTTTACGTTTGTTCCATATGAATCCTTCCCAATAGCCAGCATTTATCAAGTTATCCCACATTTTCTTGTAAAACTCATTATCGTGTTCTCCAGATTGGAGTACACTTGGTGTTTTTCCAATCACTTCATCCTTAGTGTATCCGGTAATTTTGGTAAAGGCGGGATTGACACTCTGGATAATTCCATTTTTATCGGTAACAGTTATTCCATCCGTAGCATGATTGACAATTTTGGCTGAAATATCCTGTTTCTCACGGAAGTAAAGCCAGACGACTAGAATAGAACTAGCTAATGAAAACTCAGAAAGTGACATGAAGCCAATTGCGTAGTGCCCAGTCCAATTATAGAGAATGGTCAAGATGATTGGAGGAAAAAAGCCTCCAAGACCACCCATTGCAGAGACAATACCATTCACAATCCCTGCTTGTTTTGAAAAATATAAAGGTACCAATTTAAATATAGTACCATTCCCGAGTCCTGCACAAATCGCCACGAATAAACAGCCAAATGAATAAATGGGCAGGGAAGGAGTAAAAGCCAATAGAAAACCTGCGAAAGTCAGACCTGTGAAAACACCCATTAAAATAAAAAATGGATTTAATTTATCCCCAAGCCAGCCGCCTACTGGACGAAATACGGTAGCTAAAGCAATAAATCCGGCTGTCCGTAAACCAGCATCCACTTTTTCTAAATCAAAATGATTGACTAAGAAAGAAGGCAAGTAGATCGTGAAGGCAACAAACGACCCAAATGTAATGAAATAGAATAAACTTAAAAACCAAAGCTTTTCATTTTTATAAACTTCTTTAATTTGATTTGTTAAGGAGTTGTTAACTTTCCTCTCATTCTTATCACCGAAGAGAAAATTTAATACAGCAAAGACTAAAACAACAACAAGGAAGATTTGTATGGTCGTTCTCCAGCCAAATGCATTTGCTAGTACCGGTGAAGCGAAGGAAGTAATTGCTGTCCCAATATTACCAGCACCATAAATTCCATTAATAAATCCATGTTTTTCTTTTGGGTAATATTTAGGAAGTGAAGTGACACCGATAGAAAAAACGGCTCCGCCAATACCGAGCATTAATCCACCCAAAATTAACATGAATAAAGAGTTTGCAATACTTAGAATCCCAATCGGCAGTAATAAAATTGCAAAACTAATCGTAAAAATGGTTCTAGCTCCAAATCGATTTGTCCAATATCCAATTGGAACTCTAAGTAATGACCCAAGGATTACAGGTACTGCGGTGGCTAAGGAAATTTGAGTTGATGATAGCTTGATATCTGCTTGAATGTAAGGCATGAGTGAAGAAATAAGTACCCAAACCATAAATCCAGCTACAAGGCTTGTAGTTTGAAGATATAACTGTTTTGCTCCTTGTGACATTCCAATCCCCCTTCACTTTCATTACGAGTAGTATTTCCATAAAACTGTTATACAATCTAATAAATTTATACAAATAAGCCATTGGTAAATTTTTCTTATTGTATTATAGTACAAATTTCATCATTTAACAGTGAGGTATGACACAAAATCTACAAATATAGCATTATTTCTAAAAAAAATGGAAAGTATGCCCTCATTCAGGTATTATCATATTAATTTAACCTATTATCATTCTTGTGTGTATGCAAAATACAATTCCGATAACCAAGGGTAAAATCAGTATAGTTAGGAGGAAAGTTATGAAATTTCAGGAAATAGAATCATTTGATGAACAGCATGCATTTATAAATGTTCTTTCACAACAATTTTTCTCAAGAGCTCACCAGGTTGATATCGAGGGAAGTTTTCCTTATGAAAATATTCAAGACCTAAAGGATACAGGTTATACCTCCTTAACGGTTCCTAGGAAGTATGGGGGAAGAGAAATATCATTATTTGACATGCTTCGTTTTCAAGAGAAAATTGCAGAGGGAGATGGTGCCACTGCGTTATCTATCGGCTGGCATATGGGGATTATTAAGAACCTCACTGAAAAGAGTTCTTGGGATGAGAGCACCTTTAAAATGCTCTGTGAAGACGTAAAAAAAAGGTTCATTAATTAATAGTGCTGCAACGGAGCCAAAAACAGGCAGTCCTACACGAGGGGGAAAGCCTGAAACGACAGCTCATAAAGAGGGAGAGAATTGGATAATAAATGGCAGGAAAACATTTACTACTATGGCACCTGTACTAGATTATTTTATTGTAAGCGCATCTCTAAAAGGTACAAATCAAGTAGGGAATTTCCTAATCCCTAGATCCTCCAAAGGAATTTTTATTGAAGAAACATGGGATAGTATTGCCTTAAGAGGAACGGGAAGTCATGATTTAATTCTTAAGAATGTATCGGTGCCTGAAGAGTTCTTTGTAGAGCAAATAGGAAATGAGGGAAAGAAACCGAGTGGCTGGCTTCTTCATATACCCGCCTGTTACCTTGGAATTGCAAAAGCGGCAAAGAAATATGCCATTAAATTTGCTTTAGAATACTCTCCAAATAGTGTTGAAGGTACAATTATTGACCTCCCAAACGTACGACAAAAAATAGGGGAAATAGAATTAAAATTGATGGAGTCTGAGTATTTCTTACATTCTGCTGCAAAGCAATGGGATGATTCTGACGAGGAATCCAGGGGTAAAATGGGGCCTATCTTGGGTGCAGTCAAACTAAATGTTACAAATAATGCTATTGCAGTAGTGGATTTAGCGATGAGATTAGTAGGTGCAAGGAGTCTATCACTAAAGAATCCTCTGCAGCGTTACTATCGAGATGTAAGAGCGGGGCTGCACAATCCTCCAATGGACGATATGACTATCCAAGTCTTAGCAAACCAAGCTATTAAAGACATCCAAGATTTTTAAAAACCAGCATAAAAGTTGTTATTAATGGCACAATCTTTGATTAAATTTTACTCTCCTTGAACACCTTAACATATAAGGGGTGAAGAAAATGCCAAGAGGAAAGGAATTAAGCCAGCTGCCTAAGTCGAACACCACTATAGACGTAGGAACAAATACAAAAGAAGTCCTTAAAAAGGGTTTTGATCAGCAGATAAAGCCACAGCCTAATGAAGTGGATAAAGAAAATGAGGACATGATATAGCGGTAAATTTCATGTCATAAATAGATACCTCCACCTTAAAATCATAAGGTGGAGGTTCTTTTATTCTTCAATTAATTCCCCAATTTCAACGATACTGCGTTCCTCCAGAGGACCTCTTAGGTGTACTGTCGCGGTTCTTCCATCTTCGTTTAATTGATCAATCCAGACAGAAGCTCCATTATATTTAACTTCAATATCTGCAGAAGAAGAAAGAATTTGTTTGACACGATTCACGTTCATTAATTTCACTCCTAATAAAATAGTCTTTTTATTTTTACCTACATGTAATTTTTCATTCGTATATCTTGAAACCGTTTTCTTCTATTAATAATAGTTCTAAAAGAATAGCTTGTTTTATATCCTGTAAAAGATAAGACTAAAATCATATTGCGCGAGGTAATTATCCGGTTTATGATTACTTAGAAAAAGATTCCTAAAAATATTTGAAACTTAATGGGCTTCCTGTCGTCTTATATAAAAGAAGTTCTAATCAGCATAGAACGGTCAGAATAATGAATTTTGATTTTTCCAAAGAAATGGACCAAGCTATATAGAATGTTATGTTCCTAGCTGAAAATAGTGAAAAATGACGAAAAAAATTGGTTATTAATGGTAATGGTTTTGTTTTTATTTTTATTAATATGTGATATAGTAATTGGGGTTCGTTTACCGAAGTTATTGGTAAGTGAGAGGAGAATTATAATGGTAAAGAATAGACTGCACAATATAAAAAATGGCTCAATTGCTTTCTTTGCAATTGCCGTTGTTTTATTTTGGCTAAAAACATATGCAGCGTATCAAATTGAATTTACACTTGGCATTGATAATAACCTACAAAAATTTCTATTATTTATTAACCCTTTAAGTTCAGCATTATTCTTTTTTGGATTAGCTTTACTTTTCAAGAAGCGCATGAAAGTGATTATTATTATTACGAATTTTATTTTGTCCTTCTTATTGTACGCAAATATTGCCTACTACAGATTCTTTAGTGATTTTATTACTGTTCCAGTTTTGATGTCGACCAAAACAAATGCAGGACAATTGGGGGATAGTGCCCTTTCATTAATGTCTCCATTTGATTTCTTGTACTTCTTAGATTTCTTTATTCTAATTGCACTAGCTCTAACTGTATTCAAGAAGGTAACGGTTGAAAACAGAAAGACTTTTAAAGTGGTTCTATTGTTTGCGGTCACTGTATTTCTGTTCAATCTTGGATTGGCAGAAAAAGATCGTCCGCAGCTGCTAAGCCGTTCATTTGATAGAAATTACTTAGTTAAATATTTAGGTGCTTATAACTTTACCATCTATGATGTAATTCAGAATATCAAATCTTCAGGTCAAAGAGCACTTGCTGACAGCAGTGATATTACGGATGTCGAAAACTACCGTAAAGCTAATTTTGCTGCACCAAATCCTGAGTACTTCGGCAAAGCTAAAGGGATGAATGTGATTTATATTGCGATGGAATCGCTCCAAAGTTTTGCAATTGATTATAAAATGCCAGATGGTCAGGAAGTAACACCGTTCTTAAATTCCTTAGTACATGGAAACGGTGCCTTTTATTTTGAAAACTTCTTTCATCAAACAGGTCAAGGGAAGACATCTGACGCAGAGTTCCTGATGGAAAATGGTTTATATCCAATGGCTCAAGGTGCTGTTTTCGTCAATAAAGCGCAAAACACATACCATGCAATGCCTGCTATACTAAAAGGTAATGGCTACTACTCCGCATCGTTCCATGGAAACTATAAGACGTTTTGGAACCGAAACGTTATGTATAAGGCTTTAGGTTATGATCAATTTTTTGACGCGGAATATTACGATATGACAGAAGAAAATACAAAAAACTATGGTTTAAAAGATAAGCCATTCTTTACTGAATCAATGCCTTTGCTAAAGAGTCTGCCACAGCCGTTCTATACGAAGTTTCTAACACTCTCTAACCATTTCCCATTTGAAATGGACCCAGAGGACACAGAGTTTCCTGCCGGTGATACTGGGGATAAAGTAGTCGACCAATACTTTCAAGCGGCACATTATATGGATGAAGCGATTGAACAATTCTTTAATGACCTAAAAGCTTCAGGTTTATACGATAATACAGTTATTGTGATGTACGGGGACCATTATGGTATTTCTGAAAATCACAATGAGGCAATGGCGAAGGTTCTTGGTGTGGAAGAAATCACTCCAACACTTAATGTCGGTCTGCAGCGTGTTCCTTTATTTATTCATGTTCCTGGTGTAAAAGGTGGAATCCAGCAGCAATTTGGAGGTCAGGCAGATGTTCGTTCAACTATACTTCACTTATTAGGTATTGATACAAAAGACTATCTGGAACTTGGATCTGATCTATTATCTAAGGATCACCGTAATTGGGCTTTATTTAGAAATGGGGATTTTGTCTCTCCTGAAATTGTTCAGGTAAAAGGCAAATGCTACAGTAATGTAACGGGTGAATTACTCGAAGGTACAGATGCATGTAAGGATATTGCCGAAAAAGCAGCGACAGAGCTTCAAATGTCGGATGAAATCGTCTATAAGGACCTTTTACGATTCTACCAGCCAGAGGGATATACACCTATTGACCCTAATGACTTTGAATATTTAGCTCCAAAAGTGAAGAAAGAGCCTAATGAAACAAACGAAGTAAAGGACGAAGAAGGAATAAATCCTACAGTCGGTACCGAAGGTATGAGTGAAGATGAAACGGATGGTATAAATGAGGATGAAATTGTAAATGAGTAATAAATGATTTAAAAATAATAAAGAAAGGAGCTTTCGTTGCTAACGAAAGCTCCTTTCTTTATCGTATAGGCAGCTGACAAGGAGGGGTACTAAGTACGAAGTAAACCACAGGAGAGTAAAATTTGTGCAGAGTTTTCCATAATTCTATTTAAATAAGAATTAATTATTGGAACGATTAATGTAAATTGAAGATCCCAATAAATAAAATATTGAGCATTCGAGAATTTCTAATAGTAATCTATTGTACTAATCAGTTAAAAGACTGTCATCTCTGGCAACTTTTTGCGTTTTGAATTTAGGTTATTTTCAAAAAAATAAATAATACAGAATAGTCACGATTATTATTATTACATAATGATTTATAATTTTATATAGATTTAGGTTAAAACACATTGTCCGAAAAGCAGTAACAAATTTAAAGGATACGATTCATAAAATTCAAAAAATTATAATTTCTAATTGACATAATTGAGTAGTCGGTTTAGAATAAAGTCAATTCATAAACGCGTGTTCACGGAAGCAGGGGGATAAATGAAAAGAACCAAAATGAATAGCACACAAATTGCTCAACTGGCTGGTGTATCTAGAAGCACGGTAAGTAGAGTGATTAACAATTATCCGAGTGTCCCACCAGAAACAAGGGAAAGGGTAATGAAAGTCATCAAGGAATACAATTATTTTCCAGACATGTCTGCGCAAGTTCTTGCGGGGAAAAATATGAGGACCATTGGACTCTTCATCATTGATAAAGGAAGCGTTTCCAGTGACCCAACAAGTAATTTGCTTATTAGTAGTGTCATAGAAGCCGCTTCAGCCCATGATTACTATGTTTTAACAAATATAATTCGCGACAATAGGTCCCCTAAAAGTATTGAACGTGTAAAAGAGGTTTTTTACCAAAATAGAATTAATGCAGGTATTTTTATGGGTACAGATAATCACGAACCATTCATTGAAGAACTGATTGCCGAAGGATTTATAATCGGAATCGTCGACCAGGATTTACCTGGGCGCGATGAACCAAATCGGATTGTCTATAGCTTTGACAATAAAAATGGTGCTGTGAAGGCGATTGATTATTTGGTCAGCCTAAACCACCGAAAGATTGGCATCATTAATGGAGATTTAAAAAGACATGCTGGCTCTGCTAGATACGAAGGCTTTCTAAATTCGATGAAATCTCATGGTTTGCCGATTAGAAAAGAGTGGGTCTTACAATCTGACTTTAGTAGAATCGATGGCTATAATACCATGAATAATTTTCTGAAAACAAAGGTTGATTTACCTACCGCATTCTTTGCTGGAAATGATAGTATCGCTTTTGGAGCAATTCAGGCACTTAATGAAAAAAACATTAATGTTCCATCCGACATTTCCATTATTGGAATCGATGACCACGTGCTCAGTAGTTTATTTAATCCACCATTAACGACTTTTAAAGCTGATTTTAGTTATATGATGCAAAGTTTAACGAATGATCTGATAAAAACAATTGAACATCCAAATTACAGGGCGATTAAACTCACAATGGGATCGGAATTGATTGTTAGAGAATCCTGTCTTCCGATTTAATCATTATACCTATTTTTTTTTGTTACTATTGTTTGAATATTTAAAATGTATGCGTTTACCTATATATGGAGTGGGCTATCTGAATATAGGTAAATTACTATTGCTTTTTGTGAACGCGTGTTTATAAGAAAAAATTAAAAAACATGAAGGGGGTGATTTCCGCAGTAATAGAGTATGTATCCTCATCATTGTCTACTATACAGCGGAGTAATTTCATTTGAATTAGGGGGTTTTGTTGTGAAGAAAATCATGTCAATGAGTTTAATCTCGGTACTTGTTATTATATTGGTCCTTTCAGGTTGTTCAAATTCTAATTCCTCATCTTCAACCACATCTAACTCCAAAGAATTTACATATTGGTATCCTTGGGGGGGAGATTCTGAGAAATGGGATAAAGAGAGAATTGCAGATTATGAAAAAGAAGAAGGAATGAAGGTTAATGCCGTATACGTTCCTGATGGTATTACAAACGGTAAGCTTTTATCTGCCATTTCTGGAGGAAACCCGCCAGACTTAGTATTAGGGGATGGAAATGATTATCAACTTGCTTATAGTCTTGCAGCTCAAGGTGCTTTAGAACCTCTTGATAAATACTTAGAAAAAGCAGGTTTTGATGAGAATACTGTTTTAGAGGGTTTTCATGATGTAATGAAACAGCCGGATGGAAAAACATATATTCTTCCACAGGATTCAAATGTTAACTTGCTTTATTATAATGTCGACATGTTTGAAGCAGCTGGGTTGGATCCGGATAATCCTCCAAAGACGATTGAAGAACTAGATAAAGCTGCTGAAGCGTTAACGAAATTAAAGGATGATGGATCTTTTGATACATTAGGTTTTATTCCATGGATTGATGCTGGTGAGGATCCGTATACATGGCCATGGGCATTTGGTGCTGACATGTTTGACACAGAAGCCAATAAAGTTACATTGAATGAGGAACCTATGATCGAATCACTAAAATGGATGGATAGTTACGCTGTTAAATATAATCCAGAAAAAATTAAGAGTTTTACATCCGGATTCGGTGGTGCATTTTCTCCAGATCACCCATTCATGACTGGAAAAGTAGCAATGACGGTTAACGGAAACTGGTTTGCGAACGCACTTAAAATCTACTCGCCAGATACGAAATATAAAGTAGCACCTATTCCTAGCCCTCCAGGAGGAAGAGAAAATGCAACAGTCTTTGGAACAAACGTATTCTTTGTTCCAAAAGGAGCAAAAAACCCACAAGCTGCAATCAACTTTGCTTTGTATGGAAACCAAGATAAAGTTTTAGCTGGAAACATTAATATTTGGCGATCCATCTCTATCTGGAAAGAGAAATCAGATGCGATTAAATGGGACAATGACTCCGTTTATGAAACCGTGTTAAATGTTGCCGCATCACCTAATTCAGGACACCCTGCACTAACATCTGTAGCTGGTGAAATGGGAGATGAACTAACGAGTATTCGTGATGCTGTGATCTATAATCATGAAGACCCAGCAAAGCTTCTTCAAAAATCTCAGGATAAATTGAAAGAAACTCTTGAAAAAAAATAAAGTATGGCAGCCGGATTTTGCTTTTGGCAAGATCCGGGGGCTTTTAAAAGTTTAGGAGGGAGATATATATGAAAATGACACTCCCAGCTGAGGAGCCAAAACATCAAAGACACATTATTCCCAGACAAAAACAAGCTAAAATCCATCAAAGTATGAATAAAAACATGGGTAGGTTTTTCATCTACTTGATTTTGATTCTATTTTCTTTAGCATTTATTCTGCCTTTTCTCTGGCTCATATCTGGCTCTTTAAAGAGTAGTTCGGAGCTTTTTGCTAATCCACCTATCTGGATACCAGAAGTATTGAATTGGTCGAATTTTAAAGAAGCATTCTCGGCATTTCCGTTCTGGTTATACTTAAAGAACACGCTTATCATTGTGGTTTTCTCATGTATTGGTGCTGTACTCTCTAATTCATTGATTGCCTATGGATTTTCTAAAATTGATTGGAAGTATCGAGATGCGGTTTTTATTGTCGTTTTAGCAACATTAATGATGCCTTTTCAAGTCATTATGATTCCATTATTCCTCCAATTTAAAGAAATTGGATGGATTGGAACTTACTATCCTCTAATTGTTCCGCACTTTTTTGGAAATGCTTTCTTTATTTTCTTATTACGCCAGTTTTTCAAAGGGATACCTAAGGAACTTTCCGAAGCAGCAAAGATGGATGGAGCAAATGAATTCACCGTTTTTTGGAAAGTGATTTTACCGTTATCGAAACCCATTTTAGCAACGGTTGTAATCTTTCAGTTTATCGAAGCATACCGAGATTTCCTAGGACCTCTAATTTTCTTAAGTGATAATAAACTTTACACCCTTTCCTTAGGTGTTCAACAAATTATGTCACAAAACGATCCAAGGTGGGGTTTACTGATGGCTGTTGGTGTGGCTATGACACTGCCAATCATTATTATCTTTTTCTTCCTGCAAAGATATTTCATTGAAGGCATCACATTCACTGGGACAAAAGGATAAAGTGTTGAAGAGAAAAATAATAGTGCTGATCCCTTCATTCTAATAAGACAGGAACGTTAATAAATACTCTTTACAGGGGTGCTATTTCTATGAACATACAAAAAAGAATTTTACGGAATGGGCTGCTATTCATTTCTCCTTGGATTATAGGTTTTCTCTGTTTCACAGCCTATCCAATGGTTAGTTCTCTGTATTATTCTTTGACAGAATATAATTTAATTTCTGAACCTAACTTTATTGGATTTGATAACTATAAGCAGCTCCTTTTTGAAGATGATTTGTTTTTAACCGTGTTAGGAAACACCATGTACATGATCATTGTCGGATTAACCATTACGACAGTGGTTACAATCATGATTGCGATTCTACTAAATACTAAGAATATTAAAGGGATGTCTTTTTTTAGGATTGTTTTCTTCATCCCAACTCTTGTTCCTTTTGTTGTACTGGCCATTTTATGGATTTGGGTATTACAACCTGATTCAGGTGTAGTCAATTCGATTCTTGGCTTTTTCGGTATCGATGGACCTGGTTGGTTTTCGAGTCCGAAATGGGCGAAACCAGGGCTTATCTTAATGACAATCTGGATGTCTGGAAATATGATTTTAATTTATTTAGCGGCTCTAGGTGATATTCCTAAATCATTGTATGAAGCGGCTTCAATTGATGGTGCCAATGTGCTTAGAAAAGTCTTTCATATAACATTACCAGGATTAAGACCTGCTATTCTTTTTAATAGCATTACAGGAATGATTGGGGTATTTCAATCCTTTGCAGAGGCATTTATTATCACCGACGGAGGACCAGACAACTCTACGTTGTTTTATTCTCTCTATCTCTATCGAAATGCGTTTCAGTACTTCAATATGGGATATGCTTCTGCTCAAGCATGGATCCTCTTGATCATTGCCTTAATTATGACCATGACCTTTTTCAAACTTTCGAAAAGATGGGGGTTTGAGGATTAATTTTTTATTAGTAGTAAATGTGAACAACAGTGGTTCATCCATTTTAAAATCATATATGTTAAAAAGGAGAGGTAAATAATGATAAATCAAACTCAATCACAAAATGGTGTACTAGGTACAAAGGTAATTGCTCAAATTGGAATTTTGGTTCATGATATTGAAACTGTTTCACAGGCATATGCAGATTTCTTTGGTGTAGAAAAACCAAAGTGGAACTGGACGGACACCGTAGATGTTGCACAAACAGAATTCGAAGGAGCTTCATCTGAAGCCCGATCAAAATTAGCCTTTTTTGATATGGGTTCCCTGCAACTAGAATTAATAGAACCTGATCAGCATCCAAGCACTTGGAGGAATCATCTGAATGAACATGGAGAAGGACCGCACCATATTGCCTTTATTATTGATGGAATGAAAGAAAAGGTTGCTTTAATGGAATCGAGAAATATGCCTTTAGTTCAAAAAGGGGAATATACAGGTGGAAGATATGCTTATATGGACACCTTTAAAGAGCTAAAGATCATGTTAGAACTTCTTGAAAATGATAAGAAAGGGTGAGAGGTCTTGAATAAAATTGAAAATAACACACTTGCAAAAATAGGCTTAGTCGTGAAGGATATAGATGTTGCTGCTAAGAACTTTTCTGAATTATTTGGCATTGAAATGCCAAATATTATTTTACCATCAGAAGAGTACACCCCAGATCCAACAGGTGAAACATATACCCTGTTCCGAGGGGAACATGTTCCAGCTCGAGTGAAAATAGCGAACCTTCAAATGGGGCCAGTTACAGTGGAACTGTTAGAGCCGATTGACGAAGCGAGTCCTTATACAGAGTTTAAGGAAAAGCATGGCCAAGGGGTACAATTTATTACCTTTACAATCAATGGTTTTGAACAGCACATTGAATTTGTTGAAGATAAGGGTATTCCATTAGTACATAAAGGAGAATACGGGGCTGGGCGCTATTGCTTCTTTGACGCCGTTCCTCAACTCGGCGTCATGTTAGGACTCCAAGAATTAGGACCAAAAGAAAGAATCTAGGAGGATTATATGAAATTACTCATTACTGGTGCAAATCGTGGGTTAGGATTTGCCTTGACCACGGAGGCGGTTGAAAGGGGACATACGGTTTTCGCAGGTGTCCGCTCGCTGGAACATCCAATAGAAAGTTTAAGACAACTACGTTCTGATTTTCCAGATCAAGTAATTCTTCTTCCACTCGATGTGACAGATGAGGCAACTTGTCTGTCAGCTACGAAAAGGCTAGAGTCGGAAAACATTACTCTCGATGTTATTATTAACAATGCTGCCATTTTGAATGAACGTTCAAAGAGAATAGAAGAACTAGATTTAGAGAAAGTAGAACAGAGCTTTCAGATTAACCTTTTTGGACCGATGCGAGTGATTAAATTTTTCTTGCCTATCCTGACTAAAGGGTCTGATTCCTCCATCATTAACATCTCATCTGAAGCAGGAAGCTTCCAAAATGCATATGGCGGGGATTATCCATATGCTCTTTCTAAAAGCGCATTGAACATGTTCTCGAAACAGCTTCGAAAATATCTTGCGGATGACCAAGTATCTGTTTATGCGGTTCATCCCGGCTGGATCAAAACAGACATGGGCGGGGAGCAAGCCCCTGGAACACCAGAAGAATCCGCAAGAGGGATCTTGAATATTGTCGAGAAAAAACAGAAAATTACCAGCACCTCTTCTTTTATCAATACAAAGGGAGAGCCAATGCCACTATAAAGAACTGACCCTCAAACCAGTGTTTGGGGGTCAAAAAACGAATCAGAATAGAAAATCAATATTAATGAAATAAACCGTATGAGAAAAATTAGAAATAAGGAGTGATGAAAATGAAAAAAATCGTAATCATTTCAGGTGATTATTATCATCGCAAAGAGTGGATTAACGCTTCCTTAGATCAAGCATTAACTTTACTAAGTGAAAACGAAAAGGTAGAATATGTGGACATTCATACAGATGAGTTACTAGTAGAATTGAAGAATAAACCAGATGCTGTGATTTTGTTTAAAGAAGATCGGGTTAATCCAACTGAAGAAAAAATAGATACCTGGATGACAGAGGAAATTGATGAAGCGATTACAGCGTATGTCCAGCAAGGAGGCGGTTGGTTAGGATGGCATTCAGGGCTAGCATCCTATGCTATAGATAGCAATTATTCCCAAATGCTAAAAGGCTATTTTGAATATCATCCTAATCATCATTCTCAAGTGAAATATACGAGTGTACGTGGAAACGATGTGTTTGGTCCTGTTTCGTTTGAAATAAAAGATGAGCATTACTTTGTCAAAGTAAAGGAGGAGGAAACAACAATCTTTTTAACCTCGGAATCGGAAGACGGTTCTTCCACTGCAGGATGGTTTCATGACTTTGGAAAAGGTCGGGTATGCTGTCTAACTCCTGCTCATAATAAAGAAGGATTGCTGGATGATTCTTTTACTCAGCTTCTTGCTAAGACGATCAAATGGGTGAGTAAATAAGAATATGTCCACCGTTAACTGAAAAGGATAAAAACAATAAAGGTCAATGCTTTATATAAATTAGAGCATTGACCTTTATTGTTTTTTAGAAGGTAATAAAAGTGAATAATAGGTGGTGTTAGAATTAAGTTTGTAATATAATGGATATTAAAAAAATTCATCTTGCAGGGTGTGGAGGAAATTGTATGAGGGATGTAAGGTTACTTAACATATTTGAACATCATATTGCTCAAAAATACTTGAATCGATCTGGAATTGCCCATGCAATTGCTGTTGCCTATCATGCCTTTCATTTAGCAAAACAACATCAGCAGGATATTGATAATGCTGCAAAAGCGGGGCTTTTACATGATATGGGGCATTACACATGGTATAAAAATGGTAAATGGGATTATGATTTATATAAACAAAATGATATTCACCCGATTAAGGGGGCGGAAAGAGCACACAAATTATTAATCCGGCTTGGTGAAAATCCAATTAAGGCAAAGACTATTGCTCTAGCGATTCTATTTCACACGGATTCATTTTTACCATCAAATGATATTGTGCGCACTCCACTGCAGCAAATTGTGAAGTGGGCCGATGAAAAAGATGAAGAAGAGGGTGGAATGCATCATTATCGAACCATAGAATATGACCGTGCGAAAAAGAGCATTATCACTCTAGATAATTGGATAGATACTGAATTAGCAAAAGTCGCTGATTATGATTAAAAAAAGCTGTGCATAAAGCACAGCTTGAATAATATGTATTAAATTCATATTAAAGACGATATATCCTCTGTTTAAACTCTGTGAAAACCTTCCTCTGCTAGAAAGTCTTCTGCTTCTCCATAGGTATCGAAGCTTTCCTCTAGATTTAATCCAAAGTAGATATTCCATGAATCGTTCTCATTGATTAAGATAAGATGGTTTTTTTCTGCGTCAACCCAGCGCTCTTCCACCTGATTACCAATAATGGCTTCTTCGGCAACTGATTTTTCAACGGGTAATAAGGATTCAATCGATTCCTTTAGTAACTTTTTTAATTCATCTTCAGAAAAATCACGGATATTTACCATTCCTTTATCATCTGTTTGATAAGATTGTAAGTTTCCAGCATAAACAAATCCGTTTCCATTTGGATGAAGATGATAAACTACATTTTTTTTGTCAGAAGCGCTGTTTGGCAGCTGGAAATTAACACGTTTTAGCGAAACGTCTTTTCGCTCTAGTTCGGGAAATGATTCAATAATAGCTAATTTTTCGTTAAAAGTAAGCATAGGAGCCTCCAATATTTTTTCGTAATGTACCTATCATACAGATAGTTTAACTGAAGGTACAACATTTTATTTAAAAATGCTTTAGCGTTTGAACGCTAAAGCACTTTTTGTGAAAAGGTTCTTATTTAAAATCCGCCGCCAATGTAGGCAGAACCTACAATAATTAAAAGAATAAATAAAACAACAATTAATGCAAATGCGTTGTTATTACCACCTTTTTGACTCATTCCGTATCCACCTCCAGCATTTTACTATTTCAATTTATGAAAAAGCTCGTGCTGAAGCTTGGACGAAGTTCACGTTTTTGTACTTATTTTATTTAAGAAGCTGATTTTAGCTCTTCTGCTATTGTGTTATTACTAACTTTTGTTAATCCGATAATAAAGCGAGTGGTAAAGACAAGGGCAGCGCCTGCTATAAATATTCCGCAAATAGCCCCAACTTGGTCTGAAGCTGTCCACTGAGGTAAATGCTCAGCCCATCTGCGTGGTGCACTGATTTTTCCTGCGTATAAGAATGAACCCGCTAAACCGGTAAAGAAAATAAAATAGGTGAAGACTGCCAATTTATCATAACTATTCTGTTTCTGAGCTCCTTCGGTTTTATTAAAATAATACATAAATCCGAAAATCATCGCAATGACGCCCATCCCCATATACGTGTGAAAGTGACCTGGAACCCATTTGGTATTATGCATAACGTGATTGACAACAATGGTGGAGTCAATAATCGCAGGTACTGCGCCTGCAACCCAGCCAAACATGGCCAAAAACATCATGCTTGTAGCAAAATCCCATTTTATTGCAGAACGGTATACAATCATTAATGCGCCATAAGCAGTGACAACCATAACTGGAAGACCGTTTGCATATGAAAACACTTGGCCGACAATCAACATCCATTTTGGTACGGCAAAGTCCATTAGCAAATGGTGTGTGTAAATCATTAAAGTAAAGATTGTTGAACAATTCCAGGCAACTAAAAAGGCCTTATTTGATTTCCATGGACGTTCAGTAGACTTTGATAAAATTTCATAAACCGCGATGACGGCCATATAAATGGTACAGTTTGCAAATATATGTCCAAATGCATACGTCAAATGCTTTGCTAACATTGGATCAATGGTGATAGCTGGATTGATAATATTTAGAATCGAAGCAACAAGGACATAAGCACCTGCAAGAATGGCAATTGAATTCGTGATAATAACCATTGTTGTCGCAACGGCAGCAGGAGGAGGACCATAGCCTTTCTTTCCTCCGAAAATATAATCCCAGCCAAGAGTTTTATGCAATCCGCCATATTCCATTGTTAACCTGACTGCTAAGTAGAAGTACATGATTAAATATCCAATAGCTAAAAACAACATCCCACTTAAGAATAATAAAGCACCCGTTTTACCATATAAACCTGATGAGTATGCAGGCAGTGGAAAAAGGAAAGTCCAGCCGTCGGAAAAATTAAAGCCAAAAATGGCAGTTAGGATTAAGATAACCCCAAATAAAGACAGTATTAAATTTGAGAAAAATACCTTTGAATTTAGATAGATATGTTTTGAAAGGAAGTACCACATAATGGCACTGCCTCCTAAGGCAGCAATTCCAATCATCCCTGTTCCGTGTATGGTCATAATCTTATAGAAAAACTGTGGTGATATTTTTATCATATTTCCCTGATTTAATAACATCATTACACCGAAAATCATCATTAATACAAGAACAACAGAGGTAACCATTAAGGCTAAAGCAACGCCTTTATTATTAAAACTGCGAGCTTCAGAGTTCATGGTCGTTTCCTCCTTTTGGTTTTACAACTATGTCTTTCATCATCACATGATGTCCAACACTGCAATATTCTAGGCATAGTATTTTGTATGTACCAGGTTTTTCAAACGTAATTGTGAGTGTATTCGTATATTCCGGCATTGCCTGTGTTTGGGCAATTAATTCTAACTTCGTGTTGTAAATACCGAATCCGTGTGTCACATCTTTACTTGTTACTCGAAATTGAATCTCTTCTCCAACTGTAAAGTTTTCATCGCTGAATTCCCATGCGTATTGCAGTCCAGCCACCTCAACAACCTTTGCATGTTCTTTAGCAACAGCATGTTGATTATGATATGGCAGCTTACTAAGTGACATAGCTGATGCAAACCCCATTACTGCGAGCAGCCCTAGAAAATAAAATTTTCGAATTTTGTAGCCTTTTTCTTGAATAGGTCCGTATTCTCTTAATCTTCTCGATTCCCCATACACAATAGCAAAAGCCAATGCTAGCAAGAATACGAGAAATAATGTAGCGTACCATGCAATAGATTGGTACATATACATCCCCCCTAATTAAATTTATTAAACAAGCAGTCCCCCAACCACATGTTTAATCCAAATTCACTTTAATCTAGAATTTGTGAATAAAAAGTGAATTTAATCATACCCTTACTAACAAACCACTTTAGGACTAGTTCTTACTAACTATCTTTTTTTATACCCCCATAAATGTCCACATAGGGTACGAATGTTGTAATAAATAAACACATGGAGGTTAGATATGAATACAACAATGATTGATATCGATAAGTTACTAGATTCTACAGAAAATCTAACATCTGAGAAAATCACAAATAAATTAAAAAAAATTGAAATTGATAAACTATTAGCTCAAACACAAGACTGGTCAAGATAAATAGATGATTAGACAAGAAGCTCTCGGAATAACCGAGAGCTCTATTTATTTTTTGGAGAAAAACAACAATGATATTGAGTTAAGAAATTTGTCGCTTTAAAGCAGAAGAATAATTTTATCTAATTCTATTGACTTTTAGTACATAAAAATACTAGAATAACTTTTATAATATAATAAATTTTTAGAAAATTAGGATTAAGTTTTAGGGGGATGGAAGATGAAAAAACGAGTAAAAGGATTGGCAGTTGCGTTAGCGGGGATGATGCTGCTTGCTGGGTGCGGCAGCAAGGAATCAACTGGAGGAACGGAAAAAGAAGGGGAAAAAGTTTTTAAAATAGGTATCACTCAGTTTGCAGCCCACCCGTCATTGGATGCGGCAACAGAAGGGTTTAAAAAGGCATTAGAGGAAAAAGGCATTAAGGTTGAATATGACGAACAGAATGCACAAGCAGACTTGAACAATGTTAAAACAATCGCTGATAACTTTGTTGGGGATAAAGTGGATCTAATATTTGCGAATGCTACACCAAGTGCAACGAGTGCATTAAATGCAACGAAGGAAATTCCAATCATCTTTACATCTGTAACAGATCCAGTGGGTGCAGGATTAGTAAAAGCATTTGACCAGCCAGGTGAAAATATTACTGGTACAACGGATAATCATCCTGAAGGAACGGCGAAAACAATCAATTTTATTACGGATGAAGTAAAAGCTAAGGAAATTGGTGTTATTTATAATTCTGGTGAACAAAACTCTGTTGTTCAGGTGGATGAAGTGAAGAAGTTAGCAGAAGAAAAGGGTGCAAAACTTGTAGAAGTATCCGTTTCTACCTCTGCTGAAGTGAAACAAGCAGCTGAATCCTTGGTAGGTCGTGTAGACGCTATCTACATTCCAACTGATAATACAGTGGTTTCTGCCCTTGAATCCGTTATTTCAGTTGCAAACAGCAAAAAGATTCCTCTGTTCGTTGGTGAGTTAGATTCAATGAAAAAAGGTGCTGTTGCAGCAAGCGGATTCGATTATTTTGACCTTGGCCATCAATCTGGTTTAATGGCTGCTGAAATCTTAAGCGGAAATAAGAAGGCTTCTGAAATCCCAGTTGAATTGCCAAAAACCTTAACACTTATCATTAACAAACAAGCCGCAGAAGCACAGGGGCTTGAAGTGAAAGATGAATGGAAAGACCTTGGTGAATTTTACGAAGGCGAATAATAAACATAGGGTATTGTAAGGAGTCAGCCCATGATATGGCTGACTCCTTCATAACTGTATAGGTTCAATAATGAAGAAAAAAGACTTACAGAAAGGATGTTCTCAATGTTTACAGCCATATTTGGATCATTTGAAGCAGGAATCATCTACGCGATTATGGCACTGGGCGTCTATCTTTCCTTTCGTATTCTGGATTTTCCGGATTTAACGGTAGATGGGAGTTTTGTTACAGGTGCAGCACTATCAGCTGTGTTAATTGCTGGCGGGGTAAACCCGTTTTTAGCCACATTATTGGCATTATTTGCAGGGTTTGCAGCAGGGTGTATGACAGGATTGCTGCATACCTTTGGAAAGATTAATAATTTACTATCAGGAATTTTAATGATGATTGCTCTTTATTCTATTAATCTTAGAATCATGGGAAGATCAAATATCCCATTATTAAATATGGAAACATCCTTTACAAAAATCGGTGGATTTTTTGAGGATATTGGATTAGATGCTTTTTTTAATGGGATCCTTACCGCTGTTGGTTTAGGAGACAGCCTTCCTGGTACATGGGGAATTCTTATTTTTATGATAATCGTTACATTTGTCATTAAAGGGCTTACGGATTTATTCTTACAGACGGAAATTGGTCTTGCTGTAAGAGCGACTGGTAACAATAAACAGATGATTCGCAGTTTCTCAGCTAATACAAATCTCCTCACCATCCTAGGACTTGGATTATCGAATGCACTAGTGGCTTTTTCAGGGGCGCTAATTGCACAGCAAGGCGGATTTGCGGATGTAGGTATGGGGATTGGTATGATTGTGATTGGTTTAGCCTCAGTTATAATCGGTGAGGCCTTGTTTGGAACTAAATCAATTGCAAGAACCACTCTTGCGGTTATCGGTGGAGCAATCATCTACCGTATTGTTGTTACACTCGCATTAAGGGTAGAGTTCCTAGATCCGGGTGACATGAAGGTAATCACCGCATTAATTGTGATCATTGCCTTAACTGCACCAAAGATAATAGATCACTCTAAAGAGAAAAAGCGTAAAGCCAAAAGAAGACAAGAAAAGCTGAACATGTTACAATCATCGGCTGAGCGAAAGGGTGAGAATCATGCTGCATTTAAATCAGATTCATAAGATTTTTAATGAAGGAACTCCTGACGAAAAAATAGCGATTGATCATGTTAATTTGACCTTAAATCCAGGCGATTTCGTAACCGTAATTGGCAGTAATGGTGCCGGAAAATCTACCTTAATGAATATTATTTCAGGAGTATTGGTACCCGATATTGGTGAAATCGCTATCGCTGGTAAAAACGTAACCACGATGTCAGAATTCAAACGATCAAAGATGATTGGCCGTGTATTTCAAGACCCAATGGCAGGTACAGCTCCTAATATGACAATTGAAGAGAACTTGGCTATGGCTTATTCTCGAAATAAAACTAGAAGCCTAAGAAGGGGAGTCACAAAAAAAAGACGTGATTACTTTCGTGAGGTGCTTGAATCTTTGCACCTGGGCTTAGAAAACCGCTTAAGTGCCAAGGTTGGATTATTGTCAGGCGGGGAACGTCAGGCTTTATCATTACTAATGGCAACTTTCACGGAGCCTTCCATTTTACTGCTTGATGAACATACTGCTGCTCTTGATCCCTCGCGAGCTGAATTAATAACCAACCTTACAAGAGAGATTGTTGGGAAATATCAGCTTACCACTTTAATGGTCACGCACAATATGCAGCAAGCGATTGATCTTGGAAATCGTCTAATTATGATGGATAAAGGCCAAATCATATTAGAAGTAGATGCACAAGACAAGAAAAATCTAACCATAGAAGGATTATTAGAAGAATTTAAACGCATTCGCGGAGTCCAAATGGCCAGCGACCGTGCAGTACTTTCCTAAAAACTATCTTGAAACAGCCTGAATTAGGGTTGTTTCTTTTTTTATTTTTGTACATCCTTTACTGCTCAACAGCGTTATTGCTTTACCCCCTGCTCTTGATAGGACATGCTAGTATCACTTAATATATATTCTGAATATTATTAATTAAATGATAATAGGAGGAATATAAATGAAAGAAAAACGATTAAAGGCGGATCAACTTGTTAATGATTTTTTTCCTGTTAGGGATGTTGACTACATTGAAATTTATACCGGCAATGCGAAGCAAGCCTGCCATTTTTTCTGCACAGCATTTGGATTTAAGCCTGTTGCATATTCCGGCCTTGAAACTGGGAATCGTGAAACCGTTTCCTATGTTCTTCAACAAAGAAATATTCGGCTAGTTCTTACAGGATCATATAAAGAGGATACCCGTGTGTCTCAGTTTGTGAAAAACCATGGTGATGGTGTAAAAGATGTTGCTCTTTTAGTAGATGACGTCGATAAAGCATATAATGCTGCTGTAGAGCGTGGCGGGATTGCCCTTGTCCCTCCATTTGAGGTAAAGGATGATAAGGGAACAATTAAAAAAGCCGTTCTTGGTACATATGGAGATACCATCCATACGTTAGTAGAACGCAGTAATTATCAAGGTGTTTTCATGCCTGGTTATGATCCATATTCAGTGTATCTTCCAATTGAAGATGCCGGATTAATTGGAATTGATCATGTGGTCGGTAACGTGGAGAGGATGGAGGAATGGGTTGAATATTATTCAAAAGTAATGGGATTTGTTGAAATGAAGCATTTTTCAGATAAAGATATTACGACTGAATATTCTGCCCTTATGTCAAAGGTTATGCACAATGGCGGCAGAATTAAGTTTCCGATTAATGAATCAGCCGAAGGAAAGAGAAAATCACAAATCCAGGAATATTTAGAGTTTTATAATGGTCCAGGGGTACAGCACCTTGCCATTTTAACAGAAGACATTGTCTCAACCGTTGCCATCCTGAAAAAGAATGGCGTAGAGTTCTTAAATACACCCGCAGCCTATTATGAGGATTTAGGGCAGAGAATTGGAAAAATTGATGAAGAAATTGAGAAGCTCCGCGAGTTAAATATTTTAGTAGACCGTGATGATGAGGGATACCTTCTGCAAATTTTTACGAAGCCGATTGTCGATAGACCTACCTTATTTGTGGAAATTATCCAGCGTAAGGGGGCACGAGGCTTCGGTGAGGGTAACTTCAAAGCCTTATTTGAGTCAATCGAAAGAGAACAGGCTCGAAGAGGAAATTTATAATATTTTTAAAGCAGTATTTTAAAGGGGTATAAGAAAAAGGGAGAAGCTTCTCCCTTTTTTAAAAGAGTTTACTAGGAAAGAGGTGTGGAAAATGGAAGTGTCACCTGACACACTTGAATGGAGAGATGCCTATAAACTGCTAATTGGTTCCATTCTGCCTCGTCCGATTGCTTTTGTCACAACATTAGACGAAAGTGGAATTGCCAACGCTGCTCCTTTTAGCTTTTTTACAGCTATTTGTGCAGATCCAATGCTTATTTGTTTTTCACCTATGAGAAGGGGAAGTGACGGAGCAAAGAAAGATACACTAGTAAATATCGAAAAGACCAAGCAATTTGTGATTAATATTGTCAGTGAAGATATGGCGAAGCAAATGAATGATTGTGCGGTGGAATTTGCTCCTGAAGTAGATGAGACAGCAGTAACTGGTTTAACGAAAGTATCGAGTTTGAAGGTGAAAGTGCCTCGTATCAAGGAATCACTGGTTCACTTAGAATGCGAGCTCTATCAAGTCCTGGATTTTGGTGACATTCCTGGGGCAGGGAGTCTTGTAATTGGTAAAGTTTTGAATGTTCATGTAGAAGATGAATTAATTAAAAATGGGCGAATCGACACGGCCAAACTCCAGCCAATTGGAAGAATGGCAGGTAATACGTATACCAATCCATTAGGGAAAACATTTGATATTATCAGGAAATAAGGAAACTAGGTGACATAATATGAGATTCGTAACGTTTGAAAAGAGTGATGGGAGTGTACGATCTGGAGTACTGACAGAATCTAACCTGGTAGTTGATATGTACGAAGCAACAAAATGCAGCTTACCTGAAAAATTGATAGATTTTTTAGAGAATAGCGAGCGAAATATGAAATCTGCTTCACAGCTATTACAACTTACTGAAGGAGATTTAGGAGTTTATCCTTTACATGAGGTTAGGATGATGGCGCCGCTCCCTGTACCAAAAAGCCTTCGTGATTTTTATGCATTTGAGCAGCATGTGAAATCTGCCAGGGAGAATAGAGGCCTAAAAATGATACCCGAATGGTACCAAATACCAGTATTTTATTTTTCCAATCACCTGGCAATTAAGGGGCCAGAGGATAAAATTTCTATGCCTGTACAATGCGAATGGCTGGACTATGAACTTGAAGTAGCCTGCATCATCGGAAAAGGAGGCAGGAATATCACAGCTGAGGAAGCAGAGGATTATATATTTGGGTATTGTATTTTAAATGACTGGAGTGCCCGGGATCTTCAAAGACAGGAGATGAAGGTAGGTTTAGGACCTGCTAAGGGGAAGGATTTTTCTACTTCGATTGGGCCATGGATTATCACAAAGGATGAGATCGAGCATTTAAGAAAGGGTAAAGGCTTTGACATCAGCATGAAAGCAAGAGTTAATGGTGTCCTCCTATCTGAGGGGAATATGAAGGATATCTATTATTCCTTTGGAGAAATGATTGAGAGGGCTTCAGCGGGCGTTACACTTTATCCAGGGGAAGTCATTGGATCTGGTACGGTTGGGACAGGATGTATCCTTGAGCTCGGTACAGAGGTACATCGCTGGCTGCAGCCGGAAGATGTGGTTGAATTGGAGATTGATAAACTTGGAGTGTTAAGGAATTCAATTGAGTGTGAATAGAGCGAGGTGAAAAGATGTATTATCGGCAAATGGGGAGAATTCCTCACAAGCGCCATACTATCTTTAAAAAGAACGATGGAAGTCTCTTTCGTGAACAGGTAATGGGGACACGCGGCTTTTCCGGAACACAATCAATCCTCTATCATCATTACATGCCAACGGAAGTAGTGAAAGCGGATCTGATTGGCAGTTATTTACCAGAGTATGAAGAACAGGAAACGCTTAAGCATCGCCTTTTTTTAACAAATAAATGGACTCAGAAAGGGGATGCCCTTTCAGCACGTCAATATATTCTAGGGAATCAGGACTTATTAATTGGGACTGCTTCTGTTAATGAGCCAATGAAAAGCTATTACCGAAATGGTGATGGGGATGAAATGTTGTTTGTACATTACGGTTCCGGCAAGCTTGAAACCATATTTGGAAGTATCACCTACCGGTCCGGTGATTATCTGTTAATTCCAATCGGAACCATATATCGATTAATACCCAATGAGAAAGAAGAAACAAAACTATTGTTTATAGAAGCTTTTAGCCAAATTACTACACCTCGCAGGTATCGGAATGAATATGGTCAAATGCTCGAACACAGCCCTTTTTGTGAACGTGATTTTCGTGGTCCGGATATATTAGAAACCTATGATCTAAAGGGAGAGTTTGAGGTAGTAACAAAGTCGAGGGGAGCCATCCATTCTCATATACTAGGGCATCACCCATTCGATGTCGTTGGCTGGGACGGGTATCTGTATCCATGGGCTTTTAATGTTGAGGATTTTGAACCAATCACCGGGAGAATCCATCAGCCTCCTCCGGTTCACCAGACCTTTGAGGGGAATAACTTTGTAGTCTGTTCCTTTGTACCAAGATTATTCGATTACCACCCCGAAGCCATACCTGCTCCTTATTATCATAGTAATGTGAATAGTGATGAACTATTATATTACGTTAAGGGTAATTTCATGAGCCGCAAAGGGGTCCAGCTTGAGTCGATAACGCTTCATCCAAGTGGTATTCCACATGGTCCGCATCCCGGGAAAACTGAAGCAAGCATTGGTAAGAAAGAAACGCTTGAGCTAGCTGTAATGATTGATACCTTCCATCCGCTTAAAGTTGTTAAGAGTGTGGGAGAGATAGAGGACACTAATTACATGTATTCTTGGATAGAATAAATTTTTGAGGACAATCCGATGATATAAACATTGGATTGTTTTTTGTTAGCAAAAAAAGCCATTTGATAAACATGTTCCAAATGATACGTGTTAATATGGAAAGATAGAATATTAGAAGGAGGTGAAATCATGAATTTGAATTTGGAATCTATCCAAACAAAATTAAAAAGCCATTCACCCACAATTTTGGGTAGTGAGAAATTTTCAAAATACGCTGTCATGGTTCCGCTTATTCAGAAAGAGGACGGGATTCACGTTTTGTTTGAGGTACGCTCCTTAAAGTTAAGAAGACAGCCTGGAGAGATTTGTTTTCCTGGCGGGAGAATTGATCCACAGGATAAGGACGAAAAAAGCGCAGCAATTCGGGAAACGGTGGAGGAATTAGGGATTAAAAGCGAGAACTTGTCAGGGGTTTTTCCACTTGATTTTATGATTTCTCCTTTTGGAATGATGATTTATCCCTTCGCAGCTTTCATTGATAATCCCGAAAAGATTAATCCTAACGACGAAGAAGTGGAAGAGGTTTTTACCGTTCCATTGACTTATTTTTTAACACATGATCCGGACATATACAATATTCATTTTAAGGTGGAGCCGGAGGAGAACTTCCCATTTGATTTAATTGTAGGTGGAGAAAATTACAATTGGCGGACTAGAGCATTGGATGAATACTTTTACCTATATGAAGAGAAGGCGATCTGGGGTCTTACAGCTAAAATCCTTTCACATTTTATTGAAATACTAAAACAGTAAATTTATTTAGGATAAATTTACTGTCTTTTTTTTGTTTTTGTCCTTCCTGGAAGGACAAATGTCTTTTTTGGAGAGAAAAAACACTTGATTAATTTCTGAATAGCTGTAAAATTAAAATTATACTTTTTGGGATAGGTGATGTTGTGATGAAGGTTGTAAAGTTTGGAGGATCCTCTTTATCGTCAGGAGAACAAATTGAAAAAGTTTTTCAAATTGTAATGTCTGATCCTGAGCGAAAGGTTGTGGTTGTGTCTGCTCCTGGGAAGAGGTTTGCTGAGGATGAGAAGGTAACGGACTTATTGATCGAGTGCGCTGAACAATGCCTTCAAGATAATAATCCAAAGGATAAGTTTAATGCTGTTATATCAAGGTATGCCTCCATTGCAGCAGAGTTAGCTCTCCCGAATGAGATAATTAGTGAAATACATCACGATTTATCAGAGAGATTAAATGGAGATAAAAGCAGACCTGACAGGTATATGGATTTTGTAAAAGCAAGCGGTGAGGATAATAACGCTAAATTAGTTGCGGCTTACTTTAGGGAACAGGGTGTCGAAGCCACGTATATAAACCCAAGAGAAGCAGGATTGTTTGTCAGTGATGAACCAGGTAATGCCCAGGTTTTACATGAATCGTATGAAAATTTATATTCACTGCGAGAGGTTCCAGGAATCATTATTTTTCCAGGGTTTTTTGGCTATAGTAAAGAGGGCGAAGTATTCACCTTCTCACGAAGTGGATCAGATATAACAGGTTCAATTTTAGCGAATGGTATTAGAGCAAGTTTATATGAGAATTTTACAGATGTGGATGCTGTATTTTCAGTCAATCCAAATCTTGTTTATCATCCGAAGGAAATAAAAGAGTTAACCTACCGCGAAATGCGAGAATTATCTTATGCAGGATTTACGGTTTTGCATGACGAAGCGCTTGTACCAGCATTCCGTGCAGGGATTCCCGTTCAAATTAAAAACACAAACAATCCTAGCGCACCTGGTACTAGAATTGTGTATGCTCGTGATAATACGAATGGTCCTGTTGTTGGAATTGCTAGTGACAAAGGATTCTGCAGCATTTACGTCAGTAAATACTTAATGAATAGAGAAATTGGTTTTGGCCGAAAGCTTTTAAGTATTTTAGAAGAATATGGTCTTTCCTATGAACATACACCTTCTGGAATTGATGATGTATCCGTTATTTTAAGAGAAGCACAGCTCGACCCTGATATGGAAAATGAAATTGCCTGGAGAATCGAGTCAGAGTTACATTCGGATGAAGTGAAAATAGAGCACAGCCTTTCACTGATTATGGTGGTTGGTGAGGGAATGCGCCGGAATGTAGGAACGATGGCACGAGCATCTAAAGCATTAGCGGAGGCCAAGGTTAATATTGAAATGATAAACCAAGGGTCCTCTGAAGTTAGCATGATGTTTGGGGTAAAAGAAGTTGATGAAAAAAGGGCCGTTCAAGCACTTTACGATGAATTTTTCGCAGCAGTACCTGTTTAAAGAGAGAAAGCAGTCTAAAATTAACGTTTTAGACTGCTTTTTTATGTTGAGACTTACATGTTTTATCGAATTTATATATATATCCGCGATAAATCAAATATATCAGCGAACAGAATATATCAGCGTTAATCCAAATATATCCGCGAACCCTACGTCTAATTATGATAGCTTGGGATACTGATGATTCTTTTTAACTTTCATCTTTGTTCTAAAACCAGCCCATAGAGCAATAATCAAACCTCCACCTGTATCAGAGATTAAATCAATCATAGTATCGTCATTACCCCCGCCTTGTAACGTCATATTAAAAAATTGATCAGAGCTAAACTCATAGATTTCCCAGATAACGCCGCCAAGAGCAGCGAAGGATAGTGTGAAAAGGAAAATAATCCAAGGGGATATTTCCACTTTTCCGTCTCGATGAACCAATCTTTCATACAAAGCGATTCCAGAAAAGGCAAGAATAGCTCCGCTTAGAAAGTGCATAAAGGTGTCCCACCAGCCCAGTCCATACCAGCCTCTTATTGAACCAAAGTATTGAGAGCCTACCAAGAAGAGCAAATAGGAAATGACAATTGGCAAGTTAAACTGGAGCTTTGTAAACAGGGCAAGGAGAAGAGGAACTGCCCCGCAAACTACTCCTCCGATGGCAATGGTTGATTTAAAGGATTCCTCTGTAGAACGATAATGAAAAAATAAATAGGCCATAAATGCTATATAGAGAAAACTTAGCAAAAGGACTAGCTTTCGGTTCATAAATTCACCTCAGGTAGATTCACATTATTTAGATTATATCCACTTTCTAATTATCTCACCCTTAAATTTAATAATACATAAACACAATTATAGAAGTATGCTCTCATGAAAAATGAGAAAGTTTCATTTTTTCCCCCTAAATGGCTTTGAAAAAGGTTTTAGAGTATAGTGGAAGTATCAAGTAACTTTGACTTATAACCAGTGGAGGACTTTATGCAGAGGGCACAAATACCAACTTATGAACGGATTGCAATTGACTTAGCTAATCGAATTTACGACGGTAAATTCAAAGTGGGTGAAAAGATTCACGGCAGGTCAACCTTGGCCAGTGAATATAAAGTTTCACCAGAAACAGTTAGAAGAGCGATAAAGATATTAGAAGATGTGGAGATTGTCAAATCTACGAAGGGTAGCGGAATAGTTATTTCTTCTCGGGAGAATGCTTACAAATATATTCATCGCTTCTCCAATTTGGCCAGCATCAAAGATCTCGAGAAAGAAATTAATTCCCTCATTACCGAGCGAGATAAATTAGATGAACAGCTTTTTGATTCAGTAAGAAAAATAATGGATTATTCTACAAAACTCCGACATACGAATCCATTAGCTCCCATTGAGGTAGAGGTTTTTGCGGGCTGTGTACATATCGGTAAAACGATTTCAGAAGTAAAATTTTGGCAAAATACAGGCGGGACCGTTATAGGGATGAAGAGAAAGGGAGAATTGATTATTTCTCCTGGGCCATATGCATTGATTCTAGAAGGAGACGTTCTTCTTATTATTGGGGATGATGAAACGTATGAGAGGGTGGTTCATTTTATGGAGGATTAAAAAAAGCCGGCAGCGCCGGCTCTATTATTTTATTAAACCTTCCTCTTTTAAAAACTCTTTTGCTACCTTTGCAGGGGATTCCTTCAGGCTGTCAACTTTGTAATTAAGCTTTCTCATTTTATCATCTGTCAGAGTACCAGCAAGTGAATTTAGTGCTTTTTTAAGTTCAGGGTGCTCTTTTAATGTCTCTTCTTTTACAATGGGAACAGCATAATAAGGAGGGAAAAAGTTTTTATCATCCTCTAATACTTTTAATCCAAACTCTTCAATTAACCCATCAGTAGAAAAGGCATCGATGACATCACTCTTATGATTATCAAGCGCAGTATAGCGCAAGCCTCCGTCTATCGCTTTTACATCTTTAAACTTCAAATTGTAGGTCTTAGAAAGACCAATTAATCCATCTTCCCGATTAGGAAATTCAATGGTAGGACCCATAATCATGCCTTCACTAACTTTAGCAAGATCAGAGATGGTGTTCAAATTATATTGTTTGGCAGTATCTTGACGTACTGCTAAAGCATAGGTGTTATTGAATCCAAGGGGTTTTAACATGTCGATACCAAATTTCTCCTTGAACTCCTTTTTTACATAGTCATAAACTTGGTCAGGATTACTTTGTGGACTTTGATTGAGAATATTTACAAGACCGGTCCCTGTATATTCTACATACATATCAACGTCACCATTTTTGATAGCACTAAAGGCTACCTGTGAGCCGCCAAGATTCATTTTTCGTTCTACTTCAATATCAGTCTTACTTTCAATTAAATCAGCCAGCATATTCCCTAGAATCAGTTGTTCACTGTAATTCTTGGAACCTACGACAATTTTTTCTCCAGCACTTGCTTTTGAATATACGGTAAAAGCACCTGCAGCCACGATGGCTACACTTGCAAATGCGATTACGATACGCTTTACTTTTTTGCTCTTTTTAGATGGGGATTTTCGTTTATTACTGTAGGAAAATGACGTTTCAAGTTTCCCTACAACAAAGTCGATTAAAAGTGCAAGGATACAGGCTGGAATTGCACCTGCAAGAATCATATAGTTATCAACGGTCTGAACACCAGAGAAAACAAGATATCCAAGACCGCCTGCACCTACGAATGCTGCGATTGTCATTAATCCGACAGCAGTTACTGCAGAAATTCTGATACCCGCCATAATCATCGGAAAAGCTAACGGCAGTTGAACCTTTTTCATTGTTTGACTCTTGGTCAGACCGATACCTTTGGCGGCTTCCAGAATGTCAGGATCTATATTCGTTAATCCTGTATATGTGTTTTTTACGATTGGAAGAAGGGAATAAAGGACAACCATTACTATCGCAGGTGTACTGCCGATACCAATGAAGGGAATCAAGAATCCAAGTAAGGCCAAACTTGGTATTGCCTGTATGACGTTCGTTGTTCCGATTATTGGCTTTGACAGCTTTGGCTGCCGTGAGATCAAAATGCCTAATGGAATTCCAATAATAACCGCAGCGAGGACGGAAATAATACTTAAATAAATATGTTGACCTATTAAATCAAGAATCTGTTCATAGTTTCTACTTAAATAGTTATAAAAATCACCCATTAAAAGGCCACCTCCAAATCAATTAGTTGGCTGCTTAAAGCCGATAAAATGCTGCTTCTCGTTATTAGTCCAGTTAATTGTTTTGAATGATTGATAACAGGCACATAGCCAATTTTATGTTCATTCATTGTTGCTAAGATGGATATTAAGTTACTGTCCTCAGAAACAGCTAATACATTTTTCTCCATAACACTATCTATCTCAGAATTTCGGTTTAGTAGTTGAATTCCTTTTAAAGTCACTAAGCCTATTAAAATATTGTTTTTATCGGTTACCATTAAGCTGTCCACTTTATTGGATTTCATTATCTCAATAGCCTGCAAAACCGTTCGCTTAGCAGTAATCTTAACAGGGTTCGGAATCATAATATCCTCAGCCATTAATAATTCAGGGTTATTCCAAACTCGTCTCTTCCCGATAAAATCTTCGACAAATTCATTGGCTGGGTTCTTAAGAATATTTTCAGGGGTGTCGAACTGGAGAATATCGCCATCTTTCAAAATACAAATTCTATCTGCAATTTTGATTGCTTCGTCCATATCGTGGGTTACGAAAATAATGGTTTTGTTAAGTTCCTTTTGCATTTGAACAAGTTCATCCTGAAGCGAGTTTCTTGTTACGGGATCTAAGGCACTAAAGGGCTCATCCATTAAAATAATATCTGAATCCGTTGAAAAGGCTCTTGCTACCCCTACTCTTTGCTGCTGCCCACCACTTAATTCCTTTGGAAAACGGTCTAAGAATTCACTAGGATTTAATCCGACCACATGGAGAAGTTCCTCTGTTTTCTTTGCAATATTAGCAGGGTCCTCACCTTTTAGTTTTGGAATTAATTCTAAATTCTCTCTAATCGACATATGAGGGAATAGACCTGTATTTTGAATGACATAGCCAATATTTCTCCTTAACTCGATAGCATCCATGTTGGAAATATCCTTACCGTTTACAAAAATCTTTCCAGCTGATGGCTGAATTAATTTATTTATCATTTTTAGTAATGTAGTTTTTCCACATCCGCTTGGTCCAATAAAAACAACGAGTTGACCAGCTTCTATATCAATAGAGAAGGGCTTAATAATCGTTTTATTTCTATATTTCTTTACAATATCTTTAAACTCTATCAAAATCATTCCTCCTAAAAAATAATCACTTCAGCAACTTCAACAACTTAATAGTAACACAAGAGTTGGTGGTTTGTCGAATTAAGCTCTTTTTTGTCGGTTGCATTTATGACGCAAATTAAGTGTAATATTTTTCAGAATATAAAGAAAAATGTTAAGATGGAAACAAAAAAAGGAAGCTTAGTGAAAGAGGGGGGAAGTAAATTGGAATATATAAAAGAAAGGCTTAGTCTTAGATTTTTCCTCTTCGTTGGGTTGGCATTACTCTTAATAAAGATTCCAATAATAGGTGATTATTTTAGAATGATTAATACGGTGATCCATGAATCTGGCCACGCATTTTTAGCTCTGTTTGGAGGGAACGTAGAATCCATTTCATTGTTTATGAACGCAGATGGTGTTACACATGGCACTCAATCTATTTGGATTATAGATTTTATGACCTGTGCAGCAGGTTACTTGATTTCTTCGTTAATGGCATATGTATCTTTTTGGTTAATTAAAAAGAAAAAACATACACTTTTTATCGACATTCTATTAGGTTTGATTGTAATTAATTTTATCTTATGGGTTCGTAATCCCTATGGTTTATTCTGGCTTTCATCCTTTGGTATTTTGTTTCTGGCCATGCTTATTAAAGGTGGTCAAAAGGTAATTCATAACCTTGTATTGTTAATTGCCGCTGTCATTTTAGTAGAATCAGTAAGTACGTCATATGATATTTTCATCATTAGTTTAATTCAGCCACACGCAGCTGGGGACGCAACAAATTTATCTCAATTAACAGCATTTATTCCGGCTCAAGGATGGGGGATATTCTTCTTTGCACAATCACTTTTTTTCTTCCTTCTTGGATTCAAGAAAGGCTTGTACAGTATAGGGAAAGTTGATTTACAGCCAAGTTATCAGTTGGAAGGAACAAAAGATTATTATTAAAAAAGCTCGCCGTAATGGCGAGCCTCTTCTATATTAATAGAAGTAAGGGAATGGAAAGAAAAATGGGAATACAAAAACATTGTATGGAAAACGTCTCCTTCTGAAACGGCGAAACCTGCGTCTTCCGTATCCACCGTATCCGCCAAATCTCATGTCATCGGAGTCGTCATCGACATCCTCAGAAACGAGCATTGTAACTCCTTCATCATCCATGTCTTGAAGTATACCATTCATTTGAGTGCCATCACTCATTTGACCAACCACATGATAATTCATATAACGCTGGCAAGTATTCATGATATTTCGATAATCGTTGATTTCTTGATCCTGATAACCTTGATTGCCAATAGGTCCATAGTAATAATTATTCATTTTATTCGCCTCCTCGCCCACATTTTATTCGGGAAAAAGGAATTAGTGACGGATAAAAATTTCGGAATCTTTAGGCTGTATAAATATTTTAAAAATATAGACATATGATAGATTGATGTAGATTTTCAACAGATAGAGGAGGGGATACATTGGATATTCTTGATGTCATAAAAAGCAGGAGAAATATAAAAAAATTTAAATCCGATTCTGTTCAGCTTGATTTGATATATTCATGGTTAGAGGCTGCAAAAATGGCTCCTAATCACCGAATGACAGAACCTTGGGAGGTTTACTTTGTTGGGCCAGAAACGAGGGCTAAACTGAAACACAAAACTGATTTCGGGAATGTACCTTTACTTATTGCTGTCTTGTCTAAACATGGTTCCACAGCAATTGAAAAAGAGGAAAATGCATTAGCAACAGCTTGTTTTATTCAAAATTTCAATTTGGCGGCATGGGCAGAGGGTGTTGGAACATTTTGGTCATCAATTGGAATAACAGCAAAGAATCGAGAAATTCTAAGTGTTCCAGATGACTATAATCTTGTTGGTGTATTAGGAATAGGTTATCCAGAAATGATACCTGATCCGAAACCAAGAACATCAATCAAGAATAAAATAAAAAATTTACCCTAAATTAAAAAGAGGTAACCGCTAGATTTCGGTTACCTCTTTTTTGTCGTTAGTTAGCAAATTTAAAAGTGTCTTGATATTCTGTTGTAAGATTATCAATGATTTGTTGAACGGGAAGTATCTCCTTAATTTCGTCTACACGTGCCCCAGCAAAGACAAGTCCATTTTCGACATCTCCTCCCATGCTTGTCAAGAGGGAATCTAGCGTACAGAAGCGATAAGAGCAATTTTTTAAGCAATCATGACATTTGGCAATTTTCAATTTGTCAGTGCCGCTTATCAGTTTTGCAAAGTTATTGACAATCACTCTTCCATGTAAGCCGACGGTTGTTTTGACTAATGCTGTGTCTTCTTTTCGAGCGTCAACATACTTTTGCTTAAAAGCTTGTGGCGCATCACATTCTTCACTTGCTACAAAACGAGTTCCCATTTGAACACCGGAAGCACCTAGTGAAATGGCCATAGCAATATCCTGGCCAGTCATAATTCCCCCGGCTGCAATAACAGGGATTGATACAGCTTCCACTACTTCAGGAAGAATGTCAAACATCGGTCTGTCGGTACCAAGATGGCCACCAGCTTCAAAGCCCTCAACAACTACTGCAGCAGCTCCTAGTCTTTCAGAAATTCTGGCTAATTTAGCTGAAGAAACAATAGAAATGACGGGAATACCCGCCTGCCTGCCCCATGCGTACATATCCCTTGAGATTCCTGCACCTGAAATAATGAAATCTACTTTTTCTTCAAGTGCAGCTTTCATTTTCTCCGCAAAATCATTCATGGCAAACAATACATTTACCCCAATATATCCTGCACCTTTAACTAAACTTTTGGCTTTCCTAATGTGATCGCGCATTTCATCGGTAGAAATACCTGTACCAGAAATAATTCCTACACCACCTGCATTAGCTACTGCTGAAGCTAGTTTGCTTAGTGAAATACCTACCCCCATACCACCTTGAAAAATAGGAACCTTTGGCATAATATGAGCAATTTTTAGTTGTGGAAAATTCAATTTATAACCCCTTTTCAATTGTTATGAATTTAGAACTTACTCAGCATACTATCATGAATCAAATCCTCTGTATGTGATTTTTATCATCAGGTCATAAAAGTAGGTTATAGAATTAATTGCCAATAGTTAAATGAGCATAGGTCATTGCGATTATTATTTTGAAATTGTAAGTTTGATGAAACAGAACGTAACTTAGTTTCAATCTCCCTGTAACATTGCTTAGTTAAAATAGTTAATAACAAAAGATAAAATTTTATTACAATATCTTTGTGTTTGGAGGGATAGGATGGCTTCAACTACAAGTAGAAGTAAGTATTTTGATAATGCCAAATTTATATTAATTTTTCTTGTTGTATTTGGTCATGTAATTAGTCCTTATAAGGACCAGGATAAGGTTTTATTTACTTTATATAGTGTAATATTTCTTTTTCATATGCCAGCGTTTATTTTGATTTCTGGCTATTTTGCCAAGGGATATAAAAATAAGGGGTATTTACGTAAAGCGTTTCAAAAAATATTGATCCCATATTTTATTTTTCAAATTATCTACTCAATTTTTTATTTTTTAGCAGGGAAGGAAAAGACACTTGAATTTGATTTATTCCAGCCTCATTGGTCATTGTGGTTTTTATTAAGCTTATTCTTCTGGAATTTGTTATTGTATGTATTTGCCAGACTTAAATGGGCGGGATTATTCATCGCAGTGTTACTAGGAATAGGTATTGGCTATTTCGAGGATGTTGGAAGTTTTATGAGTATATCTAGAACATTTGTTTTCTTTCCATACTTTTTGTTAGGCTTCTTATTGAACGGGGACCATCTAAGACGGGTCATCGGGGCGAGGTATGCTGTACCTGCAGGAGTAGTTATTATCATCATGACGTTTTTATTTTTTGGTTTAAGTTTTCCATCAAATGCTGTGCCATGGCTGTTGGGAGATACATCTTATGCACACATGGGAGGAATGCAGCTTAGCGATGGTCTGCTGCGTACTTTGCAGTATATCTTAACCCTAGTTGTTGTCTTTGGCTTTTTACCATTAATCCCATCCAATCAATATCGAATAACGAAGATTGGTGAAAGAACACTATATGTTTACTTATTTCATGGGTTTATTATCAAAAGTATTCAATCTATTTTACCAAGCAGCTTTTCCGAAAATTATTTATTCTTAATCGCATTTTCGTTCATTGTCTGCATTGTGCTCGGCAGTTATATGATAAAAAAATATACACGTCCACTCGTTGAATTAAAGATATAATTATAAACAAAGCCGAATGTGTGCGTAAACACATTCGGCTTTGTTTGTATTAGCCTAAAAATCCAAACAAGGAACTAACTAAATTTTTCTTTTTCCTATTACCTTTTCCTTGTTCAAATACCAATGCTCTACTTGGCATTACGGCATTTTTAATCTCATTAAGCTGCGATTGGAGAAACTCTGCTTGTTTTGTCAATTCAATGACTTGGCACTGTAAATCTTCAATTTCCCGGCGGTGCTGCAGCAGCTGATATGAGGCGACAGAGTCTGCTTTCGAGTTTACCTTTGCTTCTAGTTCGTTAACAATTGTATACAGTCTTTCAAGCTCAGCATTGCTCTCAGGAGCAGTTTTTAGAATTCCTTTTCTAGGTTTCTTTTCTTGAACAGGAGCAATTTCTTGGAGCAAGGTCCCATTTTGAATTTGAGCTTGAATATTTTTTAGAAGGTCAATATCCTCCTGATTAAAATGATAATGTCCACGCTCATTACGCTCCATCGGCAATTCAAGTTGTTTTACCCAGCGTTGAATGGTACTGGCTGATACCCCTAATAATTTTGCAACTTCACTCGTATTCATCATTTATCCTCCCCGCTTGAAAAGTTTCACCATAGCAGCAAGTCGTGACAGTTTATTCCCAGAACTTCCACCATTTCTTTTCCTTCGCAGCAGCAACATCTCGGAAGCTAGTTAATAAATCCTGAAAAGCAGCTTCTCTTTGTGTAACATCCTGCCGGAATTGGTCACGTTCTTTTACACGTTCTTCGCGATCCTTTTCGATTACTTCTGAAAGACTCAAGATTTCAGTATTCGTAATATCCACATAATGTGCTAGTTCCTCCGTAGAATCAGATAACTGCTTTGATAGAGTATAAATCTCTTCTGAGGTTTCGTGAGAGGCATTCGCAATACTTTTGGATAAATAATGAAGCCTTTCTGTAGTTTGTTCTGCTGTTTTTTCAAGGTGCACAGAGAGTTCTTCAATCTCTGCTTTTGTGTTAGCTGACGATTTATAGATGGAATCTGAAAGTGATTTCACTGTATAGAAGGTCCCTTTTGAAATCTCCTTTTTTACTTCTTCAACGACCTCTTTACGGAGAACAGATCGAATTTCATCCTTTACTTCACTTAAAAAGGTTTGTTTATAACTATCCATAGCATCGAAAAATTCATCAGTATTTTTGATTGCAATCTCTTCATTCGTTACTTCAGGAAAGGATTCTGAAATCATAGGTAATGATGGTGCTGAGGGTTCAGTAATCTCACTATTTTCAGGTTCCTCCTTCGTTTGAAACGATTGTAATATCATTGATGTAGTTTGTTTGTTTTCGTACATTTGTTTAATTTCTAGCAGCAAATCTAGTTCTACCTGTGAATATATTCGTGCTCCCTGTTTTGTTCTAGGAATTTCAAGAATTTCTTTAAGTTCTTCTTCCCATTTTCTCAATGTAGCAGGTTTGACATTTATTTTTTTAGAAACTTCCTTTAAAGTGAAAGTTTTCATAGTATTCAAATCCCTTCTATCTAATTTACGGTTATTCATCCTTAGATAGTAATTTCTATAGTGCATACCCCATTTTCCTGCAGGTTGACAAAAGCTATCAAAACAAGACGGATATCACGAAATACCAACAAATTCATGCAAAAAAAGCTGTGCTTTTCGCACAGCTTTTTACTCTAAAATCCTCAAGGTTTTTAATCCATTATAAATTCCTGAATCATTTACTGAAGTGGTTTTATGGTTGGCATATTGAAAGAGGTCAGGATGAGCATTTCCCATGGCAAAGCCTTCACCAACACTTTGGAGCATTTCCTTATCATTCAGGCCATCTCCGAAAGCTATTGCATCTTCCGTCTTAAAGCCGAGGTGTTTCAAGACATATTGAACACCGATTCCTTTATTGACATTGTCTCTAATCACATCATAACAATGAAGCATACCTTCAAGGTTAACTTGGGACAAATGGATTTGGTCTTCCTGTTTATATAATTCTGTATCGCTTGGCTTTAAATTAATTAAAGTCATTCCAAGTACTTCATAATCTTTGGAGGGGGAAAGAGAGTCATTGTTATGTAAATGGAATTTCTTTATAAATTCTTTTACACATTCTGCCTCTATATTAGAAAATATATTTTGATCCTTCGTATACAAGACAAAATCATGATGATTCTTTTTCGCAATGTCTATGAAATTTCTGACGCTCTTTTGATCCATAGGCTCTTGGAATAGGTCTTCACCCTGGTGAATAGCGTATGCACCGTTATACCCAATTAAGGAATCGATTTTTAACTTTTGAGCCAGCTCCCTAAGTTCATGCAGCGGCCTGCCTGTAGCTAAAAAAACCTCTATTCCTTTTTCCTGAGCCTGACCTATTGCTTTTATGGTAGTATCCTCTATGGAATCATCAGGCTTAATGATCGTTCCATCAATATCTAAAAATAAAACTTTGTAAACAGACATGTTATTTCTCCTTTATTCAGTATTTTCTATAAGTTTAACATTAATATTTGAATATAAAAATATTCCAGATATGAAATAGCCAATAAGAGAATAAAATGGTCAAAATAACGATAAATCTTGAGTAAACCATAGAAAAATCAATGTTTTTCACTGTAATTGAAGATTAGGGAGTTTATTTAAGTAAATATCACTCTTTACAAGTAATCAGGATGAAGATAGAATTAGCCTCATAATCAATACGAAATTAAATATTTCGGCCAAAACCCATCTATTTTGGGTACGGAGGAACCAATTATGGGGGTTAATTCTACTGTGTAGAAGGGATGAGAATTTCTTTCGCCATCCTACCCGTCAGCTAACTTCGTCGGCTAAAGCGAAGGAGGTCTTGGACCGCCAAGTACAGGGGCTTTTTTTGTTGTGAGAAACATTTTAAGCAGCTTAACTACTACGGTCTTTTATTTATGCCTATTTTTAGGGAACAGGTGAAGAAAAAATGACATTAAAAGATTATTTAACAAAATTAAAGATTGGGTTGCCAAAAACAATGGTCCATTTGGATAAGCAGGTATATGAGGCTGGAAGTGTCATTAACGGAACCATTGAGATCACTGGCGGACTTATAAAAAATAAAATAAAGAGATACGATATCGATCTAATCGGGATTGATTCACAGGCATTTGTAGAAGAAACACTAAATAGTCATTCTGTTTTCTGTTCTCTAGAGTGTTGTCCAAACCAGACTGGTAAAATTACATTCATAATCGATGTTCCAGACGATATACAAAGTAAACAAAGCACATACCAATATAATTTAATGATTAATATTGATTTAGGAAATGCAAATAATATTACGCAAAGTGTCCCTATCTTGATTGGGGCAGCTTCATAGTTTGTATCTATTAAACTAGTTTTTATATGTAAATCGGCATATTTTCCTATTTATTGATATGGGTTTGTAAACAGCTAGAAATTAGGCTGTAAACAATCATCGCTATAATAAAGGTAACATAAGACTTTATTAGGGCGGGTGCAACGATGGAAGATACAATGGTTAAATCCTATTTACAAAAATCACTAGAAGAGTGGAAGGATGATATTTCAGTCGTTCTTACAGAAATAGATAAAGAATATGAAGAAGTGGCTCAAGAATTAAAGGTCTACTCATACAAATATGGAATCACTAAGCAAGTTATTCAATCGACGGTGAATGAGGAAATTATTGAAAATATTCGCCAGAGATATCATAAACCATTTGAGGAAAGTTATAATCAATTAAAAGAATATATTAAAGATTTAGAAGAAAAGCAACGTGTATTTCAAATGTTCGTTCAAAAAATTGATGAAGTAAATCGTAAGGAATCGGCAAAGAACACAATCTAATAATAGAGGATAAAGTCTGGTCCAAATGGATCAGGCTTTTTTTGTCGGCAATCGAAATAGCTTTGCATATAGTAATTAACACAGATTCACTCGAGAGAGGTGTTGAAGCATGATTACTGCAAGAATCGGAAGTAAATGGTATCGTCTTCCGGAAAGTCTTGAAGAATATTTTCAAAAATTTCGCTCTCAGGTTATCGGCAATCATCAGGAATTTGACTCACCATACGGTCGAAAGCCTATAATATATGCTGATTGGACGGCAAGTGGTAGATTATTTCGACCAATTGAAAAAAAAGTTTCAGAGGTATTTGGTCCATTTATGGCCAATACACATACAGAATCAAATATAACAAGTCTAATGATGACTGGAATCTACAATCAATCAAGAAAAATCATCAAGGAACATGTAAACGCCAATGAAAACGACGCAATCATTCTGGATGGATTTGGGATGACATCTGTTATGAATAAATTACAGAGAATTATGGGGATTAGAGTCCCGGAACAATGGAAAGACAGTATTAAGCTCTCAGACAAGGATAGGCCAGTTGTTTTTCTAACACATATGGAGCACCATTCCAACCATACCTCGTGGCTTGAAACTTTAGCAGATGTCGAGATTATTAGACCCGACTCCGAAGGTTTAGTAGATATGAGTCATCTGGAGCAACTTCTTTCATCCTATCAAGACAGAAATGTTAAAATTGGTTCATTTACGGCATGCTCGAATGTTACAGGAATACAAACACCCTATCAAAAATTGGCAAAAATCATGCATAAGCATGGAGGGATATGCTTTGTCGATTTTGCTGCATCCGCACCATATGTAAAAATAGATATGCACCCAGAAGACCCTATGGAAAAACTAGACGCTATCTTTTTTTCACCCCATAAGTTTTTAGGTGGACCAGGTACGAGCGGTGTCTTAGTTTTTGATAAAAGATTATATTCAAATAAAGTCCCGGATCATCCCGGAGGGGGTACGGTTACTTGGACTAATCCTTGGGGCGGACATCAATATATTACGGACATTGAACATCGTGAGGATGGAGGAACACCGGGAATCCTTCAAGCAATTCGTACAGCTTTGTGTATTAAATTAAAGGAACAAATGGGTGTAGAACAAATTTTAGCAAGAGAAAAAGAGCAGCTTGAATTGCTTTTAACTGGCTTGGAAGATATACCGAAGCTTCGTGTATTAGAGGGTCATCTAGTAAATAGAATCGGCATTGTTTCATTTACTATTACGGACATTCATTACAATCTTATTGTCCGTTTGTTAAATGATCGATATGGATTTCAGGTTCGCGGAGGATGCTCTTGTGCAGGAACCTATGGTCATTATTTATTGAACATAGACAAAAACAAATCAAAGCAGATTGCTGAACAAATTGACTTGGGAGATTTATCTACTAAACCAGGATGGGTCCGATTTTCACTGCATCCAATTATGACCAATGAGGAAATTTTATTATTTGTAGAGGCCATGAAAGAGATAACGAGGAACATTGAAGAGTGGAAAAAGGATTATGTGTATGACCCAGCCAGTAATGATTATTTCTTTAATCAACACATTCGAAAGGATATGGCGGATCTGTTTGATCTTCCAAATTTTTGACAGCCTGTATAAATAGGCAACGGTTCCGATATCCCGACATATGTTAATAAGAAAAGGGTGGGGATAACATGATTCACATTGTCAAGCGGGGCGATACACTTTATCAAATTTCTTTGGATTATCGGGTCAGCCTCGCCAGTCTCTATGCAGCCAATCCTGGAGTAAATTACCAGCAATTATATATAGGACAACAAATTCAGATACCTGGTCTGCCAGATCCAAATACAATACCCTATTCGATCCAAATCTCAATTGGGAAAAGGAGACTTTCGTTATACAGAAATGGGAAGTTGGAAAAAATCTATCCGATTGCCGTAGGGAAAATGCTTTCAGGAACACCGACTGGCGATTTTGTCATTGTTAACCGACAAATGAATCCAGGCGGTCCTTTTGGGGTTTTGTGGCTTTCATTATCTAAGCAAGGATACGGTATTCATGGGACCAACGATCCGAGTTCAATCGGCAAAGCCGTTTCAGCAGGTTGTGTGAGAATGCAAAACCGAGATGTACTTCAACTTGCCGAAAAGGTTCCAAATGGCACAAGAGTAATCATCCGGCCATGAAATTATCGCGGGGATAATATCCACTGGATTAGGGTGGGTTTATATGAAGGCTCCTATGAGTGACCAATTTTTTCAAAAGAAACAGAACGTGGTCACTCATAGCCTTCATAAGTGACCACTATGTTAAAATAAACAGGTATTTGGTCACTCATAGCACTTATGAGTGACCGCTTTTTTGAAATATACAGAAACTTGGTCACTTATAGCCATAGACTTGAGGAAAAAGTGAATCTATTTAAAATGCACAATCGTATAGTATGTATAAACAAATTAGAGTGAAAGGAGGTAGTATAATGTGGGGTCTTTTAACTGTACATAGTATTGTTATCCTTCTATTCGCCATCCTCGGGTGGGCAGTAAGGAAAAAGGAAGGATATTGGCTGATTTCAGGTTTTGCTTCCCGGCCGAAGGAAGAACAGGAGGAGTTAATTCGTAATGGTTATCCTCAGAAGATGGGTGGATTATTAATCGTAACGGCCATTGGCATGTTGTTTCTCCTGCCGCTCATGTTTACTTCGTTTAGATATGCAATGGAAGTTCAATTTGGTTTTATGTTCATATTTTTAATGGGTGGAATGATTTTCTTAACTAAATATGAAGTTCCGATAAAGCGCAAACGCAGCTATATTATTAGTATTTCCTCATTTATTGTAATAATTGGCGGCCTTAGCGCTCTATCATACTTTAGTTATCAAGGGTATGAGCTTGTTACAAAGGAAGAGAGCTTTGAGATTACAGGAATGTATGGTAATGAGTGGGAGTATGAGGATATAACTTCGATTGAACTAATGGAAAAACTTCCAGAGGTTACAGTGAGAACAAATGGCGTTGGTCTGCCTGCACTTTCAAAAGGACATTTTAAAGTGAGGGGTTACGGCAGCAGTTTGCTCTTTATCCAAAAGGGCTCTTCACCGTATATCTATATTGAATTAGGTAATAAGAAGATTTTTATTAACGATAAAGATTCGGATCAGACACGACTTTGGTTTGAGCAGGTCAGCGAAAAAGCAAAATTAACTCAATAAAAAATCTCACCTCCATAAAAAGGGGAGGTGAGACTTCTGTTGATTATTTGTAGATTACAATCGAACCAACTGATTTATCTTTAGCCTGACCATTTACACGAACCTTAAGTCCAAAATTTCCAATATTACGGCCAGCATCTGGCATGAATGTGTTTGTAAATGAGTTGCTGTCATTGAAAAGTGAAACTGCTGGTTGACTTGGTCCAAACAACGTCTGAACACCAGGATAGTTAAGATTTAATCCTGAAGTAGGATTTAAACCAAATGCAGCATCTGCGATATGGTAACGAGTAGATGCTTGAGCTGGGTCTGAACCGTCAGCAAAGCTCCATAGTAAGTCTGTATTTGCGTGAGCATCTACAACTCCTACAAAGCCCTCACCAGGGTGATCTCCTGTCCAGTTGTCAGTAAAGCTATCATCAACATACCAAACAACTAATCCACCATCATAACTCATTAAGGAGTTACCGCGCGCAATATGAGCAAGACCTTCATCGACACCCTTATGGTTACGCCATTCAAGTAGATAGTAATGGTCTGTTAATTTATTTCCATCCATCTTTGTAAAATCATTTAGAGTAAATGGAGATGTTTCATTTTCCCCGCCATCTTCTACTAGAGTTTTTCCATCAGCAACCACTTTAATATTATCAGCAAAGAAGCCGATGAAAGAGGTACCCCAGTCAGTTGCATATCGAAGACGTAGCTTAATTTTCTGACCTTTATATTCTGATAAATCAAAGGATTGAGCTTGCCATCCGTTAGAATTACCAGTGAATCCCGGCATGGAATTTAAAATCGTTGGATAACCCTCTGGAACAACATCCGAACGGGTATTTCCATTTCCTAATGACTTCCAAGTTGCCCCGTTATCAGTTGATACTTGAACAAATGCAAAATCCCATTGTGGTTCAATATCATACCAAGCGTCAAACGTAAGTGTAGCAGAGGTTTTGCCTGATAAATCAACGTCAGCTACCATATTAGTGTCGGTTTCGTCCTTTTGTCCACCCCAATATTCAAAGCTGCCCGCTGCTGGAGTGTTTACTGGTGTTTTCTTTTCTGGTAAGTGTACTTTAGCCGCAATTGCGTTTTTTCCATTTGGCGAGTTTGCTTGATCAAGTAACACTTGTGTTCCTTTTGTAGTTACTTCATTCCAGTCTAATTCAACAGTGTCATTTGTCCAGTTTCCACCTAGGTAGGATTGGAAATAGGATTTTGCCAATGGGGAGAATCCAGTTGGCTCTGTACCGCCAATTTTACCAGCCCATGAACCACTTGCCATAATCGACCAGTAAGCGACTGCCTCACCAGTACCAGAGTACACTGTATCATATTCATCTGGGTAACCTAAATCATGACCATACTCATGCGCAAATACACCCGTTGCACCGTCTTCTGGCATCATTGTATAATCGTAAAAACCTGGTTTTCCTACTCCTAAGCCATCAATGTCAACAAATTTTGCTGAACGGTGTGACCAAACGGCATCGTTCCCTAATGATCCTCCACCTGCTTCTTGACCAACACCAGAGTGAATAATCATTAAGTGGTCAACTAACCCATCAGGTTCTTTAATATTTCCATCTCCATCTAGATCATGGACATCTTCATTATCATATTCTTCTACTGGTACCCCGGCATCAATTGCTGCTTTATAGGCATCAACAACTAACTGCTTCGATCCACCTGGATTAACATTATCATGACCACCTGTAGCTTTGTCTCCACCGTAATAAGCTGCAGTACCAGGAACCTTCAGCCAGCCATAGGCTTTACCATCTACAGAGTAAGTTCCACCTGACTGCTCTTCATAAAATTGTTTCATGGAAACAAAATTTTCCCCATTGGGACCTTTAACACCATCTTCACCAAAAATCATATCTTCATAGTGGTTAAGAGGATAATCCTTATAATAATTATCAGTCTCGGACGGGTCAATTTTATTATGTTCGAAGTCAGAGTACTCGACAGCTAATACAAGGACCTTGTCTTCTCTTTTTTCACCATTGTATGGTGTTTCTTTAACTGGATCTGGATTGCCCTTTAAGTGCCCATTTTTCTTCCCATTTCCATTCAATAATCCATTGTTAAAATCTTTGAACTTACTTTGCTTTTCTGCTTCAGCTTTTTTTACTTTTGCTGCTAATGGATCTGATTCCTTAACTTTTGATTGCTTTCCTTTTAACTCAAGGTAGTTTTTCAGAAATGTTTGTTTTACTTTTTCAGACGCATTTTTTGGGAGGAGCCCTTGTTTAATAAAGGATTCTATTAATCTCTCTTCGTTCACAATCGCTAAATCTAATGAGCTGTGTGAAGAGATAGAAGAGGCATCCGTTTTATGTAGGAGTTCCACATTCTTAGCAGAAGCATCAATACTTGGGAATCCTGCAAATAATGTACCTGCAAGCATTACGGAAGAAAGACTAGTTTTAATAAACTTATTCAAATATTTTCCCCATTTCAATGTATTACGGCCGTATTAATATAATATTTTGAAAATTAGGACTAAACAATAGGGATATTTACCTAAATTAAAAGTTTAAATTATCAAAATTTAGGTCATTTAACATGGTTTTCGAGGAAATTCTTTGTTTTTTTCTAGGAATATGTCGAATTATGAAGAAAAATAATTGTTCTATGAAAATAATAAAATGTATTTACAAATATAAAATACTCTCTTTATGTTGAAAATTATTTCACTTTTAATAGTAAGTAATGCTAGACCGTCATTGACTTTCGAGATATTAGTAATTATTAAATAGAGAGTTAATGGCAGTATTTTGAAATTGATACATTATTCAAAAATATCAAGGTAAAATGACAGATATACTGATATATTATATCTGAAAATAATTAGCAGTCCGTATATAAACAAAACCCCTCGGTTACTTTTATTTAAGTAACCGAGGGGTAAAAAGTCTAGATTTGAGTTATAAACCTACAGTGTTGTAATTGGTTGGGGGGCAGTTATCTTACCACTATTCAAGGAGAAAATTCGCACCAGCTGTATTTGATTGGCCTTTGTATGTTGCATAAGTGTAGACATTATAGTAATTTCCTGCAGGAAGCTTATAGCTATTTGGGACACCATTAGCTCCGACAGCAATTTTTCCATCCCAAGCAAACGTAGAATAACCTGCTGCAACATTCTCGTAAGTGGCAATGTCACCTAAGTACGCAAGTGGTGCTCCTTCTGCATTTGAGAGATAGACGAACAGTTCAACTGATTCAGCCCCGCCTGGGAACAATCCTTCAATCTCAAATTGACCATCGCCAAGTTGATTTACACCAACATATTCAGCACGTGGATAATCAGGCTCTTGGATGAACAAAATAGTTGGCACATTAAGGGTTGATTTTCCATCACTGATTGTAATGGAACCTTCATAATAGCCTTGTGCTAGTTTTCCTGCATCAACTTGAACATTCAAGTTTACCTGTTGTAACTTGCCTGCGTTTACTTTTAAGTTGCTACTAGTTGATACTTTAATTGCATCTGAGTTTTCACCCATATTCACTTTGAAACTATAAGTCTTGTTTTCTTTAGATAGATTCTTAATCGTAAATTGCTGCTTTTCAACCTGTTTGCCTTTATTCTTTAAGAAAGTTCCGAAAGAATGGCTGCCAGGTGCAGCTAGTGTCTCTGTTGCAAGCGCGTCTAATACACGGATGCTTCCAGCACCTTGCGTGTTGTGCGGGTACACTTTACCAGTTGTTGGATTAATAACATCCTCAGCTGTATTCATTAATGCAGCTTTTATATCTTTAACATCCCAATCTGGATGAGCTTGTAAAAGCAGAGCTGCTGTACCTGCTACATGTGGTGACGCCATACTAGTTCCTTGGTATGAAGCATAACCATGTGGATCTGCAGGGTCATGTGTTGGGACAGTACTAGTGATGTTTACACCTGGAGCTGAAACATCTGGCTTAATCATCCATGTGTTATTTACTGGTCCACGAGAAGAGAAGTCAGCCATTGTTTCTCCAACCGTTGAATTATATTCAATATTTAGGGTTACTTTATTGTTACCCTTTTCCAATTCTGATATTAACTTATTACCATCTTCTTGGGTTGTTCTAATGGTTGGTATTGCTGTACCTGGAACCATAACAATTTCACCAGCCACATTGTTATAGATAATCGCTGCAACTGCACCGGCAGCTTGTGCTGCTAAGGCTTTGTCAACGAATGCAATCCCATTACCACGGCTGATTAATGCTACTTTTCCTTTTACATCAATATCTTTAAATTCTGCAGGGGAGCCAAAACCTACATGAACATATTCATATTCCTGTCCATCGAGTGCTTTGATTGCCTCGTCACTAGGGAAGCCCATTACTTTTGCAGAAGGATATGAAACTCCACCTGTAGTAGTAATTGTTGAATCAAAAACATTGTAAGGCAGCTGTGTAGCACCAACAGAGATAGCATCGCGGGACGTTCCTGGTGAACCAACTGTCCAGTTAGCAGGACCGCTGTTTCCATTTGAAGTAACAGCAACTACACCCTCAGCCATTGCCCAGTCTAATGCAATGCTAGTAGCGTAATCAGGATCATTTATAGAGTTTCCTAATGACAGGTTCATAACATCCGCACCGTCTTTAACAGCTTGTTCAATACCAGCAATTACGTTTTCAGTTGTTCCGCTGCCGCCAGGTCCTAATACTCGATAAGCAAATAACTTCGCCTCTGGAGCTACACCCTTAATTTGTCCGTTAGCTGCGACTGTACCAGAAACGTGAGTACCATGTGCTGTTTCATCGTCAGGGTTGCTTGTTCTTGGGGTTTCTTGTGGATCGCTATCATTATCTACGAAATCATATCCTTTATAGTCGCCAAAGGCATGAGCTAAATCTGGGTGAGTGTAATCAGCACCTGTGTCAATAACAGCAACTGTTACACCTTCTCCAGTGTAGCCGGCTTCCCATGCTTCATTAGCGCCGATAAACGGGGCACTTGCAAGCATATTCGGGCTATACTCGTCTTTAGAAAGTAGTTCGCCGTTACCTACACTTGTTACTGTGTATGTAACATCCGGATAGACCGCTTTTACTCCTGGCACAGCCAATAGAGCAGGGATCTCATTAGCAGGTAATTCTACAGCAAATCCAGAAAATACATAGTCATATTCGCGGCTTACTTTTGAGCTATTTACAGCTTTGTTAACATCGGCCTTAACTTGATTACGCTTTTTTGATAAATTTGCTTTTGTTTGTTTTATTCCTTTATGTTTTGCTTCTACAATCGACGGTTCTTCAAGTTCAACAATTACACCAGTGCTTTTAGTTGATGAAAAATTAAAATTACCAACTAAGTTAGCAAGTCCCAACGTTGATTTACTATCGTTTACACCAACAGCTCCGACACCAGCACCCATTGTTGATAAAATTAATAAAAATACGAGTGAAACCAGAAAAGATTTTAAATATCTTTTTGCCATGGACAGACCAAACCCCTTTTCTTTAATATTTTTTAGTGCGCGATAATTGCCCCCCCTTAATCGCACAAACGCCTAAATTTTGTAACATTATAAACATTCTGTTAATGCAAGACCTTTTCCTTGAGACCTTCTATCTATTAATTAGGGCAAATTCACTAATATTAGACAAAAATCCCCCGTACTTAAGTCTATTTGCACCACATTCAATGTTCAATCATGACGGCTTGACAGTGGTAAATACAAATTATCATTCCGATGCAGAAGAGAGGGCTAGAGTATATGGCATGCTCGAGCTTGCAAAGGTTTTGAAATATGAATTAGAAATTAAAGCTCTCCTGCTGGAGAGCTTTTTACTATGTTCAATTGGTTAAGCTTTTGGAAACACGCATGCTGTCAAACATTTTTTATCAATATTTTGTAAATTTAGAAATCAAAGCAGAATTGTTATCTAAATGTTGGAATGAAAAGAGGGGGAAATCAAATACTAATTAAAACTGATTAATGAAATGGGTTATGTTTATGAAGAATCCAAAACGAAATAATAAAATACCTTTTATAGCTTTGTTTCTTATCCACTCTGGACTGCTTGGATACACGTTCTATAAAAGTAAAAACAAAAAGCAATTATTTACTCTTTTAATGTCAAATATCGGTTTTGCTTATTTACTGGAGTTTTTTGTATTGAATCTTCTTAAAGCTTATAAGTATAAACCGAAGATAATGAAAAGTAATTATTTCGATAATATCCTTGGTGCTATTTTGTCTCAGGCCATTTTTGTTCCATTTACAGCGGTTTTCTCCACTTCCCTAAAACTAGGGTGGATCAGAAAATTTTTATTAGGTGGAATATATTTTTCACTAGTAGAACTCTTCTTTTTGAAGTTAAAAGTGTATAAACATTATTGGTGGAGGACTAAGTACACCTTAATCTTGATTCCTTTATATTTCAAAATCAGTGATTGGTGGAGTATTTTCTTAAGTAGAAAAAATCCCATTATTCGCTTTATTTCACTTTTCCTTATGATAATGGTAACGGAAGCCAATTTATTATTTGTATTTGCTTCTGCTCGGAAGATTCGCTTTGGGCTTGGTAAGCATCACTCATGGACGGAACATTTTATCATTGTCCCTATATATGCAATTTCGATTTCTATCTTTTCAACTTTGTCATTATTAAAGCAGAATAATTGGGGGTCTAAAATAAGAATTCTGGTAATTTCTATGGTAATAGACCAGATTTTTAAAAAGCGAAAAATCGTAAAGGAAAAATTCAAAGTGGCAGATTATTATACGGTCAGAATCTTGGTGATACTTTTATACGGAAAATATAGAGACTGGGTTTATGGAACGGGGAATAACGGGGAAGAAGAATTAGATTTGATTAATGAGTGATTCTAAACATAAAAAAAACGCCTTTAGGGCGTGGGAATCCTCTTGTAATCACAGGGCAAACATGATAAAATGATTTTTGGTTCTTAAAGTTATTAGATAGAAAAATAAATTATCCCTATATTATATTAACACATCAAGATTATAGTTGTCAAATATAAGGGACCAAAATATTTCTGGAGAGTGGTCTAATGAGCGATAGCATGAATAATGACTTGCTAATGGAACAGGAACGAGTAAATACTGTTATTAACGAAATTGATAAGAAGCAGCAAAAAATTCAGCAAAGTACCGGAGGAGTCAGGTCAGATGTACTAGAGCTTCGGAAGACGTTTTGGGAAGATGTAACAGTTAATATGGATGATCCGGATGACGTTATTGAAACAGCAGCCAGTATAAAGCAGCAGGCTGAACTGTTATCAGAGCGGGAACGCACTTTCAAACAAATGGATAAACAACTCCGAATTCTTGAGCGTTTAAGATACTCCCCGTATTTTGGGAGAATCGATTTTATGGAAACAGGCGAGAAAGACGTTGATCATGTTTATCTAGGAATTGCTTCCCTTATGGATGAACATGATGAAAACTTTTTAATTTATGATTGGCGTGCACCTATTTCCAGTCTTTATTATGATTTTGCGCCAGGTCCTGCTTCCTATCATACAATGGACGGGAAAATAGAAGGCGAAATGGAATTGAAGAGACAATTTATCATTCGAGCTTCTGCTATTAAAGCGATGTTTGATACTGGGGTTACCATTGGTGATGAAATGCTCCAGGAGGTTTTAGGAAATAATGCAAATGCCCAAATGAAGAGTATTGTAGCAACAATTCAAAGAGAACAAAATTTAATTATTCGAAATGAGAAAAGTAAACTTCTTATTGTCCAAGGTGTAGCGGGAAGTGGCAAGACATCTGCAGCCCTTCAACGTGTTGCATATTTATTATACCGGAACCGTGAAACCCTAAAGTCTGAGAATATCATGCTGTTCTCGCCTAATCCTTTATTTAACTCCTATGTATCGACAGTTCTCCCGGAATTGGGGGAAGAGAACATGGAGCAGGCTACGTTTATGGAGTATTTAAATAATCGGATCGGAAATCAATTTAGAGTAGAGGATCCCTTTGACCAGATGGAATTTTTACTTAATGAGGAAAATAATTCGAATTATCATACTAGAGTCAAGGGAATACGTTATAAATCAAGTTTACAATTTAAAAAAATCATTGATCAGTATGTCATTGATTTATCAAGAGAAGGTCTGCAATTTAAGGATTTAACCTTTAGGGGCGAGAACTTCATATCAAAGGAAGAAATGTATGAATATTTTTATTCATTAGATAACACTTATACCATTCCAAATCGACTGGAAATGGTAAAGGATTGGCTGTTAAGAGAGTTGAAGAGGAGAGTCAGACAAGAACGTTCAAAAGCTTGGGTAGAGGAAGAAGTTCAATTCCTTGAAAAAGAGGATTATTTAGAGGCGTACCAAGAACTTCAAGATAAAGATCAATTTTCTGAAAAAAGCTTTGATGATTTTGAACAGGAACAAAAGTTTCTCGCTGATAAAGTAGTAAAGAATAAATTCAGACCATTATTTAATCGAGTTAAGAAGTTGAACTTTATTGATATGCAGGGGTTATATAGCCAATTATTTAAAGCGGGTATTGATAATAAAGAAGTCCTTCTTGATGATTGGGCTCAAATTTGTTCCCAGACAATTGAGCAATTGGAAAACTATAAAATTACTTATGAGGATGCAACCCCTTATGTCTACCTGCAGGATTTACTAAAAGGCAGGAAATCTACAACTGGCGTACGTCATATTTTTATAGATGAAGCACAGGATTATTCGCCATTTCAGTTTGCGTTAATTGAAAGGCTATTTCCTTTTAGTAAGATGACTCTGCTGGGTGATTTCAATCAAGCTATTTTTTCTGGAGCAACAGGGTCACCGACGGTCCTATCGGATTATGAAAATCACGGAGAAGACGTGGAAAAAATTAATTTAACTAAGACCTATCGATCTACTAAGGAAATTGTGGATTTCACCAGCTCCTTAATAGAAGGCGGCGATAAAATTGAACCCTTTAATCGCCATGGCAAAAAGCCCTCAATAAAAAAAGCTGAGCCGCATTTTCTTAATGGGCTTATTCTGAATAAAATTAATGAGTTTTTTGAAGAAGGACATAGAACGATTGCAGTTATTTGCAGAACGGCAGCCGAAAGTAAAAATGTATATGATGCCCTTAAAGATGAGGTTCCGCTGCATTTAATTGAGAAGGCAACAATCGCTTATGAAAAAGGCATTTTGGTAATTCCGTCCTATTTGGCAAAAGGAATCGAATTCGATGCAGTTATTCTATATGATAATTCGCAATATAGGAATGAAAGTGAACGTAAGTTGTTCTACACAGTGTGTACCCGTGCGATGCACAGGCTTCATATGTTTGTAACCAATAATTTGAGCCCGCTCATGAAGGATGTAGCGGAAATTTTATATGAAATGGAATAAAAACAAAAACAGCGTCCAAAATTGGGCGCTGTTTTAGTTAGTCCGCCATTGTTTTTGAACCTGTTCATAAGCTAGACGGTAAACTTCCTCGTCGGGGGTATTTGGATTGGCTAGAACATTTGTTAAATAGTATCTTCCTTCATATGTTACTTTTACATTAATTTGAAGCATAATATCACCTTTCTCATTTAAATTTGTATGTCATTTAAGGTCATTGGTATAATTGTTTTATTGTTTGAAACAGGAGGTCAATCATGTCAGTGTACTTTGAAGAAATAACAAAAGAAACGCTATATATCGCGCTTGAAATAATAAATTCAAATCCAGATTATAATGTTTTTGAGACTGGTCGTGAGCAAAGGGAGCTTGCAGAAATTGAAGTAGAGTTTTTAAACCCGAATACTACTAGTGTTTTAGTAAAGCTGGATGATACTTATATTGGGGTTATGGATTACTTAATGCAAAATCCAAAAGATCAGTGCCCATGGCTGGGACTCTTAATGATTCATAGTGATTACCAAGGATTTGGATTTGGTACACAGGCATATGCACTATACGAAAGTGACATGCGTAAAAGAGGTTTAAGACGTATTCGAATTGGAGTTATAAATGAAAATGTAAAGGGAAAACAGTTTTGGGAATCATTAGGGTTTCTTTATATTAAAACAGCTTTAAGTGAAAATGGCAAGGAAATTTTCGTTTATGAAAAAAACTTCCCGAAGGAAGCTTAGACCTCAAGTAACATAAATTCCTCGGCAAATATCTGAACCTGATGTTTATCGATATTATTCTTCCTTAATGCAGATTCCGCCAAAACTAAATGGGCTTTGAATGCAGGATTTCTTTTTAAATCCCTAATGGAAACATCGCCATTCAATAATTGGATGGCTTTTTCTCGGATGTCTTGACGCTTTGAAGACTGATACAGGAGATAAGCAATACAAGTAACTTTATCCACAAATCAACACTCCTCATATTAAAATCAAGAATCGAACATTTACAAATATTATTCGACTGTTGGTTTTAAAAATCCTGCAAATATTCTGAAAAATAAGGACTAAATTGCAGGAAAATTTGTTGAATATTGCTTATTTGTTGGGAGTTTTATATAATATTGAAGGGATTAAAGATAGTAAGATACAATGGAAAATAACCCTTACGTCCCATAGACGTGAGGATTTTTATTTTTTCATAAAAAGTTGGAGGTTGCATTTAAATGAAACAAGCCCTAATTAAGGATTTGTACAGAAATACTGAAAGTTACATAGAACAGAAGGTTCAATTATCAGGCTGGATTCGCACAATTCGAGATTCCAAAACCTTTGGTTTCATTGAATTGAATGATGGCAGCTTCTTTAAAGGTGTTCAAATCGTATTTGATGAGCAATTGGAGAATTTCAAAGAAATCGCTAAACTTCCAATTAGTTCTTCTATTAAAGTTGAAGGAGATTTCATTCATACACCACAAGCTAAACAGCCGTTTGAAATCAAAGCTACGGAAATATCCATTGAAGGACTTTCAAATAGTGACTATCCTTTACAAAAGAAAAAACATTCATTTGAATACTTAAGAACCATTTCTCACTTAAGACCACGTACTAACACTTTTTCTGCTGTGTTTCGTGTTAGATCGTTAGCTTCTTATGCAATTCATAAATTCTTTCAAGATAAAGGATTTGTCTATGTACATTCACCAATTATCACAGGAAGTGATACAGAAGGTGCAGGTGAAATGTTCCGTGTTACTACATTAGATATGGATAATCCTCCGAAAAATGAAGAGGGAAAAACAGACCTAACAAAGGATTTCTTTAACAAAGAAACGAATTTGACTGTAAGCGGCCAATTATCTGCAGAGGCTTTTGCGTTAGCCTTCCGCAATGTTTATACATTCGGTCCTACCTTTAGAGCTGAAAATTCTAATACAGCAAGACATGCAGCAGAATTCTGGATGATTGAACCGGAATTAGCATTTGCAGAGCTTCCAGATATCATGGACCTTGCTGAAGAAATGGTTAAATATGTGATTGGCTATGTGATGGAACAAGCTCCAGAGGAGATGAATTTCTTTAATAGCTTTATTGAAAAAGGTTTATTAGAACGCCTGAATAATGCTCATACATCAAATTTTGGACGTGTGACTTATACAGAAGCCATTAATATTTTAATCGAATCAGGCGAAACCTTTGCCTACCCAGTTGAATGGGGACTTGACCTGCAAACTGAGCATGAGCGCTATTTATGCGAAAAAGTATTCAAAAAACCTGTGTTTGTAACGGATTACCCGAAGGAAATTAAAGCCTTTTATATGAGATTAAATGAAGATAATAAAACAGTAGCAGCAACTGATTTACTTGTTCCAGGAATTGGAGAGTTAATTGGCGGAAGCCAGCGTGAAGAGCGTGAGGATATTCTTGCGGGTAAAATTAATGAACTTGGTATGAATGAAGAGGATTATTGGTGGTACCTTGAGCTTAGGAAATATGGCGGAACAAAACACTCAGGCTACGGTTTGGGCTTCGAACGTTTAATTATGTACCTTACTGGAATGTCAAACATTCGCGACGTCATTCCTTTCCCAAGAACAACAGGTAACGCTGAATTTTAATATTAGATAATAAAAGAAGACCAATCCTTTGGATTTGGTCTTTTTTCATTCATTTATTGGGTTTGAAATTCTTCTTCGAAAAAAAATGTACCAGGATGCTCCTTCACAATGTAAGAATATCTTTTCATATTTTTTACATATTGCCATTTTAAAATCGTAACTTCCTCGCCAGTGTCCTTTAGTTTCACAGTTTGCCCGCTATTGAACCTGTTATTTGAGTTTCTCAAATCAACACCCCTTTTTATCATCAAATTTAATTATAACATACTTTTTTTTTCGATGCTTGATACTAGGTAATGATGCTTTTTCAGTGATTTTTATGCTGTTGTTCATAATGGCAAAGGTATGATTCCTTTCTTTTAATTTTCCATTGTGTTACACTATTTAAAAAGTGAGGTGTCATTTTGTCAAATTATAAAGCGAAAAAGAGTAACCTCAAAGCCCTATTATCAAAAAACAGTATGAACCTTCAGGGTTTGGAAAAGAGTACACACATCCCTTTAGAACAGCTTAACGGCTACATGTCAAAGAAAGTGATGAATCTAAGCACTGCAATGACGATTTCTAAAGAATTAAATTGCAAAATCGAAGATTTATACGAATGGGAAATAGAAAAGAAAGCTTAAGCTCTTATTAGTGTCACTAGGGGATATCTCCTAGTGACATTTTTAATAACTTCACCATTCTAATTGTTGATTATTCAGTTTTTAAGTGGAAGGAATGGGAAGAGAACTTGCTTAATTTTCCTTTCTCTGGTATGATTATGAAGAATTATTTTTGTTCGGTAGTAAAGGGAAGAATAGTTATTGCTTTTCGCCTGGATCACAAAGAGCAAGAATAGTAATACAATGTGTGGATATCACACTAGGAGGCAACAAATATGGAAAACGGTAAAGTAAAATGGTTTAATGCAGAAAAAGGTTTCGGATTCATTGAGCGCGAAGGCGGAGAAGATGTATTCGTTCACTTTTCAGCAATCCAAGGCGAAGGCTTCAAAACTCTTGAAGAAGGCCAAGCAGTAACTTTTGACGTTGAAAAAGGCGCTCGTGGACCTCAAGCAGCTAACGTAAACAAAGCTTAATCACATAGCATGTGAAAAAACAGACCTACTTGGGTCTGTTTTTTTGTTGTCTAGTTATTAATGTATTTTTCAAATACATAGCCAAAATCTTTTACGATATATTGTTTTTTACTATCCTCCAGCCATTGGAATGCAGCTTGATTTAGCATTTTAAATTGAACGACTAGGTTGTTATCTGTACTAGTAACACGACCTAGTGTTGTTGAGGCAATATCAAGGCTTTCTTTAGCAAAACGAAGGGAAATTTCATTATCATGAGTTAGTTCAGATATCTTAATTAGCGCCTTATATAAATCTTTGACTTCTTCAATGTGTTTTTTGTGGACATCAATCGAAAATGGCTGTGCGCCAATTTTAAATTTAATTTCGATATCAAGATCAACAGTTCCAGCGGTCTCAAGCTTCACGTCGGAGATTTTGTTAGTTGCGTAACTATAACGGTGAAGCATCCTCTTTTTACTCGTAGCGCTTGTTCCATCAAGATGAATAAGGGCGTTATTAGTGAAGCAATATTCATCGGATTTTGACTTGATTAAAAAGTATATCCTTTCGTTATCTTCATGCATAACATAATCATCGGAATCAACCTTATCATAATTTTCTGGTTTAATAACGGAACCAACATCGCTTAATCCTAAAATATCTGCTGCTACTTTTCCAAACATTGTATCATCCCCACTTACCTAAATTTAGTTGCCATCCAACTATACGAGTATAGATCCACAAAGTTTCATTTTTTTGAACGACAAATCACTTTATGCACAATTTTTTCATCTTATGCTCTCTTTATAAATTACAAATAATTCTGATTTCTAGTATAATAAAAAAATACATCCAATAGAATTGAAAAAATCATTGGAAGAAAAAGAAATATAAAGGGGAAATAGATAAATGCGTCCAATTCTGCTAGGCATTTTAGCTGCCTTCTTTTTTGCCTTTACATTTATTATCAATCGCTCAATGGAACTAGATGGAGGCAGCTGGATTTGGAGTGCTTCACTCCGATATTTCTTTATGATTCCTCCACTTTTGCTGCTGGTTTATGGTAGAAAAAATCTAAAGCCCTTATTCGTGGAGATGAAAAATAATCCACGTTCCTGGCTTTTATGGAGCTTTGTAGGCTTTGGTCTGTTTTACGCTCCCATTTGTTTCTCTGCTGCTTATGCCCCTGGCTGGCTAATCGCCTCTACCTGGCAAATAACCATAATTTCAGGCTCATTATTGGCACCGCTATTTTTTGAAACGGTGATGACTCAAAATGGGCCCATTCAGGTAAAGGGGAGAATACCCTTCAAAGGTATGGCGATGTCGTTTATTATCCTAGTGGGTATTATTTTTATGCAGGTGGAACAGGCAAGTTTCCTTACCCCTATCGAGGTGTTATTAGGAGTGATTCCAGTTATTATTGCTTCATTTGCTTATCCTCTAGGGAATAGGAAAATGATGGACGTGTGTGGAGGAAGGCTGGATGTATTTCAACGCGTATTAGGAATGACACTTGCAAGCATGCCATTATGGATTGTCCTTGCAATCTTTGGACTGTTTACAGTGGGGCCGCCTAGTATCGGCCAATCGATTCAATCTGGACTTGTAGCCATTACTTCAGGTGTCATTGCAACCATTTTATTTTTCCAAGCAACTGATCTTGTCAGAGGAAATATGCAAAAACTAGGAAATGTAGAAGCAACACAGTCTATGGAGGTTTTATTTGCCATAATGGGGGAGCTAATCCTATTAAAAGCGGCATTTCCAACTGCACTTTCTTGGACTGGAATGATTCTTGTTATGGCGGGAATGGTACTTCACAGTTATGTGTCGCATAAAGGTGATATACCTCACGGGAAAAAAGTAAGTGCATAACTTCTCGAGCCCGATCAGTTCCTGATTGGGCTTGAAAGGTTATTAACTTGTAAGATAGGGTGTAAGTTTGTCAATTGTTTCCTGCATCAGTTTTGCATTTTTCTTATACATGGCTTTTGATACTTCGTCTTGCGTTTCTAAAGAAAATATTTCTAGATCAGCCTGTGTTTTCTTTAATGTTGCCAATAATAAAGGTCTTTGAGCAGGAGAAGGAACTTGCATTTTATCATCATAAATATCTACTGATAGTTCTCCGTATGAATCTACTTGCCCAATAAATACATTGTCTAAAGTAAGATCGAGTTTTGCTAATTCAGTATGTAACCATCCTCTGCTTTTCCCAGCGGACCTTAGTGCCTCATCAACGACTTGTCCATCCATAATTATTGTTTGTGGTTCCTTTTCATTTGGCACCTTTAGTTGTAAATCCTTTGGTGTTATTGGGCGATGTTCCTTTTTCAAAAGTGCACTTAGCGTACCTCTTGGCTCGAGCACTGCAAACTCAACGTCAGCAACACGGTAAATATCTTTCTGACGAAGTAGTGCGGATAATTCATCGATCGTGTACTTTTCTTTTTTCAGATTTTCCTCCAACACCTTACCATCTTTAATAAGCACAGTTCCTCTTCCATCAACTAAATTCCGGACGGTTTTACTTTTTAAGGCTAAATAATCTACCAATAATGTTATTAAGATAAAAATAGCGATAGAAAGCAGTCCTTGGATAATACTATTTTCAAGTCCAGTAATTGCTTCTCCGGCAATACTGCCGATTGTAATTCCAGAAATATATTCGAAGAAAGAAAGCTCAGATATTTGCTTTTTACCGAGTATTTTTGTCATAAAAAACAAAGCAGCTAAGAAGATAAAAGAACGGATGACAGTATCAATCCAATCAGGCACACTCATTCACCTCGAGAATTTTAACTTTTATACTGTGGTTCATGCCTTTCAAGTTCCAAGACACGGTTTTGTAAATCTTTTTTTACGGAAGATATCGTTAACATCGATTCATGGAATAACCCTTTAGCTTCAGGATCTAATGAATTTAAATAAAGGGAGGATAATTGTGCTTCAATTCCTTTCATATTCGCAAGACACTGTTTAACACTGGAAGCAATAGTCATGATCGTTTTCCCTTTCAAAAGTAATGACGAAAAGAGTTGGCGGAGTTGCCAACTCGTCTTTTTATTATTGGTTATATTGGGGCTCTTCATCTAAAATTTCTTGGAGTCGTGGTTCAAGACTATCTAGCACGGATTGAGTTTGCTGGGCTGCATCCTGATAGAGTTTTTTTGCGTTTTGATTATCTGTTGCTAGAGCAAAGGTTTCAAAACTAGCTTGTGCACTTTTTAGACCAGCTAAAGCTTGTTTGACTTGTGTTCCGACAGTCATGTCTAAATCCTTCTTCCTATTTATAAAATTTATTACATGCAATATTATGTGTGTTTACGAGAAATTTATGTGATGGGAAGAATTTGTTTTTTTCAATAAATAAGACTTTCTAATGCAAGTGGATGTAAAGCATGTGTTTCATCAACAAAGATAAATCCATCGTAGCGGCTGCTCATAATAGATGGGACATAGTTTCCATATTGCTCATGTTCCGGACGATACACTACACCGATTGCACGATGGCCGATCCTTTTGCTGAAATCTTTTCGATTTTCATCTGTAAATAAGAGGTACTGGTTATGTGCTCCCGCTTTATGCATTAAGTTTTCCCAACTGCCATTTTGAGCAGAGGGGACATCCGTAACGCGAAAATCTACTCCCCATTCCGTGGATGCGATAACTGTACCAGTGTTAGTCCCAAAACCAACAATGTAAACATCCTCAGGGAAGTTCTGTTCCCTTATCAACTGACCGACATTCACCATACCTGCATCTTTCATATCGGTTGCTCTTGCATCACCAACATGCGTGTTGTGTTCCCAGATGATTACTTTTGTACCCTCACCATAATACTTCATTACGGAATTCAAAGCTTCAACCATGTGTATGTCTCTCACATTCCAAGACTTTGAATCGCTTGTAACCATTGTCCGATAATACTCTTCAGCATTTACAGTAACAAGTGCGTTGACCTCCATGTTTAAGCTGCTTTCTTCATCATCATCGTACTTCCACTTATTCTTTTGAATGGTAGAGAGAAGCGCAAGTGCTTCTTTCATACAGTCTTCTGATAAATACCCTGCTGAAACGGCATAGGATTCATTATTCCGGTTGAAGGGCTCAAAGCAGTTAAATGCATTTCTAGCTTGTTTAAGTCCTGTGTTACCAGTTCGCTCTAAGTATTTGATGATTTCGTCCATACTCTCCCAAAGACTATAGACATCTAATCCGTAAAATCCAACTTTGTTAGTACGCTTAGTTTGTTGATTGAAATTTTTTAACCACTCAATTAATTCAATGATTTCTTGATTAGCCCACATCCATGTTGGCCAGCGATTAAAGCTTTCAAGAGCCAGTCTTACATCATTTGGGGGTGAACCAATATTTTTTATATAACGATTAATGGATTGGCATGAAGGCCAGTCTCCTTCCACTGCAATAACTGAGAAGCCTTTCTCTTTGATTAATCTCTTAGTAAGTTCAGCACGTATGGTGTAAAATTCTGAAGTCCCATGTGAGGATTCACCAAGAAGTACATACTTAGCTTCACCGATTGAATTAATTAGAGGATCAAGATCATCAACAGATTCGAAGGGTTTAGCATGTTTTTTTATGGACTCAAGCATTTGCAGACATCCTTTCAATACAAAGTGATACTGCTAATCTTCCCTAAAGGTATAACAAAAAACTCCCGAAATTTATAAAAAGGGAGTTGAGGTACAGCAATATATAGTTAATCTAATAGAAGTATTTCTAATAATCTAGTGATTTTGAAAAATTCACCAATTTGTCACAACAACATGCGTTACAGAGAAATTCTGGTGATATACTATAAGTGTAAGGAAGATATAAAAAGTTAACTTCTTAGGAGACTCAACCATCCGTGTTCGTTCCGTTTGTGAACGAGTAGTAAAGGTTTTCCCTTTGCAATGTTTGGTAGGTGGAGCGATGTAACTTGAATGGGAAGGGTGCAAGACTAACGAAACTTCTTTTTAGTGAACGAGGTATCATCTTTCAAGTGAAGGTACAAAGGTTATTGTGATTTGGGAGTAAAGTAATATTTATCTACCTATGTAAAAAGTACGCAGATAAATTTCTTAAACCCAAAACGATCTTTCTTAAAATTATGATGGAAGCTTCCATTTGTGAAGAAACCTAATGTAATGAAGAAAAGAAAGAATCAACAAACGATAACTAAAACAAATAGAAGTTGTAAACTATTTGGTCCCCACGTTTGAAATAGGTGCTCACCTAAAAAGTAAGGAGTAGTAAGTAGATAATAAAATATGATAAATGAAGTAACTTTATCAATATGAATAATTATCTAATCCTTTAACCAAACAAATCTTACATTGCCAAGAGGCTAATCCAAATAAAAGGATATTGAGTCAATTAGTAATACGATATTTTGTTTCTGCAAAGGAATTTGAATTCCATTTAATCTCATGTGAATTAATTCCTTCAACGGAACAACACACATTAGCTAAATTATAGACCTTCCATAAATCGGTAAATGGACTATATGGAAGAGCGAAGTAACATTTTGGCTGATGTCATGGTTGGGTCCCCTAAGAGGTTAATATTCCCAAGAAGCTGTCTCAATTAGAGGCGGCTTCTTTACTTTTTTTGGCTGTGTAAATGAATAGGAAAACTGGGCAATAAAGTGCATAAAAATTCAAAAAACTTTCGATAAGCTGTTATAATGGAATTAGAAGTATATAGGAAAGGGGCAAGATAATGTCAGGAATCCCAAATATGAATATTAACGATCAACAAAAAGTACTTATGGAGAAAGTACAGCACAGAGGATTAACAACAAGAAAGATTATTCAAAGAATTATGCTCATTACACTAGGAGCAGCTTTAATGGCCGTAGGCTTGGAAATTTTTCTTGTTCCCAATCATGTTATTGATGGAGGCATTGTAGGAATTTCGATCATGCTGTCGTATTTAACAGGTTGGAAATTAGGGCTTTTTATCTTTATTTTAAACATTCCTTTTTTCTTTATTGGTTACAAACAAATCGGTAAAACCTTCGCTCTATCCACTCTATATGGAATTATCATACTATCCATTGGCACCACTTTATTACATCCAGTACCGGCCTTTACCCAGGATATATTACTAGCAACCGTCTTTGGAGGAATAGTCCTTGGAATCGGTGTTGGAATGGTTATCCGTTATGGAGGATCCTTGGATGGTACGGAAATTCTCGCTATATTATTTAATAAGAAGCTTCCATTTTCTGTTGGTGAAATTATCATGTTTTTTAATTTATTCATTCTTGGAAGCGCTGGCTTTGTCTTTTCATGGGATCGAGCGATGTATTCTCTAATTGCCTATTTTGTTGCATATAAAACCATTGATATAACCATCACCGGTTTAGATGAATCCAAATCGGTATGGATTATTAGTGACAATTCAAAGGAAATCGGAGAGGCCATTATGAATCGCCTCGGTCGTGGAGTAACATATATACATGGAGAGGGTGCATACTCTGGTGATGACAAAAAGGTTATTTTTTGCGTAATTAACCGGCTTGAAGAGGCTAAGTTGAAGGAAATAGTGACTGAAAGTGATGAAAATGCATTCCTCGCTGTTGCCGATATCGCTGAAGTTCGCGGGGGCAGGTTTAAAAAACGAGATATTCATTAGAAAAACTGCCATTTGGCAGTTTTTTGACTTATTCGATATCTATTATGGTTAAAGAAAATCCTCTTATAAACATTCTCACTTTCTGTCGTTTATTGAAGAATTTGGGCCTGGTAAACCACAAATTTTGTCGTTGTATGCGCTTACCTAGGAAATAGTCAAGAGTCTTTTTGAATTATTTCCCAAGTCGGAGATGTTAGTTTCCTAACTAACATCTCTTTTTTATGTAACTATTTTCTAAAATAACAGTTCGAATACTTCATTTAATTCATGGGCTCTTTTTTCATCTAACTCTTCCTTTGCATAATTAATTTCATTTGGAAGAATTTTATTTAAAAAGTTTATTTCTTTTTGGTTTAACTGCCTGACAAAGTCTCCTTCAGATGAAAATTGCCCTTCAGATAATTTACGATAAATTTGCCTGCCCACAGAATGATCATCACTGTAATTTGACAATATTTCTCGTAAGTAACCCAATGTTGTATCCATTTTCTCAACCATCCTTTCATTTTTATCATTTGAAGAATTGATATTTATATACCTTATCGATAATATAGATTCACTTTTTAAAATTTGGTGCAGAATATAGGAGAAGCGATATTGGAAGGATTGGCACAAAAAGGGGGGATCTGCTTGATAAACCATCTGGTTAGAGCAGTACCAAATTTATTTACCATTGGTAATTTATTATCTGGAGTATTTTCGATTACTTTTAATATGAATGGTTTTTTACAAATGGCAGCAATGTTTATATTTTTATCAGCAGTATTTGACTTTTTTGATGGACGTTTAGCCAGAAGGTTGAAGGTAAACAGTGAATTTGGGGTAGAATTGGATTCGCTGGCAGATATTGTTAGCCTTGGAGTAGCACCGGCACTTCTTTTTTACTCGTTAGAACCGCCCTCAACCTTAACAACCATTGCCTTTATGCTGTTCCCAACTATGGGCGCATTGCGGTTAGCAAAATTCAATGTAAAGCCAACAAGAGGATACTTTATGGGGTTACCAATAACTGCTGCTGGATTGTTAATGGCTTTAATGGGAGTATTTCTGTATAGTAATGCATTTATTACCCTTATACTCTCCATACTTATGGTAAGCCCTGTCAGAATAAAGAAACTATAAATACATTATGTTAACAGTAAACAATTACTGTAAACATATAACATTTTAGCTTCAGTTTCCCAAACATTTTATTCATCCATAATGCAAAGATTAAGCTAATGGAAGGGTTGTTCCACATTTCAACCTTCCATGTCATTGTTAAATGAAGGAGTGCTTTGGATGAGAAAAAATATTTTAAAACCTTTTTTCAATATGTTTGGTAATAAACGAAAGAGCAGGGGGACCATGTGGGTATCTCTTCTCGGAGTTGGAATAAGTGCTGCGGTATTTGGTTTATCAAGGGTAAGACGTAAAGATAATATTACAGTGCCTTTTCAAGATGTAATCCAAAGCTTTACACACAAAAATAATCTTAATCTAAATAACAGTGCAATGGCTGAGTTCTCTGAAGAGTTACTAGCAAGTGCATTGAGAAATGATAATAAAAATCGATAAAAGAAGTCCGCTTAGCGGACTTTTTTTAAAGTGGAGGAAAAGGAACTTTCTTCGGATTATATTCAATGATATCAGAAGAATATAGCTTAATGACTAAGAGATTTCCAATCGTTCGTGCTTGAATGATAATTGGCTGATTATAGTTATTTCTAAATTCAAAATCAGGACCATACCAGCTTACCGTGGCGTCACGGTCAGGTGGTATGTAGGGAACATGCCTGCTATGGGAAAAACGTTGAACGATTTTTAGTCCTGCACTATCGACTGCATTAAATAAAGTAGAAGAAACTTGGCAGATTCCACCGCCAATATCTTCACTATATTCACCTCTCACTATCACTTTTGCTTTTTCATACCCCTTCGCAGCTGTTCTCCTGCCAACGACAGAATTAAAAGAAAAATTTTCACCAGGGAAAATGACATGATTATTTATGGCATCAACTGCTAATTGAATATTAGTTGTGCGCTTTTTATTCCTGGGATTGAAGGAAGTAATGTACCTTCCAATTCGAATACTGCGAATAGCAGAAAGGATTTCACTATCAACTTTTGGATAAACGGAATACATCGGAACTTCTATGCTTGAAGTGCTGCCATTGAAAAAGTAGGCATAGAAGTTTTCTGTAAAAGCTTGTCGATTCAAAGAGCTGCCAATTTGCTCAGGAATAATATTTTCATACTGATCTAACCTTGCATTTTTAGGTGAAACTGATAACTGTTTGTCTAATTGATTGACTAATTTGTTGTATTTTTTTGTATCTAGTATGTAGAAACTGTGATCACCGACAGCATAATCTTCTTTATTAATGATGGATATAGGCTTCCCGTCTCTGGTTATTGGTACACTGCCTTGAGGTACTACTGATTGAATCATAAATAGAACAGTAACTAACCATGTAAAACTCATAAACAAACCTCCCTCAGGATAATTTGAGGCAAAGTTTGTATTTTTATGTAAAAGAAAAACTAAATGTTGTTATGAAAGGTTGTGATACTTAAAAAAGTGTCATATCTTTTTTAATCTATTAATGAAAAAAGTGTTGAAAAATAGTATATAATCAAGTAATAACGCGAATTAAGCAATATGCTAGCAGCTTGCTATATAACTGATAGGAGTGTCTCCCTTGGCTGAAAACGGAAGAATACAATTAAATGTAAGGATTACTAAAGAAACGTCAGACAAATTAGATGAAATTGTGGAATACTATCAAGAAAACCTCAAATTAGGTCGAGTTTATAAAGGAGATGTCTTAACGGATATTATTGAAAAATCCTATGAGATTATGAATAAGCAAAAAAAAGGAATTAAGAGATATTGATTTTATACAAAGTATCAAAAATTTGTTAGAATATTTAGAAATAAATTTGAATATTTAATGTTTGGAGGTATAATAATAGGTGTGGCATACCAACTGGTTAGTATGTGGGAGGGGTAGAGTGAATGGATTTTTTATATTCTGCTAAAGTGAAAGAGTTACAGACAAAGCTGACGAACTTCATGGAAGAACATGTATACCCGAATGAACATGTGTATGAGCAACAATTAAATGAGCAGGAAAATCGATGGAGTGACGTTCCTCCTGTGATGGAGGAATTAAAGGAAAGAGCAAAGGCTGCTGGTCTCTGGAACTTGTTTCTTCCAGAAAGTGAATATGGAGCAGGCTTAACAAATTTGGAGTATGCACCACTTTGCGAAATTATGGGACGCTCTATGATAGGACCTGAAGTGTTTAACTGCAGTGCACCCGATACCGGAAATATGGAGGTTATTGTTCGCTATGGTAAGGAGGAGCACAAGGAAAAATGGCTAAAACCTTTATTAGCAGGTGAAATAAGATCTTGCTTTTCGATGACAGAACCGGCGGTCGCTTCTTCTGATGCAACAAATATTGAAGCAAGTATTGTTAGAGATGGTGATGAGTACGTCATTAATGGACGTAAGTGGTGGTCATCTGGCGCTGGAGATCCAAGATGTAAAATAGCGATTGTTATGGGAAAAACAGACTTTAATGCAGCCCGTCATGAACAGCAGTCGATGATTCTCGTTCCTCTTGATACACCAGGGGTGACAATAGAAAGAATGCTTCCTGTATTCGGCTATGACCATGCCCCGCATGGACATGCAGAGATCACCTATAAAGATGTTCGTGTGCCTGCAGAAAATATTCTCTGGGGAGAAGGTAAGGGTTTTGCCATTGCGCAAGGCAGACTAGGTCCAGGCAGGATTCATCACTGTATGAGGTTAATAGGTGCTGCAGAACGAGCTCTTGAGCTATTATGTAAGCGCGTTCAAGAACGCGAAGCCTTTGGTAAACCTCTTTCGAGTCAAGGAGTAATTAAAGAGTGGATTGCGGATTCAAGAATTGAAATTGAACAAGCAAGGCTGTTGACGCTAAAGGCAGCGTATATGATGGACACAGTTGGGAATAAAGAGGCGAAAGCGGAGATTGCCATGATTAAAGTAGTAGCACCTAACATGGCTTTACGTGTTATTGACAGAGCCATTCAAGCATTTGGCGGAGCTGGAGTATCAAATGATTTTCCACTTGCTGCGATGTGGGCAAACTCTAGGACTCTAAGACTTGCAGACGGTCCGGATGAAGTTCACCGTGCTCAGATTGCCAAGCTTGAATTAAGAAAATATCAATAATATTATCAATTTTTATAACAGTGCGGTATTCAAAAAAAGGTATTAGAAGATTGCTGTCGAAAGAAAAGGTTTGTAGAGAGAGATTAGGAGAGAGGCAGTGATAGTAACATGAAATTGAATCAAAAAATTGCCATTGTTACCGGCGGGGGTTCAGGTATCGGGCGCTCTGCAGCGATTCGCTTTGCAAGAGAAGGGGCAAAAGTAAGTGTTGCGGATGTAGATTCCGTAAGCGGTGAAGAAACCGTCAGCCTGATTAGAGAATATGGAGGGGATGCCATATTTGTCAAAAGTGATGTGAAAGACTCTAATCAGGTAAAAGAGCTAATCAACACCACAACAAAGACATTTGGAGGCCTGCATATATTGGTCAACAATGCAGGAATTAGTAATTCAGAGGTCAGAAGTGTTGATCTTTCAGAAGAAGAATGGGATCACGTGATTGACATTAATTTAAAGGGTGTATTCCTGGGAATTAAGTATGCTGTTCCTGAAATGAAAAAATCAGGAAGCGGATCAATCATTAATACTTCAAGTTTACTAGGTTTAAAGGGAAAAAAATATCAATCTGCTTATAACGCCTCGAAGGCAGGCGTAGTCCTGCTTACACAAAATGCTGCACTTGAATATGGCAAGTACAACATCCGTGTTAATGCTATTGCACCTGGTGTTATAGACACAAAGATTATAGATGTCTGGAAACAAGATGAAAGAAGATGGCCATTTATTTCAAAAGCAAATGCCCTAGGCAGGATTGGAACTCCAGATGAAGTAGCAAATGCTATTTTTTTCTTAGCTTCAGATGAAGCTTCGTTTATTACAGGTACAACTTTATCAGTTGATGGCGGCGGACTTACTTTTTAGTGAAATATTTTCTTTGGAGGGAAAAGAATGGCAGTAAAAAAAACGGGGATGGCTCAATATCCAGAGTCAATTTCATCAACAATCTCAATCCCTGAAAAAAATTTAGTAGAAATACTTCAAGAGACTACCTCAAAATATCCTGCAAATAATGCACTATCCTTCTTCGGAAGAAAAATTACCTATCAACAATTACTAGGACTTTCCCAAGGATTTACTTCTGCTCTTCAGCAGAATCAAGTTCAAAAGGGAGACCGTGTGGCACTAATGCTTCCAAACTGCCCGCAATATGTCATTTCCTATTATGGAACCTTAGGAGCAGGGGCAATTGTGACTCAAGTAAATCCAATGAGTGTTGAGCGAGAGCTTGAATATATCCTAAAAGACTCCGGAGCAGAAACTATTGTTGTTATGGATGCGTTTTATCCTAGAGTAAAAAGTGTTCAGCCAAGGACCAATTTGAAAAATATTATTGTCGTAAGTATCCAGCCTACTGGACAAGAATTTATTCCAGATCGCAGTTTTGAACAATTCTTGGCAACTGGTAACGGACAGGTAACACCAGTAAATATTGAAATGGAGCATGATATTGCTGTCCTTCAATATACAGGCGGTACAACAGGCAGGTCTAAGGGAGCGATGTTAACCCACCGAAACATTGTGGCAAACGTCCTTCAGTCCTATGAATTCTTCAAGCACGAATTTGAACTTGGGAAGGAACGATGTTTAACGGTAATACCGCTCTTCCATGTCTTTGGGATGACGGCATGTATGAACCTAACCATTTATACAGGCGGGGAATCTATCATGCTTCCACGTTTTGAAATAGAGGAAGTTTTAAATACAATTAAAAATGAACAGCCAACTACCTTCCCAGGCGTTCCAACCATGTATGTAGCGATTACAAACCATCCGCGTGCTGAGGAGTACGGAATAAATAGTATAAAAACCTGCAATAGCGGAAGTGCACCTATGCCAGTTGAACTTCTGCGTGAGTTTGAACGAAAAACAGGGGCGAAGATTTTAGAAGGGTACGGATTATCTGAGGCTTCACCAACAACACATTGCAACCCCCCATTTGCAGACCGCAAACCTGGCAGTGTAGGAATTGGGATGCCATCAACGCAATATAAAATTGTAGATGTGGGTAGTGGATTAGAAGAAGTTCCTGTGGGAGAGCTTGGCGAAGTGATTATTAAAGGTCCTCAAATCATGAAGGGTTACTGGAATATGCCAGAAGAAAGTGCTAATACATTAAGAGACGGCTGGCTATACACAGGTGATATTGCAAAGGTAGATGAAGATGGATATTTATATATTGTTGACCGTAAAAAGGATCTAATTATTGCAAGCGGTTTCAATATTTATCCTCGAGATATTGAAGAAGTTCTGTATGAACACCCTGCTATCCAAGAAGCTGTAGTAATTGGTGTTCCTGACCCTTACCGTGGAGAGGATGTGAAGGCGTTTGTCGTTTTAAAAGCAGGGCAAACAGTGAATGAAGAAGAAGTCATTCAATATTGTAAGCAAAATATGGCAGCATATAAGGTACCGCGAAGTGTTGAATTCCGTGATCAATTGCCAAAAACACAAGTTGGTAAAATACTCCGACGTGCCTTACGAGAGGAATCAGTAAAAAAATAGAAAGACTACCCATTTTTGCGCAGATTGTCCGTGTTTGATGCGAAAAGGAATATGGTATAATTTTCACTAGACATATTACAGATTGCGAGGACATAAGCGGTGAAAGACAAAATAACTGAACACAGTATACAATTGTTTGAGAAAAAGGGGTTTAAGGAAACGTCTATACAGGACATTGTTGATTCTATTGGAGTAACAAAAGGGACGTTTTATTATTATTTTTCTAGTAAAGAAGAACTCTTAATGGATATTCATCTTGGATACATTAATTACTTATTAGAAAAACAAAGAAAAATCTTAGAGGATAACAATAGCTGCAAAGAGAAGTTATTCGAGATTGTTTATATGTTAATAAGTAATATAAAAATACAAGGCTCTGCTGCCAAAATCTTCTTTAGGGAAATGAAAAACTTAAATGAAGAAAGACTTGCCTTAATTGTGCCAAAACGAGACGAATTCCGCTTAAATGTTGAGAAAATACTTAAAGAGGGAATTGAAAATGGAGAGTTTCGAAACGACTTAAATGCTCCTATCATAACCTTTGGCATTCTTGGTGCTGCAAACTGGAGCTATCAGTGGTTTAATCCAAATGGGGTATCTACGGATCGCGAGGTAGCAGAGATATTCGTTGAAATGATATTAGAAGGCATTCAAGCAAATTGAAAAAATTTAGAGGGTTTTGTATAAAAACTAAACCCTCTTTTGATGATTGCATACTATCCAGTTGGTATGATGCGAAAATACTGAATGTTTAGAAAAACAGGGGAGGGACATTATGCCTCATCAAATGAATAAAGATACCATTCCAGTCCGTAAAGGGGAGGAATTAAATTTAACTGTATTGGAACAATTTTTACGCAGCAATATTGAAAACCTGCCAAATAGCCCCCTAGAACTTCTGCAATTTTCCGCAGGTCATTCTAATCTGACCTATCAAATTAAAATGGGTGAATGGGAAGCCGTGTTACGACGTCCGCCGTTAGGACCTGTTGCACCTAAAGCACACGATATGGAAAGAGAGTTCAAAATTATATCTGAGCTTCATTCAGTCTTTTCAGTTACACCGAAGCCGGTCCTTTTTTCAAATCAAGAAGAGATTGTCGGAAGTCCCTTCTTCATTATGGAACGAAAAAATGGCATTGTCATTGACACCTCTTTCCCAGAAGAAATAAAGGTAACGGAAGAACTATGTCATAGGCTCTCAGAAGTAATGGTTGATAAATTAGTCCAGCTGCATGGAATAAATTATAAAGAAACGGGTCTAGGAGCGATAAGTAAACCTGAGGGTTTCACTGAAAGACAGGTTCATGGCTGGATTAGCCGTTATGAACGGGTGAAAACCGATGAAATAAATGCGGTTGAATCTCTAAAAAAATGGCTGGCTGGTAATATTCCAATTCAACAAGATGCTGCTGTTATTCACTATGATTACAAGTTTAATAATGCAATGTTTAATGAAAGTTTAAGTGATATGGCGGGGCTTTTTGATTGGGAGATGGCAACGGTAGGTGACCCGCTTGCAGACCTTGGTGTAGCGATGGGTTATTGGAATCAAACCGATGATCCAGATGAACTAAAAAAGGGACAAGGAACTGCATCAATAACAGTAAACGAAGGATTCTTTTCTAGGAAGCAATTTATTGAGCTATATGCCAAGAAAAGCGGACGAGATGTTTCCAATATGAACTTTTATTTAACCTTTGCCTATTTTAAACTAGCGGTTATATGCCAGCAAATCTACTACCGTTATAAGAAAGGGCAAACAAATGATTACCGTTTTGCAAACTTCAACGATAAGGTAAAAACGTTAATTGAACATGCTGCCAGGGTTGCTTCTGAAGAGTTGTAGCTGAGGGGATGCAGGGCGGAAATTACTTGCGAATAGCGAGAAGATAAGGGAGGAAGATTTTATTGATGAATAATGATTTATTAGTAGAAAAATTGGGTCCTGTATTGGCATTAACATTGAATCGTCCAGAGAGTTTAAATGCATTTAGTCCGGATATGATTCTTGGATTGAAAAACGCACTTCACGAAGCAAAAAATGATTCAGATATACAGGTAATTGTTTTATCTGGCTCTGGCCGCTCCTTTAGTGCTGGTGGTGATGTGAAAACAATGGGGCAAGCAGATGGCAGTCAAGTCTATGACCATATTGGAAAACTAAATGAACTAATTTTACAAATGAAGGATTTAGAAAAACCAATTATCGCTGCTGTCCATGGCTTTGCGGCAGGAGCAGGTTTTAATTTAGCTTTAGCTTGTGACCTCATTGTTGCTGCGGAAGATAGTAAATTTGCCCTTAGCTTCTCAAAAGTGGGTCTTGTTTCTGATGGCGGCGGGTCTTATTTCCTTCCTAAGTTGATTGGACCGCACTTAGCAAAACAATTCTTCTTTAGTGCAGAACCGATTCCTGCAAAGCGGCTCTATCAATTAGGCGTGATTAATTCATTATTCTCCCTAGAGAGACTTCAAGAAGAAACTACGAAACTAGCATTGAGTTTAGCACAAGGGCCTGGCAAGGCATTTGGAAAGCAAAAGAAATTAATTGATCATTCATTCAACTCAACGCTTGAAGAAATCCTTGAAGAAGAAAGGCTCACACAAGTGCTAATGGTACAAACAGAAGATCATAAGGAAGGCGTAGCAGCCTTTAAGGAAAAAAGAAAGCCGGCGTATAAAGGCAGATAGAAGGGGAGTTTAAACATGAAAGCAGTTCAGTTAAAAGAATATGGCGGACCTGAAGTATTGGAGATGGTTGAAATTGAAAAACCTGTTCCTTCAGGTCGTGAGGTACTCATCGAAATCAAAGCAATTGGTGTCAATTATGCAGATACAGCTAGAAGAGAAGGGCAATATGTTGTCAAAACACCACTTCCTTTTATTCCTGGAGCAGAAATTGCAGGTATAGTAGCCTCAGTCGGAGATAAGGTGACAAGCGTTAAGCCTGGAATGAGGGTTGTGACGTTAATTGAATCGGGGGGATATTCAGAATTTGCTCTTGCTGATGAGCGCTCTCTGATTCCAGTTCCTGAGCAATTAGACTATCAAAATGCAGTTGCCCTTCCACTTCAAGGATTAAGTGCCTATCATGTGTTAAAAACGATGGGCCGTTTGGAAAAAGGGGAATCCGTTCTTGTTCATGCCGCCGCAGGTGGAGTTGGAACTCTAGCTGTACAATTGGCAAAGCTGTTTGGTGCAGGAAAAGTCATTGCTACTGCAAGCTCTTCAGAAAAATTAGAACTCGCCCGCCAAATGGGTGCAGATATACTAATTAATTACAGTGAGTCAAACTGGGTAGAACAGGTCCTTGAAGCGACTGGTGGAAAGGGCGTAGATGTTGCTCTTGAGATGGTAGGCGGTGATGTTTTCCAAAAAACATTAAAGTGTCTAGCCACCTTTGGCCGTCTTGTCGTATTTGGTGCAGCAAGCGGGGAGCAGAGCAAAATGTATCCGTCTTCGCTGATGGCCCGAAATCAGTCAGTGATTGGCTTTTTCCTGCCGCAGATTATGAGGAAACCGGAGTTACTGCAGCCAAGTTTAGTAGAATTGCTAAGTTATCTGGGTGAAGGTAAGCTGAAGCTGACCATTGGCGGCGTGTTTCCACTTGATGAAGCAGCAAACGTACATCGATTATTACAATCTCGGAAAACCACAGGAAAATTGATTTTAGAACCGTAGTCAAAAACAAAGTAAATATCAAAGGGGATATGATATGAGTTCGGTTGTTGAAAGTGTTACGGGTCCAATTTCTGTAGGACAATTAGGCAAAACACTGATTCATGAGCATTTTGTTTTTGGTTATCATGGCTTTCAGGGAGATGTTACACTAGGGGGATTCAATGAAAATGAGGCACTAGAGACGGCGATTGCTGCTGCAAAGCAGATGATGAGTTTTGGTATACAGACGGTTGTCGATCCGACTCCAAATGAGTGTGGACGAAATCCTCTTTTTCTTAAAAAGGTATCTGAAGCGACTGGACTGCAAATTATCTGTGCAACAGGCTACTATTATGAAGGTGAAGGAGCTCCTCCCTATTTCAAGCTGAGACAGGGACTAGGTACGGCAGAAGAGGAAATCTACGAAATGTTTAAAGTAGAAATAACGGAGGGAATTGCCGGAACTGGTATAAAGCCTGGGATCATTAAGCTCGCCTCTAGTAAGGACGAAATTACAGAGTATGAAAAAATGTTTTTCCGTGCAGCTGCTAGAGTTCATCAAGAAACCGGAATCGTTATCCTGACTCATACGCAAGAAGGAACGATGGGACCAGAACAAGCAAAAATGTTAATTGAACTTGGTGTTGATCCTAGTAAAATCATCATTGGTCATATGTGTGGCAATACGAATCCTGCATATCATAAGGAAGTTCTAGACCAGGGCGTGAGAATTGGTTTTGATCGTTTTGGTATTCAGGTATTGGTGGGTGCGCCGTTTGATCAGGAAAGAATTAACACCTTAGTAAGCTTACTAAATGAGGGATACGAGGACCAAATTTTATTGTCACACGATAGCATCATTGTTTGGCTTGGCAGACCGCCAGTTATGGATGAACAAGTATCTCAAATTATGGGCAATTGGCAGCCGGCACATATTTTTGAAAATATCCTTCCTGTGCTTCGTGAAAAGGGAATCAATGAAACTCAATTTGATAAAATGTTAGGTGGAAATGCAAAAGAACTTTTTGCGGGATCACCTGTAAGAGTATAAAACATTAGCAGGAGGTCTGGCATATCCCAGGCCTCCTTTTTTCATGGGTATATTAACAAACTATGAACAAAGTATTACATAGCCGGGAAGTTTTTACGATATAGTTGATATGAGAAGAAAATCGTTTAAACTGATGAATAGAAGAGTTTTTCTAAGGAGTGGACATATTTTGAAAATACTCGTAATTGAAGATAATACAAGTGTATGTTCAATGATTGAGATGTTTTTTGCCAAAGAAGGAATAGAAGGGACCTTTGTTAATGACGGTCTTGAAGGTTACAACACGTTCAAAACTGGAAATTGGGATGCTTTGATTGTTGATTGGATGCTGCCGGGCATGGATGGGGTAAGTATTTGCCGAAAAATCAGAGAAGAGAAATATACAGTCCCAATTATCATGCTGACTGCGAAAGATACAGAGTCTGACCAAGTACTTGGGCTGGAAATGGGAGCGGATGATTATGTTACTAAGCCATTTAGCCCACTAACTTTAATGGCGAGAATTAAGGCAGTCACACGCAGATACCAAACTCAAGTGAATAATCAGCCAGATGATTACCTGCAGACGGAACATTTTAAAATTAGTAAGAATACGCGTGAAGTTTTGGTCAATGGCGTTCCTATTACAAATCTTACACCAAAAGAGTTTGATCTTTTATATTATATGGTTGAACATCCAAGGCAGGTTTTTTCAAGAGAACAGCTGCTAGAACGTGTTTGGGGTTATCAATTTTACGGGGACGAACGAACAGTAGATGTACACATTAAGCGACTGCGTAAAAAAGTGGAAACCACTACACAGCCATTCTTCCACACTGTATGGGGAGTAGGTTATAAGTTTGATGAGTCGATTCAGACAGATAAGAATTAAGTATTTTTCTCAACAGTTTATCAGTCATATTAGTATTATCATAGTGGCTTTTCTAGTTTTAAGTGTTTTATTTGCTCATTATGTCGGAAATCTGGTATATGAGGAAAAGGCGGATGAATTAATCTCTTATGGGAAAGCCATCATTTCTGATATTGAACAGAATCCAATTGCAACGGATAAAATCATTACTCAATATAGTAATACTTTGCGGTCTAGAAAGATAAGTTTTAGTATGTTTGATCAAGAGGCCAATCTTTATACTGTCGGTAGAAGTGGACCTGCCATTGAATTAAAACCTGATGAGTGGAAAAAAATCACAAATGGTAAAACCATTATTGTCCAAAGTGATTATAAGCGATTTGATCATGGTGTTACCTTTGTTGTTTTACCATATATAGACAGTCGCGACAGATTTGTGGGAGGTATATTGTTAACCTCGCCAATAAGCGGTTCAAGTGCTATGATTCGCCAAGTAAACCAATTTTTAATTTATACCATCCTAATTGCATTAGGCGTTTCATTTTTACTGAGCTGGCTGTTATCAAAAATCCATGTGAACCGGATTAAACGGCTCCGTGAAGCGACCTCGCTTGTTTCAGCTGGGGATTACCATGTGCACGTCCCGTCCTCTAATTTTGATGAAATTGGCGAATTAGCAAATGACTTTAACCATATGGTGAAAAAATTAAACCATTCGATGGAGGAAATTGACGCACTAGAGAATCGCAGACGTCAATTTATGGCAGATGTTTCTCATGAAATGCGTACTCCATTAACGACGATAAGCGGCGTTATTGAAGGATTAAAAAATGACATGATTCCTGAAGAAGATAAAGAACGTGGGATCAATTTAGTGAGCCAGGAAGCAAAACGGCTTATGCGTCTTGTCAATGAAAACCTTGATTATGAAAAGATACGTTCAAACCAAATTCAGTTATTTAGGGAAGATATTCAGTTATTAGAATTATTAGAAATTATTCAAGAACAATTATCCGTGCAGGCTGAAGAGAAAAATGTAGATATAAAGGTTGAAGCAGACGAAGAGGTAATGGTCAATGCTGACTATGATCGACTTGTCCAAATTCTGATTAATATTACAAAAAACAGCATCCAATTTACTTCTAATGGTACGATATGGCTTAGGGGCAGAAAAAATCCAAAAGGTACGATTATTGAAGTAGAAGACACAGGTGTGGGTATTGACCCTAGTGAAGTGGAGAACATTTGGCGTCGTTTCTACAAAGCTGATATTTCTAGAACGAGTAATCCCTATGGGGCATTTGGACTAGGTTTATCGATTGTAAAGCAACTGGTACTCCTTCATAACGGAGAGATCGATGTTCAAAGTGAAAAAGGAAAAGGTACCAAATTTACCATAACCTTTAAACAGTAGCAGCAGGGTAATTCCTGCTGTTTTTATTTTTGATTATCCGACTTTTTTCTTAATAATTTCCAAATCCCGTTATAGTTTGTTAACAATTTTTTCATAATTGTTGGCTAAAGTATAGATAAGAAAACAAATTACACAAATTTACGTGTAAAGGAGAAGAAAGAGTATGAATTACAAAGATGAATTCGAAAAAGAGAATGAGAATACCATCAAACATACATCAGAAGAAATACCAGATGTTTATGATAGTCAATCAGAAGAAAATGAACCAATATCCAAAAACGTAGATGAACCAGTTTATTCAGCGGACGAGCCTGATAAAAGAACGGAGGAAATAGAACAAACACAAAAAGAGATGGTTACGGAACAACCTGCGAATCGTGTAGAGTTCAAAAACAGTACAAAGAAAAAGAAAAGAAATGTAAAAGGTTTTGCATCAATGGTAGCAGCTGGTGTAGTTGGTTCAGTGTTGACATTGACAGTCCTCCCATACACCGATTACTTAGAAAATTTTCATCAAATTGAGGAAAAACAGCCAATTGGAATCTCCCAGCAAAGTGCTGATCCAGAAGTGAATACCGTAACAGCACAACCTACATCATCAAAGTCTGCGTCGTCCATTGCGGATACTGTGGAGCAGCTGTCAAAAACCATTGTGGGGATAGTCAATTATCAGCAGCGTGAAAGTAGAGGCTTTTATGGAAGCAGTACCTCGCAAAATGTTGAGAGTGGAACAGGCTCCGGGGTTATTTTTCAAAAAAATAAAGACATAGCTTATATTGTAACCAATAATCATGTTGTAGAAGGTGCCACAAAGCTTGAGGTATCGTTATATAACGGTGAAAAAGTTAGTGCCGAAATAGTTGGAACCGACGCTTTAACGGATTTAGCTGTGATTAAAATTGATAGTAAATATGTTGAGGCTGTTGCAGAATTTGGTGATTCCTCCACCCTCAGACCTGGTGATCAGGTTTATGCAATTGGAAATCCATTAGGACTGGATTTTGCAAGAACCGTAACTGAGGGGATCGTTAGTGCAATCAACAGAAATATTGCCGTTTCAACATCAGCAGGAAATTGGGAAACCAATGTTATTCAAACAGATGCAGCCATCAACCCTGGTAATAGTGGAGGGGCATTAATTAATCCTGATGGTCTGGTTATTGGAATTAACAGTTTGAAGATTGCTACGAGTGGTGTGGAAGGTTTAGGTTTTGCAATCCCAAGTAATGACCTTATTCCAATTGTAAATGAGTTAATTGAAAACGGAAAAGTAGAAAGACCATATCTTGGAATCGGCCTGGCTGATTTAAGCGATGTGCCACAAATGTATTGGGAGAACCTTCCTGAAAGTGTCAAGGAAGGGGTTATGATTACAGCAGTTGAACCAAACTCTGCGGCTGCTAATGGAGGACTAAGGGCCCAGGATGTAATTGTTTCCATGAATGGTACAAAAATTGCCAATTCTTCAGATTTAAGAAAACAATTGTACACTAATGTGAAAAATGAAGATGAAATAAAATTTGAAGTATATCGTGATGGAAAGCTTACCACTGTAAACGTTAAGCTAACGAAATAATCTTAGGGAGCAAATTAAGTAATGACTTTTATCAAGGAAAATAAAAAATTAGTTTTAATGATCGGGGTACTGATCCTAGCAATTGGAGTATTTCTAAGCTTAGTATTAACAAAAGATAAAGCGATTGCCAAAATAAATGGGGATGCCATCAGTAAAGATGAATTGTATGATGTGATGGTCAAGCAATATGGTTCAGCTGCGGTGGAGCAATTAATTGCCGATAAAATTGTTGCTGCTGAAGCAAAAAAGGAAAAAATCAGCATAACAGACGAAGATTTAGATAAAGAAGTGGAGCAATTAAAGCAGTCTTATGGTGGAGAGGAAGTCTTTAATCAAGTACTGGCATCTAATAATACTACAGTTGATGTACTTAAAGATGAATTAAAAAACTACTTGACCATGCGTAAATTAATAGAACCGCAAATAGAAATCAGTGATGAGGAAATAAAAACATACTTCGATGAAAACAAAGATTCTCTAGGTGAAGCAGAACAAGTAAAAGCAAGCCATATTCTTGTCGAGGATGAAGCTGTTGCGAAGGAAGTTAAACAAAAGCTCACGGATGGGGCTGATTTCGCAGAGCTGGCAAAGGAATATTCAACAGACGAGGGATCAAAGGAAAATGGCGGTGAACTTGGCTTCTTCCCAAGAGGTACGATGGTAACAGAATTTGATGATGCAGCTTTTTCTTTGCCAATAAACGAAATTAGTGACCCAGTAAAATCAGATTATGGGTACCATATTATTAAGGTAGAAGAGAAAAAGGAAGCCAAAGAAGCAAACTTTGAAGATAGTAAAGCTACGATTAAAGAAACACTCATTGATCAAAAACTGGAAACAGAATACTCTACTTGGCTTGAAGAAATGAAAAAGGATTACGATATTGAAAATTCCCTTGAAAGTGTAGTGGGATAACTGTCGTGAAGAGGTGAAAAAGGTGAATCAGGTCGGAAGATATGCAGCAAGTGATGAAGTTGATGGATTCGAACTGATGAAAATGGTCATGGAACTGCCGGAAAAAGACAAAATGCTAATGTGGTCTCAAGGATATATTGATACCGTTGTCGAAAAAATGCCAGAGTACGCTCGTGATATTTTAGAGAATCGAAAGAATAAATGGGAGAATACAAAGGAATTTTATCTTGACCAGATTCAAGAAATACTAAATGATGAGGAATTCAAAAAGCAGGCTAAGGGCGAACGGAAGGAGTTTGCCCTTTTTGTCATGGAGCATTATGGCGAACTGCAGTCTTTATTGTTTGCGGCCTATGATGGAAAAATAACTGATGAAGATGTAAGGAGATTTGTATATCGGCGTAGGTTTGGCGGAAGAAAGAAATATTTACATTAAGTCTTGCGAAATACAATTTGAAACCTTTTGATTAGTCAGAAAAAATAGGCTTGCAATGATAAATAAAAATATTTACAATATAGTTATATTGAGTTGAAACGGAGGTGTAAAGAGATGGTTCGTTCTATTTTTGTACGTGTACAGTGGCTGGAAGCGCTATATTTGTGCCGTGCAATTTTTCATGAAGTAATTTTCAAAGGGGGTAGTCTGCCCTTTTTTCGAAATTACAATATGAATATAGAACGATAACACATCTCTTTACCCATTAATAAAAATAGGTAGGAAGAGGGTGCCTTTTTAGCACTCTTTTTTCATGCCATTTTTAAGCTGCGGGTATCTATTGATACCTGCATTTTTTTGTAAAGAGAGTGTTCAAAAAAGGAGAATGAACATGATCGTATGTAGTGTTAATCATATAATAAAATCATTTGGCGGAAATATTATTTTTGAAGATCTATCATTTGAAATCCATGAAGGAAATCGGGTCGGTTTGGTTGGTCGGAACGGCAGCGGGAAAACGACATTACTAAAAATGCTTGCCAATCAAGAAACGGTTGATGGCGGTGTAATACATTGGAAAAAGGGGCTGAAAATTGGCTACCTAGCCCAAATTCCAGATTATAACGACTTAACTGTGAAAGAAGTCTTAAAGACTGCGTTTGAGCAATTAGTGAAAACAGAATTAAAACTTCAGCAATTAGAGTTTGAAATGGGGCAAGAGCTTTCACCTGAACAGCTTCAAAAACTCATGAACGAATACGGAAAGCTTCAGGATGATTTTATCCTAAACGGCGGATATGAAATGGATGCGCAAATGGATACTGTTACACATGGATTAAATATTACAAACCTAATTGATAAACCTTTTACACTGTTAAGCGGCGGTGAAAAGACGAAGGTGGGTCTGGCGTTAAGTTTATTAAAGAAACCAGAGCTGCTGTTATTAGATGAGCCAACTAACCATCTAGACTTAATGGCAATTGAGTGGCTGGGGACCTTCCTCAAGGAATATTCCGGCACCATCATTCTTATTTCTCATGATCGTTACTTTTTAGATGAGGTCGTGACAAAGGTTCTCGATATGGAGGATGGCGAAATAGAGCTGTACCATACAAATTTTAGCGGCTTTGTAAAAGAGAAGGAAGAACGGTTGTTAAGGGAGTTCCAGGAATACCAAGAACAGCAGCGGAAAATTAAAAAAATGAAAGAAGCAATTAAACGTCTTCGTGATTGGGCCAATCGTGCCAATCCACCGAGCGCTGCACTTCATAAACGGGCCACTAATATGCAACGGGCACTGGATCGCATAGAAAAGCTCGACCGTCCAAAGCTAGACGTAAAAAAAATGGCGATTGACTTTGAAGCCAAGAACCGCAGCGGGAAGGATGTTATTAAACTAGAGGATGTCTCGAAAAGTTTTGGAAGCAGGACACTTTTTGAAGAAGTAAATATGCTGATTCAGTACAGAGATCGGACCGCGATTGTGGGCGAAAATGGAACGGGGAAATCAACTCTGTTAAAGATGATCCTTCGTGAATGTGATAGTGATAAAGGTAGTGTTAAGGTTGGCAGTAATGTAAAGATTGGCTATTTATCTCAGCATGTATTTCATACCATTGGTGATGAGCGGGTTATTGATGTATTTCGTTCAGAAGTAACTGTTAATGAAGGGGAAGCACGACATATTTTAGCCCGGTTCTTATTTTATGGTCCAGCGGTGTTTCGTAAGGTGAATCAATTGAGCGGCGGGGAGAGAATGCGATTGCGTCTCGCTCAGCTTATGCATCAGGATATTAACCTTTTGGTACTAGATGAACCCACAAACCATCTTGATATTGATTCCTGTGAGGTATTAGAAGAAGCATTGGAGCAATTTAACGGCACCATTTTAGCCGTATCTCATGACCGGTATTTTCTCAATAAGTTGTTTACAAAAATTTATTGGCTTCAGGATGGGACTGTATATTTCTTCGATGGGAACTATGATTGGGCGAAAGAGAAATTAAGTTTGGTTAAAGTAGTTCCATCCTCCCAACCTGAAAAAACAGCACCGAAAAAAGTTGAAAAAGTTCAGAAACAACTAGCAGTTGTATCTATTAATGCATTGGATATTGAACAAAAACTGGAGGAACTTGAGGCCCAGATTCACTCATTGAAGCAGCGGATGGAAGCAGGATTAGACCTAGAAATTCTTCAAAATAATTACAAAGAATTAGAGAAATTAGAAATAGAAAGAGATCATTTATATAAGCAACTGGATGATGTGGTTTAGATTCACTCTCAACCCTCAAGAGAAATGTCTCTTGGGGGATTTTTTATTAAACCGGTAATGTTTATAATAGTAAATGAATGAAAAAAGGAGGGATAAAATGGTATATCTAGCAGAAGAATCTCGATATAACACAATGAAATACAATAGAAGCGGGAGATCTGGTTTACAACTGCCAGCGATATCACTAGGTTTATGGCATAATTTTGGCGGAGTAGATACATATGAAAATGGCCGGGCATTGCTAAGAAGAGCATTTGATTTAGGGATCACTCACTTTGACCTTGCTAATAATTATGGACCACCACCTGGGTCTGCAGAAGAAATGTTCGGCAGAATGTTAAAAGGTGATTTTGCACCATACCGGGATGAGATGATTATCTCAACGAAAGCCGGCTATACCATGTGGCCGGGACCATACGGGGATTGGGGTTCAAGAAAATATCTAATTTCCAGCTTAGACCAAAGCTTAAAACGTATGGGTTTAGAGTATGTGGATATTTTTTATTCTCACCGGCCTGATCCAAATACACCACTTGAAGAAACAATGGGCGCGCTTGATTCCATTGTCCGCCAAGGAAAAGCACTTTATGTTGGTATTTCAAATTATAGCGCCGAACAAACAGCGGAGGCAGTCAAAATCTTAAATGCATTAGGAACGCCGCTTGTCATTCATCAACCAAACTATTCCATGTTCAATCGCTGGATAGAAGATGGCTTGCAGGATGTATTACAGGAAAATGGAGTGGGCTCGATTGTATTTTGCCCGTTAGCGCAGGGCTTGTTAACTAATAAATATATTAATGGCATCCCAGCTGATTCACGAGCGGCAAAAACATCAAGCTTTTTAAGTAAAGAGCAAGTGACAGACGAAGTTGTAAATCGAGTGAAAAAATTAAATGAGATTGCAGTGGAACGAGGTCAAAATTTAGCCCAAATGGCTCTTGCCTGGGTCCTCAGAGGAGGAAGAGTAACCTCTGCATTAATCGGTGCCAGCCGGGTAAGTCAATTAGAAGAGAATGTTGCTGCTTTAAATAATCTTTCTTTCACAGAGGAAGAATTAAATAGAATAGAAGATATTTTAAAGAGTTAGATGTCTGAAGCTAACTTTGTGTGAGATTTGCGTTTTGTTAGGAAAGATTTGTTTCATCATTTGTCATCGAATACTCCCATCGGAATATGCTGTAGGTGAATACACATGGGAGGTGACTTAATGGCAGTAGTTAAAGCCAGTTCTTCGGATATTGACCTTTTAGCAAGACTGCTTAGGGCAGAAGCCGAAGGGGAAGGCACCCAAGGAATGTTAATGGTAGGAAATGTGGGGATCAATCGCATACGTGCAAATTGCTCTGATTTTAAAGGTCTTAGAACAGTTCCGCAAATGATTTACCAGCCGCATGCTTTTGAAGCTACTACAAAAGGTTATTTTTATCAACGCGCCAGAACAACTGAAAGGCGCTTAGCTCAAAGAGCTGTTAATGGAGAAAGAATTTGGCCGGCGAAATTTTCTCTTTGGTATTTCAGACCTGAGGGTGATTGCCCGCAAACATGGTACGATCAACCTCTAGTTGGACGATTCAAACTGCATTGTTTCTACCAGCCTACAGGTGAAGAATGCGAAAATATTTATAACACCTATTAATCGTAATAGAGCCGTATTTCGCGGCTCTAATTTTTTTGCTTTTCGAAAAATACAGCAATCATTATAATTAGACTTATTAAAAAAATAAGGTTGGTCCAAAATGCAAAGATTTTCTATGAAGCAATTAATAATTCTCCTTACTGTTACATTAACCGGTGTATTATGGTCAGTTATATTCCATCAGCCGCTGGTCATTGGGTTTCTGCCTGGTTTTCTATTTCTAGTCTATCTTTCAATACAGATTAAGCAGAGTGTCAAACAAGTCTTCATGATAAGTATAAGAGGAGTTAATAAGACAAAGGTTGTCATTTTAATTCTATTCCTAGTTAGTTTTTTACTCCCTTCCTGGTATCTTTCAGGAACGATTGAGCAAATGGTGAAAATTGCACTTAATTTAATTAATCCGCATTATTTTTATGTTTTAACATTTATTTCAGCAATGGTCTTTTCTATGCTTCTTGGAACAACGGTTGGAACTCTTAGTGCGATTGGGATTCCAATATTGGGTACAGCTGTGATTTTAAATTTGCAGGCTGAGATTGTAGCAGGGGCATTGGTTTCAGGGGCGTTTGTCGGAGACAGAACCTCACCATTTTCAAGTGCTCATCAGCTTCTAGCACATACAATTGAATTACCAGTAAAAAAACAATGGAATGCGATGTTAATTACTACATTAATCTCTGTTGTTGTATCTTTTCTATTTTATGGAAGCTTTGATTTCTTTTCTGATGTAACAATACGTTATTCAGCGCCTTTACGATGGAGTGATCTATCGTTGATAAAGTTTATCCCACCTATCATTTTACTTCTCTTGGTTCTATTCCGAGTTAGTATTATTTATGCTTTTCTTACAAGTATCATTTCCGCTGGCATCATTTCGTTAATTGAGGGTGTAGCGCTAGTGGAAATTGTTCACGCTTTTTGGAATGGAATTGATGGCCTAGGCGGAGGCTTTATTCAAATGTACGAACTATTGCTGTTTCTTGCAGTAGCCGGCGCCTATAATGGTCTACTGGAAGAATTAAAGGTCATTCAGCCTTATCTTGATAAATGGCTGCAAAGTTCAACTTCTTTAACAGGAGACACGTTTAAAACTTTGCTGGCTACTCTATTGATAAGTTTTATTGCCGCTAATCAAACGCTGCCGATTATCCTGACAGGGAGATCCTTCTTACCTCATTGGTCAAGTAAATATGGGAAAGCAGAATTGGCAAGAGTGATGGGGGATACCACCATGATTTTCCCTGGTATTGTGCCTTGGAGTGTGTTGGCGATTATGTGCAGTACTATAGTCGGAATCCCCATTTTGGAGTATTTGCCCTATGCATCATTTTTATGGTTTTTACCTTGTTTGACCCTAACAGTTTCCTTGTTCAAACATGTCCGAAAGTCAAAAAGTATAGCATCTGCTTAACGTAACATGCCTTTTTGTTAAGAATGAACTCCCTTGTAACCACATATAAGTGGATATATAGAACTTTGGACAAGGGATGGGAATCATGCTTAAAAAATTTGCGGTTATCGGATTTGGCAGTACGATGATTGGAGTCGGGGTGAATGGGTTTATATTACCCTTCCATCTTATTAATGGCGGGATGTTTGGAATTAGCATCGTATTCAACTATCTATGGCATTTTAGTATTGGATTGACGTTTGTCTTTTTGAATATACCGGTATATCTACTTGCTTATAAATCGGATTATGATTACTTCTTTTATGGATTAATCGGGGCTGTTTTTTCAGGATTTATGATTGAAATCTTAGTACCTTTACGAGATGTATTCCATTTGCCGATTATTAGCTCTGTGATAATCGGGGGAGTCATCGTTGGACTTGGGGTAGGGATAATGTTAAGAAATCACATTAGTCCAGGTGGAATGGATCTGCTAGCATTGCTACTTGCAAAATGGACAAAGATTAATGTCGGGATCATTGCTTATGCGATTGATACAGTGATTATTATGTCGAGTCTATTTCTGCTTCGGGAACCTAGATTGCTATATTCGTTGTTAATTGTTTCGATTGTAGGGTTACTAGCGACTGTACTCACCTCAGTGCGTAATTATGAAAATTGATGAATGTTTAGTAAAATAGGGTCATTAATGTTAAATGAATAGAGGTCAATATGTTAAAGCCAGTAAATGATCATATAAAAGAAAATTTAAAGGTTTTATTTGTCGGATTTAATCCAAGTATTCGTTCAAGCGAAACGGGACATCACTTTGCCAATCCCAACAATCGGTTTTGGCGAATTCTTTATGAAGCGGGTTTGACTCCACGAAGGTTTGATGCTGCGGAAGATGCTAAATTGTTAGAGTTAGGTATGGGCATCACCAATATTGTTGCAAGACCGACCAAAGCCGCTGATGAGATTACGAAAGAAGAATATATAGAGGGAAAAGAGATTCTAAGGAAAAAAATTGAGCAATTAAAGCCGAGGATTGTCTGCTTTGTAGGCAAAGGAGTGTATCAGGAATACAGCGGTTTGAAAACTGTTCCATGGGGGAAGCAGGAGAAAGCAGTCGTCTCCGGAACAATTGATTTTGTTGCACCGTCATCCAGCGGGTTAGTTAGAATGAAAATAGAAGAAATTGTTGAGATTTATAAGAAATTAGAAGTACTAATAAATATTTAAACTATTTTTCTGGAGAGATATCGTGATATCGGATATATCGGCGTTAACTGGAATATATCAGCGAAAAATCGAATATATCAGCGATAAATCGAACATATCAGCGATAAATCGAACATATCAGCGAAAATCGAATATATCAGCGAAAAATCGAATATATCAGCGATGAACCAAAAGCTCGACGGAACATTAGTCCCGTCGAGTTATTTTTCAAACTTTTTTCGATAATGTGCTAATGCAATCAACGGGAAGATATAGCGATAGCTGTGATAATGGATATAAAAGGCTCCGGCCATTCCTTGTCCTTTCGGGTAGGCAGTGGTCCAATCTTCTTTTTGAAGGTTCCTCAACAAATAAGAAATACCTTTCTCGATTTGAGCTGTTGGTTTATCTGATACGGATATTAAGCTATCCAGTGCCCAGGCGGTATGAGTTAACGTGCTGGCTCCAAGGTGTGTATACTTTTGCAAACTATCACTATAACAGGATTCCCCCCAGCCGCTATCGGCGTTTTGAATGCCTTCCAGCCAATGTATAGCTTTTTGAATCGAAGAATCACTAGCAGGTACACCAACTGCCCTTAAACCCGTTACCGCTCCCCAGGTGCCATAAATATAACATATACCCCATCTCCCATACCAAGAACCATCGTATTCTTGGTGATCTATCAACCATTTGACTCCTTTTTTTATACTTTGGTGTTCTCTAGATAAATTAGTATAGTTACCAAAGAATTCGAGGGTCCGTCCTGTGATATCCGCACAAGAAGGATCGGATAAAATGTATTCGCTTTTCTCAATGGGAAGAAATTCGAAAATCTTCGAATCCGTGTTTTTTTCAAAAGCAGCCCAGCCGCCATCGTCATTTTGCATCGACAACAACCAATTAATCCCCCGACTCCATGCGTCACGATGAGCAGAGTCCATTCTAGAAATCGACCTCAATGAGGCAGTAGTATCATCAACATCGGGGTTGATGGTATTCACATCCGAAAAGCCCCAGCCTCCTGGCAAACTGTTAGGATTATGAATCACCCAATCTCCGAATTTATTGTGCTGTTTTGTTAATAAATACTGATTGGCTTTCTCGACCATTGGATCTTCTCGTGAAGTCCCAGCCTCCTGCAGCGCATAGCCAATTAATGAGGTATTCCATACATTTGCAGTCGTATATTGCATATGCGGGAGTCCAGTAATTGTGCTCCTCATTGATTTAATCCCTGCAATAGCACTAGTGATAACGGGGTCACTTTTCTTGTAATCTAGGGCGAGGAGGGCGAAAATCATTAAAAAAGTGGAGCTGTAGTAGCTGTAAAGAGTACCATCTTCTTCAATATGGCCGAGCATATATTTTTCAGCACGCTCAATAGCCAGCTTGTGCAGCATATTCGGTAAACCTATTAAATCCTTTACTCCATCCTCAATAACCGAAAACAGAGACCGTAATTCATTTGAACGAACCCAGGAATCATGGAAATCACGACCTGCCCGTAATTCAGAAAGGTCTGGGCTCTTTTTTGTCTTTAAGGTAAATTTCTTATCAGAAAGGATCATCATCGGTGTAAGATTAGCCCTGCCATAAACGGAAAATGAATAGAAATTGATAGGGAAATAGAGTGGTAATAGGATTATTTCAATGGGCAGAGGGGAAAAAGATGGCCATTGCATCTGCCCTGTTAAGGCTAACATCACTTTTGTAAACATACTAACTTCTTCAATCCCGCCCTTAGATAAGATGAACTTCTTTGCAGCCAGAAGACGTTTATCTTGCTTCTCATAATATCCAGAGTAAAGGAGTGCGTAATAGCATTCAACTGTTGCAGTGAGGTTACCATTTCGTTCATCATAAAAAAGTTTCCAGGCACCATTTTTTTCTTGTCTGCTTAATATCCGTTTGGAAAGCCCCTTTATTAAATCTTCATCATTTATTTCCAATGTCCGTAATAAAATGATCATATAGGCATCTGTCGATAATCCAGTTTCAAATGGATAATTCCAGGAGCCATCGGGAGACTGATCCCTTCTAATTGTCTCAATCAGCCAATCAATGCCTTTACTTGTATTGATCATCGTACCGTTCAGTCCTCTCCCAATTGAATATTCTCATCTATACATATTCAGAAAGCAGGAGGAGAATTCTTAAGGGAGGTTTGGTTATTATTTTTATCAGAAATTGGGAAAAAACGCCGATTGAAACTATTAAGGATGAATTAAAGGTAAAAATGAAAAAGGCGGCGAGTAACGACGCTAATCATTTAACAAAAGAGGACCAAGATCTTTTAAATCGGATAAAAAGTACAACACATGAACTTAACCAGAATAATGTCACTCGGACCAAGGCATATTTTGATATTTACCAAAAGCACCCTGAAATTCATTGGGCGTTCTTAGGACATATGGTATCGAGAAACGGCGGCTGGAACATGACCGACTTAAAAGGTGAGCTCCTTACCCGCTTGCTTACAAAAAAAGAAAGAAATGACTTTTTCACCTTTTTAGAGCGCGGTAATTGGCTGATATTCCAGGACGCCTATCCACAATTATTACTATACAGTGAGAGCTTAAAGAGAAATAAACCATTATTTTATTTGCTGCCTTACCTGAATATATCCATTTTCATGGAGACGATTTGGAATTATTTTTGGAGGAAACGAGACTCCTATTTCTTATCAATTGCTCTTGTTATAAATGAACAAAATTATTTGGAAAAAAGAGTAATCCAAAACCCTATCTATCAAAAAGGTGTATTAGACACGTTGGAGTTTAAGCTTCAGGATATACTGTCATTTAACCATATTTTGTTTCCCTATCGAAAAAAGAGTCTTGCTGGGCATACGGTCCATCAATTTCAGTCCTTACATGAACGAATCTTAGTAGGAAAAAGATTGTATGCTGTTCTCTTTCAAAAAAAGGAATTATTAAATCAGTTTGTACAATGGGCAAAAGCGCATCATCATACAGGGTCAAGAAAAGATTATTGGCCGCATATTTTTAATAATGTAAACGAAGGTTTTCCTGGAATTCCGTATCAGCTTCGTCTAAACGCCTGCAAACTAAAATGGGGAGCTAAAAGGATTTATAGTCCAGGTTTAAACTCTGCTTGGAAAAATGTTCAACATCAAGAAGCGGAAAAGGGAGACTGGTTTCATGATTGGCAGATTGCCGATGATCTCTCTGAACTTAGTGAGGCACAAATTAATGGGGAGATTGAATATGAATACTGTAAAACGCTTGAAAGGCTTGAACTTGCCGCCTTTGCAAAAAAAGTCATTAACCTCTTTGATTAAAGAATATGGTCCTGCACTCATGTTAGCGGTATTACTTGGTACCTCGCTGGATCTTTACTTTGTTGGAAAGAATATGTACATGTTCCCGATTAGGCCATTTCCTGAGCTGCTATCGTTCAATATTGCTTTTACCTTTTTAGGTCTGCCTGTGCTGGTTTTGGTGTACTTGACTATGATGAACAAGGTCACAAAATGGGGGAAAGTAGGGATACTGTTATTTTTAAGCTTATTAATGCCCATATTTGAAAGGTTTTCGGAGCTGTTTGGACTGTTTGCACACTCGAGTGAGTGGAAGCATATCTATAGCTTTTTTGGCTATTTGGTTTTCTTCTCGTTTATTTTTTTATTTTATCGATTGACAAATAAAGAGCATTAAAAAAGCCAAGACCGCAGTCTTGGCTTTCCCTAATGCCGCCTAAGCGACACTAGGTACCCCTTCCGTCCGTACAGTGGTTAAGTGTCCCGCAACAAGCGAATGTTCGGAAGGGGTACTGTTATAATACCACAAAATTTAAGATTTAATCCATGAAACTTTCTTTTCTTCGTTGGAAAGTGTATGATAAAAATGAATTTTTTACATAAAGGAGATGTTTGTAATGGCAAAAAAAGGATACATAGTAATGGAAAATGGAGAAAAGATGGAGTTAGAATTTTACCCTAATGAAGCACCTAATACAGTTAAAAACTTTGAGGAATTAGCAAATTCAGGTTTTTATGACGGAGTTGTTTTTCACAGAGTAATCCCAGGTTTTGTTAGTCAAGGTGGAGATCCTACTGGTACAGGAATGGGCGGCAGCGGAAAGAACATCAAATGTGAGACTGAAGGAAATCCTCATAAGCATGTAGCAGGTTCTTTATCAATGGCGCATGCAGGTAAAGATACAGGCTCATCTCAGTTCTTTATTGTTCATGAGCCACAGCCTCATTTAAATGGAGTTCACACTGTTTTTGGACAAGTAACATCAGGTCTTGAAACTGCTCTTAAAATGAGAAATGGTGATAAAATGCAAGAAGTAAGAGTATTTGACGCGGAATAATCATCAGTAAGGAGAGAGCAGCTATGCTCTCTTTTTTTCTGCCTGTTTGGGCTATTTGAAAATTGTACTCCCCTTCATTTAATGGTATAATTTAAGTAGTAAGCGAACATACGTACCCTTTTGACTTTATAAAATCCCATTAATTTACTTCCAGATATTCTACATTAGCTACCACAGCAAGAAGGCAGTTATTTTGATTTACAAAATACAATTATCTCTCGGATATTAGATTTATGTTTTTTGGACTAATCAATCTCAGGTAACAACAAAATAAAATGAAGCTGAGTGAGAGGAATACATATGGAAAATATAATGATAGTCTGGGCATTATACAGGGTATCTTCTGATAGACAGGTGCCAGATGGTGAAGATTTTCCCATGCAAAAAGCTCAATGTCATTCTTTTGCAGAGCAAAAAGGATGGCATATAACAAAAGAGTTAACAGAAAAACTGTCAGGATATAAAACAGCTATAGAGGACAGAGAGACCTTAAAGATATTAAAGCAGGGCGCTATAAATAATGATTTTAATATTTTGCTAGTTTACCATTCAGATAGATTAGGCAGAAGAATTGAGTATAGCTTATGGATTGCATCCCTTTATAATCTTGGAAAACAAGTATGGTCAGTCAAGGAGGGAGAGTTAATAAATAAGGAACATTCAAATGCATCACAAAACTTTATCAGATATTGGCAGTCCGAGAGAGAAAGTAAAAAAACTTCCATGAGAGTAAAGGATGCAATGAAACAGCTAAATGAGGAAGGTTACTATCTTGGAGGTACTATTCCATATGGTTATCAGCTCATTGACACAGGGGTGAAAAGGAATAGCAAAAAGGAAAAAAACATAAAAAAGATTGTTGTTAATCCTGATGAGGCAAAGGTTGTAGAAATGATATTTGATTTGACTACCAATAAGCTTATGGGAGGATCTACAATAGCTCAATGGTTAAATGGTTTGGGATTGACTAACAGAGGCAAGTTATGGCGACATAACACTATAACTAGGATGCAGAGAAATCCTATTTACATGGGCCATAAAAAGTACAACACTTCGCAGTTTGCTGGAACTAGAAGTAAGCAAAGAAAAGAGACCAAACGATATGAATGGTTAATACAGCCTTTTAATCCCGATTTAGTCATTGTATCTAAAGAGCAGTTTAAAAAAACTCAGGAGCTAATGGATAATAGAGCAAAAGAGAATAGTGGCTTAACAAAGTCTGGAGTTCCACTTAAATCACAGGTATTATTATCTGGCTTGGCTATCTGTGCATATTGTGGTCATAAGCTAAAGTCTGACTTCACTAACAAGAAAAGAATCAATAAAGATGGGACTGTGGTTGAGTACAGAACTTACAGGTATAGTTGTCATCATGCTAGAAATAATCCTATTGGTCATGAAAAGAGATACTTTGGAGCGGTTACAATCGATAAACAGGTTGAGGAAGAGGTCATAAAGGTAATTACCTCTATTCAGTTTGATTGTTATTATACAGAGAAGATTTCATATGATTTTGAGGAACTTGATGCAAGAAAAGTACAGGTTAAAGAGTTTGAAAAGCAATACGAGGACGTAAGTAATGCATTGATTGATGTTGAAAAATACTTTGATGATATAATGCTGGGTAAGTCAAAAATGAGTATTGAATTTGTAACAAAAAAGATGGAGGAGTATGGAGCCATTAAGATTGACTTGTTAGAAAGAATTGATAAGTACAAAAAAGAAATTGAGGATGCTGAAGTCGATAGCTCTAATGTTGACAAGTTAAATTACCAGCTTAAAGATTGGAAAGAAACCTATAAGAATTCCATAGATTTACAGGAGAAAAAAGTCATGCTGGCTAAAGTGGTTAGGGAGGTAGTTATCTCTAAGAATTCCTTTGCTATAAAATTTAGCAACAGTATTGCGAAGGCTTTAGAAGATACATTTACATCTCAAGAATGAATCCAACCTCACAGGGCAAATTAACGTAAAAACATCTCTATGGAGGTTTTTATGAAACGATTTGCATTAATACTGATCCCATTCCTATTGCTTACCATGCAAACCCCAGCTTCAGCTGAAAAGAATAATGATAAGCAGCTTAAGGCTGCTATTATTATTGATGATTTTGGCGGAGGAACGGGGGGAGTTAGAGATTTTCTAGAAGGAGACATTCCCATTACCGCAGCGGTTATGCCCTTTACTGAACATTCAAAAGAACATGCTGAATGGGCACATAAAAATGGATTCGAGGTCATGGTTCATTTACCTATGCAGCCGAAAAAAGGGAAACGTTCCTGGCTCGGCCCAAAACCGATAACGGTAGATCTTTCACACAAAGAGGTAAAGCAAAGGGTGAAGGAAGCACTAAAGTCTGTTCCGTATGCAGTAGGTTTAAATAATCATATGGGGTCCCTTGCTGTTGAGGATGAGGAAGTAGTAAGAGCCATTGTTGAAGTGGCGAAGGAGAAAAAGTTGTATATTGTCGACAGCGGGACAAGCCCTAAATCGAAGTTTCCACAAATTGCAAAGGAAATGAATGTGCCGCTTTTAAAAAGAGACGTTTTCCTAGATGATATCTCTTCTTCAAGTCACGTTAGAAAACAAATGAATCGGTTAGCTAAAATCACTGAATTCACAGGCAGAGGAATCGCCATTGGTCATGTTGGTGTTACAGGTAAAGTATGTTCTGTAGGGATTTTTCAATCAATGGACGAATTTAAAAGACGAAACATCAAAATCGTTCCAGCTTCTCAGCTATTTGCAACAAAATTAACCGAACAATACCTAATCCCATGAAAAAAGGCAACTATTCAGTTGCCTTTTTTGTCTTATCGCATGACTTTCTTACTTTCAATGTGCGCCTGACTTTTGAAAAATAACATTCAAAAAACGAACTGCTTTCCATCATTATCTAAAGCTGATACAATGTCTCCTATCAAACTATGAATGATTTGAGAATAATCGGGGAAAGGATAATAAAATCATGAAATTAGTTTCTTGGAATGTAAACGGGCTTAGAGCCTGTGTGAATAAAGGATTTTTAGATTATTTTAAAGAAGTTAATGCAGATATATTTTGTGTTCAGGAGACAAAATTACAGGAAGGTCAAATCTCCCTTGAACTAGAGGGTTACCATCAATACTGGAACTACGCAGTCAAAAAGGGATATTCAGGTACGGCTGTTTTTACGAAAATTGAACCAATTTCAGTCCGCTATGGTTTGGGGGATGAGGATTCTCAAGATGAAGGTCGAATTCTTACGTTAGAGTTTGAAAAGTTTTACCTTGTGAATGTCTACACACCAAATTCACAAAGAGATTTGGCAAGACTAGGTTTCCGATTAGAGTGGGAAGACAGAATCATCGAACATTTAAAAGATTTAGATCAAGTTAAGCCTGTAGTACTATGTGGTGATCTAAATGTTGCCCACCATGAAATTGACTTGAGAAACCCTAAGTCTAACTTGGGTAATTCTGGGTTCACAGTGGAGGAACGTGGAAAGATGACATCTTTGCTAGAGTCAGGTTTTGTTGATAGCTATCGCTATTTTAATCCTGAAAAAGAAGGAGCCTATACATGGTGGAGCTATATGGCAAAGGTTCGTGAGCGGAATATTGGCTGGCGGATTGATTATTTTATAGTCTCAGAAAGACTTAGCAAATCTCTGACCTCTGCAGATATACATTGTGAAATAATGGGTAGTGATCATTGTCCTGTAGTTCTCGAATTTGAAATGTAAAGTTCTATAAGTTCTTCTTATGATGAATCATAAAAACCTCGTAATTTTAATTATTAATTGAATAGAATAAATTAGAAGTACGAGGTGAATTGATATGGATATAAAAAAAGATGTTCAGCAGCAATTTGGGAATAATGCAAATTCTTACGTGTCTAGTCCTATTCATAAAGATGGAAAAGACTTATTGATGATGGTTAAGATGGCGGAAGTCAAAGGACAGGAAATACTGCTCGATATTGCAACTGGTGGCGGGCATACTGCCAACGCATTTGCACCATTAGTTAAGAAGGTAACGGCATTGGATCTTACTGCAAAGATGTTGGCAGCGGCTGAGAGCTTTATTACAGGAAATGGCCATTCAAATGTGGAATTTGTTCTAGGAGATGCAGAAAACCTGCCTTTTCCTGATGACTCATTTGATATTGTTACCTGTAGGATTGCTCCACATCATTTCCCAAATGTGGATTTATTCATTAAGGAAGTTTATCGAGTACTAAAGCCAAATGGACAATTTTTATTGGACGATAATGTTGTTCCTGAAAATGAAGAATATGATCATTTTTATAATAAAATTGAAAAACTACGTGATTATAGTCATTTTCGAGCTTGGAAAAAAACTGAATGGATCAAAAAGCTTGAGGAAAGTGGTTTGGAAATATTTGAATGGCGCCGATTTGAGAAAACTTTTCGTTTTGAACCATGGTGTGCAAACATGAAGCTTCCAGAACCTGAAAAGAATAATTTAACTCAATTGATTCTTAAATCCTCCAAAGAAATCAAACAAAAATTTAGTATTCTGATTGAGAATGATAAAATTATTTCATTTGTTGGAGAAGCTATTGTTTTAAAGGCGATAAAAAGGTAGAAAACCGATAGTATAAAAGAGGAAAATCTCTTTTATACTATCGGTTTTAAAATTCAAAAGGACTATGCAGGTCATTAAGAGCTGTTCCAAAAACATCAAATTCAGGTGATTTCTCACCATTACTTGAGTTTTCTTCCTTCTTTTCCTGATTCGTTAGAATTTTGTCAGCGTCTTTTTTCTGGATATAACTCAAGGTTACATCATCTCCTTTTTTTGGGAATGAATTATAATGTATTTTTTCCCATTAAAAAGGTTCTAAACCATTATTATTTTTATCGTGACAAAATCTTTGCATGCTTTTAGGATTTTAAAGTATTATTGGATAAGTTATTTGTGTTTTTTTACTTCCAAAAAAATCTTTTGAAATTTGGTGTTGATTTTTGTCGCAATTCGTTGTAAGATTATCAATGTCGCCGCTACGACGTGGCGAAATTAGTAACTTAGATTTCTAGTAAGCTTTTTTGAAAAACATGCGGGTGTGGCGGAATTGGCAGACGCACCAGACTTAGGATCTGGCGCCGCAAGGCGTGGGGGTTCGACTCCCTTCACCCGCACTTATGTTTTCTAACTGGAAATAATATGCGGAAGTAGTTCAGTGGTAGAACACCACCTTGCCAAGGTGGGGGTCGCGGGTTCGAATCCCGTCTTCCGCTCCAATGTTGCCGGGGTGGCGGAACTGGCAGACGCACAGGACTTAAAATCCTGCGGTAGGTGACTACCGTACCGGTTCGATTCCGGTCCTCGGCACCAAGTTTTTTGCGATGGTGAAATTAACATTCAGTATAATTTAATGCGCCCGTAGCTCAATTGGATAGAGTGTCTGACTACGGATCAGAAGGTTATGGGTTCGACTCCTTTCGGGCGCGCCATATTTTACGGGAAGTAGCTCAGCTTGGTAGAGCACTTGGTTTGGGACCAAGGGGTCGCAGGTTCGAATCCTGTCTTCCCGACCATCTTCAATAAACAACTTGGGGCCTTAGCTCAGCTGGGAGAGCGCCTGCTTTGCACGCAGGAGGTCAGCGGTTCGATCCCGCTAGGCTCCACCAAGATTTTTTGCGAAGCAAAATAATCAGGTTTTTTCACCTTTTTGAAAATAACTTACCATGTAATTAGAATTTGGCGGTGTAGCTCAGCTGGCTAGAGCGTACGGTTCATACCCGTAAGGTCGGGGGTTCGATCCCCTCCGCCGCTACCAAGTTTTTAAAATCTTTGTGCATATTTTTTCGGAGGAATACCCAAGTCTGGCTGAAGGGATCGGTCTTGAAAACCGACAGGCGGGTCAAACCGCGCGGGGGTTCGAATCCCTCTTCCTCCTCCATAAAATTTTAATCATTAATTTCTCCAATGTGGAGGGGTAGCGAAGTGGCTAAACGCGGCGGACTGTAAATCCGCTCCCTCCGGGTTCGGCGGTTCGAATCCGTCCCCCTCCACCAAATTTATTCTTAAAGCAAAATCATTATCACTTAGGGGTATAGTTTAAAGGTAGAACGAAGGTCTCCAAAACCTTTGGTGTGGGTTCAATTCCTACTACCCCTGCCAATTTATTTGCCGGTGTGGCGGAATTGGCAGACGCGCACGACTCAAAATCGTGTTCCGCAAGGAGTGTCGGTTCGACCCCGACCACCGGTATATCTATGTCAAAACTATAAGAGCACTCACAAATGTCTGAAAATAAACATTTGTGAGTGCTCTTTTGTTTAATTTATTTGGAAAAACGCTTAATGTGTTTCTATTAAACTAATGAAAACTGGCTGTATATTGAGGATCTGGGAGTTATTTTAAGAATATGTCTAGATTCTTCCTTCTATAAAGCGGTAACAAGACGAGAGCCTTAAATACGCTTTTATTTCCACTTTGCTTGGTATAGTCCACTTTGTTATAGTTTTAATATTCCCCTATAAACCTGTAACAGTTTCTCGACCTCTGTTGTATTCAATCTAACTATTTATTCCATCATACCCAAATAGAAGGACAACGGTATTTTACGAGCATGTTGTATTAAAAGTTAATTCATGAACGCAATTTTAAGGGTTAAGATTCATTTTACTTCACAAAAAATACGTTCATCATATGGTTTTGCATTTTAATATGTTCACCAATTGAAGTAAAGCCCTCTGCGAATTTATCAAAGATGGGAGTTAAAATTATGAAAAATGCTTCAACAGTTTTTTATGTGTCAATCGTATTATTGGTCGGTATAGTTTTTATGGGTATCGCAATGCCATCGTCGTTAGAGAAAGTCACGAGTAGTACTCAAGGAGTAATAACCGATTCGTTTGGGTGGTATTATCTTTTACTTGTTTCATTGTTTGTGTTTGTGTGCTTCTATTTATTAGTAAGTCCAATTGGCCGGATTAAGCTCGGGAAACAGGAGGATAAGCCTGAGTTTTCACGTCCAACTTGGCTTGCAATGCTTTTTAGTGCGGGTGTCGGGATTGGGTTAATGTTTTATGGAACGTATGAACCTATAAGCCATTACATGATTAGTTCTCCTACAGGACAAGAGGGGACAGATCAAGGTATAAAAGATGCAATGAGATTTACGTTCTTTCATTATGGGATTCATGCATGGGCGATCTATGGTTCAATTGCGATGGTTTTAGCTTATTTTACTTTTAGAAAAGGGGAACTAAGCTTAATTAGTCGTACTTTACGACCATTGATTGGGAAACATGCGGATGGAGCTGTAGGGAAAGCAATTGATGTCATTGCTGTCATTTCTACTGTTATGGGAGTCGCTACTTCATTGGGATTTGGGGCAATGCAAATCAATGGTGGGTTGACCTACCTTTTTGATGTTCCTAGTACGCTGACAACCCAAACTGTTATCATTCTCGTTGTGACCGTGTTGTTTATGATTTCGGCATTAACGGGTCTAAGCAAAGGTATTAAAATTCTCAGTAATGTGAATATGGGGCTTTCGGCGGTCCTCTTAATGATTGTATTTATTCTTGGCCCGACACTTTTTACCCTAAACTTGTTTACAGATACAGTAGGGGCTTATTTGCAAAATTTCATTAACATGAGTTTGCGTATTGCTCCTTTGAATGAAGAGGGGCGGAACTGGATTAATGGGTGGACAATTTTTTATTGGGCATGGTGGATTGCATGGGCTCCATTTGTTGGAGTGTTTATTGCAAGAGTCTCAAAGGGCCGGACGATTCGTGAATTTGTCGTAGGAGTCTTACTTGTTCCGACACTTATTGGATTCATTTGGTTTACAACCTTTGGAAGTGCCGCCATTTTCACTGAATCTACAGGGCTGCTTTCGATCTCTTCATTAGCACCAGAGGAATCTCTTTTCGGCGTGTTAGAAGGGTTTCCTTTCGGAATGGCGTTATCTCTGTTCGCCATTTTGATTATTGTTACCTTCTTTGTTACATCCGCTGACTCAGGTACGTTTGTTTTAGGAATGATGACAACAAATGGATCGCTAAATCCAAGTACAGCGATTAAAGCTACTTGGGGAATCTTTCTCTCTGTTATTGCACTCGCTCTTCTTTACTCTGGGGGCCTGCAAGCGCTGCAAAACACAATGATCATTGCAGCTCTTCCATTTTCATTTATTATGGTGTTAATGGTAGTCAGCTTACTTAAATCGTTAAAACGGGAGGCAATCGAGTTAGGACTAGGTCAGTTACAAATGAATAGAAAGAAAACGGTGGATAAACAAAGGAAAGAGGATGTTAAGGAAGCTATATAAGGATATAAAGGAAAACAGCAACGTTTCAACTTCGGTTGGACGTTGTTTTTTTTATTAATAATGATGTCTAATGCCTTAACTATATTAGTTAAGGAAGCTATTTGTGAAGATTATGTGAAAGTCTCTAAATGGACTTTACATATATTTTTTAAGTAATATAATACCCTTATGGGTATATGAACCCCAGTAGATATACCTAAGCTATTTAATTAAACTTATCCAAATAAAAACATATATCACCTTGGAGGGAAAATTATGACACAGAAAGTGATCATTGTAGGGGGAGTTGCAGGCGGAGCTACTGCTGCTGCTAGACTAAGAAGAATCAGTGAAGATGTAGAGATTATTCTTGTGGAACGTGGAGAACATATATCTTTTGCCAACTGCGGTTTACCATATTATATCGGTGAAACAATTAAAGACAGAAGCAAACTATTAGTACAAACAGTTAAAGGAATGTCTGAACGATTTAATCTAGATATTCGAAATTTAAGTGAAGTAATAAGCATTAATCCTGAAAAGAAAAGTGTAATGATAAAGAATTTACAATCTGGAGAAGTTTATGAAGAGTCCTATGACAAGTTATTATTATCCCCTGGAGCAAGACCAATCGTTCCTCCTATTCCTGGTTTAAGTGAAAATAAGTCATTATTTACATTAAGAAATATTCCTGATACGGATAAAATCAAAAACCATGTTGATAACCATAATCCAAAAAGGGCTGTTGTTGTCGGTGGTGGATTTATTGGAATTGAGATGGCCGAGAACCTTGTTGATAGAGGAATAGAAGTAACACTTATTGAAATGGCCAATCAAATTATGGCACCAATTGATGTTGAAATGGCCAGTATTTTACACGCTCATTTAAAAGAAAAAGGTGTTCAACTGTTATTAGAAAATGGAGTCCAATCATTTGCTGAACATGGTAAGAAAGTAATCTTATCAGATGGAACGGAAATCCAAACAGATATGACTATTCTTTCAATCGGTGTTAGACCAGAAAATGAATTAGCAAAAACAGCAGGACTGGAATTAGGAGAGCGTGGAGGAATTATTATAAATGAATATCTTCAAACTTCTAATGGAGATATTTATGCAGTGGGAGATGCAGTGGAAGTTGTCGATTACATTAATGGCACAAAGGCAATGATTCCACTTGCTGGTCCTGCAAATCGACAAGGGCGTATTGCAGCGAATAACATGATGGGCAAAAAAGAGAAGTACCGGGGGACATTAGGTACCTCGATCGCAAAAGTGTTTGACTTAACGGTTGCTGCAACAGGAGCCAATGAAAAAACATTAAAGCGTTTAGGTGTAAACTATGAGGTCGTTCATATTCATCCAAGTTCTCATGCTGGTTATTATCCAGGAGCGGCACCGATTGCATTAAAAGTAATCTTTGACAAAGAAACTGGAAAAATCTTTGGTGCTCAGGCTGTAGGTGCAGACGGCGTCGACAAGCGAATTGACGTTATTGCAACAGCTATTAAGGGCGGATTAACGGTAGAAGATTTAACAAATTTAGAATTATCTTATGCACCACCATTTTCATCAGCAAAAGATCCTGTAAATATGGCAGGTTATGTAGCAACGAATATCATGGAGGGTGAATTAGAACATATCCAATGGCATGAGGTTGATAAAATTGTATCAGAGGGTGGACTTTTAATCGATGTTCGCGAACCAATGGAACGTGAATTTGGTTTTATAGAAGGTTCAATAAATATCTCCCTTAACGACCTAAGAAATAAATTAATTGATATCCCAAAAGATAAAGTGGTTTATGTAAGTTGTCAGGTGGGGTTAAGAGGATATTTAGCAAGCCGGATTCTAAAAAATAATGGGTACCATGTTAAAAATGTGGATGGCGGTTGGAAAACCTATTCCTCTGTATATGGAACTAATATAAATAAAAATGTTGAAACGAAAACAAACGACCTTGGTGAGACAAAGGTAGTTGAAGAAAAAGCCAATGAAATAATTGTAGAATCTGTTTTAGATGTTAGTGGTTTTACTTGCCCAATGCCAATTGTTAAACTTAAGAAAGGCATTGAGTCATTGGAAAGTAATCAAGTTTTAGAGCTTCATGTGACAGATAGAGGTGCACTAAATGACCTTCCAGCTTGGTCAAAAAATGCTGGACATACGATTTTAAAAATTGAACAAAATGATAAACTGATTAAATTCTGGATTAAAAGGAAATAAGCGAGTTATTGATCGTTATTTCCGAAAAGACTGCTATTAACTGCGGTCTTTTATATGTAGTATTTATTTACTATTTGCTATTGACTTTATACCTGTGGGGGTATATTATTAATCCTGTCATTGATATTTGTTTCATTGCGGGAGGCATAAATGATATATTTAATTTTAGTATTACTAGTATTACTAATTATATTATATAAAAGGTATTTTCCAGTCATCGGTGTAAAATATACTATGCTAGAAGAAGTTGATTCGACTAAATTAGAAATAATTGATTTAAGAGATTATAATGAATCCTATCAGAACCCAGTTGAAGGGTCACTAAATATCCCAATAGCCTACCTTAAAAGGCACACTAAAGAGATTCCACAAAAAGATTTACACATTTAGTTGTATCAAGTTTACTTGAGAGAAATGTTGGAATCCGTGCACTTAAACACAAGGGATATAAAATTGTTGGATATTCATTGGTTAGGCAAAATAGTATAAATGAATGTCGTCAATTAGAAATAAAGAACTGTTAAGGAGGTAAAGTCATGGACTATAATGATCAAATAAAAAATAGGGTGAAACGTATCGAAGGGCAGCTTAGAGGAATTTTACGTTTAATGGAAGAAGAAAAGGATTGTAAAGATGTTATAACTCAGTTATCTGCAGCTAGAACAGCCATTGATCGGACAATAGGGGTAATTGTAAGTTCAAATTTAGTCGAGTGTGTCAAAAAAGCAGAGGAAACGCAGGAAAGAAGTGCAGAAGAATTAATTAAAGAAGCAGTAGATCTATTAGTAAAAAGTCGATAAAAAAGGGTTGACACCCTCTTTTATTTTCTTTACTATGATACCCATAGGGGTAAAGGTAATAAAGATATTTTTTTTAAGTAATTAATACCCATATAGGTAATTACAATATAGGAGGTCACTAAAATGACAGAGAAGAAAAGAACAACTATCGTCTTATTGAGCGGAGATTATGATAAAGCAATGGCAGCTTATATTATTGCAAATGGTGCTGCAGCCTATGATCATGAAGTAACAATCTTTCACACTTTCTGGGGATTGAATGCTTTACGAAAAGATGAAAATATTGCAGTTGAAAAAGGATTTTTGGAGAAGATGTTTGCAAAAATGATGCCAAGAGGCGCTGATAACATGGGTCTATCAAGAATGAACTTTGCAGGTTTTGGACCTAAGTTAATTAAGAAGGTAATGAAGAAACACAATGCACTTCCTCTCCCTCAACTAATTGAAATGGCTAAAGAGCAGGATGTAAAATTAATAGCATGTACCATGACAATGGATTTACTAGGTTTGCAAGAAAAAGAACTTTTAGACAATATAGAATATGCCGGTGTAGCAGCTTATTTAGCAGAGGCTGAAAATGGTAATGTCAATCTGTTTATATAATTTTGAGAACCAAAGGAGGAACTATATTTGGAATATATTAATTACGCATTCATAGCAATTTTTATATTATTGATTGCCTATCGTTTCGTGCCAACAAAAGGCGTGCGAAATATTTCAACTACAGAATTAAAAAATGAACTAAAGGATAAAAATAAATTATTTATAGATGTAAGAACACCTGGAGAATATAAAGGAAATCACATTAGGGAATTCAAGAATATTCCACTTAATCAACTTGCACAAAAAGCGGAAAAAGAACTTTCGAAAGACAAAGAAGTAATTGTCATTTGTCAAAGTGGTATGAGAAGCGGGCAAGCAAGTAAGGTATTAAAAAAATTAGGCTATACGAAAATAACAAACGTAAAAGGCGGCATGAACGCTTGGTCATAATAATAGATAAAAGAGGAGGATATTCATATGAAAGCTCTAACTGCAAAGGAAGTTGAACAATTACTAAACCAAGGAAAAAAGTTAAATATTATTGATGTTCGAGAAGTTGATGAGGTAGCTGGCGGTAAGATACCTGGTGCTGTAAACATCCGGTTAGGATTATTGGAGTTCCGTATGCATGAATTAGATAAATCAAAAGAATATATCATGGTTTGCCGGTCTGGAGCAAGAAGTGGTCAGGCAACACAATTTCTTGAGTACCAAGGGTTTAATGTGACAAACATGACAGGCGGAATGATGTCCTGGGAAGGCAAAGTTGAATAGATTTTTTTGAAAAACAAAATACCCCTTAGGGTAAAAATGGAGGCTTTAAGATGGAGAAGTTGAAAGCAAACGTAATTTTAGATGCGAAGGGATTAGCATGTCCAATGCCAATTGTTAAAACAAAGAAGACAATGAGTGGATTAGAGGCTGGTCAAGTATTAGAAGTCCAAGCAACAGATAAGGGGTCAAAAGCTGATATTAAGGCATGGTCTGAAAGTACAGGGCATCAGTATTTAGGGACATTGGAGGAAGGAGAAGTATTAAGACATTATATAAGAAAGTCTTCAAATGATGAAAAAATTGAAAGAAAACATCCGAATGTCATTAATAATAGTGAACTCGAAAGGAAACTTGAAGCAAGTGAAAATATTGTTGTTCTTGATGTAAGAGAAACAGCAGAATATGTGTTTAATCATATACCTAATGCTATCTCTATTCCGTTGGGTGAACTAGAGCAACGTTCAGGTGAATTAGATAAAGAAAAAGAAATATATGTTGTTTGCCGGACAGGTAGTCGCAGTGACCTGGCTGCACAAAAGCTGGCAGAAAAGGGATTTACTAAAGTTATTAACGTAATCCCAGGAATGATTCAATGGTGCGGGAAAACAACTACACTATAGGATAAGTTTAGCCATATTTTTTTCAAACGATATATACCGTAGGGGGTAAAATAACATGACCGTCAATGCAATGACTTCTAAAGAGGTAACGAGAAAGGTATTTAGTAAGGAAGAATTATTTATTCTAGATGTTCGAAATGAGAGTGATTTTCAGGATTGGAAAATTGAAGGTGAGAATTTCAAATATTTAAACATCCCATATTTTGAATTGCTGGATGGTGTTGAAGGTATTATGGATAAGATTCCTTCTGATAAAGAAGTTTTGGTAGTGTGCGCGAAGGAAGGCTCATCTATTATGGTGGCAGAAATGCTCGCTGATGAAGGGCTGACAGTTTCTTACCTAAAGGGTGGTATGAAAGCTTGGAGTGAGCATCTAGAACCTGTAAAGGTTGGCGATTTAAAAGAAGCTGGCGAATTTTATCAGTTTGTACGTATTGGTAAAGGATGCTTATCTTACATGGTTGTGTCAAACGGCGAGGCCGCTATTATTGATGCCACTCGGATGACAGATATCTATCTTGAATTTGCTGACAGTATCGGTGCAAAAATTACTCATGTTTTTGACACACACCTACATGCGGACCACATCTCGGGTGGAAGAAACATTGCAGAAAAGACAGGCGCAACGTATTGGCTTCCTCCAAAAGATGCAACAGAAGTTACATTTGCCTACCAACCATTAGAAGATGGAAATCTTGTGGAAATTGGGAATGTAGAAATTAATATTCATGCCTTATATTCTCCTGGCCATACTATTGGGTCTACTTCATTTATTGTGGATGAAAAGTTTTTACTATCTGGAGATATCTTGTTTATTGACTCAATTGGAAGACCGGATTTAGCCGGATTGGCACAAGATTGGGTTGAAGATTTGAGAGAGAGTCTTTATAAACGCTACAGAGAATTATCAGAGGAATTACTCGTTCTTCCCGCTCACTTTATGATCATTGAAGAATTGAACGAAGATGGCAGTGTATCAGAAAAACTAGGAACATTATATGCTAAAAATCATGGCTTGAATATTAAAGACGAAAATGAGTTTAGAAAATTGGTAACGGAAAACTTACCACCACAACCTAATGCGTATCAAGAGATTCGTGAAACGAATATGGGGAAAATCAATCCCGATGAAGAAAAACAACGTGAAATGGAAATTGGGCCGAATCGCTGTGCCGTTCGATAAAAACAACAAATACTAGGGGGTAAAAGAAATGGAAGCAAATAAAATTTTAGATGCAAAAGGGCTAGCATGTCCGATGCCGATTGTTAGGACAAAAAAGGCAATAAATGAATTAGAAAGCGGTCAAGTATTAGAAATCCACGCTACGGATAAGGGAGCAAAAAATGATCTTACAGCATGGGCAAAATCAGGCGGTCACGAGCTAGTGAATCATGAAGTAGAGAACGATGTTTTGAAGTTCTGGATAAAAAAAGGTTAAGAAATAGGGAACCGATTGTGGTTCCCTTTTCTTAAGGGGGGAGGCAGTACCATGGATATTAGCTTTATAATTACTATTTTCTTAATTGGTTTTATTGGTTCATATATATCTGGAATGTTAGGAATAGGCGGTTCCATTATTAAATATCCAATGCTTCTATATATTCCACCTATATTTGGTTTAGCAGCATTTAGTGCCCACGAAGTTTCAGGAATAAGTGCTGTTCAAGTATTTTTTGCAACAATTGGTGGTGTTTGGGCGTACCGTAAAGGTGGGTACCTAAATAAAACACTTATAGGATATATGGGAGCCAGCATTTTAATTGGAAGTTTTGTTGGCGGTTATGGTTCAAGGGTAATGACAGAAGGAGCTATCAATTTAGTTTATGGTATATTAGCATTAATAGCGGCAGTCATGATGGTTGTTCCGAAAAAGGGTATTGATGATATTCCTCTTGATCAGGTGAAGTTTAATAAATGGCTGGCAGCATCGCTAGCATTAATTGTTGGAATTGGTTCCGGAATCGTTGGAGCTGCAGGTGCGTTTTTATTAGTTCCGATTATGCTAGTCGTATTAAAAATACCTACACGTATGACGATTGCATCTTCTTTGGCTATTACGTTCCTATCTTCAATCGGTGCCACCGTTGGAAAAATTACTACTGGACAAGTAGAATTCTTACCTTCCGTTATTATGATTATTGCCAGTCTTATTGCATCCCCATTAGGTGCCATGGCTGGTAAAAAGATAAACACAAAGATTTTACAAGTTGTATTGGCCCTATTAATTTTAGCAACAGCTACAAAAATTTGGATGGAAATAGTATAGCCTCAAGTAATAATATACCAGAGGCTATTTTGCAATTTCGTATACCCAGCTATTCATCCCGCCCGTCATATTATATATATTTGTAAAGCTATTGCTTGTTAGAATCTCACTAGCTTGTGTAGATCGATTTCCACTACGGCAAACCACTAGGTAAGGTTCAGTTTTATCTAAATCATTCAATTTATTTTCTAGCTCTTGAAGTGGTACCAATAGGGCATTAGGAATGTGGCCATCTTGATACTCTTCAGGTGTTCGAACATCCAGTACAACAACTTCCTTGTTATCGATGAGTTTCTTTGCCTCATCTGAAGATATATTTCGATATCCCTCGGTACTTATTCCACATGCAGCAAGGATTAAGAGGAATGCTATTACAAATATGAGCCTGAATCGATTCATTAAAATAACCACCTTTTTTATAATAAATACTCAATCATTTGTAAGTCTTATTATACCTCATAGGGTAACGTTATTTTCGACTGATATTTGACTAAAAAACAACAATATTAATTCTAGACCTTAGGTATGATATAATTATTTTCCTTGGCAGGGGCAAAAAAAAAGAAGCAGGGTTCATGATAAATGATCTCTGCTTCTTTTTTTATGCTCATTTGTAAGTGTAGGATTTAATAAAATTTGAAATAGTTTACAAAGGAGGAATACTCTACTATAATGGCTTTTATAACAAAAAAATGAATACTAGACAAATAGGTTTCTTAAATAATCAGCAAGATTTATTTAAGACTAAGAGGGAAGTTGGTGAAAGTCCAACACGGTCCCGCCACTGTAAGCGAGAAGGAAGGTTATAGATATCCACTGTGTTTTTTAACATGGGAAGGAATAATCGACCGATGATTCGCAAGTCAGGAGACCTGCCTATTATGTTTTTTAAGCTTCCTCGAGGAAAGGAATGTTTAAAGTGCAGGTAATCGATTACGTAATATTTATTATTAATTATGAAGATTGCATGTTATACGCTGTCTATAAGACTAAGTATTATAAATCTGCCTTTTTACACGCTTTCCGTAGGAAAAGCGTTTTTTTGTTGTCAAAAAGAAGTAGGAGGAAAAAAGTTATGAAAGAGAAGGTAAAAAAGTGGGGTTTATTCGGTGTTGTTCTTCTGGTAACCATGGGTTTAATTGTAGGCTGTGGTACACAGGGACAGGACTCAAAAGATAAAGCAGCTGCTACCCAAAACAACAAGACAGAAGTCGAAAGGGAAAGTGTAGATCAATTCCCGGTAACAATCACAGACGATGCTAATCGAGAGGTAACGATAGAGAAAGCACCAGAAACGATTGTTTCGATTCAGACAAGTAATACAGAAATAGCGTTTGCCCTTGGGTTAGGCGATAAAATCATTGGTGTTTCCGATTATGATAACTATCCACCTGAAGTAGAAAAAATAGAAAAGGTTGGAGCACAAGATATCAATGCAGAACTTGTTCTCTCACTTCTTCCGGATATGGCGCTTGTAACGGATTATCATTACAAAACACACCCGGATGTATTACAAAAGTTTGAAGAAGCTGGGATCGAAGTAATAGTTGTTGGCAGTGCTGCGTCTTTTGAGGATGTGTATAGCAAAATTGAGATGATTGGTGAGGCTGCCGGAAGTAAGACCGAAGCAGAAGAAATCGTTACGGATATGAAAGAGCGGCTTCAAACAATTAAAGACAAAGCGGCAGGGGCAGTCATTGATAAAAAGAAAGTTTGGGTAGAAGTTTCACCGGCCCCGGATATTTTTACGACAGGCCAAAACACCTTTATGCATGAGATGCTTGAATCCATTCAAGCCGAGAATGCTGCGGGGGATCAAGAGGGTTGGGTAAAGATGACGGAAGAAGAAATAGTAAAATTAAACCCTGATGTGATTATCACAACGTATGGCTACTATGTAGAAAATCCAACAGCTGGGGTGCTAAAACGCGAAGGATGGGCAGAAGTGCCAGCTATTAAAAATGGAGACATATTTGATGTGGATAGTGATACCGTTACGAGACCTGGACCTCGTTTAATTGAAGGAGTCGAGACACTTGCGGAACTTATCTATCCGGAAATTTTCAAACAATAAAATAGCTTGGTTGTATGTAATAAGCGGAGGGCTTTTACTTGGAATCTGCCTTCTTGGCTTGTTTTATAGTAGTGTAACCGTTACTGTTCCTACTATTTTACATATCATATTAGATAAAACGTTAAATATGGGTTGGCTGTCCGATGTAGCCAAAAATGAAGAAATGATTATTTGGAATATCCGTCTGCCAAGAGTTCTTCTAGCATTTTGCATAGGAGCATCCCTCGCATTAGCAGGTGCAGCTTTTCAAGGCCTTTTACGCAATCCATTAGCAGACCCCTATACGATAGGAGTATCCTCTGGTGCCTCCCTGGGCGCAGTTTTGGTATTGTTTTTCCAAGTAAGTATTGTCGGATTGGGTAGTTTTACACTTCCTGTTGTCGCGATAATATTTGGTTTAATTTCATTATTCATTGTATTTGGACTCGTTCGATTGAGCAGTAAAAGTTTAGCGATTGAAACTATTATTCTTGCCGGAATTATTGTTAGTGCCTTTATTGGCTCAATTGTTTCTCTCATTATTTCATTAAGTGATAGAGAATCTATGACCCAAATTATCTATTGGCTATATGGGAGTGTTGGAATGAGAGGATGGAGTCATATCCAACTAATCCTGCCATTTATGCTCATTGGTTCATTTATATTAATCTACCACTATCGAGAATTAAATGCCCTAGCACTGGGTGAGGATGCAGCAGATCATATTGGAGTTGATGTTAAAAAGGGAAAGACATTTGTTCTGATAGGTGCATCATTATTAACGGGAGCAGCTGTAGCTGTGTCAGGGTCGATCGGATTTGTTGGTCTTGTAATTCCACACTTAATCAGACTTGTTACCGGCCCGAATCATCGCCATGTCCTTCCACTATCCATGCTAGTAGGAGGAGCTTTTCTCATATTAGCTGATTTAATGGCAAGAACGATCATTGCTCCAAAAGAACTGCCCATTGGCGTAATCACTGCCTTAATAGGAGCACCTGTATTTGCTCTACTATTGATTAGAGAACGATTTGGGAAGGGGGCAAATAAATGATCACTGTTCAAAACTTAGTTGGCGGCTATACCCATTTCCCTATCATAAAGGGGCTAGATTTAGAAGTGAAAAAAGGAGAGTTTTTTGCCCTTCTAGGACCTAATGGAAGTGGGAAGACCACCCTTTTTAAGCTCATTACAGGGCAATTGCCGATATATAGCGGTAACATATCAATCTGTGGTGAAGAAATTTCAACTCTCTCAAAATTGGAAAAAGCGAAAAAAATGGCTGTTTTAACACAGGAAGTTCAAGTATCGTTTGATTATACCGTTGAAGAAATCATTAGCCTTGGGCGTTATCCTCATCAAAAGGGAATCTTTAAGCAACTTTCGAAGAAGGACCGTAAAGTTATTGAGGAGGTTATGGAAATAACCCAAATAGGTGAGTTTCGAAAAACTCAATTCCGAATGATTAGTGGTGGAGAAAAGCAAAGAGTCTTATTGGCCAAGGCTTTAGCACAAGAGCCTGAAATCTTATTATTGGATGAGCCTACCAATCATCTTGATATTAAACATACATTTCAAATGTTGAATCTACTAAAAGAACGACAAAAAACGACCGGATTAACCATTTTTGCGATTCTTCATGATTTGAATGTTGCTTCACTTTATGCAGATCGCGTAGCTTTACTACACAATGGGAGCTTTTTAGAAGCAGGAGAGGTGGATTTGTTAAGGAAAGAAGATCAATTAAAGAAGGTTTACGAGGTGAAAGTGAAATCTCAATCACATCCAACTGTTCCTAAACCACAGCTTCTGATGACACCAAACCACTTTTCATCCAGTCAGTTATTTAACTTTGAAGATTCTTATAAAATAATACAAAGTGAAGATTATCTTCATGTTCATTTTAATCGGCCTTTACGTACCATTTCCAATACTGCCGTTGGAGCAGGAATACAGTGGTTAAAGCAATTTTGTCAGTTTGAGGGACCAAAACCTGATAAGCAATTGCCTTATGATGCTGGAATCGTGACATCCGCAAAACTCGAGGATATGGTGATGGTAACGAAAGTAATAGAAGATATCCACATGATGGTAATTGTGACAGGAGGTACAGGTAAATCGATAAACATCATGTTGTTTATTGATTCCCATTTTACGGATGGTGCCCTTATTGATGGTTACATGTCAGCTGTTGAAGCGAAAGTAAAAACCATGCATGATCTTCAAATGTTTGAGAGTGGTGAATCATCAGATACCCTTCTACTTGCCCTTACACAGCAAGGAACAAATATAGCTCACGCAGGTTCAGGAACACTTGTCGGAAAAGCAATCGGTCAAATGGTGCATGGTGCCATAAAGGAATGTTTCAGCAAATATGCAGAAAAGATACACTAAGATTATAGATTGAAAAGGGGAATGGCAGATGACAGAGCGACGTATGGTAATTGCCGGAACTGGCAGCGGTGTGGGGAAAACCACTCTAACTATTGGGTTAATGGCGGCGTTAATGAAAAAGGGCTTAACCGTCCAGGGTTTTAAATGCGGACCAGACTATATTGATCCTTCCTATCATTCTGCTGTAACGAAACGAGCCTCCCGTAATCTAGATAGCTGGATGCTGACAAAAGATCTTGTGCTGGATATTTTCACTCATGGAAGCCGGGGGTCTGATATTTCAATTATCGAAGGGGTTATGGGCTTTTTTGATGGGAAAAGTCCAGAAACCAATGAGGGTAGTACAGCAGAAATTAGTATGATTACGAAAAGTCCGGTTTTGCTTGTTGTTAATTGTGAAAGTATGGCGAGAAGTGCTGCTGCAATCGTAAAGGGCTTTCAATTGTTTACTGAGGGCACTAATATTGCAGCTGTCATTGTCAATAAAGTCGGAAGTGAGGGTCACTTCCTGCTTGTAAAAAAGGCAATTGAGCAGGAATGTCGCATTCCTGTTATCGGTTATTTGAAACGAGAAATAGATATTGAGATTCCTGAGAGACATCTTGGACTTATTCCTTCTATGGAAAGAGGGGAATTGGATTCGTTTTTTGATAAATTAGGTACGCTTATCAGTGAAACTGTGGATATTGAGAAATTACTAGAATTAGCTGTTGCAGAACCGTTAAAGGGTTGTCGAAAGCCATCCATTTTTGAAAAGCAGAGGGACCATCTAGTGAAAATTGCGGTGGCAAAAGACAGTGCCTTTAATTTCTATTACCCTGAGAATCTAGAAATCATGGAAGCAAAAGGAATTGAAATAGTGTATTTCTCACCGCTTGGTGATGAGGAGTTACCTGATGATGTTGATGGACTTTATATTGGAGGCGGATTCCCTGAAGAGTTCGCACAAGACCTAGCTTGTAATCTAAAGGCAAAGCAATCGGTAAAGCAAGCGATAGAAAGTGGATTGCCTACACTTGCCGAATGTGGAGGCTTCATGTATTTAACTGAGTTCATAGAATCTACGGATGGGAAAAAATACGAAATGGCAGGTGTTATTCCTGGTAATGTACACATGCAAACAAAATTAGCGGCTTTAGGTTATCGAGAAATTACTGGACAAAATGCTAATTTTATTCTTGAAGAAATGTGTGCCAGGGGACATGAATTTCATTACTCAAATTTCCATACACTTGAAGAGGATATACCTTATGCTTATGAAACAAAAGGCATGGGAGGGATAAATAAAGAAGGGTATTTATTGCATAATTTAGTAGCCGGGTACACTCATTTTCATTTTGCCTCATGTCCAGAAATGGTTGAGAATTGGATAAAAAAATGTCTGGAGAATAGGGGGAAACACATATGACTAAACAAATAAATCGAAATGGCTTAACACTTGTTTATACGGGTCATGGAAAAGGAAAAACAACATCCTCTTTAGGGTTAGCCCTTCGTGGAATCGGTCGAGGGTTTAAAGTGAAAATCTATCAGTTTATTAAATCACCTGAACGTACATATGGAGAACAAATTGCACTAAATAAGCTAGGGGTGGAGATGGTGCAACTGGGAATCGGTTTCACTTGGACAAAAACACCAGAGGAACATAGAGAAGCTTTAAAGAAAGGATGGCCGAAAGCAAAGGAAGCGGTAATGAGCGGCGAGTATGATTTGGTAATATTAGACGAACTCAATAATGCATTAGCCATTGATAAGTTTCCAATTGATGATGTTTTGCCTCTACACGAAGTGATCGATTTAATCAAAAGTAAACCTTCGCATGTTCATTTAGTAATAACCGGAAGAGATGCCAAGCAAGAAATTAAAGACCTAGCAGATTTAGTTTCAGTTATTGAAGCGGAAAAACATTATTACAATGAAGGCATTCCAGCTGTAAAGGGAATAGAATTTTAAAATTTTGAAGGGGGTTATTATATGAGATTAATATCCATATGTCCAAGTAATACTGAATTAGCAGCATACTTAGGATTAACATCTTCTCTCGTAGGAGTGGATAACTATTCGGATTGGCCGGCGGATATTCAATCATTGCCTAGATTGGGACCTGATTTGAATATTGATATGGATAAAGTAGAAGCCTTACAGCCTGACTTAGTACTAGCCTCTCTCTCCGTACCAGGAATGGAACGCAATATCGAAGAGTTGAAGAAACGAAACATCCCTTTTGTCATTGTTCCTAATCCTACCTCATTAACAGAGGTAGGAGAAAGTTTATTATTTGTTGGAGAAGTTACGAACACCTCTGACAAGGCGAATCAATTATTTAAAAAATACAATCGAATACTCGAAAACTATCAATCTTTATCTGAGTCAGTACAAAAGCCTGCAACCCTTTATTGGGAATGGTGGGCGAAACCTATTTTTACTCCTGGAGCAACCAATTGGCTAACACAAATTAGTAAACTTGCAGGGGGAAAAAATGTATTTGAAGATATGGCACAATCAAGTGTTAAAACGGAGTGGGAAGAGGTTGTACAAAGAAATCCCGATGTTATTTGTGTTATTTGGGTGGGTGTACAGAAAGAAAAAGTAAATCCAAAGGTCATCCTAAAACGTCCTGGGACGGAAAAAATGAGTGCTATTAAAAACAATCAATTATATATTTTAGATGAGCCATTATTCTGCAGGCCTTCACCTAGATTGCTGCTCGGACTATTTAAGATAGCGAGTATCCTTCATCCTGATATTTACCCGCCATTTAACGAAAATAAAGATCCTTTATTAGATGACGAAGAATTTCTTTTATGGTAATTATTGAAATATTCTGATTACTAACATATAATGATTACAACAACTGGGTGAAACAACGCCATAGCACTGTGGCCAAAGTTGACCCGTAGATAAAAACTTAATCAAAATGACTATTTTCACTTAATCTTCCTTTGGCGGAGGAGGACGAGTTCTAAATTAGGGTCAGTAATGCAATCAATGGGATACTCATTTGTTTGTTTTGCTGGCTCTTTTTTTGTATGTAGAGTTGTCAGACAGAAGGGATATGTAGGAAGGGATTTCTAGAAAATGCAAATAATGTTAGGAGTGATCTTTAATTGATGAACTTTGAATTAACAAATGAGCAGCAAAGTGTAAAGGAAATGGTGAGGAAATTTGTCGATAAGGAAATTATTCCAAACATTCAGGGGTGGGATCGCCAAGGGCATTTCGAACCTTCGATTTTAAAGAAATTGGCTGATTTGCAAGTAATGGGTGTCTGTATTCCTGAAGAGTATGGCGGGGCCGGAATGGATTATAATACATTAGCTATCGTGTGCGCTGAATTAGAGCGAGGAGATACTGCTTATCGTACAGCCGTTTCTGTACATACTGGACTAAATAGCATGACGATTATGCAATGGGGAACAGAGGAGCAAAAACAAAAGTATTTAGTCCCCCAAGCACAGGGTCGTAAAATAGGTGCCTTCGGATTGACAGAACCAGATGCGGGTTCAGATGTAGCAGCTATGAATACATCAGCTGTGAGGGACGGAGATTACTATATTCTTAACGGATCTAAAACATGGATTTCTCTTTGTGATGTTGCTGACCACTTCTTGATTTTTGCCAAGACCAATCATGATATAGGGCATAAAGGAATCTCTGCATTTATTGTAGAACGTGGTTTTGAAGGAGTAGAAACAAAGGCTATTAAAGGGAAGCTGGGTATTCGCGCAGGTAATACTGGAGAAGTATTTTTGAACGAAGTAAAGGTTCCTGTTGAGAACAGATTGGGGGAAGAAGGGGAAGGGTTTAAAATTGCGATGTCGGCCCTTGATAACGGTCGATTTACAGTTGCTGCAGGAGCTGTTGGTTTAATAGAAGCGAGCCTTGAAGCAAGTCTTAAGTATTGCCGCGAACGGAAAACATTTGGCAAAGAAATTGGAAAACATCAGCTTGTTCAACAAATGATTGCAAAAATGAGTGCAAATCTTGAGATTTCCAGGCTTCTAGTTTTTAAGGCAGGGTGGTTAAAGAATCAGGGCAAACGAAATACAAAGGAGACGTCTCTAGCTAAGTGGGTTTCATGTGATGCTGCTTTTGATGCAGCAAATGATGCGGTTCAAATCCATGGTGCTTATGGGTATTCAGACGAATATCCAGTAGAACGCTTTTTGCGGAACTCTAAAGCCCCAGTAATCTATGAAGGAACAAGAGAAATTCATACAATTATGCAAGGTGAGTACGCTTTGGGTTATAGAGAAGATAAGACTCTTCGTAAACAATTACCATCATGGCCATTTGAGCAGGTTTCTGTTACGAATAATTAAAATAAAATGTGAATTAGCGAAACCGGTCATTTGACCGGTTTTTACAATGAATTCGTTTTCTGAATAATAGGGAAAAATGGACATCCAGCTTATTAAAGCTTTTAAATAATTTATAATTATCATATAATGTAGATATTTGAATCTATATTTAATTCTTATAAATCCTATATGGTTATTTTTGAGACAGAAAAGATGCGTAATATGGTATCACGCTTAATCGTGCCTCAACTGCATCTTTTGCGAGAAAATTCTAGAAGAAAAGGTTGGTAATAATGAATAGCAGTGAAACGAAGACAGAAGTCATTTTAATTGGTGCAGGAATAATGAGTGCGACTTTAGGGACCCTGCTAAAAGAATTAGTCCCTAAATGGGAAATTACTGTGTTTGAGAAGCTTGATAAAGCAGGTGAAGAAAGCTCAAACGAATGGAATAATGCTGGAACGGGACATGCAGCATTGTGTGAGCTTAACTATACGAAGGAAACTCCAGATGGATCAGTAGACATTAGTAAAGCTATACAAATTAATGAACAATTTCAGGTATCAATGCAGTTTTGGTCTTATCTGGTAAAAAGCAAGCTTATAAACAATCCACAGGATTTTATCAGACCGCTGCCTCATATGAGTTTAGTACTTGGAGAAGAAAATGTAACCTTTTTGAAGAAAAGGTTTGAAGCGTTAACAAAAAACCCCCTATTTCAAGGGATGGAATTTTCTGATGACCCTGAAAAGTTGATGGATTGGATTCCTCTTATCATGGAAGAACGTAATTTGAGTGAAGCGATAGCGGCAACAAAGATTGACACAGGTACGGATGTGAATTTTGGCGCTTTAACGCGGATGTTATTTGATCATTTAGAGAGTAAAAATGTAAAAGTTAAATACAATCATAGTGTTAATGATATTAAACGTACGAGTGATGGCTTATGGGAATTGAAAGTGCAGAATCGTTTTAGTAGTACGGTCAAACGTCATAAAGCAAAGTTTGTCTTTATCGGGGGCGGGGGCGGAAGCCTGCATTTACTGCAAAAATCTGGTATTCCAGAGAGTAAACATATTGGCGGATTTCCTGTAAGCGGTATATTTATGGTGTGTAATAACCCCGATATTGTATCACAGCACCATGCAAAGGTATACGGAAAAGCGAAGGTTGGGGCTCCGCCAATGTCTGTACCGCATCTTGACACAAGATTTATTGATAACAAAAAATCGCTGCTATTTGGTCCATTTGCCGGCTTTTCGCCGAAGTTTCTGAAAACGGGGTCAATGCTCGATCTAGTAACCTCTGTTAAACCAAATAATGTCTTAACGATGCTGGCTGCCGGTGCAAAAGAACTGTCGTTGACCAAATACCTCATTCAGCAGGTCATGTTATCAAAAGAACAGCGGATGGAAGAGCTGCGAGAGTTTATTCCGAATGCTAAAAGCGAGGATTGGGATTTTGTTGTAGCCGGCCAGCGTGTACAAGTGATCAAAGATACAGATGCCGGAAAAGGAACACTTCAATTTGGTACAGAAGTAATCACTGGTGCTGAAGGTTCCATCGCAGCTTTACTAGGCGCATCTCCGGGTGCTTCTACTGCTGTTCACGTTATGCTTGAAGTTATGGCTAAATGTTTCCCGCAGCAAATGAAAGAGTGGGAGCCAAAAATTAAAAAAATGATTCCTTCGTTCGGTGTGTCATTAATGGAAAACACAGAGCTTCTGAAGGAAGTTCATACTACAACAGCCCAAACACTTGGTCTAAGCGAAAAAGAGCTTGTCTTTAGTTGATTTTTTCTACCAATTATAAAAAGTTGAACCATTCATAGGTTCAGCTTTTTTATTTGTTTTCATAGAGGCATACAATACGCTTTCTTGGAATATGTGGAAATATTAAGGAAATAATAATGTTATCTAGTTTTCTAAGGGGTTTTTGGGTATGAGTTTCTATAAAGAGAAAACAACATTAACTAGTTCTTCAAATGATAGCAGGCAGCTTTGTGATGATATAGAGAAAAATATAAATATGTTAGAAGAACATTTTTTCCATACAGAAGATTTAATGAAAAAAGAACTGCAATTTCAAGATCAGAAGTGTGTCCTTCTTTATCTTGAATCGTTGGTGAAGAAGGAAATACTTCAATCTTCAATTATTGAGCCAATTTTAGCAATGCAAGCGAGTGAGATTGAAAAAACAGTTCACGCAGCAGAAATCAAAACGACTTCCGCAATTTTAGAAGCAGGGAAACAATTATTAGATGGATTCTGTGTGATTTTAATAGAGAATAATCACCAAGCCTATTTGGCTTCTGTCGGAGGAATTGAAGGAAGGGCGACTCAAGAACCAGATAGCGAGCGTACCATTAAAAGTACTCATGACGGATTTGTTGAAGATTTTAGTTCGAATCTGCACCTTTTACGAAAGAGAATCAAAAGCCCGCAGTTAAAGGTGAAATATTATACAATTGGAAGCCTTACGAATACGAGAGTGGGTATCGTTTATCTTGAGAATCTTGCCAATAAAAAGCTTGTTGAAGAAGTGGAACGAAGATTATCGTCGATTGAAATCGATCAGCTCTATTTAACAGGTGAGTTAGAGGAGCTTATTGAAGACCATCCATTTTCTCCCTTTCCACAAATTTTGACTACAGAAAGGCCAGACAGAGCAGTTTCCTACCTAACAGAAGGTAAAATTACCATCATAGTCGACGGGAATCCTCGTGTGCTGGTTGCCCCTATTACTTTTTTTGCCTTTTACCAAGCATCTGATGACTATAGCAGCAGGTGGATGATTGGTTCATTTTTTCGCATCATTCGCATTTTTAGTTTTATTGTCACGATTAGCTTGCCGGCAATCTATGTCGCGATCGTATCATTCCATTCAGAGGTCCTTCCAATTGGAATTCTTTACACCATCAGGACTTCTTTGGAGTATGTTCCATTTCCCCCATTTGTGGAGGCCGTTGCGATGCAAATCATTTTGGAACTTTTAAAAGAAGCTTCGATTCGTCTGCCTTCACCTATCGCCCAAACCATCGGAATTGTTGGGGGGTTAGTGATTGGGACTGCAATCGTTGATGCCCATATCGTGTCAAATATGATGATTGTCATCATTGGCTTTACCGCCATCGCCTCCTTTGTGGCACCAATCAATGAAATGGGGACAAGTGTAAGATTATTGGGGTTTCCTACCATGATAGCTGCATCACTGTTTGGCTTCTTTGGAATTGTATTTGTGCTGATGCTGGTCTTTATGCACTTAAGTAAATTAGATTCATTTGGAACGCCCTATTTTGCACCATTAGCTCCATTTAAGAAAGAAGATTTAAAGGATACGTTCATCAGGCTTCATATATTGCAATTAAAAACTCGTCCGACTGACGCAAGGCCTGCCTATGCTAAACAACTAGGGCGGACAAGGGCGTGGAAAAAGAAATGACAAACAACATTACAAAATTTCAGCTATTTTTTATTTTCATCCAAAGTCAAATTGGAGTCGCTCTATTATCCTTGCCGCATGATGTGCAAAAAAGTGCGAAAGGAGATGGATGGCTTTCTACCCTGATTGCGGGAGTGGCAGTTCAATTGATGCTAATCATTTATTGGCAATTACTAAGACGATTTCCTACGCTCATTTACACCGAAATTACACAAAAGATTCTTGGCGTTTTTTTAGGAAAAGTTCTTAACCTATTGATTTATCTAAATTTCATCCTAGTTGGAGGTCTAGCGACAATATTATTTGTTAAACTCGTAAAATTATGGTTATTGCCGTTAACACCCAGTTGGATCATCTCGTTACTAATCCTTACATCATGTGTTTATTTAGCAATCAGCGATTTAAAAATAATCGCCAGATTTTTTGTTCTGGCCTCTTCTTTAATCCTGTTATTAGCAGTTACTTCAATTTTCGGATGGTTTACAACCAAAGAGATTCAATACATCCTTCCCCTTGGCAGTTCCGGATTAAAAAATATCATAGTGGGAAGTCAGAATTCTCTGCTTGCAATGTTAGGATTTGAAGGGCTGCTCTTTCTCTTTCCCTTCATTATCGAAAATAAAAAGGGAGTTTTTAAGACGATATCAATGGCCAATCTGTTTATCACTTTATTTTATACTTATTTTGTTTTTATTACAGTCATTAGTTTTAGCAGCAATCAACTTGCACAAATGAGAGAACCGGTTCTAAACTTACTCAGAGGCATGTCTTATAATATGATCGATCGTGTGGATCTCATCTTTCTGTCAATATGGATTGTCCCAATGGCCACCTCGACCATTAGTTACTTGTATTTTGCGAGCAAAAGTGTGGGTGCAAAAAAGAAACAATACCCAAAGGTTGTTTTATTAAATGGGCTTATCCTTTTTTTAATTACCTTAATTCCACACGATGATGCGATTATTACGCTATTTAACAAATATGTCTCATACTTAAGTTATGTGGTTGTATTTTTGATTCCAACTTTGTTATTAATTCTTTCTATTTTATTGAAAAAGAATGAAATGAGTGAATCTACATGAGAAAAATATCGCTGATGATTTTATTTATTATCCCTATCCTATTAACTGGCTGTTGGGATCAGCGGCTTCTCGTGAATCGAACACTTGTGAATGGAATTAGTTTCGATCTTACGAAGGAAGGAAAAATTGCTGCATCGGTTCGAGCCTTATATATAAAAAGTATGGGAGGAGGACAATTTGAATTATTTGATGAACTCGTAAAAGCAGAGAGACCAACCGTTGCTGGGTTGGCGTTAGACTTGGACAGTAAAATTTCAGGAGAGATTGATGCTAGTAAAGCTCATGTTGTAATCATAGGTGAAGAACTAGCGAAAAAAGGAATTCATCCGTTCATTGAGTTTTTTTACCGGAATCGAGATTCGTATATTTCTTCCAAAATTGTCATTAGTAAAGGGAAGGGAAAAGAGATTCTTTCAGTTGAAAAAGAAAAAAGTCCCATTGCCTTTGTTATTTTGCAATTGCTGAATAGTGCTGAAGCAGACACGGTCATCCCGAAAAAAAATACCTTTACAGTATGGAATAACATATTGGATCCAGGTAAAGATATGGTTTTGCCCTACCTTGAGCGAGTAGAGTCCAATAAAGTGGAGGTCGCCGGCGTGGCGTTATTTAACGGTGATATCTATACAGGTACAACTTTATCAAAAGAAAAAAGCGGTATACTTTTGTCGATGATGAATCAATTAGGAAAGTCGAACAGAATGGCACTCATCCTAAATCCAAAAAGTAAGAGACAATCCATTTCTTTTTCAATTAGAGATTTAAGACGAGATCTAGAAGTTAAGGTGGATAAGGATGATCAAATAACGTGCAAGATTGATCTCAACATGGATATTGAAGTGTTAAGCTTTCCTCAGGATTTTAAAGAACCACTAAATATAGAAAAATTAAATCAAGATTTGTCTGATGAATTAACGAAACAAGCAAGGGGAATCACCAGCACTTTACTGAAGGCAAATTGTGATGCTCTGGGGATTGGTCAGCGTATTTCAAGCTTTCACCATGGACTATGGAAGAAAATCGATTGGGATAAGGAATATAAAAACGTAGAATTTGTGCCTAAAGTGAATGTAAACATCATTAAGACGGGGAACGTTTTTTAGAAGCAGGAGCTATTATCAAAAAGAGGCGATTCCTATTTGGGAATCGCCATAAAAATATTGAGAACTATGTAATGTGGAATGTATTTTCACTTATCTATGCTGATCCACTAGAATCTGATTACCATCTGGATCTTCAATTGTAAAATGTGCTGGACCTTGACTGGACTCATCTGCTTCAGTGATTAAATTAATCCCTTTTTCTTTTAGCTGCTTTTGTAGATTACGAATGTCTGTAAAAGATTCAAGATTTTCGGCATTTTCATTCCAGCCTGGATTAAAAGTAAGAATATTTTTATCAAACATCCCTTGGAATAAACCAATAATGCAATTTTCATTCTTCATAATCAGCCAATTTTGAGTAATATCTCCACCAAAAACCTGAAATCCAAGGTTTTCGTAAAATGATTTTGATACGTGAATATCTTTAACCGTTAGACTTACAGAAAATGCGCCAAGTTTCACCATTTCTACCTCCTATTAATTTAATGAAAAATTATGATATCAAGTAAAGTATAAACTACTACTATTAAATGTACAATATTTACCAAATAACTGTAGTATGAACAATCCGAAAGAAAAAAAGTTAATTTATGGAATATGAAATTCAGAAGTAGGATATTTTAACTAGTAGAGGAAATTTGAAGAAGGTTCGGGTGAATACTTTATGCTCTCCAAAAGACACAAATTATTTAATGTAGCCATTATAGTGATTCCGTGGTTATCGTTGTTATTTCTAAGAAAGCGTGAAGTAAAACGTTTCTCCTTTGCGGGCGTTGTCATTGTCATTTTTGAAATCATCAATCACTTGATTGGTCATAAGCGAAACTGGTGGAAATTTTACGACAAACGAAATTCATTCATAAAAAATGAACTCCCTTTCAGTATAGGTCCATATATGCCAATGTCCATTTGGTTACTAAAATACTCATATGGTAACTTTAAGAAGTTCGTAGGACTTAATGTCATAGCAGATGGAGTATTTGCTTTTCTATTGATGGACATACTTAAAAAGCTAAAAATAATCAGATTAAAACGGTTAAACCGCATACAATTTTTTATTTACCTGCATTATAAAGCATACATATTATATGGAGTACAATACTTGGTTGAGAATAAGAGGGTATTTAGACGGTAATCTTTTTTTAGCGCCATCCTATAGGGGGTGGTGATTTTTTTATAAAATAAGTCAGTAAAGTTCGAAAAATTGTAATATTTATGACGATTTTAACCTTTCTACCTTATGTATAATAAAAACATAGAAAGGTGGAGAAAGTAATGAGAAAACGAAATGTTAGCTTTAAAAAATTGGTGAATGATAATAAACAGGAATTGAAAAGTGATACTAAAGCAATGGAGAGAATCGAGGCAAAAATTGATAATAAACATTCAAAAAGGTAAATTTCTGATATATAGCCAATAAAAGGAGCAGTCCATAATGTAAAATGGATGCTCTTTAATTATTTTAATAGAAGAAAAATTAGATTAAAATTGATATACTTAAGGTAAATGACAAGCATGGAGATGTTCAACTTGAACTTTATTACGAAACTATTTGCAAAAGAAACAAAATTGAAAATAGATTTTTGTGAAAAAAACCTAGATCGTTTTTTGCCTGAAGAACTGCAAAATGCTTACAGTGCTTTTTTTGGTAAAAAGAATATAGAATATAAAGAGTATAAATGTCAAAGTAGATGCGAGGAATGCAAAATATCTCCATATGCGATTGTAAATGGTGAATTTATTGCAGCTGATGACACAGCACAATTATTGGAAAAACTTAAGCAGATGCAAGGTAATAAAAAGTAGTGTACAATGCATTGGTGTGGTGGTATAATTCTTCATGTAATATTTTTTTGTGCCCTTGATATGCGGGTGTAGTTTAGTGGTAAAACCACAGCCTTCCAAGCTGTTGTTGTGGGTTCGATTCCCATCACCCGCTCCAAATTACTCTAAATGGGCCTATAGCTCAGCTGGTTAGAGCGCACGCCTGATAAGCGTGAGGTCGATGGTTCGAGTCCATTTAGGCCCACTTCAATAATTTGATACATAAACCGAACTTAAATAGTTCGGTTTTTTTGCGTTTATAGGGAAATGATATGAAAAAAGAAAAAGAGAGGTAATGAATACATGCCTGAACTTCCAGAAATGGAAAATTACCGATTATTATTAAATCAAAAAATAGCAGGTCAAGTCATAACGCAAGTACAAATCAATCGAGAAAAATCCATTAATGTAAACCCTATGTTATTCACTAATAGTGTTGCAAACCAAAAGGTGCTGACAGTCAACCGTAGAGGGAAGCATTTATTATTTCAATTAGAGAATGGACAGGTACTTTTGCTTCATTTAATGCTTGGCGGTTGGATGTATTATGGGACAGAGGAAGACAAACCAAATCGAACCATTCAAGTTCGGTTATCGTTTGGAACCCGCCATCTTTATTTTATTGGGCTGCGTCTTGGCTATTTGCATTTATACAGTGAACAGGATGTACAACAAGAATTATCATCACTCGGCCCAGAGCCATTAGAGCCTCAATTCAGTTTACAATCCTTTTTAAAGTTACTGGAGGATAGGCGGGGGAAAATAAAAACAAAACTTCTCGATCAAGAGTTTATTGCAGGGATTGGGAATTGTTATTCCGATGAAATATGTTATCACGCAGGAATTTTGACGAAACGGAGTATAGAGGATATAGGTGAGCCCGAACGGGGGAAACTTTATGATTCGATGAAACATGTTCTTCTTGATGCTTTGAAGCATGGAGGCTACATGGATAATCCTTTTTATCAAGGTGACAGCCTTACTGGCGGCTATAATAATCTTTGTCTTGTGTATGATCGTGAAGGAGAGAATTGCAAACGATGCGGGGGCACGATCATAAAAGAGAAGATTTCATCTCGGAAAACGTTTTTCTGTCCGAACTGTCAAAAATAGCAAGAATCCTATCTTACTGGGTAGGATTCTTTTTTTGAAGAATTAGAAAATTTGTCAAAAATAATTCAAACTTATTGTTTCGCTTCTTGTATAAATGTAATATACTATTTATAAATAAGTATAGCACATTTGTATAATTTCTAAAAAATTTAACATAATTAAATTGAAAAGGGGGTCAATGTGATTAAACTGTCGAAACGCCAAGACGAAATTCTTAGGATAGTGAAAGAAAGTGGTCCCATCACTGGCCAGCAGATAGCTGAAAAGCTTTCATTATCCAGAGCTGCATTAAGGCCAGACTTAGCGATCCTGACAATGGCCGGTAATTTAGATGCCAGACCAAGGGTTGGATATTTTTTTAATCATAATTATGAGGTTAAGCAACAGGCCGAGATATTTATCAATCAAAAAGTTGCTGATTATAAAGCCCACCCAATTGTTGTTGATAAATCCACTTCTGTGTATAACGCAATTGTTCAATTATTTTTAGAAGATGTCGGTACACTTTATGCGGTAGATGGTACTGGATATTTGGCAGGCGTTATTTCTAGAAAAGATTTACTTAGAACAGCTATTGGCAATCAAGATTTGCAAGAGTTGCCATGCAGTGTAATTATGACTAGAATGCCTAACATTATCACCATCACACTCGAAGAAACATTATTAGAAGCTGCTAAAAAGATGATTACGAATCACATTGACTCCTTACCAGTAGTGAAAGAAATCAATCCGGGAAACCATACATATTTACTTGTCGGTCGGATTACGAAAACAACGATTACAAAAGCATATCTAGAAATGATGGAGCAAAATTTGTTATAAAGGGGAGTGGCAGTGATATTGGGAGAGAAGGATGTTGTCTATGTGGTTTCAGACTCGGTTGGGGAAACAGCTGAGTTTGTTGTTAAAGCGGTAGCAACACAATTTAATGGAGGAAATATAGAGATCCGGCGCAATTCCTACGTGGAGGATTTTGAGGACATTGAGGATGTTATTATTCTAGCAAAATCAAGAAAGTCGATTATCGCATATACAATTGTCATTCCAGTGTTAAAGGATTACTTAGATCGACGAGCTAAAGAAGAAAGTATTATGGCGGTGGATTTACTAAGTCCATTGATGAATGCCTTCACGACCAGTTTCGATAAGAAGCCTCACCATCAGCCTGGCTTAATGAGGAAATTGGATGAAGAATATTTTAAAAAAATTGAAGCAATTGAATTCGCCGTTAAATATGATGATGGACGTGATCCCCGCGGAATTCTTAAGGCAGATATCGTCCTAATTGGTGTATCGAGAACTTCGAAAACACCATTATCGATGTATTTGGCACATAAGCGATTTAAGGTTGCCAATGTTCCACTGGTTCCAGAAGTTCCAGCACCAGACGAGTTGTTTGAGATTCCTAGAAAGAATTGCATCGGATTAATCATTTCTCCAGATAAATTAAACGAGATTCGTATTGAGAGGCTAAAGGCATTAGGATTAGGTTCCAAAGCAAGTTATGCAAGCTTCGAAAGAATACTAGATGAATTAGATTATGCAGAAAAAATTATGAAGCGTGTAGGCTGTCCAATTATCAATGTTTCAAATAAAGCGATAGAAGAAACAGCTGGATTAATTTTAGAAGTGTTGAAAAAAGAGAGGAGCTTATGATGATGGAAAAATTTGTTTACTTGTTTCATGAAGGAAATGGAAATATGAAGGAAACGCTTGGTGGAAAAGGGGCAAATCTAGCAGAAATGACGCGTATTGGCTTACCTGTGCCATATGGTTTTACCATTTCAACACAAGCCTGTAATGCCTATTATGATGCAGGTAAAACTATTCCATCTATCGTTGAAAGTCAATTGTTAGGAGCTTTAAGCACCCTAGAAGAGAAAATGGGGAAAAAGCTGGGTGACCCGGAAAATCCATTACTAGTTTCAGTTCGTTCTGGTTCTGTATTTTCTATGCCAGGGATGATGGATACGGTACTAAACCTAGGTATGAATGATGAGACAGTTGTTGGTATGGGAAAATTAACCAATAATCCTCGTTTTGCTTATGATTCATACCGCCGTTTCATCCAAATGTTTAGTAATGTGGTCCTTGATATCAATACGTTTTATTTTGAACAATTATTAGAAGAAACACGCGAGGAAAAAGGATATAGTGCTGACCCAGAAATGACTGCTGAAGATTGGAGAGAAGTCATTGAAGGGTACAAAGGGATCGTTAAAAAGCATACGAGAAAAGAATTTCCTCAAGATCCGAAGGAACAGTTAATTCTTGCCATTAACGCGGTTTTTAATTCTTGGAATAATCAGCGTGCCATTGTATATCGCCGCTTAAATAAAATTCCAGATCACCTCGGAACAGCCGTTAATATTCAAAGCATGGTGTTCGGTAATATGGGGAATGATTCAGGGACAGGAGTGGCATTTACTCGAAATCCTTCAACTGGTGAGCATGTACTTTATGGAGAGTACTTAATTAATGCACAGGGTGAAGATGTAGTTGCTGGTATTCGTACACCACAGCCAATTCAAACTTTAAAGGATGAAATGCCAGCTGTTTACAAGCAATTTGCTGAAACGTGTAAACGTCTTGAACAGCACTATCAAGAAATGCAGGACATTGAGTTTACGGTTGAACGTGGTCAATTGTTTATTCTTCAAACGCGTCATGGAAAGCGTACAGCACAAGCTGCGATTCGGATTGCGGTTGAGATGGTTGAAGAAGGAATTATTGATAAGAAGACTGCCTTGCTTCGTGTCGATCCAGATCAATTAAATCAGCTCCTACACCGTCGAATTGATGATAAATATGAACGGACATTATTGGCGAAAGGTCTGCCAGCTTCTCCAGGTGCGGCCACTGGTCAAGTCGTGTTTGATGCAGATGAAGCAGAGGAACTCGGTAATACTGGTAAAAAGGTCATTCTCGTTCGTCCTGAAACAACTCCAGATGATATTCACGGAATCGTGGCAGCTCAAGCAATTGTAACTAGCCGCGGTGGTATGACAAGTCACGCTGCAGTGGTGGCTCGTGGTATGGGTAAAGCATGTATTTGCGGATGTGATGCCCTGAAAATCGATGTAAAAGCGAAACAATTTACAGTAAAAGAGAAGGTTATCAATTATGGTGATGTAATTACCATTGATGGTTCGACAGGAGAAATCATGCTGGGGGAAATTCCAATGATTGAACCGCAGCTTTCCGATGAGTTCCAGCTTTTACTTGCTTGGGCAGACCAAGAAAGAAAAATCGGGGTTCGTGCGAATGCTGATAATCCAGAGGATGCCGGGAAAGCTTTTGAATTTGGTGCAGGCGGCATTGGATTGTGCCGTACTGAACATATGTTTATGGATTTAAAACGGATTCCAATCGTTCAAAAAATGATCTTAGCTGAAAGCTATGGCGAACGTAAGGAAGCTCTTGAAGAGCTATTACCGATGCAGCAAGGTGACTTTGAAGGAATTTTTGAAGCTATGCAGGGTCTCCCGGTTACAATTCGTTTATTAGATCCGCCATTACATGAATTTTTACCAGATAAGGAAGAGCTATTAGTTGAAGTAACTAAGCTGCAAATCCTTGATCCTGCTTCACCTGAGCTGAAGAAAAAGGAATTGCTATTGAAAAAGGTCCGCCAATTAGATGAATACAATCCAATGCTTGGTCATCGCGGATGCCGTCTCGGTATGGTATATCCTGAAATTTATGAAATGCAGGCAAAAGCAATCTTTTATGCTGCTGCTAAGCTTGCTGACAAAGGGATGAAAGTTCAACCTGAAATCATGATTCCTCTCGTTGGTCATGTGAATGAGTTAAAACAAATGCGCCAGCTTGTGATTGATTCAGCTGAAAAAGTTCAAGAAGAAACTGAAAAGCAATTTGAGTATACAATTGGAACAATGATTGAAATACCACGTGCAGCCATTACCGCTGATCAAATTGCACTAGAAGCAGATTTCTTCTCCTTTGGTACCAACGATTTAACACAAACAACATTCGGATACAGCCGTGATGATGCAGAAGGTAAATTCCTTCAAAACTATATTGAAAATAAGGTGCTAGCTGATAATCCGTTTGCTGTCCTAGATCAAGACGGTGTAGGTAAGTTAGTAGAAATGGGTGTACGACTTGGCCGTGAAGCAAAGCCAACACTAAAAACAGGTATTTGTGGAGAACATGGCGGCGAAAAGACATCTATTGATTTCTGTTACAAAACGGGACTTGATTATGTAAGCTGTTCACCTTACCGTGTGCCATTAGCTAGACTTGCTGCTGCACAAGCGACCATTCGTCATGAGTCCAATAAAAAAGAAGTGTATACGACAGCTTAATTTTAGATTATATATGAAAAAGCATATCCATTTGTAATTGGATATGCTTTTTCACTGTTTACAAGTCACGGAACAATTTCAAAAATAGTACCTTTGTGTAGGTCGGTCACTTTCATAGAACCATAGACTCCTAAATATAGTTTGGATTGGTCGAGATTACATCCCAAACCAACGTAATAAGCAGACTGGGTTCCGAAGTCATAATTGGTATTAATTACACTAAAATCATTTTGTTTTCCATCTGGTCTTACTGTGGTAAAAGCTAAAGCCCCTCTTGTCTGGGGTTGAGATTCTTTCCGGGCGAGATCGGTAAACACAACACTTCCGGTTAAATCAGGTATGCTATTGCCCATATAGGCTTGCACTCCTGTAAGTGCCGTTCCGCTAAATTTTTCAGGTCTTGGATCTTTATGATAATAACTAGTTAAAGGGTGAAGACGTCTTACTGATGTTTTTATAGCCTCATCGTAGTAAACAATTATTTTCTCATCTGAATTTTGATTTGTAGAGCAAGCCCGCGTCTTGGATGTTGGAGAGGCACCTTCCCACCCTCTCCAGCCAAAGTTAATCATCCCCTCTGGTTCGGAATTTATGTAAGATGGTTGAGTAAGTTGAGTTACCGGGATCGGTTTATACTGTCCAAATGAAAAAATCGCTTCTTCCAAATCCTGTCCGACATTTCCTGCATATTTAATATACTGATGATAAAACCTTTGATATGAAATGCCTGATATATTGCGAACACCTTTTGCTATAACAGTAAGTGTTTCCTGAATAGGAACAGGAAGTTCATTAAAACGTGTGACTGCGGGTGGATTAGAAAGGATTGTATTCATATCTACATCAAGTTCAATTATCTTTCCGGCGATTTCCATATTATCCTGACTTAAATTAAAAGGATCATACCCTGAACCGCCATCTCCTGTTGTTAAAACTAGTTTTCCTGTTTCAGGTGAAAAGTTTAAGCTATTGACACCATTATGATTTGAAAATGGTCTTCTCAAGTTAATTAATGTCCGACGTTTTTGAGGTTGACCATTTGATTGTAAAATCCATTCTTCCACTGTATCAATATGGTCATATTGAGTTTCTCTTTTAGTCCACCTAAGGTGTAAAGTTGTGGGATCACAAGGATCAGGTTTAAAAGATTCAGGAAGAGCACCTGGACCTTGTGATCCAGCTGCTGAATAGTGAAGATAAAATAGCCCGTTATAAAAAAATTTAGGATGAAACGCCAGCCCAAGTAATCCCCGTTCGTCATACCCGCCAGTTGCACCTAGTTTTATTATACGGTGGCGAATGTCCAAAAAAGTTCTTACCACTCCGTTTCCTATGTAAAAAATCTCCCCTGGCTGAGTTGCAATAAATAATCTCTCTATTGAATCACCAGGCAGTATTGCCGTTTTAATAACAGTGGGTAAATTTATCTTACTAACAACGGGCCGCAAACGAACTTTAACCACCTAACTTTTCACCCCTTCTGAGTACATTTTTCCTATAAGAATATGACTAAAACTTTTCTATTAGTACCGATTATGGATTGAAGTGCCACTTTTAGGAGATTAACGACTGAATAATAGTAAATACTAAAAAAAACTCAAAAAAAGGAGAATATTATGGGAGCCATTGAACGAAACGGATTTCGCTTTGTACCCGAATATAGTGTCAGTCATCAAAATGGTGCGATTCATGTCTACAACAAGGATCGATTAATAGAAGAAATTCAATTCCAGTTTTCAGGAGACTTTCCTGAACTTGATCAAATTGAGGATTTAGTTGATGAATATTGCAATAAACGTGAAATTTAGGGTTCGAATATTCGTTCGATTTCTTGTTTTTTGATATACTATAACAGCAATAAAATGGAAAAGGAGGGAAAAAGTTGAGTAAATTAAACGCCATTTACCCTCAAGCGATCGAACATACCAAGAATAAGGTAATCGAAGATATGAACCACTACTTAGAGACAAAAGAAAGTCTGCCTTCTTTTGAACAATATTTAAATGATCGTGGACATTATCTTGAGCAAATTTGGATTAATGTTTGGTTAAATAAGGTCACCAATGATGTTCCAAAGAATGAGAAAAAAGAGTATTTACGGGAAAAAGGATTTGAGGTCCAAGGTGTCGACCGCAAGCTTATTAATAAACTCTTTCGGGATGAAATGAGAGAATTTCAGCCCTTTCAAATTGTGGAATGGACCAAGAAAACTTTTGCAGATCATGATGAGGAATGGGAACAAAGATACCATCAAGCGAAAGCAGCTTATATAAAAAGACAAGAAGTATCTCGTCTTGAGGAAGCAAGGCATACTATACGCACAATGATAGAAGATACTGCGGGGGATTTACTTGAGAAGGAATATGCGCAGTTTTATCTATACGTTCGTCATTTTACTGCCAAGCAATTAGCTGCAGATATCAAGAATAATGTGAAATTTAAAAATGTTGACACCTTTGCACTGGAAGAGAAATTAGAGGATGAAGGTCATTTTAACCCAGAATCCTACACAACAGTAGGTAAGTTTTTTGAGGAATTAACGGGAGATATTCATAAAACGGTCAACTGGGGAAGAAGCCTCTATGAATATCAAACCTATTTTTTTGTGTACGAAAGCTTAATTTCAGACTACCTATCAGAAATGATTCCACAAAGAGTGCTTGAGAAGCTTCCGGCTGAAATGAAAAAGCAATATGAAGAGACGTTCGGAGAAAAACTTTCAGCTTCTTTCATAAAAGGCAGCATTACTCAGCTTCTTTATGAGGTGGAAGACTATTTTGTTGAAGATATACAAGACGAGTACCTATCTGATTTATTGAAAATTGCTGATATTCCATTTGACTTCACCGTACATCAGGAAATTTTTGAAAAAGACTTTGCTGATAGAGAACGTAAGAAGGCTGAAGAAGAGGCTGAATTACAAAGAAAAAGAGAAGAAGAAGACCGAATGATGGAGGATATATTCGGCCAGGAATACAATCCATCGTTAGGAAGACGGGTTTCTTATGTCCTTCATATTGGGGAGACCAACACAGGGAAGACGCACCATGCTCTTGAGCAGATGAAGGAAGCAAACAGCGGCTTATACTTAGCCCCGCTTAGGCTTCTAGCGCTGGAGGTTTATGATAAGTTAAATGCTGAAGGGACTCCTTGCTCGTTAAAGACAGGTGAAGAAGAAAAAATCGTACATGGCGCGAATCACTTTTCATGCACAGTGGAAATGTTCCATGAAAAAGAAAACTATGATGTTGTCGTTATTGATGAAGCACAAATGATTACAGACAAGGATCGCGGTTTTTCTTGGTATAAGGCGATTACAAAAGCAAATGCACGTGAAGTCCATATAATCGGTAGCAGAAACTCGAAACCAATGCTTATGCAGCTGTTGGGAGAATCGAACATAACAATCCACGAATACAGCCGGGATACCCCTCTTGAAGTGGAATCAAAGGAATTCCATATTAAACATGTAAAAAAAGGAGACGCTCTTATTTGTTTTTCTAGGCGACGCGTCCTTGAAACAGCTTCTAGGCTCCAAAGTGATGGTCATTCTGTCAGTATGATTTACGGCAGCATGCCGCCAGAAACTAGAAAAAAGCAAATTGAGCAATTCAATAATGGAAGAACAAAGGTCATTGTAGCAACCGATGCAATTGGTATGGGCTTAAATCTGCCCATCCGCAGGATTGTGTTTCTGGAAAATGAGAAATTCGATGGAACGAGAAGGCGTTTGTTAACCTCGCAGGAAGTGAAACAAATTGCCGGACGTGCAGGCCGTAAAGGAATATATGATGTGGGGAAAGTTGCTTTTACAAAAGACATTAGAATGATGAAGAAATTGCTTAATCAAGAAGATGAGCCTGTTCATACATTTGCAATCGCTCCAACCAATTCTGTATTTGAGCGGTTCCAACGTTATTATCGTGATTTAGGAACATTCTTTGAGCTTTGGGGGAAATTTAACAGCCCGCCAGGAACAAAGAAAGCTTCATTAACAGAGGAGCGATCACTTTACAATTTGATAGCCGGTACAGAAATAGAGGCGCGTTTACCGTTAATGGATCTATATGGATTCCTGCACCTTCCTTTTTCAAAAAATGAACCGGCCTTAACAAGACAATGGGAAGATACCATGTATGCAATTATCCAAGGGACACCTCTTCCGGAGCCGCCATACAAGGAACGAAGTTTAGAGGATCTTGAGTTAGCCTACAAAGCGCTCGGCTTGCATCTGCTTTTCTTGTATAGATTAGGAGAGCGGACGGAGGCGATTTACTGGGAACGGCTGCGCGAGGAAATGAGTGACAAGGTTCAAGATAAGTTAAAAACGGATATTAGGAAATTTGTGAAAAAATGTAAAAACTGTGGTAAAAATCTTCCGTGGGATCACTCGTTTCCAACTTGTGACGCCTGCCATAGTGCTAAATATAGAAGAACTCGATATGCAGATGATTTTTAACGATATGAGATCCATTCATATCGTCTTTTTTACGTTGTGAGGAAAAATAATTACGTCTTAGAGTAATTTTATGTTGCGTTTTAAAGTAATATAAATTACTATATAAAGTAAGGAGGTGAAAATAATGGAAAACCTAAGATTAAATGTTCCATTATTGCGGAGAAGGGTGCCCAACCTGACAAGTGCTGCACGTGAAGTAGGGCTGCGGCCGGCAACCGTAAGCAATTTATGTACGGGGAAAATACCAGTGGGACGCGCTGAAGTCCGTACAATCGCAGCTTTAGCAGAATTAGCACAATGTAGTCTAGATGAATTGATATTAAGAGGGGAGAATGTAGAGATGATTGAAACGAAAATTAAAGCGTTGGATTTGTTTGCACCAATTGTAAAGGGCGGAACCGTGGGACTTGTTGCTCGACCAGGTATGGGGCAGCTGGTGGTATTGGCGGAGTTATTTTATCGTTTTAAGAGAGAGGGGTACTCAACGGTTTTATTAAAACCAGAAAATGATCACCCCGAGTTAGAGGACATTCTTGAGGATACAGAGATTGTTGCTGAGACCATTGAAAAGGCCATCGCTGAAATGTCTGTAGTTGGAAAAAGTAAGGAGATTATTTTCGTTGCCGACCGTTCACATGTATTAACAGGGGAAATCTATGAGCTTCAGGAAAAGTTACAGGATCTTGATATTAAGTCAGTTACAACCTTTTTACTTGATTTAAAGGGAGCCTCAGTGGATGAGGACCTGCCGTATGGACCGCTAGAAACACTTTGGCAGTTTGACATGGATCTAGCAGTAAGACATCGTTTCCCTGCAGTAAACCCAATCTACTCTACATCTTCTGTGTTGGAAGGTGCACATCTAGAACAAACTCACCTTACGATTCAACAAAAAGCCCAAAAGTTATTACGCCGTTACCGTGAATTACGTTCTCTCGTCAATGTAAAAGGCATTAACGGGATACCTTCAACTGAAATAGAAACATTTCATCGAGGCGAGCGGTTAGAAGCATATTTAACACAGCCATTCTATGTCGCCGAAACCTTCACTGGAATAAAAGGTGAAGAGGTAAGTCTTAAGGATACAATAAATGACGTTAAGAAAATTTTAGACGGGGTCGTAGATTCAAAGGAAATTGCGTCCCTAAATTTTATTGGAACGATTTAATTCATAATTATTTTCATGGTAGGACGTAACTGAATGGAGTTACGTCCTTTAAAATTTTATCTAATAAAATTTCTAAAATATCCCTTTTTATGTAATCATATTAGATAAGAGAAAACTATAAGGAATTGGAGTGCAAATTATGCAGCTTTCATTAACGGTAAGGGGCTCAAATGCGGATGTGGTTTCTTATCTAATCGCGAAGAATCCTAATAACCCATATGAACGGGATGAGAAAGGCTTTAAGGTACGCCTGGTTTATCCTAAATTCTCAAAGGAAGAAATTCAATTTGTTATCTATGTAAAGCCCGACCCGATTGATTTAGTACGCAATTCATCCGATTTATATGATATTACTCATTACATAAATGACCGCGAGTTTGCTGTCAGCAGCTTATTTATCACTACCATCCGCAAGGCGTTAGGGACCGCTTTAAATGGTAAGCCGGATGAAGAATATCTAGAATGGGTGGGTCACGAATTCGAGATTGAGCTTTCATTTGGTCCAGTGGCAACGGATTTGAGTGACAAGGAGATTGCTGATTTGTTTGAGCCCATCGGGTACAGAGTGGAAGTTGAGCGCGGAGTCAGTACGATTCGAGAAGTAAGCTCAGCTCGATATGTCACTCTATCAGGCAGGCAAAGCGTTCAGAATGCATTAAAGCATATATCCATACTCATTCCTGTTATCGATAACTATAAACATTATTTTTTAGATGAAAGAGAAGTTGAAAAGCTTGATCGATACGGAGAAGGCTGGCTTGAGGACCATCCATTGAAGCAGCTAATCGTTAAACGGGCACTCCGTTTTAATGCATTAATTTCACAATCACAATTCTATGAAAAGAAACAACGAAACTCAGGCTATGATGAGAGTCCGAAGGTTCGCTTAAACGATCTTCGTTATGAACACATATTAAACTATATAAAAACGCTGCCCGAGAAAGAAACAATTGTGGATTTAGGGGCTGGGGAAGGTCGACTCTCGGTACAGCTGGGTTTCTTAGAAGGTGCTAAAGAGATTCTCTCCATTGAGCCTTCAAACAAATCTCGAATCCGGGCCATTGAGCGCTTTCAACAAGTGAATACCAATGAAGGGTATGTGGAACCACAGTCATTATCAGGATCTTTATTTTACTTTGACAGCCGCTTACAAAATAAAGATGTAATTGTGTTATGTGAAGTTATTGAGCATATTGAAGAGGATAGGCTCCCAAAAATCTTTGATACGATCTTAAATGATTACTGTCCAAAGACACTAATTGTGACGACACCAAACCAGGAATATAATGTGCTTTATGAAATGGATGATGAAATGCGTCATGACGATCATCGCTTTGAATGGACAAGAGCCCAATTTGTTCAAAATGTTGAATCATGGACCGAACAAACTCCATATCAAGTGAGTATTCAAGGTATTGGAGAAGAGCATGAGGCATACGGTCATCCTACACAAATGGCAATCTTCAGAAGGGAGGGGGAATAATGACAACCATCCATTTACCGCACGGAGGAATCGTCCTGCTAGTCGGTCCCTCTAATACTGGAAAAACTACCTTATTAAATCAATTGATACAAGAAGAACAAATTCTCGCATCTGAAGTGGTAAGTTCTGATCAGTTCCGGGTCCTTGTCAGCGATATTGAATTTATTAGCTGGAACGGCCGCCCAAAGGATGAAAGTGAAGCGCTGTTTCAAGAATATCAGCAAATATCAAGTGCTGCGTTTGATGCAATGGACTATGTAATTTCAAAGCGCTGCCAACTAAATAAATTAACCTTCATTGATGCTACCCATTTACGTGAGGAAGAGCATGACAAATATCTGGAAATGGGGAAGAAATATCATATCCCAGTAATCGCAATGGTTTTGAATATATCAGAAACGGAATTGCTAAGGCGGGATATGGAGCGGACTTTTCCTCGGGGCAGAAATCGAATCAAGCAGCAGTATCAACATTTTAAAAATACGCTTCGCTTCATTAAAAAGAAGCCCTATCGCCGTGTGTACATGCTTGGAGAAGATGAACTTCAAGTGCTAAATGTAAAGCGTCTAGAACATCCATTATATATTGATGTTGAAAATGGAATCGATTTTATCGGGGATATTCATGGCTGTTTTGAAGAATTCCTTGAAATTCTAATCAAACTTGGATACAAGGAAGACGATGAAGGATATTACATCCATCCAGAAGGCAGGAAAATTCTTTCATTAGGAGATGTATTGAGCCGGGGACCGAGGTCTATACAAACACTGCAATTTTTCCATAAGCATGTTACAGCAGGACATGCCTATATGATTGACAGCAACCACGGCTGGAAAATTGCCCGCTGGCTCGACGGGAAAAATGTAAAGTTGGCTCATGGTGATGAAAATGTGGCTGCTGAGTTTGAAGAGTATGAACAAAAATATGGCAGTGAAGCTAATCAGGTGTTAAAGGAACAAATAAAAGAATTACTTTTAGAAGCAAAGTCACACTATATCATTCAAAAGAATGGCGTGAATGCAGTGGTAGCAGTTCATGCCGGCATCAAGGATCACTATATCGGAAAGCAGTCTCACCAGATTTCTGATTTTTGCCGGTACGGCGATAGTGAGGGACTCGATGAATATGGTAAGCCCATTCGAAAAGATTGGTCCATATCTCATAAATCAAGTGAACTCATTCTTTGGGGACACGATCCAAAGCCCCAGCCTTTATTGGTCAACAATACACTAAATATTGACCAGGGAGTGGTTTTTGGAGGCAGTTTAACTGCTTACCGCTATCCAGAAAGGCAATTTGTTTCGGTTATAGCAAAACAAGATTATGCAAATGTTCCTGACAATCCATTGAAGGAATGGGAACGTAAAAGGCTGGCACCCCCGAATATCATGAAGTTCCTAGACGGTTATTCCGTGTTAACGGAACAGTACGGTGAGATCATGATTTATGATGATGGCGTGAAACCGGCATTAGATGATTTATCTCATTATACCGTGCCGCTTGAGGAGATCGTCTATCTTCCGCCAACAATGAGTCCGACACCAAAAACCTCCCGACTAGAAGGGTACCTGGAGCATCCGATGGAAGCTTTTGATTATTATCAAGCGAATGGTGTAGAAACGATGGTAGTCGAAAAGAAGCATATGGGCAGCAGGGGAATTTTATTTTTATTTAGAAATAAAGATATTGCTAAGGAGTATATTGGCAGAGAAACATTAGGAACCATTTATACCCGGACAGGCAGGGCATTTTTTCAAAAAGAATTGCAAGATCAAATTGTAAGTGTTTTGAACGAGGATTTAGTGAAGAGTGGTTATTTCGAGAAATACAATACAGATTTCGTCTTGCTTGATGCAGAAATTCTGCCATGGAATTTAAAGGCGAAAGATCTTATTTTAAACCAATATGCACATGTGGGTGAGACGGCTCTTCTAGACCGGAAAAAGTTAAAGGATTTACTTCAACAGGCATTTGAAAGCGGCAGGGATGTGTTGAACTGGATTCAGGAAGTGGATGCAGGAATTGAAAATGCTGAAGTATTCAATGAAGTGTATCAGAAATACTGCTGGGAAACGGAAGGATTGAATGGAATTCAAATTGCACCATTCCACACATTGGCTCACAGCTCGGAAACATTTTTTGATAAGCCGCACACATGGCATATGGAGAAAAATAAAGAATTCAGTGAGATTTCTAGGTTGTTTTTAGAAACGGAATACCTAATTGTACAGGATGAAGCCTCTATGAAGGGTGCAATTGATTGGTGGGAAGAAATTACGGAGGATGGTCATGAAGGATTTGTTGTCAAACCCGTGTCGTATGTTACCCGCCACAGAGGTAAACTGCTGCAGCCTGCGATAAAGGTAAGGGGCCGAAAGTATTTGCATATCATTTATGGAATTGATTATCTGCTTCCTGATAATTTGTCGCGGTTAAAGAAACGAAATGCAGGCAAGAAACAGCGTAATGCATTGAAGGAATTTTCTCTTGGAGTCGAGGCTGTTAATCGATTTGTCAAAAGAGAATCATTAGAACGTGTTCATGAATGTGTGTTAGGAATCTTGGCATTAGAGGCTGAACCAATCGACCCCCGATTATAGTGGGACAAACGAACTGGAGGACCCAGTTCGTTTTTTTCGGTTAAGAGCAATATTCCTAGTAATATCCCCATATGATGGTTATAAAAGGAGTGTGAGAGTATGAGTGTTCATGTGGTGAGTACCGGAGAAAATTTGTGGGCAATTTCCAATAGGTACGGAATACCAATGAAAAGCATTGTAGAGCTAAATGGACTTCCGGCTGATAGTTCGCTTGTCCCAGGTCTAGCCTTATATATTCCGGACAACCAGCCTCCAATCCGCTCCTATAAAATAAAACCAGGCGATCAGTTTTGGGAAATAGCTCAGAGGTTTAATACTGATGTTTCAACGATTTTAGGAGCAAATCCTGGGGTCAATCCAAACCAACTTATTATTGGCCAAATCATAAACATTCCCTCAAGAATAAAATTAAAAATCGCGACACTAGGGTTTCTTGTCCCATCAGGTGGGAGTGCTGTTCTTTCGTTATTAGATTCATTCGCCGGACAATTAACGTATTTAGCGGTAGTGGCCTATTCGTTCACGGCAGAAGGATATGCTTATAACGAGATTGAGGATACAGCGATTGTGGCGAGGAGTAAACAATTAAACATCACACCTCTATTGATGATTCGTAATTTTACGGGAGTAGATTTTAGTGCAGAGCTGGCAGGGCATGTACTGGCGAACCCAGTCTATCGCAGGAATTTGGTTCAAAGTATTGTGAATTTAACAAGGCAGAGAGGATTTGGCGGTGTCTCTATCGACTTTGAATTTATCCCGCCGCCACAGCGTAATGATTTTAATTTATTTTTAAGAGAGTTGAAGACTGCCTTGGGAGATTTGATTCTGCATGTGAATGTGCATGCGAAAACGGAAGATTTACCAACGAATCGGATTGTCGGGGCCTACGATTATGCCTCAATCGGGAGCATTGCGGACATCGTGGCCGTGATGACGATTGATTATGGATATCCAGGCGGACCACCGGATCCAATCGCACCAATATGGTGGATAGAACAGGTTGTTCAATACTCCCTTACTCAAATCAATCCTCGTAAACTACAAATTGCGATGCCGCTTTATGGCTATGACAAGGTTGTCGGGACAAACGTTACCCGTGCCATGTCAGTGGTCTCAGCCCAAAACCAAGCCATTTCAACAGGATCACCGATTCAATTCGACCAGCATTCCATGTCCCCATGGTACCGGCATTGGAGCGCAGGGGTAGAACAGATTGTTTGGTTTGAGGATATTAGAAGCTTCATAGAAAAATATCGGCTAATCGATGTGTACCAGTTATCTGGGACTACATTTTGGCAAATCAGCCTGCCCGCACCGCAGAATTGGGCTTATTTGAGTAAGAATATTGCAGTTTCGAAATAAGGTAATTATCTTATGTGGGCATCGCGGATATATTTAGATTAACGCTGATATAATTTATTAATCGCGGATATAGTTGATTTAACGCGGATATATTGTCCAGCAACGCGGATATATATTTTTTTGTGTAAAAATAGCGAGAAAACTTTATTGGAAAATGGAAAAAAGTATGTTTTTTGGGAAAGACTTTATGAAAAAAGGGAAAGTTGGAAAAGAATTTTGCTGAAAAGACTGAATTTATTCGTGCTAATTATTTTAATTGCAGGATTAATCCCACAATCACATCCAGTCCATGCTGAAAATAATCTAACTCAGCTGTTAAATGAACTGCTTATTAAAGATCCCGATTTACAGGGGGCTATTGCAGGAATCAGCATACGTTCTGCGGATACCGGTGAAGTTATATATGATCATTTAGGAGATGTCCGCCTTCGTCCTGCTTCTAATATGAAGCTATTAACAGCGGCAGCAGCATTATCTGTTTTAGGGGAAGATTATACTTTCAAGACGGAGATACTCTCTGACGGAGCAGTCAAAAATAAAACACTAAGGGGTAACCTCTACCTAAAGGGGAAGGGTGACCCGACACTCCTCAAAGAAGATTTCAATAAGTTGGCGGATGAAATAAAGAAACTCGGCATCAAGAACATAAATGGCCATTTAATTGGCGATGATAGCTGGTATGATGATGTACGATATTCGGTGGATTTACCTTGGAGTGATGAACAAACCTATTATGGAGCACAGGTTTCTGCATTAACTGCTTCACCTACAAAGGACTACGATTCTGGCTCTGTCATGATTGAGGTGAAACCTGGACATAACAAAGGTGATAAGGCTGAGGTAAAGGTCACTCCTGATACTGACTTTGTAAAAATAATCAATCAAACTGAAACGTTGCCTGAAGATGGGGACAAGAAACTTACTTTTGAGCGGGAACATGCAAAAAACACGGTCACTATAAGGGGCACCTTGCCAGTCAAATCCAAGGTTGTAAAGGAATGGATTGGTGTTTGGGATCCTACGCGATATGCATTAACCCTCTTCAAACAATCACTCGCAGAAAAAGGAATACATCTTACCGGAAAGATAAAAACGGGGCAAACTCCAGAAGACGCTGAAATCTTACATACCCATAGTTCGATAAAACTTTCTGAACTACTCGTACCCTTTATGAAGCTGAGCAATAATGGCCATGCAGAAATTCTGGTAAAAGAGATGGGGAAGGTTGTAAAAGGGGAAGGCAGCTGGGAAAAGGGTTTGGAGGTCATGGAAGCAGAGTTAATCAAATTAGGGATAAACCCAAAATCGTTGGTGTTGAGGGATGGATCAGGCATTTCTCATGTCAATTTAGTACCAGCTTCTCAGCTGTCACAATTACTATTCACAGCCCAGCAGCAAAGTTGGTTTCCGGCCTTTCTTCAATCCCTGCCTATCGCAGGTGCTCATGAAAAAATGGAAGGCGGTACGTTACGCCACCGGATGAAAGGTCCTTTAGTAAGAGGGAAGGTACTTGCGAAAACGGGAACCATTTCTACCGTTAGCACTATTTCAGGCTATGTTAACACTAAAAGTGGACAAAACATGATATTTTCAATCATGTTAAATAATCTAGTGGATGACTCAAAAGGAAAGAGTATAGAAGACAAATTAATTACAGTAATAGCCAATCAATGATGAGTTGTAATCGTTTAGATACAACTCTTTTTTCTGTTGATATGTCATTATTCATTGTTGACTTTCGTGCAGGGTGAGAATTCATAGGCGGAGAATTTCCGGCTATTGTTTATAGAGGAACCTTAAGAAGCAGGTTTAAGCGGAGATATTCCGATTAACTTCTATAAATAAGACAAATTACAATGATTTTGATACAATAAGCGGAAAAACTCCGCCTATTTTTAAGGAAATATGGGTATTTCCCAATTTAAACGGAAAAACTCCGCCTATTATCCAATCTCAGTGAATCAACATTCAGTCTTAACAGAGCCTTTCTGTTAAATATAGATTTATTTCTAAAGGTACACAAGGTTGTAAAAAGGTAAAAAGGCAGCTTGCTGGCTGCCCTAGAATGTCCAATTTATATAAAAGATGGGCGAAAGGTCATTAACGACCGAGAATCATTTGAAAATGCTCCCTGAATTTTTCCCTATCTTCAGATGTAAATGGCTTTGGCCCCTTTGTACGCTTTCCGCTTTTTCGAGCCATAGCACTTAGATAACGTGATTGCAATAATTGGTCAATGTTTTCATTGGTATAGCTATACCCATTATGGTGAAGAACCGTACACCCCTTTGCTAAGCCTAGCGAAGCAAGTCCATAATCCTGTGTTACGATTATGTCTCCTTTTCCTGCTAACATCATAATCCGATAATCTGCAGCATCAGCACCAGAATCAACATAAATGGTCTCTACTCCTGAGGGTTGGTCAGCACTTGAGAAATGAGAGAAGCTAGTAACAAGGATAATAGGAATATCAGCATTGGTCCCTTCAGAGATAATAATATCCTTTACAGGACATGCATCTGCATCAACATATATTTTCATCTTATTTCTCCCGATTGGTAGTTTTATACTTTTTTCCTTTGCTGTCATAGGTGATCCATTCACCAACAGGCTCGCCCTTGTCAAAATAACCTGAACGCTTTATTGTTCCATCTAGACGATACCATTCCCAATAGCCTTCAGGCTTATCATCAATTATTTTTCCCTTTGACCATATTGTTTTTCCGTTTGCGTGGTACTTGATCGTGTAGTCATCAATCACATCTAGTTTCTTTTCCCTGACACCATTTTCGTGTATCAAGTCACATTTTTCATTTTTCACGAATTACCTCCGATAAATAGTTTCTTTAAATGTATCACATTTGCAAGATAAGATTAAAGCTAGCCTAATCCGGTATCAGTATTATTTACAACATCCACTTTAAAAAGAATAGATTATAGAATTAAAGCAAAATCTAACGTTAAAAAAGCGGTGGGACTAAATGATTTTTGGTTGTCATGTTAGTATTAGAAATGGTTATTCGGGAGCAGCAAAACGAGCAGCATCTTTTGGAGCAGGTGCATTTCAATATTTTCCGAAAAACCCGCGAAGCCTTTCGGTAAAGGATTTTGACCAAGGAGATGCGGAAAGCTGTAAAGAATTTTGCCAAGAGAATGGCATCGTTTCTGTCGCACATACTCCTTACTCTACGAGTTTAACTCCTGCAGAGGATAAAAAAGAGTTAACGATTGCCTCTCTATTGAATGACCTTGAAATTGCAGACTCCTGTGGTTCCATTGGCGTAGTAGTCCATTTTGGAAGTCAAATTAGCAAAACTGACCCGCTCGCAAGTTATCATTTAATGCTTGAGATGCTTAATTCTGTGCTCAGTCTGTGGAAAGGCGATTGTTTGCTGCTAATCGAAAATAATGCCGGTACGAAGGGTGCTCTTGGAACAACCTTTGAAGAATTAGTGCAGATTCGAAACCTAGCTGAATATCCCGAGAAAATAGGGTTTTGCCTCGACACTTGTCATATGTTTGCAAGTGGTCTTTGGACTGGGGAGAATACAGACGAGTTTTTTTCCAAAGGTCAGGAACTTGACTACTTTGAACATCTGAGAATCATTCACCTAAATAATTCAAAGTATCCCACAGGGTCAAAAAAAGATCGTCACGCTAATATTTTTCAAAATGGTTTAATAAGGGACGAGTTTCTCAAGGATATTGTTACTTCATCTATTCTCAAACATATTCCATTTGTGTTAGAGACTCCGGATGATGAAGGAATCACCCATAAGGAGGAAATAAGCCTGCTCAATAAAAAATGGGGATAGTGTAATTTTTACATTGAATATATAATTAGAGATAAATAAGTAATAATATTGGCAGGGGTAGAGAATGAAACCAGTAAAAAAAGGACAAATCCTATCAGAACGTTTTGAGGTGGCTTTCAATAAGGTGCACGATGCAATGAAAGATATTGTTAAAATTAATGATGAGAGATTTGTAGTCTTGGTGAAGGTTGGGGCAAAAAAGTATCAAATTATCGAAACGTTTAAGAAAGATTTGGAGCAATATGCAAAGCTGCGAAATGCGATTGTTCATGAAAAAATGGAAGTAGGCTATTATATTGCTGAACCAAACGCTAGGGTTGTGGAGCATATAGAGAAAATTGCCAATGTTTTCAACCGTCCTAATTATGCTTTATCGATTGCCACTAAGAATGTACTCTACTTTGATTATAATGATAGTGTTTTAAAAGTGACTGAGGCGATTCGTAAGTATAATTATTCGAAATTTCCGATATATAAGAACAAGGAATTTGCTGGTCTTTTGACAGCAGGTTCTATCGTGAAATGGATGGCACAAAATATGGTAAGCAGCTCTGTTAATTTAGCTGATACCCATATTTTCGATATTATGAAATATGAAAAAGAACATCCGATTGATTTTGTAGCGAAAAGTACGAATATATTTGATGTTGAAACTATATTTGAAAAATCACATAAGGTTAAAAAGAAGTTAGAAGCCGTGATCATTACCGAAAATGGAAAAAAAGATGAAACACCACTTGGAATTATTACACCTTGGGACTTAATTGAAATCGATTATACGGTGGAGTAATAAAAGAAGGAGCATCCCGATATAGGGACGCTCCTTCCTTTGTTATCTACCTGCAGCTCAAAAGTGTTTTTATTGCATGTCATCAAAGTTGAATTCGCTTAATTGGTCCATATGGCTGGCAATCATTGCGATAATGGTACTTGCTTCTTCTTTGCTGAAAATGAAATGGGATTCGTCTTTAATTAATTCATCCTCAGTTGTCCAGATTCGATTAACACGTTTCAGAACGCCATCGCCGGTTTCTGGCACAACCCCAAATTGATAAGTTACTTCGACTTCATCCTCATGCTTGAAGGCAGTTACCTCAGGCGTGTTCCATTCCACATCAATCTCTTCAAAAATATCATCATCATTAACTTGCTCAGCCTCGTAATACTCTACACCATCGTCATCGTCCATTTCATAACAGTCCTCATCGTCTTCATACACTTCATCTGAAGTTAGGTAGACTCCATCATCAGTGTAATGATCATCATCGTTCATATAATCATGAAGTGCAGCGTGGACTTCATCGATTATATCCTCTATGTCCGAAAGGATGACTTTAGCAGTATGCCCGCTGTCAACATCAAAGGTATCGATGTAAAATTCTTCGTTCCCAGGATCAAAGAACAATGTGCAAAAATAGTCTCTATCGATTTCTTCTGTATTGACGTCTTCTGTTTCTACAAAAAACTCGATCCTCGGGTGTTTGGCAGCTCTTTCAATTGACATTTGACCAACCTGATCATACTCTTCACATATCGACTCTAGGTGATCCTGAAGCTCGCCGCAAACTCTGTCAAACCATTCTAACGACATTAACATCTCATCCTTTCTAGGGTAATCGAAATTATTATCTCCAACATGTTAACTAATATGTTTAATCCATGCTTTTTTGTTAAAACATGGATTCTTTAAAAAGAAAAAATTCCCTCATTTTTAAAATGGGGAATTTCTTCATTTATATTCAAGCTCAAATTCCTCGATTCGTTCTCTAACAAAATCAGGAACTGGGCATGGCATCATAGTTTTGTGATCAACACTTACGTAAACAATATCTGCAAGAAGGACGGGATCCAGTTCATCTTCTTTCGTAATCATAAAATTCATGGTCATACTTTTGTTGCCGACTCGATCCATCCTGCACCAAATGGTAAGCCAATCATTTAAATAAGCAGATCGTTTATACTCAATTGTTGATTTAGCCAGCACAAAATCAAACTCTTCATCGTGCCGTAGAAGCTGCTGGAAATACTCTGTCACTGCAACATCAATATACGTTAAGTAATGCGAATTAAAAACAATTTTTTGCCCATCAATTTCGGAATAACGCACCTTTAGTCGATGTGAGAAACGAAATTCTGACATACCAAACTCCTTTCTTTATTTTACTAGTGCAGTATCTTTCTCCGCCACTTCTTTAACCTTCTCAACAAATTTTATTACCACCTTATCACTGGCGAACCATAAGAATAATTTAAATATAGCTTTTAATGGCTTATTTGTGGTTGTGTATTTGAAGAGTGTCTTATGTTCAGTTATTTTTGTTGCCTCATAGCCAGCGGTAATCTCAAAATAGTTAGCTAAATTAAATCCTACCTTCATTTTCTTGTGAGTGGGTGTGTCCAAATATTCTAATGTTTCAACATCATACTCCTCAATCCTTTTACCTTCTTTATATTGCTGACGATAGATACTGCCGACACCTTCTTCAGTCACTTTTACAGGTATATTACTAATCACCTGTGGCATAATTTTTTGCATGTTTTCTAAAGAACCATCAAACAACGCCCAAATCTTTTCAATGGGAGCATCAATTTCAATTTCTTTTGTCCATTCTTTCAATTAGTTACACCTCTTCTATATAATTATTGTAATTTTATGAAAAAAATAACTGGTAAATACATATTCTAGTTTTATGATAAAAACCCTGTCTATATTATCATATCTAAAGTTAAGAATAGGCGTGGGAATATTTTGACCTTTCTGAGCTTTGTATTGCCTTGCTAATTCTATTGCTGTTTCAAGCGAATTTATGGATGATTTTAATCCCATTATTTTTTGTCGTATCCAGTGTCGGTATTGTAATACCGCTGGATTCTCTCTCGCCATGCAAAAGCAAGGTGAAAATACCGGCAGTGCCTCCGCACTCCTTGGTGTCATTTCATTTGCCTTTGGTGGAATAGCTTCGCCTTTGGTTGGAATTGGAGGGGAAGAATCCGCAATTCCAATGGGACTTGTCATCGCTTGCGCCTCAATTGGTGCCGTCATAACCTTTGTTTTTCTTGTTTTAAGGAAAAAATAATAATGGTTTGATAGAAAATAAATTAAATTTGTATCTCAATTGAAACTCTTACTGAGAAAAGACGTCTAAGATGCAAGTTGAAAATACATAACAGGAGGTCACTATGAACAAAGGGGACATTATAAAGAGAGGTTATTGGCTGGCAGCTATTTTGATATTGCTTACGGTATTACTTGCAGGCTGTAAAGAAAACTACTCAAAGGATACTGATGGAACCAATAAAAAAGGAAATAAGACTGCAGCGATAAAGTCGGAGGAATTTATTCCTACAGAGTATGATTCAACCGTGACTGTTAATGTCGAGGAGAAAACGTTAACTGGCATCCTTAAAGTGAAGGCAACAAACAATACCGGGAAAAGTCAGGACAAAATTTACTTTCATGTATACCCAAACCAATTTCGTGAGGGTGTAGATTTAGTAGGTGGGTTTTGGCGTCAAATCATTGACGTGAAATCTGAACCTGGGTCGATGGCGGTTACTGAGGTTCAGGTGAATGGAATTAAAGGAGATTTTGAAATAAAAGATACAGTCCTTGAAATACCATTGGATAAATGGAAAAAGGGTGAAGCTATTAACCTTCAATTGAATTTTACAATGAAGGTTCCTAAGAATAATGGTCGGTTCGCCTATGATGATAATACGATATGGCTTGGAAATTGGATTCCCATTCAGGCGGTATATGATGAAAGAGGATGGGTGACAGACCCGTATCATTCAATTGGTGATCCCTTTTATAGTCAGGTGGGGAAGTATACTGTAAAGGTATCGGTTCCAGATAATTATAAAATTGCAACAACAGGCAAGGAAGAAGAAGCAGTTAAGGAACAGGATGGATTATTGAGTTACACTACCTCAATTGAAGATGTACGCGACTTTGCGATGGTGATTATGAATGAATCTTATCAAAAAATATCAGATCAGGTAGGGGAAACAACTGTGAATACATGGTATCTAGCGAGTGACAGCGAAGAGGCGGCGAAGCAGAACCATGAAGCGGGGAAAAAATCATTAGCTTATTTTAGTAAAGTTTATGGGCATTATCCTTATCCTGAATATGATATCGTTCGGACTGGTATGTTTACAGCCATGGAATATCCAGGATTAATTTTCCTCCCCAAAAATATTCTTGAGAGCAATGAAACAGAGATTGGCTCCGTCGTCCACGAAACGGCACATCAATGGTGGTATAGCATGGTGGGGAATGATGAAGTAAAGGAGCCTTGGCTGGATGAGGCTTTGGCGACTTATACGACAACTAGATTTATGTTAGAGGAATACCCGGAGTATGGTGCTGCACAATTAGAGATGAGAAAGCACATGACAGAAGGAACAGAAAGTTTTGAAAAACAGGATATATTTATTGGGAGTCCAGTTGATAAATTTACCAACATCGGTTCCTATTCACAACTTGTCTACCAAAAGGGTGCGCTTATGCTGGAAAACCTTGAAAAAGAAATAGGGAAAGAGAAAATGGATGAATTGCTTCAGAATTTCTTTAAAGAATATCAATATGGTGTTGCGACTAGTAGTGACTTCATATCTGTATTCTCAGAGGAGCTTGGGCCAGAAGCTAAGGAATACTTTGAGAGTTGGTTAACAGGTAAAGAACCGGAATTTAAACAATAATAAAAGGGAAACGCCTCCTATAGGGGCGTTTCGTTTGATTTGCAATTAAATGTGTAGATTATCCGTTGAAACTTGCAGGTGGAATATCACCCTGCCATTAAGGTGCTTTTTTGAATAAGTTGTTCTTAAAATGAGATAATAGTCGTAAACAACGTAAGGAGCTAACAACAATGAACGTATTAGTGGTTGGAGCTAATGGGCAGGTGGGTAAACTTCTTGTTAATCAACTTAGACACAGTACGGAACACACAGTCAAAGCAATGGTTAGAAGAGAAGAGCAAGCTGAGGCTTTTAAAAAACTTGAAGTAGAAGTGGCTGTAACCTGTTTAGAGCAAAGTGTCGAAGATATTGCCCAGGCAGCCAGAGGCTGTAATGCGATTGTGTTTACGGCTGGATCCGGCCGGCATACGGGATATGATAAAACTCTTCTAATCGATTTAGACGGTGCTGTAAAAACAATCGAGGCGGCAGAAAAGGTTGGGATTAAGCGCTTCATTATGGTCAGTGCAATTCAGGCACATAGAAGAGAAAATTGGCATGAAAAAATGCTCCCTTATTATGCAGCGAAATACTACGCAGACAAAATGCTTGAGCAAAGTGAACTAACCTACACCATCATCCGTCCAGGCGGACTTTTAAGTGAGCCGGGGACTGGGTTGATTACTGTTTCAGCAGACATACGAAGCGGGACGATATCACGCGAAGATGTAGCAAAAACCATAGTCCACTCCTTAACAGAAGAAAATACATATTACCATTCATTTGACCTCGTTAACGGTGAAGTTCCAATTGCAGAAGCACTAAAATTGCTTTAACAAAGGTGCTTTTATTGAAATGTCAGCGTTATTCCATGAAAATACTAACACTGAAAGCATTTGAATTCTCAAATGCTTTTTTCGTTGGAAGTTGGTTTTATTTTGATATCGGATAAATATAGTAGTTAGAAGATGATGTCTCTATGAAACTTTTACTTGTGTCAAACCGTACAATTATAAAAGCTTATTATTATACGGAGGGTATTATGGATTTATGGATTAAAGATTTTATCGAACAATTTGGGTACTGGGGGGTATTTCTTCTTATTGCACTTGAGAATATATTCCCACCCATCCCGTCCGAGGTGATACTTACCTTTGGAGGCTATATGACGGCTCAGACCAATTTAACCATTCAAGGAGTAATTGCTGCCTCTACAGCAGGTTCAGTGTTCGGCGCATTCGTCTTATACAGACTTGGAAAGATTTTAGATGTTAACAAACTAGAAGTAGTAATTGAACGGTACGGCAGAATTCTTCGCTTAACAAAGAATGACATCTACCGTGCTGATGCATGGTTTGATAAATATGGAATTTGGACGGTCTTTTTCTGCCGGTTCATTCCGCTCATCCGAAGTTTAATATCAATTCCAGCCGGAATGGCAAAAATGAATTTCTGGCTGTTTATTAGTTTTACAACACTTGGAACAATCATCTGGAACACAATATTGATAAATCTTGGGGCAAGATTAGGAGAAAACTGGGAAGTCATTGCAGCTAGAATGGACCATTATTCCAATTATTTATATTTAGTTTTATTTATTCTTTTTATACTACTCATAGGGTATCAGAGAAAGAAGAGAAGCTCACAGTAAAAAACTACTAATCATTTTACAGATGATGGTAGAATCTAATGGTACCTAATGAATTAATATGTAAACAATTTATGTCGGTTGAGAGGGTTTTTACCATGAATATTACGTCTATCTTATTAGGCTTTCTTCTTGTTTTGAATATCATGCTGGCCCTCATTGTCATTTTTCAAGAAAGAAGGGACGTTGGTTCCACGTGGGCCTGGTTATTAGTTTTATTTTTCATTCCCATTTTGGGATTTGTGATGTATCTATTATTAGGGCAAAATTTAAGTAAAAAACGGCTTTTCCATTGGGATGACCTCAAAAAGACGGGGTTTGAAAAAGCATTGGAAACACAATTATCTAAACTTCGTTTGAATCAATTCTATTATCGGAATGATGTCACACAGAATAATCATGATTTAATATACATGCATATGATTAACAACCAAGCCATCTTAACAGAGGATAATGCTGTGGAGATATTTACAGACGGTAAAGAAAAATTTGATCAGTTGTTTAAGGATATTAAAGCAGCCAGGAATTATATTCATATTCAATATTACATCATTAAAAACGATAATCTGGGAAAAAATCTAATCGAGGTACTGACTTCAAAAGCGAGGCAAGGAGTAAAAGTACGTATTTTGTACGATGAACTAGGATCTCGAAGCTTGCCTAAAAGATCATTCAAGGAATTTAAGAAAGCTGGAGGACAAGTTGAAGTCTTCTTCCCATCTAAATTTCGGTTTATTAACCTTAGGATGAACTATCGAAACCACCGGAAATTAGTCATTATTGATGGGAAAATTGGCTATGTAGGCGGTTTTAACGTTGGAGATGAATATTTAGGACTTAATAAGAAATTTGGCTATTGGCGGGATACACATTTACGGATTCAAGGGACGGCTGTTTATGCTCTCCAGACACGTTTTATCCTTGATTGGAATCAAGCCTCAGATGACCAAGATGTTGACTATGTTCCGAACCTTTATCCCGAAGATATTTCTCATGGTAAAATCGGCATTCAAATTGTCACAAGTGGACCAGATTCTGAGTTCCAACAAATAAAGAATGGCTATATAAAAATGATTATGTCCGCAAAAAAATCAATTTATATCCAAACTCCATACTTTATTCCTGATACAAGTTTGTTAGATACTCTGCGCATCGCCTGTTTATCCGGAGTGGAAGTCAATATCATGATACCTGATAAACCAGATCACTTATTCGTTTATTGGGCAACACTCTCCCATGTTAGTGAATTATTAAAAGTCGGTGCAAAGGTGTTTATCTATAAAAATGGTTTTATACACGCAAAGACGCTTGTTGTCGATGAGGAAATCGCTTCTGTTGGCACGGCTAACATTGACTATCGAAGCTTTAGACTTAATTTTGAAGTAAATGCCTTTTTATATGATGAAGGTGTCTCTAGAAAATTAACGGAAATCTTTAAAGAGGATATTAAGGTTTCGATGTTACTTACCTATGAGGGGTACCAAAAACGTTCCTTGGAAATTCGTCTTAAAGAATCTATATCTAGATTACTTTCACCTATTTTATAAAAAAATGCAGCCTATCCTATTGGGGATAGGCTATTTTGTTTTTTAATTTATATATTTCATTTTTCCTTCAAAAAATGTAAATAGTAATAGTAAATGTATTTTGGAGGATTAACAATTGATGGAGGAAATAACCTTATGGGTGGGTTTTGCAATTGAAATAGTATTGATTATCGCTACTATTTTGATCATTTCTTCCCATCTTCGAAGAAATTCTAGAAATAATACTAACATTCAGTTAAATGAACAATATTATAAATCACTATTTGAAGAGAACCCTGACGCCATTTTCATTTTTGATTTAAATGGTAAATTTGTTGTCGCAAACAAGGCTGTGTCTATCTATGGCTTTAGAGCTGAGGAATTAATTGATAAACCCTTTACAGGTTTCATACTTCCGAAGGATTTAGAGAAAGTGACTGCCCACTTTCTGCAAGCGGTGGAAGGAACGGCATCAAATTGTGATTGTACTATATTGGATAAAAATCGGCAGCAAAGGGAAATTAGTATAACCAATATACCTATTTTTGTGAATAAAGAAATTTATGGTGTATACACAATTATTAAAGACATAACAGAACATAAAAAAGCACAAAGCGATTTAATGGAGGCAGAAGCCAAATACAGAAGTCTGATAGAAAACTCCTTGGTAGGGGTATATATTATGCAAGATGGAAAATTGGTATATGTGAATCCGCGACTTTGCGAAATGTCTGGCTACAACCGTGAAGATTTATTAGGTTTAAATGTTTCAGAATTTATTTATCCCGAAGATTTGCCCCTAGTTAATGAGAATATGCGTAAAAGGTTTAATGATGAAACCGGTACGATGAAGTATGAATATCGAGCCATTAGAAAGGATCAAAGTGTCATTACCTTTGAATTATATGGTTCAAAGATTGTTTATGAAGGCAGGGACGCAATTATTGGTACTGTTATTGATATCACAGAGCGAAAAAACACTGAAAAAATGATTAAGCACATGGCTTATCATGACCAGTTAACGGATTTACCTAATCGGTATTTGTTACGAGAAAAACTAAATGAGGCAATAAGGGCTTCAAAACAAAATAACTGCCATTTCGCCCTGCTTTTTCTAGATTTAGATCGATTTAAAGCTATAAATGATACGATGGGACATGAAGTCGGTGACCAAGTATTAATTGAAATCGCGGAACGACTGAGAGATAGTGTCGAAGAAAAAGATATTATTTCCAGGTATGGGGGAGACGATTTTTCTGTTCTGCTTCCTGAATCCGGGGAACAGAGAGCGAGTCAAGTCGCATCTCAAATTCTAACAAAATTATCTCTTCCATTAACCTTTGAACATCATGAAATCCTGGTTACACCAAGTATAGGGATTTCGCTGTTTCCTTACCATGGTCAAAACTCTGAAAGATTAATAAAAAATGCAGATTTAGCCATGTATCATGCAAAAAGCTTAGGCAGAAATAACTTTCAATTTTTTGATGAAGAGTTAAATAAAAAAGCACAACATGAACTAGATTTGGAGATAAACTTACGAAAAGCTTTAGAGCAAAATCAACTGGTATTATTCTATCAGCCACAAGTTAACCTAGAAACCAATCAGGTTTATGGTGCGGAAGCATTGATGAGGTGGATACATCCAGAAAAAGGAATTGTTCCGCCTGCAGAATTTATTCCTATTGCTGAAGAGTCTGGTTTGATCATACCAATGGGGGAGTGGGCAATTAGAACTGCATGTCAGGAAAATAAAAAATGGCAGCTAGCAGGTTTTTCACCCATCACTGTTTCTGTAAATATATCAGCCAAACAGTTTTTTCAATCAAATTTAGTTGAAATCGTTAAATCCGCCTTAACAGACACGGGACTTGAGCCGAATTTCTTAGAGTTGGAGATAACAGAGAGTATTACAATGGATGTGGAACGTTCGATTTCAACATTATTAGAACTAAAGAACCTTGGGGTCAAGATTAGTATTGACGATTTTGGAACGGGGTACAGTTCCCTAAATTATCTGAGAAGGCTGCCAATTGATAAACTTAAAATTGACCAATCTTTTATTCGGGATTGTCCTAATGACATAAACAGTAATACGATTGTCAGGACCATCATTGTAATGGCTCATCTTCTAAAACTCCACGTTAAAGCGGAGGGTGTTGATAAGGCGGAACAAGTATCCTTTCTTCTCGAACAGGGATGTAAGGAGGCACAAGGGTATTTATTCAGTAAACCATTACCGGTAACGGAATTTGAAACTGATTTCATGCAAAAACGCTTAGGCTAATAGCTCCAAGCGTTTTTTTTGTTTGATAATTTTTAACGCTGCAACCGTTTAAGCACTCGTTCTTCAAATTCTGCTTGATCTATATCTAATCCTATGACTTCATTGCGAAAGGATTTAAACCGCCCGTTCTCAACCTCAAGAGTAAAATATCCCCTAGAACTGGCTAGGTTAATATCGCCGATTATATTTTTTCTTCTTGAAGGGTCAAACAAATTTACTAAATTAGGATTGCTTGGATGGGGCTTGAATCGACAGCCCTGTTCTACACAAATTCTAACAATATTACGTACCTTTGGATTCGTAATACTTTCTACCTGTTTTATTACTTCCTCGTTAGCCATAGGTGTGATTCTCCTTTCCATTCTTCAAACAGTATGCTGATTCGAAGGAATTTATGCTTGGTTGTAAATGTTTTAGAACGCTATCCTTACAAAAGTGTAAGGTAAAAGTAAGATAAGGAAATTTTAGAGTAAAGGAAATAGCCATATACTCTTTTTATTAGAAGCTATGAGGAGGAGTTCGTAAGTGAATGAGAATTTGTTTAGACTAATTAACGATTTAGGGAAACACCATACTTACTTAAATCCTGTTTTTATATTTATTGCAGAATATATGGTTGTTTTCCTAGCACTGGCAGTTTTGATATTTTGGTTTACACGCGTATACAAGAATAGAATAATGGTGATTTGTAGCTCAATCACATTTGTTATCGCTGAATTCTTTGGAAAAATAGCAGGGAAAATTCATTCGAATCATCAGCCATTTGCAGAATTGACTAATGTTAATCAATTAATAGAAAAAGCAGTTGACAATTCATTCCCCAGTGACCATACCATCTTGTTTTTTTCATTCTGTGTGACATTTTGTTTGTTTAGAGGTGCAAGGGGATCTTTTTGGATTGTCCTAGCATTATTAGTAGGAATTTCGCGCATCTGGGTGGGAGTACACTATCCAGCGGATATTTTGGTTGGTGCATTGATAAGTATTGGGTCTGCTTTAATCGTGATTCGTATCTTTCCGAAATTAGGCATGGTTAATAGACTATTAGGGATATATGAAAAAGGGGAATCCTATTTCCTTCCATTAAAAAAAGACAATTATCAAGGATGAATATTAATATATAGAAGAAACCTGCTGAAACCCCAATTAAGCAGGTTTTAGCTTTTTATAAATGAGGGTAACTCTGTAATGGGAAGCAGGAATTGTTCTTAACCTTTGAGTGGGAAATTGGAAGAAATTTCACCTTGTATGGAACTTGATACGATGTTATTATAAGAAAGTTCCTTCGGGAGAGGTTAACAACATATGAATCTTAAAAAAATGTGTTGACTAGAGTGAAGTGAACATGATAAGATGTTTCTTGTCGCTAAAACAAGTAACACTTTGTTCTTTGAAAACTAAACAAACAGTAACGTCAA
>NZ_JACWFG010000006.1 GCF_019749295.1 Neobacillus niacini
AGTCCTCAATCCAGGGTCTTGAGGACAAATCGCACGAGCTGCCAAGAAGGATTAGTCCTTAATCCAAGATCTTAAGGACAATTCCCCGCACACTAGCAAGTTCAACATTCCGTCATATCTTTTCAAACAAACTGTGAACTTAACACTATCCCCATGTTATTAACTATCAAAATCCAATATAGTATGAGTATAAAGAACAACCAAATATTGAAAGGCGGAATGACTTATGTTTAACAACTTTTTGAGAGAAAATAAAATCTCTGCTGCTATTTTAACTATTATTCGTTTATACCTTGGCTACGCTTGGTTCACAGCAGGTTTTCATAAAATTACAGGCGGCTTCGACGCTTCTGGATTCTTAAAAGGAGCAATCGCGAAACCAGTAACAGGTCCAGACGGAAATATGGTATACAGCTGGTATGTAAACTTCCTAGAAAGCTTTGCACTGCCAAACATCGACGTGTTCAACTTCATCGTTCCTTGGGGCGAAACATTAATTGGTTTAGGACTTATGCTTGGATGTTTAACAACAGCAGCAATGTTCTTCGGATTAGTAATGAATTTCAGCTTTTTCCTAGCAGGAACAGTATCTCATAACCCAACAGACATATTCTTAGGCTTCATCATCTTAACAGCAGGCTTCAACGCTGGTAAATATGGTTTAGACTACTGGGTAGTACCATTCATCAACAAAACAGTTAGAAAAAACAAAGCAAAAGCAACTGTTTAATAGCAAACAAAAAAGACGATTCGGTCCCCCTCGAATCGTCTTTTTTACTAAATCGCTTAGTTCTTATCAACCTTTATGTCATAAATGGCTGGGGTTTTTCCTTCCGGCCATTCAATCTTTAGGTCTAGCACGGGCGGGATATGATCTGTTGGGAAAAATTGATAGCCAGAATTGATGATACCAAGCTTTCTCCAACCTGTTGCGGTTCGTACAGAAACTTCACTTCCTGATATGTTGTTTGGATCTTCTAAAATTGTAATCCCCGTTACTGTCTTTTCTGCTTCCCCAATATGATAAAGAATTTCACCTGCTTCTTGTCCGGCTGGTTTGAATTTCGTATTGAGGTTGCCATCAATCAGATAATCTTTGGTATTTCCTGTTGTATTTGCTGCAGTAGTTGATATCGTTGGATTATTGACCTCAGGGTAATACTCTCCATCGTTGATAACCAATTCCTGCATCCGCACCCACTTATCTGAACCGACTTTTGTTCGTGTCATCTTAAATCTTAAGTACTTAATCTTTTGGTCTAAATCTCTGACTTCTTTTGCTCGGTATGGGGCTTCGTGCTGGTCAAATATTGCTTGTGCCAGGTCTGAATTTTCAGCTTCACCCTCATTTGGACCATCTTGGCTGCCAAAGGTCATGACAGTTGTCCATTCGTTACCATCTAATGAGGCCTCAATAATAGCGTGTCTTGGATAATCATGCTCACCTTCATTAATTACTGCTTTAAGACTATTAAGCGTAATTTCTTGGCCCATATTATAGGTAATATACTTGCCGGCTGTTTGGCTATTCTTAAACCATCCAGGTGTATTGAGATCACCATCAAAGAGGTCAAGCGGGTTTTCAACACTTGTGTAATTTGTTTCTGCAACGGATTTAGGTTCCACCTCAAAGGAAGATACGGTTAGACTTTCTAAAGTAAATTCTACTGGCTTTGCTTGTTTATTTAACAGCCTTATATATCTGGCATCAGCTGGCTCAGCCTCATCTTTTACCTTTTCCCACTTTATCCCGTTTAAGGATGTTTCCAACGTTAAGCCTTTAACCATAGGGGCTTCAATGTCCATGACATCCTTGACTCTGCTTAATTTTACTCCTAGGTATTCACCTTTGTTTAGCGTAATCGGACCCGCAGCATTGATTGATGTTGTGGTTTTGTTTTCTGTTAGAGGTACGGTTTTATATTTTTCTACATTTGTAAAGATACTGGCCGTTGTTTCTTCCACTTGAAGGTCCAGCAGTTGTGCAACCTTTGGTGAAATTTTAGCCTCTAAGTTATCAGTAAATGGCTGCAATCTTTTTTTAGCTGGTTTTGCTTTCATCGTGCCGCTTAGTAATGGACGATCATAGTTTAAGCTTTGCTGGCGCAGCGCCGTTGCTTTTGCAAAATGATTCCAGGCGGCTGATTTATTTCCTTTTTCAATGGCGAGGTCCGTTTTAATAAACTCGATGTCAGCTAATACCATGTCTCTTAACGCTTTGACAAATGGCGCTAACTCTTCCTTTAGCTTTTCATTCTTTGTTTTTGTTAAAAATTCATCTGCAGCGTCAGCAATAATCTGGAGCTGTGCAATGGCTTCTGGTGCAACGTCCTTTAATGAATCCGCGTTATTAACTTTGGTTGTAATAGAGTCTAATAAACTCTTAATTTCTTCACTTTCTGAAAGTTTAAGTCCATTGGGATCGGCATCGGACATATGTTTTGCTAAGGTATGAAACTCTTCTGCTGCATCTGGTTCGATATAGTGAAAGCTGTCCTCCCAGCTTTTTTGTGCATTAAACTTTTCTGTATTCCACGCATAATCGGCAACTGCAAAGATGGCGATTTTTGAAGCCTCAGCTTCCTGCATCGGGTTTGTCACAGCACCAGCGAGATTCTCTATGCCAGTCTCAAGCATTTCCCCTTTTCCTAAAAACACACGTGACATATCAACATCATTGACTGGCCAGTTAAGCCAGAATAATGGATCTCGTCTTGTGACCCCATTGTTACTTCTATTCTTAAATGTATCAATGGTCGACTGGACAATTGGGGCACAAGTCGTCGAACCAGTCCAAAAGATTTGTATATTTTCATCGAATCCCTTTTCATAGGCATTTAGCTCCGCAGCATTCCACGCCCAGCTGGAATTATAGCTTGCCGGACAATAAAGAATATCATAGACATCGCCTTTTTCATCTGCCCATTGGGATACAGCATTCATCAATTGGACCACATAATCAAGTGGCAGATTTCCAACATCATCACCTAAAACTCCGAATTGCCGGACTCCCACGTCGTATAATTGGTCAAATTTTGCCAGCATCTTTTCGGTATTCTCCGGAAGCAGCTCCATAGCGGCTTGCTGCCCTTGTGTACGAGCGATATGGGCCACTTCTCCTAATGGAGAGATTGTCCAAACAAAACGAGTTTTTGTCTCATTTCCAACTTGGGCCATTTCCCCGATTTCAGCTAACATGTCTCCTGGATAAGGCTCCCCCCATTTTTCGCGATGATACGGGTCGTCCTTCGGTGCAAAGACATAGGAGGTCGCTTTAAATTGACCGGCAAACTCCATGAGAGACATACGGTCCTCATTGCTCCACGGAATACCATAGTACCCTTCAATAAAACCTCTAATTTCTGTATTGGCATAGTCGTTAATGGTTAAATGCCGGACAACCTTGTCAGGGGATTGTGCCAGGATTGCGTTTAATGTCACCACACCATAAAAGCTGGCATCTGTATCTTTACCTAGTATCGTAATGGTATTCTCTTGAATGTCTAATTGGTAGGCATCAATTTTTGAAAAATCAAAACCCTCGCTATTTACATTTGCAGCTGCATAGGAATCTACCGGACCATTTGAGCCTTTTGTTCCTACTAAAATATTTATTTTATCATCTGCTGGTTCAGTTCCAATGGACGGGACGGAGTAGCCATTTTGTTTAAAAATCGTTTCTACTTTTTTTCTAGTGACGGAATCAATGGTGTTGTCATAGATGACTTGAATGGATTTTTCTAATGTAAGCGATCCTTGATGGTAGGTTATATCTTGAGGTAAAGGGTATATTTCATATTCCATAGGTGAATCCTCCTGTGCTGCTGCAGTAAAGGTGCTCATGCTCATTACGGTTGAAAACAACATTGTAAAAATGATGGATAAATTGAGCCAAAACTTGGTTTTCAAAAACGTTCCCCTCTTTCATTTGAAATTTTAAGCCGATGTTTTTTTTGCCATCCTCCTTTTTATTTTTTATATTTTGGTTGTTTGCTAGAAAATAAAAAGGCACAGAAAACTCACGAGAAATCATCTCGATCTGTTTTCCATGCCTAGTATGATCCAGTCACATGAAACCAAATATATACCCCGATTCTAAAACGCTTACATCATAAAGGTCAACACATTTCCTAATTTCAGTAAGAAAGTACCACAAGGAATTATCTATTTAGGTGAAAAGAAGTAACTGCTATTCTAGCAGCCATTTTCACGGTATCCTGCTTCTTTAATTTGGACAGCAAATCTATTAATACTCCACTATTATAAAAATGGACCCAATTTTATAATAATTGGAAGTGCTTCCATTTTTGAGAAGCAATAAATGCTAGAGGAGGAACAAAATGAGGAGAAAAGGAAGTACGTTGTACAGCCGCATTTTATCTGCATCGGCGGCAATCATGTTACTTGGTTCAATGGGGGCACCGGGGGCTAAAGCCGGGGTTAATGGAGATGGAACGGCTGTCGTCAATGAGAACTATGCGGACAAGCTCAGTCTTAAGCCGCTGGCACCCGCCTTCAATGTTGATTCACTCATGGAATGGTCACCTGAAAAGGATCCTGATGCTGAATTGAACCGCGCCAGCGTCCCCTTAAATGAAAATCGATTCAAAGGATCCCAGATTAATCCACTAGCCAATCCAAAGGCTGGTATCACCTCTGCAGCCATCACGACGTGGAATCATGATGAGGCTAGTTCTGTCGGAAGCAATGACTTTAATGTATACGCTTTCGATAACTGGCAGCTGCTTGATTCTTATATTTACTGGGCAGGAACCAATGAGGGGATTTTTGCCATCCCTACACCAGATATTGTGGATGCCGCCCACCGAAATGGGGTGCCTGTTTATGCAACACTTGGGTTCCCATGGGGCAGATCAGCTGAAGGAATTGTTGAGATAGAAAAGTTTACAAAGCAGGATGCAGACGGAAGTTTCCCTGTGGCTGACAAAATGATGGAAGTGGCAGAGTATTTTGGGTTTGATGGTTATTTCTTTAACCAAGAGACGTATGGTGTTAATCAGGAAACAGCTGTACGCATGAATGAAATGATGCGCTATATCAAACGGAAGTCAAACCTTCATGTCAGCTGGTACGATGCGCAGGACAATACGGGAAATATCAACTATCAGGATTCTATCAACAGTAAAAATGACATGTACGTGAAGCCGGCAGAGGACGGAGAATATGCCGTTGATGAGTTCTTTTTAAACTATAACTGGAACACCAGTAAGATTAACACAACCGTTGAAACGATGAATAGTCATAACCGCAACCCTTTTGACGCCTATGCAGGTTTCGAAATTCAACAGAATTCTTATAATACAAAGATTAACACGGAAGCACTATTGGATGATAATAAACAGCCAAAGGTTTCCATCGCGCTTTATACACCAAACTCAACAATGGGGCTGGCGGAAAATCCAGCTGACTTCCACGAAAAAGAAAAAAACCTCTGGACGGGACCGCAGGGTGACCCGACCCTTGCAGATGATTCTTCCGATTGGAAAGGAATGGCTCGGTTTGTGACCGATTCGTCTGTTATTCAGGAAATGCCTTTTACCACAAACTTTAATAGCGGCCATGGAAAACAATACTTTGTTAATGGAAAAATTGCTAGTAATCTTGAGTGGAACAATCGCTCCATCCAGGATATTATGCCAACCTGGCGTTGGTGGATTCGCAGTGAAGGCAGCACAATTAATGTATCCTATGATTTTGAAAAAGCCTATAACGGTGGTAATTCACTAAAATTCAGCGGAACGCTCGATGCCAACTCCAAAAATGACACTATGCTATACAGCACCAAACTTCCGATTACCAACAGTACAAAGGTCCGGGTGGTTTATGAAAATCAATCAGGTGCAAGTGTTTTGCTTGGTGTAGCATACAGTGAAGATTATTCGCAGGATAACATGAAATACTATTCACTTCCAGCGACTGAAAAGGGCTGGCAGACAGCCATCGTTGACTTGGGAGAAGATGCAGGAAAAACGGCGTATGCTGTAAGTCTTAAGGTTAGTAACTCTGAAAAACTTGAAGACTATGCTTTTCATTTAGGTCAGCTATCCATTTTTGATACAGCTGAAGCAGTTTCATCGAAACCTGCAGATTTGGAAATTTTAGAAGAAATGCAAAGAACAGCATTTGAGGCGGAAGCTCGTTTAAGCTGGAGCGAGCAGAAGAACGTACTGCATTATGAGATTTATCAAGTTAATGCCGATGGGGTGGAAACACTATTGGGCGTTACACCAAATAACTATTTCTACAGTCCAAATATTACTCGGACAAATGAAAATGCATCGAGTGATAATCTTACAACATTAAAGGTTGTGCCGATCAATCAAGATTATGTACGAGGTAAAGCTGCTGTTGTTGACTTTGAATGGGGAATGGGTACGGATGCAACGGAGATTGAACAAAACCCAACCTCTGAGAATGTTGTCCTTGGAGCGCAAGTAACAGATGTGTCCGCAGAAAATGATGCTGAGCCTGCTGCGAAAGCATTAGATGGAACAGCAATCGGTAATAGTAAGTGGTGCGCAACGAATGCAAAATCTGGATTTATGGCCATTGATATTGGCGAGGAGAAAACAATCCAACGCTGGCGTGTGGAACATGCAGAGTATGGCGGGGAAGCTAATAACATGAACACCGTTGATTTCGAGCTGCTTTATAAGAATGAAGCTGGTGAATGGGTCAGTGCTAAAAGAATTTCAGATAATACGAAGGCTGTGACCGATATTGTTTTAGATCAGCCTATTACTGCTCGAGAATTTAAACTGCAGGTCTACAATAGCGGTACTTCTCCTTGGGGGGCAATTCGTATCTATGAATGGCAGATGTTTGAAAGTGACGCGCTGCCAAGAACGGAAAATATTATGATGCATTTTGCAGGTGCAGAAAATAATACGGGCGCTCAAGATAATGTGACAATTGATAGAGTTCAACAGGGCCAAACAGTTAGATTATATAGCTCTCTGGACGCAAAGGATGTGCTAGCAGAAAAGGCCGCCGATAAAGATGGAACCATTACCTTTGAACAGCTGGACTTTGGCCTTGAAGGCGGCAGAATCTATTATACTGTTCAAAACGAAGGTGAAAGAGAGAGTCTAAGGTTCAGCACAGGTTACTTGAATGAAAAGGTAACGGAAGTGATTCATCAAATTAATCATCTTCCTGCCCCGACCGATTTAACGTTAGATGATAAGGATATCGTTAATGACTGTAAAGTTGCCTACAACAAGCTTCATCCAACTTTAAGAAAACAGGTCACGAACTATGATACCTTGGTTCAAGCAATGGATCGTATACAGGAATTGAAAAGGGATTTTAATAATGGAAGCAAATAGGGGGAATCTCTGATTCTCACATTCTTCTGAAACGAAAGGGTCCAGTTTTTCACTGTAACTATGCAGTGGGAAACGGATCCTTTTTAATAGAGCACTCATTTTATGGATTAATTTTATATCGACTGTAATAACTTTATGACTTGCCGCTATTCTATTGCTGTTTGCGTATGGTTTTCTTATTGTAAGTACAAGAAGTATTTTGTTTTTTACTAATGACAGCGTTTTCGCGCTTTAGAAATTGTTTAAAGGAGTGTTGTCTCGTGAACAAGACGGCCCACATTATATCACATTCCCATTGGGACAGGGAATGGTACTTACCCTTTGAGAAACACCGCTATTATTACATACAGCTTATGAATAATCTTATTGAACAGTTCAAGAAGGAAGGAACTGGCTTTCAATCATTTCATCTCGATGGCCAAACAGTCCTTTTAGAGGATTATTTCGCTGTTCATCCGGAAAATCGGGAAATCGTAAAGAGATTAATAGAAGAGAAAAAACTTCATATCGGCCCCTGGTATGTGCTCCAGGATGCATTTCTAACAAGCTCTGAAGCAAATGTCAGAAACCTCCTGATTGGGATAAATGATACGAAAGCCTATGGGCATGTTTCAAAAATTGGCTATTTTCCGGACACATTCGGTATTTACGGGCAGGCCCCTCAGATATTAAAGCAGGCGGGAATTGATACAGCTGCCTTTGGCAGAGGAGTGAAGCCGACCGGTTTTAATAACACAGTCTCAGACGTTCCTGACTATGAATCACCTTATTCTGAAATGATTTGGAAATCACCTGATGGTTCAAGTGTTTTAGGAATCCTCTTTGCCAATTGGTATTCCAATGGGAATGAAATCCCGGTGGAGGAAGAAGAATCGAAGGAGTTCTGGGATAAAAAGCTCCTAGAGGCTGAAAAATATGCCTCCACGAATCAGTTGTTGTTTATGAATGGCTGTGATCACCAGCCGCTGCAAAAGAGTATTCCAAAGGCGATTGAAACCGCATCGGCCCTCTATCCTGATTATCACTTTAAGCATTCTAGTTTTGATGAATATACAGAAGCGTTAAAACAAGCTTTGCCTGAGCAGCTGCAGGTAATCGAAGGGGAATTGCGCAATCAGCGGACAGATGGCTGGTCTACCCTCGTAAATACTGCATCAAGCCGTATTTATCTGAAGCAAATGAATCATCACTGTCAAACTCTTTTGGAAAAAAACGCTGAGCCCCTGGCTGCCATGGTCGCTTTAGCAGGGGGCGTCTACCCGCGGGAATATATCCGCTTTATGTGGAAATCACTGATGAAGAACCACCCGCATGACAGTATTTGCGGCTGTAGTGTCGATGAAGTGCACCGTGAAATGGTTACTCGTTTTGAAACGGTAGCGCAAATGGGAGAGGTTTTTGTTGCAGAAAACGCAGCTGCGCTTACACAAAAGGTTGATACTTCACAGACACTTGAAGGAGCCATTCCGCTAGTTGTCCTAAATACGACTGGATGGGAGAAAAATGAAGTCATTTCAAAAGTAGTCGATTTGGAGAAAGTGTATTTTTCACAAATGCACTTTGAAGAAATTCCCGTTTATTTGCAGGATAAGCCAATGGGTGGATACAAACTGGTTGATGGGGAAGGCAAAGCGGTTGACTATCAGCTTGAAAGTCCTGCCGTCGAATTCGGCTACGACTTACCAGATGATAAATTCCGTCAGCCGTTTTTTGCTAAACGAGCAAAGCTCTCGTTTTTTGCAGAGGGAATTCCGTCATTTGGATATAAAACATTCTACCTAGTGCCAGATGCCAAAGAAGAGCAGGAGTATGTGCCTTTTTCAGAAACCGAGTTGGAAATGGAAAATGAACATGTACATCTCCAGTTTCATGAAGATGGCAGCTATGATTTAATGCATAAAGATACGGGTGAATCCTTCTGTCGTCTTGGAATTTACGAAGACACTGGGGATATTGGGAACGAATATATGTACAAGGAAGCAAAGGGGCTTGCCGCTATTACGACAAAGGGTGTACCAGCGGAATATAAATTCCTAGAAAGAAGCACACTCAGAACGGTCTTAGAGTTTACACACAAATTATTGATACCGGTCTCTGCAGATGATCGTTTAGCAATGGAACGGAATAGGCTTATTTGGCATAAGGAAAGAGAAGCCGGAAGATCGGACGATATGACAACAATCACCATCCAAACGGTTGTCACACTTGAAAAGGGAATGAAGGGTCCGGCATTTAAGCTGACGATTGACAACCAAGCAACGGATCACCGTCTGCGTGTCTTGTTCCCAACCGGTTTACGGACCCAAACACATAAAGCTGACAGTATTTTTGAAATTGTAACCCGCCCGAATACGCCAGAGAAGGAATGGGAAAATCCGAGCTTTTGTCATCACCAGCAGCGCTTTGCCAGCCTGGCGGATGAAAGAATAGGATTAACCGTAGCGACAGACGGTCTGCAAGAATATGAAATTCTCCCGGAGAATGGCACCATTGCTGTAACCGTGCTTCGTGCGACAGCAGAGCTCGGGGACTGGGGTTATTTCCCTACACCTGAAGCACAATGCCTAGGATTACAAACAGCAGAATGGCAAGTGCTGCCGCATGAAAAAGATGTCATAGAGTCGCAGGCGTATGTTGATGCGTATCAATACAAAGTGCCGCTCGTGGCTGTTCAGACAAGCGTCCATAAAGGTGCATTACCTGAAACACATCAGTTTGTTCAAACAGAATCCAATGGAATGGTATGGACATCAATGAGAATAGCGGAAGAGCATGATGATGTGATGATTCGCTGGTTTAATCCAACTGAAGAAGAGGCAAATCTTAAGGCTGAAATCAAGGATTATGAATCCTATAAGAGTAACATCCTTGAAGAAAATACAGACGATACCCAAGATTCATATGAAGTAGGAAAATATGAAATCATCACACTGGGTTTTCATAAAAAGAGATAGGGGCGGAAAAAATGATGACAGGAATTCCTGAATCCATGCAAAAACTTATTCAACATGTAAAAGAATTTTTCCCGCAGGATGAAAAGTTACAGCACATGTTCGAGCAATGCTTTGTTAATACGTATACCACTACGTTGAAGAAACAAGAAGATGGAAAGACATTCGTGATTACCGGGGATATCCCGGCGATGTGGCTGCGAGATTCAGCCGCACAGGTAAGACCTTATTTACTGGCTGCTGAAGAAGATGAAGAAATGGCTACTCAACTTGAAGGAGTGATTCGCCAACAGTTTGATTTTATCTTGCATGACCCGTATGCCAATGCGTTTAATCAAACAGCAAATGGGAAAGGACACCAAACGGACCTGACCAAAATGACACCGCATATTTGGGAGCGGAAATATGAAATTGATTCCTTGTGCTATCCGATCCAGCTTGCCTACCTATTTTGGAAGTCAACAGGACGCACGACTCTTATAAATGAAACGTTCAAACAGGTGATGGAGACGATTATTCAGGTATGGCGGACAGAGCAGGATCATGAAAATCAATCTTCTTATCGGTTTGAGCGGACAGATTGCCGCCAATCAGATACGTTAATTCGGGATGGAAAAGGTGGCCGGGTTGTTCCAACAGGTATGACTTGGAGTGCTTTCCGCCCAAGTGATGATGCCTGCACTTACGGCTACCTTGTTCCAGCTAATATGTTTGCGGTAGTTATCCTGAGGTATGCTGCGGAAATGTGTGATGTTATAAATCAAACAGCACTCAAAGAAGAATGTCTGAAGCTGCGTGAAGAAATTCAAAGCGGGATTGAACAATACGCTAAGCTGGACCACCCGATTTATGGAGACATGTATGTGTACGAAACGGATGGGGATGGGAGAGTTAATCTAATGGATGACGCCAATGTTCCGAGCCTGCTCGCTGCACCGTACCTAGGCTATCTTCCATTTGATGATTCGACCTATTTAAATACCCGTTCCTTTCTGTTGAGCAGGGATAATCCATATTATTACGAAGGAAAATGTGCAAATGGAATTGGAAGCCCGCATACTCCTGATCATTATATTTGGCATATAGCACTGGCCATCCAAGGGATAACAACAACCAGTGAGGCTGAAAAAGCAGAGATACTATCTTATTTTAAACAAACAGACGGCGGTACAAATTTTATGCACGAAGGCTTTAATGCCGATTGTCCTGAAGAATTTACAAGGGATTGGTTCGCATGGGCAAACACGATGTTTAGTGAATTCGTACTAAGTTTAACGGGGAAGGCAGTAAAAGGAAGTCCACTTTATAACCAATTAATGAAGAGCAAAAGCAATTAAGCTTAAAACGTGTAAGGGAAGTCTTTGAAAGGGTGATGGATCATGAAAAAAGTTCCTTGGATGATTGTTGTTTGTGAATGGATTTGGAGGGCAATTTTGGCCAATCTGTACTGGATTGCCTTTACTATCCTTGGGTTAGGGGTCTTTGGCTTTTTTCCAGCGTCCATTGCCCTGTTTACCATTGTGCGGAAATGGCTGAGGAAAGAAACTGATCTGCCTGTATGGAAGACGTTTAAGCAGGTTTACTTTAAAGAATGGAAAAGAAGCAATGGAATCGCCCTTGTATTTTACAGTATTGGCTTTTTCCTCTTTGTCGATATTCGAATTGTAGAGCAATTAATGACAGGCTTTTTTGCTAGTTTTCTTTTAATCATCTTATATATCTTGGTATTTGTCCTGCTATTGGCAGTTGGGTACTTTTTTTCAATTTACGTTCACTATGAACTCTCAAACAAAGAATATGTAAAACAATCGTTTCTATTTACTCTGACTGGACTGCCATCCGCGATATGGATTGGAGCTGGTTTAGCGGTTATTGGTATGCTGTTAATGAGGATCCCGGGTTTAATTCCGTTAATTGCCGGAGTTGCCCCGACTTATTGGATGATGAGAGTCAGCTTGAATCGGTTTAACCGGCTAGAGCAAAGAATGTCTCAGTCTTAATGGTATTAGTGCTGCTTATTGATAGATCAAACGAAATGAAAAGAAATGAGGGAGACTCGAGATGAATCTACATCTAACAGGCGATATATCCTCCGTTGCGGAAGGAATTAAGCTTGTAACGGAGACTTTAAACATCCAACCTACAGATGAAGGATATCCCATCCATGTGAAAAATCAAAACGGCCCCCTGCGTGTTATGAATCACAATGGTCATGGTGAAATTAGTTTTGAAAAGCCGATTCATTTTTTCAGGGGATTAGGATTATGGCTTGAACATTTTAGGAAAGAGAACGAGTTTAACCTGTCAGAGGACCCGCAGTTTGAAATGAGCGGTGTAATGCTCGATGCGTCTAGGAATGCGGTCCCTGCTGTTTCAGATGTAGAGAAGCTGCTGCAAAAAATGGCAGTAATGGGATTAGATACATTGATGTTGTATACAGAGGACACGTACGAGGTAAAAGAACATCCTTATTTTGGGTATATGCGGGGAAGATATTCGACTGAGGAGTTAAAGGCATGTGATGACTATGCAAGTAAATTAGGGATTGAAATGATTCCTTGTATTCAATCACTGGGCCATTTACGGGAAGCGCTTAAATGGAATTATGCTTCCACTTTTAAAGACACAGACGATATTTTATTGGTTGATGAGCCAGGGACGTATCAATTCTTGGAAAACTGTATTAGGGCAGCCTCGGAACCCTTCAGGACAAAAAGAATACATATCGGAATGGATGAGACGTTCCAGCTTGGCTTAGGAAAGTATTTAGAAAAACATGGCTATGAGAATCATATTGATATCATGAATAAGCATTTAAAAAAGGTCGTTTCTATTACAGAAAAGTATGGTCTAAAACCGATGATTTGGAGCGATATGTACTTCCCGTTGTTTTCGGAAGACAGCAAATATCGAGATGAAAACGGCAAAATTCGAGACGACATACTGGCTTCCATCCCTGATGTAGAGCTTGTCTATTGGAATTATTATCGGAAAGAACAGGAAGTCTATGAAAAGGATTTTCAACACCATAAGCTGCTCGGCAGGACTCCAATTTTTGCTGGCGGTGCGTGGACATGGAACGGGATTGCCCCTAACTATGGGAAAGCCATTGCGACGACGGAAGCCGCTATGGCTGCGTGTAAAAAAGAGGGCATAAAAGAAGTATTTGTAACGTTGTGGGGGGACAATGGGGCAGAAACGCCATTCTCAACATCCTTACCAATCTTGCAATTATTTGCGGAGCACACCTATCAAAAGGAAGTTACCTTAGAACATACAGCTGAGCGCTATGCTTTCTGCGGAGAAGGAAACTTTGATGATTTTATGGTCTTGAAAAGGCTGGATGAAACTCCTGGTGTCATGAAGGACAATATGAATTCATCAATGACCTCAAAAGTGCTGCTATACCAGGATATACTAATCGGTTTATACGATGAAAATAGTAAAGGTTTATCCTTAGGGGAGCATTATGAAAAACTAGTTTCTGAGATTGAGAAGGGAAAACACAACAACCCAAAATGGGAAAGCCTATTTGACTTTTATGAGCAATTGGCAAGGGTTCTAAGCGTGAAGGCAGAAATCGGAATTAAGATAAAGGAAGTTTACGAGAAAAAAGATTACCAGCAAATGAGATTAATCCTCTTAAAGCTGGATTGGATTCAAACCAATGTGGACCAATTACGTCAAAAGCACCGAAAAGTTTGGTTTGAATCGTACAAGCCTTTTGGCTGGGAGGTTATCGATATACGATACGGCGGGGTCATTATCCGAATTGACTCGGTAAAATATCGGATCCAAGAATGGTTGGAGGGCAGAATTTCTGCTATTGAGGAACTTGAAGAAGGACGCTTACGACATGATGGTCCTTGGGAAATTGTTGAAGGCTTAGTTGGCGGAAATGTCTATCATCGTATCGTCACTGCAGGAAACTTTTCACTATAAAGGAAAGAACCCAAATAACTGAATGGGGTGACAGGATTGTTTTTAACCGAAAGGAAGTTTGAAGCGCGTATTCGGGAATTAGAAGGTTACCGTTATCGCGATTGCATTACGATTGATGAATTTACTACACAGGAAGATGACGGCAAGATTGGGGCCTACCCGCCGGTATCTTACGATGAAAACAGTGTAATGAAATTAGGCGATTATTGGAAAGGTCGTGATCGATATATCTGGCTGCATGCAGACGTTGATTGTCACCTGCCAAACAATAGCAGGCAGGTTGTCGGTCTGTTCTCCTTTGGAAAGACGGGAGGGGGGCATAATTCAGGTTTTGAATCGTTGCTATTTGTAAATGGAAAGCCATACCAAGGCGTCGATTCCAATCATGAAGAAGTTCTCTTCGATGAACATTCCACTAAGGGGCCAATGAGTTTAGACTTTAGACTTTGGTCAGGGCTGGAAGGCGGCGGAGTGCCGGTTGAAAATGAATTTAAGCTGGAGACGGCGAAAATAGGCTGGCTTGATAGGAGGGTTGATAACTTATATTACACCCTTTTGGCAGCTTATGAAGTATTGATGGAAACAAGTGAGGCAGATTCAGCCTATACGATTTTGAAGCAGGTGCTTACCGATGCCTTACAGCTTATTAGTTGGACGGAACCTGGAAGTCATGAGTTTTATGAATCCTGTTATGCGGCGGAAGAGAATCTAACCAAGTCACTCACCTCGATCAACAAATCAACAGATATAACTGTGCACACTGTTGGCCATACACATATCGATGTTGCCTGGCTTTGGAGATTAAGAAATACTAGAGAGAAGTCAGCGCGATCCTTCTCGACTGTCCTACATTTGATGAAGCAATTCCCAGAATATTTATTCTTACAAACACAGCCGCAGCTTTATGATTACATCAAAACTGATTATCCTGACATCTACGAACAAATGAAAGCTAAAATTGCGGAAGGAAAATGGGAAGCAGGGGGTGCGATGTGGCTGGAAGCGGACTGTAATATTCCTAGCGGTGAGTCACTTGTCCGCCAAATCCTGCATGGAAAAGCCTTCTTTAAGGAAGAATTTGGGGTTGATTGTGAATATTTATGGCTTCCCGATGTGTTTGGGTACAGCTGGGCATTGCCGCAAATCTTAAAAAAATCAGGCATCAAAACAATGATGACAACGAAAATAAGCTGGAATCAATACAATCGTATGCCTCATGATACCTTTTACTGGAAGGGCATAGACGGATCAGAAGTTTTAACGCACTTTATTACAACGCCGGAACCATGGAACGGCCCGGACTCTTGGTTCTACACGTATAATGGCTTTATTACGGCTAAAACGGTTAAAGGGGCATGGACGGGTTATCGTGATAAGGAACTGTCAAAAGATCTGCTGCTTTCATACGGATATGGCGACGGCGGCGGCGGTGTTAATCGCCACATGCTTGAAATGCGAAGCAGACTGGACATGATGCCTGGTATGCCGAATGTAAAGACGTCAACAGCTGGAGAGTTTTTTGAAAAGCTTCACCAAAATGTAGCGGAGTCTAACGGCTATATCCATAAATGGGATGGCGAATTGTATCTAGAATACCACCGGGGTACGTATACAAGCCAGGCGTTTATGAAACAAACAAATCGTAAATTGGAACTTTTGTATAGAAGAGTGGAATTCCTATCTTCCTGGATATCTGAAAATGGGAAGTGGATGGGGGATAAGGAGCTTAAAGACGGTTGGAAAATTATTTTACGAAATCAATTCCATGATATTATTCCGGGTTCGTCTATTCATGAGGTATATGAGGATGCGAAGGAAGAATACAGGGAAGCGCTGGAACTAGGCGAAAGTGTGGGTTCAAGTGTTATCAATAGTGGGATTGACCAGGCTGACACTTCTGTGGTGCTATTTAACGCTTCACATCATAAAGGAATGAGAAATGTTGTGATTCCTCAATTTGCAGATTTCCAAGCTGGTTTATGGAAAGATCATAACGGAACCGTATTACCACATCAAAAGCTTCCTGCTGGCTGGCTTGTTGAAGTGGATTCCCTTCCATCTTTTGGTGCCAAAACGTTGTCTTTTGAACCGCAGGAAGCTGCCCGCGAAATAAAATCAAGCTTTATCTATCATGACCGCAAATTAGAAACACCGTTTTATCTTGTTGAATGGAATGAATTCGGTCAGATGACAACGATCTATGATAAAGAGGCAAAACGTCATGTTCTAGCCGAAAATGAAAGAGGAAATGTACTGCAAATCTTTGAAGATAAACCACTCGCACATGATGCATGGGATATTGATATCTTCTATCAAGAAAAAATGGAAGAAATTCGCGATCTAGCCTCATTTGAAGTAGTTGAAAATGGCGAACTTGCCTTTACTATTCATGTTAAGTGGAAGTATCATCATTCTGAAATCTCGCAGTCTATTGTTTTTTATCAAAATGATCGCCGAATTGATTTTGACACAACAGTGGATTGGCACGAAAAGAGGAAGCTGCTGAAAACTGCATTCCCTGTAGATGTTCGAACAACGGAGGCAACCTATGATATTCAATTTGGTAATGTAAAGCGTCCTACGCACTGGAATACGAGCTGGGACATGGCCAAATTTGAATCGGTTGGACATCAATGGGCTGACTTATCAGAACCGGATTATGGTGTAAGTTTATTGAATGATTCCAAATATGGCTATGACATCAAGGAAAATACAATCCGGTTAACATTGTTAAAATCAGCGATTCATCCTGATCCAGAAGCGGATCAAGGAACCCATTCTTTTGTTTATTCACTGTATCCACATATCGGCGATTGGCGGAAAGGCAAGACAGTTGAAAAGGCTTGGGATCTCAATGATTCAATTGTCGCTGTAGAAGGGGAATGGACAAAAGAAGCTTCATTCTTAGATACCAATTCTGACCATATCTGGATTGATGCTGTGAAACCGGCTTATGATGGCAACGGGATCATTATCCGTTTACATGAATATGAGGGACGAAGAGGAAACGTTACGCTTAAGTTTGGAAAAGATATTACTTCATGGGTGGAAACCAACCTAATGGAAGAAGCAGTGGCGGAAATCAGCCAATTGCCGATTGAGTTTGACATTAAACCATATGAAATTAAGACAATTAGAATCATGCGATAACTACCTATATGACCAGCTTTTGATCTAGCTGGTCATCTTTTTTAAAAGAATTGTCATAAATCTCAGTTATCTAAGATTTTTGCAGTTAATCCCAAATTAGTCAACTATAAATAGGGCCGTATTCACTATAAAATAAGGTTATGGAAGTGCTTACATCAACTGAGAGGAGGAAAAAGATGAAAAGAATATTGGGTGATTTATATAAAAATAGAATTTGGCTGCTTATGGTTTTACCTGGAACAATTTGGCTGCTATTATTCTCATATTTGCCGATGTTCGGACAAGTACTGGCCTTTAAAAAATTCCGTATCCATCCAGATGGATTCTTTGCCAGTGTCATGAATAGTGACTGGGTCGGCTGGGATAACTTTAAATATTTATTCAGTACGAATGATGCCTTCGTTATTACAAGAAATACCATCTTGTATAATCTTGTCTTTATAGTACTTGGACTTGTAGCCGCGGTTGTAACCGCTATCTTACTCAGCGAACTGGTTAATAAGAAGCTGTCTAAGTTTTACCAAACGGGAATGTTGTTCCCGCATTTTATTTCGTGGGTCATCGGCAGCTATTTTGTATTTACCTTCTTAAGTACCGAATTTGGATTGGTCAACAACGTTCTGGGCTGGTTCGGCAAAGAGCCGATTTCATGGTACAGCGAGTCCAAATATTGGCCCTTTATCCTTATCTTTATGAGCCTTTGGAAAGGGATTGGTTACGGTAGTATTGTTTACTTAGCATCGATTGTCGGAATTGATAAAACGTATTATGAAGCGGCGATGATTGATGGCGCTTCGAAATGGAAGCAGATTAAGCACGTTACCTTACCAATGCTTAAGCCGCTGATGATTATTTTAACAATCATGAATATCGGACGTATCTTCAACTCAGATTTCGGTTTGTTTTACCAAGTACCAAGAGATTCAGGGGCCTTATATTCTGTAACAAATGTTATTGATACATACGTCTACCGCGGTCTCATGAACTTGGGAGATATCGGAATGAGTACGGCAGCAGGTCTTTATCAGTCAGCTGTAGGCTTCGCGCTCGTAATGATTACGAACTATATTGTTAGAAAAGTAGATGAGGAAAGTGCATTGTTTTAATACAAACTTTTCACGAAGGGAGGAAAAGTCGCCCTGCGGCTAACTATATGCCAAATGAACTAGAGCAAACATCTGTCGCCATATCTCGTCCAGTGAAACCAATTAGAGGGGGCGGTGCCGAGACAGGGATTAAACGAAAGAAGAGGAGGGATCCTCACCACTTGCACCCGGCCGTCAATGCTATTATTAGTGTGCTGTTGGGGATTTTCACACTGGTGTGCATATTCCCTTTCATCTATGTTGTTATAATTTCCTTTACCAGTGAAGAAAGTATTGTTCGAAATGGGTTTGAACTCATCCCGAAAGAATGGAGTATAGACGCCTATAGCTACTTATGGAGTATGAAGGAACAATTATTTCAATCTTACGGTGTCACTCTCATTATCACTATAGTCGGGACCGTAATCAGTGTATTGATGATTAGTTTTTATTCTTACGCTATCTCCAGACCCCAATTTAAGTATAGAAGGTTTTTTACATTCCTTGCCTTCTTCACCATGCTTTTCAGCGGTGGTTTAGTTCCAACCTATATTGTTGTCACTCAATTCTTGGAATTGAAAAATACGATTTGGGCACTGATTTTGCCACTTGCCATGAATGCCTTTTATATCATTATCATGAGAACATTCTTTTTAAAATCTGTTTCCGAGTCTATTTTGGAATCAGCGAGAATTGACGGGGCAAGTGAATGGAGGATCTTTTTCCAAATAGTTTTTCCGCTGTCCCTGCCAGGGTTAGCAACGATTGCCCTATTTAGTACGCTTGGTTATTGGAATGATTGGTTTACTGCCTTACTTTATATTGATGAACCAAGTCTGGTTCCTCTCCAATCGTTACTGATGAAAATAGAGGCAAACCTAGAGTTCATGAGGCAGAATGTCGATGTTTCTTTAATGCAGCAAAGTTTATTTGATACAATTCCACAGGAATCAGCCAAAATGGCCATGGTTGTTATCGCCACATTACCAATTGCAGTCTCCTATCCGTTTTTTCAAAAGTATTTTATTAGCGGACTGACTATTGGCGGCGTTAAAGAATAATTCATAAGAAAGAGGAGAAAAAGCATGATGAAAAAGAAATTAGGCATTATTCTCGCGTCCGTTCTTGCAGCTGGAACCCTTTTATCTGCCTGCAGCAGTAAAGACAGCTCCACAAGCGAAAAGGGCGGTAAAAATGGTGAACCTTATGAAATTAAATGGTACACCATTGGAACTCCGCAAAAAGATACTGAGAAAGTATTTGCTGAAGTAAACAAGTATACGAAGGAAAAAATTAATGCCACAGTAAAAATGACACAAATTGACTGGGGCGATTGGGCACAAAAATCACAAGTCATGATTAATTCAGGGGAGCCATTTGATATTATTTTTACAAATGGTACTGACTATGTTCAAAATGCACAAAAAGGTGCATTCTTGGCTATTGATGATCTATTAGAAAACGAAGGTAAAGCCCTTAAAGAAGTGATCAATCCAGACTTCTTGGAAGGAAATAAGGTTGATGGAAAACTTTACGGGATACCTGCTAATAAAGAGGTTGCAAGACAAGATGTATATACCTTTAACAAACGCCTAGTTGACAAATATAATTTTGACCTTTCGAAGGTAAAAACGTTACAAGATCTTGAGCCAATGCTTAAAACAATCAAAGAAAATGAATCTGGCGTTACACCAATCGCAACATTTAAGGCACCTTTACGCTTTGACTATGTCTTCAATAATGAAATGCCATTTGCCTTCCCATTTGAAGGTGACACAGACACAGTCATAAATCCATTTGATACTGATGCTGCAATGACACAATTTGAAACCATGCATAAATATTATAAGGCTGGTTATCTCAAAGAAGATGCGGCAACAAGCAAAGACAGCTGGCCAATGGATGTAGAAAACTGGTTTGTCCGTATTGGCGGTTCTCAGCCATATGCTGATTTACTTTGGTCTCGTTCTGCCAAGTATGAAGTAGTCTCTGTACCCGTTGAACAACCAACGATTGTAAATGATTCTGTATCCGGTTCCATTCAAGCCATTTCAGCAACTTCAAAGAATCCAGAAAAAGCAATGGAGTTTTTAACTTTGCTTAACACAGACCCATATCTTCGCAACCTTGTGGATAAAGGAATTGAAGATGTACATTACAAAAAGAATGAAGATGGTACCATTGAAGATTTGCCTGCTCGTATTGAAAGCTATAACATGCCATCTTATTCTTTAGGTAACCACTTTATCTTAAATCTATACAAAGAAGATCCAAAAGATAAATGGGAAAAATTCAAGGAGTTTAACGCTTCTGCTGTAAAAGCACCGTCACTTGGATTCAAGTTTAACAGTGATCCAGTTCGGTCAGAACTTGCATCGATTACCAATATTTCAAAAGAATTCTATCCAGCGTTAGCTACAGGTTCTGTCGATCCGGAAGAATACCTGCCAAAATTCAACGAAAAGCTGAAAGAGGCTGGAGTTGAAAAGGTATTAAAAGAAATTCAAAAGCAACATGATGAGTGGAAAAGCTCAAAAGAATAATTAAAAAAGTATCAAGCTGGGTGGAACATCATTCCAGCTTGATTTTATTTCATTCCATGAATGTAACCTACTGAAACGGCGTGGAAAGTTTAGCGTTTTCAATCCTTTCCATTATGTTAAAATGAAACAGAAAATTAAACATAATAGAGGGATTTAAAATGAAGTTGAAGCATAATAGCACTTTTCACCAAAAAATATTTAACAGACTTTTTTTAACTTCATCTATCACCATTATCTTGACTGTCATTATTTTAATTGTGACAATCACAAACTATTACTCAGAAATCATTATTCAGAAGGAAGTCAACATCAATACAAGAACCATGGAACGGATAGAGGATTACTTTTCGACCAAAGATACTGATATGAATCGAGCGATTAGAGACATTTATGTTCAAGGAGAACTGATTGATGATATTTCCTTTGCCCTTCACAATGGGTATGGAAAGTATTTGGAATACCGCCTTGATAAATTTTCGGAAGATGACACCTATTTTCCTAGTAATCTAGATACCTATTTTAATGGCTATTTTAGCCAAGACAGTGATATTAATGCTATTAGCCTGCGCTCGTTGGATAGTCCCGAGATTGAATATTTACTTATCAATAATTATCTTCGCTGGAACAATAGCATTGTTGACCCGAAACCGAGATCAGACGATGTGTTTCCGAGGGGATACCCAGGAGTAAGCAGTGATGGCCTGCCAAAAGGGCGAAAGTTAAAAGATACGATCACCAAAAGGGTTGTCATTAATAACCCGGTAACGCTTGAAAAAATAGGTGAGATATCCGTATTTTATTCCACTGATCATTTGGATAAGATGGTCAGAAGGTATGAAGGGACATCGGCTTCTTTCTTTCTAATCGATTCCGACGACCAACTGGTTTATTCCTATAATGAAGGAGTACCGCTTGCTCTTGTCGATCAGGTAAAGCATGAAACCAATGAAACGAGAATTGAATATAAAGCTGAAAAATATTATATCAATACGATTGCCAACAAAGGTGATTATACGTTTGTCAGCATCATTCCCGATAAAGGGTGGCAAAAATTATCGATTGTAAGGGGAACGATGTGGGTCGTAATCATTGTTCTTATTTTGGCGGCTATATTAATCTCTTATTCGTTTATGCAAAATTATTCACGGCGAATTAATAGAATTGTTTCGACCATCCGCCAAGTTGAAAAGGGAGACTTGGATGCTAGGATTCCTGAATCCAAACATGAAGATGAACTATCAAAGATTGGGTTTAATATCAACTCCATGTTAGATGAATTAAACAATTATATTGAACAATTCTACCTGCTCAACATGAAACAGCAGCAAGCGGAATTAAAGGCACTGCAAGCACAAATTAATCCACATTTCTTATATAACACACTAGAGGCAATTAGAATGGTTTCTGTTTTGGAAGGCTCCAAAACCTCGGGAAAAATGATTTTTCATTTATCCAGATTGTTTCGCTACTCGCTGGAATCAAAAGAGATTGTACCGTTCTATACCGAAATTGAATATGTCAAACAATATTTAACCTTGATGCAGTTTAAACACCCGGACAAGCTGAAAATTCATTTTGCCATTCCCGAAGATTTGGAACAAACACTTATTCAAAAACTTATCCTTCAGCCCATTATCGAAAATTACTTTATCCATGGTTTTAGAAAGGACCGATCCGATAATGAATTAACCATTCGCGCAGTCAATCTTGGCGAAAAATTTGAAATATGTGTAGAAGATAATGGTAAGGGTATGTCTGAAGAAGAACTTGCTAACATTGGTCAACATATTAATCGTGAAGAGGGCGATGAAATGAAATCAATTGGATTAAGAAATATACATCAACGCTTGAAACTAAGATATGGGAATCAGTTTGGAATCTCTATAAAAAGCAGCAAAGATAAGGGAACGATGGTCACTTTGTCCATTCCAGTTCAGGGGATTCACCATGTTTAGGGTGCTATTGGCTGATGATGAACCGATTATCACAAAAGGACTGGCCGCAATCCTGGATTGGGAAGATTACGGGTTTGAAATTGTCTATACAGCCGAGAGCGGGGAGGAGGCTCTTGCCTATATCAAACAGCATCCCATCGACATTCTCATCACTGATATTTTAATGGGGGAAATGTCCGGCCTTGATTTAATTCAAGAGGTAAAAAGTATTCGACCCGAAATTAAAAGTATTGTTTTAACAGGTTATCAAGAGTTTGACTTTATAAAAAAAGGTTTGTTATTAGGTATTGAAAATTATTTGGCGAAGCCTGTAGATGAAGAGGAATTACTGACAACACTCCAAACAGTGGGACGAAAAATAAAGACTGAAGCAGCTGGGGGTAAGTCCCAGGAAACGTCTATACTGTTGGATAATACGTTATGGAGATTTTTAATGGGTGAAATGGACCGGCGTGATTTTCTTGAGAGATTAGCATTTTACAAGATTGAAGTTAACCAGCCCGTTTACAATGTGTCCATCTTAAGTATTGAAAATTATCAAAATGCCGAGATTGTTAAGGCGCTAAGAAGCTTTATTGAGGAGCAATTTTCGGCCTTATGTCTGTATAGTCCAAATCAAGAGCTTGTGATTGTCTTTGGCGGCGGGAGTAAAGAGGAGTTGGTCAAGAAAAACAAACGCCTTGTTGAAAACCTCCGCGATGAACGACAAGGGACAGGCTTATTCTACTTAGCGATGGGAAAGCCTGTCTGTGTGATTGATGAATGGGAAAATAGTTTTACCCAGGCAAGGGAACATAGCTCACTGCAGTTATATTTAGAACCTGATGTGCTTATTTTAGATAAACAACCAATTGATCGTCAGGAGGAGGTCAAACGTCAGCAGGAATTTAAAGATATAATCGTTAAACGGATTATGAATGCAGATGAAGAATCATTAGAACTAATAGATTTATATTTTAAAGAGTTAACACAAAAAGCAAAGATCATCTCCCCGCAAGTGGCAAAGAAGTATACATTTGATTTAATTTCATATATTCATTACTCCTTGCAGCCGGAAGATCTATCGCTTTATACAGCTGCTGTTGAACGAATCGTGTATAGCTCAGATATCGGGCAGATGAAGAATATTTTGACTGAATATTGTTATGAATTGATCCTGACCATTCATAATCATGCTTATTTGCGAAGCCCGATTGTGCAAAATGTTCTTCAGTATATCCATACTCACTATCACGAAGGACTGTCTTTAAAAACACTAGGGCAGCAGTTTCATGTAAATGCCATTTATCTGGGGCAATTGTTTCAAAAAGAGGCAGGGGTCGTCTTTTCTGAATACCTCAATCGCTACCGATTGGAAAAAGCGAAGGAGCTGCTGAAAACAACACATTATAAGGCAGGAGAAATCGGAAAAAAGGTAGGCTATTCTGATACCACCTATTTTTATAAACAATTTAAGAAAATAGTTGGCACAACACCGAGTGAGTGGAGGAAAATATAACAACTCCTTAGGTTGAGCCCGCTTACACTAATAAAGAAGGTGATCTAATGGAAAAATCTAAACTTGAACAGGACATTCAGTACCACTTTCCAGAAAGCTTTTGGTGGGGAAGTGCAGCGTCCGGTCCGCAAACAGAAGGGGCTGCGCTGATAGATGGAAGAAAACCTAGCATCTGGGATTATTGGTACAGCATCGAACCCAGGAGTTTTCATAATGGTGTAGGTCCGGAGCACACATCCGGTTTCTATCATCGTTTTAAAGAAGATATACAGCTGATGAAGCAAACAGGCCATAACTCTTTCAGGACCTCGATTCAATGGTCACGATTAATTCCGGACGGAACTGGTGAAATAAATTTGAAAGCGGTTGCCTTTTATAATCAAGTTATCGATGAATTATTGGCAAATGATATCGAGCCATTTATAAACTTATATCATTTCGACATGCCGATGTGCATGCAGGAAAAAGGTGGCTGGGAAAGCCGGGAAGTTATCGATGCCTACGTAAATTATGCGCAAAACTGCTTTCGCTTATTTGGTGACCGAGTGAAATACTGGTTTACCTTTAATGAGCCGATTGTTCCTGTTGAGGCAAGCTATTTATATAATTTGCATTATCCAAATGTAGTCGATTTTAGACGTGGCGCGCAGGTCGCTCACCATACAATTGTTGCACATGCGAGGGCAGTAGCGGCATTTAAGAATTTGAACCTAGAGGGCAAGATTGGCATTATTCTGAACTTAACTCCGTCCTATCCAAGAAGTGAGGATCTTGAAGATGTGAAAGCAGCCCATATTTCTGATTTATTCTTTAACCGAAGTTTCTTGGATCCAGTCACTAAAGGGGAGTATCCCGCCGACTTGGTTGAAATTTTAAAGGAAAGAGACGTACTGCCAACCATAATGGCAGGCGATTTGGAAGTGATAAAAGAAAATCTCATCGATATTTTAGGAGTAAACTATTATCAGCCCCGCCGTGTCAAAGCAAAGTCGGAGCCGGTGCCGGAGGAAGCTGCGTTTATGCCTGAACATCTCTTTGACCCCTATATCATGCCTGGCCGGAAAATCAACCCGCACCGCGGTTGGGAGATTTGCGAGGAGGTCATTTATGATATTATGATTGATCTTCGGGACCATTACGACAATATCCCCTTCTTTATCTCCGAAAATGGCATGGGCGTGGAAGGTGAGGAGAAGTTCCGCAATCAGGAAGGATTCATTGAGGATGATTACCGGATTGAGTTTGTAAGTGAGCACTTAAAATGGGTTCATAAAGGAATTCACGAAGGAGCAAATTGCCTTGGCTATCATATTTGGACATTCATGGATAATTGGTCCTGGACCAATTCCTATAAGAATCGTTATGGATTGGTAGAGGTAGATTTAAAGAATGGTTTAAACCGCACCATTAAGAAATCCGGCAAATGGTATAAGAGGTTAGCCGAAAACAATGGATTTTAAGTCTAGCAGGAGATAAATTTTTATAACTTTTTTAAAGACGTACCACTCATTAAAGTGGTACGTTTTTTTTGCCGCTATCGTTATAAATTAATACTTAACAAACTACATTTTTTTCCCTTCCTGCTCATGGAGGAAAGTGTTCTTTATTTTGTCCAATGAATCTATGTTTTCCCCAATAGGTTGGTAAGGTAAAACTTGCTAAAATAATGGAAAGGCTTACATGAGGTGGTCTTTCTATGAAAATATGTCATTCGAAGGAGGAGAAGAAGCTTACCAGATAATCATTCTTTTAGGCTTTACATAGTAGTCATTGTAAAGATGTTTTAAGTAACAGCGAGAGCATAATTAACTTCCAAGAGTAAGTCAGTACGTACAAATTGTTAGCACGTAACAAAGGGGAGGAAAATGGATGTTTTCTCGATTGGGAAAAACTAAAAAATCATTAATCGTCAGTGCTTCTATGCTTTTAGCCTTACAGACTAGCTTTTCAACGACGGCTTTGGCTGGTGACACACTGCCGTATACGGGAGACAGCTCAACCGGAGTAAGTCAGCCTACCCAGCATGGGTATACAGCGAATGACATTATCGAATGGAATCCAGAAACAGATAAATTTGCAGAAATGCTCAGAGCAAAAGTACCTTTACAAGAACGGAATGAAGCTTTCACAGCCACACAGGCAAACCCTGAATTGAGCCCTGAAACACAAATGTTCAACCTAGCCGGCGATTATGGGAATTCATTTATGGATAGTACAGCCTATACGAATAAATTTGGTGAATACACGTTTCCGTACTGGCAGTACACAGACTATTATTCCTACTGGCATGGTATGGCAACAGCTGATGTTCCGAAAGATTTATATAATCCTAGTCTTCCTTGGTATGAAAGATGGTTTGAATTTGGTGTATTAAATATCCCCAATCCTGCTTATACGAATGCTGCTCATAAAAACGGGGTAAAATCTCTTGCCGTTATTTTCTTCTCAAGTAATGACAGGGGACCGCAAACCTATACACAAATGCTTGTTAAGGACAAGGAAGGAAAATTCCCTGTCGCTGAAAAACTGATTGAAATGGCCGATTATTATGGTTATGACGGTTATTTCTTTAATCAGGAAGAGTCTTCAGGGGTAGCAGTGAAAGATATTCCTACGTATAAAGAGTTTTTAAAGGTGTTAAGAAATAGCGGTGTATATGTTCAATGGTATGATTCTGTCCATAATGAAACTGGAAGAACCAGGTATGAAAATGAATTCACAGCGGTTAATAGTCCTTTTCTAAAGGATCCGCAATACGGCGATCTTGCTCATTCGATTTTCTTGAATTACCTTTGGAATAAAAACAAAATGACAAACTCAAAGGCACATGCAGAGAGTCTAGGTTTAGATCCTCTAGAATCGGTGTTTGCAGGTATTGAGGCAGGCGGCGACCGGTTTAAAAAACATCGGAACGATCTCCGAAATAATCTGGACGAAAACGGTGAACCGATGAATAGTATTGCATTGCTGGGATCTGACTTTACCCATCATGGACTAGATGAAGATCTTGGCGGTGAAGATACCATGCGTCGAAATAACAGCGAGTATCAATGGATGTCGTTCATCCGCGATCGTGCATGGTGGACAGGCCCGAATCTGGACCCAAGCCGCACTGGCAGAAATGCCGAGGTTAACCTATCTGATGTAGGAGCACAAGGGGAGAATTGGGATGGTGTTGCTGCATATATTGCAGAACGCAGTGTTATTAACGGTTCTAACTTTGTCTCCAATTTTAATATGGGCCGCGGATTAGACTTTTATATCGATGGCAAGGTTAGCAATGAAGAAGAATGGTCCAATATCAATATTCAGGATATTCCTGTTACATGGCAATGGTGGATTGAAACGACAGGAACTCCTCTGCAGGTAGATTTTGATTTTGGCCCTGATTACAATGCTGGTGCACGATTCGATTATGAAAAGATTGGCGCTTATAATGGCGGTAATTCATTAGTGGTTAACGGCACATTAGATGCAGAAAACTTTTTACGCCTCTATAAGACTGATTTACAGGTAAAAAAGGGTTCCAAATTTTCGGTTACGTATCAAAAAACATCTCAAGATGACACATCTGTTATGAGTATCGGATTACTTTTTAAGGATTCTCCTGAAGAGGTTGTTAAAGTAGCAGTATCAAATTCTGGTAAACAGACTGATGGCTGGGTAACAGCAGACCTTGACTTGTCTCCATATGCCGGAAAAGAGATTGCTGCATTTGGGCTCGTTTTTGATAATGGTGATGCAGCTATTGAAGATTACCAGATGAATATAGGGCAAGTGAAGATTAGTGATGGATCATTTGAGGTACCAGAGGCACCAACAGGTCTGCAAATAACAAAAGCACTCCGTGATTCTAATGAAATGTATATTTCATGGGATCTAAAAGAATATGATGAAGTCAAGCAATACAATATCTATAACAATGGAGCTTATGTTGGCGGAATTTATGATGAAGTATTTTATATCAAAAATCTAAAAGGGCTCACTGGTGAGATTTCTCTGACAGCGGTAAGTCACGATGGTCAGGAAAGTGAACCATCAGTCATCCAATATGATTTAACAAAAGGTGTTCATTCCATTAAAGCAACACAGACGGATAACGGTGAAATGTTGATTTCTTGGGAGAATCCAAAGGATGTAAATGGAAAGACCACTGTCGAAATTTCCACCGAGTACGACTATGCCAAAGCAGTCAATAAAACAGTCACCGTTAACAATGGTAAGACCGAAGCGAAACTTGCCAATATGCCGATTAATGGGGATAAGTATCATCTTAGAATCAAAGTTGGCAAACATGATTGGGTGAGCTACAATGGCACATTTATTGATAAATCAATCGAAGCGTATTCGGCTGAAAAAGTAACGATAAATGGAAATGCAGTAACGTGGGAATTGCCAGAATCGAGAGATTGGCACTACCTGTATGTTTATGAAAATGGTGAAGCCAAAACGTTTAATACCACATACAGTCAAGGTCGTAAACCTTATATTATTCGCGGACGCACACATTTAAATCAGCTTACATTCCAAACTCAATCAACAGACAGTATCCTTGAATTTGTGATTCAAGACTATTCAGGCAATAAAGCCAGTACGATTGTCAGAATGACCTTGGATGACCTTTACGGTGTAATCAACGGATTGGTTGAGAAAGAAGAAATAAGCCTGGAAGCCAGTGAAAAATTAGTAGACACATTAAACAGTGCAAAACGACATTATGACGGCGGCCGCTTGGAGCAGGCGGTAACTCACTTGGAAAAATTAAAAGTTACCGTAGATCAAAATCTATTTAAGGATGTATCGGCAGACACAAAGAATAGGTTAAAAGCTAGTGCAGACTATTTTGTAAGAGCATGGTCAGAGTAAAAGGCTGACGTTATTATAAATAATTACCTATATGGAAGTATGGCAGATACACTAACGATCTGCCATACTCTTTGTATTTTTGTATGTTTAATAGCTTAGGAGGAAACAGCTTTGACTTTGGAGAGAATACAGCGATTTATTCAGCAATTATCGAATTACCAGATAGTAGAGACCATCCAAATCAAGGATTGGCGTGCACAGCCAGGTTTTTATCGTGAACCGGGAAAATATGAATTTGATTCAGAGGAAACTTTCCTTATTAATGAAGGGGATTGGTTAATCGATCTAGGCACGACCATGTTTTTGGAAAAAGATGTATCGATACCACTACAGTGGCGGAATCGGCCATTTGGTCTCACTTTTCTTCCAGGTTTAAAAGGGGGCAGGACTCTCCATGAGGCATTGGTTTCAATAAATGGTATGCCCTATCATGGGATTGATCGGAACCGTAGCTATGTACCGTTTCCGGAGTATGTACGGGGAAAAGAAACAATCAACATTAAAATAGAGTTATTTAATTATGCAGGTCAATCGCTTGATGAATTAAATTATCAGAATGAACCAGCCGAGTATGACCCGCCTCCCCTTACCCTCTTGAAAGGGAGCCTTGAGTTGCCGAATACTGCTGTCCAAAGTCTATTGGCAACTGTAAAGGCTTACTTTGAGTCAGCAAAATTGCTGCCGGAAGGTGACATGGGACGTTACAAAATCATAGAGGCTTTGACTGAGGTTGAACATAAAATTCTGTTTAAAAAGTTTGAAGCCTTATCGAAAGAATCATGGGTGACAGAAGTCGAGGAAGATTTAAAGAAAACACTATCCACTTTGGCCAGCCATCAGGGCCAAATTTTAATGGTAGGTCAGTCTCATATTGATTTGGCATGGTTGTGGCCAGTGAAGGAAGCTGTTCGCAAATGCAGCCGAACTTTTTCGACGATGAGTACTTTACTTGAAGAAAATCCGAACTTTACATATGCTCAAAGCCAGCCGCAGGCCTATGAATTTGTGAAAAAGCATTACCCTGACATCTATCGAAGGGTGAAGAAGCATATCGCAGAAGGGCGCTGGGAAGTAGTAGGAGGCATGTGGGTAGAGCCTGATTTAAACATGCCATCTGGTGAATCATTAGTCCGCCAGCTGTTATATGGAATGAAATTTTACAAAGAGGAATTTGGTGTGCAGCCTAGAATTGAATGGCTTCCTGATACCTTTGGCTATTGTGCCTCCTTGCCTCAATTGTTAAAGGGTGCAGGAATTGACTACTTTATGACAACAAAAATGAATTGGAATGATACAAATCCATTTCCATATGATTTATTTTACTGGGAAGGGATCGATGGAACCCGGATTCTATCTTATCTAAATCATGGAGTAAATGAATACACTCACCCAAAGGAAGTCAAAGACCATTGGGAGAGTTTTAAACAGAAGAATGTCTTTCCTAAACAAATGCTTCTCTATGGACATGGAGATGGAGGCGGCGGTGTTACGCAAGAAATGATTGATTATATTGATCGTTCATCTTCTCTTCCTGGCCTTCCGGCTGTAGTGAACAGTACAGCACATGAATTCTTTGATGATATAAAGGAAGCCAACCCGCGGCTGCCTTCATGGGTCGGGGATATGTATTTAGAGCTTCACCGGGGAACATACACGACACATGCCAGAAACAAGAAGTGGAATCGGCAAGCGGAAGTCCTGTACCGGGATGCTGAAATTTGGGGCAGTTTTGCTTCAAACTTCGCTAAAGCAACAGGCCATCCTTCATCATTGGAAGAAGGATGGAAACTACTTCTCCTGAACCAATTTCATGATATTATTCCGGGATCGTCTGTTCCGGAGGTATACGTAGATTCAGAATCTGATTACAAAGAGATTTTTGAATACGGAGAGAAGGTAAGACAGGACGCCTTACATGCTTTGGAAGCAGAAATTAACACTGAGGGTAACGGGGTTCCGATAATCCTTTTTAACAGTTTATCATGGATGAGATCTGAAAGTGTTAAGATTGTCGGCGGATCTGAATTGACCGGAAAATGTGCGGTAAATAAGGATGGAGTGGAGCTCCCAACAGATTTGATTCTCCGGGAGGACGGGCAAATAGAATTATCCGTTCATGTTCCGGATATTCCGGAGATGGGCTACAAAACGATTTGGTTAAAGGATAGTGGGAAACAAGTCGTTCACACTCAACAGGATATGCCGCACGAATGGGATACAGAGCATTATGTGGTTGAATGGAATGAAAAGGGCGAAATTTCCCGCCTTTATGATAAAGGCGCAAAGCGTGAAGTGTTGCAGGAAGGAGCTGCCGCTAATCAGTTCCAGCTTTTCCATGACCGTCCGCTTCTTTGGGATGCATGGGATATCGATCCGGAATTCGAAAATCAGCCGGCCGAAAGTGTTGTGCTGGTTGAACAAGGTATTCAAAGAGGGACGACGAAGGACGTCATTCGATTTAAGTGGCAGCTGTCTCAATCTACAATCGAACAGGATATGATTCTTTACCACCACAGCAAAAGAATCGATTTCCAAACCAAAGTCGATTGGCAGGAGCAGCACAAATTATTAAAAGTTGCTTTCCCTGTTGATGTAGTGAGCAGCAAGGCAACATTTGAAATTCCATTTGGTTCGGTGGAAAGAGCAACACATGCGAATACTAGCTGGGAAAGGGCCCAGTTTGAAGTATGCGGCCACCGATTTGCTGACCTTTCTGAAGCCAATTATGGCGTCAGTCTATTGAATGATTGCAAGTATGGGTATGATGTGAAACAAAATGTCATGCGTTTATCCTTGCTGCGGGCACCTAAATGGCCTGACAAGAGTGCAGACATAGGGATTCAGGAGTTTACCTATTCTCTATTCCCGCATGAAGGTGATTGGAGAAAGGCAGAGGTAGTAAATCAGGGCTATGAATTGAATCACCCAGTGAATGTTTTTGTGGCTAGTGCTCATCAGGGACGTCTGCCAAATTCTCATTCCTTTATTGAGACTGAATCCAAACAGGTGATTCTTGATACAGTCAAACAGTCAGAAGACGGAACGGGACTTGTTCTAAGAATGTATGAATCCAACGGCGGCAGAGAGTCAGTTCACTTATCTTTGACAAGGCCGGTAACTTCTGCACATGAGGCCAACCTTTTGGAAGAGAAACAAGCGTGCATTTCTATTAAAGGAAATAATCTTTCCTCATCGCTAAAGCCATATGAAGTAAAAACGATAATAATAACATTATAGAGTGGAAAATGCGAAAAAAAGCCAATCAAAATATAAGTTAGGTGAAAAAATGGTACACTCCAATACTGCAAATGAAACAATTTCTGAAAGAGTAGAAACTTTGCTGGCAAACATGACCTTAAAGGAAAAAGTGGGCCAGGTGAACCAGAAGCTGTATGGCTGGGAAGTATACAGAAAAACAGACACGGGGTATGAACTTACTGAAAAATTTAAAGAACATGTTCGATTTGGGGATGGGATTGGGGTCTTGTACGGACTATTTCGTTCTGATCCCTGGTCAGCCGTTAATTATAAAAATGGCATACCAGACGATAAGACCGCTGAAGTGGCCAATATGGTTCAACAATACGTTAAGGAGCACACCAGATTAGGCATTCCTGTCCTTCTCTCAGAAGAAAGCTCTCACGGGCATCAAGGTTTAGACAGCATGATTACGCCAGTCAATTTGGGTATCGGCGCGACATGGAATCCTGTATTGCATGAAGAACTCATGTCAGCTGTTGCTGAAGAGGTCAGGGCAAAAGGGGCACATTTGGCTCTCGTTTCGACTCTCGACATCCTGCGTGACCCAAGATGGGGAAGATCAGAGGAGTGCTTCAGTGAAGATCCCTATCTTACTTCTAGATTAACAGAAGCTGTCATTAAAGGGATGCAGGGAGAAGAAAGTGACAGTATTCTAGCCGGCAAAATGATTCCGGTTTTAAAACATTTTGCGGCTCAGGGAAATGGTACAGGAGGAAAGAATGCTGCACCGGCTTCCATAGGCGAAAGAGAATTGAGGGAAATTCACCTGCCGCCGATGGTCGCAGCTATCCAATCCGGTGCACTCGCCTGTATGGCAGCCTACAATGAAATTGACGGAATTCCCTGCCACGCTAACGGCTATCTTCTCAATGATATTTTACGGAAGGAATTCGGATTTAAGGGAGTGGTTATGGCCGATGGCTGTGCACTGGACAATTTGGTCCAATTAACACAAAGCCCAGAAAAAGCAGCTGCTTTAGCCCTTGAAAACGGGGTGGATATAAGTCTCTGGGATGATGTGTTTACGAAGTTAGAACAAGCGGTTGAAATCGGTCTTGTCAGTGAGGAAAGGCTTAATGACGCTGTAAGAAGAGTTTTGACGCTCAAATTCAAAATGGGATTGTTTGAACAACCCTATGTGGAAGAAAAAGAACCGCAAAATAAGAAACAAAAAGAAAACATCAATCTTGAATCAGCCCGCCAGTCGATTGTTTTGTTAAAAAATGAAGGGATTCTGCCGCTCAAAAGGACTGTTCAAAAAATCGCGGTCATTGGCCCTAACGCAGATGCTATCTATAATCAGCTTGGCGATTATACACCATTCCAACGGGAAGGCAGTGTCATCACTGTCCTGAAGGGGATTACTTCATTAGCACAAGAGGCAGAAGTGAAATACGAAAGAGGCTGTGGCATTCGTTCTGCCAACTCGGAGGAAATGGAAATGGCCGTTCGACTTGCTAAAAGCTCAGATGTTGCCATCGTTGTTTTAGGAGGTTCCAGTGCAAGGAATTTTGATGCTCAATTTGACCTAAACGGGGCCGTAGTCAATACAACAGGCGAGGAAGAAATGGATTGTGGCGAAAATGTAGATGTAGCTGATTTGGAATTAGGCGGCGGGCAGCTGCAGCTGCTGAAAAAGGTAATGGAAACGGGGACCCCGACAGTCGTGGTGCTGATCCAAGGGAGACCACATGCGATTCCATGGATTGCAGAACATGTCCCGGCCGTTTTAAATGTTTGGTACCCTGGACAAATGGGCGGTCAGGCCATCGCCGAGGTGTTATTTGGAGAGGTTAATCCAAGTGGGCGCCTGCCTGTTTCAATCCCAAGGTCCTCAATGCAGTTTCCTGTTTTCTATAATTACAAGGAGGGAGGATACAAAAAGGACTATTTCGATATGACCGGAAACGCGTTATATCCATTTGGTTTTGGACTTTCTTATACCCAATTTACCTATGAGAATCTTCGGGCAGCGAGAAAGACCATTCCTTCTGACCAACTGCTGGCAGGGAAAAAGTTCACGATATCTGTAGAAGTCACTAATAGCGGGAAGTATGATGGCTACGATGTGATTCAGCTCTATCTGAAAGGAAAGGGTTCGAGTATAACAAGAAGGGTAAAGGAATTAAAAGGTTTTAAGAAGGTATGGCTTTCCGTTGGTGAAACAAAGATAGTAGTTTTTGAGATGGGGATGGAAGAACTACAAGTTTTTAACAGTCAAAATAAATATGTGTTAGAGCCTGGAAGTTTTGAAATTGAAGTTGGAGATCCAGTCAACTTTTTAACAGACACCCTGGAAATTGATTGATTTAGTGGTAGAAAATTCGAGTATAAAATTAATTATGAATCTCTAAAACTTAAAAGTAAAAGGGACTAACTTGCTGCCAGTTAGTCCTATGATAATATAGTCATTTTTATAGCAGTGAGTTCTTTTTTCAGAAAGGAAGTAGCAGGAAATGGAGAAGCATTTATTGGGTATTGACTTAGGAGGAACAAATTTAAGGGTTGGAGTCGTAACATCCGAAGGTCACTTGGTGGAAGAAATGAATGTAAAAACAGAAAGTGAAAATGGTCCTTATTATGTTATCAATCAAATGATTCGGCTATGTGAGAATTTTATGCAGAAACGAAACATTGATGCTATCGGAATTGGATCCCCTGGTCCTTTAGATGTAAAAAAGGGCTTAATCTTAAGTCCGAACAATCTGCCTGGGTGGGACAATATCCCATTAGTGGATATGTTAGAAAAGGCTTTACGGAAAAAGGTTGTTCTTGATAATGATGCAAATGCTGCTGCGCTTGCCGAGGCCATCATTGGAGCTGGTAAAGGGAAAGAGTCTGTTTTCTATATTACCGTTAGTACGGGAGTGGGCGGCGGATTTGTCTTCCGTAAGCAATTGCTGCAAGGAGCGAATTTTTGTGCCGGTGAAATAGGCAATCTCATTGTAGATTCAGACGGTCCGCCGCACCATGCCTTGAATGTTGGCGCCTTAGAAACCTTGGCTAGCGGAACAGCATTGAAAAGGCGTGGAATAGAACAGCTTGGAATTACAGGGCATGCAGGTGAAGTATTCGAACTCGCCATGAACGGAGACAAAGAAGCGCAGAAGATTGTCGATCATATGATTACTTCTTTGGCAAAAGGAATCGCGAATATTGTTCACAGTGTTGATCCTCACATTATTGTACTTGGAGGAGGAGTAATGGAGTCAAGGGACTACATTATGCCGTTGCTTGTTGATAGAGTGAATGACTTCTTGTATCCACAGCTGAGGAATAGGGTAGAGATGGTGAGTGCTTCCTTAGGTACAAAAGCAGGTGTCATTGGAGCGGCTTTATTGACACAACAAGCAGCGTTTTAGTAAGAGGAGGCTGACCATGAAGGCTTATATGGTATTTGATATTGGAGGAACGTATATAAAGTATGCGGTTATGAACGAGACCGGAATGAAGCTAGATAGCGGAAAGGTTCCTACCCCTCTGGAAGGATTAGAAGAATTTTTAAAAAAGACTTCTGAAATTGTTACCCGGTACCGCCAATCTTATGACTTTCAAGGGATTGCACTAAGTTCTCCAGGTGCAGTGGATGTGAAAAGCGGATATATCGGGGGAGCTAGTGCTATTCCTTATATCCACGGTGTACCGATGGCAGACTTAATTAGAGAACAAACCGGTCTGGACGTTTCGATCGAAAATGACGCAAACTGCGCCGCATTGGCAGAAGGCTGGCTGGGAGCAGCAAAAGAAACAGATTACTATATTTGCATCGTTATTGGCACGGGAATTGGCGGCAGTATCGTGATGAATCATACCATTTTACGCGGTGCTTCCCTTCACGGGGGAGAGTTTGGCTATATGATTATGGGTGACCCGCTGCAGAGAAATCCACTGTATTCGACCTGGAGTAAGGCTGCTTCCACACATGCGCTTGTTGAAGAAGTGGAATCGAGGAAACTACTTGCAAAAGGAACATTGAACGGGGAAGATGTATTTCGTTTGGCTGAAGGGGGAGACTCCATTGCAAAAGAATCCATTGCTCAGTTTTATAAAAAATTGGCAGTAGGTATCTATAACTTGAAATATACACTTGATCCGAAAAAGATTCTGATTGGCGGTGGAATTAGCAAACGTCCAGAAGTAATTGAAGGGATTAATCAGGAGTTGAGGCAATTGAAGGATGAAGTCTCTACGCTCGATATTACGGTTAGTGCCTGTCAATTTGATAACGATGCCAATTTAATTGGTGCCTTATTTCACTATTTAAGTACGAAAAAAATGACAGCGCTATCCATATCTGATAGGGATCTAAGGGAATAGGAAAGTTCGCTCAAAAAGCTAAATATAAAAACTAGATTAGGGAGAGATGGAAAATGATTGATTTGAAGAAAAGCCAATTGCTGATGGCTGTCTTTTTCGGCATGTGCTGCATCCTGTTATGGCCGAATGCAAGCTTTGCAAAACAACCAGAATCATCTTACTGGTATCCCGAAACACTATTAAACTGGACTCCAGAGAAGGACCCAAACGCCGTGTTTAACCGAAGTCAGATTCCACTAGCCAAACGGGAAGTGTTATACAAAGTCAATGACCATGCACAATCTGATGCGAAGTTAGTGGCTTTGTCTGCTTTAAACCCTACGACAAGCGGGGTGCCTTCTCAAGGGGGGAAGGATTTTTATGCAAATACCTTTAGTTATTGGCAGTATGTTGATCTCATGGTGTATTGGGCAGGCTCTGCTGGCGAGGGCATTATTGTGCCGCCAAGTGCAGATGTCATTGATGCTGCCCATAAAAACGGCGTACCAATTTTAGGTAATGTTTTCTTTCCTCCTACTGTGTATGGCGGAAAGGCTGAGTGGGTCAACCAAATGCTTACTCAGCGCGCTGATGGATCCTTCCCGGCAGCGGACAAGCTGTTGGAAGTTGCAAGCTACTATGGGTTTGACGGCTGGTTCATTAACCAGGAAACCGAAGGCGGAAACGCTCAAACTGCTGTTAAAATGCAGGAATTCTTAATGTATCTTCAAAAACATAAACAAAAAGATATGCAAATAATGTGGTACGATTCGATGACGAAGGATGGCCGTATCAATTGGCAAAATGCGTTAACGGATAAAAATAGCAGCTTTTTACAGGACGGCAGCAAACGTGTTTCTGACAGCATGTTTTTAAACTTCTGGTGGCGCGATCAACAAGCCTCCGCTGCAAAAGCGAGGGAACTTGGCAGAAGCCCATATGACTTATTTACTGGGATTGATGTGGAAGCGAATGGAACAAGCACAAATATTCCATGGCAGGGAATCTTCCCTGAGGGCAAAGCACCTGAAACTTCTTTAGGTATTTATCGTCCAGATTGGGCTTTTAAAACATCTGAAACAATGGAACAGTTTTATCAAAAGGAAAATGAATTTTGGGTTGGAAAGTCTGCAAATCCTGCCTCAACAAACGATAACGGTGCCTGGAAAGGAATGGCACATTATTTCACGGCCAAAACAGCTATTGAGGAATTGCCATTCGTCACTCATTTTAATACAGGCAGCGGCAAATTTTTCGCTGTTGATGGGGAACAGGTAAGCGGACAGTCATGGAATAACCGCAGCCTGCAGGATATATTGCCGACCTGGCGCTGGCTGAAGGAGGGCGGACAGGCTGTTCAAGTTGATTTTGATTGGGAAAGTTCATATTATGGCGGAAGCTCATTAAAGCTTTCAGGTGTTATTGATCCAAGCAATCCAACACATATTAAACTTTATAAAACTAACCTTCCGATTCAAAAGGATACTGAAATTGCACTGACATACAAGACAGATTTGAAAAAGCCAAATTTGAAGCTTGGAATCAGTTTCACCGACACTCCTAATCAATTTATCTATTTCGATGTGAAAAAACAAAGTCATAATCAATGGATAACCGACTCGGTTAAGTTGAAAAAATTTAGCGGTAATAACATTGCAGCCATCTCGCTTTTAGTTGAGAGTGACAACGAGGTCAAAAATTTCACAACAAATATTGGAGAAATCAAGGTTTATAACAAGCTAGATAAGCATAATGCTATTCATACTCCAGAGCAAGGAAAGGTAAGTAATATTGAGTTTACCAAAGGAATTTATGCAGATGTTGCGCTTGCTTGGGAGCCGTCTGATTCCAATGTGAGTCACTATGAAATTTACCGGATGCTGCCAAACAATGAAAGGGAATTTGTCGGTGCTACACCGAACCATGTGTACTTCCTTTCCAATCTAAAGCGAGATGGGAAAGAAACTAGCACCAATTTAGAAATCGTTGCGGTGAACAAAGAATTTAAACGAAGCAAGCCTGCGGCTGTTACATTTGAATGGCCGCCATATCCAAAGCCGGAAGCAGACTTTCGAGCGGATCAAACGGTAGCAGCACCGGGAGAGAAGATTCAATTTACCAATGCATCTTCGGAGGTAACGGAAGCAGTGGAATGGCATTTTGAGGGAGGTACACCGGCTGTGAGCATGGAGGAAAACCCGGTTGTCACCTATGAAAAGGAAGGCATTTATGCTGTTACCCTAATTGCAAAAAACAGTGAGGGTGAAAGTGTCCTGACAAAAGAAGCGATGATTACCATTTCCGAAGCTGCCAAGGATATAAAAAATGTTGCGTTGAATAAAATGGCCATTGCAAGCGGACAATGTGCTCCGAGTGAAGCGGCACAATATGCTTTTGACGGGAACGTAAAAAGTAAATGGTGCGCATTAGGGGATGCCCCTCATTGGTTAAAGGTAGATCTTGGCGGTCAATATGCAATTTCAAAATTCGTTGTTCACCATGCACAAGCAGGCGGGGAGCCGGGAGCCTTTAATACCCAGGCATTCAGAATTGAAGTAAGTACTGACGGGGAAAACTGGACAGAGTCAGTGAAGATAACAGATAATACAGCGGCTGTCTCAGAACACAGCATCACCTTGACAAATGCACGCTATGTCCGATTATGGACTGACAAGCCAACCCAAGGCGGAGACCAAGCCGCAAGAATTTATGATTTCGAGGTTCATGGATTTCAAAAATAGTCGGTGAAATATCTCCGATAGAAATTGAAAAAAACTAAAATCCACTATTAAGGCAAGAAAAAAGGCATAAATACTGACAGTTAAAAAAGACGATTCGCTTCCACTCGAATCGTCTTTTTACTATTTTTTCTGAGAACATTTACCTTCTTTTAACTAAACAAAGTACCCCTTGGATGATTAATACAAAAGAGAATAAAAGGATTGCTAGGACACCAATAAGGACAACTAATTGACTCAGCGGTGCTAAAATACCAGTTAACGGTACTCTTATTAAGGCAAAACCAGCAATAATACAGGCTAAATACAAAAATGGACTGCGGTCTAATACACTCATCGTATTCTCACTCCTTTTTCGGGGATTACTAAATATTATTCACCAGTGAGGTTAGATATTTATTAGAATAATAAATTAGGACAAAGATACTATGTTTTTGGAATATTATTCCTAAAATTTTTGCGCGTTACTGTGAGTAAAGTGCCATCTTAAGGATGATGGGAGCATTTGTGAGTAATTGAAAATGGGATTGGATAGGATAACTTTTAATTAGTTGTTTCGAAGGGGAAATATCATGCGGGTCCTAGTGGTATTTATTTTCTTTATTATCCTTGGTGTTATCACTTTTCTTGTCCCAAAAAGAGTGAGCAGAATAGAGCTTTACACAACAAGTCTCTTTGCTTTAGTATTCGGAATCAATGTGGATATGGTACTGAATTTTAAATACCATTTATACGGCTATTTTGGTAAAGGGTTTCAATGGATGGGGTTTGTGGGAGAGTTTCTGTACTTTATTCCTGTCAGCATATTGTTTCTAAATTATTATCCCTTAAAAGGAACCAATCTAACGAAATCTCTTTACATCTTAGCTTGGTCACTAGCCTCCGTAATAATTGAGTTTTTAATAGAAAAAACACACTTCTTCAACTATACCGGATGGAAACTTTGGTATTCTGCCTGCCTATACCCATTTGTTTTTCTAATCCTTATTGCCCATTTAAGAATAGTAAAGCAGATAATAAATAGCAAAAAGTGACCGAATCCATTGTTAAATCTGGATTCGGTCACTTCGTTTAAAACGCCTCAGCACTTTTCTTCAATTCATTGTCCTCTTCAATTTCTGGATGAACCTTTCGAATGACTGCAGGTCTTGCAAGAATCAAAACAACAGCTAATAATAGTCCCATTGATAGTATCAAGACCAAGTGAGCAGGGAAGACATCGTATAGAAACCCATAGATGATCATACCTAAAGGTGATAATGCCATGGCAACGGTTTCGACGATTGAGAATACACGACCTTTAAATTCATCAGCGATTTGTTTTTGCATCATGACTTGTGTTGGAGTATTGACGATTACAATGCAGGCTCCTAAAACAAATTCAAGGAGGATAAAGTAGCCGAACATTAGGTTATATTCCATCGAAATTAGTAAAGGTAATGCTGTAACTCCCATGATTACCCCCATAATGATAATTCCCCTTTTAGCAACAAGCAGCGGAAATTTGACTTCCTTTCGGACAGAAAGATAAATGGACAGGAGCAGCATGCCAACAGCAAAGGAACCTTCTGTAAAACCAAAATGTTGAGAGGCCATCTTTAATTTTTCGATTAGGATAAAGGAATACCCAACCTGATAAGCATTGAAAAAGAAATTGACTAATAAGGCAATCCAGATAATAGTCATCAGCAAAGGCTGTAATTTCATATAAGAAATCCCAGCCTTCATACCTTGCCACATGGATTCATTCTTGCCCGCTGCTGGTTCAGCCTTTTTGGAAAATAGGGTAAAATTCATGGTTAATTCGAGAACAATTGCGATACCAGAGGCTGCCATATAGACGATAAGGAATATTGGCATGGAAATTACTCCATACAATAATCCTCCAACAGCAGGGGAGGCAATGGCAGCAAATGAGATCGACATCTGGTTTAAGGACATGGCTTTTTGTATCCTTCCTTCGTCTACAAGCCCGGTAATCGAAGAGGTAAACGCTACACCAGAAAACATGGAGGTAAGAGATAAAATGCAGGATGTGATGTAGATTGCTGTTAAGGATAACCCTGAGGTGAGACTTACGATTAATAATCCGCCGATGGCTATAGTCGTTATAATCTGGGAGGTAATTGCAATGGCCTTCCTTGGATACTTATCGATGATATAGCCTGCAAAGGGTGCAGCAATCGTGCGAGGCAGCACATTGCAAATTAGGTTTAACGCAAAGCTTTTTGCAGACCCGGTTGCTTGTAAAATGTAAAAGCTAATGGCAAATGAGTATACTTGTGAGCCAAAGGATGAAATCAGCTTGCTTATGGTAAATGTCCAGAGATGATACGTCGCTTTCTTCAGCATCAACGTGTTATTCATAAAATCTCCTCATTTCAATAAAAGTTTAATTTAATTAAACAAATCATAACATGAAGTTTTTACCAAATCAAGCGTAAGTTTAATTTAATTAAACAAATTTGAACCCCATTTTGTTTACCTCTTCCCATTTCAGGGAATGTTTAATATAATTAAACTAATTACTTTTTGGGAGGTCACCAACATGTTAGGAGACCGAATACGAAAAATTAGAAAGCAAAAAAAGTTGACGCTTGAGGCACTGGCAGGGACAGAACTGACAAAGGGGATGCTTAGCCTCATTGAGAATAATAAAGCGAAGCCTTCAATGGAAAGCCTCGTGTATATAGCTGAGAGGTTAGGTGTTGAGGTAACTGATTTGTTAGAAGAAGTCAGTACTCAGGAACTAAGAGAAACGCTTGAAAAGGCTGAAGCATTATTTAATCAAAAAGGGGAAACCGCTATAGATAAATATAAACAGCTGCTGACTCTTATTGAACCTTATACAAAAAGACTAACTCAAGGATATGAATCAGCCCGTTTGTTAGATATTTACAGCCAAAGTCTTTACAGAGAAGAGATGCCAGGCTGGGAGGAATTCTGTAATCAAGCTGCGGCTATGTACGACAAGATGAATCTAACATCCAAGCGGGGAAAAATTGCGATTTTTCGCTCGCTGGTATATTTCGTTAAGCATGATTATCAAAATTCCTTAGAGATTTTGTTAAAAGAACGTAAAGAGATTGAATCCAATCATGTCTATATTGACCCCATGACTACCGTGGACCTTGACTATACGGAAGCGGTATTACACTTTGCGGTCGGAGATGATCAGGCTGCCACAGTGACAATGGAAAGGGCGATTGACTTTTCAAAAAAGAATAAGATTTTTTATCGTATTGATGATTTATACAGACTTGGTGCAGGACAGGCTATGATGAGGAATGATAAGGAAAATCAAAAATTGTATTTACGAAAACTAAAGCAATACGGTGAATTTGCGGATGATTCACTATCCATCCTTGTTCACGACCTTATTGTTGCCATGACGCTTAATTCCGAGAATCAAGAGTACAAAAAAGCATTAGAAATCATTGAAGATTATTTGGCAGATCCAAAGGATGAGAATATTGTTGAAAATCTCTATATTATAGAAAAGGGGAAGTCCCTTTACGGTCTAGGAGAATATAGAGAGGCTCTTCTTCATTTTGACAAGGTTGAAACACCTGATGACACGCACCATCCGTTTGATTTGGCACTCTTTTACATTAGGGATTCATACAAGGCACTTTGTTATTATGAGGTTGGAGAGATGGAAGAGGGAGTTAAAGCTGCCCAATTGGCCGTTGAGAATTTCGATGGTCTTCCGAACACACCTTTTAAGGAATTTGCTTTTGATACCTATAAAACAATTAAAGCCCAAAACTAGCAGGTATCAGGTGAAATGGGTCTCATGAAGGGTTCATGAAGCCCAAAACTAGCAGGTATCAGGTGAAATGGGTCTCATGAAGTATTCATGAAGCCCAAAACTAGGAGGTTTCAATTAAAATGGGTCTCATGAAGTGTTCATGAAGCCCCAAAACTAGCGGGTATCAGGTGAAATGGGTCTCATGAAGGGTTCATGAAGCCCAAAACTTGCGGGTATCAGTTGAAATGGGTCTCATGAAGTATTCATGAGGCCCAAAACTAGCAGGTATCAGGTGAAATGGGTCTCATGAAGGGTTCATGAAGCCCAAAACTTGCGGGTATCAGTTGAAATGGGTCTCATGAAGCGTTCATGGAGCCTAAAACAAGCGAGTATCAGATGAACAAGCCTCATGAACCGTGCTTCCAGGATTTTAACAGTTTGATATAATTTCCCAATCTAAAAAAATCTCCTAGTACAGCAGTAAACTTCTGTACTAGGAGACCTTTTTTTATACTCCGCGTTCAAACCCTCGTTTAAACCATGGTTTTAACCCTTGCTCTTTCTTCTGTCCAGTATCAAGTTTCTCGCGCTTGTTTACGTTTCCAATCATTTTAAAGCTATTTTTAGTAATTTGATAGGAAGGAGCTTCACTTGCCTGTTTCTGCTTTACCCTGCGTGCTTTTGGAAGCTTATATAACACTCCGACTTTAACCTGCTGAACTTCTTTGACTCCCTGGATAATAAGCTGCATCGCAAAGATTGCGATCATGAAGGCAGCTAGTATCCACAAGTACCAGTAGCGGCCCGATGCGATGGTAGTTCTTCCTATTTCACCAATTAATCCTGACCATTCATTGGTCATCGATACGGGAGGATCTGCTCCCATGGGATCATAACTTAACTTGGTCCCGCCAAAGAAAAATTTAAAAATACCTAAGTGAATAAAGATTAATAGTACTTGGATGAATTGAGTCCCCAATAGTATTGTTAGACGGGGGCCAATATGCGGGAAAATGTGACGCCAGAATAGAGAAAAATTGCTGCCGCCTAAAACTCGCGCACTGGCAATAAATTCATAATCTAGAACCCGCTTTATCTCTTTGCCTAATAAAACACTTGTTAACGGAACAACCAGGATGGTTAAGATAAACATTTCGAGTAATACACGCTGTGTAAAGGTATAGGTAAATTCATAGCCAAAACCGGTAAATGCCGGCATTAAGATCGGTGCTAACAGGATATACGCAACCAAGCTTAAAGGCAGGAAATGAATCGAGTCGATTAACTTTCCAAGCCATTGCTGGGTGCGGGGGCCTAAGTGAAAGGCATAAATGACCCCAAACAATAGTCCGCCAAGAACACGCAATAAGGCGATTAACAAGGCGAAAATTAGTGTATACTTTGCGCCAATCACCAATTGATCGAAAAGGCTGAACCCTAGTTTGTCTGAACCAAAGAAGAAGGGCTTTGTTGGTGCGTGCGGCATCGCACTAATCAGCGTCGCGCCATCCTCTGCATAGTAAAGCCTTACTTGATCGACGTGGTTATCAGTTGTAACTGAATAAAAGACACTGTAACTGATGGTAACAATGAAAAACAAAGCACCAAATGCAAATTTCCAATTTTTCATATGCCTGCCAAATGTAAAGAGTACATTAATAATTGGACGGAAGGGTGAAAATTTTCTAAGATTAATAGATTTTAAGGAAAAAAGGATGTTTTCAAAGAATCTCTTTGTCCCATCTGCCATATTCCTTATACGCCATTTGTGCCACCAAGGACTCCGGCTCGTTTCGTAAGATAATGGCTGGTCTTCTTTCAGCCAAATATCTACTAACTGGAATAGAAAATAAAAGGGTGTAAAAATAAGGCTCAGCGTAACAAAAATGGTTATCGGCTGAAAGTTATCAAGTAAGAAGTAAGTTAGACCATGAACGTTAAATACCCGTTCAATAATAAATTGGCTGGATAGTGTGCCCCAAATAATGATCTTTATATGATGAAACGATAGAGGCATGATATTTTTTAAGATATGTCTGATTAATATATTGAGTTTGTCGATTCCTTTACTTTTTACAAAGGTGACATAAACCTTTAAGAACTCTTCCTCGATCATCAAGAGCAAAATCTTGAACATGGACACCAGCGGCAGGATTGCCAACGTGACGATAGGAGCAAAAAAAGCCTTTTCTTTAAAGCTGGCAACCTGAAATAAATCAACACCAAACGATTTAAAGATTACAATTGATAAAACTTGTAACAACGTAGCGAGGATTAAGTCTGGGATGGACTCCAATACATCAAGTACTCTCTTTATCGGACTAAGCACAAATTTAGGCAAAAAGGATGACCCTAATGCGAGAAGGAGAGCGATTCCAAAACCTGCCAATAGTGCACCTAAGAGGATCTGCATGGAATAAATAAAGGCCGGGCCCATTACCTCCATCATTGGGGCACCGCCTGTTTGCGACCTTTCGAACTTATAAATCCATGATTCTGATATAAACATGCTCTTACCAAAAGCAATCAGTTGTTCAAAATATCCCGTTGACTCTGGAGTTCCCCTTGTTGAAAAATATTGTGGAAAAATACTCACACAAAAAATAGATACAATACCAAGCAGGTAGTATGTAATTAATCTAACAATCTTCATCTTTTTTCACCCCAATTTCCCCCTCTAAATTACTACTTTTGTATAATAGATGTAGTGTCACGTAATAGAAATTATATTCGAAATATTCCTCCTTTTCAACAAAATCAATTTCCAGTATCTTCAACCTTTGGGTCTTTGACGTAAGTTGGGTTGTATTTGTTACAGCGAATAGGGAAAAATTTTTAAAAAAATAAAATACCCCTGCCTATAGAAGGCAGGGGTATTTTACGGTCTATATTCTAAAATATAAATTGAACGATTATTTTTATCCAACCGAAAAACGCAATCCATAACGGTACACTTAGTGAAGTACCCCAAACCAGCCCATATGCAAAATTACCCTGCTCGTCCATGAAATCCACTCCTCGTAACTAGTTGTAGATTACTCTTATAACTTTCGGTTGTATACTTATTATAAACTGAAATCGCTTACAACAATATAGTAAAAACTACTTAATTCATAGTGTATATCTTAATAATCCTATTGTGGACAAATTACCTATTATTCCATAACTATAACAAATGAAGATTGAGAAAAATCGAAAAGCTTGTCTAGTAATGTGATTTGTTTATCGACAAAATATTTTCCAGGAAATTAGCATAAATTCCATCTCCACATTGGTTTAAGCCTGATTAATCAATCGTTTGATTAGTGAAACCAGTTGAAAAAAATGTCTGAGATTGTTGATATCTATCACAGCCAAATGGAGGAGTTTAGTATATGGTCACTGTATGTAGTAATTGTTGATTCTCAGTAATCGTAGAGAGGAGCTTTCTTTTGAGAAATGGGATCAAAATATCAAATATAAATTCTTTTATTGAAAATTGTAAGCCCTTACTCACGGGTGCTCCATATCCGTGTTATCTAATGGATTTGGAAGGGAGTATTGTTTTTTCAAATGAAGCCATTCATGAATTAACAGGGTATAAGAGACATGATAACGATCAACGAAATTTTATTTCAATCTTGGAAGAAGAAGAAATTGATAAGACGATCGCTCATATCAATGCGGTTTTAAAAGGAGAAAGGTTAAGCTTGCAAACAAGGCTTAAACATCGGAATGGGCATGCACTGAACGTAACGATTCTCTCCCTCCCTGTCAAAGTTGATGGTGTGGTCCTTGGTATTTGCGGCTATATTACTAGTACTTCAAATGAACAAATTTTCTCGCATTCCATTCCCGGGAACTGGGATAATATCTTTTCTGGTATTAATAATATTGATCGGATTGTGATGGATATTACGAAGCGGAAAAGTGCAGAGGAAAAGTTAACTTTTTTTGCCTTTCATGATGCATTAACGGGCTTGCCGAACAGACGCAAATTGGATCATGAGCTTCATAATGCGTTAGCGGAGGCAAAGGAAAAGAAAAGGATAGTTGGGATTTTATTCTTAGATCTTGATCGATTTAAATATATCAATGATTCTCTGGGTCATAAGATGGGGGATAAAGTATTACAAGTCATTGCTGAGAGGCTGAGGGAAAGTTTAAGAAATGAGGACGTTATTTTTCGCCAAGGCGGGGATGAGTTTGTCATTTTGTTGAAAAATCTCATTGCGAGAGAGAATCTAGTAGAAACAGCAGCAAGGATCAACAAGATTATTACAGAGCCCATAAAGCTCCTTGGAAATGAATTTGTACTGAGTGCCAGTATTGGGATGAGTATTTTTCCTGATCATGGATATGAAGCGGAAGGATTGATTCAGAAGGCAGATCATGCAATGTATCTCGCTAAGGAAAGCGGTGGGGGAATTCAGCATTATGAATTAGGAATGTCGACAAGTCTTTCACGAAAACTCCTGCTTGAACAATACCTTCATAAAGCGATTGAAAAGAATGAATTATCCTTGCACTATCAACCAATTGTTGATGTTTACGGGAAAAAGGTGATTGGGTTCGAAGCACTGCTTCGCTGGAATCATCCAGTTTTAGGCGCTATCCCGCCAGGGGAGTTTATACAAATTGCAGAAGAGTCCGATCTCATCATAAAATTAGGCAATTGGGTGTTGGAAACAGCCTGCCGGCAGCGTAAGGCTTGGGCTAATATGAATTTACCGCAGTTTTATGTTTCGATTAATGTGCCCGCCAGGCAAATTAATCTTGAGTACTTTCTACAAAATGTCAAAGAGACGTTGGAGCACTATCAGCTTCCATCCCATTTACTAAAGATTGAAATTACAGAACGTACGGCCATGACCAATGTTCAAAGAACCTTGAATACGATAAAAGAATTACAGGATAGCGGAGTCGATATTATCCTCGATGATTTTGGTGTCGGCTATTCATCGATTAGTTACCTCGTTCAATATCCTTTTAATACGATAAAGATTGATAAATCATTTATTGAAGGACTAGATAATAAAAATCAGCGCTCGGTATGCCGCACATTAGTCGCAATGGGAAAAAACCTAGGGATGAATGTTGTAGCAGAGGGTGTAGAAGAGTTAGAGCAATATCAATTCTTATGCAGTATTGGCTGCCATAATATGCAAGGCTACTATTTTAGCAGACCTGCGACTGTTGAACATGTGGAAACGTTCTTTACGGCTAGGCAGCAGAAATTGCAGGATAAATTTCAATAGGTTAAAAGAAAGGCCGAAGACAAAAATTGTCACCGGCTATTTTTTTACCATTGTAATAAAATCGGTTGTCCCTCTAGTAAACTCCATTTTTTTCTCAAATCCAAGTTTTGTATAAAGGTGGATGGCTCTTTGATTAAATTTGGCCACGGTCAATCTGATAGATTCAACCTTATAGGTTTCTTGAACGTAAGACAGAATAAACGAGAAGAATGGTGCTCCAAAACCTTGCCCCGTTAAGGAAGGGTTCATTCCAATTCCGATGTCTATCAGCTCTTCAGAATAGGCACCGACTGTAACACCAAATGGTACTTGAGCCGCGCTGCCAATACAAAAGAAGCCAACGAGTGCTTTATCTGTATTCAATACTGCAAAATAGGGGTTTTCTAGTAATTCGTTAAGAGATTCTGAGCTTTCTTCAATATTGTAAAAATCATAGGGAGCTTCATATTTCCAAGTTAGGATCCGCTTTGCATATCCTTGAGTCATATTCCTTACCAGTAACTGCATTTTGTTTAGCTCCTTTGCCAAATAATGAAAGCAAAACCGCTGCTTGGTAAAGACAGCAGCGATTTTGACCTTAAATTTTTGCGGTTTTGATGACCTTGCTCATCATTTCTGCATTTGGATAGTTGACTTCGTGATAAAGTGCTACGACACTTTCAAGATCATAGGTAACTCTTCGTATTGATGTTTTCAAATGACCATCCTCGATTTCAATCAGACCGTAGGATGATTTTGTCAAGCCGTCAAAAGGCAGCCCGACACTGCCGATATTCATGATGACCTTGCCATTTAGAAATCGAATATAAGGCCTGTGGATGTGGGCATAAACATATACTTGTGCCTCATTTGCATTCATTAAACGATTCTCTATTTGCTGATCATCTGCATTTGGCAGGACAATATCAAATAGGCTTGTTGGAGTAGCATGAAAGGCTGAAATTTCTATATCTTCGATAGTTGTGTTTATTTGAGCAGGCAGACTCGCTAAATAATCGATGTCTGATGGTTCTAGTAGTTCCACAATCCATTGGCGTTCAAGGTTCATCAGCTCCAATGCTTTCTCAGGAACTTCACCTTCCCGTACACCACGCACCACCCATTCATCGGCATTTCCTTTGATTACTTCTGTATGTAACGAACGGACTAAGTCTAGAGAACGTTTAGGTTCAGGTCCACGATAACAAATGTCGCCAAGCACATAAATCTTATCAACCCCTTGCTGCTCAATATCCTCAAGAACAGCATCAAGGGCGATGGCATTTCCATGAATATCAGAAATGAAAGCTATTTTCATCATTCAGCCAACCTCCTTTTTAAAAATTTTACCATTTTTTGTTGATAAAATAAAAATCGTAAACTGAAGAAATTAGAATTTTCAAGAAAAACTTCGCTTATGAGGACTGTCTGTTGTATAATCTTTTCTATTACTATTTAGAGGGGATAAGAAGATGAATTCATATATAAAAGACCAAATTGATTTATTCCAACAAGAAAATAGAAACCGTGGACGTTTGCTTGTCAGCTGTCCAGATCAGCCGGGAATTGTTTCAGCCATCTCCCAATTTCTATTTTCCCATCAAGCCAATATCATTGAATCAAGTCAATATTCAACTAATCCGGAAGGTGGAGAATTCTTTATCCGCATTGAATTTGAATGCCCGAACCTTAAGGAGAAGGCAAAGGAGATGGAGGAGCAGTTTACTGCAATCTCTGAGACATTTTCAATGGAATGGAATCTTACGCATGTCTATCATGTGAAAAAAGCGGCAATCTTTGTGTCTAAGGAGCTTCACTGCTTGCTCGAGCTGCTATGGGAATGGCAAAGTGGTGATTTAATGGCGGATATTGCTCTTGTGATTAGTAACCATGAGGAGGCAAGGGATGTGGTGGAAGGGTTGAATATCCCGTTTTATTATATTCCTGCGAATAAGGATATTCGTGAACAGGTGGAAGAGAGGCAGCTGCAGCTGTTAAAGGATTATGAGATTGATTTAGTAATATTAGCGCGTTATATGCAGATTTTAACTCCTAAATTTGTCGCAGCGAATCCAAAGAAAATTATAAATATTCATCATTCCTTTTTGCCGGCGTTTATTGGGGCTAGGCCATACGAGCGTGCCCATGCCCGCGGTGTAAAATTAATTGGAGCGACCTCCCATTATGTTACCAACGATCTTGATGAAGGTCCGATTATCGAGCAGGATATTGCCCGTGTTGATCACCGTGATGATGTGAATCATTTGAAAAAAATCGGCCGCAGAGTGGAAAGAAGTGTACTAGCTCGAGCCGTGAAGTGGCATATTGAGGATCGTATTATTGTACATCAAAATAAAACGATAGTTTTCTAACTTACCTCTTATAGTTGCTAAAAATAAAGAGGCTGACCAAAAAGGGGGGAAATACTCCTCCTATAAGGTCTGCCTTATTTATCGTTACAAAGGTGTGACTGTATAAGTAACTTGCTGATTGTTTGTTGATTTTTTTAAAATAAAGAGTGAGTATAGTAAAAATGCTAGGTTCAGCAGTAAAAATACACTTAACCAATTCAGTGGATACTCAGTACTATGAACCCCGTATGCCCCTGTTGCCCCATACTCCACAGCATCTAGGACAAAGTGGAAGAGAATAGCTGGAAGTAAGCTCTTATTTGCTAAAACCATCGCTGTTAGGGCCATACCAGCGAAAGAGGTCCATCCAAATTGGAAAAGAGCATATGTCACATCTGCGCCAACAAAGATATTTCCGAGATGAGCTGTACCAAATAAAAGTGAAGGAACAATAATCGCAACTGCCTTTCCAAATGGTAATATTGCTCGAAGTAGAATTCCTCTGAATAATATTTCTTCATTCACTGCAACCCCTACGGCTGCAATCAGCAATAGTGGAATATGACCCATTGTTGAATTAAAGCCAAAATAGAAGGCTAATGTGACCGGGATAATAAGTGTTGGTAACCAAACGTACCAATCTTTAGAAGAGGAAGGCATTTTCAACCCGATCTCTTTGTCCATTTTCAACCACTTTACTGCTAAGAAAACAGTGATAGCATAGATGAGCATGATTAACCAGCCTAAATCCTTCTCAACTGTAAGTTCGGGGTTAAACAATTGAATCCCCTTTACTGCCAATATTCCAATTAATCCTCTGCCGATCATTACTACAAGAAATAACACCAAACCATGGCGATATAAAAAATTCTTCATTTCAATTTCTCCTTTTTCTTTTCAATTTGTAGCCTCATTATCGACTAAAAATGGTCATATCCAGTAGTGCATTTCGTCATAAGGGGGTCATATGACTTTTATGACCCATAGAATGATGGAAAAAAAGGGAAACGTGAAGCTCTGTGGAATATAGTAAGTGATTAAAATAACAAAAATAGAAGGTGCTCAAAATGCTGCCAATTCGGCATGAACCCCATTGGGTTTATAAAACTGCACAAATAACAAGAATTTGCTGGTTTTTCTTTCATATATTATTTCTGGCTGTCTTCTTAGCTGCCATGCCTTTCTTCTGGCTCATCCTTCCGTTGTGCTTTGCTGCATTCCTCATACCTCAATGGTCTGGAATTAAGATTGATAGTTTTGGTGTTAAAAACTATCCGTTACTTGAATTAATTTTTAGCGGGCTGTTCTTAATTGTGGGCTGTTACTTTTTAGGGGTGTATTCATCTTTTTTGGCCTATCCTGCACTTTGTGCTGGTATTTATAGCAAACCTGGGAAGGGAAGATGGTGGTTATGGGCAGGATTTTCTTCCGCACCGTTTCTAGCTGTACTTGCTGTTGGATTAGATCATTTGGGACTCGGTGTTATTGATGGATTTTTCTTTTTTGGTATTGGTATATCCGTGGCAAAAGTAATTGAAGCGGAGAAGAAGGCGCAAATCCTGCTTGTTGAAAACCGCAGGCAGAATCAACTTTTAGAGGAGTATGCCAAGCAGATTGAAAAGGTCACATTATTGGAGGAGCGAAATCGCTTGGCACGAGATCTCCACGATACGGTTGGACATACCTTTACATCCGTTATTATGGGATTAGATGCGGCGTCGTATCTAATAAAAACATCACCGGAAAAAGCTCAGGAACAAGTGGATATGTTAAGTGGTGTGATGAGGGAATCTTTGGGGGAAATTCGAACTCAGATTCATCAGATTTCGCCAAGTGGAGAACGGGAAGAGTTACCTTCCCAGCTTGAAAAAATTGCTAATGAATTTGCTGTACATACGAAAACCACTATCCATCTTGAATTTATAGGTCATCAAGACATCAATATCTCCTCTCAAGCAACCATCACTCTTATACGGTGCCTTCAGGAATCTCTAACCAACGCTATCCGTCATGGACATGCCAATAAGATTATGATTACGCTAAAGGCTGATTCCTCTCATATGATTCTTTTGGTACAAGATAATGGCATTGGTATTCGTGAAGTAAGCTATGGATTTGGTCTTAATGGAATGAAAGAACGGTTAGAATCCATCCAAGGTGGATTAAGGATTGAATCAAAGGAAAACGAAGGTACTATTGTTACTTGTTACTTACCAATAATGGTAATCCGTTTTAGAGAGGAGTTTGGGCACGATGATAAAAGTGTTACTAGTGGATGACCAGGAGTTGATTACCGCGAGTCTTTCTATTGTATTGGGAGGGGAGGCTGACATCGAAATTGTAGGTACGGCTGAAAACGGAAAAGTGGCTTTGGAGTTAACGAAACAACTGTCTCCTGATGTAGTGCTGATGGACATTCATATGCCCGAAATGAATGGGGTCGACGCTACAGCCCATATTAAAAGTAAATTTCCTTCTGTAAAGGTAATGATCGTAACAACCTTTGAGGAATTAGGGTATGTTCGGGATGCGTTGGCTGCTGGTGCAGAGGGGTATTTATTAAAAGCCATTCATCCTAGTGATCTTGCTGCCGGCATCAGACTCGTCCATCACGGTGGAACGCTGATTACTCAGGAGATTGCTAAGCAGTTAATTACCCAGTGGATTACTCCATCAGAAAAAGTAATAGAGGAAATAGGTAAGAAAAACAACTTTGGACTGACGGAACGAGAAATTGAAATTCTGGGGGAACTTTCAAAGGGGTTAACCAATCGTGAAATAGCCCGAAAACTATTTCTAACAGAGGGAACTGTAAAGAATTATATTTCAAACATTTATTCAAAATTAGATGTGACGGGAAGGCATAAAGCCGTGTTTAAGGCGAAGGAACAGGGAATTATAAAGCCATAGAAGAAACCGGTGATCTACATCATTCAATTGTAGATGACCGGTTTTCTATTTTATTTACAAAATATATGTTTTCCAATTTTCTTGATTTGCGGGCGGCTCCAAATCCAACTGCTTGTGGCGGTGTCAGGATTGAAATAATAAATGGCTTCACCTGTCGGATCCCATCCATTAACGGCGTCAAGCACTGCTTTCTTTGCTGTTTCATTTGGTGTTAAGTTAATTTGGCCATCGGCAACAGCTGTGAAAGCTCCAGGTTCATAGATTACGCCAGCTACGGTACTTGGAAAAGAAGCACTTTGAACTCGATTCAATATAACCGCCGCCACGGCGACTTGACCCGTATAGGGTTCACCGCGTGCTTCTCCATATACGGCATTTGCCATCAATTGGATATCATTTTGGCTATACCCGTTTGGAACATTGGCTGTCGTACTCCCATTGCCTTGTTTTTCATATTTTGTCGCTTTCACCAGCATAGCTTTTGTTTTTGCACCAACAATCCCATCAACAGGAAGACCAAACTTATCTTGAAAGTTTCGAACAGCCCAGTAGGTATTCCATCCAAACACACCATCAATCTTACTTTTAAAAAAACCATTGTAAGCTAGGCGCGTTTGCAGCTCAATCACATCTTCCCCGGAAGAGCCTTGTTGAATTACTTGGTTAGAAAACGCATGGATTTCTTTCCCTTCATCGCTATTTGCGAAAAAAGTAACCGTTAGAAAAATAAGAATCAGTGGAATCTTAAACCAACCTTTCCTCTGCAATGTTCATCCTCCTAACATTTTACTTAGATAGTTATATCCTTCCAAAATTTTATCTTTCTACTCATGAAAAAAGAGACCAGTTGTGAAAACTGGTCTCTAGAATTTATCTTAGTCCATAGGCTTTAGTAATTTCTTGTTTGATACGATTGCCTTTGTCATCCCAAGCGCTTGCACGAAGGGAGACACTGCTTCCCGCTTTGTTGGGATGCTTAATCTTTGCTGTCCAGCCATTGCCTTCTTCAACAAGATCTACCTTTTCCCAAGTCTGGCCTTCGTCAAAGGAAACTTCTAATACAGCACCTTTCACTACACCGTTTCCTGGTGCACCCGGAATTTGGTGCACGGACAAGCCAAGCTGAGTTGATTTACCTGCAATTGCATCTCCGTTCATGTCCGTATCGATTTTATAATCCAGTGATAGAAGCGGAAGTGGAGAGTGGGATTCTTCTACTTTTTGAGACCAAAATTCCCACTCAGTATGAGTACGTACTGAAGTATCCCAGCGTTCTGGATTACGAGAAGCGTCCGTAACGATTCGATACTTCGTGTTTTCCTCTGGCTGCTCTGCAAAAGAGTAGATTGCCTGTCCATCTGCTTTTTTGACGAGCGTATCTCCACGATAAAACTCGATCGTTTGCTCTCCAGGATAAGTCATGTCTGCTCCAGTGTGTCCAATTCCTGAATCCGCCCATGCAGGTATATTAATGATCATGTAGTTGCGGTCGCGATAAGGTGCCCAGAATCCATCACCAAGGCGTGGACGGACAACTGGTGAAAACCATTCTTCCGCAAACTTTTGACCAGGCTTGTAACTCACTTTCGGCTGACGCACTTCCCATTGTGCATCATAAACACCGGCTTGATGGTACCAGGATGTGCCTTCTTGAGCAGATACCCATTCGGTCCGGACAGAAGGAAGTGATAGTTGGAACAAAAAGCCAGTTCCTGCAAAACTGTGAGGCAGAAGATCATAGCGGAATTCCATACCTGGTGCATTAACATCTGATTTATACTCTGTATCAATTTTTACAAGATCTTTTGTTTGTGGTGCATAGGTTAAATCCTTTGGTATTGCTCCATGATGCATATCTACAAGGTCATAAATGAATTCACTGTCAGGAGTACCCTTGACGTTTAATTTAACCTTTCCAGACTTTGCTGCTTCCACGAGCTGATTACCCTCTGTGCCGCTTATACCTGCAACTGCCAGTGGAGTATCTGAAAGAGAGAAATCCGGATTTTCAATTCCAACCCATTCGCTAAGCTCTTGCGGTTGATCGTTTACGGTAATCAATAGTTTTGCTCCTGCCTCTAATGCTGCAGCAGCACGGTTTTGACCTGAGACCTCATCACTGCGCTCCACCACTACGGCTTTGCCTTTTACATCAAGACCAGCATAATCTTCCGGAGATCCTTTTCCTGCATAAACTGCTTCTAAATTGTGTATGCCTTTTAGAAGCGTACTTCCAGCCTGAGGGATATCATCCAGCTCTTTGCCTTGGAAGTTGATTGTGAGGGTTGGTTCAGCCAAGCGCCAGCGTGTAGCCTGAGTAAATTCACCTTTTTCAACTTCTTTTGTAGGCTGTGCGTACATTTTATCCACCCATACCGGCATAACGTAAATATCATTCATACTTGCTTCGCCGGTATTACGGTAATATTCTAATTTTCGATAATTTGCTTCTGTTTTATTTGGAACGTTTACTTTAATTTCCTCTGCATTACGAGCATCTAGCTCAACGGTTTGTGGACCGCTCAGGTTAACTTCTGGATCACCAACCAGTGCAACACCCCTGTGGTCTGTATCACTATCAACATCCATCATACTCAAAACTGAATAGGTGCCAGGCACCAATCGCAGTTCTCTTGTGCCGTCCACAGCGTAAAACTCAGGAACGCCGCTCGGACCAACGAGATTAAAGTAGGCAAGGGCAGGCGATCCATCACGGTCGGTTGCATTAATGGTAAGAGAATATTTCTCTTCTTCTTTTACCATGGCTAAAGCAGTATGGACAACTGGAGTACCATCAGCAGCAGCCGAAATGTGACCTTGATAACGAGTACCAAGAGCGGCGAGCTGAGGATCTACTGTTACTTTTACTTCAGCATTGCTTTTAGGAGCCACAGTCACTTTATCTGTTGAAAGGGAAATCATTCCTGAAGGTGCTGTAGAACCATTGCTGTCAGAAACGGCAGCCGTAAGATTTAGTGTAACTTCCTGGTCACCGTCATTGGTGTACGTAATGGTTTTCTCTACCGGACTGTCATCTTCATGCGGCCAATCAAAGAATCCAAAATCCAGCGAGCCTGTTGCAGTGATTGTACCAAATGTTGCAGCAGGAACGTCAAGACGCCCGGTTCCGCCTTCAAATGGCTTAATCTCATCTAGTTTCTTAGTTGTACTCATCAGTGCATTTTTCAGTTCTGCTCCTGTCCAATCAGGGTGGCGCTGTGCGAGAATAGCTGCTGCTCCGGCCACGTGAGGGGTAGCCATTGACGTACCATCCATCGTCATATAAGAACCGCTGCCTTCACTAAATTGAGAGCGGGCAGCTAGAATTCCTTGACCAGGTGCCGTAAGATCTGGCTTTAACCCCGAATTTCCATTTTGTGGTCCCTTAGAGGAGAACCATGCAAGTTGATCAGACTTGTCAACGGCGCCAACGGTAAGAGCTGCATCAGCTGAGCCTGGTGAATTAATTCCTTCCATCCCTGTATTCCCCGCAGCGATGACAAACAGTGCACCTGTCTCCTCCGTTAAGTTATTCACGGCTTGTGCCATTGGGTCTGTTCCATCACTAGGTTCATTGGTGCCAATACTCATATTTACGATTTTAGCATTTTCTGCAGCCCATTCCATGCCATCGATAATCCAAGAATCATGGCCAAATCCGTCATTACCGAGGACTTTTCCAACAAGGAGGTCTGCACCCGGAGCAACCCCTTTATTTTTTCCTTCAGAGGCTGTGCCTGTTCCAAGTACTGTCGAAGCTACATGGGTACCATGAGCATGAACGTCACGAACATCTTCATTAGGAACAAAGCTCTTTGTATCAACCAATTGATCTTTAATGTCCGGATGCTCTGCATCAATACCTGTATCAAGCACGGCCACTTTTACACCGCTGCCATCATAACCTGATTCCCAAGCAGCTGGAGCCCCAACCTGAGGGACACTTTGTTCAAGTGTGGCTTCGACACGGCCATCCAGCCAAATTTTCTCAATTCCAGGAGCCATCATCGCTTTTGAGGTTTTAGCAGTCTGCTGTTTCTGCGTAATGTCTTGCCAAAACGATTTCGTATCCTTTTTATCAGTCGATAGTGCCAAACCATTAATACTTTCAAGTACATGAGTCTTTTTAGAACCTTTTGGTGCTGGTAACGCTCCTGAACGAGCTTTTGATTCTGAATATTGAACAATAACAGGTAACGTCTTCTGTGAAGCGTCATCATACCCATCTTTAATGAGTGCAGTAACATTAAATAAATCCTGATCTAAAAATCCAGAAGCTAAATAAGGCATGGCTTGATCGGGAATGACATATGTATCTTTTTCTACTGTCAGAATTCTTGCACCGCCGCCCGCAGCAGCAGGTTCCACGTTAACCAATCTTTGTCCATCTGCCAGCTCTGTCACCGTTACAACATCACCAGTAATGAGGGTAATAACATGCTTTCCTTTACTTGCCATTGCATTTATACCCTGAAGATTTGTAGTGGCAGCTTTGCCATCACCAGCCTTGCCTGAATCATCTGCAAACGCTTGCAGAGTTGGGACTGCCAGGAGAGCAGTGGTCATCATCACGGCAAAATACTTTATATACTTTTGCTTGCCCATATTTCACATTCCCCTTTTCTAGTAAAAAATAATGAAGTATTCCCTTTAACTATAGAGGGATTCTAGTAGTCTGTTAATTGGGACAATCTTCTATAATATGAGGTTCATAAGAGGAGCTTTTTTCGGAGGAGGGGGGAAAACAATGGATTTCACTCTCTCTTTACTTGGGACAATTTAATGTTTTCGACAAAAAAGGGGACAATTTTTGCACATCCTTGTCCCCTTTAATCTATTAACTAGTCGTTTTTTCCCGTATCGCAGCTGTTCGTAAGTCAACAGGTGATCCAATGTTGGTAAGCAAGTTCTTCAGAAGTTGGTTGGAAATATGAAGATAGTGGTTGGCTGAAACGTAGTCCTGCTTTTTTTCATAATAATCAGCGACCAGCTGAAGATATTTCATTCCTCTATCGATGTTTGAATACTGTTCAATAATAGGCAGACCATGTTTTATCAAATAGTGGATTAGAGATTTTTTTGTCCCCGCTGCTTCTAAGTAAAGGATTTTTAGTTCAATGTATCGAGGTGATTTTTGGTCTTGAAAGGAATCCAAAGCTTCTGATAACAGCTCTGCTGCCTTCTTATTCTGGGAAAAAGAAATAAGTGCCTCGGCTAGATATGAAATCGTTATATAATAGGACGCTGAATTCTTTTCTTTATACTGAAGTGCCTGCGAATAATAATCCAGCGATTGCTCTATATTTCCTTGCCGGTAATGTAAAAAACCGAGATTGTGTAACGATAGGGCTATTGTTTCGGTATCCTGAAGCATTTCTGCATCACTTAAAATATGCAGCAGCATCTCTTTCCCTTTATCAAATTCACCAATATAAATGAAATTAACACCTAAAATCATTTTGACATGAATCATTCTTAAGAGATTGTTTGTCTGCTGAAAAACGTGCATTGCTTTATACGCATAATGAATCGATAAAGAGTAGTGGCATAAATGCCCGTGCAAGGCTGAGCGAAAATAATAATACTCTGATATTTTTGCCCGATATTCTTCTGCTTTGTTTTCCATACGAGAGAGGAAGAGGAGGGCTTGGGGAAATTGTTCCTTTTTCCCATAATAGATGGCTTGAAGTAAATCCCAGACATATGTCTCAAAAGGAGAAAACTTTGAAATATACTTATGAATGCCTCGAGAGGACTCCTCAAACCTAGGAAAATCGTGCACTAGCAGATAGTACCGCAGCATAAATAATTCATACAAATAAATCATATCGGTACAGTGTACATATTCCTTACTTTCCTGTAATTCTTTATATAAAAGGGCGGCTTTATCTTGGTGCAGCCGCTCGATGGACTCGTAAAACTCATCCAGCTTGTGTCTAACCAGCTCGCTCTTTTTGTTTTCTTCCTCAACGGAAATTTCTAGTCTTTCACACAGCAGCTGGATTGTTTTGGGATTGGCTTCTTTTACGTTATTTTCAATTTTACTTAAATGTGTAACCGAGCAAATGCCATGGCAAAGCTGTTCTTGTGTTTTATTTTGTTTTCTGCGGTGGTAATAAATCACTTTTCCAATGGACATGCAACCAACCTGCTTTCTAGTAAAATTAAAAACTTTCTAAGCCTAGTATACTGAATGGTTCACAGGAGTTCTTGTTGTTTTACTAGTCCAATAGTACGATTTTTTCCAAAAAGTAATCCCCTCAAGGAAGTAGAGGGGATACGAGGTGGTTATTAATGATATTGTTTATACCATTCTACGAAATGTCCTAAGCCGATTTCTAATGGGGTGGCGGGGGAGAAACCGGCGTCCTTTTGTAAATCGGTAATATCGGCGTAGGTTTCTTTCACATCTCCTGGCTGCATAGGAAGTAATTCAATCTGTGCCTTTTTGCCAATTATCGTTTCTAATGTGGTGATAAAATCCATTAATCTAACAGGGCTGTTGTTGCCGATATTATAGATTTTGTAGGGAGCATGGCTGGTGCTTGGGTCGAGTTCTCTGTTTGGATCTGGCTCTGGGTGCTGGTCTAGTAATTTGACAATTCCCTCGACAATATCATCGATATAGGTGAAATCCCTGCGCATGTCGCCATTATTGTATACCTTTATCGAATTTCCCTCGATAATATCCTTTGTAAAAGAATAATAAGCCATATCGGGTCTGCCCCAAGGTCCATATACGGTAAAGAATCGAAGGCCGGTCGTTGGCATATTAAATAAATGACTGTAAGTGTGTGCCATTAATTCATTTGCTTTTTTCGTAGCCGCATAGATACTTACCGGATGGTCAACAGAGTCTTGGGTAGAGAAGGGAGTCTTAGTATTAGCCCCATAGACAGAACTAGACGACGCGTAAAGTAAGTGCTTTACTTGAAAATGTCTGCATGCCTCTAATATATTTACGAACCCTACTAAATTGGAATGAACATAGGAGTGTGGATGGGTAAGACTATAACGGACCCCAGCCTGTGCAGCTAAGTTAATTACAATGGGGATGGAGTGACTAGCGAAAATTCCATTTAACCCTTCTGCATCGGCTAAATCTACTTTATAAAAGGCAAACTTTTCGTTACTCTCCAGCAGTTTAAGTCGCTCACTTTTTAAACGAACATCGTAATAGTCATTAAGGTTGTCCACACCAATTACATGATGACCTTCAGCTAACAATCGTTTAGAAAGGTGGAACCCAACAAAACCTGCTGCACCTGTCACTAAGATGTTCATTTTTTATCCGATCCTTTTTTACGATCATTTCCCTTCTTTTTATCCTGATCTTTATTGCCGTTTTGCTTCTTTTTATCTTTGCTGTCTCTTTTTCCGCCGTGCTCTCTATCTTTCCCTTTGTCATGATCGCGGCCTTGCCCTTTCTTACGATCACGGTCTTTATCCTTGCCTTTTTTGCGGTCGTTTTCCTTCCCATGTTCCTTGCCTTTTTTGTGGTCACGTTCTTTATCATGGCCCTTGCCCTTCTTACCGCCATGCCCCTTCTGTCCATGCTCTTTCCGACGGCGGCTTTTTCCTGGCAGCACAGTTGGAATATCTTTTATTTCCATTTGTACTTCTTCCTCTGTGAGCGGAATAGGAGTCTTCGTCCATTCTGCATGTGTAGCAGGATCAAGAATTTTTATCTGCTCTAGAAACTCTGCAAGGAAACCTCGTTCATGAAGGTTTTGAAAAAGCTCAAGCGGTCTTTCTTGCAGACGAGAAAACGAATACACATGGTCGACCATTTTAAAGCCGGAGTTGGTTACAAACACGTGTCTTAATGGAGCATCAATTTGTTTGAATCCAGCCTGTTTTTGGGAAGTTAAAATCTCTAGTAAAAGCTTTGTTACGACTGGAGGAAGGGTGGTTTGCTTTTTTAGATAGGTGTTTAAATCTGGTCCCACTAAATATTCCATTACCACGTAATTATCGCCAGTCTCATATACTTTTGGAATAAAGGTAAGGTCCTGATTAGCCAATAAAATCCTTTGTTCCATTTCACAATGTTCCGGTTTTCCATAGATTTTCACACATTTATCCTCTGAAACACGGTAAACTGCACCCTGGTGACCAGCCCCAATTAAGGTTTGTGAAATAGCGCTGTCTACCTTAACTCCTTCACCATCTCCTCCCGAAGAAACGGGAATGTTCCGATAATCTAATTGGTTTTCATTAAAATATTGCTGCCACATTTCATAGGTTGCTGGTTCCATCTTTTTTACTCGAGAGAGAAAGGATTCCTTGAGCAGCATCATATTTAAGTCTCTCAATAATTTTAGCGGGACAGGATGTACACGTTTAAAGGCATTTACGTGGTCAATGACTTTTAGTTCTTCATTCTCCATTACGAAAATATGCCGTAACGGGGCGTCCACCATTGTGAACTGAGCTTTTCTCATTTCACCTAGAATGTAAAGAAGTTTTCTAGTGATTGATTCCGGGATATAAGTGCAGTTCCGGAGGTATTCCTTTAATGTGGGAGCATTAAAGTATTCCATGACAATATAATTTTCACCAAAATCATATAATCGTGGAAAGAACGCTAGGTGCTGCCCGGCTTTAAGTGCTTCTAATTCCATTTGAGCTTGAAGGGTGTTGCTGTATATCTTCACGCAGCGCTCCTCTGATAATTTAAAGACGGCTCCTTGAGCACCCATTCCGATTAAAGGAAAGTTAGTAGGGTTGTCAATTAATAGTGTTTTTGGTCCTTTGGTGACTTTTATTAATCTGAAATCTGCCATTATGATCCCCCTAACAATTCATCATAATATTTGGCTTGTAAAAGAAGCTGTTTACTTTGATCAAAGTTTTGTTCTACATTTTTTCGCGCAGCAAGGGCATAGCCTTCCCATAGGTGTCTATTTAACAGCATGAATTCTAATGCTTGTGCCAGGTGATCCACATCATTTTCCCGAACTATTACACCGTCTTGGTTATTCGTGATGATTTCTGGAATACCGGCATGGTTTGTGGCAAGGACTGGAATGCCTGTTGCCATGGCTTCTTTTATTGTGTTTGGAATTCCTTCCACATCACCATTTGCTGCTGTCAAGCTTGGGGCACAGAAAATGTCTGCTTGCGCCATTAATTCTGGGACTTGGCTTTTAGGCACACGATTCAAAAGACGGAAGGAGGTACCTAAATTTAACTGCGCTGCAAGCGATTTAATATACTCTTCCAGCTCACCGCCTCCGATAATCGTAAGAGTGGCTTTTGGGAATTTTGATTTAATCTTTTTAAATGCCTGCATTAAGACATGATGTCCTTTCTTTTCTACTAATCTCCCAATCGAAACAATGTTCTGAGAGCCTTGTAGATTCGGTCCCCGATAAGGGAAAAAGTTTAGGTCTACTCCTCCATAAAGAACTCTGATTTTATCGGCAGGGCATCCCCATAGATTGATTCGATGTGCTAAATACTGACATACCGGCAAAAAGAGTTCACCTTGTTCAAACAGCATTTTCATGCCATTTAAATAATCAACAGGCTGATTGGCAAGGGTTGCATCTCTGCCCCTTATGCTTGTTACGAGTGGGAGGGAGGTTTCTTCCTTAAATGGAAGAAGCAATAAACCTAATTGAGCATGGTGTGCGTGTATAAGTGAAACGTTATTTTTTTTCACAAATTCTTCTGGTGAAAAAATTTCACTAAGGTAGTGAACCTTCTCATTGAGAAGCGGCAAGTTTACCATATACTTGGGCTGCCTGACCAAATGAATATAATCATAGCCTGGAACTTCCCGAATCTGGGGAATATATTGGGTCGGGTCGACTCTAAGGTTCAGATGGATAACTTTAGACAATTGTTCATTCTCCTTTCAAAAATAGATCATTAAACTTAATCCTCTAAAAATAAGGTATGCAAATAGAGGAGAGAGGCTTGGACAAATTGGAAAAAACACAAAATGCGCCACAGTCAATTAAGACTGTGGCGCATTGGATATTTCATATATTATCGAATTGTTTTTAAAGCACCGCTCCAAGAAATTACTTCGTCAAGCATTGCAGTCATGTTTGTTTGGTGTAAATCTTGTGGTTTAAATACAGAGCCGTTTTCAAAGTCTGTGAATAGTGACAATGTTGGATGAGTGCGAACGTCAGCCACTTTTACCTCGCCAAGGATTCCACGTAAATGTTCTGCAGCACGAGCTCCGCCAGTTGAACCATAGCTTACGATACCAGCAGCTTTGTTATACCAAGCTTCACGTGCGAAGTCAATTGCATTCTTTAAAGCGCCAGTGATGCTGTGGTTATATTCTTGAACAACGAATACGAAACCATCTAAGCTCGCAAGTTTTTCATTCCAAGCAGCGATTCCTGGTTCTGTTCCATCAGTTGTTCCTAAGAATGGCAGGTTGTAATCTGAGATATCCACGATTTCATAATCTGCATCAGCTCGCTGATCAGCGATTCCTTTTACCCATTCTCCTACCTGTGGGCTAACACGTCCTTGACGTGTACTTCCTAAGATAATACCTATTTTTAATTTTGAATTTGTCATTGTTTCTTCCTCCTTTGTTGTTGTACCAAATAATTTGTTTAAAAAACCCATGCTGTCCACCCCTTGTTGTTATTTTTTATCTATAGGTCTTTTTTTAGATTCAGTTAGTTTGAATTAAAAAATAATCAAATAAAGTATTTTTAATTCGAGATAAATATAATATAGATTTATCTCGATGTCAAGAGATTAAATTCGTTAAGAATGTTCTTGAAGACTAAAATGAGGTTGATGTTGTATAAATGGGTCTCATGAAAGGTTCATGAAGCCCAAAAGGAAGCTGAGGTTAAAAAAATGGGTCTCATGAAAGGTTCATGAAGCCCAAAAGGAAGTTGAGGTTAAAAAAATGGGTCTCATGAAAAGTTCATGAAGCCCAAAAGGAAGTTGAAGCTGAAAAAATGGGTCTCATGAAAGGTTCATGAAGCCCAAAAGGAAGCTGAGGTTAAAAAAATGGGTCTCATGAAAGGTTCATGAAGCCCAAAAGGAAGCTGAGGTTAAAAAGATGGTTCTCATAAAGGTTCATGAATCTCAAGCTTGCATGAAAAAGAAGTGATCAAATCTTGGATAACGATTAGCTTTGCCTGTCTTTTCCTGCTACATAAGAAATGCATCTTTTATCCTATTAAAAATGTACTAAGATTCTAAAAATTAAGTCAATGTACTTTTGGCAAAGGAAGTAACTAGCCTATAAACTTAAATAGTCCTACGTTAAGGTAAATCTATTACATAGGTTTTTAAGGGGAGAGTTAGATGTCAGTTGGAGAAATTATTAAATTTTATCGTCAAAAAGAGGGGCTTACGCAGGAGGATTTAGGGAGAGGTATTTGTTCCGTTACACATGTAAGCAAAATTGAACGGGGACAAACACCCTATGCGTCAGAAATTATCTCATTGTTTTCCGAGCGTTTACAAATCGATATCGAGAAAGAAAACCAGCGTTTTGAGAATTTGGGGAATCAGCTCCATTACTGGCATAAGGTAATCATTATGCAGAGGATGAAGGAAGTAGAGGAAATCAAAAAGGAACTTGAGACCATTCCGATTATTGGCTCTTCCTCCTATGCAGCCTTTTATAATCTGCTTCAGGCGAGGTATTATCTTCTCAAACAAGATTTCAACTTGACATACGCTATTTTAACTCGAGTCCAACATGATTACCCAGATCTAAGGGCGTACGAAAAGAACTTGTACCGGCATGTATGGGGAATTTATTACTTACTTGATTACAGGAACTCCAAAAAAGAATGTTACCAAAAGGCAATAAACATTTTGAAGGAAATTAATCGAAATGAATATGGAAATCTCGAATATTATAACCACTTAGCGGCAGCCTATCAATGGATGAATTCTTATGTATTGGCCTACTCTTATGCGGAAAAAGCACTTCGATATTATAAAGAAGTGGATAACTTCTTGGGAGCCTTGATGGCAGAATCAATCATGCTAATATCAATAGGAAGCAATGTGGAACATGATTTCCAAGAGGTGGAAGCAGCGTATTATAGGCTCATTCATAACAGTGAATTACTCAATAAACCAGATAAGAAAACGATGCTTTTAAACAATTTAGGTTATGAATACTACAGAAGAAAAGATTATCAAAATGCAAAAAGGACTTTTAAAGAGTCACTTACTCTTGTAAAAAAACCATCAGTTCTCTATCTTCAACGGTGGTATAACTATATAAAATGCAGCTTTGAGGGGAAGCTAATGCGAAAAACGGAGCTTCTTAAACATGCACGTGAAGGACTATCGATGGCCAAAGTCCAGGAGGCCACTGTTTACAAAATTGTATTTAAGCTGTTAATTCTTCAGATAGAGGAAAATTACGAACAGTATTACCAGTACATTGAGAAAGAGGCTCTGCCATACTTCGAATCTAGCAAAAGTGAAATGCTGAAGAAGCGGTTTGGAAAGGAATTATTCCATTACTATATGAGTGTGGAACAGTATGAAAAGGCTGGTCAAATTTCAAATCAGTTAATCGAGGCAATCCAGTCAGAATGATTATTAAAAAAGCCATGAACGATGTTAATTCATTCGTTCATGGCTTTTGAGATTTAAACACTACATTAGTTCACACCCACGGAAGAATAGGCATCCATAACCGCTTGTGTTTCCGGTGATGGTGCACCATTTTTATCTGGATGAAGGTCACGGGCCGCGTGAATGGCCGCTTCTCGCATGTCATGGAAACCAGAAGAAGAGGTTAAGTAAAGAGTCAGTGCACGGTAATAGATCTTTTCTGTTTTTGACTTACCAATCCCTTTAACGGTCATACCATTATTGGTACCGCCTTCAGATATTAAGTAGGCTGCTTTATTGTTGATTCCACTGTTAATGTGTACGCCTCCATTGTCTTCGGTTCCGAGATAGCGATCTTCATAATGATCAGGATAGTAGCCGGATTCTGTAAGGGATGACTTTTTTGATGCAGGGTTGCTCATCGAACGAAGTCCGCCGTCACCAGGTATGTTAGGGGTTGTAATATCTTCACCCAGTTCCCATTCTACTTCTGATGTCGCATACATTTCAGCAAAGTTCCCTAAAATGTCAGCTAAAGATTCATTGAGGGCACCGGACTCATCCTCATAGATTAGGTCTGCGGAGTGTTCAATAACACCATGCGTCATTTCGTGTCCGGCAACATCTAACCCGCCGGCAAGGGAGTTATATCGAATTCCATCCCCATCTCCATACATCATTTGTTTTCCGTTCCAACCGGCATTATTCCATTTGCGTCCAATATGAACGGTATTGATTAATTTCATTCCGTTATTATCTAAGCTGTTACGCTTGTGGATGACTTGATAGTATCTGTTAACTTTATCAGAGTTAAAATGAGCGGATATCGCAGCCGGATCATAGAAAAAATTGGTGGAATTTTTTGTTGCTACTTCATAGCCTGTGAATCCAAAAATCGCACCGAGCATGTAGACGAACTCTTCCATCCGTTGTGCAGAAAAAGTAGAGATTGGAACACTTTTACCGGCTGCGGCAGAAGTACCGTGCAGGTAACTTGTCCCCGTTGCTAGATCCTTTCCGACTGGGAAGGATTGCATCGTACCATGTAAGTCTAAGCCTCTTCCTGTTACTGGAGATAGTGCAGCCTCATCTATCTCGTGAATTTTATTAAAGCTATTCACAACTTCCCCGCTATTTGCATCGATAAAGTAATGGAAATAACCAGGAGCAGGATGAGAAGTAGATGCTTTTACCAAGTAAGTTAAATGATACTTCCCGTTAAATGGATAAATCATTAATTTAGAGTCGATGCCATCATAATTTTTCACTTCAGCGATTTGGGAATCAACGTTTTGCTTGGCAATCGCAATGGCTTCCTCTTGGGTAAGAGAGGCTTCCGTTGGAATAAGAGTACGTGCTAGATTCTGCGTAACTTTTCCAATCGAAGCATATACGTTGTTATTTGCATCGAGTGCAACAGTTTGTCCAGATCCGTAAATCGGAATTCCTTTGTATTGCTCGATAGTACGTACATGGTATGTACCTGTTGTGCTATCATTTTGCTCTGAGACAATCTTGAATTGATCACCGTGATCTACTAATTTCGTCATGCCGGCTTGTACCTTTGATTGAAGGAATGCTTTCACCACATCTTGCTTACTTAGTCCTTCAGCTTCAAATAGTATGGGAGCTGGTGTTGTCGTTTCAGCAGCGAGTGAACTAGTTGGAACCATGCCACCAAATGCAATCGATAAAGCCAATAGAGCGGCAGCCTTTTTCCTCATATTTCTCCTAATTTTCTTTTTCAATAAAATCCACCCTTTCTTAGACATGTAGTGTTGGTACAGTTCAAATTATTAAGAATATTCTCACTAGAATCAATTGGGTTATTTTTTTTGCCTTTTTTCTGGTTTTTATCCTATCGCCGTGCTAATTCGACATCGTTCCTTAAGTATTTTCCAAGGAATTAACCCGATAACAATATTCCAAAAACTCTGTGATAATAGGGTCAAATAGAGTTGATACAGGGAGAATACCAAATGAGAAAAACTTTTCATCAACACATTACATTTGTGTGTTTATGCTGCCTTTTCTTTTGTTTAGGTAATTATCTGGTAGGAGAAACAGAGGCAAAATTTTCAAGTCAAGATAAAGCACAGTCATTGGAGCTTTCAACTGCATTTGTTTTTCCAGAGACGATCAAGCACTTAGAGGATACTGCGGAGGAGATTGTAATGAGTATGAAAAAAAACTATCAAATGACCCTTTCCAATACACCAGATGAATCATTAGGAGAATTGGAGGTCCAACTGTCTAAAATTAAAGCAAATGTGCAAGAACTATATATTCAAATGGACAATCTGAATACAGTTTATGAAGAATTGTCACTTTATAAAAATAAAAATCAACAAGACACATTGACCTATGTTCATGAGGGATTTCAATCTGTTGAAAGTCTGAGGAATGAGGTGCTAGCAACCATTGATTTTTCAAAAGTGGAGGCGGTGCATTCTCTCTTAGAATTTAAGATAAAAGAGTTAGAAAAAATGACGAAGCAGGTGATTGAAAATGACGAAGAAGTTCTGGAAGGCAGTGCGTAGGATTGGGAGTGGTATGTTCATCGTAATCCTATGTTTGGCATCGTTTGTTGTCCTTTCTTCTAGAATATCAGGAGGAGCACCAACGGTATTGGGATACCAAGTAAAAGCGGTATTATCAGGATCGATGGAGCCAACCTTTCAAACAGGTTCCATCATCGGTATTGAAACAAAAGATAAACATACCTCCTATCAAATAGGGGATGTTATCACGTTTAACATGGATGGAAAAGTGATTACTCATAGAATAACAGACGTGAAAAAACAAAATGGACAAGCTGTCTATAAAACCAAAGGGGATAACAATGATGGTGAGGATAGGTGGACTGTGTCGCCACAGAACATCATCGGTTTGTATAAGGGCTTTACCATTCCTTATGTTGGATTTCTTCTAAACTACTCTAGTTCAAAACTAGGGTCAGCTCTATTGCTGTTTGTTCCGGGATTACTTTTATTCATTTCTGCGTTCATTTCGATCAACGGGGCAAAAAAAGAGCTGGAAGCAGGCAAAGTGGGTTAGCTCTCCTATGTATCTACAAAAGTACATAAGAGTTTAATATATTTTACTATTTTCATGAGGAGGAATGGAAGATGAGTTTTACAAAAAAAGTTAGTCAAGGGGTTATGAGTGCTGCTTTAGGATTATCGTTGATGGGTGGAGGAACATTTGCCTATTTTAGCGATTCTGTTGAAACACAAAACACGTTTGCAGCCGGGGTACTAGACCTGGAACTAAATCCAAGCACTGTTGTAAATATTGACAACATCAAGCCTGGTGATGAAATATTTCGTGAATTTACACTTGAGAATAACGGTACGTTAGATATTAACAGAGTGTTACTATCGACCAATTACAGTGTGGAAGACGCCAAATCAGATAACAGTGATGATTTAGCTAAGCATATAAAAGTAACGATTATGTACAATACAAGCAGTGCTACAAACCCAATCGTTGAAACAACACTGTATGATCTCCAATCTCAGAATCCAGATTTAACACAAATTGACGGCCTGAACACTACAATGCCTGACGGTATCCCTGCTGGTGAAAAAGAAAAAATCTTCGTGCTATTTGAATTTGTAGATAATGGACAAGATCAAAATCAATTCCAAGGTGATAAATTAAAGGTAGATTGGACCTTCCATGCAGAACAGACTGCTGGAACGTATTATGATGATACAGATGAAACTAACAATTAAATAATTGTAAGGACTGACGATTTAGATCGCCAGTCCTTTATTTGTTAATTATTTTCATAGAAATTAGGTCTTCCTTGTATAAGGGAACTTGCTAGTTCTAATGCTCTTTCTACCTTGCCGTTTTCATAAAGGTATTGAAAAAGTTTTTTTTCAAAGTAATCGATTAATATTCTATACCCCATCTTTTTAAAATAGGGAAGAGCGATCGTTTCAACGCACTGATAATAGTTTTCCATTTCATCATTTAGTAGATAGAGATGAAGCTGGAAATTAATCCAGTCATTCGAATTGGCTGCGTTGGCTAGAGCCAGTCCTTTTTGTGCCAGCTCCAGCAATGACTCTTTTGCAAGCAGGTTACCAGCGTGGCAGCTAAAAATATACCGGTCTAAGGTGGCTAAGTAATGTGGTGAATGTTCATCAATGAGTTTCAGTGCTTCCTGATATAGCTCTACTGCTTTTTGATAGTGTCTTCGGCGCGCATACTCAAATCCAAGGTTATGATAGAGTTTTGCTTTCCGTTCCACAGCATAACAGGTATCACACATTTTCAACAGCTTCTCATATGTTTGAATGGTTTCATTAAAGTCATGCGGCTCATTCGCATTTAGTTGTATCAGCATGACCATCTCTGTATCAATAATTCTCAGCATATTTAATGTATTCCGAAAATAGCGAAGCGCTTTGTTTGCATAATAATAAGCTCTAACCGGTGAATTGATCGAGTGATAGGCAATGGCTAAATGATAAAAATACTCCAAGCGATTATACTGCTGTTGATCGATGGACATTAAGACATCGACACATTCCTGAAATTGACCGGAAAGAAAATAGTAAATTCCGCGCACATGCTTGAACATATTCGCATCATGTGGAGAAAGTGTCGATTCAACTCTATGTATATGGTTAATTAATTTTTTTGCCTGTACTAGTTGGTTTTTCAATAAATGGTATCTTGCTGACAATAACAGATAATAGAGATGAAACTCCTGCAGCTGAATCAGGTCGTCTTGTTCAAGCTCTTTCTTCAGTGCTTCAGATTCCTTTAGGTTCTGCATAACCATGGCGTCATGCCATTGTTCTAGTTTCTTCGAAAGATTGTGGTAACGGGCAATTTCTACTTGAGGGTTTATATTTAACTTTTTCGCCAGTAATTGGGTGATTTCCTCTGAGTACTCGGTAATGCCTCTTTCAATTTTACTCAGGTGGGTGACAGAACAAATTCCATTTACAAGCTGTCCTTGCGTTAAACCAGCTTTTTCTCTGTAAAATTTAATAATTTTTCCCTCAATCATCTTACACCTCTACGAAACTCTATTTTTATACTATTATACTAGACTTTTTTCTATGTAAAATACAAAAGCGGAAGAGAAATTCTTCCACTTTCATATCTGCTTATTTTCCTTTTGGTTCTAGGCCAATCATTTTTAGGAAGTCTGCCATTCCTTTTTTCGCAATACTTTCTTTCGGTTTGTTGCCTTTCCCAGCTTTAGGCCCCACTGTTAAGAAGTTCTTCTCAATCCATCTTACATCGGTTTCGTTGACCACGCCGTCCTGGTTGATATCTAGGTTCTCATTTTCTGGATTTTGTTTACCGTAGTGATCTACAGCGTCTTTGATATCGCGAATGTCGATGACTTGATCACCCGTAACATCCCCAGCAAAACTGATGGAAGGGTTGACTGTCTGGTAAGTTCCAAAATACTCGCCTTCAACAGGCATGCTTAGCATCTGATTTTTATATTCAATCGTATGACCTGGAAGCTCCACATAGATACTATGAGCTTTACTTGAGGCGGGAACGGCAATCTCAAAACGTCCATTTTTTTCCTTAATGGTGCCAGGATAGATGTTGCCGTCTGCATCCTTTGCGTATACCTTTGCTTTTAATTTTGTCATATCATAAATGTTCTGAATATAAGATTGACCAGGTACTAAAAATGCCTCGGGTTTAATATAGCCGCTAATAAGTGAATGCTTTGGCATTACTTTGAAGGTGTTAAGACTATATCCGGGAATGGTATTTACCTCTGTTTCTCCTGCCTTTTTATAGGATAAAGATGTTAAGCCAAAAAGCATTCCTTTTGCATAAGTCTTATCATCGACCACTTTAAAGGTTACATCTAGAAATGGCATGTCACCGTCTAAACCTTCAAAGCCCTCTCCTGAAAGGGAAGCTCCTACTGTTGTTAGTGCTGCATTCGTAATGGGTTCGTCTAGAGTGATTTCTGCATCCTTTTCCCTTGCTAGTGAGGCGAATTTCTCGTTCACTTTTACCCCTTGGAATTCAAAAAATCCCTCTGCAAGTTGTTGAATATCAAAGGTACCAGACATGAAATTCTTCACATTATTTATATCTAGGGTTACCGTAATCTCATCGCCTAATTTGACGCTGTCCTTATTATAGCGAAGCGTTGCGTGCTCTGTTCCTTCCTTCATAAAGACATATCTCGGGGAAGCAAAGGAACTATAGGCGGCGGTAGCCATATCCCAAGGGAAAATTCTAAACTCGTATGGATTTGGTGTATATTCTTCAGGTAAAACACCAAACTTTGTATCACCATTATCCTCTAGTTTCAGACTGCCGCTAAAAAATGGTGAGCCATTTTCGAAGTAAACAGCAGTATTTGTTTTTTGGGTATAAGGGTATCCTTTTGATTGCAGCAAATCAACGGTTTTATCGGTTACTTGACCGTTTACCCAATACGCTCGGTGGCCGTCTTCTTCACTTAACATACTGTCATTAATTTCAACGACTCCTGGTTGGATATCTAGATTCACTTCAGGCGGAGTATTATCCACAATTCCTAGACTTTCATAATGATATTTCTTTCCATCAGCATCTGTACTAATCATTTCAAGCACGTATTCGCCTTCAGGAAGTTTTACAGAATAATCGGCAATTGGCTTGTCTTTTTTGCCTGTGAAGGGATAAACCGCTCCTCTAAATCCGGCATAGATGGCATATTCTTTATCCGGCTCCGCGTTTGTTCCGTCATACGTGCCAATGATTCCAACAGCCTTACCCGTTTTTGCCTCTTTCACGATTAAATCAAAATATTCCATCGGGCTCTTAAATTTAAAGGTGATGTGTGTACCTATTGATAGATATTGGTGCATTGGTGTATCATTCGTTACCGAAGGAGTTAATGGTGCAGCAAAGTCGATTCCCTTATCGGTCACTCGAATGGCAAACGGAATTTGATACGTTTCTTTTGGATTTGCATCATTGGTCACATGAATATAGCCTTCATAGCGTCCCATTTCAGCTGTTTGCGGGACAACAATACCAGCAGTCATTTCTTCGGAACTACCTGCGCCGACGGTCAAGGTGTTAGGAGTTTCGATTTGAATGTTATTTTTTACACCATCCTGAACGCCTTCTCTAGCATGATGGTATTCAACTTCTACTTTGTACGTTTGCTCCTGCTGTCCGTTGTTCGTAACCTTGATGATTCGGCTGTCTGTGATGTCAGCACTGTCCAGGTAGTGGTTGCCAAAGCTGATGGACCCAGTGATTTCGTCGATTTCTACATATTCTCCATTTTGAACGTGTGTAGTCTTGTCTAAGACTTGGAGTGATACGTTTGAATGGACTGCTTGGTAAGCATCGACTCGTCCGGCACCGACTTCAAAAACAGAGTAATCACTCTTTAAATCATCTGAACTATTCATCAGCGCTGTTTTAACAGCAAATGGATCCATGTCCGGATTTTGTTGAAGCATGAGTGCTGCAACCCCTGCGATATGTGGAGTTGCCATAGATGTTCCTGAGATACGAGCATAGGCAGAGCTATAATCCACGCCGTCTGCAGGACTGTTAATGAATTCTGGATAGGTTGAAAAAATCGATACCCCTGGTGCCACAAGGTCAGGTTTTATATCGTAATTTGAATTAACCGGTCCGCGTGAACTGAAATCAGCCAATGAATCGCCTTCTGTTTTTACGGTGGATAATTGATTAAAGCTTAGTGATGGATTACCTTTTACGTATTCTCCATCCGCTTTTGAGAGCTGGAAGGAAGGAATGTATTTTGTACTCTCGCCAAGGTAGGCTGGAATCTCACCATCTACATTGTTATATATAATAACAGCTAGGGCGCCTGCTTCCTTTGCATTTTGTATCTTCGCATCAAAAGATAGTTCTCCGCGCTCAATAAGAGCAATTTTACCGCTTACGTTTGTTAATTCTTCTGGCTTACCAAGCCCTGCAAAAACAACTGAATGCGTTTCGCCTTCAAAGCTAGTTAAGTCATCCGAGAAATTCTTTCCTAATAGTTTCATAGATTCAAACGTTTTTTCACCACTAGAGGCTGAGAAAGTCGGGATCGAAATGGCAGCATCACTTGCTCCTACCGTGATACCAAATGCACTTGCTCCTGGTGCCCCTAATGTTTTTTCAGTTGGACCAGTGTTTCCGGCTGCCACAACGGATACCACTCCAGAAAGCATCGCGTTATTAATCGCTACAGAAGTAGGGTATAACGGATCGTTGATAGAAGCACCTAATGATAGATTAATTACGTCCATGCCATCACTAACTGCTTTATCAATTCCTGCCAATACTCCCTCGGTCGTACCAGATCCATACTCACCTAAAACCTTGTAGGCATACAAATCAACATCAGGTGCAACCCCTTTGACGGCATAATCGACAGGGTTGTTTTTTCCCGCAGCTATTGTTCCCGATACATGCGTACCGTGTGAAGTATAGTAGGCAGTTCCAAGACTTGGGTGATACTCAGGATTCGTGGTGTTCTTCCATTCTTCATAGGTTGTTTCCATCGGGTCCGCATCATTGTTAACAAAATCCCAGCCCTTAACGGTGGAAGGGTCAACATTTTTCGGGTCTACACCTGTTTCGGCACGATATCCTTTATAGGCTGCTGCTAAGTCAGGATGAGAATAGTCTATTCCTGTATCTAATACTCCAACCTTTATTCCTTTACCCGTTATATTTTCAGCATGAAGCTTATCCACGCCAATTTGTGGGATACTATCAGCCATTTTTGGCTTGATTTTTAGTTGATCTTGTGATGGAAGCTCCAATTGAACTTGGGCATCACTCCAGATTCTTTTTACAGCACCCGAATGAAGAAGCTCTTCGACAGCTATTCCTGGTAAAGTCATGGAAACACCGTTAAAAGCCGTCTTATATTCCTGTTTAATAGTTAGTTTGGTAGTGTCATAAGTTGTCCCACTTTTTCTCGCTTTAAGGGAGTTTACATAGTTTTTAAATTCCTTATGGGAAGCGTTTACCTTTTCTTTTGCAGTGGAAAGAGATAGTTTTTTACCTTTCATACTTTCCTTCTTTACTTCTACTTGTGCCGGTGCTTGGTTAAACTCGACGATCACGTTTACTTGTTCAGCTGTTTTTGTGTTTATATCAGGAGAAATAACAAAGCCTGGACCAATTTCAAGCTGCTCCAAAGCTTTTCTCTCTTCAGAAGAGAGGGCTGAAAGGATTTTCACCGCTTCATCCATGGTTACGGTCTGTTTTTCTGCAAATACGTTAAATGGAGTGGTAGCTGAAAATAGTAAACCTGTGGCGAGTGTTCCTGTTAATAATTTTTTGCTTGGCTTCATGTTTGTCCCCCCAAAAAAACTAGTTGATAGAATAGTAGAAATATTTCCTATGTCTATCGTAAGGGGAAGGAGGTTTAGTGTAAATTGGGATAATGAAAGTAGTAATTTGTTCCTATGATTTGTCCTATTCATGCGTATTTATTTATCAAAACTTCTCCAAGACTCCCTAAAAATAAAAATATAGGACAATAGTCTTGGGATATTTATTAATTATTACCCCAAATGTGATTGTGCCGGGGAATCTACGAGGATTGTCCAACGGTGAGAGCCTGGTATTTCCAGAGGATCTCTTTAATCGGGGGAACCAGGATTTCCGTACATTGAATGATAACTAAAATTTCAGCTTCTTTCTTTTGTCGAAGGGTAATGACCTTATCTTTTTTTCGGAAGTAATAGAGACAATATCCAATTGTAAAGCCAATGATTACAAAGATTAGCCCCCAAATAATTGGTCCCCATGCTAATACAAACCCGATACTGGCCCCAATTACAGCACTTCCCGTGGCACACGCCATGCCAACTTCAAATGAATTTGAATGAATTTCTTTCGTTCTTGAAGTTGGTTGAACTTGTGCGGGCTCGTTTTCCATATAGATAATAACTATTTGATCTTTTGAGACAAAACTATTTTCCAGTTCTGCTAAAGCTTGTTCGATTTCAATGGATTGTTGAAAGGTCGCGAATAGGTTCATTTAATAAACACCTGCTTAAGGGAATAATCTGAGCTTATTGCTGCCGTATCTTTTCGTGAGCTCCATACGTTGGGAAAGACAGTATAATTTATTGTGTTCAACACCTGTAATATAAGCATGATAAATGGAGCCTCCCATAACGGAGGGCATAAATAATAACCAATGAGGATTAAGTATAATAGTGGATTTATGAATGTCTCCTAAAATAAGTGTTAATAATGATTCATGCAATCCCGAAAGTGTAAGATAAACCCACCACCAGAAAATAGCGTAAAAGGCTAGTCCAAAGCGATGGATGTACAATTGGCCTAAACCTGGAAAAAAGAAGGAATATAGAACGCCAACGATTGGTTTTTTCCTCTCAAGGTATTGTATTTCAGAGGAGAAAACTCCAATTCGAGGTAGAGTAACATTTTTTAACTTGGTTAAATGATATAGTTTGTTTTGGTAGACTGCAGATCGATAGCTATCCCAGATTGAAATCAAATAAATAACTAAGTACCCGAACGCCCATCTCGGTTCTATTACTGATTTGGCCTGTTCAAACTGGCCGCAAAAAGAATAAATCATTGCTTCGTTTATATGAGCAAGTGTATTAATTGTAACTTCAGAAAGCGTTAATAAGGCAGCTCTAATGTATTGATTAAGTAAATAGTGCCCAAATCCCGGAAATACCGCAGACCACCAGGCAACCATTAAGGGATTATGCTGCTGCATATGGGTGATACCAAATAAACTAATATGGTATAAATCGGGGTGGTTTTCATTGTTCATTTCAAAGTACCTGCCTAAGTCAGATTATTTATAGATTGTAATAAGCAAGACTATTTCATTCATGGACAATAGAGTATTTTACAGAAAATCTTTAAGAGATCCATCTCGAAGTTTCTTTTATTATGGTTTTAAAACGGTAATAGTATTATCCATACATTTTGAATCATGGTGGAATCTTCTTACGAAATCTACTATACTTGGAAAGAAAATAAGGTGTGAGAGTGGGGGAAGGTACTTGTCAAATTTGCCAAATTGTCCAAAGTGTAATTCGGAATATACATATGAAGATGGAAGCTTGTTGATCTGCCCAGAGTGTGGTCATGAGTGGAGTTTAGAAGGTGAAAGCAGCGAAGAGGTAAAGGTAATTAAAGATGCAAATGGGAATGTCTTAAATGATGGTGATTCCGTAACGGTTATCAAGGATTTAAAAGTAAAGGGAAGCTCATCTACATTAAAACAAGGCACAAAAGTGAAAAATATTCGTTTAGTGGACGGCGACCATAATATCGACTGCAAAATCGATGGTTTTGGCGCGATGAGCTTAAAATCTGAGTACGTGAAAAAAGTATAAAAAAATGGCGCTCCTTTAATAGGGTCGCCATTTTATGTTTCTCCTAAAAATCAATGTTATCTGGGTCTGGACCGACACGATGATTTTGATTTAAGTTGTTAATTTGTATCATGTCATCTTTTGTTAATTCAAAATCAAATAGGTTTGAGTTTTCTATTATTCTTTGTTCTTTCGTTGATTTTGGTATAGTTATAACTCCATTTTGCAAATCCCAGCGTAAAATGACTTGAGCTACGGTTTTGTTATATTTATTTGCTAGTTCCTGCAGTACCGTATTATCAAATAATTGTCCCTGCATTAAAGGTGACCAAGCTTCAAATTGAATGCCATTGTTATCACAAAAGGTTTTGACTTCTTGCTGAGTTAATCTTGGATGGTATTCAACTTGATTCACCATTGGCTTTATTTCTGCATCCTTCATTACGTCTTCAAGATGGTGGACTTGGAAGTTACTTACTCCAATTGCTTTAACTTTCCCTTCCTTATAGAGAGTTTCTAATGCCCGCCATGCATCCTTATATTTACCCTCTACAGGCCAATGAATAAGGTAGAGATCAAGATAGTCTAGTCCTAGTTTGCCTAAGCTGGTTTCATACGCCGCTATCGTGGATTCATAACCTAAATCAGAATTCCAGACCTTTGAGGTAATAAATAATTCATCTCTTTTAATTCCATATTCAGTCATGGCTTCTTGAATCGCTTGTCCAACGCCTTCTTCATTGCCATAAATGGCCGCGGTATCGATACTGCGATATCCATGCTTAATGGCAAATTTAACAGCATGAACTAATTCAGGTCCTTCTTCGACTTTAAATACACCAAGACCAAACCTAGGCATTTTTACACCATTATATAAAGAAGTTGTTGACTGTAAGTTGTTATTCATTTTATTGAACCTCCAATTTTTGATTTGAAAAAGAACATATGTGATGGGTAACGGTATCGTCCTTTTTTTCAAGCTTTCGACTCCAACCAGTAAGGACGACAGCACCAAGAACCATTAAGACTCCAATCCAAGTGGTATGAATTAATCCAATTGAATCCGTGATAAAGCCGCCTAAAAAGGAACCCATTGCGATTCCTGCATTAAAGGCTGCAATATTCAGGGCAGATGCAACGTCTACGGCAGTGGGCACATACCGTTCTGCCAGCATGACCACATACACTTGTAACCCGGGAACATTCATAAAAGCAAAAAGCCCCATTAAGAAAATCGTAATCAATCCAGCTATTTTAAATGGTGCTGCAAACAGTAGGATAATCAGGACAAGTGCTTGAGCGATAAACATATAAAATAATGCCCTAATCGGATTTTTATTTGCTGCTTTGCCGCCAATCATGTTCCCAATGGCGATCGCTATTCCGTAACCAAGTAGAATGGCTGCGACACTTCCTTCCTTAAAGCCTGTAATTTCTTGAAGGATGGGAGATAGATACGTAAAGACGACAAACGTTCCTCCATACCCTAAGGCAGTAATGATAAGTACGAGTAATATGCGGCCATTTGTCACTAGTTTAATTTGATCAGTGAAGGATGTTTTTGTCCCTTTCCGTAAAGCAGCTGGTACGAGGATACTATTTGAAATCAATGCAAGTACTCCTGCCACAATGATAAGGATAAATGCCATCCGCCAGCCAAATTGCTGGCCAATAAAGGTACCAAACGGAACACCTGTTACCGTGGCCACGGTTAATCCAGTAAACATAATGGATATGGCGCTGGCTCTGCGATCTTCTGGTACTAAATCCGCCGCGATGGTTGAGCCGATTGACATGAAAATACCATGTGCCAGGGATGATATAACGCGGGCAGCGAGAAGGACACCAATGTTCGTTGCACTTGCCGCCAGACCATTTCCGAGGATAAAAATAACCATGATCCAAAGTAATAAAGATTTACGTGACATACTAGAAGTAAGAGATGTCAAAATCGGTGCTCCTAAGGTTATTCCTAAAGCATATAAGGAAACCGTTAATCCGGCAGTTGTAACAGGAATTTCTAAATCATTTGCAATTAAAGGTAAAAGCCCGACACTGATAAATTCAGTGGTACCAATTGCAAAGGCACTAATCGCTAATGCCAGCAGTGCAAACGTACTTTGTTTATGATTAAAAGACATATGCTGTCTCCTCCTTATGAATTTTGTTCGATTTGCTTTTTACGGCTCAATCGATAAATGTTATTATGAGATATACATTAACATTAGTGAAGTACGCACTTTAAAGTGATATAGGTACCTTTGGGTAATATAGGTACTTTTTAGTTCCTATTAGAAAGGAGGAAGTTTACTATGAAAGAAAAGAAATACAATATATCTGTAGAAGCGACACTGGAAGTAATTGGAGGAAAGTGGAAGTGTGTGATTCTCTGCCATTTAACTCATGGCAAGAAACGAACAAGTGAATTGAAACGGCTGATGCCGGATATTACCCAAAAGATGTTGACGCAGCAATTGCGTGAATTAGAGGAAGATGGGGTCATTAACAGAATTGTTTATAATCAAGTACCGCCAAAAGTGGAGTATGAGCTGAGTGAGTATGGCTGGAGTTTAAAGGGGATCTTAGATTCACTTTGTGCATGGGGTGAAAAACATATTTCCAAAGTGTATGGCAGTTTGGATGTCTTAGAAAAGAACATACTAAATGAACATTTAAAATAAACAAAAAATTAGCTTTTATTTGTAAAAAAATTCTATATAATGGATATATGGAGGGGCGCTGCAGTGTAACGAGTGCTCCGTTTTTATTTGATAAAAATGGGGGGAACATTCAATGTCTAATGATTACGATGCTTTATTAGATAAAGAAAAACAAAAGGAACCAAAATTGAAAGTAGAAAGAAAAGAGGGAGAACCGACTCCAGCCTTCATTGGAGCTTCGTGGGGAGCGCTTTTAGTGGGTGTTGCGGCTTATCTCATTGGTTTGTTTAACGCGGCGATGCAATTAAACGAAAAAGGTTATTACTTTGCCGTTTTAATATTCGGGCTTTATGCATCGGTATCATTACAAAAAGCAGTTAGAGATAAAGATGAGGGCATCCCAGTTACGAATATTTACTATGGGATTAGCTGGCTGGCACTTATTATATCCATCTCATTAATGGGGATTGGTTTATACAATGCAGGGAGTATTGATTTAAGCGAAAAAGGATTTTATGCAATGGCATTTGTTCTTAGTATTTTTGCAGCCATTACCGTTCAAAAGAATATTAGAGATACACAGCGGGCTAGAGAAAGAGATTAAGCTTCCCTTTTACGGGGAAGCTCTTTTTTTGTCTACCTTTAGCTTTCTATTTTTTCAATAATAAGTACATAAAGTATGGCGCTCCAATTAATGCTACCATAATACCGGCGGGGATCCCGCTTGAATCTAGGAGTGTACGTCCAAGGGTGTCAGCAAGCATCAACAGCCACCCGCCAATAAGGACGGCTACCGGGATAAATAATTGATTTCTTGGTCCCACTAACGCCTTTGCCATATGCGGTGCCATTAATCCAATAAAGGAAATTCCGCCTGTTACGGACACGGCGGAAGCTGCAAGAGCAACCGCTGTAATCAGCAGGACAATACGTTCTTTTTCAATCGATACTCCGATACCGATTGCGACTGGTTCACTGAGACTAAGCATGTTTAAACGATTGGCCTTGTATAATGTAAACGGAAGAAGAATCAATAGCCACGGGAGCAGCGCCCAGATAAACGGCCAATCTGTTCCCCAAATATTCCCCGCTAACCATTTTGCAATAAAGTCTACTTTTGCCCGCTCTGCAGAAGAAATCAGGACTATCATCGCACCTGAGAGTGCCATGGAAAACCCAACCCCAATTAATACTAATCGTACGGGCTGCATTCCTTCTGTTTTGCTATACGCGAAAAGATAGATGAGGATGGCCGTTACTAATGCCCCGGCAAAAGCAACAAGTGGCAGTACATAAACAAACGAACCAGCATCTATCGGGAAAAATAAAAAGAAAACCGTTACGGCGACACCTGCACCTGAATTGATACCAATAATACCAGGGTCCGCTAAATCATTACGGGTAACTCCTTGTAAAATAGCCCCTGATAAGGCTAAGGCCATCCCAGCTAAAAGGGTAATGATAATACGTGGTAACCGAATAGAAAATAAAACGAATTCTTCTTTAAAGGTACCTTGTCCGATAATAGTGGGAATCAGCCTGTCATAGGAAAGGGATGAGAAACCCAAACCAAGCCCAACCACGATGGTAACAAGGATTAATGCGAATAAACTAACTACTATGATACGCTGTTTTCTTAGTAAGGAAGAATGGATCATGAGAATGCTTTGCCTCCTTTACGGACAATCACAAGAAAGAAAGGTAACCCCAGTGTTGCTACAATCGCAGCAACTGGTGTTTCAAATGGCGCATTCATTGTCCGGCCGAGTGTATCGGCAAAAAGCATAAACGTAGCTCCAGTTATTGCAGACATCGGGAGAATAAATCGGTAATCTGTCCCCACCATGGCCCGAACGACATGCGGAACCATCAAGCCGATGAAAGCCATGTTTCCGATCAAGGCAACAGAAGCCCCAGCTAATAAAATAATCGCAACAAAGAGAATGACCTTTATTTGCGTTGTGTTTTGTCCTAATCCAACAGCAACCTCTTCATTTAAGCTTAGAATGGTAAGCTGTCTTGAGAGAAAAAGAGAGACCAGTATCCCTGCAAGGATAAATGGGATGATGACTTGGAGCTGCCCCCAGGTGGTTCCCACCATTCCTCCTGCTGTCCACATCGAGACATTTTTTGAAATCTTAAAGTAGATCCCAACTCCTTCAGCAATGGCATAGAGGAATGCCGAGACAGCCGCCCCAGCTAAAACAATTCGCAGCGGCGAAAAACCGCCTTTTTTCATGGCGCCAATGCCGAATACCATGGCGGTTCCGAGTGCTGCACCAATAAAGCAAGCAATGGTAATACTAAAATAGTTGGCGGTTGGAATAAAGGCAATAGTGAGAGCAAGTGCAGCGTTTGCTCCAGCAGTCAGCCCAAGTAAACCAGGATCTGCAAGCGGATTTCTGGTCATTCCTTGCATAATCGCGCCTGCAACAGCAAGGGCAGCTCCGACCACAATGGCAGCAACTTCACGAGGCAAGCGTATTTCACGAATAATGGATATTTTTTCACCTTCACCATTTGTAAAAAGTGCCTGCCATACATCTTTAAATGAAATATCTGCTGCTCCCATGGTCATGGAAACAATAAACATTGCCGCAAATACAAGAATTCCGGTTATCAGTTTATATCCAAAAGGAATGGATCGTTGTTTTTCATGCGTCATAAGTCTCTCATCTTTTCTGTCATAGAATAGGGGAAAGAGGAATTCTCGAATAGAATCCCTCTCTTATATATTAGTTTCCTAAAAATGATTTTTTAAAGAATTCCAGCTGCTTTTCAAGTGTAACAGGATCACTGAAAGATGCTCCTTGACCATTCATTTCAAATACGCGATTATTCTTAACTGCTGGAATGTTCTTGTACGTTTCTGTTTCTTGGAAAGAGGTATCCGCATCTGAGTATTTGCTCAAAATGACGTAATCACCAGCATACTCAGGAATCACTTCAGCAGATAAAGTAAAGTAACCTGATTCCTCTGCCACTTCTTTTACCTTCTCAGGCATTTTCAAGTTCATTGCTTGATAAAGGATTTCTGTTCCACGAGCCCAGTTGCTTCCGAAAACATAAAGGTCTTTTCCGTAGCTCTCCATTACGGAAACGGTAGCATCCTCGCCAATTTTTGCACGGATTTCTTCACCCGCAGCTTCTGCTTCTTTTTTGAAGTTGTCGACCCAAGCCTGTGCTTCTTTTTCTTTATTTAATAGTTTACCAATTTCGATGTGCTGTGTCAGGTAGTCCACTTTTCCCCAAGTATAGGTAACGGTAGGAGCAATTTCACTTAACTTTTCTAGGTTTTTAATGTTGGATAGACCAATAATTAAATCGGGTTCTAGTTCGATGATTTTTTCCAGGTCTTCATCAGAGACTTCAGTGACATCTTTCATTTCCTTTTCAAATGTAGGATTGTTCTTTGACCAAACATCAACACCGACAATATTTACACCTAAATCGACGACATTACCAGTAAAGCCGGATAATAGAATGACGCGCTGCGGGTCTGCGGGTACTTCAATGGGTCCGTTTTCTGATTGATAAGTGATGGTTTCCGACTTCTTATCCTCTGGTGCTGCTTGATCCTTTTCTTTTGTTGAATCGGTGTTTCCGCAGGCACTAATAATTAACGCTGCGAGCAGTATAAATGCTGGTAGTAGCTTTTTCATGTCTTGTTTCTCCTTTTAGTAGATTGTACGTTACGCACATTGGTTTTCCTGTTCGAGGGTCATGCCCGATAACCGCGTCAATATTGAAGACCTTTTTCAGCACCTTATGGCTGATGACTTCCTCACAATTTCCTGCTTTTACAATTTCACCGTCTTTTAAGGCAATGATATGATCCGCAAATCTGGCCGCTTGGTTTAAATCATGAAGGACCATTACAATTGTCCGCTCTTGTTCAAGATTTAATTTTTGCAGAAGTTCGAGCACCTCTAGTTGGTGTGCCATGTCAAGGTAGGTGGTTGGCTCGTCTAAGAAGATAATTTCTGTTTCTTGAGCAAGAGCCATTGCGATCCATACACGCTGGCGCTGTCCGCCTGACAGTGCGTCTACTGGACGAAACTTAAAGTCTATCGTTCCTGTTACTTCAAGAGCCCAGTCAATCACTTCGTAATCCTTTTTGGTTAAGCGTCCAAATCCTTTTTGATAGGGAAAGCGGCCATAAGATACCAGCTCACCGACGGTTAACCCGCTTGCACTTTCTGGTGTTTGCGGCAGAATCGCCATTTGCTTAGCAAGCAGCTTCGTGTTTACTTTTGATATATCATTTCCGTCCAAAAGGATGTTTCCAGATTGGTGGGAGATAATCCGAGTAATTGCTTTTAGTAAAGTTGATTTTCCACAGCCATTTGGGCCAATAATCGTTGTGATTTTCTTATCAGGAATTTCAACACTTAGGTTTTTGACAATTAATCGTTCACCATAACCAATACTTAATTGCTCTGTAGATAGGCGAATCATGGTAAACCTCCTTTATGTAAATGAGAATTAATTGATAATGATTATCACTGTCACTATGTCCTTAATATAAAGGCGATGAGAATGAATGTCAATTACAATTTTGTGAAAATTTCTTTAATGTTTGAAGTATGTTTTTATATAGGGTTCCTAATTATGCCCTGGAATAGGGTGTCATATGATTTTTTGCCTTTGTGTCATAAGTAGTAACATTTAAGGAATTTGTACCGACACTGATTTTTCAAAAAATACTGTATTGTAAAACAAGGATAAATCGTTTATTCTTATTGATAATGATAATCAATTACAATTGGTGTTGGGAGTGGACGGAGATGGAACAGCAGGAATTGTTTGATGTGACGGTGATTGGCGGAGGGCCAGCGGGGCTTTATTCCACTTTTTATAGTGGACTTAGAGAAATGAAAACAAAGGTGATCGAATATCAACCTGAATTAGGCGGTAAAATACATGTTTACCCGGAGAAAATGATTTGGGATGTAGGTGGATTAACGCCAATCACAGGAGCTAAATTAATGGAACAGCTTGTTGAGCAAGCATTAACGTTTAGCCCGACAGTGGTTTTAAATGAAAAAGTTGAATCCATTACCCGTAATGAAGAGGGGATCTTTGTTTTAAAAGGATCATCTGGCCAAGAACATTTGTCAAAAACAGTGATTGTTGCCATCGGCAGCGGCATTTTGAATCCACAAAAGCTTGAAATAGAAGGTGCCGAAAGATTTGAAGTGTCTAATTTACATTACACGGTTAAATCCTTTAAACAGTTTAAAGATAAAACCGTCATCATTTCTGGCGGCGGGAATTCGGCAGTAGACTGGGCCAATGAGCTGGAGCCGATTGCGAAAAAAGTCTATTTAACCTACAGAAAAGAAGGGTTAGGCGGACATGGACAGGAAGCACAGGCAAGTAAGCTGCTGAACAGTTCGGTTGAATGCTTCTTTCAAACCTCCATTAGCAAATTAATAGCCAATGATGAACGTGACGAAATTAACACCGTTGAATTAACGAACCATGAAACAGGAGATATTCGGTATATACCTGTTGATGAAGTCGTCGTGAGTCATGGCTATGAACAGGATGCAACATTATTGGAAAATAGTGAATTGAGGATTGAAAGAGTAGATAACTATTACATTTCGGGGAATGCAACGAGTGAATCTTCGATTGAAGGTCTCTATGCAGCGGGAGATATTCTGATGTATGAGGGGAAGGTCAATCTGATTGCTGGTGCATTCCAGGATGCAGCCAATGCTGTGAATAAAGCAAAGCAATATATTCAGCCAGACGCGGCTAAAGTGGCGATGGTTTCATCTCATAATGAATTATTTAAACAGCGTAATAAGGAACTAGTGAAGCAATTAGTTGGAAAATAGAGTGAAGGCTGCCTTCACTCTATTTTTTTATAATTTGGGGCAATTTTATCTATTCGATTGGTCCAGATTCCGCCGTTATAATTGTCAGGCAATCTTGTTAGATCCTCTTTCGTATCAAAGCCTTCTGACCACCCTCCATCACCGGCGACCACGATCACCCGAGTATCAACACTGTCCATCCGGTTTAAGAACTTTTCCGACCATCCCCATAACCAAGGGGCTATTTTCTCTGGAATATGCAATTGTGTCTTCTCGCATGCAGAGGGAATATAACCTGTCCACCCGATGCCGATATAGGGAAGAAGACAGCTTTTTAATGTTGCCTTTGACATCACACGAAGATTAGGGAGTTCCTCTTTTATCGCCGCAATAGGCTGATCTCCACCGTAAACAGTTAGTTGGCTTAATCGTTCAGCCGGCAGTTTTCTTAGGTCGTTAGCCAGCTGTATTCCTTCTTTGGGGTCATCACTTTTAATATGAATTAAGAATGAACCTTCTGGGAAATGGTTTAATACTTCATCCAGCGAGGGCATGAGGCCAACGCCTTTACCGCGAAATGGAAAGGTTTTTCCATTATCCGCGGTGTATCCATAGCCAATATCGAGCTGCTTTAATTCTGCCATCGTAAGTTCCTTTGTCGTTCCTTCTGCATTTGTCCGGCATTCCAGTGTCCAATCATGAAAAACAGCAAATTGGCCATCCTTTGTTGGTTTAATATCCAATTCAACAACATCAGCACCGTTTTCAAATGCTGCCTCCATGGAAGGGATGGTGTTTTCCAGGTATGGATGTTCAGGTTTAAAGATGCGTTCCGCCGTACAGGTATCGCCTTGAATTCCTTCCATACTAAAAGTCTGCCCAAGCCCGCGGTGTGCAAGAAGCAGGGGGTCACCCTCACGATCCTTTGCGAAAAGAGAAGTATTGTTCAGAAAAATAAATAATGATAATAAGAGCAAAAATAGTAGAAGTCTTTTTAGTATTTTCTTCAGTTTCCATTCCTCCATTTGCTGATTTACAAAATAAATGAGGTAATTAGCAGCAGAAAAGCTTCTTCTATTGTTAAATTTACTGTCATTCATGTCCAAGTTAGCGGATTCTTACGATTAATACAAGATTAAGCGTGAATTTATTTAACTAAAAAGAGCAGAGATCCGCGTTCAATGGAATATATCCGCGTTAAATCCGATATATCCGCGTAAATCCAAATATATCAGCGGAACGCTAAAAATCCATAAAAAAACTGATTGGGGCTGCCAATCAGCATGGAGCTAAATCTTCTTTTTTACATCTTCTCTAATCGATTCGATAAGAGTTTCTGATAAGTTAGCAGGAAGTGATGTACCATCCTTAAACTGCCAGGAATTAATGACTTCAAGATCTGCCTTTTTAAACGTAATGCTGTAATCCATTAGATTGTGAGAAAACTCGGCTGTCACATATTCTTCACTGTCGAAGTCATCATCAATAATCATGTTTGTAATTTCGTATATATTCACAATACAGTCTCCTTTTAACTTGCTATGAAATTAGAGTCTGCTAAAAGGGATAGTTTATACATAATTATGGGAAGTAAATCTCCAGCACGTTTTGGTTGTTTTTTAGTGTATAGTAGTTTTGAAAGGCTGTGTTAATGTAGGAGTGTGGATAGGTTTTTAGTTCTATGGTGATGGCTATTCCGTCACTTTTGATAAAAGTGAGGGCTGTTTCTGTTAGCTGAATGCTGCTAAAATGGAATCCGTCCCGTTGGTATAGCAAATCTTCATCCTGATAATAGTTAAGGATCACTTGCCGGTTTTGATAGTTTGTCAAAGCAGATAAGTCTTTTAGTTGTTTTTCCATACTCTTAGTACATACCCTCCACAGCCGCATTGGTCGATGAATTTTATTGTAATCCTGCCTCCGAAATAATTCACTAACGCTTCTGTTAAATAGTCATCAGGGTTTCCCAAAGCAGCCGGGGTCACAACGTTTACATAATAACCCTTTTCAGTCTTATCTACTGCATCGATGGCATCACTAATCACCAGTTCTATGTCCAAGGTATATTCCTCATGTTCCAATGATATTGACCAATTCTTATTCAACCCAATCACCTCTTATCTTTATTTTAATAGGAAAAATGTATGGAAGTGGTGATAGGAATCACAAGCCATTACAAAAACAAACTGCAAGCTGCAATTAAAATGGTATATTATTAGTGTACAAAATTATGAAAGTGGTATCGATATGAAAAGAACATTGAAAGATATAACACTAATATTGTTGGGTTCATTGATTTTTGCAGTCGGTGTAAATTATTTTACGATTCCCAACACTCTTTCTGAGGGCGGTATTTTAGGAATCACCATTATTACCCACTATTTGTTCCACTGGTCCCCAGGGGTTGTGAACTTTGTGATGAATGCTGCCCTCTTAGTTGTAGGGTATAAGTTTTTTGAAAAAAGAACGATGGTTTACACGGTTATTTCTATTGCTGCCAGCTCAGGTTTCCTATATGTGACCGAGGATGTTGGTAAACAGTTAACAGAGGACACCTTTCTAGCTGCCATCTTTGCAGGATTATTAGTGGGCGTTGGATTGGGATTGATTTTTCGAACAGGCGGAACCTCCGGAGGTTCAACCATCCTCGCAAGGCTCACTAACCAATGGTTAGGCTGGAGCATTGGGAAAGGCATGCTTATTTTTGATATTATCGTGGTAGCTGGCTCCGTTTTTATCATCGGCCTGGAAAAAACGATGTACACTCTATTGGTTGTATTTATCGGGGCAAAAGCAATTGATTTCATTGTGGAAGGTTTAGATGAAAAGGTAGCTGTCTTGATTATCTCTAATTCACCTGAAATGGTACTGGATAACATCACCAGTAAAATGTCGAGAGGAATTACGGTACTTGAAGGGCGCGGCGGATATTCCGGTCAGAATAAAGATGTCCTCTATATCGTCATTAACAAACAAGAAATCGTGCAGCTAAAAAACGTCATTAACACCATTGATACCAATGCTTACGTAACCATACACAATGTGCATGAAATGATGGGAAAGGGCTATAAAGCATCATAAATTTATTGATACTGTAGAAATCATGCGGGGGAGTGAAATCGAATTGAGACCAAAAATATACATAACGAGGAAACTGCCGGATGCAGTTGTTACTAGGTTAACAGAGGTATGCGAAGTGAGGATGTGGGAAAAGGAAGAGGAACCAGTTCCGAGAGACGTCCTAGAAAAGGAAATCCTAGATGTGGATGGTCTTTTCTGTTTATTAACCGAGACGATCGATGAGCATCTTCTAACTCTCGGAACCAATTTGAAAATTATCAGCAATATGGCTGTCGGCTATAATAATATTGATATTGCGGCCGCAACTGAGCAAAAAATTATGGTTACCAATACACCTGGAGTATTAACAGAGACAACAGCGGATCTAACGTTTGCACTGTTAATGGCGACAGCTAGAAGAATGGTCGAGGCCTCTGATTATTTGCGGGCGGGCAGTTTGAAAACATGGTCGCCAATGCAATTGACTGGTCAGGATATTTATGGTGCCACCTTAGGAATCATCGGATTAGGAAGAATTGGTGAGGCTTTAGCGAAAAGAGCGCGAGGGTTTGATATGAATCTTTACTATCATAACCGCTCACGAAAGCCTGAAGTTGAGAAGCAGCTGGGCATACAGTATGTAGAAAAAGAAAAATTACTCAGGGAATCAGATTTTGTTTGTGTCCTGACTCCGTATACGAAAGAAACGGAAAATTATATTGGTGCTGCAGAGTTAGCTCTGATGAAGCCGACTGCAGTTTTAATCAACACAGCCCGCGGCGGGATCGTTAATGAGGAAGCACTCTATCAAGCATTAAAGGGAGGACAGATTTGGGGAGCAGGCTTAGATGTATTTGAAAAAGAGCCGGTACAAACAGACCATCCGCTCCTCAGTCTCCCAAATGTTGTTGCTCTGCCGCATATTGGAAGTGCTAGTAAGAATACGAGATTAAAAATGGCATTACTCGCAGCAGAAAATTTGATCCAAGGGTTACAGGGGAATACACCAAAAAATATAGTGAATTGAGTTGAAAAAAGGTTAGGGCTCCCTAACCTTTTTCTGATATTATTTTTCTAAAAGCCACTTCGTAACGGTTTTAGCCTCTTCTTCTGATAACTGACCGCCAGGCATCATGCCAACACCATCGTTTAGCAGCTTTAGTAATTCTTCCTCCGAATACTTACTTCCCATGTTGATTACGGGAGGACCAGCAGCTCCCTCTAAATTTTCTCCATGACATGATAAACAGCTGAAATTATAAAGACCTTCTCCATCAGTTGGTCTCTTTGCATTGGCAGTGTTGGATGAACAACCGGCTATAACTAATAATGATAAGGCGATAACAATCCAAAGGCGCTTCATAATGCTTCCTCCTACGTAACCGTATTCTATATTGCAAGCTTACTGGATAAACCTAAAAATTTTCTAAACCAAAGATTAAAATTTTATTAAATGGGGCGGGTTATGTAGAATAAGCTAAAAGAGGTTTTGAGGTAGGCCGGATGGTGAGAAATACTAGCGGATAGCGAGAAATACTGGCGGATAGAAAGGGGATACTGGCGGATAGGAAGTAACACTGGCGGATAGCTAGAAATACTGGCGGATAGCAAGAAATACTGGCGGATAGTGAGAAATACTGGCGGATAGCGAGAAATACTGGCGGATAGCAAGGGAATACTGGCGGATGCGAGAAATACTAGCGGATAGCGAGAAATACTGGCGGATGGCAAGAAATACTGGCGGATAGCGAGAAATACTGGCGGATGGCAAGGGAATACTGGCGGATAACAGAGAAATACTCTCGGATAACAGAAAAATAAAGGAGTTGGTCTAATGTCAGAGTTAGCAACATTTGCGGGTGGCTGCTTTTGGTGCATGGTTTCACCGTTTGATGAACAGCCAGGAATTAAGGAAGTGATTTCTGGTTATACCGGCGGACATAAGGAAAACCCGACTTATGAAGAAGTTTGTTCGGATACAACGGGACATTATGAAGCGGTTCAGATTACATTTGATCCTGCTATTTTCCCCTATGAGAAGCTGCTTGAATTGTTCTGGCAGCAGATTGACCCGACGGATGAAGGCGGGCAATTTAATGATCGTGGTTTATCCTACCGGACGGCCATTTTTTATCATACCGAAGCTCAAAGAAAAATGGCAGAGGACTCAAAGGCAGCACTAGCTGCAAGCGGCCGATTTCAAAAGCCGATTGTAACCAAAATTCTGCCCGCTGCTCCCTTTTATCGAGCAGAAGAAAAACATCAGGAATATTATAAAAAGATGCCTTTTCACTATAACCACTATCGAGAGGGTTCTGGCCGGGCGCGGTTCATACGGGAAAACTGGAAAGTGCGTAAAAGTGATGATGAGCTTCAGAAAGAATTGACCGCCATACAATATGAGGTAACTCGGAAAAATGCAACGGAGCCCCCGTTCAAAAATGAATTTTGGAATCATACAGAGGAAGGAATTTATGTCGATATCATTTCGGGGGAGCCCTTGTTTAGCTCGACTGATAAATATGACGCAGGGTGCGGGTGGCCGAGCTTTACCAAGCCGTTACGGCGATATGAACTAGAGGAGAAATTTGATACTTCCCACGGGATGAGACGGATTGAGGTCCGCAGCAAAACATCAGATTCCCATCTCGGACACGTATTTGATGACGGACCGGGTCCTGATCGTGCACGATATTGTATTAACTCCGCTGCACTCCGATTTGTACCCAAGGATAAACTGCAAGAAGAAGGATATGGACATTTTTTAAAGCTATTTACCTAAAGAACTCCCAGGATGAGCCTGGGAGTTTTGTCATTTCTGAATTTTCTCCTTTAAATCGAGAAGATACTTCCGCCATTGTTCTGCAAGCTCATCGACCGCTAATATTTTTTCAATCTTTTCTAAAGAAGGTGATGAGTCATGGAAGTAAAGATGATGAATAGAGGAAACAGTGATTTGCTCAGGATGTGAAGATAGTTTTTTTATTTTAGAACTAGAGGTTATTTTGCCTTCTTCCAATACTCTGAAAAAATATCCCGTATATCCTGTTTCCACGATTCTTTTTAAAAGAAGGTTGTTGTGGTTGCGTTTATTGATGGTAGAGCATGGATAACGGCCTTGCGATACCTGCAGGACGGCCTCGCCAATTTGAAAAACATCTCCTATACAAACTTGGTCTTCCTTCATGCCTATTGGGGTTACATTTTCTCCAAAAGCAGAGGGAGTTAATGGTTTGCCAAATACATTCTCCCAATGAGCATAATGTTCGTAGGGGTATACGCAAACAACACGCTCAGAGCCACCATGATATTCAGGATTTGCAACCTGGTCGCCCTTTATTTGATGAAAGCCTACCAAAAGCTCGTCGCTTTGTTCCTTCCAAATACCAGACAGATAGGCTTCATTCTTATATACCTCATTTTTAGGCAGGCCTTTGCTTAAGTAAACAATTTCTCTATTGTACAATGTCACTCCTCCTCATGGTTTTTATTTTACTATAATACAAGGAAAAAAAAGAAGAAACCCATGCTAAAGGGTTCCTTCTGCCTATTATGAAAAACTAAAAACTCTCTGGGTGATAGTGGGCAATATAATTTCAATTGTGGTTCCCTCACCCATTACACTGTCAATTGTTAATTGACCATTATGGCTTTCAATAATTTTATAACAGGTCATTAAACCAAGGCCAGTTCCTTTTTCCTTTGTTGTATAAAACGGTTCACCAAGTGTAGGAATTCGTTCATTTGGAATGCCAATACCCTGATCAATAATCTGGGCAGAAATTTTCCCTTCTTCCTTAACCGTCACCTTTACATCAATGGTTCCGCCGCTTGGCATGGCTTCAATGGCGTTCTTTAATAGATTTAAAAAAACCTGTTTAAGTTGGTTTTCCTCACAGCTGATCTTAGGTAACTCACTTTCAAACTCTACAAAAATTTGAACGTTGTTCAAAATAGATTGTGTATTAATTAAAGTTACAACATCTTTTATTAAATCCTTGATATCTCTTTCTGCAAAAACAGCCGCAGTGGGTTTGGCGAGTACGAGGAATTCGCCAACGATATTATTGATACGATCAAGCTCAGACAACACAATATCATAGTATTCTACTCGATGCTGCTCTTTTTTAAACAGCTGAATGAATCCTTTAATTGAAGTAAGAGGGTTACGGATTTCATGGGCAATACCTGCCGCCATTTGACCGAGAAGTGCTAACTTCTCAGATTTTTGCAGCAGTTGTTCGGTTTGTTCTTTTCTTTCTGTGATATCTTTCCCAATTGATAGAACAGCTTCTTTTCCAGCAAAGGTAATGTACATGGAAGAGCCTTCAAATACAAAAACAGAACCATCCAACTTAATAAATTTGTATTCAATATTGTTTAATGGATGTATTTCCTTTTTTACTTGTTTCAGACGCTCTTCAAGTCGTGCCAAATACTCTGGATAAAGATAATTAAGGATAGAGGTTCCTATTACTTCTTCCTTCTGCTTGGCGCCAATCATCGATACGGCTTCCTTATTTACATAAATCACCCGATTATCCTGATGAATAATAACGGCATTTGGCAATGAATCTAGTAATTGTTTATAGCTTTCTACACTAGCCTGTGCTTGTTTTACAAAATAGCGTGTTCGGTCATATTGCCACCCAACTAACCAGGCAATGAATGTGAATATTATAAAGTCCAGCGTAAAAAAACGCTCATGCCCCATTAGGGTTTGAAAGATGGAAAATAGAACGGATATTAAAACCAGAATAATTTGTCCCCATATTTTCATACGTTATCCTCATAATCAGTCTTAAATTTGCTATTATCATACCACGAAACTTGTAGATATTAATAGAAAATTAGTGCAATTGTCATATTAATATGACATATCTAGTAAAAAATAAAAGCCTAGCAATGATGCTGGCTTTATTTTTAGAAATGCAAGGTTTTACGACTGGGCCATTCTTCTATATAAGTTCAAGATTGATTGTCCGTAGGTGGTGCCAGGTACAGCCCATTTTCCGTTTAAAGCGGTCCAGGTTGTGGCCGAGCCTCTGTTCACAAGATCGAAGCGCGGGTCAACCAGCGGGTAGGTGTTTGGTAATGGTGCAGTGGATGCGTACGCATATAAGTGCTGGAGATGTGCAAGCACACCTTCCTCAGGTGTACTGAAACTTGCTCCTCTAGCTCCGCCGCCTGTTGCACCAATTCCGGCAAAATTGTTTTGCACATTTCTTACATCCCCTGTAAACCGAAAATAGCCTGTTTCCTGCATGGCTTGTGCAAAGGCAACATCTCCTCTAATGCCATAATATTCTCCAAACCTTTTATATAATTCCCCTAACAGGGGTGCATTAGGGTTTATAGATCTTACAAATGCGTTCATTTTTTCTGCGGAAAGCTGTGTAGGGCCTAAAATGGAAGTTGGATTAAGATCAATGAAGCGGGGACTTGAAACTGTACCTGAAGTCTTAGTGGAACTTCCGTTTTCTGTTGCGATGAAAGCATTTATTCCTGTATTTGTCTTGATTTCATTTACTCGATTTTCTGCGTTTTCCCTGCTTGTAAAAGCCCCTGCCTGTACCCGAAACCACGTTTCACCAGAAATGTTGGCAGATACGATGAAAGATTGGATTCCTTTTGTACGCAGGAAGGCTGATCGTTCTTGTGCATTTTCCCTAGACTTGAAAGATCCGGCAAATACTTTGTACATTTCATCTCCTCCATTATGAAGTTTCTTTTTATTTTATGAGATGAAGACGAGGGTGTCGATGGACAACTGCCTGTGGAAAAATAAAAACCCCCTGATGGAGGTTTATTCTTCATGTCCCGCTATTTACGGTGCCTTTAAGATAAATCTTTTTTTGCTGCTGTGTTAAAAAGAAAAACACGCCAAGAAGCACAAGCATTCCACCTGCAATTTGCCAGGAGGCAAGGTGTTCATTTAATAGTATGACTGCCAATATCGTTGCACCAACCGGTTCACCTAATATACTCATTGAAATGGTTGTAGCATTGACATAGTTTAAGAGCCAGTTATTGATGATATGACTAATCGTTGGAACAGTAGCTAGTAACAGAAAGATTCCCCATTCCTTTGCTGGGTATCCGCTAAAAGGTACGGAGGTGATAAGATTATAGATTGATAGAACGATGGTTGCAATGAAAAACACACTAAAGCTGTAGATCCAATGAGATACTTTTTTGACAATGCTTTGGCCAATCATCAAGTAGCCAACCACCGCAATGACGCTTAAAAACGAAAGGATATCTCCTAAGATGGCGTCCTGACTTAAGGCAAAGTCACCCCAGCCAATCATCATTGCTCCAATAATCGCAATGCCCATTGTCATCAATGAGGATGCAGTGGTTCGTTCCTTAAATAGGAAGTATCCGCCGACCAAGGAAACTATTGGCTGCAGGGCAAGGATAATGGTTGAACTTGCGACAGTGGTTAGTTTTAACGAGCCGAACCAAAGGACAAAATGTAATGCTAAAAACACACCTGAGAAAAATAAAAAGACCCAGTCATTGTTTTTAATTTTTTTAAATTCCTCCCGCTTTTTCCAAACGATCGGAAGCATCAATAAACTGGCAAGCATCATGCGATACATACTTAAAACCGAAGCAGGTGCGTCAGACCATTTTACAAAAATAGCTGAAAATGAAATCGCAATAATTGAAATGGTGAGCGGTAAGACAATAGATCTGGAGTTATCTTGATGGTTCATTTCTGTCCTCTTTTCTAGATATATAGGGTGAAGTATTTTTATATACGAAATAAATCTAAATAATCTTATCATAAATGCGGGTCATCAGGCACTAACAAAACTCACCATTTACATACAAAAAACGTCAATCCCTGGCTGTTAGGCCGGGTCGACGTTTCCTTATCGGATGTTTAGTTATTTGTATATTGCTCTTCGGCTTGTGTTTCCTTTAATTTTAATGAGTTCATGAACTTTTCGATACGCTTTACCGCTTCTTGAAGCTGTTCCAAAGAAGTGGCATAAGAACATCGTACATAGCCTTCGCCGCTCTCGCCAAAGGCACTTCCCGGGACAACTGCCACTTTTTCTGCTAGTAGAAGCTCTTCTGCAAATTGTTCTGAAGTCATCCCTGTGCTTTTAATAGAAGGGAAGACATAGAAGGCACCGCCTGGAGTGTGGCAGTCCAATCCAAGGTTGTTTAGAGATTGAACGATGTAATTCCGTCTTCTCCGATAGCTTCTTCGCATGCTTTCTACTTCGTGATACGTATTTCGTAAAGCTTCGATTGCACCGTGCTGCAGCATATGAGGTGCACACATGGTGGTGTATTGCAGGATTTTAACCATTTGCTCAGTGAAAGGTGTTGGAGCCGCTAAGAAACCTAATCTCCAGCCTGTCATGGCAAAGCCTTTAGAGAAGCCATTGATTAGGATGGTTCGCTCATACATACCTTCAATGGAGGCGAAGCTGGTATATTCTTCATCATAGGTTAATTCTGCATAGATTTCATCCGAGACAACTAGCAGGTCGTGTTTTTGAATCACTGCCGCCAGCTTGGTTAGTTCCTCTTTGTTTAAATAGGTTCCGGTCGGATTATTTGGTGAACACAACAAAATGGCCTTTGTCCGGCTGGTAACGGCGTTCTCGATTTGTTCGGGTGTAAGCTTGAACCCATTACTAGGATGTGTGGAAACCGGTATGGGCTTACCGCCTGCTAAGGTGACCAAAGGTGCGTAAGAAACGAAAGCAGGTTCAATAATTAACACTTCATCTCCCGGGTTTAAGATCGCACGGAAGGTTAAATCTATCGCCTGGCTGGCCCCGGCTGTCACGATTACTTGGTCAACAGGGTTATACTTTACACCAAATCTTCGATTTAAGTAGAATGAGATTTCCTCTCGCAACTCCAGCAATCCTGGATTTGCTGTGTAAGAGGTATAGCCTTCCTCTAAAGAAAGAATGGCTGCTTCGCGAATGCTCCACGGGGTGATAAAATCCGGCTCACCAACCCCTAAGGAAATAACGCCTTTTATGGAAGCGGCGAGGTCAAAAAATCTTCTTATTCCTGATGGTTTTAGTTCCTGTACCATTTGTGATAAATAGTGCTGTGGTTCTTGCATCATGGTGAAACCACCATTCGACGGTCTTTGTCATTGCTTTCTCCAAAGATGACGCCATCATGTTTGTATTTCTTTAACATGAAATGAGTAGTGGTGGAAATAACATTATCAATCGTTGAAAGCTTCTCGGAAACAAATCTAGCGATTTCTGACATCGATTTTCCTTCAATCGTGATTGATAAATCATATGCCCCGGACATAAGGTAAAGGGAGGTAACCTCAGGAAATCGGTAGATTCTTTCAGCAACCTCATCGAAACCCACTCCGCGCTTTGGCTGCACCTTTACATCGATCATCGCCACAATGTTCTCCTTGCCGTCCACCTTGCTCCAATCTATTAAAGCCGGATAGCTGACAATCACCTTCTCATCCTCTAACTTCTTAATGATAGCCGTAACATCCTCTGCACTCGAATTCACCATCAAAGCAATATCCTCAACAGGAATCCTATGATTCTCCTCAACAATCGAAAGGACCTCTAACTCCTCACCAGACAACCTCATCTACAAATCCTCCTCACAACGTTCAAAAATTTAATATTTCTATAATACATCATTGTTAGAATAAATAAAATACAATGAACTAATATTCGGTGCCTGTCACCACTCGTGGACACTGTCCACCTCAGGCGGACAGTGGGGACCTGTATTTAATAGAAAAAGGGGTTTTAACACATATTGTGCTCAAACTCCCTTTTATTACTAGCTTTCATTTTTTATTAGATATCTAAGAATGGCTGCAAGGCCTGCACCGTGTTTGAATTCTCCGGAGTTAATTAGCTGGTGTAACTCTTGCATTTCAATGGTATGCGGGTCTATTTGCTCGGTAGCTTCCAGCTGCTGTTCTGTTTTTATCAGGTTAGTGGCAGCAAAAAGGAAGATTTGCTCACTTGTGGACCCAGGTGATGGATAAACACTGCCTAAATCTATCCAGCTTTCTGCTTGGCAGCCAACTTCTTCTTCAAGCTCTCTTTTAGCTGCGGAGAGTGGTTCATTGTCTTCAGGGTCAATAGCACCTGCAGGCAATTCCCATTGCCATTCCTTCACAGCATGGCGGTATTGGCGAATACAAATCACCTTTCCATCCTCAGTAATCGGCAGTATACAAACTCCTTTTGCAAAATTCACAAAGGAAAAATGCATATCAGTATGATTTGGAAGGGTTACGTCTTCCTGTACGATTTCAAATCGATCTACTTGATCTCTTTGTACTTTGTTAATTTTCCACTCCACTAGTACCCACCTCATTCGTATATCTTAATCTATTTATTCTTGCCTAAGTCTAGAGGAAATTCAAGGGGCAAGAGGAGGAAGCTGGTTCAATGCTAGTTAATTTTTTGCAGATATGTAGTCAGGTTTACTGATAGGGAAGAGACTTGCTATCGCTAACGCAATCAAAATACCTATTAAATCAAAGCCAATGTCAAAAACTCTGCCGCCTCGGTGAAAGTATAATTGGAGAAATTCAGTTAGAACGGCAAAGGAGAAAGCCGCTGTTAGGATGAAAATCTTAGATTTGTATTTCATCAACAGCAGCACTGTAAGAAATTGAAAAGCTAATATATGACCCAGTTTTTGTATCCATAGGTCTCCGCTAACGTCAGAGGGGAATGGAAAAAAGAACTCTGAATATGGTGGATTAACATCTAATTGAAACGCCACAACCCCAAAATGAATCAAATCATGAAAACTTGAAGTGCAAGTAAACACCAAAATCACACCGCACCAAAACAAAATAAACAAACTCCTCATCATCCAACCTCCCATCTAACAAGCTTGACCGTTACCAGTCGTTTCATACATATGAATAAAATGATCGAATGGAATGCATAAATGAAGAGATATTGCATAAATGGTGACAGGCACCGTAAAATTAATTTAGGGAGGGGGCGGATGAATGAAGGTTGTAGCGTTAGAGGAGGCAAAAGTTCAGGATTTTGCTGCGTATTGTAGAAAGCATCGCAGTGAGGTTGATGACTCTTATTTGTATGATTTTGAATTACGGGATTTTCAGGTGGGTGATGAAAATCCTACTTATATACTCATAAATGAGAAGGATGATATTGTAGGATCAGCTTCTTTGGTGATGGATGATTATCATATACGAGGAAAAAGAGCGCGTTTTCGAATCTTTCATTCTGAAGTTGAGGATATTCAATGCTATCAGCAGCTGTTAAAGAATCTATTAAACCATACAAAGAACCTAGAGAAGGTTTTTCTGTTTATTCCAGTTGTAAATAAAAAGTTGATCGAAATTATACAAGGCATGAAGTTTTCATTGGAAAGATACGCCTTCCTCCTTGTAAGAGAGGATTTGGAGGTACCTGACAACACCCTTCCTGAGGGATATGAACTGAGACCTTTTCAACAAGGGCAGGATGAAGAAAATTGGGCTTTGGTGCGTAATGCAGCTTTTTCGACGCTTAAAGGCAGTGAAACTCCGATTACAATCGAAGGGGTGACTAAGCTCCTTCACGATGACGATTACCTTGAAGGCGGCATGCTTCTTCTTTTCCATCATGGCAGGCCAGTAGGCGTTATTCGGGGTGCCGATGATGGATATGAAGATGCTCCGATTATGAATATCGGACCTGTCGCAGTTACGCCTGAATACCAAGGCCGCGGCTTAGGTAGGATCTTGCTGAGAGCCTCCTTACAGTTTGCCAGGGAAAAAGGCTATAAACGTACAATACTTAGTGTGAATGGAGAGAATGAGCGGGCACAGGCTCTATATATACAGGAAGGATTTAAGCAGGTAGAGGCGGTTGTGTGCTACCAATATTTCTTATAAATCATCCTTTTTATGCAGGAGGCATATTCTCTCATGTTTTGGGAAAATGCCTTTTTAGTGCTGTATTGGAATTTTCTATGTGAGCCAGTTTATTCTTACTTATATTTATTTATTTTATTACGTTCCACTTACTATAAAGTTCCATATGCTTATAGTAATAAGGGGTGAAATGTAATGAAAAAAGACCAATTTGATGCAGAAACGCTAAAGCACATTAGGAGCCGACTGGATACTGTTTATTCAATTGCCAAGAAAAATTACAATGACAACCCTGAATTGATGGACACAATCGAGAGTTTAGCTCAAATAGCCATTATGTTTACGAATATTAAACTGCAAGAGGTTAATGATCTGGACGAAACCGCCAGCCCTCAGGGGTACATCCTTTCAAAACTGTCACATTCCTACTCGAGAATGACAGAGTATGAAAAACAAAAGGTAAAAGACTTCCCAAAATGGAAACTGTAAAAAGTTAACATCAAGGGAGATACGTAGATCATAAGAAGGGAGAAGTGCCAAGAAGCACTTCTCCCTTTTTATGTATTCCAGAATAAATGGTACCTGTCCCATTATCCACTGTCCGCCCCACACGGACATTTGTATTTTAGTGGTGCCTGTCACCGCGGTATATTTCACCACAGTATGTTTATTTTATGGTTGGAAAATACTGTATGTATGGATATTTATTTGGGGGTTTTGGGATGTGGGTTAGTGATTTTTCGATTAGGCGGCCGATTTTTACGCTTGTAACGATGTTTCTTGTTTTGATTTTAGGCGGGGTTTCGCTTATGAAGATTCCGATGAAGCTGATTCCTGAGATTAATCCACCGGTTGGGGTTGTCGTGGCGGCTTACCCTGGCGCTAGTCCGGAGGAGGTTATCGAGAAGGTAACAAAACCGTTAGAGGAGAACCTTGCCACCCTTACTGGGATCAAAACGATGACTTCTACTTCACAGGAAGGTGCTGCCTTTATATTAATGCAATTTTCCTGGTCAACAAATATTGATGAGATACAGACGGATGTGCTCCAGAGGCTTGATATGGCTCCGCTAACCGAGGGAGTTGGAAAACCTCGTTTCCTGAAGTTTGATCCTGCTATGTTTCCGATTATCCAGCTGTCGCTTTCTTCTGACACTAATGAAAAAACACTTAGAGAGCTTGCGGAACAATTAAAGCTCGAGCTAACGAAAGTGGTTGGTGTCGCGAGTGTGAATCTATCAGGTACCTCTGTTCAGGAGGTCAGGGTTGAACTGGACCAGGCAAAACTGAAAAGCTACCAACTGAGTCACTCGGATGTAGTCGATATTATCAAAGCAAATCATATTTCGATGCCGGGAGATACGATCCTAACGGAAGGAAAAGAACTCACAACCAGGATTGTCAGCGGCATTCATTCCATTAGTACCTTAGAGAGCTTAACAGTAGGGGTAAATCCCTTAACAGGTGAAAAAATTCAACTGAAGGATATTAGTAATGTACACCTGACCAAAGCGGATGACCGAACCATTACACGAACGAATCAGGCGCCGTCTGTCCTGCTGAGTGTTCTACAGCAATCCAATTCCAATACGGCTGCGGTTTCAAAAGAATTTACAAACCAGCTGGACAAGCTTCTGAAAAGAGAAAAATATAAAGGCATCACGTCAGAAGTCCTTTTTGATCAGGGGGATTTCATTCAGATGGCAATCAGTAATATCTCCTCATCTCTTCTCGTGGGTGGAGTATTGGCTATGGCTGTGTTGTTTTTATTTTTAAAAAATATCAAGAGCCCTCTTATTATCGGAATTGCGATTCCTTATTCGGTCATTGTAACCTTTGTGCTAATGTACTTTGCAGACTTCACCCTAAACATTATGACTCTCGGCGGACTGGCGCTCGGGATTGGGATGCTTGTCGACAACTCCATTGTGGTGATTGAAAATATATATCGTCATCTTTCAATGGGAAAATCACCTAAAGTGGCTGCGCTGGAGGGGACAAAAGAGGTAGGAGCTGCGATAACAGCTTCCACGTTAACTACTGTTTCAGTATTTTTGCCAGTGGTCTTTATTACTGGACTCATCGGAGAGCTATTTACTGAATTTGCGTTAACGATTTCCTTTAGTTTGTTCGCATCCCTTGTGGTTGCTTTGACAGTGGTGCCGATGCTTGCAAGCAGATTATTACGAGCACCAAAGAGAAAATTTGAAAATAGAAGACAAAAGAATAGCTGGGTTAAGAGGATAGAGAAATCTGTCATCTGGTCTCTGAAACACCGAGGTGCCGTTTTACTAATCACCTTCTTTTTCCTTCTCCTTAGTGTGTGGAGCTTAACAACTGTTGGAACACAATTCCTGCCAAGTCAGGATGAAGGCTTCTTTAGTGTACGGGTTAAACTTGAAAATGGAGCCGCGCTTACTGAAACAGATCGTGTTCTATCATCATTAGAGGAACACTTAAAAAAGAAACATGATGTCGATACATACGTTAGTTTAATAGGGACGACCCAGGAAGGGACCTTCAGGGGCTCGACGAATGCAAATGTAGGAGAGCTGTATATAAAAATGAAGGAAGGAAATGAGCGCAGCAGGACAACTTTTCAATTTGTGGATGATGTTAAGAAGGAGCTGGAAAAGGCAGCTCGTTCTGCGAATGAAAGCGCGGAGTTATCCTTTATCCTGCAGTCTTCAACTGGCTCAAGCCCGCATACTCTTTCTTTTAGTGTAAGAGATAGTAATAAAATACGGTTATCACAAAGTGTAGATAAAATCTATCAAACATTAAACAACCTAAAAGACGTGAATGAGTTAAAAACGGATCTGATGGAGAAAGTAGACGAAATCCAAATTAACGTAGACCGGGAGGCAGCACTAAAACATGGACTCCTTCCTGCGCAGATTGCGATGATTGTTAACGATGTAACGCGCGGCACCAGAGCCACACAGATGGTTTCCGATACAGGCGAAATCCACAGTGTCTTTGTGGAATATGACCGGGATATTACAAGTAATTTGGACCACTTAAAAGGCCTATTAATCAAGAAACTGGACGGCAGTTATGTCACATTAGATGATGTTTCAAAGATAGAAACAAAGAGTGGACCTGTTGATATTCATCGTATAAACCAACAGGAGGCAGTCCAGTTTACCTTAAAATACAAAACCAGCACCAATCTAGGTGCTATTTCAAAAAAGGTCGAGCAGGAGATTGCCTCCTTAAATCTCCCAGAGGAGTCACAGATTGTTTTTAGCGGGGAAAAGGAATTGCTTGATTCGTCCATCGATGAGTTAATTCTTGCGCTGGTGCTGGCTGTCGTGTTTATTTACCTCGTCATGGCTGCCCAATTTGAATCACTAAAATATCCATTTGTGATCATGTTTAGCGTCCCATTAATGGTAATTGGAGTAGCACTCGCTTTAATCTCTACGATGAGCCCAATAAGTCTCACTGTTATCATTGGGGTAATTGTACTTGCGGGTATTGTCGTGAACAATGCGATTGTAATTGTCGATTTTATTAATCAGAAAAAGGAAAGCGGCATAGGGACACATGAAGCCATTGTAGAATCTGTAAGAGATCGGGCAAGGCCAATCTTTATGACATCTCTTACCACGATTCTTGGACTTATCCCGCTGGCACTAGGTATTGGTGAAGGAACAGAAATCAACCAGCCCATGGGTATAACCGTCATAGGAGGGATGATTAGCAGTACGCTGCTGACTTTGATTGTTGTTCCTGTTATGTATAGTTACTTTGATGGTGTAATAACCGTACCCTCTCGTAAGAAAGCGAAGACAAGAAATGTGAAGAGAACGTGAAGGAATTCCAACTTAGGGGGATTCCTTTTTTATTGCGATAGATCAGAGGGAGTCTTGTAAAGACTAGCTCCTAAAGGAATAGGAACATTTCCTAAAGTATACGTAATAAAGAATTAATTTTTATTTGACTCTGAAAAACTATAAAATTAAAGTTGTACTGAAATTATACTTCAATAAATCAAAGAGGAGAAAGCTATGAAAGTTGTGATTGCGCCAGATTCTTTTAAAGAGAGCTTATCTGCCCTTGAGGTGGCGAACGCGGTTGAACAGGGATTTCTCGAAGTTTTTCCAGACGCTGAATATGTAAAAGTGCCCATGGCTGATGGCGGAGAAGGACTCGTTCACTCATTAGTCAGTGCGGTGGAGGGACAGGTAATTAAGCATGATGTAACAGGCCCGCTAGGCGAAAAAGTAGAGGGGTTCTTCGGGTTAATTCATGATGGAAAAACAGCCGTCATTGAAATGGCAGCGTCATCAGGTTTACATTTACTATCACCAGAAGAGCGAAATCCGTTACATACCACAACTTTTGGTGTGGGTGAACTCCTCCTAGCAGCTCTGGAATATAACGTAGAAACCGTTATCCTAGGGCTCGGAGGAAGTTCGACTAATGATGGTGGAGCAGGAATGGTACAGGCCTTGGGAGGCAAATTACTGGACGTGAATGGCTGTGAAATCGGCTTTGGCGGCGGTGCATTAGCAAACCTGAATTCTATTAATTTAGAAGACTTTGATGGAAGACTCAATGAAATACGGTTGGAAGTAGCTTGTGATGTTGAGAATCCTTTGCTAGGTGAAACAGGCGCCAGTGTAGTTTTCGGTCCCCAAAAAGGTGCAACACCTGAAATGGTCAGGGTATTGGACCAGAATCTAGGCCATTTTGCTAGGATCATAGACAGAGATTTAGGTAAGGGTAAGGGTGTTAGTGAAATTCCAGGTGCAGGTGCAGCAGGAGGTTTAGGCGCAGGACTACTCGCATTCCTCCCATGTCAGTTGCGCAAGGGAATTCAAATCGTCGTGGAAGCAACAGGCTTAGAAGACCATATTCGAGATGCCTCACTTGTTATAACAGGAGAAGGTAAAATCGACAGCCAAACTATATACGGTAAAACACCCATAGGCGTAGCTGCAGTAGCACAAAAATATAACGTACCCGTCATCGCACTAGCTGGATCACTCGGAGCAGGCTACGAAGCCGTCTACCAATATGGAATCACCAGCGTTTTCAGCATAGTCCCTGGAATAACCACACTAGAAGACGCACTCAAAAACGCACACCAAAACATCGTCAACACCGCAAGAAATATCGCTAGCTTACTAAACGTGGTGTAAATACGGTGCCTGTCACCGCTCGTGGACACTGTCCACCTCAGGCGGACAGTTCATCTCTTTAGCTGATTTTAATGGTGTAAAGGGGAACCGAGCTCATGGGTTTTCCTTTTTTTATTGATGTTCCACTGAATTTTTTATTAATGGGTGTGTGTTTTTAGTATAATTGATTCATGTGCTTTGATTATTAACTGGGGGGGGAGTTTGATGTTAGGTGCTATTGAAGCGGGCGGTACGAAATTTGTTTGTGCTGTCGGAGATAAAACAGGGAAGATTATAGAGCGGATTCAAATCCCAACGACGGTTCCAGAAGAAACGATGCCACAGGTGATTGACTTTTTTAATGGATACCAACTCGAGGCAATTGGAGTGGGATTTTTCGGACCAATTGATGTGAATATGGAAAGTCCCAGCTACGGGTCCATTACCTCGACACCTAAAACGGGGTGGCGTGATTACCCAATTGTAAAGACGTTAGCGGAAGAATTCGGGGTACCGATTGGTTTCAATACCGACGTGAATGCAGCTGCATTAGGCGAGGTTACTCATGGAGCAGCAAAGGGTTTGGATAGCTGTTTATACATAACAATCGGAACTGGAATTGGAGCAGGCGCAATTGTGCAGGGTAACCTTCTTCAGGGATTATCACATCCGGAAATGGGGCACATTCTGGTTAGACGTCATCCACAGGATGAGTATCAGGGGAAATGTCCGTATCACGGTGATTGCCTGGAGGGTCTTGCGGCAGGACCGGCGATCGAGGACCGCTGGGGAGCAAAGGGAATCGACTTAGTAGACAAACCAGAGGTATGGGACATGCAAGGTTATTACATTGCTCAAGCTCTTATGCAATATGTATTGATCCTATCACCGAAAAAAATCATTCTCGGCGGGGGAGTCATGCATCAGAAGCAATTATTTCCTACTATTTATAAATACTTAAATGAATTTCTTGCAGGTTATGTTTCCTTGCCTGAACTTTCAGACTATATTGTCAGTCCAGGTTTGGGCGATCATGCTGGAATTACAGGGTCCCTTATGCTAGCCAAGCAGGCACTTCAAGAGAATAACTAATTCAAGCGGAGGTTATCATTAATGCAACAGCCATTATTTCTAAAACCAGTTTTTAAAGAACGAATTTGGGGCGGAACTGCCCTCACAACCCAATTTGGTTATGAAATTCCATCAAATCAAACTGGCGAATGCTGGGCGATTTCCGCTCATCCCAATGGTCCGTCGATTATTGAAAATGGAACATTTGAAGGAATGTCTTTAGAAGAGCTTTGGAAAAAACAACCTGAGTTATTTGGAAATCAAACAGATGAAGTTTTTCCGCTATTAACAAAAATACTAGATGCCAATGCTGATTTATCTGTTCAGGTACATCCTGAGGATGAATATGCAAAGGTTCATGAAAATGGGGATTTAGGTAAAACCGAATGTTGGTACATCCTTGATTGTAAAGAGGGGGCCGATATGATTTTCGGCCATAATGCTAAAACAAAAGAGGAATTAATCCAACAAATTAATGAAGGAAAGTGGAACGAGCTGCTTCGCAGGGTGAAAATTAAACCTGGTGACTTTTTCTATGTTCCAAGCGGGACCATCCACGCATTATGTGAGGGAACTCTCGTGCTAGAAACGCAGCAAAGCTCAGACACCACCTATAGAGTATATGACTATGACCGCAGAGACGCAGAAGGTAATCTGCGTGAACTTCATTTAGAAAAAGCCATTGATGTGACAACAGTTCCTCATCAAGAAACAGGCGTTACTCCGAAAGTGGAGGAACGTGATCATGCAGTAGTAACGACATTTGTAGAATCTGAATTCTTCTCTGTCTACAAATGGAATGTTGATGGCAAAGCATCTTTTACTGCCGATGGCCACTACTTGCTCGTAAGTGTAATTAACGGTACGGGTGCACTACTTCATGCAGGTGAAACGTATCACTTAAAAAAAGGAAACCACTTTATCCTTCCAGTAGGATTTGGAGAATTTGAACTTGAGGGAAATACAGAATTTATTGTTTCTCATACGTAATTTTAACGTGAAAGCGGCTCAGAATATTGAATTCTGAGCCTTTTTTTTAAAATGCGGTGTGGATAAATCCCTAATTTATAAAAATAGCAGTTTCACTCGTACCAAAGCTTTTTCCCTCTTCCCCCTTTTTCGAGTTTTCTTTTTCCTCTTCGACACAATTCGTTTGATAACGCTAAACTTAAAAGTAAATGTTCCCTTCATAAAACAGTTTGTAAGTTGAAATAAAAAGGATAATAGGGGATTTTGTCTAACGATTACCGCTCGAAAAGGCAGGATATCACACCCTCCAAAAGGAAAATAATAGAATGTTCGTTATTAGGAACCTTTTGAGGTGATGGTAAAAGTGGTTTTTCTCTTTCATTATTTATCGCTCTTAAATATTTTTGATGCCTTCATTACATTCTTTGGTTTGGAAAATTCAATCATACAAGAAATGAACCCACTAATGAGTAAAATATATGAAGCAGATCCAGCATTATTTCTGATTATTAAACTGGTATTTTCGCTGTGCCTTTACTTGTTTCTCTTTTTTAAAAAAGTACCAACATCCTCCCTTACAAAGGGGCTCACTGTTTTCGCGTCCAGCTTCTATACCTTGATATTTTTTCTTCACTGTTACTGGCTTGTTGTTCTTATTTAAAGGTGCCTATCCATCATTTATGGTAGGCACCTTTTACTTAGGTGTAAGTTTTCATATGGATGAGGTTATATATTCTAGCTTAATATTAAGTAAAATATATCCTAGTTTTAAACAATAATGTACAAGGATATGGGATAATTTTGTATAATTAATAGAAATTGGGCTTTTCCAAACGAGTTAGATAGATAAATAAATAGAGTTAAGAGGGAGAGAGCACAATGAAAAAGCTTAGAGTGGCGGGTCCTATTATTGGGATTCTAGCATGTATCGTGGGAGTTTATCTTTATTTAAGTGATGATAGCGGGATGAAAGTCACCTTGAAGAAAAACGATCCTGTTGCCGCGAAAGAGGCACAAACCAAAATCGATAAAGGTTTTGCTGCGCCAGTTTCAAGTAAAGTAACGGACAAGTACGAAACAATGAGCGAAGGGGAACTTATCCAAGAAGTTCACAATATGACCCATCAAAAGGTAGAGGCAGACAAAAAATGGGGTGCCTCCGAAATCACCGCTGACAAAGTACAGAAATTAAACGAAGTCATACAAAACAAAGACTTTAAAAATAGCAGTAACAAACAAATGCTGCTACAAATCCTCGAACCTTGGACAAGACAAGACTTCAGCAACTCAGTAAGCGCACACAATAAAATATGGTCCTACCAAAATGGAAACATCGGCAAAGCCACAAGACTCCTCACCCCTCAGGAGGAACTAGACTATATCGAAGATGAATTTCGCTAAGTTGGGTAGTGCCACTGGGTAGTGCCATTGGTGGTGTCATTCGCGGTGCCTGTCACCGCTCGTGGACACTGTCCGCCTGAGGTGGACAGTTAGGAAGTTTCAGCTTTGTGTATGTGTTGAGTAAATTAACTTTAATAATATTTGGACGTGGGTGGACATAGCCTTTAGTATGGAATGTCGGTATTAAAGGAGAGACACTTGTCATGTCTAGAAAATCTGCGTCGTTTAAGGGTCTTGTAATGGGAATGGTGCTCTTAATATGTATCGTTATTGTTTTTATGTTAATAAAAGGTGCTTGGAATTCTCCTGATAAAGAGGCGGCAGCGGTGGTATCGGAATTTTATCAGTTTGAGCAAGAAGGAGAATTCTCGTCATCCTGGAATCTTTTCCATTCAACCATGAAAGAAAAATTTAACAAAGGGCATTATATTCAAGACAGAGCTCACGTATTTATGAACCACTTTGGCGTCGAAACCTTCGATTTTGTTTTGGGAGAACCGGAAAAAATCGATCAGTGGAAAATATCGGAAGAAGGTCCTGCCATTAAAAACGTCTACAAAATCCTCATCACCCAAACCTACAAAGGAAAATACGGCAACTTCGACCTAAAACAGGAAGTCTTTGCAGTAGAAGAAGACGAGGAATGGAAGATTGTTTGGGATTATAACCAGTAGGGGCATTAGAGGTGCACATTATTGGTGCTCATTAGCGGTGCCTGTCACCATCCGTGGACAAATTGGCTATTTTGTCCACGTGGGGTGGACAGTATATCGGAGTTTTAAAGTCGGTGAGGTTGACGGGAGAGGATGGTTTGGATATAATTATCTTGAATTCGAGATAATGAACGTCTCATGATCATGATATTGTATTGAAGTTCGTTTAGGAGGCTATTTTATGAAGCTGTTAGGTTTACATCATGTTTCGATCTTAACCGGTAAGGCTGAGCGGAACTTTCAATTTTATACAAAGATTTTAGGATTGAGGTTAGTCAAGAAAACGGTGAATCAGGATAATACAGAGTCTTATCATTTATTTTATGGTGATGCTAAGGGAAGTCCTGGTACGGAGATTACCTTCTTTGATATTCCTGGTTTGGGGCATACGTATCCAGGTGTGGGGAGTATTTCATCTACCTCACTGCGCGTGAAGGATACGCAAGCTCTCCATTATTGGGAAGAACGATTTAAGAAGTTTGGTATTGAGCATGGGCAGATTGAGAAACGTAACAACCGCGATTCTCTTGCCTTTCAAGATTTCGAGGGCACTCGTTTAGTTTTAGTGGCGGATAACGGTGAAGCGGGAGTAGGTCCAGGTGTTCCATGGGATAAAAGTGATGTCCCGGTTGAAAATGCCATCATTGGTTTGGGCCCCGTTACCTTAACGGTGGCTGTGCCCGAAAAAACGGTAACCGTTCTAACAGAAGTGATGGGTTTTACACAGGCAGGCACCTACCCATCACTTGAAGGTGATTTTCCGGCGATTCAAGTTTTTACAACAGGTGAAGGCGGGCCAGGAGCTGAGGTGCACATCGAAACCAGGCCTGATTTACCAAGGATGCGAGCGGGCAGGGGTAGTGTTCATCATGTCGCCTTTCGTGTTCCGAATGAGGAAGAATATGAGTATTGGGCAAAGCGAATTGCTGATTCAGGATTAATGAATTCGGGTAAGGTTGAACGATACTACTTCAAGGCACTTTATTTCCGTGAACCTAATCATATTCTTTTTGAATTATCAACCGACACACCAGGATTCGATGTGGACGAGCCGGTTGAAACATTAGGGGAAAAGCTTGCACTGCCGCCATTTTTAGAACCCCGCCGGGCAGATATTGAGGCTAAGCTCAGACCATTAGATTTAGAAATTCAATAACCTCTATGGAAGACAAGGACAAGTGCCTTGTCTTTTTAAATGGCGCCAATCTTCTAATTGTATTAATCTATAGGAAAACCCGCTATTTTAAATTTTTAAAAAATAATTAAAAATTTCTCCAACACTTTACTTTCCTCATTCGTTATCTAACTGAAAGCGGCAAAAACAACTGAATTCCCAAAGCAAAGAAATTCATTGAACAAAAAATTGGAAAAAAGAGAGTGATCACTGTGAATGTGGAAGTGAGTGATTTATATGAAGCGTTAAAAGATGATCTCTTGCGGTTTGCGAGTTCCATTGCTAGACATGGGCAGGAGGCCAATGACTTGGTTCAGGACGCTATGGTAAAGTCGCTTAACGAACCACAGCTGCTAAATTTACCTATCTACAAGCAGCGTGCATGGTTTTTTCGGGTAATGAAAAACAGGTTAATCGATGATCGTAGAAAAGAGCAGCGTTTGACACAGTGGGAGGATGACTTTGATTTTTCCATACAGGAAACGGGTGTAAGTCATTTGGAAGTTACCGAATTACTTGCTCATTTGCCACAAGAATTAAGTGATCTTATTTTTAAAAAATATTGGTTAGGCCTTTCGAGTCAGGAGATTGGTGAACAGCTAAGGATTCCCGCGTCGACAGTGCGTTATAAGCTTCATCTTGCCATCAAGAAATTAAGGAAAATCTTAGAGGAGGAAAAATAAATGAGTCAGCGAATTGGAAATGTAGGATTGTTAAATTTGGTAAATGCAACCGAAGAAAGCGTGAAGGGTATCGAACGTATTGAAAATGTAGGGTTAGTTATCTACGGGAAAGAAAATGCACATCTATTGTCAACGCTGAGTATTGGAAATATTGGGTCTAGTATCGAGGTTCCAGTGGGTTACCGCCTTTTTAATGGGGTTTTAAATCTAAATCAAAACTATCTTTCCTCGATTGTAGAGCCGGTTTTTATCCTAGTAAATGGTATTGTTATTATCGATCCAGATATTCAGCCTGACCAAGTTCAAGCGGAGCAAATAAATATGCTGGTAAATGGAAAGGTTTATAGCCCAGCCCATTTATCTGGTTTGGCCGGAAGGATGTTGACCAAAGGTTCTGGTGAAGTAGAAACCTATCATGGTGCACCGCCTAGGTTTGAAAATGGCAAATTCACACTTACGAATTCCTTTTTACAATCGATAGAGGAGTCTTTATATTTAGTGGTGAATGGAGTTTTAGCTTTAGCACAGGACCTTAATATGGATCTATTCAGTGAGAAGCTTAGCAAGTTGGAAGTGAATGGGAAAATCTCGCTATATGAGAATCAAGAAACATATTTATATAAAAAAGCAGCTTCTTTAACAACTTGTAAAGTAGAAGTGATTCCTGCTGGATATGAAGTTCTTTCGAAGCAACTGCGGCTAAATGGCCGCTCGATTCGCAGGTTCCAACAGAAAAAATGGTTCACAAATAAACCAGTTATTATTGAGAGTGACGTTACAAGAGATATGCTGACGAAAGCAATTGAAAAAATACACTCAACTTCCGTCATCATTTGCCACGAGGAAGTCGAAGACCTCGTCTATGAACGTTTAAGTCTGATGGAAACTGAAGTATTACCTTACGAAAATAGTTTTATTGTGATTGATGGGGAAGAAGTTTGGTCTAACGAACAATTTCTCGCCCTAGACCATCCAGTCTCTATTATAGTTAATGGACAGCTTATCCTTGATCGTGATGTAAGCGAAGAGGTTCTGCGATCCAAGGCAGCAACATTAGATATTCTGGGTGAAGTAATCGTTCGGGAAAAGAAATTAAAAGGCACCCTACAAAACATCATTCGACTTAATACAGGTACAATCGAAGAAGAAAAAGGCAAACAAGAAACAGGAGCCTTCCTGCAAAACATTGGAGAACTCTCGCTCTAGATCGAATAACAAGGCACCGCCCTTTGGGCGGTGCCTGTCACCATTTATACATCACTGTATATTTTCTCAACACTGACTCTGCCTGAGAAGAATGTTGCTCCTCCGCCCATGTCGGCGATTCGGTCTGGTGTTAGTGTGTTAACGAGTTGTTTTGTACCCTCAATATCTGCCCAAAGTCCTTGGGAGACGACTACTCCTGGGAGGACGTTTTCTCCTGCACTCACCTTTAGAATACATTCCCCGCGTCCGTTCCAGACACGCACCTGATCCCCATCCACAATACCAGCAGCGGCAGCATCATCCAAATTCATGTGTAACCGTGCTTCTTTTTCTAAACTTATATGCTTTTGATTATTTGAAAAAGTAGAGTTTAAGAAATTATGATTGGGTGCTGGGATAAATTGATAGGGATGGTCCCCGTCATGAACTAATGGAATATATGTTGGCAATGGAGGATATCCATATGCTTTCATCCGCTTAGAGTACAATTCAATTTTCCCGCTGGGTGTGCGCAGCTTGCCAGGGAACAATGGTTTGACATTTGCTTTTACAAACTGCTTCTCTACTAACTTCTCAAAATTGATTCCATCCAAATATGGGTTACTAGAATAATCAAGTGCTTGTCCAATCATTTCTGATTCTGATTCCGCAAAGGCATCGTCTTCAAATCCCATTCCTTTTGACAATAAGCGGAAAACATCGACATTCGATTTTGCCTCACCGTATGCTTCAATCACTGGCTGTTGAATCTGAATATAATGATGCCAGTAGGATGTATAGATATCAGTGTTTTCAAAGGATGAGGTTGCAGGCAGAACAATATCAGCATATTTGGCACTCTCTGTTAAAAATAAATCATGGACAACTGTGAATAAATCCTCACGCTCAAGACCCTGCCTCACTTTCTGTCCTTCTGGCGCTACAACAGCAGGATTACAACTATATATAAACAACGACTTTACAGGTGGTTCTAACGAAAGCAGTGCTTCGCCAAGTTGGTTCATGTTAACAACCCTCGTTTGTTTGTTCTTCAATAACCGAGGACGCTGGAGTTTTGTTGTGTTCACTGAAAGATACCCTGAATTCCCTTTAATGGCCCCGCCGCCTTTGAGAAGCCATTGACCTGTCAGTGCAGGAAGACATGAAATCGTACGGACAAACATGCCGCCATTGTCATGGTGCTGTGGTCCATTCCCGATTCTAATAAAGGAAGGTGAAGTATTTCCATACATTCTAGCAAGCTTATAGATATCTTCAACAGGAACACCGGTAATTCCTGAAACGGTAATAGGGTCATATTGAACAACATGCTCGCGCAGTTCCTCATAACCGACTGTATATTGCTGCAGGAAGCTGGTATCAACCATGTTTTCCGCAAATAAAATATGCATAAGTCCAAGTGCTAGAGCACTATCTGTACCTGGTAAAATCGGAATAAACCAATCTGCTAATCTGCCAGTTTGATTTTTATGGACATCAATTACCACAATTTTAGCGCCATTTTGTTTGCGTGCTTTTTGTGCGAGAGCTACTTGGTGCATATTGGTACTAGCTGCATTAATGCCCCAAAAAATAATAAGTTTAGAATGTATCGTATCTTCAGGATCTACGCCATAACTTCCGCCAATGGTATATCTGTAACCCGCAGATCCGGCAGAGTTACAAATACTTCGTTCCAGCTGAGACGCACCTAAGCGATTGAAGAATCTGCGGTCCATTCCCTCGGCAGTCAGCAGCCCCATGTTTCCATAAAAACTATAGGGAAGAATACTTTCTGGACCATCTGCTTCAACAAGTGCCTTCCAACGGGAAGTAATAGTTGAAATAGCTTCGTCCCAGCTGATTCGCACAAACCTTCCTTCGCCCTTAGCTCCAACCCTTTTCATAGGATATTTAAGTCGGTTCTCATCGTAAATCCTTTCAGTCATATGCCGAACCTTATTGCAAATATTCCCCTTCGTCACCGGATGCTCCGGATCCCCCTCAACTTTAACAATCCTTCCATCCTCTTTATGCAGCAGCAAACCACACTGATCTGGACAATCCAGCGGGCAAACAGACTTAAAAACCCCACTCTGTTCCATTGCGGGCTGACCTCCTTTTCGGTGACACTTTCGCGGTGCCTGTCACCATTTATACATCATTGTATATTTTTTTCTATCATATGACAGCTTCTAGGGCTGAGCAAGTGCATAAATATTGCACGTATGGAAAAAGGACTATCTTGCTTCCCTTCGATTAGATGGGGAATGCAGGATAGTCCTTGATAGTTAGGTTTTTATGTGAAGAGTCTTTCTATAAGCCAGAAGGCTCCCAGTGCTGCGACTATGATTGACCCAGCCTTAATAATCAGTCCCGATGATTTGAGTTTGAACATATAGGTTAACAGTGGTAGAACGAGTAATACCAATGCTAACTGGACAACCTCGATTCCAATATTAAAATTGACTAAAGCAACCGCCAAGTCGGCTTTTGGGATGTTCATTTCCTTTAAGATATTGGCAAAACCAAGACCGTGAATTAAACCGAATAGGAAGGTTAGGCCCCAGCGATGATTGATTTCTTTTCGGAAAATGTTTTCGAGCGCAACATAAACAATACTAAAGGCAATTACCGCCTCAACAAAACGTGAAGGCAGAGTGATAATTCCTAAAACAGCTAAACTAATCGTGATACTGTGGGCAATCGTAAAAGAAGTGATGATTGCTGCATATTGCTTGAACGTTTGCTTTCTCAATAGTAATGCTAATAAAAATAACAGATGGTCATACCCCGTTAAAATATGGAGCATGCCTAATTTGAAAAAGGAAAACCATCCGGAATTGGATGTCTCTTCTGCAGGAGCTGCTTCTAATTGATTTTCCTGTTCTGAACTCTCGTCAGGCTGCGCCGTTTGTCCATCTTGTGGCTGCTCCTCCTGAGCTTCAGTTAAGAGAATCGTCCAAGTCCGCTCTTTTCCTTGCAAAATAGCCTGGCCGGTTGTACCAGCAAACTCAAAGGAAATTAAGTTAACATAATTGGTAGCCGGATCGTTTACATACAGGCCATCATTGAGGCTAAGAGTGTCTCCGGCAGAAAAGGCTGGAAAGGTTAAATAATAGGTTAAAAATATCTTATCTTCCTTTTTCTCTATGACCATTTTTTCCAAAGTGGGTTCTTGCTGCCGATTGTTTAAGTCAAGAGTTAAATGGTGGTGAACGAGTTCCTCTAACTCATGATTTTCCGCTTTCATTTCCGATTTCTCGAGTTCATTGTTTTTATTTTTATCAATATTCTCTATTAATTCAATAATTGACAGGGTATCAATAGAAAAAACAAACTCTGTCTTTTCCGGATCCATCTTTATATTTGTATAACTTGCGCTATAGGCATGGGCATATGTTAAGGATGGGAAAAATGAAGATATCATAAAAAATATGGCAAGTATATTAAGTAATCTACTCAATTTAAAATGAAATTTCAATACTTGTCCTTTTTTGTCAAAAAAAGAAATCACTAAACAACCTCCTTTGTAATATTTTTATAAAATAGTTTTAAACGTAAAAAAGAAATCCTCCTATATATAATCACATTTCATCTGAGTTTGTATACATAAGAGGTAAATTATCAGTATAATTCCATGATTTTGGTTATTCCTATATTGGTGAAAATTTTGTAGAATAATAGAGCTATATATTAATTGAGAGAGGGAGAGAGGAGACTATTTACCTGAAAAGTAGAAATAGAAGGAAAAACAACACAAAAGGGTGGTACAGAGATGAGTTATAGCAAGAGGAAAGATTTAAAACGCTGGACAAGCACATTCATGGCGTTTCTCTTATTAGTTAGCACCTTTTTGCCTAGCGGCTTAATGGGGAAAGCCTATGCCGAACAGGCAAGTCATGTCGTAATCTCTCAAGTTTATGGCGGTGGGGGTAATAGCGGAGCACCGTTTAATAAGGACTTTATTGAGTTATATAACCCAACTGACCAAGAAGTTTCATTAGATGGCTGGAAAGTTGAATATGCCTCAGCGGGCGGGACGACTTGGACGGGGACACCTCTGTCTGGAAAAATACCAGCTTATGGATACTATTTAATTTCACAAGGCGGAGGAGCAAACGGTGTTGACCTTCCTACTCCTGACGCATCGGGCTCAGTTGGTATGGGTGCCGGTGCAGGTAAAGTGAAATTAGTAAGTAACGAATCAGTAGAAATAGATTATGTAGGATTTGGTTCTACTGCTAGTGTTTTTGAAGGAACGGGGCCAACCCCAGCACCTTCGGCTACCAAGAGTGTTCAGCGTAGACCATACGCCAACACAGAACCTGCAGCAGGTAAAGGAAATGCTTGGGATTCCGATGACAACAAAACAGACTTTGTTGCAGTAACGCCAGTGCCAAAAAATACTGCAAGCACTCCTGAAGAGCCAATGGTTCCACAAATAAGTTTGCAGCCTAAAGGTTTTCATATTCAATTTTTACAAACTGGTACTTCTGTAAAAGTTACAGGGGGACCTGAAGCTGTTGAGGGCCATTCCACAATTAAAATTTATGAAAACGCAAACAAAGGAACTGCTCTTGCGACAGCAACAGCTGAAGAAAACGGTTCTTTTGAGATTACCTTCACTTCTGAAAAAGTGCTATCAGCAGTATTTATTGCTGCCACACAGACTGATTTAGATGAAAGTGCTGCTATTCAAATTAATAAAGCAGGACCAAGTGCCAATGTTGTAGTTGATAAGCTAAGCTACATGGTAAACGCTGGTAAGGGTACTTTAATTGGCGGTGCGGGTGCTGCTGTTAAGGAAGCTATTATTAATGTATATGCCGATGAAGCGGCTACACAAAAATTAAATACAGCTGAAGTGAAAGCTGGTGCAACAGGAGATTTCAATATTACGATTAACAATGCTCCTGATAAAGTTTATGTTACACAAAAGACAACTAGTGATAAAGGAACTATGTTAGAAAGCGTTCCTGTCGCGATTGAAAAAGCTGTGTTAGATGTTGTTACACCTTTAAATGAGGTAAAAGCAACAGATTCTAAAGGGATTTTGCTAAACCTAAACAATTTTTACACGATTGAAGGTATAGTAACCGTTCAAAATGGTGTTCTTGGAACTCAGAAAAATAACTATTATATACAAGACACAACTGGCGGTATCAACGTATTCGGAAGCTTTGATTCAAATCTCAGCATTCAACGCGGGGACAAACTAAAAGTAACGGGAAAAGTCATCGTTTATAATGGTTTAACTGAGTTTGAACCAACTGCAATTGTTAAAATCAGCGAAGGAAATCCAATTCCAGCTGTAAAAGATATTACCATTCTTGATTTAAATATATTTACAGTGGCCGAGCCTCTTGAAGGAAGCCTTGTAAAAGTAAGCGGTAAAGTATCAACAGTAGCAGCTACTGGTGCGAATTACAACGTTACATTGGTAGATGAAAACAATAAAGCAACTACTATCCGAGTAATGGGATCTACTGGTATCAAGCCTGACATAGATTTCATAATCGGCAACAGCTATTCTGTAACAGGAATAGTGGGGCAATATACAACAAATGCAACACATGTTAATGGATATCAAGTATTTCCACGTGACGTAAAAGACATTACACCAATGTTAAACTTAAACCATACACCTCTAACTCAGGTTTATGAAGATGCAAATATAGAATTTGTTGCGGCTGCTAGTGGTGCTGAGTCTGTAACAGCTTACTACCGTGAAATAGGAGCAACAGAATATACTTCACTTCCAATGACTTCTACAACAGAAGGTCGTTATACAGCAACTCTTAATGGAGCTGATGTACCGGCAATTGGATTTGAATATTATATTGAAGCAAAATCAGGAGAAAAGACGCAAACTTCTGGAACAGCTGGTGCGCCGCATCAAGTGACCTTGATTGCAGACACCTTTGCACCAGAATTCCTAAGCGAAACTCCTCAAAATGGAACTAGGGTAGAAAGCCCGCGACCAGAAATTTCAGTTGTAATGGAAGATCCAAGTGAAGTAGATACAACAACTGTTAAGGTTTGGTTTGACGGAACTGAAGTAACAAACGCAACAATCAGCAAAAAACAGGTAAAATACACACCTGAGCAAGACCTTGAAATCGGTGTTCATACTGTAAAAGTAGAAGCAACTGACTCTAAAGGGAATACCGGCACGAAAGAATGGACATTTGAATCTGTTCCTCGTTTCACTGGCGGTCAGCATTTCCGTGGAACAACTCACAATCATACGAATATTTCTCATGATGGTGCGGGAAGTCCAGAAGCAGCGGTTGCGGCTGGTAAAAGATACGGATATGACTGGTTTGCTTTCTCTGACCATTCACATGATATCGATCCAACCTTACTTGGTCAGGACACAGTGGTTCGTGATGGTATGCAGGAACGTACAGGTAGTTCAGATTGGCAGTTAACGAAGGATTTAGCTGTAAAGAACACTGAAAATGGTGAATATGTAGTTTTCCCAGCATTTGAAATGACTTCTACAACATGGGGACATTCAAATATCTTTGGATCAGAGAACTTCATTGATCGTAATATTAACGGAAAGCAATACCAAGATTTAAACCAATACTATGCATGGGTTATGACATATGACGACATCGTTGGACAGTTTAACCACCCAGATATGTCAAACAATGCATTCAACAACTTCAAACCTTATAACAAGGAAGTGGACAAGCTTTTCACCATGCTTGAAGTTGGTAATGGTTCAGGACACTACGCTTATGCGAATGCTGAGAAGAAATTCTTCTCTGTACTGGATTTAGGCTGGCACGTAGCTCCAACTTATGGTGAGGATAACCATGAAGGAACATGGGGAAAAACAAGAGCGCGTACAGTTATCGTTGCCGATGATCTTTCACAAGCATCTCTATTACACTCAATGCGTAATATGCGTGTATACATGGTAGAAGATCCAAACTTCACACTGAATGTATTGGCAAATGGCTATTATATGGGTTCCACCGTTGATAGCAAGGAATTAAAATTCAATATTACAGGAAGCGACTTAGTTGCTGAAAATCGTTCTATGAGTGAATATGACTACTTGGCTGCTGATTATAAATCAGATGATAGAGTTGAAAAAGTAGAACTAATTACAAATGGCGGAGTTGTAGTGGATTCATACTCACCAATGACAAAAGATTTCACATGGGAACCTTCTTATAAGGTTGCTGGCGGTCAACAATGGTTTGTCGTTCGAGTAACACAAGCAGATGGTGAGAGAATGTATTCTGCTCCAATCTGGTCGAAAGAAGAAGCAGTAGACGTACGTGTTAACGGAATCGATGTTGAAGGTGATGTTATTATTGCCGGAAACCCTGCTACTTTAAAAGCAAATGTAAGCAACAATGGTACGCAAGAAGTACAAAATGTGAAGGTTGACCTTTATTTTGATGAGGTAAAAGAATCAAACCTTTTCGGTACACAAAACCTTTCATCAATCGTTTCAAAGGGTGTAGGTACAGCAACATTCACCTGGAACGACGCAACAAAGGGCAATCACAAGTTAATTGCTGTCACTACATCTGAATATGGAGGCAATCAGTTTACTCTAGATGTAGATGTAAAAGAGCCGCTCGGCATTAAGGTTATGATTGATGCGAAACACAACAATGAAAACACAAGTTCAGATGGTGGAACGTATAAAGACAACCTAAAAGCCTTCACCGTTCTTTTACAAAAAGAAGGATATACTGTTGTTGAAAACAAAGAAACGATTACAGACACGGTATTAAGCAGCGTTAAGGTTTTAGTGGTTACACACAATCGCGTTGCCTTTACAGCAGAAGAGAAAACTGCGATTGCTAATTTTGTGAAAAATGGCGGTTCTGTCTTGTTTGCTGGTAAGAGTAATAACAGCACAGACCCAACAATCAATAACTCATTGCTGGCGGAAATTGGTTCTGCTATCCGAATGGGTAATGATGGAGTGTTTGATGATAGTAAATCAGGGAACTTCTGGAGTGATCCAAAAGTAAGTCCATTTGCAGTCAGAGTGTTCCCTGGATTAGTGTCAAACTATATAACTGACCGCGTATCGTTCATAGATTACTACAGCGGAACAAGTTTATCAGGCGTGAATGACCAACCACTATTAGACGGTGGCAAAGTTACTATTCTAGCTAAGGGTAATGAAACTACGTATCAAGGGAATATTAAAGGCGGTTATACGTACGACGCCGTTTCTGATACTACTGGAGGCTCAGCCATTCCGTTGATTGCTTCTGAAGAAATCGGTGAAAATGGCCGTGTCATCGTGTCTGGTATGAATATCTTTAATGACAAGCAGATTGATGAAGCGTATGAACCAAAAGGTAATGACGAATTCTCGCTAAATGCAGTTAACTGGCTTGCGGGACGTGAAACAAAAGTTACCAAGATTGGGGAGGCCCGTGGTTTAGCAGAGGACTCTTCAACGGTAATAGAAGGAACGGTAACAACGGGTGCCGGCGTATTCTTCGACGCATTCTATGTACAGGATGAAACTGGCGGTATCATGGCTTTCCAGGAAGTTCCGGCGGGAAGCATTAAACCAGGTGATAAAGTTCGTATTTACGGACATATTATTACCTTCGACGGAAACAAAGAGATTGAGTTTACTAGTTTTGACCAGGATGTTATAAAAATTGGTACAGGTGATCCAGTACAGCCTAAGGTGGTCCCTACGGTTGAAGCAACATCTGATGCCAACCAAGGTTTACTTGTTAAGGTAAAAGGAAAAGTGGTATCTATATTTGACGATAATTCTTATATCATCAACGATGGAACTGGGGACGTGTTAGTCTTTACAGATGGTTATATTGTTAACCAAAGCGGTCCAGTGCCTATCCTTAAAGTTGGCGATACACTTGAAGCAGTCGGTCTTTCCGGTACTTTTGCAGATGGTACACGTATCCGTGTGAGAGACACGAAAGAATTGATCGGTACCGATACGAGTAAACCTGAAGTACCAGTTGTAAACCCAGTAACAGACCAAGACACAGTGATTAGCGGAACAACAGAAGCAAATGTCGTTGTAACAGCAAAAGTTAATGAACAAGAAATTGGGACAACGAATGCTAATGCAGAAGGTTATTTCACTATCGAAGTGGCTAAGCAAGTAGCAGGTACGAAGGTTCTTGTGACAGCAACTGACACTGCAGGTAATGTAAGTGAAAGTACGGAAGTAACAGTTGCGGATGTTACAGCACCAGAAGCACCTATTGTAAATGCTGTAAACGATAATGACATCATAATTAATGGAACTGCTGAAGCAGGAGCAACTGTTATTGCGGAGGTTAATGGTGAAAAGATTGGCGAAGCAACTGCGAATACAGAGGGCCAGTTCACTATTAACATAGCAAAGCAGGCAGTGGGTAAAACGATTATTGTGACTGCTTTAGACACTGCCAACAATAAGAGCGATGATACTCAAGTTACGGTTGTAGATGAAGTAGTGACAAATGTCAGTGTTGAACACACTGTAACAGGTAACCATGCATTTAAAAACCTATATCAATTCTCTGCAGCTTCAGAAGGAAGCAGATATGCGGTATATCGATTCTTACTAGAAGATGAAAAGGGAGATATTACCCTATTACAGAATTACGGAGTAAATAGCTCAGTAACTTGGACACCTAAAAAGCCTGGAACCTACAAGGTCATTGTCCTAGCAAAAGACCATTTCAATAATGGTTTCTCCGCAAGTTATTCTGAGGCCGAAACAGAAATAACTATTAAAGTTGATCCCGGAAAATAAATAAGAAAAAGGTGGATAGAGTAGAAATACTCTCTCCACCTTTTTTTAACTGGAGGAAAAACTAAATTAATTAGCTATCCACCCAAAATAAATATAACCTCTTATTTTATAGTATTCTATTAACGTACAGTAAGTGTCCGCCTGAGGTGGACAGTGTCCACGAGCGGTGACAGGCACCGACCGAAAAACAATACCCTTTACAAGTTGGGAAATTTATCTTACTATTGAGGCAACAATGAAAATTGCATACGGTTTTTGCACTAGGGGAGCTTTTTGGCTGAGAGGACGTTGTCCGACCCTTATGACCCGATCTAGATAATACTAGCGTGGGGAAGTGCAGGAGAAGCTTATCGTTACGTTACTGTTGATAGCATTCGACTGCATTCCCTAGGGATGCAGTTTTTTTGTTGTCAATTAACGAATGGGGGAATGTTAAATGTCTAATTTTTGTGGTACGAGTGAAATTACAGGGGCGCGTTTTTCGATTTATCCAATGTCTGATAGGTTTGTAGATATTATTCTATCAGCATTAGAAGCAGTGGATACATCAAAAGTTTGGATGGAAAGTGATGATGTAAGTACATGTGTAAGAGGCCGTTCAGAGCATGTTTTTGATGTCGTGAAAGCTATTTTCCTAGAATCCTCAAAAAACGGTGACCATGTTGTCCTGCAGGCGACGTTTTCAAATGGCTGCCCAGGAGATTCAGCTGGGGATGTCTACCTTTCAGAAAACGCTGAAAGACTAAATGAGCAGAAGTCAGCGGAAATCAGGCAAGAGGTAGCTGTCCAATTTGCATTATACCCAATGGGGATTCCAACATATATGAATGTAATTATGGATCAATGTCAACTGGCACAAGACCAAGGAACTTTTACAAAAGGTGTTCACTATGCATCGAGACTTGATGGGGATGCAAACAAGGTTTTCAAAACGCTGGAGGATGCTTTCCAAGGCGCACATGATAGTGATTCCACTCATATTGTCATGACCGTTGCGATGTCCGCGAACAGCCCTTCGAAAAAGGGGGACAAATAAATGCTCGCAAAATGGAAGCTTCGTGAAGTCATCGTTTTATCGGTGCTAGCGGTTGTTTTTGCAGTGGTCTATCTGCTGTTTCTCCAGCTAGGTACTGTCCTTTTCGGATTATTTGGGTTAATCGGCTATGATATGATTTTTGGAATCTGGTTTATTGTTTCGATTATTGCCGCTTATATTATTCGTAAGCCTGGGGCAGCGTTTCTTTCTGAAACAGTGGCGGCTACGGTTGAGGTCATGCTGGGGAACGCGGTTGGACCGCAGTTGATCATTTCTGGCATGATCCAAGGTTTAGGTGCAGAGGCTGTCTTTGCCGCAACAAAATGGAAGAATTATTCGACGTGGGTATTGATGGCAGCCGGGATGGGTTCTTCTGTTTTTAGTTTTGCTTGGGGCTTTTATGTCTCAGGATTTGCGGCCTTATCGCCTGGTTATGTTACCGCAATGTTCTTTGTTCGCTTAGTGAGCGGTGCATTGTTAGCTGGATTACTAGGCAAGTATTTAAGTGAAGGCCTGGCAAAGACCGGTGCACTAAGCAGTTTTCCATTAGGAAAGGAACACAAACGCAATGTTACCGTTTGAGCAAATTAGTGCAGAGCGTCTGGAATTCAGCTATGAAGATCGCAAAATCTTCACAGACCTAACTTTTTCAATTGGTAAAAATCAATCTGTTTTACTTTTAGGTCCAAGCGGTTCTGGAAAAAGTACGCTGGCATTCTGTCTTAACCGGTTATATCCAGAAGCCGTCGATGGCGTTTTAAAGGGAAGTATTTCCTATGAGGGGCAAAGTTTGGAGGCTTTTAAAGCAGGTGAACTTAACCAAAAAATAGGGATTGTTTTTCAAGATCCAGAAAGCCAATTCTGCATGCTGACTGTTGAAGAAGAAGTCGCGTTTGGCTTGGAGAACTTTCACATCCCCCGGGAACAGATGGAGTTAAAGATTGATAGGGCACTAGAATTGGTGGGCTTGCAAAATGATAAAAAGACGACCATTCATACTCTATCCGGAGGACAAAAGCAGAAGTTGGCGCTTGCTTGTGTATTGGCGCTTGAGCCGGAGGTTATCATACTCGATGAGCCAACGGCAAACCTAGACCCGGTATCAAGCTCCGAACTAGTTGAAACCATCGCTCTGATAAAGAACGAGCGTCCGTTTACACTGATTGTCATCGAACATAAACTTGATGATTGGGTAGAGCTAATTGACACCTGTCTTGTTTTAGATTCCAATGGCTCGCTCCTATTTGAAGGTACACCCGCACAGTGTTTTGGAGAATTTGCTTCTTTTTTAAAAAAGGAAGGCATTTGGCTGCCAAAGGTAGTAGAAGCAGCACTAACAGCTAAGATTGCTGGCATGTATAGAGGGGAGAGGCTTCCGCTCCTTAAGAGTGAACTGCTGGCAGGATTGGATTACTCATTTGATTTTTCTAAGAAAATTAGTAAAACCCTAGCTATTAAGGAACCCATTCTTGAAGTCAAAGGAATTCATGCCCGCGGACACTTGAAAAATATTAATCTAACTATTCATAAAGGGGAACAGGTTGCACTGGTTGGCTCAAATGGTGCAGGGAAAACGACACTTTCAAAATGTTTGGCCGGACTAATTCCAGTTACACAAGGTGAAATCCAGTTTCTTGGCGTTCCACTTTCTAAGTGGAAGGAGAAGGATTTATTTCAAAAACTGGGGTACGTATTCCAAAATCCTGAGCATCAGTTTATTACAGACAGTGTTTTTGAAGAAATTGCCTTCGGCTTGGAACACCGTGCCAGCGCTCTTTCCATCCTTGAAAAGATAGGACTGGAAAAGCATGCGAATGCCCATCCATTTGCCCTTAGCCAAGGGCAAAAGCGGCGTTTAAGTGTTGCAACCATGCTCGTTCATGAACAGGAGCTTCTTATCCTTGATGAACCAACATTCGGCCAGGATGCGAATACAGCACATGAAATCATGGAAATTCTTGAGGAAAAAAGTGGAGCTGTTATGATGATTACACATGATATGGAGCTAGTTGATCAATATGCCGACACTGTACATGTGTTAGATGCAGGAGAGTTAATTTTCTCAGGTACGCCTGAGAGTTTGTGGGAAAATGAAGAAATTGTAAATCGTGCAAGATTGAAGCTGCCATTTAGGAAGCAGCTGCAAGATGAATTTGTAAGGAGAGAGATTCATGTCGCTACATGAGGTGAATCCAAGTATTAAGGCATTTGCTGTGGTCATTTCCATTCTTATTCTATCACTGTTTTTTGACCCAATTACACCACTTCTGACCATCATCTGGGCAGTTAGTATTACGTTCATATTCGGGCGCATTTCTTTTAAAAAATGGATCTTATTATTCGCTCCATTTTTATTTATCGCCATCATTTATGTTTGGTCAACCATGCTATTTCCACGGCTCCATGCAGGGGATTCGGTCATTTGGAAATGGGGATTTCTGACACTGACGGCAGAAGGTTTTCAAAGAGGAGTTTCGCTAGGTCTTAGGGTGCTGAGCTTTGCTACATTATCAATTATGTTTACGCTGACGACAAAGCCAACGGACTTTCTCTTAAGTTTAATGCAGCAGTGTAAATTGCCGCCAAAGCTCGCTTATGGAATTATGGCAGGATATCGCTTCCTGCCCTTAATCAAGGAGGAGTTCCAAACCTTGCAAAATGCGCATCGTGTAAGGGGTGTAGCAAGGGCAAGAACGATTCCGGAAAAAGTAAAGCAGATAAAGCGATATGTGATTCCACTGCTTGCAGGAGCGATACGGAAGGCTGAGAGAACTGCACTTGCGATGGAATCAAAAGGCTTCACCGGTGACAAAAATCGGATATTCTACCGAGAGATTACGGTGTCACGTATCGATTGGCTCTTTTTCACTCTCATGATTGGTGCCGTCCTTCTTAGTACCTTTATCTCTTGGAAACTTGGATACTTACAATTTTACAATGGTGAATTATAATGGTTGAGGCATTATATCACCAAAAGAAAACAGGCTGAATCATTCAGCCTGTTTTTCTAATCAACGACTTCAATTTTTAAAGCCGTGCCTTGTAATGGATAAGATTCTCGAATTTTTCCATCTGTCCAAATCGCAACACTTTGACCTTTTTCAAAGTTTTTGCTGTCACTTCCCTCTGGTAAAGAGAGCCAGATTAATCCCAATTTTTTATCTTCTACTAAAATACTGCTGCTCTTGACTTCGTTCACTGTGCCTGTAATGTCAGGTTCCCCATTTACATTATTATTAGCTTCACCATTGACATTGCAGCCTGTGAGGACGATAAAAAGTAGAATGAAGGCAAAGAGTACGAATCTTTTCAAATTGCTCTACCTCCTATGGATTGGAGATGAACTATTCGCCGCTAAGCTGTTGAATCTGGTCGATGATGCTGGTGATATCTTGGACAGACTGAAACAGTTCGGTATTTTCAAGAATAGCAGGATCGAGAAGACCATCTTTGTAATTGTTCAACAATGTTTCAATTTCGGCTGTAATGACGCTGTTTTGCTCGATGATTTGCTGGTGAAGCTCTGCTGCAATATCAGGGGCTTGAATTTCACTAAAGGCTTGAGCGCTGTCCTGCATTTGTTGAAGCATGTTCTGGAGATCCTCAGCTGCTTGAATGTCACTAATCGCTTGCTGTGCAAGCGCAGGGGCATCACTGGCAAAATCAGTTGCGGTGGTTAAATAATCAGTTGCTTCATTAATATACGATATTGTATCCTGTGCATCATTAAGGAAAGAACATCCCCCAAGAAAAAATAAAATGCTCGCAGACAATACAATCAATAATTTCCTCAAATTAAAACCTCCGTTTTGTTTTGGCAAATTTGGAGTACTAAATGCTAGTGTTATATAAAGGATAACATAAAAGCAGAAAGCGTGCTAGGAAGCTTGGTTATGGTGGTGCCTGTCACCACTCGTGGACACTGTCCACCTGAGGCGGACAGTCATAAAGTTTTTGTAGGGGTGGTTTTGTGGAAGGAATTTGGAGATTCTTGTCGAATGGTATATTTTGAATGACCACTTTCTTTTGCTTTAGCAATTTCCCAAATTAAAATCTAATAAATAGGAGTGACCGCAATGGGTCGAAAACGCCGTGCTTGGTTTACTGGTGCGAAGTATCATATTACGAGTAGAGGTAATCGAAAATCTACATTGTTCTATGATGATGAAGACCGAATGAAGTATCTCAGCCTATTAAAAGAAACCATGGAACGCTGCTCTTTTACTCTTCACGCTTACTGTTTAATGACCAATCACACTCATCTCCAAATAGAAACCTCAGACACTTCTCCAGCCATAATCATGAGCACCCTCAACACAAAATACGCTAAATATTTTAATAAAAAGTATGACTATACCGGTCATGTATTTGAAAAACGCTATGGAGCTGAATTACTTGATTCCCTAGATTACGAATTCGATGTAAGTAAATATATCCATCTTAATCCACTGAAAGCAGGACTCATAAATGAGCTGGAAGACTATCCCTGGAGCAGTTACAACTCCTATGTTTATGGCGAAATAAGCCAGCTTGTTAACACCAAACATCTCCTTTCTTATTTTCCCTGCCCAGCATCCAAGCATTACGAGGAATACGTTAAGGCACCGCTAATGGACCTTTTTTTGCTCAATAACGGAAAAGTTATGATGATCCCTAGAAAAGAGGTAAATCCATGTGTGCAAAAGTAACCAGTATTGGATTAAAAGGAATGGAAGGATATCGTTTAAATGTTGAAGTGAAAACGTTTGTGGGCAATGATTCTATACGAATTGTTGGTCTTCCAGATGCTGCAGTAAAAGAATCCAAAGAGCGAATCCTCGCAGCACTGCGGTCATTAGGGTATACAGTAAATGGTCAGAAAATCATCATCAATCTTTCTCCCTCTGAACAAAAGAAAAGCGGGCCAATGTTTGACCTTCCTATGGCTATTGGTGTGCTAGTAAGTCTAAATGAGTTGGCCGCATCGATACCCGTAAATACTGGATTCATAGGAGCACTTTCTTTGGACGGAGCAATCGTGCCAGTGGAAGGGATGCTTCCTGCGGTCTTAGCCGCTAAACACTTAGGTATTAATCGGCTTTATATGCCCTATGATGAAAAACTTCCTCTCTTCAATTTTGAGGCGCTGGAAATTATCTATATATCTTCATTAATAGAACTAATAGGAAACCTAGAAGGAAAGGAAATTTCCAATTTTACTCCAAAAGTACAAGTTATAGATGTGGAAAATAATAACTTTATAGATTTTAATCAGGTTATCGGCCACAATGATACAAAAAGAGCATTGGAGGTGGCTGCCGCCGGCGGACATCATGTATTGATGACTGGACCGCCAGGGTGTGGGAAGAGTATGCTGGCAGAGAGCTTTCCGTCCATCTTGCCACAATTGTCTAAGGAAGCTCAACTAGAAATAATTGCATTACACCAATTGAGCGGGATCAACTATCCAAATGCCAAAACCCCTCCATTTCGAAATCCACATCATTCTGCATCGGGAATCTCCATTATAGGCGGTGGAACTTATCCCAAGCCTGGAGAGATTTCTTTAGCCCATAAAGGAGTCTTATTTCTTGATGAAATTGCAGAATTTCCAAAGAAGACACTTGATATGCTGCGGCAGCCATTTGAAAATGGCAAAATTACCATCAGCCGTACACATGCAACACTAACTTATCCTGCTTCCTTTATCTTAATTGGTGCCATGAATCCCTTTCCATGTGGATATGCTGGTTCCAATACACATTATTGTACTTGTACACCAAAGCAAATCATTGCTTACCAAAATAAAATTTCGGGTCCTCTTCGTGACCGATTTGATATACATCTCAGAATAAAACCTGTTGATCTAGATAGGGGCTCTGAAAATGCAGAATTATCTTCAAGGTTTATTCGTGGAAGGGTAGAGGCTGCAAGAAAAAGGCAATCTGAGCGGTATGGAAGAGAACTATGCAATAGTAGAGTCAGCTATGATGAAATGCAAAATACAAGCCCATTAACTCAAGATCAAAAAAAAATAATCCACCAACTTGCTGCTGAAGAAAATTGGAGTAACCGTACCCAAATAAAGATTATCCGGCTTGCACGAACCATATCCGACCTAGAAGGGGACTCTTCTATAACGGAGGAAAGTATTTGGAAAGCTGCAAACCTTCGTTAAGGGTTTCATCATTAAGGTGACAGGCACCGCTCGTGGACACTTTCCACCTCAGGCGGACACCGCAGCTGTAAAAAAGCCACTACCATTTCTTCAGGCAGTGGCTTTGTAAATATTTTACACTGTATTTTTTTGCAGGGCTCCTTGTTCATAGGTGATTACTTTTTTTAGAAGGTTGGCCATTTTTTCTAGGTCTGCCTTTCGATAGTGGTCGATGCAGGCAATTTGAATCCAGTTTCGACACTGTAAATAATCACTTTCGTAGTGCAGCTGGTAGCCATGATTGTAGAGAATGTCACCAATCATGACAGAAGAAATGGGACTTGGAACCTCTATTGTGAGAATGATGGGTGAGCTGTTTTTCTCACTGATAATGGTAAAACCAGCTTGCTTTAGCTGCTCCTTTAGAAAAGTGTGAGTGTCCACCACTTTTTCAAAGGTTTCTAGATTGATATCTTCTAATGCTGCCAAAAGAGCCTCTAAAAGGTTGGACGATTGTGAGAAAGGAATACTGTCCTTTACCATGTATGTTCCTAAATCAAGATATTTTGGTAATCGCACTGATGGTTTTACCTCGTGGTGGTGGAAAACAAACGAAAGACCTGTTAATGCACGGATTGCTTTTCCGCTAACACCAGTAGCCAGGAACACTCCATCTAAATCTATATTTATTGCCCCTAAAGAGCTAATACAATCAAGGCAAAGCTTGAGCTGATTCTGTTCAGAAATATCCTTCAGCATATCAAGATCATTGAGCATACCAGAAGAAGTTTCACTGTGAACAGCCCATATCCAACTGGTATCTTTCGAAATTTCACCAATAATCTCATCACGTGTGAAGGCCTGTCCCCAGTCTTTTTGAAGCAAATCGAATGGAAGTCCAAATCTTCTGGCTTGTTCAACTAAACGGCTGCCAAACTCACCGTTAGCTAAGATTAGCCCCCGTCCTGTTTCTAAGGATAGCTGCCCAGCCACCACATCATTCGCAAGGGTACCCGAACCTAGGAAAATATGAACATGTTTACTGTTAACTAATTGGCTGAGAATACGTTTGGCCTTCCCCAGTTTTTCCTTATACAAATCTGACCGATGAGAAATGGGCATTGTGCTTAATGCGGTCATGACCTTATCAGAAATTTGGACAGGTCCTGGCAAAAATGGGATTGCAGGCGGTAGAATTCTTCCTGCAATCGATTCGTCAAAGGTTTTCTTTGTTAGATACATAGGTTGAAAGAGTGCTTCATCAGTGCCGGTTAATTGAGCAAAAGGCTGAAAGCCCATCTGACCGTATAGCTTTAGTTGACGGACTGTTCCAGAAATAAAAGCAATATCATACCCTTTTTTCAGGCAATATTTTATCAAAAACTGCATGAGTCCTAAAAAGACTCGTCCATTTCGATATTCTTTTTTGACAGATAAAAGTCTAACTTCACAGGGTGAATGGACTGGAAAGGATAGCGATTGCTCAACAGGGCCAATTTTTCGATCAAGTGAAAAGGGACGGTTAGCACGAATCGCACTCATTCCAATCACTTCATTATCTTTTACACAGATGATATATGTATTTTCAGCATGGAAGGCATCCACTAACTTTTGTTCCTCATTCTTTTCGTGCTGTGGAATTTCCTCTGAAAAGGTTTGATAGTTTAAGCGATGAATTTGTTCAAATTCATCAGCTGTGGTTGCAATTTTGAAAAAGAACTCGTGCTTACTCATTGGGTTTCAGCCTTTCCTTAAGATTTTCTGCATGTGCTGCGTAAAGCATAACGATTATACCTAATGCTATTGTGCAACTTAGCCAATCATTATTTTTTAGAAAAAGTACTACTGGGATAAAAAGAAATGCTCCCAAACCAGCAATGGTAAAGCTTTTCTTAAAAGTATAGAGGATGGAAAATCCTAGAATAATTACCGGGACAAGAATTGGGTCAAAGGTGATGATGCCGCCAATGAAAGTTGAAATCCCTTTTCCTCCCTTAAACTTTAGGGTAATGGGCTTTATATGACCCAAGATAGCTAGGGCAAGCCCCAATAGTTGCACAGTTTCAGAGAATTGCAGGTAACGTGCAGCTAGAATAACGAGGACACCTTTTAAAGCGTCTCCGAGGAAAATCAACACAAAGGCTGTTTTACCGTGTTGGCGGCCAGCATTCCGCGCACCGACATTACCGCTTCCTTGAACACGAATATCCTTACGGTAGAATATTTTAGTAATCAAAAAGCCAAACATAATACTACCTATTAAATAGGAAAGTATAAAATATAACCAAATCATATGGAACACAACCTTTGTGATTTCTATGCAATCCATAGGTAAAATGAATTTATTTCCATTATATAATGTTTCCTAAATTATTCACATATACTTTGTAAAAACAACAGTCAAAAGTAAGGGGGAAGACAAAGAGAGAGGTCGCTTTTCTTACACTATAAGTTAAAAACATCCTCCAGTTGAGGATGTTTTCTTTAATCACCGCCGCCTCCGCCGGAGTCCCCTCCACCAGAATCACTGTCTGCGCTGAAGGCATGGTCGCTGTTATAGTCATTGTCATGACTATGGTAGGAGCCGCCACTGTTACTTCGGTTAGGAAAAATTAAAAACGCTAATATAATAGAAATAACACCAAAAAATACTTGATCAGCAAAAATCAAATATACTCCAAAGATGAAAATGAGGAAACCAATCAAACGTAAAATACCCCTCAGAAGACATTCCTCCTTTAAAGTTACAATTATTAATAGATATTAATTCCTATTGCATTTTATACATTTAATAAAGGAAAAAGGGATGCTAATTGCATCCCTCGGTGCCTGTCACCATTTATTCATTTTCCTACAATTATACATAGATTTATGCAACTGATATTATTCTTCTTCGTCTTTTTTCTGTTGTTTCTTTTGCTGTTCTTGTAGTGCGAGGATGATGTCTTGGACGTCAATTTTACCATCGTTGTTGAGGTCGGGGATGGTGTTTTCTGGCACTTGTGGCGGTGGTGGTGCTGACGGAGGTGTCTGCGGTACTCCCACAGCAGCAAGTGCAGGTCTATTTTTCGGTTTAAACGCAAAAGTGAATACTAATAGCAGAATGATTAATAAAGCTGCAACACCATCCACAATATAGAAAATGGTTCTATATTCAGTCCATAAAGTTTTACTGTCCCCAGCTCGTTGTTCAGCGTTTGTGATAAACTTCTTGATTTCGGAGTGGTTTGGATAGAGCCTCTGAACGGCTTCGAATTTTTCAAGGGCGTTTTTGTAATAGCCGCCCCAATATAATTCGAGCCCTTCTTTATAAAGCTTATCTGTATTGCTTGAAGAATTCTTTGTACCCGCTTGATTCGTAAATTCCTTTACGGTATTAACTGGAACGGAGAAGTTAAACCCTTGAACTTCTTGGCCATTTACGGTGTCGCCTCTAAAAGTAAGGAGTCCAATAATTTCCCCTTTTTCATTGATTACGGGTCCGCCGCTATTACCGTGCGTGGCAGCTGCATTTATTTGAATAACTGGACTTCCTTGCTCCGTTTTCTTATCTGTAGCAGAAATCTGTCCGGCATTCATTGAAGATACAAGAGAGGAATCTGGTGATAACAAATCAGAATCAGCAGCAGCTGGGTAGCCGCTCACCCAAATATTATCCTGATTTTGGATATTATCCGAATTTCCCAGCTTTAAGGTAGGAAGGTTTTTCCCTTCAATCTTAAGTACCGCTACATCTTTCCCTTCATTGACGGGTGCCCCATAACTTTTTACTTCCCCGTCAAGTATATCACCGCCTGGTAAAATGACTTTGATCACTTTCTGAACCGAGGTATACTGCGTATAAGTCAGCATATATTCATACGCCGTTTCATAATCTACCTGAAAATAATCTGCCATAATCGTAACAAGCTGATCAAACGCAGCATTGGCAATATCTTCATCTTCCATCTGAGCGGCTTCCACAACATGGGCATTTGTAACAACATACCCATCAGAGCTAATAATTGCCCCAGAGCCAGAGCCCCCTACAACAGTCTGGTAGTTTAATTGATTTAGGATGGCCATAACTTCTGGATCATTTGGATTATTAAACTGCCATCCGACTACAGAGTAGCCAAGAATCCGAACAACCGCTGGCTTCGTGTATTCCGCAAGCTTTTGAGCTTGAGAAATATTCGAAGAGCTTGGTTTAATACCCATTAAAACAAAAGAGGTAACAATTACCCCGATAAGTATCAAACTAAGCGGGATTGTAAAAAGGGCCCTTTTCATCAAGTAAATTCACCCTCTCTATAAAATTTGGAAATTCCATCTAATATATGCCCTCATTCAATCATTGAAACTTTGTACGATAAAATAAATAGTAATAATTCTATTCTGGTGCCTGTCACCGCTCGTGGACACTTTCCACCTCAGGCGGACACTTTCTTTAAGTAGACATTAAAAAAGCCAGCAATTCGCTGGCCTGGCACTTTTGTATAAAATTTGCTTAGATGAAAAGTAAGAGGCTGAGCGCCATTACACCCATTCCTGCCATGAGTCCGTAGATGGATAGGTGGGTTTCATCATATCGTTTTGCGGCAGGCAATAACTCATCTAGTGAGATGAATACCATGATTCCTGCAACGGCAGCGAAGATAATTCCGAACATAACATCATTCAAGAAAGGCATTAAGAATAGGTAGGCGACAAGGGCACCAACTGGTTCAGATAAGCCAGATAAGAATGATAGTTTAAAAGCCTTTTTCTTATCACCAGTCGCGAAATAAACTGGTACAGAAACAGCGATACCTTCTGGAATATTATGGATTGCTATTGCAACAGCGATAGCTATACCAAGAGCAGGATCCTGTAAAGCTGAAGTAAAGGTAGCAATACCTTCAGGAAAGTTATGAATACCAATCGCAAGAGCTGTAAATGTTCCCATTTTTAATAGGTCAGGCTTCTTACCATCTATCGTACTAGGCTGATTCATATCCTCGACTGTTTTCAATTCGTGTGGGTTTGATTGTTTTGGGATAAATTTATCAATCGCAGCAATCAAAAGCATTCCGCCAAAAAATCCCCCAACTGTTAACCAATTCCCGGGTACAACACCTAAGGAATCCACAAGTGCTACTTTTGCCTTTACGAATATTTCAACCATCGATACGTAAATCATTACGCCGGCAGAAAATCCAAGGGTAACAGATAGAAATTTTGTATTGGTATGTGATGTGAAAAATGCGAGCAAACTTCCTATGCCTGTTGCAAGGCCAGCAAATAATGTCAGCCCAAAAGCTAATAGCAGATTCTCCGTCATAGTTTCTTCTCCTTTTATTAGAATTTGTATTTTGAAAGTTTAGAATAGTATTATATATGCGCGAATACAGAAATGTTTCCTATGAGAAACATTTTACACCTACTGAAACAAAAAAACATTAAAAATAACTGAAAAAATTAAAAAGTGTGAAAGTCCTAGGATTTCTCCCAAGGATTTTCACACTATTATTGTTATTAAAATTAGAATCCAGGACCGAAGCCGCTGCCAAACCCACCCATGCCTGGTCCATAACCAGATCCATAACCAGGTCCGTACATACCATAACCTGCTCCATACCCAGGGTAACCGCCTGGATAACCATATCCAGTTCCATAACCTGGACCATATCCGCCGCCATAACCATAACCAGGGTTATAACCGCCGCTAATACTTGAACCTAAATACCCTAATCCAAGGCCAAGCAGTCCAGCACCAACATTACCTAAATTGAAGCCGCCGCCATGATGACCGCCTCCGTGATGACCGCCTCCGTGATGACCACCGCCGTGATGACCGCCGCCATGGTGTCCACCACCTTGTTGTCCAAATCTCAAATCAACGGGCATTCCATATGGTTGATACATATTATCCATCGCACTCCTCTATCTACTAATTTTATAGGTTTACCATCATATCCTATGTATATCTGGGTATTCCTCTTGGACTAAAGCCTAGGTATAGTAAAACAGCAAGACTAGACGAAGAGGGAGTGTCCGCCTGGGGGTGGAAGTGTCCACCCTAGGTGGACAGTGTCCACGAGCGGTGCCTGTCACCAAAAATATCACCATAAAAATGCTAATAAAAATACGTCTTAGGTCTTAGGTTTGTTTACGTTTGTGGTCTATGGAAAGCAGGATATTTATGGTGTATTGTTGAAGTAATGAGAGATGCTTGGCTTTACTGAATTTTTGAATGGAATGAAACATTTTTGTTGTTTATTCGTATGTAAATAAAGGATTTTTAGTCAGGAGTCGATTAGGATGAATCGTTTTTTATCGTTTCTTGTTCAATGTATTGTGACTGTTCCATCTGCAACCATGATTTGGTTTTTAAGTTATTTTGCTTTTGATTTCACTTTTTGGATTTCTTCCGGTATTTCTTTAGCAGGAGGTGTCATCGTTTACAAGATAACCTCTGCAGTTATGACATCCCGATTTTTGAAAAAACAACAGCTCACCAGAAAAGAGTATCGTTATATAAAGAAAAACCTAGATGAAGCCAAGCAGAAGATTAATCGTCTAAACAAGTCGCTTTTCTCCATACGCGATCTATCTACCTTAAAGCAGAGAATTGATGTTCTCAGGATTACTCGGAAAATACAAAGCATGGCTCAAACAGAGCCGAAGCGCTTTTATAAGGCTGAGAAATTTTACTTTTCCCATTTAGATTCAGTTGTGGAGTTAACCGAGAAATATCGCTTTTTATCTCAGCAGCCTAAGAAGAGCCATGAAATAGATCTCTCTTTGTATGAAACGCGTCAAACTTTAAGTGACATAACTAAGGCTCTAGAAAAGGATCTCTATGATGTTGTTTCGGACGATGTAGATTCCTTGAATTTTGAAATTGATGTTGCCAAGCATTCCATCAAAAAGATTAATGATGATACGAAAATAATTGACGAAAGCAGGAGGCTAAAATGAGCGACAATAACTCACCACAGTTAAATAAAACTGGTAATTTGTTAGACGATATCCTAGCCAACCCGTTTGGTGAAAATCAAGAATTAACACCGCAAGCGCAAGCCTCACCACAGCTTCAAGAAGCAAAGCCAACTAAGCTAATAGATGTTATACCTGAAGAAAATCGGGCAAAGGCCTATCAGCTTGCAGAACAAATCGACCCAAGGAATCATCAGGCGATGATTACCTATGGAACACAAGCACAAGGGAAGCTATTAAGTTTTTCACATACGATGCTTGAGCATGTACAGAAAAAGGATATCGGCGAGGTGGGCGAAATCATCAGTGATTTAATGAAGAGACTTGATGAGGTTAATCCGGATGAACTAAAGGATGGAAAGCCATCCTTTTTCGGCCGTATGTTTGGGAAAATCTCAAATTCTCTTCAAGAAGTTTTGTCCAAATATCAAAAGACTGGTGCCCAGATTGACCGAATTAGTGTAAAGCTCGACCGCAGCAAAAACGTATTATTATCGGACATTAAATTATTGGAACAGCTATATGAAACAAATAAGGAATATTTTCATGCATTAAATGTGTATATTGCGGCAGGAGAAATAAAGCTGGAAGAACTGCATCAGAAAACAATTCCAGCGATGAAAAGGGCGGCAGAGGAAACCAGCGATCAAATGAAGTTCCAGGAAGTTAACGATATGATCCAGTTTGCAGACCGCTTGGATAAACGTTTATACGATTTGAAATTGAGTCGTGAGATTACGATTCAGAGTGCTCCACAAATCCGTCTGATTCAAAACACGAATCAAGCGCTTGTGGAAAAAATACAATCATCCATTATGACAGCCATTCCGCTTTGGAAAAACCAAGTGGCGATTGCACTAACGCTCATTCGTCAGCGTCATGCTGTTGAAGCACAGAAAAAGGTTTCACAGACTACAAACGAGCTGTTATTGAAAAACGCTGAGATGCTAAAAACGAATACCATTGAGACCGCAAAAGAAAATGAGCGCGGACTTGTTGATATTGAGACACTTAAAAAGACACAAGAAAACTTAATCACAACTCTTGAAGAAACCATGAGAATTCAAGAAGAAGGGCGCCACAAACGCCGTCTTGCTGAGCAAGAACTAGCAAACATGGAGAATGATTTAAGACTAAAGCTCTTGGAAATCAAAGGTAACTAACAAAAGAGTCAAGTTCCGTTTATGGAGCTTGACTCTTTTAAAATAGGTAAAGCAGCCTACAAAAACAACAAAGGAAAGTAGAAACATGCAGGACCTATGACTCTTTTTTATCTTTAAATTGTATCATATAGTTCTTATAAACACATAAATCGTACGAAACGGCAAAGCTATTGAAAAATGGTGACGCAAAACTATAGGGGCTAATGTTTAAAAACGATGCCAGCCAGTTACCGAACACGATCCTCTGCGATTTATGTAAATCAATTGAGGGGGTTTTTTTGTGTTGTTTAAAAATGTGTTATTACGAGGTAAATATTATTATCATCTATTTCAGTATCGACATATGGAAATGATGCAGAATGATTGCTTGTGTGAAGAACTTAAATGCGAATTAAAAGTGAAGTCCTTGTATCACAATAGTAAAGCGATTGAATTAGGTGCAAGAATATAAAAGTCTGGGATGATTCCAGACTTTTTTTGTGGATTAGTTGTGGATATGTTAATAGAAAGTGTGAGTAAATAACCAACAGGTGTGAATAAGTTTGTTTATAATGTGGATAATTTTATGATTTTTGTGTATAAGTTGAAAATAGTACTTTATCTACTTCTAATATGTGGATAAATTACTTATGTGTACTGCTATTTAGATCCTGTTAATAACTACTAGCATATGAAAAAGCATCGGAAAAATCTCCGATGCTTCCTTTCAGTTTAATGTGACATGGTTTTACTGTTATCATCCAGCCCGTCTTTTGTAACTTTCAAGGTTCCAACTGCCCCCTTGGTTGCGTGGTTAAACTGGTGTGTGACGATAGGGTAACTGCCTTCTTTTGTGACGGTGAATTCAACCACAGCACCCCCGCTTGCTGGCAGCATAACGGTTTGTAATCCTTTCATGAGGTTAAACGGGTTGCCATCTATATAAACATGATCAAAGACTGTCCCGACTATGTGGAAGCTGCTGACTTCATTAGGTCCCACATTGTTAATATAAATCCTAACTTTGTCTCCGACCTTTGCAAGAAGCGGAGTGTCGACAAGTGCACCCACACTGCCGTTTGTGTTAATATCTCCTTCTTTTAAGGCTTTGGCCGAAAATACCACCTGACTCGGAACTCCATTTGTAAAATCCTCTAAGTCATTGTATCTATACCATTCATTTTGAACGATGACAAATTCGCGATCAATTTCAGTATCAGTCGGATACCCGTTCTTCGGCTTGACAATAATGGTCCCGTGCATTCCGTTAGCGATATGTGCTAAAACTGGCTTTGTTCCACAATGGTACATGAAAACTCCTGGATTATTAGCCGGATAGGTAAAGCTGCCAGTTTCGTTAGGCATGACATCTATAAAATCCTGAGATGGGGAAGCGTGGACTGCATGAAAGTCCATGCTGTGAGGGATCGAAGGATCCATGTTTTTCAATGTGAAATTAATTTTGTCTCCTTCATTTACAACGATTACTGGACCTGGAGCTTCACCGTTAAATGTCCATGCTTTGTATAAATTGTCTTTGGTAATTTCGACATCGGTAATTTGTGCAGTCATTTCAATATTAACTTCATGTTCTCCAACACGTTCTATGTTGAGTGGAATTGGTTTTTGGTTGAGATCTTTATGAGGTACAATTACTTGTGAGGATGTATTAGCTTTGGCTACTTTTGCAGACTGTTGATCATTGGAAGAATTGGCAGAATTACAAGCACTTAAAACCATAACAGAAGTGACAATAACACTTACAACCGTAAAGAACTTTTTCATTGGATTCTACCCCTTTAGTATTAAAGTGATTACACTTTCATTGTAAAATTTGTAAGAAATATCCTAGTGATACAAATCACTCATTTTTCTGAATATAGTGAACACTTTGTGAAATGTTGAGCATTTACTAACATTGATAAGTTAATTAAGTAAAATAAGTAGTTAATAAAAGCTTCTTCTAAGAAAAAATATCTAGGAGGTATTGACCGATGTTAGTTGAATTTATTGCCGTTACGGCTGAGGACGCAAAATTAATTGAAAAATCGGGAGCAGATAGAATTGAACTGGTTTCAGGCTTAACTGAAGGAGGATTAACACCAAGTTACGGGTTAATCGAAAAAGTGGTTGCGAGTGTAAACATTCCGGTCAATGTTATGGTTAGGCCGCATGCGCAATCATTTTGTTATTCAGAATACGACATTGAGATTATGAAAAATGATATCAATGTCATTCGATCCTTAGGGGCAAATGGTGTTGTACTTGGAGTGCTTGATAATCAAGGGAATGTCGATTTCAAGCAGCTTGAAGAGCTGCTAAGTGAAGTAGGTACAATGGATGTAACCTTTCACCGTGCAATCGACAATACCAATAATATCGTCGAGGCAGCTGGAAAATTGGATCCATATAAAGAAATTAAAACTATCTTAACTTCTGGGGGGCACGGGGACTGGCAATTCCGCATCGAAACTCTTAAACAAATGAAGGAACGTTGTAAAGAAACTGATATCCTAATTGGCAGCGGGCTGACAAAACATAATATCAGAGCTGTCCATGAGCAGGTTGGAACGGGTTTCTACCACTTAGGTACTGCAATCAGAGAAGATAACAACCCTCTTAAAAGAGTATCCTTAAAAAAAGCAGCCGATATCATTCATACATTGAAATAAATGGGTATATTAAAAATAACCTAATAGTTGGAGGCAGCAATGGAAAAAGAGAAGGATCAAACAAGCGAGGGACTCAACCAAATCTTCGAAATCATCAACGCCAAAGGTGACACAGGAGAACTAAAGCAAATCATCAAAAAAAATGGTACGATAGACAATTCCGAAGAAGAAAAATAGGTGCCACTTATTGGGTGACATCAATGGGTGACAGGCACCGCCCGTGGACACTGTCCACCTCAGGCGGACACTTCCACCCCTCAAATAGGCAGCCGGACCCAAAAATGTCCTCAAACTATGATTCAGTTTGAGGACTTTTCAGGTTTAGTACATATCACATAGTTCTTTGTAGTTGCAGCGGCCGCATTTTTTGATGGTGTTGGTTTTGGGGAATTGGTTGAGTTCTAAAGGCTGGTTGGTGATGATATCATCTAAATAGCGCTGCATTTGTACTACGCTCATTCCAAAGAGTTCATGAACCTTTTCGAGATCGACGTCTGTTAATTGATAGGTTTTGTTTGTCCCGGTTAACAGGTATTCATTTCGGACAACAATTTCTTCTATGGATTTCACCTTTAACACCCTTTGTAAATAAAGGGCATACAGTGCTAACTGATGTCTGTCCTCGAAGGATTCTTTTCCGGTTTTCCAGTCAACAATAATCCATTTTCCTTCATTCCTATCACGATACAAAAAGTCCATGACGATAAAGATTTTCACCCCGTCAATAAACATAAAACGAAAACGCTCTGCTTCCACAAATTGCATATTACTATTCTCTTTCACATCAGTGAAGGTTTTACTCTTTAAAAAATTCCCCATACTGACGTTTAATCGTCTCTGGATTTCATCCACTTTATCCTGCGGCAGCTCACCATTATAGTAAATCTCATGAAGCATTTGAAAGTGGTTCGGTCTTTCACTCCACATTTGTGCTCGGCCCTTAGAGTCCTTAAAGGCAGCGTTCAGCGTGCTCCGCAGGCGTTGAATTAATTCTGCTTCAGGTGGAATAAACCCTGTTTTTAGATAGTTTCCAATCACAGAAAGAATGAGGTCATGGACAGCACTTCCAAATAGGATCTCTAGATTTGTCATTTTCTTAAATCGATAAGCATCTTTCGCGAGAATATTCGAGTCCCGCAGCCAGCCATTGTGACTGATGTAATATTCATACGCATATTTTCTCGGGCATTCCATCAGTGCTTTATGGCGTGATAGAGACCAGGAAAACTCAGGATAGGGCTTTATTTCAAACATAGCGGAAATCCCCTTTTTATAGATATTACTCAATTATACGATTACCCATTAAATTCTTAACTGGTAAATCTTATAAAGAGCATTCCCGTTCAAGGAATGCTCTTTAGTGTAATTATTGTTTTACAAATTGCTGGTTTAAGTAAGTGTAGGTTTCTGACTGACCTTGATCGCCAAGCAGCTTCAGTGTATTATCGACTAATTTCGCATCAGACATCCCTTTAACGGCCAAGTCAGGACGGAGAACTACACTTCCATTTTCAGAAATGGGACTGTATACCCAGACAAACGATTCAAACGTTTGACTAAGTGCCATGAAAATAACTTCCGCTGTGCCATTAGCATCAAAATCATAGAGTGCGTGATAAAGAGAAAAACCCTCCTTTAATACACCCTTTGCATCAAACGGTGAAGTCTCTGAATCCATTACTAAATCAAAAGGTGTTTCTATATTTTGGCTGTCTGTTAATACGAGGCTCTTTCCTCCGAGCGGATTTCCTTTTGCAAAGGAAACTTTCTGCTCCTTTCCGGCTGCAGTGAAAACAACCGGTTTTTCACCAGCCCATTTTTTAAAAGGCTCAAGGCTTACTTCCTGCTCCGTTGTTTCTGCAGGCACCGCTGCTGCAGGTTTACTTGCTTTAGAAACAGTGACCTTTTTATCTCCAAGGAGGTCATAGCCTAGGAATAAACCGCCGCCAATCCCCAGCGTTAACAATAGGATAGCCAGCTGAAGGCCATACTTATTAAACAATTTAAACACAGGGGTTGCTGTTTCACTTTTTACTTCTTTTACTATTTTTCTGAAACTGCTAGAAGGGATACTTTGTAATTCTATTCGTGCCTTTTTCTTCTTCCAAACCGACCTTGGATGTGTTTTTAAATAATTCTTGAGTCCTCGGTGATAGTGATGGTCAAGCCGAAGGTTGTTGGCTGTCCATTTTATAAACGATAACATGACCCCCTCACCAGCATGTTTGCTTATATAGGCAAACAGCTGTGGGTAATGAAAACTGCCTTCCTCATTATCAAATGCAGCCATTACATGTTGAAAATATTTGTAAGAAAGGTGATTTCGCAGCAGACTTTTTAATACCTCTCTAAGTTCTTCCCTGTTAGATAGAGGTAACTGCTTAAGAACAATCGCCACCGAAACCACTGATGAACTGAAAATTTCTACAAGAACCATCATCATCCTGTACTTGCTTTTGATTCGACTATCCTTAAGGTCTTTCACGTTAACTCCTCCAGCTGTTAAGGTACCAAATGATTCAATATCGCCGAGCGTAATCGTCTGCAAATCAATTTCATCTAATATGGCAATGACACAATAGAGGACCATTTTTTCCTTTAATTTAGTAAAATCAACTTCAGGGTTTGTCACGTTAAATTCATTAACCAGTTGTGATGCTTTAAAAATATCCGTGGAATCGCCAACTGCATAGGCGGTTTTTTGAATTGCAAGGATCTGAAAACAACGATTCTTAAGTAAAAATGGGGTGGTTTCAAGTAGTTTATTAATCTCGTTTAAAATGTCTTCGACAGTAGTTTGGTTGAATTTTTTTTCAAGATAGGGCTTCAATAAAGCTGTGTAATCTTGGTGCTGACTCAAAAACTCCATCACTTGTTTGTAGGCAAGATCATGGTCCTCAATTATCTTCCAAAACTCGTGAAGGTCTGGATGTTTCTGGTAATGCTCAAGGGCGTTCACAATAAAGGCAAGCTCTACATCCTTAAGGTCCATCTGGTCTAATGCTTCAAGCAAAGTGCTAATAAATTCAATTACAAATCTTTTATTATTTTTCTCATAGAAACCACTAAATCCGCCGTTTTCTAGTGTATAAGCTTGCTGCTCAAATTTCATTCCACTCACTGTTCCGGTCTCCTTTGTCAGTTTCTACTAAAATTATATGTATTTTATTTTTCATGTTTTGAAATGGGTATAAACGTGTTAAAGACTCCGATAGAAGTGACTCGCCCTTGGCCGATTTCGGTAAAATCGGTTTTATAGATTGAAAAAATGAAGTAATCTGATCCTGTTGTTCCCATATCGAAAACCTTTTCCCCAGCCAATGATAGAATTCCTTTTTCAAGTATATTTGAAGATTGATTCATGGCTTCATGGGTAACCCATTCTATGTATGCAGAACGCCCAGGGTTTGTTTCGGATAATACAAATACAATGACTATCAATAGGATAATAGAAACGACCTTTTTCACTTGGCATCCCCTGTTCTAATAATTGGTAATTTTTACACAAGTTAAGTATAAATGGGGAAGAAATGAATGTAAATATAATATTGGGAGTTAATCCTTCGTGCGCCTTCACAATTAATATGATAAATTAGTACTAATTAACGTAAAGGGGATAAGTCTGTGTCGAGAGAATGGAAATGGGTCGTTGGATGCTTGCTTTTCCTGCTGTTATTAAACGGATTTGGAATAGCAGCAGTTCATTATTTAGGAAGATAAGTAATAGCTAATTTCATAGAACAGGGAATGAAAATAATGACGACTAATTTAACCAGGCCAGTTTCAAAAGGGCTTTTGTCCGCACTGCTTATCATAACGATTGGGGTCGAAATTATCCTTTATTTAAGTGGATATAGCCTCCTAGCCGGTACCATATATGACGCAATAATGGTGTCTTCCTTTTTTATTGGATTAAAACTTCAACATAGATTGAGTAATGGAATTCAAAAAACAAAGATACAACTTATACGCCAATTCACAGTGGCATTTATGTTCTTTATTCTAGGCAGTACGGTGATTAATATCTTTTCCTCGTATGCCTTCCAGGATTTTAGCGATGATTATGAGCAATATGTGGAAGAGTACACGGAAGTAGTTTCGTTCGAGGAGCCTGCATTGGAGCCCAGTCAACACATTGAATCCATCGGCAATTTGTGGGATGTGGCAGGTGAGATTGATAGGATTGGGTACGATATATTCACAGATATCCTTGCCGGCTTAGAAGAAGTTTGGAGACTAGCGTATATCATTTTAATTCTCTTATTTTTTAAAAAGGTCTTCCCAAAGAGATGGGAAAAAGGGCGGCACGATATTTTCGTCATGCTTGCGCTGTTTGTTACCTCCGTTCTATTCGGCATTGATCATACATTAAACTCCGTTCAATCATGGCAATATGAAATTGGAGCCATCGTTACTTTTGCGAATATGGGTTTGCTATTTGGATTGATATTATTATGGACGAGAAATTTATGGCTGACCGTCCTTGTACACGCTGTCTACGATATACTCGCAACTCTTTCCTGGTATTATTTTGAATTTATTGTTGAAGTCATTGCCCTGTTTCTTATACCTGTTTACCTCGTTTTAATAGCTATAGAAAGAAAACAACAGATCAAAAAGGTGCCAATTGAACATGTGGTGTCTGAAGAAATTGCTAATTAAATTAAAGGAGGCTGCTTATTTAGGCAGCCTCCCTTTATTTTGAAAAAATCTTAGGTTAATAAGACAAAATACACAAAAAACTTACAAGAATCATACAAAAAGGACTACCAATCTATTTAATATACTAGTAGAATAATCATGCAATACTAAATATTTTGTCGAAGGGCGGATATAGTGTGAAGAGAAAAATTAAAAGAGGCATGAAGAGACGTGCTATAAATGGTTTTCTTGCTACTGGACTAGCACTAACAACAGTTCCAATAAATGTTTTTCCTAATAGTGTGAGTGCAGAGGGAACAGCCGCTAATACTGCAACTCTACGTATTTTAGAAACTACGGATCTTCATTCCAATGTAATGCCATATGATTATTTTAAAGATACGGATGCCAACATTAACTTTGGATTAGCAAAAACGGCTTCCCTAATTAAACAAGCTAGGTCAGATGTAAAAAACTCTATGCTTTTTGATGCAGGGGACACGATTCAAGGAAATCCACTTGCCAGCTATGTAGCAAAGGTAAATAAATTAGGTCCAAAAGATACGCATCCAGTCTTCAAGGCGATGAATACTTTAGATTATGATGCAGCAATTGTTGGAAACCATGAGTTTAACTATGGTTTAGATTATTTAAATGATGTTTTGGAAGAAACCAACTTTCCTGTTGTAAACGCTAACATTTACCATGATGATAAAGATGGTAACCCAGAAAATGATGAAAACTATTTTACTCCATATAAAATCCTAGATAAAGAGATTATTGATGATAATGGCAATAAATCTATTATTAAAGTAGGGGTTATTGGATTTGCTCCACCGCAAATTATGCAGTGGGACAAGGACAATTTAACTGGAAAAGTGATTGCGAAGGATATCGTTGCACAAGCGAATAAATTTATTCCAAAAATGAAAGCAGAAGGTGCTGACGTTATCGTTGCAATCGCACACTCTGGCTGTGATATCGCTGTTGAAGGACAAGAAGAAGCAGAAAACGCAGTTTATGATTTAACCAAGGTTCCAGGCATTGATGCCATGCTTTTTGGACATGCTCACTTAAAGTTTCCTGAAGATGTCTCTTTTGAAGGAAAAGAAGGAATTGACCAGGCAAAAGGAACAATAAACGGTGTACAAGCAATTGAAGCTGGATTCTGGGGAAATAACCTTGGGGTACTTGATTTAGCTTTAGTTCAAGATGAAAACGGTAAATGGACCGTTGATAAAACGAAATCAAGTTCTGTTAACCATCCAGTTGATGAGACTACTGGGCTTGACCAAGAAATTGTTAAAGCTGTAGCTGCTGAACATCAAGGTACACTTGATTATGTACGCGGGAAAATTGGTGAAACGGCGATTCCAATGCACAGTTACTTTACTCGTGTAATGGACGATGCATCAACGCAAATTGTAAACGATGCACAAATGGATTACGTGAAAACCTGGATTTCTACCAATGCACCTGAGTATAAGGACGTTCCTGTACTTTCTGCTGCAGCTCCATTTAAAGGCGGCCGCGGCGGTGTTGGCGATTATACTGATATCTCAAAAGGTGATGTAACCATTAAGAGCGCTGCAGACTTGTATTTGTTTGATAATACGTTAAAAGCAGTAGAGGTTACGGGAGATCAAGTTAATCGCTGGATCGAAAAATCAGCAGAACAATTCAATACGATTGACCCGACTAAAGCTGAACCTCAAGAGCTTCTTGACTATGATTTCCGTCCATACAACTATGATGTTATCGATGGGGTTAAGTATGAAATTGATGTAACGAAGCCAAAAGGTGAACGTGTTGTTAAGTTAACATTGCTAGATGGAACACCTGTAAAAGCTGACCAAAAATTTATAGTTGCTACAAATAACTATCGTGCTGGCGGAAGCGGCGGACTGGCTGAATTAAAGGACGCGAAGGTAGTCGTTGATTCACCATTTGAAAATCGTCAAATCCTTATGGACTACATTAGTGCACAAGGTGAAATCGCACCTGCTCCAGATAACAACTGGAAAATTGCACGTGTTGGCGGTCAAGCGAAATTAGTCTTTAACTCTACACCTGCTGCTTTAAACTATTTAGGCACAACTCCAAATGTTAAAGACCTTGGAGTTTCTACAACGAAAGAAGGCTATCAATTATTTGAATTAGATCAAAACGTTCATGTTCAATTACTAGGAATTAATGATTTCCATGGACAATTAGACTACTCTTCAAAAGTGAATGACCAGCCAGTTGGAGGAATTGCTTACTTATCAGGTTACTTAAAGGATAGGGAATTACAAAATAATGCTGAGTCCATCATGCTGCATGCGGGCGACGCTGTAGGTGCAAGCCGGCCAGTATCAGCACTACTACAAGATGAACCAACCATTCGTTTCTTTAACGAAATTGGCTTTGACCTTGGAACACTTGGCAACCACGAATTTGATGAAGGTATTAAAGAAATGATGCGCCTTATCGACGGTGGATCACACTCAGCAACTGCTGACAAATATGGTGAATTTGAAGGTGCAAACTTCCCATACGTGGTTGCAAACGTTGTTGATGAAAAAACAAATGATTTGATTTTACCTCCGTATGCTGTAAAAGAAGTGGATGGAGTGAAAATTGGATTTATCGGTGTCATTACAACTGAAACACCTAGTATTGTTACAGCTAGCGGCACTGCGGGCGTTAAATTTACCGATGAAGTAGAAGCAATCAACAAATATGCAAAGGAACTTAAGGACCAAGGTATTAAATCTATCGTTGTCCTTGCCCATAATCCAGGAAAATCAGATCCTGATGGAGCAAATCCAACTGGAGAAGTAGTTGATTTTGCCAGCCAAATAGACGATGAAATTGATGTTGTTTTTGGTGCTCACGACCATAAATACTTGAATTCTACTGTCGATGGAAAATTACTCGTTCAGTCTTATTCTTATGGAACAGCGTTCTCTGATATTGATTTAACGATTGACCCTGAAACACAAGATATCGTTGGAAAATCAGCAGAAATTGTTACAACCTTCCAAACACCAGAATTTTTAGATGAAGGCGTTCAAGCTGAACTTGATACGTACTTGGCTGATATTGCTCCAATTATTAATGAAGAAGTTGGAGAGGCGGCTGTTGAGTTAACTCGTACTGCAAATGAAGCTGGTGAATCAGCTCTTGGTAACCTGATTGCAGATTCAATGCGTGATGCAACGAAGTCTGACTTTGCATTTATGAATTCAGGCGGTATCCGTAATGACCTTGGTGCAGGTCCGATTACTTGGGGTGAGTTATTTGCGATCCAGCCGTTTGGTAATGACATTGTTACCTTGACTGTTACAGGTGAGCAGATTAGAACATTATTGAATCAACAATTTAATGCTGATCGAAATAAGATCATGGCCGTATCTGGTCTTAAGTACACTTGGTCTGTGGAAAAACCATTAGGAGAAAAAGTCCTGGATATTTTCCTTCCAGACGGATCAAAAATTGATCCTAAAGGTGAATATACAATTGCGGTAAATAACTTTATGGCAGATGGTGGAGATGGATACACCATTTTAAAAGAAGGTAAAGACCGTACAGTATGGTTAACGGACTTAGAGACTTTCGTGAATTATGTAAAAGCTCAACAAAAACCAATTACAGCTGCGATTGAAGGCAGAATTTTAAATGCGAAAGAGTCAACTGTTGAAACACCACCAACAGATGGTACTCCGCCAGCAGGTCCGGGGACAGAACAGCCAGAACAGCCAGAACAACCAGGCACAGATAATAACGATGGCACAGATAAGCCAGGGGCTAAGCCTCTTCCTAATACGGCGTCTAATATGTATAACCTATTATTAGCGGGTATCCTTGCTGTTGGAACTGGTATTACACTTCTTTTCAGAAGACGTAAAGCGTAAAACAAATAAAACAAATAAAACAAATAAAACAACAACCTTACACCACAAGGGGGTAAGGTTGTTGTTTTTATTTATACACAATTTTATTACTGCTAGAGAGTATCTTACCATTTTGGTCTTTTACCTTAACTATAATTTCTGCACCTTTTTTTACCTTGGAGTAAGGGATAATAATCTTTGTTCCATCCCCAGATACTTTATCTGCTTGTTCTCCATTAATATATACATAACTATGGTAGGTAAAGTTTTTACCCTTTATGACAAGCACTTTCTCCCCGTCATGCTTAGAGGTTGAAATACCAGTAACTTTAGGATCAGCGTACCCTAATCGGTAGTTCTTGCTGACCTCGATTGGCTTAGCAATGCCATACATTTTTCCAAATAAAATATCATATTGAATCATTTTTATCTCATTTAACGTCTCGTTATCAATATTCTCCTCTGCTAAGAAATCTTCCCTCGGTATTTTAGAAAACTCACCATTTTGATATTTAGTAAGTAAGTAATTGGTCAGATAGTTCCCGTTTATTCCAGCTCGATCCAGAATAATCGGTGTAAGCATGGTGGAACCAATATTTAGGTTTTCCTTTTTTCCAGAGAAATTATCCCAAATTAATAACGGCGTTGAATACATCTTTAAATATTCTTCGTAAGATTTATCATCCCTATAGAAGTTTGCCTCCTGATAAACCTGATAGTCATTCCCTAGTAATGGGAGGTGATCGCCGAACATAACAATGATTGTTTTTTGATTCATTTCGTTTACTTCATTAATTAATCTTTCCAGTTCTTTATCAATTTCAGTTAAGTTATCTGAGTAAACCTCTAACATATTTTCTGCTTCATCTGTAAAAGCAGCATCTCCCTTTAAGTGGGTTTCAATATTTGCAAAACTAAACTTCTGATCAGTTGCATATGGTCCGTGATTTTGTGTCGTTACTGCAAAAATAAAATTTGGTTTATCGTTATTATCAGATTTTAGCTTCTTAAGAATCTCATCTGTAACACTGCTGTCATGGAAAAAGGGACCAAAGGCAAGAGGCTTTTCCATGTATTCAGAACTAATAAATCGATCAAAGCCAAGATCCTCGTATACTCCGGACCGATCATAAAACCAGTGGTGCCAAGAATGGATGGCAGTTGTGTCATAGCCCTGCTCTCTTAAAATAGATGGGAGTGTGGGCAATGGTTTCTTTACAAAGTTCAAGTAAGCAATCGAGCCAGATGGCAGGAATTGTGTGGATAGCCCGGTTAAAGCTTCAAATTCAGTATTAACAGTTGAACCGCCGAATACAGACACATTCAGAGTTCCTGTGCTTTGTTCATTTTCAAGTTGGTGAAAGTATGGAACAGGATCCTTATTAAAGATTACATTATCCATAATCGTTGGATCCCAAAAGGCTTCATTCATAATCATAATAATATTTGGCTTTTCACTGTCACTTGTATAAGCAGGTTCCTCTGTATCCGAGATTATATTTTGGATGGCTGTATCCGAATACCCTTTGGGTTTCTCCATTTTTAACCATTTGAGATTTTGGACAAATCCACCGATAACACCATCTTGTTGATAGGTATGTTTTTGATCGGTCATTTGATAAATAATCATTAATTTTCTTTTTAAATAAGAAGTATCAGAAGTACTTTCTATTCTAAAAATAACAATAAACATTACTAGGATTACAAAAGAACTGCTGATTTTAATCCAGTTTAGCCCAATCTGATTTGGAACTTTGTAAACCAAAATAATAATGAATAGAATTAAACTGACTAGCACTACAATCGTCCAAAATAACAATGTCCCTGAGAAAAACTCCGCCATACTTTTGGCTTCTGCTGCTAAAGAAAGATCTGTAGGCAGTACAGGAACTCCTCGTATTCCCTGTTTAACATTTGAAGCAAGCCCAAGAAATAGTAAGGGCAGGGTTAAAATAAAGGAAAGAACAATATAAAGTTTTCTTTTGAAGATATGTAAACTTGCTAATAGTAAAAACAGCAGGAAGAAATTATAAGTAAATGGCCGAGTGTACTCCTTTGTCCATTCAAAGGCCGCACCAAAACCTCCTCGATAGAGAACTTCAATGAAAAAGATAGTAATAAATGATTGAACAGCGGTAATGGTCAAGGATAGGATTGTGTCTTTTGTTTTGATATTCAATATGTGTACTCCTTTATAGACAAAAAATGACAAAATTCAACATATTTTTTAACTACTATCTATTATATAATATTATGGGTTTTAGGCAAAATTATCTCAGGATATTCTTTTCTCTTTTTGGTAATTTAATGTATTTGTAATGATTTGTAAAAAAAACGACATAAATGTGATATTCTTTTATTCGAAGCCGCGTTTGAAATTTTCTTTTATAGATTTCTTCGCGGCTTTTTTATTTTTGTATAATAATAAATTTCATTTTTAATAGATTTCTTTATAGATAAATAGATGAGGGAGTTGGGAGAAATTTGTCACGAAAGAAGTTAATTGGCACGATCGGCGTCGGATTTATGGCTGTTATGCTTCCCTTAAGCCTTAAGGTTTACGCAGAAGAGAAAAATACTTCACCAAATAGTGCTCAACTTGTTCAATATAAAATTGAAAGTGGAAATTCGGCTTTTTCGGAAGTTGTTCCGTTGGATCACTGGTTAGCTTATTATTATCCAAATAAGACTTTGTCAGGGGCACCTGCGGCAGCAAAGATTATTAAGCCGATAGGTGAGTTAAAAAAGTTATCTGAGAATCATGGAAAAGGATCTCCGATAGCAGGAATCAAGAATGATCAATTTTCAGCTCGTTATACATCTGCGAAGGTGCTTCCAGCAGGGGAGTACATTCTGCGTGCTACTGCGGATGACGGTGTAAGGGTATATGTAGATGGAAAATTGGTTCTCGATCGTTGGAGTTCTGCACCTAAACTTAGAGAAAATGCTGTAAAAATCCAAATTGCAGATGTAGCGAACGCAAAGGCAGGAGAAAAGGATGTTCACTGGGTTGTGGTGGAATACTATGAGGGTGCAGTGAACAGCCAAGTAGATGTGTCACTTGAACCTTTCCAAAAATCAATTGAGGATACATGGGTAGCGGAGTATTATCCTAACAAGGCATTAAAGGGTATTCCATATGTCGATGGCGGGAAGCATTCAGCTGAAAAGGTATCGAACATTAATTTTAACTGGAAAGCAGGTTCCCCTCATACTTCTATCCCGGCTGATGGATACTCGGCAAGATTTACAAAGAATATGGAATTTGAAGAAGGAACTTATGAATTCCATATTCGTGCTGATGATGGATCACGATTATGGGTAGATGACAAACTTGTGATTGACTCTTGGGTAAGTACTTCAGGGCACTTGAAGACAGGAAGAATCGACCTTTCTAAAGGAAGGCATACTGTAAAGGTAGAGTACTTTGAAGGTACAGGATTAGCTAATCTTTTTGTAGACGTTAAGCATTTTACACAAATTCCAACTCAGTTGGGTAAGGAAGTTCACTATAACTGGGGAAGCGGAAGTGCTGGAAAAGGAAAGCCAGCGGATAAATTTACTGCCGTATTTGACCAAACACAAGTATTAGCAGGCGGTGATTATTTTATCCAAGCTCAAGCTGATGATGGAGTTAAAGTAGAAGTCGATGGACAACTTCCAATAAATCGCTGGAGCAATTCACCTGTTTTAGTAACAAATCGTGCATTGTGGACAAGCGTTACACCAGGTCAACATGTGATTAAAACCCATTACTACGAAGATGGCGGTAATGCGAGTGTTTTCTCAGATGTGGTTCCGTTTGATTCTTGGTTAGCTTATTATTATCCTAATAAAACGTTGTCTGGTGCACCTACAGCTGCAAAGGTAATTGCACCAGTTGGCGAGTTAAAAAAGCTTTCAGAGAAATATGGTACTGGTTCTCCAATAGCGGGTATAAAGAACGATCAATTTTCAGCCCGTTATACGACAGCTAAGCGAATTCCGGCAGGGGATTACATCTTACGTGCAACCGCTGATGATGGGGTACGGGTTTATGTGGATGGGAAATTGGTTTTAGACCGATGGAGCTCCGCACCTGTCATAAAGGAAAACGCAGTAAAACTTACAATTGCTGATGTACTAGGTGCAAAAGCAGGGGAAAAGGATGTCCACTGGGTAGAAGTGGAATACTATGAAGGTGCTGTTAATAGCCAAGTAGAAGTATTCCTTGAACCTTTTCAAGCATCCATTGAAAATGAATGGGTAGCGGAATTTTATCCTAATAAGACATTAAAGGGTACTCCAATTGTTGAAGGCGGGAAAGAATCTGCTTCAAAGCTTGCAAACCTTAACTTTAACTGGAAAGCAGGTTCCCCGCATTCAACCATTCCAGCTAATGGTTTCTCAGCCCGTTTTACGAAAATCATGGAATTGGAAGAAGGAACCTATGAATTCCAAATCCGTGCCGATGATGGCTCACGTTTATGGGTTGATAACAAACTCGTGATTAACGCATGGGAAAGTACATCTGGTCATCTGAAGACGGGGAGAATCGCTCTTGGACAAGGAAAACACACCGTTAAAGTGGAGTACTTTGAAGGCGCTGGTTTAGCGAATTTCTTCCTTGACTACAAAAAAGTTAGTCAAACAGAGGCTCCAGGTGAGGAAGTAAAACAGCCAGAACAATTGCCGCAACAACCAGAAGTAGAACAACAACCTGCAATTGATCCTTCGAAAAATGTAAAATATGTATCTTCTATTAAATTGCCTGTCTATCGCAGCTTCGAGGAATTAATTGATTATGGTAAGCATCTTGTTTTCTATAATCCATCATATACTAGATTCCTAGAGCTAGGGTATGGTGATAGTGTTTATGTAGTAGAAGAAAAGCTTTATGCAGCAAGAATACAAACTGTTGATGGCCAATCAGGCTGGGTGCATAAGGATTACCTTGAGAACAATTTAAGCGAAGATACTTGGATGGTCAAAGATGCTAGAATAATCAGAAGCAGTCCTTCGCAAACAGGTACCAGCATTGGTACAATTCCTGGCGGTTCTAGTGTCATTCTATTGGAGCACATTACCGTTCCTGGTTCCGCTTATACCGAATGGTATTATATTCAAACCCAATCGGGTCAAAAAGGCTGGATTTGGGGTGCGAATAACGCTGGTGGAAATGAAGGCTATAACGTAATAAAGTACGAATTTAATAAATCAGTTTCTACCAATCAAGTTACAGTTTTTACGCCGTTAATTTCAAAGGCAAATGTGACGGTTGATCAAATTAATAGATTTATAGATTTTAAGACTGGCGGAAAAACAACCGTTATGACAAATATGGGCTATGCCTATTTAAAAGCACAGGAAGAAACTGGCCTTAATGCGATCTATTTACTTGCACATTCTGGCTTAGAAACAGGATGGGGTACTTCTCCAATTGTTAAAGCAAAATACAACTTTTATGGAATCGGGGCTATTGACTCAAGGCCTGATGAAGGGGCATATAATTATGATACCCCTGAAGGCGGAATTATCGCGGGAGCTTTCTTTATTAAAAAGAATTATGTTGATCGCTCTTGGGATACAGATAAATCTTTCCCGTATACAAGCAAACCTACTATCGATAATATGAGGTTTGATAATAGCTGGCACCAATATGCAACAGACGAAGCATGGGGTGCCAAAATTGGAAAAAACGCTTCAGACTTCTACAATTTTATAACCACGAAATAATGCAAAACATCAAAACTGCCTATCCAATCTGATAGGCAGTTTTTTTACATTTTTGCCTCTATGATATACATTCTGATATCGATATTTATTTGCTTTCAAATTCGATAATTGCTAGAATGAATACTGGTTGTAAGAGCGACACTATCCCACTTTTTACGACATAAAACGAATAAATACTACGAATGCTAAGGAAGAATTATGAACTTATTAAAAACTAGTTTCCTCTCATCTATTGCTACTGTCATTAAAATTTTAACTGGATTTATTGTAAACAAGGTACTTGCACTTTATGTGGGACCGGTCGGGATTGCACAGATAGGACAATTGCAAAACTTTTTTTCTATTGTATCCAATCTAAGTAATTTTTCAATCAGTCAGGGAGTTACAAAGTATGTGTCCTTCTATGGTGAGGAAGAAGACAAACAGATCAAATACATAAACGCAGCGATTACGATTTCCTTTATTGCCTCCATCATCACAGGGCTGCTGATCATTGTACTTCATACGTATCTTTCCATTCTTTTGTTAAAATCAGATCAATACGCCGATATCTTTATTTATATTGGAATTTTTCTTATCTTTTATGCGATTAACAGTATCCTGCTCGCTGCGGTGAACGGATTTAAGAAAATAAGGAAATTCACGCTTATTAATGTTTCACAGAGTTTCTTTGGGTTAGCTTTATCCATTTTATTAACCGTTAAATGGGAACTTAAAGGAGCAATGTATGCGTATGTACTTTCTCAAACACTCGTGCTGCTAATCTCATTTGTTTTTTTATTAAAGGAAGATTGGGTAAAAAAAATCAGGCTGCGAAAGGTAGACCGCTCAATCCTGAAAAGCTATTCCAATTATACAATTATGTCAATGATCCATATCCTAACCGTTCCTGTATCGTTTATCATCATCAGAACTTATATAAGTGAAACTTTATCTTCGGATGACGCTGGTTATTGGCAGGGTCTTACGAAAATCTCCGATACGTATTTAATGTTTATCACCATGTCACTGAGTGTATATTATTTGCCCCGATTATCGGAAATAAAAGATGACTTGAAATTGAAAAAAGAAATCTTTGATGGATATAAACTTATTATTCCTATATTAACTGTCATTCTGTTTGCAGTGTACTTCATGAAGGACATTGCCATTGTCATTCTGTATTCTAAGGAATTTCTTGAAATGCGGGAATTATTCTTATTTCAATTAATTGGCGACTTTTTCAAAATTGCCAGCTGGCTCATCTCCTTTAACATGCTGGTTAAAGAAATGACCAAACATGTCATAATAACGGAACTCTTTTATTCAATCACCTTAACAGTTCTATCTATCGTTTTTATCAATATTTTTGGCTTAATTGGTGTCACATACGCATATAGCATTACCTATTTCCTGTACTTTTTAATGGTTGGCTATATGATGAGACATATCTTATTCTTAAAAGCTAAACAAAGGAATGGATGAAAAATATGAGAGAGATAAAGGTTTTATTTGCTACTCGGAATGATGCAATAAGTCATCGAGGCGGCGACACCGTACAAATGCTCAAAACAAAGGAGTTTTTAGAAAAGAACTATCCTGTTAGGATTGAAATTGCCTTAAATGAGACAGATTTTGTTGAGCACAAAGATGCTGATTTAGTTCATATTTTTAATATCCAAACCATAGATGAAACGCTGAAATATGTTGACTTATGTGAAAAATACAATAAGAAATTTACTTTTTCTACTATTTATTGGGATTTATCGCATTATATCTATAACACGTTTTTAATCAACAACTTTAACTATATGAATATTAATAAAAGCACCTATCGCTATAAAGATACTGTGATGAATTTAAAGAAATTCGCTGGAATGGTATTAAACAAAGGGGACCAGTATGGCAGCAAAAACTATGTGCAAAAGAGAAGAAAGGTTCTTGAAAAAGCAGATATTTTATTGCCAAACTCAAACGAAGAACTTGAAATAATAGAAAAAGAATTCGGCTTAACAGGGCTGATGGAGAAGACAATTGTAGTCCCCAATGCGGTTGATCTAAAGAATTCATCTGACACGAAATTGACGCTAAATTGGCTTAACAAATTAGAAAATATTGTTCTTGAAGTAGGGAGAATAGAGCCTACTAAAAACCAGGCAGGTGTTGTAAAGGCGTTAGCACATCACCCTGAAATTCCGATTGTGTTTGTCGGAAGAGTCCATAATGAAAAATACGCAGAATATGTAAGGAAGCTGGCTAATAAAAGAGGCAATGTCCATTTTATTAATCAAATTGATCATGAAGAAATCTTTGCACTTTATCGAAAAGCAGCCGTACATGTCTTGCCGTCATTTAGAGAGTCACCAGGACTATCGAGCTTAGAGGCGCTCTTTTCAGGTTGTAATATTGTAGCTTCCTCTGTGGAATATTGTCCGGTTCATTACTACAAATTTGACCAATATGGTGAGATCTGTAATCCGTATGATCCAGAGTCCATTAAAAGTGCTATTCTTAAATCACTGAAGAAGGATAAGGTAAGACCACCGGAAAGTTACTTTGAAGACTACTCTTACCAGCGCGCTGCAGAACTGACGTATAAAGCATATGGAAAATTAGTTAACTAAAAAAACCGATTTGAATGTCTTAGAGGCATTCAAATCGGTTTTTTATATACTAATTAGACGCAACTTCCGTAAAGATTTCAGGTGCCAAGTTTAAGTGGGAACGCAATTGGTCTGAAAGGGATTGTCTCGTTTCATCCTCGACCATGTAATACCATACTTCCCCAACAAAACCGCCTTCACCTTCTATTTCAAGCTTGTCAATCATATCTGCGGCAGGTCTATAGGCAGATTGCATATCGATGATTTCATTTAAAGTCAGGTTTGTTTTAATATTATTTTCTAAAGCATCCAGGATATCATCGTAATTGGTAAGGGTAGATAATGATTTACCCTTTTGGATGATTTTTGAGATTACTTCACGCTGACGTTCTCCACGTCCGATATCCCCTCGAGGATCTTGTTTTCTCATTCGGGCATATGCAAGGGTTTCAGTACCATTTAAATGCTGCGGACCCTCTTCTAACGTAATTCCATCCAATTCAAATGCATATTGGTTATCTACATCAATACCATTAACTGCGTCTACAACGTCCTTAAATCCTTCCATATTTATTTCCACATAATAATCAATGGGAATATTTAAGAAGTTTTCAACGGTTGCGATGCTCATCTCAATTCCGCCAAACGCATAGGCATGATTAATTTTATCTCTGGATGAGTCTTCTGGATCTTCAGGGTCAATTAATTCCGTACGTGTATCCCGTGGAATACTTAATATTTTAGTAGATTTCATTTCAGGGTTAACTGTCAGAACCATCATGGAGTCCGTTCGGCCATTGTCTCCCTCACGTTCATCAATCCCGACAATTAGAATGGAGATGGGATCTTTTTTGGTAAACTCGACTTTTTCTTCCCGTTTTTCAGATACCTCTCTGGCTATCGGTTTGTTCATGTTATCAACAGCACTTGCGACATCGTTGTATACATTAAAGAAATATAGTCCGCCGCCGGCCAATAGGACAAAAAAGGTAAATAGAAAAAATAAGAACCCTTTTTTTAACTTCCTTTTCTTCTTTTTTCTTATTCTAGTATTATTCATATATAGTATCCTCCTACTATTGAAGGTAATAAATTTTTTGGGAAAAACAGTCAGAAAGCCATAGAATAAATTATAAACCCGAACATAAAGAACTTCAACTGTAAATCCTAATATCTAGCTAAAAAGTTACAAATAGCGACAGGAAACTGATATAATTGAGTTTTGGGAATAACCTATAGAATATGAGTTTTGTTGAAACTTGTATTTATATTGGGAAAACAGAACTATTTGCATTTCAGATATATAGACGTAAACTTTATTAAGTTGTTACATAAAAGTCCTTTATGGATGAAAATTTGAACTCTTCATCACATTTTGTATAATAGAGTCAATACATTCTTGAAAAGGCAATTGAAACTTTTTTATATAGGAAAGAAGGAACTTATTATGCTAAAAAATGTATTAATTACCGGTGGGGCAGGATTTATCGGAAGCAGCTTAGCCTTAAAATTATTGGATAAAGGGTATGAGGTAACAGTCCTTGATAATTTATCTCCGCAGATTCATGGAGAAGAGGGGACATCATCAGAGTTATTCTTAAAAATTAGAGATAAAGTTACCTTTATTAAAGGTGATGTCGTTAATAGTGATGACTGGAGAAAAGCTTTAAAGGGACAAGATGTCGTTGTTCATTTAGCTGCTGAAACAGGTACTGGTCAATCCATGTATGAAATTAATAAATATATTGATGTCAATGTGAAGGGAACTTCAAATTTATTAGATATTCTTACAAATGAAGAACATCAAGTCAAAAAGATTGTTGTGGCAGCTTCAAGGGCGATCTACGGTGAAGGAATGTATCATTGCACCGAACATGGAACAGTTTTCCCTGTTGAAAGAACAGAAGCAGACATGAGTAAAGGTGACTTCGAAGTAAAATGCCCAATTTGTAACACAGACGTAGAAGTTATGGCTACAACAGAAGAAACCAAGATTCACCCTACTTCAGTTTATGGAATTACCAAACAAGTTCAAGAGCAAATGTGTATGGTGGTTGGGAAATCCTTGAATATTCCTGTGGTTGGATACCGTTATCAAAATGTGTATGGTCCAGGTCAATCGTTAAAAAACCCATATACAGGAATTCTTTCTATTTTCTCAACGATTATCAAAAATAACAATAACATAAACATTTTCGAGGACGGTCTAGAATCAAGAGACTTCGTATTTATTGATGATATTGTAGATGCAACCATTCTTGGAATTGAGAAGGAAGAAGCAAACTTTGAAAGCTTCAATGTAGGGACAGGTGTGCCTACAACCGTTATTGAAGTGGCAAATGTCTTGAAGGAAAAATATCAGTCTAATACTGAAATCCAGATAAGCGGCAATTTCCGATTAGGTGATATCAGACATAATTTTGCAGATTTGACTAAAATTAATGAGAAATTAGGGTTTACACCAAAAGTAAGCTTTGAAGAAGGTATCAGTAAATTTGTTGATTGGGTCAACCAGCAAGAAGTAGTTGAAGACCGTTACCAAAAATCAATTGAAGAAATGAAGAAAAAAGGATTATACAAGTAATGAATGGCTTGCTAAAAAATAAAAAGATTTTGTTTTTATGTCCTTTATTTTTTAATTATCACAAAAAATTAATGCGTGCGATGGAAGTAATGGGGGCGGATGTCGATTACTTTGACGAACGCCCATCCAACACATTTCTTTCAAAGGCATTATTACGAATCAATCGTAATTTTGTTACTGTACAAATTAAAAAGCATTATGAAGAAATTACATCAAACATCGAGGGCAAAAAGTATGATTACGTATTTATTTGCCAGGCTGAAGCGACACCTAAGTCTTTTTTAAAAGATGTCAGGGAAATGAATCCCAACGCCAGATTAGTGCTTATGCTATGGGACTCAGTTGCAAATAAGGTGAATACGCTGGAGAAATTAGACTTGTTTGATGAGGTCTTTTCATTTGATAAAAAGGATTGCGAACAATTTGGGCTGACGTTCAGGCCATTGTTTTTTGACAAGGAATACGAAGAGCTTGCAAATGATGAATCAGAGCTTGTATACGATTTATTTTTTGTTGGTACCGTTCATAGTGATCGTTATTTAATACTAAACGAAGTTAGACGACAATTTGAAAAAAATAACTTTAACGTTTTTTACTATTTATATATCCCAAGTAAAATTATGTATTATCAACGAAAACTCTTTTCAAGTGAATTAAAAGGCAGTGAAATCACAGACTTTTCTTTTGTTGGATTGCCAAGTGAACAATTAACAGCGAAATTAAAACAATCCAGGGCTGTTGTTGACATTCAGCATCCAAAACAAACAGGTCTAACAATGAGAACGATTGAAATGCTGGGTGCTAATAAAAAAGTCATTACTACGAATACAGATATTAAACATTATGATTTTTATCATCCGAATAATATTTGTATAGTTGACCGGGACAAAGTGCAGATCCCAACGGAATTTATGGAAACTCCTTATGTACCAGTTGCGGACCAAGTAAAAGAAAGATACTCGGTAAACTACTTTGTACTAGATATACTGGGATTAACCCCAAAAAACGGTCATGAATTTTATGTAGAAAAAAGTGGTGGTGGAGAACAATGAAGGTTTCTGTAGCAATGGCCACTTATAATGGAGAAAAGTATCTGGAGCAGCAAATTGATAGTATTCTAATGCAGTTAGGCAAAGAAGATGAATTGATCATTTCTGATGACCATTCAAATGACCAAACGCTTACGATTATTAAAAGATACATGAAAGATGACACCCGTGTGAAGTTGTTCCTGAATGAAGAAAAAGGTGTGACTTCAAATTTTGAGAATGCGATTAAACGTACGCAAAATGAGATTATCTTTTTAAGTGATCAGGATGATATCTGGAAGCCAGAAAAGGTCAAAACGGTGAAGGATTACTATCAGAAGAATCACAGTATCCAAATGATTATGTCAGATATCACGGTTGTTGATAATCAGTTGAACACTACTATCGACTCATTTTATGCGTTTAGGGGAAGCCGTGCGGGCGTTCTCAAGAATATCATAAAAAATAGTTATATTGGTTGTGCTATGTCCTTTAGAAAAGAATTAAAGCCCAAAATACTCCCTATTCCCAGGAATGTACCTATGCATGATATGTGGATAGGCTTAGTGGCTGATATGAATAAGGCTGCGTTATTGATACCAGAAAAATTAATCTACTATCGCAGACACGATGCGACAGTCACAAGCGTCGAAAATACTTCTTCTTTAAAAGAAAAAATACTATGGAGATTCCAAATATCTTCGTTACTCTTAAAAGCACTTATAAAAAATAATTAATGAGCAAAGTATGTTTTCCGAATCGGGAAGCATACTTTTTTCTTTTTATGTAAAGAATTGATAACCATGCAGCAACAATTTCGCGGACATTAATTCTGATGGAGTTTGATTTTAATGAGTAAAGAACAATTTAATAAAATATTCTTAATAACTGCTGTAAATGGAATTCTTTCTATGCTTATTTTATTTTTATATAAAATGATTCGATATAGCTTTCATATTGTTCCCTTCCTTGAATCCATGCATGAGATAACAAAAAGGATAGGCTTATCCCTCCTCCTTATATTTTTACTATTACTTTTAAGTGTAAAATTTCAATTAAAGTTATATTTATATATTAAGAAACAGAGGCCATGGGCAGTTACGATACTAAAAATAGTGTTTATTTTGCTTATATCCTTGATCGCCTCATTAGTGGTAAATTATTATTTTCAATACTTTCAACATTTAAGGGATTCTGACCTAACTGCACAGTGGATTATTTCCAATCCCACTATCTATTTTGCGGGAGTGTTATACTTATTTCTCCTATTTCTATTGGTCTTTGCAGTTATTGGGAATATCTACATTAGTACTTTCCTCACAGGGCTTTTCTTAATAGTAATTGGTTTTATTCACTACAATAAACTAAATATTCGTGTGGAACCCCTATATCCATTTGATTTCAAACAGTTTTCACAAATGAAAGATGTCATCCCCATGATTTCTGAATATATTTCATTGAAACAATTGATTGTGTTTTTATTATTGGTTTTTGTGATGATCGTGCTGCTGACTTTCTTGAAAAATATTAGAATGGGCCTCTTGACTAGAGGTCTAATCTTAGCAGTTACACTCATCATGCTGTATTCCTATACCAACTTCCCCAAAACATTTATGAAATCTTTTGTGGAAAAAAGTAAGATTACAATCGTTAAATGGAATCCCATTGATAACTATCGGATAAATGGTTTTCTTTTTGGATTTATTTCAAACTTTCAGAATAACAGCTATAAAAAGCCTGAAGGATATTCAAAGCAAAAGGTTATTGAGACTGCACAGAAATACATAGGCCAATCGGATGAAAAATTCATTGCCCCCGATGCAAAACCTAATATTATTTACATCATGAGTGAGTCCTTTTGGGACCCCTCCAGACTTGAAAATCTCAAGTTCAGCGGGGATCCTATTCCGCACCTTCGTAAGCTAATGACGGAACATCCGTCAGGGAATGTTCTTTCTCCTGTGTTTGGAGGGGCAACAGCGAACGTTGAATTTGAGGCATTAACAGGCTTTTCAACATCATTTTTAAATCCTGGTGTTATTCCCTACCAAGAAATGATTGACAAGAAAACCTTTATTCCTTCTATTGTCAGCGATTTGGAGGGAAAGGGGTATAATACTCTTGCCATTCATCCTTTTAATGGGGTATTTTATAAACGAAATGTTGTCTATAACATATTTGGTTTTGATCAATTTCTAGATCAAGAAACAATGAAACATAATGAGCGAGAGCCAGGCCGGGTTATTACAGATTTATCATTGACCAATGAAATATTGGACCATATAAAAGAACAAAAGGAGCCTCTTTTTATTCATTCGGTATCGATGCAGAATCATATGCCATACAATGCAGGCGCATATGAGGAAAACAAAATTCAGATTTCAGGCTTATCTCCGGAATCCACAACAATGCTTGAAGTTTATACGGAAGGTATTCGCAGGTCAGATGAGGCACTAAAATTGCTGGCAGATGAATTACAAAAAATAAATGAACCAACAGTCGTGGTGTTTTGGGGGGACCATCTTCCCATACTAGGGGCAAATAGGGCACTTTATAAAGAAGCTGGATATGATGATGTTAACTCTGATGTAAATAAATATAAATATGCTGAAACACCACTCTTAATTTATTCGAATTTTAAAATGGAACAAGAGCGATATGAATTTATTAGTCCATTTTATATAGCGCCCATTCTCTATGATTTGATTGGGTTGGAAAAACCTTTATTCTATCACTTGTTAAATCAGCTAAGAGAACAGAATGATATTCGTGCCCTAAAAGGTGATATCATTATGGGAAGTAACCACAAGTTTATTACAAATCCAGCAAAAGCTCAAAATCAACTATTGGAAGATTACAAATTGCTCCAGTATGATTTATTGATGGGGAAACAGTATAGTTTAGATCTGTTATATCCTAAATGAGCCCACATAGCAAAAAGCCATTCTCTCGTTCTTTTTTTGAGGATGGCTTTTTAATTTTCTTCATTCCAACTGCCCAAATGGAAAAATAAGTGATACTAATTCCATTGAGATAATGCTATAATTTTTCCTGTATGTTTAAGAGAAAGACACTTTACGTTTTTGTAATAGCGTTATTTCACTAGTAAATCACGCTGTATTTTATATAAGCCTTAGGATAACAATAATCTTGATTAATAGGTGGGATGCTTAGTGTTTCTAAAAGGCAACAATATTGAACACTTCATTGCGAATAGAAAAAACAATTTAGATATTATCAGGTTTTTTGCGGCATCATTGGTTCTGTTTTCCCATGCCTACCCATTAACAACAGGTAATAATGGATCTGAGCCGTTTGCGATTCTAACCAATGGAGAAATGACATTTGGGGAATTAGCGGTAGCAATCTTTTTTATCATTAGTGGATTTCTAATTACACAGAGCTTCGACCGTTCAAGAAACCCGATTAATTATTTCAAAGCAAGAAGCTTGCGAATCTTTCCAGGCCTTATCTTTTGTGTATTATTGTCCATCTTTTTACTAGGTCCAATTTTGACAGAATTAAGCGTTAAAGACTATTTCGCCAACAGAGAAACGTACGATTACTTAAAGACGATAACACTATATTGGCTGCAATATGATTTGCCAGGAATGTTCCCTGAGAATATCTGGCCGGGAGCTGTAAATGGTTCATTGTGGACATTATGGTATGAGTTTTTCTTTTATATCGTAGTTGCCGTTTTAGGTGTAACAAGAATGCTTGATAAGAGAATTGTCTTGTTTGGATTTATCTTAGCTACTGCACTTTATTTTCTAGGCAGAGGGGCATTCTACACTGATTTATTCCGTTACTTTGGTGCGGGAATGGTATTTTATCTTTACAGAAAACACATTAAATTAAATGGCTTTACCGCGTTACTTTCACTTATAATACTCATTTTAACGGCGAGAAATGGTTACTTTGAATATTCACTATCCGTGGCAGGCACTTATCTTATTTTTTATTTCGCATTTGCTTCAAAGCTTAAGTTTTATGACTTCGGTAAATATGGTGATTTTTCATATGGTATCTATATTTACGCATTTCCGATTCAGCAAATCATGACCCAAGCTTTTAACAATCAGATCACACCGTTAGAAAATTTCTTGTTATCCTTCCCGGTTACGTTGATCATAGCTATTATTTCTTGGCACATGATTGAAAAACAAGCATTAAAATATAAAAAAGCATCACTCAAAACTATATTCCAGAAAAAGAAAATTTACGTAGAGAATTCTATTAATTCAAATGCTAACTGAAAATAGAAGCAATCCTTACATTGGTAATGCGTAAATGCTAGGGGAGGTACTATGAATAGGTTTGAAAAAGTATTACTAATCATTTTATTTGTTGAGTTATTTGTCGGCGGGGGAGGAAGGCTCATTGATTTTGGTGTTCTCTCGATACGACAGGTGTTATTTTTACTGCTCTTACTAACATTTGTTTACCGAATTATTAAGGACAAAGCACTTTTTAATAAAAATGTTAATACGCTAATCAGATTTAATCCTGTTACAATAGGGGTTTATGCACTGATAGCTTGGTTTGTTGTAAGTGCAGCCATTGGATTTATCAATAACCATCCTGTTTCGATTATCGTTATGGATTTCTTAAGGGTTTCCTATGTGGCTCTATATTTCCCGTTAGCCTACTATATTTCAAGTGAACGATTTTCTCTTACACGGATTATTACGCTCTTAAAGTATAGTGCGCTTGCTGTTGCGATATTTACTATCACAGTTGACCTGCTTGGGAAAACGGTTTTTGCTGCTGATTTTTATCCTTTCTATGTATTTATGAACACAATTATGAATGATGACCTATTTTTTAGACCAAGCAACAGCGTTTTCTATAAGAGTCATTTCTTTGTGCTAATTGCGCTCGTTCTATCGCTTAATGGGTTATTAAATAAAAACTATCGGAAGCTTGATATTGCACTTGTGATTTTGTCTTCCATTTCCATTCTATGGTCAGAAACACGAGGCTTTTTACTTGCCTTTATGCTTAGTGTGTTAATGATCATTATCTTGGATGTTAAGGTCATTGTTGATCCTATAAAAGGGATAGCAAGTAAAGTTAAAAAATTACTTCAATCTCAACAATTTATTAAAAAGTTTGCTATGTGTGTGATTGTACTTGTTGCCGTACCTTTTATGTATAAATACATGACACTTGAAAGGTTTGAGGTTGCAACAGTTCAACACTCGCCTAATGATGCAGAGGTGGAACCACCAGCCGAAGTGAATGATGTCAGTGTTAATGCGAGGATGGAATTTATTGTAGCTTCAAAAGATATTTTAGTACAGCCAGTAAATCTTATCTTTGGCACAGGGTATGGTTCAGATGTTGCCGGCAGAACAGACGGATTAGAAATGAGTTTTCTCGATATTTTAGTGGAACAAGGACTTATTGGGTTGGCAATTTGGTGCTTCTTGTTTTTAATTATATACCTTAACTATTACAATGCTTATAAGAAGGGGCAAAAGCTGACAACCTTAGAAATTTCCCTGTTAGCAGCCTTTATGGGTATATTACTGCTAACCAATATCAATCCATTCATTAATAATCCAATTGGAATCAGTTTCTTTCTTATTATGCTTGTCGTATCACAAACAAAGAAAGAACAGAGTGCAAGTGAGGAGTTACAATGAAGGTAACCATGGTAGTCGTTTTGTACAAGCTTAAACCCGAAGAAAGTAAAACCTTTCATACACTTAAGCAGATAATGAATTCAACAAATAGTCCCTTAAAAGATATCGAGCTAATTTTATATGATAACAGTCCGGCTAAACATGATTTTACTCCCCCTCAGATTGAGGGGATACATATAACGTATTACCATGATCCGCGTAATTTAGGAATCGCTTCAGCCTATAACTATGCGTGGTCGGCGGCAAAAGAGAATAACAGTCAATGGCTCCTGCTGCTCGATCATGATACAGAATTAACGCTGGAATATTTTAAGTCAATTCTAACCATCAAAGATGTTCCTGAGAATGTGTCTGCAGTTGTTCCAAAAATTAATAGTGAAAATACAATGATTTCACCCGTTTACAGCAATTCCCTTCGTCCGTTAAAGGAAGAAAGGCCAACTCCTGGGGTTCAGAACCAGCCAGTTATGGCGATTAATTCGGGTGCATTAATTTCAGTTGCATTTCTAGATGAGATAAATGGTTTTAATCAGGATTTTGCTCTAGACTACCTAGATCATTGGCTATTTTTTAAGATATATGAAAAGGGCCGAAAGGTTTATCTGATGGATGTTGAATTAGAGCATGAATTATCCGTTATGGATTATACAAGAGTTTCGCTGCAGCGTTATCAAAGCATTTTGAATTCTGAAGTGAACTTTTATCAAAACTTTAAAACTGACTTGCTGCCGAAATACCGAATTCAATTAGTCAAACGTTTTTTCAAACAATTACTTACCGTTAAAAATAAGGAAATAGCGAAGCAAACCCTAAAGAAGGTTTTTTCACTATAAAGGTGAGGAACACAATAACTTTTAAAAAAAGTGATATCTTTTTCATAGAAGATATCCTTTTTCTATGGAACAACATATTTCAAAGAATATATGGGAATATTTTAAAAAACGCCCGTATTCAAATTCGTCATTCTGTTAAAAATATAACTTTTTTCTAACAATCATGTTAATGTTTGTCTTTTATAGACAACCTTCTTTATAATGGGGAATGGAAAACTTGTCAGGTTTTGTAGAAATGGATTAAAAAAGTAAAAAATGAGTAAATAGGAGGGGTTTACGTGAAAGGTATTATTTTGGCAGGCGGAAGCGGGACAAGACTTTATCCTTTAACGAAAGTAGTTTCAAAACAATTATTACCTGTTTATGACAAACCAATGATTTATTATCCACTATCAGTGCTAATGTTAGCTGGCATAAAGGATATCTTGATTATCTCTACACCTGAGGATACAGAAAGATTCGAACAGATTTTAGGTGATGGCTCTGATTTAGGAATGAACTTTACATATAAAATTCAACCACATCCTGGCGGGTTAGCTCAAGCGTTTATCTTAGGTGATGAATTTATTGGTGATGATAACGTTGCGCTCGTACTAGGAGATAACATCTTCTATGGTCATGGCTTAACGGAGCATTTGAAAAAAGCTGCCGCACGGGAAACGGGAGCAACGGTTTTTGGTTATTACGTAAATGATCCAGAACGTTTTGGTGTAGTTGAATTTGATGAAGAAGGAAAAGCAGTATCGATTGAAGAAAAGCCTGCAGTACCTAAATCGAATTATGCGGTAACTGGACTATATTTCTATGATAATCGTGTTGTTAATATCGCAAAAAGCATCTCTCCTTCACCACGCGGTGAATTAGAAATTACAGACATTAATAAGGCATACTTAGAGATGGGTGAACTAAATGTTGAGCTTCTTGGACGAGGTTATGCCTGGTTAGATACGGGTACCCATGCATCATTGCTCGAGGCTGGTCAATTTATTGAAACAGTTGAAAAAAGACAATCTTTAAAAATCGCATGTTTAGAAGAGATTGCTTACAAGATGGGCTATATATCAAAGGAAAAGCTATTAGAGCTTGCAGAGCCTTTAAAGAAGAATCAATATGGTGAATACTTGGTGAAAATTGCGAGTCAAGGAAAGTAAACAAGAAGTGAGGTAGTAAGATGAGAATTATTGATACAAAAATACCTGATTTAAAGATTTTAGAGCCGAAGGTTTTTGGCGACCATCGTGGTTATTTTATGGAAAGCTATAATAAAGATTTATTTGAGTCACTGGGCTTACATTATGATTTTGTACAGGATAATCAATCGTTATCAGCTGCTGTTGGTACACTGCGCGGTTTACATTTCCAATTGAATCCTAAAGCGCAGACAAAGGTTGTCCGCTGTGTAACAGGAGCTATTTATGATGTAGCTGTTGATATTCGTAAAGGTTCACCAACCTATGGGCAATGGGTGGGGGTTATTTTAAGCGAGCATAATAAGCGTCAGCTTGTCGTTCCAAAGGGATTTGCTCACGGCTTTTGTACAATCGTTCCTGATACGACTGTTGCCTATAAAGTAGATGAGTATTATTCACCTGAGCATGATGGCGGAATTCTTTGGAATGATCCTGAATTAGGAATTGATTGGCCGACTGAAAATCCAATTCTTTCTGATAAAGATACGAAGCACCCAACCTTAAGTGCTGCAGCTCATCTAAATTTTGTGTACGAAAAATAGGAGGCATATTTTACTATGAAGTTATTAGTTACAGGCGGTGCTGGCTTTATTGGCAGTAACTTTGTCCGTTATATGGTTAATAAATATCCTGAATACACCATCGTTAACCTAGATTTGTTGACGTATGCTGGAAATCTTGAAAATCTTAAAGATATTGAAAATGCAGCTAACTATAAATTCGTCCGTGGAGATATCGCGGACCGTGAATTTATTAATGGCCTTTTCAAAGAAGAGAAGTTTGATTATGTGTTGAACTTTGCAGCTGAATCTCATGTAGACCGCAGCATCACGGATCCTGGTATCTTTGTACAAACTAATATTCAAGGTACTTTGGCTTTACTTGATGCAGCAAAAACATTCGGTGTTACGAAATACCTTCAAGTTTCAACGGATGAGGTCTATGGTACTTTGGGTGAGACAGGCTATTTCACAGAAGAAACACCTCTTGCTGCAAACAGCCCTTATAGTGCTAGTAAGGCAGGAGCTGACATGCTCGTTCGTGCATACCATGAGACATTCGGTCTGCCTGTAAATATTACACGCTGCTCTAATAACTACGGACCGTTCCATTTTCCTGAAAAGCTTATTCCATTGATGATTATCAATGCTTTGCATGATAAGGAACTTCCAATCTATGGAGATGGCTTAAACATTCGGGACTGGCTGCATGTGGAGGACCATTGTCAGGCGATTGATTTGGTTCTTCATAAAGGACGTAATGGTGAAGTCTACAATGTAGGCGGAAATAATGAACGTACAAATATTGAAATTGTTAAAACGATCCTACAGCATCTAAATAAACCAGAATCATTAATGAAATTTGTTACGGACCGTCCGGGACATGATCGCCGTTATGCGATTGATGCCACAAAGCTTCGTACAGAGCTTGGATGGTCTCCAAAATATAATTTCGATACAGGTATTGACCAGACCATTAATTGGTATCTCAATAATCGTGAATGGTGGGAAAATATCATTTCTGGTGAATACCAAGATTATGTGAAATCTCAATATGGCGATAGATTAGAGGTAGAATAAATGAAGGTTGTTGTTACCGGTGCTGCAGGTCAGCTTGGCCAGGATGTACTTTTGGAGCTGGAGCGAAGAAATCATCAAGGTGTTGGAGCGGACCGGCAGCAATTAGATATTACGATAGAAGAAAATGTGATTGCATATATAAATGAAATGAAGCCCGACATTATTCTGAATTGTGCGGCATACACGAATGTGGATGCAGCTGAGGAGAATGAAGAGGATGCTTACCTTATCAATGCGATTGGTACGGAAAACCTGGCGAAGGCTGCTAAACAGATTGGTGCAAAATTGCTGCATGTTAGTACAGATTATGTTTTTGATGGTACCGCTTCTGTGCCCTATGAGGTTGATGAACCTACAAAACCGCTTGGTGCGTATGGAAGAACGAAACTGGCTGGTGAACAGCTTCTTCAAAAGCATTTAGACGAGTTTTTTATTGTCCGTACGGCTTGGGTATATGGGGTGTATGGGAATAATTTCGTTAAAACCATGATTCGTCTTGGTAAAGAGCGTGGCGAAGTCGGTGTTGTACACGATCAGGTTGGATCTCCAACCTATACAGTCGATCTAGCCAAGTTCATGGTTGAATTAATGGAAACTGATAAATATGGAATTTATCATGCCACTAACAGTGGTGTTTGCTCATGGTATGAATTTGCAGTAGAAATCTTTAAACAGGCAAAAATGGATGTTCAGGTTAACCCGTTAACAAGTGAACAATTTCCACGTCCTGCGGCACGTCCTAAATATTCAGTGTTAAGCAAGAAAATGATTGAAAAGCAAGGGTTAACACCGCTTCGTGATTGGAAAGAAGCTCTTGCGGCCTATTTATCACAATCAAATAACTAATTGTTTAATACCCCTTTTAAAGGGGTATTTTCTGTTATAGGGAAAAATTAATTATGAACAAAAGAACAATTATGTAACTTATTCTTTCAGGTAGACGTCTATATGAATGGAAATTAAATGTTGTAATTTGTCAGACATGTGAAGGGTTTTTCAAGTTAGGTATTCGCTTACATTCATATTACATTGGTGTTATCATCTTTTGCATTTATATTGCAATCCTATTAAAGGGAGATAATTGTCGGAAATCCTAGTTTATTTCTATTTGTGACTATGCTATAATCCATTAGGATACGTTATATCGACTTCATACAAACTATTAAAGTAATAAAAATATAGATACGTAAAACTTGGAGGGGCATATGCTTTATATTACTCTAGCTATCTGTTTTTTTGCGTCCATACTACTTACGCCGCTAGTTAAAAAATTTGCTTTTAAAATAGGAGCAACAGATAAACCTAATCAAAGAAAAGTTCACTCGCGTATTATGCCTCGACTTGGGGGATTAGCGATATTTATAAGCTTTATCATCGGGACACTTATTACTAAACCTAATACCTTAATGTATGGAGAATTCCATTGGTCCATAATGATCGGTGCTGCCATCATCATCTTAACGGGCATGGTGGATGATGTGAAGGAAATCTCCCCTAAAGTAAAACTGCTTGGTCAAATTGCTGCAGCTGCTGTTGTTGTGATTTATGGCGGTTTGAAAGTGGAATTCATTAATCTTCCTTTCGGCGGTGTTATTGACTTTGGATACTTAAGCATCCCAATGACAATGATATGGATTATCGGGATTACCAATGCAATCAATCTTATCGATGGTTTAGATGGGTTAGCAGGCGGTGTTTCGTCCATCGCGTTATTTTCAATTGCAGGAATGTCCATGGTCATGGGGAATCAATATGTTACGATTATGGCGTTAATTGTCGCTGCAAGTACGATAGGTTTCCTATTGTATAACTTTCATCCAGCAAAGATTTTTATGGGCGATACCGGTGCCTTGTTCTTGGGATATCTGATTGCTGTATTATCACTATTAGGTTATAAAAATGTAACATTTATTTCATTGATTATCCCTGTTATTATTCTCGGTGTGCCAATTTCGGATACGTTCTTTGCGATTATTCGGAGGTTCGTAAACAAACAGCCGTTATCAGCACCAGACAAATCACATCTTCATCACTGCTTGTTGAAAATAGGATTTACTCATAGGCAAACGGTTTTATTAATTTATGCAATGGCTGCATTGTTCGGCTTAGCTGCGTTTGTTTTTTCACAATCAACCGTTTGGGGCTCAATCATTGTCATATTCTCTCTTTTAATAACAATAGAGCTCGTTGTAGAAAGCATTGGACTTATCCGTGAGGATTATAAGCCACTCTTAAAGTTCCTTAAGGGCCTTAAGCCGGCTAATGTGAAAAATAGATAATACTAGATTTATAGAAAGCCTAAAACATTGTTTTAGGCTTTTTTTATTTACAAAACTTAATAAAGATAAAATTTTTTGCTTGTTTAACCTACACAAAAATGAATCAAAGTTCATTTACTATTGTAAAGGAGAGGATAAGTAATGGTAAAAATATCTTGGGATGCAGGACATGCTGGCTTTGGTGTTACACCTGGAAAACGTGCGCTTGACAACTCGATGTATGAATGGGACTTTAACGATGGTGTAGTTGACTATGCCATGGAAGCTCTTTCACATTACGAAAATGTCGAACAATTACGTGTAGACGACCCTTCTGGCAGAATAGATGTACCGTTATCTGAACGAGCTAACCGTGTTAATCAATGGGGTTCAAACCTTCATATTTCTGTACACGGTAATGCAGCAGCACCTTCAGCAAACGGAATTGAAACTTTCGTTCATCCTACTGCCTCAGCGCAAAATCGTGATATAGCTTTGCATATCCATAATTATGTAATTAACCGCACGAATCGGAGAAACCGTGGATTAAAAGAGGCGGATTTTCAGATTTTACGTGCTACAAATATGAATAGTCTGCTAATTGAAGGTGGTTTTATGACCAACCCGGGGGAATTAGCATTAATGAAAACAGTCAGTTACCGAGCTACAGTAGGTCGAGCTATTGCTGATGCAATTGTAACAAAGTTCAATTTGAGGAGAAGGAATGAAGTAGTAAATCAGCCTACAAACGTGATTCGTTATATTGACACTGGTGGTTATGCAGGACCAGCCTTGTTAGAAATTCATAATTATCTTGTAAAGACAGGGCATAACTATGATACTAAGCGTGGACCAGATGGTTCGATTTTATTTTTAGTGGGCCCATTTGATACAGGTATGGCAAATTACAAAGAAGCCACTGCCTCAATCTCAAAGTTTGATAGCAATATGAGGATACTGACTCGAGAACAAGCGGCAGCATGGAGGAGATAATTAATAAGTACCAATAGGCATATAGTGTAACAACGTATCACTGATCTATAATAGGAAAGCTTCACAGATAAACTCCGAGTCTAAAACACCGTTTTAGATTCTTTTCTTTTTTAGTCAAAATAAAAATGATTTCCTTTTTTTTACTAGACAATCCCCGTTTTCAAAATTACTTTTATGGACAAGATACTATCGAGGAGGGTCTGTATGCTGTTTTACACCTTGATAGTATGTTTTATCACTTCACTTCTTATAACTCCACTAATAAAAAAATTGGCCGTTTCTATAGGGGCAACTGACAAGCCGAACCAGCGCAAGGTTCATCAGTTTACCATGCCAAGGCTCGGAGGCTTGGCCATTTTTATTAGCTTTATTATTGGAATGCTAATTTTGAAACCTTTAAACCCAGCCTTCATCCCGATTATTATAGGCAGTTCCATTATTGTCATTACAGGAATCTGTGATGATTTATTTGAACTATCAGCTAAGTATAAGCTTATAGGTCAATTAGCTGCTGCCTTTATTGTTGTATTTTTAGGTGACCTTCAAGTGCTTTTTATTAATCTCCCCTTCGGAGGACATCTAGAATTTGGGTATTTAAGTATTCCATTTACCATTCTTTGGATTGTTGGTATTACAAATGCGATCAACTTGATTGACGGATTAGATGGGTTAGCAGCAGGGGTATCCTCCATTGCCTTAATAACTATTTCAGGAATGGCACTGATTCAGGGGAACCTGTTTGTTGTTGCAGTAGGAACGATTGTCTTAATGGGAACATTGGGCTTTTTATATTATAACTTCCATCCTGCAAGTATTTTCATGGGTGACACCGGGGCATTATTTTTGGGCTTTGTAATTTCAGTCCTTTCCTTACTCGGATATAAAAACGTAACGTTTATTTCCTTTATCATTCCGGTAATTATCCTCGGAGTTCCAATCTCAGATACTTTTTTTGCTATCATGCGAAGGATTATTAATAAACAACCGTTATCAGCTCCCGATAAATCACATTTGCATCATTGTCTGCTCAGGCTGGGTTACTCTCACAGGCAAACTGTACTCTTGATTTATGCAATGGCATCCTTTTTTGGACTTGTGGCTGTTATTTATTCACAGGCGAGAATCGGTGTTTCTATTTTCTTAATTTGTCTGATTATTTTATTAATGGAATTCATTGCTGAGAAAATTGGTTTGATGGGAAACAACTTTCATCCCTTACTAAAGATTTTGCGCATGTTTGGAATTACTGCCGCAAAAGACCGATCCTAAAAAAGTGACTGACTCAAAATGGCACAAGGTGTGGCATTTGAGTCAGTCACTTTTTGCTAGAGTAAAACTTCCAAGTATGTCGTTTCCCCTTTTTTAAGTCCAGCCTGTCCGTTTGTAAGTTCAGTTAACCATTCGATAAACACACTCACTTGGTTCTCATTTACATATACTTCAACTTCAACAATATCAAGGTAATGAATTTCCTTTATGATATATTCTGACTCCCTGAGCTCTTTTTCAACTTTCCCAAGCCAAGTATAATCAATCTTCACATGTATGGTCTGGACCAGTCTTCTTTCAACAATTCCAGCTGTTTCTATACCTTCTGAAGTCGCCTTCCCGTAGGCGCGAATTAAACCTCCTGCTCCTAACTTAATCCCGCCAAAGTAGCGGGTAATTACGACGACGGTATCTTTAAGTTTCTTTTTTTTCAAAACTTCGAGAATGGGTACTCCTGCAGTCCCGCTGGGTTCTCCGTCATCACTGGCTTTTTGGATATGATCATGTTCACCAATTATATAAGCAGAACAATTATGAGCAGCATCCCAATACTTTTTCTTTAGGTATTGGATAAATTCCTGCGCTTCGAGTTCCGTCTCTGCTCTTTTAATATGGGCAATAAATCTCGACTTTTGGATAATTATCTCATGCTCTCCTACCTCTGGCCTAACCGTAAAATACTGAGACAGCATATATTTTCCCTCCATAGCATTATTCCAATAATATAAAAAAAACATTGGTGTAATATAACTTTAATATACAAGTAAATTTCCCGTGTTATAATAAATAATGGTTAAATGGTGTTAACCCTATTTTCTTAAAATAGTAGTTTTGTTAACAAACATTATACTACTTATGAACTAGAAAGTTGGGAAAATTTTTGTTTAATGCTTAGATATAGTAAAATGTTCCAATACGCGTTAAACTAGTAAAAAGGAATCTCTGGAGGAGAGCATGGCGAAAATTCAGAAGATTAATGTGAAATCAATTGATGAAATTCGAGAAGAGATGATTGAAACCGTCACTAGCAGTAAAAGTGACATCTTTCAGATAAGTGAGCAATGCCGAAAAGACTACGATAATATGACAAGTGAGTTAAGAACCATTAGAGATATGATGGTGAAACTGAATGCAGAAGAAGAGCGCCTTGAAGAACAGGTGCTTAAGGCTAGATTAACACTATCCGAGCTAAGTATGAATTTTAAAGCATATTCCGAAGCTGAGGTTAGAGAAGCATACGAAAAGGCCCATCAATTGCAGATGGACTTGTCCATTAATTGGCAATATAAAAAACAGCTGTTGGATAAACGGGCAGACCTTGAACGCAGGCTGCTGGGGCTGGATGAAACGATTGACCGTGCAGACCAGCTGATTTCACAGATTTCTGTTGTCATGAATTACCTTATGAGTGATTTAAAGCTTATGGGTGAGGAATTACAGAATGCTAAAGCAAAACAGGATTTTGGGCTGAAAATTATTGAGGCCCAAGAGGAAGAAAGAAAAAGGCTTTCTAGAGATATTCATGACGGTCCAGCACAAATGCTTGCCAATGTCATTATGAGATCTGATTTAGTGGATCGTGTCTATCGTGAACAAGGACCTGAAGAGGCTTTCAAAGAAATTGGCAGTTTCAAAAAGATGGTCCGCGCCGCTCTTTATGAGGTTCGAAGAATTATCTATGACCTTCGCCCGATGGCGCTTGATGATTTAGGCCTAGTCCCTACCCTCAGAAAATATTTACAAACAATCGAAGAATATCATAACAAGTCGAGAATTGAGTTAATAAACATTGGTTTAGAACGCAGGCTTCCTGCTAAATATGAAGTGGCACTATTCCGATTGATCCAAGAATCTGTGCAAAATGCGTTGAAGCATGCCGATGCCTGTGAAATAAAAGTTAGGCTCGAAATGACAAAGAATGAGCTAACCGTCTTAATCAAGGATAATGGGTCAGGTTTTGATACGACTCAGAAAAAACCCGAGTCATTCGGGATTATCGGAATGAGGGAACGGGTAGAGCTGTTAGAAGGAAATATTACGTTTGAATCTAAAATTGGAAAAGGAACCGCAGTTTTTATTGTTGTTCCATTACCGGCTTAAACTAAATTAAATGATTTTATTGCGGAGCAGGAGGGGAAATAAATGATGACTAAGATTGCAATTATCGACGACCATCAGCTATTTAGAGAAGGGGTAAAACGAATTCTAGAATTCGAAAAGGCATTTCAAGTGGTTGCTGAAGGAGATGACGGCAGTGACGCTGTAACGATTGTTAATGCCTATAAACCAGATGTAGTGATTATGGATATTAATATGCCTCAGGTGAACGGAATAGAGGCCACACGTGAATTGTCTGAGAAGTTCCCAGATACTAAAATTATTATCTTATCTATTCATGATGATGAAAATTATGTAACGCATGCACTTCAAACAGGTGCAAGAGGTTATTTATTAAAGGAAATGGACGCAGATGCACTTATTGAGGCTGTCCGCGTCGTAGCAGAAGGCGGATGCTACTTGCATCCGAAAGTGACTCATAACCTAGTAAACGAATACCGAAAGCTGACAGCAGGGCGTACAGGCGGAGGTGCCTTCGTTCAAACACTTGAGCTTCGTCGTCCGTTACATCTGTTAACGCGCCGCGAATGTGAAGTTCTGCAAATGCTGGCAGATGGTAAGAGTAACCGCGGTATTGGGGAAGCTTTATTTATCAGTGAAAAAACGGTGAAAAACCATGTAAGTAACATCTTACAAAAAATGAACGTTAACGACCGTACGCAAGCTGTTGTAGTTGCTATTAAAAACGGATGGGTAGAAGTTCGATAAATAATAATGATTAACATGAGGGCACGCTCTAGAAATGGGCGTGCCCTCGTTTTTTGTAAAAAAATGCATTTTGCATGTTTTTCATATAAAATAGAAAAAAACATATATTTAAGGATGGTTCCAATTATGAAAACGGCCGTTGTTACGGATAGTACAGCATACATACCTAAAGAATTACGCGATAAATGGAATATACATATGATCCCTTTAAATGTCATCTTTGGCAGTGAGGCATATCAGGAAGAAGTAGATATTACTGCAGGACAATTTTATCAACAAGTAAAGGAAAAAGAACTGCCCACCACCTCACAGCCTCCAATAGGCCAGTTTGTAGAGTTGTTTGAACAATTTTCTAAAGATTATGAGGCGGTCATTAGTATTCATCTCTCCAGTGGGATAAGCGGGACCTTTGCTGGTGCTGTTACTGCTAGCACCATGGCAGAAAGTATTAAAGTCTACCCTTTTGATTCCGAAATCAGCTGTATGCCTCAAGGATTCTATGCCATTGAAGCTGCGAAAATGGCTCAAGATGGTGTGGAAGCAAGGGAGATCATGTCACGCCTTGAGGAATTGAAAAAAACAGCACGTGCCTATTTTATGGTGGACGACCTGTCACATTTGCAGCGAGGCGGCCGTCTTTCCAGTGCGCAAGCGATTATCGGCAGCCTGCTTCAGGTGAAACCACTTCTTCACTTTGAAAACAAAGTCATTGTCCCATTTGAAAAAATCCGTACAAGAAAAAAAGCAATGAAACGGATTGTCGACCTGTTAGGTGAAGATGCTTCAGGCGGAGCTCCCTATCAGGCTGCTATCATTCATGCTAACCGTGAGGAAGAAGCAGTGGAATGGAAGTCTGAGCTCGAAAGCATGTATCCCAATGTAGAATTCTCAATCAGCTACTTCGGCCCCGTTATCGGCACTCATCTAGGAGAAGGTGCCATGGGACTAGGATGGATGAAAAAATAATGAATGTAGAAGCCAGGCGAACGGTTGCCCTGGCTTTTTGATAATACAATAAACTTCTGCTGCTTTATGAAAATATTATTCGACATTTTGCAGGAATATTGACAGTTCATGTTGAAAACTCTTAGAAAGGAGTGGTATTCAATGACAAAGAATGGAGGCTATTTTTGTGCGTTTCCATGTAAAGGATGATTGTTTATTTCCGGTTCGAGATAAAGAAAAAGAGACAACCATACCAATTTCACAAATTCCAATTATTCCACAACCAACACTCAATCTAAATTTCGTCTTCAACCCAGACCTACAATTACTTCTGACAGGCAAACAGCTCATTCTGGATGATCTCCCTTTTACTCTTGAAGAAATTCAAAAACATTATGAAAATGGTTATGTTACCTACCGAAAAGGAATTGAATATATCAGAGGTCTACCTGTTTGTTCTCGATGTGGGAACAAGGAAGAAAACTGGTTTGCTCAGTTTCCCTGCTCGCGGTGCGGAGAAATCTGCCTTTACTGCCGCAAATGCTTGATGATGGGAAGAATCAGTGCCTGTACTCCTTTAATTGGCTGGAATGGACCCAATCCTGTTCACACATTACCTGAAAGTATCCTTGGATGGAAAGGCAGGTTATCGGATGGGCAGCAAGCAGCTTCCAACGATGTAGTCGAAGCGGTGAATAACAATAAGGAACTGCTTGTTTGGGCAGTGTGTGGTGCAGGGAAAACGGAGGTTCTCTTCGCAGCCATTGAATCGGCACTTGCTTTGAAAAAAAGAGTCTGTATTGCCACGCCGCGAACCGATGTTGTCCTTGAACTTACTCCAAGATTAAAAGCAGCGTTTCCAGGAATTACGGCTGCCTCTTTATATGGCGGCAGTGAGGAGCGCCATCTTTATGCCCCGCTTACAATTGCTACTACCCATCAGCTCCTCCGCTTTTATCATGCCTTCGATACGGTAATTTTGGATGAGGTTGATGCTTTTCCTTATACAGTCGAGGAATCACTTCAATATGCCGCTGTGCAGGCGAGAAGACCTGAATCAGCCATGATTTACCTAACGGCGACTCCGAATGAAAAATGGCAAAGGGAGTGCAGGACAGGAAAAAGGGCTTTTACCACGATCCCGGCCAGATTCCATCGTCATCCGCTTCCGGTACCTCGCTTTACCTGGTGTGGCAACTGGCAAAAGCATTTAAAAAAAGACAAACTCCCTGCTAATGTTCTTCATTGGATTAAAGAGAGAATCCAGAACCATAAGCAAGCATTAGTGTTTTTCCCTCACATTCCCTTAATGGAAAAAGCTCTACCCATCCTGAGGCAATTGTCCCCCGACATTGAGGCTGTTCATGCCGAAGACCCAGACCGTAAGGAAAAAGTCCAAAAAATGAGGAACAAAGAAATTCCCTTATTACTAACCACTACGATTTTAGAACGAGGAGTTACATTTCCCAATATTGATGTTGCTGTTATTGGTGCAGAGGATGATATTTTCACCGATAGTGCCCTTGTCCAAATTTCAGGAAGAGCTGGACGGAGCAAGGATTATCCCGACGGTATTGTGACGTTTTTTCATTATGGAAAGACAGAGGCGATGCTAAAGGCAAGAAAACAAATCACTGTCATGAATCATGAAGGAATCCGAAGGGGGCTTATTGAAACATGAAACTTTTCCCCAACGCACATTGTCTGATTTGCCATGAAATCATTTTGAATCCAATCGGATGGGGCGCTATTTTCTCGGAAGAAAAAGAACAGTTTCTTTGTAAAACCTGTGAGATAAGGTTTGAAAAAATTGAGGGAGAAACCTGCCAAATTTGCGGCCGTATGCTTAGTTATCTTGATGAAAACTTCCGTAAAGGGGAACTATGTAACGACTGTATAAGGTGGGAGGAGGACGACCAATGGAGTGGTTATCTTGAACGTAACCATTCTATATTTATTTACAATGATTTTTTCAAGGAGGTACTGGCAACATATAAATTTCGGGGAGATTATGTTCTTGCAAAAATATTCGCAGATTATTTAAAAGTCTTTTTGAAAAAAATAAAGCCTGATATGATTGTTCCGATTCCATTGAGTGACGAGCGGCTTTATGAGAGGGGATTTAATCAAGCAGAAGCACTGATAATTGAATCAGGTTTTGCACCAACACAGCTTCTGACCAGAGTACACTCGGAAAAACAATCAAAAAAGTCCAGAATGGAGAGAATTCATATTCCACAGGTTTTTCAAGTTAACCCAGTTGAAATAAAAGGAAAGGCCATCCTGCTAATTGATGATATTTATACAACGGGATCCACTCTTAGGCACGCTGCCAAGCTATTAAAGGAATCGGGAGCGGAAAGGATTCAATCCTTAACGCTCGCACGATAACTATGTTAATATTTCATTTTCAAGGCCTTTTGGGCATTTTCGATATCTAACCCCAGCAGTCTGCCTAAATCATAGGAAGGATAAAGCCCATTTTTGTACATATAATTAAATATTCTTTCATGTCCCTTTATGCCAGCATTGATTTGCTTGGTAAGTACAGTTCTTAAAGCTGGTGTTGCGGTTTCGGTAATCGCTACAGCTAAGTTGCGGACTAATGCTTTGGAAAGGCTTAATAGGTCACCAGCATAGAAGCCGACATCTTCACGATAATCTTCGTCTTCCTCTCTATCTTGGTAAACAGGAGCAGATGGATAAAATTTCAGTAACTCAGTGAGGTTATGTTCAAGTTCATGAATACACTTATTGTAGATTTGTTTAAGTTCAGGGTCGGGTACCTTTTTATAGGCCAATTTTACTTTCATCAACCCTACCGATTGAAATGCAACGAGTTCATGAAGTTCTAATGTTTCATGCCATGCAAGTGTTTTTCTTTCCTGATGTTCCATTGGTCAGCCTCCATTCGCTTTTTACCTATGTAGGCTATTCATAAGAGATAAAAGTGGTAATTTGTCCCTGAACATTATAGACTAAAGATGTAAGGACGATTTAAAAGTCAGTAAAGGTCTAGAAAGTGGTTCTCACTATTTCCCCTGTGTTTTTGTCAAAATTTCGACAAAATTTTTGTTCTGATTTAGCAGGAGAATCATAGGGTAAAATAGAAATGTATCTACATAGGAATATAAAGGAGGAGTCCACAAATGAATTATAACGTTCGTGGTGAAAACATTGAGGTAACTCCAGCAATCAGAGATTACGTTGAGAAGAAAATTTCAAAATTGGAACGATATTTCACAGAAGCACCTGAAGCAAAGGTAAATGTGAATTTAAGATTCAATCAAGATAAAACTTCTAAAGTAGAGGTAACCATTCCCCTGCCAAATCTAGTTCTTCGAGCAGAAGAAACCAATGTAGATATGTATGCTGGCATTGACTTGATTTCAGACAAGCTTGAGCGTCAAATCCGCAAGCATAAAACAAAGGTTAATCGTAAATTCCGTGAAAAGGGTGATTTCCCAATTACGTTTGCAACTTCTGAAAATACAGAAGCGGCTGATCAGGATGAGGATGATTTAGAACTTGTCCGCACAAAGCGCTTTGACCTTAAGCCTATGGACAGCGAAGAAGCAATTCTGCAAATGAACCTGTTAGGACACAGCTTCTACGTGTTCAATAACGCTGACACTAACCGCACAAATGTAGTTTACAAGCGTAAAGATGGCCGATACGGCTTAATCGAAACTCACTAATCATACACAAACGCAGTCCTGAGCATTCGGGGCTGCGTTTTTCTGAAAAAAACTTTAAGAGGGTGGTAGTAGATATGACATTTTCAATCGTAGGATTTGATCCCATTGAAAAAGAATGGGGAATTGCCGTTCAGTCTAAATTCTTAGGGGTAGGTGCGGTGGTTCCTTGGGCAAAGGCAGGAGCAGGAGCGGTGGCAACACAATCCTATGCCAATACAGCATACGGTCCAAAAGCATTGGAATTAATGGAACAGGGCAAATCTGCACAGGAAACACTTGAACTGCTGCTAGCGGAAGACCCAGACAGAGAGATGCGCCAAGTAGGGCTGATTGATGCCACAGGAACTCCAGCTACTTTCACAGGCAAAGCGTGCTATGATTGGGCAGGAGGGGTGACAGGCACCCATTTTGCTGCACAGGGTAATATTTTGGTAGACGAGGAAACTGTACAAGCAATGGCACGAATATTTACAGAAAGTGACGGAACTCTCGCTGACAAGCTCCTGGCTGCTTTAGATGCGGGTCAAGAAGCCGGAGGCGATAGCAGGGGGAAGCAGTCGGCAGCGCTATATATCGTGAAAGGAAAAGGTGGTTACGGTGGTTTTAATGACCGCTATATAGATTTAAGAGTTGATGACCATCACGATCCAATAAAAGAATTGATTAGGATTTACCAGCTGCAGCAATTATATTTTGCTCCTTCCAAGCCTGAACGAATCGTTCCGATAGAAGGAGGAGTTAAAAATGATTTAATTCATCAACTAACAAGATTGTCCTATCTTAGCAGCGAGCCACAAAACAATGATGAGATAGTCAAAGCACTAACAGCTTATATTCACACAGAAAATTTTGAAATGAGGGAACAGCGTTCCGGGTTCATTGACCTAGAGGTTCTCGAATTTATGAAAAAATCATAATTATTCTTACTTCCTTCTAATCCCTTAGAAGGATTTTTTTATGTTTTAAATAGTAATATTGACCAGTAATTGAAATATAGTATAGTAGTTCCAAAATTTTTTTCTTAGGGGGAGAAAAAAAGTGGGGAAAGCATATTTAAAAATAGCAACGGTGTATTTCTCTATTGGGGTTTTGGCAGGTCTGACAATGGGAATTATCCATGATTTCCGTTTTACCTCGGTACATGCCCATGTTAACTTGCTCGGCTGGGTCACAATGGCATTGTTTGGAATCATTTATCACTTATATCCAAATGCAGCAAATACAAAACTAGCAAAGACGCAATTTTGGCTGCACAATATTGGTGTGCCAGTAATGTTAGGCGGGATTGCACTTCAAGTATTGGGAGTTTCCGCAGCGCTGCCACCAACCATAATCGGTTCAATAGCGGTCGTACTTGGTGTTATCTTATTTATGGTCAATGTATTTAAACATGTAGGAAAAGCATAGCAGCTTAGTAATCTATAAACTAAAAATACACACATGATTTCTCCTCTGAAATCATGTGTGTATTTTTATTACCAATCATATTCGCCTTCTTTCATTACATCTGTTTTTGAAAAGTAAAGGGACATGTACTGTTTGATGAAGGTCTGTGACACTTCATTCAAAAAGCCTGCCGCATAGGTTGTATCCTGTGTCTGCCATTTTCCGTTTATCTTAATTTCATTCCAGGCATGACCCTCACCAAAAACTACTTTTGCTTCAATTCCAGCGGCACGATGGAGGGCAGCATTCAGTCTTGAGTAACCCATGCACATTGCCAGCTTAGAATTCAGCACCTCAATTGCATCAGGATGTTCCAGATAAAAATTTTTATTACTATAAAATGTCTCAACATCGTAGGTAATATTTTGGGCAACCCAAGTAAAGATTGCCTTCGACTTTTCTAGGTTACTATAAAGACCAGCGGTTAATTCATTTGCTAGTTTTATTATTTGCTGGTCTTCGCTCGGAATAGGCTGACTAGGCAGGAGATATGGGCTGCCTTCAACCATTTCAATCAAGGTATTCGCAAAAGCATTTCGGTAGGGGCTGATATCTGATCTGACTACACTTATTTTAGAGGTAAAGGGTCCAACAAAATTGATGGTAGTAGGCAATACCCCTAATAGAATAACGATTATTATAAGAAGAAATGAAACTTTCTTCAACCCTCTTAACCTCCCAATCCTTAAATAGAATATATACCTAATAGTAATTATAATTTTCTAATAATTCAAATAAAAAACTTTAAAGTGAAATATTTACGTATATTAGTAACTTATTTGTCAAAAATGGTACTATTTAATTGATGATATAAAGATACATAGAGGAAGAGAGGGCGAGTGCTGATGACAGAGAATATAGGTCGGAATGAACCTTGTCCATGTGGGAGTGGAAAAAAGTATAAAAAATGCTGCGGCGCCAAGGAAGCGGTATCGATTACCCATGTAATTGAAAACGAAATCAATGATTTACAGACAAAGCTGCTTCATTTTGCGCTGAATCATTATGAGGATGAAATATTTACTGGTTTTGAAGAATACCAGGATTACTTTGATATTGAAGAGGATGAGCGGGAGTTTTACGAATTTGTTTACACAATATGGTACTCCCTATTTACCAAATTGGATGATGGGAGAACCATTTTAGAACACTTTATTTCTTCAGAGGTTGGGAAAATTAAACGCCCGAAAATGAAACATATCCTTCAATCTTGGGTAGATGCAAGAACGATAGCAGGTGAAATTATTCAAGTTGAGAATAATTCACTCATTGTGGTTGATGGACTTTCAACTGAAAAAATTGAGGCAATCGCACCAAATACACAAAGGTCGTTTGATGTTGGATCATTTTTTATTGGATTCCTTCTTCCATATGGCCAAAAATATGTCTTTTTTCCGGGACCGTTTGATTTGTCGGAACTGCCGCTCACACAGGGTATTGATTACATAAAACAAAAGAGCCTTATCGCCGATATTCAGTCCCCTCAGGAGTTTTTAACTGAGTTTTTTATGGAAGTAATGAAAGATCTCACTACGGTTGGCGGTATGGTTGACATTGATAGCATGGAGTGGGAAAAGCCAATATATAAGGAAGTGGCGGAGCTATTAAAGAGTAACTTGGAGTCACTGGGTGAAATGCCCTCAACGGCAGATATAGGAATTATTCTATGGTATAAGTTTTGTGAAAAAAAACAAAAAAATATTCGAAAGCCAAATCTATATGCAGCTTCTATGCATTATTTACTCTCGTTGTTTACTCATATGGTTTCCCCGCTTACTCAAAAGGAAACGGCTAAATTGTATGGTATATCTACAGGCTCCCTTTCCTCCACATACGCTGAACTGGATGACGAATTAGAGGAGGATATAAAAGCCATTATTGAAATGCATTATGAAGTAGAAAGTGAAAACCAATTAAAGGCGATGCCATATCCTTCCATGCAGGGACCACTGCCGACAGAACAAGCGCTGCAAGAAGTATTGGCGGAGATTCAAAGTGGGGATTTTGGATCTGTTGATGAAATAAATGATTTTTTGAATAAAAAGCTTTTATCCCCAACTCCTAAAATGGAACCGAAAACGAACAAAGGGCGTGCGCAGCAATTGGTATACGATGCGATGAAAGAAACTGGACCCTTTTATCGGAGGAAACTTGCGCACGAAGCACTTTCGGTAGATCCAAATTGTGTAGACGCTTATGTGATTCTAGCAGATGTTGCTAATACTGATGAGGAAGCAATGATGTTTTCCAAAAAAGGTATGGAGATTGGGGAAAAGGAGCTTGGAAAATCCTTTTTTAAAGATAACAAAGGTCATTTCTGGGGCATGCTCGAAACAAGACCATATATGCGTGCAAAAGCAGCCTATGCGGATGCAGTCCATCAATTAGGAAATACCATGGCAGCGATACGTGAATACGAACAGCTTCTGGAATTAAATCCAAATGATAACCAAGGTATTCGGTATGTCTTGTTTGGAGCGTACTTAGAAGAAGGTAAATGGGATGCAGCAGCCCGCTTGTTGAAAAGGTATGAAGAGGAGACAGCAACCGGGCTGTATAACAAGCTGTTACTTGAATTATTTGAAAATGGTTTTACGGCAAATGCAGCGAAGTTATTAAAGGAAGCGAAAAGAGCTAACCCTTATGTCATCCCATACCTTTCAGGTAAAAAGAAGATTCCCATGTACCGGCCAGAAGGGTTTCGAGTGGGAGATGAGAGTGAAGCCATTATCTATGCAGATGACAATTTTCAATTATGGAATAAGATAGAGGGACTGCAGAAATGGTTGAAGAAACAATAGTCGAGAGGGAAGCCTCTCGACTTTTTTTGTGGATGGAGTGACCGAAACCTAATTACCTAAAGCCTTTGGGTAACTGATTGGGTTTGATGACCACTTAGTGAGATTTTCGGCATTAAGGGGAATCAAAGAAATGCTTTGATTACCGCTATGCAGCATTTTTACCTTTGAAGGGAATCAAAAACATGTTTTGGTTACCGCTATCCATCATATACACTCTTGAAGGGAATCAAAGTCATCCTTTGGTTACCGCTGCCCAGTATTTTCGCCTTTTAAGGGAATCAAAGCCCATACTGCCACCCAGTATAGAAGGAGACAAGTATATTCAATTAAACTAATAAAAAAGGACCGGCAATTAGCCGGCCCCCTCTAACTTCTTTTATTTCCCTGCTCCATGGCAGTTCTTGTATTTCTTTCCGCTTCCACAGTAACATGGATCATTGCGGCCGATCTCGATTTGGTTTACTTTTGGTTTTTTCTTAACAGGTTCTCCATCGTCTTTCGGATTAACAGCCTGTCCTTTTGCGACTTCCTGACGCTCAAGATTATTTCTGATCTCAGCCTTCATGATATACATGGACGCTTCTTCTTCAATCGAGAGAACCATCGCTTCAAACATCGCGAATCCTTCATGCTGATATTCACGGAGAGGGTCAATCTGTCCATATGCACGTAAATGAATACCCTGACGAAGCTGATCCATCGCATCAATATGATCAATCCATTTGCTATCAACCGCACGAAGCGTTACTACTTTTTCAAATTCGCGCATTTGCTCTGGAGAAAGGATTTGTTCTTTTTCGCTGTAACGTTCCTTCACCTTTGCAAAAATGGCTTCAGTCATTTCTTCTGGGTCCTTACCGCGTAATTGCTCAACTGTAATGTCGCCTTCATGAAGTAGATTTGCATTTACATAATCGATAATACCCTGTAAGTTCCATTCTTCTTCATCCTCATGCTTATTCGCATGTGCCTCAACATTTCGCTGGATAGTAGAATGAATCATTCTTTCAACGATTTCACGAAGGTTTTCTGATCCTAACACTTCATCACGCTGAGTATAAATAATTTCACGCTGCTGGCGAAGTACATCGTCATATTGTAAGAGCTGCTTACGGGCGTCAAAGTTGTTGCCCTCTACACGTTTTTGTGCAGATTCAACCGCTCTTGAAACCATTTTACTTTGAATTGGCTGCGTATCATCCATACCAAGTCGTTCCATCATCGCTTTCATGTTGTCTGAACCGAATCGGCGCATAAGTTCATCTTCCATAGACAGATAGAACTGAGTTACCCCTGGGTCCCCTTGACGTCCAGAACGCCCGCGCAGCTGATTATCAATCCGTCGGCTTTCGTGACGCTCTGTACCAATAACAGCAAGACCACCTAAGTCAATAACACCTTCACCAAGCTTAATGTCGGTACCACGGCCTGCCATATTCGTCGCAATCGTAACGGATCCCCGATGCCCTGCAGTAGCAATAATTTCTGCTTCACGTTCATGGTTTTTTGCGTTCAAGACATTATGTTTGATTCCCTTTTTCAATAAATATTTAGAGATAAGCTCTGATGTTTCAATCGCGACCGTACCAACAAGTACAGGCTGACCTTTTTGATTACGCTGGGCAATATCCTCGACCACTGCACGGAATTTACCATCCATAGAGGCATAAATTAAATCAGGGCGGTCATCACGGGCAATGGGTCTGTTAGTTGGAATCACGATTACATTCATATTATAAATATTGCGGAATTCCTCTTCTTCCGTTTTCGCGGTACCAGTCATACCAGCAAGCTTTTCGTACATACGGAAGTAGTTTTGGAAGGTAATCGTCGCCATGGTCATGCTTTCATTTTGAACTTCCAAACCTTCTTTAGCTTCAATTGCCTGGTGCAAACCTTCACTATATCGACGGCCCTTCATCAAACGGCCAGTAAACTGGTCAACGATCACGATCTCACCATCTTGAACCACATAATCAACATCTAAGTGCATGCTGACATTTGCCTTTAAGGCTTGGTTGATATGATGGTTTAATGTCACATGCGAAATATCAAACAGATTCTCGATTCCAAAAGCACGTTCTGCTTTACTGATTCCTTCCTCTGTCAGCATAACGCCTTTTGTTTTTTCATCATAGGTGTAGTCTTGATCTCTTGTCAGTGTACCTACGAAAGCATTCGCTTGAATATAAAGAACGGCAGACTTTTGAGCAGAACCTGAGATAATCAACGGTGTACGCGCTTCATCGATTAAAATCGAGTCTACTTCGTCAATAACAGCATAATAGAGTGGACGCTGTACTTTTTGTTCCTTATAAAGGACCATGTTATCACGCAAATAATCAAACCCAAACTCATTGTTTGTACCGTATGTAATATCACATGCATACGCTTCTTGTTTTTCTTCCTTAGACATGCTGTTTAAATTCAGTCCAACACTTAATCCAAGGAATTGGTAAAGTTGTCCCATTTCGTTAGCGTCACGGCTTGCCAAGTATTCGTTTACCGTAATTACGTGTACACCTTTTCCTGAGAGAGCATTCAAATAAACCGGCATGGTAGCGGTTAACGTTTTACCTTCCCCCGTTTTCATTTCAGAAATGTTTCCTTCATGGAGAGAAATACCCCCCATTAACTGAACTTTATATGGATACAAGCCTAGCACACGTCGAGCCCCTTCACGAACAACCGCAAAGGCTTCAACAAGCAAATCATCAAGTGTTTCACCTTTTTGATAGCGAAGCTTAAACTCTTCTGTTTTTTCACGGAGCTGGTCATCGCTTAATTTTTCCGTTTCAGCAGCCAGAGCCTCAATTTGATTTGCCATTTTGTCCAGCCGTTTCAGCTCGCGTTTATTAAGATCGAACACTTTATTTAAAATCCCCATCATATGATGAAACGCTCCTTTATAACTAATTTATCCTACTAAATAAATTCGCTTTAAATTACAGAAATTCCTATCAATAATATTCGATAAATATCCTTTATATCTTACCACTTCCATTTTAGAGTGACAACATTGTTACCGTTTTAGCCATATTTACAAAAAATGAATCCCTGATGACTATTCGTCTAGCAAAATCATCTATTTTGAAATTGTCAAACTTTTGTATACAACTAGTAGTTACGCATTCATGATAGATATGCATATTTACTGTATATTAATATATTTATTTGTATAAAAATTAATTTAAGTGAAGGTTTCTACCGTGCGTATATTGTTAATTAAATGCTTAATTATCAATGTTTTTATGTTGTTATTAGGGAGAAAGTCTCGCAGCTTTACTATGAAAAAATATTCACAAATTGTACATTGGAAAATACTTTTGCAATGTTAGATACTACCATTAGAGAGGTTAACTTAAAAAATATAGAGAGATAAAAATTTTAAATGGGAAGGGTGAGTCATGTGGCTTTTTGGGGGAAGAAAAAGAATAAAGAAATAGATTCCGAAACTAGAGAGAATAAAAAGAAGCCTGGATTATTTCGCAGACTCTGGCAGAAATTGAAAAACATAGACTGGAAGGATCCAGTTACAAGATGGAAAGCCTTATTTGTCGCCCTAATAGGGTCTATTGTCATTTTTGGGGGAGGTTATGGTGTTATCTCCTTCACTAACAATCCGACATTCTGTGCAAGTTGTCATGAGATGGCCCCAGAGGTAACAACCTTTACAGCAAGTGCACACAGTGAAATAACCTGCGTACAGTGCCACATCAAACCGGGTTTTGTCAACATGATGACACATAAAGTGATTTCTTTAAAAGAGGTATACCACCACGTAATGGGTATACCGGAACAAATTGTTCAAACTGAACATGAAGCGGTTTCCGATGAAAACTGTTTACAGTGTCATTCTAAGAACCGTCTTGTAACCGCATCAAAAGACTTAATAGTTAACCACAAAGGACATATCGAAGAAGGAGTTCCATGTATCAGCTGTCACTCTGGGGTAGCGCATGCGAAAATCGCAGCTCGTGGTATCAATACAGAGGAAGTTCGCGGCCATTGGACAGATGATGTTGCACAGCAAATGATGGAACAAAAATATCTAGCACCAAACATGGGTACTTGTATTGACTGTCACGATAAAGTAAATAACGGCGAAAAGCCATGGAAAGACGTAGCTTATCTTGTGCCGCCAAATCCAGAGCATCTGGAAGAAGCAGCGAAAGAAGAAGCAAAGAGTACTACTAGCGAAGTAAAGCATGACGCAACAACTGAAGGAGAGGCTGCAGAGGCAGTTGCAGCACATGATGAAAAAACACAAGCGATTATCTTAGACGCAGTTGGAAAGCAAACAAAAGATGTTAAGCTTTCTATGGCATGTGAAACTTGTCATCAACGAGTGAAAGTTCCAGAAAATCACCGAGTGGAAAACTGGAATGGAAATCACGGCGGTACAGCCCTTCAAGAGCTAGACACATGTGTAGACTGTCACCAAGATTCAAAATGGATAAGAGATATTCCAAAGGAAGACCTAGTGTCCATGCTTAAAATGGCTGAAGTTAAAGAGGAAGATAAAGAACACAAATATACAGCAAATATGACTGTTGTAAGAGAGCAAGCGCGTATTAATAAATTCTGCAGCGCTTGTCATAGTGAACGCCCAGAAAGCCATGCAAAGAGTAACCAATGGTTAGTAGGCCACGCGAATAACGCGTTATCACCAGAAGAAAAAGAAGAATGCTTTGTATGTCACGATCGACAGGAACCAAAAGCTGGTTCGACCGAACTAAAAGCACCGACTGATGTTTATTGTGAATATTGCCATAGAACTGGTTTTAAGGATGATGAGAAAAAATAAAGTCTTGTTGTTTATTAGGAGGGAAAGTGAATGGAAGAAGAACATATAGAACAGACCTCCCCTCCCCGGAAAAGCTATAAATTATTTAAATATTTAACAGTAGCAGTAATGTTTATCGTTGTATTCTTCTCATTGGGCTTAATAGGAGTTGAAACTACCTCTAGTCAGGAGTTCTGCTCCTCCTGCCATGAGATGAAACCACAGTACTATACATTGAAGGCATCGAGTCATAGTGAGGTTGATTGTGTCAGTTGTCATATTGACCCAGGAGCTAAAAATTATGCAAAAGCGCAGGTAAACGGTGTAGTTGAATTGTATAAAAAGCAAACAGACACTTATCTAGCGCCGATCAAAATGCCAACCTTAATACCAGATGAAGCCTGTGAAAGATGTCATAACATGAAGAGCCGTGACGTAACTCCTTCCGGGGATATAATCATCCCGCATGACAAGCATAAGACAGAAGAAATCGAGTGTGTTCAATGTCATAGTGGTACTGCACACGGGGAAATTTCGGACCGAAAGATGACCTACAAGAGTGACTATGGAAAATGGAACCACAAATTAGGTGCCTCAGTCATGAGTGACAGCAAGTACATTCGTCCGCAAATGGACACATGTATGGAATGTCATAAAGCTAGGAAGGTAACAACCGAATGTACAGCATGTCATGAATCTACCATGGTGCCGGATGATCACAAAACTGAGCAATTTAAAGCAGGCGATCACGGGAAAATCAAGCCTTCAGAGCTAGAAACTTGTGAGAAGTGTCATTCTTATATGTCCTCTGAGGAATATGATTTATTCAAACAAGACCCGTCCTATACGAAGTATTTGAATAATGAAGAAACCGATACAACAAACGTAACGGTGAATGCATACGCAAAAACGAATACATTCTGTAAAGAATGTCATGGCGAGCGGCCAAAAAGCCATCAAATAACTTCTTTCATGTCAAAACATGGTGAGTTATCAAAAGACACGAGTAAGTGTTTTACCTGTCATGAGAATCGGATTACCAGTGATGCTCCGGTAACCAAGGTCCAATGTTCTTCCTGTCATACAAGGTCTCACAAAGAAAATTGGAAGAGCAAACACCCAGTAAAACTTGCAGATAATCAAAAGTTTGAAAAAACATGCCTAAAATGCCATGTTGAAACAACATGTACAAAATGTCATAGACCAGATAGTAATGGAAAAGCCAAGAAGTAATTTCCGAGAGGGGATTTAATATGGAAGCAGCAAAAGCACCTCAGGAAGTTGAGGGAAGAACAACCAAAAAGAAACCCAAGACATTTAAAAAGTTAACCAGTTTTCTATTATTATTCTTCACATTAGTCTTTTCAGTAGGCACTGGATATGCTCTCGGTCACTTTTATTTTTGGAATGATGTTGATATGAAAAGAGTGAATGAGCAGCTGACGTATTACAAGGAAGAGGTTAGAAAAGATCCTTCCAATCTACAAAATCGTATTGTACTAGGATACACCTATTTCTTAAAGGGTGATAATGAAAAGGCGATTAAAGAGTTTGATTATGTTTTAGAGCAAGATAAAAACTATTATGATGCTCATTACAACTTAGGTTTAGTATTTTTATCAGAAGAACGCTATAACGAAGCCTTGATTGAATTCGAAAAGACGGTAAACATCGCGCCTAAGGATTATAAGGGCCATGTTCAGATGGGAATCGCCTATCGAGGTTTAGAAGAATATGAAAAGGCGACAAAGGCACTTGAACAAGCAAACAAATTAGCTCCAACCAATTCTGACATTATCTATCAAATTGGAATGGTGGCTGAAGCAAAAGGTGAATATAGTGACGCGATTGCTATTTACAAGGATGCTCTAGCCTATGATCCATTATATCAAGATGCAGTCGATGCACTAGATAGACTAAAAGATAAAGACACAAAGGCTGAAGGTGAATAACAATGAAAAGACGTAATGTATATATCGGAATGGCACTCATTGCTATAGCCACGGCAACTGTCTTCACCTTACTTTTTATGAATAATACAAAAGCAGTTGATACTGGCTTATTAAAGGTTCTTGATCCAAATGGAGCACCGAGCCATAGCCAATCGCTTACTGGGGATTTCAATAAACCAATGGAAAAACCAATGGATGTAGCAGTAAATAATTCTTTTACCTATGTTACCGATACAAATAATAAACGTGTTCTTGCCTACGATTCAGGCGGTAACCTTCTATTTGCGTTTGGGGAGGATGGGACCGGCGATGGACAATTCAAATTCCCATATGGGATTTCGGTTGATGAAAAGGGAAGAGTTTTTGTAGCAGATTTATATAATGGTAAAGTTTCAATTTTTGATGAAAAAGGCAAATTTATTGAATACTTTGCAACTGAAGCCAGCAAGGATGGAAAAATTTCAGCCCCGGCAGCTTTGCGAATTATTGATAAGAAGGTTTATGTAACGGATATTAAAACCAACAAAGCGTATGTCTTTGACATTACTGGGAAGCTGCTTCTAGAAGTTGGTAAGCCAGGAACGAACGATGGTGAATTTAACGCACCAAATGGTATCACTGTTGACGAGGAAGGAAACATTTATGTTGTTGATACCGGTAACCAGCGCGTTCAGATATTTGATAAGCAAGGTAAGTTTGTAAAAATTATTAATGGTTCTGAAAATGGCAAGGGAGAATCTGTTTTTGTTAATCCAAGAGGAATAGGCATCGACAGTACCGGCAAGATGTATGTTGTCAGCAACCTAACTCATATGGTATATGGATTTGATAAAGAAGGCAAAAAAATCTTCCAAATGGGCGGCATGGGTGAGCAGAATGGACAATTCTATCTACCTAATGGATTATTTATCGACAGCAAGGACAATGTTTATATTACTGATACTTTAAACCTCAGGGTACAGGTATTTAATTAATCTAGTCAAAAAAGGTAATCACTTTTATTCCTTACATTTAAGGGGGTGGTTTAGAAAAAGATACTGCTAAAGATGTATTCATAGATTAATTTATTAAAAAAACAGAGAGAAAAAAAGAGAGATTTATTTGGGAGGTTTAAAGAATGAGAAAGTTTAGTTTAAGCTTTTTATTTGCAATAATGCTGTTCGGTATGTTTGCGATAGCAGCATCTGCAGAAGGACCAGATCCAGCTAATAATAATGGGGATCCTGATCACAATGCAGAAATAATTACCACGGATGTTGGCGGCGTGTTGGAGAACGCCAATAATACTGCTGATGGTGTTGACACAAATGATGGTACTGCCAAAGGTAATGTAATTAAAAATTTACAAGGTCATAAGACTCACACTTCTTACCAAAATAACACAAACTCTTGTGCAAGCTGTCACCAAACACATACATCACAAGGTGATCAGTTACTATTTGCTGATAGTGTTTACCAAACATGTACTGCTTGTCATGATGGTACTTTAGGATTTTTAAACGTATTTGCTGATGGTTCAAAAGCTTCAATGGAAGGTGCAGGTACATTTGGTGGTTCTCACGGAGAATCTATGCACATGGCAAACGATACTATTAAAATCTCTGCAGCACCAGGTGGAAATCCAGTTGATACTTCAAAAAATAGAGGAACACAATGGGGTGAAAACTTTAACTGTGCTAGCTGTCACGCTCCACACGGATCTTACTCTGACCGTTTACTTCAATACAATCCAAACGGAATTGGGTCATTGCCAGCTTCTCAAGGTGGTAACCAGTTAGAAAACGTTCCTGTAGTTGATAGTTTAACAGGACAAACTGCGCCTGTATTATTATTACGTACAGAAGCTGCAGTTGCTGATGAAAATGGTCATAAACAAGTAACTGTTGCTCAATATAACAAAGGTACTAATGGATATACAAAGTCTACCGCTCCTTGGTTATATGGTTATGACAACCGTACGAATGGTCTAACTTACTGGTCACGTTTAGTTAAAGCAGATGGTACCATCGCTGCTTATGGTTCAACTGCTGGTGTTTATTTCTCTTACGACCATGCTGAAGCATATTCTACTACTACTGCGGGTGCTGACGCACTAAAAACAGCTGGTAAAGGTTTCATCGCTCGTCCAGTTGTTGTTCAAATGGCTCAAACAGGAGATCATGGTACAACTGTACAAAGCGCTTTCTTCTCAGGTGCTCCTCTTGCTCAATTTGGTGGTAAAACTGAACAAGAAATGAAAGACCTTGGCTATACAGTAGGAACTGACGCAGATAAAACAGTTAAAAACGTTGGGGTCCAAATGTCTAAGTTTTGTGCTGCTTGTCATACTGACTACCTGCAAGCTAACTCTGATGGTGCAAAATCTCACTTCGGTGAAGAAACTACTGCATACCGTCACAGCACAAACAGCGATAGCTACACTTGCGTACGCTGTCACTACAGTCACGGTACTACTGCAGAAATCATGGTTGATTCTTTAGGCCGTACAATTGCCGATTTACAAAACCCTACTATTATGGCTAAAACAAATGAACAAGTTAAAACTCCAAGTGAAGCTCTTACTTACATGACTGATAATAATGCGTCTTCTGCACTTAAGAAGTTTACTAACATGTCTGTATGTTGGGCTTGTCACAACAGCTCACACGCTGAAACAATCAAGAATGCTGAGCGTCGTGCCGATCATCCGATCGGAATGCCAGCTGGCCGATAATAAAAAAAAGCTAACAATTAGCTGCAACTAATTATTAGCTCAAAATTAAATGTTCGGAAAATAGGGTGTTATGCTATTGCATAGCACCTTATTATTTGCAATTATTTTACCAATGATGTCATAAAATTGTCAAATATATTAACTTGCAATCTGTGAAGTTAATTATATATATTCTTACAATCTATATATGAATATTTGTTGAATTATCACCTCATTCTCTAGAAGCTTCCTATTAATAGGAATAAAATATATAGAGAGAGCAACAATTTGCGAAAAGCAAATATAGTAGAAATGAGAGGTGCTAAATGAGGTATAGGGGCCTTCTGCATAAGACCAAATTTCAAGTACTTGTCGTACTTGTTTTATGTATTCAATTAATAGGGCAGCCACAAATATCGCCGTTATTAAGCGTTAAAAGTGAGGAACTAGAACCAACGATAACCATTACTACACCTGAATCTGGCATTTCTTTAAGTGAAGAAGACATCGTCATATCGGGGACAGCTGAGAACTTTCCTCCAGAAGCCCTTATCAATCTTTATATAGATGAAATGGTAATGGAGACACCTATTCAGGTGATAGACAACATGTGGTCGGTGCAACTCTCCTTAACTAAGGGAAGTCACTCCATCTTAGCTAAAACGGAAATAGCAGGAAATCAAATTAGTTCAGAACCTATTGAATTCACGATTGTTCCGGTCCTGCCAAACATGATCATTACAAAACCAATTAGTGGGGAGTATGTAAATGAAAAAGCCTTAGAGGGAAGCACAAAACCTTCGGCTACAGTAAAAATTTGTATGGATTGTACAAAGGATTCTGATGACGTAATCAGTGGGTCTTGGTCATCCGTTCAGGCTGACAGTACAGGGAAATGGGTATACCAAAATCTAGAGTTAGCTGAAGGTAATCATACTGCCTACGCCCAAGCTATTGATGGAAAGGGTTACACATCGGAGGTAGCTAAGGTAACTTTTATAGTAGACTCTTTACGTCCGAATGTATTGCCAGATGTTTTTCCAAAACAGGATATGACGCAAGTCTCATTAAACCCAGTCATTAAGGTGAAAATCTCTGATGCTAACGCTTTAAATGAAGCAGAAATAAAGAACAGCATCAATGTATCTCAAAATGGTGCGAATGTTAAAGGAGCCACCAGCTTTAATAAAGATACAAAAGAGATTACCTTCACCCCCTTAGAAGCATTGACGCCTAGTAAAAAATACAATGTTTTTATTAGTCCCTTGGGGATAATCGACGCTGCTAAAAATAGTGCTTTTCCGAGGTTTTGGTCATTTACTACGGTCGGTATTAAGTCAGATATACACCAAAATCCACATGGCAGTTATACAAATAATGTAGATACATGTGGAAATTGCCATAGTACGCACAATGCACAGAATGCTAATTTGCTAACCCCAAAGACTGAGTCTGAAACAAACCTGGCCGGGGGAGGTTCTAGCCCCGAGGCTGAAACATACCAGTCCAAGGACTTAGCGGCAGATTCATTCTGTATGGCTTGTCATGACGGTACTGTGGTGGCGCCATTGCCTGAAAATAGCAAAGCCAATCATACCCATGATGCAGCTATAAAAATAGACGGCACACCTAGTGGCAGCTCTTGCGGAAGCTGTCATAATCCGCACTTGGATCGTTCAGAAAATAATCCGAACATGGCACAAGATCATATTACCTATACACATCAGCCATCCAGTCCGGTAGATCCAAATAAGCCAACTGAAGAAATAAGCAGCAAAGAACAACTATGTGAGTCATGTCATGAAAACGACAGTGCAGAGAAAATAGCACATGAAGATGTAGAGTACACTGTTTTCAAATATAGTAAATCTAGTACAGCAACTGGTATATATGAAGATTATGAACTCTGTCTTCGTTGTCATAATGAAGAATTCAAGAGTAAATATAACAAATCTGCGGATATCGCCAGTCATTATAACAATTTAACAGAAGAAATAATGAAGCAATATGAAAAAATGAACGGTCCATCATCCTTCGCTAACCGAGAGATTTCAGCAGCGGAGAAGAATTTTTCAGGACACATCATTAAAGCAATGGATGGCAGTCCTCTTGCAGGCCATTTGCCATGTGCAGAGTGTCACGATACCCATGGATCTAACAATCTAAAGCAACTAAAAAATTCGTTTGGACACGAAAATGCACAGTCTTTTACAGCAGGAGATACAGATAGTAAAAACGTAAAAGTAGTAACAGATAACAACAAGGTAGAAGAGTTTAGTATTTTAACTGACTCAAAGGAAAGAGAATTCTGTATGGCCTGTCACAATGGTACAACAGCTATTTATGGGGTAACAGGAGAAAAATATGATATAGAACGGAGTGAACATAAAGCTTATCCAACTGAATCCTGTTCTTATTGCCATGGAAGAGGAGAGTCAGAGGGTGAAAAAGCTTTAAGTGCAGCACATGCTCCCAAAAAAGGGCTAATACCCAGATAAGAAATAATCACTAAAATCAAGAGGATCTGCACCCTCTTGATTTTTTTATTTTAAGATAATAAAACTTAACAGAACTGTTGAAAAGGTTAGGGAAATATACCTATTTATAGTGATACAATGTTCTCTGGATAAGGAATAAAATGGAAATTTGTAATATTAGGATAGTGTTAATGTTCGTTAAATGCTAGCTAAAATTAAGACCATGCTACATGAGCTCACAACTATCTATCTGGTCTTTTTTTATAATATTGCAAAAAAGGGAGGGGGTTGGAAATTCAATATCATTGTTGGTTTTCTGAAATATAGAAGGAGGCATGAAAAATGTCCGTAAAAATGGGGAGTTATAAGTTAAAAGGCAGGCAAATTATTATTTGGATGTTATTTATTATTACAGCATTTTTACTAGGAAACTTTATCGTTTCTGCAAGTGACACTTATTATTCAAATTACACCCCTGCTAAAAATGCTGCGATTACAGTATCGAACACAAAAATATCAGTTTATATTAAAAGTGTTAATGAATTAAATAGTTCAAGTGCCATGCTGAAGCTAAATGGACAGCAAGTCTCAGCAACATTTACTGCCAAAAGCTACACTGGGGGCAAGGAAGGTACAATTAGCTTTAATGCAGCAAACCTTAAAGACGGTGTGAACACTGTCGAGGTCAGTATGAATGATAAAGCAGATCCATCTATTGTTTATAACGATACCTGGAGCTTTAATGTGGCTGAAGCACCAAAGATTACGAACATGAGTCCAGCTAACAATAGTGAACAAGCCAGTCTAAATAAAGTATCTGCTGTTGTTACTGATAATGGTGCAATCAATTGGGATACTGTTCAGTTGAAAATCAATAATATAGTTAAAACTCCGCTAGAGATAAATAAAGATACAGGAACTGTTTCGTTTGCTAACAACTTTTCAACCGGCAGCTATACTGCTTACCTAGAAGCCACAGATAGTGTCGGAAAAAGGTCTACTAAAACATGGAAATTCATAGTCGACTCTACACCACCGGAAATTAGTAGTTTAAATTACTTTAAGGATGGAATGACACTTACTGATGGTCCGTTAAAGTTGAGTATTGGGTTAAAGGATTTAGTAGATATCAAGGATAATGTATCCCTAAAATTAGATGGGGAACCACTCGCAATTGATTTTAAATATCCAGGCGAAATTGATTATTATGGAGATTATGTAATTACTTCTAGAAAGACTGCTACCTTAACTTATGGAGGAATGGTTCCTAACGGCAGCCATACATTAGAGTTATATACAGAAGATATTTTTGGTAATCAATTAACGCGTACTTGGAATTTTACGGCAGCGGTTAAACCTAAAATTTCAGATGTATCTCCATTAAAACACGGTTTAAGTGATTTAAAACCAACGATTTCAGCAGTGGTAACATCGCCTAATGGTATGATAAATGCTGATTCAATTGTTGTAAAAGTAGATAATGAAGCAGTGGATTTTGATTTTGACCAGAGTAAAGGATTGGTAAGCTATAAACCAACAAAGGACTTGAAAAATGAAAGTTATCACACAGTTACGATAACAGTAGCTGACCAATCAGGGATTTCCTTAGATAGAGAATGGAAGTTTTATTCGAATACCTATAAGGAAATGGATGATTCAAGTGCAGAAGCATGTACATCATGTCATGACGATTCTAGCTTTGAAGGTTCAAATGGGGTGTTGGAAGATGTCCATAAAGAAAAACTAAGCTTTAATGGAACGCATTCCAAAAATCGTTGTGAGAACTGTCATAATTATATTACTGTGGAAGCCGGTTGCAGTCAGTGCCATGATGATCCAGAAGGTGAACAATATGCACATGCTCCACACGGTTCTACGCCAACGATCCATTATCAGGCTAAAAACGTTAATCCTAATTTCCCGGTTCGGGTAGTGGAAAACCGCTCCATGAACGATTGTATTATCTGCCACCAGCCAGGTTCTGGTGTAAAAGGATATCAGGGCTATTTAACCATACCAACAAGAACCTTAAACAACCATGATATTCCTGAACTTCACAAAACGGAGGATACATGTACTCAATGTCATGCAAAATCCTTAACGAGCGAACATGCAAGAGAAGATAGAACAGATAAAAATAATGAAGAAATGTCCTGTAAGACCTGTCATGAAAGTACAGATTCTGTAGTGACAAAAGCAATTAGTGATGGGAATACTTCATGTTCATCTTGTCATAAGCAACTTCATAACGGTGTACACAGTGATTGCAAAAAGTGTCATACGAATAGTTATTAATTTACATTATAAATCTAAGGTGATATCAGGCTCTCCATATTAATGGAGGGTTTTTTATAGTTGTTTTGCAAAGGATTCTAAAAGTACATAATGTGGATAAGTAAGCTTCTACCAAAAATCCGTCTTAAAGATTGTAGATAACTCCTGTGGACTTGTAGATATGTGGATTAATTTTTAGACTTTTTAAAAAATTCTGTTGATAATTCCACTTATCCACACGTATCTTTTGAAAATTTATTAATTAACCTGTTGATAAGCAGAGTTATCCACAACGGGTATGACTAATTGAATTCATTTTTGAAATTTCCTCTTCTTTCAGGCTATAATGATAAAGGAACAAACGAACGCCCATGACATATGCTAGAAATAGACCGTAATTTTTATAGAGGTGAAGGAAATGGAATTAGCAGAAATTCGAAATGAACTTGAAAAAACAGCTAAACGTTTAGCGGACTTTAGGGGGTCTCTTTGACCTTGAAAATAAGGAAGCGCGCATAGCTGAGCTTGATGATCAAATGCTTCACCCTGATTTCTGGAATGACCAGCAGGCTGCCCAAACAGTCATTAGTGAAGCAAATGCCCTTAAGGATCAAGTAAATGAGTTTGGTGACTTATTTGAAACATTTGAGAACCTTGAGGTCAGCTATGAGCTTGTGAAAGAAGAAAGTGATGCAGAACTTCAAGCAGAACTTGAGGATGAGTTAGTCAAATTGACCTCAAGATTAAATGATTTTGAACTTCAGCTGCTTTTGAGCGAAGAATACGATAAACACAATGCGATTTTAGAACTGCACCCAGGTGCTGGCGGAACTGAGTCACAGGACTGGGGCTCGATGCTGCTCCGCATGTACACACGCTGGGCAGAGAAAAAAGGATTTAAGGTAGAAACGCTTGATTACCTTCCTGGTGATGAAGCTGGGATAAAAAGTGTAACCCTGGCAATAAGAGGCCATAACGCTTACGGTTATTTAAAGGCTGAAAAGGGTGTCCATCGTTTAGTGAGGATTTCACCGTTCGATGCCTCTGGCCGTCGCCATACATCCTTTGTATCGTGTGAGGTTATGCCTGAGTTTACTGATGAAATTGAAATCGAAATTCGTACCGAGGATCTAAAAATAGATACGTATCGTGCGAGCGGTGCAGGCGGGCAGCACATCAATACCACTGATTCAGCAGTAAGGATTACCCATATGCCAACAGGAGTTGTTGTCACCTGCCAGAATGAGCGGTCACAAATTAAAAACCGTGAAGCAGCAATGAAAATGCTGAAAGCCAAGCTATATCAACGCGAAATTGAACAGCAGGAGAAAGAATTGCTGGAAATTCGCGGTGAACAAAAAGAAATCGGATGGGGAAGTCAAATCCGTTCATACGTCTTCCATCCATATTCAATGGTTAAGGACCACCGGACAAGTGCAGAGAGCGGAAACGTTCAAGGTGTTATGGATGGTGACTTGGATCAATTTATTGATGCATACCTTCGTTCAAGAATATCTTAATAAAAATAATGCCTTTGCCAACTAGCGGCGAAGGCATTATTTTTTGTGAAAAATAATTATTCCTTCATTAAACGCTTATACTAACAAATACTATTTAAAATTTAACCCTTTAATGCTTTATCTCAATGCCATTTACAGCAAATTATTGCCATGCTATACTCACTTCGGTTGATTTAGAAAAGTTATAGCAAAATGGTAATATAGAGGGGAATCAGGCTATGAATAAGAGAAGAAATAACCAGGCGGCGCCTAAATTTGAAAGTGCCTTAGAATACATAAATGTACTTATTGGATCGGCGATTATCGCGCTGGCTTTTAATGTTTTTCTGCTGCCCAATCAAATTGCATCAGGCGGCGTCAGTGGTATTAGTACGATATTATTAAGCGTGTTTGGGTGGGAGCCGGCTTATGTACAATGGGCTTTTAATATTCCATTGTTTATCGCAGGAGTTGTTTTACTAGGAAAGCAATTTGGGGTAAAAACTCTTATTGGTACATTGTTTCTTCCCTTTGTTGTTTTTTTAACAAAGAATATTGACCCATGGACAAATGATGCCTTACTTGGGGCATTGTTCGGCGGAATAGCAGTCGGGCTTGGACTAGGAATTGTATTTAGAGGAAATGGGTCCACAGGCGGAACGGACTTGGCTGCACAAATTATTACAAAGTATACAGGGCTCACACTTGGAACGAGTGTTGTTCTGATTGACGGACTCATCGTCATTTCAGCTGCTCTTGTATTTGATATTGAACGAGGATTATACGCACTGATTGCCTTGTATGTAACAAGTAAAACGATTGATTTAGTTCAGGTTGGATTTGGCAGGTCGAAAACAGCCATGATTATAACGAATAAGCAAGAAGAAGTACGCGCGGGAATATTGAATAAAATTGATCGAGGTGTCACAAAACTTTCAGCATATGGCGGTTTTACGGATGATGAGCGTCCTGTACTTATGTGTGTGGTCGATCAGCGTGAGTTCACAAAATTGAAACAATTGGTTAAAAGCCTTGACCCGACTGCATTTGTCGTTGTTATGGATGCTTCAGAAGTATTGGGAGAAGGTTTCAAAAGGGCATAACATTGGTATACTATTTTCGTATGGTAATTTTTTCATTAAGGGGGAGATAGTATGAAGAAAAAGCTGCTTAAAATGTTACTGGGAACAGCTCTTGTAATGAGTCTTGCTGCATGCGGCGGAGGAGACGACGAGAGCGGCGACACAGCACAAGCAGGGGATGCTGAGAAAATCTACTCACAAAAGTGTTCAAGCTGTCACGGCGGTGACTTAAAGGGTGGAATGGGACCTGACCTGACTGCAGTGGGTGCAAGTAAATCAAAAGATGAGATTGCAGCTATTATTAAGGATGGTACAGATGGCGGAATGCCAGCAGGTCTTATCGAAGGCGATGACCTAGATAAAGTAGCAGATTGGCTTTCAACTAAAAAATAATCATAGTAACGTTCTGTGAGGTTCACAGAACGTTTTTTATTTTTGTGAATCTATGTTATTTTATTAAGATACTGTTAAATTTTGTCGAAAAATATAGGGTATATATAACAATTTATGTAGGTATTGAAAAGAAACTGTAATAATTTTACCGCTTTTTTTACTTGTATTGAGTGTTATAATGAATTTATGCGAAATCCTGCAGTATTTTGTCTAGGATTTTGTTTTTGTGCAAGAAAATAACAGGTTATTGTCGAATAATATTGTTTCGAAACTAACTTATAAAGGTGATCTAAATGATAGAGATGCAGGATGTTTTTAAAAAATACCCAAATGGGGTTACAGCTATAAATGGGATAGATGTGAGGATTAACCAAGGGGAGTTTGTTTACGTGGTTGGTCCAAGTGGTGCGGGAAAATCTACATTCATTAAAATGATGTATCGTGAGGAAGTACCAACCTCAGGCACCATAACGATGAATGGTGTTAACGTAGCAAAAATAAAAAATAAGAAAGTACCTATTTTCAGGCGGAACCTTGGTGTTGTCTTTCAAGACTTTAAACTATTGCCAATGAAAACCGTTTATGAGAATGTAGCCTTTGCGCTTGAAGTTATTGAAGCTCAACCCAAGTTTATTAAAAAACGCGTGATGGAAGTGCTTGATCTTGTTAACCTTAAGCATAAAGCAAGAATGCTTCCAACAGAGTTATCAGGCGGGGAGCAGCAGCGTGTTTCGATTGCTCGTTCAATTGTTAATTCTCCAAAGGTTGTAATAGCGGATGAGCCTACAGGTAACCTGGATCCAGAGACTTCATGGGAAATCATGAATATCTTTGAAGAGATTAATAACAGAGGTACCACGATTGTTATGGCTACTCATAATAGGGAAATTGTTAACACAATTAAACATCGAGTCATTGCCATTGAGGCAGGTAAAATAGCACGTGATGAACAAAGAGGTGATTACGGTTATGAAAATTAGAACTCTTGGACGTCATGCACGTGAAAGCTTTAAGAGTATTTGGAGAAATGGCTGGATGACGTTTGCCTCCGTAAGTGCGGTGACGGTAACGCTCATTTTAGTCGGCGTCTTTTTCGTTATTATGATGAATCTCAATAAAGTGGCACAAACCATTGAAGAGGACGTGCAAATTCGCGTTCACATCGATGTTGCTGCGAATGACGAGGACCAGCAAAAATTAAAAGCTGAGATTGAAAAGTTACCAGAAGTTCAGAGTGTCAAATTTTCATCCAAGGAACAAGAGCTTGAAGAACTAATTAAAAGCATGGGTGAGGATGGACAAGCATTTAAACTTTTTGAACAAGACAATCCGCTTAACGATGTATTTATCGTAAAAACGAAAAATCCGCAGGATACAATGGAAGCAGCCAAGGATATTGGCAAGCTGGAATATGTCACCAAGGCTGTTTACGGTAAGGGAACAGTTGAAAAATTATTTAACTTTATTAAAGCAAGCCGAAATGTGGGAATTGTATTAATCGCAGGTTTATTTTTCACAGCGATCTTCTTAATTTCAAATACTATTAAAATCACAATTATCGCAAGACGCAGAGAAATTAAGATTATGAGGCTGGTAGGAGCAACGAATAACTTTATTAGATGGCCATTCTTCTTAGAGGGATTATGGCTTGGCATACTGGGCTCCATATTGCCGATTATCTTACTAGCGATTGCTTACTATCACGCTTATGATTATCTAGCACCAAAGTTAATGGGGAACTTCATTCAAATTCTTCCATATAATCCTTTTATGTATCAGGTTTCAGGTATCCTTCTTTTAATGGGAGGTTTAATTGGAGTTTGGGGCAGTGTGATGTCAGTTAGGAAGTTCTTAAAGGTTTAATTTTGTCAGGAAGGGCAGGGTATAATGTCCTTCCTGATTTAAATAGTAGATAAATACCGTTGACGCGTACATAAATATACGTGGGAAGGAGACTAGGACTTGAAAAAATCAATCGTAGCTTTAGCTGTGACAGGTACAGTTGTAGTAGGCAGTATTTTTGGGGGAATTGCGGAAGCTGCTTCTATTTCGAGCCTTAAGGATCAGCAAAATCAAATTAAACAGAAAGAATCAGAATTATCTTCTACTATTAATGATGCCGATCAAAAGATTAATAGTTTAAATGAGCAGCAGACAAACGTAAAAGAAGAATTGACTCGTCTAGATCTTTCAATTGACGATACTCATAATAAAATTAGAGAAAAAAATGCGGAGCTAGAGAAGACAAAGGCAGAGATTACTAGACTCCAAGAAGAAATTAAAGTGACAAAAGAGCGGATTGAAAAACGAAACGAGCTCCTCAGAGATCGTGCAAGAAATTATCAAGAAACCGGCGGAATGGTAAGCTATATTGATGTGTTGATGGGTTCAAAAAACTTTAGTGATTTTATCGATCGTGCCAGCGCCGTTGCTACAATCCTGCAAGCAGACCAGGATATTTTAAAGCAACATGAAGCAGATAAAAAGACTCTAGAGGAAGATCAAGCTCAGTTAGAAGTGGAACTAGCAAATGTTCAAACGATGCTGGCTGACCTGGAAGAAATGAACAAAAAATTGAATGCGCAAAGAGCTGAGAAGGATAAGTTATTAGCTTCCTTAGAAGAACAAGAAGAAGAAATCCATGAGCATAAAATGGAACTTCAGGAAGAGGCGCAAATTCTTGCCTCACAATCAGCAGCTATTCAAAAAGCCATTGCACTTGAACAAGATCGTCAAGCAGCTGCGGCTGCCGCGGCAAAAGCAGCCTCTGAGGCAGCAGCAGCAGCTGCTGCTGCAAACAACAATAACTCTGCGGCTGGCGGAGGCGGCGGAGGTGGAAGTACTCCAACTCCACCACCAAGTGTACCTGTATCAAGTGGTGCCTTTACAATGCCTGCGAATGGAACCTTTACATCAGGCTTTGCACCAAGATGGGGCTCCTTCCACTACGGGATAGATATAGCTAATCGGGCTGCAAATGTTCCGGTTATGGCTGCTGCTGATGGTGTGGTAATTAGATCCTACTATTCTGGCAGTTATGGGAATGTTGTTTTTATCGCTCATTCAGTAAATGGACAAAGTTATACAACCGTTTCTGCTCATATGGAAACACGATTCGTAAGCTCCGGGGCAGTTGTGAAAAAAGGCCAGCAAATTGGAATTATGGGTAATACAGGTGATTCTACTGGCAAACATTTGCACTTTGAGCTTCATAGAGGGCAATGGAACGGAAGTAAGAGTAATGCAATCAATCCAGTTGGTATTGTACCAATGCCATAAGAGGGAACAGGGAGAAGCTAAGCTTCTTCCTTTTTTTATGGAGAAAAAGAGGTCATTATACTTTTCTGGCATAACTCGTCCATGCGTTACATATTAGTTAATTAACGGGCAGGGAAGAGTCTTAAATCGTAGTAATAAATAGGACAGTTAATTGATGCTGCACATGAGGGGGAACAGGATGAAAAATAAATGGATTGCCCTGATGATGGCGGGTTCGCTTCTTACTGGAGCGGGGGGCACATATGTGGGAATGCAATGGTTTGGACAAACAGAGGGGAATTCAGCCCTTGAACAAGCGTTAATGGAAAAGGATATAGTTGTTACAACTCAAAGTGATACAGCACAGCTTGAAAAGGTTAATCAGGCATATGAATTAATCCTGAGCCGGTATGTTGAACAGGTAGATAATGACATGTTAGTAGAGGGAGCTATTCAAGGAATGCTCAGCGCCTTAGATGATCCTTACTCAGTTTATATGAATAAGGAAACTGCGCAACAATTTAGTCAGGCACTAGAATCCTCTTTTGAAGGAATCGGCGCAGAAGTGGGAATGGTGGATGGGAAAATCGTGATCATTTCACCATTTAAAAATTCTCCTGCTGAAAAGGCTGGAATAAAGCCCAATGATGAAATATTAAAAGTAGGTGGACAAAGTGTTGAGGGGCTGGATTTAAATAAAGCAACCTTAAAAATACGTGGTAAAAAAGGTACAAAGGTGAAATTGGAAATCGCAAGAAAAGGACTGAAGGAACCACTCACAATTAGTGTTACGCGAGATGAAATTCCACTTGAGACTATTCACGCTTCAATGAAAAAAATAGATGGAAAAGAAGTAGGGTATATTGAAATTACCTCTTTCTCGCAGGAAACCGCTGCTGATTTTAAAGAAGAGCTAAGAGAGTTAGAGAAGAAAGATATTGAAGGCTTAATTATAGATGTACGTGGTAATCCAGGCGGGCTGCTAGTAAGTGTTGAGGATATTCTGAAGGAGTTTGTAACAAAAGAGAAACCTTTTATTCAAATTGAGAGCAGAAGCGGGGAAAAAGAAAGACACTTTTCTAATCTAGCAGAGAAAAAGGAATACCCGGTTGCTGTGTTAATAAATAAAGGCAGTGCCTCAGCATCAGAAATTCTAGCAGGTGCATTAAAAGAAGCTGCAGGTTATCAGTTGGTTGGGGAGACGACTTTTGGAAAAGGAACGGTACAGCAGGCAGTTCCGATGGGGGATGGCAGTAATATTAAGTTAACATTATTTAAATGGCTGACACCGGATGGAAATTGGATTCACAAAAAAGGGATCAAACCTGATGTAGAGATCAAACAGCCTGCCATTTTTGATACACATCCTCTTCAAGTTGAAGAGCCTCTGAAAGAGGATATGAACAATGAGCAGGTTAAGAATGCACAAGAAATATTGGCCGGATTAGGCTTTGCACCTGGCCGGACAGACGGTTATTTCAGTGCAGAAACAACAACAGCTGTTAAAGCTTTTCAACAGAACAACAAACTGCAGCCAACTGGAAAAATTGATGCAAAAACAGCTGCGAAGCTTGAAGAAGAGGCAGTAAAAGAAATGAAAATAGAGAAAAATGATATCCAGCTTCAAACAGCTTTAAGACTAATTGCAAAGTAAAAGGTAAACAGAGGCAGCTGCCTCTGTTTTTTATGTGCGACAAATCAGGATAAGTAATATTATTCAGAGACAGGATTTCCGCGGAAATAATTGTTGAAGGATAATGAAATATCACGAATTTAGCAGAAGGGTGTATATGAAAACTTGATAATTACATATAAATTCGACATTTTTTTGTTTTTTCAAGAATCTAGTAATAGGTTTTATCCCTCCATTTTGGTAAAATAATCTGTAGAGCTAGAATAGTAGAATTTATGATAGAGGCAGGTGGCAGGAATTGGTGCAATTATGGCTTTTTGAGCTGTTGAAAGGGACAGGGAAACTTTTTCTACATCCGGTTTTTTACTATCTCATTTTCCTTTCGGGAATGCTGGGAGTATCAAGGGTTAAACGTGAACGGAAAAATTTCCATACAAGGACATTTGATGCCTATTTTGAACTACGGCAGTTGTTTCCTATAGGATTACTACTGGGTCTAGTACTTACCTTTGTCACAATCATTGCTGGGTTAACTCTTCCATTTGCAGCCATCCTTCTAATTGCTGTCTTTACACTTTTATGGAGTTTAACAACCAATATTAGGTTTATGTCGCCAGTTTACACGGTAGGGGCAGCTTTTTTCGCGATTACCTTAATAGCTGAGTATGAATGGACCATACCACTTTTTAATGATACGTTTCAGTCTTTAGAAGACAAGGTCTATCCAGCCATGGTCATTCTGTTGGGACTCTTATTAATCTCTGAAGGAATTCTTATTAGTAAAAATGCAATCAAAGGTACCTCTCCAAAGCTGGTAAAAAGTAAGCGAGGACAGCTTGTTGGTGCACATGAGGTAAAAAGATTCTGGATCGTTCCTATATTTTTACTTATTCCTGGTGAGGCTCTGACTCTCCCATTTGAGTGGTGGCCAGTCTTCACCATAGGAGCAGAATCCTATTCACTTATCCTAGTTCCGTTTGCAATTGGATTAAACCAGCAAATTCAAGGAATGCTGCCAAGGCAATCCATCCAGTTACAGGGCCGCCGGGTTACAACACTCGGTGTAATGATATTGATCTTGGCTGTTATTGGATATTGGTTTCCGTTACTGTCTATAGTAGTAGCAGCATTGGCGATAATCGGCCGTGAATTAATCTTCTTAATGCAGCGATTGAAGGATGATAATCTACCGTTTTTTTTCTCGAAGAAAAACAATGGCTTAATGATTATTGGAATTATACCCCAATCACCTGCTGATAAAATGGGACTGCAAGTTGGAGAGTTAATCTCAAAAATCAATGGTGTTACGATAAAGGATGAACAGGTCTTTTATGAAGCACTGCAGAAGAATCGAGCCCATTGTAAGCTTGAGGTTCTGGACATAAATGGCGAGGTTCGATTTGTTCAACGTGCATTGTATGAAGGCGACCATTATGAGCTGGGAATACTTTTCGTACACAATCAGAAAAAATTTATGAATGAATCCGTGGAAGAACAAGTCAAAGGGTAATACTCCTTTGGCTTTTTTGTTTTTAATAAGGCTATGTTAAAACTGAATGTTGTTTCCACTGTGTTTTGAAAAATAAGCGGAGAATTTCCGTTTAACTTGGGAAATACCCATATTTCCTTATATATAGGCGGAGTTTTTCCGCTTATTGTATCCAAACCCTTGGAATTTGTCTTTTTCATAGCAGTTAACCGGAATATCTCCGCTTATAGCTGCTTCATAAGGTTCCTCTATAAACAATAGCCGGAGATTCTCCGCCTAAGAACTCTCACCCTTACACGAAAATCAACAATGAATAATAACAGAGCTTTAATAAAGGAATTTCTCGGTATATTTGGAAGCAGGTGTGCTAAACCTAAAATGGGAATTTTAAAATCAAGAAAGGTGGTTTGGCCATATGCTTAGTTTTTTAGATTTCAACACACCCATGAATATGAGTTTTGAAGGTGTTTCTGCTGTTGTTTTTTATTTTACTATTTATGCTTTGATTGGCTGGCTTTTAGAAAATACCTATAGTTACTTTACAAGACGAAAGTTTTTTAAACCGAATTTTTTTCATGGACCCTTTAAGCCTATGTATGGCTTTGCCCCTGTACTTTTGGTTTATTTAATTGGTCCGGAAACAAATTGGGGAGTAATCTTATTATTATGTTTTTTCATCCCTACCTTTATCGAGTATATAAGCGGTGCATTACTTCAGAAGTTTTTTCAACGTCAATGGTGGGATTACTCTGATATGCCCTTGCAGATACATGGCCATATTTGTCTGCCATTTTCGCTCTGCTGGATCCTCCTTTCATTTGCCTGCTTAAAATGGGTTCATCCTGCCATTGTTTCGGTGTATAGTGCTGCGGAGTTTTTATGGTTATGGATTTGGCCGGCGGTTATCTTATATTTTATTGCGGAGCTTGCCTTATCGATTAGAAGACATTCCTATCAATTGAATGAAGCAAACTCACCAGATCCTATTCAATAACAAAGAAAAACTCCTTCTTAAAAAACTCCTTCTTAAAAAACGAAGGAGTTTTTTGCTATTCGAATAGCTTTTCTTTAAGTGTATCTAGAAATCTTTGCGGTTCATCTGGACTTAAGTGAGCAAATAAGACCTTTTGCTTTAATCCATACAACTTCTTAACTTCCTGAGGTGAATGAAACTGTATTTCAATCGCAGGTTTTTCTTTCACAAAATCAGCAAGGACAGCGTCTAAAAGTTGTTTTGTAATCTCTTTCGATATTTTTTCTGGTCCTTGATAATAGTGTATACTTTTAATTTCCTCAAAAGGAACGGTCAGTCTTTTAAACATTCCAACCTGCAGATATAAATATCGATCGGTAATGATGAAAGGTACTAAACGAATAGCTTGAATCTCTGCTAAAAAGAACAACAGCGAATAACCATTAAGAATTAGTGCAATGATGGCGAGGGCAGGGCTATAGTTGTGCAGTAAAAAGTGAAAACCAACAGATTCCAAAACTAATGCGTGAATCAACATGATATATAAAGCTACTGCACTCGTTTTTTTATGAAAGGTAAAAACCTGTCCATCGATAACTGGTTTTTTCCTCCATGAAAAAAGGCTGTAATAAAACATGGTGATTTCAGAGGAAACAATCTCTATAAAACGATTCTGTTTCACATAATGTGTCAAAGCTTGTTCCATTCGATATGGAAAGGCGGGAATATCACTTTCCTTGGTTTTATAGTACCTGAGAATAGCTGGCAGTTTTGTAACTAATTTAAACACAATATAAAGTTCTAAAAGGAAAAAGGCACCCTCACCAGCAATTAGAATGTATTTAACAAAGGAATAAGAACCAAGATATCCATTAGGTACAATCAGCCAAGCAGCACCATAGCCGGCAAGCCCGACAAGTCCAAGATATTTTAAAGAGCAGCGTTTCCTGATGATGAAGAAGTATGTAAGAAGCGGAATGATAATTATAAAATCAAACAATGTTCCAAGAGCAACTCCATTTGGAAGAGGCTTCATCATCTCCAAGCGATAGAGAAGGACATTTGAACCTATTATTACAGTAAGCAGACTAATAAACCAAATCCTGTTCCTATTTCGTACAAAAGACATCGCGTATTCCTCCTTTATGAAGGGTATATTTCCATGTTTGTTACTGTATCAATCTAGTAATATTGTATCATAAATTACAAATATTTCCCAAACTGAAACCTTCAATATTTATCTTTTTAAAAGGCTGTGTTATAAAACTAAGTTGATTTGTGCGGAAGGCGCGAGACTCCTGCAGGAGGACGGGACAGGGGAGACCCCGCAGGTGCTTTAGCATCGAGGAGGCTTCCCGAACCGCCTGCGGAAAGCGAAGCGCCTGGAGCACAAATCAACAGCCTAATTTAACATAGCCTTTTTAAAAAAAATAAATAAGATTAACATTCAAATTTCCGTTTGAATATCATATAATCAAATAAAGATTTGAATGTATGAGGTGATGGAATGAAGGAACGTGATATTTGCGAAGTTACATGTGTTGACAGTCATACAACCAGCAGGCTTCAGCCACTAGTTGAAAATAGAAATATCTCTGATGTTACAAAGCTATTTAAAGCATTATCAGATGAAACGCGAATGAAAATTGCTTATGCCCTCACACTCGAAGAAGAGCTATGCGTTTGTGATGTAGCAAATATTGTTGGTGCAACAACAGCAACAGCCTCTCATCATTTACGACATTTAAAAAGTCTAGGGCTTGCAAAATATCGTAAGGATGGAAAGCTAGTCTATTATTCTCTCGATGACGATCATGTAAAACAACTCATTCATATCGCCTTTGAGCACCAGGAAGAAGTTGCCGAACGAAAGTAGACGGTTTAAAGTGGTATTGCCAAAAACAGAATAGAAAAAACTAAGAGCCAACTCTTGTTGGGGGAGGAATAGGAATGGGACATCATCATCACCATGGACACTCACATGGTCACTCGCACGGCCATGGACACGGTCATTCACATACTAGTAATAAAAAAGCACTATTGAGCTCTTTTATATTAATTGCCGCTTTTATGGTGGTTGAGGTAATTGGTGGAGTTTTGACAAACAGCTTAGCGCTATTGTCTGATGCAGGACATATGCTTAGTGATGCGGCTGCGCTTGGACTAAGTTACTTCGCAATCAAGCTAGGGGAAAAGCAAGTTTCACAGGAAAAGACGTATGGGTACAAACGGTTTGAAATTATTGCTGCAGCCCTGAATGGGATCACATTAATCCTCATTTCTCTATATATCTTTTATGAAGCGTTTCAGCGTTTCTTCGCACCCCCTGAGGTTCAAAGTACCGGGATGCTAATGATTTCTGTAACTGGTTTAGTGGTTAATATTATCGCAGCATGGATTTTAATGAGTGGCGATAAAGACGATAACCTTAACGTCCGAAGTGCATTTTTACATGTGTTAGGTGATATGCTTGGATCTGTCGGTGCAATCGTAGCAGCACTGTTGATTATGTTCTTCGGCTGGACTATTGCGGATCCAATTGCCAGTGTTATTGTCGCTGTGTTAATTATTATTAGTGGTTATCGAGTCACTAAAGATTCCTTTCATATCCTAATGGAGGGTGCGCCAACGCAAATTGACATCCAGCAAGTTAAAGCAGCACTTAGTAAAATTCCTTTGGTGAAGGAAGTCCATGATTTACACATTTGGACAATTACTTCTGGATATCCTGTTTTGAGCTGTCATATTACGATTTTAGAGGAAGCTGTCCATGATGAGATTCTAGCTCACTCGCAAAAAATTCTACATGATGAATTTCATATTGAACATAGTACGATACAAGTCGAAAAGGCGGAGATTGGCTGTCCCAGTCCGCATGGAACCTGTAACTAACTAAAAAGTAAAGATATTTTTGTTGCAATTTTGTGAATTAATTTCTAATATATAAACAGAAATGAATGAATGAGGTGGACCCATTTTGGAGATGGTTATTAGATATTTGTCTGCGCTTATTTTGCCAGGATTGCTCGTACTGCTATTTACCCGGGTCACATATAATCGTCTAATCGGTCTTGCATTGACCGTAGGACTCATCGCTGCCTCTGCTTTTAAAGGGTATACAAACACTTTACCGCTCATCGTGGTCGATGCTTTTTCGCTCACAGCCGGCTTTTGGCTGGCAGCAAAAATGAAGCAAAGAGTATTCAAAAAAACGTAATCGTCTACCGTATATGAAAGTCTGTCTACTAAATGGCAGGCTTTTTTGCTTTTCACAAGTTGAAATTGGGAGGGCATATTGAAATTCTATAAGAAAAACGAATGTTCGTTCGCATATTAGTGGTTTGTTTTTGAGGAATTGTGTTAGAATGATACTATTAGAAATTCAGGTAACCATTTTCTAGCACCATCCCGGCCACTTGCACGTTTCTTGCTAGAAGGTGACTATATATATATCGGGAGGGAAGTTTGTGAAGGATCAATTTGAATTAGTTTCGAAATATTCACCGCAGGGCGATCAGCCGGAAGCAATCCGACAGTTAGTTCAGGGGATTAATGAGAACAAGCGCTATCAGACGCTGCTAGGTGCTACGGGGACAGGTAAGACATTTACAGTTTCCAATGTAATCAAAGAAGTAAATAAACCAACCCTCGTCATCGCTCACAATAAAACCTTAGCAGGGCAGCTCTACAGTGAGTTTAAGGAGTTTTTTCCAAACAATGCTGTTGAGTATTTTGTTAGTTACTATGATTATTTTCAGCCTGAAGCCTATGTTCCTTCGACAGATACATTTATAGAAAAAGATTCTAGCGTCAACGATGAGATTGATAAGCTCCGCCACTCAGCGACATCGGCATTATTTGAACGCAAAGATGTCATTGTCATTGCCAGTGTTTCGTGTATTTATGGTCTCGGTTCGCCGGAGGAATACCGAAACATGGTGCTTTCCCTTAGAAAAGAGATGGAAATTGAGCGTAATCAGTTGCTGCATCGGTTAGTTGACATTCAATACGAACGAAACGATATTGATTTTAAGCGTGGTACTTTCCGTGTCCGCGGTGATGTTGTTGAGATATTCCCGGTGTCCCGTGATGAACATTGCATCCGGGTGGAGCTTTTTGGTGATGAAATTGACCGAATCCGTGAAGTAGATGCCTTAACGGGTGAAATTCTTGGAGAGCGGGATCATGTTGCCATTTTCCCTGCATCTCACTTTGTTACCGGTGAAGAAAAGCTTAATAAAGCTATCGAAAATATCGAAAAAGAACTTGAAGAACGTCTTGCAGAACTGCGGGAAGATAATAAATTATTAGAAGCACAACGACTTGAGCAGAGAACACGTTATGATCTTGAGATGATGCGGGAGATGGGCTTTTGTTCTGGCATTGAAAACTACTCTAGACACTTAACGCTAAGACCTGCTGGTTCAACACCCTATACGCTGATTGATTACTTTCCAGAAGATTTTTTAATGGTTATCGATGAGTCGCATGTTACCCTGCCGCAGGTACGAGGAATGTTCAATGGTGATCGAGCGCGGAAGCAAGTGCTTGTTGACCACGGTTTCCGTCTGCCGTCAGCGCTTGATAACCGCCCCTTGACATTTGATGAATTTGAAAAGCATATTCACAATGCTGTCTTTGTTTCAGCGACGCCTGGTCCATATGAGTTAGAGCATACGCCAGAAATGGTTCAACAAATTATTCGTCCGACGGGATTACTTGATCCAACGATAGAAGTGCGTCCGATTGAGGGGCAAATTGACGATATTATTGGTGAAATACAGGAGCGGATTAAGAAGAATGAACGGGTGCTTATAACGACATTGACAAAGAAAATGTCTGAGGATTTAACAGACTATCTAAAAGAAATAGGTATTAAAGTCCAATATTTGCATTCAGAAGTGAAGACGCTGGAACGAATTGAAATTATTCGCGAGCTGCGGCTTGGCAAGTATGACGTGCTTGTCGGAATTAACCTACTCAGGGAAGGGCTGGATATTCCAGAGGTTTCACTGATTACGATTCTCGACGCCGATAAAGAAGGCTTCCTTCGTTCCGAACGTTCCTTAATCCAAACCATCGGCCGTGCAGCCCGAAATGCAAATGGCCATGTTATTCTATATGCAGACAAAATAACCAATTCAATGGAAATTGCGATCAATGTAACGAGAGAGCGGCGCAAAGTCCAAGAAGAATATAATAAAAAGCATGGTGTTACACCAATGACGATTCAAAAAGGAATTCGTGAGTCGATTCGTGCCACCCATGCTGCAGAAGAACAAGAAGACTACAAACCATCAGCCTCTTTCGGTAAGATGTCGAAGAAGGAAAGAGATAAGCTGATTGCCACGATGGAAAAAGAAATGAAGGCAGAAGCAAAAGCGCTTAATTTTGAACGTGCTGCTGAGCTTCGTGATTTATTATTAGAGTTAAAAGCGGAAGGATGACGAAACCATGGCGATGGATAAATTGGTTGTAAAAGGCGCCAGAGCCCATAATTTAAAAAATATAGATGTCACCATTCCGAGAGATAAGCTTGTTGTGATAACGGGACTTTCTGGTTCAGGAAAGTCCTCCCTTGCGTTCGATACGATTTATGCAGAAGGCCAGCGCCGCTACGTGGAGTCACTTTCAGCCTACGCACGACAATTCTTAGGGCAGATGGATAAGCCCGATGTTGATTCCATTGAAGGGTTATCTCCTGCGATTTCTATTGATCAAAAAACAACAAGCCGCAACCCCCGTTCAACGGTAGGAACGGTGACAGAGATTTATGATTATTTGCGTTTACTTTTTGCACGTGTTGGCAGACCTACCTGTCCCATTCACAATATAGAGATTACTTCGCAAACAATTGAGCAAATGGTAGACCGTATCATGGAATATCCAGAGCGTACAAAAATGCAAATTCTTGCTCCGATCATTTCTGGACGAAAAGGAATGCATGTAAAAGTGCTCGAGGATATAAAGAAACAAGGGTTTGTTCGTATCCGTGTCAACGGTGAAATGCTTGATCTGGGTGAAGAAATTGTTCTAGATAAGAACAAAAAACATTCCATTGAGGTCGTTATCGACCGGATTGTTGTAAAGGAAGGGGTTTCAGCGAGAATTGCAGATTCTCTTGAAACGGCCTTACGTCTTGGTGAAGGAAAGGTAATCGTGGATGTAATCGGAGAAGAGGAACTTCTTTTCAGTGAAAACCATGCCTGTCCACATTGCGGGTTTTCAATTGGAGAATTAGAACCGCGAATGTTTTCATTCAATAGCCCTTTTGGTGCATGTCCTGAGTGTGATGGACTTGGTTCAAAACTCGAAGTTGATGTTGATCTTGTGATTCCGAATAAGGAATTATCATTAAAACAGCATGCCATTGCTCCTTGGGAGCCTACTAGTTCGCAATATTACCCGCAGCTGCTTGAAGCGGTCTGCAACCATTATGGGATAGATATGGACATGCCCTATAAGGACATTCCCCCCCATCTAATTGAAAAGGTTCTTTATGGATCCAAAGGGGACAAAATATATTTTCGTTATGAAAATGATTTTGGACAAATCCGTGAAGGGCATATTGAGTTCGAAGGTGTCATTCGTAACGTCGAACGCCGGTATAAAGAGACTAGCTCTGATTGGATTCGAGAGCAAATGGAGAAATATATGGGCGAGCAGCCCTGCCAGGTCTGTAAAGGTCATCGCTTAAAGAAAGAAACATTAGCAGTACTTATTTCAGGACGCCATATCTCTCACCTAACAGAGTTATCGATTGAAGAATCCTACCAATTCTTCAACGAATTACACTTAACGGAAAAAGAAATGCAAATCGGAAAATTAATTTTCCAAGAAATCCGAGAGCGGCTTGGATTTTTAATGAATGTTGGACTTGACTACTTAAGCTTAGGAAGAGCTGCAGGCACCCTTTCTGGAGGAGAAGCACAACGGATTCGGCTGGCAACCCAAATTGGCTCTAAGTTAACAGGAGTTCTCTACATCTTAGATGAACCATCAATTGGACTGCATCAACGTGATAACGATCGATTAATAGGAACGCTTCAAAACATGCGTGATATCGGAAACACGTTGATTGTAGTAGAGCATGATGAGGATACGATGATAGCAGCAGATTATCTAATCGATATTGGACCGGGTGCAGGAATTCATGGCGGACAAGTCATATCTGCAGGAACACCTGCACAAGTAATGGCTGATCCTGATTCTTTGACAGGCCAGTATTTATCAGGTAAAAGGTTTATACCACTGCCTTTAGAACGCCGTAAGCCAGATGGAAGGTATATCGAAATTAAAGGTGCTGCCGAGAACAATTTGCGAAATGTAAATGTGAAAATTCCACTTGGGATGTTTATCGCTGTGACAGGTGTATCTGGATCTGGTAAAAGTACATTAATCAATGAAATCCTCCTTAAGACACTTTCCCAGAAGCTTAATCGCGCTAAAACCAAACCTGGTGAACATAAGGATATCATGGGGATTGAGAATTTAGATAAGGTAATCGATATCGATCAATCTCCAATTGGCAGAACACCACGTTCTAACCCGGCAACTTATACGGGAGTATTTGATGATATCCGTGATTTGTTTTCGACAACGAATGAAGCGAAGGTCCGCGGCTATAAAAAAGGACGTTTTAGCTTCAATGTCAAAGGCGGACGCTGTGAAGCCTGCCGCGGTGATGGAATTATCAAGATTGAAATGCATTTCCTTCCTGACGTCTATGTTCCATGTGAAGTATGTCATGGAAAACGTTATAACCGTGAAACACTTGAAGTTAAATACAAGGGAAAGAGCATATCTGAAATTCTTGATATGACAGTGGAGACAGCGGTACAGTTTTTTGAAAATGTACCTAAAATCAGCCGTAAGCTGCAAACAATTTTTGATGTAGGTTTAGGGTATATTACACTTGGCCAGCCGGCAACGACCCTTTCCGGAGGAGAAGCACAGCGTGTCAAACTTGCCTCTGAGCTTCATAAACGTTCAAACGGTAAATCCTTCTATATTTTAGATGAACCGACAACTGGTCTTCATGTTGACGATATATCAAGATTATTAGTCGTTCTTCAAAGACTCGTTGAAAATGGGGACACAGTTCTAGTAATTGAGCATAATTTAGATGTCATTAAAGCAACTGATTACATTATTGACCTCGGTCCTGAGGGCGGAGACAAGGGCGGTACGATTGTGGCCACCGGAACACCCGAGAAGGTAGCTGAAGTGCCCGGATCTTATACAGGTAAATACCTAAAGCCTATTCTTGAGCGCGACCGGTTACGTATGAAAGAACAGATCCACGAAAAAGAATCCCTTGCAAAAAGCTAAAACCTTGCGTTTTAGCTTTTTTTATAGATAAGTTGAAACTTTCAATTTCCCCATACGTAAATATTCAGTAAGGGGAGTGATGACTAATGGAAACTCGAAAGGTTCTTTCAGGATTATGTTACTTTAGTATTTTCTTTGCAGGAATTCTTTTTCCACTTGTTGTGATGTTTGCCTCTGGAGATGATGTAACGAAAAGTCATGCAAAAAAAGCATTCTTATCGCATTTAATCCCGCTTATACCTGTACCGTTTTTAATTTTTGCGATATTTAATGATATGAACAATGAAGCGATTCCTGTTTTTACACTTGTTACAGCGGGTATTATAGTCTTAGTTGGTCTAATAGTCACAATCTGGAATGTGATTAAAGGCGTAAAAGCCTTAATGATGGAATAGGATTTAATGAATACTTTTATTGGAGTGGATAATGATGAAGGAAGAACGTAAAAGAATTCTCAAAATGGTCGAAGAAGGAAAACTTAACGTTGAAGAAGCTTTAACCTTGCTTGAGGAACTTGAAAAGGCAGGGCAAACGATGGAGCAAAAGCAGGAACAAATTGCTCAAGAGATTTCAACAGCTTTTAAGTTTGAAGAAGCCAAAAAGGAAGATTCAGCACATAATAAAGTACATTCCACAAAGGATAAACTTTTTGACTTTGTTGATACCGCTTTGAAAAAAGTAAAGAACCTAGACTTTGATTTGAATTTCGGTCAATCCGTGGAAATCTCGCACATCTTTCACCAGGGCGATGTTTATTTACGTGACATGGATATTGATCTTGCTAACGGTTCGCTTAAGCTTGTTCCATGGGACCAAAATGATGTGCGAATTGAGTGTCAGGCAAAGGTATACCGTGTAGAAAATGCAGACCAAGCCCGGGAAAACTTTTTGAAGGATGTCTTGTTTGCGATTGAAGGTCAAAAGTTACGATTCATGACTCAGCAAAAATGGATGAAAGTTGATGCGGTGATTTATGTCCCTCAGGCTGAATACGAACGTGTCAGGGTAAGATTGTTCAATGGTCCGATATCGAGTGAAGAGTTAACGATAAGCGACCTGCGGATGAAAACAGCCAATGGCAAAATAGAACTTAACCGTTTAAATGGGAAAAAGGCGGAAGTCGAAACAGCAAATGGACATATTACTTTACAAACCAGCATCATAGATGAACTTGAAGTAGAGACCATTAACGGTGCAATTAAACTAGATGGGGACTTTAGAAAAGTTGAAACACAAACGTTAAATGGAAATACAACCTACAACCTTACTGGTAATCGCTGTGAATTAATAGCGGCTAAAGCTACTACAGGCGGGGTTGATTTGTTTATTCCTGATGGAGTGGCTGCGAGCGGTGAGTTAAAGACAAATCTTGGCGGTTTTAATATTAAGCTCGATGGCATTCAGGTTCTTGAAGAAAAAAGTGAAATGATTCAAAAAATGCTCCGTTTTCAATCAGTCAATCATCCTGACCGGATGTTGAAAATCTTTGTCGATACGAAAACGGGCTCAATAACACTTCATAAATCGGATGAGGTTAGCAATTAATAGGAGATAGGATAAATGAAATGGTTGATTGGAATTTTAATAAATGCTGTCTTATTTATGGCAATAGCGGGCTATTTTTCAGAGAGCTTCGTGCTGGAGGGCTTTACAGCTGCACTAGGAGCTAGCTTTTTATTATCGATCATAAATATCATCGTACGACCGATTTTAGTCATATTAACCTTACCTGTTACCATCTTAACATTAGGTTTTTTCTTATTTGTAATAAATGCGATGACACTCGAAATTACAGATTATTTGATGGGTGATGCTTTCGAAATTTCAGGATTTGGAATGGCATTACTTGCTTCAGTTATCATGTCGGTAGTCACGCTGGTCCTGGATAAAACAATACTTAAATCCTCCAAGGAAAAATAAAGAAGCAATTGGCTAACTGCCAATTGCTTCTTTATCGTTTCATCGTATGAACAAAGCGATATCGATCTGCTCTAAAGGTAGATTTTACTAATTCAAAAGGTATTCCATCTTGTAAATAAGAAATACGTTGAATCAAGAGGATAGGATCCCCAATATTGATTTCCAATGTTTCAGCGTCATCACTATCAGCAATAGAAGCTTCGATTTCTTGGGTTGCTTCACTGATTGAAAGAGAAAGATGTTGCTCAATGTATTGGTAGAGAGAAAGATTACTGTTTTCCTCAGTTAATCCTGGGACAATTTCCACTGGAATATAAGCTGTTTCTAGTGCCATGGGGGCACCATCCGCCAAACGTATCCGTTTGATTTTATAAACAGAGTCATTATCTTCTATTTTAAGGTCAAGGGCAGTATTTTTGTCAGCAGGAATAATTTGAAAGGATAAAAGGGTACTGCTTGGGTTCATTCCCCTGGAAAGCATGTCCTCCGTAAAACTTGTCATCCCTTGAAGTTCTTGTTCAACTTTTTTCTTACTAACAAAAGTGCCCTTGCCTTTTTGTCTTGTTAAATAGCCTTCTAATACTAAATTATTGATAGCCTGTCTAACGGTCATCCGGCTTATCTGGAATACCTCGGCAAATTCCCGTTCCGAGGGGATGACCGCTTCTTCTCTTAAGATCCCAGTCTCTATTTGCTGCTTAATGTACTCTTCAAGTTGATGATAGATAGGAACCGGTGAGTTTTTATTAATCATCTGTGACACTCCTCATGAAAAGTACTAAATATATTTTAGCGCGTCTCTATCAGCAATAACCGTGACGTTCGAATGGTACTTTAATGCGGAGGCGGGAAATTCCTCGCTAATTTCTCCATTTACAAATTTATAAAGTGCTTCTGCTTTTCTTTCTCCCGATACCAGAAGGAGAATCTCTTTGCTCTTAAGTATGGAGGCAATCCCCATCGTGATGGCATGTGTAGGAACTTCTTCTAGAGAATTAAAAAAACGCGAATTTGCTTCTCTAGTATTTTGGGCAAGAGTCACAATATGTGTCGTGCTTGTAAAGGGAGTTCCTGGTTCGTTAAAGCCAATATGCCCATTTTGTCCGATTCCGAGCAGCTGAAGGTCAATCCCACCAAGCTCTTTTATTAGTTGTTCATAACGAAGGCACTCTTGCTCTAAATCGCTGGCAGCTCCATTCGGGATATGAGTTTGATTATCGTTGATATCTAAATGTTTAAATAAAGTTTGGTTCATAAAATAATGATAGCTGTTAGGATCCTCAGTGGAAAGCCCGATATATTCATCTAAATTAACGGATTTCACCTGTTTATAGGTGGTTTCATTCTCTTCATGATCTTGGATTAAATAATCATAAACACCCTTTGGGCTGCTCCCTGTTGCCAAACCCAGTGTAAGGCTTGGATTAGTGCGAATTTTATCTACGATGATTTTCCCGGCTTCTAAGCTCATCTCCGTATAATTTTCTGTACGAATTAGTTTCATGTCTTTACCCCTTTTTGTATGCTATTTCTCCACGGCAGAATGTCATTTCAACTTTATATTCATTAGATAATATGGTTATATCAGCGTCTTTTCCTACGGAAATACTCCCTTTACGATCGTATACATTTAGCTGTTTGGCAGGATTCACACTTGCCATTTGAACAGCGTCAGACAAAGAAATATCTGCAGCTTCTAGAATGTTTTTTACCGAATCATTCATTTTTAAGATACTGCCAGCCAATGTTCCATCTGCGAGCAGTGCTTTTCCATCGGCAACGGATACATCTTGTCCACCTAGATCATAGACCCCGTTTTTAAGGCATTTTGCCCTCATTGAGTCTGTTATCATGAGCATGCCCTCTGGCCCTTTCGCATTGATAACTAACTTCATTACCTCAGGTCGAACATGAATCCCGTCAGCAATCAGTTCCACCATCAATTCTTTAAAAAGAAGGGCCGAACCAGCGACGCCAGCTTCACGGTGGTGAATGCCTCTCATACCATTAAACAAATGTGTCACTTGTTTAGCACCAGCCTGTACAGCTTTTTTCATTTCTTCATATATGGCATCAGAGTGTCCAACAGAGGCAATGACATTATTTTCATTTAAATAGGAAACAAAGTTTAGCCCATTTTCTAGCTCAGGGGCTACGGTCACCAATTTAATACTTCCTTCAGCAAGTTCCTGCCACTGTTTAAAGAGCTCAATATCAGGATTAATAATATATTCCATCGGCTGTGCACCGGCACGTTTTGCATTGATAAAAGGTCCCTCTAAATGAACTCCTAGAATATCTGCTTTACCAGACTCATTGTGGCCCTTAAGATAGTGTGCTGCATTTTTTAAGGCATTTTCAATATTTTCATGTTTTTGGGTAATGGTTGTGGCTAAAAAGCTTGTAGTTCCTTCGGCTGGCAGTGCCTTAGCCATGGTTTCTAACGCTTCAATACTCGCATCCATGGTGTCTGCTCCTGCCGCTCCATGTATATGGACATCAATAAATCCAGGGACGACATTTTGCCCTTCAGGTATCTCTATTTGTTGAACATCTTTTAAATGAGAAGGAAGTGTCTGGATTGGCCCCATTTCTTTAATTTTTTCATTTTCAATTAGAATATAGATGGATTCTGCCACTTCATTTTCTAGGACAGCCTTGCCATGAACCATTAAAAGTAGGCTCAAAATCTTCATCTCCATTTCAAAAATTTTACCTTGATGAATGTATTATAATCTCAAGTGGAATAGTTGTCTATACCAGTTATATATCTATTCTTAATTATTTTCCCGAAAAGTAAAGATTGTATGAAATAATGATTAAACTTTTATTTGGTTATGAAAAAAAATTAAATAGTGCTAAAATAAGAAGAAATTGAATGAATTTAAACTATGTTAACTGTCTTGCTGCAGTGCATGGGCGCTGTAGCTTTCAGATAAGGAGGAAGCCATTTGCCAAAGGTACGCACAAAGGATATTTTAGAAAGATTCCATTTAGAATTAGTTAGTGGTGAAGAAGGAATCAATCGTCCGATTACAACGAGTGATATTTCTAGACCGGGAATTGAATTAGCTGGGTATTTTGAATATTATCCTGCTGAGCGAATCCAGCTGCTAGGAAAAACAGAGCTGTCCTTTTTTGAAGAATTAACCAAAAGTGAACGGATTTCTAGAATGGAGCGTTTATGCACAGATATTACACCTGCAATCATTGTGACTAGAGATTTAGAGGTCCCAGTAGAACTTGTTGAAGCCTCTGAACGAGAATCCGTTCCGGTGTTAAAAGCAAACATGAAAACAACTCGTTTCTCAAGCAGGCTTACAAACTTTTTAGAGAGTAAACTTGCACCAACAACTGCTGTACATGGAGTTTTAGTCGATATTTACGGGATAGGTGTGTTAATTACCGGAAAAAGCGGTGTTGGTAAAAGTGAAACAGCTTTAGAGCTTGTTAAACGCGGGCACAGACTAGTGGCAGATGATTGTGTAGAGATTCGCCAAGAGGATCAAGACACCCTTGTTGGAGCTTCGCCAGATTTAATCGAGCATTTATTGGAAATACGCGGACTTGGTATTATTAATGTCATGACTCTTTTTGGCGCAGGAGCTGTTCGCAGTAATAAACGGATTACCCTGGTTATTAACTTGGAAATATGGGATGCAAAAAAGCAATATGACCGTCTTGGTTTAGATGATGAAAAGATGAAAATCATTGATACAGAGATAACAAAAATTACCGTCCCGGTGCGTCCTGGCCGAAACTTGGCTGTTATCATTGAAGTGGCAGCGATGAATTATCGTCTAAAGAGAATGGGTGTAAATGCCGCACAGCAATTTACGGAGCGCTTATCAGATGTTATTGAGGATGGAGACCACGAGGATTAATTAAAAAGGAGAAATGGTATGAATTCAACTATACAGCCGCTTGACCCGATTGCTTTTTCCTTAGGGCCAATTTCTGTGCATTGGTATGGTCTTATAATTGGTTCTGGATTAGCTTTGGCCCTTTTTCTTGCGATTAGAGAGGGAGATAAAAGGGGGCTTCCAAAGGATACCTTTGCAGATTTAATGCTTTGGGCAATCCCAATTGCAATCCTTTCCGCACGATTATATTATGTTATCTTTGAATGGGGCTATTATTCGCAGCACCCAGGACAGATTATCCAGATTTGGAATGGCGGAATTGCTATCCATGGAGCGCTAATAGGTTCTGTGCTGACAACCTATATTTTTGCAAAAAAACGCGGGATATCTTTCTGGAAAATAGCCGATATTGCTGCACCAAGTATTATTTTAGGCCAAGCCATCGGACGTTGGGGAAACTTTATGAATCAGGAAGCCCACGGAGGGGAAGTCACAAGGACTTTTCTAGAGAACCTTCAGCTGCCTGAGTTTATTATTAATCAAATGTATATTAATGGTGCCTATTATCATCCGACCTTCCTATATGAATCTGTTTGGAATATCGTTGGATTTATTCTATTAATTCTCCTTCGACGTGTGAACCTTCGCCGCGGGGAACTATTCCTTTCTTATGTTATTTGGTATTCGATTGGTCGTTTCTTCATCGAGGGCTTACGAACAGATAGCTTAATGCTGGGCGGACTAAGGATGGCACAATCCATCTCAATCGCTTTAATTATCGGTGCTATATTAATTCTCGTCTACCGTCGAAAGAAGAATCTAGCGAAAGACAGATACTTAGACAAAAACAATCAAGCATTAACGCACTAAAGAAGGAGAAATCGGAGAAATGATGAACTCGATTAAAAAGGGACTTCAGGTGGGAATCAAAACAACATGGACCTTAGGGAAAATTATTTTTCCAGTAACCCTTATTGTAGCATTGCTTCAGTATACGCCTATCCTTCCATGGGTAATTAAATTAATAGCCCCTATGATGAATCTGTTTGGATTGTCAGGAGATGCTGCAATACCATTGGTTTTAGGGAATTTCCTAAACCTATATGCCTCCATTGGTGCAATATTAACACTCGATTTAACTGTGAAGGAAGTTTTTATATTAGCTGTTATGCTTTCATTTTCTCATAATTTAATTGTTGAATCAGGCGTTGCTCTTAAGGTTGGTATTAAGCTTTGGCTTGTATTGGTTACGCGGCTGGGACTTGCATTTGCCTCCGCAATCGTGATTAACCTTGTTTGGCAGGGAGGCAGCGAAACGGCCAAATATGGAATGATTCAAGCGCATAGTGATGAACCAATCTCAGGAATTGGTTCCATTTTACTCGCAGCAATTGAAAAAGCGGGACTAGGAATCCTGCAGTTAGCGATGATTGTCATACCGTTAATGATCGTTATTCAGATTTTAAAAGACTTGCAATGGCTTAAGAAGTTTTCTAATGGTATGTCACCCATCACTAAGAGTCTAGGGATGCATGAAAATACTTCTACCACAATGGCAGCGGGATTGTTATTTGGGCTTGCCTATGGTGCAGGGGTTGTGATTCAGGCTGTGGAGGAAGATGGCGTGAGTAAAAAGGATTTAACGCTCGCTTTTATCTTTCTAATGGCATGCCACGCAGTTGTGGAAGATACACTTATCTTTATCCCGCTGGGAATCCCAGTCTGGCCGCTCTTCTTAATTCGGCTTGGAGTAGCTGTCACCTTAACCTTGGTTGTCGGGTTCTTTTGGAAAAAGTCAGGCATCATAAGCTTAAAAGGGAGAAGAACAACTTATGAAAAATAATATTAACACGCTTTTATTTGATTTAGATGGAACATTAATCGATACAAATGAACTTATTATTTCTACTTATTTACACACATTAGAAAAATACTATCCAGGCAAATATACACGAGAAGACGTCCTGCCATTTTTAGGCCCAACCCTTCATGAAGTTTTTGGGAAAATGGATCCTGACCGTGTGGAGGAAATGGTGTTAGAATACCGCACCTACAATCTAGCAAATCACGATGCACTGGTGAAAGAATTTGTTGGAGTTATGGAAACCATTGAGACATTAAAGAAAAAAGGTTATAAGCTTGCCATTGTCACGACGAAACGTGAGGATGTTGCTTTTAAAGGACTTCGCTTAATGAAACTTGATTCGTATTTTGATGTCATGATTGCTTACGATCATGTGAAAAAAGTAAAGCCTGACCCGGAACCGATATTTTTAGCGCTTGAAAAGTTAGGTTCAAAGCCGGAGGAAGCATTAATGGTCGGAGATAATTTTCATGATGTGCTTGCCGGCAAAAACGCTGGTACGAAAACGGCGGGTGTCGCTTGGTCCATAAAAGGCAGAGAGTATCTGGCAAAGTATGAACCAGATTTTATGTTAGAGAACATGACGGATTTATTAACTATTCTTGGAGAGGAATAACAATGAGGAAGACCACCCGCTACCCTGTTGAAGGGGCAAATTCCTTGTGGCATGTCTATAAAACTGTTCCATTCTGGAAAGTTGTGAAAAACTTCATTGTAATCCAGCTTGCCCGTTACACCCCAATCCTAGGGATGAAAAATTGGCTTTACACCACGTTTTTAGGAATGAAGGTCGGCGAGCAGACTTCCTTTGCTTTAATGGTCATGCTCGATGTGATGTTTCCTGAGAAAATAAGCGTTGGACGCAACACGGTGATTGGATATAATACAACCATCCTTGCCCATGAATATTTGATAAAGGAGTACCGCCTTGGATCTGTTGAAATTGGCAGTGAAGTGATGATTGGTGCGAATTCAACCATCCTGCCAGGGGTAACGATTGGTGACGGAGCCATTGTTTCGGCAGGAACACTCGTTCATAAAGATGTCCCAGCTGGTGCATTCGTTGGTGGAAACCCGATGCAGGTCATTTATTCAAAAGAAGAAATGGATAATAGGTGGGCAGATGATCCGATTTATGGAAAAAATAAATAATAGCATAACAGAGGCTGGGTTGATTAACCTGGCTTTTTTTTACATAATACTAGTTTTGTGTGTGGATTCATATTTTTCGGTTGACGAAATTTTCCCAAAAAGGTAAACTTTAATTTATTAGCATATTAGCGAACTAAAGGATTCTGAAAATAAAGGATGATTTGGATGAGCCGTTTATTTATGTTTGAAAAGCCTTTAGGCATGAGAGATACACTTCCGGAGCTATATGAAAAAAAGCACCGAGTCCGTTCCCTAATGGACGAGACAATCAAACAGTGGGGATATCAATTTATTGACACACCTACTTTAGAATACTATGAAACCGTGGGAACAGCTTCTGCGATACTTGACGCAGAGCTATTCAAATTACTCGATAAAGATGGGCATACCCTTGTGCTTCGACCGGATATGACGGCGCCTATTGCACGAGTGGCAGCAGCGCGTCTGTTAGAAAATGATCTTCCGCTTCGTTTGGCTTACGCTGGAAATGTGTATCGTGCACAGCAGCGCGAAGGCGGCAGACCGGCAGAGTTTGAGCAAATTGGTGTGGAGTATATTAATGATGATACCGTTTCAAGTGATGGCGAGGTCATCGCTTTGCTAGTTTCTTCTTTAAAAAAGGCAGGATTGAATCAATTTCAAGTATCCGTAGGACATATAGGATTTGCACAGGAATTATTCAAGCAAATTTTAGGAACAAACGGACGTGCCAATGCACTTAGACGCTTTTTATATGAAAAGAATTTTGTTGGTTATCGTGAGCAAGTAAACTCCTATTCTCTATCCTCCATTGATAAACAGAGACTGCTGCAGCTGCTAGAACTCAGAGGCGGAGACGAGGTAATTGGAAAAGCGCTAGATATTGTTGAGGATGGCTATGGAAAAGAGTCCCTCATCCAGCTGAAGGAATTGTGGGAAGTGATTACAGACTATGGTCTAAAAGACTATGTGAAATTTGATTTTACCATTGTCAGCCATATGAGCTACTACTCAGGAATTTTATTTGAGGCCTATGCAGGAAATGTCGGTTTCCCAATTGGAAATGGCGGAAGGTACGGCCTAATTGAGAAATTTGGAAAAAAAGCGAGTGCAACAGGTTTTGCAGTTAGACTCGATAAACTCCTCGAGGCTATGGGATCGCAAGAAGTTAGTAATACAGTGGAATGTATTTTTTTCAGTCAGGAAAGACGAAAAGAGGCCTTTCAATTGGCTGAAACCATGAAGGCAGAAGGAAAAAAAGCCGTTCTGCAGGACATTAATGGTGTGAAAAATCTTGATGCTTTCACAAAGAAGTTTGCCAATACCACCTTTTTAATAGGGGGAGCTTAATATGAATGGAAATTTAACGATTGCGATGCCAAAAGGGAGGATTTTTGAAGAAGCCTTAGAATTGCTCCGTAAAGCAGGTTATACACTGCCGCCAGAGTTTGATGATTCCAGGAAATTAATTCTTGATGTCGAAGCCGAAAACATGCGCTTTATCCTCGCAAAACCAATGGATGTGGCAACATATGTTGAGCACGGCGTTGCGGATGTCGGGATCGCAGGGAAGGATGTATTACTTGAAGAAGAACGTGATGTATACGAACTTCTTGATTTACAAATCAGCGCATGCTATCTGGCTGTTGCCGGTCTGCCGGGAACAGAAATGAATGATGTTGCTCCTAAAGTTGCAACAAAATACCCGAATGTTGCCGCGGCCTATTTTCGCGAACAAGGTGAACAGGTGGAAATTATCAAATTAAATGGTTCAATTGAGCTTGCCCCTTTAATAGGATTAGCAGATCGAATTGTTGATATCGTTTCAACAGGCAGAACCCTTGTTGAAAATGGACTCGTGGAATTTGAAAGAATTAAAGATGTCACATCAAGGCTGATCGTTAACCCTGTAAGTTACCGGATTAAAGACGAAGTGATTAACGAATTAGTTACTAGGTTAAGCGGTGTTGTCTCCTTGGAGGTAAAATAAAATGAAAATCGTTAAAGTGAATGATCTTGTTTCTATCAAACGTTCCATTGAATCTGGAACAACTGAGCAGTTAGCTGTGGTGAAAAAAATCATTTCGGATATTCGGTCTAATGGTGACGAGGCATTACGAGCATATACAGAAAAATTTGACTCAGTAGTGTTAGATTCCTTTTTGGTTACCGAAGATGAAATAAATGCAGCTTATTCACAGGTAGACGCTGAATTTATTTCCATTGTGCGAGAGGCTGCTGAAAATATCAGAATTTTCCACGAAAAACAATTACGTCCATCGTGGATGACAACAGAAGAAAATGGCAGTATGCTGGGACAAAAAATCACTCCGCTCGACTCAGTGGGTGTTTATGTCCCAGGTGGAACAGCGGCTTATCCCTCTTCAGTACTTATGAATGTTATCCCTGCAAAAGTAGCAGGCGTGAAACGAATTGTAATGGTTTCACCACCTAACAGCGCAGGAAAACTTCCAGCGGCAGTACTTGTAGCAGCGAAGGAAGCAGGCGTGGAAGAAATCTATAAAGTCGGCGGAGCACAGGCAATTGGTGCATTGGCATATGGAACAGAGTCGATTGAACCCGTTGATAAAATTACAGGACCGGGCAATATATTTGTAGCATTAGCAAAGAGGGAAGTTTTCGGTGATGTCGATATTGATATGATTGCGGGACCAAGTGAAATCGCAATTATTGCAGATGATACTGCACATGCCGATGAGGTGGCTGCAGATTTGTTATCTCAAGCTGAGCACGACCCGCGAGCATGCAGTGTCCTCGTTACTCCTTCTATGAGATTAGCGGAAGAGGTGGCGATTGAAGTAGAAAAACAACTGGCATTATTACCGCGTAAAGACATTGCTGCGAAGTCTATTGCTGATTTTGGTGTAATTTATGTAACTTCATCTATAGATGAAGCGGTTGAAACGGTTAATCAGTTAGCTCCTGAACATCTTGAAATTTTAACTGAAAATGGTATCGAACTGCTGGGGAAAATTCGTCATGCAGGTGCTGTTTTTATTGGCCGCTACAGTTCTGAGCCGGTGGGTGACTATTTTGCCGGACCTAATCATGTACTGCCAACCAATGGGACTGCACGATTCTCTAGTCCGCTTAATGTTGATGATTTTCAAAAGAAATCAAGTGTAATCATATATAGTGAAAAGGCTTTGAAGGACAATGGTGAAAAAATCGCAAAATTTGCCCGCATGGAAGGTCTTGAAGCACATGCGCGTGCAGTAGAGTTAAGGCTTAAAAATAAATAATTAGTTTCGAGGGGGCCCTTCCATGGAAAGATACGCAAGCATAGAAAGAAAAACAAATGAAACCCAAATTAGCTTATCATTAAACGTTGATGGTGAAGGAAAATCAGAACTTGAGACAGGGGTTCCTTTCCTAAGTCATATGCTCGATTTATTCACGAAACACGGACAATTTAATCTTTCTGTTGACGCAAAAGGTGATATAGAGGTAGACGATCATCATACAACAGAGGATATTGGGATATGTATTGGACAGGCATTGCGTGAAGCTCTAGGCGATAAAAGAGGAATTAAGCGCTATGGAAATGCTTTTGTACCGATGGATGAAGCATTAGCGCAGGTAGTTGTCGACCTTAGTAATCGTCCGCACCTTGAAATGAGGGCAGAGTTCCCAAGCGCTAAGGTAGGGACTTTTGATACTGAGCTCGTTCATGAATTTTTATGGAAGCTTGCACTTGAAGCTCGCATGAATCTTCATGTAATCGTTCATTACGGACAAAATACACATCACATGATTGAAGCTGTTTTCAAAGCGCTTGGCCGGGCTCTTGACGAAGCAACAACGATTGATCCTCGCATCAAAGGAGTTCCGTCAACGAAAGGGATGTTATAAATGATAGGAATTGTTGATTATGGAATGGGTAATCTCTTTAGTGTCAGTAAGGCACTTGAACGGTTAAATGCGGACTATTTTATATCAGGAGACAGAGAAGAGCTCTTAAGTGCTGATGCCTTATTGCTTCCTGGTGTTGGGTCATTTCGAGATGCAATGGAAGTGCTGCAGGCAGATACGATTAAGGAGTTTGCTGCCACTGGGAAACCTTTACTTGGAATATGCCTAGGCATGCAGCTATTGTTTGAGGATAGTGATGAGAACGGCTTGACAAAGGGGCTTGGGTTATTGCCAGGCAAAGTTCGACGCTTTCCTGGAACAAATGCTGCTGGTGAAACCTATAAGGTTCCGCATATGGGCTGGAATAAACTTGAATTTGTAAATTCATCTCCATTGCTAAAAGGCTTAGAAGAAGATTATGTTTATTTCGTTCACTCTTATTATGTAAGTGCAGAAAATTCTGAGGTGCTGCTGGCAAAGGCTGATTACCATGAAGAAGTGTCTGCAGTGGTTGGTAAGGATAACATATTTGGTATGCAATTTCATCCTGAAAAAAGCAGTAAGCTAGGGATGTCATTACTGAAAAACTTTTTGAATTTAGTTGAGGAAAGGAAGGCGGTACGATGACACTCACAATTTATCCAGCGATTGATATGCGCGGCGGCAATTGCGTACGCCTTCTTCAGGGTGATTACGATAAAGAAACGATTTATGGTGATTCCCCTTTTGATATGGCTCGCCGTTTTGCAGCAGATGGCGCAGAATGGATACATATGGTTGATCTTGATGGTGCAAAGGATGGAAAGCGGGTTAATGATCGCTTTGTAATCGAAGCAGCTAAAGAGTTAAAGGTAAAAGTCCAAATTGGCGGCGGGATTCGATCTGAAGAAGATATCCTTCATTATTTGGAAAATGGTGTTACTCGCGTAATTATTGGAAGTATTGCTGTTTCTAATCCACAGTTTGCGATAGAGATGATCCAGAAATATGGAGAGCAGATTGTTGTGGGGATTGATGCGAAAAATGGCTTCGTGGCTACCCATGGCTGGCTGACTACTTCAGAAGTTAAGGCAGTAGAACTGAGCAAACGCTTTGCGGACGCTGGTGCCGCGAACTTTATTTTTACTGATATTGCTACGGACGGTACTTTGTCAGGACCTAATATTGCGGCAGTTTGTGAAATGGCACGGGCGACAGGAAAAAATGTTATTGCCTCAGGCGGAGTGAGCAGTTTAGCTGATTTAAGTGCTCTAAACGCAGAAGGGGTTCGGGGAGCAATTGTAGGAAAAGCTCTGTATGAGAACCGCTTTACATTGAAGGAAGCACTGAATGAGGTGAAAAAATGACACTTACGAAACGAATCATCCCCTGTCTTGATGTAAAAGAGGGAAGAGTGGTTAAAGGGATTCAGTTTGTTCAGCTTCGAGATGCAGGGGACCCTGTAGAACTTGCAAGGTTTTATGATGAACAAGGAGCAGATGAGCTTGTCTTCCTCGATATCTCAGCATCGGTTGAAGGAAGAAAAACGATGGTCGAGGTGGTAAAGGCTGTTGCTTCAGAACTCGCTATTCCATTTACAGTAGGAGGCGGGATTAATTCCTTAGAGGATATGAAACGAATCTTGCGTGCGGGTGCTGATAAGGTGTCATTAAATACCGCGGCTGTAGTGAATCCTGCGCTAATTTCTGTGGGTGCAGGTTACTTTGGAACACAATGCATTGTCGTTGCTATAGATGCGAAGTATGATGAAGAGATGGGAACCTGGCGTGTTTATACTCATGGAGGCCGGACACCAACTGAGCGGAAAGTAATTGAATGGGCAAAAGAAGCAGCCCAGCTTGGAGCAGGTGAAATCTTGCTGACAAGTATGGATAGTGATGGAGAGAAAAATGGATTTGATCTTCAGTTGACAAAGGCGGTAAGTGAGGCTGTGACCATTCCAGTGATTGCTTCCGGAGGTGCTGGAAACGCTAGTCATTTTGAAGAGGCATTTGTAGATGGCAAAGCAGATGCAGCTCTTGCTGCTTCCATCTTTCATTATAAAGAGACGTCAGTTCACGAAGTGAAAAGCTATTTGCTAGAGAAGGGAGTGAGTGTCCGATGAATATTCGATTTGATGAAAAAGGTCTTGTACCTGCAATCGTTCAGGATGCTGATACGAAGGAAGTATTAACGTTAGCGTTTATGAATCAGGAATCACTGACAAAAACATTAGAAACAGGAGAAACATGGTTTTACAGCCGTTCGCGTCAGGAGTTATGGAATAAAGGAGCTACAAGCGGGAATACTCAATCGGTCGTAAGTGTGAAATATGACTGTGATCAAGACGCTGTCCTTGTGCTAGTGCAACCAAAAGGGCCGGCATGTCATACAGGAGCTGTTAGCTGCTTCTCAGAGGGTGTAGTGACGGAGAGAGAAACCATTAATCTGGCAGATTATCAAATTCTCCAGTCATTAGAGCAGTTAATTATCGAACGTGAAAAAGAACGTCCAGAAGGGGCGTATACCACTTACCTATTCGAAAAAGGCGTAGATAAAATCTTGAAAAAAGTCGGAGAAGAAGCATCCGAAGTCATCATCGCCGCCAAAAACCGCGACACAGAAGAACTAAAATGGGAAGCCGCAGACCTCCTCTACCACCTGCAAGTATTACTAGTCGAGCAGGGACTGCCATTTAAAGAAGTATTGAAAACATTAGAAGAACGACATAAACGATGATACTGTAACGGTGCCTGTCACCAAATATACAAAAACACGCTGTTATGCAGCGTGTTTTTGTATATTTGGATATTCTTCCAATATGCGCCAAACTATTGAATCCCTTCTCGTTCATGGTGAGGGTGTGGTATACTACATAAGTTAGTTTATTGTATAGATGTAAAGATGGAGGTCTCCATGATTAAAGACTCGAAAGCAAGAATTCAAAAGGGAAAGATTCTTTCATTTGTTCCTAATGGGGAATATTATTTCACGAAGGGTATTAAAGCATACCATCGCCGTGATTATAAGAAAGCAAAAAAATATCTTCAACGTGCGATGCAGCTGGAGCCGGGTGAACCTATGATAACCTGTCAGCTTGCTATAGTTTCAGCTGAACTTAGTGAGTTCGAGAACTCTAATCGACTTCTGCATTTAATCCTTGAAGATCTTGATGAAGAAATGGCTGAATGTCATTATTTTTTAGCAAATAATTATGCCCATATGGGGTTTTTTAAAGATGCATATCATCATGCTAATTTGTATTTGGAATTGGATCCAAATGGTGATTTTAGTGAAGATACTGAAGACCTTCTAGAGCTTCTTTCGTTAGAAACCGATGGCTTGGAGGATGAAATATACGAACAGGATGACTTAATCATTAAGCAGGAACAGGCTCGTGATTTATTAGAGTCAGGCTATTTTCCTAAAGCGATTGAATTGCTAAAGGATGTTGTAGAAGCATACCCAGAATATTGGTCTGCCTATAACAATTTAGCACTTGCCTATTTTTACTTAGGTAAAGCCCAAAAAGCAGAATCGATTCTTGATGATGTATTAGAAAGAAATCCAGGGAATCTACATGCATTGTGTAATCGCCTAGTCTTTGCTTATTACCAAGGTAAAACGAAAGCGGTAGGACGCTTACTGGATTCTCTAAAGAAAATTCAGCCGATGCTCATTGATCATCAATTTAAATTAGGGGCAACCTTTGCATTAATAGGTGAATACGAATCTGCCTATTTTTGGCTGAAAAAGCTTTATAAAAACGGTTTTGAAGGTGATGGTCCTTTCTATTATTGGCTTTCCTACTCTGCCTATTATACAAACCACGAAAACTTCGCACGCAGTATTTGGAAAATAGCTCTTGAACGTAACCCGGATAAAGAAGGATTTGAGCCTTGGAATGTTGAAAAACCCGTTGCAAATGGCTTTGAGGATCACTCTGGTTCTATTTTTCAAAAATTAGATAGTGATTACATCGAAGAACGTTTATTTGCGATATTCTTGGCCTCTGTATCAGATAAAACAGAAGAAATCTTCTCGTCTAAACGTTTTTGTCAAAATGAGAAGCTTACATCGCTGGAAAAAAACTATGTTTCTGTTGTGAAGTCAGGAACTCCTTCACCAATTAAAGATGCACAGGACATTGCACAGCTTCTTTATGAAAAACATCAGCCAATTGGGACGGTCGAATCAGGATTATATTTAATGTGGTTTTCGGTTTTTGTTGAAATGTACCAGTCGCAGATTAATCTTACTAATAAACGTGCTTGGGCTGGAGCGATGGAATATGTCTGGTATAAGTCGGGCAATGAAAAGGTATCACAGCATGAAATTGCCAAACGCTACGATATCTCACCAGCAACCATTGGGAAATATGTAAAGTTAGTGACCAAACACCTGAATTAAGCAGATAAATGGACTTCGGAACGATTGTTTAATACGATTAAGTAGGGAATACTATACTTAATCGTATTTTTTTATATATTTATATCTAGCTGCAGCGCCTAGGGGCTCGGGTCATAAGCCAATCCGTCAAGAAGGTTAAAGAGCAACCTTCATGCCGGCTCGTCTTATGCCTGTCGCCCCTGAGCAAGGCGCTTCCGCTTTTAAATAAGGAGTGAAACATTCATGTCTGAGGAAAAAATTTATGATGTGATTATTGCTGGTGCTGGTCCTGCTGGAATGACAGCTGCTGTTTATACATCTCGTGCTAATCTTTCTACACTTATGATTGAACGTGGTATGCCTGGGGGGCAAATGGCCAATACAGAAGACGTTGAAAACTATCCGGGCTTTGAAAGTATCCTGGGTCCAGATTTATCAACGAAAATGTTTGAGCATGCGAAAAAGTTTGGTGCAGAATATGCTTATGGTGATATTAAAGAAATTATCGACAATGGTGACACCAAAACAGTTGTTGCTGGTTCAAAGCAATATAAGGCTTATTCAGTCATTATCTCGGCTGGTGCTGAATATAAAAAGGTTGGGGTACCTGGCGAGAAAGAACTTAGCGGACGTGGAGTTTCTTATTGCGCGGTTTGTGATGGTGCGTTTTTCAAAGGCAAAGAGTTATATGTTATTGGCGGTGGAGATTCCGCGGTTGAAGAAGGAGTTTACTTAACACGTTTTGCTTCTAAAGTAACGATTGTCCATCGTCGTGATGAACTTCGTGCTCAAAAGATTCTTCAAGATCGTGCATTCGCCAATGAAAAAGTTGATTTCATCTGGAATCATACCATTAAGTCGATCAATGATAAGGAAGGAAAAGTAGGCAGTGTAACGCTTGTTTCAACTCAAAATGGTGAGGAACAAGAGCTTCCTGCAGATGGTGTCTTTATTTATATCGGAATGATCCCGCTCTCTAAACCTTTTTCTAACCTTGGCATCACGAATGAAAATGGTTATATCGAAACGAATGAACGAATGGAAACCAAAGTACCGGGGATTTTTGCGGCTGGAGATATTCGCGAGAAAACCTTAAGACAAATTGTTACCGCAACTGGTGACGGCAGTATTGCTGCACAAACGGCACAGCACTATGTTGAAGAACTTAAAGAAGAATTAAAAATTAAACAGTAATTTACAGATTCTTCATATTCGTAATCCTGTTTTAATTCTGTTGTAACAATGGTGAAATATTAATAAGGTACAATGTAATTAAGAATTGACCCCCTTTAAAATATTCACTTGGTGCACAGGCTTTTCAAGCCTGTGCTATTTTTTTACATATTTTTAACATAATTAAGAAATCTGATTTCATTGTGACCGCTTACCAAAAGGAGTATAATAAGAGGAATAAATATATGCTATTTTGCAAAATTACTTAGCTTGATATATAGAGAAGGTGTTTGTTGTGCAGCGAGTCACCAATTGTGTATTAATAAGAGATAATCAAGTATTGATGTTGAAAAAACCGCGCCGCGGCTGGTGGGTTGCACCAGGAGGTAAAATGGAGCCGGGTGAATCTGTAAGAGACTCCTGCATCCGTGAATACCGGGAAGAAACAGGAATATACTTAAAAAACCCACAATTGAAGGGTATTTTTACGTTTATTATGAAAGAAAATGATCAAGTGTTATCCGAATGGATGATGTTTACCTTTGTTGCAAATGATTCAGATGGAATGAGTTTTGATGAGTCAGATGAAGGTAAGCTTGAATGGCAGCAGCTAGATCAACTAAAAAATCTGCCAATGGCGGCAGGTGATTATCATATAATCGATTACATGGTTCATGGAAATGGGATTATTTACGGTACTTTTACTTATACCAGAGATTTTCAACTTATCAGTTATCGATTAGATCCAAGTTAACTTTAGGGGGAATAGAAAATGAGTACCGGAACAACAAATGAAACTCAAATGGTCATCATTACGGGAATGTCAGGAGCCGGAAAAACGGTTGCTATCCAAAGTTTAGAGGACTTAGGTTTTTTCTGCGTGGACAATCTGCCTCCGACACTGCTTCCAAAATTCCTTGAACTAATGAAGGAATCTGGGAATAAAATGAATAAAGTAGCATTGGTGATGGATCTAAGAGGAAGAGAGTTCTTTGATCATTTATTTAAAGCACTAGATGAACTAGCAGAAACCTCATGGGTGAGTCCGCAAATCTTATTCTTAGATGCTGATGACTCTACTTTAGTTAGAAGATATAAGGAAACAAGAAGATTTCATCCACTGGCTCAATCTGGTTTGCCATTAGAGGGAATTAAATTAGAGAGAGAGCTTCTAGATGAATTGAAGGGTAGAGCCCAGCTTATCTATAACACTTCACAAATGAAACCCCGTGAATTACGTGAGAAGATTATTACGGAATTTACTACGAATAATCAATCAATTTTTACCGTCAATGTCATGTCTTTTGGATTTAAGCATGGAATTCCAATTGACGCCGATCTTGTATTTGATGTACGTTTCCTGCCAAATCCTCATTATATTGATCACATGAGACCTAAGACAGGACTCGATGAAGAGGTTTCCAGCTACGTGTTAAAATGGAATGAAACGCATAAATTCATTGAGAAGGTAACCGATTTACTAAGCTTTATGCTTCCTCATTATAAGCGGGAAGGAAAAGCGCAGCTTGTGATTGCTATAGGCTGTACCGGCGGGCAGCATCGCTCCGTTACACTGGCAGAATATCTAGCTAAATATTTTGGAAATGACTATAAGACACTAGTTTCACATCGTGACATTGAGAGGAGAAAGGATCAGACGACATGAGCGAGTTAGGACAGCCAAGAATCGTCATCATTGGCGGCGGAACAGGATTGCCGGTTTTACTGCGAGGATTAAAACAATATCCAGTGGATATTACTGCCATTGTGACGGTTGCGGATGATGGCGGCAGTTCAGGAAGAATACGAGATGACCTGCAAATTCCGCCGCCAGGAGATATCCGAAATGTGTTAGCTGCTTTATCGGATGTTGAACCATTGGTTGAAGAAATGTTTCAGCATCGATTTAAAACCTCAAATGAATTATCGGGTCATTCACTTGGTAATTTAATTTTGGCTGCAATGACATCCATTACCGGGAACTTTGTCCACGCTATTCAAGAAATGAGTAAAGTATTAAATGTCCGTGGAAAGGTATTGCCTGCAGCCAACCAGAGCGTTGTTCTTCATGCAGAAATGGAGGACGGATCCATTGTTTCAGGTGAATCAAAAATTCCCTATTCCGGTAAAAGAATTAAAAGAGTATTTTTAACACCAAAGTTTATCCGCCCTCTGCCGGAAACTTTACAAGCTATTAGACAAGCGGATCTAATTATTATTGGACCAGGCAGTTTATATACGAGTATCTTGCCTAATTTACTTGTACCAAGATTAGGCGAAGAAGTTTGCAAGGCTCATGCTAAAAAGGTGTATATTTGTAATTTGATGACACAAGCAGGTGAAACACATGGATTCACAGCCAGTGATCATGTCAAAGCCATATATGATCATATGGCCTGCGCTTTCATGGATACCATTTTAGTTAACGACAAAGAAATTCCAGAAGATATCCAACTCCGTTATAATGAGGAGCTTGCAGATCCTGTCAATTATGATTTGGATCGAATTTTTGAGCTTGGATTAGAAGTCGTTCATGCAGACATTGCGGTCCAGGAAAATGGTGCATTAAGACATGATCCAAAAAAGGTTGCTAAAATACTATATAATTTACTCGTAGATGAAACCAAAAAGAGATATCAAGCGTAATAATAATACCCGGCTTAAAAAACCAGGTAAAAGGGGGTGAAGGGATGTCTTTCGCTTCGGAAACGAAAAAAGAATTAACGAATTTGGAAATAAAGCCATGCTGTGTTCGTGCTGAACTCTCGGCTCTCATACGAATGAATGGTTCTATGTCTTTTTCTAATCGGAAGTTGATAGTAGATATTCAAACTGAAAATGCAGCGATTGCAAGAAGAATTTATACTCTAATTAAAAAGAGCTATGATGTACCGGTTGAACTGCTTGTTCGAAAGAAAATGAGATTAAAAAAGAACAATGTTTACATCGTCCGTTTGTCACAACGGGCAAAAGAAATACTCGAGGATATGAAAATCCTTGGTGAAGGATTTACCTTCATCCATGATATAGCCAGTGATCTTATTAAAAAGAAATGTTGTAAACGTTCTTATTTACGGGGTGCTTTTCTTGCGGGAGGTTCTGTAAATAATCCGGAAACATCATCATATCATTTGGAAATTGCTTCGCTATATAAGGAACATAACGATTCCTTATGCGAGTTAATGAATAAATTTGGTCTCAATAGCAAAACGCTTGAGCGAAAAAAAGGCTATATTACTTACTTAAAGGAAGCAGAGAAGATTACCGAGTATTTAAATATCGTTGGTGCAGTAAATGCCCTTCTTCGATTTGAAGATGTGCGGATTGTACGGGATATGCGAAATTCGGTTAATCGACTGGTTAATTGTGAAACAGCTAACTTAAATAAGACCATTGGAGCTTCTATTCGTCAGGTTGAAAATATACGCTATATAAACGATACAGTTGGGCTGCATATACTACCTGAAAAACTAAGGGAAATTGCTGAACTCCGTCTCCATTACACGGATGTGACCCTGAAGGAATTAGGAGAGATGGTTGCTGGAGGGACGATTAGTAAATCGGGAATTAATCATCGTTTAAGAAAGATAGATGAAATCGCCGAAAAGTTACGTATAGGTGAAGCAGTTCCAAGAAAATAGAGGAAAAACATGAGGAGGAAATTATTATGGTAGAAAAACAAGTTGAAGTAAAGTTGAAAACGGGTTTACAGGCAAGACCTGCAGCATTATTTGTCCAGGAAGCAAATAGATTTTCATCCGATATTTTTTTAGAGAAAGATGGTAAAAAGGTAAATGCAAAAAGTATTATGGGTCTTATGAGCCTAGCGGTTGGTTCTGGGGTGGCTGTTAATATTATTGCTGAAGGTGATGACGAAGAAAGTGCAGTAGTAGCTTTGTCTAATTTTGTTCAAAATGAACAATAAAAAGAAAAAGAGTTTAGCCGAAAAATTGGCCAAACTCTTTTTTTCGTAGGCTTTCAAAAGTAAATATTTACTCTTAACACAGCTTTTTTTATAAAAAAACAGCCGAAATGAAATCGGCTGCTCTACTTATTATTTATCTTTCTTTTCTTCTGCAAGGCTTCTTGTGATGATGTGGTCGACTAGGCCGTATTCTTTTGCTCTTTCAGCTGTCATGAAGTTATCACGGTCTGTGTCCTTTTGGATTACTTCTAGTGGCTGGCCAGTACGCTCTGCTAGGATTCCATTCAATTTCTCACGAAGGAATAGAATACGCTTAGCTGCGATTTCAATTTCAGTTGCCTGCCCTTGTGCACCGCCTAATGGCTGATGAATCATTACTTCAGCATTTGGTAATGCATAACGCTTTCCTTTTGTACCAGCTGCAAGTAAGAAAGCTCCCATAGATGCAGCCATACCAATACAAATGGTTTGAACGTCTGGCTTAATGAACTGCATAGTATCATAGATAGCCATACCAGCTGTAATACTGCCGCCTGGGCTGTTGATATAAATAGATATATCCTTTTCAGGGTTTTCTGCTTCAAGGAATAGTAATTGTGCAACAATACTATTAGCAACATGATCATCAATACCACTGCCAAGCATAATAATCCGGTCTTTTAATAAACGAGAGTAGATGTCATATGCTCTCTCACCACGGTTTGTTTGTTCAATAACTGTAGGAATCAAATTCATTTTTCTTCCTCCTTTTAAGTATGAAAGTATTAATATGTATAGTTAATGATACACTGATGGTCAATTAAGGTCAAACAATTCGCCTTTATATTTGTTCGACAACTTTCCCTATCTAAGCATAACCATTGTGCGTTTTTTTAAACCTAACACACTTGCAAAGTTTTGCAAATTGGCATATAATATGTAAGTCGTCAATTTAGCGCTCGTGGTGCAACGGATAGCACGTAAGATTCCGGTTCTTAAAATGGGGGTTCGATTCCCTCCGAGCGCGTCATTCAAACCTCCTTTTACAAATGTAAAGGGAGGTTTTTATTATCTAGATGATAATTTCCATTCACGAAAGCCCTTTCATCATGTAAAATAGAGCAAGGGGGGATCAGTAATGGACTTAAAAGCAGGTTTATGGCAGCAGCAAACATTGAAATTGGCGATGACGCAGGAGTTGACTCAGGCAATTGCGCTTCTACAATATTCGGCACAAGAGCTTACTGCCTTCTTAGAAAATAAGGCACTCGAAAATCCCCTGCTTCAGGTTGAGAATCATACGATCCAGCCAATTAACCCATTAATAGACCGAAATCGGCGAAAACATACTAAGAATACAGAAAATGATTGGATTGAACAAATAGCAGCGAAGTCATCTTCTATTGAGGACCAATTGATCAGCCAACTTAATATCCATAAATACTCTAGTAAACAATTAAGGGTAATCAAATACTTAATTGAAAACCTTGATGTAAATGGATACTTAACATCGGAACCGAGAGATATCTCAGAGCAGCTCAGTGTTCCAATCGAACTGGTAGAGGAAAGTATTATCATTATCCAAACTTTGGAGCCAGCAGGAATTGGAGCCCGCAATCTTCAAGAGTGTTTAATCATTCAGGTTGAAAGGGAAAACCTAGAGGATGATTTGGCGTTAACTATCCTCACACATTATTTCGTTCCCTTTGCTGAAAAGAAATGGAAGCAAATTGCGAAAGAACTTGAAGTGCCATTACAAAAGATTCAAGAGGTATTTGATAACATACAACAACTAAATCCCCGCCCTGGTGCACTTTTAGAACTGGGAAATGCTTCTTATATTATTCCTGATGCTATTGTTGAACGAGTTGGGGATCAGTTTTTAGTACGATTGTGTGACGACATCATTCCTAAAATTAGCTTTAATGACAACTATTATCAAAAGCTTAACAGAACCCAAGATTCTCAAGTAGGACGTTTCTTGCAGGAAAAGGTACAGGATTATCAATGGATCATGAAAAGCATTGAACAGAGGAAGGAAACGTTAACAAGGGTAGTGAGTAAAATTGTGGAAAAGCAGCCTCTTTTTTTTCAAAAGGGGAAGGAATACCTAGTTCCAATGACGATGAAGGATATCGCAAGTGAGCTTGAGATTCATGAATCAACCGTTAGCAGGGCTGTAAAGGAAAAATATGTGCAAACGCCCATTGGAACGTTCTCCTTAAAATCCTTCTTTACTAGCACCATCCAAACGGTATCAGATGAAAACACTTCATCGAGCCAAGTGAAAAATGCGATTGCAGCCATAATCGAATCAGAAAACAAACAACGCCCGTTTTCAGATCAGGAAATTGTGGATAAACTAAAAACAAGCCAAGGAATTGTGGTTTCGAGAAGAACAATAGCAAAATACCGAGACCAGCTGGGAATTCCCTCCTCGTCAAAAAGAAAAAGATTTGATTGAAAGGAATAGAAAATGCCGCAAACAGTGATTACCTTTTACACTAGAAAACGCTGTCCACTTTGTGAGAAAGCAAAAGAACTAATTCTTGAATTAAAAGAAGAATGGAACTTCTCTTTTGAAGAAATTGATATTGATGAAAGTGATGAATTAACCGAGCAATACGGAATTATGATTCCAGTGGTTCATATCAATGGGGAAGAAGTGGCTTTCGGAATAATTAACAAAATGGACATACGTAACCGTTTACAAGAAAAAACGTAAAACTTTTAAGTTGAAATAGGTTTTCACTCCTGTTAGAATGTAAATTGTTAGCAGGGGTGATTTTTTTTCGATGAAGTGGGACATAATTTGTCTACGGTGGACATTTTATGACCAGTTACATATAATAAAGGAGCAGGACGTTATGCAATCACTCATCGATATTCAAAAAAGATTATTACCTGATCTCCTTCAAGTACTACATAAACGATATTCTATCCTTAGACATATCGGTTTTATGCAGCCTGTGGGAAGAAGGAGTCTTGCTTCCAACCTTGGGTACACGGAAAGAGTTCTTCGCAGTGAGGTTGACTTTCTAAAGGAACAAAATCTTGTCTCTATTAACAATGTGGGCATGAGTTTGACGTTAGAAGGAAAAAATTTACTGGAAGACTTAGAAGAAATGATTCGCGAATTGATTGGTATTGATGTAATGGAGCTTGAATTGAAACATCGTCTCAAAATCCGCAAGGTAGTGATTGTACCTGGTAACAGTGATGAATCATCAATGGTGAAAGATGACCTAGGGAAGGCTAGTGCATTTTGCATGAAAAAGTACCTAACCGGGAAAAATATTATTGCTGTGACTGGCGGTTCAACTATGGCGGCTGTCGCAAATGTACTTACACCAGAGCTTGGAAAAAAGGAACTTCTTTTTGTTCCCGCTCGCGGTGGAATTGGCGAAGATGTTCATAACCAGGCAAATACCATCAGCTCAATTATGTCAAAGAATACAGGTTCTAAGCATCGTGTCTTTTATGTACCTGATCAGGTAAGTAATGAAATTTATCAGTCCCTTATAAAAGAACCAGAAATTCATGAAGTATTAAATCTCATTAAATCTGCTAGCATGGTTCTTCATGGAATTGGGGATGCTATCACAATGGCTGAACGGCGGAAGTCGAAACCCGAGGTTATGCAAAAGCTAGAGAATCAGGCAGCGGTTGGGGAAGCTTTCGGCTACTATTTTAATGAAAATGGTGAGATTGTCCATAAGGTCTTGACGATTGGGCTTCAGCTAGAAGATCTCATGCAGATTCCAAATGTGATTGCTGTAGCTGGTGGAGCTTCTAAGGCAAAAGCAATTAAAGCTTATATGAAAAGTGCACCTGCCTCGACGATATTAATCACGGATGAGGGTGCAGCGAGAAAGTTATTAAAAGGTTAAACCCTTTTTAAAATAAAAAACCTTTTTTCAAAACAAGGAGGAAATAACAATGACAGTAAAAGTTGGTATTAATGGATTTGGTCGTATCGGCCGTAACGTTTTTCGTGCGGCATTAAATAATTCAGAAATGGAAATCGTAGCAATCAATGATTTAACTGATGCAAATATGCTTGCGCATCTTTTAAAGTATGATACAGTCCATGGAACTCTTCAACAAGATGTAACAGTTGACGGTTCTTACCTAGTAGTCGGCAACCAAAAGGTAAAAGTACTTGCTGAACGTGATCCAGCTCAATTAGGCTGGGGCGATCTTGGTGTTGAAGTTGTTGTTGAATCAACAGGACGTTTCACAAAGCGTGAAGATGCTGCGAAACACCTTGAAGCAGGTGCAAAGAAGGTTATCATTTCTGCTCCAGCTTCTAACGAAGATATTACAATTGTTATGGGTGTTAACGAAGATAAGTACGATGCGGCTAACCACCACGTATTATCAAATGCATCTTGTACAACTAACTGTCTAGCTCCTTTTGCTAAGGTTTTAAATGATCAATTCGGAATCAAGCGTGGAATGATGACTACTATCCACTCTTATACAAATGACCAGCAAATCCTTGATTTACCACACAAGGACTACCGTCGTGCGCGTGCTGCTGCAGAAAACATGATTCCAACTTCTACAGGCGCAGCGAAAGCAGTTTCTTTAGTTCTTCCAGAACTTAAAGGTAAATTAAATGGTATGGCAGTACGTGTACCAACTCCAAACGTTTCAATCGTTGACTTAGTTGCTGAATTAGAGAAAAATGTAACAGCTGAAGAAGTAAATGCAGCATTAAAAGCAGCTGCTGAAGGTCCATTAAAAGGAATTCTTCACTATAGCGAACTTCCATTAGTATCTACTGACTATAATGGCAGCCCAGCTTCTTCTTCAATCGATTCATTATCAACTATGGTTCTAGAAGACAATATGGTTAAAGTATTATCTTGGTATGACAATGAAGTGGGTTACTCAAGCCGTGTTGTTGACCTTATTGGATATATCGCTCAAAAAGGTCTATAATCTAAACTGGCACAAATTGGATATATATCCAACGAAAAGCTATAATGATTAAGGGTATTTCAAAGGGGAGCGGGGAACATTCCCCCCTCCTTTTTTCATGTAAAATAAAGACTTTGTATCTAGCTTTTTATCAATAGGAGGCTTCGCATGAATAAGAAAACATTAAAAGATGTTGATGTAAAAGGAAAACGCGTATTTTGCCGTGTAGATTTTAACGTTCCAATGCAAGATGGGAAGATCACGGACGAAACAAGAATCCGTGCTGCACTGCCTACCATTCAATACCTTATCGATCAGGGTGCAAAAGTAATCTTGGCGAGCCATTTTGGACGTCCAAAGGGTAAAGTGGTAGAAGAAATGCGCTTAACTCCAGTTGGTGTAAGACTTTCTGATCTTCTTGGCAAAAATGTGCAAAAAGCGGATGAAGCTTATGGTGATTCTGTTAAAGCTTTAGTAGAAGGTATGAATGAAGGCGATGTTCTTCTTCTTGAAAATGTTCGTTTTTACCCTGGTGAAGAAAAGAATGATTCTGAACTAGCGAAATCCTTTGCAGAACTTGCGGATGTTTATGTGAATGACGCATTTGGTGCGGCACACAGGGCTCATGCTTCTACTGAAGGTATTGCTCATCATCTTCCTGCTGTAGCTGGTCTTTTAATGGAAAAAGAACTTGATGTGCTAGGAAAGGCTTTATCCAATCCTGAACGTCCGTTTACTGCGATTATCGGCGGCGCAAAGGTAAAAGACAAGATTGGAGTTATTGAAAACCTATTAGAAAAGGTTGATAACTTAATTATTGGCGGCGGACTTGCCTATACCTTTGTGAAAGGTCAAGGTCATGAAATCGGTAAATCTCTACTTGAGGCAGATAAAGTAGATCTTGCAAATTCTTTTATCGAGAAGGCGAAAGAAAAAGGTGTTAATTTCTATATGCCAGTGGACGTCATTGTTGCTGATGATTTCTCAGCAGATGCGAATTCGAAAGCAGTAGCGATTAATGAGATTCCTGCAGATTGGGAAGCACTTGATATTGGTCCAAAAACAGCTGAAATCTATCGCGAAGTTATCCAAAAGTCTAAATTAGTAATCTGGAACGGACCAATGGGTGTATTTGAAATTGATAAATTTGCTGGCGGTACGAAGGCAGTGGCTGAAGCACTTGCAGGATCAGAAGGTACATATTCAGTAATTGGCGGCGGAGACTCAGCAGCGGCAGTAGAAAAGTTCAATTTAGCAGAGAAAATGAGCCATATTTCAACAGGCGGCGGCGCTTCATTGGAATTTATGGAAGGCAAAGAACTTCCAGGCGTTGTAGCTTTAAACGATAAATAATTTTAACTTGTAGTAAGGAAGGATGTGCCGGCATGCGTAAACCGATTATTGCAGGTAACTGGAAAATGAATAAAACACTGGCAGAGGCAAAAAGCTTTACTGAGGAAGTAAAAGGACTAGTTCCTGATTCCGGGAAAATTGATTCTGTCATTTGTGCACCAGCTTTATTTTTACAAAATCTTGTAGAAATTAGTGATGGCAGCGATGTCAAAATTGGGGCACAAAACATGCATTTTGAAGAGAGCGGAGCTTTTACGGGAGAAATCAGTCCGAAACCTCTTGCAGAGATTGGCGTTCAGTATGTGATTATTGGCCATTCCGAGCGCAGAGAAATGTTCAATGAAACAGATGAATCTGTAAACTTAAAGACTCATGCAGCCTTTAAATATAACTTATCACCAATCGTATGCTGTGGAGAAACACTTGAACAGCGTGAAAATGGTCAAACAAATGATTTAGTGGGCAGCCAGGTACAAAAAGCACTTGCAGGTTTAACAGCAGAGCAAGTGAAACAAACGGTTATTGCTTACGAACCTATTTGGGCAATTGGTACTGGAAAGTCTTCTACTTCACAGGATGCAAATGATGTCTGCGCACATATTCGTCAAGTTATTGCTCAAGAGTTCAGTGAAGATGTTGCCAATGCGGTAAGAATTCAATACGGCGGCAGTGTGAAACCTGAGAACATTAAAGAATACATGGCTCAGCCTGATATCGATGGTGCGCTTGTAGGTGGAGCAAGCCTTGAAGCTCGCTCATTCTTGCAGCTATTGGAGGCAGGAAGCTATGAGTAAGTCTCCCGTTGCCCTCATCATTCTAGATGGATTTGGATGCAGGGATGAACAAAAAGGGAATGCTGTCTATCATGCAAAGAAGCCAAACTTTGACCGCTATTGGGATTCATACCCGCACTCTCATTTAACGGCATCTGGTGAGGCTGTCGGCCTTCCAGAGGGACAAATGGGTAACTCAGAGGTTGGGCATTTGAATATCGGTGCCGGCCGGATTGTATACCAAAGTTTAACACGAGTAAATATCGCTATCCGTGAAGGTGAATTTGTCAAAAATGAAACCATTTGCAGTGCGATGGATCATGTGAAGAAAAATGGAACCAATCTGCATCTGTTCGGTTTGTTATCAGACGGCGGTGTGCACAGCCATATTAACCATATGTTTGCACTCTTAAAAATGGCGAAAGAGGAAGGCGTAGAGAATGTTTACATTCATGGCTTCCTTGACGGCCGTGATGTTGGTCAAAAAACAGCTGCAACATATATTCAGCAGACTTTGGATAAAATTAATGAGTATGGCGTTGGTGAGTTTGCTACGATTTCCGGACGTTACTATTCAATGGATCGTGACAAGCGCTGGGAGCGTGTTGAGAAGTCTTATTGCTCAATGGTTTATGGTGATGGACCTGCCTATACCAATCCTTTAGATGTGGTAGAGGATTCCTATCAACATGGAATTTTTGATGAATTCGTCATTCCTTCTGTTATAACAAGGGAAGATGGCCAGCCAGTTGCGACGATTCAAGACAATGATGCTGTCATTTTCTATAATTTCCGTCCTGATCGTGCGATTCAAATTTCGAACGTTTTTACAAACGAGGATTTCCGAGGCTTTGATCGCGGTGAAAAACATCCGAAAGATTTATTCTTTGTGTGTTTAACTCATTTCAGTGAGTCGGTAAATGGATACGTTGCGTTTAAGCCTTCTAACTTGGATAACACGTTAGGTGAAGTATTATCGCAAAATGGATTGAAGCAGCTGCGAATTGCCGAAACCGAAAAATATCCTCATGTTACCTTCTTCATGAGCGGCGGCCGTGAGGACAAGTTTCCTGGAGAGGAACGGATTTTGATTAACTCTCCAAAGGTTGCGACCTATGACCTTCAGCCTGAAATGAGTGCTTATGAAGTGACAGATGCATTATTGAAGGAAATACAGGATGATAATTTTGACGCAATCCTCTTAAATTTTGCTAACCCAGATATGGTTGGACATTCAGGAATGCTCGAACCAACGGTTAAAGCAATTGAAACTGTTGATGAATGCTTAGGTAAAATCGTTGATTTAATCCTTGAAAAAGGTGGAACTGCGATCATTACAGCTGACCATGGGAATGCCGATGAAGTTATCACACCCGAAGGCAATCCAATGACTGCTCATACTACAAATCCAGTTCCTGTTATCGTTACGAAGAAGGATGTAGAACTGCGAGAAGGAGGCATCCTAGGAGATTTAGCTCCGACGATGTTAAAGCTTCTTGGTGTTGCTCAACCTAAGGAAATGACTGGAAAATCGTTAATAAAATAATTTTTTATATTAAAGGAGAGAAATTAAATGCCATTTATTGCAGATGTATATGCTCGTGAGGTTTTAGATTCCCGCGGTAACCCAACAGTTGAAGTTGAAGTTTTTACAGAATCAGGTGCTTTTGGCCGTGCTTTAGTTCCAAGTGGTGCTTCTACTGGTGAATATGAAGCAGTAGAACTTCGTGATGGAGATAAAGGACGTTACCTTGGTAAAGGTGTATTAAAGGCTGTAGATAACGTTAATGAAATTATTGCTCCACATCTTGTTGGAGAAGAGTTCAGCGTATTAGACCAAGTTTCTGTTGACCAAGCTTTAATCGAGCTTGATGGAACTGAAAACAAAGGTAAATTAGGTGCGAACGCAATCCTTGGTGTTTCTATGGCTGTTGCCCATGCTGCTGCTAACTACTTAGACATTCCTTTATATCAATACCTTGGAGGATTCAACTCTAAGCAGCTTCCAGTTCCAATGATGAACATCGTAAACGGCGGAGAGCATGCTGATAACAACGTTGATATTCAAGAATTCATGGTTATGCCTGTAGGTGCTCCAAACTTCCGTGAAGCACTTCGTATGGGTGCAGAAATTTTCCACAGCTTAAAATCAGTTCTTAAAGAAAAAGGCCTTAACACAGCTGTTGGAGATGAAGGTGGATTTGCTCCAAACCTAGGATCTAACGAAGAAGCACTTCAAACGATTGTTCAAGCTATCGAAAAAGCTGGCTACAAGCCAGGTGAAGAAGTATTCTTAGCAATGGATGCAGCGTCTTCTGAGTTCTACAATAAAGAAGATGGAAAATACCACCTTAAAGGTGAAGGCGTCGTTAAGACTTCTGCAGAAATGGTTGATTGGTACGAGGATATGGCTACTAAATATCCAATCCTCTCTATTGAAGACGGTTTAGATGAAAACGACTGGGAAGGACACAAGCTGCTGACTGAACGCCTTGGTAAAAAAGTTCAATTAGTTGGGGATGACCTATTCGTTACAAATACTAAGAAGCTTTCTGAAGGTATTGAAAAAGGAATTGGTAACTCAATCCTAATCAAAGTGAACCAAATTGGTACATTGACTGAAACATTTGATGCAATTGAAATGGCGAAGCGTGCTGGTTACACAGCTGTTATCTCCCACCGTTCTGGTGAAACAGAAGATAACACAATCGCTGACATCGCGGTTGCAACTAATGCAGGTCAAATCAAAACAGGTGCTCCTTCACGTACTGACCGTGTTGCGAAATACAACCAATTGCTTCGCATTGAAGACCAATTAGGTGAAACAGCACAATACAATGGCTTAAAATCTTTCTATAACCTAAAAAAATAATCAACTAGGCTTAAGGCACTCATTGACGAATGAGTGCCTTTTGTGTCAGAGCTTATCGACCAAAATGGAGGTTGAAAATGGTAAAAGTGGTCACAAGAAGAGCCCTTGTGACCAAAAACTCTGGACGGGATGGTAAAAGTGGTCACAAGAAGGACCCATGTGACCAAAACTCAGGCTCGAAATGGTAAAAGTGGTCACCAGAAGAGCCCTTGTGACCAAAATTCAGATTCGAAATGGTAAAAGTGGTCACTAGAAGTACCCATGTGACCAAAACTCAGGCTCGAAATGGTAAGAGTGGTCACAAGAAAGACCTTATCCATCTTAGGTAACTCACAAAAGCTAGTATTGTTAAAAGCTCAATAATATGGTAAATTAAAAATACTGTGAAATGTACGAACTACAGGAGGTGGCTTACATGCATGCATTGGTTGTTACATTATTAGTAATCGTAAGTATTGGACTTATTCTAGTTGTTTTATTGCAATCAGGTAAAAGTGCTGGATTATCCGGCGCCATTTCAGGCGGTGCTGAAACATTATTTGGTAAGCAAAAGGCACGAGGACTTGATTTAATTCTACATCGTATTACCATCGTTTTAGCAGTTCTTTTCATTATCCTAGCAGTATTGGTTGCATACTTCGAAGTTTAATAATGAATACTCAAAAACCTGGCGGAATGCCGGGTTTTTTTAATTGCAGAAAAAACGGAGGCTTATTTCTGGAATGTTACCCATTACTTTGCTTAAACTAAGATAATGGATTTTATAGAATTGAAGGAGATTTAACTATGAAAATTGCTGTACCAAAGCCCTTTACCTTTAAAGGAGGAAAGCGGGCGGTTCTTTTGCTGCACGGCTTCACAGGCAATTCAGCAGATGTCCGGATGCTGGGACGCTTTTTAGAAAAAAAGGGATATACCTGTCATGCACCACATTACAAGGGCCATGGTGTACCGCCTGAGGAGCTTGTACACACCGGTCCTGAAGATTGGTGGCAGGATGTGATGAATGGCTATAATTTTTTAAAAAATCAGGGGTATGAGGAAATTGCAGTCGGCGGACTTTCACTTGGCGGCGTATTTTCTTTAAAATTGGGTTACACTGTACCTATAAAAGGTATATTTCCTATGTGTGCACCTATGTATATAAAAAGTGAAGAAGTGATGTATCAGGGAATTCTTGAGTATGCCCGAGAATATAAGGTACGTGAAGGGAAAAACGAGGAGCAGGTCGAATTGGAAATGAAAGAGTTCGCGAAAACGCCGATGAAAACCTTAAAAGCTCTGCAAGAACTAATCTCGGATGTCCGAAATAATGTGGACATGATTTATGCCCCTACCTTTGTTGTTCAAGGTCGTCATGACAAAATGATAAATACCGAAAGTGCAAACATTATTTACAATGAAGTAGAGTCTGTCAAAAAAGAAATAAAGTGGTACGAGGAATCTGGACATGTTATTACGCTGGATAAAGAACGTGATCAGCTTCATGAAGATATTTACGCCTTTTTAGAAAAATTAGATTGGAAAAATTAATCCTTTGAGGAGGGATTTTATTGGAAGATAATATTCAACTGCATGTTGATAAGCTATTACAATATATGAAGGACGAGGCATACAAACCTTTAACCGTTCAAGAGTTGGAAGAGGCATTTGGTATATCCGATTCGAGCGATTTTAAAGAATTTGTTAAAGCACTCGTCCAAATGGAAGAAAAAGGACTAGTCGTCCGCACACGCAGCAATCGCTACGGCCTGCCGCAAAAAATGAATTTAATTCGCGGAAAATTAACAGGTCATGCGAAAGGATTTGCTTTTGTGATTCCTGATGAGCCGGGGATGGATGATATTTTTATTCCACCTAATGAAACGAATACCGCTATGCACGGAGATACCGTACTGGCACGTATTTCTTCGGAAAGCTCAGGTCAACGTCGAGAAGGCAGCGTTATTCGCATTCTAGAACGTGGAGTACAGCAGATTGTCGGTACTTATGTTGAAAGCAAGAGTTTTGGTTTTGTTATCCCTGATGATAAAAAATTTGCCAGCGATGTGTTTATTCCGAAAGCAGCGTCTAAAGGAGCAGTTGAAGGCCATAAAGTGGTCGTAAAGCTAACAACCTATCCAGAAGGCAGGAAAAGTGCTGAAGGCGAAGTTATAAAGGTACTAGGACATAAAAATGACCCTGGTGTAGATATTTTGTCTGTCATCCACAAACATGGTCTTCCGATGTCTTTTCCGGATGAAGTTTTAAAGCAGGCAAATGAGACACCAGATACGATTGATGAGAGTGAATTAGCGAACCGCCGCGATTTACGCAATGAAACGATTGTTACGATAGACGGTGCAGACGCGAAAGACCTTGATGATGCTGTTACCGTAACAAAGCTTGAAAATGGCAACTATAAGCTTGGCGTACATATTGCTGATGTAAGTTACTATGTCAAAGAAGGAACGCCAATCGATCTGGAGGCTGAAGAGAGAGCAACAAGTGTTTATTTAGTGGACAGGGTTATTCCAATGATTCCACACCGCTTATCAAATGGAATTTGTTCATTGAATCCACGAGTAGACCGGCTGGTATTATCCTGCGATATGGAAATTAATTCGGAAGGTCAAGTGGTGAATCATGAGATTTTCCAAAGTGTCATCAAGACCACTGAGAGAATGACCTATTTTGATGTAAATAAGATTTTAGTTGATAAAGATGAGGAAACACGTTCTCGATATGAATCACTTGTTCCGATGTTTGAACAAATGGAGGAACTTGCCCAAATCCTGCGCGAGAAAAGAATGAAGCGTGGTGCGATTGATTTCGATTTCAAAGAGTCAAAGGTCTTGGTTGATGAAGATAGTAAACCAACAGATGTTGTTCTCCGTGAACGTTCGGTAGCGGAAAAATTAATTGAAGAATTTATGCTTGCTGCGAATGAAACCGTTGCAGAGCATTTTCACTGGATGGAAGTACCGTTTATTTACCGGATTCACGAAGATCCAAAGGAAGATAAGCTAAGAAGATTTTTTGAGTTTATCACCAACTTTGGCTACATCGTAAAAGGTACTGCGAATGATGTTCATCCAAGGGCCCTTCAAGAAATTATTGAGGAAGTTCAAGGAAAGCCGGAAGAGATGGTTATTTCGACCGTTATGCTTCGTTCTATGCAGCAGGCGAAATACGATCCTGAAAGTCTTGGACACTTTGGATTATCAACAGAGTTTTATACGCATTTTACCTCTCCAATTCGACGCTATCCTGATACCATCGTTCATCGCTTGATCCGAACATACCTAGTTGAAGGTAAGCTTGATGAAACGACAAGGGAAAAATGGAATGCCAGACTACCTGAAATTGCGCAGCATTCTTCCAAAATGGAGCGCCGGGCAGTGGATGCTGAGCGTGAGACGGATGAACTTAAGAAAGCTGAATATATGGAAGATAAGATTGGTGAAGAGTACGACGGAATCATAAGCTCAGTCACGAATTTTGGGATGTTCGTCGAGCTTCCAAATACGATAGAAGGTCTCGTACATGTCAGTTACCTGACCGATGATTACTATCGTTTTGATGAACGTCATTTTGCAATGATAGGCGAGCGGACAGGCAATGTATTCCGAATTGGTGATGAAATTACCGTTAGAGTAGTGAAGGTCAATAAAGATGAGCGTTCCATTGACTTTGAAGTAGTTGGAATGAAAGGGACTCGCCGTGAACGCTCTGAGAATACAAGAGTATTTAAAACCGGCAGTGATACGAAAAAGCCGCGCCGCAATAAAACAGAAGGCCGTGGCGGTCAAAAGACCGAGGCTCGTGGAGCAGGATCAGGCCAAGGATCTGGAACCCGAAAGAAAAAGAAGTTTTACGATAACGTACCTAAAAACAAAAGTACCAAACGTAAAAATAAGAAAAGATAATAGGTAGTATGTTTGCAGCCTTTATAGTGCCCTGAACCTTCTAATGAAATGGTTTGGGGAACTATAGAGGCTTCATAGTGCCCGAAATATAGAGTGAAGCGATAAATGGTCACTCATGATAGGCATGAGTGACCGTACCCTAGAGGAAATCGTGACAGTGGTCACTCATGATAGTGATGAGAGCCCGAAACCTAGTGGGAATTGTGAAAGTGGTCACTCATGACAGCGATGAGAGCCCGAAACCTAGTGGGAATTGTGAAAGTGGTCACTCATGACAGCGATGAGTGACCAAAATCTAGATGGAACCGTTAAAGGAGGCTCTCATCACTGTCATGACTCCTCGTTATACGAGAGAAAATTAGATTTACACTCACTATGAATGTTTAATCAGAAATGAATAGTGGTATTAACCATATATGGCTCTCTTTCAATTGTTATGAATTGAGTTTTCTGCTAAAATTAATCCATAATGAGGTGAGAGACATGCCAAAAGGTGTAGGGAAAGTGGTTGCGCAAAATAAAAAGGCATACCATGATTACTATATTGAAGAGACGTACGAGGCTGGAATCGTTCTGCAAGGAACAGAAATCAAGTCCATTCGTGCAGGAAAAGTGAACCTAAAGGATTCCTATGCAAGAATTCAAAATGGAGAAATGCATTTATTAAACATGCATGTAAGCCCCTATGAACAAGGGAACCGCTTTAATCATGATCCATTAAGGCAGAGAAAGCTTTTGCTCCATAAGCGTGAAATTAATAAGCTTTTTGGAGAAACGAGAGAAGCTGGTTATGCGCTAATTCCTTTAAAAATCTATTTGAAAAATGGATTTGCTAAGGTATTATTAGGTTTAGCAAAAGGTAAGAAGAATTATGATAAACGTGAAGTATTGAAGCAAAAAGAAGCGAAGCGTGATATCGAGCGTGCCTTCCGAGAGCGTCAAAAAATGTAATTACAAAAACTTACAATTGAAAAAGACGCTCAGTGTGTTATAATAAGTTTGTCGCTGAGATACGCGACAGAAACTTTTGCTCAAACTATTGTTGAGCATCCTGACGCTTGCTTAAATCTTTAACTAGATTTTGAGCACATTTTATATGGGGGCGCTAAGGATTCGACAGGGGTAGTTCGAGCTTAGGTTGCGAGTCGAGGGGATCGGCCTCGTTAAAACGTCAACGCCTATAACTGGCAAAACTAACAACAACCTAGCTTTCGCAGCTTAATAACTGCTTAGCTGTTCGCCCCTCCATCGCCTATGTGGTAGGGTAGCGGACTCACTCTTAGTAGGCTACGCCGGAGTCCACCGTCTGAGGACGAAGGAAGAGAACAACCAGACTAGCTGACCGGCCGCCTGTCGGCAGGCAAAAGGATCAGCGAAGCGCCAATATGTCGACTACACTCGTAGAAGCTTAAGTGCCGTTATCTTTGGACGCGGGTTCGATTAGTAACTTAGTCGCCTTATGTGGTAACACATAAGTGAAAATTCGGCTTTATCGGTGAAACCTACGTCGCTTATAGCGATAAGGCAATGCCGAGCGGTATGTGGAGTAATCCAACAGCCGTGTATCGACTTATAGGCTGCCATAATAAACATGGTAGTACTAGGATGCGAAATCCTTACCTTTAGGTAAAAAATTATATTTCGCATAAGACGCCGAAGGACCTGTGTTTCTTACAGGTTCAAGATATAGTCAGTGCCATGACGAAAGCATGGAAACGCACGTCCCGCCGTCTCCACCATACATAAGGTGGATAACAAGATCAGTAGAGATACTGGTCTTTTTTTATTTTTAGGCTCTGTTATTATTCAATGTTGATTTTCGTGTAGGATTGAGAATTCATAGGCGGAGAATTTCCGGCTATTGTTTATAGAGGAACCTTGAGAGCAGATATAAGTTATCATGAACGAAACTAGCTCCTTA
>NZ_JACWFG010000007.1 GCF_019749295.1 Neobacillus niacini
GTCAAAAAAAATTGTAAGGGTATGGATAGAGAGTAAGCAAAGGTGAAGCTGAAAACAGGTACTTTTGAATTTACACAATTATCAGGACTTGACTGAGTTTGGCCTTTTTAGAGCAGTTAACCGGAATTTCTCCGCTTATATCTGCTCCTTTAGCCTCCCCTATAGACAATAGGCGGAGATTCTCCGCCTATTAATTCGCATACCATCACGAAACTCAACAAATGAATCATAACAGAGCCAAAAATCTAAACGGTCTGCCGTTCGATTAATCTAACCGTTACTTCATCCTGGGTATTTTTTGAGTTATCAAGGGCTTGAAGAAACAGCCGTTTTCCCACTTCAATTAATGGGATTTCAAGTGTGGTAATGTTCATTATTTTTGCTATTGGTTGATTATCGAAACCAATTATCGCAAGCTCCTCAGGTACGGCAATGTTTTGTTCCTTACAGCAGATTAATATTCCAGCCGCAACCTGGTCACTAGTTACCAATAGAGCGGAAGGTGGATTCTCCATTTTTATTAAACGTTGTACTACCCGTTCACCGTCTTCGAAATGATAACAGTCATAGAATATATAATTCGGGTCATATGGTTTATTGTTTTTTATAAGAAAATCTTTGTAAGCCAACTCTCTTTGCTGACTATTAGAACCTGAATTTCTTCCAATACAATAACCAATTTTTTGATAACCTTTAGCTTGTAAATACTCCAAAGCTTTTAAGAAGACTTTGTAATGGTCGATATAGGTAGATGAAATTTGTTTACCACGTGTGTCTTCGCATAAAATAATTGGACCAAAGGAGCTAAACTCATCTAGCTGGTCTAAACCGCAAATTCTTGAACATATTATTAATCCATCAATCTGCTTATGTTTTAACATCATTAATGCTTCGAGCTCTCTTTGTAACTCGTAATTCGTTTGGATTAGAACTAAATTGTAATTATTTTTTACAGCTTCATTAGCAATTCCTTCAACTAATAAGGCAAAATAGGGATGATTTGTAAAAGGGACTACAACACCGATAAGGAATGTTTTACCTTTACTTAAGTGAACAGCATTAATATTTTGCTGATAATTACTTTTTTCGATGGCGCTTTTAACTGCATTCTTTTTTTCCTCACTAACATAGGGATGATTATTTAATACACGAGAGACTGTTGCTACCGAAACTCCAGCCATCTTTGCTATATCCTTAATATTGGCCATCATCTCACCTCATCCAAAATAGTAGCATATTGTTCTTAACAATTGCTAAAGCTTCATTCTATAACGGGAATAAGATAAACTAGAAGAAACTGTCGTTTAAAGGGTTGTGATATAAATGTGTTTAATCTTGTTTGCTTATAAAGTACATCCAAAGTACAAGCTGATGGTTGCAGCAAATCGAGATGAGTTTTACCAAAGGCCGACTGCTCCTGCTCATTTTTGGGAAGATGATTCTGAAATCCTTGCTGGACGGGATTTAGAAAAAATGGGTACATGGATGGGTATCACGAAATCGGGGCGGTTTGCTGCTTTGACCAATTATCGTGATCCACAAGAAGCAACGGAAGGGAAACGCTCAAGAGGAGAACTTGTTGCGAATGCCTTACAATACAAAGGCGAAATAAAGGAGTATATGCAAAGTCTAGTTAATAACAAAGACTTGTATCCTGGATATAACCTGCTTGCCGGGGATGGTGATGAACTATACTATTATTCCAATGTCGGACAAGAATTAAAAAAGATAACACCTGGAATCTATGGGGTCAGCAATCATTTACTCAATACCGAATGGCCGAAAGTACAAGCTGGCAAGGAAGGGTTGGCTGTCATTTTAAAGTCTGAGCATGAAGATTATATAGAGCCCCTTTTAACACTGCTTCAAAAAGCAGACCAGGCTCCAGATGAAAAACTGCCTCAAACGGGGGTTTCTTTAGAATGGGAAAGAATGCTTTCACCGATGTTTATCAAGAGTGGAGATTATGGGACGAGGAGTTCAACGGTTTTATTAATGGAAGAAAAAGAAATTCACTATGTGGAACGTGTTTTTACTTCTAACGAAATAAATACACAAAAATATACAATTAAACTGACATAAAAAACTAATCAAACGTTTGATTAAATCGGTTGCTAAACTAATCAAACGTTTGATTAATAGTATTTCAAGAGCTATTTCAAAGGACTAGGAGGTACCTGAAGTATCACTTGTACCTTTATCATTGGCTTTTCCGGCCTCAGCATTTTTAACACCTTTGCTGACATACGGTTTCGCTTTTGCTTTTTTAGCACCGGCCTGCCAACGATTCCAGCCCTTCTTACCTGTTCCTCTGCCTATTCCACTTTTCGCTTTTGCCTTGGGCATCTAACCACTCCATCATGTTTGAAGAAAGGACATTCTTATAGAAAGGTTATTGAGTCTCGTTCCCAAAAAAACCTAACGCATATTTAATACCCTCTTCAATTTCATTTGTATCATAACCTTGTAAATCTTCGTGCGTAATCTCTAGGGTTGTTCTAGACAAGGAATAGCCGCTGTCTAAGTTAATATCAAGCAGGACCTCAAACCCATTTGCGGTGTTCTTAATATCAATAATATCATAATCAAGTATAGGTGCACCCGTTTGGTACTCTAATGGTTCTAATTCTGACATAAACACACCTCCATCATTACCTCAAGTTTATATTCGAACATAGGTTTTACAAAAAGGGTAACATTTATTTACACATCGTCACAAACTATAACACAAAGAAGTGGATTAAATTGATACTTTGTCTAATGACAGTCCTTTTTGAGAGAGTATAATTAATATTAACTGAAAATTTACATAATTATAATACAAGACTTCATGACTACACCATAAAAAAAGGAGAGATGTATATGCAGCGGCAAAAGCTTTTAATTAATGGAGAACGGTTAAAAAATGAGCATGAACGATTTGCTAACTTCGGGAGAACGGAAAATAATGGTGTAACCCGGCTATCGTTATCTGAAGAAGATCGGTTAGCCAGGGATTTTTTTCAATCATGCTGTGAGGAACTAGGCTTACGTGTAAAAGTGGATGATATGGGCTGCATGTATGCAACACTAGAAGGCGTGGAAAATAAACCGCCAATATTAATTGGTTCCCACCTCGATTCGGTTAAAAAAGGCGGCAGGTTCGATGGTGTGCTGGGGGTATTAGCTGGTTTAGAAGTCGTAAGAACACTGGTAGAAAATAATATTAAACCACGTGTTCCAGTCACAATTGTTAATTTTACAAATGAAGAAGGGGCAAGATTTGAACCTTCTATGATGGCTTCAGGTGTGCTGTCAAATAAATTTGATAAGAATGTGATGGTGAAAAAGAAAGACGCTGATGGAATCACTTTTGAGGAAGCACTCCAATCGATTGGTTATGAAGGGGAAGCATCAAACCGTTTAAAAGAGGGTACTGCTTTCTTAGAATTGCATATTGAACAAGGACCGATACTTGAAAAGGAAGCTCTTTCGATTGGTATTGTAGAATGTGTAGTCGGAATGGCATGCTATGATATTGAAATAACAGGGGAATCTGACCATGCTGGAACAACTCCGATGAATATGAGGAAGGATGCTCTATTCGCAGCCAATAACTTAATTAACGAAATTCGCAGGGTATTAGGAGCTTTAGATGAAGAGCTCGTCTATACGATTGGCAGGGTAAATGTATACCCAAGTATTCATACGGTAATTCCAAACAAGGTAGTCTTTTCTTTAGAAGCAAGACACAAAAATCCTGAGATTGTAAAAACCTTTAAAGATTTCGTTGAAAGTCTTCCAAACCTAGGTTTAAACGAGGGCTGTGAAGTAAAAACAACAAAGCTTTGGGAGCGGGATACTGTTTGGTTTGATGCAGAGATCGTAAACCAATTAGAAAAATCGGCACAGACACTGGGGTATAGCAATAAAAGGATGGTCTCTGGTGCAGGCCATGACGCTCAATTTATTGCCAGCCTTGTTCCTTCTGCGATGTTATTTGTCCCGAGCTTTAATGGAAAGAGCCATTGTGAGGAAGAATTGACCACGTGGGAAGAATGCGAAAAAGGCGTAAACGTCCTGCTAGACACTGTTTTAGCACTGTTATCTTAATAAAAGGTAGAGACACTAGTTAATAGTCTAGGCAAATAAAAAAATGGCATAACGGATATTGTTATGCCATTTTATGTTTTTACTGTTTTCAAACATCATATATTCGTAACGTTCAATACCAAGAAATATAATTATTGATGAGAATTCTTTTTTAAAATAAATACTTGTGCTGGTGCTCCGTATGGTGGATTAGTTACTGTTAGCTCATATTGTATTCCATCAATCAGTAAGGTCGAAATTTTATTGCTAGTAACGTTATCTGTAATGGATATAGTTTTGACTTCTATGCCCTCTTTTTGCAGCTTAGCTACAACTGCATCATTGCACACTTTAGGTTCTTTGTACCATTTATACCAATCATCTAATTCAATTCGAATATTTTCATTTTTAAACAAACCTTTTATTTTATCTAACATATAGTACCGCCCCATTAAACTGGATTTGTATATAACTTAATTACATTCTACTTCAAAATAAAGAAAAAATAAGAGAAAAATAACTTATTGGTTCGACTCTTTAATAATTTCAGCATAGAATTTAATTGCCTGTATAAAATTGTCTTTACTGATATGTTCATTTGTTCCGTGCATTCTGTTTAGGTCCTCCGAAGCAATTTGTACAGGTAAGAATCGATAGGTATTTTTTGAGATACTGTCATAATGCTTCGCGTCGGAACCAGCAAACATTAGGTATGGTGCGATAACAGCATCATGATATACATTTCTGGCAGCCTGCTGAATTGATTTAAATTCCCAACCGTTAATAGAAGAAACCTTTGAGGCTTCACTGCCGGTAATCGTAACTTTAATATTATCATCTTCAATTGTATCCTCAATAAAGGATTTGACTTCTTCTAAAGAATCTCCAGGCATAAGGCGATGATTAATATAAGCTGTTGCTTTCTCAGGCAAAGCATTATATTGCTCGCCAGCATTAAAAATGGTTGGGGCGATAGTGGTTCTAATTAGAGCGGCTGTTGCCGGCTGCTGTAATAGAATTTGTTCTATAATTGGCTCGAAAATCATTTTGTTTGCAAATACATATTTCATGGCAAAGCTCATTTCTGGTGCAACATATTCAAATAAGTCTTCACCAGGTCCACGTAAGTCTCCTTTAAATTGTGTATCCTCCAGTTTAGCAATGGCGCTGGCAATTCTTCCGATATTGGTTTGGTCTTTTGGCTGGGAGGAGTGACCTCCGCTGCCTTCAATGGTTAATTCAGACGTGGCAGATCCTTTTTCGGATATACCGACAACACCTACTGGCTGATTAACACCTGGAACCATGTTTTCAACAATCGCCCCACCTTCGTCTAATACAAAGTCAAACGTGACTCCTCTATCTTTAAGGGTATTTACGATTGCGAGGGCTCCTTCATCTCCGCCAATTTCTTCATCAAACCCAAACATGAGATAGACATCTCTAGCAGGTTTGAAACCGTCATTGATTAAAAACTCTACGGCTTCTAAAATTCCGATTACCCCAATTTTGTCATCCAATGTCCCGCGGCCCCATATTTTGCCGTTTTCCACGGTCCCGCTGAAAGGAGGTTGCTCCCAATTTCCTTCTGTTCCTTCTAAAACAGGAACAACATCGTAATGACTAGTTAACCCAATTGGGTTTTTACTGGAATCTGAACCTTTCCATTTATAAATGAGAGCATATTCATTTATTTTTTCTAACTCTAGCTGGTTGTGGACAACTGGGTAGCTCTCCTCTAGGAAAGAAATAAACTTCTCGAACTCTGTAAAGTCAAATTTACTTCGGTCCTGATAGGATACGGTTTTATACGTAATCGCTTTAGATAAATGCTCCACCGCTTTTCCCTCGTTAATAACCACATCAGATGGATTAGGGGAAGGTTGTTTAGATTTAACGATCAACGAGTTGAAAACGGTTACAATAATAAAAATTAAAACCAATCCGCCAATGATTCCAAACAATAGACTACTTTTTTTCATAATAAGCTGCCCTCCATTCATATTTCTATATTTCAATATTATGTAGAGCAATCCCTTTATTAGAATAGTAGATTTTCTATCATATTTGGCTAAAAAATTAATATCTGCATAAAATGAAATAGGTCAGAGCTAATTCGAATATATCTGTGAAAATTGAGATATATCGGCGTTATCTGCGTTCCTGCTCCAAATAGAAAAACTATTTTAAAAATTCTTTGCAGTTTGGCATGAAATTTTGTATATTAATATAGTTAATAATTTAGGAATTTACTTAAATAACACTTTTTTTTGCAATAAATTATTATTTATTTGATATTATTTGTAAAATTTGGATAAACATTTCCTTTTATACAATTAGTGGAGGGTTTTCATGGAACGGAAGTTACCATTTAAAGAAATTATTGCACTCGGCTTTTTTATGTTTGCCTTATTTTTAGGTGCTGGAAATATAATTTTTCCGCCTTTACTCGGGCAGCAGGCAGGGGAGTCCCTTTTGCCAGCTATTATTGGATTTTTAGTAACCGGAGTTGGATTACCGGTATTGGCTGTTTTTACAATTGCGAGGTCAGGCGGGGATTTAAATGACCTATCTAATAGAGTACATCCCGCATTTGCTAAGATTTTTCCCGTTATTATTTATCTAACAATTGGTCCATTTTTCGGGATACCCAGAACCGGTACTGTAACCTATGAGATTGGTGTTGCACCATTCTTAGAAAGTGAAAGCAGTATCGGGTTATTTATCTCAACTCTTGTATTTTTTCTAATTACGTATTGGCTGGCACTCAATCCAGCAAAGCTTGTAGATCGTGTAGGGAAAGTCCTTACTCCCTTACTTTTATTGTTAATCATCGTTATTTCAATTAGGGGATTTATTTCACCGATCGGTTCTATAAGCGAGGCGGCAGGTAAATACAGAGATGGAGCATTTTTCGGTGGTTTTGTTGAAGGATATTTAACAATGGATGCAATCGCGGCTCTAGTATTTGGAATCGTAGTAATTAATCGCGTTCATGAAATGGGAATAAAAAAGGCGTCAAACGTTCGCTCATATACGATTAAAGCAGGAATCATTGCAGGCTTAGGGTTATCCTTTGTCTATATATCACTATCTTATCTTGGTGCTGCGAGTGTTGAGGGGATTGGTCTGCAGGATAATGGCGGGGCGATTCTCTCGGCTGTTACATCACATTTATTTGGTCCATTCGGTTCCATCCTTCTTGCCTTGGTCATTACCGGAGCATGTTTAACCACTTCAGTTGGTTTGGTTGCCGCATGCAGTGAATATCTAAGCCAGCGATTTACTAGACTTTCCTACCCTGTGGTTGTTACCATTCTCTGCCTATTTAGTTTTACAATGGCAAATCTAGGATTAAGTCAATTGATTTCAGTTTCTATCCCACTCTTAATCACTATTTACCCGGTTGCGATTGTCCTAGTGATATTATCCTTATTGCATTCCTATATTTTGGTCTCAAGACCAGTTTATATAGGTGCAATAATCGGTGCCGGAATGGTAAGTATCTATGATGGGTTAACCACAGCAGGCTTTAAAATAGAACTTGTTTCGGCAGGATTCAAATTTATTCCACTCTATACGAATGGATTAGGCTGGCTGCTCCCAAGTATTATCGGCGGACTAATTGGCTTACTTTTTTACTATGCAAAACGCTTAAATTGAGTTCCTTCAGCTTTCCGCTAACAATTTCGATTGAAAAGGTCTTCGTTCTATCGCAAACATTAAATCGGGTTTAGCGAAAAGTTCCTACCCATAAAAAATATTAAAGGCCCGACTAGCTTCTTCCGCTAGTCGGGCCTTTTCACTTATAAAACTTTTGATTGGCCACTAAAGATAGTAATAAAATGTATGAAATTGGATTTACTTTCATGAGTTGTTATCTGCTTAATTGAAATTTCTAAGACTATTACTATTATTAAAAGAATTAAATCGTACATTTAGGCGGGTTTTTGCAAAACAGGAGTTAAAGCGCATACATTTTTGCTAGATTGCTATTGATTTAATTATTGGCATGTGCTATTTTGTTGTAAAGTGGTATTAAAAAACAAATAACTTGGTTAATGGTTATTAAATGAATGGGCAGCCGCACCCAGCATTTTTTGTTTTTCATTATTGGTATCGCTTACTTATTATATAATACCTTTTTGTTTCCCATGTCGAGTAGAACTAGAAAAGGAGAATGGGACCTATGGCGAGTGAGGTTGCAAAAGTCATACAGGATGATGGAGATCAAAGTTCAAGTGCTGGGGGTCTTCAGCGTAAATTAGGTTTAAGTGCTGCTATTGCTATTAGTGTTGGTACGACTATTGGTTCGGGTATCTTCTCTTCATTGGGAGAGGTTGCTGCAGCGAGTGGAACTGCTTTGTTTGTTATTCTGGCCTTTTTAATTGGCGGATTAGTTAATATACCTGCCAACCTATGCTATGCAGAATTGGCGACAGCCTATCCGGAGAATGGCGGTCAATACATTTATTTTCGTGAAGCGGGTTCCCGTCCCATGGCCTTTTTAACCGGATGGATTAGCTTCTGGGCCACTGACCCGCCATCGATTTCGATTATGGCTATAGCAATTACGAATTATTTAGCTTATTTTGTTGGTTTTTCACCCTTGACTATGAAATTTATCGCGGTTGCACTTATTCTTGTATTTATGTTCATGCACCTTCGCAGTGTTGAGGGCGGGGGCAAATTCCAAACGTATATTACCGCATTTAAGATTATCATGTTTGCTGTATTAATTGGTGTTGGCTTCTTCTACTTCAGTCCGGGTTTAATGAGCGCCACCCCGGCAGGGCCAGAAGTACCAGTTGGAATATTGGCTTTAGTAGCAGGGATTTCAGCCACGACTTGGTCATTTGATGGAATGGCTTCCGTTTGTTATATGACAGGGGAAATTAAAAACCCTAAGAAAACAATGCCAAGAGCTCTTATTATCAGCGGTGTGCTTATCACCGTGTTGTATGTCCTGTTAAGTGTTGTTGTAACCGGTTTACTGCCAATGGATGTATTAGCAACAAGTAGTGCACCTGTTTCTGATGCAATGGCACAAATTCCTGGAATTGGGGCTACTGCCGGTTCCTTAACGGCAATCATGGCAATTATCGTTATCATTGGCTCTCTATCAAGCTGTATTATGTTCCAACCACGTATGCCATATGCGATGGCAAAGGACGGTTTATTCTTTAAATCTTTTGGAAAGGTGCATCCAAGCTGGGGAACTCCATATATTTCAATCATCGTTCAATGTGCGATTGCCATTGTGCTTGTATTCGCTTCTTCACTAAGTGATTTATTAGGTTATTTCACGATTGTTGCCTTACTGAAAAACTTTCTTACATTTGGGACTGTTTTTGTTCTCCGCCGTAAAAAGTCCGGCTACAATCCAATGTGGAGAATGCCGATGGGATATGTGATGGCGGCAATCGCCATGGTGGTAACCGGTACTTTAATTGCCTCTACCTTTATGTGGGCACCTATCCCTGGTATCATTTCTGCCGTAATTGCAGTGGGAACAGGTCTTCCTGCCTACTATTACTGGGAAAGAAAAAATAGAAAATCAACTGTATAAAGTGTAAGCTAATAGACATGGGGCAGCACCCCGTGTCTATTTTTCTATAAAAATGCCCAAAAAAAAAGACCTGCTCAATTCCCGCTTTTCTCAGGGATGTAGAGCAGGTCTTATATTATTTTGTATAGGCGATTTTTCCGTTTGGCTATGTCGTGACTATAGAATGGTTTCTGTATACTTCATTTATTGTTCTTCCTTATATTTCTTATAAATGACTATTAAGAATTTTAATACCAATTATCAAACTCGTTTTCTACACATCTTATTAGAACGTAAAAACCGTTAACAATCCCAGTAAAACAATAAGTCATTAACTATTCAAATAATAAGATTGACGTTCATTTTGACCAGATGCTATAATCCAACTATCGACATAAACAAATTGGTATTAAATAATCTTAATAACATCTAGCAGCTGGAGAGGTGGATGCGGCACATCTTAATAAACCTCAAGGCTGTTTAGGGTGACTGAAGAGAACATTAGGGAAGGCGGATGAATAGGGTGTTAAAATTTAACGAAACCAAACAAATCGATAGTGTGAATGGGGCACTTCAATTACGTGGTGAAATTGAGAAGATAATAGACGAGATTTATTTTGAGGGTTTTGACAATATATTTTATATGGGAATTGGCGGTACGTATGCTTCAAGTATGCAGGCTGTGACTTATATTACTGGAAAGAGCGCATTGCCAGTATACGTAGAGAATGCGGCTGAATACTTGACTACCGGAAACCTTAAGTTAACCAGTAAATCGGTTGTCATTATTTCATCAGTAACAGGAAGTACGGAGGAGATGGTGAGAGCTGTTTCACGAGTAAAAGAAATTGGAGCCCGCATTGTCGGTTTCATTGATGTAAAAGAAGCTCCGCTTGCTCAAAGTGTTGATTACTTAGTCTCTTATCCGGCAAATGAACAGATCAAGTTCTTTATGGCTGCGGACCGTTTCATGTTTAACAATGGTGATTTCCCGCAATATGAGCAATTCTATACAGAGCTGGATGAACATTTAGCTAAAGCCTTGGTTGAAGTGGAGAAGGCCGCTGATGCCTTTGGGGAAAAATTTGCACATGAACATAAAGATGATTCGATGCACTATTTTGTCGGTGCTGGAAATCATTGGGGTGCAGTCTACTCCTATGCGATGTGCTATTGGGAAGAACAGCACTGGCTTCGTTCAAAATCGATTCATTCTTCCGAGTTTCTCCATGGAACATTGGAAGTGATTGACAGGGATACAGCCGTTACTGTTTTTGTGGGTGAAGATGAACAACGCCCGTTATCCGAAAGAGTAGCGAAGTTTTTACCGAGAATTTGTTCAAGATATACGATCATTGATACGAAGGATTACGAGTTAGAAGGAATCAGCCCTGAATATAGAGGACGAATCTCGCATCTGTTATTGCGTGCAATCACTCAGCGGATTGATGCACATCTTGAAAAGATAAATTGTCATCCAATGGAAATTAGACGCTACTACCGTCAGCTAGATTACTAATAACGAATAAAGGAACCTAGTATGTAATCAAAGATGACTGCTATTCATCTTTGATTACATGTATTTACGGGAATGGGTTTCTATTTTTTGAGTAGTAATGAAAACGCTTTAACAGACGGAGTCTACTCTTACCATAAAAAGAATATTAGGAGGATTCTATATGAGGTTTGCTGCCTTGGGGGATAATTGCATCGATGTTTATGAGCGACTTGGTAAAAGGTATCCAACCGGAAATGTCGTGGATACAGGTGTGAATATGCAATTACTCGGAATCCCGACTTCGATTATTACCACAACGGGTAATGATCAAAATGGAGAATGGATGATTCAGACGTTAACAGAAGAAGGGATTGATATTAGTCATTTAAAAGTGGGGAATGGACCTACAGCTGTGACCTATATGGATATAGAGGGACTTGAGCGTGTTCATGGTGACTATGAAGAGGGTGTCCTTGAGCATATGGTTTTTGATGAGGAGAATCTATGTTTTGCGGCACGGCATGATTTAGTCCATACCGCCTTATGGGGCAAGGCAGAGGATGCACTTCCCAAGTTGAAGGAAAAAGGAGCCGTCATTAGTTTTGACTACGCAGACCGGTTAGACCATCCCTTTGTCGAAAAAACACTGCCTTATGTGGATTATGGATTTTTCTCTTATAAGAAAAGTCGGGACAGCTATATTGATCAGTATCTTAAAGATAAAACAGACCGCGGAATGAAACTGGCGGTTGCCACTTTTGGGGAGAAAGGAAGTCTGGCCTTTGATGGTCAGCATTTTTTTGAGGGAAGGGTTTATCCTGCCAAGGTAGTTAATACAGTGGGTGCAGGAGATAGTTTTATAGCTGGCTTCCTATACGGAATCTTAACAGGCAAGTCCATCCCGGAGGCATTGGATAAAGGGGCGAAAGTGGCGGCAGAGGTCGTTTCTGTTTTTGAACCTTGGGTGAAACGAAAATCAATTCATATTTAATGGGGGGTTAATCATGAAGATTGGATTATTTACATCGGGCTACCAGAGAAATCCTTTGGAACATGCTTTTGAGGATGCAAAAAGATTTGGTTATGACTACATAGAACTATGGGGAGGCAGGCCGCATGCGTTTGCACCTGATTTGAAAAATGGCGACATTGATATGGTCAAGAGCTTGATTGACCAGTATGAGGTTCCAGTAAGGATCTATACTCCCGAGCATAATGCTTATCCATATAATTTTATGATAGGCACGGAACAAATGAGAAAGGATGCCATCAACTATTTGAAGCTATCGATGGAAATGGGGAAGGAAATGGGTGCTGAATTTACCTTAATGTCCCCAGCACATGCTGGATATCTAACTTCCGAAAAGGAAATTTGGCATAGATTGATAGAGTCCATGAAGGAATTGACTAACTACGCGGAAAAAATTAATCATAAAATTATACTGGAAGCACTGACGCCAATGGAATCAAATGTTTGTACCACAGCCAATGATTTAGCGAGGGTATTTGGACAGATTGAATCCGATCATCTAGTGGGAATGTGCGATATCGTTCCACCGTTCGTTCAACATGAAAGTATCATGGCTTATTTTGATAAATTGCAAGATAAGATGCAGCATCTCCATATTATTGACAGTGATGGAACAACTGATACGCATGTGACTCCGGGGGAAGGTGTGCTGCCGCTGAAGGAATACTTGATGGAATTAAAGCATATTGGCTACGAAGGCACTGCAACGATAGAATTAGTCACCGCCTATATAAACGAACCGCGATTCTATGCGCGTCGGGCAATCAACAACTTAAAAGCATTGATGGAATAGATGTATTCAATAGAAGAAAAGAGTGATTATTATGTTTATAGATATGCACGTTCATCCAGACTTTTATCTTTCAATCAATGAGGACGAGGAAAGGTTGAATTTCAGGCATCGAGTGATGAATATTCACAAGAACGGAACCCCGCCTCTAAAGCATATTTTTAATCAAATGAATTGTGCTGGACTCGACAAGCTCTGTTTATTACCGCAGGACTATACAACGGTGGAAGGCGGGGCAACGGTAACAAATGAAGAAATTAAAAAAATTGTGGATCAGGCTCCTGATCGGTTTATTGGTTTTGCGAGTGTGGACCCATTCGATCCTGAGGCGGTGGAAAGACTGGAGATGGCCTTCACGGATTTGGGGCTGCTAGGTTTAAAATTAAACCCGGGCAAACAAAAATACTATCCGACAGATGGGGTGTTAAATCCAATCTATGACCTGTGTGAGAAGTATGATAAGCCGATTATTTTTCATAGTGGTTTATCATGGGAACCTGGAACATTATCGAAATATTGCAGGCCGGTTGAATTTGAAGAACTGGCGGACGGAAGACCGAAGCTTCGAATTTGCCTGGCACACTTTGGCTGGCCATGGGTGCAGGAAACAGCGATGTTGATGGTGAAATATCCAAACGTGTATGCAGATACGGCAATTTTATATTTTGATAATGCTAAAGAATTTTATACACAGGTTTTTACGAAAGATATTCCTTCCACGTGGATTGACCGCAGTTTACGGCATCAAGTCATGTTTGGCAGTGATAATCCGCGTTTTGAGCAAATTAGAATGGCCGAGGCATTAACCCAGTTAGGATTCCGTGAATCGACTTTAGAATTAATCCGCGGGAAGAATGCGTTAGAGTTTCTAGGCTGCTCATTATGAGAGGAGGACAAAATCATGTATATAAGAAGTTTGTCTATCTTTACAGATCAGTATAATCAATATCAGGTGATTACAGGTGAGATAGAGCGAATTGTCACCGATAGCGGAATCAAGAATGGGGTGGTAACGGTCCAAACCAAGCACACAACAACAGGTGTTACGGTTAATGAGTCGCTAGAGTGTCTCGAAAGTGATATCGATGACTTTTTAAAAAGATTGGTACCGGAAGACCATCCCTATGCTCACGCCCGGATGTTAAAGGATTATGGTTCCACAGCCGGTAATCCCACAGGGCACATCAAGGCATTAATAACAGGGAATCACTGCCACTTTCCTATCATCGATGGGGAGGTCGTTCGAGGAGGGGCTCAGGAAGTGTATTTCTGCGAATTTGATGGCCCGTCTGAAAGAATGGTTTTGGTTTATATACAAGAGGGCTAAGTTTTCCACCATAATTCTGCATTGTATTTCCTTCCACTCTTTGTGATATATTTTAAGTAATTCATACAATGTAAGATTTATGGTGGAGGCGTACTATTTTTATGGACAACAATCAGCTTAAACCACGCGAAGAAGTGGTTGAAAAAATAGAATATTATATTGATAAGAATCAATTGCGCCCACATGATAAACTTCCCTCGGAACGTCAGCTTTGTGAAGTATTAGGGACAAGCAGAACGACCTTGCGCAGTGCAATCAAGCGACTCATAATGGAAGGCGTCGTCTATAGCAAGCGGGGTGCCGGAACTTTTGTTGCTCCGCAAAAATTGGTGCGCAACTTGCAGGATATGGAATCCTTATCAAAAAGTGCAGAGGAAGCCAATAAAGTATTATCAACTAAGGTTTTATTTGCAGATATTATCGAATGTAATAAAGAGTTATCCAAGAGAATGAAATTAACGCTCGGAAGCAAAATATACTGTTTGCAGCGACTAAGATTAATAGATGGGATTCCGTCGATGATGGAACTGGCCTATATTGACTATTCATTATGTAATGGCATTGAACAGTATGACTTTTCAAATGAGTCCCTATATCGCATTTTGGGAGACGTCTATAACGTAAAAATTGACCACGGCTCGGAATCACTAAGCGTTACTTACGTAAGTGAACAGGAAAGTGAATTATTGGATGTTGAGAGTGGGACACCTGTTTTCTATATTAGGGGTAATGTATATACCGAAGACGAAAAGATGGTTGAGTTTTATAAATCTATCGTAAGAGCAGATCAAATCCGTTTTTCTTCCGTTCTCAAACACTACCATTAAGCCTAGGAGGAAAAGGAAATGAAAATCGGGGCAGTCGGCGATAATTGTATCGATGTATATAAGCAGTCAGGGGAAGCGTACCCTGGAGGCAACCCTGTCAATGTTGCGGTGTATTGTGTAAGACTGGGGGAAACCGCATCCTATACCGGTGTGGTTGGAAATGATGATTATGGAAAGTTATTAAAAGATGCCCTGAAGGCAAAAAATGTCAATGTATCACATGTAAGCGAACTGCCTGGACAAACCGCGATTACAGAGGTCGAAATCGTTGATAATGACCGGGTTTTTGGCAATTACTATGAAGGTGTTTTAGAAGAATTTGCATTGACAGATGAAGATATTGATTTTCTCGCCTCGCATGATATAGTGGTGTCAGGAATTTGGGGGAAAATAGAAAAAAGTCTGGGTACCCTAAAAAATAAGGGGGTCCCAATTGCATTTGACTTTGCCACAAAGCTCGATGATCCCCTTGTGGAAGAAATTATTGCTCATGTTGATTATGCTTTCTTTTCCTACGATGATGGGGAAGATGAGTTTATTAAAGATTACATCAAGACTATGCATGCAAAAGGTCCCCAATTGATTGTTGTGACAATGGGTGAAAAAGGGAGCATTGTGTATGATGGCGCTTCTTTTTACCGATTTGGTATTGTTCCGTGTGAGGTAGTAGATACGATGGGTGCGGGAGATAGTTATATTGCGGCCTTTATTTGTGGGATTCTACAGAAAAAGTCGATTGAAGAATGCATGGAGATGGGAGCGAAAAACAGCAGTATCACGATTCAATATAAGGGTGCATGGTAATGAATTTAAGTGGAAAGTGAGTGAGCAAGCCTTTGTCCAATATAGACTATCAATCTCCGATGTATTTACAATTGCGGGAGATTATCAGAACCAAGATTGAGGATGGTGAATTTCCACCCGGAACGGCTATCCCTACTGAGAATGAATTGGCAAAAACCTATGGAATTAATAGATTGACAGTTCGCAACGGAATTACCGCTCTTGTGAATGAGGGTTTGCTCAAAAGAATACAAGGGAAAGGCGTTTACGTTCTTGGGGAGAAGAGAGAGCAGGATTTGGAAACCCTGGAAGGTTTCTCGGAAATGGTTAGGAAGAAAAATGCTGATCCCTCTTCTCATATACTGACTAAGTCTTTACGAACCGCCGGGCATAAGTATGGCAGGATTTTCAACATTAATCCAGCTGATCAGATTTTTTATATTAAGCGGGTCAATTATATTGATAAAGAGCCATACTCACTTGAAGAAATCTATATACCGCAATATGTTGTCCCCGAATTGGAGGATATTGATTTAACAGTGTTTTCTATCTATGAAATTTATGACTTTTATAATATTGGGATTTCCTATTCCCAGCAAACTCTCGACCTGACGCAGTTGGACCAATCGGATGCCCGCTTCTTGGATGTAGATTCCTCTACTCCATTGCTTTTATTTACGAACATAAGCTATAGCAAAACGGAAGAGGTTATTGAATACTCAAGAAGTTGTACCAGGCCGGATAAGGCAAACTATAAGGTGAATTTCAGGAATCCATGAATGTGAGTGCAACAAAAATAAAAGACTAGGGATGCTCCCTAGTCTTTTTCATAAGGATTTAAGAAGAAGTGATTTGTCCGCCGTTAACATGTATCGTTTGGCCAGTCATAAACCGGGAATCATCGGAAGCAAGGTATACATAAGCAGGAGCCAATTCAAAAGGCTGGCCTTGACGCTGCATCGGATTTCCCGCAAGAGGTATTTGGTCGGCAGAGAAGCTTGATGGAATGAGCGGGGTCCATACACGTCCAGGTGCGACCGCATTTACCCGAATCCCTTTGTCGACTAAATTATTTGCCAATGCTCGTGTAAATCCTACATTAGCAGCTTTTGTCGCGGAATAATCGATCAATTGTTCATTTCCGTAATAAGCTACAACCGAAGCTGTATTAATAATAGAACTGCCTGCTTTTAAGTGGCGAAGTGCTGCTCGGGTGGTGTAGAAATGAGAGTAAACATTGACCTTGAAGGTATCATCAAACTGCTCATCGGTTATGTCCAACAAGCTTAATTGCTGAAACTGAATTCCCACATGATTGCAAAGAATATCAAGTTTCCCAATGCTAAGAACAGTTTTTTCCACGATATCAATACATTGCTGTTTACTTCGGAAGTCCCCTGGTAATAGTAAACACCTCTGCCCCAGCTCTTCAATACGAGTCTTCGTCCTGTGTGCATCTTCATGTTCATCTAAATAGGAAATCGCTACGTCCGCACCTTCTTTTTGCAAAAGCAATCGCTGCGGCGGCGCCTATCCCGCTGTCACCACCTGTGATGAGTGCGGCCTTTCCTAACAGTTTTCCGCTTCCTTTATAATTCGGATTTTCAATAATGGGTCTTGGCACCATCAATTTTTCCACGCCAGGCTGTCGAAGCTGACGCTGTTCAGGAACAGTGAGCGGAATATCTTCGTAGCGTGTAATCTTTCCATAATGGGGATACATAGGGTAATCCTGATTGGACGGCTTATTCTGGTTATCTTGTGACACGCAGAAACCTCCTAAAAAAACCATTTTGGGTTTAATGTATGTCACATAGGCAAATGCCGTGCATGGTCTATCACATTCCTTTGGAGGAATGAATAGAGTGGAGGAAAACCTTAAGGGGGAAAAGAGTTTGTACTATTATAGGGTAAATCGGGAAGTAAAACTATTAGTATTGAATCATTCGAATGAAAAGGAAGAGATCCAGTATAACTCCAATTCTAAACCTTTTAAAATGCCAAAAATAGGCCCTAGACCGCCGTATTATACAAATCCAAGATATGAACCCTATTATCCTAAAATCTAAAAAGACTAGGCTCAGCCTAGTCTTTCACTAATCTCTTATAGCGCCACTCGATAGGGGAACAGTGATGTTTCTATGCTTAATCCTACAATTTTTTACCGATACGATAGTGACCTTTACCTGGCTGGCAGCCTAAACCTTTATTTAGTTTTTGCCTAGGAGTATTGCCCGCCTCGGTATAAGTGATCATTGTATGAGCCCCTTCGTTAATAGCTGTTTGCATAGAGGAGTTTTAAGGCTTTTGCAATTCCGCGTCCACGATAGTTTGATTTCACCCCGGTATAATCTGTCCTAGCTACAGCAGAAGCTCATGTGAAGGTCATCATGGAACAAGAGGATAATAAATTATTTGGCAAGGATATTTCAATCGATGTTCCTGGTACAAAACGCGAGTTATTACTGGTTGTTCCAGCTTCCGTTATTGCGGGAGTTGATCTCAAAGCAGTTAACTCGGATGATGTGAAGATAGATGAAAAAGAGAGACGAATGGAAATCATCCTTCCTCATGCCGAATTTATTCAAAATCCGGCTATTCAGATGAATCAGGTAAAAACCTTCTCAGATGAAGGATTATTCCGCAGTGAAACCAAGTGGGATGAAGGATTTAACCTTGCAGCCGAGGCGCAAGACGAAATCCTGGCAGAATCTAAATCCATTGGTCTCCTTCAAACAGCGGAAAAAAATGCAGAAAAGGTTCTTAAAGAATTTTTCGGCAACCTCGGATATACGGTGGAAATTACATTTAAATAACACTTTTGAGAGTTCAATTCGGGGAAAAATGAATTGGACTCTTTTTTTGGCTTTTCATTCTGGAGGTAGTTTTCTTTGGTTCCCGCTATCATGATTTTTCAGGTGTATCGGTCACCAAGGACCCTCTTTGGTTCCCGCTATCATAATTTTTCAGGCGTATTGGTCACCAAGGGTGCTCTTTGCTTCCCGCTATCATGATTTTTCAAGCGTAACGGTCACCAAAAGCACTATTTGGTTCCCGCCATCTTGATTTTCCAAGCATTACGGTCATCAAGGACACTCCTTACTCTGGATCATTCACGCATTGAGGATTTCACCCTGCTATTAAACTTCCATTTAACGGAGATATTGTAAAATGTTGTACCAAGGTGTAAAATTACACTATAAAGGTTTTTAGGAGTGTTATTTATGGGGAAAAATATACTTACAATGTTTATGTATTTTGGTGTAGTTCCACTAGGTATTTCATTCATCACACTGTTTATTACAACAGAAAACTTTCTGATTTCAACCATTCTTCCTCTTATCATTGGCGGTTTGATTGCTGGGGGAATTGCCAGTAGAACGCTGATTAAAGGCGATGATAGAAAAGGGCTTCCGTTCATGTTCTTCATCCCGCTTGGTTATACTGCAGTCGCCTGGGTAGTTTTTATGCTGATTAGCGGCGGGTTTTTCGGGGCAGATTCATGGTTGGGTTATGGCATTTTACATATAGCGATGGTGCCAATCTTCTTTATGACGATGTTAATGGGTGAGGGAAGGCTGTTTCTTTGGGCACCATTGGCTTATGAACTAGCATTTGTGTTTGGTATTTTCTTATTACTCCTCATCAAAAGGGTTCGTCTCTCTTTTAACAAGAAACATGTTGTGACGCTACTTACAGTGTTCATCTTGGCAATGAGTACGGGGGCTGCTGTTCAGTGGCACCGAAGTAAGACGGTCCTGCCATCTTATGGCTTTGAGTATGGCGGCGGCTATTCATCTACAGATTTAACACCTTATGATGTGACAAATCCTAGTAATATCCTGCCTAAACTAGAATCTCCTCCTGCTTTTACAATAAAGAATTCTAACGAGATGCCTATATTAGATGGTGCAGAGGCGGCATATCCTGTCTATTCTGCATTTGCTGACACAGTCTACGAAAATATAAGCAATATACAGAGAACTTTGGATATCGTTAGTTTCACAAATACGATTTATGCCTATGAACGGCTTATCTCTGGCGATGTCGACATCTACTTTGGTGCAGAGCCGTCAAAGGAGCAGCAGGAAATGGCCAAAAGGCAGGGAAAGGAACTGGTGATGACGCCCATTGGCAAGGAGGCATTTGTCTTTTTTGTTAACCCAGATAATGAAGTAGATAGTTTAGATGTTTCGGAGATTCAGAGCATTTACTCTGGAAAAGTAAAAAATTGGTCCGAACTCGGAGGGAAGAACGAAAGAATCATTGCCTTTCAACGGCCCGAAAATTCAGGAAGCCAAACGCTGCTACAAAAGATTATGGGTGACATACCAATCATGGAGCCTTTGAAGGAAGATGTTCCTGAAGGAATGGGCGGGATTATTGAACAAGTGGCGGATTATCGGAATTACGATAATTCAGTTGGATTCTCATTTCGTTTTTTTGCAACTGGAATGAGAGACAATTCCAATATTAAACTACTTGCAATAGATGGTGTCGAGCCAACACCTGAAAATATTGCGAGCGGAAAATATCCTTTTACTGCAAACCTTTATGCGATATCCTTAAAGAATAACACCAAGAGCACTATTGAACCCTTTTTGGAGTGGATGAAGGGTCCTCAAGGACAAGAAATTATCGAAAAAATAGGTTATATAAAAACGGAGTTGAAGGAGGAATAGTAGATGAAAAAAGTAAGATGGGGAATTTTAAGCACTGCAAGTATTGCTCAACAGGCATTAATTCCAGCATTTGAACGTGCAAATAATGCAGTGGTCACAGGAATTGCTTCAAGCAGCGGAAAAGCTGAAGAGGTAGCAGCACAATTTAATATAGCAAAGACATACAGCAGTTATGAGGCAATGCTGCAGGATCCAGAGATTAACGCAGTCTATATCCCGCTGCCAAACCATTTACATAAAAAGTGGACACTTGAAGCGGCGAAACATGGAAAACATATTCTATGTGAAAAGCCAGCTTCCTTAACAGCGGAGGAAACGAAAGAGATGGTTGAGTTCTGCACCGAAAGCAATGTTAAATTTATGGAAGCTTTTATGTACCAATTTCACCCGCAGCATGAACGAGTGAGAGAAATCATCAAAAGTGGCGAGATTGGTGAAGTTAAATTCATGCGGGCCAGCTTTTCATTTTTCCTTGCGCAGCCAGAAGGCAATGTCAGAATGGATTCAGAGAAAGGCGGCGGAAGCCTCTATGATGTAGGCTGTTATGGTATACATTCCATACGGAGTATTTTGGGTACCGAGCCCGTAGAAGTACAGGTTCATGCCAATGTAGATTCAGATTATCAGGTGGATATATCTGCCTTCGGACATATGAAAATGGAAAATGGTGTTCATGCTCATTTTGATTGCAGCTTTGATATGGTGTTCAGAGAAGAGTATGAAGTGATAGGAACACAGGGGCAAATAAAGGTTCCGAGAGCATTCCGCCCAGATAATTATGGGGGAGAAGGTCTTGTAATCGTTCAAAAAGAAGGAGTCACAAGAGAAGAGAAAATAGTTGCAGATATTTATCGAGAAGAGGTTGAGCATATCTCACAAGTAATCTTAGAGGATGGCGAACCAGCATATACAGGTGAAAATGCCATACAAAATATGCGTGTCATCGAGGCTTGTTATCAATCTATTAAAACAGGAAATATTATTAAGTTAGTATAATAAAAAAACGGCATAATCCCTAAATATCAATAGGGGTTGTGCCGTTTTTTGTTTGTATTTATTATACTATGAAACCTACTTGTATTAATTTCCAATACAAACTTAGTGTTTTACCACTTTAACGAGAAATAGTATTATAGGGAGAGGCTGAATTTTCAGGCATATTAATGAAAGGGGGAACTGAGCATGACAACGGTATTAGAAATGAAAAATATTTCAATAGAATTTCCAGGTGTAAAAGCGTTAAACGATGTTTCTTTTTCAACAGCAACAGGTAGTACTCATGCCCTTATCGGTGCGAATGGGGCAGGGAAATCAACGTTAATGAAGGTTCTCTCAGGTGCTTATCACCATTATACTGGTGAAATATATATAGATGGAAAACAGGTTAGTATTCGTTCACCGAAGGATGCTCAAAATCTTGGTATTCAAATTGTCTACCAAGAAGTCGATACAGCACTCATTCCGTATCTAACGGTCGGTGAAAACATCATGCTAAATGAAACCGTTAATGATATGGGCAAAAAACAATTCATCAGCTGGAAGCATATACACGAAAAAGCAACGGCCATATTAGAGAGTATTCATGTAAATATCTCATCAAAGAAGTTGGTAAGTGAATTAACACTAGCAGAGAAGCAAATGGTCATCATCGCGCGATCATTGGTCAAGCAATGTAAATTTCTCATATTGGATGAGCCGACTGCGCCATTAAGTCACTCGGAAACGAATGAGTTATTTAGAATTGTTAGGGATTTAAAAGAAAGAAATGTCGGAATTATTTTTATTTCACATCGTCTTCCAGAGCTATTTGAGATTTGTGACGATATCACCGTAATGAAAAATGGTGAATTCGTATGTAAAGAAAAGATTGCTGAAACTTCTCAAAATAGAGTAGTTGAATATATGCTCGGAGAAAAATTAGAGGAACAATTTCCTAAAAATCAGGTGGAAATTGGAAGTACTGTTCTAGAGGTAAAAGGACTTTATGATACAGGGATGATCAAGAACTTTGACATGCATGCAGGTGCAGGTGAAATTGTCGGAATAGCCGGACTAGTAGGCGCAGGGAAATCGGAACTCTGTAAAGCGCTATTCGGAGCTGCGAAGGTTAAAGCCGGTGAAATTAAAATTCATGGAAAAAAGGTAAAAATTAAGGATCCCAGCCAGGCGGTAAAACAAGGCTTGGCATTTGTTCCGGAGGAGAGAAGAAAGGAAGGCATTTTGGTACAGGAGTCGGTAGCTGCAAATCTAACTGCTGCCAGCTTAGGAAAGTTTTCTAAGGCTTTGAGCTTCCTAGATTTCAAGAGAGAAAAGGAAGTTTCTAGTCAGATGATTAGCAGTCTGGGAATTAAGACACCTTCCCAGGAGACGAGGGTTCAAAATCTATCTGGTGGTAATCAGCAAAAAGTAGCCATAGGTAAATGGCTGATTGCAGACGCAGAAGTTTACATTTTTGACGAACCAACAAAAGGTGTAGATGTTGGAGCGAAAAAGGATATATTTGAACTGATTTCACAATTAGCAAAAAGAGGCAAATCGATCATATATGCATCATGCGAATTCTCGGAAATTTTAGGAATCACTGACCGTGTTTATGTTGTTTATGATGGACAAGTTGCCAAAGAGCTGGATACCAATACAACAAATGAAGAAGAACTATTATTTTATTCAACAGGGGGTAAATAGAATGAGCAGTGCGAACCCAGAAGTTCAACAAAAAATGCCCTCGAAAAAGGGTTTTGAATTATTTGATTTTTTATACAAATACGGTACGATAATTACAATCCTAGCGTTAATAGTAATTTTTTCGATTACAAACCCAGCCTTTATGGATGGGGCAAATATCGTTAATATTCTTAGGTCTATTTCTATTGTCACTATTATTGCGGTTGGAATTACCATTTCCTTATCCGTTGATGGATTTGATTTATCAGTTGGTTCAACGGTTTCGTTAACAAATGCAGTTGTAATTTCAATGTTTGTGTGGTTTTCGCAAAATATCTTCGTGGCATTATTAGTTGCGATTGGTGCCGCGCTCGTAGTAGGTGCATTCAATTCCTTTATGATCGTAAAGGTAAGAATCCCTGATATGTTAATGACATTAGCAACGATGTTTATCATTCAAGGAATTGCTTTGACGTATACAAAAGGTGCAACTGTGTCCCAAAACATGGTTATGCCAGACGGAACCTTCTCAACGGGCAGTATTCCGGAAGTTTTTTCAAAAATAGGTCAAGTACCTTGGATTATTATCATCATGATTGTAGTGGTACTTATCGTCCATATTTTTCTGAATTATACAAAACATGGCCGTTATATGTATGTGATTGGCGGGAACAAAGAAGCCGCTAGATTATCTGGAATTCCAGTGAATAAATATAAAGTAACGGCCTATCTTATGTCTGCAGCATTTGCCGCTATCGGCGGGATTGTGCTTGCTTCACGTGTCATGACAGCAGAAATTAACTCAGGTGCTCCGTATTTAATGGATGCCGTAGCAGCAGCATTTATTGGATCCTCTGTATTGGGCGCCGGCAAACCGAATGCTTTCGGTACCTTTGTTGGAGCTGTGTTAATTGGGATTCTGCAAAATGGTCTTGTCATGATGTCTGTTCCGTACTATGCAATGGATATTGTGAAAGGTACGGTTTTGGCTCTCGCGCTTGCATTAACCTATTATAAAAAGAAATAATTTGGAGGGGTTATAATGAAGGATTTCACAGTTGGATATTTCACCATGACGGAGCAAGACGCGATTGATTATGCAAAAGCAATCAAACTTTTTCTAGAAGAAGCAGAATTGACTTGTAAGGAAATTGGCGATGGTAACTTAAATTATGTTTTTAAATTAGTAGATGTTAAAAACAATCAGTCTATCATTATAAAGCAAGCTGGACCCATCGCACGAATCTCTGACGAATTTAAACTATCACCTGACCGCAATCGGATTGAAAGTGAAATTCTAGGACTCCAATACAAACTTGCACCTGGATTTGTACCAAAGGTATATAATTATGATCCCATTATGAACTGCACAGTGATGGATGATTTATCAGATCATGAAATAATGAGGACAGCTCTAATCAAGCACAAAAAGTTCCCGCTGTTTGCTGATCATATTTCTACTTTTCTAGTAAATACTTTATTATTAACGTCTGATGTAGTGGTTGAGCATAAGGAAAAGAAAGAATTAGTTAAGCAATTTATCAACCCAGAGCTTTGTGAAATAACTGAAGATTTGGTTTACACAGAACCTTTTTATGATTGCCCGCGTAATGAGGTGTTTGAAGGAACACTGGACTTCGTAAAAGAAAACATCTGGAATGATAAAAAACTAGTACTTGAGAGTGCAAAGTTAAAATTTGAGTTTATGACCAATGCTCAATCGCTGTTGCATGGCGACCTTCATACGGGTTCTATTTTTATAAAAGAAGATTCTACCAAAGTAATAGATCCAGAATTCGCTTTTTATGGACCAGCCGGTTATGATATCGGAAATGTTATTGCGAATCTCATCTTTGCCTATGCAAACGGCAAGTTTACAATCGAAGATGAAGAAACACGGGATGACTATTTAAATTATCTTGTAACAACGATTAAAGATGTTGTAAACTTATTTACTGATAAATTCAACAAAGCTTGGGACGAAAGTGCAACAGAACGAGTGGCAGGCTATGAAGGATTTAAGGAATATTATTTAGATACTATTTTAAGAGATACTGGAGCTGTGGCGGGACTTGAACTTTTAAGAAGAATTATCGGACTTGCGAAGGTGAAGGATTTAACGAGCATTGAAGATCGTGAAGCAAGAATCCGGGCAGAAAAAATTTGTCTAACCGCTGGAAAAACATTTATCTTAAATCGCGAATCTATCAGAACGGGAGCAGACTTCATCAACGTGATTCAATCTGCAGAACTATCATCTGTGAAAGGGGCATAAATCTAGTGCAAAACCCAGTTACGGTTATACAATCTGTACGGCTGGATGATGAGAATGATACGTTAGTATTATTAGATCAAACAGTTTTACCAAATGAAACGAATTTCCTAGAATTAAAGGAAATGGAAGATATATGGGATGCAATCTATCAATTAAAGGTTCGTGGAGCACCGGCAATCGGGATTGCTGCAGCATATGGCGTCTATTTAGGGACAAAGAAATCTACTGCAGAAACCTATGAAGCTCTTTTTGAGGACTTTAAAAAGGTGAAGGATTACCTGGCAACTTCAAGGCCAACCGCTGTAAACCTGTTCTGGGCTTTAAATAGAATGGAAGATCGATTTAAACAAGAAGCAGGGAAAAGTGTGGCAGAAGTAAAGGCGGCACTGAAAGAGGAATCTGAAAACATTCGTGCGGAGGATGAAAAAATCTGTGAAGCGATTGGGGAGCATGCGCTATCCTTGCTTGAGCCAGGTTGGGGATTACTAACGCATTGTAATGCTGGTACCATCGCAACGGCCAAATATGGTACGGCATTAGCTCCGATTTACTTAGGGCAAGAAAAAGGCTATGACTTCAAAGTCTACGCAGATGAAACAAGACCATTACTTCAAGGTGCCCGCTTAACGGCGTGGGAACTGCAGCAGGCTGGAGTAGATGTGACGTTAATTTGTGATAATATGGCATCTATCGTGATGAAGGAAGGCAAAATTCAGGCTGTACTGGTTGGCTGTGACCGTGTTGCGGCAAATGGCGATTCAGCAAATAAGATAGGAACTTCAGGTGTTGCGATACTTGCAAAACACTACAATATTCCATTCTATGTTTGTGCACCATTATCTACCATTGATCTAGAGTGTAAAACAGGGGATGACATTGAAATCGAATTGCGTCCTTCTGAGGAAATTACAAGTAAATGGTATGAAAAGTCGATGGCACCAGATGGCGTTCAAACCTATAATCCTGCCTTTGATGTAACCGACCATTCCTTAATTACGGGGATCGTTACGGAAAATGGGATTGTGTATGCGCCATATACCGAAACCCTTCCGAAGATGTTTAAAAAATAATATTTTAAAAGCTGAGTCTAACTGATAAATTATGAAGTGCTTTTCAAAATTTGAAAGCCAGGATAACATTCAGTTTGATTTACTAATTGGTATATTAAAAATGCAAAACCTCGCCGCAATCTTGGCGAGGTTTCTTTTTGTTTCCATTATAGAAGATAGTATTAAATTCCTATAGAAAAAACAGGTATTTTGTCATGATTTGACAGTTTTGACAAAACATGACTATAATTTACTTAATTCTGAAAATTTTTAAAAGTAGAAACTCGATATTTGATAGGTTTTGTAATCAGGAGGTCAAGCATGATTGTATTTAATCAAGTAAATAAGTTTTATGGAGATTTTCAAGTCTTAAAAGATATTAATCTTACAATCAAACAAGGTGAAGTAGTTGTCGTAATAGGTCCATCCGGTTCAGGGAAAAGTACTCTGCTGCGCTGTATCAATCACCTGGAAACAATCTCTGACGGGACACTCACCGTAAATGGGATATCTGTAGGAGATAAAAAAACAGATATCAATAAGCTAAGGCGCAATATTGGAATGGTTTTTCAGCATTTTTATTTATATCCCCACAAAACTGTGCTTGAAAATATCACTCTTGCTCCTATGAAAGCATTGGGACAATCCGAAAAAGAGGCTAAGGAAACAGCCCGACTTTATCTAGACAAAGTAGGGATATTAGATAAGGCCGAATCTTACCCTTCTCAGCTTTCCGGAGGCCAGCAACAGCGTGTAGCAATTGCCCGCGGCCTTGCAATGAAACCAGAAATCATGCTTTTCGATGAACCCACCTCTGCGCTTGATCCCGAAATGATCGGGGAGGTTCTGGATGTAATGAAAACCCTAGCCAGGGAAGGTATGACAATGGTCGTAGTAACTCACGAAATGGGCTTTGCCAGAGAGGTTGCCGACCGAATTGTATTTATGGATGCAGGAAAAATTTTAGAAGAAGCAGTTCCGGCTGAATTTTATGAGAATCCGCGAGAAGAACGGGCTCGCTTATTTCTCAGCCGTATATTAAATCATTAACCAAGGGGGAAAATGGAATGTTCAAAACAAAAAAATTCGTAAAAATGGCGTTAGTATCTGCAATGGCTGCCATATTTCTTGCCGGTTGCGGCGGGGACAAGACGTCTACTGATAGCAGCAAGGATGTACTAGCCCAGATCAAGGAAGACAAAAAAGTTGTATTTGGCGTAAAGCATGACACGCGTTTGTTTGGATTGAAAAATCCATCGACAGGTGAAGTGGAAGGGTTCGATATCGATCTTTCCAAAGCATTAGCAGAAGAAATATTTGGCAAGGATGTTAAGTCTGAGTTCGTTGAGGTTACTTCGAAAACGAGGGTAGGTCTCTTAAATAATGGTAAGGTGGATGCGGTTGTCGCTACGATGACGATCACGGAAGAACGCAAAAAAGAAGTTGATTTTACTGATGTATATTTTGATGCCGGGCAATCATTGCTTGTGAAAAAAGGCAGTAAGATTCAAAGTATTGATGACTTGAAAAAAGACACGAAGGTACTTGCTGTTAAAGGCTCGACATCTTCAATCAATATCCGTGAGAAAGCTCCTGAAACAACAGTACTTGAATTCGAAAACTATGCTGAAGCCTTTACAGCACTAAAGGCAGGTAAGGGTGATGCCCTGACTACAGATGATTCCATCCTTTATGGTATGGCAGAAGAAGATCCGTCATTTGAATTGGTCGGAGGAACGTTTACTGAAGAACCATACGGGATAGCTGTTAAAAAAGGTAATACAGAGCTTGTTGATGAGTTGAATAAGGCATTAAAAAGCCTGAAGGATTCAGGAAAGTACGATGAGATTAAGGATAAATGGATTAAAAATTAACTATTAATAACAGGTTTCTCATCAGGATGGGCTGTAATCCGTATGCAATCTTTTCGGGCGGCTCATCCTGATTATTTAGGAGGAGATCGTTTTGTTGGATTTCTCGATACTAACAACTAATATGGATTCATTTTTAGAAGGATTAAAAATAACCATCATCGCTAGTTTAATAGCTTTATTAGGAAGCTTTATTTTGGGGACACTTCTTGCTGTTATGCGAATCGCCCCGTTTAAACCTCTTAACTGGCTGGGGACGGCATATGTTGAATTTATTCGTAATATACCTGTACTGGTTATTGTGTTTTTCGCTTATTTGGCTGGTAACTTTGGCGGGATGACTGCAGGAACAATCGGGTTGACCATCTATACAGCCGCTTTCATCGCCGAAGCTATCCGTGCGGGAATTATGTCTGTACCAAGAGGGCAAATGGAAGCTGCCCGCTCGACAGGATTAACTTACGGTCAGGCAATGAGAATGGTTATACTCCCTCAGGCTATAAAGATCGTTATCCCCCCTCTTGGCAACCAATTTATCAATTTAGTTAAAAATTCATCCTTGTTAGCAGTTGTTGCAGGAGGGGATTTAATGTATCAGGGGGATTTAATATCTGCAAAAACGTATGTAACCTTTGATACCTATGTTTTCGTTGCCTTATTCTATTTAATTTTAACTATACCTTTAAGTCTTGGCGTTGGATATTTAGAAAAACGCTTGGCAAGAAGTCATTAAGGAGGTGCGAAGATGGATTTTCTAGCACCGTTCATTGAAGTATATACACCTGAACATTTTAAATTTTTGTTAGAGGGATTTGGGGTAACTCTAAAGGTTGCAGCCATTTCAATCGTCCTCAGCTTCATTATTGGAGGTCTTATTGGAACTCTCAGATATGCACGGATTCCTGTTGTATCTCAATTATTAGCCGTGATTGTCGAGACGATTCGGAACCTTCCTTTGCTGCTCATCATTTTCTTCACCTATTTTGCATTGCCCGAAATTGGGATTGAAATGGAAATAACCACTGCGGCAATCGCAGCATTGACGGTATTTGAATCTGCGATGCTGTCAGAAATCATTAGAAGCGGTTTAAACTCGATCGAAAAAGGACAAATTGAGGCAGGACGTGCGTCTGGCCTGAACTACATTCAGACATTACGCTATATCATCTTGCCCCAAGCTCTGAGAAGAATGGTTCCACCTATTGTCAGTCAATTTATTTCTCTGCTTAAAGATACATCATTAGCTGTTGTCATCGCATTGCCGGATTTATTGCACAACGGACAAATTATTTATGCGCAAAAGGGATCGTATGTGATACCTGTTTTTGTGATTGTGGCGTTGATGTACTTTATCGTGAATTATGCTTTGTCACTAGTTGCGCGTAGATTAGAATTAAAGCAGTCTTAAGAATCTGGCTCATTCATTGGGCCGGATTTTTTTACGTCAAATAGGTTGCTTCGTTTTATTCTTTTTTGTTTTTAAAAAGTTCATAGTTTATCATTAAATACAGAATAATGATTACTAACAAATTTACTTCATAACCATAAAATAAGAATATTATTAATGGATGATTAAAGTTGAAAAAACTCTGCTGGAAAAGGAGTTCAATACTTATGCAGGATAATAAACAATACTATTCCGATCTCGAAGCAAGAGAAATGATCTGCGACATTGGAAGAAGGGTATACAACAGAAATTATGTAGCGGCCAATGATGGAAATATCTCCGTGAAAGTGGGGTCTAATGAAATTTGGACCACACCTACGGGAGTAAGTAAAGGCTATATGACACCCGATATGATGGTGAAAATGGACCTTTCTGGTATTGTTCTTTCAGGTAATATGAAACCATCTTCTGAAGTGAAAATGCATTTAAGGGTTTACAATGAAAATCCAGAAGTGAGTGCTGTCGTTCATGCTCATCCTCCAGTAGCAACATCCTATTCGATAGCTGGGATTCCTCTTGATAAGCCAGTGTTACCAGAGGCGATCGTATTGTTAGGTAATGTACCAGTTGCGCCTTATGCTTTACCAGGTACACAAGAAGTACCAGATTCCATTGCTCCATATTGTCAAACACATAATGCGGTGCTATTGGCCAATCATGGAGCTTTGACATGGGGAAGAGATTTAATGGAGGCATATTTCCGAATGGAATCCCTCGAACATTATGCCACTATTCTAATGTACTCCAATAATGTTTTGAAAAAAGCAAAAGAATTAAATTATTCACAAATCACTGATTTGATAAAGATTCGAGAATCAATGGGAATAAAAGCAGGCGGTGTACCGATAAGCGAAGAAGAAAAAATGGCTGAAGAAGAATAGTTGAAGTACAAGGAAGCAGCATAAAACCCAAACATCTGGTTTCCAGTCTAATGCTGCTTCTAACTTATTTTATCACTTGTTCATCCTGTAATTTGTTACCTACAGTAAGCAATTCAGAGATAAAGGATTTAATATCCCCAACGAGCACCCCGCCATGCCCAGTACACATAAATTCGGCATCGAAAGCATTCATGGCTATAAGTCCATTAAGAAACCCATTTAGCGTTTCTTTTGCAACTCCTCCATTCCGTAAAAACTCCAGCCACTCATGCCTAAGGTCATTTCCGGCTGAGACTAATCCATCTTTTGAAAGAGGATCACCGAAAAAGCAGAGGAAATCACCTGTGAAAAGGACTTTAGAAGGCTTAAGGTAGAAAGCAAGTGAGCCAGGAGTATGGTTGCCAACCCATACGTATTCAAATTGTTGAATGACTCCATGATTTAACAAATCAAAATTGAACTCATCTGGTTCTTGATACTCAATAAAGCTGCGTTCCAGATGATGAATATATTTCTTAGCATTTTTAAAAATAGATGTGCCTTGTACATGATCTTCATGACCATGGGTGGCTAACACGAGTTTAACGTCTTCTGGTGACTTACCCAGCTGTTGAAGAGCTTGTACTAAAAAGGCAGAATGCATTTCTTTGCTGGAATCTATTAAAGTAATGCCGTCTTCTTGTACAATAAAATAGCAGTTATTATAAGAATTCCAAGTAGAATCCCAAATGGCTAAAACGTAAACATTTTCTTTTACGGATTCAAATAAATAATCCAAATTTATACCCCCATGATAACAACGTCTTTACATAATTAAGTATATAAAATTTTGAATAGTTGGACAAATTAGCGTGAGATAAATAGCAAATTTGGATAAGAAATTCGCGGCCTCTCGCTTTATGATGGTGGTGAGGGGGAAAGAAGATGAACTTATTAAAGAAAAAGGATCCATATCAGGTTTATATCTATACCTGTTTCTTATCACAATTACTTTTTACCTTTGTTTTTACCGTGAATTTGTTATATCAAGTTGAAATGGTGCAGCTTGATCCATTGCAGTTAGTTTTAGTGGGGACGGTTTTGGAGGCGACTGTTTTCATTTTTGAAATTCCAACTGGAATCCTGTCTGATTTAAAAAGCAGAAAGCTATCTGTCGTTATTGGCTTTTTCTTAATAGGAATAGGTTTTATTATCGAAGGGATGTTTCCGGTTTTTACGGCGGTTATACTTTCTCAAGTCATTTGGGGGATTGGATATACCTTTACGAGTGGTTCTCATCAAGCTTGGATTGCAGATGAAGTTGGGGAGGAACGTGCTTCATCAGCCTTTGTCAAAGGTGCCAAGGCGGGTAATCTCGGAAAAGTCCTTGCCATTCCATTAAGTATGCTGGCAGGATATTATCTGCTTAATTTGCCAATCGTCCTAGGCGGTATTGGGTTAGTAGTGCTGTCCATCCTCTTAGTTTTCTTTATGAAAGAAGAGAATTTTAAACCTGCCGCAAAAGTAGAGAGAATACCAGTTTGGAAGAATATCAAGGAAAATATGAGTCAAATTCTTTATTATTCTAGAGTAAACTATCTAATGAGAATACTTTTTCTTATTGCGTTGTTTTTTGGCTTTTATAGTGAGGGCTTTGACCGCTTGTGGATTCCCCACTTCATTGAACAATCTGGTCTATCTAATTTATCAGACAATCAGTTAGTTTTGCTAATGGGCGGGGTTCAATTTATTGTTGTTCTTTTGACATTTGCTGCTCTCCATTTTATTGATAATAGCTTCATCCACCAGCGTCTTAACCATATTTACATTGCCCTTTTTATAGGGAGCATTCTTATTATAAGTTCTCTAATTGGTTTTGCTTATACCACATTCGCTGTTGGTTTGTTAACATTTTATATCATCATCCAAATTTCAAGAAGTATTATGTATCCGTTAGAGAGTGTTTGGCTGAATAAAATCATTCCGGATTCATCCACACGTGCTACCTTTTTCTCCGTCAAAGGACAGGTAGACGCCATTGGACAAATTGGCGGCGGCCCTGTGATTGGCGCTGTTGCTTCAAACTTTTCGATTAGAACAGCCATATTTGTTAGTGCAATTATTTTAATGCCTGTCCTATTTTTATATAACTCTATTATGAGGAAAGAAAGAGGGTGATTGGTTACCCTCTTTCTTTTATAGGGATATGAATCTCCATATAGACTTTCTCGTAATCCCAGTAGTGGCAATGTTCATCATAATATTCAAAGTCATAAGCTGTTTCATCCATTTCATATGAGGATTGTGGAAACCAGTCCTCTACAATATAATTCCATGTTCCTTTAATCGCTGAGGCAAACTTCTCAACTTCAACCAACGGAGTTCTGAACACAGCATAAGTAGCTTCTGGCAGTTGTAAAGGTGTCAGCCCATCTGGAAGCAAGGTGTCTTCGTCTAGTTCTACAGCAAATAAATAAGTAAATTTATCTTCTGCTGCACAAGGACTTAGGTTTATACAGTACTCCCCATGTTTATTAGGAGCAACCGTTTTATATAGCATTCTTTCAATGGAACCGTCTGCCAGCCCTTCTTGATCCCAAATCGCAGGTGCATCTCTTGTATAAGATACATTACCCATCTTTATTTCAAATGTTTTTCCGGCAACAGTGAAAGGCGGCCTTTTTACAATCATGGGCTGCATTACAATCCCGCCTGTGTTCTTTTGATGAATACTAATTAGATCTAACTTTTGCGGTAATGATTTGGGACAATGGATTTTATATAGACTAGGAGGGATTCCAAAGCATTTTTTAAAGGCTTTGGTAAAACCAGCATGAGTTTCAAATCCGTAATCCATCGCAATTTGGATCACTTTCTTACCATGAACCAGTTCATGTAATGCATACTGAAGTCGCCTTTTTACCACATAGTCCATTAGTGTATATCCTATATGCTTCTGGAAAACTCGATAAAAATGATAAGGGGAATATCCCGCCATTTTTGCTACGTACTCTGGATCAATATCGTCCTTTATATGTTCTTCGACATAATCAATTACCTGCTGAAGCATGCGTAACTGTTGAATAAGGATCACCTCGGTATTACCATAATCTATTTAAATTATAATTTATTTTGATTTTGTGTGTCGCCATTGTTTCTGTTGAAATTATGCTGGTTGTCCTTCATTATAAGGATAGAGACTTTTGTTTACGTATTCTTTTATGAAGGAAGTAGATTATGACGGAAGAAAATATAACTCGAATTGATTTGGATGGCAAAGAAATTATATTAATTGGTACCGCTCATGTTTCCAAACAAAGTGTTGAACAAGTTAAAGAGGTCATAGACCGCGAACAGCCTGATTCTGTTTGTATTGAACTGGATGACCAACGCTACAAGTCGATTATGGAAGGCAGCAAATGGAGAGAAACGGATATCTTTAAGGTTATTAAAGAAAAGAAGGCCACACTCCTATTAATGAATCTTGCCATTTCGTCATTTCAAAACCGATTAGCGAAGCAATTTGATACCAAGCCGGGACAGGAAATGATTCAAGGTATTGAATCGGCAAAAGAAATAGGGGCTGAGCTTGTGTTAGCCGACCGTAATATCCAAATTACCTTTTCGCGTATTTGGAGCAATGTTAGCTTTTGGGGAAAAGGACAGCTGCTAACTTCTATTTTCTATAGTATTTTCAATAAAGAGTCTATTTCTGAAGAAGAACTTGAGAAAATGAAAACACAGGATACATTGAATGCCTCTCTTGCCGAAATTTCGGAAGCGTTCCCTCGGTTAAAGAAGCCTTTAATTGATGAGCGGGATCAATATTTAGCTCAAAAAATTAAAGAAGCACCTGGGAAAAAGGTGGTAGCCGTCTTAGGGGCTGCGCACGTTCCAGGAATTACAAAAGAGATTCATAATGACCAGGATTTGCAAGCACTCACACAAACAAAACCAAAATCCAAGACACCTCAAATCATAGGTTGGGCAATCCCTGCTCTGATTGTTGCTCTTATTGCGGTTACCTTTTTTCTCAACCCTACCGCTGGTATGGATCAAGCAATAAGTTGGATACTATGGACCGGTACCACAGCGGCAATTGGTGCCGCTGCTGCGATGGGACACCCTCTGGCTATTGTGTCAGCCTTTTTGGCAGCACCGATTACCACGTTACATCCATTGTTGGCGGCAGGCTGGGTATCGGGGATTGTACAAGCTTATTTCAAACGCCCTAGTGTCGCCGATTTTGAAACATTATCAGAGGATGTGTTCTCGATAAAAGGCTTTTGGCGTAATAAATTTACAAGGGTCCTGCTGGTGATCATCCTTACCAACATTGGAGGTTCGTTCGGAACCTTTATCGGGGGAGCGGACGTAATCCGTACTTTCCTTAATAATTTGTAAAAGCGGTACCTTCCAGAAGGAAGGTGCCGTTTTTCGTACAGTTGTAAAATGTTGTCGAACGTTTACTAGGTAATGGAGCAGTATGCTGAAGTAGAATAGAAGTAATAGACTAGTAGAAGGGGTTGGAAATGGTTGAATATTTATCTCATCCGTCATGGTGAAGCAGAGCACAATGTGGATAAAACAGTGATGGCGCACACTCATGACTCACAGCATAGTTTAACAAAGCTAGGGCATAAACAAGCACAGATAACGGCTGAATTTTTCAAAACAATTGTTTCGCCAAAGACCATTTTATATAGTTCTCCCTATCTGCGAACCATGCAAACAGCTCAAGCGATTCATTCCGAACTGCCAGAAGGTGTTCCATTTTTTGAGAATCCATTAATAAGAGAGTGGGAGCTCGGGAATCTTTATGACTTTGCTGATCGCACACCTGAAAAGAAAAAGGAATTCAAGGCAGCAGGTCAATTTTACTTTCGCTTTCAGAACGGGGAATCCTTAGCAGATGTGTATTTAAGAGCAACAATGTTCATGAATACCGTGGTTGAGCGTGTGAAACAGCAGCAGCGATATGATAATGTTGTTATTGTAACGCATGCAGCGTTTATTCATATGCTGCTGACCTTTCTGATGAATTGGCCAATCGAGGATTTAAAAAATTTCAAACCAGTTGAAAATGCCTCCGTTATTAAAATAAATGAAGTGGATGGAGACTATCAGTACGAGAAGATCTTTGTTCCAATCGTCAATTAAGACTCCATAAATCAGGAGCCCTCAATTATCTAATTGGGGGTCTTTTTTTTTTTTTTTTTTTGTGTAGAATAATATTCTTTTTTTTCTAATATAGGAAAATAAAAATTTTATTACTTATAAACCTAGTGAAAACGATTGCAAGAAAGTTTTTAATAATTTAAATTGACTGAAAAGTATAATTATATTATTATTCTAATAATAACTAAAATCTTTCGTAAGACGAAGGATTAGTAAATTCATCCAAGAAGGAAGGGACTCTTATGTCACAGATGTTAGCTTTAGTCATTCTTATGGCCATTTTATTTATCGGGGATTTAGTTGCAGTACGTACCAAGGCATGGGTACCTTCTATATTCGTTTGCGCGGTCTTGTTCCTTTTAGGTTATTGGACATTCTTCCCACAGGACATCGTTGCACTTGCAGGTGTACCACCGGTTGTTGCTACGATGATGATGTACTTATTGATTACGAATATGGGAACTTTATTATCGCTTCAGGAATTGAAAAATCAATGGAAAACAATCGTAATTGCGCTTTCAGGTATTTTAGGAATTATTGCAATATTATTTGGAATTGGAACATTACTATTCGGTTATCAGACAGTGGTTGTGGCTATACCTCCTTTGGTTGGCGGTGTCGTATCAGCCCTGATTATGTCAGAAGGAGCTAAGGAAGCAGGACTTGCCACTTTATCTGTTTTTGCCATCGTTATTTATGTCATGCAAGGATTTGCTGGATATCCAATCACTTCGATTGTTTTGAAAAAAGAAGGAAAGAGATTGCTTCAGCAATATCGCAGTGGAAAACTTTCGGCAGAGGCACAAGGAGCAGCGGCAGCCGAAGTGGCAGCTACAGCGGCTGCTAAACCTGAGTTGAAACTTTTTAAGAATATGCCAGAAAAGTATAATACTGACTTTTTTAAGTTTCTAAGGCTTTCATTGGTCGCTTATCTAGCTTACCTAACTTCAACTCTATTAGCACCAGTGGTCGCGGTCAGCCCGTTTGTTCTCTGCTTACTATTCGGGGTGATCGCAACAAGTGTTGGATTCCTTGAGAAGCAAGTATTACAAAAAGCAAATGGTTTCGGATTCGCACTCATGGCATTAATGCTCTTTATTTTTGACGGTTTAAAACAAGCGACTCCAGGCATGATGCTTGAGATTATTTATCCGCTTGTCGGCACAATTATATTAGCTGTTATCGGAATGTATATCTTCTCCTTCATTGCAGGAAAGATCTTAAAAGTGAGTAAAGAAATGGCGTTCGCTGTTTCACTAACGGCTTTATATGGATTTCCAGCCGATTACATTATTACTAACGAAGTAATTAAATCATTAACAGAAGATGAAAAAGAAAGAGAGATACTGACTAGCCATATGCTGCCGCCAATGCTGGTTGGAGGCTTCATAACAGTAACCATGGTGTCAGTCGTACTAGCAGGTATTTTTGTAGGATTCCTGTAAGAGAGGATTGAAGGAAATGGAAGCAAGAGTAGAAACAAATTTTAAAGTGGTGCAGGCACGAGTCGAAAGTCATATTGACACATTGAGTACCTTTACTGCTACACCGGGTCAGGGTACTACCCGTCTTACTTATAGTTCTGAGGATTTACAGGCCCGTCAGTATATAAAAGAGAAAATGAAGGAATACGGTCTGACTGTTCGTGAAGATGGGTTAGGTAATATTTTTGGAAAGCTTGAAGGAACGATGAAAGATGCACCAAGCGTTCTGATCGGTTCTCACTTCGATTCTGTGCCGAATGGCGGTTCCTATGATGGACCTGCAGGAGTGGTGGCAGGTCTTGAGGTAGCGGCGCTTTTCGCTGAGAACCAATTACAGCCAAAATATCCGTTAGAAGTAATCGCGTTAGTAGAAGAAGAAGGTGCGCGTTTTGGCGGAGGGTTAATGGGATCCCGCGGAATTGTTGGATTATTAAATGAGGAAGATTTTAATAGTTTAAAAGATAAAGATGGTATTTTCGCAGTAGACGCGATGAAGAAAATTGGTCTTGATCCTGCCCTTCCTAAAAAGAGGGACCCAAAGACGATGAAGGCATACCTTGAATTGCATATTGAACAAGGTCCAATCCTTGAAGAAAAGGATATTCCAATTGGGGTGGTTGAGGCTATAGTTGGCTTAACTCAATTAGAAGTAACCGTCAAGGGGCAGGCTGGCCATGCAGGGACAACGCCGATGAACCGCAGGGCGGACGCATTAGTCACCGCTGCTCAGATGATTGCACAATTCCCTGGGCTTGCTGAATCGGAAGGCAATGGTACAGTTGTCACGACTGGAAGATTGAATGTTTTTCCGAATGGAGCAAATGTCATTCCTGATAAAACGGTGTTTACGGTGGATATCCGTTCAGGCAAGGAAGAAAACGTTTTGAATGTAATACAAAATGTGAAAGAATTAGCTCATTTCTATAGTGGTAAAGGGATTGAAGTGAGTGTTGAGCAGCTTCTATATATACAGCCAAAAGAAATGAATAAGGATATTGTCTCTCTGCTAAAGAAAAAAACAAGTGAGCTAAATATCCCTAAGTGCTCAATTAACAGCGGTGCAGGTCATGACGCGATGGTTTTCTCTGATTTTACCGATGTAGGAATGCTCTTTATTCCGAGTAAAAATGGGTTAAGTCATTGTCCGGAGGAATGGTCCGATTCACGTCATATAACAAATGCTGTTCAGGTACTTTATGAGGCAGCTAAAAAGTTAACGGAGGCGGAATAGGTATGATTCATGCAAAAATAAAAGAGGCCATTCAAACATATAGTGAAGAACTAACACAATTACGAAGAAAGCTTCACTCTGAACCCGAAGTGTCCTGGGAGGAATTCAAAACAACTCAATTTGTCTGCGATTATCTTGATCAATTAAGAATCTCTTATCGAAAAACGGAACCAACGGGTGTGATTGCGGAAATTCGTGGGGGGAAGCCTGGTAAAACGGTTGCCTTGAGAGGTGACATGGATGCATTGCAGGTAGAGGAACTCAATAGAGATTTGGAATATGCCTCCAAAGAGGATGGGAAAATGCATGCTTGCGGGCACGATGCACACACTGCCATGTTATTGATTGCGGCTAAAGCGCTCAATGAAATAAAGGATGAGCTGCCGGGTATTGTACGACTATTGTTCCAGCCGGCAGAAGAAGTAGCAGAGGGAGCAAAAGCGTTGGTAGCACAAGGTGCAATGGAAGGTGTGGATAACGTCTTTGGAATCCACATTTGGTCACAAATGCCAACGCACAAAGTATCGTGCACCCCTGGACCATCCTTTGCTTCAGCCGATTTATTTAAAGTTACGTTCAAAGGCAGAGGCGGACATGGAGCCATGCCTCATGCATGTATTGATGCTGCGATTGTAGCCTCATCCTTCGTCATGAATGTACAAACAGTTGTATCTAGAACCATTGATGCTCAGCATCCGGCTGTTCTAACGATTGGAAAAATGGTTGTCGGTACAAGGTTCAATGTAATAGCTGAAAATGCAGTAATAGAAGGAACCGTCCGCTGTTTCCACCCTGAAACGAGAGATCATATCGAAACCCAGCTCCAGCATTACGCTGACCAGGTTGCAGCGATGTATGGTGCAACCGCAAAAGTAGAATATATTCACGGAACCAAAGCGGTACTTAACGATGAATACAGTGCAAACTTAGTTCAAAAAGTTGCCGCAGAAGCATTTGGGGATGATGTGGTTTATAACGAAAAGCCAACCATGGGCGGCGAAGACTTCAGTGAATATCTCGGCCATGCACCAGGAAGCTTTGCTTTAGTTGGCAGTGGAAACCGGGAAAAAGACACAGAATGGGCTCATCACCACGGCAAATTCAACATCGACGAAGACGCCCTCACAACAGGCGCAGAACTCTATGCCCAATATGCATGGGCATACCTAAATGAATAATAAAACAGCGGTGCCTGTCACCTAGGGTGACAGGCACCGTTCGTGGACACTGTCCACCTCAGGCGGACAGTCGCTAAATATATGGGTAAAGGTTACAAATAAAAATGGATACTGCCGTTGGCGGTATCCATTTTATGCTGCCTTTACTGTTGCGTTGTTTGTTGTCGTTGGATCTTTTGGAATACGAGGTTACATAAATGGTAGTTACAATAAGCGTAAACACAGAAAATAAACATGAAGGTTATCTTCCAGGTGAATAGGATTAATATCGTTAGGACTAGTAAGACGATAAGAGACAGTGTAACGAGTATATATCTGAACGAAAAGAAAAGGGAGTTCTTGATTGCAGTCGTCCAATTAACGTTGTAATTTGCAATGGCTGGAAAGATAAAAATGGTGATGAACAGCATTACTAAACCAATTAAAGTTAAAACAGGTAAGAGTACATATTGGAATGAAGCAAAGTTTTTCAATAACATAAAATTAAGGAAAAATAGTCCAGTGAAAACAATCCAGATAATTCCTAAGACAAAACTCTGTTTAAAGTTTTCTTTGAAGTATTGGAAAAAGGCACGAAAAACACTATAGTCTTTATGTAATACCCACTGACGGATTACGCAGAACATTGCCACAGTCGCGGGGAAAATTGTAATGACCGGCAGGCAAAACAAAAGCCAAAGGAGATTTAATTGGAAAAAGGCAGTTACAAATTCAAGTATTCTGAATAATTGTTTCATGTTAGCTCCCCATATTTCATATTTTCTAGTAGTACTACTAAAATACCATACAACTTTTTAAAAAAGAAGTACAAGTATATGGGTGAAATTGTTTGTAAGGAGGACAGAATGGCAATTAAAGCAGTTTTTTTTGACTTAGATGATACATTACATGACCATTTATATCCTTTTTCAAAGGCGTTTAAAGACTCATTTCCTAATCTTTATGAACAAGTGGATGTTGTGTCATTGTATAAAAAATTTAGGGACTTTAGCGATTTGTTATGGAAGAAATATAGTTATCAAGAGTTGACGTTAGAAGAACTCCGAATAGCTAGAATTGTAATGGCATCAGAATATTTTCAAACAGGCATTACGAATGAACAAGCAAGTAAATTTCAAGCCCAATATGCGTTGAATTTGGAAAACCTTCAGTTATTTGCTGAGGTTCCAGAACTAATAGATAGTATGAAAGCTAAGGGAAAACTAGTTGGTATCATTACAAATGGGCCAGTACAACATCAGTTTAATAAAATAAACTCACTTGGCCTGACAAGTTACGTATCTAGAGAACACATCTTCATTTCTGATGAAGTGGGAGTGGCAAAACCAAACAAACAAATCTTTCATCATGCAGCACAAAAAGTCAATATAATTCCAAGTGAGATCGTGTATATTGGGGACTCCTGGCCCAACGATGTAGTGGCACCGATGGAAGCAGGATGGAAGGCGATTTGGTATAACCACCGAAAAAGGCTGCCAGGTACCGACCATAAACCCCTAGCAGTAATTGATCATCTTCTATCTATTATCGATATTATAGATAAAGACATTTAATATCATTCATACTAGTAAACAAATTATTTGAACATTTAGAAAATGTTGTTGTTAACACTGTGCTTAATCCGTATTATTAGGACATAGAGTTAAATAATTTGAAGGGTGGAATAACAAATATGAAACACCACACTTTTGCTAAAACCCCGCCAATGGGCTGGAATAGTTGGGATTGCTATGGAGCAACTGTCACGGAAGACGAAGTTAAAGGCAATGCTGACTATATTGCTGAGCATCTTAAGCCTTTTGGCTGGGAATACGTTGTTGTTGATATCCAATGGTACGAAGCAGGAGCTGTTTCCTCAGCGTATCGTCCCTTTGTACCCCTGGAGATGGATGAATATTCAAGGTTAATACCAGCCGTAAATCGCTTTCCATCAGCAGCAAATGGAAAAGGATTTAAACCCTTAGCGGATTATGTACATAACCTTGGGTTAAAGTTTGGTATCCACATCATGCGCGGAATCCCGCGGCAGGCTGTTCATAACAATACCCCTTTATTGGGAACGAATATAAGGGCTAGAGATATTGCACATCCAAATTCTATTTGCCCTTGGAATACCGATATGTATGGAATTGATCCCGAAAAAGAAGGCGCGCAGGAGTACTACAATTCCCTGTTTCAACTGTATGCGGAATGGGGTGTTGACTTTGTCAAAGTCGATGACATTGCGGCATCAAGGCTTTATTATTTTCATAAAGCTGAAATTGAGCTTATTCGAAACGCAATGGACCGGTGCGGAAGAAATATGGTGCTGAGTCTGTCTCCAGGTCCTGCCCCCTTGGAATACAGTGAAGATTTAAAGGAAAATGCCAATATGTGGAGAATGACTGACGATTTTTGGGACCATTGGAGTCTTTTATATGGCATGTTTGAAAGATGTGAGAAGTGGTACGAACATGTTGGACCTGGGCATTGGCCAGATTGTGATATGCTGCCACTAGGCCATATCGGTCTTCGCTCTGTTGATGGAGGCGGTGGGGACCGGTGGACTAGATTTACGAAAGATGAGCAGGTTACGATGATGACGTTGTGGGCGATATTCCGATCTCCGCTTATGTTTGGCGGTGAACTCCGTGATAATGATGAATGGACGTTATCTTTGCTAACGAATAAAGAGGTACTTGAGGTAAATCAAACTAGTCACAGTAATCGCCTGATTGAACGAAATGGGGATAAAATTGTTTGGGCTGCAACGAATGACAAAGGTCAAACTTATATTGCTCTTTTCAATGCTGGAGAGGAAAAGGCTGATATAAAAGTAACGCTTGATCAGCTGGGGCTATCAAAAGGGCTTCAAGCTAGAGATTTGTGGAAACATGAAGAAATGGGTTTGGTAACAGACGGAATTCAACAAACGTTAGCCCCTCACTCTTCGATTTTGCTAAAGTTGTATTGATGGGAACAAAAAAACACACCATTTGAGTGTGTTTTTTTGTCGATATAGAAGCTTACTCTATTAGTGAAATTCATAACAAAATCAGAAAGTCTTATCACTATTATTATTCTTGACTGATAACAATATCTTTACTTTTTATTGGAGCTGTAGAATTTCGCACTACCAACTCAGGTTCATAGATAATAGACTGAGGATTATTGTCTTTTCCTTCTACGGCTGAAACAATCCTCTTCGCTGCTTCAATCCCCATTTCCATTTTAGGATGGGCGACTGATGTTAGTTTCACTTCAAAGGTCTCAGCTAGAAATGAGTCATCGTAACCAACGACTGACACATCTTCAGGGACACTTATTTGGTGATTTCTTAAAACATCTAAAACCATCAGAGCTAATTGATCATTGTAACAAACAATGGCTGTCGGCCTATCATCTGACGAATAAAATTTGTTTAATCGATCATTAACCTTTTCGTTCATATCCTCGGTTGAATAGGAGATAACCATGTCTGGGAAGAACGTAATCCCGTGCTCTCGGAATGCGCGGATGAAGCCCTGCATACGGTTAACTCCTTGAAGATCGTCGGTTTTAAATAATCCGATAATCTTGCGATGACCAAGCTTAATTAAATGTTCAGTAGCAATATAGCCTCCATGTTCATCATTGACAACAATATGTGGAGGGGCTAGCTGTGGATAGAACTGATTAATCATTAAATATGGAATGTTATGCTGTTCTAGTTCTAAATAGTAATGAATGTTAGGGTTATAGATACTACTTTTTGTTGGTTCAACGATAAGACCATCGATATTTCTGCTTAACATGGTTTGTAAGCATTGTTTTTCTTTTTCGATGTCGTTATCTGTACATGCAAACGTTAACGAATACCCTTGGGCTGTTAGGTAGGATTCAATTCCTCTAATAATAGAAGGGAAAATATAGTCGGAAATATAGGTTGTTATTACCCCGATATTTTTTCCGTTCGTTTGAGCTGGAAGAACAGTTTGCTCATTTTCTTCCTGTCTAAATGAACAAAAGGTTCCAGCTCCTTGCTCCCTATAAAGCCATCCCTCGTGTACTAAGTCTCCGACCGCTTGGCGAACTGTATGTCTGCTGACACCGAACATTTTAACAAGTTCATTTTCTGAGTGAATTTTTTCACCTGGCTTAACTTTACCGCTGGTGATCCAATCCGTTATCTTTTCTTTCACCATATTGTACTTGGTTTTTTGCGCCATTGTATCACCACTTTCTGTATTACATATGCGTATATTTTAAATAAAGGATATAGAGTAAAAAGAATTGTGCTATATTTTTATTATACAACAATTATTATACTTTAAAAACACGTACGTACATAAGTAAAAAAATTATTAAAACATGATTGACATGTACGAACAGGTATATTAGTATTTTACTTGTAGGGAATACGCTTTCATAGATTTACAACGTTTACAACGAAACGAGAAGAACGTAATTATAATGCCTTCAGTTAAGTGCAAAAGGTTACGGCGAAAGAATATTCAGGAGGGATTATTATGTAGTCGCCTAACATGTACGTACAATGCACGAACAAATCTACTATATTATTTTATTAGATTATGGTTACGTTTTCAAAGTTTTCACGAAATTGTTTTACTATTAAAATAGTTTTGGAGGGATTACCTTGTCGAAATCAACAAAAAAGTTAGGCTCATTAATTCTACTTACTATTATGATTATCGGTTCTATCTTAGCTGGTTGTTCTAATAGCCAGGAAACCACAGGAAAAACGAAAGATGGAAAAACAGCACTTACATTTATGTTTAGAGGCCAGCCTCAAGAATTAAAAGCTTATGAAGCAACTGTAAAACGCTATGAAGCGTCACATCCTGATGTGAAAGTGACATTGGTTCAAGTTGCTCCAGATCAATATGATACAAAGTTAAAAGCAGCGATTGCTGGTAAGAAGATTCCTGATGTATTCTTCTATAACCCAGCTCAAGTAAAAGCATATGTAAACTCTGGTGTATTAAAAGATATTACTGAGTTCGTAGAAGGCTCAGAAAATGTAAACATGGAAGATATTTGGGAAAAGGGTATTGCGAAGTATCGTTTTGATGGCGAAACTCTTGGAGAAGGTGCAATTTACGGATTGCCGAAAGATTTAGGGCCATTCGCTTTAGGTTACAATAAAACAATGTTTGATGAAGCAGGAATTCCTCTTCCTGACAAAGACAAACCATATACTTGGGATGAATTCATTGATGTTGCACAAAAGTTAACAATTGATAAAAATGGCGACGGCAAAATGGATCAGTATGGAACAGGATTCAATGTTAACTGGGCATTACAGCCGTTTGTATGGAGTAATGGCGGAGACTGGATCGATGAAACTGGCACAAAGGTAACAATCGATACTCCTGAATTTGTTGAAGCATTACAATGGTTTGCAGATCAGCAAAACAAGTACAAAATCACTCCTTCTATCGCAGACGCACAAACACTTGATACGTACCAAAGATGGATGAAAGGCGAGTTAGCATTCTTCCCTGTTGGACCATGGGATATGGGTGCGTTTAAAGAACAATTAAAGTTTGAATATGATTTACTTCCTTGGCCTGCAGGTTCAACTGGTAAATCAGCTGCATGGGTTGGTTCTCTAGGTATTGGTGTAGGAGCTACAACTAAGAACGCAGAAGCGGCAGCAGAGTTAGCATTATACCTATCTGCTGACCAAGAAGGTAACCAGGCATTAGTAGATGCTCAAGTTCAATTACCAAACAGCGTTACTGTTGCTGAACAATGGGCAGCAGATGCATCAATTAAGCCAGAAAACAAGAAAGAATTCTTAGATATTATCAATGATTACGGACGTGGATTCCCAGCTGAAAAAACTTACACAGCTGAATGGTATGATGAATTCTTCAAAAACATCCAGCCGGTTATTGATGGTAAGATGTCAGCAGAAGATTATGTGAAAGAAGCGCAGCCTAAGATGCAAAAATTATTAGATGCTGCAATTGCACAAGAAAAACAAGCTAAGAAATAAAACGCAAACTGAACTTTGACACAGTGTAAATGGTGCTAGTTTTCTTATAGACTACTAGCGCCATTTATTCCTTTTATCTAAATTTTTTTTGCTTAAAGAAATTTAGAAATAGGGAAATGTGTCATTATTATAGCTTTTGAAAGGGTGAGAGAAGATGAAAACGACATCCAAACTGTATCGCACAGAGCAAAGATATGCCTATTTATTTATTGCTGCACCTGTCATAGGATTCCTCATATTTGCAATGGTTCCTCTCATTTACTCCATTTACGGTGCATTTACAAACTGGGACGGCCTAGGATCAATGACCTTTATTGGGCTGGAGAATTTCAAAAATGTTTTCCAAGACGAGTACTTCTATAAGTCGATGTTTAACACGATTTATATGATGCTTGGTATTCCAATCGGTATTGTTTTGGCATTATTACTTGCTTTAGCTTTAAATCGCGGGATTCCTGGAACCAATACATTTAGGGTTTTATACTATATTCCGGTTATCTCTTCTATCGCTGCGATCTCTATTCTTTGGCAATGGGCTTATAACGGGGATTATGGATTAGTCAATCAGTTCTTAGCTATTTTTGGAATAGAAGGACCAAATTGGCTGCAAAATACTTCTACGGTAAAACCGGCATTGATCATCATGGCGGTATGGAAGGGATTAGGATACACAATGCTGCTCTACTTAGCTGCACTTCAAAGTGTACCTACATCATTTTATGAAGCAGCAAAACTGGATGGAGCTAACGCTGTCAAAACATTTTGGTACATCACTCTTCCAATGGTAAAACCAGTAACCTTCTTTATCATCGTAACCAATATTATTGGCGGAGCTCAGATTTTCACTGAAATTAACGTTATGACTCCAACGGGCGGTCCTGAATATAGTTCAGCATCCGTGGTGTTTTATATTTGGCAAAAAGCATTTGGTAACTTCCAATTAGGTTATGCATCTGCAATGGCGTTAGTATTAGGACTTTTCATCTTCATTATTACTTTAATCCAATTTAAGATAAACGAGAAAAATTCCTATGAACTGGATTAATAACCGTAAAGTAAGAGAGTGATAGAGAGGAGCGTATAAAATGGAAGTTGCAGTTGCAAATAAAAAGTCAGTTAAAGCAGAACCTATGTCTGAAAAGAAGAAAAATAGAATTACCGATGCCGTTGTATTTGTTTTCCTAAGCATTGGAGCAATCTTCATGGTAGCCCCTTTGTTATGGATGTTCTCGACTTCAATTAAGTCACGGGAGGATGTATTTGCTTTACCTCCGGTGTGGATTCCAGAAACGATTTCTTTTGCTAAGTATTCCGAAATCTGGACGATGGGGCCGCTGCTTTCAGGTATTAGCAATAGCTTAATCGTCGCTGTTTCAGTAACGGTGATTGGTACATTCACCTCAAGTTTGGCAGCATTTGCATTTTCTAAGCTGCATTTTAAAGGTAAAAATAATATCTTCATCATGTTATTTGCATCGGTTATGATTCCTTATCCAGTGCTGATGATTCCACAGTTCATCATGTTTTCATCCGTAGGATGGGTGGATACCTTGCTGCCATTAATCGTCCCTGGATTTTTTGGAAATATTTTTATGATTTTCTTTTTACGTCAATACTTAACTAGTATTCCTACCTCAATCATTGAAGCTGCAAAGATTGATGGATGTTCATATTTCCAAATCTTTTACAAAATCATCTTCCCGTTAATTAAGCCTGCTGTGGCTGCTCAGTTAATTCTATGGTTTATGGGGATCTGGAATGATTACTTAGGACCAATCCTATATTTGAACTCACCTGAGAAGCAGACACTTCAGCTTGTAATTGCAAACTTTAATGCTTCCTATGCGATCCAAAGTGATTATCCACTCATCATGGCCGCGTCGGTTGTCGCGTTATTGCCAATGTTGATTGTTTTCATCGTCTTCCAAAAACAAATCATCGAATCGATTGCAATTTCAGGGGTTAAAGGTTAATAAAACTAAATCAAATGCATGTGCATTTTTGGCTCAACCATCAAGAAGTTAATAGAGAATTAAAAGAGCACTTATCAGAATTACTAGATGATAAGTGCTTTTTGTTTAAAAAATACTCACATACCATGGGAGTCTTTCAATGAAACTTACAACAAAAAGGTCTTTAGTTGGAATCGTCATTTTAATATTGTTTCTCATAGCAGCATTGCTAGTTATGAAATTTTCTATGCCTAAAACAGGCAATTTGTCTGGAGTTACCTTGCCAGCTGCACCTGCCGACAAGCGGGTACATAATGTCAACAGTGATATCCTTTATAAGGAAAAGGATTGGACCACCAACTTTACTCATGATGCTTCCGTTATAAAAGCAGATGGCTGGTATTATGCCTTTTCCACAGACTATATGGTAGGAGCCCCGCCAAAACCAGGAATCCAAATTAGAAAGTCTAAGGATTTAATTAACTGGGAGTTTGCTGGCCGTGTGTTTGAACAGGTATCTGCGGATGCGTGGGAATGGACGAAAGGAACAACTTTTTGGGCTCCGGATGTGGTGAAAATGGATGATAAATATTATTTATACTACTCTGTTTCCTCGGTTGGAACAAGGAACTCGTATATTGGTGTGGCAGTAAGTGACTCGGTTGAGGGTCCATGGACAGACAAAGGTGCTGTATTTAAAACCCAAGAGGGTGATGAACACAGTGTCAATGCAATCGATCCGGATATCATATTTGATGAACAGGGTCAGGCTTGGATGGTATATGGCTCCTATTTTGGCGGTATTTTTATCACAAAGGTCGATTCTAAGACTGGGAAATTAGTTGAACCAAATGATGAGGGCACGTTAGTGGCACAAAGGAAAAATATGAATTACGGCATTGAAGGACCTGAAATTATCCACAACCCTGATACGGGTTATTATTATTTAACTGTATCTTATGAGTGGCTGGAAGACACCTATAATGTCAGGACTGCCCGCTCGAAAAGTATCACCGGACCGTATGTAGACTATAATGGCAACGAAATGATTGATACAACGGATGAATCCTTTAATACTGGGAATAAATTAGTAGGAGCTTATCGATTTGAAAATAGCGATGGCTGGCTGGGGACTGGTCATAATGCCTTGTTTGAGGAAGATGGGGAATATTATCTAACCCATAATGCCAGAGCTGGCGAAGATGTTTTCTGGTCCCATTTACATGTCAGGAAAATGGTTTGGACTGATGACGGCTGGCCAGTGGTTTCGCCGGAAAGATTCGCAGGTGAAGCGGAACAAGAAATAAACGAAGAGAACATCATTGGCAGCTGGGAACAGGTTCATTTACCAAGATATGATGATAGTTTACAAGTATCCAAGAATATACGTTTAAAATCAAATGGGAAAATTGAAGATAAGGATAAGAGTTATTGGGAATTAACGGGGGATAACACATTAAAGCTCACCATCTATGACCCTGACACAGCTCCTGATGATTACTGGAGATATACGTTGAAAGTGATTCCTGCGTGGGACTGGGAAAATTGGGAAGGTACCCTGGTTTTCACAGGTATGGACCAAGAGGGAACAGGATTATGGGGTAAAAAGAAGGCTGAAAAATAAATAATATGGAGTGAGACTAATGCTATCCACCAACCAAGTAAATGTGAATATGAAACTAAAGGAATTTGATCTTAAATCTGTTCGTATTACAGGCGGTCCCTTAAAGCATGCAATGGAGTTAAATAAGGAATATCTATTAAAGCTGGAGCCTGATAGACTGCTTTCTAGATTCAGAGAGTTTGCGGGCCTGCAGCCAAAGGCACCTCACTACGAAGGTTGGGAAGCACAAGGTATTTCTGGACATTCACTAGGACATTATTTATCAGCAGCAGCGATGATGGCAGCGGCAAACGACGATGAGGTGTTCAAGCGAATAGTGAATTATATTGTGGATGAACTTGAAGTTTGTCAGAAAGCTCATGGGACAGGATATATATCTGGTATCCCTCGCGGTAAAGAAATTTTTGAAGAGGTGAAAGCAGGAGATATCCGCTCACAAGGCTTTGATTTGAATGGCGGCTGGGTGCCTCTGTATTCCATTCATAAATTATTTGCTGGTCTTCGTGATGCCTATAGGTACACTGATAATAAGTTGGCATTGTTGATAGAAGTACGGCTTGGTCTATGGCTGGTTGATGTGTTTGAAGATTTAAATGACCAGCAAATACAGGAAGTCTTGAAATGTGAATATGGCGGAATGTCAGAAGTGTTGGCAGACCTTGCTGAAGATACCGGCGATGAACGTTTTTGGAAGCTTTCACAATTATTTCATCACAAAGAATTATTAAGTTCGCTGGAGGCTGAAAATGATGTGCTGGCGGGAAGGCATGCTAATACACAAATACCGAAGATAATCGGGGCGGCACGTCAATATGAACTTTCCGGTAACGATTCCTACCGTCGTATGTCGGAATTCTTTTGGAAACAGGTTGTCCATCATCATTCCTACGTAATCGGTGGAAACAGCATGAATGAACATTTTGGAGAACCGGACAAATTAACTGACCGTCTTGGGGCTAATACGTGTGAAACTTGTAACTCCTATAACATGTTAAAGCTGACAAGACACCTATTTCAATGGGATGCGCTTGCTGAACAAGGAGATTTCTATGAAAGGGTTTTATACAATCATATTTTAGCGTCACAGCATCCGCAAGAAGGTACAGTCACTTACTTTGTATCCCTGGATATGGGCGGCCATAAGGTTTACAATACTCAGTTTAATGATTTTACTTGCTGCGTTGGTACAGGAATGGAGAATCATTCTAGTTATGGCAATGGGATTTACTTTTATAATAATCAATCTCTTGTGGTGAACCAATACATTCCATCCAAACTAAATTGGAGTGAGAAGGGGGTTGTTATTCATCAGACAACTGCGTACCCTGAGGAAGGTTCTATTATATTGTCAATAGAATCTACTGACTCAAAGCCATTCTCCCTATCTGTCCGCTATCCATATTGGGCGGAAAAAGGTATGAATGTAAAAGTAAATGGGGTGCCGTACAATCACGATAGCTCACCTTCTGCTTTTATCACGATTGATCGAGTTTGGGAAAACGGAGATACAATTGAATTGGAAATACCTATGACAGTAAGAGTTGAAAAAATGAACGATAACCCAAATCGGATAGCATTCATGAATGGTCCGCTTGTTCTAGCGGGTGATCTAGGACCGATTCGAAAGGATGAATCTTCAAAAGATATATTATTTACACCAGTATTAGTCACCGATGAGTCAACCGTCCTTAAGCGTATTTTTCCCGTACCTGAAAAGAATCATCACTTTGATATGAAAAAGCTGGGGCATCCTCGTGATGTAAGATTGTTCCCTTTCTATCAAATGCATGATCGCAGTACCTCTGTTTATTGGGACGTATTCACAGAAGAAGAGTGGAAAGAAGCGGAACTATCCTATAAAGCTTCGGTCGAAAAAGAGCGTGAGCTTCAGCTGCGAACTGTTGATTTTGTTCAGCCAGGAGAAATGCAGCCGGAGCGTGATCATCAGTTTGAAGGGGAACATGTGGGGTATGGTGTTCAGTCCAATCGGAAATATCGAGACACATGGCCAAGCGGACACTTCTCCTTTACATTAAAGGTTCAATCCCGACAACAAAATCATCTTGTGGTCATGTATACAAAAGAAATTGAGTCTATGAAATCCTTTGATATCACCATCGATGGAGTTAAATTAGAAAAAAGTCATGTTGAACTTGTCGAGCTGAACACGTTTGTACAAATAAAATATGAAATTCCGAATCAAGCAACTATGGGTAAGGAGCAAGTGAAGGTGACTTTCCGTGCTCATGAAGGTCAAAAAGTACCTAAGGTATTTGCAATTCGAGTGGTTAAAGACTAGAAATATAAATAAAAGAGTAGGAAAACGAACATGTTTTTCCTACTCTTTTAACTTGTATGTAAAAAGTTTTTAAATATGAGTAAAATACCTTGAAAAAATATGGATAGGTGGTACAATCAACTTAAAGGTTATACGTACAAGTTTTGGAAACGAGTACAACAACAGTAACTTGTAGGGTGTAAAAGAGAGTGATTTGTCGAATAATCACGAACCTTGTACGGATGACATACTTACGATTAAAGTAGAACGTTTAAAAGTAACCTGAGTGAGATAGTGAAGTAACGTTTCTATTCTTTTAAACTCAGAAATTTTTTATCAATTATGTAAACGTATTCTTTCTAAAAGGCAGGGTGGAAAAATGGCTAAATATACAATTGGTGTCGACTATGGAACACAGTCAGGAAGAGCTGTTTTAGTTGAGATTGGAACTGGTAAAGAGGTTGCAACAGCTGTAAAACCATACACACATGGAGTGATGGATGAGTTTTTGCCAGATGGAACCATAAAATTAGAACATGATTGGGCTTTACAGCATCCCACAGATTATTTAGAAGTTTTACAGATTACCATTCCAGAAGTATTAGATAAAGCACAAGTTTCCCCGGATGATGTCATCGGATTAGGAATCGACTTTACAGCTTGTACGGTCCTACCGATTGATCAGACTGGGACTCCTCTTTGCTGTAAACCTGAATATAGTAAAAACCCACACAGTTATGTAAAGCTTTGGAAGCACCATGCAGCACAAGACGAAGCAAACCGATTAAATGAAATTGCTGAACTCCGTGGTGAAAAGTTTTTACAAAGGTACGGCGGAAAGATTTCATCCGAGTGGATGATTCCGAAGGTATGGCAAATCTTAGATGAAGCACCTGAAATTTATGAAGCAGCAGATCAAATTTTAGAAGCAACGGATTGGGTTATTTCTCAATTGACTGGTCAAGTAAAACGCAACAGCTGTACTGCAGGCTATAAAGCAATGTGGCATAAGCAGGATGGCTACCCATCAAAAGAATTTTTTAAAGCGCTCGATCCTCGTTTAGAAAATGTTGTCGAAGATAAATTATCTGCAGATATCGTTCCAATTGGCTCTAAGGCTGGAGAAATTACAGCTGAAGGTGCTAAGTTAACAAGATTGAACCCTGGCACTGCAGTAGCAGTTGCAAATGTGGATGCACACGTTGCCGTCCCAGCAGTAGGGATTACAGAACCTGGTAAACTACTAATGATCATGGGAACCTCTACATGTCATATTTTACTAGGTGAAGAGGAAAAGATTGTACCTGGTATGTGTGGTGTGGTCGAAGATGGAGTCATTCCAGGATATATGGGATATGAGGCTGGACAATCATGTGTAGGGGACCATTTTGAATGGTTTACTGAAAACTGTGTACCAGCAAGCTACTATGAGGAAGCAAAAGAGAAAGGCGTAAATATCCATCATTTGTTAACTGAGAAGGCAAGTAAGTTAAATGTTGGTGAAAGCGGTCTCCTCGCCCTTGATTGGTGGAACGGCAATCGTTCAACACTGGTAGACGCTGATCTTACAGGCGTACTGCTAGGGCAGACACTATTAACAAAACCAGAGGAAATTTATCGTGCGCTCATTGAAGCTACTGCATACGGTACCCGAATGATCGTTGAAACGTTCCGTAATAATGGTGTTCCGGTTAATGAAGTGTATGCTGCAGGAGGAATTGCTGAGAAAAATGCAATGATGATGCAGATTTATGCAGATGTATTAAATATGAGTATTAAAATCTCTGCATCTTCTCAAACACCAGCGCTTGGTTCTGCTATGTTTGGTGCTGTTGCAGCAGGAAAAGAACGCGGCGGGTATGACAGCATTACAGAAGCAGCTAAGGATATGGGCAAAGTCAAAGATTATGTATATCAGCCAAAGGCTGAAAATAAGGTTGTCTACGACCAGCTTTATACGGAATATGCACGCCTATACGATTATTTTGGACGCGGAGAAAATAACGTAATGAAAACGTTGAAAAAAATTAAGAGTGCAAGCTCCTTAGAAAGAACGGAGGAGACCGTATGCTAGAAAGACTAAAAAAAGAGGTTTTGGAAGCTAATTTACAGCTGCCAAAACATAACTTGGTTACTTTTACTTGGGGAAATGTAAGTGGAATTGATCGTGAACAAAACCTTGTTGTCATCAAACCGAGCGGTGTGCCTTATGATGAGCTTACCATTGAGGACTTGGTAGTAGTAGATTTGGAAGGCCGGATTGTAGAAGGAAATCTGCGCCCTTCATCTGATACACCAACACATCTTGCGCTCTACCGTGCTTTTCCAGAGATTGGCGGCGTTGTTCATACCCATTCGCCATGGGCTACTAGCTGGGCGCAGGCAGGTCGTCCAATTCCTGCACTTGGAACTACACATGCAGACTATTATTATGGAGAGATTCCTTGTACTCGTGAGATGACTCAAGAGGAAATTGACACTGCTTATGAGCTTGAAACAGGAAATGTAATTATTGAAACGTTTGAAAAAGAAGGCTTAGATCCTGTGGCTATGCCAGGAGTTCTCGTGTTTAACCATGCACCATTCTGCTGGGGGAAAAACGCCAATCAGGCTGTCCATAACGCCGTTGTACTAGAAGAAGTAGCGAAAATGGCGCTGCATACCTTTCAGCTTAATCCTAGCGTAAACCCAATTCAACAATTCTTGTTAGATAAGCATTACTTGCGGAAGCATGGTAAAAATGCCTATTACGGCCAAACAAAACAACCAACAGAGCAAAAACTCTAGTAATAGTCTTATAAAATAACTTGTACGCATAAGGTGTTTGAATTTTACAAAATATTAACTACTTTAGGGGGATTTACCTTGTTAACGACAAAAGCCTATGAATTTTGGTTTGTAACTGGAAGTCAATTACTTTACGGAGAAGACGTACTTAGAGCAGTAGAAGAAAATTCAAAAATAATTGTAAGCGGTCTAGACAATGATTCAGCTGTTCCATATAAATTAGTTTTTAAATCAGTTGTCAAGGATTCCGACGCGATTCGCCGCTTGATTCTTGAAGCGAATGCTGATGAAAATTGCGCAGGTATCATTACGTGGATGCATACATTCTCACCTTCAAAAATGTGGATTGCTGGTCTTTCAGCTCTTCAAAAACCATATCTTCATCTAGCTACACAATTTAACCGTGATATCCCATGGAATTCGATCGATATGGATTTCATGAATCTTAACCAATCTGCACACGGAGACCGTGAACACGGTTTTATCGCCAGTCGTTTAAAGGTTAAGCGTAAGGTAGTTGTAGGACATTGGGAAAACGCAGATGTTAGAGAACGTGTTGGAAACTGGATGAGAACGGCAGCAGCTTTTGAAGAAAGTAAGAATTTAAAGGTTGCAAGATTTGGTGATAACATGCGCCAAGTAGCGGTTACTGAAGGTGATAAGGTAGAAGCGCAAATCAAATTTGGCTGGACAGTCAATGGTTACGGCGTTGGAGACCTCGTTCAACGTATGAACGATGTAAGTGAACAAGAACTTGATCAGTTAATGGCTGAATACGAAGAGAAATACGATATTACTCCAGAAGGTCTTACTGACGGACCGGTTAGAGACAGCATCCGTTATCAAGCAAGAATCGAACTTGGAATGAAAGCATTCTTGGCTGAAGGCGGTTATACAGCATTTACAACTACTTTTGAGGATTTACATGGTATGCGTCAGCTTCCTGGTCTAGCAGTGCAGCGTTTAATGGAACAAGGCTATGGCTTCGCAGGTGAAGGTGACTGGAAAACCGCTGCGCTAGTTCGTTTGATGAAAATCATTGCTGGCAATGAAGGTACTTCATTTATGGAAGACTACACCTATCATTTTGAACCAGGAAATGAAATGGTTCTTGGTGCACATATGCTTGAGGTTTGTCCAACGATTTCAGCTACCCGTCCTAAAATTGAGGTTCATCCTCTAGGAATTGGCGGTAAGGAAGACCCTGCAAGGATCGTATTTGATGGAAGAGGCGGTTCTGCTTTGAACGCATCCATTATCGACCTTGGACATCGTTTCCGTCTTCTTGTAAATGAAGTGGATGCGCTGCAACTTGAGCAGGATATGCCAAATCTTCCGGTTGCACGTGTACTCTGGAAGGCTCAGCCTTCTCTAAGTCAAGCTGTTGAAAACTGGATTGAAGCAGGCGGAGCTCACCATACTGGCTACTCTTATAAAGTAACAACAGAACAGTTAAGAGACTTTGCAGAATTAGCAGGAATTGAAATGGTTGTCATTAATAACGACACAAAAACTGAATCATTTATTAACGAATTACGCTGGAATGACGTTATCTACCGTTAATTTTTAAACAAGGGGCTATTAGCAATAATAGCCCTAAGGTTTACTAGGGAAGCTTTGATTACATAAACGACTGGAGGATTACTCTATGAAAAATAATGTCATTGTAAATGCGGATATTACAAAAGGAAAAATTAATAAAAATATCTATGGTCATTTTGCAGAGCATTTAGGCAGATGTATTTATGAAGGAATCTGGGTTGGCGAAGATTCTTCAATCCCTAATACGAAGGGGATTCGTAACGATGTATTAGCAGCATTAAAGAATATTAAAGTTCCTGTTCTTCGCTGGCCAGGCGGCTGTTTTGCGGATGAATATCATTGGAAGGACGGTGTCGGTCCTAGAGAAAACCGTAAGCGTATGGTCAATACTCACTGGGGCGGTGTGGTAGAAAACAACCACTTCGGAACACACGAATTCATGCTGTTGTGTGAGTTATTAGAGTGTGAGCCGTATATTTGCGGAAACGTGGGAAGCGGTACGGTTCAAGAAATGTCTGAATGGGTTGAATATATGACCTTTGAAGGTGAATCGCCAATGGCAAACTGGCGCCGGGAAAATGGGCACGAGGAGCCTTGGAAATTAAAGTATTTCGGTGTGGGGAACGAAAACTGGGGCTGCGGCGGCAACATGCGTCCTGAATATTATGCAGACCTTTATCGCCGCTATCAAACTTATGTACGTAACTATGGCGGCAATAAAATTTATAAAATTGCCGGCGGGGCAAATGTGGATGACTATAACTGGACAGAAGTGTTGATGAAGAACGCTCACTGGTTAATGGATGGTTTAAGTCTTCACTATTACACAATCCCTGGAGATTTCTGGCTTGGTAAAGGATCAGCGATTGATTTCCCTGAAGACGAATGGTTCATTACGATGAAGAAAGCTCTTCATATGGATGAGTTAATCACAAAGCATAGTACGATTATGGATAAATACGATCCAGATAAGCGAATTGGCATGATTATCGATGAGTGGGGAACATGGTTTGATGTTGAGCCTGGAACAAATCCAGGATTCTTATATCAGCAAAACACGATTCGTGATGCGCTGGTAGCTGGCCTGCATTTTAACATTTTTCACAATCACGCTGACCGTGTTCAAATGACGAATATTGCACAAACTGTCAACGTGCTGCAAGCGATGATTTTAACTGAAGGCGAGAAGATGATTCTTACTCCGACCTATCACGTATTTGATATGTACAAGGTTCACCAAGATGCTGAACTGCTTGCTGTTGATTCTACATTTGGCAGCTATGAAAATAACGGAGTAACGTTACCACAGGTAACCGTATCTGCTTCGAAAAATGCTGAAGGTATCGTTCATATCAGCTTATGTAACATTGACCATCAGAACGATGCAGTCCTAGATTTAGATCTTCGTGGTGTAATTGGTGTTGAAACAAAGGTGTCAGGAACCATCATTACAGCTGACTCTATGAATGCGCATAACACTTTCGAACAGCCAGAGGTTGTAAAACCTGCTGCGTTTACAGGTGTGAGTGTTGGAGAAAATAAATTATCTATTAAACTACCAGCAATGTCTGTTGTTACATTAGCGGTTGAATAATGAACGAGGGGGAACGGAGCAGTGAGTAAGCAAAATCTATGTAAAGGCTGCGTTGAAAGTGTGATGGTAACAGAGGAAGTTATCCAGGAGCTCGTTAAGGAAACGGAAGAAAATTTATCTGTTATCGTATCGGACGAAGTCTACTCAGAACGCTTAAAGATTTGTGAAAGCTGCCCTTCTCTTCAATATGGCACCACTTGTGCTCATAGCGGATGTATTGTCCGCTATCGGGCCAAGTTTAAAAACAAGAGCTGTCCATTTGCAGGAAAGCCAAAATGGGAAAAGGTTGGTTAGTACTCATAGTTTTATAGAAACGAAGCCGCTGCTTTTGCAAACTCTATCTGATAGAAGAGAGGACAGGGAACATGGTGAATAATAAAGCAAAAATGATTTTAGAAAAAGACTTTAAAATCTCTGAAATTGATAATCGAATTTATGGGTCTTTCATTGAACATTTAGGACGTGCAGTATACGGCGGTATTTATGAGCCAGGACATCCACAAGCGGATGAAAATGGATTCCGCCAGGATGTTATTGAAATGGTTAAGGAACTTCAAGTACCACTTGTCCGCTATCCAGGCGGTAACTTTGTTTCCGGCTATAACTGGGAGGATGGTGTAGGACCGGTAGAAAGCCGTCCACGCCGTTTAGATTTAGCTTGGCGCACAACAGAAACCAACGAAATGGGTACCAATGAGTTCATGAAATGGGCGCAGTTAGTTAATGCTGACGTAAATATGGCTGTTAACCTTGGAACCCGTGGTATTGACGCCGCTAGAAATCTAGTAGAATATTGCAACCACCCAGGAGGTTCTTATTATAGTGATCTTCGTATTTCTCACGGCGTAAAGAATCCATACAACATTAAAACTTGGTGTCTGGGTAACGAGATGGACGGTCCATGGCAAATTGGGCACAAAACAGCTGCGGAATATGGACGCCTCGCTCAAGAAACTGCGAAAGTAATGAAGTGGGTTGATCCTACCATCGAGTTGGTTGCATGTGGAAGTTCTCACCGCAATATGCCGACCTTTGCTGACTGGGAAGCAACGGTTCTTGACCATACGTATGACCATGTTGAATTCATCTCTTTACACCAGTATTACGGCAACCGTGACAATGAGATTTCTAACTATTTGGCATTGTCCCTAGAAATGGATGACTTTATTAAATCGGTTATTTCGATTGCAGACTATATTAAGGCAAAAAAACGCGGTAAAAAGAAAATCAACCTCAGCTTTGATGAATGGAACGTTTGGTATCACAGCAATGAGGCAGATAAGAAAATTGAGCCATGGAGCGTTGCGCCGCCTCAATTAGAAGATGTTTATAACTTTGAAGACGCTTTATTAGTTGGATGTATGCTGATTACGCTTTTAAAGCATGCCGACCGTGTGAAAATTGCGTGTCTGGCTCAGTTGGTCAATGTTATTGCGCCAATTATGACAGAAGACAATGGACCTGCCTGGAAACAAACGATTTTCTATCCTTATATGCATACATCTGTATATGGACGCGGCGTTTCGTTAAACCCAATTGTTTCAAGCCCTAAGTATGACAGCAAAGATTTCACAGATGTTCCTTATCTAGAGTCCACGGCTGTTTACAATGAAGAGCATGAAACATTAACCATCTTTGCTGTAAACCGTCATTTGGAAGAAGGATTAGAACTAGCTGTAGATATCCGTAACTTTGAGGGTTATGAAGTAGTAGAGCATATTGTTCTAGAAAACGACGGCAATCTAAAACAAACGAACTCTGCTAAAGGTACACCAGTTGCCCCGCATTCTAATGGTAATGCGAGAACTGAAAATGGCGGAGTTACTGCGGTATTACCTAAGTTATCTTGGAATGTAATCCGCCTGGCGAAGCGTAACTAATATGCTTTATTCCATACCTGTTCTGTTTACATTTGTGACGGACAGGTATGGAATCATTTTTTCTATGTATCTTTCTTAAGGAAGGACTGAAAGCAATGAAGGTATTAAAAGAGGAGTTTGGAAGGAAAGATAACCAAACTGTTTTTTTATTTAATCTAGTGAATGATCATGGAGTAGAAATTGGCTGTATTAATTATGGCTGTATTATTACAAAAATAATAACTCCTGATAAAGAAGGCAACTTTGAAAATATTGTGGTTGGATATGACACCATGAACGAGTATGAAAATGATACTTATTTTCTAGGTGCTGCCATTGGCCGTGTCGCTGGAAGAATCAAGGCTGGATCCTTTGATTTGAACGGGCAAACCTATACACTAGCAAAAAATGAAAATAACAATCATTTGCATGGCGGTAATAAAGGCTTTAACCAGATTGTTTGGGACAGCGAGGTTATAGAAAATGGTCAGGAGATTGGCGTTCGATTCACTTATGTAAGTCCGAACGGTGAAGAAGGATATCCTGGGAATTTAAATGCTTCTGTTACTTACACCCTGAACAATGACAATGAACTTTCCATCCGTTATTCTGGCATGTCTGATGAGGACACACTGCTAAACATGACGAATCACTCTTATTTCAATTTAAGTGGAAACTTAAAACGAGATATTTTAAATCATACTTTACGAATAAAAAGCGATCAGTTTCTTGAATTAAATGATCAATTGCTTCCTACGGGTGAAATGCTTGATGTTAAAGGTACGGCATTTGATTTTACAACAGAGAGAATGATTCGAACTGGAGTGGAATCAAACCACCCGCAAAATCTATTAGCCGGTGCAGGGTATGACCATCCATTTCTACTGAATACACAACATGATGAAGAAATTGTCCTAAAAGACATCGAAAGTGGACGGACCTTAACCGTTGAAACAGATGAAGCAGGAGTCGTTGTCTATTCTGGCAATCAGATGAAATCGGAAGGGGAGATTGCTGGGGTACCGTCACAGAAATACTTGGGAATCTGTTTAGAGACACAGGGATTACCGGACGCGATTCATCACCCTCAGTTTCCTTCCTGGATTCTAGAAAAGGATCAAGAATATTCGATGGTAACAACCTATAAATTTGGGATTATAGAATAGATTGCCCGATACTTTTTCTATGGAGCAGGAGGAATTTAAGTGGAAAACTATATTGCTGAACTCATGACTCTAGCTCAAACATGTGATTGTGGAAATCATCATCACCGTATTCCAATAGAAAAAATCTCAATTGGAAACAGTGTTTACAAAGAACTTGCTGCCTTTGCATCGTATAAGGAATTTAAACATGCTGTCATAATCGCAGATGAAAATACCTATCAAGCTGCAGGCAAAAGTCTATCAGATTCATTAGAAGAAACTGGTATCAGAGTATCGCTTAGCATAATTACTCCGGATGAAAATAATGATGTTGTCGCTGACGAAATCTCCTTAGTTCAAGCATTAGTAGAGATTCCGGTAGAAACGGATGTCATTATTGCTGTCGGTGCAGGGACACTCCATGATATTGCGCGTTTTTGCAGTAGTAAAATGAAGGTACCTTTTATCTCAGTCCCGACCGCGCCTTCTGTAGACGGGTTTACATCAATGGGGGCGCCATTAATTGTCAGGGGAGTAAAGACAACCTTCCAAATGTCAGCCCCAATTGCACTATTTGCGGATTTATCTATACTAAAGGCGTCACCACGAAAAATGGTTGCTGCGGGCTTTGGAGATATGCTGGCCAAATATACATCACTCTCTGACTGGAAGTTTGGTCACCTTGTAAAAGGAGAACCATATTGTCCACTAGTTGCTGTTATTACCCGTGAAGCATTAGAGTCATGTGTGGAGAATGTTGAAAAAATTGCTGCTTCTGATGAAGAAGGAATTCAGATTCTAATTGAAGCTCTGATCAAATCAGGGCTGGCAATGCTGGTATTTGGTCAGTCACATCCAGCTTCTGGCGGTGAACACCATCTCTCGCATTACTGGGAAATGGACTTTTTAAAGCGCAAGCGCCCTGCAGTGCTTCATGGAGCGAAGGTCGGAGTATCAACGGTACTGCTTGCGGAAGTATATAAAAGTCAGTTTCTTCCTTTACTATCTGAACCAGCTCGTTTGCAGTCGATACAAATTGAAAACTTACAAGAAAACATAAAAGAAATCATGAAAGTTTATCGAGAGATACCAGCCCCTGAACACCTGAAAAATCTGTTAATGCAGACAGGCGGGGAAACCATGCCGGAACAGCTGGGCATTGATGAACAGCTAGTTGCTGCAAGTTTAAGCAGTGCACATAATTTAAGGAATCGATATACAGCTTTAAAATTTATGAATGTTGCTCAAAAAGAAAGCAGACCCATCATACAACCATGATTTTTTTAAAAGGAAAGGTGAAATATCATGCAAAAAGTTGAAACGTTGAAAAATCCTATCGTCGAGCAGCGGGCAGATCCTTGGGTTTATAAGCATACAGATGGTTACTACTATTTCACTGCCTCAGTACCTGAGTATGATCGAATCGAAGTAAGAAGGTCAAAAACGATTCAAGGATTAGGCACTGCAGAACCAGTCGTTGCTTGGACTAAACATGAGGATGGAATCATGAGTGCAAATATCTGGGCTCCAGAAATTCATTTCATTGACGGCAAATGGTATATCTATTTTGCTGCTGCCCGCAAGGATGCCATTTTTGACCATCGCATGTATGTGATTGAAAATGACGCACAAAATCCACTCGAAGGAAATTGGGTGGAAAAAGGACAGGTAAGGACGGCTTGGGAGTCATTTTCTCTTGATGCGACCACCTTTAAACATCAAGGTGATTTATACCATGTTTGGGCTCAAAAAGATCCTGAAATCGAAGGTAACTCAAACCTATACATTGCAAAAATGGCGAACCCTTGGACACTTACAGGTCCTCAAGTCATGATTACCACACCTGAATACGACTGGGAGAAAATTGGGTTTTTAGTGAATGAGGGTGCAGCTGTTCTAAAAAGAAACGGGAAAATCTTTATTTCGTATTCTGCCAGCGCTACGGACTATAACTACTGCATGGGATTGCTATCAGCAGACGAAGACAGCGACCTGCTTAATCCGAAATCATGGAAAAAATCACCGGAACCTGTTTTCCAAACAAATGAGGAAAACAGCCAATATGGTCCAGGACATAACAGCTTCACAGTATCAGAGGATGGCAGTCAAGACATCTTGATTTACCATGCTCGAAACTACCGTGAAATCGTCGGTGACCCGCTTTGGGATCCGAATCGTCATGCACGTGCACAAGTGTTCACATGGAATGAAGATGGAACCCCTAACTTTGGCACTCCGGTACCAGATGCAAACTAAGTTCATTCAGTCGATATTATTTCTATAAAGGGAGATTTTTATGGTAAGAGTAACAATCGAAGAAGCGAAAAAAGCACAAGACCTCATTATAGAGCAAAGGGCAGATCCGTGGATTTATAAACATACAGATGGTTACTATTATTTCACTGCTTCAGTTCCTGAATACGACAGAATTGAAGTAAGGCGTTCTGAAACAATTAAAGGAATAGCGGAAGCTGAACCTGCAGTTGCATGGAGAAAGCATGAAACGGGACCAATGAGTGCGCTTATCTGGGCTCCGGAACTTCATTATATTAACGGAAGCTGGTATATCTACTATGCTGCGGCACCGTCAAAGGAAATTGTCGATGGACTTTTTCAACATCGCATGTTTGTAATTGAAAATAAATCTGCTAATCCTTTAGAGGGTAATTGGGAAGAAAAGGGACAAATCAAAACAGACTGGGAGTCATTTGCCCTTGATGCGACTTCGTTTGAGCATAAAGGTCAGCAATACCTTGTCTGGGCACAAAAAGATCCAAACATAAGAGGAAACTCAAACCTTTATATTGCTCCATTAGAAAACCCATGGACCATTAAGGGACCGCAAGTCATGATTACTAAACCAGAATATGATTGGGAAACCATTGGATTCTGGGTAAATGAAGGACCTGCTGTCTTGAAGAAGGACGGCAAAATCTACATTTCTTTCTCTGGAAGTGCCACGGATGAAAATTATGCAATGGGAATTCTAACGGCGGATGAAAACAGTGACGTGATGAATCCGGCATCCTGGAGTAAATCAACAGAACCTGTGTTTAAAACATGTTATGAAACAGGACAATACGGTCCAGGCCATAATAGCTTTACAATTTCGGAAGATGGAAGCAAGGATGTTTTGGTCTATCATGTAAGGAACTACACAGAGATTGTCGGCGATCCGCTATATGATCCGAATCGCCATACCTGTGCAAAGGAATTTACATGGAATCCTGATGGTACACCAAACTTTGGTTTCCCAAAATAAATAAATGACGAAAGAGAAGGTTCATATCAGTTTTTTGATATGAACCCTTTTCTGTAAACTCAAAGGGCGGAGCAGCGTGATGAATAGCTTACAAGATTCACAGGATAGACGTTTGACCCTTCGTGCCATAACATGGCCGATATTTATAGAATTGTTTCTGCAGATGATTATGGGAAGCACGGATATTATCATGCTCTCCCACATTTCTGATGATGTTGTTGCTGCAATAGGTGTCGCAAATCAACTGGTCTTCTTTGCTATTCTGCTTTTTAGCTTTACAGCTACTGGAACAGCGGTTTTAATCTCACAGTATTTAGGTGCTGGTTTGAAGAAAGACGCCAAACAAGCCTCTGCAATATCCTTAACCATCAATTTGGGTATTGGTTTAGTTGTAAGTGTATTGTTTGTGATTTTTAAAGGACCGTTATTAGATATTTTTCACCTTGATAAGGAAATTGCCATAATTGGATACGATTATTTATCCATAGTGGGCGGTACCTTATTTCTACAAGCTATGCTTGTTACTATTTCTGCCATTTTGAGGTCTAATGGCTTCACAAGGGAAGCTATGTTTGTTTCTGTTATGATGAACCTCATCCATCTGGTTGGAAATGCATTAGTCATTTATGGCTGGTTTGGATTTCCTGAAATGGGCGTTAAAGGAGTGGCATTATCGACTGCTTTCAGCAGAGCAGCAGCCTTAGTCATTGCGTTTTGGTTCATGTATAAGAGACTTCCAATCAGAATTGAATGGAAGGATTATGTCGATTTTCAAATGAAGCATATTAAAAAAATATTAAAAATAGGCATACCATCTGCTGGAGAACAACTTAGTTACAATACGAGTCAGATGGCAATGACTGCTATTACAGCCCTTCTCGGTGCAGCAGCTTTGTCTACCCGTGTTTATACGTGGAATATTATGTCCTTTATTATGCTGTTTGCATTAGCTGTTGGTCAGGGAACACAAATTCTAATTGGTTATCGTGTCGGTGCTGGTGATTTTGCAGGAGCCTATAAACAATTACTAAAGAGTCTTAAAGTTAGTTTTATAATTACTATTTTAATAGCAGTCTTTATTGCCATTTTTAGAGAAGCCATTATGGGTCTTTTCACAGATGATCCAGAAATAATAAAAGTAGGAAGTACTCTATTATTATTATGTTTAATTCTAGAACCTGGGAGGACGTTAAATCTCATAGTTGTTAACTCACTTCGTGCAACCGGTGATGCTGTTTTTACTGTAAAAATGGGCGTTCTTTCGATGTGGGGAATTGCCGTTCCGGTATCGTATTTACTAGGAATACAGTTTGGGCTTGGTTTAGCCGGAGTTTGGATTGCCTTTATTGCAGATGAATGGTTTAGAGGAATCGTCATGTATTTTAGATGGAAAAGCAGAGCGTGGGAAAAGAAAGTCCTTGTTGATAAAAAACAAGCAGCTACTGGTTAGAGGCGAAGGAGGAGAAAGGTAAAATGAAATATCGCAGACTTGGAAACAGTGGATTAAAGGTAAGTGAAATCGGATTAGGAAGCTGGCTCACCTATGGAAAATCAGTAAATAATCAGACAGCACATGATTGTATTCATAAAGCATATGAACTAGGTATTAACTTCTTCGACACAGCAAATGCCTATGAAAGTGGAAAGGCAGAAGAAGTATTGGGTGAGGCGTTAAAGGAATATCCAAGAAGTTCATACGCAGTAGCAACGAAGCTATTCTTTCCGATGGGCCCTGGACCGAATGAGCGTGGACTTTCAAGAAAGCATATTATCGAACAGTGTGATGCGAGTCTAAAACGGTTAGGTTTGGATTATATTGACCTCTATCAATGTCACCGCTATGACCCAGAAGTACCCATGGAGGAGACATTGTTTGCTCTTGATGATTTAATCAGGCAAGGAAAAATACTTTATGCAGGTGTGAGCGAATGGAGCGCTGCTCAAATTGAAAAAGGTGTTGGGATAGGAAAGGATTATCGATTAAGACCGATTATTTCGAATCAGCCTATTTATAATATGTTTGAAAGATATATTGAGGATGAAGTTCTTCCTGTATCGATTGAAAAAGGGATTGGACAAATCGTTTTCTCCCCATTAGCACAGGGAGTGCTAACAGGTAAATATAAACCTCATGCAGAAAAACCAGCCAATAGCAGGGCGGCGAACGATGCAACAAACTTTGTCATAAATAGCTATTTCCGGGACGATGTCCTGACAGTGGTACAGAAATTAAACGGTTTAGCTTCGGAGCTAGGGGTTACGATAAGTCAATTAGCATTGGCATGGATTCTCAGACATCCAATCATTAGTTCGGCAATTATAGGAGCAAGCAGGACGGAGCAAATTGAAGAAAATGTAAAAGCGGTGGATATCAAGCTGGAGCAGGATGTATTACTTGCGATTGATTCAATCCTTGAAGAAGTAAAAGACTTTGCACCATTGAGATAAAAATACAATTAAAAGCGGGTGATTTTTTTATGAAGGTCTATAAACATGGGGATTCTCTGGTAACCGAGATTAAGGAAACGCGAATTCATGATGGTGTTGTTTCGTTTTGGAATTTAGGACAGGCTGGGATTTTAATTAAAGGCAGAGAGGAAGATGGATTCATCTGTATTGATCCATATCTATCAAACAGTATTGAACAGACAAATCCTGAAACAGAATTTAAACGGGCATTTCCACCTGTTCTTTCTCCAGTCATGTTGGAAAATGCAGATGCTATTTTAATCACTCACGAACATGATGATCATCTAGACTTTGCTACATTAAGGGAAGTTGGACAAAAAGGGGAGAAACCGACTTTTGTAGTTCCTGCTCCACTCGTATCAATGGTCGAAACGGAAACAGGCAGCAAGAATATTGAGGCTGCAAAACACAATGAATCTTTTCGTATAAAGGGATATCAGATTACACCTGTTCCAGCAGCACATACAAGTTATCAAGTCGATGTACATGGTAATCATCTATATTTAGGTTATCTCATAGAAGTAAATGGTGTTCGCCTGTTTCATAGCGGTGATACGATTGTCACCCCGGAATTGATTGAGAAGGTAAAAGAGTTTAAACCTCATGTTGTATTCCTCCCGATTAATGGCGGCGACTACTTCCGTTCTTCTCGAGAAATCGTTGGAAACATGAGCTATCGCGAGGCCGTGGAATTTTCAATTATGGTTGGTGCTGATCTCATTATTCCGATTCATTATGATATGTTTCCGAATAATCGGGAGAATCCTGCTTATTTTGTAGATTACTTGTTTACTCATTATCCAAATCAAAAGTTTCATATGATGGCACCCGGTGAACGTTTTATTTATCACTTGTAAGCAAACGGCGGTAATAGGTCGAGAACTCAAACACTTGGAGGATTAATAGATGAATTACTCAAAAGGATTTGATAACGTAAATTTTTACGAAATGGATTGGGACCTAAAAGGCGATCTATGGGCCCATGATCCGGTTTTAGCTAAGGAAGATTCTCGCTGGTATGTTTTTCATACTGGAAATGGCATTCAAATAAAAACGTCTGAAGATGGAGTTAACTGGAAGCAGGCTGGACAAATATTTCCGTCATTACCTGAATGGTCTAAGCAGTATGTACAGGAAAAAGGGGAGGAAAGTATTTGGGCACCAGATATATATTTCCACGATGGAACGTATTATATCTACTATTCTGTGTCTACCTTTGGGAAGAATACATCCGCCATCGGTTTAGTAACCAATACCACGCTTAACCCCGAAAATCCTGATTACAATTGGGTGGACAAGGGATATGTGATCCATTCGAGTGAGACTGACAACTACAATGCCATTGATGCCAATTTGATATTCGACCAAGAAGGTGTGCCATGGTTGAGTTTTGGTTCATTCTGGTCCGGAATCAAGCTCTTTCAATTGGATCCTGTATCGATGAAGAGGGCAGAGGGCACGCAGCTTTTGTCTATTTCGAGCAGAACGGAACAGCCAAATACCATTGAAGCGCCTTTCATTGTCTACCGTAACGGCTATTATTATCAATTTGTATCTTTTGATTTTTGCTGCCGTGGAATAGAAAGTACCTATAAAATTGTCGTTGGCCGATCAAAGAATATTACAGGGCCATATTTTGATCGAGATGGGGTGTCAATGATGGAGGGAGGAGGAACACTGATTGACGCGGGAGATGAAAGATGGATTGGTCCTGGGCATTGTGCTGTTTATTTTTCTGGCGACTCGTCCCTTCTTGTCAACCATGCCTATGATGCTTTGAAAAAAGGAAAACCAACTTTGAGGATAAAACCATTGTTTTGGGATCAAGAAGGCTGGCCGCATATCTAAGAATAGAAAAGACTTTGGGGCAGTGCGCCTCAAAGTCTTTTTTACAATTACTAGGCAGCTAGGCTTAATTTTTGTTTTCTCCGGTAAACTACCTTTGATAATAAAACACTGCACTCATATAAAAAGATGAGTGGGATTACTACTAATATATCGGATAGTAAGTCCGGGGGAGTAATTAATACTGCGGTGACGATAAGTACAAAATAGGAGTATTTTCTAATCTTTTGCAATCGGTATGGGTTCAACACTCCAAGACTTGTCAGGAACATAATCACGACAGGCAGTTCAAATAAAAAACCAAAGGGCAATGTCATATGCAGCAGGAACTGAAAATATTTTTCTGTGGTAAAGAAGGTCATAAACATATCCTCCGATAAGGAGAGAAGGAATTGAAAAACAATTGGGAAAATGACAAAATATCCGAAGCTGATTCCCGCGATAAAAAGGAAGAATAAGGCTGGAATGTAAGCAAGTGTGACTTTCCTTTCCATTTCCTTTAAAGCTGGCCGAACAAACAGCCAAACTTGAAAGGCGGCTATAGGGATTGTCCCTGAAGTAGCTATGACACAGGACAGTACTAAGTACACCCATAAAATATCGCTTGGTCCTAAAATAGCCAACTTAACCTCTAAATCTTGAACAAGCCAATGATAAATATCCTCTACATAAACAAAAGATAAAATGAGAAACACCATAAAGGTTCCAAGTATTATTATCAGTCGTTTTCGTAATTCTTCAAAATGCCCGATTAAATCCATCTCATGTGGTGTAGACAACGGTTTCCCTCCTTAAAAAAAGATGCAAGCACCACCTGCTGCCCGCATCTTTCGTAGATAAACATTTAAATACTTTTTTCTTCTTTTTTTGACTGTACTTTATCGGCGGAATCATCTGCGACCAAATCGCGGGTTGATTTTTTAAATTCTTTTAGGGTTGAGCCAACAGCACGACCTAGTTCTGGGAGTTTTGCTGGTCCGAAAATGATTAGTGCGATGACAAGAATGAGAATTAAACCTGGGACGCCAATATTTTGAAACATAGAATAACCTCCTTAGATAGCTTCTTTAGCTTTTTTTCGTATATGTCCAAAACTGAAAAGCTTATATTTGGCTTTATTTTTACAAAGATGACAACGAAAGCTTTCTTCCTCTGCTATGACTTTAACATGGGGAATGAACATAAGCTTTAAGGCATCTCTTACATGGCTTGAACAAACGAACATGGTGAGAAATGGCTCCTTCCACATAAACTTATTTAAAGCTTCCGCCTTGGACGGCAATTAAACAAGAGCGGCCAAACGTTTGACCAGGGTATGGGTTCCATGTGCTTGGATGCTGTACATCTAAGAATAGGGTTCTCTCATCAGGAGTTAACCAAGGACCTGTTACTTCACAGCCTTTTGGACCTGAAGCAAATTGGAAGGGTTCCCCGTAATTTTTCCCATCAGTTGGAATCATGAATACTCCACAGTTCTTATAAGAAGCATATTGATTCGTTTCTGTTGCAGCGTAGTCTTCTACGACCCAAAGGTTCCCTTTGCTGTCAAAGTGCAGGTTATCTGGGCAAGTAATTCCGCTTTGCTGTCCGCCGGCAACAAATACTTCAAAAGTGAAGGCTTCACTTGCATGGTCACCGTTTTCCGGAACAAATCGGACAATTTGACCATGAAAATTACCATGACCAGTATTGTTTGTTAACGCTAAGAAAACTGTTCCATCGTGAGGATGAATTTCCACGTCTTCCGGACGGTCTAATTTAGTTCCGCCTGCGGCTAGACCTGCTGCTCGTGCATTTGTTAGGACATCTGCTTGGTCAGCAAATTGCCCCTGAAGCTTAGAGTTTGCTGCGTGATCAAGGGCAATCCATTTTTGCTGGCTCATGCTGGCGACATATAAAGTTCCGCTTTCTAAGATATCGAAATTGGCCTCGCGATTAACAGGATTGAACTTCTTGCTGCTAATAAATTTATAGAAACAAGCATCACCTTTATCATCTCCCATATAAACAACCACTCGGCCATCGTTGGTTAAGCCCATTGCGGTATTTTCGTGGGCAAAACGGCCAAGGGCAGTATGCTTGCGAACAGGTCTTTTCGGATCAAAGGGATCAACTTCGACTACCCAGCCGTAATGTTCATCCGTAAAATTTGGCCAGCCGTAGTCATCCCCATATTCTGTGTTTTCTTCACAGGATAGAACGGTATTCCATAAAGTACGTCCGCCGCTGCAGTTTCCTAATGAACCAACTACAGTCTTAGCACCGCCTACATACTTGCTTCCTCGTGCAGGGCCTGTTAATTCAATTGGAGTATTGCCGTCGACACGGCGATTATATGTATCATCAACAACAAGCTTCCAACCACCCTTTTTTTCTTTTTTTACGTGGATGACGGAACCACCGACAGCCTCTTTTTCCATTTTTAGAAGCTCTGGATAGTTTGCTAGATTTTCTTTTTTAAAAGTAGATTGATTGATTCCTAACATTTTCATATAGTTTTCTGGCTCAGGGAACTCGTGATTTACCCAGATTAAGCCTTCTTCAGAATTGTTTCCGCCCTTTAAGCTGTCCATTGGAAAATAAACAGTTAAGTCAGCAGCATCCCCAAATTTTTCACCCTTTGAGTTAATCACATCACCGTAGGAAGCGATAATGGAGTAATCATACCCTTTAGGTAGGACCATCTCATTTTCCCATGAGCGGCTGATTGGTTTAAATGGTGTAGTCAGCGGCTTGCCCTTTCCAGATGGCTGTCCATTCATTAAATGATTTCCTGTCATAGCGTTTCCTGTTAATGCCCCAATCCCAGATGATGCGGCAACTAATGCTGCGGTACTGCTTCCCACATAAGTTAAAAATAAACGGCGATCCATACAATCATTCTCCCTTTGATTCGATTTATAACTTCCACTATGATTATAGGCAGTCCAAAATCGAATGTTAATTAAGGGAGTGTAAAGAATTGTAAAGAAAAAATGAACTATTTTAATTATCTGTAAATTTGGTAAAGAAATGTCCAAAGAATAAGGTTTGTAAAGTAGAGTATAAATTGTGATAGTAATCATATTTTTTGTGTGAATTTCTTTTGTTAGGGAACTGAATAATAAGAAGAGCAATGAATGGAGGGTATTATAGGTATGGAAGGTTTTCACCAGAAACCAAATATTTATGTCGGCGAAGTCACTATTAAAGTGAAGGATTTAGATAATGCTTTAACTTTTTACCAAAATATTATGGGATTTCAGGTTCTGGAAAAAACAAATCGGAAGGCAGCTCTAACGACGGATGGAAAAACCACATTAGTGACTCTTGAGCAGCCAGAAAATGTTATTCCGAAAGAAGGACGAATGTCAGGACTTTATCACTTTGCTATTCTACTGCCAACTCGTGCAGATTTATCCGTTTTTTTACGTCATTTTCTCGGTACTGGATACCCGCTGGGTGCAGCCGATCATTATGTAAGTGAAGCCCTCTATATTAATGACCCTGATGGGAATGGGATAGAGGTCTACCGGGACCGGCCTTCAAAAGAATGGAACTGGAAAAATGGTTTGGTGGATATGGCGACAGAGGAATTGGATGGGAATAGTATCCTGGCAGAAAGTGATGCGGAGTGGAATGGACTGCCAGAGGGGACGTTAATGGGACATATTCACCTTCATGTTGGCGATTTGAAGAAGGCAGAAGAATTCTACATAAAGGGACTGGGCTTTGAGATTGTCAGCCATTATCCACAAGCGGTCTTTTTGTCAACAGGCCGATACCACCATCATATTGCTATAAATACTTGGCAGGGAGTGGGGGCGGCGGCAGCTCCTCAAAATAGTGTAGGTCTAAAATGGTATAGTCTAGTTTTTCCTGATGAGGCAGCCAGGGAAAAAGCGGTGCAGAACCTGCAGCAGTTAGGGTCATCGGTACAAAAAGAAACAGAGTATTATGTTGTAAGCGATCCATCAGGAAATCAAATTAGGTTGGTACTATAACATCTATTTTAAGCCTGATTCCCTTTAAAACAGGGAATCAGGCTTTTATTTTGAGTTAATTGGAAAAATATCCAAAATTGGGCTGTCAAACTTTTGGTGGTTGTGATATTGTACATTACAACAGTAATGTACTATATCGGAGAAAGGAGGAAAAGGGTTTGATTCTTAATATGGACGGAAGTCAGCCGATTTATTTGCAAATCGCTGAATGGTTGGAAAGAGAGATTTTGAACGGAAATTTTGGCAGTGACCAAAAAATTTACTCACAGTATCAGCTTGCTGAATTGTTTACGATTAATCCAGCAACCGCCGCAAAGGGCTTAACAATTTTGGCAGAGGAAAACATTTTATATAAAAAACGTGGACTTGGAATGTTTGTTTCACCGACCGCGAAAGAAATTATCATCAATAAACGGAAAAATCAAACCTTAAAAAAGTTAGTCCTTGAGATTGCGCTGGAAGCAGAACGGTTGGACGTGAGCAAAGAGGAACTAATTCAAATGATAAATGATGTAAATACGGGGGAGGCAGGGGAATGAGAGTCATCGAATGTAATGGATTAACCAAGGTTTATGGAAGAGCAAAAGCGTTGAATAATCTATCTTTTACAATTGAAGAAAATAAGATTACGGGTTTAATAGGTCGTAATGGAGCGGGGAAATCGACGCTGCTAAAAATTATTGCCGGCTTCTTACGAGAGACTTCAGGAGAAATAAAGGTTTTTTCAGAAAAACCGTTTAACAATCTAATGGTCTCAGCCAATGTTATTTATATAGATGACCAAATGAATTTCCCGACAGCCTTAACATTGAAGGAAATTCTAAATGTATGTCCGACTTTTTATGAGAAATGGAATCATGAGCTTGCCGGCCGCCTTTTTGATTATTTTTCTTTCCAATCAGCCCACTATTACAACGATTTATCTAAGGGGATGAAAAGTACATTTAATATGATAGTAGGATTATGTGCTCGATGTGCTTTAACGATGTTTGATGAACCCACTACTGGGATGGATGCTGCTGTCCGTAAAGACTTCTACCGTGCATTGCTTAAGGATTACATCTCATATCCCCGGACCATTTTACTTTCGAGTCATCACTTAAATGAAGTTGAGGACTTATTAGAAGATATCCTGCTCCTTAAAGGTGGCAGAGAATATCTGCATATGCCGATAGGAGAACTAAAAGAATGGGCCATTGGCATTCAAGGATTGACAGGGAAGATAAACGAGTGGGCAGAAAACAAAGAGGTCATTTATACGAAAAATATCGGATTAGACCGTACGTATGCTGTTGTTAGAAATACCCTTTCTGATACGGAAGCTCAACAGGCCAAGACATCAGGTCTCTCCCTAACGCCTGTATCCTCTAGTGATGTATGTGTGTATTTAACAAGTAAAACAAAAGGGGGAATTGATGATGTCTTTAGTGAAGACTAGTATGCTGGATATTGTTATAAATCTATATAAATACAAATTAAAGGCGTATAAACAAGTATTTATGTCGCTCATTTTTATCCAGTTATTAGCGGTACTTTTCTCTTTTAATGGCGTTGGCATGATGGGCTCAAGCACTGAAAGTATTGAAATCGATGTTCAGTTTTATTCCGCTGATCTGGTTATTACTTTTACTATATTATGGGCCTTTATTACAGCGATATTGATTACAACATCTGCTTATAAAAATGATGATTTTGCATTTGTAACCAATCGATTAAGCAGTAATCTTTCAAACATGGTATTTTTACTAACAGCCAGTATCGTTGGGGGAATCACAGCGATGCTATCAACCTCATTGATGAAAATTATCATGTACCTATTTGGCGGACATGGGCATATTGCTGCTAATCTTTCACTATCAGAAGTAGTACTTGGATACAGTTCAACGATTCTCTACATCTTACTTTTTTCCGGACTCGGGTACTTTATTGGAACACTTGTACAGGTAAGCAGAATATTTGTGGCAGTAATCCCAGGAATTTTTATCGGAGCGGGAATCCTTGGTGCGGGAAGCAGGGGCTTTGAATGGGTGAAGAGCATCTATCAATTTATATTTACCGAACCATCCATTTTATTATTTGTTCTAAAAGTACTTGTAATAGTTGGATTGCTCTTTACTGGTTCTATTGCATTGTCAAATAGAATGGAGGTGCGGTAATGACTTTTGTAATGCCTTTTCTTATAATTTTGATGATTATCTATGCATTTATAAGAGTTATGAACAGTGGCAGGATGAAAAAAAGGATCCTGGGAAGTCGTTTACGTTGGATGCTGGGCGGCTATGCTGCTATACTCCTTATTTGTACAGGTGTGAGTCCCTTACTTCCTGATAATAAAGAAATAAACTACAAAATCCTAAATGATACCCAAGACTTGGATAAAGAAAGCACAGAGTTATATGAAGCAGCGAGTGAGGGAAATATCGATAGTATAGACAATAAATTCATCAATAAGAAATGGAGTCTCGATTACGTGGGGCAGAAGCTTGCAATTGCAACCGAAAACGATGAGCTTATTAGTACCGCGATAATTGTGGAGAGAAAAACCACGAATGATGGGAAAATTGAAGCAGTACACTACAAAACACGATCGGGCGTAAATAACATGGAAATAACGGAGCTAGAAAACCCTCTTCGCATAGAACTAAATGAAAATACATTAACAATCATGAATCCAGAAAAAGTACAACTCAAATTCTCCCAATTTCAGCAGGCATTCACAGTCAACCAATTCACAGGAGAAAAACCCTTCAGCCGAGCCACCCATTTTTATGGTGGAACCAGCATCCTTTACCTAAAAATACCTAAAGACCTTGAACTGGTTGATAAATCCGGAATAAATTATCAATTTATTGAATAATTACGGTGCCAATTTACGGTGCCTGTCACCGCTCGTGGACACTGTCCACCTGAGGCGGACAGTGTTTCGTGGCAAAAAACATTGTAAACGCTAGAGTATCTTCATAATTGAAGGTACTTTTTTATTTGTTCTGAAGGGCGCAGCAGTCATAGATGGTTTTATCGAAGGGGTATAATTGTTTGGTTTGAGAAGGGGGGAAGTTGTGAAAAATGATGAGGAGATTTTTTTATGAGGGAGGTTGGTTGAAGTGATTCAGAGATTTCTATTGCTGATAAAAAGTAGTTTTTGGATGACACCTGGTTTGTATTGTGTATTTTCAATGCTTTTGGCAATCTCTGTGATAACGATCGATACAACATTTTATCAACAATTCGAACATACTATTCCAACTATCTTTCTTACTAGTGTAGAACTTGCACAAACTATTTTAGGAGTTATTGCAGGTTCGCTTTTAACCATGACGACAATAACCTTTTCAACGATTATGGTTGTTCTAACTACATATTCCTCTCAATTTTCACCTAGAACATTACGTAATTTTGTTACCAGCAAGATTACCATGCGGGTGTTAGGGGTATTTATGGGAGGTTTCGTATATTCCATTTTTTCTCTTCTATTTATGAAAAGTACTATGGACCATCCTGTTATATCATCCGGTGTAGGAGTCATTTTTGCTTTGGTATGTTTAGGTTATTTTGCTTATTTTATACATCATGTTGCTACTTATATACAAGTTACTAATTTGATTGATCTTTTAACCAAAGATGTATTGGAAATAGTTCAAACAAAGCTTGAATTAGTGAAAAATGAAGAGCATGTTTCAATTGTAAAGACTCCATATCAAAAGCCGCCGCAATACAAAATAAAAACTAATCTTTATAGTAATAACTATGGGTATCTTCAATTATTGGATTATAATGAGATGTTACGATTAGCCATTGAAAATGATCATATTATTGAGATAAACCAAAACATTGGCCAGTTTATTACGGAAAATACAAATATCTTAACGGTTTATCATCATGGAGAAAATTTAAATGTAGATTATCATCCTTTTATTACAGTCGGAAGTGATAGAACAACGATGCAGGATGAAGAAATGGCTTTGAAAAAAATAGTAGAAATTACCTTAAGGGCTATTTCACCTGCCATTAATGATCCGAACACGGCGATTGATTGTATCCATCATCTCGGATTAGCATTAGGTAAGGTATGTAATTTGGATGGAAATTACATTATATTTAAGGATGAACATGGATTGGAAAGAGTCATATTACCTCAAAGAAGATTTCATGAGATTTTATATACAACCTTTTACCAGATTATCCACTATGGAAGAGAAGATATATCTGTCATACTGGCAATCTTTGATGCATTAATCATGATAGTCGAAAACAACAGAAAAAAAATCAAAAACATCGTATGGGGATTCAGTAATTACATACTCGAAGGAATAAATCTAGATCAACTAAAACAACTAGACCGAATAAATTTACAAGATAAACTAGCAATACTAAAATCACTCAGTGAAAATTAAATTAGTGATGTCTAAATAAAAAATGATAAAATATTAGAATCGAAATTATAGAATAGTAAAAACAGCGGTGACAGGCACCGCTCGTGGACACTGTCCGTGTGGAATGGACAATGTTGATTTTCAGGCTGTCTGTCGTGTCTGTTGCCAATAATCTATATAAAAGATACCTTGGAGAGGAGCGGGACATTTGAATATTACTTTAAGTCAAAAACGTATTAAAGAAATGTGTGGAACAGTCTCCTTTAAACGAGGAGATTCTTTTTATAGAGCAGGTAAAGTGTTTTTTGATGATTATAGTCCAGAGCATTGTGAGGCGACGGTTAAAGGGACAGAGGATTTCTATGTCACAATAGATATAGAAGAAAGTGGAGATCTACGAACATCGTGCAGTTGTCCAACCCTCGCTTCTGTTAGAACGGATTGTCAGCATATTGCAGCAGTTTTACTAGCTGTTTATGATTATCAGCAGCAAGGAACTACCCCAATTGTGGTAAGTGATGTTGACTCTTCAACTAAACAGGCGCTGACCACTGGATTAATCAACCTTTTCAGTGATCAGCCTAAACGAAAAAGCGGACATCAGCTTCATTTTGAGAATAGACAGGTCCTTGAAGCGAATTTTCTTTGTACACCAGTTGATATCGGAAATTACCGCATCCTATTAGGAGTAAAATTGGAGATTGGACACGTTAAAGTAAATAATATCCGCCAGTTCTTATCCAATATTATAGAAGGAAAGCAAAGTGTTCTTTCCGAAACTTTTACCTTTGATTCTAATCAGCATTGCTTTCAAAAAGAGACGGATAATGTCATTCAACAACTATCCCAGGTGCTGCAGGATGAAAAAATGTATGTTAGCACCATAACAAACAATTTTGATGAACTGTACAGCCCTGATCAGTTACTCATACCGCCATCCTCTTGGGAAAGGTTGCTTTCGTTATTAGTAAAGGCGCCATTTGTGAAAGTTGAGAATAAAGGGGTAACATTTGAAGGCTTGGTGTTATCGGAAAAAATCCTGCCCCTAAAGTTTGTATTTGGGCCATCAGCAGGCAGGGGCTATCATTTGAGGATTAAAGGGTTAGATCATTTAACCATACTAGATTCTTATCACTTTGTTCTATATAAGGGCAAGTTTATTCGGCTTGAAGAAACAGATTGCAAACGATTAGCAGACCTCGATGAACTGTTAAAGGCTTCGAAAACAAATCAAATAGAGATTCCACATGAGCAAATTGATTATTTCATAGAAACTGTGGTCCCTGGATTAAAGAAGCTTGGTGAGGTTGAATTGCCTCAAAATTTAACGAATACCTACAGGAGAGAGCCTTTAGCTGCAAAACTTTATTTAGATAGGTTGAAAAACCGTCTGTTAGCTGGATTGGAGTTTCAATATGGAAATATCGTGATCAACCCATTAGAAGACCGTGACGTGAAGACGGGCACCATACTAATCAGGGACGAAGAAAAGGAAAATCAAATCATTCAATTGATGGAAGAGAGCTCCTTTGCTCGTACGGACAGCGGCTATTACTTGCATAATGAAGAGTTGGAGTATGAGTTTTTATATCATGTTGTTCCGAAACTGCAAAAGCTTGTACAAATTTATGCAACAACGGCAGTCAGGAACCGGATTTTTAAAGAAAATGCTATCCCAAAGATTAGAATAAAGGTTAAAAAAGAGCGGACCAATTGGCTGGAATTTAAATTTGATATGGATGGAATTCCGGAGAGACAGATAAAAGAAGTGTTAGCTGCACTTCAGGAAAAAAGGAAATATTATCGTTTGCGGAACGGTGCGCTGCTCTCGTTGGAGACGAGAGAATTTGAAGAAATTCAACGCTTTCTAAAAGCAGCACCTGTCCAGGCGGAGGATCTTGAAGCAGGGTTGAATGTTCCAATTGTTCGGGGTTTAAAATTGCTGGATTCTGTTGAAGACAGCTCAACATTTACACTTGAGGAGTCGTTCCGTCAGTTTTTGGATACCATCTATCATCCAAGTACTATGCAGTTCGAGGTACCAGAAGTAGTTGAGCCGATTTTAAGAGGCTATCAAGTCCAGGGTTACAAATGGTTGAAAACTCTGGCTAGTTATGGATTTGGAGGAATTCTTGCAGATGATATGGGATTGGGAAAAACAATTCAAAGTATTGCCTATATCCTTTCAGAGCTTCCGAACGTTCGTAATAAACGGCACCCGGTTCTAATCGTTTGTCCAGCCTCATTAACCTATAACTGGCTTAGTGAAATCCATAAATTTGCTCCAGGAGTACATGCAGTTATATTAGATGGAACTAAAACAGAGCGGACAGCTAAACAAAAACAAATATTAGATACAGATGTTGCAATAACCTCATATCCTTTGTTGCGTAAGGATATTTTGTGGTACGAGAAGCAAACCTTTCATACCGTGTTTTTTGACGAAGCCCAGGCTTTTAAAAATCCTATAACGCAGACAGCAAGAGCAGTTAAGAAAATACAGTCAGATTACCGTTTTGCGCTGACTGGGACTCCAGTAGAAAATTCTTCAGAAGAGCTTTGGTCCATTTTTCATGTCGTATTTCCTGAACTATTCCAAGGGCTTAAGGATTATAGTCACTTAACGAGAAAGCAGATTGCAAGAAGAGTCCGTCCATTTTTACTTAGAAGGTTGAAGGAAGATGTTCTAACAGAGCTTCCTGAGAAAATTGAATCTGTTGACTTAGTAGAATTACTACCAGAACAGAAGAAGCTATATGGAGCTTATTTAGCGAAGCTTAGACATGACACGCTGAAACATTTAGATAAGGACACACTTCGGAAAAATAAAATAAGAATCCTCGCTGGATTAACAAGGCTGCGGCAAATCTGTTGTCATCCAGGTTTATTTGTAGACGGGTACAAGGGAAGTTCTGCAAAATTCGAACAATTGCTTAGGATTATTGAGGAAGCAAAGCTTGCGGGAAGAAGAGTGTTGATCTTTTCCCAATTCACAAAGATGCTCCAGCTAATCGGGAGAGAAATGGCTGTTCAAGGAATGCCTTTCTTCTATCTTGATGGACAAACCCCGTCGGAAGAGCGTCTGGAGCTTACAAATCGATTTAATGCAGGGGAACGTGACTTGTTTCTTATTTCCTTAAAGGCAGGAGGAACGGGTCTGAACTTAACGGGTGCGGACACGGTTGTCCTTTATGATCTATGGTGGAATCCAGCGGTTGAAGAACAAGCGGCAGACCGAGCACATCGGATGGGGCAGACAAATATTGTGCAAGTCATCAAGTTGGTTGCCCGAGGCACTATTGAAGAAAAAATGAATGAACTGCAGGAAAAAAAGAGAGAATTAATTGAGGAAATAATCGATTCAAAAGATAAAGGAAGTTCTTCTTTAACTGAAGAAGATATTCGAGAGATATTGATGATATAAGGAAATGTCTACATGATTAATGTATTGTAACTAATCAAACGTTTGATTAAATTGAATTAATAACTTTTATAAAAAATTAATCAAACGTTTGATTAAACAGGCAGGAGTCCGTATATACTTAAATTTAAATTGCAAAAAAGGTATTGACTCATTCTTTATATAATAGTAATATAGTAATTCCCGATAGGGGACATTCATTTAAAAAGAATGTTAACGAAATGTATGTTAAAAAAAGTATTGACTTTATTATTGAAATAAAGTAAAATAATTTTTGTTGTTAATTACGAAATGATTTTTTTAAAAAAGTGATTGACACGAAACGATAGGAAATGTTACAATGAATCCTGTTGTTAAAACATTGCTCTTTGAAAACTAAACAAACAGTAACGTCAACAAACAATTTTTTAACTTTCTATAAAAGTTAAGCCAACGTAACAAATGAGCTATATCAACT
>NZ_JACWFG010000008.1 GCF_019749295.1 Neobacillus niacini
TCCCTGTGAGAGTAGGACGTTGCCAGGCTGTTATATAAATGGAGGATTAGCTCAGCTGGGAGAGCATCTGCCTTACAAGCAGAGGGTCGGCGGTTCGATCCCGTCATCCTCCACCATATTTTCTTCGCGAAAGTGAAAATAACCTATTATAATGCCGGGGTAGCTCAATTGGTAGAGCAACTGACTTGTAATCAGTAGGTTGGGGGTTCAAGTCCTCTCGCCGGCACCATGCTCTTTATTTTATTAAATTGTATGAGCCATTAGCTCAGTTGGTAGAGCATCTGACTTTTAATCAGAGGGTCGAAGGTTCGAGTCCTTCATGGCTCACCAAGATCTTTGTGTAAGAAAAATCTTCTATATGCGGGTGTGGCGGAATTGGCAGACGCACCAGACTTAGGATCTGGCGCCGCAAGGCGTGGGGGTTCGACTCCCTTCACCCGCACTTAAGTTTTAAGAAATCAATAGATGCGGAAGTAGTTCAGTGGTAGAACACCACCTTGCCAAGGTGGGGGTCGCGGGTTCGAATCCCGTCTTCCGCTCCAATATTGCCGGGGTGGCGGAACTGGCAGACGCACAGGACTTAAAATCCTGCGGTAGGTGACTACCGTACCGGTTCGATTCCGGTCCTCGGCACCAAGTTTTTTAGCAAAATATGCGCCCGTAGCTCAATTGGATAGAGTGTCTGACTACGGATCAGAAGGTTATGGGTTCGACTCCTTTCGGGCGCGCCATATTTACGGGAAGTAGCTCAGCTTGGTAGAGCACTTGGTTTGGGACCAAGGGGTCGCAGGTTCGAATCCTGTCTTCCCGACCAGTCTTCTTAATTAACAAATGGGGCCTTAGCTCAGCTGGGAGAGCGCCTGCTTTGCACGCAGGAGGTCAGCGGTTCGATCCCGCTAGGCTCCACCAAAAATTTTTCACTTCACTGAAAAATAAAATTTTGAATATTTGGCGGTGTAGCTCAGCTGGCTAGAGCGTACGGTTCATACCCGTAAGGTCGGGGGTTCGATCCCCTCCGCCGCTACCAATGTTTTTATGAAGCAAAATAACAAATTTGAGGACCTTTAGCTCAGCTGGTTAGAGCAGACGGCTCATAACCGTCCGGTCGTAGGTTCGAGTCCTACAAGGTCCACCAACAACCTTATATAATATGGAGGAATACCCAAGTCCGGCTGAAGGGATCGGTCTTGAAAACCGACAGGCGGGTTAAACCGCGCGGGGGTTCGAATCCCTCTTCCTCCGCCATATTATTACTTCAGCAACGAGCGTTACTTCAATGAATTAACCTCGAGTTGTATCAATCGAGCCGCAGCTTGAATAAGCTTTCTGAGATTGATATAAAATGCATTGAAACACTTTTTATTGTCGCGGGGTGGAGCAGTCCGGTAGCTCGTCGGGCTCATAACCCGAAGGTCGCAGGTTCAAATCCTGTCCCCGCAATTGGTCTGGTAGTTCAGTTGGTTAGAATGCCTGCCTGTCACGCAGGAGGTCGCGGGTTCGAGTCCCGTCCAGACCGCCATTTTTATTAAGATGGCAAAATATTGTGGCTCAGTAGCTCAGTCGGTAGAGCAAAGGACTGAAAATCCTTGTGTCGGCGGTTCGATTCCGTCCTGAGCCACCATTTGTTTTTTATGGAAAACTATTATGATGGCGATTGTGGCGAAGTGGTTAACGCACCTGATTGTGGTTCAGGCATTCGTGGGTTCGATTCCCATCAGTCGCCCCATCTATAATCTATTATTTGCGGGTGTAGTTTAGTGGTAAAACCTCAGCCTTCCAAGCTGATGTTGTGAGTTCGATTCTCATCACCCGCTCCAATTTATGGGCCTATAGCTCAGCTGGTTAGAGCGCACGCCTGATAAGCGTGAGGTCGATGGTTCGAGTCCATTTAGGCCCACCAGAATTTTTTGCAAAGCAAAATAATTATAGTTTTTTGCGAAAGCAAAATAACTTTCCATTGTTCCGCAGTAGCTCAGTGGTAGAGCTATCGGCTGTTAACCGATCGGTCGTAGGTTCGAGTCCTACCTGCGGAGCCATTTTTTATGGGGAAGTACTCAAGAGGCTGAAGAGGCGCCCCTGCTAAGGGTGTAGGTCGGGTAACCGGCGCGAGGGTTCAAATCCCTCCTTCTCCGCCATAAAATTTAAGGCCCCTTGGTCAAGCGGTTAAGACACCGCCCTTTCACGGCGGTAACACGGGTTCGAATCCCGTAGGGGTCATACAAAAAGGCTGATGATAAATTTATCATCAGTTTTTTTGTGCTTAATTTTCCTGAAATTTCATTGGTTACATTCTGAATATGCCATTTTCCTAATTGGGATACTCTGGAGTCCCCGAGAGACTGTTGAATTTTCGATTCGGGTCAATGCAGCCCTTCTGGAGAGACCGAGAGTCTTCTAGGTAGGCCACTTAGGTAAATGCAACCCTCCTGGAGTGACCGAGAGCCTTCTAGGTATGCCACTTGGGTAAATGCAGCCCTCCTTGAGTGACCGAGAGTCTTCTAGATATGTCACTTGGGTAAATGCAGCACTCTTGGAGTGACCGAGAGCCTTCTAGATATGCCACTTGGGTAAATGCAGCCCTCCTGAAGTGACACAGTAGCTGCTGAATCTGCCTATTAGGTCTCTCCAATCTTCACTCACTACTGATTGATCAAACCTCTCCCTAACTTGCCTCATTTGTTTCATTCTGCTCTTTGATATCCTCGTTAAGTTATAAAGTACCCCCCCCAAAAAATTTGTTGTTATATAAGAAAAACAAACCACCCAAGCTTCTAAAACCACCATTGCATGTCCTCGCTAATAGAGTGCGTTTTTTCACAGAAAAACTTATATTAGTATAACTTCGCTCTTCCGTCTTTACCATAAAAAACCTTGATAACGCTTACATTCTTCTGAATTTCTGCACGTTATTACTGTTGAATTTATCACAAATCAAATAATATTTTTTATCCGAAAATCATAAAAAACTTTATATATTTTTGTCAGTTCGTGATGGATATCGTGTTAGTTCTTGTCGAAAACTGCTGAATAATTGCGGAATATGACCCTTTATGAATTTAAATGTCAGAAAAGATAAAAAAGTTTTACAAGGATTATTAGTACTTTGCACTTATAATTAACCCTTGAAGTACATTTCACAAGGATGAGGTTATTAATGGCAGTGAATACGTTATATCCAACTGACTACCAATTGCATTTATTTCATGAAGGAAACCTTTTTCAAAGTCATCAGCTTTTTGGAGCACACGTCTTTAAAGAATCTAATAAAGTTTACACACGATTCTGTGTTTGGGCTCCAAATGCTAAAGAAGTCAGGCTAGTTGGTAATTTCAATAGCTGGAATGGAGAAGGTTACGATTTACATAGGGTAAACAATGAAGGTGTATGGATTATTGTCATTGATCAAGACCTGAATGGTTGCCTCTATAAATATGAAATAATTACTGCGCAAGAAGAAAGAATTTTAAAATCAGATCCATATGCTTTCTATTCTGAAGTAAGGCCAAATACTGCATCAATTGTTTATTCTTTGAAGGATTACGATTGGCAGGATAATCATTGGATGCAGCGGAAGGAAAAAAGGAACTTATTATCTGAGCCGCAGGTAATATATGAAGTTCATTTTGGATCGTGGAAAAAGCATGAAAATGGTGACTTTTTAACCTACAGGGAAATGGCAGCTGAACTAATTCCTTATGTGCTGGAACATGGTTTTACACATGTTGAGCTATTACCTCTCATTGAACACCCCTTTGACGGTTCGTGGGGATATCAAGGAACAGGATACTTTTCCACAACCTCTCGCTATGGTACACCAAAAGACTTTATGTATTTTGTTGAACAATGTCATCAAAATGGAATTGGAGTCATTTTAGATTGGGTACCTGGACACTTTTGTAAAGATTCACATGGTTTGTATCGATTTGATGGCTCACATATTTATTCATACGAAACCGAAAGTGACAGAGAAAATAAGGTATGGGGAACAGCAAACTTTGATTTAGGAAAAGGAGAGGTACAAAGCTTCCTTATCTCAAATGCATTTTTTTGGATAGATTATTTCCATATTGACGGCTTTAGGATGGATGCTGTTGCAAATATCATCTATTGGCCAAATTCAGCTGAGAATCAAGAAAATCCTTTTGGAATTGATTTTCTAAAAAAATTAAATATAGAAGTTCATGAATATGATCCAACCTTTGTGATGATTGGAGAGGATTCAACAGATTTCCCTAATGTGACAGCACCTGTCCATTATGGCGGATTAGGCTTTGATTATAAGTGGAATATGGGCTGGATGAATGACATGTTAAAATACATGGAAACTCCGCCATTTGCCCGTACTAGTGTTCATACTAAAGTAACTTTTTCCCTTCTTTATGCGTTTTCTGAAAACTTTATGCTCCCATTTTCACATGACGAAGTGGTCCACGGTAAAAAATCACTGTTAGATAAAATGCCAGGGGATTATTGGGAGAAATTCGCTCAACTAAGGCTGCTGCTGGGATACATGTTTGCGCACCCTGGGAAGAATTTATTGTTTATGGGATTTGAGCTTGGCCAGTTTTCAGAGTGGAAAGATAAAGAACAGTTAGACTGGAATTTGTTAGATTATGAAATGCACAAAAATCTAAATCAGTATGTTAAACAATTAACAAAACTTTACAAACGTTCAAAACCATTATATGAATTGGACCATATGCATGATGGCTTTGAATGGATTGACTGTAATAACCACAGCCAATCAGTCTTTTCCTTTATTAGAAAAGGTAAAACTGAAAATGATTATTTAGTTATCATCTGTAACTTTACAGGTGTTCATTATCCAGAATATAAAATCGGCGTACCAGCTCAGAGTGAGTTTAGGGAAATTTTAAATAGTGATCATCAAGACTTTGGGGGCGCTGGATTTGTAAATAAGAAAACCTTTATGGCTGTCGAAGAGCCATTTCATGACAGGCCATATTCCGTTAATGTGACGATCCCGCCTTTTGGCATACAGATCTTACGACCGGTTAAAAAACGAAAGGAGAGAAAAGGGAATGGGAAAGAAAAAGTGCGTAGCCATGCTATTGGCAGGAGGGAAAGGAAGCAGACTTAATTCACTAACGAAAGATTTAGCGAAGCCTGCTGTCCCTTTTGGAGGAAAATACAGAATCATTGATTTTACGTTAAGCAATTGTGCAAATTCAGGTATTGATACAGTTGGTGTTTTAACCCAGTATCAACCTTTACTGTTAAATTCTTATATCGGTATTGGAAGTGCATGGGACCTTGACCGTAAGGATGGAGGGGTAACTGTTTTACCTCCATATGCTGAGACATCAGAGGTAAAGTGGTATACCGGTACTGCAAGTGCCATTTATCAGAACTTAAATTATTTAAAACAATATCAGCCTGAATATGTCTTAATCCTTTCTGGCGACCATATCTACAAAATGAATTATGAGAGTATGCTAGAGTACCATATTGAAAAAAGAGCAGATGTCACCATTTCTCTAATTGAAGTTCCTTGGGCAGAAGCAAGCCGCTTTGGGATTATGAATACAAACGAGGATCTGAGAATAACAGAGTTTGAGGAAAAGCCAGCTGAGCCGAAGAACAATCTAGCTTCAATGGGCATTTATATTTTTAGCTGGAATATACTGAAAGAATATTTAGAGATGGATGCAAGAAACTCTAAATCCTCCCATGACTTTGGTAAGGATGTTATTCCATCCCTTTTAGAAGAAAACAAGAAGTTATATGCGTATCCATTTAAAGGCTATTGGAAGGACGTAGGTACTGTTAAAAGCCTTTGGGAAGCAAATATGGATTTATTAAACGATGAATGTGATTTAGACCTGTTTGACCATGATTGGAGGATTTATTCTGTAAACCCTAATCAACCGCCGCAGTATATCTCTCCGGAAGCTATTGTTAAAGAATCATTGATTAACGAGGGCTGTACGATAGAAGGAGAAATTGATAATTCTGTACTTTTCCAAGGAGTCAGTGTTGGAAAAGGATCAATCATTAAAGAGTCTGTCATTATGCCTGATGCGGTTATTGGCGAAAACGTAAAAATTGAAAAAGCAATCGTTCCAGGTGATGCTGTTATCCCAGATGGAACCGTAATACGTTCATTTGATGATGAAATTATTCTAGTAACAGACGAAATGTTAAGCGGGGTATATCCTGCTTTTAAATAAACGGGAGGGACTAGTATTGAAAAGAAAGTTATTAGGTGTTATTGACGCAACCACGTACCACGATGATTTAGAAGAGCTTTTGACACATCGCTCACTTGCAGCCCTGCCTTTTGCAGGACGTTATCGAATTATTGATTTTGTGCTTTCAAATATGGTGAATTCCGGAATTAGCAGCGTGGCTATCTTTCCAAAGATGATGTATCGTTCGCTTATGGATCACCTGGGTTCAGGGAAGAATTGGGATTTAAACCGCAAGCGTGATGGACTTTTCTTTTTTCCAACTCCTGTTGTGGATTCTGATATAAATAAAATTGGTTCATTTGAAAATTTTGCTGCAAACTTAGATTTCTTTTACCGCAGTTCTCAAGAGTACTCCATAATTACGAATTGCTACACAGTTTTCAATATGAATTTTAAACCGTTGTTAGACTGGCATATACATTCAGGATGCGATATTACCGAAATATATCATGAGAATGGGACTCCAATGGAGATGTATTTAGTAAAAACATCCTTGCTCATAAAATTAATAGAAACAAGAAATGAAACAGGATATACATGTATGAGGGATGTTGTGTTAGACCCTGAACACAATCACTCCATTTGCAGATATGATTATTCTGGATATGCAGTTATGATTAATTCAATCGAAAACTATTTTTCTACTAGTTTAAATCTATTGAACTCTGATGTTTGGAAGCAATTATTTATTAAAGAACAGCCTATACTGACAAAGGTTAAGGATGAGCCGCCTACAAGGTATTTAAAAGGCTCTGCAGTACAAAATGCCATGATTGCGAATGGCTGCCTAATAAATGGCACGGTTGAAAATAGTATTATCTCTAGGGGCGTAAAAATTGGTAAAGGGGCAGTTATTAAGAATTGCATTATCATGCAAAAATGTGTAATTGAAGATAATTGCTACCTGGATTCCGTTATTTTAGACAAGGACGTAAAGGTAGAGGCGGGTACAATCCTAACAGGTACTGCCAGGGATCCTTTTGTTGTGCGGAAGGGAACTAAACAAGGAGCTCTGATGAATTCGTGAAAGTATTATTTGCAGTTTCAGAATGTGGTCCATTTGCAAAATCTGGGGGACTTGCCGACGTGGCAGGTTCCCTGCCTAAAGAACTGAAAAGTCTTGGCACAGATGTAAGAGTAATCCTTCCCAAGTATGGGACGATTGCGGAAGAATTTAAAGCGGACATGAAAAAAATAAAAGAATTTACAGTCCCAGTTGGCTGGAGAAACCAATATTGTGGGATTGAGGAGCTATCGTATGAAGGAGTCACCTATTACTTTGTAGATAATGAGTATTATTTCAAACGTGAAGGGTTTTATGGCTATTATGATGATGGCGAAAGATTCGCGTATTTTAATCGAGCTGTGTTGGAAGCATTATCACATCTTGATTTTTATCCAGATGTCCTGCATTGCCATGACTGGCATACAGCCATGATTCCTTTTCTATTAAGAATGGAGTATTACAAGCGAAAGAATTATGGGTTAATACGCACTGTTTTTACCATTCATAATCTTCAATTCCAGGGTATTTTCCCAAGAGAAACATTAGGAGATCTACTTGGGTTAGATTGGGATGCTTTCTCCCCAGAGCATTTAGAGTTTTTTGGCTGTATTAATTTTATGAAGGGTGCTCTTGTTGCGGCTGACGAGATTACAACAGTAAGTCCAACCTATAAACAGGAGATTCAGACTCCTGCATATGGCGAAAAACTGGAGGGGCTCCTAAAAACGAGAGAAGAAGATTTAGTTGGAATCTTAAATGGAATCGACGAAAATTTCTATAATCCTGCTGATGATCCCCTGCTGTTTAAAACATATACAGTAAATAGTCTTGAAAATAAAGCCATTAACAAAAGTGAGGTTCAAAAATACTTTGGACTTCCACAAAAACCAAACACTCCATTAATGGTCATGATTACTCGACTTACAAAACAAAAGGGATTAGATCTTGTAAAATGTGTTTTAAGGGATATTCTTCATGAAGACATTCAAATGGTGGTTCTCGGTACGGGAGACTATGGATACGAAGAGTTTCTGCGTCAGTCAGCAAACGCCTATCCAGATAAATTAAAGGTTCATATCGGTTTTAGTGAAGGGCTGGCTCACAAGCTATATGCAGGTGCAGACCTATTCCTAATGCCATCTCTATTCGAACCTTGTGGTCTGGGGCAGCTAATCGCCATGAAGTACGGTGCGGTTCCAATTGTACGTGAAACAGGCGGATTAAATGATACCGTACAATCTTGGAATGAGACTGCCAATGAAGGGAATGGGTTTTCTTTCAAAAATTTTAATGCTCATGACATGCTATATACCATTAGAAGGGCAATACACTTTTATCACGACCCCGCTTGGGAAACGATTGTTCAAAAAGCGATGGAAAAGGATAATAGCTGGGCCCAGTCTGCATTCAAGTACAATCAGCTTTATGCAGAGCTGATCTCGAGGAGTGAGACCCATGTTTTCTAATACCACAGAGTTTAAGAACACGTTTCTAAAGAGGTTGAATATGGTTTGCGGTAAGAGTTTTTCAGAAAGTTCAGAGCGTGACCATTACCAAACCCTTGGAATTATGATTCGTGAATTTGTTAGTAACGATTGGATAAAAACAAATGAACGTTATCTGGCTGCAAAAGGAAAACAAGTCTATTATTTATCAATAGAATATCTATTAGGTAAGCTTCTGCGGCAAAATCTAATTAATTTGGGTATTGAAGAAACCGTACAAGCTGGTCTTAGCGAACTAGGTATCGATTTAAGTAACCTTGAGGAATTGGAAAGTGATGCAGGCTTGGGAAATGGCGGCTTAGGTAGATTAGCCGCTTGTTTTCTTGATTCCCTTGCCTCACTTAATCTCCCAGGACACGGTCATGGAATTCGTTATAAACATGGACTATTTGAGCAGAAAATTGTAGATGGTTATCAAGTAGAACTGCCAGAGCAATGGCTCAGAAGCGGAAATGTTTGGGAAGTTCGGAAGGCAGACTTAGCTGTTAAAATACCATTTTGGGGTAAGGTAGAAGGCAGAACAGAGAACGGCCGCCTTGTGTTCCAACATATGAATGCTGAAACCGTTACTGCCGTTCCACATGATATGCCGGTTATTGGATATAATTCAGAAACCGTAAATACCTTAAGATTATGGAATGCTGAGCCGTCTCAATTCCCTATTCATGATGATATTTTAAAGTACAAACGGGAAACAGAATTAGTATCAGAATTCCTATATCCGGATGATACCCACGATGAGGGAAAAATACTGCGGCTAAAGCAGCAATACTTTTTAGTATCCGCAAGTATTCAATCCATCATTAAAACGTATCGGAAACAACACGGAAACTTAAAGGAACTTCATCAGCATGTTTGTATTCACATCAATGATACTCACCCCGTACTGGCGATTCCTGAACTAATGAGAATCCTCATTGATGAGGAAGGATTTGATTGGGATCTAGCCTGGAATATCACAAGTCATACGATTTCCTATACCAATCATACGACCTTATCAGAAGCATTGGAAAAATGGCCAATCCGGATTTTTCAGCCGCTATTACCGCGAATTTATATGATTGTAGAAGAAATAAATGAACGATTTTGCGGGGATTTATGGGATCAATACACAGGGGATTGGGATAGAATTGCAAAGCTTGCCATCATCGCGGACGGCTATGTGAAAATGGCTCATTTAGCGATTGTAGGGAGTTTTAGTGTTAATGGAGTTGCCAAGCTTCATACAGAAATTCTTAAAACTCGTGAAATGAATCAATTTTATCAACTGTTCCCAGAAAAATTCAATAATAAAACGAATGGAATTGCCCATCGCCGCTGGTTATTAAAAGGGAATCCAGATTTATCAAACTTAATTAGTGATTCAATTGGTTCTTCATGGACTCAATCACCCGCAGATTTAATTCACTTACTAAAATATCAGCACGATTCATCCTTCATGGAACAGCTTTTAAGAATTAAAAAGGATAACAAGCAGCGTCTTGCTGAAGTAATCCAGAGTAAGAATGGTATTGTTGTAGATTCCTCTGCAATTTTTGATGTCCAGGTAAAGCGTCTTCATGCGTACAAGAGGCAGCTTTTAAAGGTATTACATATCATGTATCTTTATAATCGGATAAAAGAGGATTCTAGTTTTACAATGGTACCACGAGTTTTCATTTTTGGAGCAAAAGCGTCTCCGGGGTACTATTATGCGAAAAAAATTATTAAGCTTATCAATACGGTAGCTGAGAAGGTTAATAATGACCCTTTTATTGGGGATAAAATGAAAGTCGTTTTCCTTGAAAATTACCGTGTTTCACTTGCAGAGAAGGTCTTTCCTGCTGCAGACTTAAGTGAACAGATATCTACTGCAAGTAAAGAGGCGTCTGGTACAGGAAATATGAAATTTATGATTAATGGTGCGCTGACAGTTGGGACAATGGATGGGGCTAATATCGAAATTCATGAGCTGGTTGGGGATGAGAATATCTTTACATTTGGACTATCTGCTGCTGAGGTTCTCCATTATTACCAGCATGGAGGTTATCAATCGATTGAATATTACCACCATGACAGCCGAATTCGGCAAGCCGTAGATCAGCTTGTTAATGGTTTCTTCCCGGGCGTTTATAATGAATTTGAACCAATCTTTGATTCATTGCTCGAGGAGAATGACCAATACTTTGTTCTGAAGGATTTTGCTTCCTACGCGGATACGCAAAAGACCATTGGAGAGACATTTAGGGACCAGCAAATCTGGCAACAGAAATGTCTAGTTAATATCGCACATGCAGGTTACTTTTCGAGTGATCGGACAATCAAAGAATATGCGGACAATATTTGGGGAATTAAACCGGTATAAACAAAAAGGCTTCTGCTAATCAGCAGAAGCCTTTTTTATAGTTAAGAAACAAAGTGCCCGATAAAAATACCAATAGCTAGTAAAAAGCCAAAAATTGTATTGGTTTGTGCTGTTGCTTTCATGGCAGGAGCCATTTGGATAGGTGAAACGCCTGCTTTAAAGCCTTTAATTGCTTTCATTGCCTTAGGAATACTTAGAACCACGATTAATGTCCAAATTGGAGCAACACCTGCAATGATTAATCCAATTATCCAAAGAAATGAAAAGATGAACATATAACCCATTAAGGTGACTGCCTTATTTTTACCTAGTAAAATGGCTAACGTTTTTCGTCCGTTTTCCTTATCGCCATCTAAATCTCGTATATTATTTGAAAAGTTAATGGCCCCAACAAGAACTAGAATTGGTACTGAAACAAGGATGCTAGTGGCTGTCACTGTTCCTGTTTGAATAAAGAATGAAATCAAAATGATTAACATACCCATAAAGAATCCTGCAAAGACTTCTCCAAATGGTGTATAGGCTATTGGGAAAGGTCCACCTGTATATAAATAACCAACTGCCATACAAACTAGCCCAATAACTGCCAGCCACCAGCTGGTACTCATACAAATATATACTCCAATTAATAAAGCAATTCCATACAGGCTTAGTGCGAGCTGCATGACTGTTTTCGGCTTAATTCCATCACGGACAATCGATCCGCCAATACCGATTGAATGCTCATTATCGAGTCCGCGTTTAAAATCATAATACTCATTGAACATATTCGTTGCTGCTTGGATTAATAAGCTTGCGATTAACATAGCAAAGAAAAGACCAAAATGTATTTCTCCATTTGAAAGTGATAGTGCTGTACCAAGTAAGACTGGGACGAATGATGCAGTTAAAGTATGGGGACGGGTCATTTGCCACCAAACCTGGAAACCGCGATTCGATTCGACTGCAGGCTTTGAAGTATGCTGTAAATTTGGCTGCATTCTCTTCTCTCCCTTTATAAAATTTTTCTATTATTTATAGTAAAATCGATAATTTGTACTATTGTCTAAAGACTTTCCAAACCTAAGTTTATGTGAATCTGAGAACTAGGTCAAATATTTTTTATTAGAGGATCTAACAGATAATTCCAGTCCGATTATTAATTGCATTTTGGAGGGAAAATGAAATAAACGAATGAAAATCAAATACAACCCTGTTCGGTAGGATTTAAGATATAATAAGGTAGTGCCTTGGATAGGTAGTGACAAGTATTACTGACTTCTTTACAATGAAAGTAGTATCCTTTAAATAGGCATTAAAATGAATGGATAACAGTCATTTGACTGTTTTGGAGGGATTTTTTTGGTTACCATTCAAGAGACGGAATTAAAGGAAAGGGGTCTTCTAGCTGTAAGTACTGCACAAAGACTTGGACGGCCCATTCTAATTAGCGAAGTTCATAAAATGGATAGTATTGACCCCTTATCCTTTTTCAATAGTGGAACAGAGCGCTATCTAGGGGAAAGGTTCTATTGGAAAGACCCAAATGAGGAAATTATCCTAATTGGCCTTGGCATATCGAAGCAAATTCAGTCGGATCAGGCTACTGACCGCTTTTTTCATGTTGAAGAAGAGTGGAAGGAATTCTTAAAGGACAGCCTAATTTTTAATCCATACCATGAAAATGGTTTAGGACCTGTAATGTTTGGCGGGTTCTCCTTTGATCCAATTAAAGAGAAAACAACGCTGTGGTCGAAATACGCTGATTCTTTATTCCATGTTCCCAAATATATGTTAACAATAGTTGAGGGTCAAACGTTTTTAACAACCAATATAGTATTTACGCTTAATGATGATGAAACATTATTTGAAAAAGTAATAAAGGAGCGAATCCAATTACTTACTTCACTTAAACAGGATACCGGATTAAAGCCAGCTAAACTCATAGATACGAAAGAAATCTCACCACAGCAATGGAAACAAAGTGTGGATGATGTGGTTGAGGATTTGAAAACTGGATCCTTAAAAAAGGTTGTTCTTGCACGTGAATTAAGATTATTTTTTGATAATCACGTTAAAGCAGAGATTATCCTTAAAAATCTTTATACTCAACAGCGCGATAGCTTTATCTTTGTTTTTGAATCGAATGGAGATTGTTTTATTGGTGCAACGCCTGAAAGACTAGTGAAAAAGCAGGGAAATAATGTATTCTCTACATGTCTTGCAGGATCGATAAGACGAGGTAAGGACGAAACAGAAGACCAAATTTTAGGGCAGGCATTATTAACAGATCAGAAAAACCTTATTGAACATGGATTTGTGGTTGAAATGATAAAGGAAGCGCTAGAAGAATCCTGTGAGGAAATAATCCTTCCCGATGAACCGCAATTAATGAAGATAAGGGATATTCAACACCTTTATACACCTGTAATTGGTAAATGTCAAAAGGACGCATCTTTGCTTTTATTAGTTGAGAGGCTTCATCCAACTCCTGCTTTAGGTGGACTGCCTAAGCAAGAAGCAGTAGAGAAAATTAGAGAAGTTGAGGAGTTGGACCGAGGATTTTATGCTGCTCCGCTTGGATGGGTTGATTATCGTGGAAACGGGGAGTTCTCGGTTGCCATTCGTTCAGGTCTTATTCAAGGTAAGGAAGCTTCAATATTTGCAGGATGCGGCGTCGTTGCAGATTCAGATTCTGAAAGTGAATATTTAGAAACTGGCTTAAAGTTTAGACCGATGCTGCGTGCCCTTGGAGGAAATTAATATGAATCATCAAGAAACATTAACGGCATACTTGGCTGCCTTTGTAGTGGAGTTAGTACAAACAGGAATCAAAGATGTTGTGGTTAGTCCAGGTTCTAGGTCAACGCCAATGGCAATGGTGATGGCAGAACATCCTGAAATAAATATTCATATCCATGTGGATGAACGTTCTGCTGCTTTCTTTGCATTAGGAATGGCAAAAGCAGCAAACAAACCAGTTGCTATTTTATGTACCTCTGGTACTGCAGCAGCAAACTATTTTCCTGCTATCGTTGAAGCACGCTATTCACGTGTACCATTACTCGTTCTAACCGCTGACCGGCCACATGAGCTAAGAGAAGTTGGGGCTCCGCAGGCGATTGATCAAATTCATCTATATGGTCAGCATGTAAAATGGTTTGCAGACATGGCCTTGCCGGAAAGCAGCAGTGAGGTTATTCGGTATGCACGTACGGTTTGTGCACGGGCAGCAGCAATTGCCAGCCAGGCACCAGCGGGACCTGTGCACTTGAATTTCCCGTTTAGGGAACCGCTCATCCCCAAAATTGATGAGGATACCTTCATTTTAGATGAACGCCCAATGGGGTATGTTCATGTTCGAAATGGAGAAATGACACTTCGTGAGGATGAATTCAGAGAAATCGCTCAAAAGTTGAATGGATATAAAAACGGTATTATTGTATGTGGCAATATTGCAGACGAGAGATTTGCTCAGACTATCACAGAATTATCAAAAAAATTAAAATATCCTATACTGGCTGATCCATTGTCACAGCTTAGAAGTGGTCAACATCCATTAGAAAATGTTGTAGAAACATATGACACTTTTTTACGGAACGAAGATGCTGTTTCATACTTAAAGCCAGAAGTAATCCTCCGTTTTGGAGCAATGCCTATTTCAAAGGCACTAACCATATTCCTAAAAGAAAATCATCAGGCTGAACAATTTGTTATTGACGGGGCAGGAGGCTGGAGGGATCCAGCATCACTTTCTACCGAGATGATCTACTGTAATGAAACTATATTCTGTGAGCAATTATCAGCCTATATCCAACCTAGTAAATCTGAGGATTTTCTAGAGAAATGGCAGAAAGTAAATAATCTTACCAAAGCGAATATGGCGCTAATAAAGGATCATCAAGAGTTAAGTGAAGGCCGCTTGTTCTACCAATTAGCACAGATGCTTCCGGAAAATGCAACATTGTTTGTTGGAAACAGTATGCCGATTAGAGACTTGGATAGTTTCTTTCTCAATAATCAAAAGTCAATTAAAGTAATGGCAAATAGGGGCGCCAATGGTATCGATGGTACGGTCTCAACAGCCTTGGGCGCTGCTATTTACACAGAACCTTTATATCTTGTTTTAGGTGATTTAACCTTTTTCCATGATTTAAATGGTATGGTTGCATCAAAGCTGTATGGTATTGATATACGAATTATTGTTGTAAACAATAATGGAGGCGGAATCTTCTCCTTCCTGCCGCAAGCGCAGCACCCTAAGAATTTCGAACTTTTATTTGGTACTCCGTTAAACTTAGAATTTGAGCATTCAGTTACGATGTTCAATGGGAACTATACAAAAGTAAAGGATTGGGAACATTTTAATGAACTAATGAACCAATCATCTTATGCTAAGGGTTTAAATGTATATGAAGTTGTAACAAATAGAGACAGTAATTTAACACAACACCGCGACTTTTGGCGGATTGTTTCCCAGGAAATATCAAATTATGTCAAAGGTCTGCAGTAATGCGGGTTACTATTAACAATCTAGATGTTCATGTCGAAGTGTGCGGGGAAGGATTTCCGTTATTGTTATTACATGGATTTACTGGAGACTCTTCCACCTGGACACCTTTTTGCTCCATTTGGGGTAAGCATTCAAAATTAATCATTCCAGACATTATCGGTCATGGCAAATCTGATTCACCCAAAGATGTACATCGCTATACAATTGAATCAGCTGCAAAAGACTTGCTGGCGCTTCTAGATGAGCTGGGAATTGAACAAACGGATTTGCTCGGATATTCAATGGGGGGAAGGCTTGCTCTGACCTTTGCTATTTTGTTTCCTGAGAGAGTTCGAAAGCTTATATTGGAAAGTGCTTCACCAGGACTGAGAACGGAAGAAGAAAGAATTCAGCGCCGTATGAAAGATAGGGAACTAGCAAACTTTATTAAGGAACAGGGCATTCCTTCATTTGTTGACTATTGGGAATGCATCCCGCTCTTTTCAACGATGAAAAACCTTCCCGAATCAATTCAAAGAAGTATTAGGGAACAACGAATATCCAATAATACTTTAGGACTTGCGAATAGTCTGCTGGGGATGGGGACAGGTTCCCAGCCATCTTGGTGGGAAAAGTTATCATTACTAAATTGTGAAGTGTTATTGGTAACTGGAAATAAGGACGAAAAGTTCTGCAAAATTACTGAAAAAATGCTAAAGGATTTAAAAAATGCTTCAAGTATTATAATTAATGATAGCGGACATGCAATTCATGTGGAACAAAAAGAAAAGTTTGGTACAATAGTAAGTGACTTTTTAGTTAGTAAATTATAAAGGAGGAAGTTTAATTTGACAGTAGAATGGATTGCAGGACGTAAATATGAAGAAATTTTATATGAAACATATAACGGAATCGCAAAGATTACCATTAATCGTCCACATGTACATAATGCATTTACACCAAGAACCGTTATGGAATTAATCGATGCTTTTGCCTATGCTCGTGATGATTCAAGTGTAGGGGTAATTGTTTTAACAGGTGCTGGAGATAAGGCATTTTGTTCAGGCGGTGACCAAAAAGTACGCGGCCATGGCGGATATGTGGGTGAGGATCAAATCCCTCGTTTAAATGTCCTTGATCTTCAACGCTTAATACGTGTCATTCCAAAACCAGTTATTGCGATGGTTAAGGGATATGCGATTGGCGGCGGACATGTTTTACATGTTGTGTGTGATTTAACGATTGCAGCGGATAATGCCGTTTTTGGACAAACAGGTCCGAATGTAGGCAGCTTCGATGCAGGTTATGGTTCAGGCTACCTAGCTAGAATTATCGGTCATAAAAAGGCTCGTGAAATTTGGTTCTTATGCCGTCAGTATAATGCACAGGAAGCTCTTGACATGGGCTTAGTAAATACAGTGGTTCCTCTTGAAAGAGTAGAAGAGGAAACCATTCAGTGGTGTAATGAAATTCTTGAGAAAAGCCCAACTGCCCTTCGTTTCTTGAAGGCAGCAATGAATGCAGATACTGATGGATTAGCAGGTCTTCAACAGTTTGCTGGTGACGCAACACTGCTTTACTATACAACAGAAGAAGCCAAAGAAGGCCGTGACGCATTTAAAGAAAAGCGTAAGCCAGATTTTGGTCAATTCCCACGTTTTCCTTGATTTGAAGATTTTTTATTGCAGCTTGATGGACTCCATCAGGCTGTTTTTATATCGAAAAGGCTTCAAGCTCCTCTGTGCTGAAGCTAGACAATAAGCAGGTGAAAAAAATGAGTTCCGAAACAATGCCGAATTTTTTGAAAAAGAGAGCGTTACTTACACCAGATCGGATCGCGGTTTATTTTCAAAATGAACCAATTACGTTTAGAGAGCTTTATGAAAAATCGATTATAAGTGCTGGTCAACTCACAAGTATAGGAGTAAAAAGAGATCAATATATCGGAGTATTGTTGAAAAATCATATTGATACGGTAGTGATATTATTTGCTCTTCAGCTGCTTGGGGTTAAGTCAGTCATTCTAAATAACCGCTTAACGTCAAAAGAGTTAGCATGGCAGTTAAACGATTCGAAGACTTCTATTTTGATTACTGAATCAGGCTTTGATGAATTAAAACAAAAAGTAACCATACCAGTTATAACAAAAGATGAGCTGTTTGCAGTACCAACCGATGTACCAGTCATTCAGGAAGAAATAAATTTAGATGACGTCTGTACCATTATGTATACGTCAGGTACTACAGGAAATCCGAAGGGAGTTATTCAAACATACGGAAACCATTGGTGGAGTAGTGTTGGATCAGCTTTAAACTTAGGATATACCGAGACAGATCGCTGGCTATGCAGTGTTCCTCTTTTTCATATAAGCGGATTTTCAATTTTAATGCGCGGTGTTATCTATGGAATGCCTATTATTCTACATCACACATTTGATGCTGAGCAAGCAATAGAGGATATTAGAACGAAACAGGTTACGATTATGTCAGTAGTTGGTACCATGCTGTTTAGGATTGTTGAGAGCCTTAAGGAAGCACAACTTCCTTCTCATTTCCGTTGTTTCCTTCTTGGGGGTGGTCCTGCACCATTACCACTATTAGAGGCTTGTTTGGAAAAGAAACTACCTGTTTTTCAATCTTATGGGATGACCGAGACATCATCACAAATTGTGACACTTTCCCCTGAATACAGCATCTCAAAACTAGGTTCAGCAGGTAAGCCTTTGTTTCCCTCGCAGCTTAAAATCCTGCTGGCGGATGGAAAAATGGCTGCACCAAAAGAAGCAGGCGAGATTGTTGTAAAAGGTCCAAACGTCACAACAGGTTATTTATTTCGACCTGAAGCCACAAAGAAGAACCTTGTCGAGGGTTGGTTTCATACTGGGGATATTGGCTATGTCGACGAAGAAGGATTCTTATATGTTCTTGACAGACGTTCTGACCTGATAATTTCAGGCGGGGAAAACATTTACCCTGCAGAAGTAGAATCCGTTTTATTATCTCATCCTGAGGTTGCTGATGCCGGTATTACAGGAGTGGAAGATGAAACATGGGGACAGGTTCCGATTGCCTTTATTGTTCGGAGAGATGGTGCGAGTGTTTCTGCCAGCCAACTTCAACAACACTGTTTAGAAAACTTAGCTAAATACAAAGTACCGAGAACGTTTCACTTTACAGAATTACTCCCGCGAAATGCTGCTAAAAAGCTGCTTCGCAGAAAGTTATATGAATTGATTGATGAGGGCAGGGAAAAGGAATGAGGATAGCACAAATCCGACTTAAAGTGATCACTATGCCACTGAAATCACCCTTCCATACACACTTAGGTAAAGTGATAGAACGTGAAGGAATCATCATAGAGGTAATGGATACAGATGGGGTTTCCGGATTTGGGGAAGGTGTGGCCTTTTCTACCCCATGGTATACAGAAGAGACAGTTAAGACCAGTCTACATATGTTAAGTGATATCTTAATTCCTTTGCTTATGAATAATCGTATTAAGCATCCTGAGGACGCAGCCATATTATTTAAGACTGTAAGAAGAAATAATATGGCTAAGGCTGGGTTAGAAATGGCCATTTGGGATTTGTATGCAAAAAGAAATTCCAAATCTCTTTCTAAGATTATTGGCGGAACGAGAGAACAAGTTGCTTCAGGTGTTGTAGTTGCAGTTGATTCACTCAGCAATGCTCTTAAAGAGATAGAAAACTACATAGGTGAGGGATATCAGCGCGTTAAGGTTAAAATAAGTCCACAACAGGATTATTCTTTCCTAGCAGGTATTCGAAGTCATTTTCCCAATTTGCAAATAATGGCTGACGCTAATTCTGCTTATACATTAAAAGATCTTGATAGGTTAAAATCCCTCGATGACTTTAATCTATTGATGATTGAACAGCCATTGGCAAGTGATGATATCATTCAGCATTCCTTGCTCCAAAAACAGCTAAATACGCCAATCTGCTTAGATGAGAGTATTGTAAGTTTTGAAGATGCAAAAAATGCGGTTGAACTGGGGAGCTGTAAAATAATTAATATTAAGGCAGGAAGAGTTGGGGGCATTCACGAAGCAAAAAGAATACATGATTATTGTCTTGATAAGGGAATAGAGGTTTGGTGTGGGGGAATGATTGAATTCGGAATTTCCCGAGCACATAATATTGCACTTGCTTCCCTGCCAGGCTTTACAATTCCAGGGGATATTTCCGCATCCAATCGATTTTGGGATGAAGATATTATTACACCAGAAGTTAGTATTGAAAATGGATTTGTACATGTACCTGATAAGCCGGGTATTGGATTTGATATCAACAGAAACAGGCTGAAAGAAACTACTATAGCTGAAAGATTATTTACCTTTGAAAATAAATAAACCAGACCGAAAAAGTCTGGTTTATTTTTATTTATATATCTGAAGGTTCGAAGGTTTTACAATCAGTTTCACGGCTGTTATCAGCGGTCTTACCTTTATGGCTGACAACATATATGCTATCAGCACTGCATTTATTTCCCTTTGCCCAGTAAGAGCAGTTGTTTACTTCACATAATACATCTTGTGCCATTCGTATCACTCCTCAATTTAATTCGTAATACAGAAATAGCTTTTGATATTTACACGATTGTCATCCCTGTCAGTAACAGGAAATCAATCATTTAATGCTGTTTTAAGTGACTTAAGGTTTTGTTTCATTAGTGAAAAGTATGTTTCATTTTCTTCAATATTTTCTTTTGTTAATATCCCTAAATTATGGACAGGTAATGCCTTTGCACCAATTTCTTCCTGAACAATTTCTGCTAATTTTGATTGTACGTTTTGTTCAAAGAGGATATAATGCAGACCAAGCTCATCAGCAAGTGAGATAATATCTTCTAGTTCTCGTTGAGAGGGTTCGTTGGTTGTAGACAGACCAGAAATGCTAATTTCTTTTAAACCATACCGATGCTCCCAATAACTAAATGCTGCATGGGTGACAAGGATATCTTTATGTTTTGCATTTTTTATTGTATCTTCAAATTCTACATTTAGTTGATCTAATTCATCCGCTAGCTGATGATAATTTTGTTCAAATACCTGTTTATTTCCGGGCATTTTTTCAACTAAAGAATCTTTAATGACAGCTGCCATTTCTTTTGAATAAATGGGATCAAGCCATACATGTGGATTAAAATCTCCATGGTCATGTTTTTCATCTTCATGACCTTCTTCTTCATGCTCATGTTCTTCGGCAGATTCTAAATTTAAATCCTCTGCAACTGGAATCAGCAGGACATTTTCGTTTTTTAATGATGTTTTTGCTTTTTCAACGAATCCTTCTAAACCTAAGCCAATATAGAAAAATAAGTCTGAGTCAGCAAGTTTTATCATATCCTTTTGGGATGGTTCAAAAGTGTGCTCATCCGCGCCTGGCGGGTAAATGGTGTTTACATTAACATGTTTACCTCCGATTCGCTCAGTAAAATATTGAATTGGGAATACAGTGGTATAAATCGATAACTCGTCATTCTCTTTCTGTGATTTCTCTTTTTCATTACTGCATGCAGTCATTACAAAACTTACAATTAATAATATTATCGGGAATAAAAAGTTTTTTTTCATAAGTTCTCCTTTGTTGTATGGACTATAAACCGGAGTTATTACGATTTATATTCGAAAAATTTTTGGAATTCAAATTATATAAAATTGTGTAATACGGAACGATTCCGATTTCCTTATGTATCTTACAAAAAAAATCAACTAATTGCAAGCAAAATATTGTTTCATCCTTTTGTATTTATGTATGCTAATAGTAATCTAAAAAAAGGTGGGATAAAAGTGGCATTATTGAATGAAATACTGGATTATAATCAAAAATTTGTTGAGAGTCGTGAATATGAGAAATATGAAACAACAAAGTTCCCAAATAAAAAAACGGTCATTTTAACTTGTATGGATACAAGATTATTGGAGTTATTGCCTAAGGCTTTAAACTTAAATAACGGGGACGTAAAAACTGTTAAAAATGCTGGGGCGTTAGTATCTCATCCATTTGGAAGTATTATGAGGAGTATCCTTATTGCAGTATACCAGCTGCAAGCAGAGGAAGTTCTAGTTATTGCTCACCACGATTGCGGGATGAGTGGATTAAAAGCTGAGCCGGTAATAGATAGTATGATGAGTCGAGGGGTAACCTCTGAAACCATTGATACGCTGACTTATTCAGGAATCAATATAAAAGATTGGCTTCACGGTTTCGATAATGTCACAGAAAGTGTCGAGCACAGTGTTGGAGTAATAAGAAACCATCCATTAATGCCAGAAGGTGTTCCGGTACACGGGCTCGTTATTGATCCAAAAACAGGAAAGCTTGATGTGGTTGTCAATGGATATGAAATCTAAAACTCTTTTTTTTCAGGCACGTGATCAATTCCACCTGGATGAAAAGGATGACATTTAGAAATTCTCTTTATAGTCAGCCAGCCGCCCTTTAACGCACCAAATCGCTGAACTGCTTCTAGGCCGTAATGTGAACATGTGGGATAAAAGCGGCAGCTTGGCGGTTTAATTGGTGATATTACCACTTGGTAAAATCGAATAATGGAAATAAAGATTTTTTTAAACATAGTTACACTCTCCAAACAAGATTACTTAAACCATATCATAGATAGAAAAAAACGTCTAAATTGTTAAATGTCTTAATGTTGATGAAAAAACTCGGGATTTATTGTATGATACTGTTTAGACGAACAAAAGGAGTGGAGAAGCATGCCATCAGTAGAAAGCTTTGATTTAGATCATAATGCCGTTAAAGCCCCATATGTTAGACATTGTGGCGTTCATAAGGTAGGAAGTGACGGTATTGTTAATAAATATGATATCCGTTTTTGTCAGCCAAACAAACAGGCAATGAAACCAGATGTCATCCATACATTAGAGCATCTCCTAGCCTTCAATCTTCGTGCTCATGTAGAAAAGTATAATCATTTCGATATTATCGATATTTCACCTATGGGCTGTCAAACAGGCTATTATTTGGTGGTTAGTGGTGAGCCGACAGTTGAAGAAATTATTGACCTTCTTGAAGCAACGATGAAGAGTGCAGTAGAGATAACTGAGATCCCTGCAGCAAATGAAAGACAATGCGGACAAGCAAAGCTTCATGATTTAGAGGGGGCAAAACGTTTAATGCGTTTTTGGCTTGAACAGGATAAAGAAGACTTAAAACAAGTATTTGCTTAAATCAAAAAGATTTAATGATGGAGTTAGATTAAAAAAATTCCTATTCGGTTGAATAGGAATTTTTTATGGCCTTTTTTCGTCATCCTCATTCTGCTCGTTATTTAAATAAGGATTATCGTCAAGAGAATCTACTGTATGTTTAAATGAATAGGCTTTTGAAGTTGTAATAACAGCAAGCAATAATACCACAATGATGATAATAATACTTACTACAAATATTGTATACATTCTTTCTCCTCCCTTTCCCCTCCTTATTTTAGCATGGTTTTACACTTTTTTTACAAAAAAAAAGAAACTGCATGTGCAGTTCCTATAAATCTCTGGTATGTATTAATCAATGGATATTTCTTGGATAGTAAGTATGGGTGCGCTGTTGTCCGTATTCCTCTTGTGCAAACTTTCCTTTTAAGCTTTCAATTAAATAAAGCCCCATTAAATCATATAGTTCTTGTTTATCCATCTCTTTTATTAAATGGAGAAGATCCTCATGTGACATTTCTTCTAAGAAGGCGAATGCTAACATATCAATGTCCTCTTCATCACCCGTCAGCTTGTCTCGATACATCTGAAATAATTCATCGACCAATCTCATTTCCGTTCACCTCCAAAGAATTTTTTAAAAATTTTTTCCTTACTTATTCAATTCCCTTAATGATGAAAAATATCCTCTATGACTGAAGCAAAAATATCTTAAAATGTTCAAAATCCATTTTCTTAATATTATGACAATTATACATCATTCAGTTCTAAAAAATGAGTAGAAATCTGAAAAAGAATAAATTTTATTTGATTGTGGGAAATTTTAAATAATATAAGTAAGGGGATGACATAATGGAAGAGCAAAAAAAGACCTATTATATAGACGTTGGGCATGGACAAATATCACAAAGTCCAACAGCTTCTGCATGGAGCTTTAAAATTCAAGCGAATGATGAAGAAATCACACAGTTAAGAGAGCTTTTTGATCAGAACTACTCGACGGAATGGAAAAACTTCTTTAGAGCCCATGTTCCATATGTTCAATATCACCATGATCGTGAAAATGACTCATATGACAGCACCATTGATCAAGTGTATGGAATGATTTATAACCTTGGCGATGAAGAAGCAAAAAACCATATTAGGTCAATGAATATTTTACCTAATCAAGGTTGAGAGAAGCGGGAAATCCTATTTAGAGGATTTTCCGTTTTTTTCGATTATAATGAATGCAACAAGGGTTCTAAGGGAGAGTATGTATGAAAGTTTTTTTTGATAAACTCGGCAACAAAGTGGAGCTATCACTCACAACCAATGCATTCCAGGAGCCAGTAAAGCATGTCCTAGTTATTTGTCAGTATAAGGGTGCTTGGTTCTTAACAAATCATAAGGTACGCGGTCTGGAATTTCCAGGAGGGAAAGTGGAAGAAGGTGAGTCACTAAAAGAGGCGGCTTGCCGAGAGGTTTATGAAGAAACGGGTGCCATAATGGATGAAATGGCACAGATCGCTGAATATAAAGTAATTAAAGAAAATGAATCATTTGTGAAGGCCGTTTTTTGGGGCAAAGTAAAAGAGATAAGTAAATCGGCCAATTATCACGAAACAAATGGACCTGTAGAGGTTCAAGGAGATATCTTGCAATTCCGGTTTGGTAATGAGTACAGTTTCATTATGAAGGATGAAGTGATCTTAGAATGTATTCAGTATATATATAAACTTAATAACGAAAAAGAATAGCGACAAATATATAATAAGCCGCTATTCCTTGATAAGTTTTTTCTCTAATAACTCTACAAGCTGGTACATAATGGTAGCAACGACAGCAATCACCAGCAGTGATAAAAAGACGAGTGTGAAATTAAATACTTGGAAGCCATAAATAATCATATAACCCAGGCCTCTAGAGGAAACTAGGAATTCACCAACAATGACACCAACCCACGATAAACCAACATTTACCTTTAGGGTTGAAATAATAGTTGGAAAGCTGGCAGGCAGGATAGCCTCTTTAAAACACTGAAAGCGATTTGCTCCAAATGTTTGAAGTACTTTTAAATAGTTAGGGTCCACTTCTTTAAAGGACGTATAAACGACGATGGTGGTAATAATCACGGAAATGATTGCACCCATTGCAATGATTGACGAATATCCTGGCCCAAGAGCAACAATTAAAATTGGCCCTAATGCAACCTTAGGCATAGCATTTAAGATGACTAGATAGGGGTCAATAATCTTTGACAGCATTGGTGACCACCATAGCAGTGCTGCTAATAATGTACCAAGCAGAGTCCCTAATATAAAACCAAAAACTGTTTCTGTTAAGGTGACACCAAGATTGGACAGCAAGGTTCCATCATGGAATTTCTCTAAAAATAAATTCCAAATCTTAGATGGGGAACTGAACAGCAGCGGGTCAATCCAACGCTGCTGACTGGATAATTCCCAGCCTGAGAAAAAAACGATGAATATGACACCCTGATAGAAACGTACCCATCTTTTTTCTATGCTTAGTGAATGTAAATAATTTTTATGGAGGAGGTTCACACTATTCTTTCCCTGACTCAAGTGACTCCAACTCCTTCCATATTGTCTGAAAAATACTAGAAAAAGTTTCATGGTTTCTTGCGTTAAAAGGCGACAAGCTTTTTAGTTCATCGGGCATTTCAAATACCTTATGAATCCTTCCCGGGCTTGGTGAAAAGAGTACAACCCGGTCACTCATGGCAATGGCTTCTCCGATATCGTGGGTTACAAGGATGGCTGTTTTTCCAAATTCGTCAAGCGTTTTCGACACTAGATCTTCGAGCTTTAACTTGGTCTGATAATCTAAAGCAGAAAAGGGTTCATCCAGCATCAGCAGTTTAGGTTCAGTGGCTAGGGTCCTAACCAAAGCTGCACGCTGGCGCATGCCGCCTGAGAGCTGTTTCGGAAGCTGCTTCTCTATACCGCCTAATCCTATTTGTTTTAACAAGTCTAAAGCTGCTCTTTTGGTTCCATCATTTAATTGATTTGATAATTTTAAACCGAGGAGGATATTTTCCTCTATCGTTTTCCAAGGAAATAGGTAATCCTGCTGAAGCATATAACCTATTTGATTTTTTAATCCTGATAAGGGTTTGTTTTCAAGTAATATGGTTCCATGGGTAGGCTTTATCAGCCCGGCAATGATGGAAAGTAATGTTGTTTTCCCACAGCCGCTAGGGCCGAGGAAGGAAACAAATTCTCCTTCCTCAACTTGCAAAGTAATCTCGGAGAGGGCCGTGGTTGCAGAGGCTTTAGTAAAATAAGTGTGATGTACATCCTTAATAGCTAAAAAACTCATATGGACGGCCTCCCAAATTCATTATTCTTCTGTCACTTTTTCTGCTATTTCTGTATTGACCAGTGTTTTATGATCAATTTCTTCTGGGAGCTCACCGGCTTCATCCATGATATCCTGAAGATTGTTCCATTCATCAACATCAAGGATTGGGTCAGTCGCAAATGATCCTTGCTCTTTGTAACGGTCTACCACTGTACTGATGAGTTCAACATCAGTGTCGGGAAAATAGGATTGAATTGCCTCTGCTACTTCGTCAGAGCTATGTGTTTCAACCCATTGCTGTGCCTTATATATCGCTCGTGTAAATTTTTCTACGATGTCTTTGTTTTCTTTCATGTAGCTGTCTTTAGTCATAAAAGTTGTATAAGGGACATGCCCTGATTCAGTTCCAAACGATGCAATAATATGTCCTTTACCTTCTTGTTCAAAGATGCTGGCTTGCGGTTCGAATAATTGAACAAAATCCCCTGTTCCGGAAGCAAAAGCACTCGCAATATTAGCAAAGTCTATATTTTGAATAAGATTTAAATCCTGATGCGGATCAATGCCATGTTTCTTTAAAACAAATTCTCCAACCATCTGCGGCATACCGCCAGTACGCTGCCCTAAGAACGTTGACCCCTTTAAAAGATCCCATGAGAAATTATCAATTTTTTCTCTAGACACAAGGAAAGTACCATCTGTTTGCGTTAATTGAGCAAAGTTTATGACTGGGTCATTTGAATCCTGAGCGTAAACATAAATTGAAGTTTCAGACCCTACTAGAGCAATGTCGGCACCACCTGATAATAGAGCAGTCATGGTTTTATCACCGCCAAAAGCTGTAGTCAGTTCGACATCTAAGCCTTCTTCCTCGAAAAATCCTTTTGCGATAGCAACATATTCAGGAGCATAGAAGATCGAACGGGTAACTTCTACTAAACGCACCTTTTCGATTTTCTCTGTATCGTTCTTGTCAGTACCGTTACAAGCTGCAATGGAAAACATTAGAATCACAATGAGAAAGGATGATAAACACAATTTGAACCATTTTTTCACATTTAAACCTCCTTTAAATACAGCTATATCTGGGCTATTGGCCTACCATATCGTATGAATGAGAAAAAAATGTGTGAATGCCTAGTTACATAAAATTTTTAAGCTGGAAATGGAAGGGTGAAATTTAGGTGTACAAACGAAATGAAATAATCATAGAGGCTCACCGTTTCCCTTCACCCAATCCTAGTGTGGAATTATGGGAAATAACCTACCTATCCAATGGATTGAGGGTAAAAGGGATGCTTGCTGAACCGAAAAGTAAAGAGGTGTATGACGGCTTTTTATACTTGCGGGGAGGCATAAAGAATGTTGGAAAAGTAAGACCTTCAAGAATTGCACAATTTGCCTCTGAGGGATTCATTGTATTTGCCCCATACTATCGGGGAAATCAAGGCGGAGAAGGTAATGAAGATTTTGCCGGAGAGGATAGACTGGATGCTTTTGCTGCCTTTGAGCTTTTAAAAACAATATCGAGGGTGAGAGATATCCATGTATTTGGTTTTTCCCGTGGCGGTGTGATGGCATTGATGACAGGTCTGCAATTTCCTGAGACAGCTTCGGTTGTTACGTGGGGCGGGGTATCAGACATGACTTTAACATACGAAGAAAGAAAAGATTTGCGAAAAATGATGAAAAGGGTAATCGGTGGTACTCCAGGAAGGTATCCGGACAGATACCAAGAGCGAACTCCGCTCTATGAGCTTGAAAGCCTTACTGCCCCAGTTCTCATCATTCATGGGGTTAATGACAAGAATGTATCAGTTGAGCATGCCTACAGACTTGAGCGCAGACTTAGGACATTAGGTAAGCCGGTGGAATCCTGGTATTTTGATGAGTATACTCACTATTTTCCTCCTGGGGTAAACAGAAAAATTGTGAAGGATTTATGCCAGTGGATGAAAAATCAGATCAAAAGATGATAAGATAATAGTAAGTCCAAATGCTAAAGGAGCGAAATACTATGGGTATGCCCTTTGAGTTAAATACCTTAATTGTCACAAAAGGCAGAGAGAAGAGAGTAGAAGAAAACCTTTTCCAATTAGAAAAAGAAGGCTATAGGCTTTATCCGATTGATATTCCGATTGATGTTAGAAAAACACTTGAAAGTGATACGAGCGGATCAGCTGTGATTAAAAAAGTTGAATGGCAAAACAGCAGTACGATGATAACCTACCAATTAATTTCATTAAATTCTACAAATTAATAAAAATTGCCCTTATCGATATCGATAAGGGCTTTCATTTTAAGCGACAGGACCGCCTTTTTCTTCTATTTCTGCAGAGACTTTGGTGAATTTTTTAAAGTTTTCACGGAATTTGCCTGCTAATTCTTTCGCTTTCGTATCATAAGCCTGTGGATCAGCCCATGTTTTGCTTGGCTGCAACACCTCATCAGGAACCCCGGCAACATGGAGCGGAATATTCAGACCGAAAATATTGTCTCTAACTGTTTCAACTAAGTTCAGTTCGCCTTCTAATGCAGCCTGGATCATAGCCCTTGTGTAAGATAGCTTCATTCGGCTGCCGACTCCGTATTCTCCACCTGTCCATCCGGTATTCACTAAAAAGACATTCGCATTATGCTCAAGAATTTTCTCACCCAGCATTTCGGCATAACGTGTAGCAGGTAAAGGAAGGAATGGTGCACCAAAACATGTAGAGAAAGTTGCTTCAGGAGATGTAACACCACGTTCTGTTCCTGCTAATTTTGAAGTATAGCCACTTAAGAAATGATACATGGCTTGTTCCTTTGTTAACTTTGAAATTGGGGGCAGTACACCAAAGGCATCAGCTGTTAAAAAAACGATGGTATTCGGGTGCCCTGCAATGCTTGGCTTAACAATATTATCGATTGCATCTATTGGATAGGCAGCCCGTGTATTTTCGGTAAGGGTAGCATCGTCGTAGTCAGCAATTCGTGTTTCTGGATTAAGGACAACATTTTCAAGTACAGAACCAAAACAGATGGCATCGAAGATTTGTGGTTCTTTTTCACGGGATAAATTAATGGTTTTTGCGTAACAGCCGCCTTCAATATTGAAGACCCCGTTAGATGACCAGCCATGCTCATCATCACCAATTAAACGGCGTTTTGGATCTGCAGATAAAGTTGTTTTACCTGTGCCAGAAAGACCGAAGAATAGAGCTACATCACCTTCTACACCGATATTAGCAGAACAATGCATGGAGAAAATATTATTCTCAGGCAATAAGTAATTCATAATGGAGAAAATGGACTTTTTCATTTCACCGGCATATTCAGTACCGCCAATTAAAATAGTACGCTTTTCGAAGGAAATAATGATAAAAGTTTCTGATTTTGTTCCATCCATAACAGGGTCTGCCTTGAAATTTGGAGCAGCAATTACCGTGAACCCGGATTTATGTGTCAGTAATTCTTCATCACTAGGGCGGATAAATAATTGATGAGCAAATAAATTATGCCAAGCATATTCATTCACAATTTGAATTGGCAGCTGCGTTTTTTTATCTGCACCTGCAAAACCTTTAAACACAAAAATCTCATCTTTTACTTTTAAGTATTCTAACATTTTATGATAGAGGCTGTTAAAGACATCCTCTGAAATTGGTTGATTTAAATGACCCCAATCGATTTTTTCCTTGGTTGATTCTTCCATTACAATAAATTTATCAGAAGGAGATCTGCCGGTATATTTACCTGTTGAAACACTAATAGCCCCAGTAGAGGTTAATTTCCCTTCATTTCTTGATAAGATTTTCTCCACTAGTTGAGGTACAGACAATTGAATGTGTACATTATTTTCATTCAACAATTGGCTTAATTCATTTGGGACATGAACTGAATTGATCAAGGGAACCCTTCCTTTTCAAGTTTTTAATATTCAATATATTTACAAATAGTATAACACATTCAAATGAATAGTCTATACTAATTAGTGAATTTAGGTTGTATAACTTACTTTTAAATTAAAATGGAAAAGTTTAATACGTTTATCCTTAATTTGCTAAAAAATTCATTGACATTGCTCGACTAGTTCAAGTATGATACTAATTTGAACGGATACTCTCTTATCCTGAGCTGGTGGAGGGACAGGCCCTATGAAACCCAGCAACCTGCTTCATGAGATGACCATTTAAATCTAGCGTTGGTCCTAATCTCAAGTGCGAAGGTGCTAATCTGACGCAAGGCTTTGACCTTGAACGATAAGAGCGAAAGGCCCGAAAACAACCTTTCCTCATGTGGTAAGGTTTTTTGTTTTGTATAAGACCTTTTATTTAAGAGTTGCTAATAAAAATCCTTTGTTTATTTCATACTAAGGGAATGAGTACCGTATCAATGTCAGTGGTTCAAGAAGTATTCCTGTAACCTTCATATGAACCTTGATTTATCTCATAATATAGGAGGAATTCAGATGTCAACAAAACGTCGTTTGTTCACTTCTGAATCAGTAACTGAAGGTCATCCTGATAAGATGTGTGACCAAATTTCTGATTCCATTTTAGATGCTATTTTAGCGAAGGATGCTAATGCCCGAGTTGCTGCTGAAACATCAGTAACAACTGGACTCGTGTTAGTTGCTGGCGAAATCACCACATCCACTTATGTAGACATTCCTAAAATTGTTCGTGAAACTATTAAAGGAATTGGCTACAATCGTGCAAAGTATGGCTTTGATTCCGAGACTTGTGGCGTTATCACCTCTATTGGTGAACAGTCTCCGGACATTGCGATGGGTGTCGATCAGGCACTTGAAGCGCGTGAAGGTCAAATGTCTGATGAAGAAATTGAAGCAATTGGTGCAGGAGACCAAGGTTTAATGTTTGGTTTTGCTTGTAATGAAACGAAAGAACTAATGCCTCTTCCAATTTCTTTAGCACACAAACTTGCACGTCGTTTGACAGAGGTTCGTAAAGAGGAACTTCTTCCTTACCTGCGTCCAGATGGTAAGACACAAGTAACAGTTGAATATGATGAGAATGACAAGCCTGTCCGTATCGACACAATTGTTATTTCGACACAGCACCATCCTGAAATTACGCTAGAGCAAATTCAGCGTAATGTAAAAGAGTATGTTATTAATCCAGTTGTTCCGACTGAACTAATTGATGAAAATACAAAGTATTTCATTAATCCAACAGGTCGTTTTGTTATCGGCGGACCTCAAGGGGATGCTGGTTTAACAGGTCGAAAAATCATCGTAGACACTTACGGCGGTTATGCTCGTCATGGCGGTGGAGCATTCTCTGGTAAAGATCCAACAAAAGTTGACCGTTCAGCAGCCTATGCAGCTCGTTACGTTGCTAAGAATATAGTAGCAGCAGGACTTGCTGACAAGGTTGAAGTTCAACTTGCATATGCTATCGGGGTAGCAAAACCTGTATCTATTTCAGTTGATACTTTTGGTACTGGTACAGTAAGCGAAGATGTACTAGTTGACCTTGTTAGTGCAAACTTTGACCTTCGTCCTGCAGGAATTATTAACATGTTAAATCTACGTCGCCCAATTTACAAACAAACAGCTGCATATGGTCATTTTGGCCGTACAGATGTGGATCTTCCTTGGGAACGTACGGATAAAGCAGATGCTTTGCGTCAACAAGCTAATATTTAAGCAGAAACAACACAGGGGGGGTTGCATTATATGTAACTCTCTTTTTCATTTAGTCGTCTAAGTTTAGGGCAATGTGTTTAGGTGAAAACTGTTTATACCTGAATTTTCCTACCTTTCACACTGACATTTTTATATAAATAGTGGTAGGATAGAGAGTGTGTTTTTTAGATTGGATATTTAGATTGGAGTAGGTGACGTACATAATGTGTGGGTTTATTGGTTGTGTACACGACAAGGAACAAAACTATCGTGATGAACAAAAACAACTATTTAAAAATATGAACGATATTATTACCCATCGTGGACCAGATGATGATGGTTTTTATTATGATGACCATATTCAATTTGGTTTTCGCAGGTTAAGTATTATTGATATCGAATGCGGTCATCAGCCGTTAACATATGAAAATGAACGGTATTGGATTATTTTTAACGGCGAGGTTTATAACTATGTAGAACTTCGTGAAGAGTTGCTTAAAGAAGGCTTGGAATTTGCTACAAATTCGGATACTGAAGTCATTATTGCCCTTTACAGTCATTTGAAAGAAAAAGCTGTAGAAAAACTTCGTGGTATGTTTGCCTTTACCATCTGGGATAAACAAGAGCAGACTTTATTTGGTGCAAGGGATCCATTCGGAATTAAACCATACTTTTATTTTGTAGATGGAGAGAGAACTTTCTTTGCTTCCGAGAAAAAGAGTATTCTGTTAGCCCTGGAAAATGATGTCTTAGACTATGATTCACTACAGTACTATCTGACTTATCAGTTTGTTCCTGAGCCGAATACAATGTCTAAAGGAATTCATAAGTTAGAACCTGGGCATTATTTTACAAAGAAGATTGGCTCCCCAATGGAAATCAAAAGATATTGGAAAGCTCATTTCAATCCGATACAAAAACCAGAGTCAGAGTTTATTAAGGAAATACAAGATGTGTTAATCGATTCAGTAAAAATGCATATGAGAAGTGATGTTCCAGTCGGTTCTTTTCTTTCTGGCGGAATCGACTCTTCAATCATTGCATCTATTGCAAAGCAATTTCACCCAGCTATTAAAACGTTTTCTGTTGGTTTCGAACACCAGGGATTCAGTGAAATTGATGTAGCTAAAGAAACAGCAGAAAAGTTAGGTGTAGAAAATATAAGCTATGTTATCACACCACAGGAATATATGAATGAACTTCCTAAAATCATGTGGCATATGGATGATCCGCTTGCAGACCCTGCTTGTATTCCGCTTTACTTTGTTGCTCGTGAAGCAAGGAAGCATGTAACCGTTGTTCTTTCGGGTGAAGGAGCCGATGAATTATTTGGCGGCTACAATATTTACCGTGAACCGCAGGATTTAGAGATGTTTAATAAAATCCCTAGAGCCGGAAAAGTATTGTTAAAAGGGCTAGCGAACATGATGCCTGAGGGAATGAAGGGTAAAAGCTTTATTGAACGTGGAGTAACTCCTATGGAGGAACGATATATAGGAAACGCGAAAATGTTCACGGAAGAAGAAAAACGAGAATTGCTTTCTGTTTATCGTGAAGGGCTGCACTTCACCGATATTACAAAACCACTTTATACAGAAACAAGAGGCTATGATCCCGTTGATACTATGCAATACATTGATATTCATACATGGATGCGCGGGGATATACTTTTAAAGGCTGACAAAATGACGATGGCTCATTCATTAGAGCTTCGTGTTCCGTTTTTAGATAAAGTTGTCTTTGATACGGCAGCAAAAATTCCTACTAGCTTGAAAACTGCTAATGGTACAACAAAGTATATCTTGCGAAAAGCTGCAGAAGGAATCGTTCCTGACCATGTATTGAACCGGAAGAAACTTGGTTTCCCAGTGCCTATTCGCCATTGGCTGAAGAATGAAATGAATGAGTGGGCAAAAACGATTATTCGCGAAAGCAACACAGACCATTTAATCAACAAATCTTATGTCCTAAACCTTCTTGAAGACCACTGCCAAGGAAAAGCTGATAACAGCCGTAAGATTTGGACCGTTCTTATTTTTATGATTTGGCATCAAGTCTATGTAGAAGGAAAGTATTCCTTTTCCGGACAAAAAGAACTGCAGCCAATGAAACATTAGAGTAGATAGTAAGCACCCATAAAAAAGTTATGGGTGCTTTTACTATTATTTTTGTAATGACTTATAATATTGGGCCTTTTCTGCATATTGTGTATAGATTCTGTTAATTTCACTTATGTCATGTTTATTTAATTCTCTAATAACTTTTGCAGGTCTGCCAAATGCTAAGGTATTAGGTGGTATTTTTTTGCCTTGCGGGACAAGACTGCCAGCACCGATAAAAGCTCCTTCACCAATTTCGGCATGGTCAAGAACGATTGAGCCCATACCGATTAATGCTCTTTTTCGAATAATACAGCTGTGGAGGATTACCTGATGGCCAATGGTGACTTCATCCTCTAAAATCAATGGATTATTTGGGCTTTGGTGCAGAACGGAGTTGTCTTGAATATTAACTTTTTTTCCGATAACAGTAGGCGCGACATCTCCTCTAATAACAGTGTTAAACCAAACACTTGATTCCTCACCTATTTCAACATCACCAGTAATAGTTGTAAAATCTGCAATAAAAGCTGAGTCAGCTATTTTTGGGTATTTACCATTGTATGGATAAATCATATTTGTCGCTCCTTTTTGACTGAAATGGATATTCACTTTAATATTATACTAAATAGAATATTTTTCTAGGGGGAAAAGCTATGTGGAAGTGGGAAGCAGAGGGGGAAGCGAAGGCTGTAATCGTGATGGTTCATGGTGCAATGGAACATCATCGTCGTTACGGCTGGCTCATTGAAATGTGGCGCAGGTCTGGATTTCATGTCGTCATGGGTGATCTTCCTGGACAAGGTATGACAACAAGATCCCGCAGAGGACATATTGATTCCTTTGATGAGTACCTAATAGAAGTAAAAGATTGGATTAAAGCAGCTTATCGTTATGAACTTCCTGTTTTTTTATTCGGGCACAGTATGGGGGGGTTAATAGCTATTCGGTTGCTGCAGGAAGAAAAAATGGACCTGGCTGGAGTCATTCTCTCTTCACCGTGCCTCGGGCTTATACATGGGCCATCCAAATTTTTAGATTTACTATCACACGGGATAAATGTTGTTTTTCCTTCATTACGAATGAACTCTGGAATAACCGTTGAGATGGCTACTAAAAACCAAGATGTCATTGAGGCTGACGCAGGGGATACCCTTTATATATCCAAAGTTTCTGTCAGATGGTACCGGGAATTAGCTGGGGCCATGAAAGAGGCATTCCTAACTATTCAAGACACGAAGGATGTCCCAATGCTTGTTATGCAGGCTGGTGACGATAAGATTGTAAATAAGGTACCAGTTAAGGAATGGTTTAACCATGCACCACTATCTGAAAAAAGATTTAAAGAATGGCCAAAGCTTTATCATGAAATTTTTAATGAACCCGAACGGGATGATATATTTGAGTATGCGAAGGATTTTGTTATCAGCCAATTAAAAGCAATAGGATATATTGTTTAAGAAAGGAAAGATATTCTCTCCATGATGCCAATCAGACTCATGTCGAATGTATATCGTAGAATTATACCAGCAGTCCACAAAGAACTTGGTTATTGGAGATCGCGAGCAGAAAGTATCCCTAATCAGGAGCTTAGAACACAGGCTCTGGCTAGTATCGAACATAAAACGTTCCACTGTGAAGGCGGAGGGATTCTTGCTCTTTCCGCTGATGGTGAGTTTAAAATGGCAGTGAAGTTTATCGTTGCGTATCAAACCATTAGTGATTACTTGGATAATCTTTGTGATCGGAGTACTTCGCTTGATCCTGAGGACTTTGCAGCTCTTCACGAATCCATGCGCGATGCCCTGACACTAGCTAGTGAATCTAAAAATTATTATCGGTTTCGTGAGGATCAGAACGATGGAGGCTATTTAAACGATTTAGCAGAAACATGCAGATCTGTTTTGCAAGAAGTGGAACATTATCCATTGATAAAGGATTACTTGCTGGAGCTCTGTGAATATTACTGCAGCTTACAAATACACAAGCATGTTATTCAAGAAGAACGTGTACCCCGTCTTGAAAAATGGTTTGAAGACCATCAAAGTAACCTGCCTAAAATGGAATGGTATGAGTTTTCTGCTTGCTCTGGTTCTACATTGGGGATATTTTGTCTCATCTCGTATGCAATGAGAGAGGATTTTTCTGCAGTAGATGCTGAAAATATTCGAAAAGGATATTTTCCTTACATACAGGGGCTTCATATATTGTTAGATTATTTTATCGACCAAGAAGAAGATCGCGAAGGCGGCGACTTGAATTTCTGTTTTTATTATGAAAATCCAGAAACACTTTTTAAACGTTTAAAGCACTTTGTAACGGAAGCAGACAAACATACAGAATTTCTGCCGCATAAGAAATTCCACCAGCTTATTAATAGAGGCTTACTAGGGATTTATTTATCGGATGGAAAGGTTCGTAAACAGAAGAATATACGGAAATTAGCAAAGGGCATCATAAAGACGGGCGGAATAATAAGCTATTTTTTCTATATCAATGGATTAGCCTATCGTTCCGTACAGAAATGGATTCCCTCATTGTTTACAAGACTTTCGTAAAAAATAAAGAAAAAACCAGGCTGATCAAAGCAGCCTGGTTTACCTTTTCTCAATTGCAACGATAAAAGGGGGATTATTTTGCTGGTTGATAAATCGATACTGAAGGACGTGAGCCTTCTTCTGGTCGATTTCATGACAATACGTCAATAAAGCGTCCCGCTCAACTGCACCCTCAGCATGACCATGGTAAATCACAAGAATGATTATTCCTTCTGGAAGCATGATTTCAAGTAATTGTTGTATGGCGGCTATGGTAGTTTCCGGTTTTGTCACAATAGTTTTATCACTGCCAGGCAAGTATCCTAAGTTAAAAATAGCAGCAGTTACCTTCCCGTGGTGTTCATCAGGGATTAACTGGGAAAGCTGTTCATGTCCAGCGTGAAAAATGGTAACTCGATTTTCGAACCCATGATGTTTTAGTCGTTCTGAACTTGACTGAATGGCATCCTCTTGTACGTCAAATCCATACACTCTTCCGTTTTCACCAACAAGGTCTGCGAGAAAAACTGTATCATGCCCATTACCCAAAGTAGCGTCAACAACAACTGCACCTCTAGTAACAGTTTTTTTGAGTAATTTCTTCGCAAAGGGAAGTATTCGCTCTAGCTTCATCGTTAATTCCTCACAACGCTCTTTTGATAATATTTACCTTGATAGCTGTTTCTTCTTTTTAACTCAGCATCAATGGAATTAAGTACTTCCCACTTATTGACACTCCACATTGGTCCAACCATTAAATCAATCGGACCATCACCGGTAATTCGATGAACAATCATTTCCGGTGGTAAAATTTCTAATTGGTCACATACTAAATTGACATAATCCTCTTGAGAAAGAAATTCGAGCATTCCTTTTTCATACTGTTTAACCATCGGAGTACCTTTTAGTAAGTGGAGCAAATGAATTTTGATCCCTTGGACATCAAGCTTAGCCACTTCCCTTGCCGTTTCCATCATCATTTCATACGATTCAAGCGGTAATCCATTGATAATGTGGGAGCAAATGCGGATTCCATGTTTTCTAAGCTTATTTACACCTTCAACGTAACATTGAAAATCATGAGCACGATTAATTAATAACGCAGTACGTTCATGCACGGTTTGCAAGCCAAGTTCAACCCACAGATAAGTTCTTTTGTTTAACTCAGCTAGATATTCAACGACGTCATCAGGAAGGCAGTCTGGACGAGTCGCAATTGATAATCCAACGACTCCCTCCTGCTTGAGAACCTTCTCGAATTTTTCACGTAGAACCTCAACAGGTGCATGCGTGTTTGTATAGGCTTGAAAGTAGGCCATGTACTTGCCATCTTTCCATTTCGTATGCATCTTTTCCTTAATTTCAAGGAATTGTGTTTCTAAATCATCTGTTCGGTCACCGGCAAAATCACCAGAACCAGCAGCACTGCAAAAAGTACAGCCACCGTGTGCAACTGTGCCATCACGATTAGGGCAATCAAAGCCGCCATCTAGAGCTACTTTAAATACTTTATGGCCAAATTGCTGGCGAAGGTGATAATTCCATGTATGGTAACGTTTATCGTCAGTAGCATATGGAAAAGGGTTGGTCTGAGTCAATTCAGAAACCTCCTTTATATTTTTTAACATAACTACCATTTTAACATGAATAGAAGGGCTTATCCATTTGTAATAAATGTATTGGCAGTAATTATCAATCAGAAGTTGTAATAGGAAAGTTGTTAGAGAACAAAATAAGGAATGAAGCCTGTGCTTCAGGAGATTCGGATTGAATTCCTGTCACCAAAAAGAAGGGGGTCCTTAGATGGCTACACGTGCTTCAATGGACGCATTAATCCAGCAGTGTGAGGATACAATTCGCTATGCGAAAGAACAGTTTGAAACAAGCAGTCTTCAAGAGCATTACAATAATGATGACTATACAAAGGCCTTACAGGATCTTGAACAAACCTATCAGGATATTGCAAAAATGGCCCATAGTGCAAATTCCCAGCAGCGGGATCAACTCCATCGTATGAGATTACAAATACAGCAGCTACAAAATACCATGGTTTTAGAAGGGCAGACTTACACAGGAGGAAACCTAACTTGAAAAAACGCTCGAAAAAAAATAACCCAGAACAAAAAACAAGAAATGGCAGCAATAATCAAGATCTCGAGTTAGGTCAAGACCTTGACCTTGTAAAACAAGCGAAAAAGAAATACGAACAATCAGGCGGACAGCCAGTCAAATCAAAATTTCATCAAGAAAAAAATCAATCTTCATAATACATTTGGCCTTCAACATTCGTTGAAGGTCTTTTTATATCAAAAATCCCTAATACCACCATGAAAATAAGGTAAAATTCCAGTTCACAAATTAGAAATAACTCAAAATGTATTTGTGATTTTGGTCACAGAATGAGTTTGGCCATCATGGGATAAATAAAGTATGAAGTTTTCCGCTACTATTGATTAAAAGTGACAAATCTTGTGAATAAATTCACAAAAAGTTCACAATTAGAAAGGAAGTAAGAACGAATGAAGAAATCGCTGCTTCATATAAATATTTTCTTATGTTTACTGCTACTATTAAATCCTTCCATTACAGCCGGAGAAGAAAATCAAAATATCTTACTTATGGAAGAACTGTCGATAAAAGTAATGCCTGAATTTGCTTACCATCCAAATGACGTGAAAAAAGAGGATCCTCCATTATTAATTGGCTATCAAGGAACCATGCGTAACAAATCGGAACAGACACAAAAAGGGCAGATTGAAATTCCTCTTCCCGTGGATGATAAGAACTTCCGAATAGGCTATGTTGCGGATTATTCAAGCGACTTATCGAAGGTATATGAAATAGAGTACTTACTAGATCAAGAAAAAGGAACAATTTCCTGGACAACGAGTGAAGAAATACAGCCCAATGATGTTTATAAATTTGTTATTGAATTTTATATAGATACCATAAGTGTTGAAAAAGAAAAGAAAACAGTATCATACCAATTTAAGAGCTTTACGGAAGTTGGCTTATTCAATGTTTCGTTCGTTGAGCCCCTAAAAGCAAAAAAAGTCGTACTTGAACCAGCAATTGAAAAGAAAAGTAATCATGCTGAAGAAATAGGAGTTCACTCCTATTTCTTTCAAGGATTAAAAGCCGGAGAAGAGAAAAGCTTTACTCTTTCATATGAACGTGAAGAAACAACCCCTACTTTTGAGTTGATGGAGAAACAAGAACAACAACCGCTTGACACGTTGGATAGTGAAAAAAGTCCTGCTATTTTTTCAATCGCAGCAGTTAGTGGAATAGGTTTAATTGCTGCAGGTGCATTTGCTTTTTTCATGATAAGAAAACGAGAAAAGATTTAGCATGCAAGACATTCCTTTTGGAAATAAAGTGCTTACGTACTTTATTCAATAAATTAGAGAGAAAGATCTATATTATGGGAGGTGAAAGAATGTTAAAAAGAGGGTTAAAGAAATTGCTGGCAATTGATAAGAGAGTATTAATATTAGGTGCTCTTATCGCCGGCGTACTCTTTTCATTCGGGACAGTTAAAACGATGGCTTACTTAGATTCACCAGGTTTTTGTCAGAACTGTCATACAATGAAGTCGGTGTATACATCATTTGTAGATTCGACTCATGCAGAATTGCAGTGTAACGACTGCCATTTGCCGCATGAGAGTGAGGTTGGAAAGTTATTTTTTAAAGGCCGTGCCGGGATGACACATATTTTTTACAACACCCTGGGTACTGAGGATATACCTGATAGAATTTATGCGACAACACGGACCTTGAGGGTAATAAATAAAAACTGTGCAGAGTGTCATAAAAGCACAGTTGATAATGTCTCACATGATGCTAAAGAAAATTGCATGTCATGTCACCAAACTGTGCCGCATGGAAGTGATTTTAAAGATGACAGTTACCATCAGCCGCCTAAGTCTGGTGAGCTATTAAAAAATAAGGGAGGATTTTAAGAATGAATAAGTTCCGTTATGGGGCATACCTCCTTCTACTAGTATTTGTTCTCATTGTTACTGGCTGCAGCGGCTCCAGTGATAGTGCTGGTGAAAAAAGTGCAAGTGCTAAGGAAGCGAGGGGTACTACAGGCCTTTCTAAAGACGAAATAAGCAATGAGGCCTTTAAAGAGTTATTTCCACTTCAATATAATAGCTATATGAAAAATGAAAAAATGGAAGATACAAAATACAATGGATCCGTAAAACGCAGCAAATATGACCCTGATAAAGAACCATTACTTCCAGTACTATTTAATGGGTATGGATTTGCTACTGAATACAATGAAGACCGCGGGCACGTTTATGCGCTAGAAGATATTCGTGATGTAAAGCGGATTACTGATAAATCAGTTGGTTCTTGTTATACTTGTAAATCAACTGCAGTCCCTCAAATGATTGAAGAAATGGGCGACGATTATTGGGGAGCCAATTTTAATCAAGAAATTTGGCCAAAAGGGGAAGCAATGGGACACTCACCAATTGGCTGTTCTGACTGCCATGATCCCGAAACAATGGACTTACGGGTTACACGTCCAAGCTTTTACAAGGCTTTAGAAGCTCAAGGAATAGATACTTCCAATCCAACTAAGAACGATATGCGCAGCTATGTTTGCGGACAGTGCCATGTTGAGTACCACTTTGCGGCAGATAACAGCGAAGTAACGTTCCCATGGGATAATGGTTTCAAGCCTGAAGATATGTATGAATACTATAACACCATTGCTAAAGAAAACGGCTTTGAGAAAGACTGGGTTCACAATATTTCAGGAGCACCAATGTTAAAAGCACAGCACCCTGAATATGAAACACATGCCAGTGGTACACACGGGAAGGCTAATGTATCTTGTGCAGACTGTCATATGCCGTACGAGCGTGTAGATGGAAAAAGAAAAATCACTTCCCACTATTGGACTTCACCGCTTAAAACAATGGATACATCTTGCGGTCAATGTCATGGTGATAGAGATTTAGACAAATTAAAAGACCGTGTAATTGAAATCCAAGATGCAAACGTAAGTGCATTACATGAAGCACAGGATATTTCAACCACGGCGCACTACTATATTAACAGGATGATTACTTCTGGAGTGAGCCAAGATAAGATCAAGCAAGCTCAAGAATTTGTACGTAAAGGTCAATGGTTCTGGGATATTATTGCAGCTGAGAATTCTTCAGGCTTCCACAATCCGCAAGGTTCCATGGATTCATTAAGAGAGTCCGTTGTACAATCCAACAATGCCATTCGCCTTGCAACAGAGGAGCTAGTGAAAAAAGGTGTCAGCATCGAAGAGCTTAATTCAGAAATTGAAAAAGCAAAGAGTGCGGTTAAAGCTGAAACTGTAAATGAAAAGAAAAAGGATCATGCTCTAAATAGCTACTTCCCTGCACAGCAGCCAGTAGTGCCTGCTGTAAAAAAATAGACCCTTTCAATCATCTTCCTAATTCGTCCCGCTAAGAAGGATTAAGAGATGTTTGGAAAGAGTCCATAAAAATATTGAAGAAAACACTGTTTTTATTTGTGAGACAGTGTTTTCTGCTGTTATTGTGAATAATTTCCGTCTCGTTGTCAATAAAACTTATTTTGTATTGGTCTAAAACGGAGGGGAATTAAATATTTTATAAGGAAAATCCTTATGAAATAGGTGAGTCTCATGTATGTTGTCCACTTTTTTGAGAATAAAGTAGAGATACTGAATCAGCTTCTTGGAAGTGTTCCAGAACTTGGTGAACCGATCTCCATTAAAGGTCGTAAAGGGAAAGTCACTGGCGTTAATCAGGTTGATGACAAGCATGTCCATGTACAGATAACAGTAGAAAAGGCAGCAGTTAAAAAACCGACAGCCGCCGACCTAGCGAAGAAGAAAAAGAGATAATTACCAAAGTCCTTTTTATGAAGGGCTTTTTTTTTGTGAAGATACGGCCTTTGATTCCCGGGAAGGGGGGAATGGGTAAGGGGGAATCATTCGAAGGGAATGATGCCCGACAAGGAGGAAAAAGGAGGTAGGAGGGAATCATTCGAAGGTAAAGATGCCCCTCAAGGAGGAAAAAGGGGTTAGGAGGGAATCATTCGAAGGTAAAGATGCCCGTCAAGGAGGAAAAAGGGGTTAGGAGGGAATCATTTGAGGGTAAAGATGCCCGTTAAGGAGGAAAAAGGAGTTAGGAGGGAATCATTTGAAGGTAATGATGCCCGTCAAGGAGGAAAAAGGAGGTAGGAGGGAATCATTCGGGGCAAATGATTCCCAAGAGGGATAATTATCGATTTAAAACGGTATTTTTACTTCTTTTAATTGCATTATTAATAGATAGTAAAAACGATACTTATACAAAATTTGAAGAAGGACCAAATCCTTTTAGTTTAAAGTTTTTTAATAGTATTCTTCGAATTACTTTCTTGGATACAATGCGTCCACACCACTCGTAGATATCATTTGTAGTAATTTTGCTATCAGGAAACAGCAGTCTGTATTCCTTCACATTCCTCAAGACAGCAGCATCTGCGCTTTCCTTACAACCGCAATGTCCGCAAATAAATATACCTTTACAAGCTTCCAAAAAATATGTTCGACAAGCCGGGCAGAGAATACCCTTTTTTATTTGTTCAAATGTGTAAGGAGGTAATCGTAGATAAGGAGATTCAACTATATGAAGAGATGCTAATTGTTGTGCTAATTTATGATGGTTTGAATTTAACTTTATGGGACGTGTGTTTAGTTTTTTCAAAAAGCGGTTTAATTGAGATGGAAAAATAATAGATGGATTGATTGTGGTCATGTATAGGTGAAACTCGGGGTTGTTAAAGATTAGGTAAGATTCAATCGGATAATTGTATCCAAGCTCAAGGAGTAATTTTAGAAGCAGCGTTTCACATCTTATCATCTGGTGCAGTGGGTTCTTGAGGTTAGGATTTGTTTTGGTAAACCATTTATCATCTTCGAGATAGTAGTCGCCTTCGTAATTTTTCACGTCTAATAGGTAAATCTTTTCATGTGCTACTATCAACGTATCGATTTGAAACTTAGAACCGTTATATTCTAACAATAAACCATGCAGCACGAGCCAATTGTCGGTTAGGCCCTCTAACCATTTGTCACTCCTCAACTCTCCTTCGTAGCCTTTTTCACTAAAAATAATATGGTTTTCTAGTAACACCAGTCGTTCAAATAATGCGCGAAATAGTAGTATTTCTAAAGGTTCCGGCCGCTGTTGAATGATCATTTCCCACGTCCTTAATGTTATTTTAATAAACTATATATTCATTTTATTTAATATTATCGAGTAATACAAGATTATTATTTAAACAGCTTAAAGAAAAAGATTGTCAGGAATCTTGAATGAGTCTAAAATATATTTTTGGAACTTGTTATTGTTATTGTAAAGGAGCGTTTTTCATGCCGCGTGCTCTATGGCTTTTGATTATTGGGATGGCTGTGAATGTAACAGGCTCTTCTTTTTTATGGCCTTTAAATACCATCTATATTCACGACCATCTAGGAAAGTCCTTATCGATTGCAGGTGTTGTGTTAATGCTGAATTCAGCTGCAAGCGTTATTGGAAATCTTTATGGCGGAAGTCTATTTGATAAAATAGGCGGCTATAAATCCATTATTCTCGGAATTAGTATTACTCTTTCTGCTCTTATAGGTTTAACACTTTGGCACGGTTGGCCGGCATATATTATCTTTCAAATTATTATCGGATTTGGAACTGGGATTATTTTCCCTTCCATGTATGCGATGGCAGGTTCAGTATGGAAAGAGGGAGGGCGTAAAGCATTTAATGCAATTTATGTTGCCCAAAACCTCGGAGTGGCTATTGGAGCTGCACTTGGGGGTATTGTTGCGGATTATTCTTTTGAATACATCTTCCTTGCAAATACCATTATGTATGTAATCTTTATGCTAATCGCTGTTTTTGGCTATAAGGGAATTTCTAGTGAATCTGCAAAACATGAAAATAATCACAAGGCAGCTTTAACTGAAACAGGCAGAAAGAATTTGTATGCTATCTTAATACTATGCATCGGCTACTTACTGTGCTGGGTTGCATATGTACAATGGCAAACAACGATTGCTGCTTATACACAGGAAATAAATATTTCATTAACACAGTACAGTTTATTGTGGTCTATAAATGGGGCGATTATTGTCCTAGGACAACCGCTTCTAAATGGGTTCCTAAAATATATGGCTGCGACCCTAAAGATTCAAATTCTTATCGGGATCGGCATTTTTACTGTAGCCTTTTTAATTGCTGGAAATGCTGATGCATTTTCTGGGTTCCTCGTTGCTATGATCATACTAACAATTGGTGAAATGTTTATTTGGCCAGCTGTTCCAACCATCGCCTTTGATTTAGCTCCAAAGGGACGCGAAGGATTTTATCAAGGAATTGTAAACAGCACAGCTACCGGAGGAAGAATGATTGGTCCAATATTAGGCGGCCTGCTGGTTGACCTGTATAGTATGTCTGCATTATTCTACGTCTTAGTAGGATTATTCATCATAGCTGCATTAACAACCATATCCTATGACCGCATACTAAGAACGAAAAAGGAAATGGAACAAAAAACATTTTTAGTATAAAATTACCGGCTTCTTTATGAGGCCGTTTTTTTATGTATTAAAAATATTTCTTTTGGTCAAACTGTTTTAGGAGAATGTTACTTGCATACTGCTAAGAAATTTATTACAATAACCGTAATACTTTTATAATGAACGACAGTGATTAGGAGTAGTAGTGAATCATATCCGTTTTTAGAGAGTTGACGGCTGGTGAAAGTCAATCGGGTACATCATGAACTCGCCTATGAGTTGCAAACATGAAATGTTAGCAGTAATGTTTGCCGTATTCCGCGTTAAGGATGAATGAAGCGAGTGTTTACAACACTAATGTGGGTGGTACCGCGGGAAGATACATACAATCCTCTCGTCCCTTTTTTGGGATGAGGGGTTTTTTATTTTTTTAAAGAAGGAAGGAACGGACTATGAGTTTCGATCATCAGCATATCGAGAAAAAGTGGCAAAAGAAATGGGAAGAAGAAAAAACATTCAAAACAAGTGAAGAATTTGATAAACCAAAATTCTACGCATTAGATATGTTTCCTTATCCATCCGGAGCAGGATTACATGTTGGACACCCTGAAGGCTATACCGCTACAGATATACTTTCACGTCTAAAGAGAATGCAGGGCTATAATGTTTTACATCCAATGGGATGGGATGCATTTGGTTTACCTGCTGAGCAATATGCATTGGATACCGGAAACGACCCTGCTGAATTTACAGAGAAAAATATAAACACGTTCCGCAGACAAATTAAATCGTTAGGTTTCTCATACGACTGGGATCGTGAAGTAAATACAACAGATCCAGAATATTATAAATGGACGCAATGGATTTTCTTGAAGCTTTGGGAAAAGGGTCTTGCGTATATAGATGAAGTAGCTGTTAACTGGTGCCCGGCACTAGGCACCGTATTGGCAAATGAAGAAGTCATTGATGGTAAGAGTGAGCGCGGCGGACACCCGGTTGAACGGAGACCAATGAAGCAGTGGATGTTAAAAATTACTGCTTACGGTGATCGTTTACTTGAGGACTTAGAAGAGCTTGACTGGCCAGAGAGCCTTAAAGAAATGCAGCGTAACTGGATCGGCCGTTCGGAAGGTGCGGAAGTAACGTTTAACATTGAAGGACATGATGAAACCTTTACTGTGTTTACAACTCGTCCTGATACTCTTTTTGGTGCAACATATGCAGTACTTGCTCCTGAACATTCCTTTGTTGATAAAATTACAACAGCGGAACAGCGGGCAGCAGTTGATGCATATTTGGATAAAGTAAAGACGAAGAGTGATCTTGAACGAACTGATTTAGCAAAAGAAAAGACCGGAGTATTTACCGGTGCGTATGCAATCAATCCTGCAAATGGTGAAAAAATGCCGATCTGGATTGCCGATTATGTATTAGTCAGCTACGGTACTGGTGCTATCATGGCGGTACCTGCTCATGACGAACGTGACTACGAGTTCGCAAAGCAATTTGACCTTCCGATAAAAGCAGTTGTAGCAGGCGGCAGTATTGAAACAGAGGCCTATACGGGTGATGGAGAGCACATTAACTCTGATTTCTTAAATGGTCTAAATAAAGAAGAAGCAATCACCAAGATGATTTCTTGGTTGGAAGAAAAGGGAATTGGTACGAAGAAGGTAACGTTCCGTTTACGTGATTGGCTGTTTAGCCGTCAGCGCTATTGGGGTGAGCCGATTCCAATCATTCATTGGGAAGATGGTACAATGACAGCCGTTCCTGAAGATCAGCTTCCATTAACCTTACCGAAAACAACCAACATCAAACCTTCTGGAACTGGAGAATCACCGCTTGCTGTGATTGAGGATTGGGTAAATGTAGTGGATCCAGAAACAGGCAAGAAGGGCCGCCGTGAAACCAATACAATGCCGCAATGGGCAGGCAGCTGCTGGTATTATTTACGCTATATTGATCCAAAAAATGATCAAGCACTTGCTTCACCTGAGAAATTAAAGCACTGGTTACCAGTTGATGTTTACATTGGCGGTGCAGAGCATGCGGTTCTTCACTTACTATACGCACGTTTCTGGCATAAAGTTTTATATGATCTTGGTGTCGTCCATACGAAAGAACCATTCCAAAAGCTATTCAACCAAGGAATGATCTTAGGCGAAAACAATGAAAAGATGAGTAAATCAAAAGGAAATGTTGTAAATCCGGATGATATTGTTGACAGCCATGGTGCAGATACACTTCGTTTATATGAAATGTTTATGGGTCCGCTTGATGCTTCCATCGCTTGGTCAACAAATGGTCTTGATGGTTCCCGTCGTTTCTTAGATCGTATTTGGCGTTTGATGGTTGAGGAAAATGGAGAATTAAATCCAAAAATTCAAGAAAATGAAGAAGCAGCTAATTTAGAAAAGGTTTACCACCAAACAGTGAAAAAGGTAACAGAGGACTATGAAGGCTTAAGATTTAATACTGCTATTTCTCAAATGATGGTATTTATTAACGAAGCATATAAAGCAACTGTGCTTCCAAAGCACTATATGGAAGGCTTCGTAAAAATGCTTGCGCCAGTAGCACCGCATGTTGCTGAAGAACTTTGGGAAAAGCTTGGGTCTCGCGGTACGATTTCATACGAAACTTGGCCGGCATATGATGAAGCTAAATTAGTGGATGAAGAAGTTGAAATTGTTATACAGGTAAACGGAAAGGTAAAGACTAAATTACTAGTTCCTACAGATGCCAGCAAAGAAGCATTAGAAGGAATTGCAATGGATGATGAACGAGTAAAAGAACAAATCGAAGGCAAAACCATTCGCAAGGTCATCACTGTACCTGGTAAACTTGTTAATATTGTAGCTAACTAATAGTAGTTCCCCCTTTTATGAGGGGGAAATCCTTACAAAGGGGTGGAACATATGGAAGAAATTCAGATTATTACGCCTGAAGAATTAAAGAAAAAGCTCGAGCAGGGGGAAAACCTTGAGCTTATTGATGTTAGGGAACATGAAGAGGTAGAGCAAGGAATGATACCTGGTGCAAAGCATATCCGGATGGGCGAGATTCCTGCTAACCTTGATTATTTTGATAAAGATAAAGAGTATATCTTTATTTGCCGCTCAAGCAGAAGAAGTGAAAATGTATGTTATTATCTTCAAGAACAAGGATACAAGGTTCGCAATATGATTGGCGGCATGCTTGAATGGACTGGGGAAACAAAATAAACGATTCCAATGCGGAATCGTTTTTTTTATACCCTTTATTTTTAATTTTCAGAAAAAGTGGAAATAATGATAGTAAAAACAGATAAGGAGAATCATATGATTCAGGTAAAGTTGTTTGATCGTGAACATGAAAAGGACCTAGAAAAGGAAATGAACCGATTTTTAAAGGGGATTGATGAAAAGAAATTAATGGATATAAAGTATAATGTAGCAGCCATAACGGAGGATGAAGAGGAAGAGCAAATTTATTGTTTTTCAGCTATGATTATATATCGGGCATGATGATTAGTCATCATGCCTGATATTGTTTTTTTGCAGAAAGTGCTGCGTTAGTACCTGCGAGTCGGCCGGTTACCAATGCTGAAGTAATATTGTATCCTCCTGTATATCCATGAACATCTAGAATCTCACCGCAAAAATAAAGACCTCCCATTTTTTTCGAACCCATTGTCTGCGGTTCAATTTCTTTTACGGAAACGCCGCCGCCCGTAACGAATGCTTTTTCTAGTGGCAGGGTGCCATTTACTTTAATCAAGAATTGTTTACAGCTTTTCACAAAAGTACGAATTTTTTCATTTGAGATTGTTGCGCCCTGTTCTAAAGGGTCAATTTCATTCTGTTCTAGCAGGAACAACAGATAACGTTCAGGAACAAGTCCTTTTAAGGTGTTTTTTATACTTTTTTTCGGTTCGCTTTTTACCAGCTTCACAATTTCTTGGAAAAACTCTTCTTCCTTTTTATCTGGTATAACATCTAAACTCATGGTGACCTCAGCTAACTTCCACTTTTTCATTGCTTTAACCACAAATTGACTGCAGCGCAGAACAGCAGGGCCGCTGAGACCAAAATGTGTGAAAATCATATCCATCTTGTGAGTAATTATAGGTTTTCCTTTTGGATTCAAAACACTAAGCTCGATATCTCTTAAAGATAGACCTTGAAGTGATTTGTTTTTGATAAAAGGTTCTTTTGAGGTGACAGGCACCTCAGTCGGAAACAGTTCTGTAATCGTATGGCCGGCTTTCTTTGCCCACGCATAGCCATCTCCCGTTGAACCTGTATGGGGGACAGATTTACCGCCTACCGCGATAACAACAGATTTTGCTTGAATTTCTGTACCATTTTTTAAAATTAAAGAAGATACATGTCCGTCTTGGTAATGAATATCCGCTACGGGGCTGTTGGTATATACTTTGACCTTGAGCTTCTCTAATTGCTCCAGAAGGGCATCTACAACAGATTGTGCTTTATTAGAAACCGGGAACATCCGGCCGTGGTCCTCTTCTTTTAACTCAATTCCCAGCTTTTCAAAGAATTTAATAATATCTTCATTACTAAAAATAGAAAAGGCACTATATAAAAACTTCCCGTTCCCAGGTAAGTGCTTGATAATTTCCTCAACAGGGAGACGATTGGTAACATTACAGCGTCCGCCGCCAGAAATGGCCAGCTTTCTGCCAAGCTTGTCCCCTTTATCAATTAATAGAACTTTTAAACCCTTCTCGCCTGCAGCAATCGCAGCCATTAACCCTGAAGGTCCGCCTCCAATAACAACAACATCGTATATCATACTTCCACCAACTTTATTTATATTCAAGTAAAAAATTTAAGCCTGCGCATTATTCCATTATAAACATCCTAATAGAAAAGAAAACGAAAAGTCATCTATTTTAAAAAAATTAACTATGCTCTTAGTAGCATCACAGCCCAAAGAGTTGTAAACTACTAATAGTGTGCAAAATAGCCGATATAAACTTTGCTCACATGCGCACAAACTTTTTCTTCACTAGGAAGGGATTCTTATTTTATGTCGTCTAAGTTAATAAGAGGAACATTTATTTTAACATTGGGTACCATTATATCCAAGATTCTTGGCTTACTATATGTCATACCCTTTTATCAGATTGTAGGTTCAGAAGGAACGGCGTTGTACCAATATTCATACATACCCTATACGATCTTTATAAGTATTGCCACGGCCGGTGTGCCGCTTGCTGTTTCAAAATTTATTTCAAAGTATAATGCACTCGAAGAATATGCAGTGGGCCGCAGGTTATTTAAATCGGGACTTATTATGATGCTTTTGACGGGTATTGCTGCGTTTTTAATTCTATACCTGTCGGCCCCGCTTATAGCTGACATGATTATCAGCAAAAAAGACGATGTCGGCTCAAGAGCACAGGATATTATAACAGTTATCCGTGCAGTAAGCTTTGCCTTGATTGTTATTCCATTCATGAGTTTAATCAGAGGATTCTTTCAAGGGCATCAATCGATGGGACCGTCAGCTGTATCTCAAGTAGTGGAACAGATTGTACGAATTGCCTTCACGCTGGCAGGAGCCTTTATTGTCATAAATTTTTTAAATGGAAGTATTGTAACAGCTGTAAGTGTGGCAACCTTTGCTGCATTTGCAGGGGCCATTGGAAGTCTGGTGGTTTTATTTTGGTATTGGTATAAGCGGAAACCACATTTGGACCAGCTGCTCCAGCATGATAAAGGGGAAGCAGAGGTTTCGTTATCAGAAATTTATAAGGAAATCCTTGTCTATGCAGCTCCGTTTGTATTTGTTGGAATCGCCAACCCATTATTTCAAGCCATTGATCAAGTTACCTTTTCACGGACAATGCAGGATATTGGTCACAGTTATAACGCAGCCGAAGCAGCATTCTCCATTCTAAATTTTGAATCACATAAAATCGTAATCATCCCTGTTTCTCTTGCAACAGGCTTCTCGTTAGCGCTTGTTCCAAGTATCACGAAGGCATTTGTGGAAGGTGATCGGAAAGCGTTAAAACTGCAGTTAAATCAAACTTTTCAGGTACTGTTGTTCCTGACACTGCCTGCCGCAATTGGTCTTTCTCTATTAGCGGAGCCGATCTATACTGTATTTTATGAGCATAAGGAACTTGGATATGAAGTTCTTAAAGCCTATGCCCCAGTCGGCATTCTATTTTCTCTATTTCTAGTCACTAGTTCAATTCTGCAGGGAATCAATGAGCAGCGCTGGACAGTGTTAAGCCTGTTAGTTGGATTACTGATTAAATTGTCGCTTAATATACCTCTAATTACTATGTTTGAAACAAGAGGCGCGGTGTACGCAACAGCACTTGGATACATCGGAGCCATATTGATTCAATTACTTGTTATAAAAAGTTATGCAAAATATCCATTCTTATTTGTTTGGAGAAGGAGCTTGTTAATTGTCATTTTTGCTGGAATCATGTGGGCTGGGACCGAAATTGCTTATCAGTTACTCTTGTTATTTTTAACTCCAGCTTCTAAATTTCAGTCGCTTTTAATCATTTTCGTTTGTGCAGCCATTGGAGCTTTAATCTATTTTTACTTAGGATTAAAATCAGGACTTGTAAACAGACTATTTGGTGACAGGGTGGACCGTATTAAACAGAAATTAAGATTGACGAATTAAACTCCTAAAAAATGAAGGAGGATCACTTTGAGAATTGATAAAATGTTGGCTAATCTTGGCTATGGCAGCCGAAAAGAAGTGAAGCAGCTTCTAAAAAGCGGTGCAGTCAAAATCGATGATGTAATCGTAAAGGATGCAAAACAGCATGTAGATACAAACAAACAAACTGTTACATTAAATGGTGAAGTTATTGAATACAAAGAGTTTATCTATTTAATGATGAACAAACCTCAAGGAGTTTTGTCAGCTACCGAGGACAGTGCAGCAGAAACGGTAATTGACTTATTGGAGCTCGAAGACCAAGTATATGAGCCATTCCCGGTTGGAAGGCTGGACAAGGATACAGAAGGGTTATTGCTTATAACAAATGATGGCCAATTAGCCCACAGGTTATTATCACCAAAAAAACATGTTCCCAAAACCTATTTCGCAGTGATAGATCAGGAAGTAACTGAAGATGACGTAAAGGCTTTTGCGGAGGGAGTTACGCTTGATGATGGGTACGAAACAAAACCAGGTGAGTTGAAAATTTTAAAGTCTGGGCTTCGCTCTGATATTGAGTTGACGATTACTGAGGGAAAGTTTCATCAAGTGAAAAGAATGTTCGAAGCTGTTGGAAAAAAGGTCGTTTACTTAAAGCGAATATCCATGGGACCTTTACCGCTGGATGAAACGCTTGAGCTTGGGGAATACAGGGAATTAACCGAGGAAGAAGTAGAAATGCTTAAAGAGTATCAAGTAGGATAAAAGAACTCATAAATAGCAAAAAGGACAAGGCAGCCAGCCTTGTCCTTTTTATGCCTGTAAGAATGAAGTTAACATCCAAGTATGCTTGCTTAGTTTTTCGATTAGTTCGGTAAACATATCACTCGTTACATCATCATTCACCTGTTCTGCTGCTTCTTTACCGCTTTTTAATTCTGAAATAATCTGGGTAAAATCATTAACAATAGCTTGTACCATTTCTTCAGCAGTTAAAACATCGGTTGTTTCTTCAACAGTGGCATATTCGATGTATTCTTTTAAAGTTGATATTGGATTACCGCCAGTAATTAATAATCGTTCAGCCAATTCATCGATCGTTCCAGCAGCTTCCTCATACAATTCTTCAAATTTAGCATGCAGGGTAAAGAAGTGCGGTCCTTTTACATACCAGTGAAAACGGTGTAGTTTTGTGTACAGTACATTCCAGTTTGCGAGTTGTTGATTCATCACTTGTTCTAATGAAATTGTTTGGGTCATTTGTCATTCCTCCTAATTTCTTATCTATTTTAATTATAACACATATTAAATGAAAGTAAATATTAAATTAGAATTATTATAAACAAGGTGATTAAATGCTATAACATGTTGATTTTCGTTTCAGGCACGTAGACTCCTGCTCAGAGGACGGGACAGGGGAGACCCCGCAGACGCTTTAGCGCCGAGGAGGCTTCCCGAACCGCCTGCGGAAAGCGAAGTGCCTGAAACGAAAATCATTATCTAAAAAATAAGTAACAATTTATGAAAATGGGTAATCTATAGATATTTACTACACTGTCCCACGTTTTGAAAATACAAAAGGGGGAAGCATCATGAAATTAACACACAAGGAAACAATTGAACTGCATGGTTTTAACAACTTAACTAAATCATTGAGTTTTAATATGTACGATATTTGTTACACTCGCTCACGAGAAGAGCGAGAGGCCTATTTAAAATACATTGATGAACAATACAGTGCCGAAAGATTACAAAAGATATTAACGCATGTTTCAGATATTATTGGGGCACATGTATTAAATGTAGCGAGCCAGGATTTTGAACCGGCTGGTGCAAGTGTAACACTACTTGTATCAGAAGGACCTGTTGAAAATGCTCCTTTAGAACACTTTGAGGAGTCACCAGGTCCATTGCCAGGCTCAGTAGTGCTGCAGTTGGATAAGAGCCATATTACGGTTCATACATACCCTGAATATCATCCGGATGAAGGAATTAGTACTTTCAGGGCAGACATTGATGTATCAACCTGCGGCGAAATCTCCCCGCTTAAAGCACTGCATTATCTAATTCGTTCATTTGAAACAGACGTTATGACTATTGATTATCGTGTCCGTGGTTTTACAAGGGATAAGGACGGATATAAATTATTTATAGACCATGAAATTGGCTCAATACAGAATTATATTCCTGAGGACGTTGGCGAAATGTTCGACATGATTGATGTAAATGTATATCAGGAAAATATTTTTCACACAAAATGTAAGCTTCGGGAATTTGATTTGAATAACTATTTATTTGGCTATAAAAAAGAAACCTTACATCCAGAAGAACTCATCGAAATTACCGAGAGAATAAAGTTAGAAATGGATGAAATCTTTTATGGCAAGAACATCCAATAAATGACTATTCTACTCATCGCGTTAATAAGTCGAATAGTGGCCAAAAGAAGAGTTCGCAGCAGCTTTACGAAAAAGTAAGGCTGCTTTTTTGTGTGTATGGTGTAAAATGGTATTTATAGAAGATGATTTATTAGAGGAGAAAATAATGTTTTTAAAAAAAGTTACTTTGTTAAAAGAAAAAATCCATACCTATAGCCAATATCCTTTTTCAATTCCTTCAATAGCGAGTCTTAATGAAATGGAGTTAGAAAGTAACGTCACCTTCTTTGTAGGAGAAAATGGATCCGGTAAATCTACCTTATTAGAAGCAATAGCAGACAAATGTGATTTTAATACAGCTGGCGGAGGCAGAAATAATTCTTATAATGTTTATGAATCAAATTCAGAACTAAGTGAGTACATTAGACTCTCCTGGATGCCAAAAGCAACAAATGGTTTCTTTCTACGTGCAGAATCCTTTTATCATTTTGCTACCCATATTGATGAAATAGATGAGAATGGATTTAAAGATTATGGCGGAAAATCGCTGCTCCAACAATCACATGGTGAATCATTTATTTCGTTATTTCTAAATCGCTTCAATGGGGAAGCAATTTACCTTCTAGATGAACCCGAGGCTGCATTATCTCCTGCAAGGCAATTAACCCTCTTGAAAATCATCCATGACCTTGAAACAGAAGGCGATGCCCAATTCATCATTGCAACTCATTCTCCGATTCTATTGGGTTATCCAGATGCAGATATCTATAGTTTTGATCATGGACAAATTTCAAAAGTAAACTATGAGGATACAGACCATTACAGCATTACTAAATATTTTCTAGAGAATCGAAAAAGGTTTCTCTACGAGCTTTTTAAAGAGGATGAATAGCTCTATAAAAAAGAAGTGATACCCAAATGGGATATCACTTCTTTTTCGCTAAAAATGAAAGGAATACAAGTATTCCCACGATTAATAGAGATACTGTTGAGCCAGTTAGATTATTTGGACTTAGGATAAATCCAATAAATATTAAACTTAAAGCAAGAAACGCAAGGATGGTTGTGAATGGGAACCATCTAACCTTAAAAGATGGCAGGGTCTTGTATTGCGGCCTTAGCTTTAAATGTGCTGCACAAATTCCTATCCAAACCAACATGATGGTGAATCCAGGGATAGTCATAAGGTAACTGATGATATTACTTGGACTAATATAAGCTAGAAAAACACCAACTAATAGACAGAGCGTCGTAATTGTAAGTCCAGTAATCGGAATTCCGTTTCTTGTGGTTTTCATTAATACTTTCGGAGCTACTCCGCTTTTTGCCATTGAAAAGAGCGTTCGCGATGTAGCATATATCCCAGAGTTGGCAGCCGACAGTACAGCTGTTAATAGAATAAAGTTCATCACATGAGCAGCACCTGGAAGCCCGGTAATATTGAAAACCTGAACGAACGGACTATCCTGCCCCGTGACTTGATTCCAAGGCATAATGCCGCAAATAATTAAGATAGGGAAGATATAAAAAATAATTACCCGCCATACTGCACCCTTTATGATACTTGGCATTACTCGCTCAGCATCCTGAGTCTCGGTTACAGCTACCCCAATTAACTCGGCACCACCGTACGAAAACATAACCACTAAAAAGGCACTTAGCATTCCGCTGACTCCATGAGGAAAAAATCCGCCATGCGCTGTGTAGTTTGCTAGAGGATCCTCAATATTACTAGGTAAAACGCCAAAAATAATAAGTGCACCTAATAAGATAAACGCAACCAATGCGACGATCTTTATGCCAGCAAACCAAAATTCCATCTCTCCGTAATATTTTACTGGGAATAAATTAATGCCAATGATAACAGCAGCACACAGAAGACTCAGAAGCCATAATGGAACAGATGGATACCAAAATTGTAAAAAGCTTCCCGCAGCTAATAATTCAACTGTTATCACAATAGTCCAGTTAATCCAATACAGCCAGCCTGTAATAAACGACAGCTTAAAACCAAATGCTCGATAAAGGAGCAGTTGAACATTGTGATTGGGAAAAGCAATTGCCATCTCACCTAAAGCAGCCATTACAATAAATAATAATAGCCCGCCAATTAAATAAGTAAAGATAACACTAGGTCCCGCAATATTTAACGTATCGGAACTCCCTTTGAAAATTCCTGTCCCAATCATGCCGGCTAAAGCGATAAACTGGACATGCCTTGGCAGTAATCCTTTTTTTAATTCTTGATGATTATTTTCCATGTTGGTCCTACCTTTATTTAAAAATTATCACTCTCTTACATAAACGCTTTTAAGCACTAAAGTATTATACTAATATATCATAGTATAATAGATATTCAACCTTATTTTTAAAATAAAAGCAAACAAGCACGCGAATTAATCGCGTGCTTGTTTGTTCAAACTGTTTATTCATATTTTAAGAAGACATTTTTACTTTCTTTTGTGTGGTCGTCCATTTTCCGCGGCTTGGGCTAATTACCAAGTCATTATAGGCTAAAACATTTAAATCTCGTTGTATGGTGCGAGGAGTGATACCAAATTCCTCTACAAGTTCTTGCGTCGTGACTGTGCCTTTATTACGAATAAACATGTAGATGCATTTGATGCGGTTTAACATCCGGTTAGTCGAAGGTTTCAAAAAACCACTCCCTATCCTTTTTTCAAACCTATGGCAATTTCCTGCTACCGACAGCCTCTTTGATTAGTATGTAATTTTATTTCCGCAGACAACTCCTTTTATTCATAAATAGTTGCAGTGGATACCCTGTTGACTTACGTTTATTGTACCCATAATTTCTGAAAATTTCCACCATTAGTGAATATTTTACATAAAAATCATCTTTTCTTAACAATTATTGTTCGGTTTTTCTCCTCCTTTGCAAGATTCTTACTACAGTCTATGGTTTTGAATGTTAAGATTATGACAAATTAATTGAATTTTTAGTAAATTAATATAGAAAACCATAACGGGAAATTACTTCGTTTTTTTGGTGAATATTGATAGAATATCTGCATGGATATTAATAACAAATGCAGCTCTTAGGAGGACAACACATTTGACAAAGATTAATTGGATGGATGAAGTTGAAAAAAGAAAAGATGACTTGTTAAAAGATACCCAAAATTTATTACATATTAAGAGTCTATTAGACGAAGTAAATACCTTTCCAGATGCGCCACTGGGTAAAGGCGTAAAAGAAGCATTAGATTTTATGCTCACTCTCGGTGAAAAGGATGGGTTTAAACCAAAGAATGTTGGAAATTTAGCAGGACATTTAGAATTTGGTGAAGGAGAGGAGCTGCTCGGAATTCTCTGCCATGTTGATGTTGTTCCAGCAGGTGATGGCTGGACAAGTGATCCTTTTGCAGCTGAAATTCGTGAAGGTAAAATATTTGCCCGCGGTGCTATTGATGACAAAGGGCCAACAATGGCTGCCTACTACGCAATGAAAATAGTATTGGAGCTCGGGCTGCCTCTAAAGAAGCGTGTCAGGATGATTATCGGAACTGACGAAGAAAGTGATTGGAGATGTGTGGAGCACTACTTTGAGCATGAAGAAATGCCTGCACTAGGTTTTGCACCTGATGCTGACTTTCCTATCATAAATGCTGAAAAAGGGATTGCCGATATGGATATTGTTCAGAAGGTACCTGTTGAGGAAGGTGGAAAAGGTAAAATTGAAGTTCTACGTTTTACTTCTGGACAAAGGTATAACATGGTTCCTGACCATGCAGCAGTGACTTTAAACATTCTTGAAAATCAAATGGATGTAGTGCAAAGGTTCACAGACTTTATGAAGGAGCATCGATTGGAACACCACTCACATGTGGAAAACGCAGAGCTAATATTAGAAGTTAAGGGAGTATCTGCACATGGTTTGGAGCCTAAGAATGGAATAAATGCAGGTTTATTTCTAGCAGAATTTCTTTCAAAACTAGATCTTAATCGTACAGCCTTAGACTATTTCAAATTCGTTTCCCGCTATTTCTTTAATGATTCTAGAGGAGTGAGTCTTGGAGTAGCATACTCAGATGATATTTCAGGTGAACTAACCATTAATCCAGGGAAACTTTCATATACACCTCAATCGGGCGGGAGCATTGGGCTGACTTGCCGATATCCAGTTACCAATAATATGGATGAAACAAGAGAAAAACTGGATGAACTTTTACAGGAAAAAGGGTTTGTAATTGGTAAATTTAAAGATACGAAACCACATTATGTAGATGAAAATGAATTCTTAATTCAAACCTTGAAGAAGGTATACGAAGAACAAACAGGAGAAGAGGCATATTTAATATCAATTGGCGGGGGAACTTACGCACGGTCATTAAAAAGCGGTGTAGCATTTGGTCCTTTATTTCCAGGCAGACCTGACATTGCCCACCAAAAAGATGAATATATTGATATAGATGACTTATTAAAAGCAACCGCCATATATGCGCAGGCAATTTATGAATTGGCTGGAGAATAGTAAAAGAAAAAGGGGAATGTAAATATGGAGTTTGCTTTACTAAATGGAAACATTATTAAGCGTTCAGATGCCAAAATAGATATCGAAGACCGTGGTTATCAATTTGGGGATGGCGTGTACGAAGTCATTCGTATCTACAATGGAAGAATGTTTACGATCGATGAACATTTAAACAGATTTTTGAAAAGCGCTGAGAGTATAGGGATTTCTATCCCATTTACGAGTCTTCAATTAAAAGAGTTGTTAGATGAACTCCTGCTGAAAAACAATCTTGAAACAGGGAATATCTATATGCAGGTTACGAGGGGAACAGCACCGCGAAATCATTTATTTCCAAGTGGAGATATAATGCCGACACTTGTGGCTTATACGATAAAGGGAGTAAGACCGCTGGAAAGTCTGAAATCAGGAGTAAAGGCTATTTTAACGGAGGACATTCGCTGGCTTCGCTGTGATATAAAAAGCTTGAATTTACTTGGTAATCTTTTGGCTAAACAAAAAGCCAGTGAACAGGGCTGTTTTGAAGCCATTCAACATCGCGGGGATGATGTCACGGAAGGAAGTTCATCTAATATCTTTATCGTTAAAAATGGGACTGTAATCACCCATGAATCGAACCACTTAATTTTAAAAGGGATTACAAAAGATGTTATTTTAGATATTTGTGTAATAAATAATATTCCTGTTCAGGAACGGACTTTTTCAGTGGCTGAACTTGAGGAAGCTGACGAAGTGTTCCTTTCAAGCACAACGGCTGAAGTAATGCCGGTTGTAGAAATAAACGGGAAAAAAGTACAGTCAGGCGTACCAGGGCACACAACCCGGAAGTTGCAGGAATTATTTGAAAAAGAAATTGAGAATCAATGCGGGGTACTCCTTAGATAGAGTATGTAGAATGTTCGACGTGCAGCAGATGAAAAGTCTGCTGCACGTTTTCTTATGTCTTAATCGTTAAAATACATACAAGTTGTAAAAAATAGTCTAAAATGAAGAAAGGTATGATAAAAATGAATCAGCAAACACATTTTTTCTTTGCGGTGAAAATTCCGCAAGAAACAAAGTTAATTTTAAAACAAAAGGAAGAGATGTTAAAAGAAATCCTTCTATTTAACCGCTGGGTCCACCATGAAGACTTGCATATTACTTTAGCTTTTCTAGGCAATGCCCCAACTGAGAAATTATCCACTGCTATAGACAATGTTCGTCAAGCATTAAGCCAATCACAGGGATTTCAACTGGAAATAAACAAGCTGGGAATCTTCGGAAAGATAGAATCACCTAGGATCTTTTGGGTTGATACAAAGGATAGTAATGAATTGCAGGGTGTTAGGACAAAAGTGTTTACAGCCTGCACAGGTGCTGGATTTCAGCTTGAAACCAGACCTTTTAAACCTCATATTACACTTGCAAGAAAGTGGGCAGGAGATCAGCCTTTTCACAAAAATCTCCTTGATGTGTGGCGCGAGCTTCAACCAGAGCCACTATCATTTAAAGTGAATGAAGTTGTCTTATATCAAACACATCTTGATAAGACACCAAAATACGAGGCAGTAAAAACATACCAATTAGAATAAAAGAAAATTAACGCGGCAAAGGTTGGTTGTATGAAACAAATCTATTTTATTATCAATCCAAAGGCTAGGAATGGTTACAGTTTAAAGATTTGGAAAAAGGTTGAATCGAGACTAATGGATGATAAGATTCCTTATTTGGCCTTCTTTACTGAATACCAGGGTCATGCAATCAAACTGGCAGCACAAATTGCACAAAAGAATAATGATAAAAAAATCATAATTGCAGTTGGAGGGGACGGAACAATAAGTGAAGTCATGAATGGAATGGCTTCATATTCCAACATTACACTTGGTTTTATTCCAGGCGGCTCTGGTAATGATTTCTCAAGAGGTTTTCAAATACCAGCTAAACCAGAAGAAGCTTTAACGGTGATTCTTCGACTTATGAAAGAGGAAGCACCCTTAGTGGATATTGGAAAAATCACCATGGTGGATCATTCTGAGCATTATTTTATTAATAATATGGGTGCAGGATTTGACGCACTGGTTTCACATGAAGTAAACCATTCAAAAACAAAGGCTTGGCTAAATAAACTATCTATTGGCCGATTGGTATATGTGTATTTTTTACTAAAAAAACTCTTTTCTTATAAATGCACAACAATTGATTTATCAATTGACGGTAATAGGCATATACTTGAACAAACATGGTTTGTAACTGTTTCCAATCAACCCTATTATGGGGGAGGAATGATGATTGCGCCTGATGCAGTCCCGGATGATGGATTTTTAGATATTACGGTTGCCCATAGATTGTCAAGGTTGAAGCTATTATTGGTCTTTATAAGTGTATTTTGGGGTAAGCACGTCCATTTTAAAGAAGTAAAAACATTTAAAGGCCGGAGGGTAAGTATTCAATCCTCTTCCCCATTGTATGTCCACGCAGACGGTGAAGATATTGGATATACTCCGCTGAATATTCAAGTTCAAACAAATACACTTAAAGTAGTAACGAGAAGGAGAAGTATGCGAGAAACTGTTCTGAAAGAGAGGGACTCGAATGAACTCCAATGAACGTATTTTTCTGGCTTATATAGATGAGATGGATATCATTACGATTCTTCTTCCACTTTCCTATCATCATGGTTCGTCTTCCACTTTCTCGATTATGGATGAATCACAGAAAATGACACCCTTGCAGATTATTAAAAAACAGCATATCGAAAATAATAATAAATATATTTGTCGACTTGCTGAAGAGCTTACATTTGGTCACCCTTATTGGGTTGTCGATGAGCATGGAGGAAAAACCGATCTTCAAATAGGGGCCGTCATTCGAACAGCTCCTTTTGATGACCGATTTTTCTATGACGGAAGTGACCTGGGTGTTTGTATTAATGATCACCAAACGCAATTTAAACTATGGGCACCCACAGCTACCCAAGTAAAATTAAAATTACGTAAGCCTAACAGCTCTTTTTCTGAGATCATCAAAATGAGACGAGAGGAAAAAGGTGTTTGGTCAACGGTGGTCCATTCTGATTTAGAACTTTATCAATATACTTTTTTAATCCTCGTTAACAAAGAATGGCGTGAATCTGTTGATCCATATGCTGTGGCTGTCACAGCCAATGGGGAGCTCGGGGTTATTGTAAAGTTAGAGAAAACGCGGAGGCAGAAACCTGTATTGCCTCCTATTGAAAATCCAGTCGATGCTATTATTTATGAGACACATATTAGGGACTTCACCATCCACCCTAATAGCGGTGTGAAGCATAAGGGTCTTTATTTAGGTGCTGCTGAGCTAAATACAAAGGGGAAAGACGGCGGGTCCACAGGTCTCTCCTATGTAAAGGAATTAGGTATTACTCATATTGAATTCCTGCCTTTCAATGATTTTGCAGGTGTGGATGAATTAGAGCCGGACAAAGACTATAACTGGGGATATAACCCCATTCACTTTAATGTTCCGGAAGGCTCTTACTCGACGAATCCTTCTGACCCTTATGCCAGAATCCTTGAGCTCAAACAAATGATTGATACCATTCACAGTCAAGGAATAAGAGTTATCATGGATGTTGTTTATAATCATGTATTTATCAGGGAGACATCAACGTTTGAGAAGGTTGTTCCAGGATATTACTTCCGCCATAATGAACTTGGTTTTCCATCCAATGGAACAGGGGTCGGTAATGACATTGCCTCAGAGAGAAAGATGGTGAGAAAGTTTATTCTGGACTCGGTACGTTTTTGGATGGAAGAATATCATATCGATGCATTTCGCTTTGACTTAATGGGGATATTGGATATTGAAACGATGCTGGAAGTTAGAAAGACATGTGACAGTATTCAAGAAGGCACTCTGATTATTGGCGAGGGCTGGAATTTGAATACCCCGCTTCCGATTGATAAAAAGGCGATCATTCGTAATCATTCGAAGCTTCCCAATATTGGACAATTTAACGATAAATTTCGTGACTCGATAAAGGGTAATACTTTTTACTTGTATGATAAAGGTTATGTTCTCGGAAATGAGCATTACTATGAAGGGGCAAAAGATGTAATAATTGGAAGCGTAGGGATGGATAAAAAAGAAACCGGACTTCTAACAAATCCTTCGCAATCAGTGAACTATGTTGAATGCCATGATAATCATACAATGTGGGATAAACTCCTTTCCTGTCTTCCCGATATGGACGAATTACTCCATATAAAATACCACAGGCTGGCAACAGGGCTTGTAATTTTATCTCAGGGTACTCCTTTTCTTCACAGCGGTCAGGAGTTCTTCCGTACCAAGCGGGGTGACGGGAACAGCTATAAATCACCAGACCATATTAACCAGCTCGATTGGAATCGAAAGCAGCTTTTCTACGATAATGTAAAATATATTAAAGGGTTAATCCAAATTAGAAAACAGTTAACGTGCTTCCGATTAAGAACTGGGGATGATATAAGGAATCAAATTAAGCTTTTACCGCTCCCAAGTCCGTTGATTGGTTATAGTCTGCAAAATCATAATCATGATTTCCGTGAAGTACTTTTACTGATTAATCCTTTGAGAAAGAAGCAATCTATTCCGATTCCTGAGGGCGATTGGATTGTTCTAGCCAATGAAAAAGCAGCGGGAATTTCTTCCATAGAAAGTGTTGCGGGAAATGAATTAGTTGTAGAATCGGTTTGTTTAACCATTATAGCAAAAAAATAGTTTGTTCAGATTTACTTGACGACTTAAGCTAATTGGAGATAAAATTTAGTAAGATGGCTATTGTGTGTAATTGTCCAATAGCTTTTTTTATTTTTATTCATGACTCTTACTACTTTACTTATATAACTACTAAATGGGAAATTGTACTCCCATTTGAGAACGGCATAAATTGAAGGTGAACAATTTTGGAACATATATTAGGACAAGAATGGGAGATTGTCCCTGCGGGGGGCGCAACGGGAGAAGCCTTTTATGCTAGCTATAAGGAGCAAAGGCTTTTTCTAAAACGCAATTCCTCTCCTTTTCTAGCAGTATTATCTGCAGAAGGAATCGTCCCAAAGCTTGTTTGGACAAAGCGATTGGAAAACGGAGATGTGATTACAGCACAGCAATGGCTGCCTGGACGGGAATTAAAACCGCATGACATGAATCATGAAAATGTTGCAAGGATGCTTCGGAAGATTCACCGCTCTGAACCGATGGTAGGGATGTTAAGCAGGCTTGAAAAAGAGCCTTTGCAGCCTGAAACCATTTTTCAATCCGTTGTCGTGGACTTGGATGAAGAGGTGTTATCGTTACCCGTTGTTAAAGAGACGCTAAGTTTTCTATTAAACGAAGCATCAAATGTCCTATGTAACGAGAAGGTAGTTTGTCATGGCGATGTCAATCATAACAACTGGCTGTTAACGGAAGACAACCAGTTGTATTTAATTGACTGGGATGGTGCAATGATAGCAGACCCGGCAATTGACCTGGGAATGCTTCTTTACTTGTATATTCCTAAAGACGATTGGAATAGCTGGTTAGCCATGTACGGAAAACCTTTAACGGACAACTTAAAATTAAGAATGAGATGGTATGTGGCACTGCAGACACTATCTTCCATTCAATTCTACAAGAACAAAGGCCGGCTAGAGGAAATGGATAAATGGATCACTTTTTTAGAAGAGATTTTGTAATCAGGAATACGAATCAATTTCAGAGACCCATTGAGATAAATTCCCTTGATTCGATAGAATATGCTCATCTAAATCAGCAGTCTCGGCACCATGTTGACTGTAATTATAGACCTCCTGTAGAATGCTTTTAACATTTTGATCAATTTGTGTGTTAACCATCAGAGATTTTACTAATCGTTCCAATTGTTCACATTCAGAAACAGACCCACAGCAGTCAGTTTGGTGATTATTTAAAATGTCCTTTAGTAATGAAACCTGGTCCTGATGACTTAATGGCATGTTGGTACACCCTTTCAAGTGAAAATAAAAAAGAATTCACAGTTAGGTTGTGAATTCTTTTTTTGTTTATACATTAATGGGAAAACCCATTATTACCAATAATAAAAAATAATAATATTTATAGGAGTGGCATAATGAGACTTAGAAATAAACCTTGGGCAAGGGAACATATAGAAGCCCATCCTCAATATATAGTTGCAAACCCAGAAATGTATAAGGGAAAGTGGAATGAGGTATTTAAGAATGATCAGCCTCTTCATATCGAGGTAGGGACTGGAAAAGGGCGCTTTATTACAGAAATGGCAAAGGCACATCCAGACATTAATTATATGGGAATAGAAATTTACGATTCCGTAATTGTTGCAGCATTAGATCGATTAATTGAGGCGGATTTGCCAAATTTAAGGCTATTAAATGTAAATGCCAGTGATTTAAATAAATACTTTGAGAAAAATGATGTCGACAGAGTTTATCTGAATTTTTCTGATCCTTGGCCAAAATCACGTCATGAAAAAAGAAGACTGACGTATAAGGATTTCCTAAAACTTTATGAAGGCATTTTGGTCGATAAAGGTGAAATCCATTTTAAAACGGATAACCAGGGGTTATTTGAATACTCATTAAAGAGTTTTTCTGAATATGGATTACTATTAACCTTCCTTAGTCTTGACCTTCATAAAAGTGAATATGAAGGAAACATCATGACAGAATATGAGGAAAAGTTTTCCGAAATGGGAAACCGTATTTACCGTTGTGAAGTTAAGTATCAAAACTAACCGTAAGACAGTCTATTCATGAGACTGTCTTTTTTGTATATGGTAAAATATACATAACATGTGACAAGGGGGAAGCAAATGGAGACGTTGAAAATTGGAAGAGTTATAATGACTTGGCTGTCCGGCGGTGTAACAAATTTAGATGGCGGCGCCATGTTTGGTGTAGTTCCCAAACCGTTATGGTCAAAGAAATATCCGCCAAATGAAAAGAATCAAATCGAGCTTCCTACAGATCCAATTCTAATCCAAATGGATGGCAAAAATATCCTGCTAGAAGCGGGACTTGGAAAAGGAAAATTAACACAAAAGCAACTTAGGAATTTTGGTGTAACAGCAGAATCAGAAGTGGAGAACTCATTAGAGAAGTTAGGGTTAGCGGCTGAGGATATTGATTATGTCTTAATGACTCATTTGCATAATGATCATGTTGGCGGCCTTACGAAGCTTGAGAATGGGATATATAAATCCACCTTCCCGAATGCGAAGATCATTACCTCATCCATTGAATGGGATGAAATGAGGAATCCTAATATCCGCTCAAAAAGTACATATTGGAAAGAAAATTGGGAAGCTATTCAAACACAAGTCATTCCTTTTGATGAAAAATGGAATTTAGGAGCCATTAGTATGTTTCATACCGGCGGTCATAGCAATGGACATTCCATTCTTCTAATCGAGGATCAGGGTGAGATGGCCATTCATATGGCAGACTTAATGCCAACACATGCTCATAGAAATCCACTATGGGTAATGGCCTATGACGACTATCCAATGGACTCAATTGCTGCAAAAGAAAAATGGGGTAAATATGTTTTAGACAAAGATGTCTGGCATACCTTTTACCATGATGCTTTTTATCGAGCCGTAAAATGGGATAACGATGGCCAGGTACTGGACAGTATAAGAAGAGGGAAATAAGGTCACGTTAGTAAAATAAGAGCCGTACCCTTTAGGATACGGCCTCTGTCCATTATAGTGCAGGCTCTGTTGAGGTTTTGACATCTAGAAGGGTTCCGGTCGTTGCGTCTGCAATAAATTCGAATTGCTCACTAACTCCATTATTATTTTTCGAAATCCCGCCCTTATAAACTTGATACTTAATTTGGTGCTTTTCAAAAGGCTCGGTTACCATATGTATCCATGAGCCGCTTATTGGTCCATTTTGGTTAAATTGTTTTTTTACATTCTCTAATACTTTTTCAGGTGATACATATGTTCTTTGTGAAATGATTTCTTTAACAGCATAGCCGCTGACAACTCCGACGGCTGCTCCAAGGATAAATGATTTCCAGTTCATAAGGCACCTCCAAATTTCAAATTTGCTCTTATTTCCAGTATATCTCATTTAAGAGGAAGAACATAATAAATCCTTTTAGATAAATCAATTATTGGTAAGGGAACTCAGATTTCAGTAATATAAAAAGATACATATTATTTTTTTTAGATTGAGGGGGAATTTTACTTTGAATGAACAAACATTAAATTTATTTAAAACGTTAACAGAGCTCCCAGGAGCACCTGGTAATGAGCATTTAGTTCGAAATTTTATGAGAGAGCAGTTAGCTCAGTATGCAGATGAAATTGTTCAAGATAAATTAGGCAGTATTTTTGGGGTTAAAAAAGGGAATCAAACAGGCCCAACGATTATGGTTGCTGGACATATGGATGAAGTTGGCTTTATGGTCACGCAGATTACAGATAATGGTATGTTAAGATTTCAACCGCTTGGCGGCTGGTGGAGTCAGGTTTTACTAGCTCAGCGTGTACAGGTAATGACAGATAATGGGCCAGTGATCGGTGTTGTAGGCTCTATTCCTCCCCATTTATTAGATGAGGCGAAGAAAAACAAGCCAATGGAAATGAAGAATATGCTAATTGATATTGGGGCAGATGATCGGGCAGACGCACAAAGCATCGGAATTAGACCGGGGCAGGCAATCCTTCCTATTTGTCCTTTTACACCAATGGCGAATGAAAAGAAAATACTAGCTAAAGCATGGGATAACCGCTATGGCTGCGGACTTGCCATTGAACTGCTTCAAGAAGTAAAAGATGAAACTCTGCCAAATATTCTTTATTCTGGTGCAACGGTTCAAGAGGAAGTTGGCCTTCGCGGTGCACAAACAGCTGCTAACATGATCAATCCAGATATCTTTTTTGCGTTAGATGCGAGCCCTGCCAATGATATGTCAGGAAGTAAATCTGAATTTGGTCAGTTAGGCAAGGGAGCGCTGCTCCGTATTCTAGATCGATCCATGGTAACTCATCGTGGAATGAGAGAGTTTATTTTAGATACAGCCGAAACAAATAAAATTCCATATCAATACTTTGTTTCACAGGGTGGAACTGATGCGGGCCGTGTTCATCAATCCAATGAAGGTGTCCCAAGCGGTGTAATTGGTATTTGTTCTCGTTATATCCATACACATGCTTCCATGATTCATATCGATGACTACGCTGCAGCAAAAGAACTAATTGTGAAACTTGTAAAAGCTTGCGACCAAACAACAGTAGATACCATTAAGGCAAACAGTTAAGTTTACAAGGAGGAGGCATTGATATGCCTTCTTTTTATGTGGATTAGGAGTGGGAAGTAATGAAGATAATTATTGGATCAAATAATCCAGCAAAAGTGGCTGCGGTAAAAAATGCATTTCATTATCAACAAACAGAGTTTCTTTCGTTAGACATCGCTTCGGGGGTTAGTGAACAGCCCTTTTCAGACGAAGAAACGATTAATGGAGCAATCAACCGTGCAGTTGGTGCATTGCAAATGGGGAATGGAGATATAGGTATAGGGCTTGAGGGAGGTGTGCAGGAATCCACCCAGGGTTTATTATTATGTAATTGGGGTGCACTAGCTTCAAAAGATAAGCCGCCGATTATTGCCGGAGGAGCCAGATTTCTCCTTCCTGATGTGATTGCAGAAAGATTAAGGGCTGGGGAAGAACTTGGACCGGTAATGGAGGACTACGCAAAAAAGAAAAATGTAAGAAAAAACGAAGGGGCCGTTGGAATTTTCACCAATGGTTTGATAAATCGTTCAGAGATGTTTTCGCACATCATGAATCTCTTAGTTGGGCAATTTCACTATCAAATGGCCTCAAAGAAGTAAAATTCACAATTTCCAATAGAAAATAACTCCTATTTCGACAACAAAAATCGACAAAACACTTGTCTTTTCAATATTATGGAAGGTATGATAGAGATAGGACAATTGTCGCATATAGGAGGCGAAGAAAAATGAAATTCTTTAATGCCATATTGATTATAACCATATCTGTCTTCCTGCTAAGTGCATGTGGAAATTCAAATTTCAAAACAGAAAGTAAAAAAACCATTGATGTTGTAAAAGAGACCCTAAATGAAAAGGCAAAAAAGGCAGATAATAAAAGTGGGGACATTAATTTTTATTTGCCCTTTGGCTACGAAATTGAAGATGAATCTCAAAATAATATTCTTTTAAAAAATGGATCGAAACAATACATTCTCTTTAATAATCCGCAAGAAAATAAAGTAAGTGATGTTGTTTATAAATCAACAGTTGCACAACATAAAGACCTGGAGGTCAATGAACAATTCAAGAGTAATAAGCAGTTTGGTTACTTAATTATAAAAAAACTCGAAGAAGATATGAATGAAATGACAATTGGTGTTGGCGGAACAAAGATTACTACACTGATAAAAACTAGCAGCTTAAAGAATGAAGCTGCTGTAATGACGCAAATAGTTAAATCAGTTGAAAATGAAAAGAAAGAAGGAAATGATGAGAAATGAAAAATTTAACTTCCTTGGAGCAGTTTGAACAACTTCGTGATGGTGGAAAAACAATCTTCATGTTTTCAGCTGACTGGTGTCCGGATTGCCGAGTGATTGAACCAATACTTCCAGAAGTAGAAGCAAAGTTTAGTGAGTTCACTTTTATTCATGTTGACAGAGATGAATTTATTGAGGTATGTCAACAGTTAGACGTATTCGGTATTCCAAGCTTTATTGCATTTGAAAACGGAAAAGAGCTTGGTCGTTTTGTAAGTAAAGATAGGAAAACACAAGAAGAAATTGAAGAATTTATTAGTAATCTTAAATAAATATCTCAACTTCCTCCATCTTCTTTTGAGATGGAGGATTTTTAATGTACAATGAAAGTGGTTTGGAGGGATTATTATGAAGATGGATAGTATCAAAATGAAAAGAGAATTAGAATCACGCTTAGCTGCGCCAGATAGGCTAATCACATATGATCGAGAAAAGGATCAACTGCGAATTGAAAATAAAGATCTTGGTAAAGGAATAACCATCTCTCTAGGTGGTATTGTTGCTAAGTGGCATTCTGAGAAAGAAAAGGCAATAGATGAAGTGGTTTATTATGTAGAAGAGGGCCTAAGGGCAATGACAGACACTGTCCAATTAACAGACCATGAAAAAAAGATTTTCCCAGTTATACGCTCAACGTCTTTCCCGATTGAAGCGGAGGAAGGTGTTCCGTTTTTAACGGAGGAGCACACTGCCGAAACGAAAATATATTATGCATACGATATGGGGACAACGTACCGGTTAATTGATTCACGAATCATGGAAAAAGAAGGCTGGCAGGCTAGTAGGATCAAAGAAATCGCCTTATTTAATGTTAGGTCTTTAAAGACATCACTAAAAGAAGATCAAGTAGCGGGGAACACTTTTTATTTTCTAAATTCAAACGATGGTTATGATGCCAGCAGGATATTAAATAAAGGCTTTTTAAATGATATGCAGAGAAAAATTACAGGGACGATGGTTCTTGCACTTCCACATCAGGATGTTTTAATTATTGCTGATATTCAAAACAATACGGGATATGATGTCTTGGCACAAATGGCCATGAGTTTCTTTGCGAGCGGACGGGTGCCGATAACGGCATTATCTTTCTTATATGAGGATGGAGAACTAGAGCCGATTTTTATCTTAGGAAAGAATAGAAAGTAGGATGGAAAGGATCACTGTAAGTGGTCTTTTTTACTTATTCTGCGATTTTTTGTCGAAAAAATAATAATACCTGTTAAAATAGAGTGATAGAAATAGTGGAAAGAGTGATAGTTTTGAGTTGGATCCAAAACTTTTTAAAAAAGTTTATAAAGGACAATGAAGATGAATATGCTGAATATGTCATACATAACAAGCAACAGGGTCGGTCGTTGTCTCAGAAGTTAAATGAGGGTAGTCATCATCTAGATACAAAAATTTCCTATCAGTATCCTAAAGGGAAATTATCCTTCCTGGCAAAGCCAGAGGATCCAATCGTTAAGCTTGAAAAGGTGAACAGACAGAATAGGTTAGAGCTGCGCCCAGAAGAAAAGAGCACAGAGAAAAGCACAGAGAAAAGGAGTGCCGAAAGAAGCACACAAAGAAGAAGACCAGAAACAAGAGTTCAAGAGCCAAGTAGTTCTAAACAGTATGTTACGGAAAATAAAAAAAATTCACCTCCGATTAATAAAAAACCGTTTCAGTTAACAGAAATTCCTTCACCTATTTATGGATTTAGCAGACCCGCAAGAAAATCAGAAAGTATTGTTGAGCATGAGTTAAGCCATTTTTTAGATGACGATTTTGAAAAACAATTGGATATAAGGATCGTGCGAAAAGAGCAAGATTCTCTTTCTGAAGGTGAAATTGAGCAAAAGCCATTTACAGAAGTTGATATTAAGCCAGAGTCAATTTTGGAAGTTGATTTTAGGCAAGAGTCAATTACTGAAGTAGAAATTGAGCAAGAGCCAATTAGGGAAGTTGATAGTAAGCAAGATCTTTTTACTGAAGTTGAACTGGCTGCTTCTGAGACTGCGGCTGCGATAGCTAAAGTATTAGAGAGAACTGAAGAAGTAGAAGCAGCAGAAGAAGAGAGAGTGGAAGAAAAGCTTGAGGACTCTCGTGAGATATCAAGCCGAAAACGGTCACACCTTCCTTTTAATGTCATGATGCTAAAACAGGATAGGATTAAATGGGAAGAAAACAAAAGAAAAAGAACAATGCCGCTTGAAGAATTACCGGATAAGGTTATAGAAACAACGATTGAGATTAATAACGATTCAAATAACATTGAATTAAAAGAAGAAGTCCATGTAGAAAAACCAGCAATCATCCAGAATGACAATAATGTTGCAGAGTCCAATAACGAGACTCGAGATGGTGCGCAAGCAGCTCCTAAAATTAGTGTGCAACTAGCAGAGCCCCCAGCGGCATCAGATTCAAGCTTATATGAATTTCCTAGAATGAACCTGTTAAATCCACCTGTTATTGTAGAAGACGATACAGAATGGTTATTGTACCAAGAAGAGCTTTTAAACCAAACACTGCAGAATTTTAATGTAGGTGCAAGTGTTGTGAATGTAACTCAAGGTCCAGCTGTTACTCGATTTGAAGTGCAGCCGGAGCCAGGGGTAAAAGTAAATAAGATTACAAATTTAAGTGATGATATAAAGTTAAGTCTCGCAGCCAGAGATATTCGAATTGAGGCACCGATTCCAGGAAAGCATACGATAGGTATTGAGGTACCTAATCAAAAGTCACGTCCTGTGTTAATCAACGAAATTATACAAAGTCCAGTATTTCGAGAATCAGAATCTCCATTAACTGCAGTACTAGGACTAGATATCTCTGGTAAGCCGATCGTTACAGACCTAAAAAAAATGCCCCATGGGCTAATAGCTGGTGCAACGGGGTCTGGTAAAAGTGTATGCATTAACACCATTCTAGTAAGCTTATTATTTAAAGCTAGTCCTGAAGATTTAAAGCTATTATTGATTGACCCGAAAATGGTAGAGCTAGCCCCATATAACCGGATTCCTCATTTAGTTAGTCCGGTTATTACAGATGTTAAGGCAGCCACCGCATCCTTGAAATGGGCGGTTGAGGAAATGGAAAGACGGTATGAGCTTTTTGCCCATACTGGAGTCCGCGATATCAATCGATTTAACGAGCTTGCCATAAAGAACAAACAATTCAGTGACAAACTTCCGTTTATTGTCATTATCATTGATGAATTAGCTGATTTAATGATGATGTCACCAGCGGATGTTGAAGAAGCTATTTGCAGAATTGCTCAAAAAGCACGTGCTTGTGGGATTCATTTAATTGTAGCAACGCAGAGACCTTCAGTGGATGTTATTACGGGATTAATTAAAGCTAACATTCCAACACGTATTGCTTTTTCTGTTTCTTCACAAGTAGATTCCCGTACTATTATTGATATTAGTGGTGCTGAAAAATTACTTGGCCGAGGAGATATGCTATTCTTAGAGAATGGCTCATCAAAGCCAGTACGTTTGCAAGGAACCTATGTTTCTGATGAAGAAATTGATCTTGTGGTTGGGCACGTAAGAGAGCAGCGCGAGCCTGATTACTTGTTTGAACAAGAGGAACTGTTAAAGAAGGCACAGGTAACAGAAGAAGAGGATGAACTTTTTTACGAAGCCTGTGAATTTATTATTGAACAGGGGCTTGCTTCTACCTCAAGCTTACAGCGAAGATTTAAAATCGGCTACAACCGTGCAGCAAGACTAATGGATATGCTGGAATCCAACGGTTTTATCACCAGTGCAAACGGAAGTAAGCCAAGAGAAGTGCTAATAACAGAATCAGACTTGGAGTCCATGCAAGATACTGGTACAATTAATTAATCTTAAAATCTTGTCTGTGTTAAAAAGGTAAATATTTATTTTGAACCTGTTGATTTGTGCGGAAGGCGCGAGACTCCTGCAGGAGGACGGGACAGGGGAGACCCCGCAGGCGCTTTAGCGCCGAGGAGGCTTCCCGAACCGCCTGCGGAAAGCGAAGCGCCTGGAGCACAAATCAACAGCCAATTTAACATAGCGAAACAAAAAAATAGGTATCAAATAGTTTTTATTGATGAACAATGTTATAATACTTAAATGTGATTACAATATTGATTTTGTTCTTTACCAAGCTAAAGTTAAGAATTAGCATTTCAAGTAAGATATCATATACTGTTTTACAGATAGACGTTGGTTGGAGGTTCTTTATATGACTATTTACCATTTTGTAGGTATAAAGGGGTCAGGAATGAGTGCATTAGCACAAATTCTCCATGATATGAAATTCGATGTACAAGGCTCCGATGTCGAAAAGCGCTTTTTTACTCAACTGGCCCTTGAAGAATCAGGAATAAAGATTCTCCCCTTTCAAAAAGAAAATATCAAACCGGGGATGACTATTATTGCTGGTAATGCATTTCCTGATACACATGAGGAAATTCAAGAGGCTATGAAGCTCGGATTACCAATTGTTCGTTACCACCGATTCTTAGGCGATTTTATGCAAAACTTTACGAGTGTAGCTATTACAGGTGCACATGGTAAAACGTCTACGACGGGATTGCTGGCCCATGTTATTAAGGGTGCAAAGCCGACTTCGTTTTTAATCGGTGACGGTACAGGTAAGGGCGAAGAAGGCTCTAAATATTTTGTTTTCGAAGCATGCGAATACAGAAGACACTTTTTGTCCTATTTTCCAGATTATGCAATTATGACAAATATTGATTTCGATCACCCGGATTATTTTGCTAATATTGATGATGTCTTTTCAGCATTCCAGGAAATGGCCGTTCAAGTTAAGAAGGGGATATTTGCTCACGGGGATGATGAACAGCTTCAAAAGATTCAGGCAAAGGTACCTGTATTGTTCTATGGCTTTGGCGATGAAAATGATTACCAAGCCAAAAACCTTGTGAAAGCTACTAGTGGAACTACCTTTGATGTGTTTATTCGGAATACGTTCTATGATACATTTACCATTCCTACTTTCGGTGAGCATAGTGTTTTAAATGCGCTTGCTGTTATAGGTTTGTGCCACTACGAGGAAATTGATGTATCAATTGTGAAAGAACAATTGATTTCCTTCGAAGGTGTGAAAAGAAGATTTTCCGAAAAAAGAATTGGATCACAGATTTTAATTGATGATTATGCTCATCACCCAACAGAAATTAAGGCAACAATCGATGCAGCCAATCAAAAATATCCAGACAGGGAAATTGTAGCAGTATTTCAGCCGCATACATTTTCTAGGACACAAGCTTTTCTAGAGGATTTTGCAAAAAGCTTGAGACTTGCCGATAAAACATATTTATGTGAAATCTTTGGCTCTGCAAGAGAAAACCATGGAAAACTGACCATTAACGACTTGCAAAAGAGAATCGAAGGTGCTGAAATCCTGTCAGAAGAGAATACTTCACTACTGGAAAAACACCAAAATAGTGTCATTATTTTTATGGGTGCAGGAGATATTCAGAAATTCCAGGAATCCTATGAAAATCAGTTAACTCTATAACAAAAAAGGATGCCCGTAACCAAACGGACATCCTTTTTTATTTATTTAAGATTTTCAGGATTTAACCCTTCAAGTTCAGGAATAACGAAAAGTCCATCTTTTCGAATTAACACATCATCGAAATAGATTTCTCCTCCGCCGTATTCAGGTCGCTGAATGTTAACCATATCCCAGTGAATATCAGATTGATTTCCGTTAAAAGCCTCATCATAGCATTGACCTGGTGTAAAGTGGAAGCTGCCGGCGATTTTCTCATCGAATAAAATATCCTGCATTGGAGTTAAGATATATGGATTTACACCGATAGCAAATTCTCCCACATAACGTGCCCCTTCATCCGTATCAAATATTTTATTAATTCGCTCCGTATCGTTGGCAACAGCCTCAACGATTTTACCATCTTTAAATGTTAACTTTACATTTTCAAAAGTAAAACCTTGGTAAGGAGATGGAGTATTATAAGAAATCACTCCATTTACTGAATCACGTACTGGTGCGCTATATACTTCGCCATCAGGAATATTTGCAAGACCTGCACACTTTATTGCAGGAATGTCTTTTATTGAGAAGCTAAGGTCTGTTCCAGGGCCAGTGAGGCGAACTTTATCTGTCCGATTCATTAATTCCACTAGACTGTCCATGGCTTTATCCATTTTTCCATAATCCAAGTTACAAACATCAAAATAGAAGTCCTCAAATGCCTCTGTGCTCATTTTTGCTAACTGAGCCATGTTAGATGTTGGGTAACGAAGGACAACCCATTTTGTTTTCGGAACTCGGATGTCGCGATGGACTTTCTTACCTATCGTACTTCCGTGAATTTTTACTTTTTCGTCTGGGACATCAGCTTGCTCATTGATGTTATCGCCAGAACGAAGACCTATGTATGCATCCATTTTGCTCATTACATTTGCTTCAAAATCAGCCATCATGTTAAATTGCTCTTCTTCGGCACCGAGCAGTAAAGCACGGTCAACCTGTTGATCTTTTAGAAGTACAAACGGATACCCTCCTGCAAGATAGGCTTCCTTAACAAGTGCAGTTACAAGCTCACGCTGCAGGCCAAAGTTTTCAATTAATACCTTTTCACCTTTTTTCAACTCAACAGAGTAGTTAATTAAATTTTTTGCTAACTTTTCAATGCGTGGATCTTTCATATTCTCCATATACCTCCAACGAAAAAGTAATCATACAGTTTATATTGTAACCGAATTCATTTAGAAAGTGATAAAAATTCAACTTAATAGTAAAACGTATTGTAATCTTTTGCAGGAAAATGAGACAATTATCTTGAAGTAGTATAAGATACCTATCTGCGTTTAATATAGCAATAGATGGGTAATACATAATGGTATAAAAGCGGAGGTAAAACGAATGGAAATTATTTTATATTTAAGCGTCGCTTTAGTTGCAATTGCGTTTTTAGTACTAGTTATTTACGTAGCAAAAACCCTTAAATCTCTCCAAGAAACCCTGGGAAGCGTTTCAAAAACATTAGCTGGCTTAGAAAGACAGTTAGATGGAGTGACCCATGAAACAACAGAACTGTTACAGAAAACCAATGCTCTTGCTGATGATATTCAAGAGAAGTCAAAGAGTTTAAACAGTGTAGTTACTGCAGTAAAAGACGTTGGCACAACAGTTAATAAGTTCAATGGAAGTCTAAAAAATCTATCAAATTCTTTTGAAATACAAGTAGAAGAAAACAAAGAAAAAGTCTCTCAAATTGTGCAATGGAGTAATGTTTTCCTTGAACTAAAAGATAAATGGAATGCTAAGAAGAAGGAAAACAGCGAAAGTAATGCTGGGGAGATAAAAAGAGTTAGATCAAGATAGTATTTATATATTTATTTATATAGGAGGAATCTATTATGGCTAAAGAATATGAGAGCCGGGAACTAAACCAAAACAAAAGTGAGGACTCATCAAGCAGTTTTTTACTGGGAGCATTGATTGGCGGATTAGTGGGTGCTGCAGCTGCTATTTTCTTAGCCCCTAAATCTGGAAAAGAAATTAGGAGCACACTTAACAATCAAGCGGGGACTCTAAAAGAAAAAACAGTGCAGCTGATGAATAAAACGAAAACACCGGTTGACGCAGAAGACGAAGAACACTACATTTCAATCGGCGGAGTGCAAAAGACAAAAGGTGAAGAAACTGTTGATGAACTAGCAATAAGAAAAAAATTGGAAGAAGCAAAAAAAGCGTTTGAAGAGGAAGAAAACAAAGTAACACATTAAGATTTGGGGATTATTAATCTAAATATTTGTATCAAAAACGGTGAAGTGATAGAATGACTTCACCGTTTATAATTTGGAGGATTGAATATGCTAAAAAAAATTGATTCATCATCACAATTAGAAGATTTATTGAAAAAGGAAGACAAATTTTTTCTTTTAAAACATAGTTTAACATGTCCGATTAGTCATGCGGCTTATCAGGAATATGAGAAATATGCGACAGAAAATGAAGGTGTACCTGCATATTATTTAGCAGTCCAAGAAGCAAGACCTTTATCTAATGAAATTGCAGAGAAGTTTGAAATCAAACATGAATCTCCTCAAGCTATATTGATAAAGAATGGTGACGCAATTTGGAATGCTTCACATTGGAAGATTACAAATCGTTCCTTAGCGAATGCAATAAGTGAAAATTTATAGAAACATTTATTTTCACGGAGCATAGTATGCCTTATTATACACCGAAACACTTTAGTGCTTAAAAGCGTTTAATCATTAAAGAAAAAAGACGTGACAAAAAAGATTCAATCAGCTATAATAAAGCCTAATTATTGAATTATTAAAATATTTTATTAATAGGGAGCTAGCTGGCAGCTTTTGGATTGATCTGTCAAGCTATTGAAAGGACGGGGACATAATAACATGAGCAAGAGTAATTTGGAACTACTAAGGACACGTGTTGATGATCTTAACCTAGAATTATTGAAACTAATCAATGAAAGGGCTCAACTCGTCCAAGAGATTGGGAAGGCTAAAGAAACTCAAGGGGTTTACAAATACGATCCTGTTCGTGAAAGAAAAATGCTTGATGTTATTAAGGAGCATAATGATGGGCCATTTGACAATGCAACCATTGACCATTTATTTAAGGAAATCTTTAAAGCTGGTTTAGATTTGCAAAAAGATGACCATCAAAAAGCCCTTCTTGTCTCTAGAAAAAAGAAGCCAGAAAATACAATTGTTACGTTAAAAGGTGAAACTGTCGGGGATGGTAAGCAGCATTTTGTTTTTGGACCATGTGCAGTTGAGTCATATGAACAAGTTGCTACTGTAGCAAAAGCGATGAAAGAAAAAGGTTTAAAACTGCTTCGCGGCGGTGCTTATAAACCAAGAACATCTCCATATGACTTCCAGGGTCTAGGGGTTGAAGGATTAAAAATCTTGAAGCGTGTAGCAGATGAGTATGATATGGCTGTTATTAGTGAGATTGTAAATCCTGCTGATATTGAGATGGCTATTGATTATATTGATGTTATCCAAATTGGTGCCCGCAACATGCAAAACTTCGAATTGTTAAAAGCTGCAGGGGCAGTAAATAAGCCGGTTCTTTTGAAGCGTGGGATTGCAGCTACGATTGAAGAATTTATTAATGCTGCAGAATATATTATGGCACAAGGAAATGGTCAAATTATTCTATGTGAACGCGGAATTCGAACGTATGAACGAGCAACTAGAAATACACTTGATATTTCTGCTGTACCAATCTTAAAGCAAGAAACTCATTTACCAGTAATGGTAGATGTAACACACTCAACTGGCCGAAGAGATTTACTTCTGCCTGCTGCAAAAGCTGCTCTTGCGATTGGGGCTGATGGCGTTATGGCTGAAGTTCACCCAGATCCAGCGGTGGCCCTATCTGACGCTCAACAGCAAATGAACCTTGACCAGTTTAATACATTTTACAATGAACTGCTCGCATCTAATCTTGTTAGAATTTAATGATAATCAAGATCCTTCTGCATTCACTCGCAGAAGGTCTTTTTTATGAAATTGGTGAAAATATATGAAAATGAGAACAAATATCATTGCGACTTGCTGGTACTTATCGTATGATTAAATACATATAAAAGTTTGTATATTTTCTCACAATGACTAAATTGTTGAAAAATGTTGTAAAATAAAGAAAATACGTATCGTGTTTAAGGAGAGTGTTAACGTGAATATAACAATTTATGATGTTGCCCGGGAAGCAAATGTTTCAATGGCAACCGTTTCACGTGTAGTTAATGGAAATCCAAATGTAAAGCCTGTTACTCGAAAAAAAGTATTAGAAGTCATTGAAAGACTTGGTTATCGTCCTAATGCTGTTGCGAGAGGTTTGGCTAGTAAAAAGACAACCACTGTCGGGGTAGTAATTCCTGACATTTCAAATATCTTTTTCGCAGAACTAGCACGCGGGATTGAAGATATCGCAACTATGTATAAGTACAATATTATTTTAAGTAATTCCGATCAAAACAAAGAGAAAGAATTACACCTATTAAATACAATGCTTGGAAAACAAGTGGATGGTATTGTTTTTATGAGTGGAAATATTACAGAAGAGCATGTAGTGGAATTTGGTAAGTCACCAGTTCCGATTGTGTTAGCTGGATCGATTGAAGAATCTGAACAAATTCCTTCTGTTAACATCGATTATGAGCAAGCTGTTTATGACTGCGTGAAAGAATTTATTGATAAAGGTCATAAACATATTGCATTTGTAGTTGGGCCATTACAGGAGCCGAGAAATATTCACAAAAAGCTAAAAGGATATCAGCGGGCACTTGCTGATGGAGGATTAGATTTTGATGAGTCACTTATAGTCGAAGGTGACTACACCTATGACTCTGGCTTAGAAGCGTTCGATAAATTATTAGAAGCTCCTAATAGACCTACTGCCATTCTAGTTGGATCAGATGAAATGGCACTTGGGGTCGTTCATGGTGCTGAGGATAAAGGATATAAAATTCCTGAAGACTTTGAAGTTACCACATCAGATAATACAAGGCTTTCTTTAATGGTTCGTCCGCAGCTGACCACAATCGTTCAGCCTTTATACGATATCGGAGCTGTGGCTATGCGTTTACTTACCAAATTAATGAACAAAGAAGAGGTAGAAGAACAAACCGTTGTTCTTCCACACCGCATTGAGCATCGTCAATCAACCAAATAATATGAAAAGCAGAAGCGCCTAGGCGCTGGAGCTGGACAAAAAAGAAAGGAAGCGCATATTGTTTAGGCGCTTCCTTTCCTTTTTAATCTTCCATTGTCGATAAGTCACCTGTTGGCAGGTTAAGTTCCCATGCTTTTAAGACACGTCTCATAATTTTACCACTTCTTGTTTTTGGCAGCTTATCTCGGAAATCAATCTCTCTAGGTGCTGCGTGTGCTGCAAGACCTTGTTTAACAAAAAGTCTAATTTCTTCTTTAAGTTCATCTGAAGCTGTATAGCCGTCTCTTAGTGCGATAAAGGCTTTAATAATCTCGCCGCGCACTGGATCAGGTTTTCCGATTACCCCAGCTTCTGCTATTGCAGGGTGTTCGACAAGTTTGCTTTCTACTTCAAATGGGCCAACTCGTTCACCAGAGGTCATGATCACATCGTCTACACGTCCTTGGAACCAGAAGTATCCATCTTCATCCATATAGGCGGAATCACCAGAAAAATACCAGCCGCTTGGCATGAAATAAGATTCGTATTTTTCACGATTATTCCAAATGGTGTACATCATAGAAGGCCAGCCCTTCTTAATAGCAAGATTCCCCATTCGGTAAGGAGGAAGTTCATTGCCTTGGTCATCAACGATGGCAGCAACGACACCTGGAATAGGCTTACCCATTGAACCTGGTTTAATCTCCATACAAGGGTAATTACTAATAAGCTGTGCACCTGTTTCCGTCATCCACCAGTTATCATGAATTCTTTTGTTAAATACTTTTACGCCCCATTTTACTACTTCTGGATTTAAAGGCTCTCCAACACTCAAGACATGACGAAGGCTGCTGAGATTGTATTTCTTAACAATCTCATCTCCAGCCCCCATTAACATACGGAAAGCAGTAGGAGCACTATACCAAACGGTAACGCCAAAGTCTTCAATCATTTTGTACCAGGTATCAGGGCTAAAACGTCCGCCAACAATGACGTTGGAAGTTCCTGTTAACCATGGTCCAAAAATACCGTAAGAGGTCCCTGTAACCCATCCTGGGTCAGCTGTACACCAATATACATCCTCTTCTTTTAAATCTAATACCCATTTAGCTGTTTGATAATGCTGGATCATTGCATTATGTACATGCAGGACTCCCTTTGGTTTACCTGTAGAACCTGAAGTATAGTGAAGAATGAGCCCGTCCGTACGGTCTACCCATTCAATTCTCAGCTGACTGCTGGCAGTCTCGAATTTTTCCAAAAAGTTAACATATTGCCCATTTTCCTCAACATTTTGACCAACAAGGAAAATGTGTTTTAATGCTGGGAGCTCATCTACAGGTACACGATCTAATAATTCGGGAGTTGTAACCAAAACTTTGGCTTCACTATCTTGCAAACGATCGCGAACGGCACCCTCCATAAATGCTTCAAATAATGGACCGACAATCGCTCCAAGCTTGATAGCACCTAATACAGTAAAATATAGTTCAGGTGACCGCGGCATAAAAATAAATACGCGATCTCCTTTTTCGACATCTCCGTAGGTTTTTAGCACATTACCAGCTTTATTTGAAAGCTCTTTCATTTCTTTGAACGTATACTTTTCATTTCTAGTGTTATCGCGGTAATAAAGGGCTACTTTATTTTTGCGAAATGTTTCTGCATGGCGGTCAATCGCTTCATACGCCATATTCACTAGTCCAGTTTCATGCCAGGAAAATTCCTTTTCGGTTTCCTCCCAGCTGAAATTTTTATACGTATCTTCATAGTTTACTAAATTATGCTCTCCCTGCATAACTGGCAGCTTTTCCACTTTCATACTTTTTCCCCCTTATGCTAGTATGAGATAATTATAGTACAAATAGTAACTATTCTCAATTTTTTAAAAACTTTTATATATATGGGGTAATTGTCACAAACTTTTCTAACTAAACAGAAAATTATGTGAAGAAGCAAAAAGTTGATAGAAACTTATGTATAATAGAAATGATACACGAATGATCTTTCAGGTGGTGTAGGGATGGAACACAAAAAAACGTATAATGCGAAAGAATTGAAAACTCCCCATGGTAACTTAATTATTGAAGGGCCAATCTCCTCAGATAAACTTGCAGGCTATGAATTTCATGAACATCTTACTGCTTTTCGTCCCCCAGAACAGCAGCATCAGGCACTAGTTGGGATTGCAAAGCTAGAAGAGGGAAGGATTATTATCGCAAGGCATCACCATACGATTGTTGGCTACGTAACGTACCTTTTTCCAGATCCTCTTGAACGTTGGTCTGAAGACAAAATGGATAATTTGATTGAACTAGGTGCTATCGAGGTAATTCCTAAATTTAGAGGGTGTGCTGTCGGCAAAAATCTTCTCACTGTTTCTATGATGGATGACGCCATGGAAGATTACCTAATCATAACAACCGAATATTATTGGCACTGGGATTTAAAGGGTACTGGATTAAATGTTTGGGAATATCGAAAGATTATGGAGAAAATGATGAATGCCGGCGGCCTCCAATGGTATGCAACAGATGACCCCGAAATATGTTCACACCCTGCCAACTGTTTAATGGCGAAAATTGGAAAAAGGGTGGATGTAGAGACCATCCAACGGTTTGACCGCCTGCGATTTATGAACAGATTTATGTATTAAATTGATTCACCTGAGATTTTACTAAAGAAAAATTGAGGGGGGCATTTTAGATGATAGTTGAAGAGATAATGAAAACGGAGATTGTTACGGTTACTCCAACGGTTTCAATCGCTGACACTATGAGATTAATGGAACTAAAAAAAATCCGTCATATCCCTGTTATAACTGCAAATAACCAGCTTGTTGGTATTGTTACTTTATCAGATATACGGGATGCAGCTCCATCTATATTTCGTGCTGATGAACATGTGGAAGACCTGCAAAAACCTGTTAATTCAATCATGAAAAAAGATGTTATTACAGGTCATCCACTAGATTTTGTAGAGGAAATTGCCGCCGTATTTTATGAACATAAAATAGGCTGCCTGCCGATAACCAATGATCAAAAGCTTGTTGGCATTGTTACCGAAACGGATCTGCTTCGAACACTTGTTGAGTTGACAGGTGCTCATCAACCCGGTTCCCAAATTGAAATCAGGGTGCCTAATCTTGCAGGAAAATTAAGTGAGATTACTAGTATTATAAAACAGCGAAAAGCGAATATTTTAAGTGTCCTTGTATATCCTGACAAAAAGGATGATCAATTCAAAATTCTTGTCATTAGATTGCAAACAATGAATCCAACAGTCCTCATTCAGGATTTAAAACAATCTGGTCATGATGTGTTATGGCCCAATCTGCCAGGTGTATCTCTATGAGTGATTCATGTTCATTTGTATTCTCAGAAGAACTGTTGAATTATAAATTCAATAGTAACCATCCTTTTAATCAATATCGACTTAAACTTACTGTTGATTTATTACATAGATTAAATGCCCTGGAAAATCATCAGGTTATTCCTCCTAGAATGGCTACAGATGAAGAACTAAGCCTTATTCACGATCCGAGCTATATTGATGCTGTTAAGATGGCAGGGCAGGGGCAGCTGCCGCAGCACATTGCTGAGAACTATGGGATTGGTACGGAGGATACTCCGATATTTCCGAATATGCATGAAGCAAGTGCATTATTAGTTGGAGGTACGCTGACGGCTGTCGATCAAGTGATGACAGGAAAAGCACTCCATGCACTACATCTAGGCGGGGGACTGCATCATGGATTTCGAGGAAAAGCTTCTGGATTTTGCATATATAATGATAGTTCAGTAGCGATTAAATATCTGCAAAATAAATATAATGCCAGAGTTCTTTATGTTGATACCGATGCCCATCATGGCGATGGTGTTCAATGGTCCTTTTACGACGACCCTGATGTTTGTACCTTATCCATACATGAAACAGGGAGATATTTGTTCCCTGGTACCGGTAATGTTAATGAAAGAGGCCAAGGAAAGGGATATGGTTATTCCTTTAATATTCCAGTAGATGCATTTACTGAGGATGAATCTTGGCTCGAGGTTTACACTAATTCACTGAAAGAAGTTGCTGAATTTTTTAAACCAGACGTTATTTTGACACAAAATGGGGCAGACTCTCATTATTATGATCCTTTAACACATTTATCGGCTACCATGAAAATCTACCGTGAAATCCCAAAACTTGCACATGAAATTGCCCATCAATATTGTGGAGGAAAATGGATTGCAGTGGGGGGCGGCGGTTATGATATTTGGAGGGTTGTTCCAAGGGCATGGGCGCTGATATGGATGGAAATGATTGAAAACTCAAACTGTTATGGAAGTTTACCAAAAGATTGGCTGGAGTACTGGCAGGAAAAAGCACCCGTGACACTGCCAATAAATTGGAATGACCCAGAAGATATGTATAAACCAATTCCTAGAAAAGCAGAAATTACCGAAAAAAATTTACTTACTCTCGAAAAAGCCCTTTACCCAATTAGAAATCATCAAAAAAGTGAATATAAAAAATAATAGGGCTTGGATATCCAAGCCCTATTACTTTTTAAGATGCAGGTGCAGGTGTAGTTGGTGGAGTTGGAGTAGGTTCAGGTTTACTTCCAACTTCAACCTTATTAGATGGTGGTGATTCTTTCCCTGCGATGTCTACTGCAGTAACATGGTATGAACCGCTGGAAGCTGTGAATGAAAGACTAGAACCACTTACAATACTTCCGACCTTTGATCCGTTTTGATAAACTCGATATCCAACGACATCATTATCCCCTGGTGCTGACCAGGAAAGCTTGTTACCTGAAAGTTTCAGATTAACGCCATCAGGCCGCTTCCCGTTATCTACAATTTTATCGTTTGGAACGAGGATTTTACCCCACCGTGCCATTTTAGGGATAAGCTGGCTATAATTGTTAAAATTACCACCTGTCATTCTTGAAATAAAGTCAGGATTTAAGATAACACCTTGCTGAGAAAATTCAGCTGGTGTAGAATCTAATGCTAGATATTTCTTATCACCAACTTGTACATATTTTCCTGCAATTAAGCTATCATCTCGTTTAGTCGGTACATTTTCAACATTAAAGTAATCACTTTCGACTAAACCTGCTTTTGAACAGGCATCTGAAGGTAATAACCCCGAAACAGCGCAGAACGAGCGCTTTACGATTCCAGCTGGTACTGAAAACGATTGGTTAGGGTTTATTAACTCAGGTTTAATATCATAGGCAGCATTTATTAATTCAGCCCACAGGTTGTTGGTTCTCTGAGAGTAAGACATTCCACCTGTTTTTAATGATTTAGGTGTATCGTAGCCTGTCCAGATTCCGAACGTTACACTAGGATTGGTAGCAACAAACCAAGCGTCATGGAAATCATGCCCTGTTCCGGTTTTACCTGCCCAATCTGCTCTGAACTTTAATTTACTATTGATACCTGAAGCCGTACCACTTTTGATAACATCCCGCATCATATCGACCGTTAAAAATGCTGTTTGTGGTTTAAACACATCAACTGGCTTCACTTGATGCTGATAGATCACTTTGCCATCGTTGTCGACAATTTTATCAATCATGTATGCATCAATAAATTTACCTTCATTAGCAAAGGTTCCGAAGGCGTTGGTGTTTTCTTCAACGGTTACGCCATTTTTCATGGAGCCTATAGAGGTTGCGAGATTGGTATAATCCTCGCTTCTTAGAGATGTAAAGCCCATTTTTTCAAGATATTTCGCAGGCTGCTGGTCAATAATATCTCTGTAAAGTTTAACCGCAGGAACGTTATAAGATTTTTTTAATGCATGTCTTGCTGAGGTGATACCGCTGTATCGCCTGTCATAGTTATTCGGCCAAGGTTTTGGATTGGTTGGATCCAGCCTTAAAGCTACGTCCGGTAAAGGAGTGCCTGGTGATGCTTTCCCCAATTCAATCGCTGGCGCATAAACGAGAAGAGGCTTCATCGTAGAACCATTTTGGCGGACAGCGCTAGTCGCATGATTAAGCTCCTGCTTATTATGGTCTCGTCCACCGACAAAACTAATGATTTTTCCTGTTTTATTCTCGATTAGCATAGCGCCGACTTCAACCGGCTCCATGACAGTAATTGTCTCCCCGGTTTCCGGATCCAGTTTTTCTTCAGGCTTATCAGGCCCGTAGTTAGGGTAGTTATTCTTTATAACTTGGAAGACATCATATATATCTTTGTTAATGGTTGTGTGAATTTCATATCCATTTTGTCGTAAATTTTGCTTGGCTAATGTTCGGTATTTATAATATAGATTTTCATCTTCCTTTAAATCCTTTTCTTCATAACCTTCATTTTTCGCTAATACATTGGTCAGTACTTCAACCGCTCGATTTTCAATTTCAAATGATAAGAATGGATATTTTTCAAGCGGGTTGTCTCCTGCAGGAATAAAATCCTTAGTTATATCATAGGCTGAGGCTTCGGCGTACTCAGTTTCAGTGATGTGACCGCCATCATACATTCTTTTTAATACCGTTTTCATTCGGCTGAGGCCAGGCTCTAAATTGTTTTTCACAGTACCTTCTCTGGTAAAAGGAGTATATCCAAAAGGACTTTGTGGTAATCCAGCGATAAAGGCAGCTTGTGGAAGGTTTAATTCGCTGGCAGTTTTTCCGAATATTCCTTTTGCTGCTGCTTGAACACCGCCGATATTCCGTCCGGATGAGTTCCGCCCAAATGTAGAAACATTTAAGTAAGCTTCTAAAATTTCTTTCTTGCTAAAAAACTTCTCTAAGCGAAGGGCAAGCAAGATTTCATTTGCTTTTCTTTCAAATGAGACTTCGTTTGTTAAGATTTGGTTTTTAATTAATTGCTGTGTTAATGTACTTCCGCCTGATTGAACTGCAGAGTTTGTTACTTCTTGAAAGAGTGCACGAAAAACAGCTTTTGGCACTACTCCTTTGTGTGTATAAAAATACTCATCCTCTGTTGCAATGACCGCTTTTACAAGATAATCTGATACTTGGTCAATTTTAACTTCTTCACGTTCAAGATCAGTACGCAGCTTTCCAAGATAGACATTGTCAGAAAAATATAAGTTCGATGTTTCGGTATAATTATAAATATCTTTCTTCATGCTGTCGTAAGACCGAACGGGTTCGTCTTTTACAAGCGAGGCGAAATAACCAGCTCCCACACCACCTGCGAATGCTCCCCCAAGTATAACTACAGTTAGGAGCAGCAGTAATAGGTTCCAAAATACCTGGTACGTTATTCGTGCACTCTTTACAGTTTTTTTATGGGTAAACAAGTTGGTTAAGGACTTTACTTTCTCTATCCACGCTTGAAGTTTATCATTCATAGAATCACCTCTTTTAAAATCACATATATTATAGCATAATGAGCATTGTAAAAATGACAAACTTCTACATTTTTCTGATATTACCAGTTCTTGTTTGACAGCAGGTATAAATTATGGTAAAAATTCTATAAGTTAAAAAATTATAATCAAGCTATGAAGGGAATCTACTGTAGGTCTTCTATCCCTGTTTTTAGAGAGTCAGCGGCTGGTGAAAGCTGACACATATAGAAGAGTGAATTACGTCCCAGAGCTTTCTCCGTGAAATGATAAGTAGCGGTGAACGGTAAAAACCGTTAATTTTTCGAGTTGGAGGAATCTTTCCTCAAGCCGGGTGGTACCGCGCGTTTATGCGTCCCTGCAATTTTGCAGGGGCGCTTTTTGTGTTTATTTTGAGAATGGAGGATGAAAAAATGGATTTATTACAGGATTTAGCTTGGCGTGGTCTCATCTACCAGCAGACAGATGAAGAAGGTCTGAAGGATTTAATTGGTAAGGAGAGTATCTCGCTATATTGTGGAGCAGACCCAACTGCAGACAGTTTGCATATAGGTCATTTGGTACCATTCTTAACACTTAGAAGATTTCAGCAGCATGGTCACCGGCCAATTGTTTTAGTAGGCGGTGCGACAGGACTTATCGGCGACCCAAGTGGAAAAAGTGAGGAGCGTAACCTGCAAACTCTGGAGGCTGTTCAGAAAAATGTAGAGGGGATTCAAAAGCAATTAGCAGCAATTTTTAATTTCGATGGTGAAAATGGTGCTGTCATGGTAAATAACTATGACTGGGCTGGATCAATGGACATTGTTACATTCTTACGAGATATTGGTAAGCACATCGGTGTTAATTATATGCTGGCAAAGGATACGATTGCGTCAAGACTTGAATCAGGAATCTCTTTTACGGAGTTCACTTACACCATTCTGCAAGCTATGGACTTTAATCACCTTTACGAGAATTTAAACTGTAAATTACAGGTTGGAGGAAGTGACCAATGGGGGAATATCACTTCTGGTTTAGAACTAATTCGTAAAATGCAGCCAGAAGGTGCGAAGGCATTTGGATTAACAATCCCGCTTGTGACAAAAGCAGATGGCACAAAATTCGGTAAAACAGAAGGCGGAGCAGTTTGGCTGGATGCTAAGAAAACCACTCCTTATGAATTCTACCAATTCTGGATTAACTCAGCGGATGCCGATGTGGTTAAATACTTGAAATACTTTACTTTCTTGTCCCACGAGGAAATCGAAGCACTTGAAAAGTCTGTTCAAGAAGAACCACATTTACGTAAGGCACAAAAGGCTTTAGCTGAGGAAATGACTCGTCTAATTCATGGTGAAGAATCCCTTCAGCAGGCTATTAAAATCACGGAAGCGTTATTCAGCGGAGATGTTCGCAGTTTATCTGCTGCAGAAATTGAACAAGGTTTCAAAGATGTACCATCTTTTAATGCTGGTGATACAGAGGGGAACTTGGTTGACTTATTAGTAGCTGCAAAAATTTCTCCTTCCAAGCGCCAGGCGCGAGAAGACATCACGAATGGTGCCGTTACAGTGAACGGAGAACGCATTACCGATACTTCTTACGAATTAAAAGACTCTGATCGAATAGAAGGGCAGTTCACCATTATTCGAAGAGGTAAAAAGAAATACTCACTTATTAAATACTAATCTTAATGGGTCCGGTCTCGTGAATATAATGAGGCCGGTTTTCTATTTTTATGGCAAAGAGCATGATTGTGCCCGAAAAAGTGGAGGGAGTGAAATTTGGGTCACAATAATCACAATAAGGTGATGATTGTGACCGAAAAAGTGGGGGTAGAGAAATTTGGGTCACAATAAGTGGGTGATTGTAACCGAAAAAGTGGGTGGAGGGAAATTTGGGTCACAATCCCCGGGAACACTAACAATTAGTAACAGGACAATAAGGAAATACGTCTTATATAATAAGAAGATTCTTTTGGGGTGATACTATGAAGTTTTTAGTCCATGCTTTTTTTATCATTCTCTTTTTACTACTTACTTTCTTTGGGCTAGGACCCGTATTATATGCAGATGGTGTTATACAAGAACGGCTATGGACTGCAGCAGTGGTTGTTGCACTGTACATCATACTTTCCTATCTATATTCAAGAGCGAATAAGTGGTTAAAAAACAAATAAAAAAAAACGTGCCAAAGCTGGCACGTTTTTTTGAAATATTAACGAGAGTAGAACTCGACGATAAGAGTTTCGTTAATTTCAGCTGGTAATTCAGAACGCTCTGGTAAGCGAGTGAATGTACCTTCAAGCTTGTCTGCATCAAATGTTAAGTAGTCAGGAACGAAGTTATTAACTTCGATTGCTTCTTTAACAGCAACAAGGTTACGTGACTTTTCACGAAGAGTGATAGTTTGACCAGCAGCTAAACGGTATGATGGGATATCTACGCGTGATCCATCAACCATGATGTGACCGTGGTTAACTAATTGACGAGCTGCACGACGAGTACGAGCTAAACCTAAACGGTAAACTACGTTGTCAAGACGTGATTCAAGCAAGATCATGAAGTTTTCACCGTGAACCCCGCCCATTTTGCCAGCTTTGTCAAAAAGGTTACGGAATTGACGCTCAGTTACTCCGTACATGTGACGAAGTTTTTGCTTTTCTTGTAATTGCAATCCGTATTCAGAAAGCTTCTTACGTTGGTTAGGACCATGTTGTCCTGGAGCGTAAGGACGCTTTTCTAATTCTTTACCTGTGCCGCTTAGTGAGATACCAAGACGACGAGAAATTTTCCAGCTAGAGCCAGTATAACGAGCCATGAATGACTCCTCCTTAGTGTTTTTATTTTGGTAAAATAAAAACCGTTATGAAACATCAATGATAGCCATTTTGTTTTCATGTACCTTCGCCCTAGCAGCAGAGGGTTACAAGATACACCTTCATAAGATTATAGACTCTTATGAGGAACAAACTGAGACCGTTCAAGTGTTCACATAGGCTGCAGTTATTTTACACAAGGAGTATTATATAATTTTATTCATGATTGTGTCAAGTTAATATCAGGAAAATCCTAACCATTATTGAATAGTATATAGAAACAGAAATAAAGTAAGCGTTTTCAATTAGGAGGAGTCAGAGTGGAAAAGAATAATTTGCGGTTTGAAACAGAAGCAATTCACGCCGGCTACAGTTCAAAGGAGCACCAAGATAGCTTAGTCCCTCCCTTGTATCAAACTTCCACGTTTACCTTTGATAGTGCTGAACAAGGGGAAAGAAGATTTGCTGGGCAAGAAGAAGGCTATGTTTATTCCAGACTAGCTAATCCTACCGTTAAAATCCTCGAAGAGAGAATGGCAAAGCTTGAGCAAGGGGAAGCAGCCTTGGCCTTTTCCTCAGGCATGGCAGCCGTATCTGCTGTTTTGGCAGCTTTAACGAAAACAGGCGACCATATCCTGTGTTCACAAGGTGTATACGGTTGTACATTTGGGTTACTGCAATTTTTAAAAGAAAAATATAACATTGGCCATGATTTCTCAGCTATGTCTACAAAAGAAATACTTGAAAACGACCTTAAACCTAATACATCCTGTATCTATATAGAAACCCCAATCAATCCAACCATGAAACTAGTTGATTTAGAGTTAGTTGCAAGCGCTGCAAAACAACGTGGTATACCTGTTGTGGTGGATAATACATTTTGCTCTCCTTATTTACAGACCCCTATCAGTCATGGCTGTGATATTGTTCTTCATAGTGCAACGAAATATATATGCGGCCACGGTGACGTCATTGCGGGAATTGTTATTGGCAGCAGTAATTTTATTAAGGAAGTATCGAGAACCACCCAAAAAGATATCGGTGGTATTATTTCTCCTTTTGATGCTTGGTTGTTACTAAGGGGATTGAAAACATTGCCCGTTAGGATGGACCGTCATTGTGAAAATGCTAGTATGCTTTTTGAATTTTTAAGAACTCATCCAAAGGTAGAGACCATCTATTTTCCTGGTAATAGCGATTTTACAGAAGATAATTCAATCATGCATAAACAAATGAAAAAACCGGGTGGTTTGATTTCGTTCTCAATCAAGGGAACAAAACAAACTGCTCAACTACTTATGAATCAATTGAAATTGATAAAAATAGCGGTGAGCCTAGGTGATGCAGAAACTTTGATACAGCACCCGGCCACCATGACACATGCAGTTGTTCCAGAAGAGGAACGGAGAAAAATGGGGATAGAGGACACATTACTGCGTCTTTCGGTAGGACTTGAAGCCTGGGAAGATATTAAAGAAGACATAGAACAGGCACTTGAAAAAATATAAAAAACTCGCCGCGCGGCGAGTTTTTTTACAAATATTCAACCAGGATAGCAGTAAGTTCCTCCAACTGCTCTTGGTCCAATTCATCAAAGCGATTTTTTTCAGGTGAGTCAATATCTAAGACGCCTAGTAATTCTCCGTCTTTAATAAGGGGAATAACGATTTCAGAATTCGAAGCAGCATCACAGGCGATGTGTCCTGGAAATTGATGAACGTCTTCCACCCGAAGGGTTTCCTTGTTTTGTGCAGATGTTCCGCATACACCCTTGCCTAGCGGGATGCGAACGCAGGCTGGAAGTCCTTGAAAGGGTCCCAATACAAGTTCGTTGTTGTCATCTAATAAATAGAAGCCAACCCAATTTATCCGGTCAAGAAACTGATTTAATAAAGCAGAAGTATTACTAAGATTTGCAATTTGATTTTTCTCGCCATGGAGAAGGGCCTGCAATTGTTTTTTTACCAATTGATAATTTTCTTGGCGGCTCCCTTTGTACATTTCGACATTAAACATGTTTTTTCACCCATCTCTTTTTAAATTACTTATATATTTTATCAAACTCACAAGAAAAAGAGCATACTTTGTCGATATTTTTATAAAGGATTCAACCCTTATGAAAAGAATAGTTATAGTAAGGATAAAAGTAATAGTACGCAGGAGGTGTAAAATGAAAAAGGATTCTAAGGAAGAAATAGTGAAAGCGGCCATATCACTTTTTAATTCAAATGGATATGCTGGAACATCAATACGTGACATTGCCAAAGAAGCGAATGTTAATTCGGCAACCATTGCCTATCATTTTGAGAATAAACTTGGCTTATTAGAATATTGCTTTACTTACTTTTTTGAGCAATACCTTAGCATAATTGAAGAAAAGTTCTCCTCTATGGATACAGGCGTAAAGGATTGTCTAAAAAGAATAACAGCTGACTTGCTGCATTATCAATGTGAAAATATTGAACTTACCAGTTTTGTCTACCGAGAAATGTCAATGGATTCTCAAGTAGTAAGAGAAATTATGTCCACTTACGCCCTTAAGGAGAAATACTATTTTCAAAAGATCTTTGAAAAAGGGTTTGAAAGAAAAGAATTCCGTCCACATTCTATCGCCTACCTGATCATTCAATACAAGGGCTTACTTATGATGCCGTTTATTAATGCTCATTATTTACGTGAGGTACTTTATATTTTTCCAAATGAAAGATTCTTCGAACAAAAGTACTTAAAGGAAATAAACCTTTGGATTGAAAATACATTAGCAGCAAAAATTATTGAAAAGAAAGAGGCAATCATGTAATCGGAAGGATCGAAATTTATATATTAAGCACTAGCTTGGAAACCAAAGTTCCTTCAAGCAAGTGCTTTTTTATTTGGAAATTATTGATAAATCTTACTATACCAAAGGTTTTTGTCATAAAATAGTAATATAAAATTTCTTTTTCAAAAAAAATGAAAATAATAGTCAAAAAATGTCGTTTACATGGTATCATAGAGGCATTGAATTTATCCATTTATAAATTTTTTATAGATTAGTATTTAGCTTTAAAGATTAATGAAGTGTTTGAAACAGGAGGCTTGAATGTGAAATATTTTATTGGATTTATCATCCTGCTACTAGCCTTATTTGTATTGGGGTATTTTATAAAGAAAAAGTATTTTAAAGAGATGGATAGGTTAGAAGCCTGGAAAATTGATTTATTTAATCGGCCAATTTTGGACGAAATGTCGAAGGTAAAACAATTGAATATGACCGGACAAACCGAAGAATTATTTGAGGGCTGGCGTAATCAATGGGATGATATCATTACCGTTAAATTACCACAATTGGAAGAATTGCTATTTGATGCCGAAGAATACATTGACCGCTATCGCTTTAATAAAGCGAAAGGTATTCAACAGGATATTAATGATAAATTACAGGCAACTGAAAATGAGATTAATAAAATTGTCGAGCAACTGCATGAGCTTGTTGGAAGCGAAGAGAAGAACAGAACGGAAATTGAGCAGTTAAAGGAATTATATCGAGAAACGAAAAAAACGCTGCTGGCTCATCGTCATAGTTTTGGAAAATCTGAAAAACACTTAGAAGCCCAATTGGATGATGTTACGAAAAAGTTTCATGAATTTGATGAAAAAACTGAAAATGGTAATTATCTTGAAGCACGGGAACTTGTCCTTTTAATTCATGAACAACTGGAAAAAGTAAAATATAATATGGATTTAATTCCTCAGCTATTAATAGAGTGTCAATCACTTATTCCGGCACAGTTATCCGATATTATCGACGGATATCGTGAAATGACTGAAAAAGGATATTTCTTAGGGCATATACAGTTGGAAGATGAAATCGAAAGTTTACGAGCAAAATTAGTTGAGTATTTAGCTCTTATTGAAGAGACAAAAATTGAAAGTGCACTAGAGGGAATTGGCGAAGTAAAAGAACGTATTGACATCCTTTTTGACTTGTTGGAGAAAGAAGTGAATGCTAAGCATTTTATCCTTCAAAATGAAAAAGGGATGACAGGGCTTTTAACTTCTGTACTGGAAGAACATGACCATCTATCAACTGAAGTAAAGCATGTTCAAGAAAGCTATCATCTTACAGAAATTGACTTTGAGATACAAAGACACCTAGAAAAACAATTGGCCTCAGTTATGAAGCACTATGAAATCTTGATGGAAAAGATCAATATTAACGAAACAGCATTAACAGTGCTCTGTGAAGAATTGAAAGAAATAAAAATTCAAATTGAAATGATTCAGGAAGAGCAGGAGAATTTTGGGATTAAGCTCCAAGCACTGCGTAAGGATGAGTTCGAAGCACGAGAGACACTAAGGGATCTGACCAAAAAAGTCGGTGAAACGATTCGTTTAGTATCCAAAAGTAATGTTCCTGGGTTACCGGAAGAATATAAATATTTATTCGAAGACACAAATGATAGCCTTCAAAACGTCAAACTGCAGCTTCAAGAAAAGCCGCTTAATGTTTCAGCACTGAATCAATATTTGGAAATTGCAGTCTTAACGGTTGAAAAATTATCAAATACTACAGTTGAACTGATTGAGAATGTCCAACTTGCTGAAAAGGCAATTCAATATGGAAACAGATATCGCAGTCAATATCCTTCGGTTGCTAAGGGGCTAAATGATGCAGAGCATGCATTTAGACAATTTGAGTACCAGGAAGCATTGGAGCAGGCAGCTGCTTCTCTTGAGTCCATTGATCCGGGTGCTTTGAAAAAAATTAAAGCCGCAGTTGGAAAGTAGTGGAAAGAGCTTGAACCGATTCATCTAAATGGTGAATCGGTTTTTATTTGTCTAGTCACAAACCTTTTTCAATTGATAAAGATTGTGGTAAGATTTAGTCTCGTGCAAAGGTAGGTGTAATAGAAATGATTTATTTTGATAATAGTGCTACCACCAGACCATATAAAGAGGTTTTAGACTCTTTTGTAAAGGTCTCCAGTGAGTTTTTTGGCAATCCATCTTCACTGCATGGTTTAGGTGTTCAAGCTGAGAAACTTCTTACACAAGCGAGATCGCAAGTGGCAAGCCTTCTAGGTGTAAAACAAAATGAAATTTACTTTACCTCTGGTGGTACAGAGAGTAATAATTTGGCAATTAAAGGGACAGCAATGTTACCTAAAAATATGGGCAAACACTTGATTCTATCTAGTGTTGAGCACCCCTCTGTCCGTGGCACTATGGAGCAGCTGAAAAAACTGGGATTTGATATAACCTATTTACCTTCTGACCAAAATGGAAGAGTGAATGTAGAGGATGTACAAGCTTCTATTCGAAAGGATACAATACTGGTTTCAATCATGCATGTAAATAATGAGGTCGGCACGATCCAGCCAATAGCAGAAATTGGTAAACTTTTGGAGCAATACCCGACCATTCTTTTTCATGTTGATGCTGTACAAGCTGTCGGAAAGTTTCCATTAAATTTAAATGAAAATGGTGTGGATTTATGTTCATTTTCTGCACATAAGTTTCATGGGTTAAAGGGGACTGGTGCGCTCTTTATAAGAGAAGGGGTTAGATTAGACCCGCTTCTTTCAGGCGGAAACCAAGAATGGAAAATTAGAAGTGGTACGGAAAATGTAGCAGGTGCTGTCGCAATGGCAAAGGCACTAAGGATGACAATCGAGAAAAGTGGATTAGGATTAGAAAATATGACAAAGGTTAAGTCCCTTTTGAGAGAAGGTTTAAGCAGGATAGAGGGGGTTACAATCAATACTCCGCTGGAAAACTCGGCACCCCATATTCTTAACTTTTCAATCAGTGGTGTTAAAGCTGAAGTTTTAATCCATACGCTGGAACAAAAAGGGATCTATTTATCGACAACAAGTGCCTGTTCTTCTAAGAAACAATTACCTAGTCAGACGCTATTAGCGATGGGGGTTCCAGACGACTTGGCGGACAGTGCGTTTAGAATAAGCTTATCGTATGATAATAATGAAGAAGAGGCAAAAAAAGTAATTGTGGCAATTGAAGAAGCTGCCAAACAACTAAGGAAGGTTATGAAATAATATGAATTATGATCGAATACTGATTCGCTATGGAGAAATCTCTACCAAAGGCAGAAATCGGAAGAAATTTGTAGATAAGTTAAGAAAGAGTGTTCGGATTGCATTGGCTCCCTTTCCGAAGATAAAAATACGAGCTGAGCGTGACAGGATGTATGTTCTGTTAAATGGGGAAAACGTTCAAGATGTCCTCAACTCATTGAAAAATATATTTGGTATCCAATCCCTTAGCCCAGCTATTAGAGTGGAAAGAGACCTTGAACAGATGAAAGAGGCTGCACTTTCCTTGGTGAGAAGTCTGTATAAAGAGGGACAAACCTTTAAAATCTCTCCAAAACGATCTGATAAAACATTTGAATTGGATACTTCTGGTATCAATCATACCTTTGGCGGGCATATTCTTGAAAATATCCCAGGAATAAAGGTAGATGTAAAAAATCCAGATATTAACTTAAAAATTGAAGTGCTTACCGATTCCATCTACATGTCTTGTGAGAACATTTTAGGAGCCGGAGGGCTGCCGGTGGGTTCTAGTGGAAAGGCAATGCTGATGTTATCGGGAGGAATTGATAGTCCGGTTGCAGGCTATTTGACAATGAAACGCGGTGTAGAAATCGAGGCTGTGCATTTTTTCAGCCCGCCGTACACCAGTGAAAGATCTAAAGAAAAAGTGATTGACTTAGCAAAGAAACTGGCTGAAATATTTGGTTCAATGAAACTTCATATTGTTCCATTTACTGCTATTCAGCAAACCATAAAAGAACAAATACCTGAAAACTATTCGATGACAACCACCAGAAGATTTATGCTTCGTATTACCGATGAAATTAGAAAAAAACAGGAAGCTCTTGCAATCATTACCGGTGATAACTTAGGACAGGTTGCCAGTCAAACATTAGAAAGTATGTATGCCATCAATGAGGTCACAAACACGCCAATACTAAGACCTCTGCTGACAATGGATAAAAATGATATTATAAAAATCGCCAAAGATATCGATACCTACGATATCTCAATAAGACCATTTGAGGATTGCTGTACCATTTTCGTACCATCCTCACCAAAAACAAAACCAAAAAGAGAAAAAGTACAGCACTACGAAAGCTTCCATGACTTCGACACCATCATACAAGAAGCAGTAGAAAAAACAGAAACCCTAACAATCAAACCAGACACAAAACAAATAACCGAAGAATTCGAAGATTTATTTTAACTATCTGTGATACGGTTTAAAAAGTAGTTGGCACAATGTTGATTGGAACGGAAGGCACGAGACTCCTGCGGGAGAAGCGAGACAGGCGAGACCCCACAGACACGCAGTGTCGAGGAGGCTCGGCGGTCGCCCGCGGAAAGCGAAGTGCCTGGAGTTCCAATCAACATTACTTTTGAACAGGGCTTGTTAATATGTGAAATATTTGTGAACAATTACCAATTCAAAAAAAGAATACTGCCATGTGATTCTACACATTCTATACTCACAAGGAGGTGATATCACATGGCTAGTAACAACAACTCAAATCAATTACTTGTACCTGGTGTAGAACAAGCTCTTCAACAAATGAAATATGAAATTGCTTCTGAATTTGGCGTAAATCTTGGTGCAGACACTACTTCACGTGCTAACGGTTCTGTTGGTGGTGAAATCACTAAGCGTTTAGTTGCAATGGCTGAGTCTCAATTAGGCGGCGGATTTTCACGATAATAAATGAATAAGATGGCTACAGAGAGTGGGATTTTTCCCACTCTCTTTCTTTATGTACAAAAGAACTATTTCTAGTATAATAATTTTAAATTTTTAAATAATTTTGTATAATAAGATTTGTGATAGTGTTTTTATTTTGAGTGAGGGGGAGAAACATGAACCGCGAAGAATTAATTGCACCAGAAAAGTATAATCTTGTATCTGAAGTTGAACGTTTTGCAAAGGATCCGCAAAGATTAGCATTAAAATGGGAAAATGAATCAGGGGAAACGAAACAGGTTACATATGAAGAATTACTAAAAAAAGTGAACCGAGCGGGAAATGTTTTAACACAAAATGGCCTGAAAAAAGGGGATGTTGTTCTAGTAATAATCCCAAGACTCATTGAAGCCTATGTTGTTTACTTGGCTGCTTTAAAGGCTGGCCTAGTTGTTATTCCGAGCTCAGAAATGCTGCGTGAAAAGGACCTTCAGTATCGCATTACACATGGTGATGTAAAAGGTGTCATTAGTTATTATCCGTATGTTGATCAATTCGAAAATATTTCTAGTGAAGAACCGCTTTTGAAGGTTTCAGTAGGAGAAAAGCAAGATGGCTGGATTTACTTGGAAGAGGAAATGAAAGCGGCATCAGAGGACTTTGAACTGGCTGATACACTACGTGATGATATGGCGTTTTTATCCTATACCTCAGGAACAACCGGTAATCCAAAAGGGGTTGTCCATACTCATGGATGGGCATTTGCACACTTAAAGACAGCCGCACCTAAATGGCTTTGTATTGAAGATGGTGATACGGTTTGGGCAACTGCTGCACCTGGATGGCAAAAGTGGATTTGGAGTCCGTTTTTATCGGTACTTGGATCTGGCGGTACCGGGCTCGTATATAACGGAAAGTTTGAGCCGCAAAAGTATTTAAGTCTTTTAGAAAAATATTCTGTAAATGTGCTCTGCTGTACACCTACCGAATATCGTTTAATGGCGAAGGTAGAAAATCTCAATGAATACAAGCTGCCTAGTCTTCATAGTGCGGTTTCTGCCGGTGAACCACTTAATCGTGAAGTTATTGAAACGTTTGGGAGACACTTTAATGTTGATGTCCGTGACGGTTATGGACAAACAGAAAATACCTTATTGGTTGGTGTAACAAAAGGAATGGAGTTAAAATCCGGGTCTATGGGAAAACCAACACCAGGAAATCGGGTAGAAATCATTAATGAAGAAGGCGAAGTCTGCCAAGTGGGTGAAGTTGGGGATATCGCTGTACACGTCGAAACACCAGCATTATTTAAAAATTATTATAAAGACCCAGAGAGAACAGCAATGCAATTCCGCGGTGAGTACTATATTACTGGGGATAAGGCAAAGAGAGATGAGGATGGTTACTTTTGGTTTGAGGGACGCGGAGACGATATCATTATTAGCTCCGGCTACACCATTGGACCATTTGAAGTAGAGGATGCCCTTGTAAAACATCCATTCGTCAAAGAATGTGCCGTTGTCGCAAGCCCTGATGAAATTCGCGGCTTTATTGTAAAAGCATTTGTGGTATTAAAAGAAGATGTTGACGCAAATGATCCAGGATTAACAAAAAATCTCCAAGAACATGTCAAAACACTTACAGCACCATATAAATACCCAAGGAAAATCGAGTACTTGTCTGAACTGCCGAAAACAACTTCAGGGAAAATCCGCCGGATTGAACTTCGTCAGCAAGAAATGCAATCCATTAAACAATAAAAAGAAAGAGGGCTGTCGGTATATCCAATCGACAGCCCCTTTGCTTTATAAGAAAGTTCTTTTAACTTTTTCCCAGAAGGAATTATTTTTGAGTTTTAGTGTTTTAATTTTTTTATCTCCGAGTCGAATTTGAATTTTATCAACATGGCGAATGCTTAATGCCTCATTATCCAGCCCTATGGTAGGATGCTCATTGCCTTCAGAAATAATTTTAAGTGTGAGAGCGCGGTTGCCTCCTATAACGAATGGAGCACCTAAAGTTCGATATTTATTATTATTAATCGATGCAACCTCACTCACTTGCATGCAGGGGATTAAAGGGTCCACTACAGCGCCATTAACAGATTTATTGTAGGCAGTACTTCCTGTTGGTGTAGCGACGATTAATCCATCGCCTCGGAAGGTTTCAAAGTGCAGTTCATCAATAAAAACATCTAATTCAAGTGTTTTAATAATTGAGGAGCGAATACTAAACTCATTCAAGCATGGAAATACGCCTTGACCATCGACCATGACTTCGATGATAGGATAACGCCGTACCTTTAAATCCTCATTGGTAACAGTCTCAACCTTAGAAACAGCCTCAACCAATTTTGAGGATTCATTAATTTTAAAATCACAATACATACTTAAACTATCTTTTGTGGTGATACCACAATAAAGGACATCATCTCGAAAACCAGTCTTTCTTACAGCTTGAAGGAAAGTACCATCATCGCCGATGCTTGCAATAATATTGGCGTCACGGTGATCGTTTACAATCGTTAAATCATACTGTCTCACGGACTCGTCTAGATTTCCTATCTTTTCTAGCATTTCTTTATCTAAATGATGATAAAAGTAAATATTACGTCTATGTCCCATAGTAACCTCCATAATTTGGATGTAAATTTGTAAAAATGGCCCATTAAACTTTTTATTTTTGATAAACTAGAATAGTCTAAACTAATTTTAGCATTATTTTGAAACAATATTAAATTATGTAAGAAAAATTTTTAGTATCAACGAGGAGGAATTTTCACATGAATGGGAAACGATGGGCAGCCCTAGGAATTGCCGCTGCGTTATTTTTTGTATCGGTCATGATTAATTTTTTATCTGCATTTGCTTTTAAAGGGGTTGAAACAGACATTGGTGAGCTGTTGGCAGCTAGTGAGCTTCCTTTTGCGGAGGAAATAATACATGAAGGAAATGAGATGAAAAAGATTGCTGTACTTGACGTTGATGGAGTTATACAGGATACAAGTGACGCAGAGTCTCTATTTCAAGCAGCCGGATACAATCATCAAGGATTTATGAAAAAATTAGATTACATAAAAGATGATGATACCGTAAAAGGAATTATTCTAAAGGTTAACTCTCCAGGCGGCGGTGTTGTTGAAAGTGCTGAAATTCATGATAAGTTAGTTGAAATTCAAAAGGAAACAAAGAAACCAGTTTATATCTCAATGGGTTCCATGGCGGCTTCTGGCGGATATTATATCGCAGCTCCTGCTAAAAGGATTTATGCAAGTGAAGAAACGCTTACAGGTTCTCTAGGGGTCATTATGCAAGGAATCAACTATGAAGGATTAGCTGATAAGTATGGAGTGGATTTTGTAACCATTAAAAGCGGCCAATATAAAGATATTATGAGCCCAACTAGGGAAATGACGGAGGAAGAACGACAAATACTCCAAAAAATGATCGATAATTCCTATGAGGGGTTTGTTAAGGTAATTTCTGAAGGAAGAAAAATGTCACCAGATCAGGTGAAGAAAATTGCGGATGGAAGAATCTATGATGGCAGACAGGCGAAAGAGCTGAACTTAATTGATGGATTTGGGTACTTAGATGATGTGATCGAACAGATGATGGAGCAGGAGAAGCTAAAGGATGCGAAGGTTGTACGTTACACTGATTCAATCGGCTTTGGTTCATTGTTGAATTTTAAGGTGCAAAAGTTTATTGGTGCTGATAGTGAGATGACTGGACTTATGGAAATGTTATCAAGACCCAATTCTCCACGTCTAATGTATTTGTATGCAGAGTAGGGGGAGGAACTATAAATGGAAAATGATATTCAGATAAGCTTAAATCAAACAGAACAAGACGAAGATCAAATGGAACAATTGAAGACCACTCATGAACCTGAGCCCAGCTCCTTTCGCTATGCTGGGTTTTGGATGCGGTTCTGGGCCTACCTGCTAGATTTGATTATTATAGGGAGTATAGAGCGCTTAATTATAAATCCTCTATTTCGTGTATTGGAAATTCCGTTAGTAGAATTTAACATGTTTGCTCCAATTTCAATTGCTTCAGCAGTCATATTTTATTTGTATTTCGTTTTGATGACCAGATATTTTAATCAAACCCTTGGAAAAATGGTATTTGGTATAAAAGTAATTGATTTGAAGAATGAAAAATTAACGTGGGGAACCATTCTATTTCGAGAATGGATTGGCCGTTTTATCTCAGCAACGGTGGTTATAGGTTATATCATTGTCGCTTTTTTACCCAAAAAACAAGGTCTCCACGATCTTTTTACAGATACTTCTGTTATCCATGTAGAACGATAATATCAGACCCGCTAACTTTTAGGTTAGCGGGTTTATTTTTTACTCTTAAGGTGATACTAATAGGCTGAAAGGAGTGAAAAATTTGGTTTGGCTGTATATTGCTCTCATCGCTATTATTTTATTATTTCTACTAATCATTTTTTCAAAATTAACGATCCTTCTAAATTACTTTCATCACAATGATAACGATGAATTGAAGATTGAATTTAGAATCTGGTTTGGATTAATTAAGTATAAGATGAATATCCCTCTTATAAAGATTGACGATGATTCACCGAGTATTGTCGTAAAGGGAAATTCACAGATGGGGGATTCACATGATAATGATTCCTCAATGAATGTAGAACAAATTACAAAAGAAACGATTATGACCAAATTGACAAACGCAAAAGAAATCCTCGACCATGTTTTAAGTATGAATGTTATCGTCAGTAAATTTTTGAAAAGAATAGTTATTAAAACATTTGAATGGCATTCGTTAGTCGGAGCAGGGGATGCTGCCCATACAGGCCTTATTACAGGGGCACTTTGGATGATTAAAGGGAATGTTGTAGGTATGCTGAGTAATTTTTTTAGATTGAAGGAAATGCCAGTATTATCGGTTACGCCTCATTTCCAACTAGCCGTCATTCAAACTCGTATAACATGTATTTTTCAGTTTCGTATCGGGCATGCTATTTTAGCAGGATTAAAACTAATTAAATTCTGGAAGGGCGGACGCCCAAATTTCAAAGTGAATACTGCCTATTCGAAGGAAAAAACGAAAACCGTTTAAAAAAGAGGAGGAAACAGCCATGTCTGAACATCCAATTCAAGGTTTAATGACAACTGCAATGGAAAGCTTAAAAGAAATGATTGATGTAAATACGATTATTGGTGATCCAGTTGAAACTCCAGATGGCAGTGTTATTCTTACTGTCTCAAAAGTAGGCTTTGGGTTTGCAGCAGGAGGAAGTGAGTTTAAACTTGATGGCTCACAATCGAAAGAACAAGGTCAAGGACAACAGAAGCTTCCATTCGGAGGCGGTAGCGGCGGCGGAGTTTCCATTACTCCAATTGCTTTTTTAATTGTTAATTCTCAGGGAGTCAAAATGCTTCATCTAGACGAAAGCACTCACCTTTATGAAAAGATTTTGGAAATGGCACCTCAAGCTGTAGATAAAATTCAGCAAATGTTTTCGAAGAAAAATGAGCAGCAAAGCTCAGGTCAAGAGTCTGGCCAATCCAAACAAAACGAAACTCCTAAGCAAGCATTTGATATATAGAGAAAAAAGTTAATCTTCCAATTAAAAGGGAAGGTTAACTTTTTTCGTGAAGGCAGGAGCTTAAATCATTGCAAAAAAAATTCTGAAAAGATATATTAACACTGTACATAATTGTTATGAACGCGAAAATTATTTCGCATTTGTTCGTACGAAAAAGGAGGATGTTTAAATGGCAAACGTAACTTTTAAGGGGAACCCAGTAACATTGCTAGGCAACGAAGTGAAGGTAGGAGACAAAGCTCCTAATTTTAGCGTATTGGCAAATGATTTATCACCTGTAACACTAGAAAATACTAAAGGTCAGGTTCGTTTAATCAGTGCCGTTCCTTCTTTAGATACTGGCGTGTGTGATGCAGAAACACGTCGTTTTAATGAAGAAGCAAATAGCTTAGGAGATGTTAAAATCCTAACTGTCAGCGTAGACTTACCATTTGCACAAAAGCGCTGGTGCGGTGCAAACGGCATTGAAAATGTCCAAACATTATCAGACCACCGCGATCTTTCTTTTGGAGAAGCTTACGGTGTTGCAATCCAAGAGTTAAGATTGTTAGCTCGTGCAGTCTTTGTAGTAGACTCTTCAGATACTGTTACTTATGTGGAATATGTAAGTGAGGCAACCAATCACCCGAATTATGAAGCAGTACTTGAAGCGGCTAGAAATGCTAAGTAATTTTTTATGACGATTTGAAGGCCTCGTCAAAGGATGAGGCCTTTTTCTTTATTGTAGGAGGTATAGAGTATGAAAATTTCTCCAGTCGAGCAGCTTTTCACATTATTCAATGAAACTGCTCTTGTTTTACAGGAAGAACTATCTTGTACATATCTTGAAGCATTAGCAGAAACAGGCGAGAACTTATTTCACGGATCCATTCTTCAGGATGAAGTAAGTGAACTAACTGAAAAAAGGCTTGATAAACAATACAAAGAGGTAGATTTAAACAGTTTTACAAAGGAAGATATTCGAAAAGCCTATCAGCTTGTCATCTTAAAAGGTATGAAAGAGAATGTCCAGCCTAACCATCAAATGACTCCTGATAGTGTCGGGATGTTAATGAGCTATCTAGTAGATAAATTTATAGATCAGCCATCGTTCCGTTTGTTAGATCCTGCGATTGGAACAGGAAATTTGGTAACTACTGTATTAAATCAGCTGCAGAGAAATGTCCAATCAATTGGTATTGAAGTAGATGATCTGTTAATTAAACTTGCCTATGTGAATGCAAACTTACAAGAACATCCGATTGAGCTTTTTAATCAGGATAGTCTTGAGCCTTTATTTATCGATCCAGTTGATGCAGTTATAGCTGATTTACCTGTAGGGTATTATCCTAATGATGTTCGCGCCGCAGAATATAAATTAAAAGCCCCTGAAGGTCATTCTTATGCTCATCATTTATTTATTGAGCAAAGTGTCTCTCATACCAAACCAGGTGGTTATTTATTTTTTATTATTCCAAATGGCCTTTTTGAAAGTGACCAGGCACAACAGCTTCGTGAATATTTTAAGGAAGAAATCATTGTTCAAGGAGTACTTCAACTTCCTATCAGTATGTTTAATAATAAAAATGCAGCAAAAAGTATTTTGATCCTGCAAAAAAAGGGCGAAGGGATTGCCGCGCCGAAACAAGCCTTGCTTGCCAATCTTCCAAGCCTATCCAGTGTAGTTGAGATGGACAATATTTTAAGAAAAATTGATAAATGGTTTCAAGATAATAAGCGGTAAAACCGGGTTTAATATCGGTTTTATCGCTTTTTTTCGAGTTGAGAACAATTAGAATTATGTGAATAAATTTTCATTTTGAAGGTAACCGTTTCCATCCAATTTCCTCCTTGAAATGTAATATATACAGTGATTAAATGAGGTGATGAAAGCAATAAACAACGTCGCGTTTGAGCAGAATAACCTTGTACGCAGTATTGGACTTCCACCAACCGATGTTGTTTTTATAAAAGGAGCGGTAAACGAAATGTCTAAAATAATTGCAATTAATGCCGGCAGTTCTTCTTTGAAGTTTCAACTATTTGAAATGCCGGCTGAAGAAGTTATTACAAAAGGACTAATTGAAAGAATTGGCATAAGCGATTCAATTTTCACCATTTCGGTAAATGGAGAAAAAATTACAGAAACTATAGATATTCCTGACCATGACGTTGCGGTAAAAATGTTATTGGATAAGCTTACCACTTTAGGTATAATTCAATCTTTAAACGAAATTGAAGGAATTGGTCATCGTGTGGTTCATGGCGGAGAAGAGTTTGATGATTCCGCTCTTATTACAGAAGAGGTTCTAAATAAGATTGAAGCATTATCGGAATTAGCTCCATTGCATAATCCTGCAAACGCAACAGGAATTAAAGCTTTTCAAGCTGTACTTCCTAATGTTCCAGCTGTAGCTGTTTTCGATACAGCGTTCCATCAAACTATGCCAGAAAGTTCATATCTTTACAGCCTTCCATATGAATACTATGAGAAATACGGTATTCGTAAATATGGCTTCCACGGCACTAGTCATAAATATGTTTCACAGCGGGCTGCCGAACTTTTGGGGCGTCCAGTTGAACAGCTTCGCCTTTTATCATGCCATTTAGGTAATGGAGCAAGTATAGCTGCCATTGAAGGCGGAAAATCAATTGATACATCAATGGGCTTTACACCACTTGCAGGTGTTACGATGGGAACACGTTCAGGTAACATTGACCCTGCATTAATTCCATTTATTATGGAAAAAACAAATAAAACCGCTGAAGAGGTTCTCGATGTCCTGAATAAGAAGAGCGGGATGTTAGGCGTTTCTGGTTTCTCAAGTGATTTAAGAGACATTGAAATTGAAGCGCGTAATGGCAATGAACGTGCTCAGCTTGCACTAGACGTTTTTGCTAATCGAATTCATAAATATATTGGTTCATATGCTTCACGTATGTATGGAGTGGATGCTATTATTTTTACGGCTGGTATCGGTGAGAACAGTGATGTAGTCCGTGAAAAAGTATTAAAAGGTTTAGAATTTATGGGTGTTTATTGGGATCCAGCTTTAAATAAAATCAGAGGTGAAGAAAGATTTATTAATTATCCGCATTCACCTGTAAAAGTAATTGTCATTCCAACAAATGAAGAAGTCATGATTGCACGCGACGTCGTTCGTTTAGCGCAATAATGAATGATACAAAGGCAGACTATCCAAGAGATGGTTTGCCTTTTGGCATTTTTTAAGTATATTTCTTTGTGTTATACTGAAAGGAAAAGTAAGAAGTGAGGAGGGTATTGCCTATGCCATTAACTGAACGAGAGACAGAGGTATTGAATGAAATAAGAGAATGGGAAAACCAATTATTAAACTATGAGGCAAATGATTTACAGCTCACCTATGAAAAGTATTTAGAACGTTCTTTCTCATTACTGCCTGAAAAAGTTCAACAACAGTTTTTTTCAGTTATTGATAACTGGTTGTTCCATTTGCACGGTATGATCCAAGGCTCTCAGATTCAGATGGACGCAAAGGAAAGAATCCTTTCTTCGGGACGAGTTTTTAATAAGGAATTACACCAAATAGAGGACTTAGGAAAACTAAACATTGATCAGCTACAATACATAGCCATGCAGCAAATAGCAAGACATAGACTATATTCATTTACACAGGGTGGTTTAGCGGGAACAGGAGGACCTCTTCTCTTAGGTACAGATATTCCAGCTATGGCGGTTATCAATTTAAGGGTGGTACAGCTAATTGCCATGACATATGGTTTTGAGGTAAATACACCTTATGAGATGATGAGTTCTTTAAAAGTCTTTCATACAGCTACACTGCCCCCTCGTCTCCAAAAAGAAGGCTGGTCCAGCTTGATGAGTGAAATGAAATCAAATGACGAGCATTATTTTTATGAGGGTAACGAAGAAATTACGGATGTAACTTGGCTGGAACAGCCAATCCAACAATTATTTAAAGCAATGGTCATTACGATGTTCCGCAAGAAACTGATTCAAGGAATACCAGTTGTGAGCATGGCTATCGGTGCAGGGACGAATTACCAATTAACTAGAAAAGTTACAGAATTCGCCCATAACTATTACAAACTGAGATATCTTAATCAGAAAGAGGAAGTTTAAGATGAGCATAACTGAACATAAGCAAGGAGCCGTTAAGTCAGTTCATTGTAAAGTAATTACCGTAAGTGATACACGAAATAAAGATAGTGATAAAAGTGGGAAGTTAATGATAGAGATGCTGGAACATGCTGGGCATACCATTGTTGATTATGTAATCGTCAAGGATGAAGCAGCTCCAATAAAAGAAGCAATTTTAAATGGCTGTGAACATGAAGATATAGATGTCATTCTAACAAATGGCGGTACTGGCATAGCTAAGCGCGATGTGACAATCGAGACCGTTCAATTGCTGTTGGATAAAGAAATTGTCGGCTTTGGGGAGTTATTTAGAATGTTAAGCTATCAAGAGGACATTGGCTCCGCAGCCATCCTCTCACGTGCTATTGCAGGAGTAGTAAAGAACAAAGCTGTGTTCTCTACCCCAGGTTCTACGGGAGCAGTAAAACTTGCTATGAATAAGTTGATACTTCCAGAGATTGGCCATGTAGTAAGAGAAATAAAGAAAGATTTATAGTGAAAGAAGAGCTCCCTTAAACAGGGGAGCTCTTCTTATTGATGCATTTTATCTGCCATTGTTTGATTAGCCCTATACCATAGCCATAAATCATTAATGATGGAAGCAAGCTCAGCAATTTCACTGTTTAATTCACATGATTTTTTAAAGTTATTTTCATCAGAAAGTTGTGCTTGCTTTTGATTAATCGATTGTTCAAGTTCAGCGATTCGATCAGGAATGGAACCTCTAATTTTTTCCCAATGAAACAGGATTGCCTGCTGAGTTTCCTCACAATATTCTGTCCAATCCTTTTCTAAATTTGGTATGTGTATCCCCAGCCGATGATCGAAGGAAAAATATTCTTTCATGTGATAGCCTCCAAGACGAGTTATTCTTTTATTTTACAACACATCTTGAAAGCATTCACGGTTTATTGATTATAGTTTAGGAGCTTTTTTGTGTACGTACAATGAGGACATCGCAAGGTGCATAACGGGTAATGTGTTCAGAGACACTGCCAATCAAGAATCTCTCAACTGCATTCATCCCTGTAGCACCGCAAACAATTAAATCTATTTGATGTTTTTTTGCCATTTCTTTTGGGATTTTTACTTTGGGCGAGCCGTAGTCAATTTCATACTTCACACCAGAAACACCTGCAGCCTTTGCCTGGCTTTGATATCTTTCCAGCATATCAATAGCTAGTTTGTTTGCACGATCTGCAATCTCTGGATCATATGAATCAATTAACATAAATGACCTTGTGTCGATAATATGTGCTAAAAACAATTTTGCATTGTTTCTTTTGGCAATTTCAATTGATTTTTCAAGTGCCCACTCTGATTCTTTTGAGCCATCAATCGCAACTAAAATATGGTCATATCGAACTCCCATCGTAATCCCTCCTTACCTAAATTATACAATATTTTCTAGGAGTAAGATGTTTCAATTTTTCGAAAAATAATAGAGTGAAAATCCATCGAAGGGAGTAAGATATAATGTTTAAACAAGATCCTAGTAAGTCCTTTACATTTGAATTTAATGAGCATGGAGCTAATGAGGTAAGTGAACAAATTATGGATTCCTACAATAGTGGCTTTATTGGTCAGGATTTCGAAGCGACTAATGAGAATGCAGTACAAAGTAAAACGGAATAAGTATTTATAGGGCTCGCCAACAGGCGGGTTTTCCTATGTATACGTCTAGTAAATTTCTTTCGACGGGGCATTTACCCAAGAATCTCCTTTTAAACCTGCATATTCTTTTAATGTGTAAGTATTACAAAGGAGGAGGAACTGGAAAATGCAAGAAATGCCTAATTATATAGGGTCATATAACCCAAATGATCAAAGATTCGGTTTTGGTTTCGGCAGACCAGGATTTGGTTTTGGAGGTTTTGGCCGTCGCAGGTTTGGATTCGGATTTGGATTTGGATTACCATTCTTAGGGGGATTAGCACTAGGTGCAGCATTAAGTCCAAGACCATACTATTATCCGTACCCGCCATACCCGTACCCATATTACGGGTATCCGTACTACCCTTGGTATTAAATAATAATTGATGTAAAGAGCTTTGCTATCGCAGAGCTCTTAATAATGGTATCTCAAAAATATGTTATGAATAAAAGGTTGGGATTTCTTGGTTTTTTTGATAAAATGAAAGTGCTTTCATTGTTAAAACTTTACTTAGTGTAATCGTTAGATTAAAATCATCATTGGTTCATTTGCTTTGACAATATTAATTGGGGGTTAGTACATGCGTATCGGCGTTCCAAAAGAGATAAAAAATAATGAAAATCGTGTTGCTATGACACCAGCAGGGGTCTTTAACCTTTTGAAATTTGGTCATGAGGTATATATCGAAAAAGGAGCGGGACTTGGCTCTGCTTTTACCGATGAAGATTATACAGCTGCAGGTGCAAAAATTGTAGAAACTGCTTCTGAAGCTTGGTCGATGGAAATGGTTATGAAGGTAAAAGAACCACTTCCTGGTGAATACAAATACTTTCGTGAAGGTTTAATCCTGTTTACATACTTACATTTAGCTCCAGAGCCAGAACTTACAAAAGCTTTAATTGATCATAAGGTGGTAGGAATTGCGTATGAAACTGTGCAGCTGGCAAATGGTTCACTCCCATTATTGACGCCAATGAGTGAAGTTGCAGGAAGAATGGCTGCACAAATAGGAGCTCAATTCCTTGAAAAGGTTCATGGGGGCAAAGGAATTCTTCTATCAGGAGTACCAGGTGTACAAAGAGGAACAGTAACCATCATTGGCGGTGGTGTTGCAGGAACAAATGCTGCTAAAATGGCTATTGGACTTGGAGCAAAAGTTACGATTATTGACCTAAATCCAGACCGTCTTCGTCAACTGGATGATATCTTTGGTTCCGACATCACCACATTAATGTCTAATCCTTATAATATTGCTGAAGCTGTTAAGGAATCTGATTTAGTCATTGGTGCGGTACTAATTCCAGGTGCAAAAGCGCCTAAGTTAGTTTCCGAAACAATGATTCAATCGATGACACCAGGAAGTGTCGTAGTAGATATTGCCATTGATCAGGGTGGTATCTTTGAAACAACTGATCGTATTACAACACACGATAACCCTACATATATTAAACATGGTGTGGTTCATTATGCTGTTGCCAATATGCCTGGTGCTGTTCCAAGAACTTCAACTCTTGGCTTAACAAACGTAACCGTACCATATGCCATCCAAATTGCAAATAAGGGTTATCGACAAGCATGCCTTAAAAATGAAGCGCTGCTAAAAGGGATCAATACCCTAGGCGGCTTTGTAACCTATGAAGCAGTGGCAGAAGCACATGGCCTTCATTACTCAGATACAAAGACATTACTTGGGCAGCTTTAATAGATATTCACGAAAAGAAGAGATTAATTCTCTTCTATTTTACGTAGGCTCTGTTAAAACTGAATGTTGATTTCACTGTGTTTGGAAAATAAGCGGAGAATTTCCGTTTAAATTGAGAAATTTTATTATTTCCATAAAAATAGGCGGAGTTTTTCCGCTTATTGTATCCAAATCCTTGTAATTTGTCTTATTTAAAGCAGTTAAGCGGAATATCTCCGCTTATTTCTGCTCTTAAGGTTCCTCTTTAAACAATAGCCGGAAATTCTCCGCCTATGAATTCTCAACCCTGCACGAAAACAACAATGAATAATAATAGAGCCTTTATGTAAATAAATAAAGCCAGCTTCATAACGAAGCTGGCAGTTAAATTTGAAAATAATAGAGCCGCATTTGCCGTACCTCATATAAGAAAGTTTTAAACCACCACTCCTCAAAGTGGGTGTTCGCAAAAGCCTTCCTGCTTGTCCTCCATGTCGTATAGACAGAGGCTTGTCATTATAGCTTTGATAGTAAAACTCCCTTTTACAGCTTAAAGGTTAAAACTTTATTATCACTACGAGCAACGCAGCTTGTATTAGTATATTACTGCAATTCTCTCCATTCTGCAATGGTAAAAAAAACTAAATTTTTTTACCGAATGATTTGTAGTTCTTTAGGGAATTTTGTTAAGACTTTAGCTCCGTCAGCAGTAATATAAATATCATCCTCAATTCGTACCCCTGCTACACCAGGTACATAAATTCCTGGTTCAATGGTATAAACCATTCCTTCTTCAATTACTAATTGGTTTGTTTCTGTCATCGAAGGGTACTCATGTACGCTGATTCCTAATCCATGGCCAAGGCGGTGTGGAAAGTATTCACCGTAGCCTGCATCGGCAATAATTCTTCGCGCTGTTAAGTCTACCTCAGCAGCACTTACACCTGGTTTACTTGCCGCAACAGCCGCTAATTGTCCATTTAAGACAGTATCATATATTTCTTTTTGTTTATCATTAATATCGCCAAAAGCAACCGTTCTTGTTATATCTGAACAATAGCGATCTACTACTACACCTAAATCGAATAAAACTAAGTCACCCTTTTGAATTTTTGTGCTGCCGGGATTACCATGGGGGGACGCCGCATTTGCACCAGTCAGCACCATAGTTGAAAATGACATTTCTGTTACGCCCTTTTGCTTAAGTGCATACTCAACTGCATTAAGAACTTCTAATTCTGTTCTGCCTTCTTTAATTTCACTGCAGCCGACTTCGATAGCGTAATCAGCTAAGGCACAAGCCTCTTCAATAATTTTTAATTCTTTTGCATCTTTAATCATACGCAGCTTTCTTAATTTTTCTTCAGCGGAAACAAAAACAGCACCAGGGAATAAAACAGATAGCTGCTCATAGCGTTCCACATTCATATGTTCCTTTTCAATCGCAACTTTCTGCACTCTGTTTAGTCTTTTATTAATCGATGTATGTACTAATTCCCACGGATTATCGATATCACTATAGCCAATGATTTCTTGGTTCCAGCCAGAGCTTTTGACATCGTGAACCTCCATTCCAGGACATACGAGAAAGGGCTCTTCCTCTTGGAACACAGCTAGTGCAAGCAAACGTTCATGTGGATTTGAGAAAAATCCGCTTAAATAAAATACATTTTCAGAAGAGGTGATGAAGCTTACTTCAATACCATTTTCCTTCATCCATGCCTGAAGTTTTTGTAATCGTTGGTTCATACATTACGCCTCCTATATTAAACATCCACCTTGAGGGTATCAATTTTAAATCCTTGTGTAAACAATCTTACTTTAGCATGTGCTAAAACAAACCATTTATGGATATAAATGAGGAGGAATTTTGGTTTTTTTATTGAAGTACATATAATAAAAGTTTTGGAGGAGATGGCAGATGAAAGTATCTTATCATGGACATTCGGTTGTACAAATACAGGTCAATGGCAAAAAAATCATAATTGATCCATTTATTCGAGGAAATCAGTTAACAGATTTAAAAGTAGACGACGTAAATCCAGATGTAATTTTGTTAACACATGGCCACAATGATCATGTTGGAGATACAGTGGAGTTAGCCAAGAGAAACAATGCACTTGTTATTGCTAATCATGAAATTTCAACATTTTTAGGCTGGCAGGGTGTCAATACTCATGGCATGCATATCGGCGGCGCGTATCAATTTGATTTTGGCAAAGTCAAACTAACACAAGCTTTTCATGGTTCTAGCTATGAAACGGAGAATAATGAACTTGTTTATTGTGGTATGCCGGCTGGTATTTTATTTATGGCAGAGGGAAAAACAATTTATCATGCCGGTGATACAGCTTTATTTTCCGATATGAAGCTCATCGGTGAAAGACACCCGATTGATTTAGCTTTCTTGCCAATCGGTGATAATTTTACAATGGGACCGGAGGATGCAGCTTATGCCGCAAAATTGTTAGGGGCTAACACCATTGTCCCAATCCACTATAATACTTTCCCACCGATTAAACAGGATCCTGAACAATTTATTGCAATGCTTGAAAATAAGAATGGGAAAGTGCTGGAGCCTGGAGAATTTATCGAATTATAATACTTTTTTATCCCTTCTCTGCATAAAGTGATACAAGCAGTAAGTTTTGAGGGGAGACGAAAAAAGTTGAAAAAAAACAGATATTTACTATGCCTTTTACTTTGTGGATTCATGCTTTATTTTGCTGTTCCAAGACTATCTATACAAGCAGAGGGTCTTGAGGGAATATTTGCAATGTCATGGCTTGCATTTGCATTAATTGTGATTGCAGGAAACCTCACGGCCATATTGTATAGTCCAAAAAAGGCAGCAAGAAAACGTCAACAGCTCCGAATCAATAAAAAATCACGATCTTATTATTAATTGCCAAAATACAAAGGGAGCTGTATCCACAGCTCTTTTTGCGTTGGTTTATTATTCAAAATAATGGTATAAATAATATATCGATTAAATTTATCATTTAAGTGTTATAGAAATGGGTGAAGGTCTTGGCTACAAAGCATGAACAGATTCTACAATATATTGATGAACTTCCAGTTGGCGAGAAAATATCTGTACGTCAAATCGCCAAGGCGATGGGTGTTAGTGAAGGTACAGCGTACAGAGCAATTAAGGAAGCTGAAAATAAAGGGTATGTTAGTACGATTGAACGTGTTGGTACAATTAGGATTGAACGGAAGAAAAAAGAAAATATTGAGAAGCTTACCTTTGCTGAAGTTGTAAACATTGTAGAGGGTCAGGTTTTAGGCGGGAAGACTGGCTTACATAAGACACTAAATAAATTTGTTATCGGTGCAATGAAGTTAGAGGCGATGATGCGCTATACAGGGCCAGATAACTTGTTAATAGTCGGAAACCGAACACAGGCGCAGGAGCTTGCATTGAAGGCAGGGGCAGCCGTATTGATTACTGGCGGGTTTGATACCGAGGATCATATTAAGAGACTGGCAGATAGTCTGGAAATGCCGATTATATCGACTAGTTATGATACCTTTACGGTGGCAACGATGATAAACCGGGCTATCTATGACCAGTTAATAAAAAAGGAAATTATTCTTGTTGAAGATATCTTAACCCCTCTTTCAGATACCTATTATCTTCAGACTTCGGATAAAGTTACAAAGTGGCATAACCTTAATCTTGAAACTACTCACAGCCGATATCCTGTTGTTGATCAGAACCTGAAGATACAAGGGATGGTTACAGCTAAGGATATTATGGGGCAGGAGGGCGAGACCTCCATTGATAAGATTATGACCAAACAGCCGATGACGGTTTCTGGTAAGACAAGTGTTGCATCCACTGCACATATGATGGTTTGGGAAGGAATTGAGGTTCTTCCAGTCGTTGATGATGCTAACCGCCTAGAAGGGATTATTAGCAGGCAGGATGTTCTAAAAGCTCTGCAAATGAACCAGCGTCAGCCGCAGGTAGGAGAAACGTTAGACGATATTGTCACCAACCAAATGGTGTTAATGCGCGGCAGAGCTAAAGGGGAAGAAGTTTACACCTCTGAAGTTACCCCGCAAATGACCAATCATCTTGGAACCATTTCCTATGGAGTTTTCACGACAATTGTGACTGAGGCGGCGAATCGTATACTTCGGAGCTATAAAAAAGGTGATCTTGTTGTTGAAAACATGACTATTTATTTTCTCAAGCCTGTTCAGATGGAAAGTGTTATAGAAATCTATCCGAAGGTGCTTGAAGTAGGCAGAAAGTTTGGAAAGGTCGATGTCGAGGTCTTTAATGATGGCACCTTAGTTGGAAAAGCAATGATGATGTGTCAGCTGATCGATAGAAACTAAAAAAGCCGCTACCAAAGGGTAAGCGGCTTTCATTCATTATTGGGCATTGTAGCTTTCAGCTTCTTCTGCAGCAAATGGCAGGTAATGTTTATATTTCTTTACTCCTACCCAGGTAAATACGGCTCCATACACAATAAAGATTACTGAAACAATTGAAGTAACAGTCGTTTGTGAAATGAAGAATATATGGTTGATACCAAATAAGCCGACAAACAATCCTAGTGCTATATTAGATTTGGCAGCAAGCCATTTCTTTTCAATAGGACGGCTGCTTCTAAAATACTTGGTTTTATAGAATAAATAAAAAGCAAATAGAATGACAATCAAAAAAACTAGAGCAGACATTACATTTCCTCCAAGTCAAAAATTCTCTTGTTAATTGTACATATTATTTTAACAAAATACTACCCTTCTTCAAAAACAATAGAGGTGATTACATTGAATGAAAAAATTATAGAAATGATCGAGCAATATGAAACCATTATCGTCCATCGCCATGTTCGTCCAGATCCGGATGCATACGGGTCCCAATGTGGATTAGTTGAAATCCTAAAAGCTTCATACCCTGCTAAAAAAGTTTATGCAGTTGGGAAAGAAGAAAAGTCGCTCTATTTTATGCGGCGTTTAGATTCCATAGAAGACGAGGTTTATAAAGGTGCATTGGTGATTGTTTGCGACACCGCAAACGAGGAAAGAATTTGTGACAAACGATATTCATTAGGCGATAAGCTTATAAAAATAGACCATCACCCTAATGAGGATCCATACGGTGATTTATTGTGGGTCGATACTACTGCAAGTTCATGCAGTGAGATGATTTATGAGCTCTATTTGTTTGGTAAAGACAGAGGTTTAAAATTGAACGACGAAGCAGCACGTCTATTATTTGGCGGTATTGTCGGTGATACTGGCAGATTCCTGTTTCCAAGCACTACAGACAAAACCTTTGCCTATGCTGGTGAACTAATACATTATAATTTTTCCCGTACAGAACTTTTTGACAAAATGTATGAGCGTGATCTCAATATCATTAAATTAAATGGCTATATCCTGCAAAATTTTGAAATGCAGAGTAACGGAGTAGCTTCTGTTCTTCTTACAAAGAAGCTGTTGGAAGAGTTTGATGCAGCTCCATCAGAGGCATCTTTACTTGTAGGAACATTAGGTGATGTAAAAGGGATTAAGGCATGGGTCTTTTTTATTGAAGAGGAAGATCAAATCAGGGTGCGTCTTCGTTCAAAGGGTCCTGTCATTAATGGGGTTGCCAGGAAGTTTAAAGGAGGGGGACATCCACTTGCATCGGGTGCCTCAATCTATTCATGGGATGAAGTTGAAGATGTAATGAAGGAACTAAGTGAAGTATGTGATAATTATTCATTATAGGAAATCGGCCCCATGCCAGGGGCCGGTTTTTTTAATTTTCGAAACCTATTTCAAGCTGAATGGAAAGTGTGGTGAATATCACCATTTCCTTAACTTGCAGCTTATACCTTTTGTCATTTATTTTAACAGGTTTATTTTGAATGATTTTCTTGATTAATTCCTTGCTTTTATAAACGGTATCAATGTCTTTTGCTATCATCATGCTAATATCATCTTTAACGGAATCCTCAATCTCTGAAACACTTAGCATATCCAGCTTGTATTTTTCCCAGTTTGTGATTTTGACGTTGATTTTTTGTATTGTTAGCTGCTCAATGGTCCGCTTATTAATCTCCTTATACTCTTCCTGCCATATCTTCTTTTCTTCTTGTAAATCAATGATTTCTTCGCTTTGTTTATCAATTAAAGCGGTATGCTCCTCCTGCCATACACCAAATATATAAATGAAAATACACCAGCTGATTGCGCCGCCAATGACCATCCCTGCAAAGAAACGCTGCCATGAAGGTCTTCGGTAATAGGGAGGAATTCTCACGATATATACTCCTGTGTTAACCAATTAATAATCAATGCACCTGTTTGAGCACCGCCTAAAGCAGACAAGATGATGAGGAGCTGTTTAAATATGTCCCTTGTTTCAGCATTAAATATCCCTCTCTCAAAGGTGTAGACGGCATCAAAGGTTCCCCCGATAGCAGCAACAATTGCCCATATTCTTAAGTCTGTAGACAGCCGGTAAACAGCCGTCAGCGGTGGTTGTCCAGTTAGAAAGGCCGCGATTCCACCAATCAGTGCACCGCCTAATATAACGCCTAAAGCAATAAAATAACTTTCAATAAAAGTAGGAAAAAAACCAATTTCTTTCATAACCTCAACCGCCCTTACAAAGGATCAAAACCCTAGTACCATTTATATGGACAAACCACCTTTAATATGAATAATCATTTAATGGCTGTGTAAAAGGAAATTTAAATTTTGGAGCACAAATCAACAGACCAAGTTACACAGCCAACAAAAATAAGAACATATTTTCCTTTTTTACAGTTTGGCTCTATAATGAAGAGAGGAATTTCTTATTGAAAGAGGTGACAAAAATGTCTTTTATTCACCTTCATGTATATAGTGCATACAGCTTGTTAACAAGCACAGCATCGGTCCATGAATTAATCCATAATGCAAAGCAAAAAGGTTTTAAAGCCATTGCATTAACGGACAGGAATGTTATGTATGGAACCATTGAATTTTATAAGCTATGTTTAAAGAACAATATTCAGCCTATTATTGGGTTAACTGTAGATGTAGAAAGTGAAATAGAAAAAGAAGAATCATTTCCGCTCGTCTTACTCGCAGAAAATGAAAAAGGTTTTAAAAATCTATTAAAAATATCAAGTGCAGTCCAGACAAAAGCAGCAAATGGCATCCCTTTTAAATGGTTGAAGCATTATGCAGAAGGTCTCATTGCTATTACTCCTGGAATCGAAGGAGAAATTGAACAAAACCTGCTACATGACCAACAAGAACAAGCCATTGAAATTATTAACAAACTACAGTTCATCTTTGGAAAGGACTCATTTTTCCTTGCTGTTCAGAACCACGGATTAGAAAAGGAAAGCGTCCTGACAAGAAGAATCCAAAGTTTATCCGAAGAACTGAAGATTCCATTGGCCGCAACAAATAGAGTTCATTACTTAGAACAAGATGATATGTTTGCTCATGAATGTTTATTAGCGATTAAAAATGGAGACAAACTTCAGGATGAACACCGCGAAAGGTTAGAAAGTGATCAATTTTACCTTAAAACAGCAACGGAAATGCTAGAAGCTTTTTCAGAGATACCTGAAGCATTGGAAAACACTATTGCCATTGCAAAAAGATGTTTGGTAAACATTGAGTTGAACAAAACCTATTTACCTGAATTTCCGACTGTTGATGGGGAACCAGCGGAGAGCTATCTTGAGAGGCTCTGTCAGAAAGGTTTGCAGGAGCGTTTTACTGCTCCAACTCAAGAGCATTATGAGCGATTGAGTTACGAATTATCGGTCATTAATTCCATGAAATTTAGCAACTACTTTTTGATTGTTTGGGATTTTATGAGATATGCGCGTGAGAATGGTATTTTAACTGGACCTGGCAGGGGATCTGCAGCAGGTTCACTGGTTGCTTACGTGTTGTATATTACGGATGTTGACCCGCTGTCACATCAATTACTATTTGAGCGATTCCTAAATCCAGAGCGGATATCGATGCCCGATATTGATATTGATTTTCCGGACCATCGCCGGGATGAGGTAATAGAGTATGTGGCAAAAAAATACGGCGAATTACATGTTGCACAAATTGTAACGTTCGGGACTATGGCCGCCAAGGCAGCGATAAGAGATGTTGGCAGGGCTTTTGGCCTGAATACAAAAGAATTAGAACTGCTGTCAAGACGAATCCCTTCCCGTCTAGGTATAAATCTTGAGGATGCTTATAAAGAATCACAGCCCCTCAGAGGTTTTATCGATGAAAGCCCAATGAATCGAAAGCTTTATGATACTGCGTTAAAGCTAGAGGGATTACCTCGTCATACCTCAACACATGCAGCCGGTGTGGTAATAAGCGAGAAGCAGCTCATTGAGTTAATTCCCATTCAGCAAGGCCACAATCATGTCTATTTAACTCAATATTCGATGGAACATCTTGAAGAAATAGGGCTGCTGAAAATGGACTTCCTTGGGTTGCGGAACTTATCGTTAATAGAATCTATTTTATCTTCTATCCATAGAAAAACAGGAAGAAAAGTTGATATCAAGAACATCCCGTTAAATGATGAAAAAACGTTCGAGCTGTTAGCAAGGGGAGAAACAACAGGGATATTCCAGTTAGAATCAGAAGGGATGAGGAAGGTATTATCTCGTCTGAAACCCTCGCGGTTTGAGGATATTGTTGCAGTTAATGCCTTATATCGTCCAGGGCCAATGGAAAATATCCCTCTCTTCATTGATCGCAAACATGGAAGGCAGGCAGTAGAGTATCCGCATAAAGATTTGGAGCACATTCTCGAAAACACTTATGGAGTAATTGTGTACCAGGAACAAATCATGCAAATCGCCTCAACCATGGCTGGCTTTTCCCTTGGCGAAGCGGACCTTCTGCGAAGGGCAGTTGGAAAGAAGCAAAAGGATGTATTGGATAGAGAGCGGGCACATTTTGTTAAAGGTGCTTTAAAGAAAGGGTATAACGAAGTACTAGCGAATGATATCTATGATTTAATTGTTCGGTTTGCAAATTATGGTTTTAATCGCAGCCATGCAGTTGCCTACAGTATGATTGCTTACCAGCTTGCCTATTTAAAAGCAAATTATCCTCTCTACTTTATGGCTGGTTTATTAACATCGGCCATCGGGAATGAGACGAAAATTGCTCAATATATATTGGAAACAAAACAAAAGAATTTTGATATCCTTCCTCCTTCTATAAATTACAGTGGATATTCCTTTCAGGTAGAGAAGTCTGGTATTCGCTATAGCCTGGCAGCCATAAAAAGCGTTGGAGCAGCAGCACTAAGAGAGATTTTTTCAGCAAGGAAAAATAAAAGGTTTGAGGATTTGTTTGATTTTTGCACGAGAGTATCTTCAAAAGCAGTCAATCGAAAAACGCTGGAGGTTCTCGTACACTCTGGAAGCTTTGATGAATTTAAGGAAGACCGTGCTGTCTTGTTAGCTAGTTTAGATGTCGCACTCGAGCACGCGCAGTTATTTAAAGTGGACGAATCAAGCCAGGTGGAATTATTTCATGATGAATTTCAGCTTAAGCCTAAATACGTTAAGGTCGACCCTATCAGACTAGAGGATAAACTTCTTTTTGAAAAAGAGGCACTTGGTTTCTACCTCTCAGATCATCCAATTTCTATTTTTGAAAAAGGACTTAAACAAGCAGGAGCACTTGTCTTATTTGAATTAACAGCAGATCATAAACGTGCAGCGGCAGGTGTTTATGTTACATCGTCGAGAAAAATTCGTACAAAAAAAGGGGATTCAATGTCCTTTTTAAATGTAAGTGATTCTAGCGGTGAAATGGAAGCAGTCGCATTTCCAGTTGTTTACAAAAAATACGCTCACCTGTTAGACCAAGGAAAGTTTGCTGTGATTGAAGGAAAAGTGGAAGAGCGAGAGGGAAAACTGCAATTTATTATCCAACAAGTATCTGACATTGAAACATGGTTAAATACCAAGAACAAGCAGGATTCCATATTATACTTAAAAATCGTTGAGCAAAAACAAGATGAAGAGTCGTTAAAGCAATTAAAACAGTTATTTAAGGGCAATAATGGAAAGACAAAAGTGGTTTTACATTATGAAAGCAGTAAGAAAACCATCCGGCTGGGTAATGAATTTATGGTCTCCCCGAGCAAAAAATTAATGGATTTATTATGTGATTTTCTAGGTGCGAATAATGTGGTTTTGAAAGAATAATTCTTTACAACGCTTATAGATATGATATAGTGTAAATGAGATGGGTGTGGTCTGACCACTAAAAACAGACTATTAGTTATTGTAATTATTGATTTCTTTTTGTACTAATTTAAGGGGTGACATATCTTGACATTACGGGAAGAAGCATTACACATGCATCGAATTAACAAAGGAAAGCTTGAATCAAAATCTAAAGTACCTGTTAGAAATGCAAAGGATTTAAGTTTAGCGTATTCTCCAGGCGTTGCCGAACCGTGTAAGGATATTTATGAGAAACCAGAAAGTGTTTATGAATACACGATGAAAGGCAATATGGTTGCTGTCGTCACTGACGGTACAGCGGTCCTGGGTCTTGGAAATATTGGACCAGAAGCTGCACTTCCAGTAATGGAAGGAAAAGCAGTATTATTTAAAAGCTTTGCTGGCGTCGATGCCTTCCCAATTTGCTTAAACACAACTGACGTCGAAAAAATCATTGAAACGGTTAAATTGCTCGAGCCAACTTTTGGCGGAGTGAATCTTGAAGATATTGCAGCACCAAATTGCTTTGTCATTGAAGAAAGATTGAAAAAAGAAGCAAATATTCCTGTCTTCCATGATGATCAGCATGGGACTGCGATTGTTACAGCTGCGGGTCTTGTTAATGCATTAAAGTTGATTGGCAAGAAAATCTCTGAAATTAAAGTAGTTGCTAATGGTGCTGGAGCTGCTGGGATTGCGATTATTAAATTATTACACAGCTACGGTGTAAGAGATATTATTATGTGTGATACAAAGGGTGCCATCTATGAAGGCCGCCCTCAAGGTATGAATAATGTCAAGGCAGAAGTAGCAAAGTTTACAAACCGTGATAACCTTACCGGCAGCCTTGCTGATGTAATAAAAGGTGCAGATGTCTTTATTGGCGTATCTGTTGAAGGGGCACTGACAGAAGAAATGGTTGCCTCCATGAATAAAGACTCAATCATCTTTGCAATGGCTAACCCTACTCCAGAAATCATGCCAGATATTGCAAAAAAAGCAGGAGCACGAGTGGTAGGTACAGGCAGATCTGACTTTCCAAACCAAGTAAATAATGTACTCGCCTTCCCAGGAATTTTCCGCGGCGCCTTAGATGTCCGTGCAACACACATAAATGAAGAAATGAAGGTGGCTGCTGTTGAAGCAATTGCCAGCTTGATAACTGAATCAGAGCTAAATGAAGACTATGTCATCCCTGCACCTTTTGATCCAAGGGTTGCGCCAGCAGTTGCTGCGGCAGTTGCAAAAGCGGCTATGGAAACAGGTGTTGCCCGCATAAAAGTTGACCCTGAAGATGTGAAAGAAAAAACAATGAGGCTCGCTATTATCGGTAAAAGTGAGTGATTAGCAAGTGACGAATACTAAAGTATATTTAGAAATTGTTAAACAGCTAAGAGCAATGATATCTGCAGATGATCTGAAATCTGGAGATAAAATACCTTCTGAACGGGAATTGTCTGAGCGCCTGAATGTCGGGCGCTCTTCCGTTCGAGAAGCTTTAAGAGCATTAGAGCTGCTCGGGTTGATTGAAACGAGACGTGGTGAAGGTACGTTTATCAGAGATTTTCGAGGGAATCAGCTTGTTCAGCTCCTTGGTACGTTTATTCTCCAAGATGAAAAAGCAAAGCTAGATGTAATTGAGACTAAAAACCTAATAGAAATGGATTTTCTTCGATTAGTTCTAGACAGAGCAGATGAGAAAGAGTTATTAAAGCTAAAGAGCTTGGTTGAGGCTGATCAACTGAATGATGACCAATTCTTTAATCAACTTGTTGAAATGGCAGACAATTATTTGTTTTCTAGAATTTGGTTAATATTAAAAGACTATTACAACTCACTCAATTTAAGTAAAGCAGAATATAATCGGAATAGCCTTTTACTGTTAATCGAAGCCTTGGTTGAAAAAGATGAGGAAAAGACATTCTCTGCCTATCGGCAATTAAGAAATTTGTCTATTTTTACCGACAAATACTAACAAAGTTTGAAGTATTTTTCCTATATAGTGATAGACAAGCAATCAAGCCCAATTTGATATGGGCATTTTTACTGTTTAAGTGGTCTGACCAGTTTTTAAGGTTAGGTTTGAAATGCCATTACTTAAGGAAAGACTTCTAATATAAAATGATAAGAATTTGCCGTATGGCATGATTTTTTCCAACGAGGGAGGTTTGGACAAATTGCTTAAAGACCTTTTTACAAAAAATACTCATAAAAAGAAAAAATACGCAACGATTCCTACCGAGGCGGCGAAAAGTGATGTACCTGAAGGTATTATGACCAAATGTCCTTCATGTAAAACGATTATGTATACGAAAGAGCTTAATAAAAATTTAAAGGTTTGTTTACAGTGCAGCTATCACTTTGCAATGAATGCAAAGGAGCGTATTATCAGCTTTTTAGATGAAGGAAGCTTCGAAGAGATAAATGAAAACATGGTTTCTGAAAACCCGCTGAACTTTCCAGATTACCTAGAAAAAGTAGAAAAAGACCGTCAAAAAACAAAGATTAATGAAGCGGTTGTGACCGGCTGTGGCAGTGTTAATGGAAATAGAATTGCTTTAGCTATTATGGATTCTACATTTAGAATGGGAAGCATGGGGTCAGTAGTAGGTGAAAAAATAACTCGGGCGATTGAAAGAGCGGATGAGCTTTCTATACCGTTTATTATTTTTACAGCCTCTGGCGGAGCGAGGATGCAAGAAGGAGTCCTCAGCTTAATGCAAATGGCCAAAACTAGCGTTGCATTAAAGCGATTTAGTGATAATGGCGGTTTAATTATTTCGATTATGACTCACCCTACTACGGGCGGTGTTTCAGCAAGTTTCGCGTCACTTGGTGATTACAATTTTGCAGAACCAGGGGCTTTAATTGGTTTTGCAGGACGCAGGGTAATTGAACAATCTATTCGTGAAGAACTGCCTGAAGACTTCCAAACGGCAGAGTTTCTTTTAAAGCATGGTCAGCTTGATGCCATTCTTTCACGTCTTGATTTAGTTGAGAAAATAACAAACTTACTTGAAATTCATCAACCAGGAGGTGACCTCGATTGGCAGGGGAATTAGAATTTGAACGACCAGTCGTGCAATTAAGAAATAAAATTGCTGAACTAAAAGAATTTACAAAAACGGCAGATGTCGATTTATCTTCGGAAATAGAAAAATTAGAATTAAGACTTGAAAAGCTCGAAAAAGATATATATGACAATATTAAACCGTGGGACAGAGTGCAAATTGCCCGACATCCTAATCGTCCGACAACTCTAGACTATATCGCCAATCTCTTTGAAGGTTTCTTTGAATGTCATGGAGACCGAAACTTTGGTGATGATGAGGCAATTGTCGGTGGAGTTGCTAAATTTCGAGGGCTTCCAGTTACAGTGATTGGCCATCAAAGAGGAAAAGATACAAAAGAAAATATTCGCCGTAATTTTGGTATGCCTCACCCTGAGGGTTATAGAAAAGCACTCCGCTTAATGAAGCAGGCCGATAAATTTAAACGTCCTATTATTTGCTTTATTGATACGAAAGGTGCCTATCCAGGGAAAGCAGCAGAAGAACGTGGACAAAGTGAAGCCATTGCAAGAAACCTATTTGAAATGGCAGGACTAAAGGTTCCAGTCATTTGTATTGTGATTGGTGAGGGAGGAAGCGGCGGTGCGCTTGCTTTAGGAGTAGGCAACCGGATGTACATGCTCGAAAATTCTACTTACTCAGTCATTTCACCTGAAGGTGCTGCTGCTATTCTATGGAAAGATTCAGCTCTTGCGAAGCAGGCCGCGGAGTCCATGAAAATTACCGCCCCTAACTTAAAGGACCTTGGCATCATTGATGACATTATCCCAGAAATTAAGGGTGGCGCACACAAGGATGTCAATGGGCAAGCTGAAGCAATTGATACTTTCTTAAAGAAATCCTTAAAGGAACTTCTAGAACTCTCAGAAGAAGAATTAGTTGCAGATCGCTATAATAAATTCAGAAGTATAGGTGAATACTCCTTTTTGAAGGATTATATCAGCATTTAAAAACGTGCTCTCTAAGAGCACGTTTTTAAATTTATTGGAGTTTTACTCACTTCACAAATGTGTCAAAAATTATCCAGTAAGTGTAAATGATGACGTTTGCATTTTTAGGTTAAGCGTTTACAGTTAACGCACTATTCCGTCTATTAAAATTACTAATGTGATTGAGTTGTTATAGGTGTCTCTTTAATGTTATTTTATAAATATTACCGGCTTTTATGTAAATAATAAATGCAGTACACGTATCCGAAAAAACATATAAAAATATACATACTATTTTACTAAATCTATGAGGTGGTAGTAATGAAAAAAATTGGCGTTCTAACTAGTGGTGGAGATTCACCAGGAATGAATCCAGCAATACGTGCTGTCGTACGTAAGGCCATATTTCACAATGTTGAGGTTTATGGGATTTATGGTGGATATACCGGCCTAATTTCAGGAAATATAAAAAAACTTGAGCTTGGCTCAGTCGGTGACATTATTCATCGAGGAGGTACCATGCTCCATACTGCACGCTGCCCAGAATTTAAAACACCTGAAGGACAGCAAAAAGGAATTGAGCAATTAAAAGCACATGGAATCGAAGGGCTTGTTGTCATTGGTGGCGATGGTTCTTATCGTGGTGCCAGAGCTTTAACACAACAGGGTTATCCATGTGTTGGTGTACCAGGAACGATTGATAATGATATTCCAGGAACCGAAGTAACGATTGGTTTTGATACAGCATTAAATACAGTTATTGATGCTCTTGATAAAATTCGTGATACCGCTACTTCACACGAAAGAACTTTTGTTATTGAAGTAATGGGCCGGGATGCAGGAGATTTAGCATTATTTGCTGGACTAGCCGGCGGTGCAGAAACTATTCTTATCCCTGAAGAAGACTTTGATATGGCTGAAGTGGCTGACAGACTTCGCAAAGGACAAGAACGCGGGAAAAAGCATAGTATCATTATTGTGGCTGAAGGAGTTTGCAGCGGCAACGATTTTGCAAAGCAGCTTAAAGAAGCAACAAACTTTGATACAAGAGTTTCTGTACTTGGGCATATTCAACGCGGCGGATCGCCTACAGCATCTGACCGAGTATTGGCTAGCCGTCTGGGAGCAAGAGCTGTAGAATTATTAATCGAAGGCAAGGGCGGACGAGCAGTAGGGATTGAAAAAAATACCCTTGTTGATTATGATATCGTCGAAGCTTTAGAAAGAAAGCACAGACTAGACCTAGACCTTGTTAAACTTTCAAAAGAATTATCTATCTAAAGTACAGTTTTGAATTATAGGGAGGAAAAATAGAATGTTACGTAAAACGAAAATCGTATGTACGATTGGTCCTGCAAGTGAAAGTGTAGAAAAATTAACCCAGTTAATCGAAGCGGGTATGAATGTTGCCCGTTTAAATTTCTCACATGGTGACTTTGAAGAGCATGGTCAGCGTATCCAAAATATCCGTGAAGCGTCGAAATTAACTGGCAAGACTGTTGCAATTCTACTTGATACAAAAGGTCCTGAAATCCGCACAAACAATATGGTAAATGGAGCAATTGAACTTACATCAGGGGATAACATCACTATTTCGATGACAGAAGTAGAAGGTACCAAGGAAAAGTTTTCAATTACATACCCAGGATTAATTGATGATGTACATGTGGGCTCAAAAATCTTATTAGATGACGGCCTAATCGGACTTGAAGTCCTGAATATTGATAAAGAACAAAATGAAATTCTGACAAAAATTCATAACAGCGGAACTCTGAAAAACAAAAAAGGCGTCAATGTTCCAGGTGTATCGGTAAAACTTCCAGGGATTACAGAAAAAGATACAAATGATATCATTTTTGGAATTGAACAAGGTGTTGATTTTATTGCTGCTTCCTTTGTACGCCGTGCCAGCGATGTATTGGAAATTCGTCAGCTTTTAGAGGAAAAACAAGCTACACACATCCATATCATTCCTAAGATTGAAAACCAAGAAGGTGTCGATAATATTGATGAAATTCTTGAGGTTTCTGATGGTTTAATGGTTGCTCGTGGAGATTTAGGTGTAGAAATCCCAGCAGAGGAAGTACCACTTGTACAAAAAATGCTAATTAAGAAATGTAATACACAAGGTAAACCTGTTATTACAGCTACACAAATGCTTGATTCTATGCAGCGTAATCCACGTCCAACACGTGCAGAAGCAAGTGATGTTGCCAATGCGATTTTTGATGGTACGGATGCTATTATGTTGTCTGGTGAGACAGCGGCTGGTATTTACCCGGTTGAAGCAGTACAAACTATGCATAATATCGCTTCTAGAGCCGAACAAGCTTTAGATCACAAAGAAATTTTATCTGCCCGCAGTAAAGATTCGGAACACAATCTTACAGATGCTATAGGTCAGTCTGTTGCACATACTGCTTTGAATCTTGATGTTAATGCCATTATTACACCAACTGAGAGTGGTCACACGGCTAGAATGATCTCAAAATACCGTACAAAAGCACCAATTGTGGCTGTTACAGCAAACGATCATGTTTGCCGCCGTTTATCACTTGTATGGGGTGTTCATCCGCAGCTTGGAAGAATATGCAGCTCAACTGATGAAATGCTGGATAGTGCTGTTGAAGATAGTGTAAACAGCGGTCTTGTCAAACATGGTGATTTAGTTGTAATTACTGCTGGTGTCCCAGTTGGTGAAGCAGGAACCACGAATATGATGAAAATTCATGTTGTCGGTGATATCATTACTAGAGCACAAGGAATTGGCCGTAAATCTGCATTTGGCAGAGTGGTTATCGCTCAAAATGCGGGAGATGCCATTGAAAAGGTTAAGCCAGGTTCTATTTTAGTCACTCTCGGCTCAGACCGTGATATGGTACCAGCTATTGAAAAGTGTGCTGCTTTGATTACACAGGAAGGCGGGTTAACCAGCCATGCGGCAGTTGTTGGGCTAAACCTTGGAATCCCTGTTATTGTAGGTGTCGAAAACGCGTTAGAGTTATTTAGAGATGGCCAAGAAATCACTGTAGATGCAGCTAGAGGTGTTATTTATAACGGGCATGCTAGTGTCCTTTAAAGGATGAAAAAGAAGGGGATTCCCTTCTTTTTTTCTTTATTTCTGCATGATTTCAGCTATTCGTTATATAATGGATACAAGCTGGTTTGAAGGAGATAGAAAAAATGCGCTATTTAGCTTTATTAATTATCGTACTTCCCATAATGGATATTGGACTGCTGTTGGTATCAGGAAAAACGATTGGCTTTTTTCCGACGATTGCTTTTATTATTTTCACAGGTGTGGCAGGAGCCTATTTGGCTAAAAGAGAAGGACTTCAGACGATTAAGAGAGCACAGGAACAGCTTGCTTATGGTCAAATTCCTGGTGAATCCGTCCTTGATGGAATATGTATCTTAATTGGGGCTGTACTGTTAGTAACACCTGGATTTGTAACGGATTTATTTGGCTTTTTATTATTATTCCCGCCAGCTCGCAAGCCGGTTAAATTTCTGATGATTAATGCTCTGCGAAAAAGAATTGAAAAGGGAAACATAAAAATAATAAGATAAAAACGTCAACTTCCAAATGGAGGTTGACGTTTTTTTGCTAAATTTCTTTTCCTTTTATATAATCCCATAAGTCATGAAAAACATTTGCACGGTAAAGCGTACTTAAAATCACAAGCGTAACTGGACCTACAATTAAACCAAGGAAGCCGATTAATTTAAATCCAACAAATAAGGCGATGAGAGTGGCAAGTGGATCGAGTCCGATATTGGATGAAAGTATTTTTGGCTCCATAACTTGTCTTTGAACGATGACTAGAAGATAGAGTACTCCCAGCCCCACTGCAAGTCCTATATCCCCTGCTATAACCTCATAAATAATCCACGGTACAAAAACAGCGCCAGTTCCAAGGTATGGAATAATATCAACGATACCAGTTATTAATGCGATTGTAATCGCATAATCAACACGGAGGACAAGCAGTCCTATTAATATAATAACGGTTGTAATCGAAATGAGCGTCAGCTGCGCCTTTAGAAAGCCAAATAAAGCCTTTTGTAAATCCACAAAAACGGTTTTGCCGCTCGTTTTTGCTTTCTCAGGTAAAAATTTGCTGCCAAGTCGAGTAAATCTGTTCCAATCTTTACTAATAAAAAATGTTGCTAATAAGGAAAAAATCAATACTGTTGCGGCATTTGGAAACCATGAAAGAATCACAGGAATATTCCCAAATAAATTTTGAATAAAATCCCCAACCGTACTGCCAATGGTGGTACCAACATTTTCAATATTTGAGATGATGGTATTTTGCTGTCCATCTTCTAATTGGTTAAACATGCTAGTTAGTTGATTATATAGAGGGATGATTTGCGCTGTAATATATTCTTCGATGTAGCTTATTAAAGTATCAAGATGCTCAGGAACCACTCGTGCGAGGTAATTTGCTCCGGATACAATTTCAGCTACAAGTAAAGTAATTAAACCTGCAGCAAAGGCGAAAATAATGATTAGTGCAACAAAAACAGCTAATCCTCGGGGCATTCGCAGTTTTTTTTCAAAAATGTTAACAATTGGATTGATAAAAAAAGCAATTACTATGGCAATTAGAAATGGATAGGTCACTTTTGACAAATAATAAAAAGATAAAAGTGCGAGGACGATGATGGCTATTACCAAAATGAACCTAATACTTCGAAATAGGTATCTTTTTTCCAATAACATGCCTCCTTAGTCGATTATTTTATTAGCTCTAGTTTAACATTTTCTGTACAAACCTGCATGATTTTCCATATTAGCTCCTTAAGAAAAGGTGGATGAGACCTATGTTTAATGAGTCATTATTGTTCTTATTACTGCTATTGGTCATTGGATTCATTGTAAAAAACAACTCCTTGTTGATTGCTATTATTGTTCTAATCGTATTAAAATTAAGTGGACTTGATTCAAAAACTTTTTCTTTTATTCAGAGTAAGGGGATTAATTGGGGAGTAACGGTCATTACAATTGCCGTTTTAGCACCAATTGCCTCAGGTGAGATTGGTTTTAAAGATCTCTCGAGTGCATTTAAATCGCCGCTTGCTTGGGTGGCTCTGATATCGGGTATGATAGTCGCTCTGTTAGCAAAGGGCGGCGTATCTCTCTTAGAGAATGATCCACATATTACAACCGCGCTTGTATTAGGTACAATTCTGTCTGTATCCATTTTCAAAGGGGTGGCGGTAGGCCCTCTAATAGGCGCCGGAATCGCATATACAGCCATGAAATTGATAGACTTTTTTAGGTAGCAATTTTGTGAAATAATATTTTTTTGAACTTTTCGGCCCCTTTTCGTTCACAAAAATCTGATAATTGTTTATAATAGGACTTGAAAGCGCATCCTTTTTTACATAAGTCACATAAGTATGCTAGATTACTTGTAATATAACTTTTTTTTTGAAAAAAAGTTATTCAGCTTGTCGGATATAACCCGAGCAAGCGCTCAATCTAGATATTTGGTTAAAAAAAGGCGCGCTATATAGTAAACTCTTAGACAATGTTTGAAATGAAGATTTTCTTCAACATGGCTGTGACCTTGAACCGTTTCAGCTGATAAAAATACTTCTTTTAACAAATGGGTAATGGGGAAATAAGAATGAGAAGGAGAGATTTTCTATGACAGTAACTCGAGGTCTTGAAGGGGTAGTGGCAACAACTTCTTCCATCAGCTCAATTATTGATGATACGTTAACGTATGTTGGGTATGGTATCGATGACTTAGCTGAGAATGCAAGCTTTGAAGAAGTAATTTACTTATTGTGGCACCGCAGATTACCAACTGAGCCTGAATTAGCAGAACTAAAACAACAGCTGGCTGAAAATGCAGCACTTCCACAAGAAGTGATTGAGCATTTTAAGATGTATCCGATTGATAAAGTGCATCCTATGGCTGCACTGCGTTCCGCTGTTTCCTTACTGGGTCTCTATGATGAAGAAGCGGACTCTATGGATCCAGAGTCAAACTATCAAAAGGCTGTTCGTCTACAAGCAAAAATGCCTGCGATTGTAACTACTTTTGCGCGCGTTAGAAAAGGTCTAGAACCGATTGCACCTAGAACCGATTTAAGCTTTGCCGCGAACTTCCTTTACATGCTGACAGGGAATAAGCCAGATGAAATTGCAGTTAATGCTATGGATAAAGCTCTAGTATTACATGCTGATCATGAACTTAATGCCTCTACTTTTACAGCAAGAGTCTGTGTAGCAACTTTATCGGATGTTTACTCTGGTGTAACGGCTGCAATCGGAGCGCTTAAAGGACCATTGCACGGCGGTGCAAATGAAGCAGTAATGAATATGCTTAAAGAAATTGGTACAATTGAAAATGTTGAGCCTTATGTTCGTGGAAAACTTGAGAAGAAAGAAAAAATCATGGGATTCGGACACCGCGTTTATCGCTCAGGCGATCCTCGTGCTAAGCATTTAAGGGCGTTGTCCAAAAAATTAACAGAGCTTACAGGCGAGCCGCACTGGTACGAAATGTCTGAAAAAATTGAAAGCATCGTTACTGGTGAAAAGAAATTACCGCCAAACGTAGATTTCTACTCAGCTTCCATGTACCACAGCCTAGGCATTGACCATGATTTATTTACACCAATCTTTGCAGTAAGCAGGGTTTCAGGCTGGCTTGCTCACATTCTAGAACAATATGATAACAATCGATTGATTCGTCCGCGTGCTGAATATACAGGTCCTGGCATGCAGACTTATGTTCCAATTAATCAAAGAGGTTAATAAATATTTACTTTTTTCAAAAAAATTGTTCTAATAGGATTGTGGGAAAAGGTTAAAGAGGCAAATCTTTAACCTTGGACGCAATCTCTTTAATACACAAGGGACATACTACCATTGATACATACCTAGGAGGGAGAACAACTATGCAAGGCGAAAAAATCACAGTAACAAACGGAGTATTAAACGTACCAAACAATCCAATTATCCCATTTATCGAGGGAGACGGAATCGGACCAGATATCTGGGCAGCTTCTGAGCGAGTATTAAACGCAGCTGTTGAAAAAGCTTATAAAGGCGAGCGTAAATTAGTGTGGAAAGAAGTTCTTGCTGGAGAAAAGGCGTTTAACCAAACAGGTGAATGGCTTCCAAAAGAAACTCTTGATGTAATCAACGAATATTTGATTGCAATCAAAGGTCCATTAACTACACCAATCGGCGGCGGGATTCGTTCTTTGAACGTTGCACTTCGTCAAGAACTAGATTTGTTCGTGTGCTTACGTCCAGTTAGATGGTTCGAAGGGGTACCATCACCTGTTAAACGTCCGCAAGATACTGATATGGTTATTTTCCGTGAAAATACTGAAGATATTTATGCGGGTATTGAATATCAAAAAGGCTCAGAAGATGTAAAGAAATTAATCAATTTCTTACAAAATGAAATGGGTGTTAATAAGATCAGATTCCCTGAAACATCAGGTATCGGGATCAAGCCTGTTTCTGAAGAAGGAACTAGCCGCCTAGTACGTGCAGCTATTAACTATGCAATTAAAGAAGGCCGCAAATCATTAACGTTAGTGCACAAAGGTAACATCATGAAGTTTACTGAAGGTGCATTCAAAAACTGGGGTTATGAGCTTGCTGAAAAAGAATTCGGCGATAAAGTATTTACTTGGGCTCAATATGATCGCATTAAAGAAGAACAAGGCACAGAAGCAGCCAATAAAGCGCAAGCGGATGCAGAAGCAGCTGGCAAAATCATCGTAAAAGATGCAATTGCGGATATCTTCTTACAGCAAATCCTTACTCGCCCTCGTGAGTTTGATGTAGTTGCAACAATGAACTTAAATGGTGACTATATTTCTGATGCACTTGCTGCACAGGTTGGCGGTATCGGTATTGCACCAGGAGCAAACATTAACTACGAAACTGGACATGCTATTTTCGAAGCAACACATGGTACTGCACCTAAATATGCAGGACTTGATAAAGTAAATCCATCTTCTGTTATTTTATCTGGTGTGCTATTACTTGAGCACTTAGGCTGGAATGAAGCAGCGAAAATGGTAATTAAATCAGTGGAAAATACCATTGCTTCTAAAGTAGTAACATATGACTTTGCTCGTTTAATGGACGGAGCAACAGAAGTTAAGACATCTGAATTTGCAGATGAATTAATTAAGAACATGGAGTAATTAAGAAGGCAAAGCACCTAGAAGATGAAGCGCGACAAGGTAATCAGGGCTGTTTTTTTTAACAGCCCTTTCGAATATCGACAATAATACTTTCAAAGGGGAGAGTTTAAAATGTCTTTAAAGCGTAAAAAGGTTTCCGTAATTGGCGGAGGTTTCACTGGTGCTACAACTGCATTCTTACTTGCACAGAAAGAACTTGGCGATGTCGTTCTTGTTGATATCCCACAAATGGAGAACCCGACAAAAGGTAAAGCATTAGATATGCTTGAAGCTAGTCCTGTTCAAGGTTTTGATGCGAATATTACGGGTACCTCAAATTACGAAGATACCCGCGATTCTGATATCGTTGTTATTACTGCAGGAATTGCCCGTAAACCAGGCATGAGCCGTGATGATTTAGTTCAAACCAACCAAAAGGTTATGAAGAGTGTTACTCAGGAAATCGTTAAATTCTCTCCAAACTGTACAATCCTTGTATTAACAAATCCAGTTGACGCAATGACTTACACAGTTTTTAAAGAATCAGGATTCCCTAAAAACCGTGTAATTGGTCAGTCTGGTGTACTAGATACAGCTCGTTTCCGTACATTTGTGGCACAAGAATTAAATCTTTCTGTTAAAGATATCACCGGCTTTGTTTTAGGCGGCCACGGTGATGACATGGTTCCGCTTGTCCGTTATTCCTATGCTGGCGGTATTCCATTAGAAACGTTAATCCCTAAAGATCGTATAGAAGCCATTGTCGAGCGTACGAGAAAGGGCGGCGGAGAAATCGTTAATCTTTTAGGAAACGGCAGTGCTTATTATGCACCGGCAGCATCACTTGTTGAAATGTGCGAAGCCATTTTAAAAGACCAGCGCCGCGTTCTTCCATCGATTGCTTACCTTGAAGGAGAATTTGGTTATGAAGGTATCTACCTCGGAGTACCAACCATCCTTGGTGCCAATGGTATCGAAAAGGTTATTGAGCTTGAACTAACTGCTGAAGAAAAAGCAGCTCTTGATAAATCAGTTGAGTCAGTTCAAAATGTAATGAAAGTTTTAGCATAAGAAATAAAAATTCGGGGAAAAGCTTCCCCGAATTTTTTCTACCACAAATGAAAACGTTTACAGAGGAGTGGATGTAATGCTTTTAGGCAAAAAAAGAAAGTTAGGCAGAGAAATTAAAGAAATGTCTGTCGGTGAAAAATTAGCCTTTACCGAAAAAATTGAAGATAAGGACATTCTTTTATATTTAGGACTAACGGATGATGCAAACCCGCTCTATATTCAGCATGATTACGCCTCCCAGACACCACACAAAAAACCAATTGTTCCATCTATTATGTTGACTGGTATGATTACCTCAGCTGTTTCTAAGTACTTACCAGGTCCAGGCAGCCACATCTTAAGCCAAGATATCCAATTTCCAAAACCTGTTTATCATTATGCAACAGTTCAGTTATTGTTAGAGGTTGTCGAAGTGAATCAGGATGATCACACAGTGCGCATTACCGTAGTTGGAACAAATGAAAAAGATGAAGTGGTGATTAGTGGAACGCTAAAGGTATGTCCTCCTTACCGATTAGGTGGAATGGATGCCGGCGTTTTAGATAATTTTTAATAGGGAAAAGGAATGTAAGGGTATTATCCACATTCCTTTTTTTTGTCTCAAGGGTGATAGTGGGTAATCTTTTTATTTCTATATTATAATGGAATGAGGTGAAAAAATAGATAAAACTCTCGGAGGTTTTTATGAAGCAAAAGGTACTAGTTGTAGACGATGAACAGTCAATTGTAACTTTGTTGCAGTACAATTTGGAACAGGCTGGTTATGACGTAATCACGGCAATGGATGGTTTAACAGGCAAGCAATTAGCTGAAACGATAACACCTGATATTATTGTATTAGATCTCATGCTGCCGAAGATGGACGGAATTGAAGTATGCAAACAGCTGCGTCAACAGAAGATCATGATTCCTATTTTGATGTTAACAGCCAAGGATGATGAGTTTGATAAAATTTTAGGTTTAGAGCTTGGTGCTGACGATTATATGATTAAGCCTTTTAGTCCAAGAGAAGTGGTTGCACGAGTTAAAGCGATTTTAAGAAGAGTGCAGTTGCAAACTGACAGTCAAGATGCAGTACAAGGTGATGGATCAATAATTGTCATCGGAAACCTTCAAATCTTCCCTGAAAAATACGAAGCCTATTATAAAAATCAGCAATTGGAATTAACGTTAAAGGAATATGAACTGCTTCATTATTTAGCTCAAAATAAAAATCGAGTATTAACACGCGACCAGTTATTAAGTGCGGTTTGGAATTATGAATTTGCTGGCGATACTCGTATTGTAGATGTTCATATTTCACATCTTCGTGAAAAGATTGAGGAGGATACAAAAAAGCCTGCTTATATTAAAACAGTCCGTGGACTAGGATATAAACTCGAGGAGCCGAAGAGTGAATGAGCAAATTCCACACAAAGCTCCTTGTGGCTCTGGTAACCCTAATTATTATTGGCTTACTTGGCTTAGAAATTTTGTTGGGACAGTTATTTAAAAACAACTATCTTGAAACCTATAATGAACGCTTAAATAAAGAGAATAACCTGCTTAGCATGTATATCGAAAATAACGGCGGCGTGCAGTCCGTCAACCATGAAGAAGTACTAAAAGTAAGTAAGATGCTAAATGTGAGAATTGCAATTACTAACACCCAAGGGGTGCTCCTTTTTGACAGCGGAAAAATGACTCCATCTACGATCAGCGGAATAAAAGAAAATATTAATGAAGTGTTAAAGGATAAATCGAATATTGAAAACAAGCTGATTGAGCATGGAGAATACGATATTCACTACTCATGGAAACCCATTCTAAAGGCAGGAGAGAAAGAGGGCTATCTGTTCATTATTACCAAGACAGATGAACTGAAAGATGCTTACTCTCAAATTTGGTGGATTCTATCCATAAGCGTAGTAATGGTGCTTATTGTATTCATTTATCTTGGATATAGAATAACAGCTAGATACTCAAAGCCAATAGAAGCGGCTACTAAGGCTGCCATAGAATTGGCAAATGGAAATTATCGTGCAAGGGTAGAAAGTAATGACCGGAACGAAACGAGTATGTTGAGTACATCTATAAACGTTCTGGCCCAAAATCTTCAAGAAATGAGTAAAGCGCAAGAAATTCAGCAAGATCGTTTAAGTGCACTAATTGAAAACATGGGTGCCGGTCTGCTTTTAATCGATAGCCGTGGATTCATTAATTTAATCAATAAGGGTTATGTTGAAATTTTTCGAGTGGACGCAAATGCCTTCTTAGATAAATTATATTACGAGGTAATTGATCAAGAAGAAATCTCTCATGTCATAGCCGAGGTTTTCCGAACGGAACAGAAAGTAAGAAAGCACCTTCTTCTTCCGTGGGGAATTGAGAGAAGGTATTTTGATGTTTACGGAATTCCAATCATAGGGACCAATAATGCTTGGAAGGGTGTTCTGCTGGTATTTCATGATATTACTGAGATAAAGAAACTGGAACAAATGCGGAAAGACTTTGTAGCTAACGTGTCACATGAATTAAAAACCCCCGTTACTTCAATTAAAGGTTTTTCCGAAACATTAATTGATGGTGCCATGCATAATCAGGACACGCTAGAAGCATTTTTATCCATTATTAATAAAGAGAGCAATCGAATGCAGTCACTGATTCAGGATTTACTCGATTTTTCTAAAATTGAGCAGCAGGAATTCAAGCTGAACATTCAGGATTTCGACCTCTATGAGTTAATAAAAGAAGTCATAACCATGCTTAACAAAAAAGCAAAATCTAAAGATATTGGTCTTGAACTTGAGTTTAATAGGGAAGAATTATATATACAAGGGGACCACGATCGCTTAAAGCAAGTATTAATCAATATTATTAGTAACGCAATATTGTATACCCCGCCACAAGGGTCTGTCAAAGTATCATTGTTTGAGTACGAAAGGACAGTGAAAATCCATGTGAAGGATACGGGTGTTGGAATTGAGCAAGAGGAAATTCCTCGTATTTTTGAACGATTTTATCGTGTGGACCGTGCAAGAAGCAGGGATTCGGGTGGGACAGGTCTTGGTTTAGCAATAGTAAAACATCTAGTTGAAGCACATCATGGGAATATCACTGTGAAAAGCACGCTTGGTAAAGGCAGTGAATTTATCATCGAATTACATAAATATTTTAAATAACCTGGAAGGGGTAAATGGATGGATAAGAAGAAAATAGTATTAATCGACGGGAATAGTATCGCTTACCGTGCGTTCTTTGCGCTGCCCCTGCTCAATAATGATAAAGGTGTACACACAAATGCAGTATACGGCTTTACAATGATGCTGAATAAAATCATTGAAGATGAAAAGCCATCCCATATATTGGTGGCATTTGACGCAGGGAAGACCACATTTCGCCATAAGACCTTTGTTGAATATAAGGGAGGAAGGCAAAAAACACCTCCTGAGTTATCAGAGCAATTCCCATATATTCGTGAGCTTCTTGACGCATATGGTATTCAGCGATATGAACTGGAGAATTATGAGGCAGATGACATTATCGGAACTCTCTCATTGTCTGCTGAAAAAGAGGGCTATGAAGTCAAAGTAATATCGGGAGATAAAGACTTAACGCAGCTATCCTCAGAACATACAACAGTAGGAATTACTCGTAAAGGGATTACCGATATTGAGGAATACACTCCGGCACATGTTATGGAAAAGTACGGATTAACTCCAGAACAAATCATTGATATGAAGGGGTTAATGGGTGACCCTTCAGATAATATTCCAGGTGTTCCAGGTGTCGGCGAGAAAACAGCAATTAAGCTGTTAAAGGAATTTTCAACGTTAGAAACACTACTGGAATCAATTGATAAAGTAGCAGGAAACAAGTTAAAAGAGAAGCTTGAAGAATTTAAGGAACAAGCAAAGATGAGCAAGGAGCTTGCCACGATTGAAAGGCAGGCCCCAGTAGAAGTTTCAGTTGAAAACGCTCTTTATGAGGGATTTGAAAGAGAAAATGTTATTGCTTTATATAAAGAGCTTGGCTTTCATTCCTTATTAGAAAAGTTAGGTGGAGACACAGCTGCCGATGAACAGCTTGAACTTGAAGAGATTGAGTTTGTGACGCCAGATGAGATCACAGACGATTTGTTCGCTGATGATAATTATTTCTATGTTGAAATGCTTGATGATAATTATCATTATGCCGAGATTATTGGTTTCTCGCTTGTAAATGAAAATGGATATTATTATTTACCAACAGAGCTAGTCATACAGTCACCGAGCTTTAAAAAATGGGCAGAAGATGAGACGAAAAAGAAAACTGTCTATGACGCAAAACGTTCCGAGGTTTCTTTACGAAGGCATGATATTCATCTTAAAGGAGTCAATTTTGATACATTGATGGCTTCATACATTATCAATCCTTCAGAAACAGTTGATGATATTTCAACCATTGCTAAAAAATACGGAATGTCTATTCAATCGGACGAATCCTTTTATGGAAAAGGTGCTAAAAGGAAGATACCTGAGGCCCCTCTGTTAGCTGAACACCTAGTTCGAAAGAGTCTGGCTATGTTTGATTTAAAGCAAAAGCTTGAAGATGAGCTAAAAACGAACGAACAATATGAATTATTTAAAGAGCTGGAAATGCCATTATCGCTCATTTTGGCTGATATGGAATCATGCGGAATTAAGGTAGATAGAGACCGTCTGCAAAGAATGGGCAGTGAACTCTACGATAGACTTATTGAAATTGAAGGAATCATCTATGATTTAGCAGGTGAAAAATTCAATATTAACTCTACCAAGCAATTAGGTGTGATTCTATTTGAAAAATTAAATCTGCCAACTTTTAAGAAAACGAAAACAGGTTATTCCACTTCAGCTGATGTTTTAGAGAAACTGGCAAATGATCATGAAATCATTGAGCATATTCTTCATTACCGCCAGCTGGGCAAGCTCCAGTCAACGTATATTGAAGGACTGCTCAAGGTTATCAATCCTAAAACAGGAAAAATTCATACCCGCTATCAACAGACATTAACCGCAACAGGCAGATTAAGCTCGATTGATCCGAACCTGCAAAACATTCCGATTCGATTAGAAGAGGGCCGGAAAATCCGTCAAGCCTTTGTTCCATCTGAACCTGGCTGGATTATTTTTGCGGCAGATTATTCACAAATCGAGCTCCGGGTATTGGCTGATATTGCCGGTGATGAAAAACTAATTCAGGCCTTTAAAGATGACCTTGATATTCATACAAAAACAGCGATGGATGTATTCCACGTGAGTGCCGAAGAGGTAACCTCTAATATGAGACGCCAGGCAAAGGCAGTTAACTTCGGGATTGTCTATGGCATAAGTGATTATGGACTTTCTCAGAGTCTGGGGATAACCCGTAAGGAAGCTGGGCTGTTTATCGATCGTTATCTTGCCAGCTATCCTGGGGTAAAGGATTATATGGATGACATCATTCATTCAGCCAAGCAAAAGGGTTATGTAACAACCCTTCTGCAAAGAAGAAGATATATTCCAGAGATTACGCATCGTAATTTTAATATTAGAAGCTTCGCGGAAAGAACGGCGATGAACACCCCAATTCAAGGTAGTGCAGCCGATATAATCAAAAAAGCGATGATTGATATGGCTGAAGCATTGAAGGATTATGGATTGAAAACAAGACTTCTTCTTCAAGTGCACGATGAACTCATTTTTGAAGCACCAGAAGAAGAAATTGAAACGTTGAAGAAGTTAGTACCAGATGTAATGGAAAATGCTCTCGAACTAAAAGTGCCATTAAAAGTAGACTATTCCTACGGTCCAACATGGTTTGACGCAAAGTAGAAAAACCAGAAGCTCCAACGAGATTAGCATTCAAAGGAGGACGGTATGCCAGAGCTTCCAGAAGTAGAAACCGTAAGAAAGACGTTAAAGAATCTTGTGGTGGATAAACAAATTGAAAACATAACCGTTCATTGGGCGAAAATTATTAAAAATCCAGTAGAGGTTGAACAATTCATTGATGCCCTTAAAGGAGAAATCATTGAGGATGTCGGCAGAAGAGGGAAGTTTTTAATCATTTATACAAATACATTCGCCCTTGTATCCCATTTAAGGATGGAAGGTAAATATGGACTTTATCCAAAAGAAGAACCCTATGATAAGCATACACATGTTATCTTTCATTTTACCGATGGCAGTGAATTGCGATATCGGGATGTTCGTAAATTTGGAACGATGCACCTGTATAAAAAAGGGGAGGAATTTCTAAAACCCCCGCTGATTGACCTTGGGCCAGAGCCGTTTTCCGATGAGTTCACAAAGGAGTATTTATCTGCGAAGCTGAAGAAGACAAATAGGAAGCTGAAACCTGCCTTGTTAGATCAAAAGGTCTTTGTTGGATTAGGTAACATATATGTGGATGAGGCTTTATTCCGTTCTGGAATCCATCCCGAAAGGCTCGCCAATTCTTTAAATGATGCTGAAATCACCTTACTTCATCAAGAGATTGTAAAGACTTTAGAAGAAGCTGTTAAAAAAGGCGGAAGTACGATTCGCTCCTATGTAAACTCACAAGGGGAAATTGGTATGTTTCAGCTTGAACTATATGCTTATGGCCGTAAAGGGGAAGCATGTAAAAAGTGTGGTACCCCTTTGGAAAAAACAACTGTAGGCGGCAGAGGTACTCATTTTTGTCCTAGCTGTCAAAAAATTTAAGCGTTAGAAGTGAGCTGACAATTTAATAACAAAGGATAGGCTCCTCCCATATACTATCGTAGTGATTGACGGAAGGAGCCCTAGACATCATGTTTCAATTGTTCTCACTTCTCCTGCTGGCTTTTGCTCTCAGTCTTGATAGCTTTAGCGTAGGGTTTACGTATGGACTAAGAAAAATGGTACTGCCGCTTAAATCAGTTCTCATCATTGCAACCTGTTCAGCAATTTCATTAATGATTGCTGTGTCAATCGGTCATGGCCTGGCAAATATCTTATCACCCAGCATTACGGCAAGTCTTGGGGGATTTATCTTAATTGCTCTCGGAGCATGGGTATTGTACCAATTCTTCAGGCCGGAGAAAGAAAAGGATGCTGAACTGCTCGAACATGAAAAGCTGATTATCAATTTTGAAATCCGCTCGTTAGGAATCGCAATTAATATTTTGAGAAAACCAATGTCAGCGGACTTTGACCGTTCGGGTACGATTACTGGAATCGAGGCATTCATGCTGGGCTTTGCCTTATCAATCGATGCATTTGGTGCTGGAATTGGGGCAGCCATGCTTGGATTCTCTCCCATTTATTTAGCTGTCAGTGTTGCTGTAATGAGTTCTTTATTTCTCCTATTAGGAATAAAAAGCGGTGCTTTTTTTCATAAATTTAATTTTGTCCAGAAGTTCACCATTGTACCAGGGATTTTATTAATCATTATTGGCATTATGAAATTATGATTTTGGAGAGGAAAAGAGTATGTCACTAGTAATCGGTTTAACAGGCGGAATAGCCAGTGGAAAAAGTACAGTGTCAAATATGCTGAAAGAAATGGCCGTAACAGTCATTGATGCAGACGTAGAAGCCCGCCTCGCTGTTGAAAAAGGAGAACCAGCCTATCAAGAAATCCTTGCTGGATTTGGCGATGATATTGTACTTCCTAGTGGAGATATCGATAGGGTGAAACTGGGTTCAATCATTTTTCATAACGCTGAAAAACGACAGCTCTTAAATGGCATTGTTCATCCTGAGGTCAGAAGAAGAATGAACAGTCAAGTGGAAGCAGCCAAGGAACGCGGGGAACAAGTCATCGTCCTCGATATCCCGCTGCTGTTTGAAAGTAAACTAACACATATGGTAGAAAAGACAATCCTTGTCTATGTAGATAGAGATATTCAGCTAAAAAGACTGATGGAACGAAATAACCTATCACTCGAAGAAGCCGAGGCCAGAATAAAATCACAAATGCCTCTTTCAGATAAAGTACCACTGGCTGACGCTGTCATTAATAATAACGGAACCATCACTGAATCTAAAAAACAGCTCATTGAGATTTTAATAGGGTGGGGGATTACAACTTTATAGTGGGTTTGAAAAAAGAAGGGGGGAGCTCCCTTCTTTTTTATATTTTAGGATTGTGCCCGAAAAAGGGGGGGAATGAAAATTTGGGTAACAATCATGGCGGGATTGTGCCCGAAAAAGGGGTGAGAAGAAAATTTGGGTAACAATCATGACGGGATTGTGCTCGAAAAAGGGGTGAGAAGAAAATTTGGGTAACAATCATGGCGGGATTGTGCTCGAAAAAGGGGTGAGAAGAAAATTTGGGTAACAATCATGGTGGGATTGTGCCCGAAAAAAGGGGGGAATGAAAATTTGGGTAACAATCATGGCGGGATTTTGCCCGAAAGTGGGATGAGAAGAAAAATTGGGTAACAATCAGGTCAGGATTGTGCTCGAAAAAGTGAACTGAGACAAAATTGGGTAACAATCGGGTCTGGATAGTGCCCAAAAAAGTGGCTTAAATTAAAAATCGGTAACAATCAAGGGATTGTTACCGAACAACTCTTTGTTTCTACTCATAATAGCTTTCTTTAGTATTCCCAACTGCTTTAAAGTTATGCTTTAGGATCCTCCTAATCGTTTTATTTGATGGAATCACTTTACACCACTCATACACAAGATTAGTCGTTAATCTAATCTCAGGAAACAAAATCCTCAATTCCTCCACATTCCTTAGTACAGCCGATTCCACCCGCTCTTCACACCCACACGCTTTACATGTAACCCTTGTTCGAGATACCGAGATATCAAACGAGTGACACCCCCGGCAGATCAGCCCTTTTCTCAATGTGTCATACTCATATTTTGGTATTCGAGCATACGGATTTTCAGTTTTATGCAAAGACACTAACAAATCTGCAATTTTCAAGTGCTTATCACTTAGTTTAGAAGTCATTTTATTTAACTTTTTAATATAGGAATTAACTTGTGTAGGTAAGACGATCTGCGGATTGTGAGAAGGTTGAAACAAGGTAAATTCGGGGTTAATAAAAACTAGAAATGAATCAATAGGCAGAGTGTATCCATGTTTTTGGAGTAATTGACGGAGTGCGGAATGACATCTATTCAACTGAAGCATAGGATCTTTCTTTTCGCTGCCGCTTATAGTTTTAAACATGTCAGATTCATAGCAATATTCTCCTTCATAATTTTTCACATCAATAAGATAAATCTTCCCATAAAAGATAATCAACGTATCTATTTGAAATAGTGTGTCACCCGCTTCAAGTAGTAGGTCATTGATAACCAATGTATCTAAATGTTCAATTAATGCATCAAATTTCACTTCTCCTTCGAACCCCTTTTCGATATTTGAAAACTGCAGCTTTTCCTTATCAGATAAATTTGATCGGTTACTCAAAATTCTTAAGATAATGAGTTCAAACGGTATAGGACGAGTCTTTTTAAACATCTCCCACTTCCTTTCCTGCCTCTAATTCTATCTCATAAACCAATTAAAACACATGGATGTTTTGTTACAAATGGCCTATATTGTAAAACATTAAAAAAATTCCGCACTTTATATATCACTTATTCAGTTAAATGTGTTATACTAATTACATCAAATCAAGTTAATAAGTATAACATATAACGGAAGGGGCCGTGTAATGAAGGCGAGAATTGCAATAAACGGTTTTGGGAGAATTGGAAGGATGGTTTTTAGAAGAGCGATCCTTGAAAATAGTCTTGATATAATTGCTATAAATGCGAGCTATCCAGCGGAAACGTTAGCTCATTTAATAAAATATGATACGGTCCATGGGGCATTTCAAGGCGATATCATTGCATTAGACGAAGAGCTTATTGTAAATGGGAAACGAGTAAAATTATTAAATAATCGAAATCCTGAACAGCTTCCATGGAAAGAGTTAAATATCGACGTCGTTATCGAAGCCACCGGTAAATTTAACTCACGTGATAAAGCAAGTCTGCACTTAGATGCGGGAGCGAAAAAGGTAATCATTACTGCACCGGGGAAAGATGAAGATATCACTATAGTTATGGGAGTGAATGAAGATAAACTAGATATCACTCAGCATGATGTAATCTCAAACGCTTCCTGTACCACAAACTGTCTCGCACCTGTTGCCAAAGTGCTAGATGAAAAGTTTGGGATTGAAAACGGACTAATGACAACGATTCATTCCTATACAAATGATCAGCGTAACATTGACAATCCGCATAAAGACTTACGCAGAGCTAGAGCGTGTGGACAATCTATCATCCCAACTTCTACAGGGGCTGCGAAAGCGCTGTCACTTGTATTACCTCAACTTAAGGGTAAACTGCATGGGATGTCACTTCGTGTACCTACACCAAATGTTTCTCTAGTAGATTTAGTCGTTGACTTGAAACAGGATGTCACGGTTGATGATATAAATCAGGCGTTTGTTGAAGCAAAAAATGGTCCGTTGAAGGGAATACTAGATTTTACAATGGAACCACTTGTATCTGTTGATTTCAATACAAATCCAAACTCAGCGATCATTGATGGATTGTCGACCATGGTGATGGGTGACAGGAAAGTGAAAGTACTTGCTTGGTACGATAACGAGTGGGGTTATTCTTCCCGCGTGGTAGATCTTACTTTATATGTCGTACATCTTATGGCAAATTCGAATTCGAATTCAGTGAAAGTTGGATAAAATCCAAAATGCTGTCTTTTTGACAGCGTTTTTTTTTGTGGCTTTTTCATTTACTGTTGCATAATATAGTTTGAAATTTGTTTTTTTCTGAGGAGATAAGCCCTTTAAACTGTATTACTAAAAAGTTGTAAAAAAACTTAGAGTGATAGGTTGCAAAAAAAATATAAACTTAGTATACTAGTCATCGTGAACTTCTTGAAATTAGGTAACGATTAATTACTTAAAGGGTTAGGACCTCTTTGGACTAACTTTCCCCCGTGGTAATTACCAGCTACCGTCAATATAGGATTTCAAGAATGAAGCGAAAATGTTTAGAGGGGGAAAAATGAATATGGAAACAATGGGACGTCACGTAATCTCTGAATTATGGGGATGCGACTTTGAAAAATTGAATGATATGAATTTTATTGAACAAACTTTTGTCGAGGCAGCTCTTAAATCAGGTGCGGAGATTCGCGAGGTAGCTTTTCATAAATTTGCACCACAAGGCGTAAGCGGTGTTGTAATTATTTCTGAATCTCACTTAACCATTCACAGCTTCCCTGAGCACGGATATGCAAGTATTGATGTGTATACATGTGGAGATTTAAATCCCAATGTAGCAGCAGATTATATTGCAGAAGCTTTAAATGCACAAACACGTGAAAATATTGAAATTCCACGTGGTATGGGTCCTGTTCAAGTAAAACAGGCAAAAGCTCTTTAATTTATAAAATAAAAAACAACGAGGGGTGTATTTTTAGTACACCTCTTTTTATTTTTTATCAAAAGTATTGTAAACTAAGGGTAAAGTATATTTTCTGGAGGCTGCATATGTCTATTATTCGCGACGTTTTTACTCGTTTCACTAAAAAAATCGAAACATCGGACAATCATAAGGATAGTTCATTAGGTACTCATTATTATAAAGCCACATTCAATCAACTTTTCAAGTCTGTTGAGGAGTTATTTAGGCAGGATGCCGATTGCAAAATTATTACGGTTTCCAAAGATCATGGTGAGATTGCTGTGGAAATCGATAAACCGATACCTTGCTTTCTAATCGTTACGATTGTTTCAGTCAGGGGGCTGGAAACTGCGGTTGATTTTAATATTTCGTCTGAAAGGTTTTCGCCGACGGGCACGTACCCAATTTTAAGAAAAAGATTGATTTCGTATTACGAGAAAATTAATAAATTACATACTCTTGTCGGAATTGGAAAAAGCTCATAATACTTCTTGTGTTACCGTTTTCTTTTTAATAAGATAAATAGTAGATAATTATACCTATGTAGTGATTGATTTGGGAGTTGATCAAATGAAGTGCCCTTCATGTCAAAATTATGGTACACGTGTGCTTGATTCCCGGCCGGTAGATGAGGGTCGTGCAACCCGTAGAAGGCGTGAGTGTGAGGAATGTGGTTATCGTTTTACGACATTCGAGAAGATCGAAGAAATTCCACTTATTGTCGTCAAAAAGGAAGGTACAAGGGAAGAATTCAGCCGTGATAAAATTTTACGAGGCTTAATTAAAGCTTGTGAAAAACGCCCTGTTGCTTTGAAAGAATTAGAGGATATTACCCAAGGGGTTGAAAAGGAACTACGCAGTCAAGGGATATCAGAAATAAAAAGTGAATTGATTGGTGAAATGGTGATGGACAGGCTAGCGCATGTTGATGAGGTCGCATATGTGCGATTTGCTTCGGTTTACCGTCAATTTAAGGATATAAATGTTTTTATTCAAGAATTAAAGGAATTGATAAACAAGGAGAAATCCTAAGGAGCTAAAGTGTCTTTGGCTCTTTATTACTTTTATTAAAGGGTGAATGAAATGGCGCAGCATTGGCAGGAATTGATTCCGATTGACCGTTACATTGTTACGTCAAATGGATTGCTGCATGAATACGATCGCAAAGTACTGACCTTCTTGTATCAGCCCCTTATCGGCTCAGCATGTTTAAGCTTATATATGACTCTATGGGCTGAGCTTGAAGAAAATAGATTGTGGTCTGAATCCTCCACCCATCATTTATTGATGAATTTGTTAAGTGTCAATTTAAAGGATATTTATGAGGCAAGGTTGAAGCTTGAGGGAATCGGCTTACTAAAAACATACGCAAAAACAGATGATAGTGGACGGTCTTTTATTTATGAATTGCATCCACCATTAAGTCCAGAGCAATTTTTTCTAGATGGAATGTTAAATATTTATTTATATCGTAAAATTGGAAAAAACCATTTTTCAAGGCTGAAGCGTTTTTTCAGCATCCCTAAAAAGCCATTGGAAGACGACTATTCTGAGGTGACAAGAGCATTTCAGGATGTATTTGCTTCTGCAACGCCTGGCAGTCTTCAATATATGCAGGAGCATGCTGAGGACTTGGAGGCGGAACCTGCAAAAGAGTTCATCGGGCGGCAGGATCAAAAGCCTATTCAAATTGATACCAGAACCTTTGACTTTGAAATGTTAATGGCTGGACTCAATGAATCGCTGGTTCCTCAAAAAGCACTGACGAAAAAGGTGAAAGAGGTTATTAGTAATCTTGCATTTCTTTATGGGATCTCCCCGCTTGAAATGAAAAACTTTATCTTAGGGGCCATTAATGAAAATGATGAAATTGATGTTGAGGACCTCAGGAAAGGTGCTAGGGATTGGTATCAATTTGAAAATTATGATCAACTTCCAAGCCTTATTAATAGAACGCAGCCTGCTGTTCACCAGGTTCAAGTAACTGAACCCAAAACACAAGAGGAAAAATTAATTCGTTATTATGAAACTACTCCGCCTATTGTTATTTTTAAAGAATTATCCGGTGGTGTGGAGCCTTCAGTTTCGAATTTAAAGATTTTAGAAGAAGTTATGATAAAATATAAACTTCCTCCAGGTGTTGTAAATGTGTTAATTGAAGTTGTTCTCAGAAAAACGGACATGAAATTTACAAAGAATTTTGTTGAATCTATTGCTAGTCATTGGGCTCGTCTAAAAATAAAGACAGTGAAAGAAGCGATGGAAGCAGCTATAAAAGAAGAGCGCAGCTTTAAAGAAAGTAAAAAAACTGGGAAAGCTACGAAACAAAAACCAATTCGGACAGAAGTATTGCCGGATTGGTTTGATGATAAAGGAAAAGAAAGTGTTAAAGAGCCAACAAAAGAAAATAACTCAGAGATTGAAGCTAGAAAACGTGCAATAGAAGAAAAGTTAAAAGCCTTTCGTAAATAGGGGGTGAGGATCATTGGAAAAAATAAATCGTACACTTAAGCGTTTAGCCTCAAATGAAAGCTTTCAAAAGCGATATGAAGAACAGCGGCAGCAAGTTCTTAATCACCCTGATATACATGCCTTTTTAGCAGAACACCAGAATGAACTGCAACAGGCAACCATTGAAAAAAGCATGAGCAAACTATACGAGTATACCCAGCAAAGTAAAGAATGCAATCGCTGTGAGAGTCTGGATGGCTGTGTTAATTTCATGAAGGGATATCACCCTGACTTGGTATTAGTCAGAAACTCTATTGATGTGGTGTATAAGCGCTGCCCTAGAAAAGTCATGGCAGATGAACAAAAGAAGAATCAAAAGCTTATTAAAAGTTTATACGTGCCTAGAGACATACTAGAAGCTACCTTTGAGGACTTTGAAGGTGACGAAGGACGTCTTGATGCTGGAGATAAGGCTGCTACCTTTTTAATGAATTATGAGGATGGCCAAAAGCCAAAGGGATTGTATCTCTATGGCAAGTTTGGAGTGGGGAAATCCTATTTGCTTGGCGCTATTGCCAACGAGCTTGCTAAGAAACAAATTTCGTCCATGATTGTGTATGTACCAGAGCTGCTGCGCGAGATGAAAAGTGCAATTGGTGATAATACTTTAAATGAAAAAATCGAGGCACTAAAGAAGGAACCAATCCTAATGCTTGATGACATTGGAGCTGAGGCTGTTTCCAGCTGGACAAGAGACGAAGTCTTGGGACCAATCCTTCAGTTCAGAATGCTTGAGAAGCTGCCGACGTTTTTTACCTCGAATTTTGACTTTCAGGGACTTGAGCATCATTTAACCTACAGTCAGCGCGGGGAAGAAGAAAAGATGAAAGCACGAAGAATCATGGAAAGAATTCGAAGTTTAAGTGAGCCTGTTTTGGTTGAAGGCAGAAATCGACGTGATTAAGCAGACAGATAGAGGGTTACCGATATATTTTTCGGTAATCCTTTATTTTTTTTTACAATATAGGGGTCAAGTGTGTTGTCTTAACTTCTATTTTGGCCAAGTCCCCCATATAAATAGTAAAACAGAGTATGGGTCAGAGGGGGGATTTGGTTGGCAGAAATCATCTTCCGAAGCAGGATGGATGCGAAGAGATTTTATGATCACTTGCTGAAGTGTTTACACATTAATCCAGGTAATCAAGATATTCTTCTTTTAGAAGATCGATATATAGTAAAGATTTTAGAAAATAAGATTAACCTTGAGTACGTTAAAACTGCTTTTTATGAATTTATCGTAAAAATTAAAACGGATGATTGGTTTAGAACGATTCTACAAGAGCATTACTTTTATGAAGATTTAGAAGAGCAGCAGCACATATTGGAAATTATTTATTCTGTCTTGGAGGGCCAGCGCGAAGACCTGACTGTACTAATCAGGGAAAACGAAGAAGCACCAAATATTAAAGATGCGGTAGAGGAAATCTTCCAGGATCATGTCTCTTTTTCGTTTGATTCCTTTATAAAGTTTCGTTTGCGTCCTTATTTAAAAATGTTAGAGAGTTACGTTGAAATTTCAATCGATGAATATAAAATGGAGCAAGAATATCAAATGTTTATTCAAACACTAAGGGATTTTTTAGCTGGCCGTGAACCGAAAATGGACAGTTTGCATCTTTTGTTTGATGAGGAAATTACCTTCTATGATGAGAGTTTTGCTGAGATAAAAAGGGGAGAGTTGATGAAAATGATAGATCGGAAGCTTCTATTTAACCATCCGGTTTATGTAGATTCTGCTTCGATTGCACCTTTATTATCAATTGCGCCTAAAAACATTCTTCTCTATACGAAAAACCCTGAGGAACCGCTTGTTAGGACGATTAAGAACATTTTTGAAGAGAGAGTTGTAATAAAGTCTTTCAAAGGATTGCGTCATACAAAAGAATGGATTCAACAGGAGAATAGTGCAAACGAAAACGGCGCTTGAAAAATATTGTAAAAATTGTGTGTTTGGTGTATTGATTTTTCAAAAATTAATCATTATAATAACCTACATAGTAAAATATGCAGCAAAAAGTAATGATAAGGACAACAGTATTTATTCACGGTTACCAGAGAGGGAGGACCCGGCTGAAAGCCTCCTAGCACGGATTGAATGCTTACCACCTTTAAACTTCAGCGGTGAACGCTTCTTAGAAGTGAGTAATCTCTGACGGGAAACAGCCCGTTACCCTGTCCTAAAGTCATTTTTAAAGACGTTTTTTAAAAATGAAAAAATGGGTGGAACCACGTGTTTATTAAACTCGTCCCTTTTCCAGGGACGGGTTTTTTTATTTTTAAAGCGCTATTTTAGGACAAAATTAAGTCCCGCGCGCTCAAATCAAAAGGAGGAGTTACCATGTCAGACGTTGTTAAAATTTCGTTTCCAGATGGAGCAGTGAAGGAGTTCCCTCGTGGAACAACAACGGAAGATATTGCGTTTTCCATCAGCCCGGGACTGAAGAAAAAAGCAATTGCCGGGAAATGGAATGGTCAATTATATGATCTTCGCCGTCCAATCCTTGATGACGGATCCATAGAAATCGTTGTACCAGAATCAAAGGATGCATTGGAAATTTTACGTCATAGTACTGCCCACTTAATGGCGCAGGCGATTAAGAGGCTGTATGGGAAAGAAGTAAACCTAGGTGTAGGGCCTGTAATTGAAGGCGGATTTTATTATGATATCGACCTTGAAGAATCGATTACTCCAGAAGACCTGCCTAAGATTGAAAAAGAAATGGCGAAAGTCGTTAATGAAAACATCGAGATTGTTCGTAAAGAAGTTAGCCGTGCAGAAGCGGTGCAGTTCTTTAAAGCCGAGGGTGACCCTTACAAGCTGGAACTAATTGAAGCAATTCCAGATGATGAAACAGTAACTATCTATGAGCAGGGCGACTTTGCTGACCTTTGCCGTGGTGTCCATGTACCATCAACTGGTAAAATCAAAGAATTTAAATTGTTGAGCATTGCCGGGGCTTACTGGCGCGGTGACAGCAAAAACAAAATGCTTCAGCGTATTTACGGGACTGCTTTCTTCAAGAAAGAGGATCTGAAAGAGCATCTTCGCTTACTTGAAGAAGCGAAAGAGCGTGACCATCGTAAAATTGGAAAAGAGTTAAACCTGTTTACTAGCTCTCAATTAGTTGGTCAAGGGCTGCCATTATGGCTTCCAAAAGGTGCAACCATCCGACGTGTTGTTGAAAGATATATCGTTGATAAAGAGCAGCGTCTGGGCTATGACCATGTGTACACTCCAATCATGGGAAGCGTGGATCTATACAAAACTTCTGGTCACTGGGATCATTACCAAGAAGATATGTTCCCGATAATGGATATGGATAACGAGCAATTGGTTCTTCGTCCAATGAACTGTCCGCATCATATGATGGTATACAAAAATGCGATTCACAGCTATCGAGAACTCCCAATTCGAATTGCTGAGCTAGGAACTATGCACCGTTATGAAATGTCTGGTGCATTATCAGGATTACAGCGTGTTCGCGGAATGACTTTGAATGATGCTCATATTTTTGTTCGACCAGACCAAATCAAAGATGAATTTAAGCGTGTTGTTAATCTTGTGTTAGGAGTATATAAAGATTTCAACATTAATGATTATTCCTTCCGTCTATCCTACCGTGACCCTCAAGATACTGAAAAGTATTTTGATGATGATGCAATGTGGGAAAAAGCGCAAAGTATGCTTAAAGAAGCAATGGATGACCTTGGTCTTGATTATTATGAAGCTGAAGGAGAAGCAGCTTTCTACGGTCCTAAGCTTGATGTTCAAGTAAAAACTGCATTAGGCAAGGAAGAAACTCTATCTACAGTTCAATTAGACTTCTTGCTGCCGGAACGATTTGATTTAACTTATGTTGGAGAAGACGGCAAGCAGCACCGCCCAGTTGTAATCCACCGTGGTGTTGTGTCAACAATGGAACGCTTTGTGGCATTCTTAATTGAAGAATACAAAGGAGCCTTCCCAACTTGGTTAGCTCCAGTCCAAGTTCAAGTAATTCCTGTTTCACCAGAAGCACATTTTGATTTTGCCAAGCAGGTACAGGAACAGCTTCAAAATGAAGGCTTCCGCGTTGAATTAGATGGCCGTAATGAAAAAATCGGTTACAAAATCCGCGAAGCCCAAATGCAAAAAATCCCATACATGCTCGTTGTCGGCGACAAAGAAGTAGAAGAAAACGCCGTAAACGTCCGCAAATACGGAGAACAAAAATCAGAAACAATACCATTTGCACAATACCTTGAATCACTAAAGGCTGAAGTGAAAAGAGGATAAGTAGGAGGGGGAGATTCTTCTCCCTTTTTTACTTTTTAATGCTAATGATGTTTTAACTAATGGAGGCATCCGCAACTAAATTGTGGCTATCCGCAACTAATTGATGCCATCCGCAACTAAATTGCGGCATCCGCAACTAAAATGAGGTTATCCGCAACTAAATTGTGGCATCCGCAACTAAATAGTGGCTATCCGCAACTAAATAGTGCCATCCGCAACTAATGCTATCCATCCGCAATTAAATCCCCATCTATAACAAATCATCCGAAATTAACACCTATGTTTAGCAGTGTCTAAAAAAAAGAAAAAATTTCTATTGTATAATTCTGCGTTTCTTGATAAAATGAATTTCGTTGTCATACGAAATGCATGTTTGACATCACGTCTTTGCTTATGTTATAGTAACTAAGGAAAATTGAATACTAGTTTTGGGAAAAGAAGAAGCACCCGCTTCTCACCTGATTGACGCAATTGGCAGTTGGCAGGTTTTACGTGAACTCTTTAGTTTATTACTTTTGTTTCGTAAAAGTGTGGGTGTATTCATCCGCACTTTTTTATTTGTAAAAAACAAAGCATTTAAAAAAAGTTGTTCATTTCTTGCCGAAGCAGCAAAGCGTCAGTAGTCAGTCAGCTGACTATCTTGACCCGAAAGTTGTATTCGTGAAAACCTTGGAGGTGGCTAATTATTAGCAAAGACATGTTGTTAAATGAGGGTATTCGCGCTCGCGAAGTTCGTCTAATTGATCAGAACGGCGAACAATTAGGGATTAAAACCAAATTTGAAGCGCTGGAGATTGCCGGACGAGTGAATCTTGATTTGGTACTAGTTGCACCAAATGCGAAACCTCCGGTAGCCCGAATTATGGACTATGGCAAATTTAAATTCGAGAATCAAAAGAAAGAAAAAGAAGCTCGAAAGAATCAAAAAATCATTGTTACAAAAGAAGTTCGTCTCAGCCCAACAATTGATGAGCATGATTTTAATACAAAACTTCGCAATGCGATTAAGTTTTTGGAAAAAGGCGACAAGGTAAAAGCTTCAATCCGCTTCAAGGGCCGGGCGATTACCCATAAAGAAATCGGTCAACGTGTATTAGACCGTTTTGCTACAGAGTGCAAGGAAGTTGCAACCATCGAGTCTCATCCAAAAATGGATGGACGAAGCATGTTCCTCGTTCTAGCACCTAAAACTGAAAAGTAATAAGGAGGACTATCCCAAATGCCAAAAATGAAAACTCACCGTGGCGCTGCAAAGCGTTTCAAGAAAACTGGTTCTGGTAAACTGAAGCGTTCTCACGCTTATACTAGCCACTTATTTGCAAACAAGTCTACAAAAGCTAAGCGTAAGCTTCGCAAAGCGTCTCTTGTTTCTAAAGGCGATTTCAAACGCATTCGTTTCTTATTAACAAATCTTAAATAATCGTTAACGATTGATATAGGAGGAAAAATTCATGCCACGTGTAAAAGGCGGTACAGTTACGCGCAAGCGTCGTAAAAAAGTTATTAAATTAGCAAAAGGTTATTATGGTTCAAAACATACATTATATAAAGTAGCTAACCAACAGGTTATGAAATCTTTAATGTATGCATTCCGCGATCGTCGCCAGAAGAAGCGCGACTTCCGTAAACTTTGGATTACTCGTATCAACGCAGCAGCTCGTATGAACGGTCTTTCTTACAGCCGTTTAATGCATGGCTTAAAGCTTGCAGGTATCGAAGTAAACCGCAAAATGCTTGCTGAATTAGCAGTAAGTGATGCAAACGCATTTGCTGAATTAGCAAATGTTGCAAAACAACAACAAGCTAAATAATTTTAAAATAAATGCCATTCTCTTAATGAGGATGGCTTTTTCTATAAGGGAGATAGAGATATGAATACCATATTAGGCGCCTATATCATCATGAATATTATTGGGCTGATGGTGATGAAGATAGACAAAGAACGTGCAAGAAAACACCAGTATCGGATTAGTGAAAAGACGTTGTGGCTCATTGCGCTTTTCGGCGGAGCAGTGGGGACGACAGCGGGTATGCAGATTTTTAGGCACAAAACAAAACACCAATCCTTTAAAATAGGCTTTCCCTTACTAGCGCTCCTCGAAATAATTCTTTTAGTCTATATTTATAGTTTGTAGACATAACAGCATGGCCCATTCTATATGTTTAATTAACAACAAAAAGCGTAAGCGCCTTGTCGCTGCAGCTGGAGATTAACTAGAGCGATAAACACCCAGGGGGCATGCGAAATGAATGAGGACTTGTCTTTGCTGTTAATCATGGTGGAAGCCGGGGGGATCTTTGCTCCAATCGCTTTCATTTTATTTCATTTGCTTAGATCGTTCTTATTTATTCCTGTATCGGTTGTCATCATTGCTGGAGGCGTTTTATTTGGAACTGTGTGGGGGACCATTTATTCAATTATTGGATTAATGGGGGTTAGTATCTTTTTCTATGCTTTTATAGATAGAATGCCGAAAACACAGAATCGCATAATAAAAATCAAAAATCGCTGGTTTGGGGAATATCGAAACCTGACTGTTGGCCAAATTGCCATTTTAAGACTTATACCATTTGTACACTACCATTTATTAAGCTTTTGCTTAAAACAAAGAAAGCCTCAATTTAAAGAATACCTTAAGGCCTCTTTCATTACTAATATTCCAATCGCTTTTTTCTGTACCATTTTTGGGGAGTACATCAGCTCTTTTACTCCTACTGTTATTTTTATCACGCTTCTTGTTTTAACGGCACTTGTCTACTTCTTAAGAGAGAAACAAAACGTGATCAAGTGGAAGGAATTTTTTAAAAGAACAAAGGAAAAAGCCGCTGGATAGGCGGCTATTTTTGATGCAAAAATTCATGAATGGGACTTCTCCAGTTAATTTGTGCAACCGGATATTTTTCGTGTATCTTCTTTTCAATAAAATAAAAGTCTTCCTTTGCCATTCCTTTAATAGATGTAGGTTGATCGGGCCAAAGAGTAATGGATACAACGTCTATTGTGTTATTTGAAGCTCCTACGTATTTTTCTCCCGTAAAGACAGCACCGTTGTAGGTCAGGCGGAAATTTTTCACAACCTCATTATTGTCTATTAGTAAGAAACGTTTGTGTTTTCGTGCTGCTTCTAATTTACGACTTGGTTTAAGGAAATACCTAATCGTAACAAAAATGATGAAGATAATTAAGAACAGCAACACTAAGCGCAGCAGCCAAACCATGGTTATGCCTCCTATTACTTTTAACTACTATACGAAATGGAAAGAGAAAAGTTTCATTCTTTCCACACTTTGATATAATTTTTGCTAAGGGAATATTATATTTACGATTAAAAACAAAAAAAGTGTATTATTCTTCATACATGAGGTTTGGCACAAAACAAAAAACGGGGGATTATAATGGAATATAAAGTAAGAATTAAGTTGATAAATGATGAAGCAAAATTACCGTATCGTGCGAATGAAGGTGACGCTGGACTGGATTTATTTTCTGTAGAGGAGAAAATAATCCGAGCAGGAGAATCCGAATTAGTACGAACAGGAATAAAAATGGAACTGCCTAAAGGGACTGAGGCGCAGATAAGACCTAGAAGTGGTTTAGCTTTAAAGCATTCTATTACTGTGCTAAATAGCCCTGGAACGATTGATGAGGGATACAGAGGTGAAATCAAGGTAATTTTGATAAACCACGGGAAAGAAGATTTTAAGGTAGAGAAACAAATGAGAATTGCTCAGATGGTTATTACGCCAGTAGTACAGGTTAAACTTGAACAAACGGAGGTTTTATCCGACACAGAAAGAGATAAAGGCGGGTTCGGATCATCAGGTGAATAAATAAGCTAGTATGGTAGTTATACATAAAAGGAATGAAAACCCTATTCTTGAATAGGGTTTTTTTGATAAAATTTATAGTCTGTTTTGAATTATTTTTAATAAAATTAAAGTTTTGTTTTACATTATTAAAATTTATGTTAAACTAATATTAAATTAAGGAAAGGGGTGGCCGATGTGGAGATTAAAAATGTTCCAAGCTGGATTCTGTCTTTGGAGAGTGAGGATCTAGAATTTATTAAGAACTTTGTTCTAAAGTCAGGTTCTTTAAAAGAGATCGCAAAGATTTATGAAGTCTCGTATCCAACAGTGAGAATCAAACTTGATCGACTAATTGAGAAAATAAAAATAAACGATGTCGCAGATAACGAGGAATTTATCAAGTTTATTAAAAGGCTTTCGATAGATGATCGGATAAGCCTAGAAGATGCTAAATTGATTATTGAAAAATATAAACAAGAAAGGGATGAGAAGTAATGCCTAATCTTTATGGGGTTTTAATAACTGCAGGTGTATTGGCTATTCAATATTTTTTTTCAACCAGAAATAGTGGTTTTTGGGGGGCGCTTATACCAGTATCTTATATTGTTTTTTTAACGTGGATGTTTGTAACCAACCGAATTGAAAGTGCACTTGCCTTCATCCTTGCACTAATTTTAGGGATACTTTTCCTATTTGGAGAATGGATAGGCGGGAGAAAGTATCTGCGTGAAAAAAGAAGAAAAGAATTAGATAAAATGAAAGCCTTTGATATGAAGTAGGGAATTGTGGAAATGGAAAAAGCATATTTTCCGAAAAATGAAGTAAATTATCAAAGACAGCAGAATAGCTATTAGCTGAATATTATTAATATAATCTGTATAATGAAATTCGAACATACATAGAAGGGGGCGAGACAATGGCTAATTTAGATGAAACTTTAACAATGTTAAAGGACTTGACGGACGCCAAAGGGATTCCCGGCAACGAGAGGGAAGTTCGCGAAGTCATGACAAAATACATAGCACCATATGCCGATGAAGTAACAACAGACGGACTTGGCAGTCTAATTGCCAAAAAAGCAGGAAAAGAGGGCGGCCCAAGGATTATTGTGGCTGGCCACTTAGACGAAGTTGGCTTTATGGTGACTCAAATTGATGATAAAGGGTTCCTTCGTTTTCAACCAGTCGGGGGCTGGTGGTCACAGGTTATGCTTGCCCAGCGTGTCACTGTTGTTACCAATAAAGGTGATATCATTGGTGTCATCGGCTCAAAGCCGCCGCACATTTTACCGGCGGAAGCTCGTAAGAAACCAGTAGAAATAAAAGATATGTTTATTGATATCGGTGCCTCAAGTCGTGAGGAAGCTCTTGAGTGGGGTGTTCTTCCAGGGGATATGATCGTACCATATTTCGAGTTTACCGTTATGAATAATGAAAAAATGCTTTTAGCAAAAGCGTGGGATAACCGCATTGGCTGTGCAATTGCCATTGATGTAATGAAGCAATTAAAAGGCGTGGATCATCCGAACGAGGTTTATGGCCTTGGAACCACTCAAGAGGAGATTGGCTCTCGCGGTGCAAAAACCTCTGCTGAGAAAATTAACCCTGATATTGGGTTTGCAGTGGACGTTGGTATTGCTGGGGACACACCTGGTATTACTGAAAAAGAAGCAATGAGCAAAATGGGGAAAGGCCCACAAATCATTTTATACGATGCGACTCTTGTAGCCCACAAAGGCTTGCGTGATTTTATTATTAGCGTTGCTGATGAGTTGAATATCCCTTATCAATTCGATGTTATTCCTGGGGGAGGGACAGATGCCGGTCCTATCCATACTTCTCACACTGGAGTTCCGTCGATTGCCATTACGATTGCCACACGTTATATCCATTCACATGCGGCAATGCTCCATCGTGATGACTATGAAAATGCAGTGAAGCTAATCGTCGAAGTAATCAAGCGTCTCGACCGTGAGACAGTTGATAAAATTACTTATGAATAAAGTTAGTTATCCTCGATACTAAATCGGGGATTTTTTTATGGGGATAGCGGGGAAATACTGGCGGATGGCGGAGAAATACTGGCGGATGGCGGAGAAATACTGGCGGATGCCCAAAAACGCTGGCTAGTAAGCAAAAAAATAGCTGCCGAGTTCGAGTCGGCAGCAGCATCTAAATTACTTTAACCCATTTTCAAGTGTTGCAAGCATTTCCTTTTTTTCTTCCTCAGAGGAATTCTTCCAAATTACTTCAAATAAAACACCTAGGCCTGGAAGCATTTTTTCTTCACCATTTTGAATAGCATCAACAATTGTATCTTCTAATTCATCTTGAGAGTTACCAGTAACATTGTGGATAATAGCATTTCGCAAATTTAAATTCATCATCACACACTCCTTTTTAATCCTGTATTTCTTTAATATGATTTCTATATTTAATTTTATTATGTATTTTTTTTGGGATATAATGAGAAAAAAACACTGAAGGAGTACAAACTTGAAGCATATTGAATCCATTCAAAATCCAAAAGTAAAACAGTGGAAAAAACTGTTAACAAAAAAGGAACGAGATAAATCCGGCACATTTTTAGTCGAAGGCTTTCATTTGGTAGAAGAAGCGTTAAAACAAGGTGAGAGTGTTATTGAAATTATTGTTTCCGATAAGACAGGCCTCCCCCCACGGTGGGATTCTGGGGAAACCCCTGTGACACTTGTAACCGAAGAAATATCCAACTCATTATCTGACACGGAGGCACCGCAAGGAATATATGCCGTTTGCCGTCAGGTTGAAATAGAAGTACCAGACGCGAAGACATACCTATTAATCGATGCCGTGCAGGATCCAGGAAATTTAGGTACAATGATTCGTACAGCTGATGCTGCAGGCATTGACGCGGTGATTGTTGGAAAAGGAAGCGTAGACGTATACAATTCAAAGGTTCTTCGCTCCGCCCAAGGCAGTCATTTTCACCTGCCCATAATTAGAGGAGACCTCCATCAATGGGTAGCACAGCTTAACGAAAAAAATATTTCAGTGTACGGTACAGCACTTGAAGGGGCTTCTGCATATACTGATATTTCAACAGAGAAATCCTTTGCACTACTCGTTGGAAATGAGGGAAATGGGGTCAATAAAGACCTGCTCGAAAAAACAACTGCCAATCTTTATATACCTATCTACGGTAAAAGTGAATCACTGAATGTAGCCGTAGCAACAGGCATCCTGTTATATTTTTTGAAAAAATGACCGATACTAGTTTGAATCAACTGGAAAAGTATTATATAATAATTTACATTATTGAAAAATAACAAAGACATTGACGGAGAAAAGTAACTTATCAAAGACCATTAAGGGAGAAAGTGCCATGACTGAAAGCACTTTTATGGAAATGATAGGTGAAGTTCACCTCCTGAGTTGACACCGGGACCATTTCAAATAGAAATGTAAAGGTGCACCGGCACTTGCCGTTATCCCAATGAAGCGAACACAATGTTTTTATACATATCGTGTTTACAAGGGTGGTACCGCGACTATAAACCTCGTCCCTTTCCAGGGATGGGGTTTTTTTGTTTGCTAAAATAAGACCGCTCGAAATTTAGCGATTAAAAAGGAGGAAATATGATGCAAGAACGATTAAAGGAATTGCAGCAGGAAGCTATTCAAAAAATTGAACAGTCACAAAGCTTAAAAGAATTGAATGACATCCGTGTTGCTTATTTAGGTAAAAAAGGACCCATTACGGAAGTGCTCCGTGGGATGGGTAAGCTTTCAGCAGAAGAACGTCCAATTATGGGAGCACTCGCAAATGAAGTTCGTGAAGCTATTGCTACCGTTTTAGAAGCAAAACAAAAAGAGTTAGAAGAAGCAGCCGTTTTAGAAAAGCTAGCTTCTGAATCAATTGATGTAACATTACCTGGAAGACCCGTTAAGGTTGGAAACCACCACCCATTAACAAGAATCATTGAAGAAATTGAAGACTTATTTATTGGAATGGGTTATCAAGTGGCAGAAGGTCCTGAAGTAGAACAGGATTATTATAACTTTGAGGCTCTAAATTTACCGAAGGGTCATCCGGCTCGCGATATGCAGGATTCCTTCTATATTACAGATGAAATTCTACTTCGCACTCACACTTCCCCAGTGCAGGCGCGGACAATGGAAAAGAACCAAGGGAAAGGTCCTATCAAAATTATCTGTCCTGGTAAAGTATACCGCCGCGATAATGACGATGCGACACACTCTCATCAGTTCATGCAAATTGAAGGGCTTGTCGTTGGTGAAAACATCCGCATGAGCGACCTTCATGGAACATTAGAGATTTTCGCGAAGAAAATGTTTGGTGAGGACCGTGAGATTAGATTACGTCCAAGTTTCTTTCCATTCACTGAGCCATCCGTTGAAATGGACATTTCTTGTATGATTTGCGGCGGACATGGTTGTAATGTTTGTAAGAAAACAGGCTGGATTGAAATTCTTGGAGCAGGAATGGTCCATCCTAACGTTCTTGAAATGGCTGGCTATGATTCTAAAAAATACACTGGTTTTGCGTTTGGTATGGGACCAGAGCGCATCGCAATGTTGAAATACGGCGTTGATGATATTCGTCATTTCTACACAAACGATGTACGGTTCTTAAAACAATTTTCTAAACATGAATAGGAGGTAAGCGATATGTTCGTTTCATATAAATGGCTCCAGGATTATGTAGACTTATCCGGAGTTTCGGCTAGTGAGTTAGCTGAAAAAATTACAAAAAGCGGGATCGAGGTTGAGGGCGTCGATGTCCTTAATGAAGGAATTACTGGAGTAGTAGTTGGGCATGTGGTTGAACGTGTTCAGCATCCAAATGCTGATAAATTAAGCAAATGTCAGGTTGATATTGGTCAAGGCGAACCTGTTCAAATTATTTGCGGAGCACCTAATGTCGCACAAGGTCAAAAAGTAGCAGTGGCAACGGTTGGCGCGGTATTACCAGGTAATTTTAAAATTAAGCGTGCGAAGCTTCGCGGTGAAGAATCAAATGGAATGATCTGCTCACTAACTGAGCTTGGTATTGAAGCGAAGGTTGTAGCGAAGGAATATTCTGAAGGGATCTTTGTTTTCCCTCAAGACGCAGAAGTTGGAACAGACGCCATCGCGTTATTAAACCGTAATGATGAAGTCCTTGAGCTTGGCTTAACTCCAAACCGTGCGGATTGCTTGAGCATGCTTGGTGTAGCATATGAAGTTGCAGCGATTCTTGGAAAAGATGTGAAGCTTCCAGAAATCGATCAACAGCCAGTAAATGAAAAGGCAACTGATTATATTACGGTAAAAGTGGACGCTAATGAGGATAATCCACTATATGCTGCCAAAGTTATTAAAAATGTAAAAATCGGTCCTTCGCCGCTATGGATGCAAACAAGACTAATGTCTGCAGGAATTCGTCCGCATAATAATGTTGTCGATATTACCAACTATATTTTATTAGAATATGGCCAGCCTCTGCATGCATTTGACTACGATCGCTTAGGTTCAAAAGAAATCCTAGTACGTCGTGCACATGATGGTGAGAAATTCACAACATTAGATGATGTTGAGCGTACATTAACTTCTGACCATTTAGTGATTACAAATGGAACAGAACCAATCGCATTAGCGGGTGTCATGGGCGGAGCTAATTCTGAGGTTACTTCAGATACAACAACTGTATTGTTGGAGGCTGCTTATTTTACAGGAGGTACTGTTAGAAAAGCATCGAAAGACCACGGCTTACGAAGTGAAGCAAGTGCTCGTTTTGAGAAGGGTGTTGACCCTAACCGTGTGCGTGCAGCCGGGGAACGTGCAGCATACTTGATGGCGAAATACGCTGGCGGTGAAGTATTAGAAGGTGCTTCTGAGGTTGATACACTAACAGTTGAGCCGGCAGTCGTTTCAATCACTCTTGAAAAAATAAATAATGTCATCGGCACAAACATGACTGTGGCCGAGGTTGAGGCAATTTTTGAACGCCTTCAATTCGCGGTAACGAGTGAAGATGAAAATATCACGGTAACAGCTCCTACACGCCGTGGCGATATCAAAATTGAGGAAGATTTAATTGAAGAAGTGGCACGTCTTTACGGCTACGATAACATTCCGAAAACATTGCCAATCGGTTCAGCTACACCAGGCAAATTATCAGACTATCAAGAAAAACGCCGAATTGTCCGCCAATATTTAGAAGGCGCTGGTCTTTTCCAAGCGGTTACGTATTCGTTAACAAGTGAGGAAAAAGCGGCACAGTTTGCGCTGGAGAAACGCGATTTCATACGCCTGGCAATGCCGATGAGTGAAGACCGCAGTATCCTTCGCTTAAGCATTATGCCGCAGCTGTTGGAAGTTTTAAAATACAACAGTGCCCGTCAAAACGACAGCCTCGCTGTGTATGAAACAGGTGCTGTGTTCTTAGCAAATGGAAACGAAGTATTACCTGAAGAGCGAGAGCATTTAGCAGGTGCTATTACAGGTCTATGGCATAGCCATTCATGGCAGGGTGAGAAAAAGGCAGTTGACTTCTATGTATTAAAAGGTATTTTAGAAGGATTATTTGCCAAGCTGGGACTTACTGAGAGTGTGACATACGTTCAGGCTAAGGTAGATAATATGCATCCAGGACGTACAGCTGAAATTCACTTGAATGGTGAGCGGATCGGATTTGTCGGCCAAGTACATCCAACCATGCAAAAAGAGCTGGATTTAAAAGACACATACGTGTTTGAACTTTCATTGAAGGCCATTTTAGAAGAAGCAACAGCACCTTTAAGATACTTAGGAATCCCACGGTTCCCATCAATTACAAGAGACATCGCTCTTGTTGTGGATAAAGAAACGGTTGCTGGAGTATTGAAGGATATTATCCAAACAGCCGGTGGAAAGCTTCTAAAAGAGGTAAATGTTTTTGACCTATACGAAGGAGAGCGCATGGAAGAAGGCAAAAAATCCATCGCCTACTCATTGAAATATATGGATCCAGAACGGACATTAACAGATGAGGAAGTAACAAAAGTTCATACCCAAGTACTAGAAGCCTTGAAGAATCAGGCTGGAGCGGTATTAAGAGGGTAAGAAAGAATGAAATGACCTAGTGAAAATTCAACTAGGTCATTTTTTTATGTTATGGTTCATGAAGCCAAAATAAAAGTGCCTCAGCCAAAAGGGGTCTCATGAACGGTTCATGAAGCCCAAAATCAGAGTGCTTCAGCAAAAAGTGGTCTCATGAACGGTTCATGAAGCCCAAAATCAGAGTGCTTCAGCAAAAAGTGGTCTCATGAACGGTTCAGGAAGCCCAAAATAAAAGTGCCTCAGCCAAAAGGGGTCTCATGACCGGTTCAGGAAGCCCAAAATAAAAGTGCCTCAGCCAAAAGGGGTCTCATGACCGGTTCATGAAGCCCAAAATAAAAGTGCCTCAACAAAAAGGGGTCTCAGACCGGTTCATGAAGCCTAAAATTAGAGTGTCTCAGCTAAAAGGGGTCTCATGAATGGTTCATGAAGCCCAAAATAAAAGTGCCTCAACAAAAAGTGGTCTCATAAATGGTTCATGAAGCCCAAAATAAAAGTACCTCAGCCAAAAGGGGTCTCATGAACGGTTCATGAAGCCCAAAAAGCCTCAGCCAAAAGTGGTCTCATGACCGGTTCATGAAGCCCAAAATAAAAGTGCCTCAGCAAAAATAGGCCTCATGACCGGTTCATGAAGCCCAAAATAAAAGTGCCTCAACAAAAAGAGGCCTCATGAACGGTTCATGAAGCCCTAAAATAAAAGTGCCTCAGCAAAAAGAGGCCTCATGAACGGTTCATGAAGCCCAAAAAATAGTGTCTCAGCAAAAAGAGGCCTCATGAATGGTTCCTGAAGCCTATAATGCTAGAGACTCAAAAAAAGATCGCATCTAGTGTTCACATAGAAAATTCAATGCCAATCAATTACCTTTTCTTTTTTTCACCAGATTCATTGCCTTCTCCGTATTAGCAAAATGCAGTTTTACATATTGCGGCAGCACTTCTCGTCCTTTTTTCAAAATCAGCTTTGCTGCGGCTTCATCCACCTGAGCACCTGCGCCTTTTGGAATCTTAAATCCTGCCGATTCACTCAGCTTGTCAAAATACTGAACAAAGGCATACCGCGCGAGAATTGAGGCTGCTGCTACAGCAAGATGGATACCCTCGGCCTTTGTACTAAAATAAACATTTTCCCTCGCTACAGCCTTTTGATTTTTAACATGTTGAAAATAGGTACTTTCTTGAACAAACTGGTCGATAAGAATACCTTCTGGTTTCACAGGAGAAATCTTCTCAAGCACTTTCAGAATGGCTTGGTTATGAAGTATGGCCTTCATTTTGCCCTGTGACATACCTGACTTTTGCAGCTGATTATACTTTTCATTTTTTAATGTCATTAGACTAAATGGAACAATATCTTTAATTACCTTTGCAATGGCAATGATTTTATCATCATTGAGATCCTTTGAATCTCTAACACCTAATTCTTTTAACAAAGGAATATCTTCCTTCCTAACATAAGAAGCCACAACCGTTATTGGACCAAAAAAATCACCAGTACCTACTTCATCCGAGCCTATAACGGACCAGTTGCTAAAACCTTCTGGCAGATTCCCTTTAGCAGCTTTTGATTTGGCGGGAGCTTTTGCAGCAGCCTCACCCCATCTGCTCGCTTCTGCTTCACTGCCATTCCCCTGAAACAAAACCTTCCCAGACTTATAGGCAGTAATCATTGAGCCAGATGTCTTCGCTGCAAATACACTTCCTGGAGGAGTTTTGTCCAGCAATTTTCCTTCATAATAGCTTTTCATTTTATTAATTTCAGACAAAGTTAGATTTAATACAACATTTCCCACTCCCAAAACACTCCTCGACAATTTTCTAGAAAAAGTAAAAAAGCTCCAGTTTCATCCGTTTCTCTTTTCGACACATATCCGTTCGTGTTATATTATAAAATAGGGATTTCTTCGAACCGAATGGAGGCAGTAATTTGTCAAATACAGATAAAACCAGAACAACCGTTGATATATACGGAACTCAATACGTTATTTTAGGTACTGAATCCCAAAACCATGTTCGACATGTCGCTTCATTAGTTGACAAAAAAATGCGCGAAATAGGTTCCAGGAATCCATTACTTGATGTGAATAAACTCGCTGTATTAACTGCAGTGAATGCGGTCAATGATTATATCAAAATGAAGGAACAACTAGAGCGGCTGCAATCTGAACTACAAAAGGAAAAGGACTGAATAAGTCATGTTGGATTTAGCAATTATTTTATTATTAGTTTTTGGTTTTTTTATTGGATTAAAAAGAGGTTTCATTTTGCAGTTAGTCCATTTAACAGGTTTTATTATTGCATACATAGTGGCAAATTTATACTACGATGATTTGGCACCTAGACTCACGCTGTGGGTTCCATATCCAAATCTTGGGACTACATCTCCTTTAAAACTATTAAGTGAGAACGGTAATATGGAAGAAGCCTTTTACCGCGCGATTGCCTTTATCATTATTTTCTTTGCGGTGAAAATCCTGCTGCAAGTGATAGGATCGATGCTTGATTTTATTGCCCATTTGCCTATTCTAAAACAATTAAATGTTTGGGCAGGCGGGATCCTTGGTTTTGCTGAGGTCTACTTACTTATCTTCATTTTATTATATATTGCTGCGCTAGTTCCAATGGAAGTTTTGCAGAAACCTTTGGATGATTCAATTATGGCGAACTTAATTGTCAATCATACACCATTCCTTTCGGAGCAAATAAAAAATATCTGGATTGAATATACTGCTGCTTTAACTTCTCTCTGAGGAGAGAAGGACTTCTTTAACTTCTCTGTATGGAGACGATGCTCTTAACTTCTCTCGAGGGAGAAGTTGCTCTTAACTTCTCTCTAAGAGAGAAGTTTTTCTATTAAAAGGTTAAAATAAGTGCAAGGCGGGTGGAAGTAATGGAGGTAAATAAAAAGGATTTAATACGACTATTAGAGACGATTGCGGTATATATGGAGCTTAAAGGTGAAAATCCCTTTAAGGTATCAGCTTTTCGCAAAGCGGCATCTGCACTAGAATTTGATGACCGGACTCTATCTGAAATTGAGGATTTTACCTCGCTGTCAGGAATCGGCAAAGGTACAGCTGCTGTGATTGAAGAATACATAAATGAGGGTACTTCCTCGGTGTTAACAGAATTGAAGGAAGAAGTTCCAAAAGGGTTAATTCCGTTATTACAATTGCCTGGTCTTGGCGGGAAGAAAATTGCAAAGCTTCACAAAGAGCTAGGAATTGAAGATGTCACAACCTTAGAAGAAGCATGTAAAGCAGGAAAAGTGCAAGCATTAGCAGGTTTTGGGAAAAAGACGGAAGAGAAAATCTTAAGTGCCATTGCAAATGCAGGATCTAGACCTGACAGACTGCCGCTTGCCTACATGCTGCCAATTGCAGAGCAGATTGAAGCCAGGCTCTCTGAGTCTCCTGAGATTCACCTATCCTCACGGGCTGGAAGTTTACGCAGAGTGAGAGAAACCGTTAAAGATCTAGACTTTATTATTGCGACTGAACATCCAGAAAAGGTGAAACAGTTCCTGCTCGAATTACCGAATATTAAAGAAACTATCGGTGCGGGTGATACAAAAGTGTCGCTTGTGTTTGGTTACGATTATGATGTATCTGTTGATTTTCGGATTGTTAAACCAGAGGAATTCATCACTACTCTCCATCATTTTACCGGTTCAAAGGACCATAATGTAAGAATGAGACAGCTTGCAAAGGAACGTGGAGAAAAGATTAGCGAATATGGGGTGGAGAATGTAGAGACAGGTGAAATTCTTACTTTTTCATCAGAAGAAGAATTTTACAAGCATTTTGACCTGCCATTTATTCCTCCGGAAGTAAGAGAAGATGGCAAAGAGGTTGAGGAGTTTCCAGCTTATGAAGGTGAATTAATCCAACTAAGTGATATTAAGGGCGACCTTCACATGCATTCAACCTGGAGCGATGGGGCACATTCAATTGAGGAAATGGTGGAAGCCTGCCGTGCAAAGGGTTATAAATATATGGCAATCACTGACCACTCTCAGTATTTGAAAGTCGCAAATGGACTGACACGTGAGCGGTTGTTGCAGCAAAAAGAAGAAATAAAAAAATTAAATGAGAAATATGATGATATTTTAATCCTCTCTGGTGTTGAAATGGATATTCTGCCTGATGGCACATTGGATTATGAGGACGATCTGTTATCTCAAATGGACTTTGTCATCGCATCTATTCATTCAGCTTTTTCACAGCCAAGAGAAAAAATAATGGAGCGTTTAACCACAGCATTAAAAAATGCACATGTTGATTTAATTGCCCATCCGACTGGCAGAAAAATTGGCCGCCGTGAAGGCTACGATGTCGATATCGATATGCTGATTGAACTCGCGAAAGAAACAAATACTGCCTTAGAGCTGAATGCTAATCCTAATCGATTAGATTTAAAAGCTGAGTATCTGCGAAAAGCACAGGATGCAGGGGTTAAACTATTTATAAATACGGATGCCCATAAGAAAGAAACGCTCTCCCATATGGGGGTAGGCGTTTCCACAGCGAAAAAGGGCTGGATAAAGAAATCATCGGTAATTAATGCATTAGAGCCGAACGACTTACTAGAATTTTTGCATAATCGAAATTAAGGAGGTTTACTCCATGCAAGAAAGAACGTTAAAGGTATTGGAATTTACTAAAGTGAGGGATCAGCTCATTGATCATGCCGCGTCCTCACTGGGAATAGAGAAGTTAAAACGATTGGTCCCATCAACAGATTTTGAAGAAGTAGTAAAGCTTCAGGCAGAAACGGATGAGGCCTCAACCGTATTAAGGATAAAAGGAAATGTCCCATTATCGGGAATTCACGATATTCGTGCCCATATTAAACGCTCTGTTATTGGGGGTGTCCTTAGTTCTCACGAGTTAATACAGATTGCTAGTACGATCCATGCAAGCAGGCAAATGAAGCGATTTATTGAGGATATTGCCGAAGAAAGAACGGAAATCCCCATTTTAATGGAGCAAGTTGAGCGGATTATGATTTTAGCTAATTTGGAGGAGTCCATCAGACATGCCATTGATGAGAGCGGGGAGGTTCTTGATAGTGCGAGTGACCTGCTGCGAACGTTAAGGCACCAGCTCCGGTCGAATGAAGCGCGTGTACGTGAGAAATTAGAGAGCATGATTCGCTCCTCAAATGCAGCAAAGATGTTGTCGGATTCAATTATCACCATTCGTAACGATCGTTTTGTTATTCCTGTTAAACAGGAGTATCGCGGCCACTATGGCGGTATTATTCATGATCAGAGTTCATCGGGTCAAACTCTATTTATTGAACCACAGGTCATTGTACAATTGAACAATCAACTGCAGGATATAAGAGTGAAAGAGCAGCTTGAAATTGAAAGAATATTGACGGAGCTGTCTGCAAAAACTGCTGAGTTTGAGTCAGAGCTGCAAGTGATTGTCGAGGTGCTGGCCAATCTTGATTTTATTTTTGCAAAAGCAAGATACGGACGTAAAATGAAAGCCAGTATGCCTCTTATGAATAATGAGGGACGAATTGCTTTATATAAAGCCAGACATCCGTTAATACCGATTGATGAAGTCGTTGCCAATGATATTCTGCTCGGGAAAGATTACACGACTATTGTTATTACAGGACCAAACACGGGTGGTAAAACCGTTACCTTAAAAACGCTCGGATTATGTTCGTTAATGGCTCAATCAGGCCTGCAGGTTCCTGCCTATGACGGATCGGAGCTTGCTGTCTTTGATGCCATCTATGCTGATATCGGTGATGAACAATCCATCGAGCAGAGCTTAAGTACTTTTTCTTCCCACATGGTAAATATCGTGGACATATTGAAGAAGGTTGATTTTAATTCTCTTGTCCTTTTCGACGAGCTTGGTGCAGGTACAGACCCGCAGGAAGGTGCAGCACTTGCAATTTCCATTTTAGATGAAGTGCACAATCGAGGGGCGAGGGTGATTGCCACAACTCATTATCCAGAATTAAAGGCCTACGGCTATAACCGTGAAGGTGTTCTCAATGCGAGTGTGGAATTTGATGTCGAAACCTTGAGTCCAACTTACAAGCTGCTCCTTGGTGTTCCAGGACGAAGCAATGCCTTTGAAATTTCAAAACGGTTAGGCTTAAGCGACACTGTGATTCAAGCAGCAAGATCCCATGTTAGTGAAGATACCAATCAAATTGATAAGATGATTGCCTCACTTGAAAGCAGTAAGCGCCAGGCAGAAATTGAACAGGAAGAAGCACGTGATTATTTAAGACAGGCAGAAAAGCTCCATCAGGATATGCAGAAGCAGATGATTGAATTTTATGAGAATAAAGACTCAATGCTAGAAAAGGCAGCACAACAAGCTGGTGATATTCTTGAAGAGGCAAAGAGTGAGGCAGAAAAGGTTATACGTGACCTTCGTAAAATGAGAATCGAGAAACATGCTGATATTAAGGAGCACGAATTAATTGATGCAAAGCGGCGTCTTGAGGCCGCAACGCCTGAAATAAAGAAATCCGCCAAACAAATCAATAATAAAACGAAGAAGCATACCTTCACACCTGGTGACGAAGTGAAAGTCCTGACTTTTGGTCAAAAGGGTACACTTCTTGAAAAAGTTTCTGATAACGAATGGCAGGTGCAAATCGGGATCCTGAAAATGAAGGTGAAAGAAAAGGATTTAGAGTATATCAGCACACCAAAGCCAGTAGAAACAAGACCGATGGCGATTGTTCAAGGCAGGGATGCAGATGTAAAGCTAGAATTAGATTTGCGCGGAGAAAGATATGAAGCAGCACTCTTAAGAGTGGAAAAATATATAGATGATGCGTTATTATCAAACTATCCTCGTGTATCAATTATTCACGGGAAAGGCACGGGCGCATTAAGACAGGGAGTCCAGGAATATTTGCGAAATCACCGTTCTGTTAAGAAAATCCGCTTTGGAGAAGCAGGTGAGGGCGGCTCTGGTGTTACCGTGGTCGAATTTAAATAATAACCGGGGAGAATAAGGAATGAACCAGTTTTGGGATAACGTGTATATTCAAAGTGCTGCCAATTATAGTGTAGTTATACTATGTGTGGTTTTATTTTTAGCCATTTTTGAATTAGTAACGAAATATAGAAATTGGGAAGAAATCCAAAAGGGCAATATTGCTGTTGCGATGGCCACTGGAGGGAAAATTTTTGGGATTGCTAATATTTTCCGCTATTCCATTGAACAGAATGATTCATTGGTAACAATGATTGGCTGGGGAGTATTTGGCTTTGTGCTGTTACTGATTGGATATTTTATCTTTGAATTCTTAACACCTAAATTTAACGTTGACGATGAAATAAAAAATGATAATCGCGCGGTTGGTTTCATTGCAATGATTTTGTCAATCGGCTTATCCTTTGTAATAGGTGCGGGAATATCGTAAGGGGAGATTAAGCGTGGAAACATTAGCGAAAGTGCTTCTTGGGTTATGCGCCTTGTTTTTGCTAATTGGATTGGGGTATATGATATTTTAAATGGAAATCATCGTTGAGTAATCGACGGTGATTTTTTTATCGTGATATGATGAACAATAGTTGTTGTTCCAATTGTTTAAAGAGTCTGACTATATTATAATGAAAGGGAAGTGGAAAAATTTAAAATAGTAAAAAAGGAGGGTTACTAATGTATGATTCAAAACCATGGCTCACCTCTTACCCTGAAGAGATACCTGCGGAACTAGAATTTCGACCTGAACCTGTTCAGCAGTATTTGGTAGATGCGGCAAAGAGTTATCCAGATAAAATTGCCATTCACTTCATGGGAAAGGAGATGACATATAAAGAGCTTTACAATGAATCACTTTCATTTGCCAGTTATCTACAGGAACTGGGGATTGCAAAAGGTGACCGAGTTGCCATTATGCTCGCCAATACACCACAATCAGTCATAAGTTATTTTGGAATATTAATGGCTGGGGGAATTGTTGTTCAAACTAACCCATTATATACCGAACGTGAACTAGAATATCAAATGAAGGACTCCGGAGCTAAGGCAATCATCACACTTGACATCCTCTATCCTCGTGTTTCTAAGGTGATGCCGCAGACAGATTTGCAGCACATTATTGTAACCGCTATCAAAGATTACCTGCCATTCCCAAAAAATTTAGTTTATCCTTTTATCCAGAAAAAGCAATATGGAATTGTTGTTAATGTTAAACATGAAGGCAATAACCACTTATTTAAAGAAATAGTAAAATTGAAGCCTAAAAAACTCGTAGAATATGATTTCGACTTCGAGGAGGATGTAGCACTGCTCCAATATACTGGCGGCACAACAGGTTCTCCTAAAGGAGTTATGCTGACACACAGAAACCTCGTTGCCAACTCTTCGATGTGTACGGCATGGTTGTACAAATCTAAACCAGGAGAGGAATCAGTGCTTGGAATTGTACCGTTTTTCCATGTTTATGGAATGACGATCATTATGATTTTATCAGTCATGCAGGCTTATAAAATGATTATTTTACCAAAGTTTGATGCATTGACGACTTTGAAAACAATCCAAAAACAGCGTCCTACATTGTTTCCAGGTGCACCAACCATTTATATAGGTCTATTAAATCATCCTGATCTTAAAAAATATGATCTATCATCCATTGATTCCTGTCTCAGCGGCTCTGCACCTCTACCCATTGAAGTGCAAGAGGAATTTGAGAAGGTTACAGGCGGAAAGCTTGTAGAGGGATATGGTTTAACTGAATCATCTCCAGTGACGCATTCTAATTTCCTATGGGATCGACCACGGGTAAAGGGAAGTATTGGTGTACCATGGCCAAATACGGAGGTTAGGATTGTCTCAATGGAAAATGGCGAAATCTTGCCGGTTAAGGAAATTGGTGAAATTATCATTAAAGGTCCACAAGTGATGAAAGGCTATTGGAATCGTCCTGATGCAACAGAGGAAACAATTAAAGACGGTTGGCTTTACACGGGGGACCTTGGCTATATGGATGAAGATGGATATTTCTATGTAGTAGATAGAAAGAAGGATATGATTATTGCTGGTGGATATAATATCTATCCGAGAGAAATTGAAGAAGTCTTATATGAACATCCTGATGTTTTGGAAGCTGTTGCTGCAGGAATTCCGGATCCATATCGGGGTGAAACCGTTAAGGCATATGTTGTGTTAAAAGAAGGATCTAAGCTTACTTCAGATGAGTTGAATCAATATGCTAGAAAGTATTTAGCTGCTTATAAGGCTCCTAGATTATATGAATTTAGAAATGAATTACCGAAAACAGCAGTAGGGAAAATATTAAGAAGAACCCTGGTTGAAGAAGAAATGAGAAAAATAGAGGAAGAAAACAAAAAACACGCTTAATTCCCGTACAAAATGCACTTCTTTTTTTTGAATAATATAGCTTGTACCTATGCGGGCAATAAAGTAATATAAAAATGTCTTTGAATTTCTTGACAGAAATACAACTAATATCTATTATAAAAATATGAATGATTATTCATTCATATTTTATTTTTTGTAAAAAATACTTTCTTCAAGAGGAGGGAGAACCAATGAAAAAAAATAAACCAAAATACATGCAGATTATTGATGCTGCTGTCATTGCAATTGCGGAAGTTGGTTATCATCAGGCACAGGTTTCGAAAATTGCAAAGCAGGCTGGTGTCGCAGACGGTACCATTTATCTTTATTTTAAAAACAAAGAAGACATTCTCATCTCACTCTTTGAAGAAAAAATGGGAAGCTTTATTGAAAAAATAGATGAAATGATAGCAGGAAAAGAGACAGCGGTGGAGAAGTTATATATGATGATTGAAGCTCATTTTCGTAATCTTTCCGATGATCATCACATGGCAATCGTCACCCAGCTTGAATTACGGCAATCAAATAAAGAGCTGCGTATGAGAATAAATAATGTTCTTAAAGGATATTTGCAAGTGATAGATAAAATCATCATTGAAGGAAAAGAAACGGGAGAGTTTTCAAGTGACCTCGATGTTCGTCTTGCCCGGCAAATGATTTTCGGCACGATGGATGAAACCGTGACAACTTGGGTTTTGAATGAGGAAAAATATGATTTAACAGCACTCGCTAAACCAGTCCATCAGCTATTGATTAAGGGCTGTGGAAATCATTAAGATTCGAGTTATAGAGGAGGAGGATTCTTTTGGAATACTTAAAATGGTCTTATCAAGATAGGATTGCGACGATTACCATTCAGCGTCCACCGGCAAATGCCCTCTCACAAGGACTGTTACGAGAATTATCGGCTGTTTTGGATGAAATCGAACCAAACAGTGAGATTAAGGTGATTGTCATTCACGGTGAAGGGCGTTTCTTCTCAGCAGGTGCGGATATTAAAGAATTTACAACTGTTTCTTCTTCAGAGGGTTTTGCGAATCTTGGGAAATTCGGACAGGATTTGTTTGACCGGATGGAGAAATTCCCTAAACCAATTATTGCAGCGATTCATGGCGCAGCGCTTGGCGGCGGCTTGGAGCTTGCAATGGCTTGTCATATCCGTTTAGTGGGTGAGAAGTCGAAGCTTGGTCTTCCTGAACTGCAGCTTGGATTAATTCCTGGATTTGCGGGAACACAGCGTCTTCCTAAATATGTTGGTGTTGCACGGGCTGCAGAAATGCTTTTCACATCTGAGCCAATCACAGGAATGGAAGCGGTTCAATTTGGCTTGGCGAATCATGCTTATCCTGAAGAAGAAGTGCTGGAGCAAGCACTTAAACTGTCGGGGAAAATTGCTAAGAAAAGTACAGGGTCCCTGAAGGCGACAATTGAATTATTAAATTATGCTAAGAATGAAGAGTTTTATAAAGGCTCTGCTAAAGAAGCTGAGTTGTTTGGAGAAATATTTGTATCGAATGATGCAAAAGAAGGAATCCAGGCGTTTATTGAAAAAAGAGAGCCGCATTTTAAAGGTGAATAACTTCCACATAGGAGTTAAAATATTTTTTTATGTTAAATTTTCTTAATCTTTGAAACAGAAAAAATGTTTGCATTATAGGAGGGAAACCATGAACATTTATGTACTTTTAAAAAGAACGTTTGATACGGAAGAAAAGATTACTATTTCTGGCGGTAAAATCAATGAGGATGGTGCGGAGTTTATCATAAATCCTTACGATGAATATGCAGTGGAAGAAGCAATCCAAGTCCGCGATGCTAATGGCGGTGAAGTAACCGTTATTTCAGTTGGAACTGAAGAAGCTGAAAAGCAATTACGTACAGCACTTGCTATGGGCGCAGACAAAGCGGTCCTAATTAATACTGAAGATGATGTGGAAAACGGCGATCAATTCACTACATCAAAAATCATTGCTGAATACCTAAAAGATAAGGATGCAGATCTTATTATTGGTGGAAATGTAGCAATTGATGGCGGTTCTGGACAAGTAGGTCCACGTGTTGCGGAATTGCTGAACATTCCTTATGTGACAACAATTACGAAGCTTGAAATTAACGGTACAAATGTAACCGTTACCCGTGACGTTGAAGGTGATTCTGAAGTAATCGAAACTAGCCTGCCATTATTGGTCACGGCGCAGCAAGGTTTAAACGAGCCTCGATATCCATCTTTACCAGGTATTATGAAGGCCAAGAAAAAGCCGCTTGATGAATTAGAATTAGATGATCTTGATCTTGAAGAAGATGATGTCGAAGCAAAAACAAAAACAATTGAAATTTATTTGCCGGCTAAAAAAGAAGCTGGAAAGGTTTTATCTGGAGAGTTAAATGACCAGGTAAAAGAACTCGTTCACCTTCTTCATACAGAAGCGAAAGTAATTTAAACGTCAGTTTTTAAACATAAATTTTGATTAGCCAAAAATGAACTGCAGGAGGGTAAAGGAATGACTAGAAAAGTATTAGTATTAGGAGAAACGCGTGACGGTTCTTTGCGTAATGTTTCTTTCGAAGCAATTGCTGCAGCAAAAACAGTAGCAGAGGGCGGAGAAGTAGTTGGTTTTTTACTTGGGGAAAATGTTAGCGCTTTAGGAGCGGAGTTAATTCAATATGGTGCTGACCGCGTTGTTGTCGTTGAAGATGCAAAGCTAAACCAGTATACATCTGATGGTTATGCACAAGCATTGTTAGCAGTGTTAGAAAAGGAAAGCCCAGAAGGTTTAGTTTTAGGACATACATCTCAAGGGAAAGACCTTTCACCGAGAATTGCTGCTAAGCTCGCTTCTGGATTAATTTCTGACGCTACAGCTGTTGAGGTGGCAGGCGGAAATGTCGTCTTTACACGCCCTATCTATTCTGGTAAGGCCTTTGAAAAGAAAATCGTGACGGATGGCTTAGTTTTTGCAACTGTCAGACCAAATAATATAGCACCTTTAACAAAAGATGAAAGCAGAACAGGTGAGGTTGCTTCATTATCCGTTGAAATTAAAGACCTTCGTGCCATTATTAAAGAAGTAGTTAGAAAAGCAAGCGAAGGTGTAGATTTAAGTGAAGCGAAAGTTGTCATTTCTGGAGGACGCGGTGTCAAGAGTGCAGGAGGCTTTGAACCACTAAAAGAGCTGGCAAATGTTTTAGGCGGTGCTGTTGGTGCCTCTCGTGGAGCTTGTGATGCTGACTATTGTGACTACTCTTTACAGATTGGTCAAACAGGCAAGGTTGTAACACCTGATTTATACATTGCCTGCGGAATCTCTGGAGCTATTCAGCACTTAGCAGGTATGTCTAACTCTAAGGTAATTGTTGCTATTAACAAAGACCCAGAAGCAAATATCTTTAAAGTAGCAGACTACGGAATTGTTGGTGACTTATTCGAGGTTGTACCTTTACTTACTGAAGAGTTTAAGAAGCTTAAAGTTCATTCATAATGGCAATAATACTAAGGCGGGCAGTAAAAAACTGTTCGCCTTATTACATACAATTAGAAAGAATACGAAAACTATTTTAGGGGAAATTATTCCGAGACAGATTATTAGCATGATGGTTTAAACAGTGCTATACTTTCGTTGTATTTAGTATTCATTAGGAGGGCTTTACAAATGGCTATTTCAAACGTAACAGATGCAAATTTCTCTGCTGAAACAGGTTCCGGCCTTGTACTTGCAGATTTCTGGGCTCCATGGTGTGGACCTTGTAAAATGATTGCTCCAGTTCTTGAAGAACTTGATTCAGAAATGGGCGAAAAAGTTAAGATCGTTAAATTAGATGTAGACGATAACCAAGAAACTGCAGCTAAATACGGTGTTATGAGTATCCCTACACTTCTTGTTTTCAAAGATGGCGAAGTGGTTGACAAAGTTGTCGGCTTCCAGCCAAAAGATGCTTTAGCAAGTGTGCTTGAAAAGCACGCTTAAGCGATAGATAACCTTAGCTAGGATTGTCCTAGCTAAGGTTTTTTATTGCTATGTAAAATAGTCCTGTTGATTTCCTCTCCACTAAGGAAAGCTTCTGCGAATAATCACCGCAGTGACAGGTGGGTTTTTACCTGTCACGAGGCACTTCGCTTTCCGCGGGCGGTCCGGGGAGCCTCCTCAGTGCTTTCGCCTGCGGGGTCTCCCCTGCCCCGTCCTCCCGCAGGAGTCTTCGTGCCTTCCGTTCCAATCAACAGGGTGCCAAAAAAAATTAGACTATAAACAAAGCCCTTTAAAAATAATGGAAAAAGAATTAGGCTTTTATTTATCTGCTTTATCCTTTAAAATTTTAAGGAAGATAAAAAGACGGAGAGGAGCAGCTTGTAATGAATGAAAATATAAAACAAAAATTAACTCTGCTGCCTGATCAGCCTGGCTGCTACTTGATGAAGGACCGTCAGGGTACGATCATTTATGTAGGAAAAGCTAAAATACTTAAAAATCGAGTCCGCTCTTATTTTACAGGGTCACACGATGGAAAAACGTTCCGGCTTGTGAATGAAATTGAGGATTTTGAATATATCGTCACTTCTTCCAATATTGAAGCATTGCTGCTTGAATTAAACCTAATTAAAAAATATGATCCCAAATATAATGTGATGTTGAAGGATGATAAAACATATCCGTTTATTAAGCTGACGGCGGAAAGACATCCGAAACTTATTATCACAAGAAAAGTTAAAAAGGATAAGGGTAAATACTTTGGTCCCTATCCAAACGTCATGGCTGCAAATGAAACCAAAAAACTGTTAGACCGAATTTACCCATTGCGAAAATGTTCAACCCTTCCAGATCGGGTATGTTTGTATTACCATTTAGGGCAGTGCCTGGCACCATGTGTCAATGAGGTGCATGAAGAGCAATATAAACAAATGACAGACGAAATTACCCGTTTCCTAAATGGCGGATATAATGAGATTAAAAAAGAATTAACTGAAAAAATGAACAGTGCCTCTGAGGAATTAGATTTTGAACGTGCGAAGGAATTCCGCGACAAGATTATTCATATAGAAACCATTATGGAAAAGCAAAAAATTACGATGACAGATTTTACGGATCGTGATGTGTTTGGCTATGCTGTCGATAAGGGCTGGATGTGTGTTCAAGTCTTCTTTGTACGCCAAGGAAAGCTGATTGAACGTGATGTTTCCATGTTCCCGATTTTCAATGAGCCAGAAGAAGAGATTCTTACCTTCCTTGGCCGATTTTACGAAAAATCCAATCATATTAAACCAAAAGAAGTTCTAATTCAGGATGAAATCGACTTAAGCTTAGCGGAACAGCTCTTACAAATAAAAGTCTTAAAGCCGCAACGTGGTCAGAAAAAGGATCTTATAAAAATGGCGATTAAAAATGCCAAAATAGCACTAAATGAGAAATTTTCACTCATTGAAAAGGATGAAGTTCGGACCATTAAGGCAGTTGAAAACTTAGGAGAGCTTATGGGTATTTACACCCCTCACCGAATTGAATCCTTTGATAATTCTAATATTCAAGGAACCGACCCTGTATCAGCTATGGTTGTATTTATCGATGGAAAGCCAAATAAGCGTGAATATCGAAAGTATAAGATAAAATCTGTTAAGGGTCCGGATGATTATGAATCTATGCGAGAAGTGACTAGGAGAAGATATTCACGGGCTTTAAAAGAGGAATTGCCGCTTCCTGACCTCATTATTATTGATGGAGGAAAAGGGCATGTGGAAGCAGTCAGAGATGTCCTGGAAAACGAGCTTGGCTTAGATATTCCATTGGCTGGATTAGTGAAAGATGATAAGCATAAAACTTCTAACCTGCTATATGGTAATCCGCTTGAAATTATCCCGCTTGGAAGAAACAGCCAAGAGTTTTATCTATTACAACGGATTCAAGACGAAGTTCACCGTTTTGCCATTACCTTCCATCGTCAAACCCGTGGGAAAAGTGCATTTCAATCATTGCTCGATGAAATTCCAGGTATCGGCGAAAAACGAAAAAAACAGCTGTTAAAAGAATTTGGTTCCGTTAAGAAAATGAAGGAAGCAACGTTTGAAGAGTTTAGAGCAATTGGGATTCCAGCTCCTGCAGTAGAAGAATTAATGAAAAAACTTCAATCTTAGTGATTGTCAGAGATTTTACGCTATGCTATAATAAGTGAAAATTTATAATACTAGCACTTTTTAATATTGAAGTGAAGGTAGAGGTGCGAAATTCAATAGTAATGATTCTGAGAAGGATGAGCTTCTAGGAAGAATCATGAAAGGGGATGTTCGCCGAAGTGAAGAAAGTCTCATTTCTTTCTTTGCTGGTCTGAGTATTGAATAAATACCAGATTGTCAAGACTTTATGTCTTGGAGAGCTATCTTACATTGTCGACGCAAGAATTTTTTTGTGTATGTAAAGCAATGAGATGCCCTCTCATTGCTTTTATTTATTTTTCGGAGGCTCTTGTTAAAACTGAATGTTGATATCACTATGTTTGGAAAATAAGCGGAGAATTTCCGCTTAAATTGGGAAATTCTATTATTCCCTTAAAAATAGGCGGAGTTTTTCCGCTTATTGTATCCAAATCCTTGTAATTTGTCATATTTAAAGCAGTTAAGCGGAATATCTCCGCTTATATTGCTTCTAAAGGTTGCTCTATAAAAAATAGCCGGAAATTCTCCGCCTATGATTTCTCAACCCTACACAAAAATCAACAATGAATAATAACAGAGCCTTTGCGGAAAAAGATACAATGATAGCTAAACCTATAACTGAAAGCAGGGGAAAAGATGGGTTTAATTGTTCAAAAGTTTGGCGGCACTTCGGTAGCTAGTGCAGAGAGAATACTAAATGTAGCACAGCGTGTAAAAGCTGAAACCGACTTAGGAAATCAAGTCGTAGTGGTTGTTTCTGCAATGGGGAAATCAACGGATCAGCTTGTCAATTTAGCAAAGGAAATTTCTAAACAGCCAAATAAACGGGATATGGATATGCTGTTAAGCACGGGAGAACAGGTAACCATTTCCTTATTATCCATGGCTCTAAATGAGCAAAATCTTCCAGCAGTATCGTTTACAGGCTGGCAGGCAGGAATTGTTACAGAGCCTGTTCATGGTAATGCCCGTATTACTACGATAAATACGGAAACGGTAAAGAATCAGCTTGCTGATGGCAAAGTGGTCATTGTCGCAGGTTTCCAAGGCATCACTGAAAATGGCGAGATTACAACTCTCGGTCGAGGTGGATCCGATACAACAGCAGTGGCACTTGCAGCAGCACTTAAGGCGGATAAATGCGATATATATACTGATGTGACTGGGGTTTTCACCACAGATCCTCGATATGTAAAGAGTGCCCGAAAATTAAAATCAGTGTCTTATGATGAAATGCTTGAACTTGCCAATCTAGGTGCCGGTGTTCTGCATCCAAGAGCAGTAGAATTTGCGAAGAACTATCAGGTACGGCTTGAAGTGCGTTCAAGTTTGGAAAGAGTAGAAGGAACAGTGATTGAGGAGGAAGCATCAATGGAACAAAACCTTGTAGTCCGTGGAGTGGCATTTGAAGATGAAATTACAAAGGTAAGCGTGTTAGGTCTTGCCAATTCTTTAACAAGTTTATCAACCATTTTTACAACATTAGCGGAGAATCATTTAAACGTAGATATCATTGTTCAGAGCACAACAGAAGCAGAAACATCAAATCTTGCTTTCTCTATTAAAACAGATGACCTTATAGCTACGTTAAATGTTCTTGAAAATAACAAGGATGTTCTAAATTATGAGCAGCTTGATGCTGAAAATAAATTAGCAAAAGTGTCCATCGTTGGTTCTGGAATGATTTCAAACCCAGGAGTCGCTGCAAAAATGTTTGAAGTACTGGCAGCTAACGATATTCAAATTAAAATGGTCAGCACTTCAGAAATCAAAGTATCAGCAGTAGTTGAAGAAAAACACATGCTAAAAGCCGTAGAAGTATTACACCAAGCATTTGGTCTTTCTGCAGAAAACGAATAATATGAAAAAGCATTCATCGTGTCAGCCGATGAATGCTTTTTCTACATGCTAAAGTGTGTCTTTTCGATCCCATTTAACTGTGAATTGGACTTTGTTTGCTTTTTTTACTGGATGCTCGAAGGTTTCGGCGATGACTTGTTTTTGGAGTTGTATTTGTTGTGCAAGGAAGCCTGCTTCGATTTGAAAGTAGTGTTCAGCTTTTGATTTGACCCGTGAAATGATTAGCGGGCTTGCTAATTCAAATTCAATTTCATCTTTTCGTTCTTTTTTTATTTCGAGATGTCCCCATGAAGCCTTTACAAAGAAATCAACGATGTCATCAAAAGTGTTTAATGGGTGTTTACGGGCGAGACTCTTCCCCGCCCAGTAAAGAATCTCGGGTGTGTCTTTTCCCAGAATCTCTGGCAATATGAATTCTCTAATCAACTCATAACCAAATAGTGAAATATTTCTTGATTCATCAGATTGTACATTAAGTTCGACGGCAGTGCTTTCGTTCATTTTGCATCCCCTCTTTCTACCACTCTATTATATACAATTATGACTTAGAGTAAGAACACTTTTTAAGGAATATATGTAAAGCTTTAGAGCAGTGAAGGATTGTTATTTTGCAATATAATAGCCTTTCTTTCATCATAATTATGTTCCCCAAAATTAATTTTGGTCTATAGGAAAAACATAAATATTTATTGTAATTCTGCTGGGTTTAATACAAGATAATGCCAATTTAGTGAAATGAATCTTATAATTTAATATAATATCAATATATTTAAAAAATTTCATTTTTACCAAACTTTTGTGTATCCGTTTTCTTGACGCTTATTCCTGATGGGAGTAAAATGGACATGTCACATAATTGTCACAGTGGTGCTAAGTTAATTTACAAGAACCATAGAAAAGGCTTAACATCATGTTAAAAATTCAAGGGGGGTTAATTATGGCGGGGAATCGTGAGTTTTTGAATCGAAGATTGCATTCTTTACTAGGAGTTATTCCAATAGGTTTATTCCTTGTGCAGCATTTAGTAGTCAATCATTTTGCTACAGGAGGGGCTGAGTCCTTTAACAAAGCTGCGGATTTTATGGGGAACCTTCCTTTTAGAATTGTCCTAGAAACAGTGATTATCTATTTACCAATTTTATTTCATGCAATCTATGGCCTTTATATTGCTTTTACCGCAAAAAACAATGCCGGAAAATATGGATATTTCAGAAACTGGATGTTCCTATTACAGCGTGTTTCAGGTGTCATTACGTTAATCTTTATTACATGGCACGTATGGCAGACTCGCGTAGCAGCAGCATTCGGAGCACATGTTAACTATGACATGATGGCTGATATCCTATCTTCACCATTCATGTTTGTTTTCTATTTAATTGGTGTCATTTCAACTATTTTCCACTTTGCGAACGGTTTGTGGTCATTCTTGGTTAGCTGGGGTATTACAGTTTCCCCTCGTTCTCAAGTAATAACTACATATTTTACAATTGGTGTTTTCGTAGTTCTTTCAATCGTAGCATTAAGAACACTTTTAGCTTTCGTTTAAAAAATTAACTTCATACTCTGTGTTGAAAAATATTGGATTTTTGGATTAAGGGAGTGAGTCACAATGAGTAAGGGTAAGGTGATCATAGTTGGCGGCGGCTTAGCCGGCTTAATGGCGACCATAAAAGTTGCAGAAACAGGAACACCAGTAGAATTATTTTCACTTGTTCCAGTTAAACGTTCCCACTCCGTTTGTGCCCAAGGCGGTATGAATGGAGCAGTAAATACAAAAGGTGAAGGTGATTCACCATGGATTCACTTTGATGATACCGTGTATGGCGGAGACTTTTTAGCCAACCAGCCTCCGGTAAAGGCAATGTGTGAGGCAGCACCTGGTATCATTCACTTAATGGACCGTATGGGAGTTATGTTTAACCGTACGCCAGAAGGACTATTGGACTTCCGCCGTTTCGGAGGTACACAGCATTCAAGAACAGCATTTGCTGGTGCGACAACAGGACAACAGCTCCTTTATGCATTGGACGAGCAGGTTCGTCGTCATGAAGTTGCAGGATTAGTAACAAAATACGAAGGCTGGGAATTTTTAGGCTCAGTTGTCGATGACGATGGAGTCTGCCGAGGAATTGTTGCTCAAAACTTAACATCGATGGAGATTAAATCCTTCGCTGGGGATGCTGTTATTATGGCAACTGGCGGCCCTGGAATCATTTTCGGAAAAACAACCAACTCTGTAATTAATACAGGTTCTGCTGCATCGATCGTTTATCAACAAGGTGCCTATTATGCAAATGGTGAAATGATTCAAATTCACCCAACGGCTATCCCAGGAGATGATAAGCTTCGTTTAATGAGTGAATCTGCTCGTGGTGAAGGCGGACGGGTTTGGACGTATAAGGATGGAAAGCCTTGGTACTTCCTAGAGGAAAAATATCCTGCTTACGGAAACCTTGTACCACGTGATATTGCAACGCGTGAAATATTCTCTGTCTGTGTGGATCAGAAGCTGGGGATTAACGGCGAAAACATGGTATACCTTGATCTTTCACATAAGGATCCAAAAGAATTAGATATTAAACTTGGCGGCATCATTGAAATCTATGAAAAATTCATGGGTGACGATCCACGTAAAGTTCCAATGAAAATTTTCCCTGCTGTTCACTATTCAATGGGCGGTCTATGGGTTGATTATGACCAGATGACAAATATTCCTGGACTTTTTGCTGCCGGTGAGTGTGATTATTCACAGCACGGTGCTAATCGTTTAGGAGCGAATTCATTACTCTCTGCTATCTATGGCGGTATGGTCGTAGGACCGAATGCGGTTAGATATATCAAGGGTCTTGAGAAGAGTTCAGATGCGGTTTCATCAACTGTATTTGATCGTCATGTGAAGGAACAAGAAGACAAGTGGGCTTCCATTATGTCTTTAAATGGTACGGAAAATGCGTACGTTCTTCATAAAGAGCTTGGCGAATGGATGACTGATAATGTGACAGTTGTACGCCAAAATGACAGACTATTAAAAACAGATGAAAAGATTCAAGAGTTAATGGAACGATATAAAAATATTAACATTCAAGATACAAGCAAATGGAGCAATCAGGGAGCAACCTTTACGCGTCAATTACAGAACATGCTTCAATTGGCACGCGTTATCACAATCGGTGCTTACAATCGTAATGAAAGCCGCGGCGCACATTATAAGCCTGAATTCCCGAATCGTGATGATGAAAACTTCTTAAAAACAACAATGGCAAAATTTGTTGATGGCTCATCTGCACCAGCTTTCCATTACGAGGAAATTGATGTTTCCTTAATTAAGCCTCGTGAACGCAACTATGCAAAAAAGAAAGGGGAGTAGGAACACATGTCTGAAAATAAAACAGTAAAATTTATTGTTACACGTCAAGATAGCCCTGATTCTGCTCCTTTTGAAGAGGAGTTTGAGCTAGCGTATCGTCCGAATATGAACGTAATTTCTGCTTTAATGGAAATTCGTAGAAATCCTGTCAATACAAAAGGACAAGCTACTACCCCAATTACTTGGGATAGTAACTGTCTAGAAGAAGTTTGTGGAGCATGTTCAATGGTGATTAACGGCAAGCCGCGCCAATCATGTTCGGCACTAGTTGACCAACTGGAGCAGCCAATTCGTCTAGAGCCAATGAGAACATTCCCGGTTGTACGTGACCTTCAGGTTGACCGCAGCAGAATGTTTGATGCATTAAAGAAAGTAAAAGCTTGGATTCCAATCGATGGAACGTACGACTTGGGACCTGGTCCTCGTATGCCAGAGAAAAAGCGTCAATGGGCTTATGAGCTTTCAAAATGTATGACTTGTGGTGTCTGCCTTGAGGCTTGCCCAAATGTTAACAGCAATTCAAACTTTATTGGACCTCAGCCGCTTTCACAGGTACGTCTATTCAATGCGCATCCAACGGGTGAAATGAATAGATCTGAACGCCTAGAAGCGATTATGGGTGATGGTGGACTAGCAAACTGTGGTAACTCACAGAACTGTGTTCAGTCATGTCCGAAAGGAATTCCATTAACTACTTCTATTGCTGCCTTAAACCGTGATACAACGATTCAAGCATTTAAAAACTTCTTCGGAAGCGACCAAGTGTAAATTGAAAAGCGGAAGCGCCTTGACCAGGGAAAAATTAAGTTCAATTTTTCCTAGGGGCGACAGGCATAAGACTAGCCGGCGGGAAGGTTGTTCTTTAACCTTTCTGACGGATTGGCTTAGACCTGAGAGCCCCTAGGCGCTGTAGCTGGATCTAATTCTTTAAACCTTCTTTTCTATTATGAAAAGGAGGTTTTTCCTATTTTAAGGGCAGGACTTTTAAACTGCATTTTGCTATACTAATAGTAAGATTCTTTCGAAGTTGGGAAAAAGGATGGGTTATAAGGGTGAAAAAACTACCGTTACTAATAATATTGGCAGGACTTGTTGTAATTGGAATCGGAGTTTGGCAGATACTTGAGACTAATTTTATGAGTGATGCTTCATTAAAAGAAGCGAAAAGAATAGTGGCAAAGGCAGAGTCAAAATATGATGAGGACGAACCTTTTAAAAATCCTCAAAAAATCGAACCGCCAAAGTTTGGTGAAACGGTCGGTTTGTTGACGATTCCAAGGATAAAATCAGAATTAGCGATTGTTGAGGGTACCGACCCAGACGATTTAAAAAAAGGAGTCGGGCATTATAAGGGATCTTACTTCCCAGGTGAAAATGGACAGATTGTTCTATCGGGGCATCGAGATACTGTATTTCGACGATTAGGTGAGCTTGAGCCTGGAGATATCTTTGAAGTACAAATGCAAAATGGGAAATTCAAATATGAATTAACAAATACGAAGATTGTAGATGCAGAGGATCGGACAATCATTACGCTGCAAAACACGAAGGAAGAATTAATCGTCATCACCTGTTATCCATTCCGTTTTGTTGGAAACGCACCTCAAAGATACATCATCTATGCAAAACCAATTTAAAGTCCTTTACGCAGGGCTTTTTTTTCTAATATTTTTTTAAAAATTATTCTCCTCATAGCATTTCTAGTCACTCTAGTTGTGTCATTCACATAAGATATCGTGACTAATTAGATACCCACCCGATGGTTCATAACTGGCGAAGGCAAGGAGGGTCACAATACTTGAAGGAGAATGAATATACTCACAAGCCGTTACTCACCAAACGTGAAAGAGAAGTATTCGAACTCTTAGTACAGGATAAAACTACTAAGGAAATCGCAGGTGAATTATTTATAAGCGAGAAGACGGTTCGAAATCATATTTCCAATGCTATGCAAAAGCTTGGTGTAAAGGGGCGTTCACAAGCAGTTGTAGAGCTCCTTCGTATGGGAGAGCTAGAACTTTAATCATGACCGGCATCCTTCGGGAGGCCGGTTCATGTTTTTATTTCAGATTTGGAAGAACCTTTACTTTGGTATAGACTTGTTTATGTATGTTTTGAAGATATTTAGACGAAGAGGTGCAATGAGATGTATCAGGTTAAACAGTATGCTGACGGTGATTATCAAATCTATGAGCTTATCGACTCGACAACAAATTCATGGGTAAAGGCTGCACCTGAAAGAGGGGGCATTATCATCGGATTTGGCGTTCAAGGGGAAGAGATTCTCTTTCTAAATAAAGAAACATTTTACAATAAAGAGGCAAATATCAGAGGCGGAATCCCTATTCTTTTCCCTATTTCAGGACAACTTGAGAATGGGGAATATGAATGGGAAGGAAAAGTATATCAGATGAAAAATCATGGGGTAGCAAGAAACAATCCCTGGGAAGTTATCGAGACATCCAACAACCAAGAAGCAGCGTTAAAAATGGCGCTTTATAGTAATGAGGAAACGAAAAAATCCTATCCATTCGATTTTGAAGTCATTTTTACATATATCTTAAAAGGAAATAGGTTAACTATTCAACAGGAGTACAGTAATAAGTCAGACGCTCCCATGCCGATCTATGCTGGGTTTCATCCATACTTTAAAACCTCCAGTAAGAACCTTCAGTACGAAACTGACGCAAATACGTATTTAGACTATAACGATATGCTTATTAAGAAAGTCAGTGACGGCTTAGATCTTACCGGGAAGAAAGAATCTTTTGGCTTATTAGACCCAGTGAAGAGTGAAATATCCTTTACCTTACCGGAAAATAAAAGAAAAATTAGATTGACATATGGAGATGAATTTAAATATGTAATTCTATGGAGTGAAGAGGGACAAGACTTTGTCTGTGTGGAACCGTGGATGGCTAATACAAAGGAACTGAACACCAAGGAGGAACTTACCCTTATTGCGCCTAACGATACCTTAAAAACATATCTGAGTATTACGGTTGAGTAAATAAGAGGTTGAAATTTCTTCGAAAAAAGTAGAAAATAAGAGCAGATTAAGAACGGGGAATTCTGCGAAATTCAGGCAAAGGGATGCCTCACATAGGAGTGTATTAAGGATGACTGTCGAAAATTCACAAAAGGTTGGCGAGGAGATTGTCGCTAGAATAGAAAAGGATTTGCGCTATATTTCAGGAATTATTAAGCAAAAAGGAAGGGAAATGCTTAGTCATTATAAAATAACACCACCGCAATTTGTAGCACTGCAGTGGTTATTTGAAGATGGTGATATGACCATCGGGGAATTGTCTACTAAAATGTATTTGGCCTTTAGTACAACCACTGATCTCGTCGATCGGATGGAAAAAAATCAACTGGTTGTTCGTGTAAAGGATCCTAAGGATCGTCGCGTCGTTAGAATTCATTTACTTGAAGAAGGTGAAAGAATAATAGATGAAGTAATAAAGAAACGTCAAGTTTACTTAGAGGAAGTTTTAACTAATTTCTCATTAGAAGAAATTCAACAACTTCAAAACAACCTGATGAAACTGCATCAAGATATGCGTTAGTAAAGAGGCGAAGAAATTTGAAACAACCAATTGGTGTCATTGATTCCGGAGTTGGTGGATTAACGGTAGCTAAGGAGATTATGAGACAGCTTCCAAATGAAAAAATTATTTATTTGGGAGATACGGCAAGGTGTCCATACGGTCCAAGACCTCTTAAGGAGGTAAAAAGGTTCACCTGGGAGCTGACTTCATTTTTATTAGAAAAGAACATAAAAATGCTGGTCATTGCCTGTAACACTGCAACGGCTGCAGTCCTAGATGAAATAAGAAACGAACTAAGTATCCCTGTTATAGGTGTAATCTACCCTGGAGCACGTGCGGCGATTAAAACGACTAAAAACTACCGCGTAGGGATAATTGGAACAGAAGGAACAATCAAGAGCGGTGCTTATGAAAAGGCATTAAAAGCATTAAACAGCCGTTTATATATTGCAGGACAAGCATGTCCAAAGTTTGTACCTCTCGTTGAGAGCGGGGAATATGACGGGGAAATTGCGGAACGAATTGTCGTTGAAGCACTTAAGCCTCTGCAAAATCAAAATTTAGATACACTGATCCTCGGATGTACCCATTATCCTTTGCTTGAACCCCTTATTCAAAAAGTGATGGGTGAAAATGTAAATGTCATCAGTTCGGGGGATGAAACGGCCAGGGAAATTAGTGCGATTCTCCAATATAATGGAATCCTTGAAACAAATGAGGACAAGTCAGAGCATGAATTTTATACGACAGGCTCAAGGTATATTTTTTCAAAAATTGCTTCTCAGTGGCTTGGAGAACACATTCATAATGTTAAAAAAATTAAATTATAATTAAGCTCTCTTTACAGGAGCTTATTTTTTTTTGAAAAAAATGAAAGAATGTCCTATTTTTCTTTCCGAAGGCGGTCTAATTAGTTTGATAGGCTCGTATACATGATAGTACAAACTGTCTTAGGAGGGAAAAAATATGTCAAAAAATAAAGTGAAACCGCTAGTTACAGCTGTTTTTGCTTCAACACTACTATTATCGGGGTGCGGTTTGTTTGGAAAAGAAGTTCAGAAAAAAGTAGATCCGCCAAAAGAGGTAACAGTAACCGATACAGCCCCAACTAAGGAAACCACTGGTAAGAGTGAAGAAGTCGAAGGTACAGTGAAAACAGAGTTATACTTAATTAATAAAGATGGACTGGTGGTACCACAAACATTAACACTGCCAAAAACAACCTCTGTAGCGAAACAGGCCCTAGAACACTTAGTAGCTAATGGACCTGTTACAGACATGCTGCCAAATGATTTCCGAGCAGTTCTGCCAGAAGAAACGCAAATTTCAGTGAACATTAAAGATGGTGTCGCGGTGGTTGACTTCTCGAAGGAGTTTAAGAATTACCAGCCAGAGGATGAAAGAAAGATTCTCGAATCCATCACATGGACACTTACACAATTTGATTCTGTGAATAAGGTTAAGCTGCAAATGAATGGACATGAATTAACGGAAATGCCTGTTAATGGGACACCAATCAGTGAAAATCTATCAAGGGCCACAGGAATTAACATTGATACTGCCGGGGTTATTGATATCACGAATACAAAGCCGGTTACCGTCTATTATATTGGCGGTGAAGAAGACTCGTACTATTATGTACCTGTTACGAAGAGGGTAAATACAAGTGAAAAAGATAATGTTGTCGCGGTCGTAAATGAATTGGTAAAGGGGCCGAATGCAAAATCTAATCTTGCTTCTGAGTTTATGCCGGATGTGGAGCTTTTAGAGAAACCAAAAGTTGAAGATGGAAAAGTAACCTTAAACTTCAATGAATCTATTTACGGAAGCTTTGAAGAAAAAATTGTTTCTGAGCATTTATTAAATGCACTTGTTCTTTCATTAACTGAACAAAAGGACATTGAAAGTGTTGCCGTTACAGTAGATGGCAAGGCTGAGCTGGTAAACGATAAAGGTGAAAAATTATCAGAGCCGGTAACTCGTCCAGAAAAAGTCAATACAGGTAGTTTCTAAAAATATATTTTTGATATACTATATAGTGATAATCGAAAGAGGTTGCCTTCGGCTTCCTCTTCTTTATTTGAATTTAGAAATGCCGAAAAAGGTGGGAGAGGCATTCTCACCATAAGGAGGAAAAAGTTGTGCGTGTTGATGGTAGAGAACGACTGCAATTAAGACCCATACATATTGAAACAGGTTATTTAATGCACCCAGAAGGCTCGGTCCTTATTTCAGTGGGGAATACAAAGGTAATATGTACAGCGAGTATTGAGGAAAGAGTGCCTCATTTTATGCGGGGAGAGGGAAAAGGCTGGATCACCGCAGAATATTCTATGCTGCCTCGGGCAACAGAGACGAGAAATATTCGAGAATCTTCTAAAGGGAAGGTTACCGGCAGAACAATGGAAATCCAGCGTTTAATTGGACGCGCATTACGAGCGATTGTTGATTTATCATCACTAGGTGAAAGAACCGTTTGGATAGACTGTGATGTCATTCAAGCAGATGGCGGTACAAGGACTGCATCGATTACAGGTGCATTTGTCGCAATGGCGATTGCACTCAATCGTCTTGGAGACAAAAAGGGATTCAAATTCCCAATAACAGATTACTTAGCAGCTACGAGCGTTGGAATTTTAAAAAACAACGAAACCGTACTCGATTTGAATTATGCTGAGGATTCCAAAGCATTAGTTGATATGAATATCGTAATGACAGGAAATGGTGAATTCGTAGAATTACAGGGAACTGGCGAAGAATCTACATTTTCGTATGACCAGCTGCAGGACCTGTTAGGCGCAGCACAAGAAGGTCTAATGGAACTGTTCGAGCATCAAAAAACGGCATTAGGAGAAGAAATCACCGCGAAAATTGAAGCAAGACGAAAGAAATAAGGGGATATGGAGTTATGAAGGAAGTAATTATTGCCACTAAAAATCCAGGTAAAGCTAGAGAATTTGAACATATATTTGCCCCAAGAGGAATCGCTGTTAAGACACTGTTGGATTATCCTGAAATTGAGGATGTTGAAGAAACAGGGTCAACTTTTGAAGAAAATGCAATTTTGAAAGCAGAAGGTGTTTCAAAAGCATTAAATAAAATGGTAATTGGCGATGATTCCGGATTAATCGTAGACGCCTTAGAAGGCAGACCAGGAATCTATTCAGCCCGTTATGCTGGTGAGGAGCCTAAGGATGATCAGAAAAATCTTGAGAAGGTTCTAGACGAATTGAGGGGCGTTTCTGAAGAGGACCGTACAGCAAGATTTTATTGTGCGCTTGCCGTAGCACTGCCAGGCAGTAAGACCATTACTGTGTTTGGGACCTGCGAAGGGCGAATTCTTGAGGAGCAAAGAGGAACAAATGGCTTTGGCTACGATCCAGTCTTTTATGTACCAGACAAAAACCGTGCTATGGCAGAACTAACTGCAGACGAAAAGAATCAAATTAGTCATCGAGCCAATGCACTTAAAAAGCTTGATGATATGTTAGATTCTATCGTGGAAAGTGCGGAATAATCATGAGCAAGGTCCTTGTTCTAAGTGATAGTCATGGTCTTACTGGTGAGCTCGAGGTCTTAAGGGAACGGCATTTGAACGAAGTAGATTTAATGATTCATTGCGGAGATTCTGAAATGATGCCTGACGATAAAGTTATGAATGGCTATTTAACTGTAAAGGGAAATTGCGATTTTGGCAGCTATCCATTAGAAACAACAACAGAGATTGCTGGAAGGAAGTTCTTTATTACCCACGGTCACAGGTATTCAGTAAAGTCTTCCTTAATGAATTTAAGCTACAAAGCAGCCGAAGTTGGTGCGGATATTGCCTGTTTCGGGCACTCTCATGTATTAGGAGCAGAAGTTATTGGCAATACTTTGTTTTTGAACCCAGGAAGCATACGTCTTCCAAGGGAACGCTTTGAAAAAACCTATGTAATCTTAGATTTGCTGGAAGAAACCATCAAAATGTCTGTATTTGATATCAGCGGTAAGGAAATAAAAGAGTTAGCATATGAATTTGCATTGCCAAAACGGTGAGGGAAGATCACTCTTTCCTCATTAATAGCTGGAGTGACCGAAAACTTTTTTAGAAGGGATTTCGGTCACTCCAGACTATCTGCAATGCCCCAAAAGCTTTTTCTGGAAGGGTTAGGGTCACTCCAGGGTGCCTGCAATGCCCCAAAAGCTTTTTCTGAAAGGGTTAGGGTCACTCCAGGGTGCCTGCAATGCCCCAAAAGCTTTTTCTGAAAGGGTTAGGGTCACTCCAGGATACCTGCAATGCCCCAAAAGCTTTTTCTGAAAGGGTTAGGGTCACTCCAGGATACCTGCAATGCCCCAAAAGCTTTTTCTAAAAGGGTTAGGGTCACTCCAGACTATCTGGAATGCCCAAGAAGCTTTTTCTGGAAGGGTTGAGGTCACTCCGGGCTGCCTGCAATGACCCAAATGTTTTTCTGAAACATCTAAGGTCACTCCAAACCTAATTTAATAGCGATTTTGTTCGGCAATAAAACATTTTTAAATAAATTATAAAAAACTTTTCAAAAGCTGTTGACTTTTATATATATCCTTTATATAATAAATCTTGTCTTTGAAAAACAAATACGTCCCAGTAGCTCAGCCGGATAGAGCATACGCCTTCTAAGCGTACGGTCGGGAGTTCGAATCTCTCCTGGGACGCCATTTAACTACATACCAAAACGCTATATATAAGCCTTCTAGGACGCCTAATCAAATTTAGACGTATGCTAGAAGGCTATTTTTATGATAAAAAAGAGAATATAGGCATTGCGGAGTACTTGAGCGGTTTATGGGTTGGATAGGCCAAAACTTAGTACAAAGGTTGGATTAGAGCATTACAATCAAACGGTTGCTTGCAATATGTGAAGAATATTGTAAGAGGAGCCCTGAAGGTAATTTACAAAAATTGCTCCTCACGTGTTTAATTATTTTTAAATCTAGTAAAAAGAGAAACTATCCCATCCATTTCTTGTTTACTAATAGTTGCAGAATAAAATCCGTCTACTCCCATTTCATAAAAATAAATCAATTTCTCAATGTTCCATATTGGGTGAGTATAAACATATACATTTAAATTATGCAATTTCTCAATGAAATTTCTATTTACTCTTGAAGTAGGTATCGTGACGGCTTTTATTTGTTTTACATTATCTTTTATAAAATTTAAAACCTGTTCATTATTATCAGGTGATGAATATAAAGTATAAATAATATTTTCAAACTTATAAATATTATTTACAGTAGTTAACATCTCTTGGTTATAAATTTGTGGAATAATTCTATTTAGAATTGCTGGATCGTAATGAGCACATTTAATAATTTGTGAAAATTGCTTTTTCATATTAGCAGGATCTAAATGTTTGGTATCTGTTACGATAGTGATATCAGGATAAAAAATTAATAACTGAATTATTCCATTTATATCTAAAGGTGTATATTTTTTATTAATGCTTTGTCTCATGAAATAATCATATGTCCATGGTTTATTATCGATTGGGGTCTCCGGAGTTTGCCGTAAATGTTCGGCATAAGTTAATCTCCAGTCATGTCTTGCTACAAGAATACCTTCTAACGTTAATTCAAAATCAACCTCAAAAACCCTGCTCCCTTTACTATAATAAGAATTTAGGAAAGCCTCTAAACTATTCGTGTAGTAATGTCCGTCAATTTCTCCCATAGCATGTGAGATTAACTTAATATCCTTTAGATAAGGTTTAGAGACGTTCATATTACCAAAATCTTCAGGATTTAACTTAATATCATTGGCTTCTAATACCATTCCATGTCCGATTCTCACATTGAATAAAGTAGAAATACCGATTAAAAGGATACTGAATAGCAGTATTGTTATTCTTCTTTTTCTTGTAATCCTCATAATCCATGATACCTCCGTATAAACCACAAATTCTATTGAAAATACCAGTTGAAAATTCTTCATTAAAGACATATACAAATTATTATGTTGTAATTGCCTCAATACTATAAAACCTTTTTATCAGAAACACTGTGGTTCTCCCCCGTACAGAAGGTGAGTTTTTTTGATTTTCTTAAAATTCATGCTACACTATTTTCCATACAGAAGCAGAGGACGGTACAAAGTATGAAAAAACGGGAGCGAGCGAAACGAAAAGACAATATTATATTCCTTCCCGGACTCGAAAAGAGATTAACGGATAAGGGCCTTGAGAGCCTCCAAAATAAGAGGTATCAAGAAGCCATCACCTTGCTTGAGGAGGCAAGGGAGCATGACCCTGAAAATAGTGATATTTTAATAGGTCTCGTGCTTGGATACTTTGAAGCGGGAGCCTATCAAAAAGCCAAAGTACTGGCTAACGATATGCTGCTAAAGGGAATTGGCGACTATTTTCATTTAGTGGACCTATATTTAACAATATTAATCCAGCTTCATGAATACCAGGAGATCGTCTCCACAATCGAAGCTTTATTTGACGAAAAGGAAATTCCTCCTGAGCGGCATGATCATTTCTTAACTATTCTGCAGTTCAGTCGACGAATGGCGGACAACGACATAAATGACATAGAGGAAGAGCCGATTGAAGCTCCACAAGAACAATCCTATCCGAAAGAGCTCAACTTAACGTCACTTAAAAATATAAATGAGCAAATGCTTGTTATTTCAAGGTTGGCAGAAAAGAATATCCGGCCTTATATAGAGGAAATCAAAGAATATCTTACCTTAGAGCCGGGCCATCCGTTTCTAAAAACAATGCTGCTGACCCTTTTAAAAGAGCAGGAATACGACAAGGAAATTATGGTTGAAAAATTTCAAGAAAATCATAGAATTGTACCAACAGAACTTCCAGACATTCAATCACAGCCAAGAATGATAGAAATAGAAAACCTGCTAGAAAAAAATTTAGAAAATAATGACCCTGTATTATTTGAAAATCTTAAAGGAATGGTAGAACGGATTTTCTTTATCTCCTACCCTTTTGAATTCAAGCCTGAAGAATCGTCAGCATGGGCTGCGGCCTTTCACTTACTAGTACTAGATTATTTTGGAGCTCATTCTGATTTGAGTGCTCTATCAAATGAATACGAGATCTCTCCTGAAAAAATAGAGCAGGCACTCGCAAAAATTAGAGAATTAGAAGAAATTTCTTATCCTAATATATAGGGAACTCTGTTGAAAGGAAAAAATTCTGTGTTATAATGTAAGGGTTGCATTGTGTAAAACCTATATTTTACATAAAAAAAGTGGAATATTTCTTGAATGGACAAGAACTTATTCCTACCATATTCGTTACGAATGAAATGATAATAGATTGTTGGAGGGAAATGTATGACAGTGAAATGGGAAAAATTAGAAGGTAACACTGGCGTCCTTACTGTAGAAGTAAGTGCTGAAAAAGTAAATGAAGGCTTAACTGCAGCTTTTAATAAAGTTGTTAAGACAGTTAATGTACCAGGCTTCCGTAAAGGGAAAATGCCTCGTCCAATGTTTGAAAAGCGTTTCGGTGTAGAATCTCTTTATCAAGATGCATTAGATATTCTTCTTCCAGAAGCATACGGAAGTGCAATTGACGAAACAGGCATCGAGCCAATCGATCGTCCTGAAATCGACATCGAGCAAATGGAAAAAGGAAAAGAACTTATCTTCAAAGCAACTGTACAAGTGAAGCCTGAAGTAACATTAGGCGAGTACAAAGGATTAGAAGTAGAAGAAGTCGATACAACTGTTACAGACGAAGATGTAGCAAAAGAATTAGAAACTCTTCAAAACCGTCAAGCTGAGCTTGTTGTAAAAGAAGAAGGTACTGCTGTACTTGGCGATACTGTTGTTCTTGATTTTGAAGGATTCGTTGATGGTGAAGCATTCGAAGGTGGAAAAGCCGAAAATCATTCACTTGAATTAGGTTCTGGTTCATTCATTCCAGGATTTGAAGAGCAGTTAGTAGGAGTAGCTACTGGCGAATCTAAAGAAGTTGAAGTAACTTTCCCTGAAGAGTACCATGCAGCAGAACTTGCTGGTAAGCCAGCAGTATTCAAAGTAACTATTCATGAAATCAAAGGAAAAGAACTTCCTGCATTAGATGACGAGTTTGCAAAAGATGTTGATGACGAAGTTGAAACATTAGACGCATTAAAAGAAAAAATCAGAACTCGTTTAGAAGACAGCAAGAAGCACGAAGCTGAGCACCACGTTCGTGATTCTTTAGTTGAAAAAGCTGCTGAAAATACACAAGTAGAAATCCCTGAAGTTATGGTAACGAGCGAAGTAAACCGTATGCTTCAAGAATTCGAACAGCGTTTACAAATGCAAGGTATGAACCTTGAGCTTTACTTCCAATTCTCAGGTCAAGACGAAAATGCTTTACGTGAGCAAATGAAAGAAGAAGCTGTTAACCGCGTTCGCGTTGCTTTAACTCTTGAAGCAATTGTAAAAGCTGAAAACATCGAAGTAACTGACGAAGAAGTAAATGCTGAGCTTGAAAAAATGGCTGGAATGTACAACATGACAGTTGATAACATTAAGCAAGCATTAGGCGGCTTAGATGGAATCAAAGGCGATCTACAAAAGCAAAAAGCAGTTGAATTCTTAATCGAAAATAAAAAATAATAAATATTGTAAAAATATGGCACGATTTTATCGTGCCTGTTTTTATACATTTTTTCAATTACATATTATAATAAAGACAGGGAAACCTTTTTAATGTCTAGCTACAGCGCCTAGGGGCTCGGGGTCATAAGCCAATCCGTCAAAAAGGTTAAGGAGCAACCTTTCTGCCGGCTCGTCTTATGCCTGTCGCCCCTGGACAAGGCGCTTCCGCTTTTCTATTAACAAGCAAGAAGTACAAAAAACATATGCAGGAAAAACAGATTTACATATCGAATTAAGTAAAACACGCTTTATGAAAGATTGATTTTTATAAAAAGTGGTTAAGCTTAATGGGTAAACAGGAAAACATTTAAAGTGTGTCAAAACAAAAATGCGCTTTCATAAAAAACATAGTTGAGTAAAGCTTTTTATTTCCAGTACGCTATATCCATGTGTTACAATGCAATACATACCGCTGAATCGTTTCGAAATAGAAAGTGATTTTTGTTTGTGTTACACAACTTTAAATAGGGTTATAAGACGTTTTAAGGGGTGAAAGAATTGTTTAAATTTAATGATGAAAAAGGACAATTAAAGTGTTCCTTCTGTGGAAAGACACAAGATCAAGTACGTAAATTGGTCGCTGGACCAGGGGTTTATATATGTGACGAGTGTATTGAGCTATGCACAGAAATCGTGGAAGAAGAGCTTGGAACCGAAGAGGAAGTAGAATTTAAAGACGTTCCTAAGCCGAAAGAAATTTGTGAGATTCTTGATGATTATGTCATTGGTCAAGACCAAGCAAAGAAATCGCTGTCAGTAGCGGTTTATAATCACTACAAACGAATCAATTCGAATAGTAAGATTGATGATGTTGAGCTTTCAAAAAGTAATATCGCTATGATTGGACCAACTGGTAGTGGTAAAACATTATTAGCTCAGACATTAGCACGTATTCTTAATGTTCCGTTTGCGATCGCAGATGCAACATCACTTACTGAAGCAGGTTATGTTGGGGAAGATGTTGAGAATATCCTATTAAAATTGATTCAAGCAGCTGATTACGATGTGGAAAAAGCTGAAAAGGGTATTATTTATATTGATGAAATTGATAAAATTGCCCGTAAATCAGAAAATCCTTCGATCACAAGAGATGTGTCTGGTGAAGGCGTACAGCAAGCACTATTAAAAATTCTTGAAGGTACTGTTGCGAGTGTTCCACCTCAAGGCGGACGTAAACATCCACACCAAGAATTTATTCAAATCGATACAACCAATATCCTATTTATTTGCGGTGGTGCGTTTGATGGTATTGAGCCAATAATTAAGCGCCGTTTAGGTCAAAAGGTAATTGGGTTTGGTTCTGATGTTAAGCAGCAGGAAATTTCTCAGAAAGAGCTTCTTTCTAAAGTATTACCTGAGGATTTACTCCGCTTCGGTTTAATTCCTGAATTCATCGGCCGTCTGCCTGTTATTGCTAGTCTTGAGCAGTTAGATGAGTCAGCATTGATTGAAATCTTAACGAAGCCAAAAAATGCGTTAGTTAAGCAATATCAAAAGATGCTTGAAATCGATGAAGTCGAATTGGAATTCGAAGAAGGTGCACTTCACGAAATTGCGAAAAAGGCGATTGAACGTAAAACAGGTGCCCGCGGATTACGTTCGATTATTGAAGGAATCATGTTAGACGTAATGTTTGATCTTCCTTCTCGTGATGATATTCAGAAGTGTATCATTACAAAAGAAACGGTGATCGACAACAGTCTTCCAAAGCTTGTCTTAGAAGACGGAACCGTTGTAGCAGAAGAAAAATCTGCTTAATAATATTTAAACGAGAGACCCGGCGTAAATCGCTGGGTCTTTTTTATATAAATTAAACCTTCCATCTTAAACAGTTTCTTACAAATTGTGGTTTATTCCATCTCCATGCAGGAAATACTTATTAATATCTAGCCAAGTTAACTGTAGCAGGAGGGAAATGTATGAGTTGGACGGGGATTGCCCTATTTATACAGCTGTTTTTTGGAATAATCATTGGGCTGTATTTTTGGAATTTATTAAGAAACCAACGGACACAAAAGGTTTCCATTGATCGGGAATCCCGTAAGGAAATGGAACAGCTCCGAAAAATGAGATCGATTTCATTAACAGAACCATTATCTGAAAAAGTACGCCCTGTAAGCTTCGATGATATTGTTGGACAAGAGGATGGAATCAAATCATTGAAGGCAGCATTATGTGGTCCAAATCCTCAGCATGTTATTATTTATGGACCGCCTGGAGTAGGGAAAACGGCTGCTGCCCGCTTAGTTTTAGAGGAAGCAAAAAAGGTACAAAAATCACCATTTAAACAAAACTCTGTCTTTATTGAATTAGACGCAACCACTGCTCGTTTTGATGAAAGAGGGATTGCTGATCCTTTAATTGGCTCTGTTCATGATCCTATTTATCAGGGTGCAGGTGCGATGGGACAAGCAGGGATTCCACAGCCAAAGCAAGGTGCTGTAACAAATGCACACGGCGGAGTCCTATTTATTGATGAAATTGGCGAACTGCATCCGATTCAAATGAACAAGCTATTGAAGGTCCTTGAGGATCGAAAAGTGTTTCTGGAAAGTGCCTATTACCACGAGGAAAATACACAAATTCCTACCCATATCCATGATATTTTTAAAAATGGCCTGCCGGCAGATTTTCGCTTAATCGGTGCAACAACAAGGACTCCAAGTGAGATACCACCCGCAATCAGATCACGCTGTATGGAAGTATTCTTTAGAGATTTAACGCAAGAAGAAATCATACAAGTTGGCAGAAAAGCGGCTGATAAAGTGAAGTTAGACATTAGTGAAGCTGGATTGGATATTTTATCTACATATGCAAGAAATGGACGGGAAGCCGTAAATATGATTCAAATTTCTGCTGGGCTTGCCATTACTGATGACCGTAAGTTTATAAAAGACGAAGACCTAGAATGGGTTGCTCATTCTAGTCAACTTTCACCTAGAATGGAACGAAAGATCAATGACGATTCACGGGTTGGTCTTGTAAATGGACTAGCTGTCTATGGACCGAATACAGGTGCTCTGCTTGAAATAGAAGTTACTGTCATTCCAGCTAAGGATAAGGGTTCGATTAACATTACCGGTATTGTTGATGAAGAAAGCATTGGCGGTCAAGGAAAATCCATTCGCAGAAAAAGTATGGCACGTGGATCAATTGAGAATGTTATCACTGTTCTCCGTTCAATGGGTGTTCCTGCGGATGATTTTGATATTCATGTTAATTTCCCTGGCGGTGTTCCGATTGATGGTCCATCTGCAGGAATTGCAATGGCAACAGGTATTTATTCTGCCATTTACAAAATCCCAATTGATAACAAAGTTGCGATGACAGGAGAAATAAGCATTCATGGAAATGTGAAGCCAATCGGCGGCGTATACCCTAAGGTAAAGGCAGCTCGAAAGGCGGGTGCAACAACCGTGATTATTCCTGAAGAAAACGTACAGTCAATCTTAAATGAAATTAAGGGAATCAGGATTGTACCTGTTACCCATTTAAGTGAGGTTTTTGACATTGCACTCGTCAATAATCTCCCGCGCAATGAAGTCATAACAGCATCCATAGAATTATCTAAAAAAGAATCGATTTAACCATTAACACTTCGGTTTCTCCTAACCGAAGTGTTTTTTCATGAGAGTAGTTTTCGTAAAGCTAAGACTTTATGAAAGAAATCATCATGCTTGGGGAAAATTAATAATATATTGACAAACTTACTTCTGTCACTTTCGTAATATTAGACACAAATTTGCAAATGAGATAGAATTGTACAAAGACGATTTCTGCGTTTTAGCGGGAAAGATTGATTTATGCATGTGGAGGTGCAATTTAAATGGCGAAAGATAGAGAATTGATCGTCCCCCTCCTGCCGCTTCGGGGGTTGCTGGTATATCCGACAATGGTCCTTCATTTAGATGTTGGGCGCGAAAGATCGGTTGAGGCCCTTGAAAAAGCGATGGTAGATGACCATTTAATTTTTTTAACAACACAAAAGGATATTGCGATAGACGATCCATCCGAAGAGGATTTATACCAAATTGGGACCTTAACGAAGGTTAAACAAATGCTAAAGCTTCCGAATGGTACGATTAGGGTATTGGTTGAGGGGCTAAATAGAGCAAAAATACAATCGTTTCATGATGAGGAAGAGTATTATGCTGTCAGCATTGTGACATATGAGGAATCTACAACAAAGGATGTAGAAGATCAGGCGTTAATGAGAACAATGCTTGAATATTTCGAGCAATACATAAAGTTATCTAAAAAAGTCTCAGCAGAAACGTATGCTTCCGTTGTAGATATTGAAGAACCAGGAAGAATGGCTGATATTATTTCCTCTCATTTGCCAATCAAACTGAAGGAAAAACAAGAAATTCTTGAAACCATTGATGTAAAGCAGCGAATGAATATGGTGATTGATACCATTCAGAATGAAAAAGAAGTGCTGAATCTTGAGAAGAAGATTGGGCAGCGCGTGAAGCGTTCCATGGAAAGAACGCAAAAGGAATATTACCTGCGTGAGCAAATGAAGGCAATTCAGAAAGAACTTGGCGATAAAGAAGGCAAGACAGGCGAGATTGCCGAACTCACGGAGAAGATTAAAAATGCCGGTATGCCTGAACATGTAGAGCAGACTGCGTTTAAAGAGCTAGACCGCTATGAAAAAGTACCATCAAGCTCAGCTGAAAGTGCTGTTATCAGAAACTACATCGAATGGCTGATTACCATTCCATGGTCAAAGAAGACGAATGATGATATTGATATTCTGCGTGCTGAGAAAATTCTGAATCAGGACCATTTTGGACTTGAAAAAGTAAAAGAACGTGTCTTGGAATTTTTATCTGTTCAAAAATTGACGAATTCTTTAAAAGGACCAATTCTTTGTCTTGCAGGACCTCCAGGAGTAGGTAAAACAAGTTTGGCACGCTCGATTGCAAATTCATTAAATCGTAACTTTGTCCGTGTATCACTAGGCGGAGTTCGTGATGAATCTGAGATTCGCGGTCATCGCAGAACCTATGTAGGAGCAATGCCAGGCCGGATTATCCAAGGGATGAAAAAAGCAGGCACGATTAATCCCGTCTTTTTATTAGATGAAATTGATAAAATGTCGAGCGACTTCCGGGGCGATCCATCGTCGGCAATGCTTGAAGTGTTAGATCCAGAGCAAAACCATAACTTCAGCGATCACTATATTGAAGAGACATACGACTTATCAAAAGTTATGTTTATTGCAACGGCTAATAACTTGTCGACAATTCCGGGTCCGCTTTTAGATAGGATGGAAATCATCACGATTGCTGGATACACAGAAATCGAAAAGGTTCATATCACAAGAGATCATTTGCTGCCAAAGCAAATTAAAGAGAATGGCCTTACAAAAGGAATTCTTCAAGTACGTGACGATGCAATTCTAAAGGCTGTAAGATATTATACGCGTGAAGCAGGTGTCCGGAGCCTTGAACGTCAAATGGCGACCATCTGCCGGAAGACAGCTAAAATCGTTGTCTCAGGTGAGAAAAAGAGAGTCATCATTACCGAAAAGAATGTGGAGGAATTCCTCGGCAAGCCAAAATTCCGCTACGGTCAAGCTGAAACAGAGGACCAGGTAGGGGTTGCGACGGGTCTAGCTTATACGACAGTCGGTGGAGATACACTGCAAATCGAGGTCTCTTTATCTCCGGGTAAAGGAAGACTGGTGTTAACTGGTAAATTAGGGGACGTTATGAAAGAATCAGCTCAGGCTGCTTTTAGTTACATTCGTTCTAAAACAAGTGAGCTTGGTATTGAAGAAGATTTTCACGAAAAATATGACGTTCACATCCATGTTCCGGAAGGCGCTGTACCAAAAGATGGTCCATCCGCAGGAATTACAATGGCAACGGCACTGGTGTCTGCACTGACAGGCAAACCAATTCGCCGCGAAGTTGGGATGACAGGAGAAATTACATTAAGAGGCCGGGTCCTTCCGATAGGCGGCTTAAAAGAAAAAACACTTAGTGCACACAGAGCGGGATTAACAAAAGTCATCCTTCCGAAGGATAACGAAATGGATATCGATGACATCCCAGAAAGTGTTAGAAATGAAATAGAGTTTGTGCTTGTATCGCATGTCGATGAAGTTCTACGGCATGCACTAGTAGAAGGTGGATTGCAATGAAAGTAGTTAGTTCCGATATCGTCATCAGTGCCGTAAGGCCAGCGCAGTACCCAGAAACAGATTTGCCAGAATTTGCTCTGGCAGGACGCTCAAATGTAGGGAAGTCTTCCTTCATTAATAAAATGCTTAACCGAAAGGGCTTAGCGAGAATTTCTTCTAAGCCTGGTAAAACACAAACATTGAATTTTTATCTGATAAATGAAATTCTTCATTTTGTTGATGTCCCTGGTTATGGTTATGCGAAGGTTTCCAAATCAGAGCGGGCAGCATGGGGGAAAATGATTGAAACTTATATTACGTCTCGGGAGCAATTAAGAGCGGTAGTTTTAATTGTGGACCTACGTCACCCGCCAACACAGGATGATGTCATGATGTATGATTTCCTCAAGCATTATGATATCCCGTGTATTGTCATTGCGACAAAGGCTGATAAAATTCCTAGAGGAAAGTGGCAGAAGTATCTGAAAGTCACAAAAGAAACACTCGATCTCGATGAAAATGACCAAATCGTTCTTTTCTCATCCGAAACCGGTGAAGGAAAAGATAAAGCATGGTCGATTCTGCAAAGTTTTATGTAACTTTTATAGTAAAAAAATGGCGTGTTAAAGTGAATCACTTTAACACGCCATTTTTAGTTTTGGGCTTTCTTTACTTGATGAGTGCCTGATCTTTCGATAATAAGTAGCCAGTGGTCACTCATTGCTATGATGAGTGACCGCTTTTATAAAAATAAGCAGTTGTCGGTCATTCATAGCCATGATGAGTGACCTCTTTTATAAAATAAAGCAGTTAGCGGTCACTAATAGCCATGATGAAAGACCGTTCTTACAACTTATTTTTTCTTTCTAAAAAGAAAGTAGATTCCAATAAGAATAATGACCGCTGGCCAGAACTTCCACGCTAAACTTAGGCCATTTTGAAGTAAACCAAAATATTCCGCAACTTTATCGTAAAATAATAACAATAATGATAATACTAAAAAGAGAAAGGCTTGAAACAACCCATTATTTGTTTTTTGAAAACGGAGAAAGAAGCCAATAGAAATAAACAATACAAGCATTCCGATGGTATTGTTCGGCCAGAATATAATCTTGCCGGCAAAATGGTGATGAAGACCAAATCCTGCGATTATGACGCCTGGCAGAATTGATTCATAATCGTTTGCGGAATATCCCTGACCTAAAAAAGCAACCCCAACAATAATAAGAAGAGTTGGCCACGAATATAATGTCTGAAGAGCCGTAAACCCAGACTGCTGCAAGAAAAGATAGGCTCCAAGTCCTATAAGAATAATTCCAGGGAAAATGCGTTGATTCTTCATTTTAACACCACTTCCAGTAAGGTATACTTGAATCTAGTCCATTTTTTTGGTACTGTACATAAGGATGATAAATTATTTATAACTGAACTTTTTTCCTAATATAATAAGTTAACTTCAGCGTCTAGAGGCGCTTCCGCTTTTTATATTACCATATAGTTTCGTAATCTGTTCACATTTTTCGGCTAAAAGTCAAAAAGGCTCGTGTTATAATCATACTAGTTAATAATGTATTAGTAGTAATTGTATTACTTTGTGGGGGGGTTCTGAAGAAATGCATATTGTAGTGGTCGGCCTAAACTATAAAACTGCCCCTGTGGAAATCCGTGAGCGGTTAACATTTAATGATTCCGAACTTGGAGATGCGATAAAAAAATTAAATTCTAAAAAAAGTATTCTAGAAAATATAATTGTGTCTACATGTAACCGTACAGAAATTTATGCAGTTGTGGATCAGCTTCATACTGGCCGGTATTATATTAAAGAATTTTTATCTGAATGGTTCGGGATTGAACAATCAGAGTTTTCACCATTTCTATTTGTTTATGAGGAAGATGGTGCCATTGAGCATTTATTCAAGGTAGCATGCGGTCTTCATTCAATGGTCTTAGGGGAAACTCAAATTTTAGGGCAGGTACGTACGAGCTTTATTTTAGCTCAAGAAGAAGGAACAACTGGTACAGTCTTCAACCAGCTATTTAAGCAGGCGATTACCCTTGCTAAGCGTGGTCATGCTGAAACAGATATTGGCGCAAATGCAGTCTCTGTCAGCTATGCAGCTGTTGAACTGGCGAAGAAAATCTTCGGCTCGCTTGAAAACAAGCACGTTTTAATTTTTGGTGCCGGAAAAATGGGTGAATTAGCTGCCCAAAATCTTCATGGCAATGGTGTGAGAAAGGTTACCGTTATCAACCGTACGTATGAGAAGGCAGCTGTGCTGGCTAACCGTTTTGCGGGAGACGCCAAAACAGTGGATGAACTTCAGAAGACGCTGGTGGATGCAGATATCCTTATTAGCTCAACAGGTGCTAAGGATTTTGTCATCACCAAAAAGATGATGGCAAAGGTGGAGAAACAGCGTAAAGGTAAGCCATTATTTATGGTTGATATCGCCGTTCCTCGTGACCTGGATCCGAAAATTGCTGAGCTTGAAAGTGTATTTTTATATGATATCGATGATTTAGAAGGTATTGTTGAGGCAAATCTTCAGGAGCGTAAGAAGGCTGCTCAAGTGATCATGCTGATGATTGAAAAGGAAATTGTTGATTTCAAACAATGGCTTGGCTTACTTGGTGTGGTTCCTGTTATTTCAGCACTTAGAGATAAGGCACTTGCGATTCAAGCTGAAACGATGGTTAGTATTGAACGCAAGCTTCCGAATTTATCGGATCGTGATAGAAAAGTTTTAAATAAGCATACAAAGAGTATTATTAACCAGCTTTTAAAGGATCCTATTTTACAAGCAAAAGAATTGGCTGCTCGTCCAGACGCTGAAGAGGCATTGGATTTATTTATGAAAATCTTTAATATTGAAGAGCTTGTAGAAAAACAAACGAAAGCAGCCGAAACGAATAATGCAGTGGTTACAGTACCGCAGGCTTCCTTTCAGTCATAAGAGGTACACAAATATGTTTGACTTCCATATGACGCGGCTGCACGAATTGACAGTTGTCCTATATGCCTTCAGTGTGTTGTTATATTTTTTCGATTTCATTCACCATAACCGGAAGGCAAACCGTATCGCCTTCTGGTTACTTGCGTTTGTATGGGTTTTACAAACGATTTTCTTAACTTCTTATATGTTAAAAACAGGGAGATTTCCGGCGCTAACAATCTTCGAGGGTTTATATTTTTATGCCTGGGTTTTAGTAACACTATCGCTAGGAATCAACCGATTGCTTAAGGTTGATTTCATCGTTTTCTTTACTAATATTCTTGGCTTTATCGTTATAGCGATTCATACATTTGCTCCAGTTAAATATGATTCGCATGTCATAAGCAATCAGCTTATGTCCGAGCTTTTGCTTATACATATTACAATGGCGATTCTATCTTACGGGGCATTTTCTTTGTCCTTTGTCTTATCACTTCTTTATCTGATTCAATATGATTTGTTGAAAAGGAAAAAATGGGGTCCAAGACTTATGAGACTAGCAGATTTAAGCAAGCTGGAGCGATCCTCTTATATTTTAGTAGTAATTGGGGTTCCAATGCTGTTATTAAGCTTAATCCTTGGGCTGCAGTGGGCCATTTTAAAGGTGCCGGGTATGCCTTGGTACGATATGAAAATAATTGGTTCATTTCTTTTGTTGACAGGCTACAGTATTTATTTGTACCTGCGTATCGTTAAAAATATGTCAGGCAGGCAATTAGCCCTTTGGAATGCCGGATCTTTTTTAGTTGTATTAATTAACTTCTTTCTTTTTGGTCAATTATCATCATTTCACTTTTGGTACTCATAATAGTAGGAGGCAGTCATGAGAAAAATTATCGTAGGTTCTAGACGCAGCAAATTAGCACTAACACAAACTAATTGGGTAATTGAACAGCTTAAGAAGCTCGGAGGACCTTTTGAATTTGAAGTAAAAGAAATTGTTACAAAAGGAGATAAAATCCTTGATGTTACTCTTTCAAAAGTAGGCGGAAAAGGTTTGTTTGTGAAGGAAATCGAACAAGCTATGATGGATAAAGAAATTGACATGGCTGTTCATAGTATGAAAGATATGCCGGCTGTCCTGCCAGAAGGTCTTACTATTGGCTGTATTCCTTTCCGTGAGGACCATCGTGATGCGTTGATATCAAGAGACCATGTTAAATTAAAAGATTTGAAGCCGGGAGCGATTATCGGCACTAGCAGTCTTCGCCGCAGCGCTCAGATCTTAGCACAGCGTCCTGATTTAGAGATTAAATGGATTCGAGGCAATGTTGATACAAGATTACAAAAGCTTAAAGATGAAGAATATGATGCTATTATCCTTGCTGCAGCAGGACTTTCCCGTCTTGGCTGGGCAAAGGAAACAATAACAGAATTTATTGATGCGGATATTTGTGTTCCAGCCGTTGGCCAAGGGGCTTTATCCATCGAATGCCGTGAGGACGATAAGGAACTTCTTGAACTATTTGAAAAATTCACTTGTAAGAAAACGGAAAGAGCCGTTAGAGCTGAACGTGCTTTCCTTCAAAAAATGGAAGGCGGCTGCCAGGTGCCAATAGCTGGTTTTGCCCAAATAGCTGATAATGATGATATCATGCTTACAGTATTAGTGGCTTCTCCTGAAGGTCAGGAAATCTTCAAAGAAGAACTAAGAGGAACCGACCCAGAGGAGCTTGGTATTCAAGCAGCTGACCTATTAATCGAAAAGGGAGCTAAGGACCTGATTGAGAAGGTTAAGCGGGAGCTCGAAGGTCAATGCTAAAACCATTAGGGTTGAAAGACAAAAAGGTCCTTGTTCCTCGCGGAGCTGGCCAGGCAAAATCCTTTTCACAACTTGTCGAAAAGTATGGAGGGATTTCAATCGAAATCCCTCTAATTGCATTTCGCCCTACTGAACTCACAAAAGAGCTGCAAAAGGCTATGAATGAGATTGATACATATGACTGGGTCATTTTTACAAGCAATGTCACTGTGGAAACATTCTTTTCTTTTTTTAAAAAAGAAGATCATTCATTCTTTCCGAAAATTGCGGTAATCGGCAGAAAAACCGAAGAAGTACTAGAGGAAAGAGGATACAAAGCAGAGTTTGTACCGTCTGCCTATGTGACAGAGGTATTTACAGAGGAATTTCTGCCGCTTGTACCTAGTGGTTCAAAGGTGTTGATTCCTAAGGGGAATCTTGCGCGGGAGTATATTTCCACTTCTCTCAGTAATCATGGGGTAGTTGTCGATGAAATCGTTATTTATGAAACCTACATGCCAGAGGAGAGCACGGAGAAGCTGGCTAAAATGATTGCTGAGGATGAACTAGATATCTTGATGTTTACCAGCCCTTCCACGGTTACTCACTTTATGAGTGTGGTAAAAGAGCATAAACTTGAAAACCATCTTAACAGATGTGTCATCAGCTGCATCGGACCAGTAACAGAAAAGAGATTACACGCATTTGGATTGCCAGTACATGTCTCTCCAAAAGAATACACAGTTAATGAGATGATTAAGAGCACAATAGAATACTTAGAAAAATGATAATTTAATTGGGCTGTGTTAAAGTTTGAAATTTTTGGCACTCTGTTGATTGGAACGGAAGGCACGAAGACTCCTGCGGGAGGACGGGTCCGGGGAGACCCCACAGGCGCTTCAGCGCCGAGGAGGCTCCCCGGACCGCCCGCGGAAAGCGAAGTGCCTGGAGTGGAAATCAACAGACTACTTTGAACAGCCTAAATAACAATTTGGGGGTAAATATAAATGGAACTTCAATTTTCACGTCATCGCCGATTACGTTCAAGTGTTAACATGCGTGCACTTGTCCGAGAAAACCACCTAAGACCAGATGATTTCATCTATCCATTATTTATTTATGAAGGCGAAAACATTCGCAGAGAAGTATCGTCCATGCCAGGTGTTTTCCAAGTATCAATGGATAATTTAAAAGCTGAAATGGATGATATCGTGGCACACGGCATCAAATCTGTTTTATTATTTGGAATTCCAGCAACGAAGGATGAGTGTGGTACACAGGCATTCCATGACCACGGCATTATTCAGGTTGCCACACGTTACATAAAAGAACATTACCCAGAAATGATTGTGGTTGCGGATACTTGCTTATGTGAGTACACAAGCCACGGCCATTGCGGAATGGTGGAAGGCGATAAAATCCTAAATGACCCTTCTCTAGAATTACTTGTAAAAACAGCCATCGCTCAAGCTGAAGCTGGTGCTGATATCATCGCTCCATCGAATATGATGGACGGCTTCGTAACAGCGATCCGTGCTGGATTAGATGAAGCTGGCTTTACAGAAATTCCAATTATGTCTTATGCAGTAAAATACGCTTCAGCCTTTTACGGACCTTTCCGTGAGGCAGCAGAAGGCGCACCGCAGTTCGGTGATCGTAAAACCTATCAAATGGATCCTGCGAACCGTATGGAAGCATTCAGAGAAGCAGAATCTGATGTGGCAGAAGGTGCGGATTTCTTAATCGTAAAACCGGGTATGCCTTACCTAGATATAATCCGTGATGTTAAAAATAACTTTAACCTTCCTGTTGTTGCGTATAATGTCAGTGGTGAATATTCAATGATTAAGGCAGCTGCAGCAAACGGCTGGATTGACGAAAAACAAACCGTTATGGAAATGCTAATTGCATTCAAACGTGCAGGTGCAGACCTGATTATCACGTATGCTGCTAAAGATGCATGCCGCTGGTTGAAGGAAGATCAATAACTACAACTCGAAAAGAGGAACTCATAATGCGCTCATATACAAAATCAGTAGAAGCATTTAAAGAAGCTCAAACCATGCTGCCTGGCGGCGTGAATAGCCCGGTGCGTGCGTTTAAATCTGTAAATATGGATCCGATTTTCATGGAAAGAGGAAAAGGGTCAAAAGTCTATGATATCGATGGCAATGAATATATCGATTACGTATTATCTTGGGGACCGCTAATCCTTGGACATACAAACGATCGTGTGGTTGAAGGAATTAAAAAGGTGGCGGAGCTTGGTACAAGCTTTGGCGCACCAACATTGATGGAAAATGAACTGGCTAAGCTTGTGATTGAACGTGTACCATCAATCGAAGTGGTAAGGATGGTATCTTCCGGAACAGAAGCGACCATGAGTGCACTTCGCTTAGCACGCGGATATACTGGACGTAATAAGATTTTGAAATTTGAAGGCTGCTATCATGGACATGGTGATTCACTATTGATTAAAGCCGGCTCTGGTGTCGCTACACTGGGATTGCCAGACAGCCCTGGTGTTCCTGAAGGAGTGGCGAAGAACACGATTACAGTGGCGTACAATGACCTTGAAGGCGTAAAATACGCGTTCGAACAGTTCGGAGATGATATTGCTTGTATTATCGTTGAACCCGTTGCAGGGAATATGGGTCTTGTACCGCCTCTTCCTGGATTCTTAGAAGGTCTTCGTGAGATTACAACTGAAAATGGCGCATTGTTGATTTTTGATGAAGTAATGACAGGCTTCCGTGTTGGCTATAATTGTGCACAAGGCCATTTCAATATCCTGCCTGATATCACATGTCTTGGTAAGGTAATCGGCGGCGGGCTGCCAGTAGGCGCTTACGGCGGTAAAGCAGAAATCATGCGCCAAATCGCTCCTGCAGGACCAATCTATCAAGCAGGAACACTTTCAGGAAATCCGCTTGCAATGACCGCTGGTTATGAGACCTTAAGTCAATTAACACCAGAACATTACGAAGAGTTCAAACGCAAAGGCGATTTACTCGAAAAAGGAATTAAAGCAGCGGCAGAAAAGTATGACATTCCCGTTACCTTTAACCGTGCTGGTTCCATGATTGGATTCTTCTTCACCAATGAAGAGGTTATTAACTATGAAACAGCAAAATCCTCTAACCTAGAATATTTTGCTGCTTACTATCGTGAAATGGCTGAGCAAGGAGTATTCCTGCCGCCATCTCAATTCGAAGGATTGTTCTTATCAACAGAACACACCGATGAAGATATCGAAAAAACAATCAAAGCAGCAGAAATTGCTTTCTCAAAACTAAAATAATACCTTTTTAGACACTTATCAACCTGATGAGTGTCTTTTATTTTGAAATACATAAGCATGGAGTGACGAGAGATGAAAATAGAATGGGTTTCGGTCAATGCAGGTGGTCTGGAGTGACCGAAGCATAGAGCTAGAAAGAGTTTCGGTTAATGCAAGTGGTCTGGAGTGACCGAATCATAGAAAGAGAATGGGTTTCGGTCAATGCAGGTGGTCTGGAGTGACCGAAACATAGAACTAGGAAGAGTTTCGGTCAATGGAAGTGGTCTGGAGTGACCGAAACTTAGAACTAGGAAGAGTTTCGGTCAATGGAAGTGGTCTGGAGTGACCGAAAGATGAAAAGAGAAAGGTTTCGGTCAATGCAGGTAGTCTGGAGTGACCGAAGCATGGAAAGAGAAAGGGTTTCGGTCAATGCAAGCGGTCTGGAGTGACCGAAGCAAAGAACTAGAAGGGGTTTCGGTCAATGCAAGCGGTCTGGAGTGACCGAAGCATCGAAAGAGAAAGGGTTTCGGTCAATGCAAGCCGTCTGGAGTGACTCAAGCATGGAAGGAGAAAGCCTTTCGGTCAATGTAAGTGGTCTCTCGTAAACTTTTTCGCATAAGAAGGCTTTTTTATCATAATTATTTGCCTTTGTTCATATTGTGTAAGTGACATAGTGATTTTACGTAAAGGAAACGAAAGGAGGAGTCGCTTTGTCTCAGGAGAATCAATCGTGCCTGCGATTTTCCTTGGAGGAGTCTTTGTGGTTTAGAAAGGGACAGGAAGTAACTGAACTTGTGTCGATTTCTCTAGACCCGGATATTACCATCCAGGAAAATGATCAATATGTAACCATCCGAGGTTCGCTGGAATTAACAGGCGAATATAGAAATGATGTTGAAAGTGCAGTGGAAGAGGAAGAAAATGTACCAAACCAAAAGTACGTAGAAAGAGTGGAAGCCCAGGAGGAAGGGCTTTGTGAATTTTCACATCGTTTTCCTGTTGATATTACCATTCCAAACAATCGAATTCAGAGCATTTATGATATCGATGTCCTTGTGGAGTCCTTTGATTACTCCTTTCCGGAGCGCAGCTGCCTAAAGCTATCAGCTGAACTAACGATCAGCGGGCTGTATGATTCAACTCAGCAAGAAGAAGAGGTGGTTGAGCAGGAGGAAGAGTTTGAGGTGCTCCATCGCTACCAGGTAGAAGTACCAAGAGCGGAAGAGCCAGAAGAGGAAGAACAAGAAGAGAACCAATTTGAAGATACTTTCTTGTTTGAGGCTGAAGCTAGAAAGCAGCCAGAAGAGGAAAAGGTGGAGGCATTCCCGAAATTCCCAACCTTTACGTATGAAGAACCTGAAGAAATCGAAGAGCCTGAGGAAGAGCCTCAGATACCTGTTGTATTCGAGCATGCAAGAAGTGAAGCAAGTGAGCCTGTTGAAGAAATAGAGGAAGTCGTCGAGGAAGCACCAGCACCGGCACCAGCACCGGCACCAGCGCCGCCAGCTGCGGAAGAAGTGGAAGAAGCTGAGGACGTGAAGGAACCTGTTTTTGAGGAAAGTTCTTCGTCACCAGAGGCACCGCCGAAACAAGCAAAGAAGAAGTCATCTAAAAAGAAGAGTATGACACTCACGGAGTTCTTTGCACGTAAGGAAGACAGCTCTGATCAAGCCAGATTAAAAGTTTGTATTGTTCAAAAGGACGATACGCTCGATAGTCTTGCTGATCGGTATGACGTGTCTGTCCCTAATCTTTTACGTTATAACAATCTTGAGCTCAATCAAGATGTATATGAGGGCCAAGTATTATATGTGCCTGTTGCATTTGCAAAAAAATAATGATCAAAAAAAGGTGAGCGGGTTTCCATAACCTGCTCACATCCTTTTAAGGACTTTCCATGAGTGAAAGGCAGTTGACTGTTGATGAGTGATGCGAACTTGCTGGGACCACTGCTACCGATATTAAATAACTATCAGGTACAGCCATATTTCGTTGAGGAACACGGCAATATAAAAAAAATCTATTCCAATAAAGGGACATTTGCCTTGAAAAAAATTGTTCCGACTACTGGAACAGATTTTATTCGTCATGTTCATCTTCTGTATCAAAAGGGCTTCAATCGCATTGTGCCCATTTATCCTACCATGGACGGAAGATACGCCGTCCTCCATGATAAAGCACTCTATTACTTAATGCCTTGGATGTCGAATGAAGTTAAGGAAGACCGGACTCATAAACACCAGCAATTATTTCGTGAATTGGCGAGGCTTCACACATTATCTGCCAAAGACATCTCTGTGAATAAAGACGAACGAACAGAGCATTATGAGAAAACCATCCAGCTCCTTGACAAGAATCAAGAATTTCTGGACGGATTTATTGATGAATGTGAAAAAAAGACCTATATGTCTCCTTTTGAGCTTGTATTCTGCTTGTACTATAACGAAATAAGTCAGGCACTTCGTTTTTCAAAAACAAAATTTGAAGAGTGGTATGAAAAAACAAAGGATGCAGAAAAAGCAAGAATGGTGATTACCCATGGGAAATTATCCTCTGAACATTTTCTTTATGATGATAAGGGGTACGGATATTTTATAAACTTTGAAAATGCCCGTTATGGCTCACCGATACATGATTTATTGCCATACCTTTCACGTTCCTTTAATACACAGCCAAAACGTAATGATGAAGCTCTTGATTGGGTGAACCATTACTTTAAATTCTTTCCTTTTAAAAGTGATGAAAAGCTTCTTTTCTATAGTTACCTAGCCTATCCTATTCCAATCATCCAGGTGGTCGAACGGTATTATAAAAAAGAACAGCCAAAGAATGAGCTGAAATTTGTGCGGATGCTACAGCGCAAATACTGGCACTTGAAGAATTCCGAATATGTTGTGATGAGAATGACTGAAATGGATGAACGAGAAAGACAGGCAAAAGAAGGAGCCCAGCAGCAGTAAAAGATGCTAAATGGGCTCTTAAACAATCTCAAAATAGATTGATACGGCTATCGCAACAAAAATGCTTAATAACAAAACATCAAAGACGGTAGGTATAAACAATGTTCGGATTAATTGAAAGATCGTAAACGGCAAAATCAACTGCTCGCATGCTCTCCTAACGGTTCGATACCAGGGAGTGTAAGAGTATTTGGTGATGAATTTCCTCTTCTTCATAACAACCTTCCCCTCCAAAAACCTATTTCTTTTATGTATATTCTATCTACATAGGTAATTCTCCTAATTCCTTAACGTTTTTTTCAAAATGGTATATAATATAAAAAAATTGGCTATCATTATTGACGTCGAGAACACTTTTTGGGTAGTATATACAATATAATTAAAAACACATAGGCACAGACAGGGAAGAGTACGATGTTCACCTGCTAAAAGAGAGGGAGCCATTAGCTGAAAGGTTCCTAAGCAGACACTCGGAAGGTCGCCCTTGAGCTTCTTTAGCGAATGGATTTTCACATCCTACTAGTTAAAGACGGATCAAATCCGTTATCTATTTAAGCGCCAATCAATTTCTTTTGATTGGAAAAAAGGTGGTACCGCGAAGCAAACTCCATTCGTCCTTTTATGACGAATGGGGTTTTTTGTATGTCTAAGTTTTTCTTAAAAGACAGAAGTAGAAATAAAGGAGATGGTCAAATGGAAACAAAAGAAATTACCATGCCGACGAAGTATGATCCACAGTCGATTGAGCAAGGGCGTTATGATTGGTGGGTTAAAGGAAAGTTTTTTGAAGCGCAGAATGATGAAGGAAAGAAGCCATATACAATCGTTATCCCGCCGCCAAACGTTACCGGTAAGCTGCACTTAGGGCATGCGTGGGATACAACATTGCAGGATATCTTGACACGCATGAAGCGGATGCAGGGCTATGATGTTCTCTGGCTTCCGGGAATGGACCACGCCGGGATCGCAACTCAAGCAAAAGTTGAAGAGAAGCTTCGCGGCGAAGGCAAGAGCCGTTATGATTTAGGGCGCGAAAAGTTCGTTGAGGAAACCTGGAAGTGGAAGGAAGAATACGCTTCACATATCCGTCAGCAATGGGCGAAGCTAGGTTTAGGATTAGATTACAGCCGTGAACGTTTCACATTGGATGAAGGCTTGTCAGCAGCCGTACGCGAAGTATTTGTAACACTCTATAACAAAGGACTTATTTATCGCGGCGAATACATTATCAACTGGGATCCATCTACAAAAACAGCATTATCGGACATCGAGGTTATTTACAAAGATGTTCAAGGTGCTTTCTATCATATGAAATACCCGTTAGCTGACGGTTCAGGACATATTGAAGTAGCCACTACTCGTCCAGAAACCATGTTAGGTGATACAGCTGTTGCTGTTCATCCTGAGGATGAGCGCTACAAGCATTTAATTGGTAAAACTGTAATTCTTCCAATCGTTGGTCGTGAAATTCAGATTGTTGGTGATGACTATGTAGATATGGAATTCGGTTCTGGGGCAGTTAAAATTACACCAGCACACGACCCGAACGATTTTGAAATCGGCAATCGTCACAATCTTGAGCGTGTTCTTGTGATGAACGAAGACGGCACGATGAATGACAGAGCTGGAAAATATAAAGGCATGGACCGTTTTGAATGCCGTAAACAAATTGTTAAAGACCTTCAAGAACAAGGTGTTCTTTTCAAAATTGAAGAGCATTTACACTCTGTTGGTCATTCCGAGCGCAGCGGCGCAGTAGTTGAGCCTTATCTTTCAACACAATGGTTTGTAAAAATGCAGCCGCTTGCGGATGAAGCGATTGCTCTTCAAAACAAGGAAAATAAAGTAAACTTTGTTCCTAACCGCTTCGAAAATACTTATCTAAGATGGATGGAAAATATCCGTGACTGGTGTATTTCCAGACAGCTATGGTGGGGTCATCGAATTCCGGCTTGGTACCACAAACAAACGGGTGAAGTATTTGTTGGTCATGAGGCTCCTGCCGACATTGAGAATTGGGAACAGGATAAAGATGTATTGGATACGTGGTTCAGTTCTGCACTTTGGCCGTTCTCCACAATGGGCTGGCCGAATGTGGAGGCAGAAGACTTTAAGCGTTTCTTCCCAACCGATGTACTTGTAACAGGTTATGATATCATCTTCTTCTGGGTATCACGTATGATTTTCCAAAGCCTTGAATTTACAGGTGAAAGACCATTTAAAGATGTTCTCATCCATGGTTTAGTTCGCGATGAACAAGGACGCAAAATGAGTAAATCTCTTGGTAACGGTGTGGACCCGATGGATGTTATCGCCAAGTACGGTGCCGATTCCTTACGTTACTTCCTTTCAACCGGAAGCGCGCCAGGTCAAGATTTACGCTTTAGCTTTGAAAAAGTAGAATCGACTTGGAACTTTGCGAATAAAATTTGGAATGCCTCTCGTTTTGCATTAATGAACATGGATGGCATGACACATGAAGAGATTGATTTTAGCGGAGAAAAGTCAGTTGCAGATAAATGGATTCTAACGCAATTAAATGAAACCATTGAAACCGTTACGAAGCTTTCAGAGCGCTATGAATTCGGAGAAGCTGGCCGTGCTCTGTACAACTTCATCTGGGATGATTTCTGTGATTGGTATATTGAAATGGCAAAGCTTCCATTATATGGTGATGATGAAGCAGCGAAGAAAACAACGCGTTCGATTCTTGCACATGTTTTGGATCAGACAATGCGTTTGTTACATCCATTCATGCCATTCATTACCGAGGAAATCTGGCAGAACCTGCCACACAGCGGTGAATCAATCACAACTGCAAAATGGCCGGAAGTAAATCCTGCAAACAGTGATGAACAAGCATCACAGGAAATGAAGATGTTAATGGAAATGATTCGTTCCGTTAGAAACATCCGTGCTGAAGTAAACACGCCAATGAGCAAGAAAATTAAAATGCTTGTAAAGGCGAAGGATGATTCAGTTTTAGCAGCGATTGAAAAGAATCGTTCTTATATTGAAAAGTTCTGTAACCCTGAAGAATTACAAATGGGTATCAACCTTGAGACACCTGAAAAGGCTATGACAGCGGTGATCACTGGTTTGGAAATCATTCTTCCACTAGAAGGACTGATTAACATTGAGGAAGAGATTGCCCGCCTGACAAAGGAATATGATAAATTTACAAAAGAAGTAGAGAGAGTAGAAAAGAAGCTTAACAACGAAGGCTTTATGAAGAAGGCGCCTGAGAGTGTTGTTGCTGAAGAACGTGCAAAAGAAAAAGATTATCGTGAAAAAAGAGCGTTAGTAGAAGCTCGTTTAAATGAGTTAAAAGGTTTATAATAAGAAGAAAAGAAGACGAGTCCTTTCTGTAAGGATTCGTTTTCTTTTAGAAAAAAATAAAGTTGGGGTGCCAGAAATGTTTACAACCTATAAAGAAGCCCTTGATTGGATACACGGGAGATTAAGACTAGGAATTAAACCAGGTCTTACCCGAATGGAATGGATGATGGAGAAACTGAGCCATCCTGAACTAAAAATGAAAACCGTCCATATTGGCGGCACAAATGGAAAAGGTTCGACTGTAACCTTTTTGCGTTCGATTCTCGAAGCAGCCGGCTACTCTGTAGGAACCTTTACCTCACCATATATTGAACAATTTAATGAAAGAATTTCTGTAAATGGAAAGCCAATCTCTGACGAGGAAATACTGCATTTGACCAATGTGATTGCACCGCTTGCGGATGAATTAGAAGAAACAGAGCTTGGCGGACCGACGGAGTTTGAAGTAATCACAGCAATGTCCTTCTATTACTTTGCCAATGTGAATCAAGTGGATATTGTCCTCTATGAAGTAGGACTAGGCGGCAGGTTTGATTCTACAAATATCATTCAGCCAATCGCTTCAATCATAACTAGCATTGGACTTGATCATACGAATATCCTTGGACATTCATACGAAGAAATTGCCTTTGAAAAAGCGGGTATCATTAAAGAAGGCACACCTGTTTTTACAGCAGTTAAAAATGAGAATGCGATGAAAGTAATAGAGGAACAGGCTGATATCAAGCATGCACCTCTATATCGGTTAAATCAGGAGTTCTCCATTACCGCTCACAATCCGAAGGAACATGGCGAAGAGTTTACTCTAAGAAATGCAGAAGGCAAATATGAACAAGTTGAAATTAACATGATTGGTCAACATCAAACAGAAAATGCATCATTAGCGATAATGGCTGCACAAGGGATTGATCAGCATGAAGAATTTTCAATTTCTATAAATGATATAAGGACTGGCCTAAAAACAGCGTACTGGCCAGGAAGATTTGAGATTCTTTCTAATACTCCACTTGTTATCATTGACGGTGCACATAATGATGAGGGGATATCGGCCCTAGTCCATGAACTTTCCACTCGGTATGCTAACCATACCATTCATATTGTGTTTGCGGCATTAAAGGATAAGAAACTGAATAAAATGATTGCTCAATTGGATTTAGTTGCAGATGAAATCTCTTTTGTATCATTCGATTTTCCTCGAGCAGCGGAGGCAATTGATTTGTATTCCATAAGTCAATCAACCAATAAGAAACTCGGTGAGAATTGGAATGCCCATCTTGCAAATTGTATCCAAAATCTTCAGCCAGATTCAGTGCTCGTTGTTACGGGCTCTTTATACTTCATCTCTGAGGCTAAACCGTATTTAAGTGAATTTTTGAAAAACAATACCATTTCACTATGACAGGCTAAAGTACTTTTGATAAAATGAAACCATCTCGATTTCAAAATAATGCAGGTGAGGAGGGGGAGTGAAATGGCTGTTGATCAAAAAACAAAGAATACAATTTTTCTTATGTGGTTATTGCTAGTTCCAGCTGGAATGTATTTTACTTATCAAAAATACCCTCCTCATTTCTCAGGTCAATGGTTAGAACTGTTCGCCTTTTTAACACTTACGGCTGTTGTTGCATTTATGCCAATGGTTATCAATAATACTCCGATCTTTTTGATTCAATGGGTATCGCTTGCTACATTTTTAAGCTTTGGTTTGTTCATTGAAATGGTCTTTGCTCAAGCAGCGGTCATTGTGCTTCTTCTAAGGCTTCGAGTTCAAAAGGATCAATATTTTCGAATACCGCTAAATTTAATCATGTTTTTCTTGGTATCGTTATTTAGTGGATTTGTTTACTATTCACTAGGAGGAAAAACAGGACCTAGTTTATTACATGACACAAATGCCATATGGCTTGCAGCATTATATGCTGTAGTCAATTACTTTCTTAATCAGGTTATTATTTCGTTTTATTTCTATGCTATCTATAAAAGTAAGGAATCCTACTTTGGGAAGGATTTCATCGTTGAAACCATTACAACATTTTTAACCTTGCCTCTCGGCTTTGTGCTCTATATGTTCTATAACCAACTAGAATTAATCGCATTATTAATAGTGGCTTTCCCGTTTGCAAGTTTATCCATCATTTTTAATTTGTATTATTCCACTGAAAAAATTAATGAGTATTTACAAAAAGCCGCTGAAATCGGCCACCAGATGGCAGAACGTCTTGAGGTTAATGGAGTTATTGACCTGTTTATCCAAAAACTAAGTGAAATGCTCCCGGTTGACTATGCTTATATTATGGAAGTGGTAAATGATGAAGAAGAACTTCAATTATCCAGGCGGATAGAAGGGGGTTCATGGTTAACAAGCGATATAGTAAAGGTTAGAAAAAATGAGGGAATTAGCGGTTTTGTTTGGGAAAAACAAAAAGGCTACTTATATAATTCAAAAAAAGATTGGCAGTCTTTTTCGAAGGGATTACTCCCTGTTGATGCAGAAAGTGTTTTAGCGGTACCAATTGTCAGAAATAAAAAAGTAATTGGGGTACTAATACTCGCTTCAAAGCGGAAAAGAGCATACGAAAAATCACAGTTAATGATTGTTGATATTCTTTGTTCCTATTTTGCAGTGGCGATGGAAAATGCGAAGCACTATGAACTCACAAAAACACAAAGTGAACGATGCGCATTAACGAAATTATATAATTATCGATACTTTGAAAAATTACTGACAGATGAATTTGATAAGTTATTCCAATTTGAAAGAAAAGTTTTATCATTAATTATCCTAGATATCGACCATTTTAAAGCAGTAAATGACACGTACGGTCACCAAAGCGGAAACGAAATTCTATGTGAATTAGCTAATAGATTAACGAATCTTGTAGGTTCGAGAGGAACAGTCGCCCGATATGGCGGCGAGGAATTTGTCGTTCTCCTGCCTGAAGCACAAAAGGAAGAAGCTTTCCAGATGGCAGAGATGATCAGGCAATCAATCGCCAACTGGCCATTTATTTTACAGCAATCTTTAGATTTTAATCAGCATCAGGTGAAAATAACTGCCTCCATTGGGGTAGCAACTGCACCAGAGGATGCAGAAGACCCACTAGCTTTGGTCCGACATGCAGATAGGGCGTTATATGTTGGGGCGAAACGGGCAGGGAGAAATCGGGTTGCGGAATATTCGACGTGTTAATAAAAAAGGTGTTCCGACGCGGAACACCTTTTTGGCTTAGTTATAGGATACTATTGGCTTTATTTCTTCAGCCCAATCCATAAATTGGTCAGAGATATCAATGGTTTTGTCGCCGTCTTGAATAATTCCGAGTGAACACTTTTCATCAAATTTAACCTTATTATAGCTTTCGGAATAAATCGGATAATTATATAGACTTGAATCTCCAGTAATGGTCCCTTTAACGCATATTTTTGCGGTTGTCGAGAATTGTGTAAAATCAATATCAGTCATATCTGCATTTCCGATAACGTAAATAGATGAATGCTCTAATTTCTTAAGTTTATCTTGTCCGTCACCAAATTTGGCGTTGCCCACAACAACAATGGTTGAATTATGAATCCCCTGATTTACTGTTTCAAATTGTGCATTTCCTTTTACAAGAATTTTGGAATTATGAATTCCATTAACTTGTTTATTAAATAAAGTAGTAGTGCCAGGCACTCCGGTAATATATAAGGTTGAATCTTCAATCCCTTTGTTTAATTGTTTAATAAATTGAACGCCCTTATCGAAAACTAGTATTGAATCTGTTATTTCAGAAGGCTTTTCTACGCTAATTAACTGATTGTAACTACAATTTACTGTATCAAAAACATCTCTGCCATTGTTTCCATTTCCAAATGCTTCTGAGGAACAGGGAGACACATTTGTTGGCTTTGGAATTAATGTTGTATAATCGTGATTTTGAGCAGGGATTAATTTTTCTTTTATTTCGGATTTATCGATTGAAAACGTAAAGACAAATTTTCCAGTTAGCTTTTTTTCAGGCTGCTGATTCGTATGTCCAAAGCTTTCATAGCTGAATTCTATCTGTTCGACTGTCTCCTTAGCTGTAGTATTGCAAGTTGGACATAATGGTGAAGGTGAAAGATTTTTTATTTTAAAGTAAGTTTTGGTAGGTGTATCAATATCCTTACTAAGGGCTGTTCCGAAAGCTGGGAAAAGAGGAGAACTATTAAAGGCCTGTATCAGTTTTTCACCAAGCTTTTTCTCGTATTCTTCAATTTTATCATCTGTAAGCGGTACTTTGTTTACATAGTCATTCTGAATCAAAGTTTTAATTTCACTTTTCTTTAGAGCAATTTGTTGGTGGAAGAAATCCTTCAACAACGTATTGTAGTATTGAACTCCCATTTCCGCTGCATCAACAGTTTGGATATCGGTCTCTGCTTTTTTCACCTGTTTTACATTGTTGACAGATGCCCCCATAACAGCCAAACCTAGTACGGAGAACACCGTTATCGTTAACAGCACAATAACCAGTGTCATCCCTCTTTCGTTTTTTAAGTACTTCACATAAATTCCTCCCTATAACCTGGAAATAATCGTTTTAACCTCATATGTCTGGCTGGGTTGCTTTTTATCCTTAATAATGATTTTTATATACAAAGGCTGAGTTGTACTCACAGTGGTGGTGGGGGAAAATGGTGTTTCTGTTACCCCTTTATAATCAATCAATGAGTATTCAAAGCTAGGATTGGATAATTCGATTGTTTTGTCCGTACTAATTAATTGTATTTTGCTGGAATTTGGACCGTCCACCTTAATGTCATAAGATCCATAGGACTCATGGAATTTTGTAATCGAGGTAACGACAATATTCATTTCCTGTTGGATAGAAACTTTCTCCTTGGATTTCTTTGAATAGTTAAAGCCATCCATCAGAACACCATAAAGAAGAATACTAACAAACGAAACAATGGCTAGGGTAGCTAATAATTCTATTAGGGTAATCCCATTTTCATTAGAAAGGGATTTATTCATGTATTGTAATCCCCCTTAATTTTCAAAGTACGTAAAAGCTTCAGATACGATTTTCGTCCCTTTTTTTACCTTTACATGTATTTTCGCAAGAGAGGAATGTAGATTTGGATCACTCTTAGTATCCACCAACACTTCAACATGAAAGTTCTGACTCATTAACTTTAATGTCAGGACTTCGCTGCTTTTTGTTATATCCTCAGTTAAATTAAGTTTAGGGTAGCTTGCTTTTGGAATTGTAGTACCGATTGAAGTCTTTGAAAAAGTAATTAAGTTTTTTAATTCCAAATTCTTATCTGCGTTAACTTTGAAATCTTCCTGTACTTCTCTGGCAATATTTGTAGCTTTCATTTTGTCGGACGAGATTGCATTATATTGAAATGAGTTTGTAAAAAACGTCATAAAGCTTAATAGGATAATAGATAAAATAACAATAGAGGTTAATAATTCTATCAACGTTACCCCTTTTTCATTTTTGAGTAAAATGAACAAATAATCACCTGCCATCTTCGTTTACTAGGGTAAATTTACCTAGATAAAAAGTTTTTCGCCTTCTTTCAAAATGCCTAATAGTATTATACAATAATTAGTGTGCGAAATATGTCTAATTTTAATGGAAATGAACTAAAAATGTAATATTTTAAATAAAAATGTAATTTAATAGAGAAAGAGAAGAGGAGTTAATGTATGCAAACAATCATATGGGCCTTTGGTGCTATGCTGCTTTCACTTTTGGTTATGTCCTTTTTATCACTTGGTTTCAATTTAAAAGGAAAGCTTGCTGTGGCTTTATTGTCCTTTGTCATCGCCCTAGGTGGACTTTTTGCTGTTAATTTTGTCGCGCTGTGGCAAATTTTATTGCTATTGTTCGTTTTAACCTTTTTTGTTTCATATATTATGGACAGTCGATTAGGACGAGCATTATATAATACATCCTCAGGTGAAGAAGTGATAGTTGAAGAATTTGAACTTACTTTTTCGAATCAGCAAACAGAAAATAAATCTGAGTATGATTTACTAGATTTAGATGAGATAGAAGCAGCACCTGCTTCTGAGATAAATGTTACTGCTAGTTTAATTCCATCTGAATCAGAGCAAATTCAGAATTTGGATGATGATAGTGAAGATATTTTTATTCAAGAGAGTGATCTTGAAGCAATAGATGTAAAAGAAACTCCTTTGGAAGTAGCACCAGGTTACTTATCTGAGATTGAAAATTTGCTGCTAGAAGAGACTGACAAAATAGCAGACTCTGCAGAAGACGACTGGCTTTCTGAACTGGCAGACCTTGAAGCGAAGGAAGACAAAGAAACAAGTAACGAAGAAAACCAATTAGATGATGGTGAGCTGGAATTACTATTCGGTTTCGAGGAAGCAGCTGCTGCGGCAAATGTTGAGACGGAAGACAAGGGTTCAAATAAAAAAATTGAATTAGTTAAGAACTAGAAAGGGGGCGAGCTGTTGGGTAAATATCAACGTTTCATAAAACTTTTCGTAGTGCTTTTTTTTAGTACTGCTTTTATATTTAGTTTTTCCCATTTTGGTGCAAAAGCTTTTGTGAATCTCACAGGGGCTGGCGGGAAATATGCTGATGGGACAACAGTCGGGTCTATAGATTTGTCCGGAAAATCAGAGAGCGAAGCCGTTTCATTAATAGAAGAAAAGTACGTTGACTGGGTGAAGAATACCAAGTTTGAACTACAATACAGCGAAATGATCGTCCCTCTTGATACGAATCTGTTCCATTTAGATTCAGCACAAAGTGTCTCTGCTATCTTGGACGGTCAGCAAAATCAAGCAGTTATTACAATTGATATGTTGCAGGTAGAAGAGCAGATTCAGATTCTTTTTCCGCAGCTTGATCGAAGTAAACTTGAACTTACAAAACTAACTTCAGATTTATCCAATACGGCATCACAGTTTAACAACGGTACCTTTCATTTTAATTTAAGTACAAACTACCAAATCCTAGATCCAGCCTCAAAAAATGCAGTCATTAATGAAGCAAGAATAAAACTAACTGATGTTTCAAGTGAATTACAGTCAGTCATTGAAGCAAACCCTGAAATTCTCCTAGACAAAAAAGTTGTCTTTTCACTAACAGAATTTGCTAAGACGCAAAAAATAGAAAATTCAGCAGTGCTTAGTGTCCTTGCAACAGGTATTTATCAAGCCATCTTGCCAACCAATTTTACCATTGGAGAGAGAAATATTGGCAGTGCACTCCCTGATTATGCGATTTTGGGGATGGAAGCAAAGGTTAACCTCGCAAAAGGCTCTGATTTTGTTATTGTTAATCCAAACGAGTCATTGTACTCACTTGAACTGAGGTTAGATAGCAATAACCTAATTGTGACGTTAAAGGGTGAAAAGCTCCTATACGATTATGAAATCAATAAAAAAGACGAACAACAGCTAAAACCTAAAACAATCAAGCAATATAGTCCCTTAGTCACTTCAGGGAGTATAAAGGTACAAACAGAAGGTGCTGAAGGGAAAATTGTGAAGGTATATCGGGATAAATACGAAGGAAGTAAACTGGTTGAAAGTGTATTAATCTCTGAGGATTATTATCCGCCAGTTTATCGTGTTGAAATTCATGCTCTAACGGGAACAGAAAAAGAAACTGTTACTCCAGCAGAAACAACACCTGCTGTAACTCCAGTTCCAAATGAAACACAAACTCCGCCTTTACCTGAAAATCCTGATGATAATGGCCTATGGGGGAAACCGAATGAACAAGCTAAATAAAGTTAGTAGTGATCATATATGAAACAAACTCGAAAAAGACTGGGAGATTTGTTAATAGAGGAAGGCTTAATTACAGCTGAGCAATTGCAAACGGCTTTGTCTGAAAAAGCACCCAATCAGAAGATTGGAGATGTTTTGTTACAAAGAGGGTATATAACCGATCAGCAGTTAGCAGAAGTGCTGGAAGTACAATTAGGGATACCGCATGTCAATCTCTTTCACTATCCATTTGATACCAATCTTTTTTCGCTCATTTCAAAAGAAACGGCAAAACGTAATTTAATTATTCCCCTTAAACGAGAGGGAAATAAACTTTATGTAGCCATGGTGGACCCGATGGATTTCATCGTGATTGACGATCTTAGGCTGTCTACAGGCTTCCAAATTGAAACGGTTATTGCGACAAAAGAAGGTATATTAAGGGCAATCAATAAGTATTACAACGTTGATCAGGATTTTGAAGAGCTTTTTGACGATATTGGCGGCAACGAGCGTGGAAGAGACGAGGATGTAACAGATCTAGATTCACCAATTGTCCGCTTGGTAAACCAGCTGCTGACGAATGCGGTTATCCAAAAGGCTAGTGATATTCATATTGATCCACATGAAACGAAGGTTGTTGTCAGGTATCGTGTCGATGGGGTATTGCGGGTTGAACGTGTTCTGCCGCGCCATATGCAAAGCGTATTGACGGCACGGGTGAAAATTATGTCCAATCTCGATATTACGGAGCACAGGATACCGCAGGATGGACGAATAAAAATAAATCTCGAATTCCATCCAATTGATCTTCGTGTATCGACATTGCCAACAGTCTATGGCGAGAAAATCGTAATGCGGATACTCGATATGGGTGCAGCCTTAAATGACCTGGGGAAAATAGGCTTTAATTCTCTCAATTTAAAGAGGTTCTCTGAATTAATAGAACAACCGACAGGGATTGTGCTGATCACGGGACCCACAGGATCTGGAAAGTCCTCTACCCTTTATGCGGCACTTAATAAACTTAACAGCGAACAAGTTAATATCATTACCATTGAGGACCCCGTCGAGTACCAGTTGGAGGGTATAAATCAGATTCAAGTAAACACAAATGTCGGAATGACCTTTGCTGCAGGTTTGCGATCCATTCTCCGCCAAGATCCGAACATTATCATGGTCGGAGAAATTCGAGATAAAGAGACAGCACAGATTGCGGTTCGAGCCTCGTTAACAGGTCACTTAGTATTAAGTACCGTTCATACGAATGATTCAATCGGAACGATCACTAGGTTAACTGATATGGGGGTAGAACCGTTTTTAATTGCATCCTCCCTAAGTGGGATCGTTGCTCAACGTCTTGTCAGAAAGGTTTGTCGCGATTGTGGAGAGATGCAGGAGGCAACAAAGCGGGAAGTGGAAATATTCGCAAGACGCGGAATGAAAATTGATAAAGTCAACCGTGGTAAAGGCTGCCCTTCTTGTAATATGACAGGGTATAAGGGGAGAATTGCCCTTCATGAAGTGTTAGTGATTAATGATGAAATGCGCAGAGTAATCATGAACGACGACTCTATTCAAAATTTAAAAGAAATTGCGATTAAAAATAAAACAATCTTTTTAATTGATGATGGTCTTTTGAAGGTAAAACAAGGGTTTACCACGACAGAAGAAGTATTACGAGTAGCCATATTAGAGTAGGAGATAAACGATGAAAGAAAAACTTGAGAATATACTTCGGGCAGCACTCGAATTTAAAGCATCCGACATTCATTTCACGGTAGGTGTTCCGCCAATCTTCCGGATTAACGGGGATATAAAGCGGTATGGAAAAGATATTTTACTGCCGCCCGATACCGAAGAAATCGCCAAATTGACAGTCCCGGAAAATATGTATGATTTGTTCAAGGAAAAGGGAGAACTTGATTACTCCTATGGTCTTCCAGGAGTATCTCGGTTCCGTGTCAATGCATATCACCAAAGGAAAAGCGTTTCATTGGCATTGAGGGTGGTAGCTTCCAAAACTCCTACGATTGAAGAATTAGACTTACCAAAAATTATTCCAGAACTTGTAGAGAAACCTCAAGGGTTAATTCTTGTTACAGGACCAACGGGAAGTGGAAAATCAACCACTCTTGCCTCCATGATTGATTATGTAAACAGGAATATGCGAAAACATATTGTTACGCTTGAAGATCCGATTGAATATTTGCATAGACATGGAAACTCTATTATTGATCAGCGAGAAGTTGGTTTTGATACCCAATCGTATGCAAATGGATTAAAGGGGGCACTACGTCAAGATCCTGATATTATTCTTGTAGGAGAAATGCGGGACTTAGAGACTATTGGAATTGCGATTACAGCTGCAGAAACAGGCCACTTGGTGCTAGGGACACTCCATACATCGAGTGCACCGTCAACAATTAACCGGATCATCGACGTATTTCCACCGGCACAACAGCCACAAATCCGTGTGCAGCTGGCATCTGTTTTAGTGGGAGTTATTTCACAGCGTCTTTTCCCAACTGTTGATAAAAAAGGGAGAAAGGCAGCAACAGAGATTCTAGTGAACAATCCCGCGATTGCGAACTTAATTCGAAATGAAAAGATTCATCAAATTCAAAGCACGATGCAAACATCTCGTGCTCAAGGAATGCACACCCTAGAAATGAGCATCAGAGAATTAATTGACCGCAACTTAATACAAAAAGAAGCTGCAACCAAATATCTACAAGAAAAGATGATGCTGGATGGCTAGATTTAAATATTCAGGACGTGATCGGCGTGGAAAAAAAGCAGGAACGATAAACGCAGCTTCAAGACGGGAAGCCATGGTAAAGTTAAAGGAAGAAGGAATTCGTGTCATTGAGATGACAGAAGTTCCTGAGACTTTGATGACTAAGGATATATCACTTGGAAATACTGTAAAATTGCAACACTTTGTAATTTATTTGAGACAGTTTGCTACATTGCTTAAAGCAGGCGTAACCGTTGTAGATGCCACCTCAATTCTTGCAGTACAAACTGAAAGTAAAGGTTTAAAAAAGGCCTTATTGGATACAGAGCAAGAATTGCGTGAAGGAAATCCATATTCAGATTCTGTATCAAAACACAAAAAAATATTTAACACAATGTTCGTTAATATGGTGAGAGCAGGAGAAGTCAGCGGAAATATGGATGAAACTCTTGAACGGTTGGCTGAGCATTTTGAAAAACAGCATTACACAAGACAGAAAATTGTTTCGGCATTAACATATCCTCTTGCAATAGGAGTAGTAGCTATTGCGGTTGTCATTTTTCTACTAGTTGCAGTCGTTCCAACCTTTGTATCAATGTTTGCTGATTTGGGTAGTGAATTACCCGCAATTACAAGAGTCGTGCTTGCTTCCAGCGATTTTATGCAGTCATTTTGGTGGCTTACTATACTGATTTTACTTTCTATAATTGGAATGATTTCATATTTGCAAAAAAATAAAAAGACCAAATTTTATTTAGATTATTTTTTGTTAAAGTTACCTATCTTTGGGAATATGCTACAAAAGGCTGCTTTAGCACGAATGATGAGAACGCTAAGTTCATTATTTTCTAGTTCAGTTCCAATTCTTCAAGCAATGTCAATAGTTGAGAAAGTTGTTGAAAATGAAGTTATTGCCAGAGTTATTCGTGATTCTAGAGATTCTCTTGAAAAGGGACAATCAATGACTGAACCAATGAAAAATCATTGGGCCTTCCCTCCACTAGTAACACAAATGATATCAATAGGAGAAGAAACAGGTGCACTTGACTCTATGCTTAGTAAAATTGCTGAGTTTTATGAAAAAGAGGTTGAAACAGGAACAGATAGGTTAAAATCACTAATTGAACCTGTTATGATTGTTGTTTTGGCGAGCTTAGTAGGTACTATAGTAATGGCTATAATGGTGCCGATGTTTGGTATGTTCGACCAATTTCAACAAAAAAGTCAATAATATTTTAAAACGTATAATATTTTGTGGGAAAATGACAAAATACCAAAAAATACACTTTTCTTCACCTTGTAAATTAATGTATACTACAAGAGACAATATTACTAGGTTCATAGAACCATAAGGGAGAGTAGGAATATGCTACAAAAGTTAAAATTAAGGCTTAAAGATCAAAAGGGTTTCACTTTAATTGAATTATTAGCAGTAATTGTAATTTTAGGAATCCTTGCCGCCATTGCTGTACCATCTGTTTTAGGTTTAATTGAGAACACAAAAAAAGACGCACACGTTGCTAATGCTAAGCAAATGGTAAGTTCAGCCCAAATGGCAATAGCCTCAAACAGTAATTTGCAGAAGGATACACATTTCTTAACACTAGGTTATTTAGAAACTCAAAAGTATTTAGATAAATTTGATGATCCACATGGAGTTGGATATACAAACTCTACTAATGACCTTGTTACCGGTTCAACAGCTCCTGATAGCTCTTATGTTAAAGTGGTAGCAGGTAAAGTAACTGCTGTAATGCTAAAATCAACTAAGGTTACACTAGACGAACATGGTAAGGCTGCTGTAACTGGACCTCCGGCAAAAGCTGCTGAGGACTTTAAAATAAATCATATTAATAGAGACAGTGTTGTCGTTACACCTTAATATTTATATGATTAATCTTTTTGTTATTTTATTTTTATTTGGTTTAATTTTTGGTTCATTTTTCAACGTAGTGGGTCTAAGAATTCCGATAAAAAAATCAATCGTTAAACCACGTTCTTCCTGTACAATATGTGGGCACCAACTAAATGCCTATGAATTAATTCCAGTTTTATCTTATTTACTCCAAAAAGGGAAATGCCGCGGCTGTCAGTCGCGGATTTCTCCTGTATATCCGATTTTTGAATTGCTTACTGGAATATTATTTGCAACAGCACCACTTGTTATTGGGTGGTCAGGAGAGCTTGTAGTTGCCTTAACACTTATTTCGATGTTCATGATTATCATCGTTTCAGATATAAACTATATGCTCATCCCTGATAAAATTTTACTATGGTTTGCAGGGATTTTTTTATTGGAACGGATTATATGGCCATTAAATCCTAGCTGGGACAGTCTTCTCGGTGCAGGTTCTGGGTTCTTATTCCTACTTATTATTGCGATTGTTAGTAAAGGCGGTATGGGTGGCGGTGACATAAAACTTTATGCCCTGCTTGGATTTGTACTTGGCTTTAAATTAGTACTTTTATCATTCTTTCTTTCAACATTATTTGGTGCAGTAATTGGTGGTTTGGCCTTGCTTTTCAAAATTGTAAAAAGAAAGCAGCCAATTCCGTTTGGACCGTTTATTGCTGCTGGGACACTTACTGCATACTATTGGGGTTCAGACTTAATCAATTTATATTTACAAATTCTATATAATGGATTTTAGTAAGGGGTAATAGATATGGGATTCTCCCTTTTTTCAACAAAAAACAGAATAATCAACTTGGTACTAAATGACCACTCAATTCGGTTTTTAGAATTAAAACAAAGTACCCCCCCTACTGCCCAAAAATGGAGAGAACGTTTTTTACCACCAGGTATTATTGTTGACGGTAAAATCGTTGATATTGATTCCTTATCCAATATCTTAGAGCAATGTATTGAGGAATGGAAAATTCAAAGGCGCTCTATTCGCTTCATTGTACCTGATCCGCTCGTTATTATTCGTAAAGTCTCTATTCCAGCGGATATTCAGGAGGATGAAATAAAGGGATACCTATACTTAGAACTGGGTTCTACTATCCACTTACCATTTGAAGAACCAGTTTTTGATTATCATCTCCTTAAAAACAATGGGAAAACACAGGATATTCTATTATTTGCGGCCCCAGAGCAGTTTGTAATGGAATATGCGGAATTATTCACTAGTTTGAAGTTAAATCCAGTGGCAGCAGATATTTCGCCGCTCTCACTTTATCGTCTATACCACCAATTAGAGAAAAGTAATGATAAAGAAATTCTATTCACAGTCCAGTTTGATTTAACCAGCGTCAACTTGTGTATTTTTGAAGGAAGCGTGCCGATGGTAATGCGTCATTTTTCCTTACCCTTCAATATTGAAGACTGGGAATATAACCAAGGATTATCAGGATTAGTTGAATTTACCTATATCGGTGCCTCGGAAGAATTGGTTTTACATTTTGAAGATATTTTTAGAGAAATCAATAAATTAGTAGATTATTATCGTTTTTCACTAAGCAATGAGAAACTAGATGTGACCAAGTTCCTAGTAAATGGTGATCACCCAATGTTAATAGCCATCTATGATGAAATGATAGAGCGCTTAGAAGTCCCCGTGGAAATGCTTGCACTAACTTCAGATGAAAAAGGTAAAGCTAGTGTTCCTTCGAGTTTACTAATACCCTTAGGTCTTGCCTTGAAAGAGGTGCAATAATGTTAGTTGAAATTAACCTCCTTCCCCAAAAGGAACCTAGGAAATTTAATATTATAATTTTGATCGTGCTATTGGCACTTATAATTCTCGCAGGAGCTATTTATTACTGGCAGATTCAGGCCACCAAAAGTGAATTGCAAAGTTTAGATAAACAAATTTCTATGACTAAAGAAATAGCCATAAAAGAAGAACAAAATGCTGATAAGAATGAATCGCAAATGTCTATTAGCTTATTAAAAAATGCAGTAGAATGGGCAAACACCTATCCAATCGAAACGATACCGATTATGCAGCACTTAACATCTCTTTTACCAGAACGCGGGTTTATTCAATCCTTTGCCTATGCAGAAGCAGGCACAGTGATACTTACGGTTCAGTTTGATAGTGCACGAGAGGCAGCATACTTTTTAGATAACTTAGGTGAATCGGAATGGGTAGGAGAACCGACCTTAAATTCTTTGACCATTCAAGAAAAAGAAGAAGTTGTTGAAACTAAAACAGAAGCTGAAACAACTGACGAAAATAGTTCTGATAATGCAGAAAAAGAGAACAAAGAGGCTGCACCTGAAATTGATAAAAACGATAATTCAAATGACCAATATCTTCCTAGATATATAGGGCAGTTTGAAATTAAGTTAAATATAGTGAAAATTAAAGAACTGACTACCAAAAGCAATGAGGAAGGAGTGACAGCATCATGAAACTCCGTCTCTCCAAAATCGACAAAATCATTTTGTTGGTCGGTATACTATTGTTAGTATTACTCATTGTGTTTGCTCAGTTCATTAAATTAACACCATTGAAATCAGATGTAAGTATGAGACAGCAGTCATTAGAGACAGAACAAAAACTTTTGGAAGTAGTTACGCAAAACAAAGTTGATGATACTGCTAAGGTTGTAGAGGATACACGGGAGTTACAGAAGAAAGTTCCTGTTAAACCGCTACTGGAGCAATTTATTTTAGACTTGGAAAAAGCTGAAACTGTTTCTAATAGTGTTATCTCATCGATGAGCTTTTCTAAAGATGCCGACGTTACAATTGTAACTACAGAGACAACGACAGAAAATACGACAACTGACCAGTCTACTACAACTGGTCAGGAAGCTCCAGCAACTCAAGAGACTCCAGCTGCAACCGATCAAGCAGCCGCGCCACCAGCTTCAAATGGCTTAAAGAAGCTTTCAGTCAGCTTGAGTGTCGAATCACCAACCTATGAAGATCTGGAAAAGTTTATAAAAACACTTGAATCTTTAGAGCGGATCGTAGTTGTTGAGTCCATTAGCTATTCGGGCGGTGAAGAAATTACGACTCTAGAGCAAGAAAAGGACCCGTTGGCATATTCTCTCACCATTGCTGCATACTATCTGCCGACATTAGATGATTTAGTTGCCGAGCTTCCAAAAATAGATGCTCCTGCACCGGCGAAAAAGAAAAATCCTTTAAGCTCTTTCTCTGATACGACAAAAGCTAATTAATACTATCGCGAAGTTGCATGTAATTTGGCGAAAGCATTGTATAACAAGACGACAAAAGTCTTGTTATTTTTTTTTGTCTTTGTGATAGGATGGTAGAAATTGCTATTGGTAGAGGGAGGAGTACGAGTTAGTGGACAAGCCGAAACGTGGCAATACCATCAAAATTAAGTTAAATGGAGAGAACCAACCGTTCTCAGAAGAACCTATTAAGAAAGATCCTGAATCTAGTAAAGATTCTTTCACTAAAGTAATAAGTATCGAGAATGATTTCCATGAACAAGATGTTTTTCTCGAAACAGCTGCCGCACAGGAGCCAGTCGATGAAAGTTTTGATTGGATTATTCCTGAATCTTCAGATAATGACATTCAGGAATATAAAGTTGTCAGCAGTCAGAACCCGAAAAAAGGCGGGAAAAAGAAGTCTGTATCTTTTTCAACTTTTTCAGCTAAGCGGAATGGCGGTCCTTTCAAATCAATTATTGTAACAGCTGTTTTTGCTATCTTAATTGGGACGAGCTTTGGTGCGCTCATGCTTAAATTAGTGATTTCGGATACTAGTAAACCAGTAGTAACGGAACCTGTAGTGGCAGGTAAAGGGTCTGATAAAGGTTCTGAAACTGCAGGAGGAAAGGGAAGTAGTTCTATTGTTATAGGAGCACAAACTGCTTTTATCGTCCAAGGTGGAGCCTTTAAAACCAAAGACGCAGCGTCTCAAGCAGCCAGCCAGGCGAAAGGTAAAGGGTTGCCTGCGGAGCCATTGACTATGAACGATAATAATTTCTTATTTTTAGGTTTGGCTGATTCAATTGAAACTGCTAAGGCATTAGGGGTGACTTATAAGGCTAATGGGTATGAGGATGTTTTTGCCAAGCAAATCCCAATTGCCGAAAAGACCGTATCAGGTATAACTGAAACTGAAAAAGGCTTTTTAGAGGCTGCTCCAGCCATTTTTCAGCAGCTTTCAAAGGTGACTTCCAATGGTATTGTCTCGGGCAGTTTATCATCAGAAGCTAGTAAGGAAGTAACGAGTTTAGGTGATCAGTTAAAACAATCCGAAGACCTGAAAAACGAGAAGGTAAAGAGTCTGAACGTGGAACTATCAAGTGCACTTGGAAAAGTTAAAGATTTTCAAGAGAAGAAAAGTGAAGATAGTTTGATTGAAGCCCAACAGCATTTATTAAACTTTTTAGGTATTTATAATTCACTTTAGTCGACATAAGCTGATATTTTCCGGGAAATTATACTCATAAACCTGCCTGTCTAATTAGGACAGGCTTTTGGTTGTGAAAACAAAATATTCCAATAACATATACAGATATAAACTTTGCATAATCTGACAGATTTCTTCGAACTTTAATGATATAAAAATTGTTAGATTCTACAAATTCTGATAGGATTAACATGTATCTCCCTAATTGATGCAAAAGGTAAGGTGATTGTATGCAGAACCTCATATTAGCCTCTTCTTCTCCACGGCGAAAAGAACTTCTAGAAAACCTCCGATTAACATTCACAATCTCAAGCAGTGAAGTAGATGAAAGCTTTGATCCAGCGCTTTCTCCAGAGGATGTAGTTATGGATCTTGCCGAGCGAAAAGCACAGGTTATTTTTAAAGAAAACCCAAATGCTTTTGTCCTAGGCTCCGATACGATTGTCGTTGCAGATGGACAAGTGTTAGGTAAGCCAAGTGATAATGCAGAGGCAACAAAAATGTTAAAAAAGCTATCTGGTAAGAAGCATGAAGTGTACACAGGTGTTTCCATCTTGTCTCCAAATGGAAAAACGCGCTTTTATGAAAGAACAGAAGTTTGGTTTTGGGAGTTAACGGACGAAGAAATCAATTTCTATGTACAAAGTGGTGAACCGCTTGATAAGGCAGGAGCTTATGGTATTCAGCAGCTTGGAAGCATGCTTGTCAAAAAAATTAATGGAGACTATTATGCGGTTGTCGGCCTTCCTGTCGCAAGAACTTATCGTGAATTAAAAAGGCTAGGCTACCAGTTGTTCTAACATCCTAGATAGTTCAATAACTCCCACACTATAGGGAGGAAATAGAATGTCTACTAATTCATTAATGATCCGTGATTTTCCTCAAGACGAAAGACCAAGAGAGCGGTTTATTCAAAATGGTCCTGAAAGTTTATCGAACCATGAACTCATTGCGATTTTACTTAGAACCGGTACAAAGGATGAAAGTGTCCTGCAATTATCCAATCGTTTGCTGACAAATTTTGAAGGCTTACGGCTATTAAAGGCTGCAACATTAGAAGAAATGACCGAAATAAAGGGGATTGGTCAGGCGAAGGCTATTCAAGTTCTCGCAGCAGTTGAGATTGGCAGAAGGATTGCGAACTTAAACTATACCGACCGCTATGTAATTCGCTCCCCTGAAGATGGGGCCAATTATGTGATGAACGACATGCGCTTTTTATCACAAGAGCATTTCGTCTGTTTGTACCTCAATACGAAGAATCAAGTGCTCCATAAACAAACTATTTTTATCGGGAGCTTAAACGCCTCAATAGTCCACCCTCGCGAGGTTTTTCGTGAGGCCTTAAAACGGTCTGCAGCTTCCATTATTTGCCTCCATAATCATCCTTCCGGGGATCCCGCCCCGAGCCGTGAAGATATAGATGTCACGAAGAGGCTGGTGGAATGCGGTAAAATGATTGGGATCGATGTTCTGGACCATCTCATCATCGGAGAAAATAAATTTGTTTCTCTAAAGGAAAAAGGGTACCTTTAATACTATGATTTTAATTGACGTTGGGATATAATAATGTTTATGATTTTTAGGACATCTTTCGTGTTATTCATATAAATTACTAGAAAAAACATGAATAGAAGGTATATTTACTTACCTTTTGCTATTTTCGTATCAGAAAGGGAGATACAACTATGTTTGGAATTGGGACAAGAGACCTTGGTATTGACTTGGGAACTGCAAATACCCTTGTTTATGTTAAAGGTAAAGGAATTGTATTAAGAGAGCCATCTGTTGTGGCTATGCAGACAGACACAAAGTCGATTGTAGCGGTTGGTAATGACGCGAAAAACATGATTGGGCGTACTCCAGGAAATGTGGTTGCAATGCGACCAATGAAGGATGGAGTTATTGCCGACTTTGAAATAACGGCATCCATGATGAAACACCATATCCGCCTAGCTACAAAAAGTAATGGCATCTTCTCAGGTAAGCCATACGTCATGGTTTGTGTGCCATCAGGGATCACGGCTGTTGAGGAACGAGCTGTAATAGATGCAACACGTCAAGCAGGCGCTAAAGACGCATATACGATTGAAGAACCATTTGCAGCGGCTATCGGTGCAAACCTGCCAGTATGGGAGCCAACGGGCAGTATGGTAGTTGATATCGGCGGCGGTACAACGGAAGTCGCAATTATATCTTTAGGCGGAATTGTAACAAGCATATCCATTCGTGTTGCTGGTGATGAAATGGACGATTCAATTGTTTCTTTTATCCGGAAGAACTATAACCTCATGATTGGGGAACGTACAGCCGAAGCAATTAAAATGGAAGTCGGTTCTGCTGGTGACGCTGAAGGTATCGAGAATATGGAAATTCGCGGACGTGATTTACTGACTGGTTTACCAAAAACCATTGAAATCACAGCCAAAGAAATTGGCGTTGCATTAAAAGATACAGTCTATTCAATTGTAGAGGCTGTAAAAAACACATTAGAAAAAACACCACCAGAACTTGCAGCAGATATTATGGACAGAGGAATTGTCCTAACAGGCGGAGGCGCTCTGCTTCGAAACCTGGACAAGGTAATAAGTGAAGAAACAAACATGCCAGTACTTATTGCCGAAAACCCGCTAGATTGCGTAGCAATTGGTACAGGCAAAGCCCTAGACCACATCCAACTGTTTAAAAACAAAGCAAAAGAATCAAGATAACAAAACAATATAACTATAGTTAAAAAATGGTTGTGTTTGTACTAACTTGTTGATTGGAGCGGAAGGCACGAGACTCCTGCAGGAGTACGGAGCAGGTGAGACCCCACAGGCGCTGGGCGCCGAGGAGGCTCACCGCAACGCCTGCGGAAAGCGAAGTGCCTGGAGTGGAAATCATATCAAACACGTACAAACACAGTTAAAAAATAGAGGTGTATAATCATGCCACAGTTCTTTTTGAATAAACGATTGATCGTTTTGCTGGTAAGCATTATTGTTCTCGTGGCATTGATTGGGTTTTCGTTAAGGGAGAGAAGTAAACTATCCTGGCCAGAGCAGTTCTTAAAGGATACTGCCGGCTTGGTTCAATCCCTGGTTTCAAAGCCTGCCCATTTAGTTGCAGGTTTTTTTGAAAATCTTCAGGACTTACAAAATACATATGAAGAGAATAAAGAACTAAAATCACGGTTGGAGAAACTTGTTAGCCTTGAAGCACAGGTACAGGAGCTGAAAAAGGACAATAAAGAGCTGCGTGATATTCTCGGTGAAGAAGAGACCCTGAGAGATTTTGAACCTTTACAGGCAACCGTAATAGGTAGAAACCCTGATCGTTGGCATGAAATGATTATTATCAATAAAGGGAAAACAAATGGAATCAAAAAAAATATGGCAGTTGTCACTGCTCATGGCTTGATTGGCAAAGTAAAAACAGTAAACCAATTTAGCTCGACAGTCCAACTGTTAAGTGCAATGGATCCGAAGAATCGAATCTCTGCAATCGTCCAAGGCGAAACAAATGTTTTTGGACTTGTAGAAGGCTATGATAAAGAGAAAAAAGCATTATTAATTAAAGCCATTCCATCAGGAGTGGAAATTAAAAAAGGACAAAATGTCATCACCTCTGGACTCGGCGGTGTCTTCCCTCAAGGTTTGCCAATTGGGAAAGTAATCGATGTTAAGCCAGACCAGTATGGATTGAATCAGACAGCTTTAGTTGAACCAGGTGCTAACTTTTATGATTTGGAGAATATCATTGTAATTACACGTTCAATGGCCCAGCCTAATTTAGGTGATATGGGCGAAGGGAAGGAGGAGGAGGATTTGTGAAGAAATTCCTGCTTCCTCTTTTGTTTCTAATCCTTTTCTTATTGGAAAGCATTTTCGTTCAATATATCCCGCCTGAGGTTTTCGGGCAGAATTATATATTGGCACCTCGATTTCTATTCGGCGGAATATTGTTATTAACCATCTACGCTGGCAGGAAATATGGAATCATCTATGGTGCTATTTTTGGATTATTATTTGATATTGTCTGGATTGAGATTATCGGTATTTATTTTTTCCTTTTTCCACTCATCGCGTATCTTATCTCAAAAATTATGCATGTGCTGCAGACAAATATTATTGTCGCCTTTTTGGTGTCATTAGTGGGGATTGCCTTACTTGAGTTAGGTGTTTATGAAATGGACTTTTTAATTCATATCACCACACTTGAATTTAAGAGCTTTATTACGATGCGTTTTTATCCTACCCTCATTCTCAATGCAGTCTTTTTATTGATTGCTGGGTATCCTTTAAAACGTCATTTTGAAAGTTTTGTGGAAAGCTTACGAGATGAATGATTTTTGTATTTCTTTTTAAAAAAGGAGAATACACAAAGCGTGTCGAATTGTATAATAGAAGTGTGTCTTTGGGCAGGAAAGTATTGATTTCTACGGCACGCATGTGTTTCTTATTATTTGAGGTGAGTTTTCTCCATGAAAAAGCGGCAAAATGTTACGATTAAAGGTACGAAGGATGGAATTGTCCTTCATCTTGATGATAGCTGTTCCTATTACGAGCTGAAAAAGGAGCTCGATGAAAAACTATCGGAAAATCAAAGAACTCAAGCTGAGCGTCAATCAACACCTGTTAAAGTGGATGTCGGCAATCGATATTTGAATGATGCTCAGCGTGAAGAAATAAAAGATCTGATTCGCCAGAAAAAGAACTTAGTGGTTGGCGAAATTGAATCAAATGTCGTCACAAAAGCAGAAGTAGATAAGCTTAAAGCGGAAAATGAAGTTGTTACCGTTTCCCGTATCATTCGTTCTGGACAAGTATTAGAAGTTCCAGGAGACCTGTTGCTCATTGGAGATGTGAATCCTGGTGGTACGGTAATTGCAGGCGGTAATATTTTTATCATGGGTTCATTGAAAGGGATTGCACATGCAGGTGTATTTGGTAATGATCAAGCGGTTATTACTGCATCTAGTATGCAGCCCTCCCAGTTAAGGATAAGTGATTGTCTAAACCGTGCGCCTGATAACGCTCAAAATAATGACAAACGTGAAATGGAATGTGCTTATATCGACGAAAACCATCAAATCATCGTAGATAGATTGCAAGTTTTAATACAATTAAGGCCTAATTTAAATAGATTCGAAGGGGGACATTAATGTGGGAGAGGCAATAGTAATTACATCCGGTAAGGGCGGCGTAGGAAAAACTACGACTTCCGCTAATATTGGTACAGCGCTGGCCCTTCAAGGCAAAAAAGTATGCTTGGTGGATACGGATATTGGCCTTCGAAATTTAGATGTTGTTATGGGGCTTGAAAATCGAATTATTTATGATCTTGTGGATGTGGTGGAAGGAAGATGTAAAATCCATCAAGCACTCGTAAAAGATAAGAGATTCGAAGATTTATTGTATTTGCTTCCAGCAGCGCAAACGGTTGATAAGTCAGCTGTTACGCCAGAACAGATGCACAAACTAATTAATGAACTTAAGCAAGACTATGACTATATTGTAATTGATTGCCCTGCAGGTATTGAGCAAGGATTCCAAAATGCCATTGCTGGTGCAGACCGAGCGATTGTTGTAACAACTCCTGAAGTTTCGGCTGTCCGCGATGCTGATCGAATCATTGGTCTACTTGAAAAAGCGAATACCATTGAGTCACCAAAATTAGTGATCAACCGAATTCGAAATCATATGATGAAGACCGGCGATATGCTTGATGTAGATGAAATTACAACACATTTATCAATTGAGTTAATCGGAATCGTTGCAGATGATGAGGAAGTCATCAAAGCATCTAATCACGGCGAACCAATTGCTTTAAATCCAAATAGTAAAGCTTCCATCGCTTACCGAAATATCGCTAGACGTATTCTCGGAGAATCTATTCCATTACAGCCGCTAGAAGACAAAAACAAAAGCGTGTTTGGTAAGATTAAACAATTCTTCGGTGTTAGATAGTAAAGAAGCCTGTCCATTAAACTTGGACAGGCTTTTCCTATGTGAGGAGCTATTAATATTCCAGTAAATGTAGTGTGAGAGCCGCGCGATTATATCGCGGCAGCCTCCCTCTAGGAGCGAAGGTATCAGCAATAAAAATAGCAATTGCATCCCCGGCATACAAGTAAGCCTGCACATTAATCCCTGTTACGGTACTTATCCCGTTTGCGTCAAAGGTAGATCCAATCAGTGGGTCTGAACCATCTGGCAAACGGTTTATGTTGAACACCACTGATTGTTCTTCTTCTAAAATAACGGATACATCTGCTGTGATTTGATATACACCAGACTTGTAAACGGTAATTGTATTTGCTGCAATGTCTGGTCTAGTATTTTGATAGGGCCCTGCTATTGTAAAATCTATTGTGTTCCCAGCACTAAGCGGAATGATTTTATCATCAGGGGTGTCTTGTTTATATAATGATCCATAGGTAAATGGCTTTACGTTTTTGGTTCTCATATATTTTCACCTTGGTTAAATAGGCAATTTCAACTGCCTAATTCTTCACACCTAATCAGTTGAGGATATGATACGCCTCGAGAAATGGAGTATACCTTTGCTTGCTTTGATGACAATTCTTTTATAAGAAAGTCTACTTGAGGTGTAAGCTCCAGTGTGCCGCAAGTATAAAAATCTAGTGACACATACCTCTCTTCGGGCCATGTATGAATGGATAAATGAGAAGTGGATAAAACCAGTACCCCTGTTACACCTTGAGGCTCAAATTGATGGAAGTAAGAGTATAAAATCTCCATATTTGCATCAAGAGCGGCTTTTTTACACATTTCTTCTAAAAAATTGATGTCATTTAAATGGGCAGACTCGCACTCAAAAGCGTCAATTATTATATGCTTTCCTTCTTTAGTCAAAGTCTCGTCATTCCCCTCCGTTTTCCTTTATCTTATGGGATTTATGGACAAATATATTGTACGGTTGTCCTTGTTTTATAGAAATAAAGTATTCCTATCCAAAAGGGGCTCTACTTGCAATTTGTGTAGAGCCAATTTGGAATAAATAATATTATGAACTCTTACCTTCGCAGTTCTTGTTGATAAATTTCATGTAATTTTAGGTTAGATAAGGTATTCATGTGTGTGTTCTCCCGAACAGACCGGTACTTAGAAGGGAAGACAAATAAGCTGGATAGGTCTTCTGGCAGTGTTTGATTAGGGACGTATACTTTTCTGTGCTGCAGGTTCAGCTGTTTCTTGGATGCCAGATGAAACCCCCAATCCCCAAACGAAGGAACTTCGGTATGGTAACTCCTGATATACATCCCTGTCCCTTTAAGTGATAATCCGATGCTCCAGTATACAAAGGGAGCATACTCCGGCGAATGAGATTGACAGACTAGAATGCCATCTTCTGTTAGAAGATTTGATAATTTACTAAAGAATTCTACCGTATACAATCTGCTCAAAATCTCATCACCCGGATCTGGTAAGTCTACAATAATGACATCATAGGGTTCACTCTGTTCTTTTTGAAAAACCTGAATATCTTTTTGATGAACAGATACTCGCTTATCATGGAGAGCTCTTCCGTTTAAGGAAGCCACTTTAGGTATATTGCGGGCTATGTGGATCATCAAAGGATCGAGGTCCACTAAGTCAATATGCTTTACGTCAGGGTATTTAAGGACCTCACGTATGGCAAACCCATCCCCGCCCCCGGCAATCAAAACACGTTCGCGTTTTTGAACCATGGAAAGGGCCGGATGAACCAGAGCCTCATGATAAATTTGTTCATCTAACGAACTAAATTGAAGCTGCTTGTCTAGATATAGACGCACATCACTTGTCTCTAAAACTCTTACATGATCCCCTTTGTTTCCACCTTCATATAGTACCTGGTGGGAATTAGAGAGCAGATGATAAAGTTCCTTCAAGTCTTCTGGCTCTTGCACTTTATTTGGAATAGATCTTTTTGAAGGAGCGCTATTCTCTGAATAAAATTTGTATAGACGTAAGGAGTTTAAGGAGTTGACAATCGCTTGCTTCTTGACCGACCGCCACTGCTGTGAAAAGCTAAACCAAGCTTTAAGATTTTTTGGCAGTGAAGAAGTATAAACATCTATTTTTTTCCCGCCATTCCATAGTAGTTGTTTTTTCCCGGCCAGGTGAAAGCCGCATTCTCCAAACCAAGGAACATTGACATGATAGTTAAGGGTATGAAGTGAAGCACTTTGAAGTGTTTTATCGATACTCCAGAATACCAGCGGAGTGTCTTCAGGCGATGCAGAATTGGTAACCAATATTCCGTCATATGTTAAGAGGTTGGACAATTTTTTGAGGAATTCTTTTGTGTATAGTTTGCTTACTTGTTTTGTTTCCGGTTCTGGAAAATTGGCGATTATGACGTCAAACTGGTGCTGATCTGTTAGAAGGAAATCATATATGTTGCTCTGGACTATTTGAACCCGGCTATCTAAAAACGAATTCTCGTTCCTTTCGGAAATCTCCAGTGTTTTCTGGGCTGCTATAAGGGATTCTGGGGATAAGGATACATGACTAACGTGGCTGACATCTGGATATTTAAGGACTTCTCGCAGTGCCAATCCGCATTCATCCCCTATAATCAACACGCGGTTGTGCTCTTCTGATAAAACAAAAGCAGGGTGGACAAGTGCCTCATGATAAATTCGCTCATCCAAGCTATTCCATACTAATTGATCATTCCGGTACAATCGAATATTCTTCGTTTCTAACAAGAGCACGTCCTGGTATGGACTCTTACCCTCAAAAAGCACTTGGTGAGGACCCTTTAATAATTGCTCTAACTCAATTAAATCGTAAACATCTCCGCGAAAAGAAGCATGTTTGTCACTGGTAGACAAAATTATTCACCTCTGTTTATTTTTACTTACAGGCATTATATGGATAAGCATTAAAAGTGTGTGGCTTTTCCACAAATCTATGGAGGTTTTGCTTAGTTAAAAGACTACGTAAGATGTTCAAAAAAGAAATTCTATAAACCTAAATAAATATTCCAAGAGTCATACTCTTGAGGACAACCTCATAGACTTGTACAAAAAGCTGTCTAAAGGTTGGTGGGTATAATGCGGTCTACTCCTGAAGAAATACGGCGACGAATCGCAAAGAGGAAAAAAGAAATGGGGTCATCTGGAAACAGGCCTGAAAGAGAAATAAACTGGCCGGGGGACGATGAAAAGTATGGTTTTAACAACTATTCATCCTATGACCCGGGCAAGGATGACGACATTCATCCTTTATTTAAAAAGGAAGTATTCATCTTCAAAATCTTAGCATCAGCTCTTTTGTTTCTTGTGATTGCTATAATGTTTCGGGAAAACACAGCAACATTTGCTCCAGCGAAGGACTTTGTGGTGAAAACAATGGAGCAGGATTTTAAGTTTGCAACAGTATCCAAATGGTATGAAGATCAATTCGGTAAACCATTAGCACTACTGCCTTTTTCAGAGGAAGGAAAAGAAAGTGATAAAACCGTAGTCGAAAAAGACCATGATATACCTGTGTTTTCAGGGAAAGTCCTCGAAAATTTCGAGAAAAATGGACAGGGCATCATGATTGAAACAACAAAGGGTGCTGCCGTTGAGGCGATGAAGGAAGGAAATGTCATGTTTGCAGGTGTGAAGGAAGACACAGGAAAGACTGTTATAATCCAGCATGCTGATCAAACTCAGTCCACATACGGGAATCTTGATGAAATAAAAGTTAGTTTATATCAATTTATCGAAACTGAAACAGTCGTAGGTACAGCCCTAGAATCAACAGGCGAGGACAAAACTAAAGGCACCTATTATTTTGCTATAAAAAAGGGCGATGATTTTATCGACCCAATACAGGTGATACGCTTTGAATAGAATCATACAGTTATTACAACATGTATATATCCATCCTCTGTTATGGATTGTCATCGCAATATCAATTGCTACAGCACATTTCCTCGAGCTTTGCCTGTTAATCGGCATCATTTTTGTACATGAAATGGGGCATGCTGCTGCGGCTTCTTTTTTTTCATGGAGAATTAAAAAAATCACCCTCCTCCCCTTTGGAGGGGTGGCTGAAATGGAGGAGCACGGAAATCGTCCCTTAAAAGAAGAGGCGATTGTTGTACTTGCAGGCCCGCTCCAGCACATCTGGATGGTAGCATTAGCTTACGCACTATTTTCCTTTGATTTGATGTCTGAGAATTTGTTTCTATTATTTTTCAACTACAACATCATGATCTTTATCTTCAATATGTTTCCGGTTTGGCCGCTTGACGGCGGGAAGCTTATTTTTATGCTCCTATCCCTGAAAAAGTCATTTCCCATAGCCCACCGGTTAACACTAATTATTTCTTTTTTCAGCGTTGGAATCTTTTCGCTTATAACACTCCTAGCCGCTCCCCAGCAAATAAATGTTTGGATTATCGTTGGTTTCTTATTATTTTCGCTTTACCACGAATGGAAGCAGCGACGCTATATCTTTATGAGATTCCTGCTTGAGCGCTATTATGGTAAAAAAAGCGACCTCCAGGCCCTAAAACCAATCCAGGCGAACGAGCAGGACCTGCTGATTGACGTCTTAGAAAAATTTCAAAGAGGCTGCAAGCACCCGATTATCATAGAGAGTGACGGCAAAGAAAAAGGGATGTTAGACGAAAACGAACTACTTCATGCGTATTTTACTGAAAAAAGGTTAACAGATAAAATCAGCGACCTTCTCTTTTCTTACTAAAAGGGTATAATAATAAACAATTAGTAAAAAAGTGAGGATGCTGGTTTGGAAAAGTTAATTGTTAATGCAATATCAAGAGAAAAGAGATTTGCTTTTGTTCGTGATCATACAGTTGAAGAAATTATTTTTGACCGGCCAGAGCAGCGATCTTTGGTCGGTAATATTTATTATGGGACCGTAACTAAGGTTTTGCCTGGTATGAATGCGGCATTTATCGATATAGGTGAGGAGAAAAACGCCTATTTACATCGCGATGTGCTCGCTTCATATGTTTTATCACCTGAACGGAATATTGATAAAGAGAAGAAAAGTGTATCGTCCTTTGTTCATCAGGGGGAGAAGTTAGTTGTACAAGTCGATAAGGACCCGACAGGAGTTAAAGGTGCCAGAGTGACAGGTATTATCGAGATCCCCGGAGACAACTTTATTTATATGCCGCAAGGCCGCTATGTGGCAGTCTCTAAAAAGATTGTAGAAGAAAAGGAAACTCTCCGCAGTACTGGCATGAAACTGAAAAGTGAAGAAGAAGGGTTAATTTTTCGAACATCAAGTACTTCCGCAACCCAGGGGGACATGGAGAATGAACTTAACAGTTTACGGAGCCAATATGCAGAATTACTAGAAAAGGCTGCATCTCTTAAAAAGCCAGGGATTCTCTATCAAAAAGATACATTTACACAATTAATTCTTGATTACATCACTGGAATGACATCTGGGGAAGTCATTATTGATGATCTTTCCTTAAAAAAATTAATACAATCAAAAAATCCTAGTCTAAATATTACCTATTATAATGGGAAAGAAAACATATTCGCGCACCATCGAATTGAGCATGAGATTGACAAAGCACTTAAGCGTATCGTCTGGCTCGATAATGGAGCTTATTTGATCTTTGATGAGACTGAGGCCCTAACCATTATCGACGTCAATACTGGAAAGTTTTCAGGCAAAAACGATTACCAGGATACTGTGGTGAAAACCAATACTTTAGCGGCTATCGAAATTGCTCGGCAATTGAAGCTTCGTGATATTGGCGGGATTGTCCTGATTGACTTTATTGATATGAAAAATGATAAGGACAGACGGTACATACAGGATACAATAGAGAAAGAGTTTCAGAAGGATAAAACAAGAACAAAAATCATCGGCTTTACTTCACTTGGAATTCTGCAGCTGACAAGGAAGAAAACAAAGGTCTCGCTTTCAGAAGCCCTTCAGGAGAAATGTCATGTTTGCGAAGGGACAGGAAGAATTTTAAGTGCAGAGACGATTGCATTCCGACTGGAGCGGGAATTGTTAGAACATAGGAATTCTGATGCAGAAGCGGTACTAATTGAAACTACCATAGAAGTAAGAGAGGCTATCGAACCACATCTTGGAATGGTCGAAGAATGGCTCAAGTTCAAAGTGTATTTTTTAATTCAGCCATCTGCTCATCATTACTATGTAATTAAACATTTCGGAAATCATGGCGAGATAGCGCAAAAAGCTGGCGAAACGTATTGACACTTTTGCCTATGCCATGATAGAATTATCGATGTTATGTTTGTAGCACCCGTGCTACAACCGCACGTAACAGGTATTAAGTCTGATGCTTTTGCATAAGCGCCTGTCTATGGCGAGTCTGAGTTTATAAGGAGGTGCAAGTATGTACGCAATTATCGAAACAGGTGGTAAGCAAATCAAAGTAGAAGCTGGTCAAGCTATCTACATCGAGAAGCTTAACGCTGAAGCTGGAGAAACAGTTACATTTGATAAGGTTCTTTTCGTTGGCGGTGAAAATGTAAAAGTAGGAAGCCCATTAGTGGCAGGTGCTACTGTTACAGCTAAAGTTGAAAAACAAGGTCGCGCTAAGAAAATCATCGTTTTCAAATACAAAGCGAAGAAAAACAACCGTAAAAAGCAAGGTCATCGTCAGCCATACACTAAAGTTGTGATCGAAGCGATCAACGCGTAAGGTGTTGGAAATAGATGATATCTATTACAATTAATCGTTCTGAGTCCGAATTCATTCAATCATTTATAATAAGTGGTCATGCATTCTTCGCTGATAGGGGAAAGGATATCGTCTGTGCAGGCGCATCCGCAGTATCCATTGGCGCAATCAATGGTGTACATGCCTTAACCGGTGTCACACCAGAAATTGAACAGGGAGATGGCTTTCTCCGCTGTGTTATTCCAGATAAACTTTCGGAAGACATAAATGAGAAAGTTCAGCTTCTTCTAGAAGGTATGATTGTCTCATTGCAGACGATTGAAGAAGAGTACGGAGAACACATAAAAATAACCTTCAAAAAGTAGGAGGTGGAATACATGTTATTAAAATTAGATCTTCAGTTGTTTGCATCTAAAAAGGGAGTAGGTTCTACAAAGAACGGACGTGACTCTATCGCGAAGCGCCTTGGTGCTAAGCGTGCAGATGGTCAATTCGTAACTGGTGGTTCAATCCTTTACCGTCAACGCGGTACAAAGATTTATCCAGGTGAAAACGTAGGCCGTGGAGGAGACGACACTCTTTTTGCAAAAATCGACGGTGTTGTTAAATTCGAACGCTTTGGTCGTGACCGTAAAAAAGTGAGCGTTTATCCAACAGCTCAAGAAGCGTAAGCTTTCAGTGAAAACTCTAACCTGATTGGTTAGGGTTTTCTTTTTTAACTTGAAAGGAAAAAATATCCAATTAAAAAACTCCAATTTGATCTCCCAAATTAGCCTCATAATACCTCAATTGGAAAACATTCGCGCAAAATTGCTTACTCATCTGAACTTTTTTGATATACTAACAGAAAATAGTTTTTTCGACACTTAAGCTAGGAGTGCGATTATGGACAAAGAATGGGATATCGTTGAAGTGCTGCGGCACTCACGGCATGATTGGCTGAATAGGCTGCAGCTAATCAAAGGGAACTTGGATTTAAATAGAATTGATCGGGCGAAAGCATATATAAATGAAATTGTCATCGAAGCACAGCATGAATCAAGGCTGTCGAACTTACATTTGCCAATATTTGCCTCATTACTTTATAAATCAAATTGGGAGAATCATTTATTTCAACTTGAATATGAGGTTCTTAGCGATTTAGAAGCAGTGGAAATAAATGATGAAATTCTGTCTAATTGGACAACATCCTTCTTTATTTGCTTAGATCAGGGTATTGAAGCCTTTCAAGAAAATCATCTTTCAATAACAATTCAACCGCAATCAGATGGAGTTCGTTTCTTTTTTGATTTTAGCGGAATAATAATAAAAAAAGAACTGATTGAACAATTCCTGAACTCCTCTGAAATACAGTGTGCAGTCAAGGAATTCTCAGAAAGCGAATTAGGATTAGAAATCTTTATGCCTGCTGTATAAGGATAAGATTCTAATTTGCCATCAGTCAAATCAGGAGGATTCACATGTTTGTCGATCAAACGAAGATATACGTAAAAGGCGGAGACGGCGGTAATGGAATGGTCGCGTTTCGCCGTGAAAAATATGTTCCAATGGGTGGACCTGCTGGCGGAGACGGCGGTAAAGGTGCCGATGTAGTGTTTGAAGTAAATGAAGGCTTGCGTACCTTAATGGATTTCCGTTACCAGCGCCATTGGAAAGCTCCGCGCGGTGAGCATGGCATGTCCAAGAATCAACACGGCAAAAACGCCAAGGATATGATTGTTAAGGTACCACCAGGCACAGTCGTTATGGATGCAGAAACGAAAGAAGTGATTGCTGACCTTGTTGAGAATGGCCAGCGTGCAGTCATTGCTAAGGGGGGACGTGGAGGAAGAGGGAATTCCCGTTTTGCTACTCCATCCAATCCAGCGCCAGAGTTAGCCGAAAATGGTGAACCAGGTCAAGAGCGTGATGTTATCCTTGAATTAAAGCTTCTTGCAGACGTTGGTCTTGTCGGTTTCCCAAGCGTTGGGAAATCAACATTATTATCAGTCGTTTCTTCAGCAAAACCAAAGATTGCTGAATATCATTTTACTACGATTGTTCCAAACCTTGGGATGGTTGAAACTGAAGATAACAGAAGTTTTGTTATGGCAGACCTGCCAGGTTTAATTGAGGGTGCAAGTGAAGGTGTAGGACTTGGCCATCAATTTTTACGACATATTGAACGAACACGGGTTATCGTGCATGTCATTGATATGGCTGCAACAGAAGGACGCGATCCTTATGAGGATTATCTGACAATCAATAAAGAGCTGGAAGAGTATAATCTTCGCTTAACAGAGCGTCCGCAAATCATTGTTGCTAATAAAATGGACATGCCGGATGCGGAAGAAAATCTGGAGAAATTTAAAGAACGACTTGAAGAAGATTTCCCGATTTTCCCAATTTCTGCTTTATCAAGAAAAGGTTTACGTGAGCTATTATTTGCGATTGCAGATAAAATTGAGCAAACCCCTGAATTCCCTCTTGAGCATGAAGAAGAGGAAACAGGAGTTAACCGTGTTCTCTACAAACATGAGGCAGATCCGGAAGCCTTCTATATTACAAGAGATCCTGATGGTTCATTTGTGATTTCAGGTGAAAAGGTTGAAAAACTGTTTAAGATGACCAACTTCCAAACTGAAGAATCTGTTCGCCGTTTTTCAAGACAGCTTCGTGGTTTAGGTGTGGATGATGCATTACGCCAAAAAGGTGCAAAAGATGGGGATACCGTCAAATTATTAGATTTTGAATTTGAATTTGTTGAGTAGGGAACAAAGGGGACTTTGAGAAATTTAGCTGAGGCGCCCCAGTTAGGCGCCTTTAGCTTTTTCTAATCAGGTGGGGATAGAGATGAAAAATGAAAAATTCGATAAGAAATTTTATTTAATAAGAGAAGATGTCTTGCCTGAAGCCATGAAGAAAACTTTAGATGTAAAAGAAATGCTTGAGAGGGGCAAGGCGGAGTCTATTTGGGATGCGGTTCAAAAGGTCGATTTAAGTAGAAGTGCCTATTATAAATATAGGGATACTATTTTCCCATTTTCCACGATAGTGAAGGAACGCTTAGTCACACTCTTTTTTCATCTAGAAGATCGTTCTGGCACATTGTCAAAGCTTCTTGGTGTAGTAGCCTCTTCCGGGTGTAATGTGTTAACGATCCATCAAACCATTCCTCTGCAGGGAAGGGCAAATGTTACACTCTCGCTAAATACCACCGAGATTTCAACAGATATAGATGAACTACTCTCAGAATTACGCAAACTTGAATTTGTTGAAAAAGTAGAAGTGCTTGGTACAGGCGCTTAGATTTGCCCATTTTAGCAGTAGAGAGAGATTTTTTGTTAGGGAGTGTGTGAAATCATGAAAATTGGTTTTTTAGGACCAAAGGCAACCTTTACCGAATTAGCGGTAAAAAAGGTTTTTCCGGGATTTGAGCTTGAGCCTTACCGGACCATTCCTGAATCCATGGATGCCGTTGTTAGTGAAAAGGTCGAACTTGCAGTTGTTCCAATCGAAAATACACTCGAAGGAACCGTTAATATTACAGTAGATTACTTAACCCACGTGGTCCAATTACCGATTGTCGGTGAGATTACCATTCCGATCAAGCAGCATCTAATGGTTCACCCTGATAATCGAGAAAATTGGCAGAATGTTCAGAAGGTGTACAGTCACTCCCATGCGATTGCCCAATGCCATAAATTCTTACATACTAAGTTACATGGGATTCCTTATGAAAATGTCAGCTCCACGGCTGCAGCTGCTAAGATGGTCATGGACCATCCAGAATTGAATATCGCTGCGATTGCAAATGAATTAGCAGCTGAAGAATATGGTTTAAGTATTGTTCATCATGATATTCATGATTTCAATCATAACCACACCCGCTTTTTCGTGTTATCAGAAAAGGAACTGGATTTTGAGGAAATTAGCGGTTCCAGCCACTATAAAACAACGTTGATGGTCACACTTCCAACGGATAAAGCAGGAACGCTGCATATGGTCCTATCTGCTTTTGCTTGGCGAAAAATAAATCTATCAAAGATTGAATCTAGACCGATGAAAACAGGAATTGGCAATTACTTTTTCATCATAGATCTGGAAATGAAACTGGATGAGGTCTTGATTCCAGGCGCCATGGCTGAGCTTGAGGCACTAGGGTGCGGAGTCACTTTACTGGGAAGCTATCCATCCAAAATGATCGAGTAAAGGAAAGTACCGGGCTGCTGCTTCGGTACTTTTTTGCGTTTAAGTGGCAGGTGTTTCTGTGCTGGAGTGGTGATTGTGACCCAAATCATGGGTGGTCTAGATTTTGGATCATTGAGGATGTGATTGTAACCCAAATCCCTCGCATCCTAAATTTCCGGTAACAATAAGGTCGTGATTGTTACCCAAATGCCGGAAAGTCTAGACTTTGGGTAACAATGAGGGTGTGATTGTGACCCAAATCCTTGGTGGCCAAGATTTTGGGTCACAATGAAGATAAGATTGTGCACGAAATCCTGGCTGTCCTGAATTTTAGGTAACAATGATTGTGCCCGGATTCCGGCATGACCATGACCCACGGTGACAATGTCTATCAACACAAAAATATCCCCCCACAGATAGGGAGGATTAAGTATGATTAATATTCAATCAAAAAGCCAGCTTCTTTTAAAGCTTCCTCGGCTTTGTCTAAGGTTTGCACAGTGGGTGCAGCAATCGTATGAAGATGGATGCCGCCTGTTAATTCAGATAATAAAGTCGCTTTAGTAGTAAGAATATTATCCATGAACTGCTTGACCTCTTGGCGGTTGGATACCATGATGGACGCTGTTAAATCGCCGTAAACGGCATGCTCAACTTTTACATCTTTTACTAAGACCCCATGATCCACGAGTAAATTCAACTCTTTTACCGTGTCATCCGGTGTGTGTCTGCAGGCAATTGTCCGCTCAAATGTGGGCGCTCCTGTGTTTTGCTTAAAATATAAATAGCCTTGGCTTGTTGCGATGATCGGCTCATCCCGTGCTTTAAGGAGCGTGATATCCCCGACAATGACCTGTCTGCTTACATTCGTTCGTGATGCTAACTCGCTTCCTGTAAGCGGTACTGGGCTGTCCTTAAGGAGCTGGAGAATCAGAGCTCTCCTCTCATCGCCTAATATCTTTTTTTGCTCAGCCATAGTTACCTCCTAGATGTTCCTATTCCTATATTCTAGCATAGTTATGATTTAAATTTATTTACGATATCTACAATAGTTTCCCCAAGCCTTATTACATCTTCCCTATTGGTTGTTGCTCCAAACGAGATCCGGATAAATTCTTTTGCCTCATGTGGGTTTAACCCTAAAGCCTGTGTCACTTTTGCCGGTGATTGCATGCCAATTTGACAGGCGCTGCCGGTTGAAATCGCGAATCCATACCGGTTACATTCTAACATCATCCATTGGCCTTCTATACCGGAAATCCGCATCCCAATAATGGAAGGTAACTGTGATACTGACCCCGCTTGGTGGATTCGTACAAATTCCTTAATAGGCTCAAGCGACTCCATAAAAGCTTCGCGAAGCTCTCTATAATTATCGTAATTTTGTTCCAACTCGTCATTTATTTTTTGAGCGGCCGTAGTCATTGCCGCAATACCAGGGACGTTTACAGTTCCGAATCTAAAACCTTTCTCATGTGAACCACCTGGAAAAAATGGTCTCCACGAAATAGCAGGATTGACATAAACACCGCCAACCCCTTTTGGGCCATAAATTTTATGGCCGGAAAAAGTAAAACTGCTGACAAGTTGAGTAAGATTTCGCACATCAATTTTTCCAAAAGATTGAACAAAATCGCTGTGAAAATGAATGTTTTGCTCCATACAGATACGTGCTATTTCTTCAATGTGTTGAATGGTACCTATTTCAGAATTAACATGCTGTACGGTTACTAAAACCGTCTCAGGTGTAATGGCACGCTGCATCTCTACTACATCGATGAGACCAAAAGAATTAAAAGGTAAAAAAGTAATTTTGTACCCCTCTAGACGATTTAGAACTCCATGGATAGAAGAATGCTCGGCCACCCCAGCAATGATGTGCTTTCCTGATTTTTTAGGTGCAGATAAAAGTGCTTCAAGTGCTAAAAAATTTCCCTCGGAACCTCCGCTTGTAAAATACAATCCCTTTTTATTAATACCTAAAAGATTTGCCAGCTCTTCACGGCAGTTTTCAAGTAAATCCTGTGACTGTCCCCCAATATCATGGAGGGAGCTGGAGTTCCCAAAATACTCAGTTGAAGCCTGGACAAACACCTCTGCAGCTTCTGGATCTAACGGCGTGGTAGCAGCAAAATCAAAATATATCATAGTAATCTCCAATACTAGTATTTTCAGAACATTGATAGCAAGCTATGAAAAAATTTTCTTGTATTTAGTTTAAATCTATGTAAATATATATGTCAAGACACCTGTTAATCCAGGAGGAGTCAATATGACAACAAATGATGATGTATTAATTATAGGAAGTGGGATTGCTGCACTGCAGTTAGCCACGCTTATTAATAAGGATTTAAATGTGAGAATACTCACAAAAGGGGAAATTAGAACTGCCAATTCTTATTTAGCGCAAGGCGGTATTGCGGCGGCAATTGGTGAAGAGGATCACCCAAGTAAACATATTGCGGATACGCTTGAGGCGGGAAGATATCACAATAATCTAGAAGCGGTCAAGGAAATCATTCACTCTGCACCTGGGTTAATTAAGTTCATTTCTGAACAAGGATCTGTTTTTGATAAAAATCAAAACGGTGAATTGCTTTTAGGAATGGAAGGGGCACATAGTGAAAAGCGCATTGTTCATGGCGGCGGAGACGCAACAGGAAAAAATATGATTGAGTTTCTTATCAGCACACTGAAGGAAAATGTCACCATAGATGAAAATGTTTTTGCCTATGAATTACTTTTAAATAACGAGAAGCACTGCATTGGTGTAAAAGCAAAAGCGCAGGATGGAACGATAAAGAACTATTACAGCAAAAATACGATTATAGCAACAGGCGGATGCGGCCAATTGTTCACCTATACCTCCAATGCCCCGACGGTCAGCGGCGATGGAATCGCTATGGCATATCGGGCCGGAGCAGAGATTGTTGATATGGAGTTTATTCAATTCCATCCAACCCTTTTATATCTAAATGGTGAAACAAAAGGGTTAATTTCAGAAGCTGTTCGCGGAGAAGGTGCCATCCTAGTTACCGAAGACGGAAAACCTATTATGGAAGGTGTACATCCACAAAAGGACCTCGCACCAAGGCATGTTGTTTCACAGAAAATCTATGAATATCTCAAAAATGGCTTTCAAGTATTTTTAGATATTAGTAATGTAGAAAACTTTCAGGATCGTTTCCCTTCTATCACCTCGATATGCGAGGTAAATGGACTGCAATTTTCCCAGGGGAGAATCCCTGTTGCTCCCGGCAGTCATTTTTTAATGGGAGGAATCAAAACGGACTTAACAGGACGGACTTCGATAAACGGACTATATGCAATTGGTGAAGCTGCCTGCACAGGATTACATGGAGCGAATCGGTTGGCAAGCAATTCTTTATTAGAAGGTTTATATATGGGTGAAAGGTTATCCTCGTGGTTAAATGAAGCTGCGTATGATAACACACCTGGGAATGAAATTCGTATTCCGGTTATTCCACAAGAAAAAGTGTTCTTACCAGAGATACAAGAAATACGGGATTGTATGATGGAGCGCGTTGGAATTGTCCGCGATGCTGTTAATCTTCAAAAGCAAAAAGCTTGGTTAAACAGATTTAATGTCGACCAAGCCTATAACCTAGACGTTTATTCGTTTGAAGAGTTAACAAAGATTTTTATGATAATTACCGCAAATCTAATTACTGAATCTGCTTTGAAACGGACCGAGAGCCGCGGCGGTCATTATCGAAGTGATTACCCAGTAGAAGATAATCAACATTGGTTAAATAAAAACATTATTCATAAAAATAGCCAGGGAATGGAGAGTAACCATGAACACATTAAAACTGCGCTTGCTACTTGAGCAATTTTTTATAGAAGATATTGGGGAACAGGATATTACATCCGATTTAATTTTTCCAAATGATACAAAAGGGGAAATTGTCTTTCTCTCGAAGGATAATGGAATCTTCTCCGGCGAAGAAATTATTAAAACGGGTTTTAAGCTTTTAAATCAGGACATAGAAACGCGGGTTTTTGTGAAGGACGGTCAAAGGATTGAATATGGCCAAAAACTTGCAACGGCTTCGGGGAAAATCTCTGATTTGCTTAAAGGGGAAAGAGTTGTACTGAACTTAGTTCAAAGAATGAGCGGGATTGCGACCCTTACTAGAAAAGCGGTTGATACGCTTGATAGCGGCCATACCAAAATTTGCGATACGCGAAAAACAACGCCAGGATTAAGAATGCTTGAAAAGTATGCTGTTACCACTGGTGGAGGCTACAATCATCGCTTCGGCTTATATGATGGAATCATGATTAAGGATAATCATATTTCATTTGCAGGTTCTATTTCGCATGCTGTTGAAACGGTACGGGCAAAGGCTGGTCATATGGTGAAGGTGGAAGTAGAAGTTGAAACACAAGAACAGGTGAAGGAAGCTGTCAGCGCTGGTGCCGATGTTATTATGTTTGATAACCGGACACCAGATGAAATTAGAGAATTAATTAAATTAGTTCCAAAAGGATTCATAACAGAAGCCTCAGGCGGCATCCAATTGACGAATTTAGCTGGTTATCGTGATACCGGTGTTGACTATATTTCACTCGGATTCTTAACACATTCATATAAAGCACTTGATATCAGCGTCAAAGTCCTATGGAGCAAAGGGGAGGAATAAGATGAGTATTTTAGCGACAATGCAAAAAAATAAGATGATTCCTGAAAAATACAAACAAATGTCGAAGGAAGAGTTAGAAGCTAGAGTCATTGAAGTGAAAAATAAATTAGGCTCTAAACTTTTCATTCCTGGACATCATTACCAAAAAGATGAAGTAGTCCAGTTTGCGGATGCAACAGGTGATTCTCTACAACTTGCACAATTATCCGCTCAAAATACTGAAGCAGAATACATTGTATTCTGTGGTGTTCACTTTATGGCGGAAACAGCTGATATTCTCACAAATGAGAACCAAAAGGTTATTCTCCCAGACATGCGGGCAGGCTGCTCCATGGCAGATATGGCAGACTTAGACCAGACTGAAAAGGCATGGGGAATTTTGCAGGAAATCTTTGGTGACACCATTCTTCCGTTAACCTATGTTAACTCCACTGCGGCGATTAAATCTTTTGTGGGTGCTAATGGCGGTGCAAGTGTAACCTCCTCCAACGCAAAGACCATGGTAAAATGGGCATTCACCCAGAAAGAACGGATTTTGTTTTTACCAGATCAGCATTTAGGCCGTAATACGGCGTTTGACTTAGGTATTGGTTTAGATGAAATGGCAGTTTGGAACCCTATTAATAACAAACTTGAATACGAAGGCGATCCTTTAAAAATAAAAGTCATCCTTTGGAAAGGTCACTGCTCTGTTCATGAGAACTTTACGGTTGGGAATGTCCATGAAACACGCAGTCAATATCCTAATATGACAATCATCGTTCACCCTGAGTGCCGCCGTGAAGTCGTGGAATTATCTGATATGGCTGGTTCAACAAGTTATATTATTAATGCGATTGAAAAGGCGGCGCCTGGTACTGAGTGGGCGATTGGAACTGAAATGAATCTAGTTAATCGTTTAATAAAGGATAACCCAGATAAAAAAATTATTTCATTAAACCCGCAAATGTGTCCTTGTCTGACGATGAATCGAATCGACCTTCCGCACTTAGTGTGGAGCTTGGATACACTGGAAAATACAAATAATACTATTAAAGTTCCTGCTGATATCGCAGAAAATGCGAAATTAGCACTTGAACGTATGTTAAAAAACGCATAAAAATAGTGTAGATGCGATTTTTCGAAATTGCATCTATTTTTTATTTTCATACGTCGGACTCATAATTCTCCGAAAAAAAGCATAAGTTTTTCTGAAGAATGTTAGCACTTTGCCTATCATCACATAGAATATATGGACTTATGCATAGGAGGGAAATCAGAGTGAAGATCCATATCGTACAGAAAGGGGATACTCTTTGGAAAATCGCCAAGAAGTACGGCGTGAATTTTGAAGAGCTGAAAAAGATGAATTCACAGCTCAGCAACCCTGATATGATTATGCCCGGTATGAAAATAAAAGTCCCAACAACAGGTGGAAATATAAAAAAAGAAGCGCCTATGGGAACAAAGCCGGGGGCCACAATCAACTTAGGCTCAAAGAAAGAAATGCCGATTGCTGAGCAACCGATTACCAAAGAGAAACCAAAAGAAATGCCGATTAAACCAGCTCCAAAAAAGGAAGCGCCAATTAAAGAGGTTCCAAAAGCAAAGCCAGTACCAATTCCAGTACCAATCCCGGTTCCAGTTAAAGAAAAACCTGTAAAAGAGATCCCTGTTAAAGAAGTGCCTTTGAAAGAAGTGCCTGTAAAAACACCAATAAAAGAACCAGTTATGGAAACACCTAAAACACCCTACACTCCAAAAATGCCCCTGCAAATCATCCCAGAAATTGATATAAACAACTATTATATGAACAATATGGAGGTGAAAATGCCTCAGCTGCCGCCTAAACCAACCAATATACTTCCTGAAATAAAAGAACCGATAAAAGAACCAATAAAAGAAAATCCAGTTATGCCTGTCCAAGAAGCACCAATCTCTAACCAGCTTCCTGTACAACAGCAAATGCCGCAAGATTATTGTGTACCAGTTTCACCAATCATGCCAGGATCAGGGTTTTGTCCGCCGCCGCCAAAATGGTGCCCGCCGCCGCCTTGTCCTCCTGTAGGATTTATGCCATTTCCACAGGTTCAAGGAGCTGCAATGCACCCTATGTCAAACATGCTGCCTAATCAACCTGGAACAATGCCAGGTGTGGCAGGTGCGGAATTTATGATGCATGGTTATGATGATGAGTCTTCATCCTTTATGCCGCAATTACCGATGGGAAGCCAAATGCCAATGGGCGGGCAGATGCCAATGGGCGGTCAAATGCCAATGGGCGGCCAAATGCCAATGGGCGGTCAAATGCCAATGGGCGGTCAAATGCCAATGGGCGGCCAAATGCCGATGGGCGGCCAGATGCCAATGGGCGGCCAGATGCCAATGGGCGGGCAGATGCCAATGGGCGGGCAGATGCCAATGGGCGGTCAAATGCCAATGGGCGGCCAAATGCCGATGGGCGGGCAGATGCCAATGGGCGGTCAAATGCCAATGGGCGGCCAAATGCCGATGGGAAGCCAAATGCCAGGAATGGGACAAATGCCAGGAATGGATCAAATGCCAGCAGAATTTGAACAACAAAATCAAATGCCTTATTTTGATGATGAAAGCCCAGAAGATGTGCCATTTGGCTCACCAGCAGCAACAAGTCAAGGATGGTTCGATCCGCAGACACAGGGTATGCAAGGAATGAGTGCACCAATGATGAATCCGGGCTTCGGTCAGCCAGGAATGGGAGGACAGATGGGACCAGGCTTCGGTCAGCCAGGAATGGGAGGACCAATGGGACCAGAATTTGGCCAACCAGGAATGGGAGGACCAATGGGACCAGGATTTGGCCAACCAGGAATGGGAGGACAGATGGGACCAGGCTTCGGTCAGCCAGGAATGGGAGGACCAATGGGACCAGGATTTGGCCAGCCAGGAATGGGAGGACAGATGGGACCAGACTTTGGCCAACCGGGAATGGGTGCACCATATGGTCAAATGCCTTTTGGTTACCCTCAAATGGGGCCATCTCAGCAAGTAATGGGAGCACAAGACTTTGAGTCACCTGATATGGGAATGCCTTTTGGAGGCGGTCAAATGCCATCAATGCAACAGCAATTTCCTGCACAAGGCGGCTTACCAACTAGTTCCGGTGGAGACTGTGGGTGCGGCGGGCCAAAACCACTAGCAATGCCGCAGCAGCCATTTGTGCCGCCGACACCTCCTATCTATAGCGCACCATATACAGGACCAGCAAATGTTGCACAGCCTCCGTATATGAACCCTTATGGAATGGGTCCTATGGATGGAATGATGCGATACGAAGATGAAAGCAATGAGTATGACTTTTAAACAAAAAGGAGACGATGATTATTTCATTCGTCTCCTCTCTTATTTACGCTCCCAGTTCAAAGAAAACATTATTGAAATGGTGCCGTTTCGAAAAAGTGTTATCTTAATAAAAACAGATAATAATACCTATATGCTAAAAGGGTTTCATACTAACAAACGGCTTAAGCTTCAGGAGGCATTTACAGCAACACTCAGGAAAGAAGGATTTTCAAAAACTTATCTATTTGTCCATCCAGTCATAAAAGAACCGCTTTTTTTTGAAGGAACATATTTTGGATGTATGGAATATATTCCGCCAAATAAAAACTCATTTTCATTTAAATCACAGAAAAACCGGCAGGAGGGTCTTGAGCTATTAGAGCAATTCCATCTGGCCACCTCGTCCTTCGAATCACGTTATCGTACACTGATTCCCAAAGGGATAATCATTGAAAAGTGGAAGGACAGAGGAAAGATATTTTCCTCAAATTTGTCATTTTTAAAATATTTTATTAATGAAAAAATTTTAGAAGAACTGACTAATTGGGCTAACTGGTCACTTACAGGGATGGAAAACGACCGCTCCCTTTTTATCAATGAACCCTATTGTATTCTTCATGGGGATGTAGCCCATCATAATTTTTTGCGCGATACAAAAGGAGTACTCCATCTCATTGATTTTGATTTAATTAGTATTGGTCCTGCATGCTTAGATTATTTACAGTATGCTAATCGAATTCTTCCAAGTCTGGATTGGTCATTTGATCAGCTTTCTCGCTATTCACAATACGAAAATTTATTGGATGAAAAGGCATTTCTACATGCTTTAGCCTTTCCGGCAGATATTTTTCGTGAATGGAATCGGCTGATTCGTGAAGGAACGTATCGAGATCAAAGCAAGTATAATCAGATTATGGACTTAACCATTGGACAATTTTACTCACGAAAAAAATTCATTGATACTTTAAAATTGCTGACAAAATAACTATTATGGTCTATTCTGGCAGAATGAAAACCCCTCAAAGGTCACAACCTAACGATGAGCATATATTTTCTATGCTCATGATCCTAGCGAGGGGGTTTTTCGCTTGAACTTGAAACAGTGGATGATTCCTCTGTCCGCCCTATTAGCCGTGGGGCTGTCAGGCTGCGCAAATGATGACCGTGCTGCTATGGACAAAGATCACAAAAATATGGGGCAGCCTGTGGGTTACTATTCGGATGAAAATCATAAAAACGGCTCCAATGGAATGCCTGGTGATAATGATGGTCCGTTTACTGAATTAATGGATCACAACCTTGGAGTGGAAAACCAGATAAATAATGAAGAGCACAGGAAGCAGCTTCGTAAAAGAGATGGAAATGGGAACCCGCCAAACCCGACAAAACCGCTCGCAAACCATGACCATAATTTCTTCCAAAGAGACAATCAATTCAGCACCAGTGATGCAAATTATCATGGTCATTTAAACCAAAGGCTTGGGAATACAGGTACTACCACGAAACCAGAATCTCAGGATCGAGTAACGGAAAGAATTAAAAGTAAGGTAGCTGACGTTGAAAATGTGCAGGAAGTCCGCTCCGTTACTTACGGTAACTCTGTTATGGTATCCGTTAAATTAGAAAATAATAAAAGAGCTAAGGAAACACAAAGAGCGATTCAAAATGCGGTTAAGGCATATGCAAATGGGAGATCTGTTCAAGTTATGATTGATGATGGTGCACTTGGCCGTGAAGGTAACAGAAACAATGATTCCCAGCTGTTAGAACCGAATAGCCGTAAACACTAACTAATAAATAGTTGAAGAGACAAGGCCGAAAAATGGCTTTGTCTCTTTTTGATTTTTTCTAAAAGGATAAAAAGGGAAAAAAAGGCTAAACTAGTAGTGAAAAAGAATTAAATCTCTAATACTAAGAGGTGATTATGCATGAGGTTCAATTGGGTAGCACAGTATCGGCTTGGTTTAGCCTTTGTTGCGGTTATTCTCTTCATGTCTATCGGAAGTCTGCCAGGAATGCTGTTAACTGGCTCTGCTGAAAAAATGGAAAACCATCAAGAACAGCAAAAGTCGGAACCTCAGCAAATGACAGTCATTTTGGAAAGAATCTATCTTGATGGAGAAATAAGTGAGGAAGTAGTCCTCGATTCATATTGGTCTATTGAAAACTTCTGGGCAAAGTATGATCAATGGCAATTGGTTGATATGGATGAGACAACAATGGTATTTCGAAAACAAATGGATGATATTTCACCATTACTCAAAGCGAATGGTTATTTTGGCATTACTGAAGATGGCGTGTTAACGATATTCAATGGCCGCCCAGACCGTTCACGAATCATTCAATCCTTTTTTCAGATAGATGTAAGAAAGCTTGAAAGCAAAAAACAAGAAGAGCTCATACAAGGCATTCCTATAAAAACAAAAGACCGGTATGTAGAAGTACTGGAAACGTTTAAACCTTATTCGAAGCGGGAATGACCGGTGCATGAGGCTCGTTTTAGCGGGTATGAAAAGAATTTGGGCTTCATGACTCCTTTATGAGGCTCATTTTGGCGAATATGGAAATGGTTTGGGCTTCATGACTGGCTCATGAGGCTCGTTTAAGCGAGTAGGAAAAGAATTTGGGCTTCATAAACGTTGCATGAGGCCAATTTTTGCGTGTGTGAAAAGGATTTGGGCTTCATGACTGGCTCATGAGGCTCGTTTTAGCGAGTATGAAAAGGATTTGGGCTTCATGACTGGCTCATGAGGCTCGTTTTAGCGAGTATGAAAAGGATTTGGGCTTCATGACCGGTTCTTGAGGCTCATTTTAGCGAGTATGGAAAGGATTTGGGCTTCATGACTGGCTTATGAGGCCCATTTTTGCGTGTAAGAAAAGGATTTGGGCTTCATGAACCCTTCATGAGGCTCATTTTAGCGAGTATGGAAAGGATTTGGGCTTCATGAACCCTTCATGAGGCTCATTTTTGCGTATATGAAAAGAATTTGGGCTTCATGAACCCTTCATGAGGCCCATTTTTTGCGTGATGAAAAGAATTTGGGTTTCATGACCTTATCATGAGACCTATTTTGACATGTTCAAAAGGTTTTATGAGCTCCATAAAACTCCACATCTACAACTTTTCTCATCCTAAAGTTGTAGATAAAGTTCAAGCTTTTTTCGGAGGGAGGAATTTCCAAAATCCTTTAAGCTAAAGACATCAAGTAAAACACTTAAAGGAGCGATTACAAATGAAAAATAAAGTAGTTATGATTACAGGTGCATCTAAAGGGTTGGGCAGGGCATTAACACTTGCATTTGCCAAGGAGGGCGCCCGGTTGGCAATTTGTTCTAGAACATCAAAGGGCTTACTAGAAGTAAAGAAAGAAGCGGAGTTATTAGGTGCGGAGGTGCTCGCAGTTACAGCGGATATTTCATTATCAAGAGACGTAGAACGGTTTGTAGCGATGACTGAGGAAGCTTTTGGTCAAATTGATGTTCTGATAAACAATGCTTCGATTCTCGGGCCGAGTCCAATGCCGTTATTGCTCGACTATCCGGAAGAAGATTTTGCAGAAGTGCTGAGGGTCAATTCCATTTCGCCATTTCTCGTAACTAGAAGAGTGATTCCAGGTATGCTGCAGCGCAATCATGGCTCAATCATTAATGTTACCTCTGAAGCGGGGCATGTAGGATATGCAGGCTGGGGCGCATATGGAATCTCTAAATTTGCTGTTGAAGGTCTCACAGAAACGTGGGCAGATGAGCTTAGCGAAACGAACCTTCGAGTAAATATGGTCGATCCTGGGGAAATGGATACTGACATGCACAGACTAGCAGTTCCAGACTGTGATTATCCATTAGCAAAACCTGAAGATGTAATCAACGTGTTCTTGTATTTAGCATCCGAAAAGTCAGTTGGAATTACAGGTCAGCGTTTTGAGGCTCAAGAGTTTACAGGGGAGGGATTATGATGACAGCTACTGCCTTTGATTTCTATTTACCATCTGAGTTAAACGCGTCCCATCCGCCCGAAAGACGTGGAATCAGAAGAGATCATGTAAAGATGATGGTTCTAGACAAAAAAACAGGTCAAGTCAGCCATGATAAATTCTTTCGGCTCGCAGATTACCTTCAACCAGGGGATTTAGTCGTTATGAACAACAGTCGAACGGTCCCTGCGATCCTCCAAGCCACATTGTTAAGAAATACAAAAACAGTAAAACAAGAGGTCGAAATTCGGCTTGCGAGACGCCGAAATGAAGATACCTGGGATGTATTAATTGTGACAGAAGACGTGGGATTGGGGGATATCCTGCATTTCTCGCCAGATCTAACAGCAGTGGTCATTGATATAAGAAAAGGGTCACCATTAAAGACCATTCTTTTTTCCAAAAAAGGAACAGACCTATTTAACAGTATTTACGCACTCGGGGAACCAGTTCGCTACGAATATATCCATCACAAATGGGAGCTGGACTATTATCAAACGGTTTTTGCAAGCCACCCTGGCTCTGTTGAAATGCCATCAGCGGGTAGAGCCTTTAGCTGGGAGCTGTTGTTCATTCTACAGAAGAAAGGAATAGAACTTGATTTTATTCAGCTTCATACCGGACTTAGCTATCTATTAGATGACGACTATGAACCATCACCAACTGATAATTACGAAGAATATCATCTATCTGAAACAACGATTGAAAAAATCAAAAAAACAAAAGCTGCAGGTGGAAGGGTAATAGCTGTGGGGACAACAGTAGTTAGAGCACTAGAGAGTGCAGAAGTCACTGGTGAGTTAAATGGTGTGACCAATCTTTATATTAAACAAAACTTCCCGCTAAAAATGGTTGACGGCATTATAACAGGTTTTCATGAGCCAAAGGCAAGCCACCTCGATATGCTGACTGCATTCATCACTCAGGAAAAATTATGGAAAGCGTATGAAAAAGCAATTGACCAGCAGTACCTATGGCACGAATTTGGCGATATGAATTTAATTTTATAAAGGGGAACCTAGTATGCACTTTCACCATTTTGCTATTGAGGTAAAAGACTTGGAGACATCAACAGCCTTCTATCAAAAGTATCTGGGCCTCCATGAAGAAGTTAGACTGCAATTCAATAAAGAGAATATTGTTTTTTTAGCAAGGAATGAATTTCGGCTTGAGCTAATTTCTGGAGGACAGCAAAAGGTCTCCCAAGGTGTGCACATATGTTTCGAAGTCGACTCTGTTGAAGAAATAATGAAAAGCTTTAGAGAAGATAAAATCTTTGCTTCAGAAGGACCTTATAAGCTGCAAAATGGCTGGGAAACTGTTTTTTATGAAGGACCTGACAATGAAATAATCGAATATTTACAGGTAAGTCAGAAAGCTGGCCATTAATCGTCAGCTTTTTCCTGCTTGCCACAATGATGGTGATACGACTATGATTTATTTAATAGATACAGAGTTTTTGTGCGGAGGAGAGGACATGTCCAGGAATGAAGAAATTGGCATTTTAAAAGAAATTGCTGAACTCTTGAATGAAGGAACAGATTCCAAGACCGTTTTAGCGGGGGTATTAAAAAAACTTCTCCACCTGACCGGACTGCAAACAGGCTGGATTTTTTTAATAGATGAAAAGGGTGCACATCAACTGGCTGCAAAAGAGGCTTTGCCGCAGGCACTGGCTCATAACGATAACCAAAGAATGTGTAAAGGTGATTGCTGGTGTGTGAGTCGATACAACAGCGGTAAATTAAACAAGGCGGTCAACATTATCGAATGTCAGCGTATCGAGAATGTCATTCTTGAAAATGCAGGTGACACAGGCGGTTTGACCCATCATGCCACGGTGCCGTTAAGGGCTGGAAACGAGCGATTTGGATTGTTGAATGTTGGTTCACCAAATAAGACTCATTTTCAGAAAGACGAACTTGCACTGCTTGAGGCGGTAGCCTTTCAAATTGGAACAGCACTTAAGAGAATCAAATTAACGCAAAGAGAGCAGGAGACGGCTTTAATTTCTGAGAGAAATAGACTTGCAAGAGATCTGCATGATTCTGTGAATCAGTTGCTTTTCTCACTAAGCCTGACTGCTAGAGCGGGCAGAGAAATGACAGATAACGAAGAGGTCCAGCAAACCTTCTCCTATATACAAAATCTTGCCCAGGACGCACTCGGGGAGATGAGAGCGCTTATTTGGCAGTTAAAGCCACAAGGGCTGGAAAATGGAATCATTAGTGCATTAAGCAGCTATGCTGAAATGTTAGGTTTAACTATTGAGGTAAAACTTACGGGGATTTCGAGCTTTCCGGAAAAAGTGGAGGAAACACTGTGGAGAATTGGGCAGGAAGCGCTTGGAAATTGTAAAAAGCATTCACAAACAACAAATGTGTCACTATTTTTATACAGAAACAATGATTCCGTTACGATGACGATTCAAGACCTAGGATGTGGTTTCTACTATGATGAAAGTTTTGAACTGCCGTCGTTCGGATTAAAAAATATGAAGGCTAGAGCTGAAGCTTTAAATGGTACTTTTCTATTAAACAGCAAACCAGGAAGCGGAACAGAGATTGTGATACAAATTCCAATCTAGGGGGGGAGAAACAATGGGGATTACTATATTAATCGCAGATGATCATCATGTCGTAAGACGGGGGCTGGCCTTTTTTCTAAAAACGCAGCGAGATATTGAAATTATTGGGGAAGCGAGTAATGGTAAAGAAGCGGTGGAACTCGCACGAACATTGAAACCTGAACTTATTCTTATGGATCTTGTGATGCCGGAAATGGACGGAATACAGGCAACCAAAATAATAAAAAGTGAAATGCCGGAAATAAAAATTATGATGCTGACGAGTTTTTCTGACCAGGATCATGTTATACCTGCGTTAGAAGCAGGGGCATCGGGCTATCAATTAAAAGACATCGAGCCTGATGAGTTAATTCATTGTATTAAAAAAATAGTGAATGGCGAAAATCAGCTCCATCCAAAAGCCACTTCTCATTTGCTTGCTAATTTATCAAATAAAGATAAAAGTGATGATAAAAGCCTAATCTCTGAGTTAACCAAAAGAGAGCTCGATGTTCTAAAGGAAATCGCTAGAGGAAAAAGCAATAAGGAAATTGCTTCAGCACTGTTCATTACTGAAAAAACCGTAAAAACACATGTATCTAATCTGCTATCTAAGCTTGAATTAGCAGACCGTACCCAGGCCGCTCTTTTTGCGGTAAAGAATCAACTTGTAGAGTAAATGGCGGCCGGAGGAGGCCGCTATTTCTTTTGACAGAAAATTTTTATTCTTTACCTGCACAGCTATCTTTTTCTAATCCTTTAAATTTATATGGTAGAATGGAATACATGAAACGCTGAGGGAGAGAAAGTGATTGTACGAATTTTTTAAAGGAACCGTGGAGTTTGTTGGTCCTGAATATATTGTAATAGAAAATAATGGGATTGGTTATCAAATTTCAACTCCGAATCCGTTTATTTATTCTAGTAAAATAAATACTAATGTTACTGTTTATACCTATCATTACGTCCGTGAGGATTTAATGGCGTTATATGGTTTTGAGTCTAGAGAAGAGAAAAAGCTGTTTACTAAGTTATTAAATGTTTCGGGGATTGGCCCTAAGGGGGCTCTGGCCATCTTGGCTTCCGGTGAAGTACAGCAGGTTGTTTCAGCTATCGAAAATGAAGATGAAAGCTTCCTGATTAAGTTCCCAGGAGTCGGCAAGAAAACAGCTAGACAAATGATTCTCGATTTAAAAGGGAAATTACAGGATATCGTTCCGGATTATTTTCCTAATCTATTTAACAGTGACACAATACCAATGGCAGCACAATCGACCAATACTGCTTTTGAAGAGGCGATCCTTGCCTTAAAGGCGCTGGGCTATTCAGACAAAGAAGTGAAAAAGATTTCACCTGAGTTAAGAAAAGAACAGCTGTCAACCGACCAGTATATTAAAAAAGCCCTGCAGCGGCTTTTAAAATAAGGTGATTATTCATGGATGAGAGAATTATTTCTAGTGAAGCAGACCAGAGCGAAATCTCCTTAGAGCAAAGCCTCAGGCCGCAAAACTTAAAACAATACATTGGTCAAGATCAAGTAAAAAAGAGTCTTGAAATATTTATTGAGGCTGCGAGACTCCGCAAGGAAACATTGGACCATGTTCTTCTATATGGACCGCCAGGGTTAGGAAAGACGACGCTTGCTGTTATTATTGCCAATGAAATGGGTGTGAACATCCGGACAACCTCTGGTCCTGCTATTGAAAGGCCAGGTGATTTAGCAGCTATTCTTACCGCACTCGAACCGGGTGACGTTTTGTTTATTGATGAAATCCACCGGCTGCCAAGACAAATTGAAGAGGTACTATATCCCGCCATGGAGGATTTTTGTCTGGATATAGTGATCGGCAAAGGACCGAGTGCACGTTCTGTGCGCCTGGACCTCCCGCCGTTTACGCTTGTGGGCGCTACAACTCGGGCAGGTTCATTATCCGCTCCGCTTCGTGACAGATTTGGAGTTTTGAGCAGACTCGAGTATTATAAGGAAGACCAATTGAAAAATATCGTCCTGCGAACAGCGGATTTATTTGAAACTAAAATAGACGACCAATCTGCTGCTGAGATTGCCAGACGTGCAAGGGGAACCCCAAGAATAGCCAACCGTTTACTTCGCAGGGTAAGAGACTTTGCGCAGGTAAAAGGGAACGGTGAAATTGATATCACTTTAGCAAGGGAGTCTTTAGAGCTCTTGCAGGTAGATAAACTTGGGCTTGATCATATTGACCATAAGCTGTTAAAAGGAATCATTGAACGATTCCGCGGCGGACCGGTGGGCCTTGATACGATTGCGGCATCTATAGGAGAAGAATCAGAAACAATTGAAGATGTTTACGAACCGTATTTACTGCAAATTGGCTTTTTACAAAGAACACCAAGAGGAAGAATGGTCACAGATTTAGTGTATCGCCATTTTGGCATGGAGCCGCCAAAACAGTAATTTTTTGATAAGTAGGGATGTATTTTATGAAGGTAGATTTATTTGATTTTCATTTGCCTGAAGAGCTGATTGCACAAGTTCCGCTGCAAAATCGGACTGACAGCAGGCTAATGGCAGTGAATAAGGAAACAGGCGAATTAAAGCATGATATTTTTAAAAATATTAGTGAATATCTGCGTGAAGGGGATTGCCTTGTCTTGAACGATACAAAGGTACTTCCTGCACGCCTTTTTGGTGTAAAAAAGGATACAGGTGCCAAGATTGAAGTATTATTACTTAAGCAGCTGGAAGGCGACCGGTGGGAAACGCTAGTAAAGCCTGCTAAGCGTATTAAAGAAGGCACAGAAATAGAGTTTGGCGACGGACTCCTGACTGCTGTTTGTACAGGGACCTCAGAGCATGGCGGACGAGTTTTGGAGTTTCATTATGAGGGCATTTTTTACGAGGTTCTTAATGAACTAGGTGAAATGCCATTGCCTCCTTATATTAAGGAACAGTTAGATGACAGAGATCGATATCAAACCGTTTATGCTCGTGAACCAGGTTCGGCAGCTGCCCCAACAGCAGGTCTTCATTTTACGGAAGAGCTGCTCAATGAGGTGAGAGAGAAAGGTGTTCATGTTGCGTTCATTACGCTTCATGTTGGACTCGGGACGTTCAGGCCAGTAAGTGTTGATGATGTCCTAGAGCATGATATGCACTCAGAGTATTATATGATTACCGAAGGGACAGCACGTTTGCTCAATGAAGTGCGTCAAAATGGCGGAAGGATTATAACCGTTGGAACTACGTCAACCCGGACACTTGAAACCATCGCTTCTGACCAAAATGGTACCTTTATTGAAAGCAGCGGCTGGACTAAGATTTTTATTTATCCAGGATATGAATTTAAGGCCATCGATGGAATGATAACGAATTTCCATTTGCCTAAATCAACTTTGATTATGCTTGTAAGTGCGTTAGCGGGAAGAGAAAATATTTTGCATGCCTATACTACCGCTGTAAATGAGCGTTATCGCTTTTTCAGCTTTGGCGATGCGATGCTCATCATCTAGGTTAACGTAACGGAAGGAGAAAGAGAATTTGACTGCGATTCGCTATGAATTTATAAAAACATGTAAACAAACAGGTGCCCGTTTAGGACGTGTACATACGCCGCATGGTTCTTTTGACACGCCTGCATTTATGCCGGTAGGAACACTTGCTACTGTAAAAACGATGTCTCCTGAGGATTTAAAAGAGATGGGTGCTGGGATTATTCTTAGTAACACCTATCACTTATGGCTTCGTCCAGGAAATGAAATTATCAGGGAAGCTGGCGGTCTTCATAAATTCATGAACTGGGACCGTGCCATTTTAACTGATTCTGGCGGTTTCCAGGTTTTCAGCTTGAGTGAATTTCGTAAGATTGAAGAAGAGGGCGTACATTTCCGTAATCATATGAGCGGTGAAAAGTTATTTTTATCACCCGAAAAAGCAATGGAAATCCAAAATGATCTAGGTTCTGATATTATGATGGCATTTGATGAATGCCCGCCGTTTCCAGCAACCTACGAATACATGCAAAAATCCGTAGAACGAACTTCTCGCTGGGCAGAGCGTTGTTTAAATGCGCATCAAAGACCGAATGACCAAGGATTATTTGGAATTGTCCAAGGTGGAGAGTTTGAGGAGCTTCGTAAGCAGAGTGCTAAAGACTTAGTATCACTTGACTTCCCTGGATACGCAGTTGGCGGCCTTTCTGTTGGTGAGCCAAAGGATGTCATGAATCGAGTTCTTGAGTTCACAACACCATTATTACCTGCAGACAAACCACGGTACTTAATGGGAGTAGGATCGCCAGATTCCTTGATTGATGGAGCAATTCGTGGAATTGATATGTTTGACTGCGTTCTGCCAACAAGAATTGCTAGAAATGGTACATTGATGACAAGCACGGGCCGCCTAGTAGTGAAAAATGCTAAGTTTGCAAAGGATTTCGGTCCGCTTGATCCGGATTGTGATTGCTACACTTGCCGAAATTACAGCAGGGCATACATTCGTCACTTAATAAAATGTGATGAAACATTTGGAATAAGATTAACTAGTTACCATAATCTCTATTTTCTGTTAAGATTAATGGAGAAGGTCAGACAGGCTATCCGCGAGGACAGACTTGGTGATTTCCGAGAAGAGTTTTTTGAACGTTATGGTTTTAACAAACCAAACGCGAAAAATTTCTAATAGATGATTATTGAAAGGAGGGAAACAAATGCAAGGACTTGGTTCAATCATTCCATTAATATTAATGTTTGTATTATTTTATTTCCTACTGATTCGTCCGCAGCAAAAACGTACAAAAGCTGTACAACAGATGCAAAACGAATTGAAAAAAGGTGATAAAATTGTCACGATTGGCGGTTTACATGGTTTTGTTGATTCAATCGATGAAAGCAAAGTCGTGATTAAATGTGGAGACGGCAGCCGTCTAACATATGACCGTAATGCAATTCGTGAAGTAACTGAATCTGCAAAAACTGCTCCAGCAGCAGAAGTATCTTTAGACAAATAAGAAGAAAAAGGAAGCCAAAACACTGGCTTCCTTTTTCTATGCAGTTCTGGAGTTATTTGTTGAGATATTAACTCCTAGAATTCCGCCCATCATGGCAATTAACGTATAACAAACATGGTAAATGACTTGTTCAATATCAAAAAGTCGATCATACCCTAAATATTGGGATAAAAAGACAATGAAGCTATAAATTAAGCCAGTTAATCCGCCGATTAACCAACCCTTTTGCTTGCGCTTCCCTCCCGATAAGAATCCTCCTCCAAACAGCGCTATAAAGGATACAGCTGTTATAACGTATTGAAGTGAGTCTTCTCGTACAGAAGTGAATCTAAGAATGGATGCAAATATAACGCTGCTGACGATGACGAATAAGAAGATAAAAATTAACCCGTACAATATCGCTGTACCAAAGCTTTTTGATTCGATAATACTCTCCCCCTTTAGATGCCTTACCTTAAGTTTCAAACCTAAGATAAACAGATTCTTTCCTAGTACAAGCATATTCGTCTTTCTCCAAAGTAGAATTAAAACTTTAACAGTTTTTTAATCAATTGGGAGATTATTCCTTCATGGATTACTGCTAAAAGGCTAACAATAATCTAGACTGCAAGAAAAGGGGCGACAGTAGTGGAAATGTACATAACGATTGTAATAAGAACAGTAATGTTTTACATACTTATACTCTTTATTTTCCGTGTAATGGGTAAAAGAGAAATTGGAGAACTAAGTATTCTAGATCTTGTGGTTTTTGTCATGATTGGTGAATTAGCTATTGTCGCAATCGAAAATCCGAAGGTATCTTCCATTCATGTGGCTGTTCCTATGGTTTTATTAATGCTTATCCAAATAACGCTGGCCAAGTTTTCTTTAAAGAGTAAAAGGTTTCGTGATCTTGTTGACGGTAAGCCAACGATTATCATAAACCGTGGGAAAATTGATGAAGAGGCAATGAGGAAACAGCGATATAATTTTGACGATTTACTCACTCAATTAAGAGAAAAAGACATAAGAAGCATCGCTGACGTTGAGTTTGCTATTTTGGAATCATCTGGAAGTTTATCTGTTATAGAAAGAATGAATAATAGTGATGGTCAGCCTAAGGATGGGGATATTACCATTCCATTAATCATTGATGGCAATATCGAAGAAGAAAATTTAACACGAATCAACAAAACCAATCTATGGCTAAGGCAGGAGTTAAAGAAAATGGGATATCGCGATGTAAAACAAATTTCCTTTTGCAGCTTTGAAAACGGCAAGTTTTTTGTGGATATTATGGACGAGGAATAAAGAAGACACGCGCAGATGCGTGTCTTCTCGTTTTCTATCGAATAGGTATTAAATTGCGGATAATCGGTATTCTTTGGAGTTCTTCTTTCTTAATCAGGCCAGCGAGTATTAATAAGAAAATGTAGAAGAAGCTCATACCCGAAGCAGCTGACATGACTCTTATCGCTAAATGCTCACCAAGAAGGATATGGTTGAACAACCAATAGCCGATCCATGCGGAGATTCCCATAATTACAGCACCTTTAAGATATTCGCGGACATGAAAGCTAAAAGAGATTTTCTTAAGTACAGTGGCAAAATGAAGCATGGTTACTAAGACGAATCCAACAATAATCCCTAAGGCCACTCCAGTTATCCCGAAGGCAGGCTGTGAAGCAAGTACGAAGATGACCGCCGTTTTGATAACCGCTCCGATTAAACTATTGATCATAGCAGCTCTAGCCAGGTTAAGTGCTTGTAATACTGCCTGAAGCGGGCCCTGGTAATAATAAAATAAAAAGAATGGGGCCATGATGCGGATAAAGTAAGAGCCTTTTGTTGATCCATACATGAGCTCCATCAATGGGTCTGCCAGGACATAAAGGACAATGACGGACAAACCGCCGCTTAAAAAAGCAAAACGTAATGCCTGCTGCAGCCGGTGCTCAATTAATTGATGGTTATTTTGTGAGTTGGCTTCACTAATGGCAGGGACAAGCGATGTTGCTAATGAGTATGTGATGAAGGATGGAAGCATTAATAACGGCATAGCAAAACCAGTCAGAGATCCGTATTGTTTAGTAGCTTCAATTGCGACTACACCAGCAATGGCTAAACTATGGGCAACCACGATTGGTTCAAAAAACCATGATACAGAACCTATCATTCGGCTTCCCATTGTTGGCAGGGCAATCTCCATTAAGTCTTTGAAGGTTTTCTTGCCAGAATGGACAAATTGAAAGAATTTCTTTCGAAGCTTAAAACGCTTCTTTAATTTGAAGGCTGTCATTAAGTAGATTAGCGATACAACCTCACCAACAATAGCAGCAACCATAGCTGCAGCGGCTGCATATTCAATTCCATATGGAAGGAAAGCCCTCGTCATGACCGCAATTAAGGTAATTCTAACAAGCTGTTCTAATATTTGTGAGATCGCAGAAGGGCGCATATTCTGCCGCCCTTGAAAATAGCCTCTCAAAACGGAAGAAACAGCGATAACGGGAACTACAGGTGCTATCGCAATTAAAGGATAAAACGTTCTTGGATCAGTAAAGAGAGTGGTAGAGAGAATCGGTGCTAATAAAATTAATGCTGGTGTAAAAATAAGTGAAAGTGAAATAGTTATGGCTAGAGAAACGACGAGAATCTTTTTTATTTCTTGATGGTTACCTTTTGCCTCAGCCTCGGCAATATTTTTTGAAATGGCTACGGGCAGCCCCATTTGTGTTAGTGTCACAACAAGGATAAAAGTGGGAAAGGCCATCATATAAAGGCCGACACCTTCTTCACCAATACTTCGAGCTATGACAATTCTGTTAATAAATCCAAGGACCCTTGTGATTAATCCTGCAATTAATAGGATAAAGGTCCCTTTTAAAAACTTCGACATACTACTTCCCACCTTCTCAAAAAAGAAGAATTCATATACAATTAATCTATATGCATAAGGGTGGACAAAGCATGACAAGGTGTTATTAATTTTAGAGACAAAGAGAGGAACTTAAATGTTCCAAGGAGGCAGCATCATGGAGAAAAACCATGCGTACAACCATTTTCGCACCGAGGTAAAACCAGCATTAGTAAGCAAGCTGGAGGAGTTTCGTCTCCTAGGTTATAACGAGGTTTCAGAAAGTGGGCTTTGGGGTTTTTTAACAAGAAAAAAGTGGAAGAAGGTTAAAGAAGATATTAGAATTTATGAAATTATTGATGATGTCCTATGTGTTAAGGTCAGTGATTACATAAACTTTACCACGATTGATGCTTATAGAAACAATGAATTTAATCTAGAAGATGAAAATGAAATGAAGGAGCTATTAAAATAAATACACCTCATTTTTCTTGTAAATCTCCTATCTAGAATAAATTGACAGCATTTATAAACTATTTCATAATGAAAGCAATGATTTTATTTATTTTTACATAAGGCTTTTTCGTTTTGAGTGCTTTGGTTAAGCCCTAAGGAGGAACAATACATAATGGTTAAGCGCAGTAGAATTATCGCTTTCCTATTAGTAGTTATACTATTAGGAAGTACAATGGGTGTAACATCAAAAGGTATATTAAAGGACATTAAACTAGGTTTGGACCTTCAAGGCGGCTTCGAAGTTTTGTATGAAGTTACACCAGCAAAAAAAGGTCAGGAAATTAACAAAGAAACGTTAGCTAGTACGGCTGAGGCATTAGATAGACGGATTAATGTTCTTGGTGTTAGTGAACCGAATATTCAAATTGAAGGAGAAAATCGGATTCGTGTTCAGCTTGCCGGAGTAACGGATCAAAATGAAGCTCGTGAGATCTTATCAACGCAGGCAAACCTAACTTTCCGTGATGCCAATGACCGGGTTATGATGGACGGAGCCGATTTGGCGGAGAATGGTGCAAGCCAAACCTTTGATGAGAATGGAGCACCAAGTGTTTCATTGAAATTAAAGAGTGCTGATAAATTCAAAAAAGTTACTGAAGAAATTGTGAAAATGGCACCGAATAATTACTTGGTTATTTGGCTTGATTTCGAGGAAGGAAAGGATTCCTTCAAAACTGAAATTACAAAAGAAGACCCTAAATTTTTATCTGCACCAACGGTAAAAGAAATTTTCAATCAAAACACCGTATCAATCGTAGGGAGCTTTACAGCAGAGGAAGCACAAGAGCTGGCATCACTTTTAAATGCTGGAGCGCTTCCTGTAAAGTTAACCGAAGTATACTCTACTTCCGTTGGAGCTAAGTTTGGTGAACAGGCATTAAATGAAACCATCCTAGCAGGTATTATTGGGATAGCAATTATTTATATTTTCATGTTGGTTTACTATCGTTTTCCAGGATTTATTGCAACCATCACTTTATCCATTTATATCTATTTAGTTTTACTTGTTTTTGATTGGATGAATGGGGTTCTAACCTTACCGGGAATTGCCGCCCTTATATTAGGGGTCGGGATGGCAGTTGATGCTAACATTATTACCTATGAACGGATAAGAGAAGAGATTAAGGTTGGTAAATCAATTAAATCAGCCTTCCAAGCTGGAAGTAAGGGTTCTTTTACCTCCATTCTTGACTCAAACCTAACGACGATTTTAACAGCTGCGGTACTATTCTACTTCGGGACAAGCTCGATTAAAGGATTTGCCACCATGCTTTTGGTGAGTATCTTATTAAGTTTCATTACAGCAGTTTTTGGTTCCCGCCTATTCTTAGGTTTATGGGTTAATAGTGGATTCTTAAACAAAAAGGCAGGCTGGTTTGGTGTAAAGAAATCTGCTATCAAGGACATTGCAGAAAATTTTGATACGCTTGACCTTCCAACCAGATGGGATCGATATGATTTTGTTAAGGTAAGAAAATTATTTTTCATGATATCTGGAGTCATTATTGCTATTGGATTAGTCCTAATTCTTGTATTCCGTCTGAATCTCTCCATTGATTTTTCAAGCGGTACGCGGATTGAAGTTTTATCCGACAAATCTTTAACAACGGAACAGGTTAAAGATGCTTTTGAGAAGCAAAATCTTGAAATAGATGATATTACTCTTTCCGGCGAAAACAATGAAGTTGCTTCTGCGCGGATGAAGGGGGTTTTATCGAAGGATGAAATTGCAGAGTTGAAATCTGCTTTTCATGATGAATTTGGTACTGACCCAAGTGTTAGTACGGTTTCTCCGACTGTAGGTAAGGAGTTAGCGAAAGATGGAATTATCGCGTTAATCATTGCATCAATCGGAATCATTATTTATGTTACCATCCGTTTTGAGTTTGCAATGGCAGTTGCAGCAATTGCTTCTCTTCTTCACGATGCATTCATCATGGTTGCCTTTTTCAGTATAGTACGCCTAGAAGTGGATTTAACCTTTATTGCAGCTGTCCTAACCATTATCGGTTATTCTATTAATGATACAATCGTTACCTTCGACAGAATGCGTGAAAACTTAACAAAGAAGAAACGACTTAAAACCTTTGAAGATATAGCAGATGTTGTAAATATAAGTGTTCGTCAAACGTTAACTCGCTCTGTAAATACAGTTTTTACAGTATTAATAACTGTTGTGGCAATGATTATCTTTGGAAGTGAATCTATCCTGAATTTCAACATTGCATTGCTCGTTGGATTAATTGCAGGGGTATACTCATCCATCTTTGTCGCTACTAATCTTTGGGTAGTTCTTAAAGCAAAAGAACTTAAGAAGAAGGGTACTATCAAGACTGTGAAAGAAAAGAGAAAGTACTCAGACGAGCCGCAAGTGTAATCCTAGTAAACCGCAGAATACTCTGCGGTTTATTTTATTTCAAGTGGTAAATTTCAATGATTGAAAGCTAAACATCGCTCCTGTATAATAGTAAAGTCTGAGGGGTGAACGCATGTTAAAGTCGAAAACTAGATGGATTGTTCGTGAATCTGATCAACAACTAGTAAAAACTCTCGAAAACGAATTGAAAATAACGCCGCTTGTGGCGTCGCTGCTTATCAACCGCGGATTAGATACCGTTGATTCTGCACGGTATTTTTTATTTGGAAAAGAGCAATTTCATGACCCTTTTCTATTAAAAGGCATGGATACAGCCGTTCATAGAATACGGCAGGCGATAGAAAACCAAGAACCTATATTAATATTTGGAGATTATGACGCAGATGGTGTGAGCAGTACAACACTATTAATGCTTACCCTTAAGGATTTGGGTGCGAATGTCCAATTTTATATTCCAAACCGTTTTACGGAAGGTTATGGACCAAATGAACCAGCCTTTCGAAGTGCGGCTGAATCAGGTGTAAAATTAATTATTACAGTAGATACAGGTATTTCTGCTATACACGAAGCAGGTATCGCAAAGGAACTTGGCCTTGACTTAATCATCACGGATCACCATGAACCAGGTCCAGTTTTACCGGAAGCCTTAGCCATTATTCATCCTAAATTGCCAGATAGTATCTATCCTTTCCGCGAGCTCGCCGGGGTTGGTGTGGCCTTTAAATTAGCTCATGCCCTCTACGGTGAACTGCCAGAGCATTTGTTGGAAATAGCTGTTATTGGTACCATTGCGGATTTGGTTTCATTAAAGGATGAAAACCGCCTAATAGCCAAAAAAGGCTTGGAAAAACTAAAAGTCACTAAAAATAAAGGCTTAAGAGCTATCTTAAAAGTAGCAGGTGTGGATCCTCTTAATATTAACGAAGAAACAATTGGCTTTACGCTGGCTCCTAGAATCAACGCTGTCGGCAGATTAGAAAATGCTGATATGGCGGTTGAGCTATTGCTTAGTGATGATCCCTATGAAGCTGAAAGTATGGCTCTAGAAATAGATGAATTAAATAAAACAAGGCAGTCAATTGTCAACACCATTACACTGGAAGCCATTGAAGAAGTTGAAAATAACTTTCCAATAGATTCGAATTCTGTTCTAGTGATCGGTAAAGAGGGTTGGAATGCAGGGGTTATTGGTATCGTTGCCTCTAGATTGGTCGAAAAGTTTTACCGTCCTACCATTGTCCTTAGCTTTGACCGGGAAAAAGGCTTGGCAAAAGGCTCAGCACGCAGTATTGAAGGTTTTGATTTGTTTAAGAATCTATCTGAATGCCGAGACATTCTCCCTCACTTTGGCGGACATCCAATGGCCGCTGGGATGACGCTGAATTTAGAAGATGTTTCAGAGCTTCGTCAAAGATTAAATCAATTGGCAAATGAGCAGCTGACGCCAGAAAATTTTGTTCCCATTACCTTGCTTGATCACCAAATAAAGGTTGATGAAATCAATCTATCATCGTTAGATGAATTAAATCTTCTTGCTCCATTTGGAATGGACAATCCTAAGCCGAAGGTTTTAATTCGTAATGTTCAAATATCTACAATGAGAAAGATTGGTTCTGAACAAAATCACTTGAAGGTTATGGTGAATGATAACGGGACTAACTTAGATGGAATTGGGTTTGGGCTTGGCCAGTTAGTTGACCATATTTCACCAGCTTCAAAAATTTCGATAATTGGTGAATTAGCCATTAATGAGTGGAATAATATCCGTAAACCACAAATTTTTATCCATGATGTTTCTGTAGAAACATGGCAATTATTCGATCATCGGGGTGTTAAACGTATTCATACAATGATGAGTACGATTCCTAAGGAAAATCGAAAATACATTGTTTTTAACAAAGATCAGCTGGATAAAATCAATTCAGACTTTACAAGTGAGGTAATTCTTGTTCAAGATGAAGCAGAAGCAATGGCATTTGATACTCACAACGCTAATATCGTTCTTGTGGATTTGCCGCCATCAAAAGAATTGCTTTGTCACTTGTTTAATGGAAAACAACCAGCTCGAATCTATGCTTATTTCCAAAAGGAAAACAGTGATTTCTTTAGTACCATACCGACCAGAGATCATTTTAAATGGTTTTATGGTTTCTTATTGAAAAAAGGACCGATTGATTTAGGTCGTCATGGAGATGAAATTGCAAAGCACCGCGGCTGGTCTTCGGAAACTGTAACTTTTATGTCAAAGGTGTTTTCTGAACTAGATTTTGTTACAATAAACAATGGCTTTATAACTTTGAATAAACAATCACAAAAGCGTGACCTAACTGACTCGATGACCTACCAAACAAAACAGGCTCAATATGCGCTCGAAAGAGATTTATTATTTTCGTCCTTTGGGCAATTAAAGAGTTGGTTTGACCAGGTTATTGAGCAATCAGTTAATATTGAGGAGGCAATTAAGTAATGGACTTAAAGCAATTTATAGCAATCGTACCGGATTACCCAAAACCAGGAATCACTTTTAAGGATATAACTCCATTAATGAACGATGGGGAAGCGTATAAGTACGCAACAGACCAAATTGTAGCTTTTGCGAAAGATAAACAAATAGATTTAATTGTTGGTCCAGAAGCAAGAGGCTTTATTATTGGCTGCCCTGTATCGTACGCGCTTGGAATTGGCTTTGCACCTGTTCGTAAGGAAGGCAAGCTTCCTCGTGAAACCGTTAAAGTCAGCTACGGATTGGAATATGGAAGCGACGTTTTAACCATTCATAAGGACGCAATCAAACCAGGGCAGCGAGTTCTTATAACTGATGATTTGTTAGCAACAGGCGGAACGATTGATGCAACGATTCAATTAGTTGAACAGCTTGGCGGTGTGGTTGCTGGAATTGCTTTCTTAGTTGAATTAACCTACCTCGAAGGCCGTAAGAAACTTGAAGGCTACGACATCATGACGTTGATGAACTATTAATAGTGAGGAGGGCACTCGTAACTGAGTGCTCTCTTGTTATAAGAAGAGAATTGCTATTTTTTATTATATTTCGACACTTTTTTCTTAAAATACAGTAAAATAAGTATCAATCCCTTTACATCCGAGCTTTTTTTTTCGATAATAGTAACATTCATTAGTAACTTGTTTAGATAGTGAAACATTTAATAATAAATAAAAATATGAGATGAAAAATAAGGTGATTTTATGGCGAACGATCAAGTGCTAACCGCCGAACAAGTCATCGACAAGACGAGGGTCTATTTAAACGAGGAGCATTGTGAATTTGTAAAAAAAGCGTACGAATTCGCAAAACACTCTCATCGTGAACAATATAGAAAATCTGGGGAGCCTTACATTATTCATCCTATTCAAGTTGCTGGAATTCTAGCGGATTTGGAGATGGATCCTGAAACGGTTGCCGCTGGTTTTCTCCATGATGTTGTTGAAGACACAGATGTCACCTTAATGGACATCGAGAGTGAATTTAATGACGAAGTGGCCATGCTTGTCGACGGGGTTACGAAATTAGGAAAAATTAAATATAAATCACACGAGGAACAGCAGGCAGAAAACCACAGGAAAATGTTTGTGGCGATGGCTCAGGATATCCGCGTTATTTTGATAAAGCTTGCTGATCGTTTGCATAATATGAGGACGCTTAAGCACCTTCCTGTTGAGAAACAGCGCCGGATTTCAAATGAAACACTTGAAATCTTTGCACCTTTGGCCCATCGTCTTGGTATTTCTAAGATTAAGTGGGAGTTGGAGGATACTGCATTAAGATACTTAAATCCACAGCAATATTACCGGATTGTGAACTTGATGAAAAAGAAACGTGCAGAACGGGAGCAATACTTAGTCGATGTAATGGACGAGGTCCGTGACAGAATGAAAGAAGTGTCCATTAATGCGGAGCTTAATGGAAGACCTAAACATATCTATAGCATTTACCGTAAAATGGTTCAGCAGAATAAACAGTTCAGCGAGATTTATGATTTACTAGCTGTACGAATTGTCGTAAACAGTATCAAGGATTGCTATGCTGTATTAGGAATCATTCATACCTGCTGGAAGCCAATGCCTGGGCGTTTTAAGGACTATATTGCGATGCCGAAGCCTAATATGTACCAGTCTCTTCATACAACAGTGATAGGTCCTAAGGGTGATCCGCTAGAGGTTCAAATTCGGACTTCTGAGATGCACAGAATTGCAGAGTTCGGGATTGCGGCACACTGGGCGTATAAAGAAGGGAAAGCTCTTAGTGATACAACTTCTTATGAGCAAAAGCTGACTTGGTTTAGAGAAATCCTTGAATTCCAAAATGACACTGCGAACGCTGAAGAATTTATGGAATCATTAAAAATTGACTTATTCTCTGATATGGTATTTGTTTTTACTCCAAAAGGAGATGTGATTGAATTACCGTCCGGTTCTGTACCAATTGATTTTGCTTATCGAATTCACTCAGAAATCGGTAATAAAACGATAGGGGCAAAAGTGAACGGGAAAATGGTTACGCTGGATTATCGACTTAAGACAGGTGACATTATCGAAATTCTTACATCGAAGCATTCTTATGGACCAAGTCAAGACTGGTTAAAGCTTGCACAAACATCACAGGCAAAAAATAAGATTCGTGCATTCTTTAAGAAGCAGCGACGAGATGAAAATGTCGATAAAGGAAAGGAACTTGTCGAAAAAGAAATCCGTGCAATGGAATTTGATTTAAAAGAAATCTTAACTGCCGATAATCTGAAAAAGGTAGCTGAAAAGTTTAATTTTGCCAATGAAGACGATATGTATGCAGCGGTCGGCTATAATGGTGTTACCGCACTGCAGGTAGCTAATCGTTTAACCGAAAAATGGCGGAAAAAGCGTGATCAGGAGCAATCAGCAACCATTACAAACGCCATTTCAGATATGAAATCTTTCCCATCTACGAAAAAGAGGGAGTCTGGTGTTCGTGTTGCTGGAATTGATAATTTGTTAATCCGCTTATCAAGATGCTGCAACCCTGTTCCAGGAGACGAAATTGTCGGTTTCATTACTAAAGGCCGCGGTGTTTCTGTTCACCGAGCTGATTGTACCAATATTGATTCTAATGACGCCCAAACCAGGTTAATTCCTGTTGAGTGGGAATCCTCCTTAAATGACCGGAAAGAGTATAATGTGGATATTGAGATTAGCGGTTATGACCGCCGAGGTTTACTGAATGAGGTCCTTCAGGCTGTAAACGAGACAAAGACCAATATCTCAGCTGTTTCTGGGCGATCTGACCGTAATAAAATGGCGACGATTATTATGTCAATTGCCATTCACAACGTTAGTCACCTGCAGCGGGTTGTTGAACGGATTAAACAGATACCAGATATCTATTCCGTTCGCCGGATTATGAATTAAGGAGCTTTGATATGCGAGTTGTGGTACAGCGCAGTAAGAATGCAAAGGTAACGGTAAACGGAGAAATTACAGGCCAGATTTCTAAGGGACTCGTCCTTCTTGTCGGTGTGACACATGATGATAAAGAAGAGGACGCAGTCTTCTTGGCTGATAAAATTGCAAATTTGCGGATTTTTGAAGACGATGCTGGAAAGATGAATTTATCATTATTAGATGTTGGCGGTGAAATTCTTTCTGTTTCTCAATTCACCTTGTATGGTGATTGCCGCAAAGGGAGAAGACCTAATTTCATGGAAGCCGCAAGACCGGAGCAGGCCAATCAACTTTATGAGAGATTTAATTCTTTATTACGTAAAAAAGATATCAAGGTTGAAACAGGGATCTTTGGTGCGATGATGGATGTTGAATTAATCAATGATGGCCCCGTGACATTAATTGTAGAGAGTAAAGGATGAAAAATGCTTGGCACTTTAATAGCTGCCAAGCATTTTTTTATTGTTCTTTAAAGTATCTAGCTAATCCGTTATAGATTCCACTTGCTGCATTTTCTTGAAATTGCCCAGAATTTAATGTCATTTCTTCGGCTGAATTACTTAGGTAGCCCAATTCCATAAGTACTGCCGCTCTTTGATTTTCACGAACGACATGGTAATCACCAGAACGGACACCACGACTTTTTAGCCTGGTCTGAGAATTGGCTCCATTATAAACATACTCAGCAAGTTTCTTTTGATATGAATGATAGTAGTAGCCTGTCATCCCGCGTATGCTTCGGTCCAGGTTACTATCATAATGTAAGCTGATAAAGGCATCAGACTGATGAACACTGGCCAGCCTTACCCTGGATGGAAGCGGAAGATACGAATCATTACTTCGTGTCAGAAGTACATTTGCCCCCGCAGCTTTTAGCTTATCAGATAAAAGCTGAGCCGTTCTTAGCGTAAGTTCTTTTTCTAGTGTACCACTTGCGCCAGTCGCGCCATTGTCAATCCCTCCATGCCCAGGATCAATGACAATGGTCTTATATTTTAGATGACCAGCTGCCCCTTGTTTTTCAATACCTGGCCCTTTGCCATTAGTTGTTACAAGCCAGCCTGCAATAAATCCATTTGTACCGTTTGACAATTTTATTTCATACCAATCATTTTCGACACTTATAATTGGAAAGGACTCTCCTTCTTTTGCTCTTTGAACAACATTCGATTGGGTAGTAGGGTCCTTTCTAATATTGGTGCCGCTATGTAAGATTGTTACCTTGCTATCTTTGGCAATTTGGCTCGATTTCACATTATCCTTATTAAAATACCAGCCGGCCGCCCAGCCTATATTTCCAGGTTGAAATTCGATTTTAACCCAATCGTTCACTTCTTCAAGAATGGTGAACTTTTGGCCCTTAGAGACGGAACCGATAATTTCAGAATTTAAGGAAGAACTTTGACGAACGCTGAGATTGCTGGCTGTCACTGTCCCAATACTTTCAGCTTTGCTGCTTTGCTGACTTTGAGACCCCATTTGAACAAAATCACTGCTTACCCATGCGCGTTGACCTGAGTACTTAATTTCCAGCCAATTATTCTTTTTTGAAAAAACAGTAATGGATGTCCCTTTTGATATTTTTCCGATAACAGAACCTGTGTTGGATGGTTCTTTTCGAATATTTAAAGTATCTGTGACAATACCGCTTCCGATGGATTTACTATTATTTTCTTCTTTTATTGAATTATTGCTATTACTAGTTTTACTATCAATATATTCTCGTGCAACCCAGCCTTCGCCAATTGCTGCAGAGATTTTCAGCCAGTTTTCATTTTCCTCGAGAATAGAGACGGCTTGTCCCATATTTAAGGAACCTATGATACGGAAGCTTATTCCTGGCCCCGAACGCACTCGTAACTGATCAGTATTGGCTTGGGCAGTCATTTTTTTTGAATTGCTAGATTTGCTGGCAGTTGATCCGCTAGAGGATCTCGTGACAACCCAGTTGGCCACCCAGCCTGTTTTCGCAGCTGAAAGCTGGATTTGTATCCAATCTCCCTTTTCCTTAATTATGCTATATTTTTCGCCCTTTTTTACTTGCTTTACAAGCTGATAGCTTAAGCTTGGACCACTGCGGATGTTTACCGAATCCTCTGAGATGGTAACTGAATCGTTTGCAGCCACCCCGCTATTTTGAGGGGGAAAAACGGCAAAATACAGCGTAAGACAAACTATCAGAAGTAAGATTCTCCTAATCATCCTCTCTCTCCCTTCGTAATATCTTTCATTTTATCGTAAAAGGATAAGGAAATCATTCCTTAAATGTAAAATATCTACTATTTTAAAAATCTTCAAGCACATGTAAGTTTTTGCGATCAATGGAAATAATAAGAACTATAGTGAGTATGATACGAGGTGATGGGTGATGAGATCGAGCGATAAAGGAAATAGCGTCCAATCTATGGACAGCAGGCTTTTCGGTGTTGATTTTCATGATTTTATTCAAAGTGAACAGCATAATACGACGTTTGAGCTTGCCTCCGAATTTGGATTAACGATCGGCGATGTTAGAAAGTTGAAAAAACATTTAGAAAGATCATAATTCCTTCTTGACATTGGATTCAATGCTCCGTAATATTATATAAATAAAATACATGGCTATAACCAATGATGGAGCATAGTAATTAAGGTGAAGCATGGCAAGAGAGGAAATGCCCTGGGCTGAAAGCATTTCTACATGGTACTTAATGAATGAACACTCCGTAGGCTTCTCTCTGAAAAAGGATACTTTAGTTGGAATAATTCCACTTCTGTCCACCTCTACTAGGAGAAGAACGTATGCAGGCGTTAACTGTAAAAGAGGAAGTGCATAGAGTGTTTATGCCTTCAACTAGGGTGGCACCGCGGGAATATAACTCTCGTCCCTTGTATTTATTACAAGGGACGGGAGTTTTTTGTTTTTATAGACTGTTTTACATAAAAAAGTAACCGTAAGGAGGAAATACTGTTATGTCGATTAGCATTCCAAGAGGCACGCAGGATATTCTACCTGGAGAGGTAGAAAAATGGCAGCTGATTGAAGCAAAAGCAAGAGAGCTTTGCGAAAAATATCAATATCAAGAAATTCGGACTCCAATTTTTGAACACACAGATCTCTTCGCGAGGGGCGTCGGCGATACTACTGATATTGTCCAAAAAGAAATGTACACATTTGATGACCGCGGCGGCCGCAGCCTTACGCTAAGACCAGAAGGTACAGCAGCGGTGGTAAGGTCATTTGTTGAGAAAAAGATGTTTGGCTATCCAAATCAGCCTGTAAAGCTTTATTATATGGGACCGATGTTCCGTTACGAACGCCCTCAAGCAGGACGCTTCCGTCAGTTTGTACAATTTGGTATTGAAGCATTGGGCAGCAACGATCCAGCGATTGATGCAGAGGTTATTTCTCTTGCTATGAATTTATACAAGGAAATGGGCTTAAAGAAGCTAAAACTCGTCATCAATAGTCTTGGTGATAAGGAGAGCAGAACCGCTCACCGCAATGCATTAATTAATCACTTTCAACCAAGAATCGGAGAGTTTTGTCACGATTGTCAAAACCGTTTGGAGAAAAATCCATTGCGAATTCTTGACTGCAAACAGGATCACAATCACGAATTAATGAAATCTGCACCATCAATTATTGATTATCTAAACGATGACTCTAAGGCATATTTTGAAAAATTACAAAACTACTTAACCCAGCTGGATATACCGTTTGTAGTGGATCCGAACCTGGTTCGCGGCTTGGATTATTACAATCACACTGCATTTGAAATAATGAGTGACGCCGAAGGCTTTGGTGCCATAACCACATTGTGCGGCGGCGGTCGTTATAATGGTCTTGCTGAAGAAATGGGCGGACCGGAAACTCCGGGAATTGGATTTGCGATGAGTATTGAGCGCTTCATTGCAGCATTAACTGCTGAGGGAATTGAACTTGAAATCAATAAGGGCATTGATTGCTATATCGCCTCCCTTGGTGAAGAAGCAAAGGATTATACAGTAGGACTTCTGCAGAAGTTAAGGCTTGCTGGTGTTTCTGCCGAGAGAGATTATCTTAATCGAAAAATTAAAGCACAATTTAAAGCAGCTGACCGATTGAATGCGAAATATGTTGCCGTTCTCGGTGATGATGAACTTACTAATAATAAAATTAATCTAAAAAATATGGCTACAGGTGAGCAGATGGAAATTGAGTTAACACGATTTGTAGAGTATTTTCAAGAACTTGAGAGATAAGAGGAGAGGATCTTCATGTATGGGAGAACGTATTTTTGTGGCGATGTACCAGAGACAGCCATTGGTGAAAAAGTAAATCTTAAAGGCTGGGTTTCAAAGCGCCGGGACCTAGGCGGATTAATTTTTATCGATTTGCGTGACCGCTCAGGTATCGTCCAGGTTGTTTTTAATCCGGATGTATCGAAAGAAGCTCTTGCTACGGCTGAGAAAATTCGAAGTGAGTATGTTTTAGATATCCAAGGAACAGTTATTGCCCGTGAGGATGGAACAATAAATCCTAATTTAAAAACTGGGAAAATTGAAGTTCAGGCAGAAAGTGTAACCATTATAAATGAGGCAAAAACACCTCCATTTACAATTACGGATAAAACGGACGCATCAGAAGATATTCGTCTTAAATTTCGTTATCTAGATTTCCGTCGTCCAGTGATTTTTGAAACATTAAAAATGCGTCATCAAGTAACTAAGCAAATTAGAGATTTCCTTGATTCTGAAGGATTCTTAGATATCGAAACACCGATCTTAACGAAAAGTACTCCTGAGGGAGCGCGTGACTATCTAGTACCAAGCCGTGTTCATCCTGGTGAGTTCTATGCACTTCCACAATCACCACAGTTGTTCAAACAGCTGCTAATGCTTGGTGGAATTGAGCGTTACTATCAAATCGCACGCTGTTTCCGTGATGAAGACTTACGTGCTGACCGTCAGCCAGAATTTACTCAGATTGATATTGAAACTAGTTTCCTTGGTCAAGAGGATATCTTAGAAATGATGGAAAAAATGATGACTGGGCTGATGAAGGAAGTAAAAGGTCTAGATATTCCGGCTCCATTCCCGAGAATGACTTATGATGAGGCAATGAGCCGCTTTGGTTCAGATAAGCCTGATACACGTTTTGGTCTTGAGCTCGTAGATCTCTCCGAGGTAGTTAAAGATTCAGGTTTTAAAGTCTTTGCAGCTGCCGTTGCAAATGGCGGTCAAGTAAAGGCTATTAACGTAACTGGCGGTGCGGAGAAGTATTCTCGTAAGGATATTGACGCCCTGACTGAATTTGTATCTGTATATGGTGCAAAAGGTCTTGCATGGCTCAAAGTTGATGGAGAAGGTTTAAAAGGTCCGATTGCTAAGTTCTTTGCAGAGGAAGACTCACAGGCTTTAAGATCTGTATTAAATGCTAATGAGGGTGACCTGCTTCTATTCGTGGCTGATAAGAAAAATGTCGTGGCTGATGCATTAGGTGCACTGCGTTCAAAGCTTGGAAAAGACTTAGGGTTAATCGACCAAAGCAAGTTCAATTTCTTATGGATTACTGATTGGCCGTTACTCGAGTATGGGGAAGAAGAAGGCCGCTACTATGCTGCCCATCATCCATTCACGATGCCAGTTAGAGAAGACCTGCCTTATTTAGACACTGACCCTGCTAGAGTTCGCGCACAGGCCTATGACCTTGTTTTAAATGGGTATGAGCTTGGCGGCGGATCTTTACGTATTTTTGAACGTTCAGTTCAGGAGAAAATGTTTAAAGTTCTTGGATTTACACCAGAAGAATCTCAAGAACAATTTGGTTTCTTGTTAAATGCTTTTGAATACGGTACACCGCCGCATGGCGGGATTGCACTTGGTTTGGACCGTTTGGTCATGTTACTGGCAGGAAGTACGAATCTGCGTGACACCATTGCATTTCCAAAAACGGCAAGTGCAAGCGACTTGTTAACGGATGCACCTGGTGCTGTTTCTGAAGCCCAATTAAAAGAACTTCATTTGTCACTAAATGTTACCAATAAAAACGAATGAAACGCTTTCATAAAACCTTGAATGGTTTTTCAATCTATGATATTATAAAGTCAATCAAATAAGTGTCCTGAAATGTTCGTTGAATTACCTAACTTTTGACCAACATTATTTCTTCGGGAGTCTGGGTTTTCAAGTTGCGTAAAAGCCTCAACCTATACGGTTAAAGGGACTTACAAAAACTTGGAATAAGACACCCACCTGCTAGAGTGGCGGGATCAAAAGAAGGAACTAAACCGACGGCACCATTGGGACCCTTATAAAAATAGTCTCCTGCTATGCAGGAGGCTATTTTTATTTGCGCTGGATGTTGACCATTGAATTGTGCCCGTAAATGTAGTGTCAGGGGTGTTAGAAAAACGGGTCTCATAAAGAGTTCATGAAGCCCAGAAATAAGTGTCATCAGAAAAAATGGGTCCATGAAGAGTTCATGAGGCTCAAAAATAAGTAGCATCAGGAAAAACGGGTCTCATGAAGCGTTCATGAAGCCCAAAAATAAATGTCATCGGAAAAATGGGTCTCATAAGGCGTTCATGAAGCCCGAAAATAAGTGTCATTGAGAAAAACGGGTCTCATGGAGCGTTCATGAAGCCCAAAAGTAAGTGTCATTAAAAAAAATGGGTCTCATAAAGCGATCATGAAGCCCAAAAATAAATGACACCAGAAAAAATGGGTCTCATGAAGCGTTCATGAAGCCCAAAAATAAGAGTCATCGGAAAAAATGGGTCTCATGAAGCGTTCATGAAGCCCAAAAATGAGTGTCATCGGAAAAAATGGGTCTCATGAAGCGTTCATGAAGCTCAAAAATAAGTGTCATCAGGAAAAACGGGTCTCATAAAGCGTTCATGAGCCCAAAAGCCCGACTCTTTGGAAAAAACGGGACACATAAGGCATATTAATCTTGTTCACAAAATAATTTACACTTCCAAGCTAAGGGATTTTGTGCACGCTCCTATATTGCCACTTTATCTGATCTTAAATTCCTATAGAAATACTTGAATTTATAGGGGAGTATGTTATATTTTTTTAGGGTAAAAGATATAGATAAGTCGAATTTTAATTTCTGGAGGATCCACATGCTGCATCAATTTTCTCGTAATGAACTTGCCATTGGCAAAGAAGGCCTAGATATCATGAAGAACAGTACGGTTGCAGTACTGGGCATTGGCGGTGTCGGCTCATTTGCTGCTGAAGCACTAGCACGCTCTGGTGTTGGCCGTTTGATATTAGTCGATAAAGACACAGTTGATATTACGAACGTAAACCGTCAGCTCATCGCACTGTTATCAACCGTTGGGCAACCAAAAGCTGAACTAATGAAAGATAGGATTAAAGATATTAATCCTGATTGTGAAGTTATCGCATTAAAAATGTTTTATACGGAAGAAACCTATGAGCAATTTTTTAGTTATGGCTTGGATTTCGTCGTAGACGCTTCTGATACCATTATTTATAAAATTCATCTAATGAAAGAATGTCTAAAAAGAAATATCCCAATTATCTCAAGCATGGGTGCAGCGAACAAAATGGACCCTACTCGCTTCAAAATTGCAGATATTTCAAAGACACATACTGACCCAATTGCTAAAGTAATTCGCACGAAGCTTCGTAAGGAAAGAATTCACAAAGGGATTCCAGTGGTTTTTTCGGATGAAAGCCCGATTGTTATTCGTGAAGATGTTAAGAAAGAGGTTGGAAATGCGAACGCACCAATTCGTAAAGCACAAATGCCTCCATCCTCAAATGCCTTCGTTCCATCGGCTTGCGGATTAATCATGGCAAGCTATGTGGTCCAGCAATTGTTAAAAGATATCAAAATAACAAGAGTATCTGACGAAAAATAGCAGCAAGCCCCGATTCCAATGATCGGGGCTGATTTTTATTTTATAATACTCTGTTATAGGTTAAACTTGATGGGGAGAGGGGGTCGTAGTTTGGAATCAATTGTAGTTTTAAAAGAAGTCACAAAAGTAATTAAAGGAAGAACGATAATAGATAATATCAGTTTTGAAGTAAATAAAGGTGAAGTATTCGGATTTCTAGGACCAAATGGAGCAGGTAAAACAACCACTATTCGAATGATTGTTGGCTTGATGGATATTACTTCAGGAGATATCACGATAGGTGGCAGCAGTATAAAAATGAAGTTTGAAGACGCAGTGGGACATGTCGGAGCCATCGTTGAAAATCCGGAAATGTACAAATTTTTGAGCGGCTATCAAAACCTTATACATTACGCGCGGATGGTAAAAGGGATTTCGAAGGAAAAAATCGATGAGACAGTAAAACTTGTGGGCTTATCGGATCGAATCCACGATAAAGTCAAGACCTACTCCCTGGGCATGCGGCAAAGATTAGGATTGGCGCAATGCCTTTTGCATGATCCCAAGGTGTTGATTCTCGACGAGCCGACTAACGGACTAGATCCTGCAGGAATAAGAGAAATCCGTGATTACATCCGTCGCCTTGCAAGGGAAAGAAATATGGCAGTGATAGTATCAAGTCATATCCTTTCTGAAATGGAAATGATGTGTGATCGAATTGGGATTATCCAAAATGGACGCCTCATTGATGTTCAAATGATACAGGAATTTGTACACGGAACTAGTGCAAGCTTTGAGTTTGAGGTTATTCCTAGTGAGAAAGCTATAACCCTCCTGAACACCAACTTTCCTAAAATCCCTGTAACACATTCTCGAAATGGTATTACTATGGAACTTGCAAAAGACGAGGTTCCTGCAATGGTAAAGGTGTTTGTTGAAGAAGATATTCAAGTGTTTGGAATTAGAGAAGTTTCCAAAACATTAGAGGACCGCTTCCTTGAAGTGACGGCCGAAAAGGGGGCTAGCGATCATGATTAATTTAATTCGTAATGAATTAATGAAAATATTCAGAAGACCTGGTACATATGTAATGATTGCGATACTAGTTGTGATTGTCTCTGTCACCGGGATATTTATGAAATATAATTTGGTTGAAGAAGAACCTAATGTGACCGAAGAATGGAAACCAGTCTTGCAGCAGGAAAACGAAGCATTGAAAAAGCAATTAGAATCTAGTCCAGTAAAGCTGGAACAGGATTATTATAAAAAACAAATTGCCATCAATGAGTACAGGATTGAGCATGATATTCCATTTAGAGAAAAGTATAATGTTTGGTCATTTGTCAAAGACAGTTCAGAGCTTATTTTATTAGCAGGTTTATTTACGATTGTGGTCTCTGCTGGGATTGTTGCCAGTGAATTTAATTGGGGAACGATTAAGCTGCTGCTAATCCGCCCCATAAATCGAAGTAAAATATTATTATCAAAGTATTTAACTGTTTTATTGTTTGCACTGTTAATGGTAGGTATTTTATTTGGTTTTTCAGCATTGCTTGGCGCACTACTATTTGGGCTGCCAGAGCAAACACTTCCGTATTTGAATTATTTCAATGGAAGGGTAACAGAGCAGCACATTGTCGTTTATTTAATAAATTATTATGGATTAGGTTCGATTGAGATGATTATGCTGTCAACAATGGCATTCATGATTTCATCTGTTTTCCGAAACAGCTCATTAGCGATCGGGTTATCTTTATTTTTAATGTTCACTGGAGGACAATTTACAGCTCTTCTATCTATGAAATTTGATTGGGCAAAATACATTTTATTTGCTAATACCAATTTAATGCAGTATATCGAGGGAACACCTCTGTTAGAGGGAATGACGATGACATTCTCTGTCATTATGCTCATCATCTACTTCGTAATTTTTCAATTTTTGGCTTTCTATGTTTTCAAAAAGAGAGACGTTGCTGCTTAAAAAGAAAACCTCTGGGATTCTCCAGAGGTTATTTTTTTCGAGTTAATTTCTCGTAAACCGCTGCAAGAGCTTGTTCAAATTTTCCGGTTTTCTTGGGGTGGTAATATTGTTTATTCTTTAGTTTGTTAGGAAGATATTGTTGAGGAACCCAGCCAGATTCATAATCATGTGGATAGAGGTAGCCTATTCCTCTTCCTAGTTCTTTTGCGCCTTTATAATGAGCGTCACGCAAATGATCAGGCACTTCCCCTATGTTTCCTTTTTGAATATCTGCGAGAGCTTCGCTAATTGCTATTACCGCAGAGTTAGATTTAGGTGATAAACATAACTCAATCACGGCATTCGCCAAGGGAATTCTGGCCTCAGGAAAACCGATTCTCTCACAGGTTTCAATTGCTGCTAATGTCCGTGCACCTGCCTGTGGACTGGCAAGACCAACATCTTCGTAGGCGATTACGAGTAACCGTCTGCTAATGCTTTGTAGGTCACCGGCTTCAATTAATCTTCCGAGATAATGAAGAGCTGCATTTACATCACTTCCGCGAATTGATTTTTGAAAAGCAGAAAGGACATCGTAGTGCCCATCACCATCTTTATCGGAGCCATAACTTTTCTTTTGCATGCATTCTTCAGCAGTTTTTAAATCAATATGGATGACTTCTTTTTCATCTTTGTCGGTTGAGAGAACTGCCAGTTCTAGTGCATTTAAAGAACTGCGGACATCACCGTTCGATGCAGTGGCAAAATGAGTTAATGCCTCATCTGTAATCTCTATTCTAAGCTTTCCGTAACCACGTTCCTCGTCCTTTAGGGCAGTGAATAATGCTTGTTTAACTTCGTCTGGAGTTAAAGGCTTGAGTTCGAAAATTTGACACCTGCTCCGAATCGCAGGGTTAATGGCATGATAAGGATTGCTGGTGGTTGCACCAATGAGTGTAATCATTCCATTTTCTAAAAAAGGCAATAAGAAATCCTGTTTTCCTTTATCAAGACGATGGACTTCATCGAGGAGCAGAATTACTTTTCCTGACATTTTTGCTTCAGCAGCGACGATTTCCATGTCTTTTTTGTTGCTGGTGACTGCGTTTAGCGTACGAAACGCATATTTCGTACTGCCGGCGATGGCGCTGGCAATAGAGGTTTTTCCTATACCAGGCGGTCCATATAGTATCATCGAGGTAAGCTGTTTTGCTTTTACCATCCGGGCAATGATTTTATCATCTGCCACTAGGTGCTGTTGTCCCACGACTTCTTCAATTGTTCTAGGTCGCATTCGAAATGCTAGCGGCTTCTGCTGCATAATCCATCTCTCCAAGCAAATATAAGTTCCCTTTAACTCTACCATTTTCTCCTGGAAAAGCATATTAAAGTACAATATGATATAATTGCTAATGCCTATCAAATTACTGTGTATATAAAAAGTGAAATAAAATAATAGAGGTGTTACAAATGAGAATATCAACAAAAGGACGCTATGGTCTAACGATCATGATTGAGCTTGCTAAAAATCATGGAGAGGGGCCAACTTCACTAAAGTCTATTGCTCAAGCAAACGACCTTTCAGAACATTATTTAGAGCAGCTGATTGCTCCATTAAGAAATGCTGGTCTGGTTAAAAGTATCCGTGGTGCTTATGGCGGTTATATCCTTGCGGATGCGCCTTCCAAAATAACGGCAGGAGATGTTATTCGTGTACTAGAAGGACCGATAACACTCGTAGAAGGAATCGAGAATGAGGAGCCTGCACAGCGTGAGCTTTGGATACGTATACGTGATGCAATTAAATCCGTTCTTGACCATACTACTCTTGAAGATCTAGCAAGTCATAGCAATGATGAGGAAATTGATGGTTATATGTTTTACATTTAATGTTAAAAGTAGAATAGAGAATTATTTTGATTGAAGGTGGAACGATGGAAAGAATCTATCTCGACCATGCTGCTACCACTCCGATGCACCCTAGGGTAATTGAAAAAATGATGGAGGTTATGAACCATAACTATGGAAATCCATCCAGTATTCACTCATTCGGAAGAGAAGCAAGACATTATATTGACTTGGCACGAGAAACCTTGGCTAAGAGTATTGGCGCTAAGGAAAATGAAATTGTTTTTACAAGCGGCGGTACAGAAGCAGATAATATGGCCTTATTTGGCGTTGCTGAAAGCTATCAGCATAAAGGGAAGCATATCATTACGACTCAAGTTGAACACCATGCTGTACTCCATGCCTGTCAGCGCTTAGAAAAGATGGGATACGAAGTAACCTATTTGCCTGTAGATAAGACAGGAATCGTTTCTATTAATGACCTCAGTGAGGCTCTAAGGACTGATACTATTCTTGTTTCTATTATGTACGGAAATAATGAAGTAGGAAGTATTCAGCCTATTAAGGAAATTGGCGGGCTTCTCAAACCTCATCAGGCCTTGTTTCACACTGATGCCGTTCAGGCCTATGGGATTGAAGATATCGATGTGAATGAGCTTAATGTCGATTTATTATCCGTTTCTGCCCATAAGATTAACGGACCTAAAGGGACTGGATTCCTATATGTACGTGATAAGGTAAAATTAGTCCCGCGTGCTTATGGCGGTGAGCAGGAACGGAAAAGACGTGCTGGTACGGAAAATGTAGCGGCAATTGTCGGTTTTCAGACGGCCGTACAAATTGCAACTGAAGAACGTTTAAGCAATAGAGAAAAGTATCAAGGATTTAAGAAAACCTTTATTAATCAATTGAATAAACAAAATGTAGACTTTTCCATAAACGGATTGCTTGAACATTCACTGCCACATGTATTAAACTTAAGCTTTCCGGGAACGAACGTGGAAGCAATGCTGGTAAACCTTGATTTAGCTGGAATAGCTGTTTCAAGCGGTTCTGCCTGTACTGCGGGTTCAATTGAACCTTCACACGTCCTGGTTGCCATGTTTGGTAAAGAATCAGATGTATTGATCAATTCAATTCGTTTTAGCTTTGGTTTTACTGCCACTGAAGACCAAATCATTAAAACAGCTGATGAAACAGCAAGAATTGTAACACGTCTGAAAAAATAAATGAGAGACATTTTTAAGGTTAGAGAGGTGAGAACAATGGAAAAAAGAGAACCTAAGGATATACGAGTTGTTGTTGGTATGTCGGGAGGCGTTGACTCCTCAGTTGCTGCGCTGTTGTTAAAACAGCAAGGCTATGATGTCATCGGAATCTTTATGAAGAACTGGGATGATACTGATGATAATGGATTCTGCACGGCAACTGAAGACTATAACGATGTGATTCGTGTCTGTAATCAGATTGGGATTCCCTATTATGCTGTTAACTTTGAAAAACAATACTGGGACAAGGTATTTACCTATTTCTTAGATGAATATAAGGCTGGTCGAACTCCAAACCCTGATGTCATGTGTAATAAGGAAATAAAATTCAAAGCCTTTTTAGAGCATGCAGTTAAATTAGGAGCCGATTATTTAGCTACAGGTCATTATGCTCAAGTAGAATACCGTGACGGAGAATACAAAATGCTCCGCGGGAGAGACGAGAATAAAGACCAAACGTATTTCTTAAATCAATTGAATCAGGAACAGTTAAGTAAAGTCATGTTCCCAATTGGTAATCTCGAAAAGTCAAGAGTACGTGAAATTGCCAAAGAAGCTAATTTAGCGACGGCGACGAAAAAAGACAGCACAGGAATCTGCTTTATTGGGGAGCGTAACTTTAAAGAATTCCTTGGTCAGTACCTTCCAGCTCAGCCAGGAAACATGGAAACAATGGATGGAGAGGTCAAGGGCAGGCATGATGGCCTGATGTACCATACTATTGGGCAGCGCCATGGATTAGGAATTGGCGGTTCAGGCGAGCCCTGGTTTGCGATTGGCAAGGATTTAAAAAGAAATATTCTTTATGTTGGACAAGGATTTCATAATGAAATGCTGTACTCGGACTCAATCATTGCTGATAATGTAAGCTGGGTTTCTGACCGAGAGAAACCAGCAGAGTTTGCATGTACAGCAAAGTTCCGTTATCGTCAGGAAGATAGTAAAGTGACGGTACAGATTATGGATGACAATAAAGTCAAAGTTATCTTCGACGAACCCATTCGTGCGGTAACTCCTGGACAAGCTGTTGTATTTTACAATGGTGATGAATGTCTTGGCGGCGGTACCATCGATGAAGTTTATAAAAATGGACAACGTTTAACATATGTCGGTTAAAATGACCCTGATTCCATCTGGAATCGGGTTTTTTGTTCGTAAATAATAGACTATCGCCTTCTATACGGAAAATGGATTGATTTATGGTATACTCTAAAATTAGAACGGAGTGATATTAACATGGATAAAAACCAATTAGGTGTTCAATACATGCAAGAAGGCAAGTGGGAAGAGGCTGCGAAAATCTTTAATGAAGTTATTGAGGAAAATCCAACAGACCCGATTGCTTACATAAATTTTGGTAACGTGCTTTCTGCTGTCGGTGATGACGAGAAGGCATTGAAATTTTACGAAAAAGCTATTCAATTAGAAGAAAATACAGCAGCCGCTTATTATAGTGCTGGTACTATTTATTTCAGCAACGATAAGTTTGACCAGGCTAAAAATATGTTTGAATTGGCAATGAAAAAAGGCCTGCACAGCAGTGATAATTATTTCATGCTGGGTTTAACCCTTGTACAGCTTGATCAGGGTAAATTCGCACTGCCTTACCTCCAAAGAAGTGTAGAACTAAATGAAGAGGATGCAGAAGCACGTTTTCAGTATGGTCTCTGTCTCGCTCAGCTGGAATTAATCGATGAGGCAATTGTTCAATTGGAGAAATGTTTGGAATTAGATCCTGAACATAGTGATGCATATTATAATTTGGGTGTATCATATGCATTCAAAGAAAATACAGCTAAAGCTTTAGCGATGTTTGATAAAGCGCTCGAGATTCAGCCAGATCATCTTTTGGCAGGACACGCGAAAAAGTTGATTGAAACAGCAAGATAATTTCATAAAAAGAAAGAAAGGAGGAAGCACCCCATGGATAAGCAAAGCTCACTTGATTTATTTGCCGAGCAAGGAAAGTTCGTAAAAGGAAAACATCTGGTGACCATTTTTCATAATGAGCAAAATCTTTACACGGTATTAAGAATTCGTGTAGAAGAGACCAATCATGAGTATGATGACAAGGAAGCGGTAATCACCGGCTATTTTCCAAAAATACATGAGCAGGAAACTTATATTTTCTTTGGTGAATTTAAGGACCATCCGAAGTTTGGCATGCAATTCCAAACCAAGCATTTTCGTAAGGATATTCCGCAGACAAAACAAGGTGTGGCAGCATATTTATCAAGTGAATTGTTTAAAGGGATTGGTAAGAAAACAGCAGAAAACATTGTTGAAACATTAGGAGAAAACGCGATTACGAAAATTTTAAATCAGCCCTCCCTGCTTGATTCTGTTCCAAAGCTTCCTCCAGATAAGGCGAAAATGCTCTATGATACTTTGATGGAGCATCAAGGCCTCGAGCAGGTGATGGTTGCCTTAAATCAATATGGCTTCGGTCCGCAATTATCTATGAAAATGTATCAGACCTATAAAGATGAAACCCTAGATATTATTCAAAAGAACCCTTATAAGCTTGTGGAGGATATCGAGGGGATTGGCTTTGGCAGGGCAGATGAGCTGGGTTATCAGCTTGGTATTTCTGGAAATCATCCAGACAGGATTAAAGCGGCATGTTTGTACTCACTTGAAAACGAGAGTATGCAAACAGGACATGTATTTGTTCATGCGGAGGATTTACTGATACAGGTTAAAAATCTGTTGGAAGAAAATAAACGCGACCAAATTGAATTTACCGATATTTCTACAGAGATAGTGAAACTCGAAGAAGAAGGAAAATTAATAGGTGAAGAAAAACGGGTTTATTTGCCTTCGCTTTATTTTGCAGAAAAAGGCCTTGTCACAAGTATTAAAAAAATTCTCGAACAAACACAATACAAGGATCAATTTCCTGAATCAGAATTTTTGCTGGCGTTAGGCAATCTTGAGGAAAGACTAAAAGTACAATATGCACCAACCCAAAGAGAAGCCATCCAGACAGCTTTAATGTCTCCGATGCTAATTTTAACAGGAGGTCCTGGTACAGGTAAAACCACTGTTATTAAAGGGATTGTTGAGCTATATGCTGAGCTGCATGGCTGTTCATTAGAGCCAAAGGACTATCATAAAAAGGATGAACCCTTTCCATTTTTGCTCGCTGCCCCGACAGGAAGAGCAGCCAAAAGGATGACTGAATCAACCGGTCTTCCTGCCGTAACCATTCATCGCCTTCTCGGCTTTAATCGGACAGAGGGATTTGACCTTGAAGATGCCAGCCCATTGGAAGGCAAAATTCTTATTGTGGATGAGTCCTCTATGTTAGATATCTGGTTAGCACATCAATTGTTTAAAGCACTGCCAGATAACATTCAGGTTATTCTAGTTGGTGATGAAGATCAGCTTCCGTCTGTAGGTCCTGGCCAAGTACTGAAGGATTTATTGAGATCAGAGGTTGTTCCTACCGTAAGATTAACGGATATTTATCGTCAGGCTGAAGGGTCTTCGATTATAGAACTTGCACATGATATTAAAAAAGGCTATTTACCAGCGAATGTTACGATGAAGCAGCCAGACCGTTCTTTTATTAAATGTTCAACAGTCCAAATTCCTCAGGTGATTGAAAAAGTTGCGCAGAATGCCAAGAGTAAAGGATATTCAGCAAAGGATATACAGGTGTTGGCACCGATGTACAGAGGGCCTGCAGGTATTGATCGCCTAAATGTTTTATTGCAGGAAATTTTTAATCCCAACCAGGATGGATCCCGGAAGGAAATTGTATTTGGTGAAGTGAAATATCGTATTGGTGATAAGGTCCTGCAGCTTGTAAATCAGCCGGAAAGTAATGTTTTTAATGGAGATATTGGAGAAATCATTTCAATCATCTATGCAAAGGAAAATACGGAAAAACAAGATATGATATACGTTTCCTTCGAAGGAAACGAAGTCGAATATACACGACAGGACTTAAACCAAATTACGCATGCCTACTGCTGTTCGGTACATAAATCTCAGGGAAGTGAGTTCCCGATTGTTATCCTTCCCATCACCAGAAGCTATTTTCGAATGCTGCGAAGAAACCTTATCTATACAGCCATTACTAGAAGTAAACAATCTTTAATCCTTTGTGGTGAGGAAGAAGCATTAAGAATGGGCGTCGAAAGAGCAGATGAGCAAAGCAGGCAAACGACCCTATCTCCAAAGCTTCAAGAAATGATATCAGTCAACAGAACAACATCCAAAGAAGAAGAATCTGATCAGGATTCTGACCTATCTGCGGAGGAAAAATTAATGCAGGTGCATCCAATGATTGGCATGGAAAACACTTCACCTTATGATTTCATGGTGAATGACTAACACTATAAATGTTCACAGGAGGTGGGACACTCTTTGCGAACATTTTCGTTATTAAAAGGACAGCCAGTCTTTGAAAACCGTACTGGAGAAAAAATTGGTGAAGTTACTGATTTGTGTATCAGTAACGAAGGGGTCGTGAAAGGCCTTTTGGTCAAGAAGGGCGTTTTCTTTAAGCAAACCTACTTTCTGGACATTCAAGATGTAGCATCTTTTGGCTGGGATGGGGTTATGATTGAAGAGGATAATCACCTAGAAAAACTTAAAACAAATCCAGAATATACATTAAACCACCAACACTCCCTAAGTGGAAAAATGCTGTTATCAAAGAGCGGAGAGTCACTTGGATTGTTACAGGACGTATATTTTCATGAAGAATTGGGCACAATCGTAGGGTACGAAATTACGGATGGTTTCTTTTCAGATATAACAGAAGGGAAACAGATTGTACAATCCGAGAAGCCCCCTGCGATCGGAAAGGATGCCATCATCGTAGACGTAAATCATACGTGAGGTGTTCTTTTCATGTTCAAGTGTCCCAATTGTCAGAGCAAGGATATCGGTAAGATTGGAATTAACCAATATTATTGCTGGAATTGTTTTATTGAATTGTCTCTTGCCAAAGGCGTAATCAATACCCATCAAGTCGAAGAAGATGGTACACTCAGTTCCTTAGATGACTTGTTTGAAGAAGAAGAGCGTCGTTACACCATATAAAGTGGAAACACTTATGTACTGAAGGAAGACAGTAAGCACAAAACTAAAGAGCACTGTCAAACTACAGAAGAGGTGAGACGTATGAATAAAGTTATGACTTCCGTTGTTGCATTTGGTGTTGGAGTGGCGGCATATAATATTGCACAGAGAAACAACATGATGTCTGGCCGTCAAATGAAACGAATGTCAAGAAAAGTAAAACGTGCTTTATTCTAAGATGTATCCCCCTCCTAAAAGAGGGGGATTTTTGCTCTATGTATAAATCCGGTATTTGTCTCTAAGAATAAAGTTAATAAGGAGGCACGTATCGTTGGATATTCGGGTTAAATGGTTTTATCGAATCGGTTTTTTGCTTCTTTTACTCATCGCACTTTTTGTGTTTTTAAAGATTAGGTTTGTTTGGCTGCCTATTGTTAGGGTAGCAATCGTGATTATCCTGCCTTTTTTTATCGGAGGATTTATTACCTACTTACTTCACCCAATCGTTGAAAAACTTCATGAAAAAGGCTTGCATCGCGGACTCGCAATCTTTCTGATATATTTTCTCTTTTTCGGCGGGATTGGTTTAGCACTTTACAAAGGCATTCCTGTATTTATATCACAAGTAAGAGACCTTGCGGAAAGTGCACCCGTTCTTGCTGAGCAATACAGAAACTGGATAAGAGACCTTCAGTCGCATACGCGGGAATGGCCGGATGGTCTTCAGGACCAATTAAACGAAGGAATCATTGGTTTTGAAAAAAGATTAGACTCACTGCTTAATGTGATTGTCGATTCTCTGCTGAACTTCTTGAATTTTGCGTTTGCCATTATGATTATCCCTTTTATTGCTTTTTATATGTTAAAGGATTTTGGCCTCATAAAAAGAGCAGTATGGTATTTAACACCTAAAAAATGGCGTAGAACAGGAACACGATTCCTTAAGGATATTGATGAATCTCTTGGAAGCTATATTCGAGGACAGCTTCTAGTTTGTCTTATTATCGGGAGTCTTTCCTCCATTCTATTTTGGGTTTTTCATTTAAAGTATCCTCTGCTTTTAGGTATGATTATTGGGGTCACAAATGTAATCCCTTATTTTGGGCCAATCATTGGGGCTGTACCCGCCGTAATTATTGCGGCCACCAGCTCAGTAAAATTAGTAATCATAACCATTGCCATTGTATTTGTCCTGCAGTTTTTAGAAGGAAATATTTTATCTCCCTATATCGTGGGTAAAAGCCTACATATGCACCCGTTAATGATTATGGTTGCTTTAACAGCTGGCGGAGAAATTGGAGGAATCCTTGGAATGATTGTTGCTGTCCCTGTTCTCGTTGTCCTAAAAGTCAGCATTATTCATGCCAAGAATCATTTTATGCACGAAAAAGTGAAAGAACCTGCCCCCTCTGATTGACAAACGTTTTTCGTGTGGCTATAATCCCTTTATAGAATATTTTGGATAACATGTTGAAGGATCAAGTATGTTGTAGTCCATCTCTCAGAGAGGAGCTTCCTTGGCTGTAAGAAGCTCTAGATGAAGGATAACAGAAAGCTAGTCCGGAGTGCAGCTAACCACTGCCGTTATTGCCGCGTTAAGGCATTATTTGAGAGATGAGCACTTATGTTTTTGTGTTCATAATCAGGGTGGTACCGCGAGTTAGCTCTCGTCCCTGTTAGGGATGAGGGCTTTTTTGTGTTCTTTTTTAACTTATATTGGATAACCTAAGGGAGGGTAAAAATATGAAATACTTAACTGGTTCAGAAATTCGCAAAATGTATTTAGATTTTTTTCAGGAGAAAGGGCATGCTGTTGAACCAAGCGCGCCGCTTGTTCCTCATGAAGATCCATCTTTATTATGGATTAATAGTGGTGTTGCAACGTTGAAAAAATACTTTGATGGCCGGGTTATCCCTGATAATCCAAGGATTACAAATGCTCAAAAATCAATTCGTACCAATGATATCGAAAATGTTGGAAAAACAGCACGCCATCATACTTTTTTCGAAATGCTTGGTAACTTTTCTATTGGTGAATACTTTAAAGAAGAAGCAATAGTGTGGGCATGGGAGTTTTTAACGGATAAAAAATGGATCGGCTGGGACCCTGAACTTCTTTCCGTTACCATTCATCCGGAGGATCATGAAGCATTTGAGCTTTGGAATAAAAAGATTGGGGTTCCAGAGGAGCGAATCATTCGACTTGAAGGGAACTTCTGGGATATTGGCGAAGGTCCAAGTGGTCCGAATACAGAAATCTTCTATGACCGCGGGCCAGATTACGGGGATGATCCAAATGACCCGGAATTATACCCAGGCGGCGAAAATGAACGCTATCTTGAAGTTTGGAATCTTGTATTTTCACAGTTTAATCATAATCCTGACGGCACTTATACACCACTGCCAAAGAAAAACATTGATACAGGTATGGGCCTGGAAAGAATGGCTTCCGTTGTTCAAAACGTTCCGACTAACTTTGATACAGATTTGTTTATCCCTATTATCAGAGCGACTGAAGAAATCTCAGGTGTGAAATATGGTGAGGATAAAGAAAAGGATACAGCATTTAAAGTAATTGCTGACCACATTCGTACCGTTGCCTTTGCTGTCGGTGATGGTGCATTACCTTCAAATGAAGGACGTGGATATGTTTTACGCCGCTTACTGCGCCGTGCAGTCCGCTACGCAAAACAAATAAATATCAATCGTCCTTTTATGTATGAGCTTGTTCCTGTGGTAGGCGAAATCATGCACGACTTCTATCCGGAGGTTAAGGACAAGACTGATTTTATCCAGAAAGTGATGAAGAATGAAGAAGAACGCTTCCATGAAACTCTACATGAAGGCTTAGCTATACTAGGCAATGTTATTAAAAAAGAAAAGGAAAAAGGCAGCGATACGATTTCTGGTAGTGATGTTTTCCGTCTCTATGATACTTACGGATTCCCAGTTGAATTGACAGAGGAATATGCAGAAGATGAAGGTATGAAGATTGACCAAGCTGGGTTTGAAACAGAAATGGAATCTCAGCGTGAACGCGCTCGTGCTGCTCGTCAAGATGTTGATAGTATGCAGGTTCAAGGTGGTATACTTGGAGACATTAAGGTAGAAAGCGAGTTTGTAGGTTATGACCAGCTTCAAACTAACTCCACAGTTGCTGCCATCGTTAAAAATGGTGAATTAATTGAGGAAGCGTTCAGCGGCGATGAAGTACAGATAATTCTTGATGTTACTCCATTTTATGCTGAGAGCGGCGGGCAGATTGCAGACCATGGTATGATTTTTGCGGATGGTGTTGCACTTGCTGTTAAGGATGTTCAAAAAGCTCCAAACGGACAAAATCTTCATAAAGCAGTGGTGGAGTCTGGAATAGTAAAAACTGGTGCAAAGGTGACGGCAACTGTTAATCAGGAGAATCGAGTTCAAATTATTAAAAATCATACTGCGACTCATTTGCTCCACCAGGCATTGAAGGATGTATTGGGAACGCATGTTAACCAAGCAGGGTCATTAGTAGAACCAGATCGTCTGCGTTTTGATTTCTCTCATTTTGGTCAAGTAAAGCCAGAAGAATTAGAGGAAATTGAAAGAATCGTGAACGAGAAAATTTGGAAAAACATCGAAGTGAATATTAGCCTCAAACCTATTGCTGAAGCAAAAGAAATGGGGGCAATGGCTCTTTTCGGTGAGAAATATGGAGATATCGTTCGTGTTGTTAAAGTAGGAGATTATAGCTTAGAGCTTTGCGGCGGCTGTCACGTACCGAACACTTCTGTGATTGGACTATTTAAAATCGTTTCTGAAGGCGGAATTGGTGCAGGTACAAGGAGAATTGAAGCTGTGACAGGTGAATCAGCTTACCAATTGATGAATGACCAGGTAGCTTTATTAAAGGACGCGGCTGACAAATTAAAAACTAATCCTAAGGAAGTTGTTAACCGTATTGAAGTTTTAATGGGTGAAATCAAACAACTTCAGCGTGAAAACGAATCACTTGCTGCGAAATTAGGGAATATTGAAGCTGGCAGCCTTGTATCAAAAGCTAAGCAAATTGATGGTATAACTGTTTTATCTGCAAGAGTTCAAGCATCTGATATGAATAATCTTAGAAATATGGCTGATGATCTGAAGCAAAAAGTCGGATCGGCTGTTATCCTTCTAGGAAGTGTCAATGAAGGGAAGGTTAATTTAATCGCTGCTGTTACTAAGGATTTAATTGACAAGGGATATCATGCGGGTAAATTAATTAAAGAAGTTGCAACACGCTGTGGTGGAGGAGGCGGAGGCCGTCCAGATATGGCTCAAGCTGGCGGTAAAGATCCAGAAAAACTTGATTCTGCCCTGCAATTCGTTGACGAATGGGTAAAATCAATTTGATAATGAGACAAAGTAGTGTAATATATAGGTAACTAGAAAAGCGGAAGCGCCTAGGCGCTGGAGCTAAACACAGACAGTTATCTCCTCTACTAAAACTGCGAGGTGCATATGATGAGCTCATTTGATAAAACGATGAGATTCAATTTTCCTGAAGATCCGTTTGAACATGACGTCAATGATGTTCTTCTTCAAGTATACGAAGCCTTACAGGAAAAAGGGTACAACCCAATTAATCAAATCGTCGGCTATTTACTATCCGGTGATCCTGCTTATATTCCACGGCATCGCGATGCTAGGAATATCATTCGCAAACTTGAACGAGACGAGATTATTGAAGAATTGGTAAAATCTTATTTAAATCAACGACGTGAGGGTTAAGTAATGCGGATAATGGGATTAGATGTAGGCTCTAAGACAGTTGGTATTGCCATTAGTGATGAACTTGGCTGGACTGCACAGGGCCTTAAAACCCTTAAGATTGACGAGGAAAAAAATAAGTTTGGTTTTGAAGAAATTGGTCAATTAATAAAAGAGTATGGGATCACTCAAGTTGTCATTGGTCTGCCAAAGAATATGAATGGTTCTATTGGCCCCCGTGGTGAAGCCAGCCAGCGATACGCCGAACAAATTGAAAATCAATTTTCAGTTTCAACCATTTTATGGGACGAGCGTTTAACTACTATGGCAGCAGAGCGGGTTTTGCTTGAAGCAGATGTCAGTCGTAAAAAGCGAAAAAAGGTAATAGATAAAATGGCAGCTTCGATGATTCTACAAGGCTATCTTGATAGCAAAAATTAATGAGGTGAAGTTATGGAACACGGAGAAAATCAAATTACAATTGTAGATGAAAAAGGTAATGAACAATTATGTGAAGTACTTTTTACATTTGAATCAGAGGATTTTGGCAAGTCGTACGTTTTGTTTCAACAAGTAGGCGGAGTGGAAGACGATGAAGAAGGTCCTGAAATTCATGCATATGCCTTCAATCCTAATGATGAAGATGGCGAAGGTGAATTAATCCCAATCGAAACTGAAGAAGAATGGGATATGGTAGAAGAAATGCTTAATACCTTCTACGACGAGCAAGAAGACGAAGAATAAGAACAAATCAATCTTGGTGCAGGTTACAGGTTTGTTACGGATTGCAAAATCCTATAATATAACTACAACAAAATTTGCACCCTAGTTTTTAATGGCTCAGTTCCTATACTGGGCCATTTTTTGTTTTCTATAACTTGGTATTCAATTAACTGAGTCGTTAGTAGACCAAGTACTTCATATTTCGGATTTTACAGATATTATTCCGAACGAAAGATGCCCGCCATCCTCAATATTGAACATCGACGGGAATCATTCGGAACGAAAGTTGCCCGCCGACCCCAATATTGAACATCGACGGTAATCATTCCGAACGAAAGATGCCCGCCACCCCCATTATTGAACATCGACGGGAATCATTCGGAACGAAAGATGCCCGCCACCCTCAATAATGAACATCGACGGGAATCATTCCGAATGAAAGATGCCCGCCACCCCCAATTTTAAACATCAACGGTAATCATCCTGATTAATGATGTAAGAGAAAATGGATCTGTAGAGTGAGGGCGCTTTGGTATGTAGTGAAGTGAAAACGCTTCAACTTTTCGTGAAAAATTGACATTTTTCGCTGTATATGCTGAAATAATATCTGATACGCTATTTATTAATGAATAAAAAGAGTTTTAAAGATATATGTTTCTGGGCTTATGGGAGGGGCAATTAGATGTCAACAGAAGAGACAAACTCGAAAAAAGCGGTAATACGCAAGAAAATGCTTGAGCATCAAAGTGAAGCAAGAATTGTTCGCAGGATTGTTTTAATAATTACAATCGTGGCCATATTGATACTCGTCTTTATCGGCGGAGGGGGCTATCTCTACATCAAGTCAGCACTGCAGCCTGTTGACAAGGATAGTAAAGTTCAGACAAAGGTAGAAATCCCAATAGGATCTTCCGTGACAGGAATATCAGAGAAATTAGAGGCAAGTGGAATTATTAAAAATGCTAAAGTCTTTAAATACTATGTGAAATTTAAAAATGAAGCAGGGTTTATGGCTGGGGAATATGAACTGAGTCCATCAATGGAGATACCAGAAATTATTAATCGTTTGAAGACCGGTAAAGTATTGCAAAAGGCTGCTTTCCAGCTGACCATACCAGAAGGTAAACAGTTAAAGGAAATTGCTCAAATTATCGCTAAGGCTGTTAACCTGCCAGAAGAAGAAGTATTTAATCAATTAAATGATAGGACCTTCATCCAAAAGATGATGGCGAAATTTCCTGATTTATTAACAACAGACATACAAAATCCAAACATTAAGTACCCGCTAGAGGGTTACTTATTCCCGGCAACCTATCCATTCTACAAGCCGAATCCGACTGTAGAAGAAATGGTTGTTACTATGCTCGAACAGACTAAAAAAGTGATCACGCCGTATTTAGCTGAGTTTAGTGAGGAGGAAGAGTTTACCGCACACCAGTTATTAACGATGTCCTCCTTGATTGAAGAAGAGGCAACTGCAAAGGCGGATCGCAAAAAAATATCTAGTGTATTCTATAATCGCATAGAACAAGGTATGCCTCTGCAGACAGACCCAACAGTTCTTTACGCTCAAGGAAAACATAAGGAACGGGTGCTTTATGAGGATCTAGAAGTGGAATCCCCATATAATACTTACAAACATAAAGGGCTTCCTCCTGGGCCAATAGCAAATGCAGGTAAGGATTCGATTGAGGCAGCAGTACAGCCCGCAGATACAAAACATTTATATTTCCTTGCTACACCAGAAGGAGAAGTTCTTTTTACAAACACATTAGATGAACATAATGCTGCAAAAGCAGAGCATATTACCAACCAATAATAATTAACAAAGTATCAGGGGGGAAATGGTTTTCTTTCCTCCTTGATTGTGTTAAAATAGTTCAAGTGTTTTATGAGCAGATAATAGCGTTTCTTTGAACGCTATTTTTTCATGTCTATAAAGCAGTAAATTGGTTACAATGCTTTTAATAGCTAGAGGCAGGTGATGGCAGTTTGTTGAATGATAAACTGCATTCTTATATTGAGGAACTAATTCCAGAGCGTGAACCATTGTTTATCGAAATGGAAAATTATGCGAAAGAAAATAAAGTACCAATCATGGAGCTTGTGGGGATTGAAGCACTGCTTCAGCTTTTAAGAATCCAAGACTCTAAACGGATTCTAGAGATAGGTACTGCAATTGGATATTCAGCATTACGGATGGCTGAGGCACTCCCAAAGGCTTCCATTGTTACAATAGAAAGAGATTTAGAAAGAATACAGTCTGCTGAAGAATATATGAGTCGTTCGAAGCATGGCGGACAGATTCTCTTGATTAAAGGTGATGCACTTGAAGTTGAGGAGCTTGTACGGAAACAAGCACCCTATGACGCGATTTTTGTCGATGCCGCAAAAGGGCAATATCAAAAATTCTTTGAGATGTATTCCAAATACTTAAGTGATGACGGCATTATTATTACGGATAATGTCTTATTTAAAGGTCTAGTTACACAATCTGAAATTGAATCGAAAAGAATTCGTAATCTTGTTAAGAAAATAGATGGCTTTAATCAATGGCTGATGAATCACCCTGATTATCATACAGCGATTCTCCCTGTTGGAGACGGAATCGCAATTAGCAAAAAGAAGAGGTGACTAGAATGAATAGAACGGAATTATTGGTTACTCCACTGTCAGTAAACGATATACTGCCACTGGCTGAAGCTGGAGCAGATGCGTTTATCCTCGGAGAACAGAGATATGGATTACGATTAGCTGGTGAATTTAATCGTGAACAGGTAAAACAGGCGATAGAATTAGCCCATTCTAAAGGTAAAAAAGTCTATGTTGCCATGAATGCTATTTTTCATAATGAAAAAATAGATGAATTAAGTGATTATATTAAATTTGCTGCAGAAGCAAAGGCAGATGCCATTGTTTTTGGCGATCCTGCTGTATTGATGACTGCACGTGAAGCAGCACCCGATATGAAGCTGCACTGGGCTACAGAAACGCTCGGGACCAATTGGTTCTCATGTAATTATTGGGGTAAAAAAGGTGCCAAGAGAGCTGTTCTTGCACGGGAAATTAATATGGATGCGATCATAGAAATCAAAGAAAACGCTGAGGTGGAAATTGAAGTACAGGTTCATGGGATGAGCTGTATGTTCCAATCAAAACGTTCTCTCCTAGGTAACTATTATGAGTTCCAAGGAAAAGTAATGGAAATTGAAAATCGTAAAATGGAAAAAAACATGTTCATACATGATAAAGAAAGAGAAAATAAATATCCGATCTTTGAAGATGAAAATGGCACTCACATTATGAGTCCTAATGATATTTGTATCATTGATGAGCTGCAGGAATTGCTTGAAGCCGGTGTAGATTCTTTTAAAATTGATGGAATCTTAAAATCATCTGATTATCTAATTGCGGTAACAAAGGCGTACCGTGAAGCGATTGACCTATTCTATAAGGATCCTGATTTATACGATGATAAGAAGGACGAGTTGTTAGAAGAAATTGAAGCTGTGCAGCCAGCTAACCGAAAACTTGATACTGGATTCTTTTTCAAGGAGACAGTCTACTAAAAGGAGGAGTTCATTCGTGAATACAGTTAAAGATAATATTTCTGAAATCGTCAATGGAAAACGTGTGATCGTGAAGAAACCGGAACTCCTTGCACCGGCAGGTAATCTTGAAAAACTAAAAATTGCTGTTCAATATGGAGCAGATGCCGTATTTATTGGCGGTCAGGAATATGGTTTACGTTCAAACGCTGATAACTTTACATTTGAAGAGATGAAAGAAGGCGTGGAATTCGCCAAAAAATATGGTGCGAGAATCTACGTGACAACCAATATATTTGCTCACAACGAAAATATTGATGGATTGGAAGACTATATCCTTGGGTTAAAAGAAACAGGAATCGCTGGAATTATCGTTGCTGACCCGTTAATTATTGAAACTTGCCGCAGGCTGGCTCCTGAAATCGAGATACACATTAGTACGCAGCAATCCATCACAAACTGGAAAACAGCTCAGTTTTGGAAGGAAAGCGGTGCAGAACGTGTCGTTTTAGCACGTGAGGCAAGTGCAGAAGAAATTAGAGAAATGAAGGAAAAGGTTGATATTGAAATTGAGACCTTTATTCATGGTGCGATGTGTATTGCCTATTCTGGACGATGTACATTAAGTAATCATATGACTGCAAGGGATTCCAACCGAGGCGGATGCTGTCAGTCATGCCGCTGGGATTATGATTTATATCAACTAGAGGACAGCAAAACAGAAGTTCCGCTTTTTGGTGAGAATGACGCACCATTTGCTATGAGTCCAAAGGATCTTAACTTAATTCAAGCTATCCCACAAATGATTGAGCTTGGAATTGATAGTTTAAAAATCGAAGGTCGTATGAAATCAATTCACTATATCGCAACCGTTGTAAGTGTATATAGAAAAGTAATTGACGCTTATTGTGCAGACCCTGATAACTTTGTGATTAAACGTGAGTGGCTGGAAGAGCTGGACAAATGTGCGAACCGTGAAACCGCACCGGCATTTTTTGAAGGCGTTCCAGGGTATAAAGAGCAAATGTTTGGTAATCATAGCAACAAGACAAAGTTTGAATTTGTCGGTCTTGTGTTGGATTACAACGAAGAAACACAAATGGTTACACTTCAACAACGAAACCACTTTAAACCGGGTCAGGAAGTAGAGTTCTTTGGTCCGGAAATTCAAAACTTTACACATGTGATTGATAAAATCTGGGATGAAAAAGGTAACGAACTGGATGCAGCTAGACATCCACTTCAGATTGTACAATTCAAATTGGACAAACCGGTTTACCCTAACAACATGATGCGAAAGGAGAACTAGGTTGATGCGCAAACCGGTTGTTATTGGCGTTGCCGGAGGTTCCGGCTCAGGAAAAACGAGTGTTACCAAAGCAATATATGAGAGCTTTAAAGGTCATTCTATTACGATGATTCAACAGGACTTTTATTATAAAGACCAAAGCGAACTACCATTTGAGGAACGTTTGAAGACAAATTATGATCACCCGCTGGCATTTGACAATGATTTGCTCATCGAACATCTTGAAAAGCTGTTACGGTACGAGGGTATTGAAAAACCAGTTTATGATTATTCACTTCATACCCGTTCAAAAGAAGTTATTGAAGTTGAGCCAAAAGATGTTATTATTTTAGAAGGCATACTTGTTCTTGAAGATGAACGATTGAGAAATTTGATGGATATCAAGCTGTATGTTGATACAGACGCAGATATACGGATTATTCGAAGGATGTCACGTGATATCAAAGAACGCGGCCGGACATTGGATTCTGTAATTGAACAATATACAAATGTTGTTCGTCCGATGCACAACCAATTTATTGAACCGACTAAGAGATATGCAGATGTAATTATTCCTGAAGGCGGTCAAAATCATGTGGCGATTGATTTAATGGTCACAAAAATTCAAACAATTCTTGAACAAAAGTCAATTTTATGAAACAATAGCCTAAAGATTAGGTTAAAATGAATCCATATTGGATGAATACAAGATGCGCGCCCTTCTAAGAGGACGCGCTCCTATGTATTTTGTGATACCTACATATCAATAACAAGACACAATCTATGGGGGATTGTGAAGACTAGAAGGAGTGAGAAGTTTTGGCGATCGAAAAAGTATTTCCAATGACACAGGCAGGTAAAGACAAATTAATTCAAGAGCTTGAACATTTAAAGTCAGTAAAACGTAAAGAAGTTGTAGAAAGAATAAAAATTGCTAGAAGTTTTGGTGATTTATCTGAAAACTCCGAATATGATTCCGCGAAGGAAGAACAAGCATTTGTGGAAGGTCGTATTACAACCCTAGAAAATATGATCAGAAATGCTAAAATCATTGAAGAAGCTGATAGTGCTGGTGATTCTGTCACTTTAGGGAGATCTGTTACTTTTGTTGAGCTTCCAGATGGTGATGAAGAAACTTATACGATTGTTGGAAGTGCAGAGGCAGATCCGTTTGAAGGGAAAATCTCAAACGATTCGCCAATAGCCAAAAGCCTAATTGGTAAAAAAGTAGGCGATCAAGTATCTGTTCAAACACCAGGCGGTGAAATGAGCGTTCGTATTGTCTCAATAAAGTAATTGATTTTAAAACTTAATGTTTGAAATGGGAACACCTCGTCAAAACTTTTGACGAGGTGTTTTTTATGATACGTAAACGGATTAAAGGGCTGCTCTTCTTTTGTATTGCAGGGCTGCTGCTGCTGAGCGCACGGCTAATTCAGATTCAGTTAATACAAACAGAAGCTTTTTCTAAGCATAATGTAAATTTATTAGAAGAAAGTGTGAAACAAAGAACTCAGGAACTAGTCATAGATAATGGGAGAGGCAATTTTCTAGATCGAAATGGGGAGTTGCTTACTCATAAAAAAGTATCTGTTCTTGTCCTATTTCCCTTTTTGAAAAATATGGATTGGGATGTTAAAGCAGTCTCAACCATTGCTGGAATTTCAGAACAACGTTTAATAAACGCCTTAGAGGATGCAAAGAAACCTTTTGCTTATGGTGAGCCGCAGCCTGTAGAGCTGACACCTTCACAAATGGAAAAGATTAATAAACTAGAGATCCCAGGTGTATTTGCCATTGAAAAGAAATTCGAACGCACTGATATCCTAGCTGAGCAATTAATTGGATTAACTGGGGAAAACCAGAAGGAATTAAAAAAACGCTATCCTAATAAAGAGCTCTCTGAAAAAACACTTATTGGTGTTTCTGGTCTTGAAGAAAGTTTTGACGAATTTTTACTTCCTGAAGGAAAGTCAAAGCTTGTTTATCATGTTGATGGGGGCGGGGCCCCGTTATTTGGAATCAATGTAAAATATGTTGATCCGGCAAATCCTTTTTATCCAGTTAATGTTAGAACGACTATTGATAAGAGTTTACAGCAAAAGTCTGAGGAGCTGGTGGACAAGCATGGAATTAAAAAGGGAGGAATTGTCCTCCTTGATATTGAAAGCAATAGTGTGCTGGCAACTGTATCCCGTCCGGCTATCAATCCCAAGGACCCCTATAGCGGCTCTGGGATTACAAATAGGATGTTGAAACAAGAAATAATGGGATCTATATTTAAAACGGTGGTTGCCGCTGCAGCTATTGATAAGAGTCTTGATGACCCTGCCCGGTTATTTAATTGCAGTGTGAAGATTAATGGCGAGCCAGAAACAAAATATAATTACGGTATGCTCTCCTTTACTGACAGCTTTGCAAGAAGCTGTAATCGGACCTTTGGAGAGCTTGCGAAGGAACTTCAAAAAATAGATAAAAATCTGTTGGAGGAATATGCTGAGAAATTGTCGTTAACTGGTACCGTAGGCTGGCGGGGTGAGGTTTATCATACCGATAATTTTAAACAGCTTACTGAGGAAGATAAAGGCAGGGTGTTTTTAACGGAGGAGGCTAAGAAGGACCCTAATTATGCGGCCATGTCAGGGATAGGTCAGCATGAGGTTCGAGCAACCCCGCTGGCTGTTGCCAATATGATGGCCGCCATAGCTAGAGGCGGTAAAAAAGAAATGGTTCGAACCGCCTCAAAAATTGAGTATAAGAACGGGACAACGATGGTGAACTTTAATAATAAAGTGTTATCTGGTGATACTATTTCTCCCTATACGGCGATGAAACTTCAGAAATTGTTAAGGGAGGTTGTTGTAAACCCAAATGGGACGGGTAAATGGTTTCAAGACCTTCCATATGAGGTTGCTGGGAAATCAGGGACGGCGGAGACAGGAAAATACGCTAATGACAAACAATTGCATAATAAGTGGTTTGCAGGCTATTTTCCGTATCAGAACCCCAAATATGCGCTTGTCGCAGTGAACCTGGATGTACAGGACACAGAGGGCGGAGTGAATTTGTTATTTGCTGATATGGTAAAAATGTTATATGAAAATGACAAAGGATTACAATAGGATTAACTTAAGGTAAAAATTCTTCAAGTTCTAATCAATTCATGTTAGAATGTTGACAGCCATATAAATGCTTAGCAGCGTTTCGCTTTTCTATTTGGAGGGATAATTTTTATGAATAACGATTTTCAATCTAGCTCACGTTCTACTTATCGAGCAAAAAGGAAGAAAACTAACATTATCTTAAATAGTCTCATTGCCATTGTACTAGCTCTCATTCTCTTTGTAGCGTATACGATATTTTTATCAGGTGACGATAAAGCAGCACCCGAAAAGGAAGAATCTAAAACCACAGAAAATCAATCCTCAGAAAAAGTGGATAAAGATACTGAAAAAAGTGATGCTGCCAAGGAAACTGAGGAAGAAAGTGATACTGAGGAAAATCCAGTTGAAGAAAATGAGGAAGCTTCTGCTCCGGAGCAAGAAGATGATACACAGGCAATTATCACTGAAGGAGATGGCTCGTCCAATGTAGTTAGAACCATCGAGAATCCTGCTTGGAAGCCTGTAGGTACAGTACAAACAGGTGAACATACTCCAGTCTATGACAGCTCCTCTGTTGATTGGCAGGAAATGCTGAAGGCGATATCTTATGCAACGGGTCTAGAGGAAAGTAATATGACTTTATATTGGTTAGGCCGGGATAAAACAACAGGCACTGGATCATTCAGTACCGTCGCATCTAAAGATAAACAGCAAAAATACAATGTATATTTGGAATGGGTTGATGGAGAAGGCTGGAGGCCGACAAAGGTCGAAGAGCTTGCTGCAATTCAATAGAACTAAAAAATAGGATGGGGCCTCCCATCCTATTTTTTTAATTTGAAATGTACGACTGCTGTAAAATATGTCTGCCCCTTTTCGTTAGCATACATTTGATGGGAGACTGAATGGACGCCTAATAAAATTGCTTTGTTTTCCTCAATTTTAGCTTCAATCTTCTTTTCTAAAACCTTAAGATCTGTTGCATCAAAAAATTCTACTTTATCCTCAATAAAATCAAGCTGAAAATTCATCATAATACTCATCCTTTCCCTATGTTCATTTTAGTAAATTCCTGCTTTTTAATCAATTTCTCTTTCCACTAAAACCGGCTTTGTTTTGGTCACAGGAACACTACTTGTGACCACTTTCTCCAAATCCGACTTTGTTTCTGGTCACAGGAGCACTACTTGTGACCACTTTCACCCAAATTGACTTTGTTGCTGGTCACAGGAACACTACTTGTGACCACTTTCACCAAAACCGACATTGTTTCTGGTCACAAGAGCACTACTTGTGACCACTTTCCACCAAAACTGTTTTTGTTTTGGTCACAAGAGCAATCTTGTGACACAAACGGAGATAAGGAAATATAAGTGGAACTCCTAGCATTGGAAGAATTCTGTCGGATAATGGTAGAATAGTGTTTGCGGATACGATGGTTTAATCCGAGGAAGATTATTAGTATGCAATCGTATTAGTCGTTAGAAGAACTCATACACTTTCGTTATGAAAGAAGTAAACAATCAGAAAGAGGTCTGAAACATGAAAATTGCGATAATTGGAGCAATGGAAGAGGAAGTAAAGCTGTTAAGGGACAATATTGATGGACAAACTCAAGAAACAGTTGCAGGTTGTGAGTTTACCTTTGGACAAATGAAAGGGGCAGAGGTGATTTTACTTCGCTCCGGAATTGGAAAAGTTAATGCAGCAATGTCAACAACCATTTTGCTCGAAAAATATAAGCCGGATTACATAATAAATACAGGATCTGCAGGGGGCTTCAACCCCGATTTAAACGTAGGTGACGCGGTAATCTCAACAGAGGTACGTCATCATGATGTGGATGTAACCGCCTTTGGTTATGAATATGGCCAGGTGCCACAGCTTCCTGCAGCCTTTCTTGCAGATGAAAAGTTAGTTCAAATAGCTGAGAACGCAGCGAAGGAACTCGATAAATTCCAAATCGTTAAAGGACTAATTGTTACTGGAGATTCATTCATGGAAGATCCTGAGCGCGTTAAATTTGTTCAATCTAAGTTCGAAAAATTGCAGGCAGTTGAAATGGAAGCAGCTGCGATAGCGCAAGTAGCACATCGTTTCGGGGTTCCTTTCGTTATCATCCGTTCGTTGTCAGATATTGCAGGGAAAGAATCTGAAATCTCTTTTGATCAATTTATTGACCAAGCAGCAACTCACTCCGCAACATTGGTCATGAAAATTGTGGAAGCATTAGGATAGGAGAGAAAGTTCGGCTGTGGAGCCGGACTTTTTCTTTTACTAAAATTTACATCCACTTTTCTTCTGCTATTTATGTTAAAGTAGCTTAGTAGATTTTAAGAAAAGTAGGTGACCAGCAGTGGACAAACAAGTTAAAAGTCTTTATGAAAAAATGGTCGATTTTAAACAATTCGCTGTCGTATTACTCGCTGTCGGTGTATTTTTCTTCTTAGGCGTAATTATCCCATCTGACACAAAGAGTGAGATGGATATCAATATAATGATGATCTCCTCCATGTCCTTCCTAGCATTATCGATTTTCCTATTTATCCAATCAAAACAATGCCAATTAAAACTTATGGATATGGAAGATGGCAATAGTAATAACAGATAAACGTTCCCTCGAGGAACGTTTATTTTTTTTTGAAAAAGACTCTGTGATTATGCATTGTTGATTTTCCTGTAGGGTTGAGAATTAATAGGCGGAGGATTTCCGTCTATTGTTTATAGAGGAACCTTAAGAGCAGATATTAGCGGAGATATTCCGCTTAACTGCTTTAAATAAGACAAATTACAATGATTTAGAAACAATAAGCGGAAAAACTCCGCCTATTTTTAATGAAATATGAGGATTTCCTAATTTAAACGGAATTTCTCCGCTTATTTTCCTAACACAGTGAAATCAACATTCAGTTTTAACAGAGCATTGAAAAAAAGGCGGTTTAATTATTTTTATAAAAAATTTCAAAAAAGTGGTTTACAAAGCATATGTTGATGGATATAATTACCGTAGTTAGTAAAAAATTCCGAAGGAGGTCGAAGAAAATGATGATGACATTAATGGCTGCTACTACTGGCAATGTTATTTGGATGACAACTGCATATGTAAATAATTTGCATTCGACCGACAGGAATGGATTGCTTAACTAGTCTTTAGTTACAATACATATCCATGCCGCAGGGAGAATGCTGCCCTGCGGTATTTTTGTGCCTTAAAATAGGCCGCAAGGGAGTAATTTCTTGCGGCCTTTTTGCGCTCATTAAATGGATATTTTTGTCAAATTTGGTTATAAAGGGAAGAGAGGTGATAGTTATGACCCTGAATATATTTTTTATTTCAATAACATTTAAAAAACATAAAGAAAGCCTTCAACAAGCAGCTCGAAATGAAATGGTTGAAAAACTTTACGAGCAAAACAAAGAACGTCAACTGACCATGCATCATTTACTATAAATTAACTTATAAAAAAGGAAGTGTAGAATAATGACTTTGAATATCTTATTTTTTTCAGTAACTGTAAAGAAACGTAATGAAAGTCTAGAAGAAGCAATTCAAAATGAAATCATTGAACAGCTGTATGAACAGCACAAAGACCGCCAGGCAGCAGCTTATCATTCAATGTAATAAACCCTTTATGGGAGGTGATAGTCATGACTCTAAATATTTTATTCTTATCCATTACCATCAAAAAACGTGCGATGAGCATGGAAGAAGAAGCACACCAAGAACAAATAAAGAAAATATATGAAGAAACCAAGGATCGTCAAATATCTGTTCATCGCATTATGTATTAAGAATTAGGCTTTTAAATACAAAAAACGAAAGGTGGGCTAACAATGATCTATTTAATTCAAAAACGCGGAGCAAGCTTATGGAGTATGAAGGATACCACCTAGTTAGTCTATTTAAGGAGGTAACAGCAAATGCCGGTGCATAACTTTTTACTATTTCTTTTCAAAAAGACAAAGAAGAAAAATAAAAAATGATATCATAAATAAACTTAACTCCTAAAGGTACGTTTGTTAACAAAATGTTCACAACCCCTTAAGTTAGATACTGTGAAAATATGATAAATTCGAATTAGATAATAGGATCTATCACAAGGGGTGGAGAATATGTTCATGATCGTGATGGCTTTAGTTATTACTGGGGCGATAAGTTGTGTAATAACTGCAGAATTAAGTGTAGAATAACGAAAAAGCATTGATCTTTTTAAAAGGTCAGTGCTTTTTTTGATATATGCTAAAAGACTTTATTTTCAAATAAAATGTTTGGGACAGACACAATCATCCTGTTTCTAACATAGGAATTAGTTATAGGCAAAGCCCTAAAAAAGCACGGGGGTGGATGTGCATGGCAGGGATTTTTACAGCTCTGGGTTATCTCATTAAGGAATTTTTATTTCTTGTCTCTTATGTAAAAAACAATGCTTTTCCGCAGCCCCTATCTGCTGCAGATGAAAGAAAATACCTACGGTTGATGGCGGAAGGGGACTCACATGCCCGTAATATGCTGATTGAACATAACTTACGGCTTGTCGCTCATATTGTTAAAAAGTTTGAAAACACTGGTGAAGATTCAGAGGATTTAATCTCAATCGGAACGATAGGATTAATTAAAGCGATTGAGAGCTATTCTGAGGGTAAGGGAACAAAGCTTGCAACGTATGCCGCTCGCTGTATCGAAAACGAGATTCTAATGCATTTAAGGGCACTTAAAAAGACAAAAAAGGATGTCTCATTGCATGACCCGATTGGACAGGATAAAGAGGGGAATGAGATATCGCTGATTGATGTACTGAAATCAGAATCGGAAGATGTTATTGACACCATCCAGTTAAATATGGAGCTGGAAAAAATTAGAAAATATATTGATGTTCTTGATGATAGAGAAAAAGAAGTGATAGTCGGTCGCTTTGGTCTCGATCTTCAAAAGGAAAAAACTCAGCGAGAAATTGCAAAGGAATTGGGGATTTCAAGAAGTTATGTTTCTAGGATTGAAAAACGTGCATTGATGAAAATGTTTCATGAATTTTATCGTGCTGAAAAAGAAAGGAAGAAAAAGAACTGAACACCCTCAGAGCCGGAACAGTTCCGTCTCTGTTTTTTTATGTAAAACGGCAGGTGCCCATACCTAATTGTATACAGGCACATACCCTATAACAAAGAGGAAAAGGGGGTATATATATGTCATATGGTTACCAAAATCCCTGCTGCTGCCAAGCCCCTTATCCAGTTTATCCTGTTCCCTATACAACTGGCGGGGGAGGATGGTATGCACTCTTTATCGTATTACTGATATTAGTGCTCATCTTCGGTGGCTGGTGGTACTATTCTACATGCTGTTGATCATAATGATAGGCTTGTGCACACAGTGCACAGGCTATTTTTTTTGGTAAATGCTTAAAATAGAATTTTTCAGAATATAAATTTATAATGTAATGGTACATATCTAAAGGGGGAATAGGATGACATCCGCTACATATTCAGATGTATGGAATCTTGAAGTATTTTTCAAGGGTGGAAGCAACTCAGCTGAATTTGCTGACCATTTAAATGAAACGAAGGAATTGATTGAGTTATTTGCAACAAAAGTAAAAAATTGGTCCCCGTTAAATTCCGCAGAGGATAAAGTTTACTTGAAGGAATTGCTGGCAGATTTCGAAACAGCTGGTAAAAAGCTTCGTCAAGCAGGAGCGTTTGTAGGCTGTCTGCAAGCTCAAAATACAGAAGATAAAAAGGCATATGCACTTGATGCAACGGTAACTGGGCTAAGTGCGGTATTTCAATCAGCGTTAAGTGCATTTGACAACCTATTATCATCGATTAGCGATGATGCTTGGGCTCAAGTGTTAGAAGATGAATATCTGGCAGAATTGACATATTCACTCACTGAACGGCGCGAACGGGCTAAAGATAAGCTTTCTATTGAGGAAGAAGCACTAATTAGTGCGTTAGGTGTTGATGGCTACCATAGTTGGGGACAATTGTATGATCTTATCGTTAGTAAAATAAAAGTGCCGCTAGCCGAAAATGGTGAAGTAAAACAACTTTCAGTTGGGCAGGCCGCTAATAAATTCTCTAGCTCTGACCGAGAAGTGCGTAAAGCAGTTTTTAGAAGCTGGGAAAAATCCTGGAATGATCAAAGTGATTATTTATCGAAAACCTTGAATCATCTTTCAGGCTTCCGATTAAATGTCTATAAAAAGCGTGGATGGGAAGATGTTTTAAAAGAACCACTGAGCATTAATCGAATGAAAAAAGAAACCTTAGAAACTATGTGGGCAGTGATTTCAGAGAATAAACAACAACTAGTTGAATATTTGAACCGAAAAGCGAAGCTCTTAGGGATTGAAAAATTAAGCTGGTTTGATTTAGACGCTCCATATGGAAAAACAGAGTCAAAGGTTTCTTATCAAGAAGGTGCTGAATTTATCGAACAAAATTTCGCCCTATTCGGCGAAAAAATGTCTGCTTTTGCTAAAAAGGCATTTGAAAATCAATGGATTGAAGCGGAAGACAGGCCTGGAAAAGCCCCTGGAGGCTTCTGTACGGGATTTCCAGAAAGTGAAGAATCTCGTATATTTATGACCTATTCTGGAACACCTTCCAATGTTTCAACACTTGCTCATGAGCTGGGTCATGGCTTTCACTCCTACGCAATGAGAGGAGTGCATTATCTAAATCGCGGGTATGCCATGAATGTTGCAGAAACGGCTTCAACTTTTGCTGAAATGATTGTTGCTGACGCTGCAGTGAAAAATGCGAAGGATGAGGAAGAAAAACTTGCTTTACTAGATGATAAAATTCAGAGAACAGTTGCTCTGTTAATGAACATCCATTCACGCTTTCTATTCGAAACTCGTTTTTATGAAGAGAGAAAGCGCGGTCCCGTTTCAGTAGAAACCTTAAATGAATTAATGGAAGGAGCTCAGAAGGAAGCATACTGCGATGCTTTAGAAGAATACCACCCATTATTCTGGGCATCGAAACTTCATTTCTTTATCACAGGAGTGCCGTTCTATAACTTCCCATATACGTTTGGTTATTTGTTTTCACTTGGAATTTATGCACAGGCACTTGAGGAAGGTAAAGGTTACGAGGAAAAGTACATTGCCTTATTAAGAGATACCGCTTCCATGACAGTTGAGGATTTAGCTCTTAAACATTTACAGGTTGATTTAGCCCAAAAGGATTTCTGGGAAAAGGCAGTTAAAATCTGTGTCGATGATATTGTGGAGTTCCTGGAACTCACTGAAAATAAATAAAAAATTGAGCCCAGCAGAGTTCTGCTGGGCTTCTATTACATTTTCTTCAGTTTAAATGGGCTGACCATTAGGAATGATAAAATGATGATAATAAATAAAAATGTTTGTGCTGGTACATAAGGGATGGCTAGAAAGCTTAATGTTGCCAGGCAGCCTGCTGCTGTAATGGGTAAGCCGGTAAAATATCCATTACTCTCTGTAACATTAAAGCGAGCCAATCTAAATGCACCACAGGCAATATAGAAAACGGTGAAGAAGGAGCCCGGGCCGCCAAATTCATTTAAAATTCCTTGATATAGTAATAGTGCTGGTGCAACTCCAAATGATATAATATCACTCATGGAATCTAATTGTTTGCCTAGCTCTGATTCGATATTAAATTTTCTTGCGGCCATTCCATCAAAACGATCGGCTAAAGCAGCAATAAAAATTAATAGCAAACTTAATCGTAAATTACCTTCCATCGTAAAGATGATTGCAAAACCACCTAAAGATAAATTTACTAAGGTAATGACATTTGCTGTTTGAGACTTAAGTTTCTTAATTGTAGAATCAAAAACGTCTAATAAAAACATTTTGCTCCACCACTCCTTTTCAACAAGCCGGAAGAGAACTTTATTTTTTCGATTATCTATTATATTTATATTAAGCTTTTTAAGAAGTTTCGTAAAGAGTATTTTTACACTTTTTGGGGGTCATGTGATGTTTAAGTACGTATATCGTTTAATGATAGAACTTACCAATGGGAAGTGGACATCAGTCATTTTACGCCGTTTTGCACGTTCTAAGGTTAGTAAATTTGTAGTTCCTTCTTTCGCAAAAATTTATAAATTAAATCAGAATGAGATGGAAAAAGCTTTACATGAGTATCCCACTTTACATGATTTATTTATTAGGACACTGAGAAGAGAAGCTAGAAGCATAGATACTGGTTCAAACTCGGTGGTAAGCCCAGTGGATGCTGTAATTGAGGATGTGGGGCCCATCAGCCAAACAAGTGAAATGGTCGTTAAAGGCAAGACATATTCAATCCTCGAGATGTTAGGAAGTCAGGAGACAGTAACTAAATATTTAGATGGAACATATATGATTCTTTATTTAAGTCCGAGTCATTATCATCGTATACATAGTCCGATTGAGGGCACGATTGTTAAACAGTGGTCGCTTGGTTCAAAATCATACCCAGTTAATAAATTGGGGCTAAAATACGGAGTTAGAACATTATCTAAAAATTACCGAATGATTACAGAAGTGGCCTCTAAAGGGGGTCATTTAGCTATTGTGAAAGTGGGAGCGATGTTTGTAAATTCAATTGAAAAAACTCATACAGGGACTAACCTGGTAAAAGGCCAAGAAATGGCTTACTTTAGCTTCGGTTCCACGGTTGTATTATTATTTGAAAAAGATTCTTTTCAAGTGGATTCTTCCATTCATACACCAAAGGACATTAGGATTGGAGAAAAAATTGGGCTTATGGTTAAGGACGCTTGAGGTGCTTTGATTTCTGCCGTTCTATTCCAGGCAAAAGAAAAAGCCCTCAAGGGGCATATGGTAATCAGGTTAAGAAGAAATCTTCATTTTGTTAAATAAAGAACGACGATGGATTTCTTTTTCAATTAGATGAATAAACTCAGGACTTAGATTTAATTCTCTTGCTTTATAGTAGGACTCAATTAGTAACTCATCTGACAGTTTACGCAAGCCAGAATGCACCTCCATATGAAAAATAAATGGTACTAAATAATATGAACGAAGCATAAAATGGTAGGTTCAATTGGTGTACCCTAAATCTACCAAATTAACTTTAATTGGACAACCTTTCCAATTATTCACAATTAGCAGTGGATAACTTGTGATTAACTTGTTTATAAAGTATTAAAAAGTGACTGAAACAATGGGTATAATGTTAATAACTTTATCCACAGGTGTGTAAAATCATGAATTTTGTCGAAAAATATTTTTTTGTAATTCGTATTTACATCAAAAAGTATTCATATCAATGAAAAAATGTCGAGGTTTGACAAATAATAAAAGATAACAGCTATAATAGTTATATTTTGATACTAAGGTTAAAATTGGTTATGATGGTACAGATAAACAGATGAATTAATGAGGTGTAAGCTGAGTGTTAAAGAATTTTTTACCTGATGAGCATGTAAAAAGCATATTAGATATTCATCCCGAAGACTTGAAAAAAAGAGGGGTTAAGGGAATTATTACGGATTTGGATAATACTCTTGTGGAATGGGATCGTCCTAATGCCACACCTGAGTTAATAAAATGGTTCGAACAGATAAAAAAACATAATATTCTCGTTACGATTGTTTCTAATAATAATGAAATGCGGGTAAAGGAATTCTCAGATCCATTGCAAATTCCCTTTATCTTTCAGGCGCGCAAACCAATGGTGCGCGCATTTAACAGGGCTCTTTCTCAAATGGGAATTAAAAAGGAAGAAGCAGTTGTGATTGGGGATCAATTGTTAACGGATGTTTTAGGTGGAAATCGAAGCGGATTTCATACCATTCTCGTGGTCCCAGTTGCGCAGACAGATGGGTTTATTACTAAATTTAACCGCTTTGCTGAACGAAGAATTATGAATTGGTTCAGGAGAAAAGGGATGATTCAATGGGAGGATTAAAGTGTGAGTGAACAAGAACAATATTTATGTATGGGGTGCGGGGTACAGGTTCAAACTGAAAATCCAGAAGAATTAGGCTATGCGCCTGCCTCAGCACTTGAAAAGGAAAGCATTATATGTCAACGTTGTTTCCGTCTAAAGCATTACAACGAAGTACAGGACGTAAGTTTAACAGATGATGACTTTCTCAAAATCTTGAATGGTATTGGTCAGACTGATGCCTTGATTGTTATGATTGTAGATATTTTTGATTTTAATGGAAGCTGGCTTCCTGGTTTACACCGATTTGTAGGGAATAACAAAGTTGTGCTTGTGGGCAATAAGGTAGATTTATTGCCGAAATCAGTGAAACATAACAAATTGATTAATTGGATGAAACATGAGTCAAAAGAGTTAGGGCTCAGACCTGAAGAAGTCTTTTTAGTCAGTGCTGAAAAAGGGAAGTATATTAAAGAAACGGCAGCCGCCATTGATGAAATGCGAAATGGAAAAGATGTCTATGTCGTAGGATGTACAAATGTAGGGAAATCTACATTTATAAATAGAATTATTAAAGAAGTTACTGGAGAAGGAGATATTATTACTACATCACATTTTCCTGGAACTACTTTAGATATCATTAAGATTCCCCTTGAGGATGGAAAAGCCCTGATTGATTCACCTGGAATTATTAATCATCATCAGATGGCACACTTTGTAGATAAGAAGGATTTAAAAGTAATTACGCCTAAAAAAGAAATAAAACCAAAGGTGTTTCAATTAAATGAGGGTCAAACCTTATTTTTTGGCGGGTTAGCAAGATTTGACTATATAAGCGGCGACAGAAGTTCATTTGTTTGTCATGTTTCGAATGAAATAAACATCCATCGGACAAAAACCGAAAATGCCGATGAACTATATAGTAATCACGTTGGGGAATTGCTGGCTCCACCTAGAAAAGATGAATTAGGAACATTTCCTGAGTTAATTAAACAAGAATTTACGATTAAGGATGCTAAGACAGATGTTGTATTTTCCGGACTTGGCTGGATAACGGTTAACGAGCCGGGTGTTAAGGTAGCTGCATATGTACCTAAAGGCGTACAAACCTTAACTAGAAAATCTTTAATCTAAAAAGACAATAGGGAAATGGGGAGAAACCGGTGAAAAAGCTTTTTGCTGTTTTGGGATATCCAATTGGTCATTCAATGTCACCTATTATGCTTAATGATGTGTTAGCATCTTATGAAATGGATGCTCATTATCATCCCTTTAAAGTTAGTCCGGATGAATTAGGAACAGCTGTTAGAGGGTTAAAGGCTATTGGAATAAAAGGGTTTAATGTAACAATACCACATAAGAGTGCCATCATTCCTTTTTTAGATGGTGTGGATGAACTGGCAATGAGTATTGGTGCAGTAAATACTGTGGTAAATGATAATGGGAAATTAATCGGCTATAACACAGATGGATATGGATTTATTAAAGGCTTAGATCCTTATATCACATCCTTTTCTGACAAGAAGATCTTAGTTATCGGTGCAGGAGGGGCTGCAAGGGCTATTTATTTTACAATGGCGAAACTGAAGCCTCTCGCAATTGATATTACAAATCGAACTGTTAGTAAAGCGGAAGAATTAATTGAGGCATGCCCGTTTGAATCAAATTCTAAATCCTTATCATTGGAAGAAGCAGCTGCCAATCTTAATGAATATGATGTGGTTATTCAGACAACGATGATAGGGATGTACCCTAAAATATCAGAAGTACCCATTAGTCTTAGTAATTTAAATGCTCAAGCCCTGGTTTGTGATATTATTTACAACCCTTTAGAAACACAATTTTTAAAGGAAGCACAACAAAAGGGTGCAACCGTTCAAAATGGAGTGGAGATGTTTGTTTATCAAGGTGCCTTAGCATTTGAGAAATGGACAGGAATATTCCCAGATGTAAACAGAATGAGAGAAAATGTACTACAACAGCTTGGAGGCGCGAAATGTTAACAGGAAAACAAAAAAGATTTTTACGGTCGAAAGCCCATCATTTAGATCCAATATTTCAAGTAGGAAAAGGCGGAGTAAATGAAAATATGGTAAAACAAGTGGCAGAGGCCTTAGAAGCAAGGGAACTTTTTAAAATTAGTGTATTGCAAAATTGTGAAGAAGATAAAAACGTTGTTGCTCAGCAGCTTGCGCAAGGGACAGGTGCTGAAATCGTCCAAATAATTGGAAATACAATTGTACTTTACAAAGAATCGGTAGAAAAGAAACAAATAACACTTCCATAAGGAGGTTTCGTCATGACAAAGGTTGGGATTTTGGGAGGGACATTTGATCCGCCTCATTATGGCCACTTGTTAATCGCTAATGAGGTTCTCTCCAAGCTTAATCTTGATGAAGTTTGGTTTATGCCAAACCAAGAGCCTCCTCATAAAAAAAAGTCGGATTCTGTTGAAAATCAAGATCGTCTGCAGATGCTGGAGCTTTCTATAAAAGGGAACCCTTCCTTTAAAATCGAAAAAGGTGAGCTTGAGAGATCGGGTCCTTCTTTTACTGTTGAAACCATGAGGATATTAAATGAACAATATCCGAAACATCAATTTTATTTTATCATTGGAGCAGACATGATCGAATATCTTCCCAACTGGCATAAGATTGATGAACTGATAGAACTTGTCCAATTTGTTGGTGTAGAAAGGCCGCAATACAGCTTGCAGACAGATTACCCAATTACCTATGTAGATGTTCCGGCATTTGATGTTTCATCGAGTATGATTAGAGAGAGAGTATCACAAGGCATGACCGTACGGTATTTATTACCCGACTCGGTCATTGATTTTATAAGGGAGAAGCACTTATATGGAACGTGAAGACGCATTAAAAATCGTAAAAGAACAGTTAACGGACCATAGATATCGGCATACATTAGGAGTCATGGAAACTGCCATTTCTTTAGCAAAGCGATACGGTGCTGATGTAAAGAAGGCAGAATTGGCTGCAATATTCCATGATTATGCAAAGTTTAGGCCAAAGGATGAACTGAGGCAAATTATCTTAGCGCAAAAATTCCCTGAGAATTTGCTCGATTATCACTCAGAGCTGTGGCATGCACCAGCAGGGGCTTACTTAGTCGAAGTAGAAGCCGGGATAAAGGATAAGGAAGTACTTGATGCGATTACCTATCATACGTCAGGAAGGCCAAGGATGACTCTGCTGGAAAAAGTAATTTATTTAGCAGATTATATTGAACCGGGCCGCCATTTTCCCGGGGTGGATGAGGTAAGAGCCTTAGCAAAAGAAGATTTGGACAAAGCGTTAATACAAGCTGTAAAAAATACAATACTATTCTTAATGAAAAAGAATCAGCCGGTTTATCCGGATAGCTTTCAAACATATAATGATCTCGTAATGAGTCAGGAGGATTGATTAATGTCTAATCAAGAGTTATTAAAAATCGCGGTAAAAGCTGCTGATGATAAAAGAGCTGAAGATATTTTAGCGTTAAATATGCAGGGGATTTCGCTAATTGCCGATTATTTTATTATTTGTCACGGAAACTCGGACAAACAAGTTCAGGCAATTGCTAGAGAAATTAAAGAAAAAGCAGAAGAAAATGGATACAATGTGCGAAGAATGGAAGGCTTTGATGAAGCGACATGGATCTTAATTGACCTTGGTGATGTGGTTGCACATGTATTCCATCGTGATGAGAGAAGTTACTACAAGTTAGAACGCTTATGGGGCGATGCACCTTTAGAGGATATTCGCAGTGAGCTTACAACATGAGTTATCAGCAGTTTGCCTATCTATATGATGAGCTCATGCAGGATGCTCCATATGATGAATGGGTGAGATTTGTAAAAGAAAAATTGGATAAATATCAAGCAGGTGGTAAAAATCTGCTTGATTTAGCTTGTGGCACTGGGGAGCTCTCCGTTCGGTTTGCAAAGGAGGGCTTTTCAGTAACTGGCGTTGATTTATCACCAGATATGCTGGCTGTAGCACAGGCAAAAGCGCAGAAAGAGGGCGTGTTTATTCCCTTTTATGAACAGGATATGGCAAGTTTAGAAGGACACGGAGAATTTGATATAATTGGGATTTTTTGTGATTCATTGAATTACTTACAATCGGATGACGATGTAATACATACTTTTGCCAGTGCCTATAATCACCTAAAGGCTGGCGGCTTATTCTTTTTTGATGTCCATTCTACTTATAAAGTATCACAGCTATTTATCGATCAAACCTTTACCTTAGCTGATGATCATTTATCCTATATCTGGAACAGTTTTGCTGGTGAGTTACCAAATAGTGTAGAACATGAGCTAAGTTTCTTTATTTTAGATGAACAGTCCGGTAAATACGATCGTTTTGACGAAATACATTACCAAAGGACATATCCTACTAGTCAGTATTCTTCTTGGTTAGAAGCTGCAGGATTCGAAATCCTAGAAATATCTGCTGACTTTACAAATAATAAACCACAGGATCAGTCAGAAAGAATATTCTTTATTGCAAGAAAAAAGCCATCTTGAAAAAAAGATGGCTTTTTTTAAAATAAATAAAGGAATTTGACTTATCTTGGCGAATTAATGTTTATAGAACTGCGAATTGACTTTCTCTAAGTCTTCATTGAACTTATTATGTGTGGCTTGGAAAATATGTTCAAAGAGATCTCCAAGCTCCTCCTCCATCACTTTAATGCCCTCACCCGTAATACCGCCTTTGACACAAACTTTTTCTTGTAATGAAGGTAATGTATAGTGTCCTTGTTTAATTAACTCTCCTAACCCCACAATCATTTCACTTGCCATTACCGTTGCCGTTTCTTGATCAATCTCCGTTTCTTTTACAGCTGCAAGGATAAAGCGTTGCAGCAGATAACTAAAAAATGCCGGTCCGCAGCTAACGATATCAGATGCGACTCTGGTTATCCTATCATCAATTGTTACTGGTACCGAAATCTTCGCAAATAAACTTTCCACTTTTGTTTTCCAATTGTCACTGCAATGTTCACCATACGTTATGAGAGAAACTCCCGCTAAAGCCCGGTTTGTAATACTCGGAATAACCCTGATCACTGAACAAGATGTCTTTGCTTCCAGTTGATTTGTATCAATAGGACTTGTGATGGAAATAACACACTTTCTATTATTTAATTGTGGGTTAATTTCATTAATGATGGTGTAAACATCCAGTGGTTTAACACACAAAAACACCAAATCGGATTGAGATGCCACTTCAGCTGCATTTTCCCCAACCCTTATTCCCTTATATTTATTTTTAAGCAGCATCGCTTTTGTTTTTGTTCTGTTTGTTATCACCATTGAAGAAGGGGAAACTGCTTTTCCATCGATTAAAGCCTCGATCAAAATTGTCCCCATATTACCGGTACCAATGATACCTATTTTCATTATTCCGACCCTCCTTCGCATGCAGATTCTCTAATAACAATATGAAAATTGATAGTGAAATATACCAATTGAAAGGATGGATACATGATGAAAGACTGGATGACCGAGCATAAGTTATATGTCATAATTACTGCTATAATCATAATAACAGCCATTTTTTACTTCTTTGAAGAGAATAAATCTTCCGAAACAAATATTGAAAATATAGTCCCTCAGGAAGTACAGGAAGAGAAGGATAGCCCGCAGCCACAAGAGCACATTCAGGAAACGGTAAGCATCATCGTGGATGTTAAGGGGCAGGTGAAATTGCCTGGTGTGTACTCATCTAGTCAGGGAGAAAGAGTAATAGATGTTATTAATCGTGCAGGAGGATTAACGGAAATCGCTGATGAAAGTCAGGTGAATTTTGCGCAGCATGTTGAGGATGCAATGGTCATTTATATCCCTGCAAAGGGAGAGGAAGGCATTTCTATGCCTGCGGGTACGAGCGTGTCAGAAACTGCCGGTGGTTCAAGTAACCAAGCAAAAATTAATCTGAATAAAGCCGATGAAAATGAACTTCAGAACCTGCCTGGAATCGGTCCTTCAAAAGCGGCTGCTATTTTGGAATATAGAGAAACAAACGGGCAGTTTAAAAATGTTGAAGATTTGAAAAATATAAGTGGAATTGGTGATAAGACTTTTGATAAACTAAAAGATCTCATTACTGTTCAATAGAATTATCATTGACCTATTAAAGTATCCGATATTACACTTAAGAGAGAAAGTAATCGAATTTTGGAGGAGATGGGGAAAGTGGAACGTATTTCATGGGATCAATATTTTATGGCCCAGAGTCATTTGCTGGCATTAAGAAGTACCTGCACTAGACTAACAGTGGGTGCAACAATCGTCAGAGATAAGAGAATCATTGCAGGCGGCTATAATGGTTCCATAGCTGGCGGAGACCATTGTATTGATCAAGGCTGTTATGTTATTGATAATCATTGTGTCAGGACCATTCATGCTGAAATGAATGCCCTGCTGCAATGCGCCAAATTTGGTGTACCAACAGCGGATTCAGAAATTTATGTTACTCATTTTCCATGCTTGCAGTGCTGTAAAGCCATCATCCAAGCAGGAATTAAAACGGTTTATTATGCAGAGGATTATAAAAATCATCCCCATGCTATTAAATTATTTCAGCAGGCTAATGTAAGAACTGAAAAAGTGGAACTTAAAGAATCAGTGATTGATCTTCGGAAAATAAGTCAATAACCCCTAAAAAATAACGCCGGTCAGCCGGCGTTAAATACCTCCCCAATTAATGGAGACTAATTATGAATGGTAAATTTTTTTATCTAGCAATGGCTGCTGTTTTAGGTGTATTATCTGCACTTTTCTCTTTTCTGCCTTTCTTATTTGGTGCGATTGTTTATTTTTATCTCCTCTACAGGTATAAGCGGTATACCAAATTACAATTGTTTCTCCTCACTTGCCTATTTCTTACCTTTTTCCTCACTGGACACCATGCCGTCTTAAATAATAAAACTAGCCTGCAGGCTTCACTTACCACCTTTTATCTGCAATATACGGAAAATACAAAGGTGGACGGTGATTTGCTCCAGGTTAGAGCAATTGAACTTAAGAATAAAGAAAAACTGCTGATACGCTATAAAATTAAAACAGAGGCAGAGAAGGATACTCTAAAAGAGACTAACTTTTATGGCCGTATATGCCAGGTTACAGGAGTATTAACAGAAGCATCTATAGCAAAAAATCCTAATGCATTTAACTACCGTAACTATTTAGCAAGTAAAAAAGTTTATAAGGTACTTGAAATAGAAAATAATCCTTTAAATAAATGTGCTGAAGTAAAATCATCACCATTAATAATAATTAAAGAAGTGCGATTTAAGGGCATTCATTATTTGGAAAAACACTTTCCCCCAGAAATAGCCTCACTGTCTGCTGCCTTAATATTTGGTGATAGAAGTATGTTTGACCCAGAAGTTCTAATGAATTATCAAAAAACCGGAATTGTGCACTTACTGGCAATTTCTGGCCTTCATGTTTCCTTATTAATTGGAATGGTTTTTTATTTAGGGATTAGAATCGGTGTAACTAGGCAATTCATGGTGAATTTTCTACTCATTATTTTACCGATTTATGCCATTCTAACTGGCGCCTCTCCATCTGTAATTCGAGCGGTGTTAATGCTTTTCCTTATACTATTTATTGTAAAATGGAACAAACAAATTAAACTGTCACCCATTGATGCCATCAGCCTTACATTCATGATTTATGTATTTTTTTCTCCTTTAATCATCTTAGATGCAGGTTTTCAGTTATCTTATTCAGTCAGTTATGGCATTATTTTATCCCTAAGTATTTTACCTCGGTACCAACAAATGATCTCGGCTATGATAGTTACTTCCATTATCGCTCAACTCGCAGCATTGCCGATTTTACTGTATCACTTTTTTGAAATATCATTTATCAGCATTGCAGCCAATCTTCTTTATATCCCGCTCTTCTCGTTTGTATTTCTCCCGGGATTATATATCCTGTATATTATTCAAATTGTTTTCGGTGATACTCCATCCATTCTAATAACCCTATTTACGAAAATCATTACCTTAGCAAATGCAATGATTGACTTTCTTGCAGGCCAATCATTCGCACAGCTTGTCACAGGAAGACCTAACCTGATAATCTTTGTTATTTATGTGGTAATCATCCTTGTCATCTTTCTATTTTGGGAAGCGGGTATACAACAAAAGAGGAAACTAAAAGTTATTGTCTTAGCTATTATCCTGGTTTCTTTCCAGACTATATTAAATTGGGCAAATCCTTATGGGGAAGTCACGATGATTGATGTTGGACAGGGAGACAGTATTTTGATTCATTATCCCTTTGGTAAAGGTACCTATTTAATTGACACAGGGGGAACCATTCAATTTGAGGAGGAAGAGTGGAAAAAGGCAGCGAAACCATACGAAGTTGGAAGAGATGTGGTAGTCCCTTTTTTAAAAGGAAAGGGACTTACACAAATAGATAAACTTATTCTCACACATGGTGATAGTGATCATATTGGTGGAACACTGGCTGTTTTAAAAGATATAAATGTTAAGCAAATATTAATGCCCTCTGTCGCTGAGCCTTCAAAATCCGAAATAAATATTATTAAGGAGGCAAATAAAAGAGGAATTCAGGTTGTAACGGTGGCTGAAGGGAGCTCGTGGGAAATTGGTAAAAGTATATTCTACGTTCTAAGTCCTGAAAAAAATTATCAAGGTGAACGTAATAGTGGTTCAATTGCGATTATGGCAAATATTGGAGGGCTTAATTGGTTTTTTGGCGGTGATCTCGATCAAGCGGGAGAGGAAAGGATTATAAAGAAATATCCTAATTTACAAATAGATGTACTGAAGGCAGGACATCATGGCAGTAAAACCTCAACGAGTGAGATATTCATAAATAAAATTAATCCTTCTATTGCTTTGATTTCAGTTGGTGAACGTAATCGTTATGGCCATCCTCATAACGAAGTGTTAGAGCAGCTCGCGAATACGACTGTCTACAGAACGGATTACCATGGCGCTGTCTCATATAGATTTAATCAGGAGAATGGAACCTTTTCTCCCTTTATACATAATATAAAGCAATAGCTCATTTAAACAGAAAAGAGACTGCTTGATTTGCAGCCTCCATCATCTCATTATGTAGCAATGCATTAGGATCCGATAACTTTAATAACTGTTGCAATAATAAACATTGTAGCAAAAAAACCAAATGAAACGATAAAGCCTACACCAGAATCAATTGCGTCGTTGCGTTTATCTACATTTTGTTCAAATTCATTCACAATATACCCCTCCTATTTCACATAATATTATAAGCTTTTTCACTTGAAAAATCCAGTATGCTTTGAATATCTACTTCCTATATTGACAAGAGTTGACACAAATACTTTATCGTAAAAAGGTGACACTAAATTACACAAGGAACCCCGCCAAGCAATTAAAAATTCCTAGGGCTTTAATTGCAGGCGTTCATTATAGATCGGGAATTGGCACTTCTAGTGAAAGCTGCCAATTCCCTTTAAACACTTGTCAAATTGTCCAAGCTTCTTTACGATATATATTGGAATGTAAATTGAAGGGGAGCTTGGATAATGGTATTAGATATATGGAAACAAATTAAAAAACGGGAAATTGCTCCCATTTATTTATTATATGGTACAGAGGCCTTTTTAATCAATGAAACGAAACAATTATTGCTTAATCAAGTTTTAGATGAAGAGGATAAGGATTTTAACTTTACTGCTTATGATTTAGATGAAACACCTATTGAAACAGCTTTAGAGGATGCAGAAACCTTTCCTTTTTTAGGGGAGAAAAAAGTAATATTTTTACATAATCCTAAGTTTTTAACAGCTGAAAAAACAAAAGAAAAAATCGACCATAATATCTCACGATTAGAATCGTATATAAAAGAACCTGCACCTTATACTGTCTTAGTTATATCTGCTCCGTATGAAAAACTCGATGAACGAAAAAAAATTACGAAAGAGTTAAAAAGAAGTGCGGTTACGGTTGAAGCAAAGAAGTTAAATGAATATGAATTGAAAAATTGGGTGAAAGAGAGAGCTAAAGTAAATGGGATTGTTTTTGATCCTGAAGCGCTCGAACTTTTGATTACACTTGTGGGAACAAATATGTTCATGATTACAAGTGAAGTTGATAAATTAGCATTGTTTGCCGCTGATGAAAAACAAATTAGCGCCGCGATGGTAGAAAGATTAGTATCGAGGTCATTAGAGCAAAATATTTTTACATTAATTGAAAAGGTTGTACAACGAAAGCCAGAAGACGCATTAAGAATTTATTACGATTTATTAAAGCAAAATGAGGAACCGATAAAAATATTAGCCTTACTTTCTGGCCAATTCCGGTTGATTTATCAGGTTAAAGAGCTTTCGAGAAGAGGATATGGACAGCAGCAAATGGCTGGATTTTTGAAGACTCATCCTTTTAGAGTTAAGCTTGCTGCCGGACAAGCCAATCAATTTACGGATGAAGAATTGACAAACCTAATGGGGATGCTTGCCAACGCTGATTACCAGATGAAAACGGGCGGCATGAATAAATCATTACTAATTGAAATGTTATTGTTTAAAATAAAGCGTTAATACAAAAAAACGATTCCCAAAAGGAATCGTTTTTTTGTGCACTCAAATTATTGTCCAGCTCCAGGCGCCATCGGCTCGAGGTCAGAAGCCAATCCGTCCGAAAGGTAAAGAACAACCTTCCAGCCGGCTCGTCTTCTGCTTGTCGCCGATAAGCAGGCGCCCTCCGCTTTTCTTATAGTGAGTTAGCTTTTTTAGCAAGACGTGATTTTTTACGAGCAGCAGCATTTTTATGGATAAGTCCTTTAGCAGCAGCCTTGTCTAGTTTGCTGGCAGCAGTTGAGAATGCTTCTTTAGCTGCAGGAGCATCGTTAAGAGTAACAGCAGCTTCTACTTTCTTAACAGCAGTACGCATTGCAGATTTAGCAGTTGTATTTTGAGCATTACGAGCTTCGCTTGTTTTTACACGCTTAATAGCAGATTTAATGTTAGGCATTACTTTCACCTCCTACAAAGGATCGAGACTATATGAACTCGACTTTACCTTCATTCACAATTAATCAGAACAAGAGATATTTTATCAAACCCAACCCTAGATTGCAATACTAGATTATTTACATATAAGAATAAACTTGAATGTTTTAGCGGAAAAGGGGCAAAAATAAGGAAATAGTTTCTAGTTTAGTACCTAAGGATAGGAGCGAGACATAATGCAGGAGAATAATAACACCAATATTGACTTAAGTCAGTACTCAATTCGAACGGATTTAGCGATTGAAGCAAGAGAAATGGTTATAGCTGATAGGGAAGGCTCAGTACATCAGGGAGAAAACATCTCCCAAATCGAAGGAGTCATTATTAAAGAAAAAGATATAGATGATATAAAAATATCATTAGTTGAGATCACAGGTGAAGGAGCACAACAGCTTGGTAAAAAAGAAGGACGCTATTTAACAGTAGAGGTTCAGGGCATTAGACAGCAGGACACCCCTTTGCAGCAAAAAGTGGAAGAAATTTTTGCAAAAGAATTTGCACACTTCTTAGAAGGAACAGGTATCAAAAAGGATGCGTCATGCCTTGTGGTGGGGCTGGGAAATTGGAATGTTACTCCTGACGCACTTGGTCCGATGGTGTGTGAGAACCTCTTAATCACCAGGCATTTGTTCCAATTACAGCCAGAGAGTGTTGAGGAAGGATATCGTCCAGTTAGTTCTTTAGTTCCTGGAGTTATGGGATTAACGGGAATTGAAACGAGCGATATTATCTTTGGTGTAGTCGAGAAAACCAAGCCTGATTTTGTCATAGCCATCGATGCTTTAGCGGCAAGGTCGATTGAAAGAGTTAATTCTACCATCCAAGTCTCTGATACAGGTATTCATCCTGGGTCAGGAGTAGGAAACAAAAGAAAAGAACTAAGCAAAGAAACATTAGGAGTTCCTGTCATAGCTATTGGGGTTCCGACCGTTGTTGATGCAGTTTCGATTACGAGTGACACGATTGATTATATCCTGAAGCATTTTGGCAAGGAGCTCAAGGAAGGAAATCGTCCTTCGAGAGCCCTCGCACCAGCGGGTATGACTTTCGGGAAGAGAAAAAAACTTACCGAAGATGATCTTCCGGAAGAAAAACACCGCCAGACCTTTCTAGGGATGATTGGTACTTTAGAAGAGGAAGAAAAACGAAAATTAATCTATGAGGTTTTATCGCCTTTGGGACATAATTTAATGGTTACCCCAAAGGAAGTGGATGTATTTATTGAAGATATGGCAAATCTAATAGCAAGTGGATTGAATGCTTCTCTCCACAGTAATGTCGATCAAGATAATGCAGGTTACTATACGAGATAAGATTCTTTCACCGCCTCTTAATTGCGAATTATGGTTCTAGCAATTCTAGTAATGTCATAAGTATTTACTAGAATCAAATTGAGAGGTGGAACCATGAAATCTACTAGGAATTCCGGATTGTTTTTGACGGTGCAAGGGACGAATCTAATAAAAGTAACCTCTTTTATCTTATTGTTCATGTTATTGGTGTTTTCAATCAGCGGGCTATTAACATCATTAAAGCCCCAATTTAGACCTATGTCTAATTCTGTTAATACTGCCGCAAATGAAGTAAATGGAAAAATGCTCTATCAACTAATGGCTTGGGAGAATCATCATTTTTTATCCATTGAAGATGATTTAACTGCGAGCCCAAAGTTAACCAACTTAATTTTTAAGCTATCGAGCAATATTAATTTAGATGATCCAAGAAGTCTCTTAGGCAGGGAACTGCCAGGATTTGAACAGTTTGATGGAAAAATACTTGTAGCTGGGCAAGGTTCAAATTATACGAACATGCCATTTGAAAGCTCACCCCCATTAGAAATAATGAAAGCTGAACGAGAGGCATCACTGCAAAATATTGAAGGTATAGACAAAGGAACACAGGAAGAGATTCCTTCAAATCCCTCACTTACGACAGGTGATAAAAAGGTGGTTCATCTATACTTTACTCATAATCGTGAGTCATATCTTCCTTATTTACAAGGAGTGACTGACCCGAATCTAGCTTATCACTCACAATTAAATGTCACCAAGATTGGCGATCAGTTGAAAGCAAGCTTAGAGGCTAGGGGTATTGGAACCTCAATTGATAAGTCTGATATTATGGGGTCTGTTAAAATGGCTGGTACTTACCAAAAATCTGGTGAATTAGTCCAGTCTGCAATGGCCACAAACCGTGAATTGGATTATTTTATTGATATCCATAGAGATGCACGCCGTAAAGATAAAACGACAGTTATGATAAATGGCAAGGCATATGCACAATTGGCTTTTGTTATTGGCGGTAAAAATCCAAATCATGAAAAAAATGAAAAATTAGCAAGTGATCTCCATAATCTCCTAGAAAAGAAATATAAGGGATTGAGCTGGGGAATTCACATGAACCAGGGTGCCGGGCAAAACGGTGTCTATAATCAAAACTTATCTGAGAATGTAATATTAGTGGAATTTGGCGGTGTTGATAATACCTTTGAAGAGTTAAACCGTTCTGCCGAAGCACTTGCAGATGTTTTTAGTGAATATTACTGGCAAGCAGAAAAAGTTAACGCAGAGACAGAACAAAACACAGATAAACAATAGAGGTAAAGGAGCATGTCCTATGAAAATGTTCATGCTGAAATTTTTTTGTATCATGGCTCTTATGTTTATTTCGGTGTTAGCCGGAATGCAATTAGCGAATGATGGCATTCATAAAATGAAGGGCTATGATGATCCGAATTTTCAAAATGCTGTGGCAATAAACGATAATGGCGAGCAAGTAAAAGCTACTTTTTTAGGAAATGAGATATCGAGTCATGATATTGATGAAAAGAAAAAGAAGCTAGAGGAAATAAGTGCCTTTAATTTATTTTCCTCAATGGGAAAGAAGATTTCCCAAGGTATTTCAAATGCTTCTGAGAAATTAATTAATCTTATTACTCAATAATATTTTAGCGGTTCCTTTTCGGGATACCGCTATTTTTAATTGTAAGAACCCACCACCTTAGTTTTAATTGAATCTTATTTCCCGTACTGATATAATCAAAAATAGTGTAATTGTGCGAGTTATAGTAGGAGTGAAACACATGAATAGAGAAGAAAAATTAAAAAGACAATCAAAGATTAGAAATTTCTCGATTATTGCCCATATTGACCATGGGAAGTCAACACTAGCTGACCGTATATTAGAAAAAACTAATGCATTAACTTCCCGTGAAATGAAGGCGCAGCTTCTGGATTCGATGGATTTAGAAAGAGAACGCGGAATCACAATTAAGTTAAATGCTGTGCAATTAAAATACAAAGCAAGAGATGGAGAAGAGTATACTTTCCATCTAATTGATACCCCTGGACACGTCGATTTTACGTATGAGGTTTCTCGAAGCCTTGCTGCTTGTGAAGGTGCGGTTTTAGTTGTTGACGCTGCCCAAGGGATTGAGGCGCAAACCTTGGCGAACGTTTATCTTGCATTAGATAATAACCTTGAAATACTACCTGTTATTAACAAAATTGATTTACCAAGTGCTGAGCCAGAAAGAGTTCGTAATGAGATTGAAGAAGTAATTGGACTTGACGCCTCTGAAGCAGTACTAGCATCTGCTAAAGCTGGTATTGGAATTGAAGATATTCTTGAACAGGTTGTAAAAAGTGTCCCTGCTCCAACAGGTGACCCTGATGCCCCATTAAAAGCATTGATTTTTGACTCCCTTTACGATGCCTATCGTGGCGTTGTAGCTTACATTCGAGTGGTTGAGGGCAGTGTAAAAGTAGGGGACAAAATTAAAATGATGGCGACAGGTGCTGAATTTGAAGTAAATGAAGTAGGGGTATTTACTCCTAAATCTACGCTTCTAAACGAGTTAACTGTTGGTGATGTTGGTTTCCTTTCAGCATCTATTAAAAATGTCGGAGATACTCGTGTCGGTGATACGATTACGAATGCTAAAAACGGTGCATCCGAACCGCTGCCAGGTTACCGTAAATTAAACCCAATGGTGTATTGTGGCTTGTACCCAATCGATACAGCAAAATTTAATGATTTACGTGAAGCGCTGGAGAAACTGCAGTTAAATGATTCTGCGCTTCAATTTGAGCCTGAAACATCTCAAGCCTTAGGCTTTGGGTTCCGCTGTGGTTTCTTAGGTCTTCTTCATATGGAGATTATTCAAGAGCGTATTGAGCGTGAATTTAAGATTGATTTGATTACGACTGCTCCGAGTGTTATTTATGATGTACACATGACAAATGGCACTCAAATAAAAGTGGATAACCCTTCAAATCTTCCGGATCCACAGAAAATTGACCATGTTGAAGAGCCTTACGTAAAAGCAACGATGATGGCTCCAAATGAATATGTCGGTGCAATTATGGAGCTGTGTCAGCAAAAGCGTGGTATGTTTATTAATATGGAATACCAAGGTGAAAATCGTGTAAGCATTATCTATGAAATTCCGTTAGCAGAAATTGTTTATGATTTCTTTGATCAACTTAAATCCAGCACCCGAGGCTATGCATCATTTGATTATGAGTTAATTGGCTACAAACCTTCCAGCTTGGTTAAGATGGATATATTGTTAAACGCTGAAAAGGTAGATGCCTTAAGCTTTATCGTCCATAAAGATTTTGCCTATGAACGCGGCAAAGTCATTGTTGAGAAGCTAAAGGAATTAATTCCAAGGCAGCAATTCGAAGTTCCTGTCCAAGCCGCTATTGGTCAAAAAATTGTTGCTCGTTCAACCATTAAATCTATGGGTAAAAACGTATTGGCTAAATGTTATGGGGGAGATATCTCCCGTAAACGAAAGCTGCTCGAGAAACAAAAAGAAGGTAAAAAGCGGATGAAACAGGTTGGTTCTGTCGAGGTCCCACAAGAAGCCTTCATGGCTGTTCTCAAAATGGATGATAACAATACAAAAAAATAAAAATGAAACGGGAGGTTGGGATGTCTATTTATAGGCGAAATCCAGCCTCTTTTTACTAGAAAAAAATGTCTAGCTGCAGCGCCTAGGGGCTCGGGGTCATAAGTCAATCCGTCAGAAAGGTTAAAGAACAACCTTCCCGCCGGCTCGTCTTATGCCTGTCGCCCCTGAGCAAGGCGCTTCCGCTTTTCCAGGAAGGTGAAAATATGATTAAAGCTGCTTATCTCCATATACCCTTTTGTGAGCATATTTGCCATTATTGTGATTTTAATAAAGTCTTTTTAAAGGGGCAGCCGGTGGATGAATATATCCAGGCACTTGAGCAGGAAATGATTTTAACGTTACAAAAATACCCAACGAATCAGTTGGAGACCATTTTTGTGGGTGGCGGGACACCAACATCCCTAAATGAAAAGCAGCTTGAGAGGTTTTGCAAAAGTATAAACAGGAATTTACCGGCGGGCAGTAATCTTGAATATACCTTTGAAGCAAATCCGGGGGATTTAACAAAAGAAAAGTTACAAATATTAAAAGATGCAGGTGTGAACCGGCTTAGTCTCGGTGTTCAAACCTTTAACGATGAATTATTAAAAAAAATCGGACGTGTCCACCGGGCAAGGGATGTGTACCAAACTGTAGAAAATGCGAAGTCAATTGGTTTCGATAACATCAGTATTGATTTAATTTTCAGTCTGCCGACTCAAACACTTACTGACTTCAAAGAATCATTGACAGAAGCTTTTACACTGGATATTCAACATTATTCGGCGTATTCATTAATTATTGAACCAAAGACCGTTTTTTACAATCTCATGCAAAAAGGCAAACTACCGCAGCCTGGAGAAGATGCGGAAGCAGCAATGTATGAACTGCTTATGGAGGAAATGGACAAGCACGGAATTAATCAGTATGAAATTAGTAATTTTTCAAAACCTGGCTATGAAAGCAAACATAACCTAACATATTGGAATAACGATTCCTATTATGGGTTCGGAGCAGGTGCTCATAGCTATGTGAATGGCTGGAGACGCTCAAATGCAGGACCATTGAAAAAATATATGGAACAAATTAATAACGGGAACCTTCCTATCTTTCAGGAACATCAAACTTCAAAAGCAGAACAAATTGAAGAAGAAATGTTTTTAGGTCTGCGAAAAACAGATGGAGTATCAATATCCCATTTCATTGAAAAATTTAATCTCGACCCGCTGAAAATATTTGAAAATGAGATTTCGGATTTGATTGCAAAAAAATGGATAGAAGTAAAAGAAGATAATATATATTTAACAAAAACAGGGCGGCTGCTTGGTAATGAGGTTTTTCAATCATTTTTAGGGGTTGCCAATTAACCCTGAAGACATAATGATTTGCAATTTCTTAATATCAAATGATTGACACCATCCCCCTATTTTTGATAATTTATTAATAGAATTAGCACTCGACTTCAATGAGTGCTAACAGAGGTGATGAAAGGTGTTAACAGATCGTCAATTATTGATTCTTCAGGTTATTGTTGATGATTTTATTCGGTCTGCACAACCTGTCGGCTCAAGGAGTTTGTCGAAAAAGGATGAAATATCATTTAGTTCAGCCACGATAAGGAATGAGATGGCTGATCTTGAAGAACTAGGCTATATTGAAAAAACGCATACTTCTTCTGGCCGTGTTCCTTCAGAAAAAGGCTATCGGTATTATGTAGATCATTTAGTATCGCCTCAAGCCTTAAACAAACAGGATATATCGATTATCCAATCGATTTTTGCTGAGAAAATTTTTGAATTTGAAAAAATCATTCAAAAGTCAGCAAAGATTTTATCCGACTTAACCAATTATACTTCTATCGTATTAGGTCCTGCTGCCAGTTTTAATAAGCTTAAACGAATTCAGATTATTCCTTTAAATAAGGAAAGTGCTGTAGCAATCTTTGTAACCGATTCGGGACATGTTGAAAATCGAACATTTTATCTGCCTCCAACAGTGGACGCAAGTGATTTGGAAAAAACGGTTAACATTCTGAATGAACGGTTGACTGGGGTAGCACTTGAAGATTTAAACGATAAAATCTACAAAGAAGTAGCGATGTTATTAAGGCAGCATATTCGAAATTATGATTTAATGCTTCATACCATTGCTGATTCATTAAAAATGCCTGCTAATGAAAAGCTCTTCTTTGGCGGGAAGACGAATATGTTAAGTCAGCCAGAATTTCATGATATCAGTAAAATTCGCAGTCTCCTGCAAATGATTGATCACGAAGAATGGATTTATCCATTGATTAAAAATGATTCAGCTGGTATTAACGTGAAAATTGGCAGAGAAAACAATAATAGTGCAATGGAAAATTGCAGTTTGATAACAGCAACTTACTCGGTTGGAGCAGAAAAATTGGGAACCATCGCGATTCTTGGTCCAACTAGAATGGAATATTCTCGGGTAATAAGCTTGCTCCAGTTTTTAAGTAAAGACCTAACCTCAGTGTTAACGAACCTGTATCAAAAATAATAGGGCTGGAAATATTGAATAAGGGGTGAATTACTGTGTATTTCCACCCAGGTGAATTACTGCTCAATTCACCTAGGTGAATTACTCTTTCACTCCCCCTTTTCATGAAATTACTTACATTTATCATAAATACACCAACCCTTTAAGGAGGTGAGTAAGTTGACAAAAGAAAAAAATCATACACTAAACGAGGAAGTTGAATCACAAAACAATGAACATGCCCAGCTTACCGATGAGGAAGTTGAAAGTGTTTTTGCAGAAGCAGGAGATCAAAACAGTACTCCTAATGATAAATCTGCGGGTATAGACTATGAAGCTGAGATTCAAGTACTCACCAACAAGCTGGAGGAAGCGGATAATCGTTATTTACGCCTTCAAGCAGATTTTGATAATTTCCGCCGTCGTACGCGGTTGGATATCGAAGCCAGTGAGAAATATAGAGCTCAAAAATTAGCAGTTGAATTGCTTCCTGCGTTGGACAATTTTGAGAGAGCTTTGAATATAGAAGCAGATAATGAGCAGTCAAAATCATTGCTGCAGGGAATGGAAATGGTGTATCGCGGATTAGTGGAAGCTTTGAAAAAAGAAGGCGTTGAAGCGATAGAATCAGTTGGAAAAGAATTTGACCCAAATTTCCATCAAGCGGTAATGACAGGGGAAGATGAAAATTATGGTTCCAATACCGTCATTGAGGAATTCCAAAAGGGTTACATGTTAAAGGATCGGGTTCTCCGTCCATCAATGGTAAAAGTGAATCAATAAAACTACATATTTGGTATAGGAGGAAAAGGAAATGAGTAAAATTATCGGTATTGACCTTGGTACAACAAACTCATGTGTCGCTGTTCTTGAAGGCGGCGAGCCAAAGGTTATTCCAAATCCAGAAGGAAACCGCACAACACCATCTGTTGTGGCATTTAAAAACGGTGAACGTCAAGTAGGGGAAGTGGCAAAGCGTCAAGCAATCACAAACCCTAATACCATTATGTCTATTAAACGCCATATGGGAACAGATTATAAAGTAGAAGCTGAAGGAAAAAATTATACTCCACAAGAAATGTCAGCGATTATTCTTCAATATTTAAAATCATATGCTGAAGATTATCTTGGAGAGCCAGTAACAAAGGCAGTAATTACTGTACCAGCTTATTTTAATGATGCAGAGCGTCAAGCAACAAAGGATGCTGGTAAAATTGCTGGTTTAGAAGTTGAACGTATTATCAATGAGCCGACTGCTGCAGCACTTGCATTCGGTTTAGATAAAACAGACCAAGACCAAACCGTTCTTGTTTACGACCTAGGCGGCGGTACATTTGACGTATCAATCCTTGAACTTGGAGATGGCGTATTCGAAGTAAAATCAACAGCAGGTGACAATCGTCTCGGCGGAGATGACTTTGACCAAGTAATTATTGATTACTTAGTAGAACAATTCAAAAAAGAAAATGGCATTGACCTTTCTCAAGATAAAATGGCATTACAGCGTCTTAAGGATGCAGCAGAAAAGGCGAAAAAGGATTTATCAGGAGTAACTTCTACTCAAATTTCTTTACCGTTTATTACTGCTGGAGCGGCTGGACCGCTTCATCTTGAAGTGACAATGTCTAGAGCTAAATTTGATGAGCTGTCTGCTCACCTTGTAGAGCGGACAATGGGACCAACTCGCCAAGCATTAAGTGACGCTGGCCTTTCACCATCACAGCTTGATAAGGTTATTCTTGTTGGTGGGTCAACTCGTATTCCTGCTGTTCAAGAAGCGATTAAAAAAGCAACTGGTCAAGAGCCACACCGTGGTGTTAACCCAGATGAAGTAGTAGCGATGGGTGCGGCTATTCAAGGCGGAGTTATCACAGGTGATGTTAAAGATGTAGTATTACTTGACGTTACACCACTTTCACTTGGTATTGAAACAATGGGTGGAGTATTCACGAAGTTAATCGACCGTAATACAACAATCCCAACATCTAAATCACAAGTATTCTCAACTGCTGCTGATAATCAAACAGCTGTTGATATCCACGTTCTTCAAGGGGAACGTCCAATGGCTAACCTAAATAAAACATTAGGCCGCTTCCAATTAACTGATATTCCACCGGCACCACGTGGAATTCCACAGGTTGAAGTAACGTTTGATATCGATAAGAACGGTATCGTTAATGTTCGTGCTAAAGACCTTGGAACAAATAAAGAGCAGCAAATTACAATCAAATCTTCAACTGGTCTTTCTGATGAAGAAATTCAAAAGATGGTCAGAGAAGCTGAAGAAAATGCGGAAGCAGACAAACAGCGTAAAGAAGAAGTGGAACTTCGCAATGAAGCTGATCAGTTAGTATTCACAACAGAAAAGACTTTAAAAGATCTTGAAGGTAAAGTGGATGCTGATGAGGTTGCAAAAGCGAATGAAGCTAAAGATGCTTTAAAAGCTGCAATTGAGAGCAATGACCTAGCTGAAATCCGTGCTAAAAAGGACGCATTACAGGAGATTGTTCAAGCTTTAACTGTTAAGCTATATGAGCAAGCTGCGCAGCAGGCACAAGGAGCACAGGGTGCAGAAGGCGGAGCAGCAGGACCTAAAGATGACAATGTAGTCGACGCTGAATTTGAAGAAATCAAGGATGAGAAATAAAATTTTTATGAACTAACTGATGAAAAAGTCAAAGTCAGCATCGGCTTTGGCTTTTTCTTTGTAATTTGTGTTTTTATTGTGTTAGAATAATCTTTATGTGACAGATTCGGGAGTGGTAATCAATGAGTAAACGAGATTACTATGAGGTGCTTGGGGTTAGTAAAGGCGCTTCTAAGGATGAGATAAAAAAGGCATATCGAAAGCTCTCTAAACAATATCATCCAGATATTAATAAAGAGGCTGATGCTGCGGATAAATTTAAAGAAATCGCTGAAGCTTATGAGGTTTTAAGCGATGATCAAAAAAAGGCACACTATGATCAATTCGGTCATACTGATCCAAATCAAGGCTTCGGCGGCGGCGCTGATTTTGGCGGCGGCTTCGGCGGCTTTGAAGATATCTTTAATACGTTTTTTGGCGGCGGCGGCGGTTCGCGAAGGCGTGACCCTAATGCCCCAAGACAAGGTGCTGACTTACAGTACACCATGACCATTTCGTTCGAGGAAGCTGCTTTCGGGAAAGAAACAGATATTGAAATTCCTCGTGAAGAAACATGTGGTACATGCAGCGGTTCAGGTGCTAAAAAGGGAACGAAGGCTGAAACCTGTCAACACTGTCATGGAACAGGTCAGTTAAATATTGAGCAAAACACACCTTTTGGCCGAGTGGTCAATCGTCGTATTTGCCATCATTGTAATGGTACAGGTAAGGAAATTAAACATAAATGTTCAACCTGCGGCGGTTCAGGTAAAGTGAAAAAACGGAAAAAAATCCATGTTAAAATCCCTGCGGGTATTGACGATGGCCAACAGTTAAGGATTTCAGGACAAGGTGAGGCCGGTATTAACGGAGGACCTTCTGGAGATTTATATATTGTTTTCCACGTTAGAGAGCATGAGTTCTTTGAAAGAGATGGCGATGACGTTTATTGTGAAATGCCTATTACTTTTGTTCAAGCTTCCCTTGGTGATGAAATTGAAGTACCGACTTTACATGGAAAAGTTAAACTAAAGGTTCCTGCTGGAACACAAACCGGGACTAAATTCCGACTCAAAGGAAAAGGAATTCCAAATGTCCGTGGCTATGGAGTAGGAGATCAGCATATTATCGTCCGTATTATTACTCCAACAAAATTAACAGATAAACAAAAGCAGCTTCTTCGTGAGTTTGCTGACCTAAGTGGTAATTCACCAATAGGGGAGCATGAAGAAGGCTTTTTCTCAAAAGTAAAACGAGCCTTTAAAGGCGACTAAGGATTGGAGTTGGTAGAATGAAATGGTCTGAACTTAGTATTCACACTACAAACGAAGCGATTGAACCAATATCGCATATTTTACATGAGGCGGGTGCTAGCGGCGTAGTAATTGAAGATCCTTTTGAACTAACAAAGGAAAGGCAAGATCAGTTCGGGGAAATCTACCAACTCAATCCAGATGATTACCCTGAAGAAGGGGTTATTGTAAAAGCCTATTTACCAGTTAACAGCTTTCTTGGTGAAACCGTAGACGCGATAAAAGAATCCATTAATAATCTGATTATCCACAATATCGATATTGGTAAAAATAAAGTAACCATAAGCGAAGTGAATGAGGAAGAATGGGCTACAGCATGGAAGAAATATTATCATCCTGTTAAAATTTCAGAGAAGTTTACAATAGTTCCTACTTGGGAGATCTATACTCCAGTCAGCAGTGATGAATTAATCATTGAATTGGATCCTGGAATGGCCTTCGGAACTGGAACGCATCCAACTACAGTAATGTGTATCCAAGCTCTAGAAAGAACCGTTCGACCTGGTGACAGAGTAATTGATGTTGGAACTGGTTCAGGGGTGCTTAGTATTGCTGCAGCAATGCTCGGTGCAGAAGATGTCCGTGCTTATGATTTGGATGAAGTTGCTGTAACTTCAGCGCGACTCAATATAAAGCTTAATAAAGTAAGCAGCAAAGTTACTACATCGCAAAATAATCTTTTAGATGGTGTAGAAGAAAATAGTGCTGACGTTGTCGTTGCCAATATTTTAGCCGAGGTTATTTTACGATTTATAGATGACGTGGCACGAGTTGTTAAACCTGGAGGAACTTTTATTGCTTCCGGAATTATTCAACAGAAGAAAGATCAAGTCAAAGAAGGACTCATTCAGTCCGGCTTTGAAATCACTGAAACCATCTTAATGGAAGATTGGGTTGCCATTATTGCTAAAAGGATATAATGCTAAAAAAGGGGATAATGCCCCTTTTTTCTATTTCCCTGCTTTAAATGAAACAATTATTGCAGTAAAATAAAGAGTAAAATGTTTTAAAGGGGTGCATCGTGTGCAACGGTACTTTGTTAAACAACGTGCAAATGAAAATCGTTTTGTGATTGATGGTGATGACCGCCATCATATTAGTAAAGTAATGCGTATGGACATTGGCGGCAAAATCATTTGTGTCGAACCAGATGGTAAAGCAGCAATCTGTGAAATTGCAAAAATTACCGATGAACAAGTACTTGCAGACGTTGTACAATGGAAAGATGAGAAGTCAGAGTTACCTATTTCAATAACCATTGCAAGTGGTTTGCCCAAAGGGGACAAGCTTGAGTGGATCATTCAGAAAGGTACCGAACTTGGTGCCCGCGAATTTATACCATTCTCAGCGCGCCGTTCGGTTGTAAAATGGGATGACAAAAAAGCAGTGAAAAAAGTAGAGAGATGGCAAAAAATTGCCAAAGAAGCTGCTGAACAATCCCATCGAGGTATTGTTCCTGAAATCATAAGCCCAATGAATTTTAAAGCTTTGTTAGGAAAAAGCAAAAGTTTTCAATATAAATTAGTTGCTTTTGAAGAAGAAAGCAGAAGCGGTGAAACATCCCTATTTTCAGCAACTCTACAAAAAATGAATCCAGGGGAATCACTTCTGCTAGTCTTTGGTCCTGAGGGTGGACTAGATGATGAAGAAGTAAGAGTATTACAAGAAAATGATTTTATTCTGTGCGGCTTAGGTCCGCGGATATTAAGAACGGAAACTGCCCCTTTATATGCTCTAGCGGCAATTTCCTACCATTTTGAATTAATGAGGAGATGAATAAAATGCCAACAGTCGCTTTTCATACACTTGGATGTAAGGTGAATCATTATGAGACTGAAGCAATCTGGCAATTGTTCAAGCAAGAAGGCTACGATCGAGTAGAATTTGAATCAATCTCAGATGTTTATATTATAAATACCTGTACTGTTACGAACACTGGAGATAAAAAAAGCCGCCAGGTTATTCGCCGTGCGGTTCGTAAAAACCCTGATGCCGTAATTTGTGTCACGGGTTGTTATGCGCAAACCTCTCCAGCAGAAATAATGGCAATCCCTGGTGTAGATATCGTTGTCGGAACCCAGGACCGGGTGAAAATGCTCGAATACATCGAACAATATAAAACGGAACGACAGCCTATTAATGGCGTGGGTAATATTATGAAAAGTCGGGTTTATGAGGAGCTTGATGTTCCGGCATTTACCGACCGTACACGTGCATCATTAAAGATTCAAGAAGGCTGCAACAACTTCTGTACTTTCTGTATAATCCCTTGGGCACGCGGGTTAATGAGATCTCGTGATCCAAAGGAAGTTATTCGTCAAGCACAGCAGCTTGTGGATGCGGGTTATAAGGAAATCGTATTAACTGGAATTCACACTGGTGGATACGGAGAGGATTTGAAAGACTATAATCTTGCGATGTTACTCCGTGATTTAGAAGCACAGGTAAAGGGACTTGCGAGACTTCGTATTTCATCCATTGAAGCCAGCCAAATTACCGATGAGGTAATTGAAGTGATTAAACACTCCAATATTATTGTTCGTCATTTGCATATACCAATTCAATCTGGTTCAAATACTGTTTTAAAAAGAATGCGTCGTAAATATACGATGGAATTCTTTGGTGAAAGATTAGATCGTCTAAAGGAAGTACTTCCAGGTCTAGCGGTTACATCGGACGTTATCGTTGGTTTTCCAGGGGAAACGGAAGAAGAATTTATGGAAACGTACAACTTTATTAAGGATCATAAGTTCTCAGAACTGCATGTTTTCCCTTATTCTAAGCGGACTGGTACACCTGCTGCCCGTATGGAAGATCAGGTAGACGAAGAAGTTAAGAATGAGCGTGTACATCGCTTAATAACTCTTTCAAATCAGTTAGCAAAGGAATATGCTTCACAATTTGAGAACGATGTATTAGAAGTAATTCCTGAAGAGGAATTTAGCGATGGGTTATATGTTGGGTATACAGATAACTATTTAAAAGTGGTATTCCCTGCAACAGAAGAAATGATTGGCAAACTTGTTAAAGTAAAAATTACAAAAGCAGGTTACCCATACAACGAAGGACAATTTGTACGAATTGTTGAAGATGATTTAAAAGCAGAAGTATTTACAAAAGAAGAAGCTGCAATCTAAGGACCTTTATTGGTCCTTTTTTTTATCTTAATTTGGGTATTCTAATGTTAGTATCAAATTTCATTGTGAAAAGGGGTAGGTAATATGGCTGCGACTAATGTTGCTTCAATGATTGACCATACATTATTAAAAGCGGACGCAACCCGCCAGCAAATTGAAACTCTTTGCCAAGAGGCAATAGAACATAAATTTTTTTCAGTTTGTGTAAATCCCACATGGGTAAGCACAGCGAGAGATTTGCTTAGCGGCAGCGATGTAAAGGTGTGCACGGTTATTGGATTTCCTTTGGGGGCTAACACTCCGGAAACAAAGGCCTTTGAGACAACTAATGCGATAGAAAATGGTGCTGATGAAGTGGATATGGTCATTAACATTGGTGCTTTAAAAGATAAAAATGATGAATTAGTTGAAAAAGATATTCGTGCAGTGGTGGAAGCTGCAAAGGGAAAAGCATTAACCAAAGTTATTATCGAAACAAGTCTTCTAACTGAGGAAGAAAAAATTCGTGCCTGTGAGCTTGCAGTAAAGGCCGGTACAGACTTCGTAAAAACATCCACAGGTTTCTCAACTGGCGGTGCTACAGTTGAAGATATTAAGCTGATGCGGGAAACTGTTGGACCAGATATTGGAGTGAAAGCTTCTGGAGGAGTTCGTAATACGGCGGATACAGAAAAAATGATTCAAGCAGGCGCAACGAGAATTGGCGCAAGTGCAGGAGTTGCCATTCTACAAGGCTTAACCAGTACATCGGATTATTAAAAAAGACGGCCATGGCCGTCTTCAGATTGTCAATAAAGGTATTTTTCTCGGCATTTTTTTATTTTCTCAGAGTCTGACCTCCCGAAATTTGTATTGAATATTCTATTTGAGAACTAATCATGTGTTCGCTGAAATATTAGTGCTCAATCCGGGGTCTTGAGGACAAATCGTATGCTTAACCAGAAGGATTAGTCCTTAATCCAGGGTCTTGAGGACAAATCGTTTGCTCACCCGGAAGGATTAGTCCTCAATCCGGGGTCTTGAGGACAAATCGTTTGCTTAACCAGAAGGATTAGTCCTTAATCCAGGGTCTTGAGGACAAATCGTTTACTTAACCAGAAGGATTAGTCCTTAATCCAG
>NZ_JACWFG010000009.1 GCF_019749295.1 Neobacillus niacini
TAGGGGGCGAACGGTTTAGCTGACGGGGTCGAAGCCCCACGGGCAGTTACGTTCTACCCTGGCTACTGATATAATAAGACCATAAAAAATAAGGTCAACCAGAAATATTTAGCATTCTGGCTAACCTTATAATACGAACGGGGCAGTTTAGCTCAAGAAGGTTATACTCATAAATAAGACGAATATATATGTAGAGCTCAGTTTAAGAGGTATCAACCGAAATATGTTACCTTGCATAGGAATTATCAGTATCCAAAAGAACAAATGAGGTGAAGACTTGTCACACGTTAGAATACGATGTACAGGGCTAATAGTCGAAAATAATTCTGTCCTTTTAGTTGAGTATGATGATAATGGGATTCATTATAATTTACCTGGTGGCGGACTTGAGCCAGGTGAAACGATATTAGAGGGTGTTGCTAGAGAGGTGTTAGAAGAAACTACAGCACAAGTTGATGTGGGTCCGTTAGCATTAATTTATGAGTTTCCCCCGCATAAACAGTCTGGAAATTATAACGTCAATGAGAAGCACGGATTGCACCTCATTTTTGAATGTACAATAAAGAATAATTCAATACCACGATTACCTCAAAATCCAGATCCTCATCAATCGGGCGTTAAATGGGTCCCTTTAGAAGAATTAGACTCCATTTTGCTGATTCCGAATATTAATAAGCAAATAAAAGAATATATTAAAAACCAAAGGAATATCGAATTAATTGAGGATTATAGCCTAGACAGACTCCGATTAGAAAAGAAGTAATTCATACATAAGACAGTAATTGAAATTTTCCTTGTTTGTACTAATGTCCTTACCATATTAATGGTGCTTGTGCTCAAGAATGACTGCTGCGGCGGTCTTTTTTTCTTGTTGTACTAACGAAGCAAATAGTTCAACAAGGTTAATGGTTATTTGTGGTTAAATATATAAAGAATGATTGTTTAATTCATAGGGGGTCTTTAAGTGTAAGAAAACAAAGAAACTCCTGAACGAAAAAGAGAGAGATTAAGACAACAAGAATTAAAAGGCAATCCAACGGGCAATCTGAACGATGCCTTTAACAGGGCAAACACAGGTAGTCTTGTTGATTTAGTAGGCAGTTTAGGTTGGAAAGGTACAGGTATCCTTATTCTTGTACTCATAATTGGAGCTATAATTGCTTCAATCTTCTTAAAGTAACGGGTGCTTTAGAAAAAAATATCAAAAAGGGGATCTAAAAATGAGTTTAAAAGTCAAACTAAAAGATATTATTGAGGAAATGGAAATACAGTTTGAAGAATCACGTTCTTTACTAAATATTAAAACTGGTGAAATAGTGATAGTGACCTCGGAGGACCTGAGAGCTGCTGAGGACGAACAACCAATTGATCATTTACCTGAATGGGATCGTGAAAATAGAATGCTGGCAATTGAAGTGGTGGAAAACTTTGAAGACTATATAGATTTACCTACTAAAAATGATGTGAATGAATATGAGATAATAGAAAACTTTTGCTTAACAATGAGTGATCAACGAAAGCAGGATTCTTTATATAAGGCAATTAAGGGAAAGGGTGCCTTTAGAAGATTTAAGGACAAAATTATAGATTTTGGATTAGAAGACCAATGGTATTCTTACCGAGACGAGTGTTATAAACAAATTGCGATTGAATGGTGCCGGGAAAATAAAATAGACTTTATTGAATAGAGTAAACAGGAGGTGCTTAATAAAATAAATAGTAATCACGTTTCTTATTGAACTAACGAAGCAGTTCTATGTAGTATGATTTTCCACCGTAATCAACGAAAGTAAAGATATGAAAAATGCCAAAGTTGTATCTTTGTAGAAGCATTATATATAGTAATTAATTATAGTTTTCAACGTAAACAACGATAGGATTTACTTGGGGAGGTGGGTATGATAGGCTCGTTTGCCAGATGGAAACTTAGTTTCAGCCTTTCAAGACAAATCGTAACCACAGAGGCTCCAAGTCAAGTCCTTAAACACCTACTTTATGGATACATATAAACAATGATAAAGGGTGCACCATATCAATGTTTTGTTGTGGATTCTATATATAAGTGAAAGATTAGTTCAATAAGGAATGGGAATAATACTCTTAAAAATGTTAAGGTGATAGAAATATGACTACTTTCTTACTTATATCCTGTGTACCAATTTGTGGTGCTGTTTATGTAAATTTCACAAAAGTATGTTCTCCTTAAAAATCAGTCTTTGGTAAGATTCTTGGGATCATATGATCAAGGGATTTAGGTTATGCTGACAGATAAAATTTAGAAGTGATTGTGGAGTGTTCTTATTTGAGCTATAGGTAATTTCGGTAATTTCACTACATTTGATAATATTTGGAATAAATATTATGAGGTTGCTTTCTTTACCGTTCGTTCTCAATATGTTATAGTGCCTATGGGAGGAGGAAAATAAAATGGCAAGAAGTAAAGAATTCGAAGAGAACGTAGTATTAGAAAAGGCGATGAAGCTCTTTTGGGAACAAGGTTATGAGAAGACATCCATGACCGATCTGGTCGAGCATATGGGAATCCATCGCAGAAGTTTGTATGATACATTTGGCGACAAACATACGCTGTTTTTGAAAGCTATGGATCGATTTCGTGATAAAGTCAGTGCTGAGCTTACGGGAGAAGTTAAACGCTCCAAGAATGCAGCGGAGGCTCTTCAGTTTATTTTTAGTTTCATGATATATGGTGAAGAAAACTCTCCTTCAGGCTGTTTAATGGTGAATTCGGCGGTGGAATTGGCAATGCGCGATGCTGATGTGGATTCAAAGTCCACTGAATCGTTCACACTATCAGAGCAGCTACTCAAGGATATTATTCTGTGGGGGCAAGAAGAGGGAGAATTTACTTCAGAGTATGATGCCGGCGAACTGGCGGAACATCTGCATACTGTGTGTGTAGGGTTAAGGGTAATGACAAGAACCTCCATTCCCAAAGAAAAATTACATCGTATAGCCAATTTATCAATAAAACTTTTAGATAAATAGTTCCTATAAGAGAAAGTCTGAACTGTAGTAAAGCTTTCTCTATGTAGATATCAATGCTTTTGCATTTTTTAGAATGATTGTTCTCATATATGAGTCTTGCCTTGCTTAAGCTCTCTCCTTGAAGAGATTTTTCTTTTGTGTTTTTTAGAATGATCGTTCTTGTATATGATTCTTGCCTCACTTAAAAATTTCTCCATGAAGGGATATTCCATTGTGCTTTTTAGAATGACCATTCCCATATAACAATTCTTGCCATGCCCAAAACTTCTCCTTAAGGAAATGATTACTTGCGTAGTTTTAGGAGAAAGACATTTTGTTGTACCAAAATAAATGTTAAAAGGAGCACATAAAAATGGAAATATCTGAACAAGTCGTATTTGTAACCGGGGCGAACCGAGGTTTTGGCCGCCATTTAGCACTTGAATTTCTATCCAGACTCCGACAGCTTTGAAATTGTTGCCGATGACGTGAGCCGAAATATCCAAAGAGTTTTTGCTGGTGGTGTATCTGCGATATACCCACATCTCTCCTAATACAAATTACTAATACAGTGACTTGAGGCGTGAATTAGGTGTATTTGCAGTGTTAGATGCATTCTTGGGCATATATCCCTTCAAGCACTGGTTTTTGTTTTGAGTCACTTACATTCAACGTTAGAGATTGCATTTCAATGAAAAATCACAAAAAATTGTAGAGGAAGAGGATGAAAAAATGAGAGCTGCTCAAATGCAGAAATATACAAAAGAAATTCAAGTGTATTTGAATGATGTTAAAATACCAGAATTTAATAGCAGGGAGGTACTCGTTAAAGTTAAAGCAGCAGGTGTTAATCCATTAGATATCCTTATTTTAAATGGTAGTATTCGCATGATTTCTGATTATGATTTACCATTAACTTTAGGAAATGAACTATCTGGAGTTATTGAGGCTGTTGGAAAAGATGTTAAGAACTTCCGCGTTGGTGACCACATTTATACGAGGTTGCCAGTTAATCAAATTGGAGCTTTTGCTGAATATGCGGTCGTCAATGAAGATGCTATATCCATAATGCCTAAAAATCTATCCTTTATTGAAGCAGCCGCTGTTCCTCTCACTGCTTTGACTGCTTATCAAGCATTAAATGACGTACTCAATGCTCAGCCTAACAAAAAGGTATTTATCCCTGGAGGAACCGGCGGCTTTGGTGCTATGGCAATCCCCATCGCCAAATCAATGGGGTTATATGTTATAACAAGCGGCAGTGAAAGAGGTAGATCCCGTACACTGTCAATTGGCGCTGATAAATTCATAAATTACCATGAGGAAAACTATGCCAACATTTTATCTGATATAGATTACGTTATTGACACCTTGGGAGCAAAAGAGATAAAAGCAGAACTTGTTATTTTAAAGCCTCAAGGGAAATTAGTATCATTAAAAGCCGTACCTAATTATCGCTTTGCGGTTAAAAATAATTTTCCAGTGTGGAAAAAACTATTGTTTGGTTTAGTGGGTGCTCGTATAGATTCTTTAGCACGTAAACATAAAAATGAATATCACTTTTTATTCGTGCAAGCCAATGGCAGTCAATTACAAAAAATCACTAACCTTGTTGAAAAAGAAAATATCACGCCCTCTATTGATTCAATTTATAATTTTAATGACATTAACAAAGCATTAATAAAAGTTTCTACTGGACACTCACAAGGCAAAGTAATTGTAACCTTCTAATCTAAAATTTAAGTACGTGGAAGAACTCTTGTAAACTATAAGGTGCTTTCCTTTTATAATTCCAGCTACCAATAGGGTAGCTTTTAATTTATTTCGCAAACGGAAAAGTTCAATTATGAGACGACTCACAACTGAAAAAATGATTTATTAACCTTCTTTGGAAATAAAACAGCACCGTTCCTAAAAATATAGACATCCATGGATATTAGTATCTATATGTTCTAAATAGAAATAATTAATATTCTACTTAGCACGCCAAACGAACAGAGTTTTTTGCGAATCGCGTTAGGGAATCACGCCCTAATTCTAGAATGAAAACATCCGTAAAAAGGAGTCTATTGACTACTTTAAACTTCATCGTTCCCGTCACAGTCCCATGTTTAACACAAAAAACACAGAATAGGATACCAAATGATACTCTAGAAAGGCTGTTAGCCACGCTGGTCAATCATTTCATCCATAAATTGGAGTACGTGGTCTTTGATTCCTTACAGGTAAAAAGGAAGCGTTGCTCCAATTTTTTTACTTTAACGATCTGCCTTTAATATTTCAATTTTATCTTGGAATAAATACTCTTTTTTCAAATGGGTGGTGATGGTTCTCCATTTTTGGAAGTTTGATTGCTGTAGTTTCAGATTTTTTGGTAATGACAGGATGGTGTTATACTTAGGTTTTTCTGTCTTGAAACGATAACCTCTTCTTGCGATCATGCAAGCGGCAGATGCGTGAGAACTTAACCCATACCGTGCCATAAATTTCATTTGCCCGATTTGGCTTGTATACGCTGGATTAACCCGCATTATTTTTACTCCAAGTTTTTTGGCCTTCATCTCTATCAATTGCCGGAACGTGGAATAGGAGAACCCTGAAAGCATGCGGGCATAGGCAGGACCTTGTTCTCGCAGCTGATCCTTTTTCTTGGAAAAATCCAGCTTTTCGATGACGACATCCTTATGGACCAAGACCGAGTATTCTAGGACTTCCTTTATGGCATCACTCATGGAGGCGGTTATCTGGTCTTTTCTTCGGCTATACATAGGGACTTTAATCGACCAATTTTTAATGGGGTTCCCAAACCGATCAATTTCACAAATGGCGAAGAATCCGGCATTCATATCGATTCCGATAAGTCCAGTTAGATTCGAGGTCCCCACCTTAGGTGTTTCCCGTTCAACTGAAGCGTTAACATACCATCCTTTTTCCCTCTTGATAAAACGATAGGTAACAGAAGTGTAGTACTTTTGTTTTCGTCCACTCCGGGTATAACCCATGTAAGGAACTTTCGCTTTATCTAGCCACTCTTGTCCGTATGGAAAAATCACATCATGAAACTCTATATATCTACCATATTTATCGGTGAAAAGATTCGCAACACGCAGCCTCAATATGTTCTTCCAATCATAGGTAGCAGTCTGGTTACCAAATGATTCATCCTTAGACCCGATGACCAAAAATTGGGAGCTGCGCACTTCAGTCCAGTCTTTTTGCCATTCTTGATGATCCTTGTATTGGTTTTCTTCCAAATGGAATTGTTTGTGAAACAGTTTCTTTGAGCCAAAGCAGATACGAATCTTTTTATTTTTGACGTCTATCTTCAACTTTTCCAACTTTTGTTGGAGATTCCTCAGTCTGCGTTTTTTTTGATGAAGGTAAAACTTAAGATTACGATACTTCTTAACCAGTTTCGAAAATAATGGATGGGTTAGTGAAGTGTCCTGGAGTTTTTGATGAAGTTGTTCTTTTTGTGTAGTTTTCTTGTCAATGATTTTGTGCAGATAAGTCGTTTTGGATTCAAGTTCCTTGATATCCAACTTTCTTTTTTCAATCAAGGAAGAGACTTTTCCGTCCAGCTGCATTTTCAAAGAATTGAATTGTCGGGCTGTGATTCCAAATCGTGTTAGAAAGGTCTTTTTTAGGCTGGAGGACGAAACACCTTTTATGTGAGACTGAACAAAAAGCTCTCGCTCCAGCCTACCAAAGTAGTCTGCATATTCTTGAAGGTACATGTATGATGACAGACCATTATGAAATGAAATGTTTATTAATTTTGTTTGATAGGTTTGAATCATTCAGCACCTCCAAATAGAACCAGGAACATTTGTTCTAAAATCTATTGTCTTATTTTTCTTTACCTTTTTCAAGTATTTAGTATTAAGATACACAAATTAGCACTAATGTCTATTATTGTCTACATATATTGAAACTGCTGTTAACCCTTGAAAGAGTGCTGGAAACCTATTATGGGTCCTATTTCTATTCAATCGATGAAGAATTTAACTTTGCTCCTTTAACCTAGCTCTTCGAAGATAGAAGCCGTATATGAAACCAGTCATAATGTTAATAATCGAGAAGCAAATAAAAATATGTCGATAAACCATTTCCAAAGATAAACCTTCTTGAATGGTTATGAGTAATCCAGAAATAGTCACTCCGAGACCCGCACCGAAAAATTGCAATAATTGGCCGATTCCTATCCCCGAACCAATTTGATTGATGGGCAAGATCCTTGTTATCTCGTTCGATATACTTGAAGAAATTGCCGTAAAGCCAACGCTAGCAAACATATAAATGAAAAGGATAAAATAGGGATTTGCAGAAGAGAACCATGCAAATAAGATTGAGGCGCTTAATAACAATAACTGCCCAAAAATAATTAAGGGTGCATTCCCAAAACGGTCAATGAATCTTCCTATATATATGCCAGCAACCATGGCGATAATGGCACCTGGAAAAATCATCAGTCCTAGCTCTGCTGGTTCTTTTCCGAATACAGTTGTGAGAATAATAGGCATTAAAAACAGAAGTGAAAAGTTAATGAAAAAAGCAGAACAATTAATAAGAAGGAGCTTTGTATATTGCTTATTTCTAAGAAGGAATAGTGGAATAAACGATTCTTCCGTCTTATTAAGATATTTCCAACATACCGCAAAAAGAACGACTGTTCCTAATAGTATCCCATACGAAAATGTAGATAGAAAAAGTAATAGACCTGTTACACTAAGCCCCGTAAGAATAGCACCGAATAAATCGAAATGTCCTTTTTTAATTACCTCATTAGGCAATAACTTTAGGAAGAAAGGAATAGACAGGACAGAAAAAATAGTGACAACGAAAAGATAATTCCATCCTAAGTATTGAGTAATCACTCCCCCTAGTACAGGACCCAACCCAAAGGCCAAAGAGGCAGCTGAAGCAATAATCGCCATCGCTTTTCCACGCCTTGATAGTGGGATATACCGCCCAGCCATGATCATACTTAATCCCATAACGGCTCCTGCTCCAGCTGCTTGAAGAATTCGAACTCCTAATAAGATAAAAAAATTAGTTGAAAAGAAACCGATGACTGATGATATTCCTAATAGGCAAATTCCATGGAGTAGAAGTCTTGAGAGGGGAACAAAATCAGATAGGCGACTAAAAGTTAGGGTTGAAATGGCAAACATGATGGAATAACCTGATACCAGCCATGAGCCCAAGGATGAGCTTAAGGATAAGTCTTTAAGAATAAAGGGTAATGCAACATTAAACATGGTTGTATTCATTACAACAAGCAAAGTGGTAACACTCCATATTAAAATGAGTTTATTCTCTTGTAATTGCACCGTGCTTTCCATTTTGGAAGGAGCCGTTAGAATAGAAGGCATTAGTTCCCACCTTACCTTTTTAATATTGATAAAAATGCACTTTACATCGTACTACTAGCTAAATGATAGCTAAAACTTTATGGATCTTACTTTAATGGATTTTTTTTTACGTGAGATTAGTTATATTAATCTATTTTCAATCTTTTTCCGGCGGAATTACCCTTCAAAATCATACATGTACTTGTAGAATGTGCCACAAGACTTTGTTTTTCATCATATACATGACACTCCAGCAATCCGACTGATGAACCTTTTTTTATTAACTTTCCCTCAGCTCGAAGTCTAGATTTAAAAATAGGTTTTAGGAAATTTAATTTAATTTCGATCGTCGTAAAAAGTTCGTCCTCAGCTAATGTAGTTACAAATGCATAGCCCATAGCGGCATCGGATATGTCACATAATATCCCTCCATGTAGTGTACCCATCGGATTGTGTAATCTTTCTGTGGCATCCATTTCAATCACAACCTTCCCTTCCTCAACATCTGTTATGTGAAAACCGATTACCTCTGAAGCCGGCGAACCTGGTATTTCGCCCTTTGCCATTTTCTTCAAAAACTCTAAATGATTCATTCTTTTCACCCTCCATATTAAAAATAAAAAAGATTGAACAAAATCATTACATTTTTAGAACGTTCATTCTAAAAATGGTAATCTAATACCGTTAAAGTCGAATCAATGATGTTTTGAAGTTTCTCTTTATCTATCGTTGTTTTGGCTAATACTCTTAACCCGATAAGTGAATTATGAATAAATTCAGCTAATTTTTTTATATCAAGTTGATCGGATATTTCTTCACGTATTTGCCCCTGCAATAGTAGTTCGTATATAAATGATTCTGTCTTACTAAAGCTTTTACTAATCCAGTCAGCAACTTCTTTGTCCCCCCTTTTTTAAAAATTTTATCATTTTTAGAAAGGTCAGTAAAGAATATTTAAACTATTCAAATAGTAAGGGGTCGGTTCTGTGAGGGGGGAGGAGTACAATTTACCGTAAGGTAGAAAGGCTCTCTTATACTCGACTAGTGTAATAAAGGGCCCAAGGGTTATAATTAAGGATGCAGCTATATTAAAAAACTAGCAAGTTATTAGGTTAGAGAAGAGGTTAACAATGAAAAATAGAGAGGAAGCTATCGGTTACTGTTTGGAGATTGGTAATACATATGAAGATTATCCATTTCGCGATAAGAATTGGACGTTAATGCGACATATAGATAACAAGAAAGTGTTTGCGTGGATTTTTGAAAGAGATGGCCTTACTTGGATTAATGTGAAATGTGAACCTGGTTTTTTGGATTATTGGCGTCAGATTTATAATTCGGTAGTTCCTGCATTTCATCTTAATAAGGAGCATTGGAATTCGATAATTCTTGACGGTACTGTTCCAAAGGAAGAAATTTACGAAATGATAAAACAAAGCTATATATTAACTAAAAAAAGTAATAGAAAAGTTAATTTCAAAAAGTAAAGTCATTGATTCAGCAGGAAGGATTTATGCCTTTTTCTATGGAACTTACTAATATTGTGAACTCTAACGGGGAAGTTTAACTTAATAAGGGTTTCTGTTATTTTACACAAAAAAAGCCTGACGTTAGAAACGTCAAGCCAGTTTTATTATAGAAAAGGAACAAACAAAAATTTTTAAATTTTTATTGACTTTTTAATTGGTCACAACCTATCCGTGTTAAAAATTTATAAAATGTCTCACGTTTTTTACCCATTTGTGTATATAAATCAATTATCTTTTCTACTGCGTAGTACAACTCATTTGGTGTTAGATTCTCCTTCAATAATGAGCCTACTACGGCATCTTTCCCTTTGGCTTTGCCCCCAACATAAATGTTGTAGTGTTCTTTAACTTTCATAACACCTATGTCGCTTAACATTGGTTCTCCGCAACCAACTGGACACCCTGTATATGCAACCTTAAGGGTGAAGGGGACAGGTTTACCAGCGATACGGCGATTTAATTCTTTCGCCACTGCCATGCCTTCCTCTTCTTCACCCTTACAAAAATTGCAGGTTCTTAAGCTCTTTACGAAGTTTCCAACTGGATAACATTCCAATCCTACACTTTTGAACTCTTCCGTGATTTTTGTTTGTTTATCTTCAGGTATTTCTATATAGAGTTGCTGAAATGTGGTTAATTCAAGTTCCTCATTTTCACTCATATATTTAGAAATTGTCAAAAGCTGCTTATTGTTAAGTTTTGCCCCAAAGCTTATTCCTCCATTTACGGCGAGCTTTATCTTTTTAACTTCATTCCCCATATTAATTTCTCCCTGTTAATTAATTACAACATGACTCTTAGATACACAAAGCTAATTACAGCAACGTGGGGCTAATCGTTTGATTCTTCTTGTTTTTGTGAACGGACAAACAGAAGTGATAATACAACGCCTATAAACGCAGCTATACCAGACCATAAAAATGCTTGTTGAAAACCTTCATTTAAAGCGACAATTGGGTCTCCTGCGACACTAGAGGCAGTTGTCGACCCAGCAATTGCAACCATGATGGCTAGTCCCAATGCTGAGCCAATCTGGTAAGTAGTGTTATACAACCCAGATGCAAGACCTGACTCTTCTGGTTTAGCATTAGATACTGCAGCTGTGGTAGCTGGCAGATAAGCAAGGGCATTTCCCAGAGCGGCTAATAATAAAGCCAATAGTACACTTGTCCAATAGGTTCCATTAACTGATGTGTTAAGGGAGAATAGTAGTCCCGAACTGCCGAGTATAAGGAACCCGAAAACCATAGTAATCTTCAATCCGAATTTCTCCATTGCCTTTCCAGCTACTGCAACAACGAATACTGCCATGAGTATTGGTGCAGGTAATAAAGCCATTGCTGCAGAGAAAGGAGCAAATTTCAATATCTGTTGTAAATACAATACAAGGAAATAAATAATCGGAACCCATGCGATTGATAACAAGACGAGCGAAACGTTACCGATAGACAAGTTTCGAGTCTTAAATATACGAAGTGGAACAAGTGGTTCTTTTTTCATAACCTGGATTATAATAAAAATGATAAACAACAAAGCTCCAACGGACAATGACCATACTGTTGATGATGATCCCCAACCACTGTGCTCTGCGTTTGCAACACCATAAACCAATAAAACTAATGCCGTTGTAACAGAGATGGCTCCAGAATAGTCAATGCGTCCACTCATTCGCTTTCCTTTTTGTAATAGTCCTGGCGACAAGAGTAAAATGATAATACCGATAGGAACATAGATTAATAACGCCCATCTCCAGCTTAAAAATTCTGTAAGGATACCACCGAGAACGATACCGATTGAACCACCTGCTGCCCCTGAAAGCCCCCATAAAGCAAGAGCTTTACTTAGTTCTTTCGGATTCCCAGCAAAAAGAATCATGACAATAGAAAGAGCCGCAGGTGCAATCAATGCAGAACCAGCACCTTGAACTGCCCGTGCGATGTTAAGCACTACATCGTCCCAAGCCAATCCTGCAAGAAGGGAAGCCACGGTTAAGATTGAAAATCCCCACATAAAAATGCGACGATGCCCAAATAAATCACTCAGCCTTCCTCCTAATAACAGAAGACCACCAAAGAATATTAGAAAAGCAGTCATTACCCATTGTAAGTTTTCTTGTGAATAACCTAGAGTTTCTTTGATAGATGGAAGGGCAACCTGAATAATGGCACTATCCATCATAACCATGAAATTTGCAAAACCTAACAATGCAAGTGCTTTCCAACGCTTAGGATCTGCTTGTGTAAGTGTCTGTGAACCCGTCGACATAAAACAATCTCCTCCAATTCGTATAGTAATATAGAATACCCCCGTATAGTATGATATTGTTTAAAAAAATAACTTGAATATTTCTTCCTTCAGGAAGGGAACAATCATGAACCATACTATCACCTGACAACAAAACCTTACTATACCCCCCTATAGTATGTCAATGGGTTTTTAAAAATCTCTTTTTTATTTTGAACTACAAATACAAAAGCTCTGATCTATTAATCAGAGCAATTTAATTGATATTAAGAATTTATAAATAAAGGAACATGTTAAGCATGCCGAAGATAAATTAAGAAATCTGGTCGTTTTTACCCTTAAAATGAGTAGGATTCTCCATCATCTGGTATTAAAACATTATCGGAGATTCCTTTTTCATTAATAAATCCTTTTAATTCTTCTCTTGATAATGTCCAATGATTAACTGCTTCCATATGAACAGAAATAATTTTTGCGTTAGGAGCAGCCTTATAAACTTCATAAATGTCATCTTTATCCATCACCAGAGAACCGCCTACTAGGAATTGATTATCTCCGCCATTTACAACAATAATTTCTGGTTTATGTGTTTCGATTACATCTTGAACAGCACCATACCATACAGTGTCTCCAGCTACATATAAAGTTTTTTCATTTGTATGTTTGAAGACAACGCCGCACACTTGCCCAGCATGCTGTAAGATTTCACCTCTACCATGTTCGCCTTTTGTTTTAATTAATTGTATACCTTCAAAGACTGTATCCTGTAAAACCTCTACATTTTTGAAACCAGCGTTTCGAATGACTGTCGCATCTTCTTCATTTTGAGAAAATAGTTTAATTTCTTTTGGCAACGCTTCTATAGCAGCATGATCCCAGTGGTCAGGATGCAGATGAGTGACAATGACAGCATCAATATTAGATATAATAGTATCAATGGATGTTGGTAAGCTTACTAAAGGATTATTTTGGTCTTCTCTTGGTGCAGGGGGTAAACCTACTCCAGGTCCAAAAGGTGGAAGAGTTCCCTTTTCTGATAACATGGGATCTATTAAAAACTTTTTATCTGCATATTGAACAACGAGCGTAGCGTTTCGAATTAGTTGTATATTCATTATAAGTAACTCCTTTTCTTTAAAATTAGCTTTGAACAATCTATATTCTATAATATGACCCATTGACCGATATATAGAGTAAATAAAGTGTTTTGCTCGTTTGACTTTATTTATGAAAGGAGTTAAGTAAATGCTAGATAAAAGGTTACGGTATATCCACCTGCCAAACCTTCTTGCAAGGTTTTTAAATAGCTGGCCGTGTGGTCAATAGGTTTTTCCTTTATCTCAACGGGCTTGTCCTTTTTTTCCCAACTTCCTTCGCTTCTGCTACTTCCTGTGTTGGGTTTAAATTGTAATAGGATAAAAAGGCATGATTTTAAAGATGAAATGCTGAATTGTTTAGACTTTATCCGAAATTTGTAAAAGAAACTAGAAATTTTCATTAGCAGAAACAATTAGATAATATAAAGGAGAATATATATAAGAGGTGATTGAGATGAAAAGGATATTAGATTGTAGAGGTTCTGATTTTCGACAAATGGGTAGGGAAGAATTAAAGCAGGCAATCCGTGCAGCGGAAGGAAGAACGATTTTGGCTGAAACGGTCGTGACATCACAACCCTTACTTCCTGAGGTATCCAACCCGGAAGTGATGAAGGCATTCGGAGCGGATATGATTTTACTAAACCTGTTTGATGTTATGAACCCTAAAGTAAATGGTGTGGATTCCTACAGTATATTTCAACCAAATGCAGCAGGCAGTGAAATAGATGAAAACATTATTCAAAAAATAAAAGAACTAACTGGTCTTCCAGTCGGCATTAATCTTGAACCTGTTGATCCGGATGCTAATGCATTAGAGAACTTGCATTCATTGCCGGAAGGGCGTACAGCAACTGAAAAGTCATTAGAGATGGCAAAGCAACTGGGATGTGATTTCATTTGCTTAACGGGTAATCCAAAATCAGGGGTAACCAATGAGAAAATTGAACAAGCAATTACATTGGCGAACAAACATTTTGGAGGACTAATCATAGCAGGCAAAATGCATAATGCTGGAACAGCAGGAAGTGTATTTGATTTAGATGCATTTTCTCGGTTTGCAGAAGCTGGGGCAGATGTCATTCTTTTCCCCGCTCCCGGAACAGTCCCTGGTGTTCGTGAGGAAACACTTGCCCATGCAATAGAAAACGTTAAAAATAAAGGGGCATTAACCCTTGCTGCAATTGGCACAAGCCAAGAAGGAGCAGATGAAGAAACCATCCGCGCAATCGCGTTAAGCTCGAAAAGAGCAGGAGCGGATATTTTTCATATCGGGGATGCTGGGTATTCTGGTATGGCTCTACCTGAAAATATTCAAACCCTTTCGATTACGGTTAGGGGTAAAAGACATACTTATATCAGAATGGCTGCATCTGCTTTAAGATAAAAATATTGTATTTTCCCTTTCTGTTAATAAGAAGGGATTTTTTTGTCCTTCACTCGCTAATTGCTTTTTCTTATTGAAGGTACGGTGCAGGATCGGGAAAGAAGGAAAAATAACTACATATATTGAATTTATCCTTTTACAGTAATAAGGAATTAAAAGGGGAGAGGGTAAATTTGTTAACTAACCTTTATTTTGTTCGACACGCTCATTCAACCTATACACCTGAAGAATTAAGAAGACCCTTATCTGAAAAAGGTCAAATTGACACAGAAATAATTACTCAAATTCTAAAAGAGGAAAATATAGATTATGTGATTTCAAGTCCATATAAAAGGGCAGTTCAAACAGTCGAAGGTGTCGCAGATTTTTTTGGTAAAGAAGTTATTATTGAGAATAGTTTTAAGGAACGGATACTGTCTGAAAGTCCTGTTGAGAATTTCGATTTAGCTGTCACTAAAGTTTGGGAGGAGCCTGCCTTTTCTTGGGAAGGTGGAGAATCCAATATTATTGCACAGAAACGAGGAGTTGAAGCAACTTTAAAGGTTTTAGAAAGGTATGAAGGTAAAAACATTATCGTGGGATCACACGGTAATATCATGGTTCTAATAATGAATTTTTTTGATAAGAAATATGATTTTAGTTTTTGGAAAGAACTTAGTATGCCAGACATTTATAAATTAACTTTTAATGGAACGACACTAAAAGAAGTAAATCGAATCTGGAAATGTAATTGAACGAACGCCATATTTGTTTAAGAATTAAGAGAAAAGGCCGTTTAACATTTTAGTTATATCTACCATGTTTGTATAATCAAGGTGGAATTGTCGAAGAAGGGCAATCGCTTTCTATTGTTCCACTAACGTTTAGTAGAAGAATATAAATGATTAAATTGAGGTGATTTGGTGAAATATACTTGTCCATGTTGTGGATATAAAACATTAGATGAGGAACCACCAGGTACTTACGATATATGTGAAATTTGCTTTTGGGAAGATGACACCGTTCAATTCGATGATCCCGATTATGAAGGAGGGGCTAATGGTCCATCGTTAAGACAGGCACAAAAAAACTTTATTGAATTTGGTGCAAAAGAGTTTAGAAAAACTAAATATACTAGAAAGCCATCAATTACAGATCAAAAAGACCCTAATTGGAAAGCATTGGATTAGAGCCTTCTTGTTAAGCTAACGAAGCAGGTTTGTTGAACAATTCTTCCTGAATTGGAATTGATTTGAAACTTTTTAAAGTTAAAATCGTACAAATAATTACAGTAAGTGCATTCTTATGGGAAAACATATTCCATATTAAGAATAGGGAACAGATTGTATTCGTTATATGAATGAATCACTATAGCGATTATTGGATTAAGGAGAGTGGGATAATGGATAGCAAACGTTTTGAAATTATTTATACACAAGGAAAGCTAGAATTTTTTAAGATTATTCGTGATAACCAGACGGGGGTTCTATACATGTTGAATCTTAATGCTGCTGGAAGTGGTTTAACCGTTATGGTTGATCAAGAAGGAAAACCCTTGGTAGATGAGGATTTTAAAAAATAGTCAAGACTGTGATAAAGTGCCCATTTGGTAAAGGCTTATTCCAGAATCGGGCGCTTTTTTTTAGTAAGATGGGCTCCTTTTTATATTCTCCTAAAGAATCAATTGTGAATATTATCACTTAAACTATGGGTGCAAGAGTTTAAGAATAGTGGCTGCTTCGGCAACTTTTTTTTGCTTGTTGTGCACTAACGGGGCAGTTTAATTCTATAAATTGGGAGAGAATCTATATATAAAAGAAAGAATAAAGGAGAGGTAGATTATGAGTAAATCATTTATTGAACAACTACATTATATTAGAATTCCTGTAAAGAATTTAGAACAGTCTGCACTATGGTATAGAGATGTATTAGGGCTTCAATTAATAACCATAACTGAGGATCCATTTGCGATTATAAAAATTAATGAGGGACCTTTTTTACTTATCTTAGTTCCTACTGAAGATGATACATTTGCACATTTTACCATAGGTAATGTTCCAGCCTTTAGCATTGGTTTTTCAAGTCCTGAATTATCTAAATTTCATCAACACCTTATTGAAAATGGTGTTAAGGTTGAGGATATAAAAGAAGATAATGGACATGCCTATTTCCACTTTTTTGATCCAAATGGTAATAAACTTCAAGTACACTGGTAAGAAATATACAAACTTAACTATGTGAAAGGTCACACTTAAAGGAACGGCTGCGTTGACCAAAGCAGGATTAACGCTTCTTTTTGTTGAATCTTATTGAAGTATTTTGATAGAGGTTAAAGACGATTATCAATTATCTTTCATCATTCATCAAACATTATTAAATGTTGGGGAGGTGAAAATCGTTTTTAAGATTTCCGCACACAAAAAGGGGTTACCGTTGTGAATAGGGATATTAAAAAATGGGTTAAAATGCAGTTTGTAAGCCAATGTGTTCATTTTGCATTTAGCTTCTGATCAAAAAGGTGTAGGCAGTGTGCTATCGAGTATATGTTATTCTTAAATGTTCATACCTTTCAGAATATACTAAAAAATAGTAGCTTGTAACGACAAGGAGTTGAGATTATGAAATTACTACTTACATCTGCAGGCATCAATAACAAAAGCATACATGACACGCTGGTTGACATGCTGGGCAAGCCAATCGCCGACTCCAGTGCCCTGTGCATCCCCACCGCGATGTACGGACACCCCTGGGTCGGTCCAGGCGTCAAAGCATGGGAGTTCATCAGCGGGAAAGAAGAGAATCCCATGGTCAGCCTGGGCTGGAAGTCCGTCGGTGTGTTGGAGCTAACAGCGCTGCCAAGCATCGACGAAGACCGCTGGGTGCCGCTGGTCCGGGAGACGGACGTCCTGCTGGTGTCGGGAGGCGACGCCCTCTACCTGTGCCATTGGATGCGGCAATCAGGGCTGGCAGACCTCTTGCCGTCGCTGCACGCTGTCTATGTGGGAATGAGTGCTGGGAGCATGGTGATGGCCCCTAGCATCGGGGAATTCTTCGTTGGCTGGACTCCACCCAACGGTGGTGATGAAACGCTGGGACTTGTCAATTTTGCAATGTTCCCGCATTTGGATCACGAGATGCTGCCGTATAACACGATGGCTAATGCAGAGAGATGGGCCGCCGGGATGCAGGGGACGGCGTATGCAATTGATGATCAAACCGCCATCAAAGTGATCGACGGAGAGGTTGAAGTTGTCTCCGAAGGACATTGGAAACTGTTTTCGCCCTGATATTATTTTCCGCCGCTAAACATATCAAATAACGTAGGTGAGATTCTTGTAATGAAAATATGATTTCACTTGACTGGGTCTTCGCTTCAACAGATGAAGTGCTGGCCATTGCCTTGATACCTTTGGGTAGGTGTGCACTCAATTTAAGCTTTAATGAAGTAGAAAGATATGCCTAACGGAGTCAGTCAATACTGATTCCGTTAGTTTTTTGTAAAATCACCAGCACCACTTTTGTTCCCATAAACACTCTGGATTTGTGGAGTGTGGAAACACCTGGTTTTAATATAATCTCCAAGCCTGCTATTATTGCCATTTTTTATTATCCTCTAATTGGGAAAACTAGTTTCTCTATCATAAACTGGAAACAAACCCAGTAGGTACTGTCCTGCAGTCTTTACCTTTTATTTTTTCACGTGGTTTTTATTTTGTTTAATCAATTGGTGATGTAGCACCGACTCCACCAACAATACCGTTTCAAATGTCGACTTGTAATTAACTGTTTCCGTTTCTTTGTGTTCATTTTGGTAGCCTGCTGATAGATTAACAGAAGGGATGCCGTACTCCGAAAAAACCATCGCGTCACTAATGCCACCTGCAGTAATCTTCCAATCATCCATTCCAGCTAATTGGCCAGCTTTCTCAAATAACCTGCCATACTCTTCTGGACAAAACGGTACATAGTTACTCCACGATGTAACAATATCTCTATTTCCACGTCGGTCAATCACAATCGCGGCATCCACATCTTCGATAAAATTCGCGTCAATGTCACGTGATCCAAGGCAGCCAATTTCTTCTTCCACGGTAAAAGCTACTTTCAAGGTTCCTCTAAAATTGGTCTTTTTCACTCTAGAAAGGATGACGAGAATAGCTGCAACGCCTGCTCGGTCATCGGCTCCAAGAATTCCTTCTGAGCTTCTTAGAATGAAATTTTCTTCAATAATTTCTCTTCCTTCGACAATTTCTTCAACGGTATCCAAATGAGCAGATAGCAGAACAGTGGGACCATCTCCAAGTTCCACAAACCCGAGAAGATTGCCTTTCCGGTCAATAAAGGAATGATCGATAAGAGTAGACAATTTATTTCGCAGCCTTGAACAGAATCTTTTTTCGTCGGTGCTTACACCTGGAACATTTAAGCACTCTAGTAGCAAACCTTTAAAATGATTTGCCTGAAGGTCCTTTAGAAAACTTGGATTTTTCCAAACTTGATATAGGTTTTCAGCGAATTCAAGTAACAGTGACTGACCCTTCTTTGGGTAATATACTCGGATATTTTTGCCTTCAATTCTGATCCGTAGACTTGGCGGTATGGCAGCCTTCAATAGTTCAAGCTGCTTTCCATTCGGATAGTTTTTTAGATAAATTCTTGCCTCTCCTCTGCCATGCCCGTCACAGCTGCCATACGTATAAATACCAAGTTGGTTCATCCAGCGGATCACTCCACGGATGTAGGGATCAAAATCAGTAAGAGGCAAATCACCAAGGACCGGATCAATTAGCATTCCTCGCCCAGGGGAATCGATGGTTTTAGCAGATTCCTGTAGAAAGGAAATAAAATCTTCATCTGTAATGTTGTCATTGACTTCTTGAGATAATTTCCCTGTACCAATCAAAAGTTTACAAGCATTACATACTTCACCATTTAGGGATCTCATCAAATCTTCTTTTTGTAGTCCGTGTCTTGCCAATAAAATTTCTTTGTTTATCATGCCCATCATCTCCTCTTTGTTTATAATCGAAGTATAGCAAGGCAGTTGTGACTGACTGTCACAGCAAGAAAAGAAGGAGATTGACAGAGTAAAAGGGAATTTTTCATATAGAGGTGAATGGAAAATGAGGGACCTTGATGATGATATCCATCCATTTATGGAAGAAAAAAGATTAAAAGAAGTACTGGGTGTGGCTAGAAAACAAAGAGATAAAACCCTTGAAAAGGAAATAACCAAGAAACTGGTGAATTTATTTGTTTCCCAGGGGGAGTATTTTAAAATGGCGGATAAGCCTGACCCGAAAATAGCAAAAAGATATTTAGAAAAAGCACTGCATATGCAGGAAGACCATCCTGTTGCAAATTATCGCCTGGGCTATCTTTATTATCAAAACAGGGAATATACGAAAGCCGTTTCCTTTTTTGAGAAAGCATTGGACGGTTCAATGGAAGAGGAATTAAATGATACCCAAAGGATGCTTGCAAACATGTTTCTCGTCAATTGCGGCATCAAGATAGCAAAAGAAGCCATTCATGAGATTAACTTTATTGAGGACAATGTCTACACTGAACTGGAAATTGAAAGAATCGAGCGGTATAAATATGAAATTCTCGTTCTTGATGAAGAAATCTTTAATAAAATGTTTTACCGGAAAATTGAAAATGGAATAGAAGAAAAGATCGGAGAATATGAATTTCTCAACTTTAAACCTGACTTAAACCAAGTACTACTAAAAAGATCCGATCAGGGAATGGAAATTCATTTTCAAGATTACGAACCCATCTCGTTAAATCTTAAGGCTTTTTATACCTTATATGGAATAGTTATGGCAAAAAGTTTTAGGACTTATAATGAGTTACAAGAAATAGCTTCGAATGGCTGTGGCCAAGAGGTTAGTGATGATTATATTCGTCAAATTATCCGTCGGCTTTCAAGAAACATTCCTTATTGGGGACAAATTATTGAAACGACATCCATCTTGCATCCAGAAACAAGGAGACCTATAGCAGCTATTAAGCTGGCAGAAGAGTTTTCGGCTTGTATTGTTTGTCGGGTGGAGGATTTCTTACCTGAATGATTTGGAGAGTTAGGTTATTACGAAGAAACTTAAAAGAGGTTTATAGTATGATACGATGCCACAATTTTTAACATAAAATGTTGCGGACTGTTGATAGACTTTAGGTAATGTCTTATTTATATTTAATCATATAGGAGCTGAGGATATGATTGGTATGAATATTCGTGTTTTGCGTAAAAAGAATAAAATGAGTCAGGAACATTTAGCGGAGAGGGTAAGCGTATCACGACAAACCGTAGCAAAGTGGGAAAACGAGGAGGCCCTGCCTGATATACATAAATGTAAATTGTTAGCTGGGATATTTCAAGTCACATTAGAACAATTATCCAGTAATATGAGTGAAGAAGAGGTAGAGCACCTGGGCCCTCAAGGGAAACAGTTCTTTGGTGTTGTGAAGGTAGGCGAGCGGGGGCAGATTGTCATCCCGAAACAGGCGAGGGACATGTATCAAATTCAGCCTGGTGATAAGCTCGTAGTTTTAGGTGAAGATGTGACAAAAGGGATTGCAATCTTAAAAACTGATAGTTTTCTAGAGTTTGCAGATATGATCCGCAGGGCCGAACCGACTAGGGAGGAAACAGAATGAGTAAAATTGTATTTTTTTCGATCCCCGCTCACGGTCATACGAATCCGACAATTCCAGTGGTATCACAGTTAATAAGGAATGGCCATGAAGTTTGGTACTACTCCTTTAAGGAATTTCAAAAAAAAATAGAAGGTGCCGGTGCCAAATTTATTCCTTGTGATGACTTCTTACCTCCGATATCACAACAGGAATTGAATCGAAAAGCAGGAAAAGATTTTGCTGCATTAATTGAAATGATTGGTGATACGACCATAGCGTTAGATGAAAAGGTATGTTCAGAATTAAGAGAAATTCAGCCGGATTGCATTGTATCTGATTCCTTATGCTTTTGGGGAAAATTATTTGCCAAGAAATTAGGAATCCCGTATATCTGTTCTACAACAACCTTCGCATTCAATCAATATACAGCAAAACTGATGAAACGCAGTGTAAAAGAAATACTGAGATTAATAGTTGGAATGCCGCGAATTAACAAGAAAATAGAGCTGCTGCAATCTTATGGGTATGAAGTGGATAGTTTTCTATCGATTATTCAAAATGATAATGAAACGGATACCATTGTGTATACATCGAAAGAATTCCAGCCTATGGCAGAAACGTTTTCCGATAAATTTGCCTTTATAGGTCCTAGCATCGGGAAGTCTCATGAGGTACATGTTGAAAAAAAGAGCAGAAAGTTGATTTATATTTCATTGGGAACGGTACTTAATCAAAATAAGAATTTTTACCAAAATTGCATCCAAGCATTTGCTGACAGTCCCTATGATATTGTGATGTCAGTTGGGGAAAAGACAGACATTGCCTCGCTTGGCACCATACCGAACAATTTTATAGTTAAAAACCATGTTGAACAGATTGCCGTATTACAGAAGGTAGATGTATTTATTACCCATTGCGGTATGAATAGTGTCAATGAAAGCCTGTATTTTGGAGTTCCGATGGTATTATTCCCGTTACATAGCGAACAAAGGATAGTGGCTGACCGAGTTGCTGAACTTGGTGCAGGAATAAAATTAAAAGCAAACAAACCGAAATTTTTGGCAAAAGCAGTAGCTGATTTAATAGAGCATCAAACATTTCTGGAAAATACAAAGAAACTATCTGAAGCCTTTAGGAATGCAGGTGGAGCTGAAGAAGCAGCAAAGGTTATAGTGGCGAAAATTGAAGAGAAACACTGACTGCTTGGAATTACTGAAAATTGAAATAACCCGAAAAACCTCATTAAATAGGTTGTTTTTCGGGTTATTTACAATTTGAACATGATTTTTCTTCTACTAGAATTCTTACATAAAAGTTAAGTAATAGACTAGAAAGCAAAATAGGTAAAGATGGGTGATAACCAGTGAGATAAAACTTTACAGTATGAAAATGTTTAAAACATTGAAAGTTGTGGTAAACATCCAATGAGATAGGAGATGATCGAATGGATGGACAAAAACAAAGTTATTATATCAATATTCAATCGAATGAAATTTTCAGAAGACCTCATGAGGGAGAGTGGAATTTTAAAATTGAAGCGACAGAATCGCAAGTATATGTCCTGGAACGACTTTTTGATAAAAATGATGAAACAGATTGGGAAAGTTATTTTCGATCACACATTCCATATCTTGAGTATCATCATCAGCCTCAAAATAGGGAATATGATCAGCGAATAATTTTGATTTATACGATGCTCTTTTACTTAGGTGATGATAAAACCCGTGCACATATTAGAGAAATGGGAATTCTAAACGAGGATCGTGCAACTATTCAGCATAAAAGCTTTTAATCTTAATGACATCTGGCGGTACAATATTAAACCGCTAAATGGTGAATTATTTACAAAAGGGGTAAATGCGGTCAGTCCCATTCCTTGGTAAACAGGCTGCATTTTTTTGAACAGGCTCTGTTTAAACTGAATGTTGATTCACTGTGTTTGGAAAATAAGCGGAGAATTTCCGTTTAAATTGGGAAATACCCATATTTCCTTAAAAATAGTCGGAGTTTTTCCGCTTATTGTTTGTAAATCCTTGTAATTTGTCTTATTTAAGGCAGCTAAGCGGAATATCTCCGTTTATATCTGCTCTTAAGGTTGCTCTATAAACAATAGCCGGAAATTCTCCGCCTATAAATTCTCAACCCTACAAGAAAATCTAAAATGAATAATAACAGAGCCTTTGAATAAAAAGCTTTGGTTGAAGACTTAACTCTTCTGTGAAAAAGGGTTGGTCCAGCAAACAGTCTTCATTCCCTTGATACTAACCTGTAGTGCCAGGCACTATTAAATACGTTCAAATAAACTCTCTCCCTTTTTTGAGCTAGTTTTCTATTTTTTTCCTAACTTTTGTGTAAAATAGAATGGAAACTAATAAAGAATAGGTGAGAACATGAGTCAATTATCCGAATTTGTATCCAAGCAGCATCAGCAAAATGTTGAAGAGTTAAAAGAATTACTTCGTATTCCAAGCATTAGTTCCTTATCGGAACATAAAGAGGACATCCAAAAAGCAGCTTCCTGGATCGCCAATAAGTTAGAAAGCATTGGAATGGAGCACGTAGAAATCGTACAAACAAAAGGTCATCCGATTATTTATGCAGACTGGCTTCATCAGGAAAATGCCCCGACGGTATTAGTATACGGTCATTATGACGTACAGCCTGTTGACCCGATTCACTTATGGGAAACACCGCCGTTTGAACCAGACATCCGTGATGAAAAAATCTATGCCAGAGGTGCCACAGACGACAAAGGACAGACATTCCTACATATAAAAGCTGTCGAATCACTACTGAAACTAGAAAATAAATTACCGGTAAACCTTAAATTTTGTATCGAAGGGGAAGAAGAAATCGGAAGTCCCAATCTTCCACAGTTTTTATCAGAAAATAAAGAAAAACTAGCCTGTGATGTGGTGATCATATCCGATTCTGATATGTGGGATCGAGGAATTCCTGCGATTACATATTCATTAAGAGGTCTTGCGGCTCTCGAGGTTTCACTTAAAACCGCGAATACCGATTTGCATTCCGGCATGTTCGGCGGTGGAGTTCAGAACGCTAACCATTTATTAGTGAAGCTGCTATCTACTCTTCATGATGAAAATGGTAAGGTAAACGTTGAAGGATTCTACGATGATGTTTTAGAATTAACAGAATTTGAGAAGGGACAGATTAAAGCACTAGGTTTTGATGAAGAAAAGCTAAAGAAACAATTAGGCTTAACAGAATTAACGGGTGGGGAAAATAATTACCCATATCCTGAGAAAATCAACTCGCGGCCAACACTAGAATTAAACGGCATATGGGGCGGATTTCAGGGGGAAGGTACTAAAACGGTCATTCCGAACGAGGCACATGCCAAAATCACCTGCCGTCTAGTCAATAATCAAAATCCAGAAAAAATCCAGCTCTTAATCAAAAAACATTTAGAAGAAAAAGCACCAAAAGGATGCTCAGTAAAAGTGACACTTCAAGATACAGGTAATCCATTCTTAACACCAATCGATGATCCAATGATTCAAAAAGCGGCTGAAGCCTATGAGCAGGTTTATGGAAAGGCACCTGTTTATAAAAGAGAAGGAGGTTCGATTCCGATTGTATCGGATTTCAACCATACACTAAATACCCCTGTTGTCTTAATGGGATTCGGGTTGCCGGATGAAAATCTCCATGCTCCGAATGAACATTTTAACTTAGAAAACTTTGATAAAGGGATTTTAACCATCTGTGCCTTTTTAGAATTGATCTGATAAAAGTAGCAAAGGAGGGATAGCATCCCTCTTTTTTGCTGTGAACCGTGGGGACACTTCCGATGGCTTTTGTCTCTCCGGATGATATGGTAGGTAAGCTATCAGTTATAGGAGTAGTCCTGAACAAGGATTTGAAAACGATTTAGGTGAAAAGAATCGTGAGGACTGTCCCTAAGGCAGATAGGTAGATGAAAGCACCATCAAAATAGTGATGGTGCTTTTATCTATTTTTGACAAATCAAGATAAAGAATTTCTTATCAGAAATCCTCTTCTTTTATATTAAGCAGGAGAATTTGCCTGATTGAAGAAGTTATTTAATAGTTAAAAAGAAGGAATTGGATACTATGAAAAAGCAACCTGATAATGGAGTAAAATTAATATAGTAAAAACAGGTATCTGGCAAGAGTTCATTACAGAGCATGCGTCGCAATGGATTATATAAAGAAGAAAACCAGATTGATTCTACTTTGATTGGGAAAATCCAAGGAAGGTATAAGGACTGGAAAACATATGAGAAGACGATTGAGCATTATTTAAATTTTAAAAAGATTTATCAGTAAAAAAAATCAGAATACTAGTATACAGGAGGGTAGAGCGATGGAGCCATTAACGGAACGCGAAGTGAATGATACTCTGAATACGTTATCTCCAGAGCAGCAGGAGTTTTTAAGTGCCCATCTAAAACAGGGCAAGAAAAGTAAATGGCTGGAGGTACTGTCTCAGAAAAAAGGGATTCCTTTAGGCGAAGGGATGTCGGAGGAAGAGATTGAGGAGCAAATGGAGTCGTGGGTATTGAAAGAAGTGCTAGATGGAGGGTTTGGCAACAAGCCGTTTCGCTGTGAGTGCGGGACTCCGCTCCGCTATCAATACATTGTCTACCATTCAAAGGAGAAGAAAACCTATAAATTAGGAGTCACTTTCTGGAAAACTATACGAATTTATCTCCTGAACTGATCAGTGATATTAAGAAAGGATTTCATACCATTGATTTGGAACGGGATGAAATCTTAACAAAATACCAAAGGAAACAATTCTTTCCGATTGAAAAATTTATTTACATAGAAGATTTACCAGAGGAGATTGTCCACCAAGCCAAGATTGGTATACCGTTAACAGACAGGCAAATAGCTACAGTCTACACTATTAAAAAAGAATACGACAAAAAGGTACAAACAAAAAAGGTACTAGCAGAGTTTAGTGACGCGCAAAAAACTGTCTATGACGTGTTACCCCGGTGGAAGAAAGAAGAAGTAGTCCAAAGGTTTATTGATCGAGATGGGTTTAATGTGGAAATCCCAGATGACTTTCAACATGAGGAAATACAAACCTTTAAAGAAATAGACTTTCCGCTTCTGGAACAGCATTTGTTCAAATTAAACGAGTATCTAAATGCCAGGAGGAATCAGGAGCAAATACTTCTTAGCCGGCAAAAAGAAATGGGGAAATCGATTAAGATTACCTATGATGAGCTAATAAGACGACATTTAGTTACCTTAAAAAAGGTGAGAGAAAAAGAAGAATCTATCCCGCGGGGGCTGGAAAACGATTGGGTGAAAATTCAGCAGCAAGTTCGAGAGTTAAAGGAAGGCCAGGAAATCGAGTATAGCTCGTTCAAGTTAAATTTAAGTATGTTGGTTTTTGCGCTTAAAATTGAACCAGATTCTTTCCTATAAATTTGGAAACCTTTTTGGATACTGGTAACGAACTTTATACCTGGAGAATCGTTCCCTTAAAAGGCGAAATCGATGAGACAAGGGACAATACTTGGAGAATCGTTCCCTCAAAAGACAAAACTGAGGAGTCAAGGGAACAATACCTGGGGTATCATTCCCCTAAAAGGCGGAATTAAACAGTCACCGGAACGATACTTGGAGAAATATAGATATTGTTCGGAGTAAAAGATAATCAACCACATTATTTTATTAACACGCCAAACGATACTAGCATGGAAGACTATAGCTCACAAAGACTTCCATATGAGCCGAAGAGATAGCAAAAATCTTATAATCTGTTGGAAAGTATTAATAGATGAAGAACCAAGAAATGTAGAAAAATATCTAATTTATGATTTCAAGAATATATATATAAAGAGACCTTTTGCGAATCTTAAAGACTGATTTTATTCTAATTATAGAATTTTTATGGTGGAAGAAAGAACCGAACTTCCTTTAGAAATTTTAAGGACTAATAAATGGGGAGGGACTTAATGAACATTGATTGCCATTTTCATGTAGATGAAACAATGTTGACCCTCGAAAAAATGATAGAGGGTATGGATAAACATGATGTAACTAAAACAGCCTTGATTGCCCCCATGAATGAAACCATGTTTGAAGTAGATAGTACTTTTCAACATAATTTACAAAACTTTTTTCGTTTTCTAATACTAAATGCACCACAAATTGGACTCAAAATTTATGATGGGCTAGTCAAAGATGGTTATTTCAAACTTTATGGGAATTCATACAAAATTTTTACCAAGCCGAACAATGACATTGTTGCTACTGCCTTGGATCGGTTTCCAGACCGATTTCTAGGCTGGATAGCAGTGAACCCATTGATTCCTGAATCAGTGGAAGATGTAGAGATTTATCTTAATAAACCCGGTTTTATCGGAGTAAAAGCTCATCCGTTCATGCATGAATATAGTATTAAGGCACTTGATTCAGTTGCATTTATGTGTGAATCAAAAGGAATACCTATGATTATACATCTCTCTTCAGAACCTGACTCGTTTAAATATTTGCCTGAAAATTTCCCGAAACTTAAAGTGATTTATGCTCACGCCGGTCTTCCTTTTTGGAAAAAACTATGGAAATATGTTAAGGATCAACCAAATGTATTTGTTGATACATCAAGTGATTACCTTAATCCCTCTATTGTAAAGAAAGTAGTGGAATCTCTAGGGTATCGTAAAGTGCTTTATGGTTGCGACGGACCTTATGGAATGAAAAAATTTAATGAATACGACTATTCAGCTAAGAAAAGTTGGATTGAGTCACTTCAAATTCCTGATAACCAAAAGGAATATATTCTTGGGAAAAATTTTTTAGGATTGATTAATTGAAAATTCTCAAAAAGGATCCACTAAGTGTAACCAAGGTAAAGGTTCAAGGCTACTAGTCATTTTTTCTAGCAAATGTGATTGCTCCTTACATAGAGAACGCCAAAGGAGGGATACTTGTTGAAAAGAGAATATATTAAGCTCATACAAAATCTATCCAATCCGAACCTAAATGGACGAGTACCAGGAACAAAAGGGCATGACGTTGCAAGAAAACTTATCTTGGAACAGTTTGAGAAGTTGTCGTTAACTCCATTAGTAGAGAAAGAATGGGAACAAACCTATACCGCTTTTGATGGTAAGATTGGACGAAATCTCCTTGCCAGAAGAAAGGGGAACGGTGATAAATGGCTGCTTTTAGGAGCTCACTATGATCATGTAAAAGGCTGTCCAGGGGCAAATGATAATGCTGCTTCCATCGGAATACTACTGTCTGTGCTTGATTCATTAAAGTCATCAAACTTAAATATAAATATTGTTCTAGGAATCTTTGATATGGAGGAGCACAGATACTTTTTAACCAAAAGTATGGGTAGTATCCATTTTTATCGTGATAGTCAAAAACGATTAAATTACAATCATTTTCTTGGGGCATTTATTTTAGATTTGTGTGGTCATTCTGTCGGTGTAAAAGACCGTGAAAACTCTTTGTTCGTGATTGGAGCAAATACATCCCCATCTCTATCGCAATCTATTAAATTCACACAAAATCATGTAAAAAATCTTCAAGTATACCGGTTAAGAAGCAGAAGATTATTTCATTTATCCGATAATTATATCTTTGATCGTAAAAGGAAGCCCAACCTATTTTTCACATGTGGTCATGACCCCAACTATCATACTCCGAAAGATACATTTGAAAAATTAAATCTAGAGAAGATATCAAATATCTCTACCTATATCACACACTGCATTCTAACAATAAACAGGAAATTTGGTGATAATACTGCTGAATTATTACTTACCTCTGCTGAAAATCCTCTATTCAATCATGAATCTGAAACAGCTGAGCTAAGCCGTTTTTTTAATGCTGAAATAGGACCTCATCATAATCTTGACCGCATATGCGATTTCTTGATAAGAGAATTATCAAAAACTCCAAATAATGATTTAGAAAAAATCAAATCAACTTTGAAAGACTTGGGGATACTTTAATCCAGCTCGGTTCGTTCTTTTTCGCCTTTTCTAAATATTACATTTTAGACTACCTTTTTAAAGTAATCCTGCCAAATTTTGTTTATTGGACTACATAACGAGATGATTTCCAACGTTTCTTCAGCAGGAACGGGGCTTTTTCTTGTTCTGAAGTAGCCGAGGATTTCCACAAGAACAACAAAGTGCCTGTCACTTGTCGAATGTTGTAATTTTCGACTAGTGACAGGCACTTTTTCTATGTAATAACTAATGCGTTTTCATAGTGTCGCCCTATAAAAATATCAAAATCCTTAATAAGAATATATCCAATTATCCCGGTTGCCTAGCACATTTATTTTAACACTCAATTTTTGTTGTATTATTATTAAAAGTAATGGAAAGGAAAAAATCAAAACACAGAGATGGTGAGACGAATGTTAATCCAATGTACGAAATCCTTGCTTGATCAGCTTGGAATTAAGAATAGTGAACTGCTTTCTACAGAAGGTCATGAACAGTTCCCTAATAGCTCCATGGCATGGCATCCAAATTTTGCCACAATTGATAGAAAAAAAGCGATTGTTTTGATGAATAAAAAAACAAGGCATTCGATCGTTATCTACATACCGAGTAAAAAAGTTTTTTCCAAGATAAATGAATTAATTCGTGAGGCAATTATTACGACTTTACGAATGGAAGGTGTCCGTAAAGAAGTCATTGAATCATATATGGAAATAGCGGGTGAAATTACATTTTCGAAAACCGCAAGTAGAAGCTTGGTACAAAGAAGAATAATGCGGTCCGTGAAATTGAGTTCATGCTAGAATATTTAGATGAAAAGACAAGAATTCAATGATATATAAGTATTGTAGCAATATCACCTTTTTGGATTTTTAGATCATCATAAGAAAGGTCATAAGCTTCTATGTAATTGAGTTTTTGTTTTTAAAACCGAACGGCTAAACCAACTTGTGTAGATCTTTTTTTTTTGAGCCTTTTGTGTTGGAAAGTCAATTCGTGAATAAGTTACAACATTTCTTATCAACTTAATAAATATACAATTTAGAAGAAGGTGTAATATGGCGAAAAATGGTTATCGGTCATTCACCATCATTGCTTTAAGCATGGCAATATTACTAATGTCATCCTGTAGTAAGTTACAAAAAAAAGAGGAATACAATAAGAATAAAACTCCTCGAGAAGTTTTAGGTTTTTACACAGAAAAGGAAGGAACGTATCCAGGGTCTCAACCTACAGTTGACTCGCAGTACAACAGTTTAACCATCATTGCACCTTTTTGGTATAAGCTTGATGATAAGAATCCAGGGAGTCTTATAGAATCCGTCTCACCAGATCATAAAAGAAAGGTTATTAAGAGTGCACATGAAAAACAGCTGAAGGTATATATGGTTGTACATAATCTCTTTTATGAAACCGTGGAGAAGGGCAAGCAGGTAGCGAGTAACGTACTCATTAACGATAGTAACCGCAATGTTTTCATTCAGAACTTACGCAATGAAATAAATCAGTTTAACTATGATGGTATTAATATTGACTTGGAAAATTTGAAATTGACTGACCGGGATTCCTTTAGTCTGATGATAAAAGAATTATCTGATGCTTTGCACCAGGATGGAAAAGTCGTTACGGTTTCAGTCCCGGCAAACACAGGTGATTCCCGTGCTAATCCCTGGTCACCGTGGTTTGATTACAAAAAGCTAGGTCAATATTCAGATGGGTTAATGATTATGACATACGATGAACACAATCCCAGAACAAAACCCGGGTCAACAGCATCAGTCGATTGGACAGAAGCAACGATTCAGTATTCTTTGAAACAGGAAGTACCACCTTCAAAAATTTTACTGGGTATCGCAGGTTATGGATGGGACTGGGATAGCACAGCAAACAAAGCCGTATATAGCTCCTATGCACAGGTAATGGATCAAAAAAATAAATATAAAGCTAAAGTTGTATGGGACTCCCGTTCGCAAACACCTCATTTCAGCTACGTAGATAAAAATCAACATAGCCACCAAGTATGGTTTGAGAATAGCCATAGTCTGGGGTTTAAGCTAAACCTTGTAGAAAAATATAACTTACGGGGAATCGGTATTTGGCGACTCGGTTTGGAAGACTCAAAGTACTGGAAGATTATACCCGAGAAAATAAAAGTAAAAAAGTGAAGGAATGGTCTTCTAAATCCTATTGGGATTGCTGCGACGATCCCTCTTTCTTAAATGAACGTCTTAAGAATATTCCCCAAAGCCATTCCTAATCACTGGAGAACAAGATAGAAATGCAGGAGTACCGATTTCTAAACGAATTTATAGAAACCTAAAGAAGAGTATGTGACACAGTAAAAATGACAGACTTGCTATATCATTTACTAAAAGAAAAACCAGATCTATTTTCTTGATTTATAAGGGACAACGTCAAATCAAATCCTGTAGTATTTCATAATTGTAAAAATAGTCCGAATTTTATATAGTGTTTATGAAGGTCGTTTTCTAATTTTTCAGGGAGGGTTTGATGTCGATGAAATACAGACGTTTAGGGAATAGTGGGTTAAAGGTAAGTGAAATAAGTTTAGGAAGCTGGTTAACCTACGGGAAAACGGTTGAAGATAACACAGCTGAGAAAACCATACATAAAGCATATGAACTAGGGATTAACTTCTTTGATTCTGCCAATGTTTACGAGCGTGGTGAAGGTGAACGAGTTATGGCTGGGGCTTTAAAAGAATATCCACGTGAATCCTATGTCATTACGACAAAAGCGTTCTGGCCAATGGGGGAAGGTCCGAATGATCGCGGATTATCGAGGAAGCATGTGATGGAACAAGTTAATGCGAGCTTGAAGCGAATGAACTTAGATTATGTTGATATTTTTTACTGTCACCGCTATGACCAAGAAACGCCAGTGGAAGAAACGTTGAGAGCCATTGATGATTTAATTCGTCAAGGGAAGATTCTTTATGCGGGTGTAAGTGAATGGAGTGCTGCTCAGATTGAAGAGGCAGTCCGTGTAGCTGATAAGTTCCTTTTAGATCGAATTGTCGTGAACCAGCCTGTATATAACATGTTAAATCGCTATATAGAAAAGGAAGTTATTCCGGTGAGTTCCAAGCATGGGATCGGACAGGTGGTCTTTTCTCCTCTAGCACAGGGGATTCTAACAGGCAAATATAAAGGAAATACCATTCCAGAGGATAGCCGTGCCTCAAATGACGAAATCAATAACTTCATGAAGGGGATGTTGAATGAGACTACCTTTACGAAGGTGGAACAGTTAGAGAAGATCGCCAAGGAATTAGAAATCACTCTACCTAGCCTGGCGTTAGCGTGGATTTTACGTCAGCCAAATGTTGCAAGCGCATTAATTGGTGCAAGCAGACCAAGCCAAGTAGAAGAAAATATTAAAGCCGTTGAAATTGAACTCACGAGTGAGGTTATTGAAAAAATTGAGGGGATTTTGGCATAGAAACACTTAGGAAAAGGAGGGGTGATGGCATCCCTCTTTTTTGCCGATAAAAGTGCCAGGTACCTTCCAAATGTGGTGCACCCCGAAAGTTAGAGTGAAATCTAGCTTTCGGGGTGTGTTTTTATATGGAGAAATTTGGTGGAAAATTCAAGTTAAATTTGATGTAGTTACTTAAAAGACGAAAATCAATATATATGGAATCGATTGCATTAGGGGCTTTGCTCAAGTAAACTTATTTTAAGAAATAAACAATGTAATTGATAAGGTGGTTTAATTAGCAAATGGCTACAATTTCAGATGTTGCAAAGTTATCGGGACAATCGAAAACGACCGTGTCTAGGGTTATAAATAAACATCCATATGTCTCTGAGGAGAAGAGGGAATTGGTCTTAAAGGCAATGGAAGAGCTAGGCTATACACCGAACCCTACCGCAAGGAGACTAAGAGGCCAGCTAACTACAACCATAGGGGTCATTGTTCCAAGAATCGTGAATCCCTTCTTTTCCTATCTCGTGAATTCTATCGAAAATGCAGCCTACCAAAAGGGATATCAGGTATTAATAGCCCAAAGTAATGAGGACAAAGAAAAGGAACTGGCCTTTTTAAACCTGTTAAAAAACAAGCAGGTAGATGGAATCATCATGACTTCAATTGTAAATGATTGGGAAATTATAGAACCATATACTAAGTATGGTACCATACTGCTGTGTAATGATTATGTCAATCAGGAAGTGGCCCCGATGATCCGCTTGGACCAAACAAAAGGGGCTTATTTAGGAATAAAACACCTGGTTGAAAAGGGACATAAAAAGATTGCCTATTGTACGGGTGGATTATTCGATGCACATGGGAGAGGGAGAGACCGCAATCTTGGTTTCCAAAAAGCAATGCAGGAAGCAAATATAAAGATTAATCCAAGATGGATTTTTGTGGACCAACATACGATTGAAGATGGAAAAATAATCTTGAAGCAAATTCTTGAGATGGATGACCGTCCCACGGCCATATTTACAGGAAGTGATGAGGTAGCTGCCGGAATCATCATCGAAGCGAAGGAGCATAGCCTATCCATCCCTCAAGATCTTGCCGTTGTTGGTTTTGACGACCAGCCAATTGCAGAAATCTTGGATCCGAAATTGACCACGATCTGTCAACCTATGGATCAGATGGGGGAAAAGTCAGTTAAAGTCATGATAGAGTTGTTAGAAAACCCAAAAACCCAGATAAAAACATATGAGCTTCCGATTGATTTGATTGTCCGCCAATCGACGTAAGCGTAGTCTTTGATTAAAAGTGAAATGTGGTATCGATTTCACTTTTTTTATGCCAAAAGCGCCAATAGTTGAAGAGGTTGTATGATATTAATGAATAAGAAAGCGTTGACAGGATGAAAAAGGGTAAATATAATAGGTATAGAACCGGTTCCTAAAATTCTTTTGTGATCTAGTGGAACCGATACCACTTTTTATTTTAGGGGTATATCACTGGTGAACTATAAATATAGAGTTTTACTTTTTAAAAATATATGGAATCGATACCACATGAAATAGTAGAACAACTCATCTACAGAAAGAGGGCAACATGGAGAAGAAATGGTGGCAAAAAGAAGTAATTTATCAAATTTATCCAAAGAGTTTCTATGACTCCAATAATGACGGAGTAGGGGATATAAAAGGAATCACACAAAAATTGGATTATCTCCAGTCACTTGGGATTACGATGATATGGATATGTCCAATTTATCAATCTCCGATGGCTGATAACGGATATGATATTTCAGATTATTATCAATTAAACCCTGAGTTCGGAGACATGAAAGATCTTGAAGAATTAATTGATAGGGCAAAAGAAAAAGGGATTAAGATTGTTCTTGACTTGGTCATTAATCATACGTCCGATGAACATCCATGGTTCCAAGACTTATTGGAGAACCCAAAGAACAGTAAATATAGGGATTATTATGTCTTGAAGCCAGGAAAGAATGGGCAGCCGCCAACAAATTGGCGTTCTGTTTTTGGTGGAAGTGTATGGGAGCCCTTGAAAGGGACAGATGAGTATTATTTTCATTCTTTCCATGTGAAACAACCTGACTTAAATTGGGAAAACAAGCAAGTACGCGAACAATTATATAAAATGGTCAATTACTGGCTGGAAAAAGGTATTGCTGGATTTAGAGTCGATGCTATTACATTTATTAAAAAAGATCAAAGCTATGATAACATCCCTGCTGATGGAGTAGACGGGCTAGGCAAATGTACAAAGAAAACGCGGAATCGCCCCGGAATAGAAGTTTTCTTACATGAGTTAAATAAAGAAACCTTCTCTAATTATAATTGTGTAACCATTGGTGAAGCTCCAGGTGTTCCTTATGAACAATACGGTGATTATATTGGTGACAATGGATATTTTTCCATGATTTTTGACTTTAAATACGCTGACCTTGATGTTGCTTCTGGCAGTGAGTGGTTTAAGCGGATTGACTGGAATGTACAAGATTTAAAAAAATTAATCTTTACTAGTCAAAATGAAATCCAAAAAGAGGGATGGGGAGCCAATTTTTTAGAGAATCATGATCAGAATCGATCCATAAGCAAGTTTATAAAAGAAGAAGAGAATAGAAATTTCTATTCAGCGACTATGTTGGCTGCAATGTATTTTAACCTTAGAGGCACACCTTTTATCTACCAAGGTCAGGAAATTGGTATGACAAATTTTAAACGGGAAAGTATTGAGGAATTTGACGATATTTCAAGTATTGATCAGTACTATCGTTCCATTGACGAAGGTTTTAGTGCAGAAGAAGCCTTGCACTTTATTAACCTGCGAAGCCGTGATAATTCTAGAACACCATTCCATTGGAGTGCAAAGGAATATGGCGGATTTTCAAAAGTCCAACCATGGTTGGGAATGAATGAAAATTACAAAACGATTAATGTGGAACAACAAGAACAAGACCCAAATTCCATTCTTAATTTTTATAAAAAAATGATTCAAGTGAGACAATCAAAAGAATCTCTTATTTATGGAGAGATTAAACCTATATTAGAAGAACATCCAACGATTATTGCCTATATACGAAAATTGGATACCGAAGAAGTGGTTTGTTTCTTCAACTTTTCACCTGAAACTGAGAACGTTGAATTGGGAAATTATGAATATGATATCCTTCTTAATAACTACAAAGAAGAGAGCCCAACAATCACGGAGCAAGAATATACATTAAAGCCATATCAGGCACTTGTACTCTTAAAAAAGGAAGCGAACTAGCATGAGTGAAAATAAATATGAACGTATAGGAAAAGAAATAGTTAACGTTATCGGCATGAATAATATTGAATCGTATACTCATTGTGCCACAAGATTACGCATTTCCGTTAAAGATCGTGAAATGATCGATGATGAAGCGATCGAGAGAATCGATGAAGTCAAGGGTGTTTTTTATAATGCAGGTCAATACCAGATTATTTTGGGTACGGGAACAGTAAATAAAGTCTATGCTGCGCTAAGAGGGAAACAACCTGATCCGATAGATGAGCAGCCCAATAAGGAAGCTTCATCTAGCAGAAAGGAAAAGGGAATAAGAAGGGCTGTCCGGACTTTAGCAGATATATTTATTCCTATTATTCCTATTATTGCAGCTACAGGCTTATTTCTTGGTTTAAAAGGTGTATTGTTCAGTGACGCCTTCTTAGGTCTAATGGACATGAGTCCTAATGATATTCCTGAAAATCTAAAGACCCTTACATCTGTATTAACAGACACTGCGTTTGCCTTTTTACCGGCTTTAATTTGCTGGTCAGCATTTAGGAATTTTGGTGGTATGCCAGTAATCGGTTTTGTCCTTGGGTTAATGCTCGTTTCTCCTGCCCTTCCAAATGCGTATGCGGTAGCAGATGTTAATAGTGGAGTAGAACCACTAATGGCTTTTGGTTTTATTCCGGTTGTGGGTTATCAAGGTAAAGTATTGACAGCACTTGTGGTTGGGTTTTTAGGGGCAAAACTTGAGAAAAAGCTGCGGGCTATCATGCCGAATGCATTAGATTTAATTTTTACTCCTTTCTTTGTTTTATTAACCATGATGATTACTGGTTTACTCATCATCGGTCCTTTATTGCATTTTGTGGAATCAGGATTAGTAACGGTTATTACTAAACTTATTAGTGCTCCTCTTGGAATTGGGGGTCTGTTAATTGGTTTCTTATATCCCTTAGCAGTAATGACAGGAATGCATCATTTGTTTATTGCAATTGAGACAACGTTACTTTCCAATACTGGGTTTAATCCGCTGATTACACTTTGTGCGATGTATGGGTTTGCCAATGCAGGCGTTTGTTTAGGGATTACCTTAAAAGCAAAAAAGAAAACCGTCAAGGTAACAGGGATGAGTGCAACATTAACCCAATTACTTGGTGTTAGTGAACCAGCATTGTTTGGTGTTGTTATGAGGTATAGTATGAAACCACTTTATGTAATGATTGCTTGTTCGGCGGTCGGGGGTGCGATTCTTTCAATCTTAAATATTAAAGCTAATTCGTATGGGTTGGCCGTTGTCCTTTCTCCTTTAATGTACATTTATGAGTGGAACCAGCTTGCGGTATATGTTGTCGTATCCATATTAACTTTTGCAGCTGCCTTAATAATTACTTATCTATTTGCAGTACCAAAAGCAGTGATGGAAATGGACCAAGATCACAGTAAAAGTAGAGCTAGTTAATTGGTGGCTAGTAAGATGATTTTTGTTGTTTTTTTACGAGTTGCACTATAGCAACTCGTTTTTTAGTGAAAATTAGTTTAGGAGGAAATGTACACTATGGAATGGACATTAAAACAACGCTATCGAACGTATGACAGTATGACCCAAAAAGAACAAAAGAAGCTTGAAGCATTAGTTTCGGACAGTATATGGCGGCAAAAATATCACATTCAACCGCAATATGGACTGTTAAATGATCCTAATGGCTTTGTCTGGTACAACGGACGTTATTATTTGTTTTATCAATGGTTCCCTTTTGGAGCTGTTCATGGGATGAAACATTGGTTCCAGACAGAATCCTTTGATCTTGTAAACTGGGAAAATAAAGGGGTTGCACTAAAACCCGAATATGGTTATGAAAGTCACGGCATATATTCTGGTAGTGGGTTTGTTCATGATCAAAATCTATATTTATTCTATACGGCAAATAAACGGGATGATAAATGGAATCGTCATGCTGCTCAATGCTTAGCAATCATGGATATCAAAGGGGAAATTGTCAAATTACCAGAACCAATCATAAAAAGTCAGCCACAAGGATACACTGAGCATTTTAGAGATCCAAAGGTTTGGAAGGCAGATAATAAGTTTTATATGATTGTTGGGGCACAACGTCAAAATTCAACGGGCTGTGCACTTCTTTACCAATCAAGTGATTTAAAACAGTGGACGTGGATCGGTGAGGTCAAAACAAAGGAAAGAGATTTTGGTTTTATGTGGGAATGTCCTGATTACTTTGAATTACAAAATCATGGAGTCCTTTTATTTTCTCCCCAGGGACTCCAGCCTAAAGGTGATGTTTATCAAAATATATATCAATCAGGATATTTTATTGGCAATCCTTTAGATACAGAAAAAGGTTCATTTGAACATGGTGATTTTCAAGAACTGGATGCCGGATTTGATTTCTACGCTCCTCAAACAACCCTATCACCGGATGGAAGACGAATCCTTGTTGGCTGGATGGGATTACCCGAAATTGAATATCCAACTGATTCTGAAGGATGGGCCCATTGTCTAACCCTACCAAGAGAGTTATCTATTCATGAGGAGAAGGTTATTCAAAAACCAGTAGTTGAACTTGAGTTGCTTCGTGGTGAAAAGGTAGAAGCTACTAAAATATTGAATAATGAATCTACAAGTTTCAAAGGCATCGCGGGAGATATTTACGAACTTTTAGCAGAATTCTCTGCAAGTACAGCTAAGGAATTTGGTATCGAGCTCCGTGTTGGAGCAAATGAAAAAACAGTAATTAAATATAACTCTTTTGAGAAAAAAATTAGTTTTGACCGCACACACTCCGGGCAGTCCTTCGCTGAGGAGTTTGGTTCGATTAGAAAATGCAGTTTCGAATCTAAAACTATATCGATCCGAGTCTTTGTGGACGTCTCTTCAGTCGAAATCTTTGTAAATAATGGGGAGAAGGTTTTCACTGGGAGAATTTTTCCTAGCAAAGAAAGCAGAGGAATCCGCTTTTTTTCCCATGGTGGTCGAACAAATGTGAAGGTGGTGAAATGGGTAATTGATGAAAAATGATATTCCATTCAAGATTAACTAGGAGTGAAATAATAAGAAAACATTTTTCGATTCGCGAGGTTTTAATTTATTTTATTCCCCTTGAAAAGGGCGTCGCATAAAAGGATGTTTAATCTTTTGAAAAAGCCCCTGGAGGAGCACCCGCAAATGTTCTTAAGGCTGATAATATTGTGATTCGTCAGGAGCGATTTAAATAATTCAATTGAAAATCTACCCAAAATGCAAAAAACGCCTTCAAAAATCATTTTTGAAGGCGTTTTTTGACGTTTCACTCTAAAAATGCCCTCAAAAGTAGAATAGGGCAGTTCGATTTACTCAGCCAATCTCGTTACTGTAGAAGTGCCGGCCGTGAGCTTTCACGTAAAGTTCTCACGAAGGAAAACGAATACACGGTGATGAGAGGGAGTTATTAATCATGAGTATAAAATCGGGTAATACAGAAGAGTTTAAGCAGTTCTCGCAATTTAGTTCCCTTCAGGAATTTAATCAGCATATGGAAATGTGGTTATTAGAACACAAGCATGATTTTACCAAAGGGGAGCTGGTCGGATTAAAAAGGCTCGTTCGATTTGCAGCCAAAGTTCCCGGTGTATGCAATGCCAAAATCGGAACCATCTTAAAAGCAATTCACGCACAATACGATGATAATGGCATATCAAGGTCTACCTTTAAACGAATGATTTTGAAAGCAATGGAATTTGGGATCATTACAGTCTTTGAAACAGAAAGGAAAAACGGTTCACAGTCTAGCAATTTATACCAGTTTAATCGTTTTCCATCGAATGAACTACCCGAAGAGGAAAAAATGAACCACCAATATAAAACTAGTAATCTTTTAAAAACAAATAATCAAAAGATAAATAAACGTAACGAAGAACCGTCAACATTAGATGATTCCTATGTTAGCAGCACAGTACCACAACCTTTTGTCCACCTGGTAAAATGCTTTTTTAGCGATGCAAAAACCATTGAAGAATATTGGCATATGGTGCAAATTACTGCTTTTCGCTTTGAGTGTACGAATGACACAGAAGATATACTAGACATAACCATCCAAGCCTTTAGACAACTGATAGGTAAAATAAAAAGGACCAATCTCGTGAAAAATCCGATCGCCTACTTCTATGGAATCTTAAACAACAAATTCATGACATTCTATTTGGAAAAGGTATCTGCAATGGAGACTACAACCCTTATATCCCATTCTTTTATAGATGGCATAAATCCAGACTGGGATTGGTTGCAGCCGAATGAATAAAAGATTCTATTGCCCTCGGAGGACATGAAAAGAACCGATACGCAAAAAAATGTCGCATCTTTGTTAAAATTCACTTGAATTATGACGAAACCTGTTTGTTTACTAAAACCTGCCCTTATTTGATACTACTATTCATAGGAGGAGTTCCTTGGAAAACTGGCACGAATGGAGTAATCTATCTATGAAAGAAGATAAAGACCAAGAAGAACAGGTGATTTTTGAAAAAGAATTAGATCAATATGCATTAGATGTAATCAAGCGGTTATATGACAAGACTTTTAAAGAGTTGGTGGATCGTTGATGAAATATTTATCCACAGTAATTCCTGTGAAAATAAGAGGGTGAAATATATGTTAATCCAATGTACGAAATCCTTGCTAGATCAGCTTGGAATAAAGAATAGTGAGCTGCATCCTCCAGAAGGACATGAGCAGTTCCCCAATAATTTTATGGCATGGCATGCTAATATTGTTACGATTGATAGAAAAAAAGCGATTGTTTTGATGAATAATGAAACAAGGTATTCGATCATTATCTATAGACCAAGTAAGAAGGATTTTTCCAAAATAAATGAATTAATTCGGGAAGCAATCATTACGGCTTTTCGAATGGAAGGTGTCCGCAAAGAAGTCATTGAAGCATATATGGAAAAAGCGGGTGACATTACATTTTCGAAAACGGCCAGCAGAAGCATGGTAGCAAGGATGAATAATGCGGTGCGTGATATTGAGTTTACTCAAGAATATTTAGATGAAAATGTAAGAATTCAACGGTATATTAGCATGATAACCGGTAGATTTATCCATAAATCTGGGAATGATCCTGCGTTTTATCCGATTGAAAAAATGCTCAAATGCCTCGGCCTTATTGTTGGACAGGAAGATCATGAAGCTGTGGAAGATGTTCTTGAAATCGACCTGTATCAACTGAAAATAAAAATCAATCTAGAGGGTTATGAAATTTGGCGACGGGTTTTAGTGCCTTCGACTTATTCCTTCAGACATCTACATAATATTATTCAAAGCGTTTTTGATTGGCATAACGCTCATTTACATGAATTCGTTGTGGAAAGAGCGGAAAGCAAGGACCTCAAAATTATAATGGATGATGACCCCGAGACGATGGAATATTTGAATTATGATGCATTTGAGGTCTGTCAGGAGCGATTTGTTGGACTTGAAGAAATTTTCCCAGCCTATGGTGAAGTACTATATAAATACGATCTCGGAGATTCCTGGGAACATATCATCACATTGGAAAATGTTGTGAAATCAAATGAGTTTCGTGCAACATTTGTGGAAGGAATCGGAGAGAGACCTCCTGAAGATGTGGGAGGAGAAGGGGGTTACATGGAATATCTGCGAATTATGGCAGATGTGAACGATCCAGAACATGAGGACATGAATGCATGGGCCGATAGTCAAAAGGAAAGAAACAGAAGCCATGAAAAGATAAATCATGGACTTAAACAAATAATCAAAGGCTATCATTATTCACAATTTTTGTGATTAGATTGAAAATTAGGTGGTTTCCTATCGGAATCAGTCAGGAAATCAGTATTCGCTATAGCACACATTGATTGAAAAAAAATTGAGGCCAGTCCAGGTAGTTCGCTTGTAAACAAGTGAACTATTTTTTTGAGTTTATAAAGACCTGTTACGACAAATTACCGATTCGCTTATGGGACTTTTTAATTAAAAACCGTGAAAGTTGAGGATTTTTGAAGAAATAAGGAGGACTTTTAATATGAATAAAGAAATATATTATATACAAATTTCGATTCAATGGAACATAGAAGTTATTTTGACAGGTTACGAGAAGAACTGCGCTATAAAAAAATACTGAGTAGTTCACCTTGGTTGTTTTCTCCATAATGAAAATAGCTGCAGATAGATTTAGATTAAGCCATTTTATTCAGCAAAACTATAAAGTTATGAAAGAAGGGATTCGATATGATTGAAAATTTCTTTGCTGACTATAAAAAATTTGTTGTTTTACCGGAAGATGAAAGCCAAGTTAATAATGAAGTATTTGATCCCAAAAAGTATGCTGGATATTATATACTAACACTATCAATTTTTAATTCCCGTTTATCAACCTGGAAAGATGCAAGTAAACTTGAAATTGATATTGAGAAAAGTATCAAGTCGGTCTTAAGGGATTTTAATCAAATGCAGCGTGAGAAGTACCATCTTCAATTACTAGAATTAGATAAGTTTACAAACTATTTTATCTTGGCCCTTTCTACTAAAACAAGATTTAATCCAGGGGAAGAAGATGACAGTATAGCATATGTTATTGATAGAATACTAACGAATCCTTTTTATGTAGGGCAAAGTTGGTTTAACTTAATTGGTGAAAAAGGAAGAGTGGCCCGTAAACTCTTTTGCTACTCCTTTAAGGAATATGTAGCGGCGGACTTAAACCAGTCAAAAAAGGAAGACAAATATGAAAACATCAGTGAATTAATCCCTAAAAATGGTGAGATTAAGCTGATTAAAAGTGCTCAGAAAAAGGAAGTTCTCTAAATACACGGGTACGGCATGTTTTTGAAAAATAGAAACCGATATAAAAGACAACTTCATTATTTGAAACGAAAAGAAGGAGACATCGAAAATGAGTCTCCTTCTTTTTACTTTCAGTGAATATTTTGTCCCTTTGTAAGTTCAAGATAAACAAGAAAATGATAAAGCAAAAGACAAACAAAATTAAACTCGTGTGCCACAAAGGTATGCGGGTTTTCTTTTTATTTACCATTGGGAACCTTAATTGTATTAGTTTAATCATCCAAAAATTCTAGAAAAATAACAGATATTTAATGGTTCTAAATTGCTTAAGTTTCACTATGATGAAGTCAATTACTCGCTGACTGATTTCTGCATCTGTCTAAACATAAAATCTATAAATGTCTAGGGCAAGGGCTCCCTGGGCTATTTTTTATTCCGATTTCTATCCGTCTATTCTCCCGTTTGACAGCTGAATGAATGTGAGTATAGTCTAGTTTTTTGAATTTTGAGAATTTATAGAGGTGAATAGAAGAAGTAAAGAGAATAAAAATTTAACTTATCAAAAAAATGGCAGTTATATTTTAAATGAAATTAGAGAAGTACGCTGCGTGTAAAGCAATGGATCTTATTGTCGTAAAAGAGGGGGAATTAGGTTTGGATGAGAAAATAAATGCAAACTATCGATTGGTCGACACCGTCAACTCGCATGAGGCTTTTAGTTACCACTCACACGAACAATATGAAATTTATTATTTCCATGGTGGTAACTGCAAATATTTAATTGGTGACCATATTTATCCTTTACAAGAAGACGATATTATTATCATGAATGGTTTAACCTTGCACAGAGCATACCCAGAACCAGGTATCCCGTATGAGAGAAGTGTAATTGAATTTTCATCTGAATGGTTGCGACCTATTTTAATTGACTTAAACGTTCCTGAATTATTAAATCCGTTTAACCAGCTTAGTAATACTTTATTTCGAGGAACAGACAAAGAGAAATTAGTAGAGATTAAGGAGTTAATAAGAAAAATCGCATGTAAAGATCCGAATAAATTGCTTGATAAAGAAAATAGTGTAGAAAGTCGTTTGCGAAATGGTGAAATATCTACTTTATTCGTACAACTTCTATTTAAAATCTATGAATTAAGTAAACAACAGCTCGTAAAAATACCTCCCATCGAAACGGAAAAGAATACTCATGTAAAACGGATTATACCCTGGATTGAAAAGAATTTTAATAGTCAGATTACGTTAGACAGTATTGCAGATAATTTAAATTTAAGTAAATACCATATGGCTAGGATTTTTAAAGATGTTACAGGTTTTACCATTATGCAATACTTAATGACTTGTCGAATCAACCGGGCAAAATACTTACTGGAGATCCACCCGGAAAAATCCATACATGAAGTGGCCTTAGAATCCGGTTTTGAAGATTCATCTCATTTTAGTCGTTTTTTCCGAAAACAAATGAATATTACTCCAACAGAATATCGAAATAGTAGAGCAATCAGGAAACATTCAGCGTCTTCAAAATAAAGCATTATCCTTAATAAAAATAGCAAAACAGCAACATATGACAAATTAAAGTCAAAATAACACAATTATAAACAAGCTAAATATTCTAAATTTTTATACTATTTAATTAGAAGTAAAAATGGTATTCGCTAGATTTACTAGAATGAACCTTAACAGAAACAGGAGGGCGTTGTCAAAAGGAGATAAAAAAGGCAGTGGTAAAAAGCATCGCCTACATATGAGTAAATTTTTTTAGGATAATTTGAAAGCGTTGTCATTAATGGGGGTTAGATGACCAAGAATCAAAAGAGTGAAGGAATTCCAATCAAGAAAGGAGATATTTATGGCGAATAACAGCGTGGAAGCGGCCAATACAACTACTCAAAGTGTGAATACAAACACCCACACAGAGTCTAAAACGATGAAAAAGAAAAAAAGAAGTTCCCAATGGACATGGTATATTTTCTTAATCCCAAGTTTTCTAGGTATTTTATTGTTCATGGTCTATCCAATCGCAGAATCTCTAAGATTGAGTTTTTTTAAATCAAATGGGACGATTGAGACCTTTACGGGACTGGCTAACTTTCGTACGGTATTAACTTCAGGTCCTTTTTGGAATTCCGTTTGGAATACCTTTTATATCGGTATTTTTCAAATTCTTATCACTATTCCACTAGGGTTTATTTTTGCAACACTTATCAATTCTGTGTCAAAAGGGAAAAACTTTTTTAAGGTCTTATACTTTCTGCCAAATGTCACTTCCATTGTTGCGGCAGCCATGATCTTTCAATTTGTTTTACACCCTGAAATGGGGATTCTAAATTATATTCTTGGTTCATTAGGATTACCAACACCAGGCTGGTTTTCAGATCCTGCCACTTCTAAATGGGGTGTCATTTTGCTGGCAGTTTGGCATTGGATTGGGTTTGTTATTATTATCTGCCTTGCCAATCTTCAAGCCATTTCGTCGGAAATGTATGAGGCAGCTAAAATTGACGGAGCAAGTGGATTCCAACAATGGTTATTTATCACCATTCCAAACATGACTGGAACGTTTGCCTTCTTATTAATCACTGGTTGGATTGGTGCTCTTCAGCGTTTCAATGAGGTTTATGTCGTTGGCGGACCAAATGGAAGTCCTGCTCGTTCCATCCAAACCATGGGAGCCTTTATTTATGAGCGTGGTTTTACAGGGTTTGAATTTGGTATCGCATCCGCTGCCACATATATCATGTTTATCATCATCTTGATCTTTACCTTTATTAATCTCAAAGTCTCGAAAATGAAAATATAACGTAGAGAGGAGGGACTATATTGAATAACACCATGTCTATGAAGAAAATGGAAAGGATTACATCTATTATTAAGTTTCTTATTCTATTAATTTTCGGTGTTGTGCTTATGGCTCCATTTATATGGATGGTTAGTGTAGGTTTTGATAGAACAGCCAATATTTCAATGCCGTTTCCGCCTCGATTAATACCAGAGGAACCTTCCAAATTCAACTATGGAATCGTATTCGAGAATGGAAGACTCATTAAATCGTATATAAACTCTACCATTGTTACAGTGAGTTCTGTTGTTTTGGGAGTTTCTGCCTCCCTTCTGGCAGGATATGCGTTCTCTAAGGGGAAATTCAAGGGTAAGAAAATCTTGTTCATTGTGGTCCTTTGTACGCTCATGATCCCAATGGAGCCGAGGTTAATTCCCTTATATACCTTGTTTAATAAAATGAATCTATTGAACACGTATTATCCATTGGTTCTTCCCTCTATTATTAGCGGCATGTTGATTTTCCTTTGTAAACAGTTTTTTGATCAGCTGCCAGATACGCTTCGGGAGGCTGCCCAAATTGATGGAGCCGGTGAATTTAAAATCTTCTTCAGTGTCTATTTGCCGCTTGCCGGACCGATCGCAGCAACAATGGTGATCTTAGCCTTTATTTGGAGTTGGAATGACTTCATGTGGCCATTAGTTGTGCTGAACGATTTAGAATTACAAACCGTTCCTCTTTATTTAGCAAGTTTCTCGCTAGAAAATGGTTCAAGTTTAGGGGGCTTAACGATGGCTCTCGCAACCGTTAGTATTCTACCAATCGTCATCTTGTATCTTTTTTTACAACGATACATTATCCAAAGTATTGCCCTAAGCGGGGTAAAGGGAGAATAGTTTATTCGTTTTCAAAAATAAAATTAATAGGGGGTAAGGTAATGCGCAGAGGTATTTACAAGAAGAAGGTCACTTTCTTTATTACGATGATGTTGTTATTGAGTTTTGCACTTGTGGGCTGTGTTCCAAAATCAAATAGTTCTTCTTCAACCAGTAAAACAGAAGGAAAATGGGCAGGACAAAAAATTAAGGTCCAGATGATTGGTGACTTTGCGATGGATGACAAGACAGATCCTGTTACTGGTGAGACAGCAAAAGGTATGAAAGTAGTAAAGGCGGAGTTCGAAAAGCAGCACCCTGGAGCAACGGTTGAATTTGTTTTAATGCCTTGGGAAGGATATACAGAGAAAACGCAAGCGATGATCACTTCTGGTGAAGCCGATGTGTACCAAATGCCTGGTGTCGCAGATTTTGCTCCACAAGGTGTACTAGAACCATTACAGCCGTGGATTGAAAAAGACAAGGAATTCAGTCTAGATATCTTCATTGATAACCAAGTTGATGGTTGGAAGGCTTTAGGACCAGACAGTAAGGAATTGGATATTTATGGACTTCCGTTTTTGGGGGATACCCGTTTTATTGCTTACGATAAGAAGTTATTTGACGACTGGGGTGTAGAATATCCATCTGAAAACCCAACAATGGAAGAGATTGCAGAAAAAGCAAAACAGATGACAGGAAAGAATCCAAAAACGGGTGAACAAAACTATGGAATTTGGTTCCGTGGGGATTGGTCTTCTGCTTTCACTCTTGTGGATCTTGCTGAAGGACAAAATGGTTCATGGGGAACAGGTTTTGCATGGGATGAAGTTAAGTTTAACTTTGAATCACCAGAAATGCTCAATGGGTTAAATTGGCTGCTGGAAATGCAAAAATATGCACCAAAGGGAATCGTTAGTAACCAAGGGAATGAAAAATGGTTATCAAAGGATAACAATATTGCCATTATGTTAAACCAAGGACCTGGGGATACCGTTAAACCAGCTTATGCCCAAGGACTTGGAGACCGAATCGGAATTGTTAATGAGTTTAAAAATGATGAAGGTCGTGGAGGATTATTTGCAGGTAGTCCGATTACCATTGCAAAGGATAGTAAAAATAAAGAATTGGCATGGGAATGGGTAAAATTTGCTACAAGCGATTTCGTCCAAAAATATGTGTTTGAAGAATATGGAGCAATCCCAGCAGTGAAATCCGCAACGGAATGGGATAGTGTGAAAGAAATGCCATTAATGCTTCCAGTATTTAAAGCAATGGAAACACCGATGACGCCTAGATACCCATGGGGATCTTCACAGCCGCGCTTTATCTTAACCTCTGAAATTGAGGCTGCATTAACTGGAAATAGAAGTGCGGAGGATGCACTTAAAAAAGCTCAAAAAGAGAGCACGGAATGGGTTGAAAATCGTTAATCTTCGTGGCATTAAAATTGAGAAATATACCAGATGATAAACTAGCAGATTACTAGAGCACCAATGAAATGAAGTAACTGTAGAGAAATAGGATACAGTTACTTCTTTTCATAATGGTTGATCAGTACTCTCATAGATAGAAAGTATACGCTGCAAAAATACGAAAAGGATAAGGAGTGTGACTTATGCTAAAGGTTGCTGTGATTGGACTTGGAGATGTTTCGAGTGTTCATCTATCCGCTATAAAGGGAAATACGCGTGCAGAGTTGGTGGCAGTTTGTGATATCGATGAAACAAGGAAAGATATCGTGCCAGGTGTGAATTTTTATACTGATTTTCAAGATATGCTGGAAAAAGAAGTGTTGGATTGCGTACATATTTGTTTGCCGCACTATCTTCATTTTCCCGTAACAAAAGCATGTGTTGAAAATGGTGTTCACGTATTTCAAGAAAAGCCGCTATCATTGAATTCGGAAGAAGGATCTGCCCTCGTCAAACTAGAGGAAAAGCATAAAGATATCAAAATAGGTGTTTGCTTCCAAAACCGTTTCAATGAGACCTTTGAAGTGCTGAAGAAAATAGTTGAAAGCGAACAATATGGAAAAGTGTTGGGTATCAAGGGGTTAGTGGCATGGGCGAGACCCAAATCTTATTATGACAATAAACCATGGCGGGGGAAATTGGAATATGCAGGTGGTGGAGTGATGATCAATCAATCCATTCATACATTGGATCAAATGCAGCTGCTTGGCGGCGAAATTAAATCCATTCGAGGGTCCATCGATCAGCTTCTAGATTATGGGGTAGAAATCGAAGATACTGCCACAGCATCTATTCATTTTGAAAATGGGGCGAAAGGATTCTTTTTTGCGACCATTGCCAATGCAAATAATTCCAGTGTTGAGCTTCAGGTAGTTTTTGAGAAACAGAAATTCACCATTAAGGATAGTATTCTAACGAAGCTGGATGAAGAGGGGAAAAAAGTAGAATTGATCGAAGATACCAAGATGCCAGGCTCAAAATTCTATTATGGTGCAAGTCATATGAAATTAATCAATAAATTCTATGAATGTATTGTAGAGAATACGAACGAGTATGTACATGTCAAAGATGCCCTTCCATCAATGAAAATGATTGACAGTATCGTTAAATCATCAGAATTAAAAAGAGAAGTCGAGATGCAAAGCTTAGAAGCCAGCATATAAAACGATGAAAGCAGAATCAACATGGTGTTGGCGAAGAAATACTTGCGGATAGTATTAATAGAAATGAAGTTCTGCCTTTTAGAACATGTTTAGTAGATGAGTACGAATTTCCTTTTAAAATAGCAATAGGGGTAAAAAATCACCCTATACTGAACAACTTTAACCAAGTCTACTCTGAATATTCCGTTTAATATAGATAGTAAGCTATTACACTGTAAAAAGAAAAGGAGCTCGTGATATGAGAAATAAGTTTGCAGCACAATTGTATACGCTACGAGAAGAATTAAAAAGGGGAATTGTACCAGTATTTAAAGAATTAAAGGAAATGGGCTGGGCTGGAGTTCAGTTGTCGGCGTTACCGCCTGGCTATGATCCAGAAGAAGTTGCAGCAGCTCTAAAGGAAAATCAACTTGGTACGGCCGGGATACATATATCCATTGATCGGCTGGAAAACGATCTTGACAATCTACTAGATGAAGTCAGCTTATATCAAACAAAAGATATTGTTTGTCCAAACATTCCTGAGAATTTAAGAAACAAAGAAGGTTTTCAGAAAGTAAAGACCCTCTTAAATGAAGTAGCTGAGAAAGCACCTGGATATCGGATTAGCTATCATAACCATGCTTTTGAATTTGACACTGAAATTGAAGGGAAATCTTCTTTAGAATACTTGTTAGAACCAACAGCAGAGAATAAAATTTTGGCTGAAATTGATGTGTTTTGGATTAAAAAAGCCGGAAGAAACCCGCTGCAATTTCTACAACCCTATGCACAAAGAATGCCTATTATCCATTTAAAAGACATGACAAGAGATGAAAGAAAAACCTTTGCTGAAGTGGGAACCGGCTTGATTGATTTTGCTCCAATCCTGGATTGGTGTGAAAAATCAGGAGTTGAATGGTATGCAGTGGAACAGGATATCTGCCCTGGTAACCCAATGGATAGTCTTCAAACAAGCTTAGAAAACCTAAAAGTGCTATCAAAGCAATTTCAATAAAATAATGCGAAAAGCGCTTAATGCAAACCAATTATGAATGAAGGAGAGGGAAAAATTTGGAGAATGTCAAAATAGGAATTATCGGTATTGGCAATATGGGAAGTTCCCATTCACTCTATCTTAATAATGGTGAAGTACCAGGGGCAGTGTTAACAGCTGTATGTGATCAGAACCCCGAGAGATTAAAATGGGCAAAAGAAACATTAGGGGAAAATATACAAATGTTTGACAATACAGAAAGCTTTTTCGAATTCGGTGATCTTGATGCTGTTATAGTAGCAACCCCGCATTATGATCATCCGCCTTTAGCGATAAAAGCCCTTCAAAAAGGTTTGCATGTTTTGGTAGAAAAGCCGGTTGGTGTTTTTACTAAAAACGTTCGTGAATTGAATGAGGTGGCTAAAAAAAGTGGAAAAGTTTTTGGAATTATGTTTAACCAACGAACCAATCCTTTGTATCAAAAGCTAAGAGACCTTGTGCAAAGCGGAGAATTAGGAGAAATCAAACGAACAAATTGGATTATAACCGATTGGTATCGCTCTCAAAGCTATTATGATTCAGGCGGTTGGAGAGCAACATGGGCAGGTGAAGGCGGCGGGGTCCTCGCAAATCAAGACCCGCACCAGCTTGATTTATGGCAATGGACGAGCGGCTTGATGCCGAAACGTGTTCGGGCTTTTTGTGGGTTTGGTAAGTTTCATAATATTGAAGTAGAAGATGACGTAACGGCTTATGTTGAATACGAAAATGGTGCAACAGGAGTATTTGTTACTTCAACCGGTGATGCTCCTGGTACCAATCGCTACGAAATATCCGGTGATCGTGGAAAATTGGTAGTCGAAGATGGAAAATTGACATTTTGGAGATTACGACAATCCGAAAGAGAATTTAACAGAGAATATAAAGGCGGATTTGGTGAGCCAGAATGCTGGAAAATTGATATCCCTATAAAAGGAGAAGCAACACAGCATAAAGGAATTACCACCAACTGGGTGAAGGCAATTCTTCATGGTACAGAATTACTAGGGCCAGGCGAAGAAGGAATCAAAGGGTTAGAAATTTCCAATGCGATCCATTTATCTGCTTGGACAGACGATTGGGTAGACCTTCCTATAAATGAAGATCTCTTCTATTCAAAATTGCAAGAGAAAATAAAAACATCTACATTCAAAAAGAATATCGTTGCCGATAGGACACTTAATATTCAAGGAACACATTAAAGGATTAGTTTAATAACACTTAAAAAGCAGAATATCGACTATATTCTGCTTCTTACGATTTGAGAGGAGAAAAGCATTGTTAGAAAAACCATTCCCGCTTGAACGTGATGTATCGAAGTATGTGGAACAATTTGATGAATCACAAATACGTGATTCACAGTACAAAAAAAGCTTATATCTAGACATCATTGAACCTCTTGTCCAATATTTTTCTACCTGTATGGATGACGAAGGTCGAATTATCGACCACTGTATGCATCGTGAGACACAATATTCAACCCCAGCTTTTGCTGCTAGCACAGCACTTCTTTATACGCAGCTAAGAGAAAATTGGATGTTAGTAAGTGCTAGTAAAGCGTTAGATTCTTCGCTTAAACAAATGGTGGAAGAGAATTGTGCAGACGATCATAGTAATTTTTATACCACCATGGTCACTTTTGCTTATATGAAACTGAAACCTTATGTATCTGAAACAAAAGCCACACAATGGGAACTGTCTTTTTCTAGAATGAATCCTGCAAGTTTATATAAAAAAACCATTAACAATTGGAAAGTAGTGGCACTTGCCGGAGAATACTTGCGGGGAGCTCATAAGCTTGGCAATGCTATGAATTTAGAAGACATTGATCGGGAATTAGCCCCCCAAATGGAGCTTTTAACAGAATATGGTCTTTATGTAGATCCAAATGGTCCAATGGCATATGCCATGTTTACACGAAACTATTTTCGATTAATGCTGCTTGCAGGCTATGACGGCAGGCACAAAGAGAGACTGTTAGAATGCTGTCAGCGTGGAGATTTAACGTCACTGTTTATGCAAAGTCCAACAGGCGAAATGCCGACGGGAGGCCGAAGCTCCCAGCATCAGTGGAATGAAGCACAGCAAGCTTTTCAGTTTGAAGTGGCAGCAAATGAATATGCCAATACTGGAGATTATATCATGGCAGCAGCCTTTAAACGGGGAGCACGTTTATCGCTTGAATCTATCAAAAGGTGGAAGAGGCCAACAGGCGAGCTGAATGTGGTCAGAAATTATGCTGACCCAATGACTCGTACGGGGTACGAAACCTATACCTATCATTCTCAATACAATTTGCTTGCAGCGTATTTTTTAGCGCTGGCATTCGAACAGGCGGACGATGAAATAGGAGAACTAGCTTGTCCGGCACAAACAGGGGGATTCTATGTTTGGATGGAACCTTATTTTCACAAATTGATTATCAATGCAGGCGGGCATTACATTGAGTATCAGACAAAAGGGGATAAAAACTACACTCCTACAGGAATTGTCCGGATCCAGCGAAACAATGTATGGCCGACCATTGGTCCATCAGATGGAACACCAGTAACAAGTAATAGAGCTTTATCCTTTGCTCCAGCTTGGATCAATGTAAACAATGTGATGACACGATTATCGGAGATGACATCAAAAGAATCTCCTAATCTGGAAGTCTCTGTACTATCCTGTGACACAAAAAAAGTCGAGGTGAAACTGGAGTTTAGAGGTCCAATGAACGGGGCTTTTCTGATTCAGCAAACCCTTACAGTTACACCAGAAATCCTTCTTGTCCAAGATTCTATTATAGGTGAGATAGAAAGTGTGGTGCAGGAATTTCCTCTGTTATTATCTGATGGGGAAACCAGCACGAAAATTAGCTGTACAGAAAACAGGATTGATGTTGATTACAAAGGAAATAAGGTTTGTATTAAAGTGCTTGATAATAACCCTATTACACCTATAAAAATGGGACCACAGGTTGTGCAATACCGTAATGGAAACCTGACAAGTGCATCCTATCATACAAAGCAAGCAATTTCTCATTATTTGGTTCATCTCTATCAAAATGAGGAATACATTGAGGAGAATGCTTTACTAGATATGATGGGAATCAGTAAATTCGGGGAAGGAGTGAAAAGATGAAATTAGCTTTTACAACATTAGGCTGTCCCAATTGGGATTTAGATAAAATTATCTCAAATGCAGTGGAAAATGGCTATGATGGAGTGGATTTCCGAGGGTACCTAGGTGAATTGGATCTATTCAAATTTCCAGTGTTCTCAAATAACGTACGTGAGACTGTTCGCAGATTTCAAGAAGCATCCCTAGAAGTTCCCTGCTTTTCAAGCTCGGTAAGGCTGTTTACAAACTCAAGTGAAGAATTTGAAAATTATCGAGAAGAATTGAAGAACTATGCAGCGCTTTGTCAAGAATTTCACACACCATACATTCGGGTATTTGGCGGCTCTATTGGTGATACAAGCAGAGAAGAAGCATATTCAATAGTAGAAAAAAACGTCTTAGAATATCTCAAAATTGCGGAGGAGTACGACGTTCATCTCCTTTTTGAAACACATGATGATTGGACCAGCAGCGAATATATGAAAGAAATTTTTAATAGAATTCACTCCACACATTTTCATGTCCTATGGGATGTGCATCATCCTTATCGAACGATCGGAGAAGAACCTGCCTTCACGTGGGAGACACTTGGAGACTATGTTAAATATACACACTGGAAGGATTCTTATGTAAAGGAAGGTACACAAAGAGGGTACCAGCTTTGCCTTCTTGGCGAGGGTGATGTCCCCTTACAAGAAATATACACCATTTTAAAGAGGAATGGATACGAAGGCTATTGCACATTAGAATGGGAGAAAAAATGGTGTCCAGAGATCGAAGAACCTGAAATTGCGTTTAAACAATATAGTTCTTTTATGAAAGAATTAATTAAATAAGGTGGGATTTATATGAAACTAGGTTGTTGTGCAGGTATAGAAAAAGCATCCATTCTCTATCAAGCAGGTTATGATTTTATCGAATGTACAGTTGTTTCATTACAGCCTGAAGCAAGCGAAGCGGAGTTTAAATCGATCCTAAGAAACTACGAAGAATCGCCCATTCCGGTTGAAGCCTGTAATATTCTTCTTCCAGGAGATTTAAAAATTGTAGGCGAACAGGTGAACACACAACGGATTAAAAATTATTTATCATCTGCGTTAGAACGAGTAAAACGAATAGGTGCTGACACCATTGTGTTTGGAAGCGGGGGAGCTAGATCATTGCCAGATGGTTTTTCAAGGGCGAAGGGTGAAGAACAAATTGTCCAGTTTTTGCATATGGCTGCCGACGTGGCGGATCCACTTCATTTAACCATTGTCATTGAGCCTCTTAACCGAAAGGAATCAAATATTATTAACAGTGTTCCGGAAGCAGTCAAATTTGCTGAAAAAGTAAACCGTAAATGTATTAAGGCCTTGGCAGATTTTTACCATATGGATGAGGATTCTGAGCCTCTAACACATATTTACGAACATAAAGATTTTATTAAACATATCCATGTTGCAGACTCTGGCAGACTATCACCTGGTACAGGAAGTTACCCGTATTCGGACTTTGTAAACTTGGTGCAGCAATCTAGTTATAATGGCCGGATTTCAATCGAATGTAACTGGAATGACTTTGAAACAGAGGTTAAACAATCACTAGTTTATTTAAAAGAGCAGTTTCGTATTGCATAGTAGCCTCTTATAGGAAAGAAGGGAAAACATGCTTCGAGGGATTTACTTACTAGATCATTTTGATCTTATATACGGAAGCGCATATAAAGAAATTAACAAACTTGTGCACATCTATGCAGAACCACAAACAAAAGCATCCATTAAAGAGAATCCTTCCATATTGTCTGATGCGGATATTATTTTGACTGGATGGGGTTGTCCGGTCATGGATCAATCTTTTCTAGACTTAGCTCCAAATTTAAAAGCGGTATTTTTATGGTGCAGGATCAATTAAGAACATTGTAACAGATGAGTTTTGGGATAAAAACATCGTCATAACCAGTGCGTATGAAGCAAATGCGGTACCTGTTGTGGAGTTTACGTTATCTCAAATTCTTTTTTCATTGAAGCGGGGCTGGTACTTTATCAATCAAGTAAAAAAGAAGGCTTCTTTTCCAGCTCGAGAAAAGGTTCCAGGAGCTTATGGATCGACTGTTGGGCTTGTGTCCCTAGGAATGATTGGCCGGAAAGTCGCTGAAATGTTAAAGCAGTTTGATTGTAAGGTCATCGCATATGATCCTTTTGTTTCCGAAATGGAAGGCAAAGCTCTAAATGTTGAAATGTGTACTTTAGAGGATGTGTTTCAAAGAGCAGATGTCGTTTCTCTGCATACTCCCTGGATGAAAGAAACGGAGGGCTTAATAACCGGTGACCATATTTCTTCCATGAAACCAAATGCCACACTTATCAATACATCAAGAGGTGCGGTTATACGGGAACAGGAAATGATTGAAACACTGCAGCAGCGTCAAGATCTTTATGCGATTTTAGATGTAACACACCCAGAGCCGCCAGTAAAGAACTCACCATTATACAGCTTGGAAAATGTCATATTGACTCCGCATGTCGCCGGGTCTCTGTCAGCTGAATGTCAAAGAATGGGTAACTACATGGCACAAGAGCTTGGACGTTATCTACGCGGAGAACCATTGAAATGGAATATAACCAAAGAAAAATCTATCATCATGGCATAGATATAGATTACTAAAATAGAAGTGTCCAAGCATTGCGATTTAAATCAAGTCATTTAATGAATGGAGTTTTTACGATGGATAAACGAGATGGAATGAACTACGCACCAAAAGGAAGGGTAAATCATGTAGTAGAGAAAGGGGAATTCCCTTTTGCTGCCATTGGATTGGATCATGGTCATATCTATGGAATGTGTAACGGATTAATAGAAGCTGGCGGCGAACTTGTTGCCGTTTATGATCCCGATCCAAAGAAGGTTGAGAGATTTTGCAGTACGTATCCGAATGTAATCCCTGCTGCATCAGAAGAAGAGATCTTAAAAAATCCTTCTATCAAGCTAATTGCTGCAGCCAATATTCCTGTAGATCGCTGCGATCTAGGATTAAGAGTCCTTGATGCAGGTAAACATTTTTTCGTGGATAAGCCAGGGTTTACAAACTTGAATCAAATAGAAAAAGCAAAGAAGAAAACTGCAGAAACTGGGTTGAAATGGGGAATTTATTATAGCGAACGATTGCACAATGAGAGTGCAGTCTTTGCTGGGCAATTAATTGAAGAAGGAGCTATTGGACGAGTGATTCAAGTGACTGGAATGGGTCCGCACCGTGCAAATCCTGACAGCAGACCAGATTGGTTCTTTGATCCAAAGAATTATGGTGGTATTTTGTGTGACATCGGAAGTCATCAGGTTGAACAATTTCTACATTATACAGGTGCAAAAGATGCAAAAGTTTTGCATAGTAAAGTAGCGAATTACAACTTCAAAAAATATCCAAAATTTGAGGATTACGGGGATGCCACACTTGTTGCCGACAATGGAGCGACGTTTTACTTCCGTGTGGATTGGTTCACACCAGATGGACTTGGTACATGGGGAGACGGCCGTGTATTTATTCTAGGAACAGATGGATACATCGAGATAAGAAAATACATCGATATTGCCAGGGAAAATCAAGGAAACCATTTATATTTAGTTAATCATCAAGGTGAAAAACAATATCAGCTATCAGGAAAAGTCGGCTGTCCTTTCTTTGGCGAATTTATCTTAGATTGCTTGAATGGAACGGAAAACGCCATGACACAAGAACATGCATTTAAGGCTGCATCGTTATGCATAGAAGCACAAGAAAAAGCAATTAAGATTGAGACTGCTGAAAGGCTATCGGTTAATTAAAAAAGGGTAGGAAAAAAGTGCCATTGATTCTGGTGATTTCCAAGTAGTTTTGAAAGAACAGAGCTGGAAAGGTAGAGGACTAACCAACTGAGGTTAGTCCTTCATTTCTAGCCTATTTAAATTTTCTTTAATAATTTAATTACCTAGAGATTTTGTTCAATGCTCTTAATCGTTTAATAAAATTTTCTAATGCTTCACCTTCCGTTTGGAATTCTTTCTCAGAGATCGGATTTGCCCGCTCGTCTGAAGTATATACATACCATTTATTTGCTGTTTCTCGAATGCCAACTTCATTTGGTTTAATTTTATGATCATCGAACCAATTTAAATTCTGTAATTTTTCATTTTGGATGATTTCTAAAGCATTCTTTCTTGCCAAACTTAATCACACCTTGTTATATTTTTTCTATTAGGCCTAATGTTCCGAATTATGAGTTTCTTTCATCGCAATTCCATTTTCATCTAGTACGTAGCCGCCCTTTAGTACCTCACCCCATTTGATAGGGCTGTAAGCATTTAATACGCCAGGGTAATTCGGTACCTTGATATGTTTAGACAACAGTCCAGTTTCTGCATAATTTTACTCCGCCAGCTTCTTCAATTACTATACGCCCTTCGTTAATTTTACCGCTTTATTGATGTATTTTGTACCGTCAACGACAAGGGCAACTTCTTTACTAGTTGTAAATCCGCATTTTTCTGACGCTATCCCAATAGGGATAATCTTTCTTCATGATTAAAAATCAGTAATAGATGGAAAATAAAGAAAGGAGGGATGAGCTTGAAAGTACTTATTATTGGTGGAGATGCAGCGGGGATGAGTGCTGCAATGCAAATTGTACGAAACAGTTCTGGACATGAAATCACTGTTTTAGAGAAGGGTGGAGTGTATTCGTATGGACAATGCGGCCTACCTTATGTGATCAGTGGGAAGATTGAGTCAACAGATAAGTTAATAGCCCGTACACAGTCTACTTTTAAAGAGAAATATGACATTGATGCACGAGTATATCATGAAGTCCAAAAGGTAGACACGGAAAATAAAATGGTAAGTGGAATAAACCATAGTAATGGTGAAACGTTTAGCTTTCCGTATGACCGCCTTCTAATTGCAACCGGCGTAGGCCCGGTCATTCCAAACTGGGAGGGTGTTAAACTTCCAGGTGTTTTCACATTAAAGACCATTCCTGATGCAAAGGCAATCATGGATTATCTTGAGAAAGATATAAAAAATGTGACGGTTATTGGTGGCGGATACATTGGACTTGAAATGGCTGAAAGTTTTGTGGAGCTAGGCAAGAAGGTAACGATCATTCAAAGAAGTGAGCAATTAGCAAAAATATTTGATAAAGAAATGGCAGAATTTATCCATGAAGAAGCCCTGAAGCAAAACATTGTGTTAAGAATGGGTGAATCTGTTGAAGCATTTCGTGGTAGTGAGCATGTTGAATATGTGAAAACCGATAAAGGGGAGTATGAGACAGATTTAGTCTTAGTCGCTATAGGTGTAAAGCCAAATATAGTATTTTTAGAAGGGACTGGAATCCAAACAAGTGTTAATGGTGCTATTCAAGTAAATGCGTATATGCAAACAAGTATTGAAGATATCTATGCTGCCGGAGATTGTGCAACACAATATCATCGAGTAAAAGAAAAGGATGATCATATCCCATTGGGAACACATGCCAATAAGCAAGGTCAAATCGCCGGATTAAACATCGTTAATATACATAAAACATTTAAAGGTGTTGTAGGCACTTCAATCTTAAAATTTTTCGATTTAACTTTAGGGAGAACAGGAATAACAGAAACAGAGGCAAAAATGCTGAACATCCCATGTGGCTCTGTAACAATTACATCAAAAGATATCGCTGGTTATTATCCTAATAGTAAAAAAATGAATTTGAAACTTGTCTATCATAAAGAAACAAATAAAGTTCTTGGCGGGCAGATTATTGGGGAAAATGGAGTCGACAAACGAATCGATGTTCTAGCAACTGCAATATTCCATTCGATGACAACCGACGAGCTGCTTGATTTAGATCTTGCGTACGCGCCTCCATATAATGGTGTATGGGATCCTATTCAGCAAGCAGCTAGAAGAGTAAGGTAGCTTTATTATTAAATATATTATGTCCTATCGGGGGCTTTTCCTTAATAACAATCTTCAGCAACCAGGCACATTTCCTAATAAGGAATGTGCCTCTTTTTTTCAGATGTAAAGGATACTAAGTAGACCAGGAAGAATACGACTAGAATTACGTGAAATATTATACTTAAAATAACGGGACAGTTTAGTTTGAAGAGGAAAATAAACAAGCACGGGCTTTAATGAGCACGGATGCTTTTTCAACTTTACGAAATAGAATCTGCAATTTCAATTAATAATTCTGGGGTAACTTTATCAGAGATTCTTTTATCTACACTCAAAATATACTGGAATTTATAGCCGAGTTCAAAAAAGGATTGTTGAAATCTCACTTTATAGTTTGCTTTAGCTGCGAATGAGAAAGAAAAGTTTAGTACAATACAAATAACTGATATTTTTATTGTTTTGATAATTTCCACGTCCATAATTTTTTTAGGGTTGATTTGATATCTATTATTTGTAATTATTTGCTTAACTATTAACTGTCTGCTCATAGCAGTGTATTTTCTTATGCCTAAGTTAAAAAAGACGAAATAATAGCATTTATAGTGTAGTGTAATATTTGAATTCGTAAAAGGAGGATACTACTTTTGAATATTTTAATTTTAGGTGCAACTGGACGAGTTGGAAGTCAAATCGTAACGTATGCCCTTCAAGATAGACATCATGTTACTGTATTAGTTCGCACTCCAGAGAAGATTCAAATCAATAGTGAAAATTTAACCATTATTCAAGGGAATGTTTTAAATAAAAATGATATCGTACGTGCCATGCATGGGATTGATGTAGTTATTAGTGCACTAAATACTGATGGCACAACCACTCTATCAGAAAGTATGCCACTAATTATAAAAGCAATGGAAAACGAAGGTATACAACGAATTATCACGATAGGAACTGCAGGGATCTTACAAAGTAGAAGTACGCCTGCCGTACTCCGTTATCAGTCAAGTGAATCAAAACGTAAATCAACCCGTGCAGCAGAAGAACATCATAAAGTTTACGATATGCTTAAACAATCAACACTCGCATGGACTATTGTATGTCCTACGTATTTACCGGATGGAGAGAGTATAGGTGAATATCGTGTGGAACATGATTTTTTGCCTGTGGGTGGAAATAAAATACACGTATCGGATACAGCAGAATTTACATATAAGCAGATTGAAAGTAACCATTATATAAAATCACGTGTAGGTATCGCCTACTAATAATATTCTCTTACATTATTACTTTCTGTCACAAGTATAATTTATAGGACTTGAAAAAAATGGGGGCACTTCCATATAGATAATCAAGTAACAATGCAGTTTAGTTAATTCTTGTTACAATAAATTTAACATTAGGAGTTTAGCGATGGAAAAGTGGGATTTATATGATATGCATCGTAATAAAATAGCTGCTTCAAGAGAGTGATGGTTGATATGCTGGGCATGCCAATTGGAATAATAATAGCAAAAATAGTGCTTAATTAATTTTTAATCAACACTTGTCCCATTCAGCTTTATTCTGAGCGCATAAGTTATTATTAAGCCGCCAAGCCAATATAACTACCTCACAGGAGGCGTTTGCATTGTAGTGCAGACGCTTTTTTACTTTTAGAAATTGTTTTGTTCTAACCATCATGATAGATGTCCAATCAATCCTTTTCTTTAAAAATATACATAAGGAGAAATAGCTTTTGTACGATTGGTGGTGAAAAATATGAGTTGGTTCGGTGGTTGTGGATACGGCGGTGGCTATGGCGGCAGCAGCTTTGTATTAATCGTTGTGTTGTTCATTCTTCTGATCATTGTAGGGGCTTCATTTTGCTAAATTGTAAGACCAAAAGGCAGGAAGTCTGAAATCAAAGGGGAATCCATACACATGGGATATTTTCGTAACGATTTTAGAAGAAGAGTGTTTTTCCCTTTTCAATTCTTATTTTTCCCCTTTGTATTTAAAAGAGAAAGAAGACGACGACGGAGATTCTAATGCACAGATGAATTAATCGTATTTCATGGGCCTGCGGGCCTTCTTTTCTTCTATGGAATCGATCACATAGATATTAACAAGAATGATAGACATGTACTTACATTCCTTTTTGAAAATTCTATAATTTGTTATGATGTACTTTGTAAGTAAAGTAATTAGAGTATACAAAGGGAGTGCTTAAGAATATGGAATACATAACACTTAATAATGGGTTAAAAATGCCAATTGTAGGTACAGGTACAAATACTTATGGAAAAGAAAATAATGAGTATAACGGGGCTTTAACAAATGAAGTTCCTGAACTCGTATCAGCACTTGAGTTGGGTTACCGTTCAATAGACGCAGCCATCATGTACCGAAACGAAGAACTTGTCGGAACAGTTTTAGCAGGAAGCACAGTGCCTCGAGAAGAGTTATTCATTACGACAAAAGTTCCACCTAACGAAGAATATATTTCTTCAAAGGAAGCTACTCGAGCGGCTATCGATAACAGTCTAAAAAACTTCCAAACAGACTATCTCGACCTGCTGCTTATTCACTTCCCTATTGAAGACAAAGTACAACTTAAAAACACTTGGGAAGTCTTTGAAGAATATTACGAAGCGGGCAAACTAAAAGCAATCGGCGTTTCAAACTTTGGAAAAAATCATCTAGATGAATTGAAAGAATTCGCTAAAGTGAAGCCAGCTGTTAACCAAATACAAGTTAACTTAAAAGAACCTAACGAAGATCTCCTTGCCATATTAAAAGACGAGGGCATTACACCTGTTGCATGGGGACCAATGAAAGCCGAAGCCCATCAAAAAGAAGTATTGGATGAAATCGGTAAAGCTTATAAATTATCTGGTGCACAAGTCTTATTAAAATACCAGATCCAACGCGGTGTGATCGTTATTCCTAAATCTCACAACCGTGAAAATCAAGCATCTAATATAGATCTTTTCGATTTCGTATTATCTGCAGAGGATATAGAAAAAATTGAAAATTTATAATTAGTCATTCCTTCATCCTAGTGATATGAAAAATATCCTAGGATTTTGATTTTTTCAAAACAATGAGATTGGAGTAATACCTTTTTTTATTGAACTAACGAAGCAGGATAGTTCAACAAGATTTCTGTATTTATATGGTAAAATATATTAAATGAAAGAGTATAGGGGAGTAACTTAAAATGACAAGGAGAAAGAATTTATATGTACTATCTTTAATCGTTTTATCCTTACTGATATTGTCAGCAGTGCTAAATTTTAATTCGTTTAATTATGCAAAAAATGCTTGCATCTACAACGGAAAAACTCCAATAGTTGACAGGACTTTTTTAGCATTTAATTGGAGTGTTTCTTGTGAATGATACATCCTTTCTTAATCAAGTAACTTGGCAGTTTACTTGAAGAAGCAATATCATTAGAATGGATTGAAAGGAAATCCATAAAAGAGGTAAGAAATGTTTGCTTATAAGTATAAAAAGTTAATGAAAGATTTTATAGATGAAGTAATTATTGTTGAGGATTTTGAACGTGACTATCTAAAAACATTTAAAAATGATACAGAAGGAATGGATAACACGCTATTCGAAATCCTAAACGGAGTTTTTGCAGCAGTAGATTGTTATTGGCACGAATGTCTTCCTGGACAAGAAACAGCTTTTGAAATATCCGAACAACAACTAAGAAAAGAAGTATGTGAAGCATTGGTTAAATTAAATAATTTATTGAATAACCCTTAAATTTTATTCAACAAATGGGTTGCTTATCTTAAAATCGGGATTGCTGGGCGATCCCTTTTGTTCTTCAACTAAAGAAGCAGGTTAGTGCGTTTTTTTTTTGTAACCAATTTCACCGACAAAGAATTTAAATGTCCATAACCAAAAATATTGAAATCTTGCCTCTGAATATTCTGTTATATTCAAAAATGAGGATAGAACTAAATCTTTTTTATACTGTTTACTAGTATTTTTTAGATAATCAAACATATTTGAAAGTAGGTCATTAAAATGAGAACTGAAAAAGAGAAAATGTTGGCTGGAGAAATGTACAATCCTGCTGACCCAATATTATTAAAGGAACGTGAGGAAGCAAGACACAAGGTTAGAATATATAATCAAACTTTAGAAACCGAAGGAGATAAACGTACTAAGTTGTTAAAGGAATTACTCGGTTCAACTGGTGAGAACCTATATATGGAACCCAATATAAGATTTGATTATGGATATAACACATATGTAGGTGAAAACTTTTTTGCAAACTTTGACTGTACTATATTAGATGTTTGTGAAGTGCGATTTGGGGATAATTGTTTGCTTGGACCCAATGTACAAATCTATACAGCTACGCATCCACTTAATCCAACTGAACGTAATTCAGGTAAAGAATATGCAAAACCAATTACTTTCGGGAATAATGTATGGATTGGTGGAAGTGCAGTAATAAATCCAGGAGTTACGATAGGTAATAATGTTGTTATTGCAGCAGGTGCAGTAGTCACTAAAAATGTGCCAGATAACGTTGTAGTTGGCGGTAATCCAGCTAAAATAATTAAACAAATTGAAATATAAGTTATGTCCTTGTTGAACTAACGGGGTGCTTTCCTATAAGAGCTGGCTACAAAAAACGGCTGGCTTTTTCTTATTGAACTAAACCAGCTAATAGTTTGTCAATATTTT